>NZ_CBDICE010000001.1:0-19886 GCF_965277165.1 Rhodopila sp.
CGGCAGCGGGCGCATCGACACCATGTGGGGCGCCACCGTTATCGAGTTGAAGAGCGACCTGCGGCGCGAACTCGACGACGTCCGAGCCCGTCTGCCCGCCTATCTCGCTGACGCCGCCTCGCGATCGCGCAGCCCGCGCCCGGTCACCGGGTTAGCCACCGACGGCGCCACTTTCATCGCCTACGCGCTGCGCGAGGGCAGGCTTCAGGAACTCGCCCGCTACGCAACCGATCCGGAACGCCCAAACGAACTGATGGCGTGGCTGGAGCCTCTGCTGTCCGACCGCCCGGACATCCTGCCGGAACCGCGCGTGGTCGCTCAGGCGTTCGGCCGCACCAGCCTGACCTTCGGCCAGGCCCGCATGGGCCTCGACGCGCTGTGGGAACTGCTGCGCGACGATCCGGAAGTGCGGCTGAAGCGTGACCTGTGGGACGGGCTGCTGCGCGAAGCCTACGGCGAAGCAGTCGGTGACGACCGGCTGTTCCTCCAGCACACCTACCTGACCATCGTCGTCAAGGCGATCGCCGCCCGCGTGCTGGACCTGCCGGTGGGCGATCCCGCGGCGCTGCTGTCCGGCCGCGCGGCGGCCGACGAGGGCTTCCTGGGCGCGGTGGAGGCCGATTTCTTCGACTGGCCGCTGAAGCTCACCGCCGGGGCCGAACTGGTGCGCCACGTCGCGCTGCAAACCGCCCGCTTCCGCCTGCGCGATGTCGAAGTGGACGTGCTGAAGATCCTCTACGAGAGCCTGGTCGATCCGGATGAGCGCCACGACCTGGGCGAGTACTACACACCCGATTGGCTGGCGGCGCGCATCGTCGCGGCGGCCGTCGACCAGCCGTTGGAGCAGCGCGTGCTGGACCCCGCCTGCGGTTCCGGAACGTTCCTGTTCCACGCCCTGCGCCGGCTGATTGCCGCCGGGCGTGCAGCGGGCTGGCCCGGCGCCCGCATCCTGGAAGCCTGCGCCGAGAAGGTGCGCGGGCTGGACGTCCATCCAGTCGCGGTCACACTAGCCCGCGTGACCTGGCTGCTGGCGCTCGGTGATCTGGTAACCGAGCGACCGTCGAAACTGACTGTGCCGGTATTTCTGGGCGACGCGATGCAATGGAACCTCCGCCAGTACGTCGGCGGCGCCGACGTACTGGTCCCGGTGCCGGGGGAAGACCGCCCGCTGCAAATTCCCGCCGGCTTCGCCGAGAATCAGGCGGCGTTCGAGCACGGATTGGACACGCTGAACCAGGGCCTGGCTGACAACTCCACGCCGGAGGCAGTCGGTCGCGCCTTGCGGCGAATCGAAGGCGCTACCAGCAGTGATGCGGATGCTATGGTCGCCACATTCACACATTTACAGACGCTCTATCGTGCCGGGCGTAACGGCGTATGGACTTTCGTGTTTCGCAATCTCGCCCGGCCGGTGTGGCTGTCACGGCCGGAGCAGCGAGCGGACGTCCTGGTCGGCAATCCACCCTGGATCGTCTATCGCCACCTCAGCGCCGGCATGAAGGATCGGCTGCGGGAGGCGTTGCGTGCCTATGACCTGTGGGTCGGCGGCAACCTGGCGACGCAGCAGGATATGTGCGCCCTGTTCTGGGCCCGTGGCGCGGAGCGGTATCTCACCCGCGGCGGACGGCTGGCATTCGTGCTGCCCTATGCCGTGCTGAACGCGCCGGTGTTCACCGGGCTACGCACCGGTCGGCTGGGCCAGACGCCGGTGCGACTGACCGGGGGATGGTCGCTGGAGCGGGTCTGGCCGATCTTCGGTGCACAGTCCGGCAGCAGCACCACCAGCACCTGCGTGCTGTTTGGGCGGCGGGAGCTGGTTGGGCCCCATCCGACGGAGGTGGATCGATGGGATGGGCGCCTGCCGCGGCGTGACGCCAATGATGACGAGGCCAAACGCGCCCTGACCCGCAACCGCGTGCCATGGCCGCGAGCGCGGACGCTGGTAGGGATGTCGCCCTATCGCACCCGGTTTCGCCAAGGCGCGACGATCGTTCCGCGGCGATTTTTCATCGTCGAGCCAGAACCGACCGGCCGATTAGGGGGGCGCCGAGATGCGCCTCGGATGCGAGGCCGCGTCGGGGCGTTGGACAAGAAACCTTGGAGTAACGTCGAGCCGCCACATGGACCGGTGGAGTTACAGTTTCTTCGCCAGATCGTATTGGGTGAGACGATTGTGCCATTCCGCCTGCTAGCCACGGTGACAGGGGTCATTCCGCTGGACGGGCCAAGGATGCTGGACGCGACAGCAGCGAGCGATGCTGGATACCGTCACTTGGCCGCCTGGCTCCGCTACGTAGAAACGAAATGGGAGGAGAACTGTAACAAGCACGCAGATGGCAGGCCCCGCATGACATTGGGGGGCCAGATCGACTACATGCGGAAGTTGTCTAGTCAGGCCGCTCCTTCGAGCATGCGCGTATTCTATACTGCCTCCGGAACTCGGCTCAGCGCCGTGCGTGTCCTCGGCAACGACACAGTGGTGGAACATAAAGCTTACTGGACCTCTGCGCGGTCTGAGGCCGAAGCAGCCTACCTAATTACTTTGATCAACAGTAGGGCAGCCCTGGCCAAAATAAGTGATTTGCAATCATATGGCGAAGCCGGAACTCATCGAGACTTCGACAACCTCGTCTGGACTCTCCCAATTCCCGATACGACGACACCGACCCGCTGCATCGCGACCTCGCCGCTGCCGCGACGCACGCCGAAACGGTCGCTGCCGGAGTCGAACTGATCGAAACGCAGCACTTCACTGCAAAGCGCGGTGCCATCCGTGCCGCCCTCGTCGCCGACGGCATCGCCGCCGAGATGGAGGCGATGGTGGACGCCCTCCTGCCCCCCTGAACCGGCGCCCGATCGGCGACGCAGCCCTACTAGCCGGCGCGAGACGTCGGCATTTCTGTCTCCGCTGCGCCGACGAGCGCCAGTGTCCTCTGGCAGCCTCACTACAACGAGCCGGCAGCCGACGTGAGCATTTCGGCCGGCTTTTTTAGCCCAAGAAAAATTTCTTGCAAACTGAGGAAATTTGGCCTATACCTTTCAGACGAAATAACCCCTTTGGCGAACCCGATGCCATTCGCCGGCAAATTCCCCGCCGCCTTGCTCGACACCATTACGTACGCCTCGCGGTGCTCTACCTTGCCGCCGCCGACCTCAACGCTGCGTGCGGGTCGCCGCCTCTCACCCGGAAGCCGAGGCAAGCTCGGTCTCGCCGCAGCGATCGTCGCGAACCCCAGGTGCGAGCGCGAATGCAACTAACTGGCGACCCGCATCCCCTCGGCCACAATCGGCCGTAACTTCGCATGCAGATGCGGATTGCCCGCCACGATATGACTGGTCTCGCGCGGATCGCCCTCGCCAACGTCGGTCGCATACCCCCCCGCCTCCCTCACCAGCAAGATACCGGCGCAGATGTCCCACGGCTTGACCCCAAGCTCCCAGTACGCATCGAACCGCCCATGCGCCACCCAAGCCAGGTCCAGCGCCGCCGCGCCAAACCGCCGGATTCCGGCCACCCGCGGCATCAGCGCCGTCAACGTCCGCCCGAACGCAAGCTGCCGAGGCGCCGACACCGCGCCGAACGGGATCCCGGTGGCGAACACCGCGTCATGCAACTCGCGCCGCGCCGACACCCGCAGCCGCCGCTCATTGACGAACGCGCCGGTGCCCTTCTCCGCCCAGAACATCTCATCCGCCGCCGGCGCATAGATCACCCCGGCATGCACCTCCGACCCACCATCCGGCAGCCGCCGCTCCAGCCCGATGCTGATCGCCCAGTGCGGCATGCCATGGAGAAAATTGGTGGTACCATCCAGCGGGTCCACCACCCAGCGCCAGGCCCAGTTGTCCGACCCCGAGGCACCCGACTCCTCCATCAGGAAAGCATAGCCGGGGCGCGCTTTGTTGAGTTCCTCCTTCAACGTCTGTTCCGCCCGCAGATCGGCCTGGGAGACGAAATCGGAGGGGCCCTTGATGCTGACCTGAAGCTGCTCGACCTCGGCGAAGTCGCGCAGCAGACGCTTCGACGCCTTCTGCGCGGCATTGGCCATCACGGTCAGGTGCGGTGAGAGACGGAACGCCATCAGCCCTTGGCGCGCTCGACATAGCTGGAATCCTCGGTGCGCACCACGATGCGTTCGCCGGCCTCGATGAACGGCGGCACCGCGGTCTTCACCCCGTTCGAAAGCTTGGCCGGCTTGTAGGAGGACGAGGCGGTCTGGCCCTTGACCACCGGATCGGCCTCGACCACCTCCAGCACCACCGAGGACGGCAGGTGGATCGCCACCGGCTCGCCCTCCACCAGGTCCACCACCAGCTTCATCTGGTCCTGCAGGAACGGCGCCGCATCGCCCATCAGGGTGGCGGGGATGTGTGCTTCCTCGTAGGTTTCGGGGTCCATCAGCACCAGGTTGGTGCCGTCGCTGTAGGAGTAGGTGTACTCCTTCTGATCGGTGGTCAGCCGCTCGACGGTGTCGGCGGTGCGCCAGCGTTCGTTGGTCTTGTTGCCCGACTTCAGGTCGCGCATCTCGACCTGGATGAAGGCGCCGCCCTTGCCGGGGGTGATGATCTGCTGTTTCAGCACCGTCCAGCGGCGGCCTTCATGCTCGATCACCTGGCCGGCGCGAATCAGGTTCGCCTGCTGCTTCATTTCGGTGGGTCCATGCGATGGGATGGGGGGTGGCGGCTTCTAGACCGGGCCGGGTCGGGCGGCAAGGTTGCGCGGTCAGCAGGCGATCGCGGCGACCTGTCCGGTCCGGGCGCCGACGGTGGCGGATCAGGATGGATGCTGGTGCGGGCGTAGGGGCGGCGGGAAACCATGTCCGGGGAGAATGCGAGATGGTATCAAAGGGGCCGCGGGTGCCGGGGCGGCGCTGGATCATCGGGGCGCTGCTTGGGGTCGGGATCCTGATCAATTACTTCGACCGGATCAATATCTCGGTCGCGGCTCCGCAGTTGCAGCGCGAGTTCGGGCTGTCGCCGGAGGAACTCGGGCTGTTGTTCAGTGCGTTCTTCTGGTCGTATTCGTTGCTGCAGGTGCCGGGCGGGATGGTGCTGGACCGGTTCGGGGTGACTCGGGTCGGGCGCTGGGGGGCGTTGCTGTGGGCGGTGGCCTCGGCGGTCACCGCGCTGTCGGGCGGGTTTGCTGGGATTCTCGCGGCTCGGGTGTTGTTGGGGGTGGCCGAGGCGCCGGCGTTTCCGGCCAACCAGAAGGCCACCGGGTATTGGTTTCCGCGCAACGAACGGGCGCGCTCGACGGCGATCTTCGATTCGGCGGCGAAGTTCTCCAACGTGATCGGGGTGCCGCTGGTGGCGTTTGCCATCGTGCGGCTGGGGTGGCGCTGGGGCTTCGGCATCACCGCGGCGCTTTCGCTGGGGTATTTCGTCGCCTACTGGCTGATCTACCGCGATCCGAGCCAGGACGAGCGGCTGAGTGCTGAGGAGCGCGGCTATATCGTGGCCGGCGGGGCGACGCCCGAGGGGGTCTCGGCGGGCGGCAACAATGCGATGCTGGGGTATCTGCTGCGCAACCGCAAGGTTTGGGGGCTGACCATTGGGTTCGCGGCGTATGGCTACTCGTTCTATCTGTTCCTGACCTGGTTGCCTGGCTACCTGGTGCAGACCTTGCACATGAGCATCCTGAAGTCGGCCGGTTATGCGACCATCCCGTGGATCTTCGCCAGCCTGTCCGATCTGCTGATCGGTGGGTTCCTGGTCGATCATCTGATCGTGCGCGGCCATGATGAGACCTTGGTGCGCAAGACGGTGCTGGTGGTCGGCATGGCTCTGGGGCTGACGGTGTTCGGGGCGGTGCGCACCACCGATCCGGTGTGGGCGATCACCTGGATCAGCATCGCGCTGACCGGGTTGTCGGCGGCGGCGCCGGTGGGGTCGTCGCTGGTGTCGCTGATCGCGCCGCGCGGGGGGACCGGCACGATCGGCGGCGTGGTGAATTTCGCCAACAACCTGATGGGGGTGGCGGCGCCGGTGATCACCGGGTTCATCGTCGGGCTGACGCAGTCGTTTGCCGGGGCGTTCCTGGTCGCGGGGGTGGTGCTGGTGGTCGGGATCTTTGCCTACGTGGTGGTGCTGGGGCGGATCGAGCCGATCCCGGAGCCGGGCGCGGATGACGGCGGCGGTTCGAGCGGCGCTTAGGGACGGCGGCCGCGGCTGGGCGGCTTGGTTTTGCGCTGCGGCGATGCGGTGCGGTGATGCGCCATGCGGTGATGCGCCATGCGGTGATGCGCCATGCGGTGATGCGCCGTGCAGCGAGGTGCTGCCGAGCAGGCGGGACTTCAGCGGCACGTCGCCGCGGGTCAGATCGCCGGCGATCTTGGTCAGGGCGTTGATCCGCATCAGTTCGATGCGGCGTTGTTCCGGGGGCAGGGCGGCGAGACCGGCGCTGGACTCGTTGGCGACCTCGGTCATCGCGCTGGCCCAGGACAGGTCGCACTGGCGTTGGGTGAGCGGTTCGGTGGGCTGCTCGGCGGGTTCGGCGGCCTGGGCCTGCCGCACCTGTGCGTGGGTGTCGCGCAGCGTGGCGATCACCCGGGCCTGGCGCTGGGCCTCATCGGGATCGGGTTCGCTGGCTTGAGGTGGGGGGTCGCTCGCGGGTTTTGCCTCGGTCGGGGCGGGCCGGCCGCGGTTGTTCGGGATCGCGGCGGCGTTCTGCGAGGTGCGGCTGAGCGCGTTGGCGTTGCCGCGCAGTTTCAGCTTCATCGGCAGCGACAGGTCCGGCGCGGCGGCCAGGCGCAGGTTGTCCAGCGACGCCATGGCGAGGCCGACGATCTGGGCGATGCTGACCAGGCTGTGCTGGCCGGCGGCGGTGCAGGCGGCGATCGCCTGACGGGCGGCGAGGCGGGCATCGTCGACGCTGCCGATTGTCAGCAACGGGGCGAGGAAGGCGACAACGACCTGTAGCAGCTGATCGGGCAGCAGTTGATCGCTGGGCCGGCTCAGCGCGATGTCGGGGTGCCGCGGCTGGGCGGTGTCGTTGGCGGCCGGCCGCGGGGTGTGGTTGGCGGCCGGCTGCGGGGTGTGGTTGGCGGCCGGGCGGGGGTGGTGCGGAGCGGTCATGGGATGAGGTCTCCGGTGCGGATCGGGCGGATCTTGGGCAGCTTGTCGATGCCCTTGAGGCGGTTGGCCTCGTATTCGCGGCGGTATTGCAGGCCGACCCGGCGCGCCATGTAGGCGGTCTGTTCGGGAGTGGGGTCATCCATCACGATCATGCCGCCGCCGGGCAGGATGCCCTCGGTGTTGGCGATGTCGAGGCCCTCGTTCTCCTTTGCGATGCGCTCGCGTTCGAGGAACGCGTTGGCCTCGGCGAGGGCTTCATCGGTCCAGGTGATCGGTGGTTCGGCTGGGTCGGTGGCATCTTGGGTGTAGCCGTTTTCGGCGGCCAGGCAGCGGTCCTCCAGGTCGCGCATCACCTCGGTCGGGTTGTCGTCGGCGGCGGTCCAGACGCGCGGGGTCGGGCGGCCGAGCGGGATGGCGAGCGGCTTGGCCTGGCGGCGCTCGATCGCGCGCAGCATGGTGTCGAAGGTGCGGGCGGCGGAGGCGGCGGCGGTGAAGTGACGGATGCTGTCGCCGTTGGGGCGGCGCAGGTTCATGCCGAGGCGCCAGCAGGCGGCGGCGGCGTGGTAGGCGGACAACGCCTGGACGCCGAGCATGACCTCGATCTCGTCGCGGGGGTGCAGGGCGGAGAGGCCGAGCAGGGCGCTGTGCATGCGGCGGTCTTGCCAGCCTTGGGGTTCGTTGGGGTCGAGCGGCAGGGCGCGCATCAGGGTGCGGATGGCCTCGGTCATGAAGCTGGGGTTGAGTGGGCCGTCGTGCTGGAAGATGGCGTCGCGGTGGTACGGCGGAGGGGGGTCGGGCTGGGTGTCGGTTGCGGGGTTGTCGGCCTGAGTGGTTTTGGCCTGGTGGTTTTGGCCTGGGCGGTTTTGGCCTGGGTGGTTTTGTTGGCGGTGGGATCGGGCATTGGGGCTCGTGTTTGGGGGCTCGTGTTTGGGGGGCTCGCGTTGGGTAGCTCGTGGTTGGGGGCTCGCGGGTGACGTTCGTGGTTTGTTCTCATGTGTGGGTGGAGATGGGTCAGCGGGTGGCTGGTGCAAGGGGGAGGTGGAAGAAATGCCGCCTGATGCTTGCGGATGATGATTCCCCGGCTTTGAAGAGGACCGCAGCGGAGATCGATCCTGAGGCCGCTGAACGCCGGTCAACGGAGCGGCCGCGCTGGCGTGACGCGGCGTGTTGCCACAATAGGCGCACAATGCAGACCGGTGGTGTTGTGCCGCCAGGGCGAAAGACCGGGGTGCCCGGGGACGGATTGCCGGTGCACAGCTTCCAGTCGTTGCTCGCCGATCCGGCGACGCTGGCAGGCAATACCATCGATTACGCCGGATTATCCGCTGACCTTGCACACCAAGCCCCGACCTCGGTGCACCGCAGGGCGTTCGCGGTGTTGGGGGGTGGTCGTGTAGCCAGTGCCGCTGGACGGCTTCCGAGGATTAGTTGTGTCTTTGCAAAGAAGGAAACTCGGTCTAGATAAATACTAGAAACTGGACGCACGACCAGCTGGAAGCGGGCAAGGGCGTTCAAGGATTTATCGACTGTCCAGCCAAGCGGAGCCGCCGCATTCGTCAAGCTTGCCTCAATCGGGGTGATGCAGCAGCAAACGATGTAATCCCAGCCGCCCCTGAGGGTGACCCAATCGGCACCGATCGCGGCGGTGTGCCGGTTCGGCTGGTCTCAACACGACCGACGAGATTGATCCTATCGCGATCGGAATGCCTTGCTCGAGCCGTCCGTGCGGTTCGGTGGTTCGCAAACAAGACTCTACCACGGAGGGGGCGGAGGTGCCACGGAGATGCACGGAGAAAGTTAATACACCGCTGCGCCGACGAAGCGACGTTGCGGTACCCGATCGGGTTGCGAGACAGCAGCTTGTCGAAGTGATCCGCACCTGCTTCTCCGTGCACCATCGTGCTACCTCCTTCTCCTCCGTGTTAAAAAAACCTGCTTCCGCTACCGCATGGTCCAGGAAACTTATCCGCCTGTGCACGCCCGTCGATAGGCTTGCCGGCTTGGCCGCCGGAGGGTCGATTTCCGCAGCGCCTAGTATAATCTACGGTAAAAGGGTTTCGAGCGGACGCTAACAAACTCTCCTCAACCATATTGAACTGAATGTGTTGGGGTTCTGTTCGACAGTCTCGTATAAAGGTATATGTTTATTGAGAAAGGCCTCGTCGAAGTGGCGGATAAGAGATGTCGACATCGTTATCTTGAATCGATCGTTAAAGCAAAAGAAGGCCTGCAACAGCATCGCCTCATTCCAAAACATCGGCCAATCCTTGTCCAAGATCCAAAATTCCGGCGGATAGGGGATGTTGTAGGGGAAAGGTATGTCATGGACATGTATTGTCACGCCTACGTTGAGCATCGGCAGTACTTCTAAATATAGAAATGGCACATCGCCATCAACCTTCAAGATATGACTTGAGTCAATGAACAGAATGTCGTTCTCCTGTAGCTGCGCGAAAAGCGACGCGTCGACATCCTGTACCTCTTTGGAGATCAGCCGGACTCCAGCGATCTCACGTAGTTTGTCATAAGGCTTCGGCTCTATACAGGTCATTTCGAGAGGATGGCCTTCGTTGGCGTTTCTTTCCGCCGCCAAACTGCAGTAGTAAGTCGACAGGCCAGATCCAACTTCGACATAGCGCAGCGGTTTCAAATGCCTGACCATCATGTAAAGAGTAAGGGCATCGACTGCCGTATAGCCGACGCCGAAGCCCTCCTTCTGCAACGTTGTGTGAGGCGGGATGGCGGAAAATTCTTCCAAATATTTCCCAAGTAGATCCAAAATATCCTGTTTCATTTTCTCCAGGTCGTAGTCGACGCCCCTCAGTGCACTGGGACGATTCCATCGTGGCATGGTGGTCCTGAGCTGGAAACTCGAAGCCAAGGGAGAATAACAGTCATTCGTCCGCGCCACCAAGAGGCCGACTGACTCCAAGGTCCTCCTGAAATTTACAGCGAACTTATGCTTCACTGGCGCGGGCAGTTTTCTTAGCGAGTTATACACCAAAGACTTCATACTCTATCTCCATGAATTCGTTAATCCCTTCGGGACACCTGGTTTCATTCAGCTTTCGCCCAATAGTCGCTTGGAGCACTTGCCCCTTTGCCTTGTTCCGCCGCTTCTTATCAACATCCCCAGAGGGGCGGCCTATCCGCGGCTTCCGGTTCAGACTCGTGTCCCGAGTCTGGAGTTCGCCATATCGGGCAAACGTGTGTCCCGCGACCCTGGCTCTTGGTTTTCAGTGGCCTGCTGATCCCATACGTCCGCCGCATAGTGCGGCGAACTTCTGGCGCAGGACACTAGAGCACTTTGACGGTGACTGGAAATAACCGGCCTGGCGGAGGAAGTTGGCACATTCCTGAGGTGAGGCAGTTGATCGGGGTTCCAAGCACTTTCACAGTGGCTCGATGGTTCGAATGGCTTTGGCTCGCAGAAGGGCCTTGAGTTTGGCGAATGCCATCTCGATCGGATTGAGATCAGGGCTGTAGGGTGGGATGAACATCAGGCTTGCGCCGGCCGCCTCGATCGCCTCGCCGCTGACCTTGTGCGAACGCAAGTTGATCATAACGACGGTATCGCCTGGTTATAGGGTCGCGACCAGGACCTGCGCGACCAAGGCCAGAAACATCTCACCTTTCATGGCGCGGTCGAAGACGCCAGGCGCCACCGGACCATCGCAGCGTAACGCGTCGATGAACCTTGAGGTCTTGCAATGACCATGTGGCACCGCCGCGACAGCCGTTTGCAAGTCGCGCACCGCGAAGCCGGAACATGATCAAACGGCAACTAGTTGAAAAGAATGGCTCGGGCGGTAGGATTCGAACCTACGACCAATCGGTTAACAGCCGATTGCTCTACCGCTGAGCTACGCCCGATCAGACCCCTCGGCAACGGCGGCCGGGAGCGCGCCTATCTAGTGGGCCTGCCGTGCCGGGTCAACCGCGTTGCGCGAACCGGATCCGCATCGTGCAGCGTTGGGTCAGCCGGCGATCCAGGATTGGCCTGCTGCTGCCCTCGCGGCCGACACGGCTGTTTCGGCGCAACCGCTTCGCCGCTGCAAACCACGGGATCGGCGACGACGAAACAGCACGTTGTCCCGCCGATGCGATGCTGTATTATGCCGCCGGTGGCGAGAGTGGCGGAACGGTAGACGCAGTCGGCTCAAAATCGACCGCCCTTGGGCATGGGGGTTCGAATCCCCCCTCTCGCACCAGTTCGCATCGGTGCCGCGTCCAGGCGGCGACCTGGGGCTATGCCGCGACATCCGCGTATCCCGCTCCGGTCAGTCGCAGCAGATCGTTCGGCGTCAGGGCAAACAGCGCGTTCGGTGACCCTCCGGCGGCCCAGATCGTCGAGAACGTTCGCAAATCCTGATCCAGCAACACGACCGGCGGCGTCGCATGCCCGACCGGCGGCACGGCCCCTGGGGGGAATCCTGTCCGCTGCAGCACAAACCCGGCGTCGGCTCGGCTGATCTTAAGCCCAAGCAGGGTAGCGACCTTGTTCTGGTCCACCCGATTGGCGCCCGAGGTCACCACCAGCACCGGCCGCCCGTCCGCCGCCTTGAACAGCATCGACTTGGCGATCTGGGCGACGTCGCAGCCGATCGCCGCCGCTGCCTCGGCGGAGGAATGGGTGCTCTGGTCGAATTCCAGGACCCGGAATGCATCGCCCAGGATGGCCTGGATCCGCATCGCGCCTGCGCTGCTGGCTGGCTTCATCGTTGCCTTTCTCCCTTTCACGCCATGGTCCCGAACGGCTTTGGGCTTTGCGGGTCAGCCGACTGGTCCGGACCGCGATCGCAGCCGCGGCCGAGCCCGCAGCACCGGGTCCTCCACCAACACGTGCAGCGCCCAGGCCAGCGGGATGGTCAGCGGGATCGAGGTCATGGCGCGCGCCGCTATCATCGCGTAAGCCGACCCGAACGGCAGCTTATCCAGAAACGGTTGTGCCAGGATCAGCCCGATCACGTGCGTCAGATAGAACGGGTAGCTGATCGCGCCGAGAAACAACGGCACGCGCCAACGCAGGAAACCCAGCGCGCCGTTCGCCACCGCGCCGACCAGAACCGTGGCGCCGATCATTTCAAAGCAGCGCGTGATGCCGCCGTGCCCGGTCAGGATATTGCTGAACAACAGCACCACGATGCCGCCGCCAAGCACCCAGCGGTTGCGCCAGAACCGGGCGGGCAGCGAGGAGATCGACGCACCGAGGATGAACGCCGGAAAGAACACCACCGGCCCGACGCCGCGGAACAACGGCGTCACCCCGAAAGCCAGCACCAGCGCGAGCAGCAATTTCCGCCCCGCGCCTCGGGTCAGCCCCCAAAGCGCGAACAAGGCGAAACTGGCCACGACCTCGACCTGCAATGACCACAACACGTTGTTCAGGCTGGTGCTGAGCAGCAGCATGTTGCGCACCAGTTCGGCGGCCGGTGCGTTCGCCAGCAGCCCCAGCGGCAAGGCCGCGACGATCGTCAGCGGGAACAGCCGGTAGATCCGGGCGCAGGCATAGTCCGGCAGATCGGCGAAAAACCGCAGGTTCTTGCGCTGGAACGAAGCCCACAGCACGTGCCCGCTCAGCACGAAGAACACCATCACCGCGGCATCGGAGGGGAACAGCGTCGAGAACAGCCGCATCACGATGTCGGCCGCCGGCATCGAGGGGAAATCGCGCAGGCTGCGCCCCCACAGCGCCAGCCCGGTGACCTGCTCGACGCAATGTCCCAGTGCGACCGAAAGCGCCGCCAGGCCGCGCAGGCCATCCAGGCCGTGGTTGCGCTGCGTCGGCTGGGTCGGCTGGGTCGGGCCCACGACCGGCGCCTAGCCCACCAGCCGCCGAGCGATGCCGATGATCCGGTGCGCCTCGGACCACAAGCCATAGGGTTCCAGCGCATCCATCGGCGCCCACACCGCGGCGGTTACGTCGGTCGCCGCCACCGGGTCGCCGGCTACCCAGCGGGCGGCGAAATCCAGGATCGTGTAGTGGAACCGCACCCGCCCGTCGGGATCCCGGCGGATGGTGTCGACATGGGCGCAGAAGTGCAGCTCGCCCACCACCAGCCCGCATTCCTCCATCAGTTCGCGCCGGGCTGCTTGCTCGCAGGTCTCACCGACGTCCTGGGCGCCCCCGGGTAGGGTCCAACTGCCCAGGTTCGGCGGCTTGCCGCGCTGGCACAGCAGCACATGGTCGGCTTTGATCACCACGATCCCGATACCGACGAACGGCCGGGTCGGATACTCCCGATCGGTCATTTGTGGCCGGGATCAGACGCCCTCGGTGCTGGGGTCACCGGAGTTGGCGTTCCCGGGGTGGGCGTTCCGGAGGTGGGCGTTCCGGGGATGGGCGTTCCGGAGGTGGGCGTTCCGGAGGTGGGCGTTCCGGAGGTGGGCGTTGCCGCGGTTGGCCCTGGGCTTGGCGACGGTGGCTTGGCCGGTTCCTCCGCCTTCAGGTCAGCCATCGAGGGCACCAGCGATTTCTCCTTCCACGAGCCGATCTGGTACGACCAGCCGGCGACGCGTGCGTTCATGCGCTGCGCCTCGGCCTTCACCTTGTCGGAGCCGCCGGAGACGGCGAATCGCGCCCAGACATCCTTTTCAGCGTGGAACACCGTGACCGTCACCGCAAGTCCGTCGTTGGTGGTGAACACCGCGTGGCCGGCTTCCGACCCCGGCGCATCGGCATCCGCCTTGACCTCCTGGAAGGTCAGCAATTCCAGTCCGCGGGCCACGTCGTCGACCTTGTAGTCCTCCAGGTTGGGATGCTGCGCCGGCTGGGTCAGCACGAATTTGCCGTCGCGGCGCGCGAACGTCAGCGCCTGGTCATTCACCGCGACCGAGGCGATGCGGTCGTGCGCTATGTTCATCACGTTGCGGTCCAGCCACAGCGAGGCATCGGCGTCCACCTGCAGGCTGCCCTCGGCCAGCCAGGACTGGTTCTGATCGGGGCGGCGAACATAGACCTCTTCGGGCACGTTGGCCTGGCTGCGGACCCGCCGGTGGCCGACGATCAGCGCCACGACCGGCTTGTCCTTGGTGTCCACCAGCCGCAGCAGATCGGCGCTGGAGGCGGATCCGTTCGGATCGTCCACGCCCAGCCGGCTGTACTCGGCCGGGTCGCTGGTCCGGGGTTCGGCCAGCCGCAGTTCGGTCAGGCCGGTCAGCATGCCGCGCAACCTGGCCTCCTGCACCGGGTAATCGTGCATCGAGGCGACGCCCCAGCCGCCGTCGGGGCGCTTCTCGATGACCGTCTGCCTGGCTTGATGGGTGATCTCGATCCGAGCCACATCGCGCAGTTTCGGCGCCAGGTCGGGGAACATCAGCTGGCCGCGGGCGATGGTGGTCTGTTCGTCGGGGGTGGTGCGGGTGCCGAAATACCAGCCGCCCAACACCGCGACCAGACCCAGTGCCGCCAATGTGGCGACGCCGCGCGGCCTCATCGCCGGGCCCTGGCGCGGCGGCGGCGCTGCAGGATGCCCATGCCGATCGCCAGCACGGTCATCAGCGCCGGCACCAGCACGATGGTGAAGATCCGCATCTCGTTCTCAAGTTGCGAGATGTCGCGGTTGAGCTCCAACTGCACCGCGCGCAGCTTCTGCCTGGTCTGCAGCACGTCCTGGCGGGCGGCGCCGATCGCGGCCTGCTGGTCGGGTGTGATGACGGCGTCCTGCTTTTCCTGCTCGCCGCTGCCGCCGGAGCGCAGGGTGCGGAGCTGTTTCTCGACGTCGTCCAGATGCTGCTGCAGCGCCTGCTGGGTCTGGCGGAACCGCGCCTCGGCGTCGCTTTGCATTTCGGCCACAAGGGTGAACGGGCGGTTGGTATCGCCGCGCGAGCGCAGTCCGATCAGGGCGTCGCTGCCGGCCAGGGTGCCGATCAGGTTGGCGACGAACGGGCCGTCGTCGGAGAACGGCGTCGCGCTCTGCTGGCCGAAGAAGTCGGAAACCCGCACCCAGAAGCGATCCGCCAGGATGTCGGAGTCCGCCACCACCACCATATTCGCGGGGCCGTCGGTCCGCGCCCTGAACGGGGGAAATCCAGCCGGTCGCGTCTCATTGCCCTGCCGCGGGGGCGGGCCGGAGAACGCCGATTTCAGCACCCCACGCACCCGCGCGGCGATCACGCGGGGACCGCCCTGGGGCTTGAAACCGGCCAGCACCTTCGCCGGATCGGGGGTCTTGACCTCGTCCAGCGGGATCGAGCCGCTGCGGTCGCTGCTGCTGAGCAGCGGCAGGAAGTCGATCGCGGCATTCGGCGCCTTGGACAGGAAGCCCGAGGACGCCACCGTCACCTGCTGCAGATCCGCCGTTGCCGGATCGTCGTGGTTGATGCCGTCGCGGATGTTGAACCAGGCGACGTAGTTCACCGCCGCTTCGGTATCGTTGCCGGTGGTGCGTACTCGCCATGCGCCGGTCAGGTCGCCGACCACCTGGTTCGGATCGAACTCGATCCCCCAGGCGTCGAACAACCGCTTCAGGTCCGAGTGGGTGTCCCGCGGCGGCATCCCGTCTGGTGACGGCGTTGCCGCCATTGCCTCGCTCCACGGGTCGACCATCGCCATCAGCTTGCCGCCGCGCATCACGAACTGGTCGATCGCGTACAGCGTCGCCGGCGACAGGTTCTGCGCCTCGGCCACCAGCAGCACCCCGATGTCGGGATCGATCACCTGGGCGTTGGTCGGCACGGTCTTCACGGTATTGGTCTGCCGCAGCAGCACCGAGGAGGCATACGGCTGCCCGCCGGGGCCGCGTCCCTGGGTCATCATCATGGTGCGCGGATCGCCATCCAGCGGCAGCGAGGACATCACGCCGACCACCGGGCGCTTGGGGTTGGACAGCTCGTAGACCAGCTTGGTCAGGTCGTATTCCAGAAACCGCTCGCGTTCGGCCTGGAAGAACGGGATGGTCCGCTCATCGTCCTCGAGGTTGCTGCCGGCGAGGCCGAAGTAGATCTGCGACCCGCCCTGATCCAGCGGCACCCCCTGCAGGCCATACGCCATGGCTCGGTCCTCGGTATCGCTGAATGGTTCGGGATCGTAGAATTCCAGGTGGACCTTGCCGTTGGAGGCCGCGGCGTAGTCGCGCAGCATCTCGCGCACGTGGTCGGCGTAGCTGCCATAGGCCGGCACCGTGCTGCCCAACTGGCGTGAGTAGAACAGCCGCAAGGTGACTGGCTCCTTCAGGCCGGCCAGGATCTGTTTGGTGCCCGACGACAGGGTGTAGATATGGCCCTGGGTGAGGTCGAGCTGGGCGTTGGCAAGCCTGGCGTCGGCGAACATGTTGATGCCGATGGCGATCGCCGCGGCGGCGATCACGCCGATGATGGAAAAGGCCAGCCGGCGCATGGCGTTCAGTCCGCCTTCCGCTGATCGACCAGGACCGTGTTCAGGAACAAAAAGAAGCCGATGAAGGTCGCGAAATAGATCAGGTCGCGCAGCGCGATGATGCCTCGGGTGAAGTCGGTGAAGCGGTCGATCACGGCGATCCGGCGGGTGAATTCCCCGAGCGCCGGTATGTTATGGGCCAGGAAGTCGTTGACGATCGGGTTGGAGGCGACGGCGAAGACGAAACAGATCGCCACCGCCAGGACGAAGGCGATGACCTGGTTGCGCGTCACCGCCGACATCGCCGCACCGACCGACAGGAAGGCGCCGGCCACCAGCAGGCAACCGACATATCCCGAGGCGATCGCCCCGTTATCCGGCGAGCCGAGGATGTTGACCGCGATGACGAAGGGAAACGTCAGCAGCAAGGCGATGGCGCAGAATGCCCAGGCGGCGAGGAATTTGCCCAGCACCGCCTGACCCTGTTGGATCGGCAAGGTCAGCAGCAGTTCGATCGTTCCCAGCCGGCGTTCCTCGGCCCAGAGGCGCATGGTGATCGCCGGGATCAGCAGCAGGAACACCCACGGGATGAAGGTGAAGAACGGATCGAGGTCCGCCTGGCCACGATCGAAGAATTGCCCGAGGTTGAAGGTCAGCGCACCTTGCAGGACGAGGAAGATGACGATGAACACGGTTGCCACCGGGGTGGCGAAATAGGCGCGCAGTTCCCGGCCTGCGACAACCAGGGTCTTGGTCATGCGGGATGCCTCGTTACAGCGGCGGTATGGGATGACGGTGTGACAGCGTCATGATCCGGCTGGTGAACCGCGATCACGCAGCCTGCCCCACCGTCAGCGCGCGAAAGACTTCTTCCAGGCGTCCCGAGGGGGTTCGCTGCTCCAGTTCCGCCGGTGTGGCGTCGGCAACGATGCGGCCGCCGGCGATGACGATCGCGCGTGAGCATACCGCATCGACCTCCTCCAGGATGTGCGTCGAGATGATGATCGCCTTGTCCGGCGCCATTCGCTCGATCAAGCCGCGCACCTCGTGCTTCTGGTTGGGGTCCAGTCCGTCGGTGGGTTCGTCCAGCACCAGCACCGGGGGATCGTGCAGCAGCGCCTGGGCCAGCCCAACGCGGCGCTTGAAGCCTTTCGACAAGGTTTCCACCGACTGCAGCCGCACACCTTGTAGGGTGGTCAGTCCGAGGGCGTGATCGACCCGATCGGCCAGCTCCGCGCCGGAAAACCCGCGCACCCGGGCGCAGAAGCGCAGGAAGCCGACGACCGACATTTCCGGGTAGGTTGGCGCGCCTTCGGGCAGGAAACCGAGCAGCCGGCGCGCTGCAACGCTGTCGGTCTGCACGTCATGGCCGTGGATGCGCGCGGTGCCGGCGGTGGGGATCATGAAGCCGGCCAGCATGCGCATCGTGGTCGATTTGCCGGCGCCGTTCGGGCCGAGGAAGCCTAGCACCTCGCCTCGGCGCACCGCGAAGGAGACGTCGTCGACCGCGGTGAATGCGCCGAAGCGCTTGGTCAGTCGCTCGATTTCGATCAGCGCCGGTTGGTTCGGTGTGTCCTCGGCGCGAGCCGTCACTTTGCGTTCCCCACCATGCTCCCCCGGGCAGTTGCCGTTGACCGCCGGACATACAAGAAACGCAATTCAATGCAACCGGGAAGCCGGCTGTATGACGGGATATTAACTTAACGAAAAGTTAGTCGTCGGGCGCGACCGCGATCAGTCGAACAGCGAATCCACCGCATCCTGTGCCAGGTCCGGGTTAGCCTGGTGATGCTCCGGCTTGAGGGCGCCGGCGTTGTTGTAGGGTGCGTTGACCACGACACGCTCGAACGGCGGCGGGTCTTCACCGGGAGCGAGGTCGGTCAGCATGGTCTCGACCTGCTGCAGGTGCTGGATCGCGCGGCGGATGCGCTGTCCGGTGACGTCCTGGAACGAGCACGCCTCGAAGATCGCGTTGACCTTCTGGTTGACCACGCCCATCGAGGCGGAGTCGTGTTTGCCCTCGCGCAGCCAGTCGCCGATGGCCTCGGCCGCTTCCATGATGCGGTTGGCTGCTTCCTCGGTGGCCTGGACCACGGCTTCCAGTTCCAGGCCGCTGTTGCGGGTTGCCGCGGTGGGCAGCGCGACCACGCTGGCGACCTGCTCGCGGATGTCCGACAGTTGGCGTGAGAGGTTGTTTTCGCTGAAATCCATCAGGTCGGAGGTGGCGTGGACCTCGGCGCTGAGTTCGGCGATGCGGCGGTCGACGAAGCCGCGCAGGGCTTCGATTTCGGTTCGGATCGTTGCGCACACGACCTGCTGGATCTGATCTGCCTGGTTCGCCACTGTGCCCGCCCGCGTTGCGATCGATGTCCGGAGACCGGCATATGATCCTGGCGGACTTAACATTTGGTAAACGGGTCGGCCAGCCGGCTTCGTGCGGGTCGGGGTCACACCATGACACGGGCGAGGTAGCACGAGTGACCGAGCGCTCATCCAAGCTGTCATGGCGGTTCGCAAGCGCTCCAGTCCCGGGCGGTCGAAGGCAACGCTGCCACGCGCGCGATCCGCGCGCGGAATAGGTGCAACCGCTGAGTGGCTATGGCGTCGATACGTTGCGCGGCATTGGTATGATAGAATTTAGTCGCAAGTGGCCGTTGGCCGACGCAACCGCTGCAGGTGCCGTTCCATTGCCGAACGGAACGGGCTCGATAGGCGGTTCCTAGCACGGAGCATGAACGCTACTTTCCGTTCGGGATAGCGGCTTCGCCGCATCAGTGGCATTGGACCTGTGAATAATGCGGGAATTCGCAAACCCGAATGTCACGCGACAGCACGACGGTAACCAGTTCCTTCCGCCATCTGTCGTAAAAACAGCCCAACGTATAGCTGGGAATTTTCGATCGGGACGCAGGCGGATCTGACGGTACGACGAACCGGCCCCACTCGGGCATCAGTTCGCCTTGATCGAGCGGATCACCATCGAATAATCCGACATCTTTGAGTGATTTGCCGTTGTGGGTGGGCGGGCATCCAAGTTCTGCGTTTCCTGCATAAGCGGCTGCGCTTGTGATCAGCCACAGTCCCATCAGGCATGTTGCCAGCCGGCTACTCGACAACATTACAGGATTCTCCCCGATCGACGCGTAGGCTGTGCGGCTTGCCAAAAAAGATCGTGCGTTTGCTAGGCTTATGGTGTTCGGTGATGTGGCCCCCCGGGTCTCGTATGTTCCACTGATCGACCACCCGGATGCCATCTTCGTCCTGGCCGAGGTAGATCGCCGCGTGCCCGTCGTAGTGACCGTTGCTGTCGAACGTTGCAATGGCTGTTCCGGGTCGGATATTGGTGTTGCCCTGGACTTGGAGGCCACGCTGCCAATTCGTCGCTTGCGGAGCGCCGGTCGCAGCACGGACCAGAGGAACGCACTCTCCGGTGCCGACGGAAGGCTGCCCGACCCACCGTTGCGGATCGCCGGCGACGTAACGGCCGGACGCCGCT
>NZ_CBDICE010000002.1:0-19230 GCF_965277165.1 Rhodopila sp.
GTATTGCCCACGCTGGATGTCAATATCAGGAGAACCAGCGATAAATGATGATCATCTCTGGTGGAATCGCGATGATCCGAGAGTATCGTGGCGCGGACAGGCGCACGTCTTCGGTTTCCCTCCCAACGCCACACCGGCACGCGAGGAGCGTGGTCATGGGATCAGCCGACTTGGCGTGAAGGCATGAGTCGAGGATATTCTCCGCCCGCAGGCGATGGCGCTGAAACGCGTGTGCCATCGGTTGGTCAGGCAATGATGTCGCGTGCACGCAGCCTCGCCACCACCTCATCGGCAAGCGCATCCGGTCCGGCCTCCAACGTGCGCAGGCGAATTTCCGGATCCAGCGGTTCCTCGTACGGCGCATCGACGCCGGTGAAGTTGCGGAGCTGGCCGCTGTCGGCCTTTTCGTAAAGTCCCTTGGTATCGCGCCGGCGGCATTCCGCGATCGGCGTATCGACGAAGATCTCCAGAAACTCGTCGCCGCCGACGCGGTCGCGCGCCAGCATCCGTTCCGCCCGATACGGCGAGATAAAAGATACGATGACGATCAGACCGGCCTCGACGAACAGGCGGGCGACCTCGGCGATCCTACGGATGTTTTCCACGCGGTCGGCTTCGGAAAACCCCAGGTCACGATTCAATCCGTGGCGCACGTTGTCGCCGTCCAGGATCATGGTGTGATGGCCCAACGCATGCAGGCGCTTTTCCACCAGGTTCGCGATGGTCGATTTTCCCGCGCCCGACAGGCCGGTGAACCAAAGCACGGCCGCTTTCTGGCCCTTCAGCCGCGCCCGCGCCGCCTTGTCGACGTCCAGCCGATGCCAGACGATGTCGGCGCTGCGGGTGCGGATGGCGGTGACCATGCCCGCACCGACAGTGCCGCGGGTCAAGCGGTCGATCAGGATGAAGCCGCCCAGCTCACGGCTGGTCTCGTAGGGTTCGCACACCACCGGATGGGTCAGCGAGATCGACACCCGGCCGATCTCGTTCAGCGCCAGTTCGCGCACGCTGACCTCCTCCAGCGTCTCCATGTCGAGGCGGGTGGTGATGTCGGTGATTGTCGCCACGACGGTGCGGCTGGCCAGCATCAGCAGGTAGGCGCGGCCGCGGAACAGTGGGGTCTCGTCCATCCAGACGATCCAGCTTTCCACTCCTTCCGCCGCGGCCGGCGCCGGTTCGGCGGACAGCACATCACCGCGGGAGATGTCGATCTCGCGGTCCAGCACCAGGGTGATGGGATCGCCGGCGCCGGCTTCGCCGCGGTCGCCGTCCATCGTCACGATCCGGGCCACGACGGCATCGGTGTGCGCACCGGCGTTGACCAGTTTGTCGCCGGGCCGCACCACACCGGTGGTGATGGTGCCGGCGTAACCACGAAAGCCATGGTCGGGCCGGGTGACATATTGCACCGGCATGCGGAACGGCCCGATATTCGCCAAGGCCGGATCAGCGGTTTCCAGCGCCCGCAGCATCACCGGACCGGTGTACCATGCCATCCGAGAGCTGGGGCCGGTGACATTGTCGCCATCGCGGGCGCAGATCGGGATCGGGGTGATCCGGTCGAATTCGAGCTTGCCCAGCAGCGTGCGGAACTCGTGCCTGATCGCGGCGAAGACGGTCTCATCGAAGCCGACCAGGTCCATCTTGTTGACCGCCAGGACGACTTGGCGAATGCCCAGCAGCGAGGCGATGGCGGCATGGCGGCGGGTTTGCGGCAGGATGCCTTTGCGGGCGTCGATCAGCAGGACGGCCAGATCGGCGGTCGAGGCGCCGGTGACCATGTTGCGGGTGTACTGCTGGTGACCCGGTGTGTCGGCCAGGATGAAACGTCGGGCCGGCGTTTCGAAGAATCGATAGGCGACGTCGATCGTCACTCCCTGTTCGCGCTCGGCTTCAAGACCATCGACCAGCAGGGCGTAGTCGGTTCCGCCCTCGACGGTGCCGAAACGTCTGGAGTCACGCTGCAATGCCGCCATGACGTCGTCGGGGATGGTGCCGCATTCGAACAGCAGGCGCCCGATCAGGGTGGACTTGCCGTCATCGACGCTGCCGCAGGTCAGCACACGCAGAACGGAGTCGGGCATCAGAAATATCCTTCCCGCTTCTTGCGTTCCATCGACGAGTCCTGCTCCTGGTCGATCAGCCTGCCGGCGCGTTCGGAATCGCGCGATACCCGCATTTCGGCCAGCAGCGCATCGATATCCGCGGCGTCCGAGCTGACCGCGGCCGACAGCGGGTAGCAGCCGAGTGATCGAAACCGCACCATCCGCGGCACCGGTTTCTCGTTCGGCTCAAACCGCATTCGTTCGTCATCCACGACGATGAGTTGACCGCCGCGCGTCAAGGTGGGGTGCATGGCGGCGAAGTACAAAGGCACCACTTCGATTTTTTCCGCCGCGATGTATGTCCAGACGTCCAGTTCAGTCCAGTTCGACAACGGAAACGCGCGCATCGTTTCGCCGGGTGCCAACTGACCATTGTATAGATGCCAAAGCTCCGGTCGTTGCCGCTTCGGATCCCAGGCATGTCCCGGCGCTCGGATCGAGAAGATCCGCTCCTTGGCCCGCGATCGTTCCTCGTCACGCCGAGCGCCGCCGATGGCGAAGTCGTATTTGCCGTCGGTGAGCGCCTGTTTCAGCGCGTCGGTCTTCATGATCTGAGTGTAGGCGCCGCCATGGTCGAAGGGATTGATATTTTTCCGCAGCCCGTCCGGATTGGTGTGGACCCGCAGATCGAGCCCGAGCTCGCGCACCGTTCTGTCGCGAAACGTGATCATCGCGCGGAATTTCCAGGTCGTGTCGATATGCACCAGCGGGAACGGCGGCCTGGCCGGGTAGAACGCCTTGCGCGCCAGGTGCAGCAGGACCGAGGAGTCCTTGCCGATCGAATAGAGCATGACCGGCCTGGCGGCCTGTGCGCCGACCTCCCGCAGGATCTGGATGCTTTCCGCCTCCAGCGTGGCCAGGTGCGCGGGCCGCGATGTGCTCATGCGTTACTCCTGCCGTGGTCGGCCTACGTTACACCTGTCGAACGATGTAGCTCTGTTCCAGAGCCTCAATGATCGCGGTCGCATGAAGCTTGTCGCGTGCCTCCACCATGACCTCCAGTTCGGCGGCCTGCACGGAAGAGGAGGCGAACAGCCGTTGGTGCGACACCTCGATGATATTGCCGCCCGAGCCGCCGATCTTGCCCGCGATATCGGCGAGAACGCCGGGGCGATCGGGGATCTGCAGATGCAGCCGCAGCAGGCGGCCGTCGCGCAGCAGGGCGCGCAACAGCACGTTCGACAGGATGCGGGCGTCGATATTGCCGCCGGTGATGGCGACGCCGACCTTTTTGCCGCGGAATCGTTCCGGGTATGCCAGCAGCGCCGCCAGGCCGACGGCCCCGGCGCCCTCGGCCACGGTCTTGGCGGCTTCGACCAGCAGTGCGATGGCTTCCTCGATGGCGCGTTCGGGTGCGACCAGGACGCCGGCGATACGGCGGCGAACGATCTCGAAGGGAATTTCACCGATGTCACGTACCGCGATTCCCTCGGCGATCGTTGCGCCACCGACGGACACCGAGCGGCCGGCCAGACGCTGGGCCATGGCGGGGTAGGTTTCCACCTCGGCGCCATAGACCGCGATCCCCGGATTAAGCGCTGTCGCGGCGACCAGGCAGCCGGCGAGCAATCCGCCACCGCCGGCCGGGATGATCAGCGCGTCGAGGTCCGGCGCGTCCTGCAGCATTTCCAGCGCCAGCGTGCCCTGGCCAGCGATGATGCCGACGTCGTCGTAGGGATGAATGAACACCAGCGACTGCGCCGCGGCCAGTTCATGCGCATGCGCCGCCGCCTCGGCCAAGGTTTCGCCAACCATCACGACCTTCGCACCCCAGGCGGCGGTGCGGGTGACCTTGGTCGAGGGGGTGAACCGCGGCATCACGATGGTAGCGGCGATGCCGAGCAGCTGGGCGTGGCGAGCGACCGCCTGGGCGTGGTTGCCGGCCGACATCGCGATCACCCCGCGCGCCTGCTCCTGCTGGCTGAGCATCGCCAGGCGGTTGGCGGCTCCGCGTTCCTTGAAGGCCCCGGTCACCTGCATGTTGTCAAGCTTCAGCAAGACATCCGCGCCGGTGATGCGAGAGATGGCCTGGCTGGGCACCATGGGGGTGCGCAGGACACGCCCGGCGAAGCGCTGGGACGCCTGCTCAACGTCCGCGAGCGTGATCATCGTTTCGTGAGTTTACGCTTAGATGAAGCGGACTTCCAGGATTTCGTATGAGCGATCGCCACCCGGGGCCGGCACGGACACGGTATCGCCGACTTTCTTGCCGATCAGCGCCTTTGCCAGCGGCGAGGAGATCGACAGGCGAGCGGCTTTGATATCGGCCTCATACACGCCGACGATCTGGTAGGACGCTTCCTTCTCGGTCTCTTCATCTACCAATTTGACATGCGCGCCGAACTTGACGTGCGAGCCGGACAGCGTGGACGGATCGATGATTTCGACGCCGCCGACGATTTCCTCCAGTTCCTGGATACGCCCTTCGACGAAGGATTGGCGTTCGCGCGCCGCGTGGTACTCGGCGTTTTCTGACAAGTCGCCATGCGACCGGGCTTCCGCGATGGCGCGGATGATGGCCGGACGCTCTTGCGTCTTCAGGGCGCGGAGCTCCTCTTCCAACCGCTGCAGCCCGTGGGCGGTCATTGGAAACTTCTGCACGGCGTGGTCCTTCAATCCTCGATCACTACGGTTGAATCCAGACGACGCAACCGCGGCCGGGTCGTCCCCTACCGCGGCGCATGGGTTCAAAACGAACCGCGAAAGTAAGACTGTAGCGGCGCGACTTCAAGCGTCCCGGCTTTTAATGCCGCGATTGCGTGAACCGCGGCGCGTGCCCCGGCCAAGGTCGTGTAGTGCGGCACGCCGTGGGTCAGGGCGCTGCGACGGATGGCGAAGCTGTCGGCGACGGATTGCGGGGTGGAGGCTGTGTTGATCACCAGTTGCACCTCCCCCGAGCGGATGGCGTCGACGCAGTGCGGGCGGCCTTCCAGGACCTTGTTCACCACGGTGACCGGAAGTCCGGCATCGCGGATGCGGCCGGCGGTTCCGCGGGTGGCCATTATCGCGAAGCCCATGTCGTTCAGCCGGCGGGCCAGGGCGGGAAGCCCTTTCTTGTCGGCGTCCTTGATCGACAGCAACACCCGGCCCTGCATCGGCAGCAGCACGCCGGCGCCGAGCTGGGCCTTGGCGAAAGCCCGCTCGAACCCGGAATCGAGGCCCATGACTTCGCCGGTGGACTTCATTTCCGGCCCCAGGATGGTGTCGACGTTGGGGAAGCGGGCGAACGGAAAGACGGCTTCCTTGACCGCGACGTGCGGTGCGATCTGGTCGTCGTCCAGCTTGAAGTCGGTCGCCAGCTTTGCCCCGGTCATGACCCGGGCACCGATCTTGGCGATGGCCACGCCGGTCGCCTTGGCAACGAACGGCACGGTGCGAGAGGCGCGGGGATTGACCTCCAGCACGTAGATCGTGTCGTCCTTGATGGCGTACTGGACGTTCATCAGGCCAACGACTTGGAGCGCCTTGGCCAGCGCCTCGGTTTCGGATTTGAGTTCGGTGATCATGGCGTGGGAAAGCGAGTAGGGTGGCAGCGAGCAAGCGGAATCGCCGGAATGGATGCCGGCTTCCTCGATGTGTTCCATAACGCCAGCAACATAAACCGACTCGCCGTCGCAGATGCAGTCGACATCGACCTCGATCGCATCGTTCAAGTAGCGGTCGATCAAGATCGGTTCGGAGGCGATCATGCCTTCGCCGGAAACACGCACGGCCTCACGCATATAGCGGTGCAGGCCGGCGCGGTCGTAAACGATCTCCATCGCCCGTCCGCCCAGCACATAGCTGGGCCGGATCACCACCGGGTAACCGATACGATCGGCGATCGAGTCGGCCTCGGCGGCGGAGCGGGCGATGCCGTTGTCGGGCTGGCGCAGCCCGAGGCGTTGCAGCAGTTGCTGAAACCGCTCCCGGTCCTCGGCGAGGTCGATCGCATCGGCTGAGGTCCCAAGGATGGGGATGCCTTCGCGTGCCAGCGCCTGCGACAGTTTCAGAGGTGTCTGGCCGCCGTATTGAACGATGCAGCCCAGGACCGTGCCGTTCTGTTGCTCACGGCGAACGAGGGCGATGACGTCTTCCTCGGTCAGTGGCTCGAAATAGAGGCGGTCGGCGGTATCGTAGTCGGTACTGACGGTTTCCGGGTTGCAGTTGACCATGATGGTTTCGAAGCCGGCGTCCTTCAGGGCGTAAGCGGCGTGGACACAGCAATAGTCGAATTCGATGCCTTGTCCGATGCGGTTCGGACCACCGCCGAGGATGATCACCTTGTCGCGGTCGGTGGGATCGGCTTCGCAGGCCGGGGTGCCGTAGCCGCCCTCGAACGTCGAATACATGTAAGGGGTGCTGGAGGCGAATTCCGCCGCGCAGGTGTCGATGCGCTTGTAGACCGCCGTCACGCCGAGGGCGGTCCGCGTGGCGCGGACGTCGGCCGGGGCCTTGCCGGTGAGTTCGGCCAGGCGCCTGTCGGAGAAGCCCAGCGCCTTCAGGCGACGCAACGCGCCGGCCTCGTGCGGCAGGCCGGCGGCGGCGACCTGGCGTTCGGCGGTGACGATGCGTTCAAGCTCGCGCAGGAACCAGGGGTCGAATTTGGTGACTTCGTGGATCTCATCCACCGTGAGGCCGGCGCGCAGGGCCTGGCCGGCGGTCAGCAGCCGGTCCGGCGTCGGCTGGGACAGCGCGGCGCGGAAGGCATCGCGCCCGCCATCGCCTGGCGGATCGATGGGGTCGAGACCGGACAGGCCGGTTTCCATGCTGCGAAGACCTTTCTGCAACGCCTCGGCGAAGCACCGTCCGATCGCCATCGCCTCACCGACGGATTTCATGCTGGTGGTCAGCAACGCCGGGGTGCCGGGGAATTTCTCGAAGGTGAAGCGAGGGATCTTGACCACGACGTAGTCGATGGTCGGCTCGAAACTGGCCGGGGTGACCATCGTGATGTCGTTGGTCAGTTCGTCGAGGGTGTAGCCGACCGCCAGCTTGGCGGCGATCTTGGCGATCGGGAAGCCGGTCGCCTTCGAGGCCAGCGCCGAGGAGCGCGACACCCGCGGGTTCATTTCGATGACGACCATGCGCCCGTCGGCCGGGTTCAGGCCGAACTGCACGTTGGAGCCGCCGGTATCGACGCCGATCCGTCGCAGGCAGGCGATGGAGGCGTCACGCATCCGCTGATATTCCTTGTCGGTCAGCGTCAGTGCCGGGGCTACCGTGACGGAGTCCCCGGTGTGGATGCCCATCGGATCGACATTCTCGATCGCGCAGATGATGATGCAGTTGTCGGCGCTGTCGCGCACTACCTCCATTTCATATTCTTTCCAGCCGAGCACGGATTCCTCGATCAGGACTTCGGTGGTGGGGGAGGCATCCAGGCCGCCGGTGACGATCTGTTCGAATTCCTCTCGGTTATAGGCGATGCCGCCGCCGGTGCCACCCAGGGTGAAACTGGGCCGGATGACGGCGGGCAACCCGGTCATCGCCAGGGCGGCGCGGGCTTCGGCCATGGAATGGGCGATGGCGGAGCGCGGCGATTCGATGCCGATCTCGGCCATCGCATCGCGGAACTTGAGACGATCCTCGGCGCGATCGATGACCTCGGCCTTAGCGCCGATCAGTTCGACGCCGTGCCGTTCCAGCACACCATCGGCGTGCAGTTTCATCGCCGTATTCAGCGCGGTCTGGCCGCCCATGGTGGGCAGCAGCGCGTCCGGTTTCTCCCGCGCGATGATCTTTTCCACCATCTCGGGTGTGATCGGCTCGATATAGGTCGCATCGGCCAGACCGGGATCGGTCATGATGGTGGCGGGATTGGAGTTGACCAGGATGACGCGGTAGCCCTCGGCGCGCAGCGCCTTGCAGGCCTGCGCCCCGGAATAGTCGAACTCGCAGGCCTGACCGATCACGATCGGGCCGGCGCCGATGATCATGACGGATGTAATGTCGGTGCGTTTGGGCATGGGTCAAAACTTCTTCCGGGTTTTTATCAGCAGCGGGTGCGGTCGCCGAAATCGCTGTCCCGCGGTCCTGGGGGCGCTCTCCTCATTTCATTTCCGCCATGACTTCATTTTCAGTCTGCTATATTAATGACAACGTATTGTTCAGGCGGGCGACATCATGAAAATCGGCCTTGGGAGCTGGCGATTGTTTCTCGCGTTGCTGGTTGCGATCTCACATTTGTGGGCAGGCATGATCGATGGTCCGGCGGCCTACGCAGTGTGGGGGTTTTTCGTCCTCAGCGGCTATCTGATGACCTTGGTGCTGACCATCAAATACGGCATCGCGCCGTGCGGGCTTGGCCGTTTCGCGTTCAATCGACTGCTGCGCATCTACCCGTCCTTCATCGTCGCCGGCGTGTTCGGCATCGTGACGATCCTGGTGCTTCGCCGGATCGGGGTCGACCCGACCATATTGAATCCGCAGTTCATGCTGCCCCAAAGTGGTCAGGAGTGGGTCGGCAATCTCGCGATGGTGCCGTTCGTGTCGCAGCAAGGACTTCCGGTTCCGGTTTCCGCCGCGTTGTTCGTCGAGGTCTGGGCCTACGCACTGATGCCGTTGTTCGCCCAGAGCAAGGCTGCCGCGATGCTCGGATTGGCCGTCGCCAGCTTCGCCAACCTGCAGTTCGGCTTCGGCATGCCGACCTTCGTCGCACGATACTGCGGGTTCGCCACCGGACTGATGCCTTTCGCGCTGGGGGCTGTTGTCTGCCACTACCGCGGCAGCCTGCGGCGGTTTGCTCATCCGATCCTGAGCGTGCTGATCTGGTGCGCGCACGGATGCTACTGGTTGGTTAACGTTTACTGGCCGTGGACCTATGGGTTGTGGCTGTCGGTTCCGCTCTCCGCGTGGGTGGTGCTGTCGCTGGCTGAAATCAGGTCGAGCCCGGCCGACAACATCGCCGGCGAATTGTCCTATCCGGTGTATCTGCTTCATACCACCATGGCCGCCTGGTTCCTGCCGGTGTTCGGCTTTGGGCGAAGCTTCATGTTCTTCGCAGCCTCGTTCGCCGTCACGTTGCTGGCGGCCTGGGGCATGTTGGTGATGATCGACCGGCCGATGCAGCGTCTGAGGCGCAGCACCCAAACCGTGCCGGGGACAGCGCGTGGTCCGGACGGCATCTACGCCAGATCCACAGGCCGCTTCACTGGATGAACCTTTCGGTCGCCACGGTGGCGTTTTGACGTCGGACATCGCTCATCATCGCGATGAACCGTTGAAACAGGTAATGGCTGTCGCTTGGGCCCGGGCTCGCCTCGGGATGATATTGCACCGAAAATGCCGGCCGGTCGGTCGACGCGATGCCCTCGTTGGAGCCGTCGAACAGCGACACATGGGTGACCTTGGCGCTGGCCGGCAGCGAGGCGGCATCGACGGCAAAGCCGTGATTCTGGCTGGTGATCGCCACCTTGCCGGTGGCCAGATCCTTGACCGGCTGGTTGGCGCCGCGGTGGCCGCGCCGCAGCTTGTAGGTCTGGCCGCCGAGTGCGAGGGCCAGCAGCTGATGGCCGAGGCAGATGCCGAAGATCGGCACACCGCGATCGAGCACCTGGCGCAGCACCGGCACCGCGTACGCACCGGTCGCCGCCGGATCGCCGGGACCGTTGGAGAGGAAGACACCATCCGGCGTGTGCCGCAGGATGTCATCGGCCGAGGCAGTGGCCGGCACCACCGTCACCCGGCAGCCGGCCGAGGCGAGGCAGCGCAGGATGTTCAGCTTGGCCCCGTAATCCACCGCCACGACATGGTAGTCCGCCGCGCGCTGTCGGCCGGCACCGTCCGGCCAGACCCACTTCGTCTCGTTCCATTGATATGACTGGCGGCAGGTGACCTGTTTCGCCAGGTCCATCCCCTCCAGCCCCGGCCATTTCGCGGCCTGGGCGCGCAGGGCGCCGACGTCGAACCGCCCGTTCGCGGGGAATGCCAGCACGCCGGCCGGCGCGCCGTGTTCGCGGATGCGGATGGTCAGTGCCCGGGTGTCGATCCCGGCGATGCCGGTGACGCCCTGCGTCCGGAGCCAGTCTTGCAGTGTCTGCACCGACCGCCAGTTCGATGGTTCGGTGATGTCCTGTTGCACCACCAGACCCCTGGCGGCGATCGTCGTGGCTTCCAGATCGCTGTTGTTGGTGCCGACGTTGCCGATGTGGGGGAAGGTGAAGGTGATGATCTGCCCGGCGAAAGACGGGTCGGTCAGGGTTTCCTGATAGCCGGTCATGCTGGTGCAGAAGCAGACCTCCCCGACCGGGCCGGTCGGCTGGGTGTGGGCGCCGAAGCCAACGCCCCAGAAGATGGTCCCGTCGGCCAGAACCAGGGCGGCGGTCGCACCCGTGGGAACGACGTCGGTCGCGTCTGGCATGGGGGCACCCTCGGGATGAGAAGAAGTGGTTTGCAGGTCGGCCATCGTCAGTCCGGTGGCGGCGATGACCGCGGCCCAGTGGCGGGACGGGATGGCGCCGTGCTGGCGCCACTTGCGCACCGCCTCGGTGCCCACGCCGGCGGCCCGGGCCGCAACATCCGGCCCACCCATGCGTTCTATGATACGGTCGACAGGTATCGGCATGAGCGGCAGTGTACGGGAAGAAACTTCCCACCGCAACCGGGCTTGTTCGGGCCTGGGAAGAAATTTCCTGAGTGGGGACCGAGGCCTAGCCGACCGCGATCCAGAGCTGAAAGGAGAACGAATGTCCAGCCAAGAGCCGAAGATGGCAGGGGGATGTCAGTGCGGCGCCGTTCGCTATGCACTTTTCGCGGCGCCGGAGTCGACGGTGTGCCATTGCCGGATGTGCCAGAAGGCGGTTGGCGGCCCATTTGCCGCGTTCTGCAAGGTGCCGAGCGTAGACTTTGCCTGGACCCGCGGGCAGCCTGCCAGCTTCAACAGCTCGTCGGTGGCTCGACGTCATTTCTGCGCCGCCTGCGGCACGCCGCTGACATTTCAATACCTTGACGGCGATGCGATCGAGGTCACGACGGGCAGCCTGGATCAACCGGCGGGTCTGCCGCCGACGAAGAATTACGGCGTGGAAGCCCGTCTGCCCTGGATCGATCTGCTGCTGGCCGGTCGGCTTCCGGATACGCCCACCAGCGAGAGCAGCAGCGCGGCCAAGGTTATCGTCAACCATCAGCACCCGGATCACGCCACGCCGGCGTAAGAGCGTTGCCGCAGCGGTTGTTCCTGTTTCGGGCGCGATCCTGCCTGCGGTGGTCCGGTGCGGCTCAAGGCTCGCGTCAGCGACCGCCGGCGGCGGCGGTAATGCCCGCGCAGCCTGTGACGCGGGCGGAAGACGGCGTATGACCCGCCGATCGTGATCGATCTGGAACTTCCGGTTTCCGACGCCCTGCCGGCGCTGCTGGCCGCCCTGAATGCCGGGCGCAACGCGGTGCTGGTCGCGCCGCCCGGTGCCGGCAAGACCACGCTTGTGCCACTGGCGTTGCTCGAGGCCGGGTGGCGCGGGGATGGCCGCATCCTGATGCTGGAGCCGCGTCGCCTGGCCACCCGGGCGGCCGCCGCGCGCATGGCCTTCCTGCTCGGCCAGCCGGTCGGCGGCACGATCGGCTACCGCACCCGGATCGACGGGGCGGCCTCGGCGGAGACCCGGATCGAGGTCATCACCGAGGGGCTGCTGCTGCGCCGGCTGCAGTCCGATCCGGGGCTGGCCGGGGTCGCCGCGGTCATTCTGGACGAGGTGCATGAGCGTTCGCTGGAATCGGACCTCGCCCTGGCGCTGTGCCTGGACCTGCAGCGTGTGCTGCGGCCGGAGCTTCGGCTGCTGGCGATGTCCGCCACCGCCGACGGCGCCCGGCTTGCCGAGACGATGGATGCGGCGATCGTTGAAAGTGCCGGCCGGATGTTCGCGGTGGCGGTGGAGCACCAGCCGCGCGACATCGCCCACGTCCGGGACCTGCCCGACGCCGTGGCCCGCGCCATCCGTCGGGTACTGGCCGAACATGAAGGCGACATCCTGGCGTTTCTTCCCGGCATGGCGGAGATCCGGCGTACCCAGGCAGCCCTGGAGGGGTGTGGTGCGGTTGTCCTGCCGCTGCACGGCGACCTGCCGGCGGCCGATCAGGACCGCGCGCTACGCCCCGCCGATAGCCGCCGCATTGTCCTGGCGACCTCGATCGCCGAGACCTCGCTGACGGTTCCGGGCGTGCGGATCGTGGTTGACGGCGGCTGGCGACGCGTCCCGCGGCTGGACCCGGCGACCGGCCTGACCCGTCTGACCACCGCCCGCATCTCGCGTGCCGCAGCCGACCAGCGGGCTGGCCGCGCCGGGCGTGAGGCCGCTGGCGTCGCGATCCGCGTCTGGTCGCCGGCCCTGCATCGTGGCCTGGCCGCGTTCGACCCGCCGGAGATCCTGGATGCCGAGCTGTCCGGGTTGCTGCTGGAATGCGCGGCCTGGGGCACGGCGCCGGCGGACCTGAAGCTGCGGGACAGGCCGCCTGCCGGGGCTTTGGCCGCCGCCGCCGCGTTGCTGGGCGAACTGGACGCGCTGGACGCGGACGGCCGCATCACGACCGCCGGCAGCGCGATGGTTCGGATCGGCGCCCATCCCCGGCTGGCGGCGATGATGTTGGCCGCCGGAAGCGTCGGGCAGGCCGCGCTCGCCGCCGTGCTCGCCGCGCTGCTGGAGGAACGTGACCCCTTGGGCGGCCGCGACGCGCCGGCCGATATCGCGATCCGCATCGCGGCGATCGAGCACGGCCATCCCGCCGCCGACCGGGGCGCGTTGAACCGCATTCGCCGCGTGGCCGAGCAGTATCGACGGCGCCTGCGGGTGCCTAAGGACGCGGTGGCGGACGGCGAGGCGGGACCCTTGCTGGCCGCCGCGTTTCCCGACCGGATCGCGCAGCGACGCGGCGAGCCCGGCTCTTTCCGCCTGTCTGGTGGCGGCAGTGCCCGCCTGCCGATCACCGATCCGCTGTCGAAGGCCGGCCTGCTGGTTGCCGCGGCGCTGGAACTGAAGGCAGCGTCGCGCATCCGGCTGGCCGCCACATTGGATCCGGCCGCTCTGCCGGCAGTCCTGGCCAGGCGGGTGGTCGAGCAGGTTGAGAGCGGCTTCGACCTGGTCACCGGCACGGTGGTGACCCGTCGCCGTCGGCGGCTGGGGGCGCTGATCCTGTCCGATCGAACCGAACAAGGCGATCCGGCCCAGATCCCCGGGGCACTCGCCAACGCCGTCATGGCCCAGGATCTTCGGCCGCTGCCGTGGTCGGCCGCGACCCGCCAGCTGCAGGTTCGGATCGCGCTGATGCGTACGATCGAGCCCGAGGCGGGCTGGCCGGATCTCAGCGATGCGGTGTTGAAGGCGACGATCCAGGACTGGCTGACGCCTTATCTGGCCGGCATCGGCGGTTTGTCGGAGCTGGCACGGCTGGATCTGCAGGCCATTCTGCGGGGCCGGATGGTCTGGGACCTGTCGTCGCGGCTGGATCGCGAGCTGCCGGCCTACCTGACGCTGCCCGGCGGACGCGCCGCCGTCGACTACACCGAGACTCCGCCGTTGGCGGCGGCTCGGGCGCAGGCATTCTATGGCATGGCCACGACCCCGGTGCTGGCTGGCGGGCGCATCGCGCTGCGGTTGGCGCTGTTATCGCCGGCCGGGCGGCCGATCGCTGTTACCGCGGACCTGCGTGGCTTCTGGAAAAGCGCCTGGGCGGATGCCCGGCGTGACATGCGCGGCCGCTACCCCAAACACCATTGGCCGCCAGACGGCGCCAATCCCTCTGAAAACTGATCGCGAAACCGGTCGAGCAGATTCTTGTTACCGCCTCGGTCGCATGCCATGTGCTGGCAACTACCGTGCCCACTGTTTTGAGAGGGTGATTCACGTCTGAGGTTGTTCAACCTCAGACGATCGCGCTCTCGCCGCTCATTCGGAGACGAGTTCCGCATCATGCCAGCTGCCCCAGCGTTATTCCGGTCGTATGCGATGCAGCGGCAGCGGCTGTCCCAGAGCCTGTTCCTGAGTCTGGCGTTGCTGGCGACGGCTTGCTCACCCCATCCGGCTAAAGCGCGCGGCGCGCCGGACAGCCTGGCTCCTCTGGTCAAGAAGGTGCTGCCGGCGGTGGTGAATATCGCGGTGACGGAAACCGTCACCGGTGGCGAAGTGCTTGGCGAACTGCCGCGCGAATTGCGTGACACGCCGCTGGGGCGGGAATTCCGCCGGCGGTTCGGCAATAGCCATGAGCAGGTAGCCGGCGCCGGTTCGGGTTTCATCATTGATCCGAGCGGCATTATCGTCACCAACAACCATGTGGTCGACCACGCCGACAAGATCGTGGTTTCGCTGACCGATGGACGCGAGTTGCCGGCCACCGTGATCGGCCGCGACGAGCTGACCGACGTTGCCGTGATCAAGGTGAAAAGCAGCACATCGCTACCCAGCGTCGCCTGGGGCGACTCGCGCCGGGCCGAGGTCGGTGACTGGATCCTGGCGGCGGGCAATCCGTTCGGCCTCGGGGGTTCGGTCTCCGTCGGCATCATCTCGGCCGAGGGGCGCGATTTGGGCTCTGGCCTGTTCAGCAACTTCCTGCAACTGGACGCGCCGATCAATCCCGGCAACTCCGGCGGCCCGGTGTTCAACATGGACGGCGAGGTGATCGGCGTCAGTTCGGTGATCGTCTCACCCACCGGGGCGTCGGTCGGCATCGGCTTCGCGATCCCCAGCGATGGCGCCAGCCGCACGGTGGCGCAACTCATCAGCAAAGGGTCCATTGCCCGCGGCTGGCTTGGCGTGTCGGTCGAGGACGGTGACAGCGGTGTCACGATAGCCGGGCTGGATCGCAATGGACCGGCGGCGCGATCGGGCATCCGGGCAGGCGACGTGGTCACCGCCATCAACGGCGAGAAGATCGACAATGCGCGTGGTCTGATCCGTGCTGTTGCCGTGGTGGCACCCGGCAACAGCGTCCGGGTCACGGTCCGGCGCCAGGGGCGGCAACTCGAAATTCCGGTCGACGCCGGGCGTCGGCCGCCCGAGCAGCAGGCTGGTTAATGGTCCGATCCGGGCGCCTGGTGTTGCGCGTTGGATGAAGCGGTCACCGGTCGCGATCGCACGTCGTAGCGGCCGCGGGGCGCCGCGGGAAGCGAGACTTGAAGGCGGAGGAAAGCACGATGCGGATCCTGGTGGTCGAGGATGATAAGGATGTCGCCGGCTTCGTCGTGCGCGGCCTGCGCGAGGCCGGCCACGTGGTGGAGCACGCGGATAACGGTCGGGACGGCTTGTTCATGGCGGCGAGCGAAACGTTCGACGCGGTGGTGCTCGACCGGATGCTGCCCGGCGGCATCGACGGCCTGAAGATCCTGGAGACCTTGCGCGGACAGAAGAACGCCGTGCCGGTGCTGATCCTGTCGGCGATGGCCGAGGTCGACGACCGGGTCAAGGGCCTGAAGGCCGGCAGTGACGATTACCTGACCAAGCCCTTCGCGTTCGCCGAATTGCTCGCCCGGGTCGAGGCGCTGAACCGCCGCGGCAAAGGTGAGGGTCCGGTGACCAAGCTGGTGGTCGAGGACCTGGAACTGGATCTGCTGTCGCGGCAGGTCAAGCGGGCCGGGCAGAAGATCGACCTGCAGCCTCGGGAATTTCGTCTGCTGGAATACCTGATGCGGCATGCCGGGCAGGTGGTGACCCGGACCATGCTGCTGGAGGGCGTGTGGGATTATCATTTCGACCCGCAGACGAACGTGATCGACGTGCATGTTTCTCGTCTGCGGCAGAAGGTGGACAAACCATTTCCCAGCGGCCTGATCCACACCGTGCGCAATGCCGGCTATATGTTGCGGGCTGAGCAGCCGTGATATCATAGCAATCTGGGACATCATAGGTTCCGGGAGCGGGTGACGCGGGGGGAACAGGCTATCGGAAGCGTGCCGTGATGCGTCAGCCGCGCCAGGTCCGGGTTGGCCGCCGCGTTTGGTCCTCGCGGAGCGTCTCGTCCTCGCCGGGCGTGTGGTCCTCGCGGACGAAACGAGGCCTGCGGCAGGGCATGAGCCGTGGCGGCGTTGTGCGCCGAAGCGTGCGCCGCCGGCGGGTTCGACGATGATCGACCGGGTGATCTTTCGATCCGCGGGCTTCCGGTTCGGTGTAATCTACGCCCTGTTGCTGACGCTCAGCGCCACGGCGCTCGCGGTCTTCCTGTGGTGGGCGACGGCGGGGTTGCTCGACCGGCAGACCGAGGCGGCGATAAACGCGGACGCGCAGGGTCTGTCGGAGCGCTGGGCGGACGGCGGCCTTGCTGCCCTGGTGGTCACCATCGACGAGCGGCTGGCACAGAACATCGATGACGATGCGATCTATCTGCTGGTCGACCCACAGAACAAGCGGATTGCCGGCAACCTTGCCGCCTGGCCGCCCTCGGTCACCGAGGCGGGGCCCTGGTATGGGTTGCCGGTGACGCGGGCGGGCCTGAAGTCGGTGGCGAACGTGCAGCGCTACGATCTGCCTGGCGGCTATCGTCTGCTGATCGGCCGGGACGTTCAGGTGCGCGCGCAGTTGCGCGCCTTGCTGGCGGACGCCCTGCTTTGGGCGATCATTGTCGTACTGCTGATGGCGACCATCGGCGCGCTGGTGGTCCGCAGCCTGTTCCGACGAACCTTGGCCAACGTGTCCGCCACCGCGAGCGCCATCGCCGCCGGCGACTTCGCCCAGCGCGTCCGGTTGACCGGCCGCGGTGACGAGTTCGACCAGGTCGCCGATGTGATCAACGACATGCTGGACCGGATCGGCCGGCTGATGGACGGCGTCCGGCAGGTGTCGAACGCCATCGCGCATGACCTGCGCACGCCGATCACGCGTGCCCGCACCCGTCTGGAGGACGCCGCACTGCATGCTGAGACGCCGGACGACCTGCGCGCCGCGATCGAACGGGCGACGGTCGACCTCGATGGCATCGTGGCGGTGTTCCAGGCCCTGCTGCGCATCGCCGAGATCGAGGCCGGGTCCCGCCGGTCGTCGTTCGCGAAGCTTGATCTGGTGCCCCTGCTGGCGGAGGTCGGCGACCTATACGGCGCGGTGGCGGAGGACCGCGGCCTTGTCCTCCGGGTCGAAACACCCGACGCGGTGCCAGCCTACGGCGACAAGGCGATGATCCAGCAGGCGATCGCCAATCTGGTGGACAACGCGATGAAGTTCTCGCCAAAGGACGGAACGGTGCGGTTGAGCGCGTCTGTCTCCGCCATGGTCTTTGTTGCCGTGGGTGATCAGGGACCGGGCATTGCCCTCGATGAACGGGACAAGGCGACCGACCGGTTCTATCGTGGCGAGTCCGCGCGCAGCACGCCGGGGTCCGGGCTTGGCCTGTCGCTGGTGCTGGCGGTTGCCCACCTGCACGGTGGGGAACTGCGATTGGAAGACAACGAACCCGGGCTGCGTGCCGTGCTGGTGCTGCCGCTGGCTGAGGAGGAGGATGGTTCGGCGCTTCGCTCGAGACCTCGGCAAGTGGCGGTCGGCCGATGACGCGGGATGCGGGTCGCGGCTGCCGCGGCGGATGAGAGGCGATGGAAATCGCGGCAAGCGTGGCGCGGTCGGATGCGGTTGACGCGAGTTGACCGAGGATTGAACAACGGTAGTGTCAGGGCAGGAGTCTGGCAGGGCGAGAGTTGGGCAGGGCAGGACTCTGGCCTGAGCGCGACGACTTGGCGATTGGCAGCGACGGAGGTGCCTTGCCGACGCCGCAACACAGAGCAAAGGCCGCGGAGCATGTCGGAAGACGATGTCAGTCACCTGTCGTTCGAGGACGCGTTGGCGGAGCTTGACCAGATCGTGCGCGGACTGGAGGGCGGCACCCTGAAGCTCGACGCCGCGGTGCAGGCCTTCGAGCGTGGGGTGAAATTGCGCCGCCGTTGTGAGGCCAAGCTGGCCGAGGTCGAGGCCAGGGTCGAGGCGCTGGTGCAGCGGGCCGACGGATCGCTGGGGACGCGGCCGCTGGAATAACGCGATGGGCAACCGAGGCGCCGATCACACGATAGGTAACCGACGCGTCGATCACACGATGGGCAACCGACGCGTCGATCACACGATGGGCAACCGACGCGCCGATTACGCGATGGGCAACCGACGCGCCGATCAAGCGATGGGCAAACAACGCGCCGATCAGTTGCTGGTGCTGCGCGGTCTGGTCGAGAGCCGCACACGGGCGCAGGCGCTGATTCTGGCCGGCAAGGTGTTCACCGGCGAAGCCCGGGTTGGCAAGGCCGGCGACCTGCTGGCCGAGGATGTTCCGTTGGCGGTACGCGGGCAGGACCACCCGTGGGTTTCCCGTGGCGGCCTGAAGTTGGCCCATGGACTGGCACATTTCAAAGTCTCACCGGCCGACCGCAGCTGTCTGGACATCGGCGCGTCCACGGGCGGCTTCACCGACGTCTTGCTAGCGAATGGCGCCCGCAAGGTTCATGCGGTGGATGTCGGCCATGGGCAGCTTGCCTGGCGATTGCGCTGCGACAACCGGGTCGTGGTGCATGAAAAGACCAACGCCCGCTATCTGGATCGCGGCGCGGTGCCCGATCCGATCCAGGCACTGGTGTGTGATGCCAGCTTTATCGGGCTGGAGACGGTGCTGCCCGCGCCGCTGGCGTTATGCGTGGCCGGTGCATGGGCAATCGTCTTGATCAAGCCGCAGTTCGAGGCAGGGGCAGCATTGGTCGGCCGCAAAGGGGTGGTGCGGGACCCGGCGGTGCATCAGGCGGTCTGCCAGCGGGTGACCCGCTGGTGGTCCGAGCGTCCGGGCTGGACCGTAGCTGGCGTGGTCGAAAGTCCAGTGGTCGGACCTGAAGGGAACAAGGAGTTCCTGTTGGCGGCGTTCCTCGCCTCAGACCGTCGTGCCTGACGATGGCTGCCGAACCCGGTTCAGGACGTGGCTGTCCAGTATCGCGCATCGGACAAGCGCGATACGTCGCTGTTCGTCTGACGTAGCCGATTCGCCCGACGAAATGCGGCCGCTTTGCGTCTCGCGCTGCTCTGCGATCGGGCCCCCTAGACCAGATGTTCGCCTGAGATAGGGGCGACCCGTCTCACAGCATGCAGGCTTTCGAGGGTTGCACCGGGTGGTCCGGTGCCGAGCCTCATGCATAGGAGACGGGTCATGGAGACCCGCCTTGGTGGACACCCTGAAGCTTTCGTCAGAGGTGTTTCGTTATGCCCAA
>NZ_CBDICE010000003.1:0-33865 GCF_965277165.1 Rhodopila sp.
AGTCGCTGTGCGTCGGTCTGGTCTGCCTGGTCATGGTCGGGGCGCTGCGTTGCTTCTCGGTCAGCACCTTGTACGGCAAGGCGCTGCGGGCGGCAGCGTCGGATCGGCTGGGCGCTCAGCTGATCGGCGTGGACCATGCGCTGAGCGGGCGGGCGGCGTTCGCGCTGGCCAGCCTGACGGCGGCGGTAAGTGGGGTGCTGATCGCGCCGATCACCCCGCTTTCTTACGACACCGGGTTCGAGATCGGCCTAAAAGGCTTCGTCGCGGCGGTGATCGGTGGGCTGGCGTCGTATCCGCTGGCGGCGGCGGGGGCGCTGGTGGTCGGGTTGCTGGAGTCGTTCTCCGGCTTTTGGGCCAGCGAATATCGCAACATCATCGTGTTCTCGCTGCTGATCCCGGTGCTGATCTGGCTGTCGCTGGCGCGCGGCAATGCCGAGGACCAGGCGTGACGCCGCCACGGTTGCTGACCGCCGCCGCGCTGTTGGTCTGCGCCGCCTTGCCGTTCGTGCTGACCGAGTATCAGGCGACCCTCGCCGGCTTCATCGGCATTGCCGCCATCGCCGCGCTTGGCCTTGTGCTGCTGACCGGCATCAGCGGCCAGACGTCGTTCGGGCACGCGACCTTCGTGGGTCTCGCCGCCTACACCACCGCCTGGATGACCCGCTATGGTGGCTGGCCGCCGCTAGCCGGGCTGGCCGTCGGGCTGGTGGTCACCGGCGGCACCGCGTTTCTGCTGGGCCTGATCACCGCGCGCACCTCCGGCCATTATCTGCCGGTCGCCACCATCGCGTGGGGCGCCAGCTTCTACTATCTGTTCGGCGTGCTGCCCGGTCTGGGTGGCTTCAATGGCTTCGGCGAGATCCCGTCGCTGTTTCCCGGCATCAGCCGCGGCACCGCGGCCGCGCTGATCGGGCTCGTGCTGGTCGCCAGCACCACGCTTTGCGCCAACCTGTTGGCCAGCCGCACCGGGCGGGCGATGCGAGCGCTGGCGCAAAGCCGCGTCATGGCCCAGAGCCTGGGCATCGACACCGCCCGCCTCGCCCGATCGACCTTCGTCCTGGCGGCATTGCTGGCCGGTGTCGCGGGGTGGCTGTTCGCCCATGTCCAGCGCTACGTCAGCCCCGCGCCGTTCGGTCTGAGTGCCAGCATCGAATACGTCTTCATGATCGTTATCGGCGGCGCCTCGCATCTCGGCGGCGCGATCGTCGGCGCCGCCATCGTCGTGCTGCTGCGCGACCAGTTGACCGAGCTGCTGCCTCGCCTGCTGGGGTCGTCCGGCAATTTCGAGACGGTGGCGTTCAGCCTCGTGGTCATCGCGCTGCTGCACTACGCCCCGCGGGGGATCGCCCCCGCCTTGTTCCGCGGCCGGTTGCGGCCGGGGCTGCCGGAAACCGATCGCGGCGCCGATCTGCCGGTTCGGGAAAAGCCCCCGCCGGGCACGCTGATCCTCGGTGCGACCGCGCTGGAGAAGCGATTTGGCGGGCTGGTCGCGGCACGGGACATCGACCTGTCGGTGCATGCCGGCGAAATCGTGGCGCTGATCGGCCCGAACGGAGCCGGCAAGAGCACCACGTTCAACCTGCTCAGCGGCGCGCTGGCTCCGAATGCCGGCCGCATCCGGCTGACCGACCAGGACCTCCACGCCTCCGGGGCCCGGGCGGTCGCGCGGCGCGGCCTCGCGCGGACGTTTCAGCATGTCAAGCTGCTGGGCGAGGCAAGCGTGCTCGACAACGTGGCGCTAGGCGCGCATCTACGCGGCCGAGCCGGGATGCTGCGGTCGATGCTGCGGCTGGACCGGGCGGAGGAGGCGGCGCTGCTGTGGGCGGCGCGGCAACAGGCGAGCCGCGTCGGGCTGGGCGACGTATTGCTGGATCCTGCCGGCAGTCTGCCGCTGGGGCGCCAGCGGCTGGTGGAGATTGCCCGCGGGCTATGCCTGGACCCGTGCGTGTTCCTGCTGGACGAGCCCGCCGCCGGGTTGCGGCTGCAGGAGAAACAGGCGCTGGCCGGTTTGCTGCGCGCGCTGCGCGATGAGGGCATGGCGATCCTGCTGGTCGAGCACGACATGGACTTCGTCATGGGCCTGGCCGACCGGGTGGCGGTGATGGATTTCGGCGAGAAGATCGCCGACGGGCGCCCCGAACAGGTGCAGGACGATCCGGTGGTGCAGGAAGCCTATCTGGGCGGCGTCGCATGACCTTGCTGTCGGTGCAAAATCTGTCCGCCGGCTACGGCAAGGCCGAGGTGCTGCACGGCGTGACTCTGTCGGTCGATGCGGCCCAGATCGTCGCCATCGTCGGACCGAACGGCGCCGGGAAGTCGACGTTGATGCACGCGGTGATGGGGTTGCTGCCGCGCCGCGGCCAGGTCTCGTTGCTGGGGCAGCAGGCCGGCGAGGTAGGCTGGATGGTGCGCCGCGGGGTCGTGCTGGTGCCGGAAACCCGCGCCTTGTTCACCGACATGAGCGTCCAGGACAACCTGTTGCTCGGAGGCTTTTCCCGCTGGCACCAAGGGCGGCGCCGCGGGACGGGCTACGCGGGGCGGCAAGCGTCGCCGGATCTGGCGGCCTCGATGGCTGATGTATTCGGCGTGTTTCCGCGTCTGGCGGGACGCCGCCGGCAGCTTGCCGGAACGCTGTCCGGCGGCGAGCGGCAGATGCTGGCGCTCGGGCGGGCGTTGATGGGGCAGCCGAAACTTCTGCTGCTGGATGAACCAAGCCTGGGGCTGGCGCCGAAGATCGTGGCGGACATCTTCCGGGTGATCGGCGGTCTGCGCGACCGTGGCATCGGCATCCTGCTGGTGGAGCAGAATGCGCGCGCGGCGCTGCGGATGGCGGATTACGGCTACGTGCTGGAGATGGGGCGCGTGGCGCTGCATGGTCCCTGCGCTGATCTGGCAGCCGACCCGCGGGTGATCGAGACGTATCTGGGACGGCGACGGGAGACTGGTTTGACCGGCCAACTATGACGCGGCCGGACCAAGGCAATTTGCAACACTAGTACATCGATTCCGTGAAACCAGCCAGTTGTGGGCGGTTCCCACCACGGCACCAGATATTGTAGCCTGATGGCTCAACAACACACGGTTTGGCCATGGCAGCCCGTCGGCGCGCGATCGAGATCGCGATTGGAGACGAAGACCTGGTGCGATTGGAGATGATCGCGCGGTCGCGCACCAAGCCGGCGAGTTGGGTTGAACGGGCCCGCATCCTTCTGGCTTATCATGCGGATGCTTCGACCTACGCGGTTGGCGAGGCGGTTGGGGTGACCCACCAGACGGTGTCACGGTGCTTGGATCGCGCGCTGCGGTTCGGCGTGATGGCGGCGCTTGACGACAGTCCGCGGCCAGGCAAGGCACCCGAGATCACCGCTGATGCCAAAGCCTGGCTGGTCTCCTTGGCCTGCCAGAAAGCCAAGGATCTGGGCTATCCGCATGAACTTTGGACGACCCGGCTACTGGCGCGCCATGCGCGTGAGCATGCCGTGGCGGCCGGACATCCGTGCATGGCCGGGATCGTTCAGGGCACCGTGTGCAAGATCCTGTCCCGCGACGAGGTGAAGCCGCACAAGGTGCGGTATTATCTCGAACGACGCGATCCGGCGTTCGAGACGAAAATGGCCGAGGTGCTCTGCGTCTATCGCGAGGTCGCCATTCTACGGGCGAACGCACAGGCGAGCGAGGAAGCCGCTGGCGTTGCCGCTGCCAGCAGCGTCGCGATCATCTCCTACGACGAGAAGCCGGGGCTGCAGGCGGTTGGCAACACCGCGCCCGATTTGGCGCCGAAGCCGGGACGCATGAGAGCTTCGCCCGTGACCATGAATACCAGCGCCATGGCACACTCAGTCTGCTCGCCGGGATCGACCTGCTGACGGGCAAGGTGCATGCCTGTGTCGAGGATCGTCATCGCTCGCGCGAGTTCGTCAGCTTCCTCAAGCGGCTCGACACCGCCTATCCCGCTGAGACCGCCATCAAACTGATCCTCGACAATCATGCCGCGCACATTTCGAAGGAGACGAAGGCTTGGCTGGCGACCAAGCCAGAGGGTCGCTTCTGCTTTGTGTTCACGCCGAAGCATGGCTCGTGGCTCAATCTTGTCGAAGGCTTCTTCTCCAAGATGGCGCGGTCTCTGCTCCGTCATATCCGGGTGGCATCCAAGGCCGAACTGAAACAAAGAATCCTGGCCTACCTCGAAGACCTCAACCACGAACCCATCATCCATAGCTGGACCTACAAGATCGGCGAGGCGGCGTGATAAGAGTCGATCTATGGAAACGCTCTACTAGCCTTGGCAGGCCTTTATATGTGCAAGTTTATGCGCATAGTTCCCTGCATGAGCCTTTGACGCAGAACGTCGCGACCGTTCCGCTGGCCCAGTTGCGCGCGCCCATCGGCACGCTGGCCTCGCATCGCGATCAAGTCATCCGTGCGATAGACGCCCTCCTCAGCGGCATCTGAATGCGGGCTTCAGACCTCTGCTTCGGATTGGGAACCTTCTGTGCACTCGCACCACGCTGGATCAAACCGCCGCTCTGGCGCATGATGAGTTGACACGAAAGGATCAGCATGGCCGAACGTTCCTTCGCCCGCGAAGTCCAGCAACTCCGCCTCGGCGCGGGCGCGGAGTTTCGCGGCGAAGGCATCCTGGCGATCACCAAGGCGCTGCTGGAGAACGGCGTCGGCTACGTCGCCGGCTATCAGGGGGCGCCGATCTCTCACTTGATGGATGTGCTGGCGGATGCCTCCGACATCCTGGCCGAACTCGGGGTCCATTTCGAATCCAGCGCCAACGAGGCGGCGGCGGCGGCGACCCTGGCAACTTCCGTGATGTATCCGATCCGCGGCGCGGTGACGTTCAAGAGCACCGCCGGGACCAACGTCGCCTCCGACGCACTGTCGAACCTCGCATCCAGCGGCGTCACTGGCGGCGCGATGATTATCCTGGGCGAGGACTACGGCGAAGGCTCCTCCATCATGCAGGAGCGTAGCCACGCGATCGCGATGAAATCTCAGATCTGGCTGCTGGACCCCAGGCCCAACCTGCCGTCGATCGTGCGCATGGTCGAGCACGGCTTCGCCCTGTCGGAAGCATCCGGCACGCCGGTGATGCTGGAGGTGCGCATTCGCGCTTGCCACGTCCATGGCAGCTTCGTCGCCAAGGACAACCGGCCGCCGCCATTCTCCTTGACCCAGGCGCGCAACGCCCCGGTCCGCGACACCGGCCGCATCGTCCTGCCGCCCGCCAGCTTCGCGCACGAACGCGACAAGATCGCCCGCCGCTGGCCCGCTGCCGTCGACTACATCCAGGCGCATGGGCTGAACGAGGTGTTCGATGGCGATATCCGCGACGTCGGGATCATCTTGCAGGGCGGCATGTACAACGGGGTGATGCGCGCGCTGATGCGGATGGGGCTCGCCGATGTCTGGGGCGCCACCCGGGTGCCGTTGTATGTCCTGAACGTCACCTACCCGCTGGTGGACGCCGAGGTCGTTGGTTTCTGCGCCGACAAGCGCGCCGTGCTGATGGTCGAGGAAAGCCAGCCCGATTTCATCGAACAGGCGCTGTCGAAAATCCTGCGCGAGGCCGACCTGCCGACCCGCCTGCTGGGCAAGCGCATCCTGCCGATGGCTGGCGAATATACCGTCGCGGTGCTGGAGGAAGGCGTGCGCGGCTTCTTCCGCACCGTGGGCACGGCCACCGACCTGACGCCGCGCGCCAACACCGCCGCCGTGCTGGATGAGGAACCCGTCCGCGCGCTGGCCAACGTTGTGCCCGCCCGGCCGCCCGGCTTCTGCACCGGCTGCCCGGAGCGGCCGATATTTTCCGCCATGAAGCTGGTCGAGCAGGAGCTTGGGTTGCACCACATCACCGCGGATATCGGCTGTCATCTGTTCTCCATCCTGCCGCCGTTCAATGTCGGCGCCACGACGATGGGGTATGGACTGGGGCCCGCATCCGCCTCGGCGCTGAACGGCGGCGAAGGCAAGCGGGTGGTCTCGTTCCTGGGCGATGGCGGGTTCTGGCACAACGGCCTGAACTCCAGCATCGGCAACGCGGTCTACAACAAGAGCGACAACGTCACGGTCATCGTCGACAATCATTACTCGGCCGCGACCGGCGGGCAGGACCTGCTGTCGTCGCGCGCGGCCAGCCGCCGCCGCTCCACCGGGCACGCGATCGCGCGGGCGGTGCGTGGTGTGGGGGCACGATGGGTGCGCCAGATCGATCGCACCTACGACGTCGCCCACATGCGCGACACCCTGCGCACGGCGCTGACGACAAAGGCGCCCGGGCCGAAGATAATCGTCGCGTCGTCCGAGTGCATGCTGAACCGCCAGCGCCGCGAGAAGCCGCTGCTGCGGGCGGCGGCGAAGGCGGGCAAACGCGTGGTGCGGCCACGCTTCGGCGTCGACCAGGATGTCTGCACCGGCGACCACGCCTGCATACGGTTGTCGGGCTGCCCGTCGCTGTCGCTGCAGCACACCGGCGAGAAGCTGCGCGACGACCCGGTCGCCGTGGTGGACAATTCCTGCGTCGGCTGCGGCCACTGCGGCGAGGTCGCCAACGCCGCGGTGCTGTGCCCGTCGTTCTACCGCGCCGATATCGTCGAGAACCCCGGCCGGATCGACCTGGTCCTGGCCCGCATCCGCGGCGCGGTGATCGGCTTCCTGCAACGCCGCCGCGCCGCGCGCAACTGGCTGCCCACCCAGGGGATGCCGACCTGACATGGACCGCCCGATCACCATCGCGGTGCTGGCGATCGGCGGTCAGGGCGGCGGCGTGCTGGTGGACTGGGTCGTCGCCCTGGCCGAACGGCAGGACTGGCGCGCGCAATCGACCTCGGTGCCCGGCGTGGCGCAGCGCACCGGGGCAACGATCTACTACGTGGAAGTCATCGCGGCGGCGCCGGGTCGGACGCCGGTGTTCTCCGCCATGGCCGCGCCCGGCGACGTCGACGTCGTGATCGCGGCCGAGTGGATGGAAGCCGGGCGCGCCATCCAGCGCGGCCTGGTGACGCCGGATCGGACGACGCTGATCGCCTCCACCCATCGCGCGTTCGCGGTGTCGGAGAAGCAGGTGCCGGGCGACGGGATGGCCGATTCCGGTGCCGTGACAGCAGCGGCGCGGGCAGCGGCGCGCCGCTTCGTGGCGTTCGACATGGCGGCCCTGGCGGAGCAGGCCGGCAGCGTGGTGTCCTCGGTGCTGTTCGGCGCCTTGTGCGGGACAGCCGTGCTGCCGTTCGGTCGGCCCGCGTTCGAGGCGGCTATTTCGGCGGCCGGGGTCGGCGTGCAGGCCAGCCTGCGAGGCTTCGCCTTGGGTTTCGACGCAGTGGGAGGTTTCGACGCGGTGGGCCAGCCGGCCGCAAGGCTACGACCGCTGCCAGAGCCTGTGCCACCGCCAGCAGCTGTATTGGCACCGGTGGGTCATGCGCCATACGACAGCCTGCTGGCCCGCGCCGCCACGCTGCCGGCCGCCGCGCACGAAATGCTAGCCGAGGGGCTGCGTCATGTCGTCGCCTATCAGGACATCGCCTACGGTTCGGCGTATCTGGATGCGGTGGAGGACGTGGCGCAGCTGGACCGCGCCGGTCTCACCGAAACCGCCGCCAAGTATATCGCCCGAGCCATGGTCTATGACGACGTCATCCGCGTCGCCGCGCTGAAGACTCAACCGTCGCGCGCCGGCCGGGTTCAACGCGAAATGGGTGGTCAGGTCATCGCCGTCACCGAATTCATGCATCCCCGCATGGAGGAACTGCTCGGCCTGCTCACGCCCGCCCTCGGCACGGCAGTGCAACGCCGCCCCCGCCTGGTCGCCGCGCTGGGGCGAGTGTTCTGCGGCCCGCGCCGCATCCGGACCGACACCATCCTGGGCTTCCTGATGCTGTACGTCGTCGCCGGATTGCGCGGCTGGCGGCGCCGCACCCTGCGCCACGCACAGGAATGGGCGCGAATCAATGCCTGGCTTGGCACCGTTCGCGGCGCCGCGGCGGAAGACCCGGCGCTGGCCGCCGAACTGCTGGCCAATCAGCGCCTGATCAAGGGATACAGCGACACCCACAGCCGGGGTGTGGACAAGTTCACCCAGGTGATGGCGGCGGCGCAACGACTGCGTGGACGGCCGGACGCCACGGTCTGGGTGCGACGACTGCGGGAGGCGGCGCTGAAAGATGAAGCCGGGCTGGCGCTGGAGCAAGCCCTGCAAACCGTCGACTCCTTTCTGGACGAGAGGACCGCCGCATGACCCACCGCTATCGCGACGATCCCGACGCCTTGTGCGCGCTGGTGCGCGACGCCGAGGTTCATCGCGATGTCTATATCGATCCCGAGATCTTCACGCTCGAGATGGAGCGGCTGTTCGCCAACACCTGGGTCTATGTCGGCCATGACTCCCAGGTGCCCAACCCCGGCGATTACTTCGGCACCACGATCGGCGCGCAGCCGGTGCTGATCGTCCGGCACGACGACGCTACGGTGCACGTGCTGTACAATCGGTGCCCGCATAAAGGCACTCGGATCACCACGGAAACCCGCGGCAATACCGGTCGTTTGTTTCGCTGCCCGTATCACGCCTGGAGTTTTCGCACCGACGGCAGCCTCGCCGCGGTGCCGTTGCCCGCCGGTTACGACAACGCGGCCTTCGCCGACAGTGAGGCGGCGCGCGGTCTGACGCCGGTGCGACACATGCACAACCACCGCGGCTTCGTGTTCGCCAAGATGGCGTCGGGTGGCCCGGATTTCGCCGAGTTCTTCGGCGACTCGCTGTCCAGCATCGACAACATGGTGGATCGTTCCCCGGCCGGGAGGCTTGAGGTCGCCGGCGGGGTGCTGCGCTACATGCACAACTGCAACTGGAAGATGCTGGTCGACAACCAGACCGACACGTGTCACCCGATGGTCGCCCACATGTCGTCGGCCGGCACCGCGATTGATCTGTGGAAGCGCGCCGGCGAGCAAAACCCGAAGCCCATGGCGGTGGAAATCTACGCGCCGTTCATGGCGCCGTACGAGTTCTATGAGAAGATGGGCATTCGCACCTGGGACAACGGCCACGGCCACACCGGAGTGAACCACTCGATCCATTCCAACTATGCGGCGGTGCCGGACTACTTTGACCAGATGGTCGCCGCCCATGGCGAGGCGCGCGCCAAGGCGATCCTGGATGAGAACCGGCACAACACGATCTACTTCCCGAACCTGATGGTAAAGGGGCCGATCCAGCTGCTGCGGCTGTTCAAGCCGCTGGGTCCTGATCGCACCCTGGTTGAAAGCTGGACATTCCGTCTGGTGGATGCACCGGATTTTCTGCTGGAACGCACGCTGGTCTACAACCGTTTGATCAATGCACCGACATCGGTGGTCGGACACGACGACCTGGAGATGTATGAACGCGCTCAGGAGGGCCTGCACGCCGACGGCAATTCCTGGGTCAGCCTGCATCGCTTGTTCGATCCGCGGGAGCAGCCATTTTCTGTCGACAACGGAACGACCGAGCGGCAGATGCGTAACCAGTTTCGGGCCTGGGCGCGATATATGGCGGCCGAAGCATGACAGCCGTGACCGACCTGACGGCGTTTGTCTATCGCGAGGCTCGGTTGTTGGACGAACACCGTTTCGACGAATGGCTGCAACTGTTCGCTCCCGACGGACGCTACTGGATGCCGTTGGAATACGGCCAGACCGACCGGCGGCTGACCGCGTCGCTGATGGACGAGGACCTGTTCCTGCTGCGCCTGCGGGTCGAGCGGTTGAAGGGCAATCGCACCTATAGCCAGAAACCGAAAAGCCGCTGCCATCACGTGCTGCAGCAACCACAGGTCGATGTCTTCGAACCGCAGGCTGACCGCTACGTCGTCTGGACCTCGATGCACTACCTGGAAACCCGCCTGGATCAGCACGATCTCTATGCCGCCTGGGCCACGCACGAATTGACGGTGATCGACGGTGCGTTGCGCATCCGGATGAAGCGGGTGGATCTGGTCAACTGCGACGCTGCGTTCGGCAGCATTCAGCTGTTCCTGTGACCGAAGTTGTCCCGATCGAGGTGCGGCGCGCGAGGCGATGAACAGCGTCTTCGAAACCTTCCTCGGCGCCGCCCGAGTTCACGCCGACCGCGCGTTCCTGTCGGTAACGCATGAAACCGCTGCCGCGTATCGGATTGATCCCGGCAACATCACCTACGCGCAGGCGTTGGACGCCGTTCTGCGGCTGCGCACCCGCTATGCCGAGGCGGGTTACGGCCCGGGCCTACGCGTCGGCCTGCTGCTGGAAAACCGGCCGGCTTTCTTGCTGCACTGGTTCGCTCTGAACGCGTTGAGCGTATCGATCGTGCCGCTGAACCCGGACCTGCGCAACATCGAATTGTCCTACCTCATTGCCCACTCCGAACTCGTTGCGGTCATCGCCATACCGGCCCGCCACGCCGCCTTGCGACAGGCCGCGGGTGATCGGCAGATCCCGGTCACCGCGCCCGACGACGCCCCGGCGCCGGTGGCAAAAGGCGGTTCGGCCTGGGATGAGGCCGCGCTGCTCTACACGTCCGGCACCACAGGACGACCGAAGGGATGCGTGCTGCCCAACAGCTATTTCCTGGCGGCCGGGGCGTGGTACGCGCGTCTCGGCGGGCTGGGAGAATTGCGTGTGGGCGAGGAGCGGATGCTGACGCCGCTGCCATTGTTTCATATGAATGCACTTGCCTACTCGGCGATGGCGATGCTGATCACCGGCGGCTGCCTGATCCCGCTGGACCGGTTCCATCCCAGGTCGTGGTGGCGAACGGTGCGCGAGTCCGGCGCGACCGCGATCCATTACCTTGGCGTCATGCCGGCGATCCTGATGGCCGACCCGGTGACGGCGGATGACCGGACGCACACAGTCCGTTTCGGCTTCGGAGCCGGCGTCGAGGGCAAGCTGCACGCGCCGTTCGAGCAACGCTTTGGCTTCCCGCTGATCGAGGCATGGGCGATGACCGAGACCGGCGCCGGCGCGGTGATCGCCGCCAGCCAGGAACCGCGCCACATCGGCACCTGCTGCTTCGGCCGTCCGGCACCCGAGGTCGAGTGCCGCATCGTGGATGAACACGGCAGCGAAGCGGAACAGGGCGAACTTCTCGTCCGCCACACTGGATCCGACCCACGTTTTGGCTTCTTCCGGGAATACGTGAAGGATCCCGCCGCCACCGCCGAAGCCTGGGCCGGCGGCTGGTTCCACACCGGCGACGTGGTCCGGCGCGGCTCGGATGGATCACTGCATTTCGTCGACCGGCGCAAGAACGTCATCCGCCGCTCCGGCGAGAACATTGCCGCCGTTGAGGTCGAAAGCGCGCTCCGCCAACATCCCGCCGTCGCCGCGGTGGCCGTGGCACCGACCGCCGATCCGGTTCGCGGCGAGGAAGTCTTTGCCTGCATCGTCGCCCGCACCGAGCCCGACGCAAGCTTGGCACGCGATATCACAACGTGGTGCGTCGAGCGGCTGGCATATTTTAAGGCGCCCGGTTTCATTGCCTTCGTGGCGGAACTGCCGCTGACCTCGACACAGAAGATCCAGCGTGGCGAACTGCGAAGTCTGGTCGATTCATTGACCGCGATCGCGCACGATACACGCGACCTGAAGCGACGGCCGGCATGAAGCGGCGCGGCTACGACGGCGTCGCGGTCTGCGCTCCGGTCAGCGTGAAATACCGCCGCTATTCGATCAACAGCGCGCATTGGTGGGTCGGACGCGCGCTGCATGCGCTGACGCAGCGATCCGGGCTGCGGCCGGTGGATCTGGACGGGCTGTCGGTGTCCAGCTTCACCCTGGCGCCGGACACCGCGGTTGGCCTGACGCAGCATCTGGGCCTGTCGCCGCGCTGGCTGGATCACGTCCCAATGGGCGGCGCCAGCGGCGGTATCGCGCTTCGTCGGGCGGCTCGGGCGGTGCAGGCGGGGGACGCGGATTTTGTTGCGTGTGTGGCTGCCGATACCAATCACGTGGACAGTTTCCGCAAGACGCTGTCGTCGTTCTCCCGCTTTGCCCAGGATGCGGTGTATCCGTATGGTTCGGGTGGCCCGAACGCCAGCTTCGCGCTGATCACGCGGCATTACATGAACCGGACTGGGGCCTCGCGTGAGGATTTCGGCCGCATTTGCGTCGCACAGCGCGCCAATGCGCAACGATATCCCGGCGCGCTGATGCGCAAGCCGCTGACGCTGGATGATTATATGGGCGCTCGTGCGATCTCCGATCCGATCCATCTGTTCGATTGCGTCATGCCGTGCGCCGGCGCCGAGGCATTCCTGGTCTGCCGCGACGACGACGCGGCTGGGTTGGGTCTGCCGTTCGCCCGCGTGTTGTCGGCGATCGAGCGGCACAACGCTTATCAGGACGATCCGATCCAGTATCGCGGCGGCTGGGCAATGGACCGGGACGATCTGTGGGATATGGCCGGCATCGCACCCGATGCGGTGGATTTTCTGCAGACCTATGACGATTATCCGGTCATCGTCATGATGCAGATCGAGGATCTTGGCTTCTGTGCCAAGGATGAAGCAGCCGCGTTCGTTCGGACCCACAGCCTGACCATCGACGGCGACTTTCCGCACAATACATCGGGTGGCCAGTTGTCGGTCGGGCAGGCGGGCGCCGGCGGCGGCTACCTGGGGCTGGTGGAAGCCGTGCGTCAACTGACTGACGAAGCGGGCGAGACGGCGGTGCCGGATGCCCGCATTGGGTTGGTCTCAGGTTTCGGGATGATCAACTACGATCGTGGACTGGCCAGTTCCGCCGTGTTGCTGGGGCGCGCATGACCGAACCTTTGGCCCCTCCGCGCCGCAAGGATCCGCTGAAGAAGACGCGGGAACCCGTGTTGCCGCAGGGCGTGCGCAGCCGCACCGCGCATGGGCTGACCGCGGCGGCGGCAGAGGGTCGTTTCGCGCTACAGGTCTGTGCCGATTGCGGCTTCACCTTGTATCCGCCGCGCGACGCCTGTCCGCACTGCCTGTCGGCGCGGGTGCCGTTTCAGGATGTCGCGCCCGGCGGCGTCGTGCTGACCCAGACCACCATCCGCAACAGTACCGATGTCTACTTCCGCGAGCGTACGCCTTGGCGCATCGGCACCGTTGCATTGGACTGCGGCCCGGCTCTCGTTGCGCACTTGCATGGCGATGTCCCGGAGGGTGGCCGGGTCCGCATGACAGTGCGTCTGGACAAGAGCGGCAACGCCGTGGCGCTCGCGATGCCGGAACGCCCGACCGAGCATCAGGAGGACGACGTGCAATTGCGGGAGCTGACGTGCGATCCGAAATTCCGCCGGGTCCTGATCACCGATGGCCGCAATGCAACCGGCCAAGCGATGGCGCGCGCGATGGCGGCGGCGGGTGCATCGATCATCTTTGTCGGCATTGCCGATCCGTGGAAGCCATTCGCGGCCGAGGCCGCGCTGCGCTCGGTTTCAGGCGTGGAACTCGTATCACTCGATGTCACCGACAGTCGCTCGGTCGCCGACGTTGCCGGCGAGATCGCGCATCGTGTTGATATACTTGTCAATACAACCGAGCACCCACGGTTTGGCGGGATCATGCGTGGTGGTCTGACGGTCGCTCGTGAGGGGATGGATATTCGCTACTTCGGATTGCTGCGGCTGGCGCAACACTTCGGGCCGGCGATGCGGGCCCGCGGTGCCGACGGCATCAACGCGGCTGCGGCGTTCGTCAACCTGCTATCGGTTCATGCGCTGGCCAACTGGCCGTCCTATGCGGCGTTCTCGGCGGCCGAAGCGGCGTGCCTGTCGGCTTCTCAGGCTCTGCGGGCGGAGTTGCGCGGCGGCGGCGTCAAGGTGCTGAACATGTTCGCCGGGCCGCTCGACACCGAATGGTTCCAGTCCGTGCCGCCACCGAAGCTGTCGCCCGCCGCGCTTGCCGCCGCGACCGTGGAGGCATTGCGTAATGGCATCGAGGACGCCTATGTCGGCGACATCGCGCAAGACATCCGCGCGCGTCTGGAGGTACAGCCGAAGGCGTTGGAACGGGAGCTGGGGGTATGAGCGCGTCGCCGATGAACTCCGTGCTGAGCGCTTTTGCCACCGCGCTTGCATCCGGCGGGATCCGGGTCATCGACCTCACACACACCTTGGCGCCGGATTTCCCCACCATCGTCATGCCTCCGGAGCTCGGACAATGCGCCCCGCTTCGCATCGAGGAAGTCTCCCGTTACGACGAGCGCGGGCCGGCCTGGTACTGGAACAACTTGTCGCTGGGCGAGCATACCGGCACGCACTTCGACGCCCCGATCCATTGGGTCACCGGCAAGCAACTGCCCAACAACTCGGTTGACACGATTCCGCCGGCGCATTTCCTGGCACCGGCCTGCGTCATCGATTGCTCGGCTGAATGCGCCACCGACGCAGACTTCGTGCTGACCATCCCGTTCGTCCAAACCTGGGAGTCGAGATACGGGCGTATCCCGTCGCGTGCCTGGGTGCTGCTTCGCACCGACTGGCACAAACGGCCAGTCCGGCAATACGTCAACCTGTCCGACGACGGCCCGCATTCGCCGGGCCCGGCGCCGGCGGTGGTGAAGTGGCTGGTGGAGGAACGCGACGTCCATGGCCTTGGCACCGAAACGATCGGTACCGACGCCGGACAGGCGGCGCACTTCACGCCACCATACCCGGCGCATCACTACATGCACGGAAGCGGCCGCTACGGGCTGCAATGCCTGGCAAACCTCGACCAACTGCCGCCCACCGGGGCCCTGATCCTGGCGGCGCCTTTGAAGATCCGCCAAGGTTCGGGCAGTCCGTTACGTGTCTTGGCACTTGTCGGGGCATCGGCATGACCATAGCGGTGGTCACCGGCGGCAGCACCGGGATAGGCGCCGCGATCTGCAGCCATATGCTGAACGCCGGGTATCACGTGCTGTCGCTGGCCCGCCGTGAACCCGCCGATGCACGCTGCGAGCATATCGAGGTCGACCTGCTCGATGCGTCGGCAACCGCGCAGGCCGCGCGGGAGATCGCCGAGCGCCACGCTATCACTCACGTCGTTCATAACGCTGGTGCAATCCGAGCCGCGTTGGTTTCAGAAGTAGCCATCACGGATGTGCTGGCATTGACGCAACTGCATCTCAATACCGCACTGATCCTGGTGCAGGCTGCACTGCCATCCATGCGCGCGGCGGGCTTCGGCCGCATCGTGCTGATCTCGTCGCGCGCCGCGCTTGGCCTGGCGACCCGCACGGCGTATCGGCGACGAAAGCCGGCATCATCGGCATGGCACGTACTTGGGCGCTGGAACTCGCCCCTGACGGCATTACGGTCAACGTGGTCGCGCCCGGCCCGGTCAGGGAGACGGAGATGTTCCATGACGTGGTTCCCGCCGACAGCCCGCGAGAGCAAGCGCTCGCCGCCGCGATTCCGGTGAAGCGCCTAGGCGCGCCCGATGATGTCGCCCAGGCGGTGATGTTCTTCGCAAGCCCGGCCAGCAGCTTTATCACCGGTCAGACCTTGTTCGTCTGCGGCGGGTCCAGCATTCGATCGCTATCGATTTGAGTGGAGGCTGTGCCATGCGTATCTGGTATCAAAGCTACGTCGATTACGCGAACGGCGCCCTCTACTGGGATACGCTGCGCGCCCACTTGGCCGAAATCGTCGACCCCGGCACGGAAATCCACGTCCACGGGATCACCCCGCACGACTCGTACGCCCACCCGATCGTGGAATTCCGTTGTGCGCGGGAGGTGATCTGCAATGCGATCCGAGCCGAACGCGAAGGCTATGACGCGTTCATCATTGGCCACTTCCAGGATGCCGGCCTCTACGAATGCCGCTCGGTTGTAGACATCCCGGTCGTCGCGCTGGGTGAAGCCTCGATGCTGCACGCCTGCCAGCTGGGGCAAAGGATCGGCATCGTAACGATTAATCCGCGCTATATCTCCTGGTTCCATCACCAGATCCGCAAATATGGGCTGCAACACCGCGTCACCGGTGTCCACGCCATGACATTCGAACCCGGTGAAATTCTCCGCGCCTACGAGGACCACGGACTTGCCAGGGACGTGGAGCGAAAATACGCCGAGCAGGGCAGGCCGCTGGTGGCCCAGGGGGTGGATGTGCTGATCCCGGGCGGCGGCATTCCAATGCTGCTGTTCTCCCGCATTCGCGGCCACGCGGTCGAAGGCGCACCGGTGATCAACGGCATTCCCATCGTGGTCAAGGCCGCCGAAACCGCGGTCAAGCTTCACCGCCTGACCGGACTCGGGGTCAGCCGCACCGCCGACTACGTCAAGCCGCCGCCGCACGTCATCGACGAATTCCTGTCCCACCCGAAAGGCCTCTGAACAGATGACTGAAAAGCACCCCGCGATCGGCAAACGCGGCATGGTCATCACCAACCACCCGCTGGCCTCCGCTGCCGGAGCGGAAATGCTGGCGGCAGGCGGCAATGCCATCGATGCCGCGATCGCGGCGCTGTTCACGCTGACGGTGGTGGAGCCGATGATGGTCGGTATCCTCGGCGGCGGAATGGCGCACGTCCGCCTTGCCGACGGCACTCACACGGTCATCGATGGACAGGGCACCGCGCCCGGCGCAACCGGTCCCACCACCTATATGCCCGATCTGGATGCGACACCCGGAACGATGGACACGGTCGGGCGAAAGAATGCGGTTGGCGCGACAGCGGTCGCGGTTCCCGGCAACCTTAAAGCCTGGTGCGAAACGCTGGATCGTTTCGGCTGCTTTTCGCTGGCCGATGTGATGGAACCGGCGATCCGCCACGCCAGCCGAGGCTTCCGGGTCACACCCTACCTGCACGAGTGCGTCTCCGACTGCGCCGCCGACATGGCGCACGATGCCGAAATCGCCAGGCTGTATCTGCCGGATGGCTCGGCCATCCAACGCGGCGCCCGCCTGATCACCGGCGACTATGCCGAGACGCTTCGCGGCATTGCCCGCGTCGGCTCCGAGCACCTCTACACCGGCGCACTCGGTGGGCACTACGTCGACCACATGGCAAAGTCCGGCGGCTACATCACACGCGACGATCTTACTAAGTACGAAACGATCACGCGGGAACCGCTGCGCGGCACGTATCGCGGCTACGAGATCATCGGCCCGCCGCCGCCATCCTCCGGCCCGCTGCACATCATTCAGATGTTGAACATCCTTGAAGGTTTCGATATCGCCGCGCTCGGTTTCGGCGCAACCGAAACGGTTCACCTGCTGGCCGAGGTGCTGAAGATCGCCTTCGCTGATCGTGCCGCGGCCACCGCCGACCCGGCCTTCGTCCGCGTGCCGGTCGAGAAACTTTTGTCCAAAACCTATGCGGCCGAACGCCGGTCCCGCGTCGATTTGAACCGGGCGCAATCCTGGACCGCGGAAGTCGCGCCGGAGGCCTCCCCTCATACCACCCACCTGACAGTCGCCGATGCCGCCGGCAACGTCGTCGCGAGCACACAGACGATCAACAGCCTGTTCGGCGCGCGCTATATTGTGCCGGGAACCGGCATGATTCCGAACAACTACATGTTGGTGTTCGATCCGCGCCCGAACCAAGCCAGCTCGGTTCAACCGGGAAAACGGGTTACGTCATCGATGTCGCCGGTCATCGTCAGCCGCAACGGCAAACCGAAATATGCCCTTGGCTTGCCCGGCGGCCTGCGCATCTTCCCCTCCGTCATGCAGGCGCTGTGCAACCTGATCGACCATGGCATGACAGTGCAGCAGGCCGTCGAAGCCGCGCGTGTCTGGACCCAGGGTTACACTCTTGAAGTGGAAGGCGGCATCTCAACTGGCGCGTTCGACGCTCTGCGCCGAATGGGTCACGACGCCGTCCGCGTCGGCAACGTCGCCGGCGGCATGAGCGCGATCCACTTCCACGCTGACGGCACCATGGAGGGCGCCGCCTGTTGGCGTGCCGACGGGACGCCAATTGCTGTCGGCGGCGGCCTTGCCCGCCCTGGCGTGCGATTCCGGCCGGAGGCCGCCCAACGTTGATCCGGCGGCAGGTCGCTAACAAAGGCGGCCGCCGATGATAAAGCGGCGTTCAGTGGATGCCGGCCATTTGCGGGATCGAGCGGCTGGCCTGCCAGAACCGAGCGTCGCTGTCGCGGTGAGCAGCAACCGCGGCGGGGTCAAGATCGGCAGCCGGGCGCGGTTCCAGGTCGAAATGACCATGGGCGTCGTGCCCTCGCACCAAGGTCGCGGACAGCCGCGTCGGCCCGACATGGCACACCCGCGTCGGGATATAGCTGATGCCGATGCCGATCCGGTCGTCCTCGCCGACATTCGGATCCGACGCATGTATCGCCATGGTGTGATGCAGTGAGAATTCACCCGGCGAAAGCTCGATCGGCACAGCCGTCGAACCATCGACATCGGCAATAACGGTTTGGCCGCGCGACAACATCAAGGTTGCATCAGAATTGTCCGCGTGCGGCATCTGCCCAGCGTGGTGCGTTCCCGGCACGATGCGCACGCATCCGGTCTGGGTGTTGCTCGGACTCAGCGCCACCCAGGGCAGTCACGTGCTCGTATGGCGCAAGACCGAAATAAGTGCCGTCCTGGTGCCACGGCACGCGGCTGGGCGACCCCTTCGTCTTCCACCACATGGTCGTGTGAAACACCATGATATCGGGCCCGATCAAATCTTCCACCGCGTCCAGGATAAACGGTTCCCGCACCATCTTCGCCGCCCAGGTGAAAAGTAGATATGGTTTTACTCGATACGACACTGTCTCCGACGCGGCCGCCGCCGGGCCAGCGGTGTCGGCGCATGTCCGCTCGACGTCGGCCCGGTACGCCGCCGCCGCTTCCGTCGAAAAAGCGCGGAAGGGAAACAAAAAGCCCTGCTCGCGATATCGTCTGATCTGTGCTCGGTTCAGCGATTTCATCGAAGCCTCCTCTGCGCCAACACGGCTTGCGGCTCGTCGTATTCCTGCAGCGACCGCCAATGCCGCTCCACGTCGCCAGCGAACAGGCCTCGCGTCAATCCCGCAACTAGCTTCGGCACCGCGGTCGTCATCGCGTTGATCGAAGAACCGGACGGTCCGAAGCTCATGGTGGAGGCGATGTTGAACATGTGGATGTCGGTCATCCAGGCGGTCAGGCCAGGCTTTCGCGGCAGCAACGAATAGTCCGGTGCCAGATAAGGAAAACGACCCAGCCGGTCATCGCGCTCCGCCGCCGGCGGTTGGTAGCGATCCGCCCAGCACGCGATGTTGTCCGCGACGCGCGCGAGTTCCGGGCGCTGCGTGAAGTCGATCTCAACGCCAGTGCAGCAGATCAGAAAGTCCGCCGTCCACAAACCTGACGCGATGTCGATCTCCACCGCGTCGCCGACGACGCGTGCGCCGGTCCACGGCGCGTCGGCGAGCAGCCTGAACGCCGGATGACAGGCGCAGCGGTCATAGGTCGGCTGCGGAAATCCTTCCCGCATGCCCAGGATGTGGCTCATGAACCGCCACCTCCAGGCGTCGTCCAGGTCCGACACATGCCGCAGGAATCCGGCAAAGGTCAGCCATCGGTACGGCTGCACCACCTGAGGTTCGGAACGCCGACAGAACAGCACCACCTCGGTGGCGCCGGCCTCCAGTGCCATCGCCGCGTTGTCGAACGCTGAGGCTCCGGCTCCAAGCACCGCCACGCGGCGTCCGCGCAGCGCCGCGAAATCGACCGGGTCAGCGGTGTGAGCGCGGAACCGTTGCGGCAGCCGCGCCACGAAATCCGGCATCCACCAAAGCCCCGAACCATCCTGCCCGGTCGCCAGCACCACCTTGCGAGTGAAGCGAACCTTGCCGTCGCCCAGCGTGACAGCCAGCAGGCCACAAGCTGCCGCGTCGATGTCCACCACCGCGGTGTCGTTGCTTACCGCAACGCCGATGGCATCACGCACCCAATCGAGATACGCCGCCCAATCCTCGCGCCTGATCAGCTCTAGCGCCTGCCAGTGCGCCACTCCGTATCGCGCCTCATGCCACGTCTGATACCCTAGGCTGGGAAGGTCGAGGTCGGGTCCGGTGTAGTCCTTCGGCGACCGCAGCGTGTGCATCCGGGCGTAGGTCAGCCAGGGCCCTTCGCGGCCCTGAGGCGCCCGGTCCGCCACCAGGATGTTGCTCACCATCGCCCGCATCAGCCCACCGGCGATCGCCAGACCGGACTGCCCGCCGCCGACGATCAGCACGTCCAAGGCCGGCTCGCCGTCCGGTCCGATACGTGGTTCCAGCCAATTCATCCGCGGATGGGCGATCCGTTGCAGATCGTCCCGCACTTGGGCGGTCAAGGCGGCAAGTGAGTCATGCGGCAACGGTCATGCTCCCGGCATGTGGTTCGAAGCGGCTACGCCCCCCGCCGCGCCGCCAGCGCGCCCGCCAGTTGGAGCGCCGCGAGCAGGCTGGTGGCATCGGCGACGCCCTTGCCGGCGATATCGAAGGCGGTGCCGTGATCGGGTGAGGTGCGCACGATCGGCAGCCCCAGCGTCACGTTCACGCCGCGGTCCATGTCCAGCGTCTTCAGCGGGATCAGCGCCTGGTCATGATACATGCAGATCGCCACGTCGTAGCGGGCCCGCGCGCCGGCGGTGAACATCGTGTCGGGCGACCAGGGGCCGGAGACATCGATCCCTTCGGCTCGCAGCGTGTCGATGGCCGGCTGCACCAGCGTGGCTTCCTCGGTTCCCAGCGCACCCTGCTCCCCGGCGTGCGGGTTCAGCCCGGCGATCGCCAGGCGCGGGGCGGCGATGCCGAAATCCTGGCGCAGCGCGGCGGCGGTGGTGCGGGAGGCGGCGACGATCATCTCGGTCGTCAGCATGGCGATCGAATCGCGCAGCGACGCGTGCACCGTCACCGGCACGACGCGCAGCATCGGGCTGGCGAGCATCATGATCTGCTGCCCGGTGGCGCCGGTCAGTTCGGCCAGGAATTCGGTATGGCCGGGATAGGGGAAACCGGCCTGATACAGGGCCGCCTTGTTGATCGGATTGGTAACGACAGCGCCGACGGTGCCCGCCAACGCCAGCTTCGTCGCCTGTTCGATCGACGAGACGACGGCGTTCGCATTCGCCTGATCGGGCTGCCCGGGTAATGGGATGGCCGCCAATGGCACCGACAGCACGGGTAGTGCCGACCGAAAAGCGCCGGCGGCCTCGGCAGCGTCCGTCACCGGCCGCACCGGCACCGCAAGGCCCTGATCCCGCGCCAACCGCTCGAGCCGAGCCGGATCATCCAGCGCGACGAATGCCAGACCCGCCTCGTGCAGCGCCAGCCAGGCCTTCAGCGACAGTTCACCGCCGATCCCGGCCGGATCGCCCATTGTCAGCGCGAGTGGCTTCATCGCCGCGGTTCCATCATTCAGATATGCAGCGCTCTTCCCTCCGCCGCCAGGGCTGCTTCCTTCACCGCCTCGCTGAGCGTGGGATGAGCGTGGCAAATCCGCCCCACGTCCTCGGCCGAGGCGCCGAATTCGATCGCCGTGGTCAGCTCCGCGATCAGCGTGCCGGCATCGGGGCCAATCACATGCGCGCCCAGCAGGCGGTCGGTCGCTTTATCCGCCAGGATCTTCACAAACCCATCCGTGTCCCCGATCGCCCGCGCTCGGCCGTTGGCGGTGAAGGGAAATTTGCCGATGGAGTAGGCGATGCCGCCGGCTTTCAGTTCTTCCTCGGTCTGCCCGACCGAGGCGACTTCCGGCCATGTATAGACCACGCCGGGAATCGCTCCGTAGTTCACGTGCCCGGCCTGCCCGGCGAGGATTTCCGCGACCGCGACGCCTTCATCCTCGCCCTTGTGCGCCAGCATCGGGCCGGCGATCACGTCACCGATGGCATGGATGCCCGCAACGTTGGTGGCGTAGTGCGCATCGACCTTGACCCGTCCGCGGCCATCGAGCTCGACGCCGACCTGCTCCAGGCCGAGGCCCTCGGTGTAAGGACGGCGGCCGATCGACAGCAGCACGACGTCGGCCTTGATCGTCTCTGCCGTGCCGCCCTTGGCGGGTTCCACGGTCAGCGCGACACCATCGGCGCCAGTCGCGGCACCGGTCACCTTCATGCCCAGGCGGAACTTCAGCCCCTGCTTCTGCAGGATGCGCTGGAACGCGGCGGCGATCTCGTTGTCCATGCCGGGGACGATACGGTCGAGGAACTCGATCACCGTGACCTCGGCGCCAAGACGGCGCCAGACGCTGCCAAGCTCCAGGCCGATGTAACCGCCGCCGATGACGACCAGATGGCCGGGGACCCTGTCCAGTTCCAGCGCGCCGGTGGAGCTGACGATCCGCTTTTCATCGACCGCCACGCCGGGCAGCGGAACGCTCTCGCTGCCGGTAGCGATGATGATGTTCTTCGTGGTGTAGGCGGTGCCGTCGACATCGACCGTGCCGGGTGCGGTGATCCGGCCGGTGCCCTTCAACCAGGTGACCTTGTTCTTGCGGAACAGGAATTCGACGCCCTTGGTGTTGGCGTTGACGACCTCCTCCTTGCGCGCCTGCATGCGAGCCAGATCCAGTTTCACCCCGTCGACCAGCACGCCGTGATCCTTCAGTGCATGGTTGGCTTTCTCGAACTCCTCCGACGATTGCAGCAGCGCCTTGGACGGAATGCAGCCGATGTTCAGGCAGGTGCCGCCGAGCGTTGCGCGCTTCTCGACGCAGGCGGTTTTCAGCCCGAGCTGCGCGGCGCGGATGGCACAGACATAGCCGCCCGGTCCGGAACCGATGACGATGACATCGAAGGAATCGCTCATTTAGTCCTCAAGGTTTCCCGCCAGACGACCGCCGGCAAGCCGATATGATCGAACATCGCTTGTTCCTCTCGACCCGACTGGGGCTCAGAGATCCAGCAGCAGCCGGCGTGGATCTTCCACGCCTTCCTTGACCCGGACCAGGAAGGACACCGCCTCCTTGCCGTCGACGATACGGTGATCATACGACACCGCGAGGTACATCATCGGCCGGATCTCGATCTTGCCGCCGACCCCCATCGGGCGCTCCTGGATCTTGTGCATCCCCAGGATCGCCGACTGCGGCGGGTTGAGGATCGGCGTCGACATCATCGATCCGTAGATGCCGCCGTTGGTGATGCTGAACGAACCGCCGGCCAAATCCTCCAGCTTCAACGCGCCGTCGCGGGCGCGCTTGCCGAAGTCGGCGATCGCCGCCTCGATGCCGGCAAACCCAAGCTGATCGGCATCGCGAATGACCGGAACGACAAGACCCGAAGGACCGCCGACTGCGATGCCCATGTTGACAAAATTCTTGTAGATGATGTCGTCGCCATCGATCTCGGCGTTGACCGCGGGAAACTCCTTCAGCGCCACGCAGCAGGCGCGGACGAAGACGCTCATGAAACCTAGCCGGACGCCGTGGTGCTTCTTCTCGAACGCGTCGCGGTATTCAGCGCGCAGCGCCATGATCGCCGACATGTCCACCTCGTTGAAGGTGGTCAGCATCGCGGCGTTGTTCTGCGCCTCCTTCAGCCGCAGCGCGATGGTGCGGCGCAGGCGGGTCATCTTCACCCGCTGTTCCCGCGGGTCATCCTGACGCGGCGGCTTCGCGGCCGGGGCTGCCGGGGCGGGAGCCGGCCGGTTGAGGAAATCCAGCACGTCGCCCTTGGTAATGCGTCCGTCCTTGCCGGTCCCCTCGCCCAGCACGTCGGCGGCAACCTTGTTCTCCTCGATCATCTTCGCCGCCGCCGGCAGCGGCGCGTGGGCCGGGGCGGTCGCGGCGGGACGGGACACCGGGCCTATCGGCCGCGGCGGCGCAACGACCCCGGCTGGCGGATTGGCTGCTGGCCGTGGTTCGGCGGCAGGTTCCTGCGGCGGAGCGGCGACGGAGGTCTGCGGCGGAGCGGCGACCGACGCCGGCTGCGGCTCACGAGCCACCGGCTTCGGGGGCGAGGCCGGTGCCGCCTTGGCCGGCGCGGCGGCGGCTCCCGCGGCGCCATCCACCAGCCCGAGGATCGATCCGACCTCGACCTCGGTGCCCTCCGGTACGGCGATCGAGGACAGCGTCCCACCAGACGGCGCGTTGACCTCGACCGTCACCTTGTCGGTTTCCAGTTCGACCAGCGGCTCATCGGCGGCCACCGACTCACCTTGCTGCTTGATCCAGCGGGCAACCGTGGCGGTCGTCACGCTTTCGCCCAATGCGGGCACAACGATTTCAGTCGCCACGGCGATATGTCTCCAGGCGTGGGCCAGCGGGGGTGCGAGTCATGGCGCCGGCGGTCTAGCCGATACCAAGCACCGTGGCTACCACGCGGGCCTGCTGGACGATGTGGGCCTTGGCGAGTCCGGTCGCCGGGCTGGCGGCGGCGTCACGGCCGACATAGGTCGGGCGGCGAACCTTCATGTCCAGTCGGCTGAGCACCTTTTCGATCCGACGGTCGACGAAATTCCAGGCGCCCATGTTCTCGGGTTCCTCCTGGCACCAGACCACATCGGCGTTGACATACGGTGCCAGCACGCGGCGAAGCGTGTTTTCCGGAAATGGATACAGCTGTTCCAGCCGGATGATGGCAATGTCCTTGATCTGCTTCGATCGGCGTTCGGCCAGCAGATCGTAATACACCCTGCCGGAGCAGATCGCGACGCGGCGCACCTGATCGGGCGGCGCGATGCCGTCGATTTCCGGGATCACGAACTGCAAACGGGTGCCCTCGGCGAACGCCGCCCGCGGCGAGGTCGCCAGCTTGTGGCGCAGCAGCGACTTCGGCTCGAACACGATCAGCGGTTTGCGAAAGTTGCGGTGCTGCTGACGGCGCAGCGCGTGGAAGTAGTTCGCCGGCGTGGTCAGGTTGCAGACATACATATTGCGTTCGGCGCAGAGCTGCAGATACCGCTCGATGCGCGCCGAGGAGTGCTCCGGACCCTGGCCCTCATAGCCGTGCGGCAGCAACAGCACCAGGCCCGACATGCGCAGCCATTTGGTTTCGCCGCTGGCCAGGAACTGGTCGATGATGACCTGTGCGCCGTTGGCAAAGTCCCCGAACTGCGCCTCCCACAGCACCAGGGTCTGCGGATCGGCCAGCGAGTAGCCATACTCGAAACCCAGCACCCCGGCTTCCGACAGCAGCGAGTTGTAGATCTCGATCCGGACCTGGTCCTGTTCGATGTTGTTCAGCGGCGTGTACTCGTTCTGATTGCGCTGGTCGATCAGCACCGCATGGCGCTGGCTGAACGTGCCGCGCTGGCTGTCCTCCCCGGACAGCCGCACGCGGGTGCCTTCCAGCAGCAGGCTGCCAAAGGCCAGCGCCTCGCCGGTCGCCCAGTCGATGCCGTCACCGCTGTCGATCGCCTGCTTCTTTGCTTCGAGCTGACGGCTGATCTTCGGGTTGAGGTTGAAGCCGTCCGGCACGTGCGCCAGGGCGTCGCCAATTCGCTTCAGCGTTTCTGTCGCCACCGCGGTGGGCTGTTCGGCGAGCTCATCTTCCTGCTGGTCCACAGGCGCGAAGCCCGACCATTGCCCTTCCAGCCAGTCTGCCTTGTTCGGCCGATACGATTTCGCCGCGGCGTTGGCCTCCTCCAGCGTCTTGGTGACGTCGTCCAGCATCGCCTTCGCCTCGGCGGCCGGCACCGTGCCCTCGGCGGCCAGCTTCTCGGCGTACAGCGTGCGGGTGGTCTTGGTCGCGTTGATCGCCTGGTACATCAGCGGCTGGGTGAAGGCTGGCTCATCCGTCTCGTTATGGCCGTGGCGGCGATAGCAGACGATATCCAACACGATGTCGCTGTTGAACTTCATGCGGTACTCCGCCGCCATCCGCGAGCAGAACACCACCGCCTCAGGGTCGTCGCCATTGACGTGCAGGATCGGCGCCTGGATCGACTTCGCCACGTCGGTGCAGTACAGGCCGGAAAACGCGTGCGCCGGGACCGTGGTAAAGCCGATCTGGTTGTTCACGACCAGGTGGATCGTCCCGCCGGTGCGGTAACCGATCAGCTGGCTCATCGCCAGCGTCTCGTACACCAGCCCCTGGCCGGCGAACGCCGCGTCGCCGTGCATCAGGATCGCCATTACCGATTTGCGTGCCTTGGTGTCGCCGGCGCGGTCCTGCCGGGCGCGGACCTTGCCGACGACGACCGGGTCGACCGCCTCCAGATGCGACGGGTTCGGCTGCAGCGACAGGTGCACGCTGTGCCCGGCGACCTCCAGGTCGGTGGAGGTTCCCAGGTGGTACTTCACGTCCCCCGAACCCTGCACATCGTCCGGCTTGAAGCTCTCACCGCCGAACTCGGCGAACAGCGCGGTCAGCGGCTTCTTGACGATGTTGACCAGGGTGTTGAGCCGACCGCGATGCGGCATGCCGATCGCCACCTCGACCACGCCTTCGGCCGCGGCGATGGCGATCATCGCGTGCAACGACGGGATGGTGACCTCACCGCCTTCCAGGCCGAAGCGCTTGGTCGTGACGTAGCGCTTCTGGCAGAACGCCTCGAAGCCCTCGGCTTCGGTGAGCTGCCGCAGCACGGTGCGCTTCTCCTCGGGGTCAAGCGACCTGCGCCACGGCGCGCCCTCGACCTTGCGCTGAATCCAGGATTTCTGTTCCGGATCCTGGATGTGCATGAACTCGACGCCGATCGGGCCACAGTAGGTTTGCCGCAGGATCTGTGTGATCTCGCGCAAGGTGGCGGTTTCGCGGCCCAGCACGTTGTCGATGAAGATCGGCTTGTCCAGGTCGGCATCGGTGAAGCCATAGGAGGCGGGATCCAGCTCCGCATGCTTGTGCGGCAATTGCAGACCCAGCGGATCGAGTTGCGCCTCAAGATGGCCCCGCACCCGATAGGAGCGGATCAGCATCAGCGCGCGCAACGACGCGATGGTGGCGGCGCGGGCCTGATCCGGCGCCAGCCCGTCCGCCGCCGGCACCGGCGCCGCCGCATTCACCGCGAAGCTCGGGCGCGGTGCCCAGGAGGCGCCGCTGGCATCCTCCAGCACGGCGCGGGCCTCGTCGTTCATCGCGGCGAACAGATCGGCGAAGCTGGGATCGACAGCGGACCGGTCGGCGGCCCACCGAGCATAAAGATCGGCCAAGAAAGCTGCGTTGGCGCCGTTGAAGGCTGACGCCAGGATGTCCATGCCGGCCATTTGTTACGAGTCCCTACTTGTCCGTGCCCGCCCTCATAGACAAGCCAAACCCCGGCGGAAAGCCTTTCCCGGCGCCTGCTGGGTTGTCCCCGCCACATGTCCGGGTCGCACCAGGACGCGGGACGGAAGGCGGGTTGGGGCTGCGCACGCTCGATGACTGCCAAGTGCTAAAGCGGAAGATGCGCCAGGCCACCGGTTTGAGCGGTCGCCTGACGCATCGGTAGTTGGTAGCCAAATCTGGTGAATGCAACCTGAACCGGGCGGCGTCAGGCGGTGGACTGCTCATCGGTCGGCGGAGATGGCGGCCGGGAACGGCGTTCGGCCATGAACTGGTCGAACTCCGACTTGTCCTTGGCGAAGCGCAGCCGTTCGAGGAACGAGCCGAACTCCTTCTGCTCCTCTTCCATGCGGCGGAGGGTCTCGGCCTTGTATTCATCGAACGCGCGGTTGCCGGAGGTTGAGGCGGCACGTTCCGAGGGTCCGCAGGCCCAAGACTTCCAGTTCGCCCACGGCCCGGCATCCTGCCAGCCCTGTTGGTTCATCGCTCGTCTGCGACGCCCGAAGCATCCCATCCGACCACTCCCTATCATGTAAATGAGCAAAGCCAGTCCGACCGGCCACCAGAACAGGAAGCCGAGTATGGTGAAGGCGATGGCGGCCGGGCGGCTGATCCCCGCCGGGTTCCAAAATGGCGGGCCGCCCCAGGCTGGGTTGCCCCAGTTCGGGCCGGATGCACCGCGTCCATTGCCGGATTGTTGCCACTGCGGCCCCTGGGTGTTACCCCAGGGACCTCGGTTCCAGCCTTGGGGGCCGTAGGCGTCTTGATTGGCAGCGCTCGTCATCGAGGGCCTCATGTGAATGTAAGACACATTTACATTAGGAAGGGAGAGGTTGAACGTCAAGCGGTCGGCAGAGGGATGTCAGCAAAATCGGCCAGCCAGGATCAGAACGGCGGCGACCACCACGCGCGTCAACGCTCTGCGTTCAGGATCCCGGCCATCCTGCCCTCGCCGAACCCACCCGTTCCGTGTTACGCGGCGCCGACATGAAGGTCGGCAATTATATCTCGTAGCCAAAATGGTTGAGAAACGGATTGAGCTCTTCGCATCGTTGCCGCTGCTCGGCCGTTAGGTCGTTCCGCCACCGGCCGATCGACGCAGCCGGGGTCGCGCTCGTGGCGTGGGTCGCGAACAATGCCGTCATCCCGTCCTGATCCGAGGCGGTCGGCGCCAGCCCCAGAAACCCGAACAGTCTGCCGATGCTTCTGGCATTGTCCAAAACGAAGTCCTCGTACTTGAGCAGCATCACGCGGGGGTGTTTGGCTGAATCGATGATCTGTAGCTGCCTCGCGGCACCCTTGGTCGCTTCCATTACCCGGTCGAACGCCGACCCGTTGGACGATCTTGCCGAACAAACAACGTCGCGCAGATCACGAATCAGCAAGATTTCCTTGGCCTTAGGGAACATGTATCGAATTCCAAGCCGAGAGTCTCGTTCCGGAAGCGTCTTCTCCGCAAAGAATATCGGATAGTCGATTGCCTGATCGCGAGCGACTTCTTCGTAATAATCAAGAATGATCTCTCGGAATGCACTGGCAAGCCGAGCCGGGAGACGGTTTGTCATGAAGTGGTCCAAGACCATCGGGTTCTTGAACACCTCGGCATGACCCTTCCGGAAATAGGGGTTGAATCCGATATGATACTTGTTTTCCCCCGCGGTTATCCTGTCCGTAGCCAATGATTTCTCATGATCGGCATTGGCGACATGCGTCCTGAGGGCATAGGCGTAGTAGCAGCCCAGCTCGACCTCGAAAGGTCGTGTTCCGGCGACGACAATGTTCGGATGCTGCGCCAGACTCGCCATTACCGCTGTCGAACCGGTGCGTCCCATCGTGGTCAGCAGCACCGGGGCCATGGGACGCAGCACCGACACGGCCGGATCCGGCGCGATGGCGTCGATAACCGGCTGATCCTGGGTCAAGTAAAAGCTTGATCCGGTGACGCGAACCGACACCTCCTGCTGTTCGTACATCGATAACGGGTTCGGAAAATGTACCCTGAACGCGTAACGACCGGTCGCCTCGGGATGCAGTTCGTCGAGTTTTGCGCGGCTGATATCAGCCCTGACGACGCCGCGACCCTGGCCCCCTACAAGAACGTCGACGCTGACCGAGCGCTTCCAGTCATCACGGTCCGCGACCCACCCGGCAACGCAGAACCGGGTAACCTCGTCAACGTAACCGACATAATCCATCTTCGCTTGTCCCACCGAACCGCATCTGCGACAGCCTGACGCCTGGCATCGTGAAGTTCAATAAGATTGTCCTCGTGTTCTGCTTCCAAGTCCGCCGAATCATTGGGGATCAGCAGGCCAGGGAAACAGGCGAACGTCGTGCAATCTCGTCTAGCGACAAATCAAGTGTCCTTTGCCGCGAAGGCTGGTTGCCATCTGCCGTTCGCCCGGTCGACGATAGCCCGGGTCAGCACAGAGCGCGAAGCCGCAGCTCCCGCAACACCTGCTGTACCGACTCCTCAACCGTGCCCGCCGACGCCCGAACATGGATGTCCGGAGCAACCGGCGCCTCATACGGGGCATTCACGCCGGTGAAGTTCTGGAGCAGTCCGGCGTCCGCCTTGCTGTACAAACCCTTCGGATCGCGGCGTCGACACTCCTCGATCGGCGTGTCGATGAACACTTCCAGAAACTCCCTGGCCGGCAGCTTCTCTCGAGCCGCATCGCGATCCGCCTGATACGGCGAGATGAAAGAAACGATCACCAACAAGCCGGCATCCGCCATCAACGCCGCCACCTCGCCGACACGACGGATATTCTCCACCCGATCGGCCTCGGTAAAGCCGAGGTCGCGGTTCAGCCCGTGGCGGACGTTGTCGCCGTCCAGCACGTAGGTATGCCGGCCCTCGGTGTGCAGTTTGCGTTCAAGCAGGTTGGCTATGGTTGATTTGCCGGCCCCCGACAAGCCGGTGAACCACAGCACCACCGGCTTCTGCCCCTTCAGCGCCGCTCGGGCCCCGCGATCGACGTCCAGTTCCTGCCATCGAATATTGGTGGCGCGTCGCAACGCGAAATCGATCATCCCAACGCCCACTGTGGCGTTGCTCTGCCGATCGATCACGATGAAGCCGCCAAGATCGCGGCTATCGGCGTAGCTTTCGAATTCCACCGCGGCGGCGAAGCTCAGATTGACCACGCCGACTTCGTTCAACGCCAATTCGTCAGCCTGCAACTGCCCTTGCGTGTTCAGATCCACCCGGTGACGAATGCGCGTGACGCTGCCGCTGACAGTGCGCGCGCCGAGCTTGAACAGGTAGGTCCGGCCGCTCTGCAACGGTGCGTCGCTCAGCCAGATCATGTGCGCCTGGAACTGATCCGCGACCCCGACCGGGGCATCGCTCGCCGCCAGCACATCGCCACGCGAGACGTCCACATCGTCGGCCAGAACCAGCGTGACCGCGTTGCCCGAATGCGCCTCCGGCAATGCCCCGTCCGCGGTGATGATCTGCCTCACCTGGGTTTGCCGCCCGGAAGCCGCGACAGCCACCGTATCGCCGGGCCTGACCCGACCGCTGGCGATCGTGCCGGCGTAACCGCGAAAGCTCGAATCAGGCCGGCTGACCAGTTGCACCGGCATCCGAAACGGGCGGCTGACCGCTTCGCTTAGTTCGACGCCTTCAAGCCGCTGCAGCAAGGTGGGCCCGGTATACCACGGCATCCTACGGCTTCGGTCGATCACGTTGTCGCCGAACCGCGCCGACAGCGGGATTGCAACCAGACTGCGAAAGTTTAACGTTGCGGTAGCGCCGTTGTAGTCCTCGCAAATTTCTTCGAACAGACGCTGGTCGAAATCCACCAGGTCGATCTTGTTCACCGCCAGGACGACGTGCTGAATGCCCATCAAACTGGCGATGAGGGAGTGACGGCGTGTCTGTGTCAGCAGGCCCTTGCGCGCGTCCACCAGCACGATCGCAAGATCCGCCGTAGATGCGCCGGTGGCCATGTTGCGGGTATATTGTTCATGACCGGGAGTGTCGGCGACGATGAAACGTCGTTTGTCCGTGGTGAAGAAGCGATAGGCGACATCGATGGTTATCGCCTGCTCGCGCTCTGCTTCAAGCCCATCCACCAGCAGCGAGTAGTCGATGTCCTCACCGGTAGTCCCGTATTTGAGGCTGTCGCGCTGCAGCGTGGCAAGCTGATCCTCGGGGATCGATCCGGTCTCGTACAATAGCCGACCGATCAGCGTGGACTTGCCGTCATCGACACTGCCGCAAGTGATGAAGCGTAGCAGCCCTTCCGTTGCCTGAAGCGACGAGGCGGTCCGTGCGAGACGATCGCCAATCGCGGTGCCCATTCAGAAATATCCCTCTCGCTTCTTGCGCTCCATCGAGTCTTTCTCGTCACGATCGATCAGCCGGCCGCCGCGTTCGGAGACCCGTGATGCGGTAACCTCCGCAATGATCTCAGCGAGGTTCGATGCCGTCGATTCCACCGCGGCAGAGAGGGGATAGCAGCCCAGCGACCGGAAGCGTACCCGTTTGATCTGCGGCATTTCGCCAGGATCCAGACGCATCCGTTCATCGTGAACAACGATCAACACGCCCTCGCGGATAACGACCGGGAGGTCCTGCGCATAGTACAGTGAAACGATCGGGATGTCTTCTTGGGCAATGTATTGCCAAATATCAAGTTCTGTCCAGTTCGAAAGCGGAAATACCCGCATCGACTCACCGGCATTGATCCGGCTGTTGTAGAGCCGCCAGAACTCGGGCCGCTGGTTCTTCGGGTCCCAACCTTGTGCGGCATCGCGAAACGAGAAGATACGCTCCTTGGCGCGCGACTTCTCCTCATCCCGACGCGCGCCGCCGAACGCCGCGTCGTACCCACCGCTGGTCAGCGCCTGCTTAAGCGCCTCGGTCTTCATCTTATGCGTGTAGAAACCGCCGTGGTCGAACGGATTGATGCCCTGCCGCCGCCCGTCCTCATTGGTGTGCACGATCAGCCGCAGTCCATAACGCTCCGCCATCGCATCACGATGCGAGATCATTTCACGGAACTTCCACCCGGTATCAACGTGCAGCAAGGGAAAGTTTGGCTTGGCCGGATGGAACGCCTTGAGCGCCAGATGCAGCAGCACCGATGAATCCTTGCCGATCGAATACAGCATCACCGGTGCGCGGCATTCCGCGGCGACTTCGCGAAAAATGTGGATACTCTCTTCCTCGAGCCTTCGCAGATGCGGGTTGGCCGTGGTCGAGCCTGTCGCTTGCGGGGCGACCGTCATGCTCTCAAGTGGCGAAAGCTGGCTGGCGAACTGCATGATTTTGGAATACCTGTCTCACGTTTCGCGGCGGATATCACCGTCAAATCATCCACCTTGAGGCCGCTGACGAAAGTCGCTGAGACTTTGGGCAATATAAATTGCCCGTGCAGCAGGGCGGCTGATTTCGCGGTTGGTGACGCTTCTGGGCGTGCAAGCCTGATCGCGGGCTTCGCGACATGTCATTCGCCAAATTGCTCTATAGTCAAACCAATACCCGCCGGCCCGTCGAAGAATTCGATTCGCGGGTCGTTGAAGTCGGACGGCTTGTATATAGACTCACCAGGTTGGGCAACAAATTCCGCTACCCCAAGGGCGTCGATTCGCGGCGGCATCAGGCCCAACCTTGGCCCGTCGAGCAGCCTGAACACCTACTCCCCACCCGCCAGACCCAGGCTTTGCAGGTAGATCAGCACCCCGGCCTCCAGCAGATCCTCGGCCGCCATCGGCAGCTTCCGTCGCGACGGGCTCTGCCGCACGAACAGCGAGCCTACCCCGTGCGCCATCGCCCAGATGTGCAGCGCCATCATCAACGAAGGCGGCCGGCGTCCCTTCGGCAACGTCGCCGCGACCTGGTCCGCCGCCTCCCGCAGCACCGCGAACGCTCGGTCTCCGGCCGCCTGCAGTCCCGGATGAGCCTCCACTGCCAGCCGAGAGTCGAACATCGCCACATAATAGGCCGGATCATCCCTGGCGAACGCCAGATAGGCGCGGCCGAGGTCCTCGAACGCCCGCACCGCCTCCGGCCGACCCCCATTCCATGCGCGCGCCAACCGCTCGGCAAGCCGGTCGTAGCCGCGCACCGCAACTTCCGCCAGCAGCGCGTCGGCATCGCGGAAGTGACGATACGGCGCAGCCGGGCTGACCCCCGCGAGCCGGGCAGCCTCGGCAATGGTAAAGCCGGCAGGACCCTTGGCGCCGATCAACTCCAGCGCGGCTTCGATCAGGGCTTCCCGTAGGTTGCCGTGATGATAGCCGCGGCGCCCCGAGCCGCCCTCGCCGGACCCAGACCAACTCATGTGCTGGACATGCTCATGTGAAGATGTTTTACATGGGTCGCGCGTCCGATCTAGCAAAGTGCGAAAAAAACCGGCCACCGAGGCGGCCGGGCTAGTTTAGGTCCGGGGTTGACAGGGATCACAGGGTGATCCAACGGCCGAGGCAATAGCGGGAACGTCGGCCGCCGGGGCACAGAATAGTGGTTCGCCGTGAACCATCTGTGATTTGCGTCACATTTGGCTCCGCCGGAATGCAAGACAGGCCTCCCGACCGTGTGGGCATTGTTGCGGAACGGCGGTGCCATCGCTAGGTTCCGCGGCCGAATCAGGAGTGTTCGCCTAATGATCCGGCCACTGTTCTGGCTGCTGCTCGAAGTCCTGAACCTGTACTGGTGGGCCGTCCTGCTGGCTGCCGTATTCAGCACGCTCGCGTCATTTGGCGTCATCGATACCCGCAACCGCATCGTCTGGAGCATCGGCGAC
>NZ_CBDICE010000004.1:0-6744 GCF_965277165.1 Rhodopila sp.
TCAATGCTCCGGAACCGGCGCGCAGAACTTGGACGTCGTCGTATCAGGGGAGGTCGGCGTATCAGGGATCGGAAACACAAGGCGTGAGATGGCAGTCGAATGTAACCTGACGATCAGCTTCGCGACGACCGGCAACAGTCTGGCCTATCTCGGTGGGGGCTGGGCGCGGTCGGAGGATGCCTTCACCTGGGGCGTCGGCGCGGAAAGCCATCTGATGTTTCCCCGGCTCGCCGAGGCGGACGAGTATGTGCTGACGCTGGATGTCGTTCCGTTCGTTCACGCGCCGGATTTGCCTAGTCAGCGGCTGATTGTCTCGGTCGATGACAGTGTCGTCGGGTCGAGCGAGATCAGCCGCCCGACCTTGCTGGGCTTCCGTATTCCGGCCGGCGTCGCCCGCCGGGCCGAACGGGTGGTGGTCACGCTGCAGCACCCGGATGCCGCTCGCCCGCGCGATTTTTCCGATATCGCCGATGATCGGTCGTTGGCATTCGCCGTGTTCGAGGCGAAGCTGCTCAAGGTTGCGCATGCAACCGCCGCTCAGCATCGGCGCTTGCCGACCGGGTTGATGCTGGGTGCGTCGCAAGCGCCGGGCTTTGGCGTGCGTGGCGGTGGCGAACTGGCGGCGTGGGCAACGAGCAGCACCGGACTGACCCTTCCGCAGATCGCTCTGAGGTTCGAATCGCTTGGCGAGAACTGCGAATTTGGCCTTTTCCAGCGGCGCTGCGACGCCGAACCGCTGGGCTTGCTGCGGTTCTCCAGCACATTCATGCGCAACCTTATCCGCGGCATCGACAGCGGGTTCACCGGCCTGGGCGAGATCGATGATATCGAGCCGCGACTGGAAGGTGAATCCCGCAAGGAATACATGATCCACGAGAAAAAATTCGGCTTGGTGTATCATAGCTTTGTCTATGAGGGGCAGCGCAGCGTCTGGCTGATGCGTGAACAGGAATCGGCTCGGTTACGGTTTCTGCGCCGCAAATTCGTCGAGGAACTCGAAGCCGCGGACAAGATCTTCGTCTATCAGTTCGGGTCAGCGGTCTCCGAAGCCGAGATTCTGCCGTTGCACATGGCGCTGAACCGGCATGGTGAAGCGACCCTGCTGTGGGTGGTGCGGGCCGAGCGTGACCGGCCGGCGGGGATGGTGGAGGTGATCATGCCCGGCCTGTTGAAGGGCTACATCGACCGGTTTGCTCCGGAGCAAAATGCGCACGACCTATCGTTCGACGGCTGGCTGCGGGTGTGCGCCAACGCCTGCGTGCTGGCGCGCCTGCAGCGCCTGGCGTTAAAGGTTGATGACCAGGGGGTTGATGATCAGGGGGTTGATGATCCGGGGGTTGATGATCAGGCCCCGGGCCTGCCGATCCATGTCGACCCTGCGTCCGGCGCCTTGTGCGGCGTTGTTGCGAATGATGGCGTCGCGGCCCCAAGCGGTTTGAACCCTGGCGACCCGATAACCGCGGCCGACGATGACGAGCCGCGCTTCAAGTTCGGCGCAAGCAGTCCATGATGGGGCTGGCCATGCCGGGGCTGGGCATGCCGGCACTGGTCATGATGGGGCTAGCCATGACGGGGCTGGCCATGACGGGACTGGTCCGCGTGCAACTCTGATGCGGGATCACCGGCCGTCTGTGCTGCTGTATGACTGGGACAACACCCTAGTTGACGGATGGGCCGGCATCACCGCCGCGCTGAACGCAACATTCGCCGCGTTCGGCCACCCGCTTTGGACTGTGGATGATACCCGACACCGGGTCCGTGTCTCGTTGCGGGACAGTTTCCCAGTGATGTTTGGCGACCGATGGCAGCAGGCTCGCGACATCTTCTACGAAACCCTGAAGCAGCAGCACCTGGACCATGTCAGTCCGATGCCCGGGATGCCCGAGGTGCTGGAGGCGGGGACCGGCTGGCCGCAAGGCGTAATTTCCAACAAGGCCGGGGCATTCCTGCGGCGGGAAGTGACCCATCTGGGATGGGATGGGTTTTTCGCCGCCGTGGTGGGTGCCGGCGACGCCGCCGCCGACAAGCCCGATCCGGCGCCGATTTGGCTTGCCCTGTCGCGGTTGGGCCGAACCGGCGACGCCTCGGTTTGGTACATCGGCGATACGGCGCTGGACATGCAGGCGGCGCGCGCCGCCGGCGCCACGGCTGTACTTATCGGCAACGCGGATCACGATGGGGGCGTTGAACGCGCTGCCCCGGATATCCATTTCCCCTCGGCTCATGACCTTCGCGCACGATTACGTGAGCTTGCGTGAAGGGGGCGAGATGTTAGAGTATCGAAACTCGGTCGGCCGTGCCACGAACCGTCCGGGTCCTCGGTTCAAAGTGAACGCGCGCGTCGAACTCGCACCCAGAACTCGCAGACACAGAACTGGCTCCTAGAAAAAGAAGGATTGTGGCCGTGGCCAACGAGAAGTCGCAGAATGTTCAGGACGTGTTCCTGAACCACGTGCGGAAAAGCAAAACGCCGGTAACGGTTTTCCTTGTGAACGGTGTCAAACTCCAGGGGATCATCACCTGGTTTGACAATTTTTCCGTTCTGCTGCGCCGGGATGGGCATACTCAACTGGTGTATAAGCACGCCATCAGCACGGTCATGCCGGGTGCACCGATTCAGTTGTTCGATGCGACCAAGGTGGAAGGCGCCGCGGCGCCGGCTCGGGAACTCAGCGGCGTGACCGGGAACGATTGATTGCCCGACCCGTGAAGGCTCGATCGGTCAAACCGGTTTTTTCACACCTGGCTGATCCGCCGACCCGTGATGCCGCGGTTCCAACGTCGGCTGGGTCGAACGGGCGGGCGGATAGCATGATCGGTGCGGCTGTCATCCTGCCTTGGGAACGACAGGCGCGGGATTTGCCCGGGGTCGAGCAGCCGCGCGCGGCTGAGGCTCGACTTGCCGAGGCGGTGGGTCTGACCGCATCGATCGGGCTGATCATCAGGCATACGGCAATACTGCCACTTCGCACCCGACGCCCGGCGATGCTGTTCGGCGAAGGTCAGGTGGCGACCCAGGCGGAGGCGATCAGTCGGAACGATATCGAGGTGGTGGTTGTCGATGCCGCGCTGTCGCCGGTGCAGCAGCGCAACCTGGAGCGCGCCTGGAGCTGCAAGGTGATCGACCGCACCGGGCTGATCCTGGATATTTTTGGCGAGCGCGCCGCCACCAAGGAGGGCACGCTTCAGGTCGAGCTGGCGCATCTGGCCTATCAACGCTCGCGGCTGGTGCGGTCCTGGACCCACCTGGAGCGTCAGCGCGGCGGCTTCGGCTTCCTTGGCGGTCCCGGCGAGACTCAGATCGAGGCCGACCGGCGGTTGATCGACGATCGCCTTGTGCGGCTACGAAAGGACCTGGAGCAGGTCCGGCGCACTCGCGGTCTGCACCGATCGGCCCGCCGGCGGGTGCCGTTTCCCGTGATCGCCCTGGTCGGTTACACCAATGCTGGGAAGTCCACGCTGTTCAATGCCCTGACCGGGGCCGAAGTCACCGCCCGAGACCAGTTGTTCGCGACGCTGGATCCAACGATGCGTGGGCTTCGGTTGCCATCGGGGCGGCGCGCCATCCTGTCCGATACCGTTGGATTCATCAGCCAGTTGCCGCACGAACTGGTCGAGGCCTTCCGAGCGACGCTGGAAGAAGTGGCGGAGGCGGATGTGATCCTGCATGTGCGCGATGCGGCGCACCCCGAAACGGCGGCGCAGCGCGGCGACGTCATCAAGGTGCTGGACGACATGGTGGCCGACGGCACGCTGGACCCGGCATGGCCGGATCGGACGATCGAGGTGCTGAACAAGGCGGACTTGCTGGGCGGCGTGGCGGCAGTGCCGCTGCGCGACGGCGCGGTCGCGGTCTCGGCGGTGACCGGCGACGGCCTCGATGCGCTGCAAGCCGCGATCGATGGCGCGATCGCCGAGGGGATGGAGGTCGCCGACTATGACATTCCGCCACAAGACGGCGCCCGCGTGGCATGGCTGTATCAGCACGGCGAAGTGGTCACGCGTTCCGACGACGACGTCGCTGTGCACATGAAGGTGCGGCTGCTGCCGGCCGACCGCGCCCGGTTCGAGCGGCGGGGATGACCGGCGGCGGCTGCTACCCCGGGGACACCAGGATGACGTTCGGAGTGTTGTGGTGACGATCAAGGCGCTGGTGTTCGACGCCTATGGCACGCTGTACGACGTGCAGTCGGTCGCGGCGGCCACCGAGGCGGCGTTCCCCGGTCATGGCGAGTATATCACCCAGGTTTGGCGGCTGAAGCAGTTGGAATACACCTGGCTGCGCTCATTGATGGGCCGTTACGAAGACTTCCGCGTGGTGACCCGCGATTCTCTTCGCTATGCGCTGGATACGGTGGGCTTGCCGGCCGAAGCGACTGTGATCGACGGCATGGTCGAGGCGTACAACACGCTTTCACTGTACCCGGAGGCGGAGCAGGCGCTGCGCCAGCTTGAGGGCAACCAACTGGCGATCCTGTCCAACGGCAGCCCTGGCATGCTGGCGGCGCTGACGCGCAACAGCGGGCTGGACAAGGTGTTGCAGGCGGTGATCAGCGTCGATGCCAAAAAGGTCTACAAACCCGACCCTCGCGCCTATTCGCTGGTCGGGGATCGGCTTGGCGTGCAGCCGGAGGAGGTGGTGTTCGTCTCCTCGAACGGTTTTGATGTCGCCGGCGCGCGGTGCTTCGGGTTCAAGGTGGCGCGGATCGAACGGGTGGCGCCAGCCGCGTTACGAGGCGAACTGATTGGGGGCGCGGCGGTTGGTCCGGCGGCGATGTTCCGGGCCTTGCGTACGCAGGATGAGGCGCTGGGGTTCGCGGCCGATGCCGTGGCCGGTTCGTTGCTGGATTTGTCCGGGCTGATTGGCAGCGCGATACGATAGTTGCCGTGCTGTTATGCGATTGGTCCGTAGTCAGTCAGCCGACCGCCGCTGTGGCACCAGGCTACACGTAGGGCTGAATGGTGGGACTGAGGCTTGCCGGCAATCAAGACGTTGACCTTACTCCGCGGAGCATCGCGCCATGGCATCGAGGAAGGACTTTTTCCTGCGGATCGCAAGGTCGATGGCCGCCGGCGATATCGGTCACGTCGCCGAGTGGTTCACGGAAGACTTTAAGCTGCATGATCCTTCGATCGGCGGCTTTCGATCGGGTCATGATGGTGCCAGAGACATGTTGCGCTCACTCGCCGAGCACGTCCCTTGCGCGCGGATCGATGTCCTCGACATGGTGGAAGAGGGCGACAAGGTCGCGGTACGGTGGCTCTTCGCGGGAAACAAGGATGGTAGTCCCGTTTGTTTGTCGGCAGTAGCGATCTACCGCTTCGATGGTGACCGCATTGCGGAGGATTGGGGAATTGCGGCTAAGGCGGAGTGGCCGATGAGATGACGGCCATGAAATACGCCCCGTTCACCTGTCCCACGGCCCGCAAGCGGGGTTTGCCTTAATCGTTGCGGGTATCCTCCGCCTCGATGACGGGGCGGGCGAAGATCAGGGCGGCATCCTCAAAGTCAACGCCGTGATCCTGGAGCTTGGAGGCCCGTTTTTCCCCGTCCCACTCAAAAGCCTTGTTCGATAATACACAAATGTGAACACAAACTCGAGCCGAAAGTCTCGAAATCCTGCGGCGCGCTGATCGCGTGGCTCGGGTCAACTGACCGCCACCACCGGGACCAGGACCTCCCGCACCGCGGAATGGTGCAGCGCCAGCGCCTGCGCCACCGCGATATGCGTCACCTGACCGCGGTGGATGTTCAGCCCCGAGGCCAGGTGCGGATCGTCCAGCATGGCCTGCCGCCAGCCTTTGCCGGCCAGCGCCAGAACGAACGGCAACGTCGCGTTGGTCAGCGCGAAGGTTGACGTGCGCGCCACCGCCCCGGGCATGTTGGTCACGCAGTAATGCACCACGCCGTCCTCGATATAGATCGGATCGGCGTGCGTGGTCGGCCGGCTAGTCTCGAAGCAGCCGCCCTGATCGATGGCGATGTCGACCACCACGGAACCCGGCCGCATGCGGCTGATGATCTCGCGGCTGACCAGCTTGGGGGCCGCGGCACCGGGCACCAGCACGGCGCCGATCACCAGGTCGGCGGCCAGCACCGCCTGCTCGATCGACTGCGTGGTGGCAAACAAGGTTGTCGCGCGCGGGCCGAACTGCAGATCGAGTTCCTTCAGCCGGGTCAGCGACTTGTCGATGATGGTCACGCTGGCCTCCAGGCCGACCGCCATCCTCGCGGCGTTGGTGCCGGACACGCCGCCGCCCAGCACCACGACCTTGGCAGGCGGCACACCGGGAACACCACCCAGCAGGATGCCGGCACCGCCCTGTTCGCGTTCCAGGCAACGCGCCCCGACCTGGACCGCCATGCGGCCGGCCACTTCGCTCATCGGCGCCAGCAGCGGCAGCGAGCCGGCGCGATCTGTGACGGTTTCGTAGGCGATGCAGGTGGCGCCGGAGCGCATCAGCCCGTGGGTTTGCAACTTATCGGCGGCGAGATGCAGGTAGGTGAACAGGATCTGGTCGCGGCGCAGCAACGCGATCTCCGGCGGCTGTGGCTCCTTGACCTTGACGATCATCTCGGAGGCGGCGAACACCTCGGCGGGCGTTGCGAGGACACTTGCGCCGGCATCGCGATAAGCTCCGTCGTCGAAGCCGATCCCGGCGCCGGCCGCGCGCTCGACCACGACCTGATGGCCGTTCTGGATCAACTCGCGAACCCCCGCCGGGGTCATGCCGACGCGGTAC
>NZ_CBDICE010000005.1:2500-2351274 GCF_965277165.1 Rhodopila sp.
TTGCCCGGCCGTGCGACTTGCATGTGTTAAGCATGCCGCCAGCGTTCGCTCTGAGCCAGGATCAAACTCTCAGGTTCATCCCAACCAGATCCCCCATCGGCGCACCACACATCACGCGGCTCACCCAGCGGCACCCAGTCGAACACGAACAAGATCCAGGCTCGCATATCCAGGCCGATAACCCCAGAACCTAACCCAACCCAACATCAGGCCACCCCAATCAGGCAAACCCAACCGTCAGGCCAGACCAGGCCCAAGGACCATCCTCCTCACAAGCGTCTCTGTAACGCATATATAAAGATATACATCGCAGACACGCCCATGCCGAGGCTTCAACCCAGACAATCGAACCGAACCCAAGTCCAGCCCAATCACCCAAGACAAAACCCAATCCCACCTCGCGCTCACGCGCTCAGCAGCCATGGACGCCGCCAACGTATCCCTTCCTAGCCTCTGCGATTGTCAAAGAGCAGCGGACCTGAACCCGATCCGACCCGCCTGAACCATTCGGTCCGTCGGGGGAGGCGCCTTCTAAACCCCCCCTCCCGACGTGTCAACGCGGTTACGGCGCCGGCAGAAATTTTTTTAAGTCTCCTAACGCGCTGAAAAACCGAGAAAACAATCTGCTACACGCATTCAAGCCTGAGACAGTGGAGCCATGCGAGGGCAACATGCAGCCTGGGTGAGCGATCTCGCCGCGGTTATATCCACCGCAAGTTTGGTTCGCCACCAAGCCGAAAAAACCCAACCGATTCAAAGTGTGTGCGACGTCCTTGCAACTGTTGCGAAACACTGTTGACATCGCGCAGCCGCCGTTCGAACGGCCGGTTGTTGAAGATCGCCGTTGAACCCGCCTCGTGGAACACGCTGTGCGTGATATCGCGCGAGACATGAATTGCGTAGGTTGCGGCCTGCCGGATCTCGATCCGGTGCTCGATCGACAAAACGCCGGTCTGGGTGACATCGCGCCACGCATCGTCGACCGCCCGATGCAGCCCGGCCCGCGCCGCCTTCCACGCGGCGTCCGAGTGGCCGACGATGTGCTGCACCGCGTGATTGTCACGCAGCGAATCCGCCGACCACGCCTGGCTCTTGTGCCGCGCCAGGGCAATGAAGCCGTCCAGCATCGCGCGCGAAACACCCAGGGCCACGCTGGCGAAACCGCTGGCGTACAATTGCATCGCCTGGAATGAGTAGAGCGGGCCGTGCTGTTGGCGTTCGGGTTCGTACTCGCGGGTCAGGCTGTGCGCATCATCGACGAACAGAGCCTCGATGGTGAAGTTGTCGCTGCCGGTTCCCCGTAGCCCCATCACCTGCCACACATCGTCGATCCGCGCCTGCTCGCGCCGGAACATGAAGGTTCGTTCCCACGGCTTGCCGTCGGGCCGGATCATTGGCGTGGCGTCCGCCTCAAGACTCGGGCACAACGCACCAAGCCAGGTCGCATGCCGCGAACCGCTGGCGAAACTCCAGGTGCCGGTGACCCGCCAGCCACCTTCGGCGCGGATCGCCCTCGCGCCGGGACCCTGCCCCCAGGCGACGACGTCGCGTTTATCGCCCCAAATCTGCCGCGCCGTTTGCGGAGCCATGTACGCCGACGCCATCGAGCAACCGGAGCCCTGGTTCATGCACCATGCTGCCGAGGCATCGCCCTCGGCGATCGCCTGCACGCATTGAATGAAATCGATCGGCCTCAATTCATAGCCGCCGACCGCGCGTGGCAGCAGCAGCTTGAACATCCCGGCGTCGAACATCGCATCCAGCACATCGGTCGGCAATTCGTTGGCTGCGTCGATCCGGTCGGCGGCGGATTGCAGCAGCGGGATCAGGCCCCGCGCCTTTGCAATGCAAGCCGCGCCGATGTCCGGCAAGGACGCTGTCAGGTTCCCACCGGCGGCGTCATTCATCCGACCACGTTCCTCATTTTGTCAGCCTTCCCATCAATCTAGTCCGACTTCCGGCGCCCCGGAAGCGGTCACGGCATCTCGCGCGGCAAAATTGACATGCCGAACAGGCACTCGCAATACTGGTCAGTAGCCATAACCCGGAGGCCGGCCATGAAGCTGATGTGGTTCCACCTGATGCCCTACACGGAACTGCCCGAGGATTTCCGGGACGCCAATCCGTCGGTGTGGGTGGACATCCACTCCTCGCTGTTCGACCCGAAACGCGCTCATCTGATGTACAACGACTTCATGGACGAACTTGAATACGCCGCCGAGGTCGGGTTCGACGCGGTGTGCGTGAACGAGCATCACTCCAATGGTTACGGACTGATGCCGTCGCCCAACCTGATCGCGTCCTCCTTGGCCCGACGCACCACGAACACGGCGATCTGCGTGATGGGCAACTCGTTGGCATTGTACAATCCGCCCACCCGCGTGGCGGAAGAGTTCGCAATGATCGACTGCATCTCCGGCGGCCGGCTGATCGCCGGTTTCCCGGTCGGCACTCCGATGGACACCTGCTACGTTTACGGAACCAATCCCAGTCAGCTTCGTCAGCGCTACCATGAGGCGCATGACCTGGTGGTGCGGGCCTGGACCGAGAAAGACACCTTCGCGTTCAACGGGCGCTTCAACCAGCAGCGCTACGTCAACATCTGGCCGCGCCCGGTGCAGACGCCTCATCCGCCGATCTGGGTACCCGGCGGCGGATCGGTGGAGACCTGGCAGTGGTGCGCCGAGATGAACTACGTCTATTGTTACTTGTCGTACTACGGATACAAGGCCGGTCGCGCAACGATGGATGGTTTCTGGACCGAAATGGACAGGCTCGGCAAGAGCCGCAATCCGTATCAGGCCGGATTCCTGCAGTTCGTCGGCGTCGCCGAATCCCGTCAGCAGGCGTTCGATCTGTATCGCGAAGCGGCCGAATACTTCTACGGCCGATGCCTGCACGTCGACCCGAAATGGGCAACGCCGCCGGGCTATACCAGCGAGGGCAGCCAGCGCGCCGGCATCGAAAGTCAGGTCAAACAGGCCGCCGATGCCGGCGTGCGCGGAAAGTCCACCGGCGAACGTTTCGCCTCGGTCGCCCGGGACATGGATGCGATCGTGGAGAAAGGCTACGTCATCATCGGCTCCCCCGACGAGGTCGCCGAACAATTGCGCGAGGTGGCAACCCAGCTCAACGTCGGACATCTGATGCTGTTGCTGCAATACGGCAACATGAGCAAGGATCTGACGCGGTACAATACGAAGCTGTTCGCCGAACAGGTCATGCCCAAGCTGCGCGACGTCCATGCGGACTGGACCGACCATTGGTGGCCGCAACCGATGGATACCGCGCAGCGAGCAGCGGTTCCGGCCTTCAGGCCTGGTCTGGCAGCCGAGTAAACTGTCGCACCCGATGCGGTAGCACCCCGTATCTGCCCGCCAGTAGGAGCTGACCGCAAGGCTTACCGAGGGAGTGGTCAGGCGCTGGAGACCAGGACAGCAGACTAAACGCGGAGCGAAATGTGAACGAGACCGAAATGTCGGCCCCCGAAGCTTCGGTTATCGAGGTCAACGGATTTCCAACCCGAATCTGGCGTAGCGGAAGCGGCCCGAAGCTTGGCTTTCTCGCCGGCTTTGGGGGACTGCCGCGCTGGGTGCCGTTCCTGCGGCATCTGGCTCGGTCACACACGGTGATCGTGCCGTCGTTGCCAGGGTTTCCCGGCGGTGATCGCGGTCACACCGTGCTCGATTCGCATCTCGACTGGCTGCTCGCGGTGCGCGAGATCCTGGACCGGGCCGGGCTGGAAGGCGCCGATCTCATCGGCAGTTCGGTCGGTGCATCGCTCGCGGCCGAGGTCGCGGCGCTGTGGCCGACGACGGTCCGCCGCCTGGTGTTGATCGCGCCGTTCGGGCTGTTCGACGAGGCCAATCCGCCGACCGACCCGTGGGCACAGCGCGCCGACGCCGTGCCCGGCCTGATGTGCGCCGATCCGGAGAACTGGAAGGCGCTGAAAGCCCCGCCCGAGGGCGCCAATTCAGTCGAATGGCCGATCGAACAGGTCAGAGCCAACGAAGCAGCGGCGCGCATCTTCTGGCCGCTCGGCAATACCAGACTCGAAAAGCGCCTGCGCCTGATCAAGGCCGCGACTCTGTTGCTGTGGGGCGAACAGGACAGGGTCATGCCACGCGCCTATGCCGAGACATTCGCCAGCGGGATCGCCGGACCGACGACCACTCGGATCGTTCCCGGCGCCGGGCATCTGGCCGAATTGGACCAACCGGCCGAGGTCGCCCGCCAGATAACCGAATTCCTGCAAGCCAGTTGAAATTTTAGCGCATTCGCCGCACGAGCAATCGAACCCCTGGTTGCAGCGACGCCCTGGGCCCCTGGCAATCGTTAAGAACCTGTTAACCGGTCAATGCTAGACTATGCGCGCATACCAGTGAGCCACCGCATGCAGCGTGCCAAGATCAGCGCCTTCGTCATCGCCCATAATCGCGCGCCCATACTTGGCACCTGCCTGCGCGGTCTGCGCTTCGCCGATGAACTGATCGTGGTGGACAAATCCTCGACCGACGGGTCGCGCACCATCGCCGAAGCCTACGCCGACGACGTCCTCACCGTTCCCTGGACCCCCACGGTGGAGGAAACCCGCACCTTGGCGTTATCGCTCTGCCGCCATGAATGGATTCTGTTCATGGACGATGATGAATGCCTCAGCGCTGAAGCTGAACGCCATATCCGCGCCGAGTTGCAGGCTCCGCGCGGGGACATCTACGAATTTCCACTGCGCCACTACATTCTGGGGCGGCACGACGAGCGGGCGTATTACTGGCCCGAGCATCACGTGCGGCTGTTCCGGAGGGGTGCTGTTACGTTCTCCAGAACCGTTCACGCCGGTATCGTGCGGCTGTCGGACCGGGTGACGCGGCTTGAGGCCGCGGACGGCGTTTGCATCCATCATTTGTCGCACGCCGACGCCAGCGGGTGGATCGAGAAGACCAATCGCTACACCTCGCGTCCCGATCGCGTTGGGATCAAGGCTGGACCCGAAGGCTTGGCCGCTTTCGCGCACCATCGGATCGACTATTGGATGGCCCGCGGCAAGGATGCCACGCCGAACGGTTACCCCGCCGCGGCAGCCGTGCTGCGCGCGGTTTACGACATCGTCGATGCGGTGAAGGCGTGGGAGGCGGACAGCGGCGTGACCGGCGCCGCCTTGTTCGAGCAAGCCTGCACGCGGCTGGATCAAGCGCAGTTACGCGGTGAGCGGATCTTCGCCAATCCGTTTGCCCATGAGCATGCGGAAAAGCTCGGTTGAAGCCAAGCAGTCACGGTATTGAAGCAATTCGTGGCCAACACCGTCATGGCAGGGCAACGCCCGTTGCAGTCTATGGTTGCGGCCCCTTGCGGCCGGTGCTTCAGGGCGTTTGAGCCGCGACTTCGTCTAGCCATTGCGCTTCACGCTCTAAATCGTCTGCAACCAGAAGTAGTTTTTCCCTCAGGATATGGTCGTCGCCGTAGCGCGCCAATTGGCGAAAGTCTTTTGCCATATCCCGCAATTCGGCTGGTGTTCGCAACGCCATACCACAACTATGGCGGGCAAGCTGATGCGGATCACAGGATCGCACACACGTGATCCGATGCAGCACGAGCACCGCCCGTTGGTCTTCGTGGCCGCCCGCGCTGCAGCGACCGATCGTAATCGCCCTGGTTGGGGGCGGCCGACCGGACAGGGCGGCCCGCTCCGACCGGACACATTTTTGCGGCACCATCCGAAGCCGTCCTCCTTTGTGTTCGGTTATATTTCGTATCGATACTCTATTTGGATCGATATCACTCTGAAGTGACACGTTACGTGCAACGGTATGATTTAGATGTGCTCACTGTCTTGGCAAAGAAGAGCGAACCAATGCAGTCAGCGAACAACACCCTCATCGGCCTCGGTCAATCGATCACCGATGCGCAAAGTAATGTGTGGGCGATCACCACGGACGGTCGGGTCGAGGTGAATGGTAACGTCGATAGTACGACCTCTAATGTTACTCATCTGGCATACGCCAATGGTCTGGTGTGGCAGGAGAACAGCCATGATTTATGGTGGTCGAAGGCCTCGCCCGCCGCATCGTGGACCGCACGGGGAACCACGGTTCCAGTGACGATTACGACGGTCTCGCGGAACGACACCGTTCTGGCGACCGCTGCCGCCTTTGGGCCTGCCGGCGCGATCGTCGACAGCAGCGCCAACACCTGGTCGATCATCAACGGCCAGGTCGCGGTCAATGGAGTGATCGACCAAACGACCGCCAACGTCACCGAACTGGCTTATGTCAATGGAAAGATCTGGCAGCAGAACAGCCACGGGTCATGGTGGGCCAAGGCCACCCCTGCGGATAACTGGGGGCCGCCGGGCGGCACATCGACCAACCCAGTCACCGGCGGCTTCTATATCGGTAACCCGGCCGGCGATTTCGCTATCATCGACGTGGGCAAACTGACCGCCTCACCCGAGGGCGGCATGGGTATCGCGCCACAATCGACGTCCGAAATCGTAACGCCCGGAGTGCTGGCCACTGCGACCACCATTACGGTCAGCACCGAAACCGCCACGCTGGTGGTCAACGGCAACAGCAGCTTGACCAGCGGTGCTACGCTGAACCTGATCGGGGCATACCGGACCCCTAGCGAAATCTCTGGCCCGCTGCAAAATAACGGCGTCATGACCGTCAACGATTCGACACTCGAAATCGGTGCACTCAGCGGCCAAGGCTCGATCAGGGCGTCCAACGGCAGCACGCTCGACGTCCAAAGCGCGGGCATCGGCAACACCATCCAGCTGCAGGCATCGCACCTGCACATCGGCGGACAGGGCGGTGTTGCCGGCGGCCTGTCGTTTCTGGCACCGATCATCATGGACAACGCAAGCTCGATCATCCTCAACCAGACACAAGCCACCACCGAGATGCTTAAACCGCTTGGCGGATCGATCAACGAGGTGCTTCTTTACAATGGCACCACCGAGGTCGCCGACCTCAAGATCGGCGGGGTCTCGACCGTGTATGCGACTGCGACCGGTTCCGGGTCCGGCGCAACGGTGACCCTGAGCACAGTTCACAGCGCCAACGATCTTCAAATCGTCGGGCATCTGGGGTGACACCGCGCGGCGACGGCCTGCCTGGCGCCGTCGCCGCCGGCGCTCTCGGCCATCGGGGCGCCGCTCGATCGCGCCGCGCGAACATCCTCCATGCGAAATTTGCGATACCTCAAAGGAGCCAGACCCGCTCGGCGTGAATGGTCCGGCGTCGCTCGGGGACATCTCGTTTGCGTGCTTTTAAAGACGGGGCGAAGCCCTGGCAGCGGCTGCCCGTTGCCGTCTCGGCGTTCTCGAGCCCGATGACCGAGAAAGGTCGCTGAAGATTTCTGGCTTACTCCCAACCCGGCGCCCGGCTTGCGTCTGCCCGTGCTGGCCGCCGGCTACACCGATTGACAGTGATCATGGGTGCTGGCCGAATTGCAATATCGCCGCTCCTATGACTGACAACCCGAGAATCACGAGGCCGATGTGGACCATTACGACCTGATCGTTGTCGGCAGCGGCCCAGGAGGCGCTTCGCTGGCGCATCGGCTCGCCCCGACGGGAAAGAAGATCCTGCTGCTGGAGCGCGGCGACTACCTGCCGAGATCGCCGGCGAACTGGGATTCGAAGACCGTATTCGTCGACGGCGCCTACCAGACGACCGAGACCTGGTATGGCGGTGACGGAAAGCCGTTTCAGCCCGGTTTGCACTATTACGTCGGCGGCAACTCCAAGGTGTATGGCGCCGCGCTGTTCCGCCTTCGTGAGCGCGACTTCGAGGCGATCCAGCACAGTGATGGCCTGTCCCCGGAATGGCCGCTGAAGTACGCCGATTTCGAGCCGTTCTACACCGAGGCGGAAAATCTGTTTGCGGTGCACGGCCAGCGCGGCGAGGACCCGAACGAACCGCCCACCTCCAGCCCGTTTCCGCATCCACCGGTGTCGCATGAGCCGCGGGTGCAGGAACTCAACGACAGCCTCAAGGCCGAAGGACTGCACCCGTTCCACTTGCCGCTGGGTATTCGGCTGGACGAAAAAGATGGCAAGGTGACGCCGACCAGCATCTGCATCCGCTGCGATGCGTTCGATGGCTTCCCCTGCTTGCTGAACGGTAAGGCCGACGCCCAGGTGATGTGCGTGGATCCAGCGCTGGCGACCCATTCCAACCTGAGGCTGCTGACCAATGCCTATGTTTCGAAGCTCCAGACCGACGCGGCGGGGCGGCGCATTACCGGCGTCGACGTCACCCGCGACGGTCGACAAGAGCAATACACCGCCGATATCGTGGTCGTGGCCTGCGGCGCGCTGTCATCGGCGCTGCTGCTGCTCCGCTCCGCCAACGCCGCGCATCCGAACGGTTTGGCCAACCGATCCGGCCAGGTGGGACGCAACTACATGCGGCATAATCAATCGGTGCTGATGGCGCTGCTGCGCCAGCCGAATGACACGGTTTTTCAAAAGACGCTCGCCGTCAGCGATTTCTATTTCGGCGCCGACGACTGGGAATACCCGCTTGGCCTGATCCAGATGTGCGCGACCTCCCACGCCGACCAGATCAAGGCCGAGGCGCTGCCGTCATGGCTGGAATGGCTGCCGGAAATGCCGTTCGACCAGATGGCCCGGCACTCGATGGATTTCTGGCTGTCGTCGGAAGACCTTCCACGGCCAGAAAATCGCATCTTCTACGACGGCGACCGAGTGATCCTCGACCTGCAGGAAAACAACATGGAGGCGCACCACCGGTTGAAGAAAAAACTGGAGCACTTCCTCGGCATAGCCGGCGCCCATCCGGTGCTGCTGGAACGCAAGCTCTATCTCGGCAAGAACATCCCGATCGGGGGCACCGCCCATCAGGCCGGAACCTGTCGCTTCGGCACTGACCCCGCTGCCTCCGTACTCGACCTCAATTGCAAGGCGCACGACGTGGATAACTTGTACGTCACTGATGCCAGCTTTTTCCCGTCTATCGGATCGGTGAACCCCACGCTGACCATCATTGCGAACGCGTTGCGGGTTGCCGAACATTTGCGCACCCGGCTGGGCGCATGACATTCACCGTCCTGATAACGATCATCGAACGCTATCTCCTGGTCGTGCTGTTCTTTCCGTTCTCTGCGCTGGACAAGATCATCAACTTCAAGGGGGCGGTCGGTCAGGCCCAGCAAGCGGTGCCCTCGACCGCGGCCGCCACTGGCCTGATCCTGCTTGGTCTCGGCGTCGAGATCCTGATGCCACTTGGCATCCTGACCGGCGTTGCCGACCGGCTCGCCGGTTTCATCCTGGCCGGCTACTGCGGCGTCACCGCATTGCTGTGGAAGCAGTTTTGGAAGCCGGGTGATTTCTGGCACCGGGGCGACAGCAAAGGCCGCGACCTGTTCTGGGATTTTCTCAAGAACTTCTCCCTTGCCGGCGGGTTTCTGTTGATCACTTTTGGCACCACCAGCGCCACGGTCATGAGCTTTTTCCACGACCCGCTGGCATCGACCCATCCCTACTCCCAGGTCGACCGTCCATGACCGACAAACCGCGCGTTCCCTATTGGCACCTGTGGGCCGATGATAACGGCGTCAGTCACCAGACCCGCTGCGAACTAACCGATTGGGACCTGAAAGGCGTCGGCAACGCCGCACCGCAGTGGAACAATACGCAGGAACGCTCCGACGCCACGGTGGTGTTCACCGTCCAGCCCGTCGGATGGGTTGGCGAATGGCACGAAAATCCGTCGCCGCAGTGGATCGTGCCGCTGTCCGGCCGGTGGTGGGTCGAAGCCATGGACGGCACCCGCATCGAGATGGGACCGGGCGAATTTTCCCTGGGTGAGGATCAGGACTGCCGCCAGGACGCAAGCGGCCGCAAGGGCCACAGAGCCGGCACGATCGGCGATCAACCGGCGGTGCTGATGACGGTACGGCGTCACGTGCCGCCGGTGCGTCGTCCCTGCCACCTGAAGTAATCCGATGCCGGATTGGATCGAGCAACTCGACCCGCGCTTCGCGTCGTGCGTGTTGCCTAATGCACCGCTGCTGACCCTGGGCGAGGGATACGCTTGGCTGGAAGGTCCGGTCTGGTTCGCCGATGCCAACCAACTGCTGGTCAGCGACTTGCCAAATAATCGCATCCTGCGCTGGACGGAGGATTCCGGCGTTTCGGTATTCCGTCAGCCATCGAACTTCGCCAATGGCCATAGCCGCGACCGGCAAGGACGCTTGATCGGCTGTTCGCACCGCGGCCGCTGCGTTACCCGCACGGAACTCGATGGATCTGTCACCGTGTTGGCGGATCGTTTCCGCGGCAAGCGATTGAACGGTCCTAACGATGTGGTGGTGGCGAGCGATGGCTCGATTTGGTTCAGCGACCCGCACTATGGCGGCAACACCGATTACGAGGGCGGCAAACATGCCGCCGAATTGCCGCCGACGCTTTATCGGCTCGATTCGGACGGGTCGCTGGCGGTAGCCGCCGATGATTTCACCGGTCCGAACGGACTGTGCTTCTCACCCGATGAGCGCCTGCTGTATGTGGCCGAAAGCGGGGCCCAGTTCGTCGAACACCCGACACGGCACATCCGGGTGTTCAACGTTGCCGACGGGCGGTTGCATGACGGGCGCGTGTTCCACGAGATCTCGCCTGGCTTCGCTGACGGCCTGCGCTGCGATCAGGATGGCCGGGTGTGGAGCAGCGCGGCGGATGGTGTTCATTGCATCGAACCGAATGGCATATTGATCGGGAAGATCCTGACCGGTTCGACCGTCGCCAACCTCGCATTCGGTGGACGCAATCGCTGCCGAATGTTCATTTGCGCCTCCCATCGATTGCTGGCGATCTATACAAACGTCAGAGGAGCACAGATGCCATGACGCATCGGCTGGTTCGGGTCGAGCTGACGGTTTCGGACCTTGACCAGGCCGAACGGTTCTACGTGGACGGGCTGGGTTTCGCCGTTGCGCATCGCGGCGTGATCGATCCGGCCATGGCGACGCTCTTGGGCGCCGAGCAGGTCACCGCGGTGACGCTGCGGCGCGGCGGTCAGACCCTTGTATTGCAGGCATTCCAACCGTCCGGCGACCGCTATCCAGGGGGTGCGACGTCATGCGATCAGTTGTTCCAGCATTTCGCCGTCCCGGTTTCCGACATCAAGGCCGCGTACGCCCGCCTGCAGGCCGCGGGCCCGTCGCCAATCAGCCCCGCCCCCCAGCTTCTGCCAGCCCGCTCCGGCGGCGTCGTGGCGTTCAAGTTTCGTGATCCTGACGGCCATCCGGTGGAACTGATCGAGTTCCCCGATCGCCACGATGATGGCATCGACCACTCCGCGATCGTGGTGATGGATGTCGCGCGCAGCATCGAGTTCTATCGCGATCAATTGAATTTCTCAGTCGCGGCGCGGCAGACCAATACCGGCCCGGAGCAGGATCGGCTTGACGGTCTCGCCTCGGTCAGCGTGGAGGTGGTTGCCCTGGCACCGAAACGGCCGACCCCGCATCTAGAACTGCTTGGCTACCGCAGCCCCCGGGTACGGCCGACCGTCCGGCTCGCACCTAGGGATATCGCTGCCACCCGCGTCGTGCTCGAAGTCGCCGAGTTACCCGGCTGGTCGGTGAGCCTCGCCGATGGCAGCCGAGCGCGGCTGATCCATGACCCGGATGAACATGCTATCGTTCTGATTTCGTATTCTTGACGGTGGATCTGCTTTATTCTTGCAGTTTTTCCCAATGCCGCCCGTCCCGCTCCAGCAGTTGGTCCGCCCCGCCGGGTCCCTGGCTGCCGGCCGGATATTCTTCCACCTTGCCTTCGCCGCGTGCCCACGAATCCAATAGAGGCTGCACCGCGGCCCAGCTCGCCTCGATCGCATCGGCGCGCTGGAACAGTGTGGCATCCCCTATCATGCAGTCATACAGCAGCGATTCGTATCCGACATTGGGCTTCTCATCGAAGAAGTCCTTGTAGCGCATCGACGTTTCGACACGGCCAAGCTGCATTTTCGGTCCCGGCACCTTGGCATCAAGCGCTGTCTCGATCCCCTGCTCGGGATCGATCATCAGCCTGATGACGTTTGGCTTCATCGCATCGACCGGCGTATCGCGAAATATCTGATACGGAGCAGGTTTAAGGAAGACGGCGATTTCGGTCCGCCGCCCGGCCAGCCGCTTGCCAGTGCGCAAATAGAACGGCACCCCGGCCCAGCGCCAATTCTCGATATCGAGCTTGAGTGCAATATAGGTTTCAGTCCGACTGTCCGCGGCCACGTGTGGCTCCTGACGATAGCCCGGCACGGCGGCATTGAACTCTTTTCCCGCGATATACTGCCCACGCGCTGCATCCTCGAGCCGGACCGGCCGAATAGCCTCGATCAGTTTGGCTTTTTCACTGCGTACCGCTTCGGCATCGAATGAATTCGGCGGTTCCATCGCCACCATGCAGAGCAGGGTGAACATATGGTTCGGGACCATGTCGCGCAGCGCCCCGGTCGGTTCGTAGAACGCGCCGCGCTCTTCCACGCCAACGGTTTCGGCCGCGGTGATCTGGACGTGATCGATGTAGCCACGCCGCCAGATTGGTTCGAACATACCGTTGGCGAAACGCAATGCCATGATGCTCTGGACGGTTTCCTTGCCCAGAAAATGATCGATGCGATAGAATTGGCTCTCGTCGGCTTGCTTCAGGATGCGCGCGTTCAGCGCCTTGGCCGATGGCAAATCGGCGCCGAACGGCTTCTCGATCACCACGCGACGGAATTTCCCGTCGGGCTGTTTCAATAGATTGGCTTGTCCAAGACCATCCACCACCGTGCCGAAAAAGCGCGCCGCCACGGCAAGGTAGAACAGCGCGCTGCCGCCGCCGACCGCCTCGCCAACGTGCTTGAAGGTATCGGGCTGACTGAAATCACCCTGCATATAGTGCAGGCGGTCCTTTACCCAGCTCCAGGCCGTCGGGTCGATTTGCGGCGTGTAGAACTCGGCTGTCTTGTCGTGGGTGAACGATTGCATGGTCTCGTCCAGCGAGCGCTTCCAGTCATCGCCGCTGATCTGTTCCCGATCTACGCCGATGATCTTGAAATCCTCGGCAAGTTGCTTTGAGCCGGACAGGTTGTAGAGCGCCGGCATCAGCAACCGCTTTGTCAGGTCTCCGCCAGCGCCGAATATAACCATTGTGCAGCCGGGTGCCGGCTGCACCTGTTGAGCGGGCGCCGATTGATGCGTCTGGGTCATACCAATGCCTTTGAATTCAGCAGGTTTCCGAACGCTTCGGGTTATGGAGCACGCCGATATCGCCGGCAAGCCACCGCCCGATGTAGACGAACCACAGACTGGACCGCATAAGACTAACCCGAGACACAGCAACTCGAGAGCAGACGGAATGGTCGACACGAAGCCGACGGACGACGACCAGCAACCGCTGCGAATCGAGGACTATGCGCTGATCGGGGATTGCTTGACTGGCGCCCTGGTGGGCCGCAATGGCTCGATCGATTGGCTGTGCTGGCCGCGCTTTGACGGCGCCGCCTGTTTTGCCGCGCTGCTTGGCACATCACGCCATGGTCGCTGGCTGCTCGCCCCGGAAGATCCCGCGCCACGGGTCAGCCGCGCCTATCGCGGCGACACCATGGTGTTGGAAACCCTGTTCGACACCGCCGACGGCCAGGTTGCGGTGATCGATTTCATGCCCACCGGGCGCGCCGACTCGTCCCTGGTCCGGCGGGTCGAAGGCAGGCGTGGCAAAGTCAGCATGTGCATGCATCTTGTCCTACGCTTCGACTACGGGTCGGCGACGCCCTGGGTCACCGAGCTTCACAAGGGTGGCGGCATCAGCGCCATCGTCGGCCCCAATCTCGTGGTGTTGCATACCAAGGTCGAATTGCACGGACGCAACCAGGCTACCCATGCCGCATTCACCGTCGGCGAAGGCGAAAGCGTCGACTTCGCGCTGACGTGGGGCCCGTCGCACCGTCCACCGCCACCTGCGTTCGACGCCCGCAAGGCGCTTGATCAGACCGAGGCGTTCTGGCGCGATTGGGCGGCGCGCTGCAAATATCAGGGCGCCTGGAAACCAGCGGTACTACGATCGCTGCTGACGCTGAAGGCACTGACCTACGCCCCGACCGGAGGTATCGTCGCCGCGCTGACCACTTCGCTGCCGGAACAACTCGGCGGCCAACGCAACTGGGACTATCGCTACTGTTGGCTGCGCGACGCGACCCTGACGCTGATCGCGCTGATGGAGGGTGGCTACTACGAGGAAGCCGAGGCCTGGCGGCATTGGCTGCATCGCGCCGTTGCCGGCAGCCCCGACGAATTACAGATCATGTATGGCATCGCCGGCGAACGCCAGTTGGTTGAGTGGTCCCCGTCCTGGCTGCCCGGCTACCAGGGCGCCGCACCGGTACGCATCGGCAACGCCGCCTCGCAGCAACTGCAACTCGACGTCTATGGCGAGATGATCGGAGCCATCTCGCTCGCCCGCACCAGCGGGCTAAGAGAGCCGGCCACGGCATGGTCGATGCAGGCCCTGTTCATCGAGCATCTGGAGACGATTTGGGATCAACCCGACGACGGGATCTGGGAGGTCCGGGGCGGCCGGCGCAACTTCACCCATTCCAAGGTCATGGCCTGGGTGGCGCTGGACCGATCGGTGAAGGACGCCGAGCGTTTCAGCTTTGACGCCCCGCTGGATCGGTGGAGACTGTTGCGAGACCGTATTCATGATGAGATCTGCCACAACGGCTTTGACGCTGGGCGCAACAGCTTCACGCAGAGCTTCGGCAACCCGGAGTTGGACGCCAGCCTGCTGCTGATCCCCCAGGCTGGGTTCTTGCCAGCGAACGATCCCCGCATGATCGGCACCGTCAAGGCGATCGAGAGCGAACTGCTGGTCGACGGGTTCATGCTGCGCTATCGCACCGAAGCGGGCGCCGACGGACTGCCTCCCGGCGAGGGCGCATTCTTGCCGTGTTCGTTCTGGCTGGCTAACGTGTACGCATTGCAGGGCCGGGATGCCGACGCGGTCGCGTTGTTCGAACGCCTGCTCGGCCTGGCAAACGACGTCGGCCTGCTGTCCGAGGAGTACGACCCGCGGGCAAAACGCCTGGTGGGCAACTTCCCGCAGGCATTTTCTCACCTCGCCCTGATCGGTTCGGCGCTCGACATCCAGGCGAGCCGGTCCAACGGCAAGGCCGATTCATGACCGCGACTTGCGGTTTTGATCTGAACTATTGCGCAGCCATGGATTGTGTGCATGTGGTCTCGGTTTCCCTCTGCACCGTCACTGGGATCGACTTGGCCGCCGGCGTCTTGCTGCCTTCCGCGTAGTGCCACAGCGGCAGCAGCACATTGGCCTCGGGGTAGTAACTGCCGACGCATCCCACAGGAATGTCGTAAGCCACCACGGTCAGCCCGGCCAACTTGCGCTCGACGTTGTCCTTCGACGCGGTGCGCACCGTCACCACATGGCCTGGCACCAGACCAAGCCGATCGATATCCGCCTGGTTCATCAGCACCACGTTGCGCGTTCCCTCGATTCCGCGGAACCGGTCGGAATAGCCATACACCGTCGTGTTGAACTGATCGTTGGAGCGCAGCGTGATCATGCGCAACGTGTCATGCCCGACTTCCGGCATGTCCGCGTCCTCAATGAGGCCACGCGGCGTGATGAAGTTCGCACGTCCTGTCTTTGTCTTCCAGTTCCGATTCCGCGCTGGCAGCGGCCGTTGGAAGCCTCCCGGATGCCACATCCGCCGATCGTAGTCGTGGAAGATATCGGGATAGGTCTCGCCGATCGAGCGGCGGATCAGCCGGTAATCATCGCGCCAGGCATCCCATGTCAGCTTCGGATTTGCGTCCAGTGCCGCCTTCGCCATTTCGCAGACCAGGCGCACCTCGCTGATCAGATGCGGGGAGGCGGGCGCCCGCACTCCACGCGAGCCATGAACGTGGCCGGTGCTGTCCTCGATCGACAGGTCCTGCAGCCCGCTGGCCTGGCGGTCATTCTCGATGCGACCGAGTACCGGCAAGATATAGCTGACCACGCCATGAACCAGATGGCTTCGGTTCAGCTTGGTGGCCACGTTCACAGTCAGTTGCATGCGGCGCCAAGCCGGTTCCATTTGCCCACGATCCGGGATCGCGCGCACGAAGTTTCCGCCAAGCATGACGAATGCGTTAATCTTGCCGTCCAAGATGGCCTGGCAGGCATCAACCGTGTTGGTACCTGCCTCGCGCGGCGGGTCAAATCCGTACTGCGCCGCCAGGGGCCGGCTTCTCGGTAATGCCAACGGTGCGCTGACCTTGCACGTTTGAATGACCGCGTACCGGGCAGATGCCGGCGCCGGCGCGTCCGATATTGCCGCGCATCAGCAGCAGGTTCGCTACCATCTGAACGGTCTCGACCCCGGCGCGATGTTGCGTCAAGCCCATGCCATAAACGGCGATCACCGCCTTGGCCCGGGCATAGACCGATGCCGACGCTTCCATAGCCGCTCGCGGCAACCCGGACTGCCGTTCCAGTTCGTCCCAGTCCTGCTGGCGCAGCCAGGCGATGAATGTTTCGAATCCGAGCGTGTGCTCGATGATGAAAGCGTCATCCAGCACCGAAACCTGGCCCCGGCTCCGAGCCTCGTCGTCGAGGTCCAACACCGCCCTGCAGATTCCGGTCAATGCCGCGAGATCACCACCGGCCCTGACCTGGTTATACTGCGAAGCGATCCGGGTCTGGTGCCCGGACAGCATTTCCCTGGGCGACTGCGGGTTGGTGAAGCGCTCCAACCCACGCTCGCGCAGCGGATTATAGACGATGATCGGCACACCCCGCTCGCTGGCCGACTGCAGCCCATGCAGCATGCGCGGGCTGTTGCTGCCGGGATTCTGGCCGAAAAAGAAGATGCAGTCGGTCTTGGTGAAATCGTCCAGCGCCACCGTGCCGACCGGAACGCCGATGCTCTCCGGCAGTGCCACAGACGTCGTCTCGTGACACATATTGGAGCTGTCGGGCAGGTTGTTGTTGCCGTAGGCCCGCGCGAACAGGCCATACAGGTAGCTCGCCTCGTTGGAGCACCGGCCGGATGAGTAGAACACCACGCTCCTGCGATCCTCAATGGCGCGCAGCGCACGGCCAATCTCGCCGATCGCATGGCCCCACCCCACCGCGACATACTTGTCGGTGGCAGCGTCATAGCGCATCGGATGAGTAAGCCGGCCCGCCTGTTCAAGGTGATAGTCGTCCCATTCCAGCAACTCGGTCACGGTATGCTTGGCGAAAAATTCCGGCGTGCAGCGATGCGCGGTGATCTCCCACGCCGTCGCCTTGGCGCCGTTTTCGCAGACTTCGAACGGCAGCGGCTGGGCCGGCTTGACCCAAGCGCAGCTAACGCACTGGAAGCCGTCCACCTTGTTCTGCCGGGTCAGCGCCAGGCCGCCGGAGGCCAGGACACCTTCGCGTGCCAGGATGTCGCCCAAGGAGCGGACCGACCCCCAGCCACCTGAAGGATGCTGATAGGGCTTGAACGACGATTTCTCGCGCATGCGATTTTTCCCGACCGCCTTGGCTCAATAATCCCGGACATCGGCGTTGCATGCGAAACCGCAAGGCACGAGACCACGTTCGTGAGATGACAAATCCCCGCGGTGAAATCGATGAGCAACCCCGACTACATGACCCGGTATGCCTCGCCACCCCCGGCGTGGAAGCGCTTGCTGAACCGCAACGTCGTCCCCACGGCGATCGATGCGGCCGGCAGCCTGGAAGCGATCATTGAGCGCTGGGCGATCCGGGTCCGTACCGCACCCGCGCAATCGCTCGGCCTCGTGATCGCTGCCAGCGCGTTGGCTTCGTTCCTGCTGGCGCGCCGGCGGGCCTAGGCCTATCGCGCAGCCGCCGGCTTCTGGGCCAGCCGCGTCGCCAACGCCGCTTGAAACGCGTCCATCATCATGAACCCTGGGTCCACCCGGCAGGCCGCCTCGGTTTCGCGCATGATCTGCTCATCCGACTTGGTCAGGTCCAACGGTTCGCCGTGCGGCTGCGGCACGTGGAACGGGGTGTCCAGATAGGCTTCGACCGTGTTGCCCTCCGGATCCTTGAAGTAGCAGGACCAGGCATTGCCGTGCGAGGTCACCCGCATGTCGGTCGCCCCATTGTCCAGCGCCCGCCGATGCACCACCCGCAAGTCGGCGAGCGAATCGACCATGAACGATATCTGGTTGATCGGATTGAAGCCCGACGTATCGGGCCGGCCGCTGACCAGCACCAACTGATGGTGGTTGCCCGCACTGCCACTCAGGAACGTCAGCTCGGTTCCACCACGCGCCGCTCCGCTGTCCGTCACCATCAGGCCGAGCACCGTGGTGTAGAATTGTTCCAGCAATTTCTTGTTGTGCGCGTAAATGCCGACGTGCGCCAAGCGGGCATGAATTGTTCCCATGGTCGCTTCCCTGCTTCAGCTTCAGTCCATTCAAGATCGCCGCTGCCGGATTTGCAAGAGTCGTCGGGCAAAGGGTCACCGGGGACGTGTCGGTAGGCAGCCCTATCGGGCGCGCCAGGCGGACGCTGCCAGCAGCAGCCATCCCAGCATCAGCAGGATGCCGCCGGTCGGTGCCAGGACACCCCATGAGATGCGGGCCAGCGCCAATGAGTAGACCGCGCCGCAGAACAGCACCATACCAGCGGTGAAGGCTACGCCGGCGGCTTGCGCCAATCGCCCGCCCCGGGGCAGCCAAAGCCCGACCCCAAGCAGGGCGAGCGCGTGCCAGCCTTGCATGCGGACGCCGCTTTCGACGATGCGCAGGGCGGTGGGATCGCCTATGCCGTGTGCCGCGAAGGCGGCCATCGCCACCGCGCCGAAACCGGCGAGCGAAGCTATGATGAGGCAGAGGCGTTGCATATCAGGCTGGTCGTCCAGAAGCGGCGCTATCGTCCCGCGTTGCATGGTAGCTTAGCGCGCCCGGATCGGTCAGGTCCGGCACCGTCCAACCGTTCAGGTCGTATTCCGCCATGCATTGTTCAGCCAGGCTCTTGAAGGCTGCCGCATTGCCCGACGCCTCCGCCCCGAACAGGGCATATCGCCGGATTTCCTCGGTCGAGCCGGCGTAATTGATCTCGTACAGTTCATGGCGGCCGCCAAATTCGGACGCCATGCTGTCCCACAGCAGCTTCATCAGTTTCACCCGCTGCTCGGCGCTATAGCCGTTCGAACCGCGCAGGTACTTGTCGAGGTAGGGCCGGATCTCCGGACTTTGGAAGTCGCGCGCGTGGCTGTTGAGGTAGATCAGGCCCGACGCCACGGTCTGTTCGATAATATACTTGATTTTTGTATAGGCGATCGTGGCTATGATCATATAGGCGTTGACACGGTCCATGTTGGGCTGCACGTAGTCGCCAACCCAGGGTTTTGGGTCGTGGACCATGGCGTCGGACAGGCCCCAGAACAGATTGCGCCAAGCGATCACCTCGCCCACGTTGGCCTGGACGCCGCGATAGTCCTTGGTGCCCGACGCCTCGACCGCCTTCAGCAGCAGGCCGCAGATAAAATCCAGCTTCACCGCCAATCGGGTGCAGCCATGCACACCGAAGCGCGGCAGGAACCCGGTGCGGGGGAAAAAGTTGTTGGCTTTTTCGACGTCGCCGTAAACGAACACGTTCTCCCACGGCACCAGGACCTCGTCCATGATGAAGATGGCGTCGTTCTCGTCCATCCGGCTGGACAGCGGATAGTCGAACGGGCTGCCCATCACGGTCGCGGTCATCTCGTACGATGCGCGGCAGATGAACTTGATGCCGGGTGCGTTGGTCGGGACCATGAACACCGCGGCGTAGGATTTGTCCTGCAGCGGGATCAGCCCGTGATGGGCGACGAAGGTATAGTTGGTCAGCACCGATCCGGTGGCGACCACCTTGGCACCGGACACCACGATGCCGGCATCAGTTTCCCGCACCACGTGGCAGCATACGCTGGTGGCCTGATCCGGGCTGAGTTGGTCGGGCGGGCGGTCGCGGTCGATCGGCGGATGGATGATGGCGTGGTTGATGAACGGCACCCGCTCCTGGCTGAATTTGTACCAACGCCGGGCATTGTCCTGGTAGGGGTGGTAAAACTCCGCGTTGGCCCCAAGCGTGGCAAGGAACGCCGCCTTGTAGTCCGGCGATCGGCCGACCCAGCCGTAGGTGATCCGCGCCCATTCGGCGATGGCGTCGCGCCCGGCGATCAGGTCCTGGGCGGTTTTCGGCGCTTTGAAAAAGGCGTGCGTCAGGCCGCCGTTACCGGTGTCGGTCGGCACCATCAGTCGCGGCCGGCGTGTGGCGTCGTGCATCGCGTCATAGAGGCGCGCGATCATCCGCGCGGTGTTGCGAAACGCCGGATGTTCGGTGACCTTGCCGACCCGGTCACCGTAAACGTAGACCTCGCGCCCATCGTCGAGCGAGGCGAGATACTCGGCGCCTGTCATCGGTGTATAGGGTACCGGAGCCTCTGTTCCGGATGTGCGCGCCGCATCCGTTTGCGTCGTGCCGAGCGACATGGTGCGATCCTCCGTTATTTATGGGCCGGCACTATCGGGCAGATGCGGCTGGCTTCGCAATCGGGCGCTGGGCGGCAGCCGGAATGCAGGAATCGCTGAGGGGCGATGCCGCGAGCGGGATCAGCAGCATCATTGACCGTGCGGGTCTGAGCGCCAACGGCGATCGTTAATTAATCGAATCGAAAAAGTCGCCGCCGGCAAATCTCGTGTTTCCTGGAGGCCCGGGTGCCTATAGCATCGCCCGGTCATGCCACGCGGCGACCTGTTCCCCGATATCGGCCCGTACGAGAGCGGTTACCTGCCGCTGTCCGGCGGTCACGTGATGTATTGGGAGCAGGCGGGCAACCCAAACGGCCGCCCGGTGCTATTCCTGCACGGCGGCCCGGGCGCCGGGGCCGGCGCGGTGCATCGCCGCTTCTTCGACCCGCACTATTGGCGCATCGTCGTCTTCGACCAGCGCGGCGCCGGACGATCGCGGCCGCTGGGCGGATTGGACCATAACACCACGCCCGATCTGGTCGCCGACATCGAAATCCTGCGCCGCCATCTGGCGGTGGACCGCTTCCTGCTGTTCGGCGGGTCCTGGGGCTCGACGCTGGCCCTGGCGTACGCCCAGGCGCATCCGCAGCGGGTCTCGGCCGCCGTGCTGCGCGGCGTATTCCTGGGCCGCCCCGAGGAGGTTGCCTGGTTCCTGCACGGTATGCGTTCGGTGTTCCCCGAAGCCCACGCCGCCTTTGCCGGGTTCCTGCCCGACGCGGAACGACCAGATCTGCTGGCGTCCTACCTGCGCCGGTTGACCGACCCCGACCCTCAGGTCCACTTGCCGGCGGCCCGCGCTTGGTCGATCTACGAAGGCACCTGCAGTACGTTGCTGCCCAGTCCCGAGACGGTCAACGGCTTCTCACAGGACCGCACCGCGCTGGGGCTGGCCCGGATCGAGGCGTTCTACTTCGCGCACGGGTTGTTCCTGTCGCCCGAGGGGCTGCTGGGACACATGGGTCGGATCAGCCATGTTCCGGCCGAGATCGTGCAGGGCCGCTACGACATGATCTGCCCGGCGGTCACTGCCTTCGATCTGGCGGCCGCCTGGGGGAATGCCCGCATGACCATCGTGCCCGATGCCGGGCACTCCGCGCTGGAACCGGGCATACGCCGCGCCCTGGTTGCCGCGGTCGAGCGGTTTCGCGGCGGGCGATAACGCGGCGGGCGCGCTGGCGCCGGAATCCTGCTATCCTGTCGCGGGCCGGTGGCGCGAGTGATTGACAGCCGCCCTGACCGGGGTGAAGCGTCGGTTGTCGCGATTGCCGCCAGGGGCACACGGTTACGGAGAACAGTCATGGATGTCGCGCTCGACCTGAATACCAGCCCGGACGTCTTCGACCTGCCGCCCGACCCGGTCGTTCAGGCGCGTGATATCGCCCCATTGCTGCGCGCCGAGGGTCCCAGAATCGAGGCGCTGGGCAGGCTGACCGACGCCGTGGTGGAAGCGCTGCATGCGCATGGCCTCTACCGCACCCTGCTGCCGCGATCGCTCAATGGCTACGGTCTCGGGCTCGAGAGGTTCGTGCAAATGATGGAGACCCTGGCCGCGGCGGACGCCTCCACCGCCTGGTGCGTCGGTCAGGCCAGTGGCTGCTCGATGGCCGCGGCCTATGTCGAACCCGTCGTGGCGCGCGAAATCTGGGGTGACGACCCGCGCGGGGTGCTGGCCTGGGGCTTCCAAATGGAGGGCCGCGCCAAGGTCGTGCCGGGTGGCTATAGGGTAACCGGCAAATGGGGCTTCGGCAGCGGTGGCCACCATGCAAGCTGGATGGGCGCACACTGCCATGTTGAACTGCCGGACGGATCGCTGCTACGCGACGCCGGCGGCAGCCCGATCGAGCGCACCATGCTGCTGCGGCAGGACCAGTTGAACTGGGTCAGCAACTGGGACGTGGTCGGACTGCGCGGCACCGGCAGCGACGGCTACACGCTGCACGACGTGTTCGTGCCGGAAGCCAACAGCGTTCGGCGCGATCTCGACGCCGAACGCCGGATCGATCAGCCGTTCTTCCGCTTCACCACCACCAGCGCCTATGCCTGCGGCTTCGCGGCGGTCTCCATCGGGATCGCCCGCGGCATGCTGGACGAATTGCGAAGCCTGGCACAGACCAAGAAACCGTCGAACACATCACGCGCGCTGCGCGACAGTTCGGTGATGCACCACCTGGTGGCGGAAAACGAGGCCAAGCTGCGTTCGGCTCGGGCTTTCGTGCTAGAGACGATCCGCGACGGCGAGGACTGCATCCGGTGCGCCGGCGCGCTGGATCTGGAAAACCGGGTGATGATGCGCCTTGCGACCACGACCGCGATCCGACGGGCCAAAGAGGTGGCTGAGTTCGCCTACCACGAGGCCGGCGCGACGGCGATCTTCACCAGCAACCCGTTCGAGCGGAAAATGCGCGATATTCACGCTTCGGCACAGCAGGTGCAGGCTCGAACCGGCCACATCGAAACCTGCGGCAAGTATTTTCTGGGGCTGGATCCGGCAGTCCGTCATATCTGATGCGGATCCGAAGCCTGTTGCCGGCCCGCGAGTGCGGCCCATTCATGCCTGGCGCGGGCGGTAATGCTTCATATTCGATGCGCGGGAACAGAAAATCATGAAAGTAGGCGTCATTGGGCTGGGCAACATGGGCATGGGCGCCGCACTGAACCTGCTGCGCAAGGGACATGATGTCACCGGATGCGAACCGCGCGAGGAGACCCGCTCGGCGTTTGCCGCCGAGGGCGGCAAGGTGGTGGTTTCGGCGGACGCCTTGCCCGCGGATCTGGAAGCGGTGGTGGTGTTCGTCATCAACGCGGCGCAGACCCAGCAGGTGCTGTTCGGCGACAACGGTTGCCTGCCGCGGCTGCGACGCGGCGGTGTGATCCTGTGCTGCGCCACGGTGGCGCCCGATGCGGCGATGGCGCTGGGCAAGCGGATCGAGGAGGCCGGCTTCCTGATGTTGGATAGCCCGGTCTCCGGCGGGTCCGCCGGGGCCAGGGCGGGGACAATGACGGTGATAGGGTCGGGGTCGGAAGCCGCGTTCGACAAGGCCGGCCCGTTGCTGGAGGCGATGTCGACCAAGGTTTGGCGGCTGGGTGAGGCGATTGGGGTCGGCAGCACGGTCAAGATGGTCAACCAGTTGCTGGCCGGGGTGCACATCGCCACCGCGGCCGAGGCGCTGGCCCTGGGTATTCGGGCCGGAGCGGATCCGGAGACATTGTTCAAGGTGATCTCGGAGTCCGCTGGCAGTTCCTGGATGTGGCAGAACCGGGTGCCGCATATCCTGGCGGGGGACGACACGCCGTCTTCAGCCGTGAACATCTTCGTCAAGGATCTGGGCATCGTGCTGGATCAGGCCAGGGCGCTGACGTTTCCGCTGCCGATGGCGGCGGCGGCGCATCAGTTGTTCCTGGCCGCGGCGGCGAACGGGCACGGATTGAAGGATGATTCGTTCGTCATCCGGGTGTGGCAGCAGTTGGCCGGGATCGAGCTGCCGGGCAAGAAGTAGTGCTTGATTGACGGACCAGGCCGGCTACGCGCGTGGCGTGTGACCGACCTGGTCACCGCATTATGCGCCCGCGGTCGCTGCCTTGCGTGCCTGCCAGCCAGCCAGCGTCACTTCGGCCTGTTTGGCGAACCGCTCGGCGTCATCCTTGGTCTCGGTCCGCACCGTCATCTCCAGGCGGTGTCCGCTCGGATCGAAGAAGTAAACGGACTGGCAGAAATGGTGGTCGATCGGGCCGATCACCTCCACGCCGCGGTCGCGCAGGCGGCGGACGCCTTCCTGCATGGTCGCCATGTCCGCCACCTCCAGCGCGAGATGTTGCACCCATTCCGGGGTGTTGGGATCGGGCTGCATTGCGGGCAGTTCCGGCAGTTCAAAGAATGCGATGCTCGATGCGTCCTCCATCTCGAAGAAGACGTGCAGATGGGGGTTCCATGCCTGGGTGGAGGGGACCCGATCCTGGGCGATGGCGTGGGAGAATTTAAGCCCGAGCACGTTGGTGTAGAAATCGACTGTCTGGGTCGCATCCTTGCAGCGGTAGGCGACATGATGAAGTTTCTTGAGCATTGTTGCCTCCTTGTTTTTGGACGTTTCGACTGGCCCGCGTCGCGGGTCGATAGGCTGACGATGTCGTGTCGAACCGGCGTCGCGGAAACAGTGTTGTCGCGTGACCAAGTGGTTTTATGTAGCAGTCAAATACAAGTCATTCAAGACAAAGCACGCCGATGATCAGAGGCGGCGGCTCAACCGAACTGACAGCGGCCGCGCGCCCGGCGGCGGTATCCGCGTGGGTCGCTGCTGCGCCTGATGCGGGGCGCCGAGTTAGGCCACGCTGGACACGCCGCCTTGAACCGGCATCACGGACCGGTCATCATCCCGGCCATGACCAGTCCGCAAAGACCCGAGGAACGCCTTGAATACCAGGCCGCCATCGACCGCCCGAAGCTGGCGCTGCCCGGCGGCAAACGCGTCGCCGTTTTCCTGGTGGTCAACCTCGAGCGCTGGGACATCGACCGCGTCATGCCGCGTCAGGTGCTCAGCGCGCCGCAGGGTGCCTCGGTAGTGCCCGACCTGCCGAACTGGGCATGGCACGAGTATGGCATGCGGGTCGGCTTCTGGCGGCTGAAGGCAGCGCTCGACCTGCACGGCATCGCGCCCACGCTGGCGATCAACGGCGCGGTGCCGTCCGCCTACCCACGGGTCACCCAAGCCTGCCGCGATGCGGGGTGGGAGTTTATGGTGCATGGCTACCACCAGACCGCCACCCACTTGGTGACTGACCAGCGGGCGATGATCCGCGACGCCATCGCCACGCTGCGCGAGGCAGGTGGCCACGACCCGGTCGGCTGGCTCGCGCCCGGCCTGACCCAGACGCTGGATACCCCGGATCTGCTGGCCGAGGCCGGCATCAGGTACTGCGCCGACTGGGTGGTAGACGATCTGCCAGCCACGCTGCGCACCGCGCACGGCCCGATGCTGACGATGCCGTACAGCGTCGAACTGAACGATATCCCGATCATGATGATCCAGCACCATCGCGCCGAGGAACTCTACGATCGCACCGTCGCCCAGTTCGAACGGCTTTATGAGGAAGCCGGGGACCAGGGGGCGAAGGTCATGGGGCTGGCCGTGCATCCCTTTATCAGCGGCGTGCCGCACCGCATCGGCTGGTTCGAGCGCGCTCTGACCCACATCGCCAGCCGTCCGGGTGCGCTATTCTGGCAAGGCCGACAGATCATGGACTGGTATCAGCGGGCCACCGCATGAGCCCGCTGGCGAGATGGGGCGAGCTGACCCAGGCGGAACGGGACGCCGCCTACAACAATTCGGCGGCGGTCACCGACAGTCCGGTGCTGAACGCCGCCCGGGAGGTGGCCTCGACGGTGTTCCGCACCACCAACTCGCTGCACCTGGACCTGCGCTACGGCCCTCGGGAACGCAATACCTGGGACCTGTTTCCGCTGGCCGACCCGGATGCGCCGTGCATTGTGTTCATCCACGGCGGCTACTGGCAGCGCAACAGCAAGGACCAGTTCGCCAACCTGATCGCCGGCCCGCACGCGCGCGGCTGGGCGGCGGCGCTGCCGGGATACACGCTGGCGCCCGACGCGTCACTGACCGAGATCGCGGCCGAGATCAACGCGGCGCTGGATTGGCTGGCGGCGTACGGCCCGGCGCGTGGGATCAACGGCCCCATCGTGCTGTCCGGCTGGTCGGCGGGCGGCCACCTGACCGCCGTCTGCCTGGGGCATCCGCTGGTTAAGGCGGGCCTGGCGATCTCCGGCATCTTCGAACTGGGACCGCTGCGGGATACCTATCTGAACGAAAAACTGCAGCTGACCGAGCGGGAGATCGCCAGGCTGTCACCGATGCGATTGCAGCCGGTAAACAAGCCGCTGGCCTTGGCGTACGGCACCGCGGAATTGCCGCCGCTGATATCGGACAGCCGGGATTTGCATGCCCTGCGGTCGGCGGCGCATCTGCCCGGGGCACTGATCCCGGTGCCCCGGGCAGATCATTTTACCATCGTACATGAATTGCGCGACGCGGATGGCTTGCTGACGCGGCATTTGCCGTTGCTGCTGGCGGAAACCTAATTAGCGCAGGATCGCGGCTTCGGCGGAGCGTCCGCCAGCGAATCCTCCCCGGCGCGCCGATCATGGGATCAAACAATCCGCCAAGCCTGGCGATCGCGAATGCCAAGCCTGGCGATACAAATGAAGGACCACATGGCGCGTTCCGAGAAAGATAAAATGCTCGCCGGGGAGCTTTATGACGCCACCGCGCCGGACATCCAGGCGGACCTGGCCGGGGCGCAGCAGTGGATGGCGCGCTACAACGCCGCGCTGGACATGGCGGATCGGCAGCAACTGCTGGTGGAACGGTTTGCCGCGGTCGGCAGGGACGCGGTGATCCGCTCGCCGTTTCATTGTGATTACGGCTTCAACATCAGCCTAGGCGCCGGTGTGTTCCTGAATTTCAACTGCGTGATCCTCGATGTCGTGCCGGTAGTGATCGGCGATCGGACACAGATCGGGCCAGGGGTGCAGATCCTGACCGCCGATCATCCGCGCGATGCGGCGGGGCGTGCCTCCGGGCTCGAATTCGGTCGCCCGATCCGGATCGGGCGCAACGTCTGGATCGGCGGCGGGGCGATCATCCTGCCGGGTATATCCGTGGGTGATGACGCGGTGATCGGCGCCGGCAGTGTGGTCACCCGCGATGTACTGGCCGGGGCGGAGGTTTTGGGCGTTCCGGCACGCCCGCGCCGTTGACAAGACGGTCGTCCCAGACCGGTTCCCGACCCCGTGGCGCAGCAGGGCCGATTTGGCATTGACGTCGTTCTCGTTACTGACCAACTATCAATATCGTAGTTTCACAATGAGTGTGGACAACATGCAGCGCAAGAGTTTTAGGACCATGCCGTGCCCGATCGCCCGGGGCCTGGAGCATGTCGGTGAGTGGTGGAGCATCCTTATCCTGCGCGATGCGTTCCGCGGCCTGACCCGCTTCGACGAGTTCAGCGAAAACCTTGGCATCGCGCCAAACATGCTGACCCGGCGGTTGAATGCCATGATCGAGGCCGGTTTGCTCGTGCGCCGGCGCTACAACGAACGGCCGCCGCGCGACGAATATCTGCTAACGCCGCGCGGCAAGGATTTCCGCCCGGTGCTGCTGTCCATGCTGGCATTCGGCAACAAGCATTTCCCCCCTGACGACCGGACCGTGCGGATCGTCAACACCGAAACCGGGCAGCCGGTGGACCCGCTGCTGGTCGATCCGTCCACCGGCCGCCGGGTCGATGGCCCGGGGTACCAGGTCGTCACCACGATGATGCAGGACGCAGCCGCGTGATCCGCCAGCGGGGGATTCGACGCGAAGCCGGGGCCATGGCCGCGTGATGGTCGGTCCGACGGCCTGAACGGTTTGACCCCGACGGCGGCGGTCATCGGCGGCGGTCCGGCCGGCCTGATGGCGGCCGAGGTGCTTTCGCGGGCAGCGGTCCGGGTCACCGTCTATGACCAGATGCCAACGGTCGGCCGCAAGCTGCTGATGGCCGGCCGGGGCGGCCTGAACCTGACGCACGCCGAACCGCTTCCACGCTTGGTCGCCCGCTACGGGTCAGCCCGCCCCTGGCTTGAACCGATCGTCTCGGCCTATCCGCCCGAAGCCTTGATCGCGTGGTGCAACGACCTCGGCCAGCCGACCTTTACCGGGTCCAGTGCCCGGATTTTCCCGCGCGAAATGAAGGCCTCGCCGCTATTGCGGGCTTGGCTCCGACGGCTCGCCGACCAGGGCGCGGAACTGCGCACCCGCCACTGCTGGGCCGGCTGGGACACCGACGGCAGGCTGCGCTTCCGCACCGTCAGCGGCGAGATCCGCGTCGCCCCTGCTGTCACCATCCTGGCGAGCGGGGGCGCCTCCTGGCCGCGTCTGGGGTCAGACGCCGGATGGGTGGCGTATCTTGCCGACTCGACGACCCCTTTTAAACCGGCCAATTGCGGCTTCCTGGTGAACTGGACGCCGCATTTTCGTAGCCGTTTCGCCGGTCGGCCGCTGAAGCGGCTGGCACTGCGCTATAGCCCCGACACCGTCCGCGGCGAGGCAATGATCACCGAACGCGGATTGGAGGGCGGCGTCATCTATGCGCTGTCGGCGCGGTTGCGCGACGCGATCCTGGCGCAAGGCTGCGCGACGATCGAACTCGATCTCAAGCCTGATTTGACCCGGGCCGCGCTGGATGGCCGCCTCGCGGGTCCACGCACCGACCAGTCGCTGGCTAACACCCTGCGTAAGCAGGCTGGCTTGGCTCCAGAAGCCATCGGCCTTGTACAAGAGGCGCTGCGCAATGGCGCGACGAGCCAAAGCCTTGCCGCGCTGATCAAGGCGCTGCCGATCCGGTTGCTGTCGCCAGCGGCGATCGAGCGGGCGATCTCCTGCGCTGGAGGGCTGCGGGCGGACGCCTTGAATGGGTCGCTGATGCTGCGCCAGCGCCCGGGTGTGTTCGCCGCCGGTGAGATGCTGGATTGGGAGGCTCCGACAGGCGGCTACCTGCTACAAGCCTGCTTCAGCACCGCCGTGGCGGCGGCCAACGGCGCGCTTGCATGGCTGCAACGCCAGCGCTGAAGCTTGGGCGGGTTGCACAAAACCAGGGGTTCGTCCAAATCTTCCCGCTACAATGCGCGACAATCGGGAGCAAATATGTCCGCCAGCCGGCCTCGCACCCTGTTCGACAAGATCTGGGACAGCCACGTCGTCGAGAAACTCCCTGACGGGACCTGCATCCTTTACATCGACCGGCATCTCTTGCACGAGGTCACCAGTCCCCAGGCGTTCGAGGGCCTGCGCCAGGCCGGCCGCAAACTACGTCGGCCAGACCTGACCATCGCCGTCGCCGATCACAATATCCCGACCGTCGGGTCACGCATTCCGACCGACATCAAGGAAGCCGACAGCCGGATCCAGGTTCAGACCCTGGAGCAGAACGTCGCCGCCTTCGACGTGCCCTACATCCCGATCCTGGATGTGCGCCAGGGCATCGTGCACATCATCGGACCTGAACTCGGGCTCTCGCTACCCGGCACAACCATCGTCTGCGGCGACAGCCATACCTCGACGCATGGCGCACTCGGCGCGCTGGCGTTCGGAATCGGCACGTCCGAGGTCGAGCACGTGATGGCGACGCAGACGCTGCTGCAGAACCCGGCCAAGAACATGCAGATCGACGTCGCCGGCACGTTGGGCTTCGGCTGTTCGGCGAAGGACATCGTGCTGGCGATCATCGGCAAGATCACCACCGCGGGCGGCAACGGCCACGTCATCGAATACACCGGCGACACCATTCGTGCGCTGGACATGGCGGGACGCTGCACGGTCAGCAACATGTCGATCGAGGCGGGTGCGCGGGCCGGCCTGATCGCTCCGGACCAGACCACGTTCGATTACGTCAAGGGCCGCGATTTCGCGCCCAAGGGCGATGCATTCGACCAGGCGGTTGCCTACTGGCAGACGCTACCCAGCGATCCCGGCGCGCATTTCGACACCGTGGTGAAGCTGACCGCGGCGGAAATCGCTCCGATGGTCACCTGGGGCACCACGCCCGGCGCGGTGGTGCCGGTGACCGGTGTCGTGCCCAACCCATCCGACGAAGCCGATGAGGGCAAGCGATCGCAGTTGCAGCGAATGCTGGAATACATGGCGCTGACGCCCGGCCAGACGATGCAGGACTTGCCGATCGACGTGGTGTTCATCGGGTCCTGCACCAACGGCCGAATCGAGGACATCCGTGCCGCCGCCACGATCGCCAAGGGCCGCAAGGTGGCCGATGGGGTGCAGGCGCTGGTGGTGCCCGGCTCCGGCCTGGTCAAGCGACAGGCCGAGCAGGAAGGCCTCGATCAAGTGCTGTTAGAAGCCGGGTTCGAGTGGCGCGACCCGTGCTGCTCGATGTGCCTGGGCATGAACCCCGACAAGCTGACACCGGGTCAGCGTTGCGCCAGCACGTCGAACCGCAACTTCGAGGGCCGGCAAGGCCAGGGCGGGCGCACCCATCTGCTGTCGCCGGCAATGGCGGCGGCGGCGGCGGTCACCGGTCGGCTGACCGACGTGCGGCAGTTGGTTTAACCGGCAGGAGCGCAGTCATGCAACCGTTCACCACTCTCACTGCCGTCGCGGCACCGATGCCGATGCAGAACATCGACACCGACAAGATCATTCCGGCACGCTTTCTGAAAACCATCAAGCGCTCCGGACTTGGGGTACATCTGTTCGACCCACTGCGCTTCGACAAGGACGGCAAGGAGAGGCCCGATTTTGTTTTGAATCAGGAGCCGTTCCGTCAGGCTCAGGTGATCATCGCACACGAGAATTTCGGCTGCGGATCGTCGCGCGAGCACGCGCCTTGGGCGCTGCTGGATTTCGGCATTCGTTGCATCGTCGCGCCTGATTTCGCCGACATTTTCTACAACAACAGCTTCAAGAACGGCATCCTGCCGATCCGTCTGCCGCGCGCAGTCTGCGACCAGCTGATCGACGATACCAAGATGGGCGGCAACGCCCGTGTCACCGTCGATCTGGCTCGCCAGGTCGTGATCCGCCCAAACGGTGAGGAGATCGGTTTTGAGATCGACCCATTCCGCAAGCACTCGCTGCTGAATGGCCTGGACGACATCGGCCAGACCCTGCAGCACGGCGCGCGGATCGACGACTTCGAGGCCACGCGGCGGCAAAGCCAGCCCTGGCTGCCCTCGACCACGGCCGCTTAGCAGGGTTCAGGCCCGGGCCGGACGCATCGCAGCGGTTTTGATTTCGCGCGGTGTCCCGGCTTTCCGTCGATCGTCGATTGAGCAACCGCCGCAACTAAAGGACCGCTGGATGACCGCCAACAAGAAGCTGCTCATTCTCCCCGGTGACGGCATTGGTCCCGAGGTCATGCGAGAGGTTCGGCGGGTGATCGACTGGTTGGGTCGCCGCCGCATGGTGAGCTTCGACGTGTCTGACGATCATGTCGGCGGGTCCGCCATCGATACTTACGGCACGCCGATAACCGATGCGACGATGGAGAAGGCCAAAGCCGCCGATGCTATCCTGTTCGGGTCGGTGGGCGGCCCGAAATGGGACCGGCTGGGGTTCGATCTGCGTCCCGAACTGGCGATCCTGCGCCTGCGCAAGGAACTCGACCTGTTCGCCAATCTGCGGCCGGCCATCGTGCTGGACCCGCTGGTCGAGGCGTCCACCCTCAAGGCGGACGTGGTGCGCGGCCTGGACTTGATGATCGTGCGCGAGAGCACCGGGGGCGTGTATTTCGGCGAACCGCGTGGCGTTGAAGCGTTGCCCGACGGGCAGAAACGCGGCTTCGACACCGAAAGCTACACCACCGGCGAAATCGAGCGGGTCTGCCGCGTCGGCTTCGAGCTCGCCCGCAATCGGCACAGCCGGGTGTGCAGCGTGGAGAAGGCCAACGTCATGCAATCGGGCATGTTCTGGCGCCAGACGGTGACCGAGCTCCGCGAGCGGGAATTCGCCGACGTCGAGCTGACCCACATGTATGCCGACAACTGCGCCATGCAGTTGGTGCGCAACCCTCGGCAGTTCGACGTGATCGTCACCTCAAACCTGTTCGGCGATCTGCTGTCGGACCTGGCCTCGATGCTGACCGGCAGCCTGGGCATGCTGCCGTCCGCCACGCTGGGCGCGGTGCAGCCATCCGGCAAGCGCTATGCGCTTTATGAACCGATCCACGGCAGCGCCCCCGACATCGCCGGCAAGGGCGTCGCCAACCCGCTGGGCCAGTTGCTGAGCTTCGCAATGTTGCTGCGGTATTCTTTTCGCATGGAGGAGGACGCCGGCTTGATCGAGAAGGCCTGCGTCAACGTGCTCAAGAACGGTCTTCGCACCGCCGATATCATGGCTCCGGGCAGCGCTCGGGTCGGCACCGGGGTGATGGGCGAATCGATCCTGCGCGAACTGGATAAACTGGCCGCGTAGTATCCGGATCGCAGAGCAGCGTGAGACGCGGAGCGTCCACGATCAGGCCACGTGAATGGGATATTCAAACAAGCAGCGACATATCGCGCTTCACTGATGCGCGGTACTAATTCGCGACGGCTCTGCCGGGACTACAGCCGCGCGGTTTGGGGGACGTCGCCCGCCAACGCGTGAACCTCCATCGCGCCCCCACCGGTGCGCGCGTCCTGTCTGATGTGCGTGGTCTAGGCGTGACCAAATCCAGTTGTCGGTTTCGTCGCGCAATTCGTCGGCCTGGGGTCTTGCCGATCATGTCTCGGGGGTTGATAGGATGCGGGGGTTCGGCTACACCGCGCCGCCCGCATGCGCCCGTAGCTCAATTGGATAGAGCACCAGACTACGAATCTGGGGGTTGGAGGTTCGAGTCCTTCCGGGCGCGCCATTAAACCATTGAAAACAAACAGTTTTTCGATAAAAAATCGGATCGTAGTTTTGATTTTTAAGAAATTGTCCGCAGCGTGTCCGCAGAATTTCGGCAAGGTTTGGTCAGGCATGTCCGCTGTGGCAGGGGTGCCCACGCCAACCCGGCTGGCGCGGGGGCATTGATGCCTGGGGGCCGGGAGGCAGCGGGCGCAACGGCGGATTAACGGGGCTGAGGATCACTTCCAAACCTAGAGGAAGCTCATTATATCATGTCGAAGAAACCGCCCCTTGGTCCAAAAAAACCGCCCGCATCTAAAAAAGCCGCTCGGAAGCATGGAATCTTCGCTAAGGATCATCAGACGGTAAGACCGGTTAGGGACTCACGTCCGCCCCCGAAAAAGCCAAAACCAAAAGGCTAAGCGTAATCATGGGTCACGTTAATGAGCAAATCGAGGACGAGACATACGGCCTGAGTTTCACTAGTGCCAAGTCGATGCGGTATCACGCATACAGGCGCAGTTTTTTCGACATGTGCGACAAGATTACGAAAATTCTCATCATTCTCTCGGGGGGTGCCACGTTCGTAACGCTAATAAACCAGGACGCTCACACGGCTAAGGTTATGGCCCTGGTAGTCGCTTTTCTAAGCGCGTTGGATATCGTCATAGGGTTTCACGATCATGCTAGGACCCATGACAAGCTTTATCGGGACTTTTCGGTTTTAGCCCAAGATATTGCAGAGACAACTGAACCCACAGAACAAACAGTTGCCAGATGGCGACAAGGACGTTTGAAAATAGAGATGGAAGACCCAGGAACAATGGATTGGCTTGAGCGTCGTTGTTCTGGTGAAGAGGCGCGTGCGCGCGGCGATGAGGTAGACCCTGAGTGGGTGCTCCCTCGGTGGAAGATCCTTTTATCACAACTCTTATCCCTACCCGCGCGACTTGGGACCAGACCAATAAAATCGTAACCAATTAAAACCCCAGAACGATTTTGAGCGCGGCATCTGTTGGAGGATCAGGGCCGCCGCGTGCCGAAACCGTGGAACGTCGCCACCCTGAGAATCGGCTGATTCGAGTCTGTCCCCTCGCAAATCTCGCCCCTCCAGGACCCGCTACCGGCTTCGACGACAAACTCCTCGGCATCGGTGGCCAGAATGGTTAAGCGCTTTACGAACAGCCTGCTGACGTCGTTCATGAGCGAGGCATCAGACTGGTCGAAGGATCGCTGGTACCATCGGGCGAGTGCATGGAAGCCGACGAACGCTTGCTCCCGCACGCCCAGCTCTTCCACGCCGCGCGCGATGGTCAGGTGGCAGACGGCCAAGAGCAGGCCGACCTCAGGTGGTCCATTGTGGTCCTCACCATGAACCAATTCGCATGGGGCAATCCGCAAATCCCGAATGCTCAGCCGACCTCGCTCCCGCTGTATGCGGCATAGGACCGAGTCGCTCGCGGGCATCCTCGCCCACGCCCGCTCCAACGCAATGAGGAAATCAGTTGTTGGCACCTTGCCTGGGCGACGCCGCTTAAGCGTCTCCCGCAGGGCGCCGTTCGCCGCTTTGCTGGCAAGATCAGTCCGCCTCACACGGGCCAGAAATTGCCTGGCCTGCCCCTGGAAGGCATAGCCGGGATCAAAGCTACCCTGATACCCCAGCCGGGCTACAGGCGTGCCCATGCCGTCCACCAGCGTCCAACCCCATCACCCCTCCATGGGCTCGGTTGGGTCCGCAAGGTCTGCGGGCGTGGCGGTCAGCGCCTCGTGCATGGCGCGGATCGCGGCCTGCCGTTCTGGGTGCGGCTGGACCTGAGCGTTGGCCGGCGGCGTTTGCAGGAAGCTCGCCAGGCGCTTGGACTTCACCGGCGCTACGCCTGGCGCCACGGTCAAGGCGTGCCCATTCGGCAACGTGCCCAGAGGACTGTTGACCGGTGTGACGGGGAACCAGGTTGCCGCGAACGATGCGATTTCGGTCCTGAAAGTTGCGGCTTGTTGTTCCAGCGCTTCGCACTCTGCCAGCCGGTCTAGATAGACCGCCGCCAGCACCGCAGTCGCGGCCTCTGCGACGGCCTGCTCTGCCCGCTGCACTGCCTCGGCACCCAGCCGCACCTCAGTGGTGAAGCGCTGGTGCGTCGCCTCCACGAGATTATAATGGTCCGCCAGCCTGTCACGCTGGGCGCGTCGGGCCTGGACGTGGGCTGGCAATAGCTGGTCCTCTTCTTGGCTTATCGCCAGCCGCGCGTGATCCATGATCTCCTCATCCAGGTCGCAAAACTGGCCCAGCCGCTCGGTCAGATCGATCACGCGATCCGCAGCGCGCTGTTGGTTTGCCTGGCACTCGCCCCACGAATAGCGAAGAATTTCGCGCTTGGTGATCTCTTTGCGTAAGGCCGCTCGGGCAGTCGTCTCGGGCTGGGCCACTTCCGCCTCAGGAATGATCGCCAGCGCGTTCGCAATGGTATCGTTTCCATCTATTTCCGCGACGGCTGCTTCGCGGATCGCAATGTCCTCGCCATTCCACCAAGCAGTTTTTGCCAGGCTGCGGTCGGGCTGAAACCCCCGCCTGATCATCGCTTCCATGATCCTGTCATTTCGGGTTGCAGTCTGCGTTTGGCTGTCCATTTTCATCTCCTTCAGCGGCTATAGAACTTGCGGTTTTTCCGGTTGATGGCGGCGACTTGGTCGACCGTCCGATGGCCGGGCATGTTCGGCTGCCCGGGGACGTGCTTATTCGTGCTCGACCGCAGCATGTGATTTCCATTGGGCAATTTGATGAAGCCGCCCTCGTCTTCGGCCTCGGTCTCGTCGCCGTCTGGGTCCTGATCGGGGTCCTCCTGGCACTCACAGGCCGATCCGTCTGGCGCGGCCTCACGCGGTCCATCAGGATCGGGGCGGGCGTTGATGAGTTGGCGGATCGCCCACTCGATCCGATCAAGCCGGGTTTGCAAACCTTTGATGGAAATCGGAAGTTCATCCCAGGTCGGCACCTTGGGTCGAAAGTGACCCACCGGCCGGCCTGTCGGGTTCGCAACTTCGCCCTTCTTAAACGGACGACCAATGCCAGCCATTACTAAATTCTCCGTTCTATTTGTTCTACGTGACGTTTGAAGTCCCGTTACGAATCAGGTCGGCGTTCTGTCTGCTGAGTTGTTGACTCAGCAGGGCAACCGCCTGCCTTGGGTCGGTCACCGCATCAGCGTGGAAATTGTTATTTTGGTAGTGATTGATGGTGGTGCCGGCCATCGCCGCGCCCGATAGCGGTGGCACCGCCGTCGCGGCGGCCACATCGAAGCCTGGGTTCAACTGATAGATTTGTTGGGCCAGTGCGGCGCGCTGCGGGTACAGCGAGCCCGGCATCCCCGGACTCCGGTAGCCTTCCGGCCGCTCATTGGCAATGCCACCGAGGGCGCCTTGCGCGGGTGATTGTGCGGCGTCCAACAGGCTGTTGGCCTGCGGCTCGTACTTCTTCAATTCCCAATTGTAGAACCCAAGCTGTTCGTCCAAATTGGCTTGCGCGAGAGGGTGATCGGGCAAATGCATTTCTTTAGCGTACTCATGAAAACGTTGCTGGCGTTCTCCGGACCACTGCGCAATGCCCACATGTCCGGACGCATTCGCGGCGGCAGGGTTCAGCCGAGACTCGGCATACAGGTTGGCTGCCATGCCTGCGGCCGCTTGGGCCGATCGGCCGGCATGCTTGAAGAAATCGACCGCGTGTTTGACGATCGGATCGCTGGCGCTCTTGGCGCTGTTCCCGGTGATCCAGGCCCGCGCCTCTGCGCCAAGCTTGTCAGGCGCGAATTGGTTCAGCCGGTCCCAGAATGATGGCTGGTTACTGTCATCGCTTTGCGGGGTGGTTTGGCTCGATCCGCTATTGGTGCCGAGGTTGAATCCGGGCAACAGATGCGACAAGGCCTGGAATACCGGGTTGTCGGTAATGATACTTTCCATCGAATGAATAGTATTCTGAAACGCGGCGACGATCTTGTTATGCCAAATGTTTTCGATGTAGTTGGCGACGCTGGCTAGCGTATCCTGCCAATGGTCAAGTTTGCCGGTAACGAAATCGATCGCGTTGCCGATCCACTTCATCCCAGTGGCTGCGGCATCGATTTCGGGCTTCCACTTCTCCCAATTGATGAAATGCGCGGCCCCGTTCTTCCAATTGGTGTAATCACCGAACAGTTCAGTGATCGCTGTCGCAAGCAAGGCGATCTTGCCGAGCGGACTGAGACGGAAGGCTAAATTGAACGCATAGATCGCGGCCGTGATCAGACCCAGGGCCTCCACGGCTGCCTGCTGGGCCGGGTTCAAACTGAGGAACACGACTTTGAGTGACTCAAAGCCGCTGACGAGATCACCCACCCAGGTCACGATCTGTTTGCCAGCCGCCAGGATGCCATGGGCGGTCGTATCGATGATCGCAGTGATCTCGCTGGCGTGCTGGAGTAAATAGCCCCGCAGCGTTTCCATATCCCCGGCGAGTTCGCGGGATAGATCACCGCCGAGGCGGACGGCAAAATCGTTTATGGCGGACAGCAGCGATCGATATCGCTGCATGAAGAAAGTGCCGTTCTCGGCGATGCGGTTTTGATCGCCGATGATCTTGTCGGCCATCGACTTGTATTCAGCGGTGAACTTCGCAGTCCCGCGTAGCAACACCTGTAGTTCGGGTTCGGAAATATGGAGTTGTTCTGCAATGCTGCGTACTTGGGCATAACTCGCCCCGTGATTGAGCATATCGCCCAACGCCTTACCGAGATCGGTGAGACCTTGAACGGCGCCGGTATATTTTGTGTGAGTCAGTGATTCAATGAGTTGGATGTGACCCGGCGTTTCGCGTATCCACGACGAGAACTTTTCCAACAAGGCAGTCGCCTCTTCCGAGGAACTGCCCAATTCGGAAAAGGCAAACTTGAAAGCGTTGATGTTGCGCACCGAGGAACCAGTGCGTTGCGAAAGGTAGTAGAGTCCCTCGGAGACGGACGCCATTTTGGCAACGCCGGCAACGACGCCGGCGGCAGCGGCTTCCACGGCCGCGCCGAGCTCAACCATTCTTTTGGTCATGGCGCCTACGGAATCGAGGAAGCTCCGCTGCGACCGCTCATCGGTCGCGAATCCCAACCGCATGACAAATTCGCGGAGAACTTGCGCGCCACCACCAGTACTGCCGGACATGGACTGGCTCCTTAGCGGGTGGGCTTGGGGGCTGGGGCGTTCTTGGCCCATAGCTGCCGGTTAGCGCGGTTCATGGCGGCGATGGCGCTGTGGGCACGGTCGCCGACGCTGGCGATGGCGTTGCCGGTGCTGGGCGCGCCAAGGTCGAGCGCATCGTCGGATGAATAGCGCACCAGAATCATTCCACCGTTTTGGGCGGTCTCCAAGCTGTAAACAAAGCCGGTCGGTAGTATGCTTACGAGCTCTTTCGGACCTTTCGGTTTTTCCTCTTGATTCATATTCTTTACGATTGGATCGTCACCCGCCTGGGCGATCCGATCGTCCTCATTGGCAGGTGGCATTTCTGCGTCGCGGGTGTAGCGTTCGTATATACCGGGACGTGCTGCACGGCTGCGGTTTCGGCTAGCGATAAAAGTAGAAATAGTATGTTGCTTGCGGACTGACATTTGTAATACCTCGATTAAACAGGGGGCGCCTCTGGGTGGGTCTCGAGCAATAAATGGTCGATTTCCTCGGCCAAATCATCCCCATGATCATTTTCAAGCAGTGTCCACAGCAGCCCGCCGTTTGCTCTGATCAAGCAATTCTTGACGTACTCGCGCCGTTGAACTTGGTGGGTGAACTCCTGATTGGGGAAACGTTTCCACGCTTCACCGCCCAGATGATCCAATCAATTGTAATTGAGGACTTCTGCTTTAAAACTCATTGACCGCTCCTCCTGACCCGCATCTCGTGGACTACTTGATATTAGTAGCCATCATTTGCGTCGAGAACAGCCTGGGATCGCGCCGAGCGTGGCGCAAGCCAAATCGTACGCCGATACGCCGAAGTATCAATCACGAACGCGTGGGCGTGTCTTTTTGGTGTCGGAGTGAGTGTTGGCTGGATTATGAGCGCGATCTGACAGACCATTGGTCGGCAATTTCGCGCAGCCGTTGTTGGTCCTCTTCGGCTTGCAACAACATCTCCAGCCGATACTCCGGAACGATATGTTGCTCGATCGCGTCCGTGACCATCTGACGCAACGTGTTCGGATTGATCGAGTCAAGCTCGACGCTATCGCCATTGCCATCTCGAAGCCACTGGGCGGTACGACTGTCGCTCTCTTTGGTCGGCCGACTGGGCAGGTTGCATTTCACGATTTGCGACGGGCTGACAGCCAACTGGATGAACGTAATGTCCGCCTCGGGGGCATACTTGGTCAGGCCCGCATGCGCGGCGCGCGCGGCGTCTTGGCCGGACGGGTCCCAATCACCGAGATGATAGACAAAGGTGGGGCGACCACTGCGTCGTATGCCTTCAGCCACCTTGTCCAAAAACGATATACTAGAATAGCCGCGCAACGACAGCAGCGGCACACCATATTCGTCGGTCACCGGCAGAATGACGCCAGTTAGCGCGTCTTTTTCGATGAACACGAGCACCCGCTCCGCTTCGTCTTGCCATGTGTCAACACGGTAAAATTTCGCCACGGTGTCCAACGCGTCGAGCGGCGAGGCGAAGGTTGTTGGCGCGCGCACAATACGGGAGAAGTCGACGATCCACGGAAGCGGGATCAAACCATCGTCACGCAATGTCACCAAAGCCTGCTGGATTTTCCGGTAGCCTTGCTCGGTCTTATCCACCAAGCCGCGAATGCTGGCTTGATAGAAAACCTGCCGAACGGTGCAAGGCTGGATTTCCCAGCAAATACGCACTATCCCTTTGAGACGGCCTTCCATTTCGGCGTTGGTGGCGCGTTCCCGCTTGGTCGTTTCACCCATGCTACCTCCGGTCGGTTTTTTAGCGGGCAAGTCCGTTATAACTTGGACACGGTTTAGCGTGCAAGACCTTTATTCTTGCCGGATGGGCTTCGCCTTGTACTGTACTTGGATTGCATGGACGTTCTAAAAGTACATTGCGGATTGTTTAGCGAGATTATGGATGGGTGGCGGTCCAGATCGCCCCAGGCATGGCAAGGCGTCGCCAGACATCTAATTTATCAGGTTTACTTGCCACCATTACTAACGCCCCCGCAACGACATTGATCACGTCATCGTGTGCACCAGGGGCATGGTCTATACTGTCACGGCCACCGCGCGCAGTACGGCGCTCTAATCCCGCAAGCTGTGTATTGAGGCGATTGATGTCCAGTAACTCTACGCGTCTCGAGTTCAGCAACGGTAACAGCTCTTTATATATTTCGCTTTTTGGCTTATCGGCGGGCTCGTACTGTATCCCATGCTTGCGGAATTGCTCTCTTGGCCACTCGCCTCCGTATCTGTCACCCATTACGGAATGGATTCCGTACGTTAGCAGTAAAGCCGCGAACTCGGCGACAGTCTGTTCCGGGCTGAACGGTGGGTGGGCTTCGCGTACGGCATCTAGGACTGCAATGTCACCCTCTTTGTGTGAAACGGCGAGTGTCATTGAATCCGAGCTACCCCCCGATGGGTCGACGAAGGCTTTGTAAGCTATAGCGATCCCAGCGTTTGACTCGCCATAGCGATGTAATGGCGGAAGCTCGAACCTACCGAATACGGTATTCGCGTCAATGACTTCGCGACTGACGAAGGAATCGATGTCCGATCGGAACTCGGCCCCATATTCCGCCGCTGCTGCTGCGGGATCATCGTCAAACGCGCGGGTCATCGTCGGACCATCGCGCGCTATCCCAGGATTCATGGTCCAGGTCGGGGCCTGCCATACGAGAGTCTTTGATTCGTTATTCGCGAAATGGCGTCTATACGTGTTATATAGTACACCCCGTTTCGCGTAGGGCGATGACGCCATCAAAAGCATTGAGGTCGGGATGGTGATCAACCCAGGACGAACGGCGTCCACAACGTCCTTATCCGGGTGGCTGCTATTCTCATCGCGCCAAAACGCCAGCTCGTCACACAAAACACCAATAAAGGTACGGCCGCGAGGTGCGGCTATGCGGCCGGTGTGGATTTCTAGAACGATGTTGTTCGTGAGCTGGATGACCTCAGCATCCGCCTTAACGATTTTAGACTTCAATAACGGTATCGACTCTAGGAATCCTAAACAGTACCGAAGAATGACTCTGGCTTGTCGGCGATCAGCCGCGATGACTGCAAGTACACCGGTTTCGCCTGGGACCAAGAACTTACTGTAATCATAAAAGCAAGCCAGGTAGACCGCGATCAGACTAAGCAGGCGCGACTTGCCCGATCGCCGGCCGCAAATCAAAGATGCCTCGCGGAACGGCATGGTCGGCGCCTCGGTCCGACCTGTGCACGTTTTGTAGACTTCCCATTGCTCGGCCGTCATGGGCAAGCCAAACAGCGCTGCGATGAATGTCCGCCAGGCTGCCCAGCTTGGCCCGCTGAACTGCGGAGCGAATAGCTTCGGATCGGCCATGGCCTTGGCGAGCGACATGTTTGCGGGCGCTGGCGAGGGTAGCCGTGGCGGGGCTGGGGCGGGGGCTACAGGCGGCGTGGGCATTGGCGGCAGTGGGTGGCGGGTCATCAGTCGAGACCGCCCAGGTAATCGCTGAGGCTCGGCGCTGGTGCTGGCGCGGCTTCGACGCCCAGCCTTGCCAATGTCCGGGTAAAACTGTTGCTCCAAGCCAGATAGGTGCGGGAGTCAAGCTCCGTCTGCTCACCGCCGCGCTCGGCGAAAGCGCGATCCATGACGCTGAGCCGCAGCTTCAACTGGCAAGCTTGCTCAATGAGCGATAGCTGCGTGGCGGACGGGTTGCCGCCGCAATGCGCTACCAACTCGCGCTTGGCGATGGCCATCAGCTTGGCCTCACGGGTACGAAGGTCGAGCTGCTGCAAAGCATCCGCGCGCGAGTACGGACCTAGGTGTCGTACTTTTTTATTCGTCTTAATCACTGCTCACCCACTACCTTGCTTTACTTTTGGGATTGCGGACACGGCGCGGATACCGTTGCATCGTCTGGTTGGAAAAACTTGAAACCGCCGCTAAACCCTAGGACTGCGGCGGGATACAAGATAGGGAGCGCAAGATAATTTATCTAGGGGCTTGCGATAGGCGATCGTAAATCCTCGCGAAATCAATGGTCCGTATAGAAGTTCTGTCAGACGTAGAAGCATGGTGGCCAGATCGTGACGTAATCGAATTGTTGAATTGTTGAATTGTTGCGTTAGGCCCGTGGCTGGGTTGCCCATTACGCCACGTCCTCCCCAGTCGCCTTAGACCACTAGACCACTTAGACCACCCGTAGACCACTCGCCCGAAAAGCTGTGGTCTACGGTACAGAATCCATCTACCGCTGGGCCAGATGGTTTGTATTGCAATGGAGATCACCCGTTGTTGCTGTCCCCCGACTGTTTTGCGAGTGGCATGGAGTCCAGTTGCGAATAACTTGCAACTGCTTTCGAGATGAATTATCTTCCTCGGTGTGCCCCAGCAGAGTTCAAGCCAAAGCACGGGATGGAATCCACTGTATCAAATCACGGTATAAACCATGATGGCAAAGGAGCCCGCTATGAACAACGCGACGTTGGTGTCTCGACTACCCCCAGGGCGCTACGTTTTGGCATACGGCCAGGACGGCGTTGACTTGTTCCGAGCGGGATCACAGCCACCATTAGCAACGCCGGAACCAAAGCAGACGGCGGAAACCAATGGTAGTGTGGTGGCGAAGCGGTTGCGCGAACGCTATGGCATGCCGGAACCAGCCTTTCGTCGGACGCCTTAGTACTATTACTTCGGACGTTGAGTATCCCCCCCCCCCAATCTGACACAATCTGACACTTCTCCCTCTCTCAGGAAAGTGTCAGATTTTATCACACTAGCAACGAAATGCGCTAGTAGTAGTATATTTCTGTACCGCTAAACTTCTAAACCATTGAAAAGAAGGGAATGTCCGAAAACCTTAAATACTCTAATCCCCGCCAATACGCTAAAAATTCGTTGCGCCCATCATAAAATCTGACATCTGACACACAGAGGGAAAGTGTCAGATTTTATCACACTAGCAACGAACCCTTGGGTCAAACCTTACCCCTCGTGGTAAGGTTTGGGGCATAAGTTCCGTGCTCAGTATTGCGCAATTCGCCAGCCGAGACCAATCGCCGTAGGCAGCCGTCAATTGTATTTGGCTTGCACTCGGGAAACCATTCGACCACCGCTTCCCGCCGGGCGTTGCCGTGTTCGATGATTTTACGCAGCACGCGCTGGCGTATCCGGTCCTGGGCCTGTCGGGTGGTGAGGCTGAACTTGCCCAGGTCCTGCCATGCGCACGTCTCGGGGTCCTGCTCAATGCGGATGTCCAACGCCTTGACCACGTCGCGCCCCTCGGTGCGCAGCCGGGCTGGCTTGCAATCCTCGTCGGCATCGCTGTTATCTGCCTCGTCCAGGTCCGCCTCGGCGTCATCATCATCGCCTAAACGAGTAACGAGAATCGTCAGGTCAAAGGTACCGCGCAGCCCTTGCGTGCCGAGAATCGTATCGAACGAATCCGCCGCGTTGGCCTTACGTGTATGATGCACCACGCCAATACAAATATGTCGCGCAAGCGCCATGGTTTGCAGCTTCGTCAAGGTCTGCACGTCGAAATTATAGGAGGCTTGACCGCTATCCTGCCTGCCGGTCACCCGCCCGAGGGTATCGATCGCCACAAACCTGACCATGGGGTGCCGATCCAAGAGATTGGCGATGGCCTCTTCCAGGCCATTCCCGAGTGTCAACACGCCACCCTCGACCCGCAGGTCGGATGAAAATAGTACGTAGCAGCCCTCGGACGGCGGTTCACCACGGGTGATTTTGCTGATGCGGCTTTGCGCGCGCCGCTTGTTGTCCTCCAACGTCAGATAAATCGTTTCGGCCGCCACACATGGCCGTCCGAGCACGGTTTTGCCACCCGCGACATTGACGATCATGTCGTACAACAACCAGCCCTTCCCAACCTTCGGTGGCCCGATGATACCGATGAGGCCCTCGTACAGCAGGTCGGGAATCAGCGAGACCATTTCGGGCAACGTCTCGTAGAACAGGTCGCGGCATGATGTTAGCTGCAATTCTGCTGCGGGTGCGGCGGCGATCTCGTTCACAGACTTTTTCGTCATGCCGCGCCAAAGCAAGAGCGCCCGCACCGTGTGCCACAATTCCGTACCGGTCGCGGCGCACCCTATCAGCAGGCGTCGGTCTGACCCGGTGAATTTGTATCCGACGTTCGCCCTGTCAATCAGCGCGGCGAATTCGTCAATGGAGCCGCAAGACGCTTCGCTGGGTGGATCAACCGGCGTTTCATTCTGATGATACAAGTTCTCTACATTCTCGGCCATAGTTTAGCGCGTCCCTTGTTGCAATAGTACATCATTGAAATCATGGCCCTCAACATTGGGCATATAGCGAGTCACAATCAGACCTCGTTGTTGCCAGTACCATGCCGCATCATTGGCGCATGAATGCCCGGCAAGATCGTTATCCTCCAGAATAACCACTTCCTTGACTGACTCAGTCAACGCCAGGCCGCCCCGAAGATTTGCCGAACTGATTCCACACCAGGCCGGCACACCGAAGATGACGCCGCCCGAGCAGGTGGTTTCGATCCCCTCGCCTATACATATTCGACTAGGGAATTCTTTCGGATCATCAAGCGGAACGATGCCCCGACCCCTGTATCTGCCCAGCGTCTTTTTGTTAGCGCTTATCGGTGCCTTGTGTCCGTCCTCGGTGAGATACGTACGATGGACGGCGATTGGCTCATAGCTGTGCGTGTCAAACACCAGCGCCACCATGCCCGGGTACGTGGTATCGGTTTCGCGGTGCCACAGTTCGGGATGATAGCGCAACGCCTTGGATGTGACGTAGCGTTCGATCCCACGGTTGGTGAGATAGCGCTCGACCGGGGTGCCACGCATTTCGGTCTGAGACCAATCCCAGCAGCGCATCGCCGATGTATGATGTTTGTCGTTCTCGTCCCCGGCTGGACGGCGGGGGCTGGAGTCCGCGACGCCAATGTCCGGCACATATCCAGAGTACGGCTCATAGCACCACAGGCCGCGCTGGAATAACGCCTCCTGCACCTCGCTACGATCGCAGCCTCTGTGGCATGTCACCCAGGCTATGCGGTCGCGCAGACGGAGCGACAAGCTTGGTGTGGCGTCACCGTTCTCATGGTTGTGCCACAGCGGGCAGTGCGTCTTGACCTCGTGGTTGACGACGCGCTTGCAGCCGCAATACGGCTCAGAGCACGCCAGGCCGGAAACCATGTCCAGAAACGTGAGGGTCTTCATTTTGGACGACTTTCAGGTCGTCCCGACTTGCGCTTGACTTCGAAAACCAGATCGGCTAGGTCACCACTGACCATCTTCCGTAAGTGACTAGCCGCCCCCGGTTCGCCAAGCGTGCCGGGGGTTTTTCTTAGCGCGCTGGCAGGCTGCGGCGCCCCCGGCTCTCGACATGCGCGGGAGCCACCGGAGCGGACTTGGCGGGCCTCCCAGGGCCTCTGACAGGCTCGGGTTCGGGGGATGGCTCGCGGCGTTGCTGGGCTTGCTGGATCAGCCAATCCTTGGCCTCGTCCGGGTCCACGTAGCGCTTGCCGGCTACCCGAATGAACGGCATGCCGTCTTCACAATAATTGTAGAGGGTGCGCTGAGTGCAGCCCATCCCCTCCGCGAGCATGGCGAGATCCACCCGATTGCCGGTGAACTTCGCGCGGACATCTTCGGCCGTCAGTGCCGTGGTAGAACTTAGCGCGGTGGAAGACATCAGCGTCGTGACGCTGGCGTTAGGTTGGTCAGTCAGTGTCGCCTCCTGATTTCATGGGCGACTGGCTAATTTCCACACATATCCGGCTGCGTCCAAAGGATTCGATGGACTTATAGTTTTTCTCGGGCGCTCCACGCCTTGATCGCCTCGCGCACTATCGACTCGGTCGAGTTCGCCTTATCGCGGAGTTCGATCCCGAGGATCGCGAAGACCCGGTCGGTCAGGCCCTGGACTGGTTTCTGGGTGGGTCGAATCCCGGTCAGGGTAGCGAAGTCGATCACCAGTTGCGCGGCGACCACGTTTGCCCGATTTCGGGCCTGTGACCGCCCGCGCCCTGCATTTGTGGGCACCGAGCCGACGTCGGCTACTGCTGCGGCTGCCGCAGCAGCTCGTCCACCAGGCATTCGAGTAAAACCCACGTCCGCCAAAGCCTTGATCGCCGGAGCGTGCATCGATCGGATGCGGAGCCCCAGCGCCTCGGCGTCCAACGTCCGGGCGTCCCGCACCAAAGTTTTGAGTTCCCGCTTCGCCGCCGCCTTCCCGGTCAGTCGAAAGGCGATATCCGATATGGGCTGGTCGGCATCGGCGAGGGTTTCAAGACGATCGAGCGCCCGCTGAAGCTTCGCCTCGCCGTCAGGCAGCACGGGCAGGCGCTTGAGCGCCGCTTCCAACGCAGCCCGCCGATCGGTCATGACCGACGTCGGATGTCGACCACTTCGGCAGCCGGCCGATTGCCGGCGGTGATGATCTGCCCCGCCCGCTCGGTCGCGGCGCGCAGCGGATCATCGAGAAGGTGCGCATAGCGTGCCGTAGTCCCCGGTTGGGAATGGCCCAGCAAGCTTCCGATAATAGGTAACGAAAGCCCGGCGCTGGCCAGTACTGAGGCGTACGAGTGTCGAAGGTCATGCAGCCGGGCGCCGTCGATCTTGGCGGCTTTGCAAACGGAGGCCCATGACAGTTTTATGCCGCCGAGCGGCTTACCGTTGACGCCAGGAAAAATATGAGCGATCGGCGGCAACCGATTGCGAACACGTCGAGCGCTTTCGGCCTCGGCTGCCGTTTTCATGTCGTGCAGCAACGCCAGGGCTGCGGCATTGAGCGGTACTCGGTGGAGCTTGTTCTGCTTAGTGGTGGCAGCGGGTTTCACCCAGACGCCTGCCACGAGATCGAATTGGCTCCACGTCGCCGTGAGTACCTCATTGCGTCGCGCCCCGGTCAACAGGAGAAGCCGAATTGCATTTGCCGAAGGCTTCTCTTTGTGTTCCGTCAACGCGTCGCTCAGTCTGATGATCTCGGCCGGACTGAGAAATCGCTCGCGCTTGTGCTCAGGCTCTCGTTCGATCCCGCGTGCGGGGTTGTCCTGACGCATCTCCCATCTGACCGCCAAGCTCATCATCTTGCTCAGCACCGCGATGCAGCGATTAGCGGCGTATGGTCTACGCTTTGCCACGCTGCGATGCAGGGTCTCGATGTCCGCAAACCTTAGCGCCGCGACCTTGGTGTGGCCGATCGCTGGCCGGATGTAGTTATTGACTAAGGTCAAGTAACCTTCAGCAGTTCGGGGCCGCAACCGGGGCAAATGCTCTTTTTCAAAGCGGGCAGCCAGATCGGCGATGGTGGGATCGTCGCGCTGCTTTTGCTTGGCACCAAGCGGATCGCTCCCGGCGTCGACCTCCTGCCGCAGCGCCTTGGCGCGGGCGGCAGCTTTGGCCATTGGCCACACCACTGTATCACCGATCGTCAACGTCCGATCACGCCCATCGCGATTACGGTATCTCAGCACCCAGGCTTTGGCACCAGCCTCGGTAACCCTCACGCCGAACCCGGCCTGGGTGCCACTCCAATGCAGCTTGTTGCCGGTCGCGGGCGCCGGCAACGCGCGCACCACCTTGTCCGACAGCGCCAGCCCGTCGCTCGAAAGTTTCCTGCCCATGCTCTTGTCCCCGTCTCCGCAAAATGTCCGCAATTGGACAGTGCGACGGGAGCCAACCCGGCGCAAGGGCTTTCGGGGACTTTCACAAAGTATCTATCGTTTACAATGCCCTAAAGGTTCCTCAGGGGAGGAGCGTAGGACCTGGGCGGGTTTGCGAATGGTGCTATCCTCAGACTACGAATCTGGGGGTTGGAGGTTCGAGTCCTTCCGGGCGCGCCATCATTTTGAATTTGTTGGCAGATATTTACCGTTCTCCAGAACAAGTTATTCTCCGCCAGATGCAGGTTCATCGTTTCGGTGCTGACCTGCGGCCGGATCAGCGCAGCACCAACCCCGTGCGCGGGACAAACGGCGCCGAAGATGTAGGTCCATTTATATCGCTGATCCTGGGGCACGCGCGGGCGGTTGCCGTTCTCCGCCCAAACATAGGTCAGGCTGCCTTGCTGGCCGAGACGTGCTTCATCCTGCCACCAAAACTCGATCGGCTTGCCGCGAGCGTGGTCTGGAATGGCGGCGGCGACAAGCGCGGCAAAGTTTTTTGCCGCCTCCTGGGCGGCCGCATCCTGCGTGGGATGACGTGAGCGAGCCGAGACGGGCTGAAGTTGAGCCGAGTCAGCACCTTGCCCACCGACCGCTCGTGCAACTGCACGCCGAATTTGTGGGCAATCTCGTCGCGCATGTCGACCGGCCGCTGATGTCGCAGCCGAAGAACCGGGCGATCAGGCGCGTTTCGCCAGTTGCTGCTCGACCAGGGTGGCCCACCACGAGGCACCGACCGGCAGGATCTCGTCATTGAAGTCGTATTTCGGGTGGTGCAGCAGCGGATCGTCGGTGCCGCGGCCGCCGCCCAGCATCAGGTAGGCGCCCTGCTTGGCGTTCAGCATGTAGGCGAAGTCCTCGCCGCCCATGGTGGGGGCGCGCATCTCGCGAACCCGATCGGCGCCGGCGACAGCGTTGGCTGCGTCGAGCGCCAGCGCGGTGGCCTCGGCGTCGTTGACGGTGGCTGGGGCGTGGCGGAAGAAGCGCAGATCGGCGGTGGCGCCGAAGCTGTCGGCGATGCCCTTGACCAGCCGGGTCATGCCGGCCTCGATCTGGTCGCCGACCTTCGGCTGATACCACCGTGTGGTACCCTTCATCACGACGCGTTCGGGCAGGATGTTGTAGGCGTCACCGCCGGCGATGCTGCCCACCGAAACGACGCCGCCCTCGATCGGCTCGATCGAGCGAGATACGATGGTCTGTAGCGCGCCGATGATCTGGGCCGAGACCATGATCGGGTCGATGCCCTGATGCGGCGAGGCACCATGGCTGCCTTTGCCGGTGACGGTGATCTCGAAGAAGCCGACCGCCGCCATGACCGGGCCGGTTCGCCACAGAAAGGTGCCGGCCGTCATCTCGGGCCAGTTGTGCAGGCCGAAAACCTTCTGCATCGGGCAGCGGTCGAACAGGCCGTCCTTGACCATGATGTTGGCGCCGCCCTCGAATTCCTCGGCCGGCTGGAAGATCAGATACACCGTGCCGTCGAAGTTGCGGGTCTGGGCCAAGTACTTGGCCGCCCCCAGCAGCATCGATGTGTGGCCGTCATGGCCGCAGGCGTGCATCACGCCGGAGTTGCGGCTGGCGTGCGGCAGGCCGGTTTCCTCGTGGATCGGCAGCGCGTCCATGTCGGCGCGCAGGCCGATGGCGCGATCCGACGAGCCAGCCCGGACCACCCCGACGACGCCGTGGGTTGCCATGCCGGAGATGATCTCATCGACGCCGAATTCGGCCAGCTTGGCGCGCACCATCGCCGCGGTGCGGGTTTCCTGCATCGACAGCTCCGGATGGGCGTGCAGGTGATGCCGCCAGGCGGTCATTTCAGGGTGCAGAGCGGCGATGCTGTTGATGATCGGCACGGTGGGCTCCGGGTTCAGGCTGATTGTTGCGATGGAGTGAAGGTGAGCGCAAGACCTTTTGCCAACGGAATCGGTTCGACACCCAGCAATTCGCGCATGGTGTCTATGCGGAACGCCTTGTCTTCCAGCAGGCGGCGGATCTCCTCCGGCTGCACCGTGGGCAGGGTCGGCAGGTGACGGGTGATCCTGGCCGCCAGGATCAGCGGGGCGGCGGGGAACGGCAGGATACGCGGTGGGCGCAGACCGGCGGCGGCGGCGACGGCGCGCACGAAGTCGGCGTAGCGGACTGCTTCGGGGCCGGCGATCACCAGGCTGTTCGGACCATCCCAGGGGTGGGTCAGGGCGGCGCGGATGCAGCGTGTGACGTCGTCCTGATGGATCGGCTGCAGCAGGAACCGCCCGCCACCCGGCAGCGGCAGAACCGGCAACCGGCGCAGCAGGGCGGCGAGGCGTTGCACGTTGTTCTCGCCTTGTGCGCCGTAGATCATCGTCGGGTGCAGCATGACCCCAGGTCGGCCGGAGGCCAGCAGGGCGGCTTCGCCCGCCGCGACGCCGTTGCCGTGAGCGTCCGGCCAACGGGTGAACTTGCGGGTGCTGCCCAGCAGTACCAACGTGGCCGAGGCCGGTGCCGCGGCGATGATCGCCGGGGTGTGGCGGGCGTGCGCGCAGGAAACGATGCGCCTGGCATCATGCAGTGCGGCCCGTAGCGTATCGGGCGCTACGAGATCAGCCTGTCGGGGGGTGCCGGGAAGCGCGGATTGGCGCCATTTCGCTGGGGTGCGGACCACGGGGACCGGCGGCTGGCCCTCGGCGAGCAGTGATCGGCACAGCGCCAGTCCAGAGCGGCCCGAGGCGCCGATGACGTGGATCGGATCGGTCATGGGATGTGAAACACATATCCGAGGCTTGCCTACAAGCCTCTCGCCCGCCGCCGCCGGTTCGATTACCCTGCGAAAATGGCAGCAGGATGGTCCAAATGGCGATGCGTCGATGCAGTGTACCGGGCGTCGCCGTCAACGCGCCGGGACTGACCCTTGGTTCGATCGTGGCTGGTCCGATCGTGTCTGGTCTCATCGTGGCTGGCCTGATCGTGGCTGGCCTGATCGTGGTGCCGGGCGTTACCACGCCGGCATTCGCACGCGGCGGTTACGGCGGTGGCCACGGCTACGGCGGCGGGTCTGGTTACCGGGGCGGCCATGGCTCGGGCGGGGGATATGGTCATGGCTACGGCGGGGGATACGGTTACGGCCGGGGATACGGCTATAGCGGCGGATATTATGGCCGGGGGTATGGTTGGGGCTACGGCGGTTATGGCTATCGGTTCGGATATTACCCGTTCGCCTACCCGCCGCCGCCGGTCTATTATGCACCACCACCGGTGTATTATCCGCCTCCGGCGTATTACGCGCCGACGTATCGATGACACCGGCCGAGAACCGTGGCGGCCGATGACCCCCGGATAGGGAGGCGGACTGCATGCGCAGGCTGACGTTCCGCGAGCGCGAACTGATCCGCAGGGCGCTGAGGACGGCGACCGAGGACGGATCGATCTATGGCGACGCCGAGTCGGTGGCCGATCGCAAGCGGGTCGATGCCGAGATCGAGGAAATTGAGCGCAAGATGAACGAGGAATGATCACCACACGTATCACCACACCCAGGGCAGCAAGCGGAACCTGACCTGGGTTGTGTAGGTGTCGTAGCCTGGCAGGGCCCGGCGCAGCATGCTCTCCTCGGCCACCGCCCGCGCCGCCAGCGCGGCGACGAACAAAGGTATCGGCAGCAGCGCCCACCACGAACCGAGCAGCAGCGGGACTCCCAGGAAGTAGCAAAGGGCGCCGCTGTACATCGGGTGGCGGACATACCGGTATGGGCCGCCGGTGATCACCGTCTGCCCGCGCTCGGCCTGCAGGCGCACCTGCGGCGCGGCGAAGCTGTTGGTGCGGAACACCAGCCACACCAGGATCATGCACCCAGCGATCAGCACGAAGCCCAGGACCTGCAACGCGAGCGGCACCGCCGACCAGCCGAAGCGGCGTGCGTCCAGTCCGATCAGCGCCAGCCAGGGTATCAACGCCGTGAAGGCGCCCACCATGAACACGCGATCCCAGGGATTCTGGTCGGCGTGGAATCCGGACAGCCTGGATCGCAGCAGCGCCGGGTCGCGACGCGCCAGCCAAGTGCTGATCGCGCCCGCGGAAACCGCGCTTTCCGCCAGGAACACCCAGGCCTGCGGCCAACTTCGGTCGCCAGCGGAGGTAAACAACACCACCCCCATCATCAGCAGCCAGAAAGTGTTTTGGACGAGACTACGGGTTGTTATCGGCACGACGGTCCTTGCCTTCCGGGTCGGGAAACCGTCGGTCAGGCGTCGGCCGACAGATAGCACGTCGAGCCGAGGGCCGAACCTGAAAAGACGAGCGAGGCTATTGGTGGGCGCGATTGCCACGGAGCGGTTGATCGCTCGGCGCCTCGGCCACTTCCTCCACCGTTGTGTGCCACGGCTGTTCCGCCGCGGGGCGAAGGTCGGAGGGCACCTGATTGATCGCTGGTTGTGGCGCTGGGCGGGATACGCTGGAAATCACCGACCCAGTGTCGGGGCGATTGTAAATGAAGCCGTAGGTTGGATAGACCGAACCGAACCGGCTGCTGTGACCGAGTTCGACCCGCACGGCCGACCAGTTGTTGGCCTCGGACACGTCCACCACGGCGATGTTGTGCGAAACCGCCCCATAGTAGCCGTGGGTCGGCCAATTGGCCTGGTCCACCCTGACCTCACGCGGATTGACCACCTTGGTGACGACTGCGACATGGCCGAGTTGCATCCGGCTGTTGGAACGGAAATTGAGCACGCTGCCCGGTTCGGGCTGATCACCGCGGGCATAGTGACCCTCGGCGTTTTGCCACCACTGCCAGGCATTGCCGGGGACCTTGATGTGGGACACCTGGCGGGCGTAGGGCACGCAGGAAATGGAACCGAAACGCCCATCGCGCAGGTTGGCTTCGTAGGCCCCTCCCGTTGGGGAGGGAATCCGGCTGCGGATCGGGTGTCGTTGAAACGACGCGGTCGGGCGGATCATGGCGTGGCCCGACCGGTGGTCTGCGGCGGCGGCTGGGACAGCGAGCAGACTGAGACCGAGCGGTAAGATCGAAACCAAGAGCCATGTCTTTGTTCCTGATTCCACCGCCCGCATGGACTCGATCCCCCCGACCACCGTAGACAGGTCTGGCGGTAACAGCAGGGTTGCAAAGGTGACAACCCGTCGTAGCGGCAGAATCGGCGGCAGTGTTGGATTTCGTCGCTTGAGCCCTGTGGATAAGGTTAAAAAATAGGGACACTGTCCTAGGAATTAGCATTTAGGAATGACTAGCCAATAAATATGGCTTGGCTTCAATCTTGTTGCATGGGCTTTGTGCGGGGTTTTCGCTTCGACTCGCGATTTGGTTCTCGGTGGGTTATGGCCGTTGCGCGGCGTTTGGAAGGACATCGGCGGATGGGTGCGGATACGGACCGGGTAGTGCGAATCGGTGGGATCGCGATCGGCAACCACTGTCCGTTCGTGCTGATCGCCGGTCCGTGCCAAATCGAGTCGCGGTCACACGCGCTGGAGGTGGCGCAGGCGCTGCGCGACATCGGCCAGCGCACCGGGGTGGCGGTGATCTACAAGTCGAGCTTCGACAAGGCCAACCGCACCAGCGCATCGGCCGCGCGCGGCATCGGCATGGCGGCGGGGCTGGGGATTCTGCGCGACGTGCGGGAGGCAACCGGGCTGGCGGTGCTGACCGACGTGCACGCGGCGGATCAGTGCGCGCCGGTGGCGGAGGCGGTGGATGTGCTGCAGATCCCGGCTTTTCTGTGTCGGCAGACCGATCTTCTGCTGGCAGCGGGAGAGACCGGGCGGGCGATCAACGTCAAGAAGGGGCAGTTCCTAGCACCATGGGACATGGCGAACGTCGCCGCCAAGATCGCCGGCACCGGCAACCACAACATTCTGCTGTGCGAGCGGGGTGCGAGTTTCGGCTACAACACCCTGGTCAGCGACATGCGCAGCCTGCCGATCATGGCGGCGACTGGCTACCCGGTGGTGTTCGATGCTACCCACTCGGTGCAGCAGCCGGGGGGCCAGGGCAGCTCATCCGGCGGGCAGCGCGAGTTCGCCCCGGTGCTGGCCAGGGCGGCGCTGGCGGTGGGGGTGGCGGCGGTGTTCATCGAGACCCATCCCGATCCGGATGCCGCGCCGTCGGACGGTCCGAACATGATTCCGCTGCGGCAGATGGAGGCGCTGGTGGCGCGGCTGGCGGCGTTCGACCGGCTGGCGAAACAGTCTGGCTAAGACCGGGGTTGCGGTCAGCCTGTCAGGGTTGTCGCATTTGTGACGGTCGGCGGGTTCGTCGCGGCCGCATCATCGCCACCCGGTGCGGTTTGGGAGACCAGCGTGGCGCCGACATAAACAGTGCTCGCAACCAATTTTTGTCGGCCGCGCCGCACGATCAGCAATCCAGCCGGTAGACGCGGCGTGCGGTGGCGGCGAAGATCGCCGTCTTTTCGTCGGCCGAGCAGCCGGAGGCCAGGCGTTTCAGGGCGTTGAACAGGGCGGCGTAGCCGATGCCCATCTTCTCCACCGGGAAGTTGCTTTCGGCCAGGCAGCGGTCGGCGCCGAAGCGTTCGATGCAGGTCTCGACATAGGGCCGCCAGTGCGCGGCGAGCTGTTCGGAGGATGGCGGCGCGTCGAGCGCGAGATAGTCGCAGGCGGCCAGCCGCATCATCATGCCGCCCAGCTTGATGCTGACGTTCGGGCAGGTCGCCAGGTCGGCGATCGATCGCTTCCAGTCGGCGAACACCGCATCGCGCTGGCCGGCGTAGCGGCCGTAACCGAGCGGGCCGCCGCAATGGCCGACGATGATGTTGCTGGCAGGAAACGCTCGCGCCAGGTCAGTGATGTCGGGCAGTTGCGGATGAAAGCACCATGCGTCCAGCGACAGGCCTAGCGCGGACAGGCGGGCCATCCCGGCTCGGAAATCGGGGCGAAGGTAGAGCCCGGGCTGGATGCCGGGGGCGCTGTTGCCGATCACCGGGTCGTCGTCATGGCCGGCGGAGTGCCGCACGCCTCGGAAGCGGCCGCCGCCGGCGCGGATCTGCGCCTCCAGCACCGGAGTGACCCAGTCGCCGGCGGTGAGGTCGGCGTAACCGACGATGCCGGCGCCGACCCGAGTTTTGCCGTAGCCGCCGCTGTCGGACATGGCGGCAATGCCGGCGACGAACTCGGTTTCGCCGACCGGGCGCATCGGTGCCGGGCCGCTGGCGCGATACATCGAGTGGCACTGCAGGAACACGCTGCCAACGATGTCATGGCCGGTGGCGCAGTCGGCCAGGAAGTCGTGCAGCAGGTAGCGGAACGCCGGCACCTCCCATGATTCGCCTTGGGTTGGGGCGGTGCGGTGCCAGAGGTGATGATGGGTATCGATAATCGGCAGATCGGGTTCGATGATCGGTTCGGGCGGCGCTTTCGCCAGCCAGGCGTCGCGTGGTGGGAAGATAAGGCCGAATGCGGTTCTGGCTGGTGCCTCGGTCATTGTTCCGCCCCCCCGAAATCCAATCGGGGGATTACCGCACGACCGCGGCGGCGGCTCAAGCCGGAGTCAGTGCGTCGGTGGAGGGACGCCGGGTTGGGTATCGGTCGGCGCCCCGGCCGAGGGAGCGGTGTCCGCCGGCGGAGCGGTTTCAGGGGGCGCCGCAGTGGGCGGGCCGAATGGCTGGGTGGTCGGCGGCGTCGCCCCGGCGGACGGCGGCGTGCTGTTCGGCGGCGGCTGCAGCGCCTGCACCTGGCGCGTGAGGTCGGTGACACAGCGGCTGAAGGTGGCGCTGATCGCCGAGGAGCCGGCTAGCGAGATGGTCCACGGTGGCTCGTTGCCATCGGGGAAGGTCAGCGTCATCGACGGCGCGGCGCGGAACTGCTGATCGAACAATCCCACCGCCGCCGGGTCGATCGACCAATCGATGCTGTTGCCGTGCCCTGTTGCCTGCTCGGACCAGGGTGTGTTCAGGCCAAGCTGCATCACCACCGGGATCGGCGTGTTGTCCGGGATCGACCAGCCGGGCTTGGTCGCCGAGAACATCCGGGTGGCGCCGCCGATGTCGAAGCGCATCGACAGCCGCCGGTTGTCGGCGGGGCTGGTGGTGCCGACGCCGCACACCGCGCCTCCGTTGGCGTTGCGGCCACTGAACGCGTCCCATACCCCGGCATGGTAGTAACTTTGCAGCGGTGGGTCCGCCGCCGCTGGCGCCCATTGTGAACCGACGGCCAGAGAACCGGCGGCCAGCAAGATCAGGGCCAACGGGTTGAGATATCGAGACTGTTGCACGAAGGTCTCCTTTCTGGCTTGACGGAAGGTTGGGATGGCGCGCGGATGGGGCGAACGATCCTGTTCTCAAATGAAAGTGAGTCGGCGTCGGGGCGGTGCAAGGTTGGACGGCGACAGGGCGCCGATCACACGGCGGGCTGGCAACATCGGGACCAAGATGATAGGCACCCGGTCCATTCACGACCGGAGACCCACGCAATGGCCGCGATCGCCGACATCACCGCCCGCGAGATCCTGGACAGCCGCGGCAATCCGACGATCGAGGTCGATGTGGTGCTGGATTCCGGTGCGCTGGGACGCGCGTCGGTGCCGTCGGGGGCGTCCACCGGCGCGCATGAGGCGGTGGAATTGCGCGACGGCGACAAGTCCCGCTACGGCGGCAAGGGGGTGCTGACCGCGGTCGGCAACGTCGAGGGTGAAATCCTCGAGGCGCTGGGCGGCATCGAGGCGACCGAGCAGATCGTGATCGACAACATCATGATCGACCTGGACGGCACGCCGAACAAGGCAAGGCTCGGCGCCAATGCGATCCTTGGGGTGTCGCTGGCGGTGGCCAAGGCGGCGGCGTCCGACCAGGGCCAGCCGCTGTATCGCTATATCGGCGGCGCCTATGCCCGCACCCTGCCGGTGCCGATGATGAACATCGTCAACGGCGGCAAGCACGCCGACAATCCGATCGACATCCAGGAGTTCATGATCCAGCCGATCTCGGCGCCGACGCTGGCCGATGCGGTGCGGATGGGATCGGAGGTGCTGCAAGCGTTGAAGAACGGGCTGCACGATGCTGGACACAACACCAATGTCGGCGACGAGGGCGGCTTCGCGCCGAACCTGAAATCCGCCGACGAGGCGCTGGGCTTTATCGCCAAGGCGGTCGAGAAAGCCGGCTACCGGATCGGCGAGGACATCACCTTCGCGCTGGATCCGGCGTCGACCGAGTTTTTCAAGGACGGCCGCTACCATTTGGCCGGCGAGGGCAAGGTGCTCGATTCCGCCGGCATCGTCGGCTACTACGCCGATCTGGTCAGCCGTTATCCGATCGTTTCGATCGAGGATGGCTGCGCCGAGGATGATTGGGAAACCTGGAAGCTGCTGACCGAAACGCTGGGCGCTAAGGTGCAACTGGTCGGCGACGATCTGTTCGTGACCAACCCGGAACGCCTGCGCCGCGGCATCGCGCTGGGGTCGGCCAACGCCATCCTGATCAAGGTCAATCAGATCGGCACGCTGTCGGAGACGCTGGAAACCATGGAGATTGCTCAGCGCGCCGGGTGGGGGGCGGTGATGAGCCATCGTTCGGGGGAGACCGAGGACGCCACCATCGCCGACCTGGCGGTGGCGACGAATTGCGGGCAGATCAAGACCGGCAGCCTGGCGCGCAGCGACCGGACGGCGAAATACAACCAGTTGATCCGCATCGAGCAGCAGATCGGCGATGCGGCGCGCTACGCCGGGTCGACGATTTTGCGGGGGTAGGCGGCCGCCTGTCCGGCCGCGATGTTGTCCAGCAGCCGCACGGTGCCCAACCCTGCCGCCGCGATCAGCCGAGCGCCTGGGATCGCGGAGTTGACTGGTGACAGAGTTTCGCCATCGACCAGGGCGAAGTAGTCCACCGCGAAGTCCAGCCGCTGCAATACAGCGCGGGCTTCCGCCAGCAGCGCTGGGGCGGCTTCGCCGGCGGCCAACCGCTCGGCGACGTCGCGCAGCGCCGCGGCCAGCATCGGCGCCTGGGTGCGCTGCTGGGGGGACAGGAAGCGGTTGCGTGAGGACATCGCCAGGCCGTCGGCCTCGCGCACCGTCTCGACGCCGACTACGCGCAGCGGCAGCAGCAGGTCGGTGACCATGCGCCTTATTACCTGCAGCTGCTGCCAGTCCTTTTCGCCGAAATAGGCTTGGTCGGGGCGTACCTGACCGAACAGCTTGGCGCATACCGTGGCGACGCCGCGGAAATGGCCAGGCCTGGCCGCGCCCTCCCAGTGCCGGGCCGGGCCGGCGACGGTGATGGTCGTTGCTTCACCGTCTGGATACATCGTTGCCAGATCGGGCAACCAGGCCAGGGCGCAGCCCTCGGCCCGCAGCGTCGCCAGGTCGCCGGCCTCGTCGCGCGGGTAGCGTGTCAGGTCTTCGTTGGCGGCGAATTGCAGCGGGTTGACGAAGATCGAGGCGACGGGTGCGGCGCCGGATGCGGTCGCGGCCCGCACCAGCGCGCGGTGGCCCTGGTGCAGCGCGCCCATCGTCGGCACCAGGGCCAGCGCCTGGGCAGGTCGGCGCAGGTCGGCGCAGGCGGCGCGCAGATCGGCAAGGGTGCGAGCAACCAACATGGGCGCAACTTGGTTCGTGTGGCGGCAACGGGCAACATGGCGGGTGCACGATCGAGGTCCGAGTGGACCAGTCGATCATGCGACGAAACAACGCTCCAGCGCACTGCCAGGCTGCATGGTCGGCGTGGCGGCGTGTTGGGCAACGCAGGAGACATGCAGAATGAAGTTGCACAGCCAGATCGCGCTGATCACTGGCGGATCGCGCGGCATCGGCAGAGCCACGGCGCTGTTGTTCGCCCAGCAGGGTGCCGATATCGCGTTCTGCCACCTGGACGACGGGGCGAAGGCCGAAGCCACCGCGGGCGAAATCCGAGCGCTGGGGCGCCGGGTGATGCATCGCTCGGTCGATGTCGCCGATATTGCTGCTACCCGAGCGTTCGCCGCCGAGACGGCCGCCGGCCTCGGTGCGATCGATATCCTGTTCAACAATGCCGGGATGAACATTCGCAAGCCGTTCGAGGCCTATACCGAGGCCGAGTTCGACCGCATCGTCGATGTCCATCTGAAGGGCATGTTCTTCATGGCGCAGGCGGTGTATCCGGCGATGGCGGCGCGCGGGCATGGCTGCATCATCAATATCGCCTCGCAGCGCGGTCTGAAGGGGGCGGTCAATTCGGCGCCCTACTCCGCCGCCAAGGCCGCCATCATGGGAATGACCCGGGCGCTGGCGTGGGAGGCGGCGCCGAAGGGAGTTCGGGTCAATTCCATCGCGCCGGGGCCGATCGACACCGATCTGACCGCGACGATGGACCCGGCGGATCGCCAGGCGTTCATCGACGCCTTGCCGGCTGGGCGGTTCGGCCGGCCTGAGGAGATCGCGGAAACAGCCCTGCTGCTGGCCGGGCCGGAGGGCGGCTTCTTTGTCGGCGCGACGCTGTCGCCGAACGGCGGGGATGTGATGTATTGAGGGCCTGCATGGCGGTGCCGGCGCGCGCGGTTGCGGCCTTCAGCGATAGGACAGGCCGCCGCGGATCGCAGCCACGTGGACGTCGGTAATCAGTTATTTCAGCGAAATGGACTGCCGCGCCCCGGGTGGGCGCGGCATATCTATTATAGCACGGTGCGGCTACGGCCAGTGATCGCGTGATAGATAACCAGCACCACGATCGAGCCGATCACCGCGACCACCAGGCTGTAGATGTTGAGCCCGGTGACCGGGGCTGCCCCGACCAGCGAGAACAGGAAGCCGCCGACGATCGCCCCGACAACGCCGAGCACGATGTCGAGCAGCAACCCCTCACCGGATGAGTTGACGATTTTGCTGCCGATGAAGCCGGCGATGAGTCCCAGTATTAGCCAAGCAACGATAGACATGATTTCCCTCCTGGTTGGCGGCGGCGCGGACGTTGTGGCTGCCCGCGCCGCGATGAGGCCGATACGAAGTGGTGCCACAACGCCGGTGAAAGGCAGCGTTGCATGCGGCGATAACTCCGTGCAACGGGACAGGTTCGGCTGTTAAATCAAATAGAAAGCGGCGATTTGGGCAGCGTGTGAGTAGTCAAAACGCACTAGGCGACCATGACATTGCGCATGGCACCGATCAGCGGACCCGGGTTCGGCTTTGCTTTAACTTGGGTTTTTCCTGCGCGCCAAGTCCGCGCTCGCGGGCCCAGACGACGAGGGCGCTGCGCTTTTGCACGCCGAGCGCGCGATAGATCGCGGACACGTGATTGCGTACGGTGTTTCGGCTGATGCCGATGCGGGCGGCGATCACGTCGTCGGACAGTCCCTGGGCGACCAGACCAAGCACGTCGCGCGCGCGGGGGGTCAGGTCGCTGACCTTCGGACCGGGGCTTTCGGATGTGCCGTGCCGGGTGAGGCTGGCGAGTTTCTCGACGATTTTCTGGCCGAACCAGGAGGTGTCCTGCATCACCGCCTCGATCGCGGCCAACAGTTCCGCCTCGGTCTGCTTGCGTTCGGTGATGTCGAGCATCACGCTCAGCACGCAGTGTTCGTCGCCGATGGCGACGGTATCGGCCGACAGCAGGAAGTCGGCGGTGCGGCCGTCCTTCATCCGGCAGGTGATATCGGTGGGGCGCAGATGGCCGGTCTGCTGGATCAGGCCAACCAGTTCATCGCGTGCCGCGCCGCTGCCCCACAGTCGGAGTTCGGCCTCGGCGCGGCCGATGATTTCCTCGCGCCGCCAGCCGGTGGCGGCGGTGAAGGCGTCATTGACGTCGAGCAGGCGCAGGCTGTCGCGGGCGATGATGGCCATCGGGCCGGGCGCCATGCGGAAGGCAACCGAGAAACGATGTTCGCTCTGGCGCAGTGCGTCTTCCGCCTGCTTGCGTGGGTGCAGGTCGGCGAAGGTGAACAGCATGCAGTCCTCGTCGCCGATCTCCAGCGGCTGACCGGCGACGATCACCATCTTCGAGGCGCCGTTGGCGACTCGCAGATGGGCCTCCATCTGCGGGATGGTGGACCCGGCGTGCAGGCGCTCGATTGCCAGGTCGCGACGCAGCGCGCCATCCAGCACGTGGATTTCGTGGACTGAGCGTCCGATCAAGGCGTCCTGCGGATAGCCAGTCAGTTCCAGGAAACCCTGGTTGACTTTGACGTAGCGCATGTCCGACAGGCGAGCGATGATGGCTGGGGCAGGATTGGCCTGGAATGCGCGCTCGAAGCGATCCTCGGCGTCGAACTGCGGGGTCTCGTCGTCGATGATCAAAGCCAGGCAGTCGGGGCGTTGTCGCGGATCGGTCAGCACCAGGCTGCGGATGCGGTGGATGCCGTGGCGTTGCTTGTTGCCCGGGCGAATCACCTCCACCACCAGGTCGGTGAAGGTTTCGCCGGCGAGGACGCGGTGCATGGGATATTCATCCGCCGGCAGCAACTGGCGGTCGCGGTAGCGCAGTTCGAATCGCGCCTGGTAGCCGGCGATCGTGCCGCCCAGTTCGATGACCGAGTGGACAGCGTGCATGTCGAGCGCGGCCTGGTTCGCCCATTCGATCGTCTTTTCGTGGTTGACGATGATGACACCCTCGGGCAGCGCGGCGATGATCTGTTGCAGCGGTGTCCGCTCGGCTGGGGATTGGGGCATGCTGTCCGCCATCCGGCGGTAACGCGGCAAGGGCGTCAGGCGTCGCGCCGGCCCGCGTACAGTTGAGCGTTCCGCTTGGCGGGTTGCCGCGATAGAACGCCGCATGTCGTTCGCTGAACCCCGTGCCAACCCGGTATTGTTTGGTCACGCCGATGCCGAGGCGGAGATGGTGGATGCCATCCGCACCGGTCGCATGCACCATGCCTGGCTGATCACCGGGCCCGAGGGGGTGGGCAAGGCGACCCTGGCGTATCGCTTTGCTCGGCGGCTGCTGGCCGGGCTTCCGGCCGCGGACTCGCTGGCGTTGGATGCGGACGAGCCGGTGTTTCGCCGGGTGGCGGCGCATTCGCACGCCGACCTGCTGACCGTGGAACGGGTGTTCAACGACAAGACGCGGCGGATGAAGACGCAGATCGCGGTGGACGATGTGCGCAAGATCAACGGTTTCATGTCGCTGACGCCGGCCGAGGGCGGCTGGCGGGTCGTGGTGGTCGATGGTGCCGAGGAGCTGAATCAGGCCTCGGCCAACGCGCTATTGAAAATCCTGGAGGAGCCGCCGCCGCGAGCGATGCTGTTGCTGGTGTGTTCGGCTCCGGGGCGGCTGCTGGCAACGATTCGCAGCCGCTGCCGGCGGCTGCGGTTGGCGCCGCTGGCCGATATTGAGATGGCGGGGTTGCTGGCCGAGCGGTTGCCTCGGCTGGAGGCGGATCAGCGGGGGCGGCTGATTACCCTGGCCGAGGGCTCGCCGGGGCGGGCGATCATGCTGGCGGAGGCTGAGGGGCTGAGGATCGCCTCGCTGGTGGATAGGCTGCTGGCTGAGTTGCCGGGGGTGCCGGTGTCTCGCGGGTATGAGATCGCCGACCTGCTGGGGCGCAGCGAGACCGGGTTTTCGACCTTCATGGACCTATTGCGCGCAGGGGTGGCGGCGGCGGTGCGGGAGGCGGCGCGGGGGCGGGCGGATCCGGATCAGCAGCGGCTGGTCGGGCTGCGCCCGCTGGACGCGTGGGGCGAGCTTTGGCAGGGCCTGTCGAGGCTGCAGGACGAAACCGAGCGGTTTGCGCTGGACAAGCGCCAGGCGATCGTTGCAGGCATCGGTCTGTTGCGCGGATCGGCCTGAGCCGGCGGCGGCGGTCAGGCGGCGCTGCGGGCGGCAACCGGTGGGGCGGCGCTTGCGCCGGGATAGGCGAGCACGGCACAGTGAGTAGATGTCGATCCCGGTTGAAGTTCGCCGCCTGCCGCATGCCGAGGGGTTGCCGCTGCCGTCCTATGCCACGGCCGGGGCTGCCGGCATGGACCTGATCGCCGCGGTGCAGGACTCGGTGATTGTCGGGCCGGGCCAGCGCGTGCTGGTCCCGACCGGGCTGACTATCGCGTTGCCTGCTGGCTATGAGTTGCAGATTCGGCCTCGGTCAGGTCTTGCGCTCCGCCATGGCATCACGCTGCCAAACACGCCGGGTACCATCGACGAGGATTATCGTGGCGAGATCGCGGTCATCCTGCTGAATACCGGGGCTAAGGCGTTCGTGGTCGAGCGTGGTGCGCGCATCGCCCAGGCTGTGCTGGCGCCTGTCAGTCACGCTGAATGGCGCGAGGTCGATACCTTGAGCAGGACCGAGCGCGACTCGGGCGGCTTCGGCAGCACTGGAAGCCAGTTTGCCTAACTGCCAGATTGACCGGATCCGTCGCAAGCGTTATCACAATTAGTTGAGTTAAGATTTCTGTGTGATTTTTCATCTGTTGCTGTAAGGTAAGTGTGTCGACACCGCAAGGACGGTGTCTCCTTATGGCGGGAAACGAAGATGGCGACATATGTGGCCGAGACCGAACTGGTCGAACCCCGAGCGCTTCACTTGCCAGCGGCGCGGCCGAACCTGGCGGCAGAATTTCGCGGGACTGACGATACCGATGGGTCGGCGGCGAGAGGCATTCTGATCGCGGTGTCGCTTTCGGTGCCGTTCTGGATGTTGATCGGGTTCGCGATCTATTTGCTGTTGTAAGCGCCGCGTTGGCAGGATCATTGTCCGTAATCCGTAATATCCGCGGATTCCGTTCCGGTATCGGATAGGCTGGCTTCCCTGCGGGAGGCTGTTTCGAGGCAATGGCGGAAACGGATTAATTGCTGGTTGTAAGCGGTGCATGGTTGCGAGCTTTCTGCCGGTGATGTTTCACACGGTTTTTCGGACTCCGAGTCGCTTGCGCCGTTGGACGGTGATCCGTCGGTGCCGGTTAGGTGTTCCGCTATGGGGCGTCTCGCTGCGGGGCGTGTCGTTGCGGGGTGTTTCGTCCCGGGGCGTCTCGTCCATCTGGCGGGCGCTCGGCGGTGCGGTGGTGGGGGCTGCGCTGCTCGGCCTGGGGGCGCTCCCCGGCTGGGGGCGGCCAGTCGCATCGGTTCCGGCGCGGCATTCGGTCGCTGCTCTCAGGACCGAAGGGACGGCTTTGCCGCCCGGGGTCACCGACCACTTCTTCCTGTCGAGCGATGGGGTTCGGCTACACTACCTGGAGGCCGGCCCGCCCGGCGGCCACACCCTGGTGTTCGTTCCCGGCTGGACCATGCCGGCGTGGATCTGGATGCCGCAGATCGAGGCGTTTTCCCGGCGTTATCGTGTGGTGGCGTTCGACCCACGCGGGCAGGGCGATTCTGCGGTGCCGGCCACCGGCTATGAGCCGCGGCGGCGCGGGCGCGACGTGGCCGAACTGATCCGCCACCTCGACTCGGCCCCGGTGGTGGTGATCGGCTGGTCGCTGGGGGTGCTGGATACGCTGGCCTCGATCCATGTCGCCGGCGATCGCTGGCTGGCCGGGCTTGTGCTGGTGGATAATTCGGTGGGCGAGGAGCCGCCGCCGGCGCCGTATCGGCCCGGACCGCCGCGCCGCGGACCGCCGCCGAACCATGCGACGGCAATGGCGTCGTTCGTGCGGGCGATGTTTCATCATACCCCGCCGGCGGGGTATCTGGATCGGCTGACACAGGACGCCCTACACACGCCGGAGACCGCCAGCCGGCGGCTGTTGGCCTATCCAGTTCCCCGGTCGTACTGGCGCGAGGCGGTCTATGCCACCAAGGTGCCGTTGCTATACGTGATCCGGCCGCGCTGGGTTGCGCAAGGCGAGAACCTTGTGCGACACCGGCCCAACACCGAGATGGACGTTTTCGATGATGCCGGGCACGCCTTGTTCGTCGATGATGCGGCGCGCTTTAACCGGGTAATGGAGCGCTTCCTGCAGCGGTATGTCTGGCCGTGAATCTTGTCGCGCTGTTTTTGGTCTCGCTCGCCACCGTCGGGTATGAGACGGCGCTGACGCGGTATTTCGCCATCGCGAAATGGTCCGAGTATGGCTATTGGGTGATTTCCATCGTGATGGTGGGCTTTGCGCTGAGTGGGGTGGTGCTGGCGCTTTGGCGCGACGCGTTTGCCCGGCGTGCGCCGGGGCTGCTGGCTGGGTTGCCGGCGGTGCTGGTGCTGGCGGCAGCGACCGGCTATCATTTCACCACAACGAACCCGTTCAACCCGTTGCAATTGCAGAATACCACGACCTGGGTCCAACAGGTTTGGAACATCGGCCTGTATTATGTGGCGTTGTTGCCGTTTTTCTTTCTGGCCGGGTTGTTCATCAGCCTGTGTTTCGTGCGCCATGCCGATCGCATCGGGCGGGTGTATGCGTCCGACCTGACAGGCGCCGGCGCCGGGGCGGCCAGCGTGCTCGGGGCGATGTATCTGGTGCAGGGGTTTACCCTGGTGCCGCTGCTGCTGTTGCCACTGGCGCTGGCGGCGGGGTTTGCCGGTGCTTCGTATCGGGCGAAAGCGCTACTGGCGGCGATTTTGGCGCTCGGTGCGGCCGAGGCAGTTCTGCTGTTGGACGACCAGGCGACTTATAATGATTTCAAGGCGATCTACGCTCCACTTCATACGCCGAATGCAAAAATTATCGCCTCGGTGAACACCCCTCGGGGCGATTACGCGTTGCTCGACGACTTCACCGAACGGCTTGACACCGACATTTCCAACAATGCCGCCATGATGGGCGTTGCGGGTCCGCCGCGCAGCTACGGGCTGTATCGCGACGGCAATCGGATCGCGGCGCTGCCGCGGCGGCAGCCGATCCGGTCGGACTACGCGGCGGCGGCGCTGGACGCGCTGCCGTATCAACTGGCGCCGCACGCCACGGTGTTGCTGGCCGGGGGGTCAGGCGGGTTTCGCGTCGCCGAGGCGTTGCGACTGGGTGCCGCGCAGGTGCGCGTCCTGGAGCCGGAGCCGGAACTGCTGCGTATCATGCGGCACGGGCTGGGTCCGGTGATGCCGCTGCGGGCAGCGCCGAACGTCCGCGTGGTCGGGTCCGCGCCGCTGGGCGGCGCCGCCGGCGGACGATACGATGTGATCGATCTTTCGGCGGACTTCCTGGATGCAGCGGAGACTAACGCGACGGCGTTCAGCCGCGAGGCGTTGGTGGCCTATTTGCGCGCGTTGGCGCCGGGCGGAATGGTGTCGGTCCCGGTCTCGATCCGCGATTTCCCGGTCTATGCGCTGCGCATGCTGGCCACGGTGCGGGCGGCGCTGCTGGCGTCCGGAATCGATGATCCGGCGGCACACGTCATGGTCTATCGATCGGCCTGGGATGTTCGTATCCTGATCGCGCGCGAGGGCTGGAGCCAGGCAAGGATCGCCGCTGCCCGCAAGTTCTGCGATGACCGCTCGTTTGACATGTCGTGGTATCCCGGACTCGACGTGGCCAAGGCGCGTGCGAATATTTACAATGACTTGCCGGCGGTTTCTTTCGACAAGGGTGAGGTGGAGTCGGGAGGGCCGGACGATGCGATCTCCGACGAGGCGCAGGCGGTGCTGTCGGGACAGGCCTCGGCGTCGGGGCAGCAGTTCAACCTGTCGCCGATCACGCTGGACCGGCCATTCTTCTATGCCGCGCTGCGGCTGGACCGCATCGGCACGATCCTGAAGCGGCTGGAGATTTTGCCGCAGGCGGAGGTGGGCGCGCTGGTCAACCTGGCGGTACTGGCCCAAGCAGTGGTGCTCGCCGGGCTGGTGTTGCTGGTGCCGCTGGCCGCGCCGGGGCGGATTCGCGCGGCGAAAACCGGGATGGTGCGGGCGGTGGTGTACTTCCCGGCCTTGGCGCTGGGGTTTCTGTTCATCGAGATCTACCTGATCGAGAAGGCCAGCTTCTGGCTGGGCGATCGGACCGACGGGTTCGCCGTGGTGCTTACCGGCATGCTGCTGTTTTCCGGTCTTGGCAGCCTGTTGTCGGAGCGGTTCATCGACCGCAAGCTGCACGCGATGGTGATCGTGGCGGCGGTGGTGTTGGCGTGGTGCGCGGCGGTGCTGGCGTTGCTGCAGCCGTTGATGATGGCTACGTTGACCTGGCCACTGCTGCTGCGGTCGGGGTTGTTGCTTATGCTGATAGCGCCGGTTTCGGTGGCCTTGGGGTTGCCGTTTCCGCTGGGACTAAACCAGGTGGGGTCAGGCGGGCTATTGCCCTGGGCGTGGGGGCTGAACGGGGCGTTTTCCGTGGTTGCCACCCCGCTGGCGAATCTGATTGCGCGTTCGGCCGGGTTCAGCAGGGTTCTGTTATGCGCGGCGGCGCTCTATGCCATCGCCCTGGTGGCATTTCCGGCGATGAGTAAGAGATCGGGGAGGAAGAGATCGGTTTGGCACGATATCGCAGCACCATCACCCGCCGCGGAGTGATCTCCGCCGTCGCCTCGGCCGCGGTATTGCCGGTCGGCGCCGGGCGCGCGGCGCCGGTCTGGACGCGCGCGGCCTACGAACAGGCGATGCGCCAGTCCGGCCGCCCGGTCAGCCTGACCGATGCCCAGTTCGATGCCATCCAGGCGCGCAAGCCTGCGGCGATGCAGCGGATCGCTTTGTATCTGAAGGACCACCTCGGGTCCGCCGATCCGGCGGTGATGGCGGCGTTCGAGGCGGTGCCGCGGGAATATTACCACTACGACTATCCCGACCATCGGGCCACGCCGGGTGACGCCTACGAGGAAGATCCCAAGCCGTGGGGCCTGGGTTACGGGTCGGCGCTGTCGGACTATCTGGGGCAGGCCTACATGACTCAGGTTTGCAAGCCGAAGCCAGGCGACGTCACGCTGGAGATCGGCACCGGCAGCGGATTCCAGAGCAGTCTGCTGTCGCGCATCGTGCAGACCGCCTACTCGATCGAGATCATCGAGCCGCTGGGCAAGGCGGTGGGCAAGATCTTCGCTCCGCTGGGGTATAGCAACGTCCACACCAGGGTGGGCGACGGCTATTACGGCTGGCCGGAGGTCGGCGGCGGGTTCGACACCATCATCGTGACCTGCGCGGCGACGTTTGCGCCGCCCGATCTGTTCAAGCAGTTGAAGGCTGGCGGGCGGCTGGTGATTCCGATCGGGCAGCCGTTCAAGCGCGGCCAGGTGCTGTACGTCTATACCAAGGACGCGGCGGGCAAGATTCACTCGCGGCGCGATATTGGCGTGTTCTTCATCCCGATGACCGGGGCGATCATGAAGAGCGCGCCGGTGCGGCCGGAGACGGTTTCCGACCACCCGGCGGCGGATGCGGCGGCCAAGCCGGCCGAGGACAAAGCAGCGGATAAACCGGCGGCGGATACCACCAACCCCGCGTCCGAATAGGCCGCGCAACCGAGGTGATCGCGCGCTGACGGGCGGCGGTTGCTGTTCAGGCGATGACCATGGCCGAGGCGAATCGCGCCAGCATCTCGGGCACCTTTGCCTCCGGCTGCGGCGCGCTGAACAGAAAACCCTGCATCACGTCACAGCCTTCGGCACAAACGATCGCGTCCTGCTCCGCCGTCTCGACGCCTTCCGCGGTCACTGACATTCCTAGCCCGCGGCACAGTACGACGATCGCCTGCACAATCACCCGAGCGCTAGGGTCGGCGCCAAGATCCATGATGAAGGATTTGTCGATCTTGATCCGGTCAAACGGAAAGCACCGCAAATAGCCGATCGACGAATACCCGGTGCCGAAATCATCCAGCGCGAACCGGAGTCCGAGGTCGCGCAGTTGCTGCATCATGGCGGTCGTGCCCGGGGTTTGGCGGAGCAGAACGGTTTCGGTTATTTCCAGCTCCAGCCGCCGCGACGGCAGCCCGGAGATCGCCAGCGCGCGTTTGACCGCCGACACCACGCTGCCGTCGTCGAACTGCGCCGGCGACAGGTTGACCGCGACGGGAACCTCGGAACTCCATCGCGCGGCTTGCGCACAGGCTTCCTGTAGAACCCAGTCGCCCAGTGGGGTGATGATGCCGGTTTCCTCACAGAGCGGGATGAACTCGGCCGGCCGGAGCAGTCCGCGCACCGGATGGCGCCAGCGCAGCAAGGCCTCGAAACCGGTCAATTCGCGGGTTCGCGCGCTGATCATTGGTTGAAAGAACAGCTCGAACTCGCGGTTCGCCAGAGCGCGCCGCAGATCGCCTTCCAGATCATGGCGTCTTTTCGCTTCCGATTCCATCTCCGGCGCGAAGAAGCAATATGTGCCGCGGCCCGCCGCCTTGGCGCGATACAGCGCCTGGTCGGCGGACTTGAGCAACAGTCCCAGTTCGTCGTTATCGGCGGCTGCCCAGACGATGCCGATGCTGGTGCCGATGGTGATCACATCGTTGCCGAACGGGTAGGGTCGGGCGAGTTCCTCGATCAGACGCTCAGCCAGCATTGCCGCATCATCCGGCTGGACCGGGGCGTTTTGCACCACCGCGAACTCATCGCCGCCGAGCCGGACCACGAGATCCTCGGGACGGGTGTTCGCGCGAAGCCGATCGGCCACCGCGCAGAGCAGGGCGTCACCGGCCGGATGGCCGAACCGGTCATTGACATTCTTGAAGCCGTCGAGATCGAGGCACAGCACCGCGACCGGTCCATCGCCGCGCCGGCGATCCGGGTTGCGGTCGAGATATTCCCGCAGCAGCACGCGGTTCGGCAGGCCGGTCAGCGCGTCGTGCCTGGCGGTGTGGGCCAGCCGCTCCTCGGCGCGTCGGCGTTCGGTGATGTCCTCGTGCGTCGCGACCCAACCCTTGTCGGGCATCGGGCGATGGTGGATCGAGATGATCTTGCCGTTCTTCAGCGCGGCGATGCTGTCAGTATTCACGCTGCTGGCCTGGGTCCTGTCGCAACGCGCCCAGTACGCCTCTTGCGTTATGTCCTCGCACGCTCCGACGGCATAGCGAAGGTCGACGATTTCGCGGAGTGTCATGCCAGGGCGCACGTCTTCGACCGCGAGGCCGTAGATCTCGGCGTAGCTGCGGTTCGCCAGGATCAGCCGCCGTTGGCCGTCGAAGAAGCAAATACCCTGGGTGATATTGTTCAGCGCGACATCGAAGCGCTGGGTCATGATCAGCGCGTCCAGCTCGGCGTTCCGCCGAAGCAGATCGGGTCCGTCCATGGCAGCTCCGTCTTCACTCCGGTGGGCAGAGTGGTTTCGCGTCACGATCGATTGATGGCACTGGTTTGTTAAGATAGGGTTAATCCCGGCCCGTGACGACAGGTATTACTTGGGTCGTTGGCGGATCACGATTTTGCGCAATCCGTCGATCTCGGCTTCGGTCACAGTCTCCCGGCGGACAGCGAGGGGATTTGCCGGCGTATGGGTCGCGGCGGCGGATCGTGGCAGTCTCCCGGTACCGTCCATTCAAGCCAAACGAGGCACCACGATGAAAATCACCCGACTACGCACCGAGGTGGTGCACCTGCCGATCGATCCGCCGATCCTGACCACGATCCTGGGGTCCATCCGCTCGGCGGGTTGCGTGCTGACTTTCCTCGACACCGACCAGGGGCTGACCGGCGAGGGATTGGTGTTCTCGATCAACAACCGCCGTCTGAGCGTGATCCACGAGATGATCCGCCAACTGGCTGACATCGTCGTCGGGCTGGACCCGCGCAACGGCGGCACGCTGAACGCGACCGCCTGGAAGGAGCTGAATTTTCTCGGCTACGAGGGGGTTTCGATCGTCGGCCTGGCGGCGGTGGACAACGCGCTGTGGGACCTGCGCGGCAAGGCTGCCGGGCTGAACGTGGCGCATCTGATCGGGGCCTGCCGGAGCGCAGTGCCGACCTATGCGAGCGGCGGGCTGTGGCTGGATTCTTCGATCGATGCGCTGCAGGCGCAGGCTCGCGGCTTTGTCGAGCGGGGATTCAGAGCGGTCAAGACTCGCGTGGGGCCGATGGAACCGGAGCGGATGGTGGCCAGGGTGGCGGCGGTGCGCGAGGCGGTCGGACCGGACATCGCACTGATGGTGGATGCCAACCAGCAGATGAGCGTCAAGCAGGCGATCCGCATTGGGCGCATGATGGAGAAGCTGAACCTGACCTGGTTCGAGGAACCTGTGATCTGCCATGACCATGCCGGCGAGGCTGAGATCCGGGCGGCGCTGGATACGCCGATTGCTTCGGGTGAAACAGTCTATACCCATCGCGGCGTGCTGGCGATGCTGCAAGCGGGTGCGGCCGATGTGGTGATGCCGGACTTGCAGCGCATGGGCGGAGCGACTGAATTCCTCAAGGCTGGGCATTTGTGCGAGGCGTTCCATGTGCCGTGCGCATCGCATCTGTTCTCTGAAATGAGCCTGCCGTTGCTGGCCTCGATGCCCGGCGGATACTACCTGGAGCATATGCCTTGGTTCGAGACGATCTATCGCGAGCGGATCGAACTCGACGCCGAGGGGCGGGCCATCGTGCCGGATCGTCCGGGCTGGGGGTTCAGCTTCGACCCCGAGGCGATCCGTCGCTTCGCGGCCTGACGCGGCGGGTCAGGATCATGAGCAAGCACGTCGTGGCGACGGTCGCCGAGGTCCCCCCGGGGCAGCGCAAGCTGGTCACGGTGCGCGGGCGGCAGATCGCGGTGTTCAACCTGGGGGGCGAGTTTTTTGGACTGTTCAACCGCTGTCCGCACCAGGGCGGCCCGATGTGCGAGGGCATCCTGACCGGGCTGATCGAGTCCGACGCACCGGGCGAGTACCGTTATTCCCGCAAGGGTGAGATCCTGCGCTGCCCGTGGCACGGCTGGGAGTTCGATGTACGCACCGGGCAGAGTTTCTGCGATCCGTCGAGGATCTCGGTGCGCAGCTATGCGGTGGAGGTCGCCGAGGGTCAGCGCGTCGTGCTGGGACCCTATGTGGCGGAGACGATTCCGGTGACCGTCGAGCAACAATACGTCGTGGTGGAGGTCTGATGGGTCGTTTCAGGGACGCGGGGAAAGAGTGCGGGCTTGCTGCGCCGCGCAGGCCCCGATCGATACTGGGGCACACTGAGCGGGCGCGAAGGATCGGTGTTCATCCGCTTGTTCGTCTGACTACTTCGATGCGCGGGCAGAGGTCGATGCGGTGTCGTAGAAAGTGTTATTTAACGCAGAATGAACGCGGATCGTGTAAATGTCGTTCCTCTGGGCGTAGGTTATTTCACTCTGGGCGTGAGTTATTTTCTTCGATGGGATAATGTTTGTTGCAAGGGTTCCGCGCTAACCGCCGCCGATCTTCGGGATCAGATAGATTTCGCTGCCTGGCTTGAGTTCCACGCCATAGGCGTCCTGGAAGATCTCGCCATCGACGGCCACGGCCATGGTTTCCTCGACCTGGGTGCCCAGGCCGGGGAAGCGGCGGTTGAGTTCGACCACCAGGCGGCGGAAATTGGTTGCCTCGACCTCGAACTCGGTCTGCCCGCCGGCCAGTTGCTGGCCGGCGGAGCCCGAGGCGAGAACCACGGTAGGCATCAGGGCGGGCTAGGAACCCGCCGCGTCGAACGCCGCGCGCAGCTTGGGCGGTGACATCGGCAGATGCGCCATGCGCAGCCCGGTGGCGCCGCGGATCGCATTGGCGATCGCCGCCATTGGCGGCACGATCGGCACCTCACCCACGCCCCTGGCGCCGAATGGATGGCGCGGGTTGGGAACCTCGACCAGCACCGCCTCGATCATCGGCACGTCGGAGGCCACCGGCACCCGGTAGTCGAGGAAGCCGGCATTCTCCATCTGGCCTTTGGCGTTGTAGATGTACTCCTCGTTCAACGCCCAGCCGATACCCTGCGCCGCGCCGCCCTGGATCTGGCCTTCCACATAGCTGGGGTGGATCGCCTTGCCGACGTCCTGGATCGCGGTGTAGCGCTCGATGGTGACGTGGCCGGTTTCCTGGTCCACCGAAACGTCGCAGATATGCGCGCCGAACCCTGGGCCGGCGCCTTGGGCGTTCAATGACACCTCGGCCTGAATCGGGCCACCGGTGCGCGGCGACTTGAGCGCCAGCGCCGCCAGGTCGAGCGGTTCGAACGCGCCGGCGTTGGCTCCAGCCGGCACCGCCTGTCCATCCTTCCATTCCACCGCCTCGACCGGGATATCCCAGGTCTGCGCGGCGCGGGCCTTAAGGTCCTCGACTACTTTCTCGGCCGCCTGGGTCGCCGCCATGCCGGTGGCGAAGGTGACCCGGGAGCCGCCGGTGAGATGGGTGAAGCCGATCGAGGCGGTGTCGGCGACGATGGTGCGCACCGTAGTCGCCGGGACCCCCAGCACCTCGGCCACCATCATGCCGATCGAGGCACGAGAGCCGCCGATATCGGGGCTGCCGGTGGCAGCGGTGACAGAACCGTCTTCGTTGACGTGGACCTGGGCGGTCGACTCGCCTCCGATGTTGAACCAGAAGCCGGTGGCTAGGCCACGCCCCTGCCCTTGCTTCAGCGGCGACTTCCAATGCGGGTGGGCTTTTACCGCGTCCAGTACGGCGGTGAAGCCGATGTTCTGATGGGTCGGCCCGTAATGGGTCTTGGTGCCGTTCTTCGCGGCGTTCTTCTCGCGCAGGGTGAGTGCGTCAATGCCCAGCTTGATCGCCAGGTCGTCGATCAGGCTTTCCACAGCGAACGAGGTGATCGGCGCGCCGGGGGCGCGGTAGGCCGCCACCTTCGGACGGTTGCTGACCACGTCGTAGCCGACCACGTCGACGTTCGGCAGGTCGTACATCGCGAAGCCGCACATGCAGCCTGGCCCGATCGGCGATCCGGCGAAGGCGCCGGCCTGATATTTCAGCACCTGCTTGGCGGCGACGATGGTGCCATCGCGCTTGGCGCCGATCTTGACCTCCATCGAGGCGCCCGAGGTCGGGCCGGAGGCACGGAACACGTCTTCGCGCGTCATCTGCATCTTCACGGTGCGGCCACATTTGCGCGACAGCGCCACCGCGACGGGTTCCAGATAGACCAGCGTCTTGCCGCCGAAGCCGCCGCCGATCTCGGCTGGGTTGACCCGGATGTTGGACAAGTTCAGGCCGAGCAGCTTGGCGGTGTAGGCGCGGACCATGAAATGGCCCTGGCTGGAGCTGTGGATCTGCACCTGGCCGTCCGGCGAGTAGGTGGCCAGGCAGGCGTGTGGTTCGATGTAGCCCTGGTGCACCGGTTGGGTGGTGTAGCGGCCCTCGACAATCACGTCGGCCTGCTTGAAGCCGGCCTCGACGTCGCCTTTGCGGAAGGTCACCACCTTGGAGACGTTGGACGGCTTGGTGGGCTTCGGATCGACGCCGGTGGTGAACATGTCGTCGTGCAGGATCGGTGCGTCGGGTGCCATCGCCGCCTCGACGTCGATGACGTGCGGCAGGACATCGTATTTCACCTCGATGAGCGCCAGCGCCTGATCGGCGATCGCCTGGGTGGAGGCGGCGACCGCGGCCAGCGCGTGGCCTTCGTACAGCACCTTTTTCCGCGCCATGCAGTTCAGCGCCAGATCGCGGAAATTCATCGGACCCTCGCCGACGAACGCTTCTTCCGAGGGGATCTCGGGGAAGTCGGCCGCGGTGACCACGGCGAAGACGCCTTTCAAGGCCTCGGCCTTGCTGGTGTCGATTGAAACGATCCGAGCATGGGCGTGGGGTGAGCGCAGCATCTTGCCCCACAGCATCCCCGACGCCCTGGTATCGGCGGCGAACACCGCGCGTCCGGTCACTTTGTCGACGCCATCGGGGCGGATGGGCCGGGTGCCGACGACTTTCAGGCTGGAATCGACATAGTTCATACCACAGTCTCCCCTCGCAGTTCAGCCGCGGCATCCATTACCGCTCGGATTATTTTGTCATACCCGGTGCAGCGGCATAGGTTGCCGGCCAGCCAGTAGCGTGCCTCGGTCTCGGTGGGATTGGGATTCTCGTCCAGCAGCGCCTTGCTGGCGACGATCAGGCCGGGGGTGCAGAAGCCGCATTGCAGTGCCGCGTGCTCGAGGAATTTCTGCTGCACCGGATGCAGCTTGTCACCCTGGGCGATGCCCTCGATGGTGGTGATCGAGGTGGCTTCGGCCTCGACGCCCAGCACCAGGCAGGCGCACACCAGCCGCCCGTCGACGATGACGGAACAGGCGCCGCAGTCGCCGGACGCGCAGCCTTCCTTGCTGCCGGTCAGGCCGACCACATCGCGCAGCACGTCGAGCAAGGTCTGCTGGGTTTCGCACAGGAACTCGGTTAGTTCGCCGTTGATCGTCGCGGATACGTAGGTCTTCGCCATTCTTAGTGAGCCTTTCCGTTCTTCGTAGCTTGGGTGCCCGCGGCGCGGGCGAAGGCGATCGCGGCGGCGCGGCGGGCCAACACACCGGCGACCTTGGTGCGGTAGTCGATGGTGCCGCGCTTGTCGCTGATCGGCTTGGCCGCGGCGCGTGCAGCGGCGTCCAGCTTGGCCAGCGTGTCGGCATCCAGGGTGCGCCCGATCAGCGCCTCGGCTGCCGCCGGCACCATCATTACCGTCGGCGCCACCGCGCCGATCGACACCCTGGCGGCGGTGCAGACGCCGTTTGCGTCCAGCGTGACGCTGACGCCGCAGCCGACCACGGCGATATCCATTTCGGTGCGCGGGATGAATCGCAGATAGGCGTCGGCCGAGCGTGGCGGACGGGGCGGCAGCTTGAATTCGAGGATGAATTCGTCCTTTGCCAGCGAGGTACGGCCCGGGCCGGTCGGGATCTGTTCCACCGGCATCTCGCGCCGGCCGTTGCCGCCGACGATCACCGCGGTTGCCGCGGCGGCATAGAGTGCGGGCACGCTGTCGGCGGCGGGGGAGGCGTTGCAGAGGTTGCCGGCAAGGCTGCAGCGGCCTTGGATCTGGGTGGAACCGATCAGATCGAGCGCCTCCACCAGGCCAGGCCAGGCGGCGTTCAGTTCGGCATGCGCCTCTACCATGGCGCCTGGCGTGGCGGCGCCGATGACGAAGCCGCCGCTTTCCTGGCGGATCCCGATGATGCCGGGAATTTTCTTGGTGTCGACGATCAGGTCCGGCTTCAGCCGACCGGAGCGAAGCTGCACCAGAAGGTCGGTGCCCCCCGACATTGGCTTCGCCAGGCCGGCGGACCCGGCGAGAAGTTTGACCGCATCGTCCACTGATGTTGGTGCGGCGTAGTTGAGACTTGACATCATTGCTCCCGATGCAACGCGTTCCGCCCGGTTCACGTTCCGCGACGGTTCGGCGTAACGCTAGGCGATAGAGCGGCCGCGGTCGAGGGGGCCGGCCGAGCCAACCGTGCGGCGCGGGTTGGATGGACGCGCGCAGGCAGCAGCGCGATGGAGCTTAAACAGCGCACCCCGCCTGTGTCAGTAATGGTTCCAAGGGGCTCGCCCCCTTGGCGGGTCCAGGGCAGAGCCCTGGCTTTCCTTCCATCACTCCATCAATCGACGGACGCCGCTTGACCAAGACGGATACCCTAATCGCCCAACGCGCCGACGATTTCCTCGGTCATCTTCTTGGCATCACCGAACAGCATCATGGTGTTGGGCCGGAAGAACAGTTCGTTTTCCACACCCGCGTAGCCCGATGCCATCGACCGTTTGACGAACAGCACGGTGCGGGCCTTTTCCACGTCGAGGATCGGCATGCCGTAGATCGCCGACGACGAATCGGTCTTTGCCGCCGGGTTGGTGACGTCGTTGGCGCCGATCACATAGGCGACGTCGGCGGTGGAGAACTCGTTGTTGATCTCCTCGAGTTCGAACACCTCGTCGTAGGGCACGTTGGCTTCGGCCAGCAGCACGTTCATGTGGCCCGGCATGCGGCCGGCGACCGGATGGATGGCGTATTTCACCTCCACCCCCTCGCGCTTCAGGGTATCGGCCATCTCGCGCAGTGCGTGCTGGGCCTGGGCCACGGCCATGCCGTAGCCGGGCACCACCACGACCTTGGATGCGTTCTTCATGATGAACGCGGCATCCTCGGAGTTGCCGGATCGGACGGTCTGGTCACCGGGCGTGCCGCCGGCCGCCGCGCCGCCGGCGCTCCCAGCTCCGAAGCCGCCCAGCAGCACGTTGACGATGCTGCGGTTCATGCCCTTGCACATGATGTAGGACAGGATCGCACCGGACGCGCCGACCAGCGATCCGGTGATGATCAGGGCCAGGTTCTGGATGGTGAAGCCGATGCCCGCCGCGGCCCAGCCGGAGTAGCTGTTCAGCATCGACACCACGACCGGCATGTCGGCGCCGCCGATCGGGATGATGATCAGGAACCCCAGGGCCAGCGCCAGGATCGCGATCAGCCAGAACAGCACCTGCTCGCCGCCTGTGGCGACGAAGCTGACCACCAGCACCAGCAGCACGACCGCGAGCGCCAGGTTGAGCCAATGCTGGCCCGGGAAGGTGATCGGCGTGCCTTTCATCAGCGCCTGCAGTTTGGCGAACGCGATCAGGCTGCCGGAGAAGGTGATCGCGCCGATCGCCAGGCCGATCGACATCTCGACCAGGCTTTCGGTGTGAATTCCGCCGGGCACGCCGATCTTGAACGCCTGCGGCGCATTCAGCGCGGCCGCCGCGACGAACACCGCGGCCAAGCCGACCAGCGAATGAAACGCCGCGACCAGCTGCGGCAGCGCGGTCATCTGGATGCGCCGCGCGACCATCACGCCGGTGCCCCCGCCGATCACGATGCCGAGCAGGATCAGCAGGTAGGCATAGCCGCCGATGCCGTGCTGCAGCAGCGTGGCGAGGACCGCGATCGCCATGCCGATCATGCCGAAGCGGTTGCCGGCGCGTGAGGTGACCGGCGACGACAGGCCGCGCAGCGCCAGGATGAACAGCACGGCGGCGACCAGGTATGCGAGAGACGTCAGGCTGGCGGACATCGGAGCGGCCTTATTGCTTTCTTCTGAACATCGACAGCATGCGCTGCGTCACCAAGAACCCGCCGAAGATGTTCACCGAGGCCAGCGTCACCGCGATGAAGCCGAACAGGATGGCCCAGCCCGACGTCGCCAGTCCGGTCGCCAACATCGCGCCGACGATAATCACCGAGGAAATCGCGTTGGTCACCGCCATCAGCGGCGAGTGCAGCGCGGGCGTCACGTTCCACACCACGTAATAGCCGACGAAGCAGGCCATCAGGAAAATCGCCAGCAGGAAGATGAACGGATTGACCTGGGGCGCGACCGCCGTGGCGGCGCCCATCGCCATGTTCTGGGCGTGGTTGGCCAGTTCAAGCGCGTTGCCGGCCAGCCGCGCGGCTTCATCCGCCAGTTGGTTTGGCGCCAGTTGGTTGGGGTTCATTTGCGGCGATCTCCGGGACGGTCAGGCGGCTTTTTGCGGCTGGAAGTTGGGATGGATGATGGTGCCGCCTCGGGTCAACATGACGCCCTTGATGATGTCATCGCTGTCCGGCAGGTTCGGCGTCTTGGCTTCCTTGTCCCAGAACGTGGTGAGGAAGGTCAGCAGATTGCGGGCATACATCGACGAGGACGCGACCGGGATGCGGCCGGGCCAGTTGTTGAAGCCCAGCACGGTGACGCCATTGGCGGTGGTGGTGGCCTCACCGGGGACGGTCGCGGCACAGTTGCCGCCGGCGTCGGCGGCAAGATCGACGACGATGCTGCCGGCCCGCATGCTGTCGACCATCGGCTGGGTAACGATGACCGGCGCCTTGCCGCCCATCACCAGAGCGGTGCAGATGATGATGTCGTTCTTGGCCACCGTGGCGGCGATAAGTTCGGCCTGCTTCTGGCGGAAGGCGTCGGTCATTTCCCGGGCGTAGGCCCCGGTCTGGCCGGCGGTTTCCTGGTCCTCGACGCCGACGAAGGTGGCACCGAGCGACTTGATTTCCTCCTTGGCCGCGGGGCGGACGTCGGTCGCGGAGACGATCGCGCCGAGCCGGCGCGCCGTGGCGATGGCTTGCAGGCCGGCGACCCCGGCGCCAATGATGAAGACCCTGGCGGGGGGCACGGTGCCGGCGGCGGTCATCATCATGGGAAAGCCGCGTTGGAAAGTATTGGCGGCCTCGATCACGCCGCGATAGCCGGCGAGGTTCGCCTGGCTCGACAGCACGTCCATCGATTGTGCCCGGGTGATCCGGGGAAGCAATTCCATAGCGACTGCATCGATCCCGCCAGAGGCGAGTGCGGGCAGCAGTTCGGCGTTGGCGAAGGCGCCGGCGATGCAGACCAGCAGGGCGCCGCGGGGTATTTTTGTGCGTTCCTCGGGGCCGGGCGCCTGGACTGCGAATACGATGTTAGCGTCGGCCAGGGCGGCGGCGGCGTCGGGCGCGATCTCGGCCCCGGCGGCGGTGAAGTCGGCGTCCGAGATCGACGCGGCAACCCCTGCCCCGGCTTCGACGGCGACCATCAAGCCGAGCCCGACCAGCTTTTTGATGGTGTCCGGGGTGGCGGCGACCCGGGTCTCGGCGACGCGCCGCTCCTTCAGCACCGCAAGGCGCATGCATCTGATCCTTCAGGCACGGGGTTGCTTGTTCGGGCGCGGGATTGCGTGGTCCAGGACGCGCGGCTGATTCCCCAGGTTAGTCCGCGTGCCTGAATGCACGGTGGACGCGGCATGTGCAAGAGGGGCGGTGACGGTGGCGGTAAGGCCTATGGTTCCGGGAGGATGTTGTAGTAGCGATGCGAGCAAACGTTGTCTCGATGCTTGGAATGCATGCATCGGGTTTCGTTGCCTGGGTTCCAAAGCGACGATCCGTGCTGATCGGGGCCTCGGGGAAGATTGGCCATGGTTGCGCTACCGTCCGGCCGCCCAGGCGCCGTCGATCGGCAGGGCCGCGCCGTTGATATCGGCGCCATGCGGGCCGCATAGGAAAGCAATCAGCCCGGCGACGTTGGCGTCCTTGACGAAGCTGCGCGACGGCTGGCGGACGGCCAGAAAGCTTTCCTCGGCTTGCTCGAACGTGGTGCCGTCGCGCTGCATTTCCTGGCGCAGCCGCCAATCGATGGCCGGAGTCAGCACCGTTGCCGGGCAGATCGCGTTGCAGGTGATGGCGGTCCGCGCCACCTCGAGCGCGACCGCCCGGGTGAGCCCGATCAAGGCGGTCTTGGTGGTGACGTAATCGATGCGGTTGACGGTGGCTAACAGGCCGTAGATCGAGGCCATGTTGACGATGCGGCCCCAGCCTTTCGCCTTCATCTGTGGCATTGCCAGGCGGATGGCGTGGAACGGGGCTGACAGATTGACCGCCAGTGCCTCGTCCCAGTGTTCGGGCGTGAAAGCCTCGACCGCGGCGAACGAGCGCACGACGGCGTTGTTTACCAGGATGTCCGGGCCGCCATGCTCGGCCCGAGTGGTCTCGATCAGGGCTTTTATCTGGTCTGGGTGACGCAGGTCGGCGGCGTGATGGCGAGCCCTCACGTCCAGGGCGCGTAATTCGGCCAATCGGTCGGCGATGACCTCGGGCGGGGCGAACCCGTTCAGGGTAATGTCGCAGCCGAGTTCGGCAAGTGCCTTGGCGGTGGCGAAGCCGATGCCGCCGAGCGATCCGGTCACCAGCGCGGATTTTCCATTCAGCATGCTGTGGTCCTTGTGCAAGCGGGGCGGTCACGGCCGCGCGGACGGCGATTTTGACACCGCCGCTTTCGGCGGCCCAGACTGGCACTGGAGGCACGCCATGGACAAAATCAGCCGGACCTGGCCCAGCGATAGCGCGGGCCGGGTGCCTTATTGGGTGTATTCCGATCCGGATGTCTACGCCGCGGAACTGCAGCGGATCTGGTATGGGCCGCACTGGCTGTTCTGCGCGCTGGAAGCGGAAATACCCGAGGTCGGCGACTTCAAGACCACCACGCTCGGCGAACGTCCGGTGGTGGTGGTGCGCAGCGACGTGGACGAGGTCAGCGTGCTGGAGAACCGCTGTGCGCATCGCGGGGTGAAATTCTGCCAGGTGCGCAAGGGCCACGCCAAGGACCTGCTGTGCCCGTATCACCAGTGGAACTACACTCTGCGCGGCGACCTGCAAGGCGCGGCGTTCCGGCGCGGGGTTCGTGGCCAGGGCGGCATGCCGGCCGATTTCGATCCGAAACAGCACAGCCTGCGCAAGCTTCGGGTCGAAGTGGTCAACGGGTTGGTCTGGGCGACATTCTCGGACGCGACGCCGGCGTTTCGCGATTATCTGGGGGCGCGGTTCTGGCGGCACTACACACGTGTCTACGACGGAAGGAAACTCGAGGTTCTGGGCTACAATCGTCAGCATATTCCGGGCAACTGGAAGCTGATGCAGGAGAATATCAAGGACCCCTACCATGCGTCCCTGCTGCACGTTTTCTTCGTCACATTCGGGCTGTTCCGCGCCGATCAGAAATCCGCTACCGAGGTTGACCCCAGCGGGCGACATGGAATCCTGATCAGCCGCACGGGCAAGCAGGAGGCCAACGAGGTTACCGCCGAGATGCGCACGTTCCGCAACGACATCCGGCTGGCCGATGCGTGCATCATGGATGCGGTCAAGGAATTTCCCGGCGACGACGCGGTCGGCATGATCACCGTGTTTCCCAGCGTGGTGCTGCAGCAGAACTGCAACTCGGTCAGCGTGCGCCAGATTGTGCCGACCGGGCCGGCCGGGTTCGATTTTCACTGGACCCATTGGTGCTATGCCGACGACCCGCCGGAGATGCGGCTGCGGCGCACTCGGCAGGCCAACCTGTTCGGGCCGGCTGGCTTCGTTTCGGCAGACGACAGCGAAATCATCGAGATGTCGCAACAGGGCTTCAGCCAGTATCCCGAGCAGGAGGCGCTGGTGATGATGGGCGGGCGCGAGATCGAGAGTGTCGACCACATGGTCACCGAGGTCGGCATCCGCGGCATGTATCGTTACTGGCGCGAGGCGATGGGACTATGATCGAACGCGACGCGGTGCGCGATTTCTACGACGGATATTACAGCGCGCTGGACGATGTGCGGCTTGACGAATGGCCTGGCTTGTTCACCGAGGCTTGCATCTATCGTGTCATTCCTCGGGAGAATTATGAGGCCGGCTATACGCTTTCCACGATCTATGCAGAGAGCCGCGGTATGCTGATCGACCGGGTCATGGGCCTGACGCGGACCCAGATGTATGCTCCGCGCAGCTACCGCCGGTTTCCCGGGCCGCTGCAAATCGAGCAGTGCGACGACACCAGCGTGCAGGTGCGGCACAATCTGCTGATGGTGCAGACGCTGATCGACAAGCAGACCGAGATCGTGCTGTCGGCCGTCTGCCACGACGTCGTGGTGGTGGACGATGGGCGGCTGCTGCTACGGCAGCGGATCGTTGTGTTTGATTCCGAGATGATTCCGAACAGTTTGATCTTTCCGGCGTGAAGGAACCGAGCGATGTCCGCAACTCTGAGAAATGACGCCGCCGCCCAGTTGCAGGTGCTGTATGCGGAGATGCAGCCGCGCAGCCTTTATCCGCTGTGGGAGGTGCTGGGTGCCCTGGTGACGCCTCAGCCGCGGTCGCCGGCGCGGCCGCACCGCTGGCGCTATGCCGACGCCCGCGACTATCTGCTGCGGGCCGGCGACCTGATCAGCGCCGAGCAGGCGGAACGGCGGGTATTGGTGATGGAAAATCCCGGGCTGCCCGGATCGTCGTCGATTACCTCCAGCCTATACGCCGGCCTGCAACTGATCCTGCCCGGCGAGATCGCGCCGTGTCATCGCCACGCCCAGTGCGCCTTGCGCTTCGTGATGGAGGGTGACGGCGCGTTCACCGCGGTCGATGGCGAAAAAGCGCTGATGCGGCCATTCGATCTGGTGCTGACGCCGGGTTGGCAGTGGCACGACCACGGCAACACCTCGACCCAGCCGATGATCTGGCTGGACGGTCTCGATCTTCCGACGGTGCTGAATTTCGACGCCAGCTTTGCCGAACACCTGCCGGCGTCGGCGCACCCGGAAACCGTGCCGCCGGGCGACACTCTGTTGCGCTATGGACGCAACATGCGGCCGATGCGCGGCACCGCGACCGACCGCCGTTCAACGAGACAGCCGCTGTTCCATTATCCGTATTCGGACTGGCGTGAGTCGCTGCGGCACACCGCTCGCGACGGCGATCCCGATCCGCATTTGGGCTATGCGCTGGAGTTCACCAACCCGGCCGACGGGGGTGCAGTGATGCCGACGATCTCGGCCCATGTGCGGCTGCTGCCCGGCGGATTCAGCTCGCGGCCGCGCGCCTCGACCGACGGCACGATCTTTGTCGTGGTCAAAGGCAGCGGCAGCGCTCGGGTTGACGGAGAGGACATCGACCTGCAGCCGCGCGATACGTTCGTGGTGCCGTCGTGGCGCGAACTGGTGCTGCGGGCGGACAGCGAACTGGTGCTGTTCGGCTACTCCGACCGCACGGCGCAGGAGAAGTTGGGATTGTTTCGCGAACGTCGGGACTGATTGCGTTCTAAGATTCAGGTGGTTCTGGTCGGTGCGGGCGATTTGCGCCGCGCCAGCCGTTCTTCCAGGCTTTGGATCAGCACGAAGAAGCAGGGCACGAACACCACCGCGAGGCAGGTTGACGCCAGCATTCCGGTGGAGACCGAAATGCCGATCGACTTCCTGGCATTCGCCCCTGCCCCGGTGGCAAACACCAGGGGCAGCACGCCAAGGATGAAGGCGAACGAGGTCATCAGGATCGGGCGCAGCCGGGCGCGCGCGGCGCCGACTGCGGCATCGAGGATGGAAGCGCCGTGCAGGATACGCTGTTCGCGCGCCACCTCGACGATCAGGATGGCATTCTTGGCGCCGAGCGCGATCAGCAGCATGAGGCCGATCTGGGTGTAGAGGTTGTTGTCGATGCCAAGCCCGGTCAGCGTCAGAACCGGACCCAGCAGCGCCAGCGGCACCGCGAGCACCACCGAAATCGGTGCCAGCCAGCTTTCGTACTGGCCGGCCAGCACCAGGTAAACCAACAGGATCGCCAGCGCGAAAACCAGATACATCTGGTTGCCGACGGCTTTTTCCTGGTACGACATCGCGGTCCATTCCGATCCGGTGCCGCGCGGCAGTGCCTTTTGTGCTATCTGGTCCATCAGGTCGAGCGCCTCACCCGAACTGAAGGCCGCCGCCGGCGATCCGATCACGGTGGCGGACGGATACAGGTTGTATAACTGCACCACGGCTGGTCCGGTGCTAGGGGTGATATTTACCACCGTGCCCAAAGGCACCATGGTGCCGTTGCCGGCTTTCACCGGCAGCGCCTCGATCTCCGCCGGGGTCAGCAGCGCCGAGGAGTTGGCCTGCGCATAGACCTGGAAGGTCAGCCCGAACTTGTTGATCTGACCGACGAAGCTGGACCCGACATAGGTTGAAAGCGTCTGGAATACCTGGGCCGTGGTGATCTGTAGTGCCTCGGCCTGGGTGCGGTTCACCGCGACCGACATTTGGGGCACGTTGGCGCGGATCGTCGCGTTCATGTGCGCCAGACCGGACTGCGAACTTGCGTCTTGCACGATGGTTCGCGTCAAAGACTGCAGCTTGGAGAAATCCGCGCTGCCGTCGCGCAGTTCGACCTGCATGGTGAAGCCGCCGGAATTGCCGATCCCCTGGATCGCCGGCGGCGGGACCACCAGGATTGTTGCGTCCTCGATCGGTGCCACCGCGGCGCTGAGGGCCTGGAACATTCCCAGCAGACCCTCCTTGGCGGAGGTGCGCTGGCTCCAGTCCTTCAACATGACGTATGCGACGCCGGCGTTGGACAGCGAGGCGCTGTTGTCGAGCACCGAAATGCCCGAGATCGCCACGACGTTTTCCACGCCAGGGACCCCGCTGACCGCGTGCTGGACCTTGTCCATCACCGCCCGCGTCCGGCCCAGGGAGGCGCTGTCGGGCAATTGCACCGCGACAACGAAGTATCCCTGGTCCTCCAGCGGCAGGAACCCGGTCGGCAGCCTTGCCAGGCCCCAGATGCCGCCCCCCATCAGGATCAATGCCAGGATCACCATCAGTGCGCTGTGGCGGGTCATCGCTCCGACCAGGCCGACATACCAGCGCTCCAGCCGGGCGTAGCCGCGGTTGAAGCCGCGATAGAACCAGTTGCGCTGTTCCATCGGCACGGTGGGTCGTAGCCACAGCGCGCACTGCGTCGGCTTCAGCGTTGCCGCGTTGACCGCGCTGATCAGCGCGGTGGCGGCAATCACCAGGGCGAACTGGGCGTATAGCCCCCCGGTCAAGCCGGGCAGGAACGCGGCTGGAATGAACACCGACATCAGCACCAGGGTGATGCCGATGATCGGCGCGAACAGGTCGCGCATGGCGCTGACCGCGGCATCGTGCCCGTTCAATCCGCTTTCGATATAGTGTGCCGCCCCTTCCACCACCACGATGGCGTCGTCAACTACGATGCCGATCGCCAGGACGATGGCGAACAAGGTCGAAAGGTTGATAGTGAAGCCCAGCGCGGCCATCGCCGCGAAGGCGCCAATGATGGTCACCGGAACCGTGGTCGCCGGCACCAGCGTGGCTCGGATGTCCTGGAGGAACACCAGGATGACGATCAGCACCAGCACGCCGGCCTCGATCAGCGTCTTGTAGACTTCATCGACCGAGGCAGAGACGAAGCGCGTGGTGTCGAACGGCATGTCCCACGACAGGCCCTGCGGAAACGCGCCTGCCAGTTCCGCCATCTTGGCGCGGACCTCTTTCGCCACGGTCAGCGCGTTGGCGCCGGGCGACTGGAACACCGCCATGCCGGCCGCCGGCTTGCCGTTCGAGGTGAACGCCTGGGAGTAGGTTTGCGCTCCCAGCTCCACGTGGCCGATATCGCGGATCCGGGTGACCGCGCCATCCGCTCCAGTCTTGACGATGACATCGGCAAACTGCGCGGGGTCGCTCAGCCGTCCGGCGACGTTCAAGGTGTATTGAAAATCCTGGCCGGTTGCCGGCGGGGCACCGATCTGTCCGGCGGTGACCTGGGTGCTTTGCTGCTGCAAGGCGGAGGTCACGTCGCTTACGGTCAAGCCGCGCGCCTGCATCAGCGCCGGATCCAGCCACACACGCATGGCGTATTGGCCAGCACCGAACACCGTTACCGTGCCGACACCGGGAAGCCTGGCGATTTGCTGCTGCAGGTTGATCGCGGCGTAGTTGCTGAGATACAGGCCGTCATACTGGCCGCTTGGGGAAGCAAGGGTGACGATCCCCAGGATCGCGGTGGACCGCTGCTGAACGGTGACCCCCTGCGATTGAACCGACTGCGGCAGCGAGGCCATGGCGCTTGCCACCCGGTTCTGCACCAGTACCTGGGCGAAATTGAGGTCGGTGCCGATGGCGAAGGTGACGACCAGCGCATAGGTGCCGTCGCTGGCGCTGTTCGACTGCATGTACAGCATGCCTTGGACGCCGTTGACCTGCTGCTCGATCGGCAGGGCGACGGCGTTCATCACGTCACTTGCGTTGGCGCCGGGATAGCGAGTGGTCAACTGCACCGTCGGGGGCACCACGTTCGGCAGTTGCGCGACCGGCAGGGTGAACAGCGATACGCCGCCGATCAGCACGAAGAGGATCGCCAGCACGTTGGCCAGCACCGGCCGCTCGATGAAGAATTTTGCGATCATTTCCCGGCGGTCGCCACATTGACCGAGGTTGGTTCAACTTTCTGACCCGGCACCGCTCGCTGCAGGCCGTCGATCACCACGAGATCGTCCGGATGCAGGCCGCTTTCGATCACCCGCAGGTTGCCCTCGATCGGCCCGGTAGTGACATGTTTTTGCGCTACCACGTCGTCCTTGCCGACCACCAGCAGGTAGCGCCCGCCCTGATCGGCACCCATCGCGGCATCGGGCACCATCAGGGCGCTGACGCCGGTTTCCAGCGGCACCCGCACGCGGGCGAAGTAGCCCGGCAGCAGGGTGCCATCGGCGTTGTCCAGCACACCGCGCGCCAGCAACGTTCCGGTGGAGGCATCGACGGTCGGCGCGACGTAATCCATGTGGCCGCGGTGGGGGTAACCGGTCTCACCCTGCAGGCCGATCTCAACCGGGATGGTCTGCAGCCCTCCGCCGGGCTTGCCGCCGCGCGCGACACTGGCGCGGATGCGGATCACCACCTGCTCACTGACGCTGAAGGTGACGTAGATCGGCTGCATCTGCACGATCGTCGCCAGCTTGGTGGGCTGCGACCCGACGAGATCGCCGATCGACACCAGATGCGCCGATACCCGGCCGTTGAACGGCGCGAGCACCCGTGTATAGCCATAGTCGATCGCGGCGAGCTTGGTGCTGGCTTGCGCCTGCACCAGGTTGGCCTGGGCAGTGTCGCGCTGGGCTCGGGCGTCATCGAGGTTCTGCACCGATGCCACCGCGCCGCGCTGCAGCGATTGCTGGCGGGCGAAGTTGATCTGGGCGTTATTCAGCGTGGCCTGGGCCGAGGCCTCGGCGGCCTGTGCCTGCTGCAATTTCGCTTGATACGGCAGCGGTTCGATGGTGAACAGGATGTCACCGGTCTTCACTTCGGCGCCATCGGTATAGCTGATGCCCTGCAGGAAACCCTGAATCCGAGCCACCAGATCGACCGAGGCGACGGCGGCGGTATTGCCGGTCGCTTCGAGGTAGCGGGTGATCTTTTGTTCGACCGGCTTGGCGACGGACACCTTCGGCGGCGGCGGCGGCGCATACTGATTGGCCTTCTTGCACCCGCTGATGGCCAGCGCGAGGGCGATGGCACCGGCGCAGCCGACCTTGTGCCAATTTCGCAGCATGCCCATTGCCCCCGGTTTGACCTTGCTGGATGTTTAGCGGGAATTAATCCATTTCGACCAGTCCGGACGCAGGGTTGCTGGTATCGCGACCAACAAAATTCAATTGTGCGCCGCCGTAACCACAGTCTATGCTTCCCGATCGCGTGAATTCTCGGCCATTCCGGCCAACTACTGCCATGAAAACAGGCAACGCTAGCGGCCGATTTCCGTTGGCCCTCCGAGCAGGGGAGAACAAAGATGGCTAATTCGGCCGAAAATACAAAAAATGCCGTTCCGGAACAAAAACGCGCTGCCCAGCAACCGGACCAGGAGCCGCGGGCGCAAGACCAGCAGCCCGAGCGGGTTCAGGAAGACCACGACGCGCACATGGAGGATGAGGAGAAAGTCCTGGCCGGGCGCCACGACGCCAACTATCCGGCGCTGTTGACCAAGGACGTCCCCGGCGGTTGATATAGCCGATTGTCGTGACCGTGATTCGTTGTCCGTTTTCCGCCCTTCTGCCGCCGAGCTGACTAGCAGCAAGATTTCGATCGGCGGACTGATCCAATTGCTGGCCTCGGTCGTGATGTTGTCGAGCGCGTGGCCGCTGGCCAAAATGGCCATCGGCGCGGGGACCACCCCGCTCTGGTTTGCCGAAGGCCGAGCGGTGCTGTCCGGCTTGGTCGCGTACCTGGTGCTGGCGGTTACCGGGCGGCTGCGGGTTCCCACCCGCGAGGACTTGCCGGCCTTGCTTGCGATCGGCGGCTTTCAATTGGGCACCTACTTCGCGCTGGCCTATGAGGCCGTCGCCTGGGTCCCGGCCGGCCGCACCGCGATCCTGGCGAACACCACCACCATCTGGGTGGTGCCGCTGTCGCTGATCTTCCTGCGCGAGCAGATCCCCGCCCGCCGTTGGGTGGCCGCGGCGCTGGGCCTGATCGGGGTGGCGGTGCTGATCAATCCGCTGGCGATCGATTGGTCGTCCGGCGATGTGTTGATCGGCCACGTCTTCCTGCTTGGCGCCAGCCTGTCCTGGTCGATCGCGATCATCGTCACCCGCGCCGCCCGACCCAGGCTGTCGATGTTCGCGCTGCTGCCGTGGTGCTTTCTGATCGGGTCGCTGGTGCTGGCGCCGCTGGTGTGGTGGCATGCTCCACACGGAAGCCTGGGCAATGGTGCGGCGGCGTGGTGGGCGCTTGGTTATGTCGGCCTGATCGCCGGCCCGCTTGGAACCTGGTGCGTGATGGAGGCAACGGCGAAACTGCCGACCCTGGTGTCCTCGGTCGGCTTCCTGACTACGCCGGCGGTCAGCCTGATCATGGCGAACCTTTTTCTGGGCGAGCCTTTCACGCCGGACCTGCTGGCCGGTTCCGCGCTAATCATGGTCGGGGTCGCTGCCGCCGCCTGGCCGAAGCGGAGGCCGGGTTGATCCTGCACACCCTGCAGAGCGGCGAGGGCCCACCTGTCGCGCTGCTGCATGGACTGTTTGGCGCCGCGCGCAATTGGGGCGCGATACAGCGCGCGATCGCGCCGCATTTCCGGGTCGTCGCGCTGGACATGCGCAACCATGGCGACAGCCCGCACGCATCCGACCTGGGCTATGCGACCCAGGCCGAGGACGTGCGCGAGACGCTGCAATCGCTGGGCATCGAGACGGCGGCGGTGATCGGCCATTCGATGGGCGGCAAGGCGGCGATGGCGATGGCGCTGCGCTGGCCCGGCCGGGTCGGGCGCCTGCTGGTCGCCGACATCGCGCCGGTCGACTACCAGCACGGCAACGAGGCGATCGCGCGGGCCATGGCGGCGATCCCGCTGAGCCCGACGCTCAGTCTGCAGCAGGCCGACGCGATGCTGGCATCGGCGGTGCCGAGCGCCGAGATCCGGGCGTTCCTGTTGCAGAATTTGCGTTTTGGGGCTCAGCCGCGCTGGCGCATCGGCCTGGCCGAGATCACAGCCGCGATTGCCGATCTGGAGGGTTGGGCGAAGCTGCCCGGCAGCTATGCGGGACCGGCGCTGTTCGTGACCGGCGACCGATCCGACTATGTGCGCGACGAGCACCGTCCGATCATCCGCAGCCAGTTCGGCGCCGCCCGCTTCGTTGCGGTGAAGCGGGCTGGCCACTGGGTGCATGCCGACAATCCGGCCGGATTCCTGTCAGTGCTGCAGGCGTTTCTGCACGATTGGGGCATTCCACGCGGGGGTTGAGGTGACAGAGACCTCAATCGCCGGTCGGCGCTAATCCCATCGCTTGTCGCATGAACATGCGCTTCGTCGCGGTCGTGCGATTGACCGCGCCGATGCCCAGGTCGCGGGTCGCGCGCAGCAGCCTGCGTTCGGTGCCGAACAGCCGGCCGAGACCATCGGTGGCGGAGAACATCAGCAGATTATCCGGCTGCCGGGCGCGCTGATAGTGCGTCAGCAGCGCCGGATTGCCGACATCCTGCCCGGCTCGGGTGGCGGCGATGATCAGGCCAGCCAGCGCGATCCCGTCACGCAGACCCAGATTCAGGCCCTGGCCGGCGATCGGGTGGATGCCGTGCGCCGCATCACCGGCCAGTGCTAGCCGGTGATCGACGTAGCGCTGCACGATCATCGCCGACAATGGGTAGCTCCATCGCCGCCCGACCGGGCGAATCGCGCCCAGGTGAGAACCCAGGCGGCGGCCGACCTCGCGACCGAACCGGTCGTCGTCCAGGGCCAGCGAGGCGACCGCGACGTCTTGGCGTTCCGTCCATACGATTGCCGATACGTGGGGCGCGCCACCGGAGATCGCGTCGCTACTGGGGGCCATTGGCAAAACGGCGAACGGTCCGCCGGGGAGGAAGTGCTCGATGGCCAGATCGTGATGTGGGCGCTGATGAGAGATGGCGCAGACGATCGCGGTCTGGCCGTAGGGGATCCGGGTCAAGGGGATGGCGGCCTGCTCTCGCAGTGGCGAGTCGCGACCCTCGGCGGCGATCAGCAATTGACACTCGATCATCGGTCCGCCGTGCAGGGCGACGACGCAGCGATCATCCTGACGGATAACGGTGGCGGTGGCGGGTGCAAACAGATGCAGTTTCGGCAACGTCGGAAACCGCGCGTTCAACGCCTTGCGCAGCGCCCGCGCCTCCACCATCCAGCCGAATGGTTGGGGGTCTCGGCCGGCGTCGCGATGGTCGAAGTGCAAGTGCAGCGGCGACGGCGTTCGGCCGACCCGCCCGTCGCTGACGCGAATATCGCGGATCGGGTTAGGGACGACGTCGAGCGCCCGCCACAGTCCGGCATCTTCGAGCAAGCCCCGCGACCCGGCGGCGATCGCGTAGGCGCGGCCATCAAACGCCGGGTTCTCCATGGGCGGCAGCACGGCGCGGTCGACCAACGCGACGCTGACGCCGGCGTCGGCGAGGCGGCAGGCGATCGTGCCGCCGACCGGGCCGGCGCCCATGATGCCTACCTGAACCGCAATCGTCTTCGTCATGTCGTCCTGTTGGCCCAAAGCGTTGGCTGGTTCAAGGTCCAGGCTGGGCCGGGTCAGCCCACCCCGGCCGGTCGCATGCCCCGAGGCAGCGTGGTCAGCGATTCCGTGGTGTCGAAGTCGCGCAGCACCGCATCGTCCGCCATTTCGACCTCGCACAGTGATTCGGTGTGCTTGCTGACCAGGAAGCGTGCGCCCGAATCGCCGGAGATTTGCAGGATTTCGGCAAAGAACCGGCGGTCCCACAGCATCGGGTTGCCCTGCTTGCCGCGGAATGTCGGCAGCACGATCAGGCGGCCCTCGTCAGGATCGTACATCGACAGCAGCCGGTCGATCATCCGACCGGTTACCAGCGGCATGTCACCGAGGCAAACGATCGCGGCGGCACATTCTGGCGGCACCGCGGCGATCCCGGCCTTCAGGCTGGCCGACAGGCCTTCGGCGTAATCATCGGCATGCACATACCGCACCGGACGTCCGCCCAGCGCATGCCCGACGTGTTCGGCCTGGTGTCCGGTCACCACCAGGATCGGTCGGGCGTTGGACGACAGGATATTGTCGACTACCCTGGCGATCATCGGCTTGCCGGACTTATCGCTGACCAGCAGCTTGTTGTGCGGCGCCATCCGCCGCGATCGCCCGGCGCCCAGGATTACCGCCGCGATCAGCGGCGCGCTGCGCGGCGCGGCCCCCGAACGAGGTGTCGCCGGTGCCTTCGCCCTTGGCATCGGGCGGGTCTCCATCTCTTTCAGCAGTCCGCCGACGCCCATGCGCATCAGGTCGCGCGGGGTAACCGGGACCCCGGCGAACAGCCGGGTCAACACGAAGTCGATGCCGTTCAGGCTTGGGCTGCGGGCGCATCCCGGCAGCACCAGGGCCGGGCGTTCGCCGATGCGGCCAAGGCAGATCAGGTTGCCGGGATCCACCGGCATGCCGAAATGCAGGATCTCGCCGCCGGCGTGGACGATGCCAGCCGGCCCGACATCGCGCCGGTCGACCACGGCGGAGGCGCCGATCACCAGCAGCAGGTCGGCGCCCGCGGCGACCAGGTTTTCGAGCGCGCGGCCGATTGCGTCCTGCCGATGCGGGCAGCGAACCGGGGGTAGCAGACTGCCGGTCAGCGCGGTGATGCGTGCCTCGGTTATCGCGATCGTCTTATCGGTGACGCTGTCCTTCAGACCCGGCAATTCGGTGACCACCAAGCCGACCTTGAGCGGTCGGAACGGATGCAAGGTCATCGGCCTGGGGCCCTGGCGGACCAGCGCCTCGGCGACACTGAGCACGTTGCCCGGCACCGAGAATGGGATGATCTTGATGGTGGCGATAAGGTCCTTCGGCGCCACCACGGCATAGTCGGGCAGGGTTCCGATGGTCAGCGCTTCGTCGATGGTGTTCAGCCGGTCGATCCTGGCTGCGTCGATGCGCAGCAATCCGGGCGCCTCGGCCAACAGGTTGACGCGCCCGGTGGCGGCACGCGACCGAGCCAGCAGCGGTGAGACGAGGGGGGTTGCCAAGCGGTCGGCGGCGACGTCTTCGGGCACGTCGCCGGGTTCCAGCCTGGCGCAGATCACCTCGGACCGCCCGGCGCCGCGCAGCGCCTCGATCGCTGCTTCGTCCAGCAACGAGCCTTTGCGGATCATCCGCTCACCGACCCGCTGACTGTGCGCCATGATTGCGCCCTTGGCCTGATCCAGCGGCGCCGCGCCGAACTTCATGCAGCCCGCTTCGGCGCTAGACCATCTTCACCATGACTGTGCATGCCAAAATGGTCTAGCTCTTTGTTTTGTCGCATAATTCACGCGCCTTGGAGGTTCCGCCCAGCGCGATCACGCGCCAGCGGTGCGTTGCGTCGCACCGCGACGATCTCGGCGATGATCGACAGCGCAATCTCGGGGGCGGTGACCGCCTCGATATTCAGTCCGACCGGGCCGCGGATGCGCGACAGGACGTTGTCCTGATGACCGAGGTCGCGCAACCGCTGCAGGCGGGCGGCGTGGGTGCGCCGCGATCCCAGCGCGCCGATATAGAACGCCTGTGACTTCAGCGCCCGGTCGAGCGCGGGATCGTCCAGCTTCGGATCGTGCGTCAGGGTGACCACCGCGGTGCGGCTGTCGGGGACGAATTCGTCCAGCGCCTCATCCGGCCACGCGGTGGAGATTTCGACGTCGGGAAATCGTTCGTCGGAAGCGAACGAACGGCGCGGATCGACTACGGTGACCGAGAACCCGCAGGGCGCGGCGAACGGCACCAGCGCCTGCGCGATGTGCACCGCGCCGACCACGATCAGCCGCAGCGGCGGGTTGTAGGCGTGCAGGAAGAAATCGATGCCGCCCAGCTTGACGGTGCCGCTTTCGTCGCGCTGCAGCGCGCGGGCGGCGGCATCGTTGAGATCGGCCGGCGCTTCCGGGTCGGGCAGCAGACGCTGCTCGCCCGACGGCAGTTGAGTTGCCAAGACGACCGGGCGTTTTTCTTGCTTGGCCCGGTCAAGGGCGGCGAGGATTTCTGGGGTCATAGGGTTCATCCGCGACAGGGTTCGTCATGATAGCGCGCCCAACCGAAAAAGGGAGGGCTCGGGCGCAACCCTGTGCCGACGGATGGTCGTTCACGCCGCTGTTCCGGTGGATCGTGGTCGGTTCGCGCCGCCGTCCCGGCGGATGGAGCCTCAGGACGGGGCCTTAGTTCAAGCGCTCGACGAACACCTTGACCTTGCCGCCGCAGGCCAGCCCGACCTCCCAGGCGCGTTCGTGGCTGACGCCGAAATCCAACAGTTGCGGGCTGCCGGTGTCGATCGTCTGCATCGCCGCGTCGGCGACGGCGCCTTCGATGCAACCGCCGGATACCGATCCGGCCATGCGGCCGGACTTGGTGACCGCCATCTGGCTGCCGGCGGGGCGCGGCGAACTGCCCCAGGTTTCGGTGACCGTGGCGAGCGCCACCTGCTCGCCGGCGGCGCGCCAGGCGACGGCGGTGGACAACACGTTCTCGACCTCGGAGATGGTCATGGATGGCTTCCCTTCATCACGACGGCCCGCGGGGCGGGCCGCGACAACAGATCGATCAGGCCGCGCAGGCTGGCCAGGTTGTGCACCGGACGGAATTCGTCGACGTGCGGCAGCATGGCGCGGATACCCTGTGACTTTGGTTCGAACCCGTCCCATCGCAACAGCGGATTGAGCCATACCAGCCGTGTGCAGGAGCGGTGCAGGCGGTCCATGTTCTCGGCCAGGCCTTGCGCGCCGTCGCGGTCCAGGCCGTCGGTGATCAGCAGCACCACCGCGCCCTGCCCCAGCACTCGCTTGGCCCATTGCTGGTTGAAACTGGCGACCGCCTCGCCGATACGGGTGCCCCCGGACCAGTCGGGCACCGCGTGGGCGACCATCTGAAACGCGACCTCGGGGTCGCGGGCGCGCAACTGGCGGGTGACGTTGGACAGGCGGGTGCCGAACAGGAATACCTGGACGCGGTCTCGGTCGTTGGTCACGGCATGCAGGAAGTGCAGCAGGATCTGCGCGTAGCGGGCCATCGAGCCGGAGATGTCGCACAGCACCACCAGCGGCGGCGGACGGGTGACCCGGCGGTTGCGGGCGATGCTGAGGATCTCCCCGCCCTGGCGCAGGCTGGTGCGGATGGTGCGGCGCAGATCGGTGACCGGTCCGGTCTGGTCGGGGCGCTTGCGGCGGGTCCGGCGCAGGTCCAGCGGCAGCACCAGGCGGCGGATGGCGCGTTTGGCCTCGGCGATCTCGGCCGCGCCCATCGCCTCGAAATCCATCCGCTGCAACCGTTCCTGCTCGGAGACCGTCATCGTCATGTCGGTGACCGGTGGCTCTTCCTTGGGGCGCGGCGGCTGGTCGCCCTTGCGGGCGAACGCCTCGGCGACGCGACGTGAGGCGGGGGCTGGGCGTTCCGGCTTGGGCTGCTTGGCCGCGTCGAGCAGCGCCATGGCGGCGGCTTGTTCGGCGGCCGAAGGATCACGCCAGAACAGCGCGAACGCCTGGTCGAACACCTCCTGGTGGTCGTGGCGGTGGATCATCGCGGCGCGCAGCGCGGTGCGCGCCTGGGTCTTCGACCCCAGGTCGATACCGGTCAGCGCGTGCTGGGCGGTGATGATCTCTGCCGGGCCGACCGGCAGTCCGGCGCGGCGCAGCAACCTGGCGAAGTGCATCACGTTGGCGGCGATGCGCGATTGCGGCGGGTCCTGGATCGCGGTCATTGATCCATAATGGAGGTTAGCCGCGGCGGTGACGCAAGTAGCGGGCGCCCACGGTGGCTCATCGCACTCCGATCGAACTCGAAGCAACCGCCGGTTTGTTCCATTCGGTAGCGGCCAGACGGTCCACTAACGGCGGATCGGGGAGTTGCCAACGTGGTGCGACACTGCTGGGCGATGAAGAGGGGAAGCAGTCATGCGTGGACCCGAAGCCGGCGGTCTTGCAAGCTGCGGCGAGTCGGGTCATCGATCCGGCTTCGGTTTCGCCTGTTCACGCTGCCGCGCCTGGTGTTTTCGTTTCAGCAGGTTGGCGCGCAGCGCGGTTGCCTCGCGCTGGATCCGATCCGGCCGGCTGGAGGGCTTGGGCGGTTCTTCGGCTGGCGGGCGGGTCATGCCGGGCGCTTGCGCATCATCGCCTGGCGCCGGCAGATCGCCACCATCTCGTCGCGCTGGTTCCAGCAGGTATGCTCGAACTCGATTATTCCGACATTGGGGCGGGACCGGCTTTCGCGCATGGTCAGGACCTTGGTGCGGGCCCGCAGCGTGTCGCCGTGGAATACCGGCTTGGGGAATCTGGTTTCGCCAAAGCCCAGGTTGCCGACCGTGGTGCCCAGCGTGGTGTCGTTCACGCTCATGCCGACCATCAGGCCAAGAGTGAAGATCGAGTTCACCAGGCGTTGCCCAAATTCTGTTTCGGCCGAAAAATGGGCGTCGAGGTGCAGCGGCTGGACGTTCATGGTCATGGCGCTGAACAGGGTGTTGTCCACCTCGGTGACGGTGCGAGTCCAGGGATGGTGGAATTCCTGGCCGGGGGAAAACTGTTCATAATAGAGGCCTGCCATGACGGTTCATCCTGCTGGATGGACCGAGTCAACCGCATTCGCGGGTGACTGCCAAGCCGTGCCGGAGCGGTGCGGTGGCGGGTTCTCAAGGGGATGTGAAAACAAACTGGTAGATGCGATCTCCGTACGACTTGCAACCGATACTTCCCGGGGCAAGGTGATGCTGTGTCTGCAATGGATCGAAAGGACTTTTGCCATGCGCGAAAAGGCCAGACTGCTACTGGCTCTCGCCGCACTCGTCGCGGTCGCTCCGATGCTGGCCGCCTGCTACACCACGAAGGGCGCGGGAGAGGATCTGAGCGCGGCCGGCAAGGGCATCACCAACTCGGCGGACAAGAACACGGGATACAAGCCGTAATCGACATTCACTGACAAGGGAGGGTTTTGCGATGGATAACGATCGTGCCAAGGGCGTCGCACATCAGGCGAAGGGTGCCATTAAGCAAGCCGTGGGCAAAATGACCGGCGACAAGAAGACTGAAGCCGAGGGCGCGGCTGAGAAAGCTGGCGGCAAGGTTCAGAACGCTGTTGGCGGGGTGAAGGATTCCGCCCGTGACGCACTGAAGAAATAAGGTCCGAGGGCGGCCGATGTCGACGATACTTATCATTGTCCTGATCGTTTTGCTGCTCGGGGCGCTGCCCAGTTGGCCATATAGCGGCGGCTGGGGTTATTACCCGAGCGGCGGTCTGGGGCTGGTGTTGCTGATCGTCGTCGTGCTGCTGGTGATGGGACGAATATAGGCTGAACACGGCTGACGAGGCGGCAGGGCTTGGCTGGTGGTAATTCAAGCCGCCAGGCGCGGTTGTCACGGAATTAAGTTGCTCAGATTGCCGTTTCAGGCGCTGCTTCGGTCCGGTTCGCCGGACGGGAGCAGCGTTTTTTGTTTATGGCGGCAAATCCAGGCATTCCGTCATGACCTTCCAGGCTGCCTCGCCCAGGGCGGCGTCGGCCCGGTCGTTTCCGCCATGGGCGTGCAGGGCGGAGCGCGGGGTTTTCTCACCGGGAAACAGGACGCGATGTCCGGCCTCCTGGTTGAACACCAGGCTCGCATGTTTTGCGTAGCTTGCGAGTCGCGCAGCGATGGATTTCGCGAACGTATCGGATGGCCAGATGGCATCATCGCCACCGGCGACAAGAATGATTTCAGCCTTGGTGCATTCGACGGCAATCGTGGCGGCCGATACTTCGGAGGCGAACCGGAGCAGGCTTTGTTCATGCAGACTTCGGTAGGAGATCAGGCCGTCACGTTAGCATCGTTTCCAATATGGATCGCTGGCGATGAACGGCAGCGCGACGCCGGCATGGGTCCAGGACGAGCGTTGCGGCCAGACCTCGCCGTCGAGACCGGGCCCGGTATTGCACCAGACGACCGATGTCGGGCTGATCGCCACGACGGTATCCAGGCGTGGGTCACGAACCGCAATCAGCAAAGCCGCTTCCGCCCCTTTCGAGGTGCCGACGAAGGCAAACCGCCCGCAACCATGTCGCTCCAGCATATCGATAGCTTTGGTGAAGGTCTCCAGCGGCACCTCGCAGATGCCCTGGGGCTGGCCTTCGCCGCCGAACCAGCGCAGTGCGAGCGCGGCGGCGGCGCGTGATGCGAACAGCTTCGCCCGCGCCACATCGACCCGGCCGCTTGAACCGGCGGCGACGATCACGCCGAGGCGGTTTGGCTGCCGCGGCATCAGCAGAGTACCCTGAACGTCCCCGCTCAAGATGGTTTCGCGCAGCCGTGTCATGTATTTCTCCGCGCCAGGCGGTGGGACGCCGGCTTGGGGCGCCGGATCAAGCCGCCAGTTTGTCGGTTCGGATATCCTTGATGTCGCGAAACGTCAGCGCCGGGGCCAGTTCCTCGGCGCGGCGCATCATGAACGCCGAGCTGGCCAGGAAGACCGGGTCGCCGTCGACGTCGTCGGCCATTGCAGCGCGGTTATCGGCGATGAATTTCGCCAGCGCCCCCTTGTCCGACGTGGATACCCAGCGTGCCAGGGCGAACGATGGCGACTCGAAGCCGATCTTCACGCCGTATTCGGCGGCTAGACGCGCCTGCAGCACGTCTAGCTGCAGGGTGCCGACGACACCGACGAGCGGGGCGGCGCCGTCTTGGGGGCGGAACAGTTGCACGACGCCTTCCTCGGCCAGTTCGACCAGGGCCTGGCGCAGTTTTTTCGCCTTCATCGCGTCGTCCAGCCGGACCCGGCGGAGGATTTCGGGGGCGAAATAGGGAACGCCAGTGAATTGCAGATCCTCGCCCTCGGTGAGGGTGTCGCCGATGCGCAGGGTGCCGTGGTTGGGGATGCCGACAACGTCGCCGGCAAAGGCCTCGTCGGCGATTTCGCGGTCGCGGGCGAAGAAGAACTGCGGGGCGTGCAGCGGGATCGACTTGCCGGTGCGCACCTGCTTCAGGCGCATCCCGCGCACCATGCGTCCCGAACAGACGCGGGCGAAGGCGATACGGTCGCGATGGTTCGGGTCCATGTTGGCCTGGATCTTGAAGACCAATGCGGTCAGGCCCGGCTCGGTGGCCTCGACGGTGCGGGTGTCAGCGGGTTGCGCGCGCGGTCGGGGGCCGTATTCGGCCAGCCCGTCGAGCAGATCGTGGACGCCGATGTCCTTGATCGCGCTGCCGAAATAGACCGGCGTCAGGTGCCCGGCGTTGAAGCTGTCCAGGTCGAATTCAGGCAGTGCGGAGCGGACCAGGTCGACCTCGTCGGCGACCGCCTGCATGCGCGGATCGGACTGCGGCAAGTCGTTGATCAGGTGCATCTTTCTTGCCCGCAGGTCGTAGGTGCCGGCGAATTCGGCGGCGCGGCCGATCGGCCAGGTGACCGGGCAGGTGTCGAGCGCCAGGGTGGAGGCGACCTCGTCCAGCAGTTCGATCGGGTCGCGGGCCTCGCGGTCCATCTTGTTGATGAAGGTGATGATCGGGATGTCGCGCAGGCGGCAGATCTCGAACAGCTTGCGGGTGCGGGCCTCGATACCCTTGGCGGCATCGATAACCATGACGGCGGAATCGACCGCGGTCAGGGTGCGGTAGGTGTCTTCGGAGAAATCCTCGTGGCCGGGGGTGTCGAGCAGGTTGAACACGCAGCCGGCGTATTCGAAGGTCATCACCGAGGTGACGACCGAGATGCCGCGTTCACGCTCGATGCCCATCCAGTCGGAGCGGGTGCGGCGGCGTTCACCTTTGGCGCGGACGTTGCCGGCGAGCTGGATGGCGCCGCCGGCGCGCAGCAGGTGTTCGGTGAGCGTGGTCTTGCCGGCGTCAGGGTGGGAGATAATGGCGAAGGTGCGGCGGCGGGCGATTTCGTCAATTGGACCAGGAGTGGGGCCGGTGGTGGGGTCGGTCATTCGGGGCTTTCGCGGAGCGTTGCGGTCGAGGGTTCGGCGAGTGATCGAGGTATATAGTGCGTGCCGGGGTCTGACGGAACGCCAGCGTGCGTCTTGTGCCAGCGGATGCGATCGATGGCGTCACCCGGCCGGCGCTTCACGCCATCACCGGGCTCATGCTTGAGCAGCCGGCACGGACCGGTTAAGACACCGCTGCAATAGAAGCCGCCCCAACTGGGCAGCCATTGGGGGAGGCAGCGGACGGTGGACCTCGAGGTTCTCATTGAGAACGTGCTGAACGCGGTCGCCGCCGGCATCATCATCGGCTGCATCTATGGACTGATGTGCATCGGCCTGGGGCTGATCTTCGGCATCATGCGCATCGTCAATTTCGCCCAGGGTGAGCTGCTGATGCTGGGCATGTTCGCCAGCCTCTATCTGGTCACCGGCGGCGGCGTGCTGGCATTCCTCGGCCCCTATATCGGGCCGTTCGTTGGTGCGCTGCTGGCAGGTCCGATCGTGTTCGCCGGCGGCGCGCTGCTGCACAAGCTGCTGATCGCACGGGTGTCGGGGCTGCGCACCAGCGGCTCGCTCGACGAGGGGCATTTCGGCCAGTTGATCGTCACCCTGGGCATCTCGCTGATCCTGCAGAACGGCGGCTTGATCGTGTTTGGGTCCACCCCAGTGACGGTGCGCACGCCGCTGGCGTCGAGCGCGATCGAGATTGGCCCGATCTACGGCGACGCCACGGTGTTCCTGAACAAGGCCCAGCTGGTCGCCTGCGCGGTGGCCATCGTCATCGCCATCAGCCTCTATCTGGTGCTGGAATACAGCCGCCTGGGCAGGGCGCTGCGGGCCGCCGCCGACAACCCGACGGCGGCGACTTACATGGGTATCGATACCGACAAGGCCTATCGCATCGCCTTCGGCCTCGGCAGTGGCATCACCGCGATCGCCGGCGGGCTGATGGCGACCTATCTGTCGTTCGGCCCATTCGTCGGACTGGACTACGTCATCATCATGTATTCGGGGGTGGTGCTGGGCGGCATGGGCAGTATCCTTGGCGCCTTCTGGGGCGGCCTCACGGTCGGCTTCGTGCAGCAATGCTCCGCCCTGATCCTGCCGCCGCAATTGCAGAACGCGGCGATCTTCGTGGTTTTCCTGATGATCGTGCTGCTGCGCCCGCAAGGCCTGTTTGGCCGTTCGGCGGAGCGCGCCTGATGCGGTTCGCGGCATGAGATACAATTCCGCCCCGCGGCTGCGGCGCGATGCGATCGCCCTGGCGATCGTGTCGGGCGGCTATCTCGGGGCGTCGATGCTGGTAACCAACAGCTACTACCAGCTGATCATGACCCTGGTGCCAATCTGGGCGGCGTTCGGCGTTTCATGGAACATATTGTCCGGCTACGGCGGCCAGTTGTCGTTCGGCCACGCCTCGTTTTTCGGCATCGGCGCCTATGTCGTCACCCTGGCGCTGGTTTACTGGAACCTGACCCCCTGGTTCGGCATCCCGCTTGGCATGATCGTCGCCGCCGCCGCGGCGGTGCTGATCGGGCTGCCGACATTCCGCCTGCGGGGTCATTACTTCGCGTTGTCGATGCTGGCCTATCCGCTGGCGATACTTTACTTCCTGCAATACCTCGGGTTTCAGGAAATGTCGCTGCCGATGCACCGCGAGCATCCGGCGTTCTTCCTGGAGTTCACCGACCCGCGCCACTACACCATGGTCGCCGTCGGATTACTGGTCGGTGCCGTAGTGGTCTGCATGCTGGTGGAGAATTCGCGCTTTGGCCTGGCTTTGCTGGCGATCCGGCAGAACGAGCTGGCGGCCGAGGCGGCGGGCATCAACGCCCGGCTGTGGAAGATGCGTGCGCTGGTGGTCTCGGGCATGATCGCCGCCGCGGCCGGCGGCGTTTATGCCTGCGTGCTGCTGGTGGTCACGCCTGATTCGGTGTTTGGCTTGCTGGTCTCGGCCCAGGCCGTCGTGGTCACCCTGTTCGGCGGGGTGGCGTCGATCTGGGGACCGGTGATCGGGGCGGCGATCCTGGTGCCGCTGGCGGAATCGCTGAATGCCGAACTTGGCAACGTCCTGCCCGGCATCCAGGGCGTGGTGTATGGCGTGGCGATCATCGGCATCATGCTGGCCTCGCCCGACGGCCTGTTCTGGACCGTCCGCGACCGATTATTCAAACGCTCGCCGCAATCCCCTGCCCTGGCTGGCCCTGCCCTGGCCGACCCAGTTGCGGGCGCCGATCGGCCCGGCCCGGTTGCCGCCGCGACGACACCGCCCTCGGTATTGCTGAAGGTCGAGGGCCTGTCGCGCTCGTTCGGTGGCCTGCGCGCGGTCAGCTTGGTTGGTTTCGAGGTCAACGCCGGGGAGATCCTGGGCATCATTGGCCCCAACGGCGCCGGCAAGACGACGCTATTCAACCTGCTGAACGGCGTGCTAGCCGCCGACGAGGGCAGCGCCACCCTGGCCGGCGAGCCGATGCTGGGGCGCAAGGTTCATGCGGTCTGCCGTATGGGGGTGGGACGCACGTTCCAGGTGGTGCGCAGTTTCCCCCGCCTGCCGTTGCTGGACAACGTGATCGTCGGCGCCTATGGCGCCGGTCTGGCGGATGCCGAAGCCATCGCCTCGGCCACCGCCGCGCTGCGCCGGGTCGGACTGGTCGACCGCGCCGGCATCGCCGCCGGGCAACTGACCAACAAGCAGCTTCGGCTGATGGAACTGGCGCGCGCTCTGGCGGGCCGGCCGCGGCTGCTGCTGCTGGATGAGACGCTGGCCGGGCTTGGGCGCGACGAGTGCGATGAGGTGCTGGCGGTTCTGGTGCGGCTGCGCGCCGAGGGTATGACCGTGGTCATCATCGAGCACACCATGCACGCCATGATGCGCATCGCCGACCGCTTCGTGGTGCTAGATCACGGCCGCGTCCTGGCCAGCGGGCAGCCGCGCCAGGTGGTCGAGGACCGCTCGGTCATCGAGGCCTATCTCGGCAAGAAATGGGCGGCCAGACAAGATGCTTGAGGTCAGCAACCTGTCGGTCAGCTATGGCGGGCTGCGCGCGCTGAGCGATGTCTCGCTGTCGGTGCCGGAGGGCAAGTTCGTTACCGTCGTCGGGCCGAACGGGGCGGGAAAGTCCACCCTGTTCAAGACCATCTCCGGCATCGTCCCGGCTGCCGGCGGCCAGATTAGTTTCATGGGCAAGGATCTGTCCAGGCTTGCGCCGGCGCGGCGGGCCCATCTTGGCATCGCCCATATCCCCGAGGGCAGGCAGGTGTTCAAGACCCTGACGGTGCTGGAAAACCTTCAGATGGGCGCCTATCCAAAGGCCGGACGGGAAGCCTGGCGCCACACCCTGGACCGCATCCACACGCTGTTCCCGATCCTTTCAGAGCGCGCCAGCCAGCTCGCCGGCACGCTGTCGGGTGGTGAGCAGCAGATGGTCGCCATCGGCCGGGGCCTGGCCTGCGCGCCGCGCCTGCTGATGCTGGACGAGCCCTCGATGGGCCTGGCCCCGGCGGTTGCCGACACCATTTTCGAGCGGGTGTCGCAAATCCACCGGGAGGACGGCGTCACCATCCTGCTGGTCGAGCAGAGGGTGGCCGAGGCGCTGGAATTGTCGGATCATGGCTATGTGCTGGAATCCGGTCGGATGGTGCTGGACGGTCCGTACGCGACGCTGCTGCGCGATGATCGGGTGCGCAAGTCCTACCTGGGTCTGAGTTGACGATGCGACGGAGCGATCCGCGTTCGGCGCATCGGCGCATTGCGGTGTGGACCGATCGAGCGGTCAGTAAGGCGGTGCCGGTGAACCGGGCACCGAAGCCGTTGATTCACCTGACACAGCCGCGGACGGCCTAAAAAAACGGAGCAACGCCATGACTGATTTCACCCGCCGGACCAGCATGGGCCTCGGCCTCGCCGCCGGCGCCGCCACACTTACCCCACGCCGGCTGCGGGCACAGACCCCGGCCGAGGTGAAAATCGCCATGCTGGTGCCGCTGTCTGGCCCGTGGGCCCGGCAGGGCATCCTGGAACAGATGGGCGCCCGCCTTGCGGTCGATGATGTCAACAACGCCGGCGGGATCAAGTCGATGGGCGGCGCCAAGCTTAAGCTGGTCGAATACGATACCCAGGACAGCGCTGAGAAGGCCAAGGACGCCGCGCAACGCATGGTCGCGCAAGAACCCGATCTGGTTGGCGGATTCGGCTGCTGGCTGTCCACCTTCACCCTGGCGGCGACGGAAGTCACCGAACGCGCCGCGCTGCCCTGGCTGACTCTGTCCTACTCCGACCTGATCACCGGTCGCGGCTTCACGCATGTGTTCCAGTCCTCACCCACCGCCGAGCGCCAGGCCGAGGAGGAACTGCCGATGATCATGGAGATTGCCCAGAAGGCGACCGGCAGGAAGCCGGCCAAGGTAGCCTTCCTGGGCGACAACACCGCAGCGTCGGTCAGTTTTATGAAGCCGATGCGTGACCATGAGGCGAAGGACCAGGGTTTGAAGATCGTCGCCGACGAGGTGTATTCGCCGCCGCTGACCGATGCCACCACGCTGATCCAGCACATCCGTTCGGCGCGGCCCGACTTCGTGGTCTTGCAGTCGACCAATGTGCCCGACGACAAACTGCTGATCGACAAGTTCGCCGAGTTCAACTTGAAGAGCGACCGGCTGCCGAAGATCGGCAGCGGCGGTCACTGGGCGGTGCCGGAACTGCTGAAGAATGCCGGCGCCGAGAACCTGGAAGGCATCATGGTGGGCCTCGCCAACTGGCCCGGCAAGAACCAGGCGGATTTGGAGAAACGCTTCATCGCTCGCACCGGCGAACCCTGGTTCGGCCACGACTCGATCTTCGGCTATGTCCACGTCTTGATCCTGAAGGAGGCGCTGGAGCGCACCGGGGTCGCTGACCGGCACAAGGTGAACGAGGCTATCCATGCCCTCGACATGACCACTGGGCCGGCGCTGTTTTTCCCCGACGGCCACCTGAAATACGATGTGGCGGGGCGCCGGGTCGGGGCCGAACTCTGTGTGGTGCAATGGCGTAACGCCCGGCCGGTGCCGGTGTCTCCGGCCTCGATCGCGACCCATGAGGTGCTGTGGCCGAAAGCGTGACGCTGCCAGCATGACCGCGTTCGCCGACCTGCGGAACGGCTTGCGGCTGCCGCTGACCGCCGCACCGATGTTCCGCGTCTCCGGGTCAACCTGGCCGTCGCCGCCTGCCGCAACGGCGTGATCGGCGCGCTTGCTACCGCTAGGCTAGACTAGGTGTCAGAGGTGGGGTCGTTGGTGTCGGCGGTGGTGTCCACGGATTGGCTGTGTTCGTGGTGTGCGGCAAGAATTTTAACACGGAGCAAGAATGAGTTTCGCGGAGGGCCACGGGAGTGGGGATCGGATCTGACGCGCTGCGCTTTCTTGGTTGCATCAGGTGTAAACGTCGGGAGTTGAATTTACGGACCATGTTCGACGATCTGGCGACCCGATGGCGCAGTCGATTATTCCTCTGCCGAGGACCGACCTCAAGGCCGCCGCCGTTGGCGGCCCGCTCCGCGGCTTTAGGCCTTGACCTCGGCCCTCGGCGGAGCCTCCCGCTCGGCATGCCATTGATCGATAAGAGGGGTCGCATCTGGCTGGTCTCGACGTGAAACTTCTGACAGTGTCCTTCAGCTCAAGATCAGACCATTGCACACTCAGGACGAGTGACTTGATCGTGTTTTGCATCTTCATATTCAGCTCGGGCTCATCGACAGAATGGGGCCTCCCTGGTACGGGCGTGGCCCTCGCGCTCGCTCCATGATATCAGCCCTGGCCTGGATGAAATACCATCGGAGCTGAACCATCGACGTCCTGCTGAACGGATCACCCGCGATGCCGATCGACCTGCGTCTGGTCATCTTCGACTGTGATGGCGTGCTGATAGACAGTGAAGCGCTGTGCGATCGCGTGGTTTCGGCCGAGCTGCACCGGGTCGGGTGGGAGCTTTCGGCCGCCGAGTGCAACCGGCGCTTCCTTGGACTGACCTTTGCCGACATTCAGCTTGCCGCCGAGGCGCAATTGCATCGTCCGCTCCGTGCCGGCTGGATCGACCACCTGGTTCGTCACGTCACCGAGGTGATGGCGGCCGAGGTCACCGCCATTCCGGGCGCTCGTGAGGCACTGCTGGCCACCACCGCGATGGGCCTCCCGTTCCGCGTGGCCTCGAACTCTTCGCACGCCGAGATGGCGGCCAAGTTTGCCCGCGTTGGCCTGTCCGAGTTGGTGCGGGGCCGCATCCACAGCGCGTATGACATGATCGCCGAGGGCAAGCGCGGCAAACCTGCCCCCGACCTGTTCCTTGCCGTAGCCGCCGCCGAAGGTGTTGCGCCCGCCAACTGCGTGGTCATCGAGGATTCCCAGGCCGGCGTGCAGGCGGCGGTCGCGGCAGGAATGACCTGCCTCGGGTTCGGCCCTGAAGCCGAGACCGAAAGTCTGCGCCGGGCCGGCGCGATTCCGTTCACCTCGATGCTGGTACTGCCGGGCATGCTGCGCGCGTTGCGGTCGGTGCCGACATGACCATCGCGGCGTTCAGCTACCTGTATCCATGGACGAAGGCATTCCACGTCATCGCCATGATCGCCTGGATGGCGGCGATCTTCTACCTGCCGCGGCTGTTCGTGTATCACTGCGACGTACGTCCCGGCAGCGTGGAGAGTGAACGCTTCAAGGTGATGGAATACCGGCTGTTCAAGCAGATCATGAACCCGGCGATGATCGCCACCTGGGTGTTCGGCATCATCCTGGTGCTGACGCCCGGCATCATCGACTGGTCGGCCGGATGGTGGCACGTGAAACTGCTATGCGTCATCTTGATGTCAGGCTTTCATGGGGCGATGTCGCGATGGCGGAAGGATTTTCTTGCCGATGCTAACCGGCGCAGCCAGAAATTCTACCGGATCGCCAATGAGATCCCGACGATCCTTATGGTGATCATCGTGATCATGGTCATCGTTCGTCCTTTTTGATCCAGGGTCCCGCCGATGCCGCTCCAAATCCTTGATGTCCGCGAGATCACCAAGCTGATCAGCTCACCGATCCGCAATGCCTATATCGATTTCAGCAAGATGACGTCGAGCCTCGTTGCCGTCGTCACCAACCTGGAGCGCCACGGCAAACCGGTAATCGGCTACGGCTTCAATTCCAACGGACGCTACGGCCAGGGCGGCCTGATCCGGGAGCGATTCGCGCCGCGCATCCTGGAAGCCGATGCGGCGTCACTGCTGGATCGGACCGGCGACAACCTCGACCCCGACAAGGTGTGGGGCACGATGATGCGCAATGAAAAACCCGGCGGCCATGGCGATCGATCGGTCGCGGTCGGTACCATCGACATGGCGGTGTGGGACGCGGTCGCCAAGATCGCCGACAAGCCGCTATTTCGCCTGCTGGCCGAGCGGCACGGCGTCAGCCCGGACCCCGATGTCTTTGTCTATGCCGCCGGCGGATATTATTACCCCGGAAAAGACGACTCGGCACTGTGCGGTGAAATGCGCAGCTACCTGGAGCGGGGCTATACCGTCGTCAAGATGAAGATTGGGGGCGAGACGATCGAGCAGGACCGGCGTCGTATCGAGGCGGTGCTGGCCGCTATCGGCTCGCAGGCTCGCCTGGCGGTGGACGCCAACGGCCGGTTCGATCTGGATACCGCGATCGCATACGCCAAAATGCTGCGCGACTATGACCTGTTCTGGTACGAGGAAGCCGGCGATCCGCTGGATTACCGGCTTCAGGCGGCGCTGGGCGAATTCTATCCGGGTGCGATGGCAACCGGGGAGAACCTGTTCAGTCATCAGGACGCGCGCAATCTGATCCGTCATGGGGGCATGCGCCCGGATCGTGACTGGCTGCAGTTCGATTGTGCCCTGTCATATGGCCTGTGTGAATATCAGCGCACGCTGGTGATGCTGAAGCAGCACGGCTGGTCCTGGAAGCGCTGCATCCCGCATGGCGGCCACCAGATGTCGCTCAACATTGCCGCCGGGCTGGGGTTGGGCGGCAACGAGTCCTATCCCGACGTGTTCCAGCCGTATGGCGGTTTCGCCGATGGAACCCGGGTGCGCGACGGCATGGTGACGCTGCCGGATCTGCCGGGCATCGGGTTCGAAGCCAAATCGGACCTGTATTCGATCATGCGCGATCTGGCGGATTAGCGGGACCTTGCGGGCGGCGGCCCGCATTGCCGGAGGCTGCTCGTGCGGTCAGGCCGCCCGGACGGTGCCAAGGAAGCTGTCGACCTCCACCCGCAACACCCCTGCCTGCTGTCCAAGCAGATCGGCGGCCGACAGCACTTCGGCTGCCGCGGAGGCGTTTTCGCCCAGACCATCCGATACCCGTTTCAGGTTGTGCGCGACTTGCTGGGTGCGGCTGGCGGCTTGCTGGATATTCTCGGACACCTCGAGTATCGCCGAGCTCTGCTGCTCGACCGTGGCGGAGATCGCAGCAGCGATTTCCTCGACCCCGTGCACGGTGTGCGAGATGCCCTGGATGGCGGTGAGGGCGCCTGTCGATTCGGCCTGGATCGAGGCGATTTGGGCACGGATTTCCTCGGTTGCCTTGGCGGTCTGATTGGCCAGGCTTTTCACTTCACCGGCGACCACGGCGAACCCCTTGCCGGCCTCTCCGGCGCGGGCTGCCTCGATCGTCGCGTTCAGCGCCAGCAGATTGGTTTGCGCGGCGATGTTCTGGATCAGGTTCACCACGTCACCCACCTTCTGCGCCGCCATCGCCAGGCCGGCGACCTTGTCGTTGGTGCGCCGCCCTTCCTCAGCCGCGTCGCGCGAGATGGTGGCGGCGCGGGCAACCTGGCGACTGATCTCCGATCCGGTCGCGGCCATTTCTTCGATTGCCGCCGCGACCCCTTGCACGTTCGCCGTTGCCTGCTCGGCTTCCTGCAGTGCGGACCCGGACTGTTCGGTCGCGGCGCTCGCGGTGCCGCCGACCTTGCGAGCCGCCGCCCCCATGTTACCGCCGGCGGCGGCGACCGCCTCCACGACGCTGCGCACTTCCTTGTCGAAACGATCGGCCAGACCGTGAAGCGTCTGCCGCCGTTCTTCGTTGCTGCGTTGACGTTCGGCCTGCTGCTCTTGCTGAAGCGCCGCGAGACGGGCAGCGTGGTCCTTGAACACATCGACCGCACGCGCCATGCCGCCCATTTCGTCCTTTCGATCAAGGCCGGGGACGACAATGGCCAGATTACCGTCGGCCAAGCGCGCCATGGTATCGCGCAAGCCGCCGAGCATCTTGCTGATATCGCGGTTCACCAGCCAGCCGATGGTCAGTGTCAGAGCCAGGATCGCGCCGCCGACGACACTCAGCCAGGTCAGTGTGCTGTTGAATTCGCTGTTCAGGTCATCGACGTAGGCGCCCGCCAGGAAGATCATATTCCACGGTGCGAACCGGGCGACGTAGGCGATCTTTGGCACCGGCTGGGTCTGCCCGGGACGCGGAAACGAATAGGCTATCACGCCATCGTTGCTGTTGCGCAGCGCCTCGGTTTCCAACGAGGTGATCGATCGTCCCTGACTATCGACCGCATGCGATGGCTTGCCCTCAAGCGAAGGGTTGACGCCATGGACGAGGATCATTCCATCGGGGCGGGAGATCGTCAGGTAGCCGGTTCCGCCATCGAAGCGCATCGCGTGGGCGATGTCGCGCAGTTGCCCGATCGCCTGGTCTTGCGTCAGCGTCTTGGCCGCCACCTCGGCGTCCAGGCTCTTGGCAATCGTCATCGCCGATTGGACGACGGCGCGCAATTTGTCGACTCGGTCCTCGGTCATCTTGCTGTGCAGCGTCCCGGCGCCAAATCCGATGGATACGAGCACGGCGAGGACCGAGAGGCTGAGCAGCAGCCCCAGTTTGGTGCGAAGCTTCAGGCGGCTGAACATGGTCTTGAGCATCCTGGCGCGGAATTGGCGGAATGCCCTGTGGTAATTGATTTCGATTAAGAATTGCTTAACGCCGGGCCGTTATGGATGGTTTGGACGGAGGCTGTTTCGGCGGCAAACGAAGCGCCTTAGTCACGCCGATTGCCGGTCACCCGCCAGATCACGTCGCCGACGTCGTCGGCCATCAGCAGCGACCCGTCCGGGCCGATCGCCACCCCGACCGGTCGGCCATAGGACACCCGCTCGTCGGGGGCGAGGAATCCCGACAGGATATCGCGCGGCGGCCCGGACGGGCGGCCGTTGCTGAACGGCACGAAGACCAGCTTGTAGCCGCTGAGCGTGCTGCGGTTCCATGACCCGTGCTGGCCGATCGCCATGCCGTCGGGAAAGCCGGGAAGCGCGCCGGCGGGCAGCCAGCACAGGCCAAGCGAGGCGGTGTGTCCGCCCAGCGCATAATCCGGCGTGATCGCCGTGGCCACCATGCCCGCATTCTGTGGTACCCGATCGTCCACTGTCTGTCCCCAGTAGCAATAGGGCCAGCCATAGAACCCACCGTCACGCACCGAGGTCAGGTAATCCGGCGGGGTCTCGTCGCCCAGGCCGTCGCGTTCGTTCACCGCGGTCCATAGCGTGCCGGTGCCGGGTTCCCACGCCATGCCCACGGCGTTGCGCAGGCCGGAGGCGAAGATCCGGCTTTCGCCGCTGGCAACATTCAGTTCATAAATCGCCGCCCGGCCGGCCTCGAGGTGCATGCCATTCTCGCCGATATTGCTGGATGATCCGACCCCGACGTAAAGCTTTCGCCCGTCGGGGCTGGCCAGCAGGCTGCGTGTCCAATGGCCGCCGGTGTTGAATTCGACCATCGTTCGCCCCGGTGCGGTGATGCGGTTGGCGCCGGCGGTGTACGGAAACGCAACCACGCCATCGGTGTTGCCGACGTAGAAGGTGTCGCCCAGCAACGCCATACCGAAGGGTTGGTTCAGACCGTCGAGGAAAGCAAGCTGGGTTTCCGCCACGCCGTCGCCGTCGGTGTCGCGCAACAGGGTGATGCGGTTGGCGCTGACCCCCACCGCGGCGGCGCGTTTCATCGTGCTGACCATGGCGTAGTCGAAGATGTTGCGCATCGAGGCCCTGGCCATGTTGATCGATTCAGCGATCAGCACGTCGCCATTGGGCAACACATGGATCCAGCGCGGATGCTGTAAACCGGTGGCGAACGCGTTAACCTTGAGCCCAGGCGCAGCCACCGGCGTCTGTCCCCTGCCCCACCCTTGGGCGGTCGGCATTTTCAGCGTCGGTAAATTGCCCTGCGGCCTGGCTGATGGAATCGACGGGGAGTTCCCCCACGCCGGATCGGGCGCGCTCGTTGTCAACCGTCGCGTTAGCAACGCGGCGCCGCCGACAACGGTTGCCAAACGCGCGAAGATATCTTGTGCGGCCAATGCGGTGTTCCTTACGGTCCGCACCTACGCTAGTGGAACCCCTCAGGTCTTGAAACCACAGGCCTCGAAATCGCCGGGCTTGAACGTGCCGCGATCAGGCGTGCAATCGCGCTATGTCGAGCAGCACGTTGGCTTCGAGGGCTTTCTCGTCCAGCCGATGCTTTACCAGATCTCCGATGCTGACGATGCCGACCAGTTTGCCGTCCTCGATCACTGGCAGGTGTCTGACCTTCGCCATCGTCATTGCCGCCATCGCGGTTTCGACACGATCGGTCAGCCGGCAGGTCACCACCGGCGAAGTCATCAGCTTCTCTACCGGGATGGTCAGCGCCCGCGCGCCATGTTCAGCGATGGCGTTGACGAAATCGCGTTCCGAAAAAATGCCGGCGTGACGCATCCACTGGTCTTCGACGACCAGCGCGCCGATACGCTGATCAGCCAGCTTGCGAATCGCGGTTTCAACGCTGTCCGACGTGCGGATCGTTACAACATGCCGTCCCTTGCCATGCAAGACGTCGGAAATAGACATCCTCATCCCTCCCACTCGGTAACCCGACCAATGTATTTAGATGGGCACGAACGGCGCCTATCCCAAGGCGTGATGGCCGATTGTTTAGCAAGCGGACAGGACCAGCGCGGCTTAACCGGCGGGCGCGATAGTGATGCGCCGGTTCTGTTTGCCCTTGTTTTCGATCTTGACCACCCGGATCGGGCCAATTTCGCCGGTCCGGGACACATGCGTGCCGCCACAGGGCTGCAGATCGACCGGCGTCGTCGCGTCGCCGATACGGACCAGTCGCAGTCGTCCGGTGCCGCGCGGCGGCTGCACCGACAAAGTGCGCACCAGCCCGGGATTGCTGTCCAGCACGGCTTCATCGACCCACTCCGACCGCACCGGATGATCGGCTTCGATCAGCGCGTTCAAGCAGGCCTCCACCGCCTCCTTCGGCGGCGAATCGGGCAGATCGAAATCGAGCCGCGACTTGTCCGCCCCGACCGCGCCGCCGGTCACCGCGGCGCCCTTGATCAGGCTGCACAGCAGGTGCATCGCGGTGTGCATGCGCATATGAGCGTGCCGACGCTGCCAGTCGATGGCCGCTTGCACCACCGCCCCGACCGGGGGCAGGGCGGCGTCCGCCGCGACCTTGTGCAGGATTGCCTCGCCTTCGCCCTTGACCGCCTCGGTGATCGGCGTGTTTCCGCCAGACCAGTGCAGTACCCCGCTGTCGCCCGGCTGACCGCCGCCGCGGGCATAGAAAACGGTCCGATCCAACACGATTCCCTGGTCGCCGCTCACCACCACCGTCGCCGACGTGCTGGCACGGGTCGGCTGATCGAGGAAAATCCGCTGGGTCATGCTGCCATCCATTGCTGTCTGAGCCGGTCCCGCTGCGCCGCCAGCCAGAACAGGCCGAGCGCGGTGATCGAGTTGGTGAAGCAGCCGGCGAACGCAGCCTCGATCGCATCCGCGGCGTTCCACACCCGCACCCGGATGTCCTCGTTCTCGCAGGCTTCGCCGCCGAATCCGGCGATGCCCTCGCCGTCCGCTGGTGGCGCAACCACGCGGCCAGCATAAAGATGGCAGAACTCGTCCGCGCCGCCGGCGGTCAGCAGGAAACCGCCGATGCGTTCGATCCGGTCGGCATCCAGCCCCATTTCCTCGCGCATCTCGCGTTGGATGGTCGCGGCGGGGTTCTCGTTGTCCTCGCACAGGCCGGCGGGGAGTTCCACCAGCACGGGATCGACTCCGGCGGCCAGGGCGGGAAGGCGGAACTGCTCGATCAGCACCACGGCGTCGGCCAGCGGATCGTACGGCAGCAGCGCCGCGGCCGGTCCCCGCCGCCACAACTCCCACCGGCGGGTGGCCGACAGCGCGCCGTCGAACCGGCGATGGCGGAAGGTTATCACGTCCAGCGGGAAGCGGCCGGACCAAACACGCTGGCCGGCTTCGACGACAACGTCGGGATGGATCGGGATCGGGTGTTGCGACATCGGCTTTTGTACAGGCCGCGCCGTGCAGCCTGTCAACCGCCGACCGGCCGGCGGAGTTCAGCCTGCCGATCCGCGTCGGCCACGCGCACGTTGCGCCGTCCGTGTCGCATGAGCATCGCGCGCCTGGGCACGCCGGCCCGCGGCGGCCGATTGCGCCAGCGGGTGTTCCGCCCGGTGGTCGGTATGCGCGGCCACGTTGGTGCCGTCGGGCGGCAGCAGTAGGGCGCTGTCGCCGTCGGACAGATGCAGCGGCAACGAGGTGTAGCTGAAGACGTCGAACGAGGCGTTGTTAGGCGCTGGCGTCGGTCCAGGATTCCTGCGGCCTTGGCACCGTGGTCATGTTGCCGTTGATCACCGAGTCGCTGATCTCGAAGGTCATGAAGCCATGCCGGCTGTCGATCGCCGAGATCAGCTTTGCTTCAGTTTCGGGATCGCGATAGCCCTGCGCGGCAGCCAGCCGATGCAGGTTCCAGTAGCCGCCATTGCCGATCACGAAGAACGGGATGGCGTGCGTGCCAACCGCCTTCTCGATGCGCTGGTAGTTATGCACGTGCGCATTCAGCACCATGTTCGGCACCCGCCGCGAACACGTTGATCGCATCCTGCAGTTCCTTGGCCATGGTCGGACTGTCGCTGTGATGATCGTCGAACGAGTAAATCGGATGATGCACCGCGACGATCAGCGCCTTGGTCGCATCGGCCGCCGCCATTTCCGAGTGCAGCCAGGCCCGCTGCTGGTTATCCAGCCGGCCATGTTCGGGGACATTGCTATACAGCCCGATGAACGTCGCGAACGGGGTGGTCAAGGTCCAATAGAAGAACGGCAAGGTCATCGCCGGGCGGCCGCTGTCACGCGATTCCGGGGTGAAGGTCGACTTCCCGTCGGCCGCCTTCAATGCCAGGAAGTTTCGATAAAAACCTTCCAGTGAGGTCGCCTCGGCGTTGAGCGGTTCGCCGTCGTGGTTGCCCGGGATGGCGACGATCGGTAGCGGATAATGCTCGTAGGGATCGTAGAACTGGGCGAAGTATTCGGAAACCTCGCCGTTGTAGTAGATCACGTCGCCCAGATGATAGCAGAATGCCGATGCCATCGAGGCGCCGCGCAGGCTGGGGGCGATATTCCCGGTGTGTAACGACTGCTCGAGACCCTGCTCGACCAGCTTTTGCGGTTCCGGGTTCTTCACCCCGCCGGTGTCTCCGATGCAGTGGAACGACATGCTGCCGGCATCGGTGATCTCGCGATATTCGTCGGCGGTCAGCACGTCGCTCAGGTCCATGCGGAACGGTGCCTTGCGGCCGCGAGCATACGCCGTCGGGATCGGCTCGAACCTGGTGATGCGCGGGGCGGGGTGCCGCGCCAGCGATGCGCCGGGCTGGCGAGGGCGGTTAAACGTCGTCATCGGTTGTCTCCACTCGCGTTCGGCGACGGATTGGTTCGGCGCCAAACTGTGAGCGCTTGCGACACCCGCGTGGATGAAGGTTTTGTGTTGCCCGATGGTTCGACTTCGTTTGCCAGCCGTCAAGCGTGGCGGAATACGCTGACGCTCTCCAGCCTGGCCGACCACAGGAACTGGTCGATCGCGGTGGCGGTCGCCAGGTGATAGCCGGCGGCAAACAGCACCCGAGCGTCGCGCGACAGGGTCGAAGGGTTGCAACTCACATAGACCACAGTCGGCACCCGTGCGGCGGCTAGCTGGCCGATCTGTGCCGCCGCGCCGCCATGGGGCGGATCCAGCACCACGGCGGCGAAGCCCGCGAGGTCCTTGGCTGACAGCGGCTGGCGTGCAAGGTCGCGCTGCGTGGCCTCGACACGGCCGGCCAGGCCGGACTGGTTGATCGCCTGGCGCAACGCCGCGACGGTCGCCGCATCGCCCTCGAACGCGGCGATCCGCAGCACCCGAGCCAGCGCGAAGGTCAGCGTGCCGCATCCGGCGTAAAGCTCCGCGATGCGGGTCTTTGCGGTGAGCTTGGTGGGCATCGCGCCAAGCACCGCCGCGATGATCGCGCTCTGCCCGGTCGGGGTGGCCTGCAGGAACACTCCTGGCGGCGGTCGCACCTCAACGCCCGACAATGTCGTGGTGGCGGGACGCAGCAAGCCGATCGTCTCCGGCGTATCGTTGCCTCGCGCCGCGGACACGCGGGACAGGCGGTGGTCGCGGGCGAAACCGATCAGCGCAGTCCGATCCTCGGACGTCAGTGGCGCGTCGGTGCGCAGTAACATGTCGGCGCCGGAATCCAGCAGATTGATCACCACCGACGCCTGCCGCCGCAGCGCGCGGATGCCAGCCAGCAGCCGGCGCAACGGATCGAGCAGCGCCATCAAGGCGGGGTGCAGCACAGGGCAGTCGGTGATGTCGATGACCTCGGCGGAGCGTTGCGCGTGCAGACCGATGACGACGCCGCCGGCGACACGGCGTGCCGCGAAGTCGATCCGCCGGCGTTCAGCCGGCAGCCCGGGCACGAACCCAGGCGGATCGGTCGGGGAGAATCCGGCCTGGCGCAACGCATGCGACAACAACCCGGACTTCCACGACCGATACTCCGCGTCGCGCCAATGCTGCAGCACGCAGCCGCCGCAGCGGCCGAAATGTCGGCACGGCGGATCGACGCGCGCCGCGCCGGCATCGGTGATCGTTTCGGCAACGGCATGCCACCCGTTACCGCGCGGATGCAACGGCAGAGCATCCACGACCTCGGCGGGGAGGGTGAGGGGAAGGTAGAGGGGAGTGCCGTCGGCCAGCCGGGCGATGCCATCGCCCTCCGACCCGACGCGTTCGACGCGAACCAGCGCGCGCTCCGGCGGTTTTCGACTGATGGTTCTTGACGGGTGTATCGCCATTCCGGTCCCCTGTTTATCCTGCGCGACGGTCCGATGAAACATCCGGCCAAGCCCGGACCGAACCGAGGAAGGCCGACCCCATGTCAGATGTCGCTGCCCGCCTGGAACGCCTGCCGTTTTGCAACGTTCACCGCCGCCTGCTGTTCATGGGCGGCCTGGGCTACACCTTCGATGCAATGGACGGCGCGATCATGGCGTTCGTGCTGCCGGTGGTCTCTGTCCTGTGGAGCCTCAGCAGCGTGCAGACTGGGGTGCTTGGCAGCGCCACCTATATCGGCTTCTTCTTCGGCGCGATCTGCTCCGGAACGCTCGGCGATCTGCTCGGACGGCGGTTCGTGATGATGGGGGCGCTGGGGATCTACAGTGCAGCGACCGCGCTCAGCGCGCTGGCGATCACGTGGCCGCAATTCTTCGTGCTGCGCATCGTGGCGGGCTTCGGCAGTGGCGCGGAAAGCGTGATCATCGCCCCGTTCCTGACCGAGTTCGTCGCCAGCCGATACCGCGGCCGCTTCACCGGCGCACTTGCCGGCTTTTTCTCGTTCGGCTTCGTCGGCGCGGCATTGCTGGGCAACTTCATCATCCCGCTGGCCCCCGCGGCATGGCGCTTCGCGGTCTTCGCCACCGCGGTGCCCGTGGTCATGCTTTTGTGGTGGCGCCGGTCGTTGCCGGAATCGCCGCGCTGGCTGGAGACCCGCGGCCGCAGCCAAGAGGCCGAGGCCGCGGTGTCGATGATCGAGGCCGGCGTGGTCGCCGAACTGGGCGACATCCTTGCCCCGCCGGCGGCGCCGATCGACGCTTCGTCCCGGGTCACCACCGGCACGCTGGGCGCCGCTCTGAGGGGCAACCTGGCGGCGTTGTGGTCACGCCCGCTGCGCCGCGTGACCGCGATGTCGTGGCTGATGTGGCTGTCGCTGACCGCAAGCTACTACGCGTTCTTCACCTGGATCCCCAGCCTGCTGGTCAAATCCGGCATGACGGTGACCCGCAGCTTCGGCTTTTCGCTGCTGATCTACGTGGCGCAAATCCCGGGCTATTATTCCGCCGCCTGGCTGATCGATCGGATCGGTCGGAAAGCCCTGATCGTGTCCTACATGCTGCTGGGCGGGGTATCGGCGCTGGGCCTGGCGAACGCTCATGACAACCTGCAGGTGACCGTGGCTGGGGCGCTGCTTTCGTTCTTCATGAATGGCAGTTACGCGGGACTTTATGTTTACACGCCTGAGCTGTTTCCCACCGAAGTGCGGGCGACCGGGTGCGGCATTGCCTCCGCCATCGGCCGCCTCGGCGCCATCGCCTCGCCGATCGTTGTCGGCTACATCTACCCGATCTGGGGCTTCGCCGGGGTGTTCGGCATCACCACCGCGGTGCTGCTGGGTGGGGCGTTGTCGGTGCTGATCCTGGGCATCGCCACCAGTGGGCGATCGTTGGAGGCGATTACCGCGGCCGAACTGCAGGCCGCCGGCGGTCGGCCGGCGGCGAACCGGTAGGACGCCTCGTCCAGGCGGAGTAACGAGCGGGCGGATCGTCCGGCTTGGGCCGACCCGTGCTGTCACCAACAGTAGCCTTGGCGCCAGTTTCGCGACATAAAGCGATCCAAGGAGACCGTTATGCCGACCGAGCTAGCCGCCGAATCCCCCCCACAGCGCCCGTGGAACCCGAATTCCTGGCGCGATTGCCCGATTCGCCAGGTCCCGACCTACCCGGACGCGACCAAGCTGGAGCAAATGGAAGCGCGCCTGGGCAAGTATCCGCCGCTGGTGTTTGCCGGTGAAGCGCGCCGGCTGAAGGCGCACCTGGCGCTGGCCGCAGAGGGCCGCGCCTTCGTGCTGCAGGGCGGCGACTGCGCCGAGAGTTTCGGGGATTTCACCGCCAATATCATCCGCGACACGTTCCGCGTGCTGCTGCAGATGGCGGTGGTGTTGACCTTCGGCGCCTCCTTGCCGGTGGTGAAGATCGGCCGCATGGCCGGGCAGTTCGCAAAGCCGCGCTCGTCCGACAGCGAAACCCAGAATGGGGTGACGCTGCCCAGCTATCGCGGCGATATCGTCAACGGCCCGGAGTTCTCGGAAGCCGCCCGGATCCCTGATCCGGCGCGCATGGAGTTCGGCTACTTCCAGTCCGCCAGCACGCTGAACCTGCTGCGGGCGTTTTCCTCCGGCGGTTATGCCGACCTGCACGAGGTGCATCGCTGGAACCTTGATTTCGTCGAGCGCTCGCCGCTGGCGGAGCGATACCAGGACCTGGCCTCGCGCATCGACGAGACGCTATCGTTCATGGCCGCCTGCGGCATGACCAGCACCACCACGCGCGACCTGCGGGAGACCGACTTCTACATCAGCCACGAAGCCCTCCTGCTGCCCTACGAACAGGCGCTCGCTCGGATTGATTCGACAACGAATGACTGGTATGGCTGCTCGGCGCATTTCCTTTGGATCGGCGACCGTACCCGCCAGGTCGAAGGCGCCCATGTCGAGTTCCTGCGCGGGCTGCGCAATCCGCTGGGGATCAAGGTCGGGCCGACGCAGGAACCCCAGGACCTGCTGCGGCTGCTGGATATCCTGAACCCGGCGAACGAGGCTGGCCGGATCACGCTGATCAGCCGCATGGGAGCCGATAAGGTCGGCGCCAGGCTGCCGCCGCTGGTGCGCGCGGTGGAACGGTCCGGCCACAAGGTGGTGTGGCTGTGTGATCCGATGCACGGCAATACGGTGACCACGGAACTGATGATGAAGACCCGCAGTTTCGACTCGATCCTGAGCGAGGTTCGCGGCTTCTTCGACATTCACACCGCGGAAGGCACCTGGGCCGGGGGCGTGCATGTCGAAATGACCGGGCACGACGTGACCGAGTGTATCGGCGGCGCCCATCGGCTGTCCGAACTCGACCTCAAGCGGCGCTACGAGACGTTCTGCGATCCGCGTTTGAATGCCGAACAGTCGCTGGAGCTGGCCTTCCTGGTGGCGGCCGAATTGAAGCGCCGTCGCCGGCCGGCCACCGCTGCCGTGCTGGCGGCGCAGTGAGCCGGCGCCGGTGACGGACGGGGGTATGGCGGGCAAGGGATTGAGCGAGCGTGGCGAGAATCTGGCGGTCGAGATCGGCGCGCGGACCGACAGCTACTTCAATCGCACTCGCCAGATCGTGGCGCGGTTCGGCGACAAGCGGGTCACTTACGCGGTGTTCATGCGCCGCCCGGTGATCTGCGCACCGAGGTTGATGCTGGACTGGCTTAAGCTGGCAGCGGATCTTCGCCGGACCGAGATCGAGGTCGACCTGATCCATCAGGAAGGCGACTGGGTGGGCGCCGGCGAACCGATTGTCTATCTGACCGGCGGGTTGGTGGATCTGTCGGATCTGGAGACAATCCTGCTGCAGAAGGTTGGCCCGGCCTGTGTTGCCGCGCACCACGCCTATCAGATGGCGCTGTCGCTGCCGTCGGCTGCGTTCCTGGCAATGGAGGCGCGCCACTGCGCTGGTGCCGAGATGCAGGACATGATGTCGTATGCCGCCTCGGTCGGCAGCGCGGCGGCCCGGCGCGAAGGCGCCAAAGGCTTCGTCGGGGGCGCCAACGATGCCACCGCACACTGGTTTGGCGCGACGCGGGGCTTCGGCACCATGCCGCATTCGCTGATCGGCTATGCCGGATCGACGCTGCGCGCCGCCGAAATGTTCCGCGAGACCTTTCCCAACGAGCCGATAACCGTGCTGGTGGATTATTTCGGCAAGGAGATCAGCGACGCGCTAGCGGTGTGCGCCCGGTTCCCTGAGCTTGCCGCGGAGGGTGGATTGTCGTTCCGGCTGGACACGCATGGCGGGCGGTTCCTGGAAGGGCTCGATCCGGCGGAGAGCTACGCCGTGCTGGAACGCCACGTGCCGGGTGCGATCCGGCGTTACCGCAGCGATGCGGAATTGCGCTTCCTGGTCGGCACGGGGGTTTCGGCGGCGGCGATCTGGCGCATGCGCGAGAGGCTGGATCAAGCTGGCTGGGGCGCGGTAAAGATCGTGGCATCGTCCGGTTTCGGGGTCGAAAAATGCCGCGTGATGGCGGATGCGAAAGCGCCGATCGATGTTGTCGGCACTGGCAGTTTCATTCCGGACTCGTGGCATGAGACCTACGCCACCGCCGACATCGTCGAATACGACGGTGTCCCGATGGTGAAGATCGGCCGTGAATTTTTACTTCGACGCAATGGTGCCAGGAAGCGCCACGGTCAATGATAATCCAGGGCGCGCCGATCGCCAGGATCGTTGGCGTCAAGCCGTGTCAGCGTTGATATTCGCTGAAATCCGGATGCTTGACTTCATTCCCGCCGCGCGCCTCTTCCGTGACGGGCGGTAATCTGTAACCTTGTCTGGATGAACGACGCCATTCAGCCAGACGCTTACTCGATCCACCGGACCATCGTGACGCTGGATACCCATATTGACATTCCCTGGCCCACTGGCCCTGACCCGTTCCAGGATGGACCGCGCCGGGTTGATCTGCCCAAGATGATACGCGGCGGGCTCAGTGCCGCCTGCTTCGTGGCCTATGTTCCGCAGATCGGCCGCACGCCGGCATCCGAAGATGCCGCCTACGCCCGCGCGGTGGCAATGCTGGAACAGATCAATCGCATGGGGCAGACGGATTCCACCATCGCGGTGCGGGTCGCCGCCAGAGCGGATTCGATCGTCGCAGCGAAGCGCGACGATGTGCTGGCGATCGTGCCGTGCGTCGAGAATGGCTTCGCCGTCGGCGCCGATCTGTCGCGCATCGCCACATTTCGCCGGTTGGGGGCGATCTATATGACGTTGACCCATAATGGCCACAACGCGCTGGCCGATTCCTGCAACCCGCGGCGCGACCTCGGCGACCGCGAGACCGAGCATGGCGGGCTGTCGGCATTGGGGCGGGCGGCGGTGGCGGCGATGAATCGGGTCGGCATGCTGGTCGATGTGGCGCACACCTCGCGTGACACCATGGTGCAGGCGGCGGAAGCCTCGCGCGCACCGATCGTTTCCACCCATTCCTGCGTCAGCGCGCTGTGCGATCATTCGCGCAACATGACCGACTGGCAGTTGGATGCGATCCGCGACGTGCGCGGGGTGATCCAGATCACCGCCGTCGCGGGGTTCCTGAAGCCGAACGCCAAGCCGGAAGAGGTGACGGCGGCCGATTTCGCCGATCATATCGAGTACGCGGTGAACCGGATCGGGATCGACCATGTGGGGATTTCCTCGGACTTCGACGGCGGCGGCGGGTTTTCCGATTGGCATGACGCCAGCCAGAGTCCCAACGTCACCGGGGAACTGCTGCGGCGTGGATTTGATCGCGGTGCGCTTGAAAAACTATGGGGCTGCAACTTCCTGCGAGTGATGCGGGTGGCAGAGGGATTGGCCGGGTGATGCGGATGGTCGCGTTGCCGGGCGGCGAGACGGTTCCGGCCCTGGGGCAGGGAACCTGGTACATGGGGGAGCGGCGTGGCGATACGGCGAAGCAGGCCGATGCGTTGCGGCTTGGCATCGATCTCGGTATGACGCTGATCGACACCGCCGAGATGTATGCCTCTGGCGGAGCCGAGGAGGTAGTGGCGACCGCATCGTCGGGGCTTCGCGATCGGCTGTTCATTGTCAGCAAGGTGCTGCCGCAGAACGCATCGCGTGGCGGCGTGGCGGCGGCGTGCGAGCGCAGCCTGAAGCGACTGAATACCGATCGGATCGATCTGTATCTGCTACACTGGCGCGGCGGCCATCCGCTGGCGGAAACGGTGGCGGCGTTCGAGGCGTTGAAGGCGGCCGGGAAAATTCGCTACTGGGGCGTGTCCAATCTCGACACCGCCGATATGCGCGAATTGCTGGCTGTGCCGGGGGGCGCCGGCTGTGCGGCGGATCAGGTGCTTTATCATCCGAACAGCCGCGGAATCGAGTTCGATCTGCTGGGTTGGTGCGCCGATCATAAGATCCCGGTGATGGCGTACTCGCCGCTGGGACATGATGTGCGCCGGTTGCTGGGATCGCCTGCGTTGCGGGCGGTGGCGGCGCGCCATGGTGCGACGCCGGCGCAGGTGGCGATCGCCTGGGGACTGCGCGGCGGCGGCAACGTGATCTCGATCCCGAAGGCGGCGGATGCGGCGCATGTGCGGGAAAATGCGGCCGCGGCGGAGATCAGCTTGACGGCCGATGACCTGGCGGCGATCGATGCGGCGCATCCGCCGCCGACGCGCAAGCAGGGGCTGGATTTGCTGTAGCCCGCTAGTACCTCGTCACAGTGGTTTTGACCGTTTGAGCGTGGCCTGGATTTAGCTCGGGCAACGCGGATCGGTCGAGTAGGACGACAATACTCCTAGGCACGCCCGGCTGACCTGAGATCAGCCCCGCCTTCTCAAGGTTGAGCACCATCTGATGCACGGACGGTGGTGTGGCCCGGAAGAACCGCATCATGTCCGCCTCCGCCGGTGGGCGCCCGTTCACCAGCGTATAGGCTTGGATAAACGCCAGATACTGGCCCTGCCTAGGGGTGAAATCTGGTCGCGAATCAGCGGCGCGATTCATCGTTGTCCTCGACAGCGGGGGATCAGCGATGAACATACGATACCGGGTAACCTGAACGAGACGGAAGGCGCTGAACTGACGGCGCTGCTCAACGGCGGCAAACATGCGGCACGCAAAATCAAACGGGCCCAAATCTTGCTGGCCGCCGACGCGGGCGTCAGCGACGACGTGATCGCCAGCAGCCTCTCTGTTGGCGGATCGACGGTCTACCGAACCAAACGGCGCTTCGTGGACGGCAACCTGGAACTGGCTCTGAGCGAGGAGCCCCGTCCAGGGGCAGGCCGCAAACTGTCCGGCAAGGAGACGGCGTTGCTGGTGGCAACCGCCTGTTCCAACCCCCCTGAGGGGCGCAAGCGATGGACGCTGGATCTGCTGGCCGGTGCGATGGTCCAACTGACAGAGCATGAGGACCTGTCACGCGAGACGGTGCGCCGGCGCCTCGCCGAAGACGATCTGAAGCCGTGGCGGCGCGACATGTGGTGCATTCCGCAGGTCGACGGCGCCTACGTTGCGCGGATGGAGGATGTGCTCGATCTCTACGCCGAGGAGGCTGATCCGAAGCGCCCGGTGGTTTGCTTCGACGAAAGTCCGACACAGTTGATCGGCGAGGTGCGCGAGCCGATCGCGGCCGAGCCGGGCCAGCCGGAGCGCTACGACTGTGAATACCGCCGTAATGGCACGACCAATTTGTTCGTGCTCCTCGATGCGCACAGATCCTGGCGCCATGTGAAGGTGACAGACCAGCGAACCGCGCGAGATTTTGCTGTCTCCATGCGCGATCTGGCCGACACCCATTATCCGGATGCGGACCAGATCCGCGTCGTGATGGACAATCTTTCCACACATACTGCCGGGGCACTCTACGAAACCTTCCCGGCACCTGAGGCGCACCGCATTCTCCAGCGCCTGGAGTTCCATTACACACCCAAGCACGCCAGTTGGCTGAACATGGTGGAGATCGAGATCGGTGTGCTGCGCGGCCAGTGTCTCGATCGCCGGATCGGTGAACGCGCGGTGCTCAACTCTGAAGTCGAGGCGTGGCAGCACCAGCGCAATGCCTCGGGCGCACGCATCAAATGGCAGTTCACAACACAGAGGGCGCGGCAGAAGTTAGCCCGCGCCTATCCTGACACCGCCAAAGAGTCAAAACCACTGTGACGAGGTACTAGAGCAATCCTTTTTCCGAGAGAGCGATCCACGCTTTTGGTGATGCCACCAAAAGCGATCGCACTCTACCCGGTCACCGAACGCAGGAACGCCTCCGACCGCGCCAAGGCGTCATCGGCCAACCGGTTTGGAAACAGCGTGAACCCATGGGCACCGCCTGGATAGATCGCCAGCTCCGCCGGGTTTGCCGCCGCCACCCAGCGGGCGTGCATGAACAGCGTATCGTCGAGCAGCGCATCCTGGGTTCCCACGCTGAACAGCGCCGGGCAAAGCCCGGTCAGATCGGCATAAAGCGGCGAGATGTCGGCCACCCGCCGATCGGTGATCGTCGGCAGAAAGGCGTTGTAGAACTGCTGCATATCGATCGTGCGCAGCACCAGCCGCCGATCGCCGAACGCCTTTTGGCTCGGTGTCATGCTGAGGTCGAAGGCGCCATAGATAAGGTTCGCGCCGCCGAATTGGGTGTAGCTGTAGCGGTCGCGCATCCGCAGCACGGTGACCGCAGACAGGTGTCCGCCGGCCGACTCACCGCCGATGGTCAAGACTTCGGTGCCGAACTCGGCTTTGGCGTTGTGCACCAGCCAGGCGGCGGCCGCCTCGCAATCGTCGGGTCCTGCTGGATACGGATGTTCCGGCGCCAGCCGGTATTCGACGCTGACCACGACCAGGCCGGTATTATCAGCGATGCGCTCCAGCATCGGGTCCTGCTGGTCAGCCGAACCCAGCACCCAGCCACCGCCGTGAAGGTGCAGGTAGACACCCTTTATCTGGTCGGGTGCGATGATTCGCAGCGGGATCTTGTTGCCGTCCCGCCCGCTGATGATGATGGTCCGCGCCCGAGCCGACTTGATCGCCGGCGGGAACGGCCCACGGCCCTGCCGGCGGGCTTCACGGGTCTGTTCGGCACCGACGTTCCACCACTCCGGCAGGCCGGTCATCAAGCCGACCAGCGTATCGTTCAGCTTTGCCGTGTCGTCGGCGATGGCGTCCGGTCGGAACAGTGCCGGCCGCAATGGATTGTCGGTCATACAATTCTCCTCGATTTTCACGGACCGGAGCCATGTTTCCCAGTATATCGGGTCTTGCCGAATCCAAAAGTCTTGGCGCAGGTTGTACCCTGGCGGGACGCCAAAGCTGGTGCCGTTCGGCGGGATCAATTAAATCATTACTTCGATCTTATTGTGGAGTATTATCAATGCCGCGTAAGCGCCCCATGCTGGCGTTATTGATCGCCGGCCTGTCTGTGCCGGTCGTTGCGGTATCGGGTCAACCCGGCGATTCAGTGGCCTACGCAGTACGCAGGGCCAGCACCCAAAATAACACAATCGGCCTGATTGCCGGGGGCGCCGGCAGCACCGATGCGCGGATCGCCGGCGACATCGCGCAGGTGCTGGACGACGGCGACAAACTGCGCGTGCTGCCAATGCTGGGCGAAGGGTCGGTGCAGAACCTTGCCGATCTGATCTACCTCAAGGGCGTCGATGTCGCCATTGTACATACTGATGTCCTGACAGAGACCATGCAGAGTGGGGCGATCCCACGAGAATCATCGGTGCAATACATCGCCAAGTTGTTTCCCGAGGAGGTTCACGTCCTGGCGCGCACAGACGTTGCCAGTCTGAAGGATCTGAACGGCAGGATCGTGTCGATCGGGGCCCTGGGCAGCGGAACCGAACTGACCGCGTCAGCCTTACTGGATATGGTCCACGTCACTCCGAACGTCACGCACGCATCGGATTCCACGGCGCTGGAGCGGCTGCGCCGCGGCGAAATCGCCGCGATGTTCGTGGTCGGCGGCGAACCAGTACCGTTGCTGCAGGGGATCGAGCCCGGCGCCGGGCTGCACTTCCTGCCAATCCCGTTGAACGCGCAAATCGTCGAGGCCTATTTGCCGACCAGCCTGGACCACCAGCGTTATCCCAACATGGTGCCTACCGGGTCGTCGGTCGATACGGTGGCGGTCGGATCGGTTTTGGTCACACTGGCCGCAACCTCCGACACCCAGCGCGCCAAACGGGTAAATCGTTTTGTTGACGCATTTTTTGACCGGTTCCCGCAATTGCGTCAAGCCGAATTCCATCCGAAATGGCGTGAGGTGAACCTGGCGGCCCAGGTGCAGGGCTGGACCCGCTACCCCGAGGCTGTCAACGATCTCAAACGGGACCAAGGCGATAACGACCTGCGCACCTCATTCGACAACTACGTCAGCCAGTCCGGGCAGAAGTCGTCCGGTATGAACAACGAGCGGCGCGAAGCATTGTTCCGCGATTTCCTGCGCTGGCGCGAACAGCACAGTGGCCCCTGAACGCTAACATCGACTTGGCGCCGCCACGCGCCTAGGATACCCGCCAGTAGCTGGAGGGACAGTCGATGAAATTCGGGATCTTTTACGAATTGCAGTGCCCGCGGCCGTGGGAAGCCGACACCGAGCAGAAGCTGTACCAGAACGCGCTGTCGCAGGTCGAACTGGCGGATCGGCTCGGCTATCACTACGCCTGGGAAGTCGAACATCACTTCCTGGAAGAGTATTCGCACTCGCCGCAGCCCGAGGTGTTCCTGGCTGCCGCCAGCCAACGCACCCGCCAGATCCGCCTCGGCCACGGCATCATCCAGTTGACTACCAACCACCCGGCAAGGGTCGCCGAGAAGGTCGCCTGTCTCGACCTGGTCAGCAACGGGCGTGTCGAGTTCGGCATGGGCGAAGGCGCCTCGATCACCGAATTGGCGCCATTCAACCGCCAGATGGAGGACAAGCAGGCGGTCTGGGAGGACGGGGTGCGCTGCGTGCTGCCTATGTTCAAGGACGCTGGCTGGGAATATGACGGCCCGTATTTCAAGTTCCCTCTGCGAAACGTACTCCCGAAGCCGGTGCAAAAGCCGCATCCGCCACTTTGGGTCGCCTGTTCTCAACTGGAGACCATCGAACTCGCCGGTCGATGCGGCATCGGCGCCCTGGGATTTCAGTTCCTGTCGGCGGAGATGGCGCACGCCTGGGTGCACGCCTATTACAACTCTTTTGTGCTGCGTCAGCAAAAGCTTACGGACTACCAGTCCAACTGCAACATCGCCATGGTCAGCTATTTCATGTGCGCCGAGACCGACGAAGAGGCGCGGCGGCGCGCCGATGGCGTAACGTTCTTCCAGTTCTCGCTGGCCTATTACAGTAATTCCCGCAACCGCGAGCGCGCCGCCCCCGGCACCGTCAGCCTGTGGGAGGAATACCTGAAATGGAAGCAGGCCAACCCGGAACTCGCCCACAAGGCGCTGACCGGTGGCCTGATTGGATCACCGGAAACCATCCGTCGGAAACTGCATCGTTTTGAGGCATCCCACGTCGACCAGATCATCCTGCTGAACCAGGCTGGCAAGAACAGCCACCCGCATATCTGCGAAAGCCTGGAAATGTTCGCCGCCGAGGTGATGCCCGAATTCACCGCCAAGGAACCCGAGCATCATGAGTGGAAGCGTAAGGTGCTGTCGCGCGAAATCGAATTGGAGGACATCGACACGACGCCGTTCAAGGAACGCACCGGTGTCGGCAAAGGCGTTGCCATCGACAAGCTTGCAACCGCGGCTGAATAGCTAGACTGAGCTCCGAATATGTCATGACCGAGCGGTCTTTGGCGCAGTCAGCCGGCTTGTTTGCACCACCACCTTAAGCCACCGTTCACAAGCCACTGGCCACCCTGGACATATTGATAACTACATCGCCGGGATCGCTTTCGCTCCACCGCTTGCAAGCTGCACTTGTCGCCAAAACGTGAGGATCCCGTAGCGGCTTTTCCTTTGACACCAGACCGCCCCGGTCGCATTGCGCTTAGACGTCATACCGGGGTTGGCGGGATCACAACGAACCTCTTGCGTCGCCGCGTCAGCATAGACGTCACACCCGCGATTTAGACGGGTGGGCGCGCAGGGAGACCATTCATGGAACAGCCAGGCCGGGCCGTCCGCACGCGGCGCGTACGGAATATTCAAAATTCGAGCTTATTGCTGATATTTATCATTTGTGTGGTCAATTACATGGATCGCGGAACGTTATCGGTGGCAAACCCGCTGATACGCAACGAATTGGGCCTGTCGATTGCGGAAATGGGCGTGCTGCTGTCGGCTTTCCTCTGGCCATACGCCTTCACCCTTTTGGTGGCCGGAGCGGTCGTCGACCGCGGCAAACCGCGCCGAGTGCTAACGGTCTCGCTCATCGTCTGGTCGCTGGCCCAGGCCGCCGCCGGCTTCATCGCTAGTTACGGCCAATTCCTCGTTGCGCGTGCCCTGCTGGGCATTGGCGAAGCGCCAATGTTTCCCACCGCGGCGCGCGTGGTGAAGGATTGGTATCATGAAAAAGATCAGGCCCTGGGCGTTGGGATCTGGAATGGAGCGCCATCCCTTGGCACAGCCATTGCCCCTGCCCTGCTTACCCCGATCATGCTGGTATTCGGCTGGCGCTGGATGTTCGTGCTGATGGGTGGGCTTGGCATTATCCTCGCGGCCGTGTGGTACGGGGTGTATCGTGATTTCGATGCCGGAACTCTAGAGCCGATGGACCGGCACTACCTGTACGACGGCGGTGAGATTCCCGAGGCGCGCCCGGTGCAGGCCGGGGCCTGGGGCAAGCTGTTCGGCTTCCGCACCACCTGGGGCCTCATCCTCGGCTTCTTCGGCAACGTCTATATTGGGTGGCTGTTCATCGCCTGGCTGCCCGGTTACCTGGAAATGCAGCGCCACATGAGCATCCCGAAGACCGGGCTCGTCGCCTCGGTGCCATTCCTGTTCGGCCTGGTCGGCAGCATCGGAGGCGGCTTCCTGGCCGACCGGCTGACCTCGCGCGGCATGACCGCGATCGCCAGCCGCAAACTGCTGACCGTGATCGGGATGGTGGCGATGTCCCTGGCGACCTTTGTCGCCGCCGAGACGGCGAGCAATCTGGTCGCTGTGGCCTCGATCTCGGTTGCCATCTTCTTCGGCTTCAGTGCCTCGGGCACGTCCTGGTCGCTGGCCAATGCCTGCGCGCCGTCCAGTTATGCGGCTTCGCTGGGGGCGATCATGGATTTCGGCGGATTCATCGGCGGCGCGCTGGCGCCGATGGTCACCGGTTTCGTGGTGCAGATCACCGGGTCTTTCACGCCGGCGTTGCTGGTCGCCGGTGCTATCGGCCTATGTTCCGCGGCAGCCTATGTTCTGTTCATCCCGGCCGAACCGATCCCCAGCGCGGCGTTGGCCCCCAGCCTGGCCTGACCGGCCCACACCATCGCCGACGCGTCCACACGCCTTGAAGATTGCGCCCGGGGCGATCATGCTCGGCGATCTCGCCGCGGCGGTTGCGGTGCGATCACGCGAGGGACTGCCAATGCCCGCCACTCCGGCCGCGACCACATCAGCCACAACCACGCTGGCACGACAGCTGGCCCACCGCATCCACGCGCTGCGGTTCGAGGACATCACCCAAGCCGCGCTGGACTGGGCCGCCAGTGCGTTCGTGGACACGGTTGGCGTTACCCTCGCCGGCATCCGCGAGGATGCCCCGCGGATCCTGCTTCGCGTTCCCGGCATCGCTGCCGCGTCGGGACCGGCGCTGATCCTCGGCACCAGCCGCCGCACCAGCGTGCTCGATGCGGCATTGATCAATGGTGTCGCCTCGCACGCGCTGGATTATGACGATGTCGCCGGATCGATGGGCGGCCATCCCTCGGTCATGCTGGTGCCGGCGCTGATCCCGCTGGCCGAGATGGCGGCCGGCAGCGGCCGCGACCTTCTGCTGGCTTACGTCGTGGGCTTCGAAACCGAGTGCCGCATTGCCCGCGGGGTGAATTTCCATCACTATGACAAAGGCTGGCACCCGACCGCCACACTGGGCATCTTCGGCACCGTCGCCGCGGCCGCCAGCCTGTTGCGCCTGTCGATCGACCAGACCGCCACAGCGCTCGGCATGGCCGCGTCCTTCGCCGCGGGACTGAAGGCCAATTTCGGCACCATGACCAAGCCGTTGCACGTTGGACATGCCATCCGCGACGGGGTGTTCGCCGCGCTGATGGCGAATCAGGGCTTCACCGCCAACCAGGCCGCATTCGAGCACAAGCAGGGTTTTCTCGAGGTGCTCAATGGCCCTGGCAGCTACGATACCGACCGCATCCTCGACGCCTGGTACCAGCCGTTCGAGTGCGGGGGCGCCGCCGATCCAGGCCTGAAGCCCTACCCGCGCTGCGGCAGCACCCATCCTTCGATCGGCCGGGCGATCGAACTCGCCCAGCGCCACGATCTTGACCCGGCGCGCATCGTCCGCGTCAGCGTCATGCCGCACGCCCGCCGGCTGCCGCATACCGACAATCCCGATCCGCGCACGCCGCTCGCCGCCAAATTCAGCATGCAATACTGCGTCGCCCGAGCGCTGACGGACCGATCGGTGAAACTGTCGGATTTCGAGGCGGATGCGCCGTTCGATCCTAACGTTCGGCGGTTGATGGGGTGCCTGAACGCCAGGCCGCACCCCGACATGGCGCGGGATTGGGGCACCGAGGTGATCGTGGAGACCGCCGATGGCGGCCGTTTCGCGTCCCGCCTGGACGATTATCCAAGTCGCGGGCCGGCTGGCGATCCGATGACGCACGCCGAGCTGTGGAGCAAATTCTCCGACTGCGCCGAACGCAGCCTGCCCCGATCCAGCCTGCCCGCGGTGTTCGACAGCCTGATGCAGATCGCCTCGCTGGCGCGCGTGAACGACCTGACGGCGTTGCTGCAGCCGAGCCCCGGTAGCAGAGCGGCCTGAGCGGACCTTGGGCGAAATTCCGCCCCGCTCGACCGTGGGCGGGACAATCAACGCAACGGATGACATCCGCCGCGCCGATGCGCTAACACCCGCTTCAGACATCATCACTGGAGCCGATCATAACGTGGTCGAAGCAGCGGGCTCAATCCACGCCGACATCATGCGCCGCATCCACGGCGGCGATATCTACGCCGGATTCGTGCCGACCTTCGCCGACGATCGGCAGGGCTGGAACAGCCAGCATCCGGTGTTCGAGCAGATAATCCGCGGGCTGCGCCCCAGCGTGGTGATCGACGTCGGGACCTGGAAAGGCGCCTCCACCATCTACCTGGCCGGGCTTTTGCAACGCAACGGGCTGGCCGGCGCGGTCATCGCGGTGGACACCTTCCTGGGCAGCGTGGAGCACTGGGACCGGTCCTCGGCGTTTGCCGGGCTGATCCCGCATCGTTTCGGCATGCCGCTGCTATACGAGCAGTTCTTGAGCAACGTCGTCCGATGCCGCGCCCAGGGCTGGATCGTGCCGCTGGCGATGACCTCGACCGCCGCCGGGGTGCTGCTGGGGCGAGTCGGCATTCGCGCCGGCCTGATCCACATCGACGCGTCGCATGAATATGAAGATGTGCTGCGCGATGCCCGCGCCTATTGGGAAGTGCTGACCCCGGGGGGTTTCATGGTCGGGGACGACTACGATGAGCACTGGCCGGGCGTGGTCAAGGCCGCCAACGAGTTCGCCGCCGAGAAGTCGGTGCCGCTGGCGACCAGCGCACCGAAATGGATCATGCAAAAGCCGCTGTGAAGGCGCGAAGCGGCCAGCAGCCGGACTACCCGCGCGGCAGCGGTGAACATGCCGCGGCGGCGGCGCGGGCCAGCACGATCATCCGCCGCGCGGCCACGCCGGCACCCGCGACGTCGCCGGCCAGTTGGCGCAACAGCGGGTGGGCGATCACCGCGTGGGTGGCCGCGTTGACCGCCATTTCGGTGGCCGCGACCCCGGCCGCGGCGAGTGCCGTCTTCTGTAGCAGCGCGAGGGTACCCAGCAGCCCTGGCCGCAAGCCGTGCAGCGCCGCCACTCGCCGGATCAGCCGCATTCCGCACCAGCCCACAGTCAGCACGTCGAGCGCCGGCGTTGGCGTCGCCGCGACGATCGCCACGCTCTGCAACGCCGCGGTGCGTCCCAGCGCGTCGGTGGCATCGCGCAACGCCTGCTGCGGTCCGGCCCGCAGCAGCGCCAGTATTGATTCAGGGGTGTCGGCCGCCGCCACCGCAGGGCCGATCGCGGCATGCTGCGGCAAGGCGTCGAGCCAGCGCCGCGCCGCCGCGGCAACCCTGTCGGCCTCGCCACTGGCGAAATCGGCTCGCAGTTGATCGACCCGGCGCAGCTTCGCCAGGCCACTGAGTTCGCGGCCGATACCGAGGCCAATCAGGCCGAACCCGGCGACCAGCACGGCAACCCCGGCCCAGCCCAGCGCACCCCAGCGGTCGAATAGCTCGCTGACCAGCCAGGCCGCCCAGAGCAGCGGCATGCCGATGCCGAAGACGACCGCTCCGACCAGCGCGGGCGGCAGGCGCCAGCGCACCGGGTCGGCGGCGGGCAGGATCATCGGCACCGCTTCGAGCCGAGGGGCGACCTCGGGTTCCAGCTTAAGGAACGGTTCGGGGGCGGCTTCCATGACCAAGGGTCGAGTGTCCATCACAGAACATCCATCAGGAGAAAAGCCAGCAAACTGTCGAGCCCGAGTTGCGGTATGCCGCCGCGCCCGGCGTCGGGCAGGCGCATCGGTTCGAAGTCGGGCAGCGCAAGAAAGCGATGTTGCCAGAACGCCGCATCGGGCGGGTGGTCGGGAACCTCGCCGGGATAGAATCGCGCCGGCCTGGGTTCGCCGATGATGCGGCCGCGCACGGCTGACACCGGACGCCCGGCCAAGGTCTCTACGACATCCTCGGTGCAGCGCACCGCGGCGATCGAAAATACCGCTGAGGTCGCGCCTCCGTCCGGTATCCGCGTGACCCGCCGCATCAGCGCGGCGAGATTGGTGCGCTGGCGGGTGGCGATGTGATCGGCCTTGGTGGCGGCGAAGGCGACCCGCCCGATCGATCGCGGCGGCAGTTGCAGGCGAGCGAAGGCGGCGAGCCATTCGGTCCAGGACCCATCCCAGCGCAGCGCAGCGGCGGCTGCAGCCAGCGCCGCCTGGGCGTCGGCAAAGGCCGATTGGCCCTGGTTCAGAGCGGACAGCAGATCGGTCAACACCACCAGCCCATCGAGATCACCGAACATTGGCGACATCAGATCGTGTCGCACGCTTTCGACATAGGCATTGAACCGGCTCTGCATAAGGGTCGCCAGCGGGCCGTGTCCGGGCAGCGGAAAAAACTCGGTCCACGGCGGTGGGGCGCCGGGCGGCGGCATCAGGAACCGCCCGGGTTGCAGGAACGCCCATCCGGCTTCATCACGCAGCCGCCGCAACAGCTCGGTGTACAGCCGGTGGCCGGTCGCGGTCAGCGCTTCGTCGGCCTTTGCCGCGGCGGGCAGGCCGCGGACAAAGGCCATGAACGGGCGGGCGGTCTCGGCGATTTCAGTGGCCTCAAGCCGGCGCAGGGTCGCCACCGACCAGTCCGCGAAGTCCTGGCTGAGCAGCGGCAGATCGAGCAGCCACTCACCGGGATAATCCAGGAACTCGAGGCGGCGGCGCTGTGCGGCGAACGGGGCCAGAAGGCCCTCCCTGGGCAAATCGAGGTCAAGCGCCAGCAAGGAAACAGCCATGGTGCGGGCCGGCCACCGCGGCGGGTCGGCGGCAAGTGCGGCCATGTTGGAGGCGAAGTCGAAGCGCGGGATAGCCGATGCCGCGGCCGGCGCCACCGAGATCTGGAGCCGGCGGCCGCGCAGGTGTTCGGAAAGCGCCGGAAGCGTCGGGCGTCCGGCCGACAGCGCCAATAGATTGGCGGCGACCGAGGTCAGCAGCGCGGTCTTGCCCGACCGCGCCAGACCCGTGATGCCGATGCGGACGGTGCTGCGCATCCGCAGCACATCGCTCGCCAGACGGGTAGCGCTGAGGATCGAGGCCGACACTCAGGCGGCCCCGGACCGAGGCGCGATGGTGGTGTTCATGACGGTGCCAGCAAGCTTGAGGTTCACCCGATACGGGAGGTTAACGCGGAGACCGGCACGATCGCCGACACATCGATGTCGCCAGCCCGAAGTTCGTCACATCAGGCAATACTTCAGCTAGAACTCCGTCTCCCGCAACGACCGCGCCAGCCGGTCCAGGACCGCGTTCGCCAGACCCGGTTCCGGGCCGGTGAAGAAACCGCGGGCGATATCAAGGTACTCGTTGATCACCACCTTGGCCGGCGGTCCGTCGGTCATCGACAGTTCCGCTGCCCCGGCACGCATCAGCGCGCGCAGCACCGGGTCGATCCGGCCCAGCGGCCAGTCGGCGGGCAGCGCGTCCACCAGCAGCGGATCGATCACGTCCTGGCGCCGCACCGCCTCGCGCACCACGCGGCTGAACAGCGGCACCTCGGCGTCGGGGATGCGGCCGTCCTCGAAGCCATCCTGACCTGCCAGCACCCCCAGGCGGTGGCGCACGAACTGCTCGATCACCGCCTCGGCATTGTCACCGGCCTGCTCGGCCTGGAACAACGCCTGCACGGCGGCGACGCGGGACGCGGTGCGGGTGCGGGTTTTCGGCAGACGCCCCATCAGACGGCGCCCTGCGCCGGATGGCGCCTCGCGGCGGAGCCCGCCCGCATCAAACCGCGCCGAGGCGGCGGGCGGCGTTGATCTGCAGTAGCGCCGCGGCGGCGGCCTCGGCACCCTTGTTATGGCCGTCCTGTCCCGAACGCGCCTCGGCCTGCTGGATGGTGTCGCAGGTCAGCAGGCCGGTGCCCAGGCAGAGACCGAACTGCAGCGCGACGGTCATGATGCCGTCCATCGTCGCGCGGCAGATGAAGTCGTAATGGTCGGTCTCCCCCTTGACGATGCAGCCCAGCGCGATGAAGCCGTCAAATTTGGTGTTGCCGCGCAGCGCGATGCGGATCGCCTGCGGCAACTCGAACGCGCCGGCGACGTCCAGCGTGTCGGCACTGGCCCCGGCCTGGGTCAGGATGCGCTGTGCGCCCGCGGTCAGTCCATCGATCACGCCGCGATAGTACGGCGCACGCACGACCAGCAGATGCGGCGCCGGGCCGTCCACCGCCGGCGCGCTCGGCAGTTCGGCATCCTCGGTGCTCATCCCTCGTAGTCCACGCCGACGATGTTGGGGATCGGCCGCTGCTCGACGATGTTCAGTCCGTGGCCTTCCAGCCCGATCACGGTGCGGCGCCGGTTGGTCAGCAGGATCATGTTCTTGATCCCGAGGTCGAGCAGAATCTGCGCGCCGATGCCGTAATCGCGCAACTCGCGCTGCGGCCGGGGTCCGCCGGCGGACAATTGCTGGACCCGTTCGGCCAGTGCGGTCGGCCGATGCTCGCGGATCATCACCACCACGCCGCGGCCGGCCTTGCCGATCATGTGCATGGCGTTGTGCACGGCGATCCAGTGCGGTGACCCAGTCATGTCGTCGAGCAGATCGATCGCGTGCATCCGCACCATGATGGGGTCGGGGCCGGCGACGTTGCCTTTGATCAGCACCAGATGCTCCTGGTACTCGACGGTGTTGGCGTAGACCACGGCGCGCCATTCGCCGCCGGCGCTGTGCGCATACGCGCCCTCGGCCACTTGACGCACCAGCCGCTCGGTCAACCGGCGGTGCGCGATCAGGTCGGCGATTGTACCCAGCTTCAAGTTGAAGTGCTGCGCGAAGCTCACCAGATCCGGCAGCCTCGCCATGGTGCCATCCTCGTTCATGATCTCGCAGATCACCGCGGATGGATTGAGCCCGGCCTTGAGGGCGATATCGACGGAGGCCTCGGTATGGCCGGCACGCACCAGGGCGCCCCCCTGACGCGCGACCAGCGGGAAGACGTGGCCAGGGGTGGTGATGTCGTCGCGCGTGCTGTCGGGATTGATCGCCACGGCGATGGTGCGGGCGCGATCGGCCGCCGAGATCCCGGTGGTGACCCCTTCCCGCGCCTCGATCGAGACGGTGAACGCGGTCTGGTGGCGGGTGCCGTTCTGCCGGCTCATGAGCGGCAGGCCAAGCTTCTCGACCCGCTGGCGGGTCATCGCCAGGCAGATCAGGCCGCGTGCATGACGCGCCATGAAGTTGATCGCATCAGGCGTGGCGAACTGTGCCGGCACCACCAAGTCGCCTTCGTTCTCGCGGTCTTCGTCATCGACCAGGATGAACATGCGGCCGTTGCGGGCTTCCTCCAGCAGGTCTTCGGTCGACGACAGGTACTGCGACAGGTCGGCGGTCAACAGCCGTTCTTTCAGGTCTTTCATCACGCGGTCTCCGCCAAGCGAGCGACGTAGCGCGCCAGGGTGTCGATCTCGATGTTTACCGGATCATTCGGCTTCAGCGTGCCGAACCCGGTGACCGATGCGGTATGGGGAATGATGTTCACCCCGAAGGTATCGCCCCGCACCTCGTTCACAGTCAACGACACCCCGTCCACCGCGACGCTGCCCTTGACCGCGATCAGCCTGGACAGTTCGATCGGCGCCCGGAACACCCAGCGGACCGAGGCATTTTCCGGCGCCGCCGACAAAGCGGTGCCGACGCCATCGACATGCCCTGACACCAAGTGGCCGCCGAGTTCGTCGCCGACCCGCAGCGAGCGTTCCAGATTGACCCGCGAGCCGACGATCCAGTGCCCCAACTTGCTGTGCGCCAGGGTTTCCGCCGAGGCATCGACGGCAAACCAGTCGGCACCGATTTCCACCGCCGTCAGGCAGCAGCCGGAACAGGCGATCGAGGCGCCCAACGCCACTGGCGGTTCGGTCAGGAACGCCGCCGGCGTGTCGATCAGCAGCCGCATGTCGCGGCCCTGGCCGATCGGGTCTATCGATCTGACATGGCCGAGCGCGGTTACGATGCCGGTGAACATGATGGCTGCCTCGCGTATTCACTCAGCATGTCGTTGCCGATGACGGTTATGCAATCCCGCCGGAAGCGCGGCATGCGGTCAAGCGCCTGGATGCCGAACGCCTGCACCGCGGGCCAGCCATCGCCGCCCATCACCGCCGGGGCATGGAACCAAGCGATACGATCGACCAGATCGGCGCGCAACAACGCCGCCGCCAGCTTGGCGCCGCCCTCCACCAAAACCCGCGTGAGGCCGGCGCTGCCCAGCGCGGTCATCGCCGCGGTCAGGTCCACGCCGACGGAGGAACCCGGGATCTTGATCAGCTTGGCGCCGAGATCGACGAACGCATCCTCACGCGCCAGATTGGTGCCCTCGCGCAGCAGGAACCAGGTCGGCACGGTGGCGGCGGTGGTCAGCAGACGGGAGGTCAGCGAGGTGCGCAAATGACTGTCGGTGATGACGCGCACGTTGGGTGTCGGGCGGAAGCCGGGGATGCGGCAGGTCAGGTCGGGGTTGTCGGCCAGCACGGTGCCGACGCCGACCATGACCGCATCGTGCCGCCCGCGCATGGCGTGGCCGAGGCGCCGAGCCGGGGTTTCGGTGATCCATTGGCTCTCACCGCCATGGGTGGCGATGCGGCCGTCCAGGGTGGAGGCGAGTTTCAGTGTCAACATCGGCCGGCCGAGGCGGATCCGCCGGTCGAAGCCGATCAACGTGTCGAGCGCATCGGCCTGCAGCAGACCGGTTTCCACCGCGATGCCGGCGGTGCGCAATTGTTCCAGCCCGCGACCGTTGACCCGGTCGTCGGGATCGGTTGCAGCGACCACGACGCGGCTGATCCCAGCGCCGATCAGCGCATCGGTGCAGGGTGGTGACGCACCGAAGTGGCAGCAGGGTTCCAGCGTGACATAGGCGGTGGCAGCCTTGGCCTGGTCACCCGCCATTGCCAGCGCAACGACCTCGGCGTGGGGGCGCCCGCCGGGGGCCGTCGTGCCGCGGCCGACCACCCTTCCGTCGCGCACGATGACGCAGCCGACCGAGGGGTTGGGCCATGTGCTGCCCAGGCCTCGGCGCGCCAGGGCCAGGGCGCTGAGCATGTGCTGAGTGTCGACCAGGGCCGGGTCGGCCTGCCGCGCCCTCGCCGCTGCCGGCGGAGGCTGATCCGATCCGGCGACCGCCATCGTTACTTCTCCGCCACGGCGCCGAGACCGCCGACGAATTCCTCAAAATCCTTGGCCTCGCGAAAGTTGCGATAGACGCTGGCGAAACGAACATAGGCCACTTTGTCCAGTTCCTTCAGCGTATCCATCACCAGTTCGCCGATCTGCTTGCTGGGGATGTCGCTGTCCCCCGAGGCCTCCAACTGCCGCACAACGGAGTTGACGATGCGTTCGATCCGCTCTTCCTGGATCGGTCGTTTGCGCATCGAGATCCGGATCGAGCGGGCCAATTTGTCGCGGTCGAACGGCACGCGGCGGGCATCGGCCTTGACCACGGTCAGCTCGCGTAGCTGCACCCGCTCGATGGTGGTGAAGCGCTGGCCGCAATTGCTGCAGAAGCGGCGGCGGCGGATCGCGCCGTTGTCCTCGGTGGGGCGGCTGTCCTTCACTTGGGTGTCGTCGAAGCCGCAGAACGGGCAACGCATGGCGGGTCAGTGTGCCGGATACAGCGGGAAGCGTGCGCACAGGTCTTTCACCCGTGCTCCGACCGCCTGCTCTACAGCCGAATTAGAATCGTTATTGGACCGGCCGAGCGCTTCCAGGACCTCGTTGATCATTAGACCAATGTCGCGGAATTCGGCGGTGCCGAAGCCGCGCGTGGTGCCGGCCGGTGACCCCAGCCGTACGCCCGAAGTGATCGCCGGTTTTTCTGGGTCGAACGGAATCGCGTTCTTGTTGGCGGTCATGTGGGCTCGTTCCAGGCTGGCCTCGGCGGCCTTGCCGGTGACCCGCTTGGGCCGCAGATCGACCAGCAGCAGATGGCTGTCGGTGCCGCCGCTGACGATATCGAGGCCTTGCTGGCGCAGGGTCTCGGCCAGCACCCTGGCGTTGTCCTGCACCGCCTTCTGGTAGGTGCGGAACTCCGGCCGCAGGGCCTCTGCGAAGGCCGCCGCCTTGCCGGCGATGACGTGCATCAGCGGGCCACCCTGCAGGCCCGGAAAGACCGCCGAGTTAATCTTCTTGGCGATCTCCGCGTCGTTGGTCAGCACCATGCCACCGCGCGGGCCGCGCAGCGTCTTGTGCGTCGTGGTGGTGACCACATGGGCGTGCGGCAGCGGGGTGGGGAACAGCTCCGCCGCCACCAGACCGGCGAAGTGGGCCATGTCCACCATGAAGTATGCCCCGACCTCATCGGCAACCTTGCGAATCCGGGGAAAATCGATGAAGCGCGGATAGGCCGAGCCGCCGGCGATGATCAGCTTCGGGCGTTCGGCGCGGGCGAGTTGTTCCAGTTCAGCGTAATCCAGCAGCCCGTCTTCGCGCCGCACGCCGTACTGCACCGGGCGAAACCACTTGCCCGACAGGTTGGGCGCGGCGCCATGGGTCAGGTGACCGCCGGCCGCGAGGCTCATGCCCAGCACGGTGTCGCCGGGTCGCAGCAGTGCCAGGAACACCGCCTGATTGGCCTGCGCGCCGGAATGCGGCTGCACGTTGGCGAAGCCGCAGCCGAACAGTTGCTTGGCGCGCTCGATCGCCAGGGTCTCGGCGACGTCGACGAAGCCGCAGCCGCCATAGTAGCGCCGGCCGGGATAGCCCTCGGCGTATTTGTTGGTCAGCACCGAGCCTTGCGCTTCGAGCACCGCGGCGGAGACGATGTTCTCCGATGCGATCAGTTCGATGCCATCCTGCTGACGGGCAGCCTCGGCGCGGATCGCGGCGGCAAGTTCGGGGTCGGTCTCCGCTAGCGGGGCGGAGAAGAATCGTTGTGTGGCGCGGGTGGGGATGGGCTGGTTCATCGAACTTCCGTGGGTCTCGGTTTGAGGTCGTGCTGTAGCATGAGGTGACCGGGCGACAAACCGGAACCGTTGGCAGCCGGGAAGCCCGCCGCTGTGGGAAGGCCGCGCCGGGCCAGCGGAGGAGAACACCTGTTGTATCCGACTCCGCCGCTGGTCCAAATTGGGGGAATGTCCGCCTGGGTCATTGTTGCGCTGCCCGATCTTGCCGCTACCGAGACGCTGGCCGCATACTTGGCGTCGGTCGCGCGCGTCGGCGACTGCATTTTGCTGGAAGGTCCGCTAGGGGCCGGCAAGACCACGCTGGCGCGGGGCTTTCTGCGCGCTGCCGCTGGCGATCCGATGATCGAGGTGCCAAGCCCTTCGTTCACCCTGGTGCAAAGCTATGACACACGGATCGGTCCGGTGTTCCATTATGATCTGTGGCGACTGGATGGGTCCGCCGCGTTGACCGAACTAGACTGGGAAGAGGCGCTGGATGGCATCGTGCTGGTGGAGTGGCCGGACCGGCTGGGCTTGTTGCGCCCGGCCGACGCACTGACTGTCACCCTGCGGCTGCTGCAAGGCGATGCGCGGCAGGCGACGCTGGCGGGATGGGACGACCGGCTGGGTTTGGTGCCCCCGAACCTGATCGCCGGAGGGGAGAATCCGCCGGCATGACCCGCGACGACCTGGTTGCCGCATTCCTGGCGCGCAACGGATACCCGCCCGGCGATGTCGAACCGCTGGCCCAGGATGCAAGCCTGCGGCGTTATCTGCGGATCCGCGGTGACCGGCCGGCGGTTCTGATGGACGCTCCGCCGCCCGAGGACGTCGGCGCCTTCGTCCGCATCGCCGCCGTTCTGCGCAACGTCGGGCTGTCGGTGCCGCTGATCCTGGCGGCTGACGAGGTGCATGGCCTGTTGCTAGAGCAGGACCTCGGCGACGACCTGTTGTCGGTGCTACTCGATCGCGGCGATGCGCCGGACCAGTTGCTGGACGGGGCTGTCGATGCCCTGGTGGTGATGCAGCGCGAAGCGCCGACGGCGGGGCTGCCGGCATGGGATGCGTCGGCTATGGCGGCGACGGCGGCGGCGACGCTGTTCGACTGGTGGTGGCCGGCGCGATACGGTGAATCCGCGCCCCAAGCGGCGCGGGATGACGTGGCTGCGGCCCTGGCGGCGATGCTGGAGCCGATTGCCGCCGGCCCACGCTGCTTCGTCCACCGCGACTACTTCGCCGGCAACCTGCTGCGCCTGCCGCAGGGCGGCATCGGCATCATCGACTTCCAGGGCGCGGCGTTGGGCCACCCCGCCTATGATCTGGTCTCGCTGCTGCAGGACGCGCGCCGCGACATCCCGCCCCATTGTCGCCGTCGCGCGCTGGATCGCTATCTGGCCGCGCGGCCGGAACTCGACCCGCGACATTTCCTGGATGCGTTCGAAGCTTGCGCGGCGCAACGCCATCTTCGCGTCGCCTGCCAGTGGGTTCGGTTGGCTCGGCGCGACCGCAGGCCGCAATATCTGGCGCATGGGCCGCGCACCTGGCACCAGCTGGCCGAGGCCCTGACGCGCCCGGCGGCCGAACCACTGGCGCTGGCGTTGGACCGCTGGATACCGCAGTCCGAGCGCGGCAACCCGCCGGAACCCGTGATCCTTGAACGCGTCAGGTCGGGACCTTAGCCATGACCCTTTGTCCACGCTCCGCCATGGTTCTTGCCGCCGGTCTGGGCAGCCGAATGCGGCCGCTGACCGATACCACGGCGAAACCGCTGTTGCGCCTGGGCGGGCGAGCGCTGCTGGACCACGCGCTCGATCACTTGGTGGACGCCGGAGTTGAAAGCGTCGCAGTCAACGCGCATTGGCAGGCCGACGCGGTGGCCGCGCATCTGCTGCAGCGCCCGGCGCCGCCCAGCACCGTGCTGCTGCGTGAGGAACACCTGCTGGAAACCGGCGGCGGGGTTCGGGCGGCGCGCGCGGTGCTTGGCGGCGAGCCGTTCTTTGTCGTCAACGGCGATGCATTCTGGCTGAACGGGCCGATTTCCGCCTTGCTCCGGCTGGCCGCGATGTTCGACGACACGGTTGATGCCGTGCTGCTGGTACACCGCACCTCGCATGTCCACGCTGATGTCGGACGGGGCGACTTCGCGCTGGACAAATGGGGGATACCGCGCCGGCGCGGTGAGCGCGAGGTGGTGCCTTACATTTATGCCGGCGTGCAACTCATCCACCCGCGCCTGCTGCACGGGATGCCTGACGGCGCGTTCAGCATGAACCGAGCCTGGGACATCGCCCTGGAGGCCGGCCGATTGCGGGCGGTGGTGCACGACGGCATCTGGTTTCACCTGTCCACCCCGGCCGACCTGGCGGAGGCGGAACAGATCCTCGAGGCCAGGGTTACCGGCGATGCAATGTGGCCGTGGCATTGAATCTTTTTGCCGTCCCGCCGCATCTCGCGTTCCTGGATGCGCTGGCGAGCGGCTGGTTGGCGCGTTGTCGGCATCGCGCCACGGGCGATGACCCGTTGGGCCCCAGCCGCGGCCTGATCCTGTTGCCGACCCGGCGGTCGGCCCGCGCGCTGGCTGAGGCGTTCCTGCGAGTTGTTGACGGCCGCCCGTTGCTGTTGCCCCGGATCGTGGCGCTGGGCGCGCTGGACGAGACGCCGCTGGCACTGGCCGGAGCGTTGGACCTGCCGCCGGCGGTGGACCCGATGCAGCGATTGGCCGCGCTGAGCGCGCTGATACTGGCGCTGCGCGGTGACGGCGGGGCGCCGCGCACCGCCGACCGCGCCTGGCTACTGGCCGGTGAACTCGCCGCGCTGATGGACGAGGCGGAGCGTGCCGAAATCGACCTTTCCGCTCGGTTGCCCGACGCGGCCGACCCGGAATACGCCGCGCACTGGACGCGGACGCTGAAATTCCTGCATATCGTGACCGGCATCTGGCCGGCCTGGCTGGCCGATAACGGGGTGATGAACCCGGCCGCGCGACAGGTGGCGCTACTGGCGGCTCAGGCGCGCGAATGGCAGGACAACCCGCCGGCCGATCCGGTGCTGATCGCCGGCACCACCGCCGGTATTCCCGCCGTGGCGCGGCTGTTGCGGGTGGTGGCGCGGATGCCCGGCGGGCAGGTGGTGCTGCCGCATTTGGACCTTGGCATGCCGCCGGCGGCGTGGGACGAGATGGAGCCATCGCACGCCCAGGCGGGTCTGGCTCGCCTGCTGTCCGATCTGGCCGCGACCCGTGGCGATGTGCGGCCATGGGACAGTGGTGTTGGAACAGAGGTTTCGGGCGATTGCGATGCCGCCCGAGTTCAGCGCGACCATGCCGTCATGATGGTTCCGCCGGCCCGGTTCGCGGTGCTGTCGCGTGCCATGCTGCCGGCCGCCGCGCTACACGACTGGATGGATCGCGCGCCGGTTGCGCTCGACGGGCTGTCGCGGCTGCGCGCCGCGGACCAGCAGCAGGAGTCGCTGGCGATCGCGCTGGTCCTGCGTCAGGCACTGGAAACACCGGGTGCCCGTGCCGCGCTGGTGACGCCGGACCGCGACCTCGCCGGACGGGTGGCGGCCGCGCTGCTGCGCTTCGGCATCGTCGCCGATGACAGCGCCGGGGAGCCTTTGGCCGAAACCCCTCCGGGCGTGTTGCTCCGCCTGTTGGTGCGCGCGGTCGCCGAGGAACTGGCGCCAGTGCCGCTATTGGCATTACTGAAACATCCGCTTTCGGCCGCCGGCATCAGTCCGATCGGCTGCCGGGACGCGGCTCGCAGATTGGAGACGCTGTGTCTGCGCGGACCGCGCCCGGGGCGCGGCATCGCCGGCCTGCGCCTGCGCGCCGATCAGGGGGGCGCCTGGATCGCCGAATTCCTGGCGCGGCTTGAGGTTTGCCTGGAACCGCTGCTGCGGATCGACGCGGCGATGGAGATTGCACCGGCCGAAGCCTTGGGCGCTGTCATCGAAGCCGCCGAACACCTGGCCGCGACAGACGACACGCCAGGGCCGGCCCGGCTTTGGGCGGGCGAGGAGGGCGAGGCGGTGGCAGCCCGGCTGGCCGCCATGCGGGACGCGGCGCGGCTGATGCCCGACCTCAGGCGCGGCGTGCTGCCCGGATTGCTCGACGCGATCCTGGAAGGCGAGGTGGTGCGCAGCCGGCGCGCCGTGCGTGGACGTGGCGGCGCCGAGCATCCGCGCATATTCATATGGGGGCTGCTGGAGGCTCGGCTGCAGTCGGTCGATGTCGCGGTGCTTGGTGGGTTGGCCGAAGGGATTTGGCCGCCGATCGCCGAACCGGGACCGTGGCTGTCGCGCCCAATGCGGGCGCGGGTCGGTCTGCCGGCGCCGGAGCAGGCGGTGGGGCAGGCTGCGCATGATTTCCTGGCTGCCTGCTGCCTGGCGCCGAACGTCGTATTGTCTTGCCCGGTGCGCCGCGACAACGCCCCGGCGGTGCCGGCGCGCTGGCTGACCCGGCTCGACATGTTCCTCACCGGCCGAGCGCGGTTGCCGGGCGCCCATTCGAGGCCGGGCGATCCCGCTGTGTCCTCGGGGTCAAGCAAACGCCGCCGATCGTGCGCTCTCCCCGGCCATGAAACAATCGTCGCGCCGGCTGAACGCAGCCGTGACGCAATCCTAGAGTCCGGACATTACGCCGCAGCGGCCATCCAAGCCCTGCCCGAACACCCCGCCGTTGCCTGGGCCCGCACGATCGATCTGCCGGCCGGACCACCCTCCCCTGTCCGACCGCCACGGCCATGCCCACCCGTAGCCAAACGGCCCCGTCAGCTCAGCGTTACCGCGATCGAGACCTGGCTGCGCGATCCCTACGCGATCCACGCCCGCTTCATATTGCGGCTGAAAGCGTTGCAGCCGCTGGATGAAGCCACCGACGCCGCGGATTACGGATCACTGGTGCATGACGGCTTGCACCGCTTCCTGCGCCGGCACAGCGCCGCCTGGCCCGCCGACGCCGCCGACGAACTCCGTCTCGCCATGGCCCAGGCACTCGGCGCCGCCGGCCTGCGGCAAGCGCTGGTAGCCTGGTGGTCACCGCGGCTGGAGCGCATCGCCGACTGGGTGGCGGACACCGAGGCCAAACGCCGCGCCGCCCGCGCGCCGGTGGCGATCGCCACCGAGGCGCTAGGCGCGATCGAGTTGCTGCGTCCCGGCGGGCGGTTCCGCCTGACCGGCCGCGCCGACCGGATCGAGCGTTACGAGGACGCTTCGCTGGCGATCCTCGATTACAAGACCGGCACCCCGCCCAGCCAAAAGGACGTCGAGGCTGGTCTGGCACCGCAATTGCTGCTGGAGGCGGCAATGGCACTGGATGGCGGCTTTGGGCCTGATCTGCGCGGCACCACGGCGGCGCTGCTTTACTGGCGCCTATCTGGCGGCCTCGATCCTGGCGAAGCGGTGCCGCTGTATCGTAAGAACCCAGGCGCGATCCCGGACGCGGTGATCGATGCCAAGGACCACCTGTGCGCCCTGATCGATGCGTTCGACCAGCCGGACCGGGCCTATCTGTCGCGCCCACATCCTGGCCTGGCGCCGCGGTTCTCCGACTACGAGCACCTCGCCCGGGTGGCGGAATGGTCGGCGGCGGGAGACGACGATGACTGAGCCCGCGCGCCCGCGCGCCAAGACTGAGACCGCGCGCCAGCGCGCCAACCGCGAACAACTGGTGGCGTCCGATCCGGCGGTGTCGGCGTTCGTCGCCGCCTCGGCCGGTTCGGGCAAGACCAAGCTGCTGACCGATCGGCTGTTGCGGCTGATGCTGAGCGGCGCCGCGCCGCAACGCATCCAGTGCCTGACCTTCACCAAGGCGGCGGCGGCGGAGATGGCGCTGCGACTGCAGCGCACGCTGGGAAGCTGGGTCACCATGGCGCAACAACAACTGGAAGCCGAACTGACCCGGCTACGCGTGGCGCCAAGCGAAGCCAACTGCCAGACTGCCCGGGCGCTATTCGCCCGGGTGCTGGACCTGCCGGGCGGCATGCGGATCGGCACGATCCACGCCTTCAGCCAGTCGCTGCTGCGCCGGTTCCCGCTGGAGGCGGCAATCTCGCCGCATTTCCAACTGGTCGATGACCGCGACGCCGACGACGCGCTGACCGAGGCGCGCGAGGACATGCTGACCAATGCTGGCTCCGGGCCGATGCAGCAGGCGCTGCGAAGCCTGGCTGGGCTGGCCTCGGCCGAGGCATTCGGCGGCTACGTCAAGACGTTGCAGTCCGACCGCCCACGGCTGGAGGCGGCGCTGGCGCTCGGCGACGACTTGCAGCGGGCGCAGCGCCGGGTGTTGGGCGTGGCCGCGGAAGACGAGGACTCGCTGTTGGCGGCGGCGGTAGCATGGCTTGGAGAATCCGCCCTGCGCGATGCCGCCCGCCAGGTGCTTCCCGGCAGCGCGCCGACGATCGCCACGCGCGCGGCTGGGATCCTGGACTGGCTGACCCAGGACGGGAAGTGTCGGCATGCCACCTGGGCGGACTGGTGCGGTCTGTTCCTGAAGCAGGACGGCCAGCCTTTTGCCGCGTCCAACTTGGTCGGCAAATCGTTCAGCAACACGCCATCGGTGTTGGACCGCTACCTAGAAGAAGCCGACCGCATCGCGGGCATCGAGGATCAGCGCCGCGCGATCCGCCTGGCGGCGGTCTCCGGCGCGCTGGCGATGCTGGCCGGGCCGGTGTCGCGCGGCTACACTCAGCGCAAGGACGACGCCGGACTGCTGGACTACGACGACCTGATCGACCGTACCCGCACGCTTCTGTTCGATCCTGGCGCCGCCTGGGTGCTGTACAAGCTCGACGGCGGGCTGGACCACCTGCTGCTCGACGAGGTGCAGGACACTGCGCCGCAGCAATGGCGCATTGCCCACGCGCTGACCGAGGAATTCTTCGCCGCCGCGCAGGAGCGGCCGCGCACGGTGTTCGCGGTGGGTGACCGCAAACAGTCGATCTATTCCTTCCAGGGCGCCGACACGGCGGAATTCGACCGCTCGCACGACGAACTGGCATACCGTGTGCGGCGCGGCGGCCAGGTGTTCCGCGATGTCGGGCTGGACGTGTCGTTCCGGTCCACCGCGCCGGTGCTGGCACTGGTGGATGCTGTGTTCGCCGATCCGCTGGCGCGGCCGGGCGTGGTCGCGGCGGGCGAGACCCTGACGCACTACGCCGATCGCGCCGGCCATGGCGGGCTGGTAGAGCTCTGGCCGCTGGCGCCGGTCGCCGATCCCGAGCCGCACCGCCCGTGGACGGTGCCGGAGCAGAACCAGTCGCTGACCTCGGCGCGCCAGAAGCTGGCCGACACGTTGGCCGACTGGATCCGCTCCCAGACCGATGGGTCCGTGTTGCTTCAAAGCAAGGGCCGGCGGCTGGCTGCCGGTGACGTGCTGATTTTGGTGCGGCGGCGCGACGCGTTCGCCCGCATGTTGCTGCGGGCGCTGAAAACCCGCGATGTGCCGGTGGCTGGGCTGGACCGGATGGTGCTGACCGACCAGCCGGCGGTGCAGGATCTGATGGCGCTGGGCGACGCCTTGTTGCTGCCGTCGGACGACCTGAATTTGGGTTGCTTGCTGACAAGCCCGCTCGGCGGCCTAACCGATGACGACCTGTGCGAATTGGCGATCGACCGCTCCGGCTCGCTTTGGGACGCCGTGCGCGCGCGCGCCGATGAACGTCCGTCGTGGCGCCAGGCGGTGGATTTCTTCAGTTTGCTGCTGATCCGCGTCGATTACGTCTCGCCCTACGCGCTGTTCGCCGAGGCACTCGGACCGCTTGGTGGACGCGCCCGCCTGTTTGGCCGCCTGGGCCCGGAAGCAGCCGAACCGATCGATGAATTGCTGAATGCCGCGCTGACCTACGCCCATCGCCATCCGCCGTCTCTGCAAGGCTTCCTGCAGTGGCTGCGCCGGTCCGGTGCCGAGGTGAAGCGAGAGGCCGAAGCCGCCGGCAACCTGGTGCGGATCATGACGGTACACGGCGCCAAGGGGCTGCAGGCGCCGTTGGTGATCGTGCCGGACACTTCGGCGCTGCCGCCGGACGATGGCTCGATCGTGTGGGCCGACGACGCGCACACCGCCCGCGCCGTGCCGCTGTGGCTGCCGCGCAGGGAGTTCCGTTGCTCCGCACTGGATCGGCTGCGCGTCGCTGGCCGCCAGCGACGGATGGAGGAGCACAATCGACTGCTTTACGTGGCGCTGACCAGAGCCGAGGACCGGCTGCTGGTCTGTGGCTGGCAGAACCGCAACGCGACGAAGGACAATTGCTGGCACGATCTGGTTCGGCGCGGGTTCGAGGTGGCCGGTGCCGAACGCGAGCCCTTCGGTGCGTGGGCCGGCGAACGGCTGTGGTTGCGCGCGCCACAGGCGATCGCGGCGGACCGTCCGGCATTGGCACCAGCCGCTTACCAAGCCGGAGACCTGCCGAGCTGGATCGGCACCGCTCCCGCGTGGCTGGCCGCGGCTCCCCCGGCGGAACCGCTCCGACCGATGCCGCTGGCGCCGAGCCGGCCGGACGGTGTCGAGCTTGGGCCAATCCCGGCCGCCGACTCGCCGCTGGCCGACCGCGATGCTGGCGCCGACCGGTTCCGCCGCGGCCAGTTGATCCATGCACTTCTACAGCATCTGCCGGCGTTGCCGGCGGAGGCGCGGCGGGATGCCGCGATCCGCTTTCTGGACAAGCCGGGACATCGCATCGCGGCCGGTGAGCCGGAACGCATCGCCTGCGAGGTCCTGGCGGTGATGGCGCATCCCGACCTCGAGGCGCTGTTCGGGCCCGGAAGCCGCGCCGAGGTGCCGTTGACCGGGGTGATCGCCGATCAGGTGATCGGCGGCCTGGTCGATCGTCTGGTGGTGCTGGCCGACCATGTGCTGGTCGCCGACTTCAAGACCAACCGGCGGCCGCCCGTGCGGGTGCAGGATACGCCGGTGCTCTACCTAAGGCAGATGGCGTCATACCGCGCGGTGTTGCAGGCGATCTTTCCGCACCGGGCGGTGCGCTGTGCATTGATCTGGACGCGTGAGGCTCGGGTGACGATGTTGCCCGACGAGATGCTCGATCCGCACGATCCCGGCCATGCCAGCGACGCGGCTTGACCGCGATGCGAACCACGCGGCTTGACCGCGATGCCCTTGCATCCCACCTTTTCAGCAAGTGAAATTCCAGGAGCGTTTGATGAGCGCGAACACAGTTCCCGTAACCGATAAAAGCTTCGATGCCGATGTAGTGCAGGCCAGCAAGACCGGCCCGGTGCTGGTTGACTTCTGGGCGGAATGGTGCGGCCCATGCAAGATGATCGGGCCGGCGCTGGAGGAATTAGCGGGCGAGTTTGCCGGCAAGTTGACGGTGGCGAAGGTGGATATCGACAACAACCCCGCCTCGCCCAACCAGTTCGCGGTGCGCGGCATTCCCACGCTGATCCTGTTCAAGGACGGCAAGCCTGCGGCGACCCAAGTCGGCGCACTGCCGAAGAGCAAGCTGAAGGATTGGATCGCCGGCAACATCTGACCGCCAGTATCACTGTCCGGCGCCGGTAAACCGGCGCCGGAATTTGGTCAAATGGCGCGCCGTCCGGCGATCGCGTGGTAGATCACCAACACAACAACCGCGCCGATGACGGCGACGATCAGACTATAGATGTTTAACCCGGTCACCGGCGCGGCGCCAACCAGGGAAAACAAAAATCCTCCGACGAATGCCCCGACGATTCCGAGGACGATGTCAAGCATGAGTCCCTCGCCTGATTTATTGACCAACTTGCTGGCGATAAAGCCGGCGATGAGACCCAGAATGAGCCAAGCGATGATCGACATGGTATTTTCCTCATGAGGTTGGCAGTCGTTGTTGGCCCGAGAAGGTGGGATTTGAAGCCTGACAGCGATTTGGTTAGGGCGAGATTTAGTTGAGGGGTCTTCTATTCACGGCTCGGAATAATCGAGGCAAGCGCGTAGGCCAAGCCTCCCGCAACCAGAAGCGAGATCAGCGGCTGCTGCTCCACCTGCTGGACCAAGGATTGCTTGGCGCCGCGCGCCTGCCCCACCGCGCTGTCAAGTGCTTCGTGCGCGTCACCCGCGACCTGACGGGCTCTTTCCTCGAAGATTAGCGCGGTCAGCGCCAGTGTGGCCAGGGCCAGCAGGGGTTTCATCGAGTGCTCCTAGTTCCGAGGCTGTCTACTCGACCAGTCGAAAGTCGAGTTTTGGCCACCGGCTGACAGTGTAAACGCTCGCCGAGGAGAACGGATCCGGGAAAACGTCAGCGATTCGATCAACAACCCGATGACCCCCCTGCAGGTGCCGGCGTGGCCAGGGAACAGACAGCCGCACGAATAGTTTCGGCAATCGGCCGACCATTCAGGCTCTGTTCAGCAATGCGCCACGGACCGCCGCCAGCGCTTCATCCGCCTTGGCGCCGTCAGGGCCGCCGGCCTGGGCCAGGTCAGGGCGTCCGCCGCCGCCTTTGCCGCCGACTGCGGCGGACGCGACCCGCACCAGGTCAACCGCGCTGACTCGGCCGGTCAGATCGGGCGATACCGCGACCACGATGCTGGCCTTGCCGTCGTTCTCCGACACCAGGGCCACGACGCCTGACCCCTGCTGCTTGCCGATCGAATCGGCCAGAGCTTTCAGGTCCTTCGCTGGCACTTCACCCAGGTTGCGCGCGGTCAGCATGATCCCACCGACGTCCTCGGCCGCGCTGGCGGCGGCACCGGTGGCGAGCTTCTGCCGCAGGTCCGCCATCTGGCGTTCCAATCGCCTGCGGTCTTCCAGCAGCGTGGAGATGCGGTCTGGCACCTCGGCGGGCGCGGTGCGGAGCGCGCCGGCGGCGGCGTTCAGACGGGCCTGGATTTCGGCGACCACGGCCTCGGCGGCGGCGCCGGTGACCGCCTCGATCCGGCGCACTCCGGCGGCGACGGCGGCTTCGCCGACGATGCGGAAATAGCCGATGTCGCCGGTCCGGCGGACATGAGTGCCGCCGCACAATTCGATCGACCAGGCCGGCTTGTTGCCGTCGGGTTCGCCCATCGCCACGACGCGGACCTCGTCGCCGTATTTTTCGCCGAACAGCGCCATGGCGCCGAGTTCGACCGCCGCTCCGGGGGTCATCAGGCGGGTGGTGACCTCGGAATTCTCGCGGATGCGGGCGTTCACCTCGGCCTCGACCCAGTGCAGTTCGTCGGCGGTGATCGGGCGCGGCTGGGAGACGTCGAAGCGCAGCCGGTCCGGGGCGTTGAGGCTGCCTTTCTGCTGCACATGGGTGCCGAGTTTGCGGCGCAGCGCCTCATGCAGCAGGTGGGTGGCGGAGTGATGGGCGCGAATGTCGGTGCGGCGAGGATGATCGACAGCGGCAACCGCGGGAGTGTGAAGTCGAGCCACACCGGCCTCGACGCGGCCGTGATGGACGAACAGGTCGCCGAGCTTCTTTTGCGTATCGGTGACGGCGATCAGAAGGCCGTCGGGTCCGGTGATGATACCCCCATCGCCGACCTGGCCGCCGCTCTCGCCGTAGAATGGGGTCTGGTTCAGCACGATCGCCAGGTCGGTGCCGGCAGGCGCGGAGTCGGCCGAAACGCCGTCGACCACGATGGCCATGATCTCGGCCTCGGCGGTTTCGGTAGCGTAGCCAAGGAATTCCGTCGCGCCGGCGGCTTCCTTGATCTCGAACCACACCCGTTCGGTGGCGGCATCGCCGGACCCGGCCCAGGCCGCGCGGGCGCGCGTGCGCTGTTCGGCCATCGCCAGGTTGAAGCCGTCCAGATCGACCGACCGGCCCTGTTCGCGCAGCGCATCCTGTGTCAGGTCGAGCGGGAAGCCGTAGGTGTCATAGAGGCGGAAAGCAACTTGGCCCGGTAGGGGCGCTTTGGCGGACTCATTGGTCATTTGACCACTGGCCGAAAGCCGAATTGCTCCAGTGCCACTAGCGGGGTTGTCGGGTAACGCAGCAACTTCCTCGGCCAGCAGGTGCAGGCCGCGGTCGAGCAAGGTCTTGAAGCGAGTTTCCTCGAGCAACAGGGTTTCGGCGATCAGCGTCTCGGCGCGCACCAGTTCGGGGTAGGCGGCGCCCATCTGGCGGATCAGCGTCGGCACCAGGCGGTTCATCACCGGGTCTTTGGATCCCATGATAGTGGCGTGGCGCATGGCGCGGCGCATGATCCGGCGCAGCACATAGCCGCGGCCCTCATTCGAGGGCAGCACGCCGTCGGCCATCAGGAAGGAGGTGCTGCGCAGATGGTCGGCGATGACCCGGTGGCTGACCGCGTGCGGGCCGTCGGGGTCTTGGCCGGTGGCTTCGGCCGAAGCCAGGATCAGGGCACGAAATGTATCGGTATCGTAAATGTTGTGCTTGCCTTGCAGGATCGTCGCGAAACGCTCCAAGCCCATCCCGGTGTCGATCGAGGGTCTCGGCAGTGCCACGCGGGTGCCCGGAGGACCTTCCTCAAACTGCATGAACACCAGGTTCCAGATCTCGACGAAGCGGTCGCCATCTTCGAGGGCGCTGCCGGGCGGGCCGCCGGGGACTTCCGGGCCGTGGTCGTAGAAGATCTCACTGCATGGGCCGCAGGGTCCGGTATCGCCCATGCGCCAGAAGTTGTCGGACGTGGCGATGCGGATGATGCGGTCATCCGGCAGGCCGGCGACCTTTTTCCAGATCGCCGCGGCGTCGTCATCTTCGGCGAACACGGTCACCGTGAGGCGGTCCTTCGGCAGGCCGTAGTCCTTGGTCAGCAGCTCCCACGCGAACGGGATGGCGCGTTCCTTGAAGTAGTCGCCGAAACTGAAATTACCTAGCATCTCAAAGAAGGTCAGGTGGCGAGCGGTGTAGCCGACATTGTCTAGGTCGTTGTGCTTGCCGCCGGCGCGGACGCATTTCTGCGACGTGGCGGCGCGGACGTAGGGGCGTTTTTCCTGGCCGGTGAAGACGTTCTTGAACTGCACCATGCCGGCGTTGGTGAACATCAGCGTCGGGTCGTTACGCGGCACCAGCGGTGAGCTGGCGACCTTGGTGTGGCCGTTGCGGGCGAAATAGTCCAGGAAGGCGGCGCGGATGTCGTTGCTGCTGGCCATGGTGGTCAGGGGTTTCCAGTCCGATCTTGGCGGTTGCGTGCGAACCGGCGGATGTAGCTCAAAAGGATACAACTGTCACGGGCTGGAAGGTTGCCAGGCCGCTTCATCGCAGCGCGGCGGCATTGCCGGCGAGGTCCGTACGCACAAAAGCGGCAAGCGATCCGGCGATGTGGCTCTCGGCGCGTTCGGACCGGCTCAGCGCCATCCGAGCAGTGCGTGCAGTTGCACGCTGATGCGAAAGTCATGTGCGCTGGCCGCGGCGATGCATAACTCGGTTGCCTTGCGCGAGGTCGAAAGCGGCTGCAGGAACACCGGCACGCTTGGCTGATGGTGTTCGGCGGCCAGCAGCACGAGCAGGTTTTCGATGTCGTCTGGGCGACCGACCGGCATTTTGATCTCATCGGCGCGTGCCAGCGCATCGGGACGCACGTTGAAACCGCCCGGCATGGCAATTTTTGGCGAGACGGTGACCCACGTCCCGCGCTCGGCGCGGATTGGCTGGGTGCCCGAGGTTTCGATCTGCACTCGGCGCCCGGCGCGCCGGATCAGTGCGGCGGTCAGCGGTTCGAGGTCATGGAGGCAAGGCTCCCCGCCGGTAACGACGACATGGCGCGGGCGGAGCGTGGCGACGACATCGAGCAGGTGTTCGGTGTCGAACGGTGCCCAGGTCGGCGCGCTGATGGTCTTTTCCAGGATGTCGGCGGGTTTGCGCTCGTCCAAGGCGCCGCCCTCCCAGGTGTGTTTGGTATCGCACCACGGGCAGCCGACCGGGCAGCCTTGCAGGCGGATAAACACCGCCGGCGTGCCGGTGTGCGCGCCCTCGCCCTGGATGGTCTCGAATATCTCGTTGACGGGGAGCAATGCGCTCATATCAGGGCCTTCGGATGTCGCCGCCACGGTCTTGACGCTTCCAAGTATCCGGCGCTCATAAAGCCGCGATACTCTGACAACAATCAGCATGGTGGGACCAATGACGCGGTTGACGTTGGGTCGAGTGGTCGGGCATGCGCGCATCGACAGTGGGTGTCGTCCAATCCGGTACTCAGGGTGTTACCAGTCTTGATCAGGACTATGTCGGATCCTGATCATCGCTAAAGGGATTTTAGCAAAAATGTCCGGGACACACGACGCTGCCCGACCTCGATCTACTGCATATGCCAAGTTCCTGGATATCGACCATACAGTTTATATGACGGTGGAGGAGGCCATCGCTCTATCGCGGGACCTTGCGGACGTTATCAGCACCTCGGGCCGTCCGGATTTGCTGGTGGGCGTGGCGAACGGCGCGTTGCTTCCGATGAAGGTCGTGGCTGAGGAGCTGGGAATTCCGTTCCAGGTGATCCATCTTCGCCGAAAGGGGAGTCGCTACAAGCAGAAGCTTTTCGCCCTCAAAGAGGCGCTTGGCATCCCAACATCGCTGCTGACCACCCGCCCGATGCGGGCGGTGCAGACGTGGTTCGAGCAGCGGACGTCCACCCTGGAGGAAGCGAATGATGCATTCACATTCGATGTCCTCGGCAAGGACGTCATGATCATCGACGATGCAATCCAAACCGGGCGGACCGCCAGGCATTTGAAAGAAAGGCTTTTCGCCAAGGGGGCGGCAAAGGCGAGAGTTGCAGTAATCTGCTGGTATCAAGGGGTGGATGACTCCGGGGAGTGGAGCCCGGATCTTTACCTAAATCGTCAGCACCAGTGGTATCCGTGGTCCAACAATAGCCCATATTTCGAGAAAACCCTCACTTGGCTGGCGAACAACGGCCTTAGCTTTTGGCGATGATTTCGCTGCTGCTACTGGATTTGGATGGGGTAATCGTATTTGAGATGGCCCCGCCCTACGTAAAGAAGCTCGAGCTGGTTCTACTGCACGATTTGCTGGTTAACGCGCTCGAGGCACTCGGTGTGCCCGTCGTTGTACTGACCCACCGTTCGCGGGCCGAGGCGGCGGTTATTTTGGACTCCGCTGGGTTGCGGAAGGGCGTGGCAGGCCTTATGGCCGCAGAGGATATTCTGAGTGCCGCGTTTGCGTATGGGACCCCGTGGCAGCTGCTGAGGAAGGGACTGCGCAAAAGCTGGGCCCTGCCCGCGATCGAGCGCCGATATCAGGTAGACCGCAAGAACATGGCATTCATCGATGACCGGCTGGACAACATCCAGGATCTTGTGGGCAGCGGGGTCGGCATCGCCCTGCACGCTCCGTCGGGGATCGACGGTGACGGCAGCTTAATAAGTTTCGATTTCGGACAGATTGTGCACGTGCTGCGGGACTGCCATAACGACTCGGCACCACGCATTGTATCCATCGTTCCGCGCCTCGTAGCGCAGTCAGAATGGTACCGCACCGGCATCAACACGGGTAGTTTTGCAATGAGCCCGTTCAACCGACTGCGCCTATTTGGGCGCTCGTTGAGGAATTTATTGTGGGGCCGGCCGATCGATTAGCATTGTGAATCAGACTGACGCATGACATTCACACTGAATAGTCAGTTTCGTAGTAGACGTAAGTATAAACGCGACATGGTCGCAATACCATAATGTGAATTATGCCGCAGAAGTCTGCATTTTGGGCGATTTTGCCAAAAGTTTATTGCGGAAAAATTTCCAGAATTAAGTAATGGTTTCAAAAACCCGGAAATTCGACCTGGCGTAACGCAAATGTGAGGCTTGTCTGCTTTGCAAACGGGCCTACGTCCTTATCACACGGCCTGAGAACATATCTGACCTGCGCTCGGTTTGGGCAATAGATTGGAACATGATATTGCAGTGGCTGACACGGTTTTCCGGACGTAACGATGATCGCGTGTCCGCTGTGCAGATTGGTCGCCCGAGTGTGGCGTGGGCATCACGTTGGGGCGTTATTGCGGCATTGCAGGTTGCCGAAGCTCTGGCAGTGGCGGCAAATAGCTGCTTCTGGTTGGCCTTGGTCCTCTCGCGTGGTACAGGCAGCGTAGAGAAAGTTGAGTCACTGGCAGTCGGGATCGCCGTAGCGGCATTTGTTCACATAGCACTACAATATCGCGGGGCTTACGATTTTTCTGAAATCTTGGATATGCGGCGCTCGTGCAAGTCGGCGTTGATCGGCTGGTTGCTTTCCGCGGGGACACTGTCGTTCGTAGCCCTGTTGTTTGTGCGGACGCCATCCGTCGGCCGGATTGTCATACTCGGTTGGTTGGCTGGCCTTGCTACCCTTGTAGGCGTTCGCCTGACTGTGGCTCGAGTCGCCGATGCGTTGGTGCGAGCGCGCTGGCTCCAGCACAACATTTTAGTCATTGGCTCCGGCCCGGAAGCGCAGCGTTGCGCGAAATTGCTTCGCGCCGATAGCAGTGGTGCGAACGTCGTCGGACTTGTATCGGTGGATTGGACGTCCCCGTCTGATTGTCATGAGGGCGTGGATGCAGCTCAGCTGTCGGATCTGCAGCGTTTGATCAATGCCAAAGAGGTGAAGGACGTCATCATCAGCACGTCGTTTCAGGAGCAAGGGAAGCTGGCGGATCTGATCAGGTCCCTACTCTGGCTTCCCGTGCGGGTCTTTTTGTGGCCGCCTAGTCTTGGCGTTCAGACCGGATTGCTGACCAGAAGCGGCTACAGGATGGCCGACATACCTTTATTTCTGGTGGGCGATCCGCCGCTGGACGGGTGGCACTGGGTTATCAAGGATGTCAGGGACCGGACATTCGCGCTTCTGTTGCTGATTTCCACGTCGCCCGTGCTTCTTGGTATAGTGCTTCTGATCAGGCTGACAAGTCCCGGCCCGATCCTGTTCAAGCAGCAGCGGGAGGGATATGGTGGACGCATGTTCACGATCTTCAAGTTCAGGACGATGCGCGTCGACGGTAGTCCTTCCTCCAGACTGATCTTGACCGCACTGGACGATCCCCGGGTTTTTCCGATGGGGGCGCTCCTGAGAAAAACAAGCCTGGACGAATTGCCGCAACTCATAAATGTCATTTGCGGTGACATGTGGCTCGTCGGGCCGCGTCCGCATTCCCCTTTGGCGACGGCAGCTGGCCAGCAATACTCGACGGCCGTATTCGGCTATATGGCTCGGTTGCGTGTAAAGCCGGGCATCACCGGGTGGGCTCAAGTTAATGGGCGGCGGGGCCCCACCGACACGGTTGAGCAGATCCAGCAGCGTTGTCATTACGATCTTCAATATATCCAGTACCTGTCTCTGTGGTTTGATCTACAAATTTTGCTGCAAACGGCGATAAAAGGTTTCATCCATAAGAATGCCTATTAGGGTCAAACCGTCTGAGCTCAAAACCCACGCTGGGCAATCCTCACAGACCGAGCGATATGGCGAGGCATCGTCCCATGCGGGAGGATTTGCAGCAGACCGTTCGATGGGACTAGGAAACATCCATGACGGGCATGCAGCTAGACGATGTGTCTGGCTGCGATGTTGCAGCTCAGGCGTGTCTGCGAAAAGCCGGCTTTGAAAAAGACAAAAATCTGACAGTGTTCCTTTTGCCGGGGTTGAGCGGGGATGTGGGAGAGTTTTCCTCCCTGCTGTCGCCGCCAGATGCGTCACTGCACTTTGTGCCCATACACTATCGCCATTGGTCGAGGTTGCGCTCAGACGCGAATGAACTCGACCGGCTGGTCGCCGACTGTGTGGGTCAAATTGAGAGCTATGGCCCGCGCGCGAAGGTCTTTCTGCTCGGCTATTCCTTCGGTGCGCAGATGGCCTGTGACGTGGCGCGGGCGATGATTGCCTCGGGTCATCGGATTGGTTTGTTGGGACTGATTGATGCGCCTGCCCGCCCGCAGGTCGTCACGGTTCCCGCATCTACCGCGGAACGCCTGCATCGGCTCATCCGGGGGATCCGGCGCGGTGAAACTGCTGACCAGTTGGCCCGCTTCTCCGCGGGGGCACTGTTCCGGCCTCAAGCCAAGCGGGCGCGAGCAGTGTTCAAATGGTTACATGGTTTTGGATTGTTCCCGCGTATGCTCAATCGTATAGATTTAAATATACAGATGCGTTTCCATCTCATTCTGCTAAACGAATGGCTAGCCCGCATGGCCAGTTTTGATGATCGGCTCCTATGCCCAACTACGCTTTTCAGGGGCTCAAGCTGGCCGTTGGGCGCGGACGCCGATCTCGGCTGGACCCGCTACCTGGGGAAATTGCGCGTAGTGACGATATCAGGCGACCACGGTGACGTCTTGCAGCCGCAAAATGCGGAACAAATAATCTCCGAGATCACGGCAATAATATCAAAAAGCGACGGAGTTCTGCCCCACTGATTGGGTACACTTGTATGTGAATAAACTGGTTGTTTGTTGTCAAAGGACCAGACCACACCTAACCAATTCTAGAGTTTAATAGCTGGGACTGGAGCACGCTTTATGACGCGCGTTGCTGTTGTGTGTGGGGCTGGGGGATTTATCGGCGGCCATCTTGTTAAGCGACTGAAGCAAGAAGGGTTCTGGGTCCGCGGTGTCGATCTCAAATACAACGAGTACGCCGCTACGGAGGCCGACGATTTCGTCATTGGAGACCTCCGCGACGGGGTGTTTTGCCGGTCGGTTTTCGATCGCCGTGTGGATGAGGTTTATCAGTTGGCGGCCGACATGGGGGGCGCCGGCTATATCTTCACGGGCGAGCATGATGCCGATGTCATGCACAATTCAGCCACGATTAACCTCAATGTCTTAGATGCGTGTTACCGTCGGAATGCGGGGCGGATCTTCTATTCATCATCCGCATGTATATACCCCGCTTATAACCAGGAAGATCCCTCGAATCCGCTGTGCTCCGAAAGTTCTGCCTACCCCGCGGCCCCTGATAGTGAGTATGGTTGGGAAAAACTGTTTAGTGAGCGGCTTTATTTCGCGTACCGCCGTAACTACGGCATGCAGACCTTTGTTGCCCGATATCACAACATTTTCGGGCCCTATGGTACTTGGTCCGGTGGCCGAGAAAAGGCACCGGCGGCGATCTGCAGGAAGGTGGCAGAGGCGCGAAATGGCGGCGAAGTCGAAATATGGGGCGATGGTGAGCAGACCAGATCATTCCTCTACATAGATGAGTGCATAAACGGAACGACAAATTTGTTGCGGTCCGGTTTTCCAGGTCCCGTCAACATCGGATCGGAAGAAATGGTCACCATCGACGGGCTGGTTGATATTGTGTCCGATATCGCCGGGAAGAACGTGGTGAAAAAGCACATCACCGGTCCTCAGGGGGTGCGCGGGCGTAACTCCGACAACCGCTTGATCAAGGAAAAGCTGGATTGGGCTCCAGAACGATCGCTACGATCCGGGCTGGAACCGACGTACGCTTGGGTTGAACAGCAGGTGCAGCGGAACTACGCGCCTAAGAAGGCCGCGTGAACGGGTACGCGATCAGTGTGGCGGCTCTGCCCGCAATTCTTTCGCGGCGAAAATGGTTGATTCTGCTATGCGGGCTGCTAGCCAGTGCGCTCGCGCTCGGTGTTACCAAAGTTATCCCTGACAGCTACGTAGCAGAGGGCGCACTCATCATCGATACGCCTCGGGTTGGGCCGATGGGGTCTGCTGGCGGCACCGAGGGTGTTACGCTGACGCAGGCGGAAATCCTCCGCACCCAAAAGGATGTTATCCGCTCGCGCGGTTTGATCGCGCGTGTCGTCAACAGTCTCAATCTTGACAAAGCCCCGGGCCTTGCTGCCGGCGAACGCCTCCCGTCTGTGCTGACCGGCTTCAAGACGGCGGCGCTTGAGGGAGCCCATTATCTCAAAGACTTTGTAGACGGTGGCAGTCGACCTGATGACGCGTCGAATGCGCGAGTCGACGCAGCGATCCAGTACGTGTCAAAACACCTCCAGCTCGAGAGCAGCGAGGAGAGCAGTGTCGTATCGTTGCAGTTTACAGCAGGAACACCCGATCTCGCGGTGTCCGTGCTGAACGCGATCATGAACACCTATATCGCGGACCTCGGCAACGCGAAGCGCCAGGAGTGGACTGCGACAAATCGGCTTATGCTCGAGCGCGCCGCGGCGATCAAGGTTGAAGCCGATGATGCGAAAAAGCACCTCGAAAGCTTCCTACGGCAGCACGGTCTTCCGGAAGTGCAGGGCTCATTGGGACCAGCGCTTCAACTAAGCAAGAACCAGGATCAACTCTCCACCGCGCAGGCCGATCTGGCCCGCAAGCAGGCGAAGCTGGAAGTTCTCACGCATTTCGGCGCCAGCAGCCTCCCGGAGGTCCTCGATTCGCGAACCATACAGCGCTATCATGATACTGAATCAGAGGTGCTTGGTAAGTTGGCCCTGTTCGGTCCGTTGGATCCGCGGCGTAGACCGTTGAACTCCGCACTGCTAAGTATTCGGTCACAAATCAAACGTGAAACCGACAAGTTCGCGTCATCGATCAGGCGTGACGTCGATATCGCCAGTGCCAACGTAAAGCATCTGGAAGCGGCGGTCGCGTCCGAATCCTCTGCATCACAGGCTTCGTCGGTTGCCGCAGTCACGCTGGCCAGCCTGAAAAGCGATGTCGAAGCGAAGCAACAGATGTATATCGCTTTCCAGAAGAGCGCGGCTGACCAGGTGTTGAGGCAGATGTCGCAGTCACCCCTCGCGCACATCTTGTTCCCCCCGGCTCACATACCCAGACGACATCTGGGCTTTCCGGCGCTTATCCTGGGGTTCCTGGCCGGAATACTTTTGGCCAGTGCTGCCGTTGTGCTTCGCTACATGTTCAACTCCACCATAGGTACGGCTATGGATCTGGCCATCGCGACGGGCCTTCCAGTCGCGGCAAGTCTGCCTGCGATCAAGGGCAGAATCGGCAACGGTACAATCAGCTACCTACCCGCCTTCGCTGAAACCCTTCGAGCCTTGGGCGTTTCGCTGCATCCTATGGCGCGGGACGAAGCGGAAATCGTGCTTGTCACATCCAGCGAGGTTGGTGAAGGCAAGACGACACTCGCAACTACGTTGGCCGAAACTTATGCTGGAGACGGCTTCCGTGTGCTTCTGATCGATGCCGACCTGCGCAGACCTAAGGTATCAAGGATCCTCGGACTGCAACCAACTCAGACCCTGGAATCCGTGTTGGCAGGCAAGGTGCACTGGTCCGAAGCCGTGGTGCAGTGTCCATCGTCCGGATTGCATTGTTTGCCGGCAAACGGGAGTTCGAGAAACCCGATAAGCGCAATCAACGCCCCGCACTTCGCCACGCTGATCGGGGAGAGCAAGCAGCGCTACGATTACATCATTCTCGACAGCCCTCCTGTCTTGCGAGTAGCGGACCCGTTGATATTGGCGAGATATTGCCGGCACATCCTATTGATCGTTCGTGCCGGCTTCACCCGGGCAGATCTTGTGAGCCAAGCGATGGAGCGGTTTACGACCGAGGATCGTCCGAAATTGCGTGCGTTGCTGACCCGGGTCAAACCTCAGGACCTCGATAGCGGCGGTTATTATGGCGGCTACGACATGCCCAGGCTCGAGGCAGCCTAATGCGTATTCTGGTCCATGATTACGCCGGACATCCATTTCAGGTGCACCTCAGCCAGCGACTGGCGATTCGCGGACATGACGTGACGCACGTTTATTTCAGCGAAAACCCTGGCCCTAAGGCTGACTTTAAGCATATGACGGACGAGACGCATCGGTTGCATATTGAAGGGATCAGCATCGGAAGAGGCTACGATAAGACTTCGCTGATTCGGCGGCGCTTTAACGACCGTGAATATGGACGGCGAGTTGCAGCCGTTATCGGGAGCATCCGGCCCGACGTTGTGATCTCGGGAAATACCCCAACGGAGGCACAGAGCCAGATCCTGAAGATCTGCAGAACGATGCAGGTTCGCTTTGTCTATTGGCTTCAAGATTTCTATAGTATTGCCGTCACCGTGCTGCTGCGGCGGAAGCTTGGCATGTTGGCGGCGCCGATTAGCTGGTTGTATCGCCTTCTCGAACGGCGGCAGCTGCGAAATAGCGACGCGGTGGTGGCGATCAGCGACGATTTCGTCCCCCTTGCTGCTTCCTGGTCGGGCAGCAGAGCAAAGGTTACTGTCATCGAAAATTGGGCGGCGATCGGTGACTTTCCGTTTCTCCCTAAAGTCAATGCATGGTCCAGCGAGCATGAGTATCAGAGTTCGGTGAATTTCACCTACTCGGGCACTCTAGGCCTTAAACATAAGCCCGAGCTTTTGGTCGAATTGGCAGCTCAAGATTGGCCGGACACTTCGGTGGTTGTGGTAGCCGAAGGTGTGGGTGCGGACCACCTCGCCCTTGCACGAAACGCCCGTGGTCTTCGGGGACTGAAGCTTTTACCGCTGCAGCCAGTGGAAGACCTACCCCAGGTGCTTGCAGCGTCCGACGTGCTCGTTGCCACCATCGACAGCGAGGCAGCGAGCTTTGCAGTGCCTTCAAAGGTGCAGTCTTATCTTTGCGCGGGACGGCCGATCCTGCTGGCGGCCCCGCGGGGGAACCTTGCGTCACGCACGGTGGTGCGTGCGAACGCCGGCATCGTTGTGGCACCAGACGATATCAGGGGGTTTCTGGCTGCGGCTGCAAAACTGCGCGCCGATCCTCAGCTTCGTGCCGAGCTGGGAGCCAACGGCAGGGCCTATGCCGAGCGGGTCTTCAATCTGGATCGGATCGCTGATACCTTCGAGGAGGTATTGTCGGGTGCCGCGGGAAATAACAGGTCTGGCAAGTCGCGTGCAGCGTACGGGATCGGGGCGATTGGAACCGCGTCAACGGCACCGCAGATGCGATAGACCAGGGCGCGTCTCGGCCCGGGCAGGTTAGACCGGAACATGTTGGATCTCACTTGCAAAAATGCCGGACAAGCCGTCATACACGTCACCTACTTCGCAAATGACCTTGCTGATTCGGCGGTGGCACGGCGCGTACACATGCTGCAGATTGGCGGAGCTACTGTTACATTGATCGGGTTCCGGCGCACGGAACATCCAGTCCAACAGGTCTCTGGTGCCGAGGCTATCGATCTTGGCCGAACCTTCGACGCCCGGTTTCTGGATCGGGCGGTGAAGATCCTGCGCCGTTCGCTAGAGGCAGGGCGCTGGAAAGATCTGGTGGTGCGTTCGGATGTTCTGCTGGCGCGGAACGTTGAGATGGGGGTCGTAGCTGACTCCGCACGAGCCTGGTCGGGTGCAAACGTCAGGCTTGTTTACGAATGCTTGGACATACATGGATTGCTGTTGGCAAGCGGGATACCCTCGGCGTTACTCCGTTGGTGGGAGAAAAGGCTTGTACGCAGGTCCGCTGCGCTGATAGTCAGTTCCCCCGGTTTTCTAGTGAACTACTTCGAACGTCTAGGATTACGGCTGCCAACAGTTGTCGTGTCCGAAAACAAACTAATAAAAACGGCCGCGGATCTGCAGCGCCCAGCACCTGATATGACCCGGAACCGCGCACCGTGGAGAGTGGGCTGGTTCGGAAAAATCCGTTGTGTCCGGAGTTTCTATATCCTGAAGGACCTTGCTCGGCGCCATCCCAATCTGATTGACGTCGAGCTGCGTGGCCGGCCAACCAGCGCGTTGCAGGCACTTATTGCCGCGAATCTGCCACTTAAAAACATGCGCTTCGGTGGCCCATACGCTCAGTCCGAATTGGCTTCGATCTACGAAACATGTCATCTCGCCTGGGCAATCGACTTTTGGCAGCAGGGTCAGAATTCGGATTGGTTGCTCCCAAATCGTATATACGAAGGCGGTTTTTACAACTGCCCTCCCATTGCGCTCGCCGGCACGGAAACCGCCCGCTGGTTGAAGGATCGCGCCGCTGGCGTAATCCTGCAGAACCCCGAGGAAGAGCTTGAAGCTTTTGTTACTAAGCTCACGGCGGATCGCTACGGAGAATTGAAGCACGCCGTTGCTGCGATACCGACAACAGATCTTGTGCATACGGTTGAGCAATGCGAGCGGTTCGCTAAGCTGCTTGCCGGCAGACCGGTTCAGTGACCGGGTGGCCCGCATGGGCGGCGCTTATCCGTTCTGGCCGGTCAACCTCATGACCTGACAGCCAAGGGCATCTATGCGCGAACGTGCAACTCCCTGGATATATCCAAGTCTGCCGGGCGGTCCGGACTACGGTATCATTCGGATCGCCGGGGCCGGTATCGGGAACTGTCTGTACGTATATTTCCATGCGGTCGTGATAGCCAGGCAAGCGAACGGCCGGTTGATCGCCCCGACGTGGTCTTCAGTTAAGATTGGGCCACTGCTACGCATGGAAAGAAGCCTGCGAAGATATGGGACGATGTTTCGTGCCCATCCTGATGAGGTGGGCGGCCCGATGAAAGCCTTGCGTCTGGCATCACTGTGGCCCGGACATACCCGTATTCAGCTTGGCACCAGGCAACTCGTCAGCGCCCCCCGTGCGGGGCTAACGATCGTGCAGGCTACAGAATTTTCGTTCGAGGGGCTTCATCAGCATCGCGGTATGATCCGTGAACGGCTGCTGGAAATCCTGACAAATCCACCGGTTGTACGCCCAAACTGGGGATCTGGGGACTACGCCGCGGTGCACATCAGGCTGGGTGATTTCGTGCAGGTGCAGCCTGAGCAAATCATGACCGGGACAGTGCCGAACATGCGCATCTCATTGGCTTGGTACGACCGGGTCATCCGTCGGGTGCGCTCGGTTTTTCCCGATTTGCCGATCCACATCTTCTCCGATGGCAGAGAGGACGAACTGGCTGACATATTGGCTTTGGAAGGTGTCCGCCTGCGGCGTGAGCCGACAGACATCGGCGACCTGCTGGCGCTTGCGCAGGCAAAGCTGCTGATTGGATCAAATTCAACCTTCTCCCGGTGGGCTGCCTTCCTCGGCGATATGCCTTCCATCTGGCTGAAAACAAAGATGCCACCGGAGCAACCCACGAGTGACCGGACGGCGATCCATTATGTCGCAGATGACTGTGACGTGATCACCCGAGAATCGGTGGCTGTGACGTGATCAACCGTCTTCGCCGCGCCAACGCAGAGCAGCGAAAGCTGCTTTTTTCTCTTGGGACGAATTTCGCGACCCGAATCCCCGGCTCGATCGGTGTGTTGTTTTTTCTGCCGCTTCTCCGCTCCGGATTAGGAACGGAAGACTATGCCAAGTTGCTGGCAGCTTCGGCTTTAGGCATTGCCGCGGCTTTCCTGTCAGGTGGGTTCAATGTCGTGGGACGCCGGCTTGTCGGAGAAGCATATTCGGCCGGCGACAGGAGAGGCGAGGCTGCGGCCTTTGCCAGTCTTTCGGTCGCGAACGGTGTCTCTTTGCTGTTTGCCTTAGTTGTCATCATCATCTACTGCGTGGCGGTCGGGGCCGGGGCTGCATATTTGATCGCCGCGGCTTTACCCGTAATCGCTGCCTTTTTCAATACGTTCGACAATGTTCGATCAGCCTATAATGAACATTACGTTACGGCCACGCTATTGATTATCCTGCAAGTGATTGCGTATTCGTTCGGATTTCTGGAGCCGTATACACGACAAAACCTTGTCGTGAGCGGTTTTGTGCTCAACAGCCCCTACTTGTTCGCCAGTTTCTTTACGTTGGTCTTGCTGCTGCGCAAACGATCCTATTTGATCGGAGGCAATTGGAATTGCACTTGGCGTATCATCCGCGAGGGGACGGTTTACGCGCTGGCCGACGGGTTGCTGACGACCACACTAAGTCTGGCGGTCGTGTGGTTGGAGACGGTGGCCAGCGCGCAGACCTCGGCATGGTTCGCAACACTCGTCCGCCTGTTCCAGATTTTCCTGGTGCCGGTCATTCTTCTGTTGATACCGCTGTCGAGCTATATCCGCGTTGTCTGGAACACCAGTGGACCGGTAAAGCAGCAGGCGTTCGCCAGCATTACGCTGATGATGGGGCTTGGGTATGGAGTGCTGGTCGGAATCGCCCTGCTGTTCGTATCCCATCTCTACATTGGCGGCGTGCTCCATTTATCGGCGCCGAAAAATCTGCTGCACGTCTTGCCCTGCTTTGTGCTGTTTGCGGCGATCGTTGCGTACAGGAGTTATTCCTCGATTGCCTATCTTGTTTTTGATAATCCATCGCATCTTTCGTGGTGGACAACCCTCGCGGTGATCACGGCGGTGATCATTGGTACTGCTTCCAGCCTTGAGATTGATGCCCTCGGGGCCATCAACGTCTATGCCTTTTTGGCGGGATTGTTGATGATCGGTGTTCTGTTATGGAACGTGGCTCGATTCATTCGATTATCACGCTCCCGAGCGTTGAGCGAAGCCATAGATGCGATCAAAGCGCCAAGTTTTTCAATATCCAAGTCCGGATGAACAGGGCGTTCCGGGCAGAGCGCGGACGCCGACAACCTTCGGTTGGCGCGATGACCGAGTGCTGCCTGAGGGAAGCCCGGTCGCCCCTCGGCTTAGTGGAACAATCATGCAGAAAATGAGGGCAATGAATTGAACGATGATCCCATCGAGAAGATAGCCGCCGGTAAAATTGAATATAATCGAAAGCGCGATTGCTAACGGCAGGTTATACGACCTGGAGACGGCCATCAGATACAACGCAACGTAGAGGATGGTGGTCAACAGGCCATACTCATTTATCAGCTTGAGTACCGGCCAGGGATTCCCCAGCGAGGTGGTCGTCGATCCGGCGCCGGTTCCGGCCAGGAAATAAGAAGGATCGAACAGCAGTTTGATAAAATATTGGGCCGGGATCCAAATCCGGCCACCAGCACTGCTGGTCGTATGATGGAGTTCATTAACGCGTGAAAGAAGTGGAAGCGGCACGTCCAGCGTGACTACAGCCAAGAGGGCGATGAAAGCGGTAACGACTACAAGCAGAGCGACCGGCAAGGCTTGCCGGGCGAGCAGAAACGGCGACGCGATTAAAAGCATTGTCAGGCCCGTGCCGCCCATGCTGAAGGCGGTTGCAGCGATCATCAATAAGGCGTATCGAATGCGCTTGAAATAGGTCAGCTCGATAATCGCGGCCGACGCAGCGAACAAAGATACAACCGAGGGTTCGAGAAAAAAGAACCCATTGGGGCGTTGGAATGTCGAGTTCCAGGGGTAATGTGCGTCGTAGAAAAAGTGTTGCAGCAGAACCGATTTCGGCAACAGGCGGTTCATGCTGATGGGATCGCTGAGTCCTGTCATCTTTTGGTAGAAGTATTGAATAAACACGATGAGTGCCGGAATGATCATCATGGCGACAAAGCGCTTCAGTAAAAGCCGATATGCAGACTCGGACACGAATGACGTGACCGTCAGAAAACTGTAAATAAGCAGCAACTCTACGATGCTCGGAATTGAAAATTTAGCGCCGGAAATCGCCTGCGAAAGAAGGCAGCTGCCCGCGAACATCATGTAACAGCAGAGCCGCAAAGGGGCGAACTGCATACGTCCGGTGAGCAACATGAACCCGACATGGCCGAGCATTAGCAGGATGGGCAGGCTGATCTGAAAGGAGAGCGGTCCGATCGCCAGTTTTTGGAGGTAAACGACAACGAACAGCTGCACAGTCCCGAACTGTATCGCGGCATGATCCTCGTTCATGCCGATCGATACAGGGCTTTCTGACCGGCCACCGCTGTCAGGCTGATCCCTGACGGCACGGCGCGGTTGGGTTTTGAAGCGAGCCGAAGCCAGTGCGCCAAAGGTTGTCAAATACCGTTCCGATTTTACCTAAGTTGCGGTTTTGTGAAAGCGAGGGCAGGCGCAGCGACATCTGTGTGACACGCTCTTCGTACCACACAACCTTAATGCTCTGTCTTTGAAGGCGTTTGATTCTACAACCTATCTGGCCAGAACGAAAGCCGCCCAGTGCCAAAGGGTATAAAAGTCTGTCCGGGATCGAGCCTCAACGGATTGACGCTCATGCCAACCGCTTCCTCGCCGAATTCTGGGTGGCATGATTGTGTCCATTTCTTTCCCGGATGGTAACTGTGCCTCAGATCGACCACGCTGTCTCAGTGACAAAAGTGCAGTTCGGCGGCTCAATACTCGATAACCCCTCAGGTCTGGATGCGATCCGACCCTATTGAGCAATGATGTCCATCTGTTTCAGATTAATACTGCAGTAACACCCTAGTCTTGGCTCAACTTTACAAGCAGCTTCGCGCAGGCGCGGGGCGAATCTTAATTACGTTAAGAAATTGTCAATCTCTCGCCGGCTACACATCCCCCGGTATTCACAATTCCGGGAGTTTTTATGTCAAGCACTCAGACGATGGCCACTCCGGCGGTAGCCGCAGCAGTCGGCTACGATACCGAAACTTTTGGGCCTGCGGTAACGGTCGGCGGCAACTGGCAGAAATTCAACTTCTTTGGCGTCGACCCCGGATCCATTCCCGTCACCCAGAACGCTGACGGGAGCGTGACTATCAGCCCGGGCGGAGATGGTTACGGTGCGCAGCTATCAACCGCATCGGTCGGCACGACGCCAACCAACTGGACCGGCGAGGCGTTCGGAGGGGGCGCTTATTTCCAGGCCACCATGTCGTTCAACGGCCCGGCATCATTCTGGGCCAACGACGTTGAGAACATGGCGACCGGCAGCACCACTGGACAGCCCACGACCCCGTCCTGGATCGAAGCAGACATCGCTGAATTCGATAGCACCGGCGTGTATGGATTTGCGCTGCACAACTGGACCTCGACGGCAAATGGCGGCCAGGGGATCAGTACGCTGAACTCTGGTTCACCGGTATTTCCGGCTGGCGCTAATTACACGGTTCCGAACACTTACGGCCTTCTGTGGATCCCGGCGACGGCCACAACGCAGGGTTACGTTAAGTGGTATTTTAACGGTCAGCAGATTGGAAACACCATCTACTGGAACCAATTCAATCCGAACGAGCCGGCTAGCGCCAATCCGTATAGTGTCATGGACAGCCGGCACATGGCCTTGATTCTTGGCGCCGGGAGCAGCACGCCGAATACCGTTTACAACGTAGAGGTCTGGCAGGCATCGGCTGCGCACGACATCTCGACGCTGCCGACACCCACACCTGTGCCAACCCCCGCGCCAACACCAACCCCCACGCCAACACCAACTCCGGCTCCGACACCAACGCCAACGCCAACCAAGACGCCATCTGCCAACGACACCGTGGTGCATGCTGGTTCCGCCGCCGCGGTAATCGATGCAAGTGGCAACGCTTGGACGATTACGTCGGGTGGTCAGGTCGCGATCAACGGGACGACCGACACGACGACCGGAAAGGTGGTCGAACTGGCTTACGTCAGCGGCGTAGTCTGGCAAGAGAACAGCGATAACTATTGGTGGGGCAGAACCAGCCCAACCGCGCCTTGGTCGCCCAGCGCCGGCACCACCGCGAGCCCGCTACCCGCTGCAACGGTTCCAACCCCAACGCCTGCCCCAACACCTAACGAGCTCACGCCGACCTCTGGTGGAACACTCTCTGACGCCGCGGGAAACAAGTGGACTCTCACTTCTGCCGATGTCGTCCAGAAGAATGGCGTGGCTGTCCCCGGCGGCGCTGGCACAGCGGCATTCGCGATCGTGAACAATGTGCTATACGGTCAAGACGCGACCACGAAAGCCTGGTATACCTACTCCATCGCCAGTCAATACTGGTCGAGTTCGGCCGCACCTTCGGTAACGCTGATTCCCGCAGGGACGCCCACACCCACCCCAACACCCGCACCCACGCTTACGCCGGTGGCAATCCTTAATGAACTCACGCCAGCTTCCGCGGGAACCCTCTCCGACAACGCGGGAAACCAGTGGACACTCACTTCCACCGGGGTCGTGCAGGAGAACGGTACGGCAGTCCCCGGCGGGGCCGGCACATCAGCCCTGGCAATCGTGGGCAATGTCACTTACGGCCAGGATGCCAATAGCAAGACCTGGTATTCCTACTCTCCCACCACCCAGTTATGGTCGGGATCGGCCGCCCCTCCTACGACGCCCACGGTCACTCTCGCCGCGACCCAAGCCGGCGCCACGGTCAGCCAGAGCATGGTCTCGATCATCGCAACATCCGGCAACCATATGGTGTTCATCAGCGGATCGGGTGACACGGTAAACCTCTCAGGGGCTACCAATACGATCACCGATACCGGCAGCGGCAACACCTATATCCTCCCGACCGCCGCCAAAGGCTCCGATATCTTTGCCAAGAACGTGCTGACGGACGGTGATACGTTGGACCTGCGTTCTGCACTGGCGGCAACAACGTGGAACGGATCCGCTTCAACACTGACGAATTACCTTACGGTCACCAACCCGTCGCAAGGGACTGTGCTGTCTATCGCATCGACCTCCGGCGGACCAAGTGTCGCCGTAGCGACCATCAATGGCGCGACCGGCACCACCCTGACCAGCCTGCTGGCTCATGCTCTAACCTGACGTTTAATTGGCCGCCGGGGATGCAATCTCCGGCGGTATAGTTTTCGGAGTGAAGGTCTCGCACCGTCGATCACACTGATCGCGGTAATCAATCGTGGCGGAGGACGCCAAGGTCGAGGTCTTCCAATCACCATGCGGCACCGGATCGACCACCCGCTGGCCGAATGACGCTCGGCCGGGGAGCTGGGTCACGTTGACTTTGTCTCGTCACGAGAATGAGTTTGCCCGGGATCAGACTTGGTTGTTTTTCACGGCATTCAGTGCGCTTCTTGCCGACGTCCGGGAGATCCTCCTCGGTCGCCCGAATCGACTTCATCGGATGGACGGAGCATTCGGAGGGAAAGCAGAATGCTCATGCAGATCGAGGGCCCGGGATCGACATGGGCAAGAACAGTTGTCATTACATTTTTAAATGCCAGGCCGAGCGCAGCCAGCATCTTCGACAATAAGATTACAACCTAATTCGGTCAGGAGATTGTATTTTTGCGTTTCGAAATAGTCCAACATCCTAGCTCGATCGATCTGCTCGTTGGCTTCAATGCATATCACGGACGGTCTGACCTCATTAAAGTCGCAGGAAGTGATTATCGCGGCGTCCAGCCCTTCCATATCGATAGAAAGAAAATCCACCCGTTGCTGACCCGCATACTCACGGAATAACTGGCTGAGTGTGATAACATCAATGTTGTAGGTCCGCAGTAATTGCGCCTTGCCGTCGGCTATGTAGGCTTGGGCGGTTTCGGTGTCGAGGGTGGACAGCACAGAAGGCAGCATTTCTTTGAATTCCAGGCACCCGGCTGCCAGACCGACCGCCTTTGGCACCAGAATGTCCTCAGGACGCCACTTTCGATGAAGGCGTCCGAGCAAGGGTATCGGCTCGACAGTCACGCCACGCCATCCATTCTCATAAAGCAAGTAAGTGTTGCTAAGCCGGTATGGATGCGACGCGCCAACGTCGACATAGAAGCCACTGCGCTTTCTCATGAAGTGTTCGAGGATAAAGTGATCCTCTCCGTGCTGGGAGAACGATCCTCGCCGCTGGCCGGCTCTGTAAGAATAAGCGTCACGGGCGCTGCGATACGCCGAATACAAAATCTCGTTGTTCCGGACGGTTCGAATAGCTCTGTTCATAACCCACCTCTTCCGCCGACCAAAGCTAACACAAGTTTGGAACTAGCCACCCGTGTCGTAACCCCTCGTAACGGTAGTCATTATAAAAGCGGCCATTAAGGCGGTCCCCGATTTCAGACAGCGAGTTTAGCTGACCCGGATTTCAGCGACCACGGAGCGCCGCCGTGGTCCGCGCTTCCCTTTCCGAGCGTTGGACGAATCGGCCGGTCAAATCAATCACTAGATGGCCGCCTCCTACAGACTTTATCCACTCATCTTCAGCGGCGGCGTTAACACTTGGTAAATTAAAACACCCTGCAGGCGTATCCAAAATTCACAAAGTCTTCCGGATCGGCCCGAGTTTGATAAATACGATACCCAGAAGATTGGTCGCATCCGTCTGGTGTCGAAAATCGCTCAATAGATTCGACGGAACATCCATGATTAGTTGCGGGGCTAACGTCTGCAAAACCAGGCGTCCAAAGTCTTGTCGCGAGCACGCTACCGCGCCATAGTCGCTGCGATAAGCGAATTCGGATTAGGCCTGCTGGCATCCAACGACGGTGGCAGCTGTGACAAGTTTTCGCTATCAACATCGAAAAGTTGAGATCTGGATGCACATCGGCACGCTGCCAATTAAACTCAATTTCGTAATGATATTGGTTGCCCTTGGCGCGGCTGCGCAGGCCGCCGAAGAGACGACCCGAATCCCAGAGCCTGCAGCGGCGGTTGGTTTTGATAAGCAGACTTTCGGACCGAATGTCCGTTTGCTTAAGAATTGGTATAAGTTCAACTTCTTCGGGGTTAAGCCGGCGTCGATCACGGTCAGGTCAAACCCGAACGGCAGCGTCACCGTGACAGGGCCGGGAGGCAACAATTATGGTGCGCAACTTTGCACCGCCCGCTTTGTGCCAACCACCGGCATGTGGACAGGAACGGCGTTCGGCAACGGCGCGTTCGTTGAAGCGACGATGTCGTTCACCGGCGCCTATCATGGACCGGGGCCGTCGTTCTGGGCCAACGATATCGAGAACATGCATAGTCGAACGGTGGCAAACAGAAATATCCAATGGCTGGGTCAATCGCCTGGCTTCGGCAACTGGATCGAGTCTGACGTTGTCGAGTTCAATGCATCCGGCCTTGCCTACGGCATTGCCATGCACAACTGGTATGGGACGCCCGGCGGCTTCAAGGACGTCAATACCGCGACACTCGCGGGATCGCCCGTCACCACTCCCGAGGGGACAGCTTTTTCGCGGCCCCATAGATACGGCTTTCTGTGGGTCCCGGCAACTTCATCTGCCAAAGGTTATGCGAAGTGGTTTTTCGACGGCGTCCAGGTTGGCAACACCGTGACATGGGATGATTACAGCCAATCCTCGAAGCCTCCTCCGGTTGCAGGCAGCAGTGCGTTCAGCGTGATGGACAATCGGCATCTCGTGCTGATCCTCGGCACGGGAAGCAATCCGGTGACGATTTCCGCGGTATCCGTGTGGCAACGGTCGGCGGCCCATAACATCGAATCGGGCACTGCCCGCGCGCCAGCCAAGTGAGTCCCCAAAAGGCGGCGGCTCCGGTTTTTCGGGTCAGTGGTTTGATGTCGTGGTTTTGAGGCGTCAGGCCTCAATATCAGGTCCACCAGATGATGGTGGCTGCCAGGGCAACTGTCGATAGAAGGTGCGGGCGAGCTTGTCGTAACGGGTTGCGACCCGGTGCCAGTCCTTCAGATGAGCGAAGATGCGCTCGATCAGGTTGCGGAGTTTGTAAGTCTCTGTGTCAAAAGCCGGGACGTTCTTACGGGTCGGGGTCTGGCTTGATGACTGCGGTGCTGCCTCGCTCGGCGAGCAAAGCGCGCAGTCCGTCGCCGTCGTAGGCCGTTTCGCCAAGCACCTGCTCGACCTTCGGCAGCGTCGCCAGCAAGCTGTTGGCGACGCCGATATCGCTGCGTTGGCCGGGTGTCAGCTCGAACTCGATCAAACGCCCCAAGCGGTCCGCAACGGCATGAATTTGGTGGTTCGCCTGCCCCGGCTGCGCCCGATGGCCCGCGATTCGGCCCCGCTTTTCCGCCGGCACTGCACCGATGCGCCTTCGCCGTCGTGCTGTCGATGCACTGCAGATCGGCTGCCTCCCAGGTGATCAGCTGTTGCAGCATCTGCTGCCAGATGCCGGCCTTCGACCAGCGGTTTGAAGCGGTTGTAGATCGTCGTGTGCGGACCATAGATCGACGGACAATCGCGCCAACGACAACCGTATTTCAGAACGTGCAGAATACCGCTGATGACTTCCCGATTGCGGCCCGGTTTGACGCCTCGACGCCGCGTCGGGATCAGCGGTTCAACTAGGGAGCTTGGATCGCACTCGATCAAGCCAGGGCAAGGGTTTAAATTGGGTTCCGGGCCTAAACCAGGCTCCTGAACAGCCGTGCATACTCGTCCGCACAGGCGGCGTAGCTGAACGACTCGGCACGCCCGCGCAGAGAGTCGCTCGACCATTGGCGCCGGTCTTCCAGGACACGACCCAAGGCAAACGCCAGAGCCCCGGAATCGCGCGGCGGCACCAGGGTGCCGAACTTACCATGTGCCAGAATATCCGCCGGCCCATGCGGGCAATCGGTCGATACCACCGGCGTGCCACATCCCATCGCCTCGACCAGCACGTTGCCGAAACCTTCGGACCGGGATGACAGCACGAACGCGTCCGCTTCGCGCATGTAAGGCAGCGGATTCGACACAAACCCCTCGAACGCAACGTGCTCGGCGATGCCCAGCGACCCCGCCAGCGCCCGCAACTCGTCGAGCATCGGCCCGACACCCAGCAGCATCAGCCGGGACGGACGCTGGTCGAGGTGCAGGGCAAATGCCTGAAGCAGGTTTCGCTGATCCTTCATCTCGACCAGGCGGCCTGCAGTGACGAAAACGGGGCGGTCTTTTTGAGCCAGCCAGGGGTGATGGACAGGCAGACTCGCTCGTGCCCCGAAATCGTCGCCGATCACCCCGTTGAAGATCGTGGTGACCTTGCTTGGCGGGAAGCCGGCATCGATGATCTCGCTGGCCAGGCCGTCGGAAACCGCGACCGCGTGATCGATACGAGACGCCAAGGCCCGGTAGAACCAAGGCACCACGCGGTGCTTCCAGTTCACCGTGGCATGGAACCCCGCGGTCAGCGGGTTGTGCTGGCAGATCACCAACTTGGTTTGAGACTGAGCGAAGGTCTTCGCCAGCGCCGCCGCGATGTTATTATGGTCCACGTTGGCCATGAACACGTCAGGCTGTTCATCCCGCAGGAACCGGCGCAACCGCCAGATGTCCTGTAATGTCCGGGCGCTGTGCAGATTCACCACCGGCACCCCAGGCGGCAACAACGGCACGAGTTCCCCGCGCATCTGATGGACTATGAGTACGATGTCCACCCCCCTCGACTGCAGCTCTCTAGCCAGCACCAGGCTCTGCCGCTCGACGCCGCCCGGCGAAAGGTCATGGATATAGATCGCTGCGGTGATCGGCTTCCCGGCCGAAGTTTCAAACACGTGCCGCGCGGTGCCCGGCCGGCGCTCGTAATCGATGGTCTGCACAATCACCCCAAGATTGAATTAATGACAGGAAAAAAATGGAAGCGTTCAACGTTCGAATTTGGCTGGCGGAATTTGACCGCTTGCCCCGCGAACCGCCACGGACTCGGGTCGGCTTTAAGGTCGGCATGTGCAGTAACTAGAAAACTATCAAATGACGAGTGCGTCACCACCTACATGCGATCACGATCTCGTTTTGCGAGCGCGCGTTGTGCCGGGACAAAATCATAAACCTACAAGGCCGTCGATTGGGTAAATCCAGCAAACAGGTGGTTCAGCCACGCTAACATAATCGTGTGGCGTGCTATAGTTTTCCATACACAACGTATACGCGTATTGAAGCTACACCCGCCGGGTCCTGTTGGGCCGAAGATTCGCGCCTGCCCCTCTTGCTACCGAGAGGCGAGTGTAACAGCGCTTGTGCCCTAATTACGCCGCCGCTTTCAGGGTGGGCAGGAAGCTGCCGACACCGCACGTTGATATTCGGTCGAGCGCTAGATGCGCGCCGACGAATTGTCCTATCGGCGAATTCAGCGGCGTGACGAGGAGAAGTCTCTGCCGGCACGTCCCGGCCGCAAAGAACGTCACTGCCCCGAGCACGGCGCGGCTCTTGCTAATAGGTTCTCTTCAACACGTTGCTTAATCGCTTCCTCTCCTCCAAAGCGCCTCCAGTGCCGGGCGCCACGCGCTGCAGCGGGTTCTCGGCGATCGCCATCCTCGGCCCGGTGGCGCATCGCATCGTCCATCTTGTCAGCGCCGACCCGCACGTTGAGGGCGCGGACGATGCCGCCTTCAGAGATCAACGCAGCCTCAGTGGTGCCGCCGCCAATATCGACGACCATGCTGCCGGACGCTTCGATCACCGGCAGGCCGGCACCGATCGCCGCCGCCATCGGCTCCTCGATCAGCCGCACGCGCCGGGGTCCGGCACTTCCCGCGCTTTCCTGGATCGCCCGCCGCTCCACCACCGCGGAGCCGAGAGGATCGCACACGATGATCAACAGCGAGGCGGCCTTCGCCGGGCCCACTGATCGAAAGCCAGTCGGCTCACTTTGCGTGGATGATGTTCACCAGCATACGTTGACATTCGTTTGATCGCTTGCCGCGAAATTGCCAGCTTTTCGCCGAGAAGTCACTGTGGTTCCGCCTTATCTCCAAGCGACGAAAGCGTGGAGGATATAACACGTGGAGGTTATGATGCGGGTTTCGAGAATCATCTTGTTGCTTTCCGCCTCGCTTGGCCTTTCGGCGTGCGGTTCCACCCCTGGAACCAGAGCGGTGACTGGCGGCCTGATAGGCGCCGGAGCCGGCGCCGGGGTGTCGGCGGTGACCGGCGGCCGCCCGGCAACGGGAGCGCTGATCGGTGGCGGTGTCGGCGCGGTGGGTGGCGCCGTCACTCACTGACCCGATTGGCGATGGCGTGGCTGGCACTCACCCAGTTGGCACTGACCCGGCTGGGTTGAGGACGGCGCCCCGGCCGAAGCGCCTTTTCTTTCGGAATGAACGCTGCCCCAAGCCGGAATCATGCTCTACGTGAGAGTAGGAGGCCGTGCCGTCCTCTCAAAGCCGATCGTCTGGCGGCAGCCACAACACCTGACCGATCCGATCGGCGCCGGATGCGATCATTGCCAAGCGGTCGAAGCCTAACGCAATTCCGGCGCTCGGCGGCATCCCGTGCGCCAGCGCGGCAAGGAAGTCTTCATCCAGCGCCCACTCAGGGCCATAGAGCGCATGCCTACGCGCTCGGTCAGCCATGAACCTGGCGCGCTGTTCAACTGGATCGGTCAGCTCGACAAAAGCGTTCGCCAGTTCGATACCGCAGGTGAACAACTCGAACCGTTCGGCGACACGTTGATCGGCCGGGTCACGCCGAGCTAGAGCGGCCTGTGCCGCGGGCCAGTGAGTTAGGAATGTGGGATGCCGGTGGCCCAATTCCGGCTCGATCCGCTCCAGCAGCAAGCGGAAGAACAGATCCTCCCAGGTTTCCGCCGGCCGCAGCGTGGCGCCGGCGGCGGCAGCCAGACCCGCGGGATCCTCGCCGATCGCCAAAAGGTCGACCCCGACATGGTTCGAGAACGCCTCCGCCACCGTGAGGCGCTCGAACCGCGACAGGTCGGTGGTGATGCCGCGACAGCGCACCACCGGCGGCAGCGTCGAGCGCAACAGGTCAGTGGTTTCGGCGATCAGCCCGTCCATGCCGACGCCCGGCCTATACCATTCCAGCATGGTGAATTCGGCGGCGTGCAGGGCACTGCCCTCGCCGTTGCGCCAAACCCGGGCAAATTGGAAGATCGGGCCGGAACCGGCGACCAGCAGCCGCTTCATGGCGAGTTCGGGGCTGGTGTGCAGCCACAGCTTCTCGTTGCCACCGTCGGGACGGTGGCGAACCGTGGCGAAGGCCCGCAGATGAACCTCTTCGCCGGGCGCGACAACGGCGTAAGGTGTTTCCACTTCCATATAGCCTCGCGAGCCGAAGAACGACCGAACCGACCGGGTCAGGCAGGAGCGGCGATGCAGAAAAGGCATTCGGGCGGCGAGGCTCTCGGGATGCCAGATTGGGCGCGATGCGGAACGGACCATGCCGCCGTGTTTACCGGGTCGGGCGTTTTGCCGCCACGTCACCACAAGGGCGGCATTTTACTGGCCCGCGGGCTTCCAGTTTCGCGATAGGAAGCCTCTTGCATCGACCGCATCGACGGTTGCGTCGATAGAGGGGGCTCCGTCGGTGCAGTGCCAGCGATATATGGTGTCGTGACCGGTGACGAACATCGGCACGGCGTCGGATTGCCGGTGCGCCCAGCACCATGCGGCCAAGGCGGGCGGATTTCGATCGGTGTTTGCCTTGCCGCACGCCAGGTTGGCGCCAGTCGTACATAGCAACGTCTTTCCATCCAGACATCGATAGACGGTGGTCTTTCGGATCAGGGTGTCCGGCATATCGAGGTGGAACAGTTGCCTTACGCGGTCCATGAGTTGAGCCGGCAAGGGCATCAGCGTGTCATTGGTGATGCCTGGCAAGCAGGTCGTTGACGGCGAGCTTCGTGCGGTGCCAGCGGTCTGCGCGGACGCAGAGGGCAAAAATGCGATAACGCCGGTCAACAAAGAAACGGCGGCAATCCCGCGCGGCAGGATTTGGCACTTTTGTTGCCGATCCTCGATCTTGGATCGAGCGCCTCGTCGCCGCTGTGATCGAAGTTGCTTCATTGTCGGCCAGACATCCGATTCGACGCCACGATGTCAGCCGCCGGGGGTTCGCCGATCACCGCAAGGATGCGTCGCAGCACCGCGTGATGCACCGCAAAATCAAGCGCATCGATGGTGGCCTCATGTCGGAGCGACACGCCATCGACGGCTGGGCCATCGCGCACCATCGCCTCGACCACCGCCTGGTCCAGATGCTCGGCAACGCTGGCCAGCATCGCACCGGACCACTCCGGACGCAGAACGGCCAAGGCGGCAAGCATGGCGTAGGCCCCCCAATGCGAGACCCCAGCGGTGATCAGAAAGTCCGCCGGCACCACGCAGCCGATCGCCTCACCCAGCGGGACGTGCTGGGCGATCAGCACCGGGGCGACCCGCCCCATGCCGATTTCGTTGCCGCCGTCGCCGATCGCGATGCTGCGCCACGGTCCGGCGCCGAACAGCCGGTGCAAGGGCGCGGCATGGGCTGAGATGTCGGTGCCGCGCATGTTGCGCGAATTGCCGTCGGCGGCGGGGCCGCAGCGCTCGATGGCGATCACCCAATCGATCGCGCTGCTGCGCCAGAGGTCGATCAGTGCTTCGATCGGTTGATCCGGAGCGGCGGCGTCGATCGGAACGGCTATGGCGCCGGCGGCATCGAGGGCGGCGCGGCAGGCGGACCGGCAGGTCGTATCGGTGGCCAGGCGGCACGACAGACCGGCGTGAACGAAGGCCCGCGCCATCAGGGCGGCTCCGGCCGGGCCGTCGGTTTCGGCGGCGGGTGGGTCCGCGTTCGGGACGAAGAAACCTGTGATCAAGCCGATGCGTGGTGCGCCGAACGCGACCAGGGCCGCCGCCGCGCCGAATAGGCCGCCCTGGGTGGCGCCGAACACCGGGTTCATGCCGCGGCCGACGTCGCGATGGATCGCGGCCTCGATGCGGTCGGTCAGGGCGCGGGCAACCTCATCAGGGCGCTGGGTCATGCCAAGGCAACGTCCGAGCGGGGGTGCCGAGATTGAGCTACAGCGCCGCCAACGAGGTATTGCGCAGGTCGGTGATGAGCATGGCGCCCGGCGCATGGGTGATGCAGAACGACGGCCTCGCCTGCGCGATGACGGCCTGAGGGGTCACGCCACAGGCCCAGAACACCGGCATTTCGTCGGCCGCGATCGGCACCGCGTCGCCGTAGTCGGGTTTGGCGATATCGGAAATCCCGATCGAGGCGGGGAATCCGAGATGTACCGGCGCGCCGTGCACCGAGGGGAACCGCGATGTGATCTGCACCGCCCGGATCGCATCCTTCGGCTTCAGCGGCCGCATCGAGACCACCAGCGGACCATGGAACGTGCCGGCGGACACGCAAGCGATATTGGTGCGATACATTGGAACGTTGCAGCCGCGGGCGATGTGGCGGACCTCGATACCGTCCTCGATCAGCGCTTCCTCGAACGAGAACGAGCAGCCGATGGCGAAGCTGACCAGATCGTCGCGCCAGATGTCGCCAACTTCGGTCGGTTCTGCGATCAGCTCGCCGTCCCGCCAGACCCGGTAACGCGGCAGGTCGGTGCGGATGTCGAGGTCTGCGCCCAGGGTCGGGAAATGCGGGTCGCCGGCCTCCGACACGGCCAGGACGGGGCACGGCTTGGGGTTCGCCTGGGCGAAGCGCAGGAAATCATGCGCCAGCGCTTTCGGCAGGATGACGAGGTTGGCCTGCACGTTGCCGGGTGCCAGGCCCGATGTCGGGCCGCAGAACGCCTGGGCGCGGATGCGGGCTCTTTCGCGGCCCCCGGCATTGCCGCGCACATCGTTGATAGCGTTCATGATCAGGCCTCGTCGCTGGTCAATGGGGGCTGTTCGCGGCAGGGTAGAACCCGTGCCGTACCGGTGCAACAGAAGGAACAACGCTGATGAACAAGCCACCATTCCAGCTTGGCAAGATTGGCCACGTCGCCCTGTATGTTGCCGACCTGAAGCGCTCGGTTGCGTTCTACACCGAGGTGCTGGGGTTTCAGGTGTCCGATTCGTATGGTGACGACATGATGTCGGGGGGCGCGGCGTTCCTGCGCTGCAATCCCGATCACCACGGAATCGCGCTGTTCAAGGCGACGGCTGAGAACCCGGCCGGTGCCGGTCTGCATCACCTCGCCTTCGAGGTCGGTTCGGTGGACGATGTTGTCCAGGCGCGGGCGCATTTGCGCGAACATTCCGTGCCGATCGATTTCGATGGCCGCCGCCGCGCCGGGGTGCAGATCGCGGTGGAGTTCCGTGACCCCGACAATCACCGGCTGGAGATCTACTGGGGAATCGACCAGATCGGCCCCGGCGAGCAGGCACGTCCGGCCGAGGAGTGGAAGGGCGCGCTCAGTCTGGAGGAGGCGATTGCCGACCCGGTCAAGGGGCAGGATACGCGGTTGAAGGATCCGGGGTTGCTGACCGGGGCCTGACACGTCCGACTGGGGACGTCCGACTGGGGACGTCCGACTGGGGGCGTCCGACTGGGGACGCCGGGTGGGGACGCTGGGGTGGGACCGGCGGATGGCGGAGCTTGTCGACCGAGGTGGCGCGGACATTTTCGGCCGAGGCTGTTGTGACCCAACCGAAGCGTTCGTGCTTTGCTCCGATCGGCAGCGGCGTGATATCGTACATCCATGAGTTATTGGGGTAAGATCATCGGCGGTACGGCTGGCTTTTTCGTGGGCGGCCCGTATGGCGCGGTGATCGGGGCGGCGTTGGGGCACGCCGCCGACTCGGGATCGGTCGAGAGCATCCGCCGGCCATTCATGCAGGCGACGCCGTTCAATCCGGCTCGGGTGGCGGGCCTGCTGGGGCGGCGCGAGGAAGTTTTCGCCATCACCGTGACCGTATTGGCGGCCAAGCTGTGCAAATGCGACGGGCCGGTGACGCGCGCCGAAATCGATGCCTTCAAGCGCAATTTCCGGATTCCGCCAGCCTCGGCTCGGGGAATCGGGCGGCTGTTCGATCAGGCGCGCGACAGCACCGATTCGTTCGAGCCTTATGCCGCGCAGTTGGCGGAAGCGTTCGCCGACACAAGGGGGGTGCTGGAGCAGGTGCTGGCCTCGCTGTTCAACATCGCCCGAGCGGACGGGCCGGTGAACGCACGCGAGCAGGACTTCTTGCGGCGGGTGCAGCGGCGGCTGGGATTGGAGCCGATGGCGTGGGACCGGGCATCCGGCGAGGCGCCGCGGCGGCCAATGGCGGCGGATGACGACGATCCGTATCTGGAATTAGGAGTGCCGCGGTCGACCAGCGGGGAGGAGTTGCGGGCAACCTGGAAGCGGCTGATGCGGGAAAACCATCCGGACAGCCTGGCGTCTCGGGGCGTGCCGACGGATTTCGTGGCTCGAGCCAGCGAGAAGGTGGCGCGGATCAATGCCGCCTGGGACCGTATCAAGCGGGAACGTGGGCTGTGAGGCACCGGCAGATACCGTCCTGGCTGCGCGAAGTGCCGCCGGTGGTGTCGAACCGCCCTGCCCTGCCGATCATCGAGCTGCCCAGCGTCAATCAGGATGAGCGGGGCTGCGCGGTGGACATGCTGATCCTGCACTACACCGGGATGCAGACAGCTCAGGCGGCGCTGGATCGGCTGCGCGATCCGGTGGCGGCGGTATCGTCGCATTACGTGGTGGATGAGGACGGCATGGTGTTTCGCCTGGTGGCGGAGGATCGGCGGGCGTGGCATGCCGGGGTGTCGCATTGGCGCGGGCATGCGGCGCTGAACGCACGCTCGATCGGGGTGGAGATCGTCAATCCGGGGCATGAGTTCGGCTATCGGGATTTTCCGGTGCTGCAGTTGGCGGCGGTGTGCGACCTGTGTTTGCTGATCCAGGCTAGGTGGGGGATCGCGGCGCGCAATGTGGTGGGTCATAGCGATGTGGCGCCCGATCGGAAGCAGGATCCGGGGGAGCGCTTTGACTGGCGTGCGCTGGCCGAGAATGGGGTTGGGCTGTGGCCGGATGATGCGGTTGACCTCGGGACGACCGGGGCGGTGCGCGATGCGGTGACGTTGCGCCCGGTGCGGGCGGCGTTGGCCGATATCGGTTACCGGGTGGCGCCGGAAGGGGCGCTGGACCCGGCTTTGTCTTCGGTGCTGCGGGCGTTTCAGCGGCACTGGCGGCCGGAGGCAGTCACCGGGCAGGCGGATGACGGGACCCTGGTTCGGTTGCTGGGGGTGCAGCGGCTATTGCGCGGTGGTTGACGCGGCATGGAAGCGGGGTTATTTCGCCGCCTCTTTCCGGATGGCGGCGTAGCTCAGCGGTAGAGCAGGGGAATCATAATCCCTTGGTCGGCGGTTCAAATCCGTCCGCCGCTACCATCCCCGCGAACCCGGATATTTTCTGGCCGCGATCTGTTGCGTGAACCCCACCCACAGCCGGCGCCGCTTTGAATGATAAAAAACGCGTTGGAGGCCCGCGTGAAAATCGGAGTGGTCGGAGCCAGCGGCGTGGGGGCCCCATGTCTAATGGCGGCGGTGCTGCACGGCAGTGCCCGAGAAGTCGTCGTGGTGGTCCGCACCGACAAGCGGGCCAAGGCGGTGGCAACCGACCTTTGCGAATGAGAGAAGACGCCGAGGGACTGCGGCGACCCTTGAGCACCGGTGGTGCAATTACGGCAGCGGTGGCTGCTGGCCGCAAACAGATTGAACATCCGCTATGGCGTGCCGCTCGGATATCGACCGTGAGGTCATTTACCGGATCGTGTGCGCCGCGCCCTGGGCGGTGCTGCTGATGGTCACCGATCCGTCCAACCCGCTTTCTAGACAACTAATCTAACCCGCGCGCTGGAGTTGCGGCACTTGGCTTGACAGCCTGCGGTTCCGCACGATCCGCCAGAGGGACATTAAGCTCGACTACGCTGTCGATGCGGCATTTTGTTCTTGCAACCCTCACCGCGATGAGTTTGGCAAGCGTCATGAGTGCCCCCGCCAATTCGATGGCGGTCAGCCAAGCGCAGAGCACCTATCACTCAGGCCAACCCGGCAATTCCGGCTTCAGCCGCAACAGGGGAATGGCGGTTGGGGTGACAGGTTCCAATCGATGAGGTACACGCCAAAATCTGGCTGAGTCCATTCCACCACTGACCGGCAAAGCAAGTCTGCGCCGCCGGAGCAGCTATACTCGCCAAACCAGCGATCCTGCAAATAACCTTCTGCGCTACGCCCGCATCAACTTCCCGGAGCGGCATCGCAACGGCGGTATTTCAACGACAGGCGAATAAACCTAATGCGAGGCGGAGGGATTATCATCCAGCCGACAGCTTTCCAATTGTGGGGCAACAAACCGACAAGCGCGTCGGGCTAAAATGGAGATTCATCGTGAAAACCATGATTCTTGCAGCCATTGCCGCTATTAGTCTTGGTGCCGCTACTGTGAATGCTAAGGCGACCGCGTATCATCCGCCGGCTCAAAATTTCCAGCAAAACAATTGGATTGATGGCGGCGACTAGGCCAGATGATTGCCGTGTGCGGACCGTAGATCGACGGACAATTTCGTCAACGACAGCCGTACTTCAGAACGTGCGGAATGCCGCTGATGACTGTCCGATTGTGGCCCGGTCCTACGCCGCGACGCCGAATCGGGATCAGCGGTTCGATTACCGATCACTGCTGATCCGTCAACCAAAACTCATTCGCGGTTGGATCCACTCCCTTCAACCGGGGGAGCTCCGATCGCAATCGATCGAGCCGAGGCAAGGGCTTAAACTGGGTTCCAAGCCTAGGACTCACAAGATTGAAAAACCGGCCGCATCGGCGGGTTCACAGTTGAAGGCGCACTACGCAGGTTCCACGACGGCCTAGGTAACTCTTCCATCAAGGCCGCACTTCCAGGCCCCGCATGAAGTTGTCCCGGATACGTGCCGGGTCGCGCTCTGTCGTGTCGGCAGGCTTTTGACTATCGATGCGACAGCCGATAAGCCACGGACCGTTTTCAGTCAGCGACCGCCTAACCCATTCGACGAACGCGTCCTCGTCTGCCGCCCAGGCGCTGCGCGCCAGCCCCGATGCCCGAGCGATCCCGACGATATCGGCGCCCTGCTCGGTCATCGTCTGCTGGCCGCCAGTGATCTGGTAGGAGCCATTGTCCATGATCACAATGCACAGGTTGCCAGGCGCCCGAGCGGCAACCGTCGACAACGAGCCAAGCTGCATCAGGATGGAACCGTCGCCCTCCAATGCGAAGACCTTGCGTCGCGGCTGCGCGATCGCCACCCCCAGCGCGATTGGCACCGTAAGGCCCATGCTGCCAAGCATATAGAAGTTTTGCTGACGCCGGCCGCCGGGTAGATTGGAAGCCGCCCATAGGTCGAAATTGGTGTAGCCGATGCCGCCGATGACGGCCTCATCCTCATGCAGCAATCCGATCATCCGCCTGGTGATGTCGAAGCGGTTCATCACCTTGGCCTGATCCCGGCTAGTCGGGTGGTTCGCTGAAGACGCCATGACCGGATCCCCCATTATTTCGCGAAGACCTTGCCGCCAGTCAGCAGCGGCGACAGGATGAAACAGACCGGCGCCATTGTGGCCATTGCCTGGGTGATGCCGCGGTCAACGATGAATTCGACCTCATCCAGCCGGGTCATGCTGTGGTGCTCGATGGCGAGCGCCGAAAGCACCGGGCGCATCGTGCGAGCGACCATCGACTGGCCGATATTGAATTCGCCCAGCGTGCCGCGTTCGGACACCATCATCAGCGTCGGGATCGAGAACGGCACCGACAGCGAGGCGATCACGTTGGGCAGCGTGGCAAAGCCGGAGGTCTGCATCAGCAGGATGCCACGCCGGCCACCCATCCAGGCGCCGGCGTTGATGCCCAGCGCCTCTTCCTCGCGGGTGCAGGCGAAGGCGGTGAAGAACGGGTCGGCGTGGACCGCCTCGATCAACGGGCGCAGCACGTTGTCTGGGACATAGGTGACTAGGCTGACGTCGTGGCGTTTCAGCACGCCGCGCACGATCTCGTGCCACGGCTCGAGCGTGCTGTGATCGATGGCTTCGGCCATTTCGCCTCCTGCGCTGGACTGCGGCTGCGGAATTCGCACGCCTTGCGCGATGCGGCAACCGTTCGTAGGTAGAAATCCGCGGCAGGGGGAGTGGATGCCAGATCGGACGAAGAGCTATGACGTGCTGGTCGCCGGCGGCGGCAACGCGGCTCTATGTGCCGCGATCACCGCCCGGCAGGCGGGCGCCAGCGTGCTGCTAGTGGAAAGTGCGCCCAAGGCGTTTCGCGGCGGAAACAGCCGCCACACCCGCAATCTGCGCGCGATGCACGATACGCCGAACGCGGTGCTGACTGACGCGTACAAGGAAGACGAATACTGGGACGACCTGCTGCGGGTCACCGGCGGCAATACCGACGAGGCGCTGGCGCGGATGACGATCCGCGCGTCATCGGGTCTTTTCGGCTTTATGAAGGAGGCCGGCGTTAGGTTTCAGCCATCGCTGACCGGGACACTGAACCTTGGGCGCACCAATGCCTTCTTCCTGGGCGGCGGCAAGGCGCTGGTCAACGCCTACTATCTGACGGCTGAGAAACTGGGCGTCGAGGTGCTGTACGATACCGAGGTTGTGGCGATGAACATGGACGACGGTTCGGTGCGCTCGGTCGATATTACCTATAAGGGCTTTCCCGAAACGGTGACCGCACGCTGCGTGGTTGCCTCATCCGGTGGGTTTCAGGCGAACCTGGATTGGATGCGGCAGTACTGGGGCGACGCAGTGGATAATTTCGTCATTCGCGGCACGCCGTACAACCGAGGCCGGGTGTTGAAGAACCTGCTGGCGCAGGGCGTTGCCTCGGTCGGCGATCCGACGCAGTGCCATGCTGTGGCACTCGACGCCAGGGCGCCGAAATTCGACGGCGGTATCACTACGCGTCTGGACAGCGTGCCATACAGTGTAGTGGTCAACCGCGATGGCGAGCGGTTCTATGACGAGGGTGAGGATGTGTGGCCGAAACGCTATGCGATCTGGGGTCGGCTGATCGCCCAGCAGCCTGGGCAGATTGCCTACTCGATCTGCGATGCCAGGGCGTTTCCACTGTTCATGCCATCGGTTTTCCCGGCGATCCGGGCGGACACTCTGGAGGAACTGGCGGTGAAGCTGAAGCTGGATGCCGGTAAGGTCCGGCGCACCGTTGACGACTTCAACAAAGCGGTGAAGCCAGGCCAGGTGTTCGACAACCTGAAGCTGGACGGCAATACCACGACCGGGCTTACGCCCGAGAAGACCAACTGGGCGCGCGCGGTGGACAAGCCGCCGTTCTATGGCTACCCGCTGCGGCCTGGCATCACCTTCACCTATCTGAGTGTGAAGGTGAACGAAAAGGCGCAGGTGTTGATGGATGATGGCCGGCCGGCCGGCAACCTGTTTGCCTCGGGCGAGATCATGTCCGGCAATATCCTGGGCAAGGGCTATCTTGCCGGATTCGGAATGACGATCGGCACGGTGTTCGGTCGGCTCGCAGGCCAGGAGGCAGCGCGTCGTGCAAGAAACTGACGCCGTGATCAATGCTCGGCGGGAGATGGAGATTTGCAACGCCTGCCGCTACTGTGAAGGTTTCTGCGCGGTGTTTCCGGCGGTGGAACTGCGGCGCGAGTTCTCTGCCGGGGATCTGAGCTATCTGGCGAACCTCTGCCATGGTTGCCGCGGCTGTTACTACGCCTGCCAATACAGCCCGCCGCACGAATGGGGCATCAACGTGCCGGCGGCGATGGCCGAGGTCCGAGCGGAAAGTTACGCCGAGTACGCGTGGCCGAAGCCGCTGGCGTCGATGTTCGCGCGCAACGGCACCGTGGTTTCGCTGATCACGGCGCTGGCGATCGCGGTGGTGCTGATATTGGCTATGGTGCTGAACTCGCCGGGCAATTTTTTCGGCTCGCACGGTACGGCGGCGGGGTCGTTCTACGATATCGTTCCGCTGTGGGCGCTGCAGATCGTCAGTATCGCGACGTTCGGTTTCTCGCTGGCGGCGCTCGGGATGGGGGCCAGGAATTTCTGGCGCGACGCCGGGCCGCGGGAAAAAATCGGGCCGGTGGCGATCGGGATCGCGCTTTGGGATGTGCTGACGCTGAAGAACCTCGGCGGTGGCGGTAACGGATGCAACGATAATTCCGAAGCGTTCTCGATGCGGCGGCGTTATCTGCACCATGCGATGTTCTATGGCTTCCTGCTGTGCTTCGCCGCCACCAGTGTCGGATTCTTTTATCATGCGTTCCTTGGCTGGCCAGCGCCTTACCCGTTTATCAGCGTGCCGGTTTTGCTGGGGACGGTGGGCGGTGTGCTGATGCTGATCGGCACGGTCGGGCTGTTCGCGATGAAGCTGGTGGACGACCCGATGCCGGCGGTTCGACGCCTGCTTGGCGGGGACGTTGCGCTGCTGATGCTGCTGGCAATGATTGCGCTGACCGGTCTGGTGCTGCTGGCGGTTCGCGCCACTGGAGCGATGGGTCTGGCGATGGCGGTGCATTTGGGTTTCATCCTGGCGTTCTTCGTGGTGCTGCCGTACTCCAAGATGGTGCATGGGGTTTACCGATCGGCTGCGTTGCTGCGGCGGGCGATGGAGCGAAACCTGCAGCCGCTTGGCGGGGAATAGCCGAAACCGGTGACGGTTGGATCGGAGCTGACGACGGTTTTTCCGGGCGGGTAGGCGGCCGAATCCGAGGCAGTTTTGGTGAAGGCGTTTCCGCCTCGGACTCGTTATGGTGTAGCACGGAGTAGACGGCGAGATTCACGGGAGGGCACGGAGATTTGGGGTAAGCGGTCTCCAGGCCGGCCGGAGATCGGCCCAGTGTCAACAGGACGGTCGGTGTTAAGCCAAGCTGCGCCTGCCCGCGGTCGCGGATTTGATTTGGCAGCTACTTTTTACGACGGAATCAGTTTGGCTGGCGGTTTTGCTGCGCGACCGGACTTTTTCAGCCCGCCCAAACCGAAACAAAATCCCCGGGCTCGGGCCGTGGCAAGGGCGACGAACCGCCGGTTCGGGTGCCGATTAACAGAAATCCGATAATTTCGTCGTCTTCGGCCAAACCCAGCGTGGTCTTCACTGTTGGGTCGTAAGCCGGGGCGCCAGTTTTCCATACCGCGCCGTAGCCGAGGGCGGGGGCCGCCAGCATGATGGTCTGAGCCGCGGCCGAGGCCGAGGCAATCTGCTCGATCTCGGGAATCTTGTGGCCCTTCAGCACTTTCGCTGCAACGGCCACGATCACCGGGGCGCGGAACGCCTTGTCGCGCTCGCGCCGTAGTTCGGCCTCGGACGCCGATGGATCGCGCCGGCGGAGTGAATCTGCCATCACCGCGCCGAACGCGGCCCTCAGGGTCTCGCCGATCACCACGAATCGCCACGGACGGAGTCGCCCGTGATCCGGAGCGCGCACTGCGCTGGCGAACATCCGGTCCAGTTCCTCAGCCGACGGACCGGGTATATCCAGCTTTAGCGCCGATTCCCGGGTCAACATCAGGTCGAGCGCATCCATTGCGGTACTCCAGGTATCGGGGCCAAATTGGCGTTTTCGCAGTGACCTTCATAGTGCGGCGAACACCGGAGGCGGGACATTAGCCCTTATCGCGTCCGATCTGCCAGCCACACCCAGGCCGAGCCGCTTCCGATCAGTCCCGGGTCAGACGGATATAGCCCAACTCGGCGACGCGAGCGGTCCAACCCGGTGGCACCACGATCGTTGAATCCAACGCCTCGATGATCGCGGGACCGGAAATCGCGACCTCGGCGGCCAGACCGTTGCGCCAGTGCACGGCGGCCGGGGTGAAGCCGGTCGACGCGAACCACACCTCCCGCGAAGTCAGCCGCGCGGCAGACCAATCGGACGGCTGCGCCAGCTTCAGATCAGGCAGCTTTCCCAATGCAGTCAGCCGCAGGTTCACGAGCTGCACCGCCTCTAGCCGGTTGGCGTGGCCGTAGTTCTGTTCGTGCTTCTGGTGAAACGCCTCCGCCAGATGATGCAGCATCTCCTTGGTGACCGGCCCATCCTCGACCGGCAGGGTCAATTCATAGGCCTGGCGGCGATAACGCAGGTCGGCGAAACGCGGCAATGCCCGGCGTTCGGGGGGCACCGATGCGGCTTGCAGCATTGCGGTCCCTGCCGTCCGCATCGCGGCGAACGCGTCGGCGACCCGAACCGGATCGACCTGGCCGAGATCGGCATACAGCGTTCGGGCATAGTCCCGCTTCAGGTCGGTCGCCACCAGTCCAAGTGCCGAAAACGCGCCCGGCGCGGGCGGAATGATGACTTCCGGGATCGCCAGCTCCTCGGCCAGGGCGACGGCGTGGACCGGGCCGGCGCCGCCAAAGGCGATCAGGCTGAACTCGCGTGGATCATGGCCGCGCTCGACCGAGACGATGCGCAGCGCCTGGGCCATGTTGCTGTTCACCACCTGGTTGATCCGTGCCGCGGCATCACGCACCGACAGGCCGAATGGTCTGGCCACGTCGGCCTCGATGGCCCGTTCGCTGGCCGCCAGATCGATCGGCAGGCCGCCGCCCAGCAGAGCCTCCCGGTCGAGCCAGCCGAGCACGACGTCGGCGTCGGTGACTGTCGGGTGGGTGCCGCCGAGGCCATAGGCCGCCGGGCCAGGGTCGGCGCCGGCACTGGCTGGACCGACCTTCAGTGCGCCGCCGGGATCGACCCAGGCGATCGAGCCGCCACCGGCACTGACCTCGGCGAGGTCGATCACCGGCACCCGGATCGGATGACCGGTGCCGTGCATCCAGCGCCTGGTATTGGCCGCGCCGCCGACCTCGTATTCGGCGGTGACCGCGACCTCGTGGCCGACGATCACGCTGGCTTTGGCGGTGGTGCCGCCCATGTCGAACGAGATAAGGTTTGGCCGATCGAGTTGCCGTCCAGCCAGGGCGGCGGCGATCACCCCGGCGGCGGGGCCGGATTCCACAGCCATCGCCGGCATCCGCAGCGCCTCGGCGATATCGAAAACGCCACCCGAGGATCCCATGACATGCAGCGCCGGCAATCCCAGTTCGGCGGTGGCGCTGGACAGGCGATCGAGGTAGCCCGCCAGCAGTGGGCCGACATAGGCGCAAACCGCGGTGGTGCTGGCGCGTTCGAATTCGCGGATCTCGGGCAGCACCTCGCAGGACAGGAACACGCCGACGTCGGGCAACGCCGCCCGCAACGCCGCCCCCACCGCGCGTTCGTGGCTGTCGTTGAGGAACGAGAACAAAAATGACACCGCGACCGTTTGCAGGTCGGCGGTTCGGATCGCCTCGATCAACGCCGGAAGTTCGTCGGTGGCCAGCGGGGTCACGACGTCGCCCTGGGCGTCGATTCGTTCGGTGATCTCCCAGCGGTAGCGTCGCGGCACCAGGACGTTCGGCGCATCCTGGAACAGATCATAGAGGTCGGGACGGGAAGATCGCCGCAGTTCCAGCAGATCGCGGAAGCCCCTTGTGGCGATAAAGCCGCATTTCGCACCTTTGTGCTCGAGCAGCGCGTTGGTCACCACGGTGGTGGCGTGCGACAGCAAGACGACGTCGCTAGGGTCGATCGCATGCTGCCTGAGGCCGCGCCGGATGGCTTCGATGACGCCCTGCCCGAAGTCGCGCGGCGTAGTCAGCACCTTGGCGATCCCGATTCGGCCGGTATGCTCCTCCACCGCCGCCACATCGGTGAACGTACCGCCAATATCGATGCCTATACGCCAAGCCATACACCAAATCTCCCCTGCCCGCCTGCGCTCAGCCGGACCTTGACGCTCGTCGTGACCATGCCCCGCCGTGACCAAGCCCCGTCTTGACCAAGCCCCGTCTTGACCATGCCCCGTCGTAACCATGCATCGTGTTCCAACCCTCGGCCCGAGGGCAACCGGAGCCTTTCACTATGACCCATGCGATCTAGTCCTGCGATCAACCGCACGATGTGGTTCTTCGCCATCGTCTATGCGGTGGAGGGCATCGGCCAGGCCAAATCCGGCATCATGTGGCAGCCGCTGTCGCACTGGCTGAAGGTCACGCTGCATTGGGACCCGGTGATGATCAGCGCCTCGCTGGCGATCCTTGATCTGCCTTGGGTGATCAAGCCGATTTGGGGCGCGATCTCGGATTTCGTGCCGTTGTTCGGATATCGCAGGCGGCCTTATCTGGTGTTGGCGAACCTGGCCGCATTTGCAGCCTTCGCCTGGGTCGCCAGGATCGACACCAGCTCGGCGCTGATCCCGGCGCTGACCGTTACCGCGTTTGCGATGGCGATTTCCAGCACGCTGTGCGGCGCGTTGCTGGTCGAGACCGGGCAGAAGAACAACTCGACCGCCAGCGTGGTCAACCAGCAATGGCTCTGGTTCAACATTGCCCAGATGATCACGACGGTGCTGTCCGGCTACCTGATCGAGATGCTGTCGCCGACCGGCGCGTTGCACGCCGCCGCCTGGATCGCGGCGGTGGCGCCGCTGGCGATCGTTGCCGCGGTGTGGCTGATCCGCGAACCGCGGGCGCGGATCGATCTGGAAGCATTGCGGGAGCGCCTGGGTGCGCTAATGAGCGTGTTTCGCAACCGCGACCTCTGGCTCACCGGCGGGTTTCTGTTCCTGTACTATTTCAGCCCGCACTTTGGCACCCCGATGTATTTTTATATGAGCGACAAGCTTGGTTTCTCGCAGGGCTTCATCGGCTGGCTGTCGGCTTTCGGCGCGGCCGGCTGGATCCTAGGTGGTCTATTGTTCCGCTGGCGGCTGGATCACCTTCCCCGGCCGGTGTTGCTTCGGCTCAGCATCGTGGGTGGGGTGATCAGCACGCTGGCGACGCTGGCGCTGATCGGGCCGGGCACGGCGATCGTGATCTGGGTGCTGAGCGGCGTCACCAGCATGATCGCGATGATCGCCACCATGTCGCTGGCCGCCGACGCCTGCCCCGAGGGGGCCGAGGGTTTTGCGTTTGCCGCCATGATGTCGATCGTGAACCTGACCTCGCCGATATCGGACACGCTGGGATCGGCGCTGTATGAGCATGTGTTCGATCAAAGGTTGGCGCCGCTGATTCTGGTGTCGGCGGCGGCGACGGCGCTGGTGTTTTTCCTGGTCCCGCTGATGCTGTTCCGGCCGCCGAGGGCGGCGGCTTGAGGGGTGGTTGTGCGTTCTCAGATGGCCCCTTTCAGTGCGTTGGGTTGGGCAGGCACTGAATTGGTTCTCCGAACACCTTACGAATACTACTATTTCGCCGCAGTATAAGTTGTCTTTGGAGAACGTTTTTGTGATCACGGACTTGTGAGTTTTTTATTGCGCGAGGAAACCGCGGCAGGCTATTCACGGATTGTTGATCACAAAAAGGAGAGACCCAATGACAACTTTCAATTCCGCTTCCACCGAAATGTCGCTCGCTGATCTGCCGCGTCCCGACATGACTGTGACCGACGTTCAGAGCCCTGTTCCGGCAGTGACGGATTCCGGCCGCATCAGCTTTGGCGCCGCTTGCCGCTTGCCGAACGCGGTACCGGCCGTGGCCGACAACCGTCGCATCAGCTTTGGCGCCGCTTGCCGCTTGCCGCTCCCTCTCCCGGCCGTAACCGACAAAGGTCGAATCAGCTTCGGTGCCGCTTGCCGCCTGCCGCTGCAGAAGTAACTGATACGGTGCCGCTCCGGCAGTTTGTACCGGAGCGGCATAATTCCTGCCTTATTGTCTTTGCGAAAGTATCGGCATGCCCAAGAGCGAACCGCGCCTGCAATTTCATCGCCTGATCGCAGAGGCTCGGCCGCCCCAGCGAGCCGACCGTTCCGCGCTCGGTACTTTGCCGACGCGAGCGTATCGCTATTGCGATGCCGTCACCAGCGCGGCGGGCTATGGCTGGTGGGTATTTTCCCCAATGGATCTGCAATTGATCTGGGATGGGCACGATATTTTTTGGTATTTTGATGGGGCACCTGATTGGATGCCGCTATCGCCTGCCGCTCAGTTTCCAAATTTCTCGCAGGCCTTCAACAGCGCCGCGCCAGCAGAATTGGAAGGCTGTGCACCGCCGTTTCTGACCGTATTGCCAGAGCCTGGAATGGTTCAAATTTGGACCGGACTGATGGCACGCACCGCGCCGGGATGGAGCCTATTGGTGCGCCCTCCGGCCAACCTCGCGACACCGGGGGGATACAGTCTCTACGAAGGTATAGTTGAGACCGACCAATGGTTTGGCCCTCTGTTCACCAACCTGCGGCTGACGCGGACCCATAAGCCCGTGCATCTGAAAGCGGATTTTCCGCTGCTGCAGGTACAGCCCCTGCCACGTGAGGCGTATGCCGACCAGACGTTGAACGCCACCACGATCGTGCCTGACATGCTCAGCATGGAGGACGCCGACTGGGACGCGTATCGATCGACGATCGCGGTGCCGACCGATGATCCCGACCGTCCGTTCGGCGCTTACGCTGTAGCCGCGCGGAAGCGCCGCCAGGGGGTTTGTCCATTTAGTGGCATGCAAACTGTCAATGCGGCGCCAGCGCAGGTTTAGCACGTTCGGGAATTCCCGCCAGACGAAGCCCCTGGAGATAACAATCCAAATCCTGCTGCCTCGCTAATGGAGAACGAGTAGCCGCGTCGCGAAGCGAGAACTGTGGTTCCAAAGCCAAAAGAGCGCTGCGGACGTTGGTTGCTTCACGACCAGTGCCCAGGTAACCAAGCGCAGCTAACAGGAGCTTATAGGTCGAAGACAGGCCTGGATGATGATCGCGCGCTTGACGACACATCTGCGCCGCCGCTTCGTATCGGCCGCTCAGAAACATCGGCAGCGCCAACGCTGTATCGAAAAAGAACCTGTGAGGATCGTGCGGGGACAAGCGCCTGGCATGCTCCGTGCGGCGAATTGCCTCGTTGTGTTCTCCAATGTAACTATAAGCCAAACCGGAGTAGCACCAGGCAAGGGCCATATTAGGGTTCAGGGCGATTGCGCGTTCATGCAAACCCAGAGCACTTTCGGCATCCCTGTTCAAGAACGCCCGAACGTGTCCGGCGACGGTAAACCCTCTGGCATCTTCGGGATCCAGCACAACCGCGCGTCGCGAAAGTTCGTCTGCCCGACGCATCGCCTGTTCGGCATCCACCGCCCAGCCTTGGCCGAGCAGAAACAAATGCCAGTGGGCGAGCCAGGAATGGCATGCCGCGCGGGCGCCATCGAGCGCCAAGGAACGTTCTAGCAATTGCCCAGACTCGCGAAACGCGTGTTCGTCCAGCCGATAGATCGCCGGTATCGCGCGCAGCATCATATCGTAAGCGGTGGGATCGACCCTGGGCCGCGACTTCGACTCCAGACCTTCCCACACCAAAAGTTCGGGCGCGACCTGAGCAGCCGACTCAGAAGCGATGCGATCCTGCAGGTCCAGCAGATCAGGCAGCAAGCCGTCGAAACGTCGGCCCCAACTGATCGCGCCGGCTCCTCGCATATTCGCCAGCCGGAGCAAAACCGTGATCCTGTCCTGTTTTTTCCGGAAGCTGCCCTCGATCAGAAAATCCAGGTCAAGTTGCCCCCAGCGCTCGCTCTCGGTCAGCGGTTCGTTGGCAAGCGCCGCGACGGATGCCGGCCCGACGCAGGTGATCCAACGAAAGCGCGAAAACGCGGTGGTGATTTCCTCGGCAAGGCCCTGAGAAAAGTCGGCGTCGCCGCTGCTCGCCCCGATGCTTCGGAACGGCATCACGCCGAGCCGGATCGCGTTCCGGGGCAATCCGGTGTGCTGCGAGACGTCCGGTCGTCGCGCCGGGTCGCCAGCGGTCGTTGTCGCGGAAACGCTATGTTCTGCGCTGTCCCGGGCATCGGCCAGCAGCTGTTCGGTTTCGGTCGAAAACGTTTTGCTCGACAGCACCGCCCCGACCATCCGGACCAGGTCGGCGGGACGATATGGTTTCATCACGAACTCAAATCGCGCGTCGCCGCCCAGAGAAGCGTGGCGGGCCTCGTCGGGGATGTCGTCCAACGTTCCGGACGTCAACAGAACACAAAGATCGGGACGCGATTGACGAGCGCTGCGCGCCAGAGCCAGGCCGCTGACGCCGCCCGGCAAACGTGCCGTTGTCAGCAGCGCATGGATCGGTTCATCCGATACGAACTGGGTTAGTGCGCCCGACCCGTTGGCGACACCGACAGCGTGATAGCCATTACTGGTCAAGGTTTCGCAGGTCGTTATCCGCAGGTCGGCGTCCGGTTCGACAACAAGGATGGTCTGGTTGGTGCCGCTGGGCACCGACCCATCGGCGACCGGTGTCGGCGAAGGCTGGCGTCCGGTGGCGCGTGGCAAGAACAGCGACATCGTCGTGCCGCGTCCGACGGTGCTTTCCAGTTCCACCCAACCGCCGGATTGGCCGGCAAAGCCATGCACCTGCGCCAAGCCGAGGCCGCTGCCCTGGCCGGTCGGTTTGGTAGTGAAAAATGGCTCGAACACCTTTTCCCGGATTTCCGGCGCGATCCCGACCCCGGTGTCACGCACGTCGATGCGGACGTAATCGCCGGCGGCGCGGGCGCCATTGGCCTTCGCGGCGCGATCGATCCTTGTGTTGTGGCAGGATATATTGATGTTGCCGCCGAGCGGCATCGCATCCCGCGCATTCAGCACCAGATTGAGGATCGCCGATTCAAGCTGGCCCGGGTCGACCAGGCAGCTCCACAGCCCGGGTTCGGCCTGCAGCAGAACGCGCGCGCTTTCGCCGGCCGCTTGGGCAAGCAACGGATGTGTCGCGGAAAGGATCTGATAGACCGAGATGGTTTCAGGGCGAAGCATCTGCTTGCGCGAGAACGACAGCAACTGACCCGCAAGCCGCCCGCCGCGTTCGGCCGCACGCTCGATCATTTCGGCCCGTTGCACCGCCTGGCTGTCGCCGCGCGACTCGGCGTTGATGCGAAGGGCAGTCGCGTTACCCAGCACCACGGTCAGCAGGTTGTTGAAGTCATGCGCCACACCGCCGGTCAGTCGGCCAAGCGATTCCATCTTCTGGGCCTGAAAGCGCTCCCCTTGCATTGTATTCGGGTCGTCGGAAGTGGGCGAGTCCGAGGGTTTCCCTGCGACATGGGGAAACCAGCGGCCAAATCGTCCGGCAAGGAGGTCGATCAATCTGCTGCTCAAAACAGTTCGATGCACCTTGCTAAGCGGTTGCCACAGCCTGGCGCCGCCGCCTGCCATGTTAACTTTCCACAATAAAACTTACGAAATGATAGGCACATACACCGAGACTTCAAAGCCTATCGTCCACCGGAGGGATCAAGAAAACTTGCGAACCTATCTCGAGTTTATCGAGCACCTCGCTGGGACCGTTACGAGACTGGCGACGTCACGTTGAGCAACTGACGCAGCCGTCCGGCGCCGGACGGACCCTTGATCGCTTCCCGCCAGCTCGCCTCGGCGACACGCTGATGCGCGGCAACCGCTTCGTCAGCGCCGGTAATCATAGCCACGCCGGTCTGTGCGCCGGGATGGGTGTCGGTGCGGAACGGATTGATCGCCAGGCTGACCCGGTCGCGAGCTCGCAGAATCTTGAACGAGGAACTCGGCGGCGAACCGGCCAGCAAGCCGAACTGCAATCCCATCGGTTCGGTCTCCATGAGATTTGCGATATTCTCGATCTCGGACAGCGCGACGTCGCGGCAGATCCGGCGCGCGCGGTCCGAAAGATGCGGTCCGCTCACTATTCCGACCTCGATTAGCCGCTGCACCGCGGGCAGTGAGACCATCGCAATAATGCTCGGCCGACGCATCGCATACATGCGTTTCCTGGCGGCGAGAATGCCGAGAACCTGCTCGGCCATGCTGCGCATCGCCATCCGTTCGGCACCGGCTTGGTCGGCGGTCTCCTCAAACGCCTCGCCGAGCGCGTTATCATAGGCGTCTGACGTTGTCAGATAGCATAGCGGCCCGGACAACTGCAGCACCTGATCAGCGGTTTCCTCGATCTGACGCACACGCTCGAAATAGCCGATCGGGCGGTTGTAGTACTCGACGCCGATCCCGAGCAGCGACAGCGGGGAGATTTTCAGCAGTTCAGCCAGCCGCTTGATGGTGTCGAGCTTGATCACCTCGCCTTTTTCATAGCGGTAGAGCGCGGCGCGTGAGACGCCCAGACGCGCCGCGATCTCCTCGGCGCGCAAGCCCGATTCGAGTCGGTAGGCGCGAAGTTGTTGGCCAATTTCGGTAAATCGCATCGACATAGGATAGGCGCCCTCACGCAACTTATGCGGGTAACTAACTGAAAGTCCGCCACTTCTCCGGAATCCGAAGCGGAGGGCATGCAGAATAGGTGGTTTGATTCGAGCGGCCGATGTCTCAGAATCGGCGTGTTCTCTACAGTTTATTGTGGCGGAGTTTGAAAACTCAACCCCTTTTCATCTCCTGCGACTCGTTCCCACTATGCAGTGGGCTGCCCATCGCCCAAACATCGATCGTTGCCGGGGTGACAGTACACCCGGCAACGCCTTATGGCTTTTTTCCGCGCGATTCGCAGTTTGAACGTCCGGCCCAAGCCGTGATCATTTTCGGATGCTGTGTGCCGCGAGGCCTTCGATCGCGAGGATCAGCGCCGAATGGTCCAGTTCCCCGCCGCCGTGGGCGATGCAGGAGGCCAGCATCTGCTGGGCGATGGCCGTGTTGGGCAGGGACAGATTGAGCGTCTTGGCCGAGGAGAGCGCGAGATTCAGGTCCTTCTGGTGCAACCTGATCTTGAAGCCGGGGTCGAACTTGCCGTTGAGCATGCGTTCGCCATGCAACTCCAAAACGCGGGAGGAGGCGAAACCGCCCGTGATTGCCTGACGCACCTTGGCCGGATCGGCGCCCGCCTTGGAAGCGAACACCAACGCTTCCGACACCGCCTGGATGTTCAGCGCGACGATGATCTGGTTGGCGACCTTGCAGATCTGCCCGGCGCCGGGTTCGGCGCCGACATGGGTGATGTTCTTGCCCATCAGTTCGAACAGCGGCTTGGCGCGGGCAAACGCGGCGTCGGGGCCGCCGACCATGATGGTCAGCGTGGCCTGCTTGGCGCCGACCTCGCCACCGGACACCGGGGCGTCGAGGTAGTCGCAGCCCTGGTCGTTGATCCGCTTGGCATAGCCCTTGGTCTCGAGCGGGCCGATCGAGGACATATCGATGACCAAGGTGCCCTTTTTCAGGCCGTCGGCGGCGCCGTTTTCACTGAACAGCACGGTTTCGACGTCTTGGGTGTCGGGAAGCATCAGGATCAGCACCTCGGAGTCCGCCGCGACCGCCTTCGGCGTCGGCACCACCTTGGCAACGCCTCGGAGTTCCTCGGTCAGGCTGGACCGATCGGGGACGATGAGATCATGGCCGGCATTTTTCAGGTTCAGCGCCATGGGCCGGCCCATGATGCCGAGGCCGATAAATCCGATTTTCATTGTGGTTTGCTCTCCTGTCCCGACACCGGGTGTTCAAACGTCGAAGCGTTCGCGCCAGCCCAGCCCGGCGGCGGTATCCGCGGTGGGGCGGTATTCGCAGCCGACCCAGCCCTGATAGCCGAGTTCGTCGATCCGGCGAAACACGTAGGACCAGCCGATCTCGCCGGTGCCGGGTTCGTTCCGAGCCGGGACGTCGGCAATCTGGATGTGCGCGATCAGCGGCATGAACTGTTCCATACGCTTGGTGATGTCACCCTCGGTGACTTGCACATGATAGACGTCAAACTGCAGACCTAGGCGGTCGCGCCCGATTGCCTCGACGATGGCGGCGCCCTGAGCCTGGGTATTGAGGAAATAGCCGGGCATGTCGCGATGGTTGATCGGCTCGATCACCACGCGCACGCCAGCTGGTTGAGCCTGTTCCGCGGCCCAGGCGAGATTCGCGGCATAGACCGCGGTTGCCGTGGTCAGCGGCACGTCGGCGGCCACGATTCCGGCCATGCAATGGATCTGCCGACAATCCAGCGCGGCGGCGTAATCCAACGCCCGTTTCACCGACTCGCGGAACTCGCCCTGACGACCGGGCATGCTGGCCATGCCACGTTCCCCATTCGCCCAGTCACCAGGAGGCATGTTGAACAGCGCCTGGGTCAGGCCTTCGGCGCTCAGGCGTTCGCGAAGCACGGCGGGGGGGAATTCATAGGGGAACAGAAATTCCACGCCCTCGAAGCCGGCTCGGCGGGCGGCGGCGAAACGATCGAGGAACGCCACCTCGTTGAACATCATCGACAGGTTGGCGGCTAAGCGTGGCATGGCAGACCTCCTTTGCCGTTGATCGCCCCAAGCGGTTTCGGTCGGCGGGCTGGGACGCCCACATGGAGAGACCCCCTTTGTCTGCCCGTACGAAACACGCAACGACTGATTTTGGCCATGCTCCCGGTGGACGAGTTGCTGGAACGATCCATGGAAGTCGATCCTCGGGGGATGCCCGGCTGCGACGGAAACTACAGGTGCGCGACATACTTGGCTAGTATCGCGCGTCGGGGAAGCGCGATACGTCGCTTTTGCGTATTCGTATCACGCGTCGAATCATGGACGCTCCGGGTCTGGCGCTTGCCTGCGATCAGATACTCGGGCACGGCGACGGCGCGCAATGCGAGCAATCGCGAATGGAGAGGCATGATCGCTGAACGGATACTGATGGGCCTGCTGCTGGGCGGCGTGGCGATCGGCTGCGTGCTGGTGTTGTATCCGTTTCTGTCGGCGCTGCTGTGGGCCGGGATCCTGGTGTTCACCACCTGGCCGGTCTATGACTGGCTGCGATTGCATCTGCGGCTGCCGCGGATCTGGGCGGCGTCACTGATGGTGTTGCTGACCGCCGTCGTGCTGGTGCTGCCGATCGCGGTCGCCGCGCCGGGCAGCGCCGATGATGTCAACCATCTGCGGCACGTGATCATGGAAGGCTTGCGCGCCGGCCTGCCGGATTCACCAAGCTGGGTGTTCGATGTCCCGGTGATCGGCACCACCGTTGGCGATCTGTGGAACCGCTGGGCCGCCGATGTCAGCGTAATGCTGGAGGCGTTGCGGCCGTATTTCGGCATCGTCGTCGAAAACGCCCTCAGCCTTCTGCTGGGCATCGCCAACGGCGTGCTGATGTTCTTGCTGGCGCTGTTCGTGGCGTTCTTTTTCTATGTCTATGGCGAACCGATCGCGGATCGGCTGCGCCTGTTGCTGCATCGGATTGCCGGGGTGCAGGCCGAACGTCTGATCGCGGTGACCGGGGCGACTGTACGGGGCGTGGTCTATGGCATCCTCGGCACCGCGGTTGTGCAAGGGATCCTTACTGCGCTTGGCCTCTGGTTGTCCGGCGTGCCGCGGCCGGTGCTGCTGGGCAGTTTGGCTGGCCTGCTTGCGGTGCTGCCGATCGGGGCGCCGGTGATTTGGATCCCGGCGGCGATCTGGCTGATGAGTAGCGGGCATGTCGGTTGGGGAATCTTCCTGGGGATTTACGGTATCGGCGCGATCTCCGGGTCCGACAGTCTGATCCGACCGTGGTTTATTTCTCGCGGCGCGCAATTGCCTTTCGTGCTGACGGTGCTTGGGGTGCTCGGCGGCGCACTGGCGTTCGGGCTGTTGGGGATTTTCCTCGGGCCAGTGCTGCTGGGGATCGGATACACGCTGGTCAACGAATGGGCACGCGGGGCTGACCCACGGGCGTCGATCGGCGATCATTGATCTGCCCGGCAATCGCGTGGTCCGCGTTACCCGGTTAACTCCAGCACCATCGATGTCGAATGATTTCTACCGATTTCGCTCATACCGCTTACGGCCACCCGCTATCCGCGACGCTTCGGTCCACACCGAACTGATCGAGGCAGATGCCGCGCCGCTGCATCCCCATTGTCAGGTCATGCTCGACGAAGGAGATGACCCGATGACCGACGCGCCGAAGTTGGACCCGCGGGAGACACACGTTCGGATTCCGAGCCCAAGAGCGGGACTTCGACTATTTCTGCGGCATTTGCCCCCGCCGGAGGGCGTTCCCGTGCGCGGCATCGTGCTGTATGTCCACGGCGGCACGTTCTGCTCGGCGCTTTCCATCGCGCACCGCTTTGATGGGCGATCCTGGCGCGATGAACTGTGTGACGCTGCGTTCCATGTCTGGGGCCTCGATTGCCACGGTTTCGGCCGCTTCTCCGACCCTTATCCGGACACCGATCCGCACGCACCGCTTGGGCGAACCGCCGATGCCAGCCGGCAACTCGAGGCGGCGGTGCGCTTCGTTGTGGCCCACCATCGAGCCGAACGGCTGTCGCTGGTTGCCCATTCCTGGGGCACCATGGTCGCCCGGCATTTCGCCGGGCGCTGCCCCGAATTGGTCGACCGCATGGTGTTCTTCGGCCCAATCGCGCGAAGGGCACCGCTGGGCGACGCACCGAAGCTTGCCGCCTGGAGGCTGATCTCATTGCAGGATCAATGGGACCGCTTCACGGCCGATGTTCCCCAAGGCGAGGCCCCGGTGCTGTCGCGCCGACACTTCGACGCATGGGGCGAGGCCTATTTGAACTCGGATTGCGAAAGCCGCGATCGCCAGCCGCCGGCGGTCAGGATTCCCGGCGGGGCGTTCCAGGACATTTTTGACGCCTGGGCCGGCTCTTTGGTCTATGATCCTGGGTTGATCCGGGCTCCGCTCGCCATCATTCGCGGGGAATGGGACAGCATGTCTACCGACGCCGACGCGGCCTGGCTGCTGGATACGATCGAAGATGGCCGCGATATCAAGGTCGCGCGCGCCACCCACTTGATGCATCTGGAGGCAAACCGCCACGCGTTGTATCACGCGACCGAAAGCTTCCTGACCGATTCGAGGAGCTGATCCATGTTCGCAGTCATCTTCGAAGTAAAGCCTCGGCCCGAGGCCTGGGAAGACTACCTTGGCCACGCCAGTGTGCTGCGGCCTGAACTGGTCGCCATCGACGGTTTCATCGTCAACGAGCGTTACGCCAGCGTTAGCCGGCCCGGTTGGCTGGTGTCGCTTTCGATCTGGCGGGATGAGAAGGCCCTGATTCGCTGGCGCACACACGCCCTGCACCACGAAATCCAGGGCAAGGGCCGATCATCCGTCTTGGCCGATTACCATCTGCGGGTCGGCGAGATCACTGCCGACACCGAGGCGCAGGAGGCGCTGCCGCAGCAGCGTTTCGATGCCACGGAAATCGGCGCGTCCAAGGCATTGACGTTGACCGAGCAGGCGCTGAGTGCCCTGACGTCCGTGTCCGGCGGCGAGGCGTTCGACAGCATCACCCGGCCTGGCAATGGGCTGTATCTACAATCGTGGTCCGATCCCGCGGCAGCCGAAGCTGGGATCAGCCAGATGGCAGGCCGGCACCGCGTGGTGCGCGTGATCCGTGACTACGGCATGTTCGCGCGCGCCGAGGCGCCGCAGTATTTTCCGCCGCGCGAGGCCGGCTGTTGAGAGATCGGACGACGGATCAAGCCGGGCGCGTTATCCGCCTGCCATCGTCATCCCGTCGATCCGCACTGTGGGGGAGTCGGTGCCGCGTCGGAACACCAGGTCCGAAGCGGCCACCATGTTGGCGAACATCTCCACCAGATTGCCGGCGACGGTGACCTCGGCGACCGGTTCGGCCAAGGCTCCGTCTCGGATCATGAAGCCGGCGGCACCGCGGCTGTAGTCACCGGTCACCCCGTTCACCCCCATACCGATCATCTCGGTGATATAGAAGCCCTGCTTGATATCGGCCATCAGCGCCGCCGGTGTCGCCGTCCCGGCAGCGAGGTACAGGTTGCTGGGGGACGGCGACGGCGGGCCGCTGGTGCCGCGCGAGGCATGACCGGTTGACGCCAATCCAAGTTGGCGGGCGGATCGGCTGTCGAGCAGCCAAGTGGTCAGCACCCCGTCCTCGATCAGCGCCTGGGCCTTGGTCGGGGTGCCCTCGCCATCGAACAGCCTGGACCGGGCGCCGCGCACTCGGCGTGGATCGTCGTGGATGTTGATGCCGGCGGCGAACACAAGCTGGTGCAGCTTTTCCTTGAGAAAGCTGGTGCCTCGGGCAACTCCGGCGCCGTTGATTGCGCCGGCGAGATGGCCGAGCAGACCACCGGCGACGCGCGGGTCGTAGACGACGGGGATCCGGGCGGTGTTTGGACGGGTCGGGTTGAGCCTGGCGATGGCTCGCTCGCCGGCGCTTCTGCCGATCTGAGCGGGGTCGTCGAGATCGGCGAAATAGACCGTGCTGTGGTAATCGTAGTCGCGCTGCATGTCGGTGCCGGCGCCAGCGAGCGCGGTCGCGGAAATCGAGTGGCTGGTGCCGACGCGGCGTCCGGCAAAGCCGGCGGAAGTCACCAGGACGATCTCGTTGCGGCCGTAGCCCGCCTCAGCGCCCTCTGAATTGGTGACGCCGTGAACCGAGAAGGCGGCTGCTTCGGCGGCGGCGGCGCGAACAGCCAGGGCATCGGGCGCCGGTTCGGCAGGGTCGGCCATGTCAAGGTTCATGTCGTCCGGCGGTGCCCAGGTCTCGGCCAGCCCGGCAAACCGGTCTTCGGGCACGACCTTGGCCATTGCCACCGCACGCTCCGCCAGGCCGGAGAAGCCGGCTGGGTCGAGTGAGGTGGATGACACGATCGCGGCGCGCCTGCCGACAAACACGCGTAGGCCGAGATCACGGCCCTCGGATCGCTCCAGGTGCTCGATCTTGCCTTGGCGCGAGGCCACGGACAGCGAGGTCCCGTTCACCAGGACCGCGTCGGCGGCGTCGGCCCCGGCGGTTCGCGCCTGACGGATCAAATCGGATACCAGAGAGAGGTAGTCGGTCATCGGGTCGGTTCCTTCGCCGCGGGCCAGGCCGCGTTCATAGAACGTTTGGTTTTCCAGCCATAGATAAGAGTTTTGGATGCGGGCTTGCAGACCAGTGGCCCGGGATGCGCCGCTTGACACGGTTCCCGCCGGCTTCATCATTCCGCCATCACGGGGGAAATGGGGCATGGCGAGGCTGGACAATTGCTACAACGTATTCGATCTGCGCGAAGCGGCGAAGCGGCGCCTGCCGCGTGGTGTGTTCGAGTTCGTTGACCGCTCGACAGAGGATGAACTGGCGTTGCGCAACAACCGCCACGCGTTCGAGAAGATCAAGCTGAAGCATCGGGCGCTGGTCGATGTGTCCGGTCGTTCGACCAAGACCACACTGTTCGGCAAGGACATCGCGCTGCCGATGGCGATCGCGCCCACCGGTGCGGCGGGCCTCTGCTGGCACGAGGGGGAGTTGGAACTGGCGAAGGCGGCAGCGCGGGCGAAAATCCCGTTCACGCTGGCGACGGGGGCGATGACCTCGATGGAAAAGATCGCCAAGGAGGCGAACTTCCGGCTCTGGTTCCAGCTTTATGTCTGGAAGCAGCGGGAGCTGTCCTACCAATTGATCGAGCGTGCCAAGAACAACGGCTTCGAAGCGCTGATCGTTACCACCGACACGATCGTACCGCCGAACCGGGAGTACAACGCCAAGAACGGTTTTCTGCTGCCGTTCCATCCGACGTTGCGCTTTACCTGGGACATCATGCAGCATCCGACCTGGTTCACCACCGTGCTGATGAAGTATTTCACCACCATCGGGATGCCGCGCAACGAAAACTATCCAGACCCATACCGGCGCCCGATCGGCACTGATCCGGGGACCCGGGAGGTGATGCGGCAGGACTCGCTTAATTGGGACGATATCCGCATTTTCCGCGACAAGTGGCCGGGCATCTTGATGCTGAAGGGTATCAACCGCGTGGATGATGCGCTGAAGGCGGTCGGCTATGGCGTCGACGGCCTGATCGTATCCAACCACGGCGGCCGCAATATGGACAGCGCCGCCGCAACGCTGGACATGCTGCCGGAAATCGCCGAGGCGGTCGGCGACAAGGCGACCGTGATCCTGGATTCCGGCGTCCGACGCGGATCTGACATCGTCAAGGCGTTGGCGCTCGGGGCGAAATGCGTGCTGACCGGGCGGGCGACGCTGTACGGCACGGCGGTCGGCGGCCAGGCCGGGGCGTCCAAGGCGGTGGGCTTCATCCAGACCGAGATGGACAAGACCATGGCCTATACCGGCTGCAACAGGGTGGACGAAATCTCGACCGACATCTTCTTCGGCGATCGGGAGAGCAACCGGCTGATGGCGGGCTGATCGCGGCATGAAGATCTTCATGGCGACGCTGGCGACCGAGACGAATACGTTCTCGCCGCTGCCGACCGGGCGTGCCGCTTTCACCGGTGGCCGGGAATGGTTCCGTCATGATGGCAGCCGCAAACCTCCGACAATCTCCAATATCCCGCTGATCGCGTGGCGTCGGCTGGGCGAGGCAGACGGGCACACAGTTGTCGAAAGTATCTGCACCTTTGCGCAGCCTGCCGGGACGACGCTACGGCATGTGTACGAAGAACTGCGCGACATGATCCTCGCGGATCTACGCGCCGCCATGCCGGTGGATGTCGTGCTGCTGTTCATGCACGGGGCAATGGTGGCGCATGGCTATGACGATTGCGAGGGCGATACGCTGGAGCGGGTGCGGCGGATCGTTGGGCGCGATGCGACGATCGGCTTGGAACTGGATCTGCACTGCCATCTGACCGAGCAGATGCGGGCGAATGCCGATGCGATTGTTCTGTACAAGGAATACCCGCACGTTGATATCGGCGATCGTGCGCCCGAACTCTACCGCATTTGCCTGGATGCGGCACTTGGGAAGGTCAGGCCAGTGATGGCCTATCACGACTGCCGGATGATCGCCACGTATCGGCCGACCCAAGATCCGTTGCGTGGTTTCGTCGACCGGATGAAGGCGCTGGAGGGGCATGGCGGCATCCTTTCGGTGTCCTTCGGCCACGGCTTCCCATGGGCGGATGTGGCCGATGTCGGCAGCAAGATCCTGGTGGTCGCCGATCGCGATACCTAGGCGGCGGGCGCCTTGGCGCGGCGGTTGGGCGAGGAACTTTGGCGGATGCGCCATGCCGCGGCTGCCAGACTTGATGGCATAGACGATGCGCTCGACGGCGCGACGTCCGGGGGCGGCAATGGGCCGTTGGTGCTGGCGGATGCCTCGGACAACGCCGGTGGCGGGGCGCCTTCGGACAGTACCGCGATCTTGCGGCGGGTGCTGGACCGCGAGATGCAGGACGTCGTGATCGGCTGCTTTTGGGATGCGCAAGCTGTGCAGTTCTGCATCGAGGCCGGCCAGGGTGCGACCTTCATGCTGCGGGTCGGAGGCAAGTGTGGCGCCGCATCAGGTGATCCAATAGACCTGATGGTGACGGTCCGCGCGATTGCGCTAAACCATTCTCAGGGCGGACTGAGCGGTGGGCGCGCGGAGTATGGTCCAAGCGTCTGGGTGTGCGGCGACGGAGTCGATCTGGTACTGACCAGCCGGCGCCAGCAGGTCTTTTCACCGGATGCGTTCACCGGGCTGGGGCTGACGCTGCACGACAAGGCGGTTGTCGTGGTGAAGTCGTCGCAGCATTTCCAGGCGGGATTTGCCCAGGTGGCGCGAGCCATTCGGTATGTATCCGGGGCTGGTGCGCTGGATTTCGATTACGCGGCGCTTCCCTACACCAAGCGCACGCGCGCGTTTTGGCCACGCGTCGCCGATCCGTTCCGCGAGTCGCAGTAACAGCGCTGTCCGGATTCAGCTGGCAGGGGTTTTCATCGACTTGCACCGAGTCGCCGGATTAAATTGTTCGCAGTATTTCCGGTAGGTTAAGCGAACCCGAACCGTTCGTCGCAGTCCGGACCGGATCAATTGCGCTGGAGGTGTTCGCGATGATCAAGGCGTTTGCTTGCGACGGCGTTCATTTGCACCGATTGGCCGATACCGGATCTGCTGACGCGCTGCGTCATGCGGTGTGGATCGACCTGCTGAACGCGGCACAAGAGGAGATCGACCGGGTGCAACAGGCAACCGGGTTGACGGTGCCGTCGGAAGCGGACGTCAGCGAAATCGAAACGTCCAGTCGGCTCGCCAGCCGCGACGGTGCGCTGTACCTCAGCATGCCGCTGGTCAGATATGCCGAGCACGGATTGCGCAGCGTCTCTGCCGGCTTCGTGGTCAGCCCGGACCGGCTGATCACCGTTCGCTTCGCCGAGCACCGGTTATTTGATACGTATGAAGAACAGGTTTCCAGCCGGTCGGCACCCCCAAGTTCGGGGGCGCACATCTTCGTCGACCTGATGGAGGCCATCGTCGATCGTCAGGCCGATGTTCTGGAGCAGGTGCGTGCCGACCTTGATTCGATTTCCCACGCCATTTTCGCCATGGGTGTCAATCAAGAGGGAGGGCGGAAGGCGGAAGACGCCATTCTGCGCCACACCCTTGGTCAGATCGGGCGTATTGGCGACCAGATTTCTCATGTCCGGGACACCCAGGTCGGGGCGGCGCGGATCGCGCCTTATGTGGAGACAACGGCAGCCGACTGGCTGCCGAAGGATTTGATCCCCCGGCTGGCAACGCTGCGGCAGGACATCGCGTCGGTCAGCGATTTCGACACCTACCTGAACGACAAGCTGCAATTCCTGCTCGACGCGACTTTGGGCTTCATCAATATCGCCCAGAACAATGTCATGAAGGTCATGGCGATTGCTTCGGTTGTCGGCATCCCACCGGTGCTAATTGCCGGCGTCTATGGCATGAACTTCAAGAATATCCCGGAGTATGACTGGGCCTGGGGCTACGCGTGGGGCTGGGGTCTCATCATCTTGACGACCCTGATCCCACTGGCTGTGTTTCGCTGGCGCAAGTGGATCTGAGGGTCATGCCTTCGCGGCCTTTTGCGAAAAAAGCCAGTCCCAAACATCGTCTCGCGTGTAGGTGTTATCCCAGACATCGTGGCCAACGTCGGGAACCTCGGTGTAGCGGAAGGTCGGACCGCCCGCCAGCAACTTTGCCATCGCGCGATCCCAGTCCAGCGAGACATTGTTGTCCTTGGCCCCATGTATCGCCCAGATCGGAACCTGTCGCAGCGCGGCTGCCGCCTGGGCCGGATCGGCGGTGCGTTGCGCGCCGGCCAGAGGCATGCCGGCGGCGAAGATATGTCCTTTGCCGCCGGTCTAGACGTTGTAATCCAGCAGCATCTGCCACGCGCCCATCCCGCCCATCGAGTTGCCGGTGACATAGACCCGATCCAGATCGATCCGGTAACGATCCATTACCTGCCTTAACGCGGCTATGGTATTAACTTCACCGATATGGCCATCCCGCTTACCGCCGAAATTGACCGTGCGGCCACCGGGATCCTTGGTTTGATCAAGCATCGGGACGACAACGATACAAGGGTGCCGGGACCGGAATGCGTGCGTGGCGAACCATCCGTCAACCTGCTTGCGCAGGGCGTCCGGATAATCCCCCATATCGAGTTGGTGCAGGTAAAGCACCACCGGATAGGCGCGGGTCGTGACGTAGTTTTCCGGCAACAGGACCTCGTAGTGCAGGCCATTTATGTCGTTACCGATCCAATTTGCCGTTTGTGCTGAAGCATGGCGCCAAGCGCCGATGCCGACCGATACGGCGCAACCGAGGGCCAGCAATCCGAACATTAAAAGGACCGATCGGCGCCGCATCAAATCACTCCGCTCTGCCGCCAGGCCTGCCGCTCTGAGGACGCGAACCCGAGTTCCGCCAGGATCTCGTCGGAGTGTTCTCCCAGACCGGGAGCGAAACGCCTCACGCGGCAGGGCGTTGCCGACAGCTTGATCGGAAAACCGAGCATCCGGACGGAGCCATGATTTGGATGGTCGATGTCGATGATCATGTCCTGGGCCCTGATCTGCGGATCCTGGAACACCTCCACCACGCTGTTGACCGGGCCGCAAGGGACGCCGGCGTTGTTTAATACATCCACCCAATGGCTTGTAGTGCCGCTTGCCAGTTTGCCGCCGACGATGGCGTTGATTTGCGCTCGATTGGCGACCCGCGCCGACTGGGTTGCGTAGAGCGGATCAGTTTTCAATCCGGGTTCATCCAATGCGTCGGCCAGGCGGCGGAAAAACACATCGTCGGCCGGCGCCAGCGCGATTTGCCCATCGCGGGTTGCGAACAACCCGTACGGCGCGGCAATCGGATGGTCATTGCCGCTGCGCGGCGGTGCCGTTCCGGTAGCGAAGTAATTGGTCGCGATGTATGCCAACAGGCTGACCAGGCCGTTGGTCAGGCTGACCTCGGCCCGCTGTCCCTGCCCGGTCTCGCGCGCGTGCGGCACAGTGGCGGCGATGCTGAGTGCCGCGTAGAGCCCAGCCACCAGGTCGCTGATGGGCAAGCCTGAGCGCATCGGTGGATCATGCGGGCCGCCGTTGACGCTCATGAAGCCGCTCATGGCCTGGGCGATGAAGTCGAACGCAGGGCGATCCTTGTACGGCCCGGTGCTGCCGAACCCGTTGATCGAACAGATCACCAGGCTTGGTCGCAATGCGTTGAGCCGGCTTTCGTCGAACCCCATCCGAGCCAGCACGCCGGGGCGAAAATTCTCGACCAGCACGTCGGATTGCGCGATCAGGCGCGCCAGGATCGGCTTGGCTTCCGGCTTGCGGAGGTCCAACCTAATCGATCGCTTATTGCGATTGAACTGGGCAAAATACCACGAAATTCCGGCTTTGATGGCGCCCTGGCCACGTAGCGAATCGCCTTCGGGCGCCTCCACTTTGATGACGTCGGCGCCCATGTCGGCGAGCAAGGCGGTGCAGAACGGGCCGGAAAGCACGCGGGTCAGATCGAGAACCTTCAGTCCAGTCAGCGGCATGGTGTTTTCCCAGCGGTGGATCAGCCATCATGCATCGTTGGTTTTTGCCGACGAGGCAACCAACGGGCCGGGTACTAGCGGGATCTTGCAGCCTTTTGGCGTCGGCGGCATGTGTTTGGCCGACACCGTTAGGAGGACGCCTTGATGCGGGCCATTGGTTACCAGGATTCGCTACCAATAGAGGCAGCCGCCGCGCTGGTCGACATCGAGTTGCCCAGGCCCCGCCCCGCCGGGCGTGACGTGCTGGTCGAGGTGCGTGCGGTGTCGGTCAATCCGGTGGACACCAAAGTCCGCCGCCGCGCCAAGCCGGACGCCGGGCAGTGGAAGGTGCTGGGTTATGATGCGGTGGGCGTCGTGGCCGAAACCGGCGCCGACGCAAGACTGTTCAAGCCCGGCGACGCGGTGTTCTATGCCGGCGACGTGACCCGTCAGGGCACCAACGCCGAATTTCATCTGGTGGACGAGCGCATCGCCGGGCGCAAGCCGAGATCGCTGGATTGGGCGGACGCCGCCGCCCTGCCGCTGACCGCGATCACCGCTTGGGAAGCGCTGTTCGACCGGCTGGACGTGCGCAAGCCGGTGCCCGGGGAGGCGAACTCGATCCTGATCATCGGCGGTGCCGGCGGCGTGTCCTCGATAGCGATCCAACTCGCGCGGCGGCTGACCGGCCTGACGGTGATTGCCACCGCGTCGCGGCCCGAGTCCCGCGCCTGGGTTCAGGAACTTGGCGCCCACCATGTGCTGGACCACGCCAAACCCCTGGCCGCCCAGGTGGACGCGATGGGTATCGCGGCGCCGGGATTTGTGTTCTGCACCACCAATACCGACAAGCACCTGGGTGAGGTTGAAAAGCTGATCGCGCCGCAGGGTCGTTTTGCCGTGATCGACGACCCGGCGACACTCGACGTGATGCTGTTCAAGCGCAAGTGCGTGTCGGTACACTGGGAGATGATGTTTGCCCGCTCGACGCTTCACACCGCCGATATGGCGGAACAGGGCATGCTGTTGAACGCGGTGGCGGATTTAGTCGATGCCGGAACAATTCGCACGACCGTCGGTGAGAAGTTTGGTCCGATCAATGCCGCCAATCTGAAGCGCGCGCATGCGTTGATCGAGAGCGGGCGCGCCCGCGGCAAGGTGGTGCTCGAAGGTTTTGCCTGATCGGGCTTCGGGCGCACAGAGGTATACTCAGTCCAAGGTCCGGTATCGGCCAGGGCTTACTTTCTCGGGCGTCATTTTCGCGGGCGTCATTTTCGCGGGCGTCATTTTCGCGCTGGGGCCCCAGGAACGTTGACACTGCGCTCCGCGCGTATGACGATCATCTGAGGAACACGGCTGATTTCGTGCTGACCTATCACGTCAGCGATCAACCGATGTCGCGACTATTGATAATGCCAGGCGCGAGCGGACCCCATGAGACGTCGGCCGCACCAAAGCATGACCGCGCTGAAACCGAGGCTGCATCCTGCGAAAGCAAGTGAACCGTCAGACGTCAATGATTGCACCTGAGGAGAAATTGCAATGCCCAGCCGTGTCCAATTTTCCGACGCCATCGAACCCTTGGTGCAGTTCATCGAGGAAACGCCGCCCGCCGAAATCATTGATCGGACCTTGGAAAAACTCCGCGCCGGGGTGCCGACGAAGACCATGCTGACGGCGTCCGCGCTGGCTGTGGCACGCTCGTCGGACCTGCCGCCAGGGCATCACGGCGGTCCGCTGCATCCGCTCGCTGGCATGTATGCGGTGACGCGATTGTCGGAGCGTCTGGACGGGGAACAGCGGTTCGTCCCAGTTCTGCAGCACGTTGCGCTGTCGAACAAACATATTCACCACCCGGCGATGGGGCCGTACAGCTTGCTGGAATTCGAGCCGATCGATTTCGGCGGTGTGGAGGCCACCAAGCAAGCCTTCCTCGCCGCGGTCAAGCGTGGCGAGACCAACAAGGCAGACCACTGCTTTCTGTGGCTATGGCAAAACGTTCCGCCAATTGAAGCGCTCGATCTGCTGTTGAGCGTGGCGATCCCCAAGAACGCGATGGACGATCATTACTTCATTTTTCCAGCGTTTACATACCGAGCACTTGAGTCGATGGATCCGGGACTTCTGCCGTTACTGATGCGGCCTGCGGTGCGCTACGTCACTCGCTTCCCCGTCGCTCGGGCGATCCCGGACATCGATGGGTTGATCGAGAAGCACGAGCTGATGAACCGCGTCACCCGTCAGCACAGCGGCGAGGATGAAACCGCGCAAATCGGGCGGTTGGGAGAGGCGATCGGGCGGTGCGACAACTACAACGACATTCCGGTGCTGATGGCCGAAGCGCTGGCCGAAGGACTGTCGCTGGAAGGCGGCGGCGAGGGGCTGTCGATCGGCGCCGCCGGGCTGTTCCTGCGGTCGCTGACCGGCAATCCGATGGATGTCCACCTGCACACCAGCGCCAACCTTCGGCGCTATCTGCTGCAACTCGATGGCCTTGGCCTGCGCAACAAACTGCTGATCCTGTTGATGTGGCACACCGGGCCTGAAGTAAAATCGACCCAGTACCGGATGGAACCGGCACCGCAGCCGGATCCCGCCGCGGTGGCGTCGTTGCCGCACCGTTCCCAGGCCGACCTGCTGGAGGCAATCACCGACAGCATCTATCAGCAGCCGCAGACTGACTGGTCCACGGTCACCAACCTGGGCATGATGCGCGCGGTTCCCGAGGTCAAGGGAACGGTGAACCTGGCGCAGCAATATGTCGATCTGGGTTACGATCCCGAGGTTCTGATGCGGCGTCTGGGGGAGATCGTCTGCCACGACAGCTTCACCGAAATGCACGCTTTCAAGCACCATCAGGCGATTGTCGAGGAGTTCCACGCCACGCGTGAGCCATGGCGCTGGATGCATCTGGTCTCCGGTGCCCAGGCGGCGGCGATTTCGTTCGGCAAGAACATGGAAATCTACGAGGAGGCACTGGACCTGCTGCACGCATAGTCCACCGACCTGGCGGCGGCCAATCAGCCGCCGCCGGCAAGTCACCCCAAGTGGTCGAGCCCGATATCCAGCACGGTGGCGCTGTGGGTCAGCCACCCAACCGACAACAGATCGACACCGCTGGCGGCGATCGCTGGCGCCGTGTCGGGGCGGATACGGCCGGATGCCTCGGTGATGGCCCGCCCATCCACCATCTCGACCGCCTGGCGGAGCATGTCGGGATCCATGTTGTCCAGCAGCACGGCGTCGACATCCAAGGTTAGCGCTTCCTGCAACTGGGCGAGCGTATCGACCTCCAGCTCAATTTTAACCAGATGGCCGACGCCGGCTCGGGCGCGTTCAACCGCCGGTCGTACCCCGCCGGCGATGGCGACGTGGTTGTCCTTGATCAGCACCGCATCGTCCAGTCCGAACCGGTGGTTTGATCCGCCACCGACACGAACGGCATATTTCTGAGCGAACCGCATTCCCGGCATGGTTTTTCGAGTGCAACAGACCTGCGCGTGGGTGCCCTCGATCGCATCGGCTATGCCGCGGGTTGCCGAGGCCACGCCACTGAGGTGGCAGAGGAAATTCAGCGCGGTTCGTTCCGCTGTCAGGATGCCGCGCGCCGGTCCGCTGATCGTCGCGATTCGGTCGCCCTTACGCAACCGGCTGCCGTCCGGCAGGCTGACGTCGATCTTGATCGCCGGGTCGATCAGCCGGAACGTCATGGCGGTGAAATCCAGTCCGGCCACAACGCCAGGTGCCCTGGCCACCAAGGCGCATTCCGTCTGGCTTTCGGCCGGCACAATGGCGTCCGTGGTCAGATCGCCGGCCCGCCCGAGGTCCTCCAGCAGAGCGGTTCGCACGATGGGCTCGACCATCACGCTGGGTAACGCTTGCATCAGTGAACCTCCAACATGCGCTCGACCGAGCGTCGCGCCGGTTCGGCCAAGGCCGGATCGATGGTGACCTCTTGCTGCATCGTTTCCAGCGCGCGGCGGATGTTGCCCAGCGTGATGCGCTTCATGTGCGGACAAAGGTTGCACGGCCGCACGAATTCGATGTCGGGGTGGTTCACCGACACGTTGTCCGACATCGAGCATTCGGTCAGCAGCACCACGCGCGCCGGCTTCTCGCGGCCGACGTAGCTCGACATGTCGGCGGTGGATCCGGTGTAGTCCGCCTCGGCGACCACCTCGGGCGGGCATTCGGGATGCGCCAGGATGGTAACGCCGGGATAGTCGATGCGCAGCGCGCGGACCTCCGCGGCGGTGAACCGTTCATGCACCTCGCAATGGCCGGCCCAGGCGATGATCTTGACATCTGTCTGGGCGGCAATGTTTCGCGCCAGGTATTCGTCCGGCAGCATGATGACCGTGTCGGTGCCCAGCGATTCGACGATCTTGCGGGCGTTGCCCGAGGTGCAGCAGATATCGGACTCGGCCTTCACCGCGGCCGATGAATTGACGTAGGTGACCACCGGCACGCCGGGATGGCGCTGGCGCATCAGGCGCACGTCCGCCGCGGTGATCGACGCCGCCAGCGAGCAACCGGCGCGGCTGTCGGGGATCAGCACGGTCTTGGCCGGATTGAGCAGCTTCGCCGTCTCGGCCATGAAATGCACGCCGGCCAGCACGATGACCTTGGCGTCGGCCTTCATCGCCTCCCGAGCCAGCGCCAGGCTGTCGCCGACGATGTCGGCCACGCAATGAAAGATCTCCGGCGTCATGTAGTTGTGCGCCAGGATCACCGCGTCGCGCTGGCGCTTCAGCGCCAGAATGGCGTCGATATCGGCGGCGAAAACCGGCCACTCGACCGGCGGGATCAGCGATTTGACCCGGTCGTAGAGCGGCACGGCACGTTCGAGAACTTCGGTTATAGGCATCAACAGCCTCCCGTTTTATGCTCGTTTTGAGCATTACAGAGACTTATGCTAATGCTGAGTATAACGATGTCAAGTGCGATGCGTCGAATGACCCCAGGGGCTCTGCCATCGGAGCGGTCCGATGCCGCTCAGCCCGAGACTGCGCGCCCCACCGCCTCGGCTAAAGCAGGCTCCCCGTCGAGCCGCAACCCGTCGATGGTCCCTCGCTGGTCCGCCGCCGGCCGGTTCTGGCTCATTTTAACCTTGCCCTCCAGGCGGGCGATCGGCAGCGCGATACCGATGATGCCGCGCAACATGCCTTGGACGAAATCGGCCGGCGCATCAGCCACGGCCCAAGGCTGCGCCCGCTTTGCTTCATGCAGGTCGGTCAGCCGCGTTACCACCGCCAGCAGCCGGTCAGGATCGTCGAACACTTCCAGCCTGCCATAGGCATGAATCGCGGCGTAATTCCAGGTCGGGACGACCTTTCCGTGCTCCTGCTTCGCGGCATAGTAGGACGGCGTGATGTAACCGTCTGGACCTCGGAACACCGCGAGCGTCTGCACGCTGGGATCGGCGGCGCGGGCGTGTGGATTAGCCTTGGCCAAGTGCCCGATCAGGGTTCCGTAGGGCGCCGGATCCGGATCCAGCATCAACGGCGCGTGGCTGGCGACAAGCCCATCAGCTGTCATCGAGATCACCGTCGCGAAGCCGTTCCGGCGAATTGCACCATGCAGCAGATCGACACGGGACTCAGCGAAATGGGCGGGGATGTACACGTCTGGAGACTCCGGAAGGTGGTCTTCGGGATAACTACTCCGGAATCGGTCGCAGCGTACGGCCTGATTCGCTCGGATGAACTAGACCATTTGCGGGCCGCCCAGCATCACAGCGTGCCGCCGCGCCGCCCCGCCATTGCCCCCAGTCGCAGCCGCAAGGCGTTCAGCTTGATGAAACCCTGCGCATCGACCTGGTCATAGGCACCCTGGTCGTCCTCGAACGTCACCACCGACATGGAATACAGGCTGTGCGGGCTCTCACGCCCGATGCAGGTGACGTTGCCCTTATACAGTTTCAGCCGGACCTGCCCGGTGACGCTGGACTGGCTGGTGTCGATCAGCGCCTGCAGCATCCGCCGTTCCGGGCTGAACCAGAAACCATTGTAGATCAGTTCGGCATAGCGCGGCATCAGGCTGTCCTTCAGGTGTGCCGCCTCGCGATCGAGCGTGATGCTCTCGATCGCCCGGTGGGCGGCCAGCAGGATGGTGCCCCCCGGCGTTTCGTAAACCCCGCGCGACTTCATGCCGACGAAGCGGTTCTCCACCAGATCAAGCCGACCGATACCGTTTGCCTTGCCCAGTTCATTCAGCCGGGTCAGCAGCGAGGCTGGCGACAGTTTGACGCCATCGATCGCGACAGCATCACCGCCGATGAACTCGATCGCGATCACGCTCGCCCGGTCGGGTGCGTCCTCCGGACGGATGGTGCGCTGGTAGACGATCTCGTCCGCTTCCAGACCTGGATCTTCCAGGATTTTGCCCTCAGAGGAGGAATGCAGCAGATTGGCATCGACGCTGAACGGCGCCTCGCCGCGCTTGTCCCTGGCGATCGGGATCTGGTGCGCCTCGGCGAATTCGAGCAGGCGGGTGCGACTGGTCAGGTCCCATTCACGCCACGGCGCGATGATCTTGATATCCGGCTTCAGGGCGTAGTAGCTGAGTTCGAACCGCACCTGGTCGTTGCCCTTGCCGGTCGCGCCGTGGGCCACCGCATCAGCGCCAACCTGTTCGGCGATTTCGATCTGGCGCTGCGCGATCAGCGGACGAGCGATCGAGGTGCCGAGAAGATATTGTCCCTCGTACAGCGTATTGGCGCGAAACATGGGGAAGACGAAGTCCTTGACGAAGGCCTCGCGCAGATCGTCGACGAAGATTTCCTTGACCCCGAACATTTCGGCTTTCTTGCGTGCCGGTTCGAGTTCCTCGCCTTGGCCAAGATCAGCGGTGAAGGTCACCACCTCGCAGTGATACGCCGTTTGCAGCCAGCGAAGGATCACGCTGGTGTCCAAGCCACCCGAGTAGGCGAGAACGACTTTCTTCACATCCTTCACGGCCATGGCGTAGGATTCTCCTGGTCTTCCGGCGCCGGGAGTAACCCCGGGACGCCCCTCGCGCAAGCCGCGATACGACCCGATGCCGAACGTCCCGAGTACGATAAACCCGCGCTCGGCGCTCGGTCGGATGGGAGTCATCGACCGAACGAATCTACGACGGTGTGCATCGATCGAATGCTGACGCCGAGACGCTGAATTCCAGGCTTTCTTAAGCCGTTGTTAACGCCACTCCGCGACAGTCCGGGCATGCCGCCGCCCGCTGTCCCGAAGTCGCTTGTGCAGTCCACGCCGCTCAGGCTTTGGCGCAGCCTGCCCGCGGGTGCCCGCCGGCGCGCCCTAGCCAGGACGACCGGCTGGCTGGCGCCAAAAACCTCGGCTCGGCCGATGCCGGCAGCCAATGGGATCGTCATCGCCGGAGAGCTGAGCCGAGCTTCCGGTCTGGGAGAAACCGCCCGGCTCATGGCGGTGACCGCTGAGCGTCTGGGCCTGCCGGTGTGGACCGTCGATGTTCCACCTCCGGTCGATGGCCGGCCCGAAGTCGAGGTCGTCGCATCCGGGCCCGCTCCGCCGCTTGTTCCCCTGGTGCTGCACATCAATGCCCCGCTGCTGCCGTTGGCACTGCTGCGGCTTCCGCTCGGGCTGACGCGGAACCGTTGCGTTATCGGCTACTGGGCCTGGGAACTTCCCGAGGTGCCACCCGAATGGCGGCCGGCGCTGGCCTGTGTGCACCAGATCTGGGTGCCGTCCCGCTTTACCGCGGCTGTGCTGGAGCCGTTACTGCCCGGGCGTATTCGCGTGGTGCCTCCGGCCCTGGCGGTCGCACCGCCGGTTGCGTCCTCGCTCGGACGGGCCGGGTTTGGCCTGCCGCCGACGGCGGTGGTCGTGCTGGTGTCGTTCAACCTCGCATCCTCGTTTGCGCGGAAGAACCCGTTCGCCGCGATTGCTGCGTTCCATGGCGCTTTCGGCGACCGGGCCGATCGTATCCTGCTGCTGAAGGTCGCTCACGCTGAACACGCACCGGCCGACTTCGCTCGGCTGGCGCGAATGGCGCGGGGACAGAACATCCGGCTGGTGACCGAGACGCTGTCGCCGGCCGACCGCCATGCTCTGACCGCATGCGCCGACATCGTCCTGTCGCTGCATCGTGGCGAGGGATTCGGTCTGGTGCTGGCCGAGGCGATGCTGCTGGGAAAGCCAGTGGTCGCCACCGGCTGGTCCGGCAACACCGACTTCATGGACAGCACGAATGCCGCCCTGGTCGGCTACCGGCTGGTCCCGACGCGTGACGACCGGTCGGTCTATCGCGGCGTCTGGGCCGAACCGGACGTTAGTGAAGCGGCGGTGCTGCTGCGCAAGCTGGCGGATGATGGTGACCTTCGCCGAGACCTGGGTCGGCGAGCCCGGGCCGCCATCATCCACCGGTTGGACGGGCGGCCGCTTGTCGCGGCGCTGGAGGGACTTCGATGAAGGTCCTGGTCTGGCAATGGGGGCGGCGTGGGGCCGGGCCGCGGTTCGGCGCCTGCCTTGGCGAGGCGCTGCGCGGCCGATCGGGCATCGACGTCACGCTGTCCCTGTGCGCCGATGCCGAGATCATGGTCGGCCCAAACCCGCCGCGCTGTGAGATGCCGGTGCGGACCTACCGAGGCTTGCCGTCGTTTCTGCTGCGTCTGGCGACCGCGCCGCTGGCACTGCCATTCCTGCTATGGCGGTTGCGGCGGTTCATGCCGGACTTGGCGATCTGCGCCATGCCGGGGCCGCTCGACGGGCTGATGGGCGTGGCCCTGCGATTGCTTGGAACACGCCTGGTCGTCGTGGTGCATGACGCCGATGCCCATCCCGGCGACGGATTCCCGTTACAGATGCAACTGCAGCGGCTGCTGTGCCGTCTGGCTGATGGACTCGCCGTGCTGTGCGCGCCGGTCGGCGAGCGCCTGCGGCAACAGCGGTTGGCGGGAAGCGGTCCGCGCAAGCTGATCGCGTTCCGGCACCCCCCGTTCGGCTTCGCCATGCCACCGGTCGAGCGTCCGGTTTCGTCCCGGAGACTGCTATGTTTCGGCCGCATGCTGCCATACAAGGGACTTGATCTGCTGGCCGGCGCGCTGGCCACGCTACCGGCGGATCGGTCGATCGCCGTCCGTGTGGTCGGCCACGGCCCGGAATCGGCGGCGCTGGACGCCTTGCGCGCCTGCCCCAACGTTACGGTGGAGAACCGCTGGGTGCCCGAGACCGAGATCGGCGCCTTGCTCGCATGGTCCGACGCGATGATTCTGCCATACCGCGAAGCCAGCCAGAGCGGCGTCGCGGCGGCCGCGCTCGCAGCTGGTCGACCGGTGATCGCCACCGAGGTCGGCGGCCTGGCCGAGCAGCTTGCCGGCTCGCACCAATTGTTGCTGTGTGAGCCGGATGCGGCCAGCCTGTCCGGTGCGATCCGCTTGTGGCTCGACGCGCCAGCGCCCGTCGCTCCGCCCGCCGACGCCGCCTCGGCCTGGCGTGATGCGGCATCGGCGTTGCTGCTTGCGATCGACGGGGCGCTGCCGCCGAAGCCACGCCGCATCCGCGGCAATATTAGAACCGCGTTGGGCAGCGCTCGGTTCGCGACGCTTCGCCCCTCGTCTGCCATTGCGACGAGCATCAGCGATGCCACGATCCCCCAGCCATAAGAGCACTCACCGCGCGTTAATCACGTCGCCAACGGGATGGCTCGTCGCTGCCCGCCTCGCACCGGCATGATCCGCCCGATTGGCGGCGTCACCGCCGATCGAAGCGGACCACCTGGCCCTCAGCGGGTATTCGGTTCACCTCCAAGACCGGCGAGCCCCGCACTATCGTCAGCTTGCCGCCCGCCTCATATCGATCATTGGTTTCACTCGCCGTGCCACTCACCCGGCCCTGCACGATTTGCCGATCGAACACGAACGGCAGCCCGATCGCATTCAATGCCGACGGACGATCCATCACCTGGAAATGCAGATGCGGCGCGGTCGAGCTGCCGGTATTGCCGACCTCGCCAATCTGCTCGCCGCGCCGCAACCGGGTCCCGGCCACGATCCGCTTCGGGATGCTACCAGTCCGAAAGTGTGCGTAAAGCACGTAATGCTGCCCGCCGATGTCCTCGATGATATTGTTGCCGGGCGCGTTCAGCGCGGTCACCCCCTTCACCTCGCCTGGAACCTGCTCGGCCATTCCATCGACCCGGTCCACTACCACCCCGTCCGCCACCGCGAAGACCGGAGCCCCCAGGAAAGGCCACGAACTCAGTTGCTTGACCGGCCCAGTGCAACAGGCATCAGACCCGGTAAGCTGCACGAAATCGATGGCAAATTGTTCCGGCGCCCGTAGCCCGCCGTTCACCGGCAAGGTCGCGCCGCGATGCGGGCTGATAACCTCGCAGCAGCCATTTCCGTCCCACCAGCCGTCACCCACCAGCGGCGGCGCGATCACCACCGGAGCCTTACAGTTCACCACGACCGGATCGATATCCTCCACCAGCCGCCGGTCGCCATGGAACGAGATCGATAGCCGGTGCGACACCAGGCGTGGAACCTCAGCCAGCGTCCGATAGCGGACATCGAAGAACATGATCCCCGAGGCACCACCCGGCAGCCGCCTGGTGTTCGCCGCGTTCACGCCACCCTCGGGGTTGAACAGCCTCACCGTCCCGGTGATGTCCTTGCCGTTCATGTCCCGTACCAGGTTGGTCCCGGTCGCTGCACCCGGGTGCCCGAAATCGGTCGGCACGATGGTGTCGAGGTTCGCCGGGTCACGGCCAACATTGGTGATCTGCGCCGCGTAGGCCAGATGAACAAACCCGTCGGTCGCCGCAACCGGGGTCACCGCTGGCTGTAGCACCCGCAACGTGACCGGTGTGATCTGCGTTGGAAACGCCCCTGTCGCCGGCGCCACCTGGCATCCCTCACCCCTTGCCGTGCCCAGCGTCAGCATGACAATGACGCCAGCCGTCAGAACCCCGCGGGCCCAGACAGCCACACGCAGGTCGCGCCCGAGCATCGCCTTCAATCCGCCAACGCCGCAGGTTTCAAACGTCCAACGCCATCATCGCCGGGCGCGCAAACGCTGCCGCTGCCCGCGGCGGGAGCCTCGCCCAGCACCGTGAGCAGCCGGCAGAAGATCCGCACCGGCACGTCCGAGGTGTCCGACCCGTTCAGCAGGATCGCGACGGTCTCGTTTCGCTCGATCTGATGAAACACCGCGGCTTCGTAGCCCAAGCCTTCGCCGGTGTGGCCCCACCACCCGGCGACTTGGCCCATGCCCAATCCATAGGCGTCATAGACCGGGCTACCAGGGTCGGCGGAGGTCGAATGCGCCTCGAACCGCTGTTTCTGGAGTTCCGGCGGCAACAGCGACCCCGTGGCGAGCGCCGGACCCCAGACGCCCAGATCTCGCAGCGTTGAAACCATCGCCCCGGCAAAACCCAGGCCCGAAAAGCTGACCACAACCGGCTCAGGGGAACCGGCATCCGTTTCACCCTGGTAACCCGACGCGAACGGCCGCGGCAAGCGCGCACCATGCAAGTATTTCGTGCCAGGCAGCACCAGCGGAACGAGGACCCTCTGCCGCAGCACTTGGTCGAATGTCGCGCCGGTCAGCACCTCGATCAGCTTGCCGAGAACCAGGGTGTTGGTGTTGCAGTACTGATAGCGCGCGCCAGGCTCGAAATTGGTTGCCGAGTGCGACGTATCGTCGAAGGCAAACGCCAGCAGTTCATCGGTCGTCCATTCGCGCGTCAGGTCCGCCCCAAGTGCCGCGTGAAATCGCGGATCAGCAGAGTAGTCGTACAATCCGCTCGTCATGTTGGCGAGTTCACGCAGGGTGATCCGCGCTCCGTTGGGCACCCCGGAAAGGTATTTCCCGATCGGATCATCCAGGCCGATCGACCCGTTGCTCTCCGCGATCAGTTGCAACAAGACCGTCACCACAAACGACTTGGTGACGCTGCGGAGCGCGAAATGGTCGCGCAGCTTCACCGGCCGAGACGCCGCCACGTCCGCCAGTCCCAGCGCCTTTGTCCATTGGCCGTTCTCGGTCCAGATGCCGACCGCGGCGCCAGGCACATGGAATTCCTCCAGCGCAGAGGTCACCACATCTTCCAGTTGCGGCGCCCGCGCCAACAAATCGTTGGCGGACGAGACGCCCGGAAGCGTCACGACCAGCAAAGCGGCCAGGCCGTTGGTCGCCAATCGCATTTTTACTTGCCTTCCCGAAAGGCTCAGTGAACTTTATTGCGCGCAATTCGGCAAGTGACCGCGCCACCATTGCAAAAGCACCCGCCTGCCAACATGATCCTGCTTACGACCACGGGATCAACCGACCATCCATGCCCATTCGCGCTATCTGCTTCGACGTCGGGGAGACCCTGATCGACGAAACCCGCCACTGGATCGAGTGGGCGAAGTTTCTGGACGTGCCGGCGATGACCTTGTTCACCGCGATTGGCGTGATCATGGAACGTGGCCAATCGCTGCGTCGGGTGTTTGACATTTTCAAGCCCGGCATGGATCCGGCGCTGGCCCGCGAACTCCGCGCCGCGGATGGGTGGACTTACGATTTCACCGCCCAGGACCTCTATCCGGACGCGATTCCCTGTCTCACCCGATTGCGCGCGTGTGGCTACAAGGTGCTGATCGCGGGCAACCAGCCGGCCGCGGCTGCGGCGGCCCTGGCGCGGTTGGACTTGCCCGCCGATGTGATCGCCACCTCGGACGGCTGGGGCGTCTCCAAGCCGGACCAGCGGTTCTTTGCCAAAGTGGTCGAGGCCGCCGGCGAACCCGCCGAATGCGTCGCCTATGTCGGGGATCGGCTGGACAATGACGTGCTGCCCAGCCTGGCGGCGGGAATGGTCGCGGTGTTCCTGCGGCGCGGTCCCTGGGGTTGGCTGCACGCCGAACGTCCCGAGATCGACCGAGCGAACATACGCATCGACAGTCTGCTCGACCTCCCGGATCGGCTCGGTGCGCTATGAGCTTCGACCCCGCCGCCGACGGTTGGCGCGTGATGCCGGGTGCCGCGATGCCCGGCGGCCTGGGCGTGCCATGGGCCAAACGATCGCAGGGAAACTGGCTCTACGGGCTGCTTACGGATCCGGACCATGCCAATCCGGCCGGCGTCGTACACGGCGGCGTGCTGATGGCATTCGCCGATCATGGGCTCAGTTTCATTGCCTGGGAGGCAGCGGAGCGGGCACCATGCACGACGATTCAACTCAACACGCACTTCCTGGACGCCATCAGGCCCGGCGAATTCATCGAGTTGCACGGCGAGACAACGCGTCGCACGCGCGGACTGGTCTTCGTGCGGGGTCTTCTCGTGGCCCGGCAAGGTGACAAAGTACGGGAGGTGGGAGCGGTTGACGGTATCTGGCGGGTGCTGCGGCCGAGGTGACGCTCTGCAGCGGCCGAAAGGCCCTATCCGCCTGCGGTCTATCAGGAAGGGATGAGCCATGGACATCGATCCCGATTCGCCCCGAAAACGGGGGAAGCTGACATTGGCGATCGATATCGGCGGATCGCGACTGAAAGCCGGAATCCTTGATCAGAACGGGGCAATGGTGGCAGGTCCAAACCGGGTCGACACGCCCGCCCAGCCGACGCCCGCGGTGGTAGTGGACGCTCTGGTTGGACTCACCGATACGATGGGCGCTTTCGATCGGATTTCGGTCGGGTTTCCCGGCGTGGTGCGCGGCGGACAGGTGCTGACGGCGCCCAACCTGGGCACGCCGGCATGGCAGCATTTCGAATTGACCGCGTCGCTGACCGACCGACTGGGCAAACCGGCTCGGATGCTGAATGACGCGGAGGTGCAGGGGCTGGGTGTGATCCGCGGCCAGAGCCTGGAATGTGTGCTGACCTTGGGCACCGGGATGGGCTTCGCGCTTTTCCAGGACGCCCGCCCTGCCCCGCACCTGGAACTGAGCCAGCATCCGATCCACAAGGACAAGACCTACGACCAGTTCATCGGCTCGGTTGCGTTCAAACAGGTTGGGCCCAAACGCTGGAACCGCCGGCTAAAGCGGGTGCTGGGATGCATTACCACACTGGTCGGCTTCGATACCCTGGCGATTGGCGGCGGCAATGCGAAGCACGTGGCCTTGGATTTGGCTCCCAACATCCGGCTGGTATCGAACGAGGCGGGAATTACCGGCGGCGTGCGGCTCTGGGATAAGGCCCTGGATTCAACATTCAGCAGTCCGCTGAAAACGTCGGATCAAAATCTAATCTAACCAGCATGAGTGGCTGACTACTGGAACGGCGATTTTCAGGAGTGTCCTAGGTGCCGAGTCGTCCGCGGTCGGGGGATGACACCGGCGGCCCGGCTGCTAGCGACAAAGCGAGTGGTTTCAGACGGCTCGTCGGTGCCGACCGTCTTGCGGCCAGCAGCGTCTTGACCCGCGGCAAGTGCAGCACCCCGTCCATGAACGCTGCCGCGATATCGGGCCACGTTCGTCGAGAAATTCCGTCGTCTGATTAAAGCGAGACCGGATGTCGTCGATGTCGGTCACCCGCTCAGGCTAGCGGATCCACGCCGCGTCGCGCCAACCGCAATCGCGATTTGTTTCCAGGGTTCTCAAGCGCATCTCGTTTCGCCTGTTTCTCGGCGCGTCCTCAGGATATCGGCAAATTTAGGTTATCACACTCGCCAGGAAAATGTGATCAGCACGCCACTTTCTGGCAAATGACCCGACATTGCGCGCTGCGAAGTGCGAGCGGTGGTTGGAGAACCACCATGGCTATTTGCTCTGCGGGGAAGGCTTCCATTGACATTCGACCGCTCCTCGATGACCTGCCGGCCCAACGGGTGCGTGGAGAGAATTTGTGCGTCCTGCTGCAAGGGGGCCGGCAACCCGCGGCCGTGCAGCCTGGCGGCCAACTCCACCCGCGTCGATGCACCAATGCAGCCGAAGCCGATCAGCTTCCCGACCGACGCAAAACGCCATCATCCGCAACCTGCGTTACGCCCGCGCGCCATGCTCAAATACCGATCGGGGCCGGAACGATGCAGACTAAGCCGCCTGGTCGGCCTGCTTCCTGCGATGATCGAAATTCGTCAGGTTGAGCTTCCGCCGGTGATCGGCATACAGCAACGGCTCGTATCGGGCTGGATTGTCGGGACCGACGCATGTCGGGACAGAGCGGATCACCGCGTCCAGACCGGGACCGTAGAAGAACGGCACCGCGTGGCGGACGGCATTGTTGGCATTGATCACCCGGTGCGGCGTCGGGACATAACGGTCGTTGGAGTAGCGTGACAGCATCTCGCCGGTGTTGAGCACGAAGCTTCCCGGGATCGCCGGCGGGCGGATCCAGTCGCCCTCGCGCGTCCGCACCTCCAGCCCAGGCAGCGCCGATTGCGCCAGCAGCGTCAGGAAACTGGTATCGATATGCGGCGCGAAGCCGAACTGATTGTCCTCGGCGCTGTCATGGGATGGGTAGCGGATCAGCCGCAAGGTGATCGTCGGTTCGGCGAAATCGGTGGCGAAGTAATCATCGGACAGCCCAAGCGAGGTAGCGATGACCGACATCATGCGATGAGCCAACGGACGCATCGCGTTGAAGTAGGCCATGGTCCGAGCCTTGAACGACGGCATCCGCGCCGGCCACAGGTTGATCCCATAAAGCGGGTTGCCGGCGACGATTTCGGGATCGTCGGCGGTGCGGTCGGTGACGATGTAAAAGCTCTCGCTCAGGTTCGGCTTGGTGTTGTTGTTCACCGTCGATGTGCGCACGGTCTGGGCACCGTGAGGCAGGTATCCGATATTGAGATCGCCGACTTTCAGCGCCAGCTTGTCCCCCTCATCGAGATCGAAGAAATCCGACGCCGCGGCGAACGCCCCGTCGATCAGCGTTGCGGAAATGCCGTGGTTGGTGATCACCAGGAAGCCCGTATCGTCGCATGTATGGGCGATCGCGCGCGCCAGGGCGTGCCGGGCATTCGGTTTGTCCGCCAGGAAGTCCGAGACGTCCAGCACCGGTATCCGTTCCGTATGCATGTCGATTTACCTTTGCCGAGCTGCCATACAGCGCAGCGTAACACCGCGTAGAACGGTTGCAATGGTATCGGCGCGCAACCCGCCAGCCCTTAATCGGCCAGTAACCTTGATCCGTCAGTAGTTAATCCGCCAGCACTGGCGCGCGAGCAACGAACGGATTCAGCAACGCCGACAGGATGACCGACACGATTATGTTAGCCACCAGCGCCCAAATAGCGATGTAGCTGGGGAAGTGGATCCCCATGAACGACAACGTGAACACCGCGGCTTTGAAAGATGTCGTGCCGGCCATCCAGGTCCCCAATCCGGCCCCGACGGCCCAGCCCGCCAGCAATGCCCAGCCGTTCAACATGCGCAAATATAGCCCAAGGATTACCGCCGGCAGCACCTGGATGATCCACAGCCCGCCCAGCAACTGGAACTGCAGCGCGTAGGGCACCGGCACGAAGATGATGAACACCAGCGCGCCGACCTTTACCAGCAGCGAGGCGAGCTTCGCCACCGAGGCCTCCTGGGAATCCGTCGCATGCGGCACGAGGAAGCCCCGGTAGATAGTGCGGCTGACTATGTTGGCGCAGGCGATCGACATGATCGCCGAGGGAACCAGCGCCCCGATTGCGATCGCGGCGAACGCCACGCCGGCGAACCAGCCGGGGAACACCGACAGGATCAACGCCGGCACGGCGAAGCTGTTGCCGTAGCGTTTGAAACCGTCGGCGAACGCGGGGTTGGAACCGGCGTGCAGCGCCACCGCCATGAAGCCCAGCAAAGCCAGCAGACCGAGCACCAATGAGTACGCCGGCAACAGGGCGGCATTGCGCCTGATCGCGCCGGGGCTGGAACTGCTCAAGATCGCCGTCAGCGAATGCGGGTAGAGAAAAAGCGCCAGCGCCGACCCGAGCGCCAGTGTGGCATAAATGCTGTAGCTGCCGTAGGTCGCGCCGACCGGCGCCGCCAGGGTCAATTTCGCCGCCGGTAGCGCGGAGAAAATCGGCCCGAACCCGCCCAGTTTGAGTGGCACGGCGATGGTCACCGCGATCACCACAATGTAGATCAGCAGGTCCTTCACCACCGCGATCATGGCGGGCGCACGCAGCCCCGAGGTGTAGGTAAATGCCGCCAGTATAATGAAGGCGATGATCAGCGGCAGGTCCCCGATCACGCCGTTGCCCGATACGCCCATCGCGCCGATCACCACCTGCATGCCGACCAGTTGCAGCGCGATATACGGCATCGTCGCCACGATGCCGGTGACCCCGATGGCCAGCGCCAGCCATTTGTTTCCATAGCGCCCGAGCACCACGTCTGACGACGTGACGTAGCCGTGCTTGTGTGCCAGCGACCAGAGTCGCGGGAAGATCAGATACAGCAGCGGATAGACCAGGATAGTGTAGGGAACCGCGAAAAATCCCAGCGCGCCGGCGCCATAGACCAGCGCGGGGACGGCGATGAAGGTATAGGCTGTATAAAGGTCGCCACCCAGCAGAAACCAGGTCACGAAAGTGCCGAAGCGGCGGCCGCCGAGACCCCATTCATCCAACCGGGTCAAGTCGCCGGCACGCCACCGCGCCGCCCAGAAACCCAGGCCTGTGACGAACAGGAACAGCGCGATGAAGACAATCAGTGCCGGCCAGTTCACGACGACTCCTCAATGCTCGACTTTGTAGATGATGCCAGCCAATGCAGCCGAAACGATCACCCACAGAAGTTGGTACCAGAAGAAGAACGGAAACCCAAACAGTTCGGGCGTCAATCGGTTATAAGACGAGACCCACAACATCGCGATGAAAGGAAGAACAAAGAGCACCCGAAGCCAGTGCGGCTTGGTTTGTTGTCCGGGTGGATTCGCCATTGCTTGTTTCCTTGCGGGCGCATTTCTGCGATGCGGCTTCTGTGTCTGCCGCATTCGGCGCTTCAATCAGATAAACCCTAGCGCGTCAAATGGTTCCGATGCCGGGCCGAGGCGGCGAATGGCGGGTGACCCGGGAAATCGTGGCCAAACCGCAACACACCCTAATATGTGATCAAGAGAAATGCTGCAATGCAGCAAAATCCGCTTGCATGCTGCGCCTGCGAAGGCCATCTTGCGTGCGGCAGTCGCGCTTCGGCGCACTGCCTTCTTGGACGTTTCCTCCCTAAACTTCGGCGGTGCCACAAGCACCGCCGTTTTTTTGTCGCCGCCTTTTTTGCGCTGTTTTTTGCGCCCACCGGACTACCGGGCAGGTCAGACGTCTGAAGATCAAATCCTACAGGCGAGCTGCCGCGATGGCCGTCGAGCCTGGATCTCAGGTGGAAGCTTATCCACTGAACCGGGTGTCGCGCGATCGCCGCGCAGATCAGGGACAGCAGCGAGACCGTGCAGAGAAAGCCGGCGACGGCTTGCAGAGCAAGAACGCTATGCGCCAGCCCCAGTCGAGCAATGCCTGCTTGCCCAGCAGCGAGACCAGCGCGAACCCGCCGGTTGCCAGCAGGATACCGCCCGACGCAGCCGGCTCGCGACGGCGGGCTGCATTTGGGCCATGGACAAAGCCGTTGGATAGGTGTCCCCGGGTGCTGCGTTGCCTCTCAGGTTCGCGCACACCGGCGTGTCGGCGCGCGACTTACCCTGACGGTCCTGGTTTGGCAGAATGCTGGCTTCAAGGGAGATGAAGCGTGAGCCAATCAAGGCTCGGTATAGCGCCGTGTACGCGGGACGTCAGGACGCCGATGCGGTGGACGGTCGGGCTATCGCTCGTTCTGCACGCCGGTGCAGTCATCTTCCTGCTGTTGGTGCACCATGGACTGGCATCAAACCCCGGCCCCGAACCGATCCGGCTTACCATGGTTTTCGGCGAGGCCGCGCCGGTCGCGCCGACCGGTTCGGCGCCGGCATCAACGCCGAACAGCGCGGCGGAAGCGCCGCCAACGCAGAACGCAGTGCCGGCCCCAGAATCGATGCCGGAACCGCCACCTGAGTCCACGCAACCCGTTGGTTCGCGGCGGGAAACGCCGCTTCCGCAACAACCGCCGAAGGTGTCGCCGCAAGCAGCCGTTCCGGATACGGCGCCCCCAGAAGCGATTCCGCCGCAAACGATTCCGCCGCAAACGGCTCCCCCGCGGGCGGCTTCGCAGCCCAGGGTCGTGCCACAAACTCCGGAGCCAAAGCCCGCGACGGTTCCGCAACGGGCGCCGAAACCGGAGCGGAGGCCTGTTCCGGCAGCCACCCGAGCAGTGCCCAAGGCGCCAGTCGCGCCAAGCTTGCATCGACCTGAAACCGCGGCGACGCATGCTCGGTCGTCCCGTACTGCGGACGCGACGCCCGGACGCTCCAGCGCATCGGCGTCAAGTGCCGGGTCGGGCGCATCCACCGGTCAGGAGCAAACCCACGCGGCTGCCGACCCATCTTGGCTCGCCGATGTCAGCGCCTGGCTTCAAGCTCACCGATCCTACCCGGAGATGGCCCGGGCAATGGGACGGCAGGGCACCGTGGTGGTGCAAATCACGGTTGACCCGGCGGGGCATGTGGTCGGATTTAACCTGATTCGGGGAAGTGGAACGCAGTCGCTCGATCAGGCGGCGGAGGCGCTGATGCGAAACGCCCAACTGCCGCCGTTTCCACCCGATATGAGGTTGCCTCGGCAGAGTCTCACGGTGCCGATCCATTACCAGTTGGACTAGGTCCCGGTCGCTCACCTTCGCCTTCTGCTCCAGGCGGAAGGACAACCTTTCTCATTTCGTGCCGTTAGCCTGTAACGATAGTGATCAATCCAGATTGTTATTCCTGACAGTGATGGGTAGTGCGATCTCTCGAAGCATCCTTGCCGGGGCCGGTAGGTCTGTTAACGCAAGTGTCGCCAGTCGTTACTTCGTCCCCAGGCTCTGATGATCCAAGCACGACGAACTCCCGAACCAGGACGCTAGACGATCCCTCACCTTAAGCAACAAGTGCCGCCAGCAGGGAATCCAACCGGATGCGGCCTTCGCGCGTCGCCGACAGCCGGTCGGGGGTCATCGTCAGGTAGCCTTCCTCGAGACAGCGGGCCAGCACCCCGGCATCCACCGATTGCTCCAGCCTGCGCCCAGTGCGCGTGGCGAACCACGCCAGCCCGACCCCCTCGGCAAGCCGCAGTCCCATCAGCAGGGCCTCCCGAGCGCGGTCCTCGGCCGCCACAGGTTCATCTGTGGTCAGCCCATGGCCGGCCTGTTCCACCCGTTCGGCCCAGGGTTCCGGCGCTCGGTGGCGCCGCGTCGCACGCAGTGACCCGCCGACCGTGACCCGCCCGTGCGCACCGGGGCCAATGCCGGCGTAATCCCGATATCGCCAATACGCCAGGTTGTGCCGGCTCTCCTGCCCCGGGCGCGCGTAGTTGGAGACCTCATAGCTCAGCAGGCCGGCGCGGGCGCATTCCGCCTCAGTCGTGTCATACAGTGCGGCGGCGGTGTCCGCGTCGGGCAGCACGATCCGGCCCTGCCGATGCATGGCCTCGAACGGCGTCGCCGGCTCGATCGTCAGTTGATAAAGCGACAGGTGGTCCGCCGCGATCGCCAGGGCGGCGCGCAGTTCGGCGCGCCAGTGCGCCAGGTCCTGGCCCGGACGGGCATAGATCAGGTCGAACGACACCCGCGGGAACAACCGCCGGGCGAGCGTCAAAGCGGCCACCGCCTCGTCAGCCGAATGCTGCCGGCCCAGCATGCGCAGCGCGGCCTGATCCAGGCTCTGGATGCCGATCGAGACCCGGTTCACGCCGGCCGCTCGGTAATCCGCCAGACGCCCGGCCTCGATGCTGGTCGGATTGGCCTCCAGGGTGACTTCCAGATCGCCGGCCGCGGCGAAATATCGCATCGTGTCGTCCAGCAGGGCCGCCACCGTCGCTGGGTCCATCAGGCTGGGGGTGCCGCCGCCAAAGAACACTGATGCAAGCCGTCGCCGGCCGAGCCGCGCGGCCTCGGTGGCAAGTTCGCGCCGCAGCGCGGCGGCGAAGCGGGTCTGGTCGATCCGATCGCGCACATGGGAGTTGAAGTCACAGTAAGGGCATTTGGCCAGGCAGAACGGCCAGTGCACATACAGAGCAAGGTCCTCGGTCAAAGCTTCAGACTGGATGGGATGCGCATGTTGAGGTGGTTCGGCACCGCCCAGATTTCGCGCACCTGGCGCACGATCTGGAACCCGACGCGCAGATAGTTCGGCAGTGCCCTGGGATGGTCGGCGGTACAGGTATTGACCGTCATGCCGGTGGCGCCGTGCCGCCAGACTTCGTCCACCGCGGCGCGCAGGAACGCATATCCGGTGCCATGACCGATCATGCCGGGCATCAGGCCAAAATAGCTCAGGTTCACGTCCGGCCAGGGATGCGCGTCCAGCTCGAAAAATCCGGCTGGCTCACCCGCCGCGTACAGCGTGTAGATCGCCACGGCGCGGTCGCGCAGCATGGAAGCAAGGTCGGCGTCGGGCGTGGTGCGGCGCAGCCACCACAGGTAGTCGGCACCAACGGTATTGTACAAATAGCGGTAGAATGGCACCGTGGGCGCCTGCGCGCGGACGATCTGAAATCCTGACGCCAACCCAGGCGCGTGGTCCGCCGGCGCCTGATCCATGCGCAGAAATGTCACGGTAACGCCGACCCGGGTGACCGGACCCATCTGCCCTCCCTGATGACCGCCGACGCTTGAGGTTTATCCCCAATAAACCGGTGATGTCACCCACCAGACAAGGCCGAACGCAAGATTTTGCGTTGAACCGATCGGCGTACGGCGATAACCGCTTTGACATGCGGTGGACGCTCGTCGGCCGGCCATCGCCGGTGGCCCCTGATGCCAAGCCTGCATACGACGCCTTGAACGGAGGACACGATGGCCGGCGACGCTGCCTCTGCTACCGGACCTTCGTCCCAGCTTCAGCGTCGGGATGCAATGAATGCGACGCTCGCCCGGCACTGGTGGGCGATCGGTCTGCGCGGTTTGATCGCGGTGCTGTTCGGCGTCGTGGCGCTGGCCGCGCCGGGGGCTGTATTGCTGTCGCTGGCATTCTTCTTCGGCATCTACCTGCTGATCGACGGCGTCATCGGCCTGGTGAGTTCGGTCCGCGCGGTCGTGGCGAACCGCCATTGGGGCGCGCTACTGGCCGAGGCGGTGCTGAACATCGCCATGGGACTTATAGCGCTGATCCTGCCGAGTGCCGCGGTGCTCGCCTTCGTGCTGCTGATGGCGGCCTGGGCGCTGATCAGCGGCGGCCTGATGCTGGCGGCGGCGCTTAAGCTGCATGCCAGCCACGGACGCTGGTGGCTGGGACTGGGCGGCGTCATATCGATTCTGTGGGGGGTTATGCTGGTGCTGACACCGATGGTGGGCGCCGTGGTGGTAACCTGGTGGCTGGGCGCTTACGCGATCATCTTCGGTATCTCGCTGCTCGCCTGCGGCTGGCGCCTGCGGTTGCAGCACCCAGGTCAGCAGGCGATCTAGACCCGCCGATCAGTCGTCGCGGTGCACCCGTTCCATCTTTTCATGCCGTTCCTGGGCCTCGATCGACATCGTGGCGATCGGCCGCGCTTCCAACCGTTTCACCCCGATCGGTTCGTCGGTTTCCTCGCAATAACCATAAGTCCCGACCTCGATCCGCACCAGCGCCTGGTCGATCTTGGAGATCAACTTGCGGGCGCGGTCGCGGGTGCGCAATTCCAACGCCCGGTCGGTCTCGACGCTGGCGCGATCGGTGATGTCAGCCTCGTGAATGCCGCCCTCCGACAGGCTGGCCAGCGTGCCGTCGGCCTCCCGCAGTAGATCGGCGCGCCAGCGCAGCAACTTCTGGCGAAAATATTCGACCTGGATGGGATTCATGAACTCCTCATCCTCGGACGGGCGATAATCAGGGGGCAGAGTCACCATCATGCGTATTCGGTCCTGCTTATCTGTCAGCCCGCCCCGTTCGGCTACATGCCGTGGAGGCAAATACCGAGCCCATTCCAGGTAGGGAACGCGCGGACGTATAGCGGGCTGTCCTACGGTCGCCAAGGGTGTGCACCAAAACGTCAACAAATTGCAATGGAACTGTTAGTTGTCGGCATTCATTGCCTGATTTTTCCCTCGATCGGCAGTTCCTGCCGACTTAATGCTTGCCGCAAACCGCAGAAAGCGCCGAACTCAGCCGCGGCATGAAAGTTGCTGAAACGATCTCCAGCCGTTGACAGGATGATCGTCGGGCAAAAATGCGTATGATCGCCGCCCTGCTGCTTGCTTTGACCCTTGGCCTGGGGGCGTCGGTGCGCGCTTCCGCCTGGGCGGACGTGCGCATCAAGGATATCGCCGACGTCGAGGGCGTGCGCGAGAATCAGTTGATCGGCTATGGGCTTGTGGTCGGGCTGAACGGCACCGGCGACAAGCTGAACAACAACGTCTTTACCCGAGAATCGCTGATCGGGATGCTGGAACGCCTTGGCGTGAACACGCGCGACCAAGTCAACGCGCTGTCCACCAAGAACGTTGCCGCCGTGATGGTCACCGCCGAACTGCCCGCCTTCGCCCGAAGCGGCAGCCGTATTGACATCGCGGTCTCGGCGCTGGGCGACGCAACCAATCTGACAGGCGGCACGCTGCTGGTCACGCCCTTGCTCGCCGCCGACGGCGAGGTTTACGCGGTCGGCCAGGGCACCTTGACGACCGGGGCGATCGCCGCGCGCGGTGCCGCTGCATCGGTCACCCGTGGCGTGCCGACGGCGGCGCGCATAGCCAATGGCGCGACGGTCGAAAAGGAAGTTCCGTTCGAACTCGGGAAAGGCAATAGCCTGTGGCTGGGACTGCGCAATCCGGATTTGACGACGGCGCAGCGTATCGCCTCGGTTATCAACAGGACCGTCGGCCCGATCGCCAGGGTGAGCGATCCAAGAACGGTATTCCTCGAACTGGCCGGCCGCAACGCGATCGAGACGCTGGAGGCGATCGAGGATCTGCGGGTGGAACCCGATAACGCTGCGATCGTCGTGATCGACGAGGCCAGCGGCACAATCGTCATGGGAGCCAACGTGCGGATCAGCACGGTGGCGATCGCCCAGGGCAATCTGACCATCCGGGTCACCGAGACACCGGAGGTCAGCCAGCCCGGCCCGTTCTCCAAAGGCGGCAGCACGGTTGTGGTGCCGCGGACCAATATCCAGATCGATGATCAGCACGACAAGAAGCTGGGGATCCTGTCGTCGGGAGTGACGCTGCGCGATCTGGTGGCCAGCCTGAACGCGCTGGGCGTCGGTCCACGCGATCTGATCAGCATCCTGCAATCGATCAAGGCGGCCGGTGCGTTGCAGGCCGATCTGGAAGTGCGCTGATGACGAAGTTATCTGCCATGCCGCTTGCCCAGGCGGTGCTGCCCCCAACAGTCACCGCCCAACCGCTGCCAAGCGTGGCATCGTCCGCCCAGGGGGCCTCCCAAGGGGGCGCCCTAGGCGTGGCGGGAACCACCCGGCCCGGGCCGCCGCCCGATCCCGCCAAGGTCGCCAAATCGGCCCAGGACTTCGAGGCGATGGCGATTGGCCAATTGCTGCAACCGATGTTCGACACCGTCGATACCTCGCACGACCTGTTCGGCGGTGGTGCCGGCGAGGAGGCTTGGAAGCCGATGCTGGTGCAGGAATTCGCCAAGCAGATCGCCGCCCATGGCGGGCTGGGACTGGCCAAGCCGATTTACGAGGCGATGCTGCGCATGCAGGGGAACCGCCCGAAATGAGTAAGGATCTAGCCGAGTCAGCCCAGCGCATGGCGGACCTGCTGGCTGCGGAAAACGATGCGCTGAAACGCCTGGACTTTGCCGCCGCCACCGCACTGGTGACGGCCAAGGAACAGACGTTGGCCGACCTGGCCAAGCACCAGGGACGATCCACGCCCTCGCCGGCGCTGGCGGCGATCGGCCAGCTCGTGGCGAAACTGGCGGCCGAGAATCAACTGCTGCTGGAGCGTTCGATCGCAGTGCAGACCCGCATCGTCCGCATCGTCGCCCGAGCCTGCGCGCCGCCCCCATCGGTGGCACGATATGGCGGTCATGGCCGATCGACGACGCCGCGCGCAACTGCGGCGCTGGCGCTTTCCACCCGCGCCTGAAGCCAGCCGATCGTCGACCCGAACCGGGGCGCCGATGGCGGCCGTTGTGCCACGGTTGCGGCCTAAGTGAGCATCGGCGCCGGCTATTAACGGATTGGTAAACTTTGCAGTTTAGCCCTGTGGTGCCGCGAATCTCTCGGTGTCACGATGACCAGGGCGTCTCTATAATATGGCCAAGACCGCTCGCCAGACGTCCGACGGAGATATGTCCGGCATCCACAAGGCGTCGGTCCTGATGCTTGCGCTCGGCGAGGAGCACGCCGGCAAGCTGTTCGCCATGATGCACGAGGATGAGATCAGGACGATCTCCGCCCGCATGGCCCAACTCGGGGTGATCAACGCCGAGACCGTGGAAAGCCTGTGCGGCGCCTTCGTCGAGAACTTCGGTGCCACCGGCGGCATCATGGGCAGCTTCGAAAGCACCGAAAACCTGTTGATGAAGGCGCTGCCCAAGGACCGCGTCGTCCAGATCATGGAAGAGATCCGTGGTCCCGCCGGGCGCACCATGTGGGACAAGCTGGGCAACGTCAGCGAGGAGATCCTCGCCAGCTATCTGAAGAACGAATATCCGCAGACCGTCGCCGTCGTGCTTTCGATGGTCAAGGCCGACCATTCCGCCCGTGTTCTGACGTTGCTGCCCGACGCCTTCGCGATGGAGGTCGTCATGCGCATGCTGCGGATGGAATCGATCCAGAAGGACGTGCTGGAACGGGTCGAGCGGATCCTGCGCCAGGAGTTCATGTCCAACCTGGCACGAGCGTCACGCCAGGATTCGCACCAGTTGATCGCCGAGATCTTCAACAACTTTGACCGCAAGGCGGAGACCCGGTTCCTGGCCGGCCTAGAGGAGCGCAACCGCGAGTCGGCGGAGAAGGTGAAGTCGCAGATGTTCACCTTCGCCGACCTGACCCGGGTCACGCCAGCCGGGCTGCAGGTGCTGATCCGTCAGATCGACAAGGAAAAGCTGCCGGTTGCGCTGAAGGGCGCGCCCGAGGCGATCCGCACCCTGTTCCTGGCGCAGATGTCGGAGCGCGCCGGCAAGATGCTGCGCGACGACATCGCCGGCCTCGGCCCGGTGAAGATGAAGGACGTCGAGGATGCCCAGGCCTTGATCGCAAACCTGGCGAAGGACCTCGCATCCAGCGGCGAAATCGAGATCAGCAGCGGCAGCGACGACCGGATAATCGACTAGTTCCAGGCAGGGGTTGGCAAAATGACGACCAGCACGGTGTTCGCCGTCTTCGAGGACTTCAACGACCAACGCGACGAGCCTGCCGCGCCGATGATCGAGGATGAACGCATCTCGTCCGAGGAAGTCGGCGAGATTCGTCAGGCGGCCTGGACCGAGGGCTACCTGACGGCCCGTCAGGAACGCCTGACACACAGCGGCGATCGTCCGCTGACCGCCACCCTGCTGACAGCGGTACACGAACTGGAAGCCAGCACATCCGAAGCGGTCGGCGCCGCCGCCCTGGCAATGGCGGATCTGCTGGTCAACACGGTGATCGCGGCGACGTCGGAGAATTGGTCGGCACGGCTGCTCGAGCGGGTGCGCATGGTTGCCGATCGGATCAAGCCTGCCTTGACGGTGGCACCGCGGTTCGTGCTGCGCGACCGGCACGGCACCGAACAGCAGTTCGGCGATATTTCCGATCTGTCCCGGGTGCTGGAAGACGGCAGCGGCGAAGACGTCACAATCCGCTGGCATCGCGGTGAAGCCATAATCAGCCGCACCGCACTGCTCGAAGATCTGCGGGACGCCATCATTCCGCTGTCGGTGGCCCGCGCCGACCAGCAAGACGCCAGGAACCTGACATGAGCGAAACCACTCCCCCGGCCACCCCAGACTTTCGTGAACCTTCCGAGATCGGTTCGGTCAAGGAACTGGAGGCGGTTTACGACATCTCGGTCACCGTCAGCGCGGTGCTAGGCAAGGCGACCATGCAGGTGTCGCAGTTGCTCAAGCTGGGCCGCGGCGCCGTGGTCGAGCTTGACCGCCGGCTGGGCGAAGCGATCGACATCTACGTCAACAACCGCCTGATCGCCCGCGGCGAGGTGGTGATGGTCGATAACACCCGGCTGGGCGTGACGATGACCGAGATCGTCAAGTCGGAGCGCTCGCAGTGACAGCCTTTGCGTCGCCCGGGTTTCTGGTTGCCGACGATCTGGAGAGCATCCTGGCGGCCGACACCGATCGTTCTGACCGCAACGCGGCGTTGCCGACCGCCCGGCGGCCCGCCACGGCCGGCGACGGCCCGGTCTGGCGCGACCCGGTGATGCTGGAGGTGATGCAGCGCGCCCAGCGCATCGCCGGGTCGGACGCATCGGTCCTGGTGCAAGGTGAATCCGGCACCGGCAAGGAAGTGATTGCGCGCTATATCCACCGCAACTCGCGCCGCGCCAGCGGTCCGTTCATCGCCGTCAACTGCGCGGCGATCCCCGACCAACTGCTGGAATCGGAGTTGTTCGGCCACGAGCGAGGCGCGTTTTCCGGCGCCCTGGGCCAGCGCATCGGCAAGTTGGAGGCAGCACAGAACGGCACCATCCTGCTCGACGAAATCAGCGAGATCGACCGCCGGCTGCAGGCCAAGCTGCTGCGCGCGCTGCAGGAACGCGAGGTCGATCGGATCGGCGGACGCGCGCCGATCCGGTTGAACGTCCGCATCATCGCCACCACCAACCGCGACCTGGAACAGGAGGTCGCTCGGCAGACCTTCCGGGAGGATCTGTATTTCCGGCTCAACGTGGTCTCGGTCCAGCTTCCCAGCCTGCGTCACCGGCGCGAGGATATCCCCGCGCTGGCGCGGCATTTCATCGAGAAATACCGCGCAGAGGGCGGCCGATCCCCGCGCCAGTTGTCGCCCGCCGCGCTGGACGCGCTGATGGCACATGACTGGCCGGGCAATGTCCGCGAACTGGAAAATACCATCCACCGAGCGATCGTCCTGACGTCGGACAGTGTCATCAGCACCAAGGCGCTTGAAGTCGGACCCGCATCGAACGCGGCTTCAGCGTCGCGATCGTCGGATCCCGCCGCTGGTTTTATCGGCCGTCCGCTGCACATTGTGGAGCGCGATGTGATCATCGGCACGCTTCGGATGACCGGCGGCAACCGGACCAGGACCGCCGCCATGCTGGGGCTATCGATCCGGGCGCTGCGCAACAAGATCGGCCTTTATGCCGCCCAAGGGATCGAGGTCCCCCCCAGCACCGCCGCCAGAGCATGATTGCGGCCTCGGCGGAACCTTCAAGGCGCTTGAATGATGCGGCAAAACAAAGAGCTAGAGCATTTTCAGCATGCACGGTCATGCTGAAAATGCTCTAGGATCTCCTGAAGGAAGTTGCGGGTGGACGAGCTCTGGAACTCCCTGCTCGGTGGAATGAAGCCACTCAGGAAGATTATTCCCGGCGGCGACATCGGCCTGGCGCTGTGCGTGCTGTTCCAGCTTTCGATCCTGATCATGCCGATCCCGACGTTCCTGTTGGATATGGCGCTGGCGTTGTCGTTCATCGCCTCGATCCTGATCCTGCTGATATCGTTGTCGCTTGAACGGCCGCTGGACTTTTCCAGCCTGCCGACCTTGCTGCTGCTGACCACGATCCTGCGGCTGTCGCTGAACGTCGCCACCGCCCGGCTGATCCTGTCGCACGGCGCCGATGGTCCGTACGCCGCAGGGCGCGTGGTGGCGGCGTTCGGCAGTTTCCTGATGGGCGGCGACGTGGTGGTCGGCGTCATCGTCTTTTGCATGCTGCTGATGGTGAACTTCGTCGTCATCACCAAGGGCTCCAGCCGCATCGCCGAAGTCTCCGCGCGGTTCTACCTCGATGCCATGCCGGGCAAGCAGATGGCGATCGATGCCGATCTGTCGTCGGGCACCATCGACGAGCCGACCGCGCGGCTGCGCCGCGCCGAACTGTCCGAGGAGAGCGGCTTCTACGGCGCGATGGACGGTGCCAGCAAGTTCGTCCGCGGCGATGCGATCTCGGCATTGGTCATTACCCTGATCAATATCTTCGGCGGCCTGGCGATGGGTCTGCTGCGCGCGCATATGTCGATCGAAAGCGCGTTTTCGACCTTCACCACGCTGACGATCGGCGATGGGTTGGTTTCGCAGATCCCCGCGCTGCTGATTTCCACCGCGGCCGGCATCGTGGTGTCGAAGGGCGCGGTGCAGGGCAAGATGCACGGCAAGCTGGCCGCGCAACTGGGATCGAACGTCAATCCGCTGATGATGGCATCGGCCGCGGCCGGGCTGCTGGCGCTGTTGCCGGGTCTGCCGACGGTGCCGTTCTTGGCGGTGTCGGCGTTGTCCGGCGCGGCGGCCTGGCAGCGCTTCCTGGCGCGACGGTCCGAGTTGGTCGCCGCCGCGGTTCCGGTGGTTCAGTTGCCGGACAACAGCGCGGCGCAGGTGTCGCTGCTGGACGTGGTCCGGGTGGAGCTGGGCTATGGCCTGCTGGAACTTGCCAGCGGCATGAGCCAACAGCTTCCCGACCAGATCAAACGCTTGCGCCGGGCGTTGGCGACGGAATTGGGCTTTGTGCTGCCTTCCGTGCGAATCCAGGACAACGTCGAACTGGAGCCCTACAACTATGTCTTCGCGCTGAAGGAGATCTCCGCCGGGGCCGGCGCGCTTCGCCCGATGATGATGCTGGCGATCAGCCCGGGAGATCAGGCGATCGAGCTGCCCGGCGAAAAAACCGTGGAGCCGACCTTCGGCCTGCCGGCCTGCTGGATCACCCCCACGCTTGCCGATCAGGCCCGTTCGGCGAACTGGACCGTGGTCGATCCGGCGACCGTGCTGACCACCCATCTGGCCGAGGTGGTGAAGGAGAACATCGCGGAGTTCTTGTCCTATACCGAGACGCAAAAGATCTTGGCCAACCTGCCGCAAGAGCAGCAGAAACTGGTCGCCGACCTGGTTCCGTCCACCATCACCGTGGGCGGGCTACAACGCGTGCTGCAGATGTTGTTGGCGGAACGCATCTCCATCCGCGACATGCCGACCATCCTGGAAGCGGTCCAGGAGGCTTGCTCGATGAGCCTGAAATCGGTTGCATCGATCGTGGCCCATGTTCGGACCCGGCTCGCCAGACAGATCAGCGACAGCCTGACCGGGGCCGCCGGTTACCTGCCGGTCGTCGTTCTTTCCCAGGAATGGGAGGACACCCTGGCCGGGTCGCTGGTCGGCCCCGCGGACGATCGGCAACTTGCGCTGGGCCAGGAGAAGTTGCGCGAGCTGCTGGAGCGCATGCGGGTGGTGATCGATTCAGCCGTCAACAATGGCGAGAAGCCGGCGCTGCTGACCAGCATGCAGGTGCGCTATCACGTGCATTCCATCATCGATCGCATCCGCATGAATGTGCCGGTGATCGCGCAGGCCGAGGTGCATCGCCGAGCGAGGGTGAAGGTTGTCGGAACGATCTGAGTCATTGGCCTGGGAATTTCGCGTCGAACGGGGATGAATGCGGACAGGATCAACGCTGTCTCTGGCCTGAGATCGGCAAGACGGTTGTCGTTTCGAACCTGCTTGGTGCTGGTTTCTCGAACGGGTCCAGGGAAACCGCGGTCGCATCCTCACGCCGCCCGCTCAGTTCAGCATCGTTTTCAGGATATCCAACTGTGTCCGCACCCCATTGGCGACCGACCCCTCCGGCACCAAATCCAAAAACCGCTGGTAGCAATCCCGCGCCGCCGCCACCTGGTCCAGTTTCTGGTTCATCACCCCAGCCTGGCGCCAAAGCTCCGCCTGATCGGGCGCGATCAGCAGCATGTCCTCGGTGCACCGCAGCCCGCCGCGCAGGTCGCCGGCGTCCAGTCGCCGGGTCAGGATGTTGTTCTGCAGGCGCAGCAAAACCCTCCGCGTGCTCATCGGCTGCAGCAGGCCGGGCCGCAATTCGGCCTTGTCCCCCTCGACCCTTTTGAGTAACGCCCGCAACTCCCGGGCCGACATCACCTGGCCGCCGTTGAACACGTCGATCACCACCTGGGTCTTGTGCCCTTCCAGCGCGATCAGGAAATGCGACGGGAAGTCCACCCCATGGCTGCCCCACCCCGCCGCCCGAGCCGCGTGTAGCCAGATTACCCCAAGCGCCACCGGCAACCCGCGGCGCCGTTCGGTGACCCGGATCAGGTTGGCGTTGGCCGGGTGGTTGTAGGTCTCAACGTCGCCGGCATAGCCGAATTCACCGGTCAACAGATCGGCCAGCGCGGCGGCCCGGGCCGACAGGTTCTCCTTCTGCATTGCCAGAGCGTGCCCGACCGCGCCTTGCGCCAAATTTGACAGGTGGCGCGCCGCCCGCTGCCAGTCGGCGTCAGGCGCATCCACGCGCGCGAGTTGCAGGGCGGCGCTGCCGATATCGATCTCGGCATCCGCCAACTGGCCGATCGCGCTCAATGCCGCCCTGGGTTCGCTCATCCCACCCCACCGCTCCTACTCCGCAGCCTGCTCCGGTAGATAGATCTGTTTGCCGGCATCGACGAATTCAACGCTCTTTGCCTCCAGGCCGGCCATTCGCTCCGCTTCGACGCGTAGATCCTGGGTGATCTTCATCGAGCAGAACTTCGGCCCGCACATCGAACAGAAGTGAGCTACCTTATGCGCTTCCTTCGGCAGTGTCTCGTCGTGAAATGACCGTGCCGTGTCGGGATCGAGCGACAGGTTGAACTGGTCCTCCCAGCGGAACTCGAACCGCGCTCGGCTGACCGCGTCGTCGCGCAGCTTGGCCGCCGGATGGCCCTTCGCCAGATCGGCGGCATGCGCCGCTATCCGGTATGTAATGACACCTGTCTTGACGTCGTCCCGATTGGGCAACCCCAGATGCTCCTTCGGCGTGACGTAGCAGAGCATCGCGGTGCCGAACCAGCCGATCATCGCCGCCCCGATCGCGCTGGTGATGTGGTCGTAGCCCGGCGCGATGTCGGTGGTCAGCGGCCCCAGCGTATAGAACGGAGCCTCGCCGCATTCGCGCAGTTGCTTGTCCATGTTGACCTTGATCTTGTGCATCGGCACGTGGCCGGGGCCCTCGATCATCACCTGGCAACCCTTGTCCCAGGCCACCTTGGTCAGTTCACCGAGCGTCTCCAGTTCACCGAACTGGGCCGCGTCGTTGGCGTCGGCGTTGGACCCGGGACGCAGACCATCACCCAGGGAGAACGACACATCGTATTTGCGCATGATGTCGCAAATCTCGTCGAAGCGCTCATACAGGAAGCTCTCCTTGTGCCGCGACAGGCACCACTTCGCCATGATAGACCCGCCCCGCGACACGATTCCGGTAACCCGCTTCGCCGTCAGCGGCACGTATTGCAGCCGCACGCCGGCATGGATGGTGAAGTAGTCGACGCCCTGTTCGGCCTGCTCGATCAGGGTGTCCTTGAACACCTCCCAGTCCAGTTTGGTCGGATCGCCATCGACCTTCTCCAGTGCCTGGTAAATCGGCACAGTACCAATCGGTACCGGCGCGTTGCGCATGATCCAGCCGCGAATGTTGTGGATGTTGCGCCCCGTCGAAAGGTCCATCACCGTGTCCCCGCCCCAGCGGATCGCCCAGACAAGCTTCTCGACCTCCTCGGCGACACCCGATGTCACCGCCGAATTGCCGATATTGGCGTTGATCTTCACCAGGAAGTTGCGCCCGATGATGACCGGCTCCAATTCCGGGTGGTTGATGTTTGCCGGGATGATCGCCCGCCCCAGCGCGATCTCGCTGCGCACGAATTCCGGCGTGATGAAGGCCGGAATCTCGGCACCGAAGCTTTCGCCGTCGGCGACGCGCTCCTCGGCGCCCACGGCCATCTTCGCGCGGCCCATGTTCTCGCGATGCGCGACGTAGATCATTTCCTCGGTGATGATGCCGGCCCGCGCGAACTCGTACTGCGTGACCATCTGGCCGGGCTTGCCGCCGAAGATCGGCAACTCGGCGGGGCAAGCGGGAACCATCTTGTCGCCGCCGATATTGCCGTTGTCCTCGGGCCGCACCGCGCGCGGGGTGATCCTGTCGAAGGCGCGCCGGGCGATCCATTCGCGGCGGATCGGCGGCAACCCGGCCTCCAGATCGACCGTCACCGATGGATCGGTATAGACGCCCGAGCAGTCATACGCCCGGTACGGATCCTCCTTGGCGCTGGGATCGAGAGCGATCTCGCGGAACGGCACCAGGATATCCGGCCGGCCCTCCGGGCTGCTGTAGACCTTGCGGGACCCTGCAATCGGACCGGTGGTCACCGAACTTGGGCGGGTGGTGGACTTCGACTGGACCGTCATGGACCTCTCCTTCGTCAAGCCAGCGGCGCGGTGGCCGGCGGCGGCAGGCCGGGGGGGGTGCCGGCGGCGAAACGAGAGGGGTCGAATGATGTTGACCCGTCCCTACGCCGGCATGACCCGGATCAGGTTCAAGGGTCATCGCACCACCGTTATGCCGGTCTGCAGCGATATCTCAGCCCCGCTGGTGGGGCACCCCTGGGTAATGTAGAAGGATGCGGCGGTCAGGCCAGCGGTGTCAAATCGATATGCGAGGCAGATCTGCCACCAGTGGAGCGGGTGACGGGAATCGAACCCGCACAGCCAGCTTGGAAGGCTGGGACTCTACCATTGAGCTACACCCGCATCCGAGTGCGAAACCTAACGGCACCGTCGCTGATGCGCAATCACCGCTTTCCCGTGAGCTGCGCGCTTAAACCGCGGCAGCGGCCGGCCACGACGGGCCACTGCTTGCCGGCCACGAGCCGCTCGGCGTAGCTGGGTTGGATGATGGCCAGGTCGCACGTTGTAATCGGCCTCGGGGCGTGGATCGTCGCCGCGCCCGCGCTGCATTTGCCAAGCCTCGGCCCGACCTATCTCGCGCTCGCTGTCGCCGGGTCGCTGCTTCCCGACATCGACCATCCGAAATCCTGGGTCGGCCGACGCACCCGTCCGGTTTCGACCGCGATCGCATCGGCCCTCGGCCATCGCGGGATTACCCACTCTGCGATCGCCATCATCGCGCTGGCGGGGCTGCTGCTGCAAGCCGGCTACCGACGCGGCGGCGTGGCCGCGCTGGCGGTCGGTTATCTGTCGCATTTGGCCGCCGACATGCTGACGCCGCGCGGTCTGCGGCTGGGCTGGCCGTCGCGGCGAACCTGGGGGTTGCCATTGTGCCGTGCCGATTCGGGCATGGAGGCGGTCGTCGTGACCGCGGTGGTCGGCGGAATTGCGTGGTGGCTGCTGACGCGCCGGATTTCCGAACTAGCGGCTTGGCGTCCCTAGCCGCGATCCCATACGGCCACAATGAGGCTCCGAACGGCGTGCAGGTCATCGACCACCACGGTGCAAAGCGCTCGGATTTCATCCGTGTGAGCCACAAGGTCAGGCACCATCGCGACCATCATGCCGGCGGCATGGGCGGATTGCACGCCGTTGAAGGAATCTTCCAGCGCCAGGCAGAGCGGCGGCTCCACGCCCAGGCGCTCGGCAGCCATCAGATAAGGGTCGGCCGCCGGCTTGCCGACCGCGTAGTCGCCTTGCGAGACGATCGCGTCGAATCGCGCAGCCAGATCATGGGCCGCCAGATGATGCCGCACCGTGCTTAAGGAGGACGACGTGGCGATCGCCCGGGGAAGCCGGATTGCGTCGAGCGTATCGAGTAACTCGATGGCTCCCGGCTTTAACGCAAGCCGGGTTGCCGCCATCAGGTCAAAATGTCGCATCCACATCGTGCGGAATGTATCGACCGGAAACCCGACGCCGTAGTGATCCAGCAGCAGGATCTTGTTACTCTGCCACACCCCACCCAACATCCGGCGGAAAAGTTCCGGTGTCATATCATGACCGCACTCGGTCGCGGCGACCATGATGGCTTCTTCGTATAGCGCCTCAGTATCGAACAGCAGCCCATCCATGTCGAAGACGACGGCTGCGGGGATCGAGGGAAGCTGCATCGCCTTATCCAACAACAGGCAGCCGGCCGTGGCAACGAAACAGCGGCCAATCAGGGCCGGCTGGCGCAGGCTTCGGCCGTCCACCGGTCGGTGATGTCGTTCGCAGCCGTTCTTCTGCCGTGCCATCACCACCGGCTCGATGCATGTGCGATCAATTGACCTGCCACCCATAACCCTTGCCCCCGGCGCGACCCTGCGCTAAACGCCGCCCCGCGCCGGCACCCCTGGAGGCCGGCGCTCGTCATTTGGGAGCATACCATGGCCAACGTTGTCACAATCGAGGCCGAGGTGCGTGCGCGAAGCGGTAAGGGGGCGGCGCGGGCGACTCGGCGTGCAGGCAAGGTGCCTGCGGTTATCTATGGCGGCAAGCAGGAACCCAACCTGATCGAACTTGACCCGCGCGTGGTGATCCGCGAACTGCGCAAGCCTGGCTGGCAGTCTCGCCTCTATGAAATCACCGGCGGCGCCGCGCCGACCCGAGCGCTGATTCGCGGCGTGCAATTCCATCCGGTCTCCGACGCGCCGGAGCACGTCGATTTCCAACGCCTGGTCGCCGGACAGCGTATCAAGGTCGCGGTCCCGGTGCATTTCGAGAATGATGGCATCAGCCCAGGCATCAAGCGCGGCGCGGTGCTCAACGTCGTTCGCCACGCGGTGGAGGTGTATTGCGACGCCGACCACATCCCAGAGCAGTTCACCGCCGACCTCGGGCCGTTGGACTTCAACGACAACGTCCGCTGGCACGACCTGAAGGGCACCCAGAACGTCAAGCCGGTGATCGACCGCGACTTCGTGGTGGCGACGGTGGTGCCGCCAACGAAGATCGAGGTCGTTGCCGAAGCCAGCGCCGCCCCAGCCGCCGCGCCCGCGAAAGCGGCGGCCCCGGCGAAGGCGCCCGCCAAGAAGGGTTGATCCGATGCCGGCTTGCCGGCCTTGTGTAGCGGGGCGCCTTCGCCCCGAAGCGCGTCGTCGGATGGGGACCACCCGCGCCGGGCACCCGGCATGACCCCGCAGCTCTGGGTTGGGCTCGGCAACCCGGAGCCGGGCATGGCGGCCAACCGTCATAACATCGGCTTCATGGCGTTGGATGTGATGGCGATGCGCCACGGTTTTTCGCCCTGGCGGCGCCGGTTCAAGGGCCTGGCCGCGGATGGCAGCATTGCGGGGACGAAAATCCTGGCGCTGAAGCCATTGACCTATATGAACAGCTCCGGCGAATCGGTGCACGAGGCGGCAGCATTCTACAAGCTGCCGCCCGAGGCGATCGTCGCGTTCCACGATGAACTCGACCTCGCGCCGGGCAAGATGCGGGTGAAGAAAGGTGGCGGCGCGGCCGGCCATAACGGCTTGCGCAGCATGGACCGGATGCTGGGAATCCAGGACTACTGGCGCGTGCGCCTCGGCATCGGCCACCCCGGGTCGAAGGAGCGCGTGCTGGGCTACGTGTTAGGCAACTTCGGCGCCGAGGACCAAGCCTGGCTGATCGCGCTGCTGGACGCGGTGGCCGACGCCGCCGATCTGCTGGCCCAAGGCAGGCAGGCTGACTTTATGACCAACGTCGCCCTGCACACACAGGATACGCGCTGATGGGTTTCAACTGCGGCATCGTCGGGCTGCCCAACGTCGGCAAATCGACCCTGTTCAACGCGCTGACCGCGACCGCCGCGGCACAGGCGGCGAACTACCCGTTCTGCACGATCGAGCCCAATGTCGGCCGCGTCGCCGTGCCCGACCCCCGTCTGGGCGTGCTCGCCGAGATCGGCAAGTCGGCCAAAATCGTCCCCACCAGCCTGGAATTCGTCGATATCGCCGGACTGGTGCGCGGCGCCTCCAACGGCGAGGGGCTCGGCAATCAGTTCCTCGCCAATATCCGCGAGGTCGATGCCATCATCCATGTGCTGCGCTGCTTCGAGGATAGCGACATTACCCATGTCGAGGGCTCGATCGACCCGCTGCGCGACATCGAGGTGGTGGAAACCGAGCTGATGCTGTCCGACCTGGAAAGCCTGGAACGGCGGTTGGTGCAGGCGCAGAAGCGTGCGCGCGGCGGCGACAAGGACAGCGTCGCGGCGGTAGCCGTCATGCAGCCGCTGGTGACCGCACTGCAGGCGGGGCGCCCGGCCCGTTCGGCGATCTCGCCGGGCGAGGAAGAAGCGGTGCGACGCCTGCAACTGCTGACCTCGAAGCCGGTGCTTTACGTCTGCAACGTGGAGGAGGCGTCGGCGGCGTCGGGCAACGCATTCTCCGACCGGGTACACGCCTGGGCGACGACTCAGGCGGCGCCGACGATCGTGGTATCGGCCGCCATCGAGGCTGAGGTGTCGCAGTTGCCCGAGGCCGACCGCGCGGCGTTCCTGGAAACGCTGGGGTCGACCCAGAGCGGGTTGGACCAGGTAATCCGCGCCGGCTACGACCTGCTGGCGCTGCTGACCTACTTCACGTGCGGTCCGAAAGAGACGCGAGCCTGGACCATCACCCGGGGAACCCGCGCGCCGCAAAGCGCCGGCGTGATCCACAAGGACTTCGAGCGTGGTTTCATCGCCTGCGAAACCATCGCCTACGCCGACTTTGTGGCCCATCGCGGTGAGCAGGGTGCGAAGGAGGCAGGCAAGATGCGGGTCGAGGGCAAGACCTACGAGGTCAGGGATGGCGACGTGCTGTTGTTCCGCTTCAACGTTTAGCGGCATTGGTCCGGTCACTCCGGTTTTGACCGCTCAGACCTCGCGCACCAACGGGAGCTTGGTGCCGGCCACCCGCCGCTCCGCCAGCACCTCACCGCGGAAGCGAAACAGCTTGGCGGGACGCCCACCGGTCTCGGTCGTCACTTCACCGGTTTCCTCGACGAGGTCCTGCTGATCGATCAGCCGGCGGAAATTCTGTTTGTGCAACAGCCGTCCCGCCAACGCCTCAACCGACCGCTGCAACTGCAACAGCGTAAACGCCGGCGGCATCAGTTCGAACACCACCGGCCGGTATTTGATCTTGGCGCGCAGCCGAGCAATCCCGGTGGCCAGGATGCGGCGATAGTCATGGCGCATCGGTTCGCCCGACGCCGCGCTCAGCGCAGCCGGCAGTGGCGCCCCCTGGCGGCGGCCCTCCGCGACCATGCCGGCCTCCCACAAAAGTTCATATCGCTGCAACACCAGTTCCTCGTTCCAGCGTTGCCCATGCAGACCGCAATTGATGCTGATCCGGCGCTCCCGGTCGCGCCGGGCCAGCGGGTCGCGGGCACTTCCCGCCCAGTCCGCCAGCGCCGACGCCAGCGACCCGTCCCCCGTTCTGGCGCCAGCGCGCACGTCCTCCCACGGAAAGAACCGGTACCAGGGTTGCCAGGCCGCGTCCCACCCTGCCACCACCGGAGCCTCCCGTGTCAGGCCCAGGTAACTGACCGACACCACGCGCCCGGTCGTGCCCTGCTTCCGGTCCTGATCGGCGAAGGTGTAGAGTTGCTCGACATATCCCAACGGATGATGCGTCTGCGTCTCCACCCAGGTACGCAGCCCGGCCTGCAGCGAGCGATGGTCAGGTTCGAACGGCCCCGACGGCAGCGCCTCGCCGCTGTCGATTGTCAGCACCCTAGGGTGTCCGCCGGTCACGGCAACGATCACCGCGGTCAACTCCGCCGCGACCGCCGCGTTATGGACCCCCGAACCGGCACCTCCCGAATCGGTAACTCGCGCGCCCACGCTTTGCGCAGCGGAAAGCGCCACGCGGTCGCCAGCGATCCCGGTAGGCTGCCCTCTTGAACCGTCGGCTTGATGATCCGGCATGGCCGCTTGTCGCACGCCGGCGGCGCTGCTCGCTACCGCGAAATCCAGCCGCCTTTAGCGACCTTTAAGCGCGGCGTCGCTGATCGCGGCGCCGGCGCCCAGCACCATCGCCTGGGTCGCCATGGTCATGATCGCGGTGCCGATCATCATCCCCACCAGCCAGGACCCATCCGGGCGGCGCGGCGGTGGATCACTTGTAGTCCGGTGACGCTGCATCATTATCCCCTATGAGTGCGACATCGTGATGGACCGAGATAAAGCAAGATCCGCCGCCAAGCGTGACGGCAGGTTCGACACCCTGGTAGCGTTCACCACTGCTTGACTTACAGCGCCGAACTCGTACGGCGCGCCAGCCGCCGCCCCGATATCGACATCGCAGCCCGATCGGGCGAAGATCGTTTCCTGCGAGGAAGGGAAGCCCAGATGGACCTGCTGTTGCCGCTGGCCGAGAAAATCGGTGCCCGTCTCAAGCAACGCAACCAGACCATTGGCATCGCCGAGTCCTCGACCGGCGGCTTGCTGTCGGCCGCGCTGCTCTCGGTTGGCGGTGCCTCGGCCTACTTCCGTGGCGGCGGGGTGATCTACACCGCCTATGCCCGCAAGGCCTTCCTCGATATCCCCAATCCTCTGCCGGCGCCGATCGAACGGGCCTCGACCGAACCTTATGCACGGTTGCTCGCCGACACCGTGCGAACGCGGCTCGATGCAAGCTGGGGCCTCGGCGAAACCGGCGCCACGGGTCCCACCGGCAACCGCTACGGCGACCAGGCCGGTCACACCTGCATCGCGGTGACCGGGGCGAACTACTGCAAGGTGATCACACTGGAAACCGGCAGCACCGATCGCGTCGCCAACATGCGGGCGTTCGGTATCAGGGCGCTGGAACTGCTGGCCGAGGCGATAGCCTGAAACCCGCTCACTGCTTGGGCTGAACGCCCCATAGCCAGGTGAAAGGTGCGGCAACGCAAAGCGCCACACTGCCAAGCCCCCTCACCCAGCTGACCTTGCAACCGACCACGCCAGCCGTGACGACCGGTGATGCGCGTGGCAGATCGCCACCGCCAGCGCATCCGACGCGTCGGCCCGGCCGACCGTGGCGCCGGGCAACAGCCGGCGCACCATCATCGCGACCTGCTCCTTCTCGGCGCCGCCGGTGCCGACCACCGCCAGCTTCACCGTCTTGGCGGCATATTCAGTGACCGGAACACCGGCCAGCGCCGGTGTCAGCAAGGCCACGCCGCGGGCATAACCCAGTTTCAGCGTCGCGGCGCCGTTGCGGTTGACATAGGTCTCCTCGATCGCCGCCTCGGCCGGGCCGTGCAGCGTCAGCAGGGCCATCAGGGCATCGTGCAGAATCTTCAGCCGACCCGGCACCGATACCGTGGCGTCCGTCGCGATCACCCCGTCGGCAACGTGCTTCAGGCGATTGCCGTCGACATCGATCAGGCCCCAGCCAGTAAAACGCAACCCAGGATCGATGCCCAGCAGTCTGACCATTGCGAATCGCGTTCCTCGACCGGCTCACCTAAGGCTTATACGCGCACCACAACACACGCCATGGTATCCATGCCGCGCAAGGCCTGACCGGCCCAGGCCGAAAGCATCAACCGCCCGAGAGCACCACCGATGAACATCTGCGTCGTGACGCCGTATTTCGAGACCGCGGAGGCCTGGATCCGGCAGGCCCACGCCAGCGTCCGCGGCCAGACCGTCCCGGCGCATCACATCCTGGTTTGCGACGGATCGGCGCCGGCCCAGATCGAGGCGTTTCATGGCACCCACATCATCTTGCAGCGTAACTACCGCGACTATGGCAATACCCCCCGCCTGATCGGCTGCTACAACGCGATCACCCACAACGCCGACGCGATCGCCTTCCTCGATGGCGACAACTGGTTTCAACTGGACCACCTCGAGGGTCTGCTGCGGTTCGCCCGCGACAACCGGCTCGATGCCTGCTCATCGGCGCGGACACTGCATCGGATGGATGGATCGTTGATCGCGAAATGTCCGACGGTAACCGGGCGTCCCTACATCGACACCAGTTGTCTGCTGGTGATGCAGTCCGCCTTCCAGCACCTAATCGGCTGGATCCTGCTGGGGCAGACCGTGGCCGCCGAAATGGATCAGCACGTCTGGCGCCACATGCAGACCATGGGCGCTCGGCTCGGTTTCCTGGACAAAGCCACGGTTTGCTACCGCACGCGGCACGCCTCGCACTATCGGCTGATCGGCGAAACCCCGCCGCCGGATGCGATCGACCGCATCGACCTGCACGGCGAGCATTACCACTAGTACTTCGAGTCGTTCATAGTGCGGGGTACAACCGCTTCAGCTTGACGCGGGCATCGGCGGTGGTGAACTGCCAGTCGGCTTTGACATGTTTCTTGTTACGGCTGCCCTCCCATGCGGCGACTTCCTCGGTCAGAGTTTGCTTGTCCGCGATCCGCCGATCGAGGCACTGACCCGACAAGGCGCTGAGCTCGGATTCAGCCATATCCAGCCAACTGCCGTGCTTTGGCGTGTAGTGCCATTCGAACCGCTCCACCAGCCGGCGGGCCTCTGCGGCGGGAAAAGCCTCGTAGAGCGACGCCGGCTTGTGGGTATTGAGATTGTCTTGCATCAGCACGATTTTCTTCGCCTTCGGAAAATTCATGTCGGCTATGGCTTTGAGGATCTGAGCATAATCCACGGCCGTGTGGCGATCTGTCACCTCGACATGGCGCCAGCCTTCCAGGGGGGCGAAGATCATGAACAGATTAGCGGTTCCATTACGCTTATACTCGTAATCGTAGCGTGCCGGTTGCCCAGGCCTGCCAGCGATGGCTACACGCGTTTCGGCGACCAATTGTTTCGAGGTCTCGTCCACGCAGACCACAGGATACTCTGGATCGTGCGGCCTCTGATAAACCTCAAGAACGTCCTCCATTCCGGCTACAAAGGCGGCGTTGGCGTCCGGCGGGATCACCCATTGCTTTTGTAGATGCGGCTTAAGGAGGTTTTTTTTAGCGTCCGCCCGATCGTGTTGTCGCTGGCGCGGTCGACGATCTTCAGTTCGACAACGTGCTCTTCAAGGAGTTGTAGCGTCCACCGCTTGCGACCCTTCGGCGGGTCGGAACAAGCCAGCGCGATCAGTTTAGCCTCGGCGGCTCCGTCGAAAATGCGCGGTCTGGCCGAGGCTGGGGAATGCTTGCGGACCAGAACGGCCTCGAACCCCTCTTCCACCATTTGCTGGCGGGTCCGTGCGACCGTGTCGACGCTGGTATCGAGGGCTGTTGCGATTTGTCTGTCGCTCCAGCCGTCGCCCGCTTGCGCGCTGTCGGCCTTCAACAGAATGCGGGCCCGGGTCAGTTGCCGGGCCGGGTGGTTGCCCGCGTGGATCAGCGTGTTGAGGCGATCCCGCTCCTCTTCGCTGAGCTTCACCACATACCTTTTTCCAGCAAGTCGTTCCGCGATCACGAAGCATCTCCGTCGTTGCGGAACTATCGATTCGAAGAATGGCCGCGAAATCAATGACAGGAGGTACTAGGCTGTGCATGGCACCTGAACCCGGTCCACCCCGCCAGCACTTCCCGCGGTCAGGCCGACAACTTCTGCATTACCGGCTCGGGTATGTCGAAGTTGGCATAGACGTTCTGCACATCGTCGTTTTCCTCCAGCGCGTCCAACAGCTTGAGCACACCGGCCGCGCGATCCTCGTCCAGTGTCACCGAGGTCGTCGGCCGCCAGTCCAGCCGGGCACTTTCCGGCGTGCCGAACCGGGTTTCCAGCGCGTCGCGAACGGCGAAGAAATCCTCGATCGGGCAGGTAACTTCGTGCCCCTCGGGATCGCTTTCGGCATTTTCCGCCCCGGCCTCGATCGCAGCCTCCAGCATATCGTCGGCGCTGGCCGCGGCGGTCGAATAGCGGATCACCCCCAGCCGGCTGAACAGGAAACTGACCGAGTTGGTCTCGCCCAGCGCCCCGCCATACTTGTTGAACGCGGTCCGCACGTCGGACGCGGTGCGGTTGCGGTTATCGGTCAGCGCCTCGACGATGACCGCGACCCCGGCCGGCCCGTATCCCTCATACCGCACGTCCAAATAGTCATCGCCGCCACCCGATCCCGCCGCCTTCTTGATCGCGCGATCCACCGTATCCTTCGGCATGTTCGCCTGCCGCGCCGCCGTCACCGCCGCCCGCAGACGCGGATTGGCGGCCGGGTCCGGCAGCCCGTGGCGGGCCGAGACGGTGATTTCGCGGATCAGCCGAGCGAACTGGCGCGCGCGCCGTGCATCCTGGGCACCTTTGCGGTGCATGATGTTCTTGAACTGGGAATGGCCTGCCATGGGTCGACAATATGCCTGCAAGTGGATGGTGAGGCGCTTCATAGCTTGCCGCGCGCCCCCAGGAAACGGCGAGCGGGAAACGGCGAGCGGGAAACAGAGGGTTGGAAACGGCGACCGCCTATCCTCGCAGGTTACCTTGACGCTTGTGCGCCTCTCCCGACACTCTGCCACGGCGGGGCGCCTGGGGCGCGGGAAGGCTAGGTCATGGCAAGCTTCACGATCCACACGCACGGCCGGCTGCAGGAATGGGTGGCGGAGGAAAACGGTTACTTCGCGGCCGAGGGGCTCACCGATTACGCGCTGTCCTCGCATGGGCTGATTTCCCCGACGCATGCCCGCGCACACGCGGTGCCGGCCATTCCAGACAACCGCCAGGGCGCCTACCAGTCCTATCAACAGGGCCGCGACGCGTCGGTCAGTTGCGCCTGCCACTGGACCGTGAACAAGGCGGCGTCAGCCGAGTTCGGCCGCCTATGGGGCGAATGTTACACCGTCACTCCCTGCGCGATCTTCGTCCCCGCCGGCTCGGCTATCGGCACCCCCGAGGACTTGGCCGACGTCGCGGTGCATGTCGGATACCAGTCCGGCAGCCACTACACCACGATCCAGGCGCTGGAGCCGTTCCTGCCGGCGGACCGGATCAAGCTGGCGTTCGGTGGGTCGCCGGCCGATCGGGTTGATCAACTGCTGGACGGCAGCGCGACGGCCGCCACCGTGTTCGGCGCGCAATACTACCTCATGGAACAGCTTGGCTTCCGCAAGATCGCCGATGCGACCTTCATGATCGCGGCGATGGTGCCGCACCAGGTCGACCTCGCCGATGTCGCCCGTTACTTCGCCGCCTTGCGCCGAGCCCAGATCGATATCGACATCGGCCACCAGCCCTATACGCGATACTTCGCCAACGAGCTGCCGGAACGCCACCGAAATCTGGTCGATGTGCGCCGGTTTGGCCCAGGCGAGCGTCTCGTCTTCGAGCCCTATAGCCGGGCGATGTATGATCGCACCCAGACCTGGATCGACGCGCGCGACATCTTCCCGGGTCAACAGCCGCTACCAAATTCCTATACTGACGCGGTCATCCGGCTGCAGCCAGCAGAGTAGACGGGCCTGTACCTAAACAGCCGGCATCGCCCGTGCCAGCCGCCCGCCCAGGCGCACCGGTTCGACCCGACGCGCCAGGCCGCTGACGTCGTCGGTTTCGACATAAACGCCGCATACGGTTGCCTCGCCTTCTGCCGGCCCCAGTTTCTCGCCCGGCATCTTGCGCCAGAAGCGCAGCGTCGCCCCGTCCTTGGCCATGCCGATCACGCTGTCATAGTCGCCGCACATCCCGGCGTCCGATTGAAACGCCGTGCCGCCCGGCAGGATCTGCGCATCCGCCGTGGGGCAATGGGTGTGGGTGCCCACCACGAACGACACCTGGCCGTCGAAGCCGTGCGCGTAAGCCATCTTTTCGCTGCTGGCCTCGGCATGGAAATCGGCGACGATCGCCTGCACCGACGCACCCAGCCGAGAGCGCGCCAAAAGCTCCGACGTACCGCGGAACGGGCAGTCCAGCGGATCCATATACAGCCGCCCCATCGCCTGCAGCACCAGCGCCTTGCGGCCATCCGGCAAGGTCACCACTACTGACCCGCTGCCGGGAGTGCCGGGCGGAAAATTCAGCGGCCGCAATAGCCGCGGTGTCTCGGCAATGTAGGGGATGATCTCTTTGCGGTCCCACGCATGGTTGCCAAGAGTGATGACGTCGGCACCGGCGGCGAACAGCGCCCGCGCCATCTCCGGCGCCAAGCCAAACCCGTGCGAGGCATTTTCGGCGTTGACCACCGCGAGGTCGATGCCCAGGTCGCGACGCAGGTCAGGCAGCCTGGCCGCGACCGCCTCGCGACCCGACCGTCCCAGCACATCTCCCAGAAACAATATCCTCACGTCAGCTCCCGCACCGGATGATGCCGTTCTCCGTCGCCACGGCATCCAGACGCATGTCGTAGGGGCCAATCGGCACGGCGTCCACCTGTTGCGCGGCAAAGCCGCAACCGAGGCGGAAGCGGTCTGGCAACGCAGCCAGGGTGCGGTCGTAGAAACCGCCGCCATAGCCCAGGCGCCCGCCGGCGACGTCGAAAGCCAGTAGCGGAACCAATAGCATGTCCGGAACGACTTCCTCACCGATCGGGCGCATGGTGCCGAACCGCTCCGCCACCAGCACGTCACCGGGGTGCCAGGCTCGGAATGTCAAAGCCTCGCCGCGCCGCGGCGTGACGGGCAGCGCTATTTTGCAGCCTCGATCATGCAGCGCATGCAGCAGCGGCCGGATGTCGATTTCGTCGCCGATCGGCCAGAACCCGGACACGATTTTGGCCGAAACGGAATTGCCCCGGACACCAGGTCCGAAGACGCCAGACCGGAACACGCCGGGGCCGAATCCGGCTGAAAAATCACCCAGCACATGCCCGGCCAACGCCCTGCCGGCGGCTTGGCCATCCAGGCCAAGACGGCGCCGTAACGCCGACTCGCGCGCCGCTCGCTTCGCGGCCCCGAGTTCATTCGTCATGATTGAGAGAGGGTGCGCGGAGCCACCATAGCCGTTGGCGTATCATCCTCCCAGAGCCTGCTTGTGCAGGTGGGTGCCAGATACCGAGACCAGGATCCCGACAGCGCCAGCTCCCTAGGGAGATGCTTACTGGCCCCGGGGATGAGTTACCTGACGCACCGGGTAGCCCCGCGACACGGTAATTGGGGGTCCGCGGCACAATAAGCAAGCCGAGTTCGCATCTGGTCATTGTTTTGCTGGGCCCTGCGCGGCATCGCCCGCTACTTGGTCTCCAGCCCCTCGGCGATCTCCTCGGCGCGCTTCGCCATGCGCGCCAGCTTGCGGCCAAGCCTCGGATCGGCGCCCGGAGTGCCGGCTTCGGCGGTGCGCAGCTTTGTGCGAAGCTCGAAGATATCGTCCGCCATGAGCAGCGCGGCCATCACCAGCATACGGGCTTCCCCGCTGGGTCCCGAGGCGACGCGCACACCTTCGATACGCCGGCTTACCTCGGCGCCCATGGCATCCAGGTGCCTCTCTTCGCCGTCCTTGCAGCCGATCGTGTAGGCATATCCGTTGATGCGAAGCGTCACCTGCGCCATCGCGCCGCTCTCCCCTGTCTGGTTCTGGTGTCTGGTTCTGGCCCATGTCCAATGCCGGCCGGTTTCACGCTACTGTCTGGTCCATTGCGGCGCGCTTTACCCCGGTTTGCCGAGCGCCGCCCGCAGCCGCCCAATCAGCGAGTCGAGCCGATCGGCAATCTCGGGGATCGACAGGTCGGAGTCCATCGCAGGCGGGTTCGCCGGCGCCGGCTGCACCAACGCCAGGTTGGCGATACGCTCCAGCGCGGCCTCCAGCCGATCCGCCGCAGCCTCCGGATTCTCAGGCTCGTCCGCCATGTCCGCCTCTGTCATATTCACTTCTGATGCCGCTTGAAATGAACGCGGTCAAACACTTTGAACGTCTATCATGATTATTCATCCGGCGGTGATCGTCCACGGGGAGGCACAGGCGCGGGCGGCGCTGGCCCCCGGACTGCCGGTAACGCTGCTGTCCGCGCCGGGTGCCGCGATGTTCGCCGGCTGCCTTTGGTGGCGAGAAATCGTTGCGCTGGCTCGCGCCAGCTACCCGCTGATCCCGGCAATCGACATCTTGGACTGCGCCGACGCATCCGGCCTGGCAATGGCGGCACTGCGCAGCGGGGCCTGTCGCCTGGTGCTGGCCCCGGGCGCCCCAGGCTGGGACGCGGTCGCCGCCGTGGCAGATCGCCAGGGCGGCTTCGTCCTATCCCAGCCGCCGGCGGCGCTCGACCTTGCGCAGCGCAACGCCACAAGGCAATTGGCCCCCTGGCTGCGGGATCGCGAACCCGGATCGATGTGACAGAGCCGGCGCTTTGGTCTAGTAATTCCCCATAATTTCCCAGCTTCATTTCGACCGGAGCCCCAATTCATGGCTGCTGCGGACGACGGCGACTCCGACCGGTGCCGCGTCTATCTGATTACGCCCCCCGCGCTGGACCCGGTGCCGTTCGCCGATCTGTTGGCAGCCGCGCTGGACGCCGACGACGTGGCGGCGGTGCAGCTTCGGCTGAAACAGGTCAGCGACGAAACCTGGCTGCGCGCCATCGACGCGCTGATGCCGGTCTGCCAGGCGCGCGGCGTCGCCTTGCTGTTGAACGACCGTGTCGACCTGGTGAAGCGGACCGGCTGCGACGGCGCCCATGTCGGCCAGGACGACATGCCAGCCCAACAGGCCAGGCGGCTGCTCGGCCCCGACCTGACGCTAGGCGTCACCTGCAAGGGTAGTCGCGACCTGGCGATGCAGGCCGGCGAGGACGGCGCCGATTATGTCGCCTTCGGCGCATTCCATCCGTCCAACACCAAGACGGTGACCAACCTGCTCGACCCCGAGATTCTGCGCTGGTGGTCCGAGATGATAGAGCTTCCCAGCTGCGCAATCGGCGGGATTACCGCGGAGAATTGTGCCCCGCTGGTGCAGGCCGGTGCCGATTTCCTGGCCGTGGTCGGCTGCGTCTGGAACCATCCCGATGGGCCGGCGGCCGGGGTCAAGGCACTGAACGCGGCAATCCGGCAAGCCTGACGTCGCCCCCGGTCAGGCGGCGGCCTCTGCTGGTGTTTCCCTGCTTTCCACCAGGCGTTGCACCGCCGGATAGTCGATTTTGCCCGGCCCCAGCAAAGGCAGCTTGTCGACCACCATCACCCCACGCGGAACCCCGATTTCGCTCAGGCCGCGTTCGCGCGCAGCGGCCAGCAACGCCCGTGTGTCGGCGTCGGATTGGGTCGTGACCAGCAACAGCTTCTCGCCCTTTCGCGCGTCCGGCAGCGCGATCACGGCGTGCGCGGCGTCGGTCCAGACGGCACCAACCAGCGCCTCGGCCGCCGCCAGGGACACCATCTCGCCGCCGATCTTTGCGAAACGTTTTGCCCGCCCCTGGATCGCCAGGAAGCCGGCCGGGTCGATCGTAACGATATCACCGGTGTCGTACCAACCCTCGGGCGGCGGCTGCAACTCGCACGGCGCCTCGGCGCGCAGATAGCCCAGCATCACGTTGGGTCCGCGAACCCATAGCCGGCCGCCCGCGTCGATGCCGGGCACAGGTTCAAGCCGAGCCTCAATTCCGGGCAGCAAACGCCCGACCGAACCTTCGCGCGTGACAGCCCAGGTGCTCAGCGCCAGCACAGGAGCGGCCTCGGTGACGCCGTAGCCCTCGAAGATCGGCTTCTTGAAGTAGTCCATGTAAGCGGTTCGGGTTTCTGGGCGCAGCCTTTCGGCTCCGGCGAAGATGTAGCGCAGCGACTGGAAGTCGAGCGGGTTGGCCTTGCGGGCGTAGCCGGTCAGGAACGTGTCGGTGCCGAACATGATGGTCGATTGCTCTGCGTAGACCATTTCCGGCACCAGCTTGTAGTGCAGCGGCGACGGATACAGGAACCCGCGCACCCCATACATCAACGGCAGCAGCATGCCGGTCATGCCAAAGGCATGAAACATCGGCAGCGCGTTGAACACCCGGTCCGTCGGGTTGAAATCCACCACCGAACGCAACTGAAGACAGTTTGCCAGCAGCGCCCGATGGCTATGGACGACGCCTTTAGGCGTGCCCTCCGACCCCGAGGTGAACAGCACCAGCGCGGCCGCCCCGGCGTCCACGCCGGCTCCAGGTAGGCGTTCGGGCCGTTGTGCGGACAGCATGCCACGCAGCTTGTCGATCATGCTAATGCCGGCCCGCACATCTTCAAGATAAATCAGACGAACTTTTCCCGTGAGCGTGTCCACCAGGCTTTCGAGCCGGGCTTTCTCCACCGCCCGGCGCGAGGTCAGTATGGTCTCGATACCGGCGGCGGCACAGCACGACAGCATGGCGTCGGCCCCGGCGGTAAAATTCATCATCGCCGGCACCCGGGCCTGCGACTGCAGCGCGAAGAAGGTGATCGCGGCGCCCACCGCGTTCGGCAGCATGATGCCGACATGCTGACCAGCCTCGGTCAGCGCCGCCAGCTTCTGCCCCAGCACCACGGCTCCGAGGACCAGCCGGCGGTAGCTCAGCTCGGTCACGCTGTTGCCGCCGCCGGTCGGGTTCGGAACGATATCGGCGATGATCGGCAGGCCTCGGTCATAGAGATCGGCCGCCCTCAGCAGGGCGGCGAACAGGCTCTGCGTCAGGCGTTCAGGGCGGAACGCCGCATCGACCATGATGTCCTGCATCAGCCGCCCGAGCGCCGCGCGACGGATCCGGCCCTTCGACGCCGGAACCCCGAGACGCACCGGCGGCAGCACAGTCAGCTCCAGGCTGGGAAACCAGCGCAGCCTCAGCTTGCTCCGCATCCGCGAAGTCTTGTGGAACTGCAGACCGTCGATGCGGACCGGAATCACCGCGGCGCCGGCGCGGTCGGCGATCATGCCCGGACCGTCATAGATTTTCATCAGCCCGCCGGTCAGGGTGATGCGGCCTTCCGGGAAAATCGCCAGGCGGCGGCCCTCGCGCACCGCTTTCACCATGTCGCGGATCGCCAGCGGACTGCGCGGATCGATCGGGAAGATGTCGATGACTTGCTTCAGGAACCAGAACCGCCGCGCCTGCTCGGTGTCGATGGCGAACACCAGTTCGCCGGGCACGAACGCCGCCACCAGGCAGCCGTCGAGGAAGGACTGATGGTTGATCACCAGGATCGACCGTTCGCCGGCCTGTGCGAGGTTGGCCAGCCCACTGACCCGGGTTTCGTGAAATGCGCGGAAATACCACCGCAACAGCGTGCGGAACACCGATTGCGGCAGCAGCCGGACGATCCACAGCGCAACCACCAGGTTCAACGCGGCGGCGATCCCCAGTACATGCGGCGCCGATACGCCGGCGGCGGAACAGGCGGCGACGAAGCCGGCACCCAGCACCATCAGCACGGCATTGGCGATATTGTTCGCCGCGATGGTGCGGGCTCGGTGCGAGGGCTGCGACTGCTGCTGGATGATGGCGTAGAGCGGCACCGAATACGCCCCGCCGCAAGCCGCCAACAACAGCAGATCGACCAGCATGCGCCACCCGGTTAACGACCGCAGCACCGCTGGCACGGTGGTCAGGCCCAGACCCGATCCGTGCATCACCGCGGCGCCAAAATCCCAGGTGAACAGGGTTATCCCAAGCGCTGCAAACGGCACCAGCCGGGCACTGACCTCGCCGCGCAGCAGCCGCGCGCACAGCATCGACCCAACACCGACGCCGATCGCGAACATCGTCAGCAGCAGCGTGACCACCTGTCCCTGAGCGCCCAGCTCGTCGCGGGCAATGGTGGGAAACTCCGCCAGCAGGGTGGCACCGATCGCCCAGAACCAGCTCAGGCCGAGGATCGACAGCCAGACCGGGCGGTTGCCGGCGGCCTGGCGCGTCACCGACACGGTTTCACGCAGGATGTTCCAGCCGATCCGCACGGTATGGTCGGCCGGGGGCGCCGCGGGAATGCCGAAAGCGGTCGCCAGCCCAAGCACCGATACCGCGACTCCGCCGGCGGCGACGATCGCCGGACCGCCGTTGAGCAACGCCAGCCCACCGCCGGCGACGGTGCCGGCAAGGATGGCAAGAAAGGTGGTTGCCTCGATCAATCCATTGCCGGCGACCAGTTCGTCGCCCCGCAGATGGTCCGGCAGGATGCCGTATTTCAGCGGCCCGAACATCGTCGCCTGCACGCCGAGACCGAACAGCACGGCCAGCAGGCCAGGCACGCTGCCCGCGATGAAGGCATACGCCGCGAGCCCCATCAGCAGCACCTCGGCGAACTTGGTCACCCGGATCAGGCGCGATTTGTCGAACCTGTCAGCCAGTTGGCCGGCGGTGGCCGACAGCAGCGCGTAGGGGGCGATGAACAAGGCCCCGGCCAGGGCGGCGAGACCCGCGCCCCCGGCGTTCAGTCGGAAGATGGCCAGCACGACCATCGCGTTCTTGACCAGGTTGTCGTTGAACGCGCCGCAGGTCTGGGACAGGCAGAGCGGACCCAGGCGGCGGGATAGCAGCAATGCTTTCATGGCTCGGTCCTGAGGCAAGAGGCGATGTCCGGAGCTGATTCCCGGGTCAAGTAACGGTATTAAGTCAGGCACCCGAAGCAAGCCGGAGCGGTTCGGCGATGGTTCGGTCCTGGCCGCGAAACCACAGCCGGATCGTCACCCGCGGCGACGATCCGGCGCCGGACTTCGCCTCCAATTGGATCAGGTGGGAGTCGTTGTCGTCGAAGTGAAACCGGCCGGCAGGATCGGTTTTGGTACGGGCTTTCTCTACCTGTGTTACGAAGTCATGCACCGAAAGGATCACTGTCGCGTCGGCGACCGGATGGCCGGCGGCATCAAGCACGCGGCCTCGCAGCAGGCCATGGGCGTGCAGGCCGACATAGACGTTCCATCCGGCGATGGCGACCACCAGGATGGCCGGAACGATGAAGAACCGGCTGAGCAGGATCCGTCGCCAAGTCGTGTTCCAATTGCTCATGCCGTATTCCCGTTGCTCATCCCTTGGTCGCCCCGGTCGTCAGCCCACGCATGAAGGCGGACTGCGCCATCAGGAACACCAGCAGGCCCGGCGCCAGAACCATCACGACGAAGGCATACAGCGCGCCGGTAGTGTCCTCCATGTAGGACAGGAAGCGAGCGAGACCGAGCGGCAGGGTCTGCATGTCGGGTGAACGGGTGATGATCAGCGGCCAGAGGAAGTTGTTCCACGACCAGATGAAGGACAGCACCACGTTGGTGGCGATCGCCGGGGTGGACAGCGGCAGCATGACCCGCAGCAGGATGCGCAGCTCACCCAGCCCGTCGATCCGGGCGGCGTCGATCAGCGACCGCGGTACCGCATCGAAGCTGGCCTTGAAGATGAAAATGCAGACGATGGTGGAAAGCAGCGGCAGCGCCAAGCCGAGGTAGGAATCGAGCAGCCCCAGATGGGCGGTGATCAGGTAGGCCGGAATGATGGTTGCCTGGAACGGGATCAGCGTGCAGGACAGCAGCAGCACGATCACCGACCGGCGGCCGACGAACGGCTGGGTCAGCGCGTAACCGGCCATGGCGTTCAGCACCAGGTTGCCGCCCACCGCGATCAGCGAGACCACCACGCTGTTGAACAGATAACGCGGAAACGGAATCAGGTACCAGACATCGACAAAGTTGAATAGTTGCGGCCGCACCGGCAACAGATGCGGCGGATACTCATAGATGTTTTCGCTGGTGATGGCGGTCTTCACCAGCCAGTAGAATGGCGCCAGCATGATGACCGAGATCACCACCAACGCCGCGTGGCGCAGCGCGTGCCTCATTCGATCGCCCCCGCATTGCCGCCGACGGCGCGGTGGGCGATCCAGGTCAGCACCAGCAGCATGGCGAACTGCGCGACGGTCAGCGCGGCGGCATAGTCGAACCGGGTGGACCCGAACCCTTGCTTGTAGATGTGGGTGATCAGCAATTCGGTGGCATGGCCAGGGCCGCCATTTGTCATGATGTAGATCAGGTCGAAGGCGGAAAACGAATTCAGCATGCCGATCACCAGGCAGAGGAACAGTGCCGGCCGCAGCATCGGCAGCGTAATACGGAAGAAGCGGGCCCAGCCGGGGGCACCGTCGACCCGGGCGGCCTCGTACAAATGCGGCGGGATGTTCTGCAGCCCCGACAACAGCACGATCATGAAGAAGCCCAACACCTGCCAGGTATTGGCGACGATGGTGCTGGGCAGCGCCCAGCCGAACGAGTCCAGGAAGGCGATCGGATGATCGATCACACCCAACGAGCGCAGGACATAATTGATCAGCCCGCCACGCTCGTTGTACATCCAGTGCCAGATGATCGCCACCGCGACGGTCATCAGTGGATAGGACAGGAAGACGATCGTGCGGTAGACGCTGGCACCCTTGAGGTCGCTGTTGACCAGCAGCGCCACGCCCAGCGCCAGGGCAATGGCAATCGGCTGCGAGGCCAGGAAGATCAGCGTGTTCCATAGCGCCTGCCAGAACACGTCGTCGTCGTTCAGCATTTCGTTGTAGTTGTCCCAGCCGACCCAAGTCGCCGGACGCAGCGGCGACCACCTTTCGAACGACAGCACGACGTTCCAGATCAACGGCAGGATACGATAGACCAGAAAGATCAATAGCGACGGCGCCAGGAAGCAGGCGACGACGGCGATACGCTTGGTCGAGCGCCGCCCGGACGTCACGCCCGCCTCAATTCGCGGGCGACCTTCCTGGTTGCGTCGTCCATCGCCCGCTTGGCATCCTTGCGCCCAAGCAGCGCATTTTGCAGTTCGGGATAGAATGCCTCCTTGATGCGGCTGTCGTTCGGCAGCGGCCAGTTGCCGGTCAGCTTGTCGGTGTGCTCGAGCTGGGTCTTCAGCACGCGGTAGGCCAGCGGTTCCTGCGTCCGCAGCCGCGCCATCAGTGCGTCGTCCACCTCGGTGTAGGCGGTCAGCACGCGGCGGGTGTCGGCCATCGACTGGGCCTGTTTGCGCGCGGTGCAGAATTCCACGAACGACCAAGCCAGATCCGGATCCTTGGTGCCCTTGGAGATGGCGTAGCCGTGCAGCGTCGGCACCGACCAGTTGCCGGGCAGTTCGGCGACGCCGAGGGTGTCGGCGTTGATCCAGGCCCCCTGGCCCTTGAGGAAAAAGTAAGCCGGAGCGTGGGCGTTCAGCATGCCGACCTGACCCGATGCGAACGCGCCCAGCGGTTCCACCCAGCGGCCGGTCCAGGAAATCTTGTTGATCGCGGTGCCGGCGGTGGCCTTGGCCAGGCGCTGGACCGTTTCCACCATGGCGGGCGTGTTGAAGGCAGGCTGCTTCAGGTCGGGGGTCAGCAGTTCGACCCCGTTCATGCGGATCAGCGCCCAGTACAGCCAGTCGAAGTTCAAGGTCAGGAAGCCGGTCTGGTCACCGCCGCCGGCGCCGATCTTTTCCGCCTGGTTCATTAGCTCGTCGAAGCTGGACGCCGGGGTGGTGATGCCGGCCTTCTCGAACAGCGGCTTGTTGGTGAACAGCAGGGTCTTGGCGACATAGAACGGCACCAGCCAGTTCTTGCCTTGCCACACCCAGTTGTTCAGGTATTCGGTATTGAAGCGCGCCTTCACGTCGGCATGCGCGGCCAGGTACGGCGTCAGGTCTAGCAGCGCACAAGCGCGGCGTATTCGATGCCAATGCCGCCCTGCAGATCGACCACGTCCGGCGGTGTGCCGGCGATCAACTGGGTCTGATAGAACGGCATCAGGTCGGGACCCTTCTTGTCCAGCCACTCGATCTCGACCCCTGGATGCAGCTTGGCGAAATCGGCGAACCAGGTCTTGAACAGCTCGGCCTGGTCGATGATGTTCCAGGTAAGGAACGTCACTTCTTGCTGGTCTGCGCGATCGACGGTCTCGCCAGAACGCTGGCCGCGGCGGTGGCGGCGGAAGCCGCCAGCATGGTGCGTCGTTTCATGGTTGTTGTCTCCCTGGCCGATTGATGCCTGTTTCAGACACCCTTGCTTCAGACACCCTTGCTTCAGGCGCCGTTGCTTCAGGCGCCGTTGCTTGAGGCGTCCCTTGCCTCAGGCGCCGGCCGGTGGCGCGGTCGAACAGGTGCACGGTCCCGGGGTCGACCATCAGGGTCAGCCGCTCGCCGGCGCGGCGGATGCTGCGCGGCGGCAGCCGGGCCGCGATCTCCGTCTCATTCACCAGGAACGTGACCAGCGTGTCGGCGCCAAGCGGCTCGACGCTCAGCGCCGTGCCGTGCAGGCAGCAGCCGGTCGGCGTCTGGCTCCAGATCAGGCTCTCGGGGCGGATGCCGCACAGTATGTCGGCGGCGGCCTCCAGCGGGTTCGGCAATTGCGTGCCGTCTTCCAGTGTGATGCGCCGATTCTCCAGCCTGGCCGGCAGCAGGTTCATCGCCGGCGCACCGATGAAGCCGGCGACGAAGGCGGTGGCCGGGGTCTCGTACACCTCTTCCGGCGTGCCGACCTGCTCGATGCGGCCGTGATTGAGGATGACGATGCGGTCGGCCAGCGTCATCGCCTCGACCTGGTCGTGAGTGACGTAGATCGTGGTGGTCGGCACCGCGGCACGCAGCTTGCGCAGTTCGGTGCGCATCTGCACCCGCAGCTTGGCATCCAGGTTGGACAGCGGTTCGTCGAACAGGAACAGCTTGGGGTCGCGCACGATGGCACGGCCCATCGCCACCCGCTGACGCTGGCCGCCGGACAATTGACGCGGCGTGCGCTGCAGCAGGGGTTCGATTTCCAGCATGCGGGCGACCTCGGTCACCCGGCGGCCGATATCGGTGCGCCGGACATGGCGATAGCGCAGCGCGAAGGCCATGTTGTCGGCCACCGTCATGTGCGGATACAGCGCGTAGTCCTGGAACACCATGGCGATGTCGCGGTCTTTTGGCTCGCGCTGGGTGACGATGGTGCCGTCGATGACGATATCCCCTGAGGTGGGTTCCTCGAGCCCGGCAATCATCCGCAGGATGGTGCTCTTGCCGCAGCCGCTGGGGCCGACGAGGACGACGAACTCGTGCTCCGAAACCGCCAAATCGACGCCCGGCACCACTTCCACGGGGCCGAAATTCTTGCGCAGGTTGCGCAGTTCCAACGTCGCCAAATCACCTCCCCCAACCTGCAAGCCCCAACCTGCAAGCATGCGTCTTGTGCCGGTCTGGGCACCCGGCTTGACTGGAAAGGTAGCGGATCCGCACCAGGATGCCAGGGGCCGGCGACCGGGCAGGGCGGCAGTGCCCGCGATGGGGCAGGCCGACAGCGCCCGCGGCGGGGTTGGCAGCAGGGCCCGCGACCGTGCCAAGCAGACGTCGGGTTTTGCCGCACCGCCGGCCGATGCCAGGAACGCCTGGCGAACCGCAAACGTTTACACTATCACCCGCATCCCCTACGGTCGGGGGTGAAAAGCGAAGGCGAAAGCAGGTTTATGGCCTATTCCTCCGCGGACCATGCCGCCTTGGCCGTCCCGGCCGGCGCAATCGACTGCGATATCCATCCAGCCCTGCCAAGCACCCGCGTGCTGCTGCCGTATTTCGACGACTACTGGCGCGAGCACGTGCTGCGCCGCGGGCTGGAGCGGGAGAATTTCGAACCCAGCAGCTACCCGGCCAACGCGCCGATCAACGCCCGCCCCGACTGGTGCCTGCCGTCCGGCCCGCCCGGCAGCGACCTGTCGGCCATGCAAACCCACCTGCTGGACCGGTTTCGTCCCAGCCTCGGCATCTGCAACCCGATCCACGGCGCGCAAGTCATGCTCAGCGAGGATCTGTCGGCCGCGTTCTGCCGCGCCATAAACAACTGGATCCGCGCCGAGTGGCTGGATCGCGACCCCCGGCTGCGCGCCTCCATCGTCGTGCCGCCGCACAACGCCGATCTCGCGGTCGAGGAGATCGAGCGCCTCGCCGCCGATCGCCGCTTCGTCCAGGTTCTGCTGCTGGCGATGACCGAGCTGCCGCTGGGCCGGCGGCAGAACTGGCCGATCTACAAGGCCGCCGAGGCGCACGGGCTGCCGATCGGCATCCACGCCGGCAGCAGTTTTCGCCATCCGCCCAGCGCGCTGGGCTGGCCGTCCTACTACCTGGAGGACTACGTCTCACAGGCGCAGGGCTTCCAGGCGGCGTTGAACAGCCTGATCAGCGAGGGCGTATTCGTAAAATTCCCCGCACTGAAAGTGGTGCTGATCGAATCCGGCGTAGCCTGGCTGCCGGCGTCGCTGTGGCGGCTGGACAAGACCTGGCGCGGCGTGCGCGCCGAGGTGCCGTGGCTGGAGCAACAGCCGACCGAAACCGTGCGCGAACATGTCCGCCTGACCGTGCAGCCGTTCGACTCACCGCCGACCGAGCCGCAGGTGCGGATCCTGCTGGAGCAGTTGGGGTCGGATCGCATGCTGCTGTTTGCCTCGGATTATCCGCACTGGCATTTCGATGGCGACGATGCGTTGCCGGCCGGCTTGCCGGCCGACCTGGTGCACAGGATCTGTATCGACAATCCGCTGGACACCTATCCTCGATTGAAGGAGACGACGTGATGAACATGCCCGTCCTGGATCGCAAACCGGACCCGTCCGCGCAGCCTGGTCGTGACGCCCAGGCCCATCTCGGCTTCATCGACTGCGACGTACATCCCTATGTCAAAGGCCCCAACGACTTCGACCCGTTCCTGTCGAAGCGCTGGCTCGAGCACAAGCGCACGATCGGCGGACGCACCCGCCAGGGGCTGGCAAAGACCTCGATGTATCCGCGCATGTCTCCGGGCGCAGGGATGCGGATGGATAGCTGGCCGCAGGGCGGCGGACACCCGGGTTCCGACCTGCCGATGATGCAGCAACAGCTGCTGGATCTGTTCGACGTGGCTTATGGCCTGCTTGCCCCGCTGGTTGGTGGCGGCCCCGGCGAGCGCAACGTCGAGTTCGGTGCCGCGATGGCGGCGGCCGCGAACGAGTGGCAGTTGGCGCAGTGGTGCGACCCCGACCCTCGGCTGCTGGGCGCGATCCAGGTCAACATCGAATGGCCCGAGGCAGCGATCGCCGAAATCGAGAAACGTGCCGGCGATCGCCGCTTCGCCCAAGTCAACATCCCGCCGCGCGGGCTCGAACCGCTCGGGCGACGCCGCTACTGGCCGATCCTGCAAGCCTGCGCCGCCAACGATCTGCCGGTTTCGCTGCATCTGGGCGGCACCAGCGGGCATGCCTCGACCGGTGGCGGCTGGCCGTCGTTCTACCACGAGGAGCATCCGTCCTACGTGCAGACCATGCAGACCCTGGTCACCAGCCTGGTCTGCGAGGGGGTGTTCGAGCAGATCCCCAACCTGAAGATCGTGCTGGTGGAGGGCGGCTTCGCCTGGTTGCCGGCGCTGTGCTGGCGGCTCGACAAGCACTGGAAGCGGCTGAAGGCTGAGGTGCCGCATCTGAAGCGCTCGCCGTCGGAATACGTGCACGACCACGTCTGGGTCACCACCCAGCCGATCGAGGAGCCGGAACGGCCCCAGGACATGCTGGCCACGCTGGAATGGATCGGTCCGGACCGGGTGATGTTCTCCACCGACTATCCGCACTGGGATCAGGACGACCCGCGCTATGCGTTCAAGATCCCGCTGCCGGACGACTGGAAGCGCAAGATCTACCGCGACAACGCGCGCGCGTTGTACCGGCTTGACTAACCGCGAGCCGGCGTGCGTGTCACAACCAGGTCAGCGATGACCCCACCGAGCGGCCAACAGCCATGACCCGCCATGTCGTCGCCCGGGTGGATGAAATCCCACAAGGTGGCCGCAAGATCGTTTCGCTCAACGGCCGCGAGATCGGCATCTTCAAGCTTGGCGACGGTTTCTATGGGCTGATCAACCGCTGCCCGCACCAGGGTGCCCCGCTCTGCCGCGGCGAAATCGTCAGCCGCTTGGTCGCGCCCAGCCCGGGCGACTACCGCCTGACCCGTTCGGGGGAGATGCTGCGCTGTCCCTGGCATTGCTGGGAGTTCGACATCCGCACCGGTAAATCGTTATGCGACCCCCACCGGGTTCAGGCCCGAGCATTCGACGTCGCGGTCGAGCCAGGACAAATACTGGTGGAGGGCCCGTTCGTCGCCGAGGCCGTGAAGGTCACGATCGAAGAAAGCTACGTCGTCGTCACGATGTAGCTGTCCTCCGGCGCCGCCGCTAAAGCGGCGCCGGTCCTGGCGGACCGTTACAGCAACGACTTGGCGTGCTGTAGGATCTGGTCGCACACCTTCTGAGTGATCTGCGCCTTGATGCCGCCGCCGCCCAAGTTGTATTTCTGCCCGCTGCCGGTATCGAGGACGCCGTTGTTGCCGGCCTGGTAGCCGCTGTCGCTGGTGCCGCCGCCGGAACCGGTCACCTTGCTCATCAGCGAATCCTTGACCGAACTGGCACTGCCGCCGCTGACGTAGTTGTTTTTCACGCAATACTGCAGCACACCGGCGGTGTTGCTTGGACTGACCCCGCCGACTGATGGCATGGCACCGCTGCCCAGTCCGCCCGCGCTGCCGCTTTCCTGGCCCGATCCGCCCATCGCGCCTTTCAGTTTATCCAGCAACTGCGCGTTCGCCGGTCGCTGCGGCACCAGCACCACGGCCAGGGCGACAACGCCAAGCAGTCTGGTCACTCGGGCCGGCGACAAGATACGACGAGCAAATCCGATCATGCGGGTGATCCTTCTCAAGCTGCGATGACTTAAGCACGCGGGCTCGGGTCGGGTTGCGCAAGGATGGTATCAGTGTGCGGAATCAACAGAAATGTCACGCTGCGGCACGGTGCACCGTCGCCCCGGCAACGACCGCTGACGATGCGCCGGTCCGCCCAGGCCCTCCGCTACCCCGGCCCCACCCGATCAGTCGCCCTTGAAGTCGGGCTTGCGCTTCTCCAAAAACGCGTTGACCGCCTCGCGATGATCGCCGGTCGCGTGCGCCAGCGCCTGCAGGCTGGCGGACAATTCCAGAACCGAGTCCAGTCGGCTGTGTCGCCCCTCGATCAGCAGGCGCTTCGCCATTCGCACCGCATAGGGCGGGTTCACCGCGATCCGCATCGCCAGCGCCCTGGCGGCATCGAGCAGTTCGTCACCCGCCACCACGCGCGACACCAGGCCGCACGCCAGCGCTTCCTGTGCGTTCAGCATGTCGCCGGTAAACGCCATCTCGCAGGCCTTGGAATAGCCGACGACCCTGGGCAGCAGCCACGCGCCGCCGTCACCCGGCACGATGCCGACCTTGACGAAGCTCTCGGCGAACCGCGCGTTCTCGGCGGCGACCCGCAGGTCGCACATGCAGGCCAAGTCCAGCCCAGCACCGATCGCCGGCCCGTTGACTGCGGCGATGATCGGAACGTCAAGCTTCTCGAACGCCAGCGGAATGCGCTGGATGCCGAATTTATAGTATTGCGTGGTCAACGCCGGTTGTTTCGAGCGCGCCTCGAAATTCCGCTGCATCGCGCGCAGATCGCCGCCCGAACTGAAGGCGCTGCCGGCGCCGGTCAGAATGGCGACCCGCGCGTCGACGTCCTGATTGAGCCGTTCGATCGCCGCAACGATGGCGTCGACGGTTTCGCGTTCCGAGATCGGGTTGCGCATCGCCGGATCATTCAGCGTGATGGTGACGATCTGGCCGTCCGCTTGGTAGAGTACCTTGTCGGTCATCGGGGTTTTCCTCTGATCGCCCGCGCGACCCTTTTGTGTGCTGGGTGCTCGAGGCTCGGATTTTTCTAACACGGAGCTTAGTGGAGGGTCACGAAGGCCACCGAGCGGGGGGCGCAGGCTTGGGTGGCGCCTGTCGCTCGGGGGTCAACGCAGGCCGAGCCCGCGGGCAATGATGCCGCGCAGGCTTCCCGCGCACTGCCGGGCAGCGAAAACGACGGCGTGTGAATCGTCCTGTGCGCCAAGACGGCGGCGAAGTCCTGGATCGATTTGGCGTCGGGTTCGGCATCCACCAGTTGCCGCGCGATCTCGGGTATCTCCTGCTCGACCACGGCGCCAAGGTCCTCGACCAGGTCTGCCTGCAGCGCCGTGTTCCCGCCGTTCCGCAACATCCCGGCGACCGATCACGACGGCCGGCGCCGCGTCATTATATGGGCGCTCAACCAGCCGATGGCGATCGCGCCCACGTCCGGCGGATCGGCACCAAGCGCTCGGAACAGTTCGGCGACTAACTGGAACGAGGGCAGGAACCGTTCGGGCCCGCCGCGCTCGAACGCCAATTCGCGTGTTGCTCGGTTCCAGCCCTCGCTCCCGCCCCAGAAGCGCGGCCTCGGGCAGGAACGCGTGGGTGAACACCATCTCGTTAAAATGGTGCTTGACGGTCAAGGCAAGGATCGGGCGGATGCTGATGTATCGCACGCTATGCGGATCGATCAGAACCTGGCTGACGCCGCCGTCGCGGTCAGTCGCGGCGTGCCCGCGATTAGTGGAAGTCGCGGTTTTCCCGCGCTTGCTGGAAGTCGCGGCGTGCCCGCGCTTGGCCGAACCGGTGCGGTACAACAGCGCTCAAGCGATGACGTTCGTGCCCGCCATACCGCTTTGGCCAAGTCATGCCGGTCCAGCCGCAGCGCCCTTTCTCGCGGCTGAACGCGGCGTCCATTCCGGTCCAGGACTCGGCTTTCTCGGCCGGCTTGTGTGGCGCCAAGGCGATTTTCGGGAAGTCGCAGACTTCCGCGCGCAAGCCTTCGGCCTCAGGCGATGGCGGCGGGGCGAAAGACGAACGCGTTCACCGGCGGTCTTTGTCCGTTTGTTATATTACCAGCCGGTAGCCGAGGTGTCTCGACCGGTCAAGACCAGCTCAGGCGGTCACCCGTCGGATCGGCTGCGAGGTCCGCGTCAGCCGGCGGGCAATGAAAACCAGCGCCAGCGCCGTGGTGACGACAACCACCCAATGGGCCGGCCGCAGGCCGCGGGCGATGGACTCGTTGGCATCCAGCACCCGCCAGGGATTGACCCTGGTCGCCAGGCCGTACCAGGCGAACTCCAGCCCGGCGGTGGCAACGCCCGAGACCACGACAAGGCCAGCGTAAATCGCGGCGGTGACGCCAATGCCCACGCCACGCCGCCAAGCCTCGGGCACCGCGCGCCAGGCCATCAGCCAGACGAACAGGCCGGATACGAAGACCGGTTGGCCCACGTTCAACTTGGACTGGATGTAGAAATGCAGCAGCGCCACCGCGCCCAAGGGATACGCCAGGCGGTGCAGCCGCTTCCAGTTCCGGCCCAGCCGCTTGACCCAGGCATCGGTCGATGTCGCCGCCAGCGACAGCAGCACCAGCAAGGATACAAAGCCGATGGTCAGATAGAACCGCAGAGCGATCTCCGAGATCACCGTCAGCAGCGCGAACTTTTGATCGACCACATACAGAAACAGATGCGCCACCGCGTAGCAGGCAGAGGCAACGCCGACATTACGCCGAACCAGCAGCAGCGAGGGCCAGTCCAGCGCGCGCGCGAACGGGGTGATCGCCAGCGAGATCAACAGGAAACGGATCGCCCACAGGCCGGTGGCGTGGATCGCCGCTAGGATCGGGCGCGCGCCAAGTTCGCCGGACGCCAGCCAGAAGCCATATAACATGCCGGGGATGAACAGTGACGCCAGTACCGCCGTCTTCAATGGCAGGAATCTGCCACGGCGATCCCGCCAGGGTGGAGTCATCGATGCTCGCTCCGTTTCGCTTGATGTAAGCGGATCAGGTCGCAATGTCAGGTTAAAAGCCGGTCAACCCGCCTGGGAAACTTGCGCGATGCCGGCAAGGCGCTCACGATGCCTCGGCACGATTTACGCAAGATGGAGAAGACCGGATGTCAGCCGCGCTGCAACTTGAGCGGAATATGTCGGATGCTGAATGGCACGCCCGTTGTGAACTCGCCGCCTTGTATCATGTTGTCAACGAGCTTGGGTGGACCGACCTCATCAACACCCACATGTCGGCGCGCATACCCGGCGAATCAAACCACTTCCTGATCAACAACTACGGCGATATGTTCGACGAGATCACCGCCTCGTCGCTGGTCAAGATGGACATGGAAGGCAATGTCCTGACCCCGGGCGGCAAGTTCAACAACGCCGGCTTCATCATCCACAGCGGCGTCTACAAGGCCCGCTCGGACGCCAACTGCGTGCTTCACACCCATACCCGCGCTGGGGCCGGCGTATCGTTGCTGCGCAACGGTCTGCGCCCGATCAGCCAGGACGCGATGCATGTCCTCGACGACGTCGTATACCACGAATACGGCGTGCCGGCGACGGTCGACGAATGCGAGGCGCTGGGCCGCAGTTGCGCTAACGGCAGTTGCGTGGTGCTACTCAACCACGGCCTGCTGACCTGGGGCGAGACCATCCACGGCGCGTTGATGCGGCTGTATATGCTGGAACGCGCCTGCGAACTTGAACTGATCGCGCGCCAGTTGGGTGAACCCCCGCTGATGATCGAGGACTACGTCCAGCGCAAGGCGGCGGAGCGGATGAAGAAGGTGCGTCCGACAGAGGGTTATGGCCTGAACGAATGGAAGGGCCTGGTGCGCACGGTGGAACGCAAGGGCGCCGACTTCCGCCGCTGATCCCGGTAGTGATCACGCTGCCGACGGCCTCGTGATGGGGCTGTTGGCGACGTATGGGTTTGCCGCCAGATTGCGCCAGTAGGACTATACTGGTGACCGAACCGCTGCGCCTGACCGATCTGCGTGACGCCTCGCCTGGCCTGCGGCGCGTGGCACACGGCTATGCGACATCTGGAACCTGGAAGCGGGTCGCCACCCGAGCCACATCGGTCGGGCAGGAGGTTCTGGCCGCGCTGCCAAAGGACGCGATCCGTGCGTCGCGCCTGTCGGTCGCTCCGCTGCGGATGCAGGATGGAATCGACCTGGCGCCGGACGCGACTCGCATCGCGCTCTATGTGCATTATTCAGCGACCGGGCAAGTATCCGAAATGGTCCGCTGCCAACTAGGTCTGCTGCGGCAATTTGGCGTCGCGATCGTATTCATAACAATGTCGGAAAATATTCCCGAAGCGGACTGGCGGGCGGTGCGCCAGCTTTGCGCGCTGGTGGTGCAGCGGGAGAATTTTGGCCGCGATTTCGGCGCCTGGCACGATCTGATGCCGGAGGTGCGGCGGCGCTGGCCCCAGCCCCAGGAATTGATGCTGGCAAACGACAGCGTGCTGGGGCCGATCTATCCGCTGGCGCCGGTCATCGAGGCGATGCGTTCGGGCGGCGAGGGGTTGTTCGGGCTGACCGAAAGCCTGCAGGGCGGCCCGCATCTGCAAAGCTATCTGCTGTTGGCGCGCGGAGCGGCGGTGGTGCGCGACCTGATGGATTTCCTGCAGAACCTGCGCGTCAGCCACTCCAAGTGGCTGCTTGTGCAACGGGGCGAGATCAGGCTGGCCCGCTGGATGCGCCGGCGCGGTCACCGCGTGGCGGCGGTGTTCGGCTATGACCGCCTGGCCGAGGCGGCGGTGGCCGATCCCGCCGAACGGCGGCGATTGATGGGATCAAGCACGAAGTTGCGCGATCTGGACCGGCTGCCGGCCGAGGAGGCCTCGGCGCTGCTGCACGAATGGCCGCTGAACCCGACGCAGCATCTGTGGCACGTGCTGGCGACCAAGTTCGGCGATCCGTTCGTGAAAACCGAACTTGTGCTGCGCAATCCCGGCCGGTTGCCGGGTGTGGAGACTTGGCCGGCGGTGGTGCCGGCGGATTCTCCCTGCCCATTGCCGATGCTGCAGGCGCATCTGCGAACCATGACCGCCGGCTGAAGTCCGGCGTCCCGCCCGCGAGTTGAAACCGGGCAGCGAGCGAGCACGACCGCGAGGTACCAGGTAAGGACCGTCTCCTATCGAGACCTCGTCGCCCGACGCGCCGCGGAACGGCGGAACCTGGAGCCGCGCCCCCTGTTGTTCTCGTCGCGGGACATCAATGCGAATGATGGCGGACGTTCAAGGGAGACCGACATGATGATCGCCCAATCAGCGCCTTCCGGCGCAGCCGCGTGGTCGCGCGCGATCCAGTCCGGCGTTGCCGGCACCCGCAGGATCACCGAGCGTGGGGCACGACGATCCCCCGCCCCGTTCGGGTCCTTCGCCTCGACCACCGGTGTCGGCGCACGCCGCATGGGGGCGGGACGATGAGCAAGATCCTGGCGTTCGGCGCGTCCGGTCCGATCGCCGGGCTCGTGCTTCCGGAACTCGCCCGCCGTGGTGCCCATGTCCGGGCGTTCGTCCGCCGCCCCGACCAACGCGACCCGGCGCTCGCCCACGGCGCCTCCGAGGTCGCCGTCGGCGATCTCGCTGACGCAAGCAGTGTCGCCGACGCGCTCACCGGCATGCACGCCGTGTTCTACATCGCGCCGGTCGACCTTCCCGACCAGGCCGCGATCGGGCAACGACTGGTCGCGCAGGCGGTCCACGCCGGCGTCACCCGGTTCGTCTTCTCTTCCGTCATCCACCCGGTGCTCTCCCTGCCGAACCACGCGGCGAAGGCGCCGGTGGAGCAGGCCATGATCAATTCCGGGCTCGAATTCGCCATTCTGCACCCGGGGGTGCTGTATCAGAACTTTGCCGCCGCCTGGCGGGAGATCACCGAACGGCGGATCCTCGCCGAACCCTGGTCGAACGAGACGCGCCACAGCCGCGTCGACTATCGCGACGTCGCCGAAGTGGCGGCGATCGCCCTGACCGAGGACCGACTGATCAACGGCACCTTTGAGCTCTGCGCCGAGGCCAAGCTCAATCGGCGTGAAATCGCCGCCATGCTGGCCGACGTCACCGGCCACGAAGTCGAGGCCCGGCGCATCGATCCCGCCACGCTCGGCCCCCGGGCCAACGCGCTCAGGCCAATGTTCGAGCATTACGATCGCCATGGGCTGCACGGCAACGCGCTGACGCTGCGCGCCATCCTCGGCCGTGAGCCGCGCGGCTTGCGCGCATATTTCGAGGATCTCGCCAACGGACGCTGCTAATCGCAGCCTCCCGCGCCCGGCTCCCGAACCCTCAAGCCGCCTTCTTCACCAGCAGGTTCATGGCAATCATCGTCTCGGCGATCTGCACCGCGTTCAGCGCCGCGCCCTTGCGCAGATTGTCGGACACGCACCAGAACGACAGCCCGTGTTCGACCGTCGGATCCTTGCGGATGCGGCTGACGAACACCGCGTCCTCGCCGGCGCATTCGACATTGCTGACGTAGCCGCCATCCTCGCGGACGTCGACCACCTCCACGCCGGCCGCGTCGCGCAGAATCGCCCGAGCCTCGCCGGCGGCAACCGGGCGTTCGAACTCGACGTTGACCGCTTCGCCGTGGCCGATGAACACCGGCACGCGCACGCACGTCGCATGCACCGCGATGTTGCGGTCGAGGATCTTCTTGGTCTCCACCACCATCTTCCACTCTTCCTTGGTGGAACCATCGTCCATGAACTTGTCGATATGGGGGATGCAGTTGAAGGCGATTTCCTTGGTGAACTGCTCCGGCGCGCTTTGTTCGTAAACGAAGGACGACTTGGTGTGGTTGAACAGCTCGTCCATGCCCTCCTTGCCGGCACCCGAAACCGACTGATAGGTCGACACGACGACGCGCTTGATCTTGAACTCGTCGTGCAACGGCTTCAGCGCGACCACCATCTGGATGGTCGAGCAGTTCGGATTGGCGATGATGTTGCGTTTGGCGAAGTGGCGCAGGTCCTGCGGGTTAACCTCGGGCACAACCAACGGTACATCAGCATCCATGCGGAACTGGCTGGTATTGTCGATCACCACGCAGCCGTGCTCGGCGGCACGCGGGGCATGGATCGCCGAGACCGCCGCACCCGGGCTGAACAGGCCGATATCGGTGCCGGTGAAATCGAAGCTGTCCAGGTTGCGGACGGTCAGGACTTTCTTCTCACCAAAGGATATTTCGGCGCCGGTGGAGCGGCCGGAGGCCAGCGCGATCACTTCCGAGGCCGGGAAGTTCCGTTCCGCCAGGGTTTTCAGAATCTCGCGCCCGACCGCCCCGGTGGCGCCGACAACCGCGACCCTGTAAGCCATTATACTCTCCTGTATGCAACACCGCCCAACTGGGCGCGCGGAACGGAACGGTTAGCCGCAGCGGCGCGGCGAGGCAAGCAATATGGCGTTTTGCCGTATGGCGCTTTGCCCTCTGGCCGCCTCGCCGTTGCCCGCTAAACCCCGATCGCCAGCAATTCCCGCAGATGCCCATCCACCTGGCCGATCGCGTTCGGATCGGCACCAAACAGAGCCAGATGACCGTCCACGGTTTCGATCGGCCGGAATTCCGCATTCGGAACCAGCCGCCATTCCGCCTGGCAATCGGCAACCGGAAAGAACATATCGGACGACATCGGCATCACGAAGGTCTTCGCCTTGATCCGCCCCAGCGCCGCGCGCAGGTCGCCGCCGGTGTGGCGGCTGGCGTCGCCGCGCTGCCACTTCCAGGCCATGCAAAGCAGGTCGTTGGGATCCATGACGCTGAAATAACCGTTCATGAAATTGATGATGAAATCATCCATCGACGAAAAACCCAGCTGCTTGTGCCTTCCCTGTTGAAAGAATTCCGTGCTCCAGCCCATCACCGCCCACATCTTGGCGTGGCGCAGCAGACCATCGCGCACATCCGCCGACGACTGGTAAAAACCCTTGTTGAAGCCGGGGTCGGAGGTGATCGCGTCCACCAGCGTCTCGGTGAACAGGAAGTCGTGGATGGTATTTTTCGCCGTCCCGGCGATCGGCGCCGCCCGCTTGACCATATCGGGGTAGCGCACCGCCCACTCATAGGTCTGTTGCGCGCCCATCGACCCGCCGGCCACCAGCGCCAGGCTGCCCAGGCCAAACTGCTCCGTTACCAGCTTGTGCTGCGCCCGCACGTCATCGCCGATCCGCACATGCGGAAAGTTGGCCATCCCGCCGGGTGCCGGCGTGTTGTGCGGCGAGGTCGAAAGGCCGCCGCCGATTTGGTTGACGGCAACAATGAAATACTTATCCGGATCAAGCGCTCGGCCCGGCCCGATATAGACCTGCTCCATGATCTTGCTGGTGCCGGAGTACCAGGTCGGGATCAGGATGGCGTTGTCCTTGGCGGCGTTCAGCTTACCGTGCGTGGCGTAGGCCAGCTTGCAGCCGCGGATGGTGCCGCCTTCTTCCAATTCGAGGTTGCCAACCTCGAAAAGTTCGTAGGGGCCATGCACATCTTGCGAGTAGTACGAGTTTTCGATCATCGCTTGCGCCTCCCTCGTTGTCGCCGTCAGGTCACCCCGGCGATCGTTGTTACGTCAGTGCAAATCCCTCGTAACCCTTGGCGGCAATCTCGTCGCACTTGCGGCGATAGCCACCGACACCCTCCGGGCCGAGGTAGGGCAGGAAGGCGCGCGGCTTGCCTGGGATGTTGGCACTCATATACCACGAGTTGGCGCTGACCATCAGCGTCTGCCCAACCACCTCATTGACGTGCGCGACCCATTGCTCTTGAGCGTCCTTGGTCGCCTCGATCCGGTTCCGGCCCTTTTGCTTCAGCGCCTCGATGCAGTCGGTGATCCACTCCACGTGCTGTTCGATTGCCACCGGCATGTTGGTCAGCACCGACGGGCTCTGCGGACCGGTGATGGTGAACAGGTTGGGGAAGCCGGCGACCGAAATGCCCAGGTAGGAGCGGGGTCCGTCGGCCCATTCCTGATCCAGGGTACGGCCGTCGCGGCCCTTCAGGTTGAGCGCCTTCAGCGCGCCAGTCATGGCGTCGAAGCCGGTCGCGAACACGATAATGTCCGCTGGATACTCCTTTCCCCCCGCGCGGATGCCGCGTTCGGTCACCGCCTCGATCGCGCCGTCGGTGGCGGCATCGACCAAGGCGACGTTGGGCTTGTTGAAGGTCTCGTAATAGTTGGTGTCCAGCGGCTGGCGTTTCGTGCCGTAGGCGTAACCCTTGGGGATCAGCCGCTCCGCCACCGCTGGGTCCTTCACCGTGGCGCGAATCTTGCCCTTGATGTAGTCGGCGGCGAAATCATTGGCTTGCTGGCTGAAGAACATGTCCTGGTAGTTGGCCAGCCAGAAGGCGAAGCCACCGCTGTCCCACATCCGGTCGAATTCGTGCTCGCGCTCCTCCGCCGTAGCTTCCAGTGCAGACTTCGGCATGAAGTAATGCTCCTGGCCAAAGAACGATTCGCGGATGCGCTTGACCACGCCGTCGTAATCGGCCTTGCGCGCCTTGACCAATTCGGGATCGACCTTGCCATTGCGTGCCGGCACACAATAATTCGCGGTGCGCTGGAACACCGTCAGTTGCTTGGCTTGCTGCGCGATCTCCGGAATCGCCTGCACCGCGGTGGCGCCGGTGCCGATCACGGCGACCCGCTTGCCGGTGAAATCAACGCCGGTATGGGGGAATTGGCTGGTGTGGTACCACTTGCCTTTGAAGGTCTCGAGCCCGGCGAACTGTGGCAGGTTGGTCGCCGACAGAGTGCCCACGGCGGTGATCAGATACTGTGCCGTCACGCTCTCGCCATTGCTGTCGTGAAGCGTCCACCGGTTGTTGGCCTCATCGAACTCGGCGCCGGTGATCCGGGTGTTGAACTGGATATCGCGCTTCAAGTCATGCCGCTTGGCGACGTGCTCCAGATAGCGCAGAATCTCTGGCTGTTCGGGGTAGCGCTCCGACCATTCCCAGTCCTGCAGCAGCTGCTTGTCCCAGGTGAAGCAGTAGATATAGGCGTCGGAATCGCACCGAGCGCCGGGATAGCGGTTCCAATACCAGGTGCCCCCGACCGTGCCTCCGGCTTCATACACGCGTACGTCAAGGCCCAGCCTGTCTCGCAGCGATTTCAGCATATGCAGGCCGGAAAATCCTGCGCCAATCACCACCGCATCGAAATCCTGCTTTGCGCCGGTCATGAAATCCTCCCGATGTGCGTTATTTCGTCTTTTTCATTGTCCGAACGATCATTGTACCCAGGCGACTTCGCCGAACCTTGGCCATAGCAGCATTCTCCCGGGCAACCACTGTGCTGCGCACCGGAGACGCCTGGAAATGACGAAACACGATATCGCCGGCCAGGAGACGGAACAACCCCGGTCAATCAGCGCCCCGAGGTCAGCCCCCCGCGATCAGCCCCCGCGATCAGCCCCCCGCGATCAGCCCCCCGTGGGCCAGGCTCCGCGAAGCCAGCCCGTTCGTCGCATGTCGCGCCGGTGGCTGGACCACCGTGCGCCGGTGTTCTACGTCCGTGCGGAGATTGCGGGAGGACCCACCATGCGCGAAATCGGCCACTTCATCGCCGGCAAGCCCGTCGCCGGAACCAGCGGCAAGTTCGGCGACGTGTTCAACCCGGCCCAGGGCGAGGTCACCGCCAGGGTGGCGATGGCCAACGCATCCGAAGTAGACACCGCCGTCGCCGCCGCCAACGCCGCCTGGCCGGCCTGGGCCAACACTCCGCCGCTGCGCCGCGCCCGGGTCATGTTCAAGCTGAAGGAACTGCTGGAACGCGACCGCCGCGAAATGTCGGAGATCGTCACCGCCGAACACGGCAAGGTGCTGTCCGACGCCGATGGCGAGGTGCAGCGCGGCCTGGAAGTGGTGGAGTTCGCCTGCGGCATCCCGCATCTGCTGAAGGGCGAATACACCGACCAGGTCGGCACCGGCATCGACGCCTGGTCGATCCGCCAGCCGCTCGGCGTCGTCGCCGGCATCACCCCGTTCAACTTCCCGATCATGGTGCCGCTGTGGATGATCCCGATGGCGCTCGCCACCGGCAACTGCTTCATCCTGAAACCGTCCGAGAAGGATCCCTCGGTCTCGCTGAAGCTGGCCGCCTTGCTGCAAGAGGCCGGCTTGCCCGACGGCGTGTTCTCCGTCGTCCAAGGCGGCCGCGAGGCGGTCGAAAGCATCATCGCCCACCCCGGCATCGCCGCGATCAGCTTCGTCGGGTCCACCCCGATCGCCGAGACCATCCATCGCGGCGGCACCGCGCACGGCAAGCGGGTGCAGGCGCTGGGGGGCGCCAAGAACCACCTGGTGGTGATGCCGGACGCCGATATCGACGACGCGGTCGACGCGCTGATGGGATCAGCCTACGGCGCCGCCGGCGAACGCTGCATGGCGGTCTCCGTGGCGGTGACGGTCGGGTCGGCCGGCGATGCGCTGATCGCGAAGCTGGCCCCCAGGGTCCGGGCATTGAAGGTGGCACCGGGAACCGATCCGGATGCCGAGATGGGCCCGCTGGTCACCCGCGAGCACCTGGAAAAGGTCCGCGGCTACGTCGACCTCGGGGTCAAGGAAGGCGCCGACCTGGTGGTCGACGGCCGTGGCCTGAAGCTGCAAGGCTACGAAAACGGCTTCTTTCTCGGCGGCTGCCTGTTCGACAACGTCAAGCCCGAGATGCGGATCTACCAGGACGAGATTTTTGGCCCGGTGCTGTCGGTGGTGCGCGCGCCCGACGTCGCCACCGCGACGCGGCTGATCAATGCTCATGAATACGGTAACGGCGTCGCCCTGTTCACCAATGACGGCGGGGTGGCCCGCGACTTCACCCAGGCCATCCAGATCGGCATGGTGGGAATCAATGTCCCGATCCCGGTGCCGATGGCATTCCACTCGTTCGGCGGCTGGAAGCACTCGCTGTTCGGCGACCACCACATCTATGGCCCCGAGGGCGTGCGCTTCTACACCCGTTACAAGGCGGTGACGCAGCGCTGGACGGCGGGAACCCGGCGCGGCCCAGAGTTCACCATGCCGACGCTGGGCCGGTAACGCCCGATCCAAAGGCCTGCGCCGACACGCCGCCGGCGCAGGCCGAATCAGTCACCAACGGCCCCTGCTGACGCGCAAGCTTCGATCGCCGATCCGGCCCGGGTCAGCGACGAATCTTTCGCGCGGCCGGCTATCATTAACCAATTGGTTCGACTTCCCTGCTAATCCCCGGCATCGAGGCTGCGTGATGCAGTAACGATCACTTCCATGGACCCGTCGGTCGCGGCTCCATGGACTCAAGGATGACCTGGGCATGCGGATCCTGTTTCACCATCGCATCGCATCGCGTGACGGCCAGGCGGTTCACATCGAGGAAATGATCGCTGCGCTGCGCCGCCAAGGCCACGAAACCATCCTGGTCGGTCCAGCATCGTTCGGCGCGACAAAGTTTGGCGGTTCCAATCGACTGGTCGATCTCATCAAACGCATCATTCCCGGCGCCGTCTACGAATCCCTTGAAATCGCTTACAATATCAAGGCCTTCATCCGCCTGTCCGCGGCGATGCGCCGGCATCGTCCCGATGTGATCTACGAACGTTTCAGCCTGTTCCTGTTTGCCGGCCTCTGGATGCGCCGCCTGTCCGGCGTGCCGTTGCTGCTGGAGGTGAACGCGCCGCTCTACCAGGAGCGAGCCAGGAACGATGGATTGCGGCTGCACCGGCTCGGCCGCTGGGCGCAGACGGTGCTGTGGAACCGGGTGGATCATGTCCTGCCGGTCACCGGCGTGCTGGCCGGCATGGTGGCCGACACCGGTGTCGCGGCCGCGCGCATGACCGTCATCCCGAACGGCATCGATCCGGATCGCTTCAGCGCCGTCCCCGATCCCGCCGCCGCCAAACAGGCGCTTGGCCTTACCTCGCAGATGGGGCCTTCCAGGATGGTGATCGGCTTCACCGGCTTCATTCGCGGCTGGAACGCCGTCCACCGCTTGATCGATTTCGTTGCCCTGCACCACGCTCGCTTCGACCTGCATATCCTGGTCGTCGGCGACGGGCCGGCCCGCGAGTCCCTGCAGGACCATGCGCGGGCACGCGGCGTCGCCGACCGGCTGACCATCGCCGGGATCGTCGCCCGCGACGACGTCGCCCGCTACATCGCGGCGTTCGACATCGCCGTGCTGCCCGGTCTGACGCCGTACTCCTCGCCGTTGAAGCTGTTCGAATATCTCCAGCTCGGCCGCGCGATCGTTGCTCCCGATACCGAGAATATCCGCGAAATCCTCACCGACGGCCAGGACGCCCTGCTGTTCGATGCGGACCAGGACGGATCACTGGAACAGACCCTTCTCCGCCTGTGCGCCGACGCCGGGCTGCGGGCGCGCCTCGGTGAGGCGGCGCGGCAGACGATCACCACCAAGTCGCTCACCTGGAATCGCAACGCCGAACGGGTCGCCGCCATCGCCCAGGCGGCGATCGCCCAAGCTGGCCGAGCTCGATCGGCGCACCGGCCCGCGACCGCGGCACCGGCGAACGCGGCCAGCAAGCCGACATTGTAACACCGGCGGAAAACCCAAACCGCGATCAGTACAGTCGCCACCACGTGCGTCAAAGTGCGATCGCCTTTGGTAGCATCACCAAAAGCGTGAATCGCCCTCTCGAAAAATGAATTGCAAAGCAAAATCGGTTCAACCTGAACCGATATTTCTCTAGCCCAACAGTTTTTCTGCCCGGAAGCTCAACCACTTGCCGCGCCCGACAATGATATGGTCGTGCACCGCGATCCCCATCATCGCCGCCGCCCGGACGATCTCCTTGGTCAACGTCACGTCCTCGCGCGACGGAGCCGGTTCCCCGCTCGGGTGGTTATGCGCCAGGATCACCGCCGTGGCATGCAACTCCAGACAGCGGCGTACCACCTCGCGCGGATAGGCAGGCGCGTGGTTGATCGTTCCTTGTCCCTGTACCTCATCGGCGATCAGCCGGTTGCGCCCGTCCAGGAACAGCACCCGGAACTGTTCGACGCGTTCGTGCTGCATGCTGGCAGTCAGGTATTCGGTCAGCCGGTCCCAGGTCGACAACACTGGCTGGGTCGCCACCTCGTGCCGCATCATCCGTAGCGCGGCGGCCTGCACCAGCTTCAACGCCGCCGCGCCGGCCTCGCCCAGGCCATCGACCAACATCAGTTCCGAAACCGGCGCCGCTACCGCGCTGCCGAAGCTGCGAAATCGAGTCAGCAACTCCCTGGCGATCAGTTTGGTGTCGCGTCGGGGCAGCGCGATAAACAGCAGCATTTCCAGCATTTCATGATCCGCCAGCGCGTCCGGTCCGGCCTTCAGCAACCGCTGGCGCATGCGCTGGCGATGTCCCTCGCCGCCAGCAGCCACGCCAGACTCCGCGCCAGCTGCGTCCGTCGGGCCGGGCAGCAAGCCCGGAAACAATGCAACGTCAGCCACCCCGGATGTTTTGGAAGCTCTGGACATGGATCGGTTCGGACGCTCGCAGCGCTTCAAATGCCGCCAACCCTAGCGGCCAAACCTTGACAATCAGCTAACGACCAGCTCAGCCAATGCCCAGCGGCGGCTTGTCCAATCCGGACGGCGACAGGGTGAAGACCTCGCACCCGCTGTCGGTAACGCCGACCATGTGCTCGAACTGAGCCGAAAGGCTACGATCCCGGGTGACCGCGGTCCAGCCGTCGTCCAGCACCTTCACTTCCGGGCGTCCGGAATTCACCATCGGTTCGATGGTGAAAAACATCCCAGGCCGCAGAATCGGACCCTCGCCCGGGCGGCCGAAATGCAGTACGTTCGGCGGCTCGTGGAACCGCCGGCCGATGCCGTGACCACAGAAGTCCCGCACCACGCTGAACCGGTTGCCCTCGACGAAGCTCTGGATCGCGTGGCCGATGTCGCCCAAAGTGGCGCCTGGCCGCACTGCTTTCAGCCCCCGCATCAACGACTCATAGGTCACGTCGATCAGATTGCGGGCGCGAGTATTCGGCATGCCGGCGGCGTACATGCGCGACGTATCGCCGTGCCAGCCGTCCAGGATCACGGTGACATCGATGTTCAGAATGTCGCCGTTCTCCAGCTTGCGTTCGCCGGGGATGCCATGACAGACGACGTGGTTGATCGACGTGCAGATCGACTTCGGATAGCCGCGATAGTTCAGCGGCGCAGGGGTCGCGCCGTGATCATGGATGAACTCGTGACACAGCCGATCCAGCGTCCCGGTGGACGCGCCCGGCTTCACGTGCGGCACGATCATGTCCAGGGTCTCGGCGGCAAGCCGACCGGCGGCACGCATTCCGGCGAAATCGCCCGGCGCGTGGATCGTGATGCGCCTTGAGTCTGCTCCGCCGTCCATTACAATGCTCCGCCCCGGCCTTCTTCCATCGATTCGCAACATGCGCAACCGTTTGGCCTGGCGCAAGGTCAACCTGACTTCCGCGCTCGTTCGGAACGCTGGCGAGCGTTCAAGGATCGGTCTAGAACGGTGCCATGAGCATCGATATGCACTCTCGCGCAGGCCGCCCGCGCCCGCCACACGCTCAACCAGCCCGCACCGCCCTGTTGCGCACCCCCGTGTCGTGCCCGGTCCGGACATGACCGACGACCGTGACGCCCGCAAGCGCGAGGCCGCGATGGCCGCCGTGGCGATGGTGCAGGATGGGATGGCGGTCGGTCTCGGCACCGGCTCGACCGCCGCGTTCGCCATCGACGGGCTGATCCAGCGGGTCCGCGCCGGCCTGCGAATCGTCGGCGTGCCCACCAGCGAGCGCAGCGCCAGCCAGGCGAAGCAAGGCGGCATCGAACTCACCGATTTTGCCCGTCACCCCCGCCTGGACCTGACGATCGACGGCGCCGACGAAATCGCCCGCGGGTCGTTGGCGTTGGTAAAGGGTCTGGGCGGGGCGCTGCTGCGTGAGAAGATCGTCGCTGCGGCCAGCGACCGTCTGGTGATCATCGCCGATGAACCGAAGCTGGTATCCAAGCTGGGCGCCACTACGCCCGTCCCGGTCGAGATCGTTGCCTTCGGCCACGAAACCACCACGGCCCGCCTGGCCCGACTGGGCGCCAACCCGGTGCTGAGGATGGCAGCGGACGGCACGCCATTCCGCACCGATGGCGGCAACCTGATCCTGGACTGCCGTTTTGGCACCATCGACGACCCGGCCCGGCTTGAACGGGATCTGTCCGGTGTGATCGGCGTGGTCGAAAACGGGCTGTTCATCGGTCTGGCAACAACCGCCCTGGTGGCCACCCCAAGCGGAATGATCCGCCTGGATCGCTGACCGGCCTCTGGAATCCGATCGCAGAAAAACGTCCACGATCAGGCCGCGTGAGTAGGACACTCACACATGCACCAGTTTGCGCCCACCACGGCCGCGAAGGCCATGGCTTTGAAGCGAAGTGGACAGGTAAAAGCGACCCTCGGTCGAGCTCTGGCCGTCCCGCGTCACGGTTGATTCCACCATGCCGAGCGTGTCGAGACCCAGAATCGGCGCCTCGTCCGGATGGCGCCGGTCCGACAGCATCCAACTTAGACCTCGGTCCGTCCGTTATCCGCGTCGATCGTGGTGTGTTCGCCATCTGGTCTGCTGGCCGGATCGGCGAACCAAGCGTGGACCTCGGCATTTTGCGGGGGGCGGTTCGCCTGCAGCGTGAACAACCGCTCGCAGCCTCGATCTTTGATCAGGCGCGCGGTTTCGCCTTGACCGTGCAACGCGTCGCAGTCACCAGCGCGCCGGCCAGATCGATCAAGCCGAGTCCTCCTGGGAAATGAGGACCGAACAAGTATCCGGCCAATCGAGCCGTGTCTGGCGGGAGAAATTCCTTATGCAATTCGCCTGGCGGGATCACTGGGTCGATAGAGTCTCCCACACATCGCCCGACGGCGGCAGCGCCAGGATGTGGCGGCGGTGCCAAAGCGCATAGAACAGCAGCTTCCAGCATGCGAAGCCGTGACGCCAGCGGCGGATATCGCGGAACAGCGCTTCGACCTTGTCGGGATGGGCGATCTCGGCGATCCCCGGCTGGGCGGCGACCAGCGGACCTAACCTGGTTCCTTGCGCCTTGATCCAGGCGCCGACCGGCACGGTGAAGCCCGATTTCGGCGCAAACGGCTGCGCGGCTGGCTGGTTCTTCTCCAGCCACTTGCGCAGGATCCACTTGCCCATGCCGCGTCGCAGCTTCATTGCATCGGGCAGCCGGAACGCTGCGGCCATAACGCCGGGATCGAGGAACGGTGTACGGCCCTCGACGGCGTGCGCCATCATGCAGCGATCCAGTTTCAGCAGCAGGTCGTGCGGCAGCCAGTCGGTCATGTCCAATGCCTGCGCCGCGCCCAGCGCGGAGCGTCCACCCTCGGCGGCTCGGATTTCCGCCGCTGCCATGCCGTCGCGCCAGGATGTCGGTTGAGTGCGCAACACCGGTACCTTGTCGAAGCTGCCGTCGGCCCACATGGTGCGGCCGCCGCGCCACCAGGGCAGCGTCGCCTGACGGTAGCGCTTGTAGCCGCCGAAGATTTCGTCTCCACCCTCCCCGGTCAACACCACCTTGACATCCTGGCGGGCGCGCCGGGCCAGGAACCACGACGGGATGATCGCATAGTCCATCGTCGGGTCATCCATCGCGGCGACGATTTCCGGCAGATGCTGCCAGACCATTTTTTCACTCACCTCGATCGCCTCGTGGCGGGCGCCGACGGCGCGGGCGATGGCGGCGGCCTGGTCGCGTTCGTCCGTCGCGCCGGGGGCGTCGAAACCGGCGGTGAAGGCAAGCACCGGCTGCTCGTTCAAGCGAGCCATCAGGGTGATCAGGGTGGCGCTATCGATGCCGCCGGAGAGGAACATCCCGTATGGCACGTCGCTGCGCTGGTGCAGATCGACGCTTTCCATCAACGCCTCGTCCAGGCGGCGCATCGCGGTGTCTTCGTCGATGTCCTCGGGCGGCGCCGCCGGCACCGGATTGATCTGCCGCCGCTCAAGAATGTGGCCATCCGAGCAGGTGATGGTTTCGCCGGGCAGCACGCGCTGGATGCCCTCGAAGATCGTGTCGGCGCCGGTGGTGAACTGAAGTTGCAGCAGTTCCTCGACCGCGGCGGGTCGCACCTGGCGCTTCGCCAGCCCAGCTTCGAGCAGCGCCTGCGGTTCCGAGGCGAACGCCAGGCCGCTGTCGATCGTGGCGATATACAGTGGCTTAATCCCGAAAGGGTCGCGCGACAGGGTGACGGTGCGGCGCACGCGCTCATGAATAGCGATGCCATACATGCCGCGCAGATGCTTGGCGTAGTCGGCGCCGTCGCGCAGCCACAGGTGCAGCGGCGGCTCGCAGTCGCTGTTGGTCGCGAAGTTCACGCCGGGCAGTGAGTCGCGTAGTTCGCGATAATTATAGACCTCGCCGTTAGCGACCAGCGTGGCGGGACCGGTGAAGAAAGGCTGGTCGCCGGTCACCAGATCGATGATGGCGAGACGGTTGTGCAACAACGCGACCCGGCCCATCATCGCATGTCCACTGCCGTCCGGGCCGCGATGATGCAAGGCGCCGATCAGCTTAGACAGCATACTTGGATCCGGCGGCGCGGCACCGGAAGATAGGATCAGGCCAGCAATTCCGCACATGGCAGGTGTGTCTCCGAAAGCCGAACTTCGGCGTCGCCGCACCGATACCGCAATCGGCGGGGCGTGTCGTCGGGTTCGGCCAGTTGGTTGGTCGGTCAGGGTGTTTTTGCCGGACGCGGCGAATAACTGCCATGTATGAATCGGTTGTAAAGCGCGCCTTCAACCCTTGACTCGGCTTGGCGCGGCTTCTACAGAACACGTCTTCGGCCGACCCAAGCGTGATTTTGTGGGACGGTCGTCGGTTCGCAGGCACACGACGCACGCGGCGCCGCCCCGCCTTCTGGTTGGGCTTAGGCCGCTTGTATTCGGCCCCCCGCTGGATGGGTTTGACCCTATCCCGGCGGCGTTTGTCTGTTAAGCGGCGACTGCGACACGTCCGCGGCGAAGCGCGAACGGAAAGAGAAAGAGCTCCATGCCGACCATCAACCAGCTTATCGCCCACGGGCGGGAGCGGCCGAAACACCGGAATTCGGTTCCGGCGCTTCAAGGCTGTCCGCAAAAGCGCGGGGTGTGCACGCGCGTCTACACAACGACGCCGAAGAAGCCGAACTCGGCGCTGCGCAAGGTGGCCAAGGTTCGGCTGACCAACGGCTACGAGGTGGTGAGCTACATTCCTGGCGAAGGTCACAATCTGCAGGAGCACTCGGTGGTTTTGATCCGCGGTGGCCGCGTGAAGGATCTGCCGGGCGTGCGCTATCACATCCTGCGCGGCGTGCTCGACACCCAAGGCATCGCCAAGCGCCGTCAGCGTCGTTCGCTGTACGGCGCGAAGCGGCCGAAGTAAGGGGGCGGCCGCATGTCCCGTCGTCACCGCGCCGATAAGCGGGAAATCCTACCGGACGCAAAATTCGGTGACGTTGTCATCAGTCGTTTCATGAACGCGCTGATGTACGACGGCAAGAAATCCGCCGCCGAGGGCATCGTCTACAACGCCCTCGATGTGCTGAAACGCCGCGGCGGAAGTGCGGCGGATCCGGTGCGGATGTTTCACGAGGCGCTGGACAATGTTAAACCAGCGGTTGAAGTCCGGTCCCGTCGCGTCGGCGGCGCCACCTATCAGGTGCCGGTCGAAGTCCGCACCGAACGACGCCAGGCGCTGGCGATTCGCTGGATTATCGATGCTGCCCGCAAGCGTGGGGAGCATACGATGCAGGATCGTTTGTCCAACGAATTGCTGGACGCGGTGAACAATCGCGGTTCGGCGGTGAAGAAGCGCGAAGACACCCACCGGATGGCGGAGGCCAACAAGGCCTTCTCCCACTACCGTTGGTAGCTACGAGAGCAACTCAAAAGGTCCCGTTCCGGATCCACGGAGATTACGATGGGTAAGGCGAAATTCGAGCGGAACAAGCCGCACTGCAACATTGGCACGATCGGCCATGTCGATCATGGCAAGACGTCGCTGACGGCCGCGATCACCAAGGTGCTGGCGGAAACCGGGGGCGCCACCTACACGGCGTACGACCAGATCGACAAGGCGCCGGAAGAGAAGGCCCGTGGCATCACGATCTCGACCGCGCACGTCGAATATGAGACGAAGAATCGCCATTATGCCCACGTCGATTGTCCGGGCCACGCCGACTACGTGAAGAACATGATCACCGGAGCGGCGCAGATGGACGGCGCGATCCTGGTGGTTTCCGCCGCCGACGGCCCGATGCCGCAGACCCGGGAGCACATCCTGCTGGCGCGTCAGGTCGGCGTGCCGGCGCTGGTGGTGTTCCTGAACAAGTGCGACATGGTCGACGATCCCGAACTGCTCGAACTGGTCGAGATGGAGGTGCGCGAACTGCTGTCGTCCTACCAGTTTCCTGGCGACGACATTCCGATCATCAAGGGCTCCGCGCTGATGGCGCTGGACGGCAAGCAGCCCGAATTGGGTCACGAGGCGATCCTGAAGCTGATGGCGGCGGTTGACGAATACATTCCGCAGCCGGAGCGGGCGATCGAGCGTCCGTTCCTGATGCCGATCGAGGATGTGTTCTCGATCTCCGGCCGTGGCACCGTGGTGACCGGCCGCGTCGAGCGCGGCATCGTCAAGGTGGGCGAGGAAGTCGAGATCGTCGGCATCAAGAACACCGTCAAGACGGTGGTCACCGGCGTCGAGATGTTCCGCAAGTTGCTGGACCAGGGCCAGGCCGGCGACAATATCGGCGCGCTGCTGCGCGGCACCAAGCGCGAGGATGTCGAGCGCGGCCAGGTGCTGGCGAAGCCCGGGTCGATCACGCCGCACACCAAGTTCAAGGCCGAGGCCTACATCCTGACCAAGGAAGAGGGCGGGCGGCATACCCCGTTCTTCACCAACTACCGGCCGCAGTTCTACTTCCGCACCACCGACGTGACGGGCGTGGTGACGTTGCCGGAGGGCACCGAAATGGTGATGCCCGGCGACAACGTAACGATGGACGTGGAGCTGATCGCACCGATCGCGATGGATCCGCAGCTTCGCTTCGCGATTCGCGAGGGTGGCCGCACCGTCGGCGCCGGGGTGGTTGCCAGCATCCAGGCCTGATAACGAAACGATGCCGGCGCCCGGCCGCAAGGGAAAAATCCGCGGCCGGGCGCCGGCTCTCGTTTCGGCGGCAACTTAGAAGAGCGAACCATGGACAATCAGAATATCCGCATCCGCCTGAAGGCCTACGATCACCGCGTGCTGGACAACAGCACGAAGGAGATCGTGAACACGGCCAAGCGCACGGGTGCCCGGGTTCGCGGACCGATCCCGCTGCCGACCCATATCGAGCGATTCACGGTCAACCGCTCACCGCATGTCGACAAGAAAAGTCGTGAGCAGTTCGAGATCCGGACGCACCGGCGGCTGTTGGACATCGTTGAACCAACCCCGCAGACGGTGGACGCGCTGATGAAGCTCGACCTCGCCGCCGGCGTCGATGTCGAGATCAAGATCTAACGCCATGCCCAACCCATCGCCCCCTCAGGCCCTGCGCACCGGGCTGCTGGCCAAGAAGCTTGGCATGACCCGGATCTTCAAGGACGACGGGTCTCATGTCCCGGTCACCGTTCTGCACCTGGATCAGTTGCAGGTGGTTGCCACGCGCACCGAGGAAAGGGATGGCTACAGCGCCGTCCAACTGGGTTGGGGCAAGGCAAAGGTGAAGAACGTTACCCAACCGAACCGCGGCCATTTTGCCCGCGCGAAGGTGGAACCCAAGCTGAAGCTGGTGGAGTTCCGGGTTGCCGCCGACGCATTGCTGGAGGTCGGCGCGACGTTATCCGCGGCGCACTTCACCGCCGGTCAGAAGGTTGATGTCTGCGGCACCTCCAAGGGCAAGGGTTTTGCCGGCGGCATGAAGCGGTGGAATTTCGCCGGCCTCGAGGCTTCGCATGGCGTTTCGGTCAGCCATCGTTCGCTGGGTTCGACGGGCAACCGCCAGGACCCCGGCAAGACGTTCAAGAACAAGAAAATGGCCGGCCATCTGGGGGTTGAGCGGATCACCACACTCAATCTGGAAGTCGCCGCGGTCGATGCCGAACGCGGCCTGCTGATGATCAAAGGCGCAGTGCCAGGCAGCAAGGACGGCTACGTGCTGGTGCGCGATGCGATCAAACGACGTCGTCCGGCGGATGCCGCCTTCCCCGCCGCGCTGGTCGAGGCGTCTGACCGCTCGGCGTCGGCGGACTGAGGAACGGACAGATGCAGATCGATATCATCACGCTTGAGAGCGCCTCCGCTGGCAGCGCTGAGTTGCCGGATGAGATTTTCAAGGTCGCTCCGCGCAAGGATATCATGGCGCGCGTGGTTCATTGGCAGTTGTCGAAACGCCGTTCCGGCAACCACAAGGTCAAGGGGATGGCCGAAGTTTCCGGCACGACCAAGAAACCATACAAGCAGAAGGGCACCGGCAACGCGCGCCAGGGCAGCTTGCGTTCGCCGCAGTTCCGAACCGGCGGTATCGTGCATGGCCCGGTCGTGCGTTCGCACGAATACAGCCTGAACAAGAAGGTCCGCCGGCTCGGGCTGATCTCGGCGCTGTCGCAAAAGCTGGCCGAGAACAAGCTGGTGGTGCTGGATGCCGCGACCAGCGTGCCGAAGACCGCTGAACTTGCCAGGAAGATCAAAGCCCTGGGCTGGAAATCGGCGCTGATCATCGACGCCGCGGTGGATCAGGATTTCCTGCGCGCCAGCCGCAACATTCATCGCCTGGATGTGCTGCCGACGGTGGGCGCCAACGTCTACGACATCCTGAACCATGATGTGCTGGCGATCACCACCGCCGGGCTAGAGGGTCTGAAGGCGCGGATCAATCGTGCTGTAACCGCCTCGGCGGCTGCCCCGACAGGAGAGGCCGCATGACCGCCGCACCAAAGAAGAAGCTGTCGCGCGAGGCGATGTATCAGATCATCCGCGGCCCGCTGATCACCGAGAAGATGACCTTGCTTTCGGAGAACAACCAGGTCGGCTTCAAGGTCGCCACCGACGCCAGCAAACCCGAGATCGCCGCCGCCATCGAGACCCTATTCAGTGTCAACGTGCTGTCGGTGAACACTTTGATCCAGAAGGGCAAAACCAAGCGGTTCAAGGGACGGCCCGGTGTCCGTTCGGACGTCAAGAAAGCCATCGTGACATTGGCTCCTGGCCAGTCGATCGATTTCACCAGCGGCCTGGCATAGCGCACCCAGAGGGCACGAAACGAGATGGCACTCAGGCAATTCAATCCGGTCACCGCGAGCCTTCGCGGCACCGTGTTGATCAATCGGTCCGAACTGTGGAAGGGCAAGCCGGTAAAGGGTTTGACCGAGGGTCAGCACGGCCATGGCGGGCGCAACAACCACGGTCGGATCACCAGCCGGTTCCGGGGCGGCGGCCACAAGCAGGCCTATCGCGTGGTGGACTTCAAGCGGCGCAAGTTCGGCGTCCCCGCCACCGTGGAGCGGCTGGAATACGATCCGAATCGCACCGCCTTCATCGCGCTGATCAAGTATCAGGACGGCGAGTTGGCCTATATTCTGGCGCCGCAGCGGCTGCGGGTGGGTGACCAGGTCATCGCCGGCGCGCGCGTCGACATCAAGCCGGGCAACGCGATGCCGCTGGCGGCGGTACCGGTCGGCACGATCATCCACAATATCGAAATGAAAGTCGGTGCCGGCGGCAAGATCGCGCGCTCGGCCGGCACCTTCGCGCAGTTGGTCGGCAAGGATGCCGGCTATGCGCAGATCAAGCTGATGTCGGGCGAACTGCGTGTGGTGCGTTCTGAGTGCATCGCCTCGATCGGCGCGGTGTCCAATCCGGACAACATGAACCAGAAGCTTGGCAAGGCGGGTCGGTCCCGTTGGCTAGGCTTCAAGCCGCACAATCGCGGCGTGGTAATGAACCCGGTTGATCACCCGTTGGGTGGTGGCGAGGGACGCAGTTCGGGCGGCCGTCACCCGGTTTCGCCGTGGGGTCAGCCGGCCAAGGGCTACAAGACGCGCGGCAACAAGCGGACGGACAGCTTGATCATCCGCCGCCGCAACAAGGGCAAATAAGATGGCGCGTTCCGTATGGAAAGGTCCGTTCGTCGATGGCTACCTGCTGGCCAAGGCCGATGCGGCAAAGGCGTCGTCGCGCAACGAGATCATCAAGATCTGGTCGCGTCGGTCGACCATCCTGCCGCAGTTCGTCGGCCTGACCTTCGGGGTCTATAACGGGCACAAGTTCCTGCCGGTGCAGGTAAACGAGAACATGGTCGGCCACAAATTCGGCGAGTTCTCGCCGACCCGCACATTCAGCGGCCACGCCGCCGACAAGAAAGCGAGGCGCGGCTGACATGGGCAAGCCGAAGCACGAACGAGGTCTGCCGGAGACCGAGGCACAGGCGATCGTCAGCAACCTGCGGATCAGCCCGCGCAAGCTGAACCTGGTCGCGGCGATGATCCGCAACCTGCCGGCGCAACGTGCCGTCGCGACGCTGACCTTCAGCAAGCGGCGCATTGCCGATCAGGTGAAAAAGGCCCTGGAGAGCGCGATTTCCAATGCCGAGAACAACCATTCGCTCGACGTCGACCGCTTGGTGGTAGCGCGCGCCGAAGTGGGTCGCTCGATCGTCATGCGACGGTTTCACGCGCGTGGCCGCGGCCGAGCGGCGCGGGTGGAAAAATGGTTCAGCCATCTGAAGATCGTTGTCGCCGAGCGGGCGCAGGATGAGGGGGCCGCGTAACATGGGTCACAAAGTCAATCCGGTCGGGCTGCGCCTCGGCATCAACCGCACCTGGGACAGTCGCTGGTTCGCCGGCCTCGACTACTCCAAATTGTTGCACGAGGATTTCCGACTGCGCACTCATCTGCGCACCAAGTTGCGCGGCGCGGGTGTGTCCCGTGTGGTGATCGAACGTCCGGCGAAGAAGCCGCGGGTGACGATCTATGCCGCGCGTCCCGGTGTGGTGATTGGCAAGAAGGGCCAGGACATCGAGGTTCTGAAGAAGGACCTCAGCCGGATGGCGAAGGCCGACGTGTCGCTGAACATCGTCGAGATCCGCAAGCCGGAAATCGATGCCACCCTGGTGGCCGAGAACATCGCCCAACAGCTGGAGCGTCGGGTGGCGTTTCGTCGGGCGATGAAGCGGGCGGTGCAATCGGCCATGCGGCTGGGTGCCCAGGGCATCCGGATCAACTGTGGCGGTCGCCTCGGCGGGGCCGAGATCGCCCGCGTGGAGTGGTATCGCGAGGGCCGCGTGCCGTTGCACACGCTGCGCGCCGATATCGACTACGGCACTGCAACGGCGAAGACGACCTATGGCACCTGCGGTGTCAAGGTGTGGGTGTTCAAGGGCGAGATCCTGGCGCACGACCCGATGGCGCAGGACCGCAAGGCGGCCGAGCAGGCCCCCCAGCGGTAATGACGCAACGGTAAATGGAATAACGCGATGCTGTCTCCGAAACGAACCAAATACCGCAAGCAGCACAAGGGCCGCATCCATGGCTTGTCGAAGGGCGGCACGGCGCTGAACTTCGGCTCGTTCGGCCTTAAGGCGCTCGAGCCCGAGCGGATCACTGCGCGGCAGATCGAATCCGCGCGGCGCGCGATCACGCGTGCGATGAAGCGCGCCGGGCGAGTGTGGATTAGGATCTTTCCCGATGTTCCGGTGTCCACCAAGCCGGCGGAAGTGCGCATGGGCTCCGGCAAGGGCTCGCCGGAGTTCTGGGTGGCACGTGTCGCTCCTGGCCGCATCATGTTCGAGATCGATGGCGTGACGCCTGACCTCGCGCGCGAGGCGTTGCTGTTGGGTGCGGCGAAGTTGCCGATACGGACGAAGTTCATCGCCCGGATCGGAGACGCCTGATGGCCAAGAACGCGCTCTACAAGGCCGGCGACGTGCGGGCAAAGACGCCGGATGAGCTGTCCGGCCTGTTGCTGGATCTGCGCAAGGAGCAGTTCAACCTGCGCTTCCAGCGCGCCACCGGCCAGCAGGAAGGCACCGGCCGGGTGCGTGAAGTTCGCCGCGAGATCGCTCGGGTGAAAACCATTCAGGCGGAAAAGATTCGTTCCGCCGCCAAGTCTTAAGGAGCCGGGCGATGCCAAGGCGCGTCCTGACCGGACGGGTGACCAGCGATAAGATGGACAAGACCATTACGGTTCTCGTCGATCGCCGCGTGATGCATCCGCTGTACAAGAAGTTCATTCGCAAGTCGAAAAAATACGCCGCGCACGACGAGGCCAACCTGTGCAAGACCGGTGACATGGTGCGCATCGTCGAGTGCGCGCCGATCAGCAAGCGCAAGACCTGGACCCTGGTTGAGCGTAACGGTCGACTGATCGGCAGCGCGCCCGATGAAGCCATCGCTGCCGCCGAGGCACAGCCCGCGCCGCCGGCGCCCGCGCCGACGCTGTAACGGAGACGCAGGATGATCCACGTCGAGACCAATCTTGAAGTCGCTGATAACTCCGGCGCGCGGCGGGTGCAGTGCATCAAGGTGCTGGGCGGATCGAAGCGGAAGTTCGCCTCGGTCGGCGATGTCATCGTGGTGTCGGTGAAGGAGGCGATTCCGCGCGGCAAGGTGAAGAAGGGCGACGTGCATCAGGCAGTGATCGTGCGCACCAGCTTCCCGGTTCGGCGCACCGATGGCAGCGCCATCCGCTTCGACCGCAACGCCGCTGTCCTGATCAACAAGCAGCAGGAACCGATCGGCACGCGGATTTTTGGGCCGGTCGTGCGCGAGCTTCGCGGGCGCAGATTCATGAAGATCATCTCGCTCGCGCCGGAGGTGTTGTAATGATCCACGCATCGGAGGCGATCTGATGGCCGCGCGCATCCGCAAGGGCGATCTTGTCCTGGTGACGACCGGCAAAAGCAAGGGCCGACGCGGTGAAGTGCTGCGGATATTCCCGCAGGCTGAACGGGCGATCGTTCAGGGCGCGGCCATGGCGCGCCATCACACCAAGCCGACCGGTATGGGCCAGCCAGGCGGGCTGGTCGACAAGGAAGCGACGATCCATCTGTCGAACCTGAAGCTGATCGACCCCAAGACCGAAAAGCCGACCAAGGTCGGCTTCCGCGTGCTTGAGGGAGGACGCAAGGTTCGTGTCGCCAGGGCGACTGGGGAAGTAATCGAAGGCTGATGTTATGAGCGGAACGAAGAAACCACCCAAGGGCGGAGCGCCCAAAGCAACCGCGAAGACTGCCGCTACTCGCGGCGGGAGTGGGCCGCCGACTGGCAAGGATGCCCAGCGCGCCGCTCGCCGGGTCGAGATCGCGGGTGTCGACAACCCATCGGCCGCAGCCGCGGAAGTGCCTCGGCTGCAGCGGCGCTATCGCGAGGAAATGCGCGACAAGCTGCGTGCCGAGTTTGCTTACAAGAACGAAATGCAGATCCCCAGGCTGGAAAAGATCGTCATCAACATGGGTGTCGGCGAGGCAACCGGCGACCAGAAGAAGTTGGACGCCGCGGTTGCCGAACTGTCGGTGATCGCCGGTCAGCGCCCAGTAAAGACGGTCGCGAAGAAGGCGATCGCCGGCTTCAAGATCCGCAAGGGATTGCCGATCGGCTGCAAGGTCACGCTGCGCAAGGCGCGGATGTATGAATTCCTCGACCGGTTGGTCACCATCGCCATGCCTCGGGTGCGTGACTTCCGCGGCATTGCCGGCAAGGGGTTCGATGGCCGTGGCAACTTCGCCATGGGCCTGAAGGAGCAGATCATCTTCCCGGAAATCAATTACGACCGGGTGGACGACGTTCGCGGCATGGACATCCAGTTTGTCACCACCGCGAAGACTGATGCCGAGGCGAAGGCCCTGCTGAAGGCTTTCGATATTCCTTTCGCCAATTGAGTTTTAGGAAAACTACAGATCCCCTGGGACAACCCCCGGGGACTGCGGGTTCCGGAGGGTCCAGACAGGATGGCCAAAACTTCCCAGGTCAACCGCAACAAGATGCGTGAGCAGATGGCGAAGCGCGACAAATCGAAGCGCCGAGCCCTGAAGGACGTGCTGATGGATCGCACGCTGCCGGTCGAGGACCGCTTCAACGCGTCGCTGAAACTGGCGCAGATGCCGCGCAACGGCGCGGCGGTCCGGGTTCGGCTACGCTGCGAGCTGACCGGCCGCTCGCGCGGCAATTATCGCAAGTTCAAGCTCTGCCGTATCGCGCTCCGCGATTTGGCCAGTGCCGGGCAGATCCCGGGTATGGTCAAGGCAAGCTGGTAAGGGAACGGCCCTATGTCGATGTCCGATCCCGTCGGGGATATGTTGACCCGCATTCGCAATGCACAGCGCGCGCGCCATTCGGTCTGTCTGGCGCCGGCGTCGAAGATGCGAGAGAACGTACTGGGTGTGTTGAAGCGCGAGGGCTTCATCCGTGGTTACGCCTCGGAGCAGCTTCGTCCTGGCGTCGCTCAACTGCGTATCGAACTCAAATACAACGAAGGCGAACCGGTCATCAAGGAGATCAACCGCGTCTCCAAGCCGGGCCGTCGGGTTTATGCGAAGATCAAGGAACTGCCGCGGGTCTATGCCGGCCTCGGTATTTCCATTCTGTCCACGCCGCAGGGCGTGATGAGCGATGCCGAGGCCCGCGCCGCCAATGTCGGCGGCGAAGTCCTCTGCCGCGTGTTCTAAGGGGAAAGCGCGTATGTCACGCGTCGGAAAGTATCCGGTGGAAATTCCTGCGGGTGTGCAGATCGCCGTCGCCGCCGGGGTGCTGACCGCGAAGGGCCGGCTGGGCGAGCAGAAACTGCCGCTGTCGGACCTGGTCGAGGTCACGATCGAGACCAGCAGGGTGGTGGTCAAGCCGCGCAGCAACGAAACCCGCAACCGCATGATGTGGGGTACCACGCGTGCGATCGTCGCGGCCATGGTGAAAGGCGTCTCAGCCGGCTATGTCAAATCGCTGGAGATCACTGGCACCGGCTACCGCGCCGCGGTCCAGGGCCAGAACCTGGAAATCAACCTGGGCTTTTCTCACCCGGTGATCTACCCGGTGCCCGCGGGCATTAAAATCACCTGCGAGCGTCCCACGTCGATCAAGGTCGAGGGGGTGGATAAGCGCCTGGTCGGCCAGGTGGCTTCCGAGATCCGAGCGTTTCGCCCGCCGGAGCCGTATAAGGGCAAGGGTGCGCGTTACACGGACGAAACCATCCGGCGCAAGGAAGGCAAGAAGAAATGAGCGGCAAGCAGGATCTCGCCGATCGGCGAAAGGCCCGGCTTCGTCATCAGATCCGGCAGAAGTCGCACGGGCGGCTTCGGCTGTCGGTGTTCCGTTCGGGAAAGAATATGTATGCCCAGGTCATCGACGATGCGCAGGGCCGCACGCTCGCCGCCGCATCGACGCTGGATGGCGACCTGAAGGCTTCGCTGAAGACCGGGGCCGACAAGGCGGCCGCGGCGGCGGTGGGCAAGCTGGTCGCCGAACGCGCACTGGCGGCGGGCATCAAGCAAGTGGTGTTCGATCGCGGCGCCTATTTGTATCACGGCCGGGTCAAGACCCTGGCCGATGCCGCCCGTGAGGGCGGACTGGATTTCTGAATGATTGCCCCCCGGAATCGGGCGGCTTGAGGGAATAGAGCGTATGGCACGTGAAGCGAGAGAAGGTGGCGGCCGCCGGGATCGCGACCGCGGCAGCGACCGCGAACCCGATGACGGCATTATCGACAAGCTGGTGACCATCAACCGGGTCGCCAAAGTGGTGAAGGGCGGACGCCGCTTCGCCTTCGCCGCGCTGGTGGTTGTCGGCGACCAAAAGGGCCGCGTCGGCTACGGCGCCGGCAAGGCGCGTGAGGTGCCTGAGGCGATCCGCAAGGCGACCGAGCGGGCCAAGCGCGGCATGATCCGGGTGCCGATGAAGGAAGGCCGCACGCTGCACCACGATGTCGAGGGTCATTTCGGTGCTGGCAACGTAGTGCTGCGTTCGGCGACAGCCGGCACCGGCATCATCGCCGGCGGCCCGTTGCGCGCGGTGTTTGAGACGCTGGGCATCGGTGACGTGGTTGCCAAGAGCCTTGGCAGCCGCAATCCGCATAACATGGTGAAGGCTGCGTTCGCGGCGTTGCAGAAATGCGCCAGCCCGCGATCCGTCGCCACCCGTCGCGGCAAGAAGGTGCCCGAACTGTTCGGCCGCCGCGAGGTGCCCAACGCGGTCATCGGCGCGCCGTCGGCGCCGGAGGCTCCAGCCAATGCCTAAGGTCCGTGTTACCCAGATCGCGTCTGCCCTGGGCCGCAAGCCCGGCCAGAAGGAAACCCTGGTCGGCCTCGGCCTGACCAAGATCCGCGCGACCCGCACGTTGGAAGACACCCCTTCGGCGCGTGGCATGATCCGCAAGGTCGCCCACCTGATCAAGGTGGAGGAGTTGTCCTGACATGAACCTGAATGAACTGCGCGACAATCCCGGCGCTCGGCTGAAATCCAAGCGGCTGGGCCGCGGCATCGGATCGGGCAAGGGCAAGACCTCGGGCAAGGGCGTCAAGGGTCAGAAGGCGCGCGAGGGCGTGGCACTGAACGGCTTCGAAGGCGGCCAGTTGCCGATCTATCGCCGCTTGCCGAAGCGCGGTTTCCACAACCATTTCCGCAAGGAATACGCGCCGGTCAACCTCGGCGCGCTGGACGCGGCCATCGGTGCCGGCAAGATCGAAGCGGGCCAGCCGATCACCGAGGCGATGCTGATCAAGGCGGGATTGGCGTCGGATGATCGGGACGGTATCCGACTGCTGGGCGACGGCAAGATTACCCGCCCTATCCAGATCACTGTCTCGGGTGCCTCGGCAACGGCGAAGGCGGCGGTGGAACAGGCGGGCGGGTCCGTGACCACCACTGTTGCGCCGAAGGCCGCCGCAGCAGAAGCGTCCTAAGGCTTGGCGAAGCGGTGACGAAAAAGCCACGCGGGCGGCTAAGCCTCCCGCGTGGCTTTTTGCTTGACCGGCATCCGGCTTGCGCCCAAGTCCGGCCGGATAGACGATAGGCCACGACCTCAAAGGCAAATCCCATGGCGTCCGCTGCCGAACAACTTGCAGCCAACCTCAACCTGGGCGTCTTCTCCAAGGCGACCGAACTGAAGCAGCGCATCTGGTTCACCCTGGGTGCGCTGATCGTCTATCGCTTGGGTACCTACATTCCAGTGCCGGGTGTGGATGCCTCGGTGATGAGCGAGATGCTGTCCCAGCACGGCGGCGGTATCCTGGGTATGTTCGACATGTTCACCGGGGGCGCGCTTCGGCGGATGACAGTATTCGCACTGAACATCATGCCCTACATCAGCGCCAGCATCATCATCCAGTTGATGTCGAGCGCCATCCCGACGCTGGAGACGCTCAAAAAGGAAGGTGAATCCGGGCGCAAAAAGCTCAATCAGTACACCCGCTACCTGACAGTGCTGATCGCGCTGTTCCAGTCCTACGGCATCGCCGTCGGCCTGGAATCGATGCGTGGCAGCATCGGCGCAGCGGTGATCGATCCGGGCTGGTTCTTCCGCTTTTCCTGCGTGATCACCCTGGTCGGGGGCACCATGTTCCTGATGTGGGTGGGCGAGCAGATCACCGCCCGCGGCATCGGCAACGGCACCAGCTTGATCATCATGGCCGGGATTGTCGCCAATCTGCCAAACGCCTTCGCCTCGATGCTGGAAATGGGCCGCACTGGAGCGTTATCACCCTTATTCATTCTGATTTTCCTGGTGATCGCGGTGGCCACGGTCGCGATCATCGTGTTCGTCGAACAAGCGCAGCGCCGCATCGCGGTGCAATATCCCAAGCGCCAGGTCGGCAACCGCATGTTCGGCGGCGATTCGACGCATATTCCACTGAAGATCAACACCTCAGGCGTCATCCCGCCGATTTTCGCCAGTTCGATCCTGCTGATTCCGGCCACCATCGCTGGCTTCGCCACCAACGGGCCGCCCTGGCTGCAGGCCATTGCCGCTCAGCTTGGGCAGGGTCAGCCGCTGTATCTGGGCCTGTATGCGTTCATGATCATCTTCTTTTCGTATTTCTACACCGCCGTGGTGTTCAACCCCGAGGAGACGGCGGACAACCTGAAGAAATACGGCGGCTTCATTCCGGGTATCCGCCCCGGCAGCGCGACGGCGGATTACTTCGACCGCATCCTGACGCGGCTGACCACCGTTGGCGGCATCTACCTGGTGCTGATCTGCCTGCTGCCGCAAATCCTGATCACCGATTACGGGCTGCCATTCTATTTCGGTGGGACCTCGATTTTGATCGTGGTATCTGTTACTATGGATACCGTAACGCAGATCCAATCGCATCTGCTCGCGCATCAATATGAAGGTCTTATCCGTAAGACCCGGGGCAAGGGACGTCGGTGAAACTCATTCTACTGGGCCCGCCAGGCGCGGGCAAAGGCACCCAGGCGAAACGTCTGCAGCAAAAGTATGGAATCATTCAGATATCCACTGGCGATATGCTGCGCGCCGAGGTCGCCGCCGGCACACCGATCGGAAAGGAAGCCAAGGCGATCATGGAGGCGGGGAAGCTTGTCTCCGATGATATCCTGGTCCGCATGCTTGGCATCCGCCTGGACCAGCCCGATGCGGCCAACGGGTTTATCCTCGATGGTTTTCCCCGCACGGTGCCGCAGGCGCAGGCGCTCGACCGGATGCTGGCCAAGAAGGGCCTGCACCTCGACGCTGTCATCGAACTCAAGGTGGACACTGCCACGTTAACAGAGCGAATCGCCGGGCGATTCAGTTGCGCGAAATGTGGCGCAGGGTACCATGACAGCTTCAAGCCGACCGCAAAGTCCGGGGTTTGCGACGTCTGCGGATCCACCGAATTCGTCCACCGAGCCGACGACAAGCGCGAAACCGTGGCTGCTCGGCTAGAAGCGTATCACCAGCAGACCGCGCCGATCATCCCACACTATGCGGCAACCGGGGCTTTGCGCACTGTCGATGGGATGGCCGATATCGCCTCCGTTGCCGCCGAAATCGATGCCCTGCTGGCAGCCGCACAGGCATAACGCGCCAACCTCGCGTTGGGCACGGCCCGCTGTTCGATCAGCGCAGTATGGACAGTTGCCGGTGAGCCTGGATTTTGCCGCCGACTCCGATAGGCGGCTGGCTTGAAGTGCAAAATTCTGCCGGGCAGCGCGGTCAGGCCTGACCGACGCGACCGAGAAGCTTGTCGATGCGACCCGGTGCGGTACGGAGCGAAGTCTACTCTCCTCGCGCGGCGTCAGTGGATCCGATCCGTGCGTCATCCTTGCCGATTCGTTAAGGATCTAGATATCATCACGCAAAATTGATAAGCGTCCGTTGACTCCTGCGCGCTGGAAACTATAGTCCCGCCCTCCAACGCTATCCCATATCGGGTCTGGCGCTGTTTGCACGAAATTCAGCCCACTCGGGCAATCACAGACCCGGCGGTCTCGCCGGGCGACAGGAGAGTTAGGCGTGGCGCGTATTGCCGGCGTAAATATCCCAACTAATAAGCGAGTGACCATCGGCCTTCGCTATATATATGGCATCGGCCCGACCAAAGCCGCCGCGATATGTCAGCAGCTTAGCATCCCGGACGATCGTCGGGTCAACCAGCTTTCGGATGACGAGGTCCTGCGCATCCGCGAATTGATCGACCGAGAGTATCGCGTTGAAGGCGATCTGCGGCGTGAAGTGGCGATGAACATCAAACGTCTGATGGATCTCGGCTGCTATCGCGGCCTGCGGCACCGCCGCGGCTTGCCGGTGCGCGGCCAGCGGACCCACACCAATGCCCGTACTCGCAAAGGCAAAGCTGTGGCGATCGCCGGCAAGAAGAAAGTCACGAAATAGCCGGACCAGACGGGCCCTCTCGGCCCTGGCTGATCGAAGCATTCTATGCCGCGCCGCTTTCCGGCGCGGCTGGCAGCTAAAGCAGGATCAAGGATAATGGCGAAACCCGCCTCGGCCGCTCGGCCTCGACGCAAGGAACGGAAAAATATCATCGCGGGCGTGGCCCATGTGGCGGCCACGTTCAACAATACCGTGATAACCATCACGGATGCCCAAGGCAACGCGATTGCGTGGTCATCGGCCGGCAGCCAGGGCTTCAAGGGCAGTCGCAAAAGCACACCGTATGCCGCCCAGGTCGCCGCCGAGGATGCCGGCAAGAAAGCCCGCGACCACGGCATGGAGACGCTGGAGATAGAGGTCAGTGGACCAGGTTCCGGGCGCGAGAGTGCCCTGCGTGCGCTGCAGGCGGTCGGTTTCGCGGTCTCCACCATCCGCGACATGACGCCGATTCCACATAATGGCTGTCGCCCGCGCAAGCGCCGGCGGGTCTGAGTTTCACGTTCGCCCCTGATCGGACGACGTCAAAGCGGCGCCGTCCGATCAGGACGGACCAAGAATTCCGCGGTTTTGACACTGTCCAGGGGACATCAACCGCGCCCGACGCGGTTCGAAAGGTGTTGGTAGTATGAGGCAAAGCGCAGTTATTCAGAGAAATTGGCAATCTCTGATCAAGCCGGAAAAGCTGGAAGTCGAGCCAGGCGCCGATCCATCGCGCGTTGCCACCGTGGTCGCCGAACCGCTGGAACGCGGCTTCGGCATGACGCTGGGCAATGCCATCCGCCGCATCCTGCTGTCATCGCTGCAGGGCGCGGCGGTCACCGCTGTGCAGATCGACGGCGTGCTGCATGAATTCAGCAGCGTTGCCGGCGTGCGGGAGGACGTCACCGACATCGTGCTGAACATCAAGCAGCTCGCGCTGCGGATGCACGGCGAGGGCCCCAAGCGCATGACGCTGACCGCCACCGGCCCCGGCGAGGTGCGCGCCGGCCAGATTCAGTCCGGCCATGACATCGATATCATGAACCCCGAACTGGTGATCTGTACGCTTGACGATGGCGTGAAGCTGGGCATGGAATTCACCGTCAACTTGGGCAAAGGCTATCAACCGTCCAGCGTCAACCGCCCGGAGGATGCGCCGATCGGCCTGATCCCGGTCGACAGCATCTACTCTCCGGTCCGGCGGGTGTCCTACAGCGTCGCGCCGACTCGCGTGGGTCAGGTCACCGACTATGACAAGCTGTTGTTGACCGTTGAAACCAACGGCGCGGTGACGCCGGAGGACTCCGTCGCCCTGGCAGCGCGGATCCTGCAGGACCAGTTGCAACTGTTCATCAACTTCGATGAACCGCAACAGATCCGCGCGGAAGAGCCGCAAGACGATCTGCCGTTCAATCGCAACCTGCTGCGCAAGGTCGACGAACTCGAGTTGTCGGTGCGCAGCGCCAACTGCCTGAAGAACGACAATATCGTCTATATCGGCGACCTGGTGCAGAAATCCGAACAGGAGATGCTGCGGACGCCGAACTTCGGCCGCAAGTCGCTGAACGAGATCAAGGAGGTACTGACCTCGATGGGGCTCGGTCTGGGCATGAGCGTCGCCGGCTGGCCGCCGGAAAATATCGAGGACCTGGCCAAGCGTCTGGAAGAGCCGTTCTAGCCCACCGATCACGCTGAACCGACAGCACAACGCGCATATGGCGCTGCCAAAGCAATGGACCGTTTTCAGGCCGAGAAATGGTCCAAGCTGGAACTAGGGAAAACTGATCAATGCGTCACGGTGTTGCCGGCCGGAAGCTCGGCGTAACGTCCACACATCGCCTGGCGATGTTCCGCAACATGGCTCATGCCCTGCTGAAGCACGAGCAGATCACCACGACCTTGCCGAAGGCAAAGGAACTTCGGCCGGTGGCGGAGAGGCTGATAACCTTGGGCAAAAAGGGCGGCCTCGCCAATAAGCGGCTGGCCCACGCGAAACTTCGTGACGACGTGATCGTCAACAAACTCTTTGGCCCGCTCGCCGATCGCTACAAAACCCGAGCGGGCGGCTACACCCGGGTATTGAGGGCTGGCGTGCGCCATGGCGATGCGGCCGACATGGCGGTGATCGAACTGGTCGATCGCGACCTCTCCGCCAAGGGCCAGGACAGCGGACCGGTCCAGGCCAAGGAAGACGATACCGAAGAGTAGCGTTCGGCGTTCAGGACTGAAGCCGGGCGGCGCCAATGATCCGGCCGTTATCGGCTTGCAGCAGCACGGCGAAACTCTGACCAGTCTGCGTTTGCGGGTGGAGGTCGAGCGATGCGCCCGACCACGCACCGATCCGCGTCAGCGAGCGTACGATGTTGGACTCCAGCAACGTGCGTCCAGTGTTTTCGCCGCGCCCGATATGGGTTTGGTGCATTGGATCAAAGCCGACCAGTAAAACCTTGGCCTGGCCGACGCCGGTCCCCACCTCAACCCGCAGCGCCTTTCCATCACGGACCAGGCTGACGGGGATTTGGCTTCGCGCCGCGCCGGCAATCACGCTCAGCCCTTGCGCGCGGCTGGACCCGACGAAGCCGGTCGTGCCATCGACCACCATTTGCGGTGTATAGACGCCATTATCGTCGCCGAGTTCTCGGGCGTAGTCGCGCTGCCGGGCAGTCGCCGCCTCAAGCGAGAAGGGGTCCTTCCACCCACTCGTGTCCCAATAGGTGACATGGAACGCCAACGCCAGGACATCGCGCCGCTGGCGGGCGAGGTCAGTCAGAAACGCATCGGCCGGCGGACAGGAGGAGCAACCTTGCGAGGTGAACAACTCCACCACGGTCGGAGAATCCTGAGCATGTCCGGCGGTCACCAGGATCGAGGCAAAGACCAGTCCGATCATCGCGGCGCGCATCGGGCATCCTCCCCAGCTTGTCAAAACTTGTAAGGCAATCCCCAAAATTCAGTCGTGAAGCTTTGGTAAGAACAGGCTCACGCGCAGGCGGCGTTTGCCGCCCTGCAGCGTTGTTCGAACCCCGCGGAGATGAACTCGGGGCGCTTGTAGAGCCCCTTCATCCACGCCGCCAGCATGCAAAGTTCGTCGAGTTTCACCACCTCGTCCAACGTGCCGGGCGGGAACCGCAGTGCGAAGCTTTCGCCGATGGTGTCGAGCACGACCTCGACCTGTTCGATCGCCAAGCCACAATCCGTCTCCAGCACCGAAGACCGGGTGAGACTGGCTTCGTCCACTTCGTATTCATCCCGGATAAGTTTGACGATCCAACGAAACATGTTCATCCAGTTTTTCACATCCCCGGTCGGCTGTGCCATGGCATGGGCCTCGAACCATCTCAGAAGCATTCTTGGTCAATCTGCAACGATATCATAAATAACCGATGAACAGGACCTTCGGCTGTATGGTCAACGCTGCCGGCAGCGGGAAGCCCAAAGGGTGCTTACCGATTGCAGCCGCTTCGGCAGGCAAGCCCGTGGGGCGGATCGCCCGTGGGACTTTCCCCTCGGCGCGTCCCGCGCGACACTGACGTCATGCCGCAACCGCCCTCTCTGCGTTCGTCTCGAGTCTCCAGCCAGACTCGGCTGACCGCGGTGATCGTCGCCAGCGCGCTGTTCATGCAAAATCTCGACTCGACGATCATCGCCACCGCACTGCCGACAATGGCACGTTCGTTCGGTTACGACCCGGTGCGGATGAACGTGGCGCTGACCTCTTATCTGCTCAGCCTGACGGTGTTCATCCCGGCGAGTGGGTGGGTCGCCGACCGCTTCGGCACGCGCAACGTATTCCGCAGCGCCATCATCGTGTTCACCATCGGCTCGATCCTGTGCGGCGTGTCGAACGGCCTGGTGGAACTGGTGGCGGCGCGCGTGCTGCAAGGCATTGGCGGCGCGATGATGGTGCCGGTGGGGCGGCTGCTGCTGCTGCGAACCGCCGCGAAGTCGGAACTGGTGGCCGCGATGGCCTGGCTGACCATGCCGGCGCTGCTGGGGCCGGTGGTCGGGCCGCCGCTGGGCGGCTTCATCGTCACCTACTTCAATTGGCGCTGGACCTTCTTCATCAATATCCCGGTCGGCCTGATCGGCATCCTTGCGGTGACGCTGTTCATCCAGGATTTCCGGGAACCGCCGCGCGGAAAATTCGACCTTCGCGGCCTGATCCTGACTGGAGTGTCGCTGATTTGCGTGATGTTCGGCCTGGAAACCGTCGGGCGAGGGCTGGTCTCGCCGGCGCTGACCCAGGGCATGATCGTCGCCGGACTGGTGGTGGCGTTTCTATACTACTTGCATGCCAGGCGGATGGATGCACCGCTGCTCGATTTCACCCTGATGAAGCTGCCGTGTTTCGGGCTGTCGTTCAGCGCCATGATGCTGTTCCGCACCGGGATTGGCGCCATCCCCTTCCTGCTACCGATGATGCTGCAGGTCGGCTTCGGCGATGCCGCGGTCCAGAGCGGCCTGATCACATTCGCCAGTTCGGCCGGAGCGCTGGTGATGAAGCCGGCGGCGCAATATGTGCTGCGGGCATTCGGCTTCCGCGATACGCTGATCTGGAACGGCGTGATGTCCGGCATCATGCTGACGGTGTGCGCGCTGTTCCGTCCGACCTGGCCGGCGGCGGCGATCTATCTGGTGCTGCTGATCGGTGGATTCCTGCGCTCGTTGCAGTTCACCGCCTATAACACGCTGGCCTACGGTGACGTGCCGCGGCCGCAAATGAGCGCCGCGACAAGTCTCTACACGGCGGGCCAGCAGCTTGCCGCCACCATCGGCGTGTCGGTCGGTGCCTTGTCGCTGGAGCTTGCTCGGACTTTCGCGCACCACAAAACCCCGGAGAACTCGGATTTCAGCGTGGCCTTCGTAGTGGTCGGCCTGATGACCCTGGCGGCCGCGCCGGTCGCCTGGTTCATGCCGGCCAGCGCGGGCGATGATCTGACCGGCCGCCCGGCGCGCGCGCCGGCGTCAGAGGCGGTTGCATCGACCCCGCGGCCAGGGGAGTGACGTCGATTTATGCCCGCCTCTGTCACCGCGCCGCCGCGGGTTGCACGATGCTGCCGAGCGCCGCCCGATTGGCCGCATAGGCGCGGTCATATTCGATCATTCGAGCGACCTCGGCCGCGGCGTCCTCGCCGAAGATACGCCCGATCAGATACAGCGTGGCATCAATCGCGAGCGACACCCCCCGCCGGTCACCACGTCGGCGTCCACGACCTGGGCGGCCGCGGTTTGGATCGCGCCGCTGCGCCCGAGCAGTTCCAGCGGGGAAGCAGTTTCCGGTCCGACCGCATGCCGCCGGGTTGTCGCGATGCGCCCGTCCAGCACGCCGGCCGCGGCCAGGATCATCGCGCCGGTGCAGACCGATGCCACGGCCTCGGGTCGCAGCCCGCGTAGATACGACAGTATTGCCTGATCCGCCGCCGCTTGCGGCCAGCCCGCCCCACCGCAGACGACCACCACGTCGCAATCAGGCGCCGTATCGATCCCAGGGTCGGCATGCACCCTCAGTCCACCGGCCAGACGCACCGGACCCAGCCGTCGCGCGATGACGGTTGCTTGCAACTCCGGCAACACCCGGCGCGCCATCGACACCACGCCGACGGTGCCCCCGACATCGATCGGCTCCACGTCTGGATAGATCAGCACGCCGAATCGGGCTGCCTGGGAGCGTGATTTCATGCCCGGTACATGGTTTGCCTTCTAACGATTGCATCCTGACGATCGCCTCTTGCAGGCCTCGTACCCGCCCACTGTCGCATGCGGGCCGTCGCCACCATGCGCACCGTGGTTTGGGCCAGCGTGCTGGGAACCGTTGTCGAGTGGTACGACTTCCTGATCTACGGCACCGCGGCCGCGTTGGTTTTCAACAAGCTGTTCTTCCCCAGTTTCGCCCCGGCCACGGGCACCCTTGCCGCCTTTGGCACCTACGCCGTCGGATTTGCAGCCCGCCCGCTCGGCGGCATCGTGTTCGGCCATTTCGGCGATCGGCTGGGGCGGAAGACAATGTTGATGCTGACCATGATCGTCATGGGCGGCGGCACGTTCCTGGTCGGCTGCCTGCCAGGCTTTGCCCAGATCGGAATCTGGGCGCCGCTGCTGCTCATCCTACTTCGTTTCGTGCAGGGGTTTGGACTTGGCGGCGAGTGGGGCGGCGCGGTGCTGATGGTGATCGAGCATGCCCCGCCCGGCCGCCGAGGCTTGTATGGCAGTCTGGTGCAGCTTGGATTTCCGATCGGCGTGGCCGCATCGACCGGGATTTTCGTTCCACTCGGCGCCCTATCCGCGGCCGATATGCTCTCCTGGGGCTGGCGCATTCCGTTCCTGCTGAGCCTCGTGCTGGTCGCGGTCGGCCTGTTCGTCCGCATGCGCCTCGGCGAAAGCCCGGTGTTCGAGCAGATCAGGCGCGCTGAGAACGTGTCGCCGCAACCGATGCTGGAGGTGCTCCGCCGGGCACCGCGGGACGTCCTGATCGCGATCGGGATGAAGATCTCTGAAGTCGCCTGGGTCTACGTCCTGACCGTGTTCGCGATAGTCTATGGCACAACCAGGCTCGGATTGCCGCGCACTCTGATCCTGAACGGGATCATCCTTGGGGCGTTGCTGGAATTGATAACGCTGCCGCTGGCCGGGGCGCTGTCGGACCGTTTCGGCCGGCGGCCGATCTACCTCGGCGGTGTCGTCTTCTCCATCGCATCGGCCTTCCCGGTGTTCTGGCTGCTGGAAACACGCGATCCGGCGATTGTCGTCGTCGGGTTGGCGCTGGTGATGAACCTGACCCACGCGATCGGCTTCGGCATCGGCGCGTCCTGGATGCCGGAACTGTTTAGTACCCGAGTGCGCTACACCGGCGCCTCGCTCGGATGCCAAATCTCCGCCGCGCTGAGCGGGGGGTTCGCCCCGATCATCGCTACCGCCTTGCTTGCCTGGGCGGGCGCTACCTGGCCGGTGTCACTATACCTCGTCGCCCTTGGATTGGTGGCGGCCGTGGCGGTGGTGGCCGCCAGGGAAACCAACGCAACCGGGATCGACTCGGCCTGAAAACAGCCGGCCACACTTGGACGATCGGGGCAACCTTTCGGCCGCCTGGCGTACGCCACCCCTTCACCCAAGCGTCAGAAATCGGTAATCGGGTCGCAACACGGCGTCGCTAACGGCTGTGAAGCAACTCAGGTGAGGAACCCGTCAATGAAGCGCCGCACGCTGCTAGCCGCCCCTGCTGCCCTCGCCATTGGCCGAGCACGCGCCGCTGACAAGGTCAGGATCGTGTGGTGGCATTCGATGACCGCCGCGTTGGCCGACGAGGTCGCCCGCATCGCCAATGGCTTCAACGCCAGCCAGGGCGCCGTGGAGCTGCAGGCGGTCTACAAGGGCGGTTATGCCGACACGCTGACCGCGACAGTCGCCGCGTCCCGCGCCGGTCAGGCGCCCCACCTGGTGCAGGTGTTCGAGGTCGGCACCGGCACCATGCTGGCCGCCGGCAAGGCGGTGAAGCCGGTCTGGCAATTGGTGCAGGAGACCGGGCTGACGATCGACCCGAAGGCCTACATCCCCGCGGTGCGCGGCTACTACAGCCTGGCTGACGGGCGTTTGGCGTCGATGCCATTCAACTCGTCCACCGCCGTGATGTGGTACAGCAAGGACGCGTTCCGCAAGGCCGGGCTGGACCCCGACACGGCGCCGGCGACCTGGCAACAGGTGCGCGCGGCCGCCGAGGCGATCAAGGCCAAGCAGGCCGCGCCGATCGCGATGACCACGTCCTGGCCGGTCTGGGTGCAGGTAGAACAGTATAGCGCCCTGCACAACCTGCCTTTCGCTACCAAATCCGATGGCTTCGACGGCCTTGATGCCCAACTGGTGTTCAACAGCCCCGCCCATGTGAAGCATATCGAGCGGTTGCTGCAGATGTCGAAGGACGGAAGCTTCAAATACGAGGGCCGTGACGCCGCGCCTGACCCGCTGATCGTCTCCGGCGAGGCGGCAATTTCCTTCGGGTCTTCGTCATCCCGCGGCAATCTGGTGAAGTCGGCGAAATTCGACTGGGCCGAGGCCTACCTGCCCTACGATCCGGAGATCATCAAGACGCCAAAGAACTCGATCATCGGCGGCGCCAGCCTGTGGACGATGACCGCACCGGATCGTCGGCCGGACGAGTACAAAGCCGTGGCGGAATTCCTGAAGTATATCGGCAAACCCGACGTGGATGCCACCTGGGCCAAGAACACCGGCTACGTGCCGGTGACCTTCGCCGGCTATGACCTGCTGAAGCAGCAGGGCTTCTTCACCAAGAATGTCGGTGCCGATATCCCGGTGGAACAGCTCGCCCGCGGCACGGTGACGCCGAACACCAGGGGATTGCGGCTTGGACGCCTGCCGGAGATACGCAACATCATCGAAGAGGAACTGGAAAAGGCGCTGCAGGGCGGCCAAACCGCGCAGCAGGCAATGGACGTTGCCGTGGCGCGTGGCAACAAGGTGTTGAAGGAGTTCGCCAGGTCCGCCAAGGCCTGACCCCGACATGGACCGCCGCACGGTGTTCGACGGACGCCTTCTGCCGGCGGTTCTGCTGTTGCCGCAACTCCTGCTGACGATCTTCTTCTTCTACTGGCCAGCCGGCGAGGCTGTGTGGTCCAGCATGATCACTCAGGATGCCTTCGGTCAGGGATGGGTGTTTGTCGGAGCGGCCAATTTCGTCGACTTGTTCACCGACCCTCTCTACCTGGCATCCATCGTTCGCACCGTGCTGTTCTGCCTCACGGTCAGCGTGCTGGCGATGGGTGTCGCGCTGTTGCTCGCGGTGTTCGCCGATCGATCGATTGCCGGCCGGGGAATCTATCGCACGTTGCTGATCTGGCCCTACGCGGTGGCACCCGCGATGTCGGCGGTGCTGTTCCTGTTCATGCTCAACCCGCGGGTCGGATTGCTCGGCCGCTGGCTGAATCATCATGGCATCGCTTGGGACTACGCGCTGAACGGCGACCAGGCGATGCTGATGGTCGTGTCGGCCAGCGCCTGGAAACAGGTCAGCTATAACTTCATCTTCTTTCTGGCGGGATTGCAGTCAATCCCAAGAGCGGTCACCGAAGCCGCCAGAATCGACGGCGCCAGGGGGTGGCACAGGTTCCGCACCATTACTTTCCCATTGCTGGCGCCAACCACTTTCTTTCTGCTGGTGGTGAACATCGTCTACGCCGCATTTGATACTTTCGGCACCATCTATGCGCTGACCCAGGGCGGCCCGGGCAAGGATACCGAAACGTTGGTCATCAAGGTTTTCCGCGACGGCGTCATCAACCAGGACATCGGGTCGTCGTCGGCCCAGTCCGTCGTGCTGATGGTGGGCGTGATCGCGGTCACTGCCGTGCAGTTCCGCTTCATGGGCCGCAGGGCCAGTGCGGCGGGCGCGATATGAGCAAACGTCCCGACTACCTGGCGCATGCCATCCTTATCCTGGGCGTGTTGCTGTTCGCACTGCCGGTCTGGCTGGTATTCGCCGGGTCCACCCAGGACTCCAACGCGATCATGCGCGGCGAACTTTCACTGGTGCCGCATTTTACCAACTGGTCCGCCTATAGCCGCGTATTGACAACCAGCACTATGGGAAGCCAGCCGGTCTGGCACATGCTGCTGGTCTCGCTCGGCATGGCGCTGGCTATCGCGTTCGGCAAGATCGTCATATCGATCCTTTCGGCTTACGCCGTCGTGTTCTTCCGCTTCCCGTTCCGCGGAGTCGCCTTCTGGCTGATCTTCATCACCCTGATGCTGCCGGTCGAGGTGCGGATCATCCCCACCTACACGGTGATGGCGGATTTCGGCCTGATCAATACCTTCACCGGTCTTTGGGTACCGCTGATCGCCTCGGCCACGGCGACGTTGCTATTCCGCCAGGTGTTCACCGCGATCCCCGATGAATTGGTGGAGGCTGCCCGCATCGACGGCGCAGGCCCGCTGCGTTTCCTGCGCGACATCGTGCTACCGGTCTCCGGCGCCAACATCGCCGCGCTGTTCGTCATCCTGTTCGTCTACGGCTGGAATCAGTACCTGTGGCCGTTGCTGGTCGCCACCAGTCAGGGCCTAGACACCATCGTCATCGGAATCGTCAAGATGATCGGCCAGGAAACCGAGACCGATTGGAGCGCGGTGATGGCGACCACGGTACTGGCCCTGCTACCGCCGGTGCTGGTCGTCGTGCTGATGCAGCGCTGGTTCGTCGCCGGGTTGACCGAGGGCGAGAAGTAGATGGCGACGCTTGAACTGCAAGGCGTCAGCAAGAGTTTTGCCGCGACCCAGGTGCTGCGCCAGATCGACCTGTCGTTGCACGACCGCGAAATGCTGGTGATCGTCGGCGCCTCCGGCTGCGGCAAGTCGACACTGCTGCGGCTGGTGGCCGGGCTGGAGACACCGACCAGCGGCCGGATCACGATTGGCGGGCGGGACGTCACCGCGCTGGATCCCTCCAAACGCGACATCGCCATGGTGTTCCAGAATTATGCGCTGTATCCACATATGTCGGTATTCGACAACATGGCGTACGGCTTGCGCATCCGCGGCCTGTTGCGCGGCGAGATCACCCGGAAGGTCGAGGAAGCGGCGCAACTGCTCGGACTGGACGAGTTGCTGGCGCGCAAGCCGAGGCAACTTTCCGGCGGCCAGCGCCAGCGCGTGGCGATGGGACGAGCCATCGTGCGAGATCCCAAACTGTTCCTGTTCGATGAGCCGCTGTCCAACCTGGACGCCAAGCTGCGGGTGCAGATGCGCGCCGAAATCCGCCGACTGCAGCGCCGCCTGGGCGTGACCAGCCTCTACGTCACGCATGACCAGGTCGAGGCCATGACGCTGGGCGATCGACTGCTGATCCTGCATCAGGGCACGCCGGCACAACTGGCGACCCCGATGCAGGTGTTCGAGCGTCCCGCCGATACCTATGTCGCCGGTTTTGTCGGGTCACCGACGATGAATTTTCTGCCCGCCCGGCTGGTCCGTGACGGCACCGCCGTCCAACTCGACGCCGGGCCGCTGATCCCGCTGCAAGGCCGTCGCCCGGGCGATGCCATCACCCTGGGCATTCGCCCCGAACACCTGACGCTGGGCGGTGGCGAGCTGGCGCTGACGGTCGATCTGATCGAGCCACTGGGTTCGGCGACCTTGGTGCATGGGCGGGTGGTTGGTCGGGACAATGAAACAATTATCCTGAGTGTTCCTGGCGTTGTCGCACCGACCGAAACCGTTGCGGTTTCTGTCCAGCGGGAACACGTCCATATCTTCGATCGCACCAGCGGGAAACGCATCGACCCGGTCAACTGATAGCCGTTGGTCGTCCCCACCGGGCTGTGGGCGAACGTTACGTCATAATAGGTAAAAATATGCGGACTGAACTGATTTCGATCCCGACCGATACGATCCCACTCGATGGAGCTTTGCATCTGCCGGATGGTGGGCCGATCGTCGGCGCGGTGCTGCTGTTTCACGGCAACACGATGAACTTCTATGTCGGCGCGCCCAGGTTCCTGCCGCCGACACTCACCGCGATGGGCTACGCGTGTTTGGCGTTCAACCGGCGCGGACACGATATCCTCAGCATCCGCGACAGCCGGAACGCCGAGGGTGCGGCGCTGCAATCGACGCAAGAAGGAATAGATGACAATGGCCTTGCGGCACAGTGGATGAAACACCGCGGCTTTCCCGCACCTGTCGTGATCGGGCACAGCAACGGCGGCATGCTGGCCGTGCCGCACGTTGTGGCGCATCCGGAAACGCCGGCGCTGATCCTGCTCTCGGCCCATGGCCGTGGCCCCTGACGGCGTGCGCCGATCAAGTCAGGCGGGCCTGATGGCGGCTGACCAGCTCGATGAAATCACCGCGCGGGCCAAGGCCATGGTCGCGGCCGGTCGCGGCGGCGACCTGATGCTGATGCCAGGCTGGTGGTATGTCATTACCGCGGACAGTTTCCTCGACCGGATGACGGCGATGCCAGATATCGTGGAACTGGCGCCGGCCGTGCGGTGTCCGACGCTCTGCCTGCGCGGCGACCAGGAAAGCGAGGACACTTATCCGGCCGAGGCGTTCGCGGCCCATGCCGGAGCGATCTGTGACGTCGAGATCATTCCAAAATGCGACCATTTCTATCGCGGCCGCGAGCAGGCCGTGATCGACCGTGTCGCTGCCTGGCTGAGGCGGACGCTGGGCTAGCCGCCGGAGAACAACCAGAACAGCGCGCCGGACAGCACGATCGTGGCCGGCAGGGTTGCGACCCAGGCAAGAATGATCTGCCAGATCACCTGCTTCTGAACCCCCGCGCCCGACCCCGCCATAGTCCCGGCGACCCCCGACGAGATGATGTGCGTGGTGCTGACGGGCAACCCTGAAAACCCCGCCGTTCCGATCAGCACGCCGCCGACCAGTTCAGCCGAGGCGCCCTGGGCCGGGGACAGATGACGCTTGCCGATCCGCTCGCCGATGGTGGTCACGATGCGCTTGTAGCCGACCATCGTGCCGACCCCGAGACAGACCGCGCTGAGCACACGCACCCAGATCGGCGCGTATTCGACCGCTCCATGCAGCGTGCCGTGCAGTTTCTTCGCCAGCGTCTTGTCCGCGGCGCTGGCAGCCTTGCTTTCCGACGCGGTCTTGAGTTGTGCGTTTACATGATACACTGCGTCCCGCAATCTGGGACGCTCGGCGTCGGGCACCTCGGACATCGCCTTCACACTGCGCAGGGTCTGGCTGATGCGCCCGGCATCGGCGACCGCCATGGCCTTTTCATCGTCGCCGTACTTCTGGATCAGCGGACTGGCCTGATCCGCTGCCCCGACGATGGCGGGCAGACTGGCGGGAGAGACCTCGGGATTCAAGGAAAACGCCGCCGGCATGATGCCGATGATCGTCAGCATGATCAGACCGATGCTCTTCTGTCCATCGTTCGACCCGTGCGCGAAACTGACGCCGGAGCAGGTCAGGATCAGCAGTCCACGCACCCACCAGGGCGGCGGCTTGCCCTCGGTCGGCTCGAACAGCGTGTCGTCGCGGATCACCGCCTGCAGCACACGGAACAGCGCTCCGGCGAGAAAGAAGCCCAGCAGCGGAGACACCAACAACGCCCGCAGCACCGACCAGACCTGTGACCAGTCCACGCCATGACCCAGGCCCCTGGAGGCGGTGACGGAGTTGACGATCGCCACACCCAGCAGCGAACCGATGATGGCGTGCGAACTCGAGCACGGAATTCCAAGCCACCAGGTGGTGACATTCCAGATCAGCGCGGCGAGGAACAACGCCAACAGCATGGCGATCGCTGGATTGCCGTTCGGCGGCGTCAGCACGTCCGGCGGCAGCAGCTCCACCAGGGTAAAGGCCACGGCGACGCCGCCCAGCAGGACGCCCAGGAAGTTCAAGCTACCGGACAACAGCACCGCTGGCACTGGCTTCAGGCTGTGGGTGTAGATCACCGTGGCGACGGCGTTCGCGGTATCGTGGAAGCCGTTGGAGAATTCGAACGCCAGCACCAGCACGAAGCAAAAGATCAGGACCGCGAAAGCGATCGACGAAGACGGGGCGACGGCTGCGAACATCGGAGCCAAACGGCGACGCCGACGTCGGGTCGCAGGTTCATCGCAAGTTCATCCGGCGATGGGCCGCCCGCCACATGAGGTTGTTCCGAAGGCTAAATCGGCAGGCGTTCTTGACACCCGCACCCCCCGTGGGTAGCAAGCCCCCGCTTTCCGGCACGTAATGTTGCCAGGGACGAGCATGAGTCAGAAAACCGGCGGCCCGGACAACTCTTTCGAGACGCGTCTGCAAGCCGCCCGACGCAAGCAGGGCCTCGACGCTACGCCGAAGCCAGACCTGGCGGTCCAGGGCGGCCTCGGCGGCTCACCGTGGTCGATCGGCATGCGGGTGGGGATCGAGCTGGTTTCGGCCCTTGTGGTGGCAGTCGCCATCGGGTACGGGCTGGATCGGCTGTTCCACACCACGCCGATCCTGACGGTGGTGTTCGTTCCCCTGGGCGGTGCGGCGGGTATTATCAACCTTTGGCGCGTCTTCGTGCCGAAGGACTCTGGATCGGGTCGAAAGTAGGAGCGAAACCGCGTGGCGGCCGAGGGTTCAAGTAAAATCGACGCGCTGGGGCAGTTCCAGCTTCATCCGGTTTTGGGGCCGATCGGTGCCTCGGTGAACTTCACCCAGTCGAACCTGATGATGGTGGTGGCTGGGGTGCTGATCCTGGGGCTATTGTGGATCGGCATGAAGCCCAGAGCCATGGTGCCGGGGCGGCTGCAGGCCGCGGCCGAGCTGGGCTACGAAGGCGTCATGTCGATGTGCACCGAGACCATTGGTCCGGAAGGGCGGCGGTTCTTCCCTCTGGTGTTCACCCTCTTCTTCTTCATCCTGTTCGGCAACCTGCTCGGCGTGTTCCCCTACTTCTTCACCTTTACCAGCCACATCATGGTGACGCTGGGGCTGACGCTGCTGGTGTTCGTCCTGGTGACAGTGGTTGCGCTCAAGGAGCACGGGTTGCACTTCTTCAGCTATTTCCTGCCGCAGGGAATCCCGGTGGCGCTGGCGCCGCTGCTCGTGGTGATCGAGGTGATCTCCTACTTCTCGCGCATCATCTCTTTGTCGGTTCGACTGTTCGCCAACATGATGGCAGGACACGTCATGCTGGAAGTATTCGGCGCCTTCATCATCATGCTGGGTGGCCTTGGCTGGTTGGGCTACCTTCCGGCGCTTCTCGCCTTTGGGCTCAACACGATCCTGATCGGGTTCGAGATATTGGTGGCGACGCTGCAGGCTTACGTGTTTGCGATCCTGACCTGCATCTACCTGCACGACGCGGTTCACCTGCACTGACACCCGTTTATCAACCCTGAACAACCGCACGGGGCTCTCCGCCCGCGCGACCGGATAATCGAAAGGAATTCAGACTATGGATGTCGCTTCCGCCAAGATGATTGGTGCCGGACTTGCCGTGATCGCACTCTCGGGGGTCGGCATTGGCATTGGCACGATCTTTGGCTCGCTGGTGACCAGTGTCGCCCGCAATCCCGCATCGCGCGACCGGGTGTTTGGCCTGGCCATCCTGGGCTTTGCACTGACCGAGGCTGTGGCGTTGTACGCATTGGTCATCGCCTTCATCATCCTTTTCGTCTGAGGCGGGCGGACGCATGCGCATGCGGCCGATGAAGGCGATGAAGTACTGTTGCGTAATCGTTTTTAGTGCCGCGGCATCCCTGGCGATGCTGCCCGCCGCCGCGTGGGCAGAGGGCATGCCTCAGCTCGACTTCTCCACCAAGCTGACACTCAGCCAGGTGGTCTGGGGCGCAATCATCTTCGCATTGCTGTACCATCTGCTGTCCCGCACCGGCCTGCCCTGGGTGGCGACAGTACTGGAAGAGCGGGCGACCAAAATCGCCAAGGATCTGGACGAGGCGCGCGCCGCAAAGGCCAGCGCCGATGCCGACATGACGGAAGCCGAAGACGCAACCTCGAAGGCACGCGCCGAGGCTCAGGCAGCGATCAACGCAGCGCTGGAAGAGGCGCAAAAAGCTGCGGCGGTGCAGTCCGAGGCGCTGAATGCGCGACTGGAAGAGCGGCTGAAGGAGTCGGAAACCCAAATCGCCGCGGCGCGGGCCTCGGCGATGCGCGCACTGCGTCAGGTGGCGACCGAGACCGCCGCCACGGTGGTGACCCGGCTGACCGGATCGACGCCCGATGCTGCTCGACTGAATAGTGCCATCGGGTCGGTCCTGGCCGCTCGCGGCATCGACTAGATTATGAACGCGTTGGGGGCTGAACGTCCCCAGCGCTTAAATTGTGCCACCAAACATGCGCGGTCAGGCTGAAATTCGTTCAGCTGGAGCGGAGGATCATGACAAACGAGCCGGGTTTCTTCGCCGAACCAAGGAACTGGGTGGGTCTGGCCTTCATCCTGTTTTTTGTTCTGTTCGGTAAAAGGCTTTGGGGGATCCTGGCCGGCCTGTTGGACGCTCGGGCCACGGCGGTGAAGGCCGAGATCGAGGAAGCCATCAGGCTTCGGCGAGAAGCCGAGTCCATGCTGCGCGACGCCGAAAAGCAGCGTGCCACCGCGTTGGCCGACGCAAAGGCCATGATCGAGGGGGCCCATGCCGAAGCCGGCCGGGTAACCGCCGCCGCTGCCGCAGAGACCGAGGCCTCGGCCAAACGCCGCGAGCAGATGGCGATCGATCGGATCGCCGCCGCCGAAAGGGCAGCCGTCGATGACGTCCGGCTAACCGCCGTCGACGTCGCCACCACGGCGGCGCGTCAGGTGCTGACCGAGGGTCTGGCCGGCGATACGGATTCCGGCCTGATCGACCACGCGATCACGCAACTGCCGGCAGCGCTGTCGGCGCGCGGCACTGCTCGAGGTGGCGATGGCGGCCGCCGGCCTAGCGCGGATTCCTTTCAGACGCTTGTCTGAACGCGCTGAGCGGAACGGTCAAAGCGGGTGAATTAGGCCACCGCACCCGCGCAAACCGGTTTGGAAGGCAGTCTGAGGACGGATCGCTCTCGTCGCTGCTCTTGAACCTCGTGCTGTTCGAACGGGACTGCGAGCTTGAGCGTCGCGGACACCAGTTCGTACGTTACGCGGACGACTGCAACATCTATCTCCGTAGCGAACAGGCCGGCTACGGGTCACCAGAACAGTGCCGTCGCCCGGCTGGACCGGAAAACCTCACCATTCTGCGAAAGCTGGCGCTCAGTGTCCTGAGACCTGCCAAGCCGGACATATCAATCCGAAGAAGACACAAGCGCTCTGGCTCGTTCGACGAGTTCGCCCCGATCAGTGCTCGGTCAAATGCGATAGCCCTGGCGATCCCGCGAGCGTGCTTGACTTCGGCGAATAGTCCGATCATTAGGGCGCCTCGCACGATCAAGGTGGATGCCTGACGCGGCGACGCGAAATTTCGAGACCGGCGATGGGGCTGTAGCTCAGTTGGGAGAGCGCCTCGTTCGCAATGAGGAGGTCAGGGGTTCGATTCCCCTCAGCTCCACCATCATCTCCGGTCGCCGCACATCCTCATTCCAGCGCGGTCGCCACCGATTGACGCAGCACCGGCAGCAGATCCTCGCCGAACCACGGATTGCGCCTCTCCCAGCCGGTGGTCCGCCAGGACGGATGTGGCAGCGGCAAGATAGTCGGGCCCAGTTCGCGGAACCGTAGCACCCGCTCGGTCATCGCCCCGGGTCCCAATCGATGCCGCAGGGCATACGACCCGACCAGCACCGTCAGCCGTAACTCTGGCATCAGCCGGGTAAAACGGTCGAGCCACAGCGGCGCGCATTCCGGCCGGGGCGGAGCGTCGCCGCCGTTGGTCAGGCGACCCGGATAGCAAAGCCCCATCGGCACGATGGCGATCCGCGTCTGGTCGTAGAAATGATCGCGGTCCATCAGCAGCCAGCAGCGCAGACGGTCGCCCGACGCATCGTTCCACGGCACCCCCGTCATGTGGACCTTTGTTCCCGGCGCCTGCCCGATGATCAGAACGCGGGCGGTCGCCGACACCCGGAAAACCGGGCGCGGACCAAGTGGCAACGCCGCTTCGCAGCGACGGCAGGCGAGCGCCGCCTCCACGGCCTGCTGAAGCGTGTCTGCCGTGGGCAACGGCTCAGCCGGGTTTATCCACCGATCCGACCGCTCCGCTGCTGTCGCGGCGAACCTGGATTCGGCTTCCGTTGCCATCGCCCGGTCCGCCCGCCGCGCCAGCATCACACCTGCCTGACGATGTAGCTCTGCTCCAGCGCTGCAACGATCGCGTTCGCGTGCAGCTTATCCCGCGCCTCGACCATGACCTCCAGTTCCGCCGCCTGCACCGAGGACGACGCGAACAGGCGCTGGTGCGAAACCTCGATGATGTTACCGCCGGAGCCACCGATCTTGCCGGCGATATCGGCCAAAACGCCCGGCCGGTCGGGGATTTGCAGGTGTAGCCGCAGCAGCCTTCCGTCGCGCAGCAGGTCGCGCAGCAGAACGTTTGACAGAATGCGGGCGTCAATGTTGCCGCCGGTGATGGCAATACCGACCTTTTTGCCGCGAAATCGGTCCGGATGGGCCAACAGAGCCGCCAGTCCGACCGCGCCGGCACCCTCGGCCACGGTCTTGGCAGCTTCCACCAGCACGCCGATCGCCTCCTCGATCGCCCGTTCCGGAGCCACAAGAATGCCGGCGATGCGGCGACGAACGATCTCGAACGGGATTGCACCGATATCACGGACCGCGATGCCCTCGGCGATGGTGGGTCCGCCGACCGAAACCGAACGGCCGGCCAAGCGCTGCGCCATCGCGGCATAGGTTTCCACCTCGGCGCCATGCACGGCGATGCCTGGGCGCATCGCAGTGGCCGCGACCAGACAGCCGGCAACCAGACCGCCGCCGCCGACCGGTATGATCAGCGCATCGAGGTCCGGGGCATCCTGCAGCATCTCCAGCGCCAGGGTGCCCTGACCGGCGATGATCGCCAGATCGTCGTACGGGTGGATGAACACCAGCGACCGTTCGGCAGCCAGTTGGTGGGCGTGCGCCGCCGATTCGGCCAGGGTTTCACCGACCATCACCACGTTCGCCCCCCAGGCCGCCGTCCTGGTGACCTTGGTCGAGGGGGTAAACTTCGGCATCACGATGGTGGCGGCGATACCCAGCAGACTGGCGTGGCGCGCAACCGCCTGCGCATGATTGCCGGCCGACATCGCAACCACGCCGCGGGCGCGTTCGTCGGCGGACAGCAAGGCCAGGCGGTTCGCCGCCCCGCGCTCCTTGAATGCGCCGGTGACCTGAAGATTATCCAGCTTCAGCACGACATCCGCCCCGGTGATGTTGGAAATCGCCGGACAGGGCAGCATCGGCGTGCGCAAGACCTGCCCCGCGATGCGTTCAGCCGCCTGCTCGATATCGGCGAGGCCAATCATCCGCCGATCATGCCGTTTGGGCATCGATCGCGTCCCTGCGTGGCGAGGCCGCGCGACCGAGTGATCCATGGCGACATCGACTGGTCAGTTGCTCAGCCGAACCGAATTTCCAGGATTTCGTAGGATCGGTCGCCGCCGGGCGCCGGAACCGAAACCGCGTCACCGACCTTCTTGCCGATCAGCGCCTTGGCCAGCGGCGAGGAAATCGACAGCCGAGCCGCCTTGATGTCGGCCTCGTAGACACCGACGATCTGATAGCTCGCTTCCTTATCGGTCTCCTCGTCCACCAGGCGGACATGAGCGCCGAATTTGACGTGTGAGCCGGACAGGGTCGCCGGGTCGATCACCTCGGCTCCGGAAGTAATCTCTTCCAGTTCCGCGATCCGGCCCTCGATGAACGACTGACGCTCGCGCGCGGCATGGTATTCGGCGTTTTCCGAAAGATCACCGTGTGCGCGAGCTTCCGCGATGGCGCGGATGATGGCCGGCCGCTCCTGCGACTTCAGCGTCCGCAGTTCCTCCTCCAAGCGAAGCAGGCCGGGGCCCGTCATCGGAAACTTCTGCACGTCGTGGTTCCTCGATCATCGTTCATCCCAGATCTCGGCTGGGGCGGATAGGTCATATGTCTCCGCCGCGGCCGGGTCGTCCCCTACCGCGGCGCAATGGTCAAAACGAACCGCGAAAGTAGGACTGGAGCGGGGCAACTTCAAGCGTTCCGGCTTTCAATGCCGCGATTGCGTGCACCGCCGCCCGGGCACCCGCCAGGGTTGTATAGTGCGGCACCATATGGGTCAGCGCACTGCGTCGGATGGCGAAGCTGTCGGCGACCGATTGGGGCGTGGACGCCGTATTGATCACCAGTTGCACCTCGCCTGACCGGATCGCATCGACGCAATGTGGTCGGCCTTCCAGCACCTTGTTCACCACGATAACCGGAAGGCCGGCTTCGCGGATCCGGGTCGCAGTGCCGCGCGTCGCCAGGATGGAAAAGCCCATTTCGTTCAACCGCCGAGCCAGCGCCGGCAACCCCTTCTTGTCGGCGTCCTTGATCGAGAGGAATACCCGCCCCTGCATCGGCAGGATCACACCCGCGCCGAGCTGAGCCTTGGCGAACGCCCGCTCGAAGCTGGCATCTAGCCCCATGACCTCGCCGGTCGATTTCATCTCCGGCCCCAGGATGGTGTCCACGTTGGGAAAGCGGGCGAACGGGAAGACCGCTTCCTTGACCGCGACGTGCGGAGCGATCGAATCGTCGTCCAGCTTGAAGTCGGTCGCCAGCTTCGCCCCGGCCATCACGCGAGCGCCGATCTTGGCGACCGCCACGCCGGTGGCCTTGGCAACGAACGGCACGGTGCGCGACGCCCGCGGATTGACCTCCAGCACGTAGATCGTGTCGTCCTTGATGGCGTACTGGACATTCATCAGTCCGACCACGCCCAGCGCCTTGGCCAACGCCTCGGTTTCCGACTTCAACTCGGTGATCATCGCCGGCGACAGCGAATACGGCGGCAGCGAACACGCCGAATCGCCGGAATGGATACCGGCCTCCTCGATGTGCTCCATCACCCCGGCGACGTAAACCGTGGAGCCGTCGCAGATGCAATCCACGTCGACCTCGATCGCATCGTTCAGATAGCGGTCGATCAACACGGGATTATCACCGGACACTCGCACCGCCTCACGCATATAGCGGTGCAGGCCGGAACGGTCGTAGACGATCTCCATCGCCCGCCCGCCCAGCACGTAACTCGGCCGAATGACCACCGGATAGCCGATGCGCTCGGCGATGCCCTCGGCTTCCTCGGCCGACCGTGCGATGCCGTTATCCGGTTGACGCAACCCCAGGCGTTGCAGCAGCAATTGAAAACGCTCGCGATCCTCCGCGAGATCGATCGCGTCGGCCGATGTGCCAAGGATCGGGATGCCCTCGCGCGAAAGCGCCTGCGATAGCTTCAGCGGCGTCTGGCCGCCGTATTGCACGATGCAGCCCAGCACGCTGCCGTTCTGCTGCTCGCGGCGGACCAGAGCGATGACGTCCTCCTCGGTCAGCGGCTCGAAATACAGCCGGTCCGAGGTGTCGTAGTCGGTGCTGACGGTTTCGGGATTGCAATTCACCATGATGGTCTCGAACCCGGCATCCTTCAGCGCGTAGGCGGCGTGGACGCAGCAGTAGTCGAATTCGATCCCTTGACCGATGCGGTTCGGTCCACCGCCCAGAATAATCACCTTGGCACGGTCGGTCGGATCGGCCTCACAGGTTGGCGTGCCGTAGCCACCCTCGAACGTGGAATACATATACGGGGTGCCGGAGGCGAATTCCGCGGCGCAGGTGTCGATACGCTTGTAAACCGGGGTGACCGCCAAATCGGTCCGCATCCGCATCACCTTCGCCGCCGTGGACCCGGCCAGCTCGGCCAGCCGCCGGTCGGAAAAGCCCAGCGCCTTGATCCGGCGTAACGCATCCGCGTCCGGCGGCAGGCCGGCGACCGCGATCTGCCGTTCGGCTTCGACGATACGTTCCAGTTCGCGCAGGAACCAGGGATCGAACTTGGTCGCGGCGAAAATGTCCGCAACCGACAAGCCGGCGCGCAGGGCCTGCCCGGCAACCAGCAACCGGTCGGGCGTCGGCGACGATAGCGCGGCGCGGAAGGCGTCGGGACCGCCATCGCCGGGGGGATCGATCTCATCCAGTCCGGACAGACCGGTTTCCATACTGCGTAGACCCTTCTGCAGGGCCTCAGCGAAGCTGCGCCCGATCGCCATCGCCTCACCGACCGATTTCATCGACGTGGTCAGCAGCGCCGGCGTGCCGGGAAACTTCTCGAACGTGAAGCGGGGAATCTTGACCACCACGTAGTCGATGGTCGGCTCGAAGCTGGCCGGTGTCACCTTGGTGATATCATTGGACAATTCGTCCAACGTGTAGCCGACGGCCAGCTTGGCGGCGATTTTGGCGATCGGGAACCCGGTGGCCTTCGAGGCCAGCGCCGAGGACCGCGACACCCTGGGATTCATCTCGATCACGACCATGCGGCCATCGGCCGGGTTCACGCCGAACTGCACGTTCGACCCGCCGGTATCCACGCCAATCTTCCGCAGGCAGGCAATGGAAGCGTCGCGCATCCGCTGAAATTCCTTGTCGGTCAGCGTCAGGGCCGGCGCCACAGTGACCGAGTCACCGGTGTGAATTCCCATCGGATCGACGTTCTCGATCGAACAGACGATGATGCAGTTGTCCGCGGTATCCCGGACCACCTCCATCTCGTACTCTTTCCAGCCCAGAACCGACTCTTCGATCAGCACCTCGGTGGTGGGCGAGGCTTCCAGGCCGCCGGCGACGATCTGTTCGAATTCTTCGGTATTATAGGCGATGCCGCCACCGGTGCCGCCCAATGTGAAGCTGGGGCGGATCACCGCCGGCAGTCCGGTCATCGCCAGCGCGGTTCGGGCTTCCCCCATGCTGTGAGCGATGGCAGACCGAGGCGACTCGATTCCGATCTGCGCCATCGCGTCGCGGAACTTCAGCCGATCCTCGGCGCGGTCGATGACCTCCGCCTTGGCACCGATCAGTTCTACGCCAAGCCTCTCCAAGGTGCCGTTGCCGGCCAGTTTCATCGCCGTGTTCAGCGCCGTCTGGCCGCCCATGGTGGGCAGCAGTGCGTCTGGCCGCTCCCGGACGATGATCTTCTCCACCACCTCGGGCGTGATCGGCTCGATGTAGGTGGCGTCCGCCAGGCCGGGGTCGGTCATGATGGTGGCGGGGTTGGAGTTCACCAGGATGACGCGAAAACCCTCAGCCCGCAGCGCCTTGCAGGCCTGGGCGCCGGAATAGTCGAACTCGCAGGCCTGGCCGATGATGATCGGACCGGCGCCGATGATCAGAATGGATTGGATGTCGGTGCGCTTGGGCATGGGCCCGCACTATTGGGCGAAAAACATTTCGGTCAACACATAGTCGAATGCGAGGATCAGGATCGAAGCGCTGACCACCGCCAGGGTCGTCGCCGAACCCACGCCCTGGGCGCCGCCCTTGCTGTTGTAGCCCTGATAGCAGCCCATCAGCGAGATCAGGAACCCGAACACCGCGGCCTTCGCCAGCCCGGAAACCACATCGTCGGTCTGCACGAAGTTTACAGTGTTCGCCACGTAGGTATTGACGTTGAAACCCAGTTTTATTGTCGATACGATAAACCCGCCCATCACGCCCAGTATGTCGGCGATCACCACCAGCAGCGGCAGCGCGATGATCCCCGCCAGCAGCCGGGGCGCGACCAGGTATTTCATCGGGTTGGTGGACAACGTCGACAACGCGTCGATCTGGTCGGTAACGCGCATGGTGCCCAATTCGGCGGCCATGGCGGCGCCGACGCGGCCTGCAACCATCAATCCGGCCAGCACCGGGCCGAGTTCCCTGGTCACGGACAGCACCACCAGGTTGGCCACGGCGCCCTGGGCGGAAAATCGCGCGAAGCCGGTGTAGGACTGCAACGCCAGCACCATCCCGGTGAATACCGCGGTCAGCGCCACCACAGGCAGGCTGAAATAGCCGATCTCCAGCAACGCGCGTCCGAACAGGCGTCCATAGAACGGCGGCCGCACCAGGTGCGATAACCCCTGAACCGCGAACAGCACCAGCTCTCCAGCCCCGCGGCACAGCCCGATCACCGCCCGGCCAATGGCTTCAAGGAAATCCAGCACCATGGTCACGCGGACCGATAGACGCGGTGCAAGCGCCGACCCAGCGAAGTCAACACCTCATATCCATTGGTGCCGGAGGCCGCCGCGACGTCGTCGGGCGAAAGATGAGGGCCCATAAGCTCCAACCAGCAGCCAGGCTGCACCCCAGGATGGTCGGTCACATCGAATGTTGTCAGGTCCATGGAGATGCGGCCTACCAGCGCGATGGGGGTGCCGTCAAAGCACGCCGCCCCACGGCCGGACAGGCTGCGGTGGAATCCATCCGCATAACCCATCGCCGCGGTCGCGATCCGGGTCGGCCGCGGCGCGATCCAGGTGGCGTTGTAGCCGACCGAGGCGCCGGCCGGGACGTCACGCACCGCCAGCACCCGTACCGCCAATCGGGCAACGCCCCGCATCGGATTGGGCCGACCAGGGATCGGATTGATGCCGTACAGCGCCGCACCCGCCCGCGCCAGATCCGAACCGAATTCCGGCCCAAGAAAGATCCCCGACGAATTCGCCAAGCTGCCCGGCGCCGGCGGCAGCATCGCTCGGGCCGCCGCGAACCGCTCTCGCTGCATCCGATTGAGCGGATCATCGGGCAGTTCAGAGGACACCAAGTGCGACATCACATAGCGGATCGTCAGGCGCCCGAGCCGGCCATGGTCCTGTGCCAGCACCGCCAGTTCCCGCGCGTCGAGCCCGAGGCGGGACATGCCGGTGTCGACGTGCAAGATCGCCTCGCGTCCACCCCAGCGCGCGATTTCGTCGAGCGAGCCCAGCACGGGGGTCAGATCATGCGCCAGATAGGCATTCTCTTCACCTGGAACCAGGCCGCTCAATACCGCCAGCATCGCCCCGGGGATGACTTCGCGGACCGCCAGTGCCTCACTGAGATAGGCCACGAAGAAATGGCGGCAGCCGGCGGAATGCAGTGCCTCGGCGACCGGCCGGGCCCCAAGCCCGTAGCCGTCCGCCTTGAGCACCGCAGCGACCGGGCCGGAGGGATGGTGGGCCCTCAGCGTCCGCCAGTTGGCGACGACCGCGGCAAGATCGACCTCCAGGATTGCCCGCCCCGTGTCGCTCGACATACGTGTCACTCGACATATTCGGAATGGGCAAGATCGAGATCGCCGAAGCGGGTGAACTCGCCCTCGAACAGCAGTGGTATGGACCCTGTCGGGCCATGCCGCTGCTTGGCGATGATCAGATCGGCGCGGTTGTGCGCTTTCGCCATTCGCTGCTGCCACTCCTCCATGGCGGCGTGGAATTTGTCGCCGCTGCCCTCGTAGGCGATCTCCTTCGGTATTTTCTGTTCCAGGTAGTATTCGTCTCGATAAACGAACATAACCGCGTCGGCGTCCTGCTCGATCGAGCCGGATTCGCGCAGGTCCGATAGTTGCGGCCGCTTGTCATCGCGGTTTTCCACCTGACGCGACAATTGCGACAACGCCAGCACCGGAACCGCCAGCTCCTTGGCCAACGCTTTCAACCCTTGGGTGATCATGCTGATTTCCAGCACCCGGCTTTCCGGCTTGGTGCCGGCGGCGGGACGCATCAGCTGGAGATAGTCGACAATTACAAGCGCCAGGCCCTTGGTTCGCTTCAACCGTCGGCAACGGGTGCGCAGCGCCGACATGGTGATCGCCGGCGTGTCGTCGATCTGGATCGGCAGAGAGGCGATCTCACGCGAGACCTGGACGAACTTGTCGAAGTCCTTCTGGCCGATATCGCCGCGGCGGATGCGGTCACCCGAGATACGTGATTCCTCACTGAGCAGGCGGGTGGCGAGCTGCTCGGCGCTCATCTCCAGCGAGAAGATCGCGACGCTGGACTTCGCGACGCCGTTTGGGTCCTTCACCCGAGCCTCGGCCTGCAAGGCCTTTGCCGCGCCGAAGGCGATCTTGGTGGCCAGCGCGGTCTTGCCCATGCCGGGGCGGCCAGCCAGGATCAGCAGGTCGGACGGATGCATCCCGCCCATCTTGCTGTCGAGGTCGCGCAAACCAGTGGTCAGGCCAGAGACGGCTCCGGAGCGTCGGAACGCCCGTTCGGCGCCCAGGATTGCCTCGGTCAGTGCTTGCTCGAACGCAATGAACCCGCCGCCGGTGCCGTTGTCGGCGGCAAGATCGAACAGCGACTGCTCCGCGGCTTCGATCTGCAGCGGACCATCGAGTTCGGCATCCGCCCCGAATGCGTTGTTGACGACGGTTTCGCCGATGTCGATCAACTGGCGCCGCATCCAGGTGTCGAGCACCGCGCGGCCATATTCGCCGGCGTTGATGATCCCCACCATGGCGGTCAGCAACTGCGTCAGGTAAGCGGTGCCGCCAACCTCCTCCAGGATACCGGCATGCTCGAACTCGGCCTTCAGGGTGACCGCGTCGGCAAGCTGACCGGCTTCGACGCGGCGCGAGATGGCCTGGTAGATGCGGCCATGAATCGGGTCGGCGAAATGTTCCGGTGCTAGAAATTCCGAGACCCGTTCATAGGCCTTGTTGTTGGCCAGGAGAGCGCCCAGCAGCGCTTGTTCCGCCTGCACGTTCGACGGGGGAAGGCGTTGCGAAAGTCCGAATAGAGGCGAGTCGATTGTGTTCACGCAGGCAGTCTAGCGCAGCCCGGGACGCGGCGCATGTTGTTTGCCTGTGGACCGCTGTGGATAACGGGTATAGATCCGGAACAGTGTATCGGCGCAATGTTACCCGCGCGACCGTCATCACGCGTCACCAGACCGACGATTGACCTTGCTCTACCCCGCCTGGCGCATCAGCGCTGCCCACCGATCCAGGATCGGCAGCACCACATCTTCCTTCGCCGCTGGCAGACTGATCGCGACACGGGTGATGCCAAGGTCGCGATAGCGTTTCAGCATGTCGGCATCCGCCGCCGCGCCGAACACCGAGACAGGGCACGATTCCGGGTCCCGGCCGGCCTCGAGCAACATGGCGCGAAACTTCGGCACTGTTTCGAACAAGTCGCCATAGGCCGCACGGCCGGCTAGCGGGATCCAACCGTCGCCGTAGCGCACGGCGCGGCGGGCACCATGCGGGAAGGCCCCACCGACGATGACGGCAGGGTGCGGCTTCTGCGCCGGCTTGGGCCAGGTCATCATTGGGGCGAAGTTGACGAACTCGCCGCTATACGCCGGTTTCGGTTCGGTCCAGATCGCTTTCATCGCCTCCACCCTCTCGCGCACCAGTTTGGCGCGGGTGGAGAACACGGTGCCGTGGTCCTCCATTTCCTCGGCGTTCCAGCCGACGCCGATGCCGAACAGGAAGCGACCTGCCGAGACCTGATCGATCGATGCGACCAGCTTGGCGGTCTGGATCGGATCGCGCTGATTGACCAGGCACACGCCGGTCCCGACCTTCAGCGTCGTGGTAGCCGCCGCGGCCGCCGTCAACGTTACGAACGGGTCCATCACGTCGTAGTATTGTTTAGGCAATTCCGAGCCACCCGGCCATGGCGAGCGTCGCGACAAAGGGATGTGCGAATGTTCCGCAGCCCACACCGATTCGAAGCCGCGCTCCTCCATCGCCTTGCCCAGCGGGGCGGGGGTGATCGAATAGTCGGTAAAGAAGATGCTGGCGCCTGAGTGCATGATCGGTCTCGCTTTGGGTAGCGGAGAGTCTGGCACGGATCACGACACGCGGCCAATCTCCCGGCCACGCGGCAGATTTGTTGCCTATGTGCTCTATCGCCGCAGTGAACTCGTCGCTTCGGCCATCGGTCCGACAGGCTCACCCGCCTCGACCTGGGCAATATAGTCGCGCGTCAGCGGGACCATCCCGTGCTGGTGAGCCAATTGCAACTGCCAGACCATGTGGCCGCTGCGACGGAAGGTTATTTCCGACCCCGCCAGGTAGAACTCGAACATGCGGCAGAACCGTTCATCGTACAAAGCGGTGATCGCATCACGATTGGCGGCGAACCGACGACGCCAATGACGCAGTGTCTCGGCGTAGTGCAACCGGAGAATTTCGAGGTCGGTCGCCATCAGCCCGGACCGCTCGACCCCCGGCAGCACCTCCGACAGCGCCGGTGCATAGCCGCCCGGAAAGATGTATTTCCGCATCCACGCGTTCGTGCTGCCGGGCCCATCGCTGCGGCCGATGGCATGGATCAGCGCCACGCCATCCGGCGCGAGGCAACCCGCGACAGTATCGAAGAACGCCCGGTAATGGCCGATCCCGACATGCTCGAACATACCGACCGAGACGACACGGTCGAAGCTTTCCCGTATCGCCCGATAGTCGAGCAGTTCGAACTTCACGCGATGCTGCAACCCCTCGGCCTCGGCGCGAGCACGCGCCTCGGTCAACTGCTCCTGCGACAAGGTGATGCCGGTGACCTGGGCACCGAAATCGCGCGCCAGGGTCAGCGCCATGCCACCCCAACCGCAGCCGATATCCAGCACCCGAAGGTCGGGGCGATTCAGGCATAGCTTGGCGGCGATGTGCCGTTTCTTCGCCGCCTGGGCCTCTTCAAGCGTCTCGTCCCCGTGCGGAAAGTAGGCACAGGAGTATTGGCGGTCGCGGTCGAGAAACAGGCTGTAGAGACGGCCGTTAAGGTCATAATGATGCGCGACGTTGCGCCGCGATCGCCCGGCGGGATTATACTGCGCGACGCGACGGCCGATCGCGGCCAGGCGACCCCTGAGTTTGAGCATCGGGTGGCTGTTAGGGCTGCCCTCGGTGCCCGCGATCATAAGGTCAAGAAGATTGTAGATACTGCCGTTTTCGACCGACAAGCCGCCGGACATGTAGGCTTCACCCAGCCCGAGTGAAGGATTCAGCACTAGTCGCCGAATTGTTCTCTGGTCGTGCAGGCGAAGCGTGCTGACCGGTCCGTCTTGGCCAGCGTAAACCGTTTGCGAGCCATCCGGCCAGACCACGTCCATCCGGCCAATGGTTATCAAACGTCGAAAAATTGCATCCAGAACCGCTTGCATGGCTGTCCAATCCATTGTCTCGACCCGGACACACAGGGTCAGGCATGGACAGCAAAGCATACGTCGTCAAAACGTCAACGCCAGGAGCGGTTCAATACATCGTGCCAAACAACTTCACCCGTTCCCTCACGAACAAGGGAAACGACCAGCGGGCTTTAATCCGCTCAAGCCGGTTGCGGAGTATCGCCGGCAAAAATGTTTTCTTCGGTGGGCACCTGCTCGTCGTCCACTGCCTCGCTGCCGATGCGCTCGCCGCGTCCCTGCCGTTCAGCTTCTTCCGGACTGCGTGCAACGTTGACGGTGACCGGAATCAAAACTTCCGGGTGCAGCGAGACACGAACCGGTGATAAGCCGAGCGTCTTGATCGGGTGTTCGAGCACGACCTGTGAGCGGTTGATGGTCAACCCGGCCTCGGTAGCCGCCTCGGCGATGTCGCGCGCCGAAACCGATCCGTACAGGCTGCCTGACTCGCCGGCCTGGCGGATGATCACCACTGAAAGCCCGCCAACCCGCTCGGCCAGCCGTTCGGCTTCCTCGCGGCGCTTGATGTTCTGCGCTTCGAGCTGGGCGCGCTGCTGCTCGAACCGCGCCCGGTTGTCTTTGCTGGCGCGCAGCGCCTTTTTCTGCGGCAAGAGGAAATTGCGGGCGTAACCCGGCTTTACCTTCACCACGTCTCCTATCTGTCCCAGCTTGTCGACGCGCTGGAGCAGGATCAGTTCAACGGCTGGCATGCGACCGGCTCCTCAGGCGACGATGTAGGGCAGCAGCGCCAAGAAGCGAGCGCGCTTGATGGCAACCGCCAGTTCGCGCTGCTTTTTCGCCGACACGGCGGTGATCCGGCTGGGCACGATCTTGCCGCGTTCCGACAGGAATCGAGACAACAGGCGAACGTCCTTGTAATCGATCTTCGGCGCATTGGGGCCGGAGAACGGGCAGGATTTACGGCGGCGGTAGAACGGGCGGCGGGCGCCCACGGCGGTCCGCCGCGCGGCGGGATTGACTTCGGTATCGGACATTGCCGGCTACTCCTCGGGGGCGGGGCGAAACTCTTCGCCAGCGAAGCCGTCGCGGGCTCGGAATTCCTCGCGATCGTCAAAGCCACGGCGACGCCCACTTTCAAAGCGTCCGGCGGGTTTGGGTCCGCGGAAGCCGCGCTCGCGGTCGTCGGATTTGCGCGACAGGATGGCGGACGGGGCTTCGTCGATTTCCTCAAGCCGTATCGTCATGAAGCGCAGCACGTCCTCATTCAAGCCCAGCTTGCGCTCCATCTCGGTGACGAAGCCCGGCTTGGCATCGAGCCCTAGCAGCATGTAGTGGCCTTTGCGGTTCTTCTTGATCCGATAGGCCAGGCCGCGCAGGCCCCAATATTCGCGCTTCTTGACGTCACCGCCATCGGTTTGCAGTTCAGCGCCGATGTCGTCGACGATCTGCTCGACCTGCTGCTGCGTGACGTCGTTCCGTGCGATCAGCACGGTTTCGTAAAGCGGCATGGATGAACCCCCTATGGCTTGTCTCTGTCCCGGACCGCAAATGGTCGCATTCCCACGATGGAAATCGGACATAGCCGAGCGCGATGCCGTCGCTCCCGGCAGGGAAGGCGCGGCTTCAAGCACGGTTCACGGCGGAATGCAACACTGACGCGCTGTCGCGTTACGTGCCGCCAGGCAACCGACGCTAGCAAGCCGCGGAAATCACGCCCCGCGCCCGCAGATCGGCAATCTCCGACAGGCCATAGCCATGTGCCCGCAACACCGCCTCGGTGTCGGCGCCAGCGAGCGGTGCGGTCGCCCGCCTGGTGCCGTTTTGCAGTGCCGGGGCGCCAGGAATCGCCGGGATCGGCAGCGTCATCGGCAGGCCGGGTTGGCGCAGATGACTGAACAGCCCGGTCGCCTCGACATGCGGGTCACGCAGCATGTCGAGCGATTCGTTGGTCACCGAGTGCATCACCCCATACTCGCTTAACCGCGCCTGCCAATGCGCGTTGGTGCGTGCCGACAGGATCTCGCTCAATATCGGCGCCAGATCCGCCGAGTTGGCGACCCGGCCAACAACGCTGGTGAACCGCGCATCGTCGCCAAGCTCCGGATGCTCCAACGCCCGGCAGAAGTCGCCCCATCCACGACGCCCGGAGACGATGACCAGGATCCAGCCATCCGCTGTCGGATACACCCCACGATGGGCACGGGCACCCGGCGGATCGCCGTCGTAGATCACCCGCTGCAGCATCGCGTAGGTGTTCAGCCAGGCTGCCCCCTGCAGCAGGCTGGCCTCGATATAGCGGCCGTGCGTCTCGTCGCGGCGCGCGTACAGCGCCGCCGAAAGCGCCTGGAATGCGTACAGCGCGGTGATCATGTCGACCGGGATCGAGGCGATGTTCATCGGCCGGCCATTCAGGTCACGGTTCTCGGCCATGAAGCCGGTGAACGCCTGCAGCACTGGATCCATCGCCGGTCGTTCGGCATACGGCCCAGTCTGCCCAAAGCCGGACATCGACAAGTACAGGATGGCGGGAAACCGCGCCGATACTGTCGGATAATCAAAACCCAGCCGCCTGATCACGCCAGGACGGAACCCCTCCATGAAGACGTCGGCGCCCTCCAGCAGCCGCCACAGCACAGCGCACCCCACCGGCGACTTCAGGTCGACGCCGATGCTCTGCTTGCCCAGATTGCCCATCACTGACAGCGCGGTGTTGCCGCCGGGTTTCGGGGCGCTGACCCGAACCCAGTCGCCGCCGTCCAGCAACTCGACCTTGATCACCTCGGCGCCGTGCTGGGCCAGCAACATGCCCGCATACGGGGCGGCAATGCCCTGACTGAGATCGATGACCTTGATCCCAGCGAATGGTGCGTCGTAGCTCATTCCTACCCCGCCTTCGTTGCCCCGCCTTCGTCGTCAGCTCTTTTCCAGCTTCGCTGAGAAATCCCAGAACCAGCCGGCTTGAACGGAAAGGCACCGCCTCCGACGCGGTGTTGTCACCCATCATGCCACCCGCAGCAAAACCGATGTCAACAGCTTGCTGATCAACGCCGACCTACCAAGCGACATGGACCCCGCATCCCGATGCCGCCCGGCTTGCCGGGCCTAGTCGACGTCACTCACCACGGATCGATATATGGATACTTTTTGCCGGTTCTGGCCGCCACCGGCGGCAACCGCCGCAGACTGTTGGCGATCCAGTCGCGGGTATCGGCCGGATCGATGACATCATCGATCCCGCCACCGGCCGCAGCGTTTACCGCCTTCGCGCTGTCATAGGCGATCCCGGTCATTCGCTCGAATTCAGCCCGCCGAGCGTCGGGATCCTCGATCGCGGAGAGCTCCTTGCGATAGCCAAGCTTCACCGCGCCCTCGATATTCATCCCGGCGAATTCGGCGGTCGGCCACGCCACCGCGAAGAACCCCACCAGAGTGCCCGCGCCACACATCGCCTGGGCGCCCAGACCATAGGCCTTGCGCACCACCACGCTGAATAGCGGTGCGGTCATGTTGGCGCCCACGTTGAACAGCCGCGTGCAGTGACGCACCAGCGCGGTGCGTTCCACCTCCGGTCCGACCATGATGCCCGGACAGTCGATCAAGCTCAGCACCGGAATGTCGAACGCGTCGCATAGTTGCAGGAACCGCGCGCCCTTGTCGGCCCCGTTCGAGTCGATCGCGCCGGACAGGTGATACGGATTGTTGGCGACCACGCCCAGCGGCCGCCCCTCGACGCGGACCAATGCGGTGATCAGACCGATGCCGAACTTCTCACGGATTTCCAGCACCGATCCCTCGTCGGCGATGGTTTCGATGATCCGGCGCATGTCGTATAGCCGCAGCCGATTTTCCGGCACCACATGGCGTAGCCGCCGCTGGTCCGGCGCCTGCCACGCAGCGATCGATCCCTGGAAATAGGAAAGATATTTCTTTGCCGTTTCAACCGCGGCGGCCTCGTCCTTGACCAGGATATCGACCACCCCATTCGGCACCTGGACCGACATCGGTCCGACCTGCTCAGGCGTGTAGATTCCAAGGCCACCGCCCTCGATCATCGCCGGACCACCCATGCCCAGGGTCGATCCCTCGGTCGCGATGATCACGTCGCTGCACGCGACGAGCGCGGTATTGCCTGCAAACGTTCGTCCGTTGACCACCGCGACCAGCGGCACCAGGCCACTGAGTTGCGAGAACGTCGTGAACGTGTGCGTATCGACCGCGACGCGCGGCCCGATGTAATCCTCGCCCGGCCGTCCGCCGCCGCCCTCGCCGAACAGCACCAGCGGCAGCCGGAAACGTTGCGCCAGCTCGAACAGTCGGTCCTGTTTGTAGTGGTTGCGATGCCCCTGGGTGCCGGCCAGCACGGTATAATCATAATGCACCACCGCGGCGCGCGACCGCGTCTCGTCGAACAGCGTCCCGTTGATCGAGCATGTGCCGGCGACCACGCCGTCGCCCGGCGTGTTTTTGCGCAGCGCCTCCGCGGAGTTGCGCTGGTGCTGACGCGCAACCACCAGCGGCCAGTATTCCTTGAACGACCCTGGATCGACCAGTTGCGCGATATTCTCGCGCGCCATCCGATAGCCAAGCTTGCGCCGCCGCGCTACCGCGTCGGGCCGGTGTTGGTCGAGCGTCGGCGCATGGCGGTCAAGATTTTCCTGAAGATCGGCGCGGATATGATCCGGGTCCAGTTCGACGTTGGCAACCGTCGCGCCGCCTTCGACCTCGGCCGCTTCAAGAAAGACAATGGGAAACCCCTCTCGCACCACATCGCCCGCCACCATGCTGACCGCGCGAACGATGCCGCCGAACGGGGCAGAAATTTCGTGCTCCATCTTCATCGCCTCGACGACGGCGACCCGCTGGCCCTTGCGCACCGCATCACCGGTCGCGACGTCAAGCGCCACGACAGTGCCCTGGATCGGCGAGGTGACCCCTGATGAACCGTCCGGCCCGATCAGTTCCGCCCGCTGTTCCTCCGCCTCCGTCGCCTGCTCGGCCTTGACCTCGGCATCATGGGCGAACAGCGCCAGCGGGTCGCGGCTTTTGATTCGAGCGCCGGCGTAGCCAGCGTGATCGGCGGAGGGAAGCGGTGCTGTGACAAAGCGCTGGCGTCGCTGGTCATCAGCCGCGAGTGCCGCGATGTGCTCATCCACCCAGCGGGTATGGATGTTCCCAGCGGCAAAGTCCGGATGCTCCAGGATCGCACGTAGAAAGCCAATATTGGTGCCGACACCTTGCACCCGGAACTCGCTGAGTGCCCGCCTCGTACGCGCGGTGGCGACGGCAAAATCCGCCGACGGCGAATGCACGATCACCTTGGCGAGCAACGAGTCGAACGCGCCACTGGTGCGATAGCCGGCATAACCAAACCCATCGGTTCGCACACCGGGGCCGCTGGGCGCCTCATAGGCGGTCAAGGTCCCGCCGGCTGGACGCACCGCACCGTCCGACGCAATGGTCTCCATGTTGACCCGCGCCTGGATCGCATAACCCTTCGGTTGCGCGGTGCCTTCCCGGTCGAGCCCCAGTTCCGCCAGGCTGGCGCCCTGGGCCAACCGGATCTGGGTTTGCACCAGATCGACGCCCGTCACCGCTTCGGTCACCGTATGCTCGACCTGAAGCCTGGCGTTCGCCTCGATGAAGACGAATGGTTGTGCGCATGCCCGACCGGACACATCGACCAGGAACTCGAACGTCCCCAGGTTGCTATATCCGACGCTCTTGGCGAACCTCACCGCCGCGTCGATGATCCGGCACCGCAATTCATCGTCCAGGCCGGGCGCCGGCGCGATCTCTACGACCTTCTGGAAGCGGCGCTGCACGCTGCACTCCCGCTCGCCCAGGTGCGCGATATGTCCCGCCCGATCGCCGACGATCTGCACTTCCACGTGGCGCGCCCGAGAGATAAATTCTTCCACATACAGATCGTTCCGACCGACCGCCGCCTTCGCTTCGGACTGGCAACGAAGGAACGCCGGCTCAACGTCATGCGCCGCCAGCACCGCGCGTGTGCCGCGGCCGCCCCCGCCTGCGACCGCCTTGATCATCATCGCCCCGCCAGTGCCGAGCGAGGCAAGGAACCCGTGCGCCTCGTCCAGTGTCACGGCATGATCGAGGCCGCGTATCACCGGAACCGAGGCGGCGACAGCCGCGCCGCGGGCGCGAGCCTTGTCGCCGAAGAGTTCCAGTTGCGCAACATCTGGTCCGACGAAGGACAAACCCGCTTCACCACACTGGCGGGCGAAATCCGCCCGCTCGGCTAAAAAGCCGTAGCCGGGGTGAATGGCGTCGCAGCACGCCGCCTTGGCTGCCGCAATCATCGCCTCAGCGTTCAGATAGGCCACCGCCCCCTGCCCCGGCAAAGCTCGGTTTTCGTCGGCAATGTGCAGATGCAGACTGCGAGAATCGTCCTCGGAATAGACCGCGACCGAGGCAACCCCCATATCGGCCGCGGCGCGGGCGATACGGATCGCGACCTCGCCCCGATTGGCGATCAGCAGCTTGGTCACGCCCGGCGGGAGCATGCCTCAGTGAAACCTCTGACTGTGCGGACTGTGGCGCCCGCGAACGCCGGCGCCAAGCGTCACGTCAGCATGCGGAACGGCGGCCGTCAAATCGGCTTGCCCGGATGGCGTCGAGCGGCGTTATGATGCCAGTCCCAGCCAGGGCCACCGGAATGAAGCTGCTCCGATTCGTGTTCATGCTGTCGCTGCCACTGTGCGCCGCAACTACGCTGGCCGATGCAGGCAGTGCAGACGATTATCCAACCGACGCACGCGCCGAGTATGTGTTCGCCTGCATGGCAAGCAATGGACAGACGCAGCAGGCGTTGCGGCAGTGCTCCTGCTCGATCGACGTCATTGCCTCGATCCTGCCTTACGACAAATACGAAGAGGCGGAGACCGTGCTCCGCATGCGCCGAACCGCCGGCGGTTACCTTGGAGAGATGTTCCGGGCCGCGACGGCCAGCAACATGGTCCGAGACCTGCAGGAAGCCGAGGCGGAGGGCGAAATTCGATGTTTCTAGCTCGAACGCACCGCGATCAAGCCCGCGTGGCGGACCAGGACTGGTTGAACACCGACCCTTCGTTGTCCCGCGCCTCCGCCCGGAATTCCGTTGCGCCGTTCGGACGGTAGTCAAATCTGAATTCCGGGTTTTCCGAAATCGAGATCCCGCTTTCGATGGCAAGCAAAAGATCGTCACCCTGCCAGATGCTGATCGACGAAACAAAATGCGCCGGCACGTATAAGCGCGTCAATTGATCCATCTGCATCCCGGAGTTGTTGGGATGCCTTATCATGAACTGGATCTGTTGGCTGTCCGCATCGCTCGCTCGCGGGAACTGCCGCAGGCGCATGGTGCCGATTGGGATGGCATTGCCCTCCTGCTTGGCGGCGGGAGCTGAACACCCGCCCGCGGCCTTCACAAATCGCTCGGCCGCGAATAATCGGCCATCCGTCATTTCAGCGACTGCATGCATCTTGGTGTAGGAGTCCACCCGGATACGCGTGGACAGGCTCTTGATGCCGCTGTCCCTGCCGGGCGAAAATTTTGCCGCCAGCGGCGACGGATTTTGGTCCACAACCAGCGTCACACTGCGGATTCGTCGATTGTCGCCGGCTGGCAGCAGGCTATGGATACTGATCGGAACCACCGCCGCGTCTGCCGCACGATACGGCGCATCGATCGCCAGCACCGCGCTGCCGTCCTCGATCGGCCGGTCGTTGAAGATCTGCCCGGCCAGTGCGGGCCACGGATCGTCCCCGCTTTCACCTTTGGCCTCGGCGAGACGGCCAAACGCTCCGCTGGCCAGTGTTACCGCGATCGCCTGACGCCGAGATAGAAGCCGCAGCGCTCGCATGTTGTCGTACCTCCCAGACTGCTGCGCGGAAGATTTGCCCGCTGGCTCTTTTAGATGGCGGCTGAAGTGTGTATATCGCGACATGGTGTCGCCGTTCTAAAAAACTGCGCCACCGATAACTGGAATTGAAAACGAACAGGAGGCGACAAATGGCCTGGACACGTCCGGTTCTGCGTGAAGTCTGCATCGGCATGGAGATCAACGGATACCTCGCCGCTAAGATGTAACGCGCGGCGCACGTTATCACGGATGATTGAGCGACAGGCTGGACCGTTAGCCTTGGTGCTCGGTTCAGCAGCAGGCGGCGGGTTTCCGCAGTGGAACTGCGGGTGCCGTCTGTGTCGTCTCGCCCGCCTTGGGGACCCGAGAGTCCAACCCGCGACCCAGGCCAGCGTCGCGGTCACGGGTGATGGCGAGTCATGGCTGATCATTGGCGCATCCCCTGATCTACGTCAGCAGTTGTCGCAAAGCCCGCGGCTATGGCCCAGGACCGACGGTCGCGACACACCCATCTCCGGCGTCGTACTGACCGGAGGAGACGTCGATGCGATAGCGGGGTTGCTCGTGCTGCGGGAACGCCAACCATTCACCCTGTTCGCACCTGAACCGCTGCTGAAAGTGCTGGCGGAAAACGATGTGTTCAACGTGTTAGATCCGGCAATGGTGCGCCGGGTGGAGATTACCCCACTGCAGACGGTATCCTGCGGTACAAACCTCACCCTGACCTTGCTGCCGATGCCTGGAAAGGTGCCACTATATCAAGAGCAGGCGGGGGCAACCGAACCAGAGGCAGGCCCGAGCTATGCCGCCCTGGTGCAGGCGGATGGGCGCAACATCGTCGTGGCGACTGCCTGCGCCGAAATCTCCGACGCCGTGTTGGCCCAGTTGCAGGCCGCCGATGTGCTGTTCTTCGACGGCACGCTTTTCACCGATGACGAGATGATCGTCGCTGGCCTCGGCGGAAAGACCGCGACCCGCATGGGCCACGTACCGATCAGCGGACCGCACGGCGCGCTGACGCGGCTCGCCGAACTGCCGGCGCGCCGCATCTTTCTGCATATCAACAACACCAATCCGATCTTGCTGCGCGACTCCCCTGAGCGCCGACAGGTCGAGGCCGCCGGATTCGAAGTCGCGTTCGATGGCATGGAGGTGCGCCTGTGATCGGTCTTATGACGCCCGACGAACTCGAAGCCCGGCTGCGCGAGACCGGCGCCCGCCGCTACCACATTCACCACCCGTTTCATCGCATGCTGCACTCCGGCAAATGCAGCAAGGGACAGGTGCAGGCCTGGGCGCTGAACCGCTACTACTATCAGGCGATGATCCCGCTGAAGGATGCCTCCCTGATCGGACGCAGCGAGGACCAGGCGCTGCGCCGCGGATGGCGCAAGCGGCTGGATGACCACGACGGCGATGACGATCGGCCCGGCGGCATCGAACGTTGGCTCCGGTTGACCGATGGCCTGGGCCTGGATCGGGCCGACGTCACATCCACCCGGTTGCTGCTGCCGGCAACCCGGTTCGCGGTCCAGGCCTATGTCCACTACGTCCGCGAGCGCAGCCTGCTGGAAGCCGTCGCCTCCTGCCTGACGGAGATGTTCTCGCCGCAGATCATCACCGAACGAATGAGCGGCATGCTGGCACACTACGATTATGTCACGCCGGAGATCCTATCGTATTTCGACAAGCGGCCGCCGCAGGCCGAACGCGACGCGAGCTACGCGCTTGACTGGGTAAAGCAGCATGCGCGCACACCGGAACAGCAGCAGGCGGTGCTGGACACGCTGATGTTCAAATGCGACGTGCTATGGTGCATGATGGATGCGCTACATTACGCCTATGTCACGCCGGGCCTGATTTCACCCGGCGCGTTCGTGCCGGGTGACGCCGATGGATGAACCCGTCGTTCCGGAACGTCCGAAACTGGCACCCGGCGTTCGCCTGCACTTCGACAAGACCCGCAACGCTTGGGTCCTGCTATGCCCGGAAAAGATCATCGAGGCGGAAGGCCCGGCCAGCGAAATCCTGCGCCGCTGCAACGGCATTCGCACCGTGGCGGACATCATCGACGAACTCGCGACGATATTCTCCGCCGACCGCGCGGTCATCGCCCATGACGTGACCGATATGCTGACCGAGTTGGCGGGCAAAAGGCTGCTGGTCGCATGAGCACTCCGGCTCCACTTGGTCTGCTGGCGGAATTGACCCACCGTTGCCCGCTTGCCTGTCCCTATTGCTCCAACCCGCTGGAGCTCGAAGACCGGACCGACGAACTCGATGCCACCGGCTGGGCGGATGTGTTCCGCCAAGCCGCGGCAATGGGGGTCCTGCAGGTGCACTTGTCAGGCGGGGAACCGGCATCTCGCCGCGACCTGGTCGAGATTACCCAAGCAGCGAGTGAAGTCGGGCTGTACACCAATCTGATCACCTCGGCGATCGGACTTGATGCGGACAGACTAGGGCGACTGCAGGCGGCCGGTCTGGATCATGTACAAGTCTCGATCCAGGATATCGAGCCGGAGAATGCCGACCTTATCGCCGGCTACGCCGGTGCGCATGCCCGAAAGCTGGCATTTGCCCAGACCGTGACAGAGCTTGGCATGGCGCTGACAGTCAACGCCGTGATCCACCGAGCCAATATCGGCCACCTCACACCGCTCGTCGAACTCGCCGCCTCACTCGGGGCTGGACGCGTGGAAATCGCCCACGCCCAGTACTACGGCTGGGCGCTGCGCAACCGCGATGCGCTGATGCCGACGCGCGCGCAGATCGACCACGCCATGCGGGACCTGGATCAGCTCCAGTCCCGCTACGCCGGCAGGCTGGCAATCGACTCGGTCATCCCCGACTACCATGCCAGACGCCCGAAGCCCTGCATGGGGGGCTGGGGCCGGCGTTCGTTGAACATCACACCGTCCGGCCTCGTGCTGCCCTGCCATGCGGCGCAAACGATCCCCGGCCTGACCTTCTGGTCCGTGCGCGACCGCGGCCTGGCCGAGATCTGGGCAAATTCGCCCGCCTTCGAGGCGTATCGCGGAACCGCATGGATGAAGCAACCGTGCCGATCATGCGAGTTTCGCGAGATGGATTTTGGCGGCTGCCGCTGCCAGGCGCTGGCGATCGCCGGCGATGCCACGGCCACCGACCCGAGCTGCGATCTCTCCCCGCTGCACCGCCGAATCCAGGATCTGGCTCAGCAGGCGGCGGCGGACACGGACATGCGGTATGCCTATCGCGGCCGCCGCGTTACTCCCACTCCAGTTCGCTGAACGCCTCGGTTGCATTGCGCGGATTGTAGTCGTCGAACAACGCCCACCTGCCCCGTTCCGATTGACCGATCTGATTGACCGCCTGCGCCAACGGCACTCCGGCCGCGATCATCCGTCGCGTATCGTCGACAAGCACTGTCAGGTAGCGCTGCTCATCATCCAGCGCCTGTGGCCACGCGGCAACCAGCCGTCCATGGCCTGGAACCACGATCCTGGCAGGCAGTTTCGCCAGGCGTGGCAGAACCGACAGCCAACCCAAAACGCTGCCATCGACGACCGGCACGTGCCGCAGGAACACCAGATCGCCGGCAAACAGCACGCCCGTCGATTCGTCGAGCACAGTCAAATCGCAGTCGGTGTGCGCAGCGGGGCTCCAGGCCGTCAGCCGCAACCGCTTGTCGCCAAGATCGAGGGTCAGGTTATCGGCGACCAACAATGTTGGCGGGATAATGCGAACTTGCGCGATCGCCTTCGATCCCAGCGCTTCTCGGAACGACTTCAGATAGAAATCGCCGCGCTCCCGCATTTCTTCCGGTAGATTGTGATGGCCAACGAACGTCACCCCGCCGCCGAATGCGGCATTGCCGAAAATATGGTCCGGATGCTCATGTGTATTGATAACGTAACGGATTGGCTTGTTGGTGATCCCGCGGATCGCCGCCAGCAACGCCCGGCCGACCTGCACGCTGCCGCCGGTGTCGACCACCGCGACCGCATCTTTGCCCACAATGACGCCGATGTTCGCGATATCACCAGCGTTCGACCGGTCGGTAAGCGCGACTTGCCCGAAATGAGCCCAATCGCCCTCCGCCACCGGCCGGATCGAAAACTTTGCGGCTGGCGATGGAGTTTGCGCCCGCGCGCTACCGGGTCCGATCGCCATGATCGCAGCGAGCCAAAGCAGCGGAGAGTATAGGCAGTATCTACTGGCTCGCCCGCGATGGCCGATCATGGAAATTACCCCTGGCTGGTGAGGGCGCATGCATGAAAGGCAAGATGCGCCGCACGCGACTCAACAGTCTGTGATAACATGGAGATTCGGTAAGCCAGTGCTTGACCGCGCCGGGTCCTTGGTAAGGTATTCCGGTGCGTCCACGGTGCCCGGCAAAAGTTTCTTGCGACAGCCAAGAGATTGTCCGCGCGAAGCGCCGCCGCAGGAGGAAACAAATGAAAACGAACTTGTCGAGGCAAGTCGCGGTAGCCACGGTGTTGTCTTCCATGCTGTTGATCGGGAGTGGACACGCCCAAAACGCCGGCGGCGACGATCTTCTGAAAATGCAGCAAAACCCTGCCAATGTCGTCATGCCGACCAATACTTACGACAATCAGCGGTATTCCAAGCTGGACCAGATCAATGCCGGCAACGTCGGCAAGCTGCAGGTCGCCTGGACATTCTCGACCGGTGTTCTGCGCGGACATGAGGGCGGCCCCCTGGTTATCGGCGACGTGATGTATCTGTCGACCCCATTCCCCAACACAGTGTACGCACTCGATCTCAATAATGACGGCAAGATCTTGTGGAAATACGAGCCGAAGCAGGATCCGAACGTCATTCCGGTGATGTGCTGCGACACCGTGAACCGCGGAGTCGCTTACGGCGATGGCAAGATCTTCCTGCATCAGGCCGACACCACGCTGGTCGCATTGGATGCAAAGACCGGAAAGGTGGTCTGGTCGGTCAAGACCGATGATCCATCGAAAGGCGCCACCGGCACCGAAGCGCCGATGGTGATCAAGGACAAGGTTTACGTCGGCGTCTCGGGCGGCGAGTTCGGCGTTCGGGGGTGGCTTGCGGCCTACTCCGTCAACGACGGCAAACAGGTCTGGCGAGCCTATTCCGAAGGGCCGGACAACGAAATCCTGGTTGATCCGAAGAAGACGACCGAACTGGGCAAACCGATCGGAGAGAACAGCAGCCTCAAGAGCTGGCAAGGCGATCAGTGGAAAATCGGCGGTGGCGGAACCTGGGGCTGGTACTCATACGATCCGAAACTCAACCTGATCTATTACGGCACCGGCAACCCGTCGACCTGGAACCCCAAGCAGCGTCCCGGCGACAACAAGTATTCGATGACGATCTTCGCTCGTGACCCCGACACCGGGGAGGCGAAGTGGCTCTATCAGATGACGCCACACGACCAGTGGGATTACGACGGGGTCAATGAAATGATCCTGACGGATCAACAGATCGGCGGAAAGATGCGCCATTTGCTGGTGCATTTCGACCGCAACGGCTTCGGCTACACGCTGGATCGTGCCACCGGCGAACTTTTGGTGGCGGCCAAATACGATCCGGCGGTGAACTGGGCCACCAAAGTGGACATGGACAAGTCGAGCGAGACTTACGGTCGACCGGAGGTGGTGGCCAAATACTCCACCCAGCACAACGGTGAGGATACCAACACCCAAGGCGTCTGCCCGGCCGCGCTCGGCACCAAGGATGAGCAGCCGGCGGCGTTCTCTCCAGATACCGGGCTGTTCTACGTGCCGACCAACCATGTCTGCATGGATTACGAGCCGTTCCGAGTGTCCTACACCGCCGGGCAGCCCTATGTTGGCGCGACCTTGTCGATGTATCCAGCACCTGGCGGCAATAACATGGGCAATTTTATCGCCTGGGACGCCAAGGCCGGCAAAATCGTATGGTCGGACCCGGAACAATTCTCCGTCTGGTCCGGGGCATTGGCCACCAAGGGCGACGTCGTTTTCTACGGCACGCTGGAAGGTTACCTGAAAGCGGTTGACGCCAAGACCGGCAAGCAACTCTACAAGTTCAAGACCCCGTCCGGCATCATCGGCAACGTCATGACCTACGAACATGCCGGCAAGCAGTACGTCGCGGTGCTGTCGGGCGTCGGTGGCTGGGCAGGAATTGGCCTCGCCGCCGGGTTGACCGACCCGCACGCCGGTCTAGGCGCGGTTGGAGGATATGCCGCGCTGAACGATTACACCTCACTTGGCGGCACACTGACGGTGTTCGCTATTCCTGCAAGCTGATCGAGCTGGTTTCATTGCCGGCGCCGGGGCGCTGAACCTCGGCGCCGGTTTGTATTTTCATTCCGGATCAGGAAATTCATCGTGCACCGTATCCTGCGTGTCGCCGCCGTCGTGGTTGCGGCGTTGGCTCTGCCGTCAAGACTTGTCCACGCCGATAGCCCGATCGATCCGACCGCGGTCAAATCCGACAATGGCAAATGGACCGACAAGGACGGCAACCCAACATTTAAGGTCGAGCAGGATGGCACCGTCGACTGGTATACCTATATTGGATTTACCCGTTACTCAGCCGAATGCCTGCGGTGTCACGGACCGGATGGCTTGGGATCCACCTACGCGCCCGCGCTGACGGATTCGATGAAGCACTTAAACTACGCTGAGTTCTTTGCCACAGTCGCGGGCGGCAAGAAGGCCGTATCGGCATCGCAAGATCTGGTGATGCCGGCCGAGGGCCAGAACAAGAACGTGATGTGTTTTATAGACGAAATATATAGTTATCTGCGCGGGCGCAGTACTGGTGCGGTGGGCCGCGGACGACCGACCAAGCATGCGCCAAAACCGGCCGGGTTCGAAAAGGCCGAAGACGAATGCATGGGCTAGGATGATCGCACCAGTTTGGGGAAAGCCACGATTTCTCCGGCTGTGCGTCTGGCATCTGCTGGCGCTGCTTCTACTCGGCCATCGCGCCGCTGCTCATGCACCTGGTCTCGGAGGATCGGTCGAATTGGTCGATCCCAAGGTCTTCCGGGTGTGCGCCGATCCCCACAACCTGCCGTTCTCCAATCAGCAGGGGCAGGGATTCGAGAACAAGCTGGCGGAACTTTTCGCTCGCAAGCTGAACGAGCCCACAAGCTATACTTACTTCCCTCAGGTAATCGGATTTGTCCGCAATACGTTGAATGCACTGCGCTGCGACGTGATCATGGGCACGGCGGTCGGCGATCCCCTGGTGCAGACCACCAACCCGTATTACCGCACCACCTATGCTCTCGTATTCAGACCGGACAGCGGATTGAACGGGGTCGATAGCCTGGCCGACCCGCGTTTGAAGGATAAGCGCATCGGCATCGTCGCCGGCACGCCGCCGGCCACCATCCTGGCCGAGGACGGGCTGATGGCCGCGGCCAAACCATATCCTCTCACGGTCGATACACGCTCGACGTCATCCCCCCAGATGATGACCGACGACATCGCCGCGGGTCGGATAGATGCGGGTGTGTTATGGGGGCCGATGGCCGGCTACTACGCCCAGCGCACCACCCCTCATCTCACCGTTGTGCCGCTGCTGAAGGACGGACCCCATATGGATTTCCGCATTGCCATGGGTGTGCGCCGGACCGATCAGGATTGGAAGCGCCGGCTCAACCGACTGATCGCGCAAAACCAACCGGAGATCGACAAGATCCTGGCGGACTACGGCGTGCCGATGCTGGATGAGCAGGGACAACCCAAGCTGCAATGACTCCACAGCCTGCAACCATCGCTGTTTTCGCCACCGTGCTGATCGGGGCCGCCACGATTGCCCCCGAACCACCTGGCTATCGGATGGAGCGATACCGCGCCCCGACCCCGGCGACCTTGGCGGGCGCCACCGTCCTGACCACCGAGCAGGCCCACGCCCTGTGGTCCGATCGGCGGGCAGCGTTCATCGACGTGTTGGCCCGGCCACCGCGACCCCGGGGGCTACCCCCGTCCACGATCTGGCATCCGAAACCACGCGCCGATATCCCCGGCAGCATCTGGCTGCCGGATACCGGATACGGCGCCCTCGCACCGGTCATGGAGACATATTTCAGCAATGGTTTGGCGCAGGCTTCAGCAGGCGATCGAGGCCGCGAACTGGTATTCTATTGCCTGAAGAATTGCTGGATGTCGTGGAACGCGGCAAAGCGAGCGATGACACTTGGCTATACACATATCGTCTGGTACCCGGACGGTACGGACGGCTGGGAAGCGCATGGCTTTCCGACCGAGGCGCGCCAGCCGCTGCCGCGTCCCTCGGCCAGCGAATGATCAGCCAAGCTCCTGCTGTATCTGGCGCGCAAGTGAGAATAGCCGCTGCTCGATCTTTCCGGGCACATCGCAAGCGTAGCTCAAGGCCTGACGGCGATCCTGAAACACCTCCGCCTCCCAGGTCACCTTCTGCGTCATCTGCTGCACCGCGTTTGGGTCGGATGTGGAAGCGGTTTGCAGCGCCCGCAACTTTTCGTTGTCGGCACGGAGTTCTGCAGCAAGCTCTTTCTGCCGTCCACCAAAACGGTCCAGACCCGCCATCACGCTATCCCTCTCTTGGCCCAGAACATCGAACAATCCAGCCAGCACCAGAAGCAGCCGAGGCTGCTTCTGGTCTCCGGCGTGCTGCGCGAAATCGTGAACCAGCCCCTGTGCGTGCTCGATCGGCTCGCGTCGCGGGGCCAGCTTTTCCACCAGGTCGGCTACCGCGGGATCGTCTTTCCAGGCTGTGCCACCGGTATCGATAGCCGGGCCGGACCAGACCGCCGCGATCGACAGTTCCGGCACCTTGATCTGCTGACAGGGCCAATCAGGATCGCGCGCGCCCGGAGGCTGGGCAAGGCAAGGCACCGAAGCAAGCAATCCCACCGCCACGATCGCCTGACGGATCACGCCGCGGCTTCGGGGCTGGTCATTTCGGCGCCACGACGACACCCCAGGGCAGCCGGCCGACCGGGATCGATTTCACGACACGCAACGCCGCGACGTCGATGACCGAAACGTCGTTGGACAAGCCGTTGGTGCTCAGCAGGTATTTGCCGTCCGGTGTGAATGCCATCTGCCAGACGCGCTGTCCCACCAGCAGATACTTCTTCACCTTGTAGGTCTTGGTATCGACCACCGCGATCCGGTTTGCCGGGCCGAGTGCTACGAAAGCCGTGGCATCGTCCGGCGTAAAGCGGATGCCGACCGGCTGAATCCCCTCCGCCCGCAACCCCTGAACGCTGAACCTGATGATTCGTGTGACGACGTGCTTTTGCGGATCGATCACACTGACCATGCCGCCCTGTTCCGAGGACACCCAGACCTCCGACCCATCGTGCTTGAATTGGGCGATGCGCGGGCGGGCGCCGACCAGCACGCTTGCTACCATCTTGCGGGTGGCGACGTCAAAGAAATGCGCCATGTTCGTCGTTTCGGAAGTGTTCACGAACGTCTTGCCATCGGGGCTGACGGCTATGCCTTCCGGCTCGACCCCGGTTGGAATCTGGGCAAGCATCTTGCGCGTCGCCACATCGATGACGGTGACCAGATTGTCATCCTCGTTCGAAACGAAAAGCGGGTTCCCCGAGACGTGCAATGCGAAGGTTTCCGGATCCGGACCCGATGGCAGATCGCCGACCACGCGCAGGCTCTTAGGATCGACGATCTGAATTGTATTATCATCGCTTGCACAGATCAGGATTTCGCCGCCGTCCTTGGTCATCGTGATGCCGCGCGGGCGCTGCCCAACCGGGACGGTCTTCACCGTCTTCATCTGACCGAGATCGATCACGCTCATGGTGTCGTCGCGCTCATTCGTTACGTAGGCAAGATAGGCTCTGGCCGGCATTGCTCCCAGCGGCAGAAGCGTGAGCACGATCAGCGCGAGCCGGCCCGGGATCATAGCTTGCACCTTGTTTCCGGACGGTCGAAGCCCAGCGTATCAAGCTCGGTCACTTGATGCAGGAAGCCGGGTTGCGGCGATACCGACACAACCGACCGTCCATCATCCAGCAGGATCGGCTGGCGCAACTGCAGGTCCCAGTCGCGCAGTGTGAGTTCCTGCCCCTTATAGGCCGCAATGCCGAAATTGGGCCCTTTCATGTATTGCATGATCTTGGTCGGATCGGTGGACCCGGTGCGGCTGGCAGCCTCGCCGATCATCCGGCACGCGGTCCAGGCCTGCATGTCGAGTGGCGTCATCCGCCGATGCATCGCCCGCATGAAGCGATCCTGAAGCTGGGCACCGCCCCAGGACTCGCTGCTTGGGCTCCAGGACACCGGGCGCAATCCGGCTGATCCGACAACAGGACGAGGGTCCCAGGTGCGGAACGGCAGGTAGCCCGCAAACACTTCGTTCTCATCAGCGGTCACCAGCACATCGTAGTCGGGCAGCCCTTGAGTGAAGACCGGCATTTGCTGTTGCGTCTGCACCACCCCCGAATCGGTTTGCCGCGCGCCGCCGGTGTCCTTGAACTGCAACTCCTTCACGATGCGCGCACCAAATCGTTTGGCTGAACGCCGGTAGTCATCCGCCAGCAGTCCATCGTCGGGGTGGGAGCCATAGGCCAGAACCCAGCGAGCCCATCTCTTCCAGACCAGATATTGCGCTATCGCATCGGCCAGCATGGCTCGTGACGGCGCCACATGAATCACATTGCTACGACAGGATTCCTGCCGCAGCGCATCATCCGGCGCGGCGATGTTGAAGAGCGTGACGCCTTTGGCCAAGGCGGGCGCCGCCATGGCAAGTAGTTGCTGCGACGGAACATCAGTCAGGGCGAGGACGATTCCTGATGCCGCCACCTTGCCGACCGCCCCACCCGGATCATCACCGGCGCTTACCGGGGCATCGCTCAAGACAAATTGCTGATTGATGAAGTGGCCGGTGGTATTGTTGTCACTAGTAGCAAGCCGAGCACCGGCCAGGCCATTGTCCGGTGCCGGCTTGTCTAGCAAGGAGATCGTTGGTCGCCGCTCAGTCCAGCGGAGATAACCGACTTCGACGGATGCGCCTTCGGCCGGCGACTCGGGTGCCATTGCCGCCAGCGTCGTCCCGGCCGCGGTTGTGATCAGCGCCCGTCGACCGAGTCCGTCACCTGGTGACGGTTTTGAACGTTCCATTCAGGCAGTATGCGGAACCCTTCTGGCCGCATCAACATGACTGCCGCCAAATCGCGCCTCCGACAGGGGATTTCATGATGAAGAATCTGCCATGTGCCTTGTTCATCGTCGCGTGCTGTACCGCAACAGCAGCCATGGCGAAGCAGCCTTCGCCCACCGCGGTGTTTAGTTTCGGCTTCGATGACACCAGCCCGCAGGATCCGCAGGCCGCCGACAGCAAACGTCTGGCCGCGCTGAACATCGAATTGCGGGACATGCTGGTTCAATCGCACTGCTGCTCGATCGTCGATCTCGGGCCGGTGGCGACGCAGGCTCATAGCGTGGACATGCGCACCTGCAATGGCTGTGACGTCGATCTGGCACGCAAGGTCGGAGCAAGGATCTCGGTGATCGGCTGGGTCCAAAAGGTGTCGAACCTGATCCTCAATATCAACCTGGTGGCGCGCGATGTCTCCACCGGTCAGGTGATCGAGGCAGGCAGCGTGGACATCCGCGGCAATACGGACGAAACATGGTCGCGTGGCCTATCCTACTTGTTACGCAACCGGCTGCACCCATCCGCATGGTTGAAATCATGACGCCTTGGCGAGAACGTTAATGAACCTGGTCGACCTTATCGTGCTCGCATGCACGCTGGCGAATCCGAGCGCGTGCCACGAATACCATGTCTTGTTTCAAAGCTCGGGTTCGCTGCAAAGCTGCATGACGCAGGCGCAGCCGTATCTGGCGCAGTGGGCCGGCGAACATCCGGCCTATCAGATCAGGCGCTGGCGGTGTGCCTGGCCGGACCAAGAAGGCGGGAAGATTTGATCGGTGGGCGCTGACAACGCGCCGGCCTATACTGGAACGACTTGCCGCAAGCTGCGCGCAAAGCGAGGTATTTTGATAGGCAAATGTCTTTTCGCCATCGTGGTCGGCGCATGCTTGGCTGCTCCGGCGCACGCCCAGGACGCAGCGGCCGGCGAGAAGGATTTCGTCGTCTGCCGAGCCTGCCATCAGGTTGGGCCGGGCGCCAAAAACGCGGTTGGTCCGGTTCTGAACGGCGTCGTCGGACGGAAGGCGGGCACTTACCCGGACTTTGACTATTCGTCCGCCAACAAGGACTCCGGTATTATCTGGACACCCCAGGCGCTTGATAAGTATCTGACCAGTCCTCAAACGGTTGTTCCGCACACCAAGATGATATTTCCTGGTCTCAGGGACGCGCAAAAGCGCAAGGATGTCATATCTTTTTTGCAACAGTTCAATGAGGATGGTACGACTAAGAAGTAATACCCCGCCGGCGGATCCGGCGTTGGACCAACGGGAGACCCGCTCATGCAAACGCGCGCTGCTGTGGCACGCCAGGCCGGCCAAGCCCTCAGCCTGGAAACCGTGGAACTCGAAGGCCCCCGCGACGGCGAGGTTCTAGTCGAAATAAAGGCCACCGGTATCTGTCACACCGATGAATTTACCCTGTCGGGTGCCGATCCCGAGGGGATTTTTCCGGCCATCCTCGGCCATGAGGGCGCCGGCATCGTGGTAGAGGTCGGCCCCGGCGTGACATCCTTAAAAAAGGGTGACCACGTCATTCCGCTCTACACGCCGGAATGCCGGCAATGCGAATACTGCCTGTCGCGCAAGACCAATCTCTGCGTCGCGATCCGGGCCACGCAGGGCAAGGGGCTGATGCCGGACGGCACCAGCCGGTTTTCCGCCGACGGCGCGCCGATCATGCACTACATGGGCACTTCCACCTTCTCCAATTTCACGGTGCTGCCCGAGATCGCGCTAGCGAAGATCCGCAACGACGCTCCGTTCGAGAAGGTCTGCTACATCGGCTGTGGTGTCACCACCGGGATCGGCGCGGTCATCAACACCGCCAAGGTGGAACCGGGCGCGCGTGTCGTGGTGTTCGGCCTCGGCGGCATCGGCCTCAACGTGCTTCAGGGTGCCAGACTAGCCGGTGCCGAAATGATCGTCGGGGTCGACCTCAATCCCCGGAGGCGGGAAATCGCCGAGAAGTTCGGCATGACCCATTTCGTCAATCCCAGCGAGGTGCAGGGCGATCTGGTGCCGTATCTGGTGGACCTGACCAAAGGCGGCGCCGATTACACGTTCGAATGCATCGGCAACACCAAGGTGATGCGACAGGCGCTGGAATCCGCTCATCGCGGTTGGGGAAAGTCGATCATCATCGGCGTGGCCGCCAGCGGGCAGGAAATCGCTACCCGTCCATTCCAGCTTGTTACGGGGCGGGTATGGATGGGCACCGCGTTCGGCGGCGCGCGCGGTCGCACCGACGTGCCGCGGATTGTCGACTGGTATATGGATGGCAAGATCAATATCGACGATCTGATCACCCATGTTCTGCCGTTCGACAAGATCAATGACGGCTTCGACCTGATGCGACGTGGCGAGAGCATCCGCACCGTCGTGACCTATTAAGCGAGGCCGAGCGACCGCTCGACCTCGGCCGCCCTGACTGTCAGTGGGGCTGCAGCCCCGCCGTCTTGGCTGCGTGCGTTGCGATGGCGTCCATCAACGCCGGCGACAAGCAGTCGTACGGCTCCAGCCCAACGTCCTTCAGCCGACCACGAACGCTGGCCATTCTTTCCGGCGCCACGCCAGCCTCGATCACCGACGACACAAATGCCGCGAACTCCGGCGGTGGCCAGCCTGACTCCTGGAACAATTCCGGGTGGATGAAGTCAAAGCCATAAAACGGATGGTTCTTGTTCTCGATCCGGCCATACATGTGGACGCCGCAACCCCTGCAGGCGTGCCGCTGAATAGCCGCCGAGGCATCGACAACCTCCAGCTTGCCTTCGTTCTGGGTGACCTGAACCTTGTCCCGCGGAACCGCTGCCACGAGGGAGAAATCCGTTCCGGCCGGCTTCCAGCACTTGGTGCATCCGCACACATGATTATACGCTATCGAGCCGTCTATTTTGATCTTTACCGGATCCTGTGTGCATTTGCAGATCAACGTTCCACCGTTGAAACTGGCGGTGCCAGGCTTTAGCCCGGAATCCACAACTGGGTGGATGTGAATCGCCTCGGACATGCTCTCATCCCTTTCATTATTTGACTGCCAAGCCGTTCAGGCGGCAATAGCGCGGCCCGAAACAAGATGCGCTAAGTCCTTCGGCCGGCACTAAAGTACTATCGACAATCCCGGGTAACGTCAAAGAACTCCCGATGATGCTCCGGTCAGGCAGCCCGAGGCCCACGCACCAGCCGCCCCGGCAACGCACCGGTCGGCTCGCCCGCCCGATAGACCACCTCCCCAGACACCACCGTCGCGTCGAAGCCATCGGTCCGCTGCACCAGGCGCTTGCCGCCGGCAGGCAGGTCGTAGACAACTTCAGGGCTGCGCAGCACCAGCCGGTCGTAGTCGATCACGTTGACATCCGCCTTCATACCCACTCGCAGCAATCCACGATCGTTCAAACCGATCGCCGTGGCGTTGTCGTGACTGAGCCTTTTCACCGCCCAGGCGACCGGAAACAACTCGCCACGGCCGCGTTCGCGGGTCCAGTGCGTCAGGGTATAGCTGGTCGCGGTCGCGTCGCACATGATCCCGACATGCGCGCCACCATCGCCCAACCCGAGCAGAGTATCCGGATGGGCAATCATCGTCCGTACCACATCCAGATTGCCCGCCGCATAGTTGGTCACCGGAAGATAAAGTATTGCCTTGCCGTCACGCTGCATCAGCAGGTCATAGGCAACCTCGTCAGGCGACCGGCCTTCGCGCGCCGCGAGGGCGGCGACACTGTTATCCGGCGGCGGTTCGTAGTCTGGCGGGTCGCCCAGTGGGAACATAGTGTTCCACCCGCCACGCCGTCCGATCGGTGCGTCTTCCGCCAGCAGCGCCGCCCGAAACGCCGGATCCCGCAGCCGCTGCATCCGCTCGGGAAAATTGAGTTTGGCGATCGTCTTATACGATGGCCTGCTCATGAACGGGTTCTGCGACAACTCGAAGCCCAGCAGCACGCTGGTCGGCCGCGACCGCACCTGACCGGTGATGCGCAACCCGTCCGCGTTCGCCGCTTCGATCTGATCCAGCAACTCGCGCCATCCGGCCGGCCTCGAGTCCGACTGCAGCAGCGTCAATGTCACCGGCCGCCCGGATTCCTCCGCCAGCCGACGGAACAGCCCGAACTCCTGGTCCTGATCTTCGAAATCCGAAACGATCTGCAGCCAGCCCGCACTGGCCCGGCGCATGGCATGGGCAATCGCGGTCAGCTCCGCCTGCTCGGCACGCAGCGTGGGGATGTGCTTCCCGTCCAGCGTCCGGTGATTGAGCGTGCGCGAGGTGGAGAACCCAAGCGCCCCGGCGCGGATGCCCTGTTCGGCCAACTCGGCCATCCGGCCACGGTCCTGTTCGGTAGCCAGTTCCCGGTCAGCGCCGCGTTGCCCCATCACGTAGACCCGTAGCGCCGCATGTGGCACCTGCGTGGCAATATCGACATCATATCGCCGCCGGTCCAGCACATCGAGAAACTCAGGGAACGTATTCCAGCTCCAGGGCAGGCCCTCGGTCAGCACAACCTCGGGAATGTCCTCGACGCCTTCCATCAGCTTGACCAGCATCTCGCGCTGACCCGGATGGCAAGGTGCGAAGCCGACGCCGCAATTGCCCATCAGGACAGTGGTCACACCATTCCATGACGACGGAGAAAGCTGCGAACTCCAGGTCACCTGGGCGTCGTAATGAGTATGCACATCGACAAAGCCAGGCGTGACCAGCCGGTCCCGCGCATCAATCTCCTGCCCGCCTCGCGGAAGCGACTTGCCGATTGCGCTGATCCGTCCGTCGGTAACCGCGACATCAGCCTGCAGCGGATCGCGTCCGGACCCGTCGATGACCGTGCCGTTGCGGATGACCAGGGTCGCGGGCATGGCTTTCTCCTCCGATCCCGAAGCCTATCGACGGCCGCATCGGCGGGCAAGCAAGACGGTCACAGCTAACGTCACAGGCCGCCGAAGCAATTATGTTATTATTAAGAAATAATTAGACCACGGGACGACCCGCCAACACCCAACGCTCGCCGTATTTGGCGCTTGACGTTCGGGCCGGCTTTCATCTTTGTGTGCGCCGACGACGGGCACCAGCCCGCTTTGCAATACGCCGTGCGATAACAAATACTTGAACCGAGGTTCATCTGTCCGGTCGCGCTGACATTGTCGATGTCGATGTCGATCCACTGGCTGAGCGGTCGCGCCGGCGAAACACCCTGCTGCGCATCGGCCTGCCGCTATGCGGGGTAGGCCTCATCATCGGCTTCCTGCTCGGCATTGCCGTCTATGCCGATAACGCCAACCGCGCCGGCGTGCTGGGCCTGTCAAGCACGCTGCTGCGCAGCACGCAGGAGCGAATCTCGCTGCAGGTGTCCGCCTATCTCGAACCCGCCGCGCACGCCACGCTGCTCGCCCACACCATGCTCGGGCGCGGCGGCGCAACGCAGCATGACAAAGAGGCATACGCCTTCGCCGCCTCGGTGCTGACCGAGACGCCACAGATCGCCAATGTGCTGTTCGCCGACGGCGCGGGAAACTTCATGCTGGTGACACGGGCCGCCAACGGCCAGCCTGGCGCCACCGATACCAAACGCATCCTGGTGTCGGCCTCCGGCAGAACCGTCGAATGGGTCACCCGCGACAAAAGCGGCGCTGTCACCGCCCGCCGCGAGGATCCAAAGGACGATTACGATGCCCGGACCCGGTCCTGGTTTACTGGCGCGCGAGCCTCCGCCGACGTGTTCTGGAGCGGGGTCTATATCTTCTTCTCGGAACGAGCGCCCGGCGTCACGGCCGCGGTACACGGTCCCGGCCCCGATCCCGATGTGATCGGCGTCGATATTCGACTGGACGCCATCTCCCGCTTCCTCGGCGGGCTTTCGATCGGACAGACCGGTCGAGCCTACATTGCCACACGCGACGGCGAGATGATCGCCGGGCCTGATTCGAAGCGCATCCTGCAAACCGTCGACGGAAAACTTGCACCAGCCCGGATCGGGCAGGTTGGTGATCCCGACCTGACTGCCAGTTGGGATCATTTCCGTGCCCAGGGCCCGGGCAACCGCGTCATCGATGTCAACCAACGCCGGCTGATCTCCATCGTCACCCCGCTCGCCAACAACGGCCAGGACTGGCTGCTGTTCATCACCGTGCCGGAGTCCGAATTCAGCGGTTTCGTCACCGCCAACACCCGCCGTGCCGCGCTATTGTCGCTGGTCGTGGTCGCACTGGCTGCCGGCTTAGGGGTGCTGCTGGTGCGCCAGGGATTGCGCGCCGACCGGTCCGCCAGGGTAGTCGCCGAACGATCCGCCGCGGTCGAGCAGCAAAGCGCCGCCTTCGCCCGGCTGTCCGCCGAGGCAGGCATGTTCGACCCCGACGGCACCCCGCCCAAGGCGTTGACCGAGACCTTGGCCGAAGCCACCGGCGCCAAAAGAGCCGCGGTGTGGCGATGTTCCGGCCAGGGCCAGGCCCTGCGCTGCGACGACAGCTTCGAACCCGCGACCGGAGGCCATGTCGGCGGCCTCGAACTATCACGCCAGGAGATGCCGGCGCTGTTCGATGCAATGGCGGAAGACGAAACCATAGACGCACCCGATGCCAGGCGAGACCGGCGCACCGCGGCACTACATGGCTCCCTGATGGCCCCCTTCGGCAGTAATGCCCTGTTAGCCGTGCCGGTTACCCGGGCAGGACGAGCGATCGGCCTGGTGACGCTGGAAGACGCACGCCGGGACCCTGCCGCCCGCGATTTTGCCCGTGCCTGCGCCACTCTGGTGGCCCTGGCCACCCCTGACAGAATACCGGAAGCCGGAACCGCCCCGCAGACCTCGGCGGCGGCCGAAGCCGAACCCGTGGCGGACGAACGTGGCCTCGATCCGGCGCTCGCTGCCTACAGCGCCGCCGACGAAACCCACCCGCAGGCGATGGTGCTGGTGCTGACACTGCCCGACGCCACGGCCCCGCTGGCGCATCAGGTCGCCTGCTCGGCGCAGTCCATCGCCGCCGCCCATGAAATCCCTTACGTCAAGATGCTAGGCACCACGATCGTCGCCGCCGCCGGCTTTGCCACCCAATCACCCGCCGGACTGGCCGAAGCCGCATCGAGGATGGCCGACGTCGCTATCGCGCTGCGCGAACGCTGCGCCGAACTGTTCGATTCCGACGGCGGACTGGCCGCGTTCGGCCTCGGTCTGGATGTCGGGTCCGTCGTCGGCGCCACCCTCGGCTATACACCCGGCGTGTTCAATCTGTGGGGCGAGACGGTGCAAGCCGCCGGCGCGCTGGCCGCTTCGGCTCCCGCTGAGTCCATTCAGGCCAGTGAGCCCGCCTACCTTTTGCTGCGTCAGGGCTTTTTGTTCCGCCCGCGCGGCCTGTTCTATCGTCCCCATACCGGCGATTCACGCAGCTTCGTCCTGGCCGGCCGCGCATGAGTATGCTCTCTGTCGTCGGCGCCGAGACCCGCAAGCGCTCGTCCTACGTGCTGCAGCTCGCTTCCCTGTTCTGGGGCGTGATCCGCGAAATCGCATGGCCATCCACCTGGCGACGGACCTTGCGCGCCGTGTTCCGAACCACCCTGACCCAGACCGTCGCCGGCTCCCTCGGAACCATTGCAGTCACCGCGCTGATCGTCGGTCTGGGCCTGGTGTTCGAGGCGATCTATTGGCTGCGCACCGCTGGGCAACAGGAACAGATCGGCCGCATCCTGGTCGTCGTGCTGTTCCGCGAGATCACCCCGCTGCTGGTCGGCATCATCCTGCTGGGCCGCGCCGGCACAGCGGCGACCGCCGAACTCGGCATGCTGACAGCCGACGGAGAGATCGCGATACTGCGCGCCGAGGGAGTGGACATCTTCGATTTCATGGTGCTGCCGCGCGCCGTTGCGTTCGCTCTGGGGTCATTCACGCTGGGAGTGATGTTCGTGCTGGTGGCATTGATCAGCGGCTTCGTCACCGGCAGCTTCGCCGGCGTGGTCAATACCTCGATCTTCGGCTTTCTGGACAATGTGCTGCGCGCCATGACACTGGGTGACATGGTGATCTTCCCAGCCAAGCTGTTGCTGATCGGGCTGGTCGTGGCGCTGAGTTCCTGCGTCACCGGGCTCGGCGCGCAAGAAGCCGATACACCGTCTAGCCTGCTGCCCCGCGGCTTTACCAGAGGCGTCACCGGCATCCTGACGGTGAGCCTCGTACTGAGCGCCACGATTTGACCCCACCGCCCACCCTGGCTCTGCAGGCGGCGCGCGGTTCGGGCGAACGAATGCCCCTCGCCGCGCTCAACCTGACCCTTTTAGCCGGAGACTTCGCGCTGATCGAGGTCATGGGATCGCGACGTGGCGCGGCGTTCGCCGATCTGTGCTGTGGTCTGGCGCCGCTCGCGTCCGGCGGCGCGCATTTCCTCGGCCGGGACTGGCATGCCATCCCACGCCATCATGCCGACGCGTTGCGAGGCCATATCGGTCGGCTGTTTCATGTGCCGATGCGCCAGGACACGCCCGACGTCGCCACCCGCGTGCTGCTGGCACGGCTGCACCACACCCGCGTCCCGGAGGCCACGTTGCGCGCCGAGGCCACCAGACTGGCGCTGCGCTTCGGCCTGCCCGGTCTGCCTGCCGGCCCGGCTCGTCGCTTGACCGACCCGGATCTGCTGCGCGCGGCCTGCGTGCGCGCCTTCATTGGGCAGCCGCGTCTGGTGATCCTGGAACTGCCGGGGACCACGCAGCAGGACGACCTTGTGCCGGCCCTGCTGGAAGCCGGCACCGAGGCGCGCGGCCAGGGCGTGGCGGTGATCTGGCTGGCGGGTGCCGGCCCGGTGCTGCGCGACCGCTCGATCCGCCCCACCCACCGCCTGCGTCTGAACGACACCGGGCTGGCGCCTATGCGAACCTTGGCGCGCGCGGCATGAGGATCCTGCGCAATACCGACGAATGGATCGGTCTGCTGGTGCTGCTGAGCATCGGCGTTTTCGTCGCCGCCGTCCTGCACGCCGGCCTGCTGAGCGATTGGTTCCGCCCCACAGAAACCTTGCGTGTCATATTGCCCGAGACCGGCAGCCAGGGTCTGTCCTCGGGCGCCGATGTCCAGGTGCTGGGCACCAAGGTTGGCACCGTGCGCCGCGTCGTGGTCGACCCCAGTACCCGCATGTATGCCGAGGTCGAGCTGGACCAGCAGGCGACGGCATTCATCCGGCGCGACAGCCACGCCTTGGTGAAGAAGCAGTTCGGCGTGGCGGGCGCGGCCTATCTGGACATCACCCGCGGCACCGGAGCGCCGCTCGACTGGAAGTACGCGGTGATCGACGCGGTGACGGAACGCGACCCGACCGAGAACATCGGCGCAATGATCGACCAGGTTAAGGCGAAGGTATTTCCGATTCTGGACGACGCCGCCAAGACCATGCACGCCTTGGCCGATACCACGCAGAGCATAGCCGAGGGCCACGGTGACGTCGGGCGATTGCTGAAGAACGAGGATCTGGCGAACCAGTTGACCCAGACCCTGGCAAACCTGAAGACCGCGACCAACCGACTGAATGCCTCATTGGCCGACGTCAATTCAGTGACTGCCACGGCCAGCGGCCCACAGGGCGTCCCAGCGCTGCTGCGCCGCGCCGACGCCTCGCTTGCCTCGGTGCAGAAGGCGACCCACGATTTGGCCAACGCCACGCCGAGACTGCCGGCGATTACCCGCGACGTCGGCACCAGCACCGCCAATCTGCCGGCGCTGCTGACCCAGACGCAGACGACGATGGTGGAACTGGAAAAGCTCACGGACCAATTGCGCCATACCTGGCCGCTTTCCGGTTCGGCCAAACCCGAACCACGCCGCCTGTCGCCGGAACAAGTAAGACCATGAAGCGGCTGACGCTCGTTCTGCTGCTGCTGGCTGGTTGTTCATCCACCCCCAAGAGCAAACCCCAGGATCCGACGTTGTCGCGGTTGGATCATGCTGGCGATATCGCCTTCGACCTGGAGCAGCCGGATCAAGCCGTGACGCAATTCCGTGCGGCGCTGGCGCGGGCTCACACCGCCGACAACGCGTCGGCGATCGCCGATGCCGGCTTCAACCTTGCGACCGCCGAGCTGCGTGCCGGACGGCCGCACGACGCACTGCGAACCGCACAGGAATTAACCGCGGGACTGGCAAGACGCGGCATCGTCGATCCGGATTTCGAGTTGATTTCAGCGACCGCGCTGTTTCGCCTTGACAACTTGCCGGCATCCGCCCGAGCAGCCAATAGATTGACCGCAGCCAAGAGTCCCGCGCTGACCAATGCGGCCTGGTTTCTGCTCGGTCTGATCGCTGACCAGCGACACGATCGAACCGGTCTTGAAAAGGCCATCGCGTCGATGACCCCGGCGGCTGATCCAGGTGACCTGGCTGAACTCCAGGCCAGGCTTGCCCACAGCGCGCCGCTGGCACTGCATGCAGCCGATTTGCGCCGAACCCAATTGGACTACCGGGGGATGGCGCGCGCGCTGGCGCTGGCAGCACAGTACTCCGCCAACGCCCGGAATGCGACGGATCTGTATCTCCGCGCCGGTCGCAGCGCCGCCGGCCAGGGCGATGCCGCCAATGCCAAAGCCTGGCTTGGCAGCGCACGAGGGCTGGCTCCGGATACCGCCCTTCGTACCGATGCGGAGCATGCGTTGCATGACCTGTCCAGTCGCCCCGCGCACGGATCCAACTAGGCGCGCGGCTCCATCCGGCAGACGCCCCGGAGACAAGCCGGCCGCAACGTTAGCCGGCTATGATGAACGTAGGAGGCCCAGACCTTACCGATAAACCAGCGCGCTCGGCGAAAGTCCCATCGCCGTGACCGTTGCCGGGGTCAGTTGCCCACTCGGTTCCAGTCCACGGTTGCGTTGGAACTGACCGACCGCGTTCTGCGTGCCTTCTCCCCAGACCCCGTCGACGCCGCCCGTGTAGAAGCCCAGGCTGCGCAGCCGCTCTTGAACCGCTCGCACCGAACCCGGCCGCAGTGTGTCCGCCGGGGGCGGCGCCGGAGCCGCAGCGGCCGCGGGCTGCGCACCCAGCAATGTCTGCGGATCAAGCCCGAGCGTCGCCACCGTCGCCTGGTTCAACTGGCCCGTCACTTGAAGCTGATGACTGGCCTGAAATTGCTGCAGCGCCACGACGCTGTCCGATCCCCATACCCCGTCGACCGCGCCGCTATAGGCTCCGGCCTGGCGCAAGTGCTGTTGAACGGCCTGCACCCCGGCGGGCGACACCGGCTGGACATAGGCCAACGGCGGGATGGTCTGGCCGGAAGCCAACGGGGCGAACGAGGCGGCCAGAACCGCGCCCGCGGCAAGTATCGCAAAAGGTTTCATGTTGCACACCCAGTACTGTCCGCGATGAAACGCCGCCGCCGGCGCAGCCGTTTCATTGTCGGCATACGCCGTCGATCAGCTTTTGGTTAGCACAGGTTTTCCCGGCACGGCGCATGATCCCAAGCAACGAGGTGGGTCCGGCCCGTGCGCGACCGCAACCAGGAAAGGTTGCGGCAATCACCATCGTAGGCCATCGTCGCGGCGATCAGACAGGGACGATCCGATGCAGCGCGATGCACGCGGTCTCCAGCTCTCGACCGACAGCGCCGCGGCGGCCGCGCTGTTCGATCGCGCGGTGGAGCATTTCTTGAAATATCACCGCGACACCATGAACCTGGTCAGCCAGGCGCTCGCCGCCGATCCGGGGTTCGTCATGGGGCACTGCATCAGCGGCTACCTAATGATGGCCGGCGCCAATCCGGCGCATCGGCCGGCGATCGCCCGCAGCCTCGCCGCGGCCGAAGCCGGGTCCGCCGTCGCCACCAGGCGTGAGCAACGCCATGTCACGGCGCTGTCCGCCTGGACCCGCGGCGCCCTGGGCGAGGCGTTTGCCGTCTGGCGCGATCTGCTCGATGACGATCCCACCGATCTGCTGGCGGTGCGCATCAGCGACACCACGCATTTCCGCTTCGGCCACACCCAGGCCGTCCTGGACCAGGCCGACCGCCTCGCGCCGGCCTGGTCACCCGATCTGCCCGGCTACGACTGCTTCCAGTCGGTCTGGGCCTTCGCCCACGAGGAAGCCGGAGACACCGAAGGCGCCGAACGCGCAATCGACGCCGCGTATGAACGCGACCCGGAAAATTTCTTTGCCCATCATGTCAAAGCCCACATCCTGGAGGCCGACAGCCGCCCGCATCAGGGCAACGACTGGCTCGCCGCGCAGACCGGCTATTGGCCGATTGGCAACAACCTCGTGCATCACCTGTGGTGGCACCGCGCGCTGATGCAGCTCGATCTCGGCCAGCGCGACGCGGTGCTCGCCAGCTACGACGCCAACATCCGCAACCTGGGCGCCCCGCTGACCAAGGCGGCCCCCGACCAGTTCAACGACCTGCAAAACGCCACCGCGCTGCTTTGGCGGCTGGAACTGCTGGGACTGGACGTCGGGGCGCGCTGGGACGAATTGGCCGACAAGGCCGAAGCGCGGATTGGCGACACCGCCTATCTGCTGCTGCCACCACACCTGATGTTGGCATTGGCGGCAACCGAACGCGACGCCGCCTCCGCCCGCTTCCTGGCCGCGCTGCGCGAGCAGGCCGGCGATCCCAATCGATGGGACGCCGCAGCGATCGGCGATGTGGTCGTGCCGGCGTGCGAGGCCGGCCTGGCGCATCGGCGTGGACAGCACGCTCAGGTCGTCACCCTGCTGGCGCCCCGCCTGGAGCAAATCCGCCTGCTCGGCGGCAGCAACGCCCAACGCGACCTGTTCCGCCAGATCCTGATCGATTCCGCGATGCGGGCGGATCGTCGCGACGTCGTTGCCGCGATGATCGCCGAGGAGACCGTCAGCCATACCGTTCCACCAGCTGAACGTGCCGGTTACGCCGCCGCGGCGCGCTGGCTGATGTAGGGGACCAACCCATGCCGGCAATCGAACGCCTGATGCTAGACGGCCAGCCCGAACCAGTCAGCCACTACTGCCATCTGACCAAGGCCGGCAACCTCGTCTGGGTATCCGGCACTGTAGGGGTTTCGGCGGATGGCAGCGTCCCCGACGACGTCGTCGAGCAGTTCGAGATCGCCATCGCCAACCTGGACACCTGCCTCAAATCGGTCGGCGCCGGCGCCGAGCACGTGGTCAAGGTCACAGTCTATCTGACCGACGTCGCCGATCGCCGCAAGATCAATCCGATCCGGCAGCGATACTTCGGCACCCATCGGCCAGCCTCGACCTTGGTCGAAGTGTCGGCCCTCGTGCTGCCTGCACTGAAGGTGGAGATCGAGGCGCAGGCGGTCCTGCCGTGAAGCAGCAGTCCGAAACTGCCTCCGATAATCGCCCGGGCGGCTCTGACCGTTACTTTCAAGCATTGTATTAATCGGCTGTCGCTGCCCTGATTACGGCATGGAACGGCCGCGCCGGACGCGCCAGCCACCTCGAAGCATCCACAGTAAAACCCATACCACGATCCGGAACGCGATGATGGCAAGGGTTATCTGCACCCACAGTCCAAAATTCCCAAGCGTGGCCTCGATCCGGTCATTCCACGGGTAAGGCAGCAGGCCGCACCCGGCTTCGATCATCGAGGTGGTCGTCCGCTTCCACCAGATCAGCATTTCCGGCGCATACAGCCAGCCGTAGACATAGCCGATCAGAATCGCCCCGGCGGTCCACACCCTGAAAAAATGGTTTCGCAGCCACGCCCGCGTGCTGTTCCGGGAATTATCCAACGCCGGTTTCCCGCTCGGTTGCTGGCTTGAACTCATGTCCGCCCCGATTGTTCCCGCCCCGTAGATTTTTCCCCTGCCATACACTTGACGTGCCAATTCGCGCGGTCACTACTTCCGGCCCTAATGGGAGGCAAACAAATGGCCGTCAGACTCGTTGTCACGATCAACGCCACCGCCGGCAAAGGCAGCGAACTCTCGCAGGTGTTTCGCCAGCGCTGCCTCGAGGTCGTCAAGGAACCCGGCTGCCAGGAGTTTGAGGTCTTCCAAAGCGTGCTGAACCCCGACAAGCTGGCCCTGCTGGAGCTTTGGCAAGACCAAGCCGCGCTCGACGCGCACGCCAAGGTCAACGCCGGCCGCGCGCCGTTGCCGGATGGCCTGCGAGCCGCCGGCGGCTCGCGTGAGGATTACCAATATAACAAAACCCGGTAGCGTCCAAAATGCCGCCGCCATGAAGGTCTCCTATTTCGAAACCGGCCGCTATCAGGCCCCAACAACCATGCCGCCGATCTGGCCGATGCCGCCAGGCGCCTATGACGCGCACGCCGGAACCCAACTCTACCAGGACATGGTGCAGCGGATCGCCTTGGTGGAACAACTCGGTTTCGATTGGTTCAGCCTGTCCGAGCACCACTACTCGCCGCGCATCCTGACGCCATCGCCGCAGCTTGCCGCGGCCTACATCGCCGCCCGGGTGCCCGACATCAAGATCGCCCTGCTGGGCCCGATCGTCTCACACAGCAATCCGGTGCGCCTTGCCGAGGAACTCGCGATGCTGGACGCCATGGCCCCCGGGCGCCTCGTCGTCGGCTTGCTCCGAGGGACATCGAATGAAGCCCTGACCTACGACCTCAATCCCCGGGAATCCCGCGAACGCACCGATGAGGGGATGGAGTTGATCCTGAAAGCCTGGTCGGAGCCGCATCCTTTCGGCTGGCAGGGCCGGCACTTCAAATACCGCACCGTATCAGTCTGGCCACGCCCTTGCACCCTGCCGCATCCGCCAACCTACGCGTTGGGAACCAGCCGCGAGGCAGCGGACTTCGCCGCCCGCAATCACATCGGTCTCGGTGTCTCGTACGGCCCGTTCGAGGTGATGGGAAAGGCCACCGGCTACTATCGCGAGCAATGCGACCGCCACGGCTGGCAGCCGGACTCCGAACAAATTGTTTTCCGGGCAAACATAATCCTTGGGGCAACCGATGCAGACGCGCAGCGTACCCTGCAGGCCTATCCGCCGCGTCCGCCGTTCGCCCTGGGTAACGCGGTGGCCGAAGCATTGCTGGACCTCGATTCCCGCAACATCGCCGGCGAGGCACGGCCTGCCAGCGTCAACCGCGCGCTGCCGATCAATTTCGTCGGCGGACCGGATACCGTCATCGAACAGATCAGGCGATGCCGGGAAGCAACCGGCGCGGGTGTGATCGACCTGGGATTCCAGACCCCGGAATCCTCCGATCCCGCCGCGCTGCTGGCCGTGCTCGAAACGTTCGGCAAGCACGTCCTGCCGCGGATCCGCGATATCTGACGGAGGCGGATCGTGGCGAACACCACACCCGGCACGATGTTCCAAGAGCGGTGGGTCGAAGCGGACGGCTTTCGCATCCGGTTCATGCAGGCCGGAGACGGACCTCCCTTGGTTCACCTGCACGGATCGGCTGGTTTGCAATTGACCCCGGCCCACGACCTGCTGAGCCAAAGTTTCCGCGTGATCGTGCTCGAGATGCCGGGCTTTGGCGCCTCACCGAGGAACTCGCGGACGCAGAACATGCCCCAGATGGCCGCCACGATGGCGGCGGCGGCGACCGCGATCGGGCTGGATCGCTTTCACCTGATGGGCACCTCGTTCGGCGCTACAGTGGCGCTTTGGCTGGCCGCCAACCATTCGGCCTTGGTCCGCACCCTGGTCCTGGAAGCCCCCGCGGCAATCCGTCCCAAGACCATGCAGCCGGTCTCGGGCACACCGCAGCAGATCGCCGGCCGGCTTTACGCTCACCCCGAACGGATGCCGCCCCTGCCGGCCACTGACCCGGGACCGGCCGTGCAAACCCTGATCCTGCTGCGCCGCTTGCGCGGCTCGTCGCGCGATCCGGCGCTGGAGGACCGGCTGCTCCAGGTCGCCACCCCGACCCTGGTGGTGTTCGGCACCCGGGACAGCGTCATCCCGCCCGATACCGGCCGGCTCTATAAGACACTGATGCCGAACGCCAATCTCGTCTTCCTCTACGACGCCGGCCACGCGGCCGCGGCGGAGCGCCCTGAAGCATTCGCGGAAATCGTCAGCGACTTCCTCCAGCATGGCGACGCGTTTCTGATCAGCCGCGGCAAGACGCTGATCTTTCCATGAGAGTGAGGCTTTGGGACAATCAGGCTTTGGACGGCGCCCAGTCGTAGACCCGCTGCAGTGTCCCGCCCATCAACACCGCGCGGTCGCTGTCGGACAGGCGATCGGTGACGCGAAATGCCTCCACCCCCTGTTGGTAGCTCAGCAATTCCACCCCTCGGGTCCAATCGGTGCCCCACAGGCATCGATCCAGGCCAAATCCGTCGAAGATGCGGCCGAGCGGATCCCACAGGTCGTCATACGGAAACGGTTGGTGTGACAGCGTGCAGGCCCCGGTGATCTTGACGACGATGTTGTCATGCTTGGCTAATGCCAGCAGCTTTGGAAGCTCGGCGAACGCCGCCGCCGGCGCCGGCGGCTCGAACGGCTGCTGCAGCCCCAGGTGATCGATCACCAGCCTCGTGTCCGGGTTCCGTGCCGCCAACGTCCCGACCTGCTCCAAACGCCCCCAGCACAGCAGATTGACCGGCAACGCGTGTCGCGCCGCAGCCGCGAGAACCCCGTTGAGCCCCGGGTCGGCGGCATCGGTCGATACGTCGCCCCGCATCATGATGCGGATGGCGACAGCGCCATCGGTCGCAGCCCAATCCGCGATCGTATCGACCACCGCCGGATCGCCGGGATCGACCGGCTTGATCACGGCGAACCGGCCGGGATGGGCCTTGCGCACGCTGATCGCATAGCTGGCGTCGTAGCGGTACATGGTGAATGCCGACACCAGCAGCGCGCCGTCGACCCCGACCGCGTCCATCGCCGCCACCATGTCGTCGCCGGTGACCTCGGGCGGCCCATGCAGCACAGCCGCCCATGGCCGTCCCGGATGGTTGCGCTCATAGGCATGTACCTGGGCGTCTATCGTGACCATGATTCCTCCTCCGTGTCCCAGGGTCTTTTTCAAGCCCCTTTTCGCCGACGAACCCTAATTCCCCCAATCAACCGCGGCGGCGCCGTGAATCGATTCGTCACAGCCGCAACAGATCATCCGCCGGCAATCACGCAGCCGCCCCACTCAGCCCGACTTGCCAAGGTTTTCCAGCAACGCCAACGCGCCCGGCAGCTCCCGCCGCCTCTCCCGCAACAGCTTTTCGCCGCCGACGGCATAGACCGCAACGGCCGAAAGCAGGTCCCGCAACCGCCCGGAACTGCGTGCGTCGAACGGCAGGACGCAACCGCCGGTGCGCTTGGCAAGGTCCCAGAACACCTCGGCATCGCGGCCCGCGGTGCGGTCGGCGGTGTCGTGCAGCACGATCAACTTTGTGTCCTGCCGGCCCATGGCATCGGCCAGCCTGCGACCTTGCGGCACGCTCTCCTCGAACACGTCGCCGATATAGACCACAACCCGCACGGCTGGCCGTGCCAGGCTGACTGACAGGATCGGCAGCAGCCGGGTCAGCCCGGCCGCGCAGGCAACACCGGCGGCTCGATCGCGCAGCGTACCGGCATCGCCTGTGAACGCCGTGAAAGTGTGCACCCGCGACCCGCCATGCACCGCCAGCGCCACGTCCAACTCCCCCGGGAGCGCCTGCACTAGCACGTCCGTGACCCGCCGAGCGGCGGCCCAAGCCGGCTCGCGGGACGCGGTGGCGTCCACCGCGAAAATCAGCCTGGCCCGCGGCGCCGCGCCGCTTTCGGCCGGTGGTTCGGCGTGAGTCAACGCCGGCAGAGCCGCCGCCGCCGCCGTCGCGGCCGTGCTCGCCAATATTCGCAGCCGCCCCAGTACATTCGCACTTCGCGCCACGGCAGGGGACCCCGTTGCGACGGGCGCCGTTGCGGAGGGCGGCGGCGTATCGTCGGGGATCAGGACGAAGTTCGGCTTGTCTCCCATGGCCGTCTCCGATGCTTGGATCACCGACCATAAAGCAGGATCGGGCAGGACGGAATGTCTCCAAACCTTTGGAGCACGCCCGAGAGGGGTCACCCGCTCAGCGAAACGGCGGCTCATCAAAGCTACGCAGCTTGCGCGAATGCAGCGCGGCAAGGTCGTCGCGCAGCAGGTCGAGCGCGGCCAGGCCGATGCTCAAATGCTCGCCCACCGCGCGTTGGTAGAAACTGCTGGCCGTGCCGGGCAGCTTGATCTCACCGTGCAACGGCTTATCGGACACACACAACAACGTGCCGTACGGCACCCGCAGGCGGTAACCCTGCGCCGCCAGCGTGCCGCTCTCCATATCGACCGCAATCGCCCGCGACAGATTGATCCGCCGTCGCTCCTGAGACCAGCGCAGTTCCCAATTCCGATCGTCGTACGACACCACGGTCCCGGTGCGCAGCCGTCGTTTCAGCGCATCGCCGCGCTCCCCGGTTACCCTGGCCGCCGCTTCCTGCAATGCCACCTGCACCTCGGCCAGCGCCGGCACCGGCACCTCGGGCGGCACCAGGTCGTCCAGGATGCGGTCGCGCCGCAGATAGCCATGCGCGAGCACGTAATCCCCGATCGCCTGCGACTGCCGCAGCCCACCGCAATGACCGATCATCAACCAGCAGTGCGGCCGCAGCACGGCCAGGTGATCGGTGATGTTCTTCGCGTTGGACGGACCGACGCCAATGTTGACGATGGTCACCCCACCTTGGTCGTCGCCGCGGGCAAGGTGATAAGCCGGCATCTGAAATCGCTGCCAGGGCGCCCCGGCAAGCCTGGCCTCGGCCGCGGCCGCATCGTCGCCGCGGCTGGCGACAGCACCGCCGGGGGCAATAAGACGCTGATACGGGCTGGCCGGATCGGCCAATTCGTCCAGCCCCCAGCGCACGAACTGATCGACATAGCGCTGGTAGTTGGTCAGCAGGATCCACGGCTGGATATGGCGCCAGTCGCCGCCGGTATAGTGCAGCAGGCGCTGCAGCGAGTAATCCACCCGCACTGCGTCGAACAGTGCCAGCGGCCGCGGCTGCCCCGCTTCGGTCGTCCACAGCCCATCCGCCACCTCGTCGCCGACCGCGGACAGCAACGGCGTCGGAAAATACCGCGCCAGCTCAGCCGGCGAGGCGCCACTGTCGGCCAGCTCATCGCCGCGGTCGAGCACATAAGGGAACGGCATTTCCTGGTCGCTTAGCTCCACCCGGATCGATGCGCCATATTCGGCGACCAGCGGCCGCAACTGCTCCAGCAGGTAGGCGCGAAAGAATTCGGGTTGGGTAACCGTGGTGGCGTAGCGGCCGGGCGCCTGGAACTTGCCCCAGGCACGGCGGGTCATCGGCACGGTTCCGTTTGGCGCCCAGTGCAGGCAAAGTTCGGGATAACGAAATCCCCGCCGTTCCGCCCGGTCCGGCGGCGCGCCGCCGGCGGCAAAGCGCACCAGAGCGTCGCGCTGCCCCCGCGCCGCCTCGGCGTGCATCGACTCCAGCCGGTCCACGGCCTGCTCGGGGGTCAGCATCGTTTCGCGTCCATCTGGTTCGGCAGCCTCCGACAGCGACCGTCATGCGGCAACCACGCAGCCGCCGACATGATCGCTTCCGGCCCGCGGTGCAAGCAAACCAAAGCGCGAGCGGCTGGCAGCAGGGCAAATATCGCTGCCTTCAAATCAACAACCGCGCCGCATCCTGTCCCCTGGGCCAGACTACCGTCGCACTCGAACCCCGCTTCCCGACCAATCAAATCCCTTTGCATCCACCCGCCGTCTGACGCATTCTGTCCGCCGTCCCAGGCACCCGCCGCGGGAGAGCAGCGGGCCAACACCCCGCCGCCGAAGGCGCAACCGGCCCCCGGAAACGCTCAGGCAACCAGGACCGCGACGGGCAGGGATCTCTGGAAAGCCGAACCGCGCGCACACGCGGTTTGCACCGACGGAGTAAGGGGTTGCGGCCCCGAATCTCTCAGGTACCGTGACAGAGGGGGGTCATCGCCGCCGGCATTCCGCCGGCGGATGGCCCGGTCGCGGAGAATCCCATCTTGGCTCAGAACGCCCTGCCCGACGATCCCGCGACGACGCCCCGCAGTGTCCCCCTCGATCCTTGGCACCGCCGCCATGGCGCACGCATGGTGACTTTCGCCGGCTACGCCATGCCGGTGCAATACGATCCGGCCGGCGACCTTGCCAGCCGCTGCCGAGGCGGCGTCCTGGCCGAACATCTGCACACCAGGACCCATGCAGGACTGTTCGACGTCTCGCACATGGGTCAGGCCACGCTGACCGGAGCCAACGTCGCGACCGCACTGGAAACCCTGGTCCCGGGCGACATCGCCGGCCTCAAACCCGGCCGTCAACGCTACACCCTGCTGACCAACGAAGCCGGCGGAATCATCGACGACCTGATGGTCGCCCGGCTCGACGCCGATCGCTTGTTCCTGGTGGTCAACGCCGACCGCAAGGACGTCGATTTCGCCCACCTCGCCGCCAACCTTCCCGAACACCTGATCCTCACCCCGCACGACGACCGCGCGCTGCTGGCGCTGCAAGGGCCCGAAGCCGCCGCCGTCATGTCACGCCTGTCACCCGACGCCGCCGCGCTGCCGTTCATGGCCATCACCGCCGTCAACCTGGATGGCATCGACTGCCTGGTGTCGCGCTCCGGCTACACCGGCGAGGACGGGTTCGAGATCTCGATCCAAGCCGACCATGCCGAAGCCCTGGCGGACCGACTGATCGGCCAGCCCGAGGTCGCCCCGATCGGCCTCGGCGCCCGTGATTCGCTGCGACTTGAAGCCGGCCTCTGCCTCTACGGCAACGATATCGATGAACTGACCAGTCCGATCGAGGCCGGCCTCACCTGGGTGATCAGCAAGCGCCGCAAGACGAACTGGGATTTTCCCGGCGGTATGGTGATGCGCGATCAGCTCGACAACGGCGTGCCCCGCCGCCGCGTCGGCATCCGTCCGGACGGCCGAACTCCCGCCCGCGCCCAGACCACCATCGTCGCCGACGACGGTACCGAGGCCGGCACCATCACCTCCGGCGGCTTCGGCCCCAGCGTGAACGGCCCGATCGCCATTGGCTACGTCCGCAAGGATCTCACCGCCGACGGCACCAAGCTGAACCTGATCGTCCGCGGCAAGACCATTCCCGCCACCGTCGTGCCGCTGCCGTTCACACCCCACCGCTACCTGCGTTGAGACCGTTACCCTACGCCGAGAAGGAACGCCCCGATGGCCAGCAAGACTGCTGACAAGCGTTATACCAAGGACCACGAATGGGTGCTGATGGACGGCGACATCGCCACCGTCGGCATCACCGACCACGCCCAGGAACAGCTCGGTGACCTCGTCCATGTCGAGCTGCCGGAACTGGAACGCGCCGTCGCCGAGGGCGAAACCTGCGCCGTCGTCGAAAGCGTCAAGGCCGCCTCCGACGTGTTCGCCCCCCTGGCCGGTAAGATCGTGGAAATCAACGAAACGGTCACCGAAGACCCCTCTATCGTCAACAGCGACGCCGAGGGCGAGGGCTGGTTCTTCCGCCTCGAACTCGACGACACAGACGCGTTCGAGGCGTTGATGGATCAGGACGCCTACGACGAATACCTCGAGACTCTGTAGCGATGGATCTCCCCAGCCTGGACGCCGCGGCCGAACTGGCACTGCTCGAGGACAACGACGGCTTCGTCCGCCGCCACATTGGACCGTCCGAGACCGAACTCACCGCCATGCTACACCGCATCGGCGCCGCTACGCTGGACGATGTCGCCGGCAAGACGGTGCCCGCCTCGATCCGCTCCAACGCCGCCCTGGACCTGCCGGCGGCGATCGACGAAGCCGCCACGATCGCCGAACTCCGGGACCTGGCCGGGCAGAACGCCACCACCAAGAGCCTGCTGGGAATGGGCTACCACGGCACCGTCACGCCCCCAGTCATCCTGCGCAACGTGCTGGAAAACCCCGGCTGGTACACCGCCTACACCCCCTATCAGGCCGAAATCGCCCAGGGGCGCCTGGAAGCCCTGCTGAACTTTCAGACAATGATCTGCGAACTCACCGGCATGCAGATCGCCAACGCCTCACTGCTGGATGAGGCCACCGCCGCGTCCGAGGCGATGGCGATGGCCCACGCCCTCGGCAAAACCCGATCCAACGTGATCGCCGTCGCCACCGACGTGCACCCCCAGACCCTCGCCGTACTCGCCACCCGAGCCCGGCCGCTCGGCATCAAACTGCATTCGGTCGCACCCGGAGACATCGCCGCGACCGGCGCCGTCCATCCGTTCGCGCTGCTGCTGCAATATCCCGGAACCAGCGGTGCCCTGCGCGACCTGTCGGAAGAAATCGCCGCCGCGCAGGCAGCCGGTGCGCTGGCCATCGTCGCCACCGATCCGCTCGCCCTCGCCCTGTTGACCCCGCCGGGCGAGATGGGCGCCGACATCGTGGTCGGTTCGGCGCAGCGTTTCGGCGTCCCGGTCGGCTTCGGCGGCCCGCACGCCGGCTTCTTCGCCACTCGGGAGAACTTCAAGCGCACCATGCCGGGACGCCTCGTCGGCGTCTCGCTCGACGCCGCCGGCCACCCCGCCATGCGCCTGGCGCTACAAACCCGCGAGCAGCACATCAGGCGCGAGAAAGCCACCTCCAACATCTGCACCGCGCAGGTCCTGCTGGCGGTCATCGCCGGCTTCTACGCCGTCTGGCACGGCCCGGACGGCCTGCGCCGAATCGCCCGCCGGGTCTCCTTGCAGGCGCGCATGCTGGCCGACGCGGCGATCCGAGCCGGACTGCGTCTGCGCCACGACGCGTTCTTCGATACCATCGTCATCGAGACCACCGACGACCTGATCACCCGCGCCGCCGCCGCCGGCTATAACCTGCGCCGCGTTGACGACACCGGCGTCGCCATCGCACTGGATGAAACCGTCACGCGCGACGACCTCCTCGCCCTCGCCCGGCTGCTCGGAGCCGACCTTGGGGGCGCCGTCGCCGCGATTCCGCCGATGGTGCTGCGCGGCACCGACTTCCTGGGACAATCGGTGTTCAGCCAGCACCACGCCGAACACGAGATGCTGCGCTACCTCAAACGCCTGGAAGACAAGGACATAGCGCTGAACCGCAGCATGATTCCGCTAGGCTCCTGCACCATGAAACTGAACGCCACGGCCGAGATGATCGCCGTCACGCTGCCCGGCTTCGCCGACATCCATCCGTTCGCGCCGCCCGACCAGACCACCGGCTATCTGACCCTGATCCGCCGCCTGGAATCCTGGCTCTGCGCCGCCACCGGCTTCGCAGCGGTCTCGCTGCAGCCCAACGCCGGCTCGCAAGGCGAGTACGCCGGGTTGCTGGTGATCCGCGCCTGGCACCAGTCGCGCGATCAGGGCCATCGCAACGTCTGCCTGATCCCATCCTCGGCGCACGGCACCAACCCCGCCAGCGCCGCGATGGCCGGAATGCAAGTGGTCGTCGTCGGCTGCGATCGCGACGGCAACGTCGATCTGTCGGACCTGCGCGCCAAGGCGGCGAAACACGCCGACCGGCTGGCGGCGCTGATGATCACCTACCCATCGACCCACGGCGTGTTCGAGGCCGGCATCCGCGACATCTGCGCCGCGATCCACCAACACGGCGGCCAGGTCTACATGGACGGCGCCAACATGAATGCGCAGGTCGGACTGACTTCGCCCGCCTCGATCGGCGCCGATGTCTGCCATCTTAACCTGCACAAGACGTTCTGTATCCCGCACGGCGGCGGCGGCCCAGGCGTCGGCCCGATCGGAGTGGCCGCACATCTCGCCGGCCTGCTGCCGAATCACCCCTTGCGCGACGACGCCGGCCCGGCAACCGGCATCGGCCCGGTCTCCGCCGCCCCGTTCGGCAGCGCGCTCATCCTGCCGATCGCCTACGCCTACATCCGCATGATGGGACCGGCCGGGCTCAAGCGGGCCACCGAGGTCGCCATCCTGTCGGCCAACTACATCGCCGGCCGTCTGCGCGGCGCCTATCCGATCCTCTATGCCGGCCCCGACGGCATGGTGGCGCATGAATGCATCATCGACTGCCGCGGCTTCGCCGCTGAGGCCTCCATCCAGGTCGAGGACATCGCCAAGCGCCTTCAGGATTATGGCTTCCATGCCCCGACCATGTCCTGGCCGGTCGCCGGCACGTTGATGATCGAGCCCACCGAAAGCGAGTCGAAAGCCGAGATCGACCGTTTCTGCGACGCCATGATCGCGATCCGGGCCGAGATCGCAGCCATCGCCGCCGGCAAGCTCGATCGTGCCGATAACCCATTGAAACACGCGCCCCACACCGCCGCCGAAGTCATGGCGGAGGTCTGGACACACGCCTATACGCGGACCCAGGCTGCCTTTCCGTTGCCGTGGCTCGTCGCGTCAAAATACTGGCCGCCGGTCAAGCGCGTCGACAACGTCTATGGCGACCGCAACCTGATTTGCACCTGTGCCCCGCTTCAGGCCTATGCCGCCGCTGCGGAGTAGGGTCAGCCTTCCACGATGTCAGCCGAAGGAAGTTCGACGTCGGCGTAGATCGCCGAAAGCGGTATCCGGGCGTTGACCTCGGGCATCGCCAGGTCGGCGTCTCCGGTCAGCACAGTTACGGTCCAAGTGTCGCCTTGCTTCAGATAGACCGTCGCCGCGTTGCGCCCGCCGCTCAGGTATCCGCCAACGCCACAAGTATCGCGTCCCGCCCCGAAATATCGCCAGCCCGATGCACCGGCTGGATCGCCACGTGCGTCGCCCCGGCAGCGAAATGCGCGCGCAGCCCGGATTTGACCTGCTCCGCGCTGCCCCAAAGCACCATCGCATCAATGAACGCGTCCGATCCGCCGTTCGACAGATCAGCCTCGGTGAAGCCCATGCCCAGCCAGGAATTACGGTAGTTGTCGAGCACCAGGTAGCGCGAAAGCTCCTCCCTGCCCAACGCCCGCGCCCTGATCGGGTCGGTCTCGATCGTCACCTTCTGCTCGATCGCCAGCCACCTGTCGGGACCCAGGATTTTCGCCGCCTCGGCTGTATGTTTTGGGGTGGTATTATATGGCACCGCGCCGCGTGTCATCCGCCCGGCCAGCTTCAGCATCAGCGGCCCCAGCGCAGCGATACAGATCGGGAAATCGTCAGCACCCGCCTCGCCCTTCTTGATCGCCTCCAGGTACGACCGCATCGCCGGCACCGGCTTCTGATACACATGCCCGCGGACACCTTCGACCATCGGCACATGGCTGACCCCCAGCCCGAGGATGAAACGGTCCCCATACAACTGGTTCAGACTGATCATCCCACGCTGCGAAGTGAACGCATCGCGCGCATAGATCGACGCGATCGAACTGCCAATCTTCAACCTCTCGCTCCGCGACAGCATATAGCCGGCCACCGTGAACGACTCGTAGCCGCGCGATTCGGGATACCAAAGCGTATCATAGCCGTGTTGCTCGACCGTCTTGACAAACGCGGCGATCTGCTGCGCGCCGGCATGCTTGTCCGGGGAATACCAAACCCCAAGCCGCCCCAGTTTCATATGCAACTTCCCATTCAGATGATCCGCGCCGAACGAAATCCGAAGATTTCGGCCGCGCTGTAGCCAAGCTCGCCCAGCACCTCGTCATTGTGCTGACCGAACATCGGCGGCGGCCGGTCCACTCGCGGCCCATCATGACCGAATTTGAACGCCGCGACCGGCACGCTGAACGAACCCTCGATTCCCGGCGCGGCGTCCACCCGATGCAGCAGACCACGCGACGCCAGTTGCGGGTCCTGCAGCGCCTCCCCCATCGTCCGAACCCGAGACGCCGGTACGTGCCGCTGCTGCAGGTACTCCTCCCAATCGGCGGCCGTCCGCGCCAGCATGATCTCGGCCAGGACCGAAGCCTCGCGCTGATGATCGGCGTCGCGTTCGTCGTTGCTGCGCTTGATCAATTCCGGCCGTTCCAGCACCGTCCACAGCCGTTTCTGCTGCCGCAGATTTGACGCCCCCAGCATCACCAGGCCGTCGGCCGTCTGGTACGCCATTGAGGTCGCGTGCGGCATACGGTTGCCCGACGGCCGCGGATGCTTGCCGTTGCGCAGATAGCCGGTGACATGGCTCGCCATCAGCATCATCGCGACATCCAGCATCGCCATGTCGATCCGCTGCCCCTGCCCGGTGCGCTGGCGCTGGAACAAAGCCGCTGACAGTGCATAGGCACCCATCGTCCCGGTCGCGTAATCGATCGCCGGAGCACCGATCTTGATCGGATTGACCTCCGGCGTGCCGGTCATCGCCATGATGCCCGAGGTCGACTGGATGACATGGTCATAGGCGGTGCGCTGGCGCTTCGGTCCATCCTGTCCGAACGCCGAGAACGACGCATAGATCAGTTTTGGATTGATCCCGCGCAGGTCCTCGTAACCCAGCCCCAACGCCTCGAACGCCCCCGGCCGATAGTTCTCCACCAGCACATCCGCCGTCGCCACCAGCCGTTTCAGGATCTCCCGCCCCGGCTCGGTTTTCAGGTTCAGCGTGATGGCGCGCTTGTTGGACCCCTGAGTGAGGAATCCGGTCCCCATCCCGGCATGATTCAAATCGTTGTCGGTGCCCGAATCACGACTCTGATCGGGCTCGTCGGGATGCTCCACCTTGATCACGTCGGCGCCCATCAGCCCAAGCTGATAGGCGGCGAACGGGCCGGCTAGGACATGGGTGATGTCGATGATGCGGATGCCCTCGAATGGACGTGACATCGTGGCTCCCTTCGATTGTGTTCCGCCGGAGCCTGCGAGCTTCGAAGTTTCACGTCAATCTAGCCCTCGCGCGGTGCGAATAGGATCAGCGCGCTACCGGCCAGACAGACCGTCACACCAACCAGGTCCCAACGGTCCGGACGATGACCCTCGACCATCCACAGCCAGACCAGCGACATCAGGATGTAGATCCCACCATACGCGGCGTAGGCTCGGCCCGCCGCATCGGTGTCGATCAAGGTGAGCAGACAGGCAAACACCACCAAAGAGGCAACCCCGGGCACGATCAGCCAAGCCGGCCGCCCCAGACGCAACCACGCCCAAAAAGCGAAGCAGCCGGCGATTTCGGCCAGCGCCGCCGCAAGATAGACAAGAAATGCCACCATCCTGCACTAGACCACGATCTCGCCGGGGGGCACATTCGGCGTCCCGGTTTCCAGCACGGTCACCACATCGCCTACCGCGATGCGGGCAGTCACCACATCGCCGACCGCGATGCGGGCAAAACTCTCGGGGATCATGTTCTGCCCGAACATCACCCCACCCGATGACCGGCGAAAGGTCCCCAGCGTGTGCAGTGGCTCGTGTGGATTTGGTCTTTCCCCGCTCTGTTGGTCAACGCTGGTCACCACACAGCGACTGCATGACTTTGGCAGCCGAAACGCAACGTCTCCCACCCGCACTCGGCGCCAGCCATCCTCGACCCAGGCGCCGGCATGCTCGATCACCAGGTTGGGCCGGAAGCGGTTCATTGGCACCGGTATCGCCAAATGGCGGTTAAGGTCTGCGAGTGAACCCATCGACGTTAGCAGCACCGGAAACCCGTCCGCAAAGCTGACGCGATCGTCCGGCTGTCCATACTCCGGGTCCACCGGCCGGGCATCTTCATTCGCCAGATACACCAACTGGCATGACCGACCCAGCACCGTTTGCAGCCAGTCTGTCGCCACGCGATGCGCCCGGATGGCAGTCACCGTGCTGCGCCACACGGTGACTGATATCGATTCGGAGTCAATTGCCGACGGTTGCGCGACAAACATCCCCACGTCGCTTTGGGTCCGCAGAACCAGACCATCCTCAACCAGCTCGGCGGAAATCGTCGCCATCACCGGCAATTCTCTCTGCGAGATGAAGCGACCGTCTGGGTCCACCACCATCCAGCGCCGATCGCCCGCGAACCCGCAGCGTTCGACCTCGATCGCCGGCACCGGTTGACCCCGCAGTCCCTTGACCGGGTAACGCCACAACGCGGCGACACGAATGTTCATTCAGGCCTCAGGGCATGATCGCGGTGGGCGGAAACGTCCAAGGCGCGCGAATCGGCGACTTCAAACCAAAACCGACGTATCGCGCTTCAACGATGCGCCATATTAGGCGACCTGGTGGCGCGCGTGAGCCAGATCAAGATCCTGCTGGATCTCAGCCAAGGCCTCCGGCTTGCGCCGCCGCACGCTCAGGATCCAACTGATGCCCGCCACCAGGTAGATCAGGAAAATATAGGGGAAATACACAACCGGCGCGGCTGGTACCGGATAGACGCTGCCGACGGTCGGGATGACCAGCAGTGCCAGCGACGCCACGCAGATCACCACGTCCAGCGGACGACGTTGCGACAGCTTCGCCAGATAGGCGGGTGCGGCAAGGGTGATCAGGATATACGGCACAAGAAAGCCGAACGCGGCGAATGTGCCGACATAGTTGAAGATATCCAGTGGTGCCAGACCCCACAGCAGGCCCAGCGCCGGCACCACGAAGGCGATCACCCCCATCACCGAGACAGCGATATGCGGCGTTGCGTTCACGTCGTGCGCGCCAGCAGTCGCCGGATGGAACAGGCCGTGGCGTCCCATCGCGAAGATCAACCGGCCACCGGCATTGATGCAGGACAGGCACAACGCGAAGAAACTCACCATCGCCCCCAGTGACAGCGGGATCTGCAGCAGCGGCACATGCACCATCGCGGCCATTGCGTTGAGCGGCGCGTCCATCTGATCGAGCGGCGGCTTCGCCCCATGCGTCGCCTGCACCATCACCTAGGTCACAAATACGAAGAACGCACCCGAGATCACCAGGCTGAGGATCACCGCGCGTGGAATGGTCCGCAGCGGATCGCGCGCCTCATCACCGAACGCCGTGGCACACTCGAAACCCACCAGACTGAAGATCGCCACCACCACTCCAAGCCCAAGCCCTGAGAGCGGCAAGTTCGTGGTATCGAACTGCACGTGGTCGATCGCGAAGCTATGTTGCCACAAGCTGATGACGCACAACAAAAGGATCAGCGTCATGGAAATTCCTTCCATCGCCAGCATCAGCACCGCCGACACCTTGACGTCTTTCCAGGCGCAGAACCATGCCACCAGCACGCAGGCGGCGGCCAGCGCCAACAGCGGCACATGGATGCCAGCCATCTCGAACAGCTTTTCAGCGAAGATCGAGAACCCGGCGACGCCCGCCATCGAAATCCCGAGATATGCCCATATCAGCGACCAGCCACCGATCGCCCCCACGGTAAAGCCAAGCCCACGACAAATGTAAGCATACATCGAACCCGCCGAGGTCGAGCGGCGGGCAAATTGATTGAGGTTCAGCGCCACGAACAACAGCATCACCGTGCCGAGTGCGTATGACAGCCAACTCCAGTCACCGGTGTTTCCATACATCACAGGAATGATCAACGCAGCGGTCATTGTCGGCGAAATCAGCGCGATGCCTTGAGCCAGCAATTCAATGAAACCCAGGCAGTTGTTCCTTAAAGTGCCCTGCGACATGACCAGAACCTTCAGCTTGACGTTACGCAAACGCTTTGGATTAGGCGCCAGCGTTTTCGCCTGGCCGTATGGCGCAGCGTCATGCAATCTTCATGCCCATTCAGACACGCAGAATGATGGGCATCTATTATCGGTTCGATATAAAAACAAGTCCGGCGCATTCGCCGACCCGGCTTAACATGCGAACCGGCTACAAAACCCAGGACGCCTCGCGCTAACGCCTAACCACCGGTGAGGCGATGCTCTCGATCATCACGTTTATCACCGCTGGCTTGCCGCTTGCCAACGATCGCTCGATCGCGGCCGACATGTCGCCGGCGGCGGTCACCAGTTCGCCATGCCCTCCCAGCGCCGTCGCCACCAGATCGTACCGCGTCGCGTTCAGCTCACATCCGTGCGCTCGGTTCGGCCCATAGTCCCGCACCTGCAAGTTGTGCTCGGCGTTCCACCGCCGGTCGGTCCCGACGACGGCAACGAGCGGCAGGTCGAGGCGCACAGCCGTCTCGATCTCCGCCATGTGGAACCCGAACGTGCCGTCGCCCATCACCGCGAACACCGGCGCCCGACGCTCCACCACGCGTGCGGCCACGGCCATCGGCAGCGACGAACCGATGGATCCAGCCACCCCGTTGATCATACGCCGGTCGTTGCGCAGCATGGCCTGGCCCCACTGCGCGAACTCGCCACCGTCGCAGATCAGCACGCTGTCCGGATCGCCATCGAGATAACGCTGCAGGCTTGCGAACACCTGCGCCGGATGCAGCATTCCCTGGGTTTTCGACACCAGGTGCACCCATTCCGCCGGCCGATCGTCGAAGCACGACCGAGCCTCTGCCAGCCAACCCGCATCGCTCCGCGCCCGTGCCCTGGCGATCAACGCTTCACCGGCCGGATAGGTATCCGCCACGCAGCCGAACGCCAGACCGCGACCCCGAGCCGCTCGTTGCAGAATCATGCCATCCGGATCGATGGCGATGAACCGGCAATCCGGCACGAACGGCAACCCGCCGAACTTCAAGGTGAAATCCAGCGCCTTCCCCAGCAGCACCACCAGATCGGCCTGCTCGGCCACCTTGGCGTAAGCTCCCAGGCTGGCGTCGTTAAACCCGCGCGGCCCCTCGCTGAGACAGGCCGGAACCCCCAGCGCCCGCTCGATCCGGCGCAACAAGTCACGCCCGGAACGAGTTGCCAGCACCGGCGCACCGATCACCAGCGGCCGCTTCGCCGCCGCCAACAGCGCCAGCACCGCGTCCGCCGCCGCGTCGTCCAGCGGCAGCGCCGGCGCGGCGAAATCGGCCGCGTCGGGCCACACCACCGCATCCTCCGCCACTGAGGCGTCCAGCACATCCGAAGGCAAGCTCAGATGCACCGGCCCCGGCCGCCCCGAACGCGCCAGCCGCAGCGCCCGCGCCACCTCCACCCCCACCGTCGCGGTATCGCTCGCCAGCCACGCCGCCTTGCAGACCGGAGCAGCCATATCCACTTGGCGCAGCTCTTGAAAACCGCCATGGCCAAGCTGATCGGTCTCGGTGTGCCCGGACAGCAGCACCATCGGGGTCTCCTGCCCCAGCGCGGTGAACAGCGCCCCCACCGCATTGGCATGACCCGGACCGCCGGTTGCCCAGGCGATCCCCGGACGTCCTGTCAGACGTCCATACGCATCGGCCATGTGTACCGCCGCCGCCTCATGCCGGACATGCAAGAGCGACAGCCTGGTTTCGATGGCGGCGTCAAACAGCGACATGATGTGGTTACCGGACAGCGTGAAAATGTGGCTGTGGCCGGCGCGCTCAAGCGTCCGCACGACAATATCGGCGCCGCGAAGTCTGGATGCCATCAAGTAGTGATCCTTGCGAATTGCGGCGCGGTCAAACCGGCGGTGTCACAGCCGTAGCCCGCCGTCGGTGGACGGGCAAAACCCGGCCATCGACCCGCGACCTAATATCCGATCGCAGAGAAGCGCGAGACGCGGAGCGCCCGCGATTCGGCGTGTAGATCAAATACTCAAATAAAGCGCGACGCATAACGCTTCACTGATGCGCGATACTAGACCGGATCCCACGGGTACACATCCCGCGTCCGCTCCAACGGAGTGAAGCTGTTCGTCACCGCCGGCAGCCAATGCTCCGCCAGCTTCTCCGGCGTCCAGCCATCCGGGCGCGCCATGATCCGGATCGGCCGCGGCTGATTGTACAGGTACACCTCGTTGCCCCGCACCCCGAAGATCTGCCCCGACACCCCCGACGCGGCGTCAGTGCCAAGAAACGCGATCAACTGTGCGATGTGGTCCGGCCGGGTTTTTGCCGCGCGCGCCTGAAGTTGCTCCTCGGTCTGCCCCGGCACGGTCTCGATCATCCGGCTGAAGGCGTGCGGCCCGATGCAGTTCGAGCGCACATGATACCGTTGCATATCCATGGCAATGTTGCGCGACAATCCGGCGATGCCCAGCTTGGCGGCACCATAATTCACCTGCCCCACGCTGCCGATCAGACCCGATGTCGAGGTGATATGGGTATAGCACCCGCTCTCCTGCTTGCGGAAATGCGGGATCGCCGCGCGCGAGACATAGAACGCACCATAGAGGTGCACCTTGATCACCGCGTCCCATTCCTCAATCGACATATAGTGGAACATGCGGTCGCGCAGGATGCCGGCGTTGTTCACCACGATATCGATGCGACCGAAATGATCGATCGCATCCTGCACCATCCGCTGGGCATCGTCCCAACTCGCCACGCTGCCGCCGTTCGCCACCGCCCGGCCTTTGCCGTTGGCCTGCTCGATCTCGGCCACCACACGCTGCGCCGGACCGACATCCTGGCCCTCGCCGGTCACCGTGGCACCGACGTCGTTCACCACAACCTTGGCGCCGTTCGCCGCCAGTGCGATCGCGGTTGCCCGTCCGATGCCGCCTCCGGCGCCCGTCACCACCGCGACCTTGCCGTCAAGCATTCCCATTGGTTTCCTCCTTCAAAATCGACCGGGACACCATGCGACAGAGCGCGACCCCTGTCATCCTCCGGCCGGGGACAAAGCAAGTCGACCGTCTGACTGACAAGCCGACACTCAGATGCATCGCAACAGCAAATCGCAACTCATCGCAGCAATTGATCTCATTCTGGGCATTAATTGCCTAGTAATTGTTCGATTAGACGCGGCACCGACGGGTTAAGCAAATTTTGCGAGCATTTCGCCCCATGCTGCATTGCAGCGATTGTCGGTTCGCTCTAGGCTGCTCTGCACAATGAGCCAATCCTGACCCCGGAACCGGCGCAAGGAACACCCCGATCATGACCTTCGCCACCGCCAAGCCACCGCGGCAGAGCCTGTCCCGCCGGACCCTGCTGTCCAGCGCCGGCGCGGTCGCCGGATCGGGCACCCTCACCGGCTTCCCGACCATCTGGGCACAGAACGTCAAGAACATCGTCCTGCGTCACGTCGGACCGCCAGTCACCGCCATCCCGGCCATCGCCGCGCAGGCCTCCAAGGACCTCGGCTTCACCATCCAGATGCAGGCAGCCGAGAACGCCGACCTGCTGAACCGTTTTCTGTCCAGCTCCAACGCGATCGACTGCGCCGATGTCAGCATCGTCTACATGCGCTACTTGATCGGGCGGAACGTGTTGCAGACCATCCCGGTGGCGAAATTCAAGTATATGGACCAGACCATGCCGCTCTTCACCAAGGGCGAGTATCCCGATGGTCGTAAACTGCCACAGCAGGGCATCACCCCGACCTCGGTGCTGTATGCCACCGACGCCACCGGCAACAAGGCAACCGGCGGCCCGCAGACCGAATGGCTGACCGTCATCCCCACCGTCACCAACGGCGACACGCTGGGCATCCGCCCCGACCTGATCCACCGCAAGGTCGATAGCTGGGCCGACCTGTTGGCGCCGGACTTCAAGGGCAAGGCCGCCATCCAGGACAACCCCGCGATCGGTGTGATCGACGTCGCCATGGCACTGGAAGCGCGCGGCGACATCAAATACCGCGACAAGGGGAACATGACCAAGGATGAGATCGACAAGACCATCAAGATCATGTTGGACATCAAACAGGGTGGCCAGTTCCGTTCGTTCTGGACGTCGTTCGACCAGTCGGTGAATTTGATGGCCTCGGGCGAGGTGGTGATCCAATCTATGTGGTCCCCCGCCGTCGCCGCCGTTCGCTCCCGTGGCATCCCCTGCACCTTCCAGCCGCTCAAGGAAGGCTATCGCGGCTGGGGTTACTCGCTCGGTGTCATGAAGCACGTCGACGGCCTGAAACTCGACTGCTTCCACGAATACATGAACTGGTACACCAGCGGCTTCGAAGGCTCGTTCATCGCCCGCGAAGGCTACTACTCGGCCCAACCCGACAACGCGCGAAAATTCCTCACCCCGGCCGAGGCGGCCTACTGGTTCGACGGCAAACCGGCCCAGACCGACATCCTCAGCCCGTTCGGCAAGGTCATGGAAAAGGCCGGCAAGGTGCGTGACGGCGGTTCCATGTGGGAACGACTGGGCAACATCGCGGTGTGGAACTCGGTGATGGATCAGGATCGCTATCTGACCCGCCGGTGGAACGAATTCATCACCTCCTGAACTGGAACCCCTGCCATGCAGCTAGGCGTCTTCATTCCGATCGGCAACAACGGCTGGCTGATCTCCACCACCTCGCCGCAATACAAACCCAGCTACGATCTGAATAAGACCATCGTCGACAAGGCCGAGCAGTTCGGTTTCGACTTCGCGCTGTCGATGATCAAGCTGCACGGCTTCGGCGGCCCGTCGGGATTCTGGGACTACAACCTGGAATCGTTCACTCTGATGGCCGGCCTCGCCGCCACCACCAGCCGGATTAAACTGTTCGCCACCTGCGCCGTGCTCACCATGCCGCCACCGATCGCCGCTCGCATGGCGGTCACCATCGACAGCATCTCGCACGGCCGGTTCGGCGTGAACATCATCTCCGGTTGGCAACGCCGTGAATACACCCAGATGGGGATCTGGCCGGGCGCCGAACACTACAAACGCCGCTACGAGTATTGCGCCGAATATGTCACCGTGATGAACCAGCTGTGGCAAGACGGCCGTTCCGATTTCCGCGGTGACTTCTTCCAGATGGACGATTGCCGCTGCCTGCCCACGCCAACCGCCAGAATCCCGATCATCTGCGCCGCACAAAGCGACGCCGGAACAAAGTTCGCCGCGCAATACGCCGACTACAACTTCTGCGCCGCGTTCGGCCACAACGCCCCCACCTCCGTCGCACCCAGCGTCGCCCGCCTGGTCGAGGCCAACAAGCAGACCGGCCGCGACTGTGGCGCGCTTATCCTGATCATGATCATTGCCGACGAAACCGATGCCGCCGCCGACGCAAAATGGAACCACTACAAAGCCGGAACCGACCTCGAGGCACTCGCCTATCGCGACGAGCAGGCACAGGACGACCCAAGCACCGACATCTATGCCCAGCCCAACCGACGCCGCATCATGGGCACCGACAAGTTGCCGACCAACCAGGGCGTGCTGGTCGGGTCCTACGCATCGGTTGCCCGAATGCTCGACGAACTGGCCGAAGTCCCCGGTGTTCGCGGCGTGATGATGACCTTTGACGACTTCGTCATCGGCATGGAGCAGTTCGGCACCCGTATCATGCCGCTGATGCGCTGTCGCAACGCAATCAAACAGGCGGCATGAGCACAGCCGGCCTCAGCTCGGTCTTGCCCATCGGCCGCGCCGACGCGACGTCCAGGCGGCATCGATCCGCCCGGCTGCCACCGTGGCTGGTATCGTGGCTTCAGGTCAGCCCGCTGGCGCTGATCCTGTTCGTCCTGTTCGCCCTGCCGACCACGCTGTTCCTGATCGTTAGCTTCTACGACTACGACCGCGTCGGCATCTACCCGGCCTTCCTTTTGGACAACTACCGCGAACTGCTGACCACGCCCGCCACCTGGCGCGTTTACGTCAGTTCACTCCGCTTCGCCTTCATCGTCTGGGCGATCACCCTCTTCCTCGGCTTCAACATCGCCTACTTCCTTATCTTCCATATCCGGAACAACATCACCCGCACCGTGTTGTTCCTGCTCTGCGCCGTCCCGTTCTGGACCTCCGGCATCATCCGCACCATCGCCTGGATCCCATTCCTTGGCCGAAACGGTGCCTTCAACCAGCTTCTGATGGGCCTCGGCCTCACATCACATCCGCTGACCTTCCTGCTGTTCTCCGACTTTGCCGTCATCGTCACCTACGTCCACCTGTTTACTTTGCTGATGGTTGGCCCGATCGCCAATTCGCTGTCGAAAATCGACCCCGCGCTGCTCGAGGCCGCGGTCGACGCCGGCGCCAGCCGATGGCGCACCATGGTCGACATCGTCATCCCGCTGTCGAAAACCGGCATCACCCTGGGCTCGATCCTGGTGTTCACTCAGGTGATGGGCGACTATTTCGTTGTCCGCCAAATGAGCGGCGGCCAAAGCGCCTCCATCGTCTCGATGCTGTCCACCGAAATCCAGGCGATGCAGTATCCGCCGGCATCGGCCAACGCCATGGTGCTGGTCGTCTTCGTCGCCATCCTGGTCGCCGCCATGATGAAGGTCGTCGACGTCCGCAAGGAATTGGTGAAATAGCATGCCGGCCGGCCGCATCAGCGACAAACGCCCCTGGACCTTCTACGCCCTGGCAACCCTGTTCGGTGCCTTCCTGCTGTTTCTCTACGGACCGATGTTCGTCATCTACGTGCTGTCGTTCCAGGGTCCGAACGGCGGTGTCACCTTCCCGATGGTCGGCACCTCGCTGGTCTGGTTCCGCGAGGTGTTCCAGAAAGGCCAGATGGCCAACCTGCCGGTGGCGTTCGAACGCTCGATCGCCCTCGGCGCCGTGGTCAGCGTGCTGACCGTCATCATCTCGGTCGCCGCCGGCCTTGGCTTCCGCCGCCGGTTCCCCGGATCGGGCGCGCTGTTCTACCTCGCCGTCGCCAGCCTGGTGATGCCCAGCCTGCTGGTCGGCTTCGGCATCGGCCTCGGCTTCCAGTTCCTCGGTCTCCAACCCAGCCTGTTCACCTCCGCGCTCGGCGCCCAACTGACCTGGACCCTGCCGTTCGGCCTGTTTGCCATGTTCGCCGTGGTCAACCGCTTCAACCGATCGTGGGAGGAAGCCGCCACCGATCTCGGCGCAAACGCCTGGCAGCGATTGCGCCACATCACCATCCCCATCCTGCTGCCCGGCATCATCGGCGTCGCCATGGCCGCCTTTACCCTGTCCTATGACGAATACGCCCGCACCACGCTGACCATCGGGCCGAAGAACACCCTGCCGCTGGAGATCTACGCGCTGATCTCGTCTGACACCTCACCCACACTGTTCGCCATCGGCACACTGACCACCGCTGTCTCGTTCCTGGCGATCACCGTCTCGCTGCTGGTCGTGCTGCGGCTGCAGCGTCGGCGCGGCCGCACATTGGCAAAGGTCGGATAATGGATACGCGTTTCGATGTCGAACTGGTATCGGTGACCAAGCGCTACGGCCCAACCCTGGCCGTCGATACCATCTCGCTCCGCATCCCCCGCGCCACCTACTGCTGCCTGCTCGGTCCCAGCGGTTGCGGCAAGACCACCACGCTGCGCATGATCGCCGGGCATGAGGCGGTCACCGAGGGCGACATCCTGATCCACGGCCAGAACGTCTCCGACCTGCCGCCGATCAAGCGCGGCACCGCGATGATGTTCCAAAGCTACGCCCTGTTCCCGCACATGTCGTGCCTCGACAACGTCGCCTTCAGCCTGAAAATGCGCGGCGTCGCCAAGCAGGAACGCCACGCCCGGGCGCGGGAGTACCTTGCTTTGGTTCACATGGCCGACTTCGCCGCCCGCCTGCCCGCGCAATTGTCCGGCGGTCAGCAACAGCGCATCGCCCTGGCCCGCGCGCTGATCAACCGCCCCCGGGTGCTGCTGCTCGACGAACCCCTGTCGGCGCTCGACCCCTTCCTGCGCGTCAAGGTGCGCGAGGAACTCAAGCGCCTGCAGCGCGAACTCGCCATCACCTTCATTCACGTCACCCACAGCCAGGATGAGGCCATGGCGCTCGCCGACCTCATGGTGGTGATGGAAAACGGCCACATCCGCCAATCCGCCCCCCCGCGCGACGTGTTCGAGCGGCCCCTCAGCCCGTTCATCGCCCGCTTCATCGGCAGCCACAACGTGCTTCGTTCGAACCAGGGTCCGGTCGCCGTGCGCGCCGACCGCTGCCGCCTCGGCAGCCCCCAGGACGGACCGCATATCAACGGCCAGATCACCGCCGTCGAATACCAGGGCTCAATGGTCCGGGTGGCACTGATGACCGAGGCCGGCGACGAGGTGTCCGCCCTGGTCCCCGACCAGACCTTCTACCGCAAGCCCGCCGAACCCGGCGACCCGGCGACCCTGGTATGGTCCGAACAGGACACCCACGCGTTGTCCGAACAGGACACCACCCACGCGTTGTCCGAGCAGGACACCCATGCGTTGATCGAATCGTAACGGCCGTTCAACTCGCGTCCGCCGGCGCCGCGCCGACGTATTTGAACTGGTGCACAACATCCGTCGGCGGATAACTCGGGTCGAACTTCACCTGGAACACACTGACGACGTGCGACTCCAAGTCACCGTTCGCATCGAAGGCCAAGTCTCCCTGTAGCGTTTTCACCCGACCGGACTGGATCGCGTCACGCACCGCCGCCCGGGTCACCGGCTGATTGGTTTTCGCCACCGCCGCTATCGCCGCCAGCACAACCTGCGCCGCGTCATAGGCAGTGATTGAATAATCCGCCGGCCGTGTGCCCCAGCGCTTGTAGTAACGATCCATCCAGGGCTGCACCACATTGTCGTCCAGCATGTGGGGCGCGGCGATCGTCGTGTACCAGCCCTCCGCCGCGGGAAAGCCGGCGCCGCCCAGCACAGACACCTGGTGCAAGCCGTCGCCGCCCGCCTTGATCATGTTCGGCACGATCTCGTACGACTGCTTGACCAGCTTGATTCCGGCCAGCGCGCTGGAACCGCAATACAGTGCCTGCGCATCCAGCCCGCGCACCTTGGTCAGCACCGACCTGTAGTCAGCCGCCAACGGATCGACCCGGTCGCGGCCAAGCACGTTGATCCCGATCTTCGCCGCCCGGGCCTGGAAGGCATCGGCGATGCCGACCCCGTAGGCGCCGCTGTCGTCCAGCACGAAGACCGATTTGACCTTCAGTTGCTGCGCCATGAAGTTCGCCATGTTCGGACCCTGGTACGAGTCCGTGGTCACGGTGCGAAAGTAGATCGCCTTTCCGCCTGGCCGATATTGCGCGGCGTATTTCGGATCGGTCAGGTCGGGATTGGTCGAACTCGGCGTCACCGTCGCCAGATCGGACTGGCTGAGGATCGCCGCCATGGCTTTTCCACTGCCGCTGTTCATCGGGCCGATCGCGCCGACCACGCTCTTGTCGATCACCAGCCTGCGGGCATTCACCGCCGCCTGCATCGGATCATACTGCCCGGCGGTGGCGGTGGCGTTGTCCAGCGTCTCGATCTGCACTTGATAGCCGCCGGGACCACCCGCCGCGTTGGCTTCCTCGATCGCAAGCACAGCGCCGTGCAGGATGTTCACCGCGTCCTCCGCGCCCGCGCCGGTCAGCGGCAAAGTGATGCCGACGCTGACGCTGCGGGTTTCCGATCGCGCGGCACGAGAGCGGAAGAGCGACGCGATAGTTGCGGAACCGATCAGCTTGGTTAGGGCACGACGCGAAGAATCCATGGAACCATCTCCCGAATAAGGGGACGCACGGCACGGCAAATGTATGAAACCGCGCTACGCAAGGCCTGTGCCAAACTACTCGCGACAAGGCCGGTGTAGGGTAATCGCCAACGACCATCACTCAAGCACTTTCACCGCCACCGTAGAACTCGTTTCCAGGCAGGAGCCCCTCGTCTGGTCACGAAATCCTAAATGCCTGAATAGCTACCGCCCCGACTTGACGACCGGTCTGTCACGCCCTACCTCCATCCCGAATCTGGAATTCCGAATTCCATGTTGCAGCCGCTGACCACGACCCATAACCTGATCGATCGCACCTACCAGCAGATCCTGCAGGCGATCGCTGACGGCACCCTCGCCCCCAGCCAGCGCATTCGCCAGGCCGAACTCGCCGACAGCCTCGGCGTGTCGCGCCAGCCGGTCAGCCACGCTCTGCATCTGCTGAAACGCCAAGGCCTGGTCGAGGAAGCCGGCCGCCAAGGTCTCCGGGTCATCCCGCTCGATCCACTGCGGGTGAAGCAGTTGTATCAGGTGCGCGAAGCCATCGACGGCCTCGCCGCCCGCCTCGCCGCCCAGACCGTCGCTACCCAAATCACCGCCGGCCGAAGCAGCAACGCCGAAACCGACGCGCTCCAGCGCCAACTCGCGGACGGCATGCAGTTCACCGCCGCCACCCCCATCCCGATTCTGGTCCGCGCCGACACTGATTTCCACCGCGCGGTGTATCGCCTGTCAGCCAATCCGGCGATCGAGGAAATCACCGCCCCCTGGTGGCCCCACCTGATGCGCTCGATGGCCACCGTGCTGCGCGAACCGAACTACGCCACCAGGGTCTGGCACCACGAACACGCCGAGATCCTGCACCACATCCTGGCCGGCGACCCAGCGCGAGCCGAAACTGCCGCTCGGGCCCACGCCGCCACCGCCGCTCGCCTCACCGACGAACAACTGCAACCCCAAGCCGCATAAATCCGCTGGAGGAAACCAAATGCTGACCGAAGCCCAGACCCGCCAGTTCCACGACGAAGGTTACCTGTTCCTGCCGGAGACCTTCTCCGCGACCGAGGTCGCCCTCCTCAAATCCGAGGCCGAACAGATCTACCGCCAGCAGCGTCCGGAAGTCTGGCGCGAGAAATCCGGCGCCCCGCGCACCGCCTTCGCCGCCCATCTCTACAACCAGGCACACGCGCTGCTCGCCCGCCATCCGCGCATGATCGGCCCGGTCGAACAACTGTTCGGCGAGCCGGTCTACATGCACCAATACAAGATCAACGCCAAAGCCTCGTTCACCGGCGACGTCTGGCAGTGGCACCAGGATTACGGCACCTGGGCACGTGACGACGGCATGCCCGAACCCCGCGCCATGAACATCGCCGTCTTCCTCGACGAGGTGATGCCGATCAACGGCCCGCTGATGCTGGTCCCGCGCAGCCACACCCAAGGCGTGCTCACCGCCGCACACGACACCAGCACCACGTCCTACCCGCTGTGGACGCTGGACGAGCAGACCGTCACCGATCTGGTGGCGAAAGGCGGCATCGTCGCCCCCACCGGCAAGCCCGGCGGCCTGCTGCTGTTCCACGGCAACCTGGTGCACGGCTCCGCCGGAAACATCACCCCCTACCCGCGCAAGATCGTCTATCTGACCCTGAACGCCGTCTCCAACTACATCCGCACGCCGACCCGCGCGGAGTGGATCGCCCACACCGACTTCGCCCCGATCGTGCCGACAGAAGACGGCGCCCTGACCCGCTACGCCGAGGACTTCAAACAAGCCGCCGAATAGCCGAAACCCACCCGTCGGTCGCACCGCGCCCCAGGCGAGGTCAGCAACCGGCGGGCGATCCGGCCAATTCCCGCCGCACCATCGCCGCCGCCTGCGCCATCGCCCGCAGCTTGCCGAACGCGGTCTGCCGCGGCAGATACTTCATCCCGCAATCCGGCGCCGCGACCAGCCTGTCGGCCGCGACATAGCGCAAGCCATCCCTGATCCGGTCCGCCACCACCTTCACCGGCTCGATCTTCGGATCGTTCAGGTCCAGCACCCCCAGCAGGATCGTCTTGCCGGCCAGCTCTCGCAGCACGCCAAGGTCCAGCCGGGGCTGCGCCGCCTCGATCGAGATCTGCCCGGCAATCGTATCCCCCAGTTCCGCCAGGAACCCGTATCCGCTCGGCTTCTCCGCCACCACCGCGGCATAGCCGAAACACAGATGCACCACCGTCGGCCCCTCGATCCCCTCCAGCGCCCGGTTGATCGCCTTGACGCCATACCGCACCGCCTGCTCCGGCGCCGTCCTCACCCACGGCTCGTCCAGTTGCACCACATCGACCCCTGCGGCCTTCAGCGCCCGCAACTCCGCATTCACCGCCACGGCGTAGTCCATCGCCAGTGCTTCCTCGTCGCGATAGAAATCGTCCTGCACCTGCCGCGACAGCGTGAACGGCCCGGGCAGGGTCAGCTTCGTCGGCCCCACCGCGTTCGCCCGCAGGAACGCCGCATCCCGCGTTTCCACCCCCGCCACGCGGCGGATCGGTCCCACCACCCGCGGCACCTTGGTCACCCGACCGCCGGCGGACCGCAACTCACCCGGCGCCTCGGCGTCGATGCCATCCAGCGCCAGCGCAAAGCGATTGGAGTAGCTTTCCCGCCTGATCTCGCCGTCACTGACGATGTCGATCCCGGCCCGTTCCATGTCGCGGATCGCCAGGATCGTCGCGTCATCCTGCGCCTGTTCCAGCCCCTCGGGCGCCACCCGCCACATGTCGCCGGCACGCGCGCGGGGCACCCCGTGCTGATGCAGCGTCGCGCGATCCACCAGCCAGTCCGGCTGCGGATAGCTGCCAACGACTGTGGTCGGCACCAAATGACTGGGATAGGGCATGCAACGGAACCTCCACCGCTACGATTGCACCATGCCCCACCTCGCCGCAAACTCCAACCTTCGTGCCAGGAGACGAGCCCATGTGGCCGATTCGATCCGCGCTGTTCGTGCCCGCCCATCGCCGCGATTGGGTCGCCAAGGCCATCCGGGTGGCCCCCGGCGCCGTGATCCTCGACATCGAGGACTCTGTCCCGCCGCAATTCAAGCCGCAGGCCATGGATCAACTGAAGAGCGAAATCCACCAACTGCGCGACGCCGGCGTCGCCGCCTTCGTCCGCATCCAGCCGCTGCACGATGCCACCGCGGCCGAGATCGAAGCCGCCGTCACCCAGGGCCTCACCGCCATCGTGCCGCCGAAAGTCGCCACCGCCGAGGAAGTCCGCCGCTTGCACGATCTGCTCAGCTACGCCGAAGGTCGCGCCGGAATCACCCACGCCAGCATCGCCATCCTGCCGCTGCCGGAGACCGCCCAGGGCATGTACCACGCCTACCACCTGGCCAACGCCAGTCCCCGGGTGCGCGGCATCCACGGCGCGCTCAGCGGCCCGGTGTCCGGCGACTTCGCCCGCGCCTTCGGCTTCCGAGCCACCGTCGGCGGCGAGGAACAACTATACTTGGCATCAAAACTGGTGCTCGACAGCCGAGCCGGCGGCGCGATGTATCCGATCGCCGGTATCTTCGGCACACCGCAGGACGACCTCGCGGCGGTGGAACGGCTGATCCGCAAGGCCCGCGACATCGGCTATTCCGGCGTCGCCGTGATGCACCCGTCCCACGTCGCCGTCGCCAACGCTGTCTATCGGCCCACCGCCGACGAGGTCACCTACTTCAAGGGCCTGCTGCGGGCCTTCGAGGCGGCGGAAAAAGCCGGCCTCGGCGCCGTCAGCTACCAGGGAGCGATGGTCGATTACGCCATGCTGCCGTTGGCCCAAGAGGTCCTCGCCGAAGCCGCCCGAAACCGCTAGCGTGGCCAACCGTTAGCCCCGCCAGACCGTTGGCGCCGCCAAACCGTTAGCCTGCCATACCGTTATCTCGCCATACCGTTAGCCTCACCAAACCGCTAGCTCCGCCAACCGTCAGCCTCACCAAACCGCCAGCCCCGCCAAACCGCCAGCCCCGCCAAACCGTAAGCCTCGCCAAACCGTAAGCCGGAGAACCCATGCCCGCAGATGCCATCGCCACCGATGTCGCCCCGCAGGAAATCCGGCTGGCCGACTACGCGCCGCCAGCCTTCCTGATCGACACCGTGGACCTGCGCTTCGACCTTGACGAAGCCGTCACCACCGTCGTCGCCAACCTAAACCTGCGCCGCAATCCCGCCGCACCTGCCGACGCCGCCCTGCATCTCGACGGCGAGGCGTTGACCCTGCTCCGCCTGACCCGCGACGGCGTACCCCTGACTGAAACCGACTACCACATCGTCAAGGCCGGCCTGGTCATCCCCGACATGCCCGACGCCTGCACGCTGCAAATCGAAACCCGCATCGCGCCAAAGGACAACAGCGAACTCAGCGGCCTCTACGTCTCCGGCGGCAACTATTTCACCCAGTGCGAGGCTCAGGGCTTCCGCCGCATCACCTACTTCCCCGACCGTCCTGATGTGATGTCGCGCTACACCACGACCATCATCAGCGCCTGCCCGGTCATGCTGTCCAACGGCAACCCCGGCCCGACCATCCAGTTCGGCGACCGCCGCTCGGTCACCTGGACCGACCCGCATCCAAAACCATGCTACCTGTTCGCCCTGGTCGCCGGCGATCTCGTTTCTGTCAAGGACCATTTCACCACCCGATCCGGCCGCCCCGTCGAGCTCGGCGTCTACGTCCGCCGCGGCGACGAGGACCGCTGCGCCCACGCCATGCGCTCGCTAAAGACGTCGATGACCTGGGATGAAGAGGTGTTCGGCCTGGAATACGACCTCGACGTGTTCAACATCGCCGCCGTGTCCGACTTCAACATGGGCGCAATGGAGAACAAGGGCCTCAACGTCTTCAACACCAAATACGTCCTCGCCCGGCCCGAGACCGCGACCGACACCGACTACCAGGGCATCGAGACCGTCATCGCGCACGAGTATTTCCATAACTGGACCGGCAACCGCGTCACCTGCCGCGACTGGTTTCAACTGTCGCTGAAGGAAGGCCTCACCGTCTACCGCGATCAGGAATTCTCCGCCGACCAGGGCAGCCGGGCCGTCAAACGAATCGGCGACGTCCGCGGCCTGCGCGCGGCGCAGTTCCGCGAGGACGCCGGCCCGCTCGCCCATCCGGTGCAACCCGCGAGCTACATGGCGATCGACAACTTCTACACCGCGACCGTCTACAACAAGGGCGCCGAGGTAATCCGCATGATGGCCACCATCATCGGCCGTCCGGCGTTCCGCCGCGGCATGGACCTCTACTTCGCCCGCCACGACAATCAAGCCGTCACCATCAATGATTTCGTGCAGGCCATGCAGGACGCATCAGGCGTCGATCTGCAAGACTTCAAATTGTGGTATCACCAAGCGGGCACGCCGGAAATCTCGGTCGAGGATACCTACGATCCCGCAACAAAACGCTACACCTTGACGATCCGACAGAGCACCAAGCCCACCCCTGGCCAGCCGGACAAATATCCCCAGGTCATTCCGGTCGCCATGGGCCTGCTCGATGGCAACGGACAGCAACTCGCCACCCGGCTCCAAGGCGACCCCGACCCCGCGCCCGGCACCCGGATCCTGCTCGCCACACGGACGGAAAACCGCTTCGAATTCATCGACGTCGCCAGCCCCCCGGTGCCATCTCTGCTGCGCGATTTCTCCGCCCCGGTGAAGCTATCGGGCCTCGCGCCCGATCGTCTGCGCTTCCTCGCCGCGCACGACAGCGACCCGTTCGTGCGCTGGGAATCCGGCCAGCAATTCGCCGCCTCGGTACTGCTCGACATGGTCGCCGCCATCCAGGCCGGACGCGATCCAGTCACCGACCCCGCACTGATCGAGGCGATGGCGTCCACCCTGGACCAGGAACCTGCGTTCGCCGCCGAGGCCTTGGCGCTTCCCGGTGAAGCCTCGCTCGCCGACAAGATGAACGTCGTCGATGTCGATGCGATCCACACCGCCCGCGACACCGCCCGCAACGCGATCGGCCAGGCACTCTGTGGCCAGCTGCGCGCCCTGTATGACACATTGACCGACAATGGTGGATACACCATCGACGGGCCGGCGATCGGCCGCCGCTCGCTGCGCAACGCCTGCCTCAGCTATCTGGTCGCCGGCGGCGATGCCCAGGCGGTGCCGCTCGCCAAGGCGCAGTTCGACACCGGCGCCAACATGACCGACGTGCTGGCCGCGCTTGCCATCCTGTCAGGCGTGGATTGCCCGCAGCAAGCCCAAGCACTGGATAGGTTCTACCAAGCCTGGCAAGGCGATCCGCTGGTGCTCGACAAATGGTTCGCGATCCAGGCGCTGTCGCCGCTGCCCGCCACCGCCCAAGCGGTGCGCGACCTCAAGGCCCATCCCGACTTCGACCTGCGCAACCCCAACCGGATCCGCGCCCTGGTCAGCAGTTTCGCCGCCAATCAGGTGCGCTTCCACGACCGATCCGGCGCCGGCTACCTCTTGTACGCCGACACCATCGTTCAGCTCGACCCAACCAACGGCCAGGTCGCCGCCCGCATGGTCTCGCCGCTGGGTCAGTGGCGCCGCTTCGACACCGTTCGGCAGCATCTGATGCAGGCTGAACTGCAACGGATTCTCGACTTGCCCGGCCTCTCGCGCAACACCTTCGAAATGGCCTCCAAGAGCATCGCATGACCAGCTTCTGCGACCACGCCTGGCAAAGCACCACCGAACTGCGCGCCGCCATCCATGCCTTGCCGTTCAACCGCGAACTCGCCGCCGGCACGCTCGATCCGGCCAGGTTCGGGTTCTACATCACGCAGGATGCACTCTATCTCGACCAATACGCCCGCATCCTGGTGATCGCCGGAGCCAAGGGGCCGGACGGCGCCACCTTGCGCCTATTCGGTGAATGCGCGCTGCAAGCCGTGGCGGTCGAGCAGGCCCTGCACGCCCAATATCTGACCCAGTCCGCCGCCGCTCCGGCGCCACCCGAACCATCACCCGCCCAACCATCTCCTGCCCAACCATCACCTGCCGAACCATCACCTGCCCTACCATCACCTGATTGTCTGAACTACACCAGCTTCCTGCTCGCCACCGCCTACCATGAACCGTGGGAGGTGCTGATGGCGGCGCTGCTGCCCTGCTTCTGGATCTACTGGGACGTCGGCAACGCCATCGCCCGAACCGCCGCCCCCGACAACAAATATCGCGCCTGGATCGGCACCTATTCCGACACCGCGTTCGGCGACGCCGTCCGCGCCGTCATCGCCGCGACCGACCGCGCCGCAGCCGCCGCAACCGATGGACTGCGCGCACGAATGATGACCGCCTTCACCCGCTCCACCCAATACGAATACCTATTCTGGGACGGCGCCTACCAACAACGAGGCTGGCCGCTGTCAGACTGAGCACGCGTGATGACCGCACCCGGGTCGCTCCGTGACGCGGAACACGCGCTACTCTTCCCGGACGCCGGTCTCCGGGATCCCCTGCTCATTGCCGTAATACTTGAACGGCAGGAACTTTCCCGACATCGTAATCTTCACCCGGTCGCCCATCGGATTGGCCTCCCGATCGATCGCCACATCGAAGTCGATCGCCGACATGATGCCGTCGCCAAACTCCTCCTCGATCAACGCCTTCCAGGCCGGCCCATTCACCATCACCAGCTCATAGAACCGGTAAAGCAACGGATCAGTCGGAGGCATCGGGCTTCCGCGATACGGAACCTCGTTCAACATCCGCTGCTCGGCCGCGCTCAGCCCGAACAATGAAGCCGCCTTCCGTGCCAGCGGCTTGACCAGCTTCATCTGTCCGAGCAGCGCGCCGACAAGCAGTATTTCCGACATGCCGCCGATCTGCTCGCAGATATACTTCCAGGTCCAATCCTTCTCCCGCTTGATATCAAGGATTTTCTCGGTCAATTCCACTCGGGTCACCTGTCACCTCCATTGTATAGGCAATAAAGGATGGCAAATGTCCCGCCGAAAGGGAAGATCGCTCGCGATCCGAGATTCAGCTATGGGATATTCTTGTGCGACCCATCGCAAAGCGGCGCTTTGCCGCTTCCCTTGCATCCACAGAACGATACCGTGCGGCTCTCATCCGCTTCGAACTTGATCGGGGCGAAGCCGGAACCCTTGTGTTTCCCGTCGCAGAACGGCTGCGTGCCGCTTTGGCCACAGGCGCACCACCAATAGGACTTTCCTGCTTCGACCTCGATCTTGTAGGACCCCTTCTGGGCAACGAGTGGCAGCGATTGCGACATATCATTTTCCTTCCGTTGTCTCGGCCAGGCAAGTTGCCCACCATAAAGCGCCTCAGGCCGTCTCCACGCCATACAGATGGCATGCTTCCACCGCGGTAACGTAACCGTCCAGCAGGTCTTGGGAAAGGGCCGCCGGATCGCGTGCCGAAGGCGGCCCGTAACCCCCCGACCCCGGCGCCTCCATCACCACCAGTGACCCGGCCGGCGCCAGGAACCCGCCCTTGCTGGTCAGCCGGCGCGCATTCGATCGCGGCGCGATCAGTTCCAGCCGCGCCGCCGCCCCAGCCAGGCCGCCGTCCAAACCGAACGCCGGCGTGACCGTCCGCTCGCAGCAAACCGCGGCATGGGCCTGATTCTCCAGCACCCGCCACACCCGCCGCACCCCGAGCCCACCGCGATAGGTGCCGGCGCCGCCGCTGTCAGGCACCAGCGAATATTCTTCCACCCGCAACGGAAAACTCATCTCCAGGATCTCGATCGGCGTGTTGCTCATGTTGGACACGGTGCTCGCCACCGCGTTTATGCCGTCCTTGATCGGCCGCGCCCCAAACCCGCCCTTGACCGACTCGTAACTGACGAAACGATCGCCGCTGCGATAATCCACCCCACCGAAGGTGATCACCGCCGAAGTCCCCTGCGAACCCGCCATCACCGAACGCGGGGTGATCGCAAACAGCGCCGCCATCACCATGTCCGCCACCCGGTGCGAGATCTCATGATTGGCGTAAACCACCGGCGAGGGATGCTGCGCGTTCACCACCGATCCCAGCGGCGCGGTGACCGTTACCGGACGCCAGCAACCGGAGTTCGGCGGGATCAGGCTGTTCGGGTCGGCGATCATCTTCAGCGCGCAGAACACCCCCGACGCGGTCACCGTCAGCGGCGCGTTCATCGGCCCTGCAACGGCACCGTCCGACCCGCTGAAGTCGGCGGTGATGGTATCGCCGCGCTTCACCACCTTGATATGAACCTTGAAGGTCTCGTCCTCGGCCTCTCCCGGCCCGATCACCCCGTCACCATCGAACACATCGGTGAATTCGGCTTCACCGTCAGGCAGCGCCCGCAGCGCCGCCCGCATCATCCTCTCCGAGTAATCCAGCACCTCCTGCATGATCTCCAACAGCGAGTCGGTGCCATACTTCGCCGCCAGCTCCCCCAGCCGCTGCGCCGCCCGATAGTTCGCCGCCACCTGCGCGCGCAGATCGCCCAGCCGCTCCGCCGGAGTGCGCACATTGGCCAGGATGATCGCCTCCACCGCCGGGTCCGGCCGGCCATCCCGATACAGCCGTACCGGCGGCAGGCGCAGTCCCTCGCCATAGATCTCAGTCACCGCGCCGTAACTGCCCGGCGTGGCACTGCCGATGTCAGGCCAGTGCGCACGGACGCAGCCGAATCCCAGCAGACGACCCTGATGGAACGCCGGCGCCACCACGTTCACGTCCGGCAGATGCGATCCCCCGTCATACGGATCGTTGTGGATGAACACGTCCCCCGGAACCACGTCGCCGAACGCCCGCACCACCGCGCGCACCGCATCCGGCATCGATCCCAGGTGGATCGGCAGATCTGGCCCTTGCGCCACCATGTTCCCATCAACGTCGAAAATGCCGCAGGAGTAGTCCCCCGCCACCTTCAGCAGCGGCGAATAGGCGGTTTTCGCCAGGACGATCTTCATCTCCTCGGCCGCCGAATAAAGCGCGTTCTTAACGACTTCGAAACAAGCCGGATCGCTTTTCAATGGCGCCATCGCAAACCCACCGCTCCCAGTCGCCTTGTTTTGATCGACGGTCGAGGCGAAACGCCACCATCCAACAGCGATCGCGTCAGCTTCGCCGGTGCGACCGATGCGAAGTCTTGCGGTTGGCGAAGGACATCGACAGCCCGACGCAAACGATCCCCGCCGAGGCCGGGACCAGCCAAGCCGGCCGCACCAGCAGTGGCTGGATCACCGACGTCCACACCCAGGTGCCCAGGGTCCGGGTTGACCAGTCAGGCAGCTTGTCCAGTACGTCATGGTCCAGCATGTAGAGCGCCTGCCCCAGCGATATGCTTTCCGGCCCGAACGTCGCAACGGCGACGGCAGCGACCAGGAAAATGGCGGACATCACGGCCAGGACGCGTTGGGCAATCACATGAATAGCTTCTCTGTCTTCAGGTTAGCGTATAACGCAGCGACCTGTTCAGCATAGCCATTAAAAATCTGTGTTGGCACTCTTTCGTCGGTGCCCAGCAGCCGTTCCGTCGCCTGGCTCCACCTGGGGTGCGGAACCCCCGGGTTCACGTTCGCCCAGAAGCCATATTCCGATGGCCCGAGGGCTTCCCAGAATGTCATCGGACGCTTGTCGGTGAAGCTGATCTTCACGATCGCCTTGCCCGATTTGAAGCCGTATTTCCACGGCACCGTCAGCCGGATCGGCCCGCCGTTCTGCGGCGGCAGCGGCTTGCCATACATCCCGGTGGAGATGAACGCCAGGTCATTGCCGGCTTCGGCGATCGTCACCCCCTCCACATATGGCCACGGATAAAGCGGCACATCCAGACCCGGCATCACTTTGTTCTGTGCGGTCTCGAACACCACGTATTTGGCCGAACCCAGCGGCTCAGCCAGCTTCAGCAGCGCGGCGAGCGGAAAGCCGGTCCACGGCACCGTCATCGCCCACGCCTCGACGCAACGGTGACGATAGACCCGCTGCTCCAGCGACACCTGCTTGAGCAAATCGTCGATAGCGATGGTGCGCGGCTGCTTCATCATGCCGTCCAGCTTGATCGTCCACGGCCGCTGCTTCAGCGCCTGCGCGTCGCGCCAGATGTTCTTGCTGTCGCCGAACTCATAATAGTTATTGTAAGTGGTCGCATATTTCTCCTCGGTCAGCGGCCGCCCAGGCTTGTAGTCCTGCACCGTGGGGGTGTCGGCGTAAGCCATCATCGCCGGCAGCATGGTCATCGCCGTCGCGCCGGCCAGCACCGACCGGCGATGCAGCACCAGATGTTCCGGGGTGACCGCACGCTCCGCCACCTCCCAACCGTACCTTCGGATGATGTGCATGGCTATCGCCCTTCCCGTATGCGCTTTTCTACCCGTCCGATACGAAGATTAGCCGCCGCCGGACAAGCCTATCTGGCCCTCGAATGCCGGATGGGACAGGATACACCAAATTAAACATTAGATAGCCAGCCAAAACAATTCTCCAGGAGAACGCTCATGCATCTCGCCCGATTTCCGCGGGTTCGCCTGTTCCCGGCGCCAACCCCGCTCGAGCGGCTGGAAAACCTGACGCGCACCCTCGACGGCCCCGAGATCTGGATCAAGCGCGACGACTGCACCGTCGTGGCCACCGGCGGCAACAAGGTGCGCAAGCTGGAATGGCTGATCGGTGAGGCCAAGGCGCAGGGCGCTACCCACGTCGTCACCCAGGGCGCGGTGCAGTCCAACCATGTCCGCCAAACCGCCGCGGTCGCTCGAAAAGTCGGCATGACCTGCACCGCGCTGCTCGAGCATCGGGTCGAAACCAACGATCGCGACTACCTCGGCAGCGGCAATGTGCTGTTGGACAAGCTGTTCGGATGCAACATCGAATATCGCGCCGCCGGCCTCGACATGAACGCCGAAGCCGAGACAAAGGGCGCCGCCCTGCGCGCCGCCGGCGAGCAGGTTTACGTAATCCCCGGTGGCGGTTCCAACAAGGTCGGCGCGCTCGGCTATGTCTCCTGCGCCCAGGAACTGATGCAGCAGGCCGACGAAATGGGCTTGCGGATCGACCGCATCGTCACCGCCACCGGTAGTGCTGGAACCCATGCCGGCCTGCTGGTCGGGCTGGAGGGAATCAACGCCCAGGTTCCGGTGCTCGGCATCGGCGTGCGGCTGCCGCGTGACCGCCAGGAGGAGAACGTCCACCGCCTGGCCCAGGACACCGCTCAGTATGTCGGGATGAAAGCCGGCGTGCCGCGCCAGGCCGTGGTCGCCAACTGCGATTATGTCGGCACCGGCTACGGCATCCCCACCCCAGCCATGCGAGAGGCCGTCCAGATGCTCGCCCAGCAAGAGGGAATCCTGCTCGATCCGGTTTACTCGGGCAAGGCAATGGCTGGGATGATCGACCTGATCCGCAAGCGCATCCTGCCCAAGCACGAGACCGTCGTGTTCCTGCACACCGGCGGCGCCGTCGGCTTGTTCGGCTATACCAGCTTCATGGAGGCCGCCGGCTGATGCTCAGCAGCCAACACCGCATCCTGACCACCCATACCGGCAGCCTGCCCCGTCCAGCCGCACTGACCGACCTCTATGCGCGCCGCGCCGCCGGCGAGGCGATCGACGAAGCGGCGCTGGATGCCGCCGGCAAGCTGGCGACCCGCCACGTCGTGCGCCAGCAGATCGCCTCGGGAATCGACGTCGGCAACAACGGCGAGCAGCAGCGTGAGGCGTTCTTCCTCTACGTGCGCCGGCGCATGACGGGCTTCGGCGGCACCTGGAACCGCCGGCCGATGGCCGACGTCGTCAAATACCCCGGATATCAAGCCTGGGCCAGCGAACAGGACAGCGCCCGCCGTTCGGTTAGCAACCGCGGCGCCCTGCCCAAGGCGATCGGAGCCGTGGCCTATCTGGACCCCGCCCTTATCAAGGCCGAGTGCGACGAATTCCACGCCACCCTGTCCGAGGTGGAGGGCCGCTTCGCCGAACCGTTCATGACCGCGCCATCGCCAGGCATCATCGCCGCCGCCCTGATGAACGAACATTACGACACCGAGGACGCTTATCTGCACGCCCTCGGCCAGGCCCTGCGCATCGAGTACGAGGCAATCGTCGCGGCCGGCTTCCTGCTGCAGATCGATGCGCCCGACCTCGCGCTGGAACGACACGTCTCTTTCCAGGACCGCAAGCTGGGCGATTTCATCGACTTCGCCGAACGCGTGGTGGAAACCATCAACCAGGCCCTGGCCAATATCCCTGCCGACCGGGTCCGCATTCATGCCTGCTGGGGCAATTACGAGGCGCCGCACGATTGCGACGTCGATCTGCAGGACATCCTGCCCACCATCGCTCGGGCAAAAGTCGGAGGCTGGGTACTGCCATTCGCCAATCCCCGCCATGCCCACGAATACCGCTGCCTGAAGAACCTGCCGCTCGCCGACGGCCAGGTGGTGGTGGCCGGGGTGATCGATCCGCTGACCAATTTCGTCGAGCATCCCGAGGTCGTGGCCGACCGGCTCGAGCTGGCAGTCCGCGCGGTCGGCGATCCGACCCGCGTGCTGGCCGGGACCGATTGCGGCTTCGATACCTCGGCCGGCCGCGGCCGGGTCGCCGAGGACGTGGTATGGGCCAAGCTGCGGGCAATGGCCGACGGCGCTCGTATCGCTTCGCAGCGGCTAGGAATGACCTGATTTCGATGTCCAACCAGACGCCGCGGGAAAACCGATCGGCGCCGAGCAGCAGGGCCGCACCATGAACACCGACCTGTTTGAGATCATCCGCACCACACGCTCGATGCGCCGGCTGAAGCCAGACCCGGTGCCCGCCGCACTGATCCGCCAGATCCTCGATGCCGGCATTGCGGCGGCCAACGGCGGAAACATGCAAACCTGGCGCTTCCTGGTGATCCGCGATCCCGCGATCAAGGCCGCGACGGCGCACTGGTACCGCCGCGCCTGGCACGAAACCGTGGCGCCGCGATACCGCGCTGGCGCTCCGGCACCCGGATCGACCCGTGACCGGTTCGACCGCATGTTGGCGGCGGCAGAGCATCTGGCCGACCATTTGCACGAAGCGCCGGTATGGATCGTGCCCTGTCTGCAGGGCGGAACCCACACCAGGACCTCGGGCGCCTCGATCTACCCGGCAGTGCAGAACATGCTGTTGGCAGCCCGCGCGCTCGGCCTCGGTGCCACCCTGACCACGCTCTATCTGCTGTTCGAGAAGCAAACGGAAGCCGCGATGGGACTGCCCGAGGACGCCCATTCCTACGCCATACTGCCAGTCGGCTACCCGCTGGGAAAGTTCGGACCGGTCGGACGAACCGCGTTGCAGGACGTCGTCTTCACCGACCACTGGGGACAAAAATGGTCTGACGCATGACAGTCAAAAAGCGCGCCAGCATAGACCCACGGCTTGCCAGTTTCCGGAAAAGCTGGCTCGTCGGCGATCACTCAAAGCCCTCGAACCGGAGGATTCGATGACCAGTCGGACCGACAACCTTCCGCCGATCCATCCTGGCGTAGTCCTGAAGATGAACTTGAAGCGCTAGACACGAGCGCCCGAAAATTCCCCGCCCGCGTCCACGTGCCGTACAACGCCATTAAGGAAATCATTAACGGTGATTAGGTCATCACCGTACAAATAGCGATCGGGTTCGGTCGGGTCCTCGGCATATCAGCGCATATTGAATGAACCTGCAGTCGATCTGTCAATTGAAAATCGTCCGGTCGACGATGGACAACGAAACAATCGAACCATACACCTTTGGTCGGTTGATACCACCGACCTGACTACCCAAAACAAAGTCGCTTCTGGTCGGAGTGAGAGGATTCGAACCTCCGGCCCCTGCGTCCCGAACACAGTGCTCTACCAGGCTGAGCTACACTCCGGCCGAATTCGCGCCTATAGCCCCCGAACGCGGCGGAAGCAAGGCACCGATCGACCTCAAACCCCTCAACCGCCCAGCACCCCCAACGCCGCATTCACCCCGAAATCCCCCGGCAGCCCACCGCGCGGGAAAAGCCGTGTCACATGCCCCATCTTCCGCCCCGGCAACGCCGCCGCCTTGCCATACAGGTGCGGGATCAGACCCGGCTCCGCCACCGCGGCCGGCCACAGCGCCACACCTTCGGGCCCGATCAGATTCTTCATCACCGCATCCGAATGCCGCGTCGCCGACGGCAACGCCAGCCCGGCAATCGCCCGGATGTGCAACTCGAACTGGCTCGCCGGGCATGCATCGATCGTCCAGTGCCCGGAGTTGTGCGGCCGAGGCGCGATCTCGTTCACCAACACCTTGCCGTCGCTGTCGATGAACATCTCCACCGCCAGCAGCCCAACCACGTCCAGCGCTTCCGCGACACGACAGCCGATCGCTTGCGCCGCCTGGTCCGCCGCCGGCGAAATTCGCGCCGGTGCCAGGGTCAGATCTAGTATGTGATCGCGATGACGGTTCTCTACGGTATCGAAGCTCGACAAGGCGCCATCGTCGCCCCGCGCCACCACCACGCTGATCTCCTGGGCGAAGTCCACGAACCCTTCCAGCACCAGCGGCTTCGGATCCAGCCGAGCCCACGCGCCGTCCAGGTCCGCCATCGCGCGCAGCGTCGCCTGCCCTTTGCCGTCATAGCCCAGCCGGGTGGTCTTCAGCACCGCGGGAAGCCCAAGCCGACGCACCGCCTCGTCAAGCTCCCGCCTGGAATCCACCCGCGCCCAAGGCGCCGTCGCAACGCCCGCGCCATTGAGAAAAGTCTTCTCATCCACCCGGTCCTGGCTGATCCGCAGCACTGAGGGCGAGGGTCGCACCGGCCGGATCGAGGCCAACAGATCCAACCCCTCGGCGCTGACGTTCTCGAACTCAAAGCTGATCACGTCCGCCACATCGGCGAACGCGCGCAACGAGACCGGATCGCTGTAGTCACTGATCGTCACGCCATGCGAGACCTGCGCCGCCGGACTGTCGGTCTCCCGGGTCAAAATGTGGCAGCGGTAACCAAGTCGCGCCGCGGCCAGCGCCGACATCCGGCCAAGCTGCCCACCTCCCACCAGTCCGATCGTCGCATTCGGCGGCAGCGGAAACCGGGTCATGATGGATCCTCGCGCCCCCCCCGCCCGGTCGTCGGTTCCGGAGCCTCCGGCACCGCCGCGGTCTGCTCGGCCCGAAACGCATCTAGCCGTGCCGCAACCGAGGCATCGCCGGTGGCCAGGATTGCCGCCGCCAGCAGCGCCGCGTTCACCGCCCCGGCCCGGCCGATCGCCAGGGTGGCGACCGGAACGCCCGCCGGCATCTGAACCATCGAGAGCAGGCTGTCCATGCCGCCCAGCGTCGGCCCCTCCACCGGCACACCCAACACCGGCAGCGATGTCCACGATGCACACATCCCCGGCAGATGCGCCGCACCCCCTGCCGCGGCGATGATGACCTTCAATCCGCGATCCCGAGCCGTCTTCGCAAAGCCGCGCAACCGATCCGGGGTCCGATGCGCCGAGACGATCTTCACCTCATGAGGCACACCAAGCCTGGCCAACATTTCGGCCGCGTGCCTCAGCACCGGCCAGTCCGACTGGCTGCCCATGATGATCCCGACCAAAGCTGCCTGTCCCGCCGCCATGTCAGGCAATACTGTCCGGGATCAGCCGGCTTTCCAGCCAGGCAATCTCATCGCGCAGCATCAACTTGCGCTTTTTCAGACGCTGCAGATGCAGCTGATCCGACGCGCCCTGGTCAGCGAGGCGCGCAATGACGGTGTCCAGGTCCCGATGCTCGCTGCGCAACCCATGCAGCTTGCGCAGCAGTGAATCCCTATCGCTCAGCATGACCACAACCTACGATAGAAATAAATCCTCAAACCGAGAACGAAGTTGTAGCTGGTCAGGTCGATGGCAAACGCGTTACGTTGAACCGCCGCGGTCACTGCGGTGCCCGCTGGCAGCCCACCGGTTAAACGCGGAGGTACCCAGTCCATGAGCCTGAATACCCGTCTCGACGCGCTGAAGGAACGGCATGCGTCTCTCGAAACGCGAATTTTCGACGAGGACCATCGTCCGCAACCCGATACGGAAGCCCTCATGCGACTAAAACTCGAAAAGCTGCGCCTGAAAGACGAAATAGAGAGGCTGCGAACCCAAGCCGACTGAACGGACACCGTTCAGCTTGCCCCCGCCAGGCCGGTCAGGCGGCCTCGTCCGCCTCCGGCTGCGGCACCGGCACGGCGCGCCCTTCCCGCTGCAAGCGGTCGTTTGCCTGAGCCACCGCCGCATTCAAGTCTGTCTGGCTGCACAACCCCAGGATGATCGGATCACGCGGCTTGATGTTTGCACTGTTCCAGTGCGTGCGTTCCCGCACCTTCTGAATCGTGTCCTTGGTCGTGCCGAGCAATTTGCCGACCTGGGCTTCCGAAAGCTGCGGATAATTGCGCAGCACGAACGCAATCGCGTCCGGGCGGTCGTTGCGTTTGGCAACCGGTGTGTACCGCGACCCGCGCAGCCGCTTGGGCATCGGCAGGGCATTCGCGATCAGCTTCAGCCGGGCGTTCGGATCGGCCTCGCACTGGCGAATGTTCTCCGAAGTTGTCTGCATATTGGCAACCGGGTCGTAGCCGACGATCCCTTGAGCGACCTCGCCGTCGGCAATCGCCTGCACCTCTAGCGGATGCATGCCGCAGAACTCCGCAATCTGTGTGAACGTAAGGGCGGTTTTGTCGATCAACCACACGGCGGTGGCCTTTGGCATCAGCGGAAGGGTCATGGCTTTTTCACACTCTCAGGGCCGAAGGCGGGCGATTTTCGTTTTGGTGCTGCCGATCGCAGGCCATTCACCGCAAATGCCCACACAAAACAACAACAACTGGCCGCGGCCGAATTGCGGATATGACAATCCAATAGAGGTCGGTCAAGCAACTTTGGCGGTATTAAGGTCTCTCCCGCGCGCATGGCTGCAACGCCATGCCGCCGGATATCGCCAGTAAGGAACAACCAAATGGCCCGGGAAGAAGACGAACCCCTGACAAAACGCCGCCGGCTCGACCCGCTGCTGCTCGACAGCCTCGGCATCGATGAACTGCGCAGCTATATCGAGGAATTGAGAACAGAGATTGCCAGGGTCGAGGCCGACATCGGCCGCAAGAACGGCCACCGCAGCGCGGCCGACGCATTTTTCAAGCGACCGTGATGGCGACCCGACTGGACTGCCCGCCGCGAGTGCACCCGCGGTCCGGGCCTCGACTGCCACCAGACGGCCAATCGATTCGGCATGAAAAACGGGGGCCGAAACCCGGCCCCCGCGTTCATCATCGCATCGCCGATCAGGCTGCTTTCGACGCATCCTGGGTATCGTTGGCGATCGAGCCCTGCACCGCCGGTGCCGCGCTGCCGATGGCAATCTTGCGTGGCTTCAGCGCCTCCGGCACCACCCGCTTCAGCCCGACATGCAGCAACCCGTGCTGCACATCCGCACCCTCGACAACGATGTGGTCGGCCAACACAAAACGGCGTTCGAACGCGCGTCCGGCAATCCCGCGATACAGGATCTCCGGCTTCTGGCCATCATTGGCCACACGCCCCGAAACCACCAATGTGTTATCCTTGACGGTAAGGTCCAAATCCTCAGGACGGAAGCCGGCCAGGGCCATGGTCAGACGATACGAATCGTCGCCGGTCTTTTCAATATTGTACGGCGGGTAACTCTGCGCCTCCTGACCGGAAGCGGCGGTGTCCACCAACCGAGCCAGCCGATCAAACCCGATCGCGGTGCGGAAAAGCGGAGCAAAATCAACACTGGTCATTACCAAAACCTCCTACTAAGCAAGGTCACTCGTTGCGGCCGCCCGAACTGGGCCAGCCTGCCTGCACGCCCGGGAACCCCGACTGGGCATTTCCGACGCGATCAGATTTGGTAACCAATGCCTGTCCGTTCAAGAGCTCCGCTAGGCCCGACGCGGTCGAATGCCGCGCCAAGCCGGCGGCGGTCGGGAGGCTATTTCTTCGTCCCGAGCCCGGCGAATTTCTTGTTGAACTTGGCAACCTGGCCGCCGGTGTCCAGCATCCGCTGCACCCCGGTCCAGGCCGGGTGCGACTTGGGGTCGATGTCCAGCCGCAGCGTGTCGCCCGGCTTGCCCATGCAGGACCGGGTGGTGAACTGCGTCCCGTCGGTCATCACGATCTTGATCTCGTGGTATTCGGGGTGAATGCCCGGCTTCATGCTGTGTTTCCTTGCTGGCGCCCCCGATCCCGACCGGCCGCGCGAACGCCGGGCTATAGCGGCGCCGCGGCGCCAGCTCAAGGCCGAGTTCACCTCTCACCGCCAACCGCCAAGTTTTAATCGCCTGCGCGATGGACCCGCGTAATCGGAGCGACTATCAGAAGCCGCCGCCATTTCCATGGGCCGTCCCTTCGCATGCTGATCCGCCTGCTTGTCCGCCTGGTCGATTTAAGCCGCCGTTTTTCATTTCCTGTCGTCTGCGCAGGTGTGTTGCTGGCGGCCTTCGCCGGCTGGATCGCCTGGACCCATCTCGGCGTCAGCACCGATACCGATCTCCTGTTCAAGGACACCCTGCCCTGGCGCCGGCAGGCGGCCGAAATGAACCGCGACTTCCCGCAGTTCCGCAACCTTCTGGTTGCCGTCATCGATGCCCGGATTCCCGAGGAAGCCGACGCCACCGCCGCCGAACTGGCCGCCCGGATGGCCACCGACAAGACCCATTTTCTGACCGTGCGGCGCCCGGATGCCAGCCCCTTCCTGCAACGGGAAGGCCTGCTGTTCCTGCAGCCCAAGCAGTTGTCCGCCCTGATGGACAAAACCATCGACGCACAGCCGTTTCTCGGCCAACTGGTCGCCGACCCTTCCGCCCGCGGCCTGTTCGCCGCCCTGTCGCTGCTCGGCATGGGCGTCACCCAGGCAGACGCCGACCTGTCCCCCTTCCTGGCTCCGATCAGAGGCTTTCATCAGGCGATGGCCGATGCGCTGGCCGGCCACCCGAAACCGTTGTCCTGGCAAAATCTGCTGGGGGGCGGCCTCAGTGAACTCGCCGGCCCATACCATTTCGTGCTCGCCCAGCCGCACCAGGATTTCGGCGCGCTCGAGCCCGGCGGTGCCGCGACCAGGGCCATGCGGGCGATCATCGCCGATCTGCCATACGTGAAATCCGGCGACGCCCGGGTCCGCATCACCGGACAGGTGGCACTGGCCGACGAGGAATTCGCCACCGTCGCGCAGGGCGCGGTCAAGGGCCTGATCGGCAGCCTGATCCTGATCACGCTATGGCTGTTCCTGGCCGTGCACACTTGGCGGCTGATCGTGCCGATCCTGATGACCTTGTTGCTCGGATTGATGCTGACCGTGCTGTTCGCCGCCGTAGCGGTCGGCACCCTTAACCTGGTCTCGGTCGGATTCGGTGTCCTGTTCGTCGGCATCGCCGTCGATTTCGCCATCCAGTTCTCCGTCCGATACCGAGAATTCCGTTTCGAGACCGCGGACGCCGCCGCCGCCATGACCGAGACCGCCCGGCGCGTCGGCGTGCAGATCCTGATCGCCGCCCTCGCGACCGCCGCCGGCTTCCTGGCGTTCGTGCCGACCGCGTTCTCCGGCGTCGCCGAACTGGGCCTGATCGCCGGCGCCGGCATGATCATCGCCTTCATCTGCACCCTGGGCTTCCTGCCCGCCGCCATCACCCTGTTCCGCCCACGCGGTGAGGCCGCCGAGGTCGGATTCACGTTCGCTGCGCGGATCGATCCAATCATCGTGCGGTGGCGGCGGATCATCCTGCTGGCGTTCGGCCTGCTGGCAATCGCCGCGGTCGCCGTCTCGCCCTGGCTCGAGTTCGATTCCGATCCGCTCGACACCAAGAACCCCAACACCGAGGCGATGCGCACCCTGCGCGACCTGGTCAACAATCCGGTGACCAATCCGTACACCATCGATGTGCTGGCGCCCAACGCCCGAGCCGCGGCCACCATCGCCGACAAAATCAAGACACTGTCCACTGTGGCGGGGGTGATCAGCATCAATAGTTTCGTACCGCCCGATCAGCCGCAGAAGCTGGCGGTGATCGCTGACGCTAACACCATCCTGGCGCCCACTCTGGCACCGCATGGTTCGGCCACCCCTGTCACCGCGCAAGACATCAGAATGGCGGCCAAGGCAGCCTTGGCACAGATCGAGCCGGCGCTGGCCAAACTGCCGAAGGATCATCCCCTGGCTCTGGTGGCTGGCGATCTGCAACGCTTGCAGACCGCGCCGGATAAAGTGCTGATGGCCACCAATGCCGCGCTGACCCGTTTCCTGCCGGCACAGCTTGCCCACCTGAGGCTCGCTTTGACCGCCGAACCGGTGACCCTGGCCTCGATCCCGCCGGACTTCGCCCGCGACTGGGTGCTGCCGGACGGCAGAGCCAGGGTGCAGGTCAATCCGACGCCCGAGATGCAGAGCCCGCAAGGTCTGAAGACCTTCGTCCACCAGGTGGTGGCGGTGGCACCCGATGCCGGCGGATCGGCGGTCACCATCGCCGACACCGCCGACACCATCGTCGGAGCGTTTCGCGAGGCCGCGGTCTACGCGGTGATCGCCATCGCCATCATCCTGTTCGGCCTGCTGCGCCGTTTGCTGGATGCCGCCCTGGTCATGGCTCCGCTGCTGATGTCGGCATTGCTGACGCTGCTGATTACCGTGCTGCTTCCGCTGCCGCTGAACTTTGCCAACATCATCGCCCTGCCGCTGCTACTGGGAGTCGGCGTCTCGTTCAACATCTACTTCGTCATGAACTGGCGCGCCGGCCAGCAGCGGCCGCTGGGCAGCGCGACCGCGCGGGCCATCGTGTTCTCCGCGCTGACCACCGGCACCGCGTTCGGCTCGCTGGCACTATCGGCTCATCCCGGAACCGCCAGCATGGGGAAATTGCTGCTGATAAGCCTAGGCTGCACCTTGTTGGCCAGCCTGGTGTTCATCCCGGCACTGCTTGCCAGCATGCGCACGCCGCGGCTGGATCGCATCTGAACCGGCAAAGCCATGACATTGTGCAATCCGGCAACGCTACATGCCAGGCGGAACCGACGAATGTGGACACACATCGCAACCAAGGTCGGATCGCCCATTCTGGTATTGGATCTCCGTCTGTAACCATATCATCCGCTCGATGATACTCACCGCAATCTGGGTCGCCCAAAGAAACCTGGGCCCGAAATCTTTTTTCTTCGTGCTGAATCAGGCCGTGACATCGAACGAACGTTGCAAGTGCGCGTTGCAAGATCATTCCGTCAGCCGCCGCCGCAAAGGACCTATCACATGAAGAAACTTCTTCTGGTCGCGCTCCTGCCGCTCGGTCTGGCCGGCTGCATCAGCTACACGCAGAGTTCCGCTCCGCGCCCGGGCACCACCATCGTCGTGCCGCCTGGGTCCACGGTGATCTGTCCCGACGGTTTTGCACCGCCCTGCTGACTTGACGCAGGCAGCCGGGTGTCAAGCCGGCCGAGCGCCCCGCCGAACCCCCAAAGCCTCGGCAAGCAGACACAGAATCTCGAATAGCACCGACGCGCCGTTGAATGCAGTCACCGAACCCACATCGAACGGCGGCGAAACCTCAACAAGGTCACCGCCAACAAAATCGATGCCGCGCAACGCCCGCAGCAAACGCAACGCCTGCAAAACGGTGATCCCGCCCGCCTCCGGCGTCCCGGTCCCCGGCGCCTGGCTCGGGTCCAGGCTGTCGATGTCGAACGTCAGGTAGGTCGGGCCGCCGCTGGCGACACGACGCGCCTCCTCGGCGGCATGGCGCCAGCCGTTGTCGTCGAACTCCTCCATCGGCAGCACCCGCATTCCGCTGCGCTGGCTGAAACCCCACATGTCGGGGTCATTGGTGGTGCCGCGAATCCCAATCTGGATTACCCTCTTCGGGTCCAACAGACCTTCCTCCACCGCGCGGCGGAACGGCGCGCCGTGGTGGAAACGCGACCCCATGTAGTCGTCACCGGTATCACAATGAGCATCGATATGAACCATGCCAACCGGACCATGCGCCGCGACCCCCCGCAGGATCGGCAGGCTGATGGCATGGTCGCCGCCGACCGATAAGGGCACGATGCCGGCCGCGGTCACGCCGCGATAGAATGTCTCGATCTCGCGCAACGCCCCCTGCAACTCGTATGGCTGCTCAATCCAGCAATCCCCCAGATCGCGCACGCGCGTCGCGGCAAACGGCTCGATCCGCGTCACCGAGTTGATGCGCCGCAGCAACGTCGACTGCTCGCGCACCGCGCGCGGACCGTGCCGCGTGCCCGACCGATTGGTCACCCCGCCGTCGAACGGAACTCCGATGACGCCGATATCAACCTGATCCAGTTTCTGCACGGCTTGCGTCCGGAAAAACGTCGCGATGCCGGTATAGCGCGGCTGCGCCTGCGGGTCCTCGAAGTCGTGATACTTGTCCGGGTGCTTGATCATCCGTCTCGCTCGCTGATTGCCGACATCCTAGGCTAGGTGGTCGAGTCTCGCGCAATATTGGTTTTGCCCTCGGCTACGCCGGGCCCTTTCCTTCGATCCGCTTCCTCCGGCACACTAACGCCGAACCGACGGAGGATGGCGAATGAACAACGTGGTCGAAACCGCGTCCGGCAAGGTGACGGGCACCGTGGCCGAGGATGTCGTGGCGTTCAAGACCATCCCCTACGCCGGCTCGACCGCCGGCGCCTACCGCTTCCTTCCGCCGCGGCCGCCCAGCCCTTGGGCCGGCATCCGCGATTGTTCGGGCTTCACTGGCAAAGCGCCGCAAAATGGCCTGCGTCCACCCACCCGCCCCGAACTCGAAAATTTTTCTGGAGCCGCCGATCCCTCGCCCGAAACCGAGGATTGCCTGACGCTCAACATCTGGACACCCGGCTGCGATCCGACCGCAAAACGCCCGGTGATGGTGTGGTTCCATGGCGGCGCCTTCGCCTACGGCAACGCCAACTCGCCGCGCACCCACGGCACCCGCTTGGCCGCGCGCAACGACGTCGTGGTGGTCACCGTCAACCAGCGGCTGAACATTTTCGGCCACCTCGATCTGTCGGCTTTCGGCGGCGAACGGTTCCGTCTGTCCGGCAACGCCGGCACCCTCGATATGGTGGCGTCGCTGCAGTGGGTGCGAGACAACATCAGCGGCTTCGGCGGCGATCCCGGCAACGTCACGATTTTTGGCGAATCGGGCGGCGGCGCCAAGGTCAGCACGCTGCTGTCGATGCCGCGGGCGAAAGGTCTGTTCCACAGAGCGATCATTCAAAGCGGCGCGGCGGTCCGCCTGCGGACCCGGGATCGCGCGCTGGCACTGACCGAGTGCGTGCGCCAGCACCTCGGCTCCGCCGCGGCTACGGCCGAGGCGCTGCAGGCGGTGCCGGTCGCCGACCTGCTGGCCGCCGTGGAACCGGCAATCAAGGCCTTGGGCCCCTCGCCATCGCCGCTGTTCGATCGCTATCCGTTCGGACCGGTTGTCGATGGCGACGTCCTGCCGGCCCAGCCGTTCGACCCGGTGGCCTCCGACATCAGTGCCGATATCCCCCTCATCATCGGCGACATGAAGCACGAGACCGCGAACTTCCTCGCCGTCCTCGATCCGGTCTGGGATCGCACCCTGACCGAGACCGGCCTGCGCCAGCGGATCGACCCGATCGCCGGCCAGCACACCGGTCGCGTCCTTGATTTGTATGGACAACTGTATCCCGATCTGAACCCCGCCGAACGGCTGATCGCGGCCACCACGGACAGCAATTTCCGCATCCGCTCGCTGGTCCTGGCTCAGCGCCGTGCGACCCTGAACCGCGGCAAGGTGTGGATGTATTCGTTCGACTGGGAAACCCCCGTGCTGGGCGGCAGACTGAAGGCACCGCACGCGATGGATGTGCCGTTCGCCTTCAATACGCTCGACCTGACCAACGCCACCGGCGGCAGCCCCGATGCCCAGCGTCTGGCCGACACCATGTCCTCAGTCTGGGCCGCGTTCGCCCGCAGCGGCCGCCCAGATCATGCCGCCATCCCGCCCTGGCCCGCCTACGACTCCCAAACCCGGGCCACCCTGCTATTGGACAAGACGTGCCGAATAGAGAACGACCCGCGCGGCGAAGCGCGCCGACTGTGGCAGGACATCACCGCCACCACCTGACCCCGCCGCCATCCAACCAAGGCTAATCGGATGCAAGCTGATTACATCATCGTCGGTGCCGGTTCCGCCGGCTGCGTCGTTGCCGCCCGCCTGAGCGAAACCGGCGCCAAGGTGATCCTGTTGGAAGCCGGACCGAAAGACTCGCTGCTGTGGATCCACATCCCCGCCGGCACTCTGAAATTGCTGTATCACCCCGTGGTCAACTGGAACTACAGCGCCGAGGGCGGCGAAGGCAGCGGCGGACGCCCCATTCACTGGCCGCGCGGCAAGACGCTGGGCGGATCGAGTTCCATCAACGGCATGCTCTACGTGCGCGGCAACCCCGCCGACTTCGACGGCTGGGCGCAGATGGGATGCCGTGGCTGGAGTTTCGACGACGTGCTGCCCTACTTCCGCAAGTCCGAGGACTACAAGCAAGGCAACGACCTGGAATACCGCGGCAAGGACGGCCCGCTGAAGGTCGAGGACTACCGCACCATCCTGCCGCTGACCCACCACTTCATCGAGGCCGCCCAGCAAGCTGGCTATCGCTTCAGCAACGACCTCAACGGACGCCAGCAAGAAGGCGTCGGCTACTCGCAGATGACCCGCAAGGGGAAGTGGCGCGGATCAACCGCACAGACCTTCCTGAAACAGGCCGGCGGCCGCTCCAACCTCCAGGTCGAAACCGACGCGATCGCAACGAAACTGCTGTTCGAGGGTAAGCGCTGTGTCGGGGTGGCATTTCGCCAGCGCGGCAAGATCGTCGAGGCGCGCGCCAACAAGGAGGTCATCCTCAGCGGGGGCACCGTCAATTCGCCGCACCTGCTGCAAGTTTCCGGCGTCGGACCCGCCCAGCACCTGCAATCGATCGGCGTCCCGGTGATACATGACCTGCCCGGCGTCGGAGCCAACCTGCAGGACCATTATGTCGCCCGGATCTCGCATCGGGTCGCCGGCTCGATCTCGATCAACAAGCTCGCCCGCGGCGTCAGGCTGGCGCGCGAGGTGGCACGCTTCGCCGTCCAAGGCCGCGGCGCCCTGACCTTCGGCATAACCACAGCCCAGGTGTTCTGCCGCTCGGCGCCGGAAAAAGCTAGTCCAGACCTACAATTGCTGTTTACCCCAGCGAGTTACGATCCGACCAAATTCGGCACGTTGGAGCGCGAGGATGGCATGACCGTAGCGGTCTGCCCGGTCCGCCCCGATAGTCGCGGCAAGATCATGGCACGCAGCGCCGATGCCACGGAAAAACCCGTCATCACGCCCAATTACCTGTCAGATCCCGCTGATTTCCAGGTCCTGAAGGCCGGCATCCAATTCACTCGAGAGATCTTCGCCGCACCGGCGATCGCTCGCTACAGCACCGTGGAAACGCTTCCAGGACCGAATATCAGCTCCGATGACGCGCTGCTCGACTATGCCAGGCGCTATGGCACGACGATCTACCATCCGGTCGGAACCTGCCGCATGGGCGACGGACCCGCCGCCGTCGTGGACTCCCGGCTTCGGGTCCACGGCCTGACCGGTCTGCGCGTCATCGATGCCTCGATCATGCCAACCCTGACCACCGGCAATACCAACGCCCCAACCATCATGATCGGCGAGAAAGGCGCCACCATGATCCGCGAGGATCAACGCACACCCGCCTGACGCCCCGGCCGGCCAGGCTTCAGGCAGCCACCTCGATGCCGGTCGCGCCCGCGGCACGCAGAATGGCTTCCGCCTCGGCTCGCTTCGCATCGTTCGCCGCGCGCACCGCCAAAACCAGATCCCCGCTCGCCGCTCTCGTGTCCCGGTCGGCCTGCTCCTTCTTGCCGGCCGCGCCCTGCACCGCGAAAACCGATCCGCCGGCCGCGCCGCCGGCAATGGCGGCCGCCGCCACCGCGGGTATCGCCGCCCCACCCGTCGCAACAGTGACTCCAGCCGCAGCCAGCGCCGCCGCCGTTCCCACCATGCTGGCACCCAAGGTACGGGCCTGACGCGCGTCCGATTCGGTGGACGCCGCCTTGGTCCCCTCCTCCCGCGTTTCCGTGCCTTCAAGCGACCCCGGTGACGGCAGGCTCAAGTCAGCGCGATCGAACCCCGACATCGACAACTTGCTGACCGCATCCTGCATCTGGTCGGGACTGGCGAACGTCGCCCTCAGCTCTCGAGCCGCGCCAGCACCGCCTGCTTGATCGCTCATCTCATCCACCTTTCCCAAAAGCCCGTCTTTCGCACGTTTAGTGCGAGCCGCGTTCGGACGCTGTCTCGCTGGCCGAACCACGCTCAGCCTCGCTGCCTCCGGTTCCCGCGTCACTGCCGCGCGGCCGACCGTGGCTCATCTGACCACCCTTGCGGCCCGCCCGAGCGGCCCGTTCTCGATCGTTGGCGAAGTTGCCTGAACTGTGCTGGCCGCCGACATGGCCGGCACGAGCGGCTTTCGCGCGATCCTCGGCAAAATTCCCCGGATTACCGGTGTGCTGGGATTCAGACATTGTGTTCCCTCATCGCGATTTCACACAAGGCGCACCGCAAACCGGCAAACCCTGCACAAGCCCAACGAAGTAGCCCCGGACCGGGTTGTCTTCACAACTCCTGTTATTTCGGTAACCTAAATTCACGATCTGATTGCTATAGGGACACTATTTTGTGTCCAGCGATCAACTGCCGATTGCATCGTCTCGATGCGCCATAAGGTAGGCGTTCGGCTCGATCGCCAGATAACGCGACGGCCGCTGCGCCTGGCGCTGAAACACCGCAACCGAGGCTAGCAATTTCTTATCGTCGTCGGAAAGCCGTATCGCCTCGCGCAGGTGCTCGGTCCAGCTTTCCATCAACCACACCTCGACCCACCCGTCGGAATGGGCGACATCACCATACACCTGCCAGAACACCGCTCCGGCTCGGCCACGAACGTGTCGCAACTCGTTCATCAACGTCAGAAACTCGATCCGACGCGGCTGTTCCACCCGATAATACGCCACTTCCATGATCCGGCCGCGCGCATGTCGCAGCATCGGCACGAACTCCGCGGCCGGCGCCGCCGGCATCAAAGCCGCCTGCTCGACCGCCGGCGAAACCGCGCGTACCTGCGCCTCGATGCTGAAACCGCGCACGATCAGCATCAGCACCACACCGACCACCGCCGCGGTCAGGAAGGTGCGCGCGATACCCACCTCGCCGCCCAATATCCCCCAGCCGAACGATCCCACGGTCAGCGCGCCGTTCTGTGCCAACTGGTAGATCGACAGCGCCCGCGCCCGCACCCACGGCGGACACACCAACTGCGCCGCCGCCTGGATCGTTGCGAAAGCCGAAGTCCATCCCAGGCCAAACAGCAACATCCCCAAGCACGCCGGTATCCAGTGCCGGGCCGCCCCGACAACCGCCATGCCGACGCACGACAACAGCGTGCAGCCGATCACCGTGGCGCCGCGCGACAATTTGGCCCGCACCACCGGCAGCAGCATGCCCGAGGTCACACCCCCGACCCCCATCATGCCCAGAATCAAGCCATACATCCCAGGGCCCAGTCCCAGGTCGTGCCGCACATAAAGCGGCAGCAACGCCCACGGCGCGGACGCCGGAATCGAATAGGACGCTGTCCGGATCATCGCCGCCTGAACCGCCGGCGTGTTGCGCACAAAGCGCATCCCCGCCCGCATCGCCGGCACCAGATGCTCCCGCGGCAACCCGGTGAACCGGCGGCCGCGCCGCCACACGAACAGCGCCTGGATCACCGCCAGAATGGACACCGCATACATCGAAAACGCCAGGCTCGATCCGCCCAGCAAGATCAGGAAACCCGCGATCGCCGGCCCCACCGCTCGGGTCAGATTGTAGCCGATGCCGTTCAGCGCGATCGCCTGCACCATGTCCTCGCGCGGCACCAATTCCGGCACCACCGCGCTCCACGCCGGACCCGTCAGCGCCGATCCGATGCCGATCGAAAAGGTCAGCACCAGCAGCCAGACTGCGGTCATCAGGTGACACAGCGTCAGGATCGCCAGCAGGCTCGCCGCCAGGATCGTCCATGTCTGCGCCCCCAGCAGGAACACACGGCGATCGACGATGTCGGCCAGCGCACCACCCGGCAACGCGAGCAGGAACACCGGCATGATGGTCGCGGCCTGAACCATCGCCACGATGAACGGTTCCGGCGCCAGCGACGTCATCAGCCAGCCGGCGCCGGTGTTCTGCAGCCAGGTCCCCAGCCAGCCGATCACGCTGGCGATCCAAAGATGGCGGAAGGTGCCATGACGCAACGGCTCAAGGGCGGCCGGCAGCCGCATCAGCCGTGTCGCTCGCTGAACCAGGCGGCCGGCACCGCGCCCCGGCGGATGACCCTGCCGCCGGTCGCCGCGGCGCCCATCGTCCCAGCTTGCTCGACCGATTTGCTCGCCATCGCCGGACCCGACGCCCCCCAACCGCACGCCCCCGGTTTAATCGGCTACGTTCGGCAGTTCCACACCGCTCTGCAAATCGGCCTCATCTGGCCACTGCCGCGAACGTGCTGCATACTCATCGCAGTGCAACGGAGGACGCCTTAGGTGCCGGTGGAGAAACAAGCCTATCGTGAGGCCATGGCCCGTCTGGGCGCCGCGGTGAATGTCATCACCACCGATGGCGCCGGCGGCCGGGCCGGGTTCACCGCCAGCGCAGTCACAAGCGTCACCGACACGCCGCCAACGCTGCTAGTCTGTGCCAACCGAACCAACGATTCCTATCCGGCGATGAAACAGAACGGCGTGCTCTGCGTCAACACGCTGACCCCGGCCCAGGAGGGCCTGTCGCCGGTGTTCGCCGGGCTGACCCAGCACACCATGAACGAGCGCTTCGACGGCTACGCGTGGCGGACCCTGGAAACCGGCGCCCCGGTGCTCGACCAGGCCGTGGTGGTGTTCGACTGCCGCATCAACCACGTCGTCGAGGTCGGAACCCACGACGTGTTTTTCTGCCTGGTCGAGGCGGTGCGCACCGGATCAGCCCATGAGGGCCTGATCTACTATGACCGCGGCTACCACAAGGTGGCCGGCCTGGACTGACCCAGCCTTCCATCCAACAGCAAAGGCGAGACCACAGGCGGTGTTCTATATTCAGAACGAATAATCGTACACCGAGATGCAGCGCGGTGTTGAAACTGATCGGACCCAGTACCGTCGGCCAGTTGCCCGACGCCTGCAACGCCGCAGCGACCTATTTCGGATCCGTGCTGACCGACCTCGGCATGATAGCCATCGACCTAGATCACCGTCGCAGCCGCCTGCTTCAGCCGGCTGACCAACGATGAGTAGTCCTTCACCGGCGTATAGGCCGCCGCCAGCACCTCCTGTCCGCCGGCCGATCCAAACGGCCGAAATCCGGACGATCAAAGCCCCGCCGCGTGCAGGAACGAATGCATCGCCTGCGCCACCAGGCCCGGGGTCTGCACCGAAGCGAAATGTCCGCTGTTCAACGTCAGGTACTGCCCACCGGGAACCTGCTCCGCCATCGGCTCGATGACCGACGGCGGCCGCAGCCCGTCATGCCGCCCGGCGGTCAGCAAGGCGGGGCAAGCGATCCGGCCCAGTTCGTGGGCGATGCTCTCCGCCGCCAGCATGCGGTTGATCGCCGCGAAGCTCGCCGGATCGTTGCCCAGCCAGCGGGCTCGGAATGCGGCAAACACCGCCGCATCGTGGCGCACCACCAGCGGATACGAATTCGCCAGGCTGGTCTCCACCACCGCGCGCATCCCGCCGGCTTCCACCGCGGCCGCACGGTCCAGCGTGGCCTGCCTTCGGTCCGCGTTCACCCCAACCGCCGGACCATGCAGCACCAACGCCGCCGCCCGCTCTGGATAGCGCACCGCGAAATGCACGGCGATCGCCGCCCCCACCGCGATGCCGCCCAGCGCCACCTTGCCGCGAAGCCCCAGCGCATCCAGCAAGGCGGCAACGTCGTCCGCCATCTGGTGCCAAGTCACCGAACCTTTGATCTTCTCGGACAGGCCGGCGCCGCGGGTATCATGGCGAACCACCACCCGGCTATGGTTCAACGCCGGCAGCACCTGGTCCCAGCTATCTAGCGTGCCACCCATCTCGTGGATCAGCACCAGAGTGCTGGGGCCGGCGCCACTGACGTCATAGCGCAGGCTGGTGCCGTTGACTTCGATCCAGTTCATGGCAAACGTCCGTCTCGTTACGTCGATTGTTCCGCGTGCTCGCGTCGGGCGCAACATTCAAGCCGGGTGACTCATGCGGCAAGACACCTCTGAACCCACTGCCTTCTGAAGGTCGGCGAATGAACCAGACGATGATCCTGCATTGGTCCCCGCGCTCGCCCTACGTGCGAAAAGTGATGATCGCGGCAGCAGAAATGGGCCTGCAGGACCGTATCCGCACGGTTCGCACGGTGGCCGGCGGCACCACTCCGCATGCGGAACTGATGCTGATCAATCCGTTGGGAAAAATCCCCACGCTGCAACTGCCGGACGGCACCGCGCTCTACGACTCGCCGGTGATCATCGAATACCTCGATACCCTGCACGATGGCCCAAAACTGTATCCGACGGCCTGGCCCGACCGACTGACCGCGGTTCGGCGGCACGCGCTGGGACAAGGCATGCTGGATACCGCCCTGCCGCTGCTCGCCGAAGGCCTGCGCCCGCCCGAACGGCAAAGCGAGCCGCACAAGAACCTGTGGCGCTCCAAGCTGGTTGCCTGCGCGGCGGCGCTCGAGCCGGAAGCCGAGGCGCTGTCGGCCAGCCGCTTCAGCGTCGGCCATCTCGCCATCGGCGTGGCGCTGGCCTACCTGGATTTTCGTTTCGCATCCTTGGCCTGGCGTGACGGCCATCCGAAACTGGCCGCCTGGCACGAAACCTTCAATGCCCGCCCGTCGGTGCAGGCCAACCTGCCGGTGGACGACCGCTAAACGGCGCCGGGTGTGCCGCAAAGCCGCTTGGCGCACCGGCATGCCCGCCACCCCCGCTGACCGCGGAACCAGCCGCCGATCAAAAGCGCCGCTCCCAGGCGACGCTGCCGGCGTGATACGCTGTCCAAGCCAAACGGCGAATACCAAAAGCGCAGATAGCAACCGGTGATCCCGAATGAATCTGTTGGCCGCCATCAAGCCGCTTTACGTGCTCTCAGGATTTGTTGTCGGACTCCTGGTCGGCCAAACCGGAGTCGGCGGCGGCTCATTGATGACGCCGATCCTGGTACTGATGTTCGGCATCCACCCGGCCACCGCGGTGGGGACCGATCTGCTTTACGCCTCGGCGACAAAATCGGTCGGAACCCTGGTGCATGGTCTGAACCACACCGTCGATTGGCGGATCGTCGCCCGATTGGCCTCCGGCAGCGTCCCGGCCACCGTGATCACCTTGCTGGCGATCTCGCATTTCGGCATCGGCGGTCCCGGCAGCGGGCGACTGATCTCGCTGGTGCTCGGAATCATGCTGTTGTTGACCGCGTTGTCGCTGATCCTGCGCTCCCGCTTCCTGCACCTGATCGGCCCGACGCTGGACCGGATCTCGCCGCGGCAAGCGGTTCTGCTCACCGTATTGACCGGCGTCATGCTCGGCACGCTGGTCACGCTGTCCTCGGTCGGCGCCGGCGCCCTGGGCGTGACCGGGCTGCTGATGCTGTATCCCCGCCTGCCGATGAAGGTTATCGTCGGCTCCGATATCGCCCACGCCGTCCCGCTTACCCTGATCGCGGGAGTTGGGCACTGGTGGCTGGGCTCGGTCGATTGGACGATGCTCGGCTCACTGCTGGTCGGCTCGATTCCAGGCATCATACTGGGCAGCTACCTGTCGGGCCGCATCCCGGAACCCGCGCTGCGGTCGGTCCTGGCGGCTGTGCTGTGTATCGTCGGCGGACGCCTGGTGTTCTGACCGGACAACGCCGACTCCGGGATAAATCGTGCTAACATGGCCCGATGTCCGATCCAGCCCCCGCTCGCATGACCTCCGACGAATTCGTCGCCTGGGCGATGCGCCAACCCGAAGGCCACCGCTTCGAACTCGTCGCCGGCCAGGTCGTCGCCATGGCCCCCGAACGCAGCGCCCACGCCCTGACCAAGTTCCACATCGCCCGCCGCTTGGCCGACGCCGTCGACCAAAGCGGACTTCCGTGCCAAGTCTATCCTGATGGCATGGCCGTCACCATAGACGCCGCGACCACCTACGAACCGGATGCGCTGGTCCGCTGCGGTCCAATCCCGCCAGCCGACGCGATCAAACTCGACGATCCGGTGATCGTGGTCGAGGTGCTGTCGCCGTCCACCCGAGCCCGCGATGCCGGCGCCAAGCTGGTGGATTATTTCCGCCTTCCGTCGGTCCATCACTACCTGATCGTGCGCACCGAGGACCGAGCGATCGTCCACCACGCTCGCAACCTAGATGGAACGATACTGACACGGATCGTCCACGATGGCGACTTGCACCTCGATCCGCCGGGGTTGACTGTAACCGGCTTGTTTCCGCCAGCACCGTGACAGGACTCCATGCGACAAAAACCCCGAACTGCCGGGCCGCGCGGGAAAGCCAGCCCGCCCCATCGACGCAGCGCAGCCGACATCCCGGCGGTGGCGACCTTCCAGCCCGACCCGCCGGCCACCGACGCACCGGAAGAACCCCAGGACGAGCAAGCCGCCGAAACGGTCAGGCGGATGGTCGAGGCGGCCTACACCTAGACCGGCGACCCGTTCACCTGCCGCATCACCCCGACCCACTGATCCAGTATCGGTAGGATTGTCTCCGCCGTCTCCGACGGTAGGCTGGGATAGACCATATCCACCTCCAGCGACTGATACCGCCCGATCAGCGTCGCATCCGGCGGCTGCGCCCCGATCACGATCTGCATCGCCGCCGGACCCCGTCCGGCTTCCGCCGTCATCTGGCGGAACCGGGGGATCAAATCCGTTAGCGGAGTGCTGTCGCTCGCGGTCACCTGCGGCATCCAGCCATCGCCATAACGCACCGCCCGCCGAGCGGAATAGGGGAACGCGCCCCCGACCAGGATCTTGGGATGCGGCGCCTGCACCGGCTTCGGCCGTGCCGCCATCGGCCCGAAATCGACGAACTCGCCGTGGTATTCGGCCGCCTCCTCGGTCCAGATCGCCTTCATCGCCTCGATCCGCTCGCGCGCCAGCTTGTGGCGGGACGAAAAATCGGTGCCGTGATTTTCCATCTCATCCTGGTTCCAGCCGTTGCCGATCCCGAACACGAATCGGCCGCCGGAAACCTGGTCGATCGACGCCACCAGCTTCGCGGTCTGGATCGGATCGCGCTGCGCGATCAGGCAAACCCCGGTCGCCAGCCGCAAGCGGGTGGTCACCGCCGCCGCCGCGGTCAGCGTCACGAACGGGTCCATCACGTCGTAGTACCGCTTCGGCAACTCCGATCCCAAGGGAAACGGCGTCTTGCGAGACAACGGGATATGCGAATGTTCGGGCGCCCAAAGAGTATCGAACCCACGCTCCTCCATCGCCCGCGCCAACGCCACCGGCGTCATCGAGTAATCGGTGAAGAACATCGATGCGCCGAACTTCATCGCCCACGCCCTCCAGGTCGCGCAACCAGCGCATACCAAATCACCCCGAAACCGATCTACCCGTGATCAGCCGCGACCCTGACCAGCAACTTGCCAAAATTGCGCCCCGACAGAATACCGGTCAGTGCATCCGGCGCATTCTCCAGCCCATCGATGATATCCTCGCGGTGAACCAGACTGCCATCGGCCACCAGCGTCTCCGCCATCGCACGCCATTCGGTCATCCGGGCCGGCCGGTCCGAAACGATGAAGCCCTGGATCAGGATCCGCTTGCCGACGACGAAGCCCAGGTTGGGCCCGGGCGGCATGGTGTGCTCGTTGTACTGCGAAACCATGCCGCACATCGCCACCCGAGCGAACGCATTCAGTTGCTCGAACACCGCCGCCTGCACCGCGCCGCCGACATTCTCGAAGTAGCAGTCGATGCCGTTCGGGCAAGCCGCCCGCAACTCCCGTCCCAGGTCCATGGATCGGTGATCGACGCAATCGTCGAACCCCAGGCTGTCCTGCGCCCATAGGCACTTTTCCGACCCACCGGCAATGCCGACGACACGCGCGCCGGCCCGTTTTGCGATCTGCCCGGCAACCGAGCCCACCGCACCGGACGCGGCGGCAACCACGAATGTCTCGCCAGGCTTCGGCTTGCAGATTTCCGTCACCCCCGCGTAAGCCGTCGCCCCAGGCATTCCCAGCACCCCAAGATAGGCCGACAACGGCGCCCCCCCGCGGCTGATCTTCACCAATTGACCGCCCAGCGTCACCGAATGCGTCTGCCAACCGCGCGACCCCACCACGATGTCGCCCGCCGCGAACCCGGGATGAGACGACGCGACCACCTCACCCACGCTCTCGCCGGTCATTACTTCACCGATCTGGATCGCCACCGCGTAGGTCTGCTCCTCACGCAGCCGACCGCGCATATACGGATCGATCGACAGCCACAGCGTCCGCGTCACCACCTCGCCCGCGCCGGCCTGCGGAATCGCATCCTCCCGGATCTCGAAGTCCGCCGCCGAGGGTTCGCCGCGCGGGCGTCGCTTCAGCACCACCGAACGGCGCGAACCGGAATTGCTCATCACGCCGCCTCGGCTTTCAGCACCAAACGACCGGTGACCTTGCCGTCACGCAGTCGCATCAGCGCATCATGGGCCTGGCTCTGCGGCACGCTGGACACCGGCAACGCCAGCAGGTCGCCATCGTGAGCCAGCTTCACCAGTTCACGTAATTCCTTCGGATTACCCACATAGCTCCCCTGCACCGTCAGCGCTCTGATGGCCATGATCGGCAGCGGCAGCATCAGTTCGCCACCGAACAGACCAACCTGGATCAGCTTGCCGCCCTTGGCCAGCGCACCGAAAGCAAAACGCGCCGTCGCGGTGCCGTTGACCAGATCGATCACCGCCGGCACCAGCCCGCCAGCCGCCTCGATGATGCTCTTGGTCACCGCCCGCCCCTCGCCGCGCGCGTCCACCGCCTTGCTGGCACCGGCCTTCAACGCCGCCTCGCGCTTCTCGGCGCTGACATCGACGCTGACGATGTTCTGGTGCTTCAGCGCCCGCAGCACGGCAATCGCGTTCAGCCCTAGCCCACCAGCACCCACCAGCACGATCGGCTGCGTTGGAGCCAGCGGCATCGCCTTCTTGATCGCCGAATAGACCGTGATGCCGGAGCACGCATAGGTCGCCGCCACCGCCGGATCGATCGTGCCCGGATCGATCAGGTGCCGAGGGTGCGGCGCCACGACATGAGTCCCGTAGCCGCCGTTCTGGTAAACCCCCAGGCTGCGCGCTGCGACCGAGCACATGTTATCCTCCTCGCCCAGGCACTTTTCGCACTTGCCGCAGCCCAGCCAGGGAAACACGATGCGCAGGTCGCCGACCTTCACCCCCTTCGCATCCGGCCCCAGCTTCACCACCCGCCCGACGATCTCATGCCCCATCGCCAGCGGAAGAGTGACGCCGCGATCCATCAGCGACATCTTCTGGCCGCCCCCGATGTCGTAATACCCCTCCCAGATATGCAGGTCGGAGTGGCACACGCCGCAATGCGTCACTTCCAGCAACACCTCGCTGCCGGTCGGCTCCGGCGTCGGCAACTCGATCTCCTTCAACGGCTGCCCATTTTCCACCACCGCCCATGCGCGCATTTGTCTCTCCTGCTTTTCCGGCGTCGCCGGATAGCCTGCTTTCCGACGCCGCGGGATGGATAGCGCGGGATGGCGATCAGGCAAAGGCCCGCCGCCTAAGCCGCTTCCGCCATCGTCGACCGTTCGCAGGCCACCGTCGTGCGATGCATGTCGCGCACCTGCCCGGCATCGAACGGCCTGGCGCGGTGCATCGTAGATCGGTTGTCCCACATCACCAGGTCCCATTGCCGCCATCCATGCGCATAGACAAATCGCCGCTGAGTGGCATGTTCGATCAGGTCACGCAGCAGCGCCCGCGCCTCCGGCACCGGCCACCCCACGATCGCTCCGGCATGTGAGGCCAGATACAGCGACCGCTGCCCGGTCGACGGATGGCGCCGCACCAGACGCTGCAAAACCGGCTTGAAACGCTCACGGTCTTCATCTGTGAAATCACTGAACCCAAGCAACGACCGCGAATACAGCTGGCTGTGTTCGCAGACCAAATCCTCGATCTCGGCCTTGGTTTCGTCATCCAGCGTGTCGTAGCCGGCCCGCATGTCGGCAAACTCGGTGTTACCGCCAGCGGACGGGATCAGCCGCGCCGACAACAACGAGAACTTCGCCGGCACCGCCTTGAACGAACTGTCCGAGTGCCAAAGCCGGTTTCCCAGGCTGAACAACCGCCGCCGGTTGTCACGCGCCAGCACCTGGTTGTCGTTGTCCAGGTTGGAGATATCGTTCACCAACGCCGACCCGATCCGCCGCTTCTTGCCCCAGTTCAGATCACCGCTGGCTTCCTCCAGTTCACCGAAATGGCCCGAGAACGCCAACTGAGTGTCGTCGTCGAACCGTTGGTCGTGAAACACCAGCACGCCGTACTGGTCCATGCCCCGCTCGATCGCGCCGGCCTGCTCACCGCTCAGTGGCCGGGTGATGTCGATGCCCGACACTTCGGCCGCGAAGAACGGCCGGGATGCAGGATCGATCGGTCGAATCGACATTGTCATGAATTACCTCCCCCGAGCGTGCGGCCTCAGTGCAGTTCCGCTAGCCCCATTGCATGTCCGAACCGACGCGACGGCTCCTGAGGATCGCCGTACTTGCGGTGCATGGCGGTGTGATAGGCTGCCGCCAGCAGCAAGCGATCGCGGTCCGGCTGGCGGTTGGTGTCGAAGTCCATCAGCATGCACTGGGCGATCTCCTGGTTGTGCGGGTCGTTGCCCATCTTGCAGGCCGCCAGGGCAATGCGCTGCACCAGTCGGTCGCGGTCCGCGCCGCTGTCGCAGTATGCCTGGGTCCAGCCGATCGCCTCATCGCCATGCAGTGCCACGATCGCATGGTCCACCCGGTCCAGGATCTGCTCTGCGCTCAGCGATCCTGCCCCCGAGGGCACCTGCGGCGACACCGGATGCACCTCTCCCAGGCCCTGCTGGTTGTACGCCACCCGATTGGCGAACATGGCCGCGACGTAAAGCAGCCGCAGCCGCCGCGGATGATCGAACGTGTCCCAGAACCAGGCCAGCGTGTTGTGATACTCGTAGCAATGGTGCGGCATGTTGAACGCGTTCGGGTCCCGCGTCTGCAGCACCAACTGCGCTACCGCGATCTGCAGCACGTCCAGGATACGGCGCGGATCCTTGCCGGCTTTCAGCAGCTTTGTCACCACCTCCAGAGACTCTATCTCGCCTTGCCGCAGCACCGCGTTCGATAGCTCTACCGCTTCCTGCTGGTTCACCGGCGCGCTGTTGCGCAACATCGCCCGTTCAGCATCGCTGACCCCGCCATACGGCACCGCGCGCAGCGTCTCACCCTCGATCATCATCTTGATGTAGTTGCAGGCGACCTCATAGGTCGAATACCACCGCGGCCCGACAGCGATATCCAGCGCGCCGGCATAAACCACCTGATGCGCATGGTCCCAACCCAGCGCATTGCCGATCTCCACGGTGGACCGAGCGCGATAGGCTTTGTGGCCGGTCGTGTAGGAACGGTTGTGCAGCAGCCGGTCCTGCACATCGATCAGCCCAGCAAACACCATCTCCGCCAGCACGTCACGCCGTTCGGCCGGATTCTGCATCAGCCCCAGGAACAGCCGGTAGGCCTCGATCACCTGGCCGCGATGCACCAGCGTCATCCAGTTGTTCAACCGCTCCTTCAGCGGGCCGCTCTGCGCCAGCGGCTCCTGATCCGGCCAAAACACCGTCGGCGCCGGTGGCGCCTCGACCTCGCCCTGGTTGCCGCGATGACGCGTGTAATGACCCGGCGCCTTGTCGATCTTCTGGTTCCAGATATCCAGGCCAGTGGGAATATACCAGATCGTCTGTGCCATCGGCAGCATCGCCAAATGCGGCGGCAGCATGCGGTTCAGGTTCAACGTCGCACGCGCGCTCAACAGGCAGTGGTCGTTGTTGACGAAATTCGGATACCCGTCGTCGATCCGCTCGTGATACGGCACATGGGTGTACGGCGCGTGAATCCGCACCCCCTCGGCGACGATCTCGGTCAGCGGCCGGTTGGCGTGCACCAACTCGTAGAACACGTCGCTTGCGCCCTTCTGGTCGCGCATCAGGCAGCGATCCTCCAGCCTGTCATACAGGCCGCGGACCACACTGCTGCGTTTGCTCTCCGAGGCGACGTGCGTATCCATCCAGGCTTCCTCCGACTGTCGATCAATTCAGCCGATCCTAAGCTTGACAGGACGGTGGCGACAACCATCGTGCCGGCTCGCAGGGGGAACTTCCGCATGACCAACCCGCAATCCGGAACCGAATGGACCGTCACCGACATCGCCGGCACCGGCCAACAAGGCTATTCCGGGGACGGATCAAGCGCACTCGGCGCAAACCTGAACAACCCCTTCGACCTGGCGTTTTCCCCCGACGGCAGCTTGGTTTTTTCCGATACGTACAATCATTGCATTCGCCGCATCGATGCCGCCAGCGGGATCATCTCGACGATCTGCGGCACCGGCGAGGCCGGCTTTTCCGGCGACGGCGGACCCGCCGCGCAGGCGCGGCTGAACCAGCCCTATGGCATCGCCATCGACCGCTCAGGTCAAGTGTTCCTCGCCGACCGCCTCAACCGCCGGGTTCGGGTTATCGATACCAGCGGGGTCATCGCCACCCTGGCCGGTGACGGTTCGGGTCAATCCAGCGGCGATTCCGGGCCCGCTCCCCAGGCCGGACTCCCTGAACCCAACGGCCTGGCGCTCAGCCCCAACCAGTCCCGCCTGTTCATCGCTGACGTCGCCGGACACCGCGTGCGCGTGGTCGACCTGGCCACCCGAACCATCGAAACTTTCGCCGGAACCGGACAGCCCCGCCACGACGGCGACGCCGGCCCAGCCGCCAAGGCAGCCATCTTCGGCGCCCGCGCCGTCGCCTTCGCCCCCGAGGGCTCGCTCTACGTGATGGAGCGCCAAGGCAGTTGCATCCGCCGCATCCATGATGGCGTTATCCAGACCGTGGCCGGAACCGGCGCCCGAGGCTACGCCGGCGACGGCGGCGACGCCCGCCACGCAGTGTTCGACGCACCGAAGGAAATGGCGGTCGATGCCGACGGCAACATCTACGTCGTGGACACCGAAAACCACGCCATCAGGCGGATCGATGCGGATAGCTGGATCATCATCACCATCGCCTCGGGTCTGGCCCGCCCGCACGGTGCCCTGGCCGCGCCCGACGGCAGCGTGTTGATCGCTGACAGCGAGCATCATCGGCTGCGGCGGCTGATGAGAGGGACCCCGGATGGTGGGCGCGACAGGGATTGAACCTGTGACCCCCGCCGTGTGAAGGCGATGCTCTACCGCTGAGCTACGCGCCCATCCAGGACGCCGGCTTCCTAGTCAATTGGCCAGCCCACCGCAAGACCTTCCCCCACCGCAAGACCTTCCAAGGACCCTGCCGAGATGCCGACCCGTGCAACACCACCCGCCGACCCGCTGCAAGACGCCCGCCGCCGCGTCGCCGAGGACGACCGCCAGGACTTCGATTTCGCCGCCCGAGGCTTCATCGCCACCCGCGCCGACCCGGTCATCCGGCGCCAGGACGGCCGGGTCGCAGTCGATCTCGCCGCCTACACCTTCCTCGACACCGACCCACCCGAAACCGCCAACCCCAGCCTCTGGCGCCAAGCCCGCATCCTCACCCGGCACGGCCTGTTCAAGGTGGCGGACCGCATCTACCAGGTGCGCGGTTTCGACGTCTCCACCGTGTCGTTCATCGATGCCGGTGCCGGTTGGATCGTTATCGATCCGCTGACCACGGTGGAGCCGGCCCGCGCCGCGCTCGAACTGCTGCACGCCCACGTTGCCGCCAAGCCGGTGATCGCCGTGATCTATTCCCACAGCCACGTCGATCATTACGGCGGCGTTGGCGGAGTCACCCGCCCCGCCGACGTCGCCGCCGGCACCGTCAAGGTGATCGCACCAGAAGGCTTCCTGGAAAACGCGGTGTCGGAAAACATCATCGCCGGACCCGCCATGCTGCGCCGCGCCCGCTTCCAGTTCGGCCACACCCTGCGCTGCTGCGCCGAGGGCGAGATCACCTCCGGCCTCGGCCCGCGCCCGTCGCGCGGCTCGCCCTCATTGATCGCGCCGACCGATCTGGTGACCCACACCGGGCAGCAACTCACCATTGGCGGCGTTACGATTGTGTTTCAATTTACCCCGGGGACCGAAGCGCCTGCCGAAATGAATTTCTACCTGCCGCAATTCCGCGCCGTGTTCATGGCCGAGAACGCCAACCTCACGATGCACAACCTGCTGCCCGCCCGAGGCGCACTGGTGCGCGACGCCAAGGCCTGGGCGGACTACCTCACCGAATCGATCCGCCTGTTCGCCGACCGAAGCGATACCATGTTCGCCGCCCACGGCATCCCTCGCTTCGGCCAACCCGAGATCACCCGCTTCCTCAACAGCCATCGCGACGCCTACAAATACCTCCACGATCAGACCGTGCGGCTGATGAACACCGGCCTTACCGCGACCGAAATCGCCGAGACACTCAGGCTGCCCGAAGCCCTCGCCCGGCAATGGTTCAACCGCGGCTACTACGGCACCATGAGCCATAATTCCAAGGCGATCTATCAACGCTATCTCGGCTGGTACGACGCCAATCCGGCCAACCTCGATCCGCTGCCGCCGGAACCGGCCGCGCGCAAGTACGTCGCCGCGATGGGCGGCCCCGATGCCATGATCAGGCTGGCCGACGCCGCCGCCGGCGAGGGCGACCCGCGCTGGGCCGCCACCTTGCTCAACCACGTGGTGTTTGCGGATGAAACCAATATCGCGGCCCGCGAACGCCTGGCTGCGATCTACACCCGTAACGGCTTCGAAAACGAGGCCGGAACCTGGCGCAACATCTACCTTACCGGCGCCCAGGAATTGCGCACCGGTCCCGCCCGCCTGCCGTCAGGCGGCTTCAGCCCCGACGTCCTGGCGGCGGCAACCACACCGATGATGCTCGACTTCGCCGCGGTGCGCATCGACCCCGACCAGGCCGCGTCGCGCGCCTTCAAGATCAACCTCGAACTGACCGATCGCCAGGAAACCCATCTGCTTGCGGTCCAGAACGGCGTGCTGGTGCATGAGCCGAACGTCCAGGATGCCGCCGCCGGCGCCACCGTCCGGCTACGCTGGCCCGACCTCCTGCGGACGCTGCTCGAGCACGCCGCCATCGACCCGTTGCTGCAAACGGGCGCCATCCAGATCGAGGGCGACGCATCGCTCTACCCGGCGCTGACCGCGATGATCCAGCCGCTGAACGCCAATTTCGCCATCGTTACGCCCTGACGACCTACATCGCCCCTCTTACATCGCCAAATATCCGCCATCGACGTAAAGCTCGGCGCCGGTGATATAGGACGCCTCGTCGGACGCCAGGAACAGAACGGCGTTGGCTACCTCGTCCACCTCGCCGGCCCGCCCCAGCGGCACCGCCCGCAGCATCTTGGCTCGGACATCAGGGTCGGCGGTGGCGCCCGACGTGCGCATCGGCGGCATCAGCCCGGGATGGACGGAGTTGCAACGAATCCGCTCCTTGCCGAACTGCACCGCGGTCGACTTGGTCATGATCCGCACCGCGCCCTTCGCGGCATTGTAGCTCATGTGAACCATGCTCTGCCCCACCACGCCGGAAATCGACGACAGATTGACGATCGACCCGCCGCCGTTCTGCCGCATCTGCCGTACCGCCGCGGCAGTGCCAAGGAACACGCCGGTGCTGTTCACCGCCATGACCCGCTCCCACAGCCCGGAATCGAGCAGGTCGTTGGTCGCGCTGCCGCTGATGCCGGCGTTGTTCACCAGGATGTCCAACCGCCCGAAGGCGCGAACGGTTTGCTCCAGCACCGAATTCCAACCGGCTTCATCGGTGACGTTCAGTGCCATGAACACCGCGGTGCCGCCCGCCGCCGCGATACTGTCCGCCACCGCCCTGCCCTCTTGCTCCAGCATGTCGGCGATGACCACCTTCGCGCCTTCCTTGCCGAACCGGCGCGCCGTCGCCGCGCCCATCCCCGACGCTGCTCCGGTTATGATGGCGACCTTGTTTGCCAGCCGCATGACCATCTCCTCCTGTTGTTGACCCACACCACGCGCCAAGGCGTCATTCAAGTAACGACCGCCTGGCCGAAACGAACTCCTCCACCGCCGCTAGCAGCGCGTTGCATTCCGCATCGCCGATCGGCAGCGACAGCGTCATCATCCCCCGCCGAGCCAGCCAGATCCCGCGTGACAGCAGGTCGAAAAAGAACAGCTCCTTCAGCTTCGCATCACCTCTCGCCGCATCTTCGGGACTGCTCAGCGGACCACGCAGCATATGCACCGCCAGCATCGACCCCTGCCCGGTGAACTGCATCTTCGCATCGGCCGACCGGCACAACGCGTTGAGCTGACCGCGCAGCCGGTCACCCCGGGCGTTCAGCGCCGCCGCCGCTTCCGGCGTATAGACATCTGTCAGACCTGCCAGCCCGGCCGACATCGTCAGCACGTTGTTGTTGAACGTCCCCGCATGCGGCAGCGCATCCGCCCGCCGCGGATCGAACAGATCCATGATCTCGGCTCGGCCGCCGAACGCGCCGAACGACATGCCGCCGCCAATGTATTTTCCCAGCGTCGTCAGATCCGGCTTCACCCCGAGGGTCGACTGCAAGCCGCCCGCGGCAAGCCGAGACGTCATCACCTCGTCCAGCACCAGCAACGCCCCGACCCTGCTCGTCTCCTGTCGCAGCATGACCAGGAAGTCGGCCGAGGCCGAGATGCAACCGCCGCTGCCGATCATCGGTTCCAGGATCACCAGGGCCAGGTCGTCGCCATGTTCGGCGATCAACGCCTGGGTCGCGGCAATATCGTTATACCGCGCCAGCACGGTGTCGAACGGCACATTGATCGGCGATCCCCCACCGGCGAACCCGAACACCGCGCCATGGTAGCCGCCATTGAACACCAGCACCTTCTTGCGCCGGGTGAAGATCCTTCCCAGCGACATCGCCAGCAGGTTCGCCTCGGTGCCGGAGTTGGTGAACCGCACGCGGCTCAACCCGAACCGCTCGCACACCGCGCGGGCAAACCGCGCCTCGATCATGTTGCAGGCCCCGAGGCTGATGCCGTCATCCAGCGCCCGGTTCACCGCGGCACGGATCACCGGATGCGAGTGCCCATACAGGCCCGCGGTATATTCCCCCAGGAAATCGATGAATTCCCGGCCATCGGCGTCCCACATGCGGCAGCCGTCGGCCCGCGCCATCGCCAGCGGAAACGGCGCGTAATGCAGCACCGAACGGGTGTTGCCGCCGGGCATCACCGTGGCCGCCTCGACATAACGCGCCAGGCTGGCCGGTGCGCCGGTGACGTAGGCCTCTTTCGCCTCGTTCAGCGCAGCGTCGATGTCGGTGTTGCGCAAGCTGGTCTCGCCCATGTCCCCTCCCCTCGCCGCGCGTCAAGTCTGCGCATCGCCCGGTCCAAACGCAATCGGTCGCAACGCAATCCGCACCCTGGCGGTGCCTCCGCCACCACGATAGTGTAGCTCGCCAGCAGCCAAGGGACCCTCGCCGATGGACCTGAAAGACCACATTCGCGGTATTCCGGATTTCCCCAAGCCCGGCATCCTGTTCTACGACATCTCGACGTTGCTGCGCGACGCCGATGCCTGGCAGGTGGCGATGGGCCGCATGGCACGCACGGTGCGCGCCTACGCGCCCGACCTGGTCGCCGGCGTCGAAAGCCGAGGCTTCCTGATCGCCGCCCCGCTCGCCCTGAAACTCGGCTGCGGCTTCATCATGATCCGCAAGCGCGGCAAGCTGCCCGGCGAAACCGTCGGCCTGAACTACGCCCTGGAATACGGCGAGGACCGAGTGGAAATCCAGGCCGATGCCGTCCAACCCGGCCAGCGCGTCGTGGTGGTGGACGATCTTCTCGCCACCGGCGGCACCATGGCCGCCGGCATCGCCCTGCTGCGCCAGGTCGGCGCCGTGGTGCCGGCCGCGGCCGCGCTGATCGAACTCAGCTTCCTCAACGGCCGCGCGCGGCTGGATGTGCCGTGCGAGGCGCTTGTTTCGTACTAGGATTGGGCTGCCTCGCGGTCGGCGCATGTGCGGTTTCCGCGCCGGCCCGAGCCGAGCTTCTGACGCATCACGATCTGCCTATGCTGTTGCGCCGACCATCGCCCACGGCACCGTAGGGAGCTGTAGCGCCAAAGGATATCGTGTATCCGCCGTCGTCGTTGACCGCGACGGGCAAACCATCGTCGCCATCCGCGGCGATAACGCCAGCCCCCATACGATGGAGAACGCTCGGCGCAAGGCGTACACGACGATGAGCTTCCGCACCTCGACCACCGATTACGCCAAGCGCTCCGCCGACAACAACCCGGTCGTCCGACAGCAGGTGACGCTGCCCAACGTGATCGACATTCCCGGTGGTCTGCCGATCAAGTTGGGAACCGAGATCGTCGGCGGTGTGGGCGCCTCGGGATCACCCGGCGTGGACGAGCCGTGTGTGCAGGCCGGGCTGGACAAGGTCATTAGGCAACTCTCAGGCTCGAATTTTTGATTGCTGCAACTGCGCGGTGATTGCACACACACAACGGTCTGTCGTGCTTTGCCTTTTGCGCCATTTACTGCTTGAATACACTATTGCCTGCCAAAGTATTGGTGTGGTGCTGCGCCTTGCCTTCAAAAATAGGCTTGCGCTGTTCCAGCCGCACGACGTCCTGGGCCCGCGATAACGGATCATGTGATCTCCGCCGCATCCCTGTGCAGAAGAAATTCGCAGGAGGAGCGCTCTGTTGGCACGGTCGTTAGCGCATCCAGCGCGGCAAAACCGGCCTGGCTGGTTCGTCGAACATTGCAGTGATCCGCTCACGCTGTTTCTCATCGAGCGCTGCCACGAGACGCTGCCAAAACCGCTTTTGCACCGGGTCTCTGATGCGGCCGACAAAGCGTTCGAGGACGGTGACACTAGGCAACAGCAGCACCTTGCTCACGATCAGCTAGGTCGTGCCGCAATCAACCGGCGCGCCAGGATCGCCATCGAGACTCCGAGCACAGCGCGCACAGTCATCGGGGGCCAAACGAAATCGGGCCGGTGCTTTGACATACCACTGCACGTTAACTAGGCTGACCCCACCGGGACGAGGACTGAATGCCTCCGACAGTGCTGTCGTTGGTTTTTATACATGCATTTGCCTGGCCAACGGGCACTACTGCTTATATCTCAAGCAGTTTTTGTCAGAAGCCGGGGACGAGGATGGGTATCGACTTCACGATGTCGGACGATCCTGTCGCTTGGTCCCCAAGAGACAGATGAATCAGCTGATCCCAGTTAACGTCGCCGGGGCCGCAAACCCCACCAGCACAGGAGACAAATGATGGTGTATGATCCCAGGACGGCAACCGGAATTCCGACCGAACCGGCGGGTTCCCTGCCGCGACCGGCCAAGCTGCAGGCGGCTTTCGCTGCCTATGATTCCGGCGAGATCAGCAAGCAGGCATTGGAGGCGGAGCAGGAAATCGCCGTCAAGGATTCGATCGAACGCTTCGAGGCCACCGGCTCACCGATCATCGCCGACGGCGAGCAATGGTCGTCAAGCTTCGCAACCTATCCCTTTATGACGACCATGGCCGGGACCGGCCTGAATTCATGCTGCGGCCCAGGCGGACAGACTTTCGCCTTGTTCCCCGATGGGCACTACAAATCCATGCCCAAGCTGGTGGGCGGTCCGTTCCGATACAATCAATACGCGGCTGACTCGCTGGTCAAATCCATGCGGTTTGCCACCAAACCGATGAAGCAGGCGGTTATTGCTCCGTCGATGCTGTCGCTGCTGCTTCCATTGCACGTCAAGCTGCCCGACTACACCCGCGAGCAATTCGAGATGGACCTGGTCAACGAGTGCGAGAAGGACATCCGCAAGGCATTCGCCGCCGGCGCGGCCCGCGTCACCATCGACTTTACCGAAGGTCGGCTGTCGCTGAAGCATGACCCGCGCAATCCGTGGACCGACGCCAACCTTCTGCCGCACTTCATCGAGCTGATCAGCATGGTGGTCGACCGTTTCACGCCGGAGGAACGGATAAACCTCGGCGTGCATACCTGTGCGGGCAGCGACGCGGACTCGAACCACAGCGCCGAGGTTCCCTACAGCAGCCTGTTGCCGGCGCTGTTCTCGATCAATGCCGGCTACTTCACCATCCAGGCTGCCTGCGAGACGGACAAGGAAGCGACCTACGAGATGATCGGCAAGCACAGCAGGGATGACGCCAAGGGGGTTCCGCAAATGTACTATGTCGGCGTGATCTGGTGCCAGAACCCCAAGGTGGAGACTGCGGAAGAGGTGTCAGCAGCCTTGGTCCGGGCGGCCGACTTCATCCCAAAGAACCGCCTCGGCTCCACCGACGATTGCGGGTTCTCGCCGTTCGCCATCGACAAGAAACCGGCCTACGGCTCGCCCGACTTCGCGCGCGACGTCGCGTTCAAGAAGATCAAGGCCCGCGTCGATGGCACTATGATGGCGGCGCAAAAGCTCGGCATCCATTGAGCGCAGCGACTACAGCGGGAAGACTTCGCCCATTTGGCCGGAGACCAGAAAAGAGCGGCGCTGGTGAAGGCGCCGTTTCGCTGATCCAGCAAAGTTATGAGACCTGAGGAGTGGGTTGGTCTCGCGCGGTGCGCGCTCATTCCCTTGCTGTTGTAACCAAGTCGGGTTGGTCATGCCCGGCGGCGTATCGGGCGGGGCCTCCGCGCCAGCAGGGTTCACCCCACCAGTTCAGGCTGCGGCCCGCGCACCAACTTGCCCGGCAGCGTCCCGGTCGCCTGCCCCTCGCGGAACGTCACCCGCCCCGACACGATCGTCGCATCGTAACCTGTGACCTTCTGCAGCAACCGCTTGCCGCCCGCCGGCAAGTCGCTGACGACATAAGGCGATCCAGACCCCAGTCTCTCCCAGTCGATCACATTGACATCCGCCTTCTTGCCCACCGCAAGCACGCCGCGATCATGCAGCCCGGCGGCTCCGGCGGTATCCGAGGTCAGCCGGCGGATCAATTCGGAAACCTCCCAACGCTTCTCCTGCCGCCCCCAATGCGTCAGCAGCCAGGTCTGGTAGCCGGCATCCAGGATGAAGGCGACGTGCGCGCCGCCATCGCCCAGGCCCATGATGCAGTTGCGGTTGTCCAGCAGTGTCTCCGGCATCGACAGATCGCCATACGCATAATTGCCCAGCGGGTGATAGATGAAGTTGCCGCCGTCATCCTCCACCAGCATGTCGTAGGCGACCTCCGGCGCGGTCATGCCCTGCCGTCCGGCGATCGCCGCGATGCTGTCCTCCAGCTTGGGCTGATAGTTCGGCGGGTTGCCGAAGCGGAACATGAAATCGAACGACATCCGATGGAACAGCGGGAAGGTGTTGCCCGCCTTCGGATCCTCGCTCAGAATCCGCGCCCGCACCTCTGGGTCGCGCATCCGCCGCGCCCGCTCGGCCACCGGCAGCCCAGCCATCGCCTTATAGCTGGGACAGCCGGAGAACGGGTTCTGGCTGCCGGCGAGCCCGAGCAGCACGCCGATCGCCCGTGGCGCCACCACCGGGCGGATCGGCACCCCGTCACGCGCCGCCTTGTCGGCGTGCCGGATCAGGTCGCGCCACACCTCCGGCCGAGAGTGCCGCTGCGTCAGCGTAAACACCGCCGGACGCCCACACGCCTCGATCACCCGGCGCAACATCGCAAACTCCGCATTGTGGTCCGGCGCCCATTCCGAGACCATCTCCAGCATCCCCGACCCGGCGTCCTTCATGCCGAGCGCGATGCCGCGCAACTCGTCCTCTTGCGCCCGCAGCGTCGGCGTCGGATCACCCCTCAGCGTCTTGTGCGACAAGCTGCGAGAGGTCGAGAACCCGAACGCCCCCTCCGCCATCGCCTGGCGCGCAATCTGGCGCATCTCGGCAATATCGGCCTGGTTGGCATTCTCCAGTTGGATCGCTCGGTCGCCCATCACGAACACCCGCACCGCCGCATGCGGCAGCAGCGCGCAGATGTCGATGTCGCGCTGCTTACGATCCAGCGCGTTCAGGTATTCGCCGAACGACTCCCATTCCCATTTCAGCCCCTCGTGCATCACCGCGCCGGGAATGTCCTCGACGCCTTCCATCAACTCGATCAGCCGCTCGCGATCGGCCGGCTTGCACGGCGCGAACCCAACGCCGCAGTTACCCATCACCGCGGTGGTGACACCGTGCCAGGACGACGGCGCCATATGGCTGTCCCAAACCGCCTGAGCATCATAATGGGTGTGGATATCGACAAACCCCGGCGTGACCAGCTTGCCCTTGGCATCGATCTCGTCCGCCCCGCCACCGGAAACCGTGCCCACCGCGGCAATCTTGTTGCCGATGATCCCAACATCAGCGTCGCGTGGCGCGCCTCCTGTGCCATCGACGACGGTGCCCCCGCGAATGACCAGATCGAATGCCGGCATTGGACTTTCTCCTTCACGCTTGGCACAGAGTCTGATCCAGCCCACCCCGGCTGGCAAGTTTCGGAGCTTTCCGGATGCGGATCAGCCGCCAGGATCAGGTGCGAATGGAGCGGGCTCACGTGCGGGCATGGCCGGCCCTGAACACCGCTGTCATCGATGGCTGGCTATGGCGAGCATCCGGCGGCGGGTCGCAGCGTGCCAACTCGGTCTCCACCATCGACTTCACCGCAACCGACACCGCGGCCGCGATCGACGCCGTCGAGGCGCGCTACCAGGAAGCGGCGATGCCCGCGCGCTTCCACACCTACGACCACACCGCCCCAGCCGGACTGGCCAATGAATTGCGCGATCGCGGTTATACCGAAGCCGAGGCAACGCTGACGATGTTCAAGCGGCTTGAACCGACCACCGCTTCGCCCAGGGTCGAATGCCGCGACGTCGAATGCCGCGACGTCGAATGCCGCGACGTCGAATGCCGCGACGTCGAATGCCGCGACGTCGAATGCCGCGACGGGACCTGGGACGAGTGGTGCGACGTCTACCTCGGTGCGATCAGCGAAAGCCGCCGAACGGTGAACCAGGAAATCCTGCGCGCCATCCCCCGCCCGTGCGCTTTCTTCGGCAATCGCCACAACGGCCGGATCGTCTCGACCGCACTCTGCGTCATCGGCTTCGGCTGCGCCGTGACCGAATGCGTGGCGACGCGCGCCGAGGCCCGCCGCAGCGGCGGCGGACGCACCGTCATGGCGGGCGTGTTATCATGGGCGGCACATCAGGATGCCGACATGATCGGTCTGCAGGTTGCCCAGGCCAATGCGCCTGCGGTCCAACTTTATCAGTCCTTGGGCTTTACCGAAGGCGCAACGAATCGGTTTTGGTTCAGGCCGAACACCGCACCCCGCCGACCGATCTGCCCAGGCTGACCTGCAACACCGTCCGCTTCAGCGCACAGAACATGCCCAGCATACGGCACACCCCCGCTCCCGTGCAGCGCCACGCGTTCAGCCTGCCGAGCCACGGCTCGACGCACCGGTGGGCCGCCCATGCCGCGGGTTACAGTCCTAGTATCCGATCGCAGGGAAGCAACACGACCACGCTATCCCATCCGCGCACGCAACCCGGATCAGTCGCCTGATGGCCGCGCCGGCAGCGCCACGGGCCAGATCCGTCGCCGTTGGCGCAAAACTGATCCTGATGAGCTTCGCGTCGGGATGCATGGACATCCTGAGCTACCGCCAACTGGGCCACGTGTTCACCTCGGCGATGACCGGCAACGCCGCCCTGCTTGGCCTCGACCTCGGGCAGGGCAAGTTCCCAGAGACAACGCGCAACCTGGCCGCGTTCGCCGGCTTCCTGATCGGATTGGGAGTGGGCGCCGTCTTATTGCGCCGGCATCCGGCCGAGTCCGGCTGCTCGCGCGTGACCAGCGGTTGCCTGCTGGCGGAAGAGGCGCTGCTGATCGCGTTCGCCGCCATGTGGTATTTCGGCGCGGGTCCCTCGTCCAATTGGCTGCTCTATGGCTTGATCGCACTCTCGGCGATCGCGATGGGCATGCAGAGCTCCGCGGCGCAACGCATCGGCGTGCCAGGCGTCGCGACTACCTACTTCACCGGCACCCTGACTAAGATCGTCCTCGACGCGGTCGGTCGCGTTTCGTCGCTAGCCGGCAAACCGCCAAGTGGCCCGATCCGATGGCCGGCGTCCGCTTTCCTCGGCTACATCGCGGGCGCCGCTCTCACTGGCTTCCTCGAACTTCAACCCAAGCCGCTCCTGGCTGCCGCTCCAGCCATCGAGCTGCCCGCGCTACCGGCCATCGCGATTGCGGTCGTGTTGATTATCGCGCTTGCTGACGAGGTATCCGGTGCCCGTAGGGCGAGGCAGGCCAAAACCGCCAAGCGGTGAATTCCCGCCTGTGCGATCACCAAAACCCGGCCGGCGAGCTTTACCGCCCGCTGCCGGATAAACCCATGCAGTCACGCATCGAAGAATGCCAAAGTGCGCAACTCGATGCTCTCCCGCGGCAGCATGTCCGCCGGCGCGTTCGGATCGGCAAACGATGTGTGCGGCATGAACCGCGCCCGGCCGTCCTTCAGCGAATCGAAACACTTCAACAACAACGCTTCGTCCGCCCGCATCGCCGGCGCATAATACCAACGATGCGCCGGGTTATAGGTCAGCCCGTAGATCTCGCCCCTGCGGTCGCGATAGATCAGGTCCTGCGCCACCAGGTCGCCATCAGCCAACGATCCGGCGTCGCACACCGCCAGCGGCGCATCGTGCAGCGGCCCGCGGATCGGCCGCCACACGTTGACGATGGCAAACCGCCGCCGCAACAACTCGTCCGCCTCGGCACCCATCAAGTCGCGCACCCGCTGCGGACCCGACACCTCGGTATAGTCGCCATGAATCCGCGTCACCGGCTGACGCGGAGTGCCCGGCGCGCGGTCCTGCACGCCATGTTCCCGCCGCCTTATCGTGCGATCGAAAACCACCACCCTCGCCGCCCCGGTCGCCTGCTTCACCAGCCGCTCGGCTTCCGGATAATACATCGCCTCGACCGAGTCCTCGTCGTAAAAGTCCGCCACCGAGGTGGCCGCTTCGACCAGCGCGAAACCCTGCGCATCCAGCCCCAGCCGGTCCGCGATCGGGCGCATGTCGAGGATCGGCACCGTGTGCGCCTCGGCAATCAGGTTGCTCTTCGCCACCCCGTCCGGCGGGTCATAGGTGTAGACGTACGGCTTCTCCGCCGTCCTCGCCAAGTACACCACCTCGCCGGCAACCGCCGAACCCCCCATCTCGGGCAGAAAAGAAACCTCAGGCAGAGAAGTAACCGCGTCCATAATGCCCATCCTCCTTGCGGATCCGATCCGCGCCCCTGATATCGACACACCGATCGGTGTGGAAACCCACATGGTGTAAAGTCCGCCATCGGCAAGCTAAATCATCACTGGCGAACAGGAGACTGATCAGCGTGACCGAACGGGCCCCCATGGCGGAGCGAATCATGCAGGCGGCCGACCGGCTGTTCTACCGCAAGGGCATCCGCGCCGTCGGCGTCGATACCGTGGCGGCCGAAGCCGGTATCAGCAAGCGCTCACTGTACGATACGTTTGCCTCCAAGGACGCCCTCGTCGCCGCCTATCTGCGCCAGCGCATCCAACCCTTGCCGCCGTCCGACCAGCCGCCGGCAACCCAGGTCCTGGCGCTATTCGACCTGCTGCACGCACGCTTCGCCGAGGGCGATTTCCGCGGCTGCCCGTTCGTCAACGCGGTGACCGAGCTGGCCGACGACTGCGCCACCGCCCGCGCCATCGCGCGTGACTTCAAGGCCGATCGGCGCCGCCACTTCGCAGCCCTGCTGGAACAGGCCGGCGCCGCCGACCCCGACACTCTCGCCGGCCAGATCGCGCTGCTGTTCGAGGGTGCGATCGCCGCGATGCTGGTGCAACAGGACCCTACCGTCGCTCACCAGGCGCAAAACGCCGCCAAGGTGCTGATGCAGGCGGCGGGGATCAACAACTAGGGCGCCTGCCCGACCGCCACGCACCCCGCTACCCGAACGCCCCCACGTCATGCGTCACCGCCGTCGCGATCTCCCGCACCATCCCGAACAGCCGCCCGATCGGTGCGAAAATCTCCTCATGCTCCCGCGCATACGCATCACCCCCCCGCGGCGGCGAAGGCTCGCCATAATCGCAATCCGCCGACGCATCCGCCGCCACCGGAAAAATCTGCGCCAGCACCGCCAGTGACGCATCGATATCCAGCCGCAGGATCGCCGCCTCCAACGCCAACCGAGTCACCCCGTGGCGCGGCGAGAAATCCGGAATCTCCGTCGCCAGCAGCCAAATCCGATGGATCAGCGCCAGCCGCAGCGCGTGCAGCAAAACCTCCCGGTTCGCCATCCGCGGCACATCCGGCCAGGTCACCCGCAGCGCCAGATGATCGGCCGAGATGCGCCGGAACATCGATTGGGCCGCTGCCCAGATATCCAGCCGCTCCAGCGCCTTGGCGACCCCCACCAGGGCCTCGCGCCGCCCCGGCCGCCGGGTGTGCGCGGCACGATCCAGCCAAGTCCCGGGATCGAGGCTGGCGATCACCGCGCGCAGCACCTCGATATCGGAATGCGCCAGCGCGTGGCTCGCCAGGTCCATCGCCCGCTTGAACCGGCGGCTGCCATGGCGCAACTCGGTGAACGTCTCGGGGTGCCGCGCGGCCGCCGCGCCGATCCCCTGCAGCGTGTTTGCGCACCAGCCGATCTGCTGCAGGATCGCGTTGTTCGGGATCGCTCGCAATTCGCTGGGATGGCGAATCCGCGCCGCCCCACCCATCCCATCCGACTGCCGCGCCGAGGGCCGCGACCCGGTGCGGTCCAGCAGCGCCGGACCGAACGCACCCAGCAGTGCGGCATACCCGGCATCCTCGACCAGCCCCTCCATGCCGCTGCGAATCGTGGCAAAGAAGTCGGCGGCGAAGTCGGGATCGGCATACACCGGGTCCTCGATCGGCCCCGCCGCCGGATGATAGGTCTGCTCGGCGATCCGGGTGATCGTCGCCAGTGCCAACTCCGGCGAGCCGAACAGCAGATACCCGTCGCCGCCCTGGAACGCCGCCTCCTCCCGCACCTTCAGTCCGGCCCGCCCCAGCGCCTGCCGGCACGCCGTCGGCGACAGATACTTCAGCCGATCGGCCAGCGATCCGGGATGCGCTCCGCGCCCGATACTCTCACCATGAGTGTCGAACAGAATGACCTCAACCCCGGTGACCCCATGGTGCTCCAGCGTCTGCCCGATCTTCAACCGCAGCCGCTCGATCAGGTAGCTGGCCGCGAGCTGGCCGACATAGCGCCCGGAATCGGAATAGCCGAACTGCAGCGCCAGCTTGCCGGTCTGTTTCAGATAGGCCCGGTAGTGCGGGCTGCGCAGCGCCTCCTCCAGCACCATCGACCCGCGCTCCAGCGCATCCGCCGTCTCGAACAGCGGTGAGATCTCGACATGGCGCTCGATCCCGAACAACCGCGCCAGCCACAGCGCCGCCAGCAGCGTATACCCGGTCTCGGTCTCCGCGATCAGGAACCGCACCGCAACCGAGCTGTCGATATGCTTGACGATCTGGGCCACAGTCATCATCAGCCGCGCGGCGGAGGCCTGTTCGCTGATCAGCGCGCCGAAATCCACCGGTTCGGCCTGCACCGAGTCCAGCGCGGCGTTGATCGCCCCGAACAACGCGCGCCGACGCGATGGATCCTCCGGCGGATCGGCGATCCCCAGCCGCTGGCGCACCACGTTGTGGATCTGTGCCGCGTTCAGCCTGGTATGCGTGTGCGCCAGCGCCAGCCCATGCGAGACCAGCCCCGCACGCGCGACCGTCAGCGCTAGCTTGTCGTCATCCGAGGCGCCGGTGATCGCCGAACGGAACAGCGGCAGCAGCGGCGCCGGCGATGTCAGCGCGGCGTCCCGGCCACCGACCAGGGCATGCGCGAAGGCAGACACCTTGGCCGGCTCCGGCTGATCCGGGCACAGCTCGATCTGCCGCTCCACCGCCGCCAACGCTTCACCCAGCCGTTCGCCCAGCGGCTCGGCGCTGGTTGACCCCTGCGGCAGCCCCGACACCTGCGCGCGCAACCGACCAAGCTGCAGACGCTTCATCTCCAGCCGCAGTCGCAGCGTGTCCCACCAGCCGATATCGGTCCGCCCGTCGGTGTCGTAGCCAACCCAGGTCGACAGGATCACCGGACTGGGCGCCAACTCGGTCCAGCGATCGGCCCAGGCGCCGCGCGCCACCGAAATCAACGCCGCATTGAAGCGGTCGACCGCGTCGCGCCCATGGGCGATCGCGGCGACCGACTGGTCGAACTCGCTGCGCAAGCTGATCGCCGGCGGACGATGCGATTCGAAATCCGCGGCCGGCCGGCCGCTCGCCGCCTCCGCCAGCGCCTGGTTCACCGCCAATGGCACCGAGAACGTAGGATGCGCGGTGAAAACCGCGGCAAATCGGGTCCGCTCGGTCAGCGCCCGATACTCCGCCCAACGCACCGGACTGTCGTCCGGATCGGGCCGCAGCAGATGCCTGGCCAGCGTCGCCAGAATGCCCTCGTTCGCCGCCTTGTCGATGCTGCCGACATACGACCTGATCCGCGCCGCCCGATCGTGAAACGCGGCATCGCGCAAATGCCGGATCAGGCCGGCGATATCCGCCTCGGTCAGGCTGGCGTTATCCAACCGCCGGGTGATCGCCAGCGACACCAGCAGCACCGGGTTGCCAAACGGGTCCTCTTCCGCCCGCGCGCCCAGCCGACCCGTCAGGTCCAGGAGTTCCTGGGCCAGGACATTCGTCGACGGCGCGGCGGGCACATCCGGCATGGATCGAGTGTGACCCGATTTGTGCAACGCAGCAAGCGCACACCCGGACTCATCTTGCGCTGCAAGCCCTGGCTCTACAGACGGTCCAACTGCGGACGCCCGGACCGTGAACGCTCGGATACCTTCCGGCGAAAACGCGGCGCGCTACTTCTTTCCGGCCGGCGGGTCACACGTCACGGTTTTCATCTCCGACGGCACCGAAACCTCCAGCAGCTCGAGTTCGTCCGCCGTCCCGGTCTCATTGTGCCGCATCCCGCCGGGGATCATCAGCGACTCTCCCGGCTTCAGCCGCACCTTGGTGCCGTCCTCGAACTCCAGATCGACCCAGCCCTTCAGCATGTAGACGAACTGCTGCTCGCAGACGTGATAGTGCCACCCGGTCGGCTCGCCCATCCCTTGCGTCGCCGAGGTCACCTGCGCCCGCATCTTGCCACCGGTCGCCCGGGTCACCCCAAGATCGCGGTATTTGAAAAACGACCGCCGCCCCGGCACATAGTCGGCGTTCTCCAGCGTCGCATGCGCCAACTTGCCGCCTTCGGTTCCCACCACGTCGTTCATGTTGATTCTCCTCCCGCCATTGGCGCTGCGCCGATCCGCGCACCCTCCAGAGCATGATCGCGCTCGGCGATAGGTTCAAGCCGCGCGAACCAGGCGGCTGCAGCCCGTCCCGCCGAATGGCGCAACCGGGCAAGCCGACGCAGCGTGTTATCGCACCCTATTCCGTCCCGCCTTCGCCCCCCACACCATCCTGCCCCGCACCATCGTACCCCGCACCATCACGAAAATACGGCTCGACCGGCCCGCTCGCCTTCATCGTCATCGGCTTCCCCCGCCGGTCCAGCGTCTTGCCCACGGCCATCCTGATCCAGCCCTCGCTGACGCAGTATTCCTCGACATTGGTCTTCTCGACACCCTTGAAGCGGATGCCCACACCGCGACGCAGCGATGCCTCGTCGTAAAACTGGCTGCCAGGGTCATTGCACAGGCGATCGGGCGGGACATCGGACATCGGCACACCTCAAAGCGATCAAACGCTGCCCGATACCCATCCGACGCCATGCTGTCCATGCCGGATAGCGCTCGCCGCCCGCACCGCCTACCCTGACCCCTATCGCCTCGCCGATCCCCTGGCCCATCGCACCCAGCCCAAGGACACACCCATGATCACCGTGCACCACCTCAACGACTCACGCTCCCAGCGCATCCTCTGGCTGCTCGAGGAACTGGCGCTGCCGTACGACATCCAATGTTATCAGCGCGACAGCCAGACCCGCCTCGCCCCGCCCGAACTCAAATCGATCCACCCGCTCGGGAAATCCCCGGTCATCACCGACAATGGCCGGGTCATCATCGAATCCGGCGCCATCATCGACTACATCATGCGCCACTATGGAGGTGGCCGGCTGCAGCCTGACACCGCCACCCCGGCGTACGACGACTACCAGCAGTGGCTGCACTTCGCCGAGGGTTCAGCGATGCTGCCGCTGTTGCTGAAGCTCTACGTCTCGATGCTGGGTGACGCCGGCAAGCCGCTGTCGCCACGCATCGAAAGCGAGATCGCCAACCACCTCGGCTACATCAACCAAAGCCTCGCCGGCCATGACTACCTGCTGGCAAACGACTTCAGCGGCGCCGATATCCAGCTCAGTTTCGTGGGCGAGATCGCCGGCGCCCGAGCCAATCGGGCTGCCTACCCGAACCTCGATGCCTGGGTGCGGCGCTTCCAGGCCCGACCCGCCTACCAGGCCGCCATCGCCCGCGGCGGACCATACAGCTTCGCACAGTAAGCGCCGGGTCCGTTCTCGGCCATCCTGCCGAGCCGCGCGCTCCGACGCGTCCCGCTCCGTCGCCTCCAAACGGATGCCGAAGACGTCGCTCTTGAGGTGGGGCTTTTGGGCAGGTTGGCTTGCGCCGCTTGCTCAGGCGTCACCGCCCTTCAGGCTACGCACGTCGGTATCGAGCCGACGGATTTGGCGCACCAGGCCGCTTACCACATCACCTAGCGCGCGCAGCTCTAATCGGGTGTTGTCGTTGGCGCGCTGCGCTGCATCGGCGATGCCGTAGTTGGTGCTGATATCGTCGCGGATCGCAGTCAAGCTGTCCTGGAAGCGGTCCATTCGGGCCATCACGTCCACCCGCAGGCGGGTTAGATCGTCACCTTGTCGGATGGCGGTTTCTTCCAGCTTCGCCTGACCAGCTTCCAGCTTCGCTTGGCCAGCCTCCAGCTTCGCTTGGCCAGCCTCCAGCTTCGACTGACCAGCCTCCAGCTTCGTCTGACCAGCCTCCAGCTTCGTCTGACGAGCCTCCAGCTTCGTCAGGCCGTCCAGAAGCCGCGGTTGCCCAGCTTCCAGCCGCTCTACGATGGCCAGGATGCGGCCGGTTTGATCATCGCTCATGGGTTATGTTGTACAACATGAAACAACGCAGATGACAAAAGTATTGGTGAGATAATGAGCTTGACCCTCGCCGCCGATCCTTACGAGGTGGCGATGCAGGTCGGCTCGAACCGTTTCCAGGGCAGGCTAAGCGTCAGCCTCACCTGCTGTTGCGAAACGATCCCGAACAGCTTTGCGCTGACCGCCGCGACCGAGTTCCCGAAAGGAGCGGCGCTCGCCGGCACTCGGGCGGGACAAGCTTGCAAAATCTATATCGGCTCCGATCTGGTCATCACCGGCTGGTGCTGGATCGGGTTGGCGCCCAGCAGATGGCGTCCAGGATCACCAAAAGCTCACCGCCCGGCTCGGCATGGCGCTTCCGCGGTTCCTGTGCTGATCTCTGGGCAACAACAAAGCGGAGAAACCCGACATGGCAACATGCGTCCTGCTGCACGGCGCCTATCAGGGCGGCTGGATCTGGCAGCGCGTGGCGCCGCATCTGCGCGCCGCCGGCCACACCGTGTTCGCCCCCACCCTGGATGGCTGCGCCGAACGCCGCCACGCCCTGCGCCCCGGCATCGACACCGAATCACAGGCCGCCGAGGTGGCTGAGATGCTGTTCTTCCAGGATCTGCACGACGTCGTCCTGGTCGGCACCAGTTGCGGCGGCATGGTCGCCGCCCGCGTCGCCGAAACCGCCCAGCCGCGCATCGGCCGCATCGTGCTGGCCGACGCCCTGGCCCTGTTCGACGGCGAGACCGTCGCCGACCACGTCAAGCGCCCGGCCGCGGTGACCACCGACCTTGCCACCGGCCCATCCCCCGAAGACGCCGCCAACCGCATGTTCGCCTCGCTGGACGAAGCCACCAAGACCTGGGCGCTGGCCCGCTACACCCCCCACCCGATCGCCGCGATGGCGGCCCCGGTGAAGCTCGACAGCTTCTGGCGCCAGCACTGGAACGCCACGGTGATCTGGTGCCGCCAAAGCGCCAACCCGCCGTTGCAGCATCAGCGCCGCGCCGCCGACACCCTGCAAGCGCGATGGCACGAACTGGATACCGGACACTACCCGATGCTGACCGAACCCAAGGCCCTGGCAACCCTGATCATGGCACAATAGCCCGGCAGTCCCTACATAACCGCTCAAAGGAGGATCCATCATGACCGAAGCCTGCATCGTCGGCTGGGCCCATTCCCCATTCGGCAAGCTCGAAGACCCCGATATCGAGGCCCTGATCGGCCGCGTCGCCGGCGCCGCCATCGCCGATGCCGGCATCGCCCCGCACGAGGTCGATTCGACCTTCCTCAGCCTGTTCAACAACGGCTTCTCGGCACAGGACTTCCCCGCCTCGCTGGTGCTGCAGCACGTCCCCGAACTGCGCTTCAAGCCGATCACCCGGTTCGAGAACGCCTGTGCCTCCGGTTCCGCCGCGGTCTACGGCGCGCGTGATTTCCTAGCTGCCGGCCGCGGTCGCTTCGCCCTGGTCATCGGCGTCGAGAAGATGACCGCGACCCCCGGCAAGGAGGTCGGCGACATCCTGCTGAAAGCCAGCTACCAAAAAGAAGAATCCGACATCCCGGCGGGCTTCGCCGGCGTGTTCGGCCGCATTGCAGAGAAATACTTCCAGCGCTACGGCGATCAGTCCGACGCGCTGGCCGCGATTGCTGCGAAAAACCACAAGAACGGCGTGGACAACCCGTTCGCGCAAATGCGCAAGGACCTCGGCTATGACTTCTGCCGCACCGTCAGCGACAAGAACCCATACGTCGCCCCGCCGCTGAAGCGCACCGACTGTTCGCTGGTGTCGGACGGCGCCGTCGCGCTGATCATGGCCGACGAGGAAACCGCCCGCGCCATGGGCAAGGCGGTGCGCTTCAAGGCCGCGGCGCAGGTCAACGACTTCCTGCCGATCAGCCAGCGCGACATCACCGGCTTCGAGGGTGCGGCGCAGGCCTGGGCCCGCGCCCTCGACGCCGCCGACCGCAAGCTGGACGATCTGTCGTTCGTCGAATCGCACGACTGCTTCACCATCGCCGAGCTGCTCGAATACGAAGCCATGGGCCTCACCGCCCCCGGGCAGGGCGCGCGCGCGGTGCTGGAGGGCTGGACCGCGAAGGACGGCCGGCTACCGGTCAACCCGTCGGGCGGGCTGAAGGCGAAAGGCCACCCGATCGGCGCCACCGGCGTGTCGATGCATGTCATCACCGCGATGCAACTGGTCGGAGAAGCGCCCGGCGGCATGCAACTGCCAAAGGCCGATCTCGGCGCGGTGTTCAACATGGGCGGCGCCGCGGTGGCCAACTACGTCTCGATCCTGGAGCCACTCCGCTGAATCCACACGGACCGAATCCATTGGGCGTAAATCCACTGGGCGTAAATCCACTGGGCCTGATCCCCACCGCCAACCTCGCCTCCCTGCTGACCCAGACCGCTCGGCGGTTTCCCGACCGCCCGGCGATCGTCTGGCGCGACACCACCTGGACCTGGACCCACTTCGGCGACCGGGTCCAGGCCGCCGCCGCCGCACTCGCCGCGCGCGGCGTACGCCACGGCGACCGGGTGCTGCTGCACGCCCGCAACGGCAACGCCGTGCTGGAGAGCATGTTCGCCGCCTGGATGATCGGTGCCGTCTGGGTGCCGACCAATTTCCGCCTGACCCCGCCCGAGGTCGCCTACCTGGCACAATCCTCCGGCGCCGCCGCGCACATCTTCGACACTGCCTTCGCCGAACACGCCGCTGCGGCGGCGGCCGAAAATCCAGCCTGCCGGCTGATGCTCTCGATCGGCGGCGAAGGCGCCGACGACTGGGAGGCATTCGCCGGGTTCGCTGCCTCGATCGACCGCCCCGCCGATGTGGATCGGGACCATCCGGCCTGGTTCTTCTACACCTCAGGCACCACCGGGCGCCCGAAGGCCGGCGTGCTGACGCACGGCCAGATGGATTATATCGTTTGCAACCATCTCTGTGACCTGATGCCTGCCACAACCGAGCAGGACGTGTCCCTGGTGGTCGCGCCGCTGTCGCACGGTGCCGGCATCCACGCCCTGCCGCAGGTCGCCCGCGGCGCCGCCAGCATCCTGTTGTCCGGCGAACGGCTGGACTGCGAGCAAGCCTGGCGCCTGGTGCAGCAGCATCGCGTCACCAACATGTTCACCGTGCCGACCATCTTGACCATGCTGACCCGGCACGACTCGGTTGACCATTACGATCACAGTTCGTTGCGCTACGTGATCTACGCCGGCGCGCCGATGTATCGCGCCGATCAGGTGCATGCCCTGCGCAAATTGGGCAAGGTGTTGGTGCAGTATTTCGGCATGGGCGAGGTCACCGGCAACATCACCGTCCTGCCACCGGCGCTGCACAGCGAGAACGACGCCGACATGGCGGTCGGAAGCTGCGGCGTCCCGCGCACCGGCATGGACGTCACCATCCTCGACGAGTCCGGAGCACCAGCCCCGCCCGACACCACCGGAGAGATCTGCGTCCGTGGTCCCGGCGTGTTCGCCGGCTACCACGCCAACCCCGACGCCACCGCCAAGGCCACCGCGCATGGCTGGTTCCACACCGGCGATCTCGGCCATATCGACGCACGCGGTTTCGTCTACATCACCGGGCGCGCCTCCGACATGTACATCTCCGGCGGCTCCAACGTCTATCCGCGCGAAATCGAAGAGGCATTGCTGCTGCACCCGGCGGTGGCCGAGGCCTGCGTCGTCGGCATGCCGAACGACAAATGGGGTGAAACCGGTGTCGCGGTGCTGGTGCTGCAGCCGAACGCGCAGGCGACGGCGGCGGAGCTGCTGTCGCACCTCGATGGCCGATTGGCCAAGTACAAATGGCCGCATCAAGTCGTGTTCTGGCCGGAACTGCCGAAATCCGGCTATGGCAAGGTAACCAAGCGCGACGTCAAACACCTGTTGCAAAGGGACCTGTGATGCCACCCTCACCCGTCGAACCGACCCTGATCAGCGACTACCATATCCATGTCTATTACGATCCCGAAAGCCGAGATCGAGCGGCACTGTTACGGCAATGGATAGAACAGCGCTTCACTGTGCGCATGGGAAGCTGGCACGATGAACCGGTCGGACCGCACGTCACCGGAATGTACCAGGTCCAGTTCCAACCCGAACTGTTCCCGACGCTGGTGCCGTTCGTGATGATGAACCGCATGGGCCTGACCTTGCTGCTGCACCCGCAGTCCGGTCGCCCCCGTGACGACCACACCATCAACGCGACCTGGATGGGCGCCGTGCTGCCGGTGAAGACCGAGGTGCTGCGCGAGGCCGATTGATCCGACCGCAATAGCGGCCGCTGTCAGTCTGGTGCCATGCCTTTGTCCGCAAGCTCCTTGATCGCCCGTGGGTTCTTCGCAAGCTGCGTCAGTCCCATGCCGCGCAACACGTTCGGCGCCTTGCTGAACTGGATGTTGTCGTAGCCGACGATCTCGAAACGGTTGCCCCAAGGGTCGCGAAAATCCAGGAACGGTCCCGCCACCAGCTCGACCCCGGCCTCGGTCAGCGCCTGACGCACCGCCTCCTTGTCATCCACCACCAGACCGAAGTGGCGGCCATCGTCGGCACCCTGTCGGCGTCCCTTCTGCAGCGCCAGGAACTGGTCTCCCAGATCGATGAACGCCATATCCTGGCTTTTGCCACGTAGCGAGAATTCGAAAATCCGAGCGTAGAACGCCAGCGTCTCCTCGATGTCGCCCACCTCGAGCGCAACATGGTTGAAGCCGACGGCACGCGCTTTCCTGGCTAAGGTCATGGCCCCTCACCGTCATGATTGTCGCACTGAAATAGGCACTCCGCCTCAAGATTCCACCGCCGCCATCAATCAAACGGCAGCCCGACATAGTTCTCCGCCAAGGAAACCGCCGACGCACGCGAGGTTCGCACCAGATCGAGATCGGCGAAATGAATCCGCTGCTCGAAATCGCTCTCATTTTCGTTTCTGTGCAGCATCGTTGTCATGTACCAGGAGAACCGCTCCGCCTTCCACACCCGCCGCAGGCACACCGCGCTATACCGCTCCAGCAAATCCACCCGCCCGGCGCGGTATCGCTCCGCCAATGCCCGCGCCAGCACCACCACGTCGGCAACCGCGAGGTTTAGCCCCTTGGCACCGGTCGGCGGCACGATATGGGCGGCATCCCCGGCGATGTACAGCCGGCCGAACTGCATCGGCTCGCAGACGAACGACCGCAGCGGGATGATGCCCTTCTGCACGATCGGTCCCTCGGTCAGCGACCACCCATCATCGGTGCCCAGCCTGGCATGGAACTGCTCCCAGATCCGCCCATCCGACCAGTTGGCGATGTCATCGTTCGGATCGCACTGAATATACATCCGCTGCAGCTCGGGTGAGCGCGTGCTCAGCAGCGCGAACCCGTCCTGCTGATGAGTATAGATCAATTCGTGCCAGGACCGCGGCGCCCGCGCCAGGATACCAAGCCAGCCGAAGGGATAGACCTTGTGGTATTCACTGCGCCGCGCCGCCGGGATCGTCTGTCGCCCCGGTCCGTGGAACCCATCGGCGCCCACCACGTAGTCGCACTCGATGGTCTCCGCCGGCCCATTCCCATCGCGCCGGAAATCGATCGCCGGGTGATCGCCGTCGATCCCCCGGATGCTTGTGCCGCCGACCTCGAAGATGATCTCCCCGCCATGCGCCAGGCGATGCGCGATCAGGTCCTTCAGGACCTCCTGCTGCGGATACACCATGATCCGCTTGCCCCCGGTCAGGCCCGCGATATCCAGATGATGCCGCGCTCGGTTCCATTGCAGGGTAATACCGTCATGGACATGGCCCTCGCGCAGCATGCGCTCGCCTAGCCCAAGCTGCTGCATCAGTTCGACCACCCAATGCTCCAGCACCCCGGCACGCACGGTTTCCTCCACCTCGTGCCGGCTGCGCGATTCCAATACGACAGCGCCGATCCCGGCGCGATGCAGCAGGTGCGCCAGGAACAACCCGGCCGGACCGGCGCCGATGATCCCGACTTGAACACGCACCTGCCCGTCCCCTGCCTTTGCTGGCCTCAGCGGACCCAAGCCCGTCACCTCGCACAGATGTGACACCAAGCTCCGATCCAGACCACGGCTTTCAGGTATCCCCAACCGGCCCGGTCAGCAACATTGCCCATGGTCGCGCCGGATTATCCAAGTGCGACCAAGCCGCGGCGCTCCGCGGCTCGACACCATAGGCTCACCAGACGGCCGCTCAACGGGAGACACGTTCATGCTGCATCGGCGCACCTTGCTAACCACGATCGGGGCCGCGACCCTCGTTCCGGCCGCCCCGGCCATCCTGCGCGCCGCCGAGACCCCAGGCGTGACCGCGACCGAAATCCGCCTCGGCAACACCATGCCCTACAGCGGCCCGGCCTCGGCCTACGGCACCATCGGCAAAGCCATCGCCGCCCGCTTCAAGATGGCCAATGACGAAGGCAGCTTCGCCGGCCGCAAGATCAATTTCATCTCCTACGACGACGGCTACAGCCCGCCCAAGACCGTCGAGCAGACCCGCCGCCTGATCGAGGAAGACGGGGTCGCCGCCCTGTTCGCCGACCTCGGCACCCCGACCAACTCGGCGATCAACCGCTACGTCAACCTGAAGAAGGTGCCGCATCTGTTCCTCGCCACCGGCGCCGACAAATGGGGCGACTACAAGCACTTCCCCTGGACCATAGGCTGGCAGCCCAGCTACGTCACCGAGGCCCAAGTCTATGCCAAATACATCCTGAAGCAGAAACCCGATGCCAAGATCGGCATACTGTTTCAGAACGACGACTTCGGCAAAGACTACCTGACCGGGGTGCGCGACGTGCTGAAGGACAAATACGAAAAGCAGGTCAAAGCCGTCTCTTACGAGGTCACCGACGCCACGATCGACAGCCAGCTCGTCAGCCTGCAATCCGCCGGCATCGACGTGCTGATGACCATCGCCACGCCTAAATTCGCCGCCCAGGCGATCCGCAAGGTTGCCCAGATGAACTGGAAGCCGATGCACGTGCTGACCGGCGTCTCGGTCTCGGTCGGTGCGGTGATGATCCCGGCCGGGCCGCAAAACGGCGTCGGCATCATCAGTTCGGCCTACCTCAAGGATCCCACCGACCCGCGCTGGGACAACGACGCCGGGATGAAGCAATGGCGCACGTTCATGGCAAAATATTATCCCGACGGCGACGTGAAGGACGGCGGCAACGTCTCCGGCTTCGCCCTGACCCACACCATGCTGCACGTGCTGGCCCAGTGCGGCAACGACCTGTCGCGGCAAAACATGATGAAGCAGGCCACCAGCCTGCACGATCTGGAAAATCCGGTGCTGCTACCCGGCATCAAGATCAACACCAGCCCAACCAACTATCATCCGGTGCGCCAGCTTCAGTTGATGCGCTGGACCGGCAAGACCTGGGACCTTTTCGGCGACATCATCGAAGGCGCCTCGACTTAATCCGCCTCAGGCATCATCCCTGACCCGGCGCGGCAAGCCGCCGCGACCGGCGTCACGGATAATCCCGCATCAGCGTCATCCGGCAACCCAGCCATCATCCCGAACAGAAAACGAAACCGCTTCACTTCACCGCCCGAAGGAATCCATCGACCAGCCGGTCCGCCTCCCGGCGGTCCGCCCGCATCTGCACGTTCTGCCGGTTGCGCGCCCCCGACGTCAGGTAAAACCGCTCATACTGCTCGTTGCGGCTGGCCAGCGCGCTGCCGGCGAAGTCCCAGCCCAGGCGGAAGATCCGCGCCCGCTCCGCCGCCGAGGTGTCACCCGCCCCACGCAGATACTTGTCGATCAGCGGACGCAGCCCGGCATCGGCGAACGCGCCCGCCGCCGGAGTCGCCAGCACGTTGTGCGACCCGATCAGCCGGATGATCTCGTTCACCCTGGGGAACCAGTACGGCAGCACGGTCCGCAGCGCATCCATCGGCCGTCCATCCAGGAACCACGCCCCGTTGCCATGATGATACGCCCCCTCCTCGCCCGCGCGCACCGCTGAGCGGGTCAGTTCGGCATAGCTCCAGATCTCCCCCAGCATCTGCAGCGTCGCCGGGTCCGAGGCACCGATCGCCTCCGCCATCCGGCACGCAAGGCCCCAGGCAAACTCCAGCTTGGTCCACGCCCGCACCATCGTCTGATGCATCGCGTTGGCCCGCCAGCTTGCCGACATCACCGAGTTGTAAACCGCCACGTTGCCGTCGATGAACACCCGATCCCTGGGCACCTCAACATCGTCGAAGATGACGAACGCGTCTTGCTCGTCGAACCGGCCCGACAGCGGATGGTCGAACCGGTTGTCCGGCAGCGAAACGCTGTCGCGACAGATGAACTTCAACCCCGGGGTATCCATGCGAATGCAGAACGACAGCGCATGCCGCCGGCTCGCACCCGGCATCGGCTGGCTCGGATAGACCGCGATCTCGTCGGCGAACGGCGCCAATGTCGCCAGCACCCTGGCGCCCCGCACCAGGATCCCGTGCGCGGTCTTTTCCACCGTGTGCAACTGAGTCTCGTCGAACCCAGCCGGCACGTTGCCCTTCGATTTGTCCGACATCGCATGAATCAGCGTGTGAGTCAGACTCAGATCCTGCCGGGCCAACTGTTTCTGGAACGCCACCAGGTTTGCCGCACCCTCCTCGTTGCCGTTGGCGCCCCACTCGTCGCTGCGCCCGGCGAAACCGGCATATGTGACGTTCATGTAGTCCGGCGTACGCCCCATCAGGCCGACCGAATACTCGGCCACCCGGCGCAACGCCGCGTGCCGGCGCAACAGGTCCTGTTTCGAGCGCGGAATCATATGGCTGACCGCGATCGGCTCCCCGGTCTCGGGGTCCGCCATCAGGCAATCGTCGGGATACTGCTGGTGCAGGTCGTAGACCGCGGCGATCGACTGCGCCGCGCCACGCAGCGCCGGATGCTCCATCGGATCGCTGACCCGCTCGCCGCCGACCCACAACGCGCGCCGATCGCGCAGACCGCGAAGAAACTGAGCACCGGACCGAGCTGGCATGGCTAATTCCTCCGTGGTTCGTCGCCTGAATGACGCCTGTCGGCAACACCGCCATTGATAACCCCGTTGCCGGCACCACGCCACGCCCCACACTCCGCCGCGACGGCCGGGCCAATAGACCACGCCACCCCAACCGCACGACCTCGTGACTGCTCAGGCAAGACGGACCCGGGCACACTCCCGCATCGACTCCCTGTCCACCGTGCGGCGGCAACGCCGGCATCCACGGAATGGAGAATCCCGATGCGCGAAGATGACCTCAGAGCCTCGCAGAACGTCGATGACCGCCGCGGCCAAGGCGGTGGCGGCTTCGGCGGCGGCCGCCTGCCAATCGGCCGTGGCGGTCTCGGCATCGGCACCGTCGTCATCCTCGGCCTGCTCGGCTGGGCGCTCGGCATCAATCCCGCCGTGCTGATCAACGGCGCCGAAATGGTCGCCGGCGGCGGCAGCGCTCCGACCGCCCAGCCATCCGCGCGCCACACCGCGCCGAACGACAAAATCGGCGTCTTCGTCGCCCGAATCCTCGGCGAGACCGAGGACGTTTGGTCCAAGGCACTCCCCGCCCAGGCCAACGTCGCCTACCAGAAGCCCACGCTGGTGCTGTTCTCTGGCGCCACCACGTCGGCCTGCGGCACGGCACGCACCGCCACCGGTCCGTTCTATTGCCCGAACGATCGCAGGGTCTATCTCGACGCGCAATTCTTCCAGGACATGAAACGCCGGTTCGGCGCCGACGGCGACTTCGCCGACGCCTACGTCATCGCCCACGAGATCGGCCACCACGTTCAAAACCTGCTCGGACTGCTGTCCAAGGTGCAGGCGGCACAACGCAACGCGCCGAACCAGGCGACTGCAAATGCGCTGTCGGTGCGTAACGAACTGATGGCCGATTGTCTCGCCGGCGTCTGGGCCAACAAGATGAACCAGCGCCACGCCAACATCGATGACGCCGACGTGCGGCAGGCGATCGCCGCGGCAACCGCGATCGGCGATGACAGAATGCAGGAACGAACCCGCGGCGTGGCGGTGCCCGACAGCTTCACCCACGGCACCGCCGCCCAGCGGGTGCGCTGGCTGACCACCGGCCTGCGCACCGGAACTATCAAAAGTTGCGATACCTTTTCCGCGCAGCAGCTCTGACGCGTGGCCAACCTGAAGCATCTCGCCGCGCTGTGCGGCATCGCGGCGCTGATGCCCAGCGGCCGCTGTCAGGCCTCCGAGCGATGGACCCAGGACCACGACACCTGCAACCAGCAGACCACCACCTATGCGATCGCCGAATGCATCGACACCCGTGCGAAACTCTGGGACCAGCGGCTGAACCAGGCCTATCGCGACGAGCTGGGGACGCTGAAGGATGAACCGGCCAGAGCCGCAGCGCTGCGCACCGCGCAGCGATCATGGCTGCGCTATCGCGATGACAACTGCGCGTTCTACGAAACCGCAGCCGGCACCATCCGCGTGATCGAGGTAGCAACCTGCCAGCGCGACATGACCCAGGACCGGGCGATCGAGTTGCAGGGCGACGGGCTGCACTAACCCAACCCAACACCGAAACCGCTATTCCCCCACCAGCGCATCGCCCCGCAACAGCGGTGACCCGGCGAACGCCGCCGCCAGGAAATCGATCATCGCCCGCACCTTGGCGGACACCTGCCGGCGAGACGGATACACCGCATGGATCGGCAGCGCACTCGGCTCGAACGCATCCAGAATGATCTGGACCCGCCCGGAACTAATTTCATCGGTAAACATCCACACCGGGATCACCGCGATGCCGGCGCCGCTGACCACCGCCTCGCGCACCGCCTCTGAATTGTCGGCTCGAAAACGCCCCCGCACATCGACGCTGATCGACCCATCCGGGCCACCGAAATGCCAGCGGTTGCCGGTCGCCAGACGCGTATAGACCACGCATTCGTGCTGCCCCAGGTCGGCCGGCGTCATCGGCCGCCCGCGCCGCCCCAGATACTCGGCCGACGCCACCGTCACCCGCCGAGTGGTGCCGATCCGTCGCGCGATCAGCGAAGGGTCCGCCAACATGCCGACCCGAATCACCAGGTCCAGCCCCTCGCCCACCAGGTCGACGAACGCGTCGTTCATCGCCAGGTCGACCTCAACCTCGGGATAGACCGCCAGGAACGCCGGCATCCGAGGCGCCACGTGCAGCCGCCCGAACGCCACCGGCGCTCCCAGCCGAAGCGACCCGGTCGGCTGGCCGTGCCGACGCCCGACGCAGGCCTCGGCCTCGGTGATCGCCTCCAGCGCCCGCATCGCCTGGACATAGAACGCCCGCCCGTCCTCGGTCAGCGTCACCGCTCGGCTCGACCGGTTCATCAGCCGAACCCCAAGATAGGCCTCCAGCGCCGCCACAGTCCGACTGACCGTCGGCTGGGTGCTGGCCAGCTCCCGCGCCACGCTGCTGAACCCGCCGGTCTCGGCGACACGAACGAATAGCTTCATGCCTGACAACAGGTCCAACAAGCACCTCATTCATACACGGAGCGTATGCTTCCTATCCAACCAAGCGGACTTCCCTTATGCAAGCGCATGCAACACGCTTGTCATCGCGCCGCACCCAGTGCAGCGATCCCGCCGCCACCCCTGAAGGCTAGCCGTGGCGCGCGGGCGCCCGAAACATCTCCAGCCCGCCCGCGAAAGGACCCAACATGATCCGGTTCTACTTTCACCCGACGCCAAACCCCGCCAAAGTCGCCCTGTTTCTCGAGGAAGCCGACCTGCAGTACCAACTCGTTCCGGTCGATACCCGACAGGGCGAGCAGCACGCGGACTCATTTCGCACGATCAATCCGAACGGCAAGCTGCCGGCCATCGTCGACACCGACGGCGGCAAGGAGATCCGGGTATTCGATTCGACCGCCATCCTGATCTACCTGGCGGAAAAGACCGGCCAATTCATCGGGTCCCCGGCAGACCGCGGCGAACTGCTGTCGTGGCTGATGTTCATCGCCTCGGGCATCGGCCCGTACTCCGGCCAGGCGGTACATTTCCAGCGCGCTGCCCCCGAACAACTGCCCTACGCCATCAACCGCTATCGCCGTGAAGCGGAACGCCACTACCAAGTGCTGGACCAACACCTGGCCGGACGCAAATTCATTGTCGGTGACAGCTACACCATCGCCGATATCTCGGCCTGGGGCTGGCTCGACCGGGCCCCTGTCGTGCTTGGCGGCAGCGATCCGCTGGCGCCCTATCCCAACCTCAAGCGCTGGTTCCAGGCGATCGACGCACGTCCCGCCGTGGCGCGCGCCCGCAAGGTCGGCTCGGACCACAGCTTCAAGCAGGAAATGGACGACGACGCCAAACGCGCGATGTTCCCGTCGAACTACCCCAACGCGGCCTGAACCACGCGGCATGGTGGGCGGACCACCATACCGCCCCCCACCACCCGAATGCTTAGCGAACCCGCCGCCCCGCGACGCTCCCGATTAGGCGTCCCGCCGCGGACCGCCTGGACTCGGCTCACATCTCAGGATCCCGTTGATGCGCAACCTGCCTCGCCTGCTGCTGTGGACCGACGCGTCCAACCACTATGCCGATGCCATCGCCGCGGCGGGCCTGTCCGATCGCGTGCTGATCAATCCGCTGTCCCGCGAAGCCATGCCGTCCGACGCGCAGCGGGCGGAAACCAACGTCCTGCTCGCCGCCGGCGTGCCGCCCGGGCTGTTGGCGACCTTGCCGAAGCTGCGCTGGGCGCAGTCGCTCACCGCCGGGGTCGAGGGTTGGCTCAGCCTGCCCGACCTGTCGGCTTGCATCACCCTGACCTGCGCCAGAGGCACCCATCGCCAGTCGATGCCGGAGAACATCCTGGGCGCGCTGTTCCACATCGCCAAGCCCTACGCCGGCATCGCCGAGGATCAGCGCCAAAGCCTCTGGCGCCATCGCGTCGCCACTCCGCTGAACGGCAAGACGCTGGGCATCCTGGGCCTCGGTGCGATCGGTCAGGACGTGGCAAGGCTGGCCAGCGCGCTGGACATGCGGGTGATCGGCACTCGTCGCCGGCCCGCCCCGATCCCCGGAGTGGCCGAGGTGCTGGCGTCCGAACGCACCCCCGAGGTCCTGGCGCAGTCCGACTTCGTCCTGTTGCTGCTGCCCGCCACGCCTGAGACCGAGAATTTCATCGATGCCGAACGACTAGCGCGGATGAAGCCGTCGGCGTGGCTGTTGAACTTCGGCCGCGGCCACCTGATCGACGATCACGCCCTGGTCGCAGCGGTCACCGCCAAACAGATCGCCGGCGCGATCCTGGATGTCTTCCGCCAGGAGCCCCTGCCGAAGCAGCACCCATTCTGGACCACCGAGGGTATCCTCGTGCTGCCCCATATCGGCGGCCCCCACCCCGACCGCGACAGCATCGTCGCCGGCCTGTTTGTCGAGAACCTGCAATGCTCCCTCAACGACCAGCCGCTGACCCGGGTCGTCGACCGCACCGCCTACTACTGACACTCCGCGCCGGTCATCAGTCCCAGGCGCCACCCGCGGCGGCGGGCCGGCGGCCCGCAACGTAGGTGCACAACCGTGGAACCACCGGCACCGCCCCGCGCGGCCGCTCGGAAACGAAGCTGCCCGGGATCAGTCGCCATCGTGACTACTCAACGACGCTCCACGGGCCGAAAAGGTGCTCAAGTCGCCGCCCTCAGCGTCCGACCTCGCCGGCAACGATCGGGTCCGGCGGAGCGTTGGGCGGCGTGCCAGGCGGCCCGGGATCAGGCGGAATGCCGGGTGACGGGATCGGGTCCTCACGCGGGCCACCCGGCGCTTGCTCCGGCGCCGGATCAGGCGGCGGCGATTCCGGAGGCGTATTGGGCGGAATCGGCATCTTCGTCCTCCGAGCTAGTTTTCTGAAGCGCCGAATCGCACCCCTCGGATGCATCTCACGCGTTGGCGTCAGCGCCCACCGGCCTTAGCACACCACGTCGGCCTCCGGCCGGTCGTCACCTTCGGATAACTCCGAATGCCACCCGCCGTCGCCATCCTGGAATTCAATCTGGGTGCTATCGCCAGGAACACGCTGTTCTGCCGCGACCCGCCGCGCCGCCGCAAGCGCCGTCGCCTTATCGGCAAACGGTTCCGAGAACACGTCGCCCAGCCGATACGCCCAGCCACCATCATGCTGAACGACTTTGTAATGCAGCTTTGGCATGGCCCTCTCCTTCCGCGATCACAGCATGATCGCGCTGGGCGGAACCTTCAAGCCAGGTGAATCGTGTGGCAGAACAAACTCTGAACCCGAGACATTAAAACGTCGTCCGGAAAACGTCGTCCGGCTGAAGTCAGCCTGCAGCCTCTGATGGCAACCCTGTCTGCTCGAACGCTCGGCGGTGTTGATGCGCGCCAGCTTGCTCCAGTGGCGCATGAACCAAAAGCTGCTGCCCGCCGGGCGCATCTCGGCGAGAGCGGCATGACCCCCACCTACGGCTCTCAGCGCCGAACGCAATGCCCCACGCGCTACCTTCGGTCCAGGCTGAGCCGCCCGGCACCAAACGCCAAGACCTGCAGAAAACCGCCCGCCATGCAGACGTTCTTCATGAAGTTGATCATCTGTTCACGATTTCCGGGATGGTAATGCGCGACAAACGCCGTGGCGATGCACCACGCAGCCAGGACTAAAGCCGCCGTCCGCACCCGCCAGCCGACCAGGAACAGGATGCCGCCACCGATCTCCACCACCAGCGCCACCGCGTAGGCCGCGCCCGGCACCGGCAATCCGTCCTTGGCGAAATAGGCCATCGTCGCCGCCGGAGCCATCGCCTTGCCGATCCCGGCCCAGATAAAGATCGCGCTCATTAGCACGCGCCCGAGCAAGCCAACCCAATCCATCGATTCGCCCTTCATCCGACGATCTCGGTGGCGGCGAAAAAGAACGCCATCTCGGTCGCGGCGTTCTCCGCGCTGTCCGACCCATGCACCGAGTTCGCCTCGATGTTTTCCGCAAACAGCTTGCGGATGGTTCCCTCGGCGGCGCTTGATGGATTCGTCGCGCCCATCACGTCCCGGTTGCGCGCCACCGCGTTGTCGCCTTCCAGCACCTGCACGACGACGGGGCCGGAAATCATGAAGCTGACCAGATCACGAAAGAACGGCCGGGCGGCGTGCACGCCGTAGAAGCTTTCCGCTTGCGCCTGGGTCATCTGGATGCGCTTCTGCGCCACGATGCGCAGTCCAGCCGCCTCCAGCACCGCATTGATCTTGCCGGTCAGGTTCCGGCGAGTGGCGTCCGGCTTGATGATGGAGAATGTGCGTTCGGTCGCCATCGCGGTCTCCTGGGTTTCAGCTTGGAAGAGTTCAGCTTCGAGGGGTTGCAGCTCGCGCGGCTGAGTAAGGGTTTGCTCCGCCGAGGGCAAGGCGGCACGCGGCCTCGCCGCGCCGGCATTACCCGATAGTGGCGAAACGGCGACCTACTCGCCGCGGCCGAAACCGTCCACCATCGCCCCGATCCGCTCCGGGTCGCCCTGCTCCATCACCCTGCGGGCAAACCGCACACAGGCGTCGATCTGCACCGAACGGATCATCTGCTTCACCTTCGGCACCGCCGAGGCGTTCATGCTCAGCGACCGCACCCCCAGGCCCAGCAGCAGCGGAGTCAATTTCGGCGACGCCGCAAGTTCACCGCAGATCGCCACCGGCATGCGCATGCGCAGCGCCGCCTCGGTGGCGAACTGCACCAGTCGCAGCACGGCGGGATGCATCGGATCATACAGCATGGCGACGACACTCTCGGCGCGATCCACCGCCAGCGTGTAGGCGGTCAGATCATTGGTCCCGATCGAGAAGAAGTCCGCCTCCAGCGCCAGCGCGTCGGCCGATAGGGCCGCCCCCGGCGTCTCGATCATGATGCCTAGCGGCGGCAGCTTTTCCGGGATCCGCTCGCCGCGCCGGCGCAACCGCCGCGCCACCCGCTCATAGATTTCGCGCGTTGCCCGGACCTCGCCCACGGTCGTCACCATCGGCAGCAGCACCCGCACCGGTCCGGCCATCGAGGCCCGCAGGATCGCCGCCAACTGGGTTTCGAGCAACTGCGGCTGGCGCAGCAGCAGCCGGATGCCGCGCAATCCCAGGGCCGGGTTGGTATCGGCGATCTCGGGCACCAAGCCGGCCATATTCAGCGCCTCGATCTCCTTCTCGCCGCCCCAATCCAGCACCCGGATGGTGACCGGATCGCCGTGCATCGCCTCCACGATGGTGCGGTAGCTTTCGGTCTGAGTGGCCTCGTCAGGAATGGTCTCCCGGTTCATGAACAGGAATTCGGTCCGCAGCAGACCGATGCCGACCGCGCCCGCCTGCACGATCAGCGGCAATTCAACCGGCAGCTCCAGATTGGCCTGCAATTCGATCGCCGTGCCATCCAGCGTGATCGCCGGCAGCCGCCGCAGCCGGGCATAGCGCTGGCGTTCCCGCGCGAACGCCGTCACCGCCTTGCGCGCCGTCGTCAGCGTCAGCATTGCGGGATTGAGCACCACCGTGCCGGCAATCCCATCGACCACCGCGATGTCGCCCGGTTCGGCGGCGTGCGCCAAGCCGGCGACGCCCAGCACCGCCGGCACGCCAAGCGCGCGCAACATCACCGCGGTGTGCCCGTCCGCGCCGCCTTCCTCAGTAACCACGGCGGCCAGCCGGGACGGATCCAGCAACGCGGCGTCCGCCGGCCGCAACGCCTCGGCGACAAGGATAGAGCCTTCGGGCAAACCGGCGAAGCTGCGGAACGGCGAACGCGTCAGGTTGCGCACCAGGCGCCGGGCGATCTCTCGGATCTCGTCGGAGCGTCGCCGCAACCCCGCCATATCCTCGACCGACAGGCCAGGTTCGGCCTGCGCCATGATCGCATCGGCGATCGCAGCGGCCTCCTTCATCACCGCGGATTCAGCCGACAGCAAGGTCTCTTGAATCCGCTGTCGCACGCCGCGCACCAGTCGCGACGGTCCCAGCATGCGGATGTAGGCATCGATCAGCGGGGCGATCTCGGCCTGGCTCTCCTCCGGCAGCACCGCCAGCCGAGCGCGCAGTTTCGCCAGTTGCTTGTGCGATTGCGCGATCGCGGCGTCCAAACGAACGCTCTCGGCGCCGGTGTCGGAGGCATGGATCTTCTGGCGAGTGATGATCGCTTCCGGTTCGGTGGTGCCGAAAACCGGCCCGATCGCCACCCCGGCCGACACCGCTATGCCGTGGAACAGCCGCTCAGTACGGATTTCAGGGGCAGCGAGGGCGGAGCGGGCCAGTCGCTGATGCTGTGGCGGTGGCGGGTCAATCCTGTTCATCGAAGCCGGCCTCGACCAGGGCTGCCAAAGCGTCCAACGCTTCCTTGGCATCCCAGCCTCGGGCTCGCAACTCGATATCGCACCCACGTGAGGCGCCCAGCATCATCAGGCCCATGATCGATTGGGCCGAGATTTCCTGACCGTCCTTCACCACATCGATCGAGGCACTAAACTGCTCAGCCACGGTTACGAACCGCGCCGCGGCACGGGCGTGCAGCCCGCGCTTGTTGCAGATCGTGACGACCCGCGACAGCACTGGGGTTCCGGAAACCGGCGCGGCGGTCATTCGCAGCGTCCGCTGGTTCCATTCACCTTGCAGCCGTGCAGTACATGAGACGCAGCGGCAATGTATTTGCGTCCGGCGTCTTCGGCGCAGTTGACGGCGTCAGCCAGCGGCTGTTTCGAGCGGACCTTGGCCAGCTTGACCAGCATCGGCAGATTGACCCCGGCGATCACCTCAACGCCTTTTCGCTCCATCATCGAGATCGCGAGGTTGCAGGGTGTGCCGCCGAACATATCTGTAAGCAACACGACACCGTCCCCTGAGTCGCACCGCTTTATGCAGGCGTCGATCTCTGCTCGACGGTTATCCATGTCGTCCTCGGGTCCGATGCAGACCGTATCAACGTTGTGCTGCGAACCGACCACGTGTTCCATCGCCGAGCGCAGTTCGTCCGCCAGACGACCATGCGTTACAAGGACCATGCCTATCATGATCGGACCGCGATGCCCCCGACCGCACTGTCCCGGATCGCAGAAGGGCAAGCAAATCCGTTAGCGTTCGATGTGCCCATCGTGTTGTATCAGGCCTCCTACGCCTGAACCGCCAAACCCTGTGCTGACTTGTCTAAGTCGGATTCGCCCCGCTGCGCAACAGGGCGATCCATCAGAACGGCGTCCGCCTGCCCATGCCGCGTCAGTTCCCGGTGGGTGATAAACACCCGCCAGCCGAGCGGCTTGGCCTGGTCGGCGGAACAGCTCACGGCACGAAAACTGAGATGATTAGCTAGTTTTTCAATCAGATGAACGGATCGATGACGGCCTCCGGTGCATCCAATTGTGATAGTAGCGTATTTTTTCCCCTCTTGCACGAATCTCGGCAATACGAGGTCAACAAGTTCGGTAATGCAGCCAAAAAACTTCGCGAAGTCGCCGTCGGCCTCGATATACCCGCCGACGTCCGCATCCAGACCTGTCTTGGACCGCAATATGGGATCGTAGTGCGGATTGCGCAGGAAGCGTGCGTCGAATACCAGATCTGCTTCGCGCGGCAGGCCCTTGGGGTAGGCGAAGGAGATCAGCGACACCGCCAACCGGGCCGGGTCGACGCCGGCGCCAAAATGCCGCTCGATCAGGCGGCGCAGGCTGGCGATCGGCAGACCCGAGGTGTCCACTACCAGATCGGCGCGCGCTCGCAGCGGTCCGGTCAGCGCAAGTTCCGCCGCAATGCCGTCGGCGATGACGCCTTGGGGCGCCAATGGATGACGGCGTCGGGTCTCGGTGAAGCGCCGCAGCAGCGTGTTGTCGTCAGCCCAGGCATACACCAAATGAATGCGCCGCTCGGAATTGCTGCCGAGTCGCGCAATGGTATCCAGCACATCCCCGGCGTCGAAGCCGCGGGTGCGCGCGTCGACGCCGACCGCCAGCTTGTGGTCGCTTCTGGCGACCATTTCCTCGAGCATGGTCAGCGGCGGGTTGTCCACCGCTTCGTAACCGACATCCTCCAGCGCGCGCAGGATCGAGGCCTTGCCGCCACCGGACAGGCCGGTGACGATGACCACCGCCATCGCGCTCATGCCGCGTTACTCGATTGGCCACCGGTCACGCGGCAAAGGCCCCAGCGACCTGGCTGACCCGGCCAAGCGCGCAGTCCAGCGCCAGGGCCAGCTTGTCCGAGGCGGACGCGGACGCGGCGTCGAGCCGCAAGACGGGAACGCCGAACACCGGGTGCGACCTGGGAATCGGCAACCGATCGCCGTTGCCATCAAGTTCCACCACGAGCGCCAGCCGAGCCCGGGCGCGGAACGGTAGGCGGACGATCCCCAGACCGCGCACTTCCAGCAAACCCGCCAGCGTGTCGGGGCAGGACGCAACGCCGTCGGCGAAGTCGACCTGATCGTCGGCCACCAGTTCGAAACCACGCGAAAGAAGCCGCAGCACAAGGTCGGATTTGCCGCAGCCCGGCGGACCCAGCAGCAGAATCGCCTGGCCGTCGCGTGAGATACAGCTTCCGTGCAGACGCCGCTGACTACGCATGAGACGGCAGTCTGAACGCATCATCCGACAATTGGAAGCGGCTTGCCGCGGATGTGCGCACGTGACAGCGTCCGACATCATGCCCAACCGAACATTGATTGCCGCCGCCGCGGCGCGAATCGCCCCCTACATCCGGCGAACGCCAGTGCTGCGGGCCGATCTCGGCGGCGATGCGCCGGTGGATCTGAAGCTCGAACTGCTGCAGCACACCGGCAGCTTCAAGCCGCGCGGCGCGTTCAATCGGCTGCTTTCGACGCCCCCTGGCGCTGTCGGCGTGATCGCGGCGTCCGGCGGCAATCACGGTGCCGCGGTCGCCTACGCCGCGCGTAGCCTGGGGTTCACGGCGGAAATTTTCGTCCCCACAACCACCCCCGCGGCCAAGGTCGCGCGCATCGCCAGCTATGGTGCAACGGTCGTGCAGGGCGGCGACAGCTATGCCGACGCGCTGCAGGCGTCGCATCGTCGCCAGGCCGAGACCGGCGCGCTGGAGGTACACGCTTATGACCACGCGGATGTATTGGCAGGACAGGGGACGCTGGGGCGTGAGTTCGAGCAAGCGGCTCCGGACCTGACCCATATCCTGGTCGCGGCCGGCGGCGGTGGCCTGATCGGTGGCATCGCCGCCTGGTACCGCGGCAGCGTCTCGGTGATCAGCGTCGAGCCGGAGGGCTGTCCGGCGCTGCATGATGCGCTGCGCGCAGGTCAACCGGTGAACGCCCCGGCCGGCGGCCTGGCGGCGGATAGTCTTGGCGCCAGGCAGGTCGGCACGCTGATGTTCCCGATCGCCCAGCGCTTCGTCAGCCAGGCCATACTGGTTGCCGACGATGCGATCCTGGCGGCGCAGCGTCTGCTGTGGGACCAATTTCGTCTGGTCGTCGAGCCCGGCGGTGCGACCGCGGCCGCGGGGCTGTTGTCCGGGCAGTTCCGACCGCCGCCCAACGCCAGGGTCGGGATCGTGGTCTGCGGCGCCAACACCGATCCGGCAAAGGTCGTCGGATAGCGCTGCAACCCACCGGCTGTGTGCCGACCTGGCCTACTCCACTTGACCGCAATCGCCGGCGACTCAGTAGCCGCGTGCCCAGTCGATGACGTTGCGCATCGGCCGGCCGCTGAGCCAGGCAAGCAGATTGTCACAGAACAGCTCTATGCCGCCATGCCGGTCCTGATCGCTGGCGCCGGAAATGTGGGGCGTGATCAGCACCCGAGGATCGGCCCAAAGCCGCTCCATCGGCGGCCGCTCGAACTCGCCGACATAGACATCGAGCGCCGCGCCGCGCAGGTGAACGCGATCCAGCGCGTCGGCGAGCGCCGCCTCATCGATGATCTCGCCCCGAGCGACGTTGACCACGATGCCGCCGGGCTTCATCGCGGCAAAACGATCCTGGTTGAACAGCCGATCGGTCTGGGGCGTCCACTGGCAGCAGATCGCGACGACGTCGCTGTCCCGCAGTAACCGGTCAAGATCGCCGGTGCCTCCGATCTCGCTGAAGCCGGCCGGCAGCGCCTGTTCCGGAGCGGCATGGCGGCGGGTGCCAACCACGCGCATTCCCATCGCGGCGCACAGCCGGCCGACCTGCTGGCCGATGCCGCCGGCGCCGACGACGCAGGCGGTCTTGCCATCCAGCAGGATCGGCCGGTAGGCCCGCGCGTCGAACCGGCCCGCCTGTCGATCGACGGCGGCGCGGTTCAGGCCATTGGCCAGATGCAGCATCGCCGCCAGCGCGTATTGCGCGATTGCCAGCGAACTGGCCGACCCGCGTGAGGTGGTGACGATCACGTCGCTGCCCCACAAATCGCCGCGCAGCAGATTGCTCGCCCCGGCCGGCCGCTGATGGAACCATTTCAGCCGCGCTGCCCGGGCCCGCAGATCGAGCGGGAACGGCCAGCCGCCGAGGATGATGTCGGCCTCGGCCAGCAGGCGGTCGCGATCCGCGCGGCTACCCTTTCCGGCGGCATCCGGGGCCAAATAGCGTTGCGCGGTGAAGTCCGGCCACGTGGCGCGATATTCGCCGTCGAACCAGCCGCCGGCGTCGGTCAGCCGGACCGATGCATCGACCGCCTCGATCCGGCTGCGCTGCTGGGCGCCGACTGGCATCAGGGTCAGGATGTTGAGCTCTGGCATCGGCCTCGCCTCGTGCTGCGTTGCGGTCTGGCGCCGGAGCGCCCTTGTCTTCCACCTCAGCTCGGGCACTCTCGACGCGGCCGTCAAGACCGCCCGCCAGGATTGGAGCCCAAATGACCGAACCGCCCGTATTGCTTTCGATCGACCCCCGCGGCGTCGCCACCGCCACGCTGAACCGCCCCGAGGTCGGCAACGCCTACAACGCCGGTTTGCTCGATGCGCTGATCCGCGGCCTGGCCGAGCTCGGCGCCGACCCGGCGGTGCGCTGCCTGGTGATCCGCGGCGCCGGCAGGCACTTCCAGGCCGGCGCGGACATCAACTGGCTGGGCGAGGTCGCCGCCTATCCGCCAGCCGAAAACTACGCCGCCTCGATCGCCACGACACGGGCGATGCAACTGCTGAACGAATTCCCAAAACCCACCATCGCGCTGGTGCACGGTGCCTGCTTCGGCGGCGGCGTCGGTATCGTCTGCTGCGCCGATGTCGCCTTCGCCACGCCGGACGCGCAGTTTGGCATCACCGAGATCCGCGTCGGCGTCGCGCCGACCCCGATCTCCACCCACATGATCAACGCCATCGGGCTGCGCCATACCCGCCGCTACGCGCTGACCGGGGAGCGCTTCGACGCGCGTGAGGCTGAACGCATCGGCCTGATCCACGAAGTCGTGCCCGAGGCCGAGACCGAGGCCAAGCTGGCCCATCTGCTCGACGCCATCCTGCTGGGTGGGCCCAACGCGATCGCCATGACCAAGCGCAGCTTTCTCGGCGCCAACGACTTACTGCTGAATGAGCGCCAGGTCGCCATGCTGGCGCACGAGGGCTGGACCCAGCGCCATTCGCCGGAAGGCCGCGAAGGCACCAGCGCATTCCGCGAGAAACGCAAACCGTCCTGGTACCCGACAACTCACCCCAACGTGTAGTCAGTCCCCTTCGGGCCGGTCTATCTGCAACCCATGCCAGACACTCAACCGACGGCCCCGGCCGGAACCGCACCGGCAGCCCCACCGGCAGCCCCACCGGCAGCCCCACCGGCAGCCGAGCTCATCCACGCCCCGCCGCGTCGGGCGCCCAAGCCGCCCGGCCCCTGCACCATGGTCATCTTCGGCGCCGGCGGTGACCTGACCAAGCGGCTGCTGGTCCCGGCACTGTACAACCTCGCCACCACGGGCCTGCTGCCCGAGCGGTTCGAGTTGATCGGCGTCGATCTCGCTGACCTCGATGCCGGCAAATGGCGCGACAGCCTGCACAAGATGATGCAGGGCTTTGTCGGCAAGGCCGCCAGTGAGAGCCGCATCGACAAGGTGGACGAGGACACATGGCAGCGTCTGACCGGCCGCATCGCCTATATTCGTGGCAACCTGACCGACGAGGCCACCTATAAGAAGTTGAAACAACAGCTTGACCGCTCGTCCGACACCGGCAGCAACTGCATGTTCTACCTGGCGATCGCCGACCGTTTCTTCGGCCCGGTCGTCACCCACCTGGGCAAGGCCGGATTGTTCGAGGAGAACTGGGACCAGGACCGCAAAACATCGGAGCGCTGGCGCCGGGTGGTGATCGAGAAGCCGTTCGGCCACGACCAGGCCTCCGCCCGGTCGCTGAACACCAGCATCCTGCGCTGCGCCGACGAACGCCAGATCTACCGGATCGACCATTTCCTGGGCAAGGAGACGGTGCAGAACATCATGGCGCTACGCTTCGCCAATGGCATGTTCGAACCGCTATGGAACCGCGACCGGATCGACCACGTGCAGATCACGGTGGCGGAAACCGTCGGGGTGGAAACCCGCGGCGGATTCTATGAGAAGACCGGGGCGCTGCGCGACATGGTCCCCAACCATGTCTTCCAATTGCTGGCAATGGTGGCGATGGAACCGCCCGGCGGGTTCGACGCCAACGCGGTACGCAGCCGCAAGGAAGACGTGTTCGCGGCGTTGCGCACGGTGTCGCCGGACGACGCGGTGCGCGGCCAATATGGTCCCGGCCCCGGTGGTGTTGACGGCTACCGCCAGGAAAACGATGTGGCGCCGGACTCCGCCACCGAAACCTATGCCGCGATGCAACTGGCGATCGACAACTGGCGCTGGGCCGGGGTGCCGTTCTATCTGCGCACCGGCAAGCACATGTCCCAGCGGATGTCGGAAATCGCCATCCGCTTCAAGCCGGCGCCGTACGCGCCGTTTGAGGCGACCGACGTCGCCTCGCTGCCCTGCAACTGGCTGTTGCTGAAAATCCAGCCGGACGAGGGGATCGCGCTGCAGTTCGAGGTGAAGCGGCCCGGTCCGGTGGTCGATCTTGCCGCGGTGCGAATGGCGTTCAGCTATGTCGACTGGTTCCCGAAGGAGCCCAACATCGGCTACGAAACGCTGATCTATGATGTCATGACGGGAGACCAAACCCTGTTCAACCGCGCCGACATGGTCGAGGAAACTTGGCGGGTGGTCGGCAACGTGCTCGATAATTGGTCAAGGCAAACGCCGGCAGACTTTCCAAACTACGCGTCCGGCAGCGATGGCCCGACCGAGGCCGACGCTTTGTTGCAGCGCGCCGGCAGAATGTGGCGACCCGTCGACGACAAGGGCACCTCATACCTGAAAGATGCTGGCGCGACCGAGGCCGCTGTACCCCGCCCGGCTGATGTGTAATCGGGCATACTACGTCGCTGAGGTATGGTCCGAGGCCAGTCGACCGGAATATAACGCTCCAGTTTAAACGGATATCAGCGGCTTTCAGTTACGCTACGGCATCATCTTACGCATCCAGTTCCTGGCGCTGCCCACGCCCAACGCCACCCTATCTGAAGGCTGTACGAGCGTAGTTCAGCGCAAGAACGCCACCACCGGTCAAAACGCGCAATGCGGTCCCGAGATGCTCGAGCACGGTGTTCAACCCGCCTCGCTCGCTGATCGCTAGGCGCGTTGCATCGGCGACTACCCGCGTCAGGGTTTTGAGCGCGCTCGCCAAGCATCAACGCACGCCCGAAAATCCGACGTCCTTAAATCGGATGTCCGCCAGCAATCCGCGCACGAGCCTCTCGTGCTCGGATAGCCAGACTAGACCGTCGACGCGGATACGCCAATCCTAGGACTGGCGCGCCCGCGTTATAGCTTCGTCGAACGCCGAGACCACCTGACGATGACTGGAATTATCGTTCATGCTCTCGATGTCGTTGAAGCCGCGGCTCATGGCGACCGAAAGCAGGATGGTGTTGGCCCCCGGCTGCGGTCCGTGCAGGTTCATCAGTCTGGCGGCGCCGCGCAGTGCTCCAACCGCGCAGCGGCGGCCGTCGCGGGTTTCATAGCGCCGCTGAACCCAATCCTTGCGGTCCTCGATCAGTGCCCGGCCGATTGTCAAGACCTGAAGCGTCACGGCATCCGGCTGACCGGGGGGGATCGGCTGGAACGCGTGCAGGGGGATTGACTTCGTGACCGGGGGTGCGCCTAGGGCAAATTGGATTAGGCGCGTCCAAAGCGGGGATTTTGCAGTGGTCGTGGTAGTCGTGGTCGAAACATAACCAAGTCCATCGAACGGCATGGATGCCTCCCCTCGTTGCCGGGTGCATCATATTAAGCACGACTCATGGCGGTATGTTCACACCCCACGATAATTTGGCTGAAAACCATGACGGGGCCGGCCCTGTGCCGATGTCGAACCGTCAAGATCGGCCCGAATCCCGGTTCGGCATCCGCCGCGGCCGCCACAGACGCCGCGACACAGATCGGTCCAGATCGTCCAACTTTTTGATTTTGTTTACGATTTCTCGGCCGACCCGTCTGCCTGGGTCGTCGTCGCCCAAGTCCTGCCAAGCCCCGGCCGCGGCCGTCCCGGGTTGCCGTCCGAAGCCCGCCGGCGAACCGGACCGCCGACAGTCTTGACACCGAACGGCTAAACCTTTGGTAACCTTACGATGAATCGCGCCCCCAGCACGCGGTCCGCATCATCGCGGCGGTTTTCCGCCGAAATCTGGCCGTGCAGCGCCTCGACGATCTGCCGGCTGATCGACAGCCCCAGGCCAGAGTGCTGCCCGAAGCTCTCGCCCTTCGGCCGCTCCGAGTAGAAGCGATCGAAAATGTGCTCCAGGTTGGCGTCGGGGATCCCGGGGCCGTCGTCGTCGACGCACAATTCCATCATGGCGCCGACCTCGCGAACCCGCACCACGATGCGCCCGCGCGGCGGGCTGAACGATTGGGCGTTGCCGATCAGATTGTGCAGCACCTGCACCAGCCGGTCCTCCACCGCCCAAACCTTGGCCCCGTTCGGCGGTGCCACGATCTCCAGCTTCGGGTCGTTGTCCTGATCGCGGGTCGCCTCATCCAGTTCCAGCAATGTACGCAGGATCGGCACCACATCGACCGGCGCGGCGGTCACCCGCGACAGTTCCGCATCCAGCCGAGAGGCGTCCGACACCTCGCTGATCAGCCGGTCAAGCCGCACCACGTCCTGGGCGATGATGGTCAGCAGTTGCCGCTGGCGGCTGGGATCCTCGATCCGGCGCAAGGTCTCGATCGCGCTGCGGATCGAGGACAGCGGGTTCTTGATCTCGTGCGCGACATCGGCGGCAAAGCGTTCCGTGGCATCCATACGCTCCCACAGCGCCGTCGAAGAGGCCGACAGCGCCGAGGCCAGTGCGCCGACCTCGTCACGCCGGCGCAGCAGCGACGGCGGCACGCTGCCCGACCGCCCGAGGCCCTCGCGCATGTCGGAGGCCGCCTCGGCTAGGCGCAGGATCGGGCGGGCGATGGTCAGTGACAGGTACCAAGACAGCAGCACTGTCAGCCCAAGCGCCAGGCCGAACAGCGCCAGGATCGACATGCGGACGGTGAACAGGCTTTCGTCCACCTCGCGCGCCTCCCGCGTCAACGAGATGATGCCGACCGTGTGCTTGTCCCGCTCGACCGGAACCGCGACCGTGACCAGCAGGCGATTGTCCTTGGTGCGGCGGATATAGGGCGCGGTCTCGTTGCTGTTGCCGGCGCTGTTCAGCCGCAATTCCTCCTTGACGTTGGGCTGCCAGTCGGGCCCGCCGGCCGATGGCGTGGTATCCACCAGCGTCGTCGGCGCGGTATGCGGCAGAAATCCCAGCACCCGGTCATAGACCCAGCCGATGATCCGCAGCACCGGCCCGTGATCCAGCGGTGGCGGCAGCGGTTCGGTGCTGAAGGTGCCGTCCGGGCCTTCTCGCCGCCGCGAGTCAGCCAGCACCGTGCCGTCCGGCGCATACAGTCGCGCCTGAGCGTCCGGCGTCGGTTCGGTCAGCCGGCGCAGCAGCGAGCCGGCGACTTCCGGCACCAGCTTGGGATTGTCCGGGTCGGTGGTGCGCACCGCGCTCTCGCCCAGCGCGCCGGCGAACACCCGGGCCTGCTCGCGCAACGCGGTGACCTGCGCCTCCAGCAGCCCATTCTGGTATTGGTCCAGATACAGCAGCGCCACCACCAGCAGCGCCAGCGGCAGCGCGTTGACCAACAGGATGCGGCGCAGCAGCGGCGACACCCAGCGCTGGCGGAACCGCCGTGCCGGGGCGGCCGCCCGGGTCAGCCCGGACAGCAGGCTGCCGTCGGGCAATCACTGCTCCTTGTAGCGGTAGCCGATGCCGTACAACGTCTCGATGTGATTGAACTCCTCGGTCCCGGTGCGAAACTTCTTGCGGATGCGCTTGACATGGCTGTCGATGGTGCGGTCGTCCACGTAGATGTTCTCGCCATAGGCCGCGTCGATCAGTTGGTCGCGGCTCTTGACCATCCCGGGGCGGGCGGCGAGTGCCTTCACCAGCAGGAATTCGGTCACCGTCAACTGGATGTCCTGGCCGCGCCAGGTGCATTGGTGCTTGGTCTCGTCCAGCACGAGGTCGCCCCGCGTCATCACCCCGCTGGGCGCCGCCCCCGACCCCTCGGCCTTGCCGGCCTCATTGCGGCGCAGCAGCGCGCGGATACGCTCCAGCAGCAGCCGCTGGCTGAACGGCTTGGTGATGTAGTCGTCGGCACCCAGCCGCAGACCCATCAGTTCATCGACCTCCTCGTCCTTCGAGGTGAGGAAGATCACCGGCATCGAACTGCGCTGGCGCAGCCGCTGCAACAGTTCCATCCCATCCATGCGCGGCATCTTGATATCGAGTACGGCGAGATCGACCGGACGTGCGGTCAGACCTTGCAGCGCGCTTTCGCCATCGGTGAAGGTGCGGACGGTGAAACCCTCCTGCTCTAGCGTCATCGACACGCTGGTCAGGATGTTGCGGTCATCATCGACCAGGGCGATGGTCTGCTTCATCGTGGGTTCCTCGATCGTGTGTTGGCCCGATCGTGTGCTCGGGACCGGTTCCCTTCCCCGATCATGGTTCCCAAGGCAGGGGATTTGGGGATGCGTTTTGCCGTAATAGCACATTATGGCAAGCGATTGTGGCGGATTGCGGACGAGGGTGAATGACGCATGGCATCTGAACCGGTCGACGAACCCCCGGCCAGCCCGGCCGCAACTCCCGCCTGGCAGGCGCGCTGTCTGCTGCGCGCGGCGCGATGCGGGACGCTGGCGACGACATCCCAGGGCCAGCCGTTCGCCTCGCTGACGACACCGGCCTGCATGCCGGATGGGTCGCTGCTCCTTCTGCTGTCGCGGCTGTCGGAACATACCCGCCACCTGATCGCCGACCCGCGATGCTCCGTCATGGTCACCGGGCCGGCCCCGACCGCCAATCCGCAGACCACGCCACGGGTCAGCATCACCGGTGTGGCCGAGGTGGTGGACGATCCGCCGCTCAAGGCGCGCTATCTGGCGGTGCATCCGTATGCGTCGCTGTATGCCGACTTCACCGATTTCGCCACGTGGCGGATCGTGCCCGCGGCGGGCAGCTTGGTCGGCGGGTTCGCCAGGGCGTTCCGGCTGACAGCGGCGGACCTTGCTCCGGATGCCGAAGCGGTTGCCGCCATTCTTGCATCCGAGCCCGGCATTCTGTCGCACTGCAACCGCGACCACCCCGCCGCGCTGGCCGCCATCGCTGGCGAGACAGGCGATTGGCGGATGGTCACCGCCGACGTGGACGGGTTCGATCTGGCGCTGGCGGAACGTGTGATCCGGATCGCCTGGACCCAGCCGGTCGAGCACGCGAGCGATGTGCGTCGCCAATTGGTCAGCATCACGGAGCAGCGGCGGGGCGGTTAGAACAATCGCCGCAGCGGTCGCAAGCGCCGGCCGATTTCACGGATCGACGTCGATCTCGATCGCCGCCGTACTTGGCGGCGAACGCACGCGGCGGAAAAGCCGGCCACCGAAACCAGGTGACGCTGATCCACAATATGTGTAACCTATTGCAATATTTGGTGTATGACGAGAGAAATGCGAACCAACATCGAAATCGACGACGAGCTGATGGCCGATACGATCCGTGCCATCGGCGCCACAACCAAAAGGGCGGTGGTAGAGAAGGTTTAAGAGTTGTCGATGCTCGAATCGTTGGTGGTCGGCGACCTGGTGATGGCCGAAGTGCTCCAGGGAGCCCGCGACGAACCGCATGCCGCCCGGATCGAACGCAATATGCGGAAGCATATCGGGCGGCCCATCGTCTCGCCCGAAATGGCCATGAGCGCGGCGCGCAACTTCTGCACCATGCGGGCGCGGGGCTTTACAGTGCGCAAAACCATAGATCTGTTGATCGGCACCTTCTGCATCGAGCACGGCTACCGGCTGCTGCATGATGATCGGGACTATGAGGCGATGGAGAAACTGCTGGGCCTGATGGTCGTGCGGTGAGCGATCGCGCCACGGCTTCACCACCGCCCGGCGGTCACCGCCCAGCGAACCCCGTCGCCGCCAGCGCGGTCCGCGCGGCAGCCTGACCGCTGATCCAGGCGCCCCCCAGCGTCCCGGCAAGCCCGACATGGCAAGCCTCGCCGGCAAACATCAGATGGCCGTTCGAAACCGGCTCGCCCAGGACGTCGCGGGCCAATGCCGCCCCCGGAACCGCATAGCAATAGGCCCCACGCACCCAAGGATCGGCGTCCCAATGCGTTACCAGCGTGGCGCCTCCGGCGAACAGCCGATCCACCCGGCTACCGAATGCCTGTCGCAGATAGCCCAGCGCGAAATCGACCGCCGCCGCCTCGCCTTGCTTCGCCAGGTCCCAGGCGGTCGACCCGCCGATCCAGCCCTGCACGTAGTCGCGCCCGAACGGCCAGCACTGGAACGGTATCAGCGGGTCGCCGGCGCGCGTCAGAATCCGATCCACAAAACAATGCCCCGGCAAGCCCAGCCGGTCAGCCCCGGTGGCGCGCAGAACCACCTTCACCACCAGCCCCATCGGCAATTGGCGCACCGCCTCGCTCACCCGGGCCGGCAGGATCGGGTCGAACGGCAGCGTTCCGGACGCCAGCACCCCGGTGGAGACAGTGACGATACAAGCCCCGCCGGTGATCGATCCGCGTTCGGTCTCGACCGTCACCTCGCCACCCGAATTGCCCCAGCAAACCCGCGTTGCCGGGGAGTTCAACCTGATGTCGAGCCCCTGCGTCAGCCGCCGTCGCACGAAGGCACCGATGCCACCGTCCGGCACCAGATTGCTGCCGGCCAGGGCGTTGCGCCGCCAATCCCGAGCACTGAACCGATCGGCATCGACGGCGCAGATCACCGGGCCCTCCCAGGCCTCGATCGTCGCCGCCCACGGATCGCCAGGCAGACGCCGGGTGACCTCGGCCAGCGACACATCTTCCTGCTCCGCCAGGATGGCGTCAGCTGCCGCGACATAGCGCGGTTCGGCGCCGGAATATGCCGCCAATTCGGCTTCGGTGGCCAAGCGGTCGCCGATGAATGTGCGCTCCTGGCGGATCGCATCCGAGCGCAACAGCGTGTCACCGGCAGCACGCGCGATCGGCACCAGCGGATTGTGCTCGGCGTTGTGCAGCCACACCGCGCCCATGTCGAACCACACACCGCCCAGCGCCGCCGGATGATCGGTCCGGGCTCGTCCGCCCGTTCGGCCGGACGCCTCCAGCACCACGGCACGCCCGCCAGCGCCGCGCACCGCTGCCGCCGCACCCAGTCCGGCCAGACCGGCCCCGATGATCACAACGTCGGTTTCGGCCACGCGATACTCCTTCGTGTCGGCGCCAGATGGCTTCTACGGGAACCAGCCTCGGACAGGGCCGGAGTTCGGAGAGCTGTCGAGGGTATATGATACCGCACGCCCCTTGCGGCTTGAAATCGGCACTGACAGTTCAAACGCAACCCATGCCCTCGATCGATCCCTAGTCGGCCGATCTCCCATCAGAAGCTGACCGCGGATGATCTCGCGTGCCCCGCAAGCCACCCCGGCGACCACCGACCATCAGGCGACGATCCGAGCCACCTCCGGCGGCGATTTCAGCACCAGGGCGTCGTAATCCTTCATCAAAGTCTCGGTGACCGCTCCCGGCGTGAACTGACGCGCCCCGATCTCACGCACCGCCGTCACCTCAGCCGCGGTGCCGGCCAGAAACACTTCCGTCGCCCGACCCAATTCGTCCGCCGCGATCTGTCGCTCGACCACCCTCATCTGGTTGCGCCGCGCCAGGCTGATCACCGTGCGCCGGGTGATCCCGTTCAGGAAACAGTCAGGGTCAGGCGTGTGCAGCTCGCCATCGATGACAAAAAAGATGTTCGCCCCGGTGGTCTCCGCCACCAGTCCGCGCCAGTCCAGCATCAACGCATCGGAAAACCCCTGCTGCTCCGCCTTCACCTTGGACAGCGACGCGATCATGTAGAGCCCCGATGCCTTGGCATGCACCGGCGCGGTCTCCGGCGGAGGCCGCCGCCACTCCGCCTCGGCGACGCGAATACCCTGCATCCGTTCTGCACCGAAATAGCTCGGCCACGGCCAGGCGCCGATCGCCAGATGCACCGATGTGCCGGTGGCCGACACCGCCAACTGCTCCGACCCGCGCCAGGCCACCGGGCGCACATAGCCGTCGTCAAGATTGTTGGCCCGCAGCACCGCGGCACAAGCGGCATCGATCGCGTCGGCCGACCAGGGAATTTCGAAGCTCAGGATGCGTCCCGAGTTGATCAGGCGGTTGGTGTGGTCACGCAGCCGAAAAATATTACCGGCATAGGCCCGTTCGCCTTCGAACACCGCGCTGGCATAGTGCAGACCATGCGATAGAACATGCAGCCTGGCGTCCCGCCAGGGCACCAGCGAGCCGTCCAGCCAGATCCAGCCATCGCGATCGTCGAAAGGAAGCAACGTCATGGCCGCCTTCTCCGTAATTTTGTGTCGTACAGTGCCCAGAATTTAACACGAAAAGCAAATTTCAGTCAATACTACTGACCTATTTCGTAATCGGATATCAGCCATGCTCAAAGCCAAATCCCGCGAGTCGAGGTTCGTCGCGCCGCCCAGGCTGCCGCCGCCGACCCAGGTTGTCGATGTCGGCGACGCCGAAATGCGCCTGGCCCAGGATCTACTGTTCTTCGCCTACCGCGACTTCACCAATGTCGCGGACAAGGTGCTGGAGGAACTGGATCTCGGTCGGGCGCACCACCGCGCGCTGCATTTCATCGGCCGCAATCCCGGGATCACCGTCTCCGGCCTGCTGGCAATTCTGCGCATCACCAAGCAGTCGCTCGCCCGCGTGCTGAACGCCCTGGTCGACCAGGGCTATGTCGGCCAGGCGGCGGGATTCGAGGATCGCCGGCTGCGCCTGTTGACCTTGACCGAAAAGGGCCAGGCGCTGGAGCAACGCCTGTTCGAAGCCCAGCGCCAGCGCATCGCCCAGGCCTATCGCGGCGCCGGGCCGCCGGCGGTGCAGGGATTTCGTACCCTGATGCGCGCCATGATGGACCACGGCGCGCGGGCCTATGTCGACGGCACCGGTTCGGCCGAGGATACCTGAGGTCATGCCCGAGGACAGCCATATCCTGGTGGTGGAAGACGACCCCCGGCTGCGCGAACGCCTGGCGCGCTACCTTACCAACGAGGGTTTCCGGGTCACCGCCGCCGGCGACGCCACCGAGGCGCGCACCCAGTTGCGCGCGATCAATCCGGACCTGATGGTGCTGGACGTGATGATGCCGGGCGAGAGCGGCCTTGATCTGACCCAGTCGCTGCGCCGGGAACAGCCGCACGATCTGCCGATCCTGTTGCTGACCGCCCGCGGCGCGCCCGAGGATCGCATCGCCGGCTTCGAGGCCGGCGCCGACGACTACCTCGGCAAACCGTTCGAGCCGCGTGAACTGGTGTTGCGCATCCGAGCCCTGTTGCGCCGCGCCCCGCCGCCGCAAGCCGCCGAGGCGGTCGCCGGACCGGTGCGCATCGGCGAGGCGGAATTCGATGTCGCGCGCGGCGAACTGCGCGACGCCACCGGGCCGATCCGCCTGACCGGCGGCGAAGCCGCGCTGCTGACCGCGCTGGCGCGCAAGGCCAACGAGGTGCTGTCGCGCGAAGAGATCGCCGATGCGCTCGGAATGGACGACTCAGGGGAACGCGCGATCGACGTCCAGGTCGTCCGCCTGCGCCGCAAGATCGAGGCCGACCCGCGTGAGCCGCGCTTCCTGCACACCGTGCGAGGCCGCGGCTACATCCTGAAGCCCGGTAGCTGACATGCGTGCTCGGCTGCCGCTGCCGTTCGTCGCGCAATTGAAGCATCTGATGCCGCGCGGCCTGCTTGGGCGAACCCTGCTGATCATGCTGGTACCGCTGGTGGTGGTGCAGGCGATCGCTTTGCAGATCTTCTACGGCAGCCATCTCAATCTGGTTTCGCGCCGCCTGTCCGGGGCGATCGCCGGGGAAATCTCCTACACCGTCGATATCGTGCAGCGGCTCAAGGATCCGGCGGAACGCGAATGGGCGTTGCAACTGGCACGCAACGAATTTGTTCTCGACATCAAGCTCGAGCCCGGCGCCAAACTGCTGCCACAGAAGCGCATCAACATCCTGGGTCCCGAGGATGATGATCTCGCACAGGCGCTGACCGAGCGGTTTCGGGTGCCGTTCACCATGGACTGGACCTCCGATCCGCAGTCCGTACTGATCCAACTGCAACTGGCCGACGGCGTGCTGGACGTTAAAGCGCCGCGCAAGCGGCTGGCCACCGGCACCATCTTTCTGTTCGTCGGCTGGCTGGTCGGTTCGGCGCTGTTGCTGTTCGCCATCGCCGCCATGTTCATGCGCAACCAGGTGCGCGCCATCCGCCGCCTGGCGCGCTCGGCCGAGGCATTCGGCATGGGCCGCGACGTGCCGCCGATCCGCCCCGAGGGTGCCTCGGAGGTGCGCCAGGCTGCCACCGCCTTCAACCGCATGCAGGACCGCATCCGCCGCTTCCTGGCGCAACGGACCGAGATGCTGGCCGGGGTTTCGCACGACCTGCGCACGCCGCTGACCCGGCTGCGGCTGGCGCTGGCCATGCTGCCGCGCACCGAGGACTTGCGCGACGACGTCACCGAGATGACCGCCGACGTGGAGGAAATGGAACGCATGATTGGCGGCTACCTGGCGTTTGCCCGCGGCGAGGGCATCGAGCAGGCGGAATCGGTTAACCTCGCGCTGATCCTCGACGACGTTGCCGCCGGCGCGCGGCGCGCCGGGACCGAACTCGAAGTCAATGTGCCCGCCGAGTTGACCCTGAAGCTGCGCGCCGACGCAGTGCGGCGTGCGATCACCAACCTGGTCGACAATGCCCGCCGCCACGCCCGTCACGTGGTGTTGGCCGCCGCGGCGCAAGGGCGTTCCGTCCAGGTCACGGTCGATGACGACGGGCCCGGCATTCCGGCCGACAAACGCGAGAGCGTGTTCCGCCCGTTCGAGAGCGGGTCCTCCGGTGGCACCGGCCTGGGCCTGACCATCGCGCGCGACATCGTGCACGCCCATGGCGGCGAGATCGTGCTGGAGGACAGCCCGATGGGCGGCCTGCGCGCGCGCATCCGGCTGCCGGTCTGACCCATGGGCAGCGATCTGCGGACCCAGGCCGACGGGCGCCTTATTGGCCTGGAACTGCTGCGTTTTCTTGCGGCGACTGGCGTACTGGTCTGGCACTACCAGCACTTCCTGTTCGTCGGCCATCACGAAGCCGCCTACCATGTCGGCCGCCTACCGTTCCGTGCCCTGCTGGCGCCGTTCTACCTCTATGGCTACAGCGGCGTGCAACTGTTCTGGTGCATCTCCGGCTTCATCCTGACCTGGAAATACCGCGACTCGATCAGCCAGGCACGTCTGTCGTTCGGGCGGTTCCTGGTGTTGCGCCTGTCGCGGCTCTACCCGCTGCACCTGGCGACGCTGCTGATCGTGGCGGCCTTGCAGGCGCTTTACGCCGCCCGCTTCGGCGAGACATTCGTCTATCTGTTCAACGATGCCTCGCATTTCGTCATGAACCTGTTCTTCGCCAATTGGTGGGGCTGGCAGTCCGGCGAATCGTTCAACGGCCCGTCCTGGAGCGTTTCGGCCGAGCTGCTGATCTACGTTGGGTTTTTCTGGATCACCCGGCGTGCCGGGGCCGGCTGGCGGACCGACGCGCTGGCGATGTTCGGCTTCGCTATCGCGGCCCCGATCGCCAAGGCGGCGTTCGGGATCAAGCCGGCCTTCAGCGGCGCCGGAACGTTCTTCTTCCTGGGCGCGCTGACCTGTCACCTGCACGACTGGATCACGACGCTGGACCGGACATGGCACCGGCGCTGCGCCCTCGGCTGTGCAGCCTTGATCGCGGTCTGCGCCGGCTTGGTGGCAACCCATGTGCTGGCGATCGCCGGCGCCAGCCTGGCGATGTTCCCGGCAGCGATTCTGCTGGCGCAACTCGTCATAAGGCCCCGGAGGCAGCGGACCAGGACGTTGCTGATCGCGCTGGGAAACCTGACCTACGCCAGCTACATGCTGCATTTTCCGATGCAGCTCGCCACCATGCTGCTGCTGAGCCAGTTTGCCATCGCGGTGCCGCCGCTGATCTATCACGACTGGTTCATGCTGGCCTATCTCGGCTCCGTATTCGCCGCGGCGTTCATCGTGTTCCGCTGGGTTGAGCGGCCGGCACAGACCGTACTGCGCCGGATACCGCATGATCGCGCGCGGCGGAACGTTCGAAACGCCTGAGGCAGATGGCGCGTCAGCCACCAGGCTGGACAGTCAGCTTGGCAAAGCTTCGGAACCGTACCGGCCAGCGCCGTCGCGGCGCCTGCATCATCGCTATTCCGGATTTGCCGATCAGCCGCAACGCGGCACCGGCTCGGTAAAATTCCGTTGCGACAGCGTGGAACTTGTTTTGCTTCCGCACGGCGTCATGCTATAGTCGTAATGATGAACGCCGGCCGCGTCTCCAGGCCGCCTGGCGCCATCGGATCGGTGCCCAGGCAAGGAATAAGCGTGGTTGAATGTCGCTTGTCGCGCTCGCGTGCGATTGGTATGGGCGGAACCGCGAAACATTAACGGCGGTGGACGCCCTGCTGGGCGGCAGCCTGTTGACCTGGGGCGTACTGCGACAGCCATTCAGGTTACCCCGGCGCAATCGGCCGCACCGGTCCGACCATCCACCGACCACCACCGAAATGTTCGGCCGGGCAGTCGAACAGATCGGCAGCGCCAAGCTGGCGGTCTGTCTCGGCGGTATCCATACCCTGGACCGGATTGCTGGTGAAAGCCGGCCCGACCAGGCCGCAGTGACCGAAATCCTCGCCGCGTTGATCAGACAACGCGCGCCGTGGCCGGATCCCGCCGCCGCCGATCCGCCAGCGTCAACCCAGGATGCTGTGACGATGCCAGACTCGTATCGTCGGCAACGATCGGCCGACGTTGCCGCCGCCCTGGACGTCATCATCAGACGCCGCGCCACCGATGGCATCGCCCCGGATGCACGCCTGAACCTGACGCGGACCAACCTGGCCAGGGCATCATTGAAGCAGGCGCCGCTCCATGGCGCCGATCTGTTCGCCGCCAACCTGCAACAGGCCGATCTCGCAGGCGCCGATCTGTCGCAGGCCGATCTCCGGCGTGCCTGCTTGCACCGCGCCACCCTGGTCGGAGCGAACCTCGCCGGCGCCAACCTGACCGGATCGAACCTGACCCAGGCCAACGGCCGGGCCGCTGACCTGACCGGGGCCACGATCAGTTGGGCCGATCTCAGCGGGGTGAACCTCTATGCGGCGAACCTCAGCGGCGCCACGATCCTCGAAGCCCGTCTCGGCGGCGCCAACCTGCACCGCGCCGACCTGCGCGGCGCACGACTTGGCGATTGCGATCTCGATGAAGCGCAACTCGGCAGCGCCGACCTAAGCGGTGCTCGGCTTGAACGGGTCAGCCTGCGCGGCGCCAAGCTGGGCCGGTCCAACCTGTCCCAGGCCTTCCTGTATGGCGCCGATCTGGCCGCGGCGGATCTGCAGGCGGCCAATTTGCGACGCGCCGATCTCAGTTGGGCCGATCTCAGTGGCGCCAACCTGACCTGGGCGGACCTCAGCGATGCGATTCTCTATGGTGCCAAGCTGACCGGAGCCAGGCTGACCGGAGCCGATCTGCGGCGGGCCGACATCCGCGCCGCCGATCTGACCGGGGCCTGCATCGACGGTGCGGTTCTGCAAGACGCCATCGTGCTCACCCCGGCCAACGGGGACGCCAAGCCTGGCGCCGCGCCTCGGGCGGCTGAATAGTTTTTTCCGTTCGGTTTGACGCTGTCACGATCGGTGCCCCAAGCCGTGCTTTCAGGCCTGCCGCGTCACGCGGCGCCGCCCGGTCGCGCATCCGCCGACCGGCACGGGCGCCTATGCCAACCAGTGCGGCACCGGCAGCGCTTTCTCTCGCAGGAACGCCGGATTGAACAGTTTCGATTGATACCGCGACCCGCCGTCGCACAGGATGGTCACCACGGTATGACCGGGCCCCATCGCCTTGGCCACCCGGATCGCCGCCGCGATGTTGATTCCGGCAGAGGTGCCCACCGACAGTCCCTCGTGAATCAGAACATCGAAAATCTGCTCCAGCGCTTCGCTGTCCGGGATGCGTTCCGCGTCGTCGATCTGGATTCCGGCAAGGTTCTCGGTCACCCGTGAATTGCCGATGCCTTCGGTGATCGATGAGCCCTCGATCGCCAGATCACCGCTTTTCACCCAGCCATAAAGACCGCTGCCGAACGGATCCGCAAGCACGATGCGGACCGCCGGGTTGCGTTGCTTGAGCGCCAGCGAGACGCCGCCCAGCGTGCCGCCGGTGCCGCACGAGCAGGTAAACGCATCGACCTTGCCGCCGGTCTGGTCCCAGATTTCCACCCCGGTGGTGGCCTGGTGTCCCGCCCGATTGGCGATGTTGTCGAACTGGTTGGCCCAGATCGCGTTGCCGGTCTCGGCCGCGATCTCCTCCGCCAGGCGGCGCGAGGCGTGCACGTAATTGCCCGGATCGCGATACGGCTTGGCCGGCACCAGCCGCAGGTCGGCGCCGATCATTCGCAGGAACTCGATCTTCTCGCGCGATTGGGTTTCCGGCATCACGATCACGCTGCGATAGCCGCGGGCGTTGCCGACCAGGGTCAGGCCGATGCCGGTATTGCCCGCGGTGCCCTCGACGATGGTGCCGCCTGGGCGCAGTGTGCCGCGCTGTTCGGCGTCGGTGACGATCGCCAGCGCCGCGCGGTCCTTGACCGACCCTCCGGGGTTCATGAACTCGGCCTTGCCGAGGATGGTGCAGCCGGTCGCCTGCGAAGCCCGACGCAGTTTGATCAGCGGGGTGCTGCCGATTGCCTGCGCCAGGTCGTCTTGCCAGCTGCTGCCGTGATACAAGGCGGTCATCGGTTCCTCTTTCCTGAGCGGAGTCATCAACATGGTCGAGAATGTCGCGCCAACCCAGACCTGGGAAGCCCTGCAATCGGACGACGACGCGCAGTTGGTCGACGTGCGCACCGACGTGGAGTGGAATTTCGTCGGTGTGCCGGAACTGACCGCCTCGGGCAAGCAGGCCATCCTGATCCCCTGGCAGATGTACCCGACGATGCAGCGCAACGACAGCTTCGAGGACAATTTGAAACAGGCCGGGCTGACGCCGGATCACAAGATCTATTTCATCTGCCGCACCGGCGGGCGCAGCATGGCGGCGGCGCAGGCCGCGCAGGCGGCCGGTTTTGCGCACGCGTTCAACGTCGCCGATGGGTTCGAGGGGCCGCCCGACGCGCTGGGTCATCGCGGCGCCAACGCTGGCTGGAAGGCCGAGGGCCTGCCCTGGCGGCAGAAATAGGCAGGGCCGATGTATATCTTCTATCACGCCCCGGGATCGAGTTCGATGGCCGTCCACATCGCCCTGCACGAGGTCGGGGCGGCGTTTGAGGGTCGTGCGATCCGCTTCGCCCAACGCGACCAGGACCCGCCCGAGTTCCGCGCTCTCAATCCCGAAGGCAAGGTGCCGATACTGGTGATCGACGGCCGCCCGCTGACCGAAGTCGCCGCAATCCTTTACTACCTGGCTCGGCGATACCGCGAGGCGAACCTGCTTCCATCGGGCGACATCGAGGCCGAGGCTCAGGTGATATCATGGATGTCGTTCATTGCATCCAGCCTGCATCCCGCTCGGCGGCAAGGGGTGGATCACGCGCGGGCGATGTATCGCCTGGCTGATCAACGACTGGCTGATCAACCACTGGGCGGTCAAGGATCGAGCGATCACCGTAGGAGCGATCAACCATCGGGCGATCGCGGCTGGGCCGTCCGCGGAGCATATTCGATCGCCGACATCCATCTGTTCCGCCTTTTCTGGCGCTTCCGCGGATCCCTGGGCGCCGATCCGGCGATGTTTCCCAACCTAAGCGCGCACTACGACCGCATGATGGGAAGACCCGCGGTGCGCAAGACATTGGAAGCCGAGTCCGCGCTGGGCTACGACCTGCCGGCTTAACCGCCCAGCCAGCAACCGACCGCCCCACCGGCCGAGCACGCCATTACCCGCCTCTGGCTCCGACCCCAACAGCCCCTTGATCGGCATCCTCCATCGGGTGACGATGACCCCCGAGCCAACGGGGGGAAACGCGGATGCCACGTCTTGACGGAAAAGTCGCCCTCGTCACCGGGGCCGGAACTGGCATCGGCAGGGCCACCGCCAGGCTGTTCGCGCGTGAAGGCGCCAGGGTTGTCGTCGCCGAACTGAACGCGGCGGCGGGGGAACAGACCGCGCAACTCATCACCCGGTCCGGCGGAAAGGCGATCGCCGTCACCACCGACGTCACCGAACCCGATAGCATCCAGGCCACCATCGACACCACGCTGCGGCACTGGGGCGCGCTGCATGTGCTGCACAACAATGCCGGCGGGTCGACGGCGCGCGACAGCGACGTGACCGCGGCGCCGCTGGACGAGTTCTGGCGGGTGATCAAGCTCGACCTGTTCGGCAGCTTCCTCGGCTGCCGGTTCGGGATTCCAGCGATCATCAAATCGGGCGGCGGATCGGTCATCAACATGTCATCGAACGTCGCGCTGATGGGCATCCCAGGGCGCGACTGCTACACCGCAGCGAAGGGCGGCGTCGCGGCCATTACCCGCTCCATGGCGGTCGAATTCGCCCCCAAGGTCCGCGTCAACGCCATCGCCCCGTCCGCCACCATGACCGACCGGGTAAAAACACTCGTCGCCGGCAACGCCGCTTTGGATAAGTTGGCGAAGTCCCACCTTGTGGGGCTCATCGAACCCGAGGACGTCGCCTCCATGGCGCTGTTCCTGGCATCCGACGAAGCCGCCAAGGTCACCGGACACGTCTATCCGGTCGATAGCGGCGTGATCATCTCCTGAACAACGGAACCGCAACGATGAAGATCAAGCGCGTGGAACACATCGCCATTGCTGTCGATTCAATGCAGCAATCGCTCGACCTGATGCGCGATACGTTCGGCCTCGAACTGGAATACCAGGAACAGATCGGCCAGACCCGGCTGGCGATGCTGCCGGTCGGTCAGTCCTACATCGAGCTGCTGGAAGGCCGTGGCCCGGACTCCGGGGTCAGCAAATGGATCGCCGAAAAGGGCACCGGCCTGTTCCATATCTGCTTCGAGGTCGAGGACATCGAAGGCGCCATCGCCGAACTCAAGGCCAAGAACGTCAAGCTGCAAAGCGATACCTGGCGCACCGGCCATGCCGGGTCGAAGATCATATTCCTGGACCCATCGGCGACCGGGAACGTGTTGATCGAACTAGCCGAACTGACAGCGGGGCATTGAGCCATGGCGGATTTTGTTCACCCGGAATTCCTGGTCGAGACCGATTGGCTCGCCCGACATCTCGACCAGGTGGTGGCGCTTGACTGCACCACGCATCTGATCCCCGACCCGAAGGCCACCTATGCCATCAAACCGGGGTGCGAGGACTTCGAAAAGGGCCACATCCCCGGCGCCCGGTTTTGCGATGTCGCGCGGGACGTTTCGGATAGCGCACAGAATTTGAACTTCATGCGTCCGAAACCGGAAGATTTCGCTGCCGCAATGCGTCGTTTCGGTATCAGCAACAGCACAAGGGTGGTGACCTACAGCACCGCCAATCCGTGGTGGGCGACGCGGGTCTGGTGGCTGCTGCGCGAATTTGGCCACGATAACGCCGCGGTGCTGAACGGCGGCTGGCAGAAATGGATCGCCGAACACCGCGCGGTCGAAACCGGCCCCGCCTCCCCCACCACGCCGGGAGATTTCCGCGTCAGCGAGGTGCGCAATCTGATGGTCGGCAAGGACGCGGTCAAAGCCGCGATCGGCGACGCCGGCATCTGCACCCTGAATGCGCTGTTGCCGGCGCAGCACGACGGCAGCGGCGGCAACAGCTATGGCCGTCCCGGCCGCATCGCCGGCAGCGTCAACCTGCCAGCGGCGCACCTGCTCGACCCAGCGACCAATACCTTCCTACCGGCCGACGAACTGCGTCGCCGCATGGCAGAAGTCGGCGCACTGGACCGCCCGGTCATCACCTATTGCGGCGGCGGCATCGCCGCCAGCGCCGATGCGCTGGTCCTGGTCATGCTGGGGCATACCGACGTCCGTATCTACGACGCGTCTTTGTCGGAGTGGGCCAAGGACGCCAGCCTGCCAATGCAGACCGGCTGAAACCCACAGGCTGCAATCAAATGGAGGAAACAACAATGCGGTTAAATAACAAAATCGGCATCGTCACCGCAGCGGCCTCCGGCATGGGCCGCGCCGGGGCGGTTCGGTTCGCAGCCGAGGGCGCCTCGGTCGCCGTCGTCGACCTCGACAACGAGGCAACCGATGCGGTGGTCCGCCAGATCACCGCCGCCGGTGGCAAGGCGATCGGACTGTCGGGCGACCTCACCCGCGACGACTTCGCCCGCGACATCGTGCGCCAGACGGTCAGCCAGTTCGGCGGCCTCGATTTCGTCTGGAACCACGTCGGCACCCCCGGCCCGGCCTCGATCGAAGGTCTCGACTGGAAGGATTTCGACTTCGCGATGAACCTGAACGTCCGCAGCGTCCTGGTCAGCACCGAAGCCGCGCTGCCGCACCTGCGCGCCCGAGGCGGCGGATCGCTGCTGTTCACCGCCTCCACCTCGGGGCTGCAAGGCTCGCCCTACAGTCCGATCTACAACGCCGCGAAATTCGGGGTTGTCGGCTTGGTCAAAGGTCTGGCAAAACGTTACGGACACGAGAATATCCGGGTCAACGCGGTATGCCCCGGAACCACCGACACGCCGATGCTGCGCGTGTTCGTCGCCCGCCCGGATAGCCAGATGCCGGCCGGTGAAACGCCGGAGACCCTGATCGGCAAGCGCGGCGGCCTGAACCCGATGCGCCGTGTCGCCCAGCCCGAGGAAATCGCCAACGCCGCCCTGTTCCTGCTGTCGGATGAAGCGTCGTACGTGAACGGCGTGGCGCTTCCAGTGGATGGCGGCGCCACGGCTTGAATCCGCCGGGCGATCGCGCCGACTACTTGCAGGCGGTGATCATGATCTCCACCAGCACATCGGGGGCCGCCATCTCTGCCTGCACGCAAGCCCGCGCCGGGGCGCCCTCCCTCGGCAGCCACGGCGACCAGACCTCGTTCATCAACACCCGATCCTTGATGTGCTTCACCCAGATCTGCGCCTGCAGCAGGCGTGTCTTGTCGGTGCCGTGATGCTCCAGCATGGCGTCGATCTGGGCCAGCACGTCGGCGGTCTGGCCCTTGATGTCCTGCTTGGTGTCGCGCGCGGTGATGCCGGGCAGGTAGACGAACCCGTGGTATTCCACCGCCTTCGACAGGATCGGGCCGGGCTCCGTGCGGGTGATCTTGGTCATGCGACTGCTCCAGGTTGAAACCGATCGCAGCCTTCTAAGCCATCGAACCGCGCCCGACCAGGGCACGCCAACTTGACCATCGTGCCATTCCCGGCGTCCGATGACCAGCATGAGAATCTGCATCTTCGGCGCCGGCGCCATCGGCGGACACCTCGCCGCCCGCCTGCATCTCGCCGGAGCCCGCGTCTCTGTGATCGCCCGCGGCGCCCATCTCGCCGCCATCCGGGCGAACGGCCTGACAGTGCACGCGATCGACGGCACGCACCGCGCCACGGTCGCCGCCTCGGCCGATCCGTCCGAACTCGGACCGCAGGACGCTGTTTTCGTGACCGTGAAGGCACCCGCACTTCCCACCGTCGCCGCTCGGATCGCACCGCTGCTGGGTCCGGGCACCCCGGTCGCATTCGTAATGAACGGCATACCCTGGTGGTATTTCGACCATCCGGCGGGTCCGCATCAGGGCAAATCGTTGCCTCGGATCGACCCCGGCGATGCGCTGCGCCAGGCGCTGGGTCCCGGCCGCACGCTTGGCGGCGTGGTCTATTCCGCCAGCGCGGTGACCGCACCCGGCGTCATCGAGGTCGAGCAGCCGAAAAGCCGCGTCATCCTGGGCGAACCGGACGGGACCATGTCCGATCGCGTGCGCGCGCTGTCCGATCTGATCACCAAAGGCGGCATCAGCGGCGAAGCGACGCCGGCGATCCGCACCGAGATCTGGAACAAGCTGATCAGCAACCTCGCCGGCGGCACCCTGGCGGTGCTGACCAATGGCGCGCCCAAGGGCGCCTACATCGAGCCGGCAGTGCAACAAGCGGGGTTCCGCATGATGCAGGAAGCTACCGCCATCGCCCTGGCACTGGGCGCCGATCCGACCACCGATCACGCGCGCCGCATCACCGGCCAGCGCTCGATGGACCACAAGCCCAGCATCCTGCAGGACCTGGAACTTGGCCGGCCGATGGAAATCGACGCCATGTTCGATGCCCCGCTGGTGCTGGCGCACATGGCCGGCGTTGCCGTCCCGACACTGGAATTACTGGTCGCACTGTGCAAGCTGCGCGCCCGAACCGCGGGCTTGTACACCTGACACGTCACACCTGACCCGCCGCAATCAATCCCCGTCGCAATCAATCCCCGTCGCAATCAATCAAGGACATTACGCTGATGGAAACCCGCATCTTTGGCCGCTCCGGCCTGCGCCTTTCAATCCTCGGCTTCGGCTGCGGCGCCGTCGGCGGCCTGATGGTCCGCGGTTCCGACGCCGATCAGGACAAAGCCGTCGGCCTCGCGCTGGACGCCGGCATCAGCTACTTCGACACCGCGGTGCAGTACGGCAACGGCGCCTCCGAAACGAATCTGGGCCGCGTGATGGCGACCCGCAGGCCGGAAGGCGTCGCGGTGGGAACCAAGGTTCGCGTGCCGCCGGAAAATTTCGCTGCCATCGGCAAGACCATCGCCGATTCGATGGACGGCAGCCTTAAACGGCTGCGGATGGACCATGTCGATATCTTCCACCTGCACAACCCGATCAGCCTGCAAGGCGGCGGCGAAAGCCTCAGCGTTTCCCAACTACAAAACGAAGTCGTTCCGGCCTTCGAAGCACTGCGCAAAGCCGGCAAGACCCGCTTCCTGGGCATCACCGCGATCGGCGATACCGCGGCGCTGCACCAGGTCATCGATGCGGAACTGATCGACAGTGCCCAGGTCAGCTACAACGTGCTGAACGCCTCGGCCGCCACCGCGCTGCCGCCGAACTACCCGGCGCAGGATTACGGCCGGCTGTTCGACCACACCCAGAAAGCCGGCGTCGGCGTGGTCGGGATCCGCGTGCTGGCCGCCGGCGCGCTCTCCGGCAGCGCCGAACGCCACCCCACCGCCAGCCCGCCGCCCGCGCCGATCGGCTCTGCCCACAGCTACCAGATCGACCTGGAACGCGCCCGCCGGTTGATGCCGCTGGTCACCGAGGGCTTCGCCGCCAGCTTGGCCGAAGTGGCGATTCGTTTCGCTATTACGAATAAGGCGATGGGCACCATCCTGGTCGGCATGGCAACCGTGGCGGAGTTCCAGGGCAGCCTGGCCGCGGTGCAAAAAGGCCCCCTGCCGCAGCCCGCCCTGGACCGGCTCGCCGCGCTGACCGCCAACTTTTCTGGCGAACGGCGCTGAATCCCAGAGCCTGAATCGTCCGACACAATACAAACACCGCGCCCAAGGCCGTATCGGGCGCGGACAGGTTTCCGTGGTCGAAGGCCGCCGCATGGTGTAGCAATGATTGTGCACCCGCGAAGCCACAGGAGTCTGATGGATGCCGCAGATCATACCCGTCGCAACCTTCGACTGCGTCGTGTTCGGCGCCACCGGCGACCTGACGCTGCGAAAACTGCTGCCGGCGCTGTACTACCGCTTTCGTGACGGCCAGATGCCGGCAAAATCGCGCGTCATCGGTGCCGCCCGCTCAAAGCTGTCGGACGACGATTTTCGCGGCAGAGCCACCAAGGCGTTGGAAAAACATGTGCCCGCGCAGGATCGCGAAGCCGAAACGGTGCGGCGCTTCCTCGCGCAACTGCACTACGTCTCGATCGACGCCACCGCGAATGACGCCGACTGGTCCCGTTTCAAGGATTTGCTGGACCCCGACCGCATCCGGGTATTCTACCTGGCCACCTCACCCGACCTCTACGGCCCGACCTGCAAGGCCCTTGGCACCAATGGCTTGGTCACCGACAAATCCCGCGTCGTGCTGGAAAAACCGATTGGCCACGATGCCGCCTCGGCCCACGGCATCATCGAAAGCGTCGGGCGGGTGTTCACTGAGGCGCAGACCTTCCGCATCGACCACTACCTGGGCAAGGAGACGGTTCAGAACCTGATGGCGCTTCGTTTCGCCAATACAATTTTCGAGCGGCTGTGGACCGCCGACGTGATCGACCACGTGCAGATTACCGTGGCCGAGACCGTCGGACTGGAAGGCCGCGGCGGCTACTACGACAAATCTGGCGCGCTGCGCGACATGTTGCAGAACCACATGCTGCAACTGCTTTGCCTGATCGCGATGGACCCGCCGGTTTCGCTCAACGCCGACCGGGTGCGCGACGAAAAGCTGAAAGTATTGCGCGCGCTGAAGCCGATGGAACAGCACGAGGTCGCCGGCCTGACCGTGCGCGGCCAGTACGCGCATGGGGCGATCGACGGCAAGCCGGTGCCCAGCTATCTGGCCGATCTAGGGTCCGACGAACCTTCCGCCACCGAAAGTTTCGTCGCCCTCAAGGCCGAGGTGCGCACCTGGCGCTGGGCCGGGGTGCCGTTCTACCTGCGAACCGGCAAGCGGCTGCCGTCGAAAGTTTCGGAAATCGTCATCCAGTTCCGCAAGCCGCCATTCTCAATCTTCCCGCCCGAGGCAGCCGAGTGGCGGCCCAACACCCTGATCATCCGCCTGCAGCCCGAGGAAGGCATGCGGCTGGAGATGATGACCAAGGACCCCGGTCCGGGCGGGTTGCGGCTGTCCCCCACCGGTCTCGACATCAGTTTCGAAAAGACCTTCGGCAAGCGCTTCCCCGACGCCTACGAGCGGCTGCTGATGGACACCGTGCGCGGCAACCCTACCCTGTTCATGCGCCACGACGAGGTCGAGGCCGCCTGGGCCTGGGTCGAGCCGATCCTGGAAGCCTGGGCTGCGCGGCCCGACCACCCACGGCCCTATCCGGCCGGAAGCTGGGGCCCGACCGCGGCGATCGCGCTGATCGAGCGCGACGGCCGGACCTGGAACGAACAGATGGAGTAGCACCAACCGAAACCGGATCGTTCCATCAGGCGCGCGCCGCTCCAGGATCTATTTCGGGATCACCGACGGATTGCCTCCCGGCGATCCGGGCGGGCGGATCACCGGCGTCCTCGTCCCCGCCCCAGTGCTCGGCGGCTTTACTGTCAACCCGGGATCCACGTTTGGCGGCGTGATCGTGCCCTTCTGCCGCGACAGCCGATTGCTCAGGTTGCCGCCCGACGGATTTGGGTCCGCCGGGGCGATTTTCTCCGGCGGCGGCGACGGCGCGCTTGGCGGCGCCATCGGCACAGTCGGGTTGGCCGGGGACGCCTGTTGAGGGTTCTGCGCCAGCGCCGGAGTGGCAACCAGAAGCAAGGCGCTCAGGGAAACCGTTCGCATCATGATGGTGGTTCCGTCTCCGTTGGAAGACGTTCCTCTGTTGTCGTTGAGAAGGCGTTTGTCCGCGGCCATGCAACGCCGAAGCGGGCTATCATCAGCCGGCCCTGTCTTGCCCTGGGGCCGCGGCCTCGGATCGCGAAGCCCTCTGATCCGGCGCAACAACACTGACCGATCCAACGATCAGCGCCGGAACCTGACGAATGCTCTTAACGCAAGAAACGTCCGGGCGTTCCGGACAGGGCCGATCGGCACCACCGGTTCGCGCCCCGTTTTGACGCCATCGTGAGCGACCCGCGAATTACCGCGATGCACGGGGGCCTGTCGCGAGGCAGCGAAACATTGTTGACGCACCGTTTCCAGCAGCCTAAACGCCGGCCCGGGCCACGTCCCCCCAACGGGACGCTTTTCTTCTGAAAGGGAGAACCGCAATGCCAAGCGCCGCGACGCCGCACGCGCGTCCGAACAATCGCAATTTTTCCTCCGGCCCTTGCGCCAAACGCCCCGGCTTCACCGTCGACGCCCTCGCCGGCGCCTTGCTGGGCCGCAGCCACCGCGCCGCGCAACCGAAAGCCCGCCTGGCCGAGGTCATCACCCGATCCCGCGCGATCCTCGGCATGCCGGCGGACTGGCGCCTGGGGATCGTCCCCGGCTCCGACACCGGCGCGGTCGAGATGGCGCTGTGGTCCCTGCTCGGTGCCCGCGGCGTCGATATCGTCACGTTCGACAGTTTCGGCGAAACCTGGGCTACGGACATCGTCAAGCACCTGAAGCTGAAAGACGCGCACGTGCTGTCGGCGCCATACGGCAAGCTGCCCGACCTGGGCTCGATCGATCCCGCCCATGACGTGGTGTTTCCGTGGAACGGCACGACCTCGGGCGTGCGGGTGGCCAACGCCGACTGGCTCGCCGCCGACCGCCACGGCCTGGTGATCTGCGATGCCACCTCGGCCGCATTCGCCATGGCGCTGCCCTGGGACCGGCTGGATGTGGTGACCTGGTCCTGGCAGAAAGTGCTGGGCGGCGAGGCCGCGCACGGCATGCTGGCCCTCTCGCCGCGCGCCGTGCAACGGCTGGAAAGCTACACCCCGGCCTGGCCGCTGCCCAAACTGTTCCGCCTGACCTCGAAGGGCAAGATCGCGGAAGGCGTATTCAAGGCCGAGACCATCAACACCCCGTCGATGCTTTGCGTCGAGGACGCACTCGATGGCCTGCGCTGGGCCGAACGCATCGGCGGCCTGCCAGCGCTGATTGCGCGCTCTGAGGCGAACCTGGCCGCCGTCGCCGCCTGGGTCGGCCGAAGCGACTGGGCCGCCTTCCTGGCCGAGGACCCGGCGACGCGGTCCTGCACCTCGATCTGCCTGAAGATCACAGCCCGCTGGTTCGCCGCACTGCCGCCCGACGGCCAGGCCAAGGCGGCCAGGCTGCTGGCCTCGCTGCTGGAACAGCACGAAGTGGCCTACGATATCGGCGCCTACCGCGACGCCCCGCCTGGCTTGCGCATCTGGGCCGGAGCCACCATCGAAACCGCCGACATCGAGGCGCTGTTGCCGTGGCTCGACTGGGCCGCCGCTGAAGTCGCCGGCAACTTCGCCGCCGCGCAATAAACGACAGGATACAGCCAATGCCCAAGGTATTGATCAGCGACAAGCTGTCGCCGGCCGCTGTCGAGATTTTCCGCAACCGCGGCATCGAGGTCGATCTGAAGCCCGGCCTGTCGCCCGCCGAACTGCGCGCCGTGATCGGCGGCTATGATGGATTGGCGATCCGCTCCGCCACCAAGGTGACCAGGGAACTGCTCGACGTCGCCCCCCGGCTGAAAGTGGTCGGTCGCGCCGGCATCGGCGTGGACAACGTCGATATTCGCTCGGCCACCTCGCGCGGCGTCGTGGTGATGAACACGCCGCACGGCAACACCATCACCACCGCCGAACATGCCATCGCCATGATGTTCGCCCTGGCGCGCCAGATCCCCGAGGCCTCGGTATCGACCAAGGCCGGCAACTGGGAAAAGAACCGTTTCATGGGCGTCGAACTGACCGCCAAGACGCTGGGCCTGATCGGCTGCGGCAATATCGGCTCGATCGTTGCCGACCGCGCGGTCGGGTTGAGAATGCGTGTGCTGGCCTATGATCCCTACCTGTCGGAGAAGAAGGCGCTCGACCTCGGCGTCGAGAAAACCGACCTCGACACGCTGCTGGCCCGAGCCGATTTCATCACCCTGCACACGCCGCTAACCGACGCCACCCGCAACATCCTGTCGCAACAGGCGCTGGCAGCCACCAAGCCCGGAGTCCGCATCATCAACTGTGCCCGCGGCGGCCTGCTGGATGAGGGCGCCCTGGCCGACGCCATCCGGTCCGGCCACGTCGCCGGCGCCGCGCTCGACGTGTTCGAGACCGAGCCGGCGACCGCCTCGCCATTGTTCGGCCTGGAAAACGTCGTCTGCACCCCCCATCTCGGCGCCGCCACCGCCGAGGCGCAGGAAAACGTGGCGCTTCAGGTCGCCGAACAAATCAGCGACTTCCTGCTCACGGGGGCCGTCACCAACGCGATCAACATGGCCTCGGTGTCCGCCGAGGACGCACCGCGGCTGAAGCCATACCTGGAACTCTGCCGCTTGCTGGGCGCCTTCGCCGGCCAACTGACCCAGGCGAGCGAAGGCGCCATCCACAAGGTCAGCATCGAGTACGAAGGCCAGGCCGCCGCACTGAACCACCGGCCACTGACCGCCGCTGCGCTGTCGGGGCTGATGTCGCCGCTGATGGAGGGCGTCAACATGGTCAACGCCTCGGTCGCCGCGCGCGATCACGGCATCGACGTCGCCGAAACCGCGCATGACCGCCCGACCGAATATCTGACCCTGGTTCGGGTCAGCGTCGAAACCGGCACCCTGTCGCGTTCGGTGTCGGGCACGCTGTTCGCCGGATCGCGTCCGCGCATCGTCGAAATCAAGGGCATCAAGGTCGAGGCCGACTTCGCGCCGCACATGCTTTACGTCACCAACCAGGACAAGCCCGGCTTCATCGGCCGCTTCGGCGCCACCCTGGCCGGCGCCGGGCTGAACATCGCCACCTTCCATCTGGGTCGAGCCAATCAGGGCGGTGACGCGATCTGCCTGGTTTCACTGGACGAAAGCGTGCCCGAAGACGTGCTGGCGATGGTCCGCACCCTGCCGCTGGTGGTGCAGGCAACCGGATTGGCATTTTAAGGCGGCCCTGGGCGGACCCCTCCGCACGCCTAACGCAGCCGGCCCATGGCCCCGGCGAGCAGGTCGATCTGGCGGGAAATCCGCGTCAGCGCGTCATGCGCCTCGCCATCCGGTCGGGGCGGCAGGTCGGTGCCCCCGGACGCCAGCATCCGCATCGCCGCGCTGATCCAGTCCCGCCAAGTTCGTAACATCCGCGCCGCGCCGGTGGCCGCCAGTGCCGGGTCGTGCTGCAGCGTCGCCAGCCGCCCGGCACACCGACGCAGCGCCGCATCGACCACCATCGCCGCTTCCAACGCATCGCGCCGCTTCTTGCCCGGCTCCAGCAGTGCGCGGGTGATCAGCGCCTCCAGCGAATTGGTGCTGACACCGGCGACGCGCCGAGCCTGATCCAATGCCGTTTGGCTGGTCTCGCCCAGCAGCAGGGAGACGCCGGCCTCGGCATAGCCGGCATGGGCCGCGATCGCCCGCTTTACCTCCGGCGCCACAAGATCCGGCTCGCGGCTCGGCCACAGCAGGAAGTTCGCGGCGACCGCCAGCACACCGCCGATGGTGGTGAACGCCGCGCGGAAACCGGCGATCGTCCACTCGCCGGCGCCCGGCGAGCCGGTTTCCACCAGCAGCACGACCAGCGGCGTCAGCGCCATCATGAACAGTCCGAAACTCACCGTCCGCACCGCGAATGCCAGCATCGCCAGCGGAAACATCGCCGCCGCGATCGACAGCGGAGACGTGCAGACCAGGCCGACGCCGGCGGCGACCAGCCCGCCCACAGCGGTGCCTAGAACCCGCTCTATCGCCCGTGTGTAGGTCAGCGAGAAGAATGGCTGCATCGTCGCGACCACGGTGATGGTCAGCCAGTGATCGTACGGATTGAACCACACCATGGTAAACGCCAGCGGCCCCGCCGCGGTAACGGCGGTGCGCAGCGCGTGGCGCAGGGCCGGGGACTTCCAGTCCAGATTGGCGGCCAGCGGGCGGATCACCCGCTGCCGCAACGGGATCGACCGTCCGGCGGCGTCGGTGCCGGGCGCCAGGTTGGCCGGCACCGCCAGGGTATGAGCGATGCGCAGCCGGTCGGTAATCCGGCTGGTGACAGCCCGCAGCGGCGTCTTCACCGGGAGCTCCCGCAGATCAGCCTCGATCGCATCGATCGCCCGGTTGGCGCGGCCGGCCACGTCCGGGTCGTCGGTGATCATGCCACGGGCCAGGATCAGCAGCACCGGGCGCATCCGGCGCAGCACCCGTTCGGCGATCCGCCGCTCGGGCGGTGACACCTGCTCCAGCAGGTCGCTCAGCGCAATCAGGCCGCCGAAGATCTGCTCCGCGGTCTCGATCCGGATCACCGCCTGGGCGCCGCGGTTGCTGGCGGCACCGCGCGAGCGCAGCGTGTCCATCACCATGGTCTGCGCCGCCTCGATCGCATCGCGGGCGGCGCGGCGGTGGATGCGGGCGTGGGCTGCCCAATCGGCGTCGCTGGCGGCGCGCGCGCGCACCAGGACGTGAAGATCGCGCACCAGTTCAGACAACCGCCGATAGGTCTCGGCCACCGCGCGCCTGGCCGGCAGGAACGGATAGACCCGCCAGATCACCATGGTCAGCAGGATCGCCCACACCGCGCCGCCGATGAAGGCCGCGGCCAGAATGGCGGCCTGCGTCAGGCTGGGATCGCCGCGATCGAGCGACAGGATCTGCACCGTGCTGAGCAAAGCGCCGACCTGCAGCGGGGCCTGGCCGTAAATGCGCACGAACGACGAACAGAACAGTCCGAACACGCCCAGCGGCAACGCCACCACCGGCCCAAGCTCGCGCAAAAGACCATAGACGGCGGTAACCGCCGCGCCAATCAGGGCGAAGCTGGCCAACACCGGAACCCGCCGGCGGATCGGACCGCCGGGATCGCATAGGCAGGTCAGCAGTGCCGCCAGCGCAGCCTCACGCAGCGCCGGCAAAGCCAGATACTGGCTGAGCGCGATGATGACGGCGACCGAAAGCCCGGCGCGGACCGCCTCGGCCAGGCTGATCGCACGCGGATTGACCACGATCGGCAGGCGCGCGAGGTCGGGGGCGGCTAACCGGGACGCGGACCGCATCGTGGGTTAGTATCCCATCGCACAGATGGATGAGACGCGAAGCGTCAAAGATCTGACGCGCGCGAACCGGATACTCAGACAAAAAGCGACGTATCGCGCTTCACCGATGCGCATACTGGAACATGATCGCGCTGGGCGGAACGTTCAAGGCGCGTCAATAATGCGACAATACAAAGACCTAGACGATCTTCAGCATGCAAAGTCATGCTGAAGATCGTCTAGCGCCGCTTGGCCCGGAAAAAGTCGCGCAACAATGCCGCCGCCTCGGTTTCGCGGATGCCGCCAATGATGTCGGGGTGGTGATGGCATGACGCCGCGTCGAACACCCGAACGCCGTGCTCGACCCCGCCGCCTTTGGGGTCATAGGCGCCGAATACCAGCCGCCGGATGCGGAACAGGCTGATCGCATGGGCACACATCGGGCAGGGTTCCAGGGTCACGAATAGCTCGCAGTCCGGCAGGCGGGGGTTGCCGAGGCGCACGGCGGCGGCGCGCAGGGCGAGTATTTCGGCATGCGCGGTGGGGTCCCTGTCGACCTCGGTGCGGTTGGCGGCCTGGGCGACGACGTCGCCATTCGGCCCGACCACCACAGCGCCGATCGGGACTTCTCCGCGTTCGGCGGCGCCGCGGGCTTGGTCCAGCGCTTGTAGCATCGGGTCCGGCGTCATCTTCGGGATCATAGTCGGTTGCTTGCGCGATGGGGGAACTGTATAGCCAGCGGCGCGCGTTGCCGGCGTAGCTCAGGGGTAGAGCAACTGATTCGTAATCAGTAGGTCCACAGTTCGATTCTGTGCGCCGGCACCAGTTTTCCTTTTTGGGGGTCCAATGGGGGTCCAAACTGAAGCGACTGGGGTTGGTTCGCCCTAAGCTGGGGTCTTCGAAAATGGCCGGATCCCTCGATGCCAGCTACCTCGCCAACTCCCGATACGCTGCAACATGATTGGAAAATGCTCTAGCAGCCGATACATCAGGACCGCCCGGTGCAGCGCCTCTTTCAATCGGCCCTAGCGCTGCGCGGTTTCCAGCAACAACAGCAGGTCGGCCGCTGTCACGAACCGCGTCTTGATCCCGGCCCGTGTCGCAAGATACCCCAGGCTGATGGCGATATGGGTCTTTCCCACACCCGACGGCCCCAGCAGGATCACGTTCTCCGCGCGCTCGATGAAGCTCAGCCCGGCGAGCTACTGGACCTGCTGTTTCGGCGCGCCGACTGCGAACGCGAAGTCGAACTGGTCCAACGTCTTGATTGCCGGGAAGCCTGCCACACGCGACAGCATCGTACGAGCCCGCGCGCGCCTCGTATCCAATTCACTGCGCAGCACCGTCTCCAGGAAGTCCGTGAAAGTCGCCTCGCTCTTGGCGGCTTTCTCCGCAGCAGCCGGATAGTCCGCTGCTGCACCGCTCAGTCGAAGCTCCAGGCAGAGATGCGATAGCCGCTCATGTTGCAGGTTCATTGCATCGCCTGCGGCACCAGCAAGCTCTTGTAGACGCTCAATGGGTGCTGGATGGTCGGCACAACCGGATGCGGCTTGAGCATGTTGACGTTAGACGCAACAAGCTGCACCTGGCCTTGCCAGATATCCGCCAACGGCAAAAACCCGCGCTGGTAACGCGCTCCGTTGTGCCATGTAGCCGCGCATTGGCCGAGGCGCGCAGCCATTTGCGCGCTTCCACATTCGCCGTCGCCACATCCACCTTGAGACCAAGCGGACGCAACCGGCTGTCCAACGGCACCCAGAACTATGGCGCAGATAATGAACGAAGCGTTCGACCTTGCCTTTGGTCTGCGCCCGGTAGGGACGGCACAGCCGCGGGATGAAGCCATGGTGGTGGGCGAAGTCGCGGAGCCCAGGCTGAAGCCGATCCTGGCCCGGACCGTAGGTCTCCCGCCCAATCACCACGGAGGTTTGCAAGACCGCCTCAGCTCACCTAGTCAAGGAAAAAACGCGGGTGGAGCCCCCGACGAAATCGCAGGCCTCGCCCGCAACGCATAACGAAATTGCTGCGACATGGCGATCATGCCCACGGACCGTCAGGCTGTCGCGGGTCAGCTGCAGGTCGATCGACTGTCCGCGGTAGCGGATGCGCATGTCCAGGTTTTCCATTTCGGGCGGCAATTCCGGATTAAGTCTCAGAACGCCGCCCTTCGCTTCAATGCCAGTGGAGACTCGTTGTATCAGGTCGACGGTGCCTGCCATCGCCCCAAGGTGAACACCCTCCGCAGTTGTGCCCTGCTGGATATCCATTACATCGCTTTGCAACGCATCAGTAAAGAATGTCATCGAACGCGGACGGTCCGAACGCGCCAGAACCCAGGCAAATACGACACGGCACAATGTAGAGCCCTGGGATGTCCGTGCGGCATAATATGTGACGCTTTTCGGGATGCTGTCATAGCTGAACGGGTAGTCCAACCGCGTGAGCAGCTCCGCGAGTTCCTCGGCGGAAAACAGGTAGAACAACATCAATACGTCGGCCTGCTTCGACAGCTTATAGCGATTGGGACTGTCATTCTCCGATTCGAGAATCAGGTCGAGACGCTGTATATTGCTGTAGCGGGTCCGATAGTCGTCCCAGTCGAGTTCGCGCAGAGTATTATAGCCGTCGAACTGGCTGATGACCCCGTCATCGTGAAACGGCACATACATCCGGCGGCTGATGTCGTCCCATCGGGCGACCTCTTCCGGTGATATGCAGAGGCGCTCTGTCAGTTCACCGCAACGCACGGCGGAGAGCAGATCAAGCACCTCTTTTGCCCGGCACAGCACCCAAACCGCCATCACGTTGGTATAGGCATTGTTGTTGATGCCAGGCATCGCCGCATCAGCGTAGCCATCGTGGAATTCGTCAGGACCCATTACGCCGCGGATCTCGTAGCGCCCGCGGTGCTCATTGAAGCTTGCCATGCTCGACCAGAAGCGGGCGATCTCAAGGATCAGCTCGGCGCCGTAGAATTGGAGGAATTCAATATCTTCCGTGACCTGGAAATACTGCCACACGTTGTATGCGATGGCGCTTCCAACGTGGCGCTGGAGATGGGAATTATCTGGCACCCAGCGTTGCGAACGAGGGTTCATGTTGAGCGGCTCGGTTTCCTCTGTTCCATCGCTGCCGCTCTGCCAGGGAAACATGGCACCGTTGTAGCCGGCGCTTTTGGCCGCGGCGCGCGCTTCGCCGAGCCGCCGGAAACGGTATGTCAGCAGTGCCCGGGTGATTTCGGGAACGCGATGGTTGAAAAATGGAAAAATGAAGAGCTTATCCCAGAAAATATGGCCCTGGTAAGCCTCGCCGGTCCAACCGCGCGCCGGGATGCCGATATCGAGACCGATGGAATGCACCGATACAGTCTGGAGCAAATGAAACATGTTCAAGTGAAGCAACATCGGGACGTTCAGCGTGAACCCGGGGTCAGCAGGTTGGATGCCCACGTCGAAGCGCTGCCATAAATTTGCCCAGCTTGCCACGTGGTTTGCCTTCGTCGCTTCAAAGCGCTCGGCAAGCGCCATGGCTCGGTGCGCCGCAAACCCACATTCAGAGATCCCATAGTCGCGTGATGTATAAAGATAGGCCAGCTTCTCCAACGACAATTCCTGTCCCTGGATAAGGTCGACTTCCAGCTCTTGGCCGACATAGCTGGTTTCTTTCGTGACGGCGCGCCGGCTTTCGAGAAGCTTGCCGTCGAGGAAGGCTTGCATTCGCACCACCTGCGCAATCCGAATATCGGACTGGCAGGTGCGCACCAGCATGTAAATGGCATCGTTGCCGACGACCTCGCCGGCCATTGGCTCCAGGTGCTTGCCATTGAATTCCCGGTAGAGCTTCGCCCCCGCATTGACCACCCGCCCATCGATGGCGGACCGGACGGTAACCCGGCCGGACCAATTCTCGGCCGTCAACGTCATCTCCAGAGCACCCAGGTGCATGTCGGCCATTGAGACGAGCCGTTGCTCCTTTAACAGCGTCCGCCGGCCTTGCGTATCTCCGAAACGGACGGTCCGCAGCAACAGACCGCGCCGCAAATCCAGTTCCTGGCGATAGGACAGCAGCGTCGCTGTCTTCTCGTCAAACCAGTCCTGATCGGCGATCCGAAAGCTTAGTGCGAGCCAGTTGGGGAGGTTGACGAGTTCCTCGTTTTCGACAGTCCGTCCCGCGATATCGGTCCGTAGCCGGTTATAACCGCCGGCAAGATAGGTGCCGGGATAGTGGGTGCCGTCGGCCGTGGCCCAAACCGCGGCCGCGCGGGTTGCAAAATATCCGTTGCCCAGGGTGCAGAGCGCTTCGCGAATACCCTCGCGCGACGGGTCGTAGCCATCGAAGACGAGCGACCAAGGCCCCTCTGTCACCCCCAACTGTGCAAGTTGTTTCATCACAACTCCGGCGCCGGTTTGATGAAGCGCATTTGCGTCAGACTCGGCGCGCACGGGTCGCCGCCTCGCCAGCCGCGAGTTCGATGATTTTGGCCGTGATCTCCTCCTTCGATCTGATTCCGCGCTGCCGCCATCGCTTCCATGCGGGCCTCATTTTCCGCCGCAAAGCTGCTGAGGGCCGCTTCGCAAAGCAATGCGTGCAGGTAATCCGCCGTGAGCGTGCGCAGGAGTGCGGCAGGCCTCAGGTTTAGCAGTAGCTCATCCAGCACGATCTAGCCGTCGGCGATGGAGATGAGGTTGGTCGGAATGTAGGCGCTTAGGTTACCCGCCTCGGTCTCGGCGATAGGCAGGGCCGTCACGGGCCGCCACCCGTGTCTTTCGAAAGCTTCGCCGCGTGTTCCAGCAGCCGATAGCGTTAGTGCCCGATACCTCTTTCGTGCGGCCGTGCGCCCGCGAGTAATTACGTCAGATGCGTTCATCGTGCATTGCTCGTCACGCTGATTGCCATCGCTATTAAGTCGCCCGACATACTCTCCGAGATGCTCTGCCTCGCGCTCACCCCGACGCTCGGCGCGGGTTGCGCAGTTGTCTGCTTCCGAGGGGCGCGCGTCGGTTGCCCCGAGCCGTATTCGTGCGTGATCTGCGACCGCAGCGGCCGACGGGCCGGGGGCGCAATGGCACGTTCGGCGGTGAGTTCGCGGTAGATCCCGACATAATCGCTGGCCATTCGGCGCGCCGAGAAGCGCTGTTTGAATCGGGTTCGGACGAGCGCCCGAGAGAGCTGCCCCAGTTGGCCGACGGCTGCGATGGCCTCGCTCTCGTTGTCAACGATGAATCCTGTCAGACCTTCGTCGACGAGCTCGGGTGCGGAACCGCGATTGAAGGCGATCACCGGAGTGCCACATGCCATGGCTTCGATCATCGCCAGACCAAACGGCTCTGGCCAGTCGATCGGCATGAGAAGGCCGATCGCAGCTGACAGGAAAGCGGGCTTCTCCGCGTCCGAGATCTCGCCGACCATCTCGACACCGCCCTGCGCTGTCGCCACCGCTGCAAAACTGAGCCATTCCACCGGTTGAAAACTGAGCCACCTGTTTAGTGTAGCTCGCTTTGCCGGAGGGGACCGTGGTTCTGGCGGAGGGCGCGATGGAGATAAGGATATTGCATCGACAGGGCTTAAGTGTGCGGGCGATATCGCGGCGCACCGGCCATGCGCGCAACACGGTCGAACGTCACCTCAGGTGTGAAGGCGTTCCGGCCTATGGGGTCCGTCCGGGGGTGCCAAGCAAGCTAGATGCTTACAAGGGATTTGTTGTGGAGCGAGTGACGGCGGCCCAGCCTCAACGGCTGCCTGGGACAGTTCTGCTGGGTGAGTTACGTTCCCGAGGCTACACCGGCGGTATCACCATTTTACGCGAGCATCTGGCGACCCTGCGCCCGGCGGTCGCGGCCGAGCCAATTGTGCGGTTCGAGACCAAGCCGGGCCGACAGATGCAGGTGGATTGGGCGGTGATCCGGCGCGGTGCGGATTCACTTTCGGTGTTTGTCGCCGTGCTGGGCCACAGCCGGATGGCCTACGCCCAGTTCGCCACCGACGAGCGGCTGGAGACGTTGATGTCCTGTCACGAGGCAGCGTTCGCGTTCTTCGGCGGCACACCACTGGAGGTGCTCTACGACAACATGCGCACCGTGGTGATTGGTCGGGACGCCTACGGACCGGGCCAGCATCGGCTTCAACCCGGGTTCCGCGACTTCGCCCACCATCATGGTTTCATCCCGCGACTGTGCCGCCCCTACAGGGCCCAGACCAAAGGCAAGGTCGAACGCTTCATTCATTATCTGCGTCATAGTTTCTGGGTGCCGTTGGACAGCCGATTGCGCCCGCTTGGTCTCCAGGTGGATGTGGCGACGGCGAATGTGGAAGTGCGCAAATGGCTGCGCGATACGGCCAATACGCGGCTGCATGGCACAACGGAGCGTGTTCCGGCAGAATTGCTTGTTGAGGACCAGCGCGGATTTTTGCCGTTGGCGGGTATTTGGCAAGGCGAGGTGCAGCGTGTTGCGTCTGGCGTCAACACACTCAAGCCGCATCCGGCTGTGCCGACCATCCAACACCCGTTGAGCGTCTACGAAAGCTTGCTGGTGCCGCAGGCGGTGCAATGAACCTGCAACATGAGCGACTATCGCATCTCTGCCTGGAGCTTCGACTGAGCGGTGTCGCAGCGGACTATCCGGCTGCTGCGGAGAAAGCTGCCAAGAGCGAGGCGACTTTCACGGACTTCCTGGAGACGGTGCTGCGCAGTGAATGGGACACGCGGCGTGCGCGGGCTCGTACCATGCTGTCGCGTGTGGCAGGCTTCCCGGCGATCAAGACGCTCGACCAGTTCGACTTCGAATTTGCCGTTGGTGCACCGAAACAGCAGATCCAGCAGCTCGCCGGGCTGAGCTTCATCGAGCGTGCGGAGAACGTGATCCTGCTGGGGCCGTCGGGTGTGGGAAAGACCCATATCGCCATCAGCCTGGGGTATCTTGCAACACAGGCTGGAATCAAGACGCGGTTCGTGACGGCGGCTGACCTGGTGTTGGTGCTGGAAACCGCGCAGCGCCAAGGCCGGTTGAAAGAGGCGCTGCACCGGGCAGTCTCGATGTATCGGCTGCTCGTCATCGATGAGATCGGCTACCTGCCGTTGTCGCGGGATCAGGCAAATCTGCTGTTCCAGGTGGTTGCCAAACGCTATGAGCGCGGATCAATTGTGCTGACCTCGAACCTGACGTTTGGCAGTTGGGATCAGGCGCTGGCCGGTGATGCCGTGCTGACCGCGGCGATGCTCGACAGATTGATGCACCATGCCACCGTCGTGCAGATCGGTGGCGACAGCTACCGGCTGCGAGACAAGAGAAAGGGCGGCGTGATGCCGAAAGCGAACCCCGCCCCTTCAGCGTAACACACTGGCTCAGTTTCCCCTCGGTGCTTCACGCCAAAGGTGGCTCAGTTTTCGACCGGCGTTGACAGCGCAATCATTGGGAGAATGACTGTGTCGAAGTAGAGCTGGTCAGCCTTGCTAACCTTTGCCGCGATCTTGAGTGGGATACCAGCCGCACGGGCGATGCGGATTGCGCGATCGGGACCCTTATCGGGAGCGATCCGACCTAGGAAGGCCAGGTAAGCGGGCTTGATGTGCAGCTGGGGGGTCAGCAGGTCGGTCGGCAGTCCATGATGCACAGTCCGCGTGTAGTGCGCCCGGGGCAGTCCGCGGCGTTGGCTATCGGAGATGCTCACGACGGGCACATCCGGGAAGCGATCAAAGATTATCTGGATTTCCGGAAGATCGAGCCGGCCGTGCAGGGTTGTCAGAAACGGCGTGCTCTGTCGGGTGAAGACGCTGAATGGCCAATAGTCCATATGGAAGTGAATGACATCGAACTCGATGGCACGTTGCCGGACCCGCTCCATCAACAGCATAGGAGGCGCGGTTGTATCGCGGATAGTCGGGTCAAGTCGCAAGCCGCGCGGCCATACCGGAACAAGGTCCGCGGTGGTCTCGGAATCACCACTGGCGAACAGCGTCACCTGATGCCCAAGTGCCACCAGTTCTTCGGTTAGGAAGGATACGACCCGCTCGGTGCCGCCATAGAGCTTCGGTGGAACAGCCTCGTAAAGCGGCGCAACTTGGGTAATAAGCATTAAGCCGCCTTCCGTGTCGTGGGTGGCCGTGACAATGAATATTGGCCCACTTGTGCTGACGAATTTTGGCCCACCCCCGGTGTCTTCGACCTGCTGAGCCGGGCCGAGGCCCGGCTATCAGGTCGGCGTCATTTCTCGCTCCTTCCCATCATGATTTGGCGGCCTTGCGTTGTGCCGAGGTGCGGCGGAACCGGTAGGAGTCGGCGCCAGTGGGGATGATGTGCGCCTGGTCCGTCAGCCGATCGATCAACGCCTTGCACAGCCGCGGATTGGGAATGACCTGCGACCACTCGGAGAACGGCAGGTTGGTGGTCACGATCACCGCCGCCTTTTCTGCTCGGTCGGCGATCACCTGGAACATCAGCTCGCACGCGGTCTCGGCCAGTGGCACGTAACCCAGTTCGTCGATGCAGATCAGGTCGAGCCGTTCCCACCGACCCAGCGCGCGGCTGAGTTGGCTGGCGTGCGCCGCCTCGGCCAGTTCGTTGATCAGCGCCGTCGCGGTGGTGAACCGCACGCGTCGCCGCTGGCGGCACGCCGCCACGCACAACCCGGTCGCCAGATGGGTTTTTCCGGTACCGGCCTCGCCGACCAGCAAGATCGGCTCCGCCTTGGTCACGTAATCGCCCTCAGCCAGCGTGCGCAGTTGCGCGGCCGAGACGCCGGAGCGGTCGAACTCGAACCCATCCAGCGTCTTCATCCGCGGCAGCTTCGCCTCATGCAACAGCCGGGCGATAGAGCGGCTCTCGCGCTCCTCCATCTCGGCCGCCAGCAACGCCTCAAGGTAGCCCAGATGGGATTGTCCCTCGCGGATGGCGGCATCTGCCAGGCGAGAGAACTGTGTGCCGATTGTCGGCATCCGCAGCGCCTTGCAGTGCTGCCGGATGGCCTGTTCCTGAAGCTCGGCCATCATGCGGTCCCCGCGCACCGAGCCGACAGCAGCGTGTCGTAGTCAGCGAGATTAGGCAGCGGCCGGTCGTAACGGGCCAACGCACCGACATCGATCGGCTCGGGCTTGGCCTTGTGCAGCCCTGCTTCGGTCAGCAGATACCGCACCGCCGCCACGTCACAGGCCCCCAGTGACACCGTGACGGCGACTGCCGTGCGCAGCCGGTCGTGGCCAAACTCTTGGCCCAGCGCCAGCACAGCCACCATGGCGCGGGTGCCGTTTTGCTTGCCGTGCCGCCCTTGCAGACGGGTCCAGAGCTCGTCATAGCAGCCAGGCCAGCGACCCGCCTCGCGCCATTGCGCCAACGGTTTCGATCCCGCCAACGCGCCCGGCTTGTGGCTCAGCACGTCGAGGTAATGCTCAAGGTCAAGGACATGCTGGCGGCGGCTGTGACAGCGTTCATGACGGGCAATCAGGCGCCCAGCGTGCCAAATCTCGACATGCAGCGGACGGATGCGTGCTTCCACACGGGTCCCTGCGCGGACCGGCACCGAGTAGAAGTTGGTCTTCACCGTCACGCAGCCTTGCTTGTCGGTAAGCGGGAACACGATCTCGGCGAGGTCGAGGCCTTCGGTTGCGCACAACAGCAGATGGCCACGCTCGACCGCCATTGCCGCACCGATCGTCTCGCTGCGCCCGGTGAGAACCCGAGCCTCGTCGGCACGACAGGCCGCCACCAGCATGGTGTTGAGCGCATCGAGATCGGCGACATGCGGCACCGGCACCAGATGGTTACGCCGGAAATAACCACCTTCCCCTTCAATGCCGCCCTTTTCGTGGCCTTCACCAGGCGTGCAGAATTCGGCAGCGAACCGCCAATGCGAGCGGAATGCCATGAACCGCACCGTCTCCTCTCGCCGGTAGCCGCGCAGGATCTTGCGCACCGCGCTGGCTAGGTTGTCGTAGCGCAGCAAAGGAAAAACGCCGCCGAAATAAGCGAAGGCGTGCTCATGTGCTTCCAGGAACGCCTGCTGGGTCGCATGCAGGTAGGCCCGGTGAAACGCCGCCCCGCTGGCCATCGAGCGCATGGCAAACACCTGGACCTTGGTCCGCTGATCGCCGAGATCGACCCAGGCTTCATACCAGTCGACCTGAGCTTCCTGAGCCCAACTGTAATTTTGCGGCACGAACGTCTCCCACCGCAGCAATCCGATCTGGTGTTTGCGCTCGCGGACATGGTTGCGCACCGTCGACTCAGCGACCGTGGCGTCCGGGAATTCCGTCAGGATCCGGCGATAAAGCCGCCGCGCCGTGTGACGCTGCTTGCGCGGCGCGTGGCGATCCTCGTCCAGCACCTTGTCGATGAAGGCCGCCACCGCACCAAGCTTCGGCTTGGTCCTGGATGGGTAGTGATGCTTCGGCGGCAGCGCGCTGCCGATCGCCTGGCGCACAACGCGCCGATGCACACCGAACTTCGCGGCAACACCCGCGATCGTGCCGATCCCAAACTCATGCTCGCGACGAAGCTGTTCGAACAAATCCACTTTGGCTCTCCGGTCCACTCCAGGTCCCCCGATCCAATCGGGGCGACCCTAGGTTGAGGGGCCGGGGGTGGGCCAAAATTCGCCAGCACTGCTGGGCCAGAATTCGATAGCAGAGCCAGGCTGGCGGCGGCGTTGGACGCGCCCTGTGACGCCTGCATGGCGAGTCAGCCTTCAGGGAAGCCAAGATCGACCACTGCTCTCCACTTGCACGAAATGACCGCGATACAGCAGGTTCGGAAACTACTTAGCTTGTTTTGGATGCTGTCTCGCGTTGCCCAAATAAGCGAGCAGCGGAACGTGGCACCGCTGTAATCGCCAGATTACGGCGACGAGTTCCAGTGAGCGATGACCGGCACCCCGGGGTGGCTCGGATTGAACGCAAGAACGCTGAATGACGCCGTACCGAGCTGAAAGTGTTGACCGTTGACCACCGGAAGTCCGATCCAGCGGACCGCTAGGCTGCAGCAAAACTGCCCGTGAGAGAACACCACGATGTTGCCGCTGAGCGAGCGAAGCCGCGTGATGAGGCGATCGGCACGGCTCGAAACATCGTCGGCGGTCTCGCCGCCGGGGCAACCATCGCGATACACCGTCCAGCCGGGCCGTTCCTTGCGGATATCCACGGAGAGCCGGCCCTCATAGTCGCCGTAGTCCCATTCGGCTAGGTCAGGTTCGATCTCGGCCGCCTGTCCTAGCCCGGCCAGCGTGCAGGTCTGCCGGGCACGCTGTGCCGGGCTGGTAAGTACGTGATCTAATCGAATGGCCCGTAGCGCCGGCTCGAGCGACCGCGCCTCATCCTCGCCGCGGGCGGTCAAGGCAACGTCAGTGCGCCCGGTGTGCTGCCCGGACAGAGACCATTCTGTCTCGCCATGTCGAACAAGATAGATCTTGGCGTGACTGGGGTTGGCCGGTTGCTGAACGTGCGTCATCTGCGCTCCGGCATTTTTTGGTCTACGAGGCCTTTTGGAAGGCCAAATCTTCTTCCATTGAATCGCAATATTCACCGCGAAGCGCCGCACAGTTGCAACAGGCGCGGTACTGCAGGGCATGCTGCGCCGCAGTGAAGTTGGCTTCCTGCCCGCGCCAGACGTCCAAAGCCGGCTGCTGGAGGGCCCGGGCGAAGGAGAACACCAGCGGCCAAGGAACGCGCTCAGGCGTAGCCCCGACGTTGATGGCGTTCAGCCGCGCCGATGCCAGTCTGGCCGACTGACCACCTGACAGGAAAGCGATGCCCGCGACAGCGGCGGCAACGCTCCGCTTGAGGCACTCCACGGTCGCCTCGGCTACCTCCTGCACGGTCTCCTGCTTGGAACACTCGAAACCGGGGAGTATCATGTTCGGCTTCAGAACCACTGCTTCCAGCGCGACGTTCTGATGGTGCAGCGCGTCGAACACGATCCGGAGCACGTCATCGGTGACCACCGTTGTATCGTGTGGTCGCCCTCCATCACCACCTCCGGCTCGACAAGTGGCACCAATCCGGCTTCCTGGCACAATGCTGCGTACCGGGCCAGCGCATCCGCGTTCGCCGCGATGCATCCCCGGCTGGGTTGGCCGCCGCTCAGACCGATCACGGCGCGCCACTTCGCGAAGCGCGCACCCATGCTGGAATACTCCTGCAGACGGCCGCGCAATCCGTCTAGACCCTCGGTTACTTTTTCGCCCGGATGCAGCGCCAGGTGCTTCGCCCCGAGGTCAACCTTGATCCCGGGGATGATGCCAGCGTCTACGAGCCGCTTGACGAAAAGCGTTCCCCGGCGATCACACTGGCGGATCGTTTCGTCGTACAGGATGACGCCGCTTACGCAATTGCCGAGTCCAAAAGTCGTGACGAGCAACTCGCGGTAGGTGTGTGCCGTGCCTCGACGGTTTGGGGAATTCCTACCTCGGCAAACCGCCTGTCGCAGGTCGGTATGCTTTCGTCCATCGCGAGCAGGCCCTTGCACGGTGGCGACGAGCGCCTGCGCGGTCGCGATGAGATCGTCTGAGTTCATGGCGACTCCCCCCACATCCAATTACGGATTTCGGGCAGATCCTCGCCGTGCTTATCGATGTAGTGCTTGTGCTCGATGAGCTTGTCCTGCATCAGTTGCTTCAGGTAGGCCGCCTTGGTACCAAGGCCGGGCAGGCAGTCAACGACATCCTGAACTAGATGAAACCGGTCGAGATCGTTCTGCACCCGCATGTCGAACGCGGTCGTAATCGTTCCCTCTTCCTTGTAGCCGTGGACGTGCAGGTTGCGGTTCGTCCGCTGGTAGGTCAGGCGGTGGACCAGCCCAGGATAGCCGTGGAAGCCGAAGATGATGTGCTTGTCCGTCGTGAACAGCGCGTCGTAATCGGTCTCACTCAGGCCGTGCGGGTGCTCGCATTCCGGCTGCAGCCGCATGAGATCGACGACATTGATCACCCGGATCTTGAGCGCCGGGAGATGTTTCCTAAGGATCGAAACGGCCGCCAGGACCTCCAGCGTCGGCGTGTCGCCGCAGCAGGCCATGACAACATCCGGTTCCTCGTTCTGGTCGTTGCTCGCCCACTGCCAGATCCCAAGCCCTTCGGTGCAGTGGATGACGGCTGCTTCCATCGTTAGCCATTGCGGCAGCGCGTGTTTGCCGGCAACCACCACATTGACGTAGTGCCGGCTTCGCAAGCAATGGTCGAATACCGATAGCAGGCAGTTGGCATCCGGCGGCAGATAGACGCGGACGACGTCGGCCTTCTTGTTGACTACATGGTCGAGGAAACCAGGGTCCTGGTGCGTGAACCCGTTATGATCCTGCTGCCAGACGTGAGAGGCGAGCAGGTAGTTCAGCGACGCGATGTTCCGCCGCCAGGGCAGCTCCGACGTCACCTTCAGCCACTTGGCGTGCTGGCTGAACATCGAATCGACGATACGGATGAAGGCCTCGTAGCTGTTGAACAGCCCGTGCCGGCCGGTCAGAAGATAACCTTCCAGAAAGCCTTCGCACTGGTGCTCGCTTAGCATCGAGTCGACGACCCGACCGTCGGCGGCGAGGAATTCGTCGTCGCTGGCCTCGCGTGCGTCCCACTGCCGATTGGTGACTTCGAATACCGCGCCGATCAGGTTGGATAGCGTTTCGTCAGGCCCGAAGATGCGAAAGTTTCGTTGCTCCTGGTTTTCCGTGACGACGTCGCGAAGGAACTTGCCCAGTACCGTCGTATCTCCCGCGAACACGGCGCCCGGAGAGGTTACGTCGACGGCATGGACACGGAAGTCTGGCATCCGCAGGTCACGCAGCAACAGGCCGCCATTGGCGTGCGGGTTGGCTCCCATCCGCCGGTCGCCCTTGGGCGCCAGCTCGGCTAACTCGGGGATGAGGCGACCCTGGCTGTCGAACAGTTCCTCCGCCTTGTAGCTTCTCATCCAGCTTTCGAGCTCGGCGACATGACTGGGGTGGGCGGCATCGACAAGGATTGGCACCTGGTGCGCGCGGAACGTGCCCTCCACTTTCAATCCGTCGACCACCTTCGGACCGGTCCATCCCTTGGGCGACCGCAGCACGATCATCGGCCAGTGGGGCCGGACCCGGTTCTCTCCTGACCGGGCGGTTTGCTGGATCGCCTTAATGTCCCGAATGACCCGCTCCAGTGTGTCGGCCATCGAGCGGTGCATCACCTCCGGATCATCACCTTCCACGAAATAGGGCGTCCAGCCGCATCCGCGGAAGAACTGATCCAACTCCTCGGGCTCGATGCGGGAAAGTACGGTCGGGTTGCTAATCTTGAACCCATTGAGGTGCAGGATCGGGAGCACAGCGCCATCGGTGGCAGGGTTGAGCAGCTTGTTGGACTGCCAGGCCGTCGCAAGCGGACCAGCCTCCGCCTCGCCGTCCCCGACAATGCAGGCGACGATAAGCCCGGGATTGTCGAATGCGGCGCCAAAGGCGTGACTGAGCGAATATCCGAGCTCGCCGCCCTCATGAATCGAGCCAGGTGTCGTCGGGGCGACATGGCTGGAAATGCCGCCAGGGAACGAGAATTGGGTGAAAAGCTTCTTCAGCCCGGCTTCATCCTGACTGACGTTCGGATAGATTTCGCTGTAACTACCCTCGAGATAGGTGTTCGCCACCAATGCCGGACCACCGTGGCCAGGGCCGGCGATGTAAAACATGTCGAGGTCGTATTTCTTTATCACCCGGTTCAAGTGGACATAGATGAAGTTCTGGCCCGGCGTCGTGCCCCAGTGCCCAACCACCAGCGGCTTCACGTGGGCAAGCGTCAGAGGCTCCCGCAAAAAGGGATTGTCATACAAATAGATTTGGCCAACCGACAAATAGTTGGCGGCTCGCCAGTAGCTGTCCATCAGGCGTAATTCTTCGGAAGAGATTACTATCTTCCCGCCGGTATCTGAACTCTTCTGCTCCAAAATCTCTACCGTTGGCGTGGCTGTGTCCATTTTGTGACCCCCTGGTCAATGTTGAACTTTACGCGTTGCCGCATGCCGTTGATGCCAAGTCGAGACGGCATGGGTCCTCGGTGAGAACCTCAAAGCGGAACGCAACGAGGTCGCTACGCAATAAGCCGATGGTAGACGATGGGCGGGGGTCCGCGGCAGGGTCGGAAATTACTCATTCCGCCGGGGAGTCAGGCACCCGGGCTATCAGGCTACCCAGGCAGTCTGGCGATTTCTGGCCAATGGGTAATTGTCGCGATCTCGCTGTTAGGCCGCCTGGCCTTGCTCAGCCGCGCCCTTGGGGAACGGCACTTGCCAACCGTGGCCGATTCAGTGTGACAGCAGTGTGCAACAGTCCGCCCGAAGCAAAAGGTCTCGCGTGACACCGCCTAGCGCCCATTCGCGCAGGCGGCTGTGGCCGTACGCGCCAGCGACAATGAGATCGGCACCCTCCGCGTGGGCAAGAGCGTTGAGTTGATGAGCGTCGTCGTCCGTCGACCGGGAAGCAAGGGTCTCGGCAGCGATGCCGTGACCGTTCAACCAGTGTGCCACATCCGTCAGGCGCTCGCGTGCCTCGGCCAGGTCCTCATCGGCGGCGATCTCGATGACGGTCACGTGCTTGGCTCGCTTCATCAACGGTACGGCGTCCAGCGCTGCTCGGCGAGTCTCGCGGGTGTCCTTCCAGCCCAACACGACGCGCTCCAACGAAGCGCGAACCGGAGCCTTGGGTGCCACCAGCACCGGGCGGCCCGATTGCATAACGAGTTCACTCGCAGTCAGGCGCGTCGAGTCCGCCCGGTTGCGCGACGGCATACCGGTCAGCAGCAGGTCGGCACGGCGCGCCTGTTTCACGACGTAATCGGAGGGCGGTTCGAACGACACGCGGGAACGCCACTGGATATTGGGCACATTGACGGAGTCGCGAAACTCCGCCTCCGCAAGCCCCAATTCCTTGTCGATCTCTTCGCGTTCGTCGTCGATGAGCTCTGGCGAGACATAGCAGCCGTCGGCGTAAACGATCTGCATCGGCTGGCGCGCGGCGATGCCGATCACCGCAGCGCCGAATCGTTTCGCAAGCTCGTTGGTTACTCCAAGCAGGCCCGAGTTGGACTGTCCGAGCTCCAGGTTTACCATCAATGTCGAGTAGGTCACTCTGCCTCTCCTGATCGAAATGCTCAGCCACCACCCAATCTGGCAGCTGATGGTTCAGGCGATGGCGATGTCGTTTTCCACAGCCGTGACGCCAGGCGCGGCCCATGCAGTGCCCGCCGCTGTCTGCCGGTTATGCGGCGAATGAACCGTTCCGGTCAGGTGTACATGGCCGCCCTCGGCGCTAACCCTCACGTTGTTTTCGTCGAAGAACCATGAACGGTGAAGGGCATGCGTGATGTCGTCGCTGAGGTTCGAGGTGTTTACTTTCGGCCTGACCATGATCTGGTTGGACAGACCTATGGCGCCGAGCAGGTGGCGGACATCCTGCCCCGCGGCATCTTTCTGGAAGTACCAGTCCGTCTTCCCGGTCAGTGTGAGCCATCCTTTTTCGACCTTGACCGCGACGCTGTCACGCGGGATCGAGGTGTTCCAGACGAGACGTTCGACCGCCGCCGCCGCGATATCGTCGTCGCCCCGTTTGCGGTCGAACGGGAGACGAACCTCGAACTCCTCCGCCACGGCCTTGACGCCCCGGACTCGTCCTGCCGCCACCACGGCGACATGCTTCTCCGAGAAGCTCTCGACTTGTCCCGTGAGTGTGACCACGCCGGCGTTTGCCGTGACACCGATATGCGCCGCGGTGACGCTGGGCTCCCAACCCAGTTCTGCGAGAACGGCTTGCTGCAGGTGATTGTCCTGTGACATTGAACTCTCCAATAGCCGAGGACGGGCGGATGCGCCGCCCGACCCATCCAGCAATTGGTAGTTTACATCCTTTGCCGTTCCCTGAAGGCAGCTTCGGAAACTACGCATGGGTCGATTTCGCGGCTGATTGACACATCGGGCTGAGTAGTTTCCGAGACTGTCACCCGCCCGATGCATTTTGCACCGGTATAGTCGAAACTGTGCTGGCTGCATGGGTCCGGCATCTCTCGATGCCGGTCCCGCGGCAGTCGGACCTCGCGCTGATCGCGACACGACCGCGGCAGGAGATAACCAATGCCACCCCGGAAGACGTAACGTGGCAGTGGAGCAACCCAGCGCGGAGCAGGCAGGCTATCCGCTGTTGACCGTGCCGCCGCCATCCGGCCTGCTCCGGCGGCTCGGTCCCGGCTTGATCACGGGGGCGGCTGACGACGACCCCAGCGGCATCGCCACCTACAGCCAGGTCGGGGCGCAGTTCGGCTATGGGCTGGCCTGGACGATGCTGTTCAGCCTGCCGTTCATGATCGTCATCCAGGAGATCAGCGGCCGCATTGGCGCCGTGACTGGCCGAGGCATCGCCGATAACCTGCGGCGGCACTACCGCCCCTGGCTTGTCCGCTCGATCGTGGCGCTGCTGCTCGTTGCGAACACCATCAACCTGGGCGCCGACCTCGGTGCGATGGGTGCCGCGGTGACATTGCTGCTGGGCGGCAATCCCAGGCTCTATACCATCGGTTTCGGGATCCTCTGCGTCGTGGCAGAGATCTTCCTGAGCTATGCGCTTTACGCGGGTTTCCTGAAGTGGCTGACTGTTTCCCTGTTTGCCTACGTGGCGGTGGTGCTCACGGCGCATGTGCCGTGGAGCCAGGCTCTTTTCGCAACGATCGTGCCCCACCTCTCGTTCGGGGCCGGGCAGGCGATGGCGCTGGTCGCCGTGCTTGGCACGACCATCAGTCCATATCTGTTTTTCTGGCAGTCGGCGCTGGAGGTGGAGGATCGACTGAAGCGCAAGGCACTCCCGTTGTGCCTGAAACCCGGCGCAGCCAAGTCGCAACTCGCGCGCATTCGGACCGACACGGCGATCGGTATGGTCGTTTCCAACCTGGTCGCCATCTTCATCATCTACGCAACCGCGGCCACGCTGAACGCAACCGGCGTCACCGACATCCAGACGTCCTCGCAGGCGGCGGAAGCGCTACGGCCAATCGCGGGAGAGTTCACCTTCGCGGTGTTCGCCGCGGGCATTGTCGGGACCGGGCTGCTCGCGGTACCAGTGCTGGCCGGGTCGGGCGCTTATGCGCTGTCGGAGGCATTCCGTTGGCGTGAGGGACTGGACCGGCGCTTGCTTCAAGCGAAGTCATTCTATGCAACGATCGCCGTCTCGACGATGGCAGGTGTCGGCTTGAACTTCACACGGTTGGACCCGGTCAAAGCGTTGTATTGGAGTGCGGTGGTCAATGGCGTGCTGGCCGCCCCGGTTATGGCCGTGATCATGTTGATCGCCGCGAACGGCCGCATCATGGGGCGCCTCACGCTGCCGGCGCCGATGCTGATCGCCGGCTGGATCGCGACGATGATCATGGCGGCCGCCAGCGTCGGGTTCTTCGTGCTGTAGGTAGCATGGGGGCAGCAGCATGGGTGAGGAAATCAAACACAAAAAGACGATCAGGCGACCTGTCCGTCAACGATCGTTCGTGTGTGACGGGCAATGACCGCTTCCTCGTCGGTCGCAATAACCAGTACGTCGATGGAGCTGTCCGACGTGCTGATGCGGTCGGCGCTGGCGGCGTTGGCGCCGGCGTCCAGACGTATGCCAAGCCAGGCAAGGCGCGCGCACACAGCCGCACGGAGGTCTGGCGCATGCTGTCCGATGCCAGCAGTGAACACCAACCCGTCCAACCCCCCAAGTGCGCTGACCAGCGCGCCTGCCTCCGTGGCGATACGGTAAGTAAACAGTTCGATCGCCTCACGCGCACAAGCGTGTTCGCTGGCAAGCAGCGTGCGTATGTCACCGCTGATGCCAGAGACACCCAGTAATCCGGAGCGATGATAGAGCATATCTTCGATTTCGGCGAAGCTGCGCCCCTGGCGACCAAGGTAAAGCAGGACGCCTGGATCGAGACTGCCGCAGCGCGTCGCCATCACCAAACCGTCAAGCGTGCTAAAGCCCATGGTCGTCGCGATGCTGCGCCCGTTCTGAAGTGCGCACAGGCTGGCGCCGGAGCCGAGGTGCGCCACGATGACCCGGCCCTTTGCCAGAGCGGGCGAGTTCTGTGCCAACCGGCCCGCGACGTACTCGTATGACAGGCCGTGGAAGCCGTAGCGGCGAATGCCAGCCGCTTCCAGTTCCCGAGGCAGACCGAACCAACGGGCAACCGAGGGGAGGGTATGGTGGAATGCGGTGTCGAAGCAGGCGACCTGCAGAAGCGCCGGTCTCGCGGCAGCCAGGACGTGAACGGGCGCAATACTGCGCGGCATATGCAGCGGATCAAGCGGGGTTAGGGCCTTGAGATCCGCCAACAGGGCGGCAGTCACCTGCGCGGGCGCAATGTGCTGGGAGCCCCCATGTACGATGCGGTGGCCAACCGCCTTCAGGCCGCCTCGTCCGAGATGACTGTCGGCAAAGACGAACAGGAATTCCAGAACGGTTGCAAAGACATCAGGGAGCCCGGCAGGCCAATGCTGGTCTTTCAGCACGTTTCCGGCGTCGTCCTGGGCCAGGAGGTGCGGCTCGTTGTCCCAACCGACGATCTCACCCCGAGCGGCGACCCGCATCCCGTCCTCGTCGGGATTGTCGACGTCAAACAGGGCGAACTTGAGGCTGGAGGAACCAGAATTGAGGATTAGGATCGAGCCTGGCACCTGCGCTAGACCTGCGTTTTCATTTCCGTATCACGATGTTTCGTCTGGCTGGCGCCATCGCTTCCGCCGGGTTCGGACCGCTGCCAGCCGGGCTATCGCCCTGGTGGGACGCCATTACTTCCTGAGGTGCCTCGAACGTGAGCTTCAAAGCGCGGACCAACTCATTCTCGCCGAACGGCTTCCGCAGAACCAATATGTTTGCAGGCATGCTTGGCGACGCCGCGCCGGTTATAAAGAAATGCCGCATTGCGGTGGTCCTGAGGATGGTCCGTATGGCGGACACGCCGCTTCCGTTAGCGAGCTGCGCGTCCACGACCATCAAATCCGGGCGATGCCGTGCCGCGGCAGCGACGGAATCGGCTTCGGTGGCCGCGGTCCCGCAGACGTCGTAACCAAGTCCAATCAGCATCTCGGCAAGCAACAGGCCGATGACCGCATCATCCTCGACCAACAGGATTCGCGGCCGCTCACAGGTCATGATCGCCACCCTGGCAGACCCGTCGGTTCGGCCGACGACGTCGTTGTTCTTCCGGCATTGATAACACTGAACATCACTCTCGCTCAGGCAGAACGCGTTCGTGACTGTGACGCTACGGTGAACAAGGAAACCGCATAAGGGTCGGAAACTACTCAGGCGATTGAGGGTAATTTTCGCGCCCGCGCCGTACCGCGGGCCCTGGACACCATGGCTCGCACGATCATGCTATCATGACCGGGCGCTCCACCACGGAGCACTTTGAAGATGAGGACGGTGTTATGCCCGCCCGCCGACCCCAACGCGCGAGCGCTTTGTCCGCACCACCTGAGCGGCAACCCATGACCGGACAGGTGACCATCGTCGGCATCGGTGCCTCGGCCGGCGGGCTGGATGCGACGTCCAGGCTGCTGGAGGCACTGCCCTCGGGCGGTGGGATGGCCTTCATCCTCGTTCAGCACCTCGATCCAGGCCACGAGAGCATGATGGTCGAGCTGCTGGCCCGGAACACCGCGATGACCGTCTGCCAGGCGACGGAGGGCATGCGGATTGAGCCCGAGCACCTGTATGTCATTCCACCTGGGACCTACCTCTCGGTCAGCAATGACGCGCTGCACCTGTCGGCGCCCCCTGCCCGGCGCGGCGCGCGCCTGCCGTTCGACTATCTGCTGCGCTCGATGGCCGATTGTTATGGCGAGCGGGCAGCGTGCGTGATCTTGTCCGGCACGGGTTCGGATGGCAGCGCCGGCTTGCTGGCGATCAAGACCGAAGGCGGCTTCGTCGTGGCGCAGGACCCGGCGGAGGCCGGCTATGAGGGCATGCCGCGTAGCGCGATCCGGACGGGCGGCGTGAACTTCGTGCTGCCGGTCGCCGATATACCCGCTGCCCTCATCGCACATCGCGCCCCAGCAAGCGGCGTGCCGGGCCGGGGCCAGGACCCACGGTCCGGCAGACACGCGGAGCGGGCGGATGCGGTGAATGACCAATTGCTGACAACGATCATCGAGCTGCTGCGGACGCAGACGATCCACGATTTCTCCTTGTACAAATCTGGTACCGTCCAGCGCCGAGTCGAACGCCGGATGGCAATGGCCGCGGTCAGGCCCGACGACATGGCGGCCTACTTGGACGTGCTGCGAGGCGATAGCGGAGAAATCGATCTCTTAGCCAAGGACCTCCTTATCAATGTGACAGGCTTTTTCCGGGACGCCATCGTCTTTGATCGCTTGGCCGAGACCATCATCCCCGACCTTGTCAAAGGGCATGATCCGGATCGGCCGCTTCGCGTTTGGGTGGCGGGTTGCAGCACCGGGGAGGAGGCTTACTCCCTCGCCATGCTGTTCATGGAGCAGATCAGCGCGGCGAAGCGCCCAATCAAACTACAGATGTTCGCGACCGACATTGACGTAGACGCAGTCGCGGCTGCCCGGGACGGCCTTTATGCGAACACGATCGAGGATTGCGTCACGCCGGAGCGGCTGAAACGCTTTTTCACGCCGGAGGAAGCGGGCTGGCGGGCAGCCCCGGACTTGCGTTCCGCGATCGTGTTCACCGTCCATGACGTGCTGACCGATCCGCCGTTTTCCCGGCTTGATCTGGTATCCTGCCGCAATTTGCTGATCTATCTGCAATCGGCCGCGCAAGCGAAAGTCATGGAGGTGTTTCACTTCGCGTTGCGGGAAGATGGCTTTCTGCTGCTTGGAAATGCCGAGACTGTCGTTGCTGCCGAAGGCCGATTTGAGGTCGCGGCCAAACACGAACGGATCTATCGCCGGATCGGGCGAAGCCAATTGATCAAATCGGGCCATTCACCCGGCTCCGGTCTCGACCGGTCAGAAGATAGCGTTCGCCACCAGGCTGTTCCGAAATCAGGTCGACTCTCGTCCCGCCCGGCTGCGGTGGCAGAGATCGGACGGCGGATGGTGATTGAGACCTACGCGCCAGCTTCGGTGCTGATCAACGCAGCCAACGAAACCGTGTTCTCCCTCGGTCCAACCGATCGCTACCTGCGGCTTTCGCCGGGCCATGCCACGCTCGAACTCCTGGCCATGGCGCGCCCGGGCCTGCGCGCGAAGCTGCGCTCGGCCGTCCAGACAGCGAGGGAGACCCGGGCCAAGGTCAGAGTCAGCGGCCGCATCAGCGGCGACGCTCAGGGTTCGTTCAACATCGAAGTGCATCCTATCCTGGAGGCGGACCAGGAGATGCTGCTCGTCTGCTTCGTCGATGCACCGCGATCAGAACTGAAGGCCGACCGGCCGTTGCCCGCCAGGCAACTTCCGCGCATTGCCGAGCTGGAGCGCGATCTCGAGGCAACCCGGACAGAATTGCAGGAGACGATACGAGCCCTCGAGCTGTCGAGTGAGGAGCAGAAGGCGACAAACGAAGAGGCATTGTCGGTCAACGAGGAGTATCAATCCACCAACGAGGAACTACTCACCTCAAAGGAAGAACTTCAATCGCTGAACGAAGAACTGACGGCGCTGAACAGCCAGTTGCAAGAGACGCTGGAACAGCAACGCACATCGGCAGACGATCTGCAGAATGTGCTTTATAGCACGAACGTCGCCACGCTGTTTCTGGATCGCGAGCTTCGCATCCGCTTCTTTACCCCCGCGACCAAAGCGCTGTTCGCTGTCATCGCAAACGATGTCGGCCGGCCCTTGGCGGACCTCGCCGCGCTCACTCACGACACTTCGCTCAACGCCGACGCTCAGACCGTCCTGGACGCGCCGGAGCCGCTGGAGCGGGAAATCGAGGCGAGGAACGGCGTTTGGTTCCGCCGCCGCATCCTGCCTTACCGCGCCCATGGCGACCGGGTCGAGGGCGTGGTGATCACGTTCACGGACATCACCGGGCGCAAGAACGTCGCCGATGCGCTGGAGGCGGCCAAGAAGCAGGCCGAGATCGCCAACGTAGCGAAGTCGCGCTTCCTTGCCGCAGCCAGTCACGACCTGCGCCAGCCGCTGCAAACCTTGGCTCTGCTTCAAGCTCTGCTGGCCAAAATCGTCGACGGAGCAAGGGCCGAGGGATTGGTCGCCCGCATGGATGATACACTCGGCGCCATGACGGCCATGCTCAACGCACTGCTCGACATCAACAAGATCGAAGCGGGCGCGGTTCAACCGGAGTTGTCGTCCTTCAAGATCAGCAGCCTATTCGATCGATTGCGTGACGAGTTCACCTACCACGCCCAGGCGAAAGGCTTGACGTTGCGTGTGTCTCCTTGCAACGCCCATGTGACGAGCGACCCGCGGCTGCTGGAGCAGATGATCCGCAACCTGCTCTCGAACGCGCTGAAATACACCGCCGAGGGCCGCATCCTGCTCGGCTGTCGTCGCCGTGGCCCTGATATCAGCGTGGAAGTCTGGGACACGGGTATTGGCATTCCGCAAGCGGAACTCGACACCATTTTTGAGGAATACCACCAGATCGGCAACGCCGCGCGGGAGAGAAGCCGCGGCTTGGGTTTAGGGCTCTCGATCGTGAAGCGGCTGGGTGAACTGCTGGACCATCGCGTCCGTGTCCGCTCGCGCCCTGGCAAGGGCTCGGGCTTTACGATCGAGGTGCCTCTGTCTGACGGCAGCAGCGCAATAGACACAATTCCGGCGCCGGCAGCCGCCGATGAGCCCCGAACCAGCAGCGGGGCGATGATCCTGGTCGTCGAAGACGATCCCGATCTGCGGGAGCTTCTGGGGCAGTTGCTGACAGGGGAGGGCCATCAGGTAACAAGCGCGCCTGATGGCCCGGCGGCGCTCGATTGCTTGGCGCGCTGCACACCCGATCTGTTGCTTGCCGATTACAACCTCCCGAATGGACCGAACGGCCTCGAACTGGTCGGTAGCATCCGGCAAGCACTTGGCCAGGACGTACCGGTGATAATTTTGACGGGCGACGTATCAATCGAGAAGTCCAGCGCTGTCGCGGGTGATAGCTGCGCTCAGCTGAACAAACCGGTTAAGCCGGCGGAACTGATGAGCGCCATCGACCACCTGCTCTCTGCAATCAGTCCGGTGGTACAGCCGATCATCCCAACCTTGGTTCCGCTCGGACGTTCGACTGTCTTCGTAGTCGATGACGACGACAACGTACGTGACGCGATCATCGCGATCCTGGAAGACGATGGCAGGGCAGCCGTGGGGTATCCGAGCAGCGAAGCATTTTTGCAGGCCTACCATCCCGGCGGCGCGGCCTGCTTGCTGATCGACGCCTATCTGCCTGGGATGGATGGCATCGGTCTGGTCGAACGGCTCCGCGCGTCCGGTGATCGCTTGCCGGCGATCATGATTACTGGCCAAAGCGACGTGCCGATGGCGGTGCGCGCCATGAAGGTGGGGGCCTCCGACTTCATCGAGAAGCCTGTCAGCCGCAGCAGCTTGCTGGCCAGCATCCGCCGGGCACTGGAGCAGTCGCGTGACGCAACGAAGCTCAGCGGCTGGCGACAGGAAGCGGCGGACCATGTGGCCGCGCTCACGTCGCGTCAGCGCCAGATCATGGCCTTGGTGCTCGCTGGCCATCCGAGCAAGAACATCGCCGCCGATCTGGGCATCAGCCAACGCACGGTGGAGAATCATCGCGCAGCGATCATGCACAAGACTGGCGCCGCCTCGCTTCCCGCTCTGGCGCGGCTGGCCATAGCAGCGGCCCCAGAGAAGGTCAGTGCTATGACCGATTTGCCGAAAGTGACAGGCTTGCCAATGTGACCTCAACGAGCGGCTGCGGAACCTGCTTGTTTGAGGGTGCGCCTCACCTGGATGCGCCTTGTGCTGACTGCAGCGTCGCCACGGCCCGCTGGATCAGGGTGTCGGGTGTTGCTCCTGGGCCGCCCGACCGCGCTGCAGCCCTTGCCTGCTGAACGAGTGCATCACCGGTCACGAGGTCCTGCAGCTGCATCACCCCTGCGGTCGGAGCCGCTGCGGCCTGACTCGTCGGTGTGTCTGCGGATCCGCTGCTATCTGTTGAGACAGTCGACGAAGCCGGCGACCCAGTTGCTCCGCTTGCATTGATAAGTGGCGGTCTCGTGTTGCATGACGCTATACTTTGGGATGCCGATGCTGTCGATCGCCACGCCGACCGCGCTCAGGCCGCCCACAACGACGGCGCCTTCCACAGCGGAGATCGCGGCGGTGGCAAGGTAGCCGAGCACCCAGCCCGCCGAAGAACCGGCCCCACATGCCGCCCAGGCAAACTGGGCGGCATGTTCTACAAATGGAGTTGCTCCGGTCCGTTGTGCCACTGAGGCGTGGCGCGACGATGCAACCCGTCCACTGCGGGCAGTTGCGCCATGCGCTTTGCGACGAACGGGATGGTGAGTGGAGCCTCTCGTGCCAGCGGGTGCTGCTCTCCGTCTATGGTCATCGCCATCTGCTCGCCAGAGGTGAGCGTCATTTTGATCGTTTTCCAGTCCCCGTCTACGCTTATCGAAATATGGCGGCCTCGCCACTGAACGCTGAACGCCAGGCTCCGCCAACCATCCGGCAGGTGTGGATCAAGGCCCAGCCCCGAATCATCCATCGTCAACCCGGCAAAGCCGAGCACCGCCATCATCCACATGCCGCCCAGGGCGGCTATATGCACGCCGCCGTCGAGGGTGGCGTGGGTATCGGCCAGATCTGCCGCCGAAGTCTGGCGGAAGAATCGCATCGCCATCTCGTCCTGGCCCAGCATGGCCGCGGTGTCAACGCCGGTCGAAAACTGAGCCACCTTTGGCGTGAAGCACCGAGGGGAAACTGAGCCAGTGTGTTACGCTGAAGGGGCGGGGTTCGCTTTCGGCATCACGCCGCCCTTTCTCTTGTCTCGCAGCCGGTAGCTGTCGCCACCGATCTGCACGACGGTGGCATGGTGCATCAATCTGTCGAGCATCGCCGCGGTCAGCACGGCATCACCGGCCAGCGCCTGATCCCAACTGCCAAACGTCAGGTTCGAGGTCAGCACAATTGATCCGCGCTCATAGCGTTTGGCAACCACCTGGAACAGCAGATTTGCCTGATCCCGCGACAACGGCAGGTAGCCGATCTCATCGATGACGAGCAGCCGATACATCGAGACTGCCCGGTGCAGCGCCTCTTTCAACCGGCCTTGGCGCTGCGCGGTTTCCAGCACCAACACCAGGTCAGCCGCCGTCACGAACCGCGTCTTGATTCCAGCCTGTGTTGCAAGATACCCCAGGCTGATGGCGATATGGGTCTTTCCCACACCCGACGGCCCCAGCAGGATCACGTTCTCCGCACGCTCGATGAAGCTCAGCCCGGCGAGCTGCTGGATCTGCTGTTTCGGTGCACCAACGGCAAATTCGAAGTCGAACTGGTCGAGCGTCTTGATCGCCGGGAAGCCTGCCACACGCGACAGCATGGTACGAGCCCGCGCACGCCGCGTGTCCCATTCACTGCGCAGCACCGTCTCCAGGAAGTCCGTGAAAGTCGCCTCGCTCTTGGCAGCTTTCTCCGCAGCAGCCGGATAGTCCGCTGCGACACCGCTCAGTCGAAGCTCCAGGCAGAGATGCGATAGTCGCTCATGTTGCAGGTTCATTGCACCGCCTGCGGCACCAGCAAGCTTTCGTAGACGCTCAACGGGTGTTGGATGGTCGGCACAGCCGGATGCGGCTTGAGTGTGTTGACGCCAGACGCAACACGCTGCACCTCGCCTTGCCAAATACCCGCCAACGGCAAAAATCCGCGCTGGTCCTCAACAAGCAATTCTGCCGGAACACGCTCCGTTGTGCCATGCAGCCGCGTATTGGCCGTATCGCGCAGCCATTTGCGCACTTCCACATTCGCCGTCGCCACATCCACCTGGAGACCAAGCGGGCGCAATCGGCTGTCCAACGGCACCCAGAAACTATGACGCAGATAATGAATGAAGCGTTCGACCTTGCCTTTGGTCTGGGCCCTGTAGGGGCGGCACAGTCGCGGGATGAAACCATGATGGTGGGCGAAGTCGCGGAACCCGGGTTGAAGCCGATGCTGGCCCGGTCCGTAGGCGTCCCGACCAATCACCACGGTGCGCATGTTGTCGTAGAGCACCTCCAGTGGTGTGCCGCCGAAGAACGCGAACGCTGCCTCGTGACAGGACATCAACGTCTCCAGCCGCTCGTCGGTGGCGAACTGGGCGTAGGCCATCCGGCTGTGGCCCAGCACGGCGACAAACACCGAAAGTGAATCCGCACCGCGCCGGATCACCGCCCAATCCACCTGCATCTGTCGGCCCGGCTTGGTCTCGAACCGCACAATTGGCTCGGCCGCGACCGCCGGGCGCAGGGTCGCCAGATGCTCGCGTAAAATGGTGATACCGCCGGTGTAGCCTCGGGAACGTAACTCACCCAGCAGAACTGTCCCAGGCAGCCGTTGAGGCTGGGCCGCCGTCACTCGCTCCACAACAAATCCCTTGTAAGCATCTAGCTTGCTTGGCACCCCCGGACGGACCCCATAGGCCGGAACGCCTTCACACCTGAGGTGACGTTCGACCGTGTTGCGCGCATGGCCGGTGCGCCGCGATATCGCCCGCACACTTAAGCCCTGTCGATGCAATATCCTTATCTCCATCGCGCCCTCCGCCAGAACCACGGTCCCCTCCGGCAAAGCGAGCTACACTAAACAGGTGGCTCAGTTTTCAACCGGTGGAATGGCTCAGTTTTGCAGCGGTGGCGACAGCGGCCACCCCGTGCAGGGCGGCGCTCAGTGAGCTGCCATGGCTGCAACGCGGTTCGTAGTAGCCAAAGTTCTTGGCCGCCGTCGCTTCGCCGAACTCCTCCGGCAGCAGAACCATAAGCGCCACGACATCGGCCTGTTTGATGACCTGCGCGGTCTGCGTCCGCTCGCGTCCGAGCACCACGTCCATCGGCACGGAGCGTCCAGCGTAGCTCGCCAGGTCGATGGTTTCCAACTTGAAGAATCCGGCGAACTGCTCGAACAGCCCCGTTTGCGGATCGAGTCCATCAGCCATGGTGCTGGCGACGCTGGCCCATCGGCCCATTTCCGCCTCATCCAGGCCAATCTCGCGAGATAGAGTTGCCCAACGCTCGGGCCAGCGCTGCCGGAGCAAGGCTGCGACGGCGAGCCCGCGCCGAATGTTCCAACGCGCCATAACGTTGGTGAATGCGTTATCGTCGATCGTCTCATGGTACTCGTCCGGCCCGATCACGCCCCGTATGTGGTGCCTCCCATCGGCTTCGGGTTGCGCGCGGCTGGACCAGAAGCGCGCCGTTTCCAGCAGAATCTCCGCGCCCGCCTCGCGTAGGAAGGCCTCGTCCCCGGTCGCCTGCCAGTAGTGCCAGACGGCATAGGCCACGTCCGCGCTGATGTGCAGTTCCTGCGTGCCACAGAGAATGTCCACGATCCGGCGGTCAGGGCCGATCGCGTGCTCCGGGCATGTCTCCGCTCCGGTGCTGGCGGACTCCCAGGCGTACATGGCGCCGCGCCACCCCATGCGCTTGGCCTTGGAGCGGGCGCCATCGAGGGTGCGGAAACGATAGATCAGCAGCGCGCGGGCCGCCTCGGGCCAGGTCAGCGTGTAGAGAGGGAGCAGGAAGATCTCGGTGTCCCAGAAGACGTGGCCATGGTAGTCGGGACCGGTCAGCGCCCGGGCGGCGATCGACACCCGCTCATCGCCGGGATTTGCGGCACCGTTCAAGTGATAGAGGGCAAATCGCAAGGCCTGCTGGGCCGCAGGATCGCCCTCGATCAGGACATCGCACGCCTGCCAGCGGGCAGCCCAGCTTGCCTCATGCTCGTCGAGGACACCGCGCCAGCCGACCGCGGTTGCAGACCCGAGTTGGCCCTGGGCCGCATGACCCGGGTTTTCGGCCGGGGCATCCGCCCGCGTGATGGCGACCATCCGCTCGAAGCACACGGCCTGTCCGGGGCTTGTCGCCCAGGTCCATGCCCACTTGAACGGCCCAAGCGCCTTCGGCGCTACCGCGCGGCCATCGACCCACAGGGTCGCGGCAACAGCCATGGCCAACCGCTTGCCGGACGAATTGGTGCGCCACACGCCGAGGCCCTGCTCGAGCTGCTCGGCAACAAGGCCGAATTCGACCCCCTCGAACGAGGCCACAAGCGTGGCCTCCACCGCTCCGGCATTGACATCCAACTGAACAAGTTGCAGTCCCAGAGCGCGGCAGTGCAGCGAGACGAGGCGCAGGACCCGCAAGCGAACCGCCAGGCCCGGCAAGCGCGTGATGCGGCTTTCGGTCAGCAGCGCACCGCGCCTGAAGTCGAGCGTACGATGATGGAACGAGACATCGTCGACAGTGATAGTCGAGTCCCGTGCGGAAAAAGAGATGTCGAGCTTCAGCCAATCCGGCGCGCGGACCAGCGCCGAGATCGGCTGGTCGGGGCCGAACACATCGAACAGGCCGGCGACGTAAGTCCGGGGTGCCACGGGCGTATGCGGCAGGCGGTTGATCGTCCGCCCGCCCCGGACGCCCAGGAAGCCGTTACTGACCGCAAAGCGTGACTCGCGGCTGCTGTCGCGAAGCGGGTCGGAGCCGTGCTGCCCAAGCACCCAGGCAGGGTCTGCGGTCGGCTCCAGCGCCTGTTGCGCCGTCCGTTGCATGCTCATGACGGACGCCGGCACAGGCATCCGCCCGCCAATGCGCTGATCTCGACCTCATCAAGGGTCGCCACGACAACGCCGGCGTGTGCCGCCTGCAGGCCGGCCTCGTCGTGCAGCCGGGCGACGCCGAGTGCGGCCATGCCGCCCGCCCGCGCAGCCTGGATGCCGGCGGGCGCGTCCTCCGCTACGAAGCAATGGTCCGGTTCCACGTGCAGCTCCTCGGCGGCGAGCTCGAAGATTTCCGGGTCAGGCTTGCCGTGCCGCAGGTCTCGCCCGCAGACGTGGACGCTGAACGCATCATGCAGGGTGCTGCCATCAGTGAGGCGGATCAGCTGCAGCATGGCGTTGGCGTTCTTCGACGAAGATGCAACCGCCATCGGCCAGCCGAGCCTGCGGATCGCCTCGACGAAGCGAAGCGCGTCGGGGAAAGCCTTGACGTGCCCACCCTTGATGAGCTCTTCCAGTCGCGCCTGCTTCCGTTCTGCGTAGGCGGTGACATGCTGACCCGCATTTGGCACACCCAGCGCCTCAAGCGCCGCCAGGGCGCCGTCGAGGCGTGGCTTGCCGGCGACGCAGGCCTGATACATGGCCGTGGTGAAGCGGGCCGGGTCGGCAAGGCCCACCAGCGCATCGTGCCAGGCCTGCTCATGCGGCGACGCCAGCAAGACGCCGTCGACGTCGAAGATGGCGGCGGTCAGCGGTCCCATTTTCATGCTGTCAATACCTTGCAAATTCACAAGGGGCACCGCTCACTGAGTGATCGCCTCGCGCAATCTTATTCCGCTCTTGCTTCGTTTGCGGACTACCAGCCCGCATCGCGACGACAGCCCCCGTGCAGGACGTCGCATCCCGCAGTAACATCCTGATTCCGACTCTCGCTTCTGCGCACAATGCAGCAGGGGTGTCAGGCTCGGAAACTACTCACGAGCCAGTTACGAATGTGGACTGACTGTGTTCGACGTTCGTCCGAACAGCTGGCCAGACGTTCCACTGCGCGATAACAGGCAGCCCTGTCAATCGGCACGCAAAAGAACCACTCCAGTTCAGCTTGGATCGGCTTGCTGTGGCAGGTGAGGCTTCCGCGTCGGTGCTTTGGCGATGAGATGCCCCGCCTCACCCGGACGCCTCAGGACAGCCTCGACGAGGACGCCCCGAGCTTCCTGTCGAGCAGCGCGGTGACTTTGGCTGGGGTGGCCGGGTAACCCGCAATTGCCGGAGCTGTGTCGGGACTTGGCGCCGGCGGCGTAGCCGGCTTAGAAGCCTTCCCCGGTTTCGATACGGGATCGAAGTTGGCTGCCTCCTTGGATATTTCCTTGGACGTCGACGCAGCAGGCGGCTTCTGCGAGTCCTCAGGGAGCTGTGCAGTTTTCACGTCGGCCTTGTCGTCCTTGGGCAGAGGCGCGGCCGCCGGCACTGGCTTGGGCAGTGCATTCCCCTTACTCGACCCGGCGGGGGAAGCTTTGGAGACGGCGGCAACATCGGCCGGTGGCTTGCTTTCCACGGTGGCCGCTGCGCTGGCGCCGAAATGGTCCAGCACTCGATACGCCAGCAGTTTCAAGGGATCAGTGAGAAGGAACCAGGCGATGGCATATCCCCAGACGAGCCCCGCCATTTCCCAGCCGAGCGGCGTTATGATCCAGGCGCCGTAGACAGCGATCAGCGTCGCAAGAATTTGCGTACCGAACACTGCGATCAGCAGGATCCTGGCCGGACGAGTCGACCACCAGGGGCCCCGAGTGCGCGTCTGGAAGATGGTTAGATGGCCCGCGACCGACAGCATCAGGTACATCATCGTCTGCAGTTCCGGATGCTTCAGGCCGATGACTTTGTCCCCGATGTAGAACAAGCCGAAGGCGGCCATCGGGCCGACAAGCCCCAGCACCGTGGCCACTCCCAGGACCAGGCGCATGTTCCAGTCTTCGGGCTGGTCCCGGTAGTTTACGTTATCGTAGGCGATCGACAGGATCGCGCCGTCATTGAGTAATGCGAGTATCACAATCATCACAGCGGTTAGCGGATAGAAGTTGAACACGGCGATGGCCAGCGTCATGAACAGGAGCACTCGCAGCGTCTCCGCGATGCGATAGATCGCGTAGCTGTTCATCCGCTGGAAGATTTTTCGGCTTTCCTTGATCGCGTCGATGATGACCGACAGGCCCGGCGTCATCAGCACGATTGCCGCCGCCGCCCGCGCCGCGTCGGTCGCGCCTGAGACGGCGATACCGCAATCGGCCTGTTTCAGCGCCGGGGCGTCGTTCACCCCGTCACCTGTCATGCCAACGATGTGACCGCGCTTCTGCAGCACGTCGACGATGTGGAACTTGTGCTCCGGGAAAACCTGGGCGAAGCCGTCCGCATCCTCGATGGACTTGGCTACCTCAGCTGTCTCTTCGTGCTTGGAATCGCCCAGGCTTGCACCATCCAGGATGTTGGATCCCATATTCAGGGCCTTGGCGGTCTCGCGCGCGATCGCAAGCGCATCGCCCGTCACCATCTTGAGCTGCACGCCCATTCGCCGCGCCGTCGCGACGGTGGTCTTCGCGTCCACGCGCGGCGGATCGAAAAGGGGCAGCACGCCGATCAATTGGAAGCTGCCGTCACCGTCCGCTCGCGCCACGCCGAGTGCCCGGAAACCCCGGGCGGCAAAGTCGTCGACGACCTTGTCGACCGCGTCCTTCATCGCGACGGCATTAGCCGAGAGGGCCAGAATAACCTGGGGCGCGCCCTTGGTCACCTTAAACGCCGCCCCGTCCTTGCCCTTCACAGTCGCTTCCGTGCGCTTGTGCACGGGATCGAACGGCTGGAAGTGCTGGACGTCGTAGGCTGGCAATGCGGTTGAGTCCTTCACACCACCCAGGACGGCCAGGTCGATGACGTCGTTGTCTTCCGCGCGCGAAGCCAATGCGCCGGCAAGGATGACGTCGTCCGGCTTGACGTCGCCGATGCAGAACGGATCGCCCAATGTCAGCTTATTCTGCGTGAGCGTGCCGGTCTTATCGGCGCAAAGCACGTCCACGCCCGCCAGCTCCTCGATGGCGACGAGCTTGCTGACGATCGCCTGCTTCTTGGCCAGCAGGCGGGCGCCCACCGCCATTGTCACGGAAAGCACGGTGGGCATTGCCACAGGTATCGCTGCCACGGTCAGCACGAGCGCGAACTGCAGTGTGGTGAGGATAGGTTCGCCGCGATAGATGCCGAGCGCGATGATGACCACGACCAGTGCCACGGCCAGGGCGATCAGGTAGTTGCCGATACGCAACACTGCCTTCTGGAAGTGGCTGACGACATGCGCGCTCTGCACCAGTTCGGCCGTCCTGCCGAAGTAGGTCTTCTCGCCGGTGGCATAGACCAGGGCGCCGACCTCGCCGCGCCGGATGATCGAACCGGAAAACACGGCATCGCCGGATTTCTTGCTGGCCGGCAGCGACTCCCCGGTCAGCGCTGCTTGATCGACGGACACCTCGTCGCCATCCAGGAGACGAGCATCGGCAGGAACGATGTCGCCTAGGCGCAGACGGATTACGTCGCCCGGTACAAGGTCCTTGGCGGGCGGAGTGCTCCACGTCCCGTCCCGTCTGACCCGGGCCGTGATGGCGAGTTTGGCCTTCAAAGCCTCGATCGCATTGCCCGCCTGACGCTCCTCCCAAAACCCGACCAGGGCATTGGCGAGGAGCAACAACAGGATGATGAAGAAGTCTGGCCAATGTCGGACGATGCCCGACAGGACGACCGCAACCTCGATCATCCAGGGGATCGGCCCCCAGAAATACATCAGGAATTTGAGGAGAGGATTAGTCTTCTTCTCCACGATCTCATTCGGGCCGTATTTCGTCAGCCTCGTCGCGGCTTCGGCTTGGGTTAGGCCGTCGGGCGAGGAACCCAGGCGCTTTTCGACCTCCGCCATCGGCAGTGTCTTGAGATCGTCCTTAGCATCCACCGGCGCGGCGTGCTTCGCACCTTGCGGCTTGGGTTGGGCGGCAATCGCGGTCACCATGTTGGCCCCCTTGTGTTCAACCGCTCATCGCGGACAGTTGCGGTAGACGGCCGGGACGGCCGACTGCTTCGCGATCATTCGGCAACCCTGGCGCCCGTGGCCCTGACGAGGTCGCGAACGACCAGAGCACCGCGTCGAAGTCCGCCGCTGTGAGGCTTGCGCCGCCGATCAGGACGCCCCCGACGTCGGGGATCCCAAGAATGTCATGGGCGTTCGACGGCTTTACCGACCCCCGTAGAGGATGCGCACAGTTCACCCGTCTTCACCGAAGCGCGCCACCAGGCAGGAGCGGATGTGCGCACGGATTTCCGCGATGTCCCCGGCGGTCGGCATGTGACCGGAACTGATCGCCCAGAGCGGCTCATAGGCGACAGACGTCTCGCAACCAGTCGCCAGGTCGTGAAGGCTTGACGCCAACTGAGTGCTGCAGACCGCGACCGCCTCGCCGGCGCTTCGCTGCTTCTGTGTCTCGCCAATGCACACGATCGTCGATAGCCCGGCAGCCCACGCGGCCGTCACCTCGGCGGCGACCTTCGCGTCCGTCTCCTGGTGTGACCGCCTGCGCTCGGAATGGCCGATCACGGCCGTGGCGCCCGCATCCCGGAGCATGTCGGCATCGACATCCCCGGTGAGGGCTGCGGCCTGCTCAGCGCTGCAATCTTCCCCACCGATCGCGAGGCGCCCCGAGCTGGCCTGGGCGGCGCGATTGATTAGGGTCGAAGGAACGCCAATGAGCACGTCGGCCTGAAGCGGCAGGGATTTTACCGATGCCGCGACGGCCTGGATCTGCTCCAACTGGGCCGCCAGCCCATGCATCTTCCAATTTCCGGCGATGGACGGCCGCAAAGCCTCCTCCTTCGAATAGGGAAATCCAGGCTGCCCATCCTTCGTTCTGGCCGGTAGGATCGGAAAACACTCAGGCCGCTCGGCCCGCGTTCAGCGGTCGAAGGCCATGGGGCGGCTGCCCGCCAGTTCGCGGACCCGCATAGGTAGTTTCCGATCCTACCTTCGACGTCCGGATAATTGAGAGTGTACCTGTCCACGCCGCTGGCCTTGCGCGCCGTCACGGGTGTTGAACTGGGCCGCGTTTACGATCCGTCTTCGTCGTTGCTGGTTCGGATCGCGTGTCGCCTTTTGCCTACGGCGTGCCCCCTGACGGCCGCCCTGGGAGGCCTGTTGTTCGGCTATGACACCGGCGTCATCTCGGGTGCGTTGCTCTTCCTCAATACAGCATTCCATCTCTCCCCCTTCATGATGGGCGTCGTCACCAGCACCGCGTTGGCGGGGGCCGCGGGCGGCGCGGCCGTTGCGGCTCGCGGACCGGTTCGGACGCCGACCGATCCTGCTGGCGACGGCAGTCATCTTCGTTTCAGGCGCCATCATCTCCTCTTTCGCCGGCGATCTCGGTTTCCTTCTGGCCGGGCGCTTGGTCATCGGCATCGGCATCGGCGGCGCATCCATGCTGACGCCGCTCTACTTTGCCGAGATCGCGCCCGATAAACTCCGCGGTGCGCTGGTGTCGTTCAACCAGCTCGCCGTCACGTTGGGGATCCTCGGTGCCTACCTGGTCGGATACGCCCTTGCCGCCGACGGCGCCTGGCGCTGGATGCTCGGCCTGAGCGAAGTACCCAGCGTGGTGCTTGCGGCTGGGATGTTCTTCCTGCCCGAAACAACCCGCTGGCTTGCCGGGCGCGGTCGCGGCAAGGCCACCGACGTCAAGGTAGAGCTGGCGCAGCTACGCGACGATCTCACCGCGCCTGCCAAGCCACGCCCGCAAAACCGGATCAGCCATGCGAGCAACCGCCTGCAGCTGATCGTGGGCATCGGGCTCGCGATCTTTCAGCAGGTGACCGGCATCAATACGGTGATCTACTTCGCGCCGACGATCTTCTAGGCGTCCGGCCTGTTCCGGGGGGCGGGGGTCCTGTAGCAACAGAACCGAAAGTTTGATTCAGACTGTCTAGGCCTCCTGCCGCCAAATTCGGCCCAGGCTGACATTCCAAGCGTCAGCGGTCATGCTCCCATGACCACCTGGGGGACGGGAAATATGGAGTCTGATCGACCAAGCGGCACAGAAGGGTATGACGACGAGGCAGAAGCGCTTGTGAAGCAATATGAAAGCATTCGCCGACCTTCATCGGCAGTTCGTCCACTTGGTTTCAAATGCTCCGAGTCGGGTTCTGGATATCGGGTCAGGCACTGGCCGGGATGCGGCGGGATCCGCCGCGATGGGACACAAGGTGACAGCTGCAGAGCCAACCGCGGAACTGCTTAGGGCGGCAGCTCTACATCCCTCACCCAACATCGAGCGGTTGGACGATAGTTTGCCGGAGTTGGCGTCGTTGACCAAGCGAGGCGAGAAATTCGATGTGGTCATGCTCACAGCAGTTTTGGATACATATGGACGAGGAACAACGTAAGCGGGCGATGCCGCAAGTTGCCAGGTCGGTGCTGCAAGTGGGGGAATGATCCTGTCGCTTCGTCATGGACCGATTCCGCCAGGTCGCCGCTTGTTCAATGTTACCGGAGACGAGACAATTGAGCTCGCAAATCTCGAGGGCTTCCGGTAGGTGCTGACACTTGAAGATCAGGCCGGTCTTCTTGGACGCCCGGGCGTGAGTTGGACGCGAATGGCATTCGCGCAATCGAGAGAGGCGCACAATTAGAAGGTCCATTCTTCAGCAAGTCGGCGGTTGGATGCAGAAAGCCACCGTTTAAGGTACTGGGCTGCCGGGCTGCGGACAAGCTGAGCGGAGCCACCGGGGATTTTGGCCATGGCCGGCAGTCATAGGGACGACCCGACGCGGTACAGAACCTCCTGGAATATGCAATGCGATGCGATGCGCTTTGGCACTGAAGGAGGTGTGATTTGACAAGCAAAACAGCACGGTTTCGATGCTTGCGGTCGTTGAATTCATGGATGGTGGGCGAAATGCCACATGTCGAGACACTGGGAAAGATCAACGGGCCTGTTGAGGGATATGTTACGGTCATCGTGCGGGCGCAGGCGTCAGGCGGCGACTTGGTAGGCCGGCATACGTATCCCGGAATCGAATCAACCTCCATTCTGGAGGGCGGGGAACTTGCTCGGCGACTGCTGCGTGTTTTGCTCCTCCGGCACCGTGCCATGTCTCCCAATTCAGGGGTCCGGAGGGAAGAAATGCTGTTGACGGCATTCGGCGGCTAGGCGCTGCTCACCGAAGTCGGACTACCTTCAGAAATCAAAAAAGTTCGCACCGCGCTCATGTCAGGCATTGGCCGGCTCAGGCAGACGCAGGCCCCTCCTCGGTTGGCCAAACCATCTCGGCGCGGCCTGAGCAGCTTCCTCGTGGTTCGGGGCACCGTCACCGGCCCAGGCGACGAAGCCATCGGGGCGCACGAGCACAGCGCTCAAGGCCAGCCGATCCTTGGCATCGCTTGCAATATACGTGATCCGACCACTCCAGGGGCTTGCGAGCGCCTGAAGCAATGGACGCGCGTCAAAGTCTAGGAACAAACCTTTCCCGTTCCTGAGAAGATCGCCGAGCTTCGTCCCGTCGACCAGTTGGAAGTCGGGAGCGCTGCGGCCCGCCAGCGGGTGGGCGTCCCCGCGATCGTAGTGGAGAGAAACACCCCACACGCGCTCGGCGAAGAATGGCGCGACGTCGCGCGTGTCGATGAGATCGCGGATAATGGCTTCGAGTGAGCGTGAACTCCGGGTCGGGCCGCTAATTAGGCCGAAGGACGGATCACCCCAGCGGCCGAGCCTCATCATATCCGGAAGATTGCCGACCATCCGGATTCGGTTCGCACCCACCCCAGCGAATAATACCAATCGCCCTAAACATTGACCGTTGCCCACTCCCTGGTGCCGATGGTCCGGATTCGATCTGGATCATTGACCAGCCAGTTCCAGGCCTCCGCGCACGCTTCGACGATCGCCTCGTATCCGTCCCAGACGCAGCCGGAGAGTTTGGTGGCACGAAGGTAGTCCCAGACATTCTCCATCGGGTTGAGTTCCGGGGGCGTAGGGCTGCAGCGGCAACAGCACGATATTGCCGGGCAGCCTGATCGCGCCGCCGCGCTGATGCCACCCGGCGCCGTCACAGATCACCACCGCGATCGAGCCAGGCGTGACCTGGGTGCTGATCTCGGCGAGGTGGAGGTTCATGCATTCCAAGTTGGCCGCCGGCGCGATAATCGCCGCGCCAACCCCGCGTGCGAGACAGATCGCGCCAAAGATGGTGACAGTGTCGTGGCGGTTGTCGCGTATCATCGGCGGACGCGATCCAACCGGAGCCCAGACATAACTGAGCGAGCCCTTCTGGCCGACCCTGGCCTCGTCCTGAAACCAGATCTCCACCGGCGTGGCCGCAGTCGTGCCTAGCAAAGCTTCTTTCAGGCCGGCATTGAAGTTTTTTTTAAAGCCTGCTGTGCCGGCGCATCCTTCTTCGGATGATACGGCAGCGGCTGCAATTGGGTCATCCGCAGCTTGCGCAGCCATTTGCCGATGGTGCGTTCCGGCACGGTGACCGAGAACCGCCGGCTCACCTCGGCGCGCAGATCGACGCAGCGCCAACGGACGACCTTATGGATCTTCGGATCAGGGCCGGCGATCACCCACTCGCGCAGGTCCGCCATCTGCGCCTCGCTCAGCTTGGGGCTGGCCCCCGGTGGCTTGCGCGACAGCAGGCCATAAACCCGGCGGCGTTATAACGATGCACCCAATCGCGCAGGGTCTGGCGGTCCATCCCCGCCTGGCGCGCGGCGTCGAGCCGTGAGGCGCCATCGTGGATCATCGCGATCGCCAACAGCCGCCGGGCTTGGGCCGCGTCGGCGTTCTTTGCCGCCAGCGTCCGAAACGCTGCCGGCGCATGGTCCAGACGAGTAATTTTGATCGCCGCGCTCATCGCGTCCTCCAATGTGGCGACTCGCCGCTGCAGAGGAAGCGAATCGTGCTTTCGCAGTCTTGGGAATGCAGCGGGGGTTTGGCGAGTCGGGGAGAGTCGTCTTCACCAGCGGTTGGTATAACAACGAACCCACCATGAAGCGCAGTCTGGTTGGCCTTGCTGCGGTGGCACTGCTGAGCTTGGCAAGTGCTGTTCCGGCACATGCGCTGTTCATCAGCGGGTTTTTGGCGCAGTGCACGGCGGTCGCAACCGGCTCGTGCACCGAGCAGACGGCGTCGGGGTATGCTCGTCAGCCGATTGTCTTCAGCGCGATCTCGAACGCCACCAACAGCACGACCACGGCCAGCGTCAGCCAGGCGATGCCGTATTCGTTTGCCCAAACCGTTGGTGGCTCGATTGCCGGGCACGCGATTTACGACGCCCCGACCGGGGGCAACCTGCTGGCGGTGTTGCCCTATGCCGCGAGCACTACGATCCCGAGCATCGGCGACCGCGGCGATGTGGGCTCGCTTGGCTTCACGGTTCCGACCGCCGTCGGCTACCCGGCGGCCGGGCTGAACACGATCTATCAGGCGGGCGCGACGATCGGCGCCACACCGGACGGCTCGGTTGTATCAACCGGCGTTGCGTTCAAGGTCAAGCACGGCGACGGATATCCGTTCTACGGCTCGACCGATCCGACAACGCGGCAGGTCACTGAGACGACCGGCTTCTCCTACACCGTGCCGCCCGGTGTGTCGGCTTTGAACATTAAGGGGGGGTGCCACGCTGGCAACCGGCGCGATCGCGCTGCCCATCCCGGAGGCTGATGGCACGATCTTCCGGCTGTCGTGCTCGATTGTCTGGGCATTCCGACGATTGCAGCCATCGATTCCGATTGAAACCAGCCACCTGTTCCGATCGAAGCCAGCCGGGGATTCCGATGATCCCAGCCGGGTAGCATTGCGTGTCGCGAGCGGGGACAGTTGGGCTACTGGACGGCGGCTTTGTCAAGCTTGGCTTTGGCAGCCCGCAGCTTTCGCATGCTCTCTCCCTTCAGCTCCAACCGGTGAGCACCGCGCACGAGCCGATCCAGCACGGCGTCGGCGATGGTGGGATTGCCGATGTGCTCATGCCAGAGCTCGACCGGCACCTGGCTGGTCACGATGGTCGATGCCCGGTCATTGCCGATCGTCGACAATTTCCATCAGGTCGCGCCGTTGCTCGGCCGTCAGTGGCGCGATGGCCCAATCGTCGAGGATCAGTAGCTGCACCCGCGCTATGCTTTTCAGCATGCGGTCGTAACGTCCGTCGCCGCGAGCGATGCCGAGCGCCTCCAGCAATCGCGGCACCCGCTGATACAGCACTGAGCGGTTGTCACGGCAGGCGCGGTGTCCAAGGGCGCAAGACAACCACGTTTTGCCGGTACCGGTCGGCCCGGTGACCAGCAGATCCTGGTGGCGCTCGATCCACTCGCCGCTGGTCAGCTTCTGGAACAGTGCGCGATCCAGACCACGGGCGGCGCGGTGATCGACATCCTCCGGGGTTGCCTGCTGACGCAGGCCGGCGAACTTCAGCCGGGTCGCCAGCCGTTTGGTGTCGCGCTCGAGCGCCTCACGCTCGACCAGCATGGTCAGCCGGTCCTCGAAGCCGAGATCGGCAGTATCGAGATGCCGCCGCTGCTCCTCGAGCGCTCGGGCCATGCCGGCGAGGCCAAGTTCGCGCAGGCGGTCTGTGGTGGGATGGGTCAGCATGGGGGTGCTCCTCACTGAATAGTAGCCGCTGCCGCGGATGTTCTCGTGCTGGAGGGGCAGCTCGTCGGGCACGAGTTTGGGGCGGTAGGCCCTGTCGAGGTCGTTGCGCAGGATTGACTGCACCGATCCGTAGGTGCGGGGCGCCGATATCCATACCGCGCTGGCAGGCCGCCTCCAGCCGCTCGGGCCCGTAGCTGCCGACGAGGCGCAGGATGCCGAGGCAGGCGCGAAAGCCCTGCTCGGGGTGCGGCTTGGTGGTGAGAAGTCGCTCGACCAGCGCGATGTTGGACGGGCCGATCGCCTCGGCTTCGCGCAGCAACCGGGTCGGCGTCCATTCGGCGTAGCGGCGATGCGAACTCGGCACATGCTCGGGGATCGTGGTGTGCCGGTGCTGCCGCGGATTGCGGACGTGGCAGGCGACGCGCTCGTTGTTGTGGAACAGCTCGATCGTCTGGTCGGTGATGCGGGCGTCGATCACCTCGCGCATCAGGCGATAGGGCACGGAGTAGAAATGGCCGCAGACCTCGACGTGGTAGTCCAGCCCGGCGCGGCATCGTCGCCACTCGGAGTAGGCATACGGCTCGGCGGGTAGTTTCAGCAGGGCGTCGCGCTCGATCGACTCGAACAGCGCGCGCCGGGTCGTGCCGAGATGGCGCATCGGCCGGTCGTTCAGATCGGCGATCAGCTCGCGGATCGCGCCGTTCAACTCCGCCAGGGAGAAGAACCGCCGATTGCGCAGCCGCGCCAAGACCCAACGCTGCACGACCTGGACGGCGACTTCGGCCTTGGCCTTGTCGCGCGGGCGACGCACCCGCGCCGGCAGGATTGCCGTGCCGTAATGGGTTGCCAAGTCCTGATAGGTGCGGCTGATCCCCGGCTCATACCGGCTAGCGGCGGTGACGCCGGCTTTGAGATTGTCGCAGACGATCTGTCGCGCGACACCGCCGAAACTGGCGTACGCGCCGACGTGGCAACCGATCCAGTCGGGCAGCGACTGCGTCCAGCGAGCCTCCGCGTAGGTGAAGTTGGACGCGCCCAGAACGGCGACGAACACCTGCGTCCGCCTGATCTCGCCCGTGGCGCCGTCGATCACGTCGACCGTTTGTCCGGCATAGTCGACGAACATCCGCTCTCCAGCCGGATGGGTCTGGCGCATGGTTGGAGACAGGCGGCCGCGCCAAGCCGCGTGCAGGTCGCAGAACCGGCTGTAGCCATATCCATCCGGTTGCCCGGCCCGGTATTCCTCCCAAAGCAGCAGCAAAGTGACGTTCGGCTTGCGCAGCTCGGCGTGGATCCGACCCCAATCCGGCTGCAGCCGCGACGGCTCGGACGTGAACGGCGGAGTGAACAGTTTGCGCTCGAGCGCCACATCGTCGAGCGCGGCCGGCACTGGCCAGGTGATGCCGACCACGGCAGCCCGGCGCAGGTATTCCGCCACCGTGTAGCGGCTGACCCCGACCATGGCGGCGATCTGGTGTCCGCTGTGGCCGCAGACGTATTTGAGGCGGAGGACTTCTCGAACTTGACGCATTGGCAGTCTGGCCTGGTATGGCGCTCCCCAAGATCACTGGGGAGCCACCGTGCCGTCGGTGGATGACTGCTCGCGAACCGCGCCGCTGGCCGCCCCCCAGGGGTGGCTGGAATTCGTCGGAATCAGCGGCTGGCTTCCGTCGGAATCACCGGCTGGAATGGATCGGGATCGCCGGCTGCTTTGCGTCGGAATACGCAGATTGTCACCGTGACCGCGCTGACCGTCACGGCGGGCACCGGGTCAACGATCACCGGCACCGCGCCGACAACCTGCGGCGCCAATGCCTCGCATGAGCTGCAATACTACGCTGGCGATACCACCTGGCACCTGCTGTTCTGATGAGCCCGCTTGCAATCATCCTGATCATTGTCGCGCCGCTGCTGTTCACCGGCGGCCTCGGCACTCACTTCAACCACTGGGGCGGTCCGGCTTATCGGTCGTATGGCTACGGTGGCTTCGGCCTCGGTGGCCTGCTGCTGATCGTGCTGGTCGTGCTGCTGCTGACGGGACGGATCTGACCGCCGCGCAGCCATGCCCCCACCAAGCCATTCGCCCGTCTGTCATGCGTTTACTGCAGGGGTAGGGGGGGTGCAATTTGCCAGGGTCTTCGAGCGGGGACCGTGCCCCAATGATTCTCGTTGAGTCGCGGAATTGGGTAGGGGGGGGTCGGCGGGAAAAACCCGCCTCGTCAGCCGGATTTTTCAGCCGTTAGGAAAATTTGGCCCGGGTCAGGATCGCTACTTCCCGAGGAAGCTGGCCTGGATCGCCGCGCCGCGAAAGGCGACCTCGATCCGCCGCAGATCCTTCTGCATGAGGGCCAGCATGTCGGCCACGTGTTCGGCGCGGTTCGGGTCGATCTTGCGGACCGCGACGACCTGGTTGTCGCGGATGCCGCAATTGATCAACGACACGATGCGTTCAAGCTGGCGCTCGAAGGTCCGGGCGTTGTCGCGGTCCTGTGGGGTTGGGCCGGCCGGTTCGTCGCCGATCAGGTCCATCTGGCTTTCGGCATCGGCGATCGCAGTGGCTGCCACGCGAAGGTCAGCGGCGGTTCTGCAGGCGCCCGACCGGATCGCCTTGAACAGCGCCTTTTGGCCGCGTGGGGACAGCGTGGCCAGCTCGTAGGCTTCGGTGGGTGAGAGGTTGCCGCTGTCGAGTAAGCCTTGGTAGTCCGGTTGAAGTCGCAGGAGGACGGTCCTTTCGGTGATCCGGTAGGCAGCCTTGCCGATCTGCTGGCCGAGCTCCTCGATGGTCCAGCCCATTTCGTCCATCAGGGCCTGATAGGAGCGGGCCTGTTCGAGGGGTGTTACGTCAACCCGCTGGTCGTTTTCGATGATCTGCTTGACCCGGATGTCGCCGATGGTGATCCCGGCGGTGACAATGGCGCGGATGGTCGCGGCACCGATTGCCTGGGACGCCCGGAACCGGCGCTCGCCGGCGATGATCATGTAGGTGCCGGGGCCGACCTGGCGGACGGTGATCGGCTGTAGCAGGCCGTTGGCCTGGATCGAGGCGCCGAGGTCGCGCAGACCGGCGCGGTCGAAGATTTTGCGTGGCTGGCCCGGATCGGCGGTGATCTGCTCAAGCGGGATCTGCAAGACGACGGTCTCGGCCTCCGGTGTCAGGGTGTCTTCCGGGTTCGTAACGGTCGGGTCGGTCATACCAGCCGCCCTCCCTGACGAGCGGCTCGACCGGCGACGCCCTGGTTGATCGAGACGTTCTGAGCGGCGGACTGGCCGGCATTGAAGGCCACGCGGTTGCGGGGTGCCGATTGGCGCCCGGCGTTTCCGAGGAGGATGCCGAGCGCTGCCATCGCGGCGTCCACCGCGGGTTTCTTCATCATCACCAGGTTGCGGCCGGTGCTTTGTTGCTGGGTGAAGTCCCGCTTGGACTTGAGTGCGGACAGCCGCTCGCCGAGCCGGACGCCCATGCCGATGCCAAACGAGCGCAGCAGCTCGGTCTTCTCGGCTTTGCTGGCCTGCTCCCAGGCGGGATTGAACAGGATGTAGGTTGCGCCCTCGCGGTCGATGGCGCGTTTGAACAGCAGGGTGAGGTATTCGGCGATCTCGGTGTCGACCTGGAAGCCGAGATAGATGATGTCGATCTTGCCGCGCAGCCAAGCGTTGCAGTCGGTGAAGCGAGCGATCGCGCGGGCGGCATATTGCACGGCATGCTGGGCCGCTTTTGGCACGGTGACCGGGATGATCTCCTGCTGGCGCATGGCGACCTCGTCGAGGTCGATTTCGTAGAGCGCCATCAGTTCGTCGACCTTGCGGGCGGCTTCCGCCGCTTCCGCTTCGGTGCAGCCGTTCTCGCGGGTTTTGGCCATCAGGGCGCGGATGCGCCCAAGGGTGCCCGCGCGCCGGGCGGTTTCAGGACGGGTCATGGGGAGCCTCTGTGGTAGGAGGGTGGTTGAGGCTTAGCGGTCCTGAAGGCTCATGAACTCTTTGCAGTAATCCCGATTACTAAAGAGCGCGATTTCGGCCTTGTCGCCCGTGTTGGCCACCGCGTGAAGGACAACCACGCCGTCCGGGAGGCTTTCCGGCGTAACGATAAACCCCGTTGCACTTAGGAGCTGGCGGAAGTCTTCTGGCGTTCGCATCGAGCCCGCTCCGTAATAGAGGCGCTCGAAGTTTGGGCCGATGTTGGAGAGCGGAACGCAGGCGTCGCCGGCCAGATGCGCCGCATACCAGATCGGACTTGCTGCCATCGCGTGGCTGGCGACCGAACCAATGAAGGCCGCGGTCAGAAGTAACTTTTTCATCTTGAGCTCCTGTGGTAGGAAGTAATCAACAAAGTAAAACTATGACAATACTATGAATGATGCAACTATATTGTGCATCATCCACAGTATTGTTGTTGATATTTACTTTACTGTTCTGATTTCCGGTCGGTCTTCTTTGCCGGCGGACCGCTGTCGAACAAGTCGCTGACACGGCTGATGACGGTCGGTTCCTCGCCTGGTGTGTAGAACGTGATGGCGGGTTCGCTGCTGTTGCCCTTCGCCCAAGCGGCCACCTGGTCGGGGGTGATGAAAGTAACCTCGGCCTGCAGAGCGGACAGCGGGAACGTCGGCGGCTCGGTGTTTCCGTCGTCGTCCTCGGGTCCGACGACCACGCCATTGCCGCAGATCGGGTTATTGGTTCCTGGGATGCGGAACCAGGTCGTGCCGCCTTTCATCAGGCCCTCCTCGTCGACGAACATCACGTCGCCGTTCGGCCAGTATTTGGCGATCTCGATGTAGCCGCCGACCATGCGCTGCAGGTCCGCCAGGCCCCCGCTGTCGACTTCGGTCACGGTTCGCTCGGTCGCGTTGATCCAATAGGCTTTCATGTCGGTTTCCCTTCGCTAATCGCCACATGATCGGCGTCGGCGTCATGGTCGATCGTGTTCGGCGAACCATCGCCCCGATGATGCGCGATGCCTTCCTCGGTGATGAACATTGCCTCGCCGCACTCGCTGCAGGTCGGCTCCTCGCTCATGTCGCATTCGACCCAGGTCCAGGTCTGAATGAAAAACCCATCGTTTCCTTCGGAGACGCAGGCGCCGGCGTCATCAATCTCCAGCTCGTCGCTGGTCGCCACCAAGGCGATCTGCTCGGGTGTGGCCAGGCTGTTGCGCCAGGCCTCAAGCGCGTTCAAGGCCAAAGCTTGGTAAGGGCTAGTGGGGTCGTTCGCGATCTTGGCGAGCAGATCGACCGCAAGTTGAGCCGGACTGAAAGTGATGGGAAAGGGTTCGACGGTCATTGCCCGACCTCCATCGCGACCGGCGCGTATTCGGTCACCGAGACCAGCCAGCCGCTGAACAGGCTGAGGGCGAAGAAGCAGAGCATGAACAGCGCGCAGATCTGTGGCGTTAGCTCGACGATCGCGATCATTGCACCCGCCCCATGATAATGAGCTCTTCGGCGCCGTAGACCTGGAGCTCGTGGCACTCCTCGCACTCGTATTCGCGGGCGTCGGGTTCGCAGCAGTCGCGCATATTGCCGCAGGCGAGGCAGTAGCCGGCCTGCAGTTCCGACGCCTCTGCGACCTGCTGCATGGTGAACATGCGATAGGCCGGGGGACGCGGTTTCTTGTGGTAGGAGGTCGTCATCAGGTCCTCTCGGGGTAAAGCTGCTTGAGCGCCGCAATGCCGGCGGCGACGGCGGCTTCTGGATCGCGACCAAGGCCGCGGTAGAAGTTCGGGTGGACCCGGCAGTCATGTGCCAGGCGGATGGTGTTGCGGTGCGGGCCGAGCCAGCGGAAGCCGTTGGCCAGGCTGAGCGCGCGGTTCCAGTCGCCGGCGCGCATCAGCTCGATGAGCTGTTGGGTCTTGCTGATCGGTTCCACGCTCAGGTCTTCGACTTGCGGTCGGTGGGAGACGGCGCGAATGGGATTCGGCGGCCGTGGTTCGCGCCGCCCTTGAACCGATTAGGCAGGCCGAGTTCGATCGCGGCGCGATGGGTGACGAAATAGAGCTGGCCGCTGGTGCCGACCGGGACCAGGAAGCCCTTGGTCACGCAATACTTGATGCAGGACGGCGGGCAGCGGTCGAGCAGCTCGCCGGGCTCAACGGCCACCCGGTTGGACAGCGCGACGGCCAGGTCTTCGTTGGTGTAGGAAGAATGCTCGCTGGCCTTCCAGCGGCGCACCACGTGGCCGTTGTCGTCTTCGTAGAACTCGGGCTTGGCGCCGAACATCGCATTGGCGAGGATTTTGCTGCTGCGGGCATCCATGCCGGTGCGGGCTGAATATGATTTGCGGGCCATGATCTGTATTCCGTGGTAGGAAGTAGTCTATACAGAATACATAGTATATTGGCGCGCTTTAGACAAAGTAATTCGTTGCGACGTCGAGTATTATTTGCGTGACGACTTCGGCTTGCTTGCGGCGACCTTAAGAGGACTGGTGGGTTCCACCCATCGGGCGGGTGCAGTTCCCGAAGCCGCTCCAGTTTAGACCGGCTTGAAATGTCGGGTCAGGGTGTCGATGCCGGCCGGGAAACTGCGGTTGCCGGCTTTGACGATGGCGCGCCTGGGGTCGTTGGGATCCACCGCGATAACCTGATGGGCCTCGCCGTCGATCGTGGCCGAGCGGCCGACGAACCGGGCGAGGTCGGGAACTTCGCCGGCCTTGGTCGGGCGTTTCAGCTCCGGTGGCATGAGCGGGTGATCGGCTTGCGCCAATACCTCAAAGCCGAGTTCGGGAATCGGGCGGTCCAGCGCCTCGGCCAGCCACAACGCCGCCATCGCGCGGTGACACCAGTCGCCTTGAACCATTGGGCGTTCGTAGCAGACCATCACCGGGATGCCGCCGCGGGCGAGGTCGATCAACTGCGTTGCGACGACGCGCGGATCCAGCCGGTCGAGTACGTCGACCTTGTAGAGGCGGTCGTATTCCTCGGGGGTGACGCTGTGAAACCAAGGCCCCGGAGCCAGCGTGCGATACACCCGATAGCCGGCGGCCACGGTGCGCGGGATGCCACGCGAAATGCCGACCTTGACATGGCCTTCCGGCATCTTGGTGAACCACGAGGCGGTCTTGATGTCCGTCACAGTATTTACTCTCTTTATCAAGTAGTCTGATAGACAATGGCACATAATACATACTGTAGCTATTGAATAATCTGCGGTTGAAAGTGCCGCGGGTCGCGGGCATGATGTGGCCGTTTCTGTGGTAGGAAACAGTGTCCTTCGGGATGCCCTTGGCGGTGCGGTTGGTGCCATCTGGCCGTGCCGCCTCTGGGCCTCGATCGACGCAACTTCGGAGCGGACCGCAATGTTCTATGGCGCGGTCCCCCGCCAGGCGATCGAACAGGTCACCCGCGCCGTGCCGTTCACCGAGTGGCGCGATGTGTTCGTCGGCTGCTCCGGGTCGTTCCGGTTCGACCATGCGGTACACGACGTTCATCCGACGGTGCGGGTGCACTCGAACGATGTGTCACTGCTGAGCTGCTCGCTCGGCGCGCTGGCGATCGGTGAGCCGATCCCACTGACCTTCAAGGGCCGGCTGGGGTTCATCGAGGCGGCAGTAGCGTCCAAGGGCTTCATCGCCAAGGTTGCCGCCGTTCAGGTGGCCCAGGAGATGGCCAAGTATCGCGGTGCCAACGCCTATGCCGAGGCGCACTTCGCGCACTACCGCGAGCGGTTTGCCGACTTCCTGGACCCGGCTATCGCCCGGCTCGAAGCGTTCCTGCCGCGGTTGCAGGTGACGAGTTTCCTTGCCGGCGACTTCCGCCACCAGGCGCATCGCGCGCTCGAGGCCGGCGGCGGGGTGGCGGCGTTTCCGCCGACCTACAAGAACGACTACGAGCGGCTGTTCCGCTTCGTCGATCAGAACGTCGACTGGCAGCGGCCGGACTACAGCCTGTGGGACCCGAACGCGGTCGAGGACTGGATCGACGAGCTGATCGCCATGCGCGTGCGCTACTGCGTGCTGGTCGAACACAAGCTGGCTCGCCACGACCCGGCGACGGTGTTCTACGGTCAGCTCAAGCCGGTCTATACCTACACCGACAAGGGCGGGACCTCGGTTCGCCGGCTGCCGCGCCCGGCTCAGGCGTTCCGCTACACGCGCCTTGATGCCGACACGCTGACGCCGCGCTCGCGGGTGGATATCATCCCCGCCACCGCCCAACAGATGAACTTCCTCAAGGACTCGTTTCTGGCCAAGGAGATCCAGCACACCACCGGGATCGCCAACCACCTGGTGCTGATTGACGGTCACCTGGCCGGGGGGTTCATTTTCGTCCGCAACAAGTTCGGCCGTGGCGGCTCGTTTGAGGTCATAACGACTGCGGTGGTTTTTGAACTCCGTTGATCAGACTGATCCGCGCCAATTGTCGCGGCCGGTTCTCGTCAGCAGCTTTGCCGCTAAGGCTCCGGTTAGCACGCGGGCCAGCCTCTGTTTTTGACCTGCGGCGCCACGGTCGCCTCGACGAGGGAGGGATCAAGTACGGAAGCCATTATAGAACTCGCCGCTGGCTTGGACGTGCATCAAGCCACGGTTGTTGCAAGCGTGCTGATTGGTAAGGCGGGCAGCAAACCCCACAAAGAAGTGCGCACGTTCAGCACCATGACGCACGATCTGGAGGCCCTTCGCGATTGGCTGGGTGGGTTCGGCGTTATTCATGTCGGGATAGAAAGTTACCGGGGTATCCTGGATGCCTGTCTACACCATCCTCACGGGGCATTTCACGCTGATTGTCGGTAACGCCCATCACATCAAGAAATGTATCGGGACGGAAGACTGACGTGAAAGACGCCTAATGGATTGCGGACTTGGTTCAACACGGATTGATCCGGGCGAGCTTCGTGCCCTCGGTGCAGCTTCGAGAATTGCGCAACCTGCCGCGGTTTAGGCGATCGCTGGCCCAGATGGTTGTCACCGAGCGGAACCGCGCCCTCAAATTGCTCGAGACGGCCAATATCAAGCTGGCCGACGTCGCTACAGACGTGTTTGGGGTGTCCGGCATGGCGATGTTGGCTGCGCTCGCGGAAGGTGTTGTCAAACCCGCCGCAATGGCGGGTTTGGCCAGGGCAAGTTACGAACGAAGCGCGACGCACTGCGCGAGCGCTGGATGGCCGACTGACCGAGCACCATCGGTTCGTGCTGGTGTTGCATCTGCGGCGGTCGCAAACCATTTGCTCGGCACGATATGCCGCGCTATGCAGGCCTTATGGGGGACAAGATACGAGATGCCGAGGTGCGCCGCGCGGCTCATGGCAAACTGTTGCGGAATGCGCATATATGTCCCGACACGTTGGTCATCGACGAGCTTGGCCTCGGCCACGGTGTCTGTCGCGTGGATATCGCTGTTATCAACGGGCATATCCGTGGCCTTGAAATCAAGGCCGAGGCTGATATTCTCGATCGCCTACCGCATCAGGTTAAGGCGTATGGCGAAGTCGTCGACCGGGCAACGTTGATTGTTGCGCCACGCCATCTCTCTACGGCACTCGAAATCGTGCCGAAGTGGTGGGGAGTGATAGCCGTCGACCGTGTCCTGAGCGGAGGCATCGTCTTTCGCAAGATTCGCGAAGAGCGAGCGAATCGTCATGTCAATCCGATGATGCTGGCTCGGCTGCTCTGGCATCCAGAGGCGGCCACCATTCTGCGCGAACACGGCCAGCCTGAGCACTCGCTGCGCCAGCCGCGCGAAGCGCTGTATCGCGAGCTTGTCGCCTTGCTTTCCCGCCGCGACCTCGCGCATGGTGTGAGAGACGCTCTCAGGAACCGGGCAACCTGGCGAGATCGTCCAGAACCTTTGTAATGTGATGATTGGTTGCGACCCACTTCCAGACAGTCGGATTGCCTCGCGTGGTGGCGCCAGTACGACACCCTTCGATATAGGCGCTTCCTGCCGAATAACCGGAGCCATGATAGCTGCCTGAGCCAATGATCAGCTTGCACAGGCCAGGATAGGCATGATTGCTGGAGCCGGGCGTGCGCTTCGCTTTGGCGACGAGCCATGCATCGTCGATGGCGTATCGGATATTGGGCGATCCGCGCATGTAGCGCATGTCGCCCTGCGCGAACTTGAGTGCCGCGACACCATAGTCCCCGAACGCGGGCCGACGCACAGTGTCCGGCAGAGCCGCAACGACCGCCTTATAAAGGCTCCACTCACGGCGCGGCACTTGCTGGATTGAGAGCTTCAGCGCCGTCATCGTTTCGGGAAAGGATGTCGCAAGAAGCGTGACGCTGCGGGAATGGCCGAAAACTTTTGCGCTGGTGAGCGCGGCTACAATGACAGCGACCAAGTCGTCATGGGGATCAAAGGCCGGTGTTTCGAGATCGAGGAGGATATCAAGCGAATCCGCCCCGATCTCGAGACGGGCGAGCAGATCTTCGACCTGGTCATCAAAGTCCGGATCAAGCGCCTCGGCCAAGGTGCACCGGAGTGCCGCGCCGCGCAGGTCCACCGCGTTGATCATGCGGACGGCTTGCTGATAGGCCGCATCGCGTTCAATCGTCGTGACGGGGGTCCCGGTGGTGCCCAATACGCGCGCTTCGTCGAAGATAAAGGTAATCGGATGACGACCATCCGCCACGCGCACCATCGGCTCGAGCCTCCCTGCGTCGAGCAACGCTGAGCGCGCATCCCACTTCTTCTTCAGCTTGTCACCGAAGGATTTAAGATGTTCGTCGATGTCCTTTTTCGGCTTGCGCAGCTCGAAATCGTAGTCGGGAGGCAGGATCTCTAAGAGCGGCACAGTCGCCTTCTTCTGGGCTTCGCCCAGCTTCTCGAGCGCCTGATACTCGCCCATTCGCCAGCGAAGCAGGGGAATATAATGTTTCGAGGTGACCATGATATTCGCCCCGTCACCACTCGAACTGTCGACGCACGTTGCCCGCGCCGACGAGCCCGCGCAACAACGTGTAGTCATGGGCCTCGCGGCGAACCCGACCGGCAATAACAGCTGGCCCCACGCGGAAGCGCTTGGCATCAATGAGCACAGCCTTCTCGTTGCGCGTGAAGCGCGCAGCGCCGACGTTCCATTTGACGGCGGGAAGCAGCGCCTCCTGTGCGAATAGATCTGCCTCCTCCTCCAGCGCAGTCGCGGCCGGCGTTTCCGTGTCGTCAAAGATCGCGGCATAGTCGTGACCGACATGAAGCTTTAGATGGCCAAGCTCGTGGAACAGCGTGAACCAGAAATTGTCGAGCCGGTCATGTCGCAGGGTCAGGGCGATGATCGCGTATCCATCGAACGTCGAAAGCGCAGCGCCGTCGAGCAGCGTTCCCGGCAGATGCTTCTCGACGATCAAGGCGACACCAATGGCACGGAGATAATTCATCGTCTTCGCCGGACCATCGGGGTCCAACGTCAATTTAACCAATCCGGCAAGCCAATCTTCGGAAATCAGTAAAGGATCGAACGTCTCCCCTCGTGGATCGCGGTCCGCGAGATGGCGCACGCGCGCTTCCCACGCTGCGATCCCTGCTTCGTGGACTTGTCCGCTCGAGCGGACCGACTTTCTGTGCAGGGCCTGTGGCGCATAACGGGCCTGAGCGCCGCGGAGGAAGGCAGGGAGGAGGTCGGGTGCAGCCTTGCGCGCATCGGCCATCGAGCCCGAAAAATCCTCGAACCAACCCCGCTTATACATCTCCGCGACCGGAAAAGCCTTCCACGCCGCCGGATCGACGGATTCAAAATGACCATTGCCAACAAGTTCCGCGCGCTTGCTGATTTGGACGCCGAGCGCGTCCGAGATTTCCATCAAACGATCGAGACTCGCCGAGCGATAGCGTTCAGCTTCGTATCGCTGGATCTGCTGCTCCTTCAAACCGAGGAAGGCTGCCAAGTCCTTCTGGCTCATGCCGCGCGCGATTCGCGCCTGGATCAGAATGTCAGGCAGTTCATCCAGACCCTCCGCTTCGAAATGGGTGATCTGACCCGAGCGAAGACGATCGTATAGCACCGCCTCCGCTTCCAGCTCTGCGATCTGGCTTTCAAGTGCATCGCGCTGCGCTTTCACCAGCACTGCCGGTAAGCTTGGGTCCGAGCTGACGCCGAGAGCCGCAAGCGCCCGCCGGAATTTGTCCACCTGCAGCCGCGTGGAGCGGTACTGCTTCTCATTGGTAATCATGGCGTAGCTCCATTCAGAACCGCGAGTGAAACTCGCAGAATGCCTTTGGGCAGTCCGGAGAATTTCTCGATCTGAAAAAAATCGAGAAATGTCCCGCTCGTTCCGTTAAGCGTGAGGGCTGGAAACATTTCCCCCTGATATTTGCGTTTCTGTTCTTCGCGCTTCCGGGTGAAATTTAAGAGCACCGGATCAAGTCGCGCAAAATCTATGCTGTTGTGATCCCAGCAACCATCGTAGTAGTCAGGGTGGGGCTTTCCCGTTGTAAAGCTCCCGTCGAGGTAGGCGGTTCGGCAGCCAGCTGTTTTCAGCGCCGCCGCCATACGCAAGAACCCTGCGAACAGCCATCTACGGTGCGGGGTCGTCGCGAAGGCCATCTCGATCTCGCTCAGAGACGCTTCGTATATGCCCGGCGGTAGCACCGGCCACGGTGAGGGCGAACCAAGATCGATCAACCCGGGTATCATCAACACAACAATATCATTGTGTCCATCGAATGTCCAGGGCTCCTGTGCATTTTTAAAAAAATAGCTGGTCCTCGAGCGGACTGCCGTCAGAAGAAGCTCCATTTCTGTGGGATGATCTGCGAGGCGCTGGATGTCTGCGTCCGCTTTCCGGGATCGAGCGGTGGCCGCCCAATGTCGTGCAAAGGCGCCAAACGGACCTCGCCGGCCACCTGCCAGCGGATCAGCAGCCCAAACCTCAGGGGACTGTTGCGTCATGTAGACGCGCGAGCGTCATGCTGTGGGAGAGATGAAGGAGGACCCTTCGGATCCGCTCTGTCGGGGGAGGCTTCAAACCGCCATGAGCTGCTCCGGGCAAAATTCGCGGTGGTGAACGTCATGGTTAAAAGGCGTGTGTTAGGATCAAGTCAGGTATGGATTAGAGAGACGAGCGCAAGCAAACCTCTGATGAAGCATCGAAACACGTCAGGTGACATCAAAACCGGGATCTTAGTCCAGTTCCGGGAGAGTGTGGCGGGAACCTACCTACTGGCCAAACGGTGTCCGGTGTATAGGGGACGTGACTCTCATTCGGGCTTTCGTACGGAACTTGAGAACCTGGCCGACGATGCCAAGGGAAAAGGCGCAAGCGGCTGAAACCGCGAGGCCGAAAGTACTGATGCGTCGGTCAGGGGCGGACTGCTCCGTAGTAGTGATGAAGCGGGGTAATGCCGTGGAGCAAAGGGAGCAGGTCATCGACGCTGAGGGCGAGCCAACTGGCAACAGGATGACGTCAAATTCCCGGCGGAAGGCGGCAGCCTTCGTTTCGGTGCCACGAGCCGGATGACGCGAGAGTGTCAAGTCCGGATCTGTAAGCAGCGGCTCGGCTTTAGGTTGATCCTCGGCGTCGCCGGGATGATGGGCGAGCAGATCGTATAGCTCGCCGATTATCTTGTGCGCTCGGGTCTTGTCCCGGTCCGTCATATCCATCTAGGTCGCCTTCCAGATCGTGGTGAACCGACTGGGTGCAGCGATCCGGACACCTGCTTTTGCTTTTTGCTTTCCCCTCTAAAGAGGGGGAAAAGCAGAAAAGCAAAAAGCAAGCTTTGCGGGTTACGAAAAGTAATGAAAAGCGGTGAAAAGCAGCGCGGTCATTTTTGCCATACCACGAGCCGATTGAACCCTACAAGATCGCGTCTTTTCAGAGAGTTAAGGCCGTTCGTCTCGGCCGTGTAGCCCGCACGGGTCAATGTTGGTTTTGGAAAAGCAGGCGAAAGCAGAGGGTCCGGCGCGGGAGCGGCATCAGCTTTCGTTTCAGAACCCCTGCAAAGCAGATGGTCTGGAAACCAACCGGCTTGAATGAGGCGGTCTCGAACGGTTGACCGAGCCACCGCGAGCACCTGATCTTCACCGATTTCTTGCTTGCGGCCGCGTTCTTGCAGGGCATTTCGGATACCCATCAACATTAGCGCCGGCTTGTCTGGTAGGTGTTCCTCTCTGCTGACAGCACGGGGTGCGATCGCGGGCTCACCCGTCCACCGGTCATTGATTAGCCGGATGATGATCGGCTCGAAGTCCTGCCAGTTGTCTGGGGTGCGGCGGCGCGCTTTTCCGGGCGAGTCGAATGACAGCTGAAAAGCAACATGGTCAGATGGCCGGTCGGCGTCCGCGAGCGGTGTCATGATGCCGACGCAGTCAAAGCGCCAAGACTTGACGCTGCTGCCATATTGGCGGCCCGCATTATGCCCGGTGTGGTCACACCAAAGCTGCGCAATCCCGACCCGGCTGAGACTTTCCACGAGCGGGATGCAACCGCCCCATACTTCCTCATCCTTCTGATCGCCAGGAGCAAGGCTCATGACGTTGTCAAAGATGACACCTTCGACGCCACCGATCGCGGCGATGAGAGATCGCACGAAGGTATGGCCTGCTTCGGTATTCAGGGGTGGGAGGTTCCCAAGGTTGGGAAAGCTCTTGGCGAATTCCTCTGCCCGATCGCGGCTGTAGATCATGACGCCGTGGGGGGGCACTGCTACCCCGCCGGCCCGCCGGATCAGGTCCGCCGCGCGCGCTTTCACGAGCGCCGAAGGCATCTCACCGTCAATGATCAGCCATTTCGAAGGGCGACTACATGTCCAGTGCAGAAAGCCAGTCCCGGTGGCCATGCCGCCAGCCATCCCATACGCAAGCAAAGTCTTTCCGAGACCGGTGGATCCGACTAGGAAGGCGCGCGTGCTTGAAGTGATGAAGTCGCCGAGCATGCGAACCTCGGGCTTGATGTCCATGCTGGCCCAGGTGATGACTGACAGCGCGTCGGCGATTGCAGGATCCGCGTCGGCTGCTTCCGCCCATCCGTCGGTCCCTTCATCAGATTGCTGATGGGGTCGCGGGTCCGCTTCTTCCGGTGGCTCGGCCGCCGCCGCCACCAAGGCCACTAGGGTCACGCGGGTGCCGCCAGCGTCGACCCAATCGGCAATGTCGCCTTTTTCTGGCAGGTCGGGCAGCATGAAGACCCGCACCTGTGCAGCGACCCCTCGCAGGTTCTTGGCGACTTCTGCAGCGTGATCCTGTCCCGGCGTTACCGGGCGGCCGTCCGGGTGCCAGCGGGGCGTGCCATCGGGGTCCATGGCTTGCGGATCATTGTCACTGAGCACTACTACGCGGGCGTCGGCCAGGAACTCGCCGTACTCGCGCTTCCACTTCCCCGCTCCACCCGGCGAACAGGTCCCGATCAAGCCAATGGATTCGAGGGAATGGACACCCTTCTCGCCCTCAGCCACGAAAATAGTTTGCCCCGCGGCGACGGCAGCAATGACCTCGGGAAGGCGATAAAGCACCTTCTTGACCCGGCCAGTCTTCCAGACCCAACCGCCGGTCCCGTCCGGAGCGCGTTGGAGAAAGTCTTTCGGCTCATAGCGCACGACCTGGAACAGCAGCGCGCCGCTGGCATCCATGTAATCGTAGGTCTCGACTATCCTCCGGCTGCCGTTGGTCTTGGCTGGAGGCAGATGCTTTTGCTCGCGCAGCCAATGCAGGGCGTCCGGCTTGTCCAGACCCTTCATGACTCTCAGCAGGTCGAGGACGCCGCCTCCGCGGTCGCCGTCTGTATGGTCGACCCATGTGCCCTTGACCCGGTTGACGCAAAGGCCCCCTCGGCTTCCCCACCGCATCTCAGTCTTATTAGACAGGGCAGGATTGGGTTCGCCGAGAACCTCTATCGCAACTGGCTCCATCAGCCGGGCGAGTTCGGTCGATGGCGATGCGCTCATGGCATCCTCGGCGAGGAGCCCTCGCCAGCTTTCTGAACCCAGGACGACAATATATCCCGCTCACTCTGCTCGGCGATCTGAAGTTTCTCCAACTGGTCGGCAGGCAGATGGATCTCGACGCTTGCACGAACTAACTCGCGCAGCGCATCGGGCGGAATTGCGTCAAGTTCGACGGAGGTTTCGCTAAAGCCTTTAGCGCGGCTGTCACTTTGCTTCGTTGGCCGCGACGGGAGGGCCCAGCCCTTGATCTGCTCCTGGGTTACAGCGATGCGCTGGAATGAGATGTTAGCTCGGGGCGCAAATTCCCGCAGCGTCTCCTCAATCTTCTCGCCGGCATTAACCCCGGAAGGGTCATAGTCACCGAGGTGATAGATGAAGGTCGGCGCATCCAGCGAGCCGATGTATTCGGCGGCACTATGCAGAAATGACAGACTCGCGTAACCGCGGGAAACCATCAAAGGCACATCGTATTGAGAGGTGATCGGAAACACGACCCCGGACAGCGCGTCCTTCTCCAGCCAGATCTCTACGTAGGCAGCAGCGCCGGCCCACAATGCTTTTCGGTAGAACTTCGCCGTCTGCTCCAGCGCCTGCTGAATACTGACGAACGTCTCTGGCTTTCGCTGCCACCTGGTGTTGTCCGCCAGCCACCCGTAAGGTAAGTTTCCGACCCGTCGCATGGTCACGAGGTCAGTCTGCACCTTGCTGTAGCCAGCTTCGGACTTATCCACCACGCCGGCTACAGTGGCCTGGTAAAACACCTGCCGCACGGTCATCGGCTTCATGCTCTGCACGATTCGATACAGGGAGCGATGCCGCTCTTCCATCTCGAGTTTGCTCGCGCGCTTCCGCTTTATCGGGCTAGCCTGATAACCGGGCGATGCGCTCACGTCCCGGCCAACCGGCACAACTTTGCCTCGCATCTTAAAGCATCGGCCATGGTCGCGAATTCTGACGAAATGACCGCGCCGGCTTCCAGCGCGGCCGCCATCAACCCGATGCTCCAGCTGTCCAGCCGATCGATCCCGGCATCAAACGTGAGCGCGACAGTGACGTGCCGTGGCGGAAGATAATTTCGATCGGCGCTGCCAGCCGGCATCGTGCGATGAGGATCGTCCTTGCGCGACAAACGCCGGAAACCCGGATTTCACATCCAGCTAGTCGTTTCGGATCGAGCATTTCGTTGGTCTTTCTCATGACCGCCGCGGCGCTTGTTTTGGAAGAACCGAGCCGCTATTTCATCGGCGTCCGTCGAAGTTTCGCCTTCTCGATCCCGGCATCGCCGCGCGCGGGGCTTCATTTACGCGACGATCGTGTTCAGCTTGGCGGCGCGACGACGGGCCTCCTTCTGTTGCCACGGCAATGATCGGGTCTTCTCAAGGGCGCTTCTGAGCTCTGATAAGCGCCAGCGGGGTGCCCGGCTCGCAGGATATACAGGCGCGGGCAAGCGGCCAGCCTGGACGGCTCTCCAAAACCCGACCCGTGACAGAACGACTTCCGCAGCCGCTTGTCCCGCCGTCAGGAGTGGGTCGGTCGAAATGTAATTCAAGGTGTGCCTCCAGCGGCTTTAGTTGACGCCAGGGAACTTGGGTCAACGAGCAACCGGTTCGGAAGCGACTTCACCGGTGAAGTGGATACTTCACCGGTTAGGCCGAGTGGTCTTCGCGTTGAAGGACGTTCCAGACATAAGTGCCATCCCTGCCACTTGACGCGGCCAGGAAGCCCTTCGGCGAGATGGCGCACTCACCCAATGGCGGCTCCTGTTCCGGCATATCAAACCTGAGTTCAACAGCTTCACCGCCTGGGATTAGCGGCTCGGAGCCATGCTTCGGTGTGAAAGTGGTTCCAAATGTTCGGAACCACTGCGCCCAACCCATTACCTGAAACCGCCGATTTTGATCGAACATCGCCTCCCAGGCGGCTGCTTGCGGTGGAACGCCGGAGAGTTGGCATTGCAAGACAAATGCCGCCCAAACGGGCGAAATCCCACGCCATTCCTTCCACCATTCCTTGAGCGTTCGGTGCGTCGGCACCGTCGAGCCGCCAACCTTGCTTCCCTCTTCTTGCAGCATCGCCATGGCCCGACCCAGTGAAGGATCTAGGCTGGGATAGGACGCGCGTATGACCGCGACGAGCAGCAGCAGAAATCCTGTATGCATAGCGCCGCCTCCGCTGGCGCGACTGAACTCCTGTACCACAGCCGCCGTCCCTGGCGCGTCGGCAACGGATTTATAACCACCTCCCGGAACCCACATGTCACGATGGACGGCGCGAGCGACCTCATGCGGTCTATCGATAATTGCTGCAATCTGCGCCGTGGTGCTCGGCATGAACGGGAGATGGTCATGATCAATCCCGACACGCGAAACGAACGCGGAAAACGCTGCCTGTTGTCCAAATCGCGAGATGAGTGGCGCGTTCTCCTCCATGGATCCCACCATGTCGGCAGCAAAAGTGGCCAGAACCTGCCGCTGACATCTCGAACTCTTTGGCCAGGCCATCAACGCCAACAGCTGGGCACCCATGAAGTCATGGGCACATTTAATATTCGCGATTCCTGCACCGGCCGGTGTGCTCTTTCTGACGGACCTTTTCATCGAGCACCCACGCGCCGCAGCGGCACGGCCACCTCTGCCGGCAATTCGGTGATCAGTGCGGTGACGTAGGCCTGCCACCGTCCAAGGGCCGCCATCACCTCCTCGGCAAAGTCGTGACGATCATAGATCCGCTCCAAAGCGCTGCGGCCGGAAACGTGGTTCAGCGCTGCCTCCGCGTGGTCGCGTGGTACACCGAGCCTTGACATCCCAGTACGAGCTGAACGACGCACGTCGTGCCATCGCCAACCGGTGACGCCCGAGAGTGCATCGACCGTCGATTTGACCTTGGAAAAACCGCGGATACCATTGCCGGCCACATCACCTAGCAGTCGCCAGGCCGACCCCGCAGCATGCTTTGGCCACAACGGTAGAAGCTCGGCCAAGGCGAGAGCGGGGAGGGGAATCGTGATAGCGCGCCCGTTCTTTGCCCGCTTGGCCGGAATTGTCCACGTGTTGCTCGATCGATCGATTTCGCCTACCGCGATGTCCGCTACTTCGAGTTCTCGGGTAGCCGTCAGGATTAGCAGACGGACGAATCCCCTCGGCTTGGGATTCAGGTCACCGGCAGCAATCCAAACTGCTCGCAACTCCGCGTCGGTCAGAATGCGCGCCCGGGCCTTGGAGGGTGGCGCGAGACTCGCCAATCCTTTGCGCGGTAGTAGCGGGGCTGCGATCCATCCATTCGCCTCGGCGTGTCCTAGAAAGGCGGCGCAGACGCGATAGAGCAGGGAAGCCATCGCTGGTGCTGTCTTGCGCTTTGTCGCGATCAGGGCGGTCCAGTCCGACCGGGTAGTTTCGGCGAGAGGGCGTTTGCCGAGCGCCGGCGTGATATCGCGAAGGCCAATGCGCCGCACCTCCTTGGCATGTCTGACTGACCAGGGCTTTGCCTTGTCTTCCGTTTTAGCCGCCTGCCACTCGGCGAACCGCTGGGTTACGGTTGGCAGGGCGCTTCGGGCGACGCGATCGGCCCGTGCCGCCCGCCGCTCAGCAACCGGATCGCCGCCATCCTGTATCGCCGCCGTCGCTCTGAGGGCTCGCTTGCGTGCCTCTGCAATGCCTACGGCCGGCCAGGTGCCGAGTTTGGCGCGGGTCCGTTTGCCGCCCGTCGTGCGCCCGCGCACCGCCCAGGTGGCGGTGCCCGACGGCGTGATCCTAAGCACCAGGCCGATCGCGCGGGTGTCCCAAAGCTCCAGGCGACCGCTTGTCGGTGGCTTCACGGCGCGTAGCCAAGTGTCGACCAATTCTCGGCGCATCCGCGCTCTCCTGCCCGCGCCGGGGTCACCCGCCGGGGGTCCAAAGGGGGTCCAGAATCGGCGCGCTTCCAGTATACCGCCAGAGACTACCGGACGCTACGGGGAACGGAAAGTACTTGACATACAATCAGTTTGGCTCTGGATGTGGCCACCGACCGCAGTGGAGTTGCTGATTCGTAATCAGTAGGTCCACAGTTCGATTCTGTGCGCCGGCATCATGATAATTTATTGATAAAATTTAGAGAACTGCAATCTCCGCTCCCTGTCCCTTGCGCCCCGATATTACCCTGACAGGACATTGACAGGACAGAGGGGCGGGAAAGTCATATCGGGCGGGTTAACGGCCGGACGTTCATTGCCGGGATCGCCCGCCAGCCCCACGGGCACTGATTGATCAAGCCCGGCCGAACGATGCTGCCAGCACGTTGCGCCTCGGGCCGGGTGCTGCGCTCGGCGCAATATGATCCTGTTCGTGAGACGGCTCGCTGTCGCAGTGTAGACCGGGGCGGATGCCGGAGAGGCCAGCGGGAGCGGCGGCTCGTGAAGGAACTGGACGCCGGCCCCCTGTGCGGCGCGCGATCAGCGAGGCGAATGGAAACGTCATGGATCAAGACCAGGCTCGCAGTGGTGGATGCCCTTTCACGGCGGTAACACGGGTTCGAATCCCGTACGGGACGCGACCAAAATCAATGTGTTAGAGACGGCGCAACGGTTAACCGGCCCTCGTCTGTCCCGGCGAGGACCGGGCAAGGCGCCCCCGCCTCAGTTTGCGGGGGGTTGGTCCGGGTCAGGCCAGCACGGTGATCAGAGTGATCGATACTGTGACACTAAGATCGGCCTCGACGAGTTCCCGCAGCCGGAGTGAGCTGCTAATGGATGCCTCTATCGGACCAACACCCGTTATCAGGGGATCAATTCGGCTCTTCAAATCTCGACCACGCTCCTGTTGAGTCGCCATTACAAACAGGACAGAGTCCGCATGGGGCATTCTATCAAGGAGCACAGGAGGCATCACCCACCCAGCAGCCCTGCGGATGACCGCGTGGTGAGGCGTGGTTCGACGGCGATGCTGAGCTCGTAAGTCGTCATTAGTCTATCGCGGAAGCTCTCGTTATCTCACTGCCTTTGACTGCTTGAACAAGAGCAATCGGGTTCCAGTAATCCTTGTAATGAACGATGTTTCCATCGCGCATGCGGATCACCGAGATGTAGCGTTGGTTGTAAGCTTCCTTGGTAAGAAGACCCTCTCCATGACCGGAAAACTCAAGTACAACCATGTCCGGATCACTAACCTCTATCTCGGAGACGTCGGCGACTCCGTCGATCCGAAATAGCGTCCTGATCCTCTCGAAATTCGCGATGATGGCATCCCGACCTGCAATCGGCGTGCTCAGTCCGGGCGGCGCAAAGGGATACTCCAAAACACCATCCACGGCGAACATGTCTGGAAACGTCTCGGCATCGGGTTTGAGGCAATTTCCCAGCACGCGACGCAACATAGCTGGGAAGCTCTCAACGGCATCAGTTTCGGACATCTTGATCTCCATCATGGGCAGGGCCGGATGGGGGCGGCTGATGACCGAGGCCATTGTCGCCCCCGGTTGGTCGGTATAACTATGGTCCATGGTCCATAGTCAATGGCTTCGTCCGCAATGATGATCGCTGCCTTTGCCCGGGAAAGTAGGCTGTCGGTTGATGCAGTGCGGCTTTACGTCCGCCGGGGCTTGCTCCATCCGGAGATCGGGACGAAGGGAGGGTTGCGCCCCTACCAGATTTTCTCAGCCCTCGATCTTGAAAAGGCTCGCATTATCCGTGCCGGCCAAGCACTGGGATTGCCGCTCAAAGAGATCGGCGTGTTCATTAACAAACGAGCTTTCGACGGCGAGGAAGACGATGTGGTAATCGCCTTCCTAGAGGAACAACGCAATCGGGTTACAGGAAGAATTTCCGAGCTGGAAAGACTTGTCTCGTTCGTCGATGCCAAAATAGCTTGGCTGAAAGACCCGAGCATCGGCGCTTCGCCGCCGTATCCACAGTAATTGCAACATGACGGGATCGCCGCCAGCAACCAGCCGCTCAGCGGTGACGCTCGGTTCCTCCGCCAGTCCAGTTTATCACCGTTCGGGCCGCCGCTCCGCTGTCAGGCGACGGTTACAGCCGCGTGGTCATTGAGGTTGCCAATGACCAGCGTCGATCCAGGTCCCGACCCGAATTGGAAGGTGATTCCGTAATTGCCGCCTACGATGTTTACCTGGCCGCCGGTCGCTGTCGTCAGGGTTGTCCCGGCGGGATGATGAGTGATACTCGTCAGGTCCTTGGCCATGATATCGACGGTGCCGTTCGGGTCGTAGCCATAATCAAGGATGGTGGTAACCCCAGACACGCCGCCGGCCTGCAGATCCACGTTCGGCGAAGAGTTCCTCGTCAGATCGACGATGGTCTCATTCTTGTCGGTCGGATTGAGCATGAGGCCTACCTCCGTGTTGGCGGCCGTCATAAAGGTGAGGCTCGACGAATTGTCATTGAGCGTCAGGCCGACGTTGCCGCTGAGCACGAAGATGCTGTGGTCCTCAGCGGTTTCGCTGGCGAATCCAGGCCCAGGAAAGTCCTTGATCTCAGCCAATTTTTCCTCCGAATGGGTTGATGCGCGGCCAGCCTATAGCTTGGCTCTCGCCGCAAAGCGACCTTCGGCTCCGCCACCGGCAGAGTCGGCTCCACCGCGTCGCACTCGTACAACAGTTTTGGCGCTCCACCCGAAAGCGGAGGTGAATGCCACCCCTCTAAACCCAGCACCCGCCTCACCTGCTCGGCCCGAGGGATCGGCCCCAACCGCGCCCTACCCGGTGCCTTTCAACGCCGCCGCCACGCTGGCATAGCGCGCCGCCGCCAAAGGCTGATCCACGGTCATGATACGTGCAAGAAACGATCCGCGGAATGCCCGCCGCTTTGGCGTCCACCTTCGCCAAAAGGTACGGCGCGATCCGAACCCGGGCATCGGCGGTCGCCAGTTACCACCCAGCCTCGCCCATCTTCGGCAGCACCAGCTTCGATCCCGGTCGAAGGTAGAAATCCGGCATCGCGTCGGGATTGGTCAGCCCGGTCAGCGTGCGCACATCCTCATCGCCCGGGAACGCATGGTCGGAATGCGCCGTCGCCGCGGCCGGCTCGGGCTTGACGCCGGTTACCCCGACGCAAGCACAATCAGCCATTGAACGGAGTAGCGACCGCTAATCCCCGGTCGCCGCCACGCCGTCGGCCAAGGTTTCCAGCGAACGGGCATTGTCGCCCAGCTTCGAGACGCTGTCATTCAACTTGTCCAGATTGACCCGATAGCGCTGCAGGCTTTCGGAAAGACGGGCGGTCGTGGTCCTCAGCGTCACCAGCCCATCACGCCACGCCGCGACCGCCGACCGCTGCTCGGCCAAGGCGACGTTCAGCGACGACAGGGCGCGGTTCAGCCGCTGTTCCGGGCTGGGATCCGCCGCCGCCACCCTGACGTCGGCAGCAGCCGGCGAACACCAGTCCGGCGCGATCACCCGACTATTCTGCACGGTGACGGCGCCGGCCGCGCGACGCGGCAAACGCTGCGGGCGAGACCCCGCCCGCTTCGCCCGGACCGGGAACGGAATCACCAGCGCCGAGGCAGCAGCGGCCGCCGGCGAGTCGGACAAATCGGAAGGAATCACGGCAGCGCTCCGGTCAGGAAACAGGCAGTGATTAATCAATCATGAACACCGCGATCGAGCTAGAAATTATTAGAATACAACGGTCTGACCGAGGCCGCGCAGGACCAGGACCATCGCCATCATGATCACCGCAACCACCGAAAAACCCAAGCGAATCCACACATATCGCGCCGGCACCAGCAGCCGTCGGGCAGCCCGGTGCTCGGTCAACACAGTTGCGAGATAGCCGATGATCAGAACGATCAGGGCAATCGAAGGTGCCACCAGTTGCGCCAGCACCAGGCCGACCCAAGCCGCGATCATCGGCAGCACGCCGGCCATGAAACGCAGCGACGGGCGCACCGCCTCGGGCAGCAAGGCCAGCCCCCAATGCACCCCGCCGGCGAACGCCAGCACCAGCGCCGCGTAGTCGATCAATGCCACCAGCATCCGCTCCGCCGTCTCGGGGATGTGGCCGACCGCACCGCCGGCGAACACGATCAGCGGCACCAGTCCCAGCACGGTCAAGGTAATGGCGATGGTCGGCATGGCGGCTCCTCGGATCGGGGCGACCTTGTTCCCCTCATGACCACGGCCGACATATGCTAGAGCATGATCGCGGCTGGGGCGGGACGTTCGTCGTCCGAAGGACGCGCTGTTCGCGCGAGGCGCGTGAATCATGCGACAAAACAAAGAGCTAGACCGCTACAATTCACCTTGATCGTGAGTTTCATTCACCTGGGCTGAACATGACCATCGGTTCCGAGATTGTCGTCATCCTGCTGCTGATCCTGCTCAACGGGCTGTTCTCGTTAAGCGAACTGGCGTTGGTTTCGGTGCGCCGGGCGCGGCTCGCGGTGCTGGAGCGCAAGGGTGTCAGGGGCGCCGGCGCGGCGCGCGAGTTGTCGGACGATCCGCAGCGCTTCCTGCCCACGGTGCAGGTCGGTATCACCCTGGTCAGCGTGTTCACCGGGGTGTTCGGCGGCGCCCGCATCGCCGCGCACGTGCAGGCCTTGCTGGCACCGATCCCGCGCATCGGCGCGTTCTCCGAAAGCCTGGCGCTGGCCATCGTTGTCATCGTTACCACCTACCTGACGCTGGTGCTGGGCGAGCTCGTACCCAAGCAACTGGCGCTGCGCACGCCGGAGCTGATGGCGATCCGCGTCGCTCGTCCGATCGCCGTGCTGTCGCGCCTGGTCGGCCCGGCGGTCTGGCTGCTGGGCAAATCATCCAACGCCATCCTGCGGCTGTTCGGCCTGCACCGAGCCTCTCGCCAGTCGGTCACCGAAGAGGAACTGAAAGCCCTGCTGGCCGAGGGCACCCAGGTCGGCGTGCTGGAAATGGAAGAGCGCGACATGATCGAGCGCGTGCTGCGGCTGGCCGACAAGCCAGTGCGCGCGATCATGACCCCGCGCACCGAACTAGCCTGGATCGACCGCAGCCATCCGGCCAAGTCGATCACCGCGGCGTTGAAGGCGGCGCCGCACTCGCGCTTCGTGGTGTGCGACAAGTCGATCGACAACGTGGTCGGCGTGGTGCAGGCCAAGGACCTGCTGGATCGCATCCTGGGCGGCGGCGAACTGTCGGTCAGCGCCAGCCTGCGCCAGCCGATGATCGTGCCCGACACGATCAGCGCTCTGGATGCGCTGGAGCGGCTAAAGTCCGACACCCTCGGGCTGTCGCTGGTGATGGATGAATACGGCAGCTTTGAAGGCGTCGTCACCGCCGCCGACGTGCTGGCCGCGATCGTCGGCGAGGCGCCCGGCCCGGAACACCAGGAAGGCGTGCCCGGGCCCGAGGGCGAGACCACCATGACGCTCGACGGCATGACCCCGGTGGACGAGCTGAAGGTTCGGTTGAACCTGCCGGACCTGCCCAGCGAGGGCAGTTACCACACCCTGGCCGGGCTGCTGCTGGCGCTGCTGCGCCGGGTTCCCAGGCTGGGCGATCGCATCGTGTTCGGCGGCTGGCGCTTCGAGGTCATGGCGATGGACGGCCGCCGCGTGGACAAGGTCCTCGCCGGGCACGAACCGGCCGCCGAGAGCTGACCGGCCACCGAGGGCTGACCGGCCGCGCTAGGTCGATGGCGCGCCGCCACCGGCCCATGCCGGCGCGGTCGTTCGACGTCGGGCCGGGACCCGCGCGGATGGTCTGGACGGCTGTCGTCAACAGAGCATGCGGCGGCATTTCCTCGACCCGGCGATCTCGATCGATGCCGGTTAACAGAATCTTAAGCCCAAGCGGCGATCCTGCCGGCAACTGTCGGGGTCAATGCCATGTCGCGGTCGTGCTGCTGGTTTGTGCTGCTCTCGGCCACACTGGCGCTGGCCCCCATCGGATGGCCTCGGAGCGTATGGCCCGAAACTGCCTTGGCCCAAAGTGCATGGTCCCAAGGCACACACGCCGAGACCGCCGTGTACGACGATGCCCCCAGCTTCGAAAAGCACCGCGCCAATTCTCACCATTCCGACCCCGATCGCAACGATTGGCGCCACCATCGGCGCCCCCACACCCACGCCCTGACCCTGGGCGCCATCGACCCGTCGCGTCTCGGCCCGGCACCGGGCGGATTCTGGTATCGGTGTGATTCGCCCGCCGGGTATTATCCCTATATTCCGGCGTGCCAGACACCATGGCGGCTGGTGCCGTCGATGCCGCCCAGATAACGACCATGCCGCTAGTGTCCTGCCCGGGAAGTTCGCCGCACTTCGCGGCAGACGAATGGGATCAGCAGGCCACTGAAAACAAGGCGATTATGCATTTGACATAGCCCGGTTAGGGGAGCACTCTCCCCATGCTTAAGATGCCGTCTGACATCGACGTACGGGCGCATCTTGGGGAGGGGGATAGCAACATGCCAGCACGCGTAACTCTCGATGCGATGATTCCACGTGAGGATTTCGCCTGGGAGGGTCAAGAATTCGTGCTCGACTTGTTCCCTGGTCTACCCATTGAAAGCCTCTCGAACGAGGCTCCAATTTTGAAACTTCTGCGCAAACCAGACTTTCAGCGAGAGACAAATCATTGGTCTGCTGAGCAGATCGCCATATTTGTCGCCAGTTTCCTTGATAATGAGGTAATACCATCGCTTATCCTATGGAAATCACCCAGTTTCATTTTTGTGATAGACGGAGGACACCGTCTTAGTGCGCTTCGCGCATGGATGTTGAATGATTATGGTGATGATAGGGTCTCCCAGAATTTCTATAACGGTGAAATTTCCGATTTACAAAAACGCGTTGCCAAGCGCGCTCGTAAGGTAATCGAGGACAGGGTGGGTAGATTTAACACGTTAAAGGATTTTGTTGGAACCAAGCTCGGAAGCGAGGAACAACGACGCCGCGCAAATTTGCTTTTCACCCGAGCGCTCCCAGTACAGTGGATTCAGGGTAATGCAGCTTTCGCAGAGACATCGTTCTTTAAGATAAATTCTCAGGGAACGCCATTGGATGAAACGGAGACTATGTTAATCACGAATCGCCGAAAGCCAGTGGCTATCAGTGCTCGGGCTATCTTGAGGGCCGGGGCAGGCCATAAGTATTGGTCTGGTTTTTTACAGGACAATGTCTCTAGTATTGAAAGTCTAGCCGCTGATTTCCATCGTGTTTTGTTTTCGCCCGAAGTGACGCACCCACTAAGAACGCTGGATGTTCCAGTCGGAGGGTCGGTTTCTCCAGTCGATGCTCTCGCGTTGCTAATTGAATTCCTTGTAATTGCAGGCACGCGTGACCAGAGGGGAATGGTGATAACTGCCTATCCGGATGACGAAACAGGAGCCGGAACCGTTTCCGTGCTCAGAAATTCGTTGGAAATTATCAATAGGATCACCGGAATTTCAAGCGGTAGCCTGGGGCTTCATCCGGCAGTATATTTTTATAATGATAAGGGAAGATTTAACCGTTTTCTTTTCCTGGGTATGAGCCTTACTATTACAGAAAAAATGCGCAACAATGATTCCGGATTCTTTCGTAAATTCACGCACGCAAGGGAGAAACTTGAAAAGTTCTTAATGGAAAACAAGTCGTTGATATCCGCTCTATTGCAGAATATGGCAAAATCTCAGCGCGTTCCAAAGATGCGTGATTTATTGGTGTTTTTGATGACCACGATAAATGCCGATGAGGCGGTAACTCCCGAGGCGCTTATCAGATCGCTCGGGTTGCAGGGGCGTATTATTGACGTCGTGGCCGCCACAACTAGCGTTGATTTTTCTGATGATACGAAAGCTATGATATTCGTGCGGCAGGCTCTTTCTGCTGCGCTTATATGTCCGCTCTGCCGGGGTAAATTGGACCCGAATAAGTCTGTTTCATATGATCACATTGTCCGAGTTAGGGACAACGGAAAAGGAGACGTCGGAAACGGCGATCTAGTGCACCCATATTGCAATAGCGCCATGAAAAACTGAGGAGATAGAAAATATGGCAAACATCGATTCTACCGTAAACAACGCAGATTACCCCCCGGCCGAAGTCGCGCGACGGCGTGATACCGCCATTCTTCGTGCTCTAACAACTCCTGCACGAGAACAGAAAGCCGAGACGCCTGCACAAAGCACCAAAGCCGATGCCCAACGCAAACGAAGGGAACGAGAAAAGAGCACTGCTATAGCTACTTCTTCTCGTCGCTCTCCCAAGGCTTCCGATCAAGAAGTAGGTTGTTGATACATGAGCCGCTTCCCCTTCGCGCCACGGATCGCCCGGAAGGTGCGTTCGGTATCGTCCACACCAAGCTTGACCCGATTATTATACCGAAAATCAAACTCAGCCACGTAGCGGTGAAGGTGCTGTTCCCCACAATGCTGATAGACGCCCTGCATACCCCGCTTGAACACGCTGTAAAAGCCTTCGGCAGTGTTGGTATGGATGTAGCCATCCCGGACATATTCACCCTTGCTGTGAGTGGTGTAATCATCCCCAGCGAAGTGCTTGCCGAGGTTGGCATACTGTCCAGCTTCGTCGGTCATGATGTGCGACCCGCTGTTCACATGCGCTTTGATGATCGGCAGCAGATCGGCAGCGGCAGTGCCAGCAACATGGAACGAACGAGACCGCCCACCATCGGCGCGACGTTCAATCAACGTCATCACAGCGTGCTTGTGGGCATATCCGCGCTTTGCTTCGAAGCCTTCTTTCTTACCGATGAATGTTTCATCGATCTCGACAATCCCGCCGGGACCGCCCATCGGGGTCGTATCCTTTATGTGGTCCATGCATTCGCGGATGCGGTGTTCCATGAACCAGGCCGTCCGATAGTTGACCTTAAGCATCCGATGAAGCTGGTGAGCCGAAATACCTTTCTTGCTGGACGCCATCAGATGAAACGCTAGCGCCCACTTACACAGAGGCACATGGCTGCGCTCCATGATCGAACCATTCGTAACCGTAAAGTGGCCCCGGCAGGCATTGCACTGAAACAGGCCGGGACGATGGCTCTTGCCCTGCAACCGCGTCAGCCCCTTCGTGGCACGGCAATGCGGGCACACCGGCCCGTGCGGCCAAAGAACGCTCTCAAAGTGAGCGCGGGCCGTATCGTCATCGTTGAACATCGGGTCGGTAAGGTCGGTCATGGCTTATCTCCTGATGCAAACCATACCGGACCTACTGCGCTATGTCAAATGCATAATAGCCGAAAACAAAGACCGAGTGTCGCGAGACTGATGCTCGCCCGATACGGCGAACTTCGGACGCGGGACACCAGCGAGCGATCGCTTCTGGTGGCATCACCAAAAGCGCGAATCGCTCGATAAAACAATGACTCGCGGGGCATTATCGGGTCAACAAGACACGATAATGCCCTAAGGACCATGCCATGCCACCATTGACCCGCCCGGCCGCGCTTCTGCTACCCCTGCTGCTGCTGAACGCCTGCGCCTCGGAACCGATGGGCCCGACGGTTGCCGTGATGCCTGCCCCCGGCAAGCCGTTCGACGTGTTCCAGGGCGATCAGGCGCTGTGCAAGCAGTTCGCCACCAACGAAACCCAGGGCGGGGCACAATCGGCCAACAACCGCCAGGTCGGCACCGCGGTGATCGGCACGTTGCTGGGGGCCGGCCTCGGCGCGGCGATCGGCGGAGGACGCGGCGCGGCGATCGGCGCCGGTGCCGGCGCGCTGGGCGGCACCGCCGTCGGCGCCGGGCCGGCCGGGCAGGCCCAGGGCAGCCTGCAGCAGCGCTACAACCTGGCCTATTCGCAGTGCATGTATTCACGCGGCAACCAGGTTCCCGGATTCGCACCGGCCGGATCGCCACCCCCGTTGCCGCCGGGCTACGCCCCGCCACCTCCGCCGCGCGGCTACCCGCCGCCGCCCAGCTACCCGCCCGGCTACCCACCACCCCCGCCGCCCGGCTATCGTTGAGCGGACCCGAAACGCCGCGACCGGAAAGCCTCACTCGGGTCGGTTGCCTGCCGCTCTATCCAGGCGTTGCCTGTCGCTCCATTCAGGCTCTGACCGCCTGACCCGGACCGGCGTGTGGAAAGCCGGTGCAGCAACTCATCGAGCAGCGCAGCCTTCCCCCACCGTCAAATCGGCGGCCGGCCCAACGTTGCCGCCGCGGCCTGTCGGTCGAACCGCGCGGCGGGCGCGTCAAGTGCGATCGCGGCCAGCACCGCCTCCCGAGTCGCGATCGACAACTCGCCGCCCTTGCGCGCCCCGGCGGCGGCAAGCGTCAGCACCAAGCCGACGCAACAGGCGTGCATCATCGCGGCCCCGCGTTCCTCGCTGGTCCGCAATCGGCCCGCCTCGGCGATGGCGCGGATGCGCTGCGACAGAACGCGCAGTCCCTTGGCCGCCCACTGCGGTCGCCACAGCTCGCGTCGTGGTGGCCTGCGAATCGCTCTTGCGTGCCAGGGCAAGGGCCGCATCCAGGATACGCAGGCGGCCGGCGCGAACGGTGTCGCACGGGTCGTCTGCGGTCGCGGTCACGTCCCGCGAACCCTGCGGCAGGGACCTGCCCAAAGACCACAGAAACCCGTCAATCCCGCTGCCGGCCTCCCCTGCTCACCCACCGCCCAGCGAACCCGCGGTCTGCCCGAACAGGATCTTCCGCGATTGCTCGCTGTGCTGGCCGCCGCGCCGCAGGTCCTTGGCCAGATCGACCCCGCGCTGCACCGCCGGGCGCGCCTTGATCAGCTCGCGCCAGCGCGAGACGTTGGGAAACTCCTCCAGCGACTGCCCCAGCGGCTTGGCGATCAGCACCCAGGGCCAGGAAATGATATCGGCGATCGAATACTCGTCCAGGATGAACTCGCGCCCCTGCAGCCGCCGCTCCAGCACGCCCAGGCAGCGATTGTATTCCCCCGCGTAGCGCTGATGCGCATACAGGTGATCGCCCGCCTGCACGCTCTTGGCATAGTTGACGAAGTGACTCAGTTGCCCGGCCATCGGACCCAGGTTGCCGACCTGCCAGAACAGCCACTCCAGGCACTCCTTGCGACCCTTCGCCGTGGTCGGCATCAACCGGCCCGACTTTTCCGCCAGATGGATCAGGATGGCGCCGGATTCAAAGATCGGCAGCGACCCCTCCCCAGTATCGTGATCGCCAGTATCGTGATCGCCAGTATCGTGATCCACGATCGCCGGCATCCGTGCGTTCGGGCTGATCGCCATGAAGTCCGGCTTGAACTGGTCGCCGGCACCGATATTCACCGGCTTCAGGGTGTACGCCAGCCCGGTCTCCTCCAGCATGATGGAGACTTTCCAGCCGTTCGGAGTGGGCCAGTAATAGAAGTCGATCATGCCGCCTGCTCCCGTGCCGCCAGCGCCGCGATCTGCTCGCCCGAGTAGCCCAGTTCCGCCAGCACCTCGACGGTGTGCTCGCCCAGCGCCGCGCCGCCCCGAGCCGACCCGGCCCGGCTGACGGAAAACCGAGCCGCCGGACGCGCCTGGCGCAGCTGCCCGGCGGTCGGGTGCTCGGTCTCCTCGATGATGCCGTTGGCGATGACCTGCGGATCGCTCAGCATCGCCGAACGGGTCAGCACCGGCGCGCAGGGCACCCCTGCTTGCGTCAGCCGGTCCAGCCAATACTCGGCCGAGCGGGCGCGCAACGCCTCCTGGGTCAGCATCAGTCGTTCATCGATGTGGCGCTGGCGCAGTGCCGGCGTCTTGAAGCGCGGGTCATCCAGCCATTCCGGCTTATCCAGCGCGCCGGTCAGGGCGACCCATTCGCGGTTGGTCTGCACCGCGGCGCTGATCGGGCTGGTCGCGGTTTCATAGATCAGGTCGATGAAGCTGGCCGCCTGCTGCTGCGGGATCTGCTCACCGACAAAGGTCTGGCTGCCCATGTCGGAGGCCCACAGGAAGGCGATCACCGCATCCAGCATCGACAGCCGGATGTGCTGGCCCTTGGGCTCCCCAGGGCCGGTCCGTTCGCGCGCCAGCAGCGCCGCGGTGATCGCCTGGGCGGCGTTGTAGGCGGTCAGCTTGTCGGGAATGATGGTCCGCACCAGCCGCGGCCGCTCGCCGTCCGATCCGGCCTGGATCGTGGCCAGCCCCGACACCGCCTGAACCAGCGGATCATACACCGGCTTCTGCGCATACGGCCCGGTCTCGCCGAAGCCGCTGATCGAAACATAGACGATCGCCGGCGCCACCGCGCGCACTGCGTCCTCGCCCAGCCCCATTCGCTCGACCACGCCGGGCCTGAAATTCTGCACCAGCACGTCCGCGGTCGCCAGCAGCCGCAACAGCGCCTCGCGCGCCGCTGGGTTCTTCAGGTCCAGCGCCACCGAACGCTTGTTGCGGTTGTTATTGAGGAACGAAGCCGAGAAGCCGTTGCGGCGGTTATTGGCGGCGCGGGTATGGTCCCCGCCATCGGGGTTTTCCACCTTGATCACGTCGGCCCCCTGGTCGGCCAGGATCATGGTCGCCAACGGACCCGAGATCATCGAGGTCAGGTCAACGATCCGGAAGCCGTGCAGCGGGCCGGGCATGGCGTGTCCTTGCGATGGTTCAGCGCAGAATATGGGTCGCTGACAGGCCGCGCAAATCCGCCGGCACGCCCGCCGGCCGGATCGCCCCTGTCCGGATCGCCACCAATGAAGATGCATGAACGCCCGCCGGCGCGCATACTGCAACCGCCAAGAGGTATGCATCGCGATGTCGATCTCGGTCACAACCACCCCCGACCTGGTACCCCTGGTGGCGCGCTGGCTGTGGGATGCGTTCTGGCGCCACACCGACAAGTCGCCCGACCGGCTGCTCGACGCGGTCAGGCGATCGGTCAGCGAACGGCCGATGCCCAGGACCTTCATCCTGCTCGTCGGCAGCGAGCCAGTCGGCACCGCAAGCCTGGTCGCGCACGATCTGGACGACCGACCCGAACTGACTCCGTGGCTCGCCGGCGTGTTCGTCGTCCGCCATGCAAGGGGTCAGGGTCATGCCGCCCGTCTGGTCACCGAGGTGGAAGCCCATGCCCGGTCGGTATCGATTGCGACGCTCTGGCTTTACACCAACACCGCGGAGCGTCTCTACGCGCGGCTCGGGTGGCGCACCGCCGAGACGATCCGACACAACGGCAAACCTTTCGCCTTGATGCGGCGTGAACTGTCTTAACGGCTGACAGCAGGTTTCATACCCACCCACCAGACTACCCCGTCGCCTTTCGGCCAACCTACATCGGGTATTTGATGAGATTCTGAAACACCAGGGGCGCCCGCGCCTGGATCAGGCGGCCGCCGTCGGCAATCTTGCCGACTTCGATCGCTGCAAAGCCAAGGCTCTCCGCAAGAGCCGCGACGGTCGCACTCGCATCCTCATGGTCGCTCGAGACGAACACCACTCGTCGACCGACATCATCGGGCAACGGGCTGGCGAGAATCTTGACCGGCAGTTGATTGAACGCCTTGACAAGCTTGGCCCCCGGAACACGGTCCGCGTTGACCTCGGATGTGAGCCGTCCTTGGTATTCGGCCTGCTGCACCTCCGGCGACAGCATGAAGCCGTTCGTCACGTCGACGACGATCTTGCCCGACCAGTTCGGCCGCATCGCACCGACATCCTTGAAAGCGACCGCTCCGACCGTGACGAGGATGGTATCGGCTTCGACAGCTTCCTCGACCGTGACCGCCCTGACGCTCGCACCGAGTTCGGCGGTGAGTTCGCCGAGGCTTTCGGGGCCGCGCGAATTGGCGATCAGCACGGGAATGTCCTTCGCGGCAAAGCAGCGGGCAAGCGTCGCGCCCACCGGTCCGGCGCCTATGATGGCGTATGTCATTTTGATCTCCGTATCGATTGTTGCAGCAAACTCAGTTCGGGACCGCGACCAACGCGGCACCGATCCGCGCCGTGATCTCCGCGGCAAGGCGTCGGTGCTGGACGGCCGACGCCGTCGGCCCCGGATCACTCGGCCCGGATCACCTTCGTCAGACGTTGGACACGCCGCCGTCGACGACCATGTCGGCGCCGGTCATGAACGAGCTCTCGTCCGAGGCAAGGAACAGCGCCGCCGCGGCCATCTCGTCGGGATGCCCAAGTCTGCCCATCGGCGTATAAGCGATGTAACCCTTGCGAATTTCGTCGGCATGCTCGGGCGAGCTCGCCTGATCGTCGAGCATCGGCGTGTCGATCACGCCTGGGCTCAAGGTGTTGGCGCGGATGCCGCTGTCCTTGAACTCGGCCGCCCAGGTCCGGACATACGAACGCAGCGCCGCCTTGGTGGCAGCGTACGCCGAGTGGTTCGCCAGGCCCATGGTATGCATCGCCGAGGACACCAGAATGATCGATCCTCCGCCACCCATCATCGGCAGCAAGTTCCGCACCAGGAACAGCGGCGCCCTGGCGTTCAAGGCGAACACGCGGTCGTAGTGTTCCGGCGTGACCTCGCGCAGCTTAACCTGCTCGGTCACGCCGGCGCTGGACACCACCACGTCCACCTTCCCCTTCACGCTCCGGACCACGTCAGCGACCCGGTCGAGGTCCTCAAGTTTGGACGCGTCCGCCTGAATGGCGGTGACGTTGTCGTTTATTCGCGGCACGCCGATGAGCTTCACCGCCTCGTCGAGCGCGGTCCGGCGTCGACCGAAGATGAACACGTGGGCGCCCTCCTTCACGAACCGCCGCGCGATGGCGAGCCCGATGCCGCTGCTCCCGCCGCTGATCACCGCGACCTTGCCTTGCAATCTCGACATGACTCTTCTTTCCGTTTGCGGCGCCGGATCGCTCGGGCCTGGCGGGGTGCCCGACAACGCTTTCCAGCCGAGGACCTGCGGATCAGTTGGATCGCGACGAACCTGTCGTTCAGTCTGCAAAATTCGTCATCGGTGGTGCGTTTTCCGACCGGTTCCGGCGGGACGTTACAGCCCCCGCGATCGACGACCTCTCCAGTTGAGAAAGTGGTTCCTGCTCCGCACTGATCCGCACTGCTAAAGCATGATCGCGGTGGGCGGTCATGCTGAAAATGATCTATCGCCCGGCAGGGTGGGTCCCCTTCGAGCAGCCGCCTGGCGTCAATCCCCGCGGTGTGCCTCCGGTCACGGGATCGCCCGTCAACGCCTTTCGAACGACCCCATAAACTTCATCGCTTTGCGCGAACGTCCGCGTGGGCCACTCGCCGCACGTGCGCCAGGCTGATCGGCGGACCTTTGAACCAGCCAACCCGCCGCGGACGGCAGTCCGACCAACGGATCAGTGCTCGCTTTCGGCCAAAAGCGCTTTCAGCTCGCGAAAGCCGAGATCGAGACGCTCGCCGAGACCTTGCCCAGGATCGTCGAGCCAGGAGACCGTCGCCTGCACGAACAAAGCCATTCCGGTCCGCGCCGCAAGAACGGCTCGCAGCTCCGCGACACCTCGCGCCTGCAACGCGGCGGCAAGCGCATCGGCCAGCGCGGCCGTTTTCGCCAACTCACGCTCGTAAAGTGCGGGCGTGGCGGAGATGACCTCGTGTCGCGGCCTCGAGAATGGCCGGTTGGCTTCAAGCACCGGCTGGAGCGAGCGAAATGCCCGCAACAGCGTGTCGAGCGGTCCGAGCCCGGCGGGCGCGTCACCTATCGAGGCCGTCAGCGCCGCTCGCAACTTGGCCTCGCCATCGAACAGGACCTCCCGCTTGTCCGGGAACTGGCGAAAGAAGGTCCGCTCCGTCACGCCGACCCGTGCCGCGATCTCGGCGGCCGTGGTTCGGTCGTAGCCGCGCTCGCGGAACAACTCCAACGCCGCCGCTTGCAGGCGAACGCGTACCTCGTCCTCGCCTTTCGCCACCGACCCGCCAGCTCCCTATTGTCAGTTACTGACATACCCCCATGTCAGTAACTGACGTTGTGGCGAAATCAAGTTTTCGCCCGCCATGGTCAAGGAGCTTTAGCATGCGCGTGTTTCTGACGGGAGCGACCGGCTGGATCGGGTCGGCGATAGTTCGTGAACTAATCGATGCGGGCCATTCCGTCGTCGGCCTGGTGCGCTCGAAGCAGAACAGAGAGGCGCTTGCCGCCTGTGGCGGCACGCCGCTATCAGGCTCGTTGCGCGATCTGGACGTGCTACGGCAAGCCGCCGGCGATGCCGACGGCGTCATTCACACGGCATTCGGTCTCGACCTCGCGAAAATCGTCGAACTGAGCAAGGAGGACCGCGAGGCGATCGAGACCTTTGGGGAGGTGTTCGCCGGTTCGGACCGGCCGATCGTCGTGACCGGCGGCTTCGGCCTGCTGCCACGCGGAAAGACGTTCACGGAAGACGCCAGGCCGCCCGTCATCGCTGAATTTCCACGCGCGTCGGAGCAGACCGCGTTCGCGCTTGCCGAGCGCGGGCTGCGGGCATCCGTGGTCCGCCTTCCGCGCTCGGCCCACGGCGTTGGCGAACGCCATGGCTTCGTCCCCATGCTTGCCGCCATAGCCCGCGACAAGGGCGTTTCCGCCTATGTCGAGGACGGACAAAACCTCTGGCCAGCGGTGCACCGGCTGGATGCCGCGCGCGTCTTCCGCCTTGCCCTTGAACGGGGCGGCCGGAACGAGGCATTCCATGCCGTTGCCGAGGGCGTGCCGTTCAGGCTGATCGCCGAGGCGATCGGCCGGCAGTTCGGCCTGCCCGCTGAGTCGCTGACGCCTGAACAAGCCGCGACGCATTTCGGCGGCTTGGCGATGTGGGTAGCGGGCAATGGTCCCGCCTCCAGCGCGGAGACCAGGGCGGTTCTCGGATGGGAGCCAGGCGAGATGGGAATCATCTCGGATATCGACCGCTCGGAATATTACCGGACAGGCTTGTTCAGCTCGGTATCTCCAGCGACCTGAACGGTCAATGGCTGCTTGCAGAACTGAGGTTCTGCCGCGCAAGTGACTGTTTTTGGTAGCAACCGGCTGTTCCACGCCGAACCCTGCCCCGGCTGGGCCGTCCATGCCGGGGAGGAGATTCTCCAATTCGCGGAGCAGATGGAAGCGTCGTCGAACCACCTGCAGACGCGCGCGTCTTCGGTCGCGACCAGAGCGTGCGCGGGCTTCTGCGGGTGGCGCTGGCTCGATGCCGGGTGCGTTCCAGATTTGCCGATGCGCCTCCCAGCCGATCCTACGGCTCCTCGGTCTCGAGGCCGATACCGAGATAGCGGCTGGTGATCTCCGGGTCGGCCAGCAGCTCGTCGCGCGTTCCCTCGAAGGCGACGTGACCATTGTTGAGCACATACACCCGGCGCGCCAGCATCAGCGCCGCGCGCACGTCTTGCTCTACAATGACGATCGTGGAGCCAGCCTCAGCAAGCCGGCCGCACAGCGCCACGAGTTCCTCCACGATGACCGGCGCCAAACCTTCGAACGGCTCATCGAGCAGCATCAGCTGCGGCGAGCGGATCAGCGCGCGGGCGATCGCCAGCATCTGCTGCTCGCCGCCGGAAAGTGTGCCGCCTGTGGCACGACGCCGCTCGCGCAGGCGCGGGAAAATGTCGAAGATTTCCTCGATTGGCCTGGGTTTTGCCGCGTTCAGCGCCGCAAGCCGCAGGTTTTCCTCGACCGTCAGCGTGATGAAGATGCGCCGCTCCTCCGGCACAAGCTGCAGACCACGGCGCGCGATGAGATGGCTTGTCAGCCCGTGAATCGGCGTGCCGGCCAAGCGGATCGAGCCCGAGCGGGGACTGAGCACCCCGGCGATCGTCTTCAGCGTCGTGGTCTTCCCGGCGCCATTGCGTCCCAGCAGCGCCACGACCTCGTGCTCTGCAACCTCCAGGCTGATATCGAACAACACGTGCGAATCGCCGTAGAAGCTGTTGATCGCTTCGACCTCAAGCATGGACATGCGCTGCCATCCCTCCCAGGTAGGCGCGGCGTACATGCGGGTCCTGGCGGACTTCCGACGGCGTGCCCTCGGCGAGCGGGCGGCCTTCGTGCATGACCATGATGCGCGCCGCCAGCGCAAAGACCGCGTCCATGTCGTGCTCGACCAGCACGATCGTGCGGCCCTTGGCGAGACTCCGAATCAGCCGAATGACATCCTGCCGCTCGCCCGGCGAAAGACCGGCGAGCGGCTCGTCGAGCAACAGCACCGAGGGCAGCGTCGCCAGGGCAAGCCCCAGTTCGATGCGGCGCTTTTCGCCATAGGCCAGCGTCGCCACCGGCCGGTCGATACTTGCCGCGAGCCCGAGTTCATCGGCCAGCTCGGCGATCGACTGCTCGACCGCGGGAATGCTGTCGGCGGCGCGGAACACGTCGAAGCGCAACCTACCGCGATGGCGCCCAAGCGCCGCGATGCGCAGGTTCTCGCGGCCCGTCTGATCGTTGAACAACTGGTTGATCTGGTAGCTCTTGGCCATCCCCGCCTGATTGATCGCGGTGACGTCGCGGCCGGTGATGTCCTGCCCACGCAGCAGGATGTGGCCGCTGGTCGGCGCCATTTCACCCGCCAGGATGCGCAGGAACGTGGTCTTGCCGGCGCCGTTGGGACCGATCACGGCGTAGATTTCGCCCGCCGGCACCGCCAGCGACACGTCGGACACGGCCCGAATACCGCCGAAATTCTTGCTGACCGACCGCGCCTCCAACGCCGGCGCTGCCGCGGCGCCGGCCGCCGAGGGCGGCGTCGAGGGCACCATGACCGGATGCGGTCGGATGACGGCCCTCGGGCGTGGTTCCGGCTCCGGCGCCGGCACCGCAAGCCGCGACTGCCACCAGGCGACAAGCGTGCCGTAGAGCCCTTTGCGCAACAGCGTCACCAGCAGAACGAATATGGCGCCCAGGATGAACATCCACAGCGATCCGACCCCGGGAATCTGCTGCAGCTCGGCGCGCAGAAAGAGCCACACCGCGGCGCCAATCGTAGGACCGAGCAAGGTCCCGACACCGCCGATCACGGTCTGGAACACGACCTGGCCCGACGTGTCGATGGAAAACGCACCGGGTGGCATGTAGCTTTGAAAGATGCCCAGCAATGTCCCAGCGAGGCCGGCATAGGCAGCGGCCAGCACGAACGCCGAGAGCTTGTAGCCGGGAACCGAATGGCCGAGCGCGGCTGTGCGGTCCGCGTTCTGGCGAATGCCGGTCAACACCGCGCCGACCGGCGAGCGCACGATGGAGCGTGCCAATACATAACCGAGGAAGAACAGCGTGGCGATCAACAGGTAGATCCGCCAGCCCTCGTCGAACGAAAACACGAACGACCCAAGATGAATGGTTGGGGGCGGGATGCCGGGAAGGCCGTTCTCGCCGCCACTCCACCGTGCCAGCGGGGAATTTTCCACAAAGAACGACAATTGGGCGAAGGCGAGCGTGATCATCGCAAAGTAAAGGCCGACACGCCGCAGCGCGAAATACCCGACAAGAAGGCCGAACAGCGCCGCCGCCACGACCCCGGCAAGCATCCCCAACCAGACACTGGTCAGCGTGTGGCTGGTCAGCAGATACGCGGTCACGAAGCCGCCGGTGCCGTAGAACGCTGCCTGGCCAAACGACAACAGCCCGCTGTAGCCAAACAGCAGGTCGAAGCCGATGCCGAACAGGCCCCACACCAGGATGCGGCTTAGCAGATCGACCGAAGAGAATGCGGAGAAAAAACCAAACGGTAAGACCATCAGCAGAAGCGCAACGATGATCTCGGGAAGCCAGCGCCTGCCGCGCCGCACGTCAACGCTTGCGCTCATATCCGCCCCACCGCCCCAAACAGACCGCGGGGTCGCAGCACCAGGACCAGTGCCATGACGAGATAGATCGACACCTGGGCATAGTCCGGAGCGAACGCCGTCGTGAGGCTGAGCAGCTCGCCGACGACGATGCCGCCGACGATGGCGCCGCCGAATGATCCAAGGCCGCCGATGACGACCACGACGAAGGCCTGGATCAGGAACGGCGTGCCCATGTCGGGGATCACCGCGGACAGCGGCGAGAAGATCACGCCGGCGACGCCGGCCGCCATCGCTCCGATCGCAAACACGACCAGGAACATCCGGCGCACGTCGATGCCAAGCAGGCCGACCATCACCCGATCTTCGATGCCCGCCCGAACCATCAGCCCCAGCGAGGTATGGTACAGCAGCAGATAGAGTGCGAGCAGGAACACCGCGGCGATGCCGATGACCTCGACACGGTAGAGCGGATAGTAGAACAAATTCCAAAAGTTCACGATCCCGTCGCCCCAGGCCGGTTGCGAGACCCGCTGGCTGTCGCTGCCAAAGAAATATCGTATGGCCTCGATCAGCATCACCGAGAGGCCGAATGTCACCAGCAGTTGGTCCTCCGGCGGCCGTGTGTAAAAGAAGCGCAGCAGCCCGCGTTCGAGCACGACGGCGACGACCATCAGGACCAGGGCGCCGGCCGCCAGTGCCAGGATGTACGAATGCGTGTGGGCCAACACGACGAACGCCGTGTAGGCCCCAAGCATGAACATCGCGCCGTGAGCGAAATTGACAAACCCGAGCGTGCCGAAAATGATCGTCAACCCGCTGCTCATCAGCGCCAACAGGGTGCCGAACGCAAACCCGCTGAAGGCTTGCGAAACGAGTAATGCAACCGGCGGCATCAGTTTTGCACCCAGCCTGCCTGTTGAGAACGAAGCGACACGATCGGATCAGGCCGCCGTGACCGCTGGCATGTGACAGCCGTTGTCCTCAAGAGGCTGCATTATTTTCTCGCCCGGTACGACTTCGACCAACTTGTAGTTGTCGGCTTCTCCTTTTATTTCCGACTTGTGGTTGCCTTGTAAGATAAAGGCTGGGCTAACGCCCTGGTGGTCCGCACCGCGGAACCATACCTTCCCGGCGATCGTGTCCACCTTGAAGCCGGATTCGAGCGCCGAAATCACCTCGGGCGCGTAGAACGTGCCCGCGCGCTCCGCCGCGTCCGCCCACATGATCATGCTGCTGTAGCACATGGCCGCGCAGTAGCGTGGTATGTAATTGAACTTCTTATGGAAATCCGCGACGAAGGCTTTGGCCAGCGGATTTTGCTCCTGAAAGCCCCAATACCACGGCACCTCGCCATACATCCCGCCCAGGACCTCCGGACCCAGCGGCTTCTCAATGAAGGGACTCATGCCCGGAATGACGAACTTCATCTTCTTCATGATGCCGAATTGGACGGCCTGCTCCGTCGAGGTGACCTCGTCGGCGCCGACCATTACGTTGAACATCACGTCCGCCCCGCTGCTGGCGATGTTCAGCAGGTAGCTGGTGAAGTCGGTGGTGCCGATCGGCGCCAGTTGTTCGGTGGCGGTCGTCCAGCCGAATTTGCCGAAGGCCTCGGTCAATGAGCTGTACATGCTCGTCCCGTAGGTGTAATCCGGCACCAGATAGGCCGCCTTGAGGTTGCGGCCGAGAGCCTTGGAAAGGACCGGCGCCAGAGCCTCGCACGCCATATAGGCGTCCGGCATCAGCCGAAAGCCGAACTTCTGGCAGTTCTTGCCGGTTGTCGCGTTGGAGGCGGTGACGTCCCCCATGTAGATGACCTTTTTGCGCTGCCCCAACTCCTCCAGCGCGACGGCGATGGCGCTGCTGATGGCGCCGGTCATCACCATCGCCTTGTTCTCCTCGATGAACCGCGAGGCCGCCTGAACCGCGGGGTTGGAGTGGGTCTGGCTGTCGGCGATACCGGATTCGAGTTTCTTGCCCAACAGGCCGCCGCCCTTTTTCAGCGAGGCGATCGCCTCGGTGACCGGGCTGCCGTTGTTCAGATGGTCGATGGCAAGCTGGAAGCCAAGCTTCTCGTCATTCCCTAACGACGCGTAGGGTCCGGTCAGTGGGAACAGGCCGGCGGCAAAGACGGTCTTGCCCTCTACTCCCGCCGGGTAGGTGCCCATGCTGGGATAGGTCTTGGCCCAGACGTGCGGTGTCGCTAACGGAACTAACAGTCCGGCCGCACCAACGCCGATGCCGGTCTTGAGTATGCCGCGCCGCGTAACAATGCGGGATCCGCCGCCCTTGACGGTTCTGTCCATGATTGCTCTCCCTGTTTTTATTTATCCACCAAAGGCGGGACTTTATTCGTTACGCACCCTCTCCCCGGCGCCAAGTCGAGGCGCCGGGGAGAGGGTAGAAGCACTTTGATCGTCACGGCCGCGCAAGTAGCAACGTCAGTGTTGCACTATAGCCTCTGGATTCCGCGCCAGCATTGAGGTTTCCAGTCCGTGAGATAACTTCTTGGTGAGACGTGCGCAGTGTGAAACGGCGCATGATGGCCTCGGTCGCTCCGGCCGCCGCGCGCTACGGCCGGCGCGACTGCTGGTGCGCCGGGTCTGCGCTCAACAACGGTCATATCGCGTCTTCGAGCGGAAACGGGCTGGCACCGCATGTGCCGAACGTCCTCCACTCGGAACGCCTGACGGGCCGACATAGGCCTGACCTCGATCGGAACCGGCTGTTCCGCGCCAAACCCCCCGGCCCGGGGCGACCCGGGGTAGCTCAAAAGCCCAATGTGCAGAGACACGCCATGGCGTGGTGCTGTTCGATGGCTGGACCCGGGCTTTTTAGAAAGCGCACCTCGCGGTGCAGGATCGCACCACATGATCGACTGGGACGACATCCGATACTTTCTCGCCGTCGCGCGCAGCGGCTCGGTCCGGGCCGCCGCCGAGCGCCTCGGGGTGACCCACTCCACCGTGCTGCGACGCATCGCCCAACTGGAGGAACGCCTCGGGGCGCACACCTTCGAGAAGCTGCCTTCGGGCTACCGTCTGACCGATGCCGGAGAGGAGATTCTCGAATTTGCGGAGCAGATGGAAGCGTCGTCGAACCAGTTGCAGACGCGCGTCTTTGGCCGCGACCAGAGCGTGCGCGGGCTTCTGCGGGTGACGCTGGCGCCGGTCCTCGCGACCCACCTGCTCATGCCGGACTTCGCCGACTTCGCGCGGCTTCACCCCGAGATCGAGATGGAGATCCTGTCCCTGGACCAGCCGGTCAATCTGACCAACCGGCAGGCCGACGTCGCGATCCGCGTCGTCTACGACCGCAACACCCTGCCGCTCAATATTCACGGCCTGAAGGGACCCGAGCTGTTCGGCGCTGTCTACATCGCCCACGACCTGCTTGCCGCGTGGCGCGCCCCGGCGGCTGATCGCATCCGGTGGATCGTCAGGAATGATCACGGCGTCTCGGACTGGGCGCGGACGGCCGAGGTTGCCACCACCGACGTTCCGTTCAGGACCACGGACGCCGGGGCGCAGATCGCCGCGGTCCGGCAGGGGGTCGGGATGACGACGCTGCCTTGCTTCGTCGGCGACCTCGACCCGTCGCTGGTGAGGGCGCCAGGCACTGCCCTGCGCCTGTTCGGAACGCTCTGGCTCCTCACCCAGGGCGAGACGCGCAAGACGAAGCGCGTGCGGCTTTTCACCGAGTTCGTATCCCGCAGGCTTGCCGCGCACGCGCCGCTTCTCGCGGGACTGTCCTATGTCCGCGACTGATGGCGGCAGGTCGACGACGAGGCTCGCCGCTACACCGCTTGGATGGCGAACCTCGACCTGGCAAATCCCTCCCGAACGCCGACGACCATGAGGCGACCCCGCAAGGTCATCGCGCGGTCAAGCCGGATCCAACCCGATACGGCCCGCGCTAGGAAATGTTCCTTGACAAAACCCGATAATATAAGGTAAATAAACCTAATAACTCCTCAAGAGCGTGCCGGCATGTCAGCAACCATCACCCCCCACCGAAGCCGGTGGCGAACCGCTCGGGTTCGATCCCGCCGACATCCTGTTGAACTACGTCGTCAGCCTTCTGATGCCGCTGTTCATCACCGCCGCCGGCGGCGAATTGTCTTTCGCCCGCATGGCCGCGCTGGCGACGATCGATTCCTATCGGGGCCGCACCAAGGCCGACCTGCTGACCATTCTGCAGATCATCACCTTCAGCCTCGGCGCCGCCGACTCGGTCTGCCGGTCGATGGCCGACGACCTGTCGCTGCCAATGGTCCTGCGCCTGCGTGGCAGTGCCAACAGCACCGCCCGCACCGCCGAGCGCAACCGCCTGGTGCTGACGGCCACGACGAAAGCCGACCCGGCGCCGCCCGCCAACCCGCCACGGCCCAACCCGCCAAGGCCCAACCCGCCGCACCGCGAGCCGCCGCGCCCCGACCACCGGCCTCCCGCCCCGCCACCCTCCGCGGCGCCGCTCCCCGCCTCGCCAGCCGCTGTCTCGCCAGCCCCTTTTTCGCCACTCGACGCAGCGCCACTCTCCGCCGTGCCACCCGACGCCGCGCCATCCCCCGCCTCGCCATCCCCGGCTCCGGCCGACCTTGGCGCACACGCCCACCGCCCCGCTCGCACCAGCTCCAAGCCCGTCCCGCCCGATACAGAGGACGCCAATCCGCCACCGCCACCCGCCTCGCCCGGCTCGCCACCCGGCTCGCCACTGGCCGCGACCGAATCCGAACCCAGCGCGTCCGAGATCCAGCAGCTCTGGGCCAATGCAATGAGCGTGGTGGCCGCCGAATTTGCCGCCGACCTCGATCACCTGCCCCCGGACGAGCGTCAGACAGCACAAACCCGGATCCGGGCGCTGAACCACTGCGCCGTCGAATTACGCTCAGGCCACCCGCCGCCCCGCCCAAGACCGGGTGACCTCGGCGCCGCAACGCCGAACCCGGCCTGACCCAACAGCCGGCTGCCGCCGACCGATCGGGCGTCCCATCCGCGGCGCCACCGGACGCATCATTCCTGATCCAACGCGATTGCCGATCCGCCACCCGAGACCCACCTCTGGGGCCCATTCAGGAGGCTCGCGGATGTCCGGCTTCTTCTATTACCTGCTGACCTTCGCCGAATCCCTCACCTCGGTGGTCGGGCTTCGCTTCCCCTACGAACAGCCGCACTACGCGGTGGTGCAGACCCTCGGCCACGGCGCCGAAATCCGCCACTACGATCCAAGCCTGGCGGTCCAGGCCACGATCGACGACCCCGACCGAGGCAAGGCCGCCAGCGAAGCCTTCACCCTGCTGTTCCGCTACATCACCGGGGCCAACCAGCGAGACCAGAAGATCGCCATGACCGCCCCAGTGCAGACCCAGGCGCAGACCCAGGCGCAGACCCAGGCGCAGACCCAGGCGCAGACCCAGGCGCAGAGCCGGTCCGAACGCATCGCCATGACCGTGCCGGTGCAGACCACCAGCACGGGCGACCAGGTCGCCATGCGCTTCTTCCTGCCCCACTCCGTGGCCGAGGCCGGCGCCCCGGCACCGCTCGACCCGCGCCTGCACCTGGTGCGGATCCCCGCCACCACCATCGCCGCGCTTCGCTACAGCGGAATCGCCACCCAGGCGACGCGCGACCAGAAAGCCGCGCAACTGAAGCAGATCCTGGCGAAGACCTCCTGGAAGCCGGAAGGCGAGGTGTTCCAGCTCAACTACGACCCGCCGTTCACCATCCCCTTCCTGCGCCGCAACGAGGTCGCGGTCACCGTCGGCAAATAGGCCCGAACGCCGCCATCGCGCCCCGCCAGCCAGCGCCCGCGCCGGGGGCGCGGTTCAAGGCAGCGACTTCGCCGAGGGCCGCGGTTCACAACAGCGACTTCGCCGGGGGCCGCGGTTCACAGCAGGGACTTCGCCATCGCGCCCTCGTGCCGCAGCAGCCAGCGCTTGCGTTCGATGCCGCCGCCATAGCCGGTCAGCGCGGCGTTGGCCCCGATCACCCGATGGCAGGGCACGATCACGCCGATCGGGTTGGCGCCGTTCGCCATCCCCACCGCCCGCATCGCCGCGGGCCGGCCCAGCCGGATCGCCAGCCGGCCATAGGTCGTGGTCTCCCCGACCGGGATGGTGCGCAGCGCCGCCCACACCTCGCGCTGAAACACCGTCCCGGCGGTCTGCACCGCCAGCCACCCGATCGCCCCCAGGTCGCCGGCGAAATACGCCTCCACCGCCCGTCGCGCCGCCGACGCCCCGCGCCGCGGCCGCAGCCCCACCTCGCCATAGTGCAGGCGAAGCAATTGGTGCATGCGCGCCGTGTGATCCTCCCACTCCAAAGATCGCACCTGGTCCGCGTCATCGGTCAACAGCAGCATCGGCCCGGTCGGCGTCGCCACATTCTCGATGTGGAACTGTTCGCCGCTCATGCGCCGCTACCCGCCCGCGCGGGGGCGCCCAACGCGGAGCGTCCAGGACCCCCAGCCGCGGAGCGGCCAGAATCCAGAGCCGCGGAGCGGCCAGAATCCAGAGCCGCGGAGCGGCCAGAATCCAGAGCCGGGGAGCGGCCAGAATCCGGAGCCGCGGAGCGTCCAGAATCCAGGGCCGCGGAGCGTCCGGGATCCGGCGCGTGAACCGCGGATTCGAGCACACCCCGACCCATCGTGCTTCCCTGACGAGCGCCTCCAGCCCACAAATGCTGCGCCGCATAAGCCCGCCACGGCCGCCACCCCTCCGCTCGGGCCAGCAGCGCACGCGCCGTCGGCCGCACACCATCGGAGTCTGCCATCGCCCGCAGCAGCCCGATATCGGCCGCCGGAAACGCGTCCGGCTCACGCAACTGGCGCATCGCGATATACTGCGCGGTCCACTCGCCAATGCCTGGCAGCGCCCGCAGTTGCGCCACCGCCTGCTCCAGGCCGCGCCCGGCGGCGAAGATCTGCGGGTCGGCCACCACCGCCGCCGCCACCGCCAGCAACGCCGCTCCGCGGCTGCGCGGCATGCCCATCGCCGCGGGATCGGCCCCCGCCAGCATCGCCGGATCGGGAAACACGTGGGTCAACGCCCGGTCCGGAGGCTCCAGCCGCGCGCCGAACCGCTGCACCAGCCCAGCCGCCAGCCGGATCGCCCCAGAAACGGTGATCTGCTGTCCCAGCACCGCCCGCACCGCCAGCTCGAACCCGTCCCAGGCGCCCGGCACCCGCAACCCGGGCCTTGCGGCGATCAGCGGCGCCAAGCTCGGGTCCTTCACCAGTTGCTCAGCGATCGCATCCGGATCGGCCGCCAGGTCGAACACCCGGCGCAGCCGGGCGATGATCCCAGGCAGCGCCGACAGAACGGGAAACCGCACCGTCGCGCGCAGCGCGTTGCCGCCGGCCGGACGCACCGAGACGGTGCCCTGCTGCGCGCCCAGCCCGATGGTGCGGCGATAGACATCTCCGTCCACGCTCTCCACCCCGCTTATCGCCCGCGCCCGCAGGAAATCCAGCATGGCCGGCCAGTCGTACGGCGGCCGATAGCGCAGCAACAAGCTGATCTCGCCCTCCGGGCCAGCCGAGACATCCGATCCGGCGCAGTGCCGCAGCGCCGTCGGCGGGCGCTTGAACAGCGCCTGGAAGGTGTCGTTGAACCGGCGCAGGCTGCCGAATCCGGCGGCCAGCGCGACCTCGGTCATTGGCAGCCTGGTCTCGTGGATCAACTGCTTCGCCAGCAGCACCCGCCGGCTCTGCGCCACCGCGACCGGCGAGGCGCCCAGATGCTGCTGGAACAGCCGACGCAACTGCCGCTCACCCACCCCGACGCGGCCAGCCAGGGCATCCACCGAGGCCTCGTCCAGCGCCCCCGCCTCGACCAGCGCCAGCGCCCGCGACACCGTGTTGGACGCGCCGCGCCAGGCACCGAGGTCGGGCGAGGTCTCCGGCCGGCAGCGCAGGCAGGGCCGAAACCCGGCCTCGTGCGCCGCCGCCGCGGTGGGGAAGAACACCACATTCTCCGACCGAGGGGTGCGCGCCGGACAGATCGGCCGGCAATAGATCCCGGTGGTCTTCACCCCGATGAACAGCCGCCCGTCGAAGCGGGCGTCGCGCACCGCGATGGCGCGATAGCAGGCGTCGTGATCGAGATCGAGCCGCCCCGCGTGGATCGTCGCCTCGATCCCCGGCTCGCTCGCCGCCTCGATCCCGGGGCAGGCCTGCTCCGGTGTGCCGTTTGCTGGCTGGGTCACGTTCACGCCCTCCGATTTGTGCCTGGTTCTGGCACGCGTCGGTGGACGCGTCTGGCCGTTTTCGGACCTGATTGATTGCCGCCGGGTTCCGGCGGGAGCACTCACGTCCCCAGGCGCCAGCCGATCTCGGCCGCCGTCTGCTCGAAGAAATCGATGTCGTAGGCGCGTTCCGGCGATTGCCGGACGCGTTGGTCCAGCGTGTGGGCATCCTCACCCACCAGGATCCGCCAGCGGTCGGCCTTGACCCCGTCCAGGATCACCGTTGCCGCCGCCGCCGCGGTCATCGGCGCGTCCTCGATGAAGCGGCGAGACCGTTCCGTCATCATGGCGCGGACATCGTCGTCCGACATCGACGCCGCGTCCGGCCTCGCCGAGGCCATGCGGGCCCGCGCCGTGTCGATCTCGGCCGGGCTGATCTCGTCGGAATCGTGGCCGCCCTGTACCTTGCGCGAGTTGGCGACGATCGAGGTGCCGATATGGCCCGGCATCACCACCGAGCAGCTGATATGCGGCGCATTCATCCGCAGGTCGGTGATCAGCGCCTCGGTGAAGCCCTTGACCGCGAATTTCGCCGCGGCATAGGCGGTGTGCGGCACCTTCGGCCCGATCGAGGCCCAGAACCCGTTGACGCTGCTGGTGTTGACGATGTGGCCCGCCTCGGCGGCCTGCAGCATGGGCAGGAACGCGCGGGTGCCGTGATAGACCCCGCCCCAGCAGACGTTGAAGGTCTTCTCCCATTCCTCGCGGCTGTTGCTGAACAGGCTGCCGCCGCCGCCGATGCCGGCGTTGTTGAACAGCAGGTGAATCTTGTCGGTTTCCTGCCGATCCGCCACCTCGGCGGCAAACCGCCGCACCTGCGCATCGTCGGAGACATCGGCGACATGGCTGCTCAGCCGCAGCCCTTGCGGCAGCCCGGCGGCTTGGCACAGCCGCGTGGTTTCAGCCATCGCCCGGGCCGAGACGTCGCACATCGCGACGTTGCAGCCCTCGGCAACAAGTTGGCGCACCAGTTCGCGGCCCATTCCGGTGCCGCCGCCGGTCACAACCGCGATCCTGCCGGCGAAATCCTTCATCTGGTGACCTCCTGACGGCTCTGGCCAACGGCCGGGGCAGCGGCACGGGCTTGCGGTCTGAACGCAGCGCTGTCATTCGTCAATCGGCCAGGGCGTGATCACGCTCGGCGGAACAATCACGGCGCATGAATCAGCGTATCAAACCCAGCGTCAGGGCATTTTCAGCATGCCCAATCACGGCGCGGCCAGGATCACTGCGCGGTCCGGATCACTGCGCGGCCACGCCGAAAATGCTTGCCGCCGCCCCGTTCAGCCCTGCTTTGCCGTCACCGTCACCGCGGTGCGGATGCTGGCCCCGCCCGGGATCAGCTTGACCGCGAAGCTATCGCTGCCGGTGAAACCGCGATCCGGCGTGTAATCGATCCGGGTCTCGGCCCCGACCTCGTGGATCAGCACGTTGCCGTGGTCCGGGCGGCGCGTCAGCAACCCGGCCTCGAACGGCTTGGGGCCTTCCTGATGCACGCTGATGGCGCACCAGCCGCCGTCATTGGCCAGTTTCATCGCCGTCTCGGACCCGGCGCCGGCGATCGGGGTGACCTTGCCCACCTCGCAGGCCTTCGCCGCGCCGACCAGGTCGGCGGCGTAGACCCGTGGGCCGGACGCCTGACCGGCGTTCTGCAAGCAGCCGCCCAGCGTCAGGACGCTGATCAAAAGTGCGGTCGTCGAAAGCACGGTCATGCACCGCATGGTACCCGGCCCGTGCCGCTTGTCGCCCGCACCAGGGGCTACCCGCTTATCGGTCATATCGCCTGCGCCTCGTCCTAACCTGTCGAACCGTGACCGATCACGACCGAGTCGTGCCAGCGCTCCGGCGCGGCGCACATAGACCGCTTGGGGTGTCTATTGGAAGCCAGGATTGCCGATTTGCGCGGCAATCTGCGGAACCCGGCGGAATTGGCTGATATCGTAACCTTTATCCCGCATCCGGCCGAGCAGGGACTGGTAGGTCGCATCGTCGATCACCGGCTTGCGGGCGAACACCCAGCCGTAGCCTCGGCCCGGGTAGCCGACCAGGGCGGTCTGGTAGTCCGGATCGACATACAGGATCAGGTAGGACAAGTACAACGGCCAGAATGGGCTTTCCCGCCACCGGGCATTGCCGGTGCCGGGCACCACGTAGCCCTTCAAGGTGTAGGATTTGGTCGCCGCGTCGAAGCTCTTCGGATGCGCGGTGTAAACGTCGGTCAGCTTGTCGCCGGCCTGGAAGCTGATGTCGAAGTAGCTGCCGACGTTACCCTTCTCGGCGAAATAGGGAATGTTGGCGATCACGTACCAACGCCCGGCGTAGCGGTCCAGGTCCACTTTCGGTGCCAGCGTCAGCGGCGGCGAGTTGCTGCCGCAGGCGGCCAGGGCGGACACCCCGAGCACCGCGATCGCTAGCACGGCCAGTTTGCGCGCCGTCGGGTGGCGCAGGGTCATTTTACCTTTGGCCAGGGTTGGTTTGGCCAGCGTTCGTCTGTTGGATGACATGTGACCTTCGTTACGGACCGGCCAGCGGTTCGGATCATAAACCAATGGCCCGGGCGCCGGTTGCACGCCCGGCTTGCCGCGGATCGGTGGGGATGCTTAATGCGGCCTCGCTGACCGCCATTGCCGCCTGCGTGCCCGACCCCTGCGACCCGACCCCTGCGACCCGACCCCTGCGAGCTGACCGGCGGCGGGACAGCGGCAGCCCGCCGGTCAGCACCACGCCGCGGGGACCACGATGACCGCCATCACCAACGCCGCCGGCCCCAGCTTCCAGGACCTGATCCTGCGCCTGCACCGGTTCTGGGCAGCGCAGGACTGCGTCATCCTGCAGCCCTATGATGTCGAGATGGGCGCCGGCACCTTCCACCCGGCAACCACCTTGCGCGCCCTTGGCCCAAAGCCGTGGCGTGCCGCCTACGTGCAGCCCAGCCGCCGACCGACCGATGGCCGCTACGGCGAGAACCCCAACCGGCTGCAGCATTACTACCAGTACCAGGTGATCATGAAGCCGAGCCCAGCCGACGCGCAGGAACTGCTATTGGCGTCGTACCGCGAGATCGGCCTCGATCCGCTGCTGCACGATTTCCGCTTCGTCGAGGACGATTGGGAAAGCCCGACGCTCGGGGCCTGGGGCCTGGGCTGGGAGGTCTGGTGCGACGGCATGGAGGTCGGCCAGTTCACCTACTTCCAGCAGGTCGGCGGCATCCCGGTCGCCCTGCCCAGCTTCGAGATGACCTACGGGCTGGAACGCCTGGCGATGTACGTGCAGGACAAGGACAACATCTTCGACCTGGATTTCAATGCCGCCGGGGTGTCCTACGGCGACGTTTTTCTGCGCGCCGAACGCGAGTACAGCGCCTACAATTTCGAGTTCGCCGATACCGCCGTGCTGTCCCGCCACTTCGCCGACGCCGAGGCGGAGTGCGCCGCCCTATTGCGGCACGAGTTGGCGCTGCCGGCGTACGACCAGTGCATCAAGGCCAGCCATCTGTTCAACCTGCTCGACGCCCGAGGCGTGATCAGCGTCACCGAACGGGCCAGCTATATCGGCCGGGTGCGGGCGCTGGCCAAAGGCTGCTGCGAGGCCTGGGTGGCTGGCGAGGTGGCATAAACCGGCGAAACCGGCTGAGCGGCACATGACATTCCCAAGCCGATGTTCTAATTCTACCGCTCACGGGGCTTATTCTACCAAGGCGACACCATGGGCACACAGCTGAACATCAAAAGCGAGGACGCCTATTACCTTGCGTCCCGCCTGTCTGAACTGACCGGCGAAAGCCTGACCACGGTGGTGACCGAGGCTTTGCGTGAACGGCTGGACCGGCAACTGCAAACCCAAAGCCGCGACGAGCGGATTCGGCGGATCAGGGCGATCACCGCCGATATGCGGGCCGCGATGGGTGGTGAGCTGCCGTCCTCCGATCACAGCTGGCTGTATGACGATGAGACGGGTCTTCCCCGGTGAGCATGGCCCGATGATCGTGGACAGTTCTGCGTTGCTTGCGATCATCTTCGATGAGCCGGAAGAGCCGCGTATCCTCGCCGCCATGGTCGGTGCGCCCGTGTTGCGGATGTCGGTTGCCAACTGGGTCGAGGCAGCCATGGTTGTCGACTCCCGCCAGAATCCCCGGGCCAAGGCTCGGTTTGAGGATTTGATCGAGGAATTGCGCATCCAGCTCGTGCCGGTGTCGGTTGAAATGGCCTATCGATGCCGCGTCGCGCATGCCGATTACGGCCGCGGCGTCCATCCCGCCAGGCTGAACTACGGCGACTGCTTCGCCTACGCGCTGGCCAAGGAAAGCCGCGAGCCACTGCTGTTCAAGGGCGACGACTTCGCCCAGACCGACATCGAGCCGGCGCTGAAAGACTGACCATGCCCGAACTGTTCGTGGAACTGTTCAGCGAGGAAATCCCCGCCCGCATGCAGCGCGGCGCCGCGGCCGAACTGGAACGGGCGATGAGCGCCGCGTTTGCCGCCATCACCCCCGGCAACATCGTCAGCTGGTTCGGCCCGCGCCGCATCGCACTCCGCGCCGACGTCGCCGCCGCGGTCGCCTCGGCCGCCTCGACCGAACGCGGCCCGCGGGCCAGCGCCCCCGAACAGGCGCTGACCGGGTTCCTGCGCAAGCACAACGCCCGTCGCGATCAGCTTCGTCAGGACGGCGACTACTGGGTGCTGGACAGATCCGCCGCCGCGGTGTCCGCCGCCGAGTTGATCGCCCGGGCGATGCCGGGCCTTCTACGCCGCTTTGCCTGGCCGAAATCGATGCGCTGGGGCGCCGGCAGCGGCTTCGTCTGGGTGCGCCCGCTGCGCCGCATCATCTGTCTGCTGGATGGCGCGGTCGTGCCATTCGATCTGCGCGACGGCGCCGACGACGGCCACGGCCTGGCCAGCGCCGCGCTGACCGAGGGTCACCGCTTCCACGCGCCCGGCGCCTTCGCCGTGTCCTCCGCGGCCGACTGGCGCGACAAGCTGGCGGACCATCGCGTGCTGGTGGATGCCGCCGACCGCAAGCGGGTGATCGCCGAACGGCTCGCCGGACTGGCGGCGGAACAGCAAATGGCGGTGGTGGCGGATGCCGGCCTGCTGGATGAGGTCGCCGGGCTGGTGGAATGGCCGGTGCCGCATCTGGGCCGCATCGCCGAGGCGCACATGGACCTGCCGCCCGAGGTGATGCAGGTCTCGATGCGGGTGAACCAGCGCTATTTCGCGCTGCGCGGCGCGGATGGCGCCGCCGCGCCGTGGTTCGGCTTCGTCGCCAACATCCAGGCCGAGGACAACGGCGCCGCGATCATCGCCGGCAACGAACGGGTGCTGCGTGCCCGCTTCGCCGATGCCAGGCATTTCTGGGACCTTGACCGCGCCTCAAGGCTGGACCAGCGGATCGCGACGCTGGACAAGGTGACGTTCCACGCCAAGCTGGGCACCCAGGGCGAGCGGGTGCGTCGGCTGAGGACGCTTGCCGCGGCGATCGCGCCGCTGGTCGGTGCCGATCCGGCGATCGCCGCACGGGCCGCGGAGCTGGCGAAAGCCGACCTGGTGTCGGGCATGGTGGGCGAGTTCCCCGAACTGCAGGGCGTGATGGGGCGCTACTACGCGCTACACGACGGCGAACCGGCCCCGGTTGCTGACGCCATCCGCGATCATTACGCGCCGCGCGGACCCAGCGAACCGGCGCCCACCGCGCCGGTGTCGATCGCCGTGGCGCTGGCCGACAAGCTGGATCAATTGGTCGGGCTGTTCGCGATCGGCGAGAAACCGACCGGCTCCGGAGATCCGTACGCGTTGCGGCGCGCCGCGCTGGGCGTGATCCGCATCATTCGCGAGAACGGCCTTCGCCTCCGATTGCTGGATCTATGTGAGAGTGCGGTTGTTTCGATATACGAGAGTATCCGCATCCAGGAACGACGGGAGTCAGACCTAGCTCGGGAACAAGCGAGGCGGAGCGGTCTTAGCGGAGGTTCGACTGCGCAGGGAGTTTCGCCAGACCAAGCGATGGTGCCCGGGTCGGACCTCCGAGCCGACCGAGTTGCGCTCGAAATCGTAGCGTTCCTGCAGGAACGCCTAAGGGTGCAACTTCGATCTGACGGGCTGCGCCATGACGTCTTGGAGGCAGTTGTCTCCGCTCATTGGGATGACGATCTTGTTCGGAGTATGTCTCGGGCCGACGCGGTAACTGCATTGCTTCAGGGCGAGGACGGCGCCAACCTGCTCATCGCTTACCGCCGCGCCGCAAATATTCTGCGGATCGAAGCGCGCAAGGATGGGCCATTCGACGATCCGCCGCGGCCGGCGCTTTACCGCGAAGCCGCCGAAATTGACCTGGATCGAGCCCTGACGGCTTGCCATGTAGCGGTGGGCCTGCTGGAGCAGGAGGCGTACGGCGCGGCCATGAGCACAATGGCGGGGCTGCGCGGGCCGTTGGACGCATTCTTTGAAAAAGTCACGGTGAACGCCGCTGAAGCGGAATTGCGCGGCAACCGTTTGCGCTTGCTCAATCAGGTCCGATCTATCATGGATCAGATCGCTGATTTCTCTCGAATTGAAGGCTAGGTGAGGTCCGCATGACCAAGTGGGTTTACAGCTTCGGCGCCGGTCACAAGGAAGGCCGAGCGGATATGCGCGACCTGCTAGGGGGCAAGGGAGCCAATCTGGCGGAAATGGCCTCGATCGGGCTGCCGGTGCCGCCGGGCTTCACCATCTCGACCGAGGTCTGCACCGCGTTCTACGACAACAAGAAGCAGTATCCCGACGACCTCAAGGGCCAGGTCGAAGCCGCGTTGAAGGTGATTGAAAAGGCGGTCGGGCTGAAATTTGACGACAAATCACATCCGCTGCTGGTCTCGGTGCGCTCCGGTGCCCGGGTGTCGATGCCGGGGATGATGGACACCGTGCTGAACCTCGGGCTGAACGACGCCACGGTGGAGGGGCTGGGCAAGGCCGCCGACGATCCGCGCTTCGCCTGGGATTCCTATCGCCGCTTCATCCAGATGTATGGCTCCGTGGTGCTGGGGGTCGATCATCATCGGTTCGAGGAGCTGATCGAGCACACCAAGCTGGACGCCGGCGTGATCGAGGACACCGCGCTGACCGAGACGCACTGGCGCCAGGTGGTCGAGGGCTACAAGGACCTGGTGCATCAGGAGACGGGCAAGCCGTTCCCGCAGCAGCCGCACGAACAGCTCTGGGGCGCGATCGGGGCGGTGTTCGGATCGTGGATGAACCCGCGCGCCATCACCTATCGCCGATTGCACGACATTCCGGCCGAGTGGGGCACCGCGGTCAACGTGCAGGCGATGGTGTTCGGCAACATGGGCGATGACTGCGCCACCGGCGTCTGCTTCACCCGCGACCCGTCGACCGGGGAGAACATGTTCTACGGCGAATACCTGGTGAATGCCCAGGGCGAGGACGTGGTCGCCGGCATCCGCACGCCGCAGCCGCTGTCGTCGTCAGTCGCCAAGCCGGGCGAGATCCCACTGGAGCAGGCGATGCCGGAAGCCTATCGCGAACTGATGGCGGTGCGCGGCAAGCTCGAGACCCACTACAAGGACATGCAGGACATCGAGTTCACCGTGCAGCAGAACAAGCTGTATATGTTGCAAACCAGAAACGGCAAGCGCACCGCCGCGGCGTCGTTGCGCATGGCGGTGGAAATGGCCCGCGACGGGCTGATCGACGAGGCCGAGGCGGTGATGCGGGTCAACCCGTCCTCGCTGGACCAGTTGCTGCACCCGATGCTGGACCCGAAGGCACCGCGCACACTGCTGGGCAAGGGCCTGCCGGCCAGCCCCGGTGCTGCCTCCGGTGTCGTGGTGTTCAGCTCCGACGAGGCCGAGAGCCGCACCGCCAAGGGCGAGTCGGTGATCCTGGTGCGGATCGAGACCAGCCCCGAGGATATCCACGGTATGCACGCCGCGCAGGGTATCCTGACCACGCGCGGCGGCATGACCAGCCACGCCGCGGTGGTGGCGCGCGGCATGGGCCGACCGTGCGTCGCTGGCGCCGGCGGCATCAGCGTCGACTACAACACTCAGGTGCTGGCGGCCGGCGGCAAGCAGGTGCGAGCCGGCGAGGTGATCACCCTGGACGGCGCCACCGGTGAGGTGTTCGTCGGTTCGGTGGCGATGATCGAGCCGGCGGTTTCGGGCGATTTCGGCACGCTGATGGCCTGGGCCGACAAGCACCGCCGGATGGGGGTGCGGGCCAACGCGGAAACCCCGATGGACGCCGAGACCGCGCGCAAGTTCGGCGCCGAGGGCATCGGGCTGTGCCGCACCGAACATATGTTCTTCGACCCGGAACGCATCCTGGCGGTGCGCCAGATGATCATCTCGGACAGCGAATCCGGTCGCCGCACCGCGCTGAGCCGGCTGCTGCCGTTCCAGCGCGAGGATTTCCGCCAGTTGTTCACCATCATGGCCGGGCTGCCGGTGACCATCCGGCTGCTGGACCCACCGCTGCACGAATTCCTGCCGCACGCCGACCAGGAAATGCAGGAGGTGGCGGACAGCCTGGGCACCGACATCGCCACCATCCGCCAGCGCGCCGACGAACTGGCCGAGGCCAACCCGATGCTGGGCCATCGCGGTTGCCGCCTGGGGGTTTCGTATCCGGAAATCTATGAGATGCAGGCCCGCGCGATCTTTGAAGGCGCGATCGCGGTCGCCAAGGAGATGGGCAAGGCGCCGCACCCGGAAATCATGATCCCGCTGGTCGGCATGAAGAAGGAACTGGAGATCACCCGCGCCCAGGTGGACAAGATCGCCGCCGAGGTGTTCGCCGAGGCCGGCAGCAAGATCGAATACAGCGTCGGGACGATGATCGAACTGCCCAGGGCGGTTCTGTTGGCCGATCAGATCGCCGGCGCGGCGGACTTTTTCAGCTTTGGCACCAACGATCTGACGCAGACGGTGTTTGGCCTGTCGCGCGACGATGCGGGGAAGTTCCTGCCGCATTATGTCGAGGCCGGAATCCTGCCGAAGGACCCGTTCGTTTCGATCGACGTGGACGGCGTGGGCGCGATGGTGCGGATCGGAGTGGAGAAAGGGCGGGCGGCGAAGAACGATCTGAAGCTGGGGATCTGCGGCGAGCATGGCGGCGATCCGGCCTCGATCCTGTTCTGTGAGCAGGTCGGGCTGGACTATGTGTCGTGTAGTCCGTTCCGGGTGCCGGTGGCGCGGCTGGCGGCGGCGCAGGCGGCTTTGGGGGCGGCGGCGGATCGGACGGCTTGAAAGTAAGCCAGCACTGTCGCGCAACCGCTGCCACGATCGACAGCACCATCCGGCCGGCGTAAACCAAAGGTTCCGCAAACGAAGGGCGGGACGCAATGTCCGACCAGACCCTGCCGGTGATCCGGTTCGGAAGCAACGCCGATGCGAGGCTTGCGTGTCAATTGGACGCGGCGTTCTCTGGCATCGGTTTCTGCTACCTGAGCGACATCGGTGTGGATCCGCCGATCGTGGAAGCGGTGTTCGAAGCGTCACGCCGGTTTCACGCGCTGCCGCGGGAGGCCAAAGAGGCGATCGCCATGAACCGCTTTCACCGCGGCTACATGGCGCTGAAAACCTCCACCATCGAAACCTCCACCGTCGCAAAAGTCACCCAGCCAAACGACAGCGAATCCTTCATGTTGATGCATGAGGTTGCGCCGGACGATCCACGCCATGGCCGTCCGCTCGACGGTCCGAACCAGTGGCCCGAGCTTGAGGATTTCCGTGCCCCGGTCGAAGCCTATGATCGGGCCATGGGCGATTTCTGCCGCCGCTTTCTTCCGGTGCTTGCGGTCGCCCTGAACCTCCAGCGGGATTGGTTTGCCGGCTTCTTCCAGCAGCCCACAACCTTTCTACGGTTGTTACACTATCCGCCGCGGCAGCCAGACGACGCGTTCGGCTCAGCCCCCCACACCGACTACGGATTCATAACCATCCTGGCGCAGGACGATCGGGGCGGTTTGGAGGTGCGCGGGCGCGACGGCTGCTGGCTGAAGGCGCCTCCGATCGCGGGGACATGGGTGGTCAACGTCGCCGACATGCTCGCCCGTTGGACCAACGGCCGCTGGCAATCGACACCGCACCGGGTGAGGAACATTTCTGGCGGCGATCGGTATTCTTGCCCATACTTCTTCGACATGTCGATGGACAGCATCGTCGCGGTGCTGCCCACCTGCCAAGACCGCGACAACCCGCCGAGGTTTCCCGCGGTCCGATACGGCGACTACCTGATGGAACGGCTCGACCGCAACTACGCCTATCGCAAGCAGCCGACTATTTGATCCCGGCGGGCAGGCTCGACGTCGGCCAGCGCGAGGTCGGCCAGCGGGATGAGGGGAGCACCAGGTCAGCCCGGCATCACCCCGAAGCGATGGAACCAGGCGATCGCGCGCTTCCAGGCGTCCTCGGCGTCGGCTTGGCGGTAGCTTGGCCGATAATCGGCGTGGAAGCCGTGCGGCGCGTCCGGATAGATGACGATGTCGATGGTCTTGTGCGCCGCCTTGGCCTTGGCTTCGGCCTCGCGCACCGCGGAGAGCGGAATCGAGGGGTCCTGGCCGCCGTAGAGACCCAGCAGCGGGCACTTGATATCCGCCGCCAGGTCCAGCGCCGATCGCGGCTGGATTGGGGTCGGGGTGCCGAGCAGCGGACCGTAGAACGCGACGGCGGCCTTCAGATGCGGGCTGTGAGCGGCGTACAACCAGGTCTGGCGGCCGCCTCGGCAGAACCCCATGACGCCGACCCTTGTCGAACTGCCGCCGTTCGCCAGCGCCCAGGCGGCGGTCGAATCCAGGTCGGACATGTATTGCGCGTCCGGCGTCTTGGCGATCACATCGGTGACGATCTGGTGCACGTCGGTCATTTTCGACAGATCGCCGATGCGGGCGTAATACTCGGTCGCTACCGCCAGGTAACCCAGCTTGGCCCAGCGCCGGCAGACGTCCTTGATGTATTCGTGGACGCCGAAGATTTCCTCGTTCACCAGGATTACCGGGAACGGGCCATGGCGAGCGGGCTTGGCGTAATACGCCGGCAGCTTGCCGTCGGTGGTGGGGATCTGCGTCGCTCCGGCGTCGAGCCCGGTGCTGTCGGTGTGGATCGCCTGCGCCTCGACCCTTTGGGTGGCCAGGGTGAAGCCGCTGATCAGCCCGGTCATCAAAACGCCGCGGCGAGCCAGAGGGTAGTCCATAAGGCCGTCGCATTCGGTCATGTCGTCCGTGTTCGTCTCCATCGGGTGAATATTCCACTCGGGCACTCCACCCGGGCGTCGGCGGGTTTGGTAGTTACTTCATCGCCTGGCGCAGATTGTCATCGAGTTGGCCGAGGAACGCCTGGGTGGTCATCCAGGGCTGGTCTGGGCCGATCAGGGTCGACAGGTCGCGGGTCATGTGGCCGCTTTCCACGGTTTCGATGCACACCTTCTCCAGCGTTTCGGCGAACGCGGTGACGTCGGGGGTGTTGTCGAAGCGGCCGCGATAGATCAGCCCGCGGGTCCAGGCGAAGATCGAGGCGATCGGGTTGGTCGAGGTCTGCTTGCCCTGCTGATGCTGGCGGAAATGGCGGGTGACGGTGCCGTGCGCCGCCTCGGCCTCGACCTTGGTGCCGTCCGGGGACAGCAGCACCGAGGTCATCAGGCCCAGCGAGCCGAAGCCTTGCGCCACGGTGTCGGACTGGACGTCGCCGTCGTAGTTCTTGCAGGCCCAGACATAGGCGCCGTTCCACTTCAGCGCGCAGGCCACCATGTCGTCGATCAGGCGATGTTCGTAGGTCAGGCCGCGCTGGTCGAACTGCGGCTTGAACTCGGTCTGGTAGATCGTGGCGAAGATATCCATGAAGTAGCCGTCATACGACTTCAGGATGGTGTTCTTGGTGGAGAAGTACAATGGCCAGCCGCGCATCAGCGCGTAGTTGAAGCTGGCTCGGGCGAAGCCCTCGATCGAGGCGCGGGTGTTGTGCATCGCCATCGACACGCCGCCGCCGTCCTTGAAGTCGTGCACCTCCAGGGCCTCGGCGGGGCCGCCGCCTGCCGGCTGGTAGGTCAGGGTGACGGTGCCGGGGCCGGGGATCTTCATTTCGGTGGCACGGTAGATGTCGCCGTAGGCGTGGCGGCCGATGACGATCGGCTGGGTCCAGTGCGGCACCAGGCGGGGCACGTTCTGGCAGATGATCGGCTCACGGAAGATGGTGCCGTCGAGGATGTTGCGCAGCGTGCCGTTCGGGCTGCGGTACATCCGCTTCAGGCCGAATTCGCTGACCCGAGCCTCGTCGGGGGTGATGGTGGCGCATTTCACGCCGACGCCGTAGCGGGCAATGGCGTGGGCGGCGTCGACAGTGACCTGATCGTCGGTCTGGTCGCGATATTCGATGCCAAGGTCGTAGTATTTCAGGTCGATGTCGAGATAGGGGAGGATCAGCTTGTCCTTGATGAAACCCCAGATGATGCGGGTCATCTCATCCCCGTCCAGCTCCGCGACCGGGGTTTTGACCTTGATTTTTGCCATCCTATCCTCTCGACCCGAACAGACTGGGAAGCGGCCTTAAGGGCTTCCCGAAACAGCCGGACCATTGCACCGCGCGGCTCTGTGGGCAAGCCGGCGGGGCGTGGCAAGCCGGCGGAGCGTGGCAAGCCGGCGGGGCCCGGATGGACCCGTGGCGGGACCGCGGTAGCCGGCGCTGGCGGTGGCGGTTTCGAGGCGGGTGACCGAAATCACTGCCCAGACGTCATTGCCCGGACGTCATTGCGCCCCGATGTTAACGGTTCGTTCACTGTTGCGGGTTAGTCTTGCGGGCATGTTGTCACCCGCGACCTTCATCGGTATTGCCAAGGCCGTCGGCCAGCCCGCCCCGGCTGCCGCCCCGGGGCGTTCGGCCCGTCCTGCCGCACCCGCCCAGGCTGGGCCCCCCGCGGGCGTGCAGCCGGTGCGAATTCTGACCACGCCGCCGGTTGCGGCGCCGATGGCGCCGCTGGCTCCGCCGAGGGTGGGGGCGCCGGCCGCGGCGGCGTCAGGCGCGGTGGGGGCGCCCGGCACGACGGCAACGCCGCCGCGCAACCTGCCGCGTGGATCGTTGCTGGACCTTAGCGTATAGTCTGAGCCGGGCACGCAGGGACGGGCCGTGTCCTGGCCGCCGTGCGACGCGGATGGCGGGACCCTGAGGCCGATAGCGCGGCTTGTACTGGCGAACAAACGGTGTCGGGGGCGGGTTTTGGCCCGGTTTTGGGTGGTGGCAGGCCGCTCACTCGGGCGGTTGACCGTTTCAGGCTTGATCCCGACCGGCGGACACGTCACGTTCGATGCTATGTCCTCGTTCATCCGGCAGGTCCCTGAAGGAGACAACCGCGAGCGCGCGGTGTGCTCCGATTGCGGCTATGTTGCCTATGAGAACCCGAAGGTCGTCGTCGGGTCGGTCGTGTTGGCCGATGGCGGCGTGCTGATGTGTCGTCGCGCCATCGAACCGCGCAAGGGCTTCTGGACGCTGCCAGCCGGCTATTTGGAGCTCGGCGAAACCCTGGAAGAGGGCGCGGCGCGTGAGGCGCTCGAGGAGGCCGAAGCGGTGATCACCATCGAGGGCATCCTGGGGGTATTCAGCATCGCCCGGATCGGCCAGGTGCAGGTAATTTTCCGGGCGCGTTTCAGCGACGCCGGACCGCCGGTATTTGCCGCCGGCCCGGAAAGTCTCGAGGTCCAGCTGTTCGCGGCGGACCAGATACCGTGGGACCAGATCGCATTTCCATCGGTGCATTGGGCGCTGAATGCCTGGCGGGAGGCCGGGGCCGGTCCGCTGGGCAGGCCGGCCGGCAATCCACGTGAAGACCAGCGGGGCATGCAGCGGATGGCTTCGCCATCGGCCAGCCTGCCTGGCGAGGCGGCGCGATGACACGGATTCTGCTGACGACAGCCTTGGTAATCGGTCCGGTCATGCTGGGGATCGGCATCGCGCCCCATTCCAGTGTTGCGTTGGCCGCTCAGGTCAACGCGAAGGATTTCCCGGTGCCCCCGATTCCGCCGGATCATCCGTCGCTTGCCGAGACCGCCCCGGTCCCCAACGCCGACGCGCAGGCGCCGGCGGCCCCGCAGTCGACGTCGCCCAGTGTCGACGTCAAGCTGTATCGCATCCGGCCGTATGATCCGGGCTATGGGTTCGCGCCCGGGTCGCGCTACCAGGACAATGAGGAGCGCAAGCCGATTCAGACCCCAGGTCTGATGATCAGTGTGCCAATCCAATAGCTGGGGCGAATAGTTCGGGCGCATGGGCCGGGCTCGTGGATCGGGCGCACGGATTGCGCGCACTGATCCGGCGCAGGATTGCGCGCACGGATCGGGCGCACGGATTGAGCAACGCACAGATGGCTTCGAGGCAACCGCGCCGGTAACCGGCAGTTCATCTCCAGCGTTGTAGAAGAGAGCCTCGTTTGCGGCGCGTTGCGGCGGCGCGGGCGACAGACAGGCCACTGATACACCGCACCGGTGTCGCGGGATCAGGGTTCGCCGTTCGTGGCGAATTTTGGGGTTCGGGACATCAGATGACGCTGGAGCGCGATCCAGATCTTGGAGACCGGGATGAAAAAAGTCAGCAGCACACGATCCGCCCGGGTGAAACGCAGCATTGTCGATGGCGATCTGCGCAATACCCGGCCGTTGCGAGTCCCGGGGGCGACGATCACCGCCTGGCCGCAAGTGGTCGACGCCGATCCGGCCAGCCTGGCCGCCGAACCGGTGACTGGCCCCACCGTGGCGGGCGGCCGGTCCACGGTTGGGTCGGGCGTCGGGCCGGGCGAAGAAAATCCGGTGGCGGAACCCCGGCCACGGGCGGTTTTGTTGTCTGATGGCACTAGAATTACATTCGATACAACGAAACAGTTCGATAACGATTGAATTATGGTTTTGTCCCCGACAAGGTGCGATTTTTCACGATAGTATCGTCCGGCACGGAATGATCGCTGAATCGTGAACGTCTGGAGGCGCGGAACGCGCTCGCTTTTGAGCACAAAACCGTGTTCTTACGCGGCGTGGACTTAGCAACGCGCACGCAGGCCAGACGGCGGTTCGCCAACTCGCGAGCGACAAGCAGCGCGTTGAATTGGTTGCGACTAGCGGCGATCGCATCGAAACGACCAATTTCGATCGGTCCAGACACAGCGGATCGGAGCTTGCGTAGATGAAGCTTTCGACGCACCTCGTGCTGCTGATCCTTGGGTGTCTGCTGCCGATTCTGACGGCGCAGGTTTACTCGCAGGTCAACCTTTATGCCGAACGGCATGAGCAACTGAGCGGCTTGGTCTTGCGCCAGGCGGAACTGGCGAATGCCGATATGTCCAGCATTATCGACAATGTGCGCCAGCTTGGCGCCATGGCTGGGCAGCTTCCCTCGGTGCGAAGCCCGTCGGTGCGAACCTCTGGGCAGGATTGCACGAGCCGGCTGACTTCGCTGCGCCAAAGCCTGACACAATACCGCTTCCTGGCGCTGTACTCGCCGATCGACGGAACATTGCTGTGCGCCTCGGATGGCACGCCTCCGGAACTTGCCGGGGCGCAGGCTGCCTGGCTGCCTGACCTGTTGAATTCGACCGACCTGCGGGTCGGACAACTGGTTTCCGATCCCACTCAGCGGAGCGGGTTCCTGCCGGTCGCGGTGCATATGCCGGGTATCGGCGCGGGCGACGAACCCCGAGTGCTGGTGGCGGCGATCAATGCCGATTGGATGCAGAAACATCTGGAATCCGCCAGGATCGACCGCTCGCCGGCGATGGCCCACGCGACCATGATCGTCACCGACCGGGACGGTGATATTATCGGACGGGTTCCCGACGTCCACCGCTCGGCCGAGCGGCTCGCTCCGGACTGGATGCGCGGGTTGATCAATCATGACAGCCCCGGGGTCGAGACCATTACTGGTCCGAAAGGGCGCACCATCGTTGCGGCCTATGTACCGAGCTCGATGCCGCCGGCCGGAATGACGGTGATCAATGCCCTGGTGCTGCCCGAGCTGACCGCGGATATCGATCAGGCAACGTACCAGGACCTGCTGGTGATCGGCGGCGCGGCGATCGTGGCTTTGATTCTCGCCTGGGTCGCCGGCCGGCGGTTCATCTATCAGCCGACCGAGGCCCTGTTGCAGGCCGCCCGCCGCTGGCGCGAGGGCGACTTGAGCGCGCGCGCCCGGCTGACCGACGCCGGGTCGGAATTTGCCGCGCTCGCTCAGTCGTTTAACGCGATGGCGGCCGGGCTGCAGGCGCGGGAGATGGAGCGGCGCATGCAATCCAGCTTCCTGGAGGCCCAGGTCGCCGAACGCACCCGCGAACTGTCGGAAAGCAACAACCGGCTGCAGGTTGAGATCGCCGGCCGCGAGAAGACCGAGGCGGCTTTGCACCAGGCGCAGAAGCTGCAGGCCGTGGGCCAGCTTGCCGGTGGCATCGCGCATGATTTCAATAACATGCTGGCCACCGTCCTGGGTAATCTGGAGCTGATGGAGCGCCGGGTGTCGCAGGCCGGCGAGGACTGGGCCGGCGCCGACACCGATCGACTGTTGCGGCTGATCGAGCGCGCCACCGGGGCGGTGACCAGGGGCGGGCAACTGACCTCTCGGCTGCTGGCGTTCTCCCGCCGGCAGCGCCTTGCCGCGCGGGCGACCGATGTCAACGCGCTGCTGCGCGAGTTGATCACGTTGGCCACCAGCACGCTTGGGCGGCGCGTCCAGGTGGTGTCCGAACTGGCCGATGAACTGTGGCCGGCGATGGTCGATCCGAGCCAGGTCGAGGCGGCGATCCTCAATCTGTGTCTGAACGCCAGGGACGCGATGCCGGAAGGCGGCAAGTTGACGATCCGTACGACCAATGTGCTGATCGAGCCGGGCAGCCGCCGCCATGCCGAAAACGAGGTGACGCCGGGCGGCTATGTGCAGGTGTGCATTTCCGACACCGGCGTCGGCATGACGCCCGAGGTCAAGGCACGCGCGTTCGACCCGTTCTTCACCACCAAGGGTCCGAGCGCCGGTTCGGGGCTGGGGCTGAGTCAGGTCTATGGCATGGCGCGCCAGTCCGGCGGCAGCGTGGCGATCGCCAGCACGCTGAACGAAGGCACAAGGGTGACGCTGTGTCTGCCGCGGGCGATGAATGTCGGGGCCACCGAGACAGCGCCGGCGGCCGAATTGCCCGAACTGCCGGGCCCAGGCGTGCAGAACGAATTGATCCTGGTGGTCGACGACGACCATGCGGTGCGCCAGGTGACCGTCGAGATGGCACGCGACCTGGGCTGCGAGGTGGCGCAGGCGGCGGGCGGCGAGCAGGCACTGGCGCTGGTCGAAAAGCTGACGCCGGCGCCGAAGCTGATCCTGCTGGACTACGCGATGCCTGGCATGAACGGCTTGCAGCTTGCCCGCGCGCTGCGCGAGCGCGGGATAGGCGCGCCGATCGCCCTGGTCACCGGCTACGCCGAACTGTCCGAGGCCGATGTCGCGGCCGGGCAGCTTGCCGGCCTGCTGCGCAAACCGTTCACCATCCGCGAATTGCAGGGCTTGCTGACCCAGCTTCGGGCCGCCGCCGAGACCGGCACCCTGCCCTGCCTGGAATCGGGCCTGGCGGATCGCTGACCGTCGGCTGTGGTTGTCTTGTCGCAGGGTTCGCGCGGCTTGCGCCCGACGCGATGATACTTTGGCTGCAGTGCGGGATCGTGGCCATCGGCGGGACGCCGGGCGTGCGGCGTTACCAGCCGGCGGCATTCCTGACCCTTGCGGGTCCGGAATGCCGGCTGGGATCTTATTGATTTTGCGCGCGGCCGCCCCACCAACCCCGCGCGCATACCGGTCGGCCCATCGGGCCGCCGGTATTACCAGACGAAACGCGGCAACGTGGCGACCGGGCGAATGCCGGCCTGGCGGGCCGCGGCTTCCCCCGCCGCCGGGTCGATCAGGCCTGTCGCGTCGCACAATTCGGCGGCGTGGACGCCATCCATCACCCAGCAGGCGGCAAGGCCGACGCCGATCGCCCCGGCGATGTCGGTGCGCAGCGAATCTCCGACCGCCAGAACCTGGTCGGGCGGCAGCGCAAGCTGCTCGAGCACCGGCCGATAGATCGCCGGATCGGGTTTTCCCAGCGAGCGGACGTCACCGCCGAGTTGCTGATAGCGCACCGCGAGCGCGCCGGCGCACAGCACGCGAACGCCGCCGCGGATGACCTCCAGATCGGGATTGGCGCAGATCATCTTCAGCCGGTGGCGGGCGCAGTCGGCCAGTACTGGCTCGAATTCCGCCATGTTGCTGGGATTGCGATGATCGTCGGGGCCGGTGTTGAGCACGAAGTCGGCCTGGGCGGGATGATCGGCGACGACCAGCGGCAGCCCGTGCAGGACCGGGCGGTCGCGATCCGGGCCGAGGTGGAAGACGCGGGTTCCGAGCTGGCTCCACCATGGATCGGGTGGATGTTGCAGCGCGCGGCGCACCGCCTCGCCGCTGGTGAGGATGCCGGTGTAGAGCGCATCCTCGATCCCCATCCGGCGCATCATCGTGCGCACCGCATCGTTCGGGCGCGGCACGTTCGACAGCAGCAGGGTCCGCTTGCCCGCCGCGCGCAGCTGTTTTAGGGTTTCGACCGCATGGGGGAAGGCGTTGATACCGTCGTGGATCACCCCCCAAAGGTCGAGGATGAAGCCGCTGTAGCGCTCCGCCAACGGGGCGAATCGGGTGTAATGCTGCATCAGGCCTGCTCCGCCAGTTCCGCCGCGCGGGTGCCGATCGCCTCGGCCAGGGTGGCTAGCCGGGCGTCGCGCAGGGCGGCGAGCAGTTCCGCCTTCAGCCTGGGGATCAGCGCCGGACCGTGGAACGCGAAGCTGGTATAGAGCTGCACCAGCGAGGCGCCGGCCTGGATCTTGGTCAGCGCATCGGCGCCGCTGAAAATTCCGCCGGTACCGATCAGGACCAGCCGGCCGCGCGCCAGAAGATAGGCTCGCGCCAGCATCATGGTGGCGAGCTGCAGCAACGGCCGGCCGGACAGGCCGCCGGCCTCGCTGGCATGGGCCGATTGCAGGCCGGCGGGACGCGAGATCGTGGAGTTGCCGAGGATCAGGCCGGCGACGCCCTGCTCGACGCAGGTCTCGACCACTGCGGCGAGGCCGTCGGGGGATAGGTCGGGGGCCAGCTTCACCAGGATCGGCGGTCGCCGGTCGACCGTGGCGACGGCTTGCAGGATCGAGCGAAGCTGGGCCTCGGACTGCAGGTCGCGCAGCCCGGGCGTGTTCGGCGAGGAGACGTTGATCACCGCGTAGTCGACCAGCGCGCGGACCGCCTCGACCAGGGCCTTGTAGTCGCGCACCGGGTCGGCGCCTTGCTTGTTGATGCCGAGATTGGCCCCGAGCGGGATGGGACGGTGCGACAGTCGCGCCAGGTTGCGGGTGTAGGTCGCAAGGCCGAGATTATTAAAGCCCAGCCGGTTGACGATGGCCTGGTCCTGGGTCAGCCGGAACACGCGCGGCTTGGGGTTGCCCGATTGCGGCCTGGGGGTGACCGATCCGGTCTCGACAAAGCCGAAGCCCAGCCGCAGCAGGGCGGGACCGGCGGCGGCGTTCTTGTCGAAGCCGGCGGCGAGTCCGATCGGGTTGGCGAATCGGTGTCCGAGGCAATCGAGTGCGAGTGCCGGGTGGTCGGGTTCGCGGGTTGGCGGCGCCAGACCCCAGGACAGCGCCCGAAGGGCGACACCGTGGGCGCGTTCGGGGTCGAGCAGGCGCAGCGCCGGAAGCGCGGCTGATGCCAAGGATAGGAGCATGCGGTTGCGCTTATGCCGGTAACCGCCGTTGGCCGGAAGGGTAAACCCGGGTCGGGTGCCGGTCGCGGGCGCTCTGGTGGGCATCGTCGGGCTTTGTTATGCGTGCGGTGGGGTTATGCGTGCGGCGAGGTTATACCTGCGGCGAGTCTGGCGAAGCGTGAGGTGATGTGGTCCGAACCGTATCTTGAGACGTGCTGTCGCTCCGCGCTGCACCGGCTTTATCTATGTGACTCGACCGGCCGGCCGGCCGGTCAAAAGGATGATCCGTGCCTGCGCAGGCTGATGGATGGCGGCCTGTGCGCCGAACGACAGGATGGGCGCTTCGTGGCTACGGCGGCGGGGCGGCGACGCCACGCCACGGACGTGTTGCGATTGCCTGCCGCGCCCAGCGATTGCTGACCCCGATGGTTGCGCGGCCCGTTGCTGGGTGGGCCGTTGCTGGGTGGCCCGTTGCCGGGGGGAGGGGGCGTCAGGACAGCGGCGCGGTGATCACCGTCTCCAGGTCGGCCAATGTGACACAGACGATCCGCGCGCCATCGGCCGCGGTCAGCATGACCAGGTCGCCGGCGGTCAGCATGTCGCTGGCGTCGGCCAGGTAGTTTCCGCCGCTGACGGTATCCAGCGTGTCCTTGCCGGTCTTGTAGTGCCACAGCGTGAAACCGTTGGCGTAAGCGAGCACCGAGAGGTTGCGGATGGCGAAGGCCATGGCGGGGTTGCTTCCATAAAAAAACCGCTGCCCCGAGGGACAGCGGTTACAGGTTGGGAGGAGGAGAGATCATCGACGGGCGCACCTCGCCCGTTGATGTGCGAACATTAAGGGAAAATGGGCAACGGTGTCAACGATAATTTTCCTAGTTTTCGTACTAAGCAACGATTCCTTTGACCCGCAATGGCCACTCCAGTCTTTCCAGCGCCTCGATCCACGCGCGATGGTCGTTACGCTCGGCGGCAACGGCCAGGCTGGGCGCCATTTGCCGCTCGCCCCAGACGCGCAGAACCCGGGCATGGCCGAGATCGATCCGTCGCTGGCGGAACAATGCGTCGAGGCATTTGACCACGTCGTCGGGATCGCACGGCCGACGCAGCAGACCCTTGCCGGCGGTGTAGCGTGCGCCTTCCCGACGAGCGCTGAGTGCCGCCATGGTCCAGAGCCAGGCTTCCTCGGCGCTGCCGAACGGCTGCAGCGCGGGATCGTGACGGACCGGGAATCGATTGGCCCTGGCGATGATGGTGGCGGTGGCGGCAGTCGGCATTTTCTGGTTCCCGGTGCGGTCTGAGGCGAAGGGTCGTGGAGAGGCGAAATATGAACTGTCTTTTCTATCATAGGTTGCATACGGGTGCAAGTAAATATGGCTCATTTTCCTATTTCATTTGGCAGCCATTCCTAGGATAATGATCCAGAACCGATTCGCCTTGGCGCGTCGCGCAACAGGAGCGAGCTGAATGAAACACGAGGATGTCTGGCGCGCCATCGATACATTGGCGGCGGAAAACGGATGGTCGGCCTCCGGCCTGGCGAAACGCTCCGGGCTTGATGCGACCACGTTCAATCCTTCGAAACGGCGGATGCCGGACGGTCGGGCGCGCTGGCCCAGCACGGAAAGCGTTGCCAAGGTGCTGGACGCGACCGGGGCGTCGTTGGAAAGCTTCACCTCCCTGGTGTCGGGGGCGCGCGCCCTGGCGAGCAGCGCCGGCAGCCGTTCACTGTCGCGACGGGTGCCGTTGATCGGCCTGGCGCAGGCCGGCGGCGAGGGTTACTTCGACGACGGCGGCTATCCGGTCGGTGGCAGTTGGGACGAGGTCAGCCTGCCGGAGATCGCCGATGCCAATGCCTACGCGCTGGAGATCAGCGGCGAATCGATGGAACCGGTATTTCGCGACGGTGACCAGGTGATCGTCTCGCCGTCGGCGCCGATCAGGCGCGGCGACCGGGTGGTGGTGCGCACCATGGCCGGGGAGGTGATGGCCAAACAGTTGGCCCGCCGTTCGGCCCGGCGGGTGGATTTGAAGAGCTTGAACCCGGAGCACTCCGACTACAGTTTCGATCTGACCGAAGTAGCCTGGATGCACCGCATCGTCTGGGCCAGCCAGTAGGCTGGGCTGGTCGCGGGCCGGACAGCTGGTTTTGCTTTGACGCGAAGACCCGAGGCGTTTGATATTGGCGGCGCGACGCCGGATGGGGGCGGCGCCGGGCGGCTGGATCGAGGCAGATTGATCGCGGGAGGCTTGCTGCATGGTTCGCATCGCCCTGGTTCCGATGGCTAGCCTGTCGCTGCTGATCCTGGTGGCGGCGCAACCGGCCCGAGCCGATGACGTCGATGTGGCCCTGGTGCTGGTGACCGATGTGTCTCGCAGCATCGATGACAGCGAATTCAAGCTGGAGAAGGACGGCTACACCAGCGCCTTCACCGCCCAGAAGGTGCTGGACGCGATCAGGGGCGGCCCGAACGGCAAGATCGCCGTGTCCTATCTGGAGTTCGCCGGCAGCCTGGAAGTTCGCACGGTGCTGGATTGGACGGTGATCAGCAACAAGGCGTCGGCCCAGGCCTTCGCCGACAAGCTCGCGACGGCGCCGCGGTCGTTCTGGGGTCGCACCGCGATCAGTGCCGGGGTGGATCGGGCGGTGCAGCTTCTCGGCGAGAGTGGGATGAACGCCCCTCGTCACGTCATCGATGTCTGCGGCGACGGCACCAACAACGCCGGGCGGGAGGTTTCCGACGCGCGCGACGACGCGATCAAGGCCGGCATCACCATCAACGGGCTGGCGATCATCAACGACCATCCGGTGTCGTGGACCTTCGCCCATGTCCAGCCGCCCGGCGGGCTGGCGAACTATTACCGCGCCAACGTGACCGGAGGGCCGGGCAGTTTCGTGCTGGAAGTGCACGATTTCTCCAGTTTCGGTGAGGCGATGACCAGGAAGCTGGTGGATGAGATCGCCACGCGACCATCGAAGTCGAAATTTGCCGCTGGCCACTAGACCTTTTCCTGCGTGGCGGGCCATGCTGAATAATCCGGCTGGAGATTTGGATCCTGGGATCGACGCGCGGCGGAGGTTCGGCGTGGACCATCAAGGTCGCATACCAGGGGGGGCCCGATGGGATTGCTGAGCAACGGTGTGTGGCACGAGCAGGAGCCGCCCGCCACCAAGGACGGTCATTTCGAGCGCGGCGACAGCGCGTTCCGCAACTGGATCACCCCGGACGGGCGCCCGGGCCCGACCGGGCAGGATGGCTTCCGCGCGATGGCGGGGCGGTATCAGCTTTATGTCTCGCTCGCCTGTCCGTGGGCGCACCGGACGCTGATCATGCGGGCGTTGAAGGGGCTGCAGGCGATCATTCCGGTGTCGGTGACGCATTGGCTGATGGCGGAGCACGGCTGGAGCTTCGCGGCGGGCGACGGCGTGGTGGCGGATCCGCTTTACAACAGCCGCTATGTCTATGAACTTTATGCCCGTGCCGATGACGACTATACGGGGCGGGCGACAGTGCCGATCTTGTGGGACCAGCACACCCAGACCATCGTCAACAACGAATCGGCCGATATCATCCGCATGTTGGGCTCGGCGTTCGACCAGGTGGGCGCGGCGCCGGGCGACTACTACCCGAAGGCGTTGCGGGGCGAGATCGATGTCGTCAACCGCCGGGTCCATGACACGCTAAACAACGGCGTCTATCGGGCCGGCTTCGCCTCGACCCAGGCGGCGTATGAAGCCGCGGTGATGCCGCTGTTCGAGACATTGGACTGGCTGGAAAGCCGCCTCGCGCAGTCACGCTTTCTGTGTGGGGACGCATTGACCGAGGCCGACATCCGGCTGTTCACCACGCTGGTTCGATTCGATTGCGTTTATCATGGTCATTTCAAGTGCAACATCCGGCGGATCGTGGACTACAATAACCTGTGGGCGTACACCCGCGATATCTTCCAGATTCCCGGCATCGCCGAGACGGTGGATTTCGGTCACATCAAGCGGCACTACTACATGAGCCACCGGCGGATCAATCCGAGCGGGATCGTGCCTGTCGGGCCCGGCCTGGAGTTTGACGCGCCGTCCGATCGCGGCCGCGGCGTGGATAAGTTGATCGTGTTCTGATTGACCGGCGTGGTCGCCGGCGGGGCTCGGTTTGACCATCCCCCGTTGCGGGGGCAAAGCTGGCAGCGAACATCGTCGGGACGCTGCATCCATGGAAATCCGCAATCTCGGCCAGTCTGGCCTTCGGGTGTCGTCGATCGGCCTGGGCTGCAACAATTTCGGCGGCCGGATCGATGAGGCGGCGACCAGGGCGGTGATCCACAAGGCGCTCGACCTTGGGATAACACTGTTTGACACCGCCGACGTCTATGGCGAGCGCGGCGGGTCGGAAACGGTGATGGGTCGCGTGCTGGGCGACGACCGCAAGCGCATCGTGCTGGCGACGAAGTTCGCCGCGCCGATGGACGACAGCGGGGAAATGGTCGGTGGATCGCGGCACTACATCATGGCGGCGGTCGAGCACAGCCTGCGCCGGCTGAAGACCGACTGGATCGATCTCTATCAGATGCATCGCGTCGACCCGCGCACGCCGATCGAGGAAACCCTGCGTGCGCTGGACGACCTGATCCGCCAGGGCAAGGTGCGCTATATTGGTTGCTCCAACTTCGCTGCCTGGCAGATGACCGAGGCGGCGTGGACCGCGCGCACCGTCGGGCTTGCCGGCTTTGTCAGTTGCCAGGATGAATATTCGCTGGTGCATCGCGCGGCGGAGGCGGAACTGCTACCGGCGGCGCGAAAGCTTGGGTTTGGGCTGCTGCCGTATTTCCCGTTGGCGAGCGGGCTGCTGACCGGCAAGTATCGCCGCAACACGCCGCTACCGGCCGGCTCAAGACTGGCCGCAACGCAGCGCCTGGCAGATCGTTACTTGACAGAGCAGAATTGGCGGATCTCGGAGCGGCTGGCGGATTTCGTGGAATCGCGTGACCGCACGATGCTGCAGTTGGCGTTCTCTTGGTTGCTGGCACAAAGCCCGGTCGCCAGCGTGATCGCCGGGGCGACGCGGCCCGACCAGCTTGAGCAGAACGTCAAGGCGGGCGATTGGGTGTTGAGCGCGGACGAGATGGCGGAGATCGACCGGATTGCCGAGCCGGGCTGAGCGTGCTCGCGGTTCGAGGATGAGATCGGCCGCATACGCGACGTCGGCCAGCGAATCCTTGCCATGCGATGAACAAGATGGGTTCGCGACTGGAAGCCGCCGGTTGGCCAATCTATTATCATTAGGCGTGTAGATGGGCGTGCCAGAGGGCCACCCAGCCTGGGAAAAGGTCCCGTAACCGGTCCTGATGAGATGAATGCGAACAGCGATAAAGGCGCCACCGTAATCGAGGCCGCACTGGAGACCATGCCCTCGGTCCCCGGCGTCTATCGGATGATCGACGCCAAGGGCGAGGCGGTTTATGTCGGCAAGGCGCGCAACCTGAAGCAGCGCGTCAGGGCCTACGTTCAGGATCGACGGCTGTCGGAACGCCTGCGTCGCATGGTGTCGGATACCGAGTCGGTGGAAATCGTCACCACTCACACCGAGGCCGAGGCACTTCTGCTTGAAGCCAATCTGATCAAGCGGCTCAAGCCTCGGTACAATATCGTCCTTCGCGATGACAAATCCTTTCCCTGGCTCGTCGTGGGAGAAGATCATCCGTATCCGCAAGTGTCCAAGCACCGCGGCGCGCAGCTCCGCAAGGGTAGCTACTGGGGACCATTTGCATCGGCCTGGGCGGTCAATCAGACCGTCACCGCCATGCAACGCGTGTTTCTTTTGCGATCCTGCGCCGATACGGTTTTCGCCAGCCGCACGCGGCCATGCCTGTTGTTTCAGATCAAGCGTTGTTCTGCCCCGTGCGTCGGCAGGGTTACGCCGGAAGACTATGCCAAGCTGGTGAACCAGGCCAAAAGTTTTCTGGCCGGGAAGTCGGGCGACGTGCAGCAGGAACTCGCGGCGGAAATGGAGGACGCGGCCGGGTCGTTGAACTTCGAACGGGCCGCGGCGGTGCGCGACCGGCTGCGGGGATTGACCTTCGTGCAGGGCAATAGCGTGGTCAATCCGGCCAGCCTGAGCAATGCCGACGTGATCGCCGCCTGGCAGGTCGCGGGTCGGACCTGCGTGCAGGTCTTCTTTGTCCGCGGCGGTCATAACAACGGCAACCGGCCATTCTTTCCGGTCCACACGAAGTCGGAGGAAATACCCGAGGTGCTGGCGGCGTTCATTACTCAGTTCTACGACGACAAACCGCCACCACCACTACTGTTGGTCAACGAAGAGCTCCCTGAGGTGGAATTGATCGCCGAGGCGCTATCGCTGAAGGCGTCGTATAAGGTTGAGATCGGCTGTCCCCAGCGCGGCAAGAAGCGTGACGTCGTGCTGCATGCAGAGATCAATGCGCGCGAGGCGCTGGAGCGCAAGCTGGCGGAATCGACCGCGCAGGCAAAGTTGCTGGAAGGCGTCGCAAAGCTATTCAACCTGGCGGCGTCGCCGGAGCGCATCGAAGTCTATGACAACTCCCACATCATGGGGGCAAATCCTTACGGGGTGATGATCGTCGGTGGCGCCGCCGGGTTCGAGAAGTCGGCGTATCGAAAATTCGGCATCCGTGGACCGATCACGCCGGGCGACGATTTCGCGATGATGCGCGAAGTGCTGCAACGGCGATTCTCGCGGGCGCTGAAGCAGCAGGCCGAAGGCGCGGCGCTGACGGATTGGCCGGACCTTGTGCTGATCGATGGCGGGGCGGGACAACTGACGGCGGCGCGTGATGTCATGGCCGACCTGGGGGTGAACGATGTAAAGCTGGTGGCAATCGCCAAGGGGCCGGATCGCGACGCGGGGCGCGAATGGCTGCACACCGAGGGAGCCGCCGCTTTCCAACTCCCGCCGAACGATCCCGTGCTGTATTTCTTGCAGCGGCTTCGCGATGAAGCGCACCGGTTTGCGATTACCACGCACCGAGCGGGACGGTCGACGGCGATCCGCCGGAGCGAGCTCGACGAAATCCAGGGGATTGGTTCGGCGCGGAAACGCGCGCTGCTCAACCATTTTGGGTCGGCTCGCGGCGTCAAGATGGCGGGCCTGGCCGATCTTGAGGCCACGCCAGGGATCAGTCGGGAGACCGCGCTGCGCGTCTACGCCCATTTTCATCCCGGCGCGCGGCGAGAGAACGCTTGATAATCGGTAGCCGCTTCCGCCAAATGCGATAAGCACCTATGTGGTGATCCTAAATCTGGTTCGGCATGATGACCGATCTTCCCAACCTTCTGACGCTTTCCCGTATCGCGGCGATACCGCTGCTGATCGCGTTGGTCGCGTTAGCCACGCCGGCGGGAGATTTGGCGGCGTGCGTTGTCTTCAGCCTTGCCGCTATCACGGACTATTTCGACGGCAGGCTGGCGCGTTCTCGATTGGCGCAATCCGACCTGGGACGCATGCTGGATCCGATTGCCGACAAGCTGCTGGTCGGGGCGACGCTGATGCTTCTGGTGGGCCAACACCGGCTCTCCCCGCTCGGGCTCTATCCGGCCATCGTCATTGTGCTTCGCGAAATCCTGGTCAGCGGCTTGCGCGAATATCTGGCCGGCATCCGGGTTGGTCTTCCGGTGACGCGACTGGCAAAATGGAAAACCGGTTTCCAGATGGGGGCGCTCGGCACGCTGCTGGCTGGAAGCACCTCGGCCAGCATGCTGGGCATCGGCTTTCTTCCGGTGTCCCTGATCGGTGAGGTGATGCTTTGGATCGCCGCGGCGCTAACGCTGATAACGGGTTGGGATTATCTCAACGCTGGATGGCGTCATGCCGCTGCGTCGGGCACAAGCCGACCTGGCGTGGCTGAAGGCCCGAATGACGCGGGAAGCGCTGGGCCGGATGCGTTGCGCGACCGGCGGAAGTTGGGCTCGGTCTCCTCGTAGCCTTGCCCGGGGCTGGGTCTGAGCATGGGGCCTGTCCGGTTAATCATCGCGGTATGGCATTGACTGTGGCAATGCTTACAGTGCTGTCAATAGTGCGCCGCCGGCAATGGTGCGCCGCCGGCAAAGAGGCAGACATGGCCACGCGCAACGTCGATCAGGCGCTGGGGCAATCCCGCTACGCTTCATTGGGCTTGAAGAAGATACACTTTTTGTGTATCTTCTGCTATGCTGTTTTCATGGGACGAGGATAAGCGACGGGAAAACTGGAGCTACGGAAGGTCGATCTTCTGGAAGCCGCGCTGATTTTCGGGGACCCGGAAGTCATCGAGTCCGTCGATCTCCGCAATGACTATGGCGAAGAACGCATTCAGGCGCTTGGTCAGGCGAACGGCACGTTTTATGTGATCGCCTACACATGGCGAGGCGACACAAGGCACCTGATTACTGCATGGAAGGTAGGAGAGCATGGCAGGCGACGATACAAGGCAGTCTTCGCTCGAAGAGATCAAGCAAATGAAGGCGAAGGGCCAGACGAGAGCGACACCGGCGGATGCTCCTGAAATCACCTTGAACGAGGGTTTCTGGCGCAACGCCGCCATCATGGAAACCGATGTGCCGGGCAAGACCGCTGTGCATCTGCGCCTTGAACCGGAAACCTTCGCGTTCTTCCGGGCCGGGGGAAAAGGCCACCTTACCCGTATGGCGAAGGTGCTGAACGCTTATGCGCGGAGCCATAAGCCTTAATTCGCGGTCTCACGTATGTTCCTGCCGGACACTCGGGCATTATCGCTTCAGGTTGAACCGATAATGCCCAGCAAACCATTGTTTGTAGAGGGCGATTCACGCTTTTGGTGATGCCGCCAAAAGCGATCGCGCGCTAATGCTCGCGCAAGAACCCGCGGATCTGGTCCTCGCCCATGATCTTGGATGCGCACAGACCCGAAAGGTCGCGATGGAATGCCTGCAGGCGGGTTAGCAATACATCTGCCGTGACATCGATCTGGACAGGAAAACCCTGTCGATGCAGTCGGCGCAGGCGGCGCAGGATGTTGGCTGTGCCGGCGCCGCCGCCGAACGGCTCGAAGAATAGCAGCTTGTAGTAGAAAATATGCGGCGGACGGGTATTGGCCGGGCGCAGCACGATTTCGGCAATTTCATCGATCCAGTTGATCAGGTCGCGGATCCACAGTTCTCGATCGGCCGACCCCGGCATCGTCCACAGTCGAAGCAGATGGTCGTTCATCGGTTTTTCCAGCGCGGTGAGGATGCGTTCGGCCTTTTTCTGCGTGTAGGCCATCTCCGGCAGGACGTCTGAAGCAACCAGATCGTGCAGTTCCATCGGTCTGTTCCTCCCCCCGTTGTTGGGCGCCCCGTTGTGGGGATTGCGATCGGTCAAATCAGCCGTCGTGTGGTTTTTTAGCAACGCTTGTGTATGAACGCCACGCTTCCTCCATAAGGAGGTTGCGCCAAACTTAACACATATTCATTAGATTTGCCGAGGGCTGGTGATCGTTTTCGCCGGCACCGGGGGACCGAATAGGCGGGGCAAGCAGATCGCCGGCGAACCGGCGCTACAAGGAGGACTCACATGCGCAAACTTCTCATGACCAGTGCCGCCATTCTTGGAGCATCCAGTAGTCTGGCGCTTGCCCAGAAAATTGCGAACCCGAACCAAGGCCAGTTGGTGGCGCCGTATGGCGCCGGCCCGGCCGCCAACAACAACAACAACGCCTGGGGCACCGCCAATACGCCGACTGGCTCAGCCGCCGCGGGTCCGCTGTCCACCATCTATGCGCCGAACGTCGATGCGGTGCCGGCGCCCGGCACACTTGTCATCCGGCTGAATGGGCGCGTGGAATCCGACGTCGTGGCCGATTACTCCACAGGGAACGTCGGGATTGCCCCCAGCCCGACCGGCGGCACGCCGAACGGCTACAAGCTCAATCCGGTCGGGATCGCGACCTACCTGCGGCTGTATCCCGGCATGGATGCGATGGCCGCCAACGGCCTGCGCTACGGCGCCGCGGCGGAAATCCGCACCGCGTTCTATGCCGGCATCGCCCAGTCGGGCGGCGGCGGCGCATCCAACACCCCGGGCGCGCAAACCAGCCCCAGTGGCAATACCTCCACCGAGACCCTGTTCGTCCGGCGGGCGTTTACCTACCTGGCGGCGGACCGCCTGGGGATCGTGCGCATCGGCCAGACCGACGGCGTGGTCGGGCTGTTCGACAACTGCGTGTTCAGTTCGTCGTGCTGGGACGGCGGCGTCGGCACCTTCCAGGGCGGCCTTCAGGCGACCGGGGCGATTTCCGCGGTTGGCGGTGGCGGGCTATCCTGGCCGTGGCTGGCGCAGGCCGGCAACGAATACGGCAACGCCAAGATCGTCTATCTGACGCCGCAGTTCTTCGGCTTCGACTTCGGCGTGCAGTACGCCCCCAGCCAGGGCAACGCCTATTCCAACAACACCCAGACCAACCCGCTATCGTCGACGCTGTGCAACCAGGCCAGCAACACCTGTATCTCGGTCACCTCGGGCGACGACGCGCAGCGCTGGTACAACCAGACCGGTATCGGTGGTCGTTTCCAGCAGAACTTCGGGCCGGTCGACTTCAAGGCCTACGCGTTCTATGAGGCGGCCAGCAAGGAGGACCTGACCACCACGGCCTATGTGGCGGCCCCACCTGGCTCTCTTGCTTTCAAGACCGCGAACGGCAACTTCCTGCGCTATGACACCCTGAGCTTCTACCAGGCCGGCATCGCCGTCACGGCGGCCGACTTGACCGCCGCGGTGTCGTATATCGGCGGTGCGTACAATGGCCAGGCGTCGATGCGTCCGACCGGGGGTGCGCCGGAAAATTCATTCCTCTATGGTCTGACCTACGCCAACGGCCCGGTCACCGCCGGTATCGATGCCGGCATCATCCAAGACCAGGGCAGCGCCAACCTGGTACACGTGTCGCAGCGGCATCAATTCGAGTTCGGCTTCGGTGGTGCCTATCGGCTGGCTCCCGGCATTCAGTTGGTCGCCGAATACCAGTATGTAGAGCGCCACCAGGGCGGGTTCGACTTCAACACCGGCGGTCTGGGTACCTCCAGCCCGAGCGGGGTGCCGGGTTCCAGCACCCGCGACGCGCATGGCCAGGGGTTCCTATTCTCGACTATTGTGACCTGGTGAGGGCGGCTACCTTTGGAAGACGACGACGGCGGGGCATTACCCCGCCGTTTTCCTAGTGTCCCGAGTCGGAAGTTCGCCATCATGGGCGAACCTCAATCTCGCGCCACTAGCTGTTTGTTTTCAGTGGCCTGCTTGTCTTCTATGTCCGCCGCAGAATGCGGCGAACACAGCAGGCAGGACACTCGGGCATTATCGCTTCAAGTTGAACCGACAATGCCCAGCAAACCATTGTTTGTAGAGGGCGATTCACGCTTTTGGTGATGCCGCCAAAAGCGATCGCGCGCTATCGCACCCGGTCGGACTATCCAACGCGCGGCCCTGGTGCTGTTACGCCGGCGTTGGAGGCTTCGGCCAGCGCGCGCAGTTGATCCCGGACCCCTGCGATGACGCTGCACCAGTCGCCCATCGCCGGCTGTCGGAACAGCCGAACGGTCGGATACCATGGGCTGTCGTGGCGGTGTAGCAGCCACCGCCAGCAGGTGTCGAAGCGATTCAGCAGCCATACCGGCTTGCCCAGCGCGCCGGCCAGATGGGCGACCGCGGTGTCCACGCTGATGACCAGATCCAACGCGTCGACCAGCGCCGCGGTGTCGGCGAAGTCCTCGAGCTGATCGTTCCAGTCGTGCAAATGAAGGCCGGCAGGTGGCATCCGCAATTGTGCCGCCGCTGGTCCCTTCTGCAGCGAGACCAGTGAAACGCCGGAAATCCGCGCCAGCGGCGCGAAGGCCGCCAGCGGGATCGACCGCCTGCGATCAATCAGCTCCAGGCCCGGATCGCCCTGCCGCGCGCTGCCCGCCCAGACCAGGCCGACTTTCAGGGGCTCGACACCGGACAGCAACTGCCGCCAATACCGGCACGGTTCCGCCGCCGCGGACAGGTAGCGCGGTTCGGACGGTATCGTCGCCAGTGTGGTGCGCAACGCCAGCGGCAAACTGGCCAACGGACAATGATAGTCGAACCGATCCGGCGCCTCGGACTCCGCGATGACCTCGATACGGGGATCCAGGGTGCAGATCAGACGCAGCAGCGGACGCTGGACCGAGAGGATCACGGTGGCACCCATGTCCTGCACGCGTTTGGCGAAGCGGCAGAACTGGATCGTGTCGCCGAACCCCTGCTCCCAATGGATGAAGATCGTCTTGCCGGTCGGGTCCTGCTGGCCCAGCCAGGGCGGCTGGCGAAACGTCCGGTTGCCGCGGGGCGGATCGAGCCGCTTGCGCCACTCGAAATGCGTCCATCCGGCCTCGAACCGACCCAACAGCAGGAGCAGGACTCCCTTGTTCCAATTGGCGTCGACAAAGTCCGGCTGCAGCGTGAGGGCATTGTCGTAACTGACGAGAGCATCCGAGTGACGCCCGAGGTCGTGCAGGACGCGTCCGCGATTGGAATGGGCCTCGACATAGTCGGGCCGCAGCGCGATGGCCTGGTCGAAGTCGGCCAGCGCCTGTTGATGGCGGTCCAGCGCCTGCAGCGCAACGCCGCGGTTCGAATGGGCCCGGGCGTGGCGTGGATCGGCGGCGATCGCCCTGGCGTAGCTGTCTATCGCATTTTCGTAACGTCTTAATTCGCGCATCGCGTTGCCGCGGTTGTACCAGGCTTCGGCGAAGCCCGGCCTGACACCGATCGCCTGTTCGAAACTGACGATCGCGTCTTCAAGCTTGCCGATGCTCTGGCATGAGTTGCCGCGATTGAAATATGCATCGCAAAAGTCCGGCCTTGCCGCGATGGCGCGATCGAAGCTGGAAATGGCCTGATCGAAGCTTTTCAGCTCCTGCAGGGCTCGGCCGCGATTGTAATGATCCTCCGCCGCGTTCGGATCCAATTCGATCGACTTGTCGAAACTGGCGATCGCTGCTTCGGGGCGGCCGAGTAACATCAGTCCGCTGCCCAGTGCGCCGAACTCGGCAGCCGAACGCGGATCGAGCGTGGTTGCCCTGGCCAGGAGCCCGACCGCCAAGGGCACGCGGCCGGTCTGCAGCGCGAGGATGCCGAAATGATACAGCGTTTCGACGTGGTTTGGCTGCTGGCGGAGCATAGCCGCATAGATGTCCTCGGCGGCAGCAAGCCGGCCCCGCTCGTGCAGCGCGAAAGCTTGCGCCAGTCGCTTCGGCGGCGGGCTTGCATCGCTGTTGCGACGGGGCATCTCGGACCTCATCCCTGTCTGACCTACAATGACCGGCGTGCGTCTTCCTGACCCGGTGTTGGGAAGTAATGGACGGCAGTCAGCCCATGTCGCGCTAAATCGCGCCGGCTTGCTGCAATCGCGCGACGCCGTCCGTGCCCAGCCCCAGCCATTCGCCATAGACTGCCATATTGTGCTGGCCGAGGGACGGGCTGGGCAGCGGTTCGACCCGTTCTGACCCGTGCAGCCGCAGCGGAGAATCCGGCACAATGATCGATCCCAGCGCGGGATGCTCGATCCGTCGCAGCATGCCGCGTTCGTGCATGTGGGGGTCGTTCATCACCTCGACGGGGTTGCGCACCGCGGCGGCGGGGATGCGGTTGCGTTTTGCCGCCGCCACGACATCGGCGTTGTCCAGGCCGACGGTCCAGGCGGTGACCAGCGCCTCGGTCGCGTCCATGTTGCGGGCGCGCGCCGCATGGCTGGCGAAGCGCGGATCATCGGCCAGGTCGGCGCGGCCCATCACGCGCAACAAGGCCTGCCAGTGCGCGTCGGTGACGGTGTAGATCGCCACCCATCCGTCCCTGGTCCGGAACGCGTTGTACGGCGCGCTGCCCAGCCCGGCCGGTCGGTTGCCGGTGCGCGGGGGCACCTTGCCGGTGCGCAGATGGTAATCGTAGCTGGTGGCGAGTGTCGGATACACCGCCTCTTGCATGGCAACCTCCACCAGTTGGCCCAGGCCGGTGGCCTGGCGCTGCAGCAGCGCGCTGAGGACCGCCGCATAGAGATGGATGCCGCCGAGGAAATCGACCAGCGCCGGGCCGGCTTTCATCGGCGGTCCGTCGGGGTCGCCGGTGATGCTCATGATGCCGGAGGCGGCCTGGATGGTGAAATCCATCGCCAGGTTGTCGCGGTCCGGCCCGCTGATGCCGAAGCCGGTGCCGGTGGCATAGATCAAACTTGGATTGATCGGCCGCAGCACATCGTAGCCGACGCCCAGCCCATCGAGCGTGCCCGGCGCGAAATTCTCCAGCAGCACGTCGGCCTTCGCCACCATCTGCTTCAGCAGATCTTTCCCGGCTTCGGATTTCAGGTTCAGCGTCACGCCGCGTTTGTTGGCGTTCAGCATGGCGATCGGCAGGGTGGTTTCGCCGCCGGTGGCGATCACCCGCCGGCGTAACGGCTCGCCGCCGGGCGGCTCGATCTTGATCACGTCGGCGCCGGCCTTGGCCATCAGCATGGTGGCGTAGGGGCCCTGATAGATCTGACCGAAATCGAGCACGGTGATGCCTGCCAGGGGGGTTGTCATGGGTGGGAGCCTCTTTGCCGCGGTGGGGGGAGCATAGGGCGGAAGGCGGGCGGTGGCGACGGTTGGGGAGGATTGGTCGGTGTGCGCATCAAGCCTGGCGTAGTTGTCGTTTTGCGGTCGAGCCTGGACATCCTCGGCCGCAGCATTATATAAATATTGCTAAATTCTAGAAACGAGCACAAATCATGGCGCTTAGCTTGAAGGACAAAGAGACCGACCGCCTCGCGCGCGAAATCGCGGCCCTCACCGGGGAGTCACTGACCGACACCATCCGCAAGGCGTTGCGCGAGCGGCTGGCGCGCGAGCGGCTGCGGCGCGGCCAGCCGACCGACCTGGCTGCCCAACTCGAGGCGCTTGGTAAACAGTGCGCGGCACTGCCGGACTACGACACGCGCAGCGCGGACGAAATCGTCGGCTACGATGAAGCCGGCATGTGGACCTGATGGTCATGGACACCTCGGCAATCGTTGCGGTGCTGTTCGACGAACCCGATCAGCGCCTGTTCGATGAGGCGATTGCGGCCTCGGTCGTACGCCTGGTGTCGGCTGTGACCCGGGTCGAACTCTCCTGCGTGATCGAAGGTCGCAAGGGAGAGGCCGGACGCGACCAACTCGATCGGTTCCTGGCCCTGACCGGGGTCGATATCATCGACGTGACCCACCAGCAGGCGGGGATCGCCATCAACGGCTTCCGCCGCTTTGGCAAGGGGCGGCATCGCGCGGCGCTGAATATCGGCGACTGCTTCTCCTACGCGCTGGCGATCGCCACCGGGCAGCCGCTGCTGTTCAAGGGCAACGACTTCGTTCACACCGACGTCCGCCCGGCCTTGCCGCCGGTCAGGCCGCCGTCAGCCGACTGAAGCTGACGCAGGCCGCCACCCCAGCCACGCCGGCGGCGATGAACAGCGTCACGGTGGTGCCGGTCAGCGGGAACGCGGTGAACACCAGCGCCACCATGGCCGCTCCGGTGGACTGGCCCAGCAGCCGGGCGGTGGCCTGCATGCCGCTGGCTCCGCCGGTGCGGATCGGTGGTGCCGAAGTAATGATCGCGCGATTGTTCGGGGTGTTGAAGAAGCCGAAGCCGATGCCGCACAGCGTCATCCGCCAGACGATGTCGAGGGTGGACGGATGGTCCGGCAGCAGGCTCATCGCCAGCAGGCCCAGCCCCATGACCGCCAATCCCGCTCCGCCCAGCAGCCCGGCTGGGTATTTGTCCGCCAACCGCCCGGCGAACGGCGCGATCACCGCCACCACCAGCGGCCAGGGCGTCATCAGCAGCCCGGTCATCACCTGGTCCAGTCCGAAGTGGTGCTCGAACAGGAACGGCATCGACACCTGCGCGGCGGCTTGGGCGATGAAGGCGCAGACCGACGTGGTGACCGACAGCGCGAACAGCGGAATGCGCAGCAGGTCGACCGGCAGCAGCGGCGCGGTGCGGCTGAGTTGGCGCACCACCAGCACGCAGCCGGACACCGCGGCGACGGTCAGTTCCACGCTGACGCGGACCCATGAGTCGCCGTGCCCCATCTCTGAGATGCCGAACAGCAGCAGGCCGAACGCGACCGCCTGCAGCGCCGCGCTGGGGAAGTCGAACCGGCTGCCCGACAGCGGCGTCATCGGCAGCGTGCGCAGCGCGATCACCGCGCCCAGCAGTCCCAGCGGCACGTTGATCGCGAACAGCCAGGGCCAGGGCGCCACCGCCAGGATCACCGAGGCCACCGAGGGGCCCAGCGCCGAGGCGATCGAGCCCACTGTGGCGTTCAGTCCGACGCCTCGGCCAAGCCAGCGGCGGGGGTAGATGAAGCGGATCAGGGCGCTGTTGACGCTCATGATGCCGGCGGCGCCGAGGCCTTGGAGCATGCGCGCGACGATCAGCGTCGGCAGCGAGGACGACAGCGAGCAGGCCAGCGAGGCCAAGGTGAACAGCGTCAGTCCGGCCTGGTAGATCCGCCGGTAGCCGTAGATCTCCCCCAGGGAGGACAGCGGCAGCAGGGCAATCGTCACCGCCAACTGGTAGGCGTTCACCACCCAGATCGAGTTCGCCGGCGAGGTGTTGACTTCGCGCGCGATGGTCGGCAGCGCGACGTTGGCGATGCCGCCGTCGAGCACCGCCAGGGTCAGGCCGAGGGCGATGGTCAGGATCGCCCACATCCGTTGCGGCATCGGCACGCCGTCGGCTGGAACGCCGGCGGCGGCGGTGCTCCTTGTCGGCCGGATCGGGCTGTCAGGCATCAGTCGCGCGGGCATCAATCGGGCCGGCATCTTCCGGGCGGACATCTTCCAGGCTGGCACCAGTCGGGCCGGCACCAGTCGGGCGGGCATCAATCGGTCCGGCATCCGTCGGGCCGGCATCAGTCGGGTCGGCATCACCAGTCGGGCAGGCATCCGTCGGCAGGCTTTGCAGCACTGTCTCGACCGCCAGGTCGGCCAGGTCGGGCCGCTGCAGAACCCGGGTCCAGCGGCCGCTCGGGGCGCATTGCGACGGGTTGGAATCGGCGGAGAACAGGGTGGTCGTCGCACAGCCGGCGGTGGCGAGCAGATGCATTGGGCCGGTGTCGTTGCCGACCGCGAATTGCGCCGCGCGGGCCAGGTCCGCCAGGTCGCCGAAGCCGGTCTGCCCGGTCAGGTCGATCGCCGAGGGAATTTGGGCGGCGAGGTCTTGCTCCGACGCGCTGCCGATCACCACCGGCGCGATGCCCTTCTGCCGCAGCAGCTGCGCCAGCGACTGATAACGCGCCGCTGGCCAGCGCTTGGCCGGACGCGAGGGCGAGCTGCCGGGCACCAGCAGCGCGAAATCGGCCGGCAGCGCGAAACGGGCGATGTCGCCGCGGCACCAGGACAGGTCGGCCGGCGGGAACACGCTGATCCCGGCCTGGCGCAACTGGCCCTGCTGGCGAATGGTGTCGTGCAGCACGTTGCGCCTCGGATCGCGATCGGGCAGCGCGCAGCCGAACGCGATGCCGGACCACTGCGGCCGGTGCTTGGCAGGGAACAGCCGAAAGTAGCGCGAGGATCGCGCCGAGGTCTGCAGGTCGTACACCCTGGCGAACTGTCCGTCGGCCAATGTGCGGCCCAGCCGGTGCAGGCCCGCCAGGTCCCACCAGCGCGGTCGGGGGTCAACCAGCACGTCATCGAAATAGGGAAAATCGCGCAGCCAGCCGGCGTAGGTTTGGCTGGTCAGCACGCTGATCCTGGCGCCGGAATGATGCTGGCGGATCGCCGCGAATGCCGCCAGCGAGAGGATGATGTTGCCGAACGCCCCGAGTTTGACCACTAGGATATTCTGCCGCGTGATCCGCTCGGCCGGCCGCGTCGCTGTCGTCGCCTGCGCATCGGGGGGCATGAAAGTCCGTATCAGCGTGGACCCGCAGCGGCAACCGGCGGCGGGAAATTGGCCACCCAGTGGCGCACGATATCCAGCCGCCGGGTGACCCATACCGCGTCGAACCGGCCGATATGGTCGAGCAAGCGCTGCAGGCCGGCGGCGCGGGCCGGATGCCCGATCAGGCGCATATGCAGCCCGATCGACAGCATTTTCGGCTGCGTCCGGCCTTCGGCGTAGAGAAAGTCGAAGGCGTCGCGGCAATAGTGGAAGAAATCGTCGCCGGTGGCGAAGGTGCCGCGGCCGTATTTTGAATCGTTGGTCGACAGGGTGTACGGCACGACCAGATGGGGCTTGCGGTCGACCTCGGTCCAGTATGGCAACTCGTCGTCGTAGGCATCGGAGTCGTAGAGGAAGCCGCCTTCCTCGACCAGCAGGCGGCGGGTGTTCACACTGGGGCCGCTGCGGCAGTACCAGCCCAGCGGGCGTTCCCCCATCGAGGTCCGCAGCGAGGCGACGGCGCGGGCGATCCGCTGGCGTTCGACGTCCTCGGATAGTTCGAAATGCTTTTCCCAGCGCCAGCCGTGACAGCAGACGTCGTAGCCGGCCTGGGCGATCGCGGCCGCAGCCGGGGGATTGCGCTCCAGGGCGAGGGCGCAGCCGAAGATGGTCAGCGGCAGGCCGCGTTGCTGGAACAGCCGCAGCACCCGCCAGAAGCCGACCCGGCTGCCGTAGGCGAACATGCCCTCGGCGGCGAGGTCGCGCCCGGCCACGCCGGGGTCGCCGCTGCCGTATTCGGTCAGAGCCCATTCCGAGCCGGCATCGCCATCGGCAACCGAGGGTTCCGAGCCTTCCTCGAAGTTCAGCACGAAATTGACCGCCAGCCTGGCCCGGTTCGGCCAGTTGGGATTGGGCGGGTTGGCGCCGTAGCCGATCAGATCGCGTTGCATGGGCGGCGTCCTGTCCGATGACCCGCCAACGGTATAGAAGCTGCCAGGGCGCAAGGCGAGGGACCCGGGCAAGGCGAGGGACCCGGGCAAGGCGAGGGACCCGGGGTCCGCATTGACCTTTGATGATTGACGTTTGACGGCGGGGCGCCGAAAAGCCCAGGCATGTCCGACACTGCCGCCGCATGGGTGATCAGCGAGGGTCTGGCCGGCCTGCGCGCGCAGGCGTTGGGTCTGGCCGAGGCGGCTGGCCTGACCCCGGAGTTGCGCGAGCTGAAGCCGGCCGCGCCGTGGAAATGGATCGCCGCGAAATTCTGGCCGAATCCGCTGGCCGCGGTGGCCGATGCGGTCAGGGCGCCGCGCCCCGCGCTCGCCATCGGTTGCGGCGGCATGGCGGGGTCGGTGCTGGCGGCGCTGCGGCGGCGATCGATGCGCGTGGTGCAGGTGCAGAACCCGCGCATGGATATCCGCCGCTTCGATCTGATCGTCGCCAACCGCCACGACGAGCTGACCGGGCCGAACGTCTTCGTTACCCGCACCGCGCTGCATCGGGTGACGCCGGCTCGGCTGGCCACCGAGGCGGAGATCTGGCGCGACCGACTGGGTAAGTATCGGCGCCCGCTGGTGGCCGTGCTGTTGGGCGGCAGCAACGGGCGCTACCGGCTGGACCGCGAGGTGGGCGCCGGGCTGGCGGCCGACCTGTCGGCGATGGCAAGCCGCGACAAGGTCGGCGTGGTGGTGACCCCGTCGCGGCGCACCGACCCGGCCGTCACCGACCTGATCCGCACCGCGTTGGCACCGAGCGGCGGCTGGGTCTGGGATTTCAGGGGCGAGAATCCTTACTTTGGACTGCTGGCGCTGGCCGATCTGATCGTGGTGACGCAGGACAGCGTGTCGATGATCTCGGAGGCGGCGGCCACCGCCGCGCCGGTGATGTTCGCGGCGCTGCCCGGATCCTCGCGCCGCCAGCGGTTGTTTCTCGACGGCATGATGCGGGAAGATCGGATTCGGCCGTTCGCCGGGCGGTTTTCGACCTGGAAGGTGGCGCCGATGAACGACACGCCGGCCGCCGCGGCGGAGATGCGGCATCGCCTGGGAATGCCGGGGCTGACACTTCCGGCGCCACAGCTTCCGGGCCCCGAGCGTCCGGGCCCCGAGCGTCCGGGCCCCGAGCGTCCGGGCCCCGAGCGTCCGGGCATCGAGCTTCCGGCCCCCGAGCGTCCGGGAATCCAGCATCCGGCGCCGGGGCTCGACGGATAGATCGGGGCGTCGGAACACACATGTTGCGCATTCAAACCTTTGACGCCCGCGCCGGGGGCAACGTCATCTACAAGGCGCTGGCCCATCCATTGGCGGCCGAGGCGATCGCCGCCCTGTACGCGCGACTCGAACCTCCTGTCGCACTGTACGACCCCGACGGCATCGCCGATGCGCTGCTGGCGATGTATCCGACCGCGGTCGACAGCCTGTTCGTGCACGACGTCGCCGCCGTGGGGCAGACCCGGGGCGGGCTGACCGCGCGCGCCTTGACCCGGATCGGGGAAAGCGGTGCGCGGTCGGTGCTGATCGCCGGTTTCGACGCCGCCAGGACGCTGGTTCGGGTCGCGCCGATGCTGCCCACCGGCGCGATGGTGGCGACGCTGGACGACATCCGCCTGCCGGACGCCCTGCTGACGTTTCGCGCCCGCTACCTGGACAAGCTGAACTTCGCCACCAACCACGCGTTCTTTCGCGACGCGGATGGCTTGAGCACGCGCGTGGTGTCGGCCAATTATTGGGCCAATTATGGCGCTGCCGAGGTCCGGCTGTGGCTGCGGCTGTTCGATACCGATGGCGCGGTCCTGGCGACCTGGGAGCAGGCGTTGCCGTCCGGGGCCGGCGGCTTCTCGATCGACAGCCGCGAGGTCAGGCGGCGCTTCGGTCTGGGCCCGTTCACCGGCCAGTTGTTCATCCATGCGATCGGCGTCGCCGGCCACGATGTGGTGAAATACGCGCTGGATACCTATGCCTCCGACAACGGCGCGTCACTGTCCTGCACGCACGACGCCAACGCCTGGCCGTCGGACCGCTTTGCCGGGCTGCCGGCGCCGCGCGCCGACGAGACGGTGGTGCTGTGGCTGCAGAACAGTCACGCGGTGCCGATTCCCGCGGGAGGCATCGCGCTCGACCGCATGGGGGCCGAACGACCGGTGGCGCTGGCGCAGGAAATCGGTCCGTTTGCGACCGTGGCGCTGGATGTCGCCGATCTGCTGCCGGGGCTGCGCTGGCCGGCGCAGTTGGAAATCCGCGCCGGGCGCCATGTGGTGCGGCCGCGCTACGAGGTGACGCAGAACGACCGGGTGCGGATCGCCCATGTCAATGTCGAGCGCGACAATCTGCGTGCCGACCCTGGAATCGCCACGCTGCCGGCGGAGATGGGACGGGGTTATATCCTGCCGTTCCCGATCCTGCCGGCGGACCGGTTCCGCACGTCGTTCCAGCCGACCCCGATGTCCACCGCGCAAACCAACCTGCCGATCCGGCTGGATGTGTTCGCCGCCGATGGGACCAGGCGGGGCGAGAGCTTCCTGGGGTGCCTGCGGCGGGACCATGGGCTGGCGATGGACCTGGACGGGTTCGACGTGGAGCAGGGACATGGCGAACTGGTCTACGATTTTCGCGACGGCGGCGAGGCCGACGGCTGGCTGCACGCGCTGTTCCGCTACCAGGACCGCGACTCGGGTCATGCCGCCGAGTCCAGCTTCGGCGCGCATATCTTTAACACCGCGATGACCTATCGCGACGAGCCGCAATCCTATGCCGGGCCGCCGCCGGGGCTGACCACACGGCTGTTCCTGAAACTGGGCGATGCGGTTCGGCGGAGTTTCGCAGTGCTGATCTATCCGGCGTCCGGGCCGTGGCATCGGTTCTCCTCGACCACGCTGCAACTGCTTGACGGAAGCGGCGGGTTGATCGCCGAACAGGCGGTGCAGATCGCCTGTTCGGGGTCGGTGATGGTGTGGCCGCACGCCGCGTTCGATGCCGCGGCCTTGGCGGCGGCGGGGCCGGATGGCTACGTTTTGGTGCGCGACCAGACCTGCCGCCTGTTCGGCTATCACGGGCTGATGGATCAGGCCGGCGGTTTCTCGCTCGACCACATGTTCGGATTCTGAGGGCGGCGCGGCGACGGCGCTGTTGCGCCGGCAACACGCCGCGCGGTTTCCCGGCGGAAATTTCCGTGAATTCGCAACGAATTTGCTTTTTCCGGTTGCGGCACGCATGGCGGATGCGGCAAGAATATGGCGTTGCCGATCAAAATGTCGCGAGTTTATTTAAGCCGACTCCCAGGGAACCGCGACATCGGAACCGCCTCGACGGCTCGCTGAACACCGCAACCAAACACGCATAAGGCCAAGTCTATGTCGCACTCCACACCCCTCTCGGTCGAAGAGCATGTCCATGGTGAAACGGTCTGGGTGGCGCTGCGTTCGCGCGGCGCGGACTGGTCCTGGCTGACGCCGGATGAGGCGGTCCGGCTTGGTCGCGAATGGATCGAGAAATACGCCGCGGCTGCGGTCGCGGCCGAATAATTGTCGCGCCGGTTCGGCAACCGGCGCGAACCGGGCCGAACCGGCGCGCCTTCGCGGCGTTAACCTGCGTGTCGCAACAAAGGGGACACAGATGAAACTCGGCACTCTTGGCTTGATCGGGACCGTTGTCGCCGCGCTGGCGCTGCCGGCGGCGGCGCAGACTACACATACAACCCCGAGCAAGCCTTCCCCTACGCTGGCTTCGCCTAGTCCGACGACCGGTTCGAGTTCGGCCCGTTCGACCTTGGTTGACATCAATTCGGCGTCGGCGGCTGACCTCGACGCCCTGCCGGGGCTTGGCAAGACGCGTGCGGCCGCGATCATCAAGGGGCGTCCATACAAGGGCAAGGACGATCTGGTGAACCGCAAGATCATTCCGTCGAACGTCTATAACGGCATCAAGGACAAGATCATCGCCAAGCAAGGGTAGGCGCTTTCGCTGTTTGGCGAGAGCCTGGGGCGGCAAAGCCGGGGCGGCAAAATCCTACGCATGGACATGCGAATGGGCGGCCACTCCGGATCCGTGATCGTGGATGGCGACCGACGTCCGCGCCGGTACGACGTGCAGATTGGCATGCCGAACTCCCCTCTGCGCGGTCAGTACATCCGCCAATCCGCGCACCGCGGACGTGTCCCCTTTCAACACCGACACCTCTAGACAGCTTCCGTGATCAAGATGGACGTGCATTGCGGCGACGGTCAGGTCGTGACGGTCGTGCGAGGCTTGGGTAAGCCGCCGCGCCAGGGCGCGGGTCGCGTGGTCGTAGACGTAGCCGAGCACGGCAATGCAGGGCGCTGCGTCCTCAGATGAGGGTTGCCGCGTAGCCGAATCGCGGATCATGTCTCGCACCGCGTCCGACCGGCTGGAGTAATTGCGCCGCCGCACGACAGCGTCGAGCGTTTCCAGCAGATGATCGTCGATTGTGATGGTGATGCGCTGCATGGGAGTTCCGATCCGATGACGGCGCCGAACTGCCCACTGGACGTCCTACTTTTCAAGTAAATAGTATGCTGGAAAAGACATCAAGGGGCAGCCATGCAACGTGTTATCGCCGGCATCTTCAGCGACCGGGCGGACAACCTCCGACCGAAGATCGCGGGCCTTTACGCGATCCTGATCGGTTTCAATGTCGCCGCCTGGGCATGGGCGCTGCTGGCATTCCGTCACCACCCGGTGCTGCTCGGCACGGCTTTGCTGGCCTACGGCTTCGGCCTGCGCCACGCCGTCGATGCCGATCACATCGCGGCCATCGACAACGTCACCCGCAAGCTGATGCAGGAGGGAAAGCGGCCGGTCGGGGTGGGGTTCTTCTTCTCTTTGGGCCATTCGACGATCGTCGTGCTGGCCTCGGTCGCCATCGCCGCGACCGCAATGGCCTTCAAGAACCAGTTCGACGCCTTCCAGAGCGTCGGTGGCGTGATCGGGACGCTGGTCTCGGCACTGTTCCTGCTGGCGATCGCGGCGATGAACATCGTGATCCTGATCACCGTGTATCGGACTTTCAGCAGGGTGAAGGCCGGCGCGCCTTACGTGGACGAAGACCTGAACATGCTGCTGGCCGGGCGTGGACCGCTGGCGCGGCTGTTCCGCCCGATGTTCCGGCTGATCCGGCGGAGTTGGCAGATGTATCCGCTAGGCTTCCTGTTCGGCCTGGGCTTCGACACGGCAACCGAGGTGGGGCTGCTTGGGATCTCGGCCGCGCAGGCGTCGCAGGGTCTGTCGATCTGGTCGATCCTGGTGTTCCCGGCGCTGTTCACGGCGGGCATGTCGCTGGTCGACACCACCGACAGCGTCCTGATGCTTGGCGCCTACGGCTGGGCCTTCATCAAGCCGATCCGCAAACTGTACTACAACATGACCATCACCTTCGTGTCCGTGGTGGTCGCCCTGCTGGTCGGCGGGATCGAGGCACTGGGGCTGATCGGCGTTCAGTTTGGTCTGACAGGTCGGTTCTGGGACGGCATCGGGGCGCTGAACGACAATTTCGGCACCATCGGCTTCCTGATTATCGGGTTGTTCATCGTGAGCTGGATCGCATCCGCGGTGATCTATCGGGCCCGCGGATATGATCAGCTGGAGGTCAATGCCGGCTGACGACGGCCAAAGATCCGATCGTCAACTCCAGGTGTCCCCGGTCCAGCCGTTCTCGTCGTATTCGGCCATGCACTGATCGACCAGCGCCTCCATTTTGGACATATCGCCGCCCTTCTCCGCGCCGGTCAGCGCCTGGGCTCGAATATCCTCCCAGCCGCCGGCGTAGTTGCGTTCATACAGCTCGTGCCGGCCGCCGAATTCGGTACCGACGCAGTCCCACAGCAGTTTCATGATCTTGATTCGCTCTTTGTACTCAATGCCATGCGAGCCGCGGACGTATTGCCGCAGATAGGGGTCGATCGCCGGATTGGCGAAATCCCTCGCTGACGATGGCAGGTAGATCAGGCCGGAGGCGACGGTCTGCTCGACGATCGCCTTGATCCGCGGATAGACGTCGGGGGCGAACACCCGATAGGCCTGACCCGCCTTCATGTCGGGCAGCACGGCGTCGCCGTTCCACGGGCTTGGGTTGTGCGCCATCGCGTTGGACAGCGACCAGAACAGGTTGCGCCAGGCGACCGCCTCGCCCAGCAGGACCTGGTTGCCGCGCGCCTCGTCGCCGCCGGTGCAGCGCAGCGCCTTGGCCAGCAGGCCGACGATGAAGTCCAGCTTGACGGCAAAGCGGGTGCAGCCTTGGAACTGAAAGCCGTGGGTGAAACCGGAGCGGGGATAGAAGCTGAGCACGCGCGCCGGATCGCGATAGATGAAGACATCCTCCCACGGGATGAAGACCTTATCGAGGACGAAAATCGCGTCATTCTCGTCGAACCGGGACGACAGCGGGTAGTCGAACGGGCTGCTCTGCCTGGCGGCCTGCTCGTAGGAGGTGCGGCAGAACAGCTTGAGGCCGGGGGTATCGATCGGCACCAGGAACATCAGCGACATGTCCAGATCCTCGGTCGCGGTCTTCGAGGATTGGCCCATGAAGTTGTACTGCGTCATCGCCGCCGATGTCGCGACCACCTTGGCGCCCGAGACGATGATGCCGCCATCGACCTCTTTCTGCACACAGACGAAGACGTCCTTGCTCGCTTCGGCCGGTTTGTGCCGGTCAACCGGCGGATTGACGATCGCATGGTTCATGAACGGCACGGTTTCCTGCGCCCGCTTGTACCAGGCGCGGGCGTTGCCGGCGTAGGGCCCGTAGTACTCGGGATTGCCACCCAAGGTATTGGTGTAAGCGGCCTTGTAGTCAGGGGTCCGGCCCATCCAGCCGTAGGTCAGGCGGGCCCACTCGGCGATCGCGCCTTGCGCTCCGATCAGCTCGTCCCGCGATCGTTGCACGCGAAAAAACTTGTGGGTGTAGCCGCCGGACCCGGTGTCGGTCGGGCAGGTCAGTGCGTCGTGCCGCTTTGGGTCGTGCAGCGAGTCATACAGCCGAGCGATCGAGCGGACCGAATTGCGAAACGCGGGGTGGATGGTGACGTCGGCGACCCGTTCGCCATCGATGTAGACCTCGCGTCCGTCGCGCAGACTTTCGATGTATTCCGCCCCGGTGTAGGGCCGGCGCTTGTCGGCGATGACGTCTTCCGGACGCATGTGGGTTCTCCCTGACAGCCTGCCGACCGGGGATGACAGAGGCCGATCGTCGATGCCGGCGAAGGTTAGCCCATCGCGGCCGGAAATGCGCGATATCCTGGAACCGGTCAACGCGCCGCGGCCGCCGCGGGTCAGCCGGCCCGCTGCAGGGCGGCGACTTCCCGCACCTTGCGCGCCATCGCCGCGATGCCGTTGCCGCGGTTCGTCGACAATGCCTCGAGCAAGCCGAGGTCCTTCAGGAACACCGGGTCGGTGGCGAGGATTTCGTCTGCCGATCGGCCGGAATAGACCCGCAGCAGCAATGCGATCAGGCCCGATACGATGGCCGCATCCGACAGCGCGGCGAAATACAGCTTGCCGTCGCGCGGCACCGCCTCCATCCAGACCCGGCTCTGGCAACCGGGAACCCGGTGTGCGTCATTGGTCCATTGGTCGGGAAATGGCGGCAGTTTGCGGCCCATGCCGATGATGAACTCGTAGCGCTCCATCCAGTCGTCGAACACCGAAAGGTCGTCGGTAATGGCTTCGATGGCGGCGGCGGCGGTGGGGTCTTCCGGCTGCACGAAGGGTTCAGTCATTGTTGGGATGTGCTGACGGGCGCCGGGCACGTCAAGCCCGCGGTTGCGGGCCCGGTGGATCCACGCCCTCTTGCTGGTTGCCTAGCCGGGCGGTCCGGTCTTGTCGTGCGGCCTGCCCAGCGCTCATTGTCACGCCATGCGCGCAACCGAAACGCGCGCATCCGATAGCGGAGTGAGCGGCAGTGGCGACCTTGGAGCAATACGACGCGATCATCATCGGCGCGGGCATGTCCGGGCTGTATCAGCTTCACCGGCTGCGCCAACTCGGGCTTTCGGTGCGCCTGCTGGAAGCCGGCACCGGCGTCGGGGGCACCTGGTACTGGAACCGCTACCCCGGCGCCCGGTTCGATTCGGAAAGTTACTCCTACGCTTACTCGTTCTCGGGCGAACTGCTGGACGAATGGGACTGGGGCGAGCACTTCGCCGGCCAGCCGGAAACCCTGCGCTATCTCAATCACGTCGCCGACAAGTTCGATCTGCGCCGCGACATCCAGTTCCGCAGCCGGGTCGCGGCGGCGCATTACGATGACGAAACGCGGAGCTGGGACATCCGCGTGGAGGATGGCGGGCGCTTCGCCTGTCGCTTCATGATCACCGCGGTCGGTCCGCTATCGGCGCCGACCCTGCCGGCGATCGAGGGCACCGAGAGCTTTACCGGGCAATCGTTCCACACCGCCCGCTGGCCGCATCAGCCGGTCGATCTCGCCGGCAAGCGCGTCGCGGTGATCGGCACCGGCGCCACCGCCGTGCAGACCATCCAGGAGGTCGCCAAGACGGTCGGTCAGCTTACCGTGTTCCAGCGCACCCCGAACTGGTGCGCGCCGCTGCACAACGCCAAGATCGGGCCTGAGGAAATGGTCCGGCTGCGGGCCGGCTATCCGGAGATGTTCCAGCGCTGCCAGGAGACCTTCTCCTGCTTCATCCACACCATGGACCCGCGCGGCACATTCGAGGTCACCCCGGAACAGCGCGAGGCGTTCTGGGAAAAGCTTTACGGCGAGCCCGGCTTCGGCATCTGGCAGGGCAATTTCCGCGACATGTTGACCGATCGCCGCGCCAACGCGCTGATCTCAGACTTCGTCGCCGGCAAGATCCGCCAGCGGGTCACGGACCCGGCGACCGCCGAGAAGTTGATCCCCAAGAACCACGGCTTCGGCACCAGACGAGTCCCGCTGGAGACCCGCTATTACGAGGCCTACAACCAGGACAACGTGCGCCTGGTGGACCTGTTGGACACCCCGATCCAGCGGATCACGCCGACCGGCATCAAGACCAGCGATGCCGACTACGACTTCGACATCATTATCTATGCCACCGGCTTCGATGCCGTTACCGGCAGTTTCGACCGCATCGACATCCGCGGCATGGGCGGCCAGCGGCTGAAGGACCGCTGGCAGGGCGGCCCCGAAACCTATCTTGGGGTGATGGTCAACGGCTTCCCCAACATGATGATGCTGATCGGCCCGCACATGGCGCTGGGCAACATCCCGCGCAGTATCGAATACAACGTGGACTGGGTGACCGGTCTGATGCGGCACGTCCACGACCACGGCATTATTCGGGTCGAGGCCACCGAGGCGGGCGTGACGACATGGACCGACCATGTCAAGGCACTGGGCGTCGGGTTGCTGTCGAACGAGGTCGATTCCTGGATGACCGGCGTCAACCGCAATGTCGCGGGAAAGCAGGTCCGCGTGGTCAACCGCTATAGCGGCAGCGCACCAGCCTATCGTGCGCGCTGTGACGAAGTCGCCGCCAACGGTTATCGGGAGTTGATGCTGGGCTGAAGCTCGCCGCGATGCGACGATCTCCGGTCACAGGTTGCTCAGAAATTCGAGCATTGCGGCATTCACCTGCTCTGGCCGTTCCTGCTGCGTCCAGTGACCGCATCCCGGCAGGATCGTGGCTGCGCGCAAGTCCGGGACGAATTGGCGAAGATTGGCAACGGCTTCCGCCGCGCCCGGAAACGCCAGGACCGGATCGCGTGACCCGGCCATGAACAGCGCCGGAACGGTGACCCGCGCCCCGGCGAATGCAGCGCGGAGCTCCCAGTTGCGGTCAATGTTGCGGTACCAGTTCAAACTGCCCCGCAACCCGGTGCGCGCAAATTCCGCGGCGTAGAAGTCGAGATCGAGCTCGCTGAGCCAGGCCGGCAATGCCATCGACCCGATAGCGCTCGTCACCGCCGTCAGGCCGCCGACCCGGGGAATCATGGCAAAATCGGCCGCGCCTCCCTGGCTATTTTCGAACTCCCCTGACAGCCGCAGCAGGATCCCGCGTAATGCGGCCCGGACGTCTGCCTCCATCTCCGCCTCCACCACGCCGGGCGTCTGAAAGTAAAGCTGATAGAACACCGCGTCCTCCGTCTGGGGCATCACGCTCGTCGGACGCAGCCGCCCGCGATGGGCGAACGGCACGCTGAGCGCGATGACGCCGCGCAAACGATCTGGCCGCAGCAACGCCGTATGCCAAGCCACCGGCGCACCCCAGTCGTGCCCAACGATGACCGCGGTTTCCTGCCCGAGCGCATCCAGTAGGCCCACCATGTCGCCGACCAGATGCAGCAGGGTGTACTGGTCGACGGCGGCGGGCGCCTCGGTCCGGCCATAGCCCCGCATGTCGGGTGCCACCGCATGGAATCCGGCGGCGGCCAGCGCATCGATCTGATGGCGCCAGGAATACCAGGATTCGGGAAAACCGTGGCACAGCAGAACCAGCGGACCGCTGCCGCTCTCGGCAAGGTGCATGCGGATGCCGTTGGTCTCGATACAGCGATGCGCGATTGCGGTCATTGCCGAGGTTTCCTTGTTTGCCGCGGCATCAGGCGGTGCGGCCGGCGCGGCCGTCAAGTGATCGAGGTGGGCTCCGGCCTGACCTCGCTGTCGACCCATGCGGTGGATGACGCCGTCGAACAGCGTTTGTATATCTCGCTCCAAACTTCCGGCGCCATCGCCGGATCGTCTTGTTTGAGCCGATAACGCTGAGCTCGGCCAGGATAAGCTCGATATCGAGCTAACTCAGGCTGAAGACGTGATAGAGCCACAAACCGCGTGCCGATCAGATTCGCTGGAAACGGTAACGACAGGGTAGGTTACCGTTTTTTATCCTATTGACTTTGCCCCGGCTGCCATCCCCCGCCAGCGCGGATTTAGTGCGACTTACTGCGACGATGCCGATCGCACCGGCCCCGATATCGCAATCTCGTTACCAGTCGTGGGTTGACGGTCCAATCTCCACGGGCGCGTAGTCGATCGTCAATTTGAAACAAAAACGTTATGGAATTCGGGCGGGGGAATGTTGGCTAATGGTTAGACAACGACGTGTTGTCGGTTTCACTCCGGCCGCACCTGTTGTGTTTGGAATTACAACGGACTTCGATATACCGCGGAGGCGTCTGGTTTCCTGCTCGACACCAGCTCTGCTTTGTTTCGTTTCGATTTTTATGCAGATATCGGCCGCGCTTGCCGGCGGAGCATATTACACTGCGTCGCAGGCTGAGGCCGGACATGTCGTCTTCGTTCAGAAATGCGCGATCTGTCACGGGAGAAATCTTGAGGGCAAGTCAGGCCCGGCACTTGCCGGAGACCAATTTTTAAGTGTTTCTCAGTATCAAAATCTAACCGCGGACTATCTTTTTCGCTTCATGTCGAAGCACATGCCATTAAATGCGCCAGGAAGTCTCAGTCAAACCCAATATCTCAACGTGCTCTCATACATTCTGAACGTGAACAATTATCGGCCGGGCAAGGAGGCGCTGGCTGCCGACGATGAGAAATTAACATCAATCAAAATCGAGCCAGTCGCTGGCTCTCAGCAAAGTGCCCAACAAAGCGCTCAATAACCCGGAGGAACGCAAATGAACAAAATAGCCATGAGCAAAACCACAAGGGTGGGTTTGGGCTACGCGCTCGCGACGACTACGTTTTGCGCCTGTGCAGCCCTAGCATACGCCGCGCCAAATCCGGGCGCTCAGCAGCAACCCCAACCACCCGCACCGGCATCCCTTGCACCTACATCCACTGTCGTCACGGTCACACCCGTTACGGCGAACGTCGATGTCAGTGACCAACAACGTCTGGCGGCCGACAAGAACCAGGACGATTGGATGCTGTATGGCCGAACCTACGACAACCAGCGCTTCTCGCCGTTGAACCAAATCACAGCTGAGAACGTCAAGTCTCTCCAGCCAGTCACGTTGATCCAGACCGGCGTGGTCGGCAGCTTCGAGAACAGCCCGACCGTGGTCGATGGGATCATGTATATCTCGACCCCCTACGACCACGTGTTCGCCTACAACGCGGTGACGGGAAAGCAGCTTTGGTCCTATGTTCCCGACCTGAAGTACACACAGCTCTGCTGCGGTCCCGAGAGCCGCGGCGTCGCGGTAGCCGACGGCAAGCTTTTTGTCGCACAGTTGGACGGCAACCTGGTGGCGCTGGATGCCAAGACGGGCAAGGTCGACTGGGTCAAGCAGGTCGGCGATCCACGAGGCGCATTCTCCCTCACGCTGGCGCCGCAAGTCTATGACGGCATGGTCATCATCGGCACGTCCGGCGCCGAATTCCCGACCCGGAATTTTGTTGCCGCCTACGACAACAAGACCGGCAAGGAGATCTGGCGCTTCTTCACAGTTGCCGCCCCCGATGAGCCAGGCGGCAAGACGTGGAGCGGCGATTCCTGGAAAACCGGCGGCGGGTCGGTGTGGAACACCCCGGCTGTCGATCCGCAACGCGGTCTTATGTTCTTCGCTGTCGGCAATCCCAATCCGGACAACTACGGCGAGGACCGCAAAGGCGACAACGCTTATACCGACTCCATCGTCGCCCTCCACGTCAAGACGGGAAAGCTGGCGTGGTGGTACCAGGAAGTGAAGCACGACCTGTGGGATTACGATGCGGCCGGTCCCGTCGTGCTGCTTGACGTCAAGGACGCGAGTGGCAAGACCATCCCCGCCGCGGCAGAGGCCGGCAAGGAAGGCAACGTCTTCATCGTCAACCGCGAAACCGGAAAGCTTATCACGAAGTCGGAACCGTTCGTCATGCAGTCCAAGACTATGTGGACCAAGCCGCCGCTCAACGGATACGTCAACATCTATCCTGGGGCACAAGGCGGCAATGAATGGTCGCCGGAATCATACTCGCCGGCAACTAGCCTGTTCTACCTCGAGGGCACGAACCAGTCCTGGGAGTACAGCGCGGAAAAGCCGATGACGGTCATAGGTCACCTACGACTGGGCGGCGTGCTGCAGCCGATCACCCCGGACGGTCCGATCGAAATGGGCGAATCCGGAGCGAATGCGCACAAGGCGCATGTCGACGGGGCAATCCCGTCAACAGGCACCCTCTCGGCCATCGATCCCGATACCGGCAAGATCGCGTGGCAGTACAAGTCGGACCTGCCGATGCTGGGTGGCGTCCTGACCACGGCTGGCAACCTGATCTTTGCAGGCGAGATGAACGGCGACTTTGATGCCTTCAATGCCAAGACAGGCACGAAATTGTGGAGTACGAATCTTGGGTCCGGCGTTAACGCGCCGCCGATCACCTATCGCGTTGACGGCAAACAGTACGTCGCCGTGGCGGCTGGCGGAAATGCGGCGAATGGCAACCCGGTTCTGATGAAGAAGATGGGTCTGAACTATGGCGACGCGGTTGCAATTCTGGCGGTGAAATAGTCGCGGCGGATTGGACTTTACTGCCGCGCGGCGCCCGCACGGATCCGAACGTTCCAGTGGGCAGCCCAGGTTATTGAAAATACCGGGCTGCCCGTATACGGCGGAGTACCAGCTTGCAGTCCGCACCATTGGCGTATGCTTGGTGTAATGGTCATTGGCTCAAAGAGTGATCAGGGAAAACAAGCCGAGCAGCACCGGCGTGGTGCGGTCGATTGCCGGTTCCGAGGACTGTCGCTGGGTCTCCACGCCGAGATGGCGACGTACCTCGGCGAAGGTGACCTCGATCGACCAGCGGCGGACAAACCAGCGGAGAATGTCGAGCGGGTCCGCCTCAGGATCGGTGCAGAGAAAGGCTTGCGCCCGGGACGAAGGCCGCAACCAGCAGCCCAAACAGGCGGCAGGACAGCCAACGGGCGGACCAGTTGTTGCGGTTCAGCACGCGGTGATAGTTGGTGAAGTACGGGGCCTGGTCCAATCCCATCACCCGCAATGCGGACGCGATGGTCCGTCGACCCGGGACAAGGATCGCGCCTATCACGAGCACCATCACATGCTGCCAAGTCGGCGTCGTAAATCCACTTCTGAATGGCTGCATCCACTCGGCCAGATTGCCCGACCCGTCGCGTTCCGTTTCGTCCAGCACACGCGCGTCCCCGAATCGACATTTCGGGAAGACTCGACGATCCAGAAACTCGGGAGAATCGTTGCGGCGATCACGTTAGATTCAATTACGGAAGATTCAACTCAGCCCGCATCGCAGGTCGGAACGAGATCTGTGGCTGCTGTCTTCGCACGCGGCGCGATCTGTCCGGCGGCACGTCTCCATCGCTGAAAATGGCCAAAGTCCAGCTAAGGCAGCGGCGGCCGCCCCGCCGGCCCGCGCACTCGGGGCAGCAGGATCATGTCCCACGGACTGGGCATTTCGCCGACCGGCACGTGGATCAACGCCGGCGCGCCTGACGCGAACGCCTTGCGCAGCGCTGCCTCCAGCGCGTCCGGCGTGGGGGCACGGAAGGCCGCCATGCCGAAGCTTTCGGCGAAGCGGACGAAATCGGGGTTGGTCAGATCGCTGGCGATCAGCCGGTTGCCATACTGCTGGGCCTGGATACGGCGTACGTTGCCGAACGCGCCATCGTCGAACACCACCACCACCACCGGCAGCCGGTGGTGCATCGCGGTCGCCAGTTCGGCGGCCTGGAACATGAAGCCGCCGTCGCCGGTCGCCAGCACCACGGCCCGCCCCGGTGCCGCGGCGGCGGCCCCCAGCGCGGTGCCGTAGCCCCATCCCAGGGTGTCCTGATAGCCGGGCGAGAGGAACGTCCTTGGCGCATGCACCGGCAGCGCCAGACGGCTGGCGAAGCCGACCTGGGTCACCTCCTCGACGTAGATGCCATCCTCGGGCAGCGCGGCGCGGATCGCGCGCAGGAACGCCATCGGAGGTTCGTGGCGCGCCAGCCGCTGCTCGAACGCCAGGCGCACGGCGGCCAGTTCAGGATTGGGCGCCAAAGCGGCGCCGCGCGTCGAAAGTTCGGCCAGCAAGGCTCGCAGCGTCACCGCCGCGTCGCCGAGCAGAGCGCAGGTCGGTGCGCGGAAGCGTCCGATCGAATCGGGGTCGATGTCGATCCGCACGACCGGCAGGCTGTCATCGATGCCCCAATTGGCCTGTTGCCAATACAGCCTTGTGCCGATCGCCAGCACCGCGTCCGCCGTGCGCCATAGGGCATGACCTTCGGTGAATGACACCGCCAGCGGATGCGAGGTCGGGATCACGCCGCGGCCGCGGCGGAATGACGACACCGGCGCGTGCAGCCGTTCGGCCACAGCCTGCACCTCGGCACCCGCGTCCAGCGCGCCGCCACCGACGATGATCAGTGGCCGCCGAGCCTTCGCCAGCAGATCGGCGGCGGCGGCGATGGCGGCGGGATCGGCGCAGGGCGCGGCGACCGGCAGCGGCGGCGTCAGCGAGACGTCCGCCGCCTGGCCCCAGACGTCGATGGCACACTCCAGCGCCACCGGCCCGGGACGCCCCGACATCGCAGCCGCGATCGCTTGCGCCACCCGCTCGGACGCTTCTTGCGGCGAGCGGATCCGCTCCCCCTGTTTGACGATATGGCGCAGCAGCCCGATCTGGTCGTGGATTTCGTGCAGGTGGCCGTGGCCCTGGTCGATCGCGAAGGACGGGATCTGCCCGGCCAGCGCCAGCACCGGCGCACCGGTGGCATAGGCCAGCAGCAGCGCTGCCGAGGCGTTCAGCACGCCGGGCCCCGGCACCACCGCGAACGCCTGCGGCCGCCCGGTCGCCAGCGCGGCGCCGAGGGCCATGTAGGCGGCGGTCTGCTCATGCCGGGGATGGATCACGCGAATCCGGTCCGAGGCCTTGTGCGCGGCGTCGAACAGGTGGTCGTTGTGTACTCCCGGCAGGGCGAACAGCGTGTCGATGCCGTGCGCCAACAGGGTTTCGATCACCGCCTCGGCCGTGGTCATGCGCGACATGGTGCGTCCTTACCGGTTCAGTCGATCAAGTGCACTGCTTCGCGCTTGGCCGCGGCGGCGAGTTGCTTGTCGAGCGTGGCCAGCGGCAGGTCTCGGCGCAAGGCCAGTTCCAGGTAGGCGGAATCGTAAACCGTCAGGCGATGGCGGCGGGCCAGGCTGAGAACGGAATCCCCGGCCGGCGCATGATCGACCTCGACATTCATCCTCTCGAGTGCACGCAGGAAGATCGCCCCATCCCGCTCCGAGATTCTGCCGCGGCGTTCGTTGATAAGCAGCACATTGCGGACCTCGAACCACCAGATCGCCGGGGTTACGGCGCCCCCCGACCCCATCCGCGCCCACGCGAGATCGGCGATGGTGTCGTCTTCATCCTCCAGGCCCCAGACCGCTGCGACCGAGGCGTCCAGGACGAACAGCATCAATACTTGTGGCCCTCGTGGCGCGCATCCAGCAGTTCCTGAAGCGGTATTTTCCCCATGCCCTTGCGCAGCGCCTTGATCGTCGCGATCGCCTCGGCCCGTTCCGCCCGCCGGATCTCCTCATCCGGAACCAAACGCGCCACGGGCCGCCCGTGCCGCGTGATCACGATGGTTTCCCCGCGCTCGACGTCATCCAGCAGCTGGGGCAAATGGGTCTTGGCTTCCGAAGATTGAATTTCGCGCACGGGTCACCTTGTTTCGACCAACTGGTTCGACTGGTCGGAAGATAGTCGCCCGGCCACCCCGACGCAAGGACTGCCCAGACTCGTGTGGCTAGCTAATGAATTGTCCGGGTTTGGTAGCTCGTGAAGTGTCCGGTCATCTGGACCTCCAGGTCGGGGGTTTGCGGATGGATCGGGCACGCATTCACGAGGGCATACGTCGGATGCGTTTTGCGGATGTTTTGGGCCGCTCGGAGCGGTCGGAGCTGAGCCAGATGGAAGCGGCTGAGTTGCTTGGGATCAGCGAGCGGACCTTCCGCCGGTGGCGTGACCGGCATCGCGAGTTTGGCCTGCCCGGTCTGGCCGACCGACGCCTGGCGCCGTCGCTGCGTCGCGCTCCGGTGGCGGAGATCGAGCGGATGCTGGGGCTGTATCGGGAGCTCTACCGCGGCTTCACGGTGCAGCACTTCCACGAGCAGTTGCGCAAACGGCACAATTATGGGCTGGGCTACACGGTGACCAAGCTGCACCTGCAGCGCGAAGGCCTGGTGGTTCGGGCCAAGACGCGCTCGGCGCACCGCAAGAAGCGGCCGCGCCGGCCGATGGTCGGCATGATGCTGCATCAGGACGCCTCGACGCATGCCTGGTTGCCTGGCGAGGCGCGCGTCTACGACCTGGTGGTGACGATGGAGGATGCCACCAGCGCGCTCTACTCGGCCTTCCTGGTGGATCAGGAGGGCACCGCATCGAGCTTCCGGGGACTGCGCGAGGTGGTGGCGCGGCATGGCCTGTTCTGCTCGCTCTACACCGACCGCGGCAGCCACTACTTCTTCACCCCCGAGGCGGGGGGCAAGGTGTCGAAGACGGCGCTGACGCAGGTCGGACGGGCGCTGCGCCAGCTTGGCATCGAACATATCGCGGCCTACTCGCCGCAGGCGCGGGGTCGCTCGGAGCGGGTGTTCCAGACCTTGCAGGATCGTCTTCCGAAGGAGTTCAAGCTGGCCGGGATTGACAGCGTCGAGGCCGCCAACATTTGGCTTCGCGACAGCTTCATCCCGGAGCACAACAAGCGTTTTGCGGTTGAGGCGGAGCAGGAGGGGTCGGCCTTCGTGGCTGATGCAACGGGTGCGTGGCGGGAAATCCTGTGCCTGCAGGACGACCGCGTGGTGGGGCCCGACAACACGGTCAAATGGGACCGCCTCAGTCTGCAATTGCCGCCGAGCCATTTGCGGCCGCACTTCGTCAAAACGACGGTGCGGGTGCATGGCTATCCGGACGGCCGCCTGGCGGTGTTCTGGGGTCCGCACCGGATGGGTGACTACGACGCTCAAGGCCTGATCATCGCGCCCGAGCGGCTCGCCGCATGACACGCTTCCATGATGGCGGGTCTGATCCGGGGCATGCCCCGGATCAGACCAAGAACGAAGCGGACAGATCATGAGCTACGAAAACCGGACAGGTTTACGAGCTAGCGACAGGCCTGCCCAGACTCGGCGGCCCCTGATACCCTGGCACAATGCCCCACGCCGACTTCGTCCACTTGCGCACCCATTCCGCCTATTCTCTCAGCGAGGGCGCGATCCGCCCCGACCGGATCGCGGCGATGGCGAAGGAGGCCGGGATGCCGGCGGCGGCGATCACCGACACCGGCAATCTGTTCGGCGCGCTGGAGTTTTCCCAGTACTGCGCCGGCAAGGGCATCCAACCCATCATCGGCTGCCAGGTCGGGCTTGCCCGCGCCGACAATCCTCGGCTGCCGCCCGACCCGCTGGTGCTGCTGGCGCAGGACGCCACCGGCATGGCCAACCTGCGGCGCCTGTCCTCGCTGGGCTTCCTGGAGACAGACCCGGCGCTGAAGCCGCAATTGCCGTTCGCCCGCATCGCCGAATACGCCGCCGGCCTGCTGCTGCTGACCGGCGGCACCACCGGGCCGGTGGGGCGCCTGCTCGCCGAGGGTCAGAAGCCCGAGGCGGAACGTCTTCTCGATGCCATGGCGGAGGCCTTCCCCGACCGCACGCTGCAGGAACTGCACCGCCACGGCCTGGCGGTCGATGCCGCCATCGAGCCCGGCCTGATCACCCTGGCCGACGCCCGGGGCATCCCGCTGGTCGCCACCAACGACTGCTATTTCGCCGAACCGGACATGCACGAGGCGCACGACGCGCTGCTGTGCATCGCCGAGGGCCGCACCCTGTCCGAACCCGATCGCCGCCGGGTGACGCCGGAACACTGGTTCAAGCCGGCGGCCGACATGCGCACGCTGTTTGCCGACCTGCCGGAGGCCTGCGACAACACTCTGGCCGTTGCTCGCCGCTGCGCGGTGATGGCCGAAGCCCGCAAGCCGCTGCTGCCGGTGTCGCCCAAGGTGCGCCCCGGCCAGACCGAGGAAGCAACCGTGCGCGCCATGGCGATCGAGGGGTTGCAGCGGCGGCTGGACGCCGCCGGGGTCGAGCCGGCGGCGCGCGAAACCTACCGCGTTCGGCTGGACTACGAGTTGTCGGTGATCGCCAGCATGGGCTTCGCCGGCTACTTCCTGATCGTGGCGGATTTCATCCAGTGGTCGAAGGCGCAAGGGATTCCGGTCGGTCCCGGGCGCGGGTCGGGGGCCGGGTCGGTCGCCGCCTGGGCGCTGACCATCACCGACCTCGACCCGCTGCGCTTCAACCTGCTGTTCGAGCGGTTCCTCAATCCCGAACGGGTGTCGATGCCCGACTTCGACATCGACTTCTGCCAGGAGGGCCGCGACCGCGTCATCGACTATGTGCGCAACGAATACGGCGGTGACCGGGTCGCCCAGATCATTACTTTCGGGAAACTACAGGCTCGCGCCGCGGTTCGCGACGTTGGCCGCGTGCTGGGCCTGCCGTTCGGGCAGGTCAACAGGGTCGCCGAACTGATCCCCAACAATCCGGCCAAGCCGGTTACCCTGCAGCAGGCGGTGGACGGCGAACCCAGGCTGCAGGTGCTGCGCGACGAGGACGAGGGCATCGGTCGGCTGATGGAAATCGCGCTGCGGGTCGAAGGCCTGTATCGACACGCATCCACCCATGCCGCCGGCGTGGTGATCGGCGACCGCCCGCTGGTCGAACTGGTGCCGCTGTACCGCGATCCGAAATCGGATTTCCTGGTCACCCAGTATTCGATGAAGCACGTCGAGCAGGCCGGCCTGGTCAAGTTCGACTTCCTCGGCCTGACCACGCTGACCATCCTGCGCCGAGCGGAGACTTTTTTGAGGGGGTTGGGGATCGAGGTCGATCTCGATCGGCTGCCGCTCGATGACGCCAGGACCTTCGAGATGCTGCAGCGTGGCGACGCCGGCGGGGTGTTCCAGATGGAGGGCCAGGGCATGCGCGACACGCTGCGGTTGATGCGCCCCGACCGGTTCGAGGACCTGATCGCCGCCGTCGCGTTGTATCGTCCGGGGCCGATGGCCAACATCCCGGACTACTGCCGGCGCAAGCATGGCGAGAAGTGGGACGCGCCGCACCCGCTGATCCACGACATCCTGGCCGAAACCTATGGCATCATGGTCTACCAGGAGCAGGTCATGCAGATCGCCCAGCAAATGGCCGGCTACAGTCTGGGGTCGGCCGACCTGCTTCGCCGCGCCATGGGCAAGAAGATCGCCGCCGAGATGGAGGCGCAACGGACTATCTTCACCGAAGGCGCGATCAGCAACGGCATCGACCCGGCCAAGGCCACCGAAGTGTTCGACCTGATGGCGAAATTCGCCGATTACGGCTTCAATAAATCGCACGCCGCCGCCTACGCCCTGGTCGCCTATCAGACCGCATGGCTGAAGGCCAATCACCCCGAGGTGTTCCTCGCCGCCAGCATGAGCCTGGCGGTCAACAACACCGACCGCCTGGCGGCGCTCAAACAGGAAGCCGAACGCGGCGCGATCACCATCCTGCCGCCCGACATCAATCGTTCGGGGGCCGATTTTGCCGTCGAACGCATCCAGGACGGCCACCTGGCGATCCGCTATGCGCTGGCCGCGGTCAAGAAGGTCGGTTCGGCAGCGATGCAATCGGTTGTCGCCTGCCGCGCCGAGGCGGCGTTCGAGGATGTCACCGACTTCGCCACCCGGGTCGATCCGCGCCAGATCAACCGCATGCAGATCGAGAACCTGGCGCGCGCCGGCGCGTTCGATCGGCTGGACCCCAACCGTGCTCGGGTGTTCGCCGGTGCCGAAACGATTCTGCGGCGAGCCCAGGCCGACCAGCAGGAAAAGGACAGCGGCCAGATCGGCCTGTTCGGCGGCATTATCAGCAAGCCCGAACCGCTTCGGCTGCCCGAAATCCCCGACTGGCCGCCGCTTGAACGCCTGGCGTTCGAAGCCGAGGCGGTCGGTTTCCATCTGACCGCACACCCGCTCGACGCCTACGCCCAGGCATTGCGACGGCTTGGCGTGGTATCTTCGGTCCAGGTCGACTCCCGCGCCGCCGCCGGGGTTAGCCGCGTCAAGCTGGCCGGCACGGTCGTATCGACCAAACAACGTATCACTCGCACCGGAAGCCGCATGGCGTGGGTGCGGATTTCCGACGCCGCCGGGTCGGTGGAGGTCACCTGCTTCAGCGAGGTGCTGAACCGTGCCCGCGACCTGCTGGTATCGGGTGCCAACCTGCTGGTGACCGCCGAAGTCAAGACCGAGGGCGATGCAGTTCGCGTCACCGCGCTGGACGTCACGCCGCTGGACAAGGCCGCGGCGGCGGCTGGCGCGTCAATACGCGTGTGGCTACGCGAAACCGCCGCCGTGCCGCATATCCGCGACCTGCTGGGCCGCGAGGCCGGCGGGCGCGGGCGGGTCACCCTGGTGCCCAGCATCGGCAGCGAACAGGACGTCGAAATCGACCTGCCCGGCGGCTACAACGTCACCCCGGGGCTGGCTCAGGCGCTGAAGGCGCTGCCCGGCGTGGATCAGGTCGAGGAACTATAGCCGGCTTCCGGAACGGGCCGGCCGAGGGGTCCGCCGCTCTTCTTCTCTGCTACGCTGACCGCGTCCTGAGGAGGGGTTCATGGTCCCGACGATAAATCCGCTGGTCGCCGCCGGTGTCGTGGTCGCCACCGCGGCGACCGACGCGGTCTATGTGATGTTTACCTCCGCTGTCGCGGCGCGCCGCCGCGTGCCCGCCGCCACCTGGAGCAGCGTCTGGTACCTGCTGTCTTCCTACGCGGTCATCAGCTACACCGAAAACTGGGTCTATGTGGTGTTTGCCGCGATCGGGTCCTGGCTTGGGGCGTTCATCTCCATCACCCTGCTTCAGCGTTCCGCTGCTCGGCCGCCGGGACGCGCGACCCCGGGATGATTGGCTGGCTTGAGCGGGTGACGCGAGCCGTCGGGTTGACCAGGCTGTGGGTGCGGCATTCACGGGAGACGCGGATGGCAGCCCTGACAGGTCAAACGGCATTGGTGACCGGCGCCCAGAAAGGCATCGGCAAAGCCATCGCGATCGCTCTGGCGCACAGGATCGATCAGGATTTGTCGTTCGATTGCCGCCATTGTTCGATCGCCTCGATCGCGATGGCGGCATCGATTACGTCGGCGTATCGCCGCTCGACGTCCTTCAGGTTCTGCGCGTGCGCCTCGGCATCATGATCGCCAACACAATCATGCGGCACCATCACGCGGAAACCCAACGAGAAAGCATCGATCACGCTGGCCCGCACGCAGCCCGAGGTGATGCACCCGGTGACGATGACGGTATCGACGCGCTCCTTGTTCAGGATCGCGGCCGCCGGTGTGGCGAAGAAGATCGATGGCGCGGACTTCATCAAGGTCACGTCGGGGGCGGCCGCGGCGATGCGCGGGTCGAGGTCCACCGCCGCCGACCCGCGCAGCAGATCGAACACCGCGCCCACCTTCCAATGCGGCGCCGCGCGCGGGCTGTCGTAGCCGTTGACGCAGGCGATGACGGGCAGGCCGGCACGCTTCGCCGCCTCGATCACCGGAACGGTGTTGCGCACCGCCTGATCCACCATCGGCGCACCGCCCATCGGGAAATCGGCGCCGACGAAGCCGCGCTGAAAATCCACCACCACGACACCGATCTTGGCACCGAAGCCGACCGGCCGATCGCCGTAGCCGCGTTGCGCGTAGATGTCCGACATCGCTCGAACCCTTTGTGTGGTGGTGCAATCAGTGTCTTCGGCCGATCCGGAAGCGGGGCGGGCGCGGGCGGATCGAGACCTGGCGCCGGACGTTAGCCGGCCAGCGGCGGCAATGTTGATCGCCGGCACCACGCTGTCAATTCGTTGCCGCTATAGGCGGCAACCCACCTTAACCGGCGGTTTCCTTGGCCGCCACGTCCGGCCCGGTGTACAGATGCGACCAACGGCGCTTCACCAGCGGCCCGTTCTGATCATAGGCCAGGCAACTGTTCAGGATCTTGTTGCCGCCGCCCCATTGTTCGGTGATCCTTTTGTCGAGCGCCTCGCTGCCGGGGGTATCGTCCGCGACGCCCTCGGCTGCCATGTCCCGCCGAGCCTTGGCGGGGGTGATGGTCTGCAGGGCAGTGGTGGCGATTTGCTGCAGCAGCTCGCGCAAATGGGTGCACCCAACGATGCCCCCGACCCTCTGGGCCGCTTCACGCAGGAAGCCGGGCTTGATCCGCAATCCCGCCAGCCGGGTGAAGTTGGGCGCCGCGGCCGGGCAGATCGCATAGGGCGTGTTGTCGCTGACCGCCTCGACCGCATGGATGCGCATTTGGTCATCCACAGTCAGACGCAGCCACATGTCGTGGACCGGTTCGCCCGGCTGAATGACCCCGCGGTCGAGATTGGTCTGGGCGAAACTTTTGCAATCGGTCAGGTGCGCCTCAATGTCGTAGTGGCCGTCGGTGCGGAGGTAGCCATTGATTTCGATGCTGCGCGTGTGCAGGCGCTGGCGCGCGGCGGGCTGGGTCAACGGCATGACAGGCTCCCAAGGCGGTGCGCGGATCGGACCGCTAGCGACCGATACCGCATTGCAGCAAATCCTATCGCATCCGCCGTGGCGGTTGCAAAGCCTCGGGCCGGCATTCGGGATTTGGCCGCGCGATCAATCGGACGCTGATTAAGCTTAAATAATCCGCGCGATTCCGGTTGACGCGATGCTCAATCTGCGCATTTCTCCGTTGCGCGTTGATTAACCTGGAACAAAATCCGCTGTGAACAGGTTCATTGGTTTGGGGGATCCGATCGCCGAGAACGGTCCGTCGCCCTGGATTGCCAGGGCGGAAATTGACGGTGGCGCAAGCTGAGGGTTCCGAAGGATGAACGCGTTCAAAGACCATTGTCGTCGGTCCCTCTCCTCGATCCGCGATCAAGGGCGTTACCGGATTTTTACGCCGCTGCAGAAGCGCGCCGACGATTTCCCGTATTACAGGCGGCCGGATGGGGCGCGCGTGCTGGTGTGGTCGTCCAATGACTACCTCGCCATGGGCGGTCATCCGGTGGCGGTCGACGCTGCCTGCCAAGCGGCGCGGACGATGGGCGCCGGGGCTGGGGGAACCCGCAACATCAGCGGCACCAGCCCGGTGCACGACGAGTTGGAGGCGGAGGTCGCCGATCTGCACGGCAAGCAGGCCGGGCTGCTGTTCACCTCCGGCTTCGTGTCCAACCAGGCGGCGCTGTCCACCATCCTGAACAGCGCGCCGTTGGGCTCGGATCAGCCGTGGCAGGTGTTTTCCGACGCCAAGAACCACGCCTCGATGATCGCCGGCATCAAGGGCGCGCGCGGCATCGTCAACATTTTCCGCCATAATGATACCGCGCACCTGGAAACCCTGCTGCGCGCCGCGCCGACGGCCGCGCCGAAGCTGATCGCCTTCGAATCGGTCTATTCGATGGACGCCGATATCGCCCCGATCGGCGAAATCTGCGACCTTGCGGAACACTACGGCGCGATGACCTACCTCGATGAGGTGCACGCCGTCGGCATGTATGGCCCGAATGGCGGCGGCGTGTCGGAGCGCGACGGGGTCGCCGCCCGCGTCGACATCATCGAGGGCACCCTGGCCAAGGCGTTCGGCTGCCACGGCGGCTACATCACCGGGGATGCCGAGGTGGTGGACTTCATCCGCTGCACCGCGCCTGGGTTCATCTTCACCACCTCGCTGCCGCCGATGACCGCCGCCGCCGCACTTGCCAGCGTGCGCCATGTGCGCCAGGACCATGTGCGGCGGGCCAAGCTGTTCGAACGGGCCGCGGCGTTGAAATCCCGGTTCGACGCGGCCGGCTTGCCGCGGATCGAATCAATCAGTCATATCGTGCCGCTGCATGTCGGGGAGGCCGCGCTTTGCATGGATGTCAGCCAGCGCCTGCTGAACGAGTTCGCCATGTATGCGACCCCGATCAACTATCCGACCGTGGCCCGCGGCGAGGAGCGCCTGCGCTTCACCCCCGGCCCGCTGCACACCGACGCTATGATGAACGAACTGGTCGCCGCGCTGGTGCGGATCATCCCGGTGGAACGGCGCCGGGCGGCGTGACCGAAGCGCCCGCGCCGGGCGGCGTGACCGAAGCGCCCGCGTCGGGCGACGTGACCGAGGCGCCCGCGTCGGGCGACGCCATCGCGCGGGCAGGCCGGATCAACCGCGGTGCGGCGGTGTCATGATCGTCGAGCTTGGTCATTTCGCGCTGATCCTGGCGCTGTTCGTGGCGATCATTCAATCGACGGTTCCGCTGATCGGCGCGGCTCGGCGCCACGTCGGCTGGATGGCGATCGGCAAATCCTGCGCCCTGATCGGCTTCGCGCTGACCGCGCTGTCGATGCTGTCGCTAATGTACGCCTACGTCACGTCGGACTTCACCGTCGTCAACGTGGTGGAAAACAGCCACACCGACAAACCGTTGCTATATCAGATCACCGGCGTCTGGGGCAATCACGAGGGCTCCATGCTGCTGTGGGTGTTCATGCTGTCGCTGTGCGCCGCCGCGGTGGCGCTGTTCAGCGACAACCTGCCGCCCGCGCTGCGCGCCCGGGTGCTTTCGGTGCAGGGGATGATCGCGACCGGATTTCTGCTGTTCATCCTGCTGACCTCCAACCCGTTCCTGCGTACGTTCCCGCCGCCGCCGAACGGCCAGGGGCTCAATCCGGTGCTGCAGGACCCTGGCCTGGCGTTCCATCCGCCGTTCCTCTACCTCGGCTATGTCGGGTTTTCGGTCGCCTTCGCCTTCGCCGTCGCCGCGCTGATCGAGGGCCGGGTCGATGCCGCCTGGGCGCGCTGGGTGCGGCCGTGGACGCTGGCGTCGTGGTGCTTCCTGACCATCGGCATCGCCATGGGATCGTGGTGGGCGTACTACACGCTGGGCTGGGGCGGCTGGTGGTTCTGGGACCCGGTCGAAAATGCATCCTTCATGCCCTGGCTGGTCGGCACCGCACTGATCCACTCCTCCATCGTGGTGGAGAAGCGGGACACGCTGAAATCCTGGACCATCCTGCTGGCGATCATCACCTTCTCGCTGTCGCTGGTCGGCACCTTCCTGGTTCGCTCCGGCGTGCTGACCTCGGTCCATGCCTTCGCCACCGACCCGCAGCGCGGCAGCTTCATCCTGTTGCTGCTGGTCGCGGCGATCGGCGGGTCCCTGACGTTGTATGCCATTCGCGCCCCGTCGCTGAAGGGGGGCGGGCTGTTCGCGCCGATCTCGCGGGAGGGCGCGCTGGTGCTGAACAACGTGCTGCTGTCGTGCGGTTGCGCGACGGTGTTCCTGGGCACGCTGTATCCGCTGTTCCTGGATGCCACGGGCGGCCCGAAGCTGTCGGTCGGGTTCCCGTTCTTCAATCGCACCTTCGCGCCGATGATGGTGCCGATGGTGATAGCGGTCGGTATCGGCCCGATGCTGGCCTGGAAGCGCGGCGACATTCTCGGCGCGCTGCAACGGCTGTGGGTCGCCTATATCGCCACCGCGCTGGTCGTGCTGGGCGCGTTCTATGTCACCCATGGCGGGCCGGTGCTGGCGGTGTTCGGTCTCGGCCTGTCCGCTTGGCTCGCCACCGCGGTGCTGACCGAGTTCGCCGAGCGGATCCGGCTGTTCCGCATCCCGCTGGGTGACAGCCTGCGGCGCGCCATCCACCTGCCGCGAGCAAGCTATGGCATGAGCCTCGCGCATTTCGGCCTGGCGGTGTCGGTCGCCGGATTTTCCGCCTCGGCCTGGGCGCAGGAGGCGATCCAGGCGCTGAAGCCCGGCGGCAGCATCGACATCGCCGGCTATCATCTGACGCTGGAGCATGTGGACCATGTCCCAGGCCCCAATTTCATGGCCGACGACGCCTCGATCCGGGTCACCTATGGCCCCAAGGGCGGCGGCGAATTCGTCGCCATGATGCACCCGCAACGGCGGTTCTTTCCGCTGCAACAGCAGACCACCGGGGAGACCGCGATCCGCACCAATTTGCTGGCCGACCTTTACGTCGCGCTGGGCGATTCCGGCACCGCTGGAGACTGGACGGTGCGGGTCTACTGGAAGCCGCTGGTGCCCTGGATCTGGCTCGGCGCGGTGATCATGGCGTTCGGCGGCTTCGTCAGCCTGAGCGATCGCCGCTGGCGTGTCGGCGCTGCCGCCCGGGCGCCGCGGCGGGCCGAGCAGCCGGTCCCCGCCGCCGGCGAGTAGATCATGAAGCGCCTGTTCTACTTGCTGCCGCTGGCGATTTTCCTGATCGTCGCGGGATATTTTGCCCTCGCGTTACTGCCCGGCCACGACACCCACATACTACCCTCGGCGATGATCGAAAAACCGGCGCCGAACTTCGACCTTGCCGGGCTGGACACCAGCAGGAAGCTGGATCTGGATGCGCTGAAGGGACACCCCTTCGTCATCAACTTCTTCGCGTCCTGGTGCGTGCCCTGCCGGATCGAGCATCCGCTGTTGATGCGGTTGTCGGAGCAGGACCACCTGCCGCTATATGGTATCGCCTATAAGGACAAGCCGGCCGACACGGCGCGACTGCTGGCGACGTTCGGCGATCCGTATCGCCAGGTAGGCGTTGACGAGAACGGAAGTGTCGGCCTCGATTTCGGCGTTTATGGCGTGCCGGAGACTTACGTGATCGACCGCACCGGAACCATCCGCAAGCGCTTTGTCGGGCCGTTGACCGCCGAGACGGTGAACCGCGAACTGCTGCCGTTGCTCAAGCAATTGGGGCAGGCATGAGAGCGGCCGTTCGCGCTCGCTTGCCGCGTGCCTGGCGGGCGCGCGGATGGCTGTTGGGTGTCTGCCTGCTGGGTGGCGTGCTGTTGCTGAGCGCGGTTGCCGCCCATGCCGTCGAACCCAGCGAACGGCTGGCCAACCCGGTGCTGGAGGCCAGGGCCCGCAGCATCAGCGCCGGGCTTCGCTGTCTGGTCTGCCAGAACGAATCGATCGACGAATCCGGCGCCAGCCTGGCGCACGACATCCGCATCTTCGTGCGTCAGCGGCTGACTGCCGGCGATACCAACGCCCAGGTGATCCAGTCCGTGGTCAATCGGTATGGCGCCTTCGTGCTGCTGAAACCGCCGGTCGAGCCGGCCACCTACGTGCTTTGGTACGGTCCACCGGCCCTGGTGCTGTTCGGGCTGGCAGGAAGCCTGCTTTGGCTGCGCCGGCGCCGGGCAACGTCCGTCGACGACGCCCCGCTCAGTCCTGACGAAGCCCGCCGCCTGGACGGCCTGATGCGGGAGAGAGACGTTTGATCCTGCCGTTCCTGCTGGCGCTGCTGGCATTCGGCACGCTGCTGCCGATCCTGGCGCCGCTGTTGCGCGGCAGCCGCCCGGTGCCGGCTCGTGCCAGCTTCGACCAGGCGGTGTATCGCGACCAACTGCATGAACTCGACCGCGACATCACGCGCGGGCTGATCTCACCGGCCGAGGCCGCCGCCGCGCGACTGGAAATCCAGCGCCGGCTGCTCGCCGCCGACCGGGTCCCCCCCGCCCCGCCGCGGCTGTCGCGCAGCCCGGTGCTGGCCGCCATCGTGTTCCTGGTCATTGCCGCCGGATCGGTCTCCAGCTACCTGTGGCTTGGGTCTCCTGGCGTGCCGGACGAGCCGTATTCTTCGCGTACCGCGGAATTCGCCGCCGACAACAGCCAGTCCTCGATGCGCGGGGCGGTCGCCGCACTGGCGGCGCAGTTGAAACAGAACCCCGGGAACGCCCAAGGCTGGCTGCTGTATGGCCGCAGCCTGGCGATGCTGGACCAGTGGGATAAGGCCGAGGACGCTTACCGCCACGCCATCGACCTGGGCCAGACCAGTCCCGTGGTGCTGGCCGACCACGCCGAGGTGATGGTGATGCAGGCCGGCGGCACGGTGACCCCGGCGGCCGAGACGGCGCTGAAACAAGTGCTTAAAGCCGACCCTGCCAGCGGCATCGCCCGCTATTACCTTGCCATTGCCGCGATGCAGGCCGGCGAGCCGCGCCGCGCGATCGACGGGCTGCAGGCGCTGCTGGCCGACCTGCCGGCGGATTCCCCGGTGCGGCCTCAGTTGGGCCGCCAGGTTGCCGCGGCCGCCCAGTCCGCCGGCATCGCGGTGCCGAAACTGGCCGAGGGCAGGCCGCCCGCGCCCGGCCCGACCACGGGATCGGACGCCGCCGGTTCGGGGGCCGCCGGTTCAGGGGCCGCCGGTTCAGGGGCCGCTGGTTCAGCTGGGGGACCGGACGCCAAGGCGGTCGCCGATGCCGCCAACATGTCCGATGCACAGCGCCAGGGGATGATCCGCGGCATGGTCGCCCAACTGGCGGCGAAGCAGCAGGCCGATCCATCGAACCTGGACGGCTGGCTGCGCCTCGGCCGCGCTTATGGCGTGCTGCATGAACCCGACAAGGCGGCCGACGCGTTCGACAAGGCGGCCGGGCTGAAGCCGGACGATGTCTCGATCCCGTTACAGGAAGCCCGCGCGCTGCTGAGCGATCACGCCCCGACCGACAAGGTCTCGCCCCGGGTGGTCGGTCTGCTGAAGCGCGTCCAGGCGTCTGAGCCGACCCAACCGCTGGTGCTGTGGTATCTCGGCATGGCAGCCGCCCAGGATGCCCATCCGGATCAGGCTCGGCAGTATTGGAGCACGCTGCTGACTCAGGTGCCTCCCGGCAGCGCGGACGCCAAGGTCATCCAATCCGCGCTGGATACGCTATCGGGGCAAAAACCCGGCGCCGGCGGGTAGCGACTGGGCTGCGCCGGATGGGATGTCCAAATCAAGCGTGATCGTCGCTCGCGGCGCAGCGCGCGTGGCACCTGAAGCGGTTTCCGTTCGCCTTGGCTCACCGACCCCGCTTTAATGCCAGCCGCCTGAAAACTTGGTTCATCGGTTGGCCGACGGGCCGCCGGTATCGATTGATTTTGCGCGCCAACCGCCACGCCAACCCTGCGCGCGTACCAGCCAGCCCTTTGAGCCACTGTATAACACCTTGTTTGATCGCGTGATTCCCCGCTTCGGTGATGCCACCTGCACGGATCACGCTCTGCCGAACCACGACCGTCTCGGTTTGGGATCTACGCCGCCATCAGCGATCCTTGGCCGGCCGAGGCGGCGCACGCCCATCGAGGACGCAGGCGGCCCGGTCCTTGGCCGCGCGGCCATAGTGGCGTATCGCAGCCAGGCCGGCCTGCCCGGAGCAATCCGCGCCGCGACGGAGGCCCCTGATCTCTGCCATCCTGATCCTCGACAGACGGAGCAAGACGATGAGCACGATTACCCAGACCGCGGACCAGTTCTTCAAAGCCTGTGAGACCGGACAAGGTTGGGACGGTTGCAGCGGCTTTTGCACGGCGGACGCGACATTCTCAGCCCAGGCCGAACCACTGGCTGAAATCAAGACTCTGCGCGATTATACCGAATGGATGAAGGGCCTGCTGACGTTCATGCCGAACGGCCGCTACGAGGTGAAGTCGTTCGCGACGGACGAGCAACGCCGGAACGTATGCGCTTTTGGTGTGTTCTCCGCTACCCACACCGGACAGGGCGGACCACTGCCGCCGACCGGCAGAAGCACTACCACCGACTACGTCTACGTCATGCAGTTTGACGGCGGGAAAATCTGCCACATGGTAAAAATCTGGAACGCTTCCTGGGCAATGAAGGAGCTCGGGTGGGCCTGATCGTCGCGCATCGAGCGACGCGCCTTCCAGTTTGCCCGTCCTCCACTGCAGCTTTCACAGTCGGGTAGCGGGATCGGCGCAGTGGGGATCGACGGCGAGTGACCCCGTGAGTGGATCGCGCTCCGATTGGGACAGCCCTGCGGCGAGCATCTCGAAGGTCTTCTCTAGCACGCGAGCACGGATAGCCCGATTTCAGCTTTGCCCGGTCGGGCTGGAAATGGTCTAGCGGCCGCAAGCCCAGCATTTTGTTGCGCTCGCGGTGACTCGGGACGCAGTGATTTTTGCGTCCCTTCGGCGGTTACGCGGCAGAGCGGGTCATCTCCGGCACTGCCCTGCGATGCAAGAGCGGGCCATGGCCGGCACTTGCATGTCCCACCTCGGTCGAGGCGGTGTGGAAGTAATTCGCGATATAGACCCGGACCGCACTGGTGCGGCCGCCTACGTGCCCGGCCGCTTCGATCTGACGCACCAAGGTGCTCATATCCTGCGCTTCGCGTTCGCAAATTTCACTCAGCATGTCCCAGAGTTCGGGTTCCAGCCGCATGCTGGTCCGGCCGCGCTCGGCGACGACGTTTCGATTGACTAGACGACTTGTTGCCATGGGCCACCTCCTGATTGCCGCAGCGGAGAAGACCAGGAAATCGTTAAAAGAACGTTCACAACGCGCATAAAACGGCGGTTTTTGGCACGCCGGGGTAGTCGCTTGGGCAATGCGGCCGTCGCATGCGTCAATCCGGTCACACTGGCAGCTCATACTGGCAGCTCACACTGGCAGCGGGGCCGCCTTCATCCGCTCCATGCTGAAACGGCTGCTGACGTTGCGCAGCGGCACCGCGGCGATCAGTTTGCGGTAGAACTGGTCATAGGCGGCGATGTCGGCGACCACCACATGCAGCAGGTAATCGACCTCGCCGCTCATGCGCCAGGCGTCGATCACCTCGGGGGTGTCGCGGATCACCTGGGCGAAGCGGTCGAGCCATTCGCTGGAATGGTCGGCGGTTTCGACCGCGACGAAGACCGATACCGGAAGCCCGACCTTGTCGGCGTCCAGAACGGCGACCCGACGCTGGATGATGCCGTCCTGCTCCATCCGGCGGATCCGTTTCCAGCACGGGGTCGGGGTCAATCCGACCTTGGCGGCGATGTCGGCCAGTGACAACGACGCATCGACCGTGATCAGCCGTAGAATCTCGCGATCGAGGCGATCGATATCCTTGTCCGAGGCCATTCACCGCAACCCAGATTCAGCACACGAGCAGGCTCTTTGGGAGAAGAAAATCATCCAAGTCAAGATACTTATCAAGAACCGGAGAATTATCTTCCGTGCGTGGCCGCCTGCTCCCGAGGCGTGCGCAGGGTCAGCGCCAAGGCGTGCATGCCGCCCTGCTCCGCCGGACCGAACTCCGCCGCCAGGGCAGCGTGCACCGCGCGCGATCGAGCGACGCGGCTGACGCCCTGGAACGCGGCGCTGACCAGCAGCACGCTGTAGTGCGATTGGCCGCCAGGCTGCGCTCCGGCGTGGCCGGCGTGGCGGCCGCTGTCGTCCTGGATCGCCAGTTCGGTGGGGGCGAACGCCTGAATCAGGCTTGCCCGGATACGGTCGGCACGCGAGGGACTGGTCATGGCGACGGTGCGTATCCTTCTCGATCCGATCCGGCTTGGCGATCCGTCCGCCGTCGGATCCAGGATCGATCGCGGATCGGCGCGCAAACGGGGCTGCATCCTACCGGTGAGGCTGGTTTGGTCAAACCTGGTGTTGATCATCGGTCGCATGGCCATCGCGGGCGGCGCTGCCCGGCGTCGCAAGCCGGTGGGTCAGCGCTCACCGGCTGGCCGTCGGACGATCGCCTCGCCGCCGCCAGTCGCCTCGGCGCCACCGCCCCGCGCGGCATCCACGACGCGCATCGACCGCCATGCGATCACCGGACGCTCTGCAACTGAGCGCCGCGCAGGAGGCAGGCTGCGCGGCGTTTCTCACCAAGACCGGCGGCTGCCGGCGGTGCCGGGTTTACGGGTCTTGCGGCTTGCGTCCTACGGTGGGTGAGCGTGCGGCAGACCGGTGCGACTGACAGCCAAGCTTGACCACGGATCGCCAACCAGCCGGATCACCGCTCTTCGGACGGCGTTGGCGATGTTCGTTCGTCCCGCTCTGTCAACAATTGTTGCCCGCCGTCGAATCCGCGCGAATCATCGCCGCTGCCGCCGCCGCTCTCCAGCCACCCCAGCAACGCCGCCCGGAACGGTAGCAAACTCTTGTAGTGCTGAACCTCCGCCGGCAGCGCCCGCACTGCCGCGGCCAGGGCGGCAGCGTGCTCCGGCCCGTCGATCACCCGTTCCAGCGGAGAGACATGCACCCGGATCGCGAACAGCACCGCCCCGCTCTGCGGCAATCGCCGCAGCGTCTGCCGTTCCACGCGCAGGAACACGCAACGCCCCGCGTTCTGCGCCGTCACACCCGACCCGCCTGTCGCCCGCCACTTGCCGCCGGGCTGGAACAGCGCCGGATCGTCCAGCACAGACCAATTCAACCGCGCGGCGATATGTCCCGGCTTCAAGTGCCGCATGAACCGGTCCACCGGCCGCGCCAATCGGTCGGCATAAAACGGCACCGGCCCATGCACCGCCGAAAGCGGTTTCCCGATCTTGTCGATCAGCCGCCAGCGACTCGGGAAACACAGCGAGGCGGCGGTGAACATCGGCCCGTCCCCGCCGTTCTGGATAAGACACAAATCCTCCTGCACCAGCCGTCCGGCCAGGTCCAGCGGATCGATCGACCCAAGCTTCCAGGCCTCGTCCGTCAAACGATCCCGCACCACCATCCCATCACGGCTGAACCAGGTCGGATGGTGCAACACCAACGCCGCCACGACCGTTTCCAGCGCCTCCCTCCGCGCCGCAGCCGATGCCGGCATCGCGGCAAACACCGCATCATGCGAGCCAGCCAGCAACCGCCGCTTCTCGGCCATCTCGGTCCGATACAACCGATCGATCTCGAACCAGTCCGCCTCCGGCACGGCAACCAGGTCCATCGCCATCCGGTAGGGACCTGCCTCGAACGGCCGGTGCAGCCGTTGTTCCGGAAGCGGGCGCACCGGATCAGACAGCGAGAAACGAAAGGATAGCCTGCGTCTGCGGCGGATCGAGCAGCGCCGGGGCGTGTCCGGTCAGCGGCACCTCATACCCCTGGGCGCCTGATGCCTGCATCCGAGCGAAGGTCTCGGGCAGCAGGATATCGCTGGTTTCGCCGCGGATCACCATGCGCGGCACCCGGATGCGGTCCCACAGCGCCCACATATCCACATCGACCGGATGGTTGGCCCGCAACGGCTCGCCGATACGCGGGTCGTAATGCATGGTAAACCGCCCGTCCGGCAGCGCTCGGGCGGAGTTGCGGGCGAGTTGCGCCCATTGCGGGTCCGACAGCGGCCCGAACGGCGCATGGACGATGCGCAAATGCCGCTCGACCGCCGCGAGGTCGGGAAAGCGTGCCATCAGCGGCGAGTCGCCCGAAGCCACCATGTAGTCCCGAATCCGCCGCAGTGCCTCGGCCGGCATGAACGGCCCGACATCGTTCAGCACCAGCCGACTGATCGGCGCACCGTCGGATGCGGCAATCACCATGCCGCAGATACCGCCCAGCGAGGTGCCGACCCAGGCCACATCGCGGCCGATCCAGGCCAGCAGATGCGCCAGAGCGGTGACGTAGTGCTGCGCCTGATACAGCATCGGGTCGTCGAGCCAGTCGGAGTGGCCGCGTCCCGGCAGATCGGGACAGATCACCCGCCTGGACCCGGCCAAGGCCTCGGCCAGGGCATCGAAATCCCGCCCGTTGCGGGTCATGCCGTGCACGCAAACCACCGGTGGCGCGGCGGGATCACCGGATTCCTCGAACGCCAGGCGATAGAACTTGCCGCCCAGCAGATAGCGAACCGAACCGGGGCGGCGTTGCATCAGATCACGTTCTTCTCGCGCAGGGCGGCCAGCGCGGCGGCGTCAAGACCCAATCGTTCGGACAGCACTGCGTCGGTGTGCTCGCCCAGCAGCGGCGGGGCGATGCGGTAGTCGGCGGGGGTTTCCGACAATTTTATCGGATTGGCGATGACCTTGACGGTCTGGCCGGAGCTGTGCGCCATCGGCAGCACCATCTCGCGGGCGATGACCTGTGGGTCTTCGAACACCTCGGACAGCTTGTTGATCGGGCCGCAGCCGATCTTCAGCGCCTCCAACCGCTCGATCCACCAGTGCGTGGGGTGCTGTCGCATCACCGGGGTCAGCGCGTCGGTGACCAATTGGCGGTTGCCGACGCGGGCGGCGTTGGTGACGAAGCGCGGATCCCCCAGCATGTTGGTCAGGTTGAACGCCTCGCAGAAGCGCTTGAAGGTGGGGTCGTTGGCGACCGACAGCACGATATGGCCGTCCTCGGTGGGGAACACCTGGTAGGGGGCGATGTTGGGGTGCTGGTTGCCCAGGCGGGCCGGATTCTCCCCGGTCGCCAGATAGTTCATGCCCTGGTTGGCGAGCCAGGCGACATGGGTGTCCAGCATGCCGATGTCGATCTGCTGGCCTCCGGTATTGCTGCCGGTATTGCCGCCCTGGCCGGTCAGGTCGCGATGGCGCAGCGCCGCCAGGATGCCGATGCAGCCATAAAGGCCGGCGAACAGATCGGCCACCGGGACGCCGACCTTCTGCGGCAGCCCGTCGGGTTCCCCGGTCAGGCTCATGACGCCGCCCATCGCCTGGATCAGGCTGTCATAGCCGGGCCGCGGCGCGTACGGGCCGGTTTGGCCGAAGCCGGTGATCGAGCAATAGATCAGCCGCGGGAAGCGGGCGTGCAGTTGCTGATAGCCGAGGCCGTACTTGGCCAGCGCCCCGACCTTGAAGTTCTCCACCAGGATGTCGCAATCGGCGATCAGCCGCAGCGCGATGTCCTGGCCTTCCGGCTGTGAAATATCCAGGGTGACCGATTGCTTGTTGCGATTGACACCAACGAAATAGGCGCTCTCCTCGGTGCCCGGCACCGTGGGCGGGGCGAAGCCGCGGGTGTCGTCGCCGGCGCCGGGGCGCTCGATCTTGATCACGTCGGCACCGAGGTCGGCCAGCATCTGCACGCAGGTCGGCCCGGCCAGCACGCGGGTCAGATCGAACACGCGAATGCCCCTCAGGGGACCGGTGGGTTCGGGTCCGGTGGGCTGGGGCCGGCCGGGTGCGGTCATAGCGGTCTCCAGGATGGCGGGTTGATTGGACCGGGTTTTGGTCGATAAAGGGTTATAGATCGGTGCCCGGCGCAGGCCAATGACCGGGCGGCCAGACGAGGAAACCTCCGTGCAGCGAAATGCCGCCGGCACCATCGAATCACGGCAGTCGTGGCACGCCGCGCTGCTGACGCTGGGAATCCTGTCATTGTCGTTTGGCTCGCCGCTGCTTGCCGTGGTGGGGCTGCGCGAGATCCAGGCGTCGTTGCACACCGACCGATCGGTGGTGTCGCTGGCAAGCGCGCTGGTGTGGATCGGCAATGGCCTCGGCGGCATCCCGATGGGTTGGCTGGCCGACCGGATCGGTATCCGCAAGACGGTTGCAATGGGTACGATATGCATGGCGGCGGGGCTGGCGCTGTCCAGCCTGGGCACCGTCTGGGCACTATATGTCGGCCACGGGCTGCTGATTGGCCTGCTTGGCAACGGCGCGATCTATGCGCCGCTGCTGATCCATGTCAGCCGCTGGTTCGACCGCCGCCGGGGCACCGCGTTGGCGTTGATCTCGTCAGGACAGTATATCGCCGGAATGCTCTGGCCGACCTTGCTGGAGGTCGGGATGAAGCGGTTCGGCTGGCAGCCGCTGATGCTTGGCTACGGTGTGGTGGTGCTGGCGATCCTGCCGCTGCTGACCTTGCTGCGGCCAGCCCCGGAAGCGCTGCCGCCGGCGCGGGGAGGTGCCGGCGCTCACGCCGCCGACCGTGTGCTGGGGCTGCGACCGAACGTGACGATGGGGCTGATCTGCATGGCAAGTTTCTGCTGCTGCGTGCCGATGGCGATACCATCCTCGCACCTGGTCGCGTTCTGCGGCGACCTTGGCATCAGCGCCGGCCATGGCGCGGCGATGCTGTCGGTGATGCTGGCCTGCGCCTTCATCGCCAGGCAGTTCTGGGGCGCGTTCGCCGACCGCTTCGGCGGCCTGCGCACGGTGATGGCCGGATCGGCGCTGCAGGCGCTGGCGATCTGCGCGTTCCTGCTGACCCGGAGCGAAGTCGGGTTGTTCGCCGTCGCCAGCGCGTTCGGCTTCGGCTTCAGCGGTATCATCCCGGCCTACTCGGTGGCGATCCGCGACTTGTACCCGTCCCACGAGGCGTCATGGCGGATCCCGACCGTGCTGATGACGGCCATGTCGGGAATGGCATTCGGCAGTTGGTTCGCTGGCAAGCTGGTTGACATGTTTCTGTCGTACCGGCCCGCGTTCGCCTCGGGGGTGCTGTTCAATCTGGCCAATCTTGTATTGTTGGCGTTCCTGGTCAGCCGGATGACCCGCCGCCGCGGCCTTCGGGTGGCGGCGGCGTGAGCGGCGGCGCCGTGACCCGTTCGGTGTAATCTCCCCACGAGCTGGCCTCGCATTCGGAGATGCGATCGAGCTCGCCGCCGACCGCCGAAAGCTTGCAGCCACCCCGCCGCCATGCGACGACTCGACGCAACGCCGGGACGCCCCGGCAAGCGGAGGATCCGATGAACCAGACCCTCGATGCGCACGCCCTTGATGCAACGCCGGGCTTTGCTCCCGACTACGACTCACCAATCCCCTACATGCGCCGAACCCGCGAGTATTACGCCGCGATCGGCTACACCGCGCCGTATCGCTGGGCGCACTATCTGGCCGCGCCGTTCACCCCATTGGCCAGGAAGTTGACCCAGTCGAGCGTCGCCATCGTCACCACCGCCGCGCCGTACCAGCCGGGCAAGGGCGACCAGGGCCCCGGCGCGGCCTATAACGGCAGCGCCAAGTTTTACGCGGTGTATTCCGGCGAGACGGCGCGCGACCACGACCTGCGCATCTCCCATATCGGCTACGATCGCACCCACACCAGCGCGACCGACAGCGGCACCTGGTTCCCGCTGCCGGCACTGCGCCGCGCGGCGGCCGAAGGCCGGATTGGGGCGATATCGAAACGGTTTCACGGAGCGCCGACCAACCGCAGCCAGCGGGTCACGCTGGAAACCGACGCCCCCGAGATCCTGGCCCGCATCCGCGAAGACGGCGCCGATGTCGCCGTGATCGTGCCGAACTGCCCGGTGTGCCACCAGACCAGCACGCTGGTGGCTCGTCATCTCGAAGCCCACGGCATCCCGACCGTGGTGATGGGTTGCGCCAAGGATATCGTCGAGCACGCCGCCGCCCCCCGCTTCCTGTTCAGCGATTTCCCGCTCGGCAACAGCGCCGGCAAGCCACACGACGTGGCCTCGCAGGACCGCACGCTGGATCTGGCGCTGCGGCTGCTGGAAACCGCCCCCGGCCCGCAGACCACAATGCAGTCGCCGCTGCGCTGGAGCGCCGACGGCAGATGGAAGCTGGACTACCTCAACCTGGAACAGATCGGCGAAGCCGAACTGAAGCGTCGGCGCGAGGAATTCGACCGCCAGAAGGAACTCGCCCGCCCGAACCGGGCTGTAAACGCAGCGTGACCACCCAGACCAAGGCCAGCGAGACCAAGCCTGGCGCCGGGATCAAGGCGGGGCGTCCGTTCTCCGGGGTCCGCATCCTGGATTTCACCCAGGTGCTCGCCGGCCCCTATGCCAGCTATCAACTGGCGCTGCTGGGCGCCGAGGTGATCAAGATCGAGCGCCGCGGCGGCGAGGACATGCGGCGCACGCCGCTGTCGCGCGAATGGGCCGACCGCAACATGGCCTCGGCGTTCATCGCGGTGAACGGCAACAAGCGCAGCCTGACGCTGGACCTGCAAAAGCCCGCGGCGCGCGAGGTGGTGCTGAAGCTGGCGGCCAAGGCTGACGTGGTGATGGAAAACTTTCGCGCCGGGGTGATGGACCGTCTGGGCCTCGGCTACGCAGCGCTGTCGGCGGTCAACCCCGGGTTGATCTATTGCGCGATTTCGGGCTTCGGCCAGACCGGTCCGGCCAGCAACGAAGCCGGCTACGACGGCAAGATCCAGGCGATGTCCGGCATCATGGCGATCACCGGCCATCCCGAGATGGGGCCCACCCGCGCCGGCTTCGCGGTCTGTGACGTGCTGTCGGGGGCAACCGGGGCGTTCGCGATCTCGTCGGCATTGTTCCAGCGCACCCACACCGGCAAGGGCCAGTTGGTGGACGTTTCCATGCTGGAGGCCAGCCTGGCGTTTCTGGCCACCCAGGTCGCCGACTATACCGTGGCCGGCCATCACCAGCCGCAGGCCGGCAACCAGGCGATCAGCCGCAAGGCAACCGCCAACCTGTTCAGAGCCAAGGACAGCTTTGTGCTGCTGGCGGTGAACGACGAGAAACAGTACCGCGCACTGATGACCGGCATCGGCCGCGCCGATGTGCTGGACGATCCGCGATTCAGCGATTGGTTCCTGCGCAAGGAGAACGAGGCGGCGCTGCGCGCCATCATCGAGCAAGCGCTGGCTGCCGCGGACTCGAAAATCTGGGAGCGTCGGCTGAACGACGCCGGCGCGCCATGCGCCAGCATCTGGAAGGTGGAAGAGATCATCGACCATCCGCAGATCGTCGAGCGCAACGTCATGCAAACGGTGGACAGCCCCTGGGGCCGGCTGCGGCTGATCGGGTCCGGATTTCAGATGGCGCATGGCGGCGGCCGGTTGGACACGCTGGCGCCCGAGGTCGGTGCCGACACCAACGCCGTTCTGAACGAGATCGGCTATGACGACGCCGCGATTGCCACACTCAGGGCGGAGGCGGTGATCTAGGTTCTGATGGCGGCGGCAACCGGGAACTGTTGTGGTCTAGCGAAGTCGTCGGTGACCAGGACCGCTATGATCGGTCACTGGAACCAAAGAGCCGATGGCACCGGTATCGAGATGACGCCGGCGTGTTGAAGGAACCGCGCATCAATGAACAGTGTCGAGGGTGATGCCACGGGGTCAGATGGCCCCGATCGGGACGTGGTCGACGCGCCCACGAAGCGCGGCGGCAGCGCGGCGGCGATCAGCCACCACTACGATCTGAGTAACGAGTTTTATACGCTGTGGCTGGATCAGACACTGACCTATTCGTGTGCTCTGTGGAACGAGGGTGACGACCCGGACGACCTGACTGCGGCGCAGCTTCGCAAGCTCGATTTTCATCTCGCGGCATCCGCCGCGGATCGGGGTCGGCGCATCCTCGACATCGGCTGCGGCTGGGGCAGTCTGCTGCGGCGCGCGGTCAGCCAAACCCGGATCGAGCAGGCCACGGGTCTGACGCTGAGCGAAGCGCAGTTCCGCCATATCGACGCCTGGCAGGATGGGCGCGTGCGGGTGCTGAAGGAAAGCTGGATCGATCACGCGCCGGCGGCAAAGTATGACTCGATCGTTTCAATTGGCGCGCTGGAGCATTTCGCCAGTCCGGGCGACAGGCCGGGGGAAAAGATCGCGCTGTATCGCGAGTTTCTGAGCAAGTGCCGAAGTTGGCTGGCGCCGGGGGGTGCGATGTCGCTGCAGACCATCGCCTACGGCACGATGCGGTCGAACGAGAACAACGCCTTCATCAGCACGCAGATCTTTCCGGACTCCGAATTGCCGCAGGCGCACGAAATCCTCGAAGCGGCAAGCGGGGTGTTCGAGGTCACACTGCTACGCAACGACCGCACGCAATACGGGCGAACTTGCGACCTGTGGTACCGTGCGCTGCATCGGCGCCGTGATGAGGCGGTGGAGATCGTCGGCGAGCAGAAGGTGCGCCAATACGAGGCGTATCTACGGATGTCCGCGTTCGGCTTCCACACCGGCCGCGTCGGGCTGTTGCGGCTGGCAATGGTGCCGGTTCTGGGATCCTGACAAGGCGACCGTGCGTGACACGGTTGTGGCTACGCGCTTGTGTCCACCTCGGCGAAGCGCGAGGGTTCGATTGCCTCGATCAGCGCCGCGGACTCGCCCGGATCGCGCCGCAGCACCAGGTCGGCGACCAGGCGTCCGGCGGCCGGCGCGGTCTGGATGCCATACCCGCCCTGCCCCACGCTCCAGAAGAACCCCTCGACGTGCCGGTCCCAGCCGAACGCCAGGCTGCCGTCCGGGGTGAAGGTGCGCAGCCCGGCCCAGCTGTGCTCCACCCGCCGCACCGGAATATCCAGCGCCTGCTGCATCCGGTCGATGCCGGTGGCGACGTCGAGCTCCTCGGGCTGGACGTCGTGCGGATGGGTCGGCGTGGCGTCGGCGGGGGACACCATCAGGCGCGCGCGTGCCTCCGGGCGGGCATACCAGCCTTCGGCGACATCGTTGATCATCGGCCAGTCGGAGACGTCGAACGGCGCGGGATCGACGATCGCGGCGGTGCGCCGCTTCGGCTGCAGACCCAGCGGCGCGACGCCGGCGATCCGGGCGACCTCATCGCCCCAGGCGCCGGCGGCATTGACCACGATGGGCGCCCCGAAGACGTCCCCCGAACTGGTGTGGACGCACCACAGCGGGCCTTGGCGCTCGATCCGCCCGGCGCGGTTGCGCAGCGCCAGAACGCCGCCCCGGGCGCGCAGGGTGCGCAGGAAACCTTGATGGATGGCGGCGACATCCATGTCGAAGGCATCGTCTTCCAGCGCGGCGCCGGCGCAGTATCCGGGCCGCAGCGCCCCCACCATGGCCCGCGCATCCTGGGGACTGACACGGCGCAGGCCCTGGCCGACGGCGAGCGCGGCGTCGAGCACAGGCAGTTGCGCCTGGGTGGCCAGCAGCAGCACCGGACGGCGGCGGATCAGCGGCGTTTCGGTGAAACCGGCCGGCGGGTCATGGTAAAACGCGCGTGACAGCCGGGTGAGTTCGCGGACATCGGGCGGCCCGTAGTTCTGCACCCAGATCGCGGCGGATCGGCCGGTGGTGTGGTAGCCGGCGACGTCCTCGGCCTCGATCAGGGCGGTATGTCGGTCGGCGGACAAATGGGCCGCGGCGGTGGCCCCGGCGATGCCGGCGCCGATCACCACGATTTCAAAATGCTGGGTCGCCATCTGGCCTCCTGATGGGTTGGGCATCCCCCGAAGTGGACCGTATCAGCTTTCCGGCAAACCCAGCAGTCGGCGGCGCAGTTGTTGGGACGGGGGGTGCGGACCAATGAAGCCGGCGAGCAGGTGATAGGCCAGGTCCTTGTTGGCGAAGTTACCGATCAGCCGCTGGTTGGCGAACACCTGGACACCGGTCGCGGTGAACACATAGGTCGAAGTGTCGCCGCGCTCCACCGCGGGGGCGGCGGCGATAAGACGTTCGAAATCGGCCTTGTCGGCCGCGGCACAGCCGCCCTGGCCGCAATTGTTCCGCTCGCCGGCTCGGTATTCGGTCTCGATCCTGGCCTTCGAGGCGGAGCGCAGGAAGCGCAGGATCACCACCCGGGGCTCGCCCGAGGCCAGGATCTGGGTCGCGTCGTGGCTGGGCCGCGGCAAATACAGGCCGGCGATGTAGGCCCGGATGCCAAAAATGGTCAGGGTGCGCAGGCCGACCCCGTTGAGTACCAGCGATTGGCCGTCGACGATGTAGCTGTCGGGCAGCGACATGCCGGCCAGGCTGGCGGCGCGGGCCGACGAAGACAGCAGGCATGCGACAACGGCGGCGCCGATTGCCTGGCGGATGAAAGAACGCGATGCCACGTTGCGATCCGAAGCGGTTGGTGGGGACCGCAGCGAAGCGGATGGCGACGGCTTTGCCAAGTAGCCGCTTTGGTCCAGCCCGCAATGCCGACCCCGCTTGCCGATCTCGCCCCGGCAGGCGACCATGCGGCAAAGCTTGCTGATGGGGGACGCAATGATCGATCTGGTGATTCGCGGCGACACCGTGGTGACGCCTCAAGGTGTCGGTGCGCACGACATCCTGATCGCCGGGGGGGTGATCGCCGCGGTGGCGGCGCCGGGTGGCATCGCGTTGCCCGAGGGCACGCGCGTGATCGACGCCACCGGAAAGATCGTCATGCCCGGCGGCATCGACCCGCACGTGCATTGCAAGTGGCACCTGCCAGGGCCGGACGGCAGCGCGACCGAGACCGCTCCGCCCGACGTGGTCAGCAAGGCGGCGCTGTGGGGTGGCACCACGACGATGCTGGACTTCACTCGCGCCTCACAGGGCAAGAACCTGCGCGATGCGATCGAACGGCGCGAGGCGGAATGGAAAGGCCACTGCGCCTGCGACTATGCCCAGCACATCATGGTCGAGGGTGCGCTGCCGGTGGACCTGCCCGACCAGGTGGGTGAGGCGATCCAGGCGGGGTTCGCGACGGTGAAGATCTTCACCACCGACATCACCCCCAGCCGCAAGGGTCGGATGGTTGATTTCGGCGACATCTGGGAAATCTTCCAGGTGCTGGCGGCGAACCGGGGCCTGGGCGTGATCCACTCGGAGGACAACGACATTGTCATGCACATGTATGGCAAATTGATCCGCGAAGGCCGTGCCGGATTCGAGAACATGGCCGAGGTGCACAACACCTTGTCCGAGGACGTGTCGTTCCGCCGGGTGATCCGGCTGGCGGAGAAGGTAGCGGGGACCGCGCTGTATATGATGCACGTCTCGGCCGCGACCGGGGTGTCCGCGATCCATGAAGCGAGGACCCGAGGCGTGCCGATCTATGGCGAGTCGCTGCACCAGTACATGCTCTACAGCAGCGAGGATTATAAGCGGCCGAATGGGCAGATCTATCATACCTACCCGTCGTTGAAGGGAGCCGAGGACCACAAGGCACTGTGGCAGGGAACCCTGGACGGGTCGATCAACTGTGTGGCGACCGACGAAATCTGCTGCACCCTGAAGCAGAAGTTGCAGGGCGCCCGGATCGACGACACCACCGGAGGCAACGCCGGCGTGGAGCCCAGGGTGGCGCTGATGTACACCGAGATGGTGGGAAAGCGCGGCTATTCGTTACGACGCTATGTCGATCTGGTCTCGACCAATGCAGCCAGGATCATGGGCCTCTATCCACGCAAGGGAGCGCTCGCGGCAGGATCGGATGCGGATATCTGCGTGCTGGACCCGGCGGACAAGCGAGTGATCCGGGCCGAGGATCTGCACGAGGCAGATTACACGCCGTGGGAGGGGCGCCAGATGGATGCGTGGCCATGCCTCACGGTGTTGCGCGGCAAGGTGGTGGTGGAGAATGGATCGTTCAAAGGCAGTCTCGACGACGGCAAATGGCAGCACCGCAAGGTGGCCGAGGAGATGTTCACCGCGCCTCGGCTGTAACCGCCGGGTCGCGGGCCGGCGTCTCTTCAGGACGCTGGGCGCGAGGGCATGACGGACGCCCAGCTTCGCGGACTGCTGCTGGACTGTCTGAAGCTATGGGAGATCGGCGGCACGGTCAGCGCCGGCGTCGGCGGGCTGGTCGTCGAAACACCGAACGGGCGGTTCACCGTAAGGCGGGCGGACCCCGGATTACGACCGGCACGATGGTTCTATCAGACGCCGTGGCGGGCGGCGGCGGGGCGTCCAGACCGGGCGGCACCGTCGATCGTTGCGCTGCTGTCAGCGCTGCGCAACGCGATGGAAGGAACCGGGGGAGATCGGCTGCGCGTAGGCCGCTTGTAGGGCCGCGGCTTCGCACACCTCTGCCGGCGAATAGGCGGCCGGCTCGACCAAACCCAATCGATTGCGTTAGTTGAAGCGCTCTATGCGATAGTGTGGGTCGATTGGCTCCCGGTGCAAAATCGCATCGGCGGTAAGCTGGCCGGCGATCGGCCCCAGCGTGTAGCCGTTGGCAGTGACCGCGTTATACAAGCCGGGCAACCCAGGCGCCTCACCAAGCAGCGGCGCTCGGTCGATGGCAGTGTTGACACCGGTCCAGGCGCGCACAATGGATAGGCCGTTCAGCGCCGGCACCGCGCGGGCCGAGACCCATAGATTGCCCTCGATGTTCTCGCGCAGGTTAGCGGTCCGGCCGGTCGCCGGATCGAAACGGCCGAACCAGCCGCCACCGATCAGCAGGCCGCCGCTGGCCTGCTGTTTCAGCGACAGATGGCGGTTGGCGACAGCGATCAGATGGCGAGTGAGCACCGGCGCCGGTTCGCTGACGATAACCTGCTGCACGGTACCGGTGACCGGCAGGTCGAGGCCGACCATCCGACCGATACGCGCCGCCCAAGGTCCGGTGGCGTTGACCACCCGGCCGGCGCTGACGCGGCCCTTGCTGGTGGTCACGGTCCAGCCGCTGGCGGACCTCTCGATCGCGTTCACCTCGGCGCCGCGCAGCAGGCGGGCGCCGGCGACCTGGGCCAGATCGAGCAGCGCCATCATGCCGCGCAGCGGGTCGCCATAGCCCTCGGCGGGAACAAAGTCGGCGCCCACCATGCGGTCGGACACGGCGGGTGCGAGGTCGCGCAGTTCGTTACTTCCAAGTACATGGCTTTCGATGCCCCAGCGCCGCTCCATGGCGGATTTGCGGCGTAGCCAGTCCAGGCCGGCGGCATCCTCGGCCAGCATCAGCCCGCCTTCGGTGCGCAACCCGAGGTCCTCGCCGGCGGCAGCGGCGATCTGCTTCCACAGCGCGATCGAGCGCGGACCAAGCGGCAGGGTGTGGGCGGCCGGGCCGCCATCGGCGGGGGTGGCGTCGTCGAAGTCGTAGGACAGCAACTGCACGTGCAGGCTGCCGGCGTTGGCGGTACTGGCCGCCATCGCCGCCTCGTCGCGGTCGATCAGCAGAACATCGGCGCCGCCCTGGGCGAGGTAATAGGCGGTGGACAGGCCGACCGCGCCGGCGCCGATGACGGCGATATCGGCATTGCGGGTTTCAACCGACAGCGGCGCCAGCGCATGCACGCGGACCGGCGGCGCGGGATGGCGCAGCAGCGGGGCGGTGAATTCGCCGGCCTCGCGCATCAGCGGCGCGGCCGGCACCGGGCGCAGCGGAGCGCGCGGGGCGGCGTAACCGTCAGGATCAGGCAATTTCGGGCAGAGCCGCGCAATCGATGCCGTACAGAAACGGCCTTGGCAACGACCCATGCCGGCTCGGGTCGCCTTCTTCAGCGCCGGCAAGGAAGTCAGGCCGGCGGCGACTTCGGCACGCAGGCGCCCGGCGGAGATTTCCTCGCAGCGGCAGATGATGGCTTGGTCGACGATCGGCACCGACGGCGCGGCGAACACCCGCCACAGCGCGTCCTGGAACCGTTCGCCGCGGGCCAGGGCTCGCCTTGCCGAGCGGTCGGACGGAGTTTGGAATTTCAGTTCACGGGCGGCGGCGAGGCCGGCCAAACGGCCCGCGGCGGCGGCGACCCGAGCCCCCCCGAGATCGGCGCCGTCGCCGACGGCGAAGACCCCGGGAATGGCGGTGCGGCCTTCGCCGTCGGTTTCGGTGGCGAGATAGCCGGGGCCGCGTTCGACGCGCCGGTGTGGCACGCCCAGCGCGCGGGCGAGACCGACCTCGGGCTGGAAGCCCATGTTCAGGGCGACGACATCGACCGCGTAGCTACGGCCGGCGGCAACCGCCTGGGCCACTCGATCGTCCCCCGACAGACGGTCGAGCGTGGTGCCCCAGACGACGTCCACGCCGGCCTGGCGCAGGGTGCGCAGCATGGCGGCGCCGTTGCGCAGCAGATCGGGCGCGGCGCGAGCCATGCGCGCGAGGTCTCGCCAGGCGCCGATGGCCGGCCGTGCGGCGGCTTCCAGCACCGCGACGGGCTTTACGCCACCGGCCAGCAATTCGCAGGCGAGTTGCAGGTTCAGCGGTCCGTTGCCGGCAATCAGCACACGGCTGCCGGGGCAAACTCGCTGGGTGCGGACCAGGGTTTGCAGGCCGCCGGTGGTCATCACCCCGGGCAGGGTCCAGCCGGGGATCGGAACCGGCGCCTCGTGGGCTCCGGTGGCGAGGATCAATCGGCGCGGACGGTAGGTGACCGACTGGCCGCGGACCAGGGCGGCGATCTCGGTGGCGGCAAAGGCGCCCCAGACCATGGCGCCGGCCTCCAGGCGAGCGCCGGCGCGTTCGGCACGGGCGCGCAGGTCGGCACCGAACCTGAACTGGTCGTCGGGGGTTGGGTCGGTGTGGCTTGGCGAAAGCGGTTTGGCGAATTGGCCGCCGGCCGCGTGGCGCTCGTCGAGCAGAATGACGCCGGCACCGGCCTCGGCGGCGGCGATGGCGGAGCACAGGCCAGCGACGCCGCCGCCGATGACCAGGACGTCGCAGTCTTCTTGGCGCGCCGGCAGTGCGGGGTCGGCGGTCAGCGTGGCCGGGTCATCGCCGGTGACCTGCATGGCCTCGGCCGCTGGTGTCATGCAGGCGCGCTGGCCGATACGCCCGTCGATGGTGACGACGCAGTCGAAACAGGCGCCCATGCCGCAGAACAGGCCCCTCGGCGCGCCGGAACGTGTATGGCGAAATGTGGTTACACCGGCGGCGGACAGCGCGGCGGCGACCGTCTCGCCCTGCAGCGCCTGGATCGGCCGACCGTTGAAACCGAACGAAATCAGCCGGCCGGAGGGCCGGATGGAGGGGTGGGTCAGCCGCATCGGCGCAACATGACAAATCAGCCGTGCGTGGGGCAAGGACAATGCGGCGTGACAAAAACCGGGCGATGACACAGGACACCATGACACCGCGGCGTGTGCCTTGCCGCCGCAAGCTTGACAGGGCCGAGGGTGGTGCCACGCTCCCATCCAATGGAGGGGAAAGCATGCGCTTTGGGCTGATCATCCGCGGGCAATATCCGCAAGGCGACGATATGCGGGTTCGCCTGCGAGAGGATCTGGAAGCGGCGAAACGGGCCGAGCAATTGGGCTACGACGTGGTCGCCAAGGGCTCGCACTACAGTTCGTACCCATTTCAATACATCCAGCAAATCCCCTATCTGTGCCAGGTTGCGATGGTGGCGCCGAAGCTGCGGCTGTGCACCGGCGTGGTGCTGTTGCCGCTGCACAGCCCGCTGCACGTAGCGGAAGAACTCGGGTCATTGGACGTGATGTGCGACGGCAAGCTGATCTTCGGCGCCGGCATCGGCTATCGCGAGGTGGAATTTGCCGCGTTTGGGTCGACACAGAAACAGTCCGGCCCACGCTTCGAGGAATGCCTGACCGCGGTCAAGCGGCTATGGTCGGAAGAGTTTGTATCGATGCAGGCCAGCTACTTCAAACTGGACAATGCCAACTGCACAACCTTGCCGGTGCAAAAACCGATGCCGCCGGTGTGGATCGGGGCCAATGCCAATGTCGGCATCCGGCGCGCAGCCAGAATGGCTGATGCCTGGTTCATCAACCCGCACAACAAGATCGACACCATTGCGGAACAGATGGAGGTGTACAAGCGGGCGCTGGACGCGTGCGGCAAGCCCTTCCCAGACGAGTTGCCGATGGCCCGCGAGGTCTTCGTCGCGCCCAGCCGAGCCGAGGCAATCCGGCTGGCGAGGCCGTCGCTGGAGGCAAAATACAAGGCCTACAAGGATTGGGGCCAAGACAAGGTGATGCCGTCAGGGGATGCATTCAGCGGCGACTTCGAGGAACTGATGAACGACCGTTTCCTGTTCGGGTCGCCCGCCGAGGTGACCGACCAGATCCTGCTGCTACAGCGTCGGTTCGGTGTCAATACGATGATTCTGGGCATCCACTGGGTCGGCATGCCGGCCAGTTTGGCAATGGAACAGATGCAGTTGCTGGCGGAGGAAGTTTTCCCCGCGGTCCGATCTGCCTGAGCGGAGATTTTGCATGATGAAGATCGGCGCGGTGATGTTCTTCACCTCGGATTCGATGCAGCCCGCGGCGTTGGGCCGGGCGCTGGAAGACCGCGGTTTCGAATCGTTGTGGGTGCCCGAGCACACCCATGTGCCAACCACTCGGATGACCGAATATCCAGGCGGAGGACCGCTGCCCCGGCCGTACTACGAAATTTACGATCCGTTCCTGGCGTTGAACGCCGCCGCCACGGTCACCACCACTTTGAAGATCGGCACTGGCATCGCGTTGCTGGTGCAGCGCGATCCGATCGTCACCGCAAAACTGGTGTCCTCGATCGATCAGTTGTCGCAAGGGCGGTTCCTGTTTGGCGTCGGCAATGGCTGGAACCGCGACGAGATCGAGAATCACGGCACAGCCTTCGCCACCCGTCACAAACTGGCTCGGGAACGTATCGAAGCCATGCAGACGATCTGGACCCATGACGTGCCGTCCTATGAGGGCGAGTTCGTCAAGTTCGGGCCGATGAGCCAATGGCCGAAGCCGTTGCAGAAGCCTTATCCTCCGGTGATCGTGGGTGGGGCCTTTCCCTACGCCGCGAAGCGGGCAATCCGTTACGGGAACGGCTGGATTCCACGGGCCGACCGGTTGGAGCACGACGGCGTCGGCGTGGTGATCAAGAAATTCCGCGACATCGCGGCCGACGCCGGGCGGGATGCGTCATCGTTGCCGATCAGCATCTTCCGCGTGCCGGACGATCTGGCGAAGCTGCGGTTCTGCCAGGAAATCGAGGTTGATCGGGTGGTGTTCAGCCTGCCGGCGGAGAACCAGGATCGGATCTTGCCGATCCTGGATCGGTGGGTGGAGGTGAAGCGGGAACTGGGGGTGTAGGCTCCGATGCGGGACAGGCCTCGGCCTGTCCGGTCGGACAGCCGCCTACTTGCCGGGATACATCGGACCCCTCCCCTAGCGACGCTCCATGCGCTGATAGCTGGCGGTCTGCAACCATCCGAAGAAGCTGATCAACACCACGATGCTGATAGTGTTGAGTTCGACCAGCCGAGCCGAGGACGACGCGCTGTAGCGATGCACCGGGGTGGGCGGAAAAAACATCAGTAGGTACCAGGCGATCAGCGGCAGTGTGGTCAGCGCCAGCATCAGCCAACGCTCCGACCGGCGGAACAGCAGCGCGGCCAGCGCTGCGCAAGGGGCGAAGAACAGCGCGCTGCCGGATGACGGGCCCAGGACCCAGATGGTGAACACCGTATTGCCGACACCGGCCACCGGCGTCGCGACGCGGGCCGCCAATCCGCTGCGACGCGACAGCCAGGGAATCAGCAGGAAGACCGGCGCCAGCGTGATGGTGAGCAGTGCCGACGGCCATGCCTCCCGGCCCGCCGACCACCACACGTATAGCGGCCAGAACGGCAGGTGACTGCCGATGGTCAGCGCGACCCAGTTGCCGGTCTCGACCAGCGGGTCCGTGCTGGCGGCGAGCCGACAGACGCCGCGCCAGAGCCGGGCGCCGGCCGACGGGACGGACTCAGTGACGATCTCGGTCATCGCGGTTCATGCAGTGGCGCTCTCGATGGTTGGCCCCATTGGATCCATGGGGTCTGGCCGGTGGATGCCGCGGCCCGGCACGTCCCAGGCACGTAGAGATGTGGCACGCAGAGTTGTTACGTTGCTCGGGATCGAAGGTTGCGGCACACCACAGCCCGGACTTAGGGCATCCCGGTTGATTGTCGTAAGTTGTAGCGGAAAGGAGCAGCGCAACGGATGAAGCCGAAGATCGGCTACCTGCTGCCGACGCGGGAACAGATCATGCAGGGCCGGCCGCAGACCGCCCCGCTGCTGGAGCTTGCCACGCTGGCGGCCTCGCTGGGGTTTGACTCGGTCTGGGTCGGCGACTCGCTGACCGCGCGGCCGCGGCATGATCCGTTGACGCTGCTGGCCGCGGTGGCAGGCCGGGTGCCCAACGTCACCATCGGCACCGCGGTGCTGCTGCCGGCGCTGCGCAACCCGGTCATTCTGGCCCATCAGGTGGCGACGCTGGACCAGTTGTGCGAAGGACGGCTGATACTGGGAGTTGGCTTCGCCGCCGACGTGGCCAACATCCGAGCCGAGTTCGCCGCCGCCGGAGTGCCGTTCGAACAACGGATCGGGCGGATGCTGGAAGCGCTGCGCCTTTGCAAGGCGCTGTGGTCAGGCCAGCCGGTCGATTGGGACGGGCGCTGGCGGATGACCCAGGCAATGGTGGCACCGACCCCGTTTCGCGCCGGCGGACCGCCGCTCTGGATCGGCGGCAACCTGGCGCCCAGCCTGCAGCGCGCCGGCAGGTATTTCGACGGCTGGTTGCCGATTGCCCCCAATGCAGCCGACTTCGCTGCCGGGCTGGCGCAGGTGCGCGACACCGCCCGTCAACACGGACGTGATTCCGCCGCGGTCAGCGGGGCGATGTATCTGACGGTGGCACTGGATGACGACGCGGCAAATGCCGAAAATCGGCTGAACCGCTTCCTGGAAGACTACTACGGCCAACCGGCGGCCATGTTGCGCCGACGTCAGGCCTGTTACGCTGGGCCGGCTGAACACCTGACGGAGTGGCTGGACAGCTACGCCAATGCCGGCGCCGACCATCTGGTGCTGCGTTTCGCCGGCGCACCCGAAACTCATCTGTCGATGGTGGCGAAACTGAGGCATGCGTAGGGGACAGGTTGCCCGCCGGCCGCGTCCGCTGTAAGGGCAGCCGATGCCTGATGCAAAACGCTCCGCTTCCACCAAGCCCGCCCACGCCCGGACCAATTTCGACGATCGCATAAGCGCCGCCGCCGCCGCCAAGCAGGCCTTGCTAGAGCGGTTTCGCGCGCGCCCCGGTGCCGGTGACCCGGCCTGGATCGAGCAGCAGGCGGCTTTGAAAGCCGTGGCCGACGCCCGCGACGCCCGCAACGCCGAACGCAAGGCAGCCAAAGAGGCCGAAGCGGCCCGGCTCGCGGCCGAGGCGGCGGCTCGCCGCACCGAGGAACAGATCGCCGCCGCCGAGGTCAAGGCCAAGGCAGCGGCGCTGGAGGCCGAACGCAAGGCGGCGCGCGACGCCCGCTACGCCGCCCGCAAGGCGCGCCGGTAACTTCTCGGCCGCCTTCAGGCGGCTTCGGCTTGGCGTGCTTGCGGCACGCCGGTTCGCTGTGTCTCGCTTAACCGAAGCGCCCCGATGCGGGCGTCCCGGAGGTATCCATGGTCAAACGTCGCAAAGAGGAAGACATCGCCGGCATTCTGGAGTTCGATGGCCGCGGCAGCACCGATCCGGAATTCCTGGAGTGGCTGGCCGATCACAAGGCCCGCAACGGCGGCAAGATCCGGGTCAGCCAGGGCGGCAAGGGCGTGCGCGTGATGTTCAGCAAGGAAGCCGACATGGCGCTGTGGCAGCGGCGCTCGGACGCGGCAGCGAAGGGCAAGAAGTTCGTCGCCTGAGCCCCGCGCGACTCGCAGCGATGATGACGGCAGGAGCGTGGCGTCGCCCTGGATTGCGGTGACCTGCCAAGCTGGCTGGATTGCGGTTTGATGTGGCGGCCGAAAGGCTACGACCGGGCTATTGGCTTGTCGCAAGATGGACGCGTTTCAAATCGCTAAGCCGTTCGGTCATGGCCTCGGTCGAGGCCATGCTACCGCAACACCACCTCGGTGTTGCGGCGGATCAAGTCGAAGTCGATCTGGCCGCCGATGCCAGCGGCGGTGGGGGCGTGCATCAAGCCGTCCGCGTCGATCTGAAGGTCCTCGATCATGCCATATTTGTGGGCGCCGTCGGGCAGCAGAACCTCCCACATCGTGGTGTTGCGCAGAGCCATGCAGAGATGCAAATTGGCTAGGTTGTTCAACGAGTTGCCGGAGTGGTGGACCTCGTACTTCATGCCGAACGCCTCGGCCAGATGGGCGGTTTTCAGCATCGTCGTCAGGCCGCCCTTGTTAGGGATGTCGCCGCGCAGGTAGTCGGTGGCCCGTTCGGTCAGCCAGATCGGATAGGTGTCCAGGCCGCCGGCGGGGAACTCGGTCGCCATGATCGGAATGTCGAGCTTCTGGCGTAATTTGACGTAGCCGTAGATGTCCTCATCGGACAGCGGGTCCTCAAACCAGTAGTAGCCAAGATCCTGGATCGCCCGGCCGACGCGCAGCGCATCGGGATAGTCGTACGACCAGGTGGAATCCAGCATCAGCCGGTAATCGTCGCCGACTGCGCGGCGCACCGCCTGGCAGACCCTGATGTCATGGTCGGGATCGCGCGGCGGGTGGATCTTGTAGGCCTGCCAACCAGCCGCCTTGAACGCCTGAGCCTGATCGACATAGGCAGCGGCGTCAGCCAGCACCTGGGAACTGGCATAGGCCGGGATCGAGGTCCGGAAGGTGCCCATCAGCGCATGCACCGGCAACCCGGCGATCTTGCCCGCCAGATCCCACAGCGCGGTATCGACCGCGCCGATGGTGCGGTAGCTGACGCTGCGATTGACCAGGCGCATCCCGGCATGGATGCGCTCGCGCTGCAACGGGTCCTGCCCGATCAGCATCGGCTTCAGCGAGCGGATCAGTTGCGGACCGTCCATCGCGGCGGGATTGCTGGCCGAACCGAGGAAGGCGTGGCCCTCGACTCCGGCATCGGTATGGATGCGCAGCAGGCCGAGATTGCTGCCCGAAGCAGCCGCGGAACCCTGGTGATAGATGGTCGGTGGAATGTTGTTCCAGGCAAAGATCGTCACCGAGACGTCGTCGATTTTCATGGCGTTCCCCGAAGCTTCGATGCCGCCAGCCTGCCACCGAATCCCGACGGCGAAAATCCCGCCGGCAGCTAGTGTCCTGCCGCAGAAGCTCGCCGCACGTTGCGGCGGACGGATGGGATCACCAGGCCACTGAAAACAAATAGCTAATGTCGCGAGACTGATGTTCGCCCGATATGGCGAACTCGGGACTCGGGACAGGGTGGCGCCGCGCCTTCGGATAGCCCCAACTGTCGGACGATGGCGTCGAACCGACGATGCGCTTCGGCCACCTCCGCCCGCAGCGTTTCCAAATCCAGCGCCGTGGTCGTTGTCGCCAGGTTGGGCCGCTGCATGCCGCCGCCGCGTTCGAACATCGCCAGTCTTGCCTCCACCAGCAGGGCATCGACACCGAACGGCCTATCCAGGAATGGCCAACACAGCCGCGCCAGCTTGCGACTGAGGCGCGGCGTTCCGGACAACGTCAGCACTGCGCCGGGCGCCACGGCAGCGAGCTGAGCGCCAGGTCCGTCGACCCGAGGCCGAATGCGCCCGCCAAGCTGGCGGTGACCGGGGCCATGCCGAAGCCTCCACCGATCATCACGCTTGCTTCCAGAACACCGGCGGCGTCGGATAAAGGGTTACTCGAAGCCGCATGGCAATTCCCCCCAACGACAAGTGTATGGCCCATATCCCATGCGTGCATTGAAAGTTAGATTACAACTTTGAGTATTGTTATGTCACACGCCACTATCTTTGGTAAGGGGAAACGATACCCGATCGCGGAATAGTCATTTCGGACCTGCTAACCAGCAATGACGCGCGCTGCCGGCGTTCGTGAGAATCGGCGACAGAATATCCGCCGCCCGAGGGCGCTTCGGTGGCGGCCGTTGATGACCAGGCCTTGATGACCGGCAACGGCTTGGACCACAGTGGCGGCAATCGAGCCTCCGGGGAACCCAGGGAACCGCTGCGCATGGACGATGAAGCGGCCGACCGCGGCCAACACCGTGCGGTTATCGGTGACGCCCCAAGACGGCGCGAAGACGGTCGTTTCGTCACTGGACGCGGCGCTTACCTGGACGATTTGCGGTTCGATGGTTTGACCTACGCAGTGCTGCTGCGCTCGCCGCACGCTCATGCGCGCATCGGCCGCATCGGCACCGCGGATGCGCTGGCACTGCCGGGCGTTCTGGCGGTGCTGACCGCCGCCGAGGCCCGAACCGACGGGCTGACCGGATTGCGCCCCAGCGTCGAAGCCAACGTGCAAACCGGCGAACCGTTCCGCTTTCTGGCCCAGCCGCTGCTGGCGGAGAACGTCGTCCGCTATGCCGGCGAAGCGGTCGCGTTGATCGTGGCGCAGACCAGGAACCAGGCGCTGGACGCCGCCGAACGGGTGGTCGTCGAATACCAAACGCTGCCGGCGATAGTCGCGGCGCAAGATGCGCTGGCCGCGGATGCGCCGCGGTTGGCCGATGAAGTGCCCGGAAATCTCTGCCTCGACTGGACTTGGGGTCAGACCAAACAGGTCGAAGCCGCGCTCTCGACCGCCCAGCACGTGGTCAACATCGACCTCGACAACCACCGCGTCATAACCAACCCGATCGAGCCGCGTGGCGCGGTGGGGGTGTATGACGGCCGCTACACGCTGTATCTCTCCAGTCAGAACCTGCACGGCAACCGCGACGCCGCGGCACGGGTGCTCGGGGTGGATCCCTCGGCCGTACGATTTGTCGCACCCGACGTCGGCGGCGGCTTCGGGGCAAAGAATTTTGCCTACGCCGAACACGCCTTGATGCTGTGGGCGGCGCGGCGGGTGGGGCGGCCGGTAAAGTGGATCGCGACCCGCTCCGAGGTCTTCCTGTCCGACCACCAGGCACGCGATCACCTCGCCCGCGCGACGCTGGCACTGGATGGCGAGGGCCGGTTCCTGGCGCTGCGGGTGGACAGCGTCGCCAACCTCGGGGCCTACATGGCGGGCGGTTCCGGGGCGGTGCAAACCAACCAGTATCCGCACCTGCAGGGCACCGTGTATCGGCTACCGGCGATCGCTTTGCGGGTGCGCGCGGTGCTGACCAACACGACACCGATCGGGGTCACTCGCGGACCCGGCTTCGGTGAGGCGGTCAACATCATGGAACGGCTGATCGACGCCGCGGCCAGCCAATGCGGCTTCGATCGCATCGAGTTGCGGCGGCGCAACTTTGTCACCCGGACGCCGATGACCAATGCGTTCAACTTTACCGTTGACAGCGGCGATTTCCGCGCCGCGTTCGATGCGGCGGTCGATCAGGCCGACGTCGCCGGTTTCCAGCGCCGGCGCCAACGCAGCGAAGCCGGCGGACGCCGCCGCGGCATCGGCCTGGCCTGCCACATCAAGGCCACCGGCGGCCTACCGACCGAGAACGTCGACATCCGGTTCGAGCCCGACGGCACGGTGTCGCTGATCACCGGCACTCAGACCATCGGCCAGGGACATGAAACGACGATGCCGCAGATCCTGGCCGACAGGCTTGGGCTGGCCAACGCCACCATTCGGCTGAAACAAGGCGATACCGACCTGATCGCAATGGGCGGCGGCCACGGCAGCTCCAGGGCAACCTACATGGCGGGCACGGCGATCTGGCACGCAGCCGAGATCATCATCGCCAAGGGCAAGCGAATCGCCGCTCGAGCGCTGGAGGCGGCGGAAGCAGACATCGAGTTCGATAATGGGATGTTCCGCGTGACTGGCACCGACCGCGCCATCACCCTGCTACAGACCGCCTCGCATGCTCGGGCGTGTGACGAGCCACTGGACACCTACCACCGATGGACGCGCGAGGCGATGACGTTTCCCAACGGCACCCACATCGCCGAGGTCGAGGTCGATCCGGAAACCGGCAGCGTCAGTCTGCAACGGTTGACCGCGGTGGACGATTATGGGGTGATCGTGAACCCGATGATCGCGGCCGGCCAGGCGCACGGCGCGATGGCTCAAGGCGCCGGGCAGGCGCTGCTGGAGGGCGCGGCGTATGATCCGGGATCGGGCCAGCCGATCAGCGGCAGCTTCATGGACTACGCCATGCCACGGGCAGCCGACCTGCCCAGCTTCGACCTCAGCTTCGCCGGCACCCGCTGCACCACCAACCCGGTCGGCGTCAAAGGCTGCGGTGAGGCCGGCGCAATCGCTGTGTTCCCCGCCATCGCCAACGCAATCGCCGATGCCGTCGGTGCCACCAGCCGGCACGGCCCGGCTTCCGCGTTTCAGGTCTGGCAGGCAATGCGGGTTCGGTCGTCCTGATAAGCCCTGTCGCCGCGCTGCTGATCGTCGGCCTCGGGACCCTGGTTGTGCCGCTGGATTCAGCGGTGAACATCGACTTTCCGGCGATCGTGGCGCGGTTCGCGCTGCCGATCCCGATGATCCAGTGGATCGTCATCAGCTACGTGCTGACCCAGACCGCGCTGATGCTGAGCTTCGGGCGGGTCGGCGACATGCTGGGTTACCGCCGGGTGTTCCTGTGCGGCACCGGCGTCAGCACCCTGGCCTTCGTCGGCTGCGCCCTGTCGCCGAGCTACGCCGTCCTGATCGCAGCCAGGGTGATGCAGGGCATCGGCGCCGGGCTGATCCTGTCGTGCGGCCCGGCGCTGGCAACCAGCCTGTTTCCCGAAGCGATGCGGACCCGAGTGCTGGCGCGCTACATGATGATGTTCGGCGTCGGCAGCGCGTTGGGGCCGGCGGTGTTCGGCTCGCTGGTCGAACGATTCGGCTGGAGCGCGGTGTTCAGCTTCCGGGCGCCGATCGCCGCGGCGGCGTTCCTGCTGGCGTGGCGGCTGCCCCGGCCGAACCGGGGCGAGCGGGAAAGCTTCGACGCGGCCGGCGGCGTACTGCTGGCGCTCGGGCTGAGCTTCATGCTGCTGACATTGAACCGGCTGCGCTCACCAGGGCCGCAGACGGCGGTCTTCGCCGTGCTGACCGTGACGCTGTTGCTGCTGTTTTATCGCCAGGAGCGTCGCGCGGCACGACCGATCATCGATTTCCGGCTGTTTCACAGCGTGGACTTCGCGGTGATCAACGTCAGCAACGTGCTGGTCAATCTGTCGGCGTTTTCCATCATGTTGCTGGCGCCGTTCTATCTGGCTCGCATCGACGGATTGTCGCTACCCGCGGCCGGGCTGATCCTGGCGGCCTCTCCGGCTGGCATCATCATGGCCGCGCCGATGGCGGCCCGCTTGGCACGGGACCATCCCGCAAGGCTGATCGCGCTGGTGGGGACAACGTTGAGTGGCGTCGGCCTGTGGGGAATTTCGCTGTCGGGGGACGTTCCCGACCTCGCGATCCTGGTGCTGTCGATGCTGGTTCAGGGCCTCGGCGTCGGACTGTTCCAGGTCGCCTATCTCGATATCGTCACGGCAACGATTCCGCTGCGCCAGCGTGGTGTGGCGGGGGCGCTTGGGATGGCGACCCGCAGCATCGGCACCGTCACCGGCGCCACGGTGCTGATGCTGGTGTTCCAGAGCCTGCAAAGCCGAGGCGCGGACAATTTCATGCCGGCGTTTCAGGTGACCTTCCGGATCGCCGCGGCAATTCCCGCGGCACTGGTTCTATTCGACCTGCGCCGAGGCCGCTGGTCCGCCCGCGGGGTTTAGCGCGCGATCGTCTGGGGGTGAACCAACCTCGGACGTCAATCGCCCTCTCGGAATCCTCAAGACGGTCCCGGGACGTATAGAAAACGACAGCACGCTGCCGATGAGACAGTTGAATATACCAGCGGCCCGACGGGCTGACTGGTATCCGCGGCGCGGGTTGCCGTGGCGGCTGCGCAGTCAATCGGATACCAGCGTCCCATCGCCAACCGATGAATGAAGTCCTCTGGCCGATATGTCCTCTGGCCGGTATGTCCTCTGGCCGATATGCCGCGGAAAGGCGCTGTCGAAGCCGGAAACCTGCTCTGTGGCGCTCCGTGGCCTCGATCTTTCTCCGTGTTAAAACCTTCGCGACGCCCGCACGCCGAGGCCGGGATGCGCCAGGAGGTCGTGTTTCGTCGTGCTCTGGGTGTGCGGGCGGGGGCGTGGCGGGTCAATTCGAGGCATATGGGCGAACGCGTTGCGACTTCGGCTTTTGTTGAGGTTTAGCACGGAGAAAGTGACGAGGACACGGAGTGCCACGGAGATCGATGGTGTTGCAGCATCGCGAGCTGACCAAGCGCATCATTGGGTTGGCGATCGAAGTTGCATCGCGGGGTCGGGCCTGGGCTGTTGGAACCGGTTTATGCTGCCTGTCTCGGCCTGGAACTGAACCGGGCGGGGATTGCGTTCGGGCGTCAGCTTGCGGTCCCGGTGATCGATAAGGGCATCCCGATCGGGCTGGGGTTTCGCGCCGAGGTCGTGGTTGAGGACGCGGTGATCGTCGAAGTCAAGCAGGTGCCGGCGCATGAGGCACCACCATCCGTCAAAAATCGTTTCGGATGCACCAAAACTCAAACCAGATGGCGTCGAAAGAAGCTGGCCGTCGGATCGCTCGACGCGGCACCCCCGCGGCTGGCGTTATCGATATACAGCAACTCCAGCGAACCACCCGCCCGGCGGTAGTTCTCGGCGAACCGCTCCGGTTCGTTGCCGTCGAAACTTCCGCGCGGGTCGCGGTAATCGTGCACCGGGTCCGGCCGGCCCTGAATCCACAACGCCGGAGGCAGCGCCGCCGGCTCGCCGCGCTCCAGGATCAGCATCGGGTTGCCCTCCTCCATCGCCGCCTCGGTCTTCCAGTACAGATCGTGCCGCCCAGGGATATCACCCACCCAGGCCGGCGGGTTGCCGGCGTCCCGCAGCCCCACCGCGTTGCGATAGCGCGACAACGGGTTGATCACCGGCCATTGCATCACCACCGCCTTGACCGAGGCATCCACCGCCGCCCCATCCGGTGAGGCCACGGCGGTATAGCGCGGATCCGCCGGCCGCATCGCCGCCAACATCGCCAGATGGCCGCCGCTGCTCTGCCCGGATAGCCCGATGGCGTCGGCGCGCAGGCCAAGCTTGCCGGCGTGCGCCTTGACCCAGCGGATGGCGTAGTTGATGTCGACCAGCGAGGACGGATAGCCGGCACCGGCATGGCGGAAATTGACCGCGGCGACGGCGAACCCGGCGCGCACCAGCACCAGGTCGCGCGGCTCGCAATCCTTCAGGTCCTGGTTGCACCAGGCACCGCCGTGCAGGTCGACGACCACGGGGAACGGGCCGGTTCCCAGCGGCATGAAAAGCCGCAGGCGTTGCGGGCCGTCGGTGTGCTCGATGTAGTTGAAGTCGGCGACGGTGTAGTCGAATGGCTGGCTGCTCATTGCACGTTTCCGTTGGTTGGTTGTTCGGCATGATCAGGCGCGGTCAGGAACAACGCCACGAACCGTCAGCGTCTGTGGGCCGCGTGCAGGCTCGCCGGCTGGTGTTCCGCCCCGACAGTAGGACCGACGGGCCAATTTGGACAACATCGGTCTGGACAACATCGCGACCGGTGGATTGTTTCGTCCCGCCATCAGCCGGATGCTGCGGCAAATGATGGCATCGCGATTCCGGCTGGGCGCCGTGCTCGGCGCCAACCAGACGCTGTCCTGGGGCATGACGTTCTATCTGCCGGCGATCGTTGCCGGTCCGGCGGCGGTCGAGCTCGGGCAGTCGGGGTTGCGCGTGCTGGGGGCATTTTCCTGGGCGCTGCTGGTGGCCGGAGCCTGCGCGCCCCGGGTCGGCAAATGGATCGACCGCAACGGCGGACGTGGAGCATTGCTTGCCAGCATCGTGGTGATCGCGGCGGGCCAGGCGGTGCTGGCCGCCACCCCCGATCTGGCGGTGTGGTATCTGGGCTGGACGATCATCGGCGTCGGCATGGCGCTGGGCCTCTACGATGCCGCGTTCGCCACGGTGGGCGGTTTGCTGGGCAATCAGGCGGGACCCAGCATCACCGGCATCACCCTGGTGGCCGGCTTCGCCAGCAGCGTGTTCTGGACGCTGGGGGCAACCCTGATCGGGGTGCTTGGCTGGCGCGGACTGTTGTTGGCGTATGCCGGCCTGATGCTGCTGGTCAATCTGCCGATGGTCTGGCTGCTGGTGCCCCCCGCCGCGCCTCGGCCGATCCAGCAAGCCGCGGCGGGCGGGGCGCCGAAGTCGGCGGCACAGCGCCGGGCGCTGGTGCTGCTGGCAGCGTTCTTCGCGTTGCGCTGGTTCATCACCTCGGCGATCGCGGTTCATGTCCTGTCGTTGCTGCAAGGCGTTCACCTGACCAAGCCACAAGCCGTGGCGGTGGCGGCGCTGATCGGGCCGGGACAGGTCGCCGGCAGGATCCTGGAATACCTCATCGGGCCGCGTATCGACCTGCTGGTCAAGGCCAGGATCGGGGCGCTGCTGTTTCCCCTCGGCGCGGCCTTGCTGCTGTTCGGTGGCCCGTGGGCAGCGACCGGATTCGCGGTGCTGTATGGTATGAGCAACGGGATCATGACGATCAATCGCGGCACCCTGCCGCTGGCACTGTTCGGAGCGGACGGTTACGCGCGCCTGCTGGGCTGGCTGGCGGTCCCGGTGTTGCTGGCCCAGGCGACGGCGCCGACGCTGACAGCGCCCCTGATCGCGGCGCTGCCGGCAGTGGATTGGTTTTTGCTGTGTGGCGCCGGCGCGGCGGTGGCGCTGCTTCTGCTGCTGCCGTTGCGGCTACCGCCGGGGTGAGCCGTTCTTTCCGGACGATACCGTTCTTCTGACGTTAGGGCTTTGCTAACCATTCGGTGCGATGGTGGCGGGTAGCAGTCAAAGCGGCTGGCGGTCCGGCGGCTACAGGAACAACAGATGTCCGACATGATCCTGCGCCGGTCCGGGTTTGTTCATCTACTCGATCTGGCCAGCGCCAGCGTGCTCGTGGTGCATGCGATCAGCCAGATGCGGATCACCGTCACCCATCAGGTCGCCGCCCTGATCCGCGCGTTCGATCAGCCCGTACGGCTTCAGGACGCGGTGCCGCGGCTTGCGGCGGAGCTTGACGCCGATGATGCGGCGGTGCGTGCCTGCGTGACTTTGCTGTTGAACCAGGGGGTTCTGACGCAGCAAGACGCCGAGGCGGAAACCGCCGAGTCGATCGAGCGACTGGCTCCGACCTATGGGCGCGATCCGACGACATTGCTCGACCAGTATCGCCGCGGCCTCATGGAGGGGGCGGATCCGTACTGGTCGGTGGCGGCGCCGCGCGCCCTCGGCGACCCGCAAGCATTCCGGCGCCGCGTCGATATCCTGCTGCTTGGCGACTGCGACGTGCAGATGGAAACCGACTTCCTGCGGCAGGAAGCCGCCCGGCGGGGCATCGACCTGCGCGTGGCGGCGTCGTTCGCCGCCGATACCGGGCTGGCGGCGGACCGCCAACATGATGCCATCCTGATCGGCACGCTGCAGGCGCGCCATGCGATCGTCGCCGGCGAGGCGGAGCATCATGGCGGCGATCCGACGCGCGTCTACATCGACGCGATCGAGGCAATGCTCAAGAAGCTGCGGCTGCACAGCCAGGCACCAATCCTGATCGACGGGCTGCCGGAGCCGACGGTTCAGCCGTTGGGTTTCGCCGACCGGGGCGTGCACAGCCACCGCAACCGGTTTCGGCGGACCAACCTGGCCCTGGCACAGCTTGCCGAGGATTGCCCGGATGTTCACCTGGTCGATGTGGCGGCTGAACTGGCGGCCGCGGGCGGTGCCAGCTTGCTGGACGACGGGCTGGTCTCGTTCACCCATTTCGGCTCGATGGGCTGGATGCTGCAGCGCCCGGACAGCGAATTGGCGGCGGTGCATCATCAGTTTCCTGACCGGGCGGCGCTGGCGAGGCATGTCGGCGGCGACCCGTACCGGCGCGAGTCGGTGATGGCGCGGGCGCACATGGATGCGATCGGCGTCGTGCTCGGGCTGGAGAAGAAGAAATGCGTCATCGTCGATCTCGATGGCGTGCTGTGGCCGGGTGTGCTGGCCGAGACCGGGGTGCCGTTCGCGTGGTCACCGGAAATCGGCGGCCCGAATTCCTTTGTCGGACTTTATTTCGGCATTCACGAGGCTCTGCGGATGCTGCTGCGGCGCGGCATCTTGCTGGCGTGCGTCAGCAAGAACGACGAAGCGACGGTGCGGGCGCTGTGGCGTTATGGCCAGCCCTATCCGCGGCACCGCCTGCTGTCGTTCGATCATTTCGTCACCACGCGGATCAACTGGAACGACAAAGCCGCCAACATCCGCTCGATCGCCGAGGAACTCGGGTTCCCGCTGGACGCCTTCATGTTCATCGACGACATGCCGCGGGAGCGGGAGCGGGTGCGGCAAAGCCTGCCCGGGGTGACGGTGCTGGGCGAGGATCTGTTCGCCCTGCGGCGGGCGCTGTTGACCGACCCGCGCCTGCAGCCGGTGCGGCTGACACAGGAAGGGTCGCAACGCAGCGCGCTGGTGAAGGCGCAGTTGAGCCGCTCGCGGCTGCGCGCCGCAGTGGCGGATGAAGCCGCGTTCATCGCGTCGCTGGAGGTTGCCTGCACGGTCGAGAGGCTGACCGCGGATTCGGATCCCGCGGTGCTTGAACGGGTGCGGGAACTACTTGCCCGCACGACTCAGTTCAACGCAACCGCAACGGTTTTTCCACAGGCGGAGCTGCGGCGGATCATCGCGGCGCAGGATGGGCGCCTGTTCATCCTGCGGATGTGTGACCGGCTGACGGATCACGGGCTGGTCGGAGCGGCGGTGATATTGGGCGATGCGATCCTGAACATCGTACTGAGCTGCCGGGTGATCGGGCTGGGCGGCGAGCGGGCGCTGTTGGCGGCGGTGACCGCCGAGGCCGCGCAGCATGGCCGGCGGCTGCTGGGACGGATCGTGCAGACCGATCGCAACATGCCGGTGCGAAATCTGTTTGCCGACAGCGGCTTCACCTCCTGCGACCGCGGGGTTTGGCTGATGCCGCCGCAACCATCATCCACCGAACCGATGCTGGAGTCCGCGGCCGATGCATGACGATCCAGCTAACCTGGCGATCGGCGACCGGGCGCCGTCGTGCTACGGCGTTTCCTCGGGGCGGCGGTTCTACTCGTTCGAGGAGCAATATGGCCGCCCCGCCCTGCTTCTGCTGATCGGCGCCGAGGCCGGTGCGGCAACGCAGCCGGTGGTGGAAGGTCTGCTGGACTGCAGCGAGGCGTTTGCCGCGCGAAACGCCGACGTTTATCTGATCGTCAACGACAATCCGGCCGCGGTGCTCAGGCCGCGGCCGGCTTGCGCTTCGATCCGAGCGATTGACTGCGGCGACTTTCTGGCGCGCTGCGGGGTGGAGCGGCACCAGGGGCTGTTGCTGCTGTTGGACCGCAACCTGCGGATCGCGATGCGGTCATCCCCCTCTTTGGAGCATGTGCGAGCCTGCCTCGGTTGCCTCCAGGCGCTGCCCCAGGAAGTGTCTCGCGCTGTCGCCATGCCGGCGCCGGCGATCGTTCTGCCGAACCTGGTCGCGCCGGCGCTTTGCCGGCAACTGATCGCGCTGTTCGAATCCAGCCCGACGATCGACGGCGAAGTGGCGCGCATCGATGCCAAGGGTCAGGTGTGCAGCGTTGTCGACCACGCCAAGAAGCACCGGCGCGACATGATGATCGAGCCGGGCACGGCGCTGCACCAGCACCTGAAGCAGGCCCTGCTCGACCGTTGCGCGCCGGAGATCGCCCGGGCATTCCAGGCGCGGGTGAGGCATATCGACCGGATCCTGTTGTCCCGCTACGACGATAGCGGCGGCTGGTTCCGCCGCCACCGTGACAATGTGGCGGACAATGTGGCGTTCCGGGAATTCGCGCTTTCGTTGAACTTGAACACCGGGGCCTACCAGGGCGGCGACTTGATGTTTCCCGAGTTCAACGACCACCGTCATGCGCCGCCGGCCGGTGGCGGGATCATCTTCTCGGCCTCGGTGCTGCACGAAGCGGCCCCGGTGACCCGTGGCAGCCGCTATGTGCTGCTGACCTTCTTCCATGGCGACGCGGCCGAGGCGCGGCGGCTTGCACATGACGCGGCGGCACGACCGGCGCTGGGCAGTGATCGAGGCGAGGCGGGTCGGGCGGCGTTGCCGGACGCGGTTACCCCAGCATTCGCATGAAGGTCTGCATGGCGGGGATGACGATTTCCGGGGCATCCTCCTGGATATAGTGGCCGGCGCCGGGCACCTGGATAACCGGGGCGGCGGGCCATATCCCCACGAAGTCGGCCAGCGCCAGGGCGGGCGGGATCGCTCGGTCCAGCATGCCCTCGATCATGATGGCCGGCTTCGACCGCAGCGCCGGCACCCCAGCCGCGCCCTCGCGCACGAAGTCGCGAATCCGGCCGAGCGCGAGGTCCAACGGGAACTCGATCGCGCCCTTGCAATCGGCCGGTGTCGGGAACGCGGCCCCGTACGCCCGGATGAACGTCGGATCGACACGGTCCAGCCGCTGCAGCCCGATGATCTGCATCACCGAAAGAATGGTCGACCCAAGCTGGGACAGCACCGCCTCGGTCCGCCCGGTGGGAACACCGTCCCGGATCCAGCGGAACCAGGGCGTTTCCAGCGGGTTCGGCAGGTCGCGCCGCCCCGCCGTTCCATAGCCGACGACAGTGTTCATCAGCACCAGGCTGTGGACGCGGTCGGGATGGCGCACCGCGTAGCCGACCCCGATCGGACCACCCCAGTCCTGCATCACCAGGGTGATGTCGCGAAGATCGAGCGCCTCGATCAAGCTGGTCAGGTTATCCACGTGGCCGCGCAGGGTATACTCACGCTCGGGCGGGGTGGCGGATTTGCCGAAACCCATATGGTCGGGAACGATCACCCGATGGGTCGCGGCCAGCGGGGGGATGAAGCGGCGCCAGATATAGCCCCAGGTCGGCTGGCCGTGCAGCAGCAGGACAGGCCGTCCCGCGCCTTCATCGACGTAGTGCTGGCGAAACCCGGCCGCGGCCGAAAAATGCGGCCGGAACGGCCAGGTCGCGTCGAAATCCTCGTCTGCTGGTATCATCGCCCGCTGCCTCCGTTGCTGCTGAAGCAAACCACCCCTCGGTCCCCGAATCGACGGTTCCAAGGGGCGTCGCCCCTTGGCGGGTCCAGGGCAGCGCCCTGGCCTGGCTTCGCCGAATCTGGCACGACCAAGACGGATACTGTAACCTTCTCGCGTGAACACAGGGGGGAGAGGATGGGCCATCTGGACGGCAAGGTCATCATCGTGACCGGCGCAAGTCGTGGGATCGGCGCGGCGGCCGCGGCCGAGCTTGCCTCCGCCGGCGCCACCGTGGTGCTGACCGCGCGCGACGGCCGGCAAACCGAACAGGTCGCGCAAGCGATCGGCGCAGCAGCGTCGGCGCGAGCGTGTGATGTCTCGAACTACGCCGCCTTCGCCGGCTTGGTGGCGGAAACCAAGGCCCGGTTCGGCCGGCTGGACGGCCTGATCAACAACGCCGGAGTGATCGACCCGATAGTCCCGGTCGCCGAAAGCGATCCCACACTTTGGGCGCGCGACATCGAGATCAACCTGATCGGCGCCTACCACGCGATCCGAGCGGTGCTGCCCGGGATGCTGGCGGCGGGCAGCGGCAGCATCGTCAACCTGTCCTCGGGGGCGGCAGTGAAGCCGCAACTGGGCTGGAGCGCCTATTGCAGCGCCAAGGCCGGGCTGCACATGCTGACAAGGGCGGTGGCGCTGGAAACCGAGGCAACCGGCGTGCGGGTGTTCGGCTTCCAGCCAGGCACCACCGACACCGACATGCAGGTGCGGATCCGCGCCTCCGGCATCAACCCGATCAGTCAGATCCCGCGCCAGAACCTGACCCCCGTTGCCCACCCCGCGGCGGCTATCGTCTACCTCTGCACAGACGCCGCCGACGACCTGAACGGGCAGGAATTCAGCCTGCGCGACGATGCCTTCCGCGCTCGGCTGGGGCTGGCCTGATGGCGGGGCCGCTGGCCGGCATCAAGGTCATCGAGATCGGCCAGGCGCTGGCCGGTCCGCTGGCGGGGGTGATCCTGGCGGACATGGGCGCCGAAGTGATCAAGCTGGAAAAACCCGACGGCGGCGATGACGCACGACTGTGGGGACCGCCGTTCGTCGATGGCGACTCGGTCAGTTTCCACAGCAACAACCGCGGCAAGCAGTCGGTCACGCTGGATATCAAAAGCGCCGCCGACGTCGCCACGCTGAAGCGGCTGGTGCTGGACGCTGATATCCTGATCCAGAACTTGCGGCCTGGCATCGTCGATGCCTGCGGCATCGGACCCGACGCGCTGATGGCGGTCAATCCGCGACTGATCTACTGCTCGATCTGGGCGTTCGGCCATAGCGGGCCACTGCGGCTGGCACCGGGATTCGATCCATTACTACAGTGTTACGGCGCGGTGGTGACGCTGACCGGCAGGCCGGACGATCCGCCGACCTTCTGCGCGCCGGCGATCAACGATACCGCAACCGGTATGTGGTGCGTCATCGGCGCGCTGGCGGCGCTGCGGCGGCGCGACCGCACCGGCGCCGGCTGTGTGGTCGATGCCTCGTTGTTCGAAAGCGCGGTGGCCTGGGTGCAAGGCCCGCTGAACACCTACAACCTGACCGGTGACCCGCCGAAACGCCACGGCGCGGCAAGCGCGACGCTGGCGCCGTATCAGATCTTCCAGACCGCCGACCACCCGATCTGCATCGCCGCCGGCAACGACCGGCTGTTCGTCAAGCTGGCCCGCGCCATGGGCCACCCGCAATGGTGCCAACACCCCCTGCTCGCCAACGGCCGCCAGCGCTCGGCCAACCGCCAGGCGGTGGTGGACGCGATGCAGCCGGTGCTGCTGACCCAGACGCGGCAGGAATGGATGGGGATCATCGGCGAGGCAGGAGTGCCGTGCGCCCCGGTCAACGACATCGCCGACCTGGCGGCCAGCGAGCAGTTGCAGGCGATGGACATGATGCGGACGCTGCCCGGAAGCGAGCTCAGCATCGTCGGCCTGCCCATCATGTTCGATCGGCAACGGCCCTATCCCAGCAGCGATTCGCCGAAATTGGGCGAACACAACGACCAGGTACTGGGCCGGCTCCGGTCCGAAGAACCCAATCGGAAGGATTGAAATCATGACCAATCTCGCGGGCAAGATCGCCTGGGTCACCGGCGCCGGCTCCGGCATCGGCGAGGCGGCGGCCCTGTCGCTGGCCGAGGCCGGCGCGACGGTGGTGCTGACCGGCCGACGACGCGAACCGCTGGAGGACGTCGCCCGGCGGATCAGCCTGGGCGGCGCCGCGCACGTGCAGCCGGCGGACCTGACCGACGCCGCGCAGGTGCAGCGTGTGGGCGAGCAGATCCGCACCAGCCTCGGGCGGCTGGACATCCTGGTCAACAACGCCGGGGTCAACATCGTCGAGCGGCATTGGGCGCAGTTGACACCAGACCGCATCGACACGCTGCTGCAAGGTAATCTGGCCGGCGCGCTGTACTGCGTGACCGTGGCGCTGCCATTCATGCGCGAGCAAAAGGACGGCCTGATAATCCACACCGCCTCGATGGCCGGGCGGTTCATCGGCGGCCTGAGCGGGCCGATCTACACCATCGCCAAGCACGGCATCGTCGCCATGAGCCATGGCCTGAACATGGCCGAATGCATCCACGGCATTCGCTCCACGGTGTTCCTGCCGGGCGAGGTGGCGACGCCGATCCTGGACAAACGGCCCACCCCGGTGCCCCCCGAGGTGCGCGCCCGGATGGTTCAACCGGCCGAGTGCGGCGACCTGATCCGCTACATCGCCGGTCTGCCCAGCCACGTGGTGATGAACGAGGTGCATCTGTCACCAACCTGGAACCGGGGTTATGTCGCGGCACTGGAACGGGGACTGTAGCGTCGTCACCCCTCGGCGGGGATCGCCTGGGCCGCCAGCTATCGTCAACCCTCGGCGGGGATCGCCTGGGCCGCCAGCTATCGTCAACCCTCGGCCGGAATCGCCCAGACCGCCAGCGCGCCAAGCCCCGCGGCGATGCCGGCGGCGGCGAATGTCGCCGCGACCGAATGGATGACCAGGCCTCCGGCGATCACCGACCCCAGCGGAAAACCGGCGACGTTCAGGCTGATCGAAACCGCCATCACCCGACCCAGTTCGGCCGGCCCGGTGCGCCGCTGACGCAAGGTCAGCAGGCCGACGTCAACCGCACCGGCAACCAGGCGCCTGCCAGCGGCAGGCCGAGCAGCAGACCGGTCAGGCCGAACAGGGCGGCCAGTGGGCAGGCCGCCAGCGCGGTGGCGATCATGCCAGCTGCCATCACCGCGCGCTCCCGCCCGGCGGTCCGTAGGTGCCCTGCCAGCAGAGCACCTATGCCGCCCCCGAACCCGGCGACCGCCCACAGCAACCCGGCGCCCAGATCGCGCGCCGCGGTCGGCAGATGGGCGGCCAGGGTAACCGGGACCGCGATCAGCAACATGCCCCACGCGACCTGGTAAAGCCCGTAGGATATCGCCAGCCCGCGCAGCGTCGGCGAACCGATGACCGCATGCAGTCCCTGCACGGCCTGGCGGAGCAGCGAACCGGCAGCCGGCGCCGGGCGCGGCATCAAGCGGATGGGAATGATGCAGATCGCGGCGGCGGTGTAGCTGGCGGCGATCGTTGCCAACGCGGTTCGCGGGCCGGCGAACCCCACCAGCAGTCCAGCCAGGGCCGGGCCGCAGACCTCGGCGATCGCCGCGATTGCGGTATCCAGTGCGTTCACCCGATCCAGCGCGTAGCGCGGTACCAGACGCGGCAGCAACGTGCGAACCCCGGCCACGCTCAGCGGACTGCTCAGCGAGAACAGCGCAACCAGGACGAACAAGGTGGCGCCCCGGGCAGCGGACAAGTCGGCGATGATCATCACGGCGACCAACGCGGCGCTCGCGGCCATATCGACGGCGATTGACCGGACCGGGCCGATCCGATCCAGCAGGGCGCCAGCGACCGGGCTGATCACCACGCCCGGAGCCACGGCGGCAAGTGCCAGCCAACCGGCCAACCCCGGGGAGGCAAAGCGGGTCAGCGCGTAGAGCACGATGGTCAGCGTGAACATCGCGCCGCCAAGTCGTGACAACAGCGTCGCTGTCAGCAACGCAGGCAGATCGGGCAACTTCCGCAGGTCCCGGTAGCTGCCTGAATTCCCGGTCACCGCGCGGTTGGGTCAGCCGGGGGCGTGTTCTTGCAAGAACCCGCTCAGCGCGGCAATGAAACCCTTGGTGTTCTGGCCATGCACGTTATGGCCGCAGTCGGGCACGGTGACCAGGCCGCCCCGAGGCAGCGCCGCGGCGAAGCGGTCCGCCGCGTCAGGCGCCAGGATGGTGGAATTGGCGCCGCGCACCAGCAGCACCGGCAGGTCGAAACGCTCGGCGTCCTGCAACGAGATATTCTCCAGCGGGCCGCTGCCGCGCGCGATGTTCAGCCGCCGCGGATTGGAATCGCACTTGCTGATGAACTTGCCGTCGGCGCGCCGCAGCATGTTGTATTTCACCGTGCGCTCGATGTGCTCGCGCGGACGATACGGATCGTATTTGCGGACGTTGCTGACGAAGTGCTCCAGGTCGTCGAACTCCTGGTTGACCTGGACGAAGCCGGCAATCGCCGCGCGCCCCTTGTCCGACAGTTCCGGACCGACATCGACGATCACCGCCGCGCGCAGCAGGGCCGCATTGCGCCGGATCAGCAGCATTGCGTTGCGCCCGCCCATCGAGTGGCCGATCAACACCGGGCGCTGCAGGTCCATTCCCGCGATGAAAGCCTCGGCGTCGAGCGACATCTCGTGGTTCGAATACAGCACGTCGCGCGCCCACTCACTGTCGCCGTGGCCGCGCTGGTCCAGTGCCAGCACGCGGTAGCGCTGCGCCAGATGCAGGCTGACCAGGTCCCACGAATGCGCCGACTGGTGTCCACCGTGCAGCAGCACGATCGGCGGGGCATCGGGACGGCCCCACTCCAGGAAGTGAAAGCGCATCTGCCGCAACACGACGTTACATGATCGATACGGTACCTCCGGGGCATGTGGGATGCCAAGGTCGGAGGCGCTGGCCAGCAGGCTGCGAAACTCGTCGGACCCGGTCATGTCCAATGGCGCCGATTCGTGGGCAAAGGTGTTGAGATACATGCCGCGCCTCGTGTTGTGCCGGTGCGCAACAACAGCCCGCGGGAAGCGACAAGGCAAGTCCCGCCATTCCAGTGGTCCGATCCCGCCGGAAGCATCCCATGCGGTCGGGTGAATCGGCCCACAAAGTCAACAGCCAGGGGTTCAAATCAGGCGACACGATCCGTCTGACTCGAACCCCTGGCGTCTTGCTTCAAACCCCGGCAGGATATTCCCATGTTCCAGTCCGCGCTCGACCGCATTCGGCTTTACCAGCAGGAATTGGCCGCCATCCGGCGCGACATTCACGCTCATCCCGAGCTCGGCATGGAAGAGCATCGCACCGCCGATCTGGTGGCGCGCAGGCTGCAAGATTGGGGGATCGAGGTGCATCGCGGCGTCGGCAACACCGGCGTGGTCGGGGTGCTGCGCAACGGCAACGGGCAAGCCGCGATCGGGCTGCGGGCGGACATGGACGCGCTGCCGATCCAAGAGGCCACCGGGCTGGCCCATGCCAGCCAGACGCCCGGCCTGATGCATGCCTGCGGTCACGACGGCCACACCACGATGCTGCTGGGCGCGGCGAAATACCTGGCCGAAACCCGAGCCTTCCACGGCACCGTCAACTTCATCTTCCAACCCGCCGAAGAGGGCCGCGGCGGCGCTCTGGCGATGCTGAAGGACGGCCTGTTCCAGCGCTTCCCGTGCGACGCCATCTTCGGTCTGCACAACCGCCCCGGAATGGCGGTCGGCCATTTCGCCACCAGTCCGGGGGTCCGCTACGCCGGCGCCGCCTTCTTCGATATCACCATCACCGGCCAGGGTGCGCACGGCGCCCGCCCGCAGCAGAGCATCGATCCGGTCAACGTCGCCTGCCTGCTTGGCTCCGCGCTGCAATCGATCGTTTCACGCAATGTCTCGGCCCAGGACGCCGCCGTGCTGAGTATCACCCGCATCCACTCCGGCGACGCCTACAATGTGATCCCGCACGCGGCGTCGCTGGGCGGCACGGTGCGGACAATGACGCCCGAGGTGACCGCCATGGTCGAGCAGAACATGAAGCGCCTCTCCAGCAGCATCGCCGCCGGCTTCGGCGCCGACGCGGCAGTCGACTTCCGCCCGCTGTTCGCCCCGCTGGTCAACGATCGGGCCGAATCGTTGGTGTATGCCGATTGCGCCGCTGAACTGGCCGGCGAGGCCAACCTGCGGCGCGACGAACCGCCATCGATGGCGTCAGAGGATTTCGGCGCAATGATGGACGTGGTGCCGGGGGCGCACATGCTGCTGGGCAACGGCGACAGCGCCGAGGTGCACAATCACCGCTATGATTTCAACGACGACGCGATCCCTTACGGCGCCGCGCTGTTCGCGGCGATCATCGAAAAGAAGCTGGCACGGGGGATGTGAATACGGGGCGCGTCGGGTTCGGGGCGCCTCGCGGATACAAAGCCGACCGGCATCAATCGTCCAGAAAACTCCGCAACTTCCGGCTCCGGCTCGGATGCTTCAGTTTGCGCAGCGCCTTGGCCTCGATCTGGCGAATCCGCTCGCGCGTCACATTGAACTGCTGCCCGACCTCTTCCAGCGTATGGTCGGTGTTCATGCCGATCCCAAACCGCATCCGCAGCACCCGCTCCTCCCGCGGCGTCAGCGAAGACAGCACCCGCGTCGTCGCCTCCCGAAGGTTCGCCTGGATCGCCGCGTCCAGCGGGATCACCGCCGCCTTGTCCTCGATGAAGTCGCCCAAATGCGAATCTTCCTCGTCACCGATCGGGGTCTCCAGGCTGATCGGCTCCTTGGCGATCTTCAGCACTTTGCGGACTTTCTCCAGCGGCATGCCGAGTTTGTCGGCCAACTCTTCCGGAGCAGGCTCGCGGCCGATTTCGTGCAGCATTTGCCGCGAGGTCCGCACCAGCTTGTTGATCGTCTCGATCATGTGCACCGGAATCCGGATGGTGCGCGCCTGATCGGCGATCGACCGGGTGATCGCCTGGCGGATCCACCACGTCGCATAGGTGCTGAACTTGTAGCCGCGGCGGTACTCGAACTTGTCCACCGCCTTCATCAGGCCGATGTTGCCCTCCTGGATCAGATCCAGGAACTGCAGGCCGCGATTGGTGTATTTCTTGGCGATCGAGATCACCAGCCGCAGGTTGGCCTCGATCATCTCCTTCTTGGCCCTGGCGCTGTCGCGTTCGCCGCGCGACACCGTCATGTAGACCCGGCGGAACTCGGCGATCGGCAGGCTGGCATCGGTGGCCACCGCCGAGATCTGGCCGCGCAACTTGGCGATGTCGTCGGGGTGCTTCACCACGAACACCTTCCAACCCTTGCCGGGCATGTGCCCGACCCGGTCTAGCCAGTTCGGATCGAGTTCGGCGCCGCGGTAGTGCTTCAGGAAATCCTCGCGGTTGACCTTGCAGCCTTCGGCCATGCGCATCAGCTGGCCTTCCAGCGTGGTCAGCCGCTGGTTCAGCAGCTTGAGCTGGCTGACCAGTTCCTCGATGCGGTTGTTGTGCAGCCGTACCTGGCCGACCTTCTCGACCAGCTCCTCGCGGATCTTCTCGTAGCCTTTCTCCGACCGCGTGCTCATTTCCTCGCCGCTGGTGATGGTCTCCAGCCGGCGGTGCTGCATCTTGTGCAGCTTCTTGTACAGATTCTCGATCTCCTCGAAGTTCGCCAGCACCTCGGGCTTCAGCTTCTCCTCCAGCGCCGAAAGCGACATGCTGGGGCCGCCGTCCTCGTCGTCATCGATGTCGTCGTTGGCGGCAAAACTCTCAGCCCCGGCCGCCGAGGCCCCGTCAACGGTGTCCGCGGCCGGCGCCCCGGCCCCATCGGTCGCCTCCAGATCGACGATATCACGCATCAGCATGCGCCCGGCCTTGAGCTGGTCGTGCCAGGTGATGATCGCGCCAAACGTCAGCGGACTCTCGCACAGCCCGTTGATCATCATGTCACGCCCGGCCTCGATCCGCTTGGCGATGGCGATCTCGCCCTCGCGCGACAACAGCTCGACGCTGCCCATCTCGCGCAGATACATCCGCACCGGGTCGTCGGTGCGCCCGAGGCTCGCCTCATCGACGTTGCCGGTCTGCTCCTCTTCCTCGGCTTCCTCGGCCTTTTCAGCTTTGGCGGCAGGCAGCTCGCCTTCCTCGTTCTCCTCGCTCTCGACGACCTGGATGCCCATCTCGGAGAAATTGGCCATCACGTCTTCGATCTGTTCGGAGCTGTTCTGATCCGGCGGCAGGATCGCATTCAGCTCGTCAAAAGTTACGTAGCCACGCTCCTTGCCCTTGGCGATCAGTCGCTTGACGCCGGCCGCGGTCACATCCAGCAAGGTTGTTTCGGCATCCTGCTCCGCCGTGGCGGTATCGCCGGCGACCATGGGTTTCGTGGCCATTGTTCAGGGCACTCCTTCGTCCGACGCAGCATGGCTTGCGGGCGCCATCACTCCATCCTGTTCATACATCTACGGTTTCGACCCCGTCCGGTTCACCGCTGCGGATCTTATTGAACGCCTCACTCAGCGCCAGCAGCCGGCGCTGGGTGTCAGGGGTCAGGTTGCGCGCGGCGTCTGCTTCAGCCAAAGCCACCTCCTCGCGCAAATGTTCCACGTTTAGAAAGCCAAAAATATGCCACCAGCCAGCCTCCGCTTCGGCTGGCATCGCCTCGGCGGACGCACAGGCAGGCAGTGGCATGGCGGCGCCGACCAGGACATGCTGCACGTCCTGCTCAAATCCCGATTTCGTGAGGTGGTCCGTCAACCCCGCGGAGTCAAGGGTTTCGCTGGACGCGGCCCACTCTTCGATGGCCTCGCGCAACTTCGCCAACGCCGGCTGCATCGGCAGCGCGGCGTAGGCCTGGGTGACGTCGTTCAGCAGAAACGGGTGGCGCAACAGGATGGCGGTCAGGATCCGCGCCCGTTCGCCGGCGGCGTGGTCCTGACGCAGCAGCGGCCGGGGCGCCCGCGGGCGGTCGACGCCGCGCCGTTGCCAAGGCTCCCCGCCACCGCGACCAGACCCACCGCGACCGGACCCACCGCGACCGGAGCCACCGCGACCGGACCCACCGCGGAACCGGCTGGCCTTGAAGCGCGCCAGCACGGCATCGCGATATTCCCAGCCCAGCGATTTGTTGCCGATGCGCCCGCACGCCTCGATCAGGCGGGACCGCAGAGCCGCACGTTGTTCGGGGGTGGCGTCGCCGGCGTCATCGCGGACCATATCATACAGCGTGTCGGACGCTGACCGCGCGGCATCGAGCACCGCCTGCAACGCCGGAGCGCGACCCTTGCGCAACACACTGTCGGGGTCCTCGCCGGCCGGCAGGGTGGCAAAGCGCAGCATCCGTTCCGGCGTCAGCATCGGCAGCGCCAGTTCCATGGCGCGCGAGGCGGCGCGCAGGCCGGCGGTGTCGCCATCGAAGCACAGCAGCGGACAGGGCGACAAACGCCACAATTCGTCCAACTGCTCTGCGGTCAAGGCCGTGCCCAGGGGCGCGACGGCAGCGGTGAATCCGGCCTGCGCGGCGGCGATGACGTCCATATACCCTTCCACCACAATCAGCGTTGCGCCACTGCGTACGGCGTCCCGAGCCAGGCTGAGCCCATAAAGGCTGCGGCGCTTGGAAAACACCGCGGTTTCCGGCCCGTTGAGGTATTTCGGCTGTCCGCTGCCCAGGATTCGGCCGCCGAAGCTGATGATGGACCCACGGCGATCCAGGATCGGAAACATTACACGCTGGGAGAACAATTCGAAACTGCGATCGGTTTCCTCATCGCTGCGAATCAATCCCGCCTCGATCAGTTGCGCGTGATCGACGCCTTCCCGCCGCAACTCGGCGCCCAGCGCGCCGCGATCGCCCGCCCAGCCGAGGCCGAAGCGGGCAATCGTCGCCTCGGTCAGGCCGCGGCCCAGCAGGTAGTCCCGGGCAGCGCGACCTTCAGGAAGCGCCAGCCTGCGCTGGTAATGGGCGCGCACCGCGTCGAGCACGGCGACGGTGTCGAGGCGGCGGCGTTCGGCTTCGATCGCCCCTGGAGCGGCTTGCGGAACGTCAACTCCGGCCTCGGCGGCGAGTTGGCCGATCGCTTCGATGAACGCCACGCCCTGGGTCTGCATGATAAAGCTGATGGCATCGCCGTGCGCGCCGCAGCCAAAGCAATGATAGCCGTCGTCGTAAACGTAGAAGCTGGGCGACTTTTCATTATGGAACGGACAGCAACCCTTCCACTGCTTGCCCGACCGAACCAGCCGCACCCGCCGCCCGATCAGCCCGGGCAATGGGGTGCGACTGCGAAGCTCATCGAGGAAGCTGGCGGGAAGCGCCATTGGCGATATTGTTGCCTATCGATTATGTTGCCGGATTATGTTGACAGCCGGGCTTTGACCACTGCGCCGGCCTTGGCCATATCCAGGCTGGCAGCGTGCCGCGCCTTTAGAACCGCCATCACCTTGCCCATGTCCTTGATCCCGCCCGCGCCGGTTGCCTCTATGGCTTCGGCCACCGCGCGCTGCATCCCCGCCTCATTCATCTGGTCCGGCAGGAAGCTTTCGATCACCGCGATCTCGGCTTCCTCCTTGGTGGCAAGTTCGGGACGATGCCCCTGGCGATACAGCACCACCGATTCGCGACGCGATTTCACCATGCCGCGCAGCATGGCGACGATCTCCTCGTCGGGCACCTGCGCGATGCCCTTCGGACGCGCCGCGATGTCGGTGTCCTTCAACTTCGCCATCATCATGCGCAAGGTCGAGGTCCGCGCCGAGGTGCCGGCTTTCATCGACAGCTTCATCTGCTCGGCGAACGATTCTCGCAGGGTCATGGCAGCACTCCGGGGCGAACGGTTGTCGCTATACTACAGGCTGCCCCCAGACGTCAGGCATCCGCACGTCAGGCACCCGCGCCCGATCGCCGTAAGCGCCGCTGGAGAAGTTCGCCACAATTCGCGCCGGACCTATGGGATCAGCCGGCCACGAAAAACAAAAAGCCAGCGTCGCGAGGCTGATGTTGGCCCGATAGGCCGAACTTCGGACTTGCGGCACTGCGCCCGGCCTCGGCCCTCCCCCCGTTCGTCCGGGGGCCCGGCGGCTCACCACGCTCGCGGCCGCCCGAACGCCTCCCAGTCGGCGTGGCCGCGCCGCTCGGCGAGGTGGCTGGCCGTCCGCAGCGCAGCCCCCTTCTCCGCCACCGCCGCCGCCACGAACTGATTGAGACGGGTGCGTTCGGAGGTCGCCAGCCTCTAGGCTTCGCTCTTGATCGAAACCGGCAGACGGAGCCGGCAGGTCGAAGTCCTGGCCATCGCATCACTCTCGAATCAGGTCCGCCGGAAGACATCGCCGCCCAGAGCCACACCCGGCGGCCACCACACCCACACTCACCCGTTGGGCGTGTGGCGGTCCGGGTGCTGAAAATCGACGATCTCCCGCGTCGCGCTGCTGCTGGCCGAGGTCGGGGTATCCGGCAGCCGGCCAGGCAGCAACCGATCGATCCATGGCAGCCGCGACTCGCTGCCGAAATTCATCGTCGGTGGCGCCGCGGCGGCGTCATCCAGGCTGCCGGTGGTGACCTCGATCGCGTCGCCGTCCAGATAGCGAAACGTCAGCGGCGTACCGCAGGCGGCGCAGAATTGGCGTTCGGCGGCGGAGGAGCTTCGGAAACTCGACGGCGAGCCACGGGTCCAATGCAACGCGACGGTGTTGACCTTGCAAAACGCCGCGAACGGGCCCCCAACCGCCTTTTGGCACATCCGGCAGTGGCACACGGTGGATTCCGGCTTCTCGGACAACGCGTAGCGCACCGCCCCGCACTGGCATCCGCCGGTCATGGAGGCTTCGGTCTTGTCCATATCTCCAATCCCTTAATATCCAACATCTTCGGGCCTCTTCGGGAAGAAAGTTCCCAAGCAAAAAGCCTAGGGTTGCCGCGGGAAGATCGCTCCCATATGGTCTCGACCCATGCCAATTTCGATCGACCAGATCATAGAACGCATGGGTGGCCCCGACGCCGCCGCCCGGCTCACCGGAGTGGGCACCGAAGCAGTCCGCAAATGGCGCCAATCGCACGCCATCCCGTCGCGCCACTGGCCGGCGGTCAGCGCCGCGACCGGCTTGAGCATGACCGACCTGCAAGCCAATCCGCCCGACCACCCAAATCCCATGACAGCCAGGCCCCCGACGTCAATCCCCGCCGGCGCCACCGCCGTGCTGGTGCTGGCCGACGGCACGCCACTCTGGGGCCGCGGCTTCGGCGCCCATACCCAGGCCGGTGGCCCGGTGGGCGAGGTCTGCTTCAGCACCGGCATGACCGGCTATCAGGAGACCCTGACCGACCCGTCCTTCGCCGGCCAGATCATCACCTTCACCTTTCCCCATATCGGCAATGTCGGCACCAACAACGCCGATTTCGAGGCCGCCAGCATCGCCGCCAGCGGCCTGGTGGTGAAGCAGGACATCAGCGAACCATCCAACTGGCGTTCGGCGCAGTCCCTGCAGGCCTGGCTGCGCGCGCAGGGCGTCACCGGCATCTCCGGCGTGGACACCAGAGCGCTGACCATCCGCATCCGCGACGCCGGCGCGCCGACGGGTATCGTGGCGTTTCCCGCCTACGGAAGTTTCGACCTTGCCGCCCTGCAAGCCCAGGCAGCGGCATGGCCTGGCCTGGAGGGCATGGACCTCGCGCGCCAGGTCACCTGCCTGCAATCGTATAGTTGGGACGAGATGACCTGGGCCTGGCCCACCGGGTCGGCCCGCCAGCACACGCCGACCCATCACGTCGTGGCGGTGGATTACGGCGCCAAGCGCAATATCCTGCGCTGCCTGGCGACCGCCGGCTGCCGGGTCACGGTGGTGCCGGCGACGGCCACCGCCGACGACATCCTGCGCCATCGCCCCGACGGCGTGTTCCTGTCGAACGGTCCGGGCGATCCGGCGGCCACCGGGGTCTACGCCGTCCCGGTGCTGCGCCAGGTGCTGGACAGCGGGGTGCCGGTATTCGGCATCTGCCTGGGGCATCAGCTACTGGCACTGGCTCTGGGTGCAAAGACCTACAAGCTGACCCGCGGTCATCGCGGCGCCAACCAGCCGGTGCAGGACCTGGCAACCGGCAAGGTCGAGATCACCAGCCAGAACCACGGCTTCGCGGTGGATGCCGATTCACTGCCGGCCGGGGTGAAGGTGACCCATGTCTCGTTGTTCGATGGCTCGAACGAGGGCATCGCCGCCGTCGATCGGCCGGTGTTCTCGGTGCAGTACCACCCCGAGGCCAGCCCAGGGCCGTCGGACAGCCACCATCTGTTCCAGCGGTTCGTCGGGATGATGCGCCGGCCGGCGGCATGACGACCCCAGCGGAACATCGGAGCGGAACATCGGAGCGGCACATCGGAGCGGCACATGGAAGCGCCACATCGGAGCCGCCCTCGTCAGGTCCGAGAGCGAACCAGCCTTCCGGGCCGCGCTCCGGTGTCCTCACCGTGTTCGAAGATCGGCACGCCGGCGACAATGGTAGCGGCATAGCCATCCACCCGTTGCACCAGCCGCTTGCCGCCGGCCGGCAGGTCGTGCCGTAGCTCCGGGTGGTGCAGCCGCAAGCTGCCCAGATCGACCACGTTGACGTCGGCCTTCTTGCCCACCGCCAGCCGCCCGCGATCGTGAAAGCCGAAGAAATCCGCCGTCTCGCTGGTCAGCCGCTTGACCACGAACTCCAGTGGAAACCGCGGCCCGCGATGACGGTCGCGCACCCAATGGGTCAGCATATACGACGGCAACGAGGAATCGCAGATCAGCCCGCAATGCGCGCCGCCGTCACCCAGGCCCAGCAGGGTGTCGGGGTCGCGGATCATGTCGTGCACCACGCCATGGTCGCCATGCACATAGTTGGTGACCGGGTAGAACAGCATCCGATCGCCGTTTTCGCCGGTCAGGTAGTCGTAGCAGAATTCCTCCGGCGTCAGGTTGGTCCGCGCCGCCATTGCGGCGATGCTGCGGCTCTGATCCGGTTCGTAATCCGGCGGGTCGCCCAGCACATACTGGCGGTCCCAGCGGGTCGCGATCGGCCGCTGCAACGGCGGCAGGACCGCCAGCAGATCCTCCGATGCCGGTTGCGCCAGGATCTCCGCCCGCACCGCCGGATCACGCAGCCGCGCCAGCCGGTCCCTGACCGACAGCGAGGTCAGCGCCGCGAACGCCGGACGCGCCGCGAACGGGTTCAATGACGTGGTCAATCCCAGGATGATGCCGACCGGGCGCCCCGCCACCTGCGCCGTCACTGACGCCCCATCGGCCCGTGCTCGGCGCACCCCATTCATCAGCCGATGATACCGCTCCGGATCGCTTGACCGGTCGGTCAACAGAAACCAGAGCGGCCGCCCGGTGGTCTTGGCCAGCGACCGCATCCAGTCGAATTCGGCAGCCTCGTCGTCGAAGTCGCTCAGCATGCCGAACGCGCCGGTCCGCGTCCGCCCCAGCGCGGCGCCGATGCCGAACAGTTCCTGGTTCTCGGCGAACCGGCCGGGCACCAGATCGCCCTTGGTCGTCTTGTGCTGCTCTGTTCGCGACGTGGTGAAGCCGAACGCCCCCGCGCGCAGCGCCTGCTCGGTCAGCCGGCTCATCGCCTCGATGTCGGCCGCCGAGGCGATCTCCCGCCGCACCGCCCGATCCCCCATCACGTAGACCCGTAGCGGATGGTGTGGCACCTGGGCGGCGACATCGATGGTGCGCGGAAACCGCTCCAGCACGTCCAGGTAGTCGGGGAAGCTCTCCCAATCCCAGCGCAGACCCTCCGCCAGGGCGATGCCAGGAATGTCCTCGACCCCCTCCATCAAATCGATCAGGCAATCTCGGTCGGCCTTGCGCACCGGCGCGAAGCCGACACCGCAGTTGCCCATCAGGATGGTCGTGGCGCCATGCCAGGAGGATGGCGCCAGCACCGGATCCCAGGTCGCCTGGCCGTCGTAGTGGGTGTGGATATCGACCCAGCCGGGGGTAATCAGTTGGCCCGCGGCCTCGATCTCGCGCCTGCCCGGACCAGCCTTGCCGCCGACCTGGGCGATGCGGTCGCCGTCGATGGCGAGGTCTCCGGTGAAGCGGGGGGCGCCCGTACCGTCGACGATGGTTCCGCCGCGGATGACGATATCATGCATCCCGTCTGATCTCCCTTATTGCCGCGCCGCAGCATCGCCCGCGGGCCGGGAAGTTTCAAGCCGTGCCGCTCGCTGGGGTGCCCCCCGCCGCCCCCGCCAAGCCCGCGATAGTCACAACCCCTCGTTGACCCTGTATCCCCTACAAGATTCATACCCACGACCATCGCAATTTGCCGAGGCGCTTGCATGGCCTGCAGTCACGATCCCGTCTGTTCCCCCGCGACCCACCCAGGCCCGCCGAACAGCCCGCACTGGCGCCGCGCGCTATGGATCGCACTCATCATCAACGCCGGGTTCTTCCTGACCGAGATCGTCGCCGGCGCCGCCGCCGGATCGACATCCCTGCAAGCCGATGCCCTCGACTTCTTCGGCGATGCGGCCAACTACGCCATCAGCCTCGGCGTCGCCGGCATGGCGCTCGAATGGCGCGCCCGCGCCGCTCTCGCCAAGGGCGCCACCCTGATTGCCTTCGCCCTGTGGATCCTCGCCAGCACGGCCTGGCACGCCACTCACCCCACGCTGCCGCGCGCCGAGATCATGGGAATGGTCGGCATCGCCGCCCTGATCGCCAATGGCGGCGTGGCGCTGATGCTCTACCGCTTCCGCACCGGCGATGCCAACATGCGCTCGGTCTGGATTTGCTCGCGTAATGATGCCGTCGGCAACGCTGCGGTGCTGCTCGCGGCGATCGGGGTTTTCGGCACCGCAACCGGCTGGCCGGATGTCATCGTCGGCGCGATCATGGGCGGAATGGGCCTGTGGGGCGGATGGCAAATCGTCTCCCAGGCGGGTGGTGAACTGCGTTCGACCCCGACCGGCTACCCCGCGCCAGACGCCGACCCAGACCCCGCCGCGGCCGGTTGCGGTCCCCGCCCCGGCAAGATAGTTAAGCGACCCTGGCAAAGGTCGGCGGCCGTTCCGGCGCTCCTTCCGTTGGCAGAAACAGCAGGAGCCGCAAGTTATGTATCGCCGCGCACTTCTCGCCGCCGTCATCGCCCTCACCCCGATGGCGGCAATGGCGGATGAAAGTATTTCCGGACAATGGCAAGCCCATCTCAGCCACGAGGTCGTCATCGCCATGGACGTGCTGGCAGACAATCTATGGACCAGCCAGACCGTGCAGAGCAACAAGGTCGTCGCCGAGTTGGCGGGCTCCTACGACCAGAAAAAAGCCAGTGCGACAACCGGCACGCTGGTCTTCACCCCGGTGAAATCGAAAACCACCGAACAACACGGCGCCGCCGTGGTCGAGGAAGACAAATATACCCTGGAACAGGGCGGCAAAGTATTGCGGCTGGTTTCCAGCAAAAACGATGTGATGGTGTTCCACAAGCAAGCTTACGCCAAGTAGGAAGAAGGAATTATCGATGCGATACGCACTTATCACCGCGGCCGCGGTTCTTGGCCTCACCGCCGCCACCCCACCGGCCAACGCTATCGGCTGCCTGTCCGGCGGCGCCGCCGGTGCCCTGGCCGGCCACATGGCAGGCCATGGCGTGCTCGGGGCGATTGGCGGCTGCATCGCCGGACATCAATGGCATAAGCACAAAGTGAGCCAGAAAGCCTTGCAAAACCAGCAAGACTACGTCCAGAGCCGGCAGCAGAAGGATCCCAGCTACCGCGATCCGTGGCAGAACTGATCCGCGCGGCAAGCGTCGCTTCAATCAACGCCGCGCATCCAAACTGGCCGACGACAACGGCCGATCCCTCACGGCCCGGATGGGGATGCGCGGCGACCGATATGACGGTCAGGATGCAAACCGCCAGGATCAGCGCCGCATCGATCGCGCCAGCCGGAAACAGTCCGTGCTTCCGGCACGGGTTGGCGCCGATCATGACCGGCTGAACGGAAGCGGCCACCTCGGAAGCCGGCCTGCCTTCCCCAGCCAAGTCGGATTGTATAAAGAATGATTCTTTGTGCGGTCGATAACCGCTGAGCGCAACGAAACCCGGCTTGGAATCGCTCAGTGGACCGGTCGGAGACATTCACCATCGCATCGATGCCTGATCGCCGCCTGCGCAACGGTCGATCCGTCGCTCGCTACTCCGCCCCGCCGCGAGTCCCCGGCGAAAGCGCCCGCCACCGCGCCACCGCGCTATCGTGCGCCTCATAGCTGCGCGAGAACACGTGCCCGCCACTGCCGTCGGCCACGAAGAACAAATCCTCGCTCGCCATCGGATGCAGCACCGCCTTGATGCTGTCCAGGCTGGGCGAACAGATCGGCGCCGGCGGCAGCCCGGCGCTGCGATAGGTGTTGAACGGATCGTCCCGCCCCAGTTCGGCCCGCGTCAGCGGATGGTCCAGCGCCCCCGAACCATTGCTCGCCAGATACACCACGGTCGGGTCGGCCTGCAGCCGCATCCCCTGGCGCAGCCGGTTCAGATACACCGCGGCGACATGTGGCCGCTCCTCCGGCTTGGCGGTCTCCCGCTCGACGATGCTGGCCAGGATCAGCGCATCGCGCGGACTGCTCAGCGACAGCCCCGGCGCTCGATCCGCCCACGCCGCGGCCAGCGCCTTGTCCATCGCCGCCGTCGCCCGCGCCACCAGCGCCGAACGCTCGGCTCCATTCAGGTAATCGTAGGTCTGCGGCAGCACCGAACCTTCATCGATCGAGCCCACCTTGCCGCTCATGTCCTCGGCATGGTTGACCAAATGAACGATCTGGCGCGCGGTCAGCCCCTCGGCAATGGTGAGCTGATGTTCCACCGGACGCGCCTCGCGCAGGATCGCCAACACCTGCCCGACCGAGGCATGCGCCGGAAACCTGAACTCCGCCGCATGCAACGCCCCGGCCCCGCGGGTCACCCAGGCCGCGGCGCGAAACAGCAGCGGCTGATCGATCACCCCATCCGCCCGCAACGCCTGGGCCACCTCGCCGGTGCCGCCACGCGGCACCACGATCGCCCGCGCCTCGGCCAACGGCCCCGGCCCAGACACTGCATCGCGCCACCACGGCACCGCGCCCGCGACCTGCCCCATAACGCCGCCCACTGGCCCCGGCGCCAGCGCCGTCACCCCCAGCGCCGCGACCCCCAGCATAAGCACCCCAAGCACCAGCCCACAGGCCAGCCTCGTCAGCCGCCAGCGCGTCGCCCGCCGCGCCGCCCCCGCGTCAGTTACTGGCTCAGCCCCCGGGTCAGTCACCGGGTCAGACACCGCGGAAAATGACAGAGGCGTTGGTGCCGCCAAACCCGAAACTGTTCGACAACACCACCCTGATCCGGCGCTCCTGCGCCGACTTCGCCACCCGGTCGATCACGCTGTCGCGGCTCGGTGCATCCAGGTTCAACGTCGGCGGCGCCACCCCGTCGCGGATCGCCAGGATCGAGAACACCGCCTCGATCGCCCCCGCCGCGCCCAGCAGGTGACCGGTCGCCGACTTGGTGGAAGACATCGCCAATCCTCGCGCCGAGTCGCCGAACAGCCGCTCCACCGCCTCCAGCTCCATGTCGTCGCCCAGCGGCGTGGAGGTGCCATGAGCGTTGACGTAATCGATGTCCCCCGGCCCGAAGCCGCCGCTCCTCATCGCGTTGCGCATCGAGCGGAACGCCCCATCATGGCCCTCGGCCGGCGCGGTGATGTGATGCGCATCGCCCGACATGCCATACCCCGACACCTCGGCATAGATCTTCGCGCCGCGCTGTCGCGCATGCTCGTATTCCTCCAGCACCACGCAGCCCGCGCCCTCGCCCATCACGAAGCCGTCGCGGTCCTTGTCCCACGGCCGCGACGCCGCCGCCGGGCGGTCGTTGAACGCGGTGGACAACGCCCGCGACGCGCAGAACCCGGCAATGCCCAGTTCGCAAACCGCTGCCTCCGACCCGCCGGCCACCATCAGGTCGGCGTCGCCCAGCCCGATCAGGCGCGACGCATCGCCGATCGCGTGCACCCCGGTCGCGCACGCCGTCACCGCGCAGTGGTTCGGCCCCTTGAAGCCATATTTGATCGACAGGTGTCCTGACGCCAGGTTGCACAGCGCGGACGGGATGAAGAACGGCGACAGCCGGCGCCCCTTGCCCTCGCGAATCTGGATCGAGGCCTGATAGATCGACTCCAGCCCGCCAATTCCCGACCCGATCATCACCCCGGTGGCACAGCGCTCGTCCTCGGTTTCCGGCCGCCAGCCGGAATCCTCGACCGCTTCCGACCCCGCCACCATCGCCAGGTGGATGAAGCGGTCCATCTTCTTCTGGTCCTTCACCGGGACCCACTCGCTGATGTCCAGCCCACCGGTTTCGCGCACCCCCGGGGGCACCTGCCCGGCCACCTTGCACGGCGACTCCGCGGCATCGAACACCGAAATCGCGCCGATGCCGGATTCGGCGTTGATCAACCGGCGCCAGACATGCTCCACGCCCACCCCAAGCGGGCAGGCGATACCCATGCCCGTCACCACCACACGCCGCATCACAGCAGGCCTTTCACGCTGATCAGAAGCCAGCCCTATTGCTTCTGCTTCTCGATGTAGTCGATCGCATCCTTCACGGTGGCGATCTTTTCCGCCGCGTCCTCCGGGATCTCCACATCGAATTCTTCCTCGAACGCCATCACCAGTTCGACCGTGTCCAGGCTGTCGGCGCCCAGATCGTCGATGAATGACGCTTCCGGCGTCACCTTGGCTTCATCCACGCCAAGATGTTCCACCACGATCCGCTTGATCTTGTCGGCAATGTCGCTCATCGGCTCCGCTACTCCTGACCTGTTCGGTTAAAATCTGCGTCCGTCTGTTCCGCGGCCGGCGCCTTGTCCCGGTCCGCGAACCGAGCCCGTGCCAGACATAGCTACGCGGCGCTTAGCATGCTTTCCCGCAGCCGTGAAAGGTTACCGGACGCCCCCAGGGGTGCTTAGATCATCGCCATCCCGCCATTGACATGCAGTGTGGCGCCAGTGACCCACCCCGCCTCGTCCGAGGCCAGATAGACCACCGCCGCGGCAATATCCTCGGGCTGTCCAAGCCGGCGCAGCGGGATCAGGTCCGACAGCTTGGCGCGTTGCGCCTCCCCCACCGATTCGGTCATCGCGGTCACCACGAACCCCGGCGCCACTACGTTGATGGTGATGCCCCGGGATGCCACCTCCTGCGCCAACGACTTGCTCATGCCCACCAGCCCAGCCTTGGCGGCGGCATAGTTGGCCTGACCGGGATTGCCGGTCGCCCCGACGATGGACGAAATATTGACGATCCGCCCGGCACGCCGGCGCAGCATGCCGCGCAACGCCGCCCGCGCCAGCCGGAACGGCGCCGACAGATCGACATCCAGCACCGCCTGCCAGTCCGGGTCCGACATCCGCAGCGCCAGCATGTCACGCGTCATCCCGGCATTGTTCACCAAAACATGCAGCGGACCGACCGCCGCCTCCGCCGTCTCGATCAGCGCATCGGGTTCCGAGGCATCACGCAGATCGGCCGGACAAACCCGCGCCCGTTCGCCCAATTCCGCCGCCAGCGCCTCCAGCGCGTCGCGCCGCGTGCCGGACAGCGCGACGCTGGCACCTTGCGCATGCAACGCCCGCGCGATCGCCGCGCCGATGCCGCCCGAGGCGCCGGTGACCAGCGCGGCCTTGCCGTCCAATCGGAACATCGCCCGTCTCCCTCACAGCCCCTTCAAAACCGCCTCGATCTCCGCCGGCGTGCCGGCGGCGATGCCCGACGCGTCCGGCGCGATGCGCTTGACCAATCCCGTCAGCACCTTGCCGGCGCCGAGCTCGATGAAACGGTCGACCCCCATCTCGGTCATCGCCGCGACGCATTCGCGCCAGCGCACCGTGGCGGTCACCTGCTGTACCAGCAGGTCGCGGATTTGCCCAGGATCGGATTCGCGCCGCGCCGACACGTTCGCCACCAGCGGCACCGAAGGCGGCCGCGGCGGCAACGCCTGCAACGCCTCGGCCATGGCATCGGCCGCCGGCGCCATCAGCGCGCAGTGGAACGGCGCCGACACCGGCAGCAGCATTGCCCGCCGGATACCGTTTTGCTTGGCGATCTCGATCGCCCGCTCGATCGCCCCGCGATGACCCGAAATCACCACCTGGCCGCCACCGTTATCGTTCGCCGGCTGCACGATCTCGCGCTGGCCAGCCTTCCGTTGGCCCGTCTCGCGCTGGCCCGTCTCGCGTTGGCCCGTCTCGCGCTGGCCCGTCTCGCGCTGGCCCGTCTCGCGCTGGTCCAACTCGCGCTGGCCGCTCTCCGGCACCACCGCCGCCTCGGCGCAGATCCGGGCTGCTTGCTCCATGTCGGCCCCCAGCAGCGCCGCCATCGCCCCCACCCCCGGGGGCACCGCCTTCTGCATCGCCTGGCCGCGCAGCTTCAGCAAGCGCGCGGCATCGGGCACCGAAAAACCCCCGGCGGCGGCCAGCGCGCTGTATTCGCCCAGCGAGTGCCCGGCCACCACCAGCGCCTTGCGCTGCAACGTCGTGCCACCCTCGCGCTCCAGCACCCGCAGCACCGCCAGCGAGTGCGCCAGTAGCGCCGGCTGGGTGTTTTCGGTCAGCGTCAATTCCTCATGCGGCCCCTCGAACATCAGCTTGGACAGCTTCTGCTTCAGGGTCTCGTCGATCTCCTGGAACACCTCGCGCGCGGCGGCGAAGGCGGCGGCGAGGTCGCGCCCCATGCCGACGGACTGACTGCCCTGGCCGGGGAAGATGAAAGCGTGAACCGGCATCGATGGGTTACTCTCCACTGACGGCACCAGCGCAAGCGGACTGACCCGCAAGCGCCAAGCTCCTTGTTTTCTCACCCGACTCACCCGCCGCGGACCTGTCCGCTCGGCGCGATCGTGCTCCCAGACCAGACAGATAGACCCGACCAGGCGGAGCCCACGGATACCACCCGGTTGGGCCAGGATTGGCGCGGGGCGTAGCGGTGGGTAATCGGACTGTCAAGAAATTCGCCGCCTGCCGGCGGCCTTGCCGCATCGCACTGCCGCCCCGAACCCGCGCCGCGCACCAACCGCCCTGCAATACCGCCCAGGAAACCCGCCACCGCAGCTCGGTTTTCACTGAATTCGGCGTGCACACCGCAACGCCAAAGCCGGCCCCCGCCCAGCTCGCCGCGCCGACACCGGTAACGCTACGGCAAAAGCGACAGCACCGCCTCGGCGGCGCACTCCGATGGCGTGCCGGACGCCGGCCGCAACAGCGCCAACGCCTCGGCGAACCCGCGACGCTGCAACGCGACCGCATCGGGATCGCCCAGCAACCGGCGCACCTCCGCCGCCAACCGATCCGGGCGACCGTCATATTGCAGCAGTTCCGGAACCACCGGCCGATCCAGCAACAGGTTCAGCAGCGAGGCATACCGCACCCGGATCATCCGCCGGGCCATCACGTACGACACCGGATTGACCCGGTAGGTCACCAGCATCGGCACGTTCGCCAGCGCCAGCTCCAGCGTCGACGTCCCCGACTTGGTCAGCGCCACCGCCGAGGCGGCGAATGCGTCATGCTTGGCCGCGCCGTCGGCCACCAGGATCGGCCGCACCGGCCACCCGGAGGTAAGCTCGCGCACCATGTCCTCGACCGGACCGGCCAGCGGCACAACCGGCACCACCGGTTCGGGCAGCAGCCGGATCGTCGCCTCCAGGATCGGCAGCAGCCGCGACACCTCGGTGCGCCGGCTGCCCGGCATGATGGTCAGCACCCTGGCGTCGGGCGGAACCGCGTGGCGCGCCCGGAACCTGGCCGCGTCGCCGGTCTCGGCGCCGCTTTCCAGCACCGGATGGCCGACGAACCGAGCCGGCAGGCCGTGACCGGCGAAGAACCCCGGCTCGAACGGCAGCAGGCAAAGCAATTCGTCCCACAGGCCGGGATAATGCTTCACCCGGCTCTCCCGCCACGCCCACACCTGCGGCGCCACGAAATGCGCCCGCTTCAGCCCCGCCCGCTTCGGCCCCGCCCGCTTCGGCCCCGCCCGCTGCAGCCCAGATTGGCGCAACGCCCCCAGCACCCGCAGGGTGAACCCGGGCGAGTCGATCGTCACCACCACATCCGGCCGGCGCTGCTCGATATCGGCCAGCGTCCGCCGCAGCAAGGTGCGCAGCTCGAACAGCCTGGGCACCACCTCGAGCAGCCCCATCAGCGCCAGCGAGCGGATCGGAAACAGGCTGTTCAACCCCTGCGCCGCCATCGCCCCGCCGCCGATGCCGGCAAACCGAAGCTCCGGCCGTCGCGCCTTCAGCGCCGCCATCAGCCGCGCCCCAAGCACATCACCGCTCTGTTCGCCAGCGATCAGATAGAGCAGCGTCACGGTCCGTTCGCCGCCGCGGCCGGTCCAAATCTGTCGAGCCGCCCCACGCCTACCGCACCCCCGTCATCATGTAGTTCACCGCCATGTCCCGCCCGGTGCGCCAGCGCCCGGTCAGCGGATCGGCCAGCAGCCCGCAGGTCGCCCCGACCCGCAACCCGGCCGCGCGCAGCATCGCGGCCAACTCGGACGGGGTAATGAACGCCTTCCAATCATGCGTCCCCACCGGCAGCATCCGCAGCACGTATTCGGCACCCAGCTTGCCGACAATCCACGATCGCCGGGTGCGGTTCAGGGTGGACAGCACCAGCACCCCGCCAGGTTCCAGCAATTCGGACAGAATCCGAACGAAACCCGCCGGATCGGGCACGTGCTCGATCACCTCCAGCGCGATGATCGCCGGAAACCGCAAGTTCTCCGCCACCAGCGCCTCGGCCGAACAAGCCCGGTAGGCCAGGCGCGCCCCCGACCCCTGGCCCAATCCCTCGGCATGGACCCGGGCGGCGTCGATCGCCGCCCCAGCGGCGTCGATCCCCAGCACGTCGTGGCCGCGACGCGCCAACGCCTCGGCCGCCAGCCCGGCGCCGCAGCCGACATCCAGGACCCGGACAGGCCCCGGCAGCAACCCCTCGATCCAGCCGATTCGCGCCGGATTCATCCGGTGCAGCGGCCGCATCGGGCCGTCGGGATCCCACCAGCGCGACGCCAGCCGGTCGAATTTCCGCACCTCCGCCGCCGAGACCGTGCCACCGCTCATGATTGTTGCTCCGTCTCCCGTCGATCAGTATGTGTGCGTTCGGAAAGCAAATTGGCAACCGAACCCCCGTCCATGGCCCGCATCGTGATGAAGTTCGGCGGCACCTCCGTCGCCGATCTCGACCGCATCCGCAACGTCGCCGCCCGCGTCAAGCGCGAGGTCGACCGCGGCCACCAGGTCGCCGTCGTGGTCTCCGCCATGTCCGGCGTGACCAACACCCTGGTCAAGTGGTGCACCGACCTCTCGCCGATGCACGACGCGCGCGAGTACGACGCCGTGGTCGCCACCGGCGAGCAGGTCACCTCCGGCCTGCTGGCGATCTGCCTGCAGGAGGCCGGAATCGACGCCAGGTCCTGGCAGGGCTGGCAGATCCCGCTCTGCACCGACACCGCGCACGGCAAGGCACGCATCGGCTCGATCGAGGGCGCCGAACTGATCCGCCGGATGCAGACCGGTCAGGTCGCCGTGGTCGCCGGCTTCCAGGGCATCGCCCCTGACAACCGCATCACCACCCTCGGCCGCGGCGGGTCGGATACCTCGGCGGTGGCGCTGGCCGCCGCGCTGAAAGCCGACCGCTGCGACATCTACACCGACGTCGACGGGATCTACACCACCGACCCCCGCATCGTGCCGCGCGCCCGCAAGCTGGCCCGGATCACCTACGAGGAAATGCTGGAACTCGCATCCGTCGGCGCCAAGGTGCTGCAGACCCGCAGCGTCGAGCTGGCGATGAACGAAGGCGTCCGGGTGCGGGTGCTGTCCAGCTTTACCGAAGCCCCCCCGGACGCCGCACCGGGCGCACCACCGGGCGCCCCACCTGACGCCCCACTGGACGACGACACCGGCACCCTGGTTGTGGACGAGGATGAGATCGTGGAAAAGCAGAACGTGACCGGCATCGCCTATTCCCGCGACGAGGCCAAGATCACCGTGCGCCGGGTGCCCGACCGGCCCGGCATCGCCGCCACCATCTTCGGCGCCCTGGCCGAGCAGAACGCCAACGTCGACATGATCGTGCAGAACATCTCGGCCGACGGCACCACCGACATGACCTTCACCGTCGGCAAGGCCGACCTGCCCAGGGCCCGCGCCGCGCTGGCCGGCATCAAGCGCCAGATCAACTACGCCGAACTGATCGAGGACCCCGACGTCGCCAAGATCAGCGTGGTCGGCGTCGGCATGCGCAGCCACGCCGGCGTCGCCAACACCATGTTCAGCGCGCTGGCCGACAAGGCGATCAACATCCAGGTGATCTCCACCAGCGAGATCAAGGTCAGTGTGCTGATCGCCGCCGAATATACCGAACTGGCGGTGCGCGCGCTGCATTCCGCCTATGGCCTCGATGCCTGACGAACGGATGGACGGCACCCTGCGGGACAAGGCCACCGGGCTGGCTGCGGACATCTCCGCCGCCTCAGCCACGGACATGTCGGCCGTCCCGGCCACGGACACGCCGGCCGTGCCGGCCACGGACACGCCGGCCGTCCCTGCCACGCCCGCCCCGGCCACGGACACGCCGGCCGCCCCGGCCACGGACCCATCTTCGGCCGCCCGTGTTCGGCTCGACCGGCTGTGGGCCCGAGGCACCGACTTCCTGGGCTGCCGCCATGCCATCCTGGGCGGCGCCATGAGCTGGGTCAGCGAGCAGCACCTGGTCTCGGCGATCTCCAACGCCGGCGGCTTCGGCGTGATCGCCTGCGGCGCGATGAACCCGACCCAGTTGGCCGACCAGATCGCCGGCACCCAGGCCCGCACCGATAAGCCGTTCGGCGTCAACCTGATCACCATGCATCCCGAACTGGATGACCTGATCCGGGTCACCCTGGCAGCCAAGGTCGGCCACATCGTGCTGGCCGGCGGCATCCCGCCCGCCCCGGCCATCCGCGCGGTGAAGGATGGCGGCGCCAAGCTGATCGCCTTCTCCCCCGCTCTGTCGCTCGCCCGCCGCCTGGTCCGCTCCGGCGCCGATGCCATCGTGATCGAGGGGTCGGAGGCCGGCGGTCATATCGGCCCGGTGTCGCTCACCGTGCTGGCGCAGGAGATCCTGCCGCATCTGCGCGACGTCCCAGTGTTCGTCGCCGGCGGCCTGGGCCGCGGCGAGGCAATCCTGTCCTACCTCGAAATGGGTGCCTCCGGCGCCCAGCTCGGCACCCGCTTCGCCGCCTCGGTGGAATCCATCGCCCATGCCAAGTTCAAGAAATTCTTCGTCCACGCCAACGCCCGCGACGCCATGCCGTCAGTCGAGCTGGACCCCCGCCTGCCGGTGATCCCGGTGCGCGGCCTGGTCAACGACGGCACCAAACAATTCCTTCAGCACCAGGCCGAGACGCGTGACAAACTGCTGGCCGGCGAAGTGAACAGGGAAGAAGCCCAACTACTGGTCGAACGTTTCTGGGCCGGCGCGCTGCGCCGCGCGGTGATCGAGGGCGATATCGAGACCGGATCGGTAATGGCCGGGCAGTCGGTCGGCATGGTGACCAGCGTGCAGCCGGTGGCGGAGATCATTCAGGAGTTGGTGGGCCAGGCGGTGGCGGCGCTGGCGGCGCGGGGGTGAGGGCGGTTTGAGCGAGGGCCGCTCGGCGCAGCAACCGCTGCAAACTCAGAGTATCAGAACCGGTTCGCGAATGAGCGCTGGTGCGCTGCCGCGACGCAGGCCCGCGGGTGAGCCTGGATGACCGAGACAGCGGTAAGCGTCAGCCCAGCGGTCGTCGCAGATTAAGGACCAGGACACAGAGTCTTAATCGACGGGAAATATTTTGTTACAATATGTTCCCTTGACGACTGCCGGGTTCCAGAAACGAATATCGCACTCGACGGGGAGGAAAAAAATAGTGAAACGACGTATTTGGCAACGTTCGCGCAACGTGTTGCGCGGCGCTCTTCTGGGCGCGGCCGCAAGCATCGCCGCCGCGACGGTCACGCCAGCGAGCGCCCAGTCAGACACCAGCCAGGCTCCGGCAAAACCCGCCCAACGTCCGCCGGAAGTTCCGCTGTCACCGCCTGCTCAACCATCGACGCCACCGCCGGCCGTGGGTCCGGTCGGGCAAATCGTTTCGTTCGGAAACTCCTTGGGGAAAACCCTGGCGGATGATGGTTATTATCTAACCGGCAGCTACACCGAAAACATCGCGTCCCTGGTCTCCGGCGGCCTCAAGAACGGCACGATACCAAACGGCGAATTTTCCCTCGGGGCCACCTTCGATCTGCAAAAGATCCTTGGCATCCCCGGCGGGTCGTTTCACGTCATCTTCGATGAGCGGAGCGGCCAAAACCTGAACAACAGCGTGGGAACATCCAGCGGGGTGTTCGAAACCGGTATCGGGCCAACACGGGCGACCCGGCTCTCGGAACTGTACTACGAGCAGGCCTTGTACAACGATCGGATTGACATCCAAATCGGTCGCACCAACCCGACGCTGAATTTCGCGACCACTGATCTGGCGATCGCCTGTTCGTTCGTTGGCGGCTTCATCTGCGCCCAGCCATCAAGTTGGTACTTCAGCAATGGGAGCATCGCTTATCCGGCCTCGACATGGAGTGGGTTCCTCAACGTCCAGGCAACCCCGCACACCTATTTTCGAACCGGCGCCTATGACGACGATCCAAGCCAACTTCTGGCCAATCAGCAGGGTTTCAATTTCAATGTGAAGGGATCGACCGGCGTCTTCGTGCCAATGGAAATCGGCTATCAAACCAACTTCGACGATGCTCGTTATCCGGCGAAATATGATGTCGGTGGCTATTGGGATGACGCTGATTATTCAACCCCGCAGGGCGTTCCCATGCATAGCCGTACGGCGTACTACGCGCAGGCATCCCAGACCGTGTGGCGGCCAAACCCAAAGACGACGCAAAGCCTCACCGTGTTCGGCGGCGGCATCGGGTACACCGGCGGGGCACCCTATTGGGCGACACTTTACGCTGGCGCCTATGATCGCGCACCGTTCGTCGCACGTCCCGACGACACGATCGGCGTTATCGGCACGTATTATGCCAATAACTCCGACCAGCATGGAAACGGTCCGAACCAGTGGCTCTATGAGGTGAACTACAATTTCCAGGTGGTCCCTGGGCTAACCGTCAAGCCATTTACCCAATACGCCGTCGCACCCAACGACCTGCTCGCCCCTGTGGGTTCCAGGAAGCCCAGGGACGCATGGATAGTCGGGTTTCAGGTCTCGCTCGACTTCGCTCGCTTCTTCGGATTACCGCGATTCGTCGCGTATTGATCACACGTTCACAAGACAGAACCGGAGCAAATGGCTCCGGTTTTTTCCAGTCGAGACCATGATCGCGGCTTCGGCAGAACCTTCGTCGTCCGAAGGACACGTTCATCGCGCGAGGCGCGTAGATATCCGAAGCACGCGCTGTTCGCGCGAACCATGCGACAAAACAAACAGCGAGTGTCCTGCCCCAGAAGCACGTCACGGCGAACGGATGGGATCAGCAGGCCACTGAAAACAAAGAGCTAGCATCACGAGGCCGATGTTCGGGCGATAGGCGAAGTTCGGACTCGGGACACGAGACCACAATCGTGTGAAGATGGCCTTAGCTCCCGTCGGCCGTCGACTTTGAAGTGCTGGTGTCGTTCACGGTTTTGTTATTATCACTGTTCTTGTGACCACCGAACCACTTGGAAAACACGGTGTGATTCTCATACGGCGCATTCGGGAACGCGTGCGCACCATACTGCCGCTCGGTCGACCCCGGCGGCAAACCCTGAGCGAACGCCGGGCCCGCAACGCCCAGTGCAGCGACAACTGCAATCAATAACTTTTTCATCGTAACTCTCTCCAGATGCCGGGCGCAATCGTTTGGCCTTCCTACCGACATGGGAGCGAATCATGCAATGTGAATGTTGCGCCGCAGCATAACACTCATGCGCGGGGCGAAGAAATTGCGGCGAATTGGTGATCAAAAAGGGCTGGCAACGGCCCAGCCCTTCGACCCGCGCGTCGACACGTTGTCGCGGATTTTTGGGCGGATTATTACTGCTTTTGGGCCCCGCCGTAGCGCGGGTTATGAGCCAGCGACGTCGGAACCGAGGTCTGCTGCTTGCGGGCGCCGCCATACTGCGGATTCGCCGTCGACGGCGGCACTCCTTGGGTCGCCTGCTTCGTCGCCGGCTGGTTCAACGAAGACGACGATTGGGTCGGCTTGGCGCCGCCTTGAGTGGTTTGAGCCGACGCTGAAAGCGCATATAGCGCGGACGCAGCGATAATCGCCGCAAGACCGAAAATCCTCATGTCTGCCACACTCCTGACCAGTCACCTAAACAGCTGCCCATTATATTGGACAACGGGAAAAACAAACAATGGCCGGTGTCATTCGGCGGCTTTTCTTGCTTACGATCTTGTCCGCGGACACCTAGCGGGCCACCTCGACATCCGTCTTGCCAAAATCCTCGCCCTTGAACAGCAGCTTCGCCCGGTTCACCCGCGCGCATGCATAAGCGAAACAATCGCCCATGTTCAGCCCCGCCGGATGCCGCCCCTTGCCGTACTGCGCGTAGGCCTCCGCCGCGACCTCGAACTCTCGCTCGCCGATGCCGACGAACCGTACCCTGCCCTCCGCCAGGAAACGCCCGACATGGGCCCTGGCGGCAGTCACGGAGTAAATGTAGCCGCGGCACAGACCCGCCACTGTCTCCCACGCCGCAACCGCCGAACACAGCCGCTCCCGGTCGGCCTCCAGCAGGTCGGCCAGTTCGCCGGCGTCGGCCTCACCGGTAATGATGGCAATCAGCGCCGAGGCATCGACGAACACCATCAAACCTCCCCGGAAAGCTCGTCAAAGAACGCCTTGTCAGCGACTTTGCCGGTGGCCGGGGGAAGCCTGTGCGCCTTGCGCAAGGCAGCAAACCGATTGCGCAGTGGCACCGCTTCGGCGGCGCGGTCCAACGCATCCTGAACCGCCAGTTTGACTGCATCCTGCTTCGGCACTCCCCGCAGTTTCGCAAGCTTGGCGACCAGCTGAGCGGTCGCATCGTCCTTGATGTAAAGTGGCATCGCAGTTTCCAGGGATATCCGAATATTCAAAACAGATATCTATATATCCTGGCAACTGCAAACAATGTCCGGGGCCTGCCGGCCACCTCGCCTTACAAACTGTTCATCTTCCCGACTATATGCTCGCCCCGCCGCTTCAGCCAAAATATCGCCATGTCATCTCATGCATCCACCTCCATTCCGGAACCGACAAGACGCGACATGCTGTCGCTGGTCGCCATCTCAGGCGCGGTGATCGGCGCCGCGGCGATCGCCTGGCCGCTGATCGATTCGATGAACCCCTCGGCCGACGTGATCGCGGCCGGAGCACCGATCGATATCGACCTCTCGAAACTCGCCCTGGGCCAGCAGATCGTCGTGCTGTGGCGCGGCGCGCCGATGCTGATCGTCAACCGCACGCCGGCCGCGCTGAAGACCCTGCAAGACCCCAGCCTGGTGTCGCGGCTGTCCGATCCGAAGTCCGACGTCCACCAGCAGCCGCCCTACGCCAATAACTGGCATCGCTCGGTCAAGCCGGAGTTCGCCGTGCTGGTCGGCATCTGCACCCATCTGGGCTGCCTGCCCGGCTACCTGCCGAACCCCGATCCGACGACCCCGGCGCCGAACTGGCCGGGGGGTTACTTCTGCCCGTGTCACGGGTCGAAATACGACCTGGCCGGGCGCGTCTACTCAGGCGTCCCGGCGCCCTATAACCTGCCGGTGCCGCCTTATCGCTTTATGAACGACAAGACCCTGCGGATCGGAGAGAACCCCTCCGGGGCGACGTTCGAACTGTCGTCCGTGGTGCAGATGTAGGCAACGGGTTCGGGCGCGCGCGCCGAACCGCCAACCGCCCGGCGCCTCCGCCGGTCTTATTCTCCGGCGCGGCGCTGCTTCAGCTCCACCACCTTGGTCTCGCCCGAGACCGGCGCCGCAGCGGCGAAACCGGCCAGCGACTCGGCCACCTTACGCGCCAACTGCTCGCGCTGGAACGGCTTGCTGATCAGCTGCACCCCGTCATCCAGCCGGCCGTTATGAACGATTGAGTTCTCGGTATAGCCCGACATATAGACAATCTTCACCTCCGGCCGCATCGCGGTGATCCGTTCGGCCAGGTCGCGGCCGCGCACCTTGCCGGGCAGCACCACGTCCGTCAGCAGCAGATGGATCGCGCTGGCATGGGCGCCGAACACCCGCAGGCCCTCCTCGCCATCGGCCGCCTCCAGCACCCGGTAGCCGAGGTCGCCCAGCATCGCCACCGCGATCTCGCGCACCGCCGGTTCGTCCTCCACCACCAGCACGGTGGCCGACCCGCGCGGCAATTCCACGGGAGCGGCACTGCGCTGGCCCGCCACCGCGCTGGCGCCCACCGCACGCGGCAAATAGAGCCGCACCGTCGTCCCCTCGCCGGGTTCGGAGTAGATTTTCACGTGCCCGCCCGATTGCTTGACGAAGCCGAACACCATGGGCAGGCCGAGGCCGGTGCCCTGGCCGTCCGGCTTGGTGGTGAAGAACGGCTCGAACACCCGATCGAGCACATCGGCCGTCATGCCGTGGCCGGTGTCGGACACCGCCAGCATGGTGTAGTCGCCGACATCGACCTCGGCATGATGGCGGGCATAATCCTGGTCCAGCACCTTGTTGGCCAGCTCGATGGTCAACCGGCCGCCGCCGGGCATCGCGTCCCTGGCGTTCAGCGCCAGGTTCAGCACCGCACTTTCCAGTTGCGCCGGATCGGCCATCGCCGGCCACAGCGCGGCGGTCTCGACATAGCGCACCTCGATGTGCTCACCCAGGGTGCGCCGCAGCAGCGGAACCAGGTCCGGCATCGCCGCCGCCAGGTCGATCGGCGCCGGGGTCAGCGGTTGCTTGCGTGCGAACGCCAACAACTGACGGGTCAGAGTGGCGCCGCGCTGTGCCGCCCAGATCGCGCGTTCCATGCGAGTCTTCAGCCGCTCCTGATCGTTCGGTTTGTTGCGCACGAACTCCAGGTTGCCCAGGATCACCGTCAGCAGGTTGTTGAAATCGTGCGCGATGCCGCCGGTCAACTGACCGATCGCCTGCATCTTCTGCGCCTCGCGCAGCACGCCCTCGGCCTGAGCACGCTTGGTCATGTCGGTGACGGTCAGCACGAAGCCGCCGTCCGGCACCGCGGTGCGGCGCAGTTCCAATTGCGCCCCGTCGGCCCGCACCCGTTCATACACCACCGGTTCACCCGGTCGCTGGTTGCCATGGCGTACCTGGTCCTCGGTCTCCAGGAAGTCGGCCCCCGCCTCAGCGACTGGTCCGTGGGGCTTGTGCTCGTGAGCCATGTGTTCGTGGAACGCCGCGTACGGCGTGCCGGACCGCACCATTGCCTTGGGCAGCCCCAGCAGCACCTGGAAGCACTCGTTCCAGTTGGTCAATTGGCGGTCGGCATTGAACATGGCGACGCCCTGGCTCAGGCTGTCCAGCGAGGTGCGCAGCCGCAGCGCCAGGCTGCGGTAGTTGCGTTCCGCGCGCGACGATTGCGCCCACGCCCGGTTCAACGTCAGCGCCGCCCAGATCAACGCCACGACGGCGATGAGAGTGCCGAGCGTCACCAGCCAGAACACCCATCTGCCGCGGCTGTCCGCCACCGCCAGGCGCTGCGCCAGCAGGTGCTTCTCCTCGCTCGCCATCGCCTTGAAGGTGCTGGATATCTCAACCGCCAACTGGGGGCCGGCATCGTTGCGCACCAGTCCGAGTGTGGCGTCCAGCCCGTTGCTGCGGCGCATCTGTACGGTTTGCGCCAGCAGCGCCAGCTCGTGCTGCACCTTGGGATACAGGGCGTGCAGCCGCTGCTGCTGCACCGGGTTGTCCGCGGTCATTTGCAGCAGCTCACCCTGCAGCAGGGCGACGCGGCCGAGCGCGGCGTCATAGGGGGCCAGAAGGTCGTCGCTGCCGGTCAGCAGATAGCCGCGCTCGCCGGCTTCGGCATCGTCCACCGCCAGGTTGAGGTCCCGGATGGCGCCCAGCACCCTGTAAGTGTGCTGCGACCACTCCACCGCGGAGCGCGCGGCGTTCGACCGGTCCCAGGTGATGCAGGCGATCAGGCCGAGGATGGCGACCAGGACCAGGAACACTGCAAAATTGGCACGGGCGACGATGTATTTCGACATGGGGTGTCCGGATCAGAGGTAATGGCCGGCCCTGACGGGACACCGGCGGCGGCCCGGCGTTCCCAACAAGCGCGGGCACTATAACATGCCGCTCCGTTCATTACATGCATTGATCTTCCCGATTTAGCGATTATTTCGGTAATTCTGTCCTTCGCCAATCGTCAACGATCGCGGCCGGTGCAGCATCGGCCGCGTTAGCGTGCCCTGGCCTCGAATCGATATGGTGACGCACCGGCGGTCAGCGGATCCAGCGACAGACGGTGCTCCAGCGGCGGAAACGCCCGGCTGCCGCAGTCCGGCCGGTCGCACAGCCGGCACGACAGGCCGATGCCGACCCGAGATCGGTCGAGGTCGAGGCCGTCGGCGTAGACCACCTCGGCGGCGTTGGTCAGCGCGCAGCCCATCGCCACCACATGGATCGGCCGCGGCTCACCCCAGCGCACCACCGGCTGGGCGACCGCCTGGGCGAAGCACAGATACGCCGCCCCGTCGGGCAGTTCCGCCACCTGCACCTGCACCGAACCGGGCTGGGAGAACGCGGTGTGCACCACCCAGCGCGGGCACGATCCGCCGAAGCGGGCGAACGGGAAGCCGGCGGCGGAGAACCGCTTCGACACGTTGCCGGCCGGATCGACGCGCAGGAAGAAGAACGGCACGCCACGCGCGCCCGGCCGCTGCAGGCTGGACAGCCGGTGGCAGGCCTGCTCGAACGACACGCCGAAGCGTGCCGCCACCGCCTCCATGTCGTGGCGCAGCCCCGACGCCGCGGCGTGGAACGCGGCATACGGCATCACCAGCGCGCCGGCGACGTAGTTCAGCAGGCCGATGCGCATCAGCATGGCGGCCTCGGGGGTGGATGGCGCGGCCTGCTTCAGCACCGCCTCGACCGCCTCGCGGGTCTCCAGCATCGCCAATTGAAATGCCATGTGGAAGCCGCGGCTCTCGCGCGGCAGCGATTCCGACAGCGCCAGGCCGCGGGTGGCCGGGTCGTAGCGCCGCAGCGCCGCCTCCAGCGGCTGCACGGTGACGCGCACGCCGTGCACGCCGCGCAGCCGTTCGGCGATCGCGTGGTTCATCTCGGCCGGGGCGCTGGGGGCCAGATCGGCGGCCAGCGCCTCGGCGGCCTGCTCCAGCGGCGGGAAGTGGTTGGCGCGGTCGTCGAAGAAGTCGCGCACCTCTTCGTTCGGCAGCAGGATACGCCGGCCCGACGGCAGGGCGATGCCATTGGCGTCCTCACGCGCCACCCGCCAGGCGCGATATAGCGCCAGCACGGCGCGGGCCGCGGTCGGACTGCCGGCGGCCAGCGCCTCGACCTCGGCCTCGGCGACATCCTCGGCACCGAGCAGCGGGTCGGCGAACGCCTCGCGCAGGCCGACGTGCAACTGGCGTTCCTGGGTGCCGGACAGTTCGCCGAGATCGACGCGCAGGGTCTCGGCCAGCTTGATCAGCAGCGAGGCGGTGACGGCGCGCTGGTCGTGCTCGATCAGGTTGAGGTAGCTGGCCGAGATCCCCAACCGGGTCGCCAGGGCCTGCTGCGACAATGCCCGTTCGGTTCGCAGGCGGCGCACCGTCCGCCCGATCAGCGTTCGGCTCATGTGCTTTACATCCTTTACAGATTGTCGCCGGTGTCAGTGAAATCGGCGACAGAATTGCTTGGTTTCACGCGGAATAGGGCTTCGCATTCGCGCCTGCAATGTCAATTATTCACCGTCATACAACGATGCGGAGGAACCAGTGATGCGCCCGATGTGCTTGACCACACCCCTGTATGCACCCGACGGCATTGGCGGATTCGCTCGCCGGGCAGAGCGGTTCGATGATGGGCTGGTGCACAATCACCATTGGGCGGTCACCGCCGAGGAAGCCTATCCCTGCACACGCCAGGCCTCGGCCACGCATGGCCATTGCGGTGACAGCCTGGCGACGTCGAACCAGTCGTGGCGGCGCGGCGCGGGCGAGACCCGCCCGGCGCACGACCACGACGACGGCCTGGTGCACAACCACGACTGGGCGGTTCGCGCGAGCTGACGTCGTTGGTGGCGATCGCTTCGACCGCCGCCGAAGCGCCATGCGATGCGGGTGGGCGGCGGCTGGCCTACAATCGGCACCGTTCATTCCGATCAGGAGGTCAACGTGCCGATGACGAATTCCGACCCGAGGCTGGCCGACCCCAGACTGGCCGACCAGAGGCTTGCGTTCACCGTGACCTGGGACGTGCGCGACGGTGAGGCGGCCGCCGCGGCCGCGATCATCGCCCGCTTCGTCCCCGCGGCGCGCGGCGAGCCCGGGCTGGAGTTACTGATGGTCAACCAATGCAGCAGCAATCCAGGGCAGTTCCTGTTCTATGAAGTTTTCAAGGACGCCGCCGCGTTCGAGGCTCACCAGCACACGCCGCATTTCAAGACCATGATCCTGCAACAGGCGGTGCCGCTGCTGACCCGGCGTGATCGGGTTCAGTATATCCCGCTGTAGCCGGCCGGCCGGGCTCGCGCACTCTCGATTGGCGTTCGGGCGGGGCAAGGTCGATAGACGCAAGCAAAATCATTGTTTGAGCGCACGATCGTCGCGGGTTGCGGGTTCCGTTCGACGTGACCGTGCTCCGGGAGCCGATCGATGATCGTCTGTATTTGCGCCGCCGGGCTGCCGGCATGACCGCCAGTTTGGCCGCAGGGTTGGCGATATCGGCCGGTTCAGGGTTGGCCGGTTCGGATTGGACCGGCGCGGGGTGGACCGGCGCGGGGTTCGCGCTTGTCGCGGTGCGATCCGCCGCGATGATGGGCGATACAAGACGCGTTTTCCGGCCGGAGTCCTGGATTTGACCGCGGAGGCCTGGCTGATCGGACGGCGCGGCCAGGCGCTGGCGGTGGGCGTCGGCGTGTTGGCACTGGCGCTGGCGTGGTTCGGCGTGGTCGATCCGGTGCGGTCCTGGTTCAGCGACCGAGCAGTAGTACTTGAGCAGCGCCAGGCGTTGTTGCAGCGCATGCACCAGGTCGCAGCGACGCTTCCGGCGCTGCGCGCGGCGGCGAAGGCTAGGCCCGGCCAAAACGACAGCCTGGCGATCATGCTGCCCGGCAGCTCCGACGCGGTGGCGGCGGCCGACCTGCAGGAGCGCATCCAGAAGATGGCCGCCGCCGCCGGGGCCAGCCTGACGGCGGTGGAAACCCTGCCGCCGGTGCCGACAGGGGCGTGGCACAAGGTCTCGCTGCGGATCAGCCTGAACGCCCCTTGGCCGGTGCTGATGCAACTGGTGCGCTCGATCGAACAATCCCCGACCCGCATTCTGATCGACGACGTCCACTTCCATAGCGCCAGCATCGTCACCCACCCGACGGTGCTGCCGGTGCAGGCCTCGATGGTGCTGTACGGCTTCCGTCCGGCCGAGCGGGGCGGCGGATCATGATCGGTTGGGGACGCGGCTTGCCGGTGGGGCTGTGCGTGGCGGCGCTGGGCCTGTGTCTGTTGATCGCGGCCGAGATCGTGACCGGCGCCGGCACCGCGGCACCGGAACCGACGGGTCGGACCGGGGCCCTGGCGCAGATCGGGCCAACCGACACAGCGCTGGCGCCGGATCGGCATGGCACCTGGCTGGAGCAAATCCTGGCGCGTCCGCTGTTCAGCCAGGATCGCCGCCCGGTCGAGGTGGCCGCCGCCGGGGTGGCCGGCCTGCCGCGCCTGACCGGCGTCGTGGTGACCGAATCGCAGCGCGTCGCGATCTTCGCGCCGGCCTCGAAGGGCCATCCGATCATCGCCCAGAGCGGCGCGCATATCGGCGAGTATGAGGTCAAGGGCATCACCGATGCCGGGGTGACGGTGGCGGGGCCTCGGGGCACCACGCTGCTGCGGCCGGCGTTCGATCCCGCCCATGTGCCGCCGGTCTTGCCAGTGCCGGTGCTGCCGCGTCCGCTGCCGATTCGGCGGTAAGTCTTCGTCTCGCTTTAGTTGTTTGTTTTGTCGCATGATTCACGCACTTTGAACGTTCCGCCCAGCGCGATCATGCTCTCGTCGCAGGATTGACGCGCCTTGAAGGGTCGGCCCAAGCCGCGACCATGCTTTGGCTTACAGCGCCCGACGGAAGGTCAGGTTGTAGCGAACCGGGCCGGTCAGGGCGTGGTCTCCCTCGCGCAGCGGGTCGATGCCGTGGAAGGTCATGCGCGCCGGGCCGCCCCAGACCACGACGTCGCCATGCACCAGGCGGACGCGCCTCGGCCGATCTGCGCGTCGCGGGCCGCCCCACACGAACACCGCCGGCAGGCCCAGCGAGACCGAGACGATGGGCGCCGCGAGGTCGCGCTCGTTGTGGTCCTGGTGCAGCGACAGCCGGGTTTGCGCGGTATAGCGGTTGATCAGACAGGCATCCGGCACAAAGCCAGCGAACCCGGCGGCCGTGGCGGCGCGGGTGGCGAGGTCGGCGAAGCCTGGCGGCATCGCCGGCCAGGGCCGGCCGGTTTCGGGGTCGAGCCGGTCATAGCGGTAGCCGGTGCGATCGCTGACCCAGCCGGCGGCGCCGCAGTTGGTCATGCCGACCGACATCTGGCCGCCGTTGGGGGTGTTCATGCGCCGGATCGGCGAGGCGGCGACGACGCGGGCCAAGGCGGCCAGCAGTGCGCGGTCGGCGGTTTCGGCGAAGCGGCCGAGCAGCATCGCGCCGGGCGCCAGCGCCAGGTTCTGGGGCGGGTCCTCGAATAGCATCATCGGGGCGGCGTCATGGCGGCGGCATCATGGCGGCGGCATGGCGGCGGCATCATGGCGCGGCAAGCGGGCGGCGGCATGCGGGCGGCGGCATGGCGGCGGGCATCACCATGGGTGAGCCTCGGCCGGCGTGACATGGCGGACCAGGTAGTCGTCCAGCGCCGCTACGGCCGTTGCCATCGCCCTGCCGCCGAGACCGATGCGCAGCCGATCGGTTGGCACCTCGGCCAGCGGTGATCGCCACAGCGCCCAGGGCAGCAGCAGGACGCCGGCGGCGTCGGCCAAGCGGGTGGCGAGGTCGGTGGCGTCGGCGGAAAGGCGGGTGCGTGGGGCGTAGAACGCCAGGTTGTTGGGTTCGGCGAGTTCGAAAATCTGGCCGTGACGGGTCAGGCAGGCTTGCAGCAAAGCCAGGTTCGCCTGCGCGATGGATCGGTTGCGCGCCACGATCGGGGCCTCGGCGCGCAGCGCGATGTGGGCGAGCACCTCGTTCGGCGCGGCCACGCAACTGGACAGAGCGCTTTTGGCCAGCAGCACCTTGGCCAGCAGTACGCGATCCTGGCAGGCGATCCAGCCGGTGCGCAGACCGGCCAGCCCGTAGCCCTTGGACAGCGAGTTGATCGAGATGCCGCGTTCGTAGAGCGCGGCGATCGGCGGTGGATCGCAGGTGGGATCGAGCGTGGTCAAGCGATAGACCTCGTCGTTCACCAGCCACAGGCCGTAGTGACGGCAGAGCGCGATCAGCGCGGCGAGCGAGTGGGCGTCGATCTGGGCTCCGCTCGGGCTGTTGGGGAAGTTGATCAGCACCAGCTTGGTTTCGCGGCGGATGGCGGCGGCGAGGCGGTCGATGTCGAGCCGCCAGCGGCCGCGGTCCTGTCTCTTATCCTGCCCCTGGTCGTGCAAGGCGACGCCGGTGGTGGCGCAGACCGAGGTGAGCGCCCATTCCGACGGTTGATAGATCGGCAGCACCACGATGGCGTGGTCGTCAGGGTCGAGTATGGCGTTGGCGACACAGGTGAGACCTTCCTGCGCTCCGGCACAGCAGACGATGTTGTCGGGGTCGAGGGCGCGGTAGCGGGTGGCGATTTCGGCGCGCAGCCAGGCTGCGCCGCGCGGATGGCTGTAATCGAGATCGAGCGCGGCCCAGCGCGCGGCGTCGTCGGGCTGGGCCATCGCCAGCAGGGTGGGCAGCGTCATGGTGGCCGATTCCGAGGCCGACAGGTCGTGCGCCGCGAGACTGCTCCAGCGGGCGAGGAAGCTGCCGAGGGCGAAGGCCTCGGTGGCGCCTTGGGGGCGCCCCGGTCGGTGAACCGGTTGGCCGGCTGGCGGACGGTTCGGGCCGGGGCGGTTGTGGTTGGCCGGGGTCGTGGTCGGGGGTATCTGGGTCGGGGGTGCAGCGGGCAAGTCGCGTCCTCATTCCGGATTTGAACCATGAGTATCGGATACAGTCATGCGATGCCATGAACCAAGCGCCATGATTCAGGCAGGGAGAAGGCGAAACGTTTGCCGGCGGCGCGGCCGCCGTCATGACGGCAGCCGTCGTGGGTGGCGGAGCGGTCGGTGGTTTCGGCTTGCGCGATTCGGTCGGCCCCGGTTGGGCGGTGCCGCGGCGGTTCAGCGGTTCGGCGGGATGGCGGTGCCGAGGTCGCCTGACCTGAGGCGGGGCGGGACGTTGCCGGAGAACAGGTCGGCGGCGGCTTTGGTCAGCACGTCGGCGCGGGCGCGGGCGGCGTCGCGTTCGGCTGGCGGCAGGTCGGCCATGCTGGCGGAGTATTCGTTGGCGACCACGGTCATCGCGGCGCCCCAGAGTTGCTGGAATTCTTCTGCGCTGGGTTCGGCGTCGGCGGTGGCGGGGGTTGGGGTTGCCGGGACTGCTGGGACTGCCGGGGTCGGGGTGGTTTGGCGGGGGGTTTTGGCGACCGGGGTTGCGGGATCGGCCGAGGTTGCCGGGGTCGGGATTGCCGGCGTTGGGATTGCCGGAGTTGGGATTGCTGGAGTTGGGGCGGCCGCAGCGGAGGTTGGAGCCTGAGCGGCGGCCGCGACGGGGGTTGGCGCCTGAGCGGCGATCGCGGCGGGAGGCGGCGCGGTGGGGGTTGGCGCCGGATCGGCGATCGCGGCGGGGCTTGGCGCGGCGGGGGCCGGGGCGGCGGGACGGGCGGCGGCGTGGCGGGCCAGCAGCGCCTCACCCTGCTGGCGCACGGCGGCGAGGCGGGCGATCACCTCGGCGTCCTTGCGGTCGGCCTCGGGGTCGGGGGTGAGGTCGCGGGTCGGGGCGGGGGCGAACACCGGGTCGGCGGCTGGGCTGGCGCGGGTGTTTTGCAGCGCCCGGCGGGCGCGGTCGCAGGCGCGGTCCGAGGCATTGGCGCTGGCGCGCAGCCGCAGGGTCATCGCGAGCGAGATATCGTCCGCCATCGACAGGCAGGCGGCGCTGACCGAGGCCAGGCCGTGGGCGACGATCTGGGCGACCGCGATCAGGTCGACGTGGCTGCGGGCGCGGTAGGCGTCGACGGTCTGCAGCGCCGCGATGCGGGCGAAGTCGAGGTTGCCGCGGCAGACCGCGAGGAACATCGGCGCCAGCAGGGTGACGATCAGCTGGAGCAGGATGTCGCCGGGCTGGAAGTCGAGGCTCGACGTCGGGCGTGGTTCGGTTGTGGTGGCGGACATGATCGGCCGGGGGTTGTTGGCTGGGGTGTGTTGTAGCGGGGGTGGCGCGGGGTTGTCAAGTAATATTTCCTATATTGTGCTTATAGTCCGCGTCGTAACTGGTCGCGATCTGGTTTGGCAGCGGACCGAAGCGGCGAGAAAACCCGTCCTTATATAGATGTTCGCGGTATTGCATTGGGCTGGCGGATGGTTTCGGCTTGCGTTGACCGATCGCGGTTTGACATAGGCTGGCGGGCAACCGTTGGAGCCAAGCAATGGATTTCCTTTGCTACCTGCACAAGGGGTGGCAGCCGTTGATCCGCCCCGCCGAACCCACGCGTGCCTGGATGGACGCCACGCCTGAGGCCTTCGCCTATCGCTGCCTGCCGCTGAACATCGCCAATGCGCATGGCTGGGAAATCCTGACGCCGGTCGGCTTCGAGGCGTATTGGCGCGGCGGGGCCTCGACCGCGGACGTGATCATCCGGGCGGATGACGGCATGCCGAGCGCGTCGGCGCCGGTGTCGCTGTTCGGGCAAGCAACCTTCACCATCCACATCCAGGCGTTGTTCCGCACACCGCCCGGATGGAACCTGATGGTTGGTGGGTCGCCGAATTGGGCCAAGGAGGGGGTAGCGGCGTTGTCGGGGGTGATCGAGACCGATTGGTCGCCCTATACCTTCACGATGAACTGGCGGTTTCTGCGGCGCAACCATTGGGTGCGGTTCGAGGCGGGGGACCCGATCTGCTTCATACAGCCGACGGAGCGTGACGCGCTGGAGCGGATGAACCCAAAATTCGTTGCCTTGGAAGACGATCCGGAAGCGGCCAGCCAGTTCGCGGCGTGGAGCAAGTCGAGAAACGAATTTCAGGCCGCGGTGGCGCAGCGGCCGCCTTCGTCGCCGGCGGATCAGTGGCAGAAACGTTACTACCGCGGCCTGAACATGCACGACCGAGCCGGGGTCGAGGACCATCGCGCCAAGCTGCGATTGAAGCCGTTCGTGACCGCGGCGCCGGACGCCGCGAAGTGGCAGACGGTGCGGATCGATCCGGATCGGCTGGAAGCGGCGATTGCCTTGTTGGCAGCCTCGGTGCGCGACGGCAGATTGCTGGATGGCGACCCGCCAATCGATGCTGGCCCGCTGATCGATGCTGGAATCCCGGCAGCGCTGGCGGAACGGTTGGTGCGCGCGGTTCGAGGTGGGTGCGGACGCACGGGTCAGGCCGGCGGCAGCACCCCTGGCAGCACCCTGGGGGTGCCGTGATCATCTACCGCCACGAGGACGAATTCGGCCGCGGTCACCCGCACCCGCTCGCCCTGGTTACGGCGCAGCACGTAGGCCTCGACGCCGATCGTGACCGAGGTCCGGCCGGTCTTGCTGACCTCGGTATAGACGCAGACGACGTCGCCGACCTTGACCGGTTGCAGGAAGCTGAGGTTCGACACCGCGGCGGTGGCGACTCTGCCCTTGGCCCGCGTGCCGGCGGCGATGCCGGCGGCGAGGTCCATCAGCGACATGATCCAGCCCCCGAAGATGTCGCCCGCGGGGTTGGTATCGGCCGGCATCGCAACGGTGCGGAGCGATAATTCGCCGCGCGGTTGGGGGCGGCTGTTGGGCATCGAGGTGTCCTTCCGGCGTAGATTGTTCGGCGTTCCGCTGAACATGCTCCGGCTGTTGGGGTTGTCCCGTTGGGGGACGCGGGGCTTGGACGTTCCACTCGGTGCGCTTGTGCGATATGCTTGATCTATCATGCCGGAAATTCTGCTTCGCCACGACAGCGACGACATCGCCACCCTGACATTGAACCGGCCGGACGCCCGGAACGCGCTTTCGATCGGGCTGATGGAGGCGCTGGACGCTGAACTCGGCTCCATTGCAGAGGACCAGTCGGTGAAAGTGGTGATCATTGCCGGCAACGGTCCGGCGTTCTGCGCCGGTCACGATCTGCGGGAGCTGCGGGCCACGCCGACGCGGGCGGCGTATGAGGCGGTGTTCGCGCTGTGCTCTCGGCTGATGCAGCGCATCGTCGGGCTGCCCAAGCCGGTGATCGCGCAGGTGCATGGCGTGGCGACGGCGGCGGGCTGCCAGTTGGTTGCCTCGGCCGATCTGGCGGTTGCCGCCGAGACCGCGCGGTTCGCCACGCCGGGGGTGGATATCGGGCTGTTCTGCTCGACGCCGATGGTGGCGCTGTCGCGATCGGTGGGGCGCAAGGCGGCGATGGAGATGCTGCTGACCGGCGAGCTGATATCGGCGGCGCGGGCCGCCGAGCTCGGTTTGATCAACCGGGTGGTGGATGGGGCGGAGGTGAGCGCGGCGACGCGGGCGCTGGCGGGGCGGATCGCGGCGAAGAGTCCGCTGACGGTGGCGATCGGCAAGCAGGCGTTCTATCGCCAGGCCGAGATGGACCTGGCGTCGGCGTATGACTACGCCTCGGGGGTGATGACGCGCAACATGCTGGCGCGCGACGCGGCGGAGGGGATCGACGCCTTCCTGGCCAAACGCCAACCGCGATGGACCGGCACTTGATTGGCTTCGGCGGCGGTCCCAGTGTGGTGGGCCGAGCCTGGTTACGCCGCCATGGCGCGACGAGGTTGGGCGGTCGGGTGGCAAGCGATCGGTGGCGATGAAAGATCCATACCAGATCCTGGGCGTGCAGCGCACCGACGATGAGGCAGCGATCAGGGCCGCCTACCGCAAGCTGGCGAAGCGGCATCACCCCGACGTCAATCCGGACAAGCCGGACGCGGCGGCCCGGTTCGCCGAGATCAGTTCGGCGTACGATCTGCTGTCCGACACGGACAAGCGGGCGCGGTTCGATCGCGGCGAGATCGATGCCGAGGGGCACGAGGTGGGCCAGCAGCGGCAATATTACCGCGACACGCCGGGGCAGGACCGCTACCAGCCGGCCGGCGGGTTCAGCCGTGAGGACCTGGAGGGGTTTTTCGCCCAGGCGTTCGGCCAGGGCGGGCGCCACTCCGACTGGGGTGCGACGGGTCAGCCGATGGGCGGGCGCGACATGCAGTATTCGTTGACAGTCGGTTTCGTCGATGCGGCGCGCGGCACCACAAGGCGGCTGGCGCTGCCTGACGGCAAGACGCTGGATGTGCGCATTCCGGCGGGCACCGAGGACGGTCATGTGCTGCGGCTGCGCGGCCAGGGTGGTGCGGGGTTCAACGGCGCCGCGGCGGGGGATGCGCTGATCGAGATCACGGTGGCGCCGGATGCGCGGTTTCATCGTGATGGCGACGACATCGTCAGCGAGGTGGCGGTGTCGCTGAAGGAGGCGGTGCTGGGCGCCTCGCTGGAGGTGCCGACGATCCATGGGCCGGTGCGGGTGTCGGTGCCACCGGGTTCGGGCAGCGGCACGCGGCTGCGGCTGCGCGGCAAGGGCATCCGCCAGGGCCACCAGTTCGTGCAGTTGCGGGTCGTGGTGCCGCCGGGGGACGAGCCGGACCTGGCGGCGTTTCTGAAGACGTGGACGCCGCGGGGCAGCTTCAACCCGAGGGAGGGAACATGATGCGCTTCACTGCTGTCGCGGCATTATTCTCGGACCTGCCGGAGACCGAATTGCACACCTGGGTGGAACGCGGCTGGGTGCGTCCCGAAGGCGCCGAACCGGACTGGGTGTTCCAGGAGATCGACATCGCCAGGGTGCGGCTGATCCACGATTTCCGCCATGCGATGGCGGTGCCGGAGGAGACCGTGCCGCTGGTGCTGTCGTTGCTCGACCAGGTTTATACGCTGCGTGGCCAGATGCGCGCGGTTGCACGGGCGGTGGAGGGGCAGCCGGAGGCGGTGCGGGCGGCGATCCGAGCGGCGCTTCGGGGCTGACGCGCGTTCTGGGCATACGCGTGGATCGGATAGGGGCGATGGCGGGGTCGCGCGTCGAGGAAATGCAACTGTGCCGTGTAATTTAGCGGACGCCCAATGGTCAAAACTCCGTGCATTTTTGAAAAAAAATTCAGGCCATATCTTGCTTTTTCGTGCCTAGCAGCACCGATAGTATTACACGTCTGGATTGAATTGGGGAAGGTTCAAGGGCCGCGTAATGACATGCATCCTGGTGGTTGAGGACGAAAGCGAAATTCGCGAGATGCTGGTCGAGGTTCTGCGTGATGAGGGCTTTCAGATCATCGAGGCTGCGTCGGCGGATGCCGCGGTCGAATTGCTCGACCTGGCGAGCCTGCGGCTGGTGGTGACCGACATCAACCTGCCCGGGCGGCGGGACGGGATCGATCTGGCGTTGGCGGCTCGACGCGCCCATCCCGGCATCCCGGTGGTGTTCATGTCGGGCAAGCCGACCAAACTGGCCCAGGCTCAGAGGTTGAGCGATCCGGCAGTGTTTTTGCAGAAGCCGTTCAGCTTCAGCACGCTGGTCGGGGCGGTGGAGCGGCTGTCCGACAGTTAGGGCACTATCGCGTCTGGCTGACCCGATAACGCCGCGCGAGTCATTGTTTTGACGGGCGATTCAATCCTTTGGTGATGCCTCCAAAGGCGATCGCGCGCCGGGATCGGGCAGCAGGTCCGTGGGACGCGTCGGATGGTGGATCGACTGAGCGCATGCTGATCGAGACGGAGGCGAGCCGCTTGATCAAGGCGCCGCCTCGACTTGCGGGCTGTCGATCCGCAGGTTTTGTTTTGTGGCAAACCTCGCGAGGCGGCTGCCTGCGCGGATCAGCGGCCGTTCGATCAAGAGATAGGTCAACAGCGTGACGCCGGCCACCGCAGCGGCGACGACAGGCAGCAGGGCGAAGACTTGGGCGGTGGAGAAGCGTTCGGTGAAGCTTGCGCCCTCGACGAAGAGCAGGTTCAAGGCGATCCCGTGCAGGAGGTAGATGCCATAGGAGCACTCACCCAGCGCGCGTGCGCCTTTGGTCTGAAAGGCTCCGCCGAAGTCGTTGCCGCAGGCGACGGTGGCGAAGAAAAACCCGATCAGCGCCAGTTGCGGGGCCCCGTATGGCGTGGGCGCGCTGATGAGGCCGGCAACCAGGGAGATGGCGGCGGGCACGGCCATCCACTTGGCGCTGAGTATGCGTCGGATGGTTTCGGTCCGCTGCGCCTCATAGGCGAGCATGCCGACGATGAAGAGCGGCAGATATCGGGACAATCCGCCCAGCGGATGGAGCGGCCTGACGCAGAGTGAGATCAGCAGAACGGTGACCGGCAGCGTCCAGGTCGGCCCGCGCCCGCGCGTCGCGTCCATGGCGAAGGCGCATGCCGGCAGGACGAAGAGGTAGAACATCCACTCATACCAGAGCGACCAAGGAACGTAGGCGTCGAGCCGACCCGTATCGGCATAACCCATAATGGACGGCTGCGCCCAAGAGGTGATCCACTCGAGCACATCCTTGATGGTGTGGAGGTTGGGGCGATTGCCGGTGCGGAGCGCGATGATGAGCGACATCAGCAACAGCGAGATCGCCAGCAGCGGAATGATACGGAAAACCCGGGTGATGTATGTCGTCACCCAGGAGGTGGCTCTGAAGCCGGCCAGGACCCGGGGGTAGAACACCAGGGCGCTGGTCATGAAGAACAGCGCAACTCCGCCGGCACCGAAATTGTTCAACAGGTTGACGGTTGGCGCCGCCCATTTTCCGTGCAGGCGAACGATCTGGATCCATATGACGAAGTGGTGCACCAGGACGAACAGGGCGAGATAGCCGCGCAGTCCGTCGATACAGCCGATCCTGCGGTCGTTTGGCGGTAACGGGAAGCCAAGGGCGGTGGCGAGCGATCCGATCATCGTCGCGCAGAGCAGCGCCCCCATGGCGCCGAGCAGGATTGGCGTCATTGGGTAGTGCATCATTGGTTTTCGGCCCCAGAGATCCGCGCCAGTCCAAATGGTGCCCTAACATATGCATCCCGATGACGCAACGATGTACCGTGCGCTTCCTGGGCACGAGAACGTATTGATGTCGGAAAGACATTCTATGTAAATCGGAATTTGTCCCTTATTCTGTTACGCGCGGCGGCTATTCTGGCCTCTCGAGCCAGGTCGTCCACTGCGATTACGCCATGTCCCGACCTTCGACCAGCGGCGGCGGCCCGGCAACCCAGGGCAAGCGCGGCTTGGCAGCTTTTACGAGACTGGCTGGCCTGACCGATGCGGCGGCTTTGCTTGACTTGGGTTTGCCGCTCGGTCAGAGCGACATCATGCAGTCGCATGGCCTTACCGACCTGCAGGTCAACGGTTACGCAGGGGTGGACTTCAACGATGTCGGGCTGACCGCGCCGGGGCTCGATCATGCGCTGGAGGCGATGCGGCGAAGCAACGTCACCCATTGCCTGCCGACGTTGATCACCGCTGACGAAGCGACCTTGGCCGCACGGCTTGCGGCGCTCGACAACGCCGTCGCGAGCAGCCGGCTGGGCGGGATGATGGTGCCTGGTTTCCATCTGGAGGGACCGTTCCTCAATCCGGCGCCGGGCTATGCCGGGTGCCACCCGCCGGGGGCGATGATCGCGCCCGACCCGGGGGTGCTGGAGCGGCTTTGCAAGGGCCTGCGCCGGCCGATCCTGCTGTTGACGCTGGCGCCTGAACGTCCTGGCGCGATGCCGCTAATCGGCTGGGCGCGCTCGCGCGGCATGGTGGTGGCAATGGGGCATAGCGCGGCTGATGCCGCCGTGACCGCGCGCGCGGCCGAGGCGGGGGCCACGCTCAGCACGCATCTGGGCAACGCGCTGGCGCAGCCGCAGCCGAAATTCCTCAATCCGTTGATGGCGCAACTGGGCGAGGATCGACTGAGCGCCAGCTTCATCGCCGACGGGATTCACATCCCGGCCGGCGTGTTGAAGGTGTTGATCCGAGGCAAGACGGCGCGGCGGTCGATCCTGGTGACGGACGCCACGGCGGCGGCCGCGGCTGCGTTCGGGCTTTACGGCTTCGCCGGCATGACGATCGAGCATACACCGGACGGGGCGGTCCGGGTGCCGGGCAGCGCGACGCTGGCCGGATCGGCACTGTGCCTGGATCAGGCGGTGCGCAATGTCGTGGCCTGGAAGCTGGCGGATGTTGCCGCCGCGCTGGGCATGGCTTCGACCAACCCGAATGCGCTGTTGGGTCCGGCGCTGGCCTATCATGGTATTGCGCTGGCGCGGACCGAGGTCGAATGGACCGAGGCGCTGCGCCCGGCCGGCGTGCCGGGAGCGTCCACTCAGGGCTGAGGGGCTCGGTTCGCCCGTGGCGATGCGGCGGACAAATTCGATGGGTTTTGGAAACTAATTATTTACCAATACCCTGCTATCTGGGGCGAGCGAAAAACGCGATTGCGTCAGGCATTTTGGACAGAACGGCCGATTCCCTGGCTGACCCCATGTGGAAAAGGCTGTTTTTCGCCGTGACCAAACAATCCAATTCCCGCCGCGACCTGGCGGCGGACCGATGCTGAACACGCCCGTTGCCACCGAGGCGGGCGGATGCCTGACCTTGACGGTGCCAGGCCTGGAGGCGCTGGGCGCGACGGCGCCAGGCACGACAGCGGCAGGCTTGATGGAGCCCGACTTGACGGCGCCGGGCTTCGGGGCGCCGGGTTTGAGGGCGCCGGGCTTCGGGGCGCCGGGCTTCGGGGCGCCGGATTTGGGGGCGCCGGGCTTCGGGACGCCGGGTTTGGGGGCGCCGGGTTTGGGGGCGCCAGTCCTGACGGCAACGGCCGTGACGCCGGCGATCCTGGTGGAGACGACCTGCCGGCTGTGCGGCGCTCGGTTGCACCGGACGCTGATCGATCTTGGCTCGTTGCCGCTGGCCGGCCACGCCGTTCCGGTCGGTTCGGTGGATGATCCTCGGTACCAGTTGCATGCCAGGGTCTGCGACACGTGCAGCCTGGTTCAGGTGGGCAATGTCCCCGGGGTGGAGCCGATCTCTGGCCGTGGAAGCGGTCTGTCGGAGGACTTCGGCATCGGCGGCCCTGACGCGCGACGGTGGTTCGAGGGTCTTCGCAAGCGGCTGCGCCCGGATGCGGGGTCGCTGGTTATCGAGGTCGGCTGCAATGATTCCGGGCTGCTGCGTCAGTTCCAAGCGTCGGGCATTCGGGTGCTGGGGATCGGGGTTCCGGGGAATGCCGCCGAGGCTGGCGTGCCCATCGAACTCGGCCCGTTCAATGCCGAGACGGCGATGCAGGTCGCGGTGCGACACGGCTGCGCCGACCTGGTGATCGCCACCGACGTGCTGCCCCGGGCGCACGATCTGTTCGATCTAGCGGCAGCCCTGGCGTGCATCCTGCGACCCAATGGCGTTTTGACGCTGCAGGTGCCACACCTGCTGGCGGTGCTGCAGAACGGTCAATTCGATGCGTTTCGGCACGACACCCATACCTATCTGTCGTTACAGGTGCTGGAACACGTGCTGCGCTCGGTTGGGCTGCGGGCATTCGATGCGGAGCGCGTCGCCGACCATGGCGGGTCACTTCGAGTCCAGGCTTGCCACCTGGCTGGTCCGCACGCGGTGCGTCCCGGGGTGAAGGCGGTTCGGCTGGCCGAGCGGTCCGGGGAGGCGCTTTACGCCGGCTTCGGCGATCGTGTGGCGGCGGCGCGGGATGAGATCGGCGAGTTTCTGCGGACTCGCGGGAGCGCCGGGCGTCGGGTGGTGGGATATGGCGCGGCCACGCGGGGGGCGATGCTGCTGAATTGCTGCGGGATCACCGAGCGGGAAATAGTCGCGATCGCCGATGCCGATCCGGCCAGGCACGGCCGGTTGATGCCGGGCAGCCGGATTCCGATCGTTGCATTGGAGAGTGTGCTGGCCGATCCGCCCCACGATGTGATGATCCTGCCATGGCCGAATCTGGCGCAGGTTCTGCCGAAGCTGATGCCGCTGCGCCAGCTTGGAACGCAGTTGTGGACGCTGCTGCCGCGGATCGCGCGGGTTTAGCTGGTCTCCTGGGGGGGTGGGCCGGCGTTCAGCGGGCTGACGGCTGGAACCGAAGGCTTTGCTCTGCCACGCTGCGGGTGGCGGAACAGGAGCAATGCCATGACATCGCGGGATGGCGCCGTGGGGCGGGCCTTGAGCTATTTCGACTCGAATGGTTTCCGCGATCGGCTGGGGCGATTGGTGGCGATTCCCAGCACCTCGCAGGATGGCGGGCATGCGGCGGATGTGCAGCGGTATCTGGTGGATGCGATAGCGCCGTGGCTGGAGCGGATGGGCTTCGCGGTGGAGATCCACCCCAATCCGGCGGCCGGGTTCGGCCCGATATTGCTGGCCGAAAGGTTGGAGGGGACCGATCGGCCGACGGTGCTGACCTACGGTCATGGCGACACCGTGCGCGGGCTGGACGATCAGTGGCGCGGCGGGTTGTCGCCCTGGCGGCTGACCTGCGAGGGCGAGCGTTGGTATGGCCGCGGGTCGGCCGACAACAAGGGGCAGCACGCGCTGAACCTGTCGGCGCTTGAAGCGGTGCTGGCCGAACGCGGCGGCGTGCTGGGGTTCAACCTGAAGCTGGTGCTGGAGACCAGCGAGGAGCGCGGGTCCACCGGGCTGCGCGACTTTGTTGCCGAACACGCCGAGCGGTTGGCGGCCGATGTGCTGATCGCCAGCGACGGGCCTCGGGTGATGGCGGAGGTCCCGACCGTCGCCACCGGGACCCGCGGCACCTATCACTTCGAGCTTGTGGTGGAGCTGCGGGCCGGCGGCGTTCACTCGGGGCATTGGGGCGGCCTGACCACGGATCCGGCGGTGCTGTTGAGCCATGCGATCGGCTGCATCATCGACCAGCGGGGGAAAATCCTGGTGCGCGACTGGCTGCCCGGGGCCTCCGGGTCGGGCACCGGGCAGCGCGGCGTGCCGGCTTCGGTGCGAGCGGTGCTGGATGGCTGCCCGGTGGGCGGTGGCGGCGAGGCGGCGAGCATCGATCCGGACTGGGGGGAGCCGGGGCTGACGGCGGCCGAGAAGATCTACGGCTGGAACAGCTTCATCGTGCTTGCGATGCTGTCGGGGCGGCCCGACAATCCGGTCAATGCGGTGGCGCCGAATGCCCGGGCGCATTGCCAGATCCGCTACACCGTCGATAGCGACCCAGCCGGGTTCGAGGCGGCGCTGCGTCGGCATCTGGATGCGCATGATCTGGGCGCCGTCGGGATCGAGAATGCCGGGGTGCGGATGCCCGCCAGTCGCACCGATCCGGGGCATCCTTGGGTACGCTGGACGGTGGCCAGCATGGAGCGGACGTTGGGCAAGCGGGTGCAGGTGATCCCGAATTCCTCGGGCGGGCTGCCGGGGGATGTGTTCGTGGACTATCTTGGCGTGCCGCTGGTGTGGATCCCGCACAGCTACAATGGCTGCAGGCAGCATGGGCCGGACGAGCATTTGTTGACCGGGCCTGCCAGGGAGGGACTGGCGGCGTTTGCCGGCCTTTGGTGGGATCTGGGTGAGGGTGGGACGCCGTAGGGCGATCAGTCGCCGGCCTTGACGTTCGCCGCTGTGTCGGCGCGGATTGTCTGCATCACCGCTTGGGCGGCGCGGCTGACTGGGAGGCGCGGCTGACTGGGGGTGTTCATGACCTGCTTCGCGGTGCAGAGCATGATCGCAATGTGGGTCGACGAGCGACGACGAATGAGCCTTGCAAGGGAGTGAGATCATCATGCCGGACGACACCAGGATGACCGTGCACGGGATTGACCTGGAGGTGATACGATCCGGCGCCGGACAGCCGATCGTCTTGCTGCACGGGTTTCAGCCTTGCGATCCCGAGGCGCGGTTCATGCAGTTGCTGGCGCGGCGCGCCGAGGTCATTGCGCCGTCGTATCCCGGCTTCGGCCGATCGGCGCGGCCGAAGGACTTCGAAAGCGTGTATGACCTGGCGAACCTGCATGCGGCGGTGCTGGATGCGCTGCCGTATGAGCGGGTCACGCTGATGGGGTTTTCCTTCGGCGGTTGGCTGGCGGCGGAGCTGGCGGTGCGGGGCGGGGACAAGATCGAGCGGCTGGTGCTGGTCGATGCCCTCGGCATCAAGATCAGCGACCGGGAGACGGCGGATATCACCGACGTGTTCAACACGCATCCTGACGAGGTTAACCGGCGCACCTGGTACAATCCTGCCAATGCGCCGGACTTCGATGCGATGTCGGACGAGGCGCTGATCCTGCGTCACCGCAACTGGGAGTCCCTGTCGCTGTATGCATGGCACCCGTATATGCACAATCCACGGCTGGCGTATTGGCTGGGACGGATCGACGTGCCGACACTGGTGCTGTGGGGGGCATCCGACGGCATTGTCAGTCCGGCTTACGGACGGGCCTTTGCCGGCCGGATTCCCGGGGCTCGGTTTGGCTTGATCGAGCAGGCCGGGCATCAGCCGGAGATTGAGCAGCCAGAGGTTTTCGTCGATCACGTCAGCGCTTTTTTGAACTCGTAGGGAGACCGATCGGATGGACGCCTGGTGGCAATGTGAGATTCCGTATCCGTTCGTCGACAAGGCGATCACCGATGCGGCAGATTCGGTGCGGGGCTCGTTGCCGAACCGGCTGTGCGACCCCAGGGTTGCGGCGACGCTGTTCGACGAGGTGCTGGACGAGTTTTTGCTGTGCGACGAGCTGGGGATGAACGTGATCGCGATCGAGCATCACGCCGGCATCAACTCGCTGATCGGCGCCAACCCGATGGTGACCAGCCTGCTGGCGCGGCAGACTCGCAAGGTGCGGGTACTGAGCCTGGGAACATTGGTTTCATTACGTCCCGATCCGGTGCGGGTGGCGGAGGAATACGCCACCGCCGATATCCTGGCGAAGGGGCGGTTCGACATCGGCTTCGTCAAGTCCGGCGGCAGCGAGATGGCGTCCTCCAACGTCAATCCGGTGAACAACGAGGAACGTTACTGGGAGGCGATCGACCTGATCAAGAAAACGCTGACCACCCATGACGGGCCGTTCAGTTGGGAGGGCAAGCATTTCAGCCATCGCCACGTCAATATCTGGCCGCGCCCCTATCAGGCGCCGCATCCGCCGATGTGGGCGGCGACCGGCGACCCGCGCAGTTCGGCCGAAGTGGGGCGGCGCGGCATGCGCCATGTGCTGGTGTTGCGTGGGCCGGACGGCACCAAGCGGGCCTATGACGCGCATCGCGCGGCGCGGGCCGAGGCCGGTCTGCCGAAGGCGACGACCGACAGTTTTGCCTATGCGGCGCTGGTCTATGTCGGCGATACCGAGGAGGAAGGCATCGCGGTCGGCAGCAAGCTGCTGTGGTTCCTGAATACCAGCCTGAAGTCGGCGCCGCAGTTCAACAAGTTCCTGCCCGGCGCGGCGCCGCCGGTCGCGGCGCCCGGGTTGTATCGGACGAAACCACAGGCGGATACCGGGCTGGCGCTGCGGGATGCGGAAAAGGGGGTGGCGCCGGCGAGCCGCAACGCCGAGAAGCTGATTTCGATCACCGCGCCGGAGGCGATGGCGCAGGGTATCCTGTTCGCCGGCAATCCGGACAGCGTGTATCGCCAGATCATGGCGTTCTACGACAAGGTGGGCGGCTTCGGGCACCTCGCGCTGGTGGGGCGGTCGGGGCATATGACGCATGCGGAATCGAGCAAGGGGATTCGGCTGTTCACCAAGGAGGTGCTGCCTCGGCTGCGCGAGATCGGGGCGGTGGAGGTCGGGTAGGTCTATGTCGGGACGGCGCCGCGGGGGGCGCCGACCGGGCGGTGAGTCATCGTCAGGGTGATCACCGCGCCGATGACCAGCAGCGCGCCGGCGAGCAGGAAGGCGCTGGTGAAACTGCCGGTGGCGGCGACGATGTAGCCGGTGGCGATCGGCGCGGCGAGGCCGAAGATGTTGCCGCCGAGCTGGATCCAGCCGATGGCGGTGCCGATGCTTCGGCCGGCGTGCAGCAGGTCGTTGGTCAGCGCGTAGGTGTTGACGAAGACGCTCTGCACGCAGGCCAGCGACACGGTGATTTCGACCAGCAGCCAGGTCTCGGACGCGGTATAGGGCGCGAGGATCATGACCGCGGCGCCGAACGCCAGGATGACCACGGCGTAGCGCCGCTTGCCGGCCTGCACGGCTTGTGGCGTCAGCAGGTGATCGCACAGACGGCCCATGGCGATGGTCAGCAGCATGGCGCCGAAATAGCAGATCCCGGTCTGCACGCCCGAGTGCAGGATGTTGAGGCCTCGGCTTTGCACCAGGTAGGTCGGCAGCCAAGTGAGGAACAGGTATTGGGTGTAGTTCACGCAGCCCTGCACCAGGAACAAGCCCCACATCGTTTGATAGCTGAGCAATTCCTTCAGCTTCATGCCCGCGGTGTCGGTGGTGCCGCCGGGGGCGCGCTGATCCAGGATCAGGCGTCGTTCGGCGGGCTGCAGCCAGGAGGCTTTTTCGGGGTCGCGGTAGAGCGCCAGCCAGGCGGCGACCCAGATGAAACCGAGCGCTCCGGAGAAGACGAAGGCGAGGCGCCAGCCGATGGTGCTGACCAGGCCGGCGATGGTGACCGCGGAGATGGCGGTGCCGAAGGCGGGGCCGGAGCCGGAGATCGAGAAGGCTAGGGCGCGTTCGCCGACCGGCGCCCACTCGCGGATCGCGCGCGCGGCGAGCGGAAAGGTCGGGGATTCGCCGATGCCCAGCAGCAGGCGGGTGAAGAACAGGAAGGCGAAGCTGCCGGCGGCCGCGGTCAACGCGGTGGCGGCGGACCAGAAGGCGATGCAGCGCGCCGCGGTCTTGCGGGTGCCCCAGCGGTCCAGCGTCATGCCGGCGGGGAGCTGGCAGGGGGCGTAGGACCAGATGAAGGCCGACAGCAGGTAGCCGGCGGCGACCGGGGTAAGGGCGAATTCCTGGCTCAGCACCGGCATGGCGATGGAGAGCACGGTACGGTCGAAGTAGTTGATCAGGGTCATCGCGAACAGCAGGGCGTAGACGATGAAGCGTTTGCGGCCGGGCCGCGCTCGGCTGCTGTCGGACATCGATTCCCCCATGTGTTGGGGCAACATGCCGGCGGCGGTCGGAGGGGTCAAATTGGGTGGCGTCGTTTGGGTGCGCGATGGCGGCGCGGGTCAGCTGGCGCGGATCAGCCTTGGGAGTTGATGCGCTGGACCAGCGCTTGTGCGAAGTCGCTGGTGGAGGCCGAACCGCCGAGATCGCCGGTTCGGGTGCGGTCCTGGTTGAGGACCTGGTCGATGGCGCGGCGCAGCTGTCCGGCGCGGTCGGTCAGGCCGACATGGTCCAGCATCAGGCCGGCGGCGAGCAGCAGCGCGGTCGGGTTGGCGATGCCCTTGCCGGCGATGTCGGGGGCGGAGCCATGCACCGCTTCAAAGATCGCCGCCCGGTCACCGATATTGGCACCGGGGGCGGCGCCGAGACCGCCGACCAGGCCGGCGATCAGGTCGGACAGGATGTCGCCGAACAGGTTGGTGGTGACGATGACGTCGAACTGCCAGGGATTGAGCACGAGCTGCATGGCGCAGGCATCGACGATGCGGTCGTCACAGGTGATGCGGCCCTGGTATTCCCGGGCGATTTCCCGGCCGGCTTCGAGGAATACGCCGGTGAGCGCCTTCAGCACGTTGGCCTTGTGCACCAGGGTGACCTTCTTGCGGCCGCGTTTCACCGCCTGGTCGAAGGCGTAGCGGATGATGCGTCGGGACCCGTCGCGTGTGTTGACTCCGGAGGAGATCGCCACGGCGTGCGGGTCGTCTCCGATCGGGATGTAGTGCTCGAAGGCGACGTAGAGGCCTTCGAGGTTTTCGCGCACCAGGATCAGGTCGATGTCTTCGAAGCGGCCGCCGGGGATCAGGGTCTTGGCCGGGCGCAGATTGGCGTAGAGCTGGAATTCTTCCCGCAGGCGGACATTGACGGAGCGGAAGCCGCCGCCGACCGGGGTGGCGAGCGGGCCTTTCAGGGCCAGCTCGTTGCGCCGGATGCTGTCGAGCGTGGCCGGCGGCAATGGGTCGCCGGCTGCGGCGATTCCGGCCAGGCCGCCGTGTTGGCGGTCCCATTCGAAGGGGGCGCCGAGGGCGTCGAGCACGGCGGTTACGGCGTCCATGATCTCGGGGCCGATGCCGTCCCCGACGATCAGGGTGGCGGGGATCTTGTTGGTGGCTTGGGGGCGTGTTGGAGCGGTGCTGGGGGCGGCGCGTGTCATCCAGTATCAGTGTGCCCGGTTCAGCACGCGCAGTCCACGAACGATCCTGGGCGGTATGCGCGCTCTGATCAGTCCGTCGGCGCGTATTGGCGTGCTGGTAGCGGTTCGTCGCACGGTCTGACGGCTGTAGTTCCGATAACCGGACATGGCCACCAGGAAGGCGACCTCGATCACCAGGTCGTTGCTTTTCTGGCCGAGCGAATTGGAGCCGGAGTCGATGATCAGGGCGGAGATCATGAGCATCCACGCATACATGCCGTGACCATAGCGGGCGATATGGACCAGGAACGTGCCGAAAACGAACAGGAATGCCACGAAGCCGACGGCGCCGAGATTGAGGAACAGCAGCAGCCAGAAATTCTCGATATCCTCAACCGCGTTCAGGCCGATCTGATATTTGAGCGCGGTGAGCTCCTGCAGCGGCACGCCGAACAGCCAGTTCTTCAATGACAGGTAGTTCAGTATGGTCCACTGGAAGACCCGCACCTCGGCGCTGCCGTCGAAGTACAAGGTGTTGACGATACGATCGGCGATGGTGGTCTGGGTGACGATGAACAGGGTGATGAGCGGCAGCACCGTGACCGCCAGCAGCAGCGACCCCATGACCTCGAGCTTGAGGTTTCGCTTGATGATCCCTGACAGTACCACCCAACCGGCGGCGAGGCCCGACATCCCGACGGTCACGAACAGTGCGGTTCGTCCGCCGAACGCCAGCAGCCCGATCAGGATCAGCAGGAATGCCGGCGCCATGACGAGGAAACGCAACTGCATGACGTAGAGCAGGAAGAACGCCATGCCGGTGATCAGCGAGGCGGTCAGCGGATGGGGGTAGAAGGCGTTGGCGCGGAAGTTGGCGGTGGCCTCGATCTGAGCCTGCTTGATGTTGTCGTTGGCGACGAACGGGAAGACGTTGTATTGCGTCAGGCTTTCGAACAGGCCGAACAGCACGTTCATCAGTATGAGTGCCAATAGTAGCTTGGCGAGAAAGCGCTTTTGCCGGTCGGTAGCGCCTTCCAGGGCGACCGCGAGCAGGCCTGCGCCCCAGAAGCTGTCGAAATAGAACGCGGCTCCGCTGAGGCCGTTGAACCAGGCCGTATAGAAGGCGAACAGCGGGATCGCGAAGACGAAAAGGATCAGTCCCGGCGATTCGCGGCAACGTTGGTGAAACGGAATCGGGCCGTTGGCCAGCGCGTAAAACGCGCAGAACACCATGATGATGTTGGCGGGGTGAAAGCGGATGTTGACGTCGTGCCCGGCGATCACCCGCACCACGTTGTTGGTCACGAAGAACTGCAGCAGGATGCAGAACACGGAGCACAGGAAAATGCCGCTTCCGGGTGTCCGGCGGGCCTTGATCACCAGCTTGCGTTCGAGCGTTCGCATGTTGCGTATCACGGATGCGATCCTGATCGTTGCGTGTATGGGCCGGAGCGGGTCGGCCCATGGGTGGTTGGCGGGGTGGTTGGTGCGGGGGTGATGATGGTGTAGGGGCGGATGGCTGCAGGTGGTTCTAGCATATCTCGGGGCAGTTTGGCGCATAATGGCCGTAACTAATTGGCAACGTCATCGCGAGCGGAAGCACGTTGGCGTGAGTGGGGGCGTGAGTGGGGGCGTGAGCGGGGGCGTGAACGGGTCCGGTCGGGATGACTGCAACGTGTATGGGAGCGGGCGGGCAAATCGCCAGGTCTGGCGGATGCGACCGATGCGCTCTCTTATTCTGCTGTTGACTTTGACAACGATCGCCGGCGCGGCGTCATCTTCGGCCCGTGCGGCGGCGAGCGTCCTGACGGCGACGCCGCTTTCGACACGCGGCAGTCAGATCGTCAACGCGAAGGGCGATGCGGTGCGCATCGTCAGTGTCGGGATGTGGCCCGACAATGGCGCCGACGACAAGATGGGCTTGATCGCCGAGGCCGGGTTCAACACGGTTCGGCTCGACTGGAGCAACCGCTCGATCGACAAGCTTGCGGTGCTGGATCGGATCATCGCGAATGCCGGTCGATCGCACTTAAAAGTGATACTTGATGACCATAGCAACGAGGCGGGCGCGCCCGGTCCGTGGAAGCCCTGCTATGCGCAGCAGGTCAATGGGCTTTGGTATGATTCCGGCGGGGCATCGGACGGTACCGACGGGTGTCACAATCGCGGCACGGTGACGCAGGAGAAATTCATCGAGGATTGGCGGACGGTGGCGCGGCACTTCCGCTCGAACCCGACGGTGATCGGCTATGATTTGTGGAACGAGCCCTCGGGCTACCCGGGCATGTCGACCTGGGAGCCGGGCGAGCGCGATCCGATGCATAACATCCGCCTGATGTGCGAGCGGGCGGGAAACGCCATCCTGGCGATCGATCCGGCGAAGCTGATCGTCTGCGAGGGTCCGATGAATGCCCAACGCTCGCTTGCGGATCCGAGGACGCCGGCGCCGTGGGGTGACCTGAGTGTTGCGGGCAAGTATCCGGTGCAACTATCGGTGGCAGACAAGCTGGTTTATTCGGTGCATGACTATCCGACCGAGATTGGTGGCTACAAGCCCGATTCGGGCCCGGTCAAGGTGGGTCAGATGAACACGGTGTGGGGCTATCTGGTGCGTGATCACATCGCTCCGGTCTGGATCGGAGAGATGGGGGCGAACATGACCACGGCGGATCAACGGGCTTGGGCGAAGACGTTGATCGATTATGCCAATGGCGAGCTGGGCGCCGCCGGTGGGCCGACCTTCGCCGATGGCGAGCAGGGGGTCGGGACCGACTGGTGGTTCGCCGGCTATCAGGCCTACGGCAATCCGACCGGGATCTTCGACGTGACCGGGCACCTGAATGCGTTGCAGCGGGCGACGTACTCGCAGTTTCGCGGTCGGTAGCGGTTTTTTGGCCTGACCGAATCCGACTTCCCCGCGGCATGCGGCGGGCTGGGAAACCAGTGTCCCGCGTCCGACGTTCGCGATTGCCCCATCTGCGCTTTGTTTTCAGTGGCCCGCTGATCCCATTCGTCCGCCGCGAGGTGCGGCGAACTTCTGGGGCAGGACACCAGACCGATGGTTTGTCAGCGGAACACCACCCGGCGCGACAGGCTGAAGTTGGTGAACATTCCGGCGAGAGCGCCGGCGGCGGTGGCGATCACCGGCTGGGCGGCGGCGAGCGGGAAGAAGGTCACCAGGGCGGCGTAAGTGCCTCGGTTCAGCACGAAGCCCACCAGGTTGGTGGCGAGGAACAGCGCCCATTGCCGGTGCGCCGGAGCGGTGCCTTGACCGCGGAAGGTCCAGATGCGATTGAGCAACCACGTCGCGCTGGCGGCGAACAGATAGGCGATCAGGCCGGCGCCGTAGAGGCCGAGGGATCGGCGGAATCCGTACACGGCGGCGGTGTCGATGATGAAGCCAATCACGCCGACGGAGCCGAAGCGGATGAATTGGACCGCCACGGCGACCCGGGTGTCCGGTAACATATCGGTCCAGCGTTTCATGCTTAACCCTTGGTAACGAAATAGTTTCGCGGTTGCATGGTCATCCGTCGGCATTAGGTTTGGCCATCTCACTGCGTCGCCGACAGACTGATAGCAGCTTCCATCAGAATAGGGCATTCACGTGGTCGAAATGGTGCTGAACAGGCATAGCGGGCGAACCAGCGCTGAGTATTTCCAATCTGCCTTGTTGTTCATTTTTGAAGTCGCCGCATTGTGTCTGCCCGGGCTGATCAACCAGGGGCCGCTGGTTTATCCCGACACCCGTTCTTACTTCATGGGCGGCCGCGCGGCGATCGAAAAAGCCGGGGGGTTGTTTGCCCATCACGGGGGAGGCGGCGAATCGGTCGAAGCCGCGGTGCAGAAGGCGCGCGGGGTACGCTCGGCGTTCTATTCGCTGTTTACCTACATTCCGGCGGTTACGGTGTCGCTGTGGCTGGTGATCGTTTTGCAGGCGGTCATCGTTGCGATTGTGCTGCGGTCGGTTTTCCGGCTGGCGGTTCCGGCGCGGACCGGATGGCAGGCGACCGGGTCTATCGTTACGCTGGCGTTGTTCACCACGGTTTCGTGGGTGACCTGCAACGTGATGCCGGACATTTTTACCTCGATCATGGCGCTGTGTATCGCGATGACCCTGGTTTATTGGCATGAGTTGGGGCGTCGCGGCTGGTTCTGGCTGCTGTTGGGGATCGCGGCCAGCATGGTCATGCACGTTACCAACCTGCCGATCGCGTTGGGGCTGCTGGTTGTCGGGTGTGTGACGATCGGGGGGCACCTGTGGCGGGATCGGCATCGCGTCGCGGTGGTCGTGGCGGCCATGGCGGCGGGGGTGGCGGCGATGCTGGTGGTCGGCGTGGTGGGTTTCCATGAGTGGACGATCACGCCGCAGTCTCCGCCTTTCCTGCTGGCGCGGTCGCTGCAGGATGGTCCGGGCCGGTTGTATCTACTGAAGCATTGCCCGGCGATCGGGCTCGATATGTGCAAGCATCTCGACAAGCTCAATCTGACGACCGAGAAATTCATCTGGGACGACGATGGGTTGTATTCGGCGGTTTCGCCACAGGAGGAGGCTCGGCTGCGGGCCGAGGACAAGCGTATCTACGTTGCCGCGGCGCTGGAGCATCCTTGGATGCAGGCGAGCGCGATGGCGCGCAACGCGATGCTGCAACTGGTCAGGTTCGGCATCTACGAATATTATATTCCATCCTGGGCCACATACAGCGCCAGCGACATGACGTTGCACATACCCGCCCAGGCACCGTGGCAGACCTATGTCAGCGTGGTGGAGTATTGCATCGTCGTGGGCGGCCTCGGGTTTATCGCCTACGCATGGCGAGGGCTTCCCCGCCCGCTGCGCCAGTTGGCCATCATGATGCTGGCGACGGTGCTGCTGGAAGCGGCGGCCGGCGCGATCTCGGAGCCGGTGCCGCGGTATGAGGCGCGGGTGATCTGGCTGATTCCGATGACGGCGTTGTTGATCTGGTTCTCCAAGCGGCCGGGGTGGCGTCTCGATCGTGCGTGAGAAGAAGCTTTTTCACCTCCAGGCGCTGCGCGGCCTGGCGGCGTCCCTGGTGGTGCTGTCGCATAGCGTCCAGGGTCGGTATGCCGACAAGCTGTGGGTGTCGGGTTATTTTGGTGTCGCTACGTTCTTCATTATCAGCGGGTTCATCATCTTCAAGACCTCACGGCAGTCGTTCGGGTCGGGTTTCGGGTTCAGGCAGTTCATCGGCAAGCGGCTGATCCGGATTTTTCCGATCTATTGGCTGGCCACGGCGTTGTTCGTCGTTCTGAGTCCACACCGAGGGGAGTACAGCGCGAGGGACATCATCGATTCGCTGGCGCTGATCCCGCACTACATGGCGCTGACCGATGGCATGAACCCGCTGCTGGGGCAGGGTTGGACGCTGCACTATGAAGTTCTGTTCTATGCCATCTTCGCGCTTGGCCTGCTGTGCCGGCGCCGGCCGGGGGTGCTGGCGATCTGCGCGATCCTGATCGGCCTGGTGCTGATCGGCATGGTAATCCGGCCGCAATCGGACAGCCATGGCGCGCTGACCCTGGCGCAGTATTGGACGCGGCCGATCATTCTGCTGTTCGTGCTGGGGATCGGCCTCGGCGTGCTGGAACAGCGGGCGAAGAAGCTGGTGGTGCCGTATCCGTTCGCGCTGATCTCGGGGCTGTTGGTCGTCTGGTTCGCCTACTCGATCGGGTCGCCGCTGAGCGAGGCACAGCATTATGAATTCCCCGATCTGGCGGTGATATGGGGGTTGTGTTTGCTGTGCGTGTTCGTGGCGATCTTCGGACGCAGCCGGCCAGGACGGTTCGAGAGCGTGGCGGAGGCGTTCGGGGATGCGTCCTACAGCGTCTATCTGTTTCATCCCTTCGTGTTATCGTTTCTGAAAAGGATCGGTGTCGAGGCGACGTATCCGACCCTTTACGTGGTGGCGTCGCTGGTCGGGGCAAATCTGTTCGGGCTGGTCATCTACCGGCTGGTCGAGACGCCGATTTTGCGCAAGGGGCGGAGCATGCTGGAGCGGGTGGCGTGAGCGACGGATGGCGGGGGCTTGGCCGGCGGTGATGCGGGCAGGGAGGGGTTGATGGCGGAGAAGTCGTTGTCGGGGGAGTCGTTGGCGGGGCCACGGCGCGGCACGATCGATCAATCCGGCCCGACGGCGCTGGGCGCGGACCGGCGCGCGGCCGGCGTCGTTGGGTTCCTGTTGTTCCTGGTCGAAGCCGCGGTGCTGTGCTGGCCGACCTTGCTCAACCAGGGGGCCGTGCTGGTGTTCCCGGACACGCGGTCTTACTTCGTGGCGGGGCGAGCGGCGCTGACCAAGGGGCTGGCGCTACTCTGGCCGCATGGTGGCGGCCTCGCCGGCACGGCCCCGAGCGAGGCGGCGATCCAGCAGGCGAGGATGGTGCGTTCGGCGTTCTATTCGTTGTTTACCTATGTCACCAGCGCTCCGTTGTCGTTGTGGGTGGCGGTCGGCATCCAGGCGATGCTGTTGGCGGCGGTGCTGAAACTGATTTTCGAGCTGATATGTCCGCAGCGTCCGCGCTGGCATGCGACCGGCTTTATCGTGACCTTGGCCTTGCTGACGACGGCGTCGTGGGTGGCGTGCAATGCGATGCCGGACGTGTTTGCCCCGATCGCCGCTTTGTCGGCGATCATGCTGCTGTTGTTTTGGAACCGGTTGCAGCCGGTCGGCCGTGTCGCGTTGTTCGTGCTGGTGGCCGTGAGCTGCATGATGCACCTTTCGATACCGCCGGTGGTGCTGGGGCTGGCGGGTATCGGTGCGCTGATGCACCCGCGGCGGCTGTGGCGGCAGCGGTCGCGTTACCTGACGGTCGGGATCGCGGTTGTCGTGGCACTTGGCGCGACGTTGGCGGCGAGCGTGATCGGTTTCAAGCAGTGGACGCTGACGCCGAACGGACCGCCGTTCCTGCTGGCGCGTTCGCTGGATGACGGGCCGGGCAAGCTGTATCTACGCGAGCATTGTCCGCAGATCGGTCTTGACATGTGCAAGCACCTGGATCGGCTGGATGTCGGCGACGACGATTTCATCTGGCACCAGAACGGCGTCTATTCGGCGGTGCCGCTTAAAGAGGCGGCGGTGCTGCGGACCGAGGACAAGCGGATCTACCTGGCGGCGGCGTTGGAGCACCCTTGGATGCAGTTGCGGGCCATCATCGGCAATTCGCTGCACCAGCTTGGTCTGTTCACGCTGCGCGAGTATTTCATTCCGTCTCACGCCTATGCCGATCCCGATCATCCGCCTGACCTGTTCACGATGTATATCCGCCCGGTGGAGCCGGCGTGGCAGATGTATCTGGCTATTCCCGAATACCTGATCGTGATTGTGGGTTTGGTCTATGGGTGTTGGCTTTGGGTGCGCGGGTCGTTGGGTGCGATCGATCGGTCTGCATTGATACTGGTTTTCGTCGCGGTTTCGGTTAACGCTTTCGTGTGCGCGTTTTCCATTCCGTCGCCGCGCTATGAAGCGCGCGTGATTTGGCTAATTCCGATGATTGCGTTACTGTTCTACTCTAAGGCAGGGTCTGGAGGTCACGGTGAGCGAGACCGGGGTACGAGGTCGGCTGAGTGATGACCGGCTTAGGGATGATTCGCTGGGCATTGAGCGGCTCGGCGTTGAACGGCTCAGCGTTGATCGGTTGGGCAACATTGCGGTTCTGATACCGTGCTACAACGAGCAGGTCACGATCGCCAAGGTGGTCGGTGATTTCAGGGCGGTTCTGCCGGGTTGCCAGGTCTACGTGTATGACAACAATTCGAAGGACGACACGCGCTCGGTTGCGCATGCCGCCGGGGCGATCGTGCGCACTGAGACGTTGCAGGGCAAAGGCCATGTGGTGCGCCGGATGTTTGCCGACATCGATGCCGACATTTACGTGCTGGTCGATGGTGACGACACCTATGATGCCGGCGCGGTCGAGCACATGGTTCACATGCTGGTCGCCGACAACCTCGACATGGTCACCGGTACGCGGGCGCACGAGACCGAGGAGGCGTATCGGATCGGCCATCAATTCGGCAATGCGATGCTGACCGGTGCGGTGAGGCGGATTTTTGGCGCGCGGATTTCCGACATGCTGTCGGGCTACCGGGTGTTCAGTCGCCGGTTCGTCAAGTCGTTTCCGGCGCTTTCGGTCGGGTTCGAGACCGAGACCGAATTCACCGTTCATGCGCTTGAGTTGCAGATGCCGGTTGGCGAGCAGTTGATCCGTTATGGCGCTCGTCCGGTCGGGTCGGTCTCGAAGCTGAACACGATTCGCGACGGCATCCGGATTGCCAGGATGATCGTCATGCTGGTCAAGGATGAGCGGCCGCTGCAGTTCTTTTCGTCGATTTCGCTATTGCTGTTTGTGGTTGCGCTGGGGCTTGGCGTTCCGGTGATCTCGGAATTCGTCCATACCGGGCTGGTGCCGCGGTTTCCCACGGCGATCCTGTCCGCCAGCCTGGTGTTGCTGTCGTTTCTGACGTTGGCGAGCGGGCTGATCCTGGACACGGTGTCCACCGGGCGGCGGGAAATGAAACGCCTGGCGTACCTCTCGCAGCCGTCGCCGATCGCGCTTCAGGTGCGGCAACGCCGGGGATGATGTCGCGGGTGGGGGTCGGTCTCATCTGAGGCGGGCGGGCGGGCGGGCGACGGCGCCGAGCGAGGGCTTTGATCTCGGGTTCGCGTCGTATTGGCGCGGTTTTCCGAAGATTCGGTTGGCTTGAGAGGTATGCGATTGCGCTTTTTTGGCGCTGTCGGTGGCGGTAGGGCGCTGGCTGAGCGAGTACTCCTGTAGGGCGTCTGGTGGAGGGCGGCCGGGGCGTTCGACGACGCATGTAGCGGTGAAGGAAAAGACCTGATCGACTGTCACAGAACATTTCGTCGGTTATTATTATTGTATAGACATTAGTTTGTATTCAATTACATATATCCTATTTCATGAATTATTTTGCCGATTTTTGTAAATTAATTGTGATATCATTATATTAAGGTCCGCATATTCCGATAAAACATCTATTTCTGCCTCTTTTGTAGCGGATACGGGAAATGTAATAACCTGTCGTATCTTTTTTGGTGACTTCGAAGTCGCGGACATTGCGTTGACCGAGATCAAGTTGTCGTGAGAACCCTGGGTGCATCGATCACCTTTTCGGGAGCTCAGCACGATGGCTGGCACGCAATTTCATGTAAGTAACGGTCAAATTATCGATCCTGATGGCAATGTATTTGTTGCCCGTGGCTTTGATATCGGTCCCCAGGACATGGCATCGGTCGCTCAGTCGATCGGCACGACATTTCCCGGGACGAACTTTATTCGACTGGCGACCTGGGATACCGCGCCCTATTCGATGGCGCAGTATCAGACCTTTGTCTCGCAGATGACGGCCAAAGGGATCGTCGTCGAGTTCGAGGACCATGCCTATCCGTCTCCGGGCACCTACACCGGGGCGCAGTTGGCGACCGAATCAGCGTGGTATGCCTCGTTGGCGGCGACCTTCGCCAACAACCCCTATGTCTGGTTCGGGACGATGAACGAGCCGAATTCCGGCACCTATGGCCCGTCGGAAGCGGCGATCTCGACGCAGGAGGTCGCGACCTACAATGCGATCCGCGGCGCGGGCAACAATTCCATGGTCATGATGGAATTGGACGGCGGCGGAAACCCAGGTTCCGTGGGCGCCGGATTCGGCATGACGCCCTCTTCCTATTCGGGCATGACCAATATCGCGTGGGACCTGCATTATTATGGCTGGTCTTCGAACTACAGCACCAATCAGGCGACGGTGACGGCGGACCTGATGGGTTCGGCGAGCGGCGGATATGGAATTGCCGCGGCGCAGAGCATCACCAGCGCCGACGGCACGGTTCCAGTGATTATCGGCGAATTCGGTAATTCGACGGATGGTTCCAATGTCGATGCGAATGGCAATCAGGTCATCAGCGCGGTACTGAACAGCGGTTATGGTTATGCGGCCTGGACCTGGGGCGGGTCGGGTGGCCCGGATCAGTTGACCAACAACGAAGCCGGCGGCCCTGGGTCGCTGACGGCGTCTGGGCAGCAGGTGGCGGCGGGGATCGCGGCGGCCGCGGCGGCGAGACCGACCCCGACGCCCGCGCCGACCCCGACACCGACCCCCGCGCCGACCCCGACCCCCGCGCCGACAGCGTCGAAGAACGACACCGTGGTCACCGGCACCAGTGCCGCGATCATCGATGCCAGCGGCAACAAGTGGACCATCACCGGCTCCGGTCAGGTGGCGATCAACGGCGCGGCCGACACCACCACCGGCAGCGTCATCGAACTGGCCTATGTCAACGGCACCATCTGGCAGGAGAACGCCAGCAAGCTGTGGTGGGGCGAGACCAAGCCCAACGCCGCCTGGTCGCCCCAGGCCGGCACCGCCACCAGCCCGCTGCCCGCCACCCCGGCGCCGACCCCGACCCCCGCGCCGACCCCGACAGCGTCGAAGAACGACACCGTGGTCACCGGCACCAGTGCCGCGATCATCGATGCCAGCGGCAACAAGTGGACCATCACCGGCTCCGGTCAGGTGGCGATCAACGGCGCGGCCGACACCACCACCGGCAGCGTCATCGAACTGGCCTATGTCAACGGCACCATCTGGCAGGAGAACGCCAGCAAGCTGTGGTGGGGCGAGACCAAGCCCAACGCCGCCTGGTCGCCCCAGGCCGGCACCGCCACCAGCCCACTGCCCGCCACCCCGGCGCCGACCCCGACCCCCGCGCCGACACCGACGCCGACCCCCGCGCCGACCCCGACACCGACCCCCGCGCCGACACCGACACCGACGCCCTCGCCGACCCCGACAGCGTCGAAGAACGACACCGTGGTCACCGGCACCAGTGCCGCGATCATCGATGCCAGCGGCAACAAGTGGACCATCACCGGCTCCGGTCAGGTGGCGATCAACGGCGCGGCCGACACCACCACCGGCAACGTCATCGAACTGGCCTATGTCAACGGCACCATCTGGCAGGAGAACGCCAGCAAGCTGTGGTGGGGCGAGACCAAGCCCAACGCCGCCTGGTCGCCCCAGGCCGGCACCGCCACCAGTCCGCTGCCCGCCACGCCGGCGCCGACCCCCGCGCCGACACCGACGCCGACCCCCGCGCCGACCCCGACGCCGCCGCCGACCTCGGCGAACGACACCATGGTGCTGGCCGGTGCCAGCAGTGCGATCATCGATGCCAGCGGCAACAAATGGACCATCACCGGCTCCGGTCAGGTCGCGGTCAACGGCGTCGCCGATACGACGACCGCCAACGTCACCGAACTGGCCTACGTCAACAAGCAGGTCTGGCAGGAGAACGCCAGCCAGTTGTGGTGGGGCAAGGCCAGTCCGAGCGCGGCCTGGGCGCCCGATGCGGGAACCAGCACCAGCCCGCTGCCGGCGCCGATCAGCCTGAGCGCGGCCAGCACCACGGTCAGCGCCAGCCAGGTCTCGGTGGTGGCGACCGCGGGGGCGCACATGCTGTTCCTCAAGGGATCGGGCGATGTGGTCAGCCTGTCGGGCGGCGCCGAGACCGTCACCGACAGCGGCGCCGGCAACGTCTATATCCTGCCGGCGGCGGGCCATGGCAGCGTCAGCTTCACCAGCAACATCCTGACCATCTCCGATGTGCTGGACCTGAAGCCGGCGCTGGCCGCCACCAACTGGAACGGCGCGGCGGCGACGCTTTCGACCTACCTGACGGTGAGCGACCAGGCGAGTGGCGCCACGCTGTCGATCGCGGCGACCTCGGGGGGGGCCAGGGTGGCGATCGCCTCCATCGCCGGGGCCTCCAGCGCCAACCTGAGCAGCCTGCTGGCGCACGCGATCACCTGATCGGGCCGAGTCGCGCGGCACGGTTGGGCGCCGCCGGGGGGGACCTCGGCGGCGCCGCTTCGTGATGGCGGGGCGGCGACCGGCGCGCGGTATGGCAGGGCGGCGACCGGCGAGCGAAGCCGGGTTGCTTTCGGTAAGGCGAGCGGGCCCTGTGGTTCGGCGCGACCGAACGTCCCGCTCAGCGCGATCACGCTTTATCAGCCGCGAGGGTCGGCGAGCAGCGGCGTGAGGCGTCGTTTGACGTCCCTGACCAGGGCATAGGTCAGCGATGATTTCTCGACGATCAGGCGAGGCTTTATGGTCCCGCCGAAGCCGCTGAGCAGCATGAAGTTGCTTCGGCTGTCGAGCCCGTTGGTGTTGAATGTCAGGCCTTGCATGGCAGCGTGCTGGATGGCTGCCCAAATCAGCAGGCTGGTTGCGCCGTTTTGCGAATCCCGTGTGCGGGTCGACATGAAATAATATTCCTGTTGGTGATCCCAGATCGTGAACACCCCGGATTTGTAGTTGCCGTTCGGATCGGCGGCGATCACCACGCGTCCGACGCCGCGACGCAGGCATTCCGCGATAAGTTCGGCGCAGATGCGGCGCGGATAGTAGTTTCGCAAACGCCGCTCATGCAGGTTGCTTTCGTAGAAGTCGAGGAATCGTTCCGGATCGAGCAGGTCCACCACGGTCAGGCGTTCGCCGGCGCGACGGATCACGTTGCGGGTTTTGTCGCGCAGCTGCGACCACAGCACCTCGCGTGGTTGGGGGGCGATTTCGACGGTGTAGTCGACGATCGTTTCGAAACCAGCGGCCTCGAACGCGAGCGTGTTGCTGATCCCCTGGTGCAGCCTGAAACCGACATGGGATGCCTTCGGCAGTTGCGCGATCAGATCGCGGGTGATGCTGAACTGCCTGAGCGATCGGGTGGAGCGGCTTGCTCCTGTTTCCACGGTGATCGCCGGCCCCAGGGCATGGGTCAGATCGGGGATACTCAGGACCCTGTGGCCGCTGACTTTCCTGAACAGGATATAGGGCAGACGCCCGACCACGGTTCCGCCGGATGAGACCGTGGCCTCTCGGTAGGTGCCGTCGCTGGCGATTTTCAGCAGCCACGGCTGATGGAAGATGGTCGGTTCGGATGGGAGGATCGGCGACCCCGATGGGGCCTGCGCGGCCGGCTTGGAGGGGCCGACAGCGGTGCCTGGGCGAGTGTGGGTGGCGATCCGGGTGACTGGCCGGGGCGAATCCGTGGAGTCAGGCATCAGAGGAAATTCCATGCACCGCATGGATCAGATATTCGGTTCCGTGCGATCACGATAAAAAATCTTGATGACGCAGGCGGAGCAGGCATCAGTCTGTTGGATACATTTGAAATGACCGATTCCTCCGTTTGATCGCCTGTCGAAGGCCTTGGCCAGCATCCGGTCGGTGGCTTGACGTTGTCAACCGCATCGACCGAGCCGAATCGCGAGCCAGCAAGTCCTGGGCAAGGGATTTTCGAGGCGGAAGATTGCGGAACCGGAGCGTCCGCCTCACTCCGCTTCGATTTGGCGTCTGCTTCAGGCGGCGCGAACGTTGCGCCCAAGCCGTGTCCAGGTCATGGGCGGCGCCACCATTGGCCGTGCAGCCAGCGGATCATCGTGGCGAAACGGGCGGCGTCGCGGTTTGTCGGCGCGCCCAGATGCGGGCGCAGACGGCCGCGGCGTATACTGATGGCCTTGAGCGCCGTCATCTCCAGCAGGCCATCGCTGCCCCTTGTGACGCCGAAGCCGCTTTCGCCGCGGCCGCCGAACGGGAGACGCGGATCGGCGGTCGGCACGATGACATCGTTGATCACCACCGACCCGGCATTGACCTGGGCCGCCATGGCTCGCGCCTCCGGTTCGGGGCCGAAGATCGAGGCTCCGAGAGCGTAGCGGCATATCGCCGCCAGTTCGAGGGCGTGAGGCATGTCGCGCACGGGCACGATCGCCAGCACGGGTGCGAACACGTCCTGTTGCAGCAGGCGCAAGTCGGGGCCGGCGTCGGCGACCACGATGGGGGGCACCAGGCCAGCGGCGGGCCAAGCGAGGACGCGGGCACCGGATGCGGCGGCCTGTTGCAGCAGTGCCGGCAAGCTCGCCAGGACGTGCGGGGCGACCACGACCGGGGCGATGGTCTGGATCCGGGTCAACAGCGCCTGCTCCAGCAGCGGGGCCGCTGTTGGCGTGACGAACACCCGTCGCGGCGCGATGCAGGTGGCGCCGCCGTTCAGGCGCAGGGCATAGGCCAGACAGGACGCCACCAGGTTCAGATCGGCACCGGGCAGCACGAACATGGCATCGTTGCCCGATAACTCCATCGTGGCCGGCGTCAGGCGTGGCGCCGCCGCGCGCAGCACGCTGCGTCCGGTCTCGGCCGAACCGGTCAACAGGATGCGATCGAAACCGGCCTGGACCGCTGCCTCGGCGCAGGGCTGGGTGTCGTCGAGGATGCTCAGCGCTCCATCGGGCAGGCCGGCTTCGGCCAGTAGGCGGGCGAGGTGCTGCAGCGGGGCGGCCCAGCCGGGGGCGGGTTTCGCGCAGACCGTGTTGCCGGCGGTCAATGCCTGCAGGATCTGCACCCCCGGCAGAAACAGCGGGTAGTTCGACGGCGCGAGAATCAGCACCACGCCCAACGGCTCGCGCCGGATTTCGGCCCGCACGCCCGGCAGCCAGACCGGGCGGCCGCGGCGTTGGACGCGCGGGGCGAGCAGGCCGGCGGCGCGGCGTTCGAGGAAGCGGGCGGCGTCGGCCAGCGGCAGGATTTCGCTGACCAGCGTCTCGGGCACTGAACGACGTGGCAGCAGGAGCGCGGCCAGGGTCTCGCAGTCGCGCGCGATCAGATGGCGAGCCCGGCGAATGATGCGCAGCCGTTCGGGGATCGGGCGTGCCGCCCAGGTCCGACCGATCCGCCTGGCGCGTTGCAGCGTCTCGGCCACACGTGCTTGGGCGACAAGCGCCTGGGCCGCGAGCGCTGGCGCCTCAAGCGGGTCGGCGCCCCTCGACAGGTCGGCGGTGCTATCCATGTGGGGGACTGGATGCGAATTCATTCACGCTGGTTTATTCGCGCTGGCCAACATGGAATGAGCCCGATGGAATGAGCCCGATTGGCATGAGCCCGATTGGCATGCGCCCGACTGGCATGCCCGCACGCGGCACCGCCGTGTCGCCGGAGGATCCGATCGCGCTGTATGCGCCGCGGCTGTTTCGGGCGTTCGGCTGGTACCTGCGGTGGTTCTTCTGGCGCAACTTCCATGCCGTGCGGATCGCTCGCGACGGGGGTTTGACGGTGGCTGCCGATCGGCCGTTGATCATCTATTCCAATCATCCTTCGTGGTGGGATCCGGCACTTTTCATGCTGCTGGCGAGCACCATCGTAGCCGATCGCCGCGGGTTTGGGCCGATGGAAGCAGAGGCGTTGGCACGTTACAAGCTGTTCCGGCGACTGGGTGTCTACGGCATCGACACCGCCAGCCGGCAGGGCGCGGTGCGTTTCATGGTCACCAGCCTACGCATCCTATCGCAACCGGGAACCGCGCTGTGGATCACGTCGGAGGGTCGGTTCACCGATTGCCGTACGCGGCCGACCCGGCTGCGGCCCGGGCTGGCGCATCTTGCCCGGCGGGTGCCCGGTGCGATGATCGTGCCGCTTGCGATCGAATACACCTTCTGGAACGAGCGCAAGCCGGAAGCGCTGCTACGGTTTGGATCGCCGATCGAGGCCGATGGTGGACGCTCGCTTGATATCGCTGGCTGGAACGCACTGCTGGAGCAGCGTCTGAGCGAGACCATGGATGACCTGGCGGGCAGTGCGATCAGCCGCGATCCCGGCCGTTTCCGGCGCCTGTTGAGCGGCCGGGCCGGGGTTGGCGGGGTTTATGATGTCGGGCGCCGGATGGCGGCGCTGGCGCATCTTCGTCGTGCCCGACTGGCACATGAGTCGGACGAGGACCCGTAGCGGTGATGCTAGCGGGGTTGGTGCTGGCGGGGTTGGTCCTGGTACTGGCGGCGGGTCCGTTGTTGCTGGCGCTGATCAACCTTTGTTCGTTCGGGCTTCCGCCGCTTGCGGCGAAGTGCCCGGCGGTCTCGGTGCTGATCCCGGCTCGGAATGAAGAGGCGACGATCGGCGCCGCCTGCGCGCACGCGCTGGCCAGTGTCGGCGCCGTGGTCGAGGTGATCGTGCTGGACGACCATTCGAACGACCGCACGCGGGAGATCGTGGATGGGATCGATGACGCCCGCCTGCGCCTGGCGACCGCCCCGGCGTTGGCGCCGGGCTGGTCGGGGAAGCAATCGGCGTGCGCGCATCTGGCCACCCTGGCGAGCCATGACCTGATGGTGTTCGTCGATGCCGATGTGCGGCTGGCGCCGGAGGCGGTGTCGCGGATGGCGGGCTTCATGCAGCGTCACGAGGTCGGGCTGGCGAGCGGATTCCCGCGCCAGATCGTCGGCAGTTGGTCCGAGTTGCTGCTGCTGCCGTTGATCCATTTCCTGCTGCTGGGCTTTTTACCGATGGGCTTGATGCGGCGGTCGGTTTGGCCGGCGTTCGGCGCGGGCTGCGGCCAGATGTTCATCGCGCGGCGGGCGGACTATCGGCGCGCGGGCGGTCATGGCGCGATCCGAGCGTCGCTGCACGATGGGCTCAAGCTGCCGCGGGCGTTCCGCGCGGCGGGGATCCGCACCGGGCTGTTCGATGCGACCGACCTGGCGGCGTGTCGGATGTATTCGGACGCGGCCAGTGTTTGGGAGGGCCTGACCAAGAACGCGACCGAGGGGATGGCGACGCCACGGGCGCTGCCGTGCTGGACCATCATTCTGGTGGGCGGGCAGATCCTGCCGCTGTGCTTGCTGGCGTTGGCGCCGGGATGGTTGAGCGGGGCCGCGGTTGCGGCCTCGATCGGTCTGCGGCTGCTGCTGGCGTGGCGGTTGCGTCAGCCGGTGCTGAGTGCGGTGTTGCATCCGATCGGTGTCGCGGCCCTGCTGGTGGTGCAGTGGGCGGCGCTGGTCCGTTCCGCACGCGGCGTTCCCGCCACCTGGCGGGGTCGGACGTACCCGGCACAGTCGTAGGGCGCTGGAGGTGGCGCACCGGCTTCGCCGGGTTTATGCCGGGCGGAGAACGTAATGCCCCGGGGCCCAGATGTAACGCCGTCCGTTCCAGCGCCAGTGCCCGGGTCGCCATACGTAGTAGCCGGGCGGAGGCGGCGGTACCTGCTCGACCAGCGGAGCCGGCGCCGGACCGATGGGCGGGGCATAAACGCAGCCCGCCAGCGTTGCCAACAGCAGCAGGGTCAGCAGGGCGCGCATCGGTCTACCTCCTTCCGGTGTGCGGGGTTAGCGGCCGTCCCAGGGCCGGCGGATCCGGATCGGGCCGAGTATGATCGGGGCGCGGGATTTGGCGAAATCGCGGCCGAGGGTCGCGGCGAGGCAGGATTCGATCCGGTCGACCTGGTGTGGGCGGGCGGCTGCAGTACGGCTTCATGGTCTGCGTGCATTATTCGGACGCGCATTCATGGTAGGGACAGTGTGTGTCTGATGACAGGCCGCTTGGGCGGTCTCTTTCTCGCGAGGGCTTCGCTGGATCTGCTTCGGCGTCAGCCCGTGGTATAGAGTGACCGTAGGCGATCGGCGGTTGGCGTATCCGACGCGTGCCTCGTAACAGCCTTTCGAGGGCAGACGTCTTTCACCGGCTTGGCCGCTTCCGCAACTGCGGCCTCGAAAACCAACCGATGCCTGCGGCCGCGTTCAACTTTGTCACCGCCGCCGTAATCCTTGTTCAACTGGCGTTATCTCGGCCGCGCCGTTGATGAATTGCGCCGTCGACGAATTGCGTCGTCGATGAGTTGCGCCGTCGGGGAATTGCGCCGTCGGGGAATTGCGCCGTCGGGGAATTGCGCCGTCGGGGAATTGCGTCGTCGGGGAACGCCGGTCGATCCGGCCATGCTCGCCCGGCTATCGCCGCTGGGATGGGACCGCATAAATCTCACCGGCGACTATGTGTGGTCCGATCGCCTCGACCTCGACGCCGATGGCCTCATGCCCCTGCTCATCAAGCCGCTACGGTGAATCTGTGTCCGAATAATGCACCGGGGCCTTCATGGCGACGGATACTGCAGCGGCACCGAGATGGCGCCGCCGGGATCGCGCAAGGTGAAGGCGGCATCGGCGAACGAGGGTGGGCCAAAATGCATCTTGGCCGCGTTGCTGAAGCCGATGCCCTGCTTGGGTATGCCGAACAGGCCGAACTGCAGTCGTCCGATGTCAGCCTCGTCATGATAGACGGCGGCCGCCCAGGCGCCCGCCGGTATGCCGGTCAGGCGGAGGGAAACGCTGCCGGTCCGGGCTGGTATCCTGCCGTGGTAGGGGCAAGCTCCGGTCGGGAAGTCCGCCTTGTCGCAAATGGCGACGGCGATGGTGCCGTGATCGTTGCGCACGCCGGTGACGGTGACTTGCAGATCGGCTGCCATGGCCGGCGGGGCCAGCAGGAGCCAGCCGATCGCGAGGCGGCAGGGGCGGCGCATCAGACAGTGGGTTGACCGGTTGGCGCCGGCGTGGCGGTGGCGTCGGTGGGCGCCGGCGTGGCGGTGGCGTCGCGGTCGAGGCTATCGGCAGCGATCCAGCCCGACATCAGGACCATCGGCATGCCTGGTCCGGGATGGGCGGCGCCGCCGGCGAGGTAGAGGCCGCCCAGGTCGCGGGATCGGTTGCCGGGCTTGAACGCGCCGAGGAAGCGGCCATGGCTGGCGAGGCCGTAGATCGCGCCGTCGAGCACCCTGTAGCGCTGATGGATGTCGGCTGGTGTCAGCGCCGACTCGAACACGATGCGCTGTTGCAAGTCCGCCATGCCGGCGCAGCGGGCGAGCTTGTCGAGGATCACCTGACGATAGCCCGGCAGCATCTTGGTCCAGTCATGGTGCGGGCGAAGGTAGGGGGTGTGGACCAGGATGTAGAGCGCCTCACCCCCTGGCGGGGCGACGCCAGGGTCGGTGCGAGCCGGAGCGGCGATGTAGCAGGTCGGGTCCGGGGCCGGCTCACCGCGGCGGTAGATCCAGTCGAACTCCTGTTTCGGGTCGGCTGAGAACACGAAGTTGTGGTGCGCGAGATGGGGGTAGGCTCGGTCGAGGCCGAGATAGAGTACGACACCGGAACAGGCGGGATCGGATTTCCATCGTTTGGCGAATCGCGCCGCCGGTTGGCCGCCGATCAGCTCGCGATGGGTTCGCACCGCGTCCATGTTCGACACAACGGCGCCGAGGCGGATGGTCTCGCCGCTTTCGGTTTCCACGCCGCCGACGCGAGCGCCGTTGTTGAGGATGCAGCGGATGCCGGTGGAGAGGCGGAACTCGACGCCAAGGTCGGCGGCGAGCTGGTGCAGCGCCTGGGGCACGGCGCGGGTTCCGCCCATCGGGTACCAGACGCCGCCGTCGGTCTGCATATGGGCGATGCCGCACAGCACGGCGGGCGAACTGTACGGTGACGAACCGACATATTGGACGAAATGATCGAGCATCTGGGCGACCCGCTTGTCGCGCACCCGGCGGCGGATGGTGCCCGCGACGGTTGCCCCCATGCGCAGGCTGAGCACATCGCGCAAGGTGGCCAGATCCATGTTCTTCTTGAGGTCGAGGGTGTCGCCGATGCCCTCTACCGAGCGCCAGAAGAAGAATTTTTCCGAGACTTCGTGAAGTTTGCCGGCGACGTCCATGAAGTCACGAAAGCCTTGCTGCGAGCCTGGGGCGAAGGCGGCGATATCGTCGGCCATGGTGGGCACGTCCGGTTTCAGGTCGAGCCTCGAGCCGTCGTCGAAGAAGCAGCGCCATTGCGGGTCGAGGCGGCGCAGGTCGAGCATGGCGTGCATGTCGCGTCCGGCTTCGGCGAAGATCCTTTCCAGCACGCGGGGCACGGTCAGGATGGTCGGGCCCATGTCGAAGCGGAAGCCCTGCTGGTCGAGGATCGCGGCCTTGCCGCCGAACCAGGAATTCTTCTCGAACAGGATGACGCGGTAGCCGCGCGCGGCGAGCGTGCAGGCGGCGGCGAGACCGCCAAGGCCGCCGCCGATCACGCCGACCGGCAAGCCTTCCGAGATGTGTTTGGTAGGCTGGCGTGGCTCGATGAGGCTGGTGTCGCTCACACCGCCTCCGGCACCGGCTGGGGTTGATGCATGGGCAGGTCGGTGGCGACGGCAGGGCCCGCGTCGAGGCCGAGATCCTGCATCATCAGCCGGCTGGTGATACGGGCGGATTCGAAAATCACCGGCAATCCGCTGCCCGGATGGGTGCCCCCGCCAACCAGATAGACGCTGTCGAGATCCTCGAAGCGATTGCGCGGGCGCATATGCATCATCTGGCCGAGATTGTGCGACAGGTTGAAGGTGGCGCCGGTAAAGACGTTCAGATCGTGCTCCCATTCGGTCGGCGTGAAGATTTTTTCGTAGCGGATGCGGCGTTCGATGTCGTGGATGCCGATCCGCTTCAGGCGATCGAGGGCCAGGGCTCGGAAGCGCGGGGTTTCGGTCTTCCAGTCGATGCCTTGGCCGATGCGCCGGCCGACCGGCACCAGCACATAGAGGGTGGCGTGCCCGGGTGGTGCCAGGTCCGGATCGGTCAGGCAGGCGTTCTGCACGTAGAACGACGGGTTGGACGGGGGCACCTGGCCGCGCTCGATTTCGCTGACGTTGCGCCGGTAGTCCTTGGACAGATAGACGGTGTGGTGATCGACGCCGGGCAGGTCGCCTTCGATGCCCAGGTACATCATGAAGGTCGAACAGGAGAATTTGCGCGATGCGATGCGCCGGTTCGACCAGCGGCGGCGCAGTGCGTCCGGCACCAACGTGGTCATGGCCTGGGCGAAATCGGCGTTGATCACCACGGCGTCGAAGCGTTCCACGCCCGATGCGGTGCGGATGCCAACGGCGCGGCGGCCCTCGAACAGGATTTCGCAGACCGGGGCGCGCAATCTGAGGTCGACGCCGGCGGCGGTGGCGATGCGGGCCATCGCGGTCATCACCGCGCCGCAGCCGCCGCGTGGGTGCCAGACGCCGAATTCGTATTCGATGAAGGACAGGATGCTGAACAGGCTGGGGCAGCGGAACGGCGACATGCCGAGGTACTTGCTTTGGAACGAGAACGCCAGTCGGACGCGTTCGTCGCTGAAGTAACGAGCCAGGTAGCGGTCCAGCGTCTGATGCGGACGCAGCGCCGGGAGCGAGCGCAGCACGCCGCGGCGCAGCAGGTCGGCGGGGCCGTTGAACGGCGATTCCAGGGCCGGGCGGAAGGCCTCGAGCTTGGCGCGGTTATCGGCCATGAAGCGGGGGAACGCGGCGGCGTCGCGTGGCGAGATGCGGGCGATTTCGCGGACCGTGTCCTCGATCGTGGCGGATGCCTTGATCTGGCCTCCGTCCTCGAAGATCAGGCGGTATTGCGGGTCGACCCGCATCAGGTCCACCTCCTGATCGAGGCGGCGTCCGCAGGCGGCGAAGATTTCGGAGAGGACGCGCGGGTAGAGGAAGAAGGTTGGGCCGGTATCGAAGCGGAACGTGCCGGTTGGGGCGCGGACCGGGATGGTCGCCGAGCGGCCGCCGACATGGTCGAGCCGTTCGAAGATGGTGACCGAGGCGTTGGTCTGGGCGAGCAGCATGGCCGCGGCCAAGCCGCCTGGGCCGGCGCCGATGATGGCGATGCGGGGCCTTCGGGCTGACGAGGTCATTTCGGCGGGCTGGATTTCGGCGTGGTGGGCGGTGAGCCGCGGAGCGTGGTCATCAGGTCGTCTCCAGGCCGGATCTGGTTATTAACATGGGCCGCCCCTGCGTCGTAGAGGGGATGTCGGCACGATCCGGCAACCCTGAAGGCGACAACACAAACGCGGCAACGGCGGCTGGCGCGGTCGGGAAGCCTCGCCATCAGGCAAAGGTGAAGCTGCGCCGATGGCCGGTTTTTCGGGCAAATCCCCATATGTATCTGGGCGGTGAGGCGCGGGCTGCGCGATGGACCGCCGGGTATGCAGCGTGCTGAGGAGATTCAGTCATGAGAACGATCGGGGTGCTTGGGGCGGCGGCGTTGGTGATCGGAACCGTCGGGGCACCGGTCGGCGCCGCCTGGGCGCAGAGCCCGCAGGGTTCCGGTTTCAACCAGGAGACGACAGCGCCGGCGGTGCCAGGGCGGCCGCAGGATGGTCTGCCGGAGTCGCGCCCGCTGTTCTCGATGCATATCTGGGCGCCGATGGAGCCGTATTACGACGCCAACATGAACCGGAACGCGGCCGCGAACCCGATCTGGGGGGAGGCGGAATAAACCGATGCGCCGGCGGTTGAACGGGTGATTGGCGCGCCTGGCGTACTTCGGGAGATGGTTCTCGCGTTAATTTCGGTGTCGCGCTAGGCGGTTTTCAGCCTGACCGTGCATGCTGAAAATGGTCTAGCTCTTTGTTTTGTCGCATGATTCACGCGCCTTGGACGTTGCGCCCAACGCGATCATGTTCTAGACAGCCGGCTGTTTATCGGCGAGCGGACGGCACCCCCACACATGCTTCAAATCGATGACCTCGTGTTCAATGCATGGGGGCGGCGTTTCTTTGACCATGCCAGCGTGCTGGTGCCGTCCAATGCCAAGGTCGGGCTGGTCGGGCGCAATGGCGTCGGCAAGTCGACGCTGTTCAAGCTGATCCTGGGCGAACTGGGCGCCGATGGCGGCGCGATCAGCCTGCCGAAGGCGGCACGGGTGGCGAGCGTCGACCAGGAGCATCCAGCGACACCGGTCAGCCTGTTGGACACCATCCTGGCCGCCGACCAGCAGCGCGAGGCGCTGCACGCCGAACTGGACGTCGCCGAACCGGAGCGGATTGCCGACATCTATGCTCGTCTGGCGGAGATCGATGCCGATCGGGCGCCGGCGCGGGCGGGCGAAATCCTTGCCGGGCTGGGTTTCTCGACCGCCGACCTGGCGCGGCCGATGGCGGAGTTTTCGGGCGGCTGGCGCATGCGGGTGGCGCTGGCGGCGGCGCTGTTCGCCGAACCCGATCTGCTGCTGCTGGATGAGCCGACCAACTACCTGGATCTGGAAGGCGCGATGTGGCTGGAGGCCAGGCTGCGGAAATATCCCAGCGCGGCGATCATCATCAGCCATGACCGCGAGCTACTGAACAACTCGGTGCAGGCCATCCTGCATCTGCAGGCCGGCAAGCTTGAGCTGTATGCCGGCGGCTATGACGATTTCGAGAAGCGGCGCGCCGAGAAGGCTCGGTTGGCATCGGCGTTCGCGGCGAGGCAGGAAGCGGAGCGGGCGCATCTGCAGAGCTTCGTCGATCGGTTCAGAGCCAAGGCGAGCAAGGCGGCGCAGGCGCAGTCGCGGATGAAGCGGCTGGCGAAGATGGAACCGGTGGCGGCAACGATCGAGGAGCGGGTGGCGCCGTTCATGCTGCCGTCGCCGACCCGGCCGCTGGCGCCGCCGTTGATCGGGCTGGACGCGGCCTCGGTGGGGTATGACGGTGAGCCGGTGCTGCGCAACCTGAACCTGCGGCTGGATGTCGATGACCGGATCGGGCTTTTGGGGGTGAATGGCGCGGGCAAGTCGACGTTCGCGAAGATGGCGGCGGGGGCGCTGGAGCTGCAATCGGGGCGGATCACGCGGGAGCGGCGGATCAAGGTCGGCTGGTTCCATCAGCATCAGATCGAGGCGCTGGACCCGGCGGATACGCCGCTGGAGATCATCCGGCGGGAGCGGCCCGATGACAGCGAAACGTCGCAGCGCTCGCGGCTGGCGGGGTTCGGGATCGGGTTCGACAAGCAGTCGACGACGGTGGAAAATCTGTCGGGTGGGGAGCGGGCGCGACTGCTGCTGAACCTGGTGGCGATGGCGGCGCCGCACCTGCTGATCCTGGATGAGCCGACCAACCATCTGGACATCGACAGCCGGCGGGCTTTGCTGGATGCGCTGAACGAGTATCAGGGAGCGGTGATCCTGATAACCCACGACCGCTCGCTGATGGAACTGGTCGCGGATCGGCTGTGGCTGGCGGCGGACGGGACCGTGGTGCCGTTCGATGGCGACATGGACGATTACGCGCGGTTCGTGCTGGAACGGGCCAAGGGTGGCAGCGCGGCGAATCAGGCGCGTGGCGGCAAGGGGAAGCGGGCCAGGAAGGCGGCTTGAGTTGGTTCGGGGCCAGTTCGCCCCCTGCCATCCGATCGGAGCGTGAGGTGTGTGGACAACGCGGCGGCGGGCGCGGAAGATCGGGACAATCGTCCAAGGAGCAGCATCATGCGTTTCGGGCTTTTCGGTGCCGCGCAGGCGCAGCGTGGCGGGCCTGACGTCGACAGCGCGGCGGGGTTCAACGACTATATCGATTACCTGATCGAGGCCGAGGCGCTGGGCTACCACAGCTCGTTCATCGTCGAGCACCATTTCACCGGGTTTGGCCAGGTGTCGGCGACGCTGAATCTGTTGAGCTGGGTCGGTGCCAGGACGTCGACCTTGCGGCTGGGCACCGCGGTGCTGGTGCTGCCGTGGCACAACCCGGTGTTGCTGGCCGAACAGGCGGCAACGGTGGACCTGCTGTCGGGCGGCCGGCTCGATTTCGGCGTCGGCAAGGGTTACCGGCACAATGAATTCGCCAGCTTCCGCATTCCGATGGAAGAGGCAGGCGCCCGGTTCGAGGAGTCGATCGACATCATTACTCGGGCGTGGACGTCGAACGAGCGGTTTTCGTTTCAGGGAAAATATTGGTCGTTCGACGACATCATCGTCGAGCCGCCGACCCATCAGAAGCCTCATCCGCCGTTCTGGCAGGGTGCCGGACATGCCGAGAGCATCCGCAAGGTGGCGGCCAGGGGGCATAATCTGTTGCTGGATCAGTTCGCCTCGATCGACGAGACCATTAACCGGTTCAAGACATACAAGGCGGCGATGCTGGGCAATGGATTTGCTTTTGATGCGTCCCAGGTTGGGGTGGCCCGGGCGTTCTTTGTTGCCGATAGCGAGGCGGAGAAGGCGGCGGCGGTGGAGCGGCGGATGGCGGGGCAGCGGCGGTTGCACGCGATCAGCCAACGGCCGGACGGCAACAACACCGCGAGCATCATGGCGTTTTCCGATACCCGCGAGGCGAGCGAGGAAAGCGCGCTGTATGGCACTCCGGATGAGATCTGCCGCAAGATCGAGCGGCTGCAGCGGGAGGGGGTCGAATACATCCTGCTGAACGGCGGCGGCACGTCGCGGCACAACCTGCGACGTTTCGCCACCGAGGTGATGCCGCATTTCCGCAGCAGGTCGACGTCGCGCAGCGACGCGGCGGAGTAGCCGCGCTTTCAGATCGCAAGGCGGTACCGGGTGGCGATGCTTGCGCGCCGCCACCCGGCATTTTGGATCAGGACAACTGCCGGCGCAGGAATGCCGGGATCTCGATGCCGGTTTCCTCGCCGGCCGAGGTCTGACGCACCGAGACGTGGTTGGTCTGCGGCTGGTCGTCGATGAATTCGGGCTCGCGTCGGGTGATCGGCTGCGGGGTGGTGGCCACGGTGGGCGGGAAAGTCCGCCCGCGCAACACTCCGGTCATCTTGTTGAACAGGCTCACCGGCGCCGGCACGGCGGCGGGACCTTGCGGCTGAGCGGCGAACAGATTGGCCCGGGAGTTCAGTTGCACGATCGGCTGCGGTTGCGCCGGGCGTTGTTGAACCGGATTCGGTGGATACGCGGGTTGGTGCAACCCCGGTTGGTGCGGGCCGGGCTGGTGCAGTCCGGGCTGGGACGGCTGAGCGTCCATCATCGAAGCCGCATTGGCGACGGCTTCCGACTGCTGTTGCGATATCTGGCGCAGAGGCGCGGCGAGTCCGTTTTGAGCCGCGCCGGGCACCAGGGCGGGAGCCCCGTTGCGATTGATGATCGGCTGCGGTGCCGGTGCCGCCCCGCCGACCGCGAACAGTTTCGGCCGTAACTGCTCTGCCGATTTGTGCGAGTCGATGCCGGTCGCGACCACCGATACCCGGATCTGGCCGGCCAGGGATTCGTCGACCGCCGAACCGAAGATCACATTGGCTTCCTCGTCGACTTCCTCGCGGATGCGGTTCGCGGCCTGGTCGACTTCGAACAGTGCCAGGTCTTCCCCGCCGGTGATGTTGATCAGCAGGCCGCGCGCGCCCGCCATGGAGGTGTCTTCCAGCAGCGGGTTGTTGATTGCCGCCTCGGCGGCACGGATGGCGCGATTCTCGCCCTCGGCCTCACCGGTGCCCATCATGGCCTTGCCCATTTCCGCCATGACGGTGCGGATGTCGGCGAAGTCGAGATTGACCAGGCCATGCACCATCATCAGGTCGGTGACGCCGCGAACGCCCATGTACAGCACCTGGTCGGCCATCTTGAACGCTTCGCGCCAGGTCGTGCGTTCATTTGCTATACGAAACAGGTTTTGGTTGGGGATCACGATCAACGTATCGACGTATTGCTGGAGTTCCTCGATCCCCTGATCGGCGGAGCGGGCGCGGCGCACGCCTTCGAAGCCGAATGGCTTGGTGACCACTCCGACGGTGAGGATGTTACGTTCGCGGGCCATCTTGGCGATGACCGGCGCGGCGCCGGTACCGGTGCCACCGCCCATTCCGGCGGTGATGAACACCATGTGCGCGCCGTCGAGGTGGCGATAGAGTTCGTCGGCTGCTTCTTCCGCCGCGGCCTTGCCGATTTCCGGTTTGGCGCCGGCGCCGAGGCCCTGGGTGATGTGGGGGCCGAGCTGGATACGACGGTCGGCACGGCTGTGCATCAACTGCTGGGCGTCGGTGTTCGCCACGACGAACTCCACCCCCTGCAGGTTGGCGGCGATCATGTTGTCGACGGCATTGGTGCCGCCGCCGCCGACGCCTATGACGGTGATGCGAGGCGAAAAGTCGGTGTGGGTCATGGTCGGGATCATCAGGTTCAGGGTCATGTTGTTCTCCCCCGGGTTCACGGGACGGCTGTTAGGCAGTTTCTACGACGAACCTCTCGATTCGCGACGGCTTCAGACACGTTCCTTTAAAAAATTAACCAGTCGGCGGAACAGACCGAGTCTTGGCTCGCCGTCCAGGTTGATGTCCTGGAAGGCTCTGCCGTCGCCGGCTGCCCAGGAGAGCAGACCGGCGGCGGTGGAAAAGGCGGGGCCGGTGGCAAGTTCGGGCAGGCCGCGCAGTGCGGCCGGCCGGCCAAGGCGCACCTGGCGGCTGAGCATCCTGGCGGCCAATTCGCGGACCCCGGGAAGCTGGCAGGCGCCCCCGGTCAGGACCACGCGGTTGCCCGCGGCGCGGCCCAGGCCCGACGTATCCAGGCGGTCCTTGATGTACTCGAAGGTCTCCTCGATACGCGGGCGGATGATGTTCACCACCATGCTGCGCGGCACCTTGGCGAGTTGATGGTCTTCTTCTCCGACCAGCGGCACCGGCAGCAATTCGCGATCGTCGTCGGGGCTGGATTCGACGTTGCCATACAGCGTCTTCAGTCGTTCCGCGTGCACCAGGGTGGTGGACAGGCCGATCGCCAGGTCCTTGGTGACGTGCAGGCCGCCGATCGGCAGTTGGGCGGTGTGCATCATCTGTCGGTCGGCGTAGACCGCCATGCTTGTGGTGCCGCCGCCCATGTCGATGATGGTGGCGCCGAGTTCGCGTTCTTCCGGCACCAGGCTGGACAGGCCGGCGGCCATCGGGGCGGATACCAGATCCTCGATGTCGAGGTCACAGCGGTTGATGCAGGATTCCAGGGTGCGCAGCGCGGTGGCGGCGGCATCGATGACGTGCAGGCGGGCGTTCAGCGTGGAGCAGAACAGGCCGCGCGGATCGATCACCTGGTCGGTGGCGTCGACGGCGAAATTCAATGGCAGGACGTGGATCGGTTCGCGTTCGTCCACTTCGGCCCGGGCACGGCCTTCGTTCAGCACGCCGCGGATATCCTGTTCGGTGATGGCGCGGCCGCCGACCGGCCACTGCACGTTGAACAGCCGCGATTGCGGCTGGCCACAGGTCAGGTTGACGGTGACCGAACGCAGCCGGGTATCGGCCATGTCCTCGGCCTGCCCGACGCAGGTGCGGATGGCTTTTTCGGCTGCTTCCAGATCGGTGATGTCGCCGCTGGACAGGCCGCGACCCTTCTGCCAGCCGAAGCCCAACACCCGCAGTGTGCCGTCGCTTTCGACACGTCCGATCAGGCAGGCGATCTTGGTGGTGCCGATGTCGACCACGCCGAACGGTCCGGAACGCTGATGCCTGGCCGGCTCGATCTCCGGGGGTCCGGTATCGGCGGGGGGAAGCACGCGACGAGGATTGTCTGCCATCCGTTCGTGCCTTCTCAGGTTGGTTTCTTGGCGATAACGGGAACCTCGGTTGGCGAGGTTGCGGGCGGCGAGGCGTCGGGCGGGATCGGGGGCACCACGATGCTGTCGCCGGCGTCGGGCTTTGGACGGAACACGAGGCGATCCGGCAGGCGCATATCGATGGCGGCGAGCGGGCGATCGAGCACGTCGTGATCCTGCTGAAGCTGGGCCAGGCGATTAAGCGCCGCGACTTCATGGCCTTCGGGCAGCATCACGTCGGTGCCGTTGGTCATGCGCAGGTTCCACCGCCGCTCACCGACGCGAACGCTGGCCTGGACCTTTTCCTCGAGCGCGGGGCGATCGCGCAGCGCATCCAGCAGTTCGGCGGCCGCGTTCGGTGCGCCCTGGCCGACGATGAGCGGCAGGCGGCGGAACTGGGTGACATCCTGATCGGCAACGACCTGTCCGGTGCGATCGACCAGGACGAACTTGCCGCGATTCTGCCAGATGGCGTACGGCCGACGCTCTTGCAGGTTGACTACGATGGTTCCGGGCAGTCGGCGTTCCACCGTGACGTGTTCGACCCAGGGGATGCGTTCGATCGTTGCCCTGGTGGCGTCCAGCGAGAACCCGAGGATGGGGTCGCCCTTGCGGATGCCGATCGCTTCCCGCAACATTGATTCCGGCGTGTTGGCGCGCCCCTCGATCACCACGTTGGTGACCCGCAGGCCTGACGCGGCGGTCATCGCGCCAAGGCGTTCGCGCATGGTCTTCAGGGTCTGGCCCGGGCCGGCGCGCAGCCCGGCGGTGTGGACCGCGAACATCAGCATCAGGGCGACGATGGAGGCCAGCGCGACCCAGCCCGCCGGGCGCAACAGGCGACGCTGGCGGCGCAACGCCAGGCGCAGGCCGGAGGGACGGTCCTTGACCGAATTGCGCGGAGAACGCCTTACCCCTGACATGACGCGTTCTCCACCATCCAGGTGCAGAGTTGGGCGAAGTCCATGCCGCAATACGCCGCCTGCTCCGGCAGCAGGGAGGTGTGGGTCAGGCCGGGCTGGGTGTTGATCTCCAACAGGATCAGGCGGCCGGGTTCGCCTTTGGTGTCGTCGTAACGAAAATCGCAGCGGGTGGCGCCGCGGCAACCCAGCGCGCGATGCGCGGCGGCGGCGACATCGAGGGCCTGGTCGCGGATGTCGGGATGCACGGCGGCCGGAATGATGTGGCGCGAGCCGCCATCGGCGTATTTCGATTCGTAGTCGTAGAAGCTGCCAGCGACCGCGCGGATCTCGGTGACGGCGAGGGCACGGCCGTCGAGCAGGGCGACGGTCAGTTCGCGGCCTGGAATGTATTCTTCGACCAGGGCGGCGGACCCGAAGGTCCAGCTTCGGGCGATCTCGGTTCGGCGGTTGTCGCCGGCGCGCACGATGGTGACGCCGACGGATGATCCTTCGTTCACCGGCTTGACGACATAGGGCAACGGCATCGGATCGCCGGTCTCGAGTTCCCAGACCGGCACGACGCGGCCGGGCGCGACGGGCAAGCCGACCGACTGGAACAGGGCTTTGGCGGCCTGCTTGTGCATTGCCAGGGCCGAGGCGCGAACCCCGGAATGGGTATAGGGGATGGCGAGCCAATCCAGCACGCCCTGGATCGCGCCGTCCTCGCCGAAGCGGCCGTGCAGCGCGTTGAACACGACATCGGGCTTTGGCATCAGGGCGCGGATGACGGCGCCGAGATCGGCGCCAACGTCGATCGGATCGACGTCAAAGCCGGTTTCGCGCAGCGCGGCGATGACCTGGACGCCGGTGGCGAGGCTGACCTCGCGTTCGGCGGAGATGCCGCCGTAGAGCACTGCGACCCGGGTCATGATTTCACCCCAGGGGGCACTACCCCAGGGGGGACTACCCCAGGGGGGACTACCCCAGGGGGCACCATATCGGGGGGCACCATCTCGGGGCGTCCGCCGGGGATGCCGATGCGGCGGATTTCCCATTCCAGCGTGACCCCGGTGGCGGCGAGGACGCGGCGACGGACTTCCTCGCCCAGGCCTTCGATGTCGGCGGCCGTCGCGGTGCCGGTGTTGATCAGGAAGTTGCAGTGTTTGTCCGAGACCATGGCGCCGCCTCGGGTCAGGCCTCGGCAGCCGGCGGCATCGATCAATTCCCAGGCCTTCATGCCGTCGGGGTTGCGGAAGGTCGAACCGCCGGTGCGGGCGCGGACCGGCTGGGTGGCTTGCCTTGTCGCCTTGATTTCGGCCATCCGAGCGGCGATCAGCGTGGCGGCACCTGGGATGGCGCGGAGGTGGACGCGGGTGACGACGGCGCCGGCCGGCAGGGCGGCGTGGCGGTAGTCGAAGGCGAGTTGCTGGGCGGGCAGGCGGCGCTGTTCACCGGTGCGGGTGAGGATTTCCGCCCAGTCCAGGACGCTGGCCAGATCGCCGCCATAGGCACCGGCGTTCATCGCCACCGCGCCACCGATCGATCCCGGGATGCCGGACAGGAATTCGACCCCGGTCAGTCCGGCGGCGGCGGCATGTTCGGCGACGGTGACATCGAGCGCGGCGGCGCCGGCAGTGATACCGCCGGCTTCGATGGTGATGGCGGAGAAGCCGCGCGCCAGCCTGATCGTTACTCCAGACAAACCACCATCGCGCACGATCAGGTTGGAGCAGGCGCCGATCACCTGGACCGGGACCTGGTGCGGCAATGCGCGCAGCAAGGCGGCGAGGTCATCGGCATCGGCGGGACGCACCAGCAGTTCGGCGGCGCCGCCGGCGCGGAACCAGGTGAACGGCGCGAGCGCGGCGTTCGGCTGCACCCGGCCGCGCAGTTCCGGTAGCGATTCGATCCAGTCGGGCAGGCGTTTGGCGGCCATCATGTCGCCACCGCTCTGCGGTTGCCGCCGGTCTGCAACGCGGCGAGATCGGCGGGCAGCGCGGCCGCCCATTGGGTGATCGATCCGGCGCCGAGGCAGACGACGAAATCGCCGGGACGGGCGATGGCGTGGACCATCTCGGCGAGCAGGCCGGGGTTGGGCAGGGCGACGACGCTGCGGTGGCCGCGGGCGCGCAGACCCTCGACCAAGGCATCGCGGGTGGCGCCATGGATCGGCGGCTCACCCGCGGCATAGACATCGGCGACGATGACGGTGCCGGCGTCGTTCATGCAGGTGCAGAAGTCGCCGAACAGCGATTGAAGGCGAGAGTAGCGGTGCGGTTGCACCACCGCCACGACGTCGCGGGCGCCGGCCTGGCGGGCGGCTTTCAGGACGGCGGCGATTTCCACCGGATGGTGGCCGTAATCGTCGATCACGGTGATGCCGCCGGCCTCACCGGTCTTGGTGAAGCGGCGCCTGACTCCCTTGAAGCCGAGCAGTGCGGTGCGCAGGGTCTGGTCGTCGATTTCCATTTCGATACCGACGGCAATTGCGGCCAGCGCGTTCTGCACGTTGTGGGCGCCCAGCATCGGCAGGCGGAACGGGCCCATGCGGCGGGAGCGGTTATGGAAGCGATCTGTGAGGACGACCTCGAAGGTGGAGCCCAGCTTGTCGGGCAGCATGCGTTCGGCGCGGATATCGGCCTGCGGGGAGAAGCCGTAGGTGACGATGCGGTGGTCGGACAGGCGGGGGATCATCTGCTGCACGGCGGGATGGTCGATGCAAAGCACGGCGAAGCCATAGAACGGGATGTTGGCGACGAACTGATCGTAGCCGGCGACCATGGCCTCGGCGCTGCCCCAGTGATCCAGGTGTTCGGGGTCCATGTTGGTGACGACGGCGATCAGCGCTGGCAGGCGCAGGAAGGAACCGTCGCTTTCGTCGGCCTCGACCACCATCCAGTCGCCGCTGCCCATGCGGGTGTTGGTGCCGTAGGCGTTGATGATGCCGCCGTTGATCACAGTGGGATCGAGGTGGGCGGCTTCCAGCACGCAGGCGATCAGGCTGGTGGTGGTGGTCTTGCCGTGGGTGCCGCCGACCGCGACGGACCATTTCAGCCGCATCAGTTCGGCCAGCATCTCGGCTCGGCGGACGACCGGGATCAGGCGGGCGCGGGCAGCGGCAACCTCGGGGTTGTCGCGCTTTACCGCGGTCGAAACGACGACAACCTGGGCGGTGCCTAGGTTGGCGGCGTCGTGGCCGATGGCGACCGGGATGCCGGACTCGCGCAGGCGGCCGACATTGGCGGATCCGGCGATGTCGCTGCCTTGGACGCTGTAGCCCAGCGTGTGCAGCACTTCGGCGATGCCTGACATGCCGATGCCGCCGATGCCGACGAAGTGGATGGTGCCGATGGACAGCGGCAGGGCTCTCATGACGACCTGCCCGCGGCGGTGAGGTTGCGGCTTTCTGCCATCACACGCGCTCCGTGCCGCGCGCGGCCATGCGGGCTTCGACGAGGTCGGCGAGGCGGGCGGATGCGTCGGCGCGGGCCTGGGAACGGGCGTCGATCGCGGCATCGGCCAATCGCCGGGGATCAGCCAGCACGGTCGCCAGTTGCTCTGCCAGCGAGGCGGGGGTGAGGCGCGGTTGCGGCATCACCCATGCGCCGCCGGCCTCGGCGACGGCGCTTGCGTTGGCGGATTGGTGGTCGTCGATCGCAGCGGGCAGCGGCACCAGGATCGATGGCCGGCCGGCAACCGCCAATTCGGCCACGGTGGAGGCGCCGGCGCGGGCGATCACCAGGTGTGCGGTCGCCAGGCGCGCGGCGACGTCGGGGAAGAACGGGGATAGTTCGGCGTCGATGCCGTGGGCGACGTAGGCGGCTTTGACCCGTTCGAGGTCCTCGGCCCGGGTTTGCTGCACGACGGACAGGCGGCCGCGCAAGGATTGCGGCAGCAGGCGCAGTGCATCGGGGACGACATCACTGAAAATCCGGGCGCCAAGGGAGCCACCGAGCACCAGCAGGGAGATGCGGTCGGTGGCGGCGATATAGCTGGTTTGTGACAACGCGGTGATGGCCGGGCGAACCGGGTTGCCGGTGAATTCGCTGCGGGTGCCGGCGGGAACTCGTTGGGTGCCGGCGAATCCCAAGGCAAGAACGTCGGCGCGCCCAGCCAGGAAGCGGTTGGCCCGGCCGAGCACGGCGTTCTGTTCATGCAGGATCAGCGTTGGCCGGCGGCGGAGCATGCGCGCAGCCAGGATCGGGGCGACGCACGGGTAGCCGCCGAAGCCGACGACGCTGCCGGCGCCGAGCCGGGACAGGATAGCGCGGGCCTGGGCGATGCCGGCGGTGAGCGAAGCGATCGCCTTGGTGGCGCGCCATGGCCCGCGTCCGGCGATGCCGGCGCCCTGGATCACGTGCTGCTCGCGTCCGGCGAAGGTGGCGCTGGACTGCCCGGCCGATCTCGCATCGGTCATCAGCACGATACGATGGCCGCGGGCGACGAGTTCGGCGGCCAACGCCTCTGCCGGGAAGAAGTGGCCACCGGTTCCGCCCGCGGCGATGACGATGGGCTGCACCATGGGGCCCCTCATGCCAGTTCGTCCCGGCTGCGCCGGCGGGTCAGCGCCAGCAGCATGCCCATACCGAGGGCGACGGCGATGACGGAGGAGCCGCCATAGGAAATGAACGGCAGGGTCATGCCCTTGGTCGGGATCAGGCGCAGGGTGGAGGCCATGTTGACGAAGGCCTGCAGGCCGAAGCCGGTGACCAGGCCGGCGCACGACAGCACGATGAACGGGTCCTGCTCGCGCAGCAGCTTCAACAGGCCGCGCAGCACGATGAAGGCGAAGACGGACAGGATGACGACGCAGATCAACATGCCGAATTCCTCGCCGGCGACGGCGAAGACGAAGTCGGCGTGGGCGTCGGGCAGCACGTCCTTGACGTGGCCCTCACCGGGCCCGCGTCCCCACAGGCCGCCGTTGCCGAACGCCTCGAGCGCGGTGGTGACCTGGTAGTTATCGCCGGTGCCGTCCCAGAAACGAGTGACGCGGCTGCGGACGTGGGGGAACACGGTGTAGGCGAGGACGCCACCGCCGCCGATCATGCCGAGCGCCACAGCGACCAGGAACAGCGGCAGGCCATTGATGTAGAGCTGGGCGAGGAACACCACGGTGACCACCGCCAACATGCCGATATCGGGCTGCGACTTCAGCAGCAGCAGGATGCAGCCGAACACGACGCAGGCGATGATGGTGCCGGGGAAACGCGGCGATCGCTTGGCCTCACTGAGCAGCCAGGCGGTGACGACGGCGAAGCAAGGCTTGAGGAACTCGCTGGGCTGGATGGTCATGCCGGGCAGCGAGATCCAACGCCGCGCGCCCTTGATCTCGACCCCAACCACCATGGTGGCGGCGGTCAGGGCCAGGGCAATCAGGCAGCCGGCGATGGCGAGGCGCTTGATGTCGCGCGGTGACAGCAGCGAGACGGCGACGACGATCACGCCGGCGATGGCCAGGAACACCACCTGCTTGAGGATGAAGGTCTCGCGTGAGGTGCCGATGCGTTCGGCGACGGCGGGGCTGGCGGCGAGCATCATGATGTAGCCGAAGCCGATCAGCACGCCGATGGCGCCCAGGGTCCAGCGATCGACGCTCCACCACCAGCGGCCCAGCATCGAGTCGTCGGCGCGGGAAAGGGAGGGCATCAGGCGCCTCCTGTCCGGCTGGGGGTGGCGGCCAGGCGGGTGGGGGCCAAGTGGGTGGGGGCCAGGTGGGTGGGGGCCAAGTGGGTGGGGGATAGGGCTTGGGCGAGTTCGGCGAAGCGGTCGCCGCGCTGGTCGTAGCCGGTGAACTGGTCCCAGCTTGCGCAGGCGGGGGACAACAGGACGGTGGGGGCGTGATGGCGGGTGGCGGCGGCGAAGGCGGCTGGCACGGCAGCTTCCAGTGTGCCGGGGATGTCGAACGGGACGCCGTGGTGGGCGAGCGTGGCGGCGAGGCCAGGGGCATCGCGGCCGATCAGGAACGCGTGGGCGATGCGCGGGAACAGTGGCGCCAGCGGTTCGATGCCGCCTTGCTTGGCCATGCCTCCGGCGATCCAGATCAAGCGGTCGTAGCAGACCAAGGCTCGTTCGGCGGCGTCGGCGTTGGTTGCCTTGCTGTCGTTGATGAAGCTGACGCCATCGACGGTGGCGACACATTGCTGGCGGTGGGGGAGGCCGGGATAGGTTTGCAACGCGGACGCGATGGCGTCATCGGACACGCCGAAATGGCGCGCCACCGCGGTCGCGGCGGCGGCGTTTTGCGCGTTGTGCTCGCCCGGCAGGGCCGGCCCTCGGGTCAGGCCGGGCGCGGCGCCGGAGATGCGGACCAGATGGGCGGGTTTGGTGTCGAGCCAGGCGGCGATGTCTCGGCAGTTTGGGTCGTCGATACCGATCACCGCCAGGTGGTGGGAGCGCTGGCGGTCGAAGATCGCGCACTTGGCGCGGGCGTAGCCGGCCATGTCGCCGTGACGATCGATGTGGTCTGCGCTGAGGTTGAGCATCACCGCGGCATCAAACCGCATCTCCGCGAGTCGCTCCAACATATAGGAGGACATTTCGAGCACGTACACTCCATGATGTGGTAGCAGGGGCAGTGACAAGGCGGCTGGGCCGAGGTTGGCGCCGGCCTCGGCTGGGATGCCGGCGCGGTCCAGGATGTGGTGCAGCAGTGCGGTGGTGGTGGATTTGCCGTTGGTTCCGGTGATCCCGACGAAGCGGGCGCGCGAGCCGGAGGCGCGGACCGCATGGAACAGCAATTCGACGTCGCAGAGGATCGGCACGCCGGCGGCGATCGCGCGTTCGGCGGCGGGGTGCGGCTTGGGCAGGCGGTGCGGGATGCCGGGGGACAGGACCAGGGCGTCGTAGTCGAACGGGTATTGTGTAGGATCGGCCAGTTCGAGGCCTTGGGCGGCTGCTCGGACAGCGGGGTTGTCGTCCCAGGCGACGACCTGGGCGCCCATCGAACGCAGGAAGCGGGCGGCCGGCAGGCCGTTACTGCCGAGGCCGACGACGGCGTAGCGCTTGGCGCTGAACAGGGTGGGGGAGAATGTGGTCATCGGATCTTCAGCGTGGCCAGGCCGAGCAGGGCGAGGATCATCGAGATGATCCAGAAGCGGATGACGATGGTCGGTTCGGCCCAGCCTTTCTTCTCGAAGTGATGATGCAGCGGGGCCATCAGGAAGACGCGGTGGCCGGTCCGCTTGTACCAGAACACCTGGATGACGACTGACAGCGTCTCGACCACGAACAGTCCGCCGACGATCATCAGGACGATTTCGTGCTTGGTGACCATCGCCACCGCGCCCAACGCGCCGCCGAGGCCGAGCGCGCCGATATCGCCCATGAAGACGGCGGCGGGCGGTGCGTTGAACCACAGGAAACCCAGGCCGGCGCCGACCAGGGCGGCGCAGAACACCGCCAGTTCGCCGGCGCCGACCACCGGGTTGAGCTGCAGGTAATCGGCGAAGATGCGGTTGCCGACCAGATAGGCGATCAGGGTGAAGACGGCGGCCGCGATCATGGTGGGCACGATCGCCAGGCCGTCGAGCCCGTCGGTCAGGTTGACCGCGTTGGAGGCACCCATCATCACCAACGTGCCGAACACCGGAAACAGGGCGCCCAACGGAATGACGACTTCCTTGAACACCGGAACGGTGAGCGCGGTGGCGAGCGGGCCTCGGGCCAACGAGGTAATCCAGATCGCGGTGGCGAGGCCGATCGCGGCTTGCACGATCAGCTTGATGCGGCCGGGAACGCCGCGAGTGTTGCGCCTGGTCACCTTGAGGTAATCATCCCAGAAGCCGAGCGCGCCGTAGCCCAGGGTGACGAACAGGACGGCCCAGACGTAGCCGTTCCTGAGGTCGGCCCATAGCAGGGTGGAGATCGTCAGGCTGCCCAGGATCAGCAAACCGCCCATGGTGGGCGTGCCTTTTTTCTCGACCAGGTGGCGCTCTGGCCCATCCGAACGGATCGGCTGGCCTTGCTTCTGCACCGACTTGAGCCAGCGGATCACCGCCGGCCCCAGCACGAAGCTGACGATCAAGGCGGTGAGGCAGGCGGCGCCGGCGCGGAAGGTGATGTAGCGGAACAGGTTGAACAGAAAGAAGTGGTCCGCGAACGGCCGGGAGATCACGGACAGCATCAGACGGCTCCGGCGGGCGCGGGTTGCTCGATGGCTTCGATGACGCGCTGCATGCCGCTGCCGAGGCTGCCTTTGACCAGGATGGCATCGCCTCGGGCCAGGGCGGCGGCGACCAGGGGGGCGAGTTCGGCGGCGTTGGCGGCGTGGGCGGCGCGCAGGGGTTGCGGGACGGCGTCGAACAGGTGGCGCATCAGCGGCCCGCAGGTGAACAGGCAATCGGCGGAATTGATCACCGCGTCGGCCAGGGCGGCATGCTCCGCCGGCCCCTGGTCGCCGAGTTCCAGCATGTCGCCGAGTACCGCGATCCGGCGGCGCGCCGGCTGCAGGCGCAGCACGTCGAGCGCGGCGCGTATCGAGGCACCGTTGCCGTTGTAGCTTTCGTCGAGCAACCGGACGGCGCCGCAACCGACCCGGATGTCACGCCGCGCGCCCCGGCCGGCGAGGGGAACGAATGCCTCCAGAGCGTCGATCGCTCGGGTGGGGTCGAGGCCAAGCGCGGCGACGACGGCGAGGGTGGCGAGAGCGTTCATTGCCATGTGGCGGCCGGGTGCGGCGAGTCGCAGCGAGGCGGTGCGGCTGGCGATGTCGACGTGGATCAGCGAGCCGGCGTCGTCGGCCTCGGTGTGGACGAGCCGGACGTCGGCCGTCGGGTCGGCGCCGAAGGTCACCACGGTAGCGTTGCCGGCGCGCGCCCTGAGGCGGGCGAATTGCGGCGAATCGGCGGGCAGTACGGCGGTGCCGCCGGGTTCCAGGCCGACCATGATGGTGGCCTTCTCGTCGGCGATGGCCTCGATGCTGCCGAGGTAGCCGATATGGGCGCTGGCGATGCTGGTGATGACGGCGACATGGGGGCGTGCGAGACGGACGAGCGGGGCGATCTCGCCGGCGTGGTTCATGCCGATCTCGGCGATGCAGAACCTGGCATCGCGGGGTGTGCGGGCCAGGGTGAGCGGCAGGCCCCAGTGGTTGTTGTGAGACGCGGCGGCGGCGTGGGTAGGGCCGAAGGCGGCGAGCACACCGCGCAGCATTTCCTTGGTGGTGGTCTTGCCGACGCTGCCGGTGACGGCGATCACGCGGAAATCGCTGGCGTCGGAGCGCGCCCGGGCATAGGCGCCGAGGTGCGAAAGGCCGGCCAGAGTGTTGTTGACGCGCAGCACCGGTTCGGCCGGCGCGGTGTCGGCGTGCACCATTGCACCGGCGGCGCCGCGGGCCAGGGCGTCGGCTACGAAGGCATGGCCGTCGCGGCCGTCGCCGAGCAGGGCCACGAATAGATCGCCGGGTGCCAGCGATCGGGTGTCGATCGAGACACCTTTTGCGTCGAACGGTTGCGACAGGACGCCGCCGGTCGCTTCGGCCAGTTCGGCCGCGGTCCATAGTGGTAGGGGCTGGGGCTGGGTCACGGGCTGGGGTCCTGGCAGCCGGCCAGGCGGCGGATGACCGTGGCGTCGTCGAACGGCAGCACGGTGGCGCCGACGATCTGGCCATGCTCATGGCCCTTGCCGGCGACCACCAGGACGTCTCCGGCCGAGAGGCTGTTGAGCGCGGTTTCGATCGCTTTTGCGCGGTCGCCGATTTCGCGGGCGTTCGGGCAGGCGGCGATGATGGCGGCGCGGATCGTTGCGGGGTCCTCGCCGCGCGGGTTGTCGTCGGTTACGATCACACTGTCGGCGAGGCGCGAGGCGGCCTGACCCATCAGCGGACGCTTGCCGCGGTCGCGGTCGCCGCCGGCGCCGAACACCACGTGCAGACGCCCGGCGGTGTGCGGGCGAAGCGCGGTCAGCAGCCGTTCGAGTGCGTCCGGGGTGTGGGCGTAGTCGACGTAGGCGGTGGCGCTATTGGGCAGCCTGGCGGCACATTCCAGGCGGCCGCGCACGCCGCGCAGCGCCGGCAGGCGATCGAGCACGTCGGGCAGCCCCAGCGCTTCGGCGAGGGCGGCGGCGAGCAGCGCGTTGTCGGCCTGGAATCGGCCGGGGAGATTAAGCGTGACGGTGCGCTGCCTGCCGGCGGAGGCAATCGTCAGGTCCTGGCCGTCGGGGCGCGGCTGGGCGCGGAGCAATCGCAGCCGGCTGCCGTTTTCGCCCACCGTGTGGAACTCGAGGCGGCGGCGGCGGGCGAGGTCGCGCAACGCGTCCAGGGTCGCGGCGTCCATTTCGGCATGGGCGATTGCCGGGGCGCCGGCGGGCAGCAGCGTGTCGAACAGGCGCAACTTGGCGCTACGGTAGGCGTCGAGCGTGCCGTGGTAATCCAGGTGATCGCGCGTCAGGTTGGTGAACGCCGCCGCGGCCAGCCTGACACCGTCCAGCCGGAATTGATCGAGGCCGTGGGATGACGCCTCCATCGCCGCCTTGGTGACGCCGTGACGCGCCAGGCCGGCCAGGGTCTCGGCGAGGCTGACCGGGTCGGGCGTGGTCAAACCGGGGCCGGGATCGAAGCCCGGCGCGATCACCCCCAGGGTGCCCAGGCTGGCGGCTTTGGCGCCGGCGGATGCCCAGAGTTGGCGGGTGAACTCGACGGTGCTGGTCTTGCCGTTGGTGCCGGTGACCGCGACCACGGTCTCGGGCTGGGGGCCGGCCAGGACGGCGGCGATCTGGGCGAGGCATTGGCGCGGCTCCGGATCGGTGATGACCGGGCGCGGCGGCACGCCGGGCGGCCAGGGTGTTCCGGGCGGGGCCAGGACCGCGATCGCGCCGCGCTCCACCGCGTCGGCGATGAAGGCGCGGCCGTCGGCGCGCGATCCGGGCAGGGCGGCGAACAGATCGCCCGGCACGACAGTGCGGCTGTCGGCAGTAACGCCTGCAATGTCGAGGCGGGAGATGTCGAGGCGGGCGAGGGTATCCCGGCCTCGGGCACGCGGCGCGCCGGGGAAGGTGGAAAGGCGCGGCATGAGATCAGCGAGCAGCAACGGGGGCGGCCGTGGAGACGGCCACGACGGGTGCGGCGACCGGTGCTGCCACGGGGCGGTCACGTTCGGTTCGCTGCTGCCGGGGTTCGGGCGCCGGGCGGCTGATCGCCGGCGGCAGGGCAACGGCAGGGACGGTGAGTTCGGGGCGATTGGTGGGGTGCGTCTTGGCGACCGGGATCGATGCGCCAAGGTGATGGGCGGGCACACCGGCTGGACGCGCCGGTTGCAGCGGGATGGCGAGCTCCTGGTTGATTTCCGGCATGTCCTTGATATCGGGCAGCAAGCCCAGCATCGGCCCGATGCGCGCGATCACCTTGCCGGCGGCGGGGGCGACGACCCAGCCGGCGGTGGCGTAGCCGTGGGTCGCCTTGGTGGCGTGCGGTTCGTCCAGCATCATGTAAACCGCGTATCGCGGGGCGTTCATCGGGAATACGCTCATGAAAGCGGCGACGTTCGAGTGTTTCTTGTAGCCGCCGTGCGGCTTGACCTTTTCCGCCGTGCCGGTCTTGCCGCCCGGGTAGTAGCCGGGCACTTCGGCGGCCTTGCCGAACCCGTTGGTGACCACCAGCCGCATCAGCTTGCGCAAGATGTCCGACGTGGACTTCTGCATCACCCGCCGGCCATTGACCGGAGCGTCCGGGTCACGCGCGAGGATGGTCGGACGGACCAGAATGCCGCCGTTGGAGACCGCCGCCGTGCCGCGCACGACGTGCAACGGGGTCAGCGAGATACCGTGACCGAATCCCACGGTCATGGTGACGACTTCCTTCCAGGCTGACGCGGGCTGGATGATCGGAAGCGCGGACTCCGGCAGTTCGATGCCGGTGCGACCGAACATGCCCATGTTCTTGAGCCAGGCCCGTTGGCGCTCGGCCCCGACCGTGAGGGCGATATGGGCAGCCCCGAGGTTGGAGGAATACGCCAGGACCTCGGGCAGATACAACCAGCGATGCTTGCCCTCGAAATCCGAGATCGTGAAGCGGCCGATGTGGATGTTGCGGGAGGCGTCGAACTCGTCCCAGATGTGCACCAAGCCGCTGTCCAGCGCCATCGAAGCGGTCTGCAGCTTGAACGTGCTGCCCGGTTCGTAGGTGCCCTCGACCGCCCGGTTGAAACGGTCATCGGCCGGCGCGGTGCGGACGTTGTTGGCATCGTAGTCCGGCAGGCTGACCATGGCCAGCACCTCACCGGTGTTGACGTCCATCACGATGCCGCAGCCGCCGATCGCATCGAAGGTCTGCATCGCGTTGGCGAGTTCCTCGCGCACCGCGGCCTGCACCTGCAGGTCGATCGACAGACGCAGCGGATCGGTGTTGGTGCGCAAGCGCTTGTCGAAATAGCGCTCGACCCCGGCGAAGCCGTTTTCGTCGACATCGACACCGCCGAGAACCTGCGCGGCGGTGCGTCCCAGCGGATATTCGCGGTGCTGGGTCGGCTCGAAATTGACGCCCGGAATGCCGAGGTTGTTGATCGCCTGCTCTTCGCGGGGGGTAATTTCGCGCGCCAGGTAGATGAACTTCTTGTTGTCGCGTTTCAGCCGGTCCTCGGTTTCGGCCAGATCGAGCCGGGGCAGGATCTGCTTCAACTTCCTCGCGGCATCGTCGGCATCGCCGATTTGCCTTGGATCGGCTGACAGCGAAACCGTGTTGAGCGAGATCGCCATCGGCTGTCCGTTGCGATCTGTGATCATCGCCCGCTGGCCGGGCAGCGAGGCCTCGACTGAATTGTGCGGGATCGAATCGACGATCTCGGTGACCGAGCGCTGGACGCGGTGCGGCGTCAGTGGGGTGACGATGGTGGCCAGCGCCAGCTTGGTCAGTACCGCGGCGAACAGCACGGCGAAGCCACCGGCGGTGATCACCAGTCGCGAGCGGGTCTTTTCCAGTGCGATCCGGCGCGCGAGGTCGGGAGCGGTGACCCGCACATTCTCCATTCGCGGCACCGCGTCCGACCGGCTGGCGCCCTGGCGCGGCGCGGGCCTGCCGAAGCGGGCTCCGTTTCGCGGCGGCGGGCCAGACGGTGGAACGGGGTCGCGTGGGTCGCTCATGCTGGCGGGTCAGTTGGCATTATAGGCGGAGGTCACCGGCGTTGGGCGGGGCGCGGGAGGCATCGAGCCGCGCGCCATGCCGAGCAGGGACCCATTGAACGGCGCCGAGGTCGCGACCATTGCCGGACGCGACTCTGGGGCCGGACGCGACTCGGGCGCCGGACGCGACGGGGGGGACCGAGGCGAGGCGGACCGAGACGGGGGAGCCTGGCTGAAGGGCGCAACGGGCGGCGGCGGCCGCGTTACGCCAGCCATGACGGTCCGGGGCGGCGGGGCGGCCGGTGTCCGGATATCGGGGCGGTTATCGGCGAGACGCGAAGCCGTGCGCTGGATGGGGCCGCGCTGATCGGCCAGGCGTTGATCGGATGGCCGTGGGTCGAAGCTGTGCTGATCGGGCGATCTGGTTTCCCCTGCGACGATAGGGCGGGGCTGATTGTCTGTCGGCGGGCGTGATATTGACGCGCGATCCGCGGTTCTGGTGTCGGCCGGCCGTGCGTCGGCGGCGCGCGCGGCGGGCGCGTCGGCGACACGCGCGGCGGGTGCTTCAGCCGGGTGCGCGGCGGGTGCTTCAGTCGCATGCGAGGCGGTTGGGATGACCGGGCGCGTCGCGGGAACCGGGGGGATCGGAAGCTCCTGGTCGGCAATGGCGTCGGGGTCGGCGGCGGGGACCGGAGCGGCGGTCTCGGCGTCTGCGGCCGCTGCGTCAGGGTCGATCGCGGCGGGCGGGTTGGTCGGGTCGGTCTGGCCGGCGACCAGCAAGGGGTCCGGCGCGCCGGTGCCGTGCGGCGGCAGTTCCGGCTGTGGCGGCGGCAACCGGTTGTCGAGGTCGGCGAGACTGGTGAATTGAGCCGGCGCGATAGGTTTGAGATTGAGATATTCGCTGGAGAACTTACGCAGCCGCTCCGGATCGTTAAGCATGGTCCAGTCCGTCGCCAAAAGCCGGCTCTGGTCGCGCAAGGCGTTGGTGTTGCGCACGATTCGCTCGATGGTGCGATCGAGCAACTGCACCTCGTGCTTCGACTGGTAAAGATAGAGCCCGGAACCGCAGGCGAGCATGCAGGTGACGATGGTGAGCGGGCGGATCATGGCGCGGGACTTTCGTCGAGGCGTTCGAGCGCACGCAGCCTGGCGCTGCGGGATCTGGGATTTTGGTCGGTTTCGCCGGATGCGGGACGCAGCGCCCGGGCGGTCAGCAGGCGGAAGGCGGGAGCGTGGCGGTGCGTCAGTCCGGCCGGGTCATGGCGCGACGGTGCGCCGGTTCGTCCGCTCAGCTGGTGCATGAACTGCTTCACGATGCGGTCTTCCAGGCTGTGGAAGGCGACCACCACCAGCCGACCGTTCGGTCCGAGCAGACGGGCGGCCTGGGCCAGGGCCGTCTGGATTTGTTGCAGCTCGTCGTTGACCTTGATGCGCAGGGCCTGGAAGCTACGGGTGGCCGGATGGTTGCCGGAGCGGTCGGGCGGCAGCACGGACCGGATGATGCTGGCGAGCCGGGCAGTGGTCTCGATCGGCGCCTGCTGACGGGCGGCGACGATCGCCTGGGCGATCCGGCGGGACGCTCGCTCCTCACCGAATTGATAGAGGATGTCGGCCATGGCGCGTTCGGGCAGCGTGTTCACCAGGTCGGCGGCGCTGGTCCCATGTTTTCCCATGCGCATATCGAGCGGGCCGTCGTGGCGGAAAGAGAAGCCGCGATCAGGGTCGTCGAGCTGGAATGACGAGACGCCGAGATCGAGCACGATGCCGTCGAGCCTGGAGACGCCGGCCTGAGCCAGCAGGGCGACCATGTCGGCGAAGTGGCCGTGCAGCAGGTGCAGCCGGCCGGCGTAGCGGGCGACCAGGCTGGCACCACGCTGGATCGCGTCGGGGTCGCGATCGATCGCCCACAGGGTGCAGCGGGCGTGGTCCAGGATGGCGCTGGCATAGGCTCCGCCGCCGAACGTGCCGTCGAGGTAGGTGCCGCCGTCGTGCGGGACGAGGGTGGCGAGCACCTCGGGAAGCATGACCGGGATATGGCCGGTTTGGACGAGGCCGGTTTGGGCGGGGCCGGATTGGGCGGGGCCGGTCATGACGATGCCGCGCTGGTGGTTGGGCCATTGGCCGGCGGCGCTGGGACGGTCGCCGGGGCGCGCACGCTGAAGCCGGCGGCCTTGGTGTTTTCGCGCGCCTCGGCCTGCCGCAGGACGGCGGCCGCCGGCTCCCAGATCTGGAACGTGTTGCGGGTGCCCATGAAGGTCACGTTCTCGGTCAGCCCGGCATGCGCGACGAGGTTGGCCGGCAGCATGATCCGCCCTTCCTTATCGGTTTCGGTGACGCAGGCGTCGGCGAACAGCGCCACCACGAGATCGTCGTGTTCCGAGCTGAACAGGTCGTAGCCTTGCTCCACCGGGGCGCTGAGCGCTTCGAAGCCGAACTCGGTCCAGCCCTCGATACAGGGATACTGGTGCGACGGACGCAGGTAGATCGTTGCGATCGGGGCGGTCTCGCCGGCATGGCTCATCTTCTTGAGGATGGAACGAAAATGCGCAGGTATCGACACGCGCCCTTTGGAGTCCAGCTTGTTCTGATGGGTACCGATGAAAAACGCCATTCGGACCCGTTTGCCTTTCCTGCCGAGCGGTTCTGTCGTGGGTGAGCAAGGCGACGCTGCGACGACAAGGTTCGGCGTTTGGAGTGGCTGACCGGATCCCGAGGCGCCTCCCTGTGGATGGTGGTCCACGGTGGGTGATCATGGGATAACATGGGATGAACTGGGAAGTCAAAGAAGATTGGCCCTTTACTGGCCGATTTGACGGAAAATTTCCGGGCTTCGTCAGATACTTACCGACAGTGGCCCGAGTCACCTCAAGCCAATTCAAGATCACGAAAATATTCGTGTTTCGTTCTTGTGGAAAACCCTGTGGGGTACGATTGAGACGGGATATCGAGACGCCGTATCGAGGCGAGGCCTGGTGCATGGTGCAGGGTCAAATCGGCGGCGCGGAGCGATGCTGCGAGAGAGGATGCCAGACAGCCGGTAAGCCGGGTTCTGTGCGCCCCTGACGGGACGCGACGACCATTCGTCTGGGACGCATCTCGCGATACGCCTCGTGCGACCAACCCGGGCGGCGGGACAGGAACGTCCTTGTGATCATCTCGGTTTTGAAACCGGGATATCACAGCCACCCCTATTCGGTCTTGCTCCCGGTGGGGTTTGCCGTGCCGCCCTTGTTGCCAAGGGCGCGGTGCGCTCTTGCCGCACCGTTTCGCCCTTGCCCGCGGGGCCGGACCGCTTGCGCGGCGCGGCCTTGCGCGGGCGGTTTGTTTTCTGTGGCACTTTCCCTGGGGTCGCCCCCGCCGGCGGTTAGCCGGCACCGTTTTCCCGTGGAGCCCGGACTTTCCTCCGCATGCGTAATTGCTACGCAGGCGGCGGTCGTCTAGCTGTCTGGCGTGGTGGATGTGCGCCTCGGCGCCGGGTGGGTCAAGCGGTGTGAGGTGTCGGCTGGTGATCACCCCGTGGCGGCCGGATTATGGTGCCGCCGCCCAGAATGCGTTCGCCGTCGTAGAACACGCAGGCCTGGCCCGGCGCCGGCAGGGCGGGTTCGTCGAGCGTGACGGTGGTGGCACCGCCAATGTGGTGCACGGTGGCCGGACGGGGGGTTTCCCGAGCCCGCAGCTTGACCGCGCAGCGCAGGGCGGCGGCTGGTGCGGGAATCAGCCAGTTCAGTTGGCGCAGCGGCACGCAGCGGGTGCCGTTTCCGCGCGGTCCGACGACGATGCGGCGGCGGCCGGGTTCGGTGGCGATCACCACCTGGCGCCGTCCGTCCAGCAACGCGGCGTCGCCGAGGCGTCTGGCCTGGCCCACCGTGTAGCGGGCTATGCCATCATGGCGGCCGACGACCTGGCCGGCCTCGGTGACGATCGGGCCGGGTTCGAGCGCGTCGGGACGGAGCTTTGTTATGACGTCGGTATAGGCGCCGGAGGGGACGAAGCAGATGTCCTGGCTGTCCGGTTTTTGTGCCACGCCAAGCCCGAGTCGTTGAGCGATGTCGCGGACCGCGCGCTTGTCCTGCATGCCGCCGAGGGGAAACAGGCAGAGATCGAGCTGGTCTTGGGTGGTGGCGTAGAGGAACCAGCTTTGATCCCGGGCCGGATCGGCCGCGCGGTGGAGTTCAGCGCCACCCGGACCGTCGATGCGGCGAACATAATGGCCGGTGGCCAGCCGTTCGGCGCCGAGATCGCGGGCCAGGACGGAAAGGTCGGCGAATTTCACCGTCTGGTTGCAGCGGATGCAGGGCACCGGCGTTTCGCCGTTGGCATAGCTGTCGGCGAAGTCGGCGATCACCGAGCGGGCAAACCGCTGCTCGGCGTCGATCACGTAGTGCGCAATGCCCAATCGGTCGGCCACCCGGCGCGCGTCGTGGATGTCCTGGCCGGCGCAGCAGGCACCTTTGCGTCCGGTCGCCGCGCCATGGTCGTAGAGTTGCAAGGTGACGCCGATCACCTCATGCCCGGCCTCGCGCAGCAAGGCGGCGACGACGCTGCTATCGACGCCGCCGGACATGGCGACCAAGACGCGCATGATCGGGGCTCCTTTCAGGGTCAGTGTCGGCCTGGGTCAGTGTCGGCCTGGGTCAGTCTTGCGGCTGGGTCAGTCTTGCGGCTGGGTCAGCCTTGGGCGTTGCGGGTGGCGGCCGGCAGCTTGACCACCAACCCGTCGAGTTCGGGGGTGATAACGATCTGGCAGCCCAGCCGCGAGGTGCGGGTCAATCCGAACGCCAGATCGAGCATATCCTCCTCGTCCTCGGTCGGCCGCGCCAGTTTGGTGAACCAGGCGGGGTCGACGACGACGTGGCAGGTCGAGCAGGCGAGCGAGCCCTCGCAGGCACCCTCGATATCGATCCCGTGCTTGTGGGCGATCTCGAGCACCGAGAGACCGTTCGGCGCGTCGACTTCGCGACGGGTGCCATCTTTCTCGATGAAGGTCATTTTCGGCATGCGGATCGGGCCCTATTCGGCGGATCAGGACTGAGTGGCGACCGGATGGCCCGCGGCGCAAGCCGCATGCGCTGCCGACAGCGCCGCGGCGGCATAATCGATCTCGGCGGCGGAGGTAAAGCGTCCGATCCCGATACGCAAGCTGCGCTGGGCCTGCTGGTCGGACAGACCCATCGCGCGCAGCACGTAGGACGGCTCGACCGCGGCCGAGGAGCAGGCTGACCCGGTGGAGACGCAGAGGTCCGGCAGCGCCGCCATCAGGTCCAGGGCGGTCGCTGTGGGGAAGGTCAGGTTGAGATTGCCGGCGATGCGTGCCCCGACGCTGCCGTTGACCCGCAGGCCGGGAACGTCGCGGCGCAGGCGGTCTAACAGGTCGGCCCGAAGGCGGCCGATGCGATCGGCGTCGGGCGTCATTTCGGTGCCGGCCAGGCGTGCGGCCTCGCCGAAGCCGACGATCAGCGGGGTCGGCAAGGTGCCGGACCGCAGCCCCCTTTCCTGGCCGCCGCCGGAAAACAGCGGCGCCAGGCGGACGCGGGGCCGGCGCCGGAGGTAGAGCGCGCCGACGCCTTTCGGGCCATAGATCTTGTGACCGCTGATCGAGGCCAGGTCGAGCTCCCAGCCGGCGACGTCGAGGCGAATCTTGCCCGCCGCCTGTGCCAGGTCGGAGTGCAGCAGGGCGCCGGCATGCTTGATGATCGGCGCCAGTGCCGCGATGTCCTGGATCACGCCGGTCTCGTTGTTCACCGCCATGATGCTGACCAACAGGGTCGGCGTGAGCAGCGCCTGGCGAAGCGTTTCCGGGTCGAGCAGCCCGTCGGGCCGGACCGGCAGGACGACCGGGTCGAACCCCTCGGCCGCCAGGTCGGCGACCGCTTCGAGGACGCATTTGTGTTCGCTGGCCGAGGTGATGACGCGGCGGCGCGGGTTGCCCATGGCGGCGGCGAAGCGCGCGGCGCCCTTGATGGCGATGTTGTTGGCCTCGGTGGCGCCTGAGGTGAAGATGATTTCGCGGAGCTCGGCGCCGACCAGGGCGGCGACTTCGCCGCGCGCGGCCTCGACGGCGGCTTCGGCGGTTCGGCCCATGGCGTGCTCGACGCTGTGGGGGTTGCCGTAGTGCTCCGAGAAGAACGGCAGCATCGCCTGGAGCACGCGCGGATCGCATCGGGTGGTCGCCTGGTTGTCCAGGTAGACGGGCTGGTTCGGGGGGGGCGGTATCTCAGTCATGGTGATCAGGTGGGATCACGCGGCGTGCGGGGCCAGGGTGGGACGGAGCCGGGCAGCCACGCGCCGGTAGGCGGCGGCGAAGGCATCGATATCGGATTGGGCCGCGTTCCACGGCAGCGAGACCCGGATCGCTTCCCCGGCGAGGCTGCCGAGGTCCATCGCCCGTAGCACATGGCTGGTCTGCACCTTGCCGGAACTGCAGGCGGCGCCGGCGCTGACCGCGACGCCCTCGAGATCGAGCGCGATCACCTGCACGCCGGCGGCGGCGCCGGGCAGGGCGATGCAGGTGGTGTTCGCCAGGCGCCGGTCGCGGTTGCCGCAGACCACGGCGCCGCGGGCCAGCGCGGCGGCCTCGGCGGCGTCGCGCAGGCGGCCGAGGTGGGCCAGGTCGTCGCCCGAGGACGCCTCGGCCGCGGCGGCGAAACCGGCGATCAGCGCGACCGCCGGGGTGCCGCCGCGACGGCCACGTTCCTGGCCGCCGCCGCCGATCAGCGGCGCGGTGAACGCCACGTCGGGTGCCAGCAGCAAGGCGCCGACGCCGGCCGGTCCGCCCAACTTGTGGGAGGAGATCGCCAGGCTTTGGGCGCCGAGCGCGCCGCACTGGACCGGCATGCGGCCGGCGGCCTGGACCGCATCGACGTGCAGCCAGGCGCCATGGCGGCGGCAGATCGCGGCGGCCTGCGCCACCGGCTGGATCACGCCGGTCTCGTTGTTGGCCAGCATGAGACAGAGCATCGACGCCACGCCATCGCTCAACTGACGGTCCAGCGCCGCCAGATCGACGATGCCGTCGGGATGCACCGGCACGATGTGCGCGTCGGCGGCGGCGGATCGCACGGCGTCGTGCTCGATCGCGCTGAGCATCAGGCGGCGGCCAGGCGACATCGCATGGATCGCGGTTGCGTTGGCCTCGGTGCCGCCGGAGGTGAACACCAGATCCTGTGGGGCGGCGCCGAAGCACTGGGCGATCGTCTCGCGGGCGTCCTCCATGATGCGCCGGACGCCGCGCCCCTGGCGGTGCACCGAGGACGGGTTGCCGACGCTTTCCAGGGCTGCGAGCACGGCGTCGCGTGCCACCGGACGCAGCGGCTGGGTGGCATTGGCGTCGAGATAATGGGTCTGGTTCATGGCGGACCGCTTCCGGCTTCGGCGGGATGGCGCTGCAGCGCGCCCTTGGCGCGGCCGCTAACCCGCCCGAGGGCCACGTCGGCCAGGCTGATGCCGCGCAGGAACAATGTGATATGGCGGCCGAGTTCGAGCCACAGGTCGTGGGTCTCGCACATCTCGCCGCCGATCGGCGAGCCGGGACCGAGAAGGCAGCCGCCGCTGCCGATCTCGCATCGCGTGGCTTTCATCGGCTCATCCACGGCGGCGACGATTTCGGCGATGGCGATGGCGGCGGCGGGGCGGGCGAGCCGATAGCCGCCGCGCGGGCCGCGGGCGGCATGCACCAGATCGGCCCGCCGCAGCTTGGCGAAGAGCTGCTCCAGGTAGGACTGGCTGAGCTGCTGGCGGCCGGCGATGGCGGCCAGGCAGACGAGCTCCGCGGCGCGATCGGCGGTTTCCCGGCGGGCCAGGTCGACCATCGCCATCACGGCATATCGGCCTTTGGTGGAGAGCTGCACGGCGGATCAGCTCACGCCGCGTCGGCGGCCGATCGCGGTAACCCACGGTTTCGACCGCGGGAACAGCCGGGCCGCGGTGGAAAGCATGTAATAGTTTATCACAGAAAGTTTTATACACGCAAAGGTAGTGAATAATAGCATCGACACCGTGTCGCGTGGCAGAACGCGGGCTGGATCGACGTTTTTCGTCTCACGCAAGAACATGAAAGCCATGCGACATTTCCATTATGAAAGATCGCTTCACTTGTCCTATAACGGTGGCCGGCCGCGAGGAACTGAGATTTCCCCATGCGTGTCCTGTGACCGGCAGGCGTATAAGGAGGCGAAACCGAAGTCACGATCGGAATTCGGCACGAACGTGTGTGTCGAAGCTAAAATTCCCGACCAGTCAGGTCAAGAATTGATGGTTTAACCGGGTGACATGGAACTGAAATCTGGAGATTGCGTTCCTATTTATATGGGAGCGCGGTTCGGGATGAAGGTCCGGCCCGTGGGATTCAATATGGCCGGCAGGATGACCGAAACCGCGGTGGTATCGGGGCATATTCTGCTGGCGGGACAGGAACAGGGTTACGAATCGCCATGCCCGAGGTAATGTTCGCCGGTCCGGATGGACGGCTTGAAGGTCGTTATCACCATTCCAAGGAACCGGGCGCGCCTGTCGCCCTGATCCTGCATCCGCATCCGCTGCACGGCGGAACCATGAACAACCGGATCACGTATTCCATTTATCAAGCTTTTCAGAAGCTTGGGTGTTCGGTCATGCGCTTCAACTTCCGTGGCGTCGGTCGCAGCCAGGGCCGCTACGACGGCGGCATCGGCGAAATCGGCGACGCGGCCTCGGCGTTGGACTGGATGCAGGCGGTCAATCCGGGACATGGCGGGCTGTGGATCGCCGGCTACTCGTTCGGCGCCTTTATCGGTATGCAGTTGCTGATGCGCCGGCCGGAGATTTCCGGCTGGGTCAGCGTTGCCCCCCCGGCCAATCATTACGATTTTGGCTTCCTGGCGCCGTGTCCGTGTGGCGGTCTGATGCTGCATGGCGATGCGGACGAACTGGTTCCCGAACCTGCGGTGCGTAAACTTGTCGACAAGCTCAATACGCAGAAGAACGTGCACGTGGATTACCGTGTCGTCACGGGAGCCGATCACGTGTTTGCGAGCCAGGCTGAGACCGTTGCCGATGCGGTGGAAGATTTCTGCGGCAAGGCGATCGCTCGGAAGCAGATGGCGCTCGCCGCGGATTGATTGCCGGGCGTTCTGCAATTTCGGGTTGTGGCGGAGTGATCAAGTTCGCCGACTTGGACGGACAGCGACTCGGTCGCTGATCACGCGGGGTTGGCGATGCTGCCACCCAGCGTCGGGTTCGGAACACCGGTGGTCGCGGGGTAACTCAACGGCAAGCCGGCGACAATCCTGGCCGCCAGGAAGCCGAAGCACTGGGCTTCTAGCGCGTCGCCATTCCAGCCGACGGACTCGACGGGGTCGACCGGGACTTCCAGCGCCTGGCGCAGGCCATCGAGCAATGCGGGGTTATGGCGTCCGCCGCCGGTGACGAGCCAGCGTCGTGGCGGGTCGGGGAACTGAGCGGCGGTGATCGTGGCGACGGTGAACTGCGTCAACGTGGCGGCGCCATCGGCCGGCGAAAGGCCCGAGATGCCGCTTTCGGCGAGGCAGTGATCGAAGTCCAGCCGATCGAGCGACTTCGGGCCGGGAAGCGCGAAATAGCGCTGCGACAGCAGCCGGGACAGGATTTCGGGGTCAACCCGGCCGGAGCGGGCGAGCGCGCCTTCGGCATCGAAGGCCTGACCGGTGTGGCGAAAAACCCAATCGTCGAGCGGGCCATTGCCAGGTCCGGTGTCGAAGGCGAGCAACGCGCCGTTGGCGCCGACCCAGGTCACGTTGGCGACGCCACCGATATTCAATACGGCCAGCGGTTTAGGCAGATCGGCCGCCAATGCGTCATGATAGGCCGGGGCGAACGGGGCCCCCTGCCCTCCGGCGGCAACGTCGGCGGAACGAAAATCGTGCGCAACCGGAATACCCAGACGTCGGGACAGGGCGGCGGCGTCGCCGATCTGCCAGGTGCGGCGGCGGTGCGGCTGGTGCAGGATGGTCTGGCCGTGAAAGCCCACCAGGTCCGCCGGCCGATCGAGCGCCTCGACGGCACGAAGATGATAGTCGGTCAGACGCTCGGTCACCGCCGCCAGGCGCGGATCGTTGGTGGCCAGCGTGGGTGCCAGGTCGAGGATGGTTCGAAGATCGCGGCGCAGATCCGTATCATAAGGTATGGTCTGCGCCGGGCCGAACGCGGCGACGGTGATTCCGTCGGTATCCAGCCACGCCGCGTCCACCCCGTCGAGTGAGGTCCCGCTCATCAGACCGATCGTTCTTGGCATTTGCCGTGGCCCCACTGTGTGATAGCCCGCGCCCTCCGCAAGTTACGGTTCAGCCGCGATGACCACCAGCAGTTTTCTCGACGAAGCCACCCTGCGTGGCTTCGTGTTCCAGTGCACCGATCCGGACGGCTTGCGCGCCGCGATGGCGGGGGCGCCGATTACCGGCTATATCGGCTTCGACTGCACCGCGGACAGCCTCCATGTCGGCAGCCTCGTGCAGATCATGATTCTCCGACTCTTGCAGAAGTATGGACACAAGCCCGTGGTGCTGCTGGGTGGCGGAACCACGCGAATTGGTGACCCTTCTGGCAAGGACGAGTCGCGCCAACTGCTGACCGACGCGGTGATCGAGGCCAACATGGCCGGCATCAGGCGCTGCTTCACGCCGTTCCTGCGGTTCGGAACCGCGCCGTCCGATGCGCTGCTGACCAACAACGCGGACTGGCTGGACACGCTGGGCTACATACCGTTGCTGCGCGAGGTCGGGGTGCATTTCACCATCAACCGGATGTTGGGATTCGATTCGGTGAAATTACGGCTGGACCGGCAACAACCGCTGACCTTCCTGGAATTCAACTACATGATCCTGCAGAGCTACGATTTTCGTGAGCTCAGTCGCCGCCATGGCGTGACCCTGCAGATCGGCGGGTCCGATCAGTGGGGCAATATCGTTGCCGGAATGGAATTGACGCGACGCACCGATGCAAGGACGGTGCATGGCCTGACCACGCCGCTGATCACCACCACGTCGGGGGCGAAGATGGGCAAGACCGCGCAGGGCGCCGTCTGGCTGACCGCGGACCGGGTGTCGGCCTACGATTACTGGCAATTCTGGCGCAACACCGAGGACGGCGACGTCGGCCGATTCCTGCGCCTGTTCACCGATCTGCCGCTGGGGGACATCGGCCGGTTGGAAGCGCTGGGCGGGGCGGAGATCAACGAAGCGAAGAAGATTCTGGCGACCGAGGCGACGGCGTTGGCGCACGGACGGGCGGCGGCTGACCAGGCTGGCGAGACCGCGCGCAGTGCGTTCGAGGACGGCCAGGCAGCGGCGTCGCTGCCCAGTGTTGCCGTGGCCGCGGCGGAGCTTGCGGCGGGGATCCCGGCGTTCCGGCTGTTTGCCCTGTCCGGGCTGGCGACGAGCAACGCCGAGGCGCGACGGTTGATCCGCGGCGGCGGTGCCAGGCTGAATGATGTCTCGGTGATCGAGGAAGCAATGCTGATCGGCGCCGATTCGCTGCGCGACGGTGCGGTCAAGCTGTCGGCCGGACGAAAGCAGCATCGGCTGGTCAGGCCGGAATGATCGATCGGCCAACCGATCGATCGGCGGGGGATTAAATGATTGCTCACCGGCAATCCAGCCATCGGTATTCCTTGCGCGTCTATTATGAGGACACTGATGCCGGTGGGGTGGTGTATCACGCCAATTACCTCCGATACGCCGAACGCGCCCGTACCGAGGCGTTGCGCGACGCGGGTATTGCGCATGCCGCGCTGGTCGAACGATTCGGACTGATGTTCATGGTGCATCGCGCTGAAATCGACTATCTGCGACCCGCGCTGGTCGATGACGTGCTGGTTGTCGATACGGAAACGATGGACGTGGGCGGCGCGACTGTTCTATTGCGCCAGACGATTCTAGGCCCCAACGGAGTCTGTGCGGCGTTGCGAATCCGGCTGGCTTGCGTCCGAATCGGGGGGAACAAACCGGCTCGCATCCCGGCTGAATGGCGGGCGACGATGGCTGTGATGAACCGCGACTCGGGGCCCGCGGCTCGGGTCGCGCGGCCCGGGGCCCGCAAATCGGGACCCGCGATTGGGGCCGTGACGGGGGCGGGAATTTGTCCTGTGCCGCGAATCGATTCGGCTGGGCCATGATGCGCCGTATGCTGACCGCGATAGTGGTTTTGCGGCGTTGGCAGGCCGACGTGAGGGTGGCGTCCGGAAGCGGCGCGGGGGATCAACATGCGTGAAAACGCGAAGGACCGCGATGCGTCACCATTTCGGCGCGATGCGTCATGACGTCGGTATGACGACCGAAAGAGGGGTTTGAGCAGTGGATCGGGCAGTGGATGCGGTCAACCTGGGGGCGGCCAATGGCGATCTGTCGCTCTGGGGCTTGTTCATGCAAGCCGATATCGTCGTCAAACTTGTCATGCTGGGCTTGTTGGCGGCCAGCGTGTGGGTCTGGGCCGTGGTGTTCGAGAAGTGGAGCACGCTGCGCCGGGTCAACAAGGATGCCGACGGGTTCGAGGACAGGTTCTGGTCCGGCGGCAGCCTGGACGAATTGTTCGACCGTGAGGGTACCAACCCCAACCATCCGATGGCGTCGGTGTTTGCCGCCGCGATGGGTGAATGGCGTCGCTCGGTTCGGGTCGCCGGTGCCGATATCTCTCATACCAGCGTGCGGGAACGGATCGACCGCGCGATCACCGTGACGGTGCAGCGGGAGATGGATCGGCTGGAGCGCTGGATGGTGTTTCTCGCGAGTGTCGGGGCGACCGCCCCGTTCATCGGACTGTTCGGCACCGTGTGGGGCATCATGCATTCGTTCTCGGCGATCGCGGCGATGCACAACACCAACCTCGCGGTCGTTGCCCCCGGCATCGCCGAGGCCCTGTTCGCCACCGCGATCGGCCTGGTGGCGGCGATCCCCGCGGTGCTCGCTTATAACCAGATCAGCACGAACCTGTCGCGTTTCGCCGGACGGATGGATAATTTCGGCAGCGAATTCAGTGCCATCCTGTCCCGCCAAAGCGAGGAGCGCGGCTGAGCCATGGCGTTCACCATCAATAGTGGCGGTCGCGGCGGCCGCCACGGCCGCTATCGCCCGCTGGCTGAAATCAACGTCACCCCACTGGTGGACGTGATGCTGGTGTTGCTGATCATCTTCATGGTCACGGCCCCGCTGATGACCTCGGGCGTGTCGGTCGATCTGCCGAAGACCAACGCCCAGCAACTGAACAGCGACAGTGAGCCGCTGACTGTCACGATCAAGGCCGATGGATCGGTCTTTCTGCAGGATCAGCCGATCGATCTGTCCGACATCGTCGCCAAGCTGCAGGCGATCGCCCAGAACAAACCCGAGCGTCGTATTTTCGTGCGGGGCGACAAGGATCTGGCGTATGGCCGCATCATGGAGGTGATGGGCACGATCACCCAGGGCGGCTTTACCAAGGTTGCGCTGTTGGCCGAGCAGACCGCGGTGCCTCAAAACGGTGCGTCCCAGACGGGTGCAGCTCAGCCGGGTGCAGCTCAGCCGGGTGCAGCCCAGGGCGGCGCGTCGGCCTCGTCTTCGCCGGTGACGGCCGCGCCCGCGTCGCGGCCGCGCAAGTAAACGAGGGGCGTGTGAGCCGAGTGTTGTTCGCCATGGCCGGGGATGGGACCTGGGCTGGCCCGGCCATGATGGATGGACGCTTCCCCGACGCGCTCGCCCCATGCCCGCTCGCCCCATGCCCGCTCGCACCCTGCCCGCTCGCACCCTGCCCGCTCGCCACCCGCCCGCTCGCCCCCTGCCCATTCGCTGGGTGAGCATTCAGTGCTTCAGCAATTGTTCAGTGGGTCGCGTTCCCGCCAGCGGTGGTCCGCCATGACGCCTCGTTTGCGGGCCGGTCTGATCACCTCGGCGGTGCTGCATGTCGCGGTCCTGCTGTTGCTGCTGCTAGGTCTGCCCAGCTTCACGCCGAAGGACGAGGAAGCGCCGGAGACCGCCGTCGCGATGGTGTTTCAGGGCACTGCCCAGAGCTCGATGAAGGCTGCCGAACAGGCCCAGGTGCCGGCACCGTCGAAGGACGTGGCGCCGCCCGCGCCACCGGTGTCGACACCGCCGCTGCCGCAGCCGGTCGAGGCGCCGCCGCCGCCTCCGCCTCCACCACCGCCGCCGCCTCAGACGCATGTCGAGCCATCGCCGCCGACACCATCGCCACCGGTGCCGATGCCGCCGCCTGAACCGACGCCGGCCCCGAACGTGGTCCCGCCGCCGCCCGCGCCGGCGACTCCGCCGACGCCGCCCGCGCCTGTGAAACCGGAGCCACCACTGCCGTTGCCGCCGCCGCTGGTGCCTCGGCCGCCGGCGCCTCCGAGCACGACGTCGCAGCCGAACGCGACGAAGAATCCGGCGCCGAACAGCAGTTCGGTGGAGAACACGCTGGAGAAGCTGCGGCAGCAACTGGCGCAGAGCCAGCCGCCGAAAGCGCGCGCCAATCCGCGGTCGGGCGGCCAGCCGAACGGTGGCGGCAATCCGTTGGGGAATGATACCGCGGCGCTGACCACCGAACAGCGGGGCGCGATCGGCGATCATGTGCGCGAGTGCTGGACCAAGGATGCCGGCGCGCTGGACATCGACAAGCAGCGCGTGCTGTTGACGGTGACCACCGACGCCAACGGCGTGGCGCGGATGGCCGAGGTTGCCGGCGCGGACGTCGCCCGGATGAGCGATCCGCGGTTTCGCGCGTTCGCGGAACGGGCGATCCGGGCGATCCGGGATCCGCGCTGCGCCGACCTGCCGTTGCCGAAAAACGTGCTGGGGCGGGTTAACGTGTTGACCTTCCGGTTCAGCCCGTGACCGGGCTGGGGACGGCTTTCGCCGGAACGCGGGGAGAATTTGCGTCACCGCAATGGACTGCGGTGTTCTTGGACGGCAACAGGAGGAAGATAGCGCCATGACCGACACTGCGAACCCGCCCGATGGACTGATCCAGGATGCGTTGCCCGGACGGACGGCCCCGGTCGGGCGACGCGGCCTGATCGCGGGCACCGCCGGGCTGATGACAGTGGCCGCGGGCCTGGTCGCGCCGGTTGCGGTCGTTGCCCAAACGGTTGCACCGCCAGCCGGCGGTGGTCGTGGCCAGTCGGCGGTAATCGACGTCGATCACGCCCGCTCGGCGCCGATCCCGATCGCCATTCCCGACCTTGGCGGAGCGGACGGCGGTTCGGCGCAACTCGGCCATGAGATCGCCGGCGTGATCAGCGCCGACCTGGCGCGCAGCGGGCTATTTCGGTTGATCGATCAGTCGGCGTTCATCCAGGCCAGTGTTTCGGGCGGCGCCGCGCCCAACTTCCAGAATTGGAAACCGACCGGCGCGCAGGCACTGGTCACCGGCAGCGTGCAGATGCAGGGCGGTGGTCAGGTGCGGGTGGAGTTCCGGCTGTGGGACATCCTGCCGCAAACCCAGATCCAGGGCACCGCCTACACCACGTCGCAAAGCAACTGGCGCCGCATCGCCCACATCATGGCCGACGTGATCTACCAGCGGCTGCTGGGCGAGAAGGGCTACTTCGACACCCGCATCGTCTATATCTCGGCGACCGGTCCGCGCGACCGGCGCACCAAGCGGCTGGCGATCATGGACCAGGACAGCGAGAACAACCGGCTGCTGACCGATGGGACCTGGCTGGTACTGACCCCGCGGTTTCACCCGACCCGCGACGAGATCGCTTTCATGAGCTACGCCAACAATCGGCCTCGGGTCTATCTGTTCGACCTGACCTCCGGGCGGCAGACGCAGTTGGGCGATTTTCCCGGCATGACGTTCGCGCCGCGTTTCTCGCCCGATGGCAGCGGCGTGGTGATGGCGATATCGGATGGCGGGGGATCCGACATCATCGCGATGGACCTCGCCAGCCGGGTTACGCACCGGCTGACGGATTCCGGATCGATCGACGTCAGTCCTTGTTACAGTCCGGACGGGACGCAGATCGCCTTTGCCTCGGACCGGGGCGGTGATCAGCAGATCTACATCATGGGTTCGGGTGGCGGCGGGGCGAAGCGGATCAGCTATGGCAACGGCAAGTACGCGACACCGGTGTGGTCGCCGCGCGGCGACCTGATCGCGTTCACCCGTTACGCTGGGGATACGTCCAACTTCGCCATCGGCGTGATGCACCCGGATGGATCGGGCGAGCGCATCCTGTCCGAGGGATGGCTGGTCGAAGGTCCGACATTCGCACCGAACGGCAGAGTGCTGATGTTTTGGCGGGAGACCCGTTCCCTGGATGCGCGCGGACGAGGCTTTTCGTCGCGGCTCGTTTCGGTCGACATCACCGGGTTCAACGAGCGGCCGGTGGAGACCCCGACCGATGCATCCGATCCGGCGTGGTCACCACTGGGGGCGTAGCGCGGGGGTTTGTTTCGGGGTCGCCTGGCGGTAGCGATCGGATAGTCGGCGGCACTGTGACAAAGTCGCTACCATACTGTGCTGGATCGACAGCCAGAGACGTCCTGGGTTGGTAATTCGCTTTCAGGAACTTGACCTTCCTTGTGTCCGCACGTTAATCGCTATCGCGGACGGAACGGTTTGCCGTTGGTTCTGCTCGGGCCTGGCTCGCGCATCGGATTGCACCCCATCCAGGGATGAAGAAACGATGAACATCAAGATCCTCGGCGCCTTGGCCGCCGTCGCCCTGCTGGCGGCGTGCTCCAAGCCGGCTACCACGACGACCACGGCTTCTCCTTCGACCGCGGCCGGCATCGTGCCGGGCAGCGAGGAGGATCTGGTTGCCAATGTGGGTGATCGCGTATTCTACGCGTTCAACGCCTCGACACTGAGTGACGACGCCAGGACCACGCTGGACAAGCAGGCCACCTGGCTTGCCAAGTATGGCAGCGTGAATGCCCAGATCGCCGGCAATTGCGACGAGCGCGGGACCGAGGAATACAACCTGGCGCTTGGCCAGCGCCGCGCCAACGCCGCGGCGACGTATCTGAGGGCGAAGGGAGTTGCCGGAGCGCGTCTTGCCACGATCAGTTACGGCAAGGACCGTCCGACCGCTCAAGGCTCGACTGAGCAGGCCTGGGCGCAGAACCGCAACGCTATCACTTCGGTTCGCTGAACCCCGGTTTTGGCCTTTCGGCTGCATTGCTGACGAATGCCTCACGGTTCCGACGGATAGATCCGACGGAACCGTTGTTTTCATGGTTTGCCGGGTTCCTGGTTGCGACCTGCATCAGGCACCTGCGCCTGACCCGGTCACCGCGTCGATGTACTGCGTCACCGAGTCCGCCAGGACCTGCTTGGCGCCGGACGGGATCACTCGTTCCCACCAGCCGCCGTAGATCGTATCGAACGGCCACTCCGCCAGCGCATCGGCGATTCCGCGTACGGTCAGCGGATCCAGCGGAATGAGGTTCGGGTAGCTGTGCATGAATGTCAGCCCCTTGTCGGGGCGCACCTGCAGGCTGTCGCCGGTCAGCAGTGCACCCTGCCCGTCTGACCCTTGCGCCCAGTGCAGCACGCTGCTGCCGGGAAAGTGGCCGCCGCAGCGGATCAGGTTGACGCCCTCGGTCAGTTCCAGCCGATCGCCTTGCCAGAATGTCAGCACTGGGTCCGGCCGGGTGACAAAGTTGCAGTCCATCGCGTGCAGATAGACCGGCACACTTCCGAACGCGTGGCTCCAGTCCACCACCGAGGCCAGGAAGTGCGGATGCGAGCAGGCGATTCCGGCCAGGCCACCGAGCGCGTTGAGGATCGTTATTGTCGCGTCGTCAAGCAGGCTGATGCAGTCCCACAGGATGTTGCCGGCTGGAGAGCGCAGCACCAGGGCACGTTGCCCGATGGCGAATGCCGGGAAGGTCCCGATCCCCATCAGGCCGGGCTCGAGATCGCGGAAGGCATTGAAGTAGGTCTTTCGCATTGCCGTCTGCGTGGTCCAGGCCTGTCCGGCTGGATTGACGTATTGACGTGTGTCCTGACAGATCAGGCAACCGCCGGGGGGTGCCTCGGTATCGGGATATTGGCAGCCGCAGGTGGTGCAAATGTGGGCCGGCATGCCACGGTGTCCTGAATAAAGGTGGTTTGTCCTAAGCGGCGACGCGGCGGGGCGGTTCAGCCTGCGAACAGGGCGTCGATCACGCCGGGGTCGACATCGGCGATGCCGGGCGGCCGCCACGCCGGCTTGCGGTCCTTGTCCACCACCATGGCGCGCACGCCCTCGGCGAAATCGGGATGCGCCATGGTCGTGCGGGTCAGTGCGAACTCGGCATCCAGTGCCTGTCGCAGCGTCAGGTCGCGGCCGCGCCGCAACGCGCGCAGGGTCCAGTGCAGGGCCGACGGTGAGACGTGGCGCAGCGCTTTCAGTGCCGCCTCGGCCCACTCGGCATGGCTGGTCTGCAGCCGGCTGACGATCTCGCTGACCGAGTCGGCGGAGAAGCAATGATCGATGGCGTCGCGGTGGCCGGCCAGGGAAAACGCCGGCAGTTTCTGCTGGTGGGTCGCCAGTGCCGCGATGCCATCCCGAGCCAGCGCCGCGGACAGGTCGGCGAGGTGCTCGCGGGGGGTGAAGTGGGTGGCCAAGCCGGCATGCACGGCATCCGCCCCGCTCACCCGCAGCCCGGTCAGGCCGAGATAGGTGCCGAGTTCTCCCGGCAGGCGGGGCAGCAGGAAGGTGGCGCCGATATCGGGGAAGAAGCCGATCGCGGTCTCGGGCATCGCAAACCCGGCCTGTTCGGTGGCGACGCGATACGGGGCGTGCACCGACAAGCCGATACCGCCGCCCATGCACAGGCCGTCGATCAGGGCGACGTAGGGTTTCGGGTAGGTGGCGATGGTAAGGTTGAGCGCGTATTCCTCGGCGAAGAACTGATCTGCCGCGGCGCGGTTGCCGGACAGTTGCGCATCGCGCAGCGCTCGGATATCGCCGCCGGCGCAGAACGCCCGATCGCCGGCGCCCTCGATCACCACCGCGTGCACGTGCGGGTCTTCGCGCCAGGTCTCCAGGACAGCGGCGCAGGCGCGCAACATCGGCAGGTCGAGAGCGTTGAGCGCGCCCGGGCGGTTGAGCAGGATGCGTCCGACCCGCCCGTCGCGGCTGGTGAGGACTGTATCTTCGGTGGTCATCAGCTGGTCTCCTGGCTTGGGGGATCGTGTAACCCGGCGGTTCCGCCGGTGCCAAGACGGGGGGTATTGGGTGCCGGCAAGTCTCGACAGGGCGCCCGCCTGGGCCGCATGATCGGAGCACAAGAAACGGAGGATCCGCATGCGCATCGCCATCATCGGGCAGCAGGATTTTGGCAAGGCGGCGCTTGAGGCCTTCCTGGCGCGCGGCGATGAGGTGGTGGGGGTGTTCTGCGCGCCGGAGAAGGGCCGCCCCGATCCGCTGCGACTGGCTGGCGAGGCGGCCGGGGTGCCCACCCACCAGTTTCCCAAGCTGAGCGACCCCGAGGCGCTGGAAGCTCTGCGCGGCGCCAAGGCGGATATCGGCGTGATGGCCTATGTCACTCAGTTCGCGCCGGGGGATTTCTGCGCCTTGCCGAAGTTCGGCACCATCCAGTTCCACCCCAGCCTGCTGCCGCTGCATCGCGGTGCGTCGTCGATGAGTTGGTCGATCATCCTGGGTCGGGCGGAGACCGGCTTCAGCATCTTTCGCCCGACCGACGGATTGGACGAGGGCCCGGTGCTGCTGACCCGCGCCGTGCCGATCGAGCCCGAGGACACGCTGGGGTCAGTCTATTTCGGCAAGATTTTCCCGATGGGCGTGGCCGGCCTGATCGAGGCGGCCGACATGGTTCTCGCCGGCAAGGCCCCCGCGATCGCGCAATACGAGCCGGCGGCCGGCTATGAGGGCATCATTCGCGACGCGGAGTCGCGGATCCATTGGGCGAGCCATGTGGACCAGACATTCAACCTGATCCGTGGCCTTAATCCGGCACCCGGGGCGTGGACCACGCATGACGGCAAGAAGCTGTTCCTGTTCGAGAGCGGCAAGCGGATCGCGCGGACCTTCGCGGAGGTGAAGGGCAAGAAGATCGGCCAGGTGGCGGCGCGGTCCGGGACCGGACTGGTGATCCACGGCCAGGGCGGCTTCATCGAGGTGCATCGGGTCCGCTGGGAGGGCGGCAAGAAGATCCCTGCCATAGAGGCCGGGATGGAGGTCGGAACCTTGCTTGGGGGATGAAGCATGGTTTGCGGGCGCAAGCGGGCTTCGGTCCAGTTGGTGGGAAACCGGCCCGCACGAAACATCCGAGATGGAGGTCGGGGCGGGCGGACGCAGCGCAGGCTGCGGGCCGGGCTGACCTGGCGCCGATTCCAACCCGGCCGGCGATGTTCGACTGGAAGGCTATTGGCGCAACTACATCCTTCCATTGCATGGTTTTGCCATTGCATGGTTGTGCTCGTGATCCTTGCGCCCAAACCCGACGTCGGTTTGCCCCTCCATCCGGCAGCCGATCGACCTTGCCAGCCTCTACGTCGATGCACTGCGCGGCTTGGCACCAGGACGCCGCCGAACAGATCGGCATGGGTGTCGATCGGGTAGAGCCAGCCCCATGTGCCGCGGCAGTCCTGGGTCAGCGGTAAACTCGGCTCGACCGATCGTATATTTGATCGCAATCTGCCACAGGCCGGCTGCACTGAGACCGGGTCATTTTCGGGATCCTCGATCAAGCCGCGCGCGATGCGGATAGGCGATCTGGCCGGCCGGCGGCCTATAACGGCGGGTGAGTATTCAGCAGTAACCTCACCGAGGTGCGGCATCGAAAGGTCCTTGATCTCGTCCGCGCCGATCTAGTCGAAGTCATCCGGATTTACTTGGTTTCGTCCAATTTCGACCGTCCGCAAGGCGCCCTTTGAAGCCTGTCCGCGGGCTGCGCCATCAGGCGTCGGGTTTCGCGGGCGGTCATCCATTGCGATGGCATCCAGTGCGGTGGCATCCAGTGCGGTGGCATCCGAATACGGATCGTTCAGGCAACGGGCTACGACACGCGGATGTTTGCCCAGGGGGTCGTTGCCCAGAAAGGCAGCGGCCTGTAGCGTCGGTCCATCATCAGGAAGTCGGAACTCCGTCCGTTCATGCTCGCCCGCTCGCTCCTGGCCGCCGCGGCACTGGCTGCTACGGCACTGGCCGCTACGGCGCTGGCCCCGATTTCGGCCTTCGCCAGCCCGAACGATCTGACGATCGTGACGCGCGATCATTCATTGCAAAATGCGATGCAATCGGCCTACGTCCAGCCATTTACCGCGGTGACCGGGGTGCCGGTCCAGCAGGAAAGCTGGGCCGGCGGCATCGATACCCTGCGCAGCCATGTCAAGGCGACAGACGATCCCTGGGACCTGGTCCTGGTCGATGCCGACGAATTGTCCGCCGGGTGCGGCGACGGACTGTTCGAGAAACTTGATTGGTCGGCGATCGGCGGCAAGGAGCATTACGCCCCTCAGGCGGTCAGCGATTGCGGCCTGGGCGCGGTGATCGTCACCGTCGTCCTGGCCTGGGACAAGGACAAGCTGCCGATCGCGGCGAACTGGTCGGATTTCTGGGACGTGGCGAAATATCCCGGCAAGCGCGGCCTGCGCAAGGGCGTGCGCGGTAACCTCGAAATCGCGCTGATGGCGGACGGTGTCGCGCCGGGCGATGTCTACAAAACGCTGTCCACCACCGACGGTCAGGATCGGGCGTTCCGCAAACTCGATCAACTGAAGCCCTATATCCAGTGGTGGTCGACGGAAACCGAGGCAGCGCACATCCTGGCCTCGGGCGAGGTGCTGATGACCAGCGCGCCGAGTGGCCCGATCGTGGTCATGGCGCGTGAAGAGCACAAGAATTTCGACCTGCAGTTCGCCGCCAGCCTGTACCAGCTGCAAAGTTGGGTGATCATGAAGGGAAGTCCGTCGCTGCACGCGGCGCAGCAGTTTCTCTACTTTACCGGGATGCCGGCGGTGGAAACGCGGCTGTTGCGGCAGAGTGGTGATTCCGGGCTCGCGAAGGGCCTGAATGATGCATTGTCGCCGGAGATGGCCGCGACGTCGCCGGGCAGTGCGGCAAATCTTGACGCCGGGCTGAAACTCGACGCCGGTTTCTGGCACGACAATCTGGCCAAGCTGCGACAGCGGTTCGACGCCTGGCAGGGACACTAATCGGGACCGAGGGCGCACCGCGAACGCTGCTGGAACACAGGGGCGGCGCCCATTTATTGCAATAACGGAAAGTTGCAGCATCAGTATTTTCATCCTAGTGTGGTGCAATCGGCGCTTTGCGCGACGCGATATAGGGTGCGATAATCTTCCGCGATGCGTGTTCTGTACCATCTTCCCTTGTCGCCCTACGCTCGCAAGGTCCGCCTCGTCCTGGCTGAAAAGCGCCTTCCGTTCGAGCTGCGCCTGGAAAAGACCTGGGAACGGCGACCCGACTATCTGGAACTTAACCCGGCCGGCACCGTGCCGACGCTGATCGAGGATAATGGCCTTGTCATTCCGGATTCCGGGGTGATCTGCGAATATATCGACGAGGCCTATCCGGACACCGGCCTGATGGGCCGCACCCTGGCGGAGCGGATCGAGGTTCGCCGCCTGAGCAACTGGTTCGACGGCAAGTTCGCCTCCGAGGTGACGCACAACCTGTACGGCGAGAAATACCTCCGGCGACTGACCCAGCGGGGCAATCCCGATCCGGCGGCGATCCGCACCGGATACACCGCGCTGCGCTATCATCTCGACTATATCGGCTGGCTGGCAGAGACACGTCAGTGGCTTGCCGGCAACGCGTTGTCGATGGCCGATTTCACCGCGGCGGCGCATTTGTCGACCTTGGATTTCATCGGTGAACTGGACTGGTCGGCGTCTCCCGCGGCGCGGGATTGGTACGCCCGGATGAAGTCGCGCCCGAGTTTTCGCGGTGTGCTGTCGGATCGTGTTCCGGGATCGACGCCGCCGGCGCATTACGCCGACCTGGATTTTTAACAACCGGGCCCGGCGCATCGCCCGGGCTGCCGCTGTTACAATAAGTATTACATCGCGCCCGTTGCGTTGCGTTTTCCGCGACCTAGATCAGAGATGCGTTGTCCCACCAATCAGGAGTTCCTACCCATGCTCCATTTCAAATATCTGATCAGGACCGCGGCCGCGCTGGGATTGGCGATCATGCTGTCCGGCTGCGTCGTCTATCCGGCCTGGGGTCCGTATTACCATCCGCGTCACTGGGGCTACTGATCGGGTGAGCGGCGGCGAGCTACGCCGCTCCGGCGGTCGCCCCACCGCGAAGGCGGCGGCGGCCCTGGAGACCACCATCCTGGAGGCCGCCACCGCTTCGTTCCTGGCGGGCGGCTACGCGGCGACGACGATCGAGGCGATCGCGCGGACCTGTCGCGTGGCCAAGCGCACGATCTATGCCCGCTGGACCGGCAAGCCCGCGCTGTTTCGCGCCGTGCTGGAACTGCTGATGGCGAAGTGGTTGGCCGCCTCCGGTGACTGGCCTGAAGCGGACGGTCTTGCGGCGGCGCTGAACGAGGCGGCTGCGCGCATCCTGGCGGTGGCGTTGACGCCGGAGGCGATTGCCTTGAACCGGCTGCTGATCGCGGAAAGCGGGCGGTTTCCGGAACTGCCACTGATGATGCGCCAGGCAGGCGCGGGCGAAGGCGGGGCGCGTGTTGCCGTGCTGCTTGATGCGGCGGTGGCGCGGGGGACGCTGCCAAAGCAGGATACCGTTTTTGCCGCCGAACAGTTCTTCCACCTCGTGCTGGCTGGTCCGCAGCGTCGTGCCCTGGGGTTGGGGCGCCCGCTCGATGAGGATCAGATCCGGATATGGGGCGAATCCGCGGTCGCGCTGTTTCTGTCGGGGGTGAAAACCTGACGGTTGCGGCGAGGACAGGATTGATGATACCGCATGGCCGGCGAGAACGGCGGAGACAGGCGGGTTTATGAAGCTTTTGCTGACCGGCGGGTGCGGATTTATTGGCTCCGCCGTGGTGCGACACCTGCTGCGCCGAACCGGCCACGTGGTGGTCAACGTCGACAAGATGACCTACGCCGCGTCCGAGGATGCGCTGGAGGATGGTTTCGGACATAACCGGCATCTGCTGGTCAAGGCCGACATCGCGGACGCCGCTTCGATGCGGCAGGTGTTCGATACGCATGACCCGGACGCGGTGATGCACCTGGCGGCGGAGAGCCATGTCGACCGCTCGATCGATGGGCCGGCGGACTTCGTGCAAACCAACGTGGTCGGCACCTTCACCCTGTTGGAGGCCGCCCGGCGCCATTACGCCACCCTGGGCGCGGACAGGAAGCCGGGGTTCCGGTTCCATCACGTCTCCACCGACGAGGTGTTCGGCGCGCTGGGCCATGATGATCCGCCGTTCACCGAGACCACGGCGTATGACCCGCGCAGCCCGTACTCGGCGACCAAGGCGGCATCCGACCATTTGGTGCGTGCCTGGAGCCACACCTACGGGCTGCCGACGATCGTTTCCAATACCTGCAACAACTATGGCCCGTGGCAATTTCCCGAGAAGCTGATCCCGCTGGTCACGCTGAACGCGCTGGATGGCAAGCCATTGCCGGTCTATGGCGATGGTTCGAACATGCGGGACTGGCTGTTTGTCGAAGACCATGCCGAGGCGTTGGTTCGTGTGCTGGAAAGCGGGGTTGCGGGGCATACCTACGCGATCGGCGGTCGGCAGCCGCGCACCAACCTGCAGGTGGTGAAAGCGATCTGCGCGCACCTGGACCGCAGGGTTGCCGATCCGGCGGGGCCGCGTGAGAGGCTGATCCGGTTCGTCAGCGACCGGCCCGGTCATGATTTTCGTTATGAAATCGACCCCTCTCGCAGCGAACAGGCGTTGGACTGGAAAGCGCCGCACGATTTCGAACGCGGACTGGCCAGGACGATCGATTGGTATCTGAGCAACCGCGCCTGGTGGGAGGCCTTGCGCGCCGCGAAATATGCCGGTGAAAGGCTTGGCACATCCGACGGCGAGGCGGCCAAGGCGGTACGGGGCGCGACGAGACAGGGCGCGACGAGCGGCAAGAAGGAACCGGTGGCATGAAGGGGATCCTGCTGGCCGGCGGTTCGGGGACTCGGCTGCATCCGATGACCTTGGCGGCTTCGAAGCAGTTGTTGCCGGTCTACGACAAACCGATGGTGTATTATCCGCTGTCGACGCTGATGTTGGCGGGCATCAAGGACATCATGCTGATCTCCACGCCCGAGGATCTGCCTCAGTTCCGACGGCTGCTGGGGGATGGCTCGCGCTTTGGGGTGCGCTTCGCATACGCCCAGCAGCCGAAGCCCGAGGGAATCGCCCAGGCTTTCATGATCGGGCGCGACTGGCTGGCGGGCGATGCCTGCGCGCTGGCGCTTGGTGACAACCTGATCCATGCCGATCACCTTTCCACCCTGTTGCGGGTTGCCGCTGCCAGAGCGGTCGGCGCGACCGTGTTCGCCTATCAGGTGCGCGACCCCGAACGCTATGGCGTGGTGGCGTTCGACGCCGACGGCCGCGCTGTCGAGGTGGTGGAGAAGCCCGCCGCGCCGACCAGCAACTGGGCGATCACCGGGCTGTATTTCTACGATCGGCAGGTCGGCGACATCGCGCCGCGGATCAAGCCGTCGGCGCGCGGCGAGCTGGAGATCACCGACCTCAACCGCATCTACCTGGAGATGGGGAGCCTGCACGTCGAGAAGTTGTCGCGCGGCTGCGCCTGGCTGGATGCCGGCACCTGCGACAGCCTGCTGCAGGCGGCGACGTTCGTGCAGACGATCCAATCGCGCACCGGCATGCTGGTGGGCTGTCCGGAGGAGGTGGCGTTCCGCATGGGATTCATCGACGCCGACCAGCTTCGCCACCATGCCGCCCATCTCGGCAAGACCGAACTGGGGCGCGTGCTGATGGAGTTGGCCGAAGGGGAGATGGCGTGAACGTCGAAGCGCTGGCGATTGCCGATGTCAAGCTGATCACCCCGGCGCGATTCGGCGATCCGCGGGGGTTTTTCTCCGAGACCTGGAACCAGGGCCGGTTCGCCGAGGCGGGCATCGCGGGGCCTTTCATCCAGGACAATCACGCGGTGTCGACCACGGCTGGCGTGTTGCGGGGTCTGCACTGCCAGATCGGTCCGAATGCGCAAGGCAAGCTGGTGCGCTGCGTCAAGGGCGCGATTTACGACGTGGCGGTGGATGCCAGGGCCGGCTCGCCGAGCTTCGGGAAATATGTCGGGGCTGAGATCAGCGCCGAGAACTGGATGCAGATCTGGGTTCCGGCCGGTTTCCTGCATGCCTATTGCACGCTGACCGCGGAGACCGAGGTGATCTACAAGGTCACCGGGGCCTATGACAAAGCGGCTGAACGCGGGGTGATCTGGAACGATCCGGATATCGCCATCGCGTGGCCGGTCGCGGCCGAGGAGGTGATCCTGTCGGACAAGGACAAGATTTTGCCCCGGCTGCGCGATCTGCCGGCGCTGTTTCATGTGTGAACGGGCGCAACAGACCCGGCCGATACTCGTCACCGGGGGCAGCGGCCAGCTTGCCTCGGCGCTTGCCGCGACCGCCGGCGTCCATCGGGTTGGCCGCCCGAGCTTCGACCTGGACCGCGTGGAGACGATCGAGGCGACATTGCGGGACGCCGCCCCGCGCCTGGTGGTCAACGCGGCCGCCTATACCGCGGTGGATGCGGCGGAGACCGACTCGGACGCGGCGTATCGCGCCAACCGCGACGGACCGGCGGTGCTGGCGCGGCTGTGCGCCGAGGCGGACATTCCGCTGATCCACATCTCCACCGATTACGTGTTCGATGGTGCGAAGCCGGAGGCTTACGTCGAAACCGACCCGGTCGCACCGCAGGGGGTTTATGGTGCCAGCAAGCTGGCCGGGGAACAGGCGGTGATCGCATCCGGCGCGAAGGCCATCGTGCTGCGCACCGCTTGGGTCTACGCCGCAACCGGCAAGAACTTCGTTCGCACCATGCTGACGGTGGGCAAGACCCGTCCCCGGCTGAGCGTCGTCGCCGATCAGCATGGCTGCCCGACCACCGCCGCGGACCTTGGCGAGGCCATCCGCGCGGTCGTCGCGCGGGTAGATGCAACAGGGTGGCGGCCGGCGTATCAGGGCATCTTTCACGCCGCCGGTGGGGGTGCCACCACGTGGTTCGGTCTTGCCGTCGCCACCTTCGAGGAAGCCGCCCGGTTCGGCGCCAATGTGCCGGAAGTGGCACCGATCGTAACGTCGGACTGGCCGACGCCGGCGAAGCGTCCGGCCAATTCCCGTCTGGACTGCACCAAGCTGGATACGGTCTTCGGCGTGCGGCTGCCGCACTGGCGCGCCAGCTTGACCCGCACCGTCGAGACGATCTTCGCCACCGCGCCGCCGTGACCGAGACGCGCCGACGCTCGTCTGTTTGAGGCGATTTTGGGATATGATTTCGGGTGGGCATCGCGGCCGCCCGGCGGGCCCGTGCGCGGCGAACCTGTTTCAATTGCCGCGGCGCCGATGCTGCCTGGGGACGAGCAATGCCACGCATCATTGAGATCGTGCTCTTCCTGACGCCGCTGCTGACCTTCGCGGTTTGGCGGCTGGCGTTCCCGTCGCCGACGCCGCCGGCTTGGCTGGTGCGCGGTGCGATCGGTTTTGTCGTGCTGATGGTGGTGGCTCTGATCTGGGTTTGGCACCTCGATGCCGGCGATGCCAATCAGCCCTATGTGCCCGATCGTCTGCATGACGGCCGGGTGGTTCCCGGGCGGGCAGGCTCGGCGTCATGACACCGCCGGCCTTTCTGTCCGATCCGGGGGTTGCGAGGATCTGGGACGCGCTGGCCGGCGCGCGCGTTGTCGGCGGTGCGGTGCGGGATGCGCTGGCAGGCCGGGAAACGGCCGATGTCGATCTGGCGACGCCGGATGAACCGGAGGCCGTGATCGAGGCGCTCGGCGGAGCGGGGATCAAGGTGGTCGCGACCGGCCTGGCGCACGGCACCGTCACCGCGGTGGTGGAGGGTCGCGGATACGAGGTGACCACGCTGCGGCGCGACGTCGCAACCGATGGCCGTCATGCCATCGTCGCCTTCACCGGGGATTGGCGGCAGGACGCGGCGCGGCGGGACTTCAGCATCAACGCCATGTCGATGGCGCGCGACGGAGAGCTGTTCGATTACTTCTCCGGCGAGGCCGACCTGGCGGCCGGACGCATACGATTCGTCGGCGACCCGGCGGCCCGCATCGCGGAGGACTTTCTGCGTGTCCTGCGCTTCTTCCGGTTCTACGCGCGCTTCGGTGCGGCGGCGCCGGACCGGGCAACGCTGGACGCCTTGCGGGGCGGAATTCCGGGCCTCGGCGGATTGTCGATCGAGCGGGTGTGGAGCGAGCTGCGCCGCATCCTGGATGCACCGGACCCATCGGCCGCGCTGCTTCTGATGGATCGGCTGGGTGTATGGGCGGCGGTGGCGCCGGAAGCGGCCGCAGTTGCGCGGCTGGCTGGGCTGCCGGCCAATGCCATCCTGCGACTGGCCGCGATGCTGACCGGCGACCCGTCGGCATTGGCGACGCGGCTGAAACTGTCCAACGAGGACCGCGACCGGTTGGTCCGGTTGCTGGCAACGCCGCGGATTTCCGGTTCGGATGCGGCGCTGCGCAGCCTGCTGGCGGATCACCGAACGGAGGACCTGATCGATCGCACCTGGCTCGACGGCGACGCCGACGCGAGGCGTCGTTTGTCCAGCATGGAGCGTCCGGTGTTTCCGCTGGAGGGACGCGATGTGGTGGCGCTGGGCGTTGCGTCGGGCCCGGCGGTGGGGGCGTTGTTGCGTGACGTCAGACAGTGGTGGCTGGACGGCGGATGCATCGCCGATCGCGTCGCGTGCGGCTCCGAACTTGCGCGCAGGGTTAATCTTGCCAACATGAGCGCAAAGAGGTGACGCACATGCCGGATATCGTAGTCTATACCCAACCGTGGTGCCCGTTCTGCGAACGCGCGATGCATATCCTGTCCACCAAGGGGGTGGAGTTTCGCGAAATCGACGCCCCCAGCGGGTCGAAGGCGCGGGCGGAGGCTCGGCAGCGGTCGGGTGGGCGTAGCTCCGTGCCGCAGATCTTTATCGCCGGGGAGCACATTGGTGGCTGTGACGACATGGTGGCGCTGGATCGTGCCGGAAAACTGAACACTCTGCTGGGATTGGCATGAAAGTGCTGGCACTCCAGCAATGAGAGTGCCAGATTACGTCATGGGTTCGTCATGAGAGTGGGTGTTGGTCGCCGCGTATGATTCACTACCAGTTGCAATGCCGTCAGGCGCATGGGTTTGACGGCTGGTTCAAGGACAGCGCCAGCTTCGAGAAGCAGGCGAAACGCGGCCTGATCGAGTGCCCCGAATGTGGCGGCACCGAGATCGACCGAGCGCTGATGGCGCCGGCGCTGGCGAAGCGCGAAATGGCGCCGGTTGCGGTCGAGGCGCCGGCGGTCAAGGCGCAGCCCCAGGCGGTCGCGCCACCGGAGAAGGTTGCTGGCGGCCGACTGCCGGCGCAGATGCTGGCGGCGTTGCAGCGCATGCGGGCCGAGGTCGAGAAGAATTGCGATTACGTCGGGGCGGATTTTGCCGATCAGGCGCGGGCGATGCATCGCGGCGAGATCGAACCCAGGGGGATTTACGGCGAATCAACCGAGGAACAGGCGGAGGGGCTGGCCGAGGAGGGTGTCGCGGTTGCCAAGATCCCCTGGGTGCCACGCGCCGACGGATAGCGCCTGGGTCACGTCTGGATCAGCGTCACATTTAGCGAAGCGGCCGCTCGGCGCAGATCATTTTCGCGGGTCGCCAGGGCGATGCCTCGCCGCATGGCTAGATCGAGATAGATTGCGTCGTACACCGTAAGCCGGTGGGTCCTGGCCAACCGGATCACCGGCCCCCGGATGTGCGCGGTTTCGTCGTCCGTTTCGATCGGTAGTTCGCCGAGCAAATCGAGCAGTTCCGAACAGCTTTCGGTCGATAGGCGCCTGCGCCGTTCGGCGGTGAGCAGGAGATTGGCGCATTCGGCGTGCCACAGTAGCGGCACCACGACCTGACGATGCGGCAGGCTTCGATGCAGCGCGCGGCTTGCGTCCGTGGCTTCGTCCTGAAAGCACCAGGCGGCGGTGACGGATGCGTCCACGACCACTGGTGTGACGGCTGAGCCGACCGACGGGTGATCTACCATTTCCGCCCAGCATCGCGACTGTCCTTCCAGTCGCCGTCCAGGGTGAGACCGGCAGAGATGTCTTGCATCCGCTGGACGACTGCTTCGATCTGCTCGGGATCGCGTCGGGTCACCGGCACAAGCTGTGCCACGGGGGTGCCGTGCCGGGTGATAGTAAACCGTTCACCTTTGGCCACACGCTCCAACAATGCGGAGAGATGGGTTTTGGCGTCGAAGGCGCCGACCGTGTCCATCAACTAGTCTCCAACCAGTTGATCTCTATAGCCCGGGTTCTTAGGCGATTCAAGGCTGTGCTCGCTGGAATCTTGGCGTTAGCGCGCGATAGCTTTTGGTGGCATCAACCATAAATCACCGCCATAAACACTGACTCTCAGGGCATTATCGGTTCAACCAGAACCGAAAATGCCCTGGGGTTCGCGCGCATTTGGAGGCCGTGCCGATGCCTGGCGGATACGATCTGATCGTTATCGGCGGTGGGCTGGTGGGAGGTGCGATCGCCTGGGGGGCGAGGGCCAGGGGTGCGGCGGTGTTGTTGCTGGATGAAGGCGATATCGCCTATCGGGCGGCGCGGGGCAATTTCGGCTTGGTGTGGGTGCAGGGCAAGGGCGCCGGCATGCCGCCTTACGCACGCTGGACCCGGGAATCGGCGGCGCTGTGGCCGACCCTCGCGGCCGCGCTGGGCGATGCCACCGGCACCGACCTCGGCCTGCATCAGCCTGGCGGCCTGGCGTTCTGCCTGTCCGACCAGGAGTTCGAGGAGCGCGAATTGCTGATCCGCCGCATGCACAACGAAAGCGGCGATATCGGCACCCGCATGCTGACCCGCGAGCAGGTCCGATCCATGGTTCCGGGGCTGGGCGACGCGGTCACCGGGGCGAGCTTCTGCCCGGTCGACGGACACGCCAACCCGCTGCGGTTGCTGAAGGCGCTGCACCAGACGCTGGATTACCGGGCAAACCGCAAGGTCGCGGCCATCGAGGCGCGGCCCAACCAGTTCATCGTCCGGGCCGGGGACGAGACTTATATCGCGCCGCGCATCGTCATCTCGGCTGGTCTGGGAAGCCGGCAACTTGCCGGCATGGTCGGACTGCACATGCCGGTGTCACCAATACAAGGCCAGATCATTGTCACCGAACGGCTGAGGCGGCTGCTCGACTACCCGACCCACCTGCTGCGCCAGACCGACGAGGGCAGCGTGATGCTTGGGGATAGTCAGGAGGATGTCGGCTTCGACACCCGCACGCGGATCGCGGTGCTGAAGCAGATCGCCGATCGCAACACGCGGATTTTTCCGGCGCTGAAGGATGCCTCGATCATCCGCATGTGGGCGGCGCTGCGGGTGATGTCGCCTGACGGCTTGCCGATCTACGAACAGTCGGAGCAGTTTCCGGGGGCCTTCGCCGCGACCTGCCACAGCGGGGTGACGTTGGCGGGGGCGCATGCGCTGGCGCTGGCCCCGGCGATCCTGGATGGCGCGGTTCCGGCGTCGCTGGCGGCCTTCGGCGGCGCCCGCTTCATGCATGGCGCGGCGGCCTGAGAATCATAGCAGCTCGGTGCCGCCGTGGTGTTGCGCGCCGCCGCCGGTTTCCGCGATCGCGCGGGCCAATCGGTCGGTGAGGATTCCGCCTGGATCGGATTGCAGGCCGGGGGCGAGCACGCGGACGACCGGCACGCCGAACCGGGGCCGGGTCAGGTCGAGCGAATAGGCAACGATTCCGCGGATTGCCAGTAATCGCACGATCGCAGTGGTCGGGTCGCCGGACAGTGAAACCGCGGCGCTGGGGGCATCCCGGGGCTGCAGCAGCGGGCAGGCCAGGGGGTTCAGCGCCGCTCGGACGAGTTGGCGCCGGTCGCTGTCGTTCAGCGCCGAGTCCCCTGACTCGCGACGCTTCGCTGCGATCACGTGCAGGCTGAGTTCCGACTGGCACAGTTCGAAGATCGCCGAACCGACGGCGTCGGCCAGGGTTGGCCGGGCGCTGACGCCGAGGGCGAAGCGGTGGCCGTCGGGCGAGGTGGAAAATGCCGCCGCCACCGGAATACCGAGATCGGTGGTGATATCCAGCAGGACCGTCTGGCGGTGGTGTTGTTCGCGGCGCAGTTGCGCCAGCAGGCTGGCGGCTGCATGCCCTGCCCCGCTGTCGGCGGTTATTGCCCGCCCTCGGCGGCCGCCGCGCCACCATAGCGCCACGGCATCTCGCTCGATCAGTTCCAGCACCGCGTGCAGTGTCGCGGCGCCGGGTATGACGCCGGCGGCGCAGCCGGTGCTTAGCTTCAGTGGTGGAACGAAATCAGTGATGGCGCGGCGCAGGCAAAGATCGGCGGGGAACCAGGCCGCGGCAGCGTCGGTTATGCGGTTGACCGGCATCCAGGTGATGGGTTGATCGGCCGGGGTTCCAGCGGCGGCAAGCACGGCTTCGACATAACGGTGCGATACCGGGTCGAGCGTCGCGGCGTAGGCAGCGATCGGGCCAGTTGCCAACGGATCGTCGGGTTGGGCGAACTGGCTCAGATACTCGATGCCTTCGCCGACGCAGGATTCGAAGGCGCGGCGCGGGTCCAGTCCCGAACCGGCAAATCCGCTGACCGCGAGCCCGGCGTTATGGGGGCCGAGGCGGGCGGGATCGGCCTCGGCGCCGAAGAACACCAGACCGGGGGCGTCCGGCACCGGCAAACGGAACAACCGGCGGAACGTCGCGGCGGCGCGCAGCAGTCGAACGCGCGCCGGCGCTGCCTGGGTGTTGGCGTCGTCGTAGCCGAGGGAGGTCAGCAGACCCTGCGCGCCGGCTGGGGTTCGGGAGATACTGTCCGCCGCGGCGTTCAGTTGATCCGACAACAGATTTTCAGGATCGGCCAATGGCTGCCGGTGATTGGTTTCGGATCATGGTTGACGCCCTGTTGTTTGGTTCGGCAAGCTGGGGTCTGGTGTTTTCCGCTTAATCCAAGAATAAGGTGATTTATTACTATGCAAACTCCGATGAAGGTCAACTTCAATGACGAACAGCGGAATTGGGGCCTTTGGGGTCAGCTCGTGGAACTCTGGGTCCGCGAACTGCAACCACGGCCTGAAACGGCCGCCGCCTTGGTCGAACAAATGACCGATCATGGCATCAAAGGTGCCAGCGTCGATGGGCCGCCGGACCTGAAAGTGGCGTTCTATCCGTCGGACCCGGACGATTCGCTCGGCTTCATGCTGCCGACCCGAAGTATGCTCAAGCAAGCCAGAAATACTGTAAGCGCGGGCGAGTTCTATCCGTTGCCGGTGTTCTATGATACGGCTTACACCGGGTCGCGCAAGGCGTTCAGTGTCGATGAAGACATGCTGTTCATCGCCTGCCGCGTCGGTGAATACGTCATCAACCCTGGCCTGTAGTCGGATGGCGGAGTGTCGTGGCGGCCCGCGGTTCGTCGGCACTGTTGGTCAAAAGCCGAGATGAATGCTTGATAATTTCTGGTCGGCAAGTGCGGCGGGCCGGCAAGGGTCACGATCGAATCACGCCCGCCGCCGCAGTCTTGGTTTGGACGAGCCGATCCGGGGATCATTTTGCTGCCCCGGCGCAAATCCAACCATGAGGGAGAGCCAACGTGAGCTTGCAGATGAAAGTAGATTTCGAGGACACAACGAAAAACTGGCAGCTCTGGGGCCAGCTTGTCGAGCTTTGGATCTGCGGTCTGCAACCTCTGCCGAAAGAGGTCAAGGATCTCGTGGCGCAGGCGAAAGCGCATGGCATTCCCAGCGCGTCGGTGCCGGGCGACCAAAATCGAAACGTAAAATTCTATTGGTACGATGAGGCGAAGGAACTCGCGTTCATGCTGCCGACGGAGGCAATGCTGACCGCGGCGCGGGAAAAGATCAAGCCGGGAGAGTATCCGCTGCCGATTTTCTACGATGATGCTTACACCGGGCAACGAGCCAAACTCGACAGCGACCAGGACACGCTGTTCGCCAATTGCCGCGTCGGGGAATACACCATCAACTATTGTGGTTGATTTGGCGGCGGACCGGCTACCAAACCCCGTGTTCGAGCGACGCGGTCGGCAAACCGGCTCCTGCAAGCCCGTCGCGAAGATGCAGCCAATCCTCGCGGCGGCTCATGGGATGGATGTGCAGCTCCCATTTCAGGATCGCCTCCGGCTCGGGCGATTGCGTGCCATACCAGTTCAGCCGGATGCGTTCGAGGAACCGTGCACCCTCGGCCTGTGCCTCGGCGCTGCGCCCCAGCCTGGTCAGGGCCGCGGCGCGCCAGGCCGGTGTGTCCCAGATGACGTCCTGGGACAGATCGGCGGCCCGTATCGCAGCGGCGTAGTCACCCGCCAAGTAATCGACGACGGCCTTGTATGCCCAATGGGTGAGGCTTGGGGCGAGCGTCATATCCATCGCCGCGACGGCGAGGTCCGCGGCGCGGTCGATCCGGCCGCAAAACGCCAGCAGGCTGGCACCCGAGATGGCGTACCAGGAGTCGTTCGGATTCAGCTCATAGCCCACGTCGAGATGCATGATCGCCTGGTCGTGCTGATTGATCATGCTGTGCGACCAGGCCATGCAGCGATGCGCGCGCATGTCGGAAGGGTCGAGCCGAACCGCCTCGCGGGCGTAGGCGAACGCCGCACGATCCCGCGCCGGGATTCTAAATGCACCGGGATGAGCGATGTGTTCCATGTTGTTCAGATCGGCTAACCCTTGATAGGCCGGCGCGAAGGTCGGCGCCTGATTTATGATTTCGGTGAACTGCTGTTTCAGGCCTTGCCAGAGATGTGGGTTGAATGTGCGAACCTGGGTCTGACAGCGCAACCAGCGGTCGTAGAGGCCGAGAGAGACGTCCTGCCGGTCGGAAAAGCGTCGCAGCCGGTCGGCTGAGAGATAGACATTCAGGCCCATGGCGATGCGGCGGACGACGCGGCGCTGATTGATGAACCAGTTCTCCAGCTTCAGCTCGAAATTCTCGCTCCATACGTAGTAGTCGGATTCCAAGTCCTTCAGCGTCACCATCATCTCGAGATCGGGGCCGGCCTGATAAGCTGCCATCTGAACCTGGTAGTGACCCGCGCGTTCAGGCCCTGGCCCCGCTGCCTCCGCCGGCGCGTCGGTGACCCGCCACTCGCGGAACTTGAGCAACGATCCGACCAGGTGCTGGCGAAATTCCAGAACCAGGTGGGCCTTGGCCGGATCGATGTCGCGGATGGCGACCTTTTGCACCGCAAGCCACAACTGCATGTAGGGCGGGGTCATCGGCACAGCGGGAGCCGTTGCGGCGACCGAGGCGGGGGCATTGCTGTGCGCCGGTTCCAAAAGCCCGGTCTTGATATCCGCGACCAGCTTCTGCGTGGCCTCGGCCGGCTCCATGCCGTAGTCTTCGTCCAGCAGGTCCCACAGCGCCTTGTAGACCCGCAGCGCGCCGCCGGTATCGCCGACCATGGCCCGCGCCCGCATCAGGCGGCGGGCGGCGTCCTCGTGCGTCGGGTCCAGGTTCAGGATGGCCTGCGCCAGCTTGCCCTGGGCAGCCAGATCACCGGGCTCCAACGCCAGGGCGTTTTCCAGCGCCCGCAGCAGGCGATCGCGAACGGTATGGCGTTTCGCCAGCAGCCAGGATCGGAATGACGGGTCGAGGTCCTCCAGCCCGGCCATCAAGTCGTCGGCCAGATTTCGCCGTTCCAGCAGCAGCGGATGGACCTGCCCGGCTTCGGCGGCGTTGATCACCGCCGAGACGTCTACCTCGATCGACCGAGGGAGAAAACCGATTTCGCGGACGTCAATGTGCAGTCCGCGCTGCCCGTCCTGCATGGCGACGCGTAGTTCGCGAATATTCTGCCGCAGCGATGCCCGAGCGTGGTCTTCCCCGGACTCACTCCATAACAGGCCGACCAGTCGTTCGCGGGTTTCGGTCAGTGCTTCGTTCAGCGCGATGTAGCCGAGGATGGCCCGCAGCTTGAGGCTTTTGAATCGGAGTTCACGGCCGCCGATATTGAACGAGGTTGGGCCGAACAAGCCCATCCGCAGCACCGTGGCTCCGCCCCCCGGATCCAGACCCGACATTTGTCACCCCCGGCGATATGGAAGCGCGATGCATTCTGTCGGTCAACCCGCCGCGCGCACTGCCGCGCACGTTAAGGTAAGACCTAGTCGGTATTCGCGCAATTTTTGGCATTGCGCGCGCTGATGCGGCGTGGTCGGAAAAGAAAACGCGGCCAAACCCGGGGGCGGCGTGGGGCCTTGGGCCAGACGGCCTCAGTTGGGCGGGTTCAGTTCAGGCGGCGAAGTGCCGCGAACGGATGCGGCTGGGGGTCGTCCTCGGCCGGCGGGATCTCGACGCCCGGCATGCGGGGATAGGGGTCTAGCGCGAGGCCAAGCTGCTCCGCCGCTGCCTCGCCCAGATCGATCAGGTTGCCCTCGAACGGGATTTCGTCGTCCGCCTCGGGGTCGATATCGTCGGATTGCTGCTCTGTCGGGACGAAGCGGACCTGAAAGGTCTCCTGCAAGGGCGCGTCGAAGTCCTCCAGGCTGAGGACACAGGTCTGTGTCACCCGAGCGTGCAGCACGCCGCGGGCGAGGACGATATCGCGCCCTTGGCGGATCAGGTTGAAGGCGCAGGACAATGCCAGCACGGCGGGGAGGTGCATCCGGATGGCGAGTGCCGAACACTCAGTCGGGTTCGCCTCCACGGTCAGGTCCAGCCCGCGCGGTCCGATCTGGTCGAGCGATAGCGGGCGGTGCAGTTCAGGTTTCATCGTGCCGCTTGCTCGGCTGCCAGAAACCGGGCCTCGCCATTCAGCATCGCTTCCAGCGGCAGGGTGGCGAGGCGGGCCGCCTGGGTGGAGGCCAGCCGGACCAGCGCGTCGGCCGATCCGGCCGGAGGCTGTGCGCCGCGCCAGACGTTGCGGGCGAAGGCTGCGGCCAGCGCCGGCGGGTCCTGCCATGCGGCGGCATAGGCGGCGCTTCGGCCGTGAAACGCTTCCCACATCGCGCGGTTGCGCTTGCCGACGGATAGGTCGCCGACGCCCATTTCCCGCAGGTTGATGTCCATGTCGAGGAACATGGCGTCGAACACGCCTTGGGCCAGCGCCGGAGCCGGTTGTGGTTCACCGTCGAGGCGGCGGACGAGCAGATAGACGTACAGCACGATGGCGTCGAACCGCCCGTCGAGCGTATCGGGCACGCCCAGGGCGGCATACAGGAACGGGTCGCGGGCTGCGGCCACGGCGGTTGCGTAGAGCTGGAAGGCGGCGCGTTCCTGCTTGTCGCGTTTGCGAAGAAAACCGGCCAATCGTGCCTCTGTTTGTTGGCTTCGACGAGTGCTGGGTTATAGGTCCGGCGGCCTGTTGACCCGCCCTGGGGCGATGTGTTCATTGACACGGCGCGGGCGGTCGTGACAGGCAGCGCGGGTATAGATCAAGTCCGGCCATCGATCCAACCATCGGGTCAGCGAAAATCGCAGGATGCAGCATTTGCTTACGCCAAGCTTCCCTCGGACGCCGTCGAAGCGGCGGTTTGCTGCGCGGCGCCTGGTGCTGGTCGGTTGCCTGCTGCTGTCGTCGTGTGGCTGGTTGATGCCGTCGCCACAGGTCCGCGGCAACAAGATCGATCCGGACTCGATGAAGGAGTTGACGCCGGGGACCTCGACCAAGGCGGACGTGTCGGCGATCATCGGATCGCCCACCGCGCGCGACACCTTCGACGACGACACGTGGCTGTACATCAGCGAGCTGACCCAGCAGCGGATCGGGCGCACCCTGGGTGAGCTCAAGCAGAACGTCGTGGTGCTGAATTTCGACGACAAGGGCGTGTTGAAGACGATCAAGACGCTGGACAAGGAAGACTCGCTTCCGGTGTCAGTGATTGCTCGGACCACGGCGTCGCCGGGCACCGAGGCGTCTTTCCTGCAGCAGCTTCTAGGCAATATCGGCCGCTTCAATCCGGCGGGCGCCACGGCGCCGGGAACCGCTGCCGGCGGCGGAACGGCCGGCGGGGCGCCCGGAGCGCCGTAGTTGGTTTCTTGCTCACATGGCCCACCGTTCGGCTCTCTGAGCGGGAACTGCGCTCACTAAGGTTGCCACCTAACCGTCACCGGCGGCAGGGGCGGGAAGGCAACGGTCACCGTCGCCGGCGCGCGCAGCCAGAGCGGTGGCGTCACGCTGCCCAACATCACCACCTGACCGGCCTTGAGGCCGCCGAATGCCGCCGCCTCGGCCGACCCGGCCAGCCATGCCAAGCCATTCAGCGGATGCCCTAGCAGATCCGAGGTGATGCCTTCATCGGTGGTGCCGTCGTCGAGCCAGATGCGCCCGCACAGCGCCTCGATCGGCAGCCCGTGCCAATCGATGTCATGGCGATCGCTGATCACCGCCGCGCCATGATACATCTGATCCGCGAGCAGGGTCGGCATGCCGAGCTCGGCCAGATCGCCGTAGCGGTTGTCGACGATCTCTATACCGGCGAAGAAATCGCCGACCGCTGCCAGCGCCTGCGGCAATGAGCACGGGCCGGGCGGCACATCGCGCGCCAGCCGCACCGCGACCTCGCATTCCACGCCAGGCTTGATGAAGTCGTCGAACCGCAGCGTCGCCTGATGCCGATGCAGGTCGGCGTGGCGGATGAAGCCGGCGATCGGGGCGTTGACGCCGAGATAGGCCTGCATCCGCTTGCCGGTGGCGCCGATCTTAAAGCCGACCGGGGGCACCGCGTCCATCAGGGCGGCGAGAGCCGCCTGCACCGCCGACCCCTCGGCCGCACTGGCGGGTGCGATGGCGGCGGGCAGGCGGGTGAGCGGGGTGCGATCCTGCCGGAGCCGCTGCAACAGCCGGGCGGCCGGAAGCGGATCGAACACCGTCAACGCCGGGACAGTTCGTACAACGCCACCGATGCAGCGGCCGACACGTTCAGGCTTTCGACGGCGCCCTTGATGGTCAGCCCGGCGATCTCGTCGCAGGTCTCCCGTGTCAGCCGTCGCAGGCCCTCGCCTTCGGCGCCCAGCACCAGCGCCACGCGGCGGTCGGCGAAGGCGGGGCCGGACAGCGGCGCTCCGGCCGCATCCAGTCCGATGCACCAGACGTTGGCCGCCTTCAGCGCGATGATGGTGCGAGCGATATTGACCGCGCGCAGCAGCGGCATGGTTTCCAACGCCCCGGACGCAGCTTTTGCCAGACCGCCGGTTTCCTCAGGCGCGTTGCGATCCTGGGTGATGACCGCGGCGGCGCCGAACGCTGCCGCCGAACGCAGGATGGCCCCGACATTGCGCGGGTCGGTGACCTGATCCAGCAGGATGATCACGCCGGGTTTATCCAGCACCGATTGCAGGCTTGGGGGGGCCAGCGGATCGGCCAGCAGTGCGGCGCCCTGATGCGCCACGTCGCGACCGAGCAGATGGTCCAGTCGGGCGCGATCGACCCGTTCCGGAGAAACCGCCCAGGGCGGCGGCAAGTGCTTGCCGATCGCCGCCTCGGCTTCCTCGGTCAGTTGCAGGCGTCGCAGCCGACGGTTGGGGTTCGCCAGCGCGGCGGCGACGGCGTGATGGCCATACAGCCATAATGTCCCTTTGGGCGTCCCCTGTGAGGCATCCGGGGTGCCGCGCGGACCATCGTAGTGGCGCTGCGGCGAACGGTGAGAAGTTGCGCCGTGGGTCGCTTTGGGGGGGCGTGGTTCGAATTCGCCGCGCGGCGCGCCGCCATGCAGGCCCAGCTTGCCGGCGCCGTTCTGGTGCGGCCGGTCCCGGTATGAAGCGTCATGGCGTGGTGCGTCGCTGCGTGCCACGTCATGGCGTGGAGCGCCGTGGCGCGTCGCGTCGCGGCCGGGGTTCGCATGGTCGCGATGAACTGTTTCGACGATGTTACCGGGCTGGGTGTTGCCGGTCCTAGATTCAGGCCGGGGTCCGCCGGCGCCGCGGTGTCTGCCGCTATCCTGGGAAGCTTGGCCGCCACCCGGTTGATGGGGTCGAGGCCCATGTCCACCGCCGGGCCCGCGATAAGGGCCGCGATCGGATGGAGGGCGATTCGAGCCGCCTGGACGATTGCCATGAGGAGATTTCATCGTCGGCGTTTATAGCCTTCGATCGGAAGCCTGCACAGGCGCCCTGGCGTTGCCGGCCGAATACGACGATCGCGGCGGCGTGGCCGCACCTATCAGCGAAATGCCTTGGCGATGCGGCCCCAATCCTCGATCGCGGACTCATGGCCTGGGACGATCGGAATGACGAGCTGCGAGAGGCCGCCATCGCGCATGGCCTCGATCCGTTGCTTGATGTCCTGCTCTTGCCCGGTGAAGGTGGTCTGGCGGATCAGTTCGGCGGTGATGAAGCGGTCTTCCTCGGGTTTCACCGCGATGCAGTGTCCGGTATGGTTGAGCAGGTAGCGGGCATCGGCGGGAGCGAATGTGCGCGCCGCCTCGACGTAGCCTTGCAGCACGTCCTTGACACTGTCGGCGACGGGGGAGGTGTTGATCCAGCCCTCCATGTCGAGATCGGCGGCGCGATGCAGCAGCACGGCGGCACGTGGACCGGCTTGCGCGCGGACGCGCGGACTGTCGAGGGTTTCGCCATCGCGCAACACGCAGCCCCAGACCCATGCCGAGGCGTAGAGATCGCCAGCCGGCCGGCCGCTGTCGGTCCAGGTCTTGCGCATTCCGTTCAGAGCCGCGAGCCCGTCATCGACGCCCGACATCACGGTTTTCCATGCCGCGCCGTGGCGCGCGGTCATTTGCCTGCCTTTCGGCCCGAGCGCGGAGATGTGCAGGCGGACCGGGTCCTTTATGTTGATCAGGCCCAGTTCGGGGTTGAGGAATTTCAGCTTTTTGCGCACCCCGGGATCGACCTCGGCCTCGGTGATCTCGCCGTTCAGCAGGGCGTAGACGATGCGGATGTATTCCTCCATGTCGGCGAGCTTCATCGCCCCCAGCCCCATGGCGCGGCGGGCGGAAAATCCGGTGCCGACGCCGAAATCGATGCGTCCTGGCGCCATCGCGTTGAGCGTGGCGAAACCGCAGGCGGTGACGGCCGGGATGCGGTTGGTCGGCACCAATACTCCGGTGCCGAGGTGGATGCGGGAGGTTTTCACTGCCGCCGCGCCCATCGCCACGAACGGGTCGGCCACCAGCATCTGGGTGTCGTAGAACCAGGCATGGGAGAAGCCGAGTTCCTCGGCGCGCTGTGCCACCTTCCAGCTATCGCCGGCGGTTGGAATGCCGATACCGAATTCCATGGCGCCCATCCCACTGTTGTTTGAGCGGTAGCGTATCGTGGGCGGCGCCGGGGTCAAGGCAAGCAATCGGTGAGTGTTGGAGTTCGAGCGCAGCAACATTTTCTCTGCCCGAGCCCGGGTTGGCAAATCATAGGGGACGTCATCGGCCGTGGCAGCACTTCGGATATCAATCGGGATTTACGGGGCGACTGTTGGTCCTCCTCCTCAATGGCTTGTAGCCTTTGCTGATCTCCGATAGTATTGCGCTCAACTTGCGTTGAGCTTCCGGCAAACAAACACCGCATCTATCAGCGGATTTTCCAAGCCTTCAGAGGCGGGGTCTGTAGTACCGGCGATCCCTATCAGCCAGCGAAATAGGCTAGGACTTCAACCGAGAGGTCATCGTTCGAGTGTACGCCTCGGAGGCTTGATCAAAAAGGTCACAGTAGACATGAAGCACTTAGCGACAGCGGCCTTGTTCGCCCTTGCCTCGATTCTCTGGCTGCCCGGTTTGGCCCAAGCGAAGGGCGCCGCCATTGGCGCGCAGATCGATGCAAAGGCAGTGGTCGAGAGCATCGATCAGTCCACCCGGACCGTTCTGTTGCGTGAAGAGAACGGGGATCTCGAAACGATAACGGTCAGCCCAGAGGTGCGGAACCTTGCCCAGGTCAAGGCTGGTGATCGCGTCTTGACGCGCATCCGATTGGGTGTCGTGGCCGAGATGGCGCCGTCAGACGGATCGGGGGAGCCGGTGGCAAAGACCGATGTCGCCGGACGCGCGCAACCGGGTGAAAAACCCGGCACGTTTGTCAGGTCGGCAGTACGCGTCCGCGTCACCTTCGACAGCTACGATCCCAAGACCAGGACCGTTGACTTCACCTTGCCATCGGGCGATCAGCGGACCACCGTGCTGCGGACCAAGCCGATGCAAGACTTCGCGGCCGATCTAAAGAACGGAGACAAAGTCGACGTGACGTTTCGACGCTCGGTCGCCGTAGCGGTTCTCCCCGCAGGGTAACGCCCTCAACAAAGGGCCGGATCCATCAGCATTTCGATGCTGTCTGCGCACGGTTCCACACAATGGAATCCGACCCACGGTGCAGCAAGAATAACCCGACCAGGCGGACTGTCATCAGGGGTGGCGCTGTGAGAAAATGGACCTGTTTGCTGGCGGTGCCGCTTGCGATAATGCCCCTTCCAGCCGAGTTCGCGATGGCGCAAGCGCCGCCGTCGGCGCAGGCGGCCGCCACGGCGCAGGTTTACTCGCAGGCGGAACTTGAACAAATCCTGGCGCCGATCGCGCTCTATCCCGACGAACTGCTGACCCAGGTCCTGGTGGCGTCAACCTACCCACTGGAAGTCGTGACCGCCAGCCGTTGGGTTCAGCAACCAGCGAACAAGGCGCTCAAAGGCGATGCTCTGCTCAAGGCGCTCGATGCACAGGATTGGGATGCCAGCGTGAAATCGCTGATCCCCTTTCCAGAGCTATTGAAAATGATGAGCGACCAACTCGATTGGACGCAAAAACTTGGCGACGCATTTCTGGCTCAGCAGGCAGATGTGCTGGCCGCCACGCAATCACTTCGCGCCCGAGCGACAGCCGCCGGGAAGCTGCAAAGCAATACACAGCAGACCGTCACGCACGACGCCTCTGCCATCGTGATCCAGCCGGCCAAGCCGGAAACCGTCTACGTGCCGGTCTACAATCCAACCGTGGTCTATGGTCCGTGGCCATACCCCGCCAGTCCGCCGGTCTATTACCCACCACCGCCTGGGTACAATTTGGGTGGGGCACTGGCCACGGGGCTGGCGTTCGGGACCGGCATAGCCATCTCACACGCCCTTTGGGGATGGGGACGGCCGAACTGGGGTGGTGGTAACGTCAACGTCAATGTCAATCGGTTCAACAGTATCAACTCGAATCGCTATAATAACTTTAGCTCGAATCGCTCGGCCATCAACTCGAACACGTGGCAGCATAACCCGGCTCATCGCCGCGGCGTCGCCTACAACAACAATCAGGTGAGGCAACAATTCCGTCCGAACCAAGCAGCCAACACCGCGCAGCGCGACGCCTTTCGTGGTCGCGCGAGCCCCGACCAGCCCCGCTCACGGCAAGCTAGTACAGGGCTCGGCGGGGGCAACGCCGGCAATGCGCCGGGCCGGGTGCAAAACCGGCAGCAACCCAATGGGGCCAGGGGCGGACAGGCCGCCCCGCAGGGCGCCCATCGGCCGGGAGGCCAAGGTGGCGCCAGTCCGCCGCGACAGATCGCGCAAAGACCAAGCAGTGATAGCGCGTTCAAGGGCGTGGGCCAGGGCTCGGCGACACGGGCGCAGGCGGCGCAAGGCCGCTCAAGCCGCGCCACCATGGCCCAAAATGGCGGCAGACACGCGGGTCATGCCGGCAGCGGCAGGTCTGGCCGCGGCAACAGGGGAGGCCGTTGAAGATGTTACCCGGTTGGCTTCGGTCGCAACGCAATGTCGCCGTGCTCGCGCTGCCACTTCTCGCCGCGGCGCCCGCGGATGTCGCTCAGCACTTTGCCTCACCCGACGCGGCGACGCTGGCGCTGGTTGCGGCGGTGAAGAGTGACGACAACGCGCGGCTGACCAGGATATTCGGCGCGGCCGGAATGCAGATCGTGGACGCGGGCGACCCGGTCGCCAATCGGACAAACCGCGAAAAATTCCTCGCCGCCTACAATGCGAAGCACCAACTCGATACCAAGAACGGCTCTGCGGAATTATCCATCGGAAACGATGACTGGCGCTTCCCCATTCCGTTGAGACACGACGCGAGCGGATGGTCATTCGATGTGGCGGCTGGGCGCGAGGAGATCCTCGATCGGCGGGTCGGCGCAAACGAATTATTTATCCAGCAAGCCGTGCTGGCCTACGCGGACGCACAGAACGAATACGTTCAGACCCTGCACGATGGTTTGAAAGTTCATGTCTACGCACAACGTCTGCTCAGCAACCCGGGCAAACAGGACGGGCTCTATTGGCCGACAGAGCCGGGGCAGCCGCAGAGCCCGCTCGGCCCGCTCGTCGCCGATGCACAGACCAGCGGTTACCATCCAGGGGAAAACGTCGAACCGCAAGCCTTCCACGGCTATTTTTTCCACATCCTCAGAGCACAGGGACCGCACGCGCCTGGAGGCGCCTATGACTACGTCGTGAATGGCGTGATGCTCGGGGGTTATGCGCTCGTTGCCTGGCCGGCGCATTGGGGAAACACCGGAGTCATGACCTACATCATCAACCAAGATGGCGATCTGTATCAAACGGACCTCGGTCCGCGCACGGCAGAAATCGCCAGAGCGATGATGCGGTTCGACCCGGACCAGGCTTGGCAGAAGGTCGGCGCGCCGACCCCTTCCGCCGGAGCCGCGGCGGAGAACAACAGCGGCGGCTGAGCCGTATCCGACGCTTACTGAGATATGCCGGTGTCAGCCGGAGCGCGCCCCACTCCAGTGATCTCCTATGAGGCATCACCTCGCGCTGCCCCGGCGTGCCACGTTCAGAACGTGATTCGCACCCCGCCAAAGCCACCGACCGGCGCCGCCGGGCTGTAGGCCCGTGGGTTGGTGGCATTCGGCGCCTGGGACAGAAACACCGCCGTGGTCGGCGAGAACGTGCCGAACGTGTAGTATTTCTGGTCGGTGACGTTCTCCGCCGCGGCGAACAACTGGATATGCGGTGTCAGTTGATAGCTTGTGCTCAGGTTCAGCGTGTAGAACGCCGGCAACTGCGGCGTCAGATTGGCCTCGTCGCCAAACAGATACGTCCCGCTCTGCGCGATGCCGACGGCGCTGACCGTCCATTTGTCGGTCAGCCGATAGGTCAGTCCGAGCTTGCCTTGGTGGGCAGGAACGCCGGGCAGCCGGTTGCCCGAATTGATGGTGATGTTGCCGTTGGCGTCGGCCGCCGGGTTGCTGCCGGCGGCCTCGACGAAGCCGCTTTGAAACGTCGCGTCGGTGTAGGTGTAGGCCAGATAGGCCGACCAGCGAGGCGCTTTGTACTGGATCGAGGCATCGACCCCCTGGCGCCGTGTCTGTCCGACATTGGTGAAGAAGGCCCGGTTCAGCGTCACGCTGTTGACGAACAGGATGTCGTCGTCGAGGTTGCTGCGATAGAAGCCCAGATTATAGTTCACGCGACCCGCCTCGCCGGCTGGCGCCGAGCCGCGCAGCCCGGCCTCCACGGTATGCGCAACGACTTGCTTCAGGTCGGGGTCGCCGACGAAGAAATTGGCCAGGCTGCAGGCATCACTTGGGCCAGCGCAGGAAAGTTCGGCCGGCGTCGGCGCGCGGTTGGCTTCCGCATAGCCGGCATAGGCGGTCAGCCAGGGCGTCAGCTTGTAGGTCACGCCGCCTGCCGGGTTGAAGCGCTGGTAATAATGATCGCCGGTCAGGTCGCCGCCATTCTGGTCGTTCAGGTTGATCTGTGCGGCATTGAACCGGCCCGAGGCGGTCAGCGCCAGCCGGTCGGTGATGTTGAATGTGTCGGCGACGAAGGCCCCGTAATACGCATCGCTGATCCCCACCCGCACCGGCGAATTGCTGCCCGGCTCGTCGATGGTCTCGCCGGGTCCGATGAATTCGCGGGTATCGGGCGTGATCCCGCCAATCAAGGAGGCCGCCGTGAACTCGGTCTGCGAGCCGTCAAAACTCAAGCCGGCGACCAGATGATTGGCGAAGCCGAACACGGACTGCTTATCGGTGAGCTGGGCCGACGCACCGTAGCCGTTGGTGTTTGTCGTCTGGTTGTCCAGTTCCGAATAGGCCAGCGGGTTGGCCCCCAGGAAGGCCGGAATCGTGGCACCCGCGGTCGTTGTGCTAGGCCCGGAACCGCTGCACAGCAGGCCTGAGCCATCGTCGCACGGCAGGTCGTTCGGGGCGTTGCCGTTTATTACGCGCTGCAGGAAATAGTTGTAGTAGGTGACCGCCTGCAGCGACACCGTGTCGCTGAGCTCCAGATCGCCCGACAGGCTGATCTGCGCGAAACGGTTGCTGATCCGGTTGGGTGCGGTGAACTGGCCGGCGGGATCGACGGCCAGCAGTTCGATCGGCGAAGTGCCTGGTCCGTTCAAGACGGAGTTCGCCACCAAGGCGTTGAAATGCAGCTCGCCCTTGTTGCCGCGCCAGCCGATATCGCCGTAGAAATTTTCCAGGTCGGAGGATTGCAGGTCGCGCCAGCCGCCCTGGTGCAAACCGCTTGCCGCGACATAGACCGCCGAGTTGCCGCTGCGGCGGCCGTATTGGAGGTTGGCCCCATAGGTGTCGAACGACCCGCCGGATAGTTCAATCTCGGCGCCTTGATAGGTGAAGCCGTTCTTCAGTTGCACGTTCAGCGCGCCGCCGAGCGCGTTCAGCCCGAACACCGGGTTCGAGCCTTCCAGGTTCAATTGGTCGATCGCCAGGCTGGGCAGCAGGTCGAAGTCGACGGTGTCGCCGAACGCCTGATTGAAACGAACACCGTTGACATAGACAGCGATTCCTTGCGGCGTACCCTGCAGCGCCGACGCTTGAAAGCCATGATAGAACAGGCTCGGCTGAAAAGGATTGCCCGAAGCCGAATCGAGATTGACGCCACCCACCTGCTCATTCAGGGAGCGCACCGCATCGGGCGTGGTGGTTCCGCCGCGGGTGAGATCGTCGCGTTTCAGCACGTTACTTTCAGCCGGTACCGTGTCGCGATCGACGCCGGAGCCGAGCAATGGCGAGGCTCCGATAATGTTGACCGGCGGCAGTGTCAGCGACAGCGGTTGGGCCGCACCAGCCGGCGCTTGCTGCGCCTGAGCGGGCACGCGGGCCAGCCCCAGGACAGCGGCCATGCACGCGAGCCGAGTGGCGATGTGGCCCCGATCATGTGCCAAGCGAAGTATCATGGCGGCATCCCCCCAGTCTTTTCGTTCTTGGATGAGGAGCCTCGGCGATCGGGTGCGGTTCGTCGATGGCGTGTCTTCCCGATATCGGCGGGAAAAATTCCCGATCTTCGCGCCACGCCAAACATCCGGTAACATCGGCGCGTGGGGGAACAGTCTCGGTCATGTCGCTCCGCGTTCGGCTGATCACGTCGATGATAATCGTGCTGCTCATCAGTCTTTGCGCTATCGGGGCAGTCGCGGGCTTGCACGCTGTCAGGTCGGTGCGAACCGAGCTGCGGGCGGCGCTCGCGGTCGGGGCGCAGACACTGCGCAATGGGATCGACGAATTACCGCGCGCGCGGAACCCCGAGACCGAAGTCATGCGGCTTGTCCGAAGTTTCGACGGCGATCGCCATATCCGCGCCGAACTACGCGATGGCACCGGGCGGTTGCTTGCCGCCTCCACCTTATCGACCTTGGCTCCTGACGTGCCAGCGTGGTTCGTTGCGTTTTTCGCACCTTCGATCGCGCCGGTGCGCTTCGAGTTGGACGCGGGAAACACCCTCATCGTCGATCCTGATCCTCGCAATGAGATCGGCGAGGTGTGGACCCAATTCAGGGATGCGCTCGTCGCGATTGGATTATCTTGCGTCTTGAGCATCACGCTGATCACTTGGATCGTGGGACGGGCCTTGCGGCCGCTGAACCAACTTTCGGCCGCGCTCGCCTCGGTCAGCTCGGGCGAGTTTGCGGTGCGCGTGCCGCAGGCTGGGCCTCCCGAGGTCGGGCGCCTCGCCCAGGGGTTCAACGTCATGATGGAGCGGCTGGACGCGGCGCAGTTGCGGAATCTGCGTCTGCATGAGCAGTTGCTGACCTTGCAGGAGGAAGAGCGCACCGACCTCGCGCGCGACCTGCACGATGAAGTCGGACCGTTCCTGTTTGCCGTCAATATCGACGCCTCTTCGATCCAGCGGGCGGCCAGCTCAGGCCAGATTGCCGAGGTGGCGGAGCGCGCGCACGCGATCCGCGAAGCGGTGCAGCATATGCAGGCCCATGTCCGTGCCATGTTGCATCGGCTACGCCCGGCCAGTCCGGTGCAAGCCGGGCTGGCGCCCGCACTCGACAATCTGATCGGCTTCTGGCGCGCGCGGCAGCCCGAGATCGACTTCAAACTCGACATGACGGTCGACGAGAACCGTCTCGACGACCCCACGGTGGCGGCGATCTATCGCTTGGTACAGGAGGGGCTCAGTAATGCCGTTCGCCACGGCTGTCCGAGCCGGATCGAGGTCTTTGTCGGGGGCTTTGAGATCAGCCCGTTGATCGCAAGTATCGCCGACGATGGCACCGGCTTGACCGCCTCCACTGTGCCGGGGCTTGGTTTGACGGGCATGCGCGAGCGGGTGGAAAGGCTTGGCGGGACGCTGGATGTCAGCGCGGGCCGAAAGGGAACCGGGCTTGTCGTGACCGCCCGATTGCCGGTCGCGGCCGCCGAGGTAGCGGCGTGAAGGTCTTGCTGGTTGACGATCACGCGGTGGTCCGCTCCGGGCTGCGGCGCCTCCTGACGGCGCTGCCGGAGGTCCGGATCAGCGAGGCGGCGAACGGGCGAGACGCCTTGACCCTGATGCGCGACGAGCGACCGGCCCTGGTCATCCTCGATCTCAACCTGCCCGGGCTGGGCGGGCTTGAACTGCTGCGCCGCATCGTCGCCGAACATTCCGAGGCACGCGTGGTGGTGCTGAGCATGCACGCTGAGGTGTTCTACGCGACGCGCGCGCTGCGTCTCGGCGCGGCCGGCTATCTCAGCAAGAACGCCTCGCCCGAGGAGCTGCTCCAAGCGGTGCGGCGGGTGAGCGCAGGTGGCCGCTACATCGAGGCCGAGATTGCGCAGCGCTTGGCGCTCGGGGCAGCCGAGATAGCCGATCCGGCACAGCGATTGACCGAACGCGACCTCGAGATCATGCGCCTGCTCGGCGATGGCCAGGGCCTGTCGGAAATCGCCGATGCGCTTGGCGTCAGCTACAAGACAGTTGCCAATACATGCAGCCAGATCAAGGCCAAGCTCGGCGTCGCGCGGACCAGCGACCTGGTTCGGCTGTCGCTCGACGGTGGCGTGACCGCCGCGCGGTAGTTGATCCCGCGACAGAGTCCACCAGTGATCGCAAATGGTTGTCAAAGAGGATTGTAACCTGGCTTCTTGTACAATCTTCCCGCCCCGCCCATAATGTCAGGCTGATACACTTTCTCAACCCAGTCGCGCGGCTCAACATCTTCAATACGGACCGACACGGATTGCTCGGCGCAGTTCACCTCAGCCATCACCGCCCGGGTCACCCGCTCACTCAACCTCGTCTTCTGCTGCTCGGTCCTGCCGGCATGAAGCTTTACGATAACATGTGGCATTACTTAGTACTCCTGGCTCTCGTTGATATCCACGTCGGCCGGCTGGCTCATCGCGAATATCACCGTGCTCGCGAACGCGTCCGCCGAAATCGCACCCTTGTAACGATCGCGCAAATTCTCCGCGATGTCCGGCTCGGTGATGCTGTCAACCAGCTCGGTCGCCACCATGGCGGTTGAGATCACGGTGCTGCGAATCCACCAGCCGCCTGACCTGCGCAAGCTCGGTCACATCAGTCTGCACCACCGCGTCATTACTGAGCGAAAGCGACGCCGCCAACGCATGTAGGCGCTCGATACGCCGAGCCCCCAGCACCAGCTTGGCGCCATGCCCGGCCAGCTGCCGCGCCGTGGCCTCGCCCAGCCCGCTGCTCGCGCCGGTGATGACCACCACCTTGTTTTTTGACACCCTGGGTCATGACTTTTCCTTTACTACTTTTGCTATTTGAGCGCGGCGCATCCGCGCCCAACACTCATCGCCGGTATTGCGCGTCGGCGACGTGCTCCATCCAATTCACCGGCGACCCATTCAGCTTTTCCTGGATCGCGATATGGCTCATCGCGGTGCTCGGTGTCGCCCCGTGCCAGTGCTTCTCCCCAGGCGCGAACCAGACCACGTCACCCGGCCGGATTTCCTCGACCGCGGCGCCCTCGCGCTGAACCCAGCCACGCCCGGCGGTGACGATCAAGGTCTGACCCAACGGATGGGTGTGCCACGCGGTGCGGGCGCCCGGCTCGAACGTCACCAGCGCACCGGCGACGCGGGCCGGATCGGGCGGGCTGAACAGCGGATCGATGCGCACCGCTCCAGTGAAATAGTCCGCCGGCCCCTTGCCGGAGGGCTGTGACCCGCTTTGCCGTATCTCCATCGTCGTTCTCCTGTTTGCCTGAACGGTCTGTGACGGCCGATGCCGGCTATTCTAGCCCCTGCATCGCCGCCGATTAATCGCTATCATCCGCATGAACCTATAAGTGGACCTTATGAATGGTCGCGCCGAAGTTCGACGATCTCTCCGCCTTCCTCGCGGTCGCCGATGCCCGCAGCTTCACCCGCGCGGCTGGGGGTGTCGCAGTCGGCGCTGAGCCAGACCATCCGCGGCCTTGAAGCCAGGCTGGGTATTCGCCTGCTGACCCGCACGACCCGCAGCGTCGCGCCCAACGAAGCCGGCGAGCGCCTGCTGAAGACCGTGCCCTGCCTGCCAACCGATCTACCGCGCCGACAACTCCGGGAAATCGTCCTCGCAAAACTCCGCCTCACCCCGCGCACCTGCGGCCGCGCGCCGCTCCTCGGCTTGCCGCAGCTCCACCCGTCGGATCTTGCCGGAGATGGTCTTCGGCAACTCGCCAAACTCAAGCCGACGAATCCGCTTGTATGGCGCCAGCACGCCGCGCAGGTGCTGGAAGATCGACAGCGCGGTCTCCCGCGTGGGTGCCACCCCTTGCGCCAATGTCAGATACGCCTTTGGCACCGCCATGCGCAGCGGGTCGGGAGCCGGCACGACGGCGGCCTCGGCTACGGCTGGGTGTTCGATCAGGGCGCTTTCCAGTTCGAACGGGCTGATGCGGTAGTCGGAGGCTTTGAACACGTCGTCGGCGCGGCCGACATAGGTGAAATAGCCGTCCGCGTCGCGGGTCGCCACGTCCCCGGTCCGGTAGGCCAGATGGTTGCCGGCCTGGACGCCAAGCGGGGCGAAGCTGCCGTCGTCGTCCTGGTAGCCGCGCATCAGGCCGATCGGTGGGGGATCGAGTTCGAGGCAGACCTCGGCCTCTTCGGCCCCCCGACCATCGGTGTCGAGCAGGCGCACACGGAAGCCGGGGGATTCCTGGCCCATCGAGCCCGGCTTCACCACCTGGCCGGGAAAGCAGCCGATTTGCAGGGTGGTCTCGGTCTGGCCGTAGCCCTCCCGCGGGATCTTGTTCCAGACCTTGCGGACGTGCTCGATAACCTCGGGGTTCAGCGGTTCGCCGGCGGAACAGACCTCGCGTAATGACGTTTGCCATTGCGTCATGTCTTGCTGCACGAACATGCGCCAGACGGTGGGCGGGGCGCAGATCGTGGTGACCTTGTGTTCGCTGATCGCGTCCAGCATGGCGGCTGCGTCGAAGCGAGGCTGGTTGGCGATGAACACCGTGGCGGCGGCATTCCAGGGCGCGAAGAAGCAGCTATAGGCATGCTTGGCCCAGCCGGGGGACGAGATGTTCAAGTGCATGTCCCCGGGCCGCAGGCCGATCCAATACATCGTGACCAGGTGGCCGGCCGGATAGCTTTGATGGCTGTGCTCGACCAGCTTGGGGCGGGACGTGGTGCCGGAGGTGAAGTACAACAGCAGTGGGTCGGTGGCGTTGGTCGGGGCGTCGGGTTGGAACTCGGCCGGCGCTTGCAGCAGGGTGTCGTAGCCGTGCCAGCCGGCGGGCGCCTCGCCGACCGCGATGCGGGTGACCGAGGGGTCGAGGCCGTCGAACTTCGGGGCATCGGAGGCGGCGGCAATCAGGTGGCAGGTGCGGCCGCGGTCGAAGCGGTCCTTCAGGTCAGAGGCAGCCAGCAGCGTGGTGGCGGGGATCACCACGGCGCCGAGTTTCATCGCCGCCAGCATGCTCTCCCACAGTGGGACGACGTTGCCGAGCATCAACAGGATGCGGTCGCCGCGCTTGACGCCGAGGGCGCGCAGGCCGTTGGCGACCCGGTTCGACGCTTCGGACAGTTCGGCGAAGCTGCGGGTGGCGGCGCCGGGGCCGACGATCTTGAGCGCAAGGTTGTTTGGGTGGTTGACGGCGAGTTCGGCGTCGAACCAGTCGAGTGCATAGTTAAAGTGGTGCAGATCGGGCCAGCGGAAGTCCCGGTGGGCGGTGGCGTAGTCCTCGCGATGGGCGAACAGGAAGTCGCGAGCTGCCTTGAACGCCTGGGTCGTCATTGTTGTTGCCTCCCGAGCGGTTGTTTCATTCGCGCTTCTGCTGCGCCAGCCAACGAAACACAACCGAGAAATCCTTGTTGCCATCGCCAGCATCGACGACCTGCTGGTAAAAGCTGAGTGCCTTGGCGGCGAGCGGGGTAGGCGAGGCTGTGGCTTCGGCGGCGGCCTGGGATAATTTGACGTCCTTGACCATCAGCGCGGCGGCGAAGCCGGGGGCGTAGTCATTGTTGGACGGTGCCGCGGGGACCGGGCCGGGTGCTGGGCAGTAGTTCGACAGGGCCCAGGAATTGGCGGTCGCGGTGGCGCAGACCTGGTGCAGCTTGTCCCAGTCCAGGCCGAGTTTCCGGGCCAGCAGAAAGCCTTCGGAAACGCCGACCATGTTGATCGCTAGCATCATGTTGTTGCAGATCTTCACCGCCTGCCCGGCGCCGGGACCGCCGGCGTGGAAGATGTTCTTGCCCATCGCCTCGAGTATGAACTTGCCTTTGGCGAAGGCGTCTTCGGTGCCGCCGACCATGAAGGTCAGCGTGCCGTTGCGCGCCCCGGCGGTGCCGCCGGAGACCGGAGCATCGAGCATCGCCAAACCGGCGGCCTCGGCGGCGGCGGTGACAGTGCGGGCGGTGTCGACGTCGATGGTGGAGCAGTCGATCAGTAGCGGCGCGGTGTCCTTGGTGGCTTCGATCAGGCCGCCCTGGTGCAGATAGACCTCGCGAACATGGTCGCCGGCCGGCAGCATGGTGATGACGACCGTGGCGCCGGTGACCGCGTCGGCGGCGCTTTTGGCGGTCTTGCCGCCGGCCTTGGACAGCGCGTCCAGCGCCGCAGGGTTGAGGTCGTAACCGGTGACCTTGTGGCCATCTTTCAGTAGGTTGGCCGCCATTGGGGCACCCATGTTGCCGAGACCGATAAATCCGATTTTCGCCATGATCAGAGCACCTCAGAGATTTCGTGGACCGGACGCCGCGGCGGCCGGCGGCCGGTAGCGATGCCGAACGGTTGCATGCCGCTGACGGCGAGGTTGAGTGCAAGCAGGCGGGCGGTGCGGCGTTTGGGCATCGGGTCTCCTTGAACGAGTTGGGCGGATCAGACATGATCCGGGATAGGTAGGCAAGGCGGTTCCGGACGTGGGATTTCCGAGGTGATCCGAGGTGTCGGCAGCGGCCGATTGGCACCCAAACCAAGCCCGGGGTAACGTGCCGGCAATTGGCGTCCCCGATAACCAGGTGCCCGGTCACCAGCAGCAGGATATCCCCATGCCCGACAGCTACCCGTTGCCAGAATCCAACCTCTCGGCGCTGGGATTTGCGGCGAAACCGCTGGACCACCTGGACGCGCTGATCCAGGCCCACATCGCCGAGGGTCGCTATGCCGGTGCACAAATCGCGTTGGCCAGGAACGGCAAGCTTGGGTTGTCGCGGACCTACGGCGACGCGAAGACGGAAGGCGGCAAGGTCGCGGCCAGCGACGAGACGCTGTTCTTGTTGTTCAGCCAGACCAAGGTGCTGACGTCCTCGGCGGTGTGGACGCTGGTGGAGGACGGCACGCTGTCGTTCATGGACAAGGTCGCCGATTTCCTGCCGGAGTTCGCCGAACGGGGCAAAGGTGAGATCACGCTGCAGCAGGTGATGACGCACCAGGGCGGCTTCCCGAATGGCGATGTCACTCAGGCGACGTGGACCGACCACGCTTTGATGCGCAAGCAGGTCTGTGATTTTTCGTTGGAGTGGACGCCGGGGACGCGGCTGCAATACCACGGACGCGCGGCCCATCTGGTGCAGGCGATGGTCATCGAGGCGGTGACCGGCAAGGACTACCGCGACATCATCCGCGAGCGGGTGGTGGAGCCGCTGGGTCTCGGTAACGACATTTTCGTTGGCGTGCCGGAGGCGCGGCAGGGCCGGTGCGCCGATACCTATGGGCCGGAGAAGCGTGACAACTCCGCCGCCATGCGGGCGGCTGGGCTGCCGAGCGGGGGTGGGTTCGCCACGGCCAGGGGCATGGCGGCGTTTTACCAGATGCTGGGGCATGGCGGACGGCTTGGGACGGTGCGACTGTTTTCGCCTCGGCTAATTGCCTACGTGTCGCGCGGCCATACGGGTGAAGCGCCGGACCTGCAGATGGGGGGTATTCCGATGCATCGCGGGCTTGGGCCGCACGTGCGGGGCGAGAGCGATCGCATTCGGGGGCTGGGCACGATCGGCGCGCCGGTTACGTTCGGGCACGGCGGGGTGGGGTCGTCGTACTCGTGGGCCGACCCTAGCAGCGGGGTTTCGTTCAGCTATTTGACGAACTTTGTCAGTCCTGATCCGTGGCACTCGGCGCGGCTGGATCGGGTGGCCAATCTGGTGCATGCAGCGATCGATTGAAACCTGGCACGACCGAGCGGCGGCATCCGCTTCGACACATGTTCGGCTTCGACCGCCCGCGATAGATGCAGCTTCAAGAACGGAACAGAAGCACGTTCTCTCCGCTGGTCAGAAAATCAAAAGGTCGCTCAGCGATAGCAGCGAACAAGGATCGGCTTGTTCCCTCACCTGGGTAGAGGCAGTCGTGGGTCTCGATGGCGAGCGCGCGTGTGCGATCCAGCCAAGCAAGGTCGCCTGCAAAAAGATCCGCCTCGCCGCCCTCGATATCGATTTTTGCAAGCAAGATGTGGTCGGCATCGACCTGATCGAGGATCTGGGCGATCGTAAGGGCGGGAACAGATTCGCCAGTCCCTTTCTCGCTAACGCGAACGGCCGACCCGCAGGCCGCAGGGTGCATGACGCGGAGCGCGCGGGGATTGCCGGCGACGGCGGCGTGCAGGACTGTCACGTTGTTCAGTCTTGCAACGTTCCGGCGCAACACCTCGACGTTTTCCGAGGACGGCTCGACGGCTACGATCCGTGCCTCGGGGAACACATGCCGCCACCACAGCACACTCATCCCGACATGTGCGCCTGCATCCAAGACCAGCGGCCGCCCACCTCCGGCGAGCGTAGCCCGGTAAGTTTCCATCAATCCGGGGAAGTGGCGCGGCGCCGAAGCGAGCAAGTCGTACTCGCGCTTGATCCAGACCTGCTGAAATATGGCATGGTCGCGAACGTCAGGCCTCAGCCAGATTTCGCCCAGACCTGGAACGGCAAGCCGTTCCGGCTGGCTTCCGTTGGTGCGGTCCAGACGAGCCGTCCGCCAGAGCAGGGATAAACCTCTGACGGCGCCGAAGGCCTTGATGTAGTTCGGCAGCCAACGGACGGTCGTTGCGGGTGGGCCCATCTGTTCATTCTCCGAGTAAGCCGGCTGACCGCCGGCTCGGCGTTCGATTGTGGTTGCAGGTAGCCGGGCGCGGCGATCACGTAGGCGAACCCAATAGATGGATGGCGCTCAGGCATCGGCGCCTGCGAGAACTGAAGCCGATGTACTGCCGTGCAAGGATTTTCCAACTTTAGTACTCGGTTGAGATTTGCTTAATTGCAGTTCTGCTGACACGCGTATAGACACCGCTCTCGTAGCGATAAGTTCCGACGAAATGGATCAACGCCGCGTGGCTGATATCACGGTGCCAGCCAAAAGCCGGGAATCGAACCCAGGGGAGCACCAGCGGATCAGGACCACTATTGGCGACCGAAAAGTTGGATGTCACCTGCTCTGACCCCCATCTGCTCCACCTGTCACCCAAATGTTGTTGCATGAATGCCGAGAATGCGACTACCGCGCCCCGACCAAGACCGCGTGGGAATCCGGCGAATCCGGCGCAGCCGCGTACGTAGCGCAGCGTGTTGGCACCAGGCAATTGTTCCAGCAGACGTTCCGCGGCGAACTGCACGTGATCGAACGTCACCCTTCGTGCGTTTTCGGCAGCTTGGCACGCGGTGGTGATCGTTACACCTGGCTCGCCCGAGAGGATGAAGCCTCGGTTGGAGCCCACGGCCGCCACTACCTCGGCAAGTGGTAGCCGCGCCACCAGATCCGCGTCGACTTGCACCACATAGTAGTCTTGGTTGAGATCAAGTAATGCCAATAATCTTTCCCAGCAACCACCGGCTGGGCATCCTTCCCTATCAACGCCGCTGAGCGGCAGGATAAGCAAGTCCTCTACATGCCGGCGCAAAAGTTCCCGGTCCGCTTCCGTAAGCGATCCATCATCCACCACGGCGAATTCGCCGGGGCCGATTGCCGCCGAGACCGACTTGATCGCAACCAGCCAGCAGCGCACGTCGCGATGGCATACTTGGCTGAAATACATCAAGCCGGTCGGTTTGGCCCGCAAGGAAGGCGTGTGCTGGATCCCGGCGATGCGGAAATTGTGGAGCGGAGCCGAAAGTCTATGCGGCAGGCGAACGGGGGTCATTGATAAGGAGGCTCTCTGTTTGAATAGGGCGGGTTCGTTCTTGGCCTGTCCGGCGTGATCCAAATCGACCTTCCGTTTGCTTGATCGCATGGTGCAAGGGCCACGCTCCACTCAATGAGCGCGCACGTTGGATCAGGGGTCGACTACGCAATCTGTTAAATGCCTTCAGCATCAATCCATTTTTCCGTCTGTTTGGGCTATAACGATACGATATCGCATCGGGACTTTTGTTGCGTAGAAATCTGATGCGTAGAAAAATCGTCCGAGCTGACGCGGCGGTCCTGCTCGGACGGTGGCGCAGAACCATCAACGGAGTATTATTTCAAGATTTTACTTGAATGCAGACGCCACGGCGGACTCACCGGGTCGAGCCGACGAGATCGCCAACCAGTAACCTGCAGCGGGGCAGCCGCCAGTGCCCGGACCTCGTAGCTCGGCGCGGCGACAACCACGGCACGAACCGTCGAGAAAAGTGCGAAGAGGAGAAAGACCAGGTCGTGGTACGCCGCGCTGAGCGCTGCCCCGGTGATCAGGAACGTGAGCAGGCTGAGTTGTAGCATACTCGCGAGCCTTGCAGCCCACTGCAGGTCCGGGCGGTTTCGTGCCGCCGCCTTGATCCGGAAGCTATCACGGACACAGCTTGCGATGATGCCAAGGAAAACCAGGAACCCGAGAAAGCCGGTATCGCCGAGTATTTCAAAGTAGATGCTGTGGGCAGCGTGCGGTCTGACATCCGGCTCCTCGGTGGGAATGAACGACAATTTTCCGAAGCTCGGAACATAGGCGTCCCAGACGTTTTGCGATTGCACCGCGTGCAAGCCGCCGCCGAGCAGGGGATGGTCGAGGGCAATGAGGGTGCTTAGCTTCCACACCACCACCCGCCCCATGAACGACGAATCCTGATCGGCATCCTGGATCGTGTCCATGCGCTGGGTCCAACTGTCCGGCACGGTTCTGACCAGCACCAGTCCAGCGATCAGCAGCGCGGCCATATAGCGGACCTTGTGCCGTGTCTTGGCGATGCCCGCCAGCGCCAGAATGAGGAGACCGACCAAGCCACCGCGGGATGCCGTGGCAACCACGCAAATGGCGAACAGGATAATACCAGCCAGTGCGCCCAGCCGCAGCGACCGAGCCTCCGACACCTCGCGGACATAGGCGAGCATCGGCATGGTCATGAGGACGATCAACGCGACCGCGTTGTTGTCACCCCAGCTCGGCATCCCCTCGACTTTGTGGCCGCCGCCGGACAGAAGGTATTTCAGCGCTTCCCCTGCACCATTGAATCCGACAGCCAGGCAGATCGTCAGTATCAACAGGTGGATGCGCAACCGGGTGCGCATGAAGCAGACCACGAGCAGATTGAGGGCGACGATCTTCCAGAGTTTGTCGAGGATGTCCCACCCCAGCGACGCATCGGACAGTGCGGTGAATTGGGCCAGAGCCGCTATCACCAGGAAGATCAGCACCAGGGCGGTGGTTCGGTCGCAGTAGAATACCTTCTTCTCTTGACTGGTAAGCAGCGCCACCACGGTCAAACCCGTGGCGAATTTGGCATAGGGCAGCGTGGCGCCGAAGCCGTAGAGGAAGTTGTTGGGATCGAGCAGCGACACATACGCCCACAACGCGATGCAGATGTCTGGTCGGCCCAGCCCCATCGGAATGATGGCGACCATCGCGGCCAGGAACATGGCGTCGCGCATGGCGGCCTACCGGGACGGGCGCCAGGGCCGCGTCGCCTGTCGCGCTGGCGGAGATTGGCTGGGCAGTTCGGCCTTGTAACGAAACAGCCCGGTCGGGCTACTGGAGGAGCCTCCGTTCCCGATTACCCAGGCAAAAACTGCGAGCAACATGCCGACGTCGAGGCACAGCAGCAATGCTTCCATTCAACGAACCTCGTCACATCCGAACCAGATACGCGCACTGCTGAGAGGGAACGCCCCCGGCGACGCCATGAATTTGCGAGTACGTTATGACCTATTTCGGACGACAGTGCTGCTAAATTCCGCATCTCTTTGGTCCATTTCGCCCCGGGAACACCCATCGGCTGGCGGGTGCGGCGCAACAGTGCGAATGAATTGCGCAGCGTCGCCAAAGATTTCGGCTGCTTTGTTCAGGCTTTGTGGTAACAGGAGCCAAAGCACCGCGCCGGATTTTCGTCCATGAGTCGCTGCGTCTTGCCTGCCGCTCGGCCTAGGCTGTCATGGTGGGTTTATCTGTTTGCCTGCCTGAGCGTGCTGGCCGGCCTCGGCGGTTGCGGCGGCAACCCTGGGCACCACGCACGGGTGCAGCGCAATCCATCGCGGTATTATCCGCCTCCGGGACCGGCGAGCGATCCATGGGGTCCGTATATCCATGAGGCATCCGGCCGGTTCGGTGTGCCGGAGCTATGGATACGCCGGGTCATGCGCCAGGAGTCGGGGGGGCAGGAGGATGTAATCTCGTGGGCCGGGGCGATGGGTCTGATGCAGGTTATGCCAGACACCTACGAGGGTCTGCGTGACCGTTACAATCTGGGCGAGGACCCGTTCGACCCGCACAACAACATTCTGGCCGGCACCGCCTACCTGCGTGAGATGTATGACCGCTACGGCTCGCCGGGGTTCCTGGCGGCTTACAATGCCGGACCGAGACGGTTGGACGCCTATCTGAGCTATGGTCGGGCATTGCCGAGCGAAACGGTCAATTACGTGGCTTCGATCGCGCCGTTGCTGGGGCCTGGAACGCCGGCCTCCGGCCCGCTGGCGGTTTACGCGGGGCAAGGCGTGCGCCTGCCATCCCGGGCGACAGCGTCCGGCTGTGATCCGGACGCGGCGTATAATCCCAGTGGTCCGTGCACACCGCTGCGCCGCACGGTCGTGGCGACCGCGGCGGCGGCCTCGCCGGTTGATGCGGCTGGCCCCGGCCAGGATGCGTGCGACCCGGATGCGGCTTACGACCCGACGCGCCCGTGCCAGCCGATGGCCGCCGCCCCGGCGGCGACGGGATTGGAGCCGGCGTATGCGCAGGGTGGCTGTGACCCGAACGCCGCCTATGATCCGACCCGTCCGTGCCGGCCGGTGCCCGCCGCGCCGGCGGCGACGGTATCGGGCCCGACGCATGCTCCGGGATATGCGCAAGGGTCCTGTAATCCGGACGCTGCCTATGATCCGACCCACCCGTGCCGGCCAGTGCCGGCCGTGCCGGCAATCATCGCTGAGTCCTCGCCGCCGCTGGCGGCGATCGTGACGCAGTCGTTGCCGCCACCGGCGACGATCGTCACGCAGCCTTTGCCGCCGCCGGGTCCTGTGCCAGCCCACCAGGGTGGTTATGCGGCGGAGATGCGACCGTTGCAGGAACGCATGGCGCGGCCGGTTGCATTTTCACCCGAAGCATCGCGGGGCAGATGGGCGATCCAGGTCGGCGCATTCGCCAATCTGTCCAGCGCTCAGGCAGCGGCCGAGGGCGCCCGATCGGTGGTGCCCGATCTGTTGCGGACGGCGAAGATCGAGCTTCCGGCGACCACGCCGCTGGGCAACCAGAGGGCATTTCGCGCTCGGCTGTTTGGCCTGACGGCGCCGCAGGCGGAGGCGGCGTGCGCACGACTAAACGGTCGGCGGATGGCCTGCATCACCGTGCCGCCGACGCGGGAATCGTTCTGACGGGTCGGTGTCGCCGGAGGCGTCGGGCGCTGATTCAAGATCGATAGTCGGGCTTGCCGTCCTCGATCAGGCGCAGGGCGGCGTCCCAGACCATGGCATAGTCGGCGTCGATTTCCTGGCGGGCGAATTGTTCGGCGGTGTGAGCGCAGACCTCGGGCGGCGGCAGAATGATCTCGCGTCCACCGGACAGCGCGGCGATCTGGGCGCCGCAGGCGCGCTCCAGCATGTAGATCATGTGGAACGCCTCGGCGATCGAAGTTCCGCCGACCAGCAGGCCATGGTTGCGCAGGATCATTGCCTTGTGCTGGCCGAGGTCGGCAACCAGGCGCTGTCGCTCATCGATGTCCAGCGCGATGCCCTCGTAGCCATGATAGGCCAGCCGGCCGTAGAACTTGCAGGCGTGCTGCGACAGCGGCAGCAGCCCGTCCTTCTGCGCCGAGACCGCGATCCCGGCGGCGGTGTGGGTGTGCACGACGCACATCAGGTCGTGGCGCGCCATATGGACGGCGGAGTGGATGGTAAAGCCTGCCGCGTTCACATCGCGGCTGCTGAGCCCGCGCTCGGGTTCGACGATGTTGCCTTCGACGTCGATCTTCACCAGGTCGGAGGCGCGCATGTGCTCGAAATTGACGCCGTAGCGGTTGATCAGGAAATGGTGCTCCGGGCCGGGAATCCGAGCGCTAAGGTGGGTGTAGATCAGGTCAGTCCAACGGTGGTGGGCGATCAGGCGATACAACGCCGCCAGATCGCAGCGGATTTGCCATTCGGCTTCGGAAACACCGGCGGTGGATGCCGGCGAGGTTGCGATATTCATGGCCGCGCCATCCGATAAAATGATGCGCCCAACCTTAACCTTGCGACCACCGGCGTCAACGCGCCGGGTGGCCGAGTTGTGGAATTGATGGGACAGGTCGCCGATGGCGCCGCCGAGAGCGGAGCCGATTCTCACTCAACGCTTGGGATCCGAGCGTTGAGTGAGACCGCGCGGTCTTCGAGGTCTGGTTCGCGACGTAGCAAGGTGCCGTCTCGCGGCGCCATCGCATCAGGCGCACCATCCATCGAGCGATTTCGGCGCCACCTTCCTCAGGATTTTAGTTTTTCCGAACAGCGAGACACCGCGGTAGATCCGCGCATGCAGTGTCCCATCCGGCGCCAGCGTCGCCGACAAGCCGTATGTGGTGCCGTCATTCGGATCGTAGATAGAGCCTCCTGACCAGGTTTTCGGGTCGGTTTGTGACAAGCCCCAGACTACCGTCCTGCCGCAGTCCCTGCCGCGGGTTTGTGGGTCTTTTGTCCAGACGACTTTTCCGCAGACCAATGTCTGGCAGTCGAAGATTCTCAACACCACGTCGCTGAGCGCCCAGTTTCCGTCGACGGGCGAAGCGATAACCGCTGGCGCGCTGATCATCAGCATAACTGCGCTGATGGCGAACACGAAAAATCTATTCTGCATTCGGCGTATCCACTCCTTTCATTGGACGTGCGGGCCAAAAGATATCTGCGTCAAGACGGTGCCGAGGACAACCACCCACGAGCTGAACAAAGCACCAATGACCTTGGATCGGCGGTCATCGGTGACATCCTTGCTGGCGCTGAGCATCGCAGATGTCGATTGCCACCCGCGACACCTAGGGTCTTTCAGCAACCACCTGCTAGGCCTTCAACTGCACCAGCAGTGGCAACAGGTATTCGGCGAACAGCGGCGGGTTCTCGGCGAACGGGAAATGGCCGAGGCCGGGCATCTCCTGGAACCTCGCGCCGGGAATCCTGGCGGCCGTCGCGGCTGACATTTCCGTTGTGCACGAGTAATCGTATTCTCCGGTCAGCATGAATAGTGGGCAGCGGTTGGTGTCGATCCGGGCGATGCGCTCGCGTGCGTCCCAGTCGCCGGAATAGAATGCGATGTCGCCGTGGAACACCGCCGGGCCACCCTGGCCGTAGTGCCAGGCGATCGCTTCCTGATACTCGGCCGGACTTTGCGGCGCGCAGAGTGCCCTGATCCATTCCGGAACGAACAGCGCCTGGTTGACTTGGGGGTGTGCCGCCCAACTGGTCTGGCGCCGCTCGATTTTCTCGCAGGCCTCGCAGGCGACTATGCCGGTGAACGCCTCGGGATGGCGGTGGGCGAGTTCGAGGCAAATCTCACCCGACATCGACGCACCCAGCGCGATCGGCCTATCCAGACGTGCGGCGGCAATGAAGCCCATGATGAGTTCGACATAAAGGTCGGTGTTCAGGCGCCATGATCCGGGAACGGCGGCGTCGGGCGGGGGCGACTTGCCGTGCCACGGCAGGTCGAACGCCACCAGTCGATGGTCGTCCGTGATGCGGCGATCGGCCATCAGGCCGTGGAATTGGCGCCCGTCGGAGCCAGCGGTGTGCATGCAGAGCACGTCGCGGCCGGTGCCGGCGGTTTCGTGGTAGATCTGATAGGTGATACCGCTGGCGGAGACCGGAACGTAGCCGCCCTGGGGCTTCGGCGCCGGCCTCGGACCCTGCCTGGGTGCGAGGTTGACCGGCACTGGAGGTTGGTTACCAAGCGCCAGCCACTTGCCGATCTCCAGCACGCGGCGGGCGATATGGGCGTGCTGCATGAAGGCCAACTGGTCGCCTTGGATGGTGAACGCGGGCACGCGGTAGTGCATCGCGAAGATGCCGTGGTGGTGCCTTGGGGGGATCGGCTGCAGGAATTTCCGCCACACCGCCTCAGGCGCGCAGAGGGTGAACGCGGGTTCGCCGGCGGTGGTGGTTTGAGGCTTGCCATCCAACACGCTGAACACGGTCGTGTCGGAGCCGTTCGTGATCGCGAAGTCGATCGACCATGGGCCCTCCCATGCCGCCAGCGGGACGTCGGCAGCGCAAGCGGCACGCCAGGAAGAGGCGGGTGGAAACGGGGTCATTGCGGATCGATCACGCGCAGCACGACCGGATGGTACTGCTCGCCGTGGCCAGCCTGTTCGGCCTGCTTCAGCCGTTGCATGGTCAGGTTTGCCGCTGCGATGTCGAGGCCGGAGGCGGCGGCCATCTCCAATGCGTAGGACAGGTCCTTGATCGCGTAACGGGTGGAGAACGCCCGGTCGGGGAAGTCACCCGGCAGCATGGACTTGAGCCCGTGGTTGCGCAAAACGAAGCTGTCACCTGAACCCATTGCCATGGTGGGCAGCAATATGTCGGGCGGGACGCCGTTGCGCCGGCCGATGGCGATCGCCTCGGCCAGGGCGCCGCAGTGCTGGAATACCAGCATGTTGTTGAGGATCTTCACCACCTGGCCGCAGCCGACCGGCCCGCAATGGGTGACGTCGGTTCCCATTGTCTGCAGGATCGGGCGGATGCGGGCGAAGGTGTCCTCGGTGGCGCCGACCATGATGCTGAGTTCACCACGCGATGCCGCTTCGCGGGTGCGGGCGACGGGTGCGTCGGCATAGAGGATGCCGTTCGCGGTCAGACGGGCGCCGATCCGGCGGGTGAGCTCGACCGAGGACGTGCTGGTGTCGACGACGCATTGGCCGGCGCGCAAATGCGGCTCGAGCTGGCCGACGACGTCATCGACGGCCTTGCCGTCGGGCAGCGACAGCAGGATTAGGTCGCAGGCGGCGGCGATGTCGTTCAGCGATCCGGCCTTCACGCCGTAGGCCGCAAGCTGCTGCAGCGGTTCGGCTCGCAAGTCGTGGGCGAGGATCGGCAGGCCCGAGCGGCGGGCGAGGTGGCCGCACATCGGTTCGCCCATCACGCCGAGACCGATGAAGCCGATGGCGGCAATCGCCGGTCCGGGTGAGGGTGTTGCGGTGGAAGAAGGCGCGGCGGGCGATGCGGGCATGGGCGGTTCTCCTCGATGGGGAGTTTTTCCGCGCGCGATGGGTCGATGTCAAAAAGCCGGTCAGGCACACACCAGGGCGAGCCGGCGGAACGACACGGCCAGGCGCCTGTCGTCGGCCTCGGACGCCACCAGCATCGGGCTGGCGGCGTGGGGGTGGTGCAGGACGATGTCCACGGTCGGGCGATCTGCCAGCAGATGGCCCGGCAGCACGCAACTCACCTCGCCACGGGGCAGCGCGGCGAAGCTGCGTACCAGGGTTCCGCCGACGATCACGTCCAGCCGTTGTCGCGGCAGCAATGGCGGCCTGACGAATGGAAGGACATCCATTTCCAGCCAGTATTCGTCGGCCGACCCGGGGACTTCGACGGTGATCAGACTGCGCTCGTCCACCGCCCACTGGTGGCCGGCTTCGGGTCCGGACCAACCGTAGCCGAGCGATGCGCCGGCGTTGCCTTCGGCGCCAAAGGTCAGTTCGGTGCGCCGTGTGGGTTCGGCTGCCTGGCGCACCAGGCGGCCGTCGCTGGCGTGGGACCAGAGTGCGTGGGCGCGGCGAAGCATTCGCATCCAGGAGTCGAAATCCAGGTCCGGCACGCTTTCACGGTCGGCCAGGCGGCGCACGTAGCCGACCATCATGCGGTCATCCGCAACCTCGACCGTACCGGGCGGGTGACCGGTACAGGCGGCCTGCACCAAAAGCAGGATGCTCGAGCCGTAGGCGGACAGCGCGATGCGCAAGTCGATCAAATCGCCCGCCAGCAGCGATTCGTTCTGGCGAAATACCAATATCTTTGCGGGATGGCGCAGGTCGTCGATCAGCTTTTGTGCCAGGAAGCCGACGGTGCGGCACTGCTGACGGTGCAGCGCCTCGGGGGTCATCTCGCTGGTCTTTACGTGCGCGTGGTAGGTGAAGTCGTACTTGGTCAGCTTGACCATGTACTCGCCGTTTTCGGGGCTGATACGAATATGGTTCGGGTCCGCGATGTTGGCGAAACCGGCTTTCAGCCCGCGCAGAAGGTTGCGCAAGGGGACGCCAGCGAAACGAAGCAGTCCCAGCGGTTCTTCCCCGGCGCGGCGCTGCACGAGACCGAGCTCGCAGTTGTCGCCGATACTTTCGAACTGTAGCACCAGGGCGCGATCGTCGAGCGAAGCTGCGCGGTTCGGTTCAGCGTCCATCAGCGGATTTTGCTCCTGGCCAGCGGATCGGTCGGGTATAGGCCAGCGGCGCGCGCGCGCTCAATGCAAAACTGCCAGGGGGGAACTGCCAGGGGGCTAGGCTGTCAGTGGAACAATACCCCTGCCGCCGCCTGTGCCGCGGCCACGACCGGAGCCGGGAACAGGAAGAAGAACCCGGTGAACAGCCCGGTTGCCGCCACCACGAAGGACAATGATGCGGGCCTCGGGTCGAAGCGTTCGGCCGCGGGATCGAAGTACATCACCTTGATGATGCGGATATAATAGAACGCGCCCACGACGCTGGTCAGCACGCCGATCACCGACAGCGTCCACAGGCCGGCCTGCACCGCTGAGAGGAAGATATACAGCTTGGCGAAGAAGCCCGACATCAGCGGGATGCCGGCCAGGCTGAACATGAAGACCGCCAGCGCCAGCGCCAGAGCCGGGTCGTTGGCGGCGAGGCCGGCGAGGTCGGAGATCTGCTCGACCGCGCGGCCGCGGCGGCGCATCGCCAGGATGCAGGCGAACGTCCCGGCGGTCATGAAGACGTATATCACCATATAGACCAGGGTGCCGCGCACGCCGGCGGCGTTACCCACCGCCAGGCCGATCAGCGCATAGCCCATGTGGCCGATCGACGAATACGCCATCAGCCGCTTGATGTTGGTCTGCCCGATTGCGGCGAACGCGCCCAGCAGCATCGAGGCGATCGACACGATCACCACCAGGATCTGCCAGGCGCCGACCAGGGAGGCGAACGATGTGCCCATCACCCGCAGCAGCAGCGACATCGCGGCGACCTTTGGGGCAGTGGCGAAGAACACGGTGACCGGGGTCGGCGCGCCCTCGTAGACGTCTGGCGTCCACATATGGAACGGCACCGCCGAGACCTTGAAGGCCAGCCCGACCAGAACGAATACGATGCCGACGACCAGGCCGGGGGAAGCCGCTTGCGGGTGCACCAGCAGGTCGCGCAGCGAGTACAGATCCATAGTGCCGGAGAATCCGTAGACCAGCGATATGCCGTACAGCAGAAGCCCTGACGCCAGGCCGCTGAGGACGAAATACTTCAGCCCGGCCTCGGACGAGCGCAGATCGTCGCGGGCGAAAGCCGCGAGCACGTAGAGCGCCAGCGATTGCAGTTCCAGGCCGAGATACAGCGTCATCAGGTTGGACGCCGAGGCCATGATCATCATGCCGATGGTGGAGAACAGCATCAGCACCGGGAACTCGAAGCGGGCGATCCCCTGCGAACGATTCCAGTCCAGCGCCATGATCGACGACAGGGCCGCCCCGGCCAGAATGAGGATCTGATTGAAGGCGCTGAACGGATCCGACACGAACTGGCCGCGGAAGCCGAACCCGGTGGATCGGGTCAGCACCAGAAGGCCGGCGATCAGAAAGCCGCCGATGACGAACATGGTGCAAAGCGACGTACTGTCCTGCTTGCGTAGCACACCGAAGATCAGGGTCGCCATGCCGATGGCGGCGAGCACGATCTCGGGCAGGGCCAAAGTCCAGTTCATCGGTGCCCCATTCATCAGTGCCCCGTTCATAAGTGCCCCGTTCATCAGTGCAGGGTCGTGGCGAGCTTGGTTGTGGCGGCCAGCGCCGCGGTGTGCTGCTGCACCATCGCGCCCACGGTCGCATCGAAGTAGCCGGTGAAGCTGGACGGGTAGATGCCCATCCACAAGGTCAGCACGATCAGCGGCGCGAACACCGCCCACTCCCGCGGGCTGAGGTCGAGGATGTTGCGCAGGTCGTCCTTGGTGATCCGGCCGAAGATGATCCGGCGATACAGATACAGCATGTAGCCCGCGCCGAGGATCATCCCCATGCCGCCCAGCAAAGCGAGCCAGAAGTTGACCTGCAGCGAGCCGAGGATGACCAGGAATTCGCCGACGAAACCGGCGGTACCGGGCAGCCCGACCGAGGCCATCATGAACAGCATGAAGACCAGCCCATACGCCGGCATCCTGTCCCCCAGACCGCCGTAGCGGGCGATCTCACGCGTGTGGATACGGTCGTAGACCACGCCGACGATCAGGAACAATGCGGCGGAGACGATGCCGTGCGACAGCATCTGGAACAGCGCTCCGGAAATGCCCTGGACGTTGAAGGTAAAGATGCCGATGGTGACGACGCCCATATGGGCGACCGAGGAATAGGCGATCAGCTTCTTCATGTCCTCCTGCGCCAGCGCGACCAGTGACGTGTAGATCACCGCCACCACCGACAGCGTGAACATGAACGGTGCGAAGGTGGCGGCGGCGTGGGGCAGCATCGGCACCGAGAAGCGCAGGAACCCATAGGCACCCATCTTCAGCAGCACGCCGGCCAGGATCACCGAACCGGCGGTCGGCGCCTCGACGTGCGCGTCCGGCAGCCAGGTATGCACCGGCCACATCGGCACCTTCACCGCGAACGACGCGAACAGCGCCAGGAACAGCCAATTCTGCATCGCCGGCGGAAACTGGGTGTGCAGCAAGGTCGGGATGTCGGTGGTGCCGGCCAGCACCCACATGGCGATCAGCGCCAGCAGCATCAGCACCGATCCGGTCAGCGTGTAGAGGAAGAATTTGACCGCGGCATAGACCCGCCGCGGGCCACCCCAGACGCCGATGATCAGGTACATCGGGATCAGCACGCCCTCAAAGAACATGTAGAACACCACGAAGTCGGTGGCGCAGAACATGCCGACCATCATGGTTTCCAGCACCAGGAAGCTGATCATGAACTCCCGCACGCGGGTATGGATGGCGTCCCAGGCGGACAGGATGCAGATCGGGGTCAGTAGGGTGGACAGCAGCACGAACAAGATCGAGATGCCGTCGACCCCCATGCTGTAGCCGACCTTGTATTCCGGCAGCCAGGTGACGTGCTCGTTGAACTGAAAGCCGGCGTCGGACTGGTCGAACTTGACCCACAGCACCAGCGACAGGATCAGCACCAGCAGGCTGGTCCATAGCGCGGTCCAGCGGGCGTTGCTGGCGACGGTCTCCTCGTCGCCGCGCACCATCATGATGACCAGGCATCCGACCAGCGGCAGCCAGGTAATCATCGACAGGATCGGGAAGCCGGCGGCGTTGCCGGTGGCGATGGCAAGCGGAGTGTTCATGATCTTACCGGGTCAGCATGAAGATGCCGACCAGCACGACGACGCCGATCAGCATGACGAAGGCATAGACCGCCAGCGAACCGGTCTGGAACTTGACCGCCTGGCGCGACCCGTCGGTGGTCAATTCCGCCAGCCCGTTCGGCACGCCGTCGATCAGGGTCACGTCGCCGACCTGCCAGAACAGCCGCGACAGGCGGATCGCCGGCTGCACGAAGATGGTGTTGTACAGTTCGTCGAAGTACCATTTGTTCAGCAGGAAGCGGTAGATGCCGTTGAAACTTTGCGCCAGGCGCCCCGGCAGCAGCGGGTTGACGATATACATCACGAAGGCGGCGGCAATGCCGAGCAGGGCGAAGACCAGCGGCGAGAGATCAACCCAGGTGGGAACGTGTTCGAGGTTCTCGATGACGTGGTTGTTCGGGCCGTTGAAGATCGCGCCGTTCCAGAAATGCTGCCAGTCGGCGCCGATGAACCAGTTGTCCAGCGCCCAGCCGGCGAATATCGCGCCGATCGACAGCACAACCAGCGGGCCGAGCATGACCCAAGGGCTTTCATGAGCGTGTTCAAGCACGTGGTGGTCGGCGCGGGACTTGCCGTGGAAGGTCATGAACAGCAGCCGCCAGGAGTAGAAAGCGGTCAGGAACGCCGCCAGAACGGTGCAGATGAAGGCGTAGGTGCCGATGCCAGTGCCGGCGGCGTAGGTCGCCGAGATGATCGCATCCTTGGAGTACGATCCGGCGAACGGCGGAATGCCGGCGAGCGCGAGGTTGCCGATCCACATCACCGTGCAGGTGACCGGGATGACCCGCGCGAGGCCGCCCATCTTGCGCATGTCCTGCTCGTCCGACATCGCGTGGATAACGGACCCGGCGGACAGGAACAGCAGCGCCTTGAAAAAGGCGTGGGTTATCAGATGGAATATCGAGGCTTGGAAGGCACCGACTCCGGCGGCGGCGAACATGTAGCCGAGCTGGGAGCAGGTGGAATAGGCGATGACCCGTTTGATGTCGTTCTGGGCGCAGCCGATGGTGGCGGCGAACAGTGCGGTGGAGGCGCCGATGAAGGTCACGAATCCCAGCGCGGTCGGGGCGTATTCCATCAGCGGCGACATCCGCGCCATCAGGAACACGCCGGCGGTCACCATCGTCGCGGCGTGGATCAGGGCGGAGACCGGGGTCGGGCCCTCCATGGCGTCGGGCAGCCAGACGTGGAAGCCGAGCTGGGCCGACTTGCCCATGGCGCCGATGAACAGCAGGAAGCCGATGACCTCGAGGGCGGGGAATGTAGCGCCGAACAGGGTGTAGGTGTCGGCGGCGTGCTGGGCGGCGGCGGGGAAGATCACGCCGAAGTCGAGCGAACCGAACTTGAAGAAGATCAGTGCCAGGCCGACCGCGAACGGCAGGTCGGCGACGCGGTTGACGACGAAGGCCTTGATCGCGGCGGCATTGGCGGCCGGGCGGTCGTACCAGTAGCCGATCAGCAGGTAGGAGCAGAGGCCGACGCCTTCCCAGCCGAAGAACAACTGGGTCAGGTTGTCGGCGGTCACCAGCATCAGCATGGCGAAGCTGAACAGCGACAGGTAGGCGAAGAAGCGGTATTTCGGCCGCGTTTCGTGGCCCATGTAGCCGATCGAGTAGACGTGGATCAGCATCGACACGAATGAAACCATCGCCACCATGACGGCGGACAGGGTGTCGTAGCGCAGCGCCCATTCGACGTGGAAGCGGCCGGCCTCGATCCAACTGCCGAGGTCGAGCACGCCTGGATCGGCGCCCGCGGTCAACTGGAAGAATGCCAGCGGCCCGCAGATGGCGGCGATCACCATGCCGAGGATGGACGCGCTCATCGCGGCCTTGTCGCCGATCGCGCGGCCGAGCAGGCCGGAGACCAAAGCGCCGGCGAGCGGGGCGAAGACGGCGATCGGGTAGATCATGGGCTCTTCCTCGCTGGGCGCGGTTCGGCCATCTGACAACCGACCACCGACCTCAGCCCTTCATCAGGTTGACGTCTTCAACCTGGATCGACCCGCGATTGCGGAAATAGATGACGACGATGGCGAGGCCGATCGCCGCCTCGGCCGCGGCGACGGTGAGCACCAGCATGGCCATGACCTGGCCGGCGAGGTCGTTATGGGCAGCGGAGAAGGCGACGAAATTCAGGTTCACCGCGAGCAGGATGAGCTCGATCGACATCAGGATGACGATGACGTTCTTGCGGTTGAGGAAGATGCCGAAGATGCCGAGCACCAGGAGGATGGCGGACACTACCAGAAAGTGGCCGAGGCCGACCTGTGTCATAGATGGGTGACCTCGTGTGATGTGGCGGGTGGGCGCGGCGGGGTTGCGCGGTCAATGGCCATGGCCGGCCCCGGTTGCGGCGGCGTGTTCCTCGACCGGTTCGGCTTCGGCTTGCTTGGACGGTAGGTTACCGCCAGAGGCGGTGGTGCCGGCGCCGACCGATACCGACATCATTTGCAGCGTCTCGGCCACCGTGCGCTCGGTCTGCCTGCGGATATTCTGGTGACGGGAGGTCTTGCGGTCCCGTAGCGTCAGCACGATGGCGCCGATCATCGCCACCATCAGGATCAGGCCGGCGGTCTGGAACAGGAAGACGTAGTCGGTGTAGAGCACCCGGCCGAGCGCCTCGGTGTTGGATAGTCCGGTTGGGGTCGGCGACATGCGCAACTGCACCGCGCCCGGCGACAGTGCCCAGCCGCCAAGCACCGCGGCGAGCTCGACGAACAACACTGCGCCGACCGTGGCGCCGATCAGCCAGTAGCGCTGGAAGCCGCCGCGCAGTTCGGCAAAGTCCACGTCCAGCATCATCACCACGAACAGGAACAGCACCGCGACCGCGCCGACATAGACAATGACCAGGATCATCGCCAGGAACTCGGCCCCGGCGATCAGGAACAAGGCGGCGGCGTTGAAGAACGCCAGGATCAGGAACAGCACCGAGTGGACTGGATTGCGCGCGCTGACCACCATCGCGGCGGATGCCAGCAGGATTGCCGCGAAGATGTAGAACAGGATAGCCGTGATCATCTGTAAGGGGCGTCCAGTTCCAGCCGGCGGGCGAGTTCCGGCTCCCACCGGTCGCCGTTCTCCAGCAGCTTGTCCTTGTTGTACATCAGCTCTTCGCGGGTCTCGGTGGCGAATTCGAAGTTCGGACCCTCGACGATGGCATCGACCGGGCAGGCTTCCTCGCACAGGCCGCAGTAGATACATTTCGTCATATCGATGTCATAGCGGGTGGTGCGGCGCGATCCGTCGGCGCGCGGTTCGGCCTCGATGGTGATGGCCTGGGCCGGACAGATCGCCTCACACAGTTTACAGGCGATGCAGCGTTCCTCGCCGTTGGGGTAGCGGCGCAAGGCGTGCTCGCCCTTGAAGCGCGGGCTGATCGGTCCCTTTTCGTATGGGTAATTGATCGTCGCCTTGCGGCGGAAAAAGTATCGCAGCGTCAGCCACATCCCGGCGGCGAGTTCGCCGAGAACCAGACTACGCGCGGTACGGTCGAGGAATGCCATTACCGGGAATCCTTGACTTCGTCGGTGCCGACGAGCCCGGATGGTGGGATCGTGCGTGGCCCCGACGGATTGTTGGAAACATCAGGCATTGGGCAGCCAGCCGAACGCCATCAGCGCGCCGGCGGTGATCACCAGCCAGAGCAGCGACAGCGGCAGGAACACCTTCCAGCCGAGCCGCATCAGTTGATCGTAGCGGTAGCGCGGGAACGTCGCGCGCACCCAGAGGAAGAAGAATAACACGAAGCAGACCTTCAGGACGAACCAGATCACCCCGATCTGCGGCAGCAGGCCGAACGGTCCGAGCCAGCCACCGAGGAACAGGATGGTGGTCATCGCGCTCATGAGGATCATGTTGGCGTATTCGCCGAGGAAGAACAGCGCGAAGCTCATGGAGGAGTATTCGACGAAGAACCCGGCGACGATTTCGGATTCGCCTTCCGGCAGGTCGAATGGGGACCGGTTGGTTTCCGCCAAGGCGGAGATGAAGAACACGATGAACATCGGGAACAGCGGGATGCAGAACCACACGGTATGCTGCGCCCGGACGATGTCGGACAGGTTCAGGCTGCCGACGCAGAGCAGCACCGAGACCAGGACGAAGCCCATGGAGACCTCGTAGCTGACCATCTGCGCGGCCGAACGCATGGCCCCGAGAAAGGCGTATTTCGAGTTCGACGCCCAGCCGGCGATGATGATGCCGTAGACGCCCAGCGAGGAGATCGCGAACAGATAAAGGATGCCGACATTGATGTCGGCGCCGACCCAACCTTCGTTCACCGGGATCACCGCCCAGGCGATCATCGCCAGGCCGAAGGTCAGCATCGGCGCCATCAGGAACAGCAGGCGATTCGACCCTGACGGGATGATGGTCTCCTTCATCAGCATCTTCAGCGCGTCGGCGAACGGCTGCCACAGGCCGAACGGGCCGACCACGTTCGGACCCCTGCGCAACTGTACCGCGGCCAGCACCTTGCGTTCGGCATAGGTCAGGTAGGCCACGCTGATCAGCAGCGGCACCAGCAGCGCCAACGCCTCGATGAAGGTAAGGATGACGAGACCGATATCGGTGTTGTGGAAGAAGTGGTACATCGGCCTATTCGGCTGCCAAGGCTGGCGCCGACTGAGCCTGCACGCACGCCGCCATGGTCGGGCTCGCTCGGCTTATCGGATCGGTCAAGTAATAATTTGGCACGCTCGAGGTCAGCGGCGCATCGGACAGCGCCGCCGGATCGCCGACCGGACCGGTGTGATCGGAGCAGCCGAAGCGCGGCATGAAACCGATGCGGGCGAACACCGGGTTGACCTGCTCGAGCCGGGTACGGAGGGCCTCGATGGTGTCGTAGGGCAGGGTTTTGCCGATCACCGCGCTGAAGGCACGCAGGATGGTCCAGTCCTCGCGCGCATCGCCCGGCGGGTAGACCGCGCGGAAGCCGCGCTGGACGCGGCCTTCGGTGTTGACGTAGGTGCCGGATTTCTCGGTGTAGGCGGCACCCGGCAGGATCACGTCGGCGCGTTGCGCGCCGGCGTCGCCATGATGCCCCTGATAGACGACGAAGGTTGCGGCGGCGATGCGCGCCGGGTCGATCGCGTCGGCGCCCAGCAGCCAGAGCAGATCGACGCCGCCACCTTCGTCGTCTATCGGGGCCAGCATGGCGTCGACCGACTTGGCATTTGGTCCGGGGACGAAACCAAGGTCCAAGGCGCCGACGCGGGCCGCCGCGGTGTGCAGCACGTTGAACCCGTGCCAGTCGGCTGACAGCGCGCCGACCTGTGCCGCCAGTCGCCATGCGGCGGCCAGGACCGCGCTGCCGTCGGGACCCGCCAGGGCCCCCTGCCCCAGGATGATCATCGGCTTCGACGCGTTGGTGAGCACCTTGGCGAAGTCGTTCGAGCCGGCATGCAGGTCGGTGAGCATCGTCGGCGAGGCGCCGAGATGGGTGGTGGCGTAGGTCAGGTCGGTATCGTCGCCGATCAGGCCGATCGGCATACCGCTGGCCAGCCACGCCTTGCGGATCCGGGCGTTCAGGACCGGGGCTTCGTGGCGCGGGTTGGAGCCGACGATCAGGATCGCGTCGGCCTGCTCGATGCCAGCGATCGAGGTGTTGAAGCAGTAGAAGTCACGTCGCGAGGCATCCAGTTTGGCGCCGTCCTGGCGGCAGTCCAGATTGGCGGAGCCGAGGCTGGTGAACAGGTCTTTCAATGCCAGCATCGCCTCGGCGTCGCACAGGTCGCCGGAGATGGCTCCAATGCGGTCGCCGGACAGGGGCTTGAGTTTGGCGGCGATGGCGTCGAACGCCTCGGTCCATGTGGCGGGGCGCAACTTGCCGTTCTGGCGCAGCCACGGACGATCCAGCCGGCGACGGCGCAGGCCATCGAGGGCGAAGCGGGATTTATCGCCGAGCCATTCCTCGTTCACGTCTTCATTGATGCGCGGCAGGATGCGAAGCACCTCGGTGCCGCGGGCGTCGATGCGGATATTGGTGCCGACCGCGTCGAGCACATCGACGCTGTCGACCTTGGCCAATTCCCAGGAGCGGGCGACGAAGGCGTAGGGTTTCGAGGTCAGCGCGCCGACCGGGCAGAGGTCGATGATGTTGCCTGAGAGTTCGGAGCCGAGTGCCTTCTCGACGTAGGTGCCGACTTCCATGTGCTCGCCGCGGGAGGTGGCGCCGAGGTCGGGGACGCCGGCAACCTCGGTGATGAAGCGGATGCATCGTGTGCAGTGGATGCAGCGGTTCATCGAAGTCTTGACCAGCGGGCCGAGGTTCTTGTCCGGGACGGCGCGCTTGTTCTCAGCGTAGCGCGAGTGGTCCATGCCGTAGCCCATAGCCTGGTCCTGCAGGTCGCACTCGCCGCCCTGGTCGCAGATCGGGCAATCCAGCGGGTGGTTGATCAGCAGGAACTCCATCACGCCGCGGCGGGCGTTGCGGACCATCTTGCTGTCGGTGTGCACCACCATGCCGTCGGCGACCGGATAGCCGCAGGAGGCGATCGGCTTGGGTGGGGCTTTTTCCACCTCGACCAGGCACATGCGGCAGTTGCCGGCGATCGACAGGCGGTCGTGGTAGCAGAACCGAGGGATTTCGACGCCGGCCTGTTCGGCGGCCTGCAGGACGGTGGAGCCGGCGGCAACGTCGATGGTGGTGCCGTCGATGGTGACCTTGGGCATCTTGCTACTCCGCCGCCATCGGCATCGGTCGGGCGGGCTTCTTGTAGGCGGCGATGCGGGCTTCCATCAGCGGGCGAAAATGCCGGATCAGGCCCTGGATCGGCCACGCGGCGGCATCGCCGAGGGCGCAGATCGTGTGGCCCTCGACCTGGCGCGTCACCTGCTCCAGCGTGTCGATTTCGTCCGGCGTGGCGCGGCCTTCGACCATGCGCGTCATGACCCGCCACATCCAGCCGGTGCCTTCGCGGCACGGCGTGCACTGGCCGCAGCTTTCGTGCATGTAGAACTTGGACAGCCGCGTGATCGCCTTGATCACGTCGGTGGACTTGTCCATCACCATGACCGCCGCGGTGCCCAAACCGCTGCGCACGGCGCGCAGGCTGTCGAAGTCCATCAGCACGTCGTCACACACCGATTTCGGAATCAGCGGCACCGACGCGCCACCCGGAATGACCGCCAGCAGGTTGTCCCATCCGCCGCGCACGCCGCCGGCGTATCGCTCGATCAGTTCGCGGAGCGGGATGCCGAGTTCTTCCTCGACGTTGCACGGCTTGTTGACGTGGCCGGAGATGCAGAAAACTTTCTCTCCCGTATTGTTCTGCCGCCCGAGGCTGGAGAACCACGACCCGCCGCGCCGCATGATGGTTGGCGCCACGGCGATCGATTCGACGTTGTTCACTGTTGACGGGCAGCCATACAGGCCGACGCCGGCGGGGAACGGCGGCTTCATCCGCGGCATGCCCTTCTTGCCCTCGAGGCTTTCGAGCAACGCGGTCTCTTCGCCGCAGATATAGGCACCGGCGCCGCGATGCAGGAAAACGTCGTAGTCGTAGCCGGAGCCGCAGGCGTTGTTGCCGATCAGGCCGGCTTCATAGGCTTCGTCGATGGCGCGTTTCAACACCACGGCTTCGTTGTAGAATTCGCCTCGGATGTAGATGTAGGCGGCGGTGGCGCCCATCGCGAAACCGGCGACCAGACAGCCTTCGATCAGCTTGTGCGGATCGTGGCGCAGGATGTCGCGGTCCTTGCAGGTTCCTGGTTCGGATTCATCGGCGTTGACCACCAGATAGCACGGCCGATCGGACTGCTTGGGCATGAACGACCACTTCAGGCCGGTCGGGAAGCCAGCGCCGCCGCGGCCGCGCAGGCCGGAATCCTTCATTTCCTGGATCAGGGCGTCTCGGCCGCGCGCCAGGATCGCCGCGGTGCCATCCCAGTCGCCTCGCGCCCGCGCGCCCGCCAAGAATGGGTCGTGGACGCCGTACAGGTTGGTGAAGATGCGATCCTTGTCCTGCAGCATCTCAACCCTCCTGCAACGTCGTCAATGTGGTTGGTCCGCCTTCGGGGGCCGAGGTTTGCCGCCCGATCATCGAACCCGGTTTGGGTCGGTCGCCGCGACGCAACGCAGCCAGCAGTTGGCCGACCTTTTCGGCGTCCATGTCTTCGTAGAAATCGTCGTCCACCTGCAGGATCGGTGCGTTCACGCAGGCGCCGAGGCATTCCACCTCGGTCATGGTAAAGGCTCCATCCTCGCTGGTCTCGCCCCAGCCCTTGATGCCGGTCGCCTTGCGGCACGCCTCGGTGATGTCATCGGATCCGCGCAGCCAGCACGGCGTGGTGGTGCAGACCTGCAGATGATAGGTGCCGATCGGGCTTGTGTTGAACATCAGATAGAACGTGGCGACCTCGTAGACCCGGATCGCCGGCATGCCAAGCCTCGCGCCAACCGCATCCATTGCCTTCACCGGCACCCAGGCGCTGCCGGTCTGACGCTTCATCTGGTTTTGCGCAACGTACAGCACCGGGATCACCGCGCTGGCCTGGCGGCCGGCCGGGTAACGTGAAACGATCCTGCTGATTTCAGCTTCGCTGGTATCATCGAACGCGAAGCTGGATGGCTGGGATGCCGATCCGTTGGTCTGTGCCATGGTCTACCTGTCGATTTCGCCGAACACGACGTCCATCGACCCGACGATCGCACTGACATCGGCCAGCATGTGGCGCTTCACCATCACATCGGTGGCCTGCAGGAAAGCGAAACCGGTGGACCTGATCTTGCACCGATACGGCCGATTGGACCCATCGGCGACAAGATAGACCCCGAATTCGCCCTTGGGGCTTTCCACCGTGGTGTAAGTCGCGCCGGGCGGCACGTGATAGCCTTCGGTGAACAGTTTGAAGTGATGGATCAGCGCTTCCATCGAGCGTTTCATTTCGCCGCGCGTCGGCGGGGAGAACTTCCTGTCCTGCACCTTGATCGGACCCGGCTTCATCAGGCCGATGGCCTGCTGGATGATCTTCACGCTCTCGCGCATCTCGGCCAGGCGCACCAGGTAGCGGTCATAGCAGTCGCCGTTGCGGCCGACCGGGATCTGGAACTCCACCTCGGAATACTTGTCGTAGGGTTGGGATCGCCGCAGGTCCCAGGGGACGCCCGATGCGCGCAGCGGCGGGCCGCTGAACCCCCAGGCCAAGGCCATTTCCGACGACATGATCCCGATATCGACAGTGCGCTGCTTCCAGATCCGGTTGCCGGTCAGCAGGTCTTCCAGTTCGTCGACGAATTTGGGGAAGGTGCTCGCCCATTGTTCGATCTTGCCCAACAGACCGGCCGGCAGGTCTTTCGATACCCCGCCGGGGCGAAAGTAGTTGGCGTGCAGCCGAGCACCCGAGGCCGCCTCGTGGAATTCCATAAGCTTTTCACGTTCCTCGAAGCCCCAAAGGCTTGGCGTGATGGCGCCGACGTCGAGCGCGTAGGTCGTAACATTAAGCAAATGATTTAGCACGCGAGTGATTTCGGCGAACAGCACGCGGATCCACTGCGCGCGGTCCGGCGCGGTGATGCCCAACAGCTTTTCGACCGCCAAGGCAAAGCAATGCTCCTCGCACATCGGCGAGACGTAATCGAGGCGATCGAAGTACGGCACCGCCTGCATGTAGGTCTTGTACTCGATCAGCTTTTCGGTGCCACGGTGCAACAGTCCGATATGGGGGTCGGCGCGTTCGACGACCTCACCGTCGAGCTCCAGGATCAACCGCAACACGCCGTGCGCGGCTGGATGCTGCGGACCGAAATTGATCGAATGACTGTCGATCTCGACCGTCTTGGCGGAGGGCACGATGCCCGTCGCGTCGCTCATGGCCCTAGCCCTTCGGTTGTTCGGCGGCCCGTTCGGTGAACACCTTCTCGTCGCCTGGCAAGGTCGTCATCGCCTCCCACGGAGACATGAAGTCGAAGCTGCGGAAATCCTGGGTCAGCCGCACCGGTTCGTTGATCACCTGCTTGCGGTCCTCGTCGTAGCGGACCTCGACATAGCCGGTCATCGGGAAATCCTTGCGCAGCGGATGGCCCTCGAAGCCATAGTCGGTCAGGATGCGGCGCAGGTCGGGCTGGTCGGAGAAGGCGATGCCGAACAGGTCCCAGGCCTCGCGTTCCCACCAGGTCGCCACCGGCCAGACGGTGTGGACCGACGGCACCGGGGTGTTCGGATCGGTGGTGATGATCACCCGCACCCGCTGGTTCAACGACACCGACAGCAGGTTGTAGACAACGTCGAAGCGTTCGCCGCGTTCCGGCCAGTCGACGCCGCACAGGTCCATCATCTGCTCGAACGCCAGGTTCGGAGCGTCGCGCAGGGTGGTCATGACCGACAGCAGCGAGGCGCGGTCGGCCTGGGCGACCAATTCGCCACCCTCGATGCGGAAGCCGGACACGCCGGCGATCGAGGCGACCGCTTGGCCGAGCAATTCCATCGCCGAGGGCGGCGGGGGCGCGGCGGTGTCCGGGGGGGTTGCTTCAGCCACGCAGGATGGTCCCGGTGCGGCGGATCTTCTTCTGCAGCTGCATGATGCCGTAGACCAGGGCTTCGGCGGTGGGCGGGCAGCCGGGAACGTAGATGTCCACCGGTACCACGCGGTCGCAGCCGCGTACGACGGAGTAGGAATAGTGGTAATAGCCGCCGCCGTTGGCGCAGCTTCCCATGCTGATCACCCAGCGCGGTTCCGGCATCTGGTCGTACACCTTGCGCAGGGCCGGTGCCATCTTGTTGGTCAGCGTGCCGGCGACGATCATCACGTCGCTCTGGCGCGGCGAGGCTCGGGGGATGACGCCCAGCCGGTCGAGGTCGTAGCGGGGCATGTAGGCGTGGATCATTTCGACCGCGCAGCAGGCCAGGCCGAAGGTCATCGGCCACAGGCTGCCGGTGCGCGCCCAGTTCACCACCTTGTCGAGGTTGGCGACGAGGAAGCCCTTGTCGGCGATTTCTCCGGTGATGCCTTTGATGACGGCGTCCTGTTGCTCACCGGGCGGCAGATGGTCGGGGTTCCAGGCCAGTTCGGTGGCATCGTTCATGCTGCTACTCCCACTCCGCGTTACTCCCACTCCCGCGTTACTCCCATTCGAGCGCGCCTTTGCACCACTCGTAGATAAAGCCGACGGTGAGAACGCCAAGGAACGCGACCATCGACCAGAAGCCGAAAGCGCCGATTCCTTTCAGCGCAACGGCCCACGGGAACAGAAAGGCGACTTCGAGGTCGAAGATGATGAAAAGGATTGCGACCAGGTAATAGCGGACGTCGAAGCGACGACGGGCATCGTCAAATGCCTCGAACCCGCATTCATAGGCGGACAGCTTTTCCGGATACGGTTTCTGGCGGGCGGCGAGCAGTGAGGCGGTGACCATGGCGAGGGCGATGCCACCGGCGATCACGAGGAACACCAGGATCGGCAAATATCCAAAGAGAACTGGCTGCATAACGGATCCGCGCTAAGTGCGAGTGGCTGGCAGTGCAGCACGGGACGAGCCAAACGCCGGTGGCGCCAGCCTGCCCCTCCCGCGATGCAGCACACCGTGAATATTAGACCGATCTTGGCGGCACCGCCATAGGGGGCGGCAAATCGGTGCAAGCGCTGGGCGGTGGGCTGGTAGGCGGTAGGAGAATTCACTGGCCCGCTGGCGCGAGTGACGGGGCTCGAACCCGCGACCTCCGGCGTGACAGGCCGGCGCTCTAACCAACTGAGCTACACCCGCAGCGGCAGGGGGGAGCGTTTATGCTGGGCCCCTATCGGCGTCAAGGGCGCCGATTGCCCAGGGGTGGCGCGAGGGTGGGCGCCATGGTGGGCGGTGACGGATTCGAACCGCCGGCCCTCTCGGTGTAAACGAGACGCTCTACCGCTGAGCTAACCGCCCTGTTTGCCGTCTCGCGGCCGCATCGGTTCGGCGGTTCGACGACGCCACCGGAGGAGCCGGGAACCGCGGGCGGCCGAAGCCGCTCATCCCACGGAATCCTTGAGGCCTTTGCCAGCCTTGAAGCGGACGGTCGTCGATTCCGGGATCGCCATTTCCTCGCCGGTGCGAGGGTTGCGACCGGTGCTGGCCTTGCGAACCGCCGCGACGAAGGTGCCGAAGCCGACCAGGCGGACCTCTTCCTTCTTTTTCAGCGCATCGCTGATGGCACCGAACACGGCATCGACCACTTCGCCCGCCTTGGCGCGGGACAGTTCGGTTCCGTCGGCCACCGCGCCAACGAGGTCCATTTTATTCACGGCGTTTCCTCTCAATCTGCAAGATCGCGAATCGGGTTCCCGAGGGGTTGCCCGCAAGAATGCGCGGACACTACCGGCGGGATTTCCGCCGCGTCAATGCTAACGGCGCGGATTTCTGGGGAAAACCGGCCTTCGCGGCGGGTTTTGCAGAGATGGGCATACCCTACGCCGGGTCGAGCGGAAGCGCCCTCGCCGCCGATGCGACGAGGACCCTCAGGCGGCGGAAGACGGCGATTTCCGCCGAACTGGACGCATGGACCTCGGGGGGAGGTCAAGCCACCCCAAGGTCCGGAGCGGCGTCAGTGCGGCAGCGATGCCTGCGTCGCCGGTTGCGCGGCCGGCGCCGGCACCGGCGGTTCAGGCGGTTCTTCCCACTCGATCGCGACCGGGCGTCGAGCCAGGGCCTGAGCGATGACCTCGTCGACATCGGCCACCGGAATCAGCTTCAGGTGCTTTTTCACGTTGTCCGGGATTTCGGCCAGGTCCTTCTCGTTCTCCTTCGGGATGAACACCGTGGTGATCCCCGCCCGCAGCGCCGCCAACAGCTTTTCCTTCAGACCGCCGATCGGCAGGATGCGGCCGCGCAGGGTGATCTCTCCGGTCATTGCCACGTCGCGGCGCACCGGGATCCCGGTGAGGATCGACACGATCGAGGTCGCCATGGCGACGCCGGCGGACGGCCCGTCCTTTGGCGTGGCGCCTTCGGGCACGTGGACGTGGATGTCCCGCTTTTCATACAGCGTCGGCTTGATGCCGAAGCGCAGCGAGCGGCTGCGGACGTAGCTGAGCGCGGCGGAAACGCTTTCCTGCATGACATCACCCAGCTTGCCGGTCTGCTTGACGTTGCCCTTGCCGGGCAGCAGCACCGATTCGATGGTGAGAATTTCGCCGCCCACCTCCGTCCAGGCCAAACCGGTGACCACGCCCACCATGTCCTCGGCTTCGGTCTCGCCGTAGCGGAACTTCTTCACGCCTGCGAATTTTTCCAGGTTCTTGCGGGTGATCGAGACCTTCGCCATCTTCTTGGTAACGATCTCCTTGACCGACTTGCGCGCCAGGTTGGCGATCTCGCGTTCCATGTTGCGGACGCCGGCTTCGCGAGAATAGTAACGGATCACGTCGCGCAGGGCGTCCTCGGTGATGCTCCACTCTTCCTTCTTCAGGCCGTGCGCCTCACCCTGCTTGTTGATCAGGTGGCGCTTGGCGATTTCGACCTTCTCGTCCTCGGTGTAGCCGGGGATGCGGATGATCTCCATGCGGTCCAGCAGCGGCTGCGGCATGCGCAGGCTGTTGGCGGTGGTGACGAACATTACGTCCGACAGGTCGTAGTCGACCTCCAGATAATGATCGGCGAAGGTCGAGTTCTGTTCCGGATCCAGCACCTCCAGCAGGGCCGAGGACGGGTCGCCGCGCCAGTCGGAGCCCAGCTTGTCAACCTCGTCCAACAGGAACAACGGGTTGGAGGTCTTGGCCTTCTTCATGCCCTGGATGACCTTGCCCGGCATCGAGCCGATATAGGTTCGCCGGTGGCCGCGCACCTCGGCCTCGTCGCGCACGCCGCCCAGCGACATGCGCACAAAGTTGCGCCCCGTCGCCTTGGCGATGGACTTGCCCAAGGAGGTCTTGCCAACGCCGGGCGGTCCGACCAGGCACAGGATCGGGCCGCGCACCTTCGGCGAGCGGGCCTGCACCGCCAGGTACTCGATGATGCGCTCCTTGACCTTATCCAGACCGTAGTGATCGGCCTCCAGCACCTTTTCGGCGGCGACCACATCGTTGTTGATCTTGCTGCGCTTTTTCCAAGGGATCGATAGCATCCAGTCAAGGTAGTTGCGCACCACCGTGGCCTCGGCGCTCATCGGGCTCATGGTGCGCAGCTTCTTCAGTTCGGCGACGGCTTTCTCGCGCGCCTCCTTGGAGAATTTGGTCTTCTTGATGCGGGCCTCGAGTTCGGCGTTTTCATCCTTGCCGTCCTCGCCTTCGCCGAGTTCCTTCTGGATCGCCTTCAGCTGCTCGTTCAGGTAGTACTCGCGCTGGGTCTTCTCCATCTGCCGCTTGACGCGGTTGCGGATGCGCTTTTCGACCTGAAGCACGCCGATTTCGGATTCCATGTGGCCGAACACGCGTTCCAGCCGCTCGCTGATCTTGGCGATTTCCAGCAGGTCCTGCTTTTCGGGGATTTTCAGGTTGAGATGGCTGGCAACGGTGTCGGCCAGCTTCGACGGCTCCTCGATCTGGTTCAGCGATACCAGCACCTCGGGGGCGATCTTCTTGTTCAGCTTGATATATTGCTCGAATTGCGAGACGACGGTGCGGCCCAGCGCTTCCAGGTCCTTCTTCTCGCCGCCGACATCCGGCAGCGCTTCGGTCACCGCCTCGAAGTGCGATTCGGTTTCGCGGAAGCTGACAATCTTGGCGCGGCGGCCGCCCTCGACCAGAACCTTCACCGTGCCGTCCGGCAGCTTCAGCAACTGCAGGATGGTGGACACCGTGCCGATGCGGAAGATGTCCTCGACCGAGGGATCGTCCTGCGAGGCGTTCTTTTGCGCCACCAGGAGGATCTGCTTGTCCTCCTTCATCACCGCTTCCAGCGCGCGCACCGACTTTTCGCGCCCGACGAACAGCGGGACGATCATGTGCGGGAAGACGACGATGTCACGCAGCGGCAACACCGCCATCAGGTCGCCTTGGGCCGGTTTTGCCAAAGAAGCTGGTTTGTCCGCAGCCGCTGGTTTTTCTCCGGCGGCCCGGTCCGTGGCGACTGGTTTGTCCGTAACTGGCTTGTCCGCGGGCCCTGCCTTGTCCGAGGGTCGATCCTGTTCCGTCATGTTTGACCTCCTAAAGGGACAGTCAGCGTCGATTTCCGCCCGGTAGCGGCACGGAAGACGCTTTCATGGGTCTGTCACAACCCGCTGGCCGGATATGGACGCCAGACGGGGTGCCGCAAGCCCTTGAAATTCGTGATCGCGCCGCCGCGAGACGTATTCCTGGGTCGGGCGCTCGATCAGGCGGAGTTTTCCGCCCGCTCCTTGCCATAAAGGTAAAGCGGATTTGCGCGCACCTCCGCCACTTCGCGGTTGATGACCACTTCTTCGACGCCGTCCAGGCCGGGCAGCTCGAACATGGTCGAGAGCAGAATCTGCTCCATGATAGAGCGCAGCCCGCGGGCGCCGGTTTTGCGCGCGATGGCGCGGGTGGCGACGGATTTGAGCGCGTCGTCGGTGAACGACAGCTTGACGCCCTCCATCTCGAACAACCGGCCATACTGCTTTACCAGGGCGTTTTTCGGCTTGGTGAGAATCTCCATCAGGGCGCCTTCGTCGAGGTCCTCCAGCGTTGCCACCACGGGAAGTCGGCCGATAAATTCGGGGATCAGGCCGAATTTCAACAGATCCTCGGGCTCCACCTCACGCAGGATGGCACCCATCCGGCGTTCATCCTGGGAGCGGACCTCGGCCCCGTAGCCGATGCCCGAGCCTTTGCCGCGGGCCCCGATGATACGCTCGAGCCCGGAGAAGGCGCCGCCGCAGATGAACAGGATGTTTGTGGTATCGACCTGCAGGAACTCCTGCTGCGGATGCTTGCGGCCGCCTTGCGGCGGGACCGAGGCGACCGTGCCCTCCATGATCTTCAGCAGCGCCTGCTGAACGCCCTCGCCGGACACGTCGCGGGTGATCGAAGGGTTGTCGGACTTGCGCGAAATTTTATCCACTTCGTCGATGTAGACGATGCCGCGCTGCGCCCGCTCGACGTTGTAGTCGGCCGACTGCAACAATTTCAGGATGATATTTTCGACATCCTCGCCGACATAGCCGGCCTCGGTCAGCGTCGTGGCGTCGGCCATGGTGAACGGAACATCGAGTATCCGCGCCAGGGTCTGCGCCAGCAAGGTCTTGCCCGACCCGGTGGGGCCGACCAGCAGGATGTTGGACTTGGCGATCTCGACGTCGTTGTTCTTCTGGCCGTGTGCCAGGCGCTTGTAGTGGTTATGCACCGCGACCGACAACACGCGCTTGGCATGGTCCTGGCCGATGACATAATCGTCCAGCACCTTGCAGATCTCCCGCGGGGTCGGGACGCCATCGCGTGACTTGACCAGATGCGTCTTGTGCTCTTCACGGATGATGTCCATGCAAAGCTCGACGCACTCGTCGCAGATGAAAACGGTCGGACCAGCGATAAGTTTGCGGACCTCGTGCTGCGACTTGCCGCAGAACGAGCAATAAAGGGTGTTTTTCGAATCGCCGGACTTGCTCATGCGTACTCCTCCCCCGGACACAGGGGCACAATGGGAAACAATAACTCCCGACAGGCGGTAGGGACAAGGACCGCGGGTGGTCAGACCCTGGAAACGCGATCAATCATACGGCGAAACCGGTCGCGCGGACCACAATGAATTGAACTGAAACACGATTCCGCCGCTGGGGGGAGTTACCCCGGTTGGTCGAGTTGTGGATAACGGGTTCAGCTCTTGGACGTGTCGGACGATTCCGGTAACGGCCGGCTCTCCACCACCTCGTCAACCAGGCCAAAATCGCGGCTCTCCTCGGCAGACATGTACGTGTCGCGCTCGAGTTTGCGCTCAATGGCTTCGATCGGTTGGCCTGTGTGCCTGACATAAATCTCGTTCAGGCGCTTGCGCAGGGTGAGGATTTCGCGGGCCTGGATCTCGATGTCGGTGGCCTGTCCCTGGGCGCCACCGGACGGCTGGTGCACCATGACCCGAGCGTTGGGCAGAGCGAACCGCTTGCCCTTGGCGCCGGCGGTTAGCAGCAGGCTGCCCATCGATGCCGCCTGGCCGATGCAGACCGTGCTGACCGGACTGCGGATATATTGCATGGTGTCGTAGATCGCCAGGCCGGCGGACACCACGCCGCCTGGGCTGTTGATGTAGAATGAGACGTCCTTGCCCGGATTCTCCGACTCCAAATAGAGCAACTGGGCGCAGATCAGGGCGCTGACCTGGTCGTAGACCGCTCCGGTCAGGAAAATGATGCGCTCTTTCAGCAGGCGGGAATAGATGTCGAACGCGCGTTCGCCGCGGGCGGTCTGCTCGACCACCATCGGCACCAGGGAGTTGGCGTAAATTTCGACAGGGTCGTGGTCGCGCATCGTGATCACCTAACGTTCCAAGGATTTCAACAGCCAAGCCAACCCCTAAATAGGCGCACCGGGCGCGATTTCCAGCAACCCGGACGATCAACCGGTGCCGGGTCGGCCTCGCCTAGACCTCGTCAGCGTCCGGCTCCTTGGCGAGTCCTTCCGGGGTCACCACCGTGTCGGTAAGCTTGGCCAATTCGAGCACGAAATCAACGACTTTGTCCTCCAGCAACGGGCCGCGAACAGAATCGCTGAGCTGGGGGTATTTGCGGTACAGTTCCAGCATCTGCATTTCCTGGCCCTGATACTGCATCGCGCGCTGGTAGAGCGCACGATCGAGTTCCTGGTCGGTGACGGTGATATTGTTGATACGACCGATCTCGGCGAGCAACAGGCCGAGCCGGACCCGCCGTTCGGCGATTTCGCGATATTCCCGACGCAGCGTCTCGTCGTCCTTGGTCTTATCCGCCGCGTCCTCGGTGCCTTCCTTGCGAGCGGCCTCGAGGCGCTGCCAGATCTGGTCGAATTCCTGGTCGGCAATGGAGGCGGGCACCGGGAAGTCGGCCATTTTGGTCAGTTCGTCGAGCAGCGCCTTCTTCAGCCGCAGGCGGGAGATGCCGTCGTATTCCTGTTGCTGGCGGGTGCGCACCGCTTCGCGCAGCGCGGGAACGTCATCGACACCGAGCTTTTTCGCCAATTCGTCGTCGATCGGGGGGATGATCTGGCTGCTGAGTTGTTGCACGGTGATGTCGAAGGTCGCCGCCTTGCCCGCCAGATCGGCCTTGCCGTAGGTCTCGGGGAAGGTGACGTCGATGGTCCGGGTTTCTCCCGGACGCGCACCCTCCAGTTGTTCGGCGAAGCCGGGGACGAAGCCGGTGGCGCCGATTTCCACCGCTGTATCCTTGCCGGCACCGTTCTCGAACGGCTCGCCGTCGATCTTGCCCAGGTAGTCGATCGTCAGCACCTCACCGGCCACCGCGCCGTGGCCGCGGGCGTCGATGGTCTCGGTAGGGACCGGCGTCAGGGTATGGTTGGCCTTGGCGATCTGTTCGAGCATCTTGTCGACCGATTCCGGCGCCACCTCGGCCTTCACCCGGTTCAATTCGATCGTGCTGAAGTCGGGCAGGGCGATCTCGGGCAGCAACTCCAGCATCATGGTGAACTCAAGATCGCCGGCCAGCGCGGTGGGATTTTCCGTCAGCACATCAACCTTGGGCTGTTGTGCCGGGCGCAGGCCGCGTTCGCTGAGCACCTGGCGGCTGGCTTCAGACACTGACTCTTCCAACACTTCGGCGGAGACCGCGGTGCCGTAGCGCTGTTTGACGATCGGAAACGGCACCTTTCCCGGGCGGAACCCCGGCAGGCGGAGCGTCTTGCCGATCGAGGTCAGCCGCTCCGTGCGGCGGGATTCGAGGTCCGCGACCGGTAACACCACCGTATAGTTGCGCTTCAATCCGTCGGCGAGCGTCTCGGTAACCTGCATTTTTTCAGCCATTCCTGCCAAATCTTATGTTCAACCAGTCACCGCCCGGGGGCGCCCCGCTTCGGGCGCCCGAAGCGAGCGGATGCCCGTCCGCGGCTGGTGCGGGCGAAGGGACTTGAACCCCCACGGCTTTCGCCACCAGAACCTAAATCTGGCGTGTCTACCATTTCACCACGCCCGCGCGGCCACGGTTCGGGATCGCTTGATGCGAGCGAACGCGGCGCTTTAGCGCAGGCTTCGCGGCGCCACAAGCAATGTCGCGCGCCCGGCTGGATTAACTGCGCGCTATTCGGCCGCCTGGTGGGCCCGCAGGTCGTTGTTGGTTCGGTGGTCCCCGCCGATCCAGCGGGCGAGTTCAGAATGCGCGTCGGCCCGGCGCGCGGCTTCGATCTGGACGGCATTGGCGGGATCGACGGTGAATTCGACGATCAGGCCATCGGGCGACGTACAATATATAGAGCGGCAGTAGCCGTGGTCGGTCTCGCGCACGGGCTCGCCCGCGGCGTTCAGCCGGGCCATCAATTCGTGGTAGATCTCGTCGTCGACCTTGAACGCGATGTGGTCGAAGCTGCCGATCTCCGGCGGCCGCTCGGCTTGGCACTTCCGGTAGACCTCATCGTCGGCGAACGAGAAGAACGCCAGCGCGCCGCCGTCACCCAAACTGTAGAAGGTGTGGCAGAACGCCACGTCGCGGTTGACCCAGGAGCTGAAATGCTGCTCGCACCAAGTTGCGGTCAGCTTGATGCCGAGCACATCCTCGAAGAAGTGCCTGTTGGCCTCCTGATCCTTTACCACGTAGGCATGATGATGCAGTCGTTCCGGCGGACGGGACAACAGGCTGGTCATCGCACTTCTCCTGCTTTTTGACCGTTCCTCGTGTTGGCCGCCACGGTGCGTCACGCCCCGCCGTTGTGCAAGGGACCGGGGTCGATAGAGCAGCCGCGGGGCCGGCGTCGGCAGCGGAGCGCATAGCACCCATGCGTGTAGGCGTTTGGCCCAAGCGTCGACGGGATGTAAGTCTACTGCCGAGTAATTTTGGTGCGAGTGCGGCGCTTTCGTGCAAATTGAGGTACGAGAGCAACTACCGCGCATCCAAGGCAAAGGGATCGGACAATGGGGACTGCCAAGAGAAGCAATGGAATTTCCAACCCAAAGCTTAAGGCGCCCCCTTCGCTTCCGGATCGGTTTTCAGACGCCGCGCCGCCCGATTACAGCATTGCCGCGGTCGATCGGACCATCGATCTGCTGGAGGCACTTTCGCGCCTTGGCCCGGCGTCACTAGCCGCTTTGGCGGAAGGCGCGGGCTGTACCCGTACCGCCGCCTTCCGCCTGTTGCGGACATTGCAGTCACGCGGCTTCACCATCCAGGACGAGGCCCGGGGGTTGTGGCGCCTGGGTGCGCGCTGGAGTGCGCTGGGAAGGGCGGCCTCGGAACAGGGGGCGCTGGCGGCGACGGCGATGCCGTTCCTGGCGGCGCTCGGCAAGGCAACCGGTGAGAACGTCTATCTGCGGGTGCGCGACGGGATGGAGAGCGAGACCGTCGCAATCTACCAGACTGATCCGACGCTGCGGATGTATTCCGAGGTGGGCAAGCGCGGTCCGCTGCACGCTGGCAGCAGCCGCATCTTGCTGGCGTTCGCACCGGAATCGGTGCAGACGCAGTTGCTGGCGCAGCGGCTCAACCGCTACACCCCGGCGACGCGCATCGATGCCACCTGGATCGCGGCGGACCTGCAGCGCATCCGCTCGCGCGGCTACCTGATCACCTCCGATGAGGTTGTGGCCGGCGCGGTGGGCATAGCGGCTCCGGTGCGCGATGCGGCGGCTTCGGTTGTCGCGGTGCTCTACATCAGTTCCCCGTCGATGCGGATGCGCCCGCCGCGTCCGCGCAACCTGCTGCCGCAGGTGATCGACGCCGCGGCCCGGCTGTCGCAGGCGCTTGGTGCCGCGGCCAAACCAGCGCCCAGCGGACTGCTGCGCGACGAACCCGCCCCAGCGGGCTGGCCGTTGAACGGCGGCATGCTGACCTCGTCGCGGCCGCATACGATCTTCCGGTAAGGCACCGCGCGGGCTCTGCCGCGAACGCCGCGGTACGGGCCGACCGGGCCGGCGCGCTTGTCGCCTGCCTTCGATCCGGATTAAGTGGCCGGCGGCGATCCGGGTGGCGCGCCCCGTTGGCCCAGTCAACGCATTCGCCGAAAACGCCCCTGCTCGCCGAGACTGGGAAGCAAATTTGGCCAAGCCAGCGTCCCGCTTCGTCTGCCAGTCGTGCGGCGCCGTCACGCCAAAATGGGCCGGCCGCTGCGAGACCTGTGGCGTGTGGAATACGGTGCAGGAAGAGACCGTCGCTGCCCGCCCCGGTGCCGCGGCCAGGGCGCCGCTGGGGCGATCCGTCGCGTTTGTCGGGCTGGCGGGAAGCGCCGAACCGCCGGCGCGTGCGAGTGTCGGCATTGCTGAGTTGGATCGCGTGCTGGGTGGCGGACTGGTGCCCGCCTCAGCGGTGCTGGTGGGCGGCGATCCGGGTATCGGCAAGTCAACCTTGCTGCTGCAGGCGGCGGCGTGCCTGGCGCGCTCCGGGCGGCGGGTGCTGTATGTCTCGGGCGAGGAGTCGATCGATCAGATCCGGTTGCGGGCAGGGCGCCTGGGTGTCGCCGAGTGCTCCATCGAACTGGCCGCCGCGATCAATGTCCGCGATATCGTGGCCAGCCTGGAACAGGCCAAGGACACCACTCTGGTGGTGATCGATTCGATCCAGACCATGTGGATGGATACGATAGAGAGCGCTCCGGGGACGGTGACCCAGGTGCGCGCCGCGTCATTCGAACTGATCCGGCTGGCCAAGGCCGGCAATTTTGCCTTGGTGCTGGTCGGCCACGTCACCAAGGACGGCGCCCTGGCGGGGCCGCGGGTGTTGGAGCACATGGTCGACGCGGTGCTGTATTTTGAAGGCGACCGCGGGCATCAGTTCCGCATCCTGCGTGCGGTGAAGAACCGCTTTGGCGCGACCGACGAGATCGGCGTGTTCGAGATGACCGAGGCCGGCCTGGCCGAGGTGCCCAATCCGTCGGCCCTGTTCCTGGCCGAACGCCGTGGCAACATCGCCGGCAGCGCGGTGTTCGCCGGGCTGGAAGGATCCCGCCCGGTACTGATGGAGGTCCAGGCGCTGCTGGCGCCGAACCCCGGCGGATCGCCGCGGCGTTCCGTCATAGGCTGGGACAGTGGTCGGCTCTCGATGCTGCTGGCGGTACTGGAGACCCGGGCTGGCGTGAGGCTGAACCAGAGCGACGTCTATCTCAACATCGCCGGCGGTTTGCGGGTCGGCGAACCCGCCGCCGACCTTGCGGTGGCGGCGGCGATCGCCTCGGCGGCGTTCGACACACCGACCAGCCCCGGGATGGTCTATTTCGGCGAGGTGGGACTGTCGGGCGAGGTGCGTCAGGTTGCTCAGGCCGAAGCCCGTCTCAAGGAAGCCGCCAAGCTGGGCTTCGACTCGGCGGCGCTGCCGCGGCGAGTGGCGCACGGCAATCGCAAATTGGCGGCACCCGAGGGCCTGCGACTGGAGGAAATCGGTCACATTGCCGATCTTGTGGCGCGTTTTGCCCCTGAATCCGCCAAACACACCGCAGATGCGCTTGGCGAGAGTCGCTAGCGGGACGATAACTCCGCTCGACTTGCGTTAGCTGTCTGCCTCGGGCGTTCGACCGGCGCGCCGCGGACGTTCGGTTCGACGCGATCTTGCTGTTGGGCGGTGGCATGACCTGGGTTGACCTCGCGGTCTTCGGATTTGTGGCGATCTCGGGGTTGCTCGCGCTCGCGCGGGGCTTCGTGCGGGAGGTTCTGGGCGTGGGTGCCTGGGTCGGGGCGGTTGCCGCGGCGATCCTGGCGCTGCCCAACATGCGTCCGTTGGTGCGCCGGTGGTTCCCGACTCCGGACTGGGTCGATCCGGTCAGCTTCATCGTGGTGTTCCTGGTCAGCCTGATCGTATTGCTGGTGATCGCCGGAATGCTGGGGCGCATCGCGCGACGTTCGGCACTGGGCGGCATCGATCGGACGCTGGGGCTGGTTTTCGGTCTTGCCCGGGGTGCGGCGGTGGTCATCGTGGCCTATATTCTGGGACAGATGGTGTTCCCGATCGAGCGTTGGCCGAACGCGGTGCTGAACGCCAGGACGTTGACGCCGACTTACGAGGCGGCCCGCTGGGTGCGGGAGCAACTGCCTGAGAGCTACCGCCCACATGCCTTCGAGGCGCCTCCGGTGGGCCGGGCGACCACCGCGGAAGCACTGTTGCACGCCAATCCGCAAGGCCGGGCAACCGGTAAACCACCTGATCGCGAGTAGGAGTTGTCACAGATGGCGTTCAACAGCCGCAGCATCGACGCTTCATCGGGCGACGCTTCAGAAACCGGGGATTCGGACGACTCGCTGCACGAGGAATGCGGCGTTTTCGGTGTGTGGAACGTGCCCGACGCCTCGGCGGTTACGGCGCTTGGGCTGCACGCCCTGCAGCACCGCGGCCAGGAAGCCACCGGCATCACCAGCTTTGACGGCGCGCGCTTCCATTCGCATCGCGGCATGGGCCTGGTGGGCGATAATTTCAGTGACGCCAGGGTGATCGAGAAACTCCCCGGCCGTACCGCCCTGGGGCATAACCGCTATGCCACCACCGGCGACACGATCCTGCGGAACGTCCAGCCGCTGTATGCGGACTTCGAGTTCGGCGGGTTTGCCGTGGCGCATAACGGCAATCTGACCAACGCGCACGTGCTGCACCGGGCGCTGGTGCGCCGGGGTTGCCTGTTTCAATCCACCACTGACTCAGAGGTGTTTGTCCATCTGATCGCGATCAGTCTTTACTCGACCGTGGTGGACCGGCTGATCGACGCGTTGAAGCAGGTGGTTGGCGCCTATTCGCTGGTGGCGTTGTCGAACGACGCGCTGATGGGGGTTCGCGACCCGCTGGGGGTGCGGCCGCTGATCCTCGGCCGCATCGGATCGGAGGGCACGGGCGGCTGGGTGCTGGCCAGCGAGACCTGCGCGCTGGACATCGTCGGCGCTGATTTTATCCGCGATGTCGAGCCGGGGGAAATCGTCGTTATCAACGACAAGGGCGTGCACAGCGTCAAACCGTTCAACAAGCAGAAGGAACGCTTCTGCGTGTTTGAATACATCTATTTCGCACGGCCCGATTCGGTGATGGAGGGAATGCCGGTGTACGACGCGCGCAAGCGGATCGGCGCCGAGTTGTCGGTGGAAGCGGGCGTTGCGGCCGACGTGATCGTGCCGGTGCCGGATTCCGGGGTTCCGGCGGCGATGGGCTACTCGATCCAGAGCGGCATTCCGTTCGAGCTTGGGATCATCCGCAACCACTATGTCGGCCGCACCTTCATCGAGCCGACCGAGCATATCCGCCATCTTGGGGTGAAGCTGAAGCACTCCGCCAACCGCCCGGTCCTGCAGGGCAAGCGGGTGGTGCTGGTGGATGACTCGATCGTTCGCGGCACCACCAGCAAGAAGATCGTCGAGATGGTCCGAGCGGCTGGCGCGAAAGAGGTGCATCTGCGGATCTCGTCGCCGCCGACCACGCATTCTTGCTTCTACGGTATCGACACGCCGGAGCGCAGCAAGCTGCTGGCGTCAAGTCATAGCGTGGAGGAAATGGCCGACCTGATCGGGGCCGACAGCCTGGCGTTCATTTCCATCGACGGACTGTACCGCGCGTTGGGTAAACCGGGCCGGGATCCGGACCAGCCATACTATTGCGACGCCTGTTTCACCGGCGACTACCCGATCCCGCTGCCCGATCAGCAAGACAACGCCGACCGCCAGCTTAGCCTGCTGGTCGTCAACAACTGATGCCGGACTTGGCCGACGGAACGATCGCGCTGGTCACCGGCGCCAGCCGGGGGATCGGCTCGGCGGCGGCCATCGAACTGGCCAGGATGGGGGCACGGGTGGTGATCACGGCACGCACCCAGGGCGGCCTGGAGGAAACCGACGATGCGATCCGCGCGGCCGGCGGCGAGGCCACCATCCTGCCGCTGGACTTGCGCGAAGGTGAGCAGATCGATGCGATCGGCCCGACATTGTATCAGCGCTTCGGCCGGCTGGATGTGCTGGTGCACAATGCCGGGGTGCTTGGGCGGCTGACGCCGGTCTCGCATATCACGTCGGCCGACTGGGCCGATGTGGTGGCAGTGAACCTGAGCGCCAGTTGGCGGCTGATCAGGACGTGCGATCCGCTGCTGCGCCAGGCGCCGGCGGGGCGCGCGGTGTTTGTCACTGAACGCCGAGCGCGGGAGCCTCGGGCTTATTGGGGGGCGATGGGGGCGACCAAGGCGGCGATGGAACACCTTGTGCTGACCTGGGCCCAGGAGGTCGCGATCTCCAGGCTGCGGATCAACCTGTTCGATCCCGGGCCGGTGGCGACCCGCATGCGGTCGAACGCGTTTCCTGGCGAGGATCGCGATACCCTACCGGGTCCGGCGGCGGTCGTCCCGTCATTAGCGGCGCTTTGCCTGCCGACGGAGTCACGCAATGGGGCGGTTATCGCTTTCGCGTAAGTTCCTGCCGAATCATGTAAAATGGCGAATCTGCAGGCGATTTAGTTGCTCTCACGTAATTCTATTGTGTTCACAACTCGCTGTGAACAGCATCCGCGCGGCTGAATCGTGCGTATGACTTTGGTGTGAACCTGGTTTTTGTGTTCATCAGGAGGCTCAGCATGTTTAAAGGGTTGTTTGTGTTGACCGCGACGGCGACCGTTTTTGGTGCCACCGTGACATTGGCCCAGACGCCGCAGGCCCAGACGCCGCAGGCCCAGACCCCGACGGCCCAGACCCCGCAGGCCCAGGCCCCGCAGGACGTTTCGACGCCCGCGTCGGGGACGCCCGCGGCGGGGACGCCGGCGGCGGCGAAAGCGCCGGATTCCTTGTCGGTTTATTTCTCCACCGGCAGTGCGACGATCTCCCCGGAGGGTCAGGCGGTGCTGGATAAGGCGGCGCGGACGTATCGCGACGGCAAGCCGATCATCATGGTGGTCAGCGGCGGATCCGATGCCACCGGGGCCGCCGCCGCCAATCTGCGGCTTTCGGAGGTACGGGCGGATAATGTGCTGCAAGGGCTGGTGCAGCGCGGCATTCCGATCGAGCGTTTCCAAGTGCTGGCCAAGGGTGAGACCGAGCCGGCCGTGCCGGATCCGAATGGCAAGCCCGAGGCGCGGAACCGCCGCGTCGAGATCAGTTGGCGCTGAGTGCTGGCCCGGCATGCCGGTTCGCGGCCGGCATGGTGCTGCTGGGTCTCTGTTGGACGCCGGCCGCAGCCGCGACTCCGGAGGACGGCCGGAGAGCCTATGATGCCGGGCATTTCTCCGACGCTCTAGGGATCTGGGCGGACCTTAGCCGCGCCGGGAATGCCGAGGCGGAATTTGGCCTGGGCTTGCTGTATGATCTTGGCAACGGCACGGCCGAGGATCCTGAAACCGCGTTTTTCTGGTATAAGACCGCTGCCAAAGCCGGTTTGCCGGACGCCGAATTCAACGTTGCGGCGATGTATGACAGCGGCCGCGGCGTGTCACAAAGCGTCGAAAAGGCCGCGCTATGGTATGCTCGGGCGGCCGCGCGCGGCCACTTGCGGGCAGCATACGATCTTGGCCTGCTGTATGAGCAGGGTGAGGGTGTGCCCCGCAACCCCGACGCGGCGGTGGCCTGGCTGCGAAAGGCCGCGGAAGGTGGCCTTCCCGCCGCGGCGTCCCGGTTGAAGCTTCTTCAAGCCAGCGCTGTGGCTCGTCCGGCCGGTCAATTGGTCGGGGTCACCTTGGCTGTACCGAACCTCAATGCGACGCTGAAGTTGGCGGATGGGAACCCGGCGGTGGAGCTGGTGTGGCTGGCGCCGGCCGAACCACAGCCGGTACGCTACGACGTGCAGGTGTTGGGCGGACCCAACCTGAAGCCGGTGTTTTCAGCCTCGGTGAGCACGACCGCAGCGGTGGCCAAGGTGCCGGCGAATGGCGATTTCTACCTTTGGAAGGTGGACACGGTTGGACCGAATGGCGCCCAGGCCACGACCGATTGGAGTTGGTTCTCTACAACTCCGGCCAACGGGCCGCATCAAGCGGTGGCATCCGCACCGGAAGCGCCGCACGCGCCCCGCTGACTGCCGGAACCAGGGCCGCGGCTGGTCAGGCACCAACCCAGGGACGCTGGGTTTCGACTGCTTGGGCCGAGAGTTCCGTTGTTTCATGCGACCAGCGGCTGAGGTAGCGGACGATGTCACCGACGGTGTCGAACCGCCCAACCACATCGTCGGGGATCTCTACGTCAAACGTCTCTTCCAGGTAGAGCGCGAGTTTGATTCGGCCGAACCGGCCGACGCCGAGATCACTGGCAATGCGGGTCTTCGGCGTCAGGCCATGCTGGTCGATGTAGACGCTCTGCCGCACCGCCAGGGCGACCTTTTCGAAGACCTTGTCACCGGGCGTGGATCGCATGGCAAAACCCTTCATGTCGTCGGGTCGGCGGCTTGATGCGAAGCGTTGAGGTCGGCTTGCGTGATGCCTGAATCACGCGCTTTGAACGTTCGGCCCAAGCCGCGATCGGGCTCTAGGCCGCGGACAGCCGGCTGATGTTTTGCACTGTTTGCCGGATGTCGGGGCGGGGTGGGGCTTTACGAGCATGCTGCGAATCCTCCAGCAACGCACCATGAACAGCGTCCTCGATGGTTTCGAGCAAAGCGGCTCGGCTTCCGAGCGCGACGCGACGATCGGGCTCCACGCCAGGACGCGTCATGGCTTGGCGCGTGGTGGTCGCGAGCACTGCCAGGTTGGCCTGAAGGAATGCAGCATGCTTTTGGGAAAGTCGCACTGTGATGACTTCACTCGACATTGTTTCAACTCCTGTTAGTGGAAACGTGGGCATCGGGTGGGCGATTTCGGACTGGATTATGTGCCGGCTAAGTCGGCCAATGTGTCGCGTCGATATCGGTGACGACGACGCGGCGCTTCGCGGCCATTGCCTCGAACGCTTCCGCGACCGAACCATATCTTTGGATCCGTCCAATCAATGGCTGGATGAATACCGATCGGGAATTGCGCCACATGATCCAGCAGCAGAGCGGGCTGTCGCCCTGATGAAACGCAAGTACTTCTTCGTAATCTTCTGCCTCTGACCCATGATCAAGCCGGACAACCATGCGAAGACCATTAGCCTCGGACCAACTTCTGATCAGTATCAGCTCCGGCACGGCAAAAGACTGACCCTTGGACGTTCTCGACGTTAACTGTATTACAGGCATCACAGCCCCGCTGGTTTGCTTTTGGATCACGGCGACGTGAGGATAAGCACACGGTTTAGTGATGGACAAGCAAAAGTCTCGATAAATCCGCATAAGAATCGGTGCCGCGGCAAATGGATCGAGAGTTTTCGGATTTCTGCCTTCAATAAGGCGGAATAGCAACGAAATCGTGCATGTAGGGAAGACTTTGATGCGGTTATCTGGTTCCGTAGAAGCGGTCGCCGGCATCGCCCAATCCGGGCCTGATGTAGCCGTGGCTATCCAGTTCGCGGTCGATCGCCGCGGTGAAGACCGGCACGTTGGGATGCGCTTGGGTGAAGCTGGCCACTCCCTCGGGTGCGGCCAGCAGGCAGACGAACTTCATCGCGGTGACCCCCGACTGCTTCAGGCGTGACGCCGCCGCGGCTGCGGAATGCCCGGTGGCCAACATCGGATCGACCAGGATGACCAGCCTGTCAGCCACGTCGGTTGGCAACTTCAAGTAATACTCCACCGGCTGCAGCGTGGCCGGATCGCGATACAGCCCGATGTGGCCGACCCTGGCGGACGGAACCAGGTCGAGCATGCCATCGAGAATACCGTTGCCGGCGCGCAAGATCGACACGATGCAAAGTTTCTTGCCGGCGAGATGCTCGGTTTGCATTCGCTCCAACGGGGTGTCGATTTCGATCGGCTCGAGCGGCAGGTCGCGGGTGACCTCGTAGGCGATCAGCAGACTGACCTCGCGGGCGACCTGACGGAATTGCGCCGTCGTGGTGTGCTTGTCACGCAGCAGGGTCAGCTTATGGCGCAGCAACGGGTGATCCAGCACGGTCACGTTGGGCATCGCGTCACTCCACGCGCTTGGCGATCATGCCGTGATCGCTCGTTTGGCGGCCAGCAGGCGGACAATCAGCAGACAGAAGAGGATAACCACAAACGAGAACAGAGTGGTTAATGTTCCTAGTGCGTAAAGTACGGGTGTGGTGACGCTGGTTGTCATGCCGAAGATTTCCAGCGGCAGGGTGTTGTCGCTACCGGCGGTCAGCAGGGTGCGGGCGAACTCATCATAGGACAGTGTGAAGCCGAACAGGGCAATGCCGATGACGCTGGGCAGAATGATCGGCAGCACGACATGGCGAAACGATTGCCATGCGGTGGCGCCCTGGTCGCGCGCGGCTTCCTCCCACGCGTGGTCGAAGCGGTTGAACACCGCGAACATGATGAGCAGGCCGAACGGTAGGGTCCAGGTGAGTTGTGCCCCGAACGCGGAGCTATACCAATCGGGATCGAGGCCGAGCTGGTTGAACAGCAAGCCGACACCGAGGCTGACCAGGATCGATGGGATAATGAGGCTGGCCACGGTCAGGGTGAACAGCGGGCCGGAACCCCAGAAGCGGCGGCGGAACGCCATGCCCGCCGCCAGCGACACGACCACCGTGCCGACCATTACCATTGTTGCCAGCACGAGCGATCGAGCGATCGAGGTGCCGAAGTCGCCGACCGCCTGGGTCTGGAACAGGCGATAGAACCAGTGCAGCGAGAAGCCGTTCATCGGAAAGGTCAAACCGCCGTCCGGGCCTTGGAACGACAGCACAAGGATAGTCAATGTTGGTCCATAAAGAAACAGGATGAACAGGCCCAGCACTGTCAGCAGCGCGAAGCGACGGAGTGTCGCGGCCATCACAGCTCCTTGCGGATATCGACGATGCGCAGGATTGCCGCGATCATGATCAACACGACCGAAAGCAGCACGACGGCGTTGGCGCAGGCTGCCGGATATTGCAGGGACGAAATCTGGTTCGAGATCATCAGTCCGACCGAGGAGCTTTGGCCTCCGCTCATGAGACGGACGGTGATGAAGTCGCCCATGACCATTGTCACGACGAAAATCGAACCGATGGCGATGCCGGATTTGGACAGCGGAATGATGACACTGGTGAGGGTGCGGCCCCAGCCGGCGCCGCCGTCGACCGCCGCCTCCAGCAAGCGGCGATCGATCCGCATCATGGTGTTGAAGATCGGTGTGACCATGAACAGCGTGTATAGATGGGTGTAGGCCAGGACGACGGCGAAATCGGAGAACAGCAGGAATTCCAGCGGCTGGTGGATGAGTCCGAGCCGGATCAGCGTGCTGTTGAGCAGGCCTTCTCGGCCGAGAAACGGAATCCACGAGATCATCCGGATGATGTTTGAGGTGAGGAAGGGCACCGTGCATAGCAGGAACAAAACCAGTTGAGCGGTGCGGCTGCGGATCTCGAAAGCCAGCACGTAAGCAACGGTGAAGCCTAGCACCGTGGTGACTGCCCAGACGATGACGGTGTAGCGCAAGGTGTTGAGGTACGTTTCCCAGGTAACAGAAGAAGCAAGGGCGTCGGTGTAGTTGGTGAGTTCGAAGGCGGGGATGATCTGGACGCTGTTGTAGTCGAAGAAACTGACCACGATGATCACGCCCATGGGCAGCAGCAGGAAGACGATCAAGATGGCGGCGAGCGGCGCGGTTTGCAGAAAGATTACCAGTTTGGGCTGCGCCATCGGTCTCACGCGCCGCGCGCGGCGAATCGTCGTCACACAATAACCTGGCGGATGGCGGCGATCGCTTCATCCACCTGCTCCGAGCTTACATCGAGATGGGTGCAGGCGCGCGCTCGGTAGGTATCCGACACGGATATCGTAACTCCGAGCGGCCTGAGTCGCGCGGCTAATTCGGCTGCGGTCAGGCCGGTTGCCTTGGTGTCGAAAAACACCAGGTTGGTTTCTGGGTTTTCCGCCTTGATCCCCGGTATTTGGCCCATGGCGCGGGCGAGGGTTGCCGCATTGCGATGGTCCTCGGCGAGGCGGTCGATATTGTGGTTCAATGCGTAGATACAGGCAGCGGCGTTCATGCCGGCCTGGCGCATCGATCCGCCGAGCCGCTGTTTCCATCTCCAGGCCTCGCCGATGAAATCCCGCGGGCCGGCGAGTACTGCGCCGAGCGGCGCGCCCAGTCCCTTGGTGAAGTCCAGCCAAACCGTGTCGCAATCTGCGACCATATCGCTCGCCGCCACGCCGAGCGCGACCGCCGCGTTGAGAACGCGCGCACCATCCATGTGGACCTTCATCCCGTGGCCGTGGGCGACCTCGGCGACTTCGCGCAGTTCGGACGGCTTCCAGCAGGTGCCCCCGCCTTTATTGGCGGTCTGCTCCACTTCAACCAGCGTTTGCGGGGGCGAGTAACGACTGACCGGGCGGATCGCGGCGGTCAGCGTTTCAGCGGTGAAGATGCCGCGGTTGCCCTGCAGGCCGCGGATCATGACGCCGCTGATGGCTCCGGGACCGCCGGCCTCGCTGGACTGGATGTGGGCGTCCTGGTGCGCCAGGATCTCATCGCCTGGGCGGCAATGCGTCGCCACCGCCACTTGGTTGCACATGGTGCCGGAGGGCAGAAACATCGCCGCCTGCTTGCCGAGCAGCGCGGCGGTGCGGTCGCAGAGTTCCCAGACCGTCGGGTCGGAGCCGGCCTGTTCGTCGCCGGTCTCGGCTTCCATCATCGCCTGTTTCATGGCGCGGGAAGGCCTGGTTTGGGTGTCGGAGTAGAGGTTGACCCGGACCGGAACAGAAAGATCGACACGCTTGGGTTCGTAGGTCATGGCAGTGCGCTCCCGTTTGGCTTGGTCGTACCAGAAGGGGCATTGCCTGCAAAGGCGGTCCATCCGATGCTGGGGCGCGGTGAGTTTGTTGGGCCACCGTAAACACTAATAGGTCGCCAGATGAAATTCTCTAACTTTCTGTTCCCCGACAGCATGTCGGCTGCCGACGACGGGCGGATCATCGACGAGACGCTGCAGGAAGCTCGGCTGACCGACGCGCTTGGGTTCGACACGATCTGGCTGGCGGAGCACCATTTCGACGGGATCGTCGCCTATGTCGATCCGGTTGCCTTCGCCGCGGCGCTGGCTGTCGCCACCAGCCGCGCGCGGATTGGTTTTGCTGTCGCACAGATGGCGCTGCATCATCCAATCCGTCTGGCGGAGCAGGTTGCGCTGATTGATCACATCAGCAAAGGGCGGCTGATCGTCGGGTTGGGCCGGGGCACCGCGTACAACATCTATGACTACCAGGGTTACGGCATCGATCACACCGAGGCTCAGGCCCGCTTCGAGGAAGCCGAGGCGGTGATGTTCGAGGCTTGGCAGGGTCGGCCCATGCGGCACAGCGGCCGGTTTTTCAACCTGATGCTGCCGGAACTGAGGCCATCGACCTTCACCAAACCGCATCCCTACGTGATCCGCGCCGCGGCGACGGAGCACGGCATGCTGGAGATCGCCAGGCGCGGCAATCCATTCATGATGAACGTGCAGAACAATGCCGTCACCGCGCAGCGGATGGAGCTGTATCGACAGACGTTGCGCGGGATCGGCCTGGACGAGGCAACGATCGCGGCCAAGCTGGATGAATGCTGGGTGTGGCGCAACGTGTTTGTCGCCGAGACCGACGCCGAGGCTGAACGGGTCGCAATCCCCGCTTTCAAGGCGATGCATGAGCACCGCGTGGCGATGCGCAACCGTATATACGCGGAGCAGCAAGCCTCGATCCTGCCGATGCCGGCGCCGGGCAGTGCGCCTCCGGCACATGCGGCGGTCGAGCACGCGCTGGTCTGCGGATCGCCCGCGACCGTGGCCGAGAAACTGGCGCCGCTGAAGGCTACCGGGGTCGGCGGGTTGATCATGCAATTCCGTCTGGGGCCGATGAACTACGAGCAGACGGCGGCCAGCCTGACCTTGTTCAACGACAAGGTCATCCCTGGGCTGTGAGCGAGGAAGACGGGACATCAAACTGGCAGCGCAACCTTTGGGTCTGCGTATTCGGGTCGTTCACCACCATCGTCGCGATGACCCTGCTGCTGCCGTTTTTGCCGTTGTACGTGCAGCAGCTTGGGGTCAGCGACCACGCCGCGATCGTGCAATGGTCGGGTGCGGCGTACGGTGCCACGTTCCTGACGGCGGCGCTGTTCGCGCCGTTGTGGGGCAGGCTGGGCGATCAATACGGTCGCAAGCTGATGCTGATCAGGGCGAGCCTGGGCATGGCGGTGGCGATGTCGCTGATCGGCCTGTCGCAGAATGTCTATCAACTGGTCGGGCTGCGGCTGCTGGCGGGGCTGCTTGGCGGCTACTCGTCCGGTTCGATGGTGCTGGTGGCGACGCAAACGCCGCGCGCGCAGACCGCCTGGGCGTTGGGCATGATGTCGTCGGGGGTGATGGCGGGCAACCTGGCGGGCCCGTTGATCGGCGGCTTCCTGCCCCCGCTGATCGGCATCCGGATGACCTTCCTTGCGGCGGGCGCGATCATCTTCGTTGCGTTTCTGACGACAACTTTCCTGATCCGGGAGGAGCCCCGGCCACGGCGATCCAAACAGGCCTCGCGGCAGGGAGGTTGGGCAAGTGTTTCCGACAAGCGTCCGGTGATGGCGATGTTGATTACCGGGATGCTGCTGATGCTGGCGAACATGTCGATCGAGCCGATCATCACGGTGTATGTGTCGCAGATCATTCGCGACCCGGCGCACGTCACTATTGTGGCCGGCTTCGTGATGTCGGCGGCGGCGTTGGGCAGCATTCTTTCGGCGTCTCGGTTGGGAAAACTGGCTGACCGGATGGGCCACTGGTCGGTGATCATCGGCTGTCTGCTGGCGTGCGCGGCGCTGCTGATACCTCAGGCGTTCGTCACCGCCGGATGGCAGTTGATCGCGCTGCGCTTTCTGATGGGACTTGCATTAGGTGGATTGCTGCCGTGCGTTGCGACAGTCATTCGCCACAACGTTCCCGAACAGAGCGCCGGAAGCGTGCTGGGGCTTTCGACATCCTCACAGTATGTCGGACAGGTGGTGGGTCCGTTGGCAGGCGGCTTTGTGGGCGGGCACTTCGGCATGCGCGCGGTGTTTCTGGGGACCTCTGTGCTGATGGCGGCCGGCGGGTTTTATGGCTGGGTTTCGCGACCCCGGCGTTAGACAGGCTCGATCTGCACCTGGTTCGTGTTGTAGGTGGTTGCGCCGCTTGGCGCCGCGCGATCGGTGGTCAGGACATTGGCGGAACCCTTTGAATCGACCCCGTTCGCGCCAGGTGTGTACCAGGCTCCCTCCTTGATCGAGACCACGCCCGGCGCGATTCGGTCTGTCACCTGCGCGGGCAGCTCGGTCGCGCCGATGTCGTTGAACACCCGCACGCGCTGTCCATGCTTGATCCCCCTGGCCGCCGCGTCCTGGGGATGCATCCACACCGTATCGGGATCGACTCGGGCGAGACCAGGTTGATTGCCGTGGATACTATGGGTGCGAGCGCGGGACTTCGGCGTGCAGAGGCTGAGAGGAAAGCGCTGCCTATCGTCATCGGCAGCAAACCACGTCGGGATCGGCGGGATCACTCCGAGACCGTATGGATTTGGCTGTTCTGCCAGGACAGTTGAATAGATTTCGATCTTGCCCGATGGCGTGGCGAATTTGTGGTGGGCCGGATCGCGGATCTGTTTGGCGAAGGCCACCGCGTCGGGGGGCGCCGAGAATCGCGCCACGCCCTGTTCGGCGAAGCTGTCGAAATCACCAACCGCGTCGGCGGTGAGTTCCTTTAGCCACTCGGTCTCGGATCTATCGTTGTAGCCGTGGATGCCGAGGCGCCGTGACAGTTCGTTGAAGATGTCGATGTCGTTGCGGCATTCATACATCGGTTCGATGGCCTGGCGCATGTAGATCGCATAGTGACCCGCGCCGGACCAGGGGGTGTGAACGTCGTTCCGCTCCCAGAAGGTGGTGGCCGGAAGCAAGATGTCGGCCAGGCGTGCGGTGGGGGTCAGGAAGTGATCCTGGGCGACGATGAATTCCACATTGTCGAGCGAGGCCGCCAGCTTTCCGGCATTCGGGCACTGGTTGAACAGGTCGCCGCCGGACGAATAGATCATCCGAATATCCGCCGGATAGCCTCCCGCCTTGCCCCGCGCCAGCAGGTCGGCGAGCAGCGGCGAGGCCACCTTTGCTTCGATCGGGTTTTTGCCGATCGGCAGGCTTTTGATCCCGGCCCGCCCGGTTGCACCATTGCTGACGCCGGAGCCACCGCCGCGGACGCCTACATTTCCAGTGATCGCCGCCAAAGCATAGGCGGCGCGGTGAAATTGCTCGCCGTAGCTGGTTCGCCCGGCGGCGTAGCCGGCCTGGATCGCGGCTGGCTTTGTGGAGGCAAATTCCACCGCCAGGCGGCGGATCGTTGCAGCCGGGATACCGGTGATTTCCGCCGCCCATTCGGGGGTTTTCGGCTGACCGTCGTTCAGGCCGAGCAGATAGGATTTGTACGATGCGCCGGGAGGCACCTCGCGTTCATCGAGTCCGTGGACGTAACGGTCGCAGTAGCGCTGGTCGTGCAGTTGCTCCGAAACGATGACGTAGGCCATGGCGATCAGGGCGGCGGCGTCGGTCGAGGGTCGGATGAAGATGTGTTCGTCGGCAAGCTGCCTGCTGGTCATGGTGACGCGTGGGTCGACGCAGATGATGCGCGTGCCGTTCTGCTTCGCGTGTTTCAGATACTGCATGGTGCCGGTGCCGAAGGTTCCGTCTCCCGGGCTCCAGCCCCACATCAGGATCAACTTGGAGTTGACGTAATCGGTTGGTTCGCGCCCAGCGGATTTGTAGTCTTTTTCACCATAAGTGATGCGGACTGAAAACACCTCCGCTTCGGCCGACATGTTGGACCATAGATCGGTGCAGCCACCGAACATGTACAGAAACCGCTGGGCGGCGACACGTCCATGCAGCATCGACTGGCTGCCGGTGCGCGATGCGTCCAGAATCGCGGCGTTGCCGTACTCGGCGCGGATACGCAGCATCTGGTTCGCGACAGTATCGAGCGCTTCGTCCCAGCTTACACGTTGGTATTGGCCCGAACCACGCGGCCCGCTGCGACGCATCGGGTATTTCAGCCGGTCGGGGTGATAGGTGCGCTCGATCTGGCCGACACCACGCGCGCACGCCGGCAACGGGGGATGGTCGGGGTTCCAGCGTCTGGCGTCGGTCGAGATGTGTACGATGCGCCCGTCGCTGACATGCGCGTTGACCACGCAACGGCCGCCACAATTGTGGCCGCAGGTGCTGGTGACAATCGTTTCACCAGTCGTGGCGGTGGCACGCGGGGCTTCGTAGATCGTTTCTGTCATCGCATGGTTGCCTGTTGGATGGCTCGCCAGACCCTCTCAGGGGTCGCGGGCATGTCGATATGGGTCACGCCGAGCGGCGACAATGCATGCAATATGGCGCTGATGATGGTTTGCGGCGCGGCGATCGCTCCGGCCTGACCCGACCCTTTGACACCTAGCGGGTTGGCCTCGGTTGCGATGCCGTTCAGGGTAATATCAAGATCCGGCAGGTCGATGGCACGCGGCAACTGATAATCCATGAATGACCCGCTGAGCATCTGTCCCGATTGCGGATCGTAGACGGTATGTTCCAGCAACGCCTGGCCGATGCCCTGGGCCAGGCCGCCTTGCACTTGGCCGACGGTCAGCAATGGGTTGATCAGGGTGCCGTAATCGTCCACCGCGGTGTAGCGGTCCAGCACGACCATGCCGGTATCGGGATCAACTTCGACCTCGGCGATGTGGCAGCCGTTGGGGAAGGTGATGATATCGAGCAGGTTCCAGACATAGGTATCCAGCGAGGTATCTCGGGCGACCGACAGCAGATCGACGGAACGATCGTCGGCGGTAAAGCGTCCGGCGACGAATACGACCTGATCGGGGTTGGCCTGCAGCAATCTGGCCGCCACGGCCCTGCCCTTCTCGATGACCTGTTGCGCCGCCTTGAACAGCGCGGCGCCGCCCATGTGCATCGATCGGGCACCGCCATGGCCGTTGCCTTCGGGGATTTCCGCTGTGTCTGCTTGGATGTAACGGAACTGTTCCGGGCTCAGACCCAGCAGGTCGGCGGCGATCTGGGGGTATGATGTTTCGTGTCCCTGACCGTTGCTCTGGGTGCCGACCAGGATGGTCACCGTATCGTCTTTGCCGAAACGAAGTTCGGCGCCCTCATTGGGCGCACCGCGGGCGGTTTCCAGGAAGCAGGCGAGGCCGATGCCGCGAAGCCTGCCGCGACGTTCGCTGAAGGCGCGACGCTGGGAAAAACCGGCGTGGTCGGCGAGCAACAAAACGTCGTCGATGTTGGCGGCGAAGCGGCCGCAGTCGACGACGGTACCCAGCGCTTTCTGGTAAGGAAACGATCTGATCAGGTTGCGACGACGCAGGTCGATCGGATCGAAACCACATTGGTTAGCCGCCTTGTCGACCAGCCGTTCGATCAGATAGTTCGCCTCGGGTTTGCCGGCGCCGCGATAGGCATCGATCGGCGCGGTGTTGGTGAACGCCGCGCGCACATCCATGTGGATCGCCGGAATGACGTAGCCACCGCCCATCGCCGCTGCCGGTGCATTGGTCGAACTGCCGGGGCCGCCGCCCGACATATAGGCGCCCAGACCGGCGATGGTGCTGACCTCGAGTGCCAGAAACAGGCCGTTTTCATCCAATGCCAGACGGCCGCGCGACAGGTTGTCGCGACCTTGCGCGGTGCACAGAAAGTCCTCGGCGCGATCTTCCACCCATTTCACCGGTCGCCCCAGCAGGCGCGCGCACCACAACAGCATCACCCATTCCGGATACAGGCAATTCTTGATCCCGAATCCACCGCCCACGTCAGGCGCCGAGACCCTGACTTGGTTACGGGGGCAACGAAATACGCTTTCGGCCAGCTGATCGCGGATGGCATGCACGCTGGCGGCGGTTACCAACAGATCGTAGCCTCCTCCGACCCATCGCCCAATGGCTGCTCGGTTTTCGATCGGCGCGATCACCAGGCGGTTGTTGATGACCTCGATGTCCACGACGTGTGCGGCCGCGGTCAGCGCCGCCTGCACCGCCGCCGCAGCGCCGCGCTGGAAGCGATACGATTGGTTGCCGCTGTCCCACAATCGCGGGGCCTTCGCTGCCAAAGCGGCGGCTGCGTCGACGACACACGGTAGCGGCGTGTAATCGACCACCACCTGCTCCGCCGCGTCACGCGCGACATGGGCGGTTTCGGCAACAACGAACGCGACCGGGTCGCCGACATGTCGCACCCGCCCGTTCGCCAGCGCCGGACGCGACGGCACGACCATCGGCGCGACTGTCGCCACCTGTGTCGCGCACGGCAGCGGTCCCAAATCGGCAACGTCATGGTAGGTGTAGATACCCAGGACGCCGGGCATCGCGCGCGCGGCTACTGTATCGATCCGATCGATCACCGCGTGGGCGTGCGGTGACCGGACCACATTGGCCCAGGCTTGCCCGGGATCATTCACATCATCGACAAACACCCCGCGACCGGTGAGCAGGCGCTGGTCTTCCAGCCGCCGCGAGGACTGGCCGATGAAGGCCATCAAAACCCGAGTTTGTCGGCCAAGCCGTAGCCGTGCGCAAGATCGCGGATCTTGCCCCAGGTCGCATCCTCAATCGGCACGCCGTTCTTGCGGCGATCGCGCTCCTTGTTGAACTCGACCTCGCCTGGATAGAACACTTCGGTGAACCCCTGAGCCAGGGGTGTCGCTTTCAGATACTGTGCAAACTCGGTTACTTCCTGCTTGAACGTCACCAGATCGCGGAACGCGGCCACGTTGAACACCGCGATGAAACAGCCATCGTTGTGACGCCCGCTCGGTTCAACGCCGAACCCGAGGCCGGTCAGTAGCCCGGACATGATCTCGACGATCGCAGCCAGGCCGGTGCCCTTGTAGCCCTCGGCGCCACCCAGCGGCAGCAGCGCGCCGCCTGATTTCAGCACACGCGGGTCGGTTGATGGTTTTCCTTCCGCATCGATCAGCCAGCCGGTCGGCACCTGCTCACCCCGCGCGGTCGCGACATTGATCTTGCCGGCGGCGGCGGCCGAGGTCGCCATGTCGAAGACGAACGGACCATCCAGGTTGGACGGGATGGCGAAGGAGATCGGATTGGTGCCCAGCCGCGCCTTGGCGCCGCCGAACGGGGCGACCGCCTTGGCGCTGCGACCGGAATCGGCGGTGATCATCGCGATCATGCCTTCCTTGGCGGCCAGCAGAGGATAGCTGGCAAGGCGTCCAATATGGCTTTGGCGAAACACCGTCGCCGCCGCCACGTTCTGCGTCTTGGCTTTTTCGATCGTGTAGCGCATCGCTCGGTCGGTCACCGCGTAGCCAAAACCCCAGTTGCCATCTATCACGGTCGTGGTCGCCGTCTCTTGCGTGATCACCCATGGGGCCTGAGGAACGATATGGCCGACCTTGATGCGGTCTATATAGGTCGGGATGAGAATGATGCCGTGACTGTCATGGCCGACCAGGTTGGCGCCGATGTTGTAGCGCGCGATGACCTCGGCCTCTTGTTCCGACGCGCCGGCGGCGACGAGCAAGCTGCGGGCAACCTCAATCAGTTTTTCAGCGGGCACATTGGGCATGGACTTTCTCCGCGAATTGCTTGGACGCAGGCTAACCCAGGGGTCGTCGGTTGGCCAGAACGGCAAAACCGGGGTAGCGTGACGCGAGAGACGAACCAAGGGAGCGGATCATGGCGAGCAAGTCCAATGTCTACGCCGGCGTCGCGGGTTATGTCGGCCGCGCGGATCAGCAGGGAACGGTGGGGGTGTTCACGCGGCCGGCGGAAACCGGGCGCTGGCAGCACACGCTGACCGATCACGAGACTTATACCGTCAGCATCCACCCGACCGATCCGAACGTCGTTTTCGCCGGCACGGCGGACGGGGTTTATCGCAGCACCGATCGCGGCAAGACGTTCCAGCGGACGAATTTTCCTGACCATAGCACCCAGATCTGGTCGTTCCTGGTGGATGCCAAAAATCGCAAACTGATCTATGCCGGCGGTTCTCCGATCAGCCTGTATCGCAGCGAAGACACCGGCGAAACCTGGCGCAAGCTGCCCGATCCTGGCATGCCCGATCGGGCGGTGATGCCGTTCGCTTGCCGCGTTATGCGCATGGCGCAACATCCGGCGAAGCCCGGCACCATCTTCGCGGCGCTTGAGGTGAATGGCGTGATGCGCACCACCGATGGCGGCGAAAGCTGGAGCGACTGTAGCTCCGACCTGATCCGGCTGGGGCAACAGCCGCATTTGAAGAGCAAGATCGTCAGCAACACCTATAACGAGGGCATGCTGGACGGTCACGCCATCGCCATCAGCCCGGCCGACCCCGACAAGGTGATCGTCGCGGTGCGGATGGGACTGTTCGAAACCGGCGATGGCGGAGAAACCTGGCAGGACATGGAAGTCGGGCGTTTCTCACCTACGACCTACGGGCGCGACATCAAGGTTTCGCCGCAGGACGGAAGCACGCTCTATGCGGCGCTTAGCGTGGCCGCGTCCAGCAAGGACGGCGCCATCTATCGCAGCACCGACAAGGGTGCGACGTGGAAACGTTTCGACAAGGTGCAGGTGCACGGGACCATCATGTCGGTGGCGGTGCATCACACAGATCCGGACCAACTCTATATCGGCGCTCGCTACGATGGAGAGATTTTCGGCACCGAGAATGGCGGGGCGACGTGGGAGTCGCTGCCGCTGCCGTCGGGCGTGAAGGACATCTACTCGGTCGCCGTCGGGTAGTCGTCCGGCATTGGGATGATCCGACGGGTTATCCCAATGCGTTCCACGCCAGCAGCAGCACGTAACCGCTGATGGCGATTCCGGCATGGATCGCCATCATGGGCCCCTTGTTCTTCAGCCAGAACATGACCACGCCGATGAGTAACGCGCCGCCGCACAACCACGCTGCCAAGGCACCGAACGATGCCACGCCGGAGGCGGCTCCCCTGACCGGACCCCGTAGCGAAAGCAAAAGCAGCGCCAGGCCCAACGCTCCGACAACGCCATGGGCCACACCGGCGGCTAGCGGCGGTCCACCCTTGCCATCGATGGCGCGCAGGTGCCAGAGCGCCAGCAGGGTTCCGGCGGCGACCGCCACGGTCAAGGTCCAGACAGCGACTGACAGCAAACCGATCTAGGCCACAACGCCCAGGCCGCGAAGACGTTCGACGTCTGCGGCGCTGTAACCCGCGCCCAGCAGCACGGCCTCGTTGTGCTGCCCAACCGAAGGCGCTCGGGCCGGCGGAATCTTGTCTACGCCGTCGATATGGAACGGCGTCATCACGGTCAGCCCCTGGCCGTCGCCGAACGGCGCCAGGGCACCGGAATGACGCATCTGCGGATCGTCCAGCGCATCATTGACGGTGGCGACGATACCGAAGGTTATGCCGACGCCATCCAGGATTGTGCGCCATTCCGCCAGATCGCGCCGGGAGAAGATTTCATCCAGAACGATCACCAGTTCCCTGGCGTGCTGTTTGCGAGAAGCCGGCGTCGCGAAGCGGGGTTCGTCGGTCAATTCCTCTCGGCCGATCGCGCCGAGGAAGGATCGCAACTGACGCTGCTCATTGAACAGAGCCATGATGAACCAGCGGCCGTCGCGCGAGCGATAGTGATTCGCGAGGGCGTTCGGCGCGTCATCGCGATGCGGGCGCAACGCCACGTCTTCGCCGAACAACCGGGTCTGCACCGCACAGCCGTTGGCCCACAAACCGTTCTGCAGAAGTGACGAACGCACCACGCCGCCGAGCCCGGTCTTCTCTCGTCGATACAATGCCGATACGATGGCGGCGTATAGTCCGGTCGCGCTGGGATGATCGCCCATCCCCGGCATCGATCGGGACGGCACGGTGGCTTCGTCGGCGCGCACCATGTCCATCAGGCCGGTGCGTGCCCAGTACGCTGTCGAGTCGAACCCGGTCTTGGCTGCTTCCTCGCCGGCCTCGCCGTACGCGGTGAACGACGCGTAGATCAGCCGCGGATTCAACGGGGTCAGGTCGGCCGGGGCCATGCCAAGGCGTTCTCGCACCGGCAGCGGAAAGTTGGTGATGAAAACATCGGCCGAAGCTGCCAGACGGCGCAGCACCGCCAGGCCCTCGGCATGCTTCAGATCGAGTGCCAGGCTGCGCTTGTTGCGGGATGTCAACTGCCAGTAGTAGTCGACGGTCTTTCCGGGGATCGGCTGCGACGCGCGCCATGGATCGCCGGCGCCGGGGGGTTCGATCTTGATGACCTCGGCCCCGAAGTCGGACAGCATTGTCGCCGCTGCCGGCCCGGCGATCCAGCTTGCACAGTCGATGACTTTCAGCCCGGTGAACAGGCTTTCGGCCATGGGCAATTCCCCCGCGAGCGCTAAGGCGCCTGGTTGCTGAAGATGATGGTGCCGGAAGCGGCGAACATTCCGCCGACGCCGTGGCAGACCGAAATCTTCGCGCCAGATACCTGCGCCGGGGCGACGCCACGCATCTGACGCACACTTTCTTGCAGCGCATACATTCCATACATGCCGGAGTGCATGTACGACAACCCGCCGCCGTTGGTGTTCAACGGCAATGACCCTCCCGGGGCCGTATTGCGCCCGGCGATGAACCCCGCCGCCTCCCCGCGCGGCAGGAAGCCGAGGTCCTCCAGCCCATAGATCGGCAGATGCGCGAAGGCGTCGTAGATCATCAGATGATCGACGTCCTTGTGGGTGATCCCGGCCTCCTTGAACGCGGTCGGGCCGGCGACGCGGAACGCACGCGAGGAGGTGAAATCCTCCATCTGGCTGACCAGCGGGGTTTCCGCGCTTTCGCCCGTGCCCAGAACGTAAACCGGCTTGGTCGGGAAATCCTTGGCGCGCTCCGCCGAGGTCAGGATCAACGCGCCGCCGCCATCGGTCACCAGACAGCACATCAGCAGACGAAACGGATAGGCGATCATCCGGCTGTTCAGCACGTCATCGGTGGTGATCGGGTTGCGGAACGTCGCCCGCGGGTTCTTCGCGGCCCATTCGCGCTGCACGACAGCGACCTGGGCGATCTGTTGCTCGGTCACGCCATAGGTCTTCATGTAGCGAAGCACAGGAATGGTGAACATGCTGGGCGGCCCCATCGGCCCGAACGGCTGCTCGAACTGTCCGTTCAGCGATTGCGGATGGACCGAACGCGGCGGATTGCCGATGCGCGACTTGCCGGATTCGCCATGGGTGATCAGCACGGTCTTTGCCAGCCCGGATTCGATCGCCGCGGCGGCGTGGCGGACATGGATCATGAAGCTGCATCCGCCCACCGCGGTGCCATCGATCCAGGTCGGGGTGATGCCCAAATAGTGCGCCAGTTGCACCGGCGTTTCGCCGGCGGTGGCGATGCCGTCGATATCCGCGGGCTTCAGGCCGCAATCGGCCATCGCGTTGATCGCGGCATCGGCGTGCAGTCCGATCTGCGAGAGATCGTTGATCACGCCCATTTTGGTGGTTTCGGCGGCGCCGACGACGGCTACGGTGTTGTGCGGCATCGGTCAGCCTTTCGCCGATGGGGTCGGGGCGGGGCGGAACAAAGGTAACGTGATCGTATCGGTCTGCGGTTCGAACACCACCTCGACCGCCATGTCGAGCACCAGCTTTTCCGGCGTCTGTTCGCACTCGACGATGTTGGTCATCATCCGCGGGCCCTCATCCAGTTCCACCACGGCGATCGCATAAGGCGGAGTAAATCCGGGCACCGGGCGATGATGGATAACGTAACTGTGCAGCTTTGCCTTGCCGCTGGCCTTGGTGATCGAGACTTTGCGTGATGCGCAAACCGGACAGAACGGCCGCGGCGGAAAGTATACCTTGCTGCATTCGTCGCAACGCTGCAGCAGCAACTGGTTTGCCTTGGTGCCGTCCCAGAAATGCTGGGTCTCCGGCGTCGGCTGCGGCAAGGCGCGTCCAGGTGTCGCCATTGACGGTCGTCCTCCGATCTGTTGCCGCGGACGTTAGGCCAGGGTTTGCAGACCGGCAACCGCCGCCAGACCTGACTCTGTTTATGGCGGGGTTCGCGCCAGCACGACCTTGGTGCGCGATGGCCGGGTCATCGCCTCCAGTTGCAGCATCTCATTCAATTGAACCGCGGTCAGAAGCCCCTCATCAAGCACGATGTCGGCGACCGAGCGTTTCTCGGCCAGCGCGCGCAGAGCCACGCGCGAGGAAGCCTCGTAGCCGAGTGCGGGAACCAGTGCGGTGACCAGACCGATGCTGTCGCGAACCAGGGTTTCACAGCGCTCGCGGTCAACCTCGATGCCCTCGACGCAGCGGGTGCGCAAGGTTTCCACCGCCGCCGTCAGCATCCGCAACGAGTTCAGCACGCAATAGCCGATGGTTGGCTCGAAGGCGTTCAACTGCAGTTGGCCGCCTTCGGCGCACAGCGTCACCGTCAGGTCATGCCCGATCACCAGGAACGCCACCTGGTTCACCACCTCGGGGATCACCGGGTTCACCTTGCCGGGCATGATGGAGGAGCCGGCCTGGACCGGCGGCAGGCGTAGCTCGCCGATGCCGGTGCGCGGGCCGCTGGATAGCAGGCGCAGATCGTTGCACAGCTTCGAAAGCTTCACCGCCACGCGTTTCAGCAGGCCCGAGAACAGCACGAACGCCCCCATGTCGGAGGTCGCTTCGATCAGGTTCGCCGCCGGCACCAAAGCCTGCCGGGATGCCCGCGCCAGTTCCTCGACCGCCAGTGTCGCATAGCGCGGATCGGCGTTGATGCCGGTGCCGATCGCGGTCGCGCCCAGGCTGATTTCGCGGAACAGGCCGCCGATATCGGACAGCCGCGCCACGTCCTCTTTCAAGGTGGCGTGGAATGCGTCGAATTCCTGCCCCACCGTCATCGGCACCGCGTCCTGGAGCTGGGTGCGGCCCATTTTCAGCGCGTCGGCAAATTCCACCGACTTGGTCTTGAAGGCGAAGGCCAGATCGTCCAGCGCGCGGGCCAGCGGCTGAATGGCGAAGAGCACCGCCAGCCGCAGCGCGGTGGGATACGCATCGTTGGTGGACTGCGCCATGTTGACGTCGTCGTTCGGGTGCAGCGCGGCGTAGTGGCCGCGTGGATGCCCCATCACTTCCAATGCCACGTTGGCGATCACCTCGTTGGCGTTCATGTTGGTGGATGTGCCGGCACCGCCCTGGATGGCGTCGACCACGAATTGATCGTGGAAGCGCCCCTGTTCGGCGATCAACAGGCAGGCTTGCTCGATCGCCGCCGCCTTGTCGGCCGCCAAATGTCCCAGCCGCTTATTGGCTCGGCATGCCGCCAGTTTGACCAGCGCGAGGGCTCGCACCAGATCGGGAAAGTGCCCGACCGGCACCCCGGTGATCGGAAAGTTCTCGACCGCGCGCTGGCTGTGGATGCCCCAGTAGGCTGACACCGGGACATCGGCCTCGCCCAGCAGGTCATGCTCCCGCCTTGTCTCCACCGAGGTGGTGTGCAGCGGGTTCGGCGGTTCCTGTCCGGTGCGTTCCCCGATCACCAAGGGTGCAGGCAGCGGCTCGGTTTGCTCGTTCATGACGCTCCCTCTGGTGTCGATCAGCTCAGCAGCACCGCCTTGCCGATTACCTGCCGATCGATCACCAGCTGAAGTGCCTCGGCCGCTTGCTGCAGGCGGAAGGTGTGGGAGATTCTGGGGCGCAGCTTGCCTTGCCCGACCAAACAAATCAGCGCCTTCACGTTGGCGATGGCAAGTTCGGGGTCGGCCTCGTTGAGACCACCGATCCGTACGCCGATGGCATCGATTCCCTTGATCAGCAGATAGTTGCTTCTGATATTGGTTGGGTCGCCGCCGAGGAAGCCCAGGATCAGCAGTCGGCCGCCCCATGCCAGGCAGCGCAGCGACTCATCGGCCACCTTGTCACCGATCGGATCGTAGACGATGTCGACACCACGGCCGCCGGTCAGTTGCTTGACCTGATCGACGAAGCCGGACCGGTAGTCGATCGCGTGGTCGGCGCCCTCTTCCAGGCAAGCCGTGCGTTTCGCGTCACTGCCGGCGGTGGCGATGACATTGGCGCCAAACGCCTTGGCGACCTGGATGGCGGCGATACCGATGCCGCCCGCCGCGCCGTGCACCAGCACCCACTCGCCGGCTTTCAGACGTCCGCGCTGCAACAGCGCGTGATAAGCGGTCGTATAGGCACCGCGAAACACGCCGGCTTGTGCCAGGGTCAAGCCCGGCGGGACTTTGTCGCACAGCGCAGCTTTCGCATTGGCAAGTTCGGCGAAGGCGCCCAGCGTGTGACGCGACATCACCGCATCGCCAACCGAGAATTGCGTCACTCCCGGGCCGACCGCGACGATTTCGCCGGCGGCCTCACCGCCGGGTATGAACGGCGGTTCTGGCCGGAACTGGTACTTTCCGGCCAGCATCAGGACATCCACGTACTGCACGCCACGGGCAGCAATGCGGACCTGAATTTCGCCGGCGCCCGGCGCCTCGGGACCGGGAAGCTCATGGTGTGCCAGCACGTCGGGGCCACCAAACCGTTCGCAGACCATAGCCTTCACCAACAAACCTCCTTGCTCACTGTAACAAATAGTATCAGGCGCCGGCTTCAGTAAAAACCTTCCTCGCTTGGCCTGATTGTGGTCAAATCGCTTTACTAGATTGCTCTCCGCAACTGCGGCATCCCAAGGACGGCGCGATTTCCATGTCCAACGCAGCCACGCTGACCGAAGCAGAGGGATCCGGCCACCCCGAAGCCTCCAAGATTCTCCAGACCTTGCGCACGGCACCGTTACTGCGCGACCTACCCGATCCGGTGCTGGATCAACTGGCGGCGATCAGCAAAGTCGTGAACGTGGCCGAGGATGACGAGATTTGCCGCCAGGGCGATCCGGCGGACGAACTGATTGTCGTGTTGGACGGACAGCTCGCCGGGTCCAGCACCGCAGCCAACGGTACGACCGCGGTGGTGGAGGTGATCCGCTCCGGCGAGACACTCGGCCTCGCCACCCTGCTGGCGCGCCTGCCACGGCTTCTGGGTGTGCGTGCCGTCACGCCGAGCCGGCTGCTGTCGATCGACGCGCAAGGTCTGCTGGCACTGGTCGAGCAGGAGCCTTCACTCGTCACGGCTCTGCTGCGCGCCCAGGCCAGCGAGTTCCACGCGCTGGTGCGCCAGGTCTGTGACTTGAAGCTGCGCACGACGGCGCAGCGGCTGGGTTGCTATCTGTTGTCACTCACCACCGAACACCAGGCCAACGCGACGGCGCTGCGACTGCCGTTCGATAAGCGGCTGCTGGCCGCGCGTCTTGGCTGCCGGCAGGAGAACCTGTCGCGCGCATTCGCCGCGCTGCGAGGCTTCGGGGTGGAGACGCATGGAGCGCGCGTCATCCTGCACGATATCGCCAGTCTGAAGGCCTATTCGGAACCGGACGACGCATTCGCGTGATCGTCGAACGTGGCCGGGCGGGATCACACCGGCCCCTGCCGCTACGCCGCGGGTGATCCCCGCCCATAGCCTGTCCGCGCTGGCCCGGGCCAAGTGGCGACCAAGCAGCCGGTTCCAAGACTCCGTCCGCCGCTGTCAATGTCACCCCGTCGCGCACCGGCCCGACGGTCATCGGACCATCCGGACTGGCCAGCCCGGCGCCGGCCAACAGCCAGCGTGCCAGCATTGTCTCGGCCAGCGGCGGCGGGACGGCGTGGGCGCCGGCCACTCTCAGCAGCGACAGCGCATCCGGCACGGTGACGCCAAAAGCCGCCCGCGGTGTCCGGCAGCAGCGCCCGGTGCAGCCCGGCTCCCCGACCGCGGTCCATAAAGCGGCGGCCCACACGCCCGGATCGGCGGAGCGTTGCGTCGCGGTGTCGCAGGCATCTGAAACAGACGCTCGGCGGTGTCGCGCAGCATGTTGCCCACGCCGTCATCGCAGGATTGGTCGGCTTTGGGTCATCGCGGTCCGGCCTTTGCCATGGCGTGCTGCTTCCACAATTCCCACGGCCGGTCGACGAGGCCATCGTTGGTCTTGGTGGCGGCGGCGGCTTCCTGGGCATTCAGGAAGGTCGGGTTACCCAGCCTCATCGCTTCGGCCTGAATCCGGGCGTTCACCTCGGTGTAGACCGCGCGGAACACGACATGGCGGATCGACTGCGCGGCGGCGACCGATCCATGCCCGCGCATCAGCACGACCGAATGATCGCCCATCGTCGCCGCTAGCGCGTGGCCGAGCGAGGGATTGCGGACCAACATGTCGGTGGCGGGTCCTGCAGTGTCGCGGATCTCGAACACCGGCACGCCGGTTCCCAGGAAACCGGCGATGTGATTCATCGGACGCAGCGCCACCGCGGTGTCGGCAAATGGGATCACCGCCGGAGAATGGCTGTGCACGATGGCGATCACATCGGGCCGCGCCTTGTACAGTTCGCCGTGGATGAACCGCTCGAGATACGAGGTACGGCCTCGCGGCTCAATGGGCACGCTGTCCAGATCGTATTCCATGATGTCGTCCCGGGTGACCAGGGCCGGCGCCATGCTGCGCGACAGCAGATAGCGATTCGGGTTCTTGTCGTGGCGTACGCTGACATGGCCGAACCCGTCGACCACGCCCTGGTCGTAAAGGATGCGATTGGCCGCGACCAGGTCGTCCAGCAGGGCCGGGTTCGGCGGTCCGGCCGAGGCCGGAGGTGTCTGCACCCGAGAAGATGGCTCGATTCCGGTGGCGACTGCCGCGGCAAGGAAGCCGCGACGGCCGAGTGACCCCGGCCCGTGGCAGAAGCAAAAGGACATTTCGGTTCCCCCGTTCGCCGCGTCGTGCGGCGCGCCTTTGGGAGACTAGCGGCTGCCGCCATCAAGGCCAATAATGCGATCTGCCAACTCGTGAAGGAGCATCGATGGGCACGCCGGATCCGGACACGATCAAGGCCTCGATCCAGGCGCAACGTGATGCCATGCTGGCGCTATTCGATCAGCTTGGACAGGACGGGCTGGATGAACCGGGAGTGTCTCGCGACCCGTACGGCGCAGGCGAGCAACGGGCCCACGCCACGGTCACGAAAGCCGCCCAGGCGATGGGATTGGAGATCAGTCACGATGCCGCCGCCAACCTCTATATGACATTGCCCGGCCGCGACCGGGCCGCGGCACCGCTGGTGATCGGCTCGCACCTGGACTCCGTGCCACATGGCGGCAACTTCGATGGCGCCGCGGGCGTGCTGGCGGGGCTGGCGACGGTTGCGGCGTTGCGGACGATGCACCTGACGCCGGACTGCGACGTCGTGGTGATGGGAATCCGAGCGGAGGAAAGCGTCTGGTTCCAGGTCTCCTATATCGGCAGCCGAGGCAGCCTTGGCAGCTTGCCGGACGGCGCGCTGGACGTCCGCCGTGTCGATACCGGCCGGACGTTGGCCGAACACATCGCCGACTGCGGCGGCGATCCCCAGGCGTTGCTCGCCCGCGCCCGCCATTTCGATCCAGCGCAGATCCACGCCTATGTCGAATTGCATATCGAGCAGGCCCCAAGCCTCGTCGAAGCGCGGCGTTCGGTGGCGATCTGCACCGGAATCCCGGGCAACTTCCGCTATCCCGATGCCTGGATCGAGGGGCGCCACGACCATGTCGGCCTGCCTCGCCGGTTCCGCCATGACGCGGCGATGGCCGGGGCCGAGTTCGCCATGGCGCTCGACGCTGTGTGGGCCGAGTACGACGCAAACGGCATCGCGATGGCCTGCACGCTTGGCCGCTTTCACACCGACCCCACCGCGCACGGAATGACCATCGTGCCGGGTGCGTTTCATTTCAGCCTCGACGTTCGCGCCTATGACCAGACCATCCTGGCCGGGCTGGAAGAAAAAGTCGGGCGGATCATCGCAGGCATCGAGCAGCGCCGCGCGGTTCGATTTCACCTGGGCACTCCGGCACGGGCTGCCGTCGGGCTGGTCGATCCGGCGATCGCCGGCGGACTGGAGGCCGCCGCGAGCCTGCAAGGGATCGACGTATTGCAGATCGGCAGCCCGGCGTCGCACGATGCCGCCGCCTTTGGCGCGGCCGGAGTGCCGATGGGGATGATTTTTGTCCGCAACGAGAATGGCAGCCACAATCCACGCGAAGCAATGACCATCGAGGATTTTCTTGACGGCGCGCGCGTCCTTCTTCAATGGGTCGTAACTGGCTTCAATGGGTCGTAACTGGCTTGACCGGTCGCGACCGATAAGTCCCGGAATTGTTCATGCCGCTTACGGGTTTCAGCGAACCAGGCGACCCAACGTCCGAGCGGATTTCCGGCGGACGCTCCGCCCACTGGCTGGTGCCGGTGCTCTATGCTTTCAGCGCCGTTGCCTTCGTCTTTGACCTTTGTCGTGACAACACCCTGGCCTATGGGATCATCTATGCGCCGCTGATCGCCACCGCGGTGTTCCACAAGAACCGTTTCAGTCTGTGGATACTAAGCTCGATCGCCTGCACGCTGGTCGTCGTCGGGGCGTTTTTTCCGGTCCTTGAATCCGACCTGCCGGACATGGTCGGCAACCGCGTCCTGTCGATCCTGGCGATCGCGGTTACTGCGTTCTTCGTGCATCATGCGCGCGGCATCCAGGACCGCCTTGCGGCCGAAACGCGGCGTGCCGAAGCAGCCGAACGCATCAAAACCGAGGTTCTCACCAACCTGAGCCAGGAGATCAGAACACCGCTGCACAGCCTGCTTGGCGTGCTCAGCCTGACCATGGCCAGCAAGCCGGATCAGCGTCAGGCGCTCCAGCAGGTACGAAACGATGGCAAGCAGTTGTTGGCGACGATCGACAACCTGCTCGACCTGACCCAGATTGAAGAGCGCAAATTGCGCCAGCAGACCATCGATGTGGTCAAGATCGCCCGCGATGCCGCTGACAACGCTCGTCCGGCGGCCGACCAACGACAGGTCAACATTGCCCTGGACCCGCATCGTGATCCCGACAAGGCGTCGGCGATCGGCGATTCCTGGGCGATCCGGCGCATCCTGGACAACCTGCTGGCGAACGCCGTCCGGCTGACTCCGCCCGGCGGCACGGTTTCGTTGTCGGTGGCGCGCAGCGCCGGCACCGTGACCACGTCAGTCAGCGATACCGGCAAGGGTCTGTCGCCCGAGGTGGCGCTGGATTTCCGCGACAACGAAACCCGGACCGACGGCTGCGCCTTGCCCGAGGCGGGCGCGACGGGCCTGGCGCTGAGCCGCCGCCTGGCCCGTGCGATGAACGGCCGGATGACCGCCAGCAACCTGCCGGGTTCGGGTGCGACCGTCAGCCTGTCGCTACCGGCGGCGGATCAGCAGATCGCCTAGCCGCGGGGCTCGTGGCGTCGTTGATCGCGGCACTGAAATGACGCGGGAGGGATTATGAGCACACGTATCGGTATCGCCGGCATCACTGGCCGAATGGGCCGATTGCTGGCCGAGCAAGTGCCCGCCGCGGGTGCGACGCTGATCGGTGGGCTGGGCCGTGGCGGAAGCCGACAGTTCGCAGACCTGGCCGCCCTCGCCGCCGCGACTGACGCCGTCATCGACTTCACCAACGCCGCCACGGCGCCGAGCAACGCGCGGACCATGGCGGAGGCGGGCAAAGCCTGGATTCTCGGCACCTCAGGCCTGTCCGCTGGCGACGAAGCCGCCGTGGAGCAATCGGCGGCGCGCATCCCGGTGGTCTATGCCGCGAACTTCTCGGCCGGCGTCAATCTTGTGCTGGCACTGGCCGAACGGATGGGTGCCGCGTTGCCGAGCGAGGCTTACGATGCCGAGATCGTCGAGATGCACCATCGCCAGAAAGTGGACGCGCCGTCCGGCACTGCAGTCGGCTTGGGGCGCGCGGTCGCCAAGGGTCGCGGGGTGCGCCTGGACGATGTCATGGAAAGCGGCCGTGACGGCCATACCGGGGCGCGCAGGACCGGCGCGATCGGGTTTGCCGCGCTGCGCGGCGGCCAGGTGGTCGGCGAGCATAGCCTGATCTTCGCCGCCGGCAGCGAGCACATCGTGCTGACCCATCGCGCCTTCGACCGGCGCACGTTTGCGACCGGAGCGGTTCGGGCGGCGTTGTGGGCGGTGTCGCAACCACCGGGGCTGTATTCCATGATGGACGTGCTGGGCATGGGCCAACGCGCCCCGTCGCCGTCATCCTTGGGGGAACAGCCATCAACTTGACCCTGGTGGCGGTTTCCGCCACACACCCGCCACCTTGGGCCGCCACCTTGGCCGGCCACCTTGGCATCCCGCCAATGCGGCCGTTCGGCAGGGGGCAACCTATAGCATGGCGAGGGTTCACGCATGCGGGACACGGGCGAGTATCTGTTTACCTCGGAATCGGTGTCCGAGGGCCATCCCGACAAGGTCGCCGACAGGATCAGTGACACGGTCCTGGACGCGTTCCTGGCGGCTGACCCATACTCGCGGGTTGCGTGCGAGACACTTGTCACCACGAACCGCGTCATCCTGGCCGGCGAGACCCGTGGCCCGGAGACGGTAACGCCGGAACTGCTGACCCACCTGACCCGCATGGCCATCCGCGACATCGGCTACGAGCAGGACGGGTTCCATTGGGCGACCGCGGACGTCGGGGTGCATTTGCACTCGCAATCCTCCGACATCGCCCAAGGCGTCGACAGCGCCGGCAACAAGGACGAGGGCGCCGGCGATCAGGGCATCATGTTCGGTTATGCCTGCCGGGAAACCGCGACCTTGATGCCCGCGCCGCTGTATTATTCGCACGAGATCTTGCGCACGATGCGCGATCTGCGGAAGGCCGGCGATCTTGCGGTGAAGGGCCTGCTGCCGGATGCCAAAAGCCAGGTAACTCTGCGCTATGTCGATGGCAAGCCGGTGGGCGCCACTTCGGTGGTGGTGTCCACCCAGCACGACTACGGGCTCGAGCAGGCCGAGATCAAGCGGATGCTGTGGCCGCTGGTGGAAGGCATACTGCCCAAGGGCTGGATGTGTCCCGAGGACGAATTCCACGTCAATCCGACCGGCAATTTCGTCATCGGCGGTCCGGACGGAGACTGCGGCCTGACCGGGCGAAAGATCATCGTCGACACCTACGGCGGCGCCGCACCACACGGCGGCGGTGCGTTCAGCGGCAAGGATCCGACCAAGGTCGATCGCTCGGCGGCCTACGCGTGCCGCTATCTGGCGAAGAACGTCGTCGCGGCGGACCTGGCGGATCGTTGCACCTTGCAGATCAGCTACGCGATCGGCGTTGCTCGTCCGCTTTCGGTCTACGTCGATCTGCAGGGCACCGGCCGGGACGTCGATGAAACCCGCCTGGAAAAGACGCTGCGCGACCTGATGAACCTGTCGCCGCGCGGTATCCGCGAGCACCTGCACCTGAACCGCCCGATCTATGTGCCGACCTCGGCCTATGGACATTTCGGACGCGAACCGGACGAGGCGAAGGGCACCTTCACGTGGGAAAAGACCGATCTGGTGCCGGCGCTGAAGGCAGCGTTGGGGCGGTAAAGCCGCCGCCGGATCGGCTCTACGGAAGGGCGCGCGGGCATACGCTGCGCGCTCGGCAGCAACGCCTGCTGGAGGTGACGCTGCCTCGGCTGGCATTGCCCGAAACGCTGCCGGCGGGCCCGTTGTGGCTGGAGGTCGGGTTCGGTGGCGGCGAGCATGCACTGGCGCAGGTCCGCGCTCATCCCGAGGCGACGCTGATCGCCTGCGAGGTTTTCGAAAACGGCATCTGCTCGTTGCTGTCGGCGCTGGTCCCGGAAGGCGGCGAAGCCGAGGCACCGCTGCCGTCGAACCTGCTGCTATGGACCGATGACGCCCGGCTGTTGCTGCGCAGGCTGCCGGATCAATGTCTGGACCGGCTGTTCCTGCTGTTTCCCGACCCTTGGCCGAAGGCCAGGCATGCCAAGCGCCGATTCGTGCATCCGGCTGTTCTGCCGTTGCTGGCGCGGGTGCTGAAACCGGGCGCCGAATGGCGGGTGGCGAGCGATGATCCCACCTACCAGACTTGGCTGGGCGAGGTCATGGCGGCGCAAACGCTGTTTGCAACGGCAACACCGGCAACGACACGACCAGCGGGCTGGCCGCAGACGCGGTATGAAGCGAAGGCGATGCGGGCCGGTCGCCAGCCGCTGTATTGGTCGTTCCGGCGGCTGGGCGGCTCATCGTTCGAAGTGAAGCGGTAGGGGATGGACGCCGCTGAGTGCCAGAGCCTGCCCAGTCGACCCTGCCCTTGATCCGGCGGAACGACGTGCTATACCGCCTGCCTCGCCGGTTGGGGCCGTAGCTCAGTTGGGAGAGCGCCTGAATGGCATTCAGGAGGTCAGGGGTTCGATTCCCCTCGGCTCCACCACCTCCGGGGACAGCGCGGTGTAGTCCTCGAACGAGTCCGCCTTTCCGCCAGCCCGCAGCAGGTCGGAGGCGCTGTGGGTGATGCGAGCGATTGCTGGTCATCGTCCCACCGCACCGCGTGCCACCTTGATCTGTGAGGCACCCCGGCCCCGTGTGGCCATACAGCACAAGGCCGGCATGCTCGTCGGGAGCAATCCGCCTGACCCCCGGATCGGCGATACCTCATTGCGGCGGGCGAGGGCCCGCGACCTGCCGGGAAGCCCACGAACAGTCATGGATGCCGGGCCGTCACTCGGCATGACGACGAGGGCGCGCCGGCGCCTACCACCATCGAACGGGTAATTTATGCAGGCTGCAGATGCGGCAGGAGCGAGAACAATGCAAACATCCGGGCGTCAACTCAAGCTGACCGCCTTTTGCCACCCGCCGGGCCATTGGCGGATGCCAGGTGCCAGTCCGACTGACATGGATTTTCAGGAATGCGTCCATCTGGCGCAGGTCGCCGAACGCGGCAAGTTCGACATGCTGTTCTTCCAGGACAGTGCCGCCGTCGCGCCGGCCTTCTACCTGTCCGGCGGCAAGGCCGAGGCTCTGGCGGAGGCCGCGCGCTGCGTGCGACTGGAACCGCTGACGCTGCTGGCGGGATTGGCCACGGTGACGCAGCGGCTTGGTCTGGTCGCCACTGCCACCACGACCTACAACGATCCCTTCAGCATCGCCCGTAAGTTCGCCACCATCGACCACATCAGCAACGGACGCGCGGGGTGGAACCTCGTCACCTCTCAGAACGTCGATGAGGCGCAGAATTTCAGCGCCGCCCAGCACCTGGACCATGCGCTGCGCTACGAGCGGGCGCAGGAATTCTACGACGTGGTCAGCGGCCTGTGGGACAGTTGGGAAGACGATGCGATCATCCGTGATCGTCAGACCGGGCGCTATATCGACCCGCGGAAGCTGCATGTGTTGAACCACAAGGGCGCGCATTTCTCGGTGCGCGGTCCGCTGAACGTGGCGCGGCCGCCGCAGGGCTATCCGATCGTGGCGCAGGCCGGATCGTCGGAGCCGGGCCGCGAACTTGCGGCGCGAACCGCGGACGTGGTGTTCACCGCGCAGATCAGCCTGGAGGAGGCGCAGAATTTCTATGCAGATTTGAAAGGACGCATGGCGCGCTACGGGCGCTCGGCCGACCACCTGAAGATTATGCCCGGCATTCGGTATGTGCTTGGCGCGACGGAAAGTGAAGCAAAGGAGCGCTACGAGATGATGTTGGCGGAGGCGTCGGATGAGGGCGCCTTGGCCAGCGTGCAGCGCCTGTGCGGCGATCTCGACATCAGGCGCTTTCCGCTCGACGGGCCGCTGCCCGATCTGCCGCCGAGCAACGCGGCGAAGGCGCGGCAGAAGATGATGATCGACCTGGCGCGGCGGGAGAATCTCAGCATTCGCCAGCTTGCTCGGCGGTTCACCTTCAGTCTGGGACATCTGGTCCATGTTGGCACCGCCAGCGGTCTGGCAGACATGATGCAGACGTGGCTGGATAACGACGCGGCGGACGGGTTCACCATGCTGTCGCCGTACTATCCAAAGCCGCTGGAAGAATTCGTCGCCACGGTGATCCCAGAACTGCAGCGTCGCGGCATCTTCCGCGCCGAATATGAGGGAACGACGCTGCGGGAGAATCTTGGGTTGCCATTCCGCACCAATCGCTACGTCGGATTGCGGAAGGCGGTGAATTCCGGGTAGATCCCCAACCGATCTCACCTTCCCGCGAACGAAAACTCCGGACATTTAACACGGAAGCAATCGATTCAGGGTTCGGCGGTTCCTTCGCTGGATCGCGCCAGGAGTCCTCCCGTTTCATGTATGCATGAAACGCTTCCGCATCCGATGCGTGCACGTCCCGGATAACCAAATTTGCCGTTTGGACTGCAGCCTTAAGCCCCACACCTGCCTGGGGCAACGCTCAGGCACCCGGTCCTCTGCTGCAGGCCAACAGAACGCTTGTCACGTCATCGCCGGTCTCGCTGTCGATGGCCGAGAAGGCAACACCTTTGGCGCCCCATCCGCGAAGCTGTTCGACGGTGACGTATCGTTGGCTTGCGGCATCATAGAGGCGACTTCGAGCATACCGCTTCACGACGTTCGCCCCGCGCTCGTCTAGGATCGCGTGCACGATTTGGTGGACATGCGGTCATAACGATGATCACGACAGGCATCGTCGATAGTACCTAGCACCAGATCCTGGCCATGGTTGGCACACCAATTGCTCAAGTTTTTTGGGCTGGACGAATCATCCGTTCGCTAGTGCCGGGGGGCCAAATGACAGACCTTTGTGCAATGGGAGCCATTGAGCTCGCGGCCGGCATCCGCGAGCACCGGTTTTCGGCGGTGGAGGCTACGGAGGAGGCACTTGCACGAATGGAGGCACTCGAGCCCACCCTGCATGCGTTCTGCACACCGACACCCGAACTCGCACTCGACACCGCACGCGGGATTGATGCCGCGCTGGCCATCGGACAGACGCCTGGGCCGCTTGCTGGCGTGCCGGTGGGCGTGAAGGACCTCATTTGCACTAAAGGCGTGCGCACGGTCTCCGGATCACCGGCCTATGCGGATTTCGTCCCCGACGAGGACGACATCGTGGTCGAGCGCCTGCGCGCGGCGGGTGCCGTGATCCTGGGCAAGACCAATGTCCCGGAGTTCGGCTATAGCGGAGTCGGGCACAACCCGGTGTTCGAGACCACCCGCAACCCGTGGAACCCTGAGCGGACCTCCGGCGGTTCAAGTGCCGGATCGGGAGCCGCGGTCGCGTCCGGCATGTGCCCGCTTGCTCTTGGAAGCGATGGCGGCGGCTCGGTTCGTATCCCGGCTGCGCATTGCGGGCTGTTCGGCATGAAGGCGAGCATGGGACGAGTGCCGCTCTATCCCAGCTGCCGTGACGAACGCTATCCGGGCATGTCCGGCTGGGAGTCGCTCGAACATATCGGACCGATGGCGCGGAGCGTGGCGGACGCGACACTGCTGCTCTCGGTGATCGCCGGACCCGATCCGCGAGACCGTCATTCGATCCCATGCGAAGACATCCATTGGCTTGCCGCAGTAGGTCCGCGCGAGCTTCGCGGCCTGCGCGTCGCCTACAGCGCGGATTGGGGCTATGCCGCTGTCGACCCAGAGGTGCGACGTGTCGTGGGCGAGGCGGTGCGCGTCTTCGAGACCGACCTCGGCTGCACCGTCGAACAAGCGGATCCAGGCTTCCCTGATCCGGCCGAGGCATTCTGGGCGTTGGTGGCGATGGAGACCGACCTCGCCGGGATGCGGGCAATGGTCGAGCAGTACGGCGCTCAGATGTCGCCGCATGTCGTGGCCATGGTCACCCGCGAATGGACCGCCAAAGAGTTCAACGCCGCGATCATTCAGCGCAAGCAGGTGACAAACTCGATGTGGCGCTTCATGCAGCGCTACGATTTGGTGCTGACCCCCACCCTCGCGGTGCCACCGTTCGCGCTCGGCATCCAGGGGCCGCAGCGAATCGACGGGCGCGCGGTTGCGGATTCCGCCTGGCTCGCCTTCACGTACCCGCTGAACCTGACCGGACAGCCGGCCGCCTCGATTCCGGCCGGCTTCACCAAGGATGGACTCCCGGTCGGACTGCAGATCATCGGGCGCCATCTCGACGACGACGCGGTGCTGCGCGCCTCCGCCGCCTTCGAGCACGCCCGGCCCTGGGCTGCGCGTGTGCCGCCGATGGTGGCTGCCCTCTCTCACCGGCAGACCCGGAAGCATGCGAGGACCTGACATGACCGTCTCTGCCCCTACTGATCTCGACGCCAGGCTCGGCGAAGAATTCGAGCACGAAGCGGTGCCGGAGGCGAACCGCAAGCCGGTCGGTTCGGTCGCCGCGATCTGGTTCGGGTTTCCGATGATCCTGACCAACGCGCTGTTCGGCGGCATCATCACTTATCATCTCGGCTTCGCGCGCGGGCTGCTCGCGCTACTGGGGGGCAACTTCGTGCTGTTCCTCTATGTTGGGGCGCTGAGTTACGTCGCCGGCCGCACCGGGCTGAACTTCGCCATGCAGGCCAAGCGCACGTTCGGAACCCGCGGATACGCCATGGCATCGGCCTTCCTGTCGAGCATCGTGATCGGTTGGTACGCGTTCCAGACCGGTCTTACAGGCGCCACGCTCCATGACAGTTTCGGCTGGAACACCAAACTGATCATTTGCCTCGCGGCCCTCCTCTATACTGGGGTCACCTTTCTCGGCGTGCGCGCGCTCACCGTGATCGGCATGATCGCGGCGCCACTTTACGTAATCCTCGGCGTGGTGGCGCTCGGCTTCGTCTCCGCATCGCACGGCCTCGGCGGCGTCACACACTACGCTGGTCACGCGGGCGGCATGAGCTTCACCGGGGCCGTCACGCTGGTGATCGCAACATTCGCCGACTCCGGAACCATGACCGCAGACTTCACGCGTTGGTCAAGGAACGGACGAGAGGCCGTGCTGGCGGCGTTCACCGCCTTCCCGGTCGCGAGCCTGGTGGCGCAGCTTTTCGGCCTCGTTGTCGTCGCGGCCGGTGCTGCGGCGCAGCCGGCGACGGATGGCGGCGATTTCCTGGCTCTGTTGACCGGGCACGGCGCGCTGCTCTCTGCACTCGCAGTGGCGTTCGTGTTCGTCAATCTCGGTTCGGTCTGCACGCACTGCCTGTATAACGGCGCGGTCGGCTACAGCCACCTGTTCGGCAGCCAGATGCGCCGGCTAACGCTGGTGCTCGGCGCCATCGGCGGCGCGCTCGCGCTGGCCGGGGTGTGGAGCCTGTTCCTCGGCTGGCTCAACGTGCTCGGCATGCTGGTGCCGCCGATCGGCGCGGTCATGATCGTGGATCAGTTGCTGCTGGGTGGGCTGGAGCGCCCGGCGGCGGACGCGGCGTTTCGGCCACCCGCCCTCATCGCCTGGGCCGCCGGAGCCGCTTGCGCCTTGCTGGTGCATCTCGGCCTGCCGGGACTGGGCGAGGCGATCACCGGCATCCTGGTCGCCGGCGCCGCCTACGCGCTGATGCGGCGGCGCGTGGGTACCCGGCTCGCGCAACCTGCCTCCCGATAGCCAAGGGGTCATGCCGATGAATGGGTTGGGTGGGCTGAACCGGTCGCCGTCAGGCGTGGTACTCAGCCTGGTGCAGTTGCAATTACCGAACGTCGTGACACGCGACGATCTCGCGCGGCAGACTGCGCGCATCGTGGACATGGTCGGCAAGGCTCGCCGCAACATGGCGAATGCCGACTTGGTGGTATTCCCTGAATATGCGCTGCACGGGCTTTCGATGGACATGAATCCCGAAATCATGTGCTCGCTTGATGGCCCAGAGGTGAGCGCCTTCTGCGCCGCCTGCGCCACGCACCAGATCTGGGGCTGCTTTTCGATCATGGAGCGTAACCAATTTGGGCACCCCTACAACACCGGCCTGATCATCGACCAGGACGGCGAGATCAGGCTGACCTACCGCAAGCTGCATCCATGGGTGCCGGTCGAACCGTGGGAGCCGGGCGATCTCGGTATCCCGGTGATCGAGGGGCCGCGCGGGGCCAGGCTGGCACTGATTATCTGCCATGATGGCATGTTTCCGGAAATGGCGCGCGAGTGCGCCTACAAGGGTGCAGAGATCATGCTGCGCACCGCTGGATACACCGCGCCGATCCGTGAATCCTGGCGTTTCACCAACCAGTCCAACGCCTTCTGCAACTTGATGGTGACTGCGAGCGTGTGCATGTGCGGCTCGGACGGCAGCTTCGACTCGATGGGCGAGGCGATGGTGGTCAACTTCGACGGCAACATCATCGCGCATGGCGCCACCGGCCGCGCCGACGAGATCATCACCGCCGAAGTGCGTCCCGATCTGGTGCGCGAGGCGCGCATCCACTGGGGCGTCGAGAACAACATCTACCAGCTCGGTCATCGCGGCTACAGCGCGGTCGCCGGCGGCGCGCGGGATTGCCCGTATACCTACATGCACGACCTTGCCGCCGGCCGCTATCACGTGCCTTGGGAGGACGAAGTGCGGCACACAGACGGCAGCTCCTGCGGCTTCGACCCGCCAACGCGCAGCTATAAGGCAGGCCGGGAGAGCGCGCGATGAGTTTGCCCGCGGAACCCTATGCCTGGCCGTTCGACGGCGACCTTCGCGCGGCCAACACCGCGTTGCTGGTGATCGACATGCAGACCGATTTCTGTGGGATTGGCGGGTATGTCGACGTGATGGGATATGATTTGGCCCTTACGCGCGCGCCAATCGCACCGATTACGCGCGTGCTCGCCGCCGCGCGACGCGCCGGGCTGCTGGTCGTGCATACTCGCGAGGGACACCGTCCTGACCTGTCGGACCTGCCGGAGAACAAGCGCTGGCGATCGCGCCGGATCGGTGCGGGGATCGGCGATCCGGGTCCGTGCGGACGGGTGCTGGTGCGCGGCGAGCCGGGCTGGGAAATCGTGCCTGAATTGGCCCCGCTCGCCGGCGAAATCCTGATCGACAAGCCGGGAAAGGGCAGCTTTTACGCGACCGACCTCGAACTGGTGCTGCGCACGCGCGGCATACGCAATCTTGTGCTGACCGGCATCACCACCGACGTGTGCGTGCACACGACGATGCGTGAGGCTAACGACCGCGGCTTCGAATGCCTGCTGCTGGAGGATTGCTGCGGCGCCACCGATCGCGTGCTGCACGACGCAGCAGTACGGATGGTCACCATGCAAGGAGGCGTATTCGGCGCCGTAGCCGCAAGCGGCGCATTGCTGGAGGCGGAACCGTTTGCCTGAGAACCTGCTGATCACGTCCCTTCGGGCAGCCTACCGGCAGGGGCGGCCCGCTACAGTTGTGCAACGCCTGCTGCCGGCGCGATCCTGATCGGCGAGACCAACCTGGATCAGTTCGCCACCGGTCTAGTGGGAACCCGTTCGCCATACGATGCACCACGCTGCTGGGTACGCACATCAGACCACGTGACCATTAAGCTGCATCTGCTGACACGAATGTTGGGTCTGGGCCGAAAACTCGTCCACGACTGACAAGCCATCAGCGCCGTTGCAAGGACCTTCAACGTCCACCCAGCCACGATCTATCGCGTACTGGACAGATAGCCGCCTTACGCTGCTTTTCTGTTCCTCTCAACCGCACAGGCCTAAGTCAGCTGAGGGACAGTAATTACTTAAATATGTTCCGTCGGACTTTGGCACGCTGTTTGCCTAAAATATCACAGAGACCAGCCGCGGAGCCAAAAAAATGCTCGATCTACTTCGCAACACGACTCTGCGCACCGTCGCGGTCCTCGTCGGAACGATTGGCTTCGCGCTCACCAGCGCTTCACCAGCTAAAGCGGATGTCCTCGCCATCGGATCGAGCCACGCCTGCCAGGTCCTTCAAGCAAAATATTCTGCTTGGAAGGGCAAGACCCTGGTCGACGCCGTCAATCCGCACACACCGGGCTACGAGGCGCTCGACCCCGCCGACCCGTCGAAATACATCGGCTTCGATGTCGATCTCGTGGAGGCACTAGGAAGCTGTCTCGGGTTCAAGGTCACCTACAAGTCGGTCGCCTTCGCATCCCTGCTGACCACGCTGCAGAGCGGTCAGGCAGATATCGTAATCTCGGACATCTACGCGACCAAGGAGCGCGCAAAAGCCGCCGATTTCATCACCTACTCGAAAGTGTTCGACGGCGTGCTGGTGGCCAAAGGCAACCCGAAGGGAATTACCGGAATCAACGAGACGCTCTGCGGCACCACCGCGGCGGAGAACACTGGCTACGTCGAGGTCCCATTGATCCAGAACCTGGCGTCGACGTGCAAGGCGGCCGGCAAGGCGGAGGCCGCGATCCTGCTGTTCGACAACAACGCCAACTGTATCCAGGCGATCCTGGCCGGGCGTGCGGACGCCTATGTCAACGACGTCAATACGGTCGATCAGGCGGTGAAGGCGTATCCGGATCAACTCGCGAAGGCGGTCGCAGTCACCCTGCCCTATTCAGTCGGGATCGCGGTGCCGAAGGGCAAGACCGATTTCCGCGACGCGATCATGGCGGCGCTGATCCAAATTCAGGACAGCGGCCTTGAACTGAAGCTACTGCAGAAATGGTCGCTCGACAGCGGCGGCCTCGAGAAGCCGAGCCTTGTCACGGCCGAATGAGCCTATTCGCTCATTATCTGAGCCTCCCATATCTCCTGTATGGGACCTGGTTCACGATCGAGGTGACGGTTTTCGGTCTGCTGGGCGGCACGCTGCTCGGCTCCATCCTGGGTGCTATGCAGCTCAGCCGGGCAGCTTTGCTGGCCGGCTTCGCCCGCAGCTATGCCGTGATCTTCCGGGGCACGCCGCTGATCCTGCAGATGGTATTCGCTTACGATGCCCTACCGCATATCGGGCTCAAGCTCGGTGCGGTCACGGCGGCGTCGCTGGCGATAGCAGCGAATGAGGCGCCATTCATCGCCGAGATCCTGCGCAGCGGCGTCCGCGGGGTCGATCCCGGCCAGGTGATGGCCGGGCAGGCGCTGGGGATGACGCCGCGTGTGCTGATGCGCAGGATCATCGCACCACAAGCCATCCGCACGATGGTGCCCGCGCTAGGCAACGAGTGCGTCTCGGCGCTGAAGAATTCGTCGCTCGCTTCGGTCATCGCAGTGCCGGAACTGACGCTACGGAGCACGCAGCTCGCCTCGTCAACATTCGATTTCTTCTCGATCTTCTTCGCCTCCGGCGTGATGTATCTGGTGCTGACCGGGCTGGCGAGCGCACTTCAGCTTGGGATCGAGCGGCTACTCGACTTGGATCGGGTCATGAAGCGCAAGCGACCAGTGGCGTCGGCACCAGCGGTCATTGCTCCGATCACCACGTCTCCCGACGCGGCACGGCCGCGCGGCGAGGTCGTGATCGAGATCAAAAAGCTGCACAAGCGGTATGGCGAGCAGATCGTGCTCGATCATCTCGACCTCGTGGTCCGGGTCGGCGAGATCGTCGCGCTGCTCGGACGATCGGGGTCGGGCAAGAGTACGTTGCTGCGCTGTATCAATCAGTTGGAGCGATGGGACGCCGGGTCGGTCCTGGTCGGCGGACGGCAGCTCGGGGTGGCGGCCGACGGTCGCACCCTGTCGCCGCGAGAAGTCGCCGGCGCGCGGGCCAATCTGGGTGTCGGCATAGTGTTCCAGCAATTCAACCTATTTGGCCACCTGACGGCGCGACAGAACGTGGCCGGTCCGCTCGTGTGGGTGCACGGCGTCTCGCCCGTCGAAGCCGACCGCCGGGCGATGGCGCTGCTGGGCCGGGTTGGTCTCGCACACCGGGCGGATGCCTTGCCGAGACACCTGTCCGGCGGACAGCAGCAGCGCGTCGCCATCGCGCGGGCGCTCGCGCCGAACCCGAGCGTCCTGCTGCTCGACGAACCGACCTCGGCACTGGATCCCGAACTCGTCGAGGAGGTGATGGATGTGATCCGCTCCCTCGCCGCACAGGAAGGACTGACGATGATCATCTCGACGCACCAGCTTCGCTTCGCGAGCAAGATCGCGACGCGTGTGGTGTTCCTGGCCGACGGCGTCGTCAAGGAGGACGGCCCTGCGCGCGAGGTGCTGACAGCGCCGAGCAACCCGCTCACCGCACGGTTCCTGCGCGTAATCGGGGCAGACAGCGCCGCTCCGGTCGGCGTATGACGACGCAGCGCGAGACGTTCTCGTTCACCCCCGAGCAGGGCGTGCCGCCGGGTCTGGCGCCATTCTCGCACGCGACGCGGTGGGGCGATCTACCGTTCGTGACGGACCAGATGCCGACGGACCCGGCCTCGGGCCGGCTGGTCGAAGGCGGGCTCCTGCCGCAGGCCGAGCAGGTCCGGCGTAATCTCGAAGCCGTTCTGGCTCAGTTCGGGGCGACGCTAGATGATAGCCTGATGGTTCGGGTTTACCTGACCGACTTCACCGACTACACGGCGTTCAGCGATGCTTGCCGAAATCGGTTCAAAGCGCCGCTGCCGAGCCGGGCCTGCCTCGGTGTCACCGGGCTGGCGGTGCGTGCGCTGGTTGAAATCGATCTGACCGTGGGATTGCGATCATGAGCCTGCTTCGCGACGAGAACCTCGGCGGGCGGGAGCGCCCGCGCCCGACACTGCACGAGCTGCGGGCCACGCCGGAGACGGTGCACTGGGGCTATTTCTCCGCCTCCCGCGCGCCATCGCTCCGCGTCGCCAGCGGCGACATCATCCGCGCCGAAGCCGTTACGCATCACGCCGGCGATGCGCCGGAGTTGATGATGGATGCCAGCGTCCAGGCGATCTTCGACGGCGTGCCGATCGAGGACCGTAATCCGGGCGTGCATATCCTCACCGGACCGATTCACATCGAGGGGGCGAAGCCGGGCGACATCCTTGAGGTGCGCTATCTTCAGATGACACCACGGCTGCGCTACGGGTCGAACCTCGCCGCGCATTGGGGGCATCTGTATCGCGATTTCGGCAAGGAGCGGGTGACGATCTATCGCGTGGACGAGGCATGCCAGACCGCCGAGGCCGTGTTTGCCTACGACTTCCCAGGCAAATACGAGGTGCCCGGGACGATCACCACGGAGAAAGAATGCTGCCGTATGCCGGCGCTACGCGGGGTGCGCGTCCCGGTAAGGCCGCATCTGGGAACGGCAGGCGTGGCGCCGGATGCGCCGGGGCGGGTGAGCAGCATCCCGCCAGGCAAGCATGGCGGTAATATCGACAATTGGCGGATCGGCGCCGGATCGACGATGTTCTACCCCGTCCAGGTCGACGGCGCCCTGTTCTCGATCGGCGACCCGCACATCTCGCAGGGTGATGGGGAGATCAGTGGGACGGCGATCGAGGCATCGCTCGACGTTATATTCCAGCTGTTCGTGCGCCGCGACTTCCAATTCCCATCGCCACTGCTGAGGACTGCCAATAGCTGGATGACGCATGGCTTCGATGAGGACCTCGACCTTGCAATGCGCGGGGCAAGCCTGGATATGCTGGAGTTGTTGACCGAGCATTACCGCTTGAGCCGCGACGACGCCTACTCATTGATGAGCGTTGCGACAGACTTCTCCGTCACTCAAGTGGTCGATGGTCGCCAGGGTATCCATGCGCGCATTTGCACCGCGGTGTTCCCGCCGGATGGTCAGTGAGGATAGCCCACTCGATGTTTTTAGGTTGGTGCAAGGGAGCACGCGGAAGCGGTGAGCACGCCGAAATTCAGGTGGTGGCGGCGACTGCGGTCGAGAGGCGGCGGCAGTTCCGCGAGAAGGCCCGCGCCGCCGGGTAGCGTCGATGGCCGTTGTGGGATCGCCTTATAGGCTGAGTGCCCTGCGTTCCGCATCCAGCCAGGCAAACCAGGCATCGATCCCATCCCCGGTTTCGGCTGAGACGGTGATGACGCGGATGCCCGGATTGATCTCGCGGGCGTAGCCGATGCAGCGCTCCACACTGAACCGCAGGTGCGGCAGCAGGTCGGTCTTGTTGATCAGCATCAACTGGCAGGCGCGAAACATATGCGGATACTTGATCGGTTTGTCCTCGCCCTCGGTGACCGAAAGAATCACCACCTTGGCCCGCTCGCCCAGATCGAACAGCGCCGGGCAAATCAGATTGCCGACGTTTTCGATGAACACCACGGCACCGTGCGGCGGCTTCAATTCTGTCATGCCGCGGGCCACCATGTCGGCATCGAGATGACAGCCGGTGCCAGTATTGATCTGCACCACCGGCGCACCCGCGGCCTTGATCCGTTCGGCGTCGTTCAGCGTCGCCTGATCGCCTTCCACGACATAGACCGGAGCTGACTGACTGACCACGCCGATGGTCCTTTCCAGCAGCGTCGTCTTACCGGCGCCGGGTGAACTCATCAGGTTGACCGCCAGGATTTCGCGTCCCTCGAACCAGCCGCGGCTGCGCTCCGCGATGAGTTGGTTCTTGGCCAGCAAGTCCCGCTCCAGTTGCACGACACGGCCATGCACCCCAGCGTGCAGTGATGCCTGATCATGGTCGTGGTCATGGTCGTGCTGGTGATCGCCATGGGCATGAGGATGGCCGTGGTCATGATCGGCCAGTACCGTGCGCTCGCCGGTGACCGGATCGGTGATCATGACGTGTTCGGTATCGGAACAGCCGCAGGTGGTGCACATCACGCGACCTCCATTTCCTTGAGACGCAATTCTTCGCCGGCAATGACCCGCAGGTCGCTGTTGCCGCAGGGGCAACTTTCGGCAAACGAGCGGATCTCGATCTCGCTTCCGCAGCCTCGGCAGCGCGCCCGTCCTGGCGTCGATATGATTTCAAGCTCGGCGCCTTCAACCATGGTGTCCTTGGCGCAAATCTCGAAACAGAACCGCAACGCCTCTGCCGTGACGCAGGACAACCGCCCGATCTCCAGTCGCACGCGCAGCACGCGGGCCCCCTGCGCCTGTTCGGCGCAGTGTTCGACGACGCCGTCTGCGATGCTCAGTTCGTGCATCCGACACCTAACATATGCGCGGCAATTGTTCGCCGACCAGCATGTCGACGATACGCTCACCGCCAAAAATGGTCTGCATCGTCACCATGCCGGGGCGGTTCGCGGTGACCTCGCCGATGATCGCCGCGCCCACGCCGCTGGGATGCGCCCGCATCGCCGACAGCACCGCATCGACCCCGTCTTGCGGAACGATCGCGACCAGCTTGCCTTCGTTGGCAAGATATAACGGATCGAGACCGAGGATTTCGCACGCGCCCTTGACTTCCTCGCGCAGCGGAACGTCGCGTTCGGTTATCCGGATCCCGACGTTGGAGCTTTGCGCGAACTCGTTCAGCACCGTCGCCACGCCGCCACGCGTGGCGTCGCGCAGGCAGCGTATGTTCGGGTAGGCCGCCAGCATCGCCGCAACTAATCGGTCCAAGGGCTGGCAATCACTTTCGATGTCGGCCTGCAGTGCGAGTTGATTGCGCGCGATCAGGATGGCGGTTCCATGGTCGCCCAGCACGCCGTTGACGATCACCGCATCGCCCGGCCTCGCTTGTTTGGCCGAAAGCGACACACCGGTGGGCACCATGCCGATACCAGCGGTGTTGACGAACATCTTGTCGGCGGCGCCGCGCTCTACCACCTTGGTGTCCCCGGTAACTATCTTGACTCCGGCTCGATCAGCCATCCGGGTCATGCTGGCGGCGACGCGATGCAGCGTGGCGACCGGCAGTCCCTCCTCCAGCACCACGGCGCAGGACAGAAACAGCGGCCGAGCACCGGACATCGCGAGGTCGTTGATGGTGCCGGCGACGGCCAGCGTGCCGATGTCGCCGCCCGGAAAGAACAGCGGATCGACGACATAACTGTCGGTGGTGAAGGCCAGCCGATCACCGAACGCCGCCAGATCGGCGAGCACGATGGTGGCCTGGTCTTCGAGACTATTCAGCGCAGGATTATCGAATGCGCGAACGAACACCTCCTCGATCAGGCGCCGCATCGCCCGGCCGCCGCTGCCATGGGACAGGTTGATGCGCTCTTCGACCACCGCGTTCATGCCGGGATCGTTTCGGTGCGGCCGTAGCTGTAATACGCGGCGCAGGCGCCTTCGGATGAAACCATCAACGACCCTAGCGGCGTTTCCGGGGTGCAGGCGGTGCCGAACACCCTGCACTGGCGCGGTTTGATCACGCCTTTCAGCACGTCACCGCACTGACAGGCGGCCGGATCGGCGATCGTGACGTTGGGCACGCTGAACTTGCGTTCCGCGTCGAACGCCGCGTAGCCGTCGCGGATTCGCACACCGGAATGGTCGATCGACCCAAGTCCTCGCCACTCGAAGAACGGCCGGGTTTCGTAGACCTCGGCCACCGCCGCCAGCGCACGCGCATTGCCGTCTTCAGGCACGATCCGCCGATATTGATTTTCCACCTCGCAGCGGCCGTCGGCCAATTGCCGCAGCACCATCCACACCGATTGCAGCACGTCCAGCGGCTCGAACCCGGCGACGGTAATCGGCTTGTGGTAGTCACGGGCGATAAAGTCGTAGACGCGTGTGCCGATCACCATGCTGACGTGACCCGGACCGATGAAGCCGTCGAGTTGCAGGTCGGCAGAATCGAGGATTGCCTTGACGGTCGGAATGATGGTGATGTGATTGCAGAACAGCGAAAAATTCGCCTGCCCAGCGCGTCTCGCCTGCATCAGGGTCATCGCCGTGCTCGGCATTGTCGTTTCGAAACCAAGACCGAAGAACACCACCTCGCGTTCGGGGTTGTTGCGCGCGATCGCCAATGCGTCGAGCGGCGAATAGACCATGCGCACGTCGGCGCCCTCGGCCTTCGCCTTGAGCAGACTCTTGCGCGAACCCGGTACCCGCATGGCGTCTCCGAACGTGGTGAAAATCACCTCTGGTCGTTCGGCAATGGCAACGCAGTCATCCACCCGACCCATCGGCAGCACGCAGACCGGACATCCCGGCCCGTGCACGAACTCCACCTCATCGGGAAGCATTTGCTGAATGCCGTAGCGAAAGATCGAGTGGGTATGGCCGCCGCACACTTCCATGATCTGCAGCGGTCGATCGCCGACACGACGAATGCGCGGCATCAGGGCGTGAATTTCGCCGACCAGTGTGCGGGCCTTGTCGGGGTCGCGGAACTCATCGACGTATTTCATCACTGTCCTCAGAAAGAGAATCCCGTCTCACCGGTTTGCTGCATCACGTCGACCTCCGCCTGCATTTCGCCAAGTTCGGTGAGCAGCGCGAGCGTGCGTTCGGCTTCGGCTGCGTCGATATGGCTCATTGCGAAACCGACATGCACGAGAACCCATTCGCCCAGGTAGGCTGACGGCTGGGTACCGTCGGCGACGATGAAGCTGACGTTGATGGGCCGGCGAACGCCGCCGACCTCGACCATCGCGGTCATCGTTTCGGGATCGATGATCTCGGTGATACGGCCGGGAATACCAAGACACATCAACGTTCTCCTATCAGCGTGGCGGCGGCGATCGCCGCCTGGCCCAGTGCGAGGCCGCCGTCGCCGGCGGGCACCGCGCGGTGGGTCAAGACGCGCAGTCGCAGCGGAGCAAGTTGGTCGATGACCTGCTCCAGCAGCCGCTTGTTGTGAAAGACGCCTCCCGACAGCGCGACGGTGTCGAAGCCGGTCAGCCGCCGCAAGCGGCCGACCGTCTGGCCGATGGCGGTGGCCAGGCCGTTGTGGAACCGCGCCGCCTTGGTCGCCACGGGCGCCGGATCGGCGAGCAGGGCGCGCCACATCGGCGCCGGATCGATCACCGACAGCGCGCCCGCTTGTTCCGTCAGGAACGGATAGGCGCCACGCTCATCGGGATCGGCCACGGTCTCCAACTCGATCGCCGGTTGGCCTTCGTACTGTGCGTCATCGCGGCAGATCCCGATTGCCGCCGCCACCGCGTCGAACAGGCGGCCGCAGGAATTGGCCAGCGGCGCGTTGACGCCGCGATCGATCATGCTGTCCAGCGTGAGCAGCGGCTTGGCCGCCAGGAAGTCACCCAGGTCCGACGTGGCCGACACCGAAGCTGCGCGAAGATGCGCATAGGTGCTGCGCCAGGGTTCGCGGATGGCGCGTGCGCCGCCGGGCATCGCCACCGGCTTAAAGCAGCCGAGGCGCTTGAATCGCACGTAATCGGACAGCAGGAATTCGCCGCCCCAGAATGTGCCATCCGCGCCATAGCCAAGACCGTCGAGCGCAACGCCGAGTACCGCGGCAACATTCAAATCGAGGCCGTTCTCAGCCATACAGCCGGCAATGTGGGCGTGATGGTGCTGCACCTCGATCAATCGCAGGCCTGCGGTGATGGCCCTGTCTCGACCAAGCTTGCTGGGCAGATAGTCCGGATGCAGATCGACCGCGACAGCCTGCGGGACGTGCTGGAACAGCCCGCAATACTGCTCGATCGATTGTGTATAGTCGGCGAACGTCTCGGCGTTCTCCAGATCGCCAATATGGTGGGACAGCACCGCATTTCCGTCCCGCAAAAGGCAGAAGGTGTTCTTGAGTTCCGCTCCCATCGCCAGGACGGGCAGTGCGGTCGCGAAGCTGTCCGGAAGCCCGATCGGCGCCGGGGCGAAGCCGCGCGCGCGGCGCAGGCTGCGAGGCTGATCGCCGATGACCCGGACGACCGAATCGTCCACCCGACGGGCGATGTTCCGGTTGTGCATCAGGATGCTGTCAGCGATTTCCCCCAGGCGTTGCCGCGCCTCGGCATTGGAAATGCACTGCGGCTCGTCCGACAGGTTGCCGCTGGTCAACACGATCGGCCGATCGAGATCTTGTAGCAACAAGTGGTGCAGCGGCGTGTTCGCCAGCATGACGCCAAACGTTGCCATATTCGGTGCGACCTCGGCGGCGATATGATTTCCCGGCACCGCCGACATGATGACGATCGGTGCAGCGGACGATTCCAGCAGGCGCGCGTCCAGTTCGGTGACGGTACAAATTTGCCGCACGGTGGCAAGGTCGGCTGCCATCAGGGCAAACGGCTTCGCCGCCCGCCGTTTGCGCTGACGCAGCCGAGTCACCGCCATCTGGTCGGTGGCGTCGCAGGCAAGCTGGAACCCCCCCAGACCCTTGACCGCGACGATGGCGCCATTCAGCAACGCCGCCCGCGTCGAAGCGATCGCGTCCTGATGGACGACCTCGGGTTCGACCCAGACCCGCGGGCCGCAGGACGGACAAGCGATCGGCTGGGCATGAAACCGGCGATCGGCGGGATCGCGATATTCCTCGCGGCAGGCCTCGCAGAGCGGGAATGACCGCATCGTGGTGGCCGCTCGATCGTAGGGCATCGCCTCGATGATCGACAGCCGGGGACCGCAATGCGTGCAGTTGGTGAATGGATAGCGATGGCGTCGTGCATGCGGGTCGAGGATTTCCTGGCGGCAGTCGAGGCAGATCGAGGCGTCCGGTGCCACGGCGGTATGCACGGCCGTCACGCGGCTGGAGGCAATGAAGAACGCCTCCGGCAGCGGGACCGATGCGTTTCGGGTGCGGTCCAACCTGTCGATGCGGGCCAGCGGCGGCGGGTGCGCAAGCAACTGATCGATGAAATCGGCGATGCGGCGCGGCGGCCCACCGACATGGATGGTGACGCCGTCGCCGTCGTTCGCCACTGATCCGCGCAAGCCTTGCGCGCGCGCCAGGCGCCAGACCGTCGGGCGAAAGCCGACACCCTGCACCAGGCCGCGCACCTGAATCGTTTCGGCGATCTCGGATTCGACGACGACCGTCATGCCGCGCTACATCGAGTTGATCTTGATGTAGCGCGCAATATCCTTGGCGTTCGCCGCGAACGCCAGTGCCGCCAGCGCGCCAAGACCGATTGCGGCAACCCACCACCCGGTGCTGGAACCGCGGGACCCTGTGCGCGACACCGCCTGCTGCGCCCGCGTCAGCCTTCTGCTTGCGTAACTCATGACATGACCTTTCGTTTCGATAGCTCGTCAACAAGCTGTTCGACCGTTGCGATTGCGGCATCCAGTGCCGCAGCGACCGGTTCGCTGAGACCCATCGCTCCGTCCTCATCGCCGAAGGTCAGCGGTTCGCAGGCGACCACCCGGATCACTGGACGACGACCGCCCAGCGCGGCGGACAGCCGCAAGACCCTGGCGGGATCGAGATCGTGCGGCTCGAGCATGACGTTTTCCGGCACCGCCGCATCGGGCTCGATCACCGAGATGGTCCCGGGCGGGTGACCGCGCTGTGCCGTGTCGATCAGCACCACCGCGTCGTAGCCATCCAACAGCGCATAGGTCAGGTCCAGGCTGCGGATGCCAAAGTCGACGACCTTCACCCCGGGCCGCGATGGTCGGCGCAACAACCGCTGGGCGACTTCGGTGCCGAAACCGTCGTCGCCCTTGAATAGGTTGCCGATGCCGGCGACCAGGATCATGACGCTGTCTCCGGCGGCAGCAGTTCGATTTCGTCCTCGGCGAAAAAGAAACGATGGCCGGGCATGCGATCGAGGCCGAATTCGCGACCAGGATCGTCAAGCACGGTGACGGCGACATGGATGCGGTCCTCGAAGTCGCGTTCGATCGCCTCGATGATCGCCACCTTGTCCTTCAATACCACGTCCATGATGTCGGCTCGGCGTCGCGGGCGCAGGCGGACGCGGTCGCCTGGCTTCAGTCCGGCGGGTTCGGGTTGCGGGCGGCGCAGCACGCCATGCAGCTTTGCCCAGTCCGCCGGGGTCAACGATTCGGTGCGATCAAGTAACGCACGCGCCTGTTCGCTGGCACCGGCCATCTCACGCTTCTCTTCGTCGGTGAGCGTCAAAATGCGCAGCGACAGGATTTCGTCGATCTCGGTGCTGTCGAACAGGTTGCCGGGACTTTCCGGGGCTATCTTTGGATAGTCGTACAGGATGATCGGTGACGACAGCATCATCCGGCGCTGGGACTCCGGGCCGGCCAGAACCGGCCAGGTGCCGATATTGCGGCACGCCGACGCAGCGTCTCGAAGCTCGTTCGGCGGATCCATCAGCGAGACAAATGCGCCCTCCTCCAGTCCCAGAATGGTATGAGTGGAAACCAGGGCATGGCGTTGGGCCACATCGCGCGGATAAAATTCGGCCTCGGTGATCGGGGATTGGTTTTCGATGCGGATGCCGACCTGCCAGGTTTGCGTGGCGGCCGCTTGCGCATCGATGCGGACGCAGCCCGACACAGCCTGTGTTGTGCGCACCCATTCGCCGGCCAACTGTCCCGATCCAGCCAGGATCGGTTCGCGTTGCTCCGACGCGGCGAAGCCGAAGGCAACGGTTCGCGGGTCATCAGATAGTTCGCCGACGGTCAGCGCCGGGATTGCCACTGTCCGTTCCAGCGCTTCCTCCCAGGCAATGTGGCGCTTTCCATCCACATCCAGCGACGGCACACGCGTACCGCCGACTTCGATGTCGCGCACCACCAGGTGCAGGAAACCGACCCGAACCTCGATCGGTGTGTCGCGGTCGCCATACAGCAGGCACTCGGTCTGCATCATCCACGGCTCGCTTGGTTCATGCTCGGCATAAATCCGCGGAAACACGCCGCCGAAGCTCCAACGCTGTCGGTTCTTCACCGATGAAGGTCGATACGGATACAGAATGTATCCCTCATACAGCACCGCTTTGGCGATGTCGGCGATTGGATCCAGGTTCATCGCTGGACCTCTACCTGCGGGCTGCCCTTGCGATCATCAAGCAACGATTGCAACGCCTGTTCCCAGGTCGCCAGCCCGCTCCGGCGCTTGTAGCGATACAGTTGCTCGAACACGTCGTGGTCGATGCGCAGCCAAGTGCTGTTGGGGTAATAACTTTGCATCAGATCGCGCCAGGTGCCCACCGGCAGGCGGAAAGCCGATTCCTTGTTCCAGGAGATTTGCATGATTTGCAGTTGGTCGTCGGCGTCGCGGTAGAACACGGTGCCGCTGAACAAGAATAGCAGCGGCACGTCGCCGTCGCCGAGGCCATGGAAATACTTGGTGGCAGCGATATTGAAGTCGAAGCTGCACGGCACCGGCAGCCTGAAGGCGCAATCCGCGTCGAATCCCGGCACCGCGGCAGTGACATGGGTCCACAGGAAGCCACGTAGTGTCTGGCTCCACCGGGCCGGTTCGCCGAACAGATCGCTCAGCCGGTCGTGGTCGGCGGGTTCGTAGCGCCGACGCGTGGGCTCGATGCGGATCTGGCAATTGAGCATGACATTGGCGATCGGCAACGTCGGGGTCTTGTTGCTGATGCGCAGATCGAATTGCAACAGCGGCGATACCGCGAAGCGCTCGACTTCGGCACCGGTTATGGCGAAATCCAGCTCAACCATGGCCGTCGGCCTGGTTGGCGCGCAGCCGCGCAAAGAACCCGTCGATCGCATCCCACGCCTCGCTGCCGCCGGACAGGCCGCGCCAATGGGTGCGGATCAAACCCACCAGCAGGTAACATCTGTCGATCGGGACGCGCCAGTATTCGCGGCTGCCCTTGGTGCGGTTGACCAGCAGGGCTTCGACGTCAGGTTGCAGCTCGGCGAGGACCGGATTGTCAGCCACCAGTTGACCCCAGGCTTCCAGACCGAGCAGCGATTCGGTCGCTCCGGCGGGACTGGGATAGAACGCAACCGGATTGTCGGCAGCCGAGGTAGTGAACAGGAACGCCATGCCGATCGGAATCTGCAACGCATCCCAATCGCCGTCGGTCAACCGAAAATCTAGCAAACGCTCGGTTTGCCCTGGCACTTGGCGGTAGCGGCGGTTTTGCGTCGCGGTGTCCTCGCAAGCGGCGCAGGCGCAGATCAGACGGCGGCTATCGAGCTCAAGCAGATGGGCGTGCCGCGTCGGGATGGCGCCATGGCAGAGATCGCAATGCTCCATCGCCGGCGCGGCGACGAACATGCGCACCCGCCGAACCCAATTATGGGCTGGCGCTACCGCCAACATGGCGATGCGGCCGCGGTGCTAAAGCGCCTGGGCTGCGACGCTGTCATTCGCAGCGTTTTCATCGAGTTCCTCGAACAGAATGTGTTCCAGTTCCGGGGCGGCATCGACGACGGCGTCCTCGATCTCCTGGCGCAGCGCGGAGGCGCCGGCACCGGACAGCAGCAGGCGCAGAGAACCATGCGCCAGGCGCACCGAGACCACCCGGGCGTGGTGTTGTTCAAACCGCGGTCGAAGCTGCTGCAATGCGCGCCTGACGCGGGTATCGGGGTCCTCGGGGTGGGCGCCGTGCAGCAGCAACATGGCGCCGATATGGGGATCCTCGGCCAGCCGGGTGACCAGGTCGATGTCGCCCGCAGCGGCCACGCCCGCCACCAGTTTAGTCAGTGCCAAGCCATGCAGATCCAGCATGAGCTGCAGCACTTCCCGAGCCGGCTCGCGTGCCGCCGGGTCAGGCAGCGCGTCGAGGGCCGAGATCAGCGTTTCCAGCCGGCGCAGTGAGACCTGCACCGCTTGCTTGTCGGCCTGGGTCATGAATGACCATGGCCGGCTGCGCCGAAGGTCGGCGAGTGCGTGGTCTTCAGGGTCTTTCCGTCCCCCAGGAACATGTGCACGCCGCAAGGCAGGCAAGGATCGAAGCTGCGCACGGTGCGCATGATGTCGATGCCCTTGAAGTTGTCGCGGCCGTTCTCCTCGAAAATCGGGCACTGCTGCACCGCGTCCTCATACGGACCGGGGGTGCCATACTTGTCGCGTGGGTTGGCGTTCCATGGCGTCGGTGGATACGGATGGTAGTTGGCGATCTTGCCGTTGCGGATCACCAAATGATGCGACAGCACGCCGCGCACCGCCTCATGGAAGCCACAGCCGATGGCCTCGTCGGGGACCTTGAAGTCGGTCCAGGTGGCGGTGCGGCCGGCCTGCAATTCGGCGAATGCCTTTTCCAGGAAGTGCATCGCCGCAGCCGCGGCATAGGCCTGGAAATAGGTGCGGGCGCGATCACGCTCGATGGTGTTGCTCCATTTCGGAATCTTCCACTCGAACTCTACTTCCGGCTTCAGGGCGGTCTTCGGCAGGTAGATCTTGACGCTGTTTCCGGTCGCCTTGACGTAGCCGATATCGACCATCCCAGCCAGCGCGGTGGCCCACAACCGCGCCAGCGCGCCGCCACCCGTATCGAGCGCGAGATGATCGCCGGTGCGCTTGTCGAGCCAGCGTGGCGACATCACCCAGGAATAGTTGCCGTCGAAATCACGCTTCTGCGGGCGCGGCACGGTGGTCTGGTTCCATGGGTGGTTCTGATCGACCGCGTTGCCCAGCGGATCGTGCTTTACAAAGGTCTCACGGTTCTCCCAGCCGTCGTAATAGGAACTGCCGAGAAGAATGCGGATGTTGAGGTTGATGTCGACCAGGTCGGTGGTGACCAACTGGCCGTCGACCACGACGCCAGGGGTGACGAACATGCCGCGCCCCCACTTGGTCATGTTGCGATACTGGTAGTCGCAGACGTCTGGGTCTTGAAACGATCCCCAGCAGCCCAGCAGTGTGCGCCGCTCGCCGACATGTTCATAGCCCGGCATCGCTTCATAGAAGAAGTCGAAAAGGTCGTCGTGCAGCGGCACGCATTTCTTCATGAACTCGATGTATTTGACCAGTCTGGTCATGTATTCGGTGAACAACTGGAGTGACGGAACGGTACCGACACCGCCGGGATACAGTGTGGACGGGTGGACATGGCGTCCTTCCATCAGGCTGAACATCTCGCGTGTGTAACGGCTGACCACCAGGGTTTCGCGATAGAATTCACCGGTGAAGGGATTAAGCGCCTTCATGATGTCGCCAATCGTTCGGTAGCCGTGATCGGCGGAGTGCGGCGCGGTGGTTTTCTCGGCCTTCGCCCACACGCTGGGATTGGTCTCCTTGACCATCTGCTCGCAGAAATCGACGCCGACCAGATTGTCCTGGAAGATATTGTGGTCGAACATGTATTCGGCGGCCTCGCCGAGATTGACGATCCACTCCGCCAGCGCCGGCGGGCGGATGCCATAGGCCATGTTCTGCGCGTAAACCGAGCAGGTGGCGTGATTGTCGCCGCAGATGCCGCAGATCCGGCTGGTGATGAAGTGCGAGTCGCGCGGGTCCTTGCCCTTCATGAAGATGCTGTAGCCGCGGAAGATCGACGAGGTGCTTTTGCACTCGGCCACCTGGCGATTCTCGAAGTCGATCTTGGTATAGATGCCCAGGCTGCCGACGATGCGGGTGATCGGGTCCCAGTTCATCTCGACCAGGTTGCCGGGCGCCTTGGCCGCCCCGCCGCCGGCTCGTTCCTGGACGTCGCGTGGGATATCGGCCATGGCTGATGGTTTCCCTCAACAATTGCCGGCCCTCGGATCGGGGCCAGGCGGAGTTCAGCTCCCGTGGTATCCGGTGGTCAGAACCTGGCGGTTGTGCCGCCACTTCGGTTCCCGGTTCAGCGTTGCGTTGGTGATCTTGCGCAGATTGCGGATCAGGATGCCGTACGGCTTGATCGCGCCGGAGGAGAACACCGCGCCGGGTGGTTCATCCATGAACGGCATGAACTTGTCGGGAAAGCCCGGCATGGTGCAGCCGATGCAGATGCCGCCAACATTCGGACACCCGCCCATGCCGCCGATCCAGCCCCGCTTCGGCACGTTGCATTGCACCACCGGGCCCCAGCAGCCGATCTTCACCAGGCATTTTGGCGAGCCGTATTCGGTGGCGAAATCCGCCTGTTCATAATACGCCGCACGGTCGCAACCGTTGTGCACGGTGTTGCCGAACAGCCAGCGTGGCCGCAGCGCCTGATCGAGATCGATCATCGGCGCCAGCCCAGCGAGTTGGCGCAGCAGGTAAAGTACAGTTTCCATGAAATTGTCTGGCTGTACTGGACAACCCGGCACGTTGACGATCGGCAGGCCGGCCTTCGACCGCCAATTCCAGCCAAGATAGTCAGCCAGCCCCATGCATCCTGTCGGATTGCCCTCCATGGCGTGGATCCCGCCGTAGGTTGCGCAGGTGCCCGCGCCAATGACCGCCAGCGCCTTCGGGGCAAGACGGTCGATCCACTCATTGGTGGTGATCGGCTGGCCGGTCTTCGCATCGGTTCCCATCGCAGCCCAATAGCCGTCGCCGCTCAGGTTCTCGTTCGGGATCGAGCCTTCCACGACGAGGACGAAGTTATCCAGTTCTCCGCGAGCCGCCTTGTGAAAGGCGGCAAGAAAATCCTCGCCGGTTTCGTAGGCGAGAACCGGGTTGTGCAAATGAACCTTGGGCAAGCCCGGGATGGCGCCGAGGATGACGTCCTCGATACTTGGTTCGCTGGCCGCGGTGATCGACACCGTATCGCCATCGCAACCAAGGCCCGCGGTGATCCAGAGGATATGGACTTCTTTTATCGCCGGAGGTCGCTGAGTCTTGCGACCATAGGGGACGGTTTCCTGGTCTGCCATGAGCGATTCCTCGAATGCCTTCTTAGGGCAACTTGAATTGGAACGCCGGTCTATGCGTTAAACTACGCTGGAAGCCTGCGATGGTGTGCGTCGCTGAAGACACAATCACGTGTCCGGCTAATCGAGTCATCCAGCACCGCTGATCAATCCGGCATATCGAACAACCGGCACCAACCGAACGGACTGACGTCGCCCGCCACAATCTGACACGATTCCGACCGGCGAAAGAAGCTGCAAGCCTGGCAACTCATCCCGCCATGCGGCGTGTCCTGATACTTGGCGTCCCGTGGCGACATCTTCACCGCGACTTGTGCCGAGGCCTGGTGCCCGGCGCCGCCGAGCACCATCGCCAGCAAGAGACGGCGCGACCCGAAGACGTTACCCCGGCTTGCTGACATAGCCGTAGCGCAGGTTGCTTCGGCCCGGCCCGTTGGCTTGGTAATCCGCCTTGATAGCAGCGAAACGATCGTGCGGGACCAAGAATGCGTGCTGCTCCAGACCGTACAGGCGCATGGTATTGCCGCTGAAAATCGCCATCTTGACCGGGCCGTCAGCAGCGCCCACCGGCTCAAAGCCATGTTTCTTCTGCATATCGGACGGGATCTCAAGCCATCGCAGCCCCTCGATCTGCCACTGCGGCGCGCCGGTCCAGACCGCCTCGGTGGGCGCGCAACACGCATCGAAGAGCATTTTGGCGCGGCAGCACCGGGGCTCGTTCAGAGCACGATCGATGTCCTGTTCCATGACCTATGGCTGCGGCCTGGCCTTGCACCGCGGGACCGCAGCCTCGTGACCGTCAGCGCGTTGATCGCATCGGGGCACGTCGCGCAGATCCCCTATCATCTCAATCGGGCGATGGATAACGGTCTCACGCAGGCCCAAGCTGGAGAAGTGGCCACACATCTTGCCTTTTACGCCGGCTGGCCCAACGTCTTTCGGCACTGCCAGGGAACGTTTCTACATTGTTGCTTTAGAGCATTGTCGGTCCTGACTGAATCGATAATGCTCCGCAACTCATTTTTCGAGAGGAGAATTCACGCTTTTGGCGATGCCACCAGAAGCGATCGCACGCTAAGAGGCGGCCTCTAATTCTTCCTCGGCGCTGAGCCATTCCGTCTCCGCCACGGCGGTTTCCCTGGCGATCACGGCAAGCCGAGCGTGGGCGGCGGCCATCTCCGCCGTCCGGCCGGGCGCATATAGCGCCGGATCGGCCAGCTTGGCCTCGATACGGGAGCGTTCGGCGGCCAGTAAACCCAAGCGCTTTTCGGCGTCCTGGGCCTTCTTGCGGATCGGCGCCAATGCGGCGCGGGCCTCGGCGCGCTCCCGCCGGTCGTCCTTGCGGGTCATGGCGTTGGCGCGGACGGCCGGACGTGCGCGCTCGACCAGCAAGCCGCGATAGTCGTCGAGGTCGCCATCGAATGGCTGCACGGAACCATCGGCCACCAGCCACAGCCGGTCCGCCACCAGATCGACAAGGTGAGGATCGTGGGTAATCAGCAGCACCGCACCCTGGAAGTCCGACAGCGCCTTTACCAGCGCGTCGCGCGCGTCGATATCCAGATGATTGGTCGGTTCGTCCAGGATCAACAACTGCGGCGCATCCCGTGTGGCCAGCGCCAGCAAGAGCCGAGCCTTTTCGCCGCCGGACAGGTTGACGACCGCGGTCTCGGCGCGGTCGGCATCCAAACCAAATCGGGCCAACTGCGCCCGTAGCTTGGCCGGCGGCGCGTTCGGGGCGAGACGAGCCATGTGCTCGATCGGGTTTTCCTCGGTGATGAGTTCGTCGGTCTGGTGCTGGGCGAAATATCCGACCTTCAGCTTGGGCCCGCGCCGCACCTCGCCGGACAGCGGCGCGAGACGCTCCGCCAGCAGTTTCGCCAGAGTGGATTTGCCGTTGCCGTTCGCCCCCAGCAAGGCGATTCGATCGTCCATATCGACCGTGAGCGAAACGTTGCCCAGGATCGTAGTGGGGCCGTAGCCGATATCCACCCGTTCCAGCGTCAGGATTGGCGGGGCGATACGCGCAGGTTCAGGAAAATTGAAGCGGGTTGGGGCATCCTCGATCACCGATTCGATCCGCGGCAGCCGTTCCAGCGCCTTGATCCGAGCCTGCGCCTGGCGCGCCTTGGACGCCTTGTAGCGGAAGCGATCGATGAACGACTGGATGTGCGCCCGCTCCGCCGTCACCCGTTCGGCGGCTCGGGCCTGCTGCATCGCGCGTTCGGTGCGAATGCGGACGAATTCGTCAAATCCGCCGGGCGTCAGGGAGATTTTGCCCTTGTCGAGATGCGCGATCGCTTCCACCGCTCGGTCGAGCAGGCCGCGATCATGCGAGACCACCAGCGCGGCACCGGGAAAGCGGGCCAGCCACGTCTCCAGCCACAGCGTCGCCTCCAGGTCCAGGTGGTTGGTCGGCTCATCCAGCAGCAACAGGTCGGGATTGGCGAACAGCGCCGTTGCCAGTGCCACGCGCATGCGCCAGCCGCCTGAGAATTCCGCCACCGGCCGACGTTGGGCAGCCTCATCGAACCCGAGACCTGCCAGGATGGTGGCGGCGCGGGCCGGCGCCGAGTCGGCGGCGATGGCAACCAGCCGGTCGTGGACCTCGGCCAATCGATGCGGGTCCGCGATGTCGGCCTCGGCCAACAGCCCCAGCCGTTCAGGGTCGCCCTGCAATACGGTTTCGAGCAACGACATCGGGCCGTCCGGCGCCTCTTGCCGCACCGTTGCCAGTCGGGCGCGCGGTGACAATCGGATTTCCCCGCCGTCGATCGCCAGATCGCCGGCGATAGCGCGCAACAGGGTCGACTTCCCGGCTCCATTGCGCCCGACCAGACCGATGCGCCGGCCTGGGTCGATCGTCAGGTCGGCACCATTGAGCAAGGTTCGCCCGCCCATGCGGATGACGGCACCAGAGATCAGCAGAAGCGACATGGGCGAGGTGTAGCGCGTGATCGCGCTGAGCGGAACGTCCGCGCTTACTGATTGGTGACCTCGATCATCGCGCGAACCTTGGGATAGACCTCGCGCGCCCAGCGCGACCCGCTGAACACCCCGTAATGCCCAACCCCGGTCTGCAGATGGTGGCGCTTCTGCCTTACCCCGCTGCACAGATCGAGCGCCGCCATCGTCTGGCCGATGGCGCAGATGTCGTCACGTTCTCCCTCCACCGTCAGCAGGGCGGTGCGGCGGATCGCCTCGGGGCGGACTTTCTGGCCGTGCCAGGTCAGCCTGCCCAGCGGCAGGTCGTGATCCTGAAATATCCGCTGGACCGTTTCGAGGTAGAATTCGGCCGGCAGGTCCATCACCGCGCCATACTCATGATAGAATTTGCGGTGCGCCTCGGCGGCCACCACGTCGCCGCAGGCCAGCGCGCGGAACTGCGCCAGATGCGCGTTGATATGGCGATCCAGGTTCATCGACACGAACGCCGATAGCTGCAGGAAGCCGGGATAGACCCTGCGAAACGCGCCTTTGTAGCGCCACGGGACCGAGTCGATCAGGTTCTTCTCGAACCACTCGATCGAGTGCGCTTTCGCCAGTTGGTTCACCTTGGTCGGGTTCTGCCTGGTGTCGATCGGGCCGGCCATCAACGTCAGGCTGCGCGGCTGGGCGCGGTTTCCCGCCTGGGCCATCACCGCGGTGGCGGCGAGTGCGGCGACCGCGGGCTGGCAGACCGCGATCAGGTGGCTGCCATTGCCGATCACCTCCATGAAGCGGATCAGGTGATCGACATATTCATCGAAGCCGAACACGCCGTCGGACAGCGGGGTGTCGCGGGCGTTCTTCCAGTCGGTGATGTAGACGTCGTGGTCGGGCAGAAGCACGGCGACGGTGCCGCGCAGCAAGGTGGCGAAATGGCCCGACATCGGCGCCGCCACCAGCACCCGAGGCTGCACGATGGCGGTGTCCTTGCGGAACCGCAGCAAGGTGCCGAACGGCGTGTCCAGGCGAGGCTCCTCGGTCACCGCGACCACGTCGTTGCCCATCCTGGTCGAGCTGAAGCCATAATCCGGCCGCTGGTGGGTCAGACCGCTATCGGCCAACATGGCGCACGCCGCGCCGAACTGGCGCAGCGGAGCGGGGGTGAACTCGCCGATATCCATCGCGCGTGCCAGCCCGGCACCAAAGCGGGCCATTTCGCGGGCCGGGTGCATCAGATCGGCCTGCGCCTGGTAGAGTTTGTAGATCATCGCCTGCTGCGTCACGCGGCCCCTGTCATCGGATCGTTATCTCGCTATCACAAAGGCTCGCCACACCGAGGGACAGGTTGCTATATTGCGACGCAACATGCCAGCACGCTCGGGGATTGTCACCATGGCAGGGGCCACGCTTCTGATAAGCAGCAAGAATTATTCCTCTTGGTCACTGAGAGGGTACCTGCTGTGCCGCCTGGCTGGACTGAAATTCGAGGAAAAGCTGGTTGATCCGGAGGACCCGGTGAACCGCAGGGAACTTTTGATGCAGTCGTCCTCGATCCGGGTGCCGGCGCTCATGCACAATGATGTGGCGATTTGGGACACGCTTGCCATAGCTGAGTATCTCAACGAAATGTTTCCCAAAGCCGGGATGCTGCCGGCGGAGCGTGACGCCCGAGCGCGCTGCCGGTCGATCTCGGGCGAGATGCACTCGGGGTTTGCCGCGCTGCGCGAGGCGTTGCCGATGAACCTGAAGCTATTTCGGCCTGGATTCGCGGTGTGGTCGGCGGTGCAGGCGGACATCGACCGGATCACCGAGATTTGGCGTGAATGCCTGAGCACCTGGAACGGGCCTTGGTTGTTCGGCGCCGATCCCACCATCGCCGATGCGATGTACGCCCCGGTCGCGACCCGCTTCCGAAGCTATGACGTGAAGATGCACGGTGCTTGCGAACGCTATTGTCAGCAGGTGCTCGCCTGGCCGGATATGAAGCAGTGGTTCGCCGCGGCGCAGAAGGAACCCGAACATATCGACGAACTGGATATCGAATTCTGATTGGGCGTTTGGCGGCAACGTTTCAGCGACCATGGGAGCCGAGGTCTAGCGAGCGCGGGGCGCTGCCCCGGACCCCGCCAAGGGGCGACGCCCCTTGGAACCATTGATGGGATTGGCGGGGCGCCGGCCCTTGGCGGGTCCACGGCAGCGCCGTAGGCTTGCTTCACTCGCCCGACAACTCTCGCCGACGGCGGTCGAGTTCGTCGCTGTAGCGGCGCAGGGCGTATTGTTCGGTCAGCAGACCGATGATGTGGCGGTCCTGGGTGCTGTCAACCACGACCAGGGCATCGCTTTCGGCGTTCTCGAACATCGCGACAGCTTCCTTGATCGTCATCTGCGGCAGCAGCACGATGTCGGCGTAGTGCACCAGATCGCCGACGGTGTGGTCGTCATCCTCATCGGCGTGCACTTCGGGCAGCAGGACGATGCCGGCGTAGCGGTCGTCATCGTCCAGCACGATCACGCGTTGCGCGACGCCCAGCGGGAAGTCGCGCTTGAACGCGCTGAGCGGGGTTTCGGCGCGGACCGTGCGCATTTCCCGTCGCATCATCCGCCCGACGGTCAGGTTGCGCATCCAGCCGATATCGACGGCGCTGCGGATCGCCTCGCCGCGCAGGTGGAAGCGCCAGGTGGCGAAGGAGTAGCCGAAGGTCCGCCGCACCGTCAGTGAGGACACCACGCACGCCGCCAGCACCGCCACCGTCATCGGCAGGCTGCCGGTTGCCTCCAGCGCCAGGAACCCCATGGTCAAGGGTCCGCCGATGACGGCCACCGCCAGCCCGCTCATGCCGACCAGGGCGCAGACCTCCTGCGGGATCGCGTGGGCGGCGCTCACCAGGGCCAGCGCGGTGGCGAAGGCTTTGCCCAGCAGCGCGCCGAGGAACAGCGAGGCGAAGAACAGGCCGCCGCGAAACCCCGACCCGATCGAGATGGCTGAAGCGGTCGCTTTCAACGCGACCAGCAGCACCACCCAGCGCAGTGGATCGTGCACCTCAAAAGTTTGTGCGATCGCGCCGTGGCCCGATGACAACACTGACGGCGTGACCAGCGCCAAGAGGCCAAGTGCCAGTCCGCCGATCGCGGGTCGCAGCCAGACCGGGACGCGGCTCCTGCGGAACAGTTCTTCGGTGAGGGTGACGCCGCGCATGATCGAAATGCCCAGCAACGCGCAAAGCATGCCAAGCGCCAGGATCGGGATGTAGTCGAGCGGATCGATATGCGCCGGGACCTGCGGCGTCAGATCGAAGATCGTGCCGCCAAGTGCGCGCACCACCGCCTGGGACACCAATGCGGCGACGGCGACCGGGGCGAAGGAGGCCAGGGTATATGTGCCGATCACCAGCTCGAAGGCGTAAAACGACCCGGTCAGCGGGGCGTTGAAGGCGCCGCTGATCGCTGCCGCCGCGCCGCATCCCACCAGCAGGCGCAGGTCGTTGCGGCGGACCCGGAACGCATGCCCCCAGCGCGAGGCGATGGCGGAGCCGATCTGGGTATAGCCGGCCTCGAGCCCGACCGAGGCGCCGACGCCGTTCGACACGATGGTCTGCAATACGACGATCAGGCTGCCGTTCATCGACATCCGCCCGCCGAACAATGCGTTGGCCTCGATCGGATCGACGCTGCGGCGTGGCCGCACCCGGGTGATCCCCAGCGTCAACAAGCCGAACGCCAAACCGCCGAGCGCTGGCACCAATACCTCGCGCAGCGGGTCGAGCGAGGCCATCGCGCTGAGCCGTTCGGTGTGGGAAATGTCGAACAGCGCCTGGTGCACGAGTTGGGTCGTCGCGGTCATCAGCCAGACCATGATACCGCCGGCGCAGCCGACGAACGCCGCCAACACGACCAGCCAGATTTCATCGGCGCGAACCAGCGCCCGCAGCACCTGCGGCGCATGCATGACCGCGGACCCGATCGGGCGGCGCGCGCGGCGCGACTGGGCGGCTGTTTCGACTGTATCGTCCGGGCTGGTGGACGTGGTACCTCCGGCGAGGCGAACGCCATCCGCGTCCGCTAAGGTCGAATCGCCGTGCAGTGTCGGCATTGGCAGCGCCCAGCCGGGATAAAGGAGGAAACCGGAGACGGTTGTGGAACCGGACCCGCCGCAGCGCAACAATTCATCCTCTGATTAGAGCATCACTGTGGTAAAATTATCGGTCAGTCGAATTGTTTTCGCGATCGGCCTTGGTGGCGGCAAGATCGTCCTCGATGAAGGCGCGGATGACGTCGAGCACCGGTTCATGCGCGGAGAAGCCGAGGGTGCGCGCACGCAGCGCCTCGAACGCCGGCGGCCAGGTGGAGACGATGGCGGCGATGGTCTGGTCGCCGACACGCTTGACATGGGCCGACGCGCCCGGCGCGACCTGGTCGAGCGCCTGCAACAGATGGGCGACCGTGGTGCTGATGCCGGGCGGATCGATGCTGCGGTCCAGTCCCATCGGCCCGGTGTCCATCGCCGCGGCGTGCAGCAGCCAGTCCACGGCTCGGCGCGGGCTGCAGACCCAGACGCCGAAGTCGTCCCCGACCGGCAGTTCGGTATCGAGGCCGAGCAGCGGCTCCCGCACGATGGCGGAGAAGAACGAGCTCGCGGCTTTGTTCGGCCGACCCGGGCGCACGATTACGGTCGGCAGCCGCAGCGTGACGCCATCGAGAAAGCCGCGGCGCGAGGCGTCCGCCAGGATCAGCTCGGCCGCCGCCTTCTGCGCGCCGTAGCTGTTGGCGGGGATCTGGCGGGTGTTGTCGGGCAGGGTGGTGTTCTGGTTGGCGCTGAAACTTGCCACCGAACTGGTGAACACGACCCTGGGCCGGGTGCCCAATGCGCGGCAGCGATCGATCACGGCGTCGGTGCCGCGGAGGTTGACCCGACGGCCGAGGTCGTAATCCGCCTCGGCCTGGGCACTGACCACGGCGGCGAGATGGAACACCACATCGGTGCCTTGCGGTATCGCGCTGTCGGGCAAGGCGACGAGGTCGCCGGCCACGGCCTGGATCGGGAACGGCGCATCGGGCTTCGGCGGCTGGGTGATGTCGAACAGGGTCAGCGCGGCGACCGGTTGGCCGGCCAGCGAGCCATCCCGCGCAAGCTGCGCCGCGATCTTGCGGCCGAGGAAGCCGCCGCCGCCCAGAATTGAGACCTTCATCGTTCGACTCTCCTGTCGGCGGGATTGGTCATTTGCCGTGTTCGGCCAACGCGACGGCACTATCGATTCAGGTTGAACCGACAGGCCCTGCAACTGACTGGTCGCGAGGGCAACTCAGCCGGGTGCGCAGAGGAATGGCGGGGCGGTATTCGGCCCGGTCATGAAGCCGCCGATGGGGTCGGGATCGAGACATCACACATGACAGAAACATCGCGTCCCGGCGAGCTGACGCTGGCCGGGGTGAGAGATCGCTTGAAAGCAGACGAAGGGCAGCGGATTGCTGCCCCCCAGGCTGTCAGCCCTTCATGCTTTCCGGCACTTTTCCACCGTTTTCCGCGAGCTTCTGCATGACGGCCTTGTGCAGCGCGATGTTCTGTTCGGCGGTGCCGTCGGCGCCGGCGTGGACATTCAACTCGCTGCCCAGTTCCTTGCGGGCGGTGAGGCTGGAATCGAGGTTGAGCAGCTTCAGCAGATCGACGATCGAGGTCTGCCAGTTGCCGCCGCCGCCCGCCTGGGCAGCTTTCTGCGTCAGCACGTCCCCGACATCGACCGCGGACGGCGATGCTGCAGAGCCGGTCGCCGCGGTGGCCGCGGCAGGCGCGGCGGCGGGTGTGGCTGAAGTGGCGGCTGGCGTCGCTGCCTCCGCCGAATGGAAGATTTTCTCCATGATTGAACCGAATATGCTCATTACCGTTCCCCTATGAGTGATCTCAAGTAGAGCGCTTCATCTGGCCAGCGGTTGCCCCGAAGGACAGCGGTTTACTGGCCTTCGCCTAACGTGAGCCTTGCCGGTAGGTGCAACAGATCGGGCGGCGGCGGCCGATACTGACCGGTAAAGTGGAATTTAGGCCGGGCACAGACTTTGCCTAGGGTGGCTTTGATGACGTTTTCGGCCTCGACGGGCGGTCGCCGCCCCGGTCAGGCGTAGGCGGTGCGCGAACGGGTCAGTGCGCTGACCACCGCGAGGGCGATCAGGTTTAGGATCAGGGCGACGACGCCGATGTTGAGGTCTTTCAACGCTTCGGGCAGTGCCGGGAACAGTGCACCGATACTGGTGTGAGCGAGGGATGTGATGGCGACGGCGGCGACGCCGGTGCAGATGCCGGCGAATGCGCCCTCACGCGTCACCGGATTGCGCGGCAGCAGGCTGGCGATCAGGGTTGGAAACAGTTGAGTGACGAAACTGTAACCCATCAACAGCAACGAAACGATCGTGCTGCCGCCGCGCAGGGTGAAGATCACCGATACCAGGGCGACGACCGGAACCAGCAGCCTGGCCAGACGCGAGACGGTCTGGTCGGTGGCCTGCGGGCGGGCAAATCGGAAGATGTTGTTTGCCAGCAGCGTCGCGGCGGCGATCAGGATCATCGAGCCCGGCACCAGCGCGGTCAGTACACCGGCCGCGCCGATCACGCCGACAAACCAGGGATCGAAGGTCTGCACCGACAGGCGTAGCAGTGACAGGTCGATCTGCGGCCCCTTGAGCCCCGGTACTTTCAGGATCGCGGCGAAGCCGACGAAGAACACGAACAGCAGGATCAACTGGTAGAGCGGCATCATGATGGCGTTGCGGCGAAACACGCCTTCTTCTTTCGCGGTGAACAATGAACCGAACGAGTGCGGCCACATGTAGAAACCCAGCGCGGTGAGCAGGACAGTCGAGTCGAACCAGGCGACGCTCTCGCCCTTGGCCGGTAATGCCAGGAAGTTGGGTTTGGCTGCCTGAATGGCGTCGAACATCGCGTTGTAGCTGCCGTAATAGTGCAGCGGCAGATAGATGCCGAGGAACAGCACGACCGCGAGGATCAGCGTGTCCTTGACCACCGCGGTCCAGGCCGATCCGCGGACGCCGGAGACCATGACGTAGACGGTGACGACGACGGCACCGATCCAGATCGCCAGGGTCTTGGAAATCGCTCCGTAGCCGGCCGCGTCGACGATGATCCCGAGGCCCTTGAATTGCAGCACGAGGTAGGGGATCAGCGCGACGATGCCGACCAGGGCGACCAGAACGCCTAGTGCCGGACTGTCATATTTATGGGCGAAGAAGTCGGGCTGAGTGATCAGCCGGTGTTGCTTGGCATATCGCCAGAGGATCGGCAGCAGCCAATAGGAGATCACGTAGGCCAGGCAGCCGTAGCAAAGGATATACAACACCGGGCCGCCGTGGCCGTAGGCGTAGCCGCTGCCGCCCAGGAAGGTGAAGGTGGTGTAGATCTCGCCCGCCATCAACACGAAGACCAGAATGGTGCCGAAACCGCGGCCGCCGACGGTCCACTGCTCGAGGTCCATGTCCTTGCCGCGGCGGGCAAGTAAACCGAGGCACAGAACACCGGCGATGGTCGCCGCGATGATGAGCAGCGCGGCGCTCATTGGCGGTGATCCGTGCTGTCGCGGTTGGCGGGGTCAAACAAATAGATGATCGCCATAATGACGGAGGTAAGGACAATCCAGTAGACGATCCAGGTCAGGATCAGCGGCATGCCAAGCACCAGCGGCTCGACCCGGTTGAGCAAGGGGACGCCGACCAGGATGCCGAGGAAGGGCAATACGGCCAGATATTTAAGCAACCCCATTGCTACTCCTGCAACAAATGAAATGAGCCCGCTTCGGCAGTGGTCGCGACTGCGGTGGGGTGATTAAAGCGCGGCATCGCGCCGGCGGCAAATCGCACGGATGGTTTTGGCGGTGGTACGGCTTCTGCCGATGCGAGCAGGTGAAACCGGATCGAGCGTCGCATGTTACACGTTGATCCGCCGGAGCGAAAGCAGATGGTCGACAACAAGAAATCTGACGCCAAACCAGCAACGGCCGACGCCAAGCCGCCGAACGATACTGATGCGAAAGAACGCGTGACCCGACGGCGGCAAGGCACCGAAAAGGTCGCTTCCGAAGCGGACGAGACAGCCCAACTCGGCGATGAGCTTGGAGGTCCCGCCTAACGTCTTGATCAGTCGCGCGCGCGCTTTGGGAATTGCATGCAGATCAGGTCGGCACCGCCGGTACCGGCGGTCAGGCGGGCGGCGGTGTCATCGGGGGCCACGAAAACGCAGGACTGGACAGGCAGCAACGCACCTCCGCTGACCGCCGCGGACCCGGCCGTCACCAGCCAGAACTGGCCACCACCGGTGGATGGATCGGGGCCGCTGATCGAGCCGCTGGCTGGCACGGTGTAACGCCAGGTTCCGAGACCGTCGGCGGCCTCGGCAATGACGGCATCGCCGGACGGCGCGGACAGGGCAGCGAGTTCGCGCATGCTCAGCGGTGGAAGCGGACCACAGGTGGCCTCACGGTGCTGATATCTGGCGCGGGCCTCGCGCAGCTGGCGGCGATGTTCGGGCATGTAGCGCGCGCCCGGGTCCCAGGCATTGCGCAGGGTAAACCAGGACACGCCGTCCTGGGCCGCGACGATCGGGCCGTAGGCGGAGTAGGCATCGGTGTAATGCACGGCGACGATGGCGACATCGTGCACGCCGAGACGGCCAGAGCCCTGCACGATCACCTGGTATTGGTCGGCCTGATGGAAGTGCGGATGAACGACCGCTCCGGCTTGCTTCTCCACCAGGAAGGCCATCGGGTAGAGACCGTCCGATGACGGCGCGGGCTCACCGGCCTGCAAGGTGTTGCGATTCTTGCCGATGAAGGGGGTATTCCAGCCATTCGGAGTACGTCGCCGGCTGGTCTGGTGGGCGACCGAGCTATCCGCGGTTAGAACCATGGTATGGTCTCCTTCTGAGAAGCAGTGTAACCGCGATCTGATCAGGTGCCAACTTTGTGGTATTGAGTGTTAGCCCCAAGTAGGAATGTCCCCTCCGTCCAAAGTTAGAATGTCCCCTTTTGCGCATGCTTGGGGACGCAATGGCCGAGACGGGGTTGTGGATGACGCAGGCGGAGCGCGATCGCGCCTATTGGGTGCGCCAGTCGATCGAATGTCGGTTGGGCCAGGCTGAAGCAGCGGAGCGCGTTGGCCTCAGTGTCCGCCAATTCAAGCGCTTGGTGCGTAAGGCGAAGACTGAGGGCGACGCGGGTCTGGTTTCGCATCAGCGCGGCCGGCCATCGAACAACCGGATGTCGGCGGCGCTGCGCGGTCGTATCGCGACGCTGCTGAGGGACAAATACCCCGACTTCGGCGCGACGCTGGCGGCGGAGAAGCTGCTGGAGTTGGACGGGATCGTCGTTTCGGCAGAGACGATCCGCCAGATGCAGATCGGCCTTGGCCTGTGGCGGCCCAAGCGCCGCCGGGCCAGGCGGGTGTTTCAGCTCCGCCAGCGGCGTCCGCGGTTTGGCGAGTTGATCCAGATCGACGGCAGTGCGCACCACTGGTTCGAGCGGCGCGGGCCGCGCTGTGCGCTGATCGTGTTCATCGACGACGCCAGCGGCCGGCTGACCGCGCTACGCTTCGCCCCGGCGGAGACGACGGCGGCCTATCTGGCGGCGCTGCGCGGCCACGTGCTGGACCATGGCCGGCCGCTGGCGTTCTACTCCGACCGGCACGGCATCTTCCGGATCAACGCTAAGGACGCCACGAGCGGCGACGGCAAGACCGAGTTCGGACGGGTGGCGGATCGGCTTGGGATCGAGCCGATCCATGCGCTGACCCCGCAGGCCAAGGGTCGTGTCGAGCGCGCCAACCAGACCCTGCAGGACCGGCTGGTCAAGGAGATGCGTTTGGCCGGCATTGGCTCGATCGAGGCGGCGAATGGCTTCGCGCCGGCGTTCATGGCGCGCTTCAACGCAAAGTTTGCGGTGCCGCCGCGCGACCCGGCTTCGGCGCACCGGCCGTGGACGAAGACCGCGCAAGCGTTGGACGACGAACTGGCACGGCGCGAGCAGCGGGTGCTGTCGAAGGCGCTGACCTTCCGCTCCGGCGGGACGATGTATTGCGTCAAGACACCCGGGCCTGGCACCGCGCTGCGCGGCGCGAAGGTGACGCTGCATCACTTTCCCGACGGTGCGCTGAGGGTGCATTACAAAGACCGGATCCTGCCGGTAACGGCCTATGCCCGCTATGCCATGCCCGCCCCGGCGGTGGACGGCAAGACCATCGATGCCCGGATCGACGCAATGATCGCTGCGCGGCACATCCCCAACGCCGCGGTTGAAACCGTCCCGGGGTGAGTACAGCCCGCGTAACAGCCGCCGCAGCCGTGGATAAGTGGCCCGCTTGCGCCCGATTCTGAACGATCACTCCAGCGGGCCACTTACCCACCGCTCCAACACCGCGATTGGACTAACGCTTGACCGGTGCCCACCCCCCGCCCAGCCCACAGGGGACATTTTAACTTTGGGGAGTCAGGGGACATCTCTACTTTGCATTGACACTTTGTGGTATTGAGCATTGTGGTATTGCGCACCGGGTTCGACCCAGTGTCCCGAGTCCGAAGTTCGCCATATCAGGATAACATCAGCCTCGGGACACTCGCTATTTGCTTTAAGCGGCCTGCCGATCCCATTCGTCCGCCGCGAAGTGCTGCGAGCTTCTGGGGCAGGACCCGATCCAGGAGACGGCGCCCGTGACGTATTCCCCCTTCGATCTGACCGGCAAGGTTGCCCTGGTCACCGGCGGCAACAGCGGCATCGGGCTGGGGATGGCCCTGGCGATGGCTCAGGCCGGCGCCGACATCGCTATCTGGGGCACCAACGCGGCGAAAAACGCGGCGGCGGTGGCGAGCCTGCGGGAGACGGGTCGCAGGGTTGTCGGGCTGGAATGTGACGTTGGCGACGAGGCGGCGGTGGAGGCCGCGTTTGCCCGCACCGTGGAGACCCTTGGCGCGGTGGATGGGTGCTTTGCCAATGCCGGCGTGTCGGGCCGGGGCGGGCACAGCTTCCTGGAGATGACCAGTGCCGAATGGCACCGCGTCACCAGGGTCAACCTGGACGGGGCGTTCCACACATTCCGAGCGGCGGCACGGCACATGGTGCAGCGAGGCGGCGGCGGGGTGCTGGTCGGTACTGCGTCCTTGGCGGCGATCGAGGCGGCGCCGCGCAGCGAGCACTACGCCGCGACGAAGGGCGGCATGATCTCGATGGTGAAGGCGCTGGCGGTCGAGTTCGCCAGGCATGGGGTGCGGGCGCACTCGATCCTGCCGGGCTGGATCGAGACGGACATGACGGCGAACGCGGTGCGGACGGAGGGGTTCAAGACCAAGGTGCTACCGCGGGTGCCGATGCGGCGGTGGGGCGAGGGGGCTGATTTCGGCGGCATCGCGGTCTATCTGATGAGTTCGGCGTCGAAATATCATACCGGCGATACATTTATCATCGATGGCGGATATTCGTTGTTTTATCGTTTCATTGCTTGTTTGCCAGGGGCGACAGGGCGTAAGCTGCTTCGACCAGGGCGACGGCGGCGGCGTTGTCGGACAGGTCGGCGATCGGCTTTTTCCCGTCTTGCAGGCGTTGCAGCGTATCGCGGACGAAGGTCGGGTAGAAATGCACGTTGGTCAGCTTGATCGCGCGGGTCCTGCGCTGGCGGTCATTGGTGATGATTTCCAGGGTCTGGTCATCCCGGGCGGCGAAGTAATGATTCTGAGTTCGGATCGAATAGTGCAGGTCGAACACCGAATTGGGCGCCGGGTAAAGGTAGCCACGCCGAGATTGAGCAGCGCGCCGCCGCCGGAGGCTTTGCGGTCGATCACCCAGTCGACCTGCTGCTGTCGATAGCGGTCCACCATGCCACCGATGAACTTGAACATGCAATACTGCACCGATTCGTTGTTTGACCGGATGATTTCGATCATCGGGCTGTAGCGGATTACATAGGGCACCGCCGCGAACACGCCCGCAACAGCGGCTCGGTTGGCGATGTCGGATGCCTCGGCGGCGTTGATGGCGCAGGGTTTCTCCATGGCGAACGCAATCCGCTGATCGATCAGGAAGCGTGCGAGGTCCGCCATTTCGCAGTGGCGAGCAAGGGCGAAGGCGAAATCGGGGCGCAGGGCGGCGCACATCTCGCGGTAGTCGGTGAACGGCTTGCATCCGGCCTTGGCGGCGGCGGGTTCGGCGCGGGCCAGGATCGGGTCGCTGACGCCGACGATGGTGACGTCGGGAAGCGACAGGCAGGGGTCGAGGAAGAACGGCGTGTGCCAATGCGACACGCCGATCAGGACCACGCGCATGATGTTCCCCCCTTTCGCGACAGTCTTCCCTGGCGCATCGTCGGGGTTGATGCAAGCCAAGGGGACGGCGGATGATTACTCTATCGGAGAACTTCCGTGCGCTGTTCTACGCGCCATTCTATGCGGCGTATGCAATGGGTTGCTATGCGCAACAGGGCGTGGAGGTCGATTTCCGGCCGTCGTCGGATCCCAATCGCACGGCGGCGGCGCTGCGTTCCGGCGAGGTCGAAGTGATGTGGGGCGGCCCACTTCGGGTGCTGTTGACGCATGACGCCGATCCGTCGTCGGACCTGGTGTGTTTCTGCGACGTGGTGGCCAGGGACCCGTTCCTGGTGATCGGGCGCGAGAAGCGGGCGTCGTTCCGTCCTGGCGATCTGACCGATGTGCGGATGGGAACGGTGTCGGAGGTGCCGACGCCGTGGTTGTGTCTGCAGGACGACATTCGCCGTGATGGCGCCGACCCCGGATCGGTGGATCGGATCACCGACGCGACGATGGCGGCGAATGCGGCGGCGCTGCGTGACGGAAGGCTGGACGCGGTGCAGGTTTTCCAACCTTACGCCGAGGAGTTGCTGGCCTCGGGGGCAGGGCATCTGTGGTATGCGGCGGCTGATCGCGGGCTGACGGCCTATACCACCCTGGTGACGCGGCGGTCCGTGTTGGCGCGCAAGCGAGCGGAATTGCTGGGAATGGTGCGGGCGCTCGATCGGTCGCTGCGCTGGATCCGGGCGACGCCGGGAGAGGAGATCCAGCGTGTGCTGGCCGGGTTTTTTCCGGACGTGCCGGCGGCGATCTTCGCCGCGGCGATCGATCGGTATCGCGGGCTGGAACTGTATGGGCCCGATCCGGTCACCCGGCACCAGGGCTTTGATCGGCTTGCCGCGGCGATGCGTTCGGGCGGCGCGTTGAAGCGGGAGGTGGCGTTCGAGGCGTGCGTCGATAACAGCCTGGCCGAGCAGGTGGTGGCGGAAGGGGGCGACGGTGGAGGTTGTTAGCCGCGACGGGTTTCGCGTTCCTCGGCTGGGGCTGGGCACCTATCGGATGACCGGGGCGGGTTGCCAGGGCGCGGTGGAATCGGCCCTTGGCCTGGGATATCGACACATCGACACGGCGCAGATGTACGGCAACCAGGATGCGGTCGGGGCTGGGCTGGCGGCATCCGGCGTGGCGCGCGCCGAGGTCCATCTGACCAGCAAGTGCCACCACGAGATCCAGACGCCGGATCGGATCCGGGCCGCCTGTGCCGAGAGCCTGCGACTGCTGCGGACCGATTACCTCGATCTCTATCTGTTGCATTGGCCTCGACCGGGTTCGGATTTGCCTGCGGCGCTGGAGACAATGATGGCGCTACGCGCGGCCGGGATGGTTCGCCAGATCGGGCTGGCCAATGGCACGGTGGCGCATCTGCGTCAGGCGATCGACGAGGTTCGGGCGCCGATCGTCTGCAACCAGATCGAGTATCACGTGCTGATCGACCAGACGCCGGTCTTGAGCTGGATGCGAGGGCACGGGGTCGTGGTGGTGGCGCATGTGCCGCTGGCCCAGGGGCGGCTGGCGGAGCACGCGGCGCTGGCGGCGATTGGACGCCGTTATGACGCCGACGCCGCGCAGGTGGCGCTGGCGTGGTTGCTGGACCAGCCGGACGTGGCGGTGATTCCGAAAGCCGCGCGGCCGGGGAGTCAAGTCGCCAATCTGGAGGCGATGCGGGTGCGTCTGGATGATTTCGACCGTGCCGCGATCGCCGCCTTGCCGAAGACGCTGCGCTGCGTGAACCCGCCGTTCGCGCCGATGTGGGATGCGGCCGGCTAGACCACTTTTCAGCAGGGGGTGATCAGGTGATCGATCAGCCTTCGATGATGACCGAGCTTTCGATGAACCGCTGCGCGCCGGCGGCCATCGTTGAGCCCTGCTGGACCTGTGCGATCGTTCGGGCCTCGGCCGAGCGGACCTGGGCGAGGCGATCCAGCACCTGGCGCAGCCGCGCCGCCGGCACCACCACGACGCCGTCGGCGTCGCCGACAATGACGTCGCCGGGCGAGACGTGGACATCACCCAGCGTCACCGCCGCGCCGACCACGCCGGGACCGTTCATCGCCGGCGAGTTCGGCTGGATGCCCTGGCAGAACACCGGCAATCCGGTCGCCACGATTCCGGCTTTGTCGCGCGCCAGGCCGTCGGTGACGAAGGCCGCGATACCTTTGTTTTTCATCATTCCGGCGGCGATGTCGCCGAGCACCGCGGTCCGGGTGTAGGCGTCGTTCGCCAGCACGATGACATCGCCGGGCTGGGCCTCGGACAAGGCGCCGAACATGGCGACGATGTCGGCCGGATAAGCGAACGCGGTCAGTGCGGGTCCGACGAAGGATGCGTTTGCCGGGTCGAGCGGCTTGATGCGGTAGTCGAGCGCGCCGCGCCCGTCCATCGCATCGGCCAGATGCGAGGTTTGGGCACCTCGGAACGCCTCGATCAGCGCCTTGTCGGGGCGGCGAAAGCCGCGGTGGATGATGAGCGGCGGCGGATTTTCGAGCACGATGGGGCGCTCCCGTGATGGGGATGGGTCAGCGACCGGATTTGTCGGCCAGCGCCTTGACCTCGTCCATCGCCTCGGCGAAGCGGGCGTTCAGCAGGTTCACCGCCTCGGCGTTGGAGTGCTGGATCAGGTCACCGAGTTCCTTCATGTTGGTCACGGTCCGCTCGTAGGCCTGCTTGAGCAGTTCGGCCTGCTTGGCGGCTTTGGCCTGCGGCGCCTCGACGGAGGACATTGCGCGCACCGCCTCGGTCAGTTCCGCCATGCTCTGTTGCAGGATTTCGACATGCCGCTTGCCGACCGCCTGGGCGCCCTCGAGCGCAACCTTATTGGCGGCGGTGAGGGTTTCCATGTTTCGCCGGCTGGCGTTGATGAAGGCCTCCATGTCGGGGACGGCGGGAAGCTTCATGTCGGCGAACAGCTTGCCGAAATCGCCGAAGTCGGCCATCGATTTGGGGGGGAATGCCATGTTGGAGCTCCTTGTGTTGGCCCGGTTCGGCAACCGAGCCGAGGTTAGGCTGGTCGGGTGGGAAAACCAAGACGGCCGGGTCGAGGTTGGCAGCGGAGGTATAAAACCGGCCCCGTCGGGCCATGTATGGGGAAAGGAGATCGGTGATGGCAAATGACGGAGCTTCCAGCGCGCTACTCGGCGATGCAGGCGAGACGGACACGGGGCGGGCGGATGCCGCGGCGATCGGGGCGCGGATCGATATCGTATCGGATGCGATTTGTCCCTGGTGTTACGTCGGCAAGCGGCAGTTGGAGCGCGCGCTGGCAACGCTGGCTGGGGAGGGGTTGAACTTTCAGGTGCACTGGAATCCGTTTCAACTCAATCCGGACATGCCGCCGGAGGGGCGTGACCGTGCGGCGTATCGGGCGTGGAAATTCGGCAGTACCGAGAAGGCCGCGGCGCTGGATCAGCGCATCACCGAAGCGGCGGCGTCGGTCGGCCTCGGGTTCCGCACCGACTTGATGACGCGCACGCCGAATACGATCGATGCGCATCGGTTGATCTGGTTCGCCGGACAGAACGGGGACCAGGACGCGGCGATGGAGGCGGTGTTCAGGGCCTACTTCATCGAGGGGCGTGATATCGGCGAGCGGGGGGTGTTGGTGGATTGCGCCGAGCAGGCGGGGTTGCCGCTGCCGGGGGCGGCGGCGTTTCTGGCGGGCGATGTGGCCGGGGCGGAGATGCGGGCGGCGGATGCGGCGGCACGGGAGGCGGGGGTGTCGGGGGTGCCTTCGTTTTTCTTGGATGGCTACGGTTTGTTCTCCGGTGCGATGCCAGCAGACACCATCGCTGAAGCATTGCGCCGTGGCCGGGCGTTGTTACGGGACCGTCAGCACGCGTAGGTCGCGGCTATTTCCAAGTTAGATCGCATCGAGGTGGCTGTTTCGAGGCGGTCTGCCACTAGGCGAGGCACGCGGTCGGGGGCGCCTCCGTGGCTGCATCGGTTGAGCCAGCTTTCAGTCTTGCCTCAGGCGTTTACGACCGGGTCCCGTGGACTATAGTGCAGGCCGCTTCCCACAGAGGAAACAAGCGCCATGAGCAATCAGCCGAAACACCCCGAGACGCTGGCTCTGCACGCCGGCTGGCGGCGTGACAGCGCGACCAACTCGGTCGCGGTGCCGATCTACCAGACCACGTCGTATCAGTTCGACAGCGCCGAACACGCGGCCAAGCTGTTCGGGCTGCAGCAACTGGGCAACATCTACACCCGGATCATGAACCCGACGAACGACGTGCTGGAGCAGCGGCTGGCCGCGATCGAAGGCGGGACGGCGGCGCTGGCGGTGGGTTCGGGCCAGGCGGCGTCGGCCTTCTCGGTGCAGAACCTGGCCAAGGCGGGCGACAATTTCGTCTGCTCCACCGACCTTTACGGGGGCACCTGGAACCTGTTTGCGAACACGCTGAAGGATCAGGGGATCGAGGCGCGGTTTGTCGATCCGAACGATCCGGAAGGCTTTGCCCGCGCCACCGACGACCGCACCCGGGCGTATTATGCCGAGACGCTGCCGAACCCGAAGCTGATCGCGTTTCCGATCGCCGAGGTGGCCGCGATCGGGCGGTCGTTCGGTGTGCCGCTGATCATGGACAACACCGCGGCGCCGCTGCTGGTTCGCCCGTTCGATCACGGTGCGGCGGTGGTGATGTATTCCACCACCAAGTATATCGGCGGCCACGGCACCTCGATCGGCGGCATCATCATCGATGGCGGCAATTTCGACTGGGAGGCCAACCCGGTTCGGCAACCGGCGATGAACACCCCCGATCCGTCCTATCATGGCGCGGTCTGGTCGCAGGCCGCCAAGCCGCTGGGCCCGATCGCCTACATTCTGAAGATGCGGGTGACGCTGTTGCGCGACCTGGGTGCGGCGATGGCACCGATGAACGCATTCTTGTTCATTCAGGGGATCGAGACCCTGCCGCTGCGGATGCGGGAGCACAGCCGCAATGCGCTGGCGGTCGCCAACTTCCTGGCCGGGCGCAAGGACGTGACCCGGGTTATCCACCCGGCGCACCACAAGGGGATTGGTGCGGAGCGGACCGCGAAATACCTGCCGAACGGTCATGGCGGCCTGATGGGGTTCGAAATGGCGGGGGGCGCCGACGCCGGCCGCCGGTTCATCGATGCGCTGCGGATGTTTTATCACGTCGCGAACATCGGCGATGCGCGCAGCCTGGCGATCCATCCGGCAAGCACCACGCACTCGCAGTTGACCGAATCCGAGCTGATGGCGACCGGCGCCACGCCGGGCTATGTGCGGTTGTCGATCGGGCTGGAGCATATCGACGACATCCTGGCCGATCTGTCGCAGGCGCTCGACGCGGCGCGCGGGTGACCTGGGGGGCTGACCGGGCGGCGGATTGAACCGGCGGCCCAGCGGCGGGTTCACTCCGGGCTGGAGTTCAAGAATGGCCGGACCGTATTCTCGGGTGGCGCTGGTGTCGGGCGGTGCGCAGGGGATCGGCGCCGGCATCGCGGCGCGGTTGGCCGGCGACGGTTGGCGCGTTGTGGTGGCGGATCGTGATCCCGCGGGCGGGGCGCCATCCGGCGGGCGTTACGTGGTCTGCGATGTCGGCGACGAGGCGGCGGTTGCGTCGTTGCTACAATCCGTCGCGGTGACGGAACAGCGGCTGGATGGGCTGATTTGCAACGCCGGATTTATGATCCGCAAGCCGATCGCCGAGCTGACGCTGGGCGAGTGGTCATCGGTGCTGACCACCAACCTGACCAGCGCATTCCTGCTGGTGCGCGGGGCCGCGGCACTGTTGCGCTCGGTCCACGGCGCAGTGGTGACGATCGCATCCTCGCGGGCGCGCATGTCGGAGCCGGATACCGAGTGCTATTCGGCTTCGAAGGGCGGCCTGGTTGCCTTGACGCACGCGCTGGCGATCAGCCTTGGGCCGGAGGTCCGGGTCAACTGCATCAGCCCGGGCTGGATCCTGACCAAGGGGCCGGAGCCGACCGCGGCGGAGCATGCGTTTCATCCGACCGGACGGGTGGGGCGGCCGGATGATATCGCCGGCCTGGTCGCGTTCCTGGTCGGGCCGGAGAGCGGGTTCATCACCGGGGCGGAGTTTGTGGTGGACGGCGGCGTGACCCGGAAGATGATCTACCCGGAGTGAGCGGGGTGGGGTTATCCCCAGAACAAGGACAAAGCTGCAAAGGTCACTGCCGATAGAGATTTGTTTGCTAAGTTAGGGCTCCCGTAGGGTCCGAGGTATGAGTTGGAGTGATGGAAACACGAGTTGTAACGCCGTTTTTTTAAGAAAACGAAAAACGTCGGCACGGTAATGTGTTTCAAACAGCTCCGTCCACGTCGGTTGCGGGAAAGTCACTCCCCTTAAACAGCAGCCGAAGACCTCGGCTCTTGGCCAGGGCGTAGGACGCGCAGTCGCCAAGGTTGAGGGCTGCGGCGTGACGGCCTTTGCCGTAGCGCAGAAAGGCAGTCCTGGCCTCGGCCGCGAGCTCGGCGTCATGCGGCACTACCAGCATTCCAGCCCGCGCGATCAACGCATCGAGTCCAGTCCAGGCTGAGGTGTCGCCGGTGCGGCCGGCCAGCACCATGCTAGTCTCGAGCAGGCTGACTGCAGACAGCAAGCAACCTCTCGCCGCGGCGATGATCTTGAGAAATCCGTCAGCTTCGGGCTCGCGGCGCAAGACGGCGATCAGCGCGGAACTATCGATGACGATCACCCCGGCAGTCCGTTGCCATCGTAAAGATCAGCGTCCGACAGTAATTCGCCGCCCATCAGCTGCTCTGCGCTTTGCAGGCTGATGGCTCGAAGGTCGTCGTAGAGCGCTTGCGCGTCATCACGGACAACCGGGCGCTTGCGGACGCCGTCCGGGATAAACTCCACCCCGGCCAGCTCCAGTGCCGCGTGGATACTCGCGAGGGTCGGCGCCGCCGCACGTCCGCGCCCTTCAGCGCCCTCAACGCGGCGAATGGTGACAACCGAAAGGCCGGCGCGACGCGCAAGCTCCGACTGCTCGAGACGTAGGAGGGCACGAGCGGCGCGGATTTGCTCTGGCTTGATTTCCATGATCGAAAGATATCTGACTGATTGCTTTCGCTCAAGCGGTCTTATTGACCGCTTTCGCTCAGGCGGATGGGGCCTGATTCCGGCTGGAGCCAACGAAGTTGTCGGTCTCGGGATGCTGGACTGGAAGGCGGCGGCCCACGGGTCAGCTGCTCACCGCGGCTTGCACCCTGGCCCAAGTGTCGCGCAGGCCCACCGTGCGGTTGAACACCGGGCGGCCGGGCTGAGAGCCTGGATCGAGGGCGAAATAGCCGGTGCGCTCGAACTGCACTGCCTCGCCCATTGGGGCCTGTAGCAAAGTGGGTTCCACAAGACAGCCGGTCAGTAGTTGCAACGAGTCCGGGTTCAGGTCGGCCAGCGCGTCGCCGTCGGCGCCGGGGTCGGGGCGGTTGAACAGGTGCGCGTAGAGACGGACCTCTGCTGGCGCCGCGTCGGCGGCGGCGACCCAGTGCAAAGTGGCCTGGACCTTGCGGCCATCGGGGGCGTTGCCGCCCTTTGATGCTGGATCGTAGGTGCAGCGCAGGGCGGTGACGGTCCCGGTGCTGTCTTTCACCACCTCGCGGCAGGTGACGAAGTAGCCGTAGCGCAGACGGACTTCCTTGCCGGGAGACAGCCGGTAGAACTTCTTCGGTGGGTTTTCCATGAAGTCGTCCTGCTCGACGTAGAGCTCGCGCCCGAAGGTGAGCAGCCGCGAGCCGGCGTCGGGGTTGTCGGGATGGTTGCGGGCCTGCAGCGTCTCGGTCTGGCCTTCGGGGTAGTTGTCGATGATCAGCTTCAGCGGGCGCAGCACCGCCATGCGCCTCGACGCCAGCGGGTTGAGGGTGTCGCGGATCGCCGAATCCAGCATCGCGACGTCGACCGTGCTGTAGGCGCGGGCGACGCCGACGCGGCGGATGAATTCGCGCAACGCGGCGGCCGGCACGCCGCGCCGGCGCATGCCAGCCAGTGTCGGCATACGCGGATCGTCCCAGCCGGTGACATGCCGGTCGTTGACCAGCCGGGTGAGGTGGCGCTTGGACAGCACGGTGTAGCTGACGTTCAACCGAGCGAACTCGTATTGCCGGGGACGGGACGGGACGGGCAGGTTTTCGATCAGCCAGTCGTACAGCGGGCGGTGATCCTCGAACTCCAGAGTGCAGACACTGTGGGTGATATGCTCGATGGCGTCGGACTGGCCGTGGGCGAAGTCGTAGGTGGGGTAGATCGACCAGGCGTCACCGGTGCGTGGATGGGGGGTGTGCAGGATGCGATACAACACCGGATCGCGCAGGTTCATGTTGCCCGAGGCCATGTCGATCTTGGCTCGCAGCACGCGGGCGCCGTTGGCGAACTCGCCGGCGCGCATGCGGCGGAACAGATCGAGGTTTTCATCGACCGACCGGTAGCGATCGGGGCTGTTCTGGCCGGGTTCGGTCAGCGTGCCGCGCTGCGAGCGCATCGCTTCCGGCGGTGTGTCGTCGACATAGGCGAGGCCGTTGCGGATCAAGTGTTCGGCCCAGGCGTAGAGTTGCTCGAAATAATCCGAGGCGTAGTACAGATGCTCGCCCCAGTCGAAGCCCAGCCAGCGGACGTCGCGCTGGATGGCGTCGATGAAGAGCTGTTCCTCCTTGATCGGGTTGGTGTCGTCGAAGCGCAGATGGCACTGGCCGGCGAAGTCGCGGGCGATGCCGAAGTTCAGGCAGATCGACTTGGCGTGTCCGAGGTGCAGGAAGCCGTTTGGTTCGGGGGGGAAGCGGGTGACCACAGCGGTGGCGCGTCCGGCGTCGAGGTCGGCCTGCACGATGTCGCGGATGAAGTCGCGTCCGGCCTCGGCGGCGGCGGAATCGCCGGTTACCTTTTCGCCCGTTGCTGTCTCGCTTGCCACCATGCCTCCGGTTCCAGAATGCCTGCGCCGAGAGGGCGCATGGCTTTCACTATACAAATGGTGTGGCTTTGGCGACTGTTCAGACGGGGTTCCGGATGACGATGGGGACTGCCTCGGGTTTGGCACCCTGTCGGGCGTCTGCTAGTATCATTACGTTCAGACTGGGCCTCGCTTCTTGGGTTTATCCTGTACGGTCATCCTAGTGGCTGGCTCAGACCAAGGTTGATTTGGGGAAATAAATAATGGCCTATCAATCACTGGTGCGATCGCTGGCTGCGTTGGCAGGCGGAACGAGATTCACGACGATAGCCTTGCTGGCGCTTGCATTGCTGTTTTTGCAGATGCGGGCCGCTGCCGAAACGCCGAATGCGCGGACAGCCATGACACATTAGCCGCAGCGCGACCCAGCGTGCCAAAGCTTTGGCCCGTCATCATGCCCCCCTGGTTCGGGCGGGGCGTTGCCGTGCTGACGGCCTTGCTGCCGGCCGCAACCGCGCGTGCTCAGCCGCCGGCGCCGCAGAACACCACGGTCAACATCAACTATGTCTATGCCGCCTCGCTTGGCTTCGGCGGATATTCGCTCGGCGGTCTTTCGGCCGATGTCTACACGCTGCCGCTGTCCTTTGAATTGCCGGCCGGTCCTGGCGATGGATGGAAACTCAGGCTGCTGATGCCGATCGAGGTCGGGCTCTATGACTTCAAAGCCACGGTGGCGGGCCAGAGGATCTCGGTCTCGCAGCAGTCTCTGACCGCGGTGCCGGGCGCTGAGCTGCAAATCCCGATCAATGACTGGTTGGTGGTCAAGCCATTCGCCCAAGGCGGTGTGGGACACGCGTTCGGCACCGGCAGTGCAAATCCCAACGCCTGGGTCTATCTGGCCGGTGCCCGCTCGGTCGCGCAATGGCGAGTCGGCGACTACACTCTTTCGCTTGGCAATGCAGCGATCTACGCCGGCGATACGACTACCGGTTCGGGATTTGCCGAGCATTATGTTTCGTTGCAGGTCGCCGGCGAGGTGCGTCGCCCGCTGGGCTTTCGGATCGGCCATTGGACACCCGATGTTGGGATCTTTGTCGCGGAGTACTACTATCCGGCACCGCTGGTGTTTTCTCGGTATCTGCACACGCCGCTGCGGATCGACAATCAGAACGAGATTGGCTTCTCGATCGGCGGCGCGGAGCCGTTCAAGCTGTTGTCGCTGACCAATCCCCGGATCGGTGCCGGGATCGTCTTTGGCGGCGGCCTGAAAGTGTATCACATCAACTTCGGATTTCCGTTTTGAGCCGGATCCGCGCTCAGGCCTGACCATAGCCTCCGCCGCCCGGTGTCTGGATGACGAAGACGTCGCCGGGGCCCAGTTCGGCGCTGTCGGTTCCGGTCAGCGACAGGCTTGTGCCGTCGGCCCGCTCCACCCATTGCAGGCCTGGCAGGGCGTCGTCGCCGCCTTGCAGGCCGAACGGGGCGACCTCGCGGCGGGAGGAGACGATGACGGCGGTCATCGGCTGCAGGAAACGGATGCGGCGCACCGCTCCGTCCCCGCCGCGCCACTTGCCGGCACCGCCCGAACCTTTGCGGATAGCGAACAATTCCTGGCGCACCGGGTAGCGCAGTTCGAGGATTTCCGGATCGGTCATCCGGGTATTGGTCATGTGGGTCTGGATGGCCGAGGTGCCGTCGAAGCCCGGCCCGGCGCCGGTGCCGCCGCAGATCGTCTCATAGTACTGACGGGTGGCGTCGCCGAACAGGAAGTTGTTCATCGTCGCCTGCGAGCAGGCGATGACGCCGAGCGCGCCGAAGATGGCGTTGCAGGTGGCCTGGGAGACCTCGGTGTTGCCGGCGACGACGGCGGCGCCAGGGTGCGGGGAAAGGAACGTTCCGGGCGGAATGACCAAGGTCAGCGGCTTCAGGCAGCCGTCATTGAGCGGAATGTCGTCGCCGACCAGGCAACGGAAGACATACAACACAGCCGCCCGGGTGACCGCGGGCGGGGAGTTGAAATTGCCCTCGTGCTGCGCGCCGGTGCCGGTGAAGTCGACGACGGCGCTGCGTGATTCGCGATCGACGCTGATCGAGACGCACAATGCCCGGCCGTTGTCCATCTTGTAGTCGAAACGACCGGAGCCGAGCCGTTCGATGACGCGGCGGACGGATTGTTCGGCGTTGTCCATGACGTGGCGCATATACGCGCTGACCACGGGCCAGCCGAACTGCGCGACGACGCGGGCGAGTTCCTGCACGCCTTTTTCGTTGGCGGCGACCTGGGCCTTGATGTCGGCGACGTTCACGTCGGGGCTGCGGGCGGGGTATTTGGCACCGGCCAAAAGGTCGCGGAACTCCGATTCACGGAAATGGCCGCCATCGACCAGCAGGAAATCGTCGATCACCACGCCTTCTTCTTCCAGCGTGCGCGACATCGGCGGCGTCGAGCCGGGTGTGATGCCGCCGACATCGGCATGATGGCCGCGGCTGCCGACGAAAAACAGGATGTCGTTGCCGGCTTGGTCGAACACCGGGGTGATGACGGTGATGTCGGGCAGATGGGTGCCCCCGTTGAACGGGTTGTTCAGTGCCACCACGTCGCCCGGCTTTAGGCTGTTGCGGCGATGGTCGAGCACGGTGCGGACGCTCTCGCCCATGGCGCCGAGATGCACCGGGACGTGCGGCGCGTTGGCCACCAGGTTGCCGTCGGCGTCGAAGATGGCGCAGGAAAAATCCAGGCGTTCCTTGATGTTGACGCTCATGGAGGTGTTCTGCAGCACCGCGCCGGTCTGTTCGGCGACGTTCATGAACAGGTTGTTGAACAGTTCGAGCAACACCGGATCGGGACGCTCGCTGTCCGCCGGCACGCGGCTGGGCAATGCCTCGGTGCGGCGCAGGATCATGTGGTCGAGCGCGGTGACCTCGGCGGTCCAGCCGGGTTCGATGACGGTGGTGGCGTTGGCCTCGCGGACCAGCGCCGGGCCGGCGATGTGGTCGCCGGCGAGCAGCGATGTGCGCTCCAGGACCGGGGCTTGCAGCGCGCCGTTGCCGGTGAAGATGGTGACGTGGTCGATGGCTTCGGGGGCACCGGTTTCGCGCGCGGGCAGCGTGACGTCCTCGGCGACGGTGCCGGGCAGGGTGGCCTCGGCGGCGACGGTCTCCGCAACGATCGGACGATCAGGGGTGGCGAAGCCGAAGCGGGCGCGGTGCGCGGCGGTGAAAGCGGCCAGGATGGTTTCCAGGTCGGTCAAGGCGACGATCAGCGCCGCTTCGGTTCCGGCGTAGCGCAGGTGCAGGGTTTTCGCGGTGGTCACATCAGCAGGGTTGGCGCCCTGGGCCCGCAGGGTGGCGGTCGCGTCGGCGGCGAGTTTGGCGGCGAGGGCTTCGAGTTGGGGGATTGTTTCGATTCCGAGCGGAATTTCGATTGCCTGTTGCTTCATCGCGGTCTGATCGGCCAACCCCATGCCGTAGGCGGATAAGACTCCGGCGTAGGGGTGGATGAAGACGGTTTCCATCCCCAGGGCGTCGGCGACGAGGCAGGCGTGCTGGCCGCCGGCGCCGCCGAAGCATTGCAGCGCGAAGCGGGATACGTCGTGACCTTTCTGTACCGAGACCTGCTTGATGGCGTTGGCCATGTTGGCGACGGCGATTCGCAGGAAGCCCTCGGCGACCTGTTGCGGTGTGCGGCCGCCGCCGATCTGTTCGGCCAGGCCGGCGAATTTGGTTTGCACGATTTCGGCGTCGAGTGGCTGGTCGGCGCGCGGGCCGAAGATCGGCGGGAAGTGCGCCGGCTGAATCTTGCCGACACAGACGTTGGCGTCGGTGACCGTGAGTGGGCCGCCGCGGCGGTAGCAGGCCGGCCCTGGGTTGGCGCCGGCGGAATCGGGACCGACGCGCATCCGCGCGCCGTCGAAATGCAGGATGGACCCGCCACCGGCGGCGACGGTGTTGATCGCCATCATCGGGGCGCGCATCCGCACGCCGGCGACCGCGGTCTCGAACGCACGTTCGAACGTGCCGGCATAGAGCGCGACATCGGTGGAGGTGCCGCCCATGTCGAAGCCGATGATCTGGTCCAGTCCGGCGATGCCGGCGGTGCGGGCGGCGCCGACGATGCCGCCGGCCGGGCCGGAGAGAATCGCGTCCTTGCCCTGGAAGGTTTCCGACGCGGTCAGGCCGCCGTTGGATTGCATGAAATAGACGCTGGTTCCGGGCAACTGTGTGGCGACCTGATCGACGTAGCGGCGCAGAATGGGCGACAGATAGGCGTCCACCACCGTGGTATCGCCGCGTGGCACCAGCCGCAGCAGCGGACTGACGGCGTGGCTCGCGGATACCTGGGTGAAGCCGGCCTTGCGCGCGAGTTCGGCGAGGCGCTGTTCGTGCGCGGGGTATTTCCAGGCGTGCATCAGCACGATGGCGCAGGCTTCGATGCCGTCGGCGCGGGCTTTTTTCAGGATGTCGCGGGCCAGGGGTTCGTCGAGCGGTTCGATCTCGGCGCCGTCCACGCCGACGCGGCCGGCGATTTCCTCGACGCGTTCGTACAGCATCGTGGGCAGGGTGATGTCCAGGTCGAACAGGCGGGGGCGGGCCTGGTTGCCGATGCGCAGGGCGTCAGCGAAACCGGTGTTCACCAGCAACAGGGTGCGGTCGCCCTTACGCTCCAGCAAAGCGTTGGTGGCGACGGTGGTGCCCATCTTGACCGCCTCGATCAGGCCGTCGGGGATCGGCGCATCCGGGGCGATGCCGAGGATCGTCTTGATACCGGCGATGGCGGCGTCCCGGTACCGTTCGGGGTTTTCCGACAGAAGTTTGTGGGTGGACAGCGCGCCGTTCGGATCGCGCGCGACGATATCGGTGAAGGTGCCGCCGCGGTCGATCCAGAATTGCCACATCAGCGTATCCTGCCGGTTGATAGGGGGGCATGAGGGCAGATTTGCGACGCCCGAGGCAACCCCCGGGGGCGGGATTGGTGCATGGCTTGCGGCGTGGCGCTATACAGGGCGGCATCGAAGCCAGAAGGATGGTTCATGTCCGCCAGCACGTTGCCGAATGCCACTCTGACCGCGATCTATGAGGCACTGACCCCGGGGTCAGCCGCGCTGGCCGCGAAGGCACGCGAGGTGATGCCGAGCGGGCTGGCGCACGACAGCCGGCATTTCGATCCGTATCCGCTGTATGTCCAGCGGGCGCTGGGGCCGGTGAAGTGGGATGTCGATAACAACAAATACGTGGACTATTTCGGCGGCCATGGCGCGCTGATCCTGGGGCACAACCACCCGGCGGTGATGGCGGCGGTACACGCGGCGTTGGAACGCGGCACGCATTTCGGGGCCTGTCACGAGTTGGAGGTGCGCTGGGCGGAACTGGTCACCCAAATGGTTCCGTCGGCGGAACGGGTCCGCTTCACCTCGTCCGGCACCGAGGCGACCTTGATCGCGTTGCGGCTGGCCCGGGCCTATACCGGACGGTCGAAGCTGGTGCGGTTCCGTGGGCATTTCCATGGCTGGCACGACCACATGACCAGCGGCTACACCAATCATTTCGACGGGTCGGCGACCAGCGGCGTGATCCAGGGCGTGGCCGACAACGTGCTGCTGTGCGACGCCAACGATGTCGCTGGGATCACGCGGATTTTCAACGACCACAAGGACATCGCGGCGGTGATCCTGGAGCCGACGGGTGCGAATTTCGGCAAGATGCCGATCCTGCCGTCATTCTTGACGGTGCTTCGGGAGCTGACGCGGCAGGCTGGCACGGTGTTGATTTTCGACGAGGTGGTGACCGGGTTCCGGGTCTCGCCGGGCGGCGTGCAGGCGGTGACGGGAATCACGCCCGACATGACGACATTGGCAAAAATCCTGTCCGGCGGGTTGCCGGGCGGGGCGGTGGTGGGGCGGAAGGACATCCTCGACCGGCTGGACTTCAAGGTTAGCAAGGCGGCGGGGGTGGAGAAGATCGCGCACCTGGGGACGTTCAATGCCAACCCAGTGTCGGCGGCCGCGGGGATCGCGACCCTGGAGATCCTGGCCGGCACCGATGCCTGTGCCCGGGCGAACGCCTATGGCACCGAGGTGCGGGCGAAGATGAATGAAGTGCTGGAAGAGGAAGCGGTGAAATGGGCGGTGCACGGGTCGTACTCCGGGATGCATATCTATACCAACCCGGAAGCCGCCGACATCGTGCCGAGCGGGTTCGATGCGGCTGGGTTCATTCAGAAGATGATCGACAAGCCCAGGGGTGAGGGCGTGACCGGGCAGGTTCGGATGGGGTTGCTGGTAAACGGCGTCGATATGAACTCCGGGCCGTCGGGGACGATCTCGGCGATGCATGGGGAGGAGGAGATGGCGATCACTGTCGATGCGTTCCGCGCGACGGTGCGGGCGTTGAAGCGGGAGGGGGCGATCCGGTAGGGGTCTTGCTGCTGGCCGATGGTGGCCGGTGATGCGGCAACGCTTTCCGCTGTCCGATCATTGCGATGGGCGGCGCTTCTTCAATCCGGGATCGAACCGGTCGACACGAGGATTGATGCAGGTGCTGCGGTGGCGGTTGCGCGGTGGGCGGGTCGCCTGGCCGGCGGAGGTTTTCGATCCGGTGGCGGCGCCACCGCCGCGTGCAGTGGACCCGGGCAGTGTTGCGATCACCTTCATCAATCATGCCAGCTTCCTGATCCGCCTGCCTGATGGGGTGGTGCTGACCGATCCGATCTTCAGCGAGCGTTGCTCCCCGGTTTCCTGGGCGGGACCGAGGCGTGTTCGGCGACCGGGTTTGGCGCTGGCTGATCTGCCACGGCCGGATGTCGTGCTGTTGTCGCACAATCATTACGACCATATGGATTTTCCGACGCTGCGTGCGCTGCAGGCGCGCCATGCGCCGCAGTTCGTCACCATGCTGGGCAATGCGCGGGAGCTGGCAGGCTTAGGGATCGTCGCCACCGAGTTGGATTGGTGGCAGGCGATTTCAGTAGGGCCGCTGCGCATCACCGCGACTCCGGCTCGGCATTTCTCGGCGCGCACGCCGTTCGATCGCAATCGCGCTTTGTGGGGCGGCTTCATGCTGGGCGGTGCGGCGGGGACGGTGTTGTTCGCGGGGGATTCCGCAGCGGGGCCGCACTGGGGCGAGATCAGGGCGCGGCTGGGGGCACCCGATGTCGCGCTGCTGCCGATCGGGGCGTATGAGCCTCGGTGGTTCATGGCGGCGGTGCACATGAACCCGATGGAAGCGGTGCAGGCGCATTTGGCATTGGGCGCCGTGCGGTCGGTGGGGACGCATTTCGGCACGTTCCAGTTGACCGATGAGGCGATCGACGCACCGCTGCACGGGTTGCAGGAAGCGTGTCGGGAGTTCGAGGTAGACAGGTTTGGGACGCTGGGGTTTGGCGAAACGGCGGTGTTCGAACTCGGCGGGCATCGACCTGATGGCGTCGACCGCCTATGTCGAAGCGAGAATGGCGTGAACAGAGGAGAAGACCGATGACCGCTCTTACCGCTACGCCGGCCTGGAAGGCACTGTCGTCGCATCATGCGCAGATCAAGGATGTGCATCTGCGCAAGCTGTTCGCCGACGATCCTGGCCGAGCCGAGCGGTTTTCCGCGGAAGGCGGGGGCTTGTTTCTGGATTACTCGAAGAACCGCATCACTGACGAAACGCTTCGGTTGCTGCTGCAACTGGCGGAAGAACGCGGCGTGGCGAAACGGCGCGATGCGATGTTTGCCGGCGAGAAGATCAACGCCACGGAACGCCGAGCGGTGCTGCACGTGGCGTTACGGGCGCCGCGCGACAGCCGCATCGCGGTCGATGGCGTGGACGTCGTGCCCGACGTGCACAAGGTGCTGGACGCGATGGCCGATTTCGCGTCCCGGCTGCGCAGCGGCGGGTTCACCGGGCACACCGGCAAGCGCATCCGCAACGTGGTCAACATCGGCATCGGCGGGTCGTATTTGGGCCCGGAAATGGCGTATCGCGCGCTGCGCCCGTTCAGTGAACGGGCGATGACGTTTCGCTTTGTTGCCAATGTCGATGGTGGGGATTTCACTGAGGCGACGCTGGACCTGAACGCGGAGGAGACGTTGTTCATCGTTTCCTCCAAGACCTTCACTACGTTGGAGACGATGACCAACGCCGCGACGGCGCGTGCGTGGCTGGTGGGCAAGCTGGGGTCCGACGCGGCGGTTGCCAAGCACTTCGCCGCGGTGTCCACCAATATCGACGGGGTGACGAAGTTCGGGATCGACCCGGCCAATACGTTCGGCTTCTGGGACTGGGTGGGCGGGCGTTACTCGATGGACAGCGCCATTGGACTGTCCACCATGATCGCGATCGGGGCTGATAATTTCCGCGCCATGCTGGGTGGCTTCCATGCGATGGACGAGCATTTCCGCACGGCCCCCGCAGCGCGGAACCTGCCCATGGTGCTGGGTCTGCTGACAGTCTGGTACAACAATTTCTTCGGTGCTCAGACCATCGGGGTGATGCCGTACTCGGCGCATCTGGCGCGCTTTCCGGCGTATCTGCAGCAGTTGCAGATGGAGAGCAACGGCAAGCACGTGGATTTCGACGGGGGCGTCGTTGATTACCAGACCGGTCCGATCATCTGGGGCGAGCCGGGCACTGATGGCCAGCATTCGTTCTATCAACTGCTGCACCAGGGCACCAAGCTGGTGCCTTGCGACATGATCGGATTTTGCAAGCCGTTGAGTCCGTTAGCGGAGCAGCATGATCTGCTGATGGCAAATTTGTTTGCCCAGGCTGAGGCGTTGGGGTTTGGCAAAACCGAGCAGGAATTGAAGGCTGAGGGCTCGCCGGATTTCCAGACTCCATTCCGCGTTACCGAGGGCAATCGGCCGACCAATATGATCCTGGCCGAGCGGCTCGATCCGGCGACGCTGGGGAGCCTGGTGGCGTTGTATGAGCACAGCGTGTTCACCCAAGGGGCGATCTGGGGGATCGACAGCTATGACCAATGGGGTGTGGAGTTGGGCAAGGTGTTGGCCAGCCGGATTATTCCGGAATTGGATCGCGGCGCGGAGCCGAAGCTGTCGCATGATGCTTCCACCAACGCGCTGATCAACCGATATCGGCGGCATAGGTGGGTAAGGTGAGTTGGGAATTAAGCGAGACTACGTGATAAAAACGATGTGGACATACGAACCGGACCCCTTGGCATGCGGCACGCGGCCCTGTTTGGTTCCTTGAGCGGAATGAGGCCAACCGGTAAGCGACATCGACATCCCAATCGAGATAGATGCCACGGTTACCCTGCCAGCGCGGCCACGATCCGCTTTCGGTTCATGATCTGGTTCTCGATCACCTGCTGCGAGACGGCGAATTCGTTGGCAATCGTGACCACGTCCCGTCTTTCCGCCCTCATCGCCTCAATTTCGTCGGAGGGAGCTAAGAACTCAGCGGCGAATGCCCGGCCTGCCGCTTGCCGGTAGGCTGAACGTAGTTCGGTGACGGGTCCCAGTTGCGGTTCCGGAAAGCACGCGGCATCCCCGACCGCCCTTGCGAAAGCGAAGAGGTGCGCAGAGGCGGCTTCCTGAGTGTCGCCGTGATTGCGAAGGTGCACGTGTAGCCCGTCCTCTCGATCTCGACGCAATGCACGTATCCCGTCAACCTGGGGAGCCAGGTTGTAGTTTTTGGAGGCGCCGAGACGGATCGCGAGATCTTTGAAGGACTTGAATCGACCGTTCTGTCCAAGGTTTAGTTGCTGCCGAATGCCATGGGCCAGGCGATAACCGGCCGCCCAAGGCTTCTCATTCGGCCTGTGCGGTTGATCTCTGACAGTCTGGTCCACGATGGGTCGGAGATTGGCTAATCGATATTGGAACCCTCTATTCCTAGCCATCTTCTCGACCCACTCGAGAAGTCGCCGCCGGTCGACATCGCCCGCCCCTGACACAAACTCGACAAGCGCCTCACGGCGGAACAGCGTCTCGGACTTCTCGATGAATGTGGCCGTGGCATCGTCTATTTGGTATGGGTCGATGCCGAGCGATCCCGCAGCCTCGCAAAAGACCGCCTCCTCCGAACGCCGCGATGCCATGACCCGCTGCCAGCGAAGAGCCGCGCTCGTCGCCGGCATGCCGCGCTGCCGCAGGCGCAGTAGCACTTCATCTATCAGGCCAGAGAGCCAGGCTTCGCCGTCATCGCGAGAAAGCACCTCGCTCGGTCCGGCCCAGAAACGCACGTCTGGTTGCTCGTAGACGCGCTGATGCGCCTGTATCTCGAAAGCCGCGCCGTCAAAGCCGAAGCGCAAATCAGGTAAAAGATATCCGGTGCGATAGCGGGCAAGAGAAATTTCCTGGTCCCGGACTCCGAAGATCGTCCACCAGTCGTGTGCGAGCCCATGAGCCAGACCATAAAGCGAGACCGTGACGCGGTCGCCCACGCTACCAGCGTCGAGATGCTGCGTGATGTTCAAACCCGCGACGAACAGCTGCAGGTCGGCCACCGTTGCTTGCTCCTCCGGCGCAGCGTTGGAAGCACCATCACACCAGGCGATCGAATGTCGCACGCTTCTCCTCTTGGTCGATGGGCCAGCCCTTATAGCTGCCCAAGTGCTGGTTGACCGCAAAGCCGAACCAGTATTGGCCGTCCCCGTCCCTATACCACAGGTGCTTGGGATACGTTCCATCTCCCTCGTAGAGGCGAAATTGCCCCGCGGCCAGCGCCTGGCGAACCCAACCCGAAGCCTCCTCCCGCTGCTCCTCGGTCGTCCTCGGGCAGGACGTGGTCAGTTGCTTGCCCGGGCGGTGCGCGATTCCGTCTTTCCCGATAAATGCTCCCGGAAGACCTCCCCACCACCTTTTGGTTTTATGCTCCCCACTTCCGACATAGTACGCAGCATCTATTTCCGTTTCTGTTAGGTCGGCGCGTGGCGTTATTTGGGGAGGCCGTGTCATCTCTCAGAATCATCGCCCGCGGACCGGGACTCGGCAATCATCTGGTTGCACAGAGTGTCAGCGAAGGCGCTCCAGGTTTGAGTCTTTTCTCTACGACCGACTGGGCCGGATATCTCACATCGAACGTAGGTCCTACAACAACTATGCTTCGGGTAGGTCGGCCAAGAGTCGGAGGTAGCCCCCGCGACGTGCGCTACATCCGGTTTGCTGGGCAAAGGAAACCTTGCCCGGAGCCATACACAGGTACTAGCGCGAAGCCGCCTTGGCACGCGCAGCGTCCAGGTCCGGGACGTTGCTGGCTGATGCGCTGAGCATTGACGACCGGGTGACCGCAAGGGCGGCGGCGGCGGCTTCGTTCTCCTTGATCTTGCTCATCACCGCTTCCTTGGCACGGTCGAAGTATTCGCGGTTGTTGGCGACGAATTCGCGCGACTGGCGCAGCCCGGCGAGGTAGCCGTTGATCTCGGGGATCACGTAGCGCGCCACCATGTCCCAGCTCCGCATGGTGTTTTCCGGGTTGGCCCAGTCGTGGACGAAGCCGACGACGGTGCCGAAGCCGCCGCTGACCGCCAACACCTCCTTGATCCGTTGCACCAGGTCGTCCGGGGTGCCGATGGTGGCGGCGGCACTGTCGCCGAACGCGGTCTTGTCGACCGCCTCGTCGGGGGTCTTGAAAGGCTTCGCGCCCGGACGCTGCAGGGTTGCGGTGATGTATTCGTTATGGTGACGTAGCAGTCCGTCGCGGGCCTCGGCGCGTGCCTTTTCCCGGGTCTCGGCGATGTGCCAGCTCAACAGCACGCGCCAGTTCTTGCGATCCACCGTCTTGCCGTGTTTGGCGGCGGCGGTTTCGGCGAAGCTCCATTGCGTCGGAAGGGCATTGAGGCCTTCTTCCGACAGCGACCCGATCGAGATGATGCCGATGCCGTGCTTGCCCGCCAGGGTCATTCCCGACGGGCTGATCTGCGAGGCAACGGCGAACGGCATCTGTTCCTGCAACGGCAGCAGCTGCAGCGCGGCGTCCTGCATGGTGAACCAGTCACTTTTCGCGGTCACGCGCTCACCGTTGAACAGCCGCCGGATGATGCTGATGGCCTCATCCTGGCGATCACGCAGCAGCATCGGATCGACGCCAAGGGTGTGGGCGTCGGAAGCGAGCGCGCCGGGGCCGGAACCGAAGATCACCCGCCCGCCGGTCATGTAGTCGAGTTGCACGATGCGCTGGGCGACGTTGAACGGGTGGTGATAGGGCAGCGACACCACTCCGGTCGCGAGCTTGATGCGCTTCGACCGCTCGCCGGCGGCGGCCAGGAACATTTCCGGTGAGGCGATCATCTCCCAGCCGCTGGAATGGTGTTCACCGCACCAGAATTCGTCGTAGCCGAGCTTGTCGAGGTGCTCGACGAGATCGAGGTCGCGGCGGAACTGCAGCATGGGGTGCTCGCCGATCGGGTGGTGCGGTGCGAGGAAGGCGCCGAAGTTCAGGCGAGGCATGCTGCGCGGTCTCCAGTTATGTCGTGCGGGCAACACTACGAAGCCGAGGCAGGCGCGGCAACCTTCGGCGCCGGGGGCTGGTTGCCAGCGGCCGGCGATGAACCCTAGGGTAGATGGAAGTGGTAACGTCCAGGACATACAAAATGAAACAGCCTGTTTTGACCGCGTTTGCCGGATTTTTGGCCGTCGTGCTTTCCGTGGTGCCGGCTTTGGCCCAGGGTAAGAAGGAGCTCGCCCTGGTCACCAACGCGGCGGCGGATTTTTGGACCATCGCCAAACGCGGGGTAGAGAAAGCCCAGTCAGAGCATCCCGATTACAACATGCAAGTGGTGATCACCGGGCAGGCCACGGCCGCAGAACAGCGGCGGGAACTGGATGATCTGCTGGCTCGGGGTGTTGCCGGGGTCTCGATTTCGGCGATTGACCCGAAGAACTCCACCGAGGAGTTCAACAAGGTCGCCGCCAAGGCCGCGCTGTTCACCACCGACAGCGACGCGCCGCAGTCCAATCGCGTCGTCTATATTGGCACCGACAACGTGGCGGCAGGGCGGCAGGCGGGTGAGCAGATCAAGAAGGCGCTGCCGAGCGGCGGCAAGGTGATGATGTTCGTGGGCACCATGGACGCCGACAACGCCAGGGAGCGGGTGCAGGGAATCAAGGACGTTTTGGCCGGCAGCAACATCCAGATTGTCGACATCCGCACTGATGGCGTCGATTTTGCCAAGGCAAAGAGCAACGTGCAGGATGCGCTGGCAAAGGGCGGCCTCGATTGCCTGGTCGGGCTGTATTCCTACAACACGCCGCAGATCTACTCGGCGGTGAAAGAGGCCGGGAAAGCCGGAAAGATCAAGATCGTCGGCTTCGACGAGGACCCGCAGACGCTGCGCGGGGTCGCCGACGGCACCGTGCAGGCGACGATCGTGCAGCAGCCCTATCAGTTCGGTTACCAGTCGATGGTCGATATGATCAAATACATCCACGGCGACCGGTCATTCATTCCGCCCAATAAACTGATCATCATCCCGACCCGGGTGATCGAAAAGTCCAACGTGGCGGCGTTCCAGGGCTTCATGAAGCAACTACTGAAGAAGTAGGCGGCCGATGCCGGGGCCGCTGATCGAACTCGCCGCGATAACCAAGCTGTATCCGGGCGTCACCGCGCTGGATGACATCAACCTGTCGGTCGGACGCGGCGAGGTTCTTGGTCTGATCGGTGAGAACGGTGCCGGCAAGTCCACGTTGATGAAGATTCTGGGCGGCGTGGTTGCGCCGACCTCGGGCACGATCCGTATCGACGGCCGCGACCACGCGATGCTTGGGGTGAACGACTCGATGCGCGCCGGTATCGCGTTCGTGCATCAGGAACTCAACCTGTTCGAGAACCTGGACGTCGCGGCCAACGTCGGCATGGGCCGCGAGCCGCTGGGTTTCGGCCCGCTGCGGTTGATCGACCGCGGGCGTCTGCGCGAGCGGGTGGCGCCGTTGCTGGTTCGGTTGGGGGCGGATTTCGGGCCGGACACGCCGGTGCAGGGCTTGACCATCGCGCAGCGGCAACTGGTGGAGATCGCCAAGGCGCTGTCGGTCGATGCGCGCATCATCATCATGGACGAGCCGACCTCGAGCCTCAGTTTGCAGGAAACCGAGCGGCTGCTGAAGGTGGTTGCGGAGTTGCGGGCGAACGCGGTGTCGGTGATCTACATCTCGCATAGACTGGGTGAGGTGAAGGCCTGCTCCGATCGCGTGGTTTGTCTACGGGACGGTCGGGTGGTTGGTGAACTGACAGGGCAGCAGATCGATCATGCAACGATGATCCGCCTGATGATCGGACGCGATCTAAAGGCGCTGTATATCCCGCCGGCGGCTGAACCCAAGCCCGGCGGCTGCGATTTGCTGGAGGTGGAGACGAAGGATTTTCCCGGTCGGCGGGTCAACCTGGCGGTCCGCCACGGTGAAATCCTTGGACTGGCCGGGCTGGTGGGGTCCGGCCGCACGTCGCTGGCTCGCGCCCTGTTCGGGATCGATCCGATCGTCGGCGGTGAAATCCGTCTGGACGGGGCAAGGATGACGATTCGCTCGCCGCGCCGCGCGATACAGCAGGGGATTTATCTGGTGCCAGAAGACCGCAAGCGGGCTGGGTTGATCGTGGACATGCCGGTGGTCGAGAACATCACCCTCGCCAACTTGCTGGCCTATGCAAGGATGTTGCTTGTCAACCGGGCGGCGGAGCAGGCGGCGTCGAGGACACAGCGGGCTCGACTGTCGATCCGGGCACCCGGCGACCGGACCACGGTCGTTACGCTTTCCGGGGGCAATCAGCAGAAGGTCGTGCTGGCGAAGTGGCTGTCGATGCGGCCGCGGGTGGTGATCTTCGATGAGCCGACCCGCGGCATCGATGTCGGTGCCAAGAACGAGATCTATACGCTGATGCGTGAACTGGCCGACCGGGGCGTCTGCATCCTGATGATTTCGTCCGACATGGAGGAAGTAATCGGTGTATCGGACCGTATCGCGGTGATGTTCGAAGGCGCGATCAGCGGCATTCTGGAGCGCGCACAGTTCAGCGAGTACAACGTATTACGGCTCGCCATCGGCCAGGCGCTCGACCCCGCCGAGGCGGCCTGATGCTGCCGAAGAAGGAACTCGGCCTGCTGCTTCTGCTGGTCGTCATCAGCGCCATCACCGGGGTGTTGAATCCGCAGTTCCTGTCGGGTGTGAACCTGCTGGACATGGCCAATCTGATCGGCTTGTTCGGGGTGTTCTCGATCGGTGAAGGTCTGACCATCATCACCGGCGGCATCGACCTGTCAGTCGGTTCGATGTTTTCGCTGCTGGGGGTGATTTTCATCGACCTGATCGCCAACCGCGGTGTCGCATGGCCGCTGGCGCTGCTGGCGGTGCTGGCCGGAGGGCTGCTGCTGGGCGCGCTCCAGGGTCTGCTGATCACTCGGCTGCGCATGCAACCCTTTATCGTGACACTGTGCGGCTTGCTGATCTATCGCGGCGCGGCGCGTTACTACACCGATGATTCGACCATGGGGTTCGGCTATGGCAATTCCGCCGACACGCTGAGCTGGCTCGCCTCCGGGCGCAGTTTCGGGCTGCCGCACAGTTTCATCTTCCTGATCGTGGTGGCGCTGATCGTCGGCGTGGTGCTGCATCGATCGGTATTCGGCCGCTACCTGTTCGCGGTTGGGAAAAACGAAGAAGCGGCACGATATTCCGGTATCAGCACAAACCTGGTGATCGCGGGGGCCTATGTGTTGAGCGGGCTGTTGGCTGGGGTATCGACGATCTTTCTGGTCTTTTACACCAATTCGGTATCGCCCTCGACGTTCGGCAACTTTTATGAGCTTTACGCGATCGCGGCGGCGGTGCTGGGCGGTTGCAGCCTGCGCGGCGGTGAGGGTTCGATTCTGGGCATCGTTCTTGGTACCGCGCTGCTGCAGGTGCTGCAAAACCTGGTCAACATCCTTGGCATTCCAAGCTCGTTGAACTTCGCGGTAATGGGCACCGTCATCCTGCTGGGCGTGCTGGCGGACCAGCAACTGCAGAAACGGCGGGAGGCGTCGGTTGCCCTCGATGTGCAACGCGGGCGTCCGGCGGCGACGCAAATCAGTTGACCGAGGGTCAGGCGTCTGCATCGTTGGGCCAGGACTGACAGGGAGCAATGAAGTGGAACCCGTCCGGCTCAACCGCGCCAATCTTGGCCGCCTGCCGCCGCCCGTCGCGGTGCCCGGCTTCGACCCAGCCCGGGTCCGTGGTGGGATCGTTCATCTGGGCTTGGGTGGGTTCCACAGGGCGCATATGGCGCGCTACACGCATGACTTGATGCAGCGCCGGACGGACGCGCTCGGCTGGGGGATTATCGGTGCCGGGCTGATGCCGGCGGATCAGCGGATGCGCGATAGCCTGCGGCCGCAGGACAACCTGTACACCCTGGTCGAACGCGAGGCGACCGAGGAGAAGGTCGCGGTGATCGGGTCACTTGCGGACGTGGTGTTCGCCGGCGAGTCCAGCACGGGCTTGCTGGCGGCGATCGACCAGCCGGCGATCCGCATCGTCAGCCTGACGGTCACTGAACACGGCTATTGCCTGGACCGCTCGACCAAGCAACTCGATCCGGAGCATCCGCTGATCCGCCGTGATCTTGCGAAATCGGAACAACCGGCCAGCGCGATCGGCATCGTGGTGGAAGCCTATCGCCGGCGGATGGTGGCGGGGTCGACGCCATTCACCGCGCTGACCTGCGACAACATCCAGCACAATGGATCCGTGCTGCGGCAGGCGGTACTGGCGTTGGCCGAGCTGCGCGACCCTGGCCTGGGGCGCTGGATCGCGGCCAATGGCTGCTTCCCCAGCACGATGGTGGATCGGATCACGCCAGTGACGGCGGCGGAGGACGTCGCCTTGCTGGCCGAACGATACGGCGTGATCGACCGCTGGCCGGTGTTCGCCGAATCCTTCACCCAATGGGTGATCGAGGATGATTTTCCAGGCGGCCGCCCAGCCTGGGAGGAGGTCGGCGCGCAGTTCGTGGCCGACGTCGCGCCGTATGAATTCATGAAGCTTCGGCTGCTGAATGCCAGCCATCTGGCGGTTGCCGGCTTGGGCCGCCTGATCGGTCATAACACCATTGCCGAGGCGATGGCGGATGCGCCGATCGCTCGGTTCATGGCTGCGCTGATGGACCGGGAGACCGGGCCAACGCTGCCGGAAATCCCGGGAATCGACCTGGCGCGCTACAAGGCAACGCTGATCGAGCGGTTTGCCAATCCGGCGATCAAGGACACCGTGGAACGGGTGAACACCGACGCGCCGCTGAATGTCCTGGTGGATCCGATCCGTGACCGACTACGTGGCGGCGGGTCGGTGGAGCTTCTGGCGCTGGCGCTGGCGGCGTGGATGCGGCGTGTGCGCGGCGAGGACGAGCAGGGGCAGCCGATCGAGATTCGCCACCCGCTGGCCGACGAGTTGCGCGCCAAGGCGATCGAGGGCGGAGCCGATCCTCGCGCGCTGCTCGGGATCGCTCGGTTGTTTGGCGATCTGGGTTCGGACACTCGGCTGTGTCAGCCGGTTGGGCGGTGGCTGGGGTCGCTGTACGACATCGGCGCCGCGGAAACCTTGGCGGAGGCGTCGCGCAGCTTGGGGTTTTGAAGTGCTTCGGTCAGATATCCTTGCACAAGCGTGACTTTGGTTGACCGGGTCGCGCGTCCATGAGACCGTAAACTAAGCCGCCGATTCAAGGCAGAAAAATACCGAGGAGGGATTTCCATGGCTCGTATTCTCCGCGACGGCCTGACAGTTCTGGCGTCCGCCGCGGCAATCCTGTTCGGCGGCAGCGGCTTGGCCTGGGCCGATTCGACCATCACCATCGCGACCGTCAATAACGGCGACATGGTGGTGATGCAGAGTCTTTCCTCGGAATTCGAGAAGCTGCATCCCGACATCCATCTGCGCTGGGTGGTACTTGAGGAAAACGTGCTGCGCCAGCGCGTGACCACCGATATCGCGACCAAGGCCGGGCAGTTCGACGTGCTGACCATCGGCAATTATGAAGTGCCGATCTGGGCCAAGCAGGGCTGGCTGGTGCCGATGGACAATCTGCCGGCGTCCTACGACGTCAATGATCTGCTGAAGCCGGTGCGCGCCGGGCTGACCTACGACGGGAAGCTGTATGGCCTGCCGTTCTATGGCGAAAGCGCGATGACATATTATCGCACCGATCTGTTCCAGAAGGCCGGGCTCAAGATGCCCGAAAAGCCGACCTATGATCAGATTCGCGGATTTGCCGACAAGATCACCGACAAGTCGAAGCAGATTTACGGCATGTGCCTGCGCGGCAAGCCCGGCTGGGGCGAAAACATGGCCTATGTCACCTCGCTGGTGAATGCCGAGGGTGGCCAGTGGTTCAACATGCAATGGAAGCCGGTGATCGACAGCCCGCAATGGCACAAGGCGATCAGCTTCTACGACGACATCCTGAAGGCCGATGGCCCGCCAGGGGCGACCTCGAACGGGTTCAACGAAAACCTGGCGCTATTCGCCAGCGGGCATTGCGGCATGTGGATCGACGCCACCGTCGCGGGCGGTCTGCTGTACGACAAGAAGCAATCCTCGGTGGCCGACAAGGTAGGATTCGCGCCGATGCCGACCGGCAGTTTCGCCGGTGCGCCGACCTGGCTGTGGAGCTGGAACCTGGCGATCCCGACATCGTCGAAGCAAAAGGACGCGGCGCGGACGTTCGTGACCTGGGCGACGTCGAAGCAATACATCGAGCTGGTGGCCAAGAAGAATGGCTGGGTGTCGGTGCCTCCTGGCACTCGTCTTTCGACCTATGACAACCCCGATTACCAGAAGGCGGCGCCGTTCGCGTCATTCGTGCACAACGCCATCGACGTTGCCAATCCGGATGGCCAGACCCAGCAGCCGCGGCCGTACCAGGGCGCGCAGTTCGTGGCGATCCCTGAATTCCAGGGCATCGGCACCCAGGTTGGGCAGACCATCGCCGGCACGTTGACCGGTCAGACCACGGTGGACCAGGCGCTGAAGGCCGCCGAGTCCGCAACCGAACGGACCATGCGGATGGCCGGCTACCCGAAGAAATAACGCCGATGTCGGCGACCTTCACTCCTGACGCCGCGGCGCCGCTGGACGCCGAGGCGCCGGCGACCCGCAAGGTGGGTCCGCTGCTGTTGGCGCCTTCGGTCATCGTGCTGCTGGCGTGGATGATCGTTCCGCTGGTGATGACGCTTTGGTTCTCTTTCCAGTACTATAACCTGGTTGACCCGACCACGCACGGGTTCGCCGGCTTCGACAACTATTATTATCTGGTGACCGATCCGGATTTCTGGGTGTCGCTGGAAAACACCCTGATCCTGCTGGTCGCGGTGCTGGTGATCACGGTTGGCCTCGGCACGCTGCTGGCTGTGGTGTTCAACCAACCGTTTGCCGGCAGGAACATCGCTCGGGTGCTGGCGATCTCGCCATTCTTCGTGATGCCCACGGTCAGCGCGCTGATCTGGAAGAACCTGCTGATGCACCCGATCTACGGGGTGTTCGGCGCGGTGGCGAGCGCGCTGGGATTTCAACCGGTCGATTGGTTCGCGCAGCTGCCGCTGGCCTCGATCATCGCCATCGTGTCGTGGGAGTGGCTGCCGTTCGCGTTGCTGATCCTGCTGACCGCGGTGCAGTCGCTGGACCACGAACAGCGCGAGGCCGCGCGGATGGATGGCGCGGGGGTGCTGGCGCAGTTCTTCTTCATCACCCTGCCGCATCTGTCACGCGCCATCGGCGTTGTGATAATGATCGAAACGATCTTTTTGCTCACGGTGTTCGCGGAGATTTTCGTTACCACTTCGGGCGGTCCCGGGAATGCCACCACCAACCTGGCTTTCCTGATCTATGCCCGGGCCTTGCTGCAGTACGATATCGGCGGTGCGTCGGCCGGCGGCGTGGTCGCCATCGTGCTGGCAAACATCGTCGCCTTCTTCCTGGTGCGCAGCATCGCCAGGCGGCTGGAGGTATAGCGGATGCGGGCTACACCACTGCAACGTCTGTTGTCATTCATCGTCGGCTGGGGTGCGGCACTGCTGCTGTTCTTCCCGATCGCCTGGATGGTGCTGACCAGCTTCAAATCCGAGCGGGATGCGACCACGCCGAGCTTGTTTTTCACGCCGTCGCTGGATTCGTATCGTGAGGTGTTCGCCCGCGCGGACTACCTGTCTTTCGCGCTGAACAGCGTGGTGATCTCGGTCGGCGGCACCGTGCTGGCGTTGCTGTTCGCGATTCCGGCGGCGTACTCGATGGCGTTCCATCCGACGCGACGGACTCGCGGCACGCTGTTGTGGATGCTGTCGACCAAGATGCTGCCGCCGGTGGGCGTGCTGGTGCCGATCTATCTGCTGTTCCGCACCATGGGGCTGTTGGATACGCGCACCGGCCTGGTGGCGATTTACGCGCTGATGAATCTGCCGATCGTCGTCTGGATGCTGTTCACCTTCTACAAGGAAGTGCCGAACGAGATCCTGGAGGCAGGGCGGATGGACGGCGCGCGCACCGCCGGCGAGGTCTGGCATCTGCTGTTGCCGTTGACCTTGCCCGGTGTCGCCTCGACCGGTCTGCTGTCATTGATACTATGCTGGAACGAGGCGTTCTGGAGTTTGAACCTGACATCGGCGGGGGCCGCGCCGCTGACCGCGTTCATCGCCTCATTCTCCAGTCCCGAGGGATTGTTCTTCGCCAAACTGTCGGCGGCCTCGACGATGGCCGTCGCGCCGATCCTTGTGTTCGGCTGGTTCAGCCAGCGCCAATTGGTGTCAGGCCTGACCTTCGGCGCGGTGAAGTAGAGCGTGATCGTCCGAAGCCAACGGTTGGAGGACGTGAATCACGCGGTCAAACAAAGGAGCGTGATCGTCCGAGGCCAACGGTCGGAGGACGTGAATCACGCGATCAAACAAAGGAACGTGATCGTCCGAGGCCAACGGTCGGAGGACGATCAAAAAAGGGAGCCTGCCCATGGCAACGCTGCAACTGCGCAATCTTCGCAAGAGCTACGCGTCGTTCGAGGTGATCAAGGGTATCGACCTCGATATCGACAACCGCGAGTTCGTGGTGTTCGTCGGGCCGTCGGGGTGCGGCAAGTCGACGCTGCTGCGGATGATCGCCGGCCTGGAAGAGATCACCGAAGGCGATCTGCTGATCGATGGCAAGCGGGTCAATCGGGTCGGGCCGGCGGATCGCGGCCTGGCGATGGTGTTCCAGTCCTATGCGCTGTATCCGCATATGACGGTGCGGCAGAACATGGCGTTCGCGCTGCGCCTGGCTCGGGTGGCGAAGTCGGAACGCGACCGCAAGGTCGATGAAGCTGCCCGCATCCTGCAATTGGAGCCGTATCTGGAGCGGCGACCGAAGGACCTGTCCGGCGGGCAGCGCCAGCGCGTGGCGATCGGGCGGGCGATCGTGCGCCAGCCCAAGGTGTTCCTGTTCGACGAGCCGTTGTCGAACCTGGATGCCGCGCTGCGCGGGCAGATGCGGATCGAATTGTTGCGGCTGCATCAGGAACTCAACGCCACCATGATCTACGTCACGCACGACCAGATCGAGGCGATGACGATGGCCGACAAGATCGTCGTGCTGCAGGCCGGGCGGGTGGAGCAAGTCGGCTCGCCGCTGGAACTGTACCATCATCCGACAAACCTGTTCGTCGCCGGCTTCATCGGTTCGCCACGGATGAACCTGATGGAGGCGAGCGTGGCCGAAGCCGGTGCAACCGGTACCAGTGTCGCGCTGCCCTCCGGTGTTCGGATCATGGTTCCGATCGAGGCGGCGTCCAACAGCGTGGGCGAGAAGCTGACGCTTGGCATTCGTCCTGAAGGTCTGCGCCTGGACCCGGCCGGCCCGATCAACGGAACGGTCACCCTGGTGGAGCGGCTTGGCGGCCTGACCTTGCTGCACGTCGGATTGCAAGACAAGCAGCCTATCACCGTGCAGATCGAGGGCAGCGACGCGACCCGCGCGCGTGACCAGATCCGGCTGGCGGTCGATCCCAGGGCCTGCCACCTGTTCGACCAGGCGGGTCAGGCCTTGCCGCAACGGGCGCGGCATCCGCTGGCTGCCTGAGCGGCGTGTTCCTCGGCCTCGATTTCGGCACTTCGGCGGTCAAGGCCGCACTGGTGGATGGCGCGCAGACGGTGCTGGGCAGCACCACGGTGCCGCTATCGGTTCAGCGCCCGGCGCCGGGACACAGTGAGCAGGATCCGCTGACCTGGTGGCAGGCGATGCTGGACGCTGTCGATGGCATCGGCCGCGAGCATGGGGCCGCGTTGTCGGCCGTTCAGGGCATCGGCCTGTCGGGACAGATGCATGGCGCGGTGCTGCTGGACCAGACCGGCCATGTGCTGCGTCCCGCCATCCTGTGGAACGACGTCCGTTCGATCGTCGAATGTGCCGAGCTAGAGGAGGCGGTGCCGGATCTGCGACAGGTCACCGGCAACATCGCGATGCCGGGTTTCACCGCGCCGAAGCTGCTCTGGCTGCGCAAGCACGAACCGGCGGTGTTTGCCGCGCTGCGCACCGTGCTGCTGCCGAAGGCTTACGTGCGCTATCGGATGAGCGGGGAAATGATCGAGGAGATGTCGGACGCGTCCGGCACATTGTGGCTCGATGTCGGTCGGCGTGACTGGTCCGACGTGATGCTCGCCGCCACCGGATTGTCGCGTCGGGCGATGCCGCGGTTGGTCGAGGGCAACGCGGCCGCGGGCACGCTGCGACCCGAACTCGCGGCGCGTTGGCGGATGGCGCGGCGGCCGGTCCTGGCCGGTGGTGCCGGTGACAATGCCGCCGGTGCGGTCGGGCTGTCGGCGATCCATCCGGGCGACGCGTTCGTTTCGCTGGGCACGTCGGGTGTGCTGTTCGCCACCACCGACCGGTTCAGGCCATGGCCGCAGGCCGCCGTGCACGCGTTCTGCCATGCCGTGCCTGAGACCTGGCACCAGATGGGCGTCACGCTGTCGGCCGCCGCCTCGCTGGCATGGTGGGCAGGCATCACCGGCGTTTCCGAGGCTGAATTGCTGGCCGAGGTCGGGGTGCCGGTCGCACCCAGCCCGGCGCTGTTTCTGCCGTATCTGGGTGGCGAGCGGACGCCGCATAACGATGGCACGCTGCGTGGCGCGTTCGCCGGGCTGTCGCATGACACCGACCGCCGCCTGCTGACTCAGGCGGTGTTGGAGGGCGTGGCGTTTTCGTTGCATGATTGTCTGGACGCGCTTGCGGCCTCGGGCACACGCATCGAGTCGGCGGATGTGATCGGCGGCGGGTCCCGTTCCGCTCCTTGGATAGCGATCATCGCCGCCGTTCTGGGTATCCCGCTGCATCGCCTGGCGGCGGGTGAAACCGGCGGCGCGTTTGGTGCCGCGCGGCTGGCCCGGATGGCCGTCACCGGCGAGGCGCCAGATGCCGTGTGTTCGGCGCCGGTGCGCGCCGAGACGATTTCGCCGCCGCCCGATCTGGTCGCAGCCTATGCGCCGCGGATCGCGCAATACCGCGCGTTGAACCGTGGCGTCGCCGAGGTGGTTCGGGAGCGATGAGATCGCTCCCTCGCGGGTCGGCCGGGTTTATCGGATCGGTGAGAAAGCCGACGGCATCAGCAGGGCGTTCTCCTGCTTCACCACGACGCCGGGCGGATTACGAGCCGGCCACTGACCGCTGGCGGTCGCCGCCGCGCGCGCGCTGAACCGCTCGTTGGCATCCTTGTAGGCCCAGATGTGGACCCATTTGTTCAGCGCCCCGAATTCCGAGTACCAGCCGCCGACCAGGGGCGAGAACTTGGTGCGGCCCTCGATCTTGTCGGTCCAGCGTTCGATCAGGCCGGGAATTGCGCCGGGGATCAGGGTGTACTGGCGCATCTCGAACAGCGGCCCGATCTGGCGCGGTTCCAGGGCGGGTGAGAACGGCGCCGGGAGGAAGATCTCGCTCTGTTGCGTGATGGTGAATTCACGCGTTGGCGGCGGCCAACCGCTGTCCTTCGTGGCGGCGGCGCGGACCGCGCTGCGATGCTCGAAACTGTCGTAGGTCCAGACGTGGATGATCTGGTTCAGCGGTCCGATTTCGGTGTGCCAGAAGGCGGCGAGCTTGGAGTGCTTCTCGCGGATCGGAATGGCTTCGGCGAAACGTTTCTCCACCTCGGCCAAGCTGCCCGGCTGCAGCGTGTAAGTGCGCATTTCGATGATCATCGGCGTTCTCCCCTGTTGCCGGGTGGCAGGTTAGGCCATGTTCGGCCAAGGGAGAAATAACCGGGGAAATTTGCCCGCCTGTCGAGAGGCCCACTGGTCGAGGGGAGTCGCCGTCATGACCTGGTCGATCGTTGCGCATGATCCGAACTCCGGCTGCTTCGCGGTGGCGGTCGCCACCAAGGCGTTCGCGGTCGGCGCGTCCTGCCCGTTCGTACGGGCCGAGGTCGGCGCGGTTTCGACCCAATCGATGACCAACCGCTATCTGGGCCCGGCGATCCTGGACGCGATGGCGCGGGGGTTGGCACCCGCGGCAGCGATCGAGGGCGCATTGGTCGGCGACGACGGGCGCGGCATCCGCCAGGTCCACGCGGTCGACCGCAACGGCCGCAGCGCGGCCTGGACCGGGGGGAATTGCGTCGAGTGGTACGGCAGCGTGTCCGCCGGCGGAATCAGCGTCGCCGGCAATATGCTGACCGGGGAACCGACGGTGGCTGCGACACTGGCGGCCTGGCAAGCCAACCGGTCGCTGCCGATGCCCGACCGGCTGATGACGGCGATGGAATCGGGAGAAGCGGCGGGCGGCGATCGGCGCGGCAGGCAGTCGGCCGCCATGCTGATGGTCTCGACCGAGGATTTTCCCGATCTGGACCTGCGGGTCGATGACCACGGCGAACCGTTGCGGGAATTGCGTCGGTTGTTGTCGATCTGGAAGGCCGAGGGTGTTGCCAGGTTGGGGATCGCGCCATCGAAAGCGAATCCTTCGGGCCTGACCAATCTGGACACGATCGAGCAAGGCTGGATCGCGCGGGGCCTGGACTTGCGGTTCAGGCGATAGGCTGTAGCCAAACTCTGCCTGTTTCGGCCCATTGGTCTGACCGGCAAGGAAACTTGTAAATACCGCAGTCAAGCGGACCATGAGTTTTTCGTTGACCCCCCCCCTGGCGGCGCATACCGCCCCCGGGCTGGCATGGAACTTGCTGCTCCACGCGTCAGTCCCGCAGCCGGAGGTTTCATGCGTATCCCCGCGTTTGCTTGCCTTGCTCTCGCCCTGACCGCCGTCACGCTGTCGAGCCATGCATCGTCGGCGCAAGCCTGTACCCCGAAACTCGCGGGCGCCGATCTTATCGAACCCGGCAAGCTGCTGCTCTCCATCAACCCGACTTTGCCGCCACAGCAATATGTCGATGCAAAGGGTGAACTCCAGGGACTGAACGTCGAACTCGGCCGCGCGCTGGGCGACAAACTGTGCCTCAAGACGCAGTTCATCCGGATGGATTTCCCCGCCATGGTGCCGGCGCTGAAGGGGGGCCGCTTCGACGGGATCGACACCGGCATGTTCTGGACCGAGCAACGCTCCAAGCTGATGTACATGGTGCCGTACGCGCAGCAGGCGATCGGTGTCTTCGCGACCGACACGTCGCCGCTGAAACTCACCTCGATCGAGGGTCTGTCGGGCCATGTCGCCGGCATCGAGATCAACACCTATCAGCAGCGCAAGGTCGAGGAGGTCAACGCCCAGATGGCGACCAAGGGCATGAAGCCGATCCAGCTTCGCACCTTCGAGACCGCGACCGATGCCACGGCGGCCCTGCGCGCCGGCCAGGTGCAAGCCGTGATCACGATCGAGGAAACCGCCAAGGCGGTCAGCAAGCTGCCCCGGATGAAGCTGCTGCTGACCGGCTTCGGCGGCACCGACATTACCTTCGATTTCCGCAACAAGGCCGTGGCCGAGGCGACCGCGGCAGCGTTCACCGAACTTCGCAAGGACGGCCTGTACGACAAGCTGTTCGACAAGTTCGGGATGACTCCAATTCCGGACAAAAGCTTTGCCATACGCGGAACAGGGCCAAGCTAGCCTGACGCGGCCGGACCATGTTCAATGTGCACGCGTTTTTGGGATACTTCGACAACACGTATCTGCTCGGCGGGCTGGTCATCACGGTGCTTCTTACGATCTTCCCGATGCTGGTCGGGCTGGCGCTTGGCACGCTCCTCGCCTTGGCGCGCGGATCGAACATCCGCACGCTGTCGCTCGCGGCCGGCGCCTATATCTGGCTGTTTCGCGGCACGCCGCTGATCGTTCAGTTGGTGATCATCTATACTGGGCTGCCGCAGCTCGGCATCACCTTCGGCGTGACGGTGTCCGCCTTCCTCGGCCTGTCGCTGAACGAAGCCGCCTATCTGGCGGAGATCATCCGCGCCGGCTTCGCTGCCGTGCCCGCCGGCCAGTCGGACGCCGCCAAGGCACTCGGTCTGCGACGGCCGCAGACGCTGCGGCTGGTCACGCTGCCCCAGGCCTTCCGGATCATCCTGCCGCCGTTGGGCAACTCGGTGAACGGGCTGCTGAAGGCGACGGCGATCACGTCGGTCATTTCGATGGAGGAGATGATGCGCCGCGGCCAGTTGCTGATGCAGGTGAATTTTGACGTGTTGGAAGTCTACTGTGCGATCGCGGTTTACTATTTGCTGCTCACCAGCCTGTGGGACGTGGCCCAGCGGGCTTTGGAGCGGCGCGCCAACCGCGGCTACGCGGACAATCGTGGGGTTCGGCCGGCCCTTGCGATCGTGGAAGGGTAGCGCATGACCGCCCGCTTTCACGGCATCTACCCCAGCGCGATCCTGCCGATGCGGGCGGATTTCACGCCGGACTGGGATGCCTACATCGAACACCTTCGCGCCTGCACGGACCTGCCCGGCATCGTCGGCGTCCTGTGTAACGGCCACGCCGGCGAGAACTTTGTCATCACCCGTCCGGAAAAGCGGCGCGCGGTGCGGGAAGCCGTGCAGGCCGCCGGCGCCGGCCGCTTGGTCGTCGCCGGCGTCAACCAGGAAAGCAGCCTGGAAGCAGCGGCCGAAGCCGCTGAAGCCCAGGCGGAAGGGGCCCACGCCATCATGGTCTTCGCGCCCAACAGCTTCGCCCTGGCGCAGGATGACGAGATGGCCGAGAGACACCACCGGATCATCGCCGCCGCGGTGCCCGGCGTGCCCCTCTTCCTGTTCCAGGGCAGCGTCAACGCCGGCAGGATGGCGTTCCGACCGGAGGTGTTGGCGCGCCTGCTGACGATCGAGCAGGTCGTCGGCATCAAGGACGGCGGGTGGGAGGTCAACCGCTACGACGCGCTGCTGCGCCAGGTACGCGCCCAGCGGGCGGATGTCGCGGTCCTGGCCAGCGGCGATGAGCACCTTCTGGCCTGCTACGCGCATGGCTCCGACGGCAGCATGGTGTCGCTGGCGGACATCGTGCCCGAAGCGATCGTCGCCCTGGACGCGGCGGTACGGCGTTCGGACCTGACCGAGGCACGCCGGGTGCACGCGCTGATCGAGCCGCTGGCGGACGCGATCTACGGCGCCGGTGCTGGCGGGCGCGCGACCGCGCGGATCAAGCACTGTCTCGCCAGGCTCGGCCGCATCCCCGCGGCGCACGTGCGCCCGCCGGTCGGGCCGGTGACCGGCGGCGAGGCGGCGCTGCTGGAAACCGCCATGGCGCGGGCCGGCCTGACCGGAGGACCATGATGTCGTTTCGGGGCACCTTCTCCGTCACCATCACCCCGTTCGACGAGCGCGGCGAACTGGACCTCGCCGCGCTCGCCAGCTTCACCGAGTGGCAGATCGCCGAAGGCATCCACGGGCTGATTCCCCTGGGCTCGACCGGGGAATTCCTGTCGCTGTCCAACGACGAAACCACCGCGGTGGTCGAGACGGTGGTGCGCACCGCCGCCGGCCGCGTCCCGGTGATCGTCGGCACCGGCGCCGAGGACACGCGCGAAGTCGTGCGCCGCTCCCGCGAGGCGGAAAAGCTGGGCGCCGATGGCGTGATGATCATTCCGCCATTCTACTGCACGCCGACCGAGGACGAGCTGTACCATCATTACAAGACCGTCTCCGACGCCCTCGGTATTCCGATCATGATCTACAACAATCCCGCCGTGACCAACGTCGATCTGAGGCCGGACATTGTCGCGCGTCTCGCGACCATCGACAATTGTCTCTACATCAAGGAATCGACCCTGGAGATCACCCGGGTGCGCGACATCATCCGTCTGTGCGGCGACCGGCTGACGGTGTTCGGCGGTGTCCTGGGCTTCGAATCCTTCGTGTCAGGCGCGCAAGGATGGGTTGCCGTCGCCTCCAACGTCGCTCCCGCGCCGATGGCCCGGTTGTTCGAACTCGTCGTGAACGAAGATCGGATCATCGAGGCGCGCACGCTTTATCATCACTGGCTGCCGATCATTCAGGCTGTGTTCGGGCCGCCCTTTGTCAGCGGCACGAAGTCCCTGCTGAACCATATGGGGTTCCCGGCCGGGCCGCCGCGGCCGCCCCGGCTGCCTTTGCCGCCCGCTCAGGACGCGGCGATGGGCGCGCTGGTGCGGCGGTTTGGCCTGCATTTCACGCCGGCCCCCAGCCCGCGCGGGTAAATCGGCGGCGGTGACTTCGGTTGCCGCGCGGGAGATTGATCCTTTCGCGGTCCGTGCGGACATCCATGACAAGGCCCGGCTTTGTCGCAGGGATCCCGAATGCGATCGCATTCCGCTCCGGCGGGACGGATCAGCCGCCCGGGACGCCAGCCTCCAGTTCTTGCCGCAGCAGCTCGAGTGCGAGCCACTGGTCCTCGGCCTCGACCAGCGATGTCTGAGCGGCGGTGAGCGCCTCGGTCGAAGCCGCGAACTCGGCCGGGTGTCTGGCATAAAGATCGGGATCGGCCAGCACCGTGTTCAGCCGCATGACCTCCTGTTCCAGCCAGGCAATCCGTGCGGGCAGCGTGTCCAACGCATGCTTGTCCTTAAATGTCATCTTCCGGCTTGCCGCTCGGCTCGCCGGGGCCGCCGTTCGGGCCCGGCCCGGGGTCGCCGTCGCGGCAGTCCGCACCGGGCCGCGCTGTGTCAACATGTCGGAATAGCCGCCGGCATATTGGGTCCAGCGTCCATCGCCCTCGGTGGCGATCACCGACGTGACCACGCGATCGAGGAAGTCGCGGTCGTGGCTGACCAGCAGGACGGTGCCGCTGTAGTCCGCCAGTCTTTCCTGCAACAGTTCCAGCGTTTCCAGGTCCAGGTCGTTGGTCGGTTCGTCCAGCACCATCAGGTTGGATGGTTTGGCGAAGGCGCGCGCCAGGGTCAGCCGGCCACGCTCTCCGCCGGACAATACGCCAACCGGGGTGTTGGCCTGTTCGGGACCGAACAGGAAATCCTTCATGTAGCTGACGACGTGGCGCTGCTGGCCGCCCACGGTCACCGTATCACCTGACCCGCCGGTCAGCGCCTGCGACAGCGTCTGGCCTGGATCCAGCGTTTCCCGCCGCTGGTCCAGTTCGACCTCGGCCAGATTGGTGCCAAGCCTCACCTCACCGGTGTCGGGGGCCAGCTTGCCGGTCAGCAGGTTGAGCAGGGTGGTCTTCCCGGCGCCGTTCGGTCCGACGATGCCGACACGGTCGCCGCGGATGACGCGGGTGGAAAAATCCCGCACCACGCTACGCTGACCAAAGGTTTTCGACACCGCTTCCGCCACCGTCACCAGCCGCCCCGACAGGTCTGCCTCGGTTGCCTCCAGCTTCACCTTGCCGAGCGCGGCGCGTTGTTCCCGGTGTTTCTTGCGCAGTGCGTGCAGGTCGCCGAGCCGCTTCTGGTTGCGCTTGCGCCGGGCGGTGACGCCGTAGCGAAGCCAGTCTTCTTCCATGACGATCTTGCGGCCGAGTTTGTGGCGTTCGGAATCCTCTTGTTCCAGCAGTTGGTCGCGCCAGCTCTCGAATTGGGCGAAGCCGTGGTCGAGTACCTTGGTGACACCGCGGTCCAGCCAGACGGTGCGGCGCGAGATCCGCTCCAGCAGGCGGCGGTCGTGGCTGATCAGCACGATGCCGGATCGCATCTCGGCGAGTTGCTGTTCCAGCCACTCGATGCCGGGCAGGTCGAGGTGGTTGGTGGGTTCGTCCAGCAGCAGGATGTCGGGTTGCGGCGCCAGCACGCGGGCCAGCGCGGTGCGGCGGCCTTCGCCGCCTGACAACGTCGAGGGGTGTTCGGTGCCGGTCAGTCCAAGCTGTTCCAGCAGGTAATTGGCTCGGTGACTGTCGGTCGCAGCGGCGTCCGTCAGGCCGGCTTCGACATATTCGCGGGTGGTGGTGAATTCGGAAAAATCCGGTTCCTGGGCAAGATAGCGGACGGTCGCGCCGGGCTGGGCGAAACGGCGTCCGGCATCGGACTGAATCAGCCCGGCGGCGATCCGAAGCAGGGTCGACTTGCCGGAGCCGTTGCGCCCGACCAGGCAAACGCGATCGCCGGCGGTGACGGAGAGCGCGGCTCCGGTGAGAAGCGGCACGGCGCCGAAGGTAAGCGCGATGTCTTGCAGCGTGAGCGCGGGGGGTGGCATGGCTGGTCGTTTACATCAACGGCGGCTCGAGCGGGAGGCGGCAAACTCCTCTCCAGCGTGCCTCGGACCAGGCACCCCGGATCGCACCGCCGCACCAGACCTCCGCGGCCCGCCAGAACCGCCCAAACCGCCGGATCGCGCCCTTCCAACCGAACCAACGCAACGTCGTGCTCTCGTTCTCGTTGACCCTGGCGCCCGCGGGTCCTATCTGAACCCGGCCGTCCTGAAAGGTCCGCATGCTCGCCTCCATCGCCCGCGCCATTTTCGGCTCCTCCAACGACCGCTCCCTCAAGGGGTATCAGCGGCGGGTCCCGGCGATCAACGCGCTGGAAGACGGCATGAAGGCGCTCACCGACGCAGCGCTCGCCGCCAAGACCGTGGAATTCCGCGCCCGCCTGGCCGACGGCGCCACCCTTGACGACCTGCTGACGGAAGCCTTCGCCGTGGTCCGCGAGGCCAGCCGCCGCACCCTCGGCCAGCGCCACTTCGACGTCCAGTTGGTCGGCGGCATGGTGCTGCACGACGGCAAGATCTCGGAAATGAAGACCGGCGAGGGCAAGACCCTGGTCGCCACCCTGCCGGTCTATCTCAACGCACTGGCCGGCCAGGGCGTCCACGTCGTCACCGTCAACGACTACCTCGCCCGCCGCGACGCCGACTGGATGGGCCAGGTCTACAACTTCCTCGGCCTGTCCTACGGCGTCATCGTGCACGGCCAGGACGAGGACACCAAGCGCGTCCAATACGCGGCCGACATCACCTACGGCACCAACAACGAGTTCGGCTTCGACTACCTGCGGGACAACATGAAATATCGGCTGGAGGACATGGTCCAGCGCGAGTTCAGCTACGCCATCGTCGATGAGGTCGACTCCATCCTGATCGACGAAGCCCGCACGCCGCTGATCATCTCCGGCCCGGCCGAGGACAGTTCCGACCTCTACCGCCAGGTCGATCTGGTGGTGAAGGAACTGGTCAAGGACCCCGAAACTTACGAAAAAGATGAAAAGTTCAAGACCGTCTCGCTGACCGAACCCGGCAGCGAAACGGTCGAGGAAATGCTGAAGCAGGCCGAAGTGCTGACCGAGGGCAACCTCTACGACATCTTCAACGTCTCGGTGGTGCACCACGTCCAGCAATCGGTCCGCGCCCACACCTTGTTCGCCCGCGACGTCGACTACATCGTGCGCGACGACCAGGTGATCATCATCGACGAGTTCACCGGCCGCATGATGCAGGGCCGGCGCTACTCGGAAGGCCTGCACCAGGCGCTGGAGGCCAAGGAACACGTCACCGTCCAGGCCGAGAACCAGACCCTGGCCTCGATCACCTTCCAGAACTACTTCCGGCTGTATCCCAAGCTCGCCGGAATGACCGGCACCGCGCTCACCGAGGCGGATGAATTCGCCGAAATCTACAAGCTCGACGTGCTGGAAATTCCGACCAACGTGCCGGTTACCCGCAAGGACGAGGACGACGAGGTCTATCGCAGCGCGATGGAGAAATACGAAGCCGTCGCCGTGCTGATCGCCGAGGCGCGCGAGAAGGGCCAGCCGGTGCTGGTCGGCACCACCTCGATCGAGAAAAGCGAAACCATCAGCAACCTGCTGAAGCAGAAGAAAGTCCCACACGCGGTGCTGAACGCCCGCTTCCACGAGCAGGAAGCCGGGATCGTGTCGCAGGCCGGCGCGCCCGGCGCGGTCACCATCGCCACAAACATGGCCGGCCGCGGCACCGACATCAAACTCGGCGGTAACCTCGACGTCCGGCTGGCTCGCGAACTTGCCGGAATCGAGGATCCGGACGCCCGCGCCCGACGCGAGGCTGAGATCCGCGAGGAAAACGCCGCGGCTCACCAGGCGGTGAAGGATGCCGGCGGGCTGTTCGTCATCGGCACCGAACGCCACGAGAGCCGGCGCATCGACAACCAGTTGCGCGGCCGATCGGGCCGCCAGGGCGACCCCGGACGGTCACGCTTCTTCCTTTCGCTGGAAGACGACCTGATGCGCATCTTCGGGTCCGACCGGATGGGCGGCATGCTGCAGCGCCTGGGGCTGAAGGAGGGCGAGGCCATCGTCCACCCCTGGATCAACAAGGCCCTGGAAAAGGCGCAGAAAAAGGTCGAGGCACGCAACTTCGACACCCGCAAGAACGTGCTGAAATACGACGACGTGATGAATGCGCAGCGCAAGGAACTCTATGCCCAGCGCAAGGAGTTCATGACGCTGACCGAGGTCACCGAAACCGTCGCCGACATGCGCCAGGACGTGCTCGCCCCGATGGTCGCCGCCAGGGTGCCGGAAAAAGCCTTCTCCGAACAATGGCAACTCGCCGAACTCGCCGCCGACGTGGAACGGCTGTTCAACCTGGCCCTGCCGATCGAAGAATGGGGCCAGGAAGACGGCATCGACGAAACCGGCCTGCGTGAACGCATCGATGCAGCGGTCGAGCAGATGATGGCCGCGAAAGCCGCCAATATGGGCCCCGACCTGATGCGGTTCATCGAAAAGAGCCTGCTGATCCAGACCCTGGATGCGGTGTGGAAAGAGCACCTGTATGCGCTGGACCATCTGCGCCAGGGCATCGGCCTGCGCGCCTACGGCCAGCGCGACCCGCTGAACGAATACAAGTCCGAGGCGTTCGCGATGTTCAACGCCATGCTGGGCGAACTGAAGGAACGCGTCAGCAGCCTGCTGGCCCGCGTCGAACTGGCCCCCGACCAGCCGCTGGCGCCGCCGCCGATGACGCGGATGGTGGAAAGCCACGCCGAACCGGAATCGGCGATGATGTCGGACCTCGCGTTAGCCGAACCCACCGCCGCGCCGCGCGTCGTGACCGCGGCGCCGATCCGCACCGCCGCCGTCGATCCCGCCGACCAGAGCACCTGGGCGGCGACGCCCCGCAACGCGCCCTGCCCGTGCGGATCGGGCAAGAAGTACAAGCATTGCCACGGCAGACTGGCCTGACCCAAGCCGCCGCCGCGGCTAACCCGACGCCCTGCCGCGTCGCAATCAAGCCCTGGGGTCTGTGACGTCGCGACCAATCCGGCTAGGCGCGCCGGATCCAGCAAGGTTCGGCGCCGCATCAGCAAGGCCGGTTCCCACTGCCCGCCTGTTCCGCCAGCCCGAGGCCGGAAACGGACCGGCGGTTATCGACCAGGTCCGCTGGCGAACTGCAATCGGATTTCGATAATCGCCTGACACGGACCGCAACATCGCGGCCTGCGGCGGGGGCGCCGGACCCGATCGGGACGTGACAATTCGCCGCGAAAGCGTCACACTTGCGAGGTGAACGTCCTGGCGCCCCCGAAGGCTCGGCTGCTGATCGAGATCGTGCACGATCTCGTCTGCCCGTGGTGCTATCTGGGGGTCCGGCGGCTGTTGCGCACGATGCGCCGCCGCCCCGACCTGGCGTTCGAACTGGTCTGGCGCCCGTTCCTGCTCAACCCCGACATGCCACGCGCCGGCATGGCGCGGCCGGACTACGTGGTGCGCAAATTCGGCGGCGAGGACCGGGCTCGGCGGCTTTATGCGACGATCAGCGAGACCGGCCGCAACGAGGGCGTGGATTTCCACTTTGAGCGCATTCGCCGTACGCCGTCCTCGGTGGACGCCCATCGCCTGGTGCGCTACGCCGCCGGCTACGGCCGAGCCGACAGCTTGGTGGAGGCGTTGTTCGCGGCGCACTTCACCGATGGCTGCGACATCGGCGACCACGCCGTGCTGGTGGCGATCGCCACCGCCTGCGGCATGGACCGGGTCACGGTGCGGCGGTTCCTGGCCTCGGACGCGGAAGCCGAGGCGATCCACGCCGACAACCTGCGGGCGCACCGGCTGGGCATCAACGGCGTGCCGTGCTTCGTCGTCGACGGCATGCACGCCATCGCCGGCGCGCAGGAGCCCGAGGTGATCGAACGTCTGCTGGATATCGCCACCGTCGGCACGCTCCGGTTCTGACCCGCCCGCCGGTTGCCGAGACCCCGCGTCGCCGACTATTATCGTCTGCAGTTCGCGATAACAGGTGAACCCAAGTCTCGTGCGCCGCCTCGGCGCTCCCCATGGCGAGAACGGAACCGTCCCGATGACCCCTGAAATCAAGGCCCAGCTGGCACCGCACGGCACGCTGCGCGCCGGCATCAACATGTCCAACTTCCTGCTTGTCACTGGGCGCAGTCCCGCCGGCGACCCCGAGGGGGTATCGCCCAGCATGGCTCGCGCGATCGCCGATCGCTTGGGCGTGCCGATCCAATATGTCCCGTTCCCCAAGCCGGGCGAGTTGGCCGACGTCGCCGGTAACGACGTCTGGGATATCGGCCTGATCGGTGCCGAACCGGCGCGCGCCGAGAAGATCGCCTTCACCGCCGCCTATGCCGAGATCGAGGCGACCTATCTGGTGCCCGCCGGGTCGCCGCTGAAGGCAATCGCCGACGTGGACCGGCCCGGCGTGCGGATCGCGGTGACCGCCCGCAGCGCCTACGATCTTTGGCTGGAACGCAACATCAAGCAGGCCACGCTGGTGCGCTCCAACAGCCTGGACAGCGCGCTGGATCAGTTCCTGTCCGACAAACTGGACGCGCTGGCTGGCCTGCGCCCTCGGCTGCTCAGCGATGTGGCGAAACTGCCCGGCGCTGTCATCCTGCCGGGGCAGTTCACCGCGGTGCAGCAGGCAGTCGGAACGACGAAGGCGAACGCGGCGGCAGCGGCGTGGCTGCGCGCGTTCGTGGAGGAAGCCAAGGCCTCTGGGCTGGTCGCGCAGCTCATCGCGCAGCACAAGGTGAACGGTTTGTCGGTGGCGCCGCCGGGATGAGCGATGACGCCCGCCCTGTCATGACCCCGCCCGGCGGTGAGACCAACGTCCTGCTGCATTCGTGCTGCGCGCCGTGTTCGGGGGAGGTGATGGAGGCGATGCTGGCATCCGGCATCCGCTACACCATTTTTTTCTACAACCCCAACATTCATCCGAAGCGGGAATATTTGCTGCGCAAGGACGAAAATGTCCGCTTCGCCGAGAAACATGACGTGCCGTTCGTGGACGCCGACTACGACAAGGACAATTGGCTGGCTCGGGCCAAGGGCATGGAGTGGGAGCCGGAACGCGGAGCGCGCTGCACGATGTGCTTCGACATGCGGTTCGAGCGCACCGCGCTTTATGCCCACGAGCACGGCTTTCCGGTGATGACCAGTTCGCTGGGAATCTCCCGCTGGAAGAACATGACCCAGATCAACGCCTGTGGAGTGCGGGCGGCGGCGCCGTACCAGGATCTGACCTACTGGGAATACAACTGGCGCAAGGGTGGCGGCGCGGATCGCATGATTGCCATCAGCAAGCGCGAGGAATTCTACCAGCAGGAATACTGCGGCTGCGTCTATTCACTGCGCGACACCAACAAGCACCGCCACGATACCGGGCGGCAGCCGATCGCCATCGGCACGCAGTTCTATCGCGCCACGAAATGACGGCCTGACCGCCCCGGGGCATGACTGCCCTGAACGGACCGTTCGCCGGTGGTACCGATTGCCGGTTGTACCGCGTGACGCCCGGCGCGACGGTGCCCCGGATCTGCAGGATGGCGGCTTCAGGCACCAATGATAAGAGAAACGGCTTGCGGCGCAGCAGGTTGCGGCGCCCCATATCCCTGAACTATGGGCTTCCGTCCGAGCAGACCTCTTGATGCGAGAAACCTATTCGGGTACAAGTACCTGCACATCGTTGACGGGGAGCAGCTCTGTTGCCTATCCACACCTTTACTGCGAAGATCAAGCTAAAGAGCGGCGTGCAAGAAGTGACCTTGCAAGCCGACAACTATTTTAAGGCAAAGGAAATGTTGGAGGCTCAGTACGGAAAAGGGACGATATTTTCAGGGCCGGTGCAAAAGAAGTAAAGGAGCGTCTGAAGGCGACCGAGCTCGAGCAACTTTCAGTCATGGTGGTAGGCATACAAGGCGTTCGCAATTGCATCGGCCCAGATATATTTTAGCTTTCCGGGTTTGACTGAGGCCATATCTGCAAACTTGCGTGCCTCTTGAATAATGTCCACTAGATGATCTCCCATTTCCCGGTGGATGCCAGACCACATTCTATAGGCCATCTCTGAGGTCTCTTCCCCGTTCCTATAAAGTTTGAGTTCCTCATTGGCCCTCCCAGTGTCGCCTTTGTGCTTGAATACTAGATGGGTCCAGATGCTCCGAGTGTTGGCGATCCAACAAACTTGCGGGTTGAGTAGACACGATGCCTCAGAGCCAACTCCGATTTGAAAGTATTTGAGACCAGCGTTCCGGATTGTCTGCGGCACGTCGTGAACATTTTCGAGGGTCAGGAACCGTTCCGCGAGGTCATACAATCGTTGGGGCGCCCTCGGATTTTGGTCCAGGATCTTGGGGCCTAGGTTATGATCTCTGGCACTGTAATTTCCGTGGATGTCGCTGATGCCTACGAGCAACCTGGCGAAGGGAATAGCCTTTTTATCCGCATGAAGCTTCCGCAACCGGTCATGGATTTTACGCCGTTCTAGGTAATGTTCTTTCACATCCTCCCACGTGAGGACATCAAAGACAGACTTTTCTCCAACGGGTCTTCCCTCAGCTTGTTGCGTCAAAGTACGCTCCTCGACAAATTGCCGATACTGGATGTAGCGTCAAGGATTTCTGGAAATCGACGACCTAGTAACCATTAAGCACGCTCCGAGAGCCAGTTACCGTGTTTAACCGTGGCCACATCATTGCTTTCCGGTTTCATCGTTGCTTCAGATGAACACTCCAGGTTAGATGAACACTCCCGCCATTCCGCCGGTCGGGTAACGCGTTCCGGCTGCCGCCCCGGCGGGGATCGCAGCGGAGATGCGTGCGGTTTCCTCGGCTGACAGCTTCACGTGTACGGCGCCGAGGTTTTCGTCGAACCGGGCAGCGTGGCGGGTGCCGGGGATGGCGACGACGTCCTGCCCCTGGGCCAGCAGCCAGGCTAGGGTGACCTGTGCGGGGGTGCAGGATTTTTCCCTGGCGATGGCCTCGATCTTCACTACCAGGGCGCGGTTCTGGTCGAAGTTCTGCTGCTGGAACCGCGGATGGGCGGAACGGCGGCCGTCGATATCGGAGAAACTCTTGATCGCTCCGGCCAGGAAGCCGCGGCCCAGCGGCGCGTAGGCGACGAAGCCGATGCCCAGTTCGGTGGTGAGCTTGCGGGTCGCCTCGGCCTCTTCGCGATACAGCAGCGAATATTCGGTCTGCACCGCGGCGATCGGGTGTACCTGGTGGGCGCGGCGGATACGATCCGGCGCGGCCTCGGACATCCCAAGGAAGCGCACCTTGCCCTGCTGGACCAGCTTGGCCATGGCGCCGATGGTATCCTCGACCGGAACCGCGGGATCGACGCGGTGCTGGTAATACAGGTCGATGACGTCGATGCCGAGGCGCTTCAGGCTGGCCTCGCAGGCCTGGGCAACATAGTCCGGACGGCCGTTGACGCCGTTGGATTGGCCGGGGCGCTGGATCTGGCCGAATTTGGTGGCGAGCACGACCTTGTCGCGGCGGCCTTTCAGGGCGCGCCCGAGCACCTCTTCGTTATGACCCCAGCCGTACATGTCGGACGAATCGAGGTGGTCGACGCCGTTGTCGATGGCGTGGCGGATCAGGTCTTCAGAGACCGCGTCGTCGGCCTCGCCATAGATGCCGGACAGCGACATGCAGCCGAGGCCGATGGCAGAGACCGATAGGCCCTTGCCGAGCGAGCGATGTTCGAGCTTTGGCGCTGTTGCCATGGGATGTGCCTCCTGGATTGCGGCGCAGTATGGCCGAGGTAAGCGGGGCGCGCCAGAGAGTTCGAAGGCGCTTGGTGCTTGCGCGGCGCGCGCGGCTGTGGTCGGAAGCGGCCGTTTTCGCGGTGGGCCATGGACATGACGGTGATCGGCGTTGATTTCGGCACGACCAACAGTGTCGTCACCGCAGTGCGCACCGACGGGTCGGTGGAAACCGTGCGGCACCCATTCGGCAGCACCGAGGTCGAGGTCATCCGCTCGGTGCTGTGCTTCTGGAACGACGGCGCGCGGGACCGCATCGTGCTGCGCCACGCCATCGGGCCGGCGGCGATCGAGGCGTATCTGGACGATCCGCTGGACAGCCGGCTGATGATGTCGCTGAAGAGCTACCTGGCGCAGCGCAGCTTCAGCGAGACCAGGGTGTTCGGCCGCACGTTCGCCCTGGATGGGCTGATCGGTCTGTTCCTGGCGGCGATCCTGCCGAGGCCGCACGACGCGATGCTGGTCGCCGGCCGCCCGGTGCGGTTCGCCGGCGAAACGCCGGACGACTCGCTCGGCGAGCAGCGGCTGCGCGCGTCCTATGCCGCCGCCGGATGGGCGGAGGTTCACACCGCGCTGGAGCCGGAGGCCGCGGGGTATCGTTTCGCTCGCGGCCTGACCACGGCGGCCACCGTGCTGATCGGTGATTTCGGTGGCGGCACCAGCGACTTCTCGGTGCTGCGTTTCGAGCCCGGCAGCAATCGCCCGGTGACCGCGCTGGGCCATGCCGGCATCGGCATCGCCGGGGACACGTTCGATTTCCGGATCATGGATCAGGTGGTGTCGCCGCGGCTCGGTAAGGGCACGACGTATCGCCCGGGCGGAACCGATCTGCCGGTGCCGCCGGAGTATTACTCCAGCTTCGCGCGCTGGCACCGGCTGTCGCTGATGCGCGCGCCGAAGACGTTGCGTGATATCGAGGCGGTGGCCAGGACGGCGAAGCATCCCGACCGCCTGGGCGCGCTGCTGCGGCTGATCCGCGACGAGCTGGGCTATGAACTGTATCGCGCGGTGTCAGGGGTGAAGGCGGAGCTGTCGCGCGCCGAACGGGCGGTGCTGCGATTCCGTCACGCCGATTTCGCCATCGAGCAGACGATCGCCAGGGCGGACTTCGAGCACTGGATCGCGCCCGATATCGCCCGGATCGCAGCCACGGTGGACCTGGCGCTGGCCGAGGCGGGGCTGCGGCAGGACCGGATCGACCGGGTGTTCCTGACCGGCGGCACGTCGTTGGTGCCGGCGGTGCGCCGGCTGTTCACGTCCCGCTTCGGGGATGCGCTTGTCACCGGGGGCGACGAGTTCGTTTCGGTAGCCGAGGGCCTGGCGCTGATCGGGCGCGACAGGTTGGGCGGCGCGATCGGATAGTGGATGCCTGAAACGTGGTTTTGGTGGCAGCGGGACTGGTGCGGCGGCGGCGATTTGCAATCCGACGCAGACAGCCCGGGCCGAGCGGTTTGCCGCGCACTTCGCGGCACTGTACAACGCGGGCAGACAATAAAATCGGGAGGCCGCTTTGGACGACGTCATAGCCGGCTGTCATGTCTTCACCGGCGAGCGATCGGCGAACAGCTACCATCTCAACAAGATGGCCACCAGTCTGCGCTCGGACGCCGCCCGCGCGAGCTTCATCGCCGATGAGGCCGGGTATATGCGGGCGATGGGCTGCGATGAGCGAGAGATCGAGCTGGTCGGTCAGCGCGATTGGAAAGCGCTGATGCAGCATGGCGCCAGCATCTACCTGCTGCTGAAGATCGGCGCCGCGGTGGGTCACTCGCTGCCACAGATCGGCGCCCATACCGCGGGGATGACACTGGCGGAATTCCAGGCGAAGGGGCACTGACCATGGCGATGGTAATCGGCGGCATCGGCACCTCGCACGCCCCGACGATCGGGGTGGCCTGGGACAAGGGGCAGCAGCGGGACCCGATGTGGGCGCCGTTGTTCGAGGGCTACGTTCCGGCGCGACGGTGGCTGGATGAGGTGCAGCCCGACCTGTTCCTGATCGTTTACAACGACCACGTGAACCAGTTCTTCTTCGATGCCTACCCGACATTTGCCCTGGGGGTTGGCGCGGTGCACGCGCAAGCCGACGAGGGCTGGGGCAAGCGGGCCTTGCCCGACCTGGCGGGCGACCCGGATTTTGCCTGGCATCTGGCTCGGTCGCTGGTGGAAGACGAGTTCGATCCGACGATCTGCCAGGAGATGGCACTCGATCACGGCATCCTGTCGTTTCTGCCGTTACTGACCGATACCGACTGGAAAGTGCCGGTGGTGCCGCTGGCGGTGAATGTGATTCAGCACCCGATCCCGACGGCGCGGCGGCTGTTCCGGCTGGGCGCGGCGTTGCGCAGGGCGATCGAGTCCTATCCGGGTGGCAGGCGCATCGTGGTGTTCGGCACCGGTGGGCTGACGCATCAGTTGCACGGCGCCACCTACGGGCGGCACAACGAGGCATGGGACCACGAATTCATGGACCGGCTGGAGAGCGATCCCGCCGGCCTGTCGGCGCTGTCGATCCAGGACTACATGCAGCGCGGCGGCACCGAGGGCGTCGAGATGATCATGTGGCTGGCGATGCGCGGCGCGCTCGGCGATCGGGTGAAGCGGGTGCACCGCAACTATACCGCGCCGCTGACCACCGGCTACGGGTTGCTGGTGCTGGAGACCTGAAACCGCGCTGGCTTGCGCCGCGCGCCTGCTGTTCCACTGCCACTTACCCGGGTTGAATGTTGCGCCTGGCTTCAGGTTGAACCGATAGTGCGCTGCAACTCATTGTTCGCGATGGCGATCCACGCTTTTGGTGATTCCACCAAAAGCGATCGCGCTCGCAGTTGCGATCATGCTCAACCCAGATCGGCGACCGCGAACGGCTGCGCCAGTTCGATCGCCCGTGCCGCGCGCAGCACCAGGTCGTCACGGAACTGCGCCGCCGCGATCTGCACCGAGTTCGGTAATCCGTCGCCGCGCGGTCCCATCGGCACCGAGATCGCCGGCTGGCGCGTCAGGTTGAAGGTGAACGTCCACGGCGCCCATTCGGTCCACAGCGCGCGCACCGGATCGGTGGTCGGCGCGTCGGCCAGCGGCGGCCCGGCCGGTACGGTGGGGCACAGCACCAGGTCGTAGCGCTGGTGCAGCCTGGCCATGGCGTGGCCGGCGGCGGCGCGGGTGGCCTCGGCGTCCATGAACTCGATCGCGGTCATGCCGCCCAGGGTTTCGGCGACCTCGCGGATGCCGGAATCGAGCAGGCCGGCCAACTGCGACGGCAGGCCCGCCACCAGGCGCGACAGCGCCGCACCCCAGACGCGGGCGAACACCGCGCTGGTATCGGGCAGACTGGCCTCGGCCGGTTCGACATAGGCGCCGGCATCGGCCAGCAGTTGCGCCGCCCGCTCCACCGCGGCGATGCCATCGGCATCCACCGGGGCGTCGAAGCCGGGATTATTCAGCACGCCTACGGTCAGGCCGGAGACTCCGGCCTCGATCCCGTCCCGCCAGTCGCGGGGATCATCCGGCAGGCAGAACGGATCGCGCAGGTCGGCGCGTGCCATTGCCGAGAGCATCAGCGCGGCGTCGCGCACACTGCGGGTGATCGGACCGGCGACCGAGACGGCGGCGAAGGCGCTGGCCGGCCATTGCGGGATCCGCCCGTAGGTCGGCTTCAGCCCGACCAGGCCGCACCAGGCCGCCGGGATGCGCACCGACCCGCCGGCGTCGGTGCCGATATGCAGCGGTCCGAAGCCGCCGGCTGCGGCGGCGGCGGCACCGGACGACGAGCCTCCGGTGGTGTGGTCCGGATTCCAGGGGTTGCGGGTGATGCCGTGCAGCGGACAGTCGCCGGGCGATTTCCAGCCGAACTCGGTGGTGGTGGTCTTGCCCAGGATCACTGCCCCCGCCGCCTTCAGTCCCATCACCATCGGCGCGTCGTCGGGCACCGGGTCGGCGCTGCTGGTGCGGCTGCCGCGACGGGTCGGGAAGCCGGCGAGATCGACCAGGTCCTTCACCGTGCACGGCACGCCGTCCAGGATGCCGAGCGGGCGGCCGGCGCGCCAGCGCGAGGCGCTGTCGGCGGCCATCTGCAGCGCGCCGGGGTTCATCACCGCGAAGGCGTTCAGCCGCGGGTTCAGCCGAGCCACGCGTTCGGTGATGGCCTGCAGCACGTCGACCGGGCTGAGCTGCTGTCGGGCGTAGGCAGCAAGCATGTCCTCAGCGGTCAGCAGGGCGGGATCAAGGTCGGGCATGGGGGCTCTTTTCCAATGCGGCGGTCTGGGTGCAGCATGACGTTCGCAGCGCATCGAGGGAACCCCGCATGAGCACCGAACCGTGGCAATGGCCGGAACAGACCTGGCGGACGATGGTCGGACGCGCTCGCGCCGGGCGCAGCCTGAAGCCGCAAGCGTGGCCGCAGGGAGCGCGCTGCGCGGTGGCGATCAGCTTCGATGCCGATCACGAGACCATTCCGCTGCGCGACAACGACGCCAGCCCGATGCGGATCAGCCAGGGCCAGTATGGCGCCCGGCAGGCAACGCCCAGGATCCGCAAGCTGCTGGAACGCGAATCGGTGCCGGCAACGTTCTTCTATCCCGCGGTTTCGGCCCTGCTGCACCCCGAAGAGGTGCGCGCGGTGGCCGCCGACGGCCACGAGATCGGCATCCATTCGTGGATACACGAAGTCAATACGTCATTGCCCAGGGAGGCGGAGCGCGAACTGACGCTGCGATCACGTGAAACGCTGGCCAAGGTCAGCGGTACTGAGCCGGTGGGCATCCGCACCGCGAGCTGGGACTTTTCGGTCAATACCTTGGATATCATCCGCGAGATGAAACTGCTGTACGACAGCAGCCTGATGGCGGACGACGATCCTTATGAGCTGGAAGACCAGGGCCAGCCGACCGGCATTGTCGAACTGCCCCCGGAATGGATTCGCGACGATGCGGTCTACTTCAACATGCTGCGGTTCTCTGGCCTGCGTCCCTACACGCCGCCCTCGGCGGTGGAGGAGATTTTCACCGCCGAGTTCGATGGCGCCTGGGACGAGGGCGGCATGTTCCTGTTGACCATGCATCCACACATCACCGGCCACCGGTCGCGGCTGCCGCTGCTGGCCCGGTTGATCGGGCACATGAAGGCGAAGGGCGGCTGCTGGTTCGCGACGCATGCGCAGGTGGCGACCTGGTGCAAGGGCTGAGCCGGTCAGGGCTTGGTCTTTTGCCGGAGCCGATGAGCCGCCTGCTTGGCGCGATTGCCACACACTTCCATGCTGCACCATCGGCGCGCTCGGGCACGTGTGTGGTCGGCGAACAGTAGCGTGCAGGGGTCGCCCTCGCATTGCTTCACGTTGGAGAAATTCCCCTCGCAGACGAATTTCCCGAGCGCCTCGCCGATCGGCAGGAGCAGCGATTCCGGTGAGCGCCAGCGCCGCACCGGCTGCAACTCGACGGCGAGATTGCCGTGTGCGTGGGCGACGATCTGGCTGAACAGGTCGTCGCGTCCGAGCAGGCGGTTGAGCGGTGCGAGTGCGGCGAGGTCTTCGGCGACGAGCGGGCGTCCCATGCGCTGGCACACGAAGTCCCTGAACCACTCGCGCAAGGATCTGGCCTGAGCGGCGACGCTGTCGAGTTCCCCGGGCATGGCTTGCGACTGGAGGCGCCGGATTTGTTCGGGGGGCGCGAGGTGCGCTTGCACGAGCCACGCGAGGAGCCCTTCGCCGTCGCCGATCCACTCGATTTGCGTGTCGGTTGGGGTGGCGATCGAGTTCAGGAAGTCGAGGGCGGGGGCGTCGGCGATGAAGATGGCGGGGGGTCGGCTTGCGGCCATTCAGGCTACCTCATGAGACTCGATCATCTCAGAACTGCAAGTAACTGGCTGGTAGCCGGTTGACAAGCTGATCGCCCCGTCCGTAACTTGTTCAGGCTATCTAAACTGGTTACTAGGCGGACGTTCGGTGGAGAGCGGAGCATGGCCGATGGGACGGTGATCGGATTGCTGCGCGCCAAGGGTGTCAGGGCGGTTGCCGCGCGGCTGCCGCTGACCTCGCTGGCGGACGACGTGGCGGCGCTCGGTCGCAGCCTGGAGCATGTCGAGGGCGCGGCGGTGCTGGCGGCGGTGCAAAGTCCGATCGCAATCCGTTGCATCGGCCTCAAGGTGGGGGTGCCGCGCCGGAGGGATTTGCCAGCTGGTGTCTGCTGGCGGAGGAAGACCGCATGATCCGTGCCCAGACACAGCGGTTCATGGCGGAGCGGATGAAGGCGCGCATCACGTCGTGCGCGGCCGACCACACGCCGTTGGTGACCGCTCCGGACGCCGTTGCCGAGATCATTCTGGATGCGGTCAGGGAAAGCGCCGACGGCTGATGGCTGTCGATGACCGTTCCGTAGTTGCCAAGAGGGTTACATTTCAGGAGCAAGGGCCATGACCGGAATCAGGTATCGTTCCGCCGACGTGGGTGGATTGAAGATTTTCTATCGCGAGGCGGGGGCAGCGGACGCGCCGGTGCTTCTGTTGCTGCATGGGTTTCCGAGTGCGGGGCATATGTTCCGCGACCTGATTCCGCTGCTCGCTGACCGGTTTCATCTGGTCGCGCCTGATCTGCCGGGCTTCGGTCAGTCCGACATGCCACCGCGCACTACGTTCGCCTATACCTTTGACCATATCGCGGAGGTCATCGACCGGTTTACCGAGGTGATCGGTATCAAACGCTTCGCGGTCTATGTGTTCGATTACGGCGCGCCGGCGGGCTTTCGGATCGCCGTCAAACACCCAGACCGGATCACCGCCATCATCTCGCAGAACGGCAATGCCTATGAGGAAGGGCTGAGTGATGCCTGGAGTCCGATCCGAGCCTATTGGCAGGACCCATCGCAGGCCAATCGCGATGCGCTGCGTGATTTCCTGAAGCCCGAAAGCACGCGTTTCCAATACACTTTCGGGGTGGGCGACGAGACGGCGGTGTCGCCGGATGGGCAGTCGCTCGACAACTTCTACCTGGGGCGTCCGGGCGCCGACGAGGTGCAACTGGACCTGCTCCGCGACTACCGAAGCAACGTGGCGCTGTATCCGACCTTCCAGGAATACTTCCGCGGGCATCAGCCGCGATTGCTTGCGGTATGGGGAAGAAACGATCCGTTCTTCCTGCCGCCTGGCGCGGAGGCCTTCAAACGCGACATCCGCAAGGCGATTGTGCGCTTCGTCGATACCGGCCACTTTGCGCTGGAGACGCATGCGGGCGAAATCGCCGCAGCGATCCGCGAGTTCCTGGGCACCTAGACAAGCGTCGTGAACCCGAAATCCAACGTTGAGGCAAACTCCAGTCTCGGCCGATGTCTCTGGCCGCGCCGGAAAGTCGAAACATAAGGGAAGATCGAATGGCCGAGGTGGAACACTTTGAAGCACTGGTCCTTGGCAGCGGACAGGGTGGCAAGTTGCTCGCCTGGCATTGGGCGCGCGCGGGCAAGAAGGTGGCCGTTGTCGAGCGGCGGTGGGTTGGGGGGTCCTGCCCCGCCGTCGCCTGCATGCCCTCGAAGAACGAATTATGGAGCGCGCACGTCGCCCACGTGGTGCGGAACGCGGCGCGCTACGGAACGCTGACCGACGCGGTCAGGATCGACATGCGGACGGTGCGCCGCCGCAAGCAGGACATGGTGGACCGTGAGATCGCGTTCCACCTGAGCGCCTACAAAGAGAGCGGCGCCGAGTTGATCATGGGCAGCGGACGCTTCGTTGCCCCAAGCACGATCGAAGTCGCGCTGAATGACGGCGGTGTCCGCCTGCTGAGCGGCGAGGCGGTCGTTGTCAATGTCGGCTCGCATGCAGCGATTCCCGATGTCCCTGGTCTCGACGCGGCGCGCGCGCTTACCCACATCGAGGCGCTGGAGCTCGACGACCCGCTGACCCATTTGATCGTGCTGGGCGGCGGCTATACCGGCATCGAGCTGGCGCAGGCCTACCGCCGGTTCGGTAGCCGGGTAACGATCCTCGAGCCTGGCGGCCAACTGATGGGGCGCGAGGACGCCGACGTGGCGCGGGCGATGCAGGAGATCCTGGCCGCGGAGGGTATCGAGACCGTGTTGGGCGCGCGGCCGGTCGGTGTGCAGGGGCTTTCCGGCGACGCGGTGACAGTGACCGTGCGCGGCTCCGCCGGGGAACGCAGGATCGAGGGCAGCGATCTTCTGGTGGCGACGGGGCGCGTCGCAAACACCGCCGACATCGGTGCCGACGTGGCCGAAATCGTGCTGGACGAGCGCGGCTTCATCCGGGTGAACGAACGACTGGAGACCTCGGCCGCGAACGTCTGGGCGATCGGCGAATGCGCCGGCAGCCCGCAGTTCACGCATGTTTCCGTCGACGATTCGAGGATCGTGCGGGACAACATGGAGGGCGGCAACCGCAGGACGGACGATCGGCTGATCCCGCATGTGATGTTCACTGATCCGCCGCTCGCTCGCGTCGGCCTGTCGGAAGGCGAGGCGCAGCGGCGCAACGTCGCGGCACGGGTGGCGGCACTGCCGATGGCCAAGGTGCTGCGCACCCAGGCGACCGGGGAGACCGAGGGGTTCATGAAGGTTGTCGTCGCCGCCGACGACGACCGCATCCTGGGCTTCACCATGATCGGGTCGGAGGCCGGTGAGGTGATGGCGGCGGTGCAGACCGCGATGCTGGCTGGGTTGCCGTACCCCAAGTTGCGCGATGCGGTCATCGCGCATCTGACGATCGCCGAGGGTCTTGGTCCGCTGCTTACCGGGGTGCCGCCGAGGCCTCGGGCCTGACGCTGACGGTGCTTGCCCGGCTGCCTGGTGCGCGTGCCGAGCGGGATCACGCCGAACCAACAAAGGAGACAGCCAATGCCGGAGCCGGTTGCGATCATCACAGGGGCCAGCCAGGGGATCGGGCGGGCGAGTGCCATTCGCCTTGCCAAGGACTTTGCGCGATCGTGCTTGCCGCGCGCGATCGGCGGAACCTGAATGAGACGGCTGCCGCGGTGCGGGAAGCTGGCGCTGAGCCGCTGGTGATCGACCTCGATCTGTCGCAGGTCGCGGCGGCGCGCAAGGTGGTCGATGAAACCATGGGAAGGTTCGGCCGCATCGATGCGCTGCTGAACATCGCCGGCGCGGTGCCGCAGGTCGACGTGCTGGAGATGACCGACGCGCAGTGGGACCTTGGGATGAACCTCAAGCTGCACGGGGCGCGGCGGCTGACGGTCGCGGCGTGGCCGGCGCTGAAGGCGGCCAAGGGTGCCGTGGTGTTCATGTCGGGGAACTCGGCGCTTTTCCCGAAAGCGTCGTATGCGGCCGTGGGGACGATCAACGCGGCGATCGTGGCGCTTGCCAAGGCGTTTTCGGATCGCGGGATCAGCGACGGCGTGCAGGTCAACAGCGTGTTGCCGGGTCCGGTGATGACCGGGCGGCGGCGTTCCTACCTGGCGCACTGGGCGGACATCCATCACATGACGGCGAAGGAGGCGACCGAGACGTTCCCCAAGGAGGCTGGCATCGCGCGGTATGGTGAGCCGGAGGAGATCGCCGAGCTGATGGGGTTCCTGGTCTCTCCGGGCGCGCGATGGATGACCGGTGCGATGATGCGGATGGATGGCGGCGAGGTGAAGTCGGTTTAGACGGCGGGGTGTGGGGCGATCGCCTGGGTTGGCCTAAGCAGTGGCGCTTGGATCAACTGCTGCCGATCAGGATGCCGACGCCGAACACCAGCGCGCCGCCGAACGCCACCTGAAGCGTCGCCGACAGCGGCGGGGTGTCCATGTATTTCCAGCGCACCCAGGAAATCACCGCCAGTTCGACGATCACCACCGCGATCGCCACCACCATCGCGGTCCAGAAGTTCGGGATCAGGAACGGCAAGGTGTGGCCGATGCCGCCCGCCGCCGTCATCAGGCCGCTGATGCCGCCCCGCATCAGCGGAGCGCCGCGCCCGGTCAGGCTGCCGTTGTCGGACAGCGCCTCGGCGAAGCCCATCGAGATGCCGGCGCCGACCGAGGCGGCCAGGCCGACCAGGAACGTCTCCCAGGTCTGGCCGGAGGCGAAGGCGGCGGCAAACACCGGCGCCAGGGTGGACACCGAACCGTCCATCAGGCCGGCGAGGCCGGGCTGGATGATCCGCAGCACGAAGGACTGGCGGGCACGCAGATCCTCGTCGCGGCGCACGTTGGCCGGCAGGTTTTCCTCCACCAACTGGTCGGCGCGGTGCTCGTGCTCGACCTCGGCGTCGGCCAGGTCGCCCAGCAGCTTGCGGATGGTGACGTCCTCGCTGCGCGCCGAGGCGCGGCGGTAGAAGCCCTGGGTCTCGGTCTCCATGCTTTCGGCGAGGTTGCGCACCGCTTTCAGGTTCATCGGATACATCTGCCAGACCGGCTTGTGCTGGACGAAACCGCGCACGTCGTGGCGCCGGATCAGCGGGATGTGTTCGCCGAATTTCGCCCGGTAGACTTCCAGCAGGCGGTGGCGATGCTCGCCTTCCTCGCCGGCCATCTCGGTGAACACGTTGGCGCTGCCGGGATAGTCGACGCGCAGTCCCTCGGCGATGTCGAGATAGATGCGGCCATCCTCCTCCTCGTTGGCGATCGCCAGGGCGAGGATTTCGCGTTCGGTCAGCTCTGAGAAATTGCGCATGACGGCGGCAATGTGGCGGAGATCGCGATGCCGTCAAGTGGGGAGCGTAATGATGCGAATGCTTCTCAGATTCTGTCGCTCACAGGTCGGCCAGCGCCGCGTCCACCGCATCACCCAGGCGCGCCACGATGGTGTCGATATCGCCTGCGGTGGCGATGTAGGGGGGCGCCAGGACGACATGGTCGCCCTGCCGGCCGTCGATCGTGCCGCCCATCGGATAGGTCGCGAGGTCGCGCGCCATCGCCTCGGCCTTGACCCGTTCGTGCAGCTTCAAGCCTGGGTCGAACACCGCCTTGGTGGCGCGGTCGGTGACGAACTCCAGCGCCCGGAACAGGCCGCGTCCACGGATGTCGCCGACATGGCGGTGGTTGCCGAAGCGATCGTGCAGCGCGGTCTCCAGGCGTTGCCCCATGGCGAGGACGTTGGCGATCAGATCGTCGTCGCGGATGATGCGTTGCACCTCCAGCGCGGCGGCGCAGGCGACCGGGTGGGCCTGGTAGGTCTGGCCGTGCAGGAAGCCCCCCGAACCGTCGGCCAAGGCGCGCACGATGCGATCGGCGATCAGGATGCCGCCGATCGGCTGGTAGCCGCCGCCGAGGCCCTTGCCGATGACCTCGATGTCGGGAGTGACCGCCTCCTGTTCCCAGGCGTGCATCGACCCGGTGCGGCCCATGCCGCACATCACCTCATCGAGGATCAGCAGCGCGCCGTGGCGATCGCAGATGCCGCGCACGCGCTGGAAGTAGCCCGGTAGCGCGGTAACGCAGCCGGTGGTGGCGCCGACCACCGGTTCGGCGAGGAACGCCATCACGGTGTCGGGCCCGACGCGCTGGAACTCGGCCTCCAGTTCATCCGCAAGCCGGTCGAGGTATTGTGCGTCGGTCTCGCCTTCGTTACGAAACCGATAGGCAAAGCACGGCGAGACCAGGCTGTGGGTCTGGCTAAGCATCGGTTCGTAGTGGCCGCGGCGCATCATGTTGCCGCCCGCGGCCAGCGCGCCCAGCGTGGTGCCGTGGTAGGATTGGCGGCGGGCGATGGTGCGCACCCGGCGCGGCTGGCCGATCTCAACGAAGTATTGCCGAACCAGCTTGATCGCCGCCTCGTTGGCCTCGGAACCCGAGGAGCAGAACCACGCTCGGGTCAGCCCGCCGGGCTCGTCTTGCAGGAGGATATCGGCCAGATCCTCGGCCGGCTGGCTGGCGAACGTGCCGGTATGGGCATAGGCCAAGTTGGCGGCCTGGCGGGCAATGGCGTCGGCGACGCGGCGATTGCCGTGGCCCAGGCAGGCAACGGCGGCGCCGCCGGAGGCATCGATGACGCGGCGGCCGTCAGCGGTGTGGATGAACAGACCCTCGCCGCCGACGGCAATCGGCGGGACGACGCCGGAGCGGTGCAGCACATGGGTCATGCGGCGCAGCCGGTTTACCGCGGGGTCAGGTGCTCGACCCGGGGCGCCACTTCCTGCGCCAGCAGCCGCAGCGAATTGTGCCAAGCCCCCGGGTTGTCGGCGTAGTCGAAGCCGAACACCAGCAGGCTGCCGAAGCCGCCGACGTCGCGATACACCCGTTCCAGCTTTTCCGCCACCGTGGCGGGCGAGCCGACCAGCCAGTTGTGCCGGGCACAATATTCCGGAGTAACATCGGAATCCGGCACCGAGGGATCGTGCTTCAGATACTCCAGAAAGCCGAACTGGGCCAGCAACGGCAGAAAATACTCCCGCATCATCCGTCCCATCATGCCGCCGACCGCAAGGCGCATCGCCTCGGCATCGGTGTCGGCCACGAACACCTCGCGCACCATGCGCCAGTCGCGCCGGTGCGGCGTGCGGCCGGCGCGTTTCGCGCCTTCCTCGACCGCCGCCCAATGGGTGGCGACGTAGGACGGATTGAGGTTCAGACTGAGCGGCAGGAAGCCATGCTCGCCAGCCATCTTCAGCGTGTCCGAGTTCTTCGACAGCCCGGCCACCCCGATCGGCGGGTGCGGCCGCTGCAGCGGCTTGAGGTGGGGCTTGAGAGTGCCGAACATCGGTTCGGGCTTGTCCACGTTCCAGAACTTGCCGCGATACTGGAACGACGGCTCGTCGCTCCACATCCGCAGGATGATATCGAGCGCCTCGCGCGTCATCTCGCGGTTGGTGCCGGACATGCCATCGACATTGAACATCGCCCAATCGCTTGGCAGGCCGGAGGCGGCGACCCCAAACATCAACCGACCGTCCGACATGTGGTCCAGCATCGCCACCCGGTTAGCCAGTTCGGCGGGATGGTGATAGGGCAGCAGAAAGCCGCCGGGCCCGATGCGCAGCCGTTTGGTCTGCAGCAGCGCCTGCGCGATCAGCAGGTCGGGGGACGGATTAGGCTCCCACGGCGCGGTGTGATGCTCGCCGATCCAGGCTTCGCTATAACCCAGTTCGTCGAGCCAGCGCAGGGTTTGCAGGTCCCATTCCAGGCCGGTCTTCAAGGCGCGCTCCGGTGGATGTGACGGCATCGAGAAATACCCGAATTCCACTTCAATCCTCCTGTCCTGGCATGGTCTTGACGTCGGGCCGGACAGCAGATCAGAACCCGCCGAAACGTCAAGAGTACTTGGAGTTCGCGGCAATCGACGCTCGACGGCCGATGCGGGGCGGCCCGAGACCGCGGCTTGACCGCGGATGGCGCCGCGCATAAGCCTGCCGCGAATCAATGTCCCAAGGTCCCCGGTTCGCGCCATGCCGCGAAGCGACCGACCTCGGGACGGGACACCAGCGGGGAAATGTCCATGCGCTCCATCACCAGAAGCGGGGTTGTGATCCTCGCTTCCATGCTGCTTGCCGTCGGCGCGCGCGCCGAGACGATTCGTTTCGGCGCCATACTGCCGCTGACCGGACCGGGCGCGATGATCGGCACCCAGCAGATGCACGGCATCCAGTTCGCCATCGACAAGGCCAATGCCGCCGGCGGCGTGCGTGGCAACAAGATCGAGGTGCTGTTCGAGGACAACCAGGCCAAGCCCGACCAGTCCATCCTGAGCTTCAACAAGCTGGTCGATCTGCAGAAAGTGCCGCTGATCTTCACCGCCTATTCCGGCCCGTCGCTGGCGATGGCGCCGCTGGCGACGCGCAAGAAGATCCTGCTGATCAACGCCGGCGCGCAGGCCGACAAGCTGGCCACCGCCTCGCCCTATCTGGTCAACACGCTTCCCACCATCGGCGACGAGGTCAAGGTGTTGTCGCGTTATCTCATCGGCGAAGGCAAGAAACAGGGCGCGATCCTATATGAGAACGACGCCGCCGGGATCTCCGGGCGCGATGATTTCGTGAAATACTTCCCCAAGGCCGGCGGCACCATTCTGTCGCAGGAACCCTCGCAGTTCGGCCAGACCGACTACCGCCCGGCGCTGTTGAAACTGGCCAACGCCAAGCCGCAGGTGATGCTGGTCTCGATCACCGCCGGCCTGCTGCAGATGGCGCAGCAATACAAGCAACTGGGGCTGAAATTCACTGTCGCCGGGACCACCTTCTTCGCCGATCCCGCCACCATCGCCGACCCGGCAGCGGAGGGTTTCGTGCACACCCAGGTGCGGATCGACGCACCGCCCGACCTGGCGGCAGCGTTCCGCGCCAAGTTCGGCGTCGACATGGAATTCTTCGTCCGCCAGTACTACAACGCCACGCAGATCGTGCTGGCGGTGACCGACAAGGTGCTGGCCGAGGGCAAGCCGCTGACCGGGGAGAACATGCACGATGCGCTGTTCGCCATCCGCAAGTTCCAGGGCCTGATCCCGCTGCAGTTCAACAGCAACACCGCGACGGTTCCGCTGGACATCGACATGATGAAGGGCGGCAAGGACGTCACCATCAAGCAGACCAGCACCGATTGACCGGATCGCTGGCATGCTGGCGCTGCAACTGCTGTGCAATGGGATCGTGACCGGCTGCGCGTTGGGCATCGTCGCGGTGAGCTTCTCGCTGGTCTACGCCACCACCAAGATCTTCCATGTCGCCCATGCCGGCGTCTATACGATGGCTGGCTACATCGCCTGGTCGATGCTGCGGTTCGGCATGCCGGCACCGGTCGCGTTCCTGGTGGCGGTGGTCGCGTGCACGGTCACGGGCGCGCTGATCCAGACGTTGCTGTATGCCAGGCTGGAGCGCCGCCGAGCGACCCATCTGGTGGTGCTGATTGCCTCGCTGGGGCTGCTGGCGGTGATCCAGAACATCCTAGCAGCCGTCTATACGGCCAACATCCTGCAGTTCGACCTGCCGTGGGGATCGCGTGTGTTCACCGTGGCCGGCAACGTCCGGCTGACGGTGACGCAACTGCTGACCGTGGTGCTCAGCCTGGCGGCCTATGGCGGGGTGATGCTGTTCGCCCACCGCAGCATCCTCGGCAAGCAGATCAGGGCGGTGGCGTCCAATCCGTTCCTGGCCGAGATCACCCGGCTGCGGCCACGCCGTGTGCATGTCTATGTCATGGCCATAGCCTCCGCCCTGGTCTGCCTGCCCGGCGTGCTGGTGCCGCTGGATTTCGGCCTGCAACCCTATGGCGGGGTGACGCCGCTGCTGACCGCCACCATCGCGATGATCGCCGGCGGCGTCGGCAGCATCACCGGCGCCTTCGTGCTGTCAATCGTCATCGCCGCGCTGCAGAACATGTCGCTGTTGTTTATCCCCGGCGAGTGGAGCATCGGCATCACCTTCTTCATCTTCGTGATCTTCATGTTGTTTCGCCCCACCGGGCTGTTCGCGGCGGCGCGCTGAGCGATGGATTTCTGGCTTAGCTACCTCACCTTGGCCTCGATCTACGTGCTGCTCGGCCTGTCCACCAACCTGCTGGTCGGCATCGCCGGCATCTTTTCGGTGTCGCAGGCCGCGGTGTTCGGGGTCGGCGCCTATATCGTCGCCTATTTCCTGATGAACGACCTGACCTCGTTCCTGCCGGCGCTGGCGATCGCGGCGCTGGGCTGCATCGCGCTGAACATACTGGTGACGCTGCCGGCGCTGCGCGTGGCCGGTGATTACTTCGTAGTAACATCCTTCGGAATCCAGTTGCTGGCCACCGCGGTGTTTACCAACTGGACCGCCGGAACGGGGGGCGCCAACGGCCTGCCCGGCATCCCAGCCCCCGACCTTGCCGGCAAGGCGCTGAACTCCACGTCCTCGGTCGCGGCACTTTGCGTCGGCGCTATGCTGCTGGGCTGCCTGATCTTCTGGCTGGTGATGCGCGCCCCGTTCGGACGCCTGCTGCGGGCGATCCGCGAGGATGAGATCGCGGTTGCCGCGTCGGGCAAGAGCGTGCTGCGGGCGAAGGTGTCGGCCGCCGCGCTGGCCGGCGCGTTCGCCGGCACCGCGGGCGGCCTGTATGCGACGTTCCTGAGCTTCATCGATCCATCGTCGTTCGACCTCGATGCCTCGATCCTGCTGCTGACCATGGTGGTGGTGGGCGGTGCGCGCACCCTGGCCGGGTCGATCGTCGGTCCGTTCCTGCTGCTGGCGCTGCCGCAGCTGCTGACCTTGGTGGCGATCCCGACCACCGTCGCGGCCGCCGCCCGGCAGTTGCTCTACGGCGTGCTGCTGATCTCCTTCATGGTGTTCCGCCCGCAGGGGCTGGCGGGGGAAAAGCTATGACCGCGTATCTGCAGGCGAGCGGCCTGGAGGTCAGCTTCGGCGGGCTGAAGGCGCTGAACGATTGCAGCCTGACCGTCGAGCAGGGCCGCATCACCTGCCTGGTCGGTCCGAACGGCGCCGGCAAGACCACCATCTTCAACGTCGTCACCGGTTTTCTTCGCCCGAATGCCGGGTCGGTGCAGTTCAAGGGCCAGGCGCTGGACGGCTGGAAGCCACAGGCCATCGTCGCCGCCGGCATCGCCCGGACGTTTCAGAACCTGCGCCTGTTCACCGACCTGACGGTGATCGACAACGTGCTGGCCGGGCTTCCCGCCCAGGTCGGCGAGGAGCCGATCGCGGCGATCTTCCGCCCGTTCCACGTCGCCGCCGCGCAACGCGGGCGGCGCGACCAGGCGCGTGCCCTGCTGGATCGCGTCGGCCTGTCGGAGCGGGCTGATAGTATCGTTCGCAACCTTTCCTATGGCGAGCAGAAGCTGCTGATCATCGCCCGCGTGATGGCCACCGGCGCCGAGTTGCTGCTGCTGGACGAGCCTGCCTCGGGCCTGTCCGCCGGCGCGCTGGATAGCGTCATGACGCTGCTGCGCCGGCTGCGCGACGATGGCAAGACCCTTCTGGTGGTGGAGCACAACACCCGCGTGGTGCAGCAGATCGCCGATGACGTGCTGTTCCTGCACCAGGGCCATCTGATGGCGCGCGGTTCGCCCGAGGCCATCGTCAGCGACCCGGCGCTGGCAGAAATCTATTTCGGCGGTGCGATCTGATGGTGCTGTCGGTGAACCGGCTGGCCGCCGGCTACGGCGCGAAGACGGTGATCTCGGACGTGTCGCTGGCGCTGGACCCAGGCCAGATCCTGGCGTTGCTGGGTCATAACGGAGCCGGCAAGACCACGACACTGAGGGCGATCATGGGCCTGCTGCGGCCAAGCGCGGGGGAGACGCTGTTCGACGGCCAGCGGATCGATCGGCTTGGCGTCGCCGAACGGGTGGCGCTGGGGTTGCGGCTGTTGCCAGAGGGGCGCGGCATCTTTCCCGATCTGAGCGTTGCCGAGAACCTCGACGTGGTGGCGGCGCGCAATGTCGGGCCCGGTGCGATGTTCGATGTGGCCGCGGTCTATCACCTGTTCCCGGTGCTGCGCGAACGCCAGGCGACCCGGGCGGGCAGCATGAGCGGGGGGCAGCAGCAGATGCTGGCGCTGTCGCTGGCGATCCTGGGGACGCCGCGCTGCCTGATGCTGGACGAACCCTCGATCGGGCTGGCGCCCAATCTGGTGGCGCGCATGTTCCAGCAGGTGCGAGAGGTGTGCAAATCACACGCGATGACCGCGGTGCTGGTCGAACAGAATGTCGCCGCGGCGATGCAGATCGCCGATCGGGTGGTGATCATGAACAACGGCCAGATCGTGTTTGACGGCGATCCCGAGCGGGCGCGGGCGTCGAACTTCTGGCACTATTTCTGATCGGGGAGGGTCGCGTCGGTTCAGTGGGCGACGGTCGCGATCGGCTGTCTGCGCTGCTCAAGTTCGCTGCTTTTCGTTTCTTAGAAAATATAAACACGGAGGAAGAGTGAGGGCCACCAAGGGCCACGGAGCCGTCCCCGGACGAGACGACGAAGCGGTGGCCATTTGTCCGGCGAGGGCAATGAACGCCGCTCCGGCGTTTATCAAAATCTCCGTGGCCCTTCGTGGCCCTCCGGCTGCCTCTGTGTTGAGCTTAACAAAAGCTGAAGCAGCTTGGCTGTTAGGGGTTCCACAGATCGGGGCTCCACGGAATTTTCCACGGCTCCCTCGAATCAGGCCGCGCCGCGGAACTGGCCCCTCGCGCCGCCGGCGGGTCCGGGTTTGGCAGCCGCCGATGCCACCACACGGCTACGGCCGTCATCGCCGCGATCCGCCAGCGGCACGCCGCCGGCCGTGAACTACCCCCGAACCACCAGTTCGGCGATCGCCGTCCCGACATCCGCGGTGCCCGCCTGCCCGCCCATGTCGCGCGTCTTCGGCCCACTCTCGCGCAGCAGGGTCTCGATCGCATCGACGATCGCGCGGCCCGCGTCGGCCTCGCCCAGGTGCTGCAGCATCAGCGCGGCCGACCAGATCTGACCGATCGGGTTGCAGATGAACTTCCCCGCGATATCCGGGGCAGACCCATGCACCGGCTCGAACATTGACGGGAATTTGTGCTCCGGATTGATGTTGGCGCTGGCGGCGATGCCGATCGATCCGGCCACCGCGGGGCCCAGATCGGACAGGATGTCGCCGAACAGGTTGGACCCCACCACCACGTCGAACCAGTCCGGATGCTGCACGAAATGCGCACACAGGATATCGATGTGATACTGGTCGGTGCGGATGTCGGGGTAGTGCCGGCTCATCGCGGCGAAACGCTCGTCCCAGTATGGCATGGTATGGATGATGCCGTTCGACTTGGTCGCCGACGTCACGTGCCGTTTCGGCCGGGTCATCGCCAGCTCGAAGGCGTATTTCAGGATCCGGTCCACTCCCTGGCGGCTGAAGATGCTCTGCTGCGACACGAACTCGCGGTCGCTGTCGGGGAACATGCGGCCGCCGACCGAAGAATATTCGCCCTCGGTGTTCTCGCGCACCACGTAGAAGTCGATGTCGGCCTCGGTGCGTCCAGCCAACGGCGTGCGCACGCCGGGCAGCAGCTTGCAGGGGCGCACATTGGCGTACTGGTCGAAGCCGCGCCGGATCGGGATCAGCAGGCCCCACAGCGACACGTGATCGGGCACGCCCGGCCAGCCCACCGCGCCCAGCAGGATAGAATCCGACTTCGCCAACTGGTCCAGCCCGTCGGCGGGCATCATCAATCCGGTGTCCTTGTAGGTCTCGCAGGACCAGTCGTAATGCGCAAGGTTCAGGTCGAAGCCGAAGCGGCGCGCCGCGGCATCCAGCACCTTGAGCGATTCGGGCACGGTCTCCTTGCCGATCCCGTCGCCGGGCAGCACCGCGATGTCGTGGGTGCGCGTCATGCTCCGCAGTCCTTTCCGATCGGATACCGGTCAAGGGATAACGGAGGCAGCCTCCGGGGCCAAGACCCCAAGCCGGCGCGAGACATCAAGGCCGGCGTGGGCGCGCCGGCGGGAGGCATCAGCCGCTGTTAATACGCACCGCGACCTGCTGGTGGACGCTGACAATGGAGATGTATTCGTAGCTCTGCCCCGACCAGGCGAGGAACTCCTGGAACGCCTTGAACTCGCCCTGCCGCCAGCCGGGGTAGTTCAAGTACTCATCGAACAGGATGATGCTGCCGCTGACCAGCCGGTGACCCAGATAGCGGAAAATCGTCTTGGTCGCGGAGTACAGATCGCAGTCGACATGCAGCAGCGAGATCGGCCCGGGATGGGTATCGACGAAGCCGGGCAAGCTGTCCTGGAACAGGCCGACGATCAGCTCCACATTGGCATGCACCCGCGGCAGACCGGGCTGGCGGAACGATCCGGCGGGAAAGCCCGGGCGCCAGTCCTCGGGCAGTCCGGTGAAGACGTCGAAGCCGTGCACGGTCTGGCGCGGCAGAGCGGCGGCGATGTGGTTGATGGTCTGGCCGGTGGCGACGCCGAACTCCAGCACCAGCCCGTCCACCGACCGAGCACCCAGGGCGTGGTCGATGTAGTCGGGCTTGCGGATGAAGCGGGCGGCTTTTTGCATGTTCGCGACGAAATACTGCGCCGCACTGATACTCTCGGCGAGTTCGGCGATATGGGGCAGCGAATGGCTGTCGGTGAAGCGCCCCAGCAGGTCGCGGGCGGCGATGTCGCGCAGCATCGTGCGCAACATTTCCGGATCGGCGCCGGCGACAAGATCATTCATGCGGGGTTCCTTGTCCCTGCCCCCGAAGCGGGAACATCGGCCACCGATCAAAGCGCCATTTGGTTGATTTTTGGTTAACGGCGCGAACCGCCGGCCAGACGCCGCGCCCGGGGCAGCCTTACCGCTATAGGATCGCAGCGTGCCCCGGGCTATCCTCAATCCGGCTGTAAACGAGACCCAGGAATGCACGTCGCCACCTCTTCCGCCTTCAAGCGCAACGCCCAGGCCGCGCTGGGCGATGCCGGCCTGCAGAAGGCGCTGGCCCGCAGCGGCCCCAGCTTCATCGCCCGCCGCGCTGCCGCGGTCGCCGCGCTGCCGGAATTCGACCGGCTGCGCGATACCGCCCGCGACATCAAGAACCATGCCCTGGCCAACCTCGACTTCTACCTGGAAGCCTACGAGGCCAAGGTGCTGGCCTCGGGCGGCAAGGTGCACTGGTGCTCCGACGCCGAGGCGGCGCGCGCCGCCGTGCTGGGGATCTGCCAGGCCGCCAATGCCCGCACCGTCACCAAGGGCAAGTCGATGATCGGCGAGGAGATTGCGATCAACGACCACCTGGAACGCCACGGCATCACCCCGGTCGAGACCGACCTTGGCGAATACATCATCCAGCTTCGCCACGAACTGCCCAGCCACATCATCGCCCCGGCGTTCCATCTGAACATGGAAGACTGGGAGACCGCGTTCCGCGCCGCCCATACCGACCTGCCCAGCGATCGAAGCTTCACCGAACGGCGCGACATACTGGTCGAGGCGCGCGAAAAACTGCGCTCCAAGTTCCTCGCCGCCGATGTCGGCATCACCGGGGCGAATTTCCTGATCGCCGAGACCGGCAGCAGCGTGATCGTCACCAACGAGGGCAACGGCGACCTGACACAGACCCTGCCCCGGGTGCATATCGTACTGGCCAGCATCGAGAAATGCGTCCCCACGCTGGAGGATGCGACGTCACTGCTGCGGGTGCTGGCGCGATCGGCGACGGGTCAGGATTTCTCGGTCTACACCACGTTCTCGACCGGCGCGCGCCGCCCGGACGACCTCGACGGCCCCGACGAGTACCATGTGGTGCTGATCGACAACGGCCGTTCGGCGATGCTGGGAACCGAGTTCCAGGACATGCTGCGCTGCATCCGCTGTGCCGCCTGCATGAACCACTGTCCGGTGTATTCGGCGGTCGGAGGCCACGCCTATGGCTGGGTCTATCCCGGCCCGATGGGCGCGGTGCTGACGCCCAGCCTGATCGGGGTGGACAAGGCGGCGCACCTGCCCAACGCCTCCACCTTCTGCGGCAAATGCGAAAGCGTCTGCCCGGTGCGGATACCATTGCCGAAGCTGATGCGGCACTGGCGTGAACGCGAGTTCGAGCGTCACCTGACCCCGTCGACGACCCGGACCAACCTCGCCTTGTGGGGATTCCTGGCGCGGCGGCCTCCGCTGTATCGCCTTGCCACCCGAGCAGCGGCGGTCGGACTGGGCCTGCTGGGACGCCGCAAGGGGCGGTTCGCCGCGATGCCGCTGGCGCGCGGGTGGACCGCCGAACGTGACCTGCCGGCGCCCGAGGGCGACACCTTCTTTGCCCGCTACGCCAAGGCGCAACGCACCGGGGGAGTCTGATGGGACGGCAGGACATCCTGACCGCGATCCGCCGCGGCCTGAAACGCGGTGCGCTGCCGCCGGATCAGACCGCCATGCTACGCGGCCGCCTGGCAGCCCATCCGCGCCACCTGATCCCGGCGCGCTCGCACCTGCCGCACGCCGAACAGGTGGACCTGTTCGTGCGCAATGTCGAACAGGAGTTCGGTTCGGTTGCCAGGGTCGCCGACCTCGACGCGGTGCCGGGCGCGGTGGCGGACTATCTGTCGGCACAGAACCTGCCCGGCCGGATGGTGATGGCACCGCATCCCGAACTGCGCGCGATCCCCTGGTCGGCGCGCCCGCTGCTGGAGATCCGCGAGGGACCCGCCCAGGACACCGATACGGTCAGCGTGCAGCACGCCTTTGCCGGCATCGCCGAAACCGGCACGCTGATGCTGCCCAGTGCGGCGGACCGGCCGGTGACGTTGAACCTGCTGGCTGATACCGAGATCGCGGTGCTGCGCGCCGATGCCATCGTCGGCGCCTACGAAGATGGCTGGGATCGCCTGCGCGCCGAGGCCGGCGCCATGCCGCGCAACGTCATGTTCGTCACCGGCCCATCGCGTTCCGCCGATATCGAGCAGACGCTGGAACTGGGCGCGCACGGGCCCCGGCGGCTGCATATCGTGCTGGTTGAGGACGCGGCGGACTGACGGCGGCTGCGTGATCGCCCTTGCCGGACAGGGTTCCGGACCCGGTTCAGGCCCGATAGGCGCGCAGAAACACCTCGGTTCCGCGCAGCGCCCGGCGCCTGATTTCCTCATGTGTGCTGAGTTCGGCCAGGCCGAAGGCAATCCGCGCCGGCAAGCCGCCCTCCCACAAGCCGACCAGGTCATCGGCCGCGCGCTCCGCGTCATCCACCGCCAGCTCGCCCCGTTGCGCCGCGGCCGCGATCATGCCAGCCAACGCTCGGCGCACCCGCCCGGGGCCGGCGGCGTAGAAGCGCTCCGCCAGTTGGCGGTTGGCGCGCAGCGCGCCGGGCAGGGTGTGCGACATCTTGCAGATGTCCGAACCCAGGATCACGTCGAGGAAGCCGATGCCGACCGCCAGCAATCGATCATGCAAAGCGTCGTCCTGATCTGGCGCGGACAATGCGGCGATCATCTGCTCAGCGGTTGCCGCGACGATCGTCTCGAACAGCGTTTCCTTGTCGCGGAAGTGGCTGTAGACGGTCATCTTCGACACGCCCGCCTGGGCCGCCACCGCCTCCATCGTCACCAGATCGAATGGCTGACTGGTGAACAGGCTTCGCGCGGCCGTGATAATGGCCACATGCTTGGCGCTGTCTTTGGGCCGACCGGGCCGCGTAAAGGCCAGCGTGGCTGCCACGAACGCTCTCCTCTCGATTTAGATACTGGACTGATGGGTCTAGCATGGCACATACTGGACGCATTGGTATAGGAATATCATCGATCGATGCCCTTCATTTCAATCCCTTGGGCAATCCCCTGGGCAATTCCAAGGACAATCGCTTCGGCGATCCCTTGGCCGATCGTGCGCGCCGCGTTGCCGGCGACGGTCCTGGCGGGCTGCGCCGTCGGACCCAATTTCCATCCCCCGGCAGCACCCGCCAGCACACGGTTCACCGAGGCCGCGTTGCCGGCACACACCGTCTCCGCCGCCACGCCAGGCGGTTCGGCGCAGTTTCTGACGCCGGATCGCGACATCCAAGGCGAGTGGTGGGAGCTCTTCCGTTCGCCGCAGATTGCCGCCCTGGTGACCGAGGCGCTGAGGGCCAATCCCGATGTCGCCGCCGCCCAAGCCACGCTGCGCGAGGCTCGGGAGAACACCCGAGCAGAGCAGGGTGCGCTATTTCCCGCGGTGAGCGCCACCGGCGAGTTCCAGCGGCAGCGCGAATCGCTCGCCGGATTTGGCCTCGGATCCGGATCAGCCACCTTCTCGCTGTACAGCGGCGCGCTGGACGTCTCGTACACGCTGGACGCGTTCGGCGGCATCCGCCGCCAGATCGAGCAGTTGCACGCGCAGGCCGAATACCAGCGGTTCGAGCTGGAGGCGACCGACCTGACGCTGATCGCCAACGTCATTACCACCGCGATCACCGAGGCGTCGTTGCAGCAACAGATCGACACCACGCACGACATCATTCGCGCCGACACCGACGCTTTGAACCTGACGCGGCAGCGCTTCCAGCTTGGCGGCGTCAGCCAAGTGGACGTTCTGCAGCAGCAATCGACGCTGGATGCGCAGATCGCGACCCTGCCGGGGCTGCGCAAACAGCTGCAGCAGGCGCGCAACCAGCTGGCGGTCTATCTGGGCGGCCGTCCCGACCAGTATGCGACGCCGACCTTGGACCTTGCAGCCCTGACATTGCCCAACGACCTGCCGGTTTCGTTACCATCGAAACTTGTCGGGCAGCGCCCGGACATCCGCGCCTTTAGCGCGCTGCTGCATTCGGCGACCGCCTCGGTGGGCGTGGCGACGGCCAACATGCTGCCGCAGATCTCTCTGTCCGGCAGCTATGGGCGGGACGGCAGCGATCTGAACAATCTGTTCACCCCGGCCGGCATCGTCTGGAGCATCGCCAGCACCCTCACCCAGCCGATTTTCGAGGGCGGCACGCTGAGCGCCCGCAGGCGGTCGGCCCAAGCCGCGCTGGACGTCGCGGCCGCGCAGTACAGCAGCACCGTGAACACCGCGTTTCAGAACGTCGCCAATGCGCTGGTGGCGATCGAGCGCGACGCGGAGACGCTGCAGGCCTCACTCGCCGCGCAACGGACCGCCGCTGCCAGTCTGGCAGTCGCGCGGTCGCAGTACAGCGCCGGAGGTGGCACCTTTCTGAACGTATTGACCGCCGAGCAGAGCGATTTTTCCGCACGGCTGAATCTGGTCACCGCACGGGCCGCCCGCTTCACCGATACCGTCGCGCTGTTTCAGGCGTTGGGCGGCGGCTGGTGGCATCGGACCGACGTAGACCCGAAGGTCACACAGTGCTGCGGAGTGCTGCCATGAACGATACGACGACGCTACCCCGCACCACCCATCGGCGGCCCAGAACCTGGCTGCGGATGGCGATCATGCTGCTGCTGGTGGCGCTGCTGGCGGCTGGGCTGATCGGGTTCCAGCAGTTCAAGGCCGGCATCATCAAGCACGTGGTCACGACGATCCGATCACAGGTTCCCACCGTCGCCACCGCCAAGGCCTCGATGCAGCCCTGGCAGCCGCGGCAGACCGCGGTGGGTTCGGCGCGGGCGTCCAATGGCGCCGACCTGGCCGCCGAGGTCGCCGGGGTGGTGGATCGGATCGAGTTCAAGTCCGGCCAGACGGTGGCCGCCGGGACCGAGTTGCTGCGGCTGCGCCCGAACGACGACGACGCCAAGCTGGCCCAGTTGCAGGCCAGCGCCGAGCTGGCCGCGATCACCCTGCGGCGGGATCAGCGGCAATTGGCGGCGCATGGCGTGGCGCAGGCCACGGTGGACAGCGACGCCGCCAACCTGAAGGTGGCGCGCGGCCAGGTTGCCGCGCAGCAGGCGCTGATGGCGGAAAAGCTGGTGCGCGCACCGTTCGCCGGACGGCTGGGCCTGCGCCAGGTGGACCTGGGGCAGTATATTGCCGCGGGAACGACGATCGTGACCTTGCAGCAGCTCGACCCGATGTATGTCGACTTCTATCTGCCGCAGCAGGCGCTGGGGCAGGTCGCAGTCGGCCAGAAGGTCGAGATCACCGCCGATGCCTATCCGAAGCGGACGTTCGAGGGGACGATTTCCTCGCTGAATTCCAAGATCGATCCCAGCAGCCGGATGCTGCAGGTGCGGGCCACCGTGGCCAACCCGGACGGGGCGCTGCTGCCCGGCATGTACTTGAGCGTATCGGTCGCCGCCGGCCAGCCGCGATCGCTGGTCACCATCCCGATGGCCGCGGTGGCGTTCAATCCGTATGGGTCGCTGGTCTATGTGCTGCACGATACGAAGGACGCCCCAGGGAACGTGGGGGCGAAGGATCAGCTTGTCGTCAATCAGCAGTTCGTCACCACCGGGGCTTCGCGGGGCGATCAGATCAGCATCCTGAAGGGCATCACCGCACACGACGTGGTGGTCACCGCCGGACAGTTGAAGCTGCACAACGGATCGCCGGTGAAGATCGACAATTCGGTGCAGCCGACCGACAATCCCGCGCCGGTGCCGGAGGACCGGTAGATGAAGTTCACCGACATCTTCATCCGCCGCCCGGTGCTGGCTTGCGTGGTCAGTTTGATGCTGCTGGTGATCGGGCTGAAGGCGTTCCAGGCGCTGCCGATCCTGGAATATCCGAAGACCGAGAACGCCGTCGTCACCATCACCACAGTCTATTACGGCGCCGATCCGGAGACCGTGGCCGGGTTCGTCACTACGCCGCTGGAGAACGCCATCGCCCAGGCCAATGGCATCGACTACATGTCCTCCAACAGCACCTCCGGCACCAGCACGATCACCGCGAACCTGGTGCTGAATTTCGACCCCGACAAGGCGATCACCGAGATCACCTCGAAGATCAACTCGGTGTTGAACCAACTGCCTACCGGCGTGCAGCAGCCGACCCTGTCGGTCAAGATCGGCCAGTCGCTCGACGCGCTGATCATCGGCTTCGCCAGCAAGGACCTGTCGCCGAACCAGATCACCGATTACCTGGTGCGCAACGTGCAGCCTCGGCTGCAGGCGGTACCGGGAGTGCAGACCGCGGAGCTGCTGGGGGGGCAGAACTTCGCGCTGCGGGCGTGGCTGGATCCGGCCAAGCTGGCGGCCTATGGGCTGACCGCGACCGATGTCACCGCCGCGCTGGCCGGCAACAACGTGGTCGCCGGCATCGGCACCACCAAGGGCCAGATGGTGCAGTTGAACCTGACCGCGTCGACCACGCTGCATTCGGCGCAACAGTTCCGCAACCTGGTGGTCAAGCAGGTCAACGGCGGCATCATCCGGCTGGGTGACGTGGCCAACGTCACGCTGGGGTCGGACGACTACGAATCGAGTGTCGAATACAACGGCCAGAAGGGCGTCTATCTGGGCATCCAGACGGTTCCCTCGGCCAGCCTGCTGGCGGTGGTCAACGGCGTCAAGGCGGTGCTGCCGCAGATCCAGCAGCAGCTTCCGGCCGGGCTTTCCGGTGACGTGATCTATGATTCCACGATCTTCGTGAACAGCTCGATCCACGAAGTCGAGCGCTCGCTGGCGGAGACCGTGCTGATCGTCACCCTGGTGATCTTCGCCTTTCTGGGTTCGCCGCGTTCGGTGATCATCCCGGTGGTGACGATCCCGTTGTCGCTGATCGGCACATTCGCGGTGATGCTGGCGCTGAACTTTTCCATCAACCTGCTGACCCTGCTGGCGCTGGTGCTGGCGATCGGGCTGGTGGTGGACGACGCCATCATCGTGGTGGAGAGCGTCAACCGCCACCTCGAGGAAGGCATGCGACCGCGGGACGCGGCGATGCGCGCCGCGCGCGACCTGGCCAATCCGATCATCGCGATGACCGTGGTGCTGGTTGCAGTCTATGTGCCGATCGGCTTTCAGGCCGGTCTGACCGGCGCGCTGTTTACCGAGTTCGCCTTTACCGTGGTCGGGGCGGTGACGATGTCGGCGGTCGTCGCGCTGACGCTGTCGCCGATGATGTGCGGCGTGCTGCTTCGACCGCACGCGGAGGCCGGGGCGGGCGGCTGGTCCGATCGCTTGACCAACCTGATCGATCGCGGCTTCACCCGGCTGCAAAACGGCTACCAGCGTCGCCTGCGCGGCAGCCTGCGCACCCTGCCGGTGACCCTGCTGTTCGCTGCGCTGGTGATCGGCAGTATCTACTTCCTGTATGGCAGCGCCAGCAGCGAGCTGGCGCCGCAGGAAGACCAGGGGGTCGTCATCCTGCTGCCGACCTCGGCGCCCGACGCCACGCTGCAACAAAAGCAACTGTTCGGCGACCAGATGCAGGGCATCATGGGGAAGATACCGGAGGCGGATCAAACCTTTCAGGTGATCAGCCCGATCCAGTCGATCGCCGGCGTCACCCTGAAACCGTGGGGCCAGCGCCGCCGCGGCGCCACCGCGATCCAGCGGGAACTGCAGAACCAGCTCAGCGCGGTGGCGGGTCAGCGGATCGTCGCGTTCCAGCCACCGGCCTTGCCGGGCGCCGAGGGATTGCCGATCCAGTTCGTGCTGAAATCCACCCAGCCGATCAGCACGCTGTATCCCGAGGCGCAGAAGTTCCTGGCTGACGCCACCGCCAGCGGATTGTTCCTGTTCATCGACAGCGACCTGAAGGTGGATGCGCCGCAGCAGGTGATCGAGATCGATCGCGACAAGGCGGCCGGGCTGGGGCTGTCGATGGCCAATATCGGCAACGCCCTCGGCGGTCTGCTGGGGGGTGCCTATACCAACTATTTCAGCCTTGGGTCGCGATCCTACAAGGTGATCTCGCAGGTGCAACAACGCCACCGGCTGACCATCGATCAGGTGATGCGCTACCAGATCGCCACGGTGAACGGCGCGCCGATCCCGATCTCGGCGATTGCGCGGGTGCGCCAGGAGACGGTGCCCGAGACCGTGACCCACTTCCAGCAGCAGAACTCGGCGACGATCCAGGGCGTGCCGTCGCCGGGGGTGTCGCAGGCCGATGCGCTGCACGCGCTGCAGCGGATCGCGGCGCGGGATCTGCCGCCCGACGTGCTGATCGACTACGCCGGCCCGCTGCGCCAGTTCGTGCAGGAATCGAGCGGGTTCGTCGCCACCTTCGGGCTGGCGCTGATCATCATCTTCCTGGCGCTGGCGGCGCTGTTCGAGAGCTTTCGCGATCCGCTGGTGATCCTGGTGTCGATCCCGATGTCGATCGCCGGGGCACTGGTGTTCATCAGCCTGGGTTTCGGCGGCGCCTCGCTCAACATCTATACCGAGGTCGGCCTGGTGACGCTGATGGGCCTGATCAGCAAGCATGGCATCCTGATCGTGACGGTCGCCAACGAGGCGCAGCGGGCCGGCATGAGCAAGCTGGATGCGATCATCCACGCCGCCGGCGTGCGGTTGCGCCCGATCCTGATGACCACGGCGGCGATGGTGCTTGGGGTGGTGCCGCTGATCACCGCGTCGGGGGCTGGGGCGGCGTCACGCTTCAACATGGGGCTGGTGATTGCCAGCGGGCTGTCGATCGGCACACTTTTCACGCTGTTCGTGCTGCCGGCGGTTTATCTGGTGATCGCGGCGCGGCATCGCACCGAGGAGGTGATGGCGTTGAGCCCGGCGTGAGGGGGTTGGGCGGATTGTTCGGGCGGAGAGCTTGGGTCGGGAGGATGCTCTCCGGTCTTGGCTGGATTATTTGTGATAGGTATTTTTATTACGAAATCAGAGTGACAGCGCGAACCGAAGGGGTGGCGTTTGTGACGAGGACCGGCGGGCTATCTGGCTGACGCTGACGACCTGGGCTGGCGCCGGGCACCTGCCGCGCCGGCACTTTGTTTTGGCGCATGATTCATGCGGTTCGACGGTTCCCTCAGGACGCAATCATGCTTGGGCCGATGGGCCAGGACGATCGACCGGGTGGCTGAAGCAACGACCCGCGGTGGCTTGTGTCAGTGCGTCTGCGTGTTGAATCGGACCGGTCGGCCGCACTGGTCGCGCGGCGACCTCACCGCGCGGAACCCTGGGTGTTGGACTGCGGAGGCTATGGCGTGGGATGCAAGTCCGGCGTCCATATCAGGCGCCTGGGGCCGCGCCGGGCGAGATCCCGGGCCGGATTGCGGCGTGGGGTGGGATCGCGGCTTGGGGTGATGTGGCGAGGTGGGGCGGGATCGGGGCGTGGGCGGCGATGCGGGATTCGCCGACCCCGGCCGGGCATTCGTCGACACCCATTTGCGCCAGATACAGCCGCCGAGCGGCCTCGGGGTCGGTTTCGGCGAGGCGCTGACGGGTGGTCTCGATCATCGCCTTGACCTGGCGCAGTCGTTCGATGACCTCGGCATCCTTGGCGTCGGCCACGGCGGGGTCTTCCTCGACTTCGATGTCCTGGGCGGGGATGGGGACGGGGCGGCCGGGGATGTCGCGGGCCTGGTGTTTGTCCAGGGCTTGCTGGGCCTGGTTGGCGTGGCGGTTGACGGTGTTGGCGCAGGCGCGGACGCGTAGCCGCATCGAGGGCGTCAGATCGGCGCCCTCGGCTTCGGCCATCGCGCTGAGCGCGGTCATGGTGCAGGCGATGAGCTTGGCGGTGGCGAACAGTTCGGCGCGGTTGCGCGGGGCGTAGGAGGTCAGGGTCTCCAGGATTTCGTCGCGGGTGGCGGCGAAGTCGGGACAGTCGATGGAGAAATACGGCGTCAGGAAGCGGATCACGGTTTCCAGCGTTCGGCTGGCCAGCAGGGCGGCGGGAAGCGCGATGGGGGATGACGCTGACGTTGACATGAGGCTGGCGGGTCCCGGTCTGGTTTGTGGTCTAGTTTGGTGGGATGTGTGACAACCGTCGCATTGGGTTCGTTCTTATCGCGTTTTCGTGAATATAGCAAGAACAAAATGTGTTTCCAGAGCGCCGTGCGGCGCGTCGTGGGATTGGCAGAGCTCTGATCACAGCCTCGCCAGCCACTCTTGTCGAATCGCCGTTGCGTTCCATTTCCAAACATTGGAGGTCCAAAACTTATGAAACTACGCAATGTACTGCTTGCGACCGTGCTGGCGGTCAGCCCTTTGACCGGCGTTCTGGCGCAGGGAACCGGCGGGTCGAACAGCCAGTCGGACGCAACGAGTGCGTCCCAGCCCGGGGCGACCGGGTCGACCGTGGTGCCCGGCGACAAGAGCACGGCGGCCGGCGATCGAAAGGGAACCGCGGACACCAAGGCCGGCGGCGTAAGCGGCGGCAAGTAGGTCCGGAAGATCCACGTGGCCGGCGCCCTGCGGTGCCGGCCACGGTCCGACGTCGTCGAGCTCTCGATGCTCAGGCTGTCGACGGTCGGGCTACAGGCCCCGCCACATTTCAGATTCCGGTGCTCCGGCCCACCCCATTCGAATACCCAACAGATGGCGCGGTGGTGTAGCCGCTACCCGCGTCGCGCGCGGTTGATTGCCACCGAAATCAATACAGTTGGGGATGGCTATCTGGCGGAGAGACAGTCCGTCGAATTATCGTCCGCCGGCGTTCGCCCGCTTCCGCAACGACACCTCTAACATATTGGAATATGTCGTATCATTGGAAGTTTCTGTCCGTATCCGTTTCCTTGCGTTCGCCGACAGCCGCTGCTAGATAAGGGGACGGATTGGGGACGGAAGCCACATGCCACGCATCGCAACAGGCTTGACGGTTGCCAAGGTGCGCAGCGCGAAGCCCGGTCGCTATGCCGACGGCAATGGCCTTTATCTATTCGTCAGATCCACCGAAGCCCGCTTCTGGGTTCTGCGGTATCGCGTCAAGGGCCAGCGCAGCCGGGAGATGGGGTTGGGTCCGGCCGCTTCGCTCTCGTTTGCCGAGGCCAGGGCGAAAGCAGCTGCCTCGATGGCGCTTGTTAAGTCTGGCGTAGACCCGCTGGCGCGCAAGGAGGCCGTGGCTGTAGCAGCGAAAGCGGAGAAGCGGTCAGCCGCCGCGAAGGCCATCACGTTCAGGACTGCGGCCGATCAATATATCGCGGCGCACGAGTCCGGATGGCGGAATCAGAAGCATCGCGAGCAGTGGGCGAACACCCTGCGGGATTACGTGCACCCGGCGATTGGTTCCCTTCCGGTCGGGGACGTCGCCACGGATCACGTCACCAGCATCCTGAGGCCACTCTGGAACGAGAAGACCGAAACCGCGAGCCGGGTCCGAGGCCGCATCGAGGTCGTTCTCGACTACGCCAAGACTCACGGCTGGCGCGATGGCGAGAATCCCGCGCGGTGGCGTGGGCATCTGGAGAACGTTCTGCCGAAGCGCTCGAAGGTTGCGCGCGTCGAACACCATGCCGCGCTGCCGTGGCATGAGATGGTGGGCTTCATGGCGGCGTTGGCCAAGCAGGATGGCCTGGCCGCGCGCGCCCTTGAATTGACCATCCTGACCGCCGCTCGCACCAGCGAGGCTTTGAACGCTCGCTGGTCAGAAATCGACCTCGACCGGAAGGTTTGGATCGTCCCCGCTGATAGAATGAAGGCGAATCGGGAGCACCGGGTTCCGCTGGCTTCCGCGGCGCTCGGTGTGTTTTCGAATTTGCTGCCGCTGCGGCACGCTGAGCGTGGCGATTGGATATTCCCAGGCGCCCGGTCAAGCCGGCCCCTGTCCAATATGGCGATGTTGATGTTGCTGCGTCGGATGGATCGGGAAGATCTGACCGCGCACGGCTTCCGATCGACGTTCCGAGATTGGGCAGCCGAGACTGGGCAGGCCTCCGACATCGCGGAGATGGCACTGGCGCATACGCTGGGCAACAAGGTTCAGGCAGCCTACCAGCGCGGCGACCTGCTGGAGCGACGGCGAGGGCTAATGGAGGCATGGGCTTCATTCTGCTATCGGGCGGCATGACGGAGGGAATTGAACGGCTCGCCTCGCTCATCGCCGGGAATGCTCCGCGTCCCGACTGGCTTCACACGGCGCTCCGGAGGGCCATTGCGGCGTTGCGATATGGCATCCAATCCGAGGGGCAGATCCCCGGCCGGCAGGAACTCCGGAAGCAACTTACGGCTCTCCGCAAGGCGGCTGCCGACATAGCGGCAGCCCTCGACCATCCCCCGGTGATTCGCGCACTGGCAGCACTTGCCCCGGTGGACGAAGAGACCGACCGGCAGATGTTCCAAGCGGTTACGACGCTGATCGATCGAACCGCTACGGTGCTGGGGGAAATACCCGCAGGCAAAGGGCGTAACAAATTCAACCCGAACCGGACACCGCACGAAATTTGCGCGCTGGCGATTTGCCTGATCTGGAACAGGTCGCATGGCGAAGAGCCTCGTTACGCGACGAGTGCGAGCAATGAAGCCTGCAACCAACTCTGGAGGCTGGCGGGCGGGGAGCTTCAGGATAACAGCAACAACTTGCAACGATGGCAGGACCGTATCCAGGCGGCAAACGCCGTGATGCGATCTGGGGGCGACGCTTCGGCGCGGCAAACGCTGTTCGGTTAGTCGGAAAAGAGGCTGAAGCTGGCTTATTATTCCCCAATGCGCTGTGCCCGAATGGCGGCTAATTGGATGTCCGGCATCCGCGCATGGATGCGGGAGTTTTCGCCAATGTTCGACGTTCTCGCCTACACGATAACGGACTGCATCCGGATTTCGGGCCTCGGTCGCACGACGCTTTATGAGGCGATCGGCGCCGGCAAGATCGAAGCACGCAAGGCCGGTGGGCGAACGCTGATCATGGCCGACAGCCTGCGGGCGTTCATCGCGGGTCTGCCCGCCGCGGACATTCGGACTGGGCGAGCGAACTAGGACTGATCCTCCGCTTGCGCTCATCGAGGCCCGACCAGCCGCGCAACATTAGAACACATTCGAACGCCTTGTATCACATGCAAGCACGGAACTTATGAAGAACAAGGGTTTCGAAATGCCGATCGGATCAGGCTTCTTAGCTCCGGCCTCGGCGCCCCGGTCAGACTCTCGTCGACGTTGGCCGGAAACGCCGCACATTGCGGCTGCGTCGCCTAACCCATTGAAAAGTTTTGGCAGCTTGGATTCCGCAATGTGCGGGCTTTTGTCTTGCCTTGCAAGTTGCCCTCCTCCCAACGGAAACCAAACTGTTTTTCTATTGCCAAAACGAGCGATTTCGCCCGAATACCGCAGCTTGGAATCGTCCAATTGGCCCAAGGAAAAATATGTTGGCGCGCGAAGCGAAGAACAGTTCACTCTCACCGCGCATGCAGCAGCGGCGCTGATCGCAAAGCACGGGCGCGGCATCGTAATGGTCATTTCCATGGAGGAATATGAACCCCATTCAGGCGCCCAGATAAGAGCGCTCCGCTGGCCGGGCGCAGAAGTGTGGCCTCTGAGGTATGCTCAGACGTCCCGATATGCCGGTCTTTGAGATCCGCGGCATGTAAGCAGGAGGGTGGTTCGGTGGCGGACGTAACAACGAGCGAAAACAGCGCGAACCACCTAGCTCGGCAGGCGGTCATAAAGCTGTTTGACGATACGCGGAAACGGTTGGTCGAAACCGGAACGCGCAATCGCCTTATTCATGTCAATCGCACCAATACGCGCGGCAATGTTCTGAATGTCGTCAATGAGAGGTCGGACGACGTTCATGCCCTGCTGTCTGGCGGTAAGATCATCCGCTTTGCGGCCTTGGGGAATGACACAGACGAGGATCGCGGGCAACTCGTCCTCGCCAACGCCGGCGACCATAGTTTCGATGACGGGCGCATTACCGATACCCAGTTCAAAACCCGGCTAGGCCCCGATGCTCTCCAGAAAAAATTGCTGAAGATCGCACGGGAGGCGCAGACGGCGGAGGAAGAATCCGGCGTCAACGTGCTCTACCTCGCGGTGGGTTTCCTGACCTGGTATGAGGACAAGTCATCGAGCCTGCCGCGCGAGGCGCCGCTGGTTCTGCTTCCGGTCGAACTATGCCGCAACGCACGCACCTCAACCTATGATATTCGCGTCCGCGAGGCGGATGCGCTAACCAATCTGCCACTTCAGCAAAGGCTGAAGGATGATTTCGGGATTGATTTGCCCGAACTCGAAATCGCCGAGGATTGGAAGCCTTCCAACTATTTTTCGCTGGTCAACGCGGTGATTACCGCACGTGACCGCTGGAAGATCGACCCAAACGCTATTCAGCTCGGCTTCTTCAGCTTCAGCAAACTGCTGATGTATCGCGATCTGGATATCAGCGCCCGGGGGGGTGATGCGCTAGCCAGTCATGCGCTTACCAGGGGGTTGCTGTACGAACGCTTCGAATCTGAAGCGCCGCTGTTCAAGGCCACCGACCGACTGGATGAGGTGCTGCCGCCAGAAAAACTTTTTCATGTGGTCGATGCCGACGCCTCGCAAGCCAAGGTCATTGAAGAAGTTCGCGCCGGGCGCAATTTGGTGGTTCAAGGGCCGCCGGGAACGGGCAAGTCCCAGACCATCACCAACATCATCGCGGCGGCAGTCAAGGAGGGGAAGCGGGTTCTATTCCTTGCTGAAAAGATGGCGGCGCTATCGGTAGTGCATAAGCGGCTGGTCAAAGTCGGACTGCGCGATGTCTGTCTCGAACTACATTCCAGAGGCGCGAACAAGAAATCCGTTCTCGGAGAACTGGCGCGCACTTTGTCGCAAGCTTGCGCAGTGCCCGGTCTGCCGGGGGCGCCGAGCGCCCTTAGGGAAAGCCGCGACCGGCTGAACGATCTGACGGCAATGTTGCACCGACCCATCGGGAATAGCGGCGAAACAGCCTACAGCGTGCTGGGTCGCCAATCCCTGTTCATTGGTAATGAATGTCCACCTCCCAACCTAAAGGCGGACTGCTTAGCTTACATGTCGCGAGAGGCCGAAGCCAGTTTACTAGAGGCCATTGAAGACTACGGGGCCATTGTGGCAGCCGGCGAGCGCGGCGTCTCACATCCCTTCGAGGGTTCGCGCAATCTTGACCTTCAGCCGGTAGATTTGGCTCGGCTGGCTTTAATTCTGTCCGATGCGCGGACCAGGGTTTCCGCCCTCGCCACGGCCATGCGCGCACCGTCCGAGGCGCTCGGCACGGCTGGTCCGAACACGCTCAAGGCTGTCGCACCTTTGGCTAATGTCTTGGAACGGCTGGAGGGAATGCCAGCCTATGGATCCGACATTGCCCGCGCGGTTCTAGGCGCCTCCGATATTCCGCGCCTTCGGAAGGCGTTGCAGGCTGGAACCTCTTGGCGCAAGGCCTTTGACGAAGGCGCCACAACGTTTGTCGTGTCCGCGTTTGCCGCTTCCGCTGGTCATCTGCGCGGGCCACTGGCTGCAGGCACCCATTCATTCTTCGCGCGCTGGGGTGGCGGCTATCGCGGCGCGTCGCGCGATTTGGCTGGGCTTTTGCTGGACGGCTTGCCAAAAACCGCCGCCGAACGGGTAAAACGCGTCGATCGCCTCGCTGCAGTCGCGACGCTGAAAGCGGATTGGGAGAACGATCGAGACTATTGCAGCCGCATTTTGGGCGATGCCTGGCGCGGCGAGAAGACCGATTTCGGGAAATTATTGGCGATCACTGACTGGTGCGCTCGCTTGTCCGAAGTAACGGTAAACGTGCCGTGGAGTAAAGCGGTCGATCTTGCCAGCCAAGCGGGCGCGGTTACGCGGATGCGGCGGACACTACGGGAAACGGAGCCGGTTGCACGCAATGCCGCGCAGCAGGCCGCGGAGCTTCTCGATCTCGACCCCGCCGCTTTTGGCGAGGAGGAGTTTGCAGCGGTAGACTTGGCCGCTATGGTCGAGCACTTTGGCAAAATGGCTGGTGCAACGGAGCGGTATCCGTCTTGGGCAGCGCAGGCGCGACTGCAAAAGACGCTGATTGCGGCGGGCTTGTCGGCGTTGGAGGCGCGGATGCGCTTTGGCGATCTCAGCGGCGCAACTGCGAGCGTGGAGCTGCGCTATGCCCGCTCGGAAAGCCTCTGGAAACTAGCACTTACCCAGGACGCAGGGCTGCGCGGACTTGCCCAGGAACGGCGCCACGATCTGGTCGCCAACTTTACCAAGCTGGAACGCCAACGTCTCAAGGACAATGTGACCAGCATCCTCGCTGGTCACCTCGCGCAGGTGCCGCAAGGCGCCATGGGCGAGATGGGGGTAATCCGCGGCGAGATCGCCAAGAAACGCGCTCACATGGCTCTGCGCCGATTGTTTGAAAAGGCTGGAACCGCGGTTCAGCGTATCAAACCCGTTCTACTCATGAGTCCGATTTCGGTAGCGCAATTCCTGCCGCCGGGGAGCATCTCCTTCGACCTCCTTGTAATTGACGAGGCGTCGCAGGTTCGTCCCGAGGATGCGTTAGGGGCCATCGCGCGCGCTAACCAGATCGTGGTTGTGGGCGACAAGAAACAACTTCCTCCATCCTCATTCTTCGACCGTTTGATGGCCGACGACGAGGATGAGACGGAGGGCGACGACGAGAATGTCGGCCCAGATTTGCTCGGTGGCGCCGCCAAAATCATCGATATGGAAAGCATCCTGACCCTATGCGAGGCGCGGGGCCTGCCAAGTCGCATGCTGAAATGGCATTATCGTTCGCGTGATCCGTCGTTAATTGCAGTGTCAAACCAAGAATTTTATGAGAGCGATCTCATTTTACCGCCGTCGCCTCTACAGAAGAACCCTGCCTACGGGCTATGCTTTACGCGAATTGATGGTGTCTACGACAAAGGTGGCAGGCGGGATAATAGGACGGAAGGCGACGCCATTGTTGATCGTGTTGCCGATCATGCCCGGCTGAACCCGACCGAATCACTTGGGATTGTCACCTTTTCGTTTGCACAACGCAACTTAATCACCTTGTTGCTGGAAGAGAGACGGCGGCGCGACTTTACCCTCGACGGCTTTTTGCGTGAGGGGCAAACGGAAGACCTATTCGTCAAGAATATCGAGAACGTGCAGGGGGACGAGCGCGACGTTGTCCTCGTCAGCGTCGGCTATGGCCCATCTGTCGCAGGTGGCAGGCTGACCAGCATGTCGTTCGGCCCCGTCAATGGGGAGGGTGGCGAGCGGCGGCTCAATGTATTGTTCACCCGCGCCCGCCTTCGCTGCGAGATCTTCGCGTCCTTTGATCCTGGCGACATCGACCTTAGTCGGACGGCTGCGGCTGGGCCGCGCATTTTCAAACGTTTTCTAGAGTTCGCCAAGAATGGTCGCCTGGATGAAAGAGCCCTGACCGGTGAAAACGCGGACTCGCCCTTTGAAGAAGATGTTGCCAATGTGATCCGGAGCTTTGGTTTCCTGGCCGATGCGCAGGTCGGCTCGGCAGGTTTCCGTGTCGACCTTGGCATCCGGCACCCCGACAAGCCGGGCACCTACATTTTGGCCGTTGAATGCGATGGGGCAACCTACCACAGCGCGTTGTGGGCGAGGGAACGCGACAAGCTACGCCAGGATGTGCTTGAACATCTCGGCTGGTGCTTCCACCGCATTTGGAGCTCGGACTGGTTTTACAACCGACGAGTGGAAATCGAACGCTTGCGCGCGGCGTTGTTCGATGCGCGTGAAAGGATGGAGCGGGGCTTGCGGATCGAAGGGGCCAACCATGGCCGCTCCGCACCTCCCACACCCGCCAATCCGGAGCCTACCTCGATAGATGTGCCGCCGGTGGTGGAGCGGCCGATGCCGCCCTACAGGCGGGCAGTTTTTCCGGTGAAAAGCACATATGAGCCGCATGAGGCCCCTGCGTCTCTCTTGATGGAATTGGTTCAGAAAATCGTAAACGGCGAAGGCCCAATCCATGTGGAAGAAGTTGCAAGGCGAGTTGCTGCCTGTTTCGGCCGAGAAAAGGCGGGTTCACGGATTCTGGCCGCCACTCGGACGTCGCTCACACGCGCCCGTTCCGGGAATATCGACCTACTGAACGATAACGGGGACTTCTGGTTTACGCGGACCCAGTCCAGTGCGCCTGCTGTGCGCGACCGCTCTGCGGAGACCGGGGCAACCATTAAAGCAGACAGCATCTCTCTGTTAGAGATTAAGGCAGCCCTCAAGATTGCCCGCGAAGATAATGCCGGCGGTGATGATGCCGACTTGGTTCGAACTGTTGCACGTATGATGGGCTTCAGGCGCGTGGGACCTGACCTGCAGCAAGGATAGCAGCTGGACTGACCACATAGCCAATGGCTGTTGTCTATCGTGGTGTTCGCGATGATCCGCGACTGGCCCGAATTGCGATCCAGAGCGCAAGGCATGGATGCAGAGCTGCGACTTTCCAGCGCTCACCTGCAGCGACTCGGCCAAGAGACGGTTTGTTTGTGACCGGCGTTTGGGAGTGTCCGATCTTCTGTGTAAGCAGTTCCGTGGCCATGGTTCGTATCACTCGGTCAGCTAGCTGACCGAGTGATACGGTCGCCAAACAAAATTAAGAACTGCAACTTCGCCTCTGGCCAGACAATCGCCGGTTTCCAACGCACCCCAGCATTCTGGATGGCCAGATATAGCAGCTTCAACGCCGCCTCGTCGGAGGGGAAACTGCCGCGGGTTTTGATCACTTTACGCAGGCTGCGATTAAGGCTTTCCACCGCGTTGGTGGTGTAGATCATCTTGCGGATCGCCGGCGGGAAAGTAAAGAACGGCACGACATAGACCCAGGCCCGGCGCCACTGTGGCGCAATCATCGGGTAGCGCTTGGCCCAGGGACCCGCCTCGAAGCCATCCAACGCCACCTCGGCGGCCGCTGCCGTCGGCGCCTGATAAATCGCCTTCAATGATGGCATCAGCGCCTTGCGGTCCTTCCAGTTCACCGCCGCCAGAGAGTTGCGGATCAGATGCACGATGCAGGTTTGCGTCAGGGTCTGCGGGAACGCCGCCTCGATCGCCTCGGGGAACCCTTTCAGCCCATCCACCACCGCGATCAGGATGTCCGCCACGCCACGCGTCTTCAGTTCATTCAACACCCCAAGCCAGAACTTCGCACCCTCGGTCTGCTCAACCCAAAGTCCCAGAACCTCCTTCTCGCCCGACAGCGTCAGGGCCAGTGCGACATAGACCGCCTTGTTGCGCACCACACCCTCGTGGCGGATCTTTACCCGCAAGGCGTCGAGGAAAACCACCGGATAGACCGCCTCCAGCGGCCGATTGCGCCAGGCCAGGACATCCTCATGCACCGCGTCCGTGACCCGGCTGATCAGATCAGGCGAGACCTCAACCTGATAGATCTGACGCAGATGCGCCTGCACGTCGCGCACCGACAGGCCTCGCGCATACAGGCTGATGACCTGCCCGTCGAAGCCAGCCAGCCGCGTCACCCCTTTCGGCACGATCGCCGGCTCGAACGTCGCCTCGCGGTCACGTGGCACCAACAGGCTGACCGAACCCTCGTCCGTCAGCACGGTCTTGGCGCTGTGGCCGTTGCGGTTGTTGGCGCCGCGACGCCCAGAGCGTTCACCCTTCTCGTAACCAAGGTGTTCGCTCAGCTCGGCGTCCAGCGCGCGTTCCAGCAGACGCTTCTTCAAGGTTCGGAAAATGCCGTCCTCACCGAGAAGGTCGGAGGGCTTCCGGTAGCCAGACAGCAATTCATCCAAAAGTTCAGGGCGGATGTCCTTCATCGTGGTCTCCCTGCGGGTTAAGGAAGCCACGGAATCCTGCCTACACAAAGGGCCTGACACTCTCCGGCGTTTCGGCTAGGGAGATTACCATGCGCTTCTAAATTCCAAACGACAGCATGTTCAGACAACCAGAGATTAGGTCAAAAGCTACGTCGTTATCCTTCGCTGTCCGATTAGCGTTGACCATTTTCACGAGTATGTCCTTGGCCTTCCTGCCGTCCGAACAAGCTGTTGCCCGCGCAGGCGGTGGTGACTCGTTCGGTAGTCGGGGGAGCGTCACATATTCAGCTCCGCAGTCAACCAATACAGCGCCGGAAACACCACCATCATCGTCAGCCACAACTGCACCGGGAGCATCACCCCAACCGGCAGCCAACTCAACTTCGCCACCGACCCCTTCCCCGAGACCGAAAACCAAGTCTGTGACCACGAAACCCAAACAAAACTCCCATTCTGTTGCAGATGATGAGCGGCGAAACCAAGCCATCGTAAAGATTTAAGGAAACAGCCGACAGCCTCTGTGGCACTATTGTGACTGAAGGCACAACCAACGAAAAGCAGGTTGCGGGCGACGTGGAGGCGAAACTGAATGGTCTGGCTGCGCGTCTGGATAAATTCGGCGCTGGCCTGAAAGCGGAATATCATTCTGAAAACTACGTTGGTTTGCTGCAGAGAGACCTTCCTGAGGCACTGAAAAACAATGAACAGTGCAAGGTCAGGATTTTTGAAGACTGCGGATTCCGACGAAGCCAGCCATCGATTCCGGCCGAAACCAGCCACCTAATCCGATTGAAGCCAGCCGGGTATTCCGACGGAAGCCAGCCGGGTATTCCGACGGAAGCCAGCCTGGGTATTCCGACGGAAGCCAGCCTGGGTGGCGGTATGGTCTGAGGGCGGCAACATTTGGCTCAGGGGCCCGCCGTCTCGTCAAGTCTGGTGGCTTTCGTAGCGCGCGGTTTGCGCAATGATTCGCCCTTGAGCTCGATACGATGCGCGATGTGAACCAGGCGGTCGAGCACGGCGTCGGCAATGGTCGGATTGCCGATGTGCTCGTGCCAATGCGCGACCGGCAGCTGGCTGGTGACCACGGTGGAGGCGCGCCCGTGGCGGTCGTCGACGATCTCCAGCAGGTCGCGCCGCTGGTCGGCGGTGAGGGGTATGATGCCCCAGTCGTCCAGGATCAGCACCTGCACGCGGGCCAGGCTCTTGAGCATGCGGGCATAGCGGCCGTCGCCGCGAGCCAGGCCAAGGTTCTCGAGCAACGGTGGCACCCGATGGTAGAGCACCGAGCGATTATCGCGGCAGGCACGATGTCCCATGGCACAACTGAGCCATGTTTTCCCGGTACCGGTCGGACCGGTGATCAGCAAATTTTCATGGCGTTCAATCCACTCGCCGCCGGTCAGTTTCTGGAATAGCGCGCGATCGAGACCCCGGGCTGCGCGATAATCCACATCTTCGGGCGTCGCCTGCATGCGCAGCCCGGCGAAGCGCAGGCGGCTGTGCAGGCGCTTGGTGTCGCGCTCCAGTCATTCGCGGTCGACCATCAGGGCGAGCCGATCTTCGAAGTCGAGAGCAGCGCTGTCCGGCTGGCGCCGCATCTCCTCCAGGGCACGGGCCATGCCGACAAGGCCGAGCTCGCGCAGGTGGTCAGTGGTGGGATGGTGAAGCAAGTTGTCCTCCTCAGTGGTAATAACGGCCGCCACGAATGTTGCTGTGCTGAATGGGCGGTTCGTCCGGCACGGACTGCGGGCGGTAGGCCCGGTCGAGGTTGTTGCGCAGGATCGAGACGATCGAGCTGTAGCTTCGGGCGCCAATATCGATGCCGCGTTGGCAGGCTGCCTCAACGCGTTCGCCACCCCACGCGCGCACCAATCGCAGGATGCCGAGGCTGGCGCGGAAGCCTTGTTCGGGATGCGGCTTGGCATGCAGGATTTGTTCGACCAGGGCGGCCGTGGACGGGCCGATCACCGTCGCCTCGCGCATCAACCGTGCTGGCGTCCAGTCAGCGTAGCGTCGGTGGGAGCTCGGCATGTGCTCGGCGACTGTTGTATGGCGCCCACGCAGGGGACTGCGGATGTGGCTGGCGACGCGGGTGCCGTGGTGAAACAATTCAACGGTCTGTTCGCTGATCCGCGCCTCGATCGTCTCACGCATCAGCCGGGACGGCACGGAATACCAATGTCCATACACCTCGACGTGGTAGTCGATGCCCGCGCGGCAGCGACGCCATTCCGCGTAGACGTAGGGTTCCGTCGGCAACCCCAGCAATGCGCTGCGCTCGGTCGCCTCGAACAGCGCGCGGCGACTGGTGCCGAGATGGCGCATCGGACGCGTGTTGAGCGCCTCAGTCAGTTCACCGATCGCGCTGTTCAGCTCAGCCAGCGAAAAGAACCGCTGATGACGCAGCCGGGCCAACACCCAACGCTGCACGAGCTGGACCGCAACCTCGACCTTGGCCTTGTCGCGCGGTTTGCGCACCCGTGTCGGCACGATAGCTGTGCCGTAGTGCGTCGCCATGTCGGCGTAGCTGCGGTTGATGCCGGGCTCGTAGCGACAGGCCGCGGTGACGCCTGCCTTGAGATTGTCGCACACCACCTGACGCGTGACGCCGCCGAGGAAAGCGAAGGCGTTGACGTGGCAGCCGATCCAGTCCGCCAGGCCCTGCGTCCAGCGCGCTTCCGCATAGGTCAGGTTGGAGGCACCGAGGGCGGCAACGAAGATCTGCGCCGTGCGCACCTCGCCGGTGATGGCGTCAATGACCTCCACGGTTTGCCCGGCGTAATCGACGAACAGGCGCTCACCGAGAGGGTGGCTTTGCCGCATGGTCGGCGACAGACGACCTCGCCAGGCGGCATAGAGGTCGCAGAACCGGCTGTAGCCATATCCATCCGGTTGCCCGGTGTCACTGCCGGATGAATTCTCCCCAAAAGTGCCGGTTGAAAATTCCCCACTCTGACGCGCAACAGCCCGTCCTGTGTGGCGGGCAGCCGCCGGCGTGATGATGCCCTCCTTCGTGGGAGGCGGCGCTGGTGGTCCGACTTGGGGAAGTTGTCATGATCCTAGACCTGCACCGCCAGGGCGTGCCTGTGTCGGCCATTGCCCGGCGCACGGGCATCGACCGCAAGACTGTCCGCAAATACATCCAGGCCGGTCTCGAGCCGCCTCACTACGGCCCGCGCCGTCCCCGGCCGACGCTGCTTGATGCCCATCACGCTTACCTGCGCGAGCGCGTGGCGACCTATCCTGACCTGTCTGCCCGGCGTCTGCTGCGGGAGCTACGCGGCTTCGGGTATGCGGGCGGCTACAGCCAACTCACCGAGTTCCTGCGCGACGTCCGGCCGGCAGCCTCCGTCGGATTCGAGCGCCGGTTCGAGACGTCTCCCGGCCAACAGGCCCAGGTTGACTTCGCCCAGTTCCGCACCGAGTTCACCGACGAGCCCGGCGCTGTTCGCATCGTTTGGCTGTTCTCAATGGTGCTGGGCCACTCCCGGCTGATCTGGGCGACGTTCGTCATGCACCAGGACCTGCAGGCGGTGTTGCGCTGCCACGTCGCGGCCTTCGAAGCGATCGGCGGCGTGCCGGCCGAGATCCTCTATGACCGTATGCGCACCGCGGTCACCGGCGAGGGCGACGACGGCATCGTCTACAACGCCACCCTGCTGGCCTGCGCCCGCCATTACGGCTTCATGCCCAAGGCCTGTCGGCCCTACCGGGCCAAAAGCAAGGGCAAGGTCGAGCGTCCGTTCCGCTACATCCGCCAGGACTTCTTCCTCGCCCGCAACTTCCGCAACCTCGACGACCTGAACCAACAGCTGCGCCGGTGGCTCGACGAGGACGCCAACGCCCGCGTGCACGCCACCACACGGCGCGTCGTCGCTGCTCATTTTGCCGAGGAGCGCACCAGCCTCAAGCCGCTGCCGGTCGGCCCCTTCCAGGCCGTGCTGAGGCTGGAGCGGCGCGTCACCCGCGACGGTATGATCTCCGTCGGCGGCAATCTCTACAGCGTGCCCGACTGCACCCGCAGTCGCGCCGTCGAGGTTCATACGCTGACCCGGGAGGTGCACATCTTCGAGGAGGGCCGGCAGATTGCCGCCCATCCCGTGCTCGAGGGACGCGGACAGCGCCGGATTGCTGGCGGCCACCGGCAGCACCGTCCACCGCCCAACAGCGCCACGCCCCGAGAGGCGCCGCCCATGCCGCTGCGCTCCGGCGATGTGGTCGCGCGACGGCCGCTCGAGATCTATGCCGCCGTGGGGCAACGCCTGGCCGGGGGAGCACCGACATGAGCGAGACGCCGATCGCCGCCGCTCCAGCCACGTTGGACCGCGTTCGCCACAGCCTGGTCGGCCTCAAGATGCCGCGCGCCCTGGAGGCGCTCGATCATGTCGTGCGCCAGATCGAGCGCGGCGAAACCTCGGCCCTCGAAGCCATCGACACCCTGCTTGCCGAGGAGCTGACGCTGCGCGAGGGCAGCCGGATCAAGGCGGCGCTGCGCATGGCCCGGCTCACCACGGTCAAGACCCTGCAGAGCTACGACTTCTCGTTCCAGCCCTCGCTGGACCGCAACCGCATCCTGGCCTTGGCACAGCTCGATTTCATCAGCCGTCACGAGGTGCTGCACCTGCTTGGGCCGCCCGGCACCGGCAAGTCCCACCTCGCTGTCGCCCTCGGCGTCGAGGCCGTCCGCGCCGGACGCAGCGTCTACTTCTCGCCGCTCGCCGATATCGTCGCCTCACTGGCCCGGGCCGAACGAGAGGGCACGCTGCGGGAGCGCATCCGGTTCCTGTGCCGGGCCTCGCTCCTGATCGTCGACGAGATCGGCTACCTGCCGGTCGGCGCCGGCGCCGGCAATCTGTTTTTCCAGTTGGTCAACGCCCGCTATGAGCGCGGCGCCATGATCCTCACCAGCAATCGTGGCTTCGCCGAATGGGGGGAGGTGTTCGGCGACCAGGTGGTCGCAACCGCGCTGCTCGACCGCCTGCTGCACCACGCCGTGGTCGTGCAGATCGAAGGTGCAAGTTATCGTCTGCGTCAACATGCCGACCTCGTCCCAGAGACAATGCGCACGCGACCCATTCCGCCGGTTACCCCCTCGCAACCGCGCCGCGGACGGCCTCCAAAGGACAGGAGCGCCGATCCAACACACGGCTGATCACCAATCCAAACGGGGGAATTTTACTCCGGCACAAATGCGGAAAATTGGAGCGGCGTTGACACCCGGCTCGGTATTCCTCCCAAAGCAACAGCAATGTGACGCCGGGTCTGCGCATCTCGGCATGCATCCGCACCCAGTCCGGCTGCGGACGCACCACCTCCGCCACCATCGTGCCGGGCGGCTTGAACAGCTTGCGCTCCAGCGTCGTGTCATCGAGTTCCGGAGGCACCGGCCAGGTGATACCAACCACCGCTGCACGGCGCAGATACTCAGCTACCGTGTAGCGGCTGATCCCGATCGCCGCGGCGATCCGGTGGCCGCTCTGGCCGCAAAGATACCTGAGACGAAGAACTTCTCGAACCTGACGCATCGGCAATCTCTCGGCTGGCATGGCGCTCCCCTTGGATCGGGGAGGCAGCATGCCGTCGCTGGACAACTGCCCTCAGACCGCGCCGCCAACCCCCTCAAGAGCGGCTGGCTTGCTTCGGAATCGGCGGCTGCTTTGCGTCGGAATAACCGGCTGGCTTCGATCGGAATGCCCGGCTGCTTTGCCTCGGAACGCGCATTGAAGACTTAAGAGTTCATGTTAAAATGAAGCATTACCTCACGCTCCGTGGCAGTATTCCTATCCTGCTCCCGCTGGGGCCGATGCCGGGTTCGACGGGCAGCGGCAGGGTATGTCTAGCGCGCCGAGTCCCTTCACCGCATTGCAGTTTTCGGGCAATTGCTCGATGTACTCAGCGATGCCACCTGGGGTATAAAGCGGATTTGCCGACGGCTAGGCCCCGCTACAGGACCCTCCGGGAGGCAATGACATCCTGTTGACCTCACTCGACTCCGCACCCCGCCAGACGCAACCTGGCTTGCCGAGCCGAATCCCGCCCAGCTACGGTCCCCCCATGCCCACCCCTTTGCCGTCATGGCTTTGTGGCAGAGTGGCTACCAAATGATCGGCGCGTAGGCGCCGTATGCCCAAATGAGTGTGCCTATGATCGTCAAGAGTATACCTTTGGTTTCAGATCGTAATTCCGCTTTTATACGTATTCTTGGTGCTGCTGTATTCGTTCCTCTTAGTTGTTCCGCTTTTGCGTCGGGAACGGGTCGGCCTGTCAGTCCAGAACTGCGCTCGACAATGGTATCTTGATTCAGATATTTCTCAATTGTAGTAAATCGTATCAGTGACAACAGACCGAACACTGTCATCAAGCCACCTGATGAAGCAAACAAGTTCATATCTCGATGTAATTGACCGAGGTAGAAACTTAGCATGCAAATACAATGAGTACTGCTGCTGAGATGGATGAATTTAGAGTTGTTAAGGCGGTGCTGAATAAGCCCCTCGGCCAGCGCTCAAACTGCACGATGCCCTCCCGTCCATGAAGGCGTGACAAAAGCGCCCCGAGTGTAATCGATTGGCAAGGCGGTTGTAGCCCCACCACGATGAGGCGCCGTGTTAGCGCCCATCCGTCACACGGACTAGGACGCCACATCAGCTGTGGCATGTGTTCTTGCTGTGTTCCTGAACGCCCGCTACCATCCGGCCATGATCGACGCGCCCCACCTTCGCCTTGCCTCTGCGGATGAAATTGCCGAAACGCTGTCGTTTGCGCTGCGCTACGACGGCCGCAAGCGGGTTCACCACGCCGACGATGCGATGGCTCGGATCACGGCGGATCGGCTGGTGCGCCACCTGGAGCGGTCCGGGTTCGTGCTTATGAAGCGGCCGCCGGGTGCGGCGCCGACGACTTCGATCATGCCGCCGACCGATCAGGAGCGGTCACGACAATAAGGCGTCGGTGACACCGCAGCTCACCATCTGACGCATCAATCAAATGCTGCATTGCCACATTATCGCGCGACACGCATAGGTCCACATGCATCTCCATCGAAGCCGGACATCTCGCCCGACTAGAGATGGAGAATTCCGATGAAGAACATGATCCTTGCCGCGGTTGCTGCCCTGAGCCTCACCGCCGCCGTTGCCCCGGTCGCGAACGCCTCGATCTTCCACAACAACAGCACGGTCGCCGGGGATTCGGCCGCCACCCAGATGCAGCAGCAGGGCGCCTACAACTGATAGGCGAAGCGGCAATTTGGTTCTGCATGGAGGCCGGTCATTCCGGCCTTTTTGCGATGAACTGAGCGGCATGATCACGGCCAGGCCAACCCCATAGCGGCCGGAGAAATCGGCAAATTTGCCGACTTCTCCGATGATCGATTAGGCGCCTAACTCGACCGCGTCCGGAGCGCAGGTGATGCTGCGCGTTTCAGGCGGGACACTGATGGTTGCGAAGGCAACCTTAATTCGATCGGCTCGTGGCAGATCGTGGGAAACGTCCGGGTCGAGATCCCCCTCCACGCGGCCGTTGATCCTTCGACCGACAATGACTCCGCTCATACGGGATCCTTGGGGGTCGCGATACTGGACCCGCGTTCCAAGTTTCAGGTCCTCGATGTCAGCCACAGCGCGGTATTCCTTACCCCACATCGACCGTTCACCCTACCCACGGGGTAGTGGGTAGGGAAGCCACACGGCTGATGCGCACCATTGTTGGAGCGCCCCTGAAATTGAGTTAGGGGCGGGTCAGCCTGCCGAACCGCTTGCAGCAGGCCAAAACGCGCGCGAAAAGCAGCCACGGACCGAGGAGGAATGCATGCCGGCACCGCGTGGGAAGTACGCCCAATGGGCGCCGACGCCGAGCGAGCGGACGCCGCCGTTCCTGAAGCGCCGCCGAGGTCTGGCGCAGCACCCGCAGGGGTTATCGTAACGGGAGACAAGGCATTGCAGTCACTTACAGAGTTTTGGGACGCCGTGACGCCTCCGCAAGCTACGATTATCTCGGGTGGACTGACGCTACTGGCCGCCGTAGTGGGAGTGGTTCTGGGTTGGCGCCTGTTTAGCGGTCGGGTGAGGGATTTGAAAGGAGCGCTCGACGCGTCGGATAAACTCTTGGCCGATCACAGCGCCAGCGTTGCAAAGGCGCTTTCTAACATCACTGACAAAGTCAATGGTCTGGACTCCCAGGTTGCGACCGCAGTGGAAAGCCTCGGGACACTTCGCGGCAACGTAAGCGACCTACAAATCGTGACTGCGTCAACGGCCGAGGCCACAAATGCTGGTCCAGTTGCCCCGCGCGACCCACCGCCTGCCTCCGAAAAGCTGCGTGACGATTGGGACGCGATTCGCGATCAGTTGGAACGGCGCGCCGCCAATCCTGCTGTGGATGGCCGAACGCGGGCCAAATACGCTCGAATTGATCGCCGTCGCTACCTGACCCTTATTGACGCTTTAGCTGATGATGACGCGCTCGGTCATGAAGCCCCGGATTATCGCGAGGCTGCGACGATTTGGCAGAGATACCGAAGTGGACGGAGTTCTCCGACACCCGAAGATGCCGACAAAATGTTAAACCTGCGACAAAAGCTGGTCGGAGGAAGTTAAACGAGGCGAGATCGCCTAATCTGAATTACGGTAAATAATGACGGTCATCGCCCTGAAACAGATAAGTTATGTTATAGCATAACTGTAAACAGCCTCAGGACACCCCCCATGCGCGGCCGCCCCCGTAAACATCGTCCCGAACCCGAGGAACGTCCGCAAACCGAGCGAGGCGCCTGGGGCCACGACCCGCTCCCACCAGGCAACACAATAAGCTGGGGCTCAATCTGTCCCGGCATAGTGTATCCGGACCCCTATCAACGCTGGCCGACAGTATCAGAGAATGAAAACGAGCGCGGTGTAAGTAGTGACGCGTATTGACTTTGCAGTCGTGACTGTAGTATACTTCGAACACAGTCAGGAGTTATCACCATGAGCCTTGCCCACACAAACAAGATCAACCGGATGTATTCGCATACGACTTCGGTCGAAGAGCGTAAGCCGACGCCCCCGATGAGCCCGGTTGGCGAACTGAAGCTGAAGCAGGCCGAAGACCAACGGGCTTTCGGTGCGAAATCGCGCACGGCGACGATGGAGCTGAACGACAAGCACCAGGCGCAACGGAACGCAGACAACGTCATCCGCAACGGCGGCGGGGTCCACGACCACATCGTTGAGCGCGAGCGGGCGGAACATGCGAAGCTGGATGCTAAGCTGACGGCCGAACGCGGGCGCATGAAGTCGCGGCACCAGGCGGAGATGGAAGCGGCGCTGAAGCAGCATGGTGTGGCCCCCTGATCCACAACTGAGGAGCCGCCTGGCATGCCCAGCGCCGTAGCCGTTCGTATGCGTCGTTTCCGACAGCGGCGTGCGGAAGGTGCCGTGGTCATTCGGATGGTTCTGGATGCCGGCGGCGTGGCTGACCTTGTTGATCTCGGTTGGCTGCGTCCCGGCGCGTCCCGCAAGGACGTTCCGCGGGCGCTGGCTGAGATGATGGACACAGCGTTCAACGCCCGCGTGATGCCGCCGCGGCGTGTCGATACGCCGGTTGGGCCGACGTTGGGCGAGGTTTGGGAACGGCATCAAGTCGGATGAAACGCGTTGCCGACGATTTACTGACATGCTCGCACAGAGGCGCGCGCGAGGCTGAGAAGGCCCGGAAGCCCGTGGTCCTACCGCCCCGACTTCCGTTATGGGACGAGCCCTCGCCATTTCGGCCATCCGGCAACGGTGGACCCCCACTCGAACAGATCGGGCCTGGGCGCCCACCGATGAGCGCAGAGGTGAGGGAACGGGTGCTCGAACTGGTGGGCACCGGGATGCCGTTGGCCGCGGTCTGCCGGGTAGAAGGGATGCCGAGCCGGCAAACGGTTTATGACTGGCGTCGCCGCGACCCAGAGTTCGGCCGGCAATTCGAGGTTGTAGCGGAGTTCGGCCGGGTCCTGCTCGTCGAGGCGGTCAGCGAGGAATACCAACAGATCATGCACGACCATCCCCCAAAGATCGCCCGCAGGTGGTGGAACGCCCGGCATCGGGATCTGGTGCGGGTCAATTCGAAGTTCTTCGGCGGCCCCTACTGAGGGCGCTACGTGGCGTCTACAGTCCAGCGTGAGGTTGTAGCGGAACTCGCCTCCGCGCCGCGTGGCCTACGCCGGAAGGGCGGCAATGGGCTGGTAACAGTCCTGAGTGCGTCCTACGGGTGTCTTGCGCGGCGCAGTAGCCTTTCGGATCCCGTAGCCCTGTCCCCAGAAGGTGGCGATCAGGCCTTCACAGCCGACGTAGCTGAGTTTTTTCCGCAGCTTGCAGACGAAGACGTCAATGATCTTTGCGTCTGGCTCGTCGGTTCCGCCGTAGAGATGGTTCAGGAACGTCTCTTTGCTTATGATATGACCCGGCCTCAGTACCAGCAGTTTCAATACGGCGTATTCGTGACTGGTCAGGTGAATATGAACGTCCGCAAAGCGGGCCTCGCTGGTTTCTAAAGACAGCGCCAGGTCACCTAACTGCACGAAAGAGTGAGAGAGGCCCTTATGCCGCCGATACACGGCGGCAAAGCGGGCGCATAATTCAGCGCGATCGACAGGCTGGGAAACGGCGTCAGCAGCGCCCAAGCTGAGGGCACGGGTCCGGTCAGCGACCTGACTTCCCGTCAGAGCTATTAACGGCACGTCGAACTTAGCCGTTCGCACGGCTCGGATAAACCGAAACCCCGCCTCAGCCGAGGAGGTCAGACCAACCAGGACCAGATCAAAAGTTTCGTGGCGAAGCAGCGAAAGTGCGTCGTCTGGACTATCGGCATAAATCACGGATGTCTGGCTGCTAGACAGGTCTAAAACGTTGGAAGCGTCGGTCTCTACCATCACCAGCAGCCGCATTTCACCCTCGCCACACCCTACAATAGTGTTGTATCGGAATCTTAATCGTCGTGAAAGGACCTTTCTGTTCCCGTCTGGCGGTGTAGGATGTTTGAGTAACGTATTATCAACTTCTCGTAAGATGCTGAAAATGCGATCCGTCCTCATCGTGCCATTAGTCAAATGTTAACCACTGGCTGGCAGGTTGGGTGCGCAAACAAAAAATAGGTGTGTTAAATGAGCCACTTAACCCAGATGAGTTTGTTGAACAGCTACCGGGGCAGCCTGTTACTACGGCAGTCCGATAGGCTTGAAGATTCGGTGTCCGCTCTCTCCAACGCGCTTGGAAGCAAGTGGGTCGTCGAGCGCTGGAGTGATTGCGGCGGCGACTTGTCGCTGATCGTATTCTCCAGACTGGAACCAGATTTGATGCCGACCTTCGTCCTTTTCGAGCAAGACGGCGCCATCCGCTTGGCAACCGTTGAAAACGACGAATGGGCGATTGACAGGAGTTTCCGAAGCCTGTGCGGCGCGGTCGATGCCCTGATCGCGATGGCGTCGAAGCAAAATATCGAGCCGAGGCACCACGCCACGCGGCATTGAATTAGCGCGGTGCCTGGGATGCCCTCTCTGAAACCGCTACGCGGCGGCTGCCGTCTGGCATGGCCGTGGGAAGCGGGAAACGCCTCGACGGCGCCCAGCCTATGCGGGACGGGCGGGAAACGGGTGGTAGGGCCGCCCGGCCGCCACCCGGCATGAGCATCCCCGAATTTCCTGACTCTAGCGACGCGCGCTAGGAGACTGACCGCACCTCAACTCGCTACGAGACCGGCCAGTTTGGCATTTCTCTCCGCATAAAATCGTCGAACAGTGGGACAGTGAACGCCGTGTCTCCATGCGCCGGGCTGTAGATCATGCCCTTTGCAATAAGGCCGGATCGCAAAGGCGCCACACTCGTGACGTTAGCGCCGTATACTCGGGCTATGTCGCCGGATCGATGAGACCCCGGGCCGAGTTCAGCTAGAGCCCTCATGTATTTGCGCTCAGTCGGCGTCATCCTGTCCAGCCGGACTCTAAAGAAGCTTTGATCGAGCTTTGATATCGCCTGGTCATGTGACCTTAGAACATCGTCTTTAGTAATCGGGTTTTCTTGGGCTGAAAGCCATGCAAAATGGCCCCATTCTTGAAGGAAGTATGGATAGCAGGAAGTCACTCTTAGAATCTCAACAAGAGCATCGGTCGTATATTGTATGCCTTCATCATTTGCTGGTTTCTCAATCGCCAATCTGGCATCGTCGCTGGAAAGCGCGTCCACGTTTGGGAAATCGAAAAGTCTCTCAACGTAAGACTTTGCGTCGCCCATTTTTCCTCGGAGTTGCGGTAGGCCAGCTCCAAATAATACCACCGGCAGCAGCTTTTGATTGCAGCGATGTATCGCCATAATCAGAGCAGACATATCCGTTTCGCCTAGATATTGAACTTCATCTATGATGATCGCTAATGCGCTGCCGGTGGCTTTTGCAGCTTCGCCGATTGCCACCAGGAGATCCGGAAGATCCGCCGTTATGTCCCCCGTATCCGCAAGTCCGGCCTCAGCCTGAACGCCTAAATCGAAGCCCTGAAATGATACGCTGAACGCAGATGCAAAATTCCTAAGACCCGCCAAAGCGCGCACAGCAAGGTCGTGCACGGCCTCCCTTTTTGATATTTTTAGCAAAACCGGGCGTAGCGCTTTGGTCAGAGCATCCGGGAGCCGGATCTCGTCAAAGGCCTCAATGTAAATGCTGTGAAATTTTTCGCTTTCGGCGATCTGCTGAACCTGATTCATGATAACGGTCTTTCCAACGCCGCGCAGCCCAACGGCAATAAAGCTCTTTGCTGGGCGGCCGATATGGATGCGTTCAAGCGCAAGCTTGGCGGCATCTAAAAGGGCGTCTCGTCCCGCCAGTGTGGGAGGAGGAGTGCCGGCGCCTGGCGCGTACGGGTTTCTACGGGCGTCCAAGGTAAACTCTCTAAACTAGGTAAACCATGGTAAGTCTCATAAACTCGATATGAGTCCTACTCAACCTAATTCGGTGGGCTGGTAGGCACTGGAGAAGCGCCAGGTCAAGCATAGATCGCAAGGCGCTCCCGCCCTTGGATCGCCACCGCGGTCAGGATCACGCTGGCCTCGGGCAACGGCCCAGGGTGGCGCGCGCGGATGTAGTCCAGCGCCCGCTTGCCGGAGAAAAGCAGGGGCGTTGGCATCTCGTCCAGGATCGCGTCCAGTCCGTCAACGAGGAAGCCGTCCTCGTCGATGACCGTGAAAGACGGCAACCCGTATTGCGACACAAACCGGAAGACCGATAACGGGCCGAGCGTGGCCTCCATCTCGGCCCGCAGTCCCGGCAGTCGTTCCGGCGAGCAGAACGCAAGCGACGGCCTGCTTCCTGCGCCGGCAACCTGATAGCTGATCCGGCACGGGGCATGCTTGGTACATTTGTGAAATCCGGGATCTCTGCGGTCGAACGCCCGGCTGACCGCCTTCTTCGCCGCTCCTACGCCGGACGGGAACAGATCGGGGTAGAACGCGACAGCGTGCGCGCCGCCCAGCAAGAGGCCGGCTGCAGCCATTTTCTCCACGGCGCTCAGCTCAACCGCCAGTTCCGGCTTCTTCCCGCACCAATCCAGTTTGCCAACGCGGTCTGATAGCCACGCCGCAGGGTCCTGGACCAGATCAGGATCGTAGTAGGCAACGGTTGGTTCCCGGCCGTTGCCCGTTACGCGATACTCGACGGAATGGAGAGGTTGGGACAAATCGGAGGCATCTCCCGTCATTCTCCAATAAGATGTATTATATAGAGAATGACGGGAGATCGGCGTTTTTGTCCCAACCTCCGTTTCCCACCGCTGAAACGCAAGCTGCGCCGCATTGGGTGTGTCCCAGAGTGTCGGGTAAGCTGAAGCCGCATCGGTAGGGCTGGTCGGCGCTAATCCCCCCGCCGCAACCATCAGTCCGAGCGGCGACGGTTCCAGGTCCCGGTAGGAAATGACACTGTTGACCGGCATCGGAATGGGGCAGCCCACCATTGCCAGGATGTAAACGGGGTTGGTCTCCTTGCGGTTCACGCCGCGCCCTCGGCCGATGATCTGGACAATCTCCCCGACAACGATTTGCCAGCGGATCGCTTCACACATCGGGTCAGGATGCTGGTCTGCTTCGGCGGCCTGAGCGGTGCCGTCCGCCATCTCCCGTGCCCCGGACACGCGCGGATAGCGGCCTTCCAGCCGGTCCACCGCAGCGCCGGTCAGGCACTCGGCCATGTTCTCGACTGCCGCAGGCTGTGGCGATGTGCGGCCGACGACGGTCAGCGCCGCCACATCCCCCCATTCGTCGCGGCCGGCCACGGAGTTATGGTGTGCCAGTTCCAGGTTGCCCCGCAGCGGCCCGAAATCCGGCAACTGTTCCTCGATGTCCTTTTGCACCACCGCCAGCACGCGAGCGCGGGCGTATCTCAGCGCCTCTCGGTATAGGATCGCATGAACGCGGCGGACGTTGCGCGGATTGCTGACATGCTGTTTCGAGTAGCTCCGGTCCCCAACCTGGATAATGCGTTGGTGCGGCGCCTTCACCTGTATTTCTGCCGTCAATGTGAAGTTAGGCCAAAACTGGCGCAACAGTTCGGGCGCCATTGTCGCATCGAGCAGCAGCGTTGGAACTTGCCAGGCTTCGGCGATTTCGTGGCGCCCCTTGATGAGCAGAGTTCGAACAGTGCCTTCGGCTGTTGCGACGCTTCGAAGGGAAAGCCATCCCGATTTCTCCGGACCGTCGTCGGCTGCTAAGGCTGCCAGCGCTTTATGGACCGCGCTAAGGCGACTGATGGTCTTGTTCGGTGCGGCCTGCTCGGCGAGCGCCCTACGCTCGGCGGCGTCCATCCCTGGGCGCATGTCAACGTCGATCTTCCGTTCCCACTCAAGCTTGCTAGCCGCGACGGCGGAACGTGGGTCTATCCGGCCGGCAATGTCAGCCCGTGGCACAGGACCATCTCCAACCCGATCGAACGCAGCAGACAGCGCATCAAACTCTGTGCGCCGCTGGGATTGCAGTTCCCCGGTCGCCATCCAGTCGCCGGGGACCGTGGCATCTGAAAGCAGAGTATCGAGCGCCAACCGCAGCGGTGCGTCCCCGCTTGTATTTTCGGTTCCGTCGCGGTGGACGGGTGAGCCCTTGCCGAACAAGCCATCCGCCCACGGCGACTCGTCAATGATCAGCAACGCGACCTTGCCGAGTTCCCTGGGCTTCTGGTGAAACGGCAACTCATGCGCGACAAACCAGACGTTTGGTTTGGCCTCCCGCTGCCGCTGGAATTTGCAGATATCGAAAAGCGGGCATTTGATTTCGGTGCCGTCCTTCAGACGCTGAAAGCAGACCGCATGTTGCGGGTTCATCGTTGCTGCTTCAGCATCCTTCACCGCATCGATGTCACGGCACATCGGTTCGTCGCCAACGCTAGCATGGCGGCTGCGCCAGACGCGGGCGGTGAAACCGTGCGGGCCGATGATAGCACTCAATCGCTCCGCCTGTTCGTCGCCAAGCGCATGGGTCGGGACCGCAATTACTATCGTTCCGTCATCACCAGCGGCGCGGAGTCGTTGCAGCAGTTCTAGGATCAGCGGGCGAACCGCTGTTGACTTGCCAAGCCCAAGGTCCGCTTTGATGCCCTGAACCGGGGGCGGTCCGGCCGCCTTACGCCCATCAGCCCGTGACTGCGCCCTGATGTTGTCCAGGATGGCGCGATAGGCTTTCTTCGCCTCGTCGGGCACTTGCCTGGCAATGTGCTTGGCGTGTTCGCGCGCCTGCTTGGCGGCGCCCCTAGCGGCGTCCGCTGCCTCGCGGGTCTCCCTGGTCGCGGGACGAACTGAGCGTCTAGTGCGGGCTTCCAGCGAGGCCACACGGGCATCGTCCATTGCTCGACGCCTGGCGGCGATTTCCGCCGGGATGTCTGCGGCGGCAAGTAGCGTTTCCTTGCTCTGCTTGATCGCGGCGGCGTGCTTTTCGTGCCACGCCTCTGCTGCGGCGAAGAAGTCGCGCACCGGCTGCTTCAGCAGCTGCCGCGCTTCCTCAACACTGTGCCGAGTAGGTGCCTTGAAGTCGCGTAACAGCGCAGCGTCGATCCCGGCGTGGACCGCCTCGGCATCCAAAGCTTTGCGCACATACCACTCCAGCCAGGATCGCGTGTCGCGTATCCGACCTTTGATGTATCCAGCATCACGGGTGTGCCCCCGGGCCATCAGTTCCGCGTCTATCCGATCGAGGAGTGCCGCCTGATCGACCTTGCTTCCGTCCGCGCGGATTGCAGCCGCCAAGGCGGCTTTGATCGGGGCGTGGAACCCTCTGCCATCCGGGTATGCGGCGGGATCGCCCATCATATCCAGTGCCTCGTCGACGCTGGCGGCGACGAAGCCATGAGGGTTTCCCATCGCCCCGTAACTTGCTCCACGGTAGCCTGAAAGGTCCTCGGCGCGTGGCACCTCGACCTCATCGGCCCGGCCTGCTCTCACGCCGAACCGTCCCGGCAGGACATCAGGGACACCAAGCGGAAGGATTGGGGCAGCTGTGTAGATCGGCTGAACAATCGCAAACACCGAAGTATCGACCTTCGCACTGCCGAGCCAGTTCTTGAGTGCCTGGTTTGATGTTGGACGGGACAACCAAAACCACAGTCGGCATCGACCGCCCTTCTTGATGCCGTGTCCGCTGGTCAGCTGCCAGAAGCAAGAGACGTCCCTGAATTCTGGTGGCAGTTGCTCCAACGCGGCGTCGATGACGAACTCGATATCCCTGATCGGGTCTACGAAATCAGGCAGTTCGAAGCTATCGAGGTCACAGGCAACCCAACGGCGGTCCCGCGCTTCAAATGCAGCTTTCACCCCCTCGGCCGGCCGGTCATAAGCCAGCCGCCGGACTCCGTGGGGTTGCCGTGCTTCATCAATGAAGTCGGGCCTGATGCCGCCACGAATGGCGCATACCCTGGGATCGGATGCGACCTTGGTTAATTCGGCCGCAAGGCTATCTAAGCCGTCTACGAGATATTCCTTGGCGCGGACACGCGAGATGCCGCCGTAGTCGCGGACGATGCGCCACGTGCCGTCGGCGCCTCGGCCGAGGGTCTTCGTCAATACCGATTTCGATGGGCTGACCACTGTCAGCAGAACGATGCCGTCCAACGCAGCGGCGGATCGTTCAGTCTTGGAGGCGGCATCATCCCGATGCTGCGAATGATAAGTCACGCGTCTACTCCGAAGTTCGGTGTAAACGGACTAAAACGCTTGCAAGCTCAGGGGTGATTTGCTATAATGGCGCCGTTCTAGTTCGCCATCAGAGTGTCTTTACTGCCCTGGCCCAGTTTGCGTTTAGCCCGCAGACTGGGTTTCTCTTTTAAGCTGCCTGAAGACCCAGCATCCGAATGATTTCCGGCACCGCGTCGGCGTAAACATACCAGCGCCCCTTGGCGCTGTAAGCCCCGGGAAGCCGGGCGTCCGCAGCTAGCTCTTGGAGTTTCCTACGCCCTACGTTCGGCGCAGAGCCAATATACGTGGCGATTTCGGCGCACAGATCAGCCATCGCCAAGGTGCGACGGGGAAGAGTTATCGTTGACATTGTTGATCAATCCTCAAAAAGATCGATCGGATTGAACTTTGGGCTTGTCCCTCGCGCCGATTGTTGTATGGTCGACGTCGCTCTGAGGAATAGGCTTTGTCTTTCCGATCTAGACCGTCGCTCCCGGCAAGGAACGACGGTCTTTTCGGCTTGGCACGATACCTCGCCTATCTGGCAATTATAACATGTGCGTGAGGAGATTGCAACTCACTCCCCCACACCGGGTCGAAGGTGCTGTAATCGCATCGGTTCATTACGCTCGTTTGGTGAGGCTCCCCGACGCGCCCTGCACGAGGGAAGGCCACGACAACCGCGATCGCCTTGGCGCGCTCGTGTGCCGCTCGTAGAATCGAATGTCGTCCCGCAACAAGTGTCTGAGCCAAGCGACAAGTTTTGCATTACTCATCGCGTTACCTCGCTCTTCGGAGAGCGGCGTCACATTTTCCAGCCTATCCACGTTCAGCCGCATGCCGATCGCCGATGAGATTTGAGCGAAGAATTCGGGTCTTCGGTCATAGGCTCCTATCACATCAAACCGGCGCATGTCATAGCCGCCAAAATACGACCCACACATCAGCCGACGCATCAAAGGGACTTCCGCCAGCTCTAGTAGCGATAATCGCTCTCGCTTCACATACTCAAACAATCCGTGCCCGCAATATGGGGTCTCAAACAAGTTGCGCCAGAAATAGTGAATCGAAATCAAGTTCTCGACTGGTTCCCGAAGCATTACAATCCGAAAGGCCGTGGGTAGGAGATCATACTTGACGATTGGAAAGTGACCATGAACCGCGCGGAATGGCCCGATCGTGCGTGGGCGGTTGCATAGGAACCGATCCCTGTCTACCCAAAGGGGGTTCGATGGGTCTATCGGATCGCAATCATAGTCACAAAAAAGCCCGTCTTTTCCGCACGCCTCCGCCAGCTCAGACCGAACCGTCGTTCCGCTGGCTTTCGGAAAATGAACGGAGATCAGAGGTCGATCCATCTCACATGCCGTCATCGGTGACTGGTGCCTGGGTCTCGACCACATTGGGCAAGCCCGTATCCATTAGCGACCTAAAATTTGTAAAGATAAGCATCGGGTTTTACGCGACCGATGCGACGGCGGCGTTGAATTCGCGGCACCCGGCGAGCCAATCCAGTCTTCTTGGCAACGCCTCAGCGTAATGCGCTGCGTCAGGCGTAATGGCGTAGCGGGCGAACGTGACGGCGCTCGCTCTCCCCGCTCGTCGCGATCCATAGAGGCCGCCGGGTGCTGACGCTCCGGGCATAGCCCGGTTGCGTCCTGCAACGAACTGACAGGACGGTGACTAGGCAAAAATTGCCGTGAGGCGGCCGGTGCTTACCGGCTCATTGGCGATCGGTCGCACAACTCGGCGTGGTGGACCCGCTTGCGGCCCTCGTAACGGAGCGTGAAGGACAGGGCCTCGGCAATTTATCCGGTGTCGCAGGCCGGAGGTTCGGGGTATCGGGCATACCCGACACTGCTCACAGACTCGGAACGAATAAAGAACACATAACAGCCAAAGGTTAACGACACGGCTGATCGAAAGACTGTGACCTACAACCATAGGTAGTAATACGATGAACCGTGAGTGTGATGAACCGATACGACATCAGCCGAGACGAAAATGGTGGCTTTGTTGTCGAAATAAAATTTGGCGACGGGGGAACAGCCGTCGTACGCGGGTTCAGCACCGAGGAGGAGGCCGAGAAGTGGATTTACAAACGATGGGAGGAACAGGAACGAGAACGGCGGCGCTAAAAGACAAAACAGGCGCATCCCCTGCGAAAGGACGCGCCTGTAAGGTCAGCTCCTCCCCTCGAACCAAGGGAGACACCCGTGGGCTAAACCACAGCCGGTCCAGTCTGCATACGAATTCCTCGCATGACTTTGCAACGGAATAATTACGGCTACCCGCCGTTTCCCGTAACTGCTGGAGAGCGCCAATCGCGTCAAGCCCGGCTTCGGGCAGCCTGCGAACGGCCTCTGAGCCGCTAATCGGCCTGCCGCGGTAAGGAAGCAGCGTGCGTGACCCGTCATCGAGAGCGAGCACGTTATAAGCAGCGTCGATCCTCATGCCAAGCTGAAGCCACGCCAGTTGCGTCCACACCCCGGTTGGCTTCAGCCTGCCGGCTTTCCAGCATCTTATCGGGGGACTTATCAGGGGACGGTTCCATAGACTTCTAATATTTCCGCAAAATGCGCCCGCTCCTGGCGGAGAGACAGGGATTCGAACCCTGGGTACGCTTTCACGCACACACGCTTTCCAAGCGTGCGCCTTAAGCCGCTCGGCCATCTCTCCCGCACAGGGACCGCTGCAAAGCGCCATAGCATCACTCGGTACACAGGAAAACCCCGATCAGGCATCCATCTTGAGCGCTGCAAGAAACGCCGACTGCGGAATCTCCACCTTGCCGAACTGGCGCATCCGCTTCTTGCCTTCCTTCTGCTTCTCCAGCAGCTTGCGCTTTCTTGAAATATCACCGCCGTAACATTTCGCCGTCACGTCCTTGGACAGCGCGCTGATCGTCTCGCGTGCAACCACCCGGCTGCCGATCGCCGCCTGGATCGCGATCTTGAACAATTGCTTGGGGATCAGATCCTTGAGCCTGGCGCAAATCTGCCGACCGCGGTTCTCAGCCGCGGCACGGTGGGCGATGAACGACAGCGCATCGACCAGGTCGCCGTTCACCAATATAGAAATCCGCACCAGGTCGCTCTCGGCGTAGCCGTCCATCGCGTAATCGAAGCTGGCATAGCCGCGGGAGACCGATTTCAGCCGGTCGTAGAAGTCGAACACCACCTCGTTCAGCGGGATCCGATACACCGCCATCGCCCGGTTGCCGACATAGGTCAGATCCACCTGCTGGCCGCGCCGTTCGGTGCACAGGCCCAAAACGCTGCCCAAGTAGTCGTCCGGCACCATGATGGTAGCCTTGATCCAGGGTTCCTCGATGCGCTCGATCACCGACCCATCGGGCATGTCGACCGGGTTGTGCAGGTCCTGCATCTGCCCGTTGGTCTTGTAGATGTGGTAGACCACCGACGGCGCGGTGGCGATCAGTTCGAGGGCGAATTCGCGGGTCAGCCGCTCCTGGATGATCTCCAGGTGCAGCAGGCCGAGGAAGCCGCAGCGGAACCCGAACCCCAACGCGGCCGAGGTCTCCGGTTCGTAGTGGAAGCTGGCATCGTTCAGCCGCAGCTTGCCCAGGCTGTCGCGCAGCTTCTCGAAATCGTCGGCGTCGATCGGGTACAGCCCGCACCACACCACCGGGATCGACGGCTTGAACCCAGGCAGGGCCTGGCTCGCCGGCGTCCGATCGTCGGTAATCGTATCGCCGACGTTGCAGTCGGCCACGGTCTTGATGGCGGCCGTGATGAAGCCGATTTCGCCCGGCCCGAGGTCGTCGGTCGGCACCATCTTCGGGGTGAACACGCCGACCTGCTCGACCGAGTGGACGGCGCCCGAGGACATCATCCGGATCCGCTGGCCGCGCTTCATCCGTCCGTCCTTGATCCGCACCAGGATGACGACGCCGAGGTACTGGTCGTACCAGCTGTCCACCAGCAGCGCCTTCAGCGGGGCCGATCCGTCGCCGGTCGGCGCCGGCAGGCGGGCCACCAGCGCCTCCAGCACACCTTCGATGTTGAGCCCGGTCTTGGCACTGATTTCCACCGCGTCGGAGGTGTCGAGGCCGATCACGTCCTCGATCTGCTGCTTGACGCGTTCGGGTTCGGCCGCCGGCAGGTCGATCTTGTTGAGGATCGGCACGATTTCATGATTGGCCTCGATCGCCTGGTAGACGTTGGCCAGGGTCTGGGCTTCAACCCCCTGGGAGGCGTCAACCACCAGCAGGCTGCCCTCGCAGGCGGCCAGGCTGCGACTGACCTCGTAGGCGAAATCGACGTGGCCGGGGGTGTCCATCAGGTTCAGTTCGTAGGTCAGGCCGTCCTTGGCGGTGTAGCTCAGGCGGACGGTCTGCGCCTTGATGGTGATGCCGCGTTCCTTCTCCAGCTCCATGTTGTCCAGCACCTGGGCGGTCATTTCGCGTGCGGTCAGCCCGCCGGTGACCTGGATCAGCCGGTCGGCCAGGGTGGACTTGCCGTGGTCGATATGGGCAATGATCGAGAAATTGCGGATACGCTGAAGGGGGGTGTCGGTCATGGAGCTGCGAACCGGGACCTGCGCTGAACACCGGCTGCCGAGGCGGCGGCCGGTCGTGGCGCACAGATAGAGTGTCCGTCAGCCCGTGTCACCCATTGCCGTGGGCCGGCCGAAGCCGGGCGGGCGTGGCAGCCTTGCCAGCACACTGTCGATCCGCCCGCTGACCCGCCCCCTGGTTCGGCCGATCCGACCCACCGCGGCCAGCCGCCGATCGAGGAAGGCCAGCGTCGCGGCATCGTCCTCGGAGCCGTCGCGCAGCCAGTATAGCACGGTTGCGCCATAGACCGCGGCCAGGATCGCCCGTTTGGTGTACCAACTGAAATCCGCCGACCGGTCGCCGGCGGCGTGCCAGATGGCATCGACCGAACGGGCGGTGCAGCCGGCCGCCGCGCCGGCGTTGCCGGGCAGCGCCAGCACCGCCAGCGCCCGCCGGATGGCTTCCTTGTGCGGCCGGTTCTGTTGCAGGCGCAGCGCGATCACCGCGCGAACCCGCGCTGACAGTTTGGTTTCGGGCAGCGCCGCGGCGGCCTCGGCCATCCGCCGGTCGGCCAGGTCGCAGAACGTCTCGATCATGTCCACGCTGCCGAGGGGGAACAGCATGTCGGCCTCATCCGGGGCCATCCCGGCGTCGCGCACCCCGGCCCGCAGCGCCCGCTTGGTCCAGCCGTCGAACGGCACGTTCGGCAGCATCCCGGTGATCGCCTGGTCGCGTTCCGGCAGGCGTTCGGGGGCTTCGATCATCGGTCCGCTCCGGCTCGGTCGAGTTCGCTGGTGAAGCCGAAGTGGCGGAAATCGGTCATTCGCATCGGATACAGGATACCGTCCAAATGGTCGTACTCATGCTGAACGATTCGGGCGTGGAAGCCGGTCACCTGGCGCTCGATCACGTTGCCGTCGCAATCGGACCCGCGATAGCGGATGCGGGTTGCTCGCGGCACCGCGGCGCGCAGGTCGGGGATCGACAGGCAGCCCTCCCATCCCAGGGCGCGTTCATCCCCGAGCAATTCCACCTCGGGGTTGATCAGGACGGAGTTGGGCAGCGGGATATCGTCAGGGTCCTGGGTTTCCCGGCCGGGGGGGACGCGGAACACGAACAGGCGCAGCGGTTGATAGACCTGTGGGGCGGCCAAGCCGACGCCGGGCGCGTCTTCCATCGTCTGCATCATGTCGGCCACCAGGCGGCGGATATCGGGCGCGCCGGGATCGGCGACGGGGCGGCATTTTTGCATCAACACCGGGTGGCCCATCCGGGCGATTTTCAGAATGGCCATGTGCGCGTCGCGTCCTCGTCGGGGAGTATGGGCGGGCGAATATGGACTTGTAAGTATCCACGGCCATGTTATAGCGCCAGCCCCCGCGTCGGCGTGCTGAGGGCGGGGTATATTCGCGCACCCGATCGGCGGGGCGTTTTGGAAAGGAGTAGGCGGCCAAGTGCAAGTTCTCGTGCGTGACAACAACGTCGACCAAGCGCTGAAGGCGCTCAAAAAAAAGATGCAGCGGGAGGGGATTTTCCGCGAGATGAAGCTGCGGCGGCACTATGAGAAGCCGTCCGAGCGGCGGGCCCGCGAAGCGGCTGAGGCGGTGCGGCGCGCCAGGAAGCTGGAGCGCAAGCGGCTGGAGCGCGAGGGCTTTTAACCTCTCCGTCGGCTGACATTGGTCGCCGGCTGCGCCCGATAAAGCGGCGAACCCGGGCGGCCGCTCCGGCTGGTTCGAGGTTTTTTCGGCCGGTTCAAGGTTTAGTGGCACTTACGGCGACTGGATGCGTTCCCGGCGCCGTTTTGGCGTGTGCGCCGGGCGGAGATCTTGCCGAGGCGACATGACGGGGTGTAGCGTCCGGCAATTGGACCAATTGGCTGGGACATAAACCTGTGCTTGCGCCAGACCAAACCCGCCAGAACGCGGTGTTCGATCATCTTCGTAACAGCATCTTGACCGGAGCGTTACCAAGTGGCGGCCGCCTGCCGCCCAGCCGTTCGCTCGCCCAGGAACTCGGCGTCGCTCGACAGACAATCGTACTGGCCTATGAGCGCTTGGCGGCCGAGGGCTATGTCCGCGGCCGCACCGGCAGCGGCACCTATGTGGCGACGGATTTGCCGGATCAGGCCCCTGCCCCGGCCGCCACGCCGGTGCTTGCCGCCGCCGCGCTATCCGCCCGCGGCGCCATGCTGGCGGCGGTGCCGGTGTCGGCCAGCGCGCGCGATCCGGCGCTTGGGCTGTTGCTGGCCCCAGGGCTGCCGGCACCGGATCTGTTTCCGGTGAAGGCCTGGGCGCGTTGCGCGTCGCGGGTGATGCGGCCGCTGAGCGGCGAACTGTCCAGCTATCCGCCGCCGCAAGGCCTGCTGGTGTTGCGCGAACAGATCGCCGCCCATCTGGCCGCCACCCGCGGACTGGTGGCCGATCCCGGTTGCATCGTGGTGACCAGCGGCACGCAGCAGGCCTTGCGGATCGCGGCCGACCTGCTGCTGGACCCCGGCGATCCGGTCTGGGTCGAGGATCCGGGCTACATCGCCGGGCGCGGCGCACTGCTGGCCGCCGGTGCCGACCCGCAGCCGATCCCCAGCGACGCCGAGGGCATCGATGTCGCCGCCGGGGTGCGCATCGCCGCCAACGCCAGGCTGGCACTGGTTGCGCCGTCGCACGCCACGCCGCTGGGCGGTGCGCTGCCGATCGGGCGTCGGCTGGCGCTGCTGGATTGGGCTCGGCGGGGCGCTGCGTGGGTCCTGGAGGACGATTGCGATTCCGAGTTCCGCTGGGAGGGCAAGCCGCTGCCTCCATTGGCGACACTGGATAAGGCCGGGCAGGTGATCTACTGCGGCACCTTCAGCAAGACGCTGGCACCGACACTGCGGATCGGCTTCGCCATCGTGCCGCCGCCGCTGGTTGCCGCCTTCGTGCGGCTTCGTACCCTGACCGATCGCGGCACGGATGGATTCACCCAGGCCACGCTGGCGGAATTCATGCGCCAGGGCCTGCTTGCGCCGCATATCCGCAAGATGCGCACCGAATATGCCCGTCGCCGCGATGCCCTGCTGGAGGCGATGGGTCGCGTCGTGCGCCACGCGACCGCTCTGGCCGCCCCGGGCGGGCTGCACATGGTGGCGCGCCTGGATGGCGGCGTGGACGAGGCCGGCGCGGTACGGGCATGCCGAACGCGGGACCTGGCGGTGTCTCCGCTGCGGGCGTATTTTGCCGGGGAGGCGCGGATGAACGGGTTGGTGATCGGGTTCGCGGCGACACCGACCGCGATGGCGGGCGAGGTGGCGCGACGGTTGGAAGCGGCACTGGTGCATGCCGCTTCGGGCTGAGGCAGCGGAGCGACTGGCCGACGCCGCGGCGGTCTGCTTTTCAAGTGCCGGGAAATGCCGCATCGTCGCCTCCAGCGGGCGTTGACGGTGAAAGTCGCCGCTGGCGGGCGTTGACGGTGGGAGTCGCCGCTGGCGGCGTCGAAGCCGAAAGTTGCGGACGGCGATGGCTGCCGACATCAGGGAGACGGAAGCATGACGGATGTCCACCCGCAGGTGGCTCTGGCCCGAGCGCTGCATTCACTGGTGAAGCAGCAGGCTGACGAGGTCAACCGTCGCCGTGAACTGACCCCGCCGATCGTTGAGGCGCTGAAGCGAGGCGGATTTTTCCGCATGCTGCAGCCACGCTCGATCGGCGGGATGGAGCTGAAGCCGTCGGAGTTCGCCCGTGTCACCGAGGCGATCTCGGCCGCCGACGGGTCCACCGCATGGGTGGTGTGCCAGGGCAACGGCTGTTCGATGTCGGCCGCTTATCTGGACCCTGGCGTGGCCAGGGAGATCTTTGGGCCGGTGGACGGCATTCTGGCCTGGGGTCCGCCGGGCGGCCCGTCCGAGGCCGAGCCGGTGGCGGGCGGATACTGCATTTCCGGCACCTGGCGGTTCGCCAGCGGCAGCCAGAACGCCAGTTGGCTGGGGGCGCATATGAAGGTCGCGGGACGCAAGGAAATCCGCACCATGCTGTTTCCGAAATCCAGCGTCGAGATGGTCGACATCTGGCACACGCTGGGACTGCGCGGCACCGCGAGCAACCAGTACGTGGTCAAGGACCTGTTCGTGCCGGCAGAGCATAGCATGCTGCGCGACCAGGCGGTTGACCGGCGGGAGGACGGGCCGCTGTATCGGTTCAGCAGCAGCCAGCTTTACTCCGCCGGGTTCGCCGGGGTCGGGCTGGGGATCGCGCGCGGGCTGATCGACGCGTTCGTTGAACTGCCGGCTACCAAGATATCGCGCGGCGCCAGCAAGCCGATGCGGGAAAATAACGTCGTCCAGTCGCAACTGGCGCAGTCGGAGGCGAAGTGGCACTCGGCTCGGGCGTTCCTGCACCACACCCTGGACGAGATCCATGACCATGTGATCCAGCACGGCGAGATGACCGGACATCAGGCGGCGATGATGCGGCTGGCCTCGACCTGGGCGATCCAGCAATCGCGCGAGGCGGTGAACACGCTGTTTCACTGCGCCGGTTCGGCGGCGGTGTTCGAGGACCAGCCGTTTGAACGCCGGCTGCGCGACATTCACACGGTATCGCAACAGTCTCAGGGACGTCAGTTGCACTACGAATCGGTCGGGCAGATCATGCTGGGTCTTGCACCGGAGAACCAGTTCTAACAAGGAAACGAAGCCATGCCGGCACAGTCACTCAATCACTACACGATCAAGGTGCGCGATCTGGAGCGGACCAAGGATTTCTACCAGGACGTCGTCGGTCTGCGGGTGGGGGAGCGGCCGCCGCTGCCGTTTCCGGGCTATTGGCTGTATTGCGGCGATGTGCCGACGGTTCACCTGATCGGCCATCGGGACGAGGACCCGGTGATCGGCGACCACGCCTCGCAGCCGGCGGCGACCGGGCGGCTGGATCATATCGCGTTCTCCTGCAATGGCCTGACGGAGATGCGGTCGGATCTGCGATCGCGCGACATCAAGTTCGACGAGCGGGTGCTGCCGCGGTTGAACATGACGCAGTTGTTCTATCTCGATCCGGATGGCATCTCGGTGGAGTGCAATTTCGAGGCGACGGAGACCGAGGCGCGGGCCTAGCCGGTCAGGCGGTCGGCTGTTTGATCGAGGTGCGCCAGTGGATGCGATCCTGCTCTGGCGGGTAGTCGCCCGCGGCCTTGTGGTATGAGCAGCGGTTGTCCCAGATCACTACGTCGCCGACCTGCCATTTGTGCCGGTACTGGGCTTCGGGCTGGATCATCAGCGCGGTGAGCTCGTCGATTAGGGCATCGCTTTCCGCCGGTTCAGCGCCTTGTATATACAGGATCTTGCCGGGATCGAAGTAGAGCGAGCGGCGGTGGGTTTCGCCGTGGGTGCGGATGATCGGGTGGAACACCGGCGCACGGTCGCGGTCCTCGGGGTTGAGTAGCGCCTGGGCCTTGCGGCGGCCACCATAGGTGAAGGCGCCGGCGACACCGTCCAGACGGCGCCGCAAGCGTTCCGGCATGGCCTGGTAGGCGGCGTAGCCGCTGGCGAACAGCGTGTCGCCGCCGCTGTCGGGGATCGCCAGGGCGTAGAGCTGGGTGGCCTTGAAGGGGATCTCGTCATAGGCGCCGTCGGTATGCCAGCCCTCGGCGCCGCGGCGGTAAATTGCCTCGTTCAAAGATCCGTCGGGGTTGAATTTTCCGGTGCCCAGCACGGTGATCTCGGGCCGGTCGGCATGGCGCGTGGTTTTTGACGGGTGCGGCGGGACGATGCCGAAGCGGCGGCTGTAGGCGAGGAAGTCATCGATCGTCAGGTCCTGGGCGGTGACCACCAGGACGTTGTGGTCCAGCCAAGTCTGATAGATCTGTGCGAATCCGGCATCATCCAAGGTCCGCAGGTCCACGCCGGAGACTTCGGCGCCGACCTGGGGGGCGAGGGTACGTATCTGGACCATTCGCTGTTCCTCCTGCGGGGAAGGGAATGCCCTGCGCGGTGGATCGTCAAGTTGCATAGGGACAGGTTGCCTGGGTCCCCGTCGTCGCCTCGTCAGGGTAGCGCCGGATGACGGTATACCGCCGGACCGCCAGGTGTCAGATCCGGTACGGCATTCTGACCCCAGGGTCGTCGGGCGGAAAGCTCTTGGTATCCCGTGTCACCAACAGCATGGCGCGGGCCTGGGCGGATGCCCAGACGATCGCGTCGGGCAGTTTCAGCCGATGCTGGCGGCGCAGCGTCACGGCGCGTTCGGCGACCGCCTGGTCGAGGCCCACCAGGGCGAACCCATCGAGGAAGCCTCGGGTTCCTGGTTCGGCAAGTTCTGGTGCCCCGATCATCACCTCCATCCAGGTGATGACGCTGATGGCCTTGTCCGGGTAGCGGTTCAGTTCGTCGCGGGCGGCGGGCACACCGCGGAGGAAGTCGATCAGGATGTTAGTGTCGAACAGCGCCTTCACCACTCGGCGCGGGCCCTGCGTTGATAGGCCAGACCGTCCATGGCCTCGGCGTCCCACAACCCAAAGGCGGAGTCGGCCGATTTGCCGGCGCGGCGTTCCAGGTATTCGGCAACCGCCTCCCGGATGACCGCGGCACGTGGCTGACTGACCCGTTCGCACAGCGCGGCGAGGGCTTGGATCTGGGTGTCGGGAAGGTCGACGAGAGTGCGCATGTACCGAAGCCTTAACCGGGAACGATATAATATATCGTCATCATATATCATTAAGCGGGTAGGGTTCAAGGTTGGTGTTCCGGCGCGGGAGTGAGTGGCGTGCCGGCCGGGACGTAATGCGTCACTTGGCGCGGTAGGCCTTGTGGCAGGCGCCGCACTGCTTGCCCAACTCCTTGGTATCGGCGTCCACCATGTCGGTTGCGCCGGCCTTGGCATCGGTGGCCAGCTTGTCGGAGGCCTGCACCAGGGCCAACGCGATCTTCTGGAAGCCTTCCGGATCCGACCAGATCTTCGGCAGGGCCTTGGTGTTTTCGCCGGTCTCGGAGCCCTTCGGGAACAGTGTCGGGATCACCCTGCCCCACTTGCTGATCGCCTTGGCGGGGACCTCCAGCGGCTTGACATCGCCCTTGGCCTTCACGACCGAGCGGATATAGGCGAAATCGCCGCCTTGCAGCGCGTAACCCGCTTGGCGCAAGGCGATCGGATCCAGACCACCTGGGCTATCGGCCCGCGCAACGCCCAGGGTGGCCATCATGAGTGGGGCCATCATGAGTGCGGCCAGCATGATGGGGGCGCCACATAAAGCTATAGGTTTTGTCATCCGATCGGACCTTCCTGCTCGATTAATGTCTCATAATGTCGTAACGAACCCGTGCCGCCACGATGATCCGCTAGCAGGTTTATGGCGCAGCGGACAGACTGGCCGGGCTTGACCAGAAGGATTTTCATGACGGCTATTCAGTCCCTCGCCGTGTTTTGCGGCTCCCGCGTTGGAATCAACCCGGCTTATGCCGAAGCCGGACGGGCGTTGGGCCGCGGCCTGGGTGCGGCCGGCATCCGGCTGGTGTTCGGCGGCGGGCGGATCGGCATCATGGGCGTTGTTGCCGACGCGGTCCTGGCGGCCGGTGGCAAGGCGCTTGGGGTGATTCCGGAGTTTCTGACGCAATGGGAAGTGGCGCACGAGAACGTCACGCAGATGGTGGTCACCGACAGCATGCACAGCCGGAAGCGTCGATTGTACGAGGAATCCGATGCCTTCCTGATCATGCCCGGCGGTCTCGGCACATTCGACGAAGCGTTCGAGATCATTACCTGGCGTCAGCTTCGGCTGCACGATAAGCCGATCCTGTTGTGCAACGTGGCCGGATCGGCCGGCCCGCTGGTTGCCACCATCGATCACGCGATCGAGCAAGGCTTTGCCGATCCCGGATGCCGCAAGCTATTCGAGGTGATCGAGGGTGTGCCGGAGGTGCTGCACCGGCTGAAGGCGCTGCCGGCCGGGACGGGCGGACGGCCGGAGCGGCTGTAACCGGCTTCGTTCGCGGAAAGGCGGTGTCGAAGCCGGAAACCTGCTCCGTGGCGCTCCGTGGCCTCGATCTTTCTCCGTGTTAAAGCTTTCGCCACGCCCGCACGCCGAGGCCGGGATGCGCCGGGAGGTCTTGTTTCGTCGTGCTCTGGGTGGGCGGGCGGGGGCGTGGCGGGTCAATACGAGGCATATTGGCGAACGCGTTGCGGCTTCGGCTTTTGTTAAGGTTTAGCACGGAGAAAGTGACGAGCCCACGGAGTGCCACGGAGATCGAGGGTGTTGCGGTATCGCGCACTGACCGAGCGCACCCTTGGGTTGGTGATCGAAGTGCATCGGCGGGGTCGGGCCTGGGCTGTTGGAGACGGTTTATGCGGCTTGCCTCGGCCTGGAACTGAATCGGGCGGGCATTGCGTTCGGGCGTCAGGTGGCGACCCCGGTGACCTGTAAGGGCATCCCGATCGGGCTGGGGTTTCGTGCCGATGTCGTGGGTGAGGACGCGGTGATCGTTGAAGTCAAGGCGGTGCGGCGCATGAGGCGCAGATCCTGAGCTGTCTGCGAATGAGCCGGGTTAGTGTGGGGTTGTTGGTCAACTTTCATGCTTCCTGCCTGGTGAGTGGGCTGCGGCGGTTCGTCGTCTGATATCATTGACCCGACGCGATGACTCGCCTGTGATCTGAAGCGATGCGGAGATCTGCAATTGAAAGCCTGACCAGGAGGGGACCTGGACATGGCAGTTGCGATTACGCGAGACGCGGCCCGCGCCCGCCGGAATCCCGAGAGCGCGGCGGGTGACGATGGCGCTCGAGGAAGCGCCCGCTGGACATAAGGATATCTTTATGTCACGGATTGCCCTGCCATGGAGCATCTTCTCGCCAACCTGCGCGCCGCCGCGGAACCGACCCGTCTTCGTCTTCTGGCGCTGGCGGCTCGGGGGGCGTTCTGCGTCATGGAATTCACCGAGATCCTGGGTCAGTCGCAGCCTCGGCTGTCGCGTCATCTGAAGCTGCTGTGCGACTGTGGGCTGCTGGACCGGGTGCGAGAGGGCGCCAATGTCTGGTTCGCGCTGCCGACCGGGGACGATGGGGCGTTGGCGCGCGAACTGGTTGCCCGGCTGCCGACCGACGATCCGGTGCTGGAGGCCGATCGTCGGCAGGCAGCCCGGGTGCTGGCCGAACGCGCTCGCATCGCGTCGGAGAGTTTCCGCCAGAAGGGCGCCGACTGGGACGAGATGCGTGCCCTGGGCCTGCCGGCGCAGGCGGTCGAGGACGCGCTGCTCGGATTGATATCGGCGGGGTCCAGGGGACGTCTACTGGATATCGGCACCGGCACCGGCCGGGTGCTGGAGCTGCTGGCGCCTCGGGTCCGTCAGGGGCTTGGCGTCGATGCCTCCAAGGCGATGCTGGCGTTGGCCCGAGCGCGGTTGTCGGGGGCGGGGCTGGCGCATTGCGCGGTGCGTCTGGCGGACATGTACCGGCTGCCGCTGGCGGATCGGTCGTTCGACTGCGTGGTGCTCCAGATGGTGCTGCATCACGCCGAGGACCCGCCGGGCGTGGTGCGCGAGGCCGCCCGCGTGCTGGCCCGCGACGGACAGTTGCTGGTGATCGACCTGGCCGACCACGACCGGACCGAACTGACCGCCAAGTTGGCGCACCGCTGGGCGGGATTTTCCGACCAGGCGATGGCCCGGATATTCACCGCCGCCGAACTGGAATCGCGCGACCCGGTCAGCATTGCCGGGACGCTGCCGATGCGGATCTGGCCCGCCCTGCGCACCATCGACGCCGCCGGCGTCAAGGCGCGCGAACTCGCCCTCTGAAAGCAGCCCGCATGACCCGTCCCCATTTGCTCGATGCCCTGCGCGACCGCGTGCTGCTGTGCGACGGCGGCATGGGCAGCCGGGTGCAGGCGCAGACGCTGGACGTAGAGCGCGACTATTGGGGCCGGGAGAACTGCACCGACGTGCTGGTGCTGTCGCGCCCCGACATGGTGCGCGAGATTCACAAGGGCTACTTCGCCGCCGGCGCCGACATGGTGGAGACCAACACTTTCGGCGCCTCGCCGGTTACATTGGCTGAGTTCGACCTGGCCGACCGCGCCTTCGAGATCAACCGTCGTGCCGGCGAACTGGCGCGCGAGGCCGCCGAGAGCTTCGCCGACGGCCGCGACCGCTGGGTTGTCGGCAGCGTCGGGCCCGGCACCAAGCTGCCGAGCCTGGGGAACATCGGCTATGATGCGCTGGAGGCGGCGCTTGCCGAACAGGCCGGCGGTCTGGTCGCCGGTGGCGTCGATGCGATCCTGATCGAGACCTGCCAGGACACGCTGCAGATCAAGGCCGCGGTCAACGGCGCCAAGATCGCCCGCCGCAACGCCGGGACCGACACGCCGATCTTCGTGCAGGTGACGGTGGAGACCACCGGCACGCTGTTGGTCGGCCCCGACATCGCCACCGCCGCCATCGTGGTCGGCTCGCTCGACGTGCCGCTGATCGGGCTGAACTGTGCCACGGGTCCGCAGGAAATGGCCGAACATGTCGGCTGGCTGGCGCAGAACTGGCCCGGTCTGCTGTCGGTGCAGCCGAATGCCGGCCTGCCGGAACTGGTCGATGGCCATACCCACTATCCGCTGAATGCCGCCGACCTGGCCTCCTGGCTGGAGCGCTTCATCGTCCAGGACGGCGTCAACCTGATCGGCGGCTGCTGCGGCACCTCGATCGAGCACATTGCCGCGCTGGATGCGATGCTGCGCAAGCGCGCCAGCGGATCGGTTCGGCCCGCCCCGGTGGCGCGCAAGCCGGTCTGGGTGCCCTCCGTCGCCAGCCTGTACCAGGCGGTGCCGCTGCGCCAGGAAAACGCCATCTTCGCGATCGGTGAGCGCTGCAATGCCAACGGGTCGAAGAAGTGGCGCGAGCTGCAGGAGGTGTTCGACTGGGATGGCTGCGTCGCGATGGGCCGCGAGCAGATCGCCGAGGGGTCGCACGCGCTGGATATCTGCACTGCCTTCGTCGGGCGTGACGAGAACGCCGAGATGACCGAGGTGATCCGCCGCTTCACCGCCTCGGTGAACAGTCCGCTGGTGATCGACAGCACCGAAACCCCGGTGCTCGAGGCGGCATTGAAGCTGCATGGCGGCAAGCCGATCATCAACTCGATCAACTTCGAGGATGGTGAGCAGCATGCCACCGACCGGTTGATCCTGGCCAAGCGGTTCGGCGCCGCGGTGATCGCGCTGACCATCGACGAGGTCGGCATGGCGAAGACACCGGAGGACAAGCTGCGCATCGCCGCGCGGCTGGTTGATTTCGCCTGCGACAAGCACGGGCTGGCGCAGTCCGACCTGCTGATCGACCCGCTGACCTTCACCATCGCCACCGGCAACGAGGACGACCGCAAGCTGGCGCAATGGACGCTGGAGGGCATCGCCGCGATCCGGCAGAAATTTCCCGACATCCAGATCATCCTGGGTCTGTCGAATGTCAGCTTTGGGCTCAATCCGGCGGCGCGCGCGGTGCTGAACAGCGTGTTCCTGGACCACGCCCGGCGGGCCGGGATGACCGGTGCGATCATCCACGTGTCGAAGATCCGCCCGCTGCACCTGATCGCCGAGCAGGAACGGCAGGTGGCCGAGGATCTGATTTTCGACCGCCGCCGCGACGGCTACGACCCGTTGCATAAATTGATGGCGCTGTTTGCCGGCCGCAAGGCGGCCGACGCGGTCAAGAAACAACGTGCCGAGACCGCCGAGGGGCGTCTGAAGGACCGCATTGTGGACGGCGACCGCAAGGGCCTGACCACCGACCTGGACGAGGCGCTGCTGACGCTGCCGCCGCTCGACATCATCAACAACGTGCTGCTGGACGGCATGAAGGTGGTCGGCGACCTGTTCGGCGCGGGCAAGATGCAGTTGCCGTTCGTGCTGCAGAGCGCCGAGACGATGAAGGCCGCGGTCGCCTATCTGGAACCGATGATGGAGCGGGTCGAGGGCCAGGAAAAGGGCACCATCGTGCTCGCCACGGTGAAGGGCGACGTGCACGACATCGGCAAGAATCTTGTCGATATCATTCTGACCAACAACGGCTATCGCGTGGTCAATCTGGGCATCAAGGTGCCGCTGACCGAGATGCTGCAGGCGGTGCAGGACAACCGCGCGCACGCCATCGGCATGTCCGGGCTGCTGGTGAAATCCACCGTGGTGATGCGCGAGAACCTGGAGGAAATGACCCGCCAGGGCCTGGAGATCCCGGTGCTGCTGGGCGGCGCGGCGCTGACCCGGAACTACGTTGAGGATGCGTGTGTGGCGGCCTATGCCTCGGGCCGGGTGGCCTACGCGCGCGATGCGTTCGACGGTCTGCACCTGATGGACAAGGTCACCGGTAACGCGTTCGACGACTACCTGGCGGTGATCCAGTCCAAGCGGGTCGGCAAATCGCGCAACACGGCGCGCACTCTGGGACAGGCGGATGCCAAGGCGTTCCGACCGATCGATGTCGCGGTGGTGCGCGAGCGTCGACGGCGTCTGACCCAGGATATGCCGGCGATCCAGCCTCCGTTCTGGGGGGCGCGGGTGATCGAGTCGGTGCCCAAGGCGATCGTGCCGTTCATGAATGAACGCAGTCTGTATCAATTCCAGTGGGGCTTCCGCAAGCAGGGCCGCTCGCTGGAGGATTTCCTCGGCTGGGCGAAGCAGGAACTGCGCCCGGTGATGCGGCGCATGCTGAGCCTGTGCGAGCAACAGGACATCCTGAAGCCGCAGGCGGCGTACGGGTATTGGAAGGCGGCCGGCCAGGGCAACGACCTGATCATCTTCGAACCGGACGGCATCACCGAACTGGCGCGGTTTGCGCTGCCGCGGCAGCCGAAGGAGGACGGCGAGTGCATCGCCGACTTCTTCCGCGATGTCGATGAGGCGGACCGTGACGTGATCGCCTTGCAGGTGGTGACGGTGGGGCAGAAAGCGTCCGACACCGCTCGGGTTTGGTTCGAGGACAACCGCTACCAGGACTACCTGTATCTGCACGGCCTGTCGGTGGAGATGGCCGAGGCGATGGCGGAATACGTGCACAAGCGGATCCGTGCCGAGGCGGGGTTCGCCGGCGAGGACGATCGCGACATGGAGAAGATGCTGGCCCAAGGCTATCGCGGCAGCCGCTATTCGTTCGGCTACCCCGCCTGCCCTCGGCTGGAGGATCAGCAAGCGATTCTTGGCATGCTGGGGGCGGAGCGGATCGGGATTTCGCTGTCGGACGAATTCCAGTTGCATCCGGAGCAATCGACCAGCGCGGTGGTGGTGCTCAATCCGCGGGCGAAGTATTTCTCGGTGTAATGATCCGCGCCTTTTCGGTCGTGACGCGCGTGTTGCCTGCCGGCGAGCGGATCGAGGCGGGTCCCCAGGCCTCGGTGTCCCAGGGGCCTCGGTTGCCGCCGGCGCGGACCGGTATAGACTGTGTGGCTATGGAGATGACGCAGCCGGCGGCGAGCCGGATGGCCACGGCCGAATTGCTGCAATCGCTGGTGTCGTTCGACACCACCAGCCGGAACTCCAACCTGGCGCTGATCGGCTTTGTCCGCGACTACCTGGACCGCTTGGGGGTGAGCTACCGGGTCAGCGGCGATGCGTTGGGCCAGAAGGCCAACCTGCACGCGATTATCGGGCCGCTTGCGGCCGGCGGACTTGCGCTCAGCGGCCATGTCGATACGGTGCCAGTCGATGGCCAATCCTGGACCAGCGACCCGTTCGTGCTGCGACGCAGTGATGGCAAGCTGTTCGGCCGCGGCAGTTGCGACATGAAGGGCTTCGTCGCCGCCTGCCTGGCCGCGGTGCCGGATCTGCAGGCGATGGCGCTGGTTCGGCCGCTGCACCTGTTCATCAGCTACGACGAGGAAATCGGCTGCTGGGGCGCCAGACGGCTGATCCAGGATCTTGACGAGTCCGGGCTGCGTCCGGACGTCTGTGTGGTTGGCGAACCGTCGGGCATGAAGCCGATCGTGGCGCATAAGGGCAAGCTCAATCTCGACGTCACGGTGCGTGGAAAGGGCGGTCATTCCAGCGAGCCGGCGAAGGGCGTCAACGCGGTGCAGGCGGCCGGCGAGGCGATCGCCTGGGTCGCCCGCGAAGCCCGCCGGCTGGCCGCCGAGGGCCCGTTCGCGGACGGTTTCGATCCGCCGCACACCACCATTCATGCCGGCACGATGGAGGGCGGTACGATCCTCAACATCATACCCCAGCATGCCGCCTTTACCATGGAGTGGCGCTTCATTCCGGGCGATTCGCCGCATCATCATCTGGACCGGATGCAGGGCTGGATCCGTGAGACGGTCGAGCCGGCGATGCGGGCGGTCGATGCCGCCTGCGGCTTCAAATGCGAGATCGCGCTGGAAATGCCTGGCATGGCATTGCCGCCGGATCACGCGCTGGCCAGCGTGGTGAAGCAGGTCACCGGCAGCAACAGCGCCGGCAAGGTCGCCTATGGCACCGAGGGCGGGTTCTTCGAGCAGGCCGGCATCCCGACGATCATCTGCGGGCCCGGTGACATCGCCCAGGCGCATCAGGCCGACGAATTTGTGGCCGAGTCGGAACTGGCGGCGTGTGACCGCTTCATCCGCCGGCTTGCCGAACAACTGCTGGTCTGATTCGACACGCGATGGGTCCGTTCACCTCCCCGGCCGCGCTTCCCGAGTTCAAGGTCAGCATCTGGCCGCCGGATATTTCCCCATGGCTGGCCGGCAACACCGGCATCGGCGGCGTCACCACGCTGGATTCGGTGCGTTCCGGGCCGCACGTGGCGCTGCTGTGCCTGATTCACGGCAACGAACTGGCCGGCGCCATCGCGCTGGATCGGTTGTTGCGGGCGGGGCTGGTGCCGACCCGCGGCAAATTGTCATTCGGCTTCCTGAACCTGGAGGCGTTCAGCCGCTTCGACCGGTCCCGGCCGACCGCGTCGCGCTTCGTCGATGAGGACATGAACCGGGTCTGGGATCGGGCGATCCTGGACGGACCGCGGCACTCGATCGAGCTTGACCGGGCGCGGGAGATCCGGGGGTTTATCGATACCGTCGATGTGGTTCTGGACCTGCATTCGATGCTGTGGCCGTCCGAGGCGCTGATCCTGAGCGGCGTTCCGGCGAAGGGACGCATACTGGCGGCGGCGATCGGCACGCCGGCCCTCGTGGTGGCCGATCATGGTCACGTCAACGGGCGGCGGCTGATCGACTATCCCAGGTTCGCCGACCCGGCGACACCGTTTGCCGGTTGCCTGGTGGAGGCTGGGCAGCACTGGGAGCAGTCCACCGTCGATACGCTGCTGGCCAGCGTGGCCGGCTTACTGCGTCATCTGGGTGTGGTTGCACCGGACGCGCCGTTGCCGCCGGCGCCGGGTCCGACGCCAACGCGGGTGGCAAGGGTGACCATCGCGGTGACGGCGGCGACGTCGAATTTCTGTTTCGTGCAGACCTACCACGGCGGCGATATCATTGCTCAGCGCGACACGCTGATCGCGATGGACGGTGAGACCGAGATCAGGACGCCGCACGACGACTGCCTGCTGGTGATGCCGAGCCTGCGCCCGAGCCGGGGGCATACCGCGGTGCGGTTGGGGCGGTTCGAGTAGAGAAGTGCGTGATGCCCGCGCGGCGGGAGTGGGGGCGGCGCGTCTGAGCCGATCACCGCTTTATCGGCGAAGTGGATGAGCAGGAACATCATCGCGACGATCGCCCATGCTCGCCAGGAGTCTGTCTTGGGATTTTATGTCAAGGTGACGGACTGTGCCTTTTTGTTCTGCTGATAAGGTCCGATGCTGCCCGGCTGCCAAGCGTATGATGCCGCTTTCGGGAAATGCGGGGCGTCGAGTTCTTCCGGCGTTTCGTGTTGCAGTCGTGTAAGGGGTTGCGGCCGCCATTGCGCGGCGGGCGGCTTGCAGCCGCTTTCGTCGACCCGCGGCGCTGGCCTTTCCCTGCCACGCATAGCATGGTGCCGTGTGTGTACCGTCGTCGTCCTCGTCAGCCCCGACCGGGTGCTGATCGCCGCCAACCGAGATGAACGGTTAGACCGACCCTGGGATCCTCCGGCTGCCTGGTGGCCCGAACGCCCCGGTGTGGTTGGCGGCCGCGACCGGTCAGCGGGTGGGACCTGGATGGCGATCAACCAAGGAGGCGTGGTCGCGACCGTGCTGAACCGGCCAGGCACGTTGGGTCCCGCCGCCGGCAAGCGCAGTCGCGGCGAGCTGCCGCTGCTGGCGCTGGAACGTGCCACCGCGGCGGCTGCCGCCGAAGCCATCGTCGGCCTGGATGGCGGTCTATGGCGTGGCTTCAACATGGTGCTGGCCGACCGCACCGGCGCATGGTTCCTGAGCTGCATCGGCCACGGGCGTCCTCACGCCGAACCGCTGCTAGCTGGGGTCTCGATGGTCACCGCCTACGATCCCAACGATCGCGACAGCCCACGCACCGCTCGCCATCTGCCCCGCTTTCAGGCCGCCGAACAGAGCTGGAATGCCTGGCACGCCATTCTATCGGACCAGCGGGGCAACCCGGCTGATCAGATCAACGTCGCGCCGCGCGGCGGGTTCGGGACGGTTAGTTCCTCGTTTCTGACGCTTGCAGCCGATGGCGACCCGATCTGGCTGTTCGCCGCCGGACCGCCGCATCGAGCGCCGTTCCGGCCTGTCAACCTGCGTTCGGGCATTATCGTGTCTGATTGACCCGATTGAACCTGCGTTCGGGCATTATCGCGCGGTCGCGCGCCAGTGGCGGATGGCCCGATGGTTGGCGTTTGGGTGGGCGGCCTCTGGCGGGCGGCCTTTTGTGGCGCGGACAGCGCTGCTATACCCATACCGGGAACGATCGCTGTCCCGACATATCGCCGATTTGCCGCGGCGGCCGCGGAGCTGAGGACCCTGCCGCACCGATCTTGACAGACGCTGCTCCGCTCTCAATCACATAGCCGCACTGGCGCAGGTTGCGGTGACCACCGAAGGAACCACGCGATGGCCCGCCGCCGACAGCTTTATGAGGGCAAAGCCAAGGTCCTTTTCGAGGGACCGGAGCCGGGCACCTTGGTGCAATATTTCAAGGACGATGCCACCTCCGGCAATGGCGCCAAGAAGGGGATCATCACCGGCAAGGGTGTGCTGAACAACCGCATCAGCGAGTATCTTATGATGCGGCTGCACGATATCGGGGTGCCGACGCACTTCGTGCGACGGCTGAACATGCGCGAGCAGCTGATCCGCGAGGTGGAGATCATCCCGCTGGAGGTGGTGGTGCGCAACGTCGCCGCCGGCAGCCTGGCGGGTCGGCTGGGGATCGCCGAGGGCACCCGGCTGCCGCGGTCGATCATCGAATATTACTACAAGAATGACGCGCTGAACGATCCGATGGTGTCGGAGGAGCACATCACCTGTTTTGGCTGGGCCAATACCGCCGATCTGGACGATATCGTCGCGCTGACCCTGCGGATCAACGATTTCCTGTCGGGATTGCTGCTGGGGGTCGGCATCACCCTGGTCGATTTCAAGCTGGAATTCGGCCGGTTGTGGGAAAACGACGAGATGCGGATCATCCTGGCCGACGAGATCAGCCCCGACAACTGCCGGCTGTGGGACAGCAAGACCAACGAGAAGATGGACAAGGACCGGTTTCGCCGCGACCTGGGCAATGTCGAGGAGGGCTATCAGGAGGTGGCTCGCCGGCTGGGTATCCTGCCCGAGGCCGGCATGCGCGACCTGAAGGGGCCGGAGCTGATGCAGTGAAGGCGGTGGTGACGGTCATGCTGAAGCCCGGCGTGCTGGACCCTCAGGGCAAGGCGATCGCCCACGCACTGGGGGCGCTGGGATTTACCGGGGTGGAGGATGTGCGGGCGGGCAAGGTGATCGAGTTGACGCTGGCGGAGACCGATCCGGAGAAGGCGCGCGCGGCGGCGGAGGAGATGGCGCGCCGGTTGCTGGCGAATGGAGTGATCGAGGGGTTCCGGGTGGAGGTGGAAGGGTAGCAACGGGTCAGTCTGGTGCGCCACCCGGGAGACCAGCCAACCCTGGTTCGAGAGGGCGATTTAGGCTTTTGGTGCCACCAAAACTGATCGCACCCTAGCCGCCCGGTCGGCCGGAAGCTGCCACAACGCGGTTCTGATACACCTGCAAATGGGCCACCGCAGCTTCCAGAAGCGGTGTCGCCAAATCCAGTTTGCCGGCGCGATCCAACAGATCGCCGAGGATCTGGTCCACTTCCACGGGCGCATTGCCTTGCATGTCACGATACATCGACGGGGCAAAGCTGGATCCTTTCGTTGTCAGCATGCCGCGAGCTCGCGTGGTGAAAGCCTCGCTTGGCGCGTGGCCCGACGCGGCGGCTACGGAACTGGCTTCGGCGAGGAAGCGCAGAGCGAGCCGGGCGCCGCCGGGGACTGCCTCAATCTCGCCGACGTTGCCGCGCAACAGGCATGTGATGCCGCCCGCGGTGGCCAACATCACCCATTTTTCCCACATTTCCTGAAGGATCGTTGCCGAGAGCCGGGCTTTGAATCCGGCGCCCTGCATCACCGCATCCAGCGCGCGCAGCCGTGCTGAGCAGACGCCGTTGCGTTCGCCGTAGGTCAATTCCTGCATGTCGGTGAGCTGGACGATACGGCCTTGCGCGTCCAGCGTCGTTGCGACAATGCAGACCCCGCCCAGTGCCGGCGCTTCGCCGTGGCGCTCGATCAGCAGGTCGACGTGGCGCATCCCGTTCAGCAGCGGCACGACCATGGAGTCGGGTCCGATGAAGGGGTCAAGATCGTTCAAGGCCTGATCGAGCGCATAGGCCTTGACCGCCAGGATCACGAGGTCAAACGGTTGCGTGGTTTCACCGGCAACAAGAAGCCGCGGGGCCAGCGTGAGGTTGCCGTGCGGGCTGACCACCTGCAATCCGTCGCGCCGGAGCTGATCGGCACGCCTGGGCCGCACCAGGAAGGTCACGTCACGGCCCGCCTGAGCGAGACGTGCGCCGAAATATCCGCCGGTTGCTCCCGCGCCGGCAACGAGGATCCGCATCTGTTTTCTCCCTGTTGAATGGCTGATCCGAGTGGTGTTCCGAATCAGCACGAGTGTCGGACTGGCGCCCCCCGTAAGGACGAGCCGGCGGTCTGTGAGAACCGCAATGTCATGATACGTTCCGCGGTTTCCGGATTGGCCGAATCAGGAAGAATGTGGGAATCAATCCCAGCGCCGTGATTGCCGCCATGATCCACCAGCCGCGATGAAAGGCGCTGACCCGCGCCGCCAGCGACGCGGGCGAAGCCACGACAGCGACGAATATTGCGACGCCGACCGCGATCGCGGCCTGACGAATCATGTTGATCACACCGGAGCCTGTCGCGAACGACGATGGCGGAAGCGACGAAGCGCTAACGCCCATCAGGGTGGGAAAGGCGAGGCCGACGCCGATGCCGGTGAGAACCATGCCCAACACGACGAGGGCGACGTTCGGCTCCGGTCCGATCAACGTGGCCCAGAACACGAGCCCCGCCACAAAGAATACGATGCCGGCGGTTATGACCGTGGCGACACCGAAGCGGGCGATCAGCCTGCCGGCAAGCAAGAGCGAAGTGATCGGAACCAGGAGTGGGCCGGGCGCGATTGCCAGACCGGTTTTCAGCGCCGACCAGCCCCAGGCGGTCTGTTCCCACACCGCGGCAGAAAACAGCATGGCGCCAAAGGCGATGGAATACGGTCCCATCACCAGTGCGGCGCCGGTGAACTGGCGAACCTTGAACAGCGCCGGGTCAACAAATGGGTTGGCGGACCGCAGGCATTGCCCGACGAAGCAGACCAGACAGGCGATCGAAGCGACGGAGATCAGGCCAATACCGGGCGAATCCCAGCCCCAGTCATTCACTTTCACAATCGCGAAGATCAGGCCGCCGACCCCGGCGGTGACCAGCAGCGCGGCCCTCGCATTCGGGCGCGACACGTCGTGGCCCGGAACCGGCGGCAGCTTCCACCAGCCGATCACCATGGCCAGCAGCCCAATGGGAACGTTGACGAGAAAAATCCAGCGCCAACTCGCCATGACCAGCACGCCGCCGACGACCGGGCCGAGGGCCGCTGCCAGGCCACCGATGGCTGCCCATGTCCGCACCGCGCTGCCGCGGCGTTCGGGTGGGAAAGAGGCGAGCAACAGGCCGATCGAAGTCGGCGTCATGAGCGCGGCACCGGCGGCCTGAAGCACGCGGAAAGCGACCAGCATCGCGACACCGGTGGCGGCGGAACAGGCGGCCGATGCGGCGGTGAACAGCGCGATGCCAAGCAGGAAGCTTCGGTCGCGACGGTGACGTTCGGCCAGACGCCCGAAGAACACCAGCAACGCGGCATAGGCAATCGCGTAGCCGTTCAAGATCCACGAGAGATCTTCAAGCCTGGCATTGTTGAAATCCCGAGCGATGGCGGGCAGGCCGACGTTGACGATGAACAGATCAAGGTTGGCAAGCACGATACCGATGCAGACGATGGCCAGGACCTGGTTCGGCGTGGCGGAAGATCGCCCACCCGCGCGCGTCCCCTGTGCCGCGGTGATCTCAAGCCTGACGGATGAGGTCGGGTGAACGCTGCTAAGAGGCCGATCCGGGTCTGGAAGCTGGTCCATGGTCACCTGCGCAATTTAATATAACAAAACACAGTCTGTTTCTATATTGGGCTGGTTTATTTTGGGCAGAGAAACCTCAGACGATCGCTTTCACCAGGCTGCCAAGGGTGGTCTGCCTGAGCGTCTTCCGGACGGCGTGGTCGGTCGCCCCGAAGATCGGGCCGAGTAGATCCTTCATCCTGCGGTCGACCGGACAGCCCGGGTTGCCTTGGGGTCGTAGAGCGAACACACCGGTTTCGGTTTCAACCGCGTCGTAGATCTTGTCCAAAGTGATGCGGTCGGGCTGGCGTTTGAGTTGTACGCCACCATCCTTGCCCGGGCGAATCTTGACCAGACCCTGCTGTTCCATGCATTTGAGCAGTCGCCGCACGACAACCGGGTTGGTGCGCAAGCTTCTTGCGATGACCTCCGAATTGGTTCCGGCAGGTCCTTTGTAGGCGAGGACACACAGGATCTGGACGGCGGTCGCCATACGGGTGTTTGCGGCCATAAGAGAACACTACTGGTTATGTTTTCTATCGTCAAGGGTTGATCCACGAATGCCCCGGTCGAGCCATCGAACCACCGCACCCGGCCAGACACGGGCGGTGCTTGCGATAAATTACGGTTCCGCTACTTTTTCCACTGCAGTTCGGTGGATCCAGCTGTTCAAGCTTCCTCACATGACCCGTCCATGTCGGCCGGCGAACGTCGCAACTAACCGCGTCGCTGGAGTTCGCCGAGCAGTTCTGACAAGGTGCTGGTCATGATGGCCTTGTTCAGTGATATCCCTGGCAGCCTGCCTCGCAGGAAACCAACCGGCATGCCCCGCGCAAAATCGGCTCCTTGCCGATGATTCCCGGCATCATCCTGTTCCCCGGCATCAATCGCGAGCGCGACATGGCGATCGCGCTGGAGGCCGCGTTCGGCCACAAACCGCGGATGATCTGGCACAAGGACAGCGATCTGTCCGGTGTTGACCTGATCGTCATCCCCGGCGGCTTCAGCTTCGGCGACTACCTGCGCTGCGGCGCCATGGCAGCGCAATCCCCGATCATGCGCGCGGTGCACGACCACGCGGCGCGCGGCGGCTACGTACTGGGGGTCTGCAACGGCTTTCAGATCCTGACCGAGGCGGGCATCCTGCCGGGCGCGCTGTTGCGCAACGCCTCGCTGCGGTTCCTGTCGATGGACTGTCACCTGCGGGTCGAGCGTGCCGACACCGCGTTCACCCGCCAGTACCAGCGCGGCCAGACGTTCCGCGCCGTGCTCGCCCACGGTGACGGCAACTATTTCGCTGATGCCGCCACGCTGGACCGTCTGGAGGGTGAGAACCTGGTGGCGCTGCGCTATGCCACGCGATCCGGCGAGGTCACCCAGCAGGCGAATCTGAATGGCAGCGCGCGCGGCATCGCCGGCATCCTGAGCCCGAACCTGCGGGTGCTGGGGCTGATGCCGCACCCCGAGGACCTGGTCGATCCGCTGATGGGCGACATTGACGGCAAGAAGCTGTTCGACGCGCTCGCCGCGGCGTAGACCTGGGGTATGAACCCGACCGTCGACGAAGCCACCGCCCGCAGTTTCGGCCTCAGCGCCGAGGAGTATGGCCGTGTGCTGACTATCATGGGGCGCACCCCCAGCCTGACCGAGCTTGGCGTGTTCAGCGTGATGTGGTCGGAGCATTGCAGCTACAAATCGTCTCGGGTATGGCTGAAGCAGCTCCCGAGCAAGGCGGCCTGGGTGATCCACGGTCCTGGGGAGAATGCCGGCGTGGTCGATATCGGCGACGGCCTGGCCGCGGTCTTCAAGATGGAAAGCCACAACCACCCGAGCTTCATCGAACCTTACCAAGGCGCGGCGACCGGCGTGGGCGGCATCCTGCGCGACGTGTTCACCATGGGCGCGCGGCCGATCGCCAATTTGAACGCGCTGCGCTTCGGCCGCGCCGGCGATCCGCGTACTAAGCGGATTGTCGATGGCGTGGTGCGCGGCATCGGCGGCTATGGCAACTGCGTCGGCGTGCCGACGGTGGGCGGCGAGATCAATTTCCACCCGGCCTATGACGGCAATCCGCTGGTCAATGCGATGACCGTCGGCATCGCGGCGAAGGATCGGATCTTCCTGTCCGCCGCCGCCGGCATCGGCAACCCGGTGGTCTATGTCGGATCGAAGACCGGGCGTGACGGGATCCACGGCGCGACCATGGCCTCGGCCGAGTTCGCAGCGGATTCCGAGGACAAGCGTCCCACCGTTCAGGTCGGCGACCCGTTCACCGAAAAATTATTGATCGAGGCCTGCCTTGAACTGATGGCCACTGACGCGATCGTCGCCATCCAGGACATGGGCGCGGCGGGGCTGACCAGTTCGTCGGTGGAGATGGCCGGCAAGGGCGGCGTCGGCATCGAGCTCGACCTCGATCGGGTGCCGGCGCGCGAGACCGGGATGACCGCCTATGAGTTCATGCTGTCGGAAAGCCAGGAACGCATGCTGATGGTGCTGCGCCCCGACCGTGAGCAACTCGCGCGCGAGATCTTCGCCAAGTGGGACCTGGATTTCGCGGTGATCGGGCGGATCACCGATTCGGGACGCATCGTGGTGCGCTACCACGGCGCGGTGGAAGCCGATATTCCGCTGGCGCCGTTGAACGACCAGGCACCGCTGTATACGCGGCCGACAGTCGATACGCCGAAATCGGAAAAGCTGAACCCGGCGCGGATCGAGGATCGCTTCGGGCTGACCCGAGCGCTGGAGAAACTGGTGGGCTGCCCGGATCTGTGTTCCAGGGCCTGGGTGTGGGACCAGTACGACAGCACCGTCGGCGGCCAGACGGTGAAGCGTCCCGGCGCCGCCGACGCTGCCGTGGTGAAGCTGGAGGGACTGCGGCGGGCGCTGGCGCTGACCACTGATTGCACGCCGCGCTACTGCCTGGCGGATCCGGAGACCGGCGGTGCGCAGGCGGTCGCCGAAGCCTGGCGCAACCTGACCGCGGTGGGCGCCAAGCCGCTGGCGATCACCGACAACATGAATTTTGGCAACCCGGAAAAGCCCGAGATCATGGGACAGTTCGCCGCCGCGATCCGCGGCATGGCGGCGGCCTGCGAGGCGCTGGACTTCCCCGTGGTGTCGGGCAATGTCAGCCTTTACAACGAGACCGACGGCCGCGCGGTGCTGCCGACCCCGGCGATCGGCGGCCTGGGTGTGCTGGATGATGCGGCCAAGGCGGTTGGTTTGGCGTTGCCGCCCTGGCTCGACATCGTGCTGATCGGCGCCACCACCGGCTGGCTGGGCCAGTCGATCTGGCTGCGCGAGATCGCCGGGCGCGAGGATGGCGCGCCGCCGCCGGTCGATCTGGCGGTGGAGAAGGCCAACGGCGACTTCATCCGCGGCTATATCCTGGACGGCACGATCCGGGCCTGCCACGACGTCTCCGACGGCGGCATCCTGGTCGCCATCGCCGAGATGGCGATGCTGAGCGGGTTCGGCGCCCGGCTGTCCACTCACCCGCGCGACATCCCCGGCCACGCCTTCTGGTTCGGCGAGGACCAGGCGCGCTACATCGTGGCGGTGCCGGATCACGCCAACTTCACCCGCACCGCCGAGGCCGCCGGGATACCGGCGCTGCGGCTGGGCACCTCGGGCGGGCAGGATTTGACTCTGCCCGATGGCGGCACGATATCGATTGCGGCGCTGCGGGCGGCGCACGAGCGGTTTCTGCCGTCGTGGATGGACGGAAGCTGGAAGGAAAGCACCTGATGGCGATGGCGGCCAACGAGATCGAGGCGCTGATCCGGGCGGCGTTGCCGGATGCACGGGTCACTGTTGAGGACCTTGCGGGCGATGGCGACCACTACGCCGCGAGCGTGGTCAGCGAGTCGTTTCGCGGGATTTCTCGCGTCAAGCAGCATCAGATCGTCTATGCCGCGCTGCGTGGCCGGATGGGCGGCGAGCTTCATGCCCTTGCATTACAGACCTCGGCACCCGAATAATCAGGGGTGTTCGGGCAGGTCGTGGTTGGATCAGCCGGGACGGTCGCGACATCGGACTCCGGGTAATCGGCCGATCCGGGTCGTGACACAGAGGTTAGGGCAAGGAGTTGCGCAGCATGGCTGACACGGTTTCCCATCGGATCCAGAACGATATCACGCAGAACGACGTGATGCTCTACATGAAGGGCACGCCGATGTTCCCGCAGTGCGGGTTCTCGGCGCGGGTGATCCAGATCCTGACCCACATGGGCGTTGCGTTTCAGTCCGCCAACGTGCTGGAGGACGCCGAACTGCGCGAGGGTGTCAAGACGTTCTCGCAGTGGCCGACGATCCCGCAGTTGTATGTAAAAGGCGAGTTCGTTGGCGGTTGCGATATCATCACCGAGATGTTTCAGGACGGCGAGTTGGAGACGTTGCTGAAGCAGCAGGGTGTGCCGGTCAAGGCCTGAACAGGCTGCTGGGAGCTGCCGGCGCGGCGAGATAGCCTCGGCCACTTCGGTGCGGCCATGTCCGGCGGTCAGGCGCGACGTGACGGCCCAATGCAATGCGGCGTCGCGGTCGCGTTAACCCCTTGTTCACCGGATCCGCGTGATACTCGGCCTTCCGCCATCGGAGGCGAGCGTTCGTGCGCATCGGCGTCATTGTTCCCGCGTTCAACGTGGCGCCGTTCCTGCGCCGGACCTTGCAGTCGGTGGTCGATCAGACGCATGCCGACTGGTCGCTGATCGTCGTCGATGATGGGTCCACCGACGCCACCGCCGCGGTGGCCGACGAGGTCCGGGACCCTCGCATCAGCCTGATTCGGCAGGCCAACGCAGGCGTTTCGAGCGCGCGAAATCGCGGTATCGATCTGGCTTTGAGCGCCGGCCACGACGCGGTCCTGTTCCTGGATGGTGACGACTGGCTGGCGCTGGATGCTTTGTCGCTACTGGCGGCGACGCTTGACGCGGCGCCTTGGGCGGTCGCGGCGTGCGGACGCCATGCCCGGGTCGGGTCGAACCGGGATGGCTGGCTGTCCCCCGCCCCGCCCGAGGGGTGCGTGTTGGAGCGTCTGATGATCCGCAACTTGTTCGCCAACGGCGGCCACCTGCTGATCCGGCGCGAAGCGATCGCCGATGCCGGCGGGTTTCGCACCGACCTTTCGTATGGCGAGGACTGGGAGTATTGGACACGTCTGGCGCTGCGCGGCGAATTCCGAGCGGTTCAGTCCGACGGGCCATTGCTGTTCGTTCGCGAACGCCCCGGCAGCGCCTATCTGTCGCATGGGACCGACCCCGGCGCGTATCGCCCGGCGATGGATGCGATCCATTCCAATCCGGCGTTCGCCGACCGGCTGGGCCAGGCTCGGATGAGATATTTGAAGCGCCGGGCGGAGGCGGAGACCGCGTGGGCGGTGGGGCGCGAACTGATTCGCCATGGCCGGCTGCTGGACGGCCAGCGTTGGCTTGGACGCTCGCTCCGCGATGCGCCGAATCTGAAGCGGCTGGCGATGATCGGGCTATCGTGGGGCCGCTTAGGGCCATTTCGACCCTATCATCGGGTTGCCTGACAGCGGATTCGCTATCGGTAGTGTGATTGACAGCATACCCGGATTTAGTGCCAACTATCCCGTGCAATCGTATTTGGCTTGCCTTTCTGCGCTCCCGTCTTCGGCTGCCTCAGGAGGTCCAAAGACCCGGTTGTCTTAAGCATCGCGTGATCTTGCGACGATGCATGGACGGAGAAGTAAGCAGACATGACGACCGGCACAGTCAAGTGGTTCAACACCACCAAGGGTTATGGATTTATCATGCCGCAGGATGGCGGCAAGGATGTGTTCGTCCACATCACCGCGGTTCAGGCCGCCGGTCTGCGCGGATTGGACGAAGGACAGAAGGTCACCTTCGACGTCGCGATGGAGCGCGGCAAATCGACGGCGACGAACCTGAAGCCTGCCTAGTGACCCGGGTCTGAGTTCGCCTCAGTAGGCGGACCCCAGTCTCGTGCCATTAGTGCGTTGCTCGCAGCGGCTTGCCTGCCTTCTGCGTCCGACGCTTTTCGCGTTGAACGTCAGGGACAGGACACGAGGCTTTGGGAGGGTTCGGCTAAGCGGCCGGTTGGTGGGACAGCCGGTCGTAATTCTGAGGAGGATAAGACCATGGCCGTCGGAACGGTTAAATGGTTCAACGCGACCAAAGGATATGGCTTCATCATGCCGCATGACGGCGGCAAGGACGTTTTCGTTCACATCACGGCGGTTCAGGCCGCTGGCCTCAAGGGGCTGAACGACGGACAGAAGGTCAGCTACGAAGTAGCTATGGAACGCGGCAAGGCGGCGGCCACGAACCTGAAGCTGGCCTGACCTAGCGCTTCTTCACGGCATATCCCCTGCTGGCATTCTTTCCGGCTGGCATTACTTCCGGCTGGGCCGTTTGTGGATGGCACCAGTTTGGCCGCGTGCTCGCGAGGTCGTTTCATGTTCTCTTTGCCGGAGCTCGAGCGCGCCGCCGAGCTGGTCCACCGATATCTGACCGCCACGCCGCAAATTGCCTGGCCGCTGCTGCGCCAGCGGATCGATGCCGAGGTCTGGGTCAAACACGAAAACCATCTGCCGACCGGCGCCTTCAAGGTGCGCGGCGGGGTCGTGTTCGCCGAGCGTCATTCACGCCAGGATGGGTTGGGCCAGGATGGGGCGCGTCGGGATGGAGTGCGCGGGCTGGTTTCGGCGACGCGGGGCAATCACGGCCAGTCGCTGGCCTGGGCCGGCGAACGCTTCGGCCTGCCGGTGGTGATCGTCGTCCCGCTCGGCAACAGCGCGGAGAAGAACGCCGCGATGGCGGCGCTCGGCGCGACGCTGATTGAGCATGGGGCCGATTTCGAAGAGGCTCGCGAAGCCGCGCAGCGCCGGGCCGCCGCCGAGGACCTGGTGTTCGTGCCCTCATTCGCGCCCGACCTGGTCAAGGGCGTAGCCAGCTATGCGCTGGAGCTGTTCCGCTCGGCGCCGCCGCTGGATGCGGTCTACGTGCCGATCGGGCTTGGATCGGGCATCTGCGGCACCATTCTGGCGCGCGACCTGCTGGGCTTGGGCACCGAGGTCATCGGGGTGCAGAGCACGGGCGCCGACTGCTATGCGCGATCGTTCGCCGCCGGCTGCGTCGTTGCCGGCAACCGTGCGGATACCAAGGCCGATGGCATCGCGGTGCGCCAACCCGACCCGGAGGCCCTGCGCATCATCCTTGGCGGCGCCGCCCGGGTCGTGACGGTCGAGGACGCGGCCATCGCAGAAGCGATCGGGGTGTACTGGACCGACACGCACAATTTGGTCGAGGGAGCGGGAGCGGCCCCGTTGGCCGCGCTGATGCAGGAGCGCGAGGCGATGCGCGGCAAGCGGGTCGGGTTGATCGCCAGCGGCGGCAATATCGACCTTGCGCTGTTCCGGTCGTGGGTCGGGTAGCGCTTTGACTGGCGCGCCTTGAACGGTCCGCCGGCGCTCATGCGCTAGTGCCCCGAGTCCGAAGTTCGCCATATCAGGCGAACATCAGCGTCGGGACACCAGCTATTTGTTTTCAGTGGCCTGCCGACCCCATACGTCCGCCGCAAAGTGCGGCGAGCTTCTGGGGCAGGATACTAGGGCATTATCGTGTCTGGTTGACCCGATAATGCCCCGCGAGTCATTGCTTTAGCGAGCGATTCACGCTTTTGGTGATGCCACCAGAAGCGATCGCGCGCTAATCACGGAACCCGCAGTCCTTCAGCGCGGCAAGCATATGCGACGGTGGCGGGGCGGTGGCATCGACCGGCGGGTCGAGCGGCAGGTGGATGGCCCGAGCCAGCAGGTGCAGCGTGGGGCCGGCGGTGCCATAGCGGTCGTCACCGAGGATCGGGGTGCCGATGACCGTGCAATGCACCCGCACCTGATGGGTTCGCCCGGTCCTCGGCGTCAACTGCAGCCAGGTTGTGCGGCGGGTGCGGCCAAGCACCTGCCAGTCGGTGGCGGCCGGCTGGCCTCGGTGGTCGGCGACGATGCGCCAGCCTTGGGCTGTGCTGATCCGACGCAACGGAGCGGTGACGCAGCCCTGGTCGGCGGAGGCCCGGCCTTGCACCACTGCCCAGTAGGTCTTGCGCACCGAACCGGACGCGAAGGCAGCCTGCGCGGCCAGCAATGGGGGTCGGCGCAAGGCGATCAGCAGACAACCCGAGGTGTCCGCGTCCAGGCGATGGGCCAGCCATGGCCCGTCCTTGCGACGCGACAAGATGGGGAACCAGTGTTCCACGCTGCGGCCGCCGGCGGGGCCGCCATGCACCGGCAACCCGGCCGGCTTGTCGACCACGACGAAGCGCCGGTCCTGGAACAGGATGCTGGGCAAGAAACCGCTGGGGTTGTCCGGGAACATAACGCAAGCCTATTGACGTTACTTTGGGAGGTCACGGTCTGTCGGGTGGCGCTGTTTGTCGCCCATCCGGCGGACGGCGTAGTCTCGGCGGCGACGCACATCAGAGGCAACCGGACCGTGAAAATCGCCCGCATCGAGACCTTCCTGTTCGACCCCGGCACGGCGAAGAATCTGCTGTTCTGCCGGGTCGAAACCGAAAGCGGCGTGCATGGCTGGGGCGAGGCTTATGTCACCCCCGGCAAGGAACCGGTGATCGAGCACCTGCTGCGCGAACTGGCCAAGTACATGGTCGGGCGGGAGGCGTTCGCCATCCGCCACACCGCGCAGGTGGTGTTCGAGGATTTCGCCATGCGGCGCACCTCACTGGACCTGATGTCGGCGTGGAGTGCCATCGAAATCGCGATGTGGGACATCGTCGCCAAGCAGGCCGGCCAGCCGCTATACAACATCCTGGGCGGTCCCTCGCGGCAGCGGGTGAAGGTCTATGCCAACGGCTGGTCCAGCGGCACCGACAGTATCGAGCGAAACGTCGATCGGGCGTTGGCGGTCAAGCAGGCCGGCTATAGCGCGCTGAAGTGGGATCCGTTCCCCGGACCATGGCGCAGTTTCATCCATCGCGAGGACGAGGATCACGTCGTGCGATATGTCCGCGAGATGCGTCAGGCGCTGGGTCCCGACTTCACCCTGCTGGTCGAGGCGCATCGCCGGCTGGCTCCGATGCACGCGATCCGGGTCGGGCGGCGGATCGCCGAGTATGACATCGGCTGGTACGAGGAACCGTGTCTGTGCGACAACATCGAACTCGTGGCCGAGGTTCGCCGGGCGCTGCCGATGCCGATCGTCACCGGTGAGGCGATCTATTCGAAGGAAGGCTTCGCGCAGGCGCTGGCCGCGCGCGCGGCCGACATCATAAATCCCGACATCTGTAACTGCGGCGGTATTTCGGCGATGCTGGATATCGCGGCGATGGCTCAGCCGCACGCGGTGGCGATCGCGCCGCATAACTACAACTCGACGCTGATCGGCCTGGCGGCGACGGTGCAGCTTTCGGCGATGATACCGAATTTCTGGATCGCGGAGTGCTTCGTCAATCTGCAGCCGGCGTGCGACGAGATCGCGGTGACGCCGTTGACGGTGGACCAGGGATTCGTCGATCTGCCGACCGCGCCCGGCATTGGTGTCGATCTTGATGTCGGGCGGCTGCGGGCCCGGCCGTATCGCGACATGGGGACACGGATGGGCAAGGGGCTGCGATCCTATGCCGAGGAGTTTCCGCGCAAGCATTACGCGGTGGCGGCGACGCGTACCGGGTATTGAGGCTTCAGCCGAGCTGGTCGATGAAGCGGGCGGCGTCTTCGGGCAACAGCAGGCGGTCGTGCAGCAGTGCCTCGGTTACCGCGCGCACCGCCTCGGCGTAGGCGGTACCCTGATAGCGAGTGGCCAGGGACGGTCTTGGGTCGCTGCCGCGTTCGGCCTCGGTTGCGGCGAATGCCAGGAAACTGCCGTCGCGGTCGGCGAGTTCGCCGTCTGGGTGGGGTGATCTGTAGAGGTTCCAGCCGGTGAACGTGCCGCGCGGGGCGGCGAGATCGGGGAGCCGGATGCCGGCGCGTTCGTTGCCGTCGCCGTCAACCTGCGGCACCAGACAGACCCAGGCGGGGCCTGATGGCGCCGGATCGACCCAGTCGGCCAGCGGCGCGGCGTCGTTCGCCGCGTGCGGTCGGACCAAGCCGGGGATCGCCGGGAAGGCGACCTGCCCGGCCGGCACCAGCGTCCCGTCCTCGAACCGGGGCACCCGGCTGTCAGGCGGTGCGCGGCCGGTCGAGACCCATTCATCCAGCGCCAGCAACAGGGCCCGGATCGCCGGCATCGGGTCGTGCCAGTTGCGCGGCTGCAGGCAGGGTCCGCGGTCGCGCGGCATTCCGGCCTTGCCGCCATGCTGCGCGCCGGCGATCAGATAGGCTCGCACATTCGGCGGCAGCGCGATGTCGCGCCTGCCCAGCGGATCGGTGTGCAGCAGGGATGCGCCTTTCTGCCAGTATTCGGTCGAGGTGTTGGTTTCGATCAGTTTGGGATCGGTAGCGCCGTCGCGCATCAATCCGCCGCTGGCGCCGGTGACGGGATCATCCATCGCGGCCGAGGAATGCGGGAATTCCAGTTCGGGGAAGTCATGATCTTCGTGCCAGGTGCGGGTGCGGAATGGCTGGCCGAACGGGGTGTTGTGGAACACCCGCCCGATGCCGGCGACGTGGGTGAAGACTCCGTCGAACACGCGGCGGCCCTGTTCATCGCGGTTGAAGCTCTGCGCGATGTGATCGCGCAAGTAACGACCGGCCTGTGAGATGCCGAAGGCCAGGGTGTGTTCGACGGGGCGGCCGATCAGGTCGCCGCCATGGTGGCGCATGTGGCTGACGATGTCGCGGGTCGCCGCAAAGCCGATCCCGAGCACACGGGGGTTGGTCGCGAGGTAGCGGACTTCATAAATCGAGCCGGGCTCGATCGCCGCGACCGGGCGCACCGAACGGCCGTCGAGGGTTTCCGATGCCACGGCGAGGCGCGGGGCGGTCTGGGTCCGGCGCACCGTCAAGCTGGCGGGTCCGATTGCCTGGTAGGTGAGCTTGAAGGTTTCGAGCACGCCGAGGCGGGTGGCGGAGACAAATTCCTCGCGGATGGGCTTTGTCATGCCCTCGATGATTGGGACGTCGAGGGACAGTCCGGTGGGCTTCGGCGCGCCGGGGTCCCACCCGGTCCACAGCAAGGCGAAGCCCTTGCGCAGGGGCAGCGCGTTGCCGAGGTCCTCGGGTGTTGCCGGCTGGTTGCCGGGGGCGCCGGCGCAGAGGTTGGCGAAAAGCATGATGCGGCCGCGGTTGTTCACCTCATACAGCAGGCGTCCGTTGCCTCGGGATGCGTCGAGCGGGCGCAGCAGCACAAAGTCGCTGCGGTAGGGGACGTGGCCGGACCCGTCGCGCGGCGCCTGGTCGAGCAGGGCGATGCCCCGATTGCCGGGATGATCGGGGTCCAGCGCGCCGACGGCGACGCCGTCGATGCGTTCATAGGCACCGGTGTCGCCGAACCTGGCGCCGCCGACGAAGGGTGCGCGGTGCTTGATCTCGATGCCGGTGATCATGTCCAGTGCAACTCCGCTTCGCTGCGTTCCTGCAGCCCATCCCGCGTCATGCCGGCGACCATGTCCAGCACGCGGAAACCGGCCGGGGTGACTTCGAGCACCGCGAGGTCGGTATAGACGCGCTGGACGACGGCCTTGGCGGTCAGCGGGTAAGTGCAGGCGCGGCGGATGCGGGAACCGCCGTGGCCCTTGGTGATGTGCTCCATCGCCACCCACAGGCGTTTCGCGCCGATCGCCAGGTCCATGGCGCCCCCGATCTGCTTGACCGGCTCGTCGGGCGAGCGGGCCCAGTTGGCGATGTCGCCGTTCTCGGCGACCTCGAACGCACCCAGCACGCAGAGGTCGAGGTGGCCGCCTCGAGCGATGGCGAAGCTGTCGGCGTGGTGGACGAACGATCCGCCGGTGCGCAGGGTGATGTGCTGGGTGCCGGCGTTGACCAGATAGGGGTTGATGTTGTCCGCGGCGGGGGCCGGGCCGGCGCCAATCACACCGTTTTCGGAATGAAAGATCACCTCACGCTCGATCGGCACGTGGTCGGACACGCCGGTGGGAATGCCGATGCCCAGATTGACGAACCAGCCCTCGGGGATGTCCTGGGCGATGCGGGCGGCGATGCCGGCGCGGTCCAGCGGACGGAAGATCATGGTGGTTTCCTTCAACCGGGGACATGCACGACGCGGTGGACAAAGACGCCGGGCGTGTGAACGTTGGCGGGTGGGATGTCACCGAGCGGAACGACGTGGCGGGCCTGCGCGATGGTCAGGCGGGCGGCGCTCGCCATGACCGGGTTGAAGTTGCGGGCGCTTTCGCGGTGCGTCAGGTTGCCCCAGCGGTCGGCTTCCCAGGCGTCCACCAAGGCGAAGTCGCCGGGCAGGGGGTATTCCAGCAGGCAGTTGCGACCGTCGATGATGCGGGTCTCGCGGCCCTCTGCCAGCAGGGTGTCGGCGCCGGTCGGAGTGTAGAAAGCCGGGATGCCGGCACCCGCGGCGCGCAGGCGTTCGGCCAGAGTGCCTTGCGGAACGATCTCGAGGTCCAACTTGCCGGCGGCGAACAGGCGGCCGGCGACGCTGTCGGGGCGGACGAAGCTGCAGATCAGCTTGCGGACGTGGCCTGAAGCCAACAGATCGGCGGTCGGGCCGGTGTCGCGGCCGCCGGAGTTCACCACCAGGGTAAGGTCTCGCGCGCCTTGCACGACCAGGCCGGCGGCCAGTGCTTCCGGCGTGCCGTTGCCGAAGCCGGGCAACAGGACGACGGCGCCGTCTTCGATGCCGGCCAGGGCGGCCGTCACGTCGGCCACGAACTTATCGATCATTCTTGCGCTCTTGGTGCTGCGGTAATGGCATTCTGAGCGCTTCCGCAATCGGATGGCAACGCGAGCGGCGCCGGAGGCAACCAAGGATCGGGTTCGCTGGGGATTCGGGCGCTGGCGAGATTGGCTGGAAACCTCGGCCGGCGCGCGGCGTTCACGCCGACGCGGCCGGTCCGTGCCGACGCGATCGGTCGGGCGTATCAAACTCGGCATTGGAGAAACGCAATGGCGATCGAGCCGCAGCCGCTGCCGCCCGAACTTCCCGGCCCGGGAGACGACGTTCCGGGGCAGGAGGTGCCGGTCCCGGCTGATCCTGGGCCGCCGGGCCCAACGCAGCCGCCGAGCCTTTAGAGCAGTTTCAGCCGGAGTGTACAGCCTGGAAACTGCTCTATCTCTTTGTTTGGTCGCATGATCGACACGCTGTGAACGTTCCGCTCAACGTGATTCTGCTCTACGCCGACGCGTTCTCGGTTACCGGGACAGCCTGTTGTTCGGCGACAGCCAGACATGCCGCCAATCGGCCCGCCGCCGGATACCGTTCCGGCGGCACCCCATCGAGGCAGGCCTGCATCCGGCGTGGGCAGCGCGGAGCGAACGCACAGCCCCGCGGCAGGCGGCGCATGTCGGGCGGGCTGCCGGGGATCGCATCGATGTCGCGATCGCGCGGCTGGCCGTGCACGGTGGAGGCGAGCAGGCCCGCGGTATAGGGATGCGCCGGACTGCTGAGCACCTGCGCGACCGGCCCGCTCTCGACGATGCGCCCAGCATACATGACAGCGATGGTGTCGGCGATCTCCGCCGCCACGCCGAGGTCGTGAGTGACGAAGATCATGCCCATGCCCAGCTCGCGCTGCAGCCGGCGCAGCAGGATCAGCACCTGCACCTGCACGGTCGCGTCCAGCGCCGTGGTCGGCTCGTCTGCCAGCAGCAGTTGGGGTTTGCACGACAGCGCCATGGCGATCATGGCGCGCTGGCGTAGGCCGCCAGACAGCTCGTGCGGATAGGCGTCCAGCCGACGTTCGGCGGAGGGCACGCGCACCAGTTCGAGCAGCTCCAGCGCGCGGGCCCGGGCGGCGCGGCGATCGCAGCCGGTGTGGCGGCGGACCGCCTCGATGATCTGCTGGCCGACGGTGTAGACCGGATCGAGCGCGGTCATCGGCTCCTGGAACACCATCGACACCAGGCCGCCGCGCAGGTCGCCCAGCGCCCGCTTGGATAAGCTCGGCACGTCCTGGCCGACGACGTTGATGCGTCCCTCCACTCGCGCGCGGTCCGGCAGCAGCCGCATCAACGCGCGCAAGGTCACGCTCTTGCCGGAGCCGGATTCGCCCAGGATGCACAGCACCTCACCGGGCCGCACGGTGAAGCTGACGCCGTTGACCGCGTGCACGGTGGCCTCGCGGCTGACGAAGCGGACCTTAAGATCTTCCACCTCGGCAAGAAGTCTGGGGACGAGAAGAGCGGGGTTGTCGGTCATCTCAGGCACTCCCGGCATCCTGTGGCGCACGGCTATGCCCTGACCTTGGATCGGTCATCAGGCAGGCGGCAACGTGCGAGTCGGGTCCCTCCCAGGCGCCAAGGGTGGGATCCTTCGACGCGCAGATGGGTTCGGCGAAGGGGCAGCGGGTATGGAAGCGGCATCCGGTGGGCGGATCGATCGGATTGGGCGGGTCGCCGGTGATCGGCGCCTCCTGGATCCGATGGGCCGGATCCATCGACGGGCGGGAAGCGAGCAGGGCACGGGTATAGGGATGCCGGGGGTGCTCGAAGATCGCGTCCGACGGGCCGAGCTCGACGACACGGCCGAGATACATCACCAGCACGCGGTCGCTGATGTAGCGCACGATGTTCAGGTCGTGGCTGATGAAGACAAAGGTCAGGTTGAACTGCCGCTTGAGCGCGCGCAGCAGGTTCAGCACCTGCGCCTCGACCGACTTGTCCAGCGCCGAGACCGGCTCGTCCAGGATCACCATGCGCGGCCCGGTTGCCAGCGCACGGGCGATGTTGACGCGCTGTTTCTGGCCGCCGGACAGCTCGTGCGGGTAGCGGGGTCCGAACAGGTCCGGGTTCAGTCCGACCCTTCCCAGGATGTCGCGGGCGATGTCGCGTGCCTGGGTTTTCGGCTTGCCCTGGACGAACGGGCCGAAGGCGACGGAATCGCGGATCGGCATGCGGGGGTTGAGCGACGAGTAGGAGTCCTGGAACACCATCTGCACCTGGCGGCGCAGGGCGTCGACGGCGATGCCGTCCGGGGCGGCGACCATGTCGCCATCGAATACGAGGTTCCCGGACGTCGGCACCAGCAGGTGCAGCAGCAGTCGCGCCAGGGTGGATTTGCCGCAGCCGGATTCGCCGACGATGCCCAGGGTCTCACCCTTACGGACAGTGAACGAAATGCCGTCCACCGCCTGCACCGACTTGCCGGGCACGCCCTTGACCGGAAAATGCTTCTTCAGATCGGTGGCGATCAGCAGCGGCTGCATGGGGCCGCCGCGGTCACGCGGATCGAGGGATTCGGGGGCCGAGAGGTCCATGGTCACATCCGCACGTCCATGGCCGCGCGCAGACCATCGCTGACCAGATTGAAGCACATCGAGGTGATGAAGATCGCCACGCCGGGCAGCGCGCAGACGATGGGTACGACGTAGATCGATTGTCGCAAGGTGCTGAGCATCAGGCCCCAGTCCGCCACCGGCGGGCGGACACCGAGGCCCAGGAACGACAGGCCGGAGGCGAGCAGGATGCTGACGCTGACCAGCGACGACGCATAGATGAAGACCGCGCCCAGCACGTTGCCCAGCACGTGGTAGCGAATGATGACGAAGGTGCTGGCGCCGCTGGCGCGCGCGGCCTCGATGAAGTCGAGCGAGCGGACCTGCGTCGTCGCGGTCTCGGCGACGCGGCACATCGGCGGGATGAACACCAGGGTCAGCGCCAGCATGCCGTTGAGGATGCCGCCGCCCATCGCGCCGGCGACGGCGACCGCCAGCAGCACCGAGGGGAATGCATAGAACACGTCCATCGTGCGCATGATGGCGGTGTTGGTGCGCCCGCCGGTGAAGCCGCCGAACACACCGAGGCCGCCGCCGATCGTCGAGGCGATCAGCACCGGCACCACGCCCATCAGCAAGGAGACGCGCCCGCCGTAGATCAGCCGCGTCACCATGTCGCGGCCGAGTTCGTCGGTGCCCAGCAGATGGCCGCGCCAGCCGAACGGCTTCAGGCGGCCGATGATGCTTTCCTTATAGGGATCGAACGGCGCCACCAGCGGCGCGAATACTGCCGCCAATACGATCAGCAGCACGATGGCGCCGAAGATCAGGGTGGCCTTGTCGTGACGCAGGCGGAAGCCAACCGACTGCCAGTAGCTGCGGATGCGGGTCGCCGGGGCGACCTGTTCCTCGAAGCTGTCCGGCGAGCCGGTCAGGGCGATACCATCGGCCATGGGTTGTGCTCCGCTTCAGGTGCGGCTGATGCGGGGGTCGATCAGCGACTGCAGCAGATCGACCACCAGGTTGGTGACGACGAAGATCAGCGACAGCACCAGGATGGTGCCCTGCAGCACCGGCACGTCGCGGTTGATGATCGCGTTGCTCAGCAGGAAGCCGCTGCCCGGCCAGGTGAACACGGTCTCTACCAGGATCGAGCCGCCCAGCAGGTAGCCGAACTGCAGGCCCATCACCGCCATGACCTGCGGCATTGCGTTCTTCAGCACGTGCCGCGTCACCGCCCACTCGGACAGGCCCTTGGCCCGCAAGGTCTGCACGAAGTCCTGGTTGCGCACCTCGGCCACCGCGGCGCGGGTGGTGCGGGCCAGGATGCCGATCGGGATCATGGCCAAGGTGATGACCGGCAGGACGAGGAACTTCGCGTTGCTCCACTGCAGGATGTTAAAGCCGGCGGACCCGTTCGGCCCCATGCCGGTGGCCGGCAGCACCATGTATTCGACGGCGAAGACGATCACCAGGACGATCCCGAGCCAGTAGTTCGGCACACTGACGCCGACCACGGCAGCACCGGTGACCACCCGGTCAATCCAGCGGCCGGGGAAGCAGCCGGCCACAACGCCCATTCCGTAGCCGAGGAAGAACGAGAGCGGGACGGCGAAAACGCAAAGCAGCGCGGTGTTGGCCAGGGCGTTGGAGACCTCCAGGATGACCGGCCGGCGGGTCGAGATCGAGACGCCGAAATCACCCGTCAACACACGACCGAGCCAGATGACGTACTGGACCGGGATCGGCTTGTCGAAGCCATAGGCGTGCTTGACGATGGCGATGGTTTCCGCCGTCGCGTCCGGCGGCATTACGGTCTCCAGCGGGTCGCCCGGTGCGATGTAGACAAGCGAGAAACACACCACGCTGACGCCGATGGCGATGGGGATGGCGTAGAGGATGCGTCGCAGGATGTAGCGGATCACGCGCGAGGCTCTCCTTCACCAAACGGGGAGACCGGCGGGGTGCGGCTGGCCCGCGCCTTGTGGCTCATGGCGAAACGCTGACCGGGGTCAGGTCCTGGAACCAGCTCTGCGCCTGAACGAAGCCATGCACCTTGGGCGACAAGGCCCGCGGGTTGAGGTCATGGGCGACGAAGATCAGCACGGCGTTCGCGTTCATCTTCTCGTTCAGCTGGGTCAAAAGGGCCAGACGCTTGGTGTCGTCGAACTCGGCGAAAATCTCGTCGCACAGCTTGTCGGTGGCGGCGTCCTTGTAGTGGCCCCAGTTGCTGCCCTTGGGCGCCCACTGCTTGGACCAAACGTGGCGGATCAGCGCGTTGAACGGATCCTGCGTCTGGCGGCTGACGTTGATGCCGCTGATGTCGGGATATTTGTCGACCCCGGCTCGGGTGATATCCAGCAGCGCGTTCCAGTCCATGGTCTGCAGGGTGACCTGGAAGCCGACAGCCTCCATTTGCGATTTCACCAGCTCGTTCATCGGCAGCGGCTGCATTTGACCGGAGCCCGAGGTCGAGATCGCAAATGTCACCTTGCAGGGCACGCAGCCGGCTTCCTTCAGCAGCGCCTTCGCCTTGGCCGGGTCGTATTTGTAGAGCTTGGGATGCCCGTAGTAGGGCGTCGACGGCGGAACGGTGGAGAAGCCCTCGAGCATCAGCCCGTTCAGCAGTTCCTTCATGTCCCCGCGGTTGAGCGCGTAATTCGCCGCCTGACGGACGCGAAGATCGGTGAACGGGCCTTTCACGAAATTAAGCTGATAGGTCCAGTTGTGCGGATAGGTGTTGGTGATGATCTGCATGCCAGCGGATTTGAGCCGAGCGATGGCATCGGGCGATGGCGCCTCGATCCAGTTCACCTGGCCGGACAGCAGGGCGGCGGTACGGGTGGAGGCTTCGGGCATCGGGATCAGCACCAGCTTGTCCTGCTTCGGCACCCGCGCCTGGTCCCAGTAGTCCTTGTTGGGGACCATCTCCATCCGCTGGTGCGGGACCTCGCGGGCGAAGCGGTAGGGGCCGGTGCCGGACGGGTGCTTGGCGTATTCGCCCCAGTTGTATTTTGCTTCTTTCGCCCGGCAGGGGCTGATCATCATGACGTAGCTGATCTCGTAGGGAAACAGCGAGTCAGGCACGGTGGTCTCAAAAGCGACGGTGTGATCGTCGATCTTGCTGACCCCGGCGAAGTTGCCGAGGTAGGATCGCGCCTGGGCAAACTGCGCAGGATTGAACTGCGGCGCTTTCGGATCGTCGGAATAGCCGAGGTTCCACAGCACATCGTCGGCGGTGAACGGACAGCCATCCTGCCACTTCACGCCCTGGCGCAAGGTGAAGATCCAGCGCTTATGGTCGTTCGGGTCGATATGCCATGCGGTGGCAAGGCCAGGCTTGATGTCCGAGGCCTTGTCGGATTTCGACAGGTCCCACAGCACCAGTGAGTCATACAGGTTGTAGCCAACGAAACGATAGCCTTCGAAGCCCTGATCGGGGTTGCCGGTGGTCACCGGAAGGTCGCCGGCGGTCATGCCGACAATCAAGGTTCCGCCGGCCCGCGCGCCCGTCGCGCCCATCGCGAACAGGCCGAGGACGGCCACCAGGGCACGCGCCAATATATTACGTTTCACCATCTATCTCCAGCAAGGCCTTCATGCCGCGGTGTTGTCCTGCCGCCCGCGGCACCCCGGCATGGTTGCCAACGGCTCAGGGGGATACCGAAACAGGGGTCAGATCCTGGAACCAGCTTTGCGCCTGCACGAAGCCATGCACCTTTGGCGACATCGCCCGCGGGTTGAGGTCGTGCACGACGAAGATCATGACGGCGTCGCGGCCTTCCAGCTCATGCAACTGGGTCAGCAGCGCCAGTCGTTTGTCGGCGTCGAATTCGTTGAAGATCTTGGTGATCAGGACCTCGGCCTGGGGGTTTTCGTAGTGCCCCCAGTTGGACCCCGCCGGTGCCCAATAGGCTTTGCCCACCAGCTTGATGATGGCGTTGACCGGATCGAGCAAGCCACGGGAGAAGTTGAGACCGTCGTAGTCGGGATACTTGTCCACGCCGGCACGGTAGACATCGAGCAGCGCGTTCCAGTCCATCGGCTTGATGGTCACCTGAAAGCCGGCCTCTTCCATCTGCGATTTCACTAGCTCGTTCATCGGCAGCGGCTGCATCTGGCCGGAGCCCGAGGTCGAGATGGCGAACGTCACCTTGCACGGCAGGCAGCCGGCTTCCTTCAGCAGAGCGCGAGCCTTCGCCGGGTCGTGGTGATATTTCGGCGGATTGCCGTAGTACGGCATGCTTGGCGGCACGACGTCGTACTCGGGCATCGCGGTGCCGTCCAGCAGCTCGACGACGTCCTTGCGGTTGATCGCGTAGTTGGCCGCCTGTCGCACCCGCAGGTCCTTGAACGGGCCGCGCACGAAGTTCAGCATGTACGGCCAGTCATGCGGGTAGACGTTGGTGACGATGCGCATGCCGGCGGATTTCAGCCGCGGGATCGCATCGGGCGACGGCGCCTCGATCCAATTGACCTGCCCCGCGAGCAGGGCGGCGGTGCGGGTCGAGGCTTCCGGCATCGGGATCAGCACCAGCCTGTCCTGCTGCGGGATGCGCGACTTGTCCCAGTACTGGAAGTTCGGCACCAGTTCCAGCCGCTGATGCGGCACCATGCGATCGAACCTGTAGGGTCCGGTGCCGGAGGGATGCTGCGCGTACTGTGCCCAATCGTAGTGCAGCGCCTTGGCTCGGCAGGGGCTGATCATCATGATGTAGCTGAGGCTGTAGGGAAACAACGATTCGACGAAGTTTGTTTCGATGGCGACGGTATGGTCGTCGATCTTGGAAACCGACTTGACGTTTGTCATGAAGCTTCGTGTGAAGGCGAATTGCTGCGGCGAGAAGTACGGCGCCTTCTGATCGGTACGGAAGGAAAAATTCCAGACCACATCATCGGCGGTGAATTTGCAGCCGTCGTGCCAGGTAACCCCGTCGCGCAGATGCAGGATCCAGCGCTTATGGTTATTTGGATCGATCTCGTATGAGGTCGCCAGGCCGGGGCGGATCTCCGACGCCTTGTCGGCCTTCGACAGATCCCAGAGCAGCAACGAGTCGTAGAGATTGTAACCAACGAAACGATAGCCCTCGAAGCCCTGGTCGGGGTTGCCGGTGGTCACCGGAATGTCGCCGGCGGTCATCGCCACGGTCAGGGTGCCGCCGCGGGCCTGTGCCGCCGGGTGGGTGAACACGAGCAGGGCCGACGCGGCGATCGTCAGGATCAGCGGACGCAACCGGCGGAGCGGGTGGAGCAGGCGCAACAGCGGGATCCTCGTGCATGCGGGCAACGAGGCTTGTTGAGTGCATTATCCGTACCACCGCCGGGGTGAGGCGAAAACCCTGGCGCTGGGCCAGGGGGACTGAGCAATTTTGTGGCGTCTGACGTCCGCCGGTTCGGAGAACGCCGTTTCTGTAGGCGTCCCGGGCGAGGACGGGCTAAGATATATACGCAACTTGGCCGCGACTGTTCATCATGGGCCGGCCAGACCTTGGGGTGGCAAGCGTGGTGCCAGGCTCCGGACCCGACTTCAGGGCCACCAGATGATGATGGCCGACAGGCCGACCGTCGAGAAGAAGTTGTGGGCGAGCTTTTCATAACGGGTTGCAACCTGGCGCCAGTCCTTCTGATGAGCGAGGGTGCGCTCGATCAGGTCGCGCAGTTTGTAGGTCGCGGTGTCAAACGCCGGGACGTTGTTTCGGGTCGGGTTTGGATGTGAATGCCTTTGCGCAAGAGCTGCTGCCGACGCACCAGCATCACCTGGCGCTGGCGAAGCGCCTTGATCCCAATGCCTGATCGCGGCCCCTAGGTTTAATGGCCGCGATGTGCGGGGCTCGGGCGCGGGCTACAGCGACGCTGCCCTAAACAGCCGGGGTTCATCAGGGAGCCCCCCGCACAGCCGAGTCAGGCAGCCGCCTTCGCCTCTCGCCGGCGGCGGTGCAGGATGAACTCGGTATAACCGTTGGGCTGGGTGCGGCCATCGAAGATCAGATCGCGGGCCGCCTTGAACGCCACGCCATCGAAGCCGGGCGCCATTGGCCGATACAGCGGATCGCCGGCGTTCTGGCGGTCGACGACCAGGGCCATGCGCTGCAAGGCCTCGGTCACCTCGGCCTTGGTGACCACGCCATGATGCAGCCAGTTGGCGATGTGCTGGGATGAAATGCGCAGCGTCGCGCGGTCCTCCATCAGGCCGACATCGTGGACGTCCGGCACCTTGGAACAGCCGATGCCCTGGTCGATCCAGCGCACCACGTAGCCGAGGATGCCCTGGCAGTTGTTGTCCAGTTCCTGGCGCAGATCGTCGGCCGACCAGTTCTGGCCCTCGGCCAGCGGGATGGCGAGCAGATCGGTGAGCGGGGCGCGCGCGCGCCTGGCGAGCTCGGTCTGTCGAGCGGCGACGTCCACCTGGTGGTAGTGCAGCGCGTGCAGGGTGGCGGCGGTGGGCGAGGGAACCCAGGCGGTGTTGGCCCCGGCCATTGGATGGGCCACCTTCTGCGCCAGCATGTCGGCCATTCGATCCGGGGCCGCCCACATCCCCTTGCCGATCTGGGCCTTGCCGCGCAGGCCGCATTCAAGCCCGATATCGACGTTCTGCTCCTCGTAGGCCTTGATCCAGGTGGTGCCCTTCATGTCGTTCTTGCGGATCATCGGGCCGGCTTCGATCGAGGTGTGGATTTCATCGCCGGTGCGGTCCAGGAAGCCGGTGTTGATGAACACCACACGTTGCGCGGCGGCGGCGATGCAGGAAGCCAGATTGGCCGAGGTGCGTCTTTCCTCGTCCATGATGCCCATTTTCAGGGTGTTCGGCGCGAGCCCGAGGATGTGTTCGACGCGGCTGAACAGCTCGGCGGTGAGCGCGACCTCTTCGGGGCCGTGCATTTTCGGCTTCACGATATAGACCGACCCGGCTCGGCTGTTCCTGATCGGGCCCTTGGCGTTCAGATCGTGCATCGCCAGCAGCGAGGTGACCGCGGCGTCGAGAAAGCCTTCCGGGGTTTCGGCGCCGGCGGGATCGAGTACCGCATCGGTGTACATGTGGTGACCGACATTGCGGATCAGCATCAGGCTGCGCCCGGACAGCCACAGGCTGCCGCCGGTGGGTTTGGTGTAGTGGCGGTCGGGGTTGAGCTTGCGGGTCATCATCTGACCGGCCTTCTCGAAGGTGTCCGCCAGCGTGCCGTTCATCAGGCCGAGCCAGTTGCGGTAGGCCAGCACCTTGTCGTCGGCATCGACGGCGGCGATCGAATCCTCGCAATCCTGGATCGTGGTCAGCGCCGCCTCGATGATCAGATCAGCCACGCCGGCCGGGTCGTGCTTGCCGATCGGGTTGCCGCGGTCGATGACGATGTCGAGATGCAAGCCGTTGTGCCTCAACAGCACGCTCGATGGCGCCGACGCCTCGCCCTGGTAGCCGGCGAACTGCGTGGGGTGTTTCAGCCCGGTCGTTGCGCCGCCGCGCAGGCTGACGGACAAGGCGCCGTCGCGCACGGCGTATGCTGCGACATCGGCGTGGCTGCCGGCGACAAGCGGCGCGGCGCTGTCGAGGATGGCGCGAGCCTTGGCCACGACGCGATCGCCGCGGACCTTGTTGTAGCCGGGGCCACGGGTCGCGCCGCCGTCTTCCGGGATGGCGTCGGTGCCGTAGAGCGCGTCATACAGGCTGCCCCAGCGGGCGTTGGCCGCATTCAGCGCATACCTGGCATTGGTTACCGGCACGACAAGTTGCGGACCCGCCAGGATGGCAATTTCGGGGTCGACGTCGGCGGTGCTGACCGCGACCGCGGATGGATCACGGACCAGATAGCCGATGTCGCGCAGGAAACCGAGATAGGCATCGGCGTTGGCAGGCCTTGCCTTGTTGGCGAGGTGCCACGCGTCGATCTGGCGCTGCATGCTGTCGCGCTGATCCAGCAGGTGCCGGCAACGCGGCCCCAGGTCAGCCAGCAAGGCGGCGTAGCCGCGCCAGAACGCATCGGCGGTGATTGAGGTGCCCGGCAAGGCTTCCGTGTTAACAAAATCGTATAGTGGCTTGGCGATGCGGAGGCCGGCGGACTCGACATAGTTCATAAAGATGCCTCCTGACGGGCGGAAAAGTGCTAAGGATGCCGATATACGACCGAATCGTTGCCCGGGCCACCCCGCCGCCGTGATGGCGATATCGCTATCAGTCGACAGCGGAGCACAGCCGCGCGATCTGCTTGCCGAGGTGAGCTTGACATGCCGATCCCCCGCCCAATCTGCCGGGTGCGGATGATGGCTAGGCCTCATTCGCGTGACGTTTCCCCCCCAAACTTGAGCGGCGCCCCAGGGCGCCGCTTTTTTGGGCGCCGCTTTTTTGTTCCGCCCCGCTTGTTTGTTCCGCCCGGGCCCGGCTCGCGGTGAGGCCACGGGTAGCTGTGGGTCGATCTGGGTGAAATCCCGCTGTCCGGGGTCAATCCCTTGTATCGGAAACCCGGCGGATCCTGCCGGGGTTGTCCCCGTCCTCGGGCAGCGGCAAGACCAGCACGGCGCGCAGTCCGGGACGGTTGTCCTCCAGGCGCAGTTCGCCGCCATGCAGGTGGGCCACGGCAAGGACCAGTGACAGTCCAAGCCCCGATCCCGGCGTGCTGCGGGCGGATTCGCCGCGGTAGAAGCGGTCGGTCGCCTGCTCGCGCTCGTCGTGGTCGATGCCTGGACCGTGGTCGCCGACGGTGATCAGGACCGCCGACGAAATCACCGCCGTCAGGTCGACCGCCTTGCCCTCGGGTGAGAATTTGACCGCGTTGTCGACCAGGTTGGCGATCGCCTGCTGGATCATCTCCTTGTCGCCATAGGCGGGCACCGCTTCAGGCGCCTGCAGAGTCAGGGCGATGCCGCGTTCCTCGGCGACCGCGCCATACAGGTCGACGACCTCGTCCAGCAGCGGGGCAAGGTCGAGACGCGCGAACGACGAGCGGCGGGACCCGGCCTCGATCTCGGCGATCCGCAGCAGCGCCTGGAACACCGCGACGATGCCGTCGAGGTCTTGCGTGGCGCGCTCGATCGCGGCCCGCAGGTCGGCCGGTGTTTCGGCGTGCAGCGCGGCGTCCTCGAGGCGGGTGCGGGCGCGGGTGATCGGGGTGCGCAGATCGTGGGCGATGGCGTTGGAGACCTGCTTGACGCCATCCATCAGCCGGCCGATCCGGTCCAGCATGTCGTTGATGACCTCGGCGACCTGGTCGAACTCGTCACCGCGGCCGGTCAGCCTGACCCGCTGGGCGAAGTCGCCGCCGGCGATCGCGGCGGCGGTGGCCGAGACGTTGGCCAGGGTGCGGCGGAACAGGCTGCGCACCACCAGCGCGCCCGCGGTCGCCATCAGCAGCACGACGACCACCGCCCAGAGCAGGGCGTCGGTCAGCAGGGTGCGCAACTGCGTGCGCACCTGGATGTCGCGCCCGATCAGCAGGTGATAGCCGCCGGGAAGCTCGTAGCGCTGCACGTCGGCCAGCGACTTCATCCCGGCCCGCATCACCGGCAGACCGTACCAGGTTCCGGTTTCGGTCACCGACGGCGGCCAACTGGCCAGATTGCCGGCGATCCGCTTCATGTTGGGGTTAACCAGCAGGTAGATGGCGTCGTCGTCGATATTCTGCGCCAGACGGTCCTCGATGGTGACGACAAGGGCGGGAAGGCCGCCCTCGGCCCAATGTTCGGCCAGGCCCTGCGCGTCGGCGTTGATCGCGGCCTCGGTCTGGCGGTCGAGCAGCCCGGCGGTCGCCCACCACAGGAAGATCGCCAGGGCCGTTGCGCTGAGCGCCAGCAGAAGGGCGTAGATAGCGCCGAATCGGAAGCCGGCCGAGCGGTAAAATTCGCGGTCGAGCATCAGCCGGTCAATCGCTTGCCGTCGGCCGCGGTTACGGCCAATCGCTTGCCGTTGAGTCCCAATACGGCAGGTTTTGTCATCAGCGTGGGGGTAAGCGCTTGAAGCACCGGCATGCTCTGTTGCGTTCTGGCCGAGCGGTTCGCCGCCGGCCGTGTCGGCCGCGCGCGACGTGAGCCGACACTACTATCGCGCATCAGGGACGCGCGATACGCCGCTACTTTTCGGGTATCCGGTTCAGGCGGCCCGATCGTGGACGCTTGGCGGCGGGAATTGTGGACGCTCCGCGTTTCGGTGCTTCCCTGCGATTGGATACTATGGCTGTTCGGCCCGCAACATATAGCCGGCGTTACGCACGGTATGGATCAGCCCGGTCGGGAATGGCTTGTCGACCTTCTGGCGCAGGCGCGAGACGTGCACATCGATCACGTTGGTCTGCGGATCGAAATGGTAGTCCCAGACGCCTTCCAGCAGCATGGTACGGGTCACCACCTGGCCGGCGTGGCGCATCAGGTATTCCAGCAGGCGGAACTCGCGCGGTTGCAGGTCGATCTTCTGCCCCGATCGTTTGACCTGACGCGACAGCAGGTCGAGCTCGAGGTCTTCGACCACCAGCTTGGTGACCGGACCCTCACCCTTGCCGCGGCGGTTCAGCGCTTCCACCCTGGCCAGCAGTTCGGCGAACGCGAATGGTTTGGTCAGGTAGTCGTCGCTGCCGGCCTTGAGGCCTTTCACCCGGTCGTCGACCTCGGCCATGGCGGACAGGATCAGCACCGGCACGGTGTTCTTCTGGCCGCGCAGGGTTTCCAGGATCTTCAGACCATCGATGCCGCCGGGCAGCATCCGGTCGAGCACCACCGCGTCGAAGCTTTCGCTGGCGGCCATGAACAGCCCGTCACGGCCGTTGTCGGCATGTTCCACCACGTGGCCGGCCTCACGCAAGCCCCGCACTACGAAGCCGGCGACGTCCTTATCATCCTCGACCACCAGGATGCGCATGTTGGTCTCCTTTGCTGCCACGATTCGATGCTGGTGTCCCGGTTCGGAAGTTCACGGCGGACTTCGGAACCAGCACACTAGCGACGCGCCTTTCACTACTGCCAACTAACCGGCGCCAACTAACCGGCTTGTTCGGGCGGCCGGCGCCCGACGGTGACCGGAACTTGAATTTCGTGTCCCTGACGCCGGATGGTCAGCCGCACGCCGTTGCCCGGGGGCACCACCGCGACGGCACGGATCAACCCGCGAGAGCTGTCGATCTTATCGCCGTTAACCGCGACAACGATATCGCCGGCTCGGATTCCGGCCTTGGCGGCCGGTCCGCTGCGTTCGAGACTGGCGATGGTCACGCCGTCGTCGCGGTCTTCCACCGAAACGCCAAGCCAGCCGCGAGCGATGGAGCCGGTGGTCAGAAGCTGGGTCACGGTGCGGCTGACCGCCTGGCTGGGGATGGCGAAGCCGATGCCGACCGAGGCGCCGGTGGGTGAGACAATCACCGAACTGACGCCGATCACCTGGCCTTGCATGTTGAACACCGGGCCACCTGAGTTGCCGGGATTGATCGGGGCGTCCAACTGCAGGAAATTATCGAACGGACCGGAACCGAGGTCTCGGCCCTCGGCCGAGATGATGCCGACGGAGACTGATCCGCCGAGGCCAAACGGGTTGCCGGCGGCGATGATCCAGTCGCCGACTTCGGCCCGGCGGGAGTCGCCCCAGGTCACGGCGGGCAGCGGTTCGGCGCTTTTCACCTTGATCACGGCGACATCGGTCAGTTCGTCGCGGCCAATCACGGTGGCCGGCAGACGGCGGCCATCGGTCAGCGAGACGATGATCTTGTCGGCGTGATCGACTACGTGATTGTTGGTGACGATGATGCCGGAGGGATCGATGATGAAGCCCGATCCGGCGCCGGCCACTTGCTCACGTCGGTTGCCGAAGCGGCGGCGGAACTCCCGGCCCAGCGGGGTGTCGCGCAATTCCGGCGGCAATTGGCTGAGCATGTCGCCGCCGGAAACGGTTTCGGTGACGGCGATGTTCACCACCGCCGGCAGCACCTTCTTCACCAAGGGGGAGAAGCTCTGCGGCGCGGCACGGGCAATGGCGGATTGCGGTGTGCAACCGGCCGATGACAGCGCCAGACCCAGCACACCGCATTGCAACAACCGCTGCCAATGCACTGGACGCCAGTGCACCGGGCGCCAGGGAATCGGGCGCCCGGGAATCGAGCGCCAGGGCATCGGGCGCCCGGGCATCGACTTCCAACGCATCGATTTCCAACGCGTCGGTTGCCAACCCTGCGGTTGCCAGCGCATCGGGATCGGCCGGACGGGATGGGAAGCGGCTGGCATGGTCAGAGGTGGCACTCCGGGACGTCGGCTGGTATCAGCAACCACATGGCACGGCGCCGAGGCTGTAACAAGAATCCGTGCGGCTGGTTCATGGATCAGTTTTCAGTTGGTTCGGCGCCGTCTTGCGGCCAGTGATGCTTGGGATAGCGTCCGCGCATGTCGCGCCTGGCATCCGCCCAGGCGCCTTTCCAGAATTTGCCGAGGTCGGCGGTAACCGCAATCGGGCGTCCGGCGGGGGACAGCAGCGCCAAACGCAGCGGGACCCGGCCGCCGGCCAGGACCGGGGTGGTCGCCAGGCCATAGAATGCCTGCGCCCTGGCCGAGGCCAGCGGCGGCGAGCCGGTGTAGTCGATCGCCGCGCGGCCGGCCGGAAGCGGCAGTTGCGTCGGCAACTCGCGGTCCAGGCGTGCCAGCAGGTGGCGTGGCAATCGGTCGGTCAGCATGGCGTGCAGGTCGAGTTTCTCCAGGTCTGACAAGCGGGTGATATTCGACAAATATGGCGGCAACCAGTCTTGGGCAGTGGCTTTCAGGGCGGCGTCATCGATGTCCGGCCAGCCGGCGTCGGTTTCAATTTGCCGCATCAGGGCGACCCGAACCTGGAGCTGACGGCTGGCGTCGGTCCACGGCAGCGGGCGCAGGTCGCGTTCGGCGGTGACGGCGGCGAGGGTCTGGGCGATCCGCGCCGGGTCACCTTGTTCCATCCGGTCCGACAGAATCAGCGCGCCCAGGCGGCGGCGACGCCGGGCCAGCACCGTTCCGGCCACCGGATCGAAGCTGGATTCCACCTGTTCGGTTACCCGCGCGGCAAGCGCGGCGGGCAGTGCGTCAGGGTCGAGCGTGGCCGCCAGGCGGATGCGCGACGCGGTCTTCAGTTCCAGCGACGCGGCGACCAGCAGCCCGGCCTTGGCGAGCGGGTCGGTGATCGGCAGCCGCGCGCTGCCGCCGCCGGACAGGCGAAACGACCCTGGTTCGCCGCGGCGTTGGGCGATGCGGTCGGGGAACCCCGCGGCGAGCAACGGCCCAGGCTGGCCGGCGGCTGGCGCGCCGGAGGCAAGGCCGATGCGACGGCGATACTGGCCGGCGGTCTGGCGAATGCGGTTCAGCGCGCCGCGATCGGCGGTGGGGTCGCCATGTGCGATGGCGGCGAGGCGACTGGCGATGTCGGCTGAGCTGCCCGCCGCGGCGTGCTGGGCGCGCAGCGGGTCGCGCTCTTCCAGCAAGGCGGCGAGGTCGGCGGCCAGGGCGGCCTGTTCGACTCCGGCGGCGGCCAGCATCATGGCGGCAAGCCGTGGGTGGGCGCCGATCCGCAGCATGGCGCGGCCGGCTTGGGTGATGCGGTCCTGCTCGTCGAGCGCGCCGAGGTCCTTGAGTAGCGTGGCGGCGGCGGCCAAGGCGCCGGCTGGCGGCTGGTCCTGGAACGCGAGGTCGACGGGGGCGGTGCCCCAGCCGGCGCATTCCAGCACCAGGGCGGAGAGTTCGGCTTCTAGGATTTCCGGGCGGTCGAAGGCGGGGAGGCCTCGGTGCAGAGCGGGGGACCAGACGCGGATGGCGATGCCCGGGGCCTCGCGCCCGGCGCGTCCGGCGCGCTGGTCGGCGGCGGCGCGCGAGACGCGTACGGTGGCCAGGCGGGTCAGGCCGGTTGCCGGGTCGAGCCTGGGGGAGCGCCGCCAGCCGCCGTCCACGACGATGCGAACGCCGGGGACGGTGAGCGAGGTTTCGGCGATCGAGGTCGCCAGCACGACGCGGCGGGTCTCGCCCTGGCGCAGGGCGCGGTCCTGGTCCTTGGTGGGAAGGTCGCCGTGCAGCGGCAGGACCTCGGCGCCGATGCCCTCGAGCGCGGATTGGGTGCGGCGGATTTCGGCCATGCCCGGCAGGAATGCGAGGATGTCGCCTGGGTGTTCGGCCAGCGCGGCGCGGATCGCGCGGGCCGTGGCGTCGGGCAGCTCACGGATGTGGGCGATGTCGCGCGGCTGGTGCTTGACCGTGACCGGGAACCTCCGGCCGCTGCTTTCGATCACTTCGGCCGCCATCAGTGCGGACAGCCGTCCGCCGTCGGGGGTGGCCGACATCGCCAGCAGCCGCAGGTCCGGGCGCAGCATGCGCTGCAGGTCGAGGCAGAGGGCAAGGCCGAGGTCGGAGTCCAGCGAGCGTTCATGGATCTCGTCCAGGATCACCGCGGCGACGTCTTCCAGCCCGGGATCGGATTGCAGGCGGCGCAGCAACAGGCCCTCGGTGATGACCTCGACGCGGGTTTCGGCCGACCCGGCGCCGTCGAGGCGGGTGCGGTAGCCGATGGTGCGGCCAAGCGGCTGGTCCAGCAGGAACGCCATGCGGGTCGCGGCGGCCCGGGTGGCGAGGCGGCGCGGCTCCAGCATCAAGATGCGGCGATCGCCGCGCCACGGCGCGTCGAGCAGGGCGAGCGGAACCAGCGTGGTTTTTCCGGCGCCGGGCGGGGCCACCACGAGGACGTTGCGCCCGGCGCTCAGGGCGGCGTCAAGGCGGGGGAGAGCATCGGTGACAGGCAGATCGAGGTCGGGCACGGCGACGGGTCATAGCCCGTCGCCGGCGTCTCGTCATGGGCTGGGCTGGGCTGGGCTGGGCTGGGCGTGGAGTACTTCCGTTGGGGGTCGCACAGCGTAGAGGCGCAACTGTTTCGTTAAACCTGCCGCATGTCGGTCGTTGCCGCGAAAGTCGTTGCCGCGAAACCGGTCCAAAGCTTCGGCGTCAAGCCAGCGGCCATTGCCGGAGCGCATTTCAGCGTTTTCCGGGTGCAATTTGGACGCTCTTCGCGATAGCGCGCTATTTATGGAAGATCATCAAACGTCCACCTCCTCCACCGTCTTCGCACGCTCCTGGATGAAGGCGAAGCGCAGCTCCGGGCGCCGGCCCATCAGGCTCTCGACCAGGTCGTTGGTGGCGGCCCGCTGCTCCGGGATCGCCATCACCTTCAGCAGCGTCCGCCGGGCGGGATCCATCGTGGTTTCCTTCAGTTGCGCCGGCGGCATCTCGCCGAGGCCCTTGAAGCGGCTGACCTCCACCTTGGTGCCCGGCTTGAACGCCCGGCGCATCTTCTGCTCGCGGTCGGCGTCGTCCATCGCATAGATCGACTTGGCGCCCTGAGTAAGCCGGTAGAGCGGCGGCTGCGCCAGGTAGATATGCCCGTTGCGCACCAGTTCCGGCAGTTCCTTGTAGAAGAACGTCATCAGCAAGGACGCGATATGCGCGCCGTCGACATCGGCGTCGGTCATGATGATCACCCGGCCGTAGCGCAGCTTGGCCCGATCGAAACGGTCACCAACGCCACAGCCAAGCGCCTCGATCAGGTCCTTCAGCTCCTGGTTCTGCCGCAGCTTGTCGGCCGACGCACTGGCGACATTCAGGATCTTGCCGCGCAACGGCAGCACCGCCTGGGTTTCCCGGTTGCGGGCCTGTTTCGCCGACCCGCCCGCCGAGTCGCCCTCGACCAGGAAAATCTCGGTCTCGGCCGCGTTCTCCCGCGTGCAGTCGGTCAGCTTGCCCGGCAGCCGCAGCCGCCGGGTCGGCGATTTGCGCGCGGTGTCCTTGGATTCCTTGCGCCGGATGCGGTCCTCGGCACGCTCGATCACGAATGCCAGCAGATTGTCGGCCGACGCCGGATCGCCGGCCAGGAAATGGTCGAACCGGTCGCGCAACGCGCCTTCTACCAATCGGGAGGCCTCGGCGCTGGTCAGCTTCTCCTTGGTCTGGCCTTGGAACTGCGGGTCGCGCAGGAACAGCGACAGTTTTGCCGCCACCGGGTCCAGCACATCGTCGGCGATGATCTGTGCCGCCCGCTTGTTGCCGCGGTGCTCGCCCCAGGCGCGCAGTCCCTTCACCAGCGCGGCTCGGAACCCGGCCTCGTGGGTGCCGCCCTGCACCGTCGGCACGGTGTTGCAGTAGGAGTGCAGGAACCCATCGCCCTGCTCCAGCCAGACCACCGCCCATTCCACCTTGCCGGTCGCTTCGCCCGGCAGCGCCGCCTCGCCGGCCCAGATTTGCGGCAGCACCTTGCCCAGTTCACCGATGTCGGCGGCCAGGCTGTCGCGCAGGCCGCCGGGGAAGTGCAGCACCGCTTCGGCCGGCACATCCTCCTTGCCGCCTTTCAGCAGCGCGGCCGCGCAGGTCCAGCGGATCTCGACGCCGCGGAACAAATAGGCCTTCGAGCGACACAGCCGGTACAGCCGGCTGGGGATGAACGCCAGGGCGCCGAAGATCTCCGGGTCCGGGCGGAACCGGATGGTGGTGCCACGGCGGTTGTGCACCGGCCCGGCATTGATCAGCTTGCCGAGCGGCTTGCCCTGGGCATAGGACTGCTTCCACAGCACTCGGTCGCGGGCGACCTCGACCTCCATCTGCGCCGACAACGCGTTGACCACCGAACTGCCGACGCCGTGCAGGCCGCCCGACGTGGCGTATGCCTTGCCGCCGAACTTGCCGCCCGAATGCAGCGTGGTGAGGATCACCTCCAGCGCACTCAAGGTCTTGAACCGAGGATGCGGATCGACCGGTATGCCGCGGCCGTTGTCGCGCACCGTCAGCCAGTTGCCGTCCTCGAAGGACACTTCGATGAAGCTGGCATGGCCGGCCACTGCCTCATCCATCGCGTTGTCGAGGATTTCCGCCGCCAGATGGTGCAGGGCGGCCTCGTCGGTGCCGCCGATGTACATGCCTGGGCGTCGGCGCACCGGTTCGAGCCCCTCCAGAACCTCGATGTCCTTGGCGGAGTAGTCCGAGTCGTCGCGGGTTGGCGGGGGAAGGCGCTTCGCCGCCTCGGCTTGTTTTGGCTGGGCGGCAGGCTGGGCGCCGCGTTGGGCGCCGCGCTGGGCGTCCCGCTGGGCAAGCGGCTTTGGTCCAGACTTTTCGGACCCGGATCCGAACAGATCGTTCATGCTGTGTTCCCAAATCTCCGTCGCACCCTACATGGCAGCCTCCGGCTTCGGCAACCGTCATTGTGCCGTTTGGCATCGGTTGGAAATCCCGATGACGTCAATCGCGCTCGACCGCCAGGCGTCTGGCTCAAACATGATTCCATCGCCGGTCGGCGACTGCCGCGCCGCGATCCTCACGCTTCGCACACAAGCCGAACGTATCGCCCGCCGGCCAAGGCCAGCAGGCGAGACGCTCGGCATCACGACTGACCGGTCCCGCGCCGCCGCCAAACCGGCAGCGGCACCCTAGCCGGTGACGGCCTATTTTTGCGCCGGAAGCCGTTTGCCTCCAGGCCCGACCAGTCCGGGGTAAGGCGCCTTGAAGCGATAGACCACGCCGGTCACCGCGCCCTCCATGTAGATGTATTGGTTGTTCGGACCGCCGAATGAGAAATTGGTCGCCGCGGCATCCCCGTTCGGCAGCGGCACATAGCCAAGGATGACGCCGCGCGGGTCGTATTCGATGATCCCGCCGATACCCAGCATCGCCCAAAGGTCACCGTGCACGTCGTAATGGATGCCGTCGGGGCCGCCGTTGCCGGGATTGAAGCTGCCCGAGGTGGCGAACGAGAAGGTCTGGTGCTCCGGATCGTTGGCGCACTGCGTGCATGCTGCGTTCGGCCCGCTCAGGAAGGAGTAGTACAGCATTCGATTGGCGGCGTAATCGGCGACCGCGAGCGTTTTGTCATCCGGCGAGACGGCGATGCCGTTGGGGAACTGGCCGGTGGAAATAATCCGCCGCAGCACGCCGCTGGTGGAATACTGATAAACCGCGCCAGCTCGGTCGGCGGCGTCCGGTCCGGCCCCGGTGCCCCATGGATCGGTGAAGTAAAGATTGCCCTCGGCATCGAAGTCGAGGTCGTTTGGTCCCTTGAACAACTGGTTGCGATAGGTGGTGACCAGCGGGCTCAGTTTCTTGGTCTGTGGGTCCCAGACCATGATGCCGAGATGGCGCGAGGTCAGGTACAACTTGCCGTCGTGCCATCGCGTTCCCTGCGGCTCGCAGGCGAAGCCGACCGAGGCCGGCGGGTTGCAGTTGAACCCCGGGACGAGCTTGCCCTGCGGCGTCAGATAGGAAATCCATCCACTGCCGATGGCGACGAACCAGAAATTGCCGGCATCGTCGAACGAGCCGCCCTCCAGGAACTTGCCCTGCGGCGTGTCATGGATGTCGGCGAACTGCGAAACCGGCCCGATGCCGGGGGGCGGTGGAGGCAGGCCCCAGGGTTGTACCGCCTCGCCCGGCGGCGTGCCCGTCATCGGGGCCGCGCCCCCCCCGGTCGGCGTCGTGGGCGTGCCAGCTTGGGTCTGCGCTGCGGGGGTTTGGCCCGGCTGGGTTTGGGCTGACGCGGCGCCGGGCGACGCCACGCCGGCCACGAAGCCCAGCGCAATAGCATAAGCGACGTTGCTGAATTTCTGCATCATGGTTGGTTCCTCCTTGATCCCCGCGGCGCCGATTTCTTTCGGTCGGCCTTGATCGATCCGCGGCGGCGGAACAGCACTGACGGCATCAGGATTCACTGTCAATCGTGATGCCGCCTGGCCATCAACAGCGATCTGAAGACCCACCGACACTTCAGTCGCCGCCGAACCGTCGTGGCGTGCGCGTCGGACCAATCCGTCCTATATGAACGCCATGAGCGACACCTCACGCATGGCCTCGGTCGGCGCGCTGCTCGGTGATCCGGCCCGGGCCAACATCCTGAACGCGTTGATGGATGGCCGAGCGCTGACCGCCAAGGAACTTGCGTATGCGGCGCACGTCTCGGCGCCGACCGCGAGCGGCCATCTCGCCCGGCTGACCGATGCCAGCCTGCTGACGGTGGAAAGCCAGGGCCGCCATCGCTATTTCCGCCTAGCCTCGCCGCTGGTCGGGCAGATGCTGGAGAGCGTCATGGCGGTCGCCGGCCCGGCACCCAGGCGCACCGCCTGGCGCGGCGGTGACGCGCTGCGCACCGCGCGCACCTGCTACGACCACTTGGCCGGCCGCCTTGGCGTCGCGCTGGCCGATTCACTCACCGCCGCCGGCCACGTCACGTTGTCCGGCGATGGCGGCGAGGTCACCGATCGGGGGCACGCTTTCTTGGCCGAATTCGGCGCCGAACCACCCGGCGGCAAGCGCGTTTTCTGCCGCCCTTGCCTGGACTGGAGCGAACGCCGCCCGCACATTGCCGGACGCGTGGGCGCGGCGCTGGCCTCGCGCTGCCTGCAACTCGGCTGGATCGCGCCGCAGCGAGATTCCCGCGCGGTCAGCATCACTGCCGCCGGCTCGCTTGGCTTCGCCGAGCGGTTCGGTATTGACCTGATGGATTGAAAGCAGATGGGGGGGCTTCTGTTGCCCGGTGCCCCCCCGAACCGCGCCTATCGCTTATGCAGCGACGGCGAGCGCCTCGTTATCGTTGGCACTTGTGATTTGACCCGATAACGGCGGTATCATGCCGGGCAAAAGATGAGTCTTTACCACGCGTGTCGAGCCTGTTTCGCCCCCATTGGACCGCGACACGGTGAGGATACCGCATCTTGGATAAATGGTGGAGGCGCCGGGCACTGCCCCCGGGTCCACAACGATTATTCCACGCATCGTTTATCGCCATAGTCAGCAAGCTGACAGCCTTCATTTAAGCCACCCGAGGCCGCCGTTCAAGCCATTTGCGGCAGATCATGCGCACAATGCGTTGCTCGCCGTCCGGCCAAGGTCCGCTGTCCGGCGCAACAACCGTGTGGAGAGAACAGTCAAACGACCGCGGCAGTGGCATTGCAAAGCGCATCAAATGATGCTCACCTCGCGCTTATAAGCCGCGAGGCTTGACCATGCGCACCACACTCGCGCTCGACGACGATCTGCTCACCCAGGCTCAAAGCCTCACCGGCCTCAAGGAGAAATCCAGCCTGGTCCGCGAGGCCCTGAAAGCTCTGATCGAACGCGAAAGCGCGCGGCGCCTGGCCCGCCTGGGCGGCAGCGAAACCGGCCTGATCACACCGCCCAGGCGACGGACGCCCGCCGCTTGACCCTGCCATATGAGTTTGGCCGTATGACCTCGTCCGCATGACCTTGGCCGCGTGATCCTGGTGGATACCTCGATCTGGATCGATCATCTGCGGTCCGGCGACAAACGGTTGGGCGAGCTGCTCGATGCCGCCGCGGTTCTGGTGCATCCGTTCGTGATCGGTGAAATTGCCCTGGTCCAGCTTGGTCAACGCAACATCGTGCTGCAAGCCCTGGCGGCGTTGCCCATGGCCACGTCGGCAACCGATGCCGAGGTCATGGGCTTCATCGATCATCATGTCCTGTTCGGGCGTGGCATCGGCTACGTTGATGCCCACCTGCTCGCCGCCACCCGATTGACCCCGGATGCGACGCTCTGGACCAACGATCGGAGGTTGCGCAAGCTCGCCGGCGACCTCGGCCTGGATGGGGCATGCTGAACCCAGCCGCGCTGCTGGAGCGGACCCGACCACCCTTTAGGACCACGTCTCAAGGTCCACGCCCCCCAAGGATCACGCCCCCAAGGATCACGACATGACCGAAGACCTCCTCTACCAGCGGCGCGACGGCATCGGACACATCACGCTCAATCGTCCGCAGGCCCGCAATGCGATGACCTTCCCGATGTATGAGCAACTGGCCGAGATCGCGGCCGATCCGGGCGAGGTGCGTGTCCTGATCATCACCGGTGCCGGCGACAAGGCCTTCGCCGCCGGCACCGACATCAACCAGTTCCGCGCCTTCACCGGCGCCGATGATGCCATGCACTACGAAGCTCGCATCGACCGCGTACTCACCACGATCGAGCGCTGCCCGGTTCCCACCATCGCCGCCATCGCCGGCGCCTGCACCGGAGGCGGCGCAGCCATCGCGGTGTCCTGCGATCTTCGCATCGCTTCCGCCACCGCCCGGTTCGGCTTCCCGATCGCCCGCACGCTGGGCAATTGTCTGTCGATCGGCAACCTCGCCCGGCTGTCCGCGCTGATTGGCCCGGCCCGGGTGATCGAGATGATTTTCACTGCCCGGCTATACTCCGCCGACGACGCGTTAGCCGCCGGCCTGGTGACCGAGGTGCTCGCCGACCACGCCGCGCTGCTCGCCAGGGCCGCGGACCTCGCCACGCTGCTCGCCGGCCACGCGCCGCTGACCATGCGGGCAACCCGAGAGGCGCTGCGCCGGTTGCGCGACAATCTGCCGGCCGACGACGATCTGATCCGGCTGTGCTACACCAGCCGGGACTTCAAGGAAGGCATGGACGCCTTCCTGACCAAACGGCCGGCTTCCTGGGCCGGCGTCTGACCGACCCGCGTCTGATGGACATGTGACAGGGCGGTTGCTAGAAGCCGGCTGTTTCCGGCGCTTCGACCGGTCCGGCTTCCTTTGCAGCGGTCGTGCTCATGAAGATCCTCGCCTGCAACAGCAATCGTCCGCTGGCCGATGCCGTTGCCGACATCCTCGGCCTGAAGCTCACCAAAGCCTCGATCCGGCGCTTCGCCGATATGGAGGTGTTCGTCGAAATCCAGGAAAACGTCCGCGGCGAGGACGTTTTCGTCATCCAACCGACCTCCTTTCCGGCCAATGACAACCTGATGGAGTTGCTGGTCACGCTGGACGCGCTGCGCCGGTCCTCGGCCCGGCGGATCACCGCGGTGGTGCCGTATTTCGGCTATGCAAGGCAGGACCGCAAGACCGCCTCGCGGTCGCCGATTTCGGCCAAGCTGGTCGCCAACCTGATCACCGAGGCCGGCGCCAACCGGGTGCTGACCATGGACCTGCACGCCGCCCAGATCCAGGGATTTTTCGACATTCCGGTGGACAACCTCTACGCCGAGCCGCTGTTCAGCCGTGACATCCAGGACCGCTATCAAGGCCGCGACGTGATGATCGTGTCGCCCGACGTCGGCGGCGTGGTGCGGGCCAGGGCGATCGCCAACCGGTTGAACTGCGACCTGGCGATCATCGACAAACGCCGCGAACGCGCCGGCCATTCCGAGGTGATGAACGTCATCGGCGACGTCGTCGATCGTGATTGCATCCTGGTCGACGACCTGGTCGACTCCGGGGGAACCCACTGCAATGCGGCGGATGCGTTGATCAAGCGCGGCGCCAGGTCGGCTGGGGCCTATGTCACCCACGGCGTGCTGTCCGGCGCGGCGGTGGCCCGCATCGCAACCTCGGCCATCGAGATGATGACCATCACCGACTCGATCCTGGCAACCGACGAAGTCAAGCGCTGCGACAATATCCGCGAGTTGACCATCGCCCCGCTGCTGGCCGAAGCCATGCGTCGAATCAGCGACGAAAGCTCGGTCAGTTCGCTGTTCGACTGATCAAGCCCACCCCGATGGCCTGACGACGGAAAGCGCCTCTTCATCGCCGACAGGAAGCGATTTGATACCGGGCGACGAGGCGGCGGCCAGTCCGCCGCGGCAGAAGCTGACTGGTCGATCTCGAGCCGCGGAAAGCCAACGATATCGTAGGTGGCCGAGGCGATGCCGATCCCCGCCAGGTCCAACTGGTCGACGATCTGACGACTCATCGCGTCCTTCGCGCCGCGGATATGATGCGTGCCGACGATGAAGCGCAGCGTCAATTCCAACCAGTTATCGGTGATGCGGTAAAACACCCACGGGTGCAGCTCGATTGGCTCGATGCCGAAGCGTCCTTGCAGACCCTGCCGTGCTTCGGTCGGCATGCCATCCGGATCGACCGCACCTGAACACGCAACCCGGGACACGCGACAAAGCGCTGAGCAAACCTGCCCCTGCTTGCCTTCGACGACGCCCCTGCTTCGAACGACAATTTCCAACGCCGACGCCGCGACCTCAGATGCATTCGGTTCAAGCACTATTGCGTTTGTTCGTGTTTTGGGCCAGGAGCTCGAGATCCAGTGTTGGTTTGCCCTAGACGAACAACAGCATGAACGGCATGTTCGGCGCTAACCGACCACCCCAGTCAGGCGATTGCCAGTCAGGCGATTGATTGAGGCGCTTGTTTGTCTGCCGGGCGGTTACATCTCAACCCTCGAAGACCACCAGGAAGCACGAGCCATGGATCACATCATCGGCCAGTCCGCCCCCGGTGGCGGCACCACGACCGCCACCGCGGCCAACATGATCAGCAACGGTGACCAGAAGACCTTCATGCAGGACGTGATCGAGGCCTCCCGCACGATCCCGGTCCTGGTCGATTTCTGGGCGACCTGGTGCGGCCCCTGCAAACAGCTGACCCCAACCCTGGAAAAGGTCACCAAGGCGGCGGGCGGCCGGATCAAGCTGGTGAAGATCGATATCGACCAGAACCAGCAACTGGTCCGCCAACTCGCCCAGCTTGGCCTGCCGATGCAGTCGGTGCCGACCGTCGCCGCCTTCTGGCAAGGCCAGATCGCCGACATCTTCCAGGGCGCGCAGCCGGAATCCGAGGTCAAGCGCTTCGTCGAGGCTCTGCTGAAGTCAACCGGCGGTTCGATGCCCACCGCCGACCTGCTGTCCGAGGCCAAGGCTGCGCTCGAGCAGGGCGACGCTCAGCAGGCCGGCGAGCTGTTCAGCGCGCTGCTTGCCGAAGAGCCCGAGAACGGCGACGCCTGGGGCGGTCTGATCCGAGCCCTGATGGCGATGGACCAGGAACAGGCGGCCGAGGAAACCCTGGCGCAGGTGCCGGAGAAAATCACCGACCACGCCGAGGTCGCCGGCGCCCGCAGCGCGCTTTTGCTGGCACGCGAGGGACGCGCGGCGAAGGATCAGTTGCAATCGCTGCAGGCCCGACTGGCCGCCGACCCGGCCGACCATCAGGCGCGCTACGACCTCGCCACCGCGCTGAACGCGATGAATGAACGCGAACAGGCCGCCGATGCACTGCTTGACATCATCCGCCGCGCCCGCACCTGGAATGAGGATGCGGCCCGGATGCAGTTGCTGAAGTTCTTCGAGGCGTGGGGTTTCGACGACCCCGCCACCGCCGCTGCCCGCCGGCGCTTGTCCGCGCTGTTGTTTAGCTGAATGGCATTTTGGAGGTGACGTTTCCCTGAATGGCGGCCTTTCATCCCCAGTTCGAGGACTTGCCCAAGGAATTCGCGGTCTTCCCGCTGAGCGGGGTGTTGATGCTGCCGCGCGGCAAACTGCCGCTGAATATTTTCGAGCGCCGTTACCTGGCGATGGTGATGGATTCGCTGGCAACCGGACGCATGTTCGGCATGATCCAGCCCGATCCGCACGCCCCCGCGCCTGAGGCCGGCCGCGGGGGTTCGGATGAACCGGGGCTGTATCGTGTCGGCTGCCTGGGGCGGGTGTCCTCGTTCAGCGAGACAGATGACGGCCGCCTGCTGGTCACGCTGACCGGGATGGTCCGCTTCACGGTTGAGGCCGAGCTCGCCGGGCATCGCGGATACCGCCGTGTGCGCGGCGATTTTTCTCGTTATTTCAACGACATGGACATGGACATGGCCTTGGCGACGGCCGAGATCGAGCGAGAGAAACTGCTGACCGCCTTGCGCGGCTATTTTGCCCGCCGCAATGTCGATGCCAACTGGGACGCCATCCGCGATCTGTCCGACGATGGGTTGATCGTCACCCTGTCGATGGCCTGCCCGTTCGAGGCGGTCGAAAAACAGGCGTTGCTGGAGGCGCCGACCGACACCGACCGCGCGGCGACGCTGCTGGCGCTGCTGCAGATGGGCGCCGCCGGCCCCGACGCCCCACCGGGCCATTCGGTGAGCTAAATCCGCAAGCGAGAACCACGATGACCGAATCCATCCCCTCCGTCGCGCCCCCCTTCGTCGCCCCTCCCTCGGTGGCGCCGCTGTCACCCGCCATCGATCCCCGCCTGCTCGAGGTTCTGGTCTGCCCGCTCACCAAAGCGCCGTTGGAATATGACCGTGCTGCCAATGAACTGATCAGCCGCAAAGCCGGCCTGGCCTACCCGATCCGCGACGGTATTCCGATCATGCTGCCGGAAGAGGCGCGCAAGCTGGAGCCATAATGCCGCCGCCGACCGAAATCCGCCTGGACCGCGCGGCACGGGTGCTGCATGTGTCGTTCGAAGATGGAACCCGTTACGCACTGCCGGCCGAATACCTGCGGGTCGAGAGCCCCAGCGCCGAGGTCCAGGGCCACCACCCCGGGCAGAAGCAAACCGTCGCCGGACGGCGCCATGTCGGCATCATCGCCGTCGAACCGGTGGGCCACTACGCGGTCCGGCTGGTGTTCGACGATCTGCACGATACAGGGATCTTCTCTTGGGATTATCTGGCCGAACTCGGCGGTGAACAGGACCGGCGCTGGGCCGGTTACCTCGATGCGCTCGCCGCGCGGGGGCTGTCGCGGGACCCGGGATAGGCCGGCCCGGGGAATCAACACCCACGCACGGGCCGGGGCCAATCCCCGCTCGCGTTTTCCAGCCAGGCTCGCTCGATGCCGCCCCGAACGCGCGGCCTGACCGCCGCCGAACAGGCACTCTGGGCGAACTACGCCAGCCAGATCGCGCCGTTACGCAGTGGGGCACGCCGGCGGCCAACGCCCACGTCCTCGGAACCGGCCGCCCCGGCGCCTGCCGCCTTCAATCCGCCACGGCCGCCAGTCGCCACGCAGGCTTCAAAGCCGCGAATGATGGCGTCCCCGCTGACCGTCGGCACCCACCCCGGCGGCATCGACAGCGCGACCTGGCAACGCTTCCGGTCCGGCAAGCTGGCCGTGGCCCGCACCCTGGACCTGCACGGCATGACCACCCAGCGAGCCTTCCACGCCCTGGTGGGGTTTCTGCGCAGCGCCCACGCCGACCGCCTGCGCTGTGTCGAGGTGGTGACCGGGCGCGGCAGCGGCGAGACCGGCGGGGTGATCCGCCGCGAATTTCCGCACTGGCTCAACCTGCCGGAAGTCCGCCCGCTGATCCTCGGGGCAGCGCACCCGCATGTACTCAATCCCGGGTCGGTGCGACTGATTCTGCGGCGCATCCGATGACCCCTTTCGGCGCCCGGTTGCGCGCCTTGCGGGCCGACCGCGGCGTGACGCTGACCCATCTGGCCCAGGCGCTGCAGGTTTCCCCTGCCTACCTGTCCGCCCTGGAACACGGCAAACGCGGTGCCCCAAGTGCCGGGTTGGTGCATCAGGTCAACGAGTATTTCGGGCTGATCTGGGACGAGGCCGAGGACCTGTCCCGCCTGGCTCGGTTATCGAACCCGAGAGTGACGGTCAATACCGCCGGACTGACTCCGGAGCAGACCGCCCTGGCCAACCGCATGGCCCAGATCATTCACCGCCTGCCGCCCGAGACCGTCGCCGCGCTGCATGCGATCCTCGACACCACCACACCGCAACCAAAGCCGCGACTGCGCCGCCCCGCGCCGTCCCGCACCGGCGACCGACCAGGGTCGGATTGATAACCACTAGCTCTTGATTTTGTGGGCCGATTCAGCCGACCGCATGGGGTGCTTCTGTCGGGATTGGACCACTATGCCGCCTCGGCACGCCGCCGCAGCAGATAACGCTGCCGCCCCTCCAGCACCAATTCCCGCCGCTGATTGTGCACCGTGGTCTTCAACCCGAGGACTCCGGTCGTTCGATTGCCGCTCAACTCATCGATCTCGAGCGCCGGATAGACGGTATCACCGGCAAACACCGGCTTCAGGAACTTACTGGATTGTTCGATGAAGCCGACCAGCGATTCCTCCACCATGAAGGGAAACAACCCGGCACCGGGGGCAGTCTGCGCCAGCGACTGCAGCCCATGCGCCAGCAGCCCCGGCATGTTCCGAGCGCGGCAGTATTCGGCATCATAATGGATCGGGTGGTTGTCGCCGCTGGCCGCCTGGAAGGCCAGGAACACCGCCTCGGTCATGGTTCGGCTGGGCAGCAGGAAGCGCTCACCGATGTGGAAATCCTCGAACCAGCGCTGTTCCGCGATCATCCGATGTCGCGCCGGATCGAACCCGCTCATGCCGCGTGCGCCGCCCGCATCGCGGCGATCCGCTGGGCGGTGAAACCAAGCTCGGTCAGCACCTGATCGGTGTGCTGACCGACCCGCGGCACGTCGCCCATCGCCGCCTCGTGGTCGGTGAAGGTGACCGGCGGCAGCAGCGCCCGGACGCGGCCGGCTTCAGTGCCGATCTCACGCCATCTGTCGCGCGCGGCAAACTGAACGTGGTTCCAGGCGTCGATCGGGTCATTCAGCCGCCCGTTGGCGATCCCCGCCTGATCCAGCAAGGCCGAGACCTCGACGGAACTCTTGTCGCTGAAAAAATCCTCGATCAGCGCGGTCAGTGCCTCCCGGTTCGCCCGCCTCCGGGCCATGTCGGCAAACAGCGGATCGGTCCGCACCTCCGTCCGGCCCAGCACCTTGTCGCAGAACGTCGCCCATTCGCGTTCGTTTTGCAGACCCATGATCACCTGACCGTCTTTCGTCCGGTGCGCGCCATACGGAGCGATCGCCGGATGGCTGGTCGGCATCCGCGGTTGAGCCGACCCGGCGTAGGCGTGCCGCAGCATCGGATAGGTCATCCACTCAGCCACCGCATCGAGCATGGCGATCTTGACGTTTGACCCCTCGCCGGTGCGGCTGCGTCGCAGCAGGGCGGACAGGATGCCGGTCATCGCATACATCCCGGTCGCGATGTCGGCGATCGAGATGCCGACGCGTGACGGCTCGTCTTCCGTCCCGGTCACGCTGATCAGGCCCGATTCAGCCTGGATCAGCAGATCGTACGCCTTCTTGCGCACGAACGGTCCGCTCTCGCCGTAGCCGGATATATCGCACACCACCAGCTTCGGGTTGGTCGCTTTCAACGCCGCATGCGTCAGCCCCAACCGCGCCGCTGCGCCGGGCGCAAGGTTCTGCACCAGCACATCGGCGCCCGCGATCAGCGCGTCCATCGCTGCCCGGCCATCGTCTTGCTTGATATCGAGCGTGACGCTGCGCTTGCCGCGGTTGAGCCAGATGAAGATGCTGCTTATGCCATCGACATAGTCGTCGTAGGCACGCGCGAAGTCGCCATCGCCCGGGCGTTCGATCTTGATCACCTCGGCGCCGAGATCGACCAGATGTCGGGTGCAGAGCGGCCCCGCGACCGCGTGTTCCAGCGCGATCACGCGCATGCCTTCCATCGGGCGCATCCGGCGATTTCCTTTTGGCTGCCTTGGGTGGCGAACAAAGCGCCGCTGCGCGGCAGTGTCAAAATCCAGGAGGCGAAGCGCGAGGTTCAGGTAGATCCCGAACAGACGGAAGGCCCCGGAACGAATTCCGAGGCCTTCCCATTGTTTGTGTGCGTCCGTTGCCGGACCGGAGCGTTCTACGCCGACGTCTGTACGCCGGCGATCCAGGTCTGGGCGATGGAAGCCACGGAACAATGAGACACTGGATCACCTCCTTTCAGTTGCTGCTACGACCGTTATACTCTGCGCCTGATTCGCACGCCTTGGCAAGACAATCAGCACGGAGCCAATCCATGATCCACGGCACCCATCGCTATCCGCCCATGGACCGCGTCATCTACGGCGTCCCGCTCGCCGAGGCACTTGCCGAGGAAGTCAGCCGGCTCGACGCAAAAGCCGTTTACGTCATGGCCAGCGGCACGCTCAACCGCGAAACCGACGTCATCGAGACCGTCCGCCGCGTGCTTGGCAACCGGCTGGCCGGCGTGTGCGCCAGGATCGGCGCCCATACCCCGCGCACCGATGTGGTGGCGGCGGCGAATGAGGCCCGAGCGGCCAACGCCGACCTGCTGCTGACCGTCGGCGGCGGATCGGTTACCGACGCCGCCAAGATGGTCGGGCTTTGCCTTAGCAACGACGTCGCTGCGCCGGAACGATTGGACCGATTCCGCGCGGTCATCACCGCTGACGGCAAGACCGAGCGCCCGCCGTCGCGGCCGCCGCTGGTCCGCTCGGTCGATGTGCCGACAACGCTTTCGGCCGGCGAGTTCACCGCATTCGCCGGCTGCACCGACACCGCCCGCAACGTCAAGGAAAGCTTCGGCCACCCGCTGATGATGCCGCTTGCGGTGATCCTTGATCCCGCGGTCACCGTCCACACCCCGGAATGGCTGTTCCTGTCCACCGGCATCCGCGCGGTGGACCACGCGGTGGAGGATCTGTGCTCGATCAACCCGACACCGTTCTCCGACGGGGCGTCGTTGCAAGCGTTACGATTGCTCGCCGCCGGACTGCCGGCGGTCAAGGCCGATGCGGCCGACCTCGACGCGCGGCTGAACTGCCAGCTTGGGTCGTGGATGTCGATCATGGGATCGCAGAACGGCGTCGCCAAGGGCGCCAGCCACGGCATCGGCCATGTCCTGGGCGGCGCCGCGCACGTGCCGCACGGCTACACGTCCTGCGTGATGCTGCCGCACGTGCTGCGGTTCAATCAGCCGGTCAACGGCGAACGGCAGAAATGGGTCAGCGAGGCGCTGGGACACAAGGACAAGGCAGCGGGTGAGGCGGTGGCCGAACTGATCGCCTTGCTTGGCCTTCCGGCCACGCTGCGCGACGTGGGCGTGAAGCCCGAACAACTCGACGCCATTGCTTCGGGGTCGATGCACGACCGCTGGGTACACACCAACCCGCGAAAGATCGATGGAGCACCAGCGGTGCGCGCCTTGCTCGACGCCGCCTGGTAGGGCCGCCTTGTTCCCGGGTGGCCGGCCGACGCCTGTCGTGACACACTGGTTCGGCCATCCAGGAGACCCCCGCTTTGACCTACCTCATCCCCAATTCGGTGCAGGCGCGCGACATCGCAAGCATCGTGCATCCGCAGACCAATCTTGCCAGCCATATTGAGCAAGGCCCGATGGTTATCGGCTCCGGCCAGGGCTGCTATGTCACCGACGACAACGGCGTCCGTTATCTCGATACCGCTGCTGGGCTGTGGTGCGCCTCGCTGGGCTATGCCTCGGAACGGCTCGCCAAGGTCGCCTATGAGCAGATGCGCAAGCTGGGCTACTACCACTTGTATCGCGGCGCCACCCACGAGGCCGGCGTCGATCTGGCGGAAAAGCTGCTCTCGATCGCGCCGCTGCCGATGAGCAAGGTGCTGTTCCAATGCTCCGGGTCGGAAGCCAACGATACGGCGTTGAAACTTGTTTGGTACTACCACCACGCCATCGGCAAACCGGAGAAACGCAAGATCATCGGCCGGCGCATGGCCTATCACGGCAGCACCTCGGCCTCGATCAGCGCATCCGGCAAGCCCGATATGCACGCCGATTTCGGCCTGCCATTCCCCGGCTTCCTGCACAGCGAATATCCGCACTACTACCGTCACCACAGTGAGGGCGAGTCGGAAGAGCAGTTTGCCACCCGGATGGCCGATGCGCTGGATACGTTGATCCTGCGCGAAGGGCCGGAGACCTGTGCCGCGTTCATTGCCGAACCGGTGATGGGTGCCGGGGGTGGGCTGACCCCACCGCGGACCTATTGGGACAAGATCCAGGCGGTGATCCGCAAACACGACATGCTGTTCATCGCCGACGAGGTGATCTGCGGGTTCGGCCGCACCGGCAACATGTGGGGCAGCCAGACCTATGACCTGAAGCCCGACATGATCTCCTGCGCCAAGGCGCTGTCGGCGGGGATGCAGCCGATCTCGGCACTGCTGGTCAATCAGCGCGTGTTCGAGGCGATGCTGGATGAAAGCCGCAAGCTGGGCAACTTCGCGCACGGCTTCACCTACGCCGGCCACCCGGTGACCACCGCGGTGGCGATGGAGACGTTGCGTATCTACGAAGAGACCGACATGCTGGGCCACGTCCGGCGCGTCGGTCCCTATCTGCAGCAAAAACTCGCGGCACTGGGCGAGCATCCGCTGGTCGGCGAGGTGCGTGGTGTCGGGCTGCTGACCGGAATCGAACTGGTGGCCGACAAGACTACCCGGAGCCTGTTCGATCCGAGCCGCGGTGTGGGTGCCATGGTCGACCGCCGCGCCCGCAGCCACGGCCTGATCACCCGCTTCGTCGGCGACCGGATCGCGTTCTCTCCGCCGTTGATCATAACCGAGGCGGAGATTGACGAAGCGGTGGCGCGCACCACCAGGGCGTTGGACGACACCTTGGCCGAGATCGGGTCGTAAGCGGACGGGAACAGCGCCGCGTCATGGCGTGGCGACGAACAACTGGCCGGTCGAGAACGAAATCCAGATCCGCCGCCCGGCCAGCCAGTCCGCCCCCAGCAGCATGTCGACGATCGGGGTCAAATGAATCGGTGCCACCCAGATCAGCGGCCGCTCGATGCTCTCGTTGCCGACCCGCAGCGAGCCGAACCGGTGTTCATGCATCGTCACCGCGCGCGGCCCCAGCCCGCTAGCCTCGGCGGCCGGGTCATCGGCGAAACTTGCCTGGCGCAATCCAAGGCGGAACAACCCGGGCGCGCCGATCAGGCTGGCGCTGGCACCGGAATCCAGCACCGCGCGCAGCTTCGTGCCGTCCACCGCCACCGGCACGATCAGGGCGTCCTGCGCCTCCAGCGTCAGCGGGATCGCGGCATAGCCGCCCTGCCACGGCAGGAACCGCCCGGCGCAATCATGCACCCGATACAGCGTCAGGCGACGCCCCGGCACATCGAGGTCCAGATCGAACAGCGACAGGAAATCGCGCCCCAGCATGCCGTCGATCAACAGCGTGCCGATCCGGGTGCGCGGAATGACCCCCACCGTCAGGCTGGTATCGTGCGTCAGCGTCCGGCGAACCAGGGGAATGCCGCCGAGGGTCAGGCTGCGAGGGTCGGCGTTGGGCCGGCTCTCGATGCCGCCAATTCCGCTCATTGTGGTGCCGATCCAGGCATCCCTTGCCAACCCAAGGCGCCGCGCCGCCGCTTCGCTGACAATCGAGCGCTGCGCACCGGTGTCCACCACGAAGGTGGCGGCGATGCCGTTCACCTCCACCGCGACGGTGATCGCACCATCCGTGACGATCAGCGGGACGCTGGCGGTCTTGTCGACCACACAGGCCGCCTGCGCCGTCGGCAACGCCAGCAGCCAGGCCAAAACCACAAGGATGCCGGCTTTCACTCTCGGGGTATGATCGGGCGGGTTATGATCGGGCGGGTTATGATCGGGCGGGTTATGATCGGGCAAGTCGGCCCGCGAGCGAGCGCCGCATCATCCACGATACTGCCGAGCCATGACCGGCCAGCGGCTTGGGTCGGCCACCCAGGTCTCGCACTTGGAACCACTGCGGTCGCGGGTAGCCGCAACGCAGCGACCATACCAACGCTCACTCCGCTGCCCGATGGGTCATCCTCGCCGGCGCCTTGGCAGCGGCCTTCTTCTTCCCGGTTGCGGCCTTCTTCTTGGCCGTCGCGGCACGGGCCGGCTTCTTTGCCACCGCCTGCTTCGGCTTGGCCGTCCCGGCCGCCGCCTCGGTCACCGATGCCTCGGCCGCAGCACCCTTCGCAGCCGACCGATCGGCCGCCTTGGAACCCGCCCGACCGCCCTTGCGGCCAGCCGCGCCGCGCGGCTTCAGCGCCTTGCCCTTCTCCGCCAGCAGCGCCACCGCCTGATCCAGGGTAATATCGTCCATCGCCAACCCACGCGGCAGGTTGGCAACCATCTTGGCGTGCTGGACATACGGACCGAAGCGGCCCTTGCGCACGCTGACCAGCTCGCGGTCCGCCGGGTGCGGCCCGATCGTGCGCACGCTGGCCAGCTTCTTGGCCAGCAGATCGACCGCCCGGTTCAGCCCCAGCGCCAGAACGTCGTCGTCGCGGTCCAGCGACCCGAACACCGCGCCCATCTTCACATACGGTCCGAACCGCCCGATTCCGGCCTCGATTTTCTCCTTGGTTTCCGGATGCAGCCCGATCTCGCGCGGCAACGCCAAAAGCCCCAGTGCCTGCTCCAGCGTCAGGTTCTCGCCGTCCATGCCGCGCGCCAACGAGGTGCGTCTTGGACGCAGCTTCTTGTCCTCGGAGGTCTCGCCCTGCTGCACGTACAGACCGTACGGCCCGCGCCGGACGGTGATCTCCTCACCGGAATCGGGATGATGGCCGAGCGAGCGCATGCCCTCCTTCAGGGTCTCGCCGCCGTCTTCGCCGACGTCGATCGCCAGCCGGCGGGTATACTGGCAGGTGGGATAATTCGAGCAGCCGATGAAGCTGCCATAGCGCCCCAGCTTCAGCCCCAGCCGCCCGGTGCCGCAGGCGGCGCAGACCCGGGGGTCGGAACCATCCTCTCGCGCCGGAAAGAAGTGCGGACCCAGATCCTGGTCCAGCGCGTTGATCACGTCGCTGATCTTCAACTCGCGGGTCTGCTCGACCGCTTTGGAAAATTCCTCCCAGAACGCATGCATCACCGTCCGCCATTCGAGCTGGCCGGCGGAGATCTCGTCGAGTTTTTCCTCCAGCCCGGCGGTGAAGCCGGTGTCGACGTAGTGCTCGAAGAAGCTGATCAGGAACGCGGTCACCAGCCGGCCGCGATCCTCCGGCACGAACCGCCGCTTATCCAGCTTGACGTAGTTGCGGTCCTGCAGCACCGACAGGATCGAGGCGTAGGTCGATGGCCGCCCGATCCCCAGTTCCTCCATCTTCTTCACCAGGCTGGCTTCCGAATAGCGCGGCGGCGGCTGGGTGAAATGCTGGCTGGCGTCCACCTTCTGGCGCTTCAGCGGATCGCGCTCGCTCATCGGCGGCAGCATGCGGTTGTCGTCTTCGTCCGGCGCGCCTTCGGCCTTGTCGTCGGTGTCTTCGCGGTACAGCTTAAGAAATCCGTCGAACGCCACGATCGAGCCCGTGGCGCGCAATTTTAGTCCCTTGTTGTCGGTGACATCGACGCTGACCTGGTCCAGTTCGGCGGACTGCATCTGCGAGGCCACCGCGCGCTTCCAGACCAACTCATACAGCCGGCGTTGATCGAAGTCCAGGCCGCGCGCCACGGAGTCCGGCGTGCGGGTCACATCGGTCGGGCGAATCGCCTCGTGGGCTTCCTGCGCGTTCTTTGCCTTGCTGGTGTACTCGCGCGGCGCGGCGGGCAGGTAATTGGCGCCGAAGCTGGACTTGACGTGGTCGCGGATGCCGTGCACCGCTTCCTGCGCCATCTGCACGCCGTCGGTGCGCATATAGGTGATCAGGCCGGTGGTCTCGCCGTCGATATCGACGCCTTCATACAGGCCTTGCGCCAGCCGCATGGTCTGCTGGGCGCCGAAACCCAGCTTGCGTGAGGCTTCCTGCTGCAGCGTCGATGTGGTGAACGGCGGCGGTGGGTTGCGCTTGACCCGCCTGCGCTCGACCGCGCCAACGCTGAAGCTGCCGGCCTCGACCGCGGCCTTGGCGGCCAGCGCCAGGGTCTCGGTGTTGAGGTCGAACTGGTCGAGCCGCTTGCCGTTCAGATGGGTCAGCCGGGCGGTGAACGGGGCGCCGGCGGGGGTGATGAACAGCGCCTCGATCGACCAGTATTCGCGGGCGCGGAACACCTCGATCTCGGCTTCGCGGTCGCAGATCAGGCGCAGCGCGACCGACTGGACGCGCCCGGCGCTGCGGCTGCCGGGCAGCTTGCGCCAGAGTACCGGGGACAGGGTGAACCCCACCAGGTAATCCAGCGCGCGGCGGGCCATATAGGCCTCGATCAGCGGCTGATCCAGCTCCCTGGGGTGCTCGATGGCGTAGCGGACGGCGTTGCGGGTGATCTCATTGAAGCTGATGCGGTGCACGGCGACACCCTTCAGCGCCTTCTTGTCGGCCAGCATGGCGCGCACGTGCCATGAAATCGCCTCGCCCTCGCGATCGGGGTCGGTCGCCAGGTATAGCGTCTTGGCGCCTTTCAGCGCCTTGGCGATGGCGCCGACCTGCTTGTCGCCGCGCGCGTCGGACTCCCAGTCCATCGCGAAATCCTGATCCGGGCGCACGCTGCCATCCTTCGGCGGCAGGTCGCGGACGTGCCCGAAGCTGGCAAGCACCGTGTAGCCGCCACCCAGGTAGCGATTGATGGTCTTGGCCTTGGCCGGGGATTCGACAACGACGACGTCTGACATTGAACGGTGCGGTATCCTACTCGATTGCGTCCGGCAAGAGCGCCACGCGGCTGCCAGCAAGCGTCTCTACACGCCCGGCGAGCTCAAGTTCCAGTAGAACCGCCATTGTAACCGCCGGCGTCAAGTGGCAATGCCGCACCAGATCGTCAACCATGGTCGGTTCCGGCGACAGCAGCGACAGCACCTGCCGGCGCGCCTCGGGGGGCGGTTCGGCGCCGGCCGGAGGGGCGGGAAAGGTCGGATCCGGTTCGCCGAAGCGGCGGGTGCGCGGCTGTGGCGGGCCGGGTTCGGCCGGCAGGTTGTCCAGCACATCGGCGGCGGTTTCCACTAGGATCGCGCCCTGGCGGATCAGGTCGTTGCCGCCGCGGGCGCGTGGATCGAGCGGCGATCCGGGCACCGCGAACACCTCACGGCCGGTTTCCTGGGCGATCTGGGCGGTGATCAGGCTGCCCGAGCGCAAGGCCGCCTCGACCACCACGACGCCCAACGACAGGCCGGCGATGATGCGGTTGCGGCGCGGGAAATGGCGGCCTTGCGGTTCGGTGCCGAACGCCGCCTCGGTGACCAGCAGGTCGGTTTCGCCGATCCGACGATGCAGTTCGGCGTTTTCCGGCGGGTATGGCTGGTCGATGCCGCCGGCGATCACCGCGATGGTGCGCCCCGTTCGCATCGCGCCGCGATGCGCCGAGGTGTCGACGCCGCGCGCCAGACCCGACACCACGACCATGCTCGCCGCCAGGTCCGCCGCCAGGGTTTCCGCCATCCGCTGACCATTGGCCGACGCGTTGCGGCCACCCACCGCCGCGATACAGCGTAGTCCGGCCAGTCCAGCGTCGCCCTTCATGATGAGGCACGGCGGCGCGTCGTCCAATAGCGCCAGAAGGTGCGGATAGTCCGGATCGGCCAGGAACACCATGCGAGCCCCGATCGCGTACGTGCGCTCGAGTTCAGCGGCCGCCTCGGAACCGGACGGAATCGTCGGCGGGGCTGAACGCCCGCCAGCTCGGGCGAGCCGGGGCAGCGCCGCCAGCGCGGCAGCCGGCGTGTGATAGCGGTCAAGCAGCCGGCGATAGGTGACGGGTCCGACGCCCTCGGTGCGGATCAGCCGCAGGTGGTCGATCTGGTCAGTCCAGGTTGGCATGGCGGCGGCGTCCCATGGTGCCGCCGGCGAAGCTGCCGCGCGGGCTGGATCAGGCGCCCCCGGTGTCGCGACGGCCGATGCGAGGTTCGGTTCCGGCGATCAGGCGGCGGATGTTGGTCTGGTGGCGCACGAACACCAGCACGGCAATGGTTAACGCCAGCTTAACGACGCTGAAATCCTTCAGGATCAGGCCGACCAAGGGGGCCGACGCGAGCGCCACGAGCGAGGCCAGCGATGAGAGCCGGGCAATGGCGGCGACCACCAGCCAGACCGCGCACGCCGCCAGACCGACAGGCCACGCGGCGGCGATCAGCACACCAAGGGCAGTTGCGACGCCCTTTCCGCCTTTAAAGCGAAGCCAAACCGGGAATAGGTGGCCGAGCACGGCGGCAAGGCCGGCGAGCATGGCGATGTCGGGATCGGCCAACCAGCCGGCGATCAGCACCGCGGCAGCGCCCTTGACTCCGTCAAGCAGCAGGGTGGCCGCAGCCAATCCCTTGCGTCCGGTGCGCAGCACGTTGGTTGCACCGATATTGCCGGACCCAATGCCGCGGATATCCCCGGCCCCGGCCAGCCTGGTCAGCAATAGGCCGAACGGGATCGAGCCCAGCAGATAGCCGAACAGGCATGCCAGGATTGTCATGATTCCGTCGGAGATCACGCGGTCAGTCCGTCAGAGCGGGCTCGTCCGCCGCGAGCCCGGTCTCGAAACCATCGAGGCTGAGAACATTCTTTTGGCGGCGATAAGCGGCCACCGCCGCCTCGCCCTTGGTTTCCGCCCAGCGCCGCAGCGTCGGACGGTCTTCCTTATAGTCGAACAGCGGCACGCCGTAGCCACAACTGGTCTGCACCAGGTCGATCGCGAGGCGAATGATCTGCCGGGCGCCGGGTGTGTCCTGATTGTCGTAAGCAGCGGCCAGAAGGGCGTGGTACTCGGGCGTGCCGCGTGGTAGTGACCGGCCCTGGCCGTAGAGTCGCAGGATCATCGGGGCGGCCTCGAAACCGCAGAACATGATGGTCAGCCGGCCCGAGGCGCGCAGATGGGCGGCCGTCTCGTTCCCGCTGCCGGTCTGATCGAGGTAGGCAACGCTGTTCGGGTCCAACAGGCGGAATGCGTCGGTGCCTCGCGGCGAGACGTTGACGCGGCCACTGGCAGCCGCCGAGGCGGTGAAGAAGACATGCTGCCGCGCGATGAATGCGGCGTGGGCCGGTTCGATGTGCGCGAACTGCTTTGCCATGGGATTCCTCTTGAAACCGGGGCGATTCGCATCCCCATCGCCCGGCGCGGGACGGCGGGGCAGCGCTTCCCTATAATACCACGGATCTTCGGTCAGGACATGGTGGCGGTGAGCGTAAGCCTTCGTCTGGTCATGGCCACGCCACGAGCGGTCGGCGCGACTTGGACATTCGAGGGGATGGTTGGCAGTCTGGTGAGGTCGCTGGCAATTTGCCACGACAGGAGCATCGGATGGGCCGCTATAGCATCTACTGGGAGGACGTGGAGCCGGGGCAGCAGCTTCCGGCCTTCACCTATGAGCTCAGCCTTTTGCGCCTCGTCGCCTTCGTTCGCGCCAGCGGACTTTATGATTATGTCCATTTCGACGGCGACTACGCGCGCATGGCCGGTGCGAGGGATGCTTTCATCTCCACGCCGCACGTGGCGGGCCTGTTCGGGCGTCTGCTGACCGACTGGTCGGGTCCCGAAGGCGAAATCCGCTCGCTCACCTTCAGTATGCGGACGCAAAGCTGTACTAACGATATGCTTGAGGTCACCGGCCGCGTGGGGCGCCGCTACCGCGGAGAGGATGGCGCTTACCTGGTCGATCTGGTGGACCTCAATATCGCGCACGCCGTGGCGGCCGAGGCCGCGAGCGCGACGGCGACGATGGCCTTGCCATCGCGTTCGGGAGAGAAGGCCCGACCGCTGAACGCCGCCGGATCGGTCCAGACGGACGGGTCCGCAACGGACCTTCCCGACTTCGCGCAACCGTTCCTGGGCCAGTCGCGGCAGGCAGGAGGGCTGCCGGCGCAACCGCTGACCAAGGAGGAAATCCAGCTCTGGTGTGAAGCGCTCGAGGATTGGAATCCGCTCTATTGGGACGAGGCGTACGCGGCTTCGAGCCGGCATGGCGGCGTCATCGCTCCGCCCACCTCCATGTTCTTCGGTGCTGGCTCCGCGGCCAAATTGGGGATCGGTTACCTGAAGCCCGGCGAACACATTCCGGATGCGGTGCGCCAAGGTCTGACTGGCATTCCGCTGTTGCAGTCGTTGCGGCAGAGTCTGGTGCAGGGGGGCACGTTGGTTAGTCCACCAGGCTATCCTGAAATCGCCGTCGTGCGGGCAGCCTCGCGCTTTTTCATTCCGCTGAAGCCTGGAGACACCGCGCGCGTTGAACTCAGGATGAAGAGCTGCAGTCAGAAGAAAACGACCAAGCTGGGCGAGGGCTACTTCATCACCACGGAACGGCTGTTGTACAATCAGCGGGCCGAGCTGGTGCGCACGCAGGAGTTTACGGTTTTCCACTACCAAGTCTGAAGAGAGGCGTGCCCCGGCCAGTCTAATTAGGGTGCCGGGGCACTTTCCTTTCAACCGCCGCCATCGATTGTCAGCACCGTCCCGGTGGTGTAGCCCGACACCGAACTCGCCAGGAACGCCACCGCATTGCCGATCTCGCGTGGGGTCGCCGGCCGGCCGAACGGCATCGCCGCACTCAGGTCCCGCCAGCGGCTCTCATCACCCCATTTCTGCTTCGCTTCCGCCTTGCGCAGCATTACCAGCCGATCGGTCTCCACCGGCCCAGGGTTGATCGCCACCACCCGCAACCCATCCGCCGGCGCGCCTCGGCCCAGTGCTCGGGTAAACGCCATCAGCGACGCGTTGCCTGCCGCGCCGGCGATATAGTTGGTGGGAAATTTCTCTCCCGCCGAACCGATCACGTTGACGATCACGCCGGCCTTGCGGGCTTTCATCTGGGCGTAGATCACCCGGCAGAACGAGATGTAGCCGAACACCTTCAGATCCCACGCCTGACGCCACTTCGCATCGTCCACCGACGCCACGTCGCCGGGCGGGATCGCCCCGGCGTTGTTCACCAGCACGTCGAGCTCGCCGGCCTCAGCCGCGACTTTGCGGACCGATGCGTCGCTCGACAGGTCGGCGGCGATGGTGCGCACGTTGACCTGCCGCTTGCTGCGGATCTCCGCCGCCGCGGCGTCGAGCACCGAACCATCACGCGCCACCAGGATCAGGTTGCAGCCCTCCTCGGCCAGTACCTCGGCGGCCGCCTTGCCGATGCCTTTCGACCCGCCGGTGATCAGCACCGTCTTGCCCGCCAGTTGAAGGTCCATCACTGCCCGCCTTTCTGTTTTTGTGCGCTTGTTTGAGTACTCAAACCTCGGCGCGTCCAGTCGCGCCGGTTCGCCTAAAGCGGATCGCCGCGCCAACAAGGCCCAAGAAAGCACGGCGCGGCTATGCCTCAGCGACTCAGGCCGCCCGATTACCCGACCTGGGCACGCCTTCGAGCCCGGCAGGCTTCGCCGAAGGCGGTGAAAATAGCAACACTGTGCGGGTTGGTGGCAAACCCCCACTCCGGATGCCACTGAACCCCCAGCACCCAGCCAGGCGCCGACGGCATCGCCACCGCCTCGATGGTGCCGTCCGGCGCCCGCGCCTCCACCACCAACCCGGCCCCCAGCCGGTCGATCGCCTGGCCGTGCAGCGAGTTCACCTCGATCCTTTCCGCCCCGACCAGCCGGGCAAGGCCGCCGCTGACGCTGATCGGGTGCTTCGGGCCATAGCGCACCTCGTGCGCGCCTGCACCGCCGCGATGATCGCTGATGCCCGGGTGGACATGCACCCGCTGGAACAGCGACCCGCCCAGCGCCACGTTCAACTCCTGGATGCCGCGGCAGATCGCCAGCACCGGGATCGCTGCGGCGATCGCCGCGCGGATCAGCGGCAGCGTGGTGTGGTCACGCTCCGGGTCGTGCAGATCAGGCGTCTCGCTGTCGCCGCCGGCATAGTGGCTGGGATGCACATTGCTGGGACTGCCCGGAACCAGCAAACCGTCCAGCGTGTCCAGCAGTCCGAGCATCGGCTCGCCCAGCGGCGGGATCAGCACCGGCAGCGCGCCGACGCAGCCCAGCACCGCCTGGGCGTAACGCGCCGGAGTCTGGTGGAACGGCATCTCGGCGCCCAACGGACCGAGAGCCTTGGCGCAGGCAGGGATGCCGACGATCATGCCCGGACAATCATGCAGGGACAGTTTCGGGGCGGATGCGGAAGCGGTCGGCGATCACGGCGCCCAGCATGCCACAGAACATCAGCGCCGCCATGCCCCGGGGCGTACCGTCGGTTAGCAGCCCGACCAGCACACCGGAAACCGCGCCGAGGCCGAACTGAAAGGTGCCCATCAGCGCCGATGCGCTGCCGGCGTGCGCGGCATGGCGCAGCAGCGCCCCCGCCGTGGCGTTGGCGTTGTTGAACCCCTGGCAGCCGATCACCAGCACCAGCGGCGCTACGATCGCCGCCAACACATGGACCCCGCTGAACGCCAGCACCAGCAGCACCGCCGTGCCGCAAAACGAAACCCGCGCCACCATCGTCAGCATCCGCGACAGTCCGAAATGCGGCAGCATCCGAGCATTGAGCTGCGAGCAGATCACCAAGCTGACCGCGCACAACCCGAAGATCATCGCGAACCCGGTCGGGCTGAGCCCGAAGCCGTCCTCGAACACCGGCGAGCAGCCGGCCAGATAGGCGAACAGGCAGAACGTGCTGCAGCCGCCCATGATCGCGTGGTTCAGAAACGTCTTCTCGCGCGCGATCACCAGGTAGCGCGCCATCTGTCCAGTCAGGCTCAGTTGCGTGCGCCGCTCCGCCGGCAAAGTCTCGGGCAGCACCCTCCAAGCGGTGATGACGCAGGCGGTGCCGTAGATGGTCAGCAGCCAGAAGATCCCCCGCCAATGGGCGAACGCCAGGATCGCACCGCCGATGGTCGGCGCCAAGATCGGCGCCACCCCCATCACCAGCACCAGCCGCGACATCATGATCGCCGCCGCCTGGCCCTCGGCCAAGTCGCGCACCACCGCGCGCGATATCACCATTCCAGCCGACGCCCCGAACGCCGCGACCGCGCGGAACCCGGCCAGCGCCGCCAAGCTGGGCGACAGCGCGCAGCCGATGGTGCAGAGCGTGAACACCAGGAAGCCAGCCATCAGCGGCCCCCGCCGGCCGAACCGGTCCGACAGCGTGCCCTGGGTGATCTGGCCGACCGCGAGCCCGGCGAACCAGGTCGCCAGGGTCAGTTGCGCGGTGCCCGGCGCGGTGTGGAAACTGGCCTCCACGGCGGGGAACGCTGGCAGATACATGTCCGTTGCTGCCGGCCCGACGGCGATGAACAGACCAAGCAAGGTTGGCAACCAGCTCGGATGGACTGCCCGGCGTGCGTCGTGGAGGCTCATCCCGGCTCGATCTGGCGGTTGGAGGTGGATGAGCGTCGTCCCCGGCGCGGTTCTCGTTGCTCTACACGTGCCGGAAAAACGCCGCCGCGGTCAAGGGTTTCGCGATCCGCCGAGATTTTGCCGCACCACCGGGCACGCCGCCGCCGCCCAGCCGGTGCGGCCCTGTCGGTCCCGGCCAGTCGTTACCGGCCGAACCCCGCTCGGCTCTGCTCGGTTTCGCGCTGAACGTGCGCGTTGACAGCCGGCTGTCTTTGGCTTTAGTCCCCGCTTCCCGACGCGGAGGGGTGCCCGAGCGGCTAAAGGGGGCGGACTGTAAATCCGCTGGCGTGCGCCTACGTTGGTTCGAATCCAACCCCCTCCATTTCGCAACGATTAAGTCAGGAAGCTCCGAGAAAGTCAGTTAATCAGCAGGTTGCACGCACCTTGATACGCCGAACACTCGCTATACCTGCTGGGAAAAGTGCCCTTTGGGTAAATCTGCCCACAACAATCTTTATCTCTGCGAGGCTTTCCGCGGGCGGGCACAAGTGCAATGAGTGCGCTATATTCCTGATGTACGTTGGCAATAGGATAGGGTATTCAGGCTTTGCTGAAGCTGCAGTTCGAAGCGGGCCGGATTGGCGGCAGCCAGACGACGATTGATCTCGACCGCTTGGTGAGCCGCATCTACAGCACTCGCGTTGTCGCACTTCGCAACCAACAGCGCCAGGATGTCGAGACTATAGGCGAGGTCGCCCTCAAAGCGTGCCGGGTCAGTTGCGGACCGCCGTCGAAGAGTTTCTACCGATCGTTGGATTGCCTTAACCGCTGCGGCGCTGTCTTGTCCGACGCTGGAAACTATGGCCAGGGTGCTAAGCGCTGACGCTAGGAGGGGCTCGAAATCGAACGCTTTGGCTGTCGCCAGAAATTCGAGAATTGTGACCGCTTCCCGGATCGCTCGCAGCCCATCTGCCGCCGACCTCGCGGCGGTCATTGGTATAGCCAAATTCACGAGAAGTAGGGCTAGATTCGGGTAAAATTTAACAGGATCGTCGGCTGCCAAACGGCGGTAAATTTCGACAGCTTGCTCACTCGCATCCAAGGCGGCTGTATTGTCCTTCGACTCGCTCAAGCGGTTGGACAAGTTACTCAGGCTTAGAGCTAGAAGTGGCTCGAAGGGGTGCGGGTGTGTGGAGGCCAGTCGACGAAGGATACAGACAGCCTTTTGATTTGCCGCCAAAGCACCGACGGCATCACCCACATCATACTTTCGAATAGACAAATGGTGCAGAATCTCCGCGCGCTCAGTGTCATCGATGCTCGATGCGGATAGCCGGATGTGGCCAATTTCAATGGCTACGGGTGCCAGACGAAAAGTTGTCGAGCTTGATTTTAGAAGATAATCCCAAACGGTAGCCAACTCCGGGGCGCCTGTCACAGCTTCATTCATCCACGCGGCAAGCGACTGGGCAGACTCTCCATGCAGCGTTGCAATATCATGTGACAGACGCCCCAATCGATCGACCTCGACTGCTTTTCTTTCGAACAAGGTCGCGGCGATCCAAGCGGGGGCGGCTTGTGGCCTTTCCTTGACGGTTTGATGGAGTAATTCGGCGGCAAGCAAGTCCGGTTGTGGAGCGAGAACTTGACCATCATACCACCAGCCAAGAGAATCGACCTTGTCAACAATCCGCTCGGGCGTTGGCAGACCAATATCCGGCGCGATTCTAGCCAAATGCTTCAGCGCTCGCTCGTCCAGTCCCGCACGCAGTGCCGCCAACCCATGCAGCCGAGATGCCGCCTTCGCCTCCGGCCATCCCGCGCCTAAGGCAGCAGTATCTAGGCGCATTCGTTCGCGGGCGACTAATGCCTCAACGATTTCCGTTCCAGCGAGTGTGAAGGTGGATGCCTCATCGACCACGGCGTGTAAGGCAGCAGCTGTGCCGAACAAAGGCAATCCGTGTATTTCGGGATTTTGGCCGTGCCACTCGGAAATAACCAAATCATCCAAAGTTGGCAAAGCCACGCCGATTAATTCGGCGAGTCGTCCAACTACATCGCGAACAAGCGTACACGTTTGCAGAGGGCGCAAAGGTCCAACTGTCGTTTCAAACGTGTCAAGGAATTCGCTGACCTGAGCGGCTATAAAATTATCCTGCCACCAGCCCCTTCCCCGGCGGCTTACGAGAACCACGCGTATTCTGCTCGGTGGCTTTTCCAAACGCCCTATTCCGCGAAGGAGGGCGGTAACCATCTCGCGGGCCGCCTCCGGGTAATCGACAATCAGAAATAGGCCTTGTGCCGCTATGGGAAGTCTGGTCGATTTATCGAGGTTCGCTATGCCAGCGCGCCAGCCAGTCCGTAGCAGTTGGTCGGCGACCTCTGCCGCAAGCCGGGTTTTACCGGAACCACCTGGCCCGGTTAAGACGCGGATCGCAATTAGACGCGGATCATCGCGCGCCCATGCAAGCAGGTTCGCTATATCAGCCTCTCGACCAATCAACCTGCTTGCAAGTCGCGACCGCCAAGAAAGCAAATTGAATGGGCTCGCTTCTGGCCGGCTTGATACATCCCTCCACGGCGGGTCGAGTATTTGTATCTCCGGTTCGAGCATCGCGTTTTGAGAGACGTTCCCTCCAACATTGCCTATAATAACGTTGCCGAATATATCTCCAATCGTCACCCGGCTATTATTGAAAATCCTCCTGAAAGGGTAAAGCATTATTTTGAATTCCCGGTAATCAGGGTCACTACACTAACGAGGACACCAATAATCGCGATAACCCAAGCCACCCGATCTGGACGGGGTTTTTCGGCACGGGCGCGGGCAGTGGCTACTTGCGAGACATCGCCGGATACATCACCCACTACCGCATTACCGGTGATGTCGCCGGATCGGAGTGAGTTGCGTTTGCGAGAACCGCGAAGCACGGCAGCTAAGATGATCAGAGCAAAGCTGAAAAGATAAAGATACGAATGCATTAATCACACCCTGCTTCACCGATCTCAACATCCTTTTGGATCATTCCGAATAGCCTGCGCTCGAACCGCTCTTAGGCGCCATGTGCTGAAGGATTCGCTGAAAGCCTGCCGCACGCTGTACGCGGCAGGCGACAAGTTCGGGCATCTTGACTGAACCCGTCAAGTTACGTTCACCCGTTAACGATGGATCGTGAGATTCGACCTGCCTTGGGTCTTCTACTGTCGTCGTCAGGCTCAGGCCTCGGGATACATGACACCACTTATGATATCATGATGCGAGCTGGTCGCGGCAGAGGATTGGGATAGATGTCGGCAATGATACCCTTCCATTCCCAACACTCGGCCGGACTGAGCCAGCAGTGCAGCCGGCCTTGAGGTTCCTTCAAGTGGTGCTACACAACAGGTTCTTTATATCCTGACCGTTGACGCCTTATAACTTGCTGACCAAACAGAAACTCTCGGGATTTGGGTGATGTCCCCGTGTCCAATCCATCGAGGCCCTGAGCTGTCACATCCTTCGCCGACCGGACCCCGGTTTGACATTCCCCCCCAGCGATGCGATCCAAAACGGAACAGCAACCGGAGCCGCATGTGAACGATGCGCCACCGCACGGCGACACGCCGCTGCGATCGATCGATGCCGTCGAACACGGTCTAAGTCAGGCCGGCTACATCGCCAGTCGCCAGATCTCCACCGCCATCTACATGGCGCAGCACCTGCGCAAACCCATCCTGGTCGAAGGCCCCGCCGGCGTCGGCAAAACCGAGCTGGCGAAATCCGTCGCCACCTGGCTGAAGCTGCCGTTGATCCGCATGCAGTGCTACGAAGGTCTCGACGAGTCCAAGGCACTGTATGAGTGGAAATACGGCAAGCAGTTGCTCTACACTCAGATCCTCAAGGACAAGATCAACGCGGTGATCGGCGATGCCGACAACCTGACCACCGCGCTCGACAAGCTGCACGCCTTCGGCGACGTGTTCTTCTCGCCCCAATTCCTCGAACCCCGACCGTTGCTGCGCTCGCTGCAGGAACCCGGCGGTTCGGTCCTGCTGATCGACGAAATCGACAAGTCCGACCAGGAGTTCGAGGCCTTCCTGCTCGAGATACTGTCCGACTACCAGGTCACCATCCCTGAAATCGGCACGATCGGCGCCAGTGTGCCGCCGATCGTGCTGCTGACATCGAACAGCACCCGCGACCTCGGCGACGCGCTGAAGCGACGCTGCCTGCATCTGCATATCGGCTTCCCCGACGACCGGCTGGAGGCCCGGATCATCGCCTCCCGCGTGCCGGGCATCGACGCCAGCCTGCTCAAGCAGCTGGTCAGCTTTGCCCAGGCGCTGCGCGGCCTCGACCTGAAGAAGGTGCCCTCGGTCAGTGAAACCATCGACTGGGCGCGTATCCTGCTGCTGCTGCACGCCTCGGTGCTAGAGGTCGACCTGGTGCGCGACACCTTGAACGTGCTGCTGAAGTTCGAGGCCGATATCGAGGCCGCTGACCGCCAGCTTGCCGGCCTCACCCACAAGGCGAGGCAAGACGCCGGCCTGACCTGATGCCAACCCCGCCCGACGCCGTCGCCCCCGCCAGCGAGCCGTTGCGACGCTTCCTCCAGGTCGCCCGCGGTGCCGGCCTGCGTGTGTCCGCCGCCGAGGGGATCGATGCCGCCCGCGCGGTCGATCTGATCGGCTTTTCCGACCGCACCGTGCTCAAGGATACGCTGGGGCTGCTGCTGGCCAAGACGCCGGAGGAAAAGACCGCCTACGACGAGGTGTTCGACATCTACTTTCAACGCGACGAACTCGCCGCCGGCAGTGACCCGGCCGACGCCGCCGCGCCGGCCTCGGATCAACAACCGCACGCGCCCAACGCCGTAGGCGATGGCGTCGGTGGCCAGGGCGGCCAGTCACTCAGGTCATTATTTGAAGAGGACGATCGCGCGACGCTGGCAACCGCGATGGAGCAGGCGGCGCGCGAGTCCGGCCTCGAAAACATCCGCTTTTTCACGCAAAGAAATCTCTACGCTCGCCGCATCCTCGACCGCATGGGCCTGCGCCCGCTGGAACGCGACATCGAGCAGTTGCGCCAGTCCGCCACCGCCGAAGGCCTGAACCGAGCGCAATTCCTGCAAGCCAGGGTCGAGGCCCTGCGTGATTCGGTGCGTGACTTCGTCGAACGAAACCTGCTGCTGTTCGCCCGCGGCGATACCGAGAAATTCCGCGAGGAACTGCTCAAATCCGCCCGGTTGTCCAATCTTGAACGGCGCGATCTGGATCGCATGCGTATCCTGGTGCGGCAGATGGCGAAGAAACTCGCCGCGCGTTACGCCAAGCCCAGGCGGCGGCGGTTGCGCGGCCAGCTCGATACCAGGCGCACCCTGCGGCGCAACATGGGTTGGGGTGGCATCCCGTTTATCACGGTATGGAAACAGAAACGCATCGAAAAGCCGCGCGTCATGGTGCTGTGCGACGTCTCCGGGTCGGTCGCCGCCATGGCGCAGTTCCTGCTGATGTTCGTCTATGCGGTCAACGAGGCGCTGTCCGACATCCGCTCCTTCGCCTTCGCCGGGTCGTTGATCGAGGTGTCCGAGATCCTGGAAAGGCACCCGGTCGAGGACGCCATCGCCCAGATCATGTCGCTGATCGGCTTCGGGTCGTCGAACTACGGCAACGCGCTGGCCGATTTCGAGGATGGCTGGATGCGCTTCGTTACCAACAAGACCACCGTCATCATCCTGGGCGACGCCCGCGGCAACCGCACTGACCCGCGCACCGACATCCTGGCGCGGCTGTCGCAACGCTGCAAACGCATCATCTGGTTGAACCCGGAATACCGTTCGGCGTGGGGCACCGGAGATTCCGACATGTATCGCTACGCCCCGTTCTGCAACCTGGCAACCGTCTGCAACACCCTGCGCAACCTAGAGCGCACCATCACCGACATCCTGGATCACTCCACCTGAATCGCGACGGCACCACCCCAGGGGTCAAGGCCCGGCAAGGTCTGAAAGAAGTCAAGCGGATCGAACCCGGAACGCTCAGCTTTGTCTCTCGGCGCGAGGGTTGAACCATCCTGACGATCGGATAGCGCCCCGCGCCCCACCCGGATCGAGGGCGCCGGCGGAAAGCCCGATACCGGCCTGGCGAGACCCGCAACCATTGCAAAGTCGCGCCCGCCCGTAACCCTTTGTTAACAAATAACCGCCATAGTCCACCCCGGCGCGAACCACCGCGTGACCAACTCTGCCGGGAGTGAAGGATGCGGCTACTCCGCCGATGGCCGGCCTGGTGCCTGATTGCGGCGATCGGACTGCCGGGCTTCGCCCACGCACAGGAAAGCGGCCGGTTGCTGGCCACCTCCGGCGTGGCACAGATCGAAGGCGCCGCCGGCGGCGGCCTGGTGCCCTGGGCACTGATCGCCGGCTACGGCACCCGCGACGCGATCGGCGCCGAGGCACACTATACATTCGATGCATTGCCCAGCTTCACCCTGCACGGCGCCGGCGCCGCGGTCGGCCTGTACAATCGGGTCGAACTCTCCTATACTCATCAATGGTTCGACACCGGATCCACCGGGGCGAAGCTCGGGCTTGGTTCGGGATACCAGTTTCAGCTCGATGTCATCGGCGCCAAGGTCCGCCTGTTCGGCGACGCGGTGTATGACCAGGATAGCTGGATCCCGCAGGTCGCCGCCGGCATGCAGTACAAGACCTCGTCCAACGGATCGGTGCTGCGCGCGATAGGCGCCCGCAGCGCCGATGGCGAAGACTATTATCTGTCTGCCACCAAACTGTTCCTGGCACAGAGCGTGCTGGTCGATGCCACTGTGCGCGCCACCAAGGCCAACCAGTTTGGCCTGTTGGGCTTCGGCGGCGACCGCGATCAAGGCTACACTGCGCAGTTCGAGGGTTCCGCGGCGCTGCTGCTGCGCCAAGACTTCGCCATCGGCGCCGAGGTCCGCACCAAGCCCGACAACCTGGGCTTCGCCCACGAAGGCACCGCCTACGACATCTTCGCCGCCTATTTCGTCAACAAGAACCTGTCGGCGACGGTGGCATTCACCGCGCTGGGTCCGATCGCCAATCAGGGCAATCAGAACGGCGTCTATTTTTCCCTGGTAGGAGGATTCTGATGCGGCTGATAAGATCCGCCGGCGTTGGCGTGCTGTTCGCCGCGACCATCGCGGCATCGGCGCTGGCTCAAGACAGCCTGTTCAAGGATCTCGGCGGCCAGGCAGGTGTCACCCGTATCGCCGACCAGTCGGTCAGCTTATTTCTTGCCGACAACAGGGTGAAGGCGGACTTCGATAATACCAATCTCGACCGGCTGCGCCAGCGGCTGGCCGACCAGTTCTGCCAGATCACCGGCGGACCCTGCGTCTATCGCGGCCACTCGATGGCCGAGGCCCATGCCGGTCTCGACGTGACCCAGGCCAAATTCAACGCCGTGGCCGAGGACGTGCAGACCGCGATGCGCCAGATCGGCATCCCCTATTGGACACAGAATCGGCTGATGGCACGCCTGGCGCCGATGCAGCGCGATATCGTCACCAAATAGCCAGGAGACCGACCGTGCGCATTCGCTCGATACCCGTCCTCGTGGCCGTCATGGCGGCGCTATCGGTGACCACCCTCGCTGCGGGCATGGTCACCGTGTCGCAGCAAAACCGGGCCTTCACCGTCGACCGCCTGCAGCTTGCCCGCGGTGACACCATCCGATTCAGCAATGATGACAAATTCCGCCACCAGATCTACGTCGAATCGCCATCCTTCACGTTCGAATCCGATGAACAGGCGCCGGGCACCGCCGTGGATATCACGTTCCCACAGGCCGGCCTGTTTCAGGTCCGCTGTCATATCCATCCCAAGATGCTGCTCCAGGTCGAAGTGCATTGAACCCCGAATCACCGCCGCGCAGGAACGATTGTGTCCATACGCTCTAAAATACTATTTGGCTGCGCGGCGCTGACCCTGCTGGCGGCGGGGCTTGGTGCCTATGCCCAGAAGGCGGAACGCGATCTGGGTTCGTTAGCGTTACGGATCTACGACGACGCCTTCATGGGTGTCAGCTATCTGCGCTCGGCACAGGTCGGCTTCGCCGAGTTGGCGGCCTCGGCCCATCGCGGCCCGGTGCAGCCGGACGCGGTCGAGGCGGTGCTCGACGATCTGTCGGTGGCGCGCGATCGTGCCATGTCGCCCGAGGGCCGCGACGCCGCCAGCCGGCTCGGCGGCGCGGTCGCATCCGCCGTTCACCAGCCCGACCAGGTCGCCACCGAACGAGCGCTGGCGGCGGTGCAGTCGGAATTTGAGCAGGCCGTCGAAACCTTCGCCGGGGATGGCTTCCACTATCGCCGCAGCGTCGAGGCAATGGTCGCGGCACAAGCCCGGCGCACCTCACTGGTCATCGGCCTGACCGTGCTGGGCGCGCTCAGCATCACATTTCTACTCAATGGGCTGATCGCCCCGCCGGTGCGCAGGGCGGTCCGGGTCGCCCAGGCCATCGCCTCCGGCAAGCTCGACAATGTGATCCCGGTCACCGGCCGCGGCGAGACCGCGGAACTGCTACGCGCCCTGTCCATCATGCAGTCCAGCATCGCTGACGCGCTGGCCCGGATTCACGCACTGATGCAGCAGCAAGCCACCAGCCACGCCGGTGAACTGGCCCGGCAGCATGCCAGGCTGGAGGCGGCGCTCGATAACATGACCCAGGGGCTCTGCCTGTTCGGGGTCGACGGGCGCCTGGTGATCAGCAACCAGCGCTTCGCCGAGATGTTCGGAACCCCCAACACCGAGGCGCTGGTCGAAACCGTGCTGCACGACGCCGGCCTGGACCTGCTGGTGGGCAATGCGCGTGACACCTCGCTATCGGCACTGACCTGCGAACTTCCCGACGGCAGGGTGATCGCGGTGTCCCAGCACGCCGTGGCTGGCGGCGGATGGGTCGCGACCTACGAGGATATCTCGGAGCGCCGCGCGACGGAGAGCCGGATGGCCCATCTGGCCCGTCACGACGGCCTGACCGGCCTGCCCAACCGCCTGCTGTTCACCGAGCACCTCGCCGGCAGCCTGGCTCGGGCGCGGCGCGGTGATGGTATCGCGATGCTTTGCCTCGATCTGGACCGCTTCAAAATCGTAAATGATACCCTGGGCCACGCTGCCGGCGACGAGCTGTTGCGGCTGGTTACCGAACGGCTGCGCCAGTGCACCCGTGAAACCGATCTGGTGGTGCGTCTCGGTGGCGACGAATTCGTCATCGTGCAGGAAAAGGCCAACCAGCCGACCGAGGCGACCGCGCTGGCCAAGCGCCTGGTGGACCTCATGGGCAAGCCGTTCCTGATCGATGGCCGCGAGGTGGTGATCGGCGTCAGCATCGGCATCGCGCTGTCGATGGATGGCCTGGAAGCCGGCGAGGCCCTGTTGAAGCGGGCCGATCTGGCGATGTATCGGGCAAAGAACGACGGCCGCGGCACGTTCCGTTTCTTCGAACGAGAGATGGACGATGCCGTGCAGATCAAGCGGGCGCTAGAACTGGACCTGCGTCAGGCGCTGAACGACAAGCACTTCGAGGTGTTCTATCAGCCGCTGGTGCAAACCGGCGGCATCGCCGGGTTCGAGGCGCTGCTGCGCTGGCGCCACCCGAAGCGCGGCATGGTCAGCCCCGCCGACTTCATTCCGATCGCCGAGGAAACCGGCCTGATCGGCCCGATGGGGGCATGGGTGCTGAACCAGGCCTGCGCCGACGCGGCGACCTGGCCGGGCACACTGAAAGTGGCGGTCAATCTATCGCCGCTGCAGTTCCAGGGCCGATCCCTGGTCGATGACGTGGCTCAAGCACTGCAGGCGTCGGGTCTCGCGCCCCGCCGCCTGGAACTGGAAATTACCGAATCGGTGCTGATCCAGGATGCCGACAGCGTGCTGAAGACGCTGCACGCGTTGCGCGCGATGGGCATCCGCATCGCGATGGACGATTTCGGTACCGGCTATTCCTCGCTCAGTTACCTCCGCCGTTTCCCGTTCGACAAGATCAAGATCGACCAGTCTTTCGTCAAAGGCATTGCCGAACAGGAGGATTGCCGCACCATTGTGCGCGCGGTGATCGGCCTGGGGCGGTCGTTGCACATGTCGGTCAACGCCGAGGGAGTCGAGACCGAGGCGCAACTGGAAGCGCTGCGGTCCGAGGGGTGCGGCGAAATTCAGGGCTATTTCTTCAGCAAACCGAAACCGGCGCGGGACGTCCTGGAAATGCTGCGTGAGCATGGCAACGCGACGCTGGCGATCCAGCACGACCCCGAACGGCAGCCCGTGGATGTCTCGGTCGCGGCGGAATAAGGCACATGGAGAGCGAGCCCCACACGTCCGACTTCAGTGCGCCGCCGTGGGAGCCTTTGGGTTGGCCATCAGGAGGATCCCGGATTGATTGAACGCCGCCACAGTATTTCTCGGGAAGAGTTCTCCGCTCGATACCGAAGCGGAAGCCGCCCGGTGATCTTGACCGGCGGGATGCAGAGCTGGCCGGCCATGACGCGATGGAACCCGGACTATCTCGATCGGCTCTGTGGTCACGAAACGGTCCAGGTGATGACCGGAAGGGAAACTGATTCGGAGTACGAAATCCACTCGGAGCGGCGGCGCACGGCGATGCGCTTTGGTGACTACGTCCGCAAAGTGAACGAAGCTGGGCAGACCAACGATTTTTATCTGGTCGCCCAGAACGAGTTCATGCGGACCGAGGGTGCCAAGCAGCTATACGAAGATATCGCTGGGTTCCCGGAATTGCTGGACGATCGCCGTGATGGTTTCGTTTTCTTCTGGTTCGGACCCGCAGGCACGGTAACGCCGCTGCATCACGACACCGCTGACATCATCCTGGCACAGGTGCGGGGCCGCAAGCGGGTGACCATGATCCCGGCGGCGCAAAGGGCGCTGGTTTATAACAATGTCGGGGTGTTCGCGGAGGTGGATTGTGAACAACCCGACCTGATTCGTCATCCGCTCTATCGTTACGCAGACAAAGTTGTGTTCGACCTCGATCCCGGCGAGGCATTGTTCATCCCAGTCGGCTGGTGGCATCACGTCCGGGCGCTGGATGTTTGCATCAGCGTTTCGTTCACCAATTTCCATGGCGCCTTTGAAACCGCGTAGAGCATTTCCTGGCTGACCTTGCGGCCCGGGTTTGCAGCGACACGGCACGGCGATCGTTTGATCGGCTGACCTGATCGGCTGATCGGCTGATCGGCTGATCGGCGCGCCATGTGGCACCCGCGGCCGGCGCTGTCCAACGATCCGGCGGCGGGGTAATGCAGGGCGTCGCCAACGATGCAGGATAGCGCACAGCATGAGCCGTCAGCCGCCGGGAAAACGTGCCGATTACCGCTGGTTCCATGCCATCACCACGCGGTGGATGGACAACGATGTGTTCCAGCATGTGAACAACGTGAACTACTTCTCGTTCTTCGACACCGCGGTGACTTATTACGAGATGACCGAGCAGGTGGTTGGTCTGCTGGACGGGCCGGTGCATTGCGTGGTGGCGGAGGTGGCGTGCCGGTATCATGCCTCGCTTGCGTTTCCGGACAGGGTCATGGTCGGCATCCGGGTGGCGACGATCGGGCAAAGCTCGGTGCGCTACGAGATCGGCATCTTTCGCAACGACGACGACGTTGCCGCGGCGGAGGGTCATTTTGTTCATGTTTTCGTGGAGCGGGGCGTGCAGCGGCCGGTGCCGATCCCGCAGGCGGCGCGCGCCAAGCTGACGCTGATCGAGGCATAGGCGTGTCCAGGGCGCGCGAACCGCAACTCAACTGCGTGCCACTCATTCCCGCAATTCAGGCGCAACGCCATAGCAAACGCATAGAGAGCAACCTTCGCGGTCACCCAGGGGCGAGACCCGAACGGTCACGCCCCTGTCGCCGCTACTGGGCGTTGTTGGCGGCGGCCAGCAACCGCTGCTTGACCTGCGGATTGTTCTGCGCCGTCCGCACCACGGTCGAGTATTCCTGCACCGATAGCCCGTGCGACTGAATCGCCTGGACTGCCTCGGCGTTGGCCTGCTCGCTCAAGCCCTTTTTCTGGTCCGGCGTGGCCTGCTCCATCTGGCCCTGGTACTTTTCCTGCAGCTTGGCCACGTCGCGCAGCGCGGCGCCCGCCTTGCCGATCGTTCCGTCCGGGATCGACGCACCCGGAGCGATGCCCGGAGCGGTGCCAGGAGCACTCGGCGCCGCTGGCTGCGCCGGCGACATCTGGTCAGGAGCGGCTATTGCAAGCGCGGGAGCCAAGCCGAGGGCCACGCTGGCTGCGATCAAGAAATGCCGCATCTCAAAGCACCTCCCGCGCCGCATCCAGCAATCGCTGCTCAAGATCCGGATCACCTTCCGCCGCCGTCAGCACGGCATTGTAATCATCGATCGAAATCCCCTGCTCATCGATCACCCGCTCGGCCGCCGCCCGCGCCCGGCTTGCCAGCGCCTCACGAGCGTCGGTGGCGGTTTCGGATTCAGCCTGCGTCGCGTAGTCCTGTTGAATCTTCGCGACACGCCCGGCGGCCGAACCGACCCGCGTCACCATGTCTTGCGACATAGTGGCCTGGTTGGTCTGAAACGGTGCCATGGTGTTCTCCGTTGTTGTGTTCAATCGTGATCCTCGCGGACCACCCGGACTCCAACGAGGCGGCACGCATCGGGTTCATCCGAAATGCGGCCCGCTGGGCAGACGCCCTGTTGCGGCGCAAAAAAACGCAAGACAAGGCGAATCGGGGCGTTAATCCGTCGCAACAAGACCGCCTCACCTGGGGCGCGGCCTGGCCTTTTTTGGAAGTAACTTGCCGACTGCCTGCTTTCCGGGCATCACCGGCACGATGATGCCCGCTTTTGCCGGATGATGCCGTTTGCCTGGCTGATCGGCCTGGTGCTTCCCGCCTGCGGCTTCCCCGCGGCGGCCGGACTGCCCGTGCCACCACTGATGGACGTGGCCCATCTGGTGCGCCCGGCCACTCCGAACACCGCCCTGGCCGCACCGGCCGGCTTCACCCCGACGCCGGACATCGTCACCCCGCATTACGCGCTGGCGCCAAATGCGTTGTTCGCCCTGGTGCAGGCGGTGGCGGCAGCACAGCCTCGCACCTATCAGGCCGCGCTCTATGCCGAGCAGCTCCAGGTGCACTACGTCGCCCGCTCCGCGGTGTTCAATTTCCCCGACCTGATCATGGTGCAGGTGCAGTCCGCCGGCCCCGACGGCAGCCTGCTGATCCTCTACTCGCGCAGTGTGTATGGCCAGTCCGACCTCGGTGTGAACCGCAAGCGCGTCGCAACCTGGCTCGCCGCGCTGCGGACGAAACTCCCCCCTTCCAGCGAGAGATAACCCGTAGATGCGCGGTATCGGCCCCTTCCTGAAAGACGCCTGGCGTCTGACCCGGCCCTATTTCTTGACCTCGGAGGAGCGCTGGGCCGCGCGAGGCCTGTTGGCGGCGATCGTCGCGATGAACCTGACCCTGGTCGGGCTCAGCGTGGTACTGAGCTTCTGGCACCGCGAATTCTACAATTCGCTGCAGGAGAAAGACTGGAAAGCGTTCCTGCAACTGCTGTTCCTGTATCGCCGGACGCCGATCGGGCTGCTGCCCGGGTTCTGCGAGGTCGCCGTGGTCTACATCGGGCTCTATGTCTACTCGGTCTACCTCAACCAGTTGCTGCAGATCCGCTGGCGCCGCTGGCTGACGCGCAAGTTCCTCAACGAATGGATGTCCGATCGCGCCTATTACCATATCAGCCTGACCGCCGATCCGGCGGCGATCGGCACCGATAACCCCGACCAGCGCGTCGCCGAGGATCTGCGCGACTTCACCGACAACACGCTCAGCCTGAGCCTCGGCCTGCTGTCGAACCTGGTTTCGCTGTTCAGTTTCGTCGGCATCCTGTGGAGCCTGTCCGGCTCGGTTACGCTGCTTGGCATCACCATCCCCGGCTACATGGTCTGGGTGGCGCTGGGCTATGCCGCGATCGGCACCTGGCTGACCCATCTGGTCGGGCGGCCGTTGTCGATCTTGAGTTTCCGTCAGCAGCGCGTGGAGGCGGATTTCCGCTACGCCCTGGTCCGGGTGCGCGAAAACATGGAGAACATCGCGCTGTATCACGGCGAGGAAGAAGAAGGTGTCAACCTGCGCGAACGGTTCTCCGCGGTAATCGTCAACTGGCGCCAGATCATGACCCGGACCAAGCTGCTGAACACCCTGACCGGGACCTATGACCAGGTCGCCGGCATCTTCCCGATCGTGGTCGCCGCGCCGCGCTACTTCGCCGGGTCGATGCAGCTCGGCGGCCTGGTGCAGACGGCGGGCGCGTTCGGCCAGGTCCAGGGGTCGATGTCATGGTTCGTCGCCTCGTACGGCCAGCTTGCGGTCTGGCGCGCGATCGTCGAGCGTCTTGCCACCTTCCACAGAGCGATCCTGAAGGCGCAGGCCGAGACCCATGGCGGCTTTGATCCGGCGACTTCGACGGACGGCAATCTGCGGCTGAGCGATGTCACCATGACGCTGCCCGACGGGACCAAACTGCTGGAAGGGGCCGACTTGCTGCTGACACCGGGGCACTCGGTCGTCGTCACCGGCCGATCCGGGGCGGGCAAGACCACGCTGTTCCGCACCCTGGCGGGGATCTGGCCGTTCGGGTCAGGCGAGGTGCGGATCCCGCCCCGCTCGTTCTTCGTGCCGCAACGCCCCTACGTGCCGCTGGGCACCCTGCGGCACGTCATTACCTATCCCAATCCGGTTGGTTCGTTCAGCCCCGAGGAGATGGCCCAGGTGTTGCGAGACGTCGGCCTGGGGCAATTCTGCGACCGGCTGGACCACGACGACAACTGGCCGGTCCGGCTGTCGATGGGTGAACAGCAGCGGCTGGGCTTCGCGCGGGCCCTGCTGGCGAAACCGGACTGGATCTTCCTCGACGAGGCCACCGCCAGCGTCGACCCCGAGGCCGAGGAAGAACTCTATCAGGCGCTGAAGCACCGGCTGCCCGATGCCACCCTGGTGTCGATCGCCCACCGTCCCTCGGTCGCCGCGTTCCACGACAAACGGCTCAGTCTCTCCCGCCAGGTCGGCAAGACCGGCACGCTGGTGACCTCCGATGTGGTGCCGGAGCCGGCCGGTGACTGACGCCCCAAACGTCGATGGGCCGCGGTTCGACAGCATCAGCGAACCGAAGCCGACCCGGGCTGGCCTGACCGCCGAATATGCCGCCATCAACGCCCGGCTGGATCGGGCTGAACGCGGCGCCGCGCTGGCCGAATGGGACGCGCTGCGGCGGCGGTTCGACACCTGGACGGCGCTGGCGCATCTGCGTTTCGCCCAGGACACCGCCGATGCGACGGCGCGGGCGGATCGGGACTACGCCGACACGCTGGCACCCGAGGCAGCCGACCTCGAAACCGCGGTCAAGCGCCGCCTGCTGGCCGATCCCGATCAGTCCGACCTCGCCGCCCTGGTCGGGCCGCACGCCCTGCGTCTGTGGCAAACCGACGTCACCACCTTCGATCCCGCCATCAAGCCCGATCTGGAACAAGAGGCTCGGCTGTCCGCCCACTACACCGAGTTGCTGGCCTCGGCCAAGCTGGAGATCGCCGGACAGAGCGTGAACCTGGCCGGCCTCGGACCCTATGCGGAACACCCCGACCGGTCGGTGCGGCATCAGGCGGAGCAAGTACGCTGGGGGTTCTTCGCGGCCAACGCCGAGGCGTTGGACTCGCTCTACGACCAGTTGGTCAAACTGCGCCACGCGATGGCCCGCAAGTTGGGATTTGCCGACTACACCGCACTTGGTTATCGGCGGCTGCGACGGGTGGACTACGGGTCGGCCGACGTCGCGCGCTACCGCGAGCAGGTGGTTCGCCACGTCGTGCCCCTGGTGGCGCGCCTGCTGGAGGCTCGCCGCGTCGCCAACGGTTGGGACCGGTTGCGGTTTTGGGACGAGGCGCTGATCGATCCCGCCGGCAACCCCAGGCCGGAGGGCGACCACGACACGCTGGTGGCCGCCGCGCAGACCATGTTCGAGGCCATGGACCCCCGCCTCGCCGGCTTCTACCGGCTGATGAGCGAGGGCGGGTTCATGGACCTGAAGAACCGTCCCGGCAAGGCCGGCGGCGGCTTCTGCACGTCGTTCCCGACCCAGGGCGTGCCGTTCATCTTCGCCAACTTCAACGGCACCCATCACGACGTCGGCGTGTTCACCCACGAGATGGGGCACGCCTTCCAGAACTGGGAAAGCCGCGACCAACCCGGCGTGGACTACCTGTGGCCGACGATGGAGGCGGCCGAGATCAACTCGATGGCGCTGGAGTTCCTGGCCCATCCCGGCATCGGCAAGCTGGTCGGTGAGGACGCCGCCGACCGCTTCCGCCGCATGCACCTGATCGGGGCGTTGGCGCTGCTGCCGTATGGGGTCTGCGTCGATCACTTCCAGCACGAGGTCTATGCCCACCCCGACGCCTCGCCCGCCGACCGGCACGCGATGTGGGTTCGGCTGGAGGCGATCTACATGCCGTGGACCGATTATGGCGACCTGGCGTTCCTGCGCCAGGGCGGCCGCTGGCAGGCCAAGCCGCACATCTATGGATCGCCGTTCTACTACATCGACTACACCCTGGCGCAGTGCTGCGCGATGCAGTTCTGGGTGCGCTCGAGGCGTGACTACACGGCCGCGATGGAAGCCTATGTGCGGCTTTGCGCGCGCGGCGGATCAGCGCCGTTCCAGGACCTGGTTCGGTCGGCGGGGCTGGTGTCGCCGTTCGCTGATGGGGCGCTGGCGGACGTCGTGAAAGAGGCGGCGGCGGTGCTGGGAGTTTAGTGGTAAAGTTTATCTTATATTAGGTATTGTGAAATCCAGCTGACGTAATCTGAGGGGGCAAATATCTGTGGGGCCCCGAAGATCATCTTCAAGTCCCGCAAGTCCTCGGCTCCGACTGATGCCGTACTCATCGTGCCCTAGCCCGCGCGACCGATTATAGAGTTTGAGCGGTCGCCGATCTGACCGCAACCTTCGACCGGCCGGTCCGCCGTATCCAAGCAAATCGGCGAAAGGTTTCGCGGGGGCACGAACAGCGGCCAGAGGAGCCGCGGCCAGAGGAGCACAAGACTTTGGCCCGGTCCGGGTTTGAGGTGTGGCTATCGCCCCTCGACGCATCGCGCCACCATCGCGTGAGAAATATCAGTTGCGTCGTTCGCCTGATCTTCCGAAGTCTTGAGCGGCGAATTGATCTTATGTCGACATATAAGGACGCAGCGGATGGTTGATACCGGGATCAAGCGGCTGGACGCGATCGAGCCACGGCGCGGCGCGGCCGTGCTGTTGGAAGTACTGCGCAGCGAGGGCTGTCGCTATATCTTTGGCAACCCCGGCACGACCGAACTGGCTCTGATGGATGCGCTCACCGGGGCGCCCGACATCCGCTACATCTGGGGCCTGCAGGAAGCCAGCGCGGTGGCCATGGCGGACGGTTACGCCAATGCTTCGGGCCGCCCAGGCTTCGTCAATCTGCATACCGCGGGCGGCCTCGGTCATGGCATGGGAGCCCTGATCAATGCCCAGGTATCCAACACGCCTCTCGTGGTCACCGCGGGCCAACAGGATATGCGCCACAACCTGACTGATCCGCTACTGTCGGGCGACCTCGTTAGGATTGCCGGCCCGGCGATGAAGTGGGCCACCGAGATCATCAATCCCGACCAGATTCCATTGCTGGTCCGCCGCGCCTTCCATGACTGTACAGCCGCACCGTCCGGTCCCGTCTTCCTGTCGCTGCCGATGAACGTCATGGAGCAAACCAGCACGGTCGAGATCGCCGAACTCTCAACGATCGATCGCGCCGCCGTGGCCGGATCGCTCGATCGGCTCTCCGACATGTTGGCCGCGATCAAGCCTGGCCGGCTTGCGCTTATAGCGGGCGATGAGATCTCGCCCTCCGGCGCCAGTGCCGAGACCGTCGCCTTGGCCGAAGCGTTCGCGGCACCCGTGTTCGGCTCCTCCTGGCCGGCGCACATTCCGTTTCCGACAGCGCATCCGCTGTGGCACGGCAACCTGCCGACCAAGGCATCCGAAATTCGCGCCATCCTTGAATCCTACGACGCCGTTTTCGCGCTCGGCGGAAAGTCGCTGATCACGATTCTCTATTCTGAAGGACCGGCGGTGCCGCCGAGCTGCAAGGTCTTCCAGCTGTCGTCCGACGTGCGAGACCTCGGCCGGACCTACGCAACGGAATTGTCCTGCATGGGCGATATCAAGGCATCGCTTACGGTTCTGTTGCCGATGCTCGACCGCAAGCTCGCGCGCCACAGGGGGGCCATCGCGGCGCTCTGGGAAACCGCGGCAACTGACCACGAAACCCGCCGCGCGGCGCTGCGGGAGAGAGTTAAATCCGAGTCAGTGGCCGCGGTGACGACGCCCTTCGTGGCGGCCGCGGAAGTGGTGCGCGCGATCGGGCCGCATGTCGCCATCATCGACGAGGCGCCCGCCACCATGGTCAGCGTCCGCTCGCTGCTCGAATCATCATCGCCGCGGCAGTATTCCGCCTGTCGCGGCGGTGGCCTTGGCTGGGGCATGCCGGCCGCGGTCGGCTGGTCACTCGGGCTCGACCGCCAACCGGTCGTGGCGCTTCTGGGCGATGGTGCGTCGATGTATTCCCCGCAGGCTCTCTGGACGGCGGCCTACGAGGGCCTCCCGGTGACCTTCGTGGTGATGAACAACCGCGAGTACAACATTCTGAAGAACTTCTCGAAGTCGCAGCCGCACTATCTTAGCCCGCGCGCCAACCGCTTCATCGCGATGGACATTAGCGACCCTCCGATCGATTTTCTGGCGCTGGCCGCTGCGATGGGCGTGCCCGCCCGCCGCGTGGCGCGGGCCGTCGACATCGCAGGCGCCGTGGAAGATGGCATTGCCTCAAACCGACCGAACCTGATCGAAATCCCAATCGGCACAACGTAGCGGCAACCCCAAGCAACCCCCTCGGTTTGGGCAATACAATGCGAGGTTCCGGCACGCTTGCCTCGCAACTGTCATAGAGTCGCGCTAGTCTTGCGCTCGGTTCGTGCGGCACCGGTCGGCTCCGACATGACAGGATGGACCCCATGACCGCGGAAGACCCAGGACTCACCCTTGAACTCAGTCGTCGCACCCTGCTTGCAGCGGCAGGCATCGGATCAGGGGCAGTGGTAGCGGCTTCCGTCAACGTTATTGGGGATGCCCAGGCCGCCGCGGTTCCTGGCCAATCGCCTGGGCGGATGCCCACGGTGGGGGGGCTGCATTTGCAGTTCGGCGCGGATGCGTCGTCTGACGTCACGGTGTCCTGGCACACCCTGCAACCGGTCCGCAATCCGCGCGTCGTGCTGGGCCGCCCCGATGGCAAGTTCGAGCAAACCGTGGACGCCAAGCCGACCAGCTACGTCGATGGCAAATCGAAGCAGGTGGTCCATGCCTATCATGCCAAGATCAGCGGACTTCAGGCCGACTCCACCTACATGTATGGCGCCATGCATGACGGCGCGGCGCCGGAATTCGGCACGTTCCGGACGTCGCCACGCGGCCGGGCGCCGTTCACCTTCACCAGTTTCGGCGATCAGGGCACACCGACCACCGGCAAGAAGTTCGTCCCGCCACCGGGGGTCACGCTGCCGGCCCCGGTGTTCGTCAACGACAATCTCGGCTCACCGGCCGCGGCGGACACGACACTCGGCGTCGAGCAACTGCGGCCGCTGTTCCACTTGTTCAATGGCGATCTGTGTTACGCCAATCTGGCCGCGGACCGGGTGCGGACCTGGTCGGACTTCTGGGCGAACAACACGCGCAGCGCGCGCAATCGCCCGTGGATGCCCTCACCCGGCAACCACGAGAACGAACTCGGCAACGGACCGATCGGCTATCAGGCCTATCAGACCTATTTCTCGGTGCCGGACGCCACCGGCCAGACCGAGGTGACACGCGGGCTCTGGTATGCCTTCACCGCCGGTTCGGTGCGGGTGATCAGTATCGCCAACGACGACGTCACCTACCAGGACGGCGGCAATTCCTACGTCAGGGGCTATTCGTCCGGGGCACAGAAAGCCTGGCTGGAGAAAGAGTTGGCGGCCACGCGAGCGAACCGCGATATCGACTGGGTGGTGGTTTGCATGCACCAGGTCGCGATCTCGACGGCTGACAAATTCAACGGCGCCGATCTCGGGATCCGCGAGGAATGGGTGCCGCTGTTCGATCGGTACAACGTCGACCTGGTGGTGTGTGGGCACGAACATCATTACGAACGTTCCCACCCGATCCGTGGCCAGGAGGCGAACCAGACATTGACGCCGAAACCCGCCTCGCTCGCCACCGAGGTGATCGACACCAGCAAGGGAACGGTACACATGGTGATCGGTGGCGGTGGAACGTCGGTGCCGTCGAACCAGCTGTTTTTCAATCCGCCGCAGTGCCGCGTGATCGTATCGGTCGGGGCGGTCGATCCGGCAACGAAAAAGCGGGTGCCGGTCTACGTCAAGGAGGACGCGCCCTGGTCGGCGGTGCGCAACGCGGCGCACGCCTATGGCTTCGCCGCGTTCAGTGTTGATCCGGGATCCGAACGTGGGGGGTTCACCACCATGCAGGTGGTGTACTACGACGTCGTGGGACCGGATGGTGCGCTGGCGGCGTTCGAGACGTTCACGCTGCGGCGGCCGCGCCAGGACTAGCATCGCGCAGCAGAGGAGCGGCGCGATATCTCGCCCGTTTTTCGAACATCAGATCACGCGCCGCAGCGCGGACGCCCGGCGCTTGCTTGCAATCGGCTGGCAGATGAGCCGCAGCGTGCGATGCGTGGTCAGCCGAAGTTCAGCTTCAGTCCCGGCGTCGGCCACTGCATCGACCCCAACCGCCCGCTGTCGGACAGCGTGATATAGGCGGTGCGCATGTCGGCGCCGCCGAAGCAGATGTTGGTCGGATACTGGTCGGGCATCTTCTCCGCGCGCACGATCTCACCGCCGGGCGAAATCTCGGTGATGTAGCCGGTGTTCAAGGTCGCGACCGCGATGTTGCCGTTCGCCATCACCGCCAGGCTGTCGAACCGGGCGTTGCCGGGCAGGCCGGCGATCACCCGGCCGCTGTGGTGGGCGTGCGGGGCGGGCTTGCGAAGCAGGCCCGGTGCCTCGATGTCGAACGCCCACAACCGAGCGCCCTCGGTGTCGGCGGCGTAGAGGGTCTTGCCATCCGGCGACAGGCCGCAGCCGTTGGGGCTGAGGATCGGGAATGCGATCTCGGTCACCTTCGACCCGTCGGGCAGCGCGTAGTACAGTCCGCCGTGGTCGCGATGGCGCGCGTAGCGCTTGCCGAGGTCGGTGAAGTAGAAGCCACCCTGGGTATCGAACACGATATCGTTCGGCGCCGACAGCTTGTTGCCGCCGACCTCGGTGTAAAGCGTCTTCGCGTCACCAGTTTTCGCGTCGATCCGCTGGATATAGCCGAACCTGTAGTCCGGATGCGGTGCGACGCCCATCGAGTAGCCCTCGACATAGCGGCTGCCGCCATTGTTGCACAAATACAGCGCGCCATCGGGGCCAAACGCCAGCCCGTTCGGACCGCCGCCGCAGCGCGAGAACACGTTGGCCTTGCCGTCCGTTGTGACCTTGGAGAGCTGGTTGTTGCGGATCTCGGTCAGGATGATCGAACTGTCGGGGCACACCACGGGGCCCTCCGGAAAGCCAAAACCGGTTGCGATGATGGTGACGTCGCTCATGCGGTGTTTCCTCCTTTTCGGGGTTGAGGCAGTGTCGTCCGAATGATCTTCGCGTCAAGCGACGCGCTGAGACGAAGCGTCAAGCGACGCGCAAGAACCCGGCGTCAAGCGAGGCGCCACGATTGTCGGAGCCACCACCATGAGGGCTGTCAGGTTCACCCGCCACGGCAAGCCGGACGTGCTGAAGGTGGAAACCATCGCCGACCTGTCGCCGGGCGCGGACGAAGCGCTGATCCGGGTCGAGGCCGCCTCGATCAACCCCAGCGACTGGAAGAACGTCGACGGCGCGATGGCACAGACCACGCTGCCGCGCACTCCCGGACGCGACTTCGCCGGCGTGGTCACGGCCGGACCCGCGGGCTGGATCGGTGCCGAGGTCTGGGGCACCGGCGGTGACAGCGGGTTCACCCGGGATGGTTCGCACGCGGAATATATGTTGGTTCCCGCCGCCAGCCTGCGGCGCAAGCCGGCAGTGCTGGATTTCGATCAGGCGGCCTGCGTCGGGGTCAGCTTCATTACCGCATGGAAAGGTTTGGTCGAGGCCGCCGATCTGCGTGCGGGCGAAACGGTTCTGATCATCGCCGCCAGCGGCGGGGTCGGCAATGCCGGCGTGCAGATCGCCAAGCGCATCGGCGCCCGCATCATCGGCACGGATCGCCGGCCACCGCGTCCGGGCTCTGCAATCATCGCGGTGGGAACCTCGGTGATCGCCGACGCGGCCGAAATTCCCGCGGCGGTGCGGCAGGTTACCCGCGGGCGCGGCGCCGACGTGGTGCTGGATTGCGTCGGTGGCGTGATGTTCCGCCACGCGGCGGAGTGCGTGGCTCGGCGCGGCCGGCTGGTGGCAATGAGTGCCACCGGCGGGCGAGAGGTGAGTTTCAACCTGGCGGACTTCTACCACAACGAAAGCCGGCTGTTCGGCATCGACACACTGCAGCTGGATCAGACCGCATCGGCCGCCCTGCTGGAAGCGCTGCGCCCCGGCTTCGAAGCGGGCGACTACCGCCCGGTCCCGATCGTGGAGGTGTTTGCCCTGGCCGACGCGGTGGCGGCGTATCAAAACGCCGCGAATGGGGCCGCCGGCCGCGTCGTGCTGCGGCCCTGGGGATAGCACCTGATCGCGTCTTGGCCGAAACGTTCAAGCTAAAACGCAGCAAAACAACCGAGAGCGGGCACGGTTACTATGTCTTCGCCTGCTTCGCCCTTGCCATCCGCGCCAGCACCTTGTCGCGGACCGCTTCGGGCAGGCCGTTGGGGTCCATCGGCATGCCGTAGACCAGCTCGTTATGCGCGTGCAGCAGATGGTGCAGGCTGAAGGCGTGCATCTGCGCGTTGCGCCGCCCTTGCACATCCTGCACGTGGTTCACCGCCTGCTTGGTCGCCTTCAGCGCGAACGCTGGCTTGCTGGCGATCTTTTCCGCCAGGGCAAGGGTGACAGCGACCAGTTCATCGCGCGGCACCACGCGGTTGACCATGCCGTGCGTCGCGGCGTCCTGTGCGCTGATCTCGTCGGCGGTGAACAGGAACTCCTTGGCCTTGCGGATGCCCAATTCCCACGGGTGGTTGAAGAACTCGACGCCGCAGATGCCAAAATCGATCACCGGGTCCTTGAACGACGCATCGTCCGCGGCGATGATCAGGTCGCAGACCCAGGCCAGCATCAGGCCGCCTGCTATACACTTGCCCTGCACCTGCGCGATGGTTGGTTTCGGGAGGTTGCGCCAGCGTTCGCACATCTCCAGGTAGATTTCCATTTCGCGTCCGTAGCGTGCCTCCGCGCCGTTGGCGTCGAAACCGGCCCAGGTGCCGACGGTGTCGAAATCGCGCCAGGTCTGGCTGCCGTCGCCGCCTAGGTCGTGCCCGGCCGAGAAGTTGCGTCCGTCACCGGCCAGGATGATCGCCTTGATCGCGTCGTCGTGCGCGGCGCGGTCGAAGGCGGCGTTCAGTTCGTAGGTCATTTGCAAGCCCTGGGCGTTGTGCGCCTCGGGCCTGGCCATCACGATCCGAGCGACGTGCGGCGCCGGGGTTTCGAAGCGCACCTGCGCGGTGGGGTTTGTTGGGTCTGTCACGTTGAACGATCCTCGCTTTTGTTCCGGTATCGGCTTGTCCTGATCGGAAAGTTCCGCCCAACCGCGATGCTGCTTCAGGCGTTCTTGCCGCCATAACGACGCACTCGCAGATCGGCCTGCTGCTGATGCCCGGCGAAGTTCTCGATCGCGCACAGGCGGGAACAGTATTCGCCGATCATCGCGGTCGCCTCGGGGCTGACCTGCTGATAGGTCACCGTCTTGAGGAACTTGCCCACCCACAGGCCGCCGGTGTAGCGCGCCGCCCGCTTGGTCGGCAGCGTGTGGTTGGTGCCGATCACCTTGTCGCCATACGCGACATTGGTCTCCGGCCCCAGGAACAAGGCGCCGTAATTGGTCATCCGATCGAGGAACCAGGGCGGGTCCCGGGTCAATACCTGGACGTGTTCGGAGGCGATGCGGTCGGCCTCGGACAGCAGTTCGTCTTCGCTGTCGCAGAGGATCACCTGGCCATGGTCGCGCCACGCGACGCGGGCGATATCGGCGGTCGGCAGCACCGCCAACTGCCGCTCGATCTCGGCGTCGATGGCCTCGACGATCCGGCGTGAGGTGGTCAGCAGCACCGCCGGTGAGGTCGGCCCATGCTCGGCCTGGCCCAGCAGGTCGGTGGCGCACATCTCGGCGTCCACGCTGTCATCGGCGATGATGAGGGTCTCGGTCGGGCCGGCCAGCAGGTCGATGCCGACGCGGCCGAACAACTGGCGCTTGGCTTCGGCGACGAAGGCGTTGCCGGGGCCGACCAGCATATCCACCGCCGGGATGGTGTCGGTGCCCAGGCCCATCGCGGCGACCGCCTGGACGCCGCCCAGCAGGTAGATCTCGTCGGCGCCGCCCAGCGCCATCGCCGCCACCGTTGCGGCCGGGGGCACGCCGTTCAGCGGCGGCGTGCAGGCGGCCACGCGGGCAACGCCGGCGACCTTCGCCGTCAGTACCGACATGTGCGCCGAGGCGACCATCGGATAGCGCCCGCCCGGCACGTAGCAGCCGACGCTGTTGACCGGGATGTTCCTGTGGCCGAGACGGATGCCGGGTAGCGTTTCGATTTCGATATCATGCAGCGCGTCCTTCTGCGCCTGGGCGAAGCGGCGGATTTGCGCCTGGGCGAACTTGATATCGCTGATCACCTGGTCGGGCAGGCCCGCGATCAGGGACTGGACCTCGTCCGGCCGCAGCCGGAACGCGGGTGGCTTCCAGTTGTCGAACCGGGCCGACAGATCGCGTACCGCAGCATCGCCGCGGGCAGCGATATCCTCCAGGATGGCTTCGACGGTTTGGCGGACCTTACGGTCGGCCTCGGTCTTTTCGGCCTCGGTGCTGCCGTGCTTGATGGTGCGGATCATGCGCCTGCCTCTCGCGTGGTTGGGGCGCGATAGGCGGCCTGGCAGATTTTCGCAAGTTCGGGGTGGCGCGGATTTTCCTAGGCGAAACGGAAGCGTCGGGCTGCAGCCTCGTCGCCGGCCACAGCCTGGTTCGCTGGCAGGTGCGGCCCGCGTCGCCTGTCAGTAAGTTACTTCTTCGGTATAGTTGTTTTGAGAAACGCGAACCCCGAGGCGCTGCATGACGGCGCCCACATCCATGGCCCGCCCAGCCCCGCCGTGAACATGACCCGCGGTCCGATGCGGTCAGTCAGGCGCCGGTGGACAGCTGCAGCGCGGCGAACGCCACCGCATAGCCGTCCACCACCCATTGCAGTCCGGTCACACCGGTCTGCAGCCGAACGCCGATGGTCGGCAACGCCAGGTTGACGATCGACACGTCGAGCTGGACCAGCACGAAGGCCAGGCTGGTCGCCAGGACGGCAGCACCGAATGATGTGTTTTCTATGCCCGCGACAATGCGGGCGCGGGGATCGGAAATCGCCGCCGATCGGTTCGGCGCCGACCGAAGCGTGCGCCGCCGACGGCTGGGTTCTACCCCTCGTTGAGCACCGGAGCCGCTGTTGGCCGCGGCAGCGGCACCGGGGACCCGCGCGCCGGACGCAGCGCCAGCCCCGCGGCGCCCAGCATCAGCAACATGCCGATGGCTTCTCCCCAATCCAGCTTTTCGTCAAACAGCGTGCAGCCGATCGCCACCGCGATCACCGGAGAGATGAAGGCATAGGTTCCCGGCCGGCTTGCCCCCCAGTCGCGCACCAGCAGGAAGTACATCGTGGTGGATAGCAGCGACCCGGCGATGAGCAGATAGAGCCAGCCGAGGAAAGCCGGCCAGCCCCATTGCAGGTGCATCGACTGCCACGCTCCAGGCTCGACCGCCAGCGCCGAGACCAGCAGCACCAGCCCGCCGATCAGGTCGGTCAGGCCGGCCAACTGCACCGGTTCGAGCGTTCGCATCATCGGCCGCGTCATCACCGATCCGGCGGTGTAGCAGAGCACACCGACGGTGACGCCGACCGCGCCGATCACCTGCCACCCGTCCAGCGTGCCGGCCATCGCCGCAGGGCCAAACAGCATCGCCACTCCGACGACGCCCAGACCGATCGCCGCCGCCTGTCGCGAGTTGATCCGTTCTTGCCCGGCGACGACCGCGAACACCAGCAACGCGATCGGCGTCAGCGCCGAACTGATTACCGCCGCCAGCCCGGCGGTGATGTATTTCAACCCGTACAACTGGGTGATCTGGTTCAACGTGATCAGCACCACCGAGACCAGCAGCAGTCTTGGGATCAGCCGCGGCGGCGGCATCACCCGCTGGCCGCGTGCGGCGCGGAATGCCAGAATGATCGCGCCGGCCAGGGTCCAGCGCAGGCCGGCGAACACGCCGGGAGAAATGGTCGAGATACCGACCTTCATCGCCAGCCAGGTGGTACCCCAGACGAAGCAGATGAAGACGAACATCGCGCGCTGCGACGCGGTGGACGGGGCGTTCATTTTGGTCCCGGACGTGCTCCTGCCGAAGCGCAACGCTAGCCCATCCAGCCCAGTCAAAGCCGTGCCCAAGCGGAATGGCCCGTATGCGTCAGCCAGACGCGGTGGGGCTTGCTTTCCGGCGCGCGCGGTTTGGACCCGGTCCCGGCGGCGCTTCCGGCAGCCATGACCTCCGCCATGAATCGGAAATCCCCACGATGGCTCCTGATTGCGCAATCCCCAACAGACGCCCACGGTCAACCGACCGGGGCGCCAAGGCCGGAAGGGCGAAGCCGGTGCCCGGAGGGGCGGCCGCGCCACAGGCTGCGGGCCGAATTGCGGAAAACGACCAGGAGCGGGTTTCGATGACCACCGACCAAGACGTTGCCTTGCACTACCGCCACGGCACTCTGCTCCAGACGCTGCTCGCGGCGGCGACGGCGATGGGAAAGGACCCCGCGCGGCTGCAACCGGCTGATCTGATGGGGGCCGACGAGTTCCACCTCGGCGGCGTTCGGGCCACGCGCGATCTGGCCGCCCAGCTTGGCCTGACACCGGAGATGCACCTGCTGGATATCGGCAGCGGCCTGGGCGGCCCGGCCCGCCAACTTGCCGCGATGTCGGGCTGTCGGGTCACCGGCATCGACCTGTCGGAGGAATTTGTCGACCTCGCCGTCGATCTGACCGATCGGATGGGATTAGCCGACCGGGTCGCCTTCCGGCAGGGCGGCGCGACCGCATTGCCGTTCCCCGCGGCAAGCTTCGATCGCGCGACACTGCTGCATGTCGGCATGAACATCGCCGACAAGCGCGGGCTGACCCAAAGCGTGCACCGCCTGCTGCGGCCCGGCGCATTGTTCGCGATCTACGACGTGATGCGCTGCGGCCTCGGGGCGCTGGATTTCCCGCTGCCGTGGGCAAGTGGGCCCGACACCAGTTTCGTCGAGCCGGCCGAGGCTTACCGCGAGGCCCTGACCGAAGCCGGTTTCACCATCATCGCCGAACGCAACCGGGCCCGCTTCGCGCTGGAATCGCTGGCCGCGGCCCGCGACGGCCGGGGGTCATCGGGCCCGCCGTCGGCAGGATCGGCCTCTTTGCGACCGGCGCCCTCCGGCCCGCCGCCGCTGGGCCCTGGGATCGCCATGGGTGCAAGCGCGGGGCGCAAGATCGCCAACCTAACGAGCCTTTTGGAGCGTGGCGTGGTGGCACCGGTCGAGATGATCGCCAAGAGCGCCGATTAGAGGGCCGACCGGTGACGCAACCTACCCAAGGCGCCCAGGGGCCAAGGCGTATCGCGCGGTTCCCGCGCCATGACCGCCGGCCGCCGCAAACGGCCCCAGGCCGCGACCCGCGCTCAGGCGGTGCGGCGCGGCGCGAGACGCTTCCCGGCCACAGCCGGTCGCGCAGCCGGCGATGCATGGATCGGCGCCGGGGATGAGCCCTCGAGGTCGCGCAGGATCGGGCAGTCGGGCAGTCCGTCGCCGCGACAGGAGTCGGCCAGTTCGGCCATCGCGTCCTTCATCGCGCGTAGTTCGCTGATCCTGGCCTCCAGTTCCGCCACCTGACGCAGCGCGATCGCCTTCACCTCGCGGCTGGGCCGGTTTTTGTCCTGCCACAGGCCGACCAGCAGCTTCACCCGATCCATCGGCACACCGAAATCGCGCGCCCGGCGGATAAACCGCAGCGTGTCCAGATCCCGCTCATCGTAGGTTCGATAGCCTGCGCCGGTGCGTTGCACCGGCGGGATCAGATCGACACTTTCGTAATAGCGGATCATCTTCGCTGTGATCCCCGAGTCCCTGGCCGCCTCGCCGATGTTCATTCGCGCTCTCCTAGCGACTGATGAGGGTTCCCATCATGGCAAGGTCAAGACCTGTTCGGCCGACAAGCGAGCTTGCCCTGGTGTGAGCTTGCTGCCTTGGCTCGCCCTCGCCCCCGGCATCTCTCCAAGGCCTTGACCTTGCCACGATGGGAAGCCCCATGTCCCGGCCAAGCCGCCATCTCGGCGGCCGGCAAGGAGACCTGCCGTGGACCGACACCAAGCCGACCATCACGACCATGCCGCGTCACCGGCCACGCCGGCGCGGCGCCAGCGGCTGTCGCAAACAACCCGACTGGCGCCACCGACCCGACTGGCGCCACCGACGCGGCTGGCGTGACCGACCCGGCTGGCGTGACCGACCCGGCTGGCGTGACCGACCCGGTCTGCGGGATGCGGGTCGACCCGGCAACGTCGAGGCATCGCTTGCAGCATGGGAGAACCACATTTCACTTCTGCGGCGCCGGATGTCGCGAAAAATTCGCCGCCGACCCGGCCCGGTTTCTGACCCAAGAACCGGCATCGTCGCCAGCCCCGGCGGTCCCTGGGGCGCTCTACACCTGCCCGATGCACCCGCAGATCCGCCAACCCGGTCCGGGAAGCTGCCCGATCTGCGGCATGGCGCTGGAACCGCTGCAGCCGACCGCCGAGGCGCCGCCGAACCACGAACTGATCGACATGACCCGCCGCTTCCGGATCGGCCTGGTGCTGGCCGCGCCGGTATTTGTGCTGGAGATGGGCGCCCATATCCCCGGCCTCGGCCTGCATGACCTGATCCCGCCGCGGATTTCGATATGGATCCAGTTCTTCCTGTCCACCCCGGTCGTGCTGTGGGCCGGCTGGCCGTTTTTCCAGCGCGGCTGGGCGTCAGTGGTCAGCCGCAACCTGAACATGTTTTCGCTGATCGCCCTGGGCACCGGCGCCGCCTACATCTACAGCCTGGCCGCGACGTTCGCGCCCGGACTGTTCCCCGCCGGCTTCCGCGGCGCCGACGGCAGCGTCGCGGTCTATTACGAGGCCGCCGCCGTCATCACCGTCCTGGTCCTGCTCGGCCAGGTGCTGGAACTGCGCGCCCGCGAGCGCACCGGCGACGCCATTCGCGGCCTGCTCAACCTGGTGCCCAAGACCGCCCGGCGCGTGGCCGATACCGGTGGGGACGAGGAAATCCCGATCGATCAGGTCAGGCCCGGCGACCGGCTGAGGGTGCGCCCCGGCGACGCTATCCCGGTGGACGGCGAGGTGCTGGAAGGGTCCAGCGCGGTGGACGAATCCATCGTCACCGGCGAATCGACGCCCGTCACCAGGCGGCTCGGCGAAAAATTGATCGGTGGCAGCGTGAACGGTACCGGCGCGCTGATCATGCGGGCCGAAAAGCTCGGCTCCGATACCATGCTGTCGCGCATCGTCGCCATGGTCGCCGAGGCTCAGCGCAGCAGAGCACCGATTCAGCGGCTGGCCGATAGCGTGGCCGGATGGTTCGTGCCGGCGGTGCTATCCGTAGCCGTGCTGGCATTCGCCGCCTGGGCGATCTGGGGCCCGGCGCCGTCGCTGGCCTACGCCCTGGTCGCCGCCGTCTCGGTCGTCATCATCGCCTGCCCCTGCGCGCTGGGCCTGGCGACGCCAATGTCGATCGGCGTCGGCGTCGGCAAGGGCGCCGCGGCCGGGGTGCTGGTCAGATCGGCCGAAGCTCTGGAGCGGCTGGAACGGGTCGATACCATCGTGATCGACAAGACCGGCACCCTGACCGAGGGCAAACCCAGGGTCACCGATGTCGTCACCGCGCCGGGGATCGAGCGCGACGACCTGCTGGCGCTGGCGGCGAGCCTGGAACGCGGCAGCGAGCACCCGTTGGCCGCGGCCATCGTGGCCGCGGCGGTCGATCTGAGTATCAGCGAGGCCACCGACTTCGCCTCGGTCACCGGCAAGGGCGTTACCGGCCGCGTCGGCGACCGCCGGGTGGCGTTGGGCAATGCCGCCTTGATGGCCGACCAGGGCGTGACTTTGGGTGAGCTTGAAGCGCGCGCCGAGACGCTGCGCCGGCACGGCGCCACCGCCCTGTTCGCCGCCGTCGATGGCCGGGCCGCCGGTGTCATCGCCATCGCCGACCCGATCAAGCCGACCACCCAGGCCGCCATCGACGCGCTGAAAAGCAGCGGCATCCACGTCGTGATGCTGACCGGTGACAACCGCACGACCGCCGATGCGGTGGCGCGCAGCCTGGGCATCGCCGACGTCCACGCCGAGGTGTTGCCCGCCGACAAGAACCGTATTGTCCGGCAACTGAAGGCGGAGCACAAAATCGTCGCTATGGCCGGCGACGGGGTCAACGATGCCCCGGCGCTGGCCGAGGCCGATGTCGGCATCGCCATGGGCACCGGCACCGAGGTCGCCATCCAGAGCGCCGGCATCACCCTGTTAGGCGGCGATCTGGCGGCGATCGCGCGTGCCCGACGCCTGAGCGCCATGACCATGCGAAATATCCGCCAGAACCTCGGCTTCGCGTTTGCCTACAACACCGTCGGCATCCCGATTGCCGCCGGGGTTCTCTACCCGGCCTTCGGTATCCTGCTCAGTCCGGTGGTTGCCGCCCTGGCGATGTCGCTGAGTTCGGTGTCGGTCATCGCCAACGCCCTTCGCCTGCGGGCCGCCGCGCTGTGACCGTCCGGCTTGCTCGTTCTGTTTGGAAGGAATCAATATGAAGACAACGCTCTATGCCGCACTTGGGCTGGTGATGGCAGCGACGGTCGCTGCGACCGCTCAGCCGACGGCTGCTCCGTCTGGGGCCGCAACGATGACGTCGCCGGCGGCCGGCGAGACCAGCCCGGCATCCAAGGCCTTCAAGGCTGCCGACGAGAAGATGATGCGCGGCATGATGCAACCGATGACCGGCGATGCCGACCGCGACTTCGCCGCCGGGATGCTGCCGCATCATCAGGGCGCGGTGGACATGGCGAAGGTCGAACTGCGATACGGCAAGGATCCGGAGATGCTGGCCCTTGCCAAAAACATCGTGGCGACGCAGCAGAAAGAAATCGCGCAGATGCAGGCATGGCAGGCCAGGCACGCCGCCGCCCACTGAGTTCCGGCAGGCCAGGCGCGGTTCCGCCTCGCGCGCCGTTGCGGGGTTACCTCGCCCGCCTCGGCATTCCCGCGATGTCGCACTTGCTTTAGACAAGCGGGATGAACACGTCCGATGCCGTGCCCGGCGCCTTATCCCACGCGCCACTTCGCGCCGGCACCCGCGGGTCGCCGCTGGCGCTGGTGCAGACGCGGGGTTTTCTGCATCTGCTCGCCGCGGTCCCGAACGCGCCGCCGGGACAGGAGGTGATCGTCGCCACCACCGGCGATGCGGTGCAGGACCGCCCGTTGGCCGACATCGGCGGCAAGGGCCTGTTCGCCAAGGAGATCCACGAGGCGTTACTGGATCGCCGCATCGACTGCGCCGTGCACAGCCTGAAGGACCTGGAAACCGAGCTTCCCGCCGGCATCGTGCTGGGCTGCGTGCTGACCCGGGAGGATGCGCGCGACGTGCTGATCCTCGGCGATAGCTGCGGGGCGCCCGATCCCGCCGACCCGCTGGCGGCGCTGCCGCGTGGCGCACTGGTCGGCACGTCCTCGGTGCGCCGTCAGGCCCAGTTGCTGCACCTGCGGCCCGACCTGCGTGTCAGTTCGATCCGCGGCAACGTGCAGACCCGATTGCGCAAGCTGCGCGAGGGAATCTGCCAGGCCAGCCTGCTTGCCCTGGCCGGGCTGAACCGGCTGGGGGTCGAGATTGCCGGCGCCGTCACGCTGGATCCGGCGATCATGGTTCCGTCGGCTGCCCAAGGTGTGGTCGGCATCACCGTCCGTGCCGACGATGCCGCGCTGCTTGATCTGCTCGCCGCCATCGAGGACCCCACCTCGCGCGCCACGGCCACGGCCGAACGGGCCGTGCTGGCGGCGCTCGACGGGTCCTGCCGGACACCGATCGGCGCCTATGCCCGGTTGCTGGCGGACGACAGCCTGACGCTGACCGCGGTCGTCGCCCGCGCCGACGGATCGTATCTGCTGAAACGGAGCGTGACGGGCCATCCGACCGACGCCCTGCGCATCGGCGCCGACCTGGGAGCCGGTCTGCGAGCCGATGCGCCCGCCGATGTTTTCGCCGGCTGACCGGCACTGATCGACAGCCGCACTCCGTCAATCAATAGCTGCCGGACTACCGCGCAGCGGTTCGTGAACGGTCTTCGTTACTCATGCGCCAACACCCAGTCGTTGATGAAGCTGGCCAGGCCGTTGGCGTGAAAATCTCGCTTGAGCGCGGCTGCGTCGTAGTCCTCCCGCACCCAGTCCAGGAATGGCTGGCGAGCCTCTCCCTCGCGCTGGAAGCGCAGAAAGAAGGCATCCAGGATGCCGGTCCTGGCCTGCCTGACGTGACCGAAACGCCACGACAATTGGCGCAGCGCATCAGCCGCGCGACCGCCCTCGAACAGCACGATCAGCCCGGCGGCGAGCCCGGCCCGGTCGGCGCCGGACTTGCAGTGCATGATCGCCGGTGTTCGCATGGATCGGTAGATATCATGAAAACGCAGGATGCGCTCGCGCTGCGGCGCGCCGCGGCTGTCGAACGCCATGTCATGAAAATCCAGACCGAGCGCGCGCGCCGCCTCGCGTGACAGTGCATCGGAACCGCTCTGGGTCTTGCCGCGCAGGTTGACAAGGGTGCGCAGGCCGAGCCGCCGCGTCATCCGGCGCAACCGTGGCGGAGTCGGGTGGTTGCAGCGGTAGATCTTGCCGGGAACCACCGTGGCCAGATTGCCCCACGCCAGGCGGAACACCGCGTGGTCGACGAACAGCGAGTCGATCCAGGCCACGGTTCGGCCCTTGCCGGTGGTCAGGTCGCCGTTGAAGATGGAGTCCATGCGGGTTCGCGCCAAGCCTTCGGAAAGCGCATATGCGCATGGGCGGCGGCGCGGGGCAATCAAGGCCATGTTCGCGCATGGAGGCCGAACGGTCAGGCGCCCCGGTCGCCGATTTGGCGCGCCGACCTCTTTGCGCTGAAGTCCCACACGTGGTTGCGCCGGACGATCATGACGTTAGAACAAGAAAACGTCGGGCACCTGGCGTGCGGCGCTTCCTGTGCCTGTGCGATCTGGTACCAGGCTAGTACCTCCTGTCATTGATTTCGCGGCCATTCTTCGAATCGATAGTTCCGCAACGACGGAGATGCTTCGTGATCGCGGAACGACTTGCTGGAAAAAGGTATGTGGTGAAGCTCAGCGAAGAGGAGCGGGATCGCCTCAACACGCTGATCCACGCGGGCAACCACCCGGCCCGGCAACTGACCCGGGCCCGCATTCTGTTGAAGGCCGACAGCGCGCAAGCGGGCGACGGCTGGAGCGACAGACAAATCGCAACAGCCCTCGATACCAGCGTCGACACGGTCGCACGGACCCGCCAGCAAATGGTGGAAGAGGGGTTCGAGGCCGTTCTGGTCCGCAAGCATTCCCCAGCCTCGGCCAGACCGCGCATTTTCGACGGAGCCGCCGAGGCTAAACTGATCGCGCTGGCTTGTTCCGACCCGCCGAAGGGTCGCAAGCGGTGGACGCTACAACTCCTTGAAGAGCACGTTGTCGAACTGAAGATCGTCGACCGCGCCAGCGACAACACGATCGGGCGGACGCTAAAAAAAACCTCCTTAAGCCGCATCTACAAAAGCAATGGGTGATCCCGCCGGACGCCAACGCCGCCTTTGTAGCCGGAATGGAGGACGTTCTTGAGGTTTATCAGAGGCCGCACGATCCAGAGTATCCTGTGGTCTGCGTGGACGAGACCTCGAAACAATTGGTCGCCGAAACGCGTGTAGCCATCGCTGGCAGGCCTGGGCAACCGGCACGCTACGATTACGAGTATAAGCGTAATGGAACCGCTAATCTGTTCATGATCTTCGCCCCCCTGGAAGGCTGGCGCCATGTCGAGGTGACAGATCGCCACACGGCCGTGGATTATGCTCAGATCCTCAAAGCCATAGCCGACATGAATTTTCCGAAGGCGAAGAAAATCGTGCTGATGCAAGACAATCTCAATACCCACAAGCCGGCGTCGCTCTACGAGGCTTTTCCCGCCGCAGAGGCCCGCCGGCTGGTGGAGCGGTTCGAATGGCACTACACGCCAAAGCACGGCAGTTGGCTGGATATGGCTGAATCCGAGCTCAGCGCCTTGTCGGGTCAGTGCCTCGATCGGCGGATCGCGGACAAGCAAACTCTGACCGAGGAAGTCGCCGCATGGGAGGGCAGCCGTAACAAGAAACATGTCAAAGCCGACTGGCAGTTCACCACCGCCGATGCCCGCGTCAAGCTGAAGCGGTTGTACCCCGCACTATGAACGACTCGAAGTACTAGGCCGCCGGCGTACGGGGCTTGCGGCGGTCGGCGGCCACCTGACGGGCGACCCCGCGTCGCTCGCTGAAGTAGGTTCGATCGATCTGCCTGGCACCACAGGATTCATACAATTTGCGGGCTGCCTTGTTGGCTGAATCAGTGGTCCATTCGACCGCGGAGAAGCCCTCAGTGACCGCCAGGCGCGTCGCCGCCGTGACCAGCATCCGTCCCACATTGCGCCGTCGCACCGCCTTCGCCACATACAGGTCGCGGATATACAGCGCCTTGGTCAAGGCATATGCCGGAAAAGTAACGTTCATTACCAGCGAGCCGACGACTGCATCGCCGGCGGTCGCGATCAGCACACGCGGGTCGAATGCGCCGGTAGGCGGCTTGCACATCAACGCCGCCGCCTCGGTCGCCACAGGATCCGGCACCGGGCAGTTGTAGTGCGACTGCATCTCGAAGAAATGCGCCGCCAGCGCCGCGATGTCGGCCTCACCGGGGCGGCGGACCACGATATCTGGCGAGCCGGCCGGGTCGATATCGGTCGAGACGTCGCTTGGGTGCGCGGCGGTGCGCGGCAATGACTGATCGTACATCCGACTGACCCTCGTTACAGGGGACGCCGCGTGGGGCGGGCGCCGTGCTGACCAAACCGATACCATATTATAACGTATGGCCTGCGCCGGGCACAAGCGGAAGCTCACCGGGACGCCAGAGCGAAAGGCTATTCCTGTGGGCTCATGATGCCTCGCCGACCCGCCGCATCCAGGCCCCGGCCATCGCCACCGCATCGCGCGCCTTGGCAACCGAACCGGTCGCGCGCAGGAAGCCGTGCACGACCCCGGCGAAGGTCTCGGTTTCAACCGCCACCCCGGCGGCGCGCAGCTTGGCCACCAGCGCCTCGCCCTCGGATCGCAGCACGTCCAGTTCCGCCAGCAGCACCATCACCGGCGGCAGCCCGGCCAGATCCGCCCGCAACGGCGCCGCCAGCGGGTGCAGCCGGTCGATGTCGTGCGGCACATAGACGCTCCAGTAGAACGCCATCCGCTCGGTGTTCAGCCCGAACCCTCCGGCGCCGAATTCCTGATAGCTGAACGTATCGAACCGAGCATCGCTGACCGGATAGTTCGCCAGCACGCCGGCGAGGGCCGGGCCGCCGGTATCGCGCAGCAGCAGCGCCGTCGCCAGCGCCAGGTTGCCGCCGGCCGAATCCCCACCCGCGAACACCCGCGTCGGGTCCAGCCCCCACTCCGCGCCATGTTGGCGGACCCACCGCACCACCGCGGCGCATTCCTCCAGCGCCTGAGGAAACTTCGCTTCCGGGGACAGCGCGTAATCCACGCTGACCACCGCCACCGGGCCGGCCGCGGCGTATTCCCGCGTCATCCGGTCGTGAGTATCCACGTTCGCCCACACCCAGCCGCCGCCATGGAAATACACCAGCGTCGGAATCACCCGATCGGTCACCGGCCGGAACACGCGGCAAAAAATCCGCCGTCCCCGAGCCTCGACAAAGCGATCCGCGGTGTCCGCCATCACCGGGCCGTCGACCGCCGTTCGCAGTCCGAGAAGATCGTTGACCCGGCGATGCGGCGCCAGCGGAAGCTCCGCCCTGACCGCCGGATAGGCCGCCGCTGCCTGCTCTTGTTCAGCGGTGAAAGCGGCCATCTCGGGGTCCCAGCGCGATCGATCCGACATTGTGTTCGCCCTCCGTGAAGCTGCGACCCGCAGACGATAGCGCATTTCGCAACTTGCCAACGACCCCTACCGTGACCTTATGCCCGCGCGCGACAGTATCGGAGCCGCATGACCGTTCCTCGCCTCCATACCGCCGGCCGGTTCGATCCGGCCGCGCTGTTCCGACCTGGATCCGTCGCCGTGATCGGCGCGGATGCCGGTGCCGGTGCCCAGATCCTCGCCAACCTCGTGCTCGGCGGCTTTAGCGGTGAGATTCACACAACGCTGGTCAAGGACGTCTCGCTCGCGGTGCTGGCCGTTCCGCCGGATCAGATCGGGCCGCGGATCACCGCGCTGGCCCAGGCCAACTGCTTCGCCGCCATCGTCCCCGGTGCTGCCGATGACCTCGCCCGCCACGCCGCCCGCACCGCAGTCGGAATCCTTGGACCGTATTCCTTCGGCCTCGCGGTGCCCAGCCTGCGGCTGAACGCCAGCCGATCCCACATTGCCCCGCCACCGGGGCGCCTGGCGCTGATCTCGCAATCCTCGGCGCTTTGCCGGACGGTGATTGACTGGGCCGGACCGAATGGGGTCGGGTTCAGCCATATCGTCGGTCTTGGCGGCAATGCAGGGATCGGCTTCGGCGCCACCCTGGACTGGCTGTCGCGCGATCCCGGCACCGGCGCCATCCTGCTCGACATCCGCCGCATCAAAAACCATCGCCTATTCCTGTCCGCCGCCCGCGCTGCGGCCCGGCTGCGCCCAGTGGTTGCCCTGCGCGCCGGGCTGCGGATGCTGGACGATGACGGCGAAGCCGACTTGTCGTTCGAGGCGGCGCTGCGCCGCGCCGGCGTGCTCTCGGTCAAGCGGCTGGAGAACCTGCTGGCCGCCGCCGAGACCTTGTCGCGCGCCAAACCGGCCCGCCGCGACACGTTGGCGATCGTCAGCAACGCCATCGGCGCCGGACGCCTGGCGGCCGACAGCGTCCTGCGCCAGGGTCTGCAACTGGGTCCGGATCAGGCCATCACCTCGGTCGCCTCGGCCGACCTGGCCGCAACCGCCTTTGCGTTGACGGCGCGGCCCGATATCGGCGGCGTATTGGCCGTCCACGCCCCGCAAGGCGCCCCGGATGCAACCGCCATCGCCAGGCTGTGCGAAGCACCAGGCACGCTGTCGGCACCGCTGCTGGTCTGCGCCATGGGCGAAACCACCGGCGCGGCGCATCGCATCGCCCTGGCGCGAGCAGGCCTGCCGGTGTTCGCCACCCCCGACCAGGCGGTGCAAGGCTTCGATCACTTGGTGCGCGACCGCCGCAACCGCGAGGCCGCCCGCGAAATGCCGCCCAGCTCCGTGCTCGACCTGACCCCGGACCGGCGCCGCGTGCGCCGCATTTTGGACCAGGCCCGTGCGCAGGACCGGCTGGCGCTGACCCAGGACCAAGCGCTCGACGTCCTGGCCGCCTACGGCATCCAGACAGTCCCCACCCGTGTCGCGGGCAGTGCCCAGGATGCAGCCGCGGCCGCGCAGGTGGTCAGATTTCCCGCCGTGGTCAAGCTGCGCGACAGCGCGCCGCCGGCCGATCGCCCGCCTGCCAGCCTGGTGTTCGATCTGCACGACGCAGCCGCGGTTATCACCGCCGCCCAGGCTTTGGCGGCTCGGCACAAGGCGAACACCGAACTGCTGGTCCAGCATTGCGTCGGCCGGGCGCGGGAATTCGCGGCCAGGGTCGCCGATGATGCGACGTTCGGGCCGGCGATCAGCGTCGGTGCTGGGGGCACCACCGCCAATCCCGCTGACCGAGCGGTCGATCTGCCGCCGTTGAATTTGCCGCTGGCCGAGGCGCTGATCCAACGCTGCCGCAGCGGGGCGATGCTGGGGCTTCCGCTGCGCGATCGCCCCCCGGTCAGCAGCGACGGGCTCGCTGGGGTGTTGGTGCGGATCAGCCAAGTGATCGTCGACTTCCCCGAAATCGCCGTGCTGGAGACGCCGTCGCTATTCGTCGATGCCCGTGGGGTTATGGCGGTCGACGCCTGGATCAGGCTGCGCCGTGCGGACGAGCCGCAGCGGGGGCTGGCGATCGCTCCCTATCCGGCGGAATTGACCCAACATCGCCAGTTCGCGGCTGACCTCATCACCATCCGCCCGATCCGGCCAGAAGACGCCGCCGCCCACACCGCCTTCTTCTCAAGGCTGTCGACCGAGGACATCCGCTATCGTTTCTTCAGCGCGATGCGCCAACTTTCGCCGGAAATGACCGCTCGGCTGACCCAGGTCGATTACGATCGAGAGATGGCATTCATCGCCATCAAAGACGCCACCGGTGAAACCGTCGGCGTGACCCGCCTGGCCTGCGATCCGGACGGCGAGGCCGGTGAGTTCGCGGTGATCGTGCAGGCTGACATGAAGGGCCGCGGCCTGGCGTCGGATCTGATGCGGCGGCTGATCGACTGGGCGCGAAGCCGCGGGCTGAAGCGGGTGGTCGGACAGATCCTGGCCAACAATCATCCGATGCTGGCGTTCGTCCGCCAGCTCGGCTTCAGCCTGCACCGCCTGCCCGACGATCCCGAGATCATCGAGGCGACGCTGGCGCTTTGACGTTGGGACTTTGAAGATTACGATCGGTGGGAGTGGAACAGCCGGCGTCAGGCCAAGGCGGCCAAGAGCTGCCGACGCTTCAACGGCTGGCGGTCTCGCGGCCGGGTTGCGGTTTCGACGGCGGATTGGCAACGTGAACCTTGGCGTTATCAGCGAGGTTGGCGGGCGGGCTGAGCACCAGGTTTTCGCCGCCCTGCAGGCCGTCGCGCAGTTCGGCGGTGGTGCCGAAATCCCGGTAGATCGTGACTTTCTGGAAGTGAACCCGGCTATCGGCGCCCACCGTCGCGACCTGCAGCCCGGCGGCGTTGAACACCAGCGCGGCGTCCGGCACGACGATCGCCGGTGCCTGGCGCGGGATCGAGAATGCCACGTTGACGAAAAGCCCCGGGTGCAGCACGCCGCCTGGGTTGGCGACATCGACCTCGGTCAACATCGAGCGCGATGCTGCCTGCAGCGCCACGGCGCTGCGCGCAACGCTGCCGCGGAAGACGCGACCGGGCAGTTCCGGCACCGTGACCTGCGCCTCGACGCCGTCGTGAATGCCGATCGCGCTGCTTTGCGGAACATAGACCGCGATTCGCAGCACGTCGTCGCGGGCGATGCTGAACATCGGCGACCCGCCGCTGCTGTCCTGGGTCAGCAGGTCGCCCTTGTCGACGTTGCGCGCGGTGATAACGCCGGAGAACGGCGCCTTTACTTGCTCGAACGCGGTCAGTGCGGCCAGCCGGTCGACGGTGGCCTGCTGCGCCTTCAGATTGGCCAGGGCGACCGCGACTCCGGCCTCGGCGTTGTCGATGGCGGCGGTCTGGACCGAGAAATTGGCGGTGGCGTTGTCGGCGTTCTGCTTGGTTTCCCAACCCTGTCCGGCCAGCGTGGTTTCGCGGAACTTGGTCACGTTGGCCAGCTTGGCATTGGCCTGAGCAGACTGCACCTGGGCCTGCGCCTGCAGCACAGCGGCGCGGTTCTGGCCGAGTTGCGCCTCGGCCTGACGCAGTTGCTGATCGAGGTCGGGGGCGTCGATGCGCAGCAGCAGATCGCCGGCGTTGACCCGGCTGCCGATATCGACGCGGCGTTCGGCGACGTATCCGGTGGCGCGTGGATACAGATTGGCGACGTCGAACGCCTCGGTCTGGCCGGGCAGGGTCAGTTGCACTGGGGTATCGACCCGCTGGGCGGCGGCGGTGCGCACGTCGGGGACGAAATTCTCCTGCCGAGCCTGGGTTTCGGCGGCGTCGGCGTAGGTGCGCCAGTGCCGGTAGGCGCCGATCCCCAGCAGCAAGGCGACCGGGATCAGCACGTAGGCAATGACGCGCTTGCGCGGCGGCGGCGGCGGGTCGGTTGCGGTCATAGGTAATCTTCCAGCGGCTTGGCCTCGCCACGCCGCAACAACGCATAGAGGAACGGCACGAACAGCAGCGTCGAGCAGGTTCCAACGCCAATTCCACCAAGCACGGCGCGTGCCAGCGCTGCGTTTTGCTCGCTGCCTTCGCCCACACCGATCGCCATCGGCAGCAGGCCGACGAACATCGCCCCGGCGGTCATCAACACCGGCCGCAGCCTGGTCTCGCCGGCGGCGATGGCGGCTTCGGCGGCGGTAGACCCGTGGGTTTCGCGATGCTCGCGGGCAAAGGTGACCAGCAGGATGGAATTGGCCGAGGCGACGCCGACGCTCATGATGGCGCCCATCAGCGACGGGATCGAAAACGAGGTCTGGGTGATGAACAGGCTGGCGACGATGCCCGAAAACGCCAGCGGCAGCGCCGCGAGCACGACGAAGGGGTCGCCCCAGGTCTGGAAGTTGATCACCATCAGCAGGTAAACCGCAACCATGGCGACGATCAGGCCGATGCCGATGTGCAGGAATGCCTGATCCTTGCTTTGGATCTGACCGCGTATCGAGATCTTGTCCGGCGCCTGCAGTTGCTTTTGCTGATCGGCGGCGATGCGGTCGATATCGGCCTCGACGCCGCCCAGGTCGCGATCCTGCACTGCCGCGTAAACATCATAGGTCGGCTGAGTGTTGACGTGATTGGACACCGTCTGCTCGGTGCCGCGCTTCAGTGTGGCGACGTTAGACAGCATTTGCAGGGCGCGCGGTCCGGGGGCGGTCGCGGCGGATACCAGCAGCGGGGTGTTGGTGATCGAGGTGATATTGTCATTGCGGTATTCCGGGGTCTGCACCCAGACCTGGTAGGGGATCCCGGTTTGCGGATCGGCCCAGAAATTCGGGCTGACCTGGAAGCTGCCGCTGAGCGACACATTCAAGTCGGCGGCGACCTGCTGCTCGGTCAGGCCGAGTTCGGCGGCGCGCTGGCGATCGACCTGGACGAAGAATTCCGGCGCGTTGGTGATCTGCTGGATATGCACATCGACCGCCCCCCGGACATCGCGAAGCTTGGCGGCGATCGCCTGGGCGGTCTGCAGGTCCTTGCCGGGGTGACGGCCATTGACCTGCACGTCGATCTGCGACGGCACGCCGAAGTCCAGGATCTGGGTGATGATGTCGGCGGCTTCGAAGTAGAAGATCGCGTCCGGAAAACGCTGGTGCAGGATCGCGCGAAGTCGTTTCTGATAAGTAAAAGTTGAGTCGTGGCCGGGCTTCAGCGTGACCAGCACCTGGCCGTCGTTGTAGGCCACGAAGGTGCCATTGCCGAAAGCGAAATTATAGTTCGACGCCGGCAGGCCGATATTGTCGATGATATCGCCCAGTTGGTCGCGCGGCACCACCTGGCGGATGGTATCCTCGACTTTCTGGAACAGCACCTCGGCCTGTTCGATGCGCACGCCGGGCGGGGCGCGCACGTGCAGTGTCATCTGGCCGGCGTCGATCTGGGGGAAATAGTCGGTGCCGACGAAGCTGAAAAGAACAGCGGCGCCGGCGATGATCGACCCGGCCACGCCCAGGGTGATGAAGCGGTGGCCGATCACCGCGTGCAGCAGGCCGAAATAGAAGCGGTGGAAGCGAGTGAAGCCCCGCTCGAAGCTGGCGTGGATGCGGCCGAAAGTGCCCGTCGGGCTGGCATCGGGGTCGTGCCGCTCGTGGCGGACCTGCACGTCGATCAGGATCGGCACCAGGGTGCGCGACAGCACGTAGGACGCCAGCATGCCGAACACCACCGCCAGCGCCTGTGGGGTGAACAGGTATTTCGGCGCGTCGGTCAGGAAGGTGACAGAAACGAAGGCGCAGCAGATCGACAGAGTGGAGATCAGCGCCGGCTTGGCGATGCCGGCCGCGCCATGCACCACCGCGTGGCGGAAGTCCTTGCCTTCCTCCAGCAGCCGATAGGTGTTCTCGATCGCCACGGTGGCATCGTCGACCAGGATGCCGACGGCCAGCGCCAGGCCGCCCAGGGTCATGATGTTGACCGTTTCCCCTAGCGCGGCAAGGACCGCCAGCGAGGTCAGGATCGACAGCGGGATCGATACCAGAACGATCAGGGTCGAGCGCCAGGAACCGAGGAACAGCAGGATCATCAGTCCGGTCAGCCCGGCGGCGATGGCACCTTCGCGGATCACGTCGCTGATCGCGCCGGAGACGAACACCGACTGGTCGAACAGCGGGGTGATCTGCATGTCCTTCGGCGCCGCGGCGCGAATGCCCGGCAGCAGCGATTTCACCGTGTTGACCACCGACAGCGTCGAGGCGTTGCCGTTCTTCAGGATGGTCAGCAGCACGCCGCGCACACCATTCTCGCGCACGATGTTCTGCTGCGGAGGCCCGCCGTCGCGCACATAGGCGACGTCTCGCATCAGGATCGGCGAGCCGTTGACGACCTTGATCGGCACCTGGTTCAGGGCGGACACCGCCTCAGGCGTCGAATTGAGCCGGATGACGAACTGCTTGTCGCCGAACTTCGCCAGGCCGGATGGAACCGTGACGTTCTGCGCGGTCATCGCGCTGGTGACGTCCGCCGCGGTCAGCCCGTAGGCCTGCAAGGCATGGAGGTCGAGATCGACCATGATCTGGCGCGGCGCGCCGCCATAGGGCGACGGCAGTGTCGAACCCGGAACGGTAGTCAGGGTCTGGCGGACGCGGTATTGGCCGTAGTCGTACAGTTGGCGCTCGTTCTCCTGTTTCGAACTCAGCGCCAACTGGATCACCGGCACGGTCGAGGCGGAGAACCGCATCACCACCGGCGGATTGATGCCGGGCGGCAGCACGGCGCGGATCGAGTTGGTGGATGCGGTGACCTGGGACAGCGCGGTGTCGATGCTGACATCGGACTGGAAGTAGATCCGCGTGATGGTGACGCCCTGCAGCGTCGTGCTCTCCATGTCGCGGATGCCGTTGACGTTGTTGCTGAGCGCGAATTCCGTGTAGGTGGTGACCCGCTTTTCCATTTCAGGCGTGTCAAGGCCGGTGTAGGTCCAGACGATGGTCACCACCGGGATGTTGACCTCGGGCAGCACGTCCTTCGGCATCACGATGTAGCCGCCGATCCCGGCCAGCAGGATCAGGATCGACATCACATAGAACGTGATGCGGAACTTCAGCGCATATGTGACGAGACCCATCTGGCACCGGTATGTGGCGGCCTCGGCGCCGGGCGCAAGTGCTGCGGTGCAGCACAAGCCGAACGGCGGGCGTCGGCCTGGATTAAATCCTGTCCAGCACCGGGATTGTTGCGAACTGTAACGCCAGGGAGGCGGCCGCCGGATTGCGACGCCTGCTGGCGCGGAACCAGCGTAGTTACGCGGGTTGTTTGAATGCCGGCAGCACCCGCTGGGCGAAGAAGTCGATGACCCGAGCCTGGTCCGGTTGGCCGGAATGCACGTTGACGATGCTGACTCCGCTGTCAAACAACTGGCGCATCTTGTCGATGTGCACGGCGGGATCGGTGCCGATCGCCCATGACTTCTGGACTTCCGGGAGCGGCGTGCCGGCGTCGGCTTTCTGTTGGATTTCGGTCGGACTTCGGACGTTGTATAGCGTCTTGAAAGCCCTGGGGCCGAAACGCCAGAATTCAGCCGCCTGATCAGCGGCGTGGCGGTCGCCGACGACGACGTATTGCTCGACCAGGACGGGCATCTGGTCGGGGTTTTTGCCAGCGGCGCGGGCGGCTTCCCGCCACTCGGATTTGTGCTGCAGCCAGGACAGCGGGTCGGTGACCAGTCCGTCGCCATACTGGCCGGCCAGGCGCATCGATTTCTTGCCGTTGGCCGCCGTCAGCAGCGGGATCGAGGTGGTCGGTGGGTCGTACAGCCTGGCGTTGACGGTTTAGTATTTGCCCTTGAAGGCGACGTCCGGGCCGGACCAGAGGGTAGTGTCTCAGTTTGAAGGAATTGGTTCCTTCCAGACTTATCCAAAGATTGTATGCCTAGGGGGCTTGCCAAATCCGACGAATAGTTTGCTGTTTTCTATGATGCGCTTACAGGCCGGACTAGGGATGTGGGGCATCGCTCCACGGCTGGCTAGGCACTAGCGGCTTGCGCCAGTTATTCTTGGGATGCGAGAGGTCGCTTAACTTTCAGAAAGATATCAACGAGGCGTTCGGCGGCTTCGTAGGATGCGGCTTTGCCTAGGATTTCTATGCCACTTGCTGGCTGACGCTCGTCATACTCATAAATGAAGTAGCCAGTGTCATCTCCAAGCGCTTGCGCTTCACTGGCCTCATAAGCGTCAATCGAAACGGGGGAAATGCATACCTGCTTACCATCAGGGAGCAGAGACGAGAAAAGGACATGCCTCATGGATGATTCCCCAATTAAGTGGCGCGTAAATTTGCGCTCGCGTTGTTCGGTCTTGTTGTTTGGAGAGTATATGGCTGCGGACGCTGCGCCTCGCGAAACGCTGCTTCGCGACATGAAGTATCAGAAGATGGCGCCAACGCTGAACCACGATCGCATTCGCCGAGCGATTGCACGCTATCTCGCCAGTCCCACGCATGATTACCGCATCCTCGCATCCTGCCGAGAAACCCTTGAGCGCGAACGTGACGCTGCCGTAAATCCGCAGCGTCGAGAGAATCTCACGTTTGAGACTCGAGCGCTAGATGTTTTTGAACGCAGCCTGAATGGCCTAGGCATGACAGGTCTCAATTTTGAACTCGCGGCACCCTCGCCTGCCCTCAAGATCGGAGGGGTGTCTGTCAGCGTTCAGCCGACAGCCCACATCCGGGTTCGCCGCGCTCGCGGAGCCGATTTGATGGGAGCTATCGTGGTCGATACCGCGAAGGGGCAAACTCCCAAAACTGAACCAGCTAAACGGCGGACCAACAAAGCAATGTATTGTTCAGCGATCATGGTGCACCTATACTTGTTGCGGGAGTTCGCGGCAGATGATCCCAAGGCTTCTGCCGAGCATTCTATCATTTTCCACACCACGAGGCAGGATCGAGTTTGCGCACCAGATAACTACCAAAGAATGCTGCGAAACTTTGAAGCGGATTGTCGCGGAATCGAACGGGCTTGGCCTTATATCAGCCCTCCCCCAGGGTTTGACCCCGATTCCGACAGATACCTTCCGCGCTCGCGCGAAACGCGCGTGATCTAGCGGATGGCCAAATTCCACTTTGTCGAAGACTACGAGCGTCACGTCACCGCCTTAACTGCCGCTTATCCTATCGACGAGGCAATGTCCCTAGCAGTGGGCGGCCATTTCGGACTGATTGGCGCCATAGAGCTAGGCATCCTGCGGCACGTCGGCCTGAGGCCCGGTGCGTCCGTGTTCGATCTCGGATGCGGTAGCGGGCGGCTTGCCGTGGCGCTGAGCGACAGCGGCATTGTCAGTGAATACGTTGGAACCGACGTAGTGAAAGCGCTTTTGGACTACGCCGCGACGAAATGTCGGCCGGGATTTCGGTTCCTCTTGAACCGAGAACTGACAATTCCGATTCCGTCCAAGTCCGTCGATATCGCCTGTGCGTTCAGTGTCTTCACGCATCTGCTCCACCATGAGAGTTTCATTTATTTGGAAGAGATGCGTAGGGTGATCCGGCCCAGCGGCCGGATCGTGTTTTCTTTCCTGGAATTTGCCGAAGCGGGGCACTGGTCGATATTCGAGCAGACAGTTCGGACGCAGCGTGGTGGAGAAAATCCCCCTCTCAACCAGTTCATCGAGCGGAACGTGATTGAAGTCTGGGCTGCGCATCTCGGGCTAAAGCTCGAAACCATCATTGATGGCTCAACAGACACGGGGTCCGGCGCACTCGGCCAAGCCACCGCGGTTCTCAGTGAGAACCCTTGATTAAGTCATTGAGCCGCACTTTTTAAGATCGTACTGAACGTTTGGTGCAGAAGCCGACACAGTTAGGAGTAACGCGATGGCCTTATTCTGGCGTCGCGCCCGGTGTTGACATGCTGATAACGTAGTCCAACAGCTGTGCCTGACCGACCACATAGGCTGAGTACATGCTATCGAACGTTTCGTCGGAAGAATGTAGAACAGAAGCGCAACCGTCTCGTTGGATTTCCCAGCGAAATGGCGATTTGCCCGACCCAACTTTCGATCACGCGAACGATATCAACCACGTCCCAAAGCTCATGCACGACATTGGCCTTCATGGCTGGTGTGCATTTCAGCGTCATGTGAATCTTGCAGAAATTGTAGTGCATGAAGTGGAGCGCTACCGCGTGAGCGTGGTTCTCGGCCTTCTTGCTGAAAGCGTTGGTCAGCCGCGTGAACCGGCGCATGTGCATTCGCATTGTCAAGTTCTGTCGTTCAACATGGCTAGTGCTGATGTGTGCTTTGTTTGGATTGCCCGAAATGAGTTCCTTGGTGGCGCCTACGCATTCAGTCGGGGAATACCTCCGAGCAGCCTGAGCTTCCCCGTGCGGCGTAGCGTAATGCTTCACAAGCATCCCATAATCGACTTCCTCGAACGCGCCCATGACGGCGGTAATGTATGGCCGGTAGCCATCTGAGGTCAGTTGGATGCGCGTGGAGATACGCGCCTCTAAATCATAAATGAAGGTCCTGGCGGTCTCTGCATCGCGGCTCCCAACCATCCAAGACGGGACCAGCTTCGTGTCGGCGTCGATCGCAACAAACGTCCAAAGATCACCGGCCTGGTCGGGTGCGGCCTTGGCGGTTTCCACCTGCTTTGCCTTGGCGTAACAAAAAGCCCAAATTTCGTCGATCTGGACGCGGCGGCAGGTCAGATTGCGGAACGCCCTATCCTGATATTCCGAACAAGCCTTGCCCGCTGTCACTAGCAATGAGGTGACTGTGTTGATGCTTACGCCAGTTGTGCGAGTGATAGCGCGAAGGCTCATTCCCTCGACCAGAAGCTTGATGATCTCGACGCGCTTGGGGCGAGGAAGCTTGTTCATGGCCCAATACTAATACGTCCATGCTCGACCGGTCAAGCATAAGCTTCATTTTCAAAATAGGAGTTCCCAAGCAAGCGCGACGGTGCTATGCACCGTCGCTAGTTGGGCGTCTGGGTTTCGTGGACCACCACGAACCGTTCTTGACCGTGCGAGGTCTTGGGCGGTTCTTCGGTTTTCAGGGCCTTACCGATTCGGTGATCAGGGAATCGGCGAGCCCGATCTTCTCAGCATCTTCTCTCACAATCAGCGCGAATCGCGTGCGCAGTCCCGTCATAGCACACTCAGCCGTCTGTGCAACATCTGTGATGCGAGATTCGTTGGTCACGTTTGAGATGGCGCCGCGTTGAGGTTCGAGGTATACTATCTCTTCTGAAATGCCAGGATAGAGTGAGATGTCTGAAGAAGGTGACAAAGCGATCGAAAGGGCGCTTTCCAGGAGGAGGGAAATCCTGGAAGAGTTAAAACAGATAGACACGTTTGTAACGCTTTATAGGAAATACGCTGGTGCAGGTGTAGACACCACCAGCCTGGACCCTAATCAAATACAATCATCCCCAACGAATGAGGCATCTTTTTCTGGAACAGTGTCTGGTATCACAGCTCGTATTACAGCGGAAAACCCAGCTCCGAAGGGTATGCGGCAACATGAATTCGTGTCCTTTGTAAAGGAGATGCTTATAAAGCACGGGCGCCCGATGCAAGCTCACGAAATACTCGACAGTTTCCACGAGAAGGGCCGCCACGTCGGCGGATCCAATGAGACGTCCAATCTGAAAACAAAGCTCTGGCGTGCAAAAATGGAAATAACGACAATCCCAGGCTCCGGTTATTGGCCCTTGGATCTGGCATGCCCAGCGGTCAGTTATTATCCCCCGCATAATGCTGCAAAGGACGTAGCCTAGTTATTTCTGCCATCGTGTTGCAGCCGCCTTTTTCGCGATCTCAGACCGCCGCTCCTGCGAAAGCGCATTAGCCCGCGCTTCTCCGCCCTTCAAACCACCACGCCTGCCCAGTGATACGGCAGCAGCGTCTTTGCCGTCATCTTTCGGCACAGGCTCCGTTGCCTGCCCAGTCGCTAGGTCGACGATCAGCTTCGCAAGCTGGTTCGGGTCGCGAGGACGTTTGGGAGTGCGAGTCATATGCTCATACAACCCGAAAATGCGGTCTAGCAGTCGGATCTTGGCGCCCAGCTCTGATAGCCCCAAGGCGGACGGCTTGCTTGACCCAAGCCTCGGCGTCGGTTTGGGACGAAAAACCCTCGGCTTCCTGGATGAACTGGCCCAGCCGGGTGATGCGCACTCTGTAAAGGCCGGCGCCATCCTGGAACACGTGATACGTCGTGTCACTCATGATCCACCGGGCCGTTCTTGGTATCCAGAATAGTCGAAAGCCTGAAAGTTTGCATAAGTGCATCGTAGCACGCGGTCGGCTTAACCGCGAGCAAGTACCGTTGGGATTTTATTCAAACTGAGACACTACCGACCAGAGTTGGCGGATGACAGTGATGGCTTCGATCAGCCGGTCCCAGCGTTCCTGCCATTTCGGCCAGTTTCCGGTGCCGCCTGCTCGTTCAGCGCCTCGCCCGATCCGACTCCCAGAAAGATCCGACCGGGGTAGAGGTGAGTCAGCGTCGCAAACGCCTCGGCCACCACCGCGGGGTTGTAGCGCATCGTCGGGCAAGTGACGGTCGTGCCCATCCAGCCACGCGCCTGGGCGCCGAGCGCCCCCATGTTGACCCATGCCTGTCCAACATGGCCCTCGTTGGACTGCCAGGGCTGCATGTGGTCGCTGGTGGACAGCGCCTGGAAGCTGACGCGCGAGGCGTGGGCCCCGAGTTTGACCAGCTCGGCGGTGGGAAACTCCTCGCTGGCGAGCATGTAGCTGAACATGCCCTTGCGCAGGCCGCCGACTTCACGTGCGCCAGCCGCGGTTACGGCCGCGGCGGGTTGCGCATGGGCAGTGGTCAGGCCAACGCCGGTCGCACCCGCCAGTGCTCCAGTCCATTTCAGCTAGCTGCGCCGAGCGGGGGAAAACCCTGATGCGTGGTCGATCTGCATGGCATTCTCCGTTTGGTGCGTGCGCGTCAACGGGGTGTCCCGGGGTTCCCATGACCGGTCCACGCATCGCGATGTTTTTCAGCTCGACGAGCTCAGGCCTCGGCAGCCTGTGCCAGGATCTCGAATGAACGCTTGCGTGCGCCGGGATCGAAGATCTGCGTGGCGACCATGAGTTCGTCGGCGCCCGTGGAGGCGGCGAACGCGCGCAGGCCATCGCGCACGGTTTCCGGCCCACCGACCACAGAACACGCCAGGGAGTCGGCCAACATCGCCAGGCCGTAGCGATCGACCCCGGCCTCGAAGTCGTCGACCGGGGCCGGTAGTTTGCCCGGCCGGCCGCGGCGCAGGTTCAGGAACGCCTGCTGCAATGAGGAAAACAGCAACCGCGCCTCGGCATCGGTGTCGGCCGCAAACACATTCACCCCAAGCATGAGGTGCGGCGCGGCTAGATGCGGCGACGGTCGGAACCGATCGCGGTAGATGACAGCCGCATCCCTCATCTCATCCGGCGCGAAATGCGAGGCGAAGGCGTACGGCAGGCCAAGATGCGCCGCTAACTGCGCGCCGAACGTGCTGGAGCCAAGGATCCAGACCGCGACGTCCTCGCCAGCGCCGGGCACCGCACGTAGCGGCTGGCCCGGTTCGGCGGGGCGGAAATAGTGCATCAGTTCCACCACGTCGGAGGGAAACTGGTTCACGTCGGCCGCCAGGTTGCGCCGCATCGCCCGCGCCGCTAGCTGATCCGAACCAGGCGCGCGCCCCAGCCCAAGGTCGATGCGGCCGGGATGCAGCGCGGCCAGGGTGCCGAACTGCTCTGCGATCAGCAGTGGCGCGTGGTTAGGCAGCATGATGCCGCCGGCCCCGACCCGGATGTTGCGGGTCGCCACCGCGACATGGGCCAGTGCCACCGAGGTCGCCGCGCTGGCGATTCCCGCCATGTTGTGGTGCTCGGCCATCCAGTAACGCCGAAAGCCCAGGGTTTCGACGTGACGGGCGAGGTCGATTGAGTTGCGCAACGCCTGGCCGGCGTCGCTGCCCTCGGGAATCGGGGAGAGGTCGAGTACGGACAAGGGAACCATGTGCACAACATGGTGCGGGATGCGCCTGACAGAATATCGCGGTAGGGTCGAAATATGCATATCTCATTCGACAACAGCTATGCGCGCCTGCCGGACCGGCTTTACGCGCGCATCGACCCGACGCCGGTGGCGGCGCCGGCGCTGGTTCGGCTGAACCGCGCGCTGGCCGAGCAACTGGGGCTCGATGCGGGCGAGTTGGCGACTTCGGAGGGTGTGGCGGTGCTGGCCGGCAACCGGATTCCGGAAGGCGCGGAGCCGATCGCGCTGGCCTATGCCGGGCACCAGTTCGGCCATTTCGTGCCGCAGCTTGGCGACGGCCGCGCCAATTTGCTGGGAGAGGTGGTTGGGCCCGACGGGGTGCGCCGCGACATCCAGTTGAAAGGGTCGGGGCCGACGCCGTTTTCCCGCCGCGGCGACGGGCGCGCTGCGTTGGGCCCGGTGCTGCGCGAATACCTGATCAGCGAGGCGATGGCTGGGTTGGGGATTCCCAGCACTCGGGCACTGGCCGCGGTGACCACGGGAGAGACGGTGTGGCGCGAGACCAGGTTGCCCGGTGCGGTGCTGACGCGGGTTGCCGCGAGCCATATCCGGGTTGGCACGTTCCAGTATCTTGCCGCCCGAGGTGATCAGGACGGGGTGCGCCGGCTGGCCGATTACGCGATCGCCAGGCATTACCCCGATGCCGCGCTCGGCCCGGAGCCATACCGGGCATTGCTGGACGGGGTGGTCGCGCGGCAGGCTGCGCTGGTGGCGCAATGGCTGCTGGTCGGCTTCATCCACGGCGTGATGAACACCGACAACTGCTCGGTTTCAGGTGAAACGATCGATTATGGCCCTTGCGCCTTCATGGATGCCTATGATCTGGGCACGGTGTTCAGTTCGATCGATCATCAGGGCCGCTATGCGTATGGCAACCAGCCCAGGATCGCGCTGTGGAACCTGACCCGGCTGGCGGAGTGCCTGCTGCCGTTGCTTGACAACAACGAGGACACGGCGAAGCATTCTTTGCAGGCCTTCGCGGGGCAATTCGAAGCGGCGTATTTCGGCGGCCTGCGGCGCAAGATCGGGCTTTCCGGCGAACAAGAGGGCGACGATGACCTGACTCAGGACCTGTTGCGGCTGATGGCGGCGGACGCAGCTGACTTTACTCAAACGTTCCGTCGGCTGTGTGACGCGGCCGACAGTGGCGCGGCAGATGCGGCGGTGCGGTTCGGGGATGGCGCCGGGTATGACGGCTGGGTGCGGCGGTGGCGGGCCAGACTGGCGCGGGAGGTCGATCCGGGTGCGGCGATGCGGGCGGTGAACCCGGCGGTTATCCCACGCAACCATGTCGTCGAGGCGGCGCTGAGCGCGGCTGTCGAGCGGGACGATTTCGGGCCGTTCGAGACGTTGCTGGGCGTGCTGTCGCAGCCTTACCGGGACGACCCGGCACTGGAACAGTATACCCGTCCGCCGCAGCAGGAGGAACGCGTGCTGCAGACTTTCTGCGGAACGTGAGGCGGTTGGGACATGTTGCGGCTATTTAGCCGGCGCCACGACGAAGCACGCGACCGGATAGTCCGAGCGCCGTATTGACGACGGCGAGGTGGGTGAGAGCCTGGGGAAAATTGCCCGCCAAGTGTTTGGCCGGAACATCGTATTCCTCCGACAGCAGCCCGACGTCGTTGCACAGATCCAGGACACGGCCGAACTGTTCGACCGCCTCATCGTGCCGACCTTGTAACGACAGGCAGTCGGCCATCCAGCAGGAGCAGGCGAGGAAAGCGCCCTCTTCGGTCTTGCCGGGCTGAGATTTCATGCGTCGCACCAGGCCGCCCTCGGTGAGTTCGCGACGGATTGCCTCGATGGTGGCCGCCATGCGTGGTTCGTCGGCCGGCAGAAAACCGACGAGCGGCAGCAGCAGCAGGCTTGCGTCCAACTCCTGTCCGCCGAAATACTGAGTGAGAGTTCCGAGACCCTCGTTCCAGCCCTGGTGATACACCGTGTCGTGGATCGTCTGGCGCAGCGTCGCCAGGCGCGCCACGGTTGCCGGATCCGCATCGGCCCGACCCTCGTCGGATCGCAGGAACTGCAGCACGCGGTCGACGCCGACCCACGCCATCACCTGGGAGTAGGTGTGTCGGCGCGGTTGCGCGCGAGACTCCCATAAGCCGGAACCCGGAGTGTCCCAAACCTTCTCCAGATGCTCAATAATCTTGATCTGCGCGATCTTCTCTTGTGCGGAGACGGCGAGGCCGCCTTTACGAGCCAGGCTGAGGCAGTCGAGCACCTCGCCATAGACGTCGACCTGGTGCTGCGTTGAGGCGGCGTTGCCGACCCGCACCGGGCTGGCGTAGCGGTAGCCGGGCAGCGTATCGACAGTCCACTCGTTCAAGTGGCGCGCGCCATCGACCCGGTACATGATCCGCATGCGCGCCGGCGACCCGGCGATGGCGCGCAACAGCCAATCGCGCCAAGCCTCCGCCTCGTGGTGGAAGCCGGCGTTGAGCAGGGTACCGACGGTGAACGTTGCGTCGCGCAGCCAGCAGTATCGGTAGTCCCAGTTCATGTCTCCGCCCGGCGCCTCTGGCAGCGAGGTAGTGGGGGCGGCGACGAGGCCACCGCTGGGCTGGTATATCATCGCCTTCAGGGTGATCAGCGAGCGCTTGACCTCGGCCGGCCATTTCGTTCTGGTTTCGTCGAACTGGCCGATCCAGTCGCGCCAGTGCGCCTGTGTCGCGGTCAGCGCCACCTCGGGGTCGATCGGTTCCGGCGCCGGCTGCGACGCGGGGCCGTAGCTCAGCACGAAGCAGGCGCGGTCACCGGGTTCCACGGTGAACTCCGACTCCTGGCATTGCTGTTCCACCTTGATCGGCACCGACGCGCGCAATGCCACCAGATCGGGACCGATCCGGGCGATCGCGCCGTCGTTTGTCGCTTCGCACCAGGGCGGCAGCGAGCCGTAGTCGAAGCGCATGCGGACATCGGACCGCATGTGGACGCTGCCGCGCAGCCCAACGACGATACGCACCAGCGACGAGAACGTCCGCCGCGGTGGCATGAAGTCGATGAGGCGGACGGCCCCATGCGCGGTCTCGATGTCGGTTTCGAGGACCAAGGTGTCGGTCTGGTACCGTCGTGTGGTGGACTGCACCTCGGCAAGCGGCGCCATGCGCCAGCAGCCGTTTTCGGGTGTTCCGAGTAGCGCGGCGAAGCAGGCGTCGTCGTCGAACCGTGGCCAGCACAGCCAAGCAACCGAACCGTCGCGGTTGATGAGCGCCGCCGTCTGTTGGTCGCCGACCATGGCGTAGTCTTCGATTTGGCCACTCATGACGGCTGGTCCGTTCACTATGTTTGTCCGGTGTTCATTCGGCGCCGCTGTGGCCCGACATCAGATGGGGGCGCTGTGCCGTTGGGCCGTCATCAAACATTGAGCCGTTTGGCTATTTGATGTAGTGTCGCAACAAGACCGATAGCCGCCGCGGCGAAGAACGCGCTGCGGTGTCGGTCGGTGAACATCTCCCAGCTTCCCGAACGAGCCCTCTCGTCGAAACGCCCGTGCGCGCCGTAGGGACCCGGAACAGGCTCGAAAAGATTCGCCGGGGCGTCCGGTCCAGTTGGCTCGTGCGACAATTGGCCGGAGTAGCCAGCACTGGCCAAATACTTGTCGATCAGGCCCGGAGCGATACGATTGGCGAGGATCGCCTGTACCGTCGGGTAGCCAACCCAGACGTCACGCCGGCGATGCGTGGCCGCGAAGAAGATCGCGCGTGCCGGTACTTCGGGTTGATAGATCGGCGCAACCGGCTTGGCGCGCCGTCCCATCTTGTTCAACGCCCAGTTGAACTGCGGCGTGTTGACGGCCGGCAAATCGACCATGGAAATATGGATGTCGAGTCCGTCATGGATGATCTCGGAGCGCAGGCTGTCGGTGAAGCCACGGATTGCCGCCTTGGCCCCGCAATAGATCGACTGTAGCGGGACGGACCGGTAGGCCAGCGCCGAACCAACGTTGACGATGGTGCCGCGATTGCGGACGCGCATCCGAGACAGCGCCGCCATCATGCCGTGCACCTGGCCCAGATAGGTGACCCGGGTGCCACGCTCCACTTCTTTTGCCGTCAGCTGGCTGACCGGAGCGAACACCGTCGCCATTGCGACATTGACCCAGACGTCGATCGGGCCGAGTTCGGTCTCGACCTTCGTGGCGGCCGCCTCTACCGCGTCGGCGTCGGCGACGTCGGTCGAGATTGGCAGGGCACGGATTCCGTGGCGGCTTATTTCGTCGGCGGCCCGGTGCAGCCTGTCGGTGTCGCGCGACAGCAGCGCCACGTCGTATCCCTGGCGTGCGAACTCCTCAGCGGTTGCTCGGCCTACGCCGGCGCCGGCACCTGTGACAACGACCACTTTCTGCATCGCTTCGCTTCCTTCGAAATTGGACAATGTGGGGCATCGGTACTATCGAGCGCCGTGATGAGGGCTGAGCGGCGATCGGCGATATTGTTGATGGACGCGGTCAGCGGACGGAGAGGTACAAAACGCTCACGTAGCAGGTGGGAGCGCCACGCCACGCTCGCCTAATTACTATGATATTTTAATGAGCGCGTCATTCAACCCTCGGATCAAACCCACGTTGTCCTATTATGAAAAGTTAACAGCTCGGGGTCAGCGCCGTTACCGCTGTGCCGTTTAGCAGAACGGCACAGCGGGTTGAGTGGCTGGTGTTCTCAATATCGGTTTGACGAAATAGTTCAAACGTAAGTCACGTGCGGTTCGCGCTAGTGACTTGCTGATTGCGTTTGTTGGTCGCATTGAACGACAGACTCGGGACGGATGACCGCACGGCTCGGTCAGGAAGTGGTGATTGGGCTTGCAGGGGGCGAGGAAGACGTTGAAGCCGACGACGCATCGACTGCAGCAAAGTGGTCACCGGCAGCAGCTTTCGGTGCCTGCGTCGTCTGGCGCGCCGCTCAGACGAAGCCATGCGCGAGAGATCGGGCGCGTGCTTTTCACCTCGGGAGTCATCTTATGGCTCAGTGGCTGCGCCCGGGATGGAACCAGCTTCCTCGATCCGCACGGGATTGTGGCGGCTGCTCAAAGGCGCTGGCTGTTCGAGATCACCGGTTTGATGATGATCGTTGTCCTTCCGGTCTTCATCCTGGTCCCGCTGTTCGCATGGCGATACCGGCGGCGGAACAAAGCTGCCGCGTATCGGCCGGATTGGAGTTTCTCTTGGCCGCTGGAATTCCTCGTCTGGGGGGTTCCGATCGCGATCGTTGCGGTCCTGGCGTATGTCATCATTGAAGACGAGACGAAGTTCGATCCGTACGCCGCGTTACCGTCGACCCAGCCGCCGCTCAGGGTGGACGTGGTCGGGCTAGACTGGAAATGGCTTTTCATCTACCCGGACCAGCATATCGCGACGGTCGGCATGCTGGCCCTGCCGCAGGATCGGCCGATCAGTTTCAGCCTGACCAGCGACGCGACGATGCAGTCCTTTCTGATCCCGGCTCTTGGTAGTCAGATTTACGCAATGGCGGGGATGGTCACCCGCCTGAACCTGATGGCGGATCGGCCCGGACAACTGCTCGGCGAAAACACTCAGTTCAACGGCATGGGCTTCATGAATCAGTCGTTCACCGTGTCGGTAATGTCGCCGCAGGACTTCGCGGCTTGGTGCAGCGGGCTGGCAAAAAGCGGCAAGAGGCTCGACGCCGCCGCCTACAGCACCCTTTCTCAGCATGGAACCGTCGCCAAGGCCAGGTCCGATTTCGGTATCGGTCAAGCGGCGACGCTGGCGTTTTCAGACGTGCCGGACGCGTTCTTCCGCTCGATCGTCGACAAATACCAACATGCCGACGCCCAGGCGGCGGTGCCGGGCCAGCACTAAGGGGACCGCCGTGCAGGGAATCGATTGGTGGTACGTTTTGTTCGGCAAGCTGTCGTATGACGCGTTTCCGTTCTATAGCGCGATCGCGACCGCGGCAGCGTCGCTCGTGGTGATCGGCGCCATTACAACGACAATTCTGATCACTGTCTTTGGATTGTGGCGCAAGCTATGGTCGGAGTGGCTGACCAGCGTCGACCACAAGCGCATTGGCATCATGTATGTGGTCTTGTCATTGGTCATGCTGTCGCGCGCGGTGATCGAAGCCTGCATGATGCGCGCTCAGCAGGCGGTGTCGTACGATTCGCCTGGTTATCTGCCGCCGGACCACTTCTCGCAGTTGTTCACCACGCACGGCACGATCATGATATTCTTCATGGCGATGCCGTTCCTGACCGGCTTGATCAACTACGTCATGCCGTTGCAGATCGGTGCCCGCGACGTTTCGTTTCCTATGCTGAATTCGATCAGTCTCGGGCTTACCGCGGCGGGCGCCGGACTGATGATGGCGTCGCTGTGTATCGGCCGGTTCTCGACCGGCGGCTGGAGCGGCTATCCGCCCTACACCGAGCTTGCGTTCAGTCCAGGCGTCGGGCCGGACTATTGGATCTGGGCGGTCACGTTGGGTTCGATCGGCAGCACCCTGACCGGGATCAACTTCGCGGTCACGATATACAAGAAACGTGCGCCCGGAATGGATCTGTTCCGCATGCCGCTGTTCTGCTGGACCGCGCTATGCACCAGCATCCTGATGATCTTTGCGATGCCTGCGCTTACGGTAGTGACGGCCCTGCTGGCGCTCGACCGCTACCTGGGGATGCACTTCTTCACCAATGACCTTGGCGGCAACATGATGAACTACGCCAATCTGTTCTGGCTGTTCGGCCATCCCGAGGTTTATATCCTGATTCTGCCACCTTTCGGCGTCTACTCCGAGGTGTTCTCAACCTTCTCAAGTAAAAAACTATACGGATATATCTCGCTGGTGTGCGCGACAATGACCATTGCGGTTCTGTCGTTCATGGTGTGGCTGCACCATTTCTTTACGATGGGGCAAAGCGCCAATGTGAACGCCGTGTTCGGTGTTGCGACCATGCTGATCGGCATCCCAACAGGGGTTAAGATCTACGACTGGATGCTGACCATGTTCCGGGGCCGCATCCGCTTCACGGTGCCGATGCTATACTCGCTGGCGTTCATCATGCTGTTCGCGCTTGGCGGCTTGACCGGCATCTTGCTGGCCAATCCGGGCGTCGACTACCAGGTCCACAACACGCTGTTCCTGGTGGCTCATTTCCACAACATGCTGATACCGGGCCTGCTGTTCGGCATGCTGGCGGGCTATCATTTCTGGTTCCCGAAGGCATTTGGCTTTCGCCTCAATGAGAGGTTGGGTCGGATCTCGTTTTTCTTTTGGCTGTTCGGGTTTTTGTTCGCATTCATGCCGCTCTATGCGCTCGGAGCACTCGGTATGCCGCGTCGGATGGATCAGTATTTTCAGGCGAGCTACCTGCCATACACGATCGCGGCAGCGTTCGGCGCGGTGTTGATCATGTGCGCACTGGTGACCCTGGGTATGCAACTCTGGGTCAGCGTGCGGCAGCGCAACAGCAACCGGGTTGGCCTTGGCGATCCCTGGAACGGGCGCAGCCTCGAGTGGGCGACATCCTCACCTCCTCCGGAATATAATTTTGCGGTGCTGCCGATCGTGCGTGGTCTCGACGCGTTCATGGCAAGCAAGTTGGACGGTTCAGCCTATGCCGCCCCTGAAGCCTATCAAGATATCGTACTGCCGCGGAACACCATGGTTGGCCCGGTTATCGGCGCCGCGGGCGCGGCCTGCGGCTTTGCCTTGGTCTGGCATATCTGGTGGCTGGTGAGCTTCGGTCTCCTGGTCATCATCGGCACCGTTATCGCCCGCAGTTTCGTTCGCGACACCAAGCGTATCATTCCGGCAGACGAAGTACAGCGTGAGCAGGAACGCTGGCTTCGAGCCGCCAGGCAGGCGCCCCCGGTCTCACGCGACGATGAGCTGGCGCCCGCCAATCACGGCCTGGCGGAGCCTTCAGCGGCATGAGCGCTTCGCAGGCCAGCGCCGACGAGCGCAAGCATCCGGGACTTAATCTGGGACGAACCGATCCCGCGGCGCATGCGGAAGCCGAGGAGATCGTGTTCGGCTTCTGGGTGTTCCTGATGACCGATCTGGTGCTGTTCGCACTGCTGTTCGCCACCTACGGGACGATGCTGGGCCGCTTGGCCGGCAGTCCCGGAGCGAATGTGCTGTTCGATATCAAGAGCGCCGCCATGGAGACCGCGGCGCTGCTTCTGAGCAGCTTCAGCTTCGGCATGGCGTCACTGGCGATGAAGTATGGGCATCGCCGCGGGGTGCTTTTGTCCTGGCTGGCGGTGACCCTTGGGCTTGGCATGATCTTCCTGGGGCTCGAGATCCACGATTTCATCAGCATGATCCACAACGGCGGTGCACCTGAGCGCAGTGGTTTCGACTCCGCTTTCTTCGCGTTGGTCGGCACGCACGGACTGCATGTGACCTTGGGCATAGTCTGGATCGTTGTCATGATGGTCCAGGTGCAGGTGTTCGGCTGCGATCGTGCGGTGAAGATACGCATCCTGCGGCTTGGCCTGTTCTGGCATTTCCTGGACATCATCTGGGTAGGCATCTTCTCGGTGGTATATCTTCAGGGTCTTGCGTGATGAGCAAGGACGATGACTATCCGAGTGAACTTCGCGCCTACATTGTGGGCATCGGGTCTGCGCTTACACTGTCGGTCGCGCCGTTCGCATGCGTGGCGTGGCATGTGGTTCCTCGTCTGACGCTTCTTTGGATCATTGCGATTGCCGCGGTTTTGCAGATCGTTGCGCATTTCGCTTTCTTTCTCCATATCGACCTGTCGAAATCGAAGCGTGACGACCTGCAGCTGATCCTGTTTTCTAGCCTGATCGTGTTGCTTATGGTTGGTGGAACGATTTGGATCATCAGCAATCAGTATGCCCGGATGATGTGACCGGCTTGCCCGTTGAAGGGCGCGATCGCGACCGGCCAGCCCGATGGGGCTTGATTGCGGGGTGCGCAAACCGCCAGGACCGGCTAAACAGCCGAACGACCGACGCCGTTACCACTTCGTGGAGGTGACATGACCCGTTTGCTGACCGGCGCGGCTAGGTTGCTGGCGACCAATCTGATCCCTCGGCCATGTGCCCGTGGCGAGATCCTGTCACGCGGCATCCAAGAAATTGCCGGCCAGGACGTGGGACGTTGAAACAGGCAATCATACTGGCTGACGGCAAGGGCACTGGCCGGCGAAGCGTGCTCGGCGACCTGCCGAAATCATTGGCAGATGTGGGTGGAACACCGCTGCTGGGAAACCAGTTGCGGCTGCTGGCCAGGCACGGCTTCGACGACGTCGTGCTGCTGGTCGGTCATGGCGCCAATCAGGTCCGTGACTGGCTGGCCGGACCGCAACGGCCGCCGATCCGGGTCAGGCTGCTGGATGACGGGGGCACGGCCGCGGAGGTGCTGGCGGCGCTGCCCGACCTCGCGGTGGAGTTCGCAGTGCTGTACGGCGATACCATGCTGGATGTGGATCTAGCGCGGTTCTGGGACTGGCACGCGGCCGATCCCGCCGCCGCCGGGTCGCTGCTGGTGCAGCCGAACGATCATCCGCGGGACTGCGACCTGGTCGAGCAGGACAGCGCGGGTAACATTCTCCGCTTCCATCCCCCTCCGCACCCACCCGGGGCGTGGCTGCCAAACCTGGTGGACGCCGCACTCTATATCCTGCGCCGCGACGCGCTGGCGGTCTGGCGCAATGCCGATCCGCCGCTGGATTTCGCCAAGGATCTGTTCCCCCGCATGTTGTCCGCCGGAGCTCGGCTGCGCGGCTATGCATCACCGGAATACATCGAGGATGCCGGAACGCCGGCGCGGCTCGACAAGGTGCGTCGCGCCTTCGCCGACGGCGCCGTCAGCCGCGCCGGGTTGGCTCAGCCCAGGCCCGGCGTGCTGATCGATCGCGACGGCACGCTGAACCGAGATGTCAGCCATCTGCATCGGGCCGAGGGGCTTGAGGTCTTCCCCGGCGTCGGCGCGGCGCTGCGTCGGCTGAACCGGGCGGAATGGCGGACGGCGGTGGTCACCAACCAGCCGGTGCTGGCACGCGGGCAGGCGGACGAGGCCGCTCTGCGTCGCATCCATGCTCGGTTGGACACCGAGCTCGCTGTTGATGGCGCCTATTTCGATCGATACTACCATTGCCCCCACCATCCCGACGCCGGCGTTCCAGGCGAGGTCGCGGCGCTGAAGATCGTCTGCGACTGCCGCAAGCCGGCGCCGGGGCTGGTGCTGCGGGCGGCGAGCGAGCTGAACCTCGATCTGGCGGCAAGCTGGTTCATCGGCGACAGCACAGCCGACCTCGGCGCCGCCGACGCGGCCGGCGTTTCCGCCATCCTGGTGCTGAGCGGCAATGGCGGGCTGGACGAGCGCCATCGCTTCGAGCCGGGCTTTACCCAGCCGGATTTCCCCGCCGCCGTCGGGTTCATACTGGATGACTATCGCCGGATCGCGGAGGCCGGGGCGGCGTTATTGGCGGCAATTCGGCCGGGCGAAGACTGGTTCGTCGGCGGGCTGGCGCGGTCGGGAAAATCCACAGTGGCCGCCATGCTGTCGCGCGAACTGCGCCAACGCGGGCAGCCCGTGGTGGTGGTTCATCTCGACGGTTGGGCCAGTACGGACGCCCCGAGCAAGCTGGGCGTCTGGGGCGGTTACCGAATCGACCTGCTGATCGATGCGGTGGACCGCGCCGGCCGACGGCACGCCGCGCCCGTCGAGCTTGAACCCCCAGCCTACGCCAGGCGTTTCAGGCGCTCGGAATGGAGCGGGCCGGGACTGGTGCTGCCGCGCGGCGCAACGGTGATCTGGGATGGTGTCATGGCGCTGGAACTGGCCAGACGAACCGGCCGGGCCGACCGAACCATCCAGATTGACGCCGCCGAGGCCACGCGCCTAGCCAGGGTCCGGCACGAGGCGGCGCGACGCGGGTCCGGCGTGGGTCTGCGCGAATCCGAAGCCTGCGAGCACGATACCCTGGTCCGGCTGGGTGACGCGGCGGCACACAGAATCTGCCTGGACGGATTGCTTGGCGCCGCGTCGCCGGGAAGGAAACTTGCTTGATCACCAGCCGTAGACCGTTGCGGACGGACCTGCCTGGGAGCGGCAGCGAGCAAAAGGTGATCGCGCTCGCCGGACTTGAGGTGCGCCGGCCGGCCCGCGTGCCGTCAGGCGGAACCGCCGTTTTCGCGGCGGCGACCAGATCACGACAACATAATCCTTGCCAAATGTTTTCGATTAGGCTAAGAACATTAAGTGAACGCTGCAGAAGGGGTTTTGCGGCGGGAGGTTTGCAATGACGCTTTTGCAACCAGGCATGCGACAATCGGCCTTGCGGGGTTTGGCGATGTCGCCGGGTAATCGCGGAATGGGCAATCGGGCACCGGACAACGCGGCTCGATCAATAAGGTAGGGTGCATGAGTGATAATCCGATGGACCGACTGCCGGCGTTCAACCGGGTGTCGATCCGCGCGGTACTAGTCAAGGACGGCGAGGACCCCAGCCATGCTTTGGCCGAAGCGGGTTTCGCCGAGGCGGTCGCGATCCCCGTGGTGATTGGGGACGACCTGGACCTGTCGGGCGACATTCTGGGCAATGGCATCACCCCAAACCTGACCGCGGTGCTGGAAACCGAAATCGCCGACGCCGGACCCGACGCCGCGCCGGCCACGCAATCGGGACAGGCGCGGGCCAAGGCGAAAACGCCGCCCGGACCAGGATCGACGACGACCAACCTGCCGGCGGCATTCGGGATGCAGCCGCTTGCGCCGGTTCGCAAACGCGGCGCCTGATGGTCCGGCGCCCGATCCCCGGCCGCGTGACGATCCACGCCGGAGCATCGATCGCGAACGCCTGCCGCGCAAACGCATGGCCGCGTCGGCGGCGTAACACTTATCGGCGGCGTGTTTCGAAGTAGATCGACGGCCATGCAGGAGGTCCGGAATGACCCGAATCGCCGATTTATCAAATGCCGAGCTACATGCCTTGCGCAGCCAGGCACGTGCCGAATACGACGCCTTCCGGGGCCGCGGCCTGCGCCTCGACATGACGCGCGGCAAGCCGGCGCCGGACCAACTCGACCTCGCGACCGAGATGCTCACCCTGCCGGGCAACCGCGACTACTTTGCCGAGGCCGGCGACGACGCGCGCAACTACGGCGTGCTGCAAGGTCTGCCCGAGGCGCGCGCGCTGTTTGCCCCGATGCTGGGTGCGCCGGCGGAGCAGATCTTCGTCGCCGACAATTCCAGCCTGGCCGTGATGCACGACTGCATCGTCTGGGCGCTGCTGAAAGGCGTCCCCGGCGGCACGGCCGCCTGGGGCAATGCGCCAGGGGACAATGCGCCAGGGGACAATGCGGCGCCGGCGTTCATCTGCCCGGTTCCCGGCTACGATCGCCACTTCGCGCTGTGTGAGGAATACGGCATCCACATGCTGCCGGTCGCGTTGACCGGCCACGGCCCGGACATGGACGCGGTCGAGGCGCTGGCCGCCGACCCCAGCGTCAGAGCCATGTGGTGCGTGCCGAAATACTCCAATCCAACGGGTGAGAGCTATTCCGACGACACCATCCGCCGGCTCGCCGCGATGCGCACCGGCGCCGCCGACTTTCGGCTGTTCTGGGATAATGCCTATGCGGTGCACCATCTGACCGGGCAACGGCGCGAAATCACCCCCATCCTCGATGCCTGCGCGGCGGCGGGAAACCCGGACCGAGCGTTCGTCTTCGGGTCGACCTCGAAGATCACGCTGGCCGGCGCCGGCCTGGCGTTTTTCGCCTCCTCTCCCACCAATCTTGCCTGGTTCATGGCGCGCGCGTTCAAGCGCACCATCGGTTCGGACAAGCTGAACCAGTTGCGCCACGTGCGGTTCCTGCGCGATCCGGACGGCCTGATGCGGCACATGGACCGCCATCGCGCCCTGCTGGCGCCGAAGTTCAAGGCGGTCGAGGCGGCGCTGGATCAGCGCCTGGCCGGCACCGGGGCAGCAAATTGGGCGCGGCCCGATGGAGGCTACTTCATCAGCCTGGACGCGGTTCCCGGCACCGCTAAAACGGTCGTCGCGCTGGCCAGGGATGCTGGGCTGGCGCTGACGGCGGCCGGATCCACCTGGCCGTTCGGCCATGATCCGCACGACAGCAACCTGCGCCTCGCGCCGACCTTCCCGTCGCTGGCGGACGTCACCATCGCGTCGGAAGGCATTGCACTGTGCATTCTGCTGGCGGCGATCGAACAGCAAACCGCGGCGCGCCGCGGAACCGGCTAACGGATTGCACCTGCCGGAGCGACGCAGCCGACCGCGGACGACGGCGGAAATGCCAGCCCGATGTCACTGGGATTGAACGACAGGTTGGGGCTCCAGAAGCAATCCGCGTCCAGCCGGTCACCCCAGCGCTGCCGCATGCGGGCAACGGCCTGCTCAAATCCGGTCCGCTGTCGCGGCGCCTCGGCGCCAACGCAGAGCTCCGCATACGGCGTCCAGACCGTGCGCCACCCGCTCCCGGCGAGCTTCAGGCACAGATCGACGTCGCTGAACGCGCTCTGCGCCAGGACCTCATCCAGCCCACCGACTGCCAGAAACGCCGCCCGCCGCACCATCAGGCACTGCCCGCTCACCGCGGTGACCTCACGGGCAATCTGCAAATGTCCGAAATAGCCGTCCTGGGCGCGGCGCCGGCCCAGGAACGGTGTGAAGGCAAGGTTTCGGCCGCCGAGAACGAGGCCGGCATGGCGAACGGTGCCGCGAGTTGACAGCAGCTTGGCACCGACCGCTCCGATCGCGGGGCGAACCGCTTGGGACACCATCTCTTGCAGCCAGCCAGCGTCGCTTGGAACCAGGCCGGGGTCAAGCAGCAGCAGCAGCGATCCGCGAGCCGCTTCGGCGACCTGGTTGGTCCAGTGCGGGGAGCGGCCCACGATGCGCCGAACCCGGTGGTCGGACGCGGCCACCTCGGGTGAAGCGCCGGTGTCGTCAGCCGCGGTCAGGATTTCCAGCGCCGGATAATCGGTCCGGGTCAGCAGATGTTCGATGCAACTGGCCACGATGCCGCCCGAAACCGTGGCGGACAGGACCACCGATACCAGCGGCGCCGGATCCGGCACCGGGTAAACGACGCGGGTCCATCCGGCGACGAACGTGGTGGCTTCGGCCCGCGCCTTCGGGTGATCGCGGCCAAGGAACTGCTGCACCGCGCGGCGGCCATTATCGACGCAGCGCTGATGCGAGGCCTCGGAAAACGTCGGATCACCGGCCCCCTGTCGCCAGTGATACAGCACCTTGGGGATATGCCGGATGCGTTCGCGCCGGGTCTCGGCCACCATCCTCAGCGCCAGGTCGTAGTCCTGGCTGCCCTCGAACCCGATCCTGAAGCCGCCGATACGTTCGACCAGCTTCCTTCGATAGACGCCAAAATGGCTGATCAGGTTCTGCCCCAGCATCAGGTCCGGGTTCCAGTCGGGCTTGAAATAGGGATGTGATCGGTGCCCCTCGTCATCGATATGATCTTCATCGGAATAGACGATATCGACATCGGGATGGGCCAGGATGGTGGTCGCGACCTGATAGAGCGCATGCACCGGCAGCAGGTCGTCATGATCCAGCAGGGCCACGAACGGTCCGGTCGCAAGTCGCAGCGCGGAGTTGGAGGCGGCCGAGATGTGACCGTTGCGGTCCCGCCGCACCAGCTTGATCCGATGATCGCGTTCGCTGACCGTACGCAGCAGTTCGACCACCGCCGCATCGGTGGAGGCATCGTCGGCGATGCACAGCTCCCACCGCGGATACAATTGATCCTGAACCGAGCGGATTGCCTCCGACAGGTGCGTGGGTGGCGGATTGAACACCGGCATCAGCACCGAAATCAGTGGCGGATCGGGCATCCGGGCAATGTCGGCGCCAATCGAGCGTCGGATTGAATCATCGATGCAGTCATACTGCGCGATCCACTTTGCATACTCGCGCTCGATGTCGCCCATGTCGGGACGCCCGAGCCTGAGCAGCCGGCGAAGCCGGTTGCGCACGCCGGGTGGCAGGCGCGACGCGGCCCCGGACAGGCTGCGTCGCGCCGGTGCCCAGGCGCGCGGAACCAGGTGCCGCAAGACATTGCCCCCGGCGGGTCCCGGCCCAGTCGCCGCGGAACGGTCGATCCGTGGCGCCGTATCGATCAAGGATTGGTTTTCGGCGATCAAATCGGGCAAGACTGGCTCTTCGGTGCACCGGAAAGGCGCGTTACAAAAGACGCTGGATAGGCGCGAACGATCGCATGCGCATCATGACATCACTGTGAGTAGACGGACCGTGTATCGACGGTTTGTCGTGTCAATCTGGCGTTGCGCCGGGATTGGCGGAATCGCGCGTGGCCGGCTCGCGCACCTGACCTGCGCGTCCCCAGCTTTCGGACGACCGGGCGTGACCTATCGGTTCTTTGCCCAGGCCTCGTAGCGGGCTCTATTCTCGGCGTTTGGCGGATACAGGCCGGGAAGCGATGCGCCTTGGTTGACCTCGGTCATGATCCATTCTTCCAGCCGTTCTTGATCGGCCGCGACGGCGGCGACCTCGGCCACCAGTTTGTTCGGGATCACGACCGCGCCATCGTCATCGACCATGACGACGTCGTCGGGGAACACCGCAACGCCGCCGCAGCCGATCGGTTGCTGCCAGTTGACGAAAGTCAGGCCAGTCACCGAGGCAGGCGCCGCCGCACCCTGGCACCACACCGGCAGCCCGGTTGCCAGTACGCCGGCGAGATCACGCACCACGCCATCGGTGACCAGGCCGGCGACGCCTCGCTTCGCCATCCGCGCACACAGGATATCGCCGAAAATGCCGGCATCGGTGACGCCCATGGCATCCACGACGGTGATGCAGCCAAGCGGCATGGCTTCGATCGCAGCGCGCGTCGAGATCGGTGATGACCAGGATTCCGGCGTCGCCAGATCCTCTCGCGCGGGCACGAAACGTAGCGTGAAGGCGGCGCCGACGACGCGGGGCTGGCCGGCCCGGATCGGCCTGGTTCCGCGCATCCACACATTGCGGAGACCTTTTTTCAGCAGCACCGTCGTGATTGTGGCGGTGGAAACCCCGGAAAGGGCGGCCAGCGTCGTGGGGTCGATGGTCATGCAAGCGGTCCGATCTGCTGGTTGGCGGCGAATTGCGCATCGTATTGGCCCGTCATTGGCCGCTCCGCGCAAGATCTGGGGCCGGTCCGCGCAAGATCTGGCCGCCGGGGCGGGATCCACGGGACGCGATTTCGCGCGCGGTCGGTGGCTATCGGCGGTCAATCGTCATCATTCGTTGGACGCATCCACCAGCATCGACTGGGTGTGCGCGGCAAGCTTGCTCAAAGCCTTGTGCAGGGCGTTCCACTCAGTCCGGGTCAGGCCGGACGCGAGCGCGGTTTCGATGTCGCTGGCGGTCGAGGCGACGCCTGAGAACACCGTCGAACCCTTCCGCGTCAACCGCAACAGACGGCCGCGGCCATCGTCGGGGTCGGCGCCTTGTCGCATCAGCCCGCGTGCCACCAGGCTTGCGGCGGCGCGGCTGACCTTGACCTTGTCCATCGACGTTCGTTCTCCGGCGGCGGTCGGCGACAGCACGCCGAAGCGGCCGACCGCGGCAAGCAGGCGCCATTCCGGCATCGCCAGGTCGGACCGCGCAAGGTGCTGGCGGAGCATCAGGTGAGAGACCGATTCGGCGGCCACGGCCAAGCGGTAAGGCAAGAAATCTTCAAGCCGAAAATCCCCGGCGCGAGGGGTCTTATCTACGTCAACTGGTTCTTTCACTTGAAACCACCTCGCATCCCGCCACAATCATGGCGTAGAAGTCACCGGGCAACAACCGAGATCAGGCCGCTACGCGCACATTTCCGCCATCGGTGATGGAACGCGGAAACAACGGCCATGCCATTAAGGCCATGACTTCTCCGGCTGATTTTGCTTGATCGAGAAGGTGCCACCATCATGGCATCAAAGGCTCGGAGGCGTCGTGAGTCCAGCGTGATTGATACTATGAGCAGTACAATACTCCGAACCATCTGGTGATCGGCGCGCTGGCCGTGTTCTTAAAAGAAGCGCACAACTGTTACGAGTATTCGACGCAAGGACATACGCTTGGCGGGAGCCTGGACTGACACCTCGCGCAAAATCCCCGAAGCATGGCCCACCGCGACCGAGCCGGCCCAACCGGTTCCGCTTGGCGCTGTCCGGTCTTGACGCTGTCCGGTATCGGGGTCGTCTATCACGGGTGGCGCGATCCGCGCTTGCCTGGTGATACAAGCCTCGCTATATCCCCGCCCCTGTCTGCGAGACCGGGCCTGGAAGGGCATGCCCGGCCGCGATTGCTTGCCCAACGACTGCGCGCGCGCGGATATCCGCGCTGAGTAGGGCGGGCGCCAAGCCATAAGGAGACCAAAATGCCCAAGATGAAGACCAAGTCGTCGGTCAAGAAGCGGTTCAAGATCACCGCGACCGGCAAGGTGCTCGCCGGACCCGGCAACAAGCGCCACGGCCTGATCAACCGCTCGCAGAAAGCCAAGCGGCAGAACCGCGGCAGCCAGGTGTTGACCCATGCGGACGGCCTGACCGTCAAACAATGGGCCCCCTACGGTCTCGGCTGACGGAGTAGCAGCACATGGCACGTGTCAAACGGGGTACCACCACTCACGCCCGCCACAAGAAGGTTCTGGAACAATCCAAGGGCTTCGTCGGCCGGTCATCGACCAATTATCGCATCGCCCGTGAGCGGCTGGAGAAGTCGCTGCAATACGCCTACCGCGATCGCCGGGTGAAGAAGCGCGAATTTCGCGGGCTGTGGATCCAGCGCATCAATGCCGCGGTGCGTGAGCACGGTCTGACCTACAGCCGATTTATCGACGGCCTGAAGAAGGCCGGGATCGAGATGGACCGCAAGGTGCTGGCCGCCATCGCCTACGACGATGCGGAATCCTTCGCCGCGATCGTGCAGAAGGTTCAGGCCGCCCTGGGCTGACCCCGGTTCTGAGCCTCGGCCCTCCCCAAAAGGAGAGCCGCGATCTTGGAGGCTGCAATCTTGGTCGCGGACCGCCCGACGAGGGCGGCGTTCCGCTCGCCCGGGACTCGATCATGAATGACGATCTGGCATGAATGACCTCTGGCATGAATGACGATCTGGCATGAATGACGATCTGGCATGAATGACGATCTGGGATGAACGACGATCTTGAAACCCTGACGACCCGAACCGACGCAGCCCTCGCCGGCGCTGCCGATCTGCGCGCCTGGGACGCGGTGCGCATCGCCGTGCTGGGCCGCAACGGCAGCCTGACCTCGATGTTGCGCGACCTTGGCAAAACGCCACCGGAACAGCGCAAGGACCGCGGCGCCGCCCTGAACCGGCTGAAGGATGGGCTGACCGCGGCGATCGAGGCGCGCAAGGCGCAACTGGAAGACGCCGCGCTGGACGCCCGCCTGCTGTCCGAACGGATCGACCCGACACTGCCGCCGAAGCCCAACCAGTCCGGCCTGATCCACCCGATCGCCCGCACCATGGAAGAGATCGCGGCGATCTTCGGCGCCATGGGCTGCACCGTGGTGGACGGGCCGGACGCCGAAACCGACTGGTTCAACTTCGGCGCCCTGAACATCCCTGCCCACCATCCCGCGCGGGCCGACCATGACACCTTCTATTTGCCGCCGCGCGCCGGCAGCGAGACCCCGATGGTGCTGCGCACCCACACCTCGCCGGGCCAGATCCGCACCATGCTGGCCAAAGCCCCGCCGATCCGCGTCATCGTCACCGGCCGCACCTATCGCGCCGACCATGACGCCACCCACTCGCCAATGTTTCACCAGTGCGAGGGGCTAGTGATCGACCGGCAGATGACGCTGGGCCACCTGAAAGGCTGCCTGATCGACTTCCTGCGCACCTTCTTCGCGATCTCCGACCTGCCGGTGCGGTTCCGGTCTTCGTATTTCCCGTTCACCGAACCTTCGATGGAGGTCGATATAGGCTGGAACCGCAAGACCGGGGAACTCGGCCGCGGCGGCGACTGGCTGGAGATCCTGGGCAGCGGCATGGTGCATCCCCGCGTGCTGGCCAATTGCGGCATCGACCCGCGCCAATGGCAGGGCTTCGCCTGGGGCATGGGCGTCGAACGCATCACCATGCTGAAGCACGGCATCGCCGATCTGCGGCCGTTCTACGAATCCGACCTGCGCTGGCTACGCCATTACGGCTTCAACCCGCTGGCCCCGACCATGCTGCACGAAGGGGTGTGAGCGATGAAGTTCACCCTGTCGTGGCTGAAATCCCACCTCCAGACCGACGCCTCGCTGCCCCACATCACCGATACCCTGACCCAGATCGGGCTGGAACTGGAAAGCGTCGCAAATCCCGGCGCGGCGCTGGCCTCGTTCCGCGTCGCCCAGGTGATCGAGGCGGTGCAGCACCCGAATGCCGACCGGCTGCGGGCCTGCCGGGTGGATACCGGTGACGACATAGTATCGGTGGTTTGCGGCGCGCCGAATGCCCGCACCGGCATGAAGGCAGTGTTCGCCGCGCCCGGAGCGTTCATCCCTGGCACCGGGATCACCCTGAAAGTCGGCGAGATCCGCGGCGTCCAAAGCGCCGGAATGCTCTTGTCCGTTCGGGAAATGGGCCTCGGCGACGATCACGCCGGAATCATCGAACTGCCCGCCGATGCGCCGGTCGGCCTGTCGTACCCGGCCTACGCCGGATTGGACGATCCGGTGATCGAGATCGGCGTGACCCCCAACCGCGGCGATTGTTTCTCGGTGCGTGGCGTGGCACGCGATCTGGCTGCGGCCGGGCTGGGCTCGCTGAAGCCTTTTGCCCCCGCCGTCATCCTGCCGCTGTTCGATGGCGGCCCGCGCTGGGACATCGCGTTTCCCGAGGCCTGTCCCTGGATCATCGGGCGCGGCATCCGCGGCGTGAAGAACTCCCCAAGCCCAAAATGGCTGCAGGACCGGCTGACCTTCATCGGACTGCGGCCGATCAACGCGCTGGTCGATATCACCAACTTCTTTACCTTCGACCTCGGCCGGCCGCTGCACGTGTTCGACGTGGCCAAGCTGTCCGGTGACGTGCTGACCTTGCGCCGAGGCCGCGGCGAGACGCTGCGGGCGCTGAACGGCAAGGATTATGTCGTCGATGCCGAGGATTGCGCGATCTGCGATGCCGCCGGGGTGCAATCGATCGCCGGCGTGATCGGCGGTGAGGCAACTGGCTGCGACGAAACCACCACCCGGGTCTTCGTCGAGTGCGCGCTGTTCGATCCGGTGCGCGTCGCGCAGACCGGGCGGCGGCATCAGATCGTGTCCGACGCGCGCCAGCGGTTCGAGCGCGGCATTGATCCGGCGCTGATGCCGGATGCGATCCAGGCCGCCACCGCGCTGATCCTGCAACTGTGCGGCGGCGAGCCCGGCGCAGTGACCGAAGCCGGCGCCGAACCGGCCTGGCAGCGCGACGCCAGCATGCGCTTCGCCCGCATCGCGGCGTTCGGCGGATCCGACATCTCCGCCGACGCGGCGGTTGCCTCGCTGCAACGGCTGGGCTTCGCCGAACGCCGGCGTGATGCGGACCGGCTAACCGTGGCAGTGCCGTCCTGGCGCAACGACATAGCCATGCCGATCGCCCTGGATCAGTCGCCGGCGCTGGACCCGGCCAAGGCGGCCGCCGCCGCCGAAGGCTGCGCCGCGATCGAGGCCGAAAGCGACCTAATCGAGGAAGTGCTGCGCCTGCGCGGGCTGGACGCGGTGGCGCCGGTGTCGCTGCCGCGCGAGAGCCCGGTGCCGCCTGCCACTCTGACACCCCGGCAGCAGCGCACCGCGGTGGCACGCCGGACCCTGGCGGCGGGCGGCCTGATGGAGTGCGTAACCTTCAGCTTCATGGCCCGCGCGGACGCCGAACGGTTCGGCCCGACGCCGGAGGCGCTGCGCCTGATCAACCCGATCGCCGCGGACCTCGACCAGTTGCGGCCGACACCGTTGGCGACGCTGGCACTGGCGGCCGGGCGCAACGCCGCGCGCGGCTACGCTGATGTCGCGCTGTTCGAAATCGGGCCGGCTTTCGACATCGATGCCCCCGACGGGCAGAAGCTGGTTGCCGCTGGGCTGCGGTCGGGATCGACGCCCAGGACCTGGCTGGCCGCGCAGCGTCCGGTGGGTGCGATGGATGCGAAGCGCGACCTGTGGCCGCTGCTGGACGCTGTCGGCGCGCCGCGGGAGGCGCTGCAGGTGACGACCGATGTCCCTGGGTTCCTGCACCCCGGCCGGTCGGGCATGGTGCGCCAGGGTCCCAAGACCGTGCTGGGCTATTTCGGCGAGATCCATCCCAAGCTGCTGGCCTCGCTGGGACTGCCTGCGCCAATGGTTGTGTTCGAGTTGAACCTCGATGCCGTGGCCGACCCGAAACGGCGCAAGAAGGCCGCGCCCGATCTGGCCGCGTTCCAGCCGGTGCGGCGCGACTTTGCCTTCCTGGTCGATGCCTCGGTCGCCGCCGACGCGGTGCTGCGCGCCGCCAGGGGCGCCGAACGCGGGTTGATCACCTCGGTCTGCCTGTTCGATCTGTACGAAAGCGACAAGATGGCCAACGGCAAGAAATCGCTGGGCGTCGAGGCGACCTTCCAACCGCGCGAGCGAACGTTGACCGACGCAGAAATCGAGGCCGCGTGCCAGAAGGTCGTGGCCGCGGTGGCGAAGGCGACCGGGGCCACGCTGCGGTAGAACAAGAATTGGGAGCATAACGATATGGCTCGGGTCCGCGACATCCCCTCGGCCGAATTGCAGCCCGACCAGGCGGCGATTTATGAGCGCTTCGCCGCCGAATACGGGCCGTTCCGTAACCAGGTCGCGGTTTTTGCCCATGTCCCGGCGGCAATGCGGCACCTGATGTCGATGCTGATGGAACTGCGCGAAGCGGCAACGCTGCCGAAACGGTATCTCGAGATCGCGATCGTCGTCGTTACGAAACTGAACGAATGCCACTATTGCGTGGCTCACCACAAGCCGTTCCTGGCGGTCGAAGGATTGTCCCCCGACGCCATCGATCGCCTGCTCGAGGAGGACAATCCCGAGCTGGATGACGTGGACCGGATCGTCGTGGCCTATGCGCGCGCGGCTTGGGAAACTCCCTCCCGCATCCGCGACAATCTGTTCGAGCATCTGCGCCGGCATTTCTCGGAAGCCCAGATCGTCGAGTTGACGTTGCGGATCACACTTTGCGGGTTCTTTAACCGTTTCAACGACGCGCTGCGGATCGAACAAGAGGATGACGCCGAGGCAAGGCTGGCGGCGCTGGCATAGGATCGCGACCGTGGCGGTCGCCGATGCCACACCCGTCGCACGAACGTCCGATGTCAGTTTCCAAGCTTGACGGGCACAGTTGCACGCAGCGTCTCGGGCTCGCCGCGAACCTTGGCGGCCAACCGAAGCGCCCAGTTGCCGGGTCGGCCGCGCTCGACCTCGATGATGTAAACGCCGGGCTGCGACGCCGGTAGCGGCTTGGCCGAGGCTTTAATCGTCGGCATGCCGTCCGGTGCCCGATCGGCCGAAACCTGAAGGATGACGGCACCACTCACCGGATCCTTGTCGGGCAAATGAAGCAGCCGGAGTACGACGTCGGTCTTGCCTGGACCGACAACCCTTACATCCGTGACCTCAAAACGATAGTCGGGAGCCGCCGCTCGGACCGACATCGAAATCAACATCAAGCCGACGAGCAGGCACGCAGCCGCCAGGATCAACCTTATATGCTGGAGGGCAATCATCGGCGCCGTCGATACATCCCCAGGTCCACCTCCAGGTCCCGCCTTCGGGTCATGTCAATCGGTGGACCACGCCCAACTATTTGATCTTGGCTTCCTTGAACGGCACGTGCTTGCGCACCACCGGGTCGTATTTATTCAGCTCCAGCTTGCTGGTCTGGGCGCGAGCGTTCTTTTTGGTGACGTAGAAGAAACCGGTATCGGCGGTGGATATCAGCTTGATCTGAACGACGTTCGACTTAGCCATTGGGCCTGATCCTTCAACAGCCGCTTGCCGGCTTGGCGGCAAAATGGTCAACAACCAAGCGCCGGTCAAGAGTTTGCTTGCGCCGCCAACCGCTTCGTCCAGGGCGTGCCGCCGGTTCGCCCGAGACGTGCCGCCGGTTTGTCGGCTTTCCGGTTCGGGGTTAATCTCCGCCCAACAATCACAACCACAGGAGCGGCAAGCATGGCGACCACGACGTTCAAGGTCGGCGACATGACCGTCCACCGGATCATCGAGATGGAATGCGGCTTGAGCCCGGCGTTGGAATTCCTGCCGAAGCTGACCCCCGAGATGCTGGATGACAGCCGCCCCTGGATGAAGACGCCGCTGGCGCTGGACGCCGAAGACAAACTGGTGCTGTGCTTCCAGTCCTACATCGTGCGCACCGGGCGTCACGTCATCCTGGTCGATAGTTGCGTCGGCAACGACAAAGACCGATCGGCGCGGCCGATGTGGCACATGAAGACCGACAACGTGTTCATGGCCGGCCTGGCCGAGGTCGGGCTGAGCGTCGGCGATATCGATTTCGTTCTTTGCACGCATCTTCACGTCGACCATGTCGGCTGGAACACCCGGCTGGAAAACGGCCGCTGGGTGCCGACCTTCCCCAACGCGCGCTATCTGTTCTCAAAAACCGAGCTGGATTTCTGGCTGGCGGAGAACGACAAGGTGACGCAGCCGCCGATCATCGACAGCGTGATCCCGATCGTCGAAGCGAAACGCCACGACCTGGTCAGCAGCGATCATGCGCTGAACGACCTCGTAAGGCTGATCCCGACCCCGGGTCATACGATCGATCATTACGCGGTCACACTCGGACGCAACGGCCGTGACGCGGTGATAACCGGGGACCTTATCCATACGCCGCTGCAGGGCAGATGGCCCGACCTGGCGATGCGGATCGATTACGATCCGGCCCAAGGCATCGCGACGCGCCGCAAGTTCCTGGAAAGCTATTGCGACACCGACACGCAATGCTGCTTCGCGCATTTCCCCTCGCCGTCCCGCGGCTACATCAAGCGCTGGGGCGACGGCTTCAAATGCGACTATATCAGCGGCTGATCAGACCCCCTCGACCAGCCTGATGTCGCGTTCGGCGCCGTCCCCAAGCGCTTCCAGCGCGGCCTGGTAGGCTGGGCTGTCGTGCGCGGCGGTGGCATGGGCTAGGCTGTCGAACTCGATCACCACGGTGCGCTGGTTGAGACCCGCTTCATAGGTCTTGGCCGGAGTGCCGCGGACGGTGAATTTCCCGCCGCCGGCAGTGATGGCCGGGCCAGCCAGTTGCGCGTAGGCGGCGAGTTTGTCGGGGTTGGTCACGGCGCGGTAGGTGCCGATCCAGTAGGTCTTGGCCATGGATTTCATTCCCAGTTGAATGGGAATGTTGCACCGCCTGGCGGCTGGCGGCAAACGTGGCAATCAAATGGTATAACGCAACATTCGGTGTTGGCATCCGCCTGCGGACCACAGTCGGTGAGTTCCTCGCCTCAGAGGAACTCCGGGAATTCGACGGTTTCGGCCCCGTCGCGATGACCGGGGCGCCCACACGCACAAGACCATCGGTGACGATGTTCGGTTCGCTTTGCGAAATCGCCTCGGCGGAGGTCCGTGCTGCTCGCACCGACCGCATTACCAAGTCGCACAATGCGGCGCCACGCCTTCGATCCGGCGCTACGTTATCTTGGAAAAGGACGCGAACGTGACGATGGTGCTCAGCGGATGCCTGCCGAGAGATCAACCCTAACGATAAGATAACCCCATTTCCGTCCAAGGACGGGCGAAAATCCTCGTACGGCCGCTCTGGCTCGGTGCGACGGCGGGGATCAAGCCACCCCCCCGATATACGCCTTCATGTTGTCGGCATCCCGCTCATGCTCCATGATCCGATACTTCACCAGATCGCGGATGCTGATAATCCCTTCAACTTTGCCGTCGTTGACAACGGGAAGATGGCGAAAATACCCGTGATCCATGAGTTCCATGGCCTCCACAACCGTGGTCTCCGAGGTGGCGGTGGTTACATTCTGGGTCATTAGATCGTCTGCCCGCATCGTCACCACCTTGTCGGTATGGGCCGCCAACGCTTTCACCACGTCGCGCTCGCTGACGATTCCAGCAACGCCACCGCGATCATCCAGGACCAGCACCGCGCCGATCCGACGGGAGGATATAATTTCCGCGATCTCCAGCACGGTCGCCGATGGCTCGACGGAGACGACATGCGCGGCGATCTTGGCTTTTAAAACGGCGCCCACGGACATTCTGTTGTTCCCCTTAGTTGACGATTAGTCAGCAAGACCGCAATTTCATTCGCAAAAGCCAAGTGTCTCCGGCCATTGTCCCAAAATCAGGCTTGCCTGGTCTGCTGCCGCTGAGCCACAGGCTCCGAGGATCATAACACAAAATCCAGCCCTTGTCTGCTTGACCGGCTGAAGGGCCTGACGCTCTTCGGAGGAATCTGCTGATCAAAGCGCGTTGTACTCACGATTTCGGTCCGCTCTTGGATGCCTGTGGCCGCTACCAATGTCGGCGCCCGCTCAGGCTCCGGATGATGCTCGCTCCATAGATTTTGGCGCTTGCCGCAGTCCGTCAAGCCTTACTGGCGCCGCTGGAGCGGGATCGCGCGGTCACGTCGGCGCCAGGACGGTTGGCTGTCGACAGGCTGCGACCTGCCGGCATCTTCGACGCCTACGGATATTGCCGCTGCTTCCGGTCCATACCGCCCGACGATCGCATATTCCAGCCCCGCCCAAGCCAGTCATCCGGGCCCAAAACCTTGTCAGTTGCATCATCCAGATGCGCAAGGGCCCCGGCCTCGTCGCAGACGCCTTCACCACCGACCAGATCCTGAGGATGCCGGAAATTCGACATCGAGCTATCGATGGCGCGACTCTATGCCGGTATCGGGCGGATCACCGAGACAGCATCCGTTCAGTCAGCACCGCTGGACTTCCCGCGACAGTCCGGGCGGTCCGAGACCTGCACTCCGGGGTCGGCAAACAAACCGCGGTCCGACACCCGGCCGTGGTGTCGAGGCGCTGAGAGTCTGTTCGGGACCGAGCGAGTCGGGTTCCCCTGGGCTTGACGTGTTCAACTGGGCTTGGCGTGGGATGCTGGAAAGGGTGGGCAGACAATAATGTTGCGGGAGGATCGACCCGGCCCCGATTCTTGACCGCTTTACCGCCCTGTCACCGCAGCTCAACGAGCAAGAACGACGCTTGTTTGCCGCCACGGAAGCCGCCGCCGCGAGTTACGGTCGGATTGGAGCAGCGTCAGCCGCAACCGGTATCGCGGTCAATGCGATCGGACGCAGCCTGAGAGACTTGGCTGAGCCCAGCGGATTGGTGCCAGGCAGGGTGCGGCTGCCTGGCGGGCGGGCATAAGCCGCTGTTCGACCGCAACACTGATCTTATGGATGACCTGATAGCGCTGATCGAATCCGGCGAACAAGGCGATCCGATGTCGCCGCTGCGATGGACCTGCAAGAGCCGCGGCAGTTGGCGGCGGAGCTTGTGGCACGGGGGCAGCCGATCAGTCGCATCGTCGTCGGTGAGTTTGTTGAAAAACCCAGAACTTCAGACTGCCAGGTTAATGTGGATCCGATCGGTGCCATCAAGACCAAAACCGGTCTGATGGTGGTCCACGAGCTCGATGACACCTTTGTCCCAAAGGCGTCGTGGTCTCGGCTGAGGACATTGCCGCCGTAAACATAGCCTGGGTCGACTTTCGCGGGAACGCTTGGGCCGACACGCCTTGCGGGCTCTTTGCGGATGTCAAAGTATTTCTTCCTACACCATACTAGATTCGGTTAGGTAATTTTATTGGGTTCGTGTCCGATCCAATGCAGAGAAATGTACAATATAGAACGTATCCGTTTCGAATGATCTCTAAACCCTGGCCGATACTGCGGGCAGAGTTCGGCGATCCTATCTAGCCGAAACGTAATGGTTTGCAAAATACGATTTGTTTCAGCAATCAGTTCTGATTTGCCATTGCTCCGCATCACATACTCGTGACTACCTCCCGACGCATGACACGTTCCGGGAGCACAATTTAACATGAGTAGCACGCAGACCGCCTCCAGCCAGCCGGCCGCGCCGGGAAATTGGAGCGTTCAGTCGATCAACGGCATGCAATACATGGTGTTATTGCCGGCGAACTACGATTCAAGCGTCAAGTATTCCACCGTATTATACTTGCATCAATTGGACCAGGGCACCTATGGCCCGCAGAATTTGCAGAACCAGATCAATGCGTGGTTCAACACGTCGACATTCCGCACCGACTATCCCTCGATCATAGTCGCACCGCTGCTCGATCAATCGGCCGATCTTTCCGGTCAAACGATCAACTTCGGGGGTGTCGATACTGCCGACAGCGCTGGCGAAGACAACGCCATCGCCGCGCTGAAGCAGGTGATGTCGCAATATTCCTCTGATCCGTCCCGCGTCTATGTCACCGGCAACAGCATGGGTGGTATCGGCACTGAAGACATGATCATCAAATACAACGCCTATACTGGAACCGAGGGCAAGATTTTTGCCGCCGGTCTGTCACTGGCGGGCGCCGACTACGGGCAAGGGTATCCGCAACCCAATCAGTCGGTTGTAACCGGACTGAAGAATGTGCCGTTCTGGGCCATCCACGGCGGCCAAGACGGGCAGGTCCCACTGGCCTGGGATCAGAACCTTTATGCCGCGGAACAGGCGATCGGCGGCGACATGAAATATACCCAGGACAATAGCCTGGGCCACGACGTCTGGGATACCTACTACCCGCAAACCGGCGCCGGTTCACCGCTCGGCTGGCTGTTCAGCCAATCGACCGGTGGCGCGCCGACCCCGACACCGACCCCCGCGCCAACGCCGACAGCGTCGAAGAACGACACCGTGGTCACCGGCACCAGTGCCGCGATCATCGATGCCAGCGGTAACAAGTGGACCATCACCGGCTCCGGTCAGGTGGCGATCAACGGCGCGGCCGACACCACCACCGGCAACGTCATCGAACTGGCCTATGTCAACGGCACCATCTGGCAGGAGAACGCCAGCAAGCTGTGGTGGGGCGAGACCAAGCCCAACGCCGCCTGGTCGCCCCAGGCCGGCACCGCCACCAGTCCGTTGCCCGCCACCCCGGCGCCGACCCCGACCCCCGCGCCAACCCCGACGCCGACCCCCGCGCCAACGCCGACCCCCGCGCCGACACCGACGCCGACAGCGTCAAAGAACGACACCGTGGTCACCGGCACCAGCGCCGCGATCATCGATGCCAGCGGCAACAAGTGGACCATCACCGGCTCCGGTCAGGTGGCGATCAACGGCGCGGCCGACACCACCACCGGCAACGTCATCGAACTGGCCTATGTCAACGGCACCATCTGGCAGGAGAACGCCAGCAAGCTGTGGTGGGGCGAGACCAAGCCCAACGCCGCCTGGTCGCCCCAGGCCGGCACCGCCACCAGTCCGTTGCCCGCCACCCCGGCGCCGACCCCGACCCCCGCGCCAACCCCGACGCCGACCCCCGCGCCGACACCGACGCCTGCGCCAACGCCGACAGCGTCGAAGAACGACACCGTGGTCACCGGCACCAGTGCCGCGATCATCGATGCCAGCGGCAACAAATGGACCATCACCGGCTCCGGTCAGGTGGCGATCAACGGCGCGGCCGACACCACCACCGGCAACGTCATCGAACTGGCCTATGTCAACGGCACCATCTGGCAGGAGAACGCCAGCAAGCTGTGGTGGGGCGAGACCAAGCCCAACGCCGCCTGGTCGCCCCAGGCCGGCACCGCCACCAGTCCGTTGCCCGCCACCCCGGCGCCGACGCCGACCCCCGCGCCGACCCCGACACCGACCCCGGCGCCGACCCCGACGCCGCCGCCGACCTCGGCGAACGACACCATGGTACTGGCCGGTGCCAGCAGTGCGATCATCGATGCCAGCGGCAACAAATGGACCATCACCGGCTCCGGTCAGGTCGCGGTCAACGGCGTCGCCGATACGACGACCGCCAACGTCACCGAACTGGCCTACGTCAACAAGCAGGTCTGGCAGGAGAACGCCAGCCAGTTGTGGTGGGGCAAGGCCAGTCCGAGCGCGGCCTGGGCGCCCGATGCGGGGACCAGCACCAGCCCGCTGCCGGCGCCGATCAGCCTGAGCGCGGCCAGCGCGACGGTCAGCGCCAGCCAGGTCTCGGTGGTGGCGACCGCGGGGGCGCACATGCTGTTCCTCAAGGGATCGGGCGATGTGGTCAGCCTGTCGGGCGGCGCCGAGACCGTCACCGACAGCGGCGCCGGCAACGTCTATATCCTGCCGGCGGCGGGCCATGGCAGCGTCAGCTTCACCAGCAACATCCTGACCACCTCCGATGTGCTGGACCTGAAGCCGGCGCTGGCCGCCACCAACTGGAACGGCGCGGCGGCGACGCTTTCGACCTACCTGACGGTGAGCGACCAGGCGAGTGGCGCCACGCTGTCGATCGCGGCGACCTCGGGGGGGGCCAGGGTGGCGATCGCCTCCATCGCCGGGGCCTCCAGCGCCAACCTGAGCAGCCTGCTGGCGCACGCGATCACCTGATCGGGCCGAGTCGCGCGGCACGGTTGGGCGCCGCCGGGGGGGACCTCGGCGGCGCTACCACTTATAGGGCCACGTTTGGGCTCAACCACTACCCCTAGCGGTCGATGCGCAGGGTTATCCACATGATTTTGTGCAGCCCCACCGGATTCTCGTTGACCGTCCGCCGAGCAGCGGATAGTTCGGAACTGTGACATCGCATGAAACAAAATCGCTGATCCGCGTGTATGGCCGCACCATAATGGCGCTGGTTTTAACACCTGACGTGCCGTTGAACGATTGGCTCAACGCGCTAGATGCGCAAATGGAACGTTCGCCCAATTTCTTCGATGCCCGCCCCGTCGTGGTGGATCTCGGGGTTGTCCCTCGGGAACAGCCGGGCGTGGCGCAATTCCTGCAATTGCTGGAACAGCGCGGCATCCGCATCATCGGCACCGAGGGTGCGCATCCATCCTGGGACGGCATTGAAGCCTGGGGTCGGCCCCTGCCGGTGTCCAGCCGTCGGGGCCGGGAAATCGAGCCGCCCGAGGGCCGGCCCGCGCAAGGCCTGCCGCAAGCCGAGGCTGCGCCGTTAAGCACCGAGGTCAACACGCTACTGATCGACCAACCGGTGCGCTCCGGCCAGTCGGTCGTGTTCGAACGCGGCGACATCACCGTACTTGGTTCGGTCGCGTCAGGCGCTGAAGTCATGGCCGGCGGATCGATCCATATCTACGGAACGTTGCGTGGTCGTGCCGTCGCCGGCCTCTCCGGACATCCCGGCGCGCGGATATTCTGCAGCAAGTTGCAGGCGGAACTACTGGCGATCGATGGCGTCTACCAGACCGCGGACGGTATGCCCGCCACTGCTTTGGGCAAGCCAGTGCAAGTCTGGCTAGACGGCGAACAGATGAAAATATCGGTTCTGGATTAGGAGAATCCTATGGGCAAGGTGCTGGTGGTTACATCCGGCAAGGGCGGAGTCGGCAAGACGACCTCCACCGCCGCGCTGGGGGCCGCACTCGCGCGGAGTGGTGAGAACGTCGTGGTCATCGATTTCGACGTCGGATTAAGAAACCTCGATCTGGTGATGGGCGCGGAACGCCGCGTGGTGTTCGACCTGATCAACGTGGTGCAAGGCGACGCCAAACTGGCGCAGGCGCTGATCCGCGATAAGCGGATCGACACGCTGTCTCTGCTGCCGGCATCGCAGACCCGCGACAAGGATGCGCTGACCATGGAAGGCGTCGACAAGGTCATCGCCGAGTTGCGAGAGAAGTTCGACTGGGTGATCTGCGACAGCCCCGCCGGCATCGAGCGCGGCGCGTTGCTGGCGATGCGCAATGCGGATCTCGCCGTGGTGGTCACCAACCCCGAAGTTTCCTCGGTGCGCGATTCCGATCGGATCATCGGGATGCTGGATTCCAAGACCATACGGGCGGAAAAGGGCGAAAAGGTCGACAAGCATCTGTTGGTTACCCGCTACGATGCCGGACGGGCGGCGCGCAATGAAATGCTGAAGGTCGAGGATGTGCTGGAAATCCTGTCGATCCCACTGCTGGGGATCATTCCAGAAAGCGAGGAGGTGCTCAAGGCCTCCAACATCGGGTCGCCGGTGACACTGAACAATCCGACGAGCGTGCCGTCGCGGGCCTACTTCGACGCCGCCAAGCGGCTCAAGGGCGAGACTGTCGACGTCGTTGTGCCGATGCAGCGCACCGGCTTTATCGGACGACTGTTCGGGCGGAGGGTGGCATGAGCCTGTTCGAGCTCTTTCGCAAGAAAACCACCGCGCCGGTGGCTCGGGACCGGCTGCAGGTGCTGCTTGCCCATGAGCGCAGCGTCATCGGCAAATCCGATCTGCTGGCGACGTTGCAGGAAGAAATCCTTGCAGTCATCGCCAAGCATATCACCGTCGATCGGGACGCGGTTCAGATCAAGCTCGACCGCGGCGCGTCGTTCTCGACATTGGAAATCGATGTCGAAGTACCGCTGGATGCGGCGAAGATGGCGAAGACGCCGAGCGAGCCTGGCGTTGCCGCGTCCGCGTGATCCCACCTCGGGATCGCCGCCCCCGAAGTAGGCAGACGGGGCAGCACCGTCCGCCGCCCCGTCGCGGGCTCGTTCAGCCCGCTTTGCTCTGATCTTTCAGCGTAACACCGACGAACACTGGTTGACCGTTGCGGATCACCCGCAGCGCGAGCGCATGATCGCTGCCGTTCATCGCCGTGCGCATCGCCTGCGCCGCCTCGGCCGGGGACCCGACCGAGTGGGTGCCCACGCCTACAATGACGTCACCGGGCTGCAGGCCAGCCGCTTCGGCCGGAGAGCCAGGCTGTACGCCCTGCACCACCGCGCCTTTCGTCCCGTCCGGAACATCAAGTTGATTGCGCATGTCAGGCGACAGCGGTGCCAGCGCCAAGCCGATCCTGGCATGGTGTTCACTGCTCTGATCATCGTTACTGGCGGTTTGCTCGCTCGGCAGCGTTCCAACCTTGATGTTGACATCCTTGACCTGGCCGTCATGCAACACGCTTAAATGCGCTTGATCCCCCGGCTGAATGCCGGCGACATCCACCGCCAGTTCCTTCGGATCGGTTACCTTGGCGCCATTCACTGCCTCAATCACGTCGCCCGGTTCCAATCCGGCGCGCGCCGCCGGGCTGTCGGACTGAACGCCGGCCAGCAGGGCGCCATCATTGACCTTGAGGTGCATTGCCTGCGCCGTTGTCGGGGTAATTTCTTGCGCCTCGACCCCGACATAGCCGCGAACCACCTTGCCGGTCTTTTCAAGCTGCGCCGAGACAGTGCGGATCATGTCGGATGGGATCGCGAAGCCGATGCCGACCGACCCGCCGGTGGGCGACAGGATCGCGGTGTTCATGCCGATGACTTTGCCGTCCTGGGTAAACAGCGGGCCGCCGGAGTTGCCCTGATTGATCGGCGCGTCGACCTGGATGAACTGATCATACGGCCCGGCGCCGATATCGCGGCTGACCGCTGACACGATGCCGGCGGTAACCGTGCTGCTGAGCCCGAACGGATTGCCCATCGCGACGACCCACTCGCCCGGCTTCACGTTACGCGAATTGCCAAGCTGAATGAACGGCAGCGGATGCGATGCATTGACCTTGAGGACGGCAATGTCGGTGCGGGGATCTGTGCCGATGACCTTGGCCGGCAAGACAGTTCCATCATCCAGCGTGACGCTGAGCGTGCGGGCGCCCTTGACCACATGATTGTTGGTCACGATCGTGCCGTTCGCATTGATGATGAAGCCCGAGCCACGGGCCTCGACCGCGTGCTCCTGCTGCTGCTGCTGCCCATGCGGGATCATCTGGTTGAATGGGAAGGGCAGTTGTTGCATCTGCTCACCCTGTTCCATCGATGCCGGGGTGGCTTTCAGCTTGTTGGTAATGGAAACCACCGCTGGCTTGACCTGGGTCACCAGGCTGGTGAAGTCGGGCAACGTATGCGGTTGTAGCGGCGCGCCGGGTGGATTGACCGGCGCGATATCGCCGGCCCAGGCACTATGTCCCACGGCGAAACCGCCAAGGCTGGTGCCGGCCAGCAGCGCGGCGGCCAGCGCGGCTCGCCGAAGAGTAGGGGTAAGAGGTTTCGAATTCATGCGATGACTCTCCTGGTCGCCATTTTAAGTTCGCGACGCGGCACCGGGTTCCGGACGGCCGCATCGACAACAGCGTGCACATAGCGATGCTGAGGTAACCGTTCGCTGGGCGGAGCAATTAAACTCGTGTTATTCAGGCCACAGTCTGCGAAAAAATCGCGAGCCGGGCTCGCGAGCCGGCCGTCCACGGCAGCGCGTCCAGGCGTCGAAATACGCAGTTTCTTCAGGACTATATCCATGCGAAGGCGCCCACGGTGGGTCGATATCGAGCCAGCGCAAGAGCGCATTCATGGTGACCCAAAGGTAAATTAACCTCGATTTGGGAGTCTATCCGGCGGCTGAAGCATGGGCTTCTGGACGCCCGGCAGAGTCGCCCCCCTCGCCGCTCGTTCAGTCAGGCTTGGGCGGCGGCGCCGCGATGCTCGCTCGGATCGAAAAGACATCGGTTGTCGCGCCCTCGACGCGGGTGACCGGGGCGGCAAACGTGGCATCGTGAATCGCCTGGTCGGCCGACAGGCCGGTGATCAATCGCGCCGCCGCGGCCGACCGGCCGCCGAGCAGCATCTGTCGGTCACGCAACGAAAAGTCGGTCAGGTATGTGTCATCCGGAAGGATTTGGGTCACCGTCGCCAGAACCTGCAAGATATCACCGGTACGTTCCATTTCCCGTGCCAGCACAGCCTGTCCCGCGCCGTCGGCGGTGATGCCGCGGCGCATCGCCTCGACCTTTTTGATTGCCGGCTGAAGGTCGTCGATGGCTGTGTTGGTCGCATGCAAGGCGAGTTCTTGCAGCAGCACCGGCACAGCCAGGGCTACCACCGCCAGGCCGGCGCAGACCCAGGCCAAGGCGCGAGTCGGCAACCGACCGGCCCGACCGCCGGCGTCATCGTTGATCGCCAGCAGTCGGGGTCGCTCCGCCGGGCCAGTTTCGATGAAGCGCGGCTCGATGCCGGCTTTGGCCAGCGCCTCGAACGCCGCCGCCATAGCCGCTTTTGGCACCATCGTCAGGATGACGCGGATCCGGCTTCGATCGCCCGGCTTCGGATGACCGTCCCATCTCCAGAATAAATTTTCCGATGTGAACGGCGTGATGCGCGCGAGTTCGTGTCGAAGCAACAGATCGAGGTCCCGGCGCGGTGCGGCTGGAACGACGTGGTGCTTCTCCAGGACGATATCGGGCGGCGCACGCAACAACACCGGTTTGCGGGTCGCCAGTCGCGCCGCTGCTCCGGAAGTGACCGGTTCTTGCTTGCCTCTGGCGCGGATCGAAAGCGTCAGGTTATTCATCCGATCGACATCGGCCACGATACCGTCCGGTGCTGCGACGCCCGCGTCGGTCCACGACTTCGGCAGCAACTCGGCAATCCGCGCCATCCACCAAGAAAAGAAACGCGCCAGCATTGCGTCAGTCTCCCGCATGACAGCATCGCCTGAGCGTCCGGCGAACACCAGTCGCGAGTGCGAGAGGAGAGTGCCTCATCCGCCGGCAAGTTCGCGCGACTGCACCTGTCCGGTCAGCCAGTTGACCGAAATGACAATCCGGCGTGACCCGGAGGCGAGCATCAATGTTGCTCCAGAGGCTCCGCCATCCGGCATGAAGATCACCTTGGCGGCCGTCAGGGCATCCCCGGCCGGCAGCAACCTGACAGCGCCCCCGTCCAGCGCAAAGCCGTTGCCGCGGGTCACGACCGCCACTTCGCGATCCTGCGCGATCGCGCGCGATCGAGCCAAGCGCAGCGCCGAGGTCAAAGTGCGGACCGTTGCCTCGGTATTGAGGGCCTGGCTGTGCCAGGGCTGCCGGACAAATATCAATGCCGCCACCAGGCCGATGATGACAATCACCACGATCAATTCGAGCAGGGTGAATCCCGTCTGCCTTGTTTGTCCGGCTCTCACTGGCAGCCTTACCTCAGGTCACGCACCACGAAGCCGCTTGGCAGGATCTGCACCTCAAACCCGTGTTCCAGGCATTGCCTGACCGGTTGATCGCCGAAGCGCGTCGTATTGTACGGTGCGGACTGAACGCAGACCTGACAGCGAACCACGTTCGCAATTGCGGTGGGCGTTTCGGTGACGAGCCTCGGATCGACCCGACCATAATAGTTTCGTTTGGTGATCTGGCGAGCCATTTCGTCCACCACGGATGACTGCCTGCAAACCGGACTACGCTCACCGGCGATGGCCGGGTCCGCCGAAACGATTGATATCAGACAGAGAAATGGCGCCAACCAACGAGTCATCACGGCCCCCCGAACACCGAGTTCAACAGCCCGCCGTACAGCCACGCCAACCAGAAGGCCAGAGCGATGCAGGGGCCAAACGGAATTCGCATCGTGGATGTCACCATTCGGCCCGCCAACGCCAGTCCCAAGGCCGCGAGCAGCCCGGCGATCGCGCTTCCCAGCACCACGAAGGGCAGCAGTGCCAAGCCGCACCAGGCACCCGCGGCAGCGATCAGTTTGCTATCGCCACCACCCAATCCGTCTCGGCCGCGCAGTTTCTGGTAGGCGAATCCGAGCCCCTGGAATGACAGGTAGCCGAGGGCCGCGGCCAGGCAATGGTCGGTGAGGGCATCCGGTTGTTCGGCAAACGTCAGCGGCAACCCTGCCAGCAATAATGGCAACGTCAGGACGTCCGGCAACAGGAAGCTGGTGCAGTCGATCCAGGCCAGGGTCAGCAAGGTCCAGCCGACGCCGCAATCCACCCACAACCGAAGCGGATCGTGATTGGCCAGCGCCGCCCATGCCGCGACGACGACGGCGGCAAGTTCCACCGTGGGGTGCAGCAGTCCGATGGATCCCCGGCAATGGCGACAACGGCCGCGCAGGGCCACGAAACTGATCAGGGGAACCAAGTCCCGGCTGGTCAGCCGCGCGCCACAATGTGGGCAGGCCGACCTGGCCAACACGACCGGCGCCCCGGCCGGCAGCCGCACGATCAACACGCCCATGAAACTGCCGATGAACGGGGCTGTCAGGATCGGCCAGAGCCATGTCTCGGCGTCCATCACGTGACTCCTTTCGGCCGTTCCCAAGATCGGCGACCGGTCACTATTCGCGATCCCGAAGCGGCTGGGTGAGCCGTTGTCAGGGATTACAGATCTGACTGTCGCCGCCGGTCCCGGATGGTCCGGCCGAACAAAGATCGAAATCGTGCCCGGCTCGGTCGGACGGGTCACGGTAGGTGTAAGGACGATTCCACGGGTCAACCGGTACCTTGCCCTTCACATACGGCCCATTCCAGGTCGTCACCCCGCTGGGCTGCTCGACCAGCGCCTGCAGCCCTTGATCGGTCGTCGGGTAGCTACCGACATCGAGCTTGTACATGTCCAATATGGACCCTATGCGTTCAATCGATTGCTTGGCGACCGAAACCCGGGCGTTGCCGAGCTGGCGCAGGACGGCCGGGGCGACGAGGCCGATCAGCAGCCCGAGAATGGCGATGACGACGAGCAGTTCGAGCAGGGTGAACCCGCTGTCGTCACGACGAAGACGGCGTCTCATGGATGGCTTTCTCGTGGTTGCTTCCATATCCCAGCCATAGCAGGCGGCGGCGGTTTGAAAGGTCACGACCGGCGGAGGGAGATGATGTTTTGGCCAATGTCGGGGTTGTGTGCCCCGCGTCAGGGGCGTTGGCGCTGTCGGCTGAACAAACCACCGGCGGCTGCGATGACTTTTTCCTGGTAGGCGGCTCCAAGACCCGGAGAGTGCGAATGATAATAGCCAATCGCCGCCATCAGGTTGCCGTGCGCCTGGTTCAGATAAAGCCGCATGATCGCCGCCGATGCGGCGATATTGAAGCAAGGGTCGTGCAACAACCGCTCGATCACCTCTTGGTTGCTCAAGCGGGTGAATGCCGCGAGCGGTTTGACCCAGATCGTGTTGACCTGCATGACGCCGAGGTCCGCCGACCCGTTCGTATTGAATTGCGCGAGGCCGATCCTGCCGCCTTCGACCGCCTGGATCGATGGCAACACGCGCGGCGGCAAATGATAGAACGCCGCGGCCGCAACCATGCACGCAAGAAATGGGACGCTCATGGGTGGGCGCGCGGTGCGACGCGGTGGGCTGTTGCCGTCGCATGATCGTCTGATGCGACCGCCTCGCCCCGAATCATGCCGATCCGCCCCCCCCAAAAGCGCTGACCGTATAGGGGGAGCCGAAGGTTTTGGTCAAGTTATCAATGACTAGGAACGTCTATTCGATTTGATGATGGTGGGAATTCCAGTCACCTATGCACCGACCTCATGCATGATCCACGTCTTGCGGTCCGGAAACATCGTCGTTCGGCTGCGAACCGGCGTCCAGCGCCGCCTGCAGTATCCAGGTGGCGGCCGCCCGGTCCACTGCCTGTGCCCGCTTCGCGCGCGACACATCCGCCCCGATCAGGAACCGGTTGACCGCGGCGCTGGACAGCCTCTCATCCCACAACGCGGCCGGCAGACCAGTGGCCGCCGACAGCGCGTGGGTCCAATCCCGAGCCGCTTGGGCCGCCGGGCCGATTGTGCCGTCCATTGACAGCGGCAGCCCCACGACCAGAGCGTAGGCACCCTCGCGCAGCGCGATCGCGGCGATTTCAGTGGCGTTGACCGACAATTTCCCTCGCTTCAGCTTGCCGTACGGCGAAGCGAGCCTGCGTCGCACATCCGACAGCGCCAGCCCGATCGTCCTCGCACCCGGATCGATGCCGATCACCCGCTGATCCCGTCCCAGCGAGGCCAACAGGTCCGGCAGGTTGAACACCGTCATGGCCGTCGTTATGGTCCCGCGCTCGCATCCATCCAAGGATTTCCGTAATGTCGCTCGATCAGGCGACCGTCCGCCGCATCGCCTCACTGGCCCATATCCGTGTCGAGGAGCACGAGGTCGAGAACCTCCGTCAAGAGCTGAACGGCATCCTGGGCTGGATCGAGCAACTCAACGAGGTCGATGTTACCGGCATCGCGCCGTTGACCGGCGCTAGCGGCATGGCACTGGCGATGCGCACCGACGTAGTGAGCGACGGGGGCTATGCGGAGAAGGTATTGTCCAATGCACCCGAGCGGCTGGGCGATTTCTATGTCGTGCCGAAAGTCGTGGAGTGATGCTGACGGACCTGACCATCGCCCAGGCCCGCGACGGTCTGCGCGCCAGGGACTTCACCGCCGTCGAACTGACCATGGCACATCTGCGTGCCATCGAGGCGCTGAACCCTCGCCTGAATGCCTACATCACCGTGAGCCATGCCGCCGCGGTGGACCAGGCCCGCGCCGCCGATGGACAGCTTGCGGCCGGCGAGACCCGGTCCCTGACCGGCGTGCCGCTGGCGATCAAGGACCTGTTCTGCACCGATGGCGTTCGCACCACCGCCGGCAGCCGGATTCTTGGCCCGTTCGTGCCGCCTTACGAAAGCACGGTAACCGCTAATCTGCTGCGCGACGGCGCGGTCTTCCTCGGCAAGACCAACATGGATGAGTTCGCGATGGGCTCGTCCAACATGACGTCAGCCTACGGGCCGGTGGAGAATCCTTGGAAGCGCCGGCAGGACACCGCGGCGGTGCTGGTTCCGGGCGGTTCGTCGGGTGGATCCGCCGCCGCGGTCGCGGCGCGGCTGGCGATGGGCGCCACTGGCACCGACACCGGCGGATCGATCCGCCAGCCGGCCTCATTCTGCGGCCTGGTCGGGGTCAAGCCGACCTACGGCCGCTGCTCGCGCTGGGGCGTGGTCGCGTATGCCTCGTCCCTGGACCATCCCGGCCCGCTGGCCAGAACCGTCCAGGACAGTGCCATCCTGCTTGGTTCGATGGCCGGGCATGACCCGAAGGACGCCACCAGTGCCGATGTCGCGGTGCCGGATTTCGAAGCGGCGTGTCGGCGTGGCATCAAGGGGCTGCGGATCGGCATTCCCAGGGAATACCGTGCCGATGGCATGCCGTCCGAGATCGAGGCGCTGTGGCATCAAGGTATCGACTGGCTGCGCGCCGCGGGGGCCGAGATCGTCGATGTCTCGTTGCCGCATACCAAGTATGGCCTCGCGACGTACTATATCGTCGCCCCGGCCGAGGCGTCGTCCAACCTGTCGCGTTACGATGGTGTGCGGTTCGGGTCGCGCCGCGAGGGGGAGGACCTGCGGGACCTCTACGAACGCACCCGCGCGGAGGGGTTCGGGCGCGAGGTCCGTCGCCGCGTGCTGATCGGCACCTACGTGTTGTCGGCCGGCTATTACGATGCGTATTACCTTCGCGCCCAGAAGGTTCGGGCGCTGATCCTGAAGGATTTCACCGACACTTTCGCCGAGGTGGACGCCTTGCTGACGCCGACCGCCCCGTCGGCCGCTTTTGCCCAAGGGGAGAAGATGGACGACCCGATCCAGATGTATCTGAACGACCTTTTCACGGTCCCGGCGGACCTGGCGGGGGTGCCGGCGAGTTCGGTACCGGTGGGGCTGGACCGGAACGGCCTGCCGCTTGGGCTGCAGGTGATCGGCAAGCCGTTCGATGAGGAAACCGTGTTCGCGGTCTCTTCAGCGTTGGAGCGTGCGGCGGTGTTCACCGCGGTGCCGGCGCTCCGGGCGACTTAAGAGCGCTTCAACGCTTCAACTGCGAGCATGAGTTAAGAATGTTTGATGTCTCTGGTAGGTTCGAGCGGCTGCCCATTCCGACCGGAGGCCTGCGGCCCACTTGTCCGCGTTCCCGTCCGCCCGCGATCCTGTCCGACCCATCTTCATAGGGCCTTCCCGCTATTCCACCGGGACCGTGAGGATGCCCGCGTTCAGGCTTTCGCCGCGGCTGCGGGCACGCCGTTGCGCGGCAAGGAAGATAGCGATCGCGATCGCGGCGGCGATCAAGCTCTGGAAGATTGGCTGGAACCAGATCGCGGTGTGCGGGACGACCAGCACCGTGGACATCAGATAAAGCGTGATGACCACCGAGGCGAGCGCGGCGGGGACCGTCCAACGGCTGGCGATGAGCTCACGCGCCCAGGCCTCGCCGCCGCACGCGCTGCGGCCGGAGGCAATGAACAGCGCGCTGAGCGCCACCACCAGCCAAACCAGCAGGATGCTGAGCGAGCGCACCACAACGCCGAGCGCCCAGCCGATCGTGGCGGACTGAATGAGGAAGATCGAGCCCATCGCGGCGGTGAGCAGCAGGGCGGTGGTCGGCACCTTGCTTGCGGAGGTCTCGGCGAAGCGGTCCGGAAAGATGCGGTCCTGGCCGAACGCGAACAGCAGGCGCGAATTGATCAGCAGAGCGGGGGCGATTGTCTTGCCGACGATAAGCGCGACCGCGAAATTGAGGATTGTGCTGACAGCAGGCGGGGCGATCAGTCCCATCAGGCCCGGGGCGGTGGCGTAGGCAACCTTGTGCGCTTTGATCAACCCGATCACCGCCCACCAGGGCGCGGCGTGAAACAGCGCATAGGTGACGGCCGAGAACAGCACGACGGCGACCGCCCAGCCGATGACGATGCCGCGCGGCATCTGGCTCTCCGCATCGCGGGTCTCGCCACCAAGCGAGGGCGCCGCGCTGATGCCCCCATAAGCGTAAATGTAAAGAGTGCAGACCGCGCCGAAGGCGGAGAAGCTGGCCGGGGATTGGCTCGTCGGCGGGGTTAGCGCGTTGCCGGCCTTGAGGCTGGCGCCGTGCACGAAGACCGCGGGTGGCGTGATGATGCCATAGACGATGATCGCCAGCGCGGTGAGCAGGATTACGATGAAAAGTGTGATGACGAAGGTGCCGTAGCGCTGCACGCCGGTCGAATGCAGCCAGTAGAGTAGCCAGATCGCGGCCAATCCGACGATGATATGGCCGAGTGGGGTGGCGATCACTCCGCCCAGCGAGTAGCCGGCGGTGGTGAAGGCCTGGCCGAGGAAGGTGCCGAACGCGAACGACAGCACGCCGATCGATCCGCACAGTCCAAGCCACCAGATGAAGCCGAGGATGAAGGCCACCATGCCGTTGAAGCTGCGACCGATCCAGACATAGGCTGACCCGGCCCGCGGCAGCACCCGCGAATAGCGCTGGTAGAGAAACACCTTCGGGAGAACAAGGACGCCGGTGACCAGCATGGCGAGCGGAGCAAGGTCCTGCACTGCCGGGTAGACGCTGAGGCTTTGCACGGATACGAAATTGACGCCCGCGCCGTATTCGGCGGCGACGGCCGAGGCGATGACGGCGAAGATCCCGAGCGCTTTGCTGAGTCGATAGACGGGCGCTTCGGGTGATCCGGACGTACCGCCGCGCATCCTGTTTTCCTCCAGGTTTTTTCCCTATGCTTCCGGGGATGTTCTCGTCGGCAGACGCGGCCTGACCGGCCATCGGGCGGTGGGCGCAGGATAATCACAGAGGCTCGGTCCGCCACCCGGCTTATGCCGCAGCCTGACCTGAACGTTAACGGCGGCGCCGAGCCGGAGCAAGGCACGAGCTATATGGCCCGGCACGTTCGTTCAGGACGTGCCGCTCCGGCTCACGTGCTTGCGACCACCGCCCAGGGCGACTAAATCCCTTCCTAACGCGTAGGTCCGCTTCGAAAGGCGCAGCCGTGACGTACTCCCTGCAAGGCAACACCGGACCGTGGGAGGTAGTGGTCGGCCTCGAAGTCCACGCCCAGGTCATCAGCCGCGCGAAACTGTTCAGCGGCGCGGCAACCACTTTCGGATCCGAACCCAACAGCCAGGTCAGCTTCGTCGACGCCGCATTCCCCGGCATGCTGCCCGTGGTCAACGCCGAGTGCGTGGCGCAGGCGGTGCGCACCGGCCTTGGGCTGAATGCCCGCATCAACCTTGTCAGCCGCTTCGACCGCAAGAACTACTTTTACGCCGACCTGCCGGCCGGCTATCAGATCAGCCAGTACGAGCATCCCATCGTCGGCACCGGCGAGGTCGAGGTCGAACTCGCCGACGGCACCAGCAAGGCGATCGGTGTCACCCGCCTGCACCTGGAACAGGACGCCGGCAAGTCGATCCACGACCAACACCCGACGCGGACGCTGGTCGACCTCAACCGATCCGGCATCGGCCTGATGGAGATCGTCTCCGAACCCGATATCAGAAGCCCCGAGGAGGCGGGCGCCTATCTGCGCAAACTGCGCTCGATCCTGCGCTACCTCGGCACCTGCGACGGCAACATGGAGGAAGGCTCCATGCGTGCCGACGTCAACGTCTCGGTCCGCAAGCAGGGCGAGCCCTACCGCACCCGCTGCGAGGTCAAGAACGTCAACTCCATCCGCTTTGTCATGCAGGCGGTCGAGGCGGAAGCCGGCCGCCAGATCGAGGTCTGGGAAGCGGGTGGCACCGTGTCGCAGGAGACCCGTCTGTTCGACAGCGGGCGAGGAGTCACGCGATCGATGCGGTCAAAAGAGGACGCCCACGATTACCGTTACTTTCCGGACCCGGACTTGCTGCCGCTGGTGCTGGAGGAAGACTGGGTTGCCGGCCTGAAGGCCTCGCTGCCGGAACTGCCCGACGCCAAGCGCGCACGATTCATCCGTTCCTATGGGCTGACCCAATACGATGCCTCGGTGCTGGTGGCCGAACAAGTCACGGCGGCATTCTACGAGAGCGTTGCCGAAGGCCGCGACCCGAAAATCGCCGCCAACTGGGTCATGGGTGAATTCTTTGCCGCGATGAACCGCCTCGGTCGTTCGATCGAGAATCCCCCGGTCAGCGCCACCGCGTTGGGTGGCCTGCTGGACCTGATCGCCGACAACACCATCAACGGCCGCATCGCCAAGGACGTTTTCGAGGCGATGGTCGAAACCGGCAAGGACGCCGCCGCCATCGTGGACGATAGAGGCCTGCGCCAGGTCACCGATACCGGCGCGATCGACGACGCCGTTGACCGCATCCTTGCCGCCAATCCGGACAAGGTCGCCGAGTACCGCTCAGGAAAGGACAAGCTGTTCGGATTTTTTGTCGGTCAGACCATGAAGGCGATGGCGGGGAAGGGAAATCCTGGGTTGATCAACGACACCCTGCAACGCCGCCTGGCCGAACAGGGGTAGGCGCCGCCCGGGTCAGTTTTCGCCACCGGCAGCGAGATCTAGGCTGACGCGGCGGGTTCCGTGAACGGTCGCGTTTGAACCGCGGATCGCCGTGCCCGCAGCGGTTTCAGCGCCGCGATTGCCAGCAACGCGGTCAGCAGATCGGCCGCGATCGCCACGCCGAACACCGTCGTCCAGGTCCCGGTCGCGGCGTGCAGCAGGGACGCCATCGGCCCGCCGAAGATCGCCCCGATCCCTTGCGCCATATACAGACATCCATAATTGCGCGTGGCGTGCTGGGTGCCGAACGTGTCGGTCAGGGTGGACGGAAACAGCGAGAAGATTTCACCCCAGCCGAAGAACACCACACCCGAAAGCAGCACGAACAGCAGCGGATCGGTGCGTGCCGACAGCCACAGCGCCATCGCCACGCCCTCCAGCGCGAATGCCAGGCACATCGTGTTCTCACGGCCGATGCGGTCCGACACCCAGCCAAAGAACGGTCGCGTCAGCCCGTTGGTGAAGCGGTCGATGCTCAGCGCCAACGGCAGCGCCGCCAGGCCCCAGACGACAGCCTTGGTGATGCCGAACTCGCCGGCAAACGCCGCCATCTGCGATATCACCATCAGCCCTGTGGTGGACATCAGCGTCATCATCACGAACATCAGCCAGAACACCGGCGAACGCAGCATCTCCCGGGTCGAACTGTCCGGCGCATCCGCTGCCATCACCGCCGATGTCGGCGCCCGCTTCAGTCCCAGCGCCGCCAGCAGCCCGACCACGGCGAAGATCGCGCCAAATTGCAGCAAGGTCATCCGCGATCCGACCGCCGCCAGCGAGTTGCTGACCGGAAACGTGGTGACGATCGCGCCGAACCCATACCCCGCCGCCACCACGCCCGCGGCCAAGCCACGCCGGTCGGGAAACCAGCCGACCATTTGGCCCACCACACCGACATAGACAATGCCGGTGCCCAGTCCGCCGATCAGCCCATACGTGAGGTACAACATGGTCAACGACGAGGCATACGACGCCAGCACCCAGGACAGTCCGGACAAGAGGCCGCCCAAGCCGATCAACAACTTCGGCCCGAACCGGTCAACCAGCCAACCCTGAAACGGTGAGAAGAACGTCTGCACCACGATCAGCAGCGAGAAGGTCACCTGCAGTGCCGCCGGCGCGACCCCAAGCGATGTGCCCAGCGGCTTGGTGAACAAGGTCCACAAATACTGCGGGCTGGAAATCGCCATCATGCAAATCAGTCCAAGCCCAAGCTGAACCCAGCGTGTGCTGCCCTGGCTGGAAACGGCGGGAAGAACGGCGATCTCGGTCATGCTGATCGGCCCTGACGGTAACCGCTCAGCCCTAGCAAACGCCACGCCATCCACGGCGGCGCCTTCGGGCCACCTTGCAGACCCGACAAACTGCCTAATTCCGCACCAAGCGCCGCGAAATATGCCGCGTTTTCAATCGACCGAGAAGCTCGTTCCGCACCCGCAAGCCGATTTCGCATTCGGGTTGCGCACCGCGAAATGGCTGCCCATCAATTCGTCGGTGTAGTCCAGTTCCGACCCGGCCAGCAGGTCCAGGCTGACCGCATCGACCACCACCTTGGCGGCACCGCGTTGAATGACGAGGTCATCCGCCTGCGGCTGCGGATCGAGTTCGAAGCGATACTGGAAGCCGCTGCATCCCCCGGCCAGTACGGCCACGCGCAGGGCGGTTTCCCTGGCCTGGTTGGTCTGGGCGACGATTTCGGAGATGCGGGCAGCGGCTCGATCGGTAACGGTGAACTGTTCCATAACAGCAAAATAGGCGCTCGTTCACCGGAAGTGAACAGCCGCGATGGATGTCGCGTGATTGAAGCCTCGGAAATCAGGGTGTATCCGCGTCACATGTTCGTTCGCCCGCCCCCGGCGCGTTATGCCGTCTCGCCCGCCACGGCTCGCGGACGGCTGCATCACGAACCGGAGGCCTCCACCCGGTCCCCATGGCAGCGCGACCGCGATCGCATCATCCACAGCTCCGCCTTCCGCAAGCTGCAATACAAGACGCAGGTGTTCGTCAATCACGAGGGCGACTTCTACCGCACCCGCCTCACCCACAGCATCGAAGTCGCCCAGGTGGCTCGCTCCATCGCCCGCGCGCTTGGCCTGGACGAGGACCTGACCGAGGCGCTGGCGCTGGCCCATGACCTCGGCCATCCGCCGTTCGGCCACGCCGGCGAGGATGCGCTGAACGCCGTGATGAAGCCGTTCGGCGGTTTCGACCACAATGCTCAGAGCCTGCGCATGGTCACCCTGCTGGAGAGCCGCTACGCCGGCTGGGACGGCCTGAATCTGACCTGGGAGACGCTGGAGGGCCTGGTCAAGCACAATGGCCCGTTACGCCATCCCGCCGCCTATATCGTCGACTACAACGACCGCCATAAACTCGACCTGCACACCCAGCCCAGTGCCGAGGCGCAGGTCGCCGCCATCGCCGACGATGTCGCCTACCATTCCCACGACCTCGATGACGGCCTGCGCGCCCGGCTGTTTACGGTGGATGATCTGGCCCATCTGCCACTGGTGGGCGAGTCGCTTGCCGCGGCCCGGATGTCCAGTCTCGACGTCCCGCCGCCCAGACTGCGCCATGAGACGCTGCGGCGTGTGATCAACGCCATGGTTACCGACCTGATCACCGAAACCAACAAGCGACTGGCGAAACTCGACCCCGAAAGCCCCGAGGCGGTGCGCCGGCACAAACAGCGCGTCGTGGCCTTCAGTCCGGCGATGGCCGAGGCCAACCAGGCGATCAAGGACTTCCTGTTCGCCCGCATGTATCGGCACTGGCGGGTCAATCGCATGTCCGCCAAGGCCAAACGGCTGACCGAGGAGCTATATCGGCTGCTGCACAACGACCCGAGGTTGCTGCCCGATGACTGGCGCACCCGCGCCGGCGAGGGTGGCACGCAACGCTCGGCAACCATCGTCGGCGATTACGTCGCCGGCATGACCGACCGCTATGCCATGGATGAGCACCGCCGGCTGACCGACGTCAATGTCAATGGCTGAGACGAACCGGGTCGGTTGCTCTCGGCCCGTGACGCCGCCTCAGTGAGAGGCGGAGCGCGCCACGCCATGCGCCGATGACCTGCCCGCAAGCTGCATCAGCGGCTGCCCCATACGGATCGTCCTGCCCAGCTGCACACCGCCACTCAGGCTGAATCCCGCAGGCGCCAACACCACGATCGTCGACCCATGCTCGAACCAGCCCAGCTCTTCGCCTTTTTGCAGGAATGCGTTGCAGGCGAAGGTCCGCGGCTGACCCCGACGCCCCGACGTCAGATCCAGAAACCGCAGCCGGATCCCCGACACCAGGATCGCCGCCACCGCGACCAGCGTCACCGGATGGCCCGTGTCGGACAGCGCGATTCTGATCGCGACCCGCTCGTTCTTGCAGTACAACCTTTCGATTCGCCGCAGCGCGGTCGGATTGACGTTCCATGCGTCACCCGGAATATGTGTGACCGACCCGACATGGCAGGCATGAGGAGCATGGAAGCGATGATACATGCTCGAGGTCAGCCGCAGCGTCACATAGCATCCGCCGTGGAACGTTTCGGCGTGTTCGGCGTCGCCCAGCAGATCGGCCAGCGCGTAGGGAAATCCCTTGACCTGGAAGACCTCTCCGTCGGCCACCGTGCCGACCGCGCCGACGATCGCATCGCACGGGCTTATCATCATCGACTGGTCGGCTTCTATCGGCCGCGCTCCGGGCCTCAGTTGACGAGTGAAACAGTCATGCATGCTGCGGAAGCGCGTCTTCTTGGCGTCGCTGAGATCAAGGTCGGAGAAGAACCGCCAGACGCCGATCGAGATATCACGGACCAGCGGCTGCTCGATCTTGCTGAACCAGCCGATGATGCGGCACGCCAGCCGCCTTGGAATCCGATTGGTCAGCAGGAAATTTATCTCCTCCTGATGTACAATCTTCACTATCGCTGCGCGGACGGTCATGAGATCAGCATGGTCTTGTATGGAAGGCATAACGATGTCCGCGCCGTTCGTTATCGCGGCAACTGCTGGCGCCGCCACTCTCGGGGCCGCACTTGCCAAGGCCAAGACCCGTCTCGACCTGTCGCGGGCCAAGCATCCGTCGCTTGCCGGGCACGCCCGGATGGCGCGGCGAATTGCCTCGCTGATCCAGTTCTACGAATATGACGAAGAGCGGTTCTTTTGTTCCGATGATGCGCCGCGTCAGATCGCGGAGCAACGACGCAACGGCTTTTACGCCCTGTCGCGGCTGTATCGCGAACGTTTCGGGGAAACCAGCGCACGCGGCGCCGATGCCGTCGGCGGGATTTCCGATCTCCAGTTCATCAACGCCTACCGCGTGCCGTTCCAGTACCGCCGCTTTGCCGATCAACATCTGCCGTCGGGGTCCTTTCTGGCATCGTCGTCCGGCGTAACGGTCACCGACCTCGATGGCAATGTCTTCTACGACCTGACCGGTTCCTATGGTGTTAATCTTTTCGGACACGATTTCTATAAATCTTGCATCGACCGTGGCGCTGAGCTGGTGCGCGATCTCGGGCCGGTGCTCGGTGCCTATCACCCGACGGTCGCCTACAATGTGCAGCGCCTGCGCGAGATTTCCGGACTGGACGAGGTCTCGTTCCATATGTCCGGCACCGAGGCCGTAATGCAGGCGGTTCGGCTGGCCCGCTATCATACCCGCCGGTCCCACCTTGTGCGTTTCTGCGGCGCCTACCACGGCTGGTGGGGTGACGTTCAGCCCGGCGTCGGCAATCCTTCCCCGGCGCGTGATACCTATACCTTGGCCGAGATGTCGGAACGCACGCTTAACGTTCTGCGACGCCGGCGCGACATTGCCTGCGTCCTGGTCAATCCGCTGCAGGCGCTGCATCCGAACGCGTCCGCGCCCGCGGACGGATCATTGGTGGACAGTTCGCGGCGGGCCGGGTTCGACCGAGCGGCCTATACGGCCTGGCTGCGAGAGCTTCGTGGGGTGTGCGACGAACGCAACATCGTACTGATTTTCGATGAGGTCTTCGTGGGCTTTCGCCTGGCGCCCGGAGGCGCCAAGGACTATTTCGGAGTCCAACCTGACCTTATTACCTACGGCAAGACATTGGGTGGCGGGCTGCCGGTCGGTGTCGTTTGCGGTCGCGGCGACCTGATGAAGCGCTACCGCGCCGAACGGCCCGCCGATATATGTTTTGCCCGAGGGACGTTCAATTCCCACCCCTATGTCATGGGTGCAATGACCGAGTTCCTGCGCTACACCGACACACCCGAGGTTACAACGATATATGGCAATCTCGACCGGACCTGGAACGGCCGGGCGGCGGAACTTAACGGTCGCCTTGCGGACGCCGGCCTGCCGGTCCGAATCGCCAACCTTTCCTCGATCTGGACAGTGAACTACACCAGCCCGTCACGTTACAATTGGATGCTGCAATACTATCTGCGGGCCGAGGGCGTGGCGCTGAGTTGGGTTGGCACCGGACGCTTGATCTTCAGCCTGAATTACACCGACGCCGACTTCACGGCGGTCGCTGATCGCTTCCTCGCCGCGTGCCGCGCAATGCAGCATCACGGCTGGTGGTGGACCAGCGCTGCAACCGCTGGCCGATCGATCAAGCGGCGGATCATTTGGGAAATGTTGACCCGCCGCGTTTCACCGGTTCAGCGGATCTTCCTGTCCAGGAACGATCCTCTGTAAAACAGACCATCTCGGCTGAAATGGTCTGCCCTTTGCGATCGCGCGATGCCGGTCCCGACGAGCGCGATCGCGTTCTAATGATTGAACTCCGCAGTCTCCCGCGAAAGGTCGTCGACCAGCACCGGTTCCAGTATGTGGCCCTTCAACAGATGCGCTGGTGCTTTGTAGTACAGCTTGATATCGTGAAACGGGTCGGTAATGATCTTGGTCGCCCAGACCAGTCCAGTCTGCAAGTCCTGGATCAGAAACAGATGGACGGTCCGGAACAGCAGGCCGCCAAGTCCGACCACCAGCCACAGATACCCGACATGGCGAGCAAATCCGATCCAGCTCACCGGCGCTCGGCACAGTCCCAACAGCGTCGGATCCAGCACGAAAGCCAGCGGGGAAAGCCCCCAGATCGTCATCAGCACCATCTTGCGGCGCAGATTGTAGCCGACCTTGACCTGCTCTTTGTACTCGTGAGTCGCCTGATTGATGACGTCGTAGTCCCTCGGTTCGAAGAAGAAGTGACCGATTTGGCGGCTCGTCATCGCCACCAACCATGCGATCAGCGCAGCGAGCGCCGGATCGTTGAACGTTATTGCGTAGGCGCAGACAAAAGTGATGGCGCTGAGCAGGTGCAGCGATTGATTGACCCGACTGTGATGATAGTAGCGATGATCATCCCACCGCTGTACTCGAAGAAGTTCGAAAAAGCCGGTCATCGCTGTTCCTTCTGTGGTGCGTGCTGGTCTGCGGATGCCAGCCGTTCGTGGGCGCGCGACCCGCCCGATAGCCTGTTCGCCGCGACAAGACTGGAAACCGTCGTGATCTCAATCATCCAACCTGACGAATCGAATAAGCCAGAAATGACCCAGTGGAGGGAGGGCGCGGCGCTCCAGTAAGCTAACCGGCGATTGCCCTGCCCACTGTTCGTAGCGGGCCCAGGGGAACTCGGTCCGCCAACCCAGTCGGCTTGTCAAAGGCATCAACCACCTCTCGACCGTTCCACGAAAGCCTGTTTCGGCACCAATCCGACTCGTCAGAATGATCTCGCCACCGGGTCGCACAACCCGAACGAATTCGTCAAGCGCGTTTTCCGGATTCGGCACGGCGGTAACGACATACTGCGCGACCACGACGTCGAACGCACCGCGAGGGTAGTCAAGTTGTTCCGCGTCCATGAACTCGATCGTTTCGATATTGCCGAGGCGAAGCCGTCTCACTCGCTCGCGTGCTCGATCCAGCATGGGGCCCGAGATATCGACACCGACAACGCGGCTGCCCGGCGCATAATAGTCCAGTGACAGACCAGTTCCGACCCCAACCTCGAGAATGCGGCCGCCGATCCGCTCTGCAGCATCGACCGCGGCACGACGTCCGCGTCTGAATACCGGCCCGAACACGACATCATAGACCGGCGCCCAACGCCCATAGGCCTCGGCGACGCGATCCCGTTCCAGTTCTTTCACTATTGGCAAGCGCTTCGCCTCCGACAAGTAGAGCTGTCTACGCTGATTCGGTGCCTACGACCATCCTGAACCCGCCATTCGGAGCAGCGACGGACCGCCGTCGCACAGGTTTCATTGATGTTTCACACCGGACATCATAGTTCGGAATCCCAGTGCTGTGCCGAAATGACATTAAAATTTAACAGTAGAGACGACTTCGATGCCTCAGATCCAAATTGTGATTATCTTGCGCGGATTGCCGCGACCGGTCCCTCGATAACCGTCAGCGGCTACACAACGAACTCCGGCGTGCCACTGCATCGGATCTTCATTGTTGACCGAACATTCGCTGGCGCGGCGACAAATGAAATCAAGTCTCCTCGCCGACCGCGCGCCGCTTGAGCAGCCGCAGACGCGCCTCGCCTCCTGGCGTCTTCGGGTCAAGCTCCATTACCTTCTGCCAGGCGGCATAGGCACCCTTCCAGTCCTGGCGCGCAGCGGCAATGTCGGCCAGGCTATGCCAGGCCGCGAAGTCGCGCGGTTCCAGCCGGATGGTCTCCTCCAGGTTCTGGATCGCAGCCTTGACGTTGCCGTCATGGTACAACGCCAGTGCGCGTTGATGCCAGGCCTCGGCCAAATCCGGCTGCAGCGTGATGGCATCGGAAAACGAATTCACCGCCTCGTCGTCCTCACCGGCCTGCAAGGATCGCAGGCCGCGGCTCATCAGCAAGGTAACCGCCGGCGACCCAGCGCGCAGCCAAGTCTGCTCTAGCTGGCTCTCCAGCGCGACGGCGGACTGCTCGTCCGGGGCAGCCTTCAGCGCATCAAGCATGTGATCGATCGCGGCACGTTTCTCGGCCGGGGATTGCGCGACAGCGACGACACTCAGGCCGAACAGCCAAAGGCCCAACAGCAACGGGCCCAACAACCACGGGCCGACCACCAATCTGGACCGCGCGGCGGCCATCTCAGCGGTCCACCCCGGGCGGGGGCGGGCCACCTGCCATCCAGTCCAGCAACTCGACGGTATGAACCACCGGAAGCATGTCTCCCGCCAACTGAGTGATGCAGCCGATATTGCCAGCCGCGATCAGGTCGGGCCGGGTCGCCTTCAGGTTACCGAGTTTGCGATCCCGCAGCCGGCCGGCGATCTCGGGTTGCAACAGGTTATAGGTGCCGGCCGAACCGCAGCAGATGTGCCCCTCGTTCGGCTCGACGACCCGGAAGCCGGCGCGGGACAACAGGGTCTTGGGTTCCGCCGTTACCTGCTGGCCGTGTTGAAGGCTGCACGCGGAATGGTAGGCCACGGTCAGGCCAGGCGCCGGACGAGCCGGTTGGTAGTCGAGACGCGCCAGAAACTGGGTCACGTCCAGCGTCATTTCGGCGACCTTCAGCGCCTTGCTGCGCCATGGTTCCGGTTCCGAGCGGAACATGAAGCCGTAGTCCTTCACCGTGGTCCCGCAGCCCGAGGCGTTGATCACGATCGCATCCAGGTCGGCCGTATCCGACCACGCCTCGATATTGGCCCGAGCCAGTGCCATCGCTCGGTCATGCTGGCCGATATGGTGATTGAGCGCGCCACAGCAGCCGGCGTTCGGCGCGACGACCACCTCAACCCCCAGCCTGGTCAGCAGGCGGATGGTGGCTTCGTTGATGCGCGGCATCAGCACCTGCTGGGCGCACCCGGTCAGCAGCGCGACGCGCGCCCGACGCTGCCCCTGGGCGGGATAGGTCCGCGGCGTCTCAGTCGGGCTGCGACCCGGCAGTTCGGCCGGGGCCAGCGCCAGCATGCCGCGCAGCCGTTGCGCCATCATCGATTGCCCGGGGATCAAGCGCCCAAGCGGGCGACCAAGCCGAGCCGCCGACAGCGCGAGCCGGAACAGTCCCGGACGCGGCAGCAACACGCCCAGCAATCGCCTCAGCCAGCGCTCCGCCAGCGGGCGACGATAGGTCTGCTCGATGTAGCTACGAGCGTGATCGACCAGGTGCATGTAGTTCACCCCGGACGGACACGTCGTCATGCAGGCCAGGCAGGACAGGCACCGATCGACATGGCGCACCACGTCCTCGGTGGCGGGACGGCCGGTCTCCAGCATGTCCTTGATCAGGTAGATGCGCCCGCGCGGACTGTCGAGCTCGTCGCCCAGCAGCAGGAATGTCGGGCAGGTTGCGGTGCACATGCCGCAGTGCACGCAACTCCGCAGCACGCCGTTCGATGACGCGGTATCGGGATCGCGAAGCTGTTCGGCGGTGAAACTGGTCTGCATCGCTACTCGATGGGTTTCATGGGAGGCAGCATCCGAAGCTGACGGATCATCAAGCCCAGGCAGCTGATCGCCAGCAGGAAAAACGCCAGCGACAGCCAAGGGTTATCCCGGTTGAACAACGTAACGATCAGGATCATCACAAGTGAAAACGCCATCATAAGGAATTGCAGGTTGGTGACCGGGTTCGGCCGCCTCAAGCGCATATGCTGAAAACCGGAAATCCAGCAGGTGATCAGGAACACGATGTTGGTGACCCAGGCGGGAATGAAGACCATGCTCAAAGCCCGGCGTAGAGGCGGCCGGGATTGAGGATGCCGGCCGGGTCCATCGCCGCTTTCACCTCCCGGGTTATCCGCGCCAGCACGGCATCCTGATTGGGGACAACGCGAACCACGCTGCGCAAGGTGTCTGGCGCCCGCAGCAGGGTCCAGGTGCCCCCCGCCTTCCGTGCCGCTGCTTCGACCGCCGCATGGGTCGCGGTATCGGCGGGCCCCGCCAACCAAACCAGCCCACCGCCCCAGTCCAGGAACCCGCCGACGCCATGCGCCCGAAGCCCATCGAGGACGGATGGGCCCAAGGACGGCCGAACCGAGACCCGCCAGATGGCGTCGTCAGAACCCGCCGCGAGCGGCCGCGCATCCCGAACCTGTTTCCAGACCGCGTGTGAGGCGTCCGTGTCCAGCGTCACCGCACCGCGCACCGCCAACTGATCCATCAGCCGGCCGACGCGGTAGCTGACGGACGCCGGGAAATCCTCGATCCGTAGTAACGCAACGGAACCGCCGACATCCCCGAGGCCTGCCACCCGCGCCGCGGCTTCCGGGGGCAACCATGCGGCGCCCGAGACGCCAAACGGCGAGCCCAGTCCGGCTGACAGGACGGCTACGCCGGTCGCTGGTTCCAGGCCCGGCAGCACCAGAGTGCCGGTTGCCTCTGGTGCCGGCAGCACCTTCAGGGTGATCTCAGTGATCACTCCCAGCGTGCCGTGGCTGCCGGCGAGCAACTTGCACAGATCGAGCCCGGTAACGTTTTTCAACACCCGACCGCCGGAACGGATGATCTCGGCCCGCCCGGTCACCGCGCGAACCCCCATGACGTGGTCGCGCATCGCGCCCCAGGCGACGCGGCGCGGGCCGGACAGGTTGGCCGCGACCACGCCGCCGATGGTTTGCGGTTTATCGCTTCCGGCACCCAAAAGATCCGACAGATCCGGCGGTTCGGCGATCAGGTGCTGACCGGCCGCGGCCAAGGCGGCCTCGATCTCGGGCAGCGGCGTGCCGGCCCGGACCGAGATGATCAGCTCCTTCGGCGCATACAACTGAATGCCGGAGAAGTCCGCGGTGGACAGCGTTCGCGCCGCCTGCACCGGCCGCAGCATGCCGGATTTCGTGCCGTTGCCCTGGATCAGCAACGGCTCGCGGGCGCGCATGGCCTCGGCGACGACCGCAACGATCGAATCCTCGGTGGTCATGCGGCCTTTGGTTGCCCGGCTGCCTCGGGTTCCGTCAGCGGGAACACCTTGCTGGGATTGAGCAGCCATTCGGGGTCGAAGGCCGACTTGATGCGGCGCTGCTGCTGCAGTTCGTGCGCCTGGAACTGCACCGGCATCAGGTCGCGCTTTTCCACCCCGACGCCGTGCTCCCCAGTCAGGCAGCCGCCGACCTCGACGCACAGCTTCAGGATATCGGCGCCAAACGCTTCCGCCCCGTGGAAGCTGGCGGGATCGTTGGCGTCGAACATGATCAGCGGATGCAAATTGCCGTCGCCGGCGTGGAAGATATTTGCGACTTTCAGGCCGTAGCTGTCGGACATTTCGCCAATGCGGCGTAGCACCAGCGGCAACTGGCTGGTCGGGATCGTCCCGTCCATGCACAGATAGTCCGGGCTAATCCGGCCAACCGCGCCGAATGCGCCCTTACGGCCTTTCCAGATCGCCAGCGACTCCTCGGCCGACTGCGACACCTTCAGGCTGATCGGATCGAACTTCTCGCACATCGCGGAGAGCTGGCTCAGCAGGCGGTCCTGTTCCTCGGCGCTGCCTTCGACCTCGATGATCAGCATCGCCTCGGCGTCCAGCGGATAGCCGGCATGGGCGAAGGCTTCGCAAGCGTGGATGGCGGGGCGATCCATGAACTCCAGCGCCACCGGGATGATGCCTGAGGAGATGATGGCGTCGACCGCCGCCCCGGCGACCTCGTTCGACTTGAATCCCGCCAGCATCGCGCGTGCGCCCTCCGGCCCGCGCAGGATACGCACGGTGACCTCGGTGACCACGGCTAGCATGCCCTCGCTGCCGGTGAGCAGACCAAGCCAGTCATAGCCCGCGGCATCAAGATGGGCGCCACCGATGTCGACGATCTCGCCGTCGATGGTGACGATCTTCAGGCCCAGCAGATTGTTGGTGGTGACGCCGTAGCGCAGGCAGTGCGCCCCGCCGGAGTTCATGTTGACGTTGCCACCGATCATGCAGGCGAGCTGACTGGAAGGGTCCGGCGCATAGAAGAACCCATCGGCCGATACTGCGTTGGTGATGCCGATATTGGTCACGCCCGCCTGCACCACGGCGCAGCGGTCGGGATAATCGATGTCGAGGATCCGGTTCATCCGCATCATCCCGACGACGACGGCGTCCGCCATCGGCAGCGCGCCACCCGACAGCGATGTACCGGCGCCCCGTGGTATCACGCGGACACCGTTCTGGTGGCAGAAGCGCAGCACCGCTGCGACCTGTTCGGTGGTCTCCGGCAGGGCCACGGCGAGCGGAACCTGACGGTAGGCGGTCAGGCCATCGGTCTCATACGGTTTGAGCCGCAGGGCTTCGGCAATCACTCCACTTTCAGGCAGCAGCGCGCGCAACCCGGCGACGATGCTGTCGCGGCGGGCGATGACGTCGGGCTTCGGGGCCGGCTGACGGATCATCTTGTGCCTCCATGCGGCAAGGGCATGTCGGGAAGATAGCGATTTTTGGGGGTGGCGCCAGGGTCCTGGCTCGATAGCTGCCGCTGTATAAATGCTGCTGTCAGAAAATGGAGGCTGCGCGACAGTCGTCCTCCGTGGCCGCGATGCACCAACATTTTCCGTCACGCCGGCGCCGGCTCCGCCGCTGGATAACTCCTTGGCGCTCGATGACCCTCACATGCCTCGTTGCTTAAGCCTTTCACCGCACCCGCGCACTGGCGCCAATGTTAGCAGGCCGGGACGACGGTTTCATGTTGGTCAGCCGGATGATCGGTAGTTAACCGCATCGCGGCAACAAACCCATCCACCTCGCGCATGAAAGCCTCCCGGTTGCCGCCAATCCAGCCGCGGTAGTCCGCCTGCTGATCCGATGCCTCCAGAAATGCCGCCTCCGATCGCAGCAACTGGTCGATCAACCCCAACGCCCGGACCTCGAAGTCCGGCGCCGTCTCGTCCAGGCGGAACCGCTCCGGGATCGGCACGTCGGTGGCAAACCCCGCCGCGCCGCGCCGCCCGGTCATCACCACCGCGCCGCACAACGCCGCCTCGCGCGGGATCCGGTCGCGTCCGGGATGCGGACCGAAATCGACATAGACCCGCACCTGACGCAGCAGCTCGGCCAGTGACTCCTTGTCCAGGCCCTCCAGCGGCAGCCAGGTGCGCCCGACACCCGCGGCTATCAGCCGCTGCATCGTCTGGGGCGCCTTCTTCGGATTGAACGCCACCGCCGCCAGCCGCCCCGCCGCCGGCCCGGCCTGGAACACATCCGCGGTCAGGAAATCGGTCAGCATCAGCCCGCCTTCCACGCCGTTCCGAACCAGGAAATCGCGCGCGTAATCCGACTGACAGAGGTGCACGATGTCGGTCCCAGGCCGCAGCACGGAGGGCCCCGGATTGAGGTGTTGCCACTTGAAGTAATTGTCCACGCTCAGCCACCAGATCGCGCGGCGCGCGCTGGCGAACCGCCAGGCCAGGCTGGTCGCGACCTCTGGGATCACCACCACCGAGGTCGCGTCGTCGGCGACGCCAGGACTGACCGCCACACCGTAGTGCCGATATGGCGCCGGCACGTCATGGGGCGAGCCGGTGGGATAATACACCATCGCCGCCGCCACCCGGCGCGCGCGCAACGCGCCGCACAGCTGATGCAGCGCCTCCGGCCCGCCGCTGACCGCGCCGCCCGGACACAGGATGAAGACCCGGCTTGGCCCGGTCATGCCGCGCTCGCCCGGCCGTCCGATCCGCCGGCCCGGGCCACCGTCGGCCGCTCCGCCCCGGATCCCGCCAGCATCGCCGCGTCGTTCGCCGCCACCCGCCCGTCGGCGCGCACCCGCACCGCGCGCAGATCGGTCAGCCCAACCCGCAGCCGATGGCAGCTTGCAACGAAGCCGAGGAAGGTCTCGGCGTGCATCCCGCCCATTTCCTTGCACGCCTCGGCAAACAGCCGGAACCGAGTGGCATAGACCCGCGCGCCACGGACGGTGCAGAAGGCAAACCGGTCGTTCAGCCCGCCCCAGCTTTGCCAGCCAGGAACGATCAGGTCGGCCCGCCCGTCCAGCAGCGGTTTCAGATCGCGGGCCGGATCGAGCCGGTCGAGGTAGAGCAGATCGGGACGCAGCAGCAGCACCAGATCGTCCTCGGCCACGCCCGCCAGATCGAGTAGCGACCAGAGCCGCTGCAGGCTGCGCAACTGGTGGCACAGATTGGTCATGCTGCGATACTGATCGCCGAACGCGTCGGGAAATCCGCTGGCGACGGCCAGTTCAGCGCTGATGGTGCTATCCGATTGCGGCTCCACCCAGCACAGATCCAGCCCTAGCAGCGCGCTCTCGGCCCGGTCGGGCGCAACCTCGAATTCCCCGGACCTTGGATTGTTCAGCCGTTGCGGCAGATTGAAGTGACCGACCAGCTTCGTGGTGAAATCGGCCAGGCGCAACGGGTCGACGAAGTTGCCCTGGATCGAGCCCGCGGTGTGGCGCAGCGAACGGGTGATACCGAAGAAGCCGATCAGACAACGCATGTCGGCATCTATGCGGACCGGTCGTTAACAAACAGTAAATCAGCCGATCCCCTGGGCGCGACCGGTTCGGCCATTGCCGTTACCAGGGCCACGTCAGCATACGGATCGTGGTGGCGGCAGAACGCCTGGACCCCTTCGGCACGGATCGCCTCGAACGCGGCAAGGCAGACGGCGGCTGCATCGGGGTCGGAGCGATAACTGAAGGAGCCAAGCACCCTGGCATAGCCGTCCCGATCCAGGCCGTAGCCGTCCGCCACCACAGCATCGATCCGTGCCCGCAACGCCGGCCGATCCGCCGGCCCGGCGCGGGCGCCCCCCACCTGCTCGTGCCATAGGGCGTGGTATCCGGGGTGGCGGCACGACAGCAGCAGCGCGGCGTGCGCCAGGAACCGTCGCGCCGCATCACCGAACCGAACCATCGGCAGCGCATTCAGTATATACAGGCTTAGATGCGTCGCCGCCTTCTGCCGTACCAGCCAGTCGAACGCAAACGAGTTGAACACCGCGCACAGTACCAGTGCATCCGCGTTCGGCCGCGTCCAGGGCGTCTTCTCCACCGTCGCGGTATGGCCGAACACGACCTCGGGCGGAGCGATGCAGGCAATCATTGTCCGCTCGTCGTTGGACCGCGCGATGTCGCGAAACACCAGCCGGTAATGTCCCGCCGCCCGCGCGACCGCCGTAGGCAATCCGGCCGCGGCCACACCGTATCGAGGTAGTGTGTCCCAGCTATCGCTATACTGGTGAAACGTCTTGCCCTCGTGCAGCACCAGATCGCCGCCACCGGGCGGCCGAAACAGCGCGGCGTCGGCCGTCATGTGCAGATCATTGCCGAATCGGATGCGGTGTTCCGCGCACCATCCGGCCAGGCGCTCGGGCCGAGCGAAGAACGCCTTCGCCAGGCGCAGATCCTGGTTGCCGCGCAGCTCCAAAGGCGTCTGGGCGGCACCGCCCGATAGCGTCAGGAAGGCCCGCGTATAGTTCATGATCTTGCCGGGATCCGCTGCATCCTCGATCGCATCAAGGTAGAACCCGCATCGTAACGATCCTGTCGGGCCTGGGCGCCGCGCCACGATCAAATCGAACTTGAATCGGCTATCGATGTCGAAGATCCGCCGCCGGTTCTCGAACGACAAGCACCATTGCAGCTGGGTTTGCTCCAGATAAAGCCGGCGGATGCCGCTGCTGCCCTCGTTGGCATGGAACGCCGAGGGCATCAGCACGCCGATCGCGGCGTCGGCCGCCGCCAGCTCCATGTTGCGTTCAGCGAACAGACGGAACAGGTCGAGGCTTCCCCCGGTTGGGCTTCCCCCGGTTGGGCTGCCCCCGGTCGGTCCGCTGCCGATACGGATGCGCTGGTGACGATACAACCGGTCCGCTACCCGTTTCAGCCGATCAAAACCGGCGCGATACGCCTCGAACGCTGCCGCGACTTCAGGCCTGGACAGCACGGTTTGCTCGATCGCCGTCCGCTCGGTTCGGGTCCGCGCATCCAGCACCCTTGGATCGAAATCAGCCACGAAATCCTTGGTGTTCGGCAACACCACATCCCATGGCGGGTTGCCCAGCACGACCGAAAATCCGTTCGGAAACACTTCTGGAAACACCAGATCCCAGGCCACCGCGTCGGCCCCCGCCGCCAGCAGCGCCGCCTGCCGCTGGTCCAGCCGGTCGGGCCATTCACCGCTTTCGGCGACGTGCGCCGCCAGCCCGAGCCACACATCGTCAGCATCGCGGTCCCGTAGCATCGCCGCGCCCGCCCAGGCCCGGGCCAACTGGCGCAGCGGCGACAGCAGTCGGTCCAGTTGCCGCTTCACCGCCTGCTTCGAACCCAGATCATCCACATCCCGCCCGATCGAGGCGTTCAGCGCCGCCACCATCCTGCGCGCCGCAGCAAGGGAAGCGGTCAGCCGATCCGCCACCCCGCGCGCCAGCAGCGGATCCAGCACCCCCCCGCTCACCGGCAGCGTCGCCAACGAGCGGAAGAACGGTCCGCTCAGCGCGTCACCCTGCACCACACGGTGATCCAGGAAGGTCAATGGCAGGCCCTCGGCATAGGATTCCAGCCAGAGCGACAGCTTCGCCAGTTCCACCGCCAACTGGTTCCGATCGCAACCATATAGACAATTCACCGCCACCAGACGCCGGCAGATCGCCCGCGCCCGGGCCTCTGAATAGCCACGGCTTGGCAAGTAGGCGGCGATGCTGTTGTCCGGGTCGGGCAACGCCGCGATCCGGTCGTGCAGCCCACGTTCATCGCAAAGCCGACAGGCGGCCAGCAGCGCTTCCGCCAGATGCCGGCACGCCTGCACCAGAAAATGCCCGCTGCCCGCTGCCGGATCGACAATTCTGAGCGCCAGCAGCCGGGCCGGATGAGGGTCGTCCAGCGGACACAGCGCGGCGATCATTGGGTCCAGCGTTTCGCGCACCAGGAAGCGGACAAATCCATTCGGTGTGTAGAACGATCCGGACGCCTTGCGTCCCATGCCGGAGCGCAGGAAGAAAGCGCCGGGTTCGATGTCGGCCGCGCCGGCGGCAGCCGGAACCACCGCTTCGCGCTTGCCGCGACGCAGCCGAACCAGCGGTTCGGTCGCGATGCCTGGTTCCTGCTCCAGCAATCCCTCGTAAACGCTGCCGAGGTCCTCCACATCCAGCGAGCCGTAATGCACCCGCATCCGTTCGCCGCCGTTTGGCGCGATCCAGATCAGCCGATCCAGCAGGATCGCCACCGCCCGCTCACCCCAGGCGATGCGATCCAGCAGCGGTGTCGTCGCGGCGCCGAATAGCGCCCCGCCCAGCGGCGCGATCCGCAACTCTGAACAGGACAGCCCGTCGCGAAACACTGCGAACAGCGACCGCAGCCCGGCCTCCAGCATGCGTCCGGTATCGTGGCCCTGATCCAGGTGGCGGCGCACCAGCGGGCCCAACGCCTGGTTGGGCGATAGCGCGCTGCGCCACAGACGCGCCGAGGCAAAGCTGAAGCCGGCGCCGGGTTCAGCCGGACTTTCCAGCTTCAGGATGAACAGCAACCGGTATACCAGCACCAGCGCTTCGCGCCACAGCGCCGCTGCGTCCAGCTGGCTTCGGTCCGGCAACGCATTGATGAAGCCGGTGATCGCCTGCGTCGCCTGCCGGCGCAGTTCCGCCGTCACCTTGACCTGGTGCAGCCGCGCCGCTTCCAGCACCTCGGGCAGTCGAGGCAGCCCCGAGGCGCCAGCCAGAGCCAGCAGTAGCCGAAACGAGTCCGGCGGCAGCGGTCGGGTTGGCCAATCGCCGAGCGGGATGGTCAGATGGCTGTCGGCGCGGGACGGATCGCACAGCAACAGCCGCACCACGTCGCCATTGGTCAGCAGCCCGGCCCGTTCGCCCCGCGACTGCAGCACACGTTGCGCGATCCGCGTCGGGCTGACGCGAAACGCAAGCGGCGACCGTTCGGCGGCGTCCAGATCGGCGGCGCTGTCGATCGACCAGGCACGCAGCCGCGCTCCGTTCGACGCCTGCATCAGCCAGCCGCCGTCCTCTTGGCCTTCACGTGTCGCCACCGGGTCCTGCCGCGGCACCCGCGCATAGCCCAGCGCCCGAGCCAGCTTCAGGGTGACTTGCCGATGTACCTGCCTCGCACTGCCTCCGCGCAGCCCTGTCCGCAACCCGTCCCAATCCGCCGCTGCCCTGCCGGCTGCCGGCCCGTCCGCCTTCGCCCCGTCAGTCGCGGCCCCGTCCACCACCGCCCCATCCGCCACCGCGATCACCCGGCCCAGTCCCTGGTGCAGGAACGGCGCGGTCAGCGCTGATCCGATCAGCATGCAATCCGCCAGATCGAGCATCACGCCACCAGCATCAGCATGCCCAGCATGCGGACCGAGGCCGAAGGCAATGCCGTCCGCCGACCGGCGACAGAGCGAAATCCGGCCAATACTTCGGCAGCCTCTCGCCGCCGCGCCGGCACAATCGTTGCGTCTGCAACCAAACTGCTCAGACGCTGCTCGGGATCGGCGCAGACACGCCAGTCAGCGTCCGACGGCCCGGCATCGAAAAGGTCGCCGCTGCGCGGATCGAAGGCTCCGCACAGTTCCACGCTTTGCCGCCGTAGCCAAGCATTGGCGGCGGCATCCTCGCGTTCAATCCTGCGTTGATGTTGGGCGATGAAATCCGCCGCCAGCCGATCGCGGATCATCGCCGCGTGGGCGTTCGCCGCGGCCAGCGCGGAGGGCGCCCATGCCGCGAACCGCCGGTCCCACACCAGGTCGGCCGGCACCTCCTGTTGCGCCAGCGCCAGGACGTCCGCCTGCTCGACCAGCGCACCGTCGGCAAACAGTCGGAGCGCGATCACTTGGCGCAGCAGTCCGCCCAACTCGACCACGTAGCTCACCAGCAGCGACAATCGATCCGACCGCGCCGCGCTGACGCGCCCGGTGCGCACCGACGCAATCGCCCGCCTGGTCAGCGGATGCGACCGACCCGGATACAGCAGCTCGCGGCCATCGGCATCGCGCAGCTGCTCCGCGTCGTTGCTCAGGCGTACCGAGCCGGTTGCACGGTCGAACCCCGCCAGCCCGTCCAAATCGCCCGCCCAGGCCGCCGGCACCCGGTAGCCATCGCCGAACGCGGTCAGCACGGAAGCGACGAATGCCGGCAGATCCACCGTCGCGCTCGGCGCGCCGATACCTGGGGTGCCGGCGATCTCGGCAGCCTCACCGCCGGACAGCCAGCCATGGCGAACGGCCATCTGGTCGAAACTCTGGAACGCCCGATCGATCTCGCGCAGCAGGTCGCGATAGGCCTCGCTGTCGCTATCCTCCGCCGCCAGATCCAGGGAGTGGACCAGACGCGGCGCGCCGCTGAACAGATCCTCGGCGAAGCCGGCGACCAACGGCTCGTGCAGACGCGCGGGATCGGCCCCGACGCCCAGTGTGTTCGGCATGAACGCGAGGCAAGCGCGGGCCTTTTCGTATTTGGCGATCAGCCGCAGCAGCAGCCGCTCCTCAAAGGTGCCGGCCAGGAACAGGTAGCGGATCTCGGGGTCCAAGCGCTGGCCGTAGCGGTCGATGCGTCCGTTGCGCTGTTCCAGCCGGTTCGGGTTGTATGGCAGGTCGAGATGGATCAGATGAAAGCACTTTCGCTGCAGGTTGAGCCCCTCGGCCAGCGAGTCGGTGCTGACCAGCACGATGCCGTCCTGTTCGGCGAAGCGCTCCGCCACCCGGGCGCGATCGGCCTCGGAATCGGCGCCGCTGATGCTCAGGATGACGCCGCCGACTTCGGCCAGCGCCGCCACAGCCGCGGATTGGCTGTCGGTGTACTCTGTATAGACAAGCACATTGGCATCGGCATGGCGCAACCGGATCAGCCTGACCTCCAGCACCAGCGCCGCCAGTTTTGGGTCGAGTGGCAGCGCCGCCTCGCCCAGGCGGATCAGTTCCGCCAACTGTTGCGCCGCCTGCTGGTCGGTCATGGACGCTGCCATTTCCTCGGCTTCCAGCAGGGCGATCTCGGCCTCTTCCGCCGGACCCAGCACGCCGTAGCGACCCGCTCGCCGCCGCCACGCCCGTAGCGCGCGTCGCCGGTCGGGCAACGGCTTGGCGGGGTAGCGCGCCGCCACCACGCGCAGGGTGGAGACGCAGGCCGCGATGCTCGACATCGAGCGTTTCAGCAGGCTGACGAACGCCAGCGCGTCGGACAGCCCGGCACGGTCGCGCGAGCGTTGCAGCCGGGGCGCCACCAGCGCCGACAACGCGCGATGAAACGCCGCGACCGGCCGGGCATCGCCGACCTCGACGCGAACCGGGACGACGATCCTTTCGCGGAACAACGGCGCCCCCGCGGCGGTCCGGATATGCGACTTCAGCCGCCGCACCACGTGCCGGCGATAGCCCGACCCGACCAGCCTGCCGGCCGCATCCACCAGGCTGGGGTCAAGCAGCGCGATCAGCGCGGCGAAATTCGCATCGTTGCCGTCATGCGGCGTCGCCGTCAGCAGCAGCAGCCCATCGGAACGGCCGGCCAGCACCGCGGCCAGTCGGCGCCGCTGATTCTCCTCGCCGACGCAATGATGCGCCTCATCGATGATCACCAGGTCCCAAGCCGCGCGTTCCAACTCCGCCAGCACGTGGTCGGACTTGGCGAAATCCATCGAGGTCAGGCATAGCGCGGTCGCATCGAACGGATTGGCGCCCAATTCCAGCCCGCGCCGAGCCTGGCGCAGCCCGGCGGCATCGGCGATCGGGGTGAAGCGCAGGCCGAAGCGGACCCGCATCTCCTGCTCCCACTGGCCCAGCAGCGGACCTGGAGGGCACACGATCAGCACGCGGTGCGCGCGTCGCCGGACCAGCAACTCGGCCGCGATCAGCCCGGCCTGGATGGTCTTGCCCAGGCCGACCCCATCGGCCAACAGCAGGCGCGGCCGCACCATGTCGAGCGCCCGCAGCAGCGGCACGCGCTGATACGCCTCGATTGCGACCCGACCCGGCGCGGCCGACGGCCCGGGGATCTGCTCCAGCAAGCGGGCGAGGTGAAAACGCCGCCAGTCGGCCAGCGGGCCGGCTTCCTCGGGCCGCGGATCGATCTGTGTCACCGCGATGGGTTCGGCCGGATGCAGAACGTCCCATTCCAGGCCGGCCAGATCGCCGCCCCGGCAGGTCAGCCGCACCAGTTTTTGCGACCCCAGCGGCAGGATCTCGGTAACATCCCATTCCAGCCCGCGGACGGTGACCTTGATCCCGACCGACAATTCCATGCACGCTTCCCATCGAAACGCCGGCACGGAACCACGAACAGATTGCCAAACCCTTAACGCAGGCGAAAGGACACATATGATCGCATTGACCGAGAGGTTCGCCGGCAAGGTTGCGGTGGTGACCGGGGCCGCCTCTGGCATCGGCCTCGCCATCGCCACACGGCTGCTGGGGGAAGGCGCCAAGGTGGTCGGATGCGACGTTCAGCCGATCGAGGAACTGGGGGCCGGCTTCGTCGGCATCGAGGCCGACGTCACCGAGGAATCCGCCGCCCGCCGCCTGGTGGCTACCGCCGTGGACCGGTTTGGCGCGGTGCATGCCGCGTTCAACGTCGCTGGCGGGTCGCGGCCGGGCTATATCGTTGATCTGGCGGAATCCGACTGGGACTTCACCGTCGATCTATGCCTGAAGGGCGTATTCCTCGGCATGAAGCACCAGGCCAGGCAGATGATGCGCCAGGGTGGCGCGAAGGCGGCGTTCAGCATCGTCAACATCGCCTCACTCAACGCGCATGTGCCGATGCACGCCGGATCGGCCTATGTCGCCGCCAAGGCTGGGGTGGAGATGCTGTCGCGCAATGGCGCGCTGGAGTTCGCGCCGTTCGGCATCCGGGTGAACGCCATCCTGCCGGGACTGGTGCAGACCCCTCTTACACGGCGTCATTTCGACAACCCCGACGCGCTGGCGGCGTTCGAGCAGCGCATCCCGATGGGGCGTCCCGCGCAGCCGGGTGAGATCGCCGCCCCGGCGCTGTATCTGGCGAGCGACGACGCCAGCTATGTCAACGGCGCCAGTTTGCTGGTCGATGGCGCCTGGGCGGTCAGCGGCTACCCCGACATGAGACCATTCCGCGGCCCGATCGGCTGGAACCAAGGGACTGAGACATGACCGACCAACCCGTTATCGTCAGCCGCACCAAGGGCGGTGCCGTCGCCACCGTCGCGATCAACAATCCGGCCCGGCTGAACTGCCTGGGCCATGCCCAGATCACCGGTTTCATCGACGCCGTCGCGGGGCTGGCCGACGACCCGGACCTGCGGGTGCTGATCGTCACCGGGCAGGGCGAGCACGCCTTTGCCGGGGGCGCCAATCTGCTTGAACTCGGCGAACTCAATCCGTCGCGGGCGCGCGATTTCCTGACCTTGGTCCACGGCATGTGCAAGGCGCTGCGCGATCTTCCGGTGCCGGTGATCGCCCGGGTGAATGGCTTCTGCCTGGGCGCCGGGCTGGAACTGATGGCCGCCTGCGACATGCATATCGCGTCCGACAACGCCATGTTCGGCATGCCCGAGGTCAAGATCGGCCTGCCGTCGGTGGTGGAGGCGGCGTTGCTGCCGAACCTGATCGGCTGGGGCCGCACCCGGCTGCTGTTGTTCACCGGCGACAACATCGACGCTGCAACTGCGCTGTCGTGGGGATTGGTGGAGAAGGTCGTCCCGACCGCCGATCTGGATGCGGCGCTGGGCCGCTGGGTCGAGTCGATCTTGGAATCCGGGCCGAAAGCGATCCGGCTGCAGAAGGAACTGATCCGGGAATGGGAGGCCATGCCGGTGAGCGACGGCATCGAAGCCGGCATTCGCTGCATCGGCCGGGCTTACCAGTCGGATGAACCGACAAGGATGGTGGGGGCGGCGATCCAGCGGCTGAAGGCGCGCCGGGGTTGAAGGCGGACTGATCCACCGCTTCTCCGATGAAGCGTTGTCCGCCCTCAACGACCAGTTCGCCGTGCTCTACTGCGAGAACGGTCGCCCCCCGATCCCGCCCGAACAACTGCCGCGTGCCCAGCTGCCGCAAACGTTCTGTACATCCGCTAGGAGCGGCGCTACCCTGCCAACCGCCAGTGCACCAAGCTAAACGCCGGCGACGCAGCCTGATGGTGCTCGAACACCGCCTGCACCGCGCCGCCGAACGGCACCTCCTGCTTCGGATCGCCCAGCAGGTTGCCCACCATCCGCACATCGCCCGCGTCAGGCAGCCTCACCAGCGCGGCGATATAAGGACCGTGCCCGGTCAATGCCGGATGCACCGGGTGCCAGATCCTCTGGTAGCTGTAGATCAGCCCGCGACCCTGCACCTCGCGCCAGTCCAGGTCGAAGCTGTTGCAGCGGTGACAGATCCATTCCGGTCCCCACTGCCAATGGTTGCAACCGCGACAGAACTGGATCAACAGCTTCTCCTGCCGCGTGCCCTCCCAGTATGGCGCCGACAATCCGTCGGCGTGGGCCGACGGCATCGGCAGGCCATCCGGCAGATAGGACGTCATAGCGTGGCCTCCGAGCCCAGGATCAGCGAGCTTACCGGCGTTACCATCGGGCCGCCGACCACGATCACGGCGTCGTTGCGCGGCGCCTGATTGACCGATTGACCGCGGATCTGGCGCACCGCCTCGTTCACCAGTTCCAGCCCGTGCATGTAGCACTCGGCTAAATTCCCGCCGCTGGTGTTCAGCGGCATGCGCCCGGTCGGAGCCACCAGATTGTCCAGCGTCAACAACTCGTTGGCTTCTTCCGGCTGGCAGAAACCGTGTTCCACCAGGCTCATCAGCACGCCGCCGGTGAAGTTCTCGTAGCATTGCACCACGCCGATATCCTTCGGCCCCAGCTTCGCCATCGAGTAGAGATTGGGCGCCACAGTGGCGAAATGACTGCTGGGATAGTTCGGCCCGTTATGCACCGGCGCGGCGCAGCGATGATCCGACCCGGTCGCCACTCCCAGCAGATAGCTGGCCTTGTGCGGCAGGTCTTTTGCCCGATCCGCCGGCATCACGATCACCGCGCCCGCGCCGTCGTTCTCTAGGCAGCAGTCGAACAGATGGAACGGCTCCACGATCCAGCGCGAGGCATCATACTTCGCCTCGTCCAGCGGCCGGCCATACATCACCGCGCGAGGATTGTTCTGCGCGTGGTGGTACGAGGCCAGCGAGATCGCCCGCAGCGCGTCCTGCTTCACGCCATGGTCGTGCATGAAGCGCACCACCTTCATGACGAATTTCTGGGCCGGCGACATCACGCCGTAGGGAATGGTGAACGCATCGTCGCCCGAGGCCAACGGTGCCCCGGTGCCGCGTCCGAACCTCGCGAACTGGCCCTGCGCCAGTGCTCGGAATGCCACCACGCAGTTCGCCATACCGGTGGCGACCGCCGCCGCCGCGTTGCCCACCGAAGCGGCCACCCCGCCGCCGCCGCCGCCCCACTGCATGTTGGAGAATCGCAACTGCTTGGTGCCTAGCGCCGCCGCCAGCCGCGACGGGTCGTTGCGGTCGTTCGAGTAGGACGCGAACCCGTCGATGTCCTTGGGGTCGATCCCGGCGTCCTTGGCCGCCGCCAGGATTGCCTGCAGCGCCAGCTTGAACTCGCTGTCCGGCGATTGGCCGTGCTTGTAGTAGGTGGTCTCGCCGATGCCGGCGATCACCGCCTGGCCGCGTAGCGTTCGTTCCATCATCCGATGTCTCCTCTGGGCGGAGTCTGTACCGGCTTTTCGCCGATGGCTAGGCGGTCGAAATTCGGGCTTTCGGATTGCCGGGATATCCGTGCTACTGTTCAGTGCCAGGAATCGCCCGCAGAGGCTGACCCGCATCGACCCCGGACGCAACGCCGGAACAGGGAGGCTGACGATGAACGCACCGGTCCACGCCGACCCGCGTCAAGACGCCTACGCCACGCCGATCGAGCAGATCGATGTCAGCAATCCGCATCTGTACCAGGACGATAGCTGGCGGCCCTACTTCCAGCGGCTGCGCCAAGAGGATCCGGTGCATTGGTGCCGCAACGGCATCTATGGGGCGTTCTGGTCGCTCACCCGCTACCGCGACATCATGGCGGTCGATAGCAACCACAAGGCGTTCTCATCCGATGCGCTGATGGGCGGCATCGTGCTGCGCGACCTGCCGATGGATTTCCGCCGCCCCAGTTTCATCTCGATGGACCCGCCGCGCCACGACGAGCAGCGCAAGATCGTCGCCCCGATCGTGGCGCCGATGAACCTGGTCAACCTGTCGGGCACCATCCGTCAGCGGGTTGGCCGCATCCTCGATGACCTGCCGCGCGAGCAGAGCTTCGACTGGGTCGAGAGGGTGTCGATCGAACTCACCACCCAGATGCTGGCGACGTTGTTCGATTTCCCGTTCGAGGACCGAGCCAGGCTGACCTATTGGTCCAACGTCGCAACCGTGAACACCCGAGCCGGCACTGAGGTCGACTCTGAAGCCAAGCGCAACCAGGTGCTGGACAAGGCGGTCGAATACTTCACCGAACTGTGGCACCAGCGTGCTGCCCAGCCGCCGCGTTCGGACCTGGTCTCGATGCTGGCGCATGGCGAGGCGACGCGGGACCTGCCGTCACGGCCGCACGAGTTCATGGGCAACCTGCTGCTGCTGATCGTTGGCGGCAACGACACCACCCGCAACTCGATCTCGGGTGGGCTGCTGGCGCTCAACCAATTCCCCGACCAGTACCGCAAGTTGCGCCAACACCCCGAACTGGTCACCTCCATGGTGCCGGAGATCATCCGGTGGCAGACCCCGGTGATCCACATGCGCCGCACCGCGCTGCAGGACACCGAGGTCGGCGGCAAGACGATCCGCCGCGGCGACAAGGTGGCGATGTGGTACTTGTCCGGCAACCGCGACGAAGAAGCCATCGAGCGCGCTGACGAGTTCATCATCGACCGGGCGCGGCCGCGCCAGCACCTGTCGTTCGGGTTTGGCATCCATCGCTGCGTCGGCAACCGCCTGGCGGAGATGCAACTGACCATCCTGTGGGAGGAAATCCTGAAACGGGACCTGCCGATGATCGAGGTCGTCGGCGAACCGACGCGGGGCTACTCCAACATCCTGCGCTCGATCGGTTCGCTACCGGTGCGTATTCCTGCCGGTTGAGGGAGGGACTATCATGTCGATCCCGTATTATGACTGCATTGCTCATCATGCCATGCGTCAGCCGGGGTCGCTGGCGGCGGTGGATCTATCGACCGAGCGGCGGCACAGCTACCGGGCGCTCGACGAGCGGATCGCCAGGCTGGCCGGATCGTTGCGGTCTCAGTGGGACATTGCCGCCGGCGACCGCGTCGCCGTGCTGGCGCCGAACTCCACCGATACGTTCGAGGTGCAGCTCGCCTGCGGCCGAATCGGTGCGATCTTCGTGCCGTTGAACTGGCGCCTGGCGGGCCCGGAATTGCATGCGATCCTTGGCGACTGCGCACCGGCGCTGCTGATCCACGACGCGGAATTCGCCGATCGCGCGCGGGATCTGGCGCGCGGTTGCGGCATCACCCGGATGGTCGCCCTTGGCCCGGAGTTCGAGCGCATGGCGCTGGATGGTCCGGCCTTGGACCAGCCGATGGCGGCGACGTTGGATGACGTGTCCACCATTCTGTATACGTCCGGCACGACCGGTCGGCCGAAAGGCGCGATCATCACCCATGGCATGAATTTCTGGAACACGGTGCACAGTATCAGCCTGGCAGGAGTGGGTCGGTCCAGCGTGTTCCTGGGATTGCTGCCGCTGTTCCATACCGGCGGGCTGAACGTGTTTGCCTACCCGGTGTTCCAGGCCGGCGGCACGGTGATGATCATGCGCAGCTTCGATCCCGGCGAGGCGCTGCGGTTGATCGGCGATCCGTCCGTCGGCGTCACTCATCTGTTCGGTGTCCCGGCCAACTTCCAGTTCATGGCGCAGCACCCGGGGTTCCGCGAGACCGACATGTCCCGGCTAGTTTTCGCCGGGGTCGGCGGCGCGCCCACCCCGGATGCGATCCTGCGCACCTGGCAGGACCAGGGCGCGGTGCTGCAGCAAGGCTATGGCATGACCGAGACCAGTCCGTTGGTGCTGGTGCTGGACCGACAGGACGCGGTGCGCAAGGCGGGGTCCGCCGGCAAGCCGGTGCTGCATGGGCAGACCCGGGTGGTCGGTGACGATGGGGCCGACGTCGCGCCTCGTGCGGTTGGCGAACTCTGGGTCAAGGGGCCGCACGTCACCCAAGGCTACTGGAACCAGCCGGAAGTCACCGAAGCCGCGTTCAGCGACGGCTGGCTGCACACCGGCGATGCCGCCCTGGTCGATGACGAGGGGTTCTACTTCATCGTCGATCGCTGGAAGGACATGTATATCTCGGGCGGGGAGAACGTTTATCCGGCCGAGGTGGAGAACGTGCTGTATCAGCACGAGCAGATCGCCGAGGCCGCGGTGATCGGTGTCACCGACGCGCGCTGGGGGCAGGTTGGGCGTGCGATCGTTGTCGTCAAGCCGGGGTGCGAGTTGAGCGAGGACGCTGTAATCGGGCATTGCGCGGCCAACTTGGCGCGCTACAAGCTGCCGCAGTCGGTGGTGTTCACCGAGGCGCTGCCGCGCAATGCGACGGGGAAGGTGCATAAGCCGACGTTGCGGCGGAGCTTTGGGGAGAGCTGATGCGGGGCGGTTGGGTGCCGCAGTAGGCTGCCGGCCCTTCAGGATACCGGGTGGTGGTCCGATCGGCGCCGTGCGAAGACGCAGAAGGCTGGTCCGTTCGGGTGGTCTTGCTGATCCAGGAATGTTTCGTAGATAAATCCTTCATCTTCGATGATGCCAAGGATGTCTTCTCGCCGAAGCCAACTGCTGGTCGGCGCCGAACCGCCGCAGAAGCCGGCCCAATCCAGCGCTTGAAGATAGCGTTGTTCGTACAGCTCCACAGTTCGTCCGTGCGGTGTGGTGAGCTTGCGGGGCTTGACGTCAAATTTTCCAGGACCGTGCCGATCCAGTAAAACCCTGGCGTCGTAATAGTGTGTCCACAACCCGATCGTGTTGCTTACGGCACAAAGTTCGCGCAGGAAATCCACCGGCTCGGTCATGTGGTAGAGCACACCCGAGGCGAGCACGAAGTCCACTGTGGGAGGTGAAGCGGCCAGATAAGGCAGGAAGTCGCCCAGAAGAAAGCTGGCGTTGGTCATGTTGAGCGCGTCTTTTACTATGAGGCACCGCATCCAACTTCGCATGTTGGACTCGATTGCCGTCACCGTGGCGCCGCGCTGCGTCATCATGTGGGTGTGGCCACCCTCAAGCGGCCCGAGTTCCAACACGCACTTTCCTGCGAAGCCACCGAGTTGTTTCTCGAACCAAACGACACGGCCGTCTTCGAACAGGCCGGACTGCCCGGTCCCCGGCAGGCCGGGCACGGCCGAGCTCCACTCTTTGTCGAAGGCGCGGGCGGCGTTCTCGGGGGCGGGAAACCAGTCGACGAAGCGTGGCATTTCCGTCGTCGCCAGCGTAGCTGTCGGCAGCAGCGCAAGCGGAGCGGTCACAAGCTCAGGTTCTCCCGCCAGAAGCCAGTCGATCTGCGCGCGTGCTTCCAGCAACGTACGCTTCAGGAGGGACATGCGCCTTGCTTGCAGCGCTTCCGTCGAAAGCGCAGCCGCGGCCGCCTTGCCGCCCCGGCGTAGCCACGTGAAGAATTCACAACCCTCCGCTTCGGTGGTGTGTTCGATACGCCAGTCGGTCTTGTCAAGGCGGGCCAATTCGAGCAGCAGCAGCTCAAAGTTGGCTGGGGTAAACCGCCAGGCATGCACGTCCACGTAACCTCCGCCTGCCTCCACGGACCCGAAGAGGTCACGAGCCTGCTCGACGGAATGCACGAATCGCAAGCCATGCAGTGGATGCTGTCCCCAGGCTCCGGAATCGCCGCCTGCGACAGCGTACGCGAAGTGATCAAAGGCAAGTCGTCGGCTGTGCCGCATTCGCTGCTCTGCATGAGCCTCGAGCAACTGCCCCGTCGTGGTCAGCGGTTGGAAATAGTCGAAGCAGTATCTCTTGTCCGGGACCGCGAGCACTACGGCGCCTTCCGGCTTCAACAAGGTTGCCGCGCTATCGAGGAAAGCGATCAGGTCCGGGGTATGTTCGATGACGTGGCTTGCGACAAAGGCGTCGAACGTTCCATGCAGCTCCGCGGGTACCACGTCGCTGATAAGGCCACCGTGCCAGACATAGTCCACTTCTTCAATACGGCTGACGTCGACGTTGGGATCATTGGCATACTTTGCCACCAGCCCAGCTCGGTTTGTATGATCCACCGAGTGGGTGTCCCAACCGGTGGCTTTGGGAGCGATCGGACTGAAGCTGGGGCCGATTTCGATGACGCGCCCGCCGGGGGGCACCGGGGCCATCAAGGATTCGGATCTGGTTGGCATTTTGACCTCCTGGTCAGATTGCTTACTGCCGCCAGCGTTTTTCGCGCAGCGGTGGATTAGCCAATCTGAAGTCATGATCAAGGCGACGAAAATTCGGGTTATAGAATGGGTCGTTATCGAGTTCTGGGCCCCACTGATGGCGCATGTAGTCAGCCTCCCGCGCGGCTCTGGCAACCTGTTCCGGTGTCCGATCCAAGCCGCGGGACGCCGATTCCAGGTGGTAAAGTTCCGCGAAAGGCGTCCAAATGACGCGTAGACCCTGGGCGCGGATCCGAAGGCACAGGTCAACGTCGTTGAAGGTCACCGGCAGGTTGTCGGGATCCAGGCCGCCGACCGCCTCATAGACCGCTTTACGCATTGCGAGACAGGCGCCGGTGACCGCGGACACCTCGCGCGTCAATGCGTATTGGCCAAAGTAGCCAATCTCGTCCCGATTCGCGGAATACCCGAAGTGTCCTGCAACGCCGGGGCCGGTGCCGTGGTTTCCGACTCCAAGCACCACGCCAGCATGTTGAATACGGCCGTCGCCGAACAGGAGCTTTGGGCCAACGGCTCCAACGTCGGGGCGCACAGCGATCGATACGAGTTCGCGCAGCCACCCACCGTCGATTACGTCAATGTCGTTATTGACTAGTACGATGATGTCCCCGGTTGCCTCGTGCACTGCCAAGTTGTTCAGTATAGAATAATTAAACTGCCCAGGAGCATGAAGTATTCGCACCCTGTTGTCTGCTCGCAGTCTTTCAAACAGTTCCAGAGTCGGCTGTTCACGGCTGTCGTTATCGACAATCAACAGCTCGAGGTCAGGATAGCTCGTTCGGTGCAGCAATCCAGAGACACATCTCGCCAAGAGCTCTGTCTGGTCCCGCGTCGGCACGATGAGGCTGGCGCGCGGTCCCTTTTGCGGCAGCGGCCAACATACGCGGTTCCAAGTTGGTATTGCCGACGCCGCCACCACCTCGGCACTTTTCACCCCCTGCGCTTCGAGATAATCGCGGATGCCCTGGCGTGCCGCCGCGGTGCAGCGATCAAGGTGAACCTGCGAAAAGGACGACGCCCGGTCCATTTGCCGCCAGTGGTACAGTACCGAAGGTACATGGCGAACGTGAGGCCGCCGACTAGCTCCGACACAGCGCAGCACCAAGTCGTAGTCTTGGCTGCCATCGACCACACCCTCGCGCAAGCCGCCGATCCTGGTCAGCAGCTCACGTCGATAGACACCAAGATGGCTGAACATGTTATGGCCCAGCAAAAGATCGATATTCCAATCGGGCTTGAAGTAAGGCTGGTAGCGTCGTCCGGTGCTATCAACCTTGTCCTCATCCGTGTAGATCAAATCGGTGTCGGGATAGAGGTTCAATTCAGCCGCGATCTCGTACAGTGCGTGCTCAGCCAGCAGATCGTCATGATCCATAAGCGCAACGAAATCTCCGCTCGCCAGGGTAAGCGCCGAATTAGTGGCCGCGGCGATATGTCCGTTGCGTTCCCGTCGCGTCCACTTGATCCGAGCATCCGCCGCCGCCACTTCCCGGACTACCGAAATAACGCCGTCAGAAGAAGAGCCATCGTCCGCGATGCAAAGCTCCCAGTGTTGATAAATCTGAGCTCTCACGGACTCGATGGCCTGTCGCAACAGGTCAGCTGGGGTGTTGTACGCGGGCATGACAACGGAGATAAGAGGCCGATAAGCTAGGCGGCTGACGTGCTCGCGGATTCTGTCCCTGTCTTCCTCGTTAATCGTGTCATGATCATGGACCCACCGTTCATAGTCCGCATCTGCCGCCGGGAGGCAGACAGGAGGTGATGCGATCAGAGGTGGCGAAGTGTCCTCAAGTGCAGAAGTTTCCTCAGGTGCATGGGAAGTTGACAACATAATTTCGTTATTTGTGCGCCACTCCGCCAATCGGTGGCCAAACTGCATGGTCAGTAGCCAATAGCTTGCTCGCGCCAGCCGCCGTAGAGCTTGCCGAGCCGAGAATGGCATAGCCTGTCCTGCTCGGCGCAGCGGTTGGGTGGCCCGCCAAACGGTCGAATAGCGCAGCGCGTCTCGCTCCGCCAGAGCCAAAGCCAACTCGGCCCTCACAGCCTCTAGGTCGCCGCCGCTACTCGATCGCCCGGGTCCCCTCAGCCGAGCCTGTTCGGCGATTACGGCGGCGACGGAGGTAGCTCCGGCGGAGGCGTGCTCGCGTAGACGGTCAGCCTCTGCGACCATCGCCTTGAGAGCTTCGGTCTTCATGCGATCTTGATAAGCGGCGGCGGCGGTTTGTTCCGCCCGAACCCGTTCGATCTCGGCAACCATGGTTTGGACGGCTTCGGCATGGACGCGGGCTTGTTCAGCCAGTTGTGCCGCGCGAGCCGCAGACGCCGCCGCCGCCTGCTCACGAAACTGCTCGGTCTCGGCAGCGATCGCTTTTATAGCATGAACATTAAGCTTCCACTGCTGGCTGAATCTCGCTACGGCATCGTAAGTGACCTCATCGTCCGGAGCTTTTTCCAGAGCTTGCGAAGCCTCGGTCAAAATCCGCGCATCATTCGACGTGCCAAGACGAGGCAATTGGGCAATTTCAAGCCCTTGAGCGGCGGCGAAGTTGCGGGCTGCATTTAACACATATTGGGTGGAGACGGCGGCGCCAAGCCGAGAGTAGGCCGCTCGGATAGCCGTTCGTTGTTCGGGAACCGCTTCGAACAGGCTGCGCAGTTCAGCGGGTATACTGTGGCCGACCGCCAGGACGCCAAGGCCGTGACCGTGATCAAACTCGAAACTCGGATATTTGCCCGACAACTCCGCCCAGAGCCGCCATACTCCAAAGTCTCGCTCACGAACCCTGGTATCGTGGAGCAGAACGATGGCCTGCTCGGACAACTTCGGGCGCCACGTCTCGTAATCGTGCCGCACGTCCTCGTAAGTATGTCGACCGTCAATGTGCAGCAGGTCGATGGTGCCGTCACCGAACCTCGGCAGCGCCTCATCAAAGACACTGCGGACAAGATGGGAGAAAGTCGAATAGTACTCGTTATTCGTTGCCTTCAGCTTCGTGAACACCTCCTCGCCATAGTGGCCGGCATGGTCGTCGCCCTTCCAGGTGTCGATGGCGAAGCAAGAGGTCGCGGCGCCTAAGCGGCGTACTGCTTGGCAGAAGGCCAGGTATGAAAAGCCATTATGAGTCCCGAGTTCGACGAAGGTACTTGGCTGCAATACCTCGGTTAGCCAAAAAGCGAACGGGCCGTGCCTAAGCCAAGCGGACTCGACCAGATGCTGCGGGGGCCAGAACGATGATGAACTAAGACACTCGACGACCGCTGCGTAAGCAGAAGGTACTGCCAAACTTTCCTTTGCAGAGTTAGTTGCCATTTTACCTTCTGGTTCTTCAGCGACTGAGCCTGGGTGCAATGGACCATATCCTCGAGGCGATTACGGTTCGCGCGGGTTGACCCCGCAGACGGTTCGCGCGGGTTGACCCCGCAGACGGTTCGCGCGGGTTGACCCCGCAGACGGTTCGCGCGGGTTGACCCCGCATTGTTTCGCGACATCGACGCGACGGTGCCGGCGGCGCGTCACCCTGAGGATGCCCGGACCTGCCGAAGCCAAACGCGGAGAATCGGGAAACCGCTCACGCACTAATGCCGAGGCGACCGGTTCGAATTGCTTCGGTGAGCGACAAGCCGTGCATGCGTCGTGCCAGCCTGTCGAAACCTTGTCAAGAAGGCACCGGGCCGGCTCACGGTTGACACTCACCGCTGTTTTCATCTGCAGTCGGAAGGCCTCTCCGCCACGTGAGAGGCGGTCTCCGGAGTTAATGCCGACTACACGCTACCGTGCCGGTCAAGGCCGGTGATAGAGTTCAGATGCTTAGTCGGGTATTCCGAGCAGCCGTCGGGCGGGGTCGCGACCAATCCGGACATTTGCCGCGTCTCTGCCAGAGGCGTTATGGCCCAGCCGCCGGGCGCATGAGGAGCTAATGTAGACGAATGCACGATACGGCCTACGAGCACGGACGCCTATTTTTCGAACTATATTCGTCCAACGGCTGCGACAAGGTGGTTGATCTGGGAAGCCAAGACGTGAATGGCTCGCTGCGTGATCATTGTCCCCCCGGCGCATGCTATATCGGACTCGACGTTATCGCCGCCAACGGAGTCGACGTCGTGGTCGACCCGGGCAGGGCGCTGCCAATTGCCTCCGACAGCATTGACGCGGTGGTCACATCATCTGCATTTGAGCATGACATATTGTTCTGGGACACTTTTCTCCAGCTGGCGCGGATCGTGCGACCCGGCGGCCTCATTTATGTCAACGCACCGAGCAACCACACATTCCACCGCTACCCCTTGGATTGCTGGCGGTTCTATCCGGATGCGGGCGTTGCGCTGGTTCGATGGGCGCAGCGCAGTGGATGCCCACTCGAGCTGATCGAATCTTTCATCGCGCAACCAAAACAGGATGGCTGGGCGGACTTCATCGCAGTGTTTCGCAAGTCCGGCGACAGCGGCCTCCGTCGGGCCGGGCGGATCGCAGAACATACACGAGCTAGCAATGTTTATGATATCGAGCTCAAATGCGAGGGGGCGTTGCAAGCCGAGACTGAGCACATGCCGGATATGCTGATTGCGGAGGGCCTGCGGGCCGATTTGGCTGCCGTGGAGGCCGCGCAGCAGGAAGCGATGCGAAGGACGTCCATGCTGTCGGCCGAACTTTCGACGGCGCAGTCGGAAGCCAACGCGCTTGGTCGCAAAGTGCGGATGACCGCTGAACGTATCGCGGAACTAGAGTCGGCCTTAGCCGACGCTGGGGCGCAGCTTAGCGCTGCCAAGGACGCGATCCACACCATTTGGAACAGCACATCGTGGCGTGTCACGGCTGGGCTGCGTTGGCTCGGGCGCAGAATGCATGGGAAGGATGCTTCGCAGCAGATCCCGCTCGAAATCGAAACTACAACAGGGATTGGGATGGCTTTCCTTGAACAGTCGCTCGACATAAAACTGCGCGACGTCTTGCCGACGATGCAGCACCGCATCGTTTCCACGACCACCTATTTCGGCGTGCAGACGCTGAAAAACCCGCTCGATTTCTGGGTGTATCAGGAACTCATCACCCGACTGCGACCCGACGTCATTGTCGAGGTCGGCAACCGCTTCGGCGGCAGTGCGCTGGCGCTGGCGCATCTGTGCGACCTGATGGGCCACGGCCGGATCGTCGGGCTCGATGTCGATCACAGTCAGCTATCGTCGCTGACCCGAGCCCACAAGCGCGTCAGCCTGATCGAAGGTGACGCCTGCGGATCATTTCCGGCGGTGCGGGCGATGATCGGGCCGGCGGAGCAGGTGCTGGTGATCGAGGACAGCGCGCACACCTTCGAAAACACCCTGAACGTGCTGAACACGTTCAGCCCGCTGGTCCAGCTGGGCGGGTATTTCATTGTCGAGGACAGCATTTGCCATCACGGGCTTGAGGTGGGGCCGCACCCCGGGCCGTTCGAGGCGATCGAGGCGTTCATTGCCGCCGGGAGCGACTTTGTCGTCGATCGCGAGATGGAATCGTTTCTAATCACCTGGAATCCGAAAGGGTTTCTGCGGCGAACCTCGGCGTCGCCGGGCTAAATCGGTGGACCGCGGCCCGGTTCGCTTGTAATCTTGTCGGTTGGAGCGCAATCGATGAACATGTCCGTCCCGCCTTCCAGCCGGTTTCCGCGGTTCCACGGCCGGACGCAGCCGTACTCGGCGCCCCCGCTGCCGCCGGGGCTGGACGCGCGGTCCGCCGCGGTACTGCGCGAAATCGTCGAGCAATACGTCGCCACAGGCGAACCGGTCGGCTCACGCACCCTGGCCCGCCGCCTGCCGATGAGCCTGTCGCCCGCCACCATCCGCAACGTGATGGCCGACCTGACCGAGTCGGGGCTGCTGTTCGCGCCGCACACCTCGGCCGGGCGGCTGCCAACGGATCAGGGGTTGCGGCTGTTCGTCGATGGATTGCTGAACTTCGGCGAACTGACCGAGGATGAACGGGTGTCGATCTCGGCGGCGCTGGCCGCCTCGGGGCGCAGCCTGGAGGACACGTTGGCGGAGGCGAGTTCGCTGCTCTCGGGGCTGTCGGCCGCAGCCGGGCTGGTGCTGGCGCCGAAATCGGAAGGCGCGGTTAAGCATATCGAGTTCGTGCCGCTGGGATCCGGGCGGGCGCTGGTGGTGCTGGTGAACAGCGACGGGCAGGTGGAAAACCGGGTGATCGAAACCCCGCCCGGGCTGCCGCCGTCGGCGCTGCAGCAGGCCAGCAACTACCTGAACGCCAAGTTGTCGGGACGGCCGCTGGCCGAGCTGCGGCGCGTGGTGGCCGAGGAGATGGCGGCCAACCGCACCGAGTTGGACACCTTGTCGACCCTGGTGGTCGCGGCCGGGCTCGCCACCTGGACCGGCGAGGGCCGATCGGGCAGCCTGATCGTGCGCGGCCAGGCCCGGTTGCTGTCCGACGTGACCCAGATCGACCGGCTGACCGCGATCCAGGCGCTGTTCGAGCGGCTGGAGGCGCAGGAGACCATGCTGCGGCTGTTGGAACTGGCGGAGCAGTCGGACGGGGTGCGGATCTTCATCGGTGCGGAAAGCGGGGTGTTCAACACCTCGGGCGTATCGATGGTGGTGGCGCCGGCGCGCAACGAGAACGGTCGGATCGTCGGCGCCATCGGGGTGATCGGGCCGACGCGGATCAATTACGGCCGTATCATCCCGGTGGTGGATTATACCGCTCGGGTGATCGGGCAATTGCTGGGCTGAGCCGGGCCAACGCTGATGAAATCGCAACAAACGCGCTGAAACAGGTTGTTCTTGGCCGCCGTGTCGCCTAACTGATGGGCGCCCGCTCGTTCTTCCACATCATTGCCGCGCATTGGACCCCAAGATTGGGACCCCAGGACGGTGACGCAGGCAGGGTCTGGGGTGACCGGGCCGAGCCCGGCCATCACACGGTAGGGCTGACGCGAGATCAAGCTTTACCCGAGGCGTAGAATGACCATCGATCAACAGCCAGACCAGGACAGCATGTCAGACCAGAGCGCGGCCGGACCCGAGGACCTGACCAATGCGGCGGAGAGTGCCGCTTCGGGTGATACCTCGAATGAGGCGCTGACGACAGAGCAATTGATGCAGGCGGCGACCGACCGGATTGCCGCGCTGCAAGCGGAAGTCGAGGAGATGAAGGAGCGCTGGATGCGGGCCGAGGCGGAAAACGCCAACGTCCGCAGCCGGGCGCGAAAGGATGTCGACGACACTCGGCAGTACGCGGTGCAGAAGTTCGCCACCGATGTGGTGGAAGCGGCGGAGAACCTGAAGCGCGGCATCGATAGCCTGCCGCCGCCGTCGGATGACCAGCCGGCGATCGTGACCAAGGTCCGCGAGGGCCTGGATGGGGTCGAACGCAGCTTCCTGAGCACGCTGGAGCGCAATGGCATCAAGCGCGATGACCCGGTGGGGCAGCCATTCGACCCTAACTTGCATCAGGCAATGGCGGAACAGGAAAGCGACACGCAGGCTCCTGGCACGGTGCTGCAAGCGTGGTCCAAGGCGTGGACGCTGAACGGGCGCTTGCTGCGTCCGGCCATGGTGGTGGTCGCCAAGGCGGCGAGCGAGGAATTGGCCGGGTCGGCGAAGGCCTGAGGCTGGGTATTGTGACGGATTGGAACGAAATTTTCGGCCCTAACCCTTGTCCCAGCCGCCGGCATCTCATACATCGGACATATTCGCCAAGGGGCAGTGCCGGTGCTTCGGGCCTCCGCTGTCCGCTGAAAGGAGCTTATTAGCATGAGTAAAGTGATCGGTATCGATCTCGGTACCACCAATTCCTGCGTTGCCATCCTGGAGGGCAAGGACGTCCGCGTTATTGAAAACGCAGAGGGCGCTCGCACGACCCCCAGCATGGTGGCGTTTACCGATAGTACCGAGCGGCTGGTCGGCCAGTCGGCCAAGCGCCAGGCGGTGACCAACCCGACCAATACGCTGTATGCGATCAAGCGGCTGATCGGCCGGCGTTATGATGATCCCCTGGTCGCCAAGGACAAGGGCATGGTGCCCTACAGCATCGTGCGCAACGACAACGGCGATGCCGGGGTCGAGGCCAAGGCGCAGAAATACTCACCCAGCCAGATCAGCGCGTTCATCCTGGGCAAGATGAAGGAGACCGCCGAGGCCTACCTGGGTGAGCCGGTGGCTCAGGCGGTAATCACGGTTCCGGCCTACTTCAACGACAGCCAGCGGCAGGCGACCAAGGATGCCGGGCGCATCGCCGGGCTGGACGTGCTGCGCATCATCAATGAACCGACGGCGGCCGCACTGGCCTACGGCATGGACAAGAAGTCCGCCGGCACCATCGCGGTCTACGACCTTGGCGGCGGCACGTTCGATATCTCGGTGCTGGAGATCGGCGACGGGGTGTTCGAGGTGAAGTCGACCAACGGCGACACCTTCCTGGGTGGTGAGGACTTCGACCTCCGCATCATCGACTACCTGGCCGATGAATTCCGCAAGGAGCAGGGCATCGACCTGCGCCGCGACAAACTGGCGCTGCAGCGACTTAAGGAAGCCGCCGAGAAGGCCAAGATCGAGCTGTCATCCTCGAAGGAGACCGAGGTCAACCTGCCGTTCATTACCGCCGACGCCTCGGGGCCGAAGCACCTGGTGATGAAGCTGTCGCGGGCCAAGCTGGAATCGCTGGTCGATGACCTGATCAGCCGCACGCTGGAACCCTGCAAGGCCGCCCTGAAGGATGCCGGGGTGACCGCGAATGAAATCCAGGAAGTGATCCTGGTCGGCGGCATGACCCGGATGCCGAAGGTGATCGACGCGGTGAAGTCGTTCTTCGGCAAGGATCCAGCGCGCAACGTCAACCCCGATGAGGTGGTGGCGATCGGTGCGGCTGTTCAGGGTGGCGTGCTGAAGGGCGACGTCAAGGACGTGCTGCTGCTGGACGTGACGCCTCTGTCGCTGGGCATCGAGACGCTGGGCGGGGTGTTTACCCGGTTGATCGACCGCAACACCACGATCCCGACGAAGAAGAGCCAGACGTTCTCGACCGCGGACGACAACCAGCAGGCGGTGACCATCAAGGTGTTCCAGGGTGAACGCGAGATGGCGTCGGACAACAAGCTGCTGGGCAACTTCGACCTGACCGGGATTCCGCCGGCGCCGCGCGGGGTGCCGCAGATCGAGGTGACGTTCGACATCGACGCCAACGGCATCGTCTCGGTGCAGGCCAAGGACAAGGCGACCGGCAAGGAGCAGCAGATCCGCATCCAGGCCAGCGGCGGCCTGTCGGAGGCCGACATCCAGCGCATGGTGAAGGAGGCCGAGGCCAACGCCGAGGCCGACAAGCAGCGGCGCGAGACGATCGAGGCACGCAACCACGCCGAAAGCCTGGTGCATCAGGTCGAGAAGAACCTGAAGGAGCATGGCGACAAGCTGGGCGCGCAGGAGAAGGGTGAGGCAGAGTCGGCGATCGCAGCGGCGCGTTCGGCGCTGGAAGGCACCGATGTCGAGGCGGTCAAGCAGGCCACCGAACGGCTGAGCCAGGCGGCGATGAAGATTGGCGAGGCGATGTATAAAGCCGAGGCGGCTGGTGGGGCACAACCTCCGCCGGGCGCCGGCCCTGGCCCGCAAGGGCCGGGCGACGACAAGGTCGTTGACGCCGAGTTCGAGGAGGTCGACGAAAACAAGAAGAAGTCAGCCTGACCTGATGGGCTGACGGCATAGACGGATCGCGCCCACACTTCCGGAATGGTACTTCCTGGAAGGCGGGCGCGATTTACGTTTTGGGCAACGGATTTTTTCGCGCGCATCAAGGACGCGTCGCGGTATAAAGGGCTAGAATGGCCAAGCAGGATTATTACGCCACGCTGGGTGTGGCGAAGAACGCGAGCGCGGACGACCTGAAGCGGGCGTATCGCAAGCTCGCCATGCAATACCACCCCGATCGCAATCCCGGCGACAAGCAAGCGGAAGCTCGGTTCAAGGACGTCAGCGAGGCTTACGACATCCTGAAGGATGACCAGAAGCGTGGTGCCTATGACCGGTTTGGCCATGCGGCGTTCGAGCAGGGCGGCGGCGGCCCAGGCATGGGCGGGTTTGATTTCTCGGCCACCGGCGACCTGGGCGATATATTCGACCAGATGTTCGGCATGGGGCGGCGCGGCGGTGGTCAGCGCACGCGGACCGGGGCCGACCTACGCCAGGGGGTCGAGATCGAGCTGGCCGAGGCGTTCAGCGGCACCAAGGCCAATCTGCGAGTGCCGACGCGCGTGAAGTGCGAGGCGTGCGAGGGCAGCGGGTCGCAGGATAAGGGTCGCGCGGCGGAGACCTGTCCGACCTGCCAGGGGGCGGGCAAGGTGCGGGCGCAGCAGGGGTTCTTCCTGATCGAGCGCACCTGCCCGACCTGCGCCGGGCAAGGTCGGGTGGTGCGCAATCCGTGCCGGGTGTGCCACGGCGCCGGCACAGCGCAGCGCGAGCGCACGCTGTCGGTGCCGATTCCGGCGGGGGTGGAAGACGGCACGCGGATCCGGCTGTCCGGCGAGGGCGAGGCCGGCGGACCCGGGGCGCAGAACGGCGATCTATATGTGCATGTCTCGATCCGGCCGCATGAGTTCTTCCAGCGCGAGCAGGCCAACGTGCTGATGCGGGTGCCGCTGCGGATGACTCAAGCAGCGCTGGGCGACGACATCGAGGTGCCGGTGGTCGATGGGTCGCGGGCCAAGGTCAAGATTCCGGCGGGAACCCAGACCGGGGATCAGTTCCGGCTCCGCGGCAAGGGGTTCTCGGTGCTGCGCAGCGCCGCGCGTGGCGACATGTTCATCCAGGTTGCGGTGGAAACGCCGCAGAACCTGTCGGCGAAGCAGCGTGAGTTGCTGGAGGCGTTCGAGGCCGAGGCGACCCACAGCAGCAAGGGCAGTCCCGACCACGAGGGGTTCTTCGCCAAGGTGGCAGCCTTCTTCGAGGGCGGACGCGGGTAGGTTCGCCGCGGGCCGGTTAGGCCGCGGGGGCGCGGTCCGCGGTTCGGGCCTGCAAGCAATAAATGCCGTGATCGGCTATTCCACCCGGGCCGCGCGACGTGTAGCATTGGCGTAAAATAAGTCGGGGGGCTGATAAATGTCCAGACGCATGGTCTTGGCGGGACTTGCCGCCTCCTGTCTGCCGTTGCGTGTCCGTGCCGCCGAGGCGACGCCGGGGGTGACCGCCAGCGAGCTGAAGATCGGTAATACCGCGGCCTACAGCGGACCTGCCTCGGCTTACGGGATCATTGCCCGGACCGAGGCCGCGGTGTTCAGGATGATCAACGACCAGGGCGGGGTTGGCGGGCGCAAGATTGTTTATGATTCGCTCGACGACGGCTATAGCCCGCCGAAGACGGTGGATCAGGTGCGCCGCCTGGTGGAGCAGGACCAGGTGGCGTTCATCTTCGCGACCATCGGCACGCCGACCAACACGGCGATTTCGCGCTATACCAACGCCAAAGGGGTTCCACTGCTGTTCCTGGGCAGCGGGGCGAATAAATGGGGCGATCCGCGGCACGCGCCCTGGGTGATGGGCTGGCAACCGAGCTACCGGACCGAGGCGCAGATCTATACGCGCTACATGCTGGCCCAGAAGCCGGACGCGAGAGTCGGGATTCTTTACCAAAACGACGATTTCGGCAAGGACTATCCGGCCGGGGTGCGCGACGTGCTGGGCGCCGATTTTGACAAGCGTGTGGTCAAGGTAGTTTCCTATGAAACCACAGATGCGACGATCGATTCGCAGGCGGTGGCGCTGCAGTCGTCAGGTGCGGACGTTCTGATTACCGCCGCGACGCCGAAATTCGCCGCCCAGATGATCCGCAAGATCGCCGATCTGGGCTGGAAGCCGTTGCATTTCATGACAAACGTGTCGATTTCGGTGGGATCGGTCATCACTCCGGCGGGGCCCGAGAACGCGACCGGGATGATCAGCGCGGCGTATCTGAAGGACCCGACCGACCCGAGCTGGAAGGACGACGCCGGAATGAACCAGTGGCGGGCGTTCATGGCCAAGTATATGCCGGACGCCGACCTGACCGATGGGGGCACGGTGTTCGGCTATGGCGTGACGATGTGCCTTTGGCAGGTGCTGAAGCAGTGCGGGTCGGATTTCTCGCGGGCAAATATCATGAAGCAGGCGGCGGCCTTGCACGATGTGGAACTGCCGGTGCTGCTGCCGGGAATCACGGTCAATACCAGTGCGACGAATTTCCATCCGATCCGGCAGATGCAACTGACGCGCTGGACGGGGAAGCACTTCGAGCGGTTCGGCCAGGTGCTAGAGGGCACCACATAGGGGGCCAACGGGAGGTGTTGGTGTTGTGGTGCGCCCGGCAGGACTCGAACCTGCAACCGAGCGGTTATGAGCCGCCAGCTCTAACCAATTGAGCTACAGGCGCGCACGGCGCTTTAATGCTCGCAGCGCCAGGGGCGCGTCAACGCAAAGGCTGGGGCGACGACCACGCCGGCGCGAGGAGGGTGCCGCGCCGTGGCGCGAGGAGTATGCCGCGACGTGGCGCGAGGAGTATGCCGCGCCGTGGCGCGAGGGATGAGGCTTGAAGATCGCCACGTTCAATATCAACAACGTCAACCGGCGGCTGCCCAACCTGCTGGGATGGCTACGGGCGGCGGAACCGGACGTGGCTTGCCTGCAGGAATTGAAGGCAGAGTCCGGAGCGTTCCCGATCGCCGCGATCCGTAACGCGGGCTATGGGGCGGTGTGGCAGGGCGAGCGCCGTTGGAACGGGGTGGCGATCCTGCGCCGGGGCGGCGAACCGGTGCTGACCCGGAAGCACTTGCCGGGCGATCCGGCCGACAGCCAAAGCCGCTATATCGAGGCGGCGGTAGAGGGCGTACTGATCGGTTGCCTTTATCTGCCGAACGGCAACCCTCAGCCGGGGCCCAAATTCGCCTACAAGCTCGCCTGGTTCGAGCGGCTGATCGCGCACGCGGCCGAGTTGCGGGCGACCGGCCTGCCGGTGGTGCTGGCGGGCGACTACAATGTAGTGCCGACGGATGCCGACATCTATCCGTCGAAGTCCTGGGCCAAGGACGCGCTGCTGCAGCCGGAAAGCCGGACGGCGTTCAGGCGGATGCTGGACCAGGGCTGGACGGATGCGATCCGGGCTCGGCATCCGAGCGGACCTGTATATACGTTCTGGGACTACAAGCGTGACCGCTGGCGGCGCGACGCCGGGCTGCGGCTTGACCACATCCTGCTGGCGCCATCGGTGGCGGGGCGATTGGCCGATGCCGGGGTCGATCGTGATGTGCGGGGCGAGGCGGGGGCGAGTGACCACGCCCCAGCTTGGGTGGTGCTGGGGCCGCCTCGGCGGAGAAGCGACGCCGGCTGAGCGGCCGGCGCGGAGCCGGCCACCACGGCCTGGGCGGACTACTTGCCGCCGTTGGTGATGGAGCTTTTTCTCTGCTCCATGGTAGCGGCGCGATTGTTGTTCGGGCTGCTGTGGGTTCCCGGGACGACGGCCTTTCCAGTCGCGCCGGGAGTAGCGGGGTTCGATTTTGCGCCATACCCGGGTTTGGCGTCGGCAGCTTCATTCTGATTGCGGGTCGGTTGGGTGGCGGTGGTCTGTGCCATCGCGGCGATCGGGGCAACGGCCAGCACGGCGGCACAAACGAAGTGGTAGAGTTTCATCAAGTCTGCTCCTGGAGCTTTTAGTTTGGTGGTATGAACACGCGGCCCGAACGTTCCGCTCAAGCTGCGATCATGCTCTAGACGAGCCGCATGCCGGCGGCAACTTGTGACCACGCCATCACGTCGAGCGGTGGAATCACGATTTGGAATGATCGGCCGGTTCAGTATCAGAGATCGTTGTCATGACCTGACCGGCTGAAGGCGGACCGGGCGGGCCGCGGTAATCGCAGCGGGCCGGAGTAGCAGCGGTGGACAGCGGATGATCCGCAAGGTCGTGTTGATTGCGAGGCGGCGGCGCGCGTGGCGCCGTCCGCAAGAGGCTTCCTCCGGCTAAGAGCCGCTCTGCCGAGACCGTGGACCGGCCGGCCTATTCGGTCAGAAGCCGGTGGGGCCGACGGCGCCTATCCAGCGGCTGACCTTGGATGGATCAGCATCGTCCATGTAGAACAAGTGGACCATGGATGGGTGCTTGGTCGGAATGCCGGGGTCATCGAATTTCATGCCGACGGTGCCGTGGAAGATCTTCAGTGACGGACTGTCCCAGTATTCGACCACTTGGTGCTTCGCGGTGAAACCGGTGTCGATGAAGGCACGCAGGTTTTCCCGGATCGTCTCGCGTCCGTGCCAGTCAGCTACGCCGAGGTTGCAGACCGCGTCCTCGGCGAAACAGTCGAAGCCTTTGCCGAAGGTCTTGGCGTCGATCTCCTGCCACATATCCAGCAGCCATTGGGGGGGCGCCATTTTGGTGAAGCTCTGGGTGGTCATGCGGTTCTCCGTGGGTTGCGATCGGCCGACGTGCGCGGCGGCGCTGGCCGTTGTCGGTACGGTGCCGACGAGGGGGAGACGATCGGGGCTTGCCTGACCGGTGAAGCCGGAGCCCCCTCGGTGAAACGATGTTACGACGTCAACAGACGCAATATAGCGGCGGCTATTCTGGCGGAGGTGCCAATTCGGCGTCGTTTTCCGCCAACTCCAGCGCGCCAAGGGCGCAATGAGGCTGCCGCCGGTTTGGCGAGGGAGCCGATGGCGGGGCGGACGGGCGGCGGGCTCGGGGCGCGGCAGGGTTGGCGCAGGCCCGGTTGCCCATCGGCAGGATGGGCAAATCAGGCCGGTTCGCGCACCCGCGTCCTGGACGCTTGGGGAATCAGGCAGCTTGGCAGGGGTTTTGACATGATCGGCGCAACGCCGGTGTCGGGCGCCTGCGGCGTCGGTTCGGGGCTTTCGCCGCCGGGCGGCAGGTGCCGCGGCGAGGGACCGAGGCGCCATAGCTCTGCTCCGGCAATGACGATCGGCATGCCGAAGGTGAGGGCCATGCTGCATAGCATCTGGGTGGCGGGGGTCATGGCTGAAGTCGTCCGGTTGAGCAGGAGCAGGCGGAATCAGGCTTCATCGAAACCGCGGATCAGTCAACTGTCTGGCTCTGGGCTTCCCGGGCCACCGGTGCATGCGAAAGCCGGCGCGGTGGACGACGGAGTGGACAGGATCGGCCGGGCCAAGCAGATTTGGCGGAAATGGTAAACCGCCCTCGCTTCGTGCCGGCCCCGCCCCTTCGACTCGCGCCGCATATGGTGCGCGTGATCGAGATTCTGGCCTTTCCGGCGGTGCAGCTGCTGGATGTCACGGGACCGTTGCAGGTGTTCGCGACGGTGAACGATCTGGTCGCCGAAGCGGGAGGTGCACCGCCCTATGCGCCTCGGGTGGTGGCGCGGAGGAGCAACGATGCCCAAAGCAGCGATGCGGGGAGCACCGATCCGGGGGGCGGCGAAACGGCGGGCGCCAGCGTGACCGCATCGGCCGGGCTGAGGCTTTTCGCGGACCCGCTTCCACCAGTCGACGCGGCATTGGATACGCTGATGGTCGCTGGTGGGCCGGGTGTCGAAGCGGCGTCGGCGGACCCAGTTCTGATGGAATGGGTGCGGCAACGGGCGGTGCGGGCGTGCCGCGTCGCGTCGGTCTGCACCGGGGCATTCCTGTTGGCGGCGGCCGGTCTGTTGGACGGCAAACGGGCGGCCACCCACTGGTCGCTGTGCGCGGACTTGGCTCGGCGCTTCCCGGCGGTGCGGGTGGAGCCGGATCCCATCTTCGTGCATGACGGCGCGGTGTGGACCTCGGCGGGGGTCACGGCGGGCATCGACCTGGCGCTGGCGCTGGTGGAACAGGACCTGGGCCGAAGCCTGGCGCTGGCGGCGGCTCGCTATCTGGTGATGTTCCTGAAGCGGCCGGGCGGGCAGGCACAGTTCAGCGCCGCGCTGTCGCTGCAGACGGCGGAGGACCGATTCGGGGCGCTGCACGACTGGATCAACGCGCATCTGGATCAGGATATCTCGTTGCCGGTTCTGGCCCGCCAGGCGGCGATGAGCGAGCGCAGTTTCAGCCGCCATTATGCCGAGGCAACCGGGCTGACGCCGGCCCGAGCGGTGGAACGGCTGCGAGTGGAGGCGGCGCGGCGGCTGTTGTCGGACTCGGGCCTGCCAGTGAAGCGGATCGCGCAGCGTTGCGGGTTCGGTTCGGAGGAGACCATGCGGCGCGGTTTTCTGCGGCTGCTGGCGGCGACGCCGCAAGATTATCGCGCGCGTTTCAGCAGCTGAGTGTTTGTGCGTGGATGTTGCACGGGCCTTGGCCGGCCGCAGGCTTGGCGTGTCGGCGGGCTTGGCCGCCTGGAGCCAGGCTGTCGATGGTGGCCGATCAGGTCAACTGCAGTTCGCCGAGATAGGCCTCGCGGATCGCGGGGTCGCGACGCAGTTCCGAGGCTGAACCGGACAGCACGACCTTTCCGGTCTGCAGCACGTAGGCGCGATGGGCGATCGACAGCGCCATGTTGGCGTTCTGCTCGACCATGAAGATCGTGGTACCCTGGCGGTTGATGGCGCGGATGATCTCGAACACCTGCTCTACGTACAGTGGTGACAAACCCATTGACGGTTCGTCCATACAGATCAGCCTCGGCCGGGCCATCAACGCTCGGCCGATGGCGACCATCTGCTGCTCGCCGCCGGACAGTGTGCCGGAGACCTGGTTCAACCGCTCCTTGATACGAGGAAATAACGAATAGACGCGATCAAGATCTTCGTCAAACTCCGGCCCATGCTTGCGGGTGTAGGCACCCATCTCGAGATTTTCGTAAACCGTCATGCGCGGGAACAGTCGGCGCGCCTCCAGCACCGGGGCGATGCCACGGCGGACGCGTTCGGCGGTGGACATTTTTTCGATCGGGGCGCCGTCGAAGATCACTGAACCGCTGGTCGGGCGGACGACACCCATGATGGTCTTCATCGTGGTCGATTTGCCGGACGCATTGCCGCCGAGCAAGGAAACGATCTCGCCGTCGCCGATGCTGTAGTTGACGTCCTTCAGCACGTGCAGGTCGCCGTAATGGGTGTTGACGTCCTGGAACCGCAGCAGGTCAGGCATCGACCATGCCCTCGGCCAGGGTGCCGCGCCCGAGATAGGCCTGCAGCACGGCCTCATTTCGGCGCACCTCGTCGGGTGTGCCTTCGGCGATCTTGTCGCCATGATCCAGAACCACGACCTTGTTGGCGAGGCGGGTGACGACGTCGAGCTTGTGCTCGATCAGCAGGATGGTCAGGCCAAGCGCGTGCAGGCTCTTGATCTGTTCGGCGAGTTCCAGGGTCTCGGCCGGGTTCATTCCGGCGGTCGGCTCATCCAGCAGCAGGATGTGCGGGCGGGACGCCAGGGCGCGGGCGATCTCAACGCGACGGCGGTTGGCGTAGGACAGGTGGCTGACGGTCTGAGTCGCACGCGGCAGCAGGCGGTTGCCGAACAGCGCCAGGATTTCGCTGGCCCAGTCGCGCGCGGCGGCTTCCTCCCGGCGGGTCGCAGGAGGGCGGAACACGGCGGCTATGGGCCCAGTTTTCAGCCGGGCGTGCTGGCCGATCAAAACGTTGTCGAGCACCGAGAGGTTGGTGAACAGGCGGATGTTCTGGAAGGTGCGGGCGACGCCGCGGCGCAGGATCTGGTGCGGGGGCAACCCCAGCAGGTTCTCGCCGTTGAAACGGATGGCGCCGCCATCGGCGTGGGTCAGACCGGTGATGACATTGAACAGGGTGGACTTGCCGGATCCGTTCGGCCCGATCACCGCGACCACGCTGCCCGCGGGAACGGTCAGATCGACTGCGTTCAGCGCCACCAAGCCGCCGTAGCGCACGGTGACGCCACTGACTTCCAGACCCTTGTGGCCGCTGTGGGCGAATTCACCGAGGCCGGCCAGCGAGGTGAAGCCGCCGCGGTGGATTTCGGCGTGCTGCTGCTCGAAGGTCAGCGCCGACTGCTTGCGGGTGGCGGGGATCAGGCCGTCGCGGCGATACAGCATCATGAAAACCAGGATCAGGCCGAAGATCAGTTCGATCGACTGGGTCAAGTCGATACGCAGCATCCAAGGCTGGTTGATCGCCTGGCCAAGGTCGTGGATCCAGCCGGAAAGGTCTTCGAGGAACCAGGATTGCAGCAGTTGCAACAGCACCGCGCCGACGACGACACCCCAGACGCTGCCCATGCCGCCGAGCACCACCATGACCAGGATCATGACCGAGACCGGGAAGCCGAACATCTCGGGCGTCGCGGTCTGCAGCTTGGCGACGTAGAAGGTGCCGGTTGCGCCGGCGAACGCGGCGCCAATGGCGAAGGCGAGCAGCTTGGTGCGGGTCCGGTCCACGCCCATCGCCGAGGCTGCAGTCTCATCCTCCCGGATCGCCATCCAGGCTCTGCCGATCCTGGAATCCCGCAGGCGGATACTGACGAACATCAGCAGCGCCACCAGCGCGATGGCGACGTAGTAGTATGGGAAGGCGGTGACGCCGAAACTATGGCCGAACAGCCGCGGCGCCTGGATGCCGTTCAGGCCGGCGGCGCCGTTGGTGACCGAATCGACGTTGCGCACGACGATCGGCACGATCTCGCCGAAGCCCAGGGTGACGATGGCGAGATAGTCGCCGCTCAGCCGCAGGGTAGGAGCACCGAACAGCACACCGAAGCCGGCGGCGATCAGCGCCGAGACCGGCAGCATGATCCAGAACGATACGCTGAAATGGACCAGGTCGCCGCCGGGGTTGGGGACACGCTGCACCAATTCGAGCCAGGCGAACGGCTGCCAGAACGGACCCCAGTGCGGCATGATCTGGAACGAGGTGAGGATGCCGTAGGCGTAGGCTCCGATGGCGAAGAACGCGGCGTAGCCGAGATCGAGCAGGCCGGCAAAGCCGACGACGATGTTGAGGCCGAGTGCCAGGATGGCGTAAGCGGCTGCGTTGGCGGCGGAATCGATGTCAGCATCGTTATTGTGTAGCAACGGGAATGCAACGGCTGCGATCGCGACCAGTAGGGTGAGGCCCTGCTGGCGACGGGCCAACGAAATTCGGCTGAGCAACTCGGTCATGGCGGGATCACGACTTGTTCGGAGCGACGCGGCCGAGCAGGCCGGCGGGGCGGAAGACGAGCACGAGAACCAGGATCGAGAAGATGATCACGTCGGTCCAGGCAGTGGCAATGAACTGGCCGCCCATCGCCTCGATCAGGCCGATGATGACGCCGCCCAGCATGGCGCCGGGAACGTTGCCGATGCCGCCCAGCACGGCGGCGGTGAAGGCGCGCAGGCCAGCGGTGAAGCCGATGATGAAGCTGGTGAAATTGTAGTACAGGCCGAAGATCAATCCGCCGGCGCCGGCCAGGGCCGATCCCAGGAAGAAAGCGATGATGATGACGCGATCGACCTCGACGCCCATCATGCGGGCGGCTTCGGGGTCCTGCGCGGTGGCCCGCATCGCCCTGCCCATCTTCGAGCGCTGGACAAAGAAATGCAGGCCCAGCATCAGCAGCACGGCGATCGCCCAGATCAGGACCTCGCGCAGCCTCAGCACCGCGTCACCGATGGCCCACTGCACCGGCGGCAGCGGATTCGGATAGTTCTTCGAATCCGCTCCGACCAGCAGCAGGATGATGTTGAACAGCACGTAGGACACGCCGATGGTGGTGATCATCGCCGCCGGACCTTTGACGTTGCGCAGCGGGCGCAGCGACAGGCGTTCGATCACCACGCCAAGCACGCCCGACGACAGCATGGTGACGATCAGAGCCACCAGCATGACGCCGATCAGCGGCAGCCCGGTCATCGTCACTGCCTGGCCATTGATGCCCATCAGTTGCAGCGTCCACATGCCGACGAAGCTGCCGACCATGAAGACGTTGAAGTGGGCGAAGTTGATCAGTTCGAGGATGCCATAGACCAAAGTAAAGCCGAGGGCGAGCAGCGAGTACATCGCCCCCAGGCTCAGTCCGTTGATGGTCTGCTGCAGCAGCAGGTCGGAGAACGACACGGGTGGCGATCAGGCCGACGGGGCGACGCCGATGTAGTGGTACTGCCGCATATCGTCGGCCGGAATGCTCTTGTCCTGCCTGATCTGGAACACGCTGATAGTCTTGTCCTGCAGGTCGCCGTTGGCGTCGAATGAGACCGGGCCTTGCAGTGTGCTGACTTTCACCGCCTGGATCGCGTCGCGCACGGCGGCGCGGGTCGGTGCCTTGCCACCGTCGGTGACCTGCTTGATGGCGGCGATGATGACCAGGGCGGCATCGTAGGCGGTGACCGCGTAGTCGTCGGGATCGACATGGTATTTCGCCTTGTAGGCCTTGACCCAGTCAGCGGTTTTGGCTTCCTCGGTGACATGCGGTGAGGCGACGGTGGCGTACCAGCCTTCATTGGCGGGGTAGCCGACGGCGGACAGCATTTCCGGACCCTGCATGCCGTCGCCGCCTCCTTTGATCATCTTCGGCACAATGTCGTAAGCCTGTTTGGCCAGCTTGACGCCGGCCTGCAGGACGCCACCGTAATAGATCGCCTGCGGGTTCAGCGACTTAATCTTGGTCAGCACCGCCGTGTAGTCGGCGGCTTTCGGGTCGAGGCGGTCGCGGCCGAGAACCTTGATGCCCTTCTTTTTCGCCTGGGCTTCAAACGCGTCGGCCAAGCCGACACCGTAGGCGCCGCTGTCGTCCAGTATGTACACCGTCTTAACGTGCAGCACGTCAGCGTAATAGTTCGCCATGTATGGCCCCTGATAGGCATCGGTGGCGACGGTGCGGAAGTAGATCGCCTTGCCCTCCGGGCGATACTGCTCGGCGAATTTCGGATCGGTTATGTCGGGGTTGGTCGAAGACGGGGTGATGGTGGCGAGGTCGCCCTCGCTGAGGATCGGCGCCATGGCCTTTCCGGCGCCGCTCATTTGCGGACCGATCGCCGCGACGGTGGCCTTGTCGGAGACCATTTTGCGGGCGTTGGTGGCGGCCTGGGCGGGATCATATTGGCCGGCGGTGGCGGTGCCGTCGTCGTAGGGGGTGACGACGATCTTGTAGCCGTTGACGCCGCCTTTGGCGTTGACCGCGTCGAACGCCATCATCGCGCCGTACTCGACCCGCTTGGCGGATTCGGCGTCGGCGCCGGTCAGCGACAGGTCGAGCCCGACAGTCACCGTTTTATCCGCCGCCCAGGTGGGACGGATACCCAATGTGCCGATCAGGGCAAGGCTGGTGCCGGAGAGCATTGCGGTTCGGCGTGTGAGATGGCGGCTGATCATTGTGGCGTCCCTTTCTGCATGGCTCCCATGCAATCAGGCTAGAAAATCAAGAGTTAAGCAAGGGGCGGGCCAGCCTGCGCGCAGTCTGAGGTTGGCCGGTGCCGGCGGCGGCGTCCGGGCGGGGGGCGGGCCCGGCGGTTGGAGTGGCGCGGCAAAGCGCATTCTGCCGAAGATTGCGGCAACATCGGCCGGTCTCGGGTCGCGTCGTTCAAGGCCGCCGCGGGCTCAGCGGCCGCTCTGGCGACAGCGCGACGACCAGGCAGGCGATCGAGGCGATGATCGCCCCCGCCAGGAAGGTGGTCGAAAGTGCGTGGCGATAGGCGAACACCATTGTGGCGTGGTCAGCCTGCGGCATTCCCTCGCCCGCGGTCGGGGCGCCAACCGCGCTGGGCAGCAGGGTCTGCAGCCGGGCGGTCAGGATGGCGCCCGACAGGGCGACGCCCACGGCACCTCCCAGCGAGCGGAAGAACGCCGCGGTCGCTGTGGCCGCGCCGAGATCCTGGCGATCCACCGCATTCTGGATCGCGGTCGTCAGGTTGGGAAACGACACGCCGATGCCGAGGCCGAGCGTCACCAGGGTGACCTCGGCGATCGGGACGCCGCCGCCGGAGCCGGCATTCCAGGCCAGGATGGCGAAGCTGAATGCGGCCACCAGCAGACCGGCGGTGACCAGGCGCTTGTAATGCCCGGTATGCGACACCAGTCGACCGCCCAGCACCGAGGAGACGATGACACCACCCATCATCGGGGCGATCAGCAACCCGGCCGTGGTGGGCCTGGCGCCTTGTACGAGCTGGAAATACAGCGGCAAGAACACCGCCGCGGCGAACAGGCCCATCGCCGCCAGGCCGATGACGAGCACGCTGAGCACAAAGATCTGGCTGCCGAACAGTCGCGGCGGCAGCAGCGGCTCAGCGGCCCGGCGTTCGTTGACCACCAACAGCCCGAGCGAAACGATGGCGGTGGCGGCCAGTCCAAGGACGACCGGGGAGACCCACGGAAAGGTATTGCCGCCCCAACTAAGCGCCAGCAGGCCGCTGCAGGTTGCCAGGCTGAGCAACAGCGCGCCGAAATAATCGACCTTGTGCACCACTCGCCTGGGGCGGTGGCGCAGGCCGATGCCGATCAGCGCCATGGCGGCCGCGCCGATCGGCAGGTTGACGTAGAAAATCCAGTGCCAGGACAAGGCGTCTGTGATCAGACCGCCAAGCAGCGGGCCGGCCACGCTGCAGGTGGCGAACACGCCGGCGAACAGACCCTGATAGCGGCCTCGTTCGCGCGGCGAGACCAGGTCGCTGATCACCGTCTGGGACAGCGCGATAAGGCCGCCGGCACCCAGGCCCTGCACGGCGCGGAACAGGATCAGTTCGGTGATGTCGCGTGCCTGGCCGCACAGCGCGGAGCCGATCAGAAAGATAGTTATGGAGACGAAAAAGGCAGGCTTGCGCCCGAACATGTCGCTGAGCTTGCCGTAGAGCGGCGTGGTCATCGTCGAGGCGACCATGAACGCGGTCACCACCCAGGACAAATGGCCGAGGCCGCCGAGGTCGATGACGATCCTGGGCAGGGCGGTGGCGACGATGTTCTGGTCCAGCGCCGCCAGCATCAGCGCCAGCATCAGGCCGGCGAGCACCAGCCAGAGCTTTTCGGGCCTGACGGGGGTCTGGTTGGTGAGCGGGTTGTCGCCGGACACAGCGGAGCCTAATCGCGGCTTGCGCGGAACGTTCACGGCAGGTGGGTCATGCATAATAAAGACGTGGCGCGCTTCCAGGCTGTCGCGTCATCGTCGCGCCAGCCTGGTCGCTCTGCCCATCAAGGCGCCTTACAGCGGATCCCAGCCGAACACCTCGCCGGAGCGATCGAGCGGCATGAACGCCGCCTTCATCGCCGGGATACAGTGTTCGGCGATGGCCTCAGGCGTCCAGCCGTCTGCACGATGCACGATGCGGATCGGGCGCGGCGAGCTGAACAGGATCATTTCGTTCATCCGGCAGCCGAACACCTGGCCGGTGACGCCTTTCGAGGCGTCGGACGACAGATATATCGCCATCGGCGCGTTCTTGTCCGGCGTCATCTGCTGGATCTTGGCCACCCGAGCCTGCTGCTCCGGCGTGGTGGCGGGGATCGAACTGGTCATCCGGCTCCAGGCGAACGGGGCGATGCAGTTGGATCGCACGTGGTAGCGCTGCATGTCGAGCGCGATCGACTTGGATAGCGCGGTCATGCCCAGCTTGGCGGCGGAATAGTTGGCCTGGCCGAAATTGCCGATCAGGCCCGACGTGCTGCTCATGTGCACGAAGGTGCCGCTTTCCTGCTTCCGGTAGTGTTCCGCGGCGGCGCGGGAGACGAAGAAGCTGCCATTGAGGTGGACGGCGATAACCGAGAGCCAGTCGTCCTCGGTCATCTTGTGGAAGATGACGTCGCGCAGGATGCCGGCGTTGTTGACCACGGCGTCGATGCGGCCGAAATGATCGAGCGCGGCCTGGACGATCTTTTGCGCGGAACCCCAGGCGGCGACCGATTCGGTGCAGATTTCGGCGACGCCGCCTTTCTGCTCGATCAGCTGCTTGGTCTGTTCGGCCGGGCTGGCGGACCCACCCTCGCCGGTCAGTGAGGCGCCGATGTCGGCGACGATCACCTTGGCGCCGGCGGCGGCCATCATCAGCGCAATCTCGCGACCAATTCCGCCGCCGGCCCCGGTGACCACAGCGACCTTACCCTGCATCATGCCTGGCATCGTTTCCTCCTGGATGTGAAGGCGGCGAAGCTAGGCGGGTCGGGCGGGGTTGTGAACCCAAGGCCGGATGCGGCGAGGGTCGGGGTGTTACATCTTGTTTGCGGCGCGGCCGACATTCGGGTTAGGACCAAGCGTGCCGCAACCAGAACGGAGCCGCCGCCGCGATGCCTGTGCTGTCCGATCGATGGATCCGCCGGATGGCGCACCACCACGGCATGATCGAACCGTTCGTCGAGTCGCAGAAGCGCGATGGCGTTATCAGCTATGGCCTGTCCAGCTACGGCTACGACGCTCGGATCGCCGATGACTTCAAGATCTTCACCAACATCGACTCCGCGGTGGTCGATCCAAAGGCGTTCTCGGCGACAAGCTTCGTGGACCGCAAGACCGATACCTGCATCATCCCGCCGAACAGCTTCGCGCTGGGACATACGGTGGAGTATTTCCGTATCCCGCGCGACGTGCTGGTGATCTGCCTGGGCAAGTCCACCTATGCTCGTTGCGGTATCATTGTGAACGTGACGCCGCTGGAGCCCGAATGGGAGGGCCAGGTCACCATCGAGATCAGCAATACCACCCCGCTGCCGGCCAAGATCCATGCGCATGAGGGGATCTGCCAGTTTCTGTTTCTACAAGGCAACGAGGCCTGTGAGACCAGCTATGCCGACAAGGCGGGCAAGTATATGGGGCAGCGAGGCACCGCGCTGCCGAGGATGTAACCGGCAAGGATGTCGATGGACCGAATTCGAATTCGCGGCGGCCGCCCGTTGTCCGGTGAGATCAGGGTCGGGGGCGCCAAGAACGCCGCGCTGCCGTTGATGGCCGCCGGCCTGCTGACTGACCAGCGGTTGACGCTGTCCAACGTGCCCATGCTGGCGGACGTGCGGACCATGACGCTGCTGCTGGCCCAGCATGGCATCGCGGTGGATCCGCTGACCGAGGACGGCCGAACCCTGTCGCTGGGTGGGGCGATCAGGAACAGCGAGGCGCCGTACGACATCGTGCGCAAGATGCGCGCATCGTTCCTGGTGCTAGGCCCTCTGCTGGCGCGGGTGGGCGAGGCTCGGGTTTCGCTGCCCGGTGGTTGCGGCATCGGCGCGCGCCCGATCGACCTGCACCTGAAGGGGCTGGAGCAGCTCGGCGCCCGCATCGTGCTGGAAAGCGGCTACATCGATGCTCGGGTGCGGGGTCGGCTGAAAGGCGCCACCATCGTGTTCCCGTTCGTATCGGTCGGCGCGACTGAAAACCTGATGATGGCGGCGTCCCTGGCCGAAGGCCGCACCGTGCTGGCCAACGCGGCGCGCGAGCCCGAAATCGGCGACCTTGCCGCGGGGCTGGTGGCGATGGGCGCCAGGATCGAGGGTATCGGCAGCGACACCCTGACTATCGAGGGCGTCGAGCGCCTGGGGGGCGCTGAACACGCGATCATTCCCGATCGCATCGAGACCGGCAGCTATGCCTGCGCGGCGGCGATCTCGGGCGGGTCGGTGTTCCTGCGCGGCGCGCGGCTGGATCATCTGGGCGCCACGGTGCGGATCCTGCGCGAGGCCGGCGTGGACATCGAGGAGCAGGCGGATGGGCTGATGGTGCGGCGACTGAACGGATTGCACGGCGCCGACGTAATGACCGAGCCGTATCCGGGGTTCCCGACCGACATGCAGGCTCAGTTCATGGCGCTGATGGCGGTGGCCGAGGGCGCGTCGATGGTGACCGAGACGATTTTCGAGAACCGCTTCATGCACGTGCCGGAACTGAACCGGATGGGGGCGCGGATCAACGTGCACGGTGCCTCGGCGATCGTGCGCGGTGTGGGGGGGTTGTCCGGGGCGCCGGTGATGGCGACCGATCTGCGTGCGTCGCTGTCGCTAATTCTGGCCGGGCTGGCAGCCCAGGGCGACACGATCGTCAGCCGGGTGTATCATCTGGATCGCGGCTACGAGACGGTCGAACGCAAGCTCGCCGCCTGTGGGGCGGATATCGAACGGATCGCTGGTTAGGATCAGGGACACAGGGTCATGCGCATCGACGCCATCGCGATCGGCAAGAACCCGCCGCAGGATGTCAACGTGATCATCGAGGTCGCCATCGGCGGCGAGCCGATCAAGTATGAGATGGACAAGGAGGCAGGCACTCTGGTGGTCGATCGGTTCCTCTACACGCCGATGCGCTATCCGGGGAACTACGGTTTCGTGCCGCACACGCTGTCCGATGATGGCGACCCGATCGACGTGCTGGTGGCGAACACCCGGCCGATCGTTCCCGGTGCGGTGATCAACGTCCGTCCGGTCGGCGTGCTGAAAATGATGGACGAGAGCGGCGGCGACGAGAAGATCATTGCGGTGCCGTCAGCCAAACTGACCCAGCGCTATGTCAACGTGCATAACTATACCGACCTGCCATCGATAACGGTGGTGCAGATCCAGCATTTCTTCGAGCACTACAAGGATCTCGAGGAGGGCAAATGGGTGAAGCTGCAGGGCTGGGGTGACGCAGCCGAGGCGAAGGCGCTGATCGTCGAGGCTGTTGAGCGCGCAGGGCGCGGCTGACGGATTTCAGGGTTCAGTTCGACTTGTCGCAGAACGCGTCCAGCGCCTTGGTTTCGCTGCGTGGGCCGTCGAAGTCGTCGGCGATGCGCCGATACAGCCGAGCGGCGGACTGGTAGAAACCGTCGCCGGTCTGGTCGGGTCCGACGAAAGCGGCGATCTCTTCCATCTCGGCGACCCAACGATACGCCTTGCTGTGCATCTTGGGCATTTGCGCGGTCAGCCATTTCAGCAGTGCCGGCTGGCTGACCCGCATCTCGGCGATCAACGCCTCGGCAGTGCCGGCGCGGGTGGCGGCCAGCATCATGGTGGCGCCCAAGGCGGTGAAGCCCTTGGTGATCCCGGCATAGGACATCTTCATAGCCGACGCCGCGCCGATCGGGCCGGGCTGCACCGGCATCGACAGGCCGTATTGCTGCAGGACGGTGACTTTGGCTGCATCCGGCCCGGACAGGTAGATCCGGGTCTTGCTGGAATCGAGGTCGGGCGGCGGTCCGATGATACCGCCATCGACGAAGCCGGCGCCTGAGTCCCGGACCACATCAGCGATCCGCAGCACCGTATCGGGGCTGACCGCGTTGCAATCGAGGTAGATCGGCTTGCGGGCGGCGGCGCGCATCGCCGGCACCAGGGTCTCGGCCAGAGCGAGCGCCTGTCCCGGCGGCACGATCGAGAGGATGAAATCGGCCTCGGCGATCTGACCGAGGGACGCGGCGGCCATTCCGGCGGCTTGGGCGCGGGCCATGGTGGCGGCGGAACGGCCGGTTAGCAAGGTGCGCACCTGGGCACCGGCGGAGGTCAGTCGTTTGGCGACCGCACTTCCCATCATGCCCGGGGCGATGACCGCGACAATCGGTGGCATGGGCGGTTCTCCTAGGGCGGGTTCGACAGAATGGCGCAGACCCAGGATGGCGCATCAAGGAGCCAAGGAAAAGCCCGGCGAGGCAAAAGACCCGGGACGAGATCTTCGCCGCCGGGTCTTTTCGGATCTTTGCAAACGGATTTGGTCAGTCGGTTCGGATAGAAGCCGCCTCTGGCCCCTTGGCACCCTGGACGACATCCATCCAGATGGTCTGGCCTTCGGCAAGTTGCATGACGCCGGCGCGCTGCAGGGCGGAGGCGTGGACGAAAACGTCCTTGCCGCCTTCGGCCGGGGCGACGAAGCCGAAGCCCTTGGTTGCATTATACCACTTGACAATACCCTGCATTTCCACGGCCGGGCCGGTCGGGGGACCGCGGCGAGGAGCGCTGGGTCGATCGCCGTAGCCGCCGCCTGGGCCGCCGCCGCCTGGGCCACCGAAGCCGCCGGTGCGGGAGGCACCCGCGCCGCGTCCGGCAGTGGGTGTCGCGGTGCTTTCATCTACCGAGATCACCTCCGACACCTGGCGGCCCTTCTGGCCTTGACCGATCCGCACCCGCAGCGTCGCCCCTGGACTGACCGCGCTGTGCCCGGACTGGTTCAGGGTGTTGGCATGCAGGAATGCGTCGCCGGAGCCATCGGAAAGCGCCACGAAGCCGAATCCCTTCTCGGGATTGAACCACTTGACGGTGGCGTCGTGTTCGGGACCGAAACCGGCGGAGGAGGGCCAGGATGGTGCGGGCCGCGGCATGTCGCCTGGCGGGGCACGATCGAAGCTGAAGTCATCATCGAAGCCGCGCCGCCGGCTTGGGCGTCCGCGGCCACGGTTGGTCATGTTCAAGAGAAAATCGTCCCTTTTATCATAAGCGTTGTTCAATGCGACCGATGCCGCTGTCGCGGCAAGATCGCCGGTTTGCTCCCGTCGGGCGGTTTCAAAGGCATGGCCGGTGCAGGATATTACCAGCCTCACACTAAATCTTCACGACAGACAGCGCACTATATCGGCTGCGATGGATTTCGCCCATAGCGAATCGGGAGAAAAACCGCCGAGATTGAAAGTTCTTTTTGACTTTGTCGTGGCAAGTATCGTCGCGTTCCGGGAGGCTCGTAGTAGAGGACTGATTCGGCGCCGAATTTCGGGTTTCGTGGCGGATCGCCTTGGAACTGTCTGGGGATCGGATTCCGGGCGCCGATGCGTCAGACGGCGGCGGCAACGCCGGTACGCAGACCTTGCGCGAGGTTCGGCAGCACCGGCAGCAGCAGATTAAGGTCGCGCTCGGCCTTGCACACCAGGTATTGCTCGGCGACCGGCGTGTCGCCCTCGGATTCCGGAAGCGGCAGGCCGTCGGGCCCCAGCGGCAGGGCGGTCAGGCCGAGATCGCCGTAGACCTTCAGCAGGTCGGGTCCGGCATGCCAGACGGCGGCATCCAGACCCTCTTGTTGCGCCAGGTCCCGCAGCCGCCAGATCGCCGAGATCCGGTCAGTGTCGTCGCCGACGGGGTCGCCAAGGCCCAGCAGGACCCGGCCGCAGCGGCGGAACGGGATCGCCGCGCGGGCGGATTCGCCGAGTACGACGCCATCGGCGGCTTGGACGAGGCGGCCGCCCATGCCTAACAACAGTTGGCGGGCGTTGCCGTCCCACGGCAGGTAGTGGACGCGGCCAGGTCGCAGCAGCAGCCAGATCGCGGTCAGCCCCAAAAGTACCGCGATGGCGACGGTCAGCCGCACGGTGTTGGGCAAATCGCGAGAGATGACCACCGCCCAGAACGCGTTGTTCTCCAGCAGGCGGGTTCGCGGCCGGGTAATTGCCAGCGAGAACAGGCACAGCCCGAGCAAGGCGAGGGTCAAGGCGCTGCCGGGCTGCAACGGCCCGGTCATCAGATGCGGGTGGCGATAGAAGCAGGCTCGGAACGGCGCCAGCAGCAGGATGGTGAGCACAAGTATGCCGGCGACCCAGAGCCGGTTGTCCTGTGTGGCGGTGAAGGCCGCGCCCAGCACTAGCAGGAAAATGGTCAGGCCCCAGGCCAGGTTGACCCGGTGCGACAGGCCCAGCGCCATCATCACCAGGCCGGCGCCGATCAATGACGGCACGAACTGGCCGGCCTGCCTGGCGAAATCTCCGAAGTCCGGGTCGATCCAGGTGAAATCCGCCTGCGGCGCCAGCACGCCGAGGCACAGCAGCAGCACGCCACACAGGCCGACCGCGCCGGTGGCGGCGGTGACGGCGAAATCGGGTTCGCTCCAGCGGCCGATCGCCTGCACCGGCGGCAGGCGGTTGAAGTGTCGCAGCAGACCGCCACCGCGCAGCAGGATCTCGTTGCCAGCGAACAAGGAGCCGGCGAGGAACAGCGGGATGACATAGTAATAGAGGCGGAACACCAGGATGGCGCCGATGATGTGCGGCGCGCTCATGTACGGCGACAGCCCGAACAGCATCGCGGTGTCGAACACACCGATGCCGCCGGGCAGGTTGGCGGCCAGGCCGGCGGTGTAGCAGGAGACATAAACGCCCAGGAAGATCAGCCAGGTCAGGCCCGGGGCGTGCGGCAGCAGGGCGAAGAAGATGGTCGCGGTGACCGCGACATCGACGGTGGCGAGCAGCACCTGGACGATCGCCATGCGCCAGCCGGGCAGCTCGATGTCGTGGCCGAACAGCCGGACGCGGCCGAACACCCGGGCCAGCGTGACGTAGCCGAGGACGACCGCCCACAGCAACGCGCCGACGCCCCACATTGCAATGGCCGGAAGGTGCTGGCCGAAGAACGGGATGGCACGCGGTTCCACAAACAGGATCGCGCCGCCCAGCACCATTCCGCCCAGGGCGAAGGTCAGGCTGCAGAACGCCACGGTCTTGCCGATCTGCAGCGGGGTCAGGCCCCAGTGGGCGTACAGGCGATAGCGCACCGCGGCGCCCGAAATCGCAGCGAAACCCAGGTTGTGTGACAGGGAATAGGCGCAGAACGAGGCGAACGCCACGCGCCCATAAGACACTCTATGGCCGGCATAGATGGTGCCCAGGCGGTCATAGAAGGTCAGAATAAAGTAGGACAGGATTGTCCAGCTGAAGGCGAACACCAAGGCGTGGACCGGGATCGCCGACAGCGCCGCGCCGATGTCCTTAAGGCGCAGGTGGCGGAACTCCCGCTGGACCACGTAGATCGCACCGATCAGCAGCACGACGCCCAATGCGGCGGGCGCATGACGAGCCCAGCTTTTGACCGCGGTCCGCCGGTTCGCCGTCACCGTCAGGCCACCATCCGTCAGGCCGCGTCCGCTCTGCGGGCGAGCGCGGCGTGGATCAGCGCGATCGTCTCCGGGACGCCATACAGGGCGACGAAGCCGCCGAAGCGGGGACCCTCGGACTGGCCAAGCAGGACCTGGTAGAGGCAGCCGAACCAGCTCCGCAGATCGGCGAACGGATGGCGCTTGCCGACCGCGAAGACCGTGTTCTGGATGGTTTCGGCGGCGGCATCGGGCAGCGTGGCCAGAGTGGTGGCGAGGTCTTCCAGCGCGGCTTTTTCCATCGGGTCGGGGTCGCGGTAGCGCTTTGCTGGGCGGACGAAGTCCCGGTAATAGGCGATCGCGTGGCCAACCAGCCGGTCGAGGAACGGCTGGGTTTCGGGACTGGCGCCAGGGACGTAGCGTCGGATGAAGCCCCAAAGGATGTCGGGCGAGTCGGCGTTCACCACGCTGGCGAGGTTGAGCAGCATGCCGAACGAGATCGGGCTACCAGCATGGTCGGGCGGGCGGGCGGCGTGGATGTGCCAGGCCGGATTGGTTCTGCGGTCGGATCCCTGTGCGGCCGCGACGGGCATCGCGGTTTCGGCCCCGCCATCTTGCAAGCCGGCATCTTGCAAGCCGGTATCTTGCAAGAGTGTAGCGGTGTTGGCGACATATTCGTCGACCGCCCTGGGGATGACGTCGAAATACAGCCGCTTGGCGCGCTGCGGCTGGTTGAACATGAACTGCGCCAGTGATTCGTTGGGGGCGTAGGTCAGCCAGTCCTCGACCGACAGCCCGTTGCCCTTGGACTTGCTGATTTTCTGGCCGTGCTGATCAAGGAACAGTTCATAGGTCATGCCCTGCGGCGGCTGGCCGCCGAGGATGCGGCAGATCCGCCCAGACAGCTTGACCGAATCGGCCAGGTCCTTGCCGGACATTTCGTAGTCGACGGACAGCGCAAACCAGCGCATCGCCCAATCGGCCTTCCATTGCAGCTTGCAGGCGCCGGCCTTGACCGAGGTTTCGAAGCGCTCGCCGCTGGCAGGGTCTTGCCAGGCCACCGTGCCGGCGGCCGGGTCCACATGCTGCATCGGAACCTGCATGACGATGCCGGTCTGGGGGTGAATCGGCAGGATGGGTGAATAGGTGGCTTGGCGTTCGGCGCGCAGCGTGGGCAGCGTGGCGGCCATGATCGCGTCGTAGCATTGCAGCACCCGCAGCAAGGCGGCGTCGAAGCGTCCGGCCTTGTAATATTCGCTGGAGGAGGCGAATTCGTATTCGAAGCCGAAGGAATCGAGGAACGCGCGCAGCCGGGCGTTGTTGTGGGCACCGAAGCTGTCGTGGGTGCCGAACGGGTCGGGGATCCGGGTCAGCGGCTTGCCAAGGTGCGGCGTCAGCAGGTCGCGGTTGGGGATGTTGTCGGGCACTTTGCGCAGGCCGTCCATGTCGTCGCTGAACGCCAGCAGTCTTGACGGCAGGCCGGTGATTTCGCTGAAGGCGTTGCGCACCCAGGTGGTGCGGGCGACCTCGCCGAAGGTTCCGATATGGGGCAGGCCGGACGGGCCGTAGCCGGTTTCGAACAGAGCCGTATGCTTGCCCGATGCGGCGAGGCGAAGGGCTACTTTCCGCGCCTCCTCGAACGGCCATCCCTTTGGGATATCGGCCAACGTATTGCGGACTGTATCGGACATGGTCCGGAAGCTATGGAGCGGGCCGCGTCAGGTCAATCGGAACCATCTGCATTCACTGCGATGGACAGAATTTCATACAGGCGGGTCTATCGCGACAAGGCGCCTGGAGCTGTCGCGTGATTCGCGCGCCTTGGGCTTTCCGCCCACAGTCGCGGTCATACTTTACGAGGAGGCCGGGATGGCAAACATTACACTACCCGCCGCGCTGTCGATGCAGGGCAAACGGGCCCTGGTGACCGGCGCGGCGAGCGGAATTGGACGGGCGACCGCGATCGTGCTGGGCCAGCTCGGGGCGGAACTGTTGCTGGCGGACCGCGATCCGATGGAGATGACGCGCGACGACGTCGAGGCGGCGGGCGGCGCATGCCGAGCGATGCGGGGCGACCTGAGCGAGGACGCATTCGTCGCCTCATTGTTCGCGGCGGACCGGGTTCATGCGGTGGCCCATTGCGCCGCGATCCTGGACGCCAAGCCGTGGACCGAGGACCCGGGCTGGCATGATCGGTTTCACCGGGTGATGGATATCAACGTCCGGGTACCGCTGCAGTTGGCGACGGCGGCGGTCGAGCACATGGCGGCCCAGGGCGGCGGCCATATTGCCTTGGTCGGGTCGGTGGCGGGCAAGACTGGTGGCACTTCGCTGACCACGCCGCCGGATTACGCCGCATCGAAAGGCGCGCTGCACACGCTGGTGAAATGGCTGTCGCGCAACGCGGTAGGACGCGGGGTACTGGTGAACGCGGTGGCGCCCGGGCCGGTGGAGACGCCGATGACGCGCGGCTACAACCTTGGACCGACGCTGCCGATGGGCCGCATCGGGCGGCCGGAGGAACTGGCATGGCCGATCGCGTTTCTGTGCACCTCGGCCGCCAGTTACCTGTCGGGTGCGATCCTGGATGTGAACGGCGGAGCGTTTGTCGGGCCGTAAGCGGGGGCTATAGGCCCCCGCTCGGTTCGGTCCTGCGCTGGATCGCTGGATCGCTGCTGTCTCCCAAGTCCGACGCATAGTGCGGCGAACTTCGGAGGCAGGAGCTACATTGGCGGCTTCACGCCGTTGGCGCCGACGACGACCGCGTTGGCCATCGTCTTGTCGCCGTCTTTCGTCGCATTGACGAAGACCGTGGCACCCTTGGTTACTTCGGACATGGTGCCCGGCTTGAAGGTCACGATCGGTGCGGTCGGCGGCACCAGGATGGTCTTCTGGCCGCCCTTATAGGTAACGGTTAGTTGCTTGGCGCCGTTTTTCGACGACTCGGTGGCGACGTTGCCGTTGGTCATCGTACTGTTCACCTCGGGTGTGGCGGACGACTTGGTCACCGCGGCGACGTTGCCGTTGGTCATTGCGCTCGCGGTCTTGGCGCCTCCGGCCACGGTGGTATCGGGCAGCTCATCCCAGGCATAATGGCCATCCCCGGTGCCCCGCATCGCGGGGGGGAAGATCACGACCTCGAGCGCCACCAGCATCGAGCCGACGCTTTTGGTCGCGGTGCCGATGTAGCTGTCCTTTTCGATATTGTTGAGGCTCGATTTCATCACTTGCAGGTATTTCGTGCTGCTGCCCAAGACGATCGGGACATCGGTGCCGGCTTCGGTATGAACGGTCAGGCTGTCGCTGCCGATCTCGGACACCGTGCCGCGAACCCGCTCGTGCGTCGGAGCCGCGAATGCCGAAACCGAAAGTGCGGTGGTGGCTGCCAGGGTGAGCCCGAGTATTCGGTTCATTAATGTTTTCCTTCGGTTTGGCGGTGTTTCCGCGAGTGCTTATGTGACCATACGGGGAGGCTCACCCCATCAGGAGGATGTGATCTTGCCAAAACATCATGCGAGCGGACGGGCGGCGCATCCATGGCCGATCAGGGTGATGCACTGGGTCGGGGTTTACGCGATCGGCTGCATGATCCTGAGCGGTTGGCAGATCTACAATGCCTCACCCAGCCTGCCGTTCGAGTTTCCGCCGTGGATGACGCTGGGTGGCTGGCTGGCCGGGGGCATTGCCTGGCACATCGCCGCCATGTGGCTGCTGTTCGCCGACGGGCTGGCGTATCTGTGTTACGGGTTCGCTTCGGGCCACTTCCGCCGCCATCTGTCGGCACCGAGGCCGGGCGAGGTGATCGCCGATCTGGGCCGAGCGGCGCGGTTTCGCCTGCCGCATCGGCTGGGATATTACAATGCGGTGCAGCGGCTGCTGTATGACGGGGTGATCGTTGCCATCCTGCTGGCGATCGCCACCGGACTGTCGATCTGGAAACCGGTGCAGCTTGGCTGGCTGACCGGGTTGTTCGGAGGCTATCCGGTAGCGCGCGGCATCCACCTGGCGATGATGGGGCTGATCGTCGGCTTCGTCATCGTCCATGTCGTTTTGGTGGCGATCTACCCGCGAACCCTGGTGTCGATGGTCGCGGGCGTGGCGACGGACCCCGCGGTGGCGGCCCCGATGTTGGCGGACGGCGTGGCGGTGGGGGAGGTGGCGACGGGGGAAGTGGTGAAGCGGGAGACGGCACCATGACCCGCCCATCGGTCAGCGCCGCCGACATCAAGCCGGACCTGGACCGGTTGCGCCGGCGCGGGTTGTTGCGCGGCAGCCTGTCATTGGGGTCGCTGGCGCTGTTGACCGGCTGCGACCTGAGCACGCATTCCGGGGTGGACGCGGCGCTGTGGGCCATGCTGCGGTTCAACGACCGGGTGCAGGCGGCGTTGTTCAGTCCGACCCGGATGGCGGAAACCTATCCGGCCAGCGCGATCAGCCATCCGTTCCGGTTCAACGCGTATTATCCGGAATGGCAGGTTCGCCAGGTCGATCCCGCCGTCTGGCGGTTCGAGGTTGCCGGCCTGGTCGCCGACAAGGCTCCGTGGAACGTGGACAAGCTGCGCTCGCTGCCACAGGAGGCGCAGATCACCCGCCATATCTGCATCGAGGGCTGGAGCCAGGTCGGGCAATGGAGCGGCGTGCCGCTGCACGTTTTCCTGCGCCGGGTTGGCGCCGATACACGGGCGCGCTACGTGGCGTTCAGTTGTTTCGATGGCTACTCGACCAGCCTGGACATGGCCAGCGCGCTGCATCCGCAGACCATCCTGGCACTCGACTTCGAGCAGCAGCCGCTGGCGCCGCAATGGGGCTCGCCGCTACGGCTGCGCATTCCGATCAAGCTTGGCTTCAAGAGCGCCAAGAACCTGCAGTCGATCGAGGTGACGAACACGTTCCCCGGCGGGTTCTGGGAGAACCAGGGCTACAACTGGTTTTCCGGGGTGTGAGGGCGGCGGCGGTGTTGCAGCCTGGTTATCGGCCGGGATCGTGGATGACCAGCGGCATCCAGTTCTGGCCGCGCCTCGCTAATCGGGCCTCGACGGTTTCGCCATCGTAGTCCGGTTGGATCGGGTCCTGATCGAACGCTGCCCGATCGGCGAGGCAGAGTGTGTTGATCACCGCGCGACGCCCCGACGCGGTGTCACACACCGCCCCGACATAGACGCCGCACTGGCGGCATAGCAGGTAATCGGCGGTGTGCGAGCCGAAGCGGTAGCGCTGCACGAGGTCCCACTCGGTCGCCCAAAGGTCGGCCTGGCCGTCGGGGTCGGAGACCGTGCGGGTGCCATGGGAGCGGCAGAACGAGCACGCGCAGGAGCGCAGCAGCGCATCCGCCGGCGAGCGTGGAAGCCGGACCTGAAGGCGCAGGTTGCCGCAATGGCAGCCACCCCGGAGCTCGGTCGGCATGACTATGGTCCCTTCGCTGCGCGGCCCGATGGCTGATCCAGCAGGGTTTTGACCCAGGCGCAGGCTTCGTCCATCGCCGCGGTCGCGCGATCCACCACACCGGGCCAGAAGAAGAAGCCATGGTTCATGCCGTCCCAGCGCTTCATTTGGGTCGGCACGCCGGCCTGGCGCAGCCGTTCGGCGTAGTGTTCGCCCTCGTCGCGCAGCGGGTCGTATTCCGCCGTCACCACCAACGACGGCGGCAGGCCACTGAAATCGGTGGCTCGAAGCGGGCTGGCGTGGGGGTTGGCGGCGTCGGACGGGCTGCGCAGATAGTGGTTCCAGAACCAGATCATGCCGGCGCGGGTCAGACCATAGCCCTCGGCGTTCTCGGTCATCGAGGGCGTGCCGGGGTCGTAATAGTCGGTCACCGGATAGATCAGCAACTGGCCCAGCAGGCGCGGACCGCCCTGGTCGCGGATGCGCAGCGCGGTGACCGCGGCGAGGTTGCCGCCGGCGCTGTCACCGGCGATCAGCACCCGGCCAGGGTCGGCGCCCAGCGCGGCGGCGTTGGCGACCGCCCAACCGGTCGCGGCGAGGCAGTCATCCGAGGCGGCGGGGAACTTCGCTTCCGGTGCCAGACGGTAGTCCACCGAGACCACGACGCAGCTGGTGCCGGCGCACAGATTGCGGCACATGCCGTCATGGGTATCGAGGCTGCACACCACGAAACCGCTGCCGTGGAAGAACACCATCAGCGGGAACGGACCCTCGCCAAGCGGGGTATAAACACGCAGGCCCAGCGACCCGGCGGGGGTTTGCAGGTCGCGATTGACGACCCGCCCGACCGCGGGTTTGCGCAGGCCGGGGAAGTCGCGCGCAGCGAACTGGGCGCGGGCGTCTGCCACCGACAGCGTGTGCAGCTCCGGCAGCGCGGCGCGCAGGTTGATCAGGTTCTGGATCTGCGGGTCGACCGGCATGTCAGACGACCTCGAACAGGCCGGCCGCGCCCATGCCGCCGCCGACGCACATGGTGACGACGACCAGTTTGGCACCGCGCCGCCTGCCCTCGATCAGCGCGTGCCCGGTCATCCGGGCTCCCGACATGCCGTAGGGATGGCCGATCGAAATCGCCCCGCCATCGACGTTCAGCTTGTCGGGGTCGATGCCAAGCCGATCGCGGCAATACAGCACCTGAGAGGCGAACGCCTCATTCAGTTCCCACAAATCGATGTCGTCGGTCTGCAGACCGTGTTTGGCCAGCAGCTTGGGCACCGCGAACACCGGGCCGATGCCCATTTCATCAGGCGCGCAGCCGGCCACCGCCATGCCGCGATAGATCCCCAGCGGCTGCAGGCCGCGGCGCGAGGCCTCGGCTTCCTCCATCAGCACGGCGGCGGAGGCGCCGTCGGACAGCTGCGAGGCATTGCCGGCGGTGATGTACTTGCCTTGCTTGACCACCTGGCCGTTGGCGAACACCGGCTTCAGGCTGGCCAGACCTTCCAGGGAGGTGTCCGGTCGATTGCCCTCGTCGCGGGTGATCGCGACCTGCTTGCGGCTGGTTTCGCCGGTGGCCTTGTCGGTGACCAGCATTTCGGTCGGCAGCGCGACGATCTCGTGGTCGAAGCGTCCGGCCTGCTGTGCGGCGGCGGTGCGCTGCTGCGAGCGCAGCGCGTATTCGTCCTGCGCCTCGCGACTGACGTGGTAGCGGTCGGCGACCAGTTCGGCGGTTTCGATCATCGCCATGTAGAGGCCGGGGACCTGGGCCATAAGCTCCGGGTCCTGGCCGCGCGAGCGGTTGATTTCGTTGGTCTGCACCAGCGAGATCGATTCGACGCCGCCACCGACGGTGATCTGCATGTCGTCCTGGATAATCTGCTTGGCCGCGGTGGCGATGCCCATCAGACCGGACGCGCATTGCCGATCGACCGACATGCCGGCGACGCTGGCGGGCAGCCCGGCGCGGAGGGCGGACTGACGGGCCACGTTGAAGCCCTGTGAACCCTGTTGCAGTGCGGCGCCGAGCACGACGTCCTCGACCTCGGCGGGGTCGATGCCGGCGCGGCGCACCGCCTGGGCGATGACGTGGCCACCGAGCGCCTGGGCCTGGGTATCGTTGAACGCGCCGCGATAGGCGCGCCCGATCGCGGAGCGGGCGGTGGAGACGATGACGGCGCTGCGCATCGATGCGTTTCCTTCCCAGGCTTTGCGCGACTATGGGCCGGATCGGCAGGAAGTTGAAGACCGCAAAACGCGGGCGGGACACGCCGGGTGGGACATTCCGTTGAACGCGATCGTGGCTTAGTGTCGGGAGCCTGAAGTTCGCCATGATGGTCGAGCCTCGGTGCGACGCCGCTGGGTCGTTGTTTGCAGTGGCCCGCTCAATCTCTTACGGCCGCCGCACGGTGCGGCGAACTTCAGAGGCAGGACACCATGCCCTCCGAGACAACAGGTCCGGCGCCGCAGGCCACGCGGCCGGCGCCGAATCTGTTCCTGGCAGTGTTTCCGTCGATCATGTTGCCGATGTTCCTGGCGGCGTTGGACCAGACCATCGTCGCCACCGCGCTGCCGGCGATCGCCGGGTCGCTTGGCGACGTGGAGCGGGTGTCGTGGGTGGTGGTCGCCTATCTGGTGGCCAACACCATCGCGGCACCGGTCTATGGCCGGCTGGGCGATGCGGTCGGCCGGCGCAAGATGATGTTGCTTGCATTGGGCGTGTTCGTCGGCGCCTCGCTGCTGTGCGCGATGGCGCCGTCGATCCTACTGCTGACCTTGGCCCGGCTGCTGCAAGGCGCTGGCGGTGGCGGGCTGATGACGCTGTCGCAGGCGCTGATTGCCGAGGCGGTGCCCCCTCGGGAGCGTGGCAAGTACCAAGGCTACCTGTCGGGAATGTTTGCCTCGGCCGCCACCTTCGGCCCGGTGGCCGGCGGCTTTCTGACCCAGCACTTCGGCTGGCACTCGGTTTTCCTGGTCAATCTGCCGTTGGGCCTGCTTGCCGCGGTGCTGGTAATGCGGCTGCCGGCGCAGCCCAGCCGCGGCGGGCGGATTCAGTTCGATGGCTTGGGAACGTTATTGTTCGGGGCATTCATCACCTGCCTGCTGCTGGCGATGGAGCGGGCGCAGCACATCGACCTGGCAGCCGCGCCGGCGGTGGTGGCGCTGCTGGCGGCGGCGGTCGGTTCGCTGCTGCTGCTGATCCGGCAGGAGCGGCGGGCCAGCGCGCCGTTGCTGCCGATCCAGTTGTTCCGCCAGGCGGGGATCTGGCGGACCGACAGCATGGCGGCCTGCGTGGCCGGGCAGACGGTTTCGCTGGTGTCGTTCCTGCCGATGTATCTGCAGGTGGTGCGCGGCGCCAGCGCGGGTCATTCGGGGGTGTTGCTGCTGCCGCTGACTTTGGGGATCGCGTTGGGCTCGTTCTTCTGCGGCCGACTGATCGCGGCCACCGGACGCACCGCGATCCTGCCATCGATCGGGTTGGCGGTCAGCGCGTCCGTGCTGCTGTCGCTGGCGGCGTTTGCCCCGGCTTTGTCGGACACTGAGATCATTGTCATGCTCGCGGTGGCGTCGGCCGGATCGGGGACGGCGATGCCGGTGGCGCAGATGACGGTGCAGACCGTGGCCGGGCCTCGGTTTCTGGGGGCGGCGGCGGCGTCGGTTCAGTTTTCCCGCTCGGTCGGGGCGTCGGTTGGGACAGCGTTGGTCGGGGCGGTGCTGTTCGCCGTGCTGGCGGCGCGAGACCCGCAGACGGCGGCAATGTTCGCGCGATTAGTGCAGCAGGGTCCGCAGGCACTCAGCATGTTGCCCGCGGCGCAACGCCTGGTGGTGAGGACGGAAATCGCCGACGCGTTTCGCGCGGCGTTCCTGACCATCGGGTCGTTTACCACGACTGGGATGCTGCTGGCCTGGTGGCTGCCAGTCCGTCGCATTTAATTTACGGAGGATATAGGCGCGGCCGGTGCCTGGGTGCGGCGGATTTGGCCGCTGGTTACAACCTGCGGCGACGTCGCCGCAGGTTGGAGCCGATGCGAAGGACCGGAAGCGCCAGTTGCGCCACACTGAAGGTGCTGCCGATGGCCTGGACCGCCTTTCGGCGGACGTCGAGCGCCTCGCGTTCGACCCGGCTGGGCGCGGAACGGCTGGCCAGCACGCCAAGAATGATCGCCACCAGGAGATCGGCACCGCCAACTTCCCCGGTGGCAGCGAGGAAGGTTTGGTTCAACGTTGTCCGCAACTCGAAGAAGGCCGCGATATGGGCGAAGGTGATGGCGCCAACGAGGAACACGAGGGCCACCACGGCGAACATTGCGCGGGTGGCGATGCGGCTGGCCATGCCGCGAAGGCGGACGCCTTCCGCCTCCGCGGCCAGACGCGCCAGCCGGATCGGACGCATCGATCAGCGCATCACGCGGCCGACGATCCAGCCGGCGGCGGCGGCGATCAGGATCGCCATCATAGGCTGATCCTTGACCCGTCCGGACACGTACTGGGCCTGATCGCGGGCCACGCCGCTGGCGCTGTGAACGGCGCTTTCGGCCCGGCCGGCGAAATCCGAGACGGCTGGGGTGACGCGATCCTTCATCAGCGACTCGACCTGGTCGCGCAGCCGAGCAATCTGGGCCTGTGCGTCGTCGAGTTTGCCGCGGGTATCACTGGCGAAAGCCATGGGGTCGCTCCTTCGATGAGTAGTCCGGCCGAGATCATGCTGAAACGGCGGATGAGCGGTGTAGTTGCCCAACGAAACCGGCACGCTTGCGCGAGTGTGGTATAAATATCAGCCGCCGAATACCCCAAGCGGATGGTTTCGGGCGTGGCGCTATTCGGCGGGTTGTTCCGCCTCCAGGCTGGCCAGCGCGCGTCCCTTGGTCTCCGGCAGCAGCAGGAGCGCCAGGATCATCAGCAGCATGCCGCCGAGGGTGAAGATGGCGATCGCCGCGGCCAGCCCGAGACGAGCTGCCAGAAAGCCGACGAGGGCGGGGCAATCGCGCCGATGCCGTGCGTCGCTTGATCTGGCTGAGGTCTTTCAGCCAAGCCAGCATCAGGATCATCCCGCCAGCTTTGTTTTGGTTTGCTTCGTTTTGCGCGAGCAGTGAAGCGCGGCGCGGTGCGGCCGGCAAGGCAAGCCGACGCGCGTTACCCTTATCCGGGGGGTCGTTACCCGGGCGAGGTCAACAAAATGGCGCTCGGGATGCGACCATGCGGCGCTTCGTCGGTTATGGCCGCGCAAGCCAACCTCGCATGGAGATCGTCGCTATGGCCGACCACACCTATCGCATCATCGAAGTCGCCGGATCATCGGAGATCAGCCATTCCGATGCGATCGAAAACGCCATCGCGCGCGCATCCAAGACCATGCGCCACCTGCGCTGGTTCGAAGTGACGCAGCAGCGTGGCGAGATCGAGGCCGGTGAGGTGCGACACTATCAGGTGACGATGAAGCTTGGCTTCACCCTGGAGGACTGAGTGCCACGAAGGCAGGGTGACCGCCCAGGCGAAATGGCCTAAATCGCAGTCTACCGATTTCGCCAAGGGGGGTTCCGATGCCGTCGTTGACCGGTAAGACAGCGTTCGTGACCGCGGCCGGCCAGGGGATCGGGCGGGCCACGGTGCTGGCGTTCGCCGCGGCCGGCGCCAAGGTAGTGGCTACGGATGTGGATACAGCGAAGCTGGCCGGCCTCGAATCAGCCTCGATCCAGACGACGGCACTGGACGTGCTGGACGTGGCGGCGATCGACCGAGCGGCGCGAGAGGCCGGAGCGATCGATATACTGTTCAACTGTGCCGGCGTGGTCCACCAGGGCAATCTGCTGGAGGCCAGCGAGGCCGACTGGACGTTTGCGCTCGAGCTGAACTGCCGGTCGATGTTCCGCACCATGGGGGCGTTTCTGCCCGGGATGCTGGACCGCGGCGGCGGTGCCATCATCAACATGGCGTCGGTCGCCTCCAGCGTGAAAGGCGTGGCCAGTCGGTTCATTTACAGTGCCTCGAAGGCAGCGGTGATCGGCATGACCCGATCGGTGGCGACGGATTTTGTGACCAAGGGAATCCGTTGCAACTGCCTGTGCCCCGGGACGGTCGCCACGCCAAGCCTGGACGAACGCATAGCCGCGAATGCCGCAGCCGCCGGTTCGGTCGATGCCGCCCGGGCAGGGTTCGTCGCCCGCCAACCGATGGGGCGCCTGGGCAGGCCGGCGGAAATCGCCGCGCTGGCGGTCTATCTGGCCAGCGACGACGCCCAGTTCATCACCGGCCAGGCAATGGTTATAGATGGCGGCCTGACGCTGTAATCCTTGACGCTTCAATTCCTGCTGGGGAGAACGTTATGAAGCTATTGCGCTACGGTCCCGCCGGGGCCGAGAAACCTGGTCTGCTGGCGAATGATGGCTCGGTCCGGGACCTGAGCAGCATCGTGCGCGATATCGACGGCTTCGCCCTGTCGGCGGCGTCGTTACAGACCATCGCCGGCCTCGATCCGACGAAACTGCCAAAGGTCGAGGGCAATCCGCGCATCGGCGCCTGTGTGGCGCGGCCGATGAACTATGTCTGCATCGGGCTGAACTACGCCGACCATGCCGCCGAGGCCGGCATGCCGGTGCCCGCGGAGCCGATCATCTTCCTGAAGTCGCTAAGCGCGTTCAGCGGGCCAAACGACGATGTCAAGATGCCGCGCGGGTCGCGCAAGTTGGACTGGGAAGTGGAACTGGGCGTGGTGATCGGCAAGACCGCCCGCTACGTGACGGAGGACGATGCGCTGGACCATGTCGCCGGTTATTGCGTGTGCAACGACGTCAGCGAGCGTGAATACCAGTTGGAGCGCGGCGGCACCTGGGACAAGGGCAAGGGCTGCGAGACGTTCGGCCCGACCGGGCCCTGGATGGTGACCAAGGACGAGGTCAGCGACCCGCAGGACCTGCCGCTGTGGACCGAGGTAAACGGGCGGCGGTTCCAGGACGGATCGACCCAGACGATGATCTTCGGGGTGGTGAAGCTGGTGAGCTATGTCAGCCATTTCATCGCACTGCAGCCGGGCGACGTGATCGCCACCGGCACGCCGCCGGGGGTGGGAAGCGGGGTGAAGCCGGAGCCGGTGTTTCTCAATGTCGGCGACGTCATGCGGTTGGGGGTCGAGGGGCTGGGGACCCAAACCCAGCGGATCGTCCCGGCCTGAGGCGTGATCGCCGCGGGCGAGACGTTCCAACGCGCGTGGATGATGGGACGATACAAAAAATCCGCGCCTCCAGGCCGGGCCGCGGGTGGCCGCAACAGCGGCGGTCGATGAGGCCGTCTGCGATCCTGCGGCTCATCGCGGTGACGACGCTGATCCGGCTGGCGTTCGCCGCGACGACCGGGCTGGGGGTGGACGAGAGCTATATGGTCACCTCCGGCCGGGTGCTCAGCCTCGGCTACTTCGACCATCCGCCGGCAAGCTGGTGGCTGTCTTGGGGTGCTGCCCATGGGTTCGGCACCGAGGCGCCATGGGCGGTGCGACTGCCGTTCATCCTGTTGTTCGCGCTGTCGCAACTGCTGGTCTGGCGGATCACCTGTCGGGTGGCGGATCAGCGCGCCGGTTTCTGGGCGGTGCTGGCGTTGAACCTGTCGCCGGTGTTCGGCGTCACCACTGGAACCTGGGTGCTGCCCGACGGGCCGCTGGATGCCGCCTTGCTCGGCGCCGTGCTGTGCCTGTTGCATGCACTGCCGGCGACCGGCCGCCGAGCCTTGGGCTGGTGGGCGGGGGCCGGTTTGTGCGCGGGCCTGGCGTTGTTCTCGAAATACTCGGCGGTGCTGACGGTCGGGGGCGCCTTTCTGTATTTGCTGACCAGTCGGGCGCATCGGCACTGGTTGAGGCGCCCTGAACCCTACATCGCGGTGATCGTGGCGGCCGCGGTGTTTTCGCCGGTGGTGATCTGGAACGCGATGCACGGTTGGGCGTCGTTTGCATTCCAGGGCGCCCGAGCGACGGGCCTGCGGTTCCGGCCGCTGTTGCCGCTGCAGACCCTCGCCGGAGAGGCGCTGTTCGTGCTGCCCTGGGTCTGGGTGCCGATGATGATCCTGTTGGTGTCGGGGTTCCGCCGCGGCGAGACCTGGCCACGGCGGCTGCTGGTCTGGCTGGCGGCGCCACCCGTCGTCGGCTTCGCGCTGATCTCAGCGTGGTCGAGCCAGCGGGTGCTGTATCACTGGGCGGCGCCAGGATACCTGATGCTGTTTCCGTTGCTGGGCGATGCCGTCGCGCGGCGTCTGGACCGCGTCTGGGTGCGGGGCTTGTTCGCCGGCACGGCCGCCTTGGTGATCGCATCGCTGGCGGTGATCGCGACCCAGCTCAATTTCGACTGGCTGGGCGGGCGCCTCGGCGCGATCATGCGCAACGACCCGACGGCGGAGGGGCTGGACTGGACCTCGGTCCGTGACGATCTGCTGGCACGCGGCTTGTTGCCGCCGGGGGCAGTGGTCGCGGCGCTCAACTGGCGGGATGCGGGAAAGATCGGCTACGCGCTAGGGCCGCGAACGACCATCCTGTGTCTGAACACGGACTCGCGTCAGTTCGGCTTCACCCACCGGCTGAGCGAATACGCCGGCCGAACCATGTTGGTGCTGGCGGTCGATCCAGCCGGAGAGGCGTCGCCTTGGTTCCACTCGATACAAACATTGCCGGGAACGTCCGTTCGGCTAGATGGGCGGACGTTGCGAACGGTGACGGTCATGCGAGGCGAGGGTCTGGTGCCGCGGCCGTGAGGGTCCGATCGCGGCGCGGTGCGGATCAGCGCCGCCCGGATGAGCCCATCGCGGGCTTGACTGGCGAGGGGCGCGGGGCGGGCAGATCTTCCTCCAGCACCGTCAGGTGGAGGGAGTAGGAGATTTCGCCGTCGTCGACGTCCTTATGGACGGTGCCGATGGTCTCGTCATTCACCGCGATCTCGATCGACAGGCCCTGACGTGGCGGCGGTACGATCTTGATTCGCTCTGTCCCAAACAGCTTGCGGAGGTAGGTCTGCACACGTTCTATTTCCGAGGGTGTCATATGTGTCTCATCCAAACAGAGTGACGCCCTTTAACCCCTAGGCGGACTTCGGGTCCAGCGCGCTGAAAGGTTAACGCCGCTCAGTCCAACATGTGGCCGAACCGGGCCGCCTTGGTCGCGAGATATTCATCATTGACCCCGTTGGGGGCGATCAGATGCGGCTCGCGCCCGGTCACTTCGATGCCGCAGGCCGCCACGGCGTCCACCTTGTCGGGGTTGTTGGTCAGCAGGCGCACGCGGTTGAGGCCGAGGATGCGCAGCATGGTCGCGGCAATCAGGAAGTTGCGCTCGTCGGCGCCCCAGCCCATCGCCCGATTGGCATCCATGGTATCCAGGCCGCGATCCTGCAGCCCGTATGCGCGCAGCTTGTTGACCAGGCCGATGCCGCGGCCTTCCTGAGCCAGATACAGCAGCACGCCCGATCCATCCTCGGCCATCCGCCGGATCGCGCCACGGAGTTGTTCGCCGCAGTCGCAGCGCATGCTGCCGAGCAGATCGCCGGTGAAACATTCCGAGTGGATGCGGACCAGCGGGGCGGCGTGCTCCTCAGGCCGGCCGATCACAATCGCGAGATGCTCGAACGCCGAACCGTGGCTGCGGAACGCCACCACCCGGCTGTCGGGTGCGCCATTGAGCGGCACGTCGGCGCAGACGATCCTGGTCAGGCCGGCCACTTCGATCTCGGCATAGTCCATGACGTCGGTCGCGGCGATGGTGATCAGGCCGTGCCCGGCGCCATCCGCGCTATTCGGCAGCGGCACGGCGAGGATCGCCGGCAGCAGGCGGCCGATCTTGGCGAGCCTGATCGCGGCATCCGAAAGCGGTGGAGTGGCCGACAACTGGAGCGCATCGCGCACCGACGGCTGCGCCGCTATCGGATCCGCCAGCGCCTGGAAAACGTCGATGGTGCCGATGGCAGCCGGCAGTGAGACGGCGACCGCGGCGGAATCAGCCGACATCGGCGTGCGCAGGATTGCGGCCGCCCGGGCTGGGGCGAGGACCAGCAGGGCGGCGGTTCCGGCGATCGCCTGAAGTTCCGCCAGACCGTCGGGGCCGGCGGTCTCGGCGGCCAGGATCAGTAATCCGGGTTCGCCGGCGAGAATGACGGGCACGCCGCGTCGGAGGTCGGAGGCGGCTCGATGCACCTGGCGCAGGCGCAGCCTTGCCTGATCGGCAGCCACGGAGGCGTTGAGGGCAGTACTAATCGACATCGCGCACCTGTCGAACGACACATTCAGGCCAAACCGCACATTCAGGTGTCCCGGCGACGCACATCGAAAGACTTCGGTACATTCGATAACCAAATTTCGTCACTATTGACCTTCAAGGTGATCTAAGCGGGGCAATTCGCAGTAGCGAGAGGTGACGATCTGATGGCTGTAACCGTAGTCTCTATCAAGCAATTAAGACGCTTGGTGGGCGTGGAACCTGACCGGAAACCTACCGGACGCTGTTAGGACCACGCAATCGTGCGAATTGCCAAAGTTCATAAAGCCTACGGAACCGATTTTGTCGCAATTGGAGAATATATATGATAGTGGTGTCGTCCTAAAAGGAATCGAGCTGTGGCGCCGGTCAAAAAGCCACGTCCAACATCTTAAGGTAAGAGGAACTCGCTTATGTCTGCGGAACGCCCGGTCCTGATTGTCGATGACGACGACGCTCTGCGTGAAACTTTGGTTGACCAGCTCGCCGTGGATGGCGAATTCGTTGCGACGGAGGCGGGTTCGGTCAAGGCGGCCGAAGAAAGCCTGACCGGAAAGGATTCGCGTTTCGATGCGGTTATTCTGGACGTTGGGTTGCCCGACGGCGATGGCCGCGATCTCTGCGCCAAGCTGCGCAAGCAGGGCCACCGCATGCCGATTATCATGCTGACCGGGTTCGACAGCGAGAACGACGTGGTCAAGGGGCTGGATTGCGGCGCCAACGACTATATCGCCAAGCCGTTCAAGCTTGCCGTGCTGCTGGCTCGGTTGCGCGCGCAGTTGCGGATCTTCGAAAACAGCGAGGATGCGGTGTTCACCATCGGGCCGTACACCTTCCGCCCGGCGGCCAAGCTGCTGCAAGAGCCGGCAAAGAACCGGCGCATCCGGCTAACCGAGAAGGAAGCGGCGATCCTCAAGTTCCTGTATCGCGCCGGCACCCGCTCGGTGGCGCGACAAGTGTTGCTGAACGAGGTCTGGGGCTACAATGCCGCGGTGACGACGCACACGCTGGAGACCCACATCTACCGGCTGCGCCAGAAGATCGAGCCTGATCCGGCCAATGCGCGGCTGCTGGTGACCGAGGGCGGTGGCTACCGCCTGGATCCGGAGGGCATTCCCGTCGGCCGCGTTCCGGCCGCGATGCAGGTCTGATAGGCTCCGGCAAATCGGCCCAGGAAAAGCCCTCTCCCGAGGGCTTTTTTGTGAGCAGATGCCGGGATCAGAGCTTCTCGACCTGGGAATACTCAAGCTCGACCGGCGTGGAGCGGCCAAAGATCGATACGCTGACCTTGACCCGGCCCTTTTCCTCGTCGACGTCCTCGACCGTGCCGTTGAAGCTGGTGAACGGACCGTCGGCGACGCGCACCTGCTCGCCGATCTCATAGAGCACGGCGGGGCGCGGGCGGTCGACGCCTTCCTGGCTTTGTTTCAGAATCCGCTCTGCCTCAGCCTCGCTGATCGGACTAGGCCTGGTGCGGCTACCGAGGAATCCGGTCACCTTCGGTGTATTCTTCACCAGATGCCAGGCGTCATCGGTCAGATCCATCTTCACCAGGACATAGCCGGGGAAGAACTTGTGTTCGCTGTTGATTTTGCGGCCGCGCTTGACCTCGACGACATTCTCGGACGGCACCAGCACGGCCTCGAACTGGTCGGCCAGGCCCTTCTGTGCGGCCTGCTCGGTGATCTGCTGGGCGATCTTCTTCTCGAAGCCTGAGTAAACGTGGACGACGTACCAGTTCTTGGCCATTTTTCGCGGAACCTCTCAGATGCCCACGTTGAACAAAGCGCGCACCCCAAGGCCGATCACCTGATCGACGACGAAGAAGAAGATGGCGGCGACGGCGGCCATGGCGAATACCAGGCCGGTCGTCACCAAAGTCTCCTTGCGGCCGGGCCAGGTTACTTTTGCCACTTCCGCTCTGACCTCACGCACGAATTTTGCCGGTTGGAACGCCACGTTCGTCTAATCCCCCGATGATCGCCAAGCTGACCCCGCCGCCCGGATTTCACGGCCTCGGCCCTTCAACTGGCAGGGGTGGAGGGTCTCGAACCCCCAGCCTCCGGTTTTGGAGACCGGCGCTCTAGCCAATTGAGCTACACCCCTAGAGTGGGCCGGCGCCCGGTGCATGGGATCGGACACGACGGACGCCGTAGAAAGGATGCACGGGCGTCGTTGTCAAGCGTTTATGGCCGCCGTTTTGGCCGCCGGAGGAAGCCGGCGGCTGGCAGGGCTTCGGTGGCGGCGCAAAGGGTGGCCGAAAGGATAGCCGAAAGGATGGCCCAACTGCTTTTCGTTCTTATTATGTTCTTGACAACCATCGCTAGGCTATGAGATCAATAACCCGAACATAGTATGAACAGACCCTGATGAGGAGGGCGCGCCGATCGAGGGGCGCCGATCGAGGGGCGCCGATCGGGGAGCGCCGATCGAGGGGCGCCGATCGAGGGGCGCCGATCGAGGGGCTGGGCCTGAGGAGACAGCAGATGGACAGCCAGATCGACCGCGATGCCATTATCGCGATGGAGAATGCAACGCTGCCGGATGAGGAACCGACCCAGCGATTCCCTTCACGCCAAGCGGCCGGACGCGGCGCGGTCAGCAATCCGGGCGTGCGGTTTGAAAGCCATACAGCTTCCGCCTTCGACGACGGTTGGGAAACGCTGTCACAGGACGTTGGAGAGTTGCCGCGGCTCGACACCACGCTGACGCGCGATTCGACCCGGTCGGCGATCAGTTGGAATACATCTCCCGATATCGGCTTCGACCGTGCGGTCAATCCGTACCGTGGCTGCGAACACGGCTGCATCTACTGCTATGCGCGCCCGACGCATGCCTATTTGGGCTACTCTCCCGGCCTCGATTTCGAAACCAAGCTGGTCTTCAAGCCTGACGTCGCCGAACTTCTGGAGAAGGAGTTGCGCAGGCCGGGATACGTTCCGCGCACCCTGGCGCTGGGGTCCAACACCGACCCGTACCAGCCGGTCGAGCGCACGCTGAAACTGACCCGATCGGTGCTGCAGGTGCTGGATCGCTTCAACCACCCGGTCGGCATCGTCACGAAATCCTCGGGCGTGCTGCGCGACCTCGATATCCTGTCGTCGATGGCGAAGCGAAACCTGGCACGCGTTCATCTCTCGATCACCACGCTCGATGCGCGCCTGGCGCGGGTGATGGAGCCGCGTGCCGCGACGCCGGCGCGCCGGCTGCAAGCCATTGCCGAGTTGACCCGCGCCGGCGTGCCGACCGGGGTGTTGGCCGCGCCGATGATCCCGGCGCTGAACGACGCCGAGATGGAGAAGATCCTGCAGGCCGCCGCCCGCGCCGGCGCCCGCCATGCCGGCTTCGTGCTGCTGCGCCTGCCGCTGGAGCTGCGGCCGATGTTCGAGGAGTGGCTGCACGCGCATTTCCCCGACCGCGCGCGCCATGTGCTTAGCCTGATCCGGCAGACCCGGTCCGGCGCGCTGAACGATCCCCGGTTCCATCACCGCTTCACCGGCCAGGGGGTCTATGCCGACCTGCTGATGCGCCGGTTCACCCGAGCCGCCCGGCAGTTCGGGTTCGGCGAGGCTCGGACGCAATTGGACTGCGGCCGGTTCACCGTCCCGGCCGGGTCCGCCGACGGCGCACCCAATCAGATGTCGCTTTTCTGACCCCCGGCTCGGCGGCGGGCCATGGCGGCGATTGACGCCACACGAAACCCCACCCTATCCTTGCAGCTAATTCATGAATGAGGGCCCGCTGGCCCACGGGCCGGGAGGGCTGGGTCAGTGCACGACGCTGCACGTATTTTGCAACTTATCGTCAACGGTGCGGCGTCCGGATGTATCTACGGGCTGATCGCCCTTGGCTTCGTGCTGATCTACAAAGCGACCGAGATGGTGAACTTCGCCCAGGGCGATATCATGATGCTGGGCGGCTTCGTCGCGTTCAGCCTGATCGCCAACTGGCATCTGCCATACTGGGTCGGCGGCCTGCTCGCCATCCTGATTACCGCTGCTTTTGGCTATGCGCTGGACGCGCTGATCATCCGACGAGTCATCGGTCAGCCGCAGTTTGCCGTGGTGATGCTGACCCTGGGCCTCGGCTACATCTTTCGCGCCGTGGCCGGCATCACCTGGGGCTACGACTCGGTCGGCTTCGACACGCCATTCACCAACAAGACCGTCAATGTTGACGGCCTGATTCTGGGCCAGGACAACCTGTCGATCATCGTCGGCACGCTGCTTCTGTGTGCCGTTTTGTATCTGTTTTTCAGCAAGACACGCATCGGCGTGGCGATGCAGGCGGCGTCGCAGAATCAGCTCGCCGCCTATTACATGGGTATCCCGGTGCGGACGATCTTTTCGTTGATCTGGGCGATCAGCGCGGGCGTCGCGTGCCTGGCCGGTATCCTGCTGTCGCCGGTTTCGATGATCGACGTGAACATGGGTTTTCTCGGCATCAAGGCCTTCGCCGCGGCGGTGATCGGCGGCTTCGGCAGCATTCCGGGTTGTTTGGTCGGCGGGGTCATCGTCGGCATCACCGAACAATTCGCCGGCTACAAGCTGCCGGCCGGGTTCCAGGAGGTGACCTCCAACGTCGTGTTGCTGCTGATGCTGTTCATCCGACCGCAAGGGCTGTTCGCGGAACGCATGGGCAAGCGGGTCTGACAGATGCGGTATCTGTTCCGTACCCAGTATCAGCAGGATCTCGGATTATTCCGCCATAACGGCGACCGGTTCTGGTACAGCCTGCTGATGCTGCTGGTGCTGGCCGCTCCGGGGTTGCTGGGTGAGTTCTATATCGGCGAACTGGGCGCGGTGTTCATCTTCGCCATTGCCGGCGTCGGATTGATGCTGCTGGTCGGCTACACCGGGTTGATCAGCCTGGGGCACGCCGCGTTCCTGGGCATCGGCGCCTACGTCAACGCGGTGCTGCTGGCGAGGGGCGTGCCGTTCCTGCTGACCTTGCCAGCGGCTGGGTTGTTTGCCGCGGTTTGCGGCGCCGCGATCGGCCGCCCGACCTTGCGCATGAGCGGGCTATACTTGGCGATCGCGACCTTGGCGTTCGGCAGCATCGTCGGCACGGTGCTGCAGAAGTGGACCGCGGTGACCGGCGGCTTCGACGGCTTCGCGGTGCCGACGCCGACCATATTCGGCATCGCCGTCGGGGGTGCGACGGGCATCTACTACGTGTCGTTGGCGGTGTTGGTGTTCGTGCTTTGGGTATCGGCCAACCTGCTGCGATCACCCGCCGGGCGCGCCATGGTCGCGATCCGCGACAGCGAGGTGTCGGCGCAGAGCATGGGGATCCATCTGGCGCGGTACAAGACGCTGGTGTTCGCGATCAGTGCGGGAATGACCGGGCTGGCGGGCGCTTTGTTCGCGCATTACGTCCGCTATCTGGCGCCCGATTCGTTCGACGTGCTGCTTTCGGTGCAGTTCGTGACCATCGTTTTCGTCGGCGGCCTGGGGTCGCTGCGCGGGGCCATTCTAGGTGCGATGTTCGTGCGGCTGTTGCCGCAGTTGATCGCCATCGTGCGCGACGACCTGCCGTTCGGTATCGGCCGGATGCCGGGCCTGGAGCCGTCGTTGTTCGGCCTGGTGCTGGTATTGGTGATCCTGTTCCAGCCGGGCGGGCTGAATGGCATGTGGCTGAAGATGAAGACCTGGTTCCAGGCGTTTCCGTTCCAGCGGCAGGCCAGCTTTCGCCGGCAGAAAGCCTACGCCAGGTCGGAGCGGCTGAGATGATCCTGTTCCAGGCCGAGGACATCTCGGTGCGGTTCGGCGGAATCCGGGCGGTCGATTCGGTCAGCTTCGATGTGCGCAAGGGCGAGGTGTTTTCGATCATCGGGCCGAACGGTGCCGGCAAGACGACGATCTTCAACCTGATCAGCCGGATCTACAACGCGACATCGGGCAAGCTGAGCTTCGAGGACAAGGACATCACCCTCACGCCGTCCTGGCGGATCGCTAGCCTCGGGATCGCGCGAACCTTCCAGAACATCGAGTTGTTCCCCAACGCCACGCTGCTGCAGAACCTGCTGATCGGGCGGCATTGTCACTCGCGGGTCGGTTTCGTCTCACAGCTGGCGTTCCTGCCGTCGGTTCGGCGCGCCGAACTGGCGCATCGCGAGAAGGTGGAGGATGTCATCGCCTTCCTTGGCTTGCAGCGCTACCGCAACACGTTGATCGCCAACCTGCCCTACGGGGTTCGCAAGGTGGTGGAATTGGGTCGCGCGCTGTGCATCGAGCCGAAGCTGCTGCTGCTGGATGAGCCGTCCTCGGGGCTGAATGTCGAGGAGACCGAGGGCATGGGGTTCTGGGTCGAGGACATCAAGAAGGACCTGGGAATCACCGTCATCATGGTCGAGCACGACATGGCGCTGGTGAACCAGGTATCGGACCGGGTGATGGCGCTGAACTACGGCAAGGTGCTGGCGATGGGCACGCCGCTCGAGGTGCAGACCCATCCGGAGGTGGTAAAGGCCTACCTGGGCGGGGAGGTGGCGGCATGACCGAAACCTTGTTGCGGGTCGATTCCATCGAGACGTTCTACGGCCCGATTCAGGCGATCCGCGGCGTGTCGCTGGATGTGGACCAGGGTCAGATCGTAACCGTGCTGGGCGCCAATGGGGCGGGAAAAACCAGCGTGCTGCGAACGATCTCCGGCGTTCTGGATCCGGAACGAGGTCGCGTGATGTTTGAGGGCCGCGATATCGCTCGCATGCCGCCGGACCAGGTGATGCGTCTTGGCATTTGTCATGTGCCGGAGGGGCGCGAGATCTTCCCGTTCCTGACGGTGCGCGAAAATCTCGATATGGGTGCCTATACGCGCCATGACTCGGCCGGAGTAGCGCGCGACATAGCGCTTTGCTTCGATTATTTCCCTCGCCTGAAGGAGCGCGAGAGTCAGCGTGCTGGGCTGCTGTCGGGTGGCGAACAGCAGATGCTGGCGATCAGCCGAGCACTGATGGGCAGCCCGAAACTGCTGTTGCTGGACGAGCCGTCGCTGGGGCTGTCGCCGTTGCTGGTACAGCAGATCTTCGGAATCGTCCGCCGGATCAACCGCGAGCAAAACGTGGCCATCCTGCTGGTGGAGCAGAACGCCCATATCGCATTGCAGATCGCCGATTTCGGCTACGTGCTGGAGGTCGGGCGGATCGTCGCGGCGGATGATTGCGCGAAGCTGATGCAGCGTTCCGATATCCAGGAATTCTACTTGGGCCAGAAAGAGGCCGGCGCCCGGGGCACGCGCCGCTGGAGGAAGAAACGGTTGTGGAACTGACGATGAAACAGCCGCTGAGTTCCGTTCCCGCGCTGATTTCAGAGCGGGCGAAGTCGCATCCCGGTGCAACGATCTTGCGGATCAAGGATCGCGGGATCTGGAAGATGGTGTCCTGGGCGCAACTCGACAGCAAGGTGCGAGAGATCGGCCGCGCCCTGCTGGCGGCGGATTTTGCCCGCGGCGACGTGGTGGCGATCGTGTCGGAAACACGTCCCGAGGCGGCCTACGCCGACCTGGCGATTTTGGGCTGCGGCGCCGCCAGCGTCGCGATCGATCCAGACGACGATCCCGACCGGGTTTGTCATCTGCTGTCCTCCAGCGGTAGCCGCCTGGCGTTCGTCGAGAACGAGGAACAGCTCGACAAGCTGCTGTCGATCCGCAACCGCTGTCCGGCGCTGTCGCGGATCGTGGTGTTCGACATGAAGGGCTTGCGTGATTTCTCCGATGACACGTGCGTCAGTCTGGCTGACTTCATGGCCGCTGGCGGCGGACACGACTGGGGCGCGGCGATCCGCACGATCGAACCGGATCAGCCCGCGGTCATTCAATTTCCCCGCGGCGACGGTCTCGGCATGGGACGAACCCTCACCCATGGCGACCTCATTCACATGATCGAATCCGCTCGCGCTCGGGTGCCACTACAAATGCATGACGAACGTCTGGCGGTGCTGCGACTGGCAGACATAACCGAGCGGGTCTGGGGGCTGTATCTGGCGCTAGAGAGCGGTTGCATAAGCAACTATCCTGAAGGTCCCGACACCGTCCTGGAAAACCTGCAAGAGTTGCAGCCGACGGTGCTCGGCGCCGACGCCTCGGTGTGGGATCATCTCCACCGGCTGGCGACCGAGCGCGCCAAGGTTGCCACGCATGCCCAGCGTGTCATGTATGGCTGGGCATTGCGAGCCGGCCGGGCCGGCGGCCCAATGGCGCGCCTGGCCGACCTCCTGATCCTGCGCGCGGTGCGGCGGGAGTTTGGCCTGAAGAATTTGTGGCTCGCTTACGTCGGCGGAACAACAGTGGATGCAGCGGCGCTGGACTGGGCCCGGAGCCTCGGCATCTCGATCCAACGGGTGGATGACCCAGCAGTCGGATCGAGCCCCGTGGATGAGCGCTATCAGGCCTTGATGCAGAACGCTTACGCATAAACGCCGCGACGCGGCGAACCGGGGGGGGAAATGATCAAATCAATCCTGGCTATGGCTCTGGCGTTCGCGCTGCCCGCGGCGGCGGCAGAACCGACGCAGGGGGTAAGCGGGTCCGAGATCGTGATTGGAACCTATACCGATCTGTCCGGCGTATCGGCGATGTGGGGCGTCAACAACTCCAACTCCTGGCGGATGGTGTTCGATCAAGTCAATGCTGATGGCGGCATCAACGGCCGCAAGATCAAATACATCGTCGAGGACAACCAGTATCAGGTGCCGAGGTCGGTTCAGGCGGCGAACAAGCTGATCAACCGCGATCATGTGTTCATCATGGTGGCCAATGCCGGCACGCCGATGAACAACGCCGTCATGCCCGAGCAGATTGCCAAGGGCGTCGCCAACATCTTCCCGTTGACCTCGGCCAGGTCGATGTACGAGCCGCTGAACCACCTGAAATTCGGCCTTGGCTCGTCGTACTACGACCAGGTTCGTGCCGGGCTGAAGTATTTCATCGAGCAGCGCGGCAAGAAGCGGGTCTGCACGATGGCACAGGATACCGATTTCGGGCGTGATATCACCGACGGTGTCCGGGACCAACTCAAGGCCCAGGACATGACGCTGACCGGCGCGACGCTGCACAGGCCGACCGACACCGACTTCAGCGCCTCGGTCGCCCGCATGCACGACGCCGGTTGCGATCTGCTGGTGCTGGGCACGATCGTGCGCGATTCGGTGCAGATCATAGGGGCGGTGCGTAAGACCGGCTGGAACGTCGACACGATGGGAGCCGCCGCGGCCTATGACGAGGCGGTTTCGGGCGTGCCGGGCGAGGTGACCGACGGTTTTTACGCCATGACGCCGATGCTGTTCGTCGCGGAAACCTCGACGGACCCGAAGGTCAAGGCGTTTACCGCCACGTATCGCAAGGAATTTGGCAAGGAGCCGAATTTCGCAGCCCAGATCGGCTTCACCGGAGCGGAGGTGGTTGCACTGGCGCTGAAGAACGCGGGCAAGGGACTGACCACCGACAGTTTCATCGCCAGCATGGAAGCCATCAAGGACTACCATGACATCTTCGGCTCGCCTGCGATCTCGTTCAGTCCGACGAAGCACCAGGGCTCGAACCAGTCGTTCCTGTGCGTCGTCAAGCACGGACGTTGGCAACCCGTTGAGGCGGAGCCGCTCGGGTATTGAACGCGTCTTGCTTCAGTCGGCACCGTCCAGGTATCGACGGCGCAGGTGCGTCTGGAACGCGAGCGGATCCAACTTGCGGCCGGTAGCTTGCGCCAGGATGTCGTTGAAGCCGAGGCGGCTTCCGACGCCATGGACGTGAACCCTCAGCCAGCCGAGCAGCGGTGAGAGGTCACCGCGGCCGAACGCTTGATCCAGATCGGGAATCTGCTCGCGGGCCGCCTGCATCAGTTGCGCGGCCGCCATCGCGCCCAGGGTGTAGCTTGGGAAGTAGCCGAACGCGCCGTCGTACCAGTGGATGTCCTGCAGGCAGCCCTCTGCATCGTTCGAAGGGGTGATCCCGAGCAGCGCGTGCAGGCCGGCGTTCCAGGCTTCGGGCAGGTCGGCGACGGCAAGATCACCGGCGATCATTGCCTGCTCCAGGCGGAAGCGCAGGATGACATGCGCCGGGTAGGTCATTTCGTCCGCATCGACGCGGATCGTGCTGCGCTGCACGTGGCGCCAGAGCCACGCCAGGTTCTCGAGCCGATACGGGTCCGGCGCGCCGCCGAACGCATCGTGCAGACGGGGGCCGAGCCACCCGAGGAAGGCACTGGAGCGGACGGCCTGCATCTCGACGATCAGCGACTGGCTTTCGTGCGTAGCCATTCCCGCCGCCTCGCCGACCGGCAGGCGCGCATACGCCGCGGGCAGACCACGCTCGTACAAAGCGTGGCCGGTCTCGTGCACGACGGCGAGAACGGCGGAGGTGAAATCGTCTTCGAGATAGCGGGTGGTGATGCGGACGTCCGATGGCGTGCCGCCGGAAAACGGATGCGCGGACTGATCGAGGCGGGCATGTTCGAAGTCAAGCCCGAGACGCTGGACGAGGTCGCGGCACAGCGCGGCTTGAGCCTCGATCGGGAACGGTCCCGGCGGGAGCGTCGGCACCTTGTAGCGGGCCTGGCGTTGCTCGACCGCCGGCAGCGCGGTGCTTAGGAAGTCTTCGTAGGCGGCAAACACCGGAGCCACGTCATCGGCACCGATACCCTGCTGGTAGCCGTCCATCAAGGCGTCGTATGGGCTTACACCCAGCGCGTCGGACAGCGCCGCTGCGGCTTCGCGGGTCAGCCGCACTACTTCTGTCAGATGCGGTCGAACGAAGGCGAAGTCGGCGTTCTTGCGGGCTATCCGCCAGACCTTTTCGCAATCCGAGTCGGCCTTGGCCCGCGCCTCTACCAAATCCGCCGGCACTGCCTTGGCGCGAGCATATTCGTGGCGCATCAAGCGGAGATCGGCTGCCTGCCAGGGATCGGTGGTTTCGGCGGCGGCGAGGTCCGCCTCGATTTCGGGCGCGGTCAGGTGCTGATGGCGCAATACCGCCAGGGCAGCGAGTTGGTCACCGCGTGCCGCGCCGCCTCCCGGGGGCATGACCGCGGCGGCGTCCCATCCAAGCATGGAGGCACATTCGCCGATCGTGGCGATCAGCTTGAACCGGGCGGCCAGACGTTGGTAGGCGGAAGGAGGGGTCATGACCGTTGCGCCTTTCGAACCCAGGCCCCGAATATGACCACCAGTGCCACCGCCAGGCCATACCAGGTGATTACGTAGGACAGATGGTTGTTTGGCGGCCGAGGGAGATGTTGTGCCGGCGCCGGATAGGACGCGCCGTTTGCCGGTCCCAGCGCCACCAGGGTAAACGGCAGCACGTTGCGAACGCCCACCGCCGCGCCGATGGCCGCCGGATCCAGCGTGTAGAATTGGCGCGACGCCGTATCGTCGGTCGGACTGAACCAGTGCTGTGTATCGCCTGGGCGGACATATCCGGTGACGCTGACTACGCCGGTTGGATCATCGACCGCGGTTGCGCTCTGTTGCGGGACCCAGCCGCGATCGACCAGCACGGTTGGGGCGCCGTCGCGCTGCAATGGGACGATCTGATAGGTACCCATGGTGGGGCCGGTATTGGTGTCACGCACGTCGGCGCCGAATTGCACCGCGAGGTCGAAGCGGAAGCGGCCAGTCGCGGAGACCTTGGCGTAGGACGCCGGGTCCGGGGTCAGCGGAGCCGGGGGTGCGGCCTCGGACGCGGCGATCTGTTTCAGGATGCCTTGCTTCCAGTGCAGCCGGTAGATCTGCCAGGTTCCCAGCCCCACCAGGATGGCCAGCATGATCAGGGTGGTCAGGGTGGGAATAAGAAACCGGCTTCGAGCCGATGTCACAATCCCATCTCTTTCCGCCGGGTGCGAAACTGAGCGGCGACGAGCGCGGCCTTGACCGGGCGGGTGATCAGTATCGATAACGGGATGGTCACCGCCGGCCACAGGATCACATGCACCCATAGCGGGGGGTCAAAGCGGAATTCGACCCAGAAAGCGAGGATGACGACGATTGCTCCCAAAATCATGATAACGACGACTGCCCCGGCATCGCCGGTGTCCGATCCGCCGAACTCCAGCCCGCAGACCGGACAGGCCTCTTGCAGGGTCAGCAGGCCGTCGAACACCTTGCCTTCCCCGCAGCGTGGACAGCGGCAGCGCAAAGCCGCCTGAAGGATCGAAATCCGGGGTTCGGCCAAACCGTGCTACTCGGCCGCGATCTGTCCCGCGCCATACCAGTAGATGCAGATGAAGAGGAACAGCCACACGACGTCGACGAAGTGCCAGTACCACGCGGCGGCCTCGAAGCCGAAATGTCGTTCCGGGGTGAACTGCCCGGCCCTGGCTCGAAACCAGCAGACGATCAGGAAACAGGTACCGACGATGACGTGGAAACCGTGGAAGCCGGTCGCCAGGAAAAATACCGATGAATAGACGCCGCCGCCGTTGAACGCGAACGGGGCATGCGAATACTCGATCACCTGACACAGGGTGAAGCTCATGCCCAGCAGGATGGTCAGGCCAAGACCGCGGACCAGATCCCGGCGGTTGCCCTCCAGCAGGCTGTGGTGGGCCCAGGTCACGGTGGTGCCCGACAGAAGCAGGATCATGGTGTTCAGAAACGGCAGATGGAACGGGTCGAAGGTATGGACATTTGTCGGCGGCCAGACCGTCTGGCCGTTGCCCTGGGTACCGGGGAACAACAGGAAGTTGAAATAGGACCAGAAGAAACCGACGAAGAACATCACCTCGCTGCCGATGAAAATCGTCATGCCGTAGCGAAGGCTGAGCCGCACGATGGGACTGTGGGCGCCGGGAGTGCGGCTCTCCAGGATCACCTGGCGCCACCAGAAGAACATCGTCGTCAGCACGGTGAGCACGCCCAGCACGAGGACCACGTAGTTGCCGAAATGCGCCGCCAGGACGATGCCGAACACCGTCATGAACCCGCCGAGGGCGCCGATGATCGGCCACGGGCTGGGGTTCGGCAGGTGATAGGGTTGCTTCAAACCAGTCGTCAGCGAACCGGGTGTCGTCGTCACCGAACCGGTTTGAGCGAGGACTGGTGCTGCTTGCGCGTCGCTGTTCATGCCATACCCATACCAACACCTCCGGGGGAAACCGCCCCGACACGGCCGCCGCATAATCGCCAAATCGCCACCCAGTTCAAGAGGGACGAGGCCTGCTCCGCGCGGCGTCAATTCGTCTGCGAAGATTCCTTGTGTTCAGCTGCCGAAAGCTCCGCCGCCGGCATTGGTCCGACATGCGGTCCCGCCTTGGCGAGGGCTCCGGATTTTGCCGCGTCCCCCAGGGAATGAAAGAACGTGTAGGACAGAGTGATTACCTTGACGTCGGCTGTGTTGGGATCGGTGCGTATCGCCGGATCGACCCAGAAACTGACGGGAAATTCCATCTTTTGATCAGGCGACAGGGTTTGCTGATTGAAGCAGAAGCACGCTGTCTTGTGGAAGTATTTTCCAACCTTGTCGGGGGTTACGTTGTAAAGCGCCCGGCCGGTGATCGGCAGGCTGGACTGGTTGACAGCGTGGTAGAAGGCGACCTGCTGCTCGCCGAGATCGAGCGACACCTCAGGCTGATCCGGCGCGAAGGTCCATGGCAGGCCTGGATTGACATCGGCATTGAAGCGCACCCGGATCGACTGGCCGCTGGAACCCGGAGCCGCCGCCAACCCAATGCTGGGCGTGCCGCCATATCCGGTGGCGGCACAGAACAGCCGGTAGAGCGGGATCGCGGCAAATGACATGCCGACCATGCCGACCGCCGTCGCGGCCAGGATCCACGCGAGGACACCGTTGCGCTGGCCGCGGGTCATTCAGAAATGCGCCATTTTGACAATGGTGATCGCGTAAAACAGCCCGCAAAGACTCAACAGCACGACCAGGATGGCCAAGCTGCGTCCGCGGCGCCGACGTTTCGCCTCGGCGTTGAGTGGTCTGACGGGCAAATGGCTTTCCGCGTCCATCGCCTATCCGACCAGCCGATCGATCGCCAGCGCCCCGAACAGCGCGAACAGATACAGCACCGAATATTTGAATGCGGCCTTGGCTGGGGCATCCCCGGTCAGGCTGTTGCCCTGCGCGTCCTGCCGATCAAGCATCACGCGCACTACGCGTTGCAGAAACACCAGATCCAGCAGGCCGGCGGCTAAGCCATAAAACAGGCCACTGAACCCCATTGCGACCGGGACCAGCGTCAGCGGCACTAGGACGATGGTATACAGCAGGATCTGCCGGCGGGTTTCCCGAGCGCCAGCGACCACCGGCAGCATCGGCACGCCGGCGCGCTGATAATCCTCGTTCGCCCAAAGCGCGAGCGACCAGAAATGCGGCGGCGTCCAGATGAACACGATGCCGAACAGGACAAGCGGGATCAGATCGACCGATCCGGTGACCGCGGCCCAGCCGATCACCGGGGGGAACGCTCCGGCTGCGCCGCCGATGACGATGTTCTGCGGTGTGCGCCGTTTCAGCCACATTGTGTAGACGAAGACGTAGAAGCAAATCGACAGCGCCAGGATCAGCGCCGCCGGAATGTTTACCGCGAGACCCATCACCAGCACGGAACCGACGGCCAGGGTGACGCCGAAGCCCAGCGCGGGGCCGGGCTGGATGCGCCCCGCCGGAATCGGGCGGTTGCGAGTCCGCCGCATGATCGCATCGATATCGCGGTCATACCACATGTTGATCACGCCGCAGGCGCCGGCGGCGACGGTGATGCAAAGGATCGCGGTAAACGCTATCACCGGGTTCAGATGTCCTGGTGCCACCAGCAGCCCGATCGCGCCCGAGAACACGACAAGGGACAGGACACGCGGCTTCAGCAGCGCGATCCAATCACGATAGTCGGCTTCAAGCTCAACCTCGGCTGCATGGGGCAAAGAGGAGGATAGAGCCGTTAGCCCGCGCTCCTCAGCCAAGATCGATGCAGATGTGGTATCACTCACCGTTCAAGTAATCCGCGCTAGTTCCGGGGTATGCGCAACGCAAATGGAGCGGCCGGGATCCATTCCAAGGCTCCGGAAGCCAGTTACGGCCGGGATCACCTTGAGGCCACTTTCGGCAGTTGCTGGGCGGCGGCAGATTTTTTTGTCTGTTCGACCCAGCTTTTGAAATCGGCCTCGGACACCGCGCGCACCGAGATCGGCATGCGGCTGTGATCCAGTCCGCAGATCTGGTTGCACTCGCCGTAGAAGGTACCGATCTTGTCCGCCTCCATCCAGGTTTCGATGGTACGGCCAGGAATCGCGTAGCGCTGCACACCGAAGGCCGGGATGAAGAAGCTGTGGATCACATCCCCGCTGGTGGTCAGGACGCGGATCTTCTTGTTCACCGGTATGACCATTTGATTGTCTACGGTGAGCAGTCGCGGTTGCCCCGGTTTGAGATCCTCGTCGGGGACGTAGCGGCTCTCAATGTCGAGGTTGCCCTGGTCCGGGTAGGTGTATTCCCAATACCATTGGTGGCCGGTGACCTTGATGGTCATGTCAGGGTCCGGAGTGCGGTCCTGGTAGTAGATCAGCCTGAACGATGGGATCGCCATGATCACCAGCACCAGCACCGGGATCACCGTCCAGGCAATCTCCAGGACCGTGTTGTGGCTGGTCTGGCTGGGAACCGGGTTTCGCTTGGAGTTGTAGCGGATCATGACCCAGACCAGGAGGCCGCCAACGAGTAGCGTGATCACGGTGATCATCACCAGCACCAGATCGTTCAGTCGAATCTCCCGATCCTTGATCGGACTGAACGAGCGCTGCATTCCCATTTCCCAGGGGCGGGGTGCGCCGACCACACCTTGAGCCCAGGCGAGGGGCACCGCCGACACGGTGAAACTCCACCCAGCCGCAACCGTCAGGATCCACTTTAACAACCGCATCGATTGACCACCCCAACTCGCCCCGCGGGCCATCTGTTAAATCCCGGCATCGGTATGCCGAGCCTCGCATTCGCCATATCTGGCGAGCTCGTCACGTGGCTGTGTTTCCTTGGCTTCGCTGGCCTGCTCAACCGCCGCGTCCTTCGGATCGCGCGGCGAATTTTGGGGGCGGGACACACGATATCCGGTCATTGGGGCTTCGCTAGCGGACGCGACGGTCAAGATCAAGGTCCAGCACGCACCTTACCGCACGTTCATCCGGATTGGCGCCAATCGGACAGAAGATAGCATCGGTCCCGGGCCGCTAAACCTTCAGTCGGACCAGCGTAAAAATCCCGAAGGGAGGCACCGGGTCAGCCTCGATCCGCGCCAAGTCCTCGGCGGAGAAGATCGCATCCATGGCAAAATCCGGATGCCAGCCAAGTGCGCGTGAGCCTGGTGCCATGGCGCGCTCGAGCCACCACCTTGGTCCCTTGGCCGCGGCAAAATGATTGATCAGCAGGATATCGCCGCCGGGCCGAACCAGGCGGCGCAACTCGGCCAGCAGACGCTTTGGATTTGGTACGACCGAAGCCACGAACATGCCGACAGCTGTATCGAAGGACGCATCCGCGAAGGCTGTCGCCTCGGCATCCATTTCATGCAGTGCCTCGACGTTGGCGAGGTCGTCCTTGCGCGTGCGCTCTCGTGCCTTGCGCAGCATCTCCTTGGACAGATCGATGCCGGTGATCCGCTTATCCGGATTGTAATGCGGCAAGGCCAGACCTGTTCCGACACCGACTTCAAGCACGTCTTTGCCAGGCAATCGGTTCGCCAGCGCGACCGCGCGCAGCCGACCTTTCGAAGAAATCCCGCCGAACACGGTGTCGTAGACGCCGGCCCAGCGCCGGTATGCCTCCACTATCGATGCCTGGTCCAGCGAGACGGCGGGAACCAGTCGCGCCGTCGCAACCGAAGGATTTGGTTTTCTAAGAGCTTGAGTCATCAGCCTCGGGGCACCTTTTTTACCGCCACGGCTCAAAGCCGTGTCGCGCGTCTAACGCTCGCGCGGTGATTACCGACGCCTTAGATTACGATAAGTTTTGGCGCAAGCCGGGCACCGGGGCCGAATTGGGCCCACCTGTGCTTTTTCTAGGAATGTGTCGTCGTTGGCTCGCGGTTACTGGTCGTGGTCTGCGTGCCCGGGCCCGCCAGCGATCCGTTGGGCTTGGACGCGGTTTCCTCCATCGACGCATCATCGGGCTCCGCCATGTTTTTCTTGAAGGACTTAATGCCCTTGGCGAAGTCGCCCATCAACCCGCTGACCTTGTTGCCGCCACCGAACAGCACAAGAATCACCGCCAGCACGATCAGCCAGTGCCAGATGCTGAAGCTACCCATATGTCCTCCACGCCTTACTTGGCGGCCAACCATCCCCGGCATAGCCGCCGTTTAGACCGCCGGGGCAATCGCTCAGACGCCATGTTGCTGACATGGCGCGACTCGCGGGTTGATGCAAGCACCGTTTGCCAGCCCGGGGATCACTCCGACGGGCGGCCGTCGCGGTGATACGGGTGACCGCGCAGGATTGATTGGGCACGATAGAGTTGTTCAGCCAGCATCGCCCGAACCAGGAAATGTGGCCAGGTCATTACGCCAAGCGACAGGATGTAATCGGCTTGACGGAGGACTGAGGCGTCCAAGCCCTCGGCTCCGCCGATCAGGAAACAGACCGCTCGGGCAAGTCGGGACCACTGGTCCAGATGTTGAGCAAACGCTTGGCTGGCCAAGGCCTCACCGCCAAGGTCCAGGGCGACGACGAAACCTTGCTTCGGCACGGCATTGAGTAATCCAGCCGCTTCCTTGCGCTTGATGACCAGAGCCGAGCCGCGCTCTTGGGGCATTTCGGTGACCGAGATGCGTGGCCGAAGCCGGGTGTTGTAGCGCTCGAACAATTCGCATTCAGGGCCGCCGCGCAGCCTTCCGATGGCGATAAGATGCATGGGTCGGGTGCTTCTTCTGCTACGCGTCCGACCTTGCGGAGCGGTCGCGGCGCACGCTAAACAGGCCGCTACCTGGTGAAACGGGCGCGTAGCTCAGCGGGAGAGCACTACCTTGACACGGTAGGGGTCACAGGTTCAATCCCTGTCGCGCCCACCAGTTGCGATATCAGCCGGCAGGCCGTTTGGGCGCGAGTTGGATTGCCGAGCGGTTCCCTGCATTCTGGAGCCGATCAGTCTGCCTCGGCGCCCATCTTGGCAGCCAAGGCCGGCATCCGCGACCGGCGCGGCGACAACCAATGCTGCAGCCTGTCGAGGTAGAGATAGATCACCGGCGTCGTGTAGAGCGTGAGTATCTGGCTCAGCGCCAGACCGCCGACCATGGCGAAGCCAAGCGGCCGGCGCAGCTCCGATCCAGCGCCGGTGCCGAGCATCAGCGGGATGCCGGCGAGCATCGCGGCCATCGTGGTCATGAAGATCGGGCGAAAGCGTAACAAACACGCCTGACGGATCGCGGCAAGCGGCGCGACGCCATCACGTCGCTCGGCGTTGATGGCGAAATCGACCATCATGATGCCGTTTTTCTTGACGATGCCGATCAGCAGGATGATGCCGATCAGCGCGATAACGGTGAGCTCGTAGTGGAAAAGCATCAGCATCAGGAGCGCGCCGACACCGGCCGACGGCAAGGTCGATAGAATGGTCAGCGGCAGGATGTAGCTCTCATACAGGATGCCCAGGATGATGTAGACGGTGATCAGCGCGGCGGCGATCAGATACGGCTGGCTGGACAGCGACGACTGGAACGCCTGCGCGGTGCCCTGGAAAGAACTTTGCAGCGTCACCGGCGTACCCATGTCGCGCATCGCGGTGTTGATCGCATCCACCGCCTGCCCGAGCGCGACACCCTGCGCCAAATTGAACGAGATCGTCACCGCCGGGAACTGGCTCTGATGGCTGATGGAAAGTGGTTGCACCGGCGCGGTCGACCATTTGGCGAATGACGAAATCGGCACCGACTGACCGGTGGTCGAATGGACATACAGCTTATCGAGCGTCTGCACGTCGGACACCTGGCCGGGCATCGCTTCCAGGATCAAGTGATAGGAGTTCACCTGGCTGAAGTACTGGGTGATCTGTCGCTGCCCGAAAGCGTCGTAGATCGTGTCGTCGATCACCTGTGGTTGCACTCCGAACCTGGCTGCCTTGTCGCGATCGATCGTCAGCGTAACCGTGGTGCCCCCGGTCTGCTGATCGCTGGTCACGTCGCGCAGCATCGGCAAGCTTTGCAGCCTGGCGAGAACCTTGGGCGACCATTTGAACAACTCGTCGAAGTCGGCGTCCTGCAGCGTGTATTGAAATTCGGTCTTGGTCAGCCGGCCACCGACGCGAATGTCCTGGGCGGCCTGCAGGAAGGCCGCGCCGCCCGACACCGCGGCGAATTTCGGCCGCAGGCGCGCGATGTATTGCTGGACGGACCCGCCGACCCGCTGATCCCAGGGTTTCAGCGCGATGTAGATACGCCCGTTGTTGCCGGTTTGGCCGCCGACGCCGGCCCCGACTGTCGCTCCGTAGGCCGCGGTGTCCGGATCGGCGGCGACAATGTCGTTCAGCTTCTGCTGAATCCGCGACATCTGCTGGAACGAGATATCCTGTGACCCCTCGGTGACACCGAACGCCACGCCCGTGTCCTGAGCCGGAAAAAATCCCTTGGGGATGATGATGTAAAGGTAGATCGTCAGCGACGCGGTCGCCAGAAACACCAGCAGGGTGATGAAACGGAATCGCAGCGCGATATCGAGCGTGCGGCGATAGAACGCGATCAGGGCGTCGAAAAAGCCCTCGATCAGCCGGTAGGCCCAATTGTGCTGGCCGCTGTGATGACGCAGGAAGCGGGAGCACATCATCGGCGTAAGGGTCAGCGAGATGAACGCCGACAGCATCACCGCGATAGTGATCGTCATGGCGAATTCGCGGAACAGACGACCGACGATGCCGCCCATCAGCAGCAGCGGAATGAACACCGCGACCAGCGAAAAGCTGATCGAGATGATGGTGAAGCCGATTTCCGCCGCACCCTTCAAGGCGGCGTCCATCGGGTCCATGCCGTGCTCGATATGGCGGAAGATGTTCTCGAGCATGACGATGGCATCGTCCACCACAAACCCGACCGCGATGGTCAGCGCCATTAGCGACAGATTGTCCACGCTGTAGCCGAACAGGTACATCGCCGCGAAGGTGCAGATCAGCGCCACCGGCACAGTCACAGATGGGATGATCGTCGCCCACAGGCTGCGCAGAAACAGGAAGATGACCATCACCACCAGGGCAACCGAGAGGATCAAGGTAAACTGCACGTCCGCGACCGAGGCTCGGATGGTCTGCGTCCGATCCATTATGACGCTGACGTGCACCGATGGCGGAATCGAGGCTTCCAGGTGCGGCAGCGCAGCCTTGATGGCGTCCACCGTGTCGATGACATTGGCGCCGGGCTGCTTGAACACCACAAGCAGGATCCCCCGCTTGCCGTTTTGCCAGCCGGCGAGAAGATTGTTTTCCGGACCGTCGATCGCCCGGCCGATATCGCGCACCCGCACCGGCGCGCCGTTGCGCCAGGCCAGGATGACATCGTCGTACTGCGCCGCCGTGGTGAGCTGATCATTGTCGTAGACGGCGAACGACTGGCGCGCGGTGTTGATGGTGCCTTTCGGCGAGTCGACGGTGGTGTTGACCAGGACACCGCGAGCGTCCTCCAGCGTCAGGCCCATCGCGGCCAGCTTCGCGGGATCGACCTGCACCCGCACGGCGCGCTTTTGCTCGCCGCCGATCAGCACCTGCGACACGCCGGCGATTTGGGACAACTGCTGCGACAGCACCACGTCGGCATAGTCGTCCACCTTGATCAGCGGCACCTCGTCGGATTGGACCGACAGGATCACGATCGGCGAATCGGACGGGTTGACCTTACGATAGGTTGGATTGGACGGAAGGTTTTTCGGCAACTGGCCGCTGGCCGCGTTGATCGCGGCCTGCACGTCGCCGGCGGCGGCGTCGATGTTGCGGTCGAGGTCGAATTGCAAAATGACCTGTGACTGACCCAAGACGTTGACCGATGTGAGTTGCGCCATGCCCGGGATCTGGGCGAATTGCTTCTCCAGCGGCTGCGCCACCGTGGCGGCCATGGTTTCCGGGCTGGCGCCAGGGTAGTTGGCGGTCACCGTGATGGTGGGGAATTCCACCCGCGGCAACGGCGCCACCGGCAGGAACGGGTAGGCGGCGAGGCCGATCAGCACGAGGGCGGCCGTCAGCAGCGATGTGGCGATCGGTCTTCGGATGAACGGGGTCGAGATGCTCATTGTGGCGATCCGTCCCCCGCCGCTCGATCAGCTACCGGACTTGGCGGGCGCGGCCCGGGCAGGAGCGGCCTGGGCTTCTCGGACCGTGACATGGGCACCGGCCTGCAGCCGCGACTGACCGGATGCGACGACAACCGCACCCTCGGCGAGCCCAGCGGAGACGACATAAAGGTCGGCTTCCTGGCGGCCCACCTGGATCGGCTCAACCGTTACGACATCGTTCTGACCAACCTGATAGACGAAGAGACCCGCGGGCCCATGCTGCACCGCGGTCGCCGCGACCGTCATTACATTGGTTTGGGTTCCCAACCGCAACCTGGCGTTGACGAACTGACCCGGCCAAAGCGTTTGCCGGTCGTTGGGGAATTTCGCCTTCAGCTTGATCGTTCCTGTTGTGGTATCGATCGTGTTGTCCGGTGTCAGTAGAATGCCACGGCCGAGCTCGGTTGCGTTATCGCTGGCGTAGACCACAACGTCGAGCGGGTGTTTCGCCATCGCCTGCATGATCTGCGGCAGATTGTCCTGCGGCAGGGTGAAGGTGACGTTGATCGGACGGATCTGGGTCACCGAAATGATCGGGGTTGCCTCGGCCGAATGCACGATGTTGCCTGGATCGACGTTGCGCAGACCGATGCGACCGTCGAACGGCGAGGTCATGTAGCAGAAGCTAAGATTGAGCTGAGCAGTCTCGATCTGGGCATCGTCGCCCAGCAGCGCCGCGGAGAACTGCTTCACCATCGCCTGTTGGGTGTCATACTGCTGGTGTGAGGCGAAATCCTGCCGCACCAGGGAGGCGTAGCGGGCAAGATCGGCCTGTGCGTTGGAAAGCTGGGCCTGATCTTGCTGTTTCTTCGCAACAGCCGAGTCCAAGGCCGCCTGATACGGCCGTGGGTCAATGACCGCCAGCAGATCGCCCTGCTTGACCTCCTGCCCTTCCTTGACCGGCACCCGTGTTAGCGTTCCGTCGACGCGGGGACGAAGCTGAACAGCGTAATGGGCCTGAACCGTGCCAAGTCCATGCAGCCAGATCGGCACATCCTCGCGGACCGCCTTGGTGACCGTCACCGGAACCGCCGGACTTTGCAGCCTGGGTTGGGCGACACCAGGGACCGAGAGACAGGCGAGCAGCCCGGCCGAAGCGAGGCCGCGCCACAAGGAACGCCGTTCAAGACCAGCCTTCAGCGTCATCCTGATTTGCCCTATCGCCAAATTCTCGTCCCGGATCGGCGCCCTGTTCGAGCTTTGAGCGACCGTGATTACATCGCGGTCGCCCATCACAGCGCATCATTGATTAAAGTTCAATTAATCACCAGAGACAAAATTCGTTGGCTTCGAGACACCTCTGGTCACATTAAACGGCATCTTTCGGTCGCTTGAAAGAATGACCTGTTCACGCGGCGCGGGCGGCGGTGCGTTCCTCGATCAGCCGCCTGGTCAGCGGCAGCAAATCCTGACCATAAGCGATATTGTCGGCCAATGGGTTGAAGCCGCGGATCAGGAAAGTAGTAACGCCCAGGTCGTAGTAATCGCAAAGTGCCTCGGCCACCTGTTGCGGCGTGCCGACCAGGCTGGTGGAATTGCCGCTCGCGCCGGTCAGCAGGGCGGCGCCCATCCAAAGCCGCTTGTCGAGACGTTCGCCCCCTGCCGCGGCGGCCAGGAGGCGTTTCGATCCCTCATTGGCGGGGTTGCGGGGACCCAACCCCGCCGCGGCACGACGCTCGATAATACGTTGCTTGATCGACTCGGCGCGGACCCAGGCTTCATCCTCGGTCGCGGCGAGAATTGGGCGGAGCGAAAGGCTGACGCGGACCGTGCGATCGTGCTTGGCCGCCTCGGCGCGCAGCCTGGCGGTGATCTCGCGCACCTGGTCGTGGGTTTCACCCCACAAGGCGTATACGTCGGCATGCTTCGCGCTGACCGCGATTGCCGCAGCGGAGGCACCGCCGAAGTAGATCGGTATACGCGGCCGCTGCACGCAGCGCTGCGCCGTCGACGCGCCGGCGAAGCGGTAGAACTGGCCGTCGTGATCGACGGTTGGGCCCGGTTCGGTCCAGATCCGCTTCAGTATCGAGACATATTCATCGGTCCGAGCGTAACGCTCTTCCTTGGCGAGCGTATCGCCGTCGCGGAACTGATCGGTATCATCACCGCCGCTGATGACATGGATGGCCGCCCGACCGCCGGTGATCTGGTCGAGCGTGGCGAACTTGCGGGCCGCCAGCGTTGGAGCAACGAAGCCTGGGCGGTGGGCAACCAGAAAACCCAGCCGGTCGGTGTGCGCGGCGGCGGCGGCGGCAACCAGGAAACCATCCGGCCCGTCGGAAAAGTAGCCGACCAGAACCTTATCGAAGCCTCCACCCTCGGCAGCCTGCGCGAAGTCGCGAATGTAGCCGCGGTCCACGATGACCGCGGGTGGCGCGATAATCTCCGATGCCTCGCGGTGATGAATCATGCCAATGAATTCGACGGTCATTGCGGTGCCTTCTGAAGGATCGTCATAGTCGGTTCAGTGCAAGCTCGGACGACCTACAAAGTGGCGCCGCCGTCGATCGCGACCTCGGCACCGGTGATGTAACGGCTCTCGTCGGAGATCAGGAACAGCACGAGGTCGGCGACTTCCTCGGGCGCGCCCATGCGCTGCATCGGCACGGCTTGCAGGCGTCGCTGGTTCTGCTCCTTTGTGCGAACGTCCAGCATCGGCGTGTCGATCGGGCCGGGGTGGATCGAGTTCACCCGGATCTTGCGCGACGCGAGATCGATGGCGGCGGCCTTGGTCATGCCGCGAAGCGCCCATTTGGTGGCGCTGTAGGCGATCGCGCCGGGTGAGCCGCGCAGGCCGGCGACGGAGGAAACGTTGACGATGGCGCCACCGCCGCAACGCTCCATCAGCGGCACGACCGCTTTCATGCCGAGGAACGGGCCAAGCTGGTTGATGCGCATGTGCTGCTCGAATAGCGCTGCGTCGGTCTCCATCAGCGTTCGCGGCTGATAGATGCCGGCGTTGTTGATCAGGCCGTGCAGGCCGCCAAGGGTCTCGGCGGCGGCGACGGCCTGGCGCCAATCGGCTTCGCTGGCAACGTCGTGACGAAGGAAGACGGCTGCGTCCTTGCCCAGTTCCTCAGCGAGTTGACGGCCTTGGGCTTCCAGCACATCGGTGAGGACGACGCGTGCGCCCTCGCGGACGAACAGGCGCGCCTCCGCGGCCCCCTGGCCGCGCGCGGCGCCCGTTATCAGCACGATTTTATTGTGCAGACGTGGCATCGAACGGATCTCCTGGTTTCCCAGGAGGAGAAGCGGCGGAGCTCGGCTTGTCAACTTCGCCACGGTCGGGCCCGGGGATGTCAGTCGTTTCTGGTTCGGCCACCCCGTAGTGTGGCGCGAACGCGTCCAGCGGTTGCGGCAGGCGGCGTTGGGCTGCCCGCCGCTGTCAGCAGATCCTTAAGAGGGGCAGGCCTTGCCGCCGCTGGGGTGATCGCCAGCCGCGGTCGCGGCGGCCTGAGTCATGAACGCGCCGGACTTTGTTTTGCCGTAATAGCGGTCGCCCGGACAGTGGTAGACCTTGCTGGCACTATTGACCCAAACTTGGCCGGGACCACCCACCTTGGCCGAGGCGGTGTTGGAAGTTCGGCCCGGAACACTGGGCGGGGGTGCGGCTGTAGCCGACCGAGTGGGCGGGGCGGCGGCAGGCGCCATGCCAGGCGCGGCCCGGGTGGCCGCGGCGGTGCCCCAAGAAGCGACGCCCTTATGACCGCGGCAGGCGCCGGTGCGGGTGGTTCCGGAGAAGCTCGTGCCATCCTTGCAAGTGGCGGTCACCGATGCTGTTTGCCCGTAAGCGACGGGTGCCAGCAGCAATCCGGCTCCCATCATGGCAGCGAAAAGTGCAGGTTTCATGACGACTTCCTTAAAGCTCCGGCCGAACCGTGATGGAATTTGCCGGCTATCGGCAAGACAAATGCGTATCAAAATCGATCACAAATAGGACTATTCGGGTACGTCATTATGCCGATCACGGAGTTTTACTTGCATGTATTCAGGCGAAATGGTCCTCAAAGGATCGAAAGCCGCCGGCCCAGCGTAAATATGCCCACGGGCGGTCTGGCGGTCTTTGCGGATTGGCCTTGGTGTGCCGGGCCGATTTTCATTACGAATCCAGTCAGACTGATCCGCCGTCTTTTGCTATTCCGCCGTCCATCCGCCATCCACCACAAGCGCGGTACCGGTCACCAAAGCCGCGGCGTCGCTCGCCAGAAACACCACCGCGCCCATCAGATCCTCGACCGTGCCCAGCCGCCCCAGCTTGATGCGGCACAGAACGTCATCGCGAAACGTCTGGTTCTCGAAGAACGGTCTGGTCAACGGCGTGTCGATAAAGGTTGGACCGATGGAATTCACTCGAATGCCCAGCGGGGCCAGATCGATCGCCATGGCTTTGGTCAGACCTTCGATGCCGTGCTTTGTCACGCAGTAGACGGTGCGGTCGCTGCCTCCGACATGGCCCATCTGGGACGAAATATGGATGATCGACCCAGCCTTGCCGGCGGCGGCCATGCCACGCGCCACAGTTTGGGCAACGAAATAGGCGGCTCTCAGGTTCAGGTCGGTGATCGCGTCATAGTCGTCCTCGGTTACCGCCAGAAAGCTTCGAGGTCGGTTGGTGCCCGCGTTGTTGACCAGGATTTCGAACGGGCCGGCGGCGCCGATGACGGCGCGGACGGCAGGGAGATCGGTGACGTCCAAAACCAGTGCCGAGGCCTGGCCGCCGGCATCTCGGATCTGCTGGGCGGCTGCCGTGATCTCGTCGGCGGTGCGGGCGATCAGCGTGACGTGGGCGCCGACCTCAGCCAGGGCGGCGGCGGCGGCCAGCCCGATGCCGCGCCCCGCGCCGATGACCAGCGCGCGCCGGCCGTCGAGTCGCATCGAGGGGAGGCGAGGCAGGGTCATCAACCGAGCTCCGGCCACCGGTCAGGCCGGCAGCAGATCCTCCAGCTTCCATTCCTCGGCCGATGCGCCGGCAAGAGCCTGAATTCGGGTTTCGTCGGCCCGCAACTCCGCCGCCGGCCCGGAGAAGACGATCTGGCCGTTCTCCAGCACGTAGGCATGGTCGGCGATTTCCAGGCTCATGCGAACGTTCTGCTCCACCAGCAAAACGGAAATACCTTCGGCCCGCATTTGCGCAACAATGCGGAACACCTCCTTGACGATCAAGGGGGCCAAACCCTGGCTCGGCTCGTCCAGGATCAGCAAGGTCGGGTTCAGCAGCAGGGCGCGGCCAATCGACAGCATTTCCTGTTCGCCGCCGGACAGTTGCCGGCCGAGGTTCTGCTTGCGCTCGCCGAGGCGTGGAAAAAACTGGTAGATCCGGTCGAGGGTGAAGGGACCTGGGCGCTCGATGGGGACCCGGAGGTTTTCATCGACTGTCAGGTTGGCGAAGACGCGGCGCCCCTCGGGGACGTAACCGACGCCGGACGCCGCGACGCGATACGGCGGCTGACCGGTAATGTCCTTGCCGAACAATGAGACGCGTCCCGAGCGTGGCGGGGTCAGGCCGACCAGACTGCGCAAGGTTGTCGTCTTGCCGGCTCCGTTGCGTCCAAGCAACGTGGTGATCTGGCCCTCGGCGATGGTCAGGCCAACATCATGCAGGATGTGGCTCTTGCCGTAAAAGGTATTTATCCCCTCGGCTTGCATCGCGCTCATTCGGTTTTCCCCAGATAGGCTTCCTGCACGATCGGGTTGGCGGCGATTTCGGCCGGGGTGCCTTCCGCCAGCAACTTTCCTTCGCCCAGCACGGTGATCTTGTCAGCCAGGTTGAAGACGACGCGCATGTCATGCTCGATCAGCACGATCGTATAGGAGCTGCTCTTGTGCAGGCGCCGAATCAGGTTTGCGACGGCGAACGTCTCATGCTCGCCCATTCCGGCGGTCGGTTCGTCCAGTAGCAACAGTCGCGGCTTCAGGGTCAGCGCCGTGGCGATCTCGGCCGCGCGTTGGTCGCCGTGGGAAAGTTCGCCGACGAGCCGGTCCGCTTTGCCGGCCAGGCCGGACTGGCTCAGTGCCTCGTCGATGGCTTGGCTGACCTCGGCGCTGCGGGTGGCGCCTAGCCAGAAGCGTTGACGCAGGCCCTGGGCGCTTTCCACACCGATGCGGACATTCTGGCGCACCGTAAGTTCGGGAAAGATCTCGGTGATCTGGAAGGTGCGCGCCATGCCCCGGGCGACGCGTTCGGCGACTGCCATCTTGGTGACGGTGGCGCCGTCGAACACGATATCCCCCACCGACGGGGCAAAGAAGCCGGAGATCATATTGAAGAACGTGGTCTTGCCGGCCCCGTTGGGACCGATGATGGCGCGCAATTCGCCGGCCGCCACCTGCATCGAGACGCTGTCGACGGCAACCAGGCTGCCGAATCGCTTGCTCACGTTACGGACGTCCAGCATGGTCATCGGCCGCCGCCACCTTGGAATACGCCTAGGATTCCTCGGGGGAAAAAGAGCACGACCAGGACAAAGATCAGCCCGACGAAGGACATCCAGTTGACGGTCATGGAAGAGATGTAGTCCTGCAGGACTACGAACACCGCCGCCCCGACTAACGGACCCCAAAAGGCGCGCATGCCGCCCATGACGGCCATGATCACGATCTCTCCGGAAAGGGTGTAGTGCAGTCCCATTGGATCAGCGAAGTTGTTAAGCAGCGCGTACAATGCACCGGCTAACGCGGTGAAGGCGCAGGAGATCGAGAAGGACATCCAGATGTGGCGCTCGACCGGAATGCCCAGGAAGCGCGCGCGTCGTTCATTTTCGCGGATCGCCAGCAAGGTGCGGCCGAACGGCGACGCCAGCATCAGGGCCTGCACTCCGGTGGCAACGGCGAACACCGCCAACAGGAAGTAGTAGAAGGCAAGATCGTTGTTGGCGATATCGATGGTGGCGAAGCCAAGGTGGATCGGGGCACGGGCAAAGCCGCGCAGACCGTCGTAGCCGCCGGTCAGGCTATTCCAGCTATAGGCGACGTAGAAGGCTATCTGGCCGAAGGCGACGGTTACCATGGCGAAATACACGCCACGGCGGCGCACGATCAGCAGGCCGAACAGGCTGCCGGCGATGCCGCCGAGAAGCACTCCTGCCAACATCGCAAGCGGGGTGCTGGCCGCGATGTATTTCAGGGTCAGGCCAGCCCCGTAGGCGCCCAGACCGAAATAGGCGGCGTGGCCGAAGCTCATGACGCCGGTGAAGCCCAACAGAATGTTGAACGACATCGCCAGCAGACCGAACACCAGGACGCGGCCGGCCAGGGCGGTGTAGCCGCCGAGCATGGGCAGCCAGATCGGGACGGTCAGCAGCAGCGCCCAGACGACGATGGCGGTCAGCCATGGACGTATCGGTGCGGCTCGCCGGCCCAGGTCGGCGGTCGTGACGCTCATACCAGCATTCCTTCCTCGCCCATCAGGCCGCGCGGTCGCAGGATCAGGACGACGAGCATGATGACGTAGATCACGGCCTCACTGGCCGCCGGCCAGAAGACGGTGGTCAGCGCGCCGGCGACGCCGATCAACAGCCCGCCGATCAAGGTACCGGTCAGGCTGCCGACGCCGCCGACGATGATGGCGATGAAGCTGGGCATCAGCAGGTCGTCGCCCATATTCGGGTTGAGACCCAACTGACCGGCCGCCAGGACGCCTGCGAGGCCCGCCAGCAGGGAGCCTACGGCGAAGTTAAAAGACCGCAGCATGCCAACGTTCACTCCAAGCGCGGCGACGGTGTCAAGGTCGAGCGTGCCAGCGCGGATGCGGATACCCACACGGGTGTAGTTGAGGAAGGCGAACAGGCCGGTCACCGCTGCGATGACGATCGCCACCATGAAGACGCGATACCAAGTGATGAAGAACAAATTGGCCGACAGCGGTTCCGACAGAATACTGGGTATGGTCATCGGCAGTCCGTTCGGTCCCCAGATGTACCGCATGGCGTCCTGCATGATGAACGCCAGGCCAAAAGTCAGCAGCAGGCTGTAGACCGGATCGCGCGCGTAGACTCGGCGGATCATTAGCCGCTCGATAATGAAGCCGAACAAGGCGGTCACGATGGGGGACACCAGCAGGGCCCCCCAGAAGCCGATATACGGCGTCATGACGAAGGCGATGTAGCCACCGAGCGCCAGGAAGTTGCCGTGCGCGAAGTTGATGACGTTGGACAGGTTGAGAATCAACGACAGGCCCAACGCCATCAGCACGTAGAACGCACCGATGATGAGACCGTTCGTGACATTGTACAGAACGAGTTGCAGCATCGGCCGCCCTTCGAAGGTCTGGGTTCAGGACGCGGGCGTCAGGACGGATAGACGATCTTGCAACCGGTTTCGGAGACCGGGCCGGCGGCCTTTTCCCCCGGAACCACGTTTGTGACGGTGAACACGTTGTCCGGGCTGGTGGTCGGCGGATGCACGTCGCCGACGAAGACGTTGGGCATCAGTTCGTGGTCGCCGGCGCGGTAGAAGACCTTGCCGGGCTGTGCCGCGATGTCGGGCGGAAGCTCCATGCCCTCCATTGCGTGGGCCAGCTTGGGGCCGTCCAGCGACTTTGCCTTCTCGGCGGCCAGGCGGACGGATTCGACCGCGACCATGCCGAACCAGTGCCGCGCGGACGGGGTCTTGCCAGTTGCCGCGCGAAAGTCCTTAACGAAGGCCACGGCTTCCGGTACGTTCGGCTGATCCCACCACCACTCCATCGCCCAGGTGCCGGCCTGGGCGGCCTTCGGCACGGCCTTGATGGTTTCGAGTTCGAACAAAGCACCGCCGAGGTGCATTTCATTCTGCATACCAAACTGAGTGAACTGCTTCATGCAGTTGATCTGCGCCAAGCCGCCCATGTTGTTGAGCAACACGTTGGGTTTGTAGGCCTTGGCCTTGATCAACGAGGCGGAGAAGTCCGATGTGTTGATCGGCAGCATCTCGGCCTGAAACTCGCCGCCCAGCTTCTTCAGGTTCTTGATAAAGCTTTCCTGCAGTGTATGGCCATATGCATAGTCAGGCGTGATGAAGAAAAATTTCTTGCCGAACCGCTTCACCAACTCGCCGGTGACAGCATTGGCGTCCATCGATGTTGTATTACATATACGAAAGACGTTCCATTTGCAGTCCTTGCCGGTGATCGGATCGGTGTGGCCCCCGGGAACGATCTGGAACACCTTGGCTTCGTTGGTCACCTGCGACATGGCATAGGCGATGCCGGAGTTCACGTCGCCGAAAATGACATCGACCTTGTCGCGCTCGATCAGTTTGTGGGTCTTTTGCACGCCGGTGCCGACGTCGTTGGCGGAATCCTCCACCAGGAGGTCAACCTGGCGACCCAGTATCCCATTGTTTTTGTTTATTTTCGTCACGGCATACTTGGCGCCCTCAACCTCGCTTGCAGCAAGCGCGGACAGGATACCGGTCAGTGGGTCTACCATTCCGATGCGCACCGGGGTTTCGCCGCGGGCACGAATGACCGGAGGCGCGCCAAGCGCCGTAACGGCCAGGCCGGACTTGAGCAGCGTGCGGCGGCGAATCGCAAACGTGGATGACTTCATCTTGTCGCTTCCCGGTAAAATGTTCTTGGTTGAGTGTCAGGTCAGGCTCGGCGCTGATAGCAGAACTGTTTTGGCACGTCGAGGGAGCATGTGAGCGATCCCACTACCAGCCTGGGTTTGTCTTTCGGCATTGAGCCGAAGCCTGGCAACCCTAGAGCAGGCGACGCAACAGGCCATGCAAGCCCAGCCGATGGCGCATGATTAGATAGGCAAGCGGCGGCACCCGCAAGAGCGGAAGAAAAAACAGTTGCAACAATAGCCGGTCCGACAACTGTAGGTGTTTGACGATAAATTGGAGATTCGCCAGGGCGATAGTCTGCTGCGGCTTTGTGCCTTTTAGTGTGGCCTTACGCATCTCCCCCGCCATGGTTCGAAAGAACCGAGGCGCAATCAGATCGCGTACGTGATGGCGACCTCTGTCATGGTCGTTCGGGAAATGCTCGATCAGCTTCCTGGCATAGATGGCTCGACTGGTTGCCATTCTGGGTGAGTACGAACTGCTGCCTTGAAAGATTCGCCATCTCGAGAGAGCGACCGGAACATATACGTTGTCAAAACGGGCCAGAAACATCCGCAAAAACAGGTCGTCATCTTCATAGCCCGAAAGCCGTTCGTCGAAGCCGCCGACCTCGATGAACGCCTTGCGCGAAATCAGTGACGCGGATGGCAAGATAAACATGTCCTGTTGCAAGCAGGAGGCCAGGTCTCGTTTCGGATGGGCAGACTTGAAAGGCTTGAGGATATCACGGGCGATCATCTCGCCTGCCTCATTGATCTCGTCCAGACTGCCGTAGGCCCAACCAAGCTCGACCGAGCGGGTTTCGAGGAATGGTTTCAACAGCTCAGTGAGATGATTTGGGTACCACGCGTCGTCTTGGTCGAGGAATGCTATCAAATCACCATAAGCATGTTCGACCCCCATGTTTCGGGCCGATGATTGACCACCGTTTTCCTTGCGTAGCAGTCGGATTGGGTAATGCCTGGCCATTTCGGCGACCAACCCGGGTCCATCGTCAGTCGATCCGTCGTCCACGACTATGACTTCGTCGGGAAGCCGGTCCTGATCGAATAAACTCTGGACAGCTTCAACGATAAATCGAGCGCCATTGTACAAGGGCACGATCGCGGTGATTAAAACGTCTGCCCTCACGGGAGACATTTTCCGACGAGGCGATCCGTGGCTTTCGAGAAATCCTATGTCGTGGATGGATGCCTCGATAAGCGCCGGGTCGCCGTTGCGAAGCGCTAATCGCGCCGCCTGCATGGCTTGGGGCCGGAATCGAGGCGCTATCAGATCCCGAGCCGGGAATCGCGAAAGCGTCGGCTCGTCGGGGAACAAACGCAGGAGTTTTCGAGCATAAGGCATCCAGGTTGCTACACTGCTCGGTGAGTTTGGCGTGCTGCTGCTGTATCTCCGCCATTGTGCCAGCGGCTTCTCGATATAGACGTTGCGGAATCCGGCAACGAAAAGCCGGACGAAGAGGTCGTCATCCGCGTGCTCGCAAAGCTCCTCGTCGAAACCACCAACCGCTTCGAACGCGGCGCGGCTGATCATCGAAGCCGACGGCAGAACCAGCATTCCTTGCCCGATGCACTGGTCGAGCCGCAGCTTGGGATGGTTCCCGGGTGAACCTGACAACACTGCCCTGACCCTCAGACGGCCTCTGGCGTCGATTTCATCGAGATCGCTGTATGTCCAGCCCAGCGTGTCGGCCGAGTCCTGCAAAAATGGCCGCCGGAGCTCGCTGAGATGATCCCGATACCAGATGTCACCCTGGTCAAGCAGCGCTATCAAATCTCCGCGAGATGAACGGACTCCTAGATTCCTGGCAGACGGCACTCCACCGTTTGGCTGGCGCAACAGCATGAGTCCGTGTGTCGCCGCATATCGATCGACGATGTCCGGACCGTCATCGGTTGACCCGACATCGACGACAATCACTTCGGTGGCCGAAAAGCTTTGGGAAAGGGCACTGTCCAACGTCTGCTCGATAAACCGCGCGCCGTTGTGCAGCGGAATGATCACCGAAATCGTTGACTGGAGCGGCGAACTCATGGATGCGTTCGTAGCAGCTAAGGCCGTTCCGTGAAACTCAGTACGTCTGATATTGAGCCCGTCGTCGGCCGCCGCAGAGCGTAAATCGCCGACCGCGGCCGCGCCATTTCAGATGTCGCCGACAACATCTTTTCCGGTCGCGGGTTCTGTGGCATCAACACTCCAGGCCGCGCGCCGTCAACCTTGTCGGGTTTGAAGCGGGAACCCGCGCGACTTGCAAAGGGCGATCGCGCGGATCGTTGGGATAGTGAGAAAATCGTTACTTGGACCGTAGAATCCGCTTGCTCGGGACGGCAGACCGCTCGCAGCAGATCCTTGAATTGGGGCCTGGCTATAGTCCTATCGCCGCCAAATCAGCGGGCTGGCGGACGCATGTCGTCGACCACGCGACACGAGATGGGCTGCGCGCAAAATATGCCTCCGCGGAGGTCGACATCGATTTGATTGAAGAGGTCGACACAATCTGGCGCGACGATCCGCTGCACGAAGCGGTTCCGGCGAGCCTGCTCGACCGCGTCGACCTGCTGATCGCAAGCCACGTGCTGGAGCATATTCCCGACCTGATCGGTTTCTTCATGTCCGCAAGCCGCCTCGTCAGGCACGGTGGTTCGTTGTCGGTGGCGCTGCCCGATCGGCGCTATTGTTTTGACTGCTTCAGGCCCGTCACCACGACCGGGGCGCTTCTTGAGGCACACCAACGCAAATTGACCCGCCACACTCTGAAGACGGCCTACGATCACGTGGCATATTCGGCGACCGTCGGCGGCCAACTGGCCTGGGGCCCGCGTCCCGTCCCCGCGCCCGTGTTGATGGATCCGTTTGAGGCCGCGGCTAGAACCGTCGCCCTTTCCAATGGTCATGAAAATGGCCCCTACCAGGACTACCACGCTTGGCAGTTCACGCCGGCTTCATTTCGCTTGGTGATGCTGGAAATAGCGGCGCTGGGTGCTTCTGACTGGCGGATAACGGAATTGCACGGGCCGGAGAATTTCGAGTTTTTCGTGGTGATGCGCCGTGGTGGCGTGGGGGGTTTGGACCCAGTTAGCCTGCAGGACGAGCGGCAACAGCTGCTGCTTTCTCACCTCGCGGAGACGCAGGACCAGATCAATTTTATCCGCGGGGCTGCAAGAGCAACGGTGGAGCCGAACGCCGCAGCTTATCAGGATTTGATCGCCAAAGTGGCAAATCATGATCGTCGGCTGCAAGAACTGACGCAGACGCTGGCATGGCAGCGCGCTGCCCTAGGTCATGTTCGACGGGCCTGGCGCACACTTCGCGGCAAGCGATCAGGTCATCACTGATGGTTTTATCGTCATTGGCGGATTTACTTATCCAACTTTGGGAACATACATGATTTCGCCGTTCAACGAGGACGCGCTGTTGAGGTTTGTGAAGGTGATTTTTGTCTCGTCTGAAAGCGTCAGTGTGACGCCTGTCGAGTCCTCGGTTGCCGCGCTCAGCAGGCTTGATGCCGATTGTCCCGGCGCGTAGCCCAGCAAGAAGAGAGAATCACTTGGGCTGAAGTCCGTGATGTAGTCGTGCGCGCCGCTGGTCGCGGCGGAAAAGAACGCGAATGAGTTGGATCCTGCGCCGCCGGCCATGGTGTCGGAGCCGCTTCCCGCTAGGAAGCCGTCATTGCCCGAGCCGCCCTGCATCGAGACGTTGCCGCCGACGCCACCCGAAAACAGGTTGGTTGTCGTGGAACCCGCCGCGTTCAGCGTCTCGTTGCCACTTGCTCCAACTAACACCGCGCCGTTCTGGTTGCCGACAAAATTGACGATGCTGTTGGCACCCCCAAAAATCGTCGTGGCCCCGGCGCCGCTGGTAACCGTCGATGAATTGCCAGCACCAGCGGACAGCATGACCCCGCCCGCACCGACTGTAACCTGCTCGATGCCCCCCGAAGCGCCCATGATCGTGGACGCTCCGGCTCCGCCGACAAAGCTGACAGGCCCGGTGCCACCGAATAAGAGCGGGTTGCTGAGGGCATTAATCGTTTCGGCTCCGCTGCCACCAACCAGGGTGTCGGAACTGCCGGTGACAATCAGGTTGCTTAGCGCTTGCGCACCGACCACCATGTCCTGGCCACCGGCGACGGTAACGGTAGCGTCGCTATCCCAGGTCGACACTGTCGACTGCGCGCCGCTGAGCGACACAGTCAGCAAATCCCCGGCCCCGGCATTGCCCATCACGAGACTCATCGACCCGGCTGAATTCACGGTCGTGAGCCCGAGGCCGGCGACGACGGTGTCCTGTCCGATGCTACTGATCGAGTTGACGCCGGTCGCGAAGATGACATTGGCACCAATGTCTGTGGCGATCGTGCCTGTCCCTGATGCCGAGATCGTATCGTTACCCGGCGCAGTCGAGATCAGGTAGTTGCCGTTGGCGTTGACCAGGTTGTTGCCATTTTCCACCGCCACTGTGCTTTGGCCGGTGATGTTAATGGTTCCGGCCACCGTGCTGGTGATCAGCGCCGTATTTGCCGCGGATAGCGTGCTCGGGGCGTTGGCAAGGTCAATGGCATACGAATACCCAGATGGGACGGTCGCGTTATCCGCGTTACCGTTGAAGATCAGTTCATTCTGGGCACCTGGGGTTGTCGGCGCCGGTGCGGGCGGCAACGACGGCATGGTGCCGTTCGTGACTTGCAAGTTTCCACTGCCCTGCAAGGTCGACAAAAGAGCACCGATCTGCGCGGCAAGGTGCAGAACATCCCCAGTACCGTACGACACCGTGATCGGCGTGCCGTTAGTGCCCGGTATAGTTACGGTTGACGATCCTGACATTTTGTACCCCGTCGCACGATTTCTTCCGAAGCTCGTCCGGCTTTCGGTCGATCGAGGCTGTCTATCGGCAACCGGTCGCGCAGCGCAATCTTTTTCTCACTGTGTCGTGAGCGCAGACGGCCTTCGCGGCCGGTCTGTTGTGCATATGCCGCACATATCGGACCCGGTTCAATCAGATTATTTCGCTATCGAAGCAGTGCGTGGCAGGCGCCTTTGAGTGCCAGATCGTCGGAATCGGAATACATGACGATACCACAACGGAGCTGCCAATCTTTGGCCACCGCCCGCCGCCATTTTGTCAGGCGCCCCGGAACATCGGGCGTCGCTTTTCCATGAACGCGCGCCGGCCTTCGATGTAGTCCTGGCTCTCGAAACAGCCTTTCACCAAAGCTGCGCACACCTGCAAATCCGCGTTTTCGCCGCGCAGAAGTTCGCCGACACTGCGCTTAACCGCATGCATCGTCATCGGCGCGTTTTGCGCGATGGTCGCGCAGTAACCGCGGGTGTACTCGTCCAGCGAGTCGTTTGATACTACTCGGTTGACCAGTCTCATCTCCCGCGCCTCGGCCGCCGAAAAGTGCCGGGCGGTAAAGAAGATCTCCTTGGCGAACGACGGTCCGACCACTTCCATCAGCTCGCGAACTCCGGCGGCGCCGTAGCCGAGCCCGAGGCGAGCAGCCGGGATACCGAAGCGGGCATCCTCACTGGCAATACGGATGTCACAACCGATGGCGATCGCGAGACCGCCGCCAATGCAGAAACCCCGGATCATCGCTATGGTTGGCTTCGGGCAGGCTATGAGCCGGCGGCTGGCTGCCTCGGCGACTTTATCGTAGTGGGCGTTGCCCGCGGGGGAGGAACGCGCGGCCTCAAACTCCGAAATGTCGGCGCCGGAAACGAAGGCCTGGTCGCCGGCACCTTTCAGCACGATCACCTTGACCGCGGGATCTTGCTCGAGACGATCGAAAATCGCTGGAATGGATTGCCACATATCGAGCGATACGGCATTGCGACGAGCCGGTTTGTTGAAAGTGACCCAGCCAATTGGACCATCTATTTCGGCCGCCATGTTTTCAGTCGCAAGCGCGATATTCATAGGGTTTGTCCTTGTGCAAGCATTTTTCGGCAGGTCCGGGTCGCATCGTCGATCACGGACGCCGCCTCGCCAAACCTCGGACCCGCACCCACGGGCCGGAGCTGCTCGGAAACGCCTACTTGCAATTTTTGGTCGAGAGCGCCCGGGGATCGGCCGATGAAATCGGCAAGTGCCGGGCTACTCGCCGACCGTAAGCCTACAGCAGGAACACCGCCATCCCGACCAGCACGAAAGCTACAAGAATGACCGTGCCCGTGGTCGCCGTGGTAAAACTTGCCCACATCCGTTGCCTGTCCGCCGTCAGGGCGTCAATGCTATCAGGTCCCGTGTAACGAACATTGCCTTGGCTAGCCATGATACTCCCTCAAGCGACCGTCTCTGGCGACGTTTTATGACACCGCGGCATCCGACGACAAGAGGTAGCGGCGCCGACCGCCATGCCAACGCCGCCAGCAGGACGGCAAGGATGGGTGTTGACACCACCGTCTATACCGCCGTTGCGATCATCCAACTTAACGGATTGACCATGCAGGCGTCGGCCGCGGGCAGCCCTCCACTAGCGCCGGAGGCAAACGCCGCAACGGCGGCAGGGTAGATCAAGTGTTCCTGGCGCAACACGCGCCGAGCCAGGCTGTTCTCTGAATCTCCGGGCAGCACGGGCACCGCGGCCTGAGCCAGAATTGGTCCGGCGTCTGTCTCCTGCGTAACAATGTGGACCGTGCAGCCGTGCAGCTTCACACCAGCACGCAATGCACGCGCGTGGGTGTTCAAGCCGGGAAAGGAAGGCAGCAGACTAGGATGGATATTCAGCATGTGGTCTCGCCACGCCCGCACCAGGAACGGGGTCAGCAGCCTCATGTAGCCAGCCAGACAGACTATTTCGATGTCCGCGGCGCGCAACGTGGCATCGATTGCGCTTTCGTGAGCGGCACGATCTTGGCCGAACTCTAGATGGTCGATAGCCTCGGCTCGGACCCCGGAGCGACGAGCGATCGACAGACCGCCCGCGTCAGGACGATTGGACAGAACAAGGTCGAAACTGACGGGGAATGCCGGATCGCGTGCCGCCTCGACCAGCGCCGCCATGTTGGAGCCGCGTCCGCTGATCAGGATGGCCGCACGGCGCTTCAATGCAACCACCCTGCCGGCGGATTGATTCGCGTGGAAGCCGCGCCGACGGCAGCCTCGATCACGCCGATGCGGCTGACGGTCTCACCTTCCGCCTGCAAAAGCCGAGTTGCTGCATCAGGGTCGGAAACGACCAGTGCCATGCCAACGCCACAATTGAATACGCGCAGCATCTCGGCCGTCTCGACGCCACCGGTCTTGGCCAGCCAGCCGAATATCGGCGGGACCAGCCACGACGCATCCAGCGCCGCCGCCATGTTGTCGGATAGGACACGGGGCAGGTTGCCGGGCAGGCCACCCCCGGTGATATGCGCGGCCGCCTTGAGCAGGCCGGCACGGTGAAGCTTCAACACGGAACGCACATAGATCCGTGTTGGCGTAAGCACGGCACGACCCAGTGTCTGGCCGGGCGCGAACGGCGCGGGGTCAGCCCAGCGCAGCCGCGTGGTCTCAATAATGCGGCGGACCAGCGAGAACCCGTTGGAGTGCAAGCCGGTGCTTGCGAGTCCGAGGATCACATCACCGACCGCGACCAAACGAGGCAGCAGGTCGGCGCGCTCGGTGGCGCCGACCGCGAATCCGGCGAGGTCGTAGTCTTTGTCGGCATACATTCCGGGCATCTCGGCCGTTTCACCGCCGACCAGGGCGCAACCGGCCTCGCGGCACCCGCTGGCAATACCGGCGATCACCGCCTGTGCACGGTCACCCGACAATCGGCCTGTCGCAAAATAATCCAGGAAAAATAGTGGCTCGGCACCTTGGACCACCAAGTCATTCACGCACATTGCCACCAGGTCTATGCCCACGGTGTCATGCAACCCAGTGTCGATGGCTATCTTGAGCTTGGTGCCGACGCCGTCGGTGCAGGAGACCAGCACGGGATCGCGGAAACCAGCGGCCTTCAAGTCGAACAGCGCCCCAAAGCCGCCCAGGCCTCCGATGACGCCGGTTCGCTTGGTCGCCTGAGCGAGGGGCTTGATCAGCTCCACCAGGGCATCGCCGGCCGCGATATCAACCCCGGCAGCGCTGTAATCGAGCCGGTTTTGAGCCTGCCGTGGTATATGCGCGCCTTGGTTATCCGCACTCTTCATGGCAAACCCTTGTCACCAATGCCTTTGGTTGATCGGCCAATACAGAAACCATAGGCCGCCCACCGAATGCAATCGACAGCAGAGGCCGAAACCCAATGCCTGACGCCTCGCCAACTGAACGAGGGGCGACGAGATCTCTGGTAAATTTCGCCAATATCATAACATTTGGCCGGCTGTGCGCCGTGCCGTTGGCATTCTGGCTTGTGCTGGCTCACCGAATCGACGACGCTTTTTTCTTATTCATGGCTGCCGGCCTTTCCGATGCCCTCGATGGGTGGCTAGCGAGGCGGTACGGCGGTAATGCCGTCGGCGCGCTGATGGACCCCGTGGCCGACAAGGCGCTTCTGGTGACGATGTACATCACCTTGGCAGCCGTGGGTGCCCTGCCGGACTGGCTCGCCATTTTGGTGGTGTTTCGCGACCTGCTGATCGTCGGAGGTGTGGTCGTTAAGGCGGTGTTAGGACATGCGGTGGCAATCCGGCCACTCTATATCTCTAAGCTGAATACCGTGATGCAGATCATGTTGGTCGGGATAACCCTGCTAGAGAGCGGCTTCAGCCTGGGCATCCCCTGGATCCCGGCGATACTGACATGGTGTGTCGCTGTGACAACAATGGCCTCAGGCGCGGCCTATGTCTGGAACGCGGCGCAGGGCGATTGAGGTGGAGACTGAATTGCCGGCAGACGACCAGGATCAACTCGTAACCGGGGTGCCAACGACGGCACTGCCCGCGGAACCGCCGGACAGGCCGCGATCGGCATTCCACGCGACACGGGCGCAGCGTATCGCGTTGATCATCGGGCTGCTGGTGGTTTTTTGGCTTGCTCTGCAGCTCTTTGCCTCGGTCCTCGCGCCATTCGCCGCGGCGGCGGTGATCGCTTACGCGCTGGATCCGGCGTCCAGCAAGTTGACACGCCTGGGCTTGCCTCGGGGTGTCGCAGCCTTGCTGATGATCCTGGCGGTGATTGCGGCCGTGCTGCTGTTCGCACTGCTGCTGTACCCGCTGGTCATCGTTCAGGTTGGATTGTTGGTAAATCGTATCCCGCAATACGCCACGCTGCTGCAAGGCTGGGCGCGGGAGGTTCTGACCGACCTGCAGCAGAATTTTGGTCCCGAGGTCGTTAATGACAAGATTCGCGACGTCGTCAGTGGTCAAGCCGGATCGATGCTGAGCATCTTGTTGTCCACGATTGCCGGCCTGATCGGCAGCGGTTTCGCGATCTTTAATCTGCTGTCGCTTACGGTCGTGACCCCGGTCGTCGGGTTCTACCTGTTGCGCGACTGGCCGCGCGTTGTGGCGATGGTGGATTCCTGGCTGCCCTACCGGTACCGCGGGGTGATCCGAGCCCAGGCGCGGGAGGTCGATCGCATTCTGTCCGCCTGGGTGCGCGGCCAGGCGCTGTGTTGCCTGTTCCTGGCGCTTTACTACGCCGTCGGATTAACCTTGGCTGGGCTTGATCTGGGTTTGATCGTGGGGCTCACGGCAGGCCTGCTGTCGTTCATCCCCTACGTGGGATCCATAACAGGTGGGGTCACTGCGATCGGACTGGCTTTGGCGCAGTTCTCACATTGGCGCGGAATCGCTTTTGTCGGAGCTGTGCTCGTCATCGGACAGATTCTGGAAGGTTACGTGATCTACCCCCGGTTTCTCGGAGATCGGGTCGAATTGCCGGCGGTGTGGGTGATTTTCGCCCTCTTTGCCGGCGGCGCGGCGTTCGGCTTCCTCGGGGTGATGCTGGCGGTGCCGGTTGCGGCAACGATCGGCGTTCTGGCTCGGTTCTGGTTACGCCGGTATTTGGCAAGCCCGCTCTATCTTGATCCGCCTTCCGCCTGATGTCGCCCAAAAGCCCGCAAATGCTATTGCCCTTCCCACGGACGCCCAACTTCGACCCGCGGGATTTCGTGCCCGCGGCCTCGAACCAGGAGGCGCTGGCGTGGCTCGACATCGATTGGCCCGACCAGCGACTGGCGCTGTGGGGGCCAGACGGATGCGGTAAATCCCATCTGCTGCATGTCTGGGCGGAGCGCAGGGGTGCTCGGATTTTGTCCGGTCCCACCTTGCGGGACCTCGACGGCGTACCGGAAAGCGGTGGACTGGCGCTCGATGATGCCGACGCCGTTACCGCGGAGCCGCTGTTGTTGCATTTGCTGAACACGGCGCGTGATCGGGGATTGCGTCTACTGCTGTCGGGCCATAGACCGCCATCGCGCTGGCATGTGCATCTGCCCGATTTGTCCAGCCGGCTTCGTGCCATTACCACCACGGAGATCCGGCAGCCAAGCGACGATCTGCTCGCAATGCTGCTGGCGCGACTGCTTGCGGACCGCCAAATGAGCGTCGCGCAACGTGTGCAGGACTGGCTGCTGACGCAAATAGACCGGTCCCCTGACGCATTGCGCTACGCGGTCGCGTGCTTGGATGACATCAGCATGACTGCTGGAAAGCCGATCACTCTCTTCCTGGCGGCCAAAGTGATCAGAAGCGAGGAATTTTTGGTGACAGCCGGGGGCAAATCCGGCTTGTCACGTAGTGACCGCTCCTCATAGCCGCTGGGGTTCCTGTAGAGTGACGCATGGTCAGGCGAAGGAACTGGATTGATGGTGCTCAAGGCCGATGCGGCAGAGCTGGCAGAACAGTCGGCCGCGCCTGCGCCTGCTTTCAATAGGGTCAAGGTCAGACCCCATCCTGGAGGCGAAGCTGAAACCAGCCCAGATAGTCCGGAACGCTTCATCAATCGGGAACTGTCCTGGCTTGATTTCAATCACCGCGTTCTGGAAGAAGCGGCGAACCCTCGTCACCCGCTGCTGGAGCGACTGCGTTTCCTTTCGATCAGCGCATCCAATCTCGACGAGTTCTATTCGGTTAGAGTCGCGGCTCTGATCGGACAGGCAAAAGCTGGGGCAACCCTTGTCTCAGCCGATGGCCGTACCGCCGCACAGCAATTGACCGACATCAAACATCGTGCCGAACTGCTACTGGCTGATCAGCAGCGTATCCTGAGCGAGCTTTTGGACCTGCTCCGCACTGCCAGGGTGGCGCTGTGCGACGCACATACCGTATCCAGCGAGGACAGGACATGGCTCGAGGCCTGGTTCATGGAGCGCGTTTTTCCCGTCGTGACTCCGCTGGCGGTCGATCCAGCGCATCCCTTCCCGTTCATCTCCAACTTCGGCCTGGTGCTTGCCCTTCATCTGGTGCGGGAGGACGATGGCCAGGGCATGCGCGGACTGTTGCCGTTGCCCAGCCAAATCGACCGTTTCGTCCGGCTACCGCCGAGCGAGGAGAGCGGGTCAATCCGGTTCATCCTGCTCGACGATCTGGTCGTGCTGTTCCTTGATCGGGTTTTCCCTGGTTTCCGGCTAACCGGCCATGGGTTGTTCCGGGTGATCCGCGATACCGATGTTGAATTCGAGGAAGAGGCCGAGGACCTGGTAAGGTCGTACGAAACCGCGCTGAAGCGGCGGCGGCGAGGCGTGGCTATCCACTTGGAAATCGCGGCGGGAATGCCACCGGAATTGCGTGAACTCGTGATTGATGAATTGGACGCGGCGCCCGACGAGATCCACGACGACCAGCGCCTTCTGGGTCTCGCCGACCTGAAGCAGATGATCGTCGAGGACAGACATGATTTGTTGTTTGCGCCTTATACGCCGCGCTTCCCAGAACGCATTCGTGACTTCGGCGGCGACTGTTTCGCCGCGATCCGTGCCAAGGACATCATCGTCCATCACCCGTACGAAAGCTTCGACGTTGTCGTGCAGTTCCTGCGCCAGGCGGCGCAAGACCCGGCGGTGATTTCTATCAAGCAGACACTTTACCGCACCAGCCGTGACAGCACGATCGTGAACGCGCTGATCGAGGCGTCCGAGGCCGGCAAATCAGTTACCGCCATGGTCGAACTGCGGGCCCGGTTTGACGAAGAAGCCAACATCCGGCTGGCGCGTCGAATGGAAGCCGCGGGTGTGCAGGTTGTCTACGGCTTCGCCGGCCTGAAAACGCACGCCAAGCTGTCGTTGGTCGTCCGAAGGGAAGCGGGCGCCATTCGGTCATACGCCCATTTCGGCACCGGGAACTATCATCCCATTACGGCGCGTATCTACACCGACCTGAGCTTCTTCACGACAGATCCCGCGCTGACACGGGACTCTGCCCGGCTGTTCAACTTCATGACCGGTTACGCGCGGCCTGAAATCATGGAGGAATTGGGCTTCAGCCCGCTCACGACCCGCACCAAACTCCTGGCTCTGGTGCATAAGGAAATCGCCTTCGCTCACGCTGGAAAAGCGGCCAATATCTGGCTGAAGATGAACAGCTTAACGGACGTCGAGCTGATAGATGCACTGTATGAAGCGTCACGTGCCGGGGTAAAGGTCATGGCGGTCATCCGCGGGATTTGCTGCCTGAGGCCAGGGGTGCCGGGGCTGTCCGAAAACATCCGGGTCAAATCGATCGTCGGGCGGTTCCTGGAACACGGTCGTATCTACGTTTTCGGCGGCGGCCATGTGATCCCCAGTCGCCATGCCCGGGTGTTTATCAGTTCCGCCGATTGGATGGAGCGAAACATGGACTGGCGTGTCGAGACGCTCGTGCCGATCCATAATCCAACCGTGCATGCTCAGGTGCTGGACCAGATCATGGTGATCAATTTGAAGGATTCTCTGCAATCCTGGGAATTGAACGCAGACGGATCCTGGGCCCGCGTCGCACCCGGCCGCAAGCCGGTTTCCGCGCACGATTACTTCATGACCAACCCGTCTTTGTCCGGCCGCGGTTCGGCTTTGCACGGCCCCACGGTCGCCTCCCCCGGCACAACCCCGCGACGTCAAGATCGGGTGACGCAAGATTGACCATGCCGTTTACCGCGCCTCCCCCGCTACCGCGATGCGGTGTCGTTGATCTGGGATCCAATTCGGTCCGGTTGGTGGTCTACGAAGGCCACACGCGCAACCCGATGCCGATCTTTAATGAAAAAGCGGTGCTTCGTCTTGGACGTGGTCTTCAGGTCACCGGCCGTCTAAATCAAGAAGGTGTGGATCAGGCACTGACGGTTTTGCATCGTTATCAAGCTGTTGCGCGCGCCATGGGCGCCAAGCCGTTCGAGGTGCTGGCAACAGCCGCAGTACGCGATGCCGAGAACGGCCCGGCCTTCGTGAACGCACTGCGCGATCAGATGCCGGGTGTGCCGATCCACATCCTTTCGGGTGTCGAGGAGGCCGCCTACTCCGCCGACGGTATGCTGTGCGGCATCCCGGCGGCGAATGGCGTACTCGCCGACATTGGCGGCGGCTCACTGGAGGTCGTGCGTCTGGTTCATGGCACGCGGGGGCCGTCCCAGACCCTGCGATTAGGCGTGATACGTATGGCCGAGCGGTCCGACGGCGATCCGGTGCGGGCGCGGGCAATTGCCGAGGAAGATCTGCAGGCCGTACCGTGGTTCACCGACGCCGCCGGTGGCGATCTCTATCTGGTAGGGGGCGCCTGGCGGGCCTTGGCACGGATCCACATGGCGCAGACCGAGTATCCGCTCAACATGGTGCATTACTATACCATCGACCGAGAGGCTGCGCGCGACCTGACCGGGCTCATTTCCACCGCGACACGCAAGGTGTTGGAACGCATGCCGGGGGCGCCTCGCCGGCGCATCGATGATCTGCCATTCGCAGCCGTGGTACTTCGCCGTTTGTTGCGCGTAACGGCGGCGCCCCGAGTCATCTTCAGTGCCAGCGGATTGCGCGAGGGCTGGTTTATGCGGCGGATGCCAAACACCATTCGGGAACAAGACCCCCTGCTAAGTGCTGCCTGGGAATTAGCCGCACGACATGGCCGCGATCCTTCCTTGCCACCGGCGCTGGTCGAATGGACCCAACCTTTGTTCTCGCTAGAGACGGCCACGTCGCGACGGCAGCGGGAAGCGTTGTGCTGGATGTCCGACATTGGCAGTCACGACCATCCGGAATTTCGGGCTGAACAGGCATTCCTGCGCGTGCTGCGCCAGCCGGGAGTTGCATTGGATCATCCCTCCCGAGCCTTCCTGGCGCTTGCCGTTGCGCTTCGGTACGAGGCAGCATCGGACGCACCCTTCTTGCGCCCGTCGCGTCTGCTGATGGATGCTGACACTGCCAGTCAGGCGGAGGCTTTGGGGATCGCGCTCCGCTTGGCCTATACGCTCTCAGCCGGTACCAAGGATCTGCTGGCCGGCACGCGGTTGCGGATTGAAGGGTCGAGACTGGTCCTGAGGTTCCAAGAAAACAGTGGTGTGTTCGCAGGTGAAAGCGTGATCCGGCGGCTGGAGCGGCTGGCACAGGCGGTTGGGCTGCAAGCCGCGACGGAACGGAATTTCGTGCCCACTGCGGAATGATCCGAAATTGGTGATCTGCCGGATTTCGCCTACGGACGCAGGAAATTTGTCGATCGAAAGCAACCCATCCTAGGCTTCCTGCTGCAAAGCTGAGACCCACGCTAACGACAAGCAGACTTATGTGGGTCCAAGGGGGGATGGATGGTTGAACGTACTAGCTACGACGGTGTCATGGCGGCCCGAATCGACCGGTTGCCGCTGACGCGAGTGCAGTGGCAGCTCGCGATTCTGGTGGAGGTCACCTGGGGCTTCATCATCTTCGACACCGATGGCATTGGGGCGCGGCTGTATCCGTTCGTCTGGCGTCCAAACCATATCATCGATGTTGTGCAGTACGCGGTCATCCAGGCCTTGCAGGTCGGTCTTGGCATCCTTCTCGGCGTATACCTCATGAGCTACATCGCCGATCGCCACGGGCGGCGCCCCGCCATCCTGTTGGCGACGCTGCTCGGAGGTCTCTGTATCTGGCCCTTCGCCTATGTGACCGATTTCGCCTGGATGGTGGTTTTATCGATCCTCAGCACACTCGGCGTCGGCGGGATCGTGGCCACGCACTCTACTTACTTGTCGGAAATGACCTCGCCACAGGTGCGCAACCGAGTGCTTTTGACTTCTCAAGGTATCACGGCCTTGGTCGCGGTCGGGGTCAATCTTCTGGCCTTCGCCTGGATACCAAGCAACTGGCAGCTCTTCCTTTGGGTCAGCGCGGCTGTCGAGATCGCGATCCTGTTGCCGCTGTTGTGGTGGCATTTGCCCGAATCACCGCGCTGGCTGGAGGCTCACGGGCGTCACCAAGAAGCCGAACGGGTAATGGCAATCTACGAACGGCGGTGTCAGGCGGCCTGGGTCGAACCACTGCCCCCACCGAACCCGATACTTGACCGGGTTGTCGGCGCCGCCGGCGGATCATGGACCGAATTATTCACCAGCCCGCACTATCGCGGCCGGACTTGGCTGCTGATCGTTGTCTGGCTGTTCGCGTATGCTGGGCTGGTATATGGCGTCGGCGCGTTCGCCGCCGTATTCATGGTGGATCACGGTGGCTCGGCACATTTTGTATTCCTGACCATTGCCGTGGCTTATGCGGCGTTGTTCATCGGTTTCCTGGTCAATGCACGCTTCGGGGACCGGATCGAGCGCCGGGACGTGCTGTTCATCGCCGGCGTGCTTTTCGCTGTCGCGTGGCTGGTGGCCTGGTTGGTGCCGGATTTGTCGGTCATCGCAGCGTGCTACGTGGTCAGCCGGATCGGCACCGGGCTGTTCCTGTTCAACTTGTATAACTACACGGCGGTGGCCTATCCGACTCGCATCCGCTCGAAAGCTTTCGCCTGGACCGACGGGCTTGGCCATCTTGGGGCCTGGGCAGGGGTGACGTCGCTAGGACCGCTCTATGCGCTTGGGCCAAACCACCTTGGTTGGATCTTGTGGATTATCATACCCGGCGCTTTGCTACCGGCAGCGCTGATCAAGTTCGGCGGGATACGACAGGCGCAGGCCGTGCTCGAGCAAATCTCGACTTGATCAGGGACGAAAATCCCGTTCGACGCGATTAACCCGGGCGGCCCTGAGCGAGTGCGAGTTCCCCCGGGCTCGGTCCAAACCCCTTGACGCTGTCGGTCGAGTACGCCATCTGCCTGTAATCAGGACCACGCTGGTCCAGATAACCTTGATACGCTGGGGATGCGGGGTTTTCATGCTATGTTAAGGCTGTCGAAGCTGACAGATTACGCGGTCGTGGTGCTGGTGCGCCTTTCAGGGATAGGTCCCGTACAAACCTCGCCCGGCATTGCTGCGGCAACCGGTATCCCCGAACCCACCGTCGCCAAGGTATTGAAAGCCCTGTGCACAGGGGACTTGGTATCTTCACAGCGAGGCGCGAAAGGTGGCTATCGCCTGAACCGCGGTTTGGCCGCCATTCCGATCGCGGATGTGATCGCCGCCATCGATGGACCGATCGCTCTGACAGCATGCGTTGAAGGTTCGTTTTCCGGGTGCGAATCGAAGGACATCTGCCCCATGCGCGGACGATGGGATCCGGTGAACGATGCCATCCGTGAGGCCTTGAACGGCATCACCTTGGCCGACATGCAAATCGGGCGCGTGGCCGCCGTCCGGCTGCCTACGCAGCAGGCTCTGCTTCACTCTGCCGTCGAATAGGATCTTACATGGCCGTTGGCACCGAAACGCTCGATACCGTCCAGTCCATCACGCAATCCGGTTACAAGTGGGGCTTTGAGACGGCGATCGAGATGGACCTCGCGCCGAAAGGGCTCAATGAGGACATAATCCGGCTGATTTCTCAACGGAAGGAAGAACCCAACTGGATGCTGGACTGGCGGCTGAAAGCTTATGCTGCCTGGCTGCAAATGGACGAACCGCAATGGGCTCGGGTCGAGCATCCGCCGATCGACTATCAGGGCCTGCACTACTATGCGGCTCCAAAGAAGAAGGCAGGCCCAAAGACCCTCGATGAGGTCGATCCTGAGCTGCTGAAAATGTACGAGAAGCTCGGAATCCCATTGAAGGAACGGGCCATTCTCGCAGGCGTCGATGCCGACGCGGGCGACGGTGCGCAGGTCGCGGTGGACGCAGTGTTCGACAGCGTGTCGGTGGCCACGACTTTTCAGGCGACATTGCGCGAAGCCGGGGTGATTTTCTGCCCGATCAGCGATGCAATTCGCAAACATCCCGATCTTGTAAAGCAATATCTCGGGACGGTCGTGCCGACCGGCGACAACTTTTTTGCCGCCTTGAACAGCGCCGTTTTCACCGATGGGAGCTTCGTTTATATCCCAAAGGGCGTCCGCTGCCCGATGGAACTATCGACCTACTTTCGAATCAATGCCCGAAACACCGGGCAGTTCGAGCGGACCCTGATCATCGCCGAAGCCGGCAGCCATGTGAGTTATCTGGAAGGGTGTACCGCCCCTCAGCGCGATGAAAATCAACTCCATGCCGCGGTTGTCGAACTCGTGGCGTCGGACGACGCACAGATCAAGTATTCGACGGTGCAAAATTGGTATCCGGGGGACGCTCACGGTAAAGGTGGCATCTACAATTTTGTCACGAAACGTGGTTCCTGCCGCGGGGTGCGGTCGAAAATTTCCTGGACCCAGGTAGAGACCGGCTCAGCTATTACCTGGAAATACCCGTCGTGCGTACTGCTCGGCGAGGATAGCGTTGGTGAGTTCTATTCTGTAGCTGTGACTAACAATCATCAGCAAGCGGATACCGGCACGAAAATGATCCATATCGGCAAAGGATCGCGCAGTACGATCATCTCCAAGGGCATTAGCGCGGGTCATTCGAATAACACTTATCGGGGCTTGGTCCGAATGCTTCCGAGCGCTGCGAACGCCAGGAATTTCACTCAATGCGACAGCTTGTTGATCGGCGATCAGGCCGGTGCCCATACCGTGCCCTACATCGAAAGTCGCAACCTGTCGGCAAAGGTGGAGCATGAGGCGACCACGTCCAAGATCGCCGATGATCAGTTGTTCTATTGCCGCCAGCGCGGATTGTCGGAAGAGGACGCCGTGGGCCTGATCGTCAACGGTTTTTGCAGGGATGTATTGAAGGAACTTCCCATGGAATTTGCCGTGGAGGCACAAAAGCTCCTGGCGGTTTCACTCGAAGGATCAGTGGGATAAAAAGATGCTGGATATTCGCGGTTTAGCCGCTTCGATCAACAACAAGACCATCCTGCAAGGCATTGATCTGACGGTGCCCGAAGGCGAGGTGCACGCCATTATGGGGCCTAACGGGTCCGGCAAATCGACCCTTGGTTATGTTTTGTCCGGACGGGAAAGCTATGAGGTGATCTCGGGTTCGGTGACCTTCAACGGCGCCGATCTTTTGGATATGGAACCGGAAGATCGAGCCGCCGCTGGCGTGTTTCTGGCTTTCCAGGCGCCGGTCGAATTGCCAGGTGTCAACAACGCCAATTTCCTCCGAACGGCTCTCAATGCAATCCGACGTGCGCATGGCGAACCCGAACTGGACGCCGTGCAGTTTCTGAAGATGGCCCGGGTTGAGGCAAAGCGGCTTGCGATGCCGGACGACATGTTGAAGAGGAACGTCAATGTCGGTTTCTCCGGTGGCGAGAAGAAACGCAACGAGGTGCTGCAGATGGCGATCCTACGCCCGAAGCTGGCGATACTCGACGAGACTGACAGCGGGCTGGATATCGACGCGCTGAAAGTCGTTGCTGATGGCGTCAACGCGTTGCGTGGGCCTCATTTTTCGGCACTGGTCATCACCCATCATCAACGTCTGTTGGACTACTTGGTGCCCAATCGGGTTCACGTGCTGACGCAAGGTCGGATCGTCCGCTCCGGAGGTCCGGAGTTGGCGAAGGAACTGGAAAAGAGCGGCTACGCCAGCCTGATTCAGGAGGCTGCGTGAGTACTGGCACCGCGGGATATCTAGACCGTTATGATGGGCTTGTCGGTCGCCTACCCGGTGATTCGGCGTTGCGCGCCGCCGCGGCCGCCGCCTTCCGGGCGTCGGGATTACCCGGCGGCAGGCAACGGCGCCGAATGGAGGCCTGGAAATACACAAGTTTACGGTCGGTCGCTGAAGCCAATTTTCATCGTGAGCCGACTCATCCTCGGTATAATGCCGAAGCGTTCTTGGCAGGGTTGCAGCTCTTGGATGCACCACGCATTGTGTTCGTGGATGGCGCGTTCCGCACAGACCTGACCAGCACTTCCGAAATGGGGTTCTCCCGCTTTGCCGAACGACCCGATTTTGGCACGCTGGCCTGGCCGGACCGGGAGCCGTTGGTCGCGCTGAACACGATGCTTGCCGCAGACGGCGCGGTGTTGGAACTGCCTCCCGACCAGGATGGGGGCATCCTTCAGCTTGTCAGCGTTTGCTCGGACGGTGCCGATATTCACCCGCGCCATAGAATTCACTTGGGCAACGGATCCAAGTTGACGCTGGTTGAAATTTCGTCCGGGCAAGGAGCCTACCTGATAAACACCGTTGCGGAGGTCCATGTCGGCGCCGGTTCTCATCTCACCCATATCCGTTTGCAAGATGAAGCGGTGGGGGCATACCACGTGTCGACCACGTACGCGTCCATTGAAGCCGGCGCGACCTATGACAGTTTTACGCTGAACATCGGTGCTCGGCTGTCACGTACTGAGGTCCACACGCAACTCGCGGCCGCCGGGGCAATAGCCCATCTGAATGCAGCACAAATTCTGGCTGGTTCGCAGCACGGAGATTTTACCTCGATCGTCAGTCACAACGCGCCGAGATGCACGTCCCGCCAGACGGTGAAGAATGTTCTTGCCGATCGGTCGCACGGGGTTTTCCAAGGCAAGATCGAGGTCGCTCGGGATGCCGTCAAGACCGACGGCTATCAGATGAACCAGACGCTGTTGCTGTCGCCGGATGCAGAAATCGACTCGAAACCCGAACTCGAGATTTTTGCCGATGACGTAAAATGCAGCCACGGCGCAACCGTCGGCGAACTGGATGCGGAGCAGCTTTTCTACCTTCGCAGTCGAGGCGTTTCAGAGGCGGAGGCTCGCTCCATTCTGGTGCGTGCGTTCCTTGCCAACGCCCTGGCCTTGGTTTCAAACGATACCATCCGTGGCTGCCTTGAAACCGCCGTCGCGCGCTGGTGGGAGAGGCAAAAGCTATGAACGTGATGACGATTCCGGCTCTCCTTGACGTTGACCAGATACGGCGGGATTTCCCGATACTGAAACAGGCTATCCGCGGCAAGAAGCTTGTTTTCCTCGACAGCGCCGCGTCCGCTCAAAAGCCCCGGGTCGTGATCGAGGCAATGGCTGACGCGATGGAAACCCAATACGCCAATGTCCATCGCGGTCTGCACTGGATGAGCGAGCGGACTACCGAAGCTTATGAATCAGCTCGCGATGCTGTATCTGAGCTGATGAACGCGAACGATAGGTCCGAAGTGGTTTTCGTGCGAAACAGTACCGAAGCCATAAACCTGCTCGCTCATAGCTATGGGCGAGGCGTGTTGAAGCGCGGCCAGGCGGTTCTGATCTCAACCATGGAACACCATTCCAATATCGTACCATGGCAATTGCTGCGTGATGCTCACGGAATCGAACTGAGGGTAGCGCCAATTACGGACGCTGGCGAGTTGGATATGACAGCGTTCGAGTCTCTGCTGGCTGACGGTAAGGTCGGGCTTGTCGCAATTACCCATATGTCGAACGTGCTCGGCAGTATCACGCCAGCGGAGCGCATTGTACGTATTGCCCACGCTCACGGCGCCAAGGTCATGCTCGATGGGTCGCAGGCCATCGTACACCGCAAGGTCGATGTCCGCGCGCTGGATTGCGATTTCTATTGCTGGACCGGCCACAAGTATTATGGGCCAACCGGTATCGGCGTTTTATGGGGAAAACGCGACTTGCTGGATCGGATGCCGCCGTTCCTCGGTGGCGGCGACATGATATCGTCGGTTACCTTCGAACAATCCACTTGGGCCGCGGTGCCGCATAAATTTGAGGCGGGGACGCCTGCCATTCTCGAGGGCATTGGCCTTAAGGCGGCAGTCGGCTACATCCGGGCGATTGGCTACGATGCCGTGATGGCGCATGAGTCGTCATTGACGGAATACGCCTTGTCCCGCCTGGCGGAGATGGATGGGATAACAGTGCTCGGCAGCGCGCAAGAACGAGGCGGGGTGATTTCATTCGTGGTGGACAAAGCACACGCTCACGATGTGGCTACTTTACTGGATCGTCAGGGGATCGCCGTGCGAGCGGGGCATCACTGCGCCGAACCGCTGATGCATCGCTTCAATCTGGAAAGCACGGCTCGGGCTAGCTTCGGAATTTACACAACCCGCGCCGAAGTCGACGCGTTGGTTGATGGGTTGGTCAGGGTGCGGGAGTTTTTTCAATGACGCAGTCGGACAGCTTCGACGATTTGCGCGACTTGTATCAAGACCTGATTCTGGACCATGGACGCCGACCGCGCCATGCTCAGCGCTTGGACGATTTTGATGCCTCGGCACGGGGCGACAACCCAATGTGTGGAGACCGCATCGAAGTAAGGGTGAAGATGAATTCCGACCGCATCGGTCGCGTGGGTTTTGAGGCCCGAGGATGTGCGATCAGCATTGCCTCCGCTGACCTGATGGCGGAAACAGTGCAAGACCGTGACAGAGCGGATACTCAGGCCCTTTTTGAGGCTTTTCGAAGCATGGTACACACTGGGGATTGCCCGGACTGCAAAGACGGACCTGCCGACCCGTTGCAGCGCCTCGCGCCATTGGCGGGTGTCCACGAGTACCCTTCCCGAGTAAAGTGCGCGACACTGCCTTGGCACGCTCTAATTGCCGCGCTGAACGGCTCGAAGGAGGCAAGCAGTGAGTGAATTGACCCCACCCACGGCATGGACCCCGGATGGTGAAACGCAGATCGGGGATGCACAGCAACTTCCTAGCGAAGACACCCTGATCGAAGCAATCGCTACAGTCTACGACCCTGAAATCCCGGTTAACATATACGAGTTGGGTCTGATCTATGTGGTTGAAATAGACGATAGTGGGGCGGTGAAAGTCGAAATGACGCTGACCGCCCCTGGCTGTCCCAGCGCTCAGGAACTGCCCGAGCAAGTACGAAGCGCCATATCATCGGTCGCGGGTGTCACATCATGCAGAGTTGACACAGTATGGGATCCGCCCTGGGACCCTTCGCGCATGACCGAAGAGGCTCGCCTGCAGTTGAATATGTTTTGATCGAAGCGACACAAGGCTACACGATGACCATAACATCGACTGTCCCCCGCAAGACCCGCTCGTTGCCGCCGCTTATGACCCTGACGGAAGCCGCGGCAGGGAGATTGCGAGAGCTCTATGCCAAAGGTGAGCAGGGCAAGCTGCTCCGTATTGGGGTAAAGACAAAGGGTTGCTCTGGTATGTCGTACGATATGTCATGGACCGTCGAACCGGTATCCTCGGATGAAGTGGTGACGGACAAAGGTCTGACCGTTCTGGTAGATCGAAAAGCGTCTCTGTTCCTGATTGGCACGGTAATGGATTACGAAAAAAAGAACCTGACGGCTGGGTTTACTTTTGTCAATCCGAACGAGAAGGGACGGTGCGGATGTGGCGAAAGCTTTCACATTTGATGTCATGCGGCAGCTTCCTGTCAGGCATGGCTTTGAGCTCCACCTGATTGTTTCGCCTTACACGTTCCTTTGTCTGTCTTGCAGGCTTTGAGACAAATCCGGCGTCGATGACGCCGCTAGGCCTTCTTAATCAGCGGACTGAAGCGCGTGAGGCGCTCTGAGGGACCGGGCGCGTTTGCCCGATGCGCCTTTTCATCGCGATTTTCGAACATATCTGGCGGGTGCTGTTGGTTGGCGGGATCGGGAGGTTGCGGGGCATATGCCCCGGTTTTTACGGTCCGGTCGGCTGGAGATAGCGCGCGAGGCTTGCAAACAGCGCCGCCTCGGAGTTCGCTGGGCGAACGCGATGCGCACCCGGCTTGCGGTTTCGACGATGCGGGCGGCAATCTTGATCAGGCGCATCCGCAAGGTGGTGTTGAACAGCGAGAGCTGCCGATAACCATGTACGAGCGTGTCATCGATATCCAGCGTGACCGCACGCGGCGGCCGCTTGTAGCTGGCACAGTAGGTGTCGACCATCGCGTAGGTCATGCGCACCACCTCACCCAAGGTAGGCTATCTTCGAGCATGGCGGGTGTGGAAGCGTCCGATTCGGTGGAAATTGGCTTCAACACCCAAATCTCTGCTTCGAATCATATGCTTACACTACATCCGCCAGCTAATCCCTGCCATGCGCTGAATAAGCTAGCTGCCTTTGTGCCCGGCCGAACTCCGCGCGGATTGCCCAGCATTTGAATCGGACCTACTGTTCCCGACAACAAGCTGCTGAGGCATTATAAACGCTTGGCGGGACCGGATAAGGTGGCATACCGAGCAGGCGGAAAGAGGAGTCCGATTTGCGTCCAACCGACATCAAAAACCCGGACTATTTCCATAAGGTGGTCGATTGCCAGTGGGCCTGCCCCGCTCATACCCCTGTTCCGGAATACATCCGGCTAATCGCCGCGGGGCGTTATGCGGACGCGTTCATGATCAATTGGGAATCAAACGTATTTCCTGGAATTCTTGGGCGCACTTGCGATCGGCCCTGCGAGCCAGCCTGCCGGCGGGGGCGGGTGGAAGAACAGCCGGTGGCCATATGCCGACTCAAGCGCGTGGCGGCAGACTATAAGGGCGACGTCAGCGACCGTATGCCAACGGTTCCGCAAGTGCGGAACGGCAAACGAATTGCCCTGGTGGGCGCCGGACCAGCCTCCCTTACCGTTGCCCGGGATCTCGCGCTATTGGGTTACCATCTCGTGATCTTTGACGGTGATACGCGCGCCGGCGGTATGATCCGGAGTCAAATTCCGAGGTTCCGACTTCCGGAAGAGGTCATCGACGAGGAAGTTGGCTATATTGCATCCCTGGGTCCGGAAATGCGGCTCGGCCGTCAGATCGACAGTCTCGAGCATCTGCTGGAAGATGGATACGATGCGATTTTCGTTGGCTCTGGTGCGCCGCGCGGGCGGGACCTGGACCTGCCGGGCAGGTGGGAGGCTGCTGCTAACATCCACATCGGCATCGACTGGTTGTCATCGGTTTCGTTTGGTCATATCAACAAGATCGGCCGGCGCGTTATCATACTTGGCGGCGGCAATACGGCGATGGACTGTTGTCGCTCGTCCCGCCGATTAGGTGGGGACGACGTGAAGGTCATCGTCCGCTCGGGCTTCGACGAAATGAAGGCCTCGCCCTGGGAAAAGGAAGATGCGATTGGTGAGGACATTCCGATTCTGAATTTCCTGGTCCCGAAGGAATTCAAACATAATAACGGACAGCTATACGGGATGACTTTTGAGAAGGTAAAAGCCGAATTCGATGACCGAGGTCGGCGACGTCTCGTCCCGACAAGCGAACCCGACGCTTTCTTTGAATGTGACGACGTTCTAGTTGCGGTTGGGCAAGAGAACACGTTTCCCTGGATCGAGCGCAATATTGGTCTGTCCTTCAATAAGTGGGACATGCCAGTATTGGACGAGATCACATTCCAGTCTACCGAACCACGCGTTTTCTTTGGCGGCGACGCGGCGTTCGGGCCCAAGAATATCATCTGGGCGGTTGCTCACGGGCATCAGGCCGCGATATCGATTCATCAGTTTTGCCAGGGTGCCGATGTAAAGGAGCGGCCACCGCCAATGGTGACCCTTGCCAGTCAGAAGATGGGTATTCACGAGTGGAGCTACGACAACGACATCTCCCTCGACCTACGCTTCAAGGTCCCACATCGAAACAAGGACGTCGCGCTCAAGGATATCAGGTCAGAGGTTGAGCTTGGCTTCGATGACAAGTTGGCCTTTGCCGAGGCGCAACGGTGCTTGAATTGCGACGTCCAGACTGTGTTCACTGACGGCCTATGCATCGAGTGTGACGCCTGCGTCGACATCTGTCCGGTCGATTGCATCACCTTCACGGATAACGGCGATGAGGCGGAGCTGCGAACCCGCCTGATGGCGCCGGCTCATAACCGGGGCCAAGCCCTGTACATTTCTGGTCACCTGAAGACTGACCGAATCATGGCGAAGGACGAGGATGTCTGTCTGCACTGCGGGCTTTGTGCGGAACGCTGCCCCACGGGCGCATGGGATATGCAGCGTTTTTTGATCGATGTTGCCCAAGCTGAGAACGCATGCTGCAGCAATTAGAGCTTCAGAAAGGCTTGCAGCGGGTCAACGACTTCGTTGTCAAGTTTGCTAACGTCAACGGATCGGGCTCTGCGAGTGCAAATGCGCTGTTCGCCAAATCCGTTCTGCGCATGGGGATAGCGGCCACTCCACGCAATATTTTCCCGTCCAACATTCAGGGGCTGCCCACCTGGTACGAGGTTCGGATTTCCGGTTCTGGATACTTGGCAGCGCGTGGTGGCGGTCCGGACCTGATGGTGGCGATGAACCCGCAGACATGGGACCAAGACGTAAGGTCGATCGAAGTCGGTGGATATCTGTTCTACGATAATACTAAACAGATGCCAGCCGAGAAATTCCGTTCGGATGTCGTTGTCGTCGGCGTTCCGCTGACTGAGATAACAAACAAGGTTTATAGCGATCCCCGGCAGCGGCAATTGTTCAAGAACATCGTGTCTTTAGGCGCGCTTTCGGCTCTGATCGAGTTGGATCCTGCAGTGATCGAGAACCTTCTGGGCGAGCAGTTCAGGGGACGCGATAAACTGATCGCAGCCAACGTGGAGGCGCTGCATTTGGGCCGTGACTGGCTTCAACGGAACCTGAGTTGGCCAATAGGCTTGACGCTTCGGCATGCAGACACGATCGGTGATCGCATTTTCATCGACGGCAATAGTGCCGCGGCGCTGGGCGCCGTCTACGGCGGAGCCACGGTCTGTGCCTGGTACCCCATCACCCCGTCAACCTCCTTGGCTGAGGCTTTCACGCGATACTGCGGTCGAATGCGCATCGATAAGGCTACAGGGAAGAAGAATTTTGCCATCATCCAGGCGGAAGACGAGTTGGCGTCGATCGGGATGGTGATCGGGGCGGCCTGGAACGGGGCGCGGGCGTTCACGGCGACCTCTGGCCCGGGTATCTCGCTGATGCAGGAATTCTTCGGCTTGGCATATTTCGCCGAAATTCCGGCCGTCATTTTTGACGTCCAACGTGCCGGTCCTTCGACCGGCATGCCGACTCGCACCCAGCAGACCGATCTCACGGCCTGCGCCTACGCTTCGCATGGCGACACCAAACACGTGCTACTGATCCCCGAGGATCCCCATGAATGTTTCGAATTCGCCGCGCTGGCGTTTGATCTCGCGGATCGCCTGCAGACGCCGATATTTGTCATGCTTGATCTCGAGATCGGCATGAATGAGCGGCTAACCAAGCCCTTTCGATGGGATGATGCCCGCCGTATGGATCGCGGCAAGGTCATGTCCGCAGAGGCGCTCGAGGCCGGAAAACAGTTTGGCCGCTACCTGGATGTGGATGACGACGGGATCGCCTATCGGACGCTGCCAGGAACGCATCCGACGAGAGGCGCTTTCTTCACTCGCGGTACCTCGAAGGACCGCATGGCACGCTATTCCGAGGAGGGCGCCGACTACCGCGAAAACATGGAGCGTCTTCTGAAGAAGCATGCCACCGCCCGACGTCTCGTGCCAGCGGCCATTGAACAAAAGGCCGATCAGCCAACGCACCTCGGTGCGATCTATTACGGGTCGACCAGCCCCGCTATTGCAGAGGCGGACCAGTTGCTGGTCGATCAGGGCATTCACTTGGACTTGCTGCGGGTGCGTGGATTCCCATTCGGGGACGAAGTGTCGGCGTTCATCGACGATCACGACTTTATCTGCGTCGTCGAGCAAAACCGCGATGGTCAGTTGCGGTCCTTGCTGGTCAACGAACTCGAAATCAATCCGAAGAAGCTGATCAAAGTCCTGCATTACGACGGCACTCCAATCAGCGCACGCTTCATAGCCGCCGCCATCGCCGACATTGCTCCGGAGGCCGTTCCATGACCTTCCTTTCGAAGCCAAAGTTGCATCATCCAAAATTGCTGAGAAACAACCTCGGCCATACACGGCGGGATTATGAAGGCGCTATATCTACGCTGTGTGCCGGTTGCGGGCATGATTCGATCAGTGCCGCTATTGTAAGAGCCTGCTTTGACCTTGAACTGCCGCCCCATCGTATTGCCAAACTTTCTGGAATTGGCTGCTCGTCGAAGACGCCGACCTACTTTCTCGGGGCGTCACATGGCTTCAACTCGGTGCACGGACGGATGCCATCCGTACTGACCGGAGCAAACTTGGCAAATCGTGACCTGATTTATCTCGGCGTCTCTGGCGATGGTGATAGTGCTTCAATCGGTCTAGGCCAGTTCGCCCACGCTATGCGGCGAGGTGTCAATATGGTCTACATCGTAGAGAACAACGGTGTCTATGGGCTGACGAAGGGACAGTTTTCCGCAACGTCCGACAAGGGTGCGGTATCGAAGCGAGGTCTGGAGAACAGCGATGAGGCGATTGATCTCGTCGGGATGGCGCTGCAACTTGGTGCCACTTTTGTTGGCCGCAGCTTCTCGGGCGACAAGACGCAGCTAGTACCGTTGATCGAGGCAGCACTGAGGCATGAAGGAGCTGCCTTCATCGACTGCATTTCCCCCTGCGTCGCGTTCAATAATCACGGAGGGTCAACGAAAAGCTTTGACTACGTTCGGGAGCACAATGCGGCGGTCAATTATTTGGATGTTGTTCCAGACCGTCCCGAAATCACTCTGGACTGCTCCCCGGGTTCAGTAGCGTCTGTGACGCAGCATGATGGATCCTTGCTGCAGCTGCGAAAGCTCAACTCCGACTACAACATGCACGACCGTATATCGGCGCTGACTTTCATGCAACAGCGACATGCATCAGGGGAGATTGTAACCGGTCTTCTTTATGTAGATCCAAATCCGCGCGATCTCCACGCACACCTGCAAACGTCAGATCAGCCGTTAAATGAATTGCAGGACGATACACTCGTTCCAGGATCGCCACTGTTGGCCCGGATCAACGCAGGCTTGCGGTAGGTATTTCGGTTGAGCCTCAATCGTTTCGCGGGGTGGGCATTCGGCCCATCCGCGCTCAGTGTTTATCGGGTTTCCCCAGTGTTTGAATCGGACGAACTGCCTCCGTCTTCGTAGGTGCTGGTCCAGGCAATCTCGCCTTGGCTGAAACACCTCATAACGACGTCCGGAAAACGAACTGGAATTGCGTGGATAACATGGGTTAGGAGTCCATTGGCTCCATAGGACGCAATCTTACACTCCAGAATCTGCGTAACTTCATTTCTATCTACAACGAGATCATGCTATCGCCCTTAAGGCCTGTAAAAAGCAATGGAGCGCTTAACGCTAGCTGGTAAACCTGTACGGTTTTCGTAGCTCATGATCTGTCCGCTTCGTCCTTGATCTGACCCAGGGCATGCCCCGGATCAGATCCGCGTGTCATGCGGCGAGCCGCTCGGGCGCGATGATCAGGCCCGGAGCATCGTCGAGGCCGCCTGTATGGCGATTAGGGCGTGCGACAACCAAGCCCTTCGTCAAGTTTTTGAAGATTGGACGGCGCCGCCGCTTGGGTTGCAGATCATGCTCCCGCATGAGTCGGCGCAGCCTTTTGCCATTCACTACAATCCCTTGATGGCGGAGTGCGGCGCCCAATCGGCGGTAGCCGTAGCATTCGAATTCATCGCAGATCGCGCGCATCCGGGTGACAACATCGTCCGGGGACGCCGCTACGGGCGCCGCGTCATAGAACGTCGAGCACGGCAAGCTCATCAACTCGCACCCCCGGCTGGCGGTGATGCCGTAGGGCCGGCGACGACGGAAGTGTTCGCGCTTTTCGGCCGGGCGCATGCTTCAACGCCCCCCTTGGCAGCTCAATTCCAAGCGCCTGCCGCCCGACCATCCGCTCGGGCGCCGCGATCTTGGCTTCGTATTCCTGGAGCAAGTCAGCCGCCTGCACATCCTCACCCAGCGCCCCAACCTCGAACTTGCCAACCCAGATCCGGATCAGCTGCCGGAAAATGTCGTGGCGCTTGGACAGTGCGTGCAGGGCTTCACCGGCGATGAACTCCTAGGCAACCTGACGCTTGAATGCGACGCTATGGGAACGATGCTTGGCGATGGCTTCTATTCTCCAGAATCCCGACAAGGGGGGCAAATCTACGAACTCAGACTGCACACCCGCAGGGCCGCACTCCAAAACAGGGTCCTTTTTCTTCCACGCCGAAAAACAACGCCCCTGCTTGGACAAGCCGGCAACCTCAAGTCACACTCCGGGCAATCAACAACGACCAGGGGCAGGAAACCATGCAAGCAGACTATGTGATCGTGGGGGCCGGATCGGCCGGCTGCGTCCTGGCCACCCGGCTTACCGAGGATGCGAACACCAGCGTCATCCTTATCGAGGCGGGCGGCAAGGATACCAATCCGCTCATTCATGTCCCGGCAGGCTTCTTTAAGATGTTAGACCACGACAAGCTGACCTGGAAATACCGTTCCGAACCCGATCCCGGCACGAACGGCCGAGCCATCGTCTACACGCGCGGCCGCGTGGTTGGCGGCTCCTCCTCGATCAACGGCCTGGTCTACATCCGCGGCCAGCCCGAGGACTACGACCATTGGGCACAGCTCGGGAACCGGGGCTGGAGTTGGGACGACTGTCTGCCCCTGTTTCGTGCCGCTGAACGGTGGGAAGGCCGGGAGAACGAGGTTCGCGGCAAGGACGGCCCGTTACACACGTCGAAGATGGACCGTTCTCCGCTCTGCGCGGCGGTGGTTGAATCCGGCAAACAGCTAGGCCTGACCTACCAGAAGGACGTGAATAGCATTACCCATGACTCTGTCGACACGATTGGCTGGTGCCAGCAAACCCGCAACGGACGGCGGCGCGCCAGCGCGGCACGCACCTATCTGGCGCAGGCATTGTCGCGGCCGAATCTGCGGCTGTTTACCAATGCCATGGTCTATCGCGTGATCTTCGAGGGTACCCGTGCCGTCGGCGTGGCATTCGCCCGTGGCGGCGCCACGCAGCGCGTGACGGCCGAGCGTGAGGTGATCCTGTCGGCTGGTGCGATCGGCTCACCGCACATTCTGCAACTCTCGGGCGTTGGCGATGCTGAGCATCTGTCGGACATCGGCGTTCCGGTCGTGCACGAGCTGAAAGGCGTTGGGCGCAACATGCAGGATCATTTCCAGGCACGCATTTCCCATCCGGTTGACGGCCTTCCCACGGCGAACGAAAAGGCGCGCGGCATTCCGCTGGCGATCGAGGTGCTGCGCTGGATAGTTACCGGCAAGGGCATCCTGACCTACAGCCCATCGCTGGTCGCGGCATCGGTGAAGGTGCTGGAGTCATCGGCCACGTCCGACATGCAGGTCAGCTTCGCCCCCGGCAGCTTCAAGGATGGGCAAATCGGGGAGCTGGAGGAAACCCCCGGCGTCAGCGCCGGTGCCTGGCAGATGCGGCCGCTGTCGCGTGGTTATGTGAAGGCGACGTCGAGCCGGCCCGAGGATATGCCGCTGATCAACCCGCGCTATCTGTCGGACGAAACCGATCGCATGGCCCTGCTGGGCGGCCTTCGTTTCGCCAGGCGCATGTTCGAGACACCGGCGCTGAAGCCCTATGTGCTGGCGGAAAGCCTGCCCGGCCAGCATGTGCAAACCGACGACGAGTTGCTGGATTACGCGCGGCGCTATGGGGGTACCTGCTATCATGCCAGCTGCACCTGCATGATGGGCCAGCATCCATTGGCCGTCGTCGACGATCAGCTTCGGGTGCTCGGAATGGAGGGGCTGCGCGTGATCGATGCATCGATCATGCCCGCGGTCACGTCGACCAACACCAACGCACCCACCATCATGATTGCCGAAAAGGGCGCGATCATGATCAAGGCGTCCGCGCGGAAGCGGCTGGCGGCTTGAGGGTCATCGCACCGATGTCAAAAGGCGAATTTCAAAATCTCTGCGTCGCGATGGGAGCCTGGGACAATCGATGAAAGAGAACAGCATATGGCGGGCGGTGCGCGAGGTGCGGGCCGCGCGTGGGGCCGGGCTCAAGGAGTTCGCCTCGCTCGGAGTCCCGGGGATCATCGAGGCCTCTGGCTTCGACTACTGCATGATCGATCACGAACATGGCGCCTTCGTCTTCGGCAGAACGATACACCTCTGACGAAAGCTTCAGGGTGTCCATCAAGGCGGGTCAATCCCACTTTGAGGTCCATCGTGGTCGCGGTCATTGTCGGGACCTGGTTTCGGGTTGTGTATTGAACCAAACCTTGCCGAAGGTAGGCAACGGCCGCCACGTTCGATAAGTGGCCCGCCTACGCCTGACTCTGGACGGTCGCTCCGGCGGGCCACTAACCCTGCAGCTGTTACACCAAGTTCTGGGACACGACCACAGCGGCGTCACCGAATAAAAAATTAGCCGCCAGTAACCGCAGGGAAGAAGGCAACCTCGTCTCCCGGATGTACGGGGAATGCACGATCGGCGAATTCTTGGTTGATAGCGCAACGGATTGCCTCACGATTTCGAAACGCTCTCGCATAAGTCGCGTTGCGCGTCGAAAGGTGGTCGATTAGTGCACCTAACGTGTTGATTCCCACAGGGATCGCGAAATCCTCTTGTGCCGACCCGATTTGCTCGCGAAGCCATGCAAAGTAGCAGATTTTCAAAGGCTTATTCATGGTTTGTTTGTCGGGATGGTCTCTATGCGCCCATCGGAATGAATAACTGTACTCGTCCCATTCCCATTAGGCACGATAATCGACTGGCCGCCGCCCGGGCTTGTAGTTGTCTGATACCCTGGCCCCCCCCCCGTCGTCACCGCCGGGCCGCTTGGAGTCTGAAGGACTTGACCTGCCGGTCCCCGAGCCGGCGGCGCTGCCGCAGGAGCATTATAGCCCGACAATGGCGGGCTTGGTTGTGGAGTAGCAAGCCCGTTTGGTGCTTCCTTCGGCGGGGTTGAACTTCCCGAACTAGGATTCGACGACGGATAAGGCCCTCCAGTGCCTCGTTCCAACGGAGATCCAGGAACCGGGGCTTCTGGTTGCGGGGTCACTCCCCCTGTCGCTTCAAGATCTTGCAATGTCGGAGGCGGCTTCAGAGGACCCGGCCAAATATCCCCTGGTTCGGTGGTCAGCGTTGGGACCGTAGTATCCTGCCCCTGAACGCGGCGCACGTTCTCGCTGTTGCTGGTCGGCAGATTTGGATTGTAACCTCCGGTGAACGGCGGGTTCATCCAAGTTTTATAGCCGCAGCCGCTGAGGATCAGCGCCAGCGCAAGCGAAGTGACACGCTGCATCAAGTCAGGCCCCCGCAGAGAAACATTGGAGGTGGCGAATGTGCCCCTAGATGGACCGGCACTCAAGCACTCCTCCCACGCGTCCGTGAATTCCATCATGAACCCAAGGTGTCACAATTTTTGTCATCACGGTCTCGAACCTCAGTCCGCCCGCTGCAGTCGGTCGCCAAGCGCCAGGATCGCCGACGCCCGGCGCTGACTTCGAGCCTGCGGACATGGTGCCTTGCTCATGAGAACCGAGCGAGCCGTAATCACGTCGCACGACAAGCTATTGTCGCGGTTACCGATCGATCCCTACATCGCCGCGATTGGCGGCATGGTCCTGCTGGCCTCGGCCCTGCCGGGTACATGGCGCGCCGGTATGAGTGTCGCCGGCCACATCACAACCGCAGCCAATTGTCGCGCCCATTGATCGGCGATTGGGCACAGCGTAACAGACCGTTGCTCAGCATGGTCGATCGCGGCTCCATCCTGCTGATTGCTTACACCGCTTTCAGCCTGGCGTGATCCAGGGGATCTAGCGCCAGCTCAGTCTAAGCGATTTGGGTCTGCTGCTCGCGATCAACACCTTGCCGCTCGCCGCGTTGTTGGCAATTACCACGTCCGGCTGCCGGCTGATTGGCTTTTCCAGCGGTGACGAGGTAACGATCGTGCTTCGCGGCTCCAAAAAGATTCTGGCCAGCGGAGTGGCGATGGCCAGCCTGCTTCTCGTTGGTCGTCCGGTCGGTCTGATCGTGCTGCCGCTGATGCTGTTTCACTAGGTCCAGATGATGGTCTGTGCTTGGCTGGCGAAGCGTTACGCCAACACCGAGTCGTCGGCCGCCCTTCGGCTTGAAGCGGCGAGGTAAAATGATGACATCCAGCGGACCACCTTTGGATTTAGAACCCGCAAACGGCACTCGTCGGATACCGGTCGAACGTGGAAATGGCAGTCGCAGTTCAGCGCGGGCGCCTGTGCTTCAGGACGCGAATAGTTAAGGGCCCCCTTCAGTCTTTGAACCGACGGGCAAGCTAACCCCGATTGCTGGGTCAACCAACGCCGGCGCCGGCCGCACGCCGGACACTGCCCAGATCGCCAGTCCGTAAGCCAACACTGAAACGAGGAACGGCGCGCCAGGCAACAGCACGGGTGCCTCAGATCCGGTAAACGTCGAGAAAACCCAACTTGCGACCACAGGTGATGCGATCGCTGTGAGCCCCTGCACTGAGGACAATGCGCCTTGCAGTTCACCCTGCCGTTCCATCGAAGACTCAGCCGAAACCATCCCTTGGATCGCCGGGCTCGTGATCGCCCCGATCGACTGCAAAACGATCCCCATCAGTACCACCCAACCGAACGGCGCAAGCCCAATGCATGCATACCCGCAGGCCACGATCATTCCCCCGATCATCGCCGCTCGACGCTCACCCAGTGCCGGGACGATGCGCCGCACCAGCAGCCCTTGCACCACCGCCGACCCAAGCCCGGCGACGGCCAAAGCCATGCCGTTGTCCTGGGTGCCCCAGCCGAATCTGGCCTGGTTGGCCAGCACGAAGGTGCTCTGCAGCGCACCTAGCGCGAACCAGATGCAACCCCAGGCGATCGCCAGGCGGGCGAGATTGCGATCCGCCATCACCATATGCAGCGAACCCAACGAATTGGCGTGCCGCCAGTCGAACGGGCGCCGGTGCGCCGATGATAGGCTCTCGGGTAGCACGAAAAATCCGTAAAGCACATTACAGCCGGCGAGGCACGCGGCGACGAAAAACGGCATGCGCAATCCATAAGTCCCCAACAGGCCGCCAAGCGCCGGACCGATCACAAAACCGATACCGAACATGGCTCCGACCAAACCGAATTGCCCCGCTCGTTTTGCCGGCGGCGTGACATCGGCGATATAGGCCGTGGCCGTGGAGGCATTCGCCGCGGTCGCACCGGCGATTAGCCGACCCAGGAACAGCCACGTCAGCGACGGTGCCCAGGCCAGCAGTAGATAATTGGCACAACTCCCACTCAGTGACAGCAGCAGCACGGGACGGCGGCCAAACCGGTCGCTGAGGCCGCCCAGCACCGGCGCACAGACGAACTGCATCAGGGCAAAGGCGGCGAGTAGGAGGCCCACCCATTTTGAGGCGCCGGATACCGTCAGCCCGGATAGATTCAATACCAAAGACGGCACGATCGGCACCACCAAGCCGAAACCCAGCGCATCGATCACCAATGTGATCAGAATAAAACGGACCGATGCCGAATGCGGTTTGGGGTGCCAGTTCATCGTGCCGCCTAGTAGGCGTTTCGACAGATCGTACCATTGCCGTCCCCGCTGACCAGCAACGATCCGTTATGCATTAAGGTCCGTCCAAGACGGCCTCCGCAAACCGTGTTGTCGGAAAGGACAAGGCCGGTCATGAAATCCCGATAAACGCAGGCCGGATGTCCGTCCCGGAACCTTAGGCACTCCACCTCGCAACCGGTGCGTTGCCTGCGCGAAGCGTATTCGCTGGCGAATGGGGCAGGGAGCGCATCGGCGGTGATTTCTCGGGCAATGTCCGGGCTAGCGCCACACCATTCGCCGGCCGCAGCCTCACCGACGCGGACCGGATCGCCCGATGCCCTGCCGGGAGCGGTCTTAGGGCCGGTGAACACCGAGGCGCGATGCCGACGGCACAGAAGCCAGGTGAGCAGAATGGTTCCCATTCCCCAGGATGTGCATCCGGCCGCCCGCATGCCAAGCGTGTTCGAGTTGACCGTGTCCGACAAGTCAAAACGAAATTCTAAGGCGCAAATGGGCGAATGCCGCACAACCATCTTGGCTGACGGCTCTCCAGACCCTTCTTGCCAGCATGAAATTTTTTTGCCTTGTATAGGTCAGCCGACACGCCGCCGGTCAGCGCCCGGCTTTCCGCCAGGAGGAAAAACGCGATGGCAAACGATCACAAGCCGCTGGTTTTCGACCGCCCGCTGCGCGGCCGCATCTATGATAGCATCGCCGAAACAATCGGCAATACGCCGCTGGTGCGCATTCCAAAAATCCTCGCCGAGGAAGGGATCACCGCCGACGTCGTCCTGAAGCTGGAGTTCTTCAATCCGATATCCAGCGTTAAGGACCGCATCGGCGTCAGCATGATCTTGGCGCTGGAGGCCGATGGCAAGCTGAAGCCGGGCGGCACCATCATCGAGCCGACCTCGGGCAACACAGGCATTGGCCTGGCATTCGTTGCGGCTGCACGCGGCTACAAGCTGATCCTGACGATGCCGGAAAGCGTTTCCATCGAACGGCGCAAGATGCTCGCCTTCTTGGGCGCGGAACTGGAATTAACGCCGCGGGAGAACGGCATGAACGGCGCCATCGCGCGTGCCGGGCAATTGCTGGAGTCAAAGCCCGGATCGGTCAGTCCGAACCAGTTCGGAAATCCGTCAAACCCGGCGATCCACGTCAAGACCACCGCAGAGGAAATCTGGTACGACACGGCGGGTGAAGTCGACGCCATCGTCTCTGGCATCGGCACCGGCGGCACATTGACAGGGCTGGCTCGGGCACTCAAGCCGCGGCGACCAAACCTGAAGTTTTTTGCCGTGGAACCTGCGGCCAGCGCGGTGCTCAGCGGCGGCAAGCCCGGACCACATCCGATCCAGGGCCTCGGCGCCGGCTTCGTCCCGGAGATACTGGACACCAAGGCGATCGATGAAGTTGTCCAGGTTTCCAACGAGGAGACGCTGGCTCAGTCCCGCCGGCTGGCACGCACCGAGGGCATTCCGGGTGGTATTTCCTCAGGCGCCGCGCTGGCGGCTGCGCTGAAAGTGGCCAAGCGGCCGGAGTTTGCCGGCAAACGCATCGTGGCGATTATCCCATCGTTTGCCGAACGTTATATCACCACAGCGCTGTTCGAGGGTTTATAGCGACAGTATCAGGCTTCAGTCATCCGGACGTAGTAGATCGTCAGCGAAGACTCGCGATAACGGGGTGGCATGACCAGACAGTTTACAGTGTGGCACTACGACAAGATCGGGTCCACCAACGACGAGGCACGACAGCTTGCTGCCGAAGGTGCTCCGCACGGGACCGTCGTCCACGCCGATGAGCAGACTGCCGGGCGCGGGCGCTTGTCACACCGCTGGTTCAGCCCGCCCGGCAACCTTTATGTGTCGATCGTTCTGCGAACCGGCCAGTCCGCTGCGCGCTCGGGCGAACTCAGTTTCCTAGCCGCGCTGGCCGTAGCTGACACCGTCGAGGTGCTGCTGCCGAGGCAGATTCGAGCGATGCTGAAATGGCCCAACGACGTAATTGTTAATGGCGCCAAAATAGCCGGCATTCTGCTCGAGCAAATCGATGAGGCGACGATCATGGGCATCGGGCTCAACGTGCTGGAGGCGCCGTCGAATGCCGCCTACAAGACCACGACTATCGTCGCCAACGGCGGCATCGCGTCAGTCGACGGCGCTCGCGATATCCTGCTGGATCGTCTTGGGCAACACCTCTCCACATGGCAGATTGATGGATTTGTCCCGATCCGAGCGCAATGGCTGAACCGATCTTTCCCACTGGGTGCGGCGATCCGGGCAAGTTCGGCCGGTGAGCCGGTAGCCGGCCAATTCGCCGGCCTGGATTTGGATGGCGCCTTGCTGCTGGACACGCCACGCGGTCGGCAGCGCATCCTGGCAGGAGAGGTAGTACTGACCGGGGGATAGCAATTGGCCGCCCATGCGTTTGACGCGAGTCGCTGCCGGTGGGATCATTAGCCCGAGGCGTTGTTGAAATAAAGCGCAGTCCGAATGGATCGGTTCATGCCTCCAGCCTCAGCGAATTGGTAGGGGGGAGTTGGATGAGCTCTCCAAACGCAAGCGGATCGCGCGGCAGATGGGTAGTCAAGAGCACGTCGCGCGACAGCGTGCCGGTGGTCGATTGACCGTTCGCAAACGGATGGAACAATGCCTCGACCGTGGTTCGTTTCAGGAGCTCGGCTCAATCGCCGGCACTGCGACCTATGACAAGACCGGCAGAGTGATAATCGAGTACGTGCCCGCAAATGGCGTGTTCGGTCGATGACCGCCCGGTGGTAATCTATGGCGACGATTTCACCGTACGTTGCGGTTCGGCCGACGCCTCGATCAAGGCCAAGTATATCTTGCCCGAACAGATGACCGGTGAGTACCGCATGCCACTGATCCTGATGATCGAGGGCTCCGGCGACGGTGGTTCGGTGAAGACGATCGAGACCCGTGGTCATGCCAACCTGCCAGGCGATGTCGCGCAAAGCTCTGGTCTGTGGCTCTGCGCTCAGAATATGGGACCGGTTCCGGTCATGGCGCTGGGGTTGGGTGGCCGGCCTGGGCGCTACAAGGCTTGCCGCGAGTCATTATTCGATAATGGTCAAGAACACCTCGGAGATATTTGCTGGACCGACGGTGGTCCAGCGTTTGGGCGAGACGCGCAGCAAGCAGGAACTCGGCGGACATCAGGTGCGGGTGGCCGCCGGGACTGTGGGCGACGCAGTCGATACCGAACAGGAAGCTTTTGAGCGAACCCACCGGTTCCTGTCGTATCTGCCGTCGTCCTGTGGGATCTGCGTATGCGTCCGATCAGCCGCGCCTTTTGGCGAATGACGAGTTCTGGCAGGGCAACACCTTAAGATTAGCCTTTAAGGCGGTGTTCAAGGTCATGGCGGACGGAGCTGTTGAGATCATCACGGGGCGTGAGCGTCGGCGTCGGTGGAGCGTCGAGGACAAGCTGAAGATTGTTGGCGAGACCCTGGAGCCCGGCGCGTCGGTCAACCAGATTGCGGCTCGGCACGATGTCTATCCGGGCCTGCTGTTCACTTGGCGACGGCAAATACGCTGTCAATCGGTCCCTTAATCGTGGGTGTCTGTCAACTCCGGTGACACTGGAGTGCGCCCCTGCGGGTGGACAGTTTGAGTTCGTAGATTTGACCCCCCTGATCGGGCTTCTGGAGACTAGAAGCCATGACCAAGCATCGTTCCCATAGTGCGGCGTTCAAGCGGCAGGTAGCCGAGGAATTCATCGCCGGGGAGGCGCTGCATGCGCTGTCCAAGCGCCACGACATCTCGCGCCAGCTGATCCGGATCTGGGTTGGCAAGTTTGAAGCCGGGGCGTTGGATGATGATGTCCAGGCGGCTGACCTGCTTCAGGAATACGAAGCCAAGATCGCAGCTCTGGAGCGGATGGTCGGTCGCCAGGCGCTGGAGATCGAGATGCTAAAGGGGGCTCTCAAGCAGGCACCCCGGCCGAAAAGCGCGAATACCTCCGTCGTCACCGGCCCCGTGGCATCACCGCCCGCCGGGGGTGCGAACTGATGGGGCTGGCGCGCTCGACGTTCTACGACGCACCGCCCATCGCGGCGTCTCAGGACGATCTCGTCCAACGGATCAGCAAGATCTGTGACGAATTTGAGTGCTACGGGTACCGACGGGTGAGTGCGGCCCTCCGCCACCAGGGTATGGTGGTGAATAGCAAGAAGATCCGCCGCCTGATGCGCGAGCATGATCTGCAACCGAAGCGCCGCCGACGGCATGTCGTCACCACCGACAGCAACCATGCCAGCCCGATCTTCAAGAACCTGACCAAGGGCCTGGTGGTCGAGCGCTCCAATCAGCTCTGGATCGCGGACCTGACCTATGTGGCGATCCCGGGTGGCTTCGTCTATCTCGCCGCCATCCTGGACGCCTGGTCGCGCAAAGTGATCGGCTACGCCATCAGCCGATCGATGGATGCCCGGATTGCGATCGCCGCCTTCAAGGCCGCCATCCGCCTGCGTCAGCCGCCCAAGGATTGTGTTCACCATTCCGATCGGGGGGCGCAATACGCGTCGGACGCCTATCGCACTTTGATTGCCGAGTACGGCCTAAAAGGTTCGATGAGCCGACGCGGCAATCCCTATGATAATGCCAAAGCCGAGAGCTTCATGAAAACCTTGAAGGTCGAGGCGGTTTACTTGGCAGCCTATGAAACCTTCGAGGATGTTACCGCCGGTCTTCCACGCTTCATCGACGAGGTCTACAACACCAAACGACTGCATTCAGCGCTTGGCTATCTCAGCCCGGCCCAGTTTGAGGATCAACACACCCGCCAGACGGTCAAAATGCTGGCTTGATTCTGTCCACCCGCAGGGGCGCACTCCATCGCGACACGAGGAACTGACCCCCGGCGCGTGCCTGCTGCCATGCATGTTTCTTTGTTCGGCTGAAGCGGGCCGTTTCTTCCTCCCGGCCTGACGCTTCGCAGGGGTCGCGCGCAGTCGCGGTCAAGCATGGCCGCAGGCCACCGGCGGAGCCGGCGTGCAGCGTGCTTGACGGCGGCGAGCACCGCGCCATCCTGGGACGGGTCGGGATTAGCATCATGCTGGTGGGGTCTCCGGCGTCGATGCGGTCTTTAGCAGCAGCCCGCTTCGCCGCTTTTCCCGCAACCGATAGCTGTCGCCGCGGATCGTCAGCACATGACTGTGGTGCAACAGGCGATCGAGAATGGCGGTCGCCACCACGGCGTCTCCAAACACCGAACCCCATTCGCCGACCGCGCGGTTCGACGTCACCAGCATGGCGCCACGTTCATACCGTCGGCTCACCCGTTGGAAGAACAGATGTGCCGCGTTCGGTTCGACCGGCAGGTAGCCCAGTTCGTCGACGATCAGCAGCTTGGGTTTGGCATAATGCGCCAGGCGTTCATTCAGCCGGCCGTCGGCATGCGCTTTGGCAAGCTGGGCGACCAACGTCATCGCCGGCGTGAACAGCACGGTAGAGCCGGTGATGATCGCCTGGCGTCCGATCGCCACGGCGAGATGGGTCTTGCCAACCCCGGGCGGCCCGAGCAGCAGCACCGCCTCGCCGTTGGCGATGAACCGGCCGGTGGCGATCTCGCGCACCTGCGCCTTGTCGATCGAGGGTTGCGCGTTGAAGTCGAACCCGCTGAGGTCGCGCACGAACGGGAAGCGCGCCAGCCCGAAGCTCATATCGATACGGCGCTGGTCACGCCGGGCGATCTCGCGCTCGCAGAACAGCGCCAGCGCGTCGCGGATCGTCAGGTCCTGCCGCCCCGCTTCGTCGATCAGGCTGTCGAGTTGGTCGCGCAAGGCGGTCAATTTGAGACGGTTCAGCATGGCAATCAGATGATCGTGGTCGGTCATCAGAAGCCGCCCCCGATCGCCGCCTCGTATTCGGCCAGGGGCCGCAGCAAGGCCGACGGCGCCTCCGGTGCGACGGTCTCCGGCTCGATCATGATGCGGATCGGTCTGGTCTTCGTCCCGGCAATGCCAGCCAGGTGCGCATCGTCGGTGACGCGGCCGTGTCGCCCCTTCAGTTCGGCATGCACCGCAACCTCATGCCCAGCATGTAGCACCCGCACCGAACCCGAACCAACGGTGACCCGCACCCGCTCGCCGATCAGTCGCCACGGCACAGAATAGGCGTTGCCATCCACCTCGATCGCACAGTCGGCGCCCACCCGGCGCTGCAGATCTCGCGCGGTCACAAACGGTGAAAAGCCGGCCAGCGAACGCAGCGCCGCCGCCTCGTCGCGATCGAACCGCTGGCGCGGCGTCTCGCCCGTCGTGCCATGCACCCGAGCGTCCGCGATCTCGCGGGTCCAGGCCTCGAGATGCGCCTCCATCTCCGACCAGGTGGCAAAGCGGCGGCCGGCGATCGCGTTCCGTTTGACGTAGCCCACACCGCGCTCGTCCTTGCCCTTGGTGCGAGCCCGATACGGCGCGCAGGCTCGGATCCGGAACCCCCAATGGCGCGCAAATGCATGCAGCCGGGGATGCAACACCACCTCACGGCTGGCCGGGTCATGATGCAGGATCAGCGCTTTGGCATTGTCGAGCAGAACTTCCCGCGGCACCCCGCCGAAGGTCCGGAAAGCGCTCTCCAGTCCATCAAACCAGCTGTCCTGCCGCTCGTGTCCATACGCCCGCACATGTAGACGGCGCGAATAGCCAAGGGTTGCGACGAAGAAAAATACCTTGACCGCAGCACCATCGATCTCAACCCGGCGTTCGCCGAAATCGATCTGCAACGGCTCACCGGGGTGGGTCTCGAACCGAACCGTCGCGCGTGCCGCGGCAACAAGTTCACGTCGCAATGGGGCCGTCGAACGCTCAACCGTCCGCAGGCTGACGATGAGGCCCTTCTCCGATGCCAACTCCTGGCGCACCACATCGGCATTGCCGGCATGGCGACGAAACCGCTCAGCAATCCAATCGGATAAGCATCAGCCGCGTGCCCCATGCCTTGAGCGCCGACCAGCGCTGAGCGGACGCATACGCCGATCCCCCGCCTGGGCTATTATTCCTGGTCGATGGTGCTGCGGTGGCAGAGTTGTTACTAACCATTCCGTTTCGGGTTGATCTATCGCATTCTGCGATCACACGGAAGCCACCGAATATAATATCGCCATTGGAAAATCACTGAAGAGTGATTGCAGCGGAAGTCTACGTTGGGCTGTCAGGCTCTTGTCGCCGAATAGCAGCGGGTGGAGTTGATTGTCACGCAATTGCTCCGGCAACAACAGTGAACTATCGCGCAACTGATCAGGATCTAGCGTCAAACGATCCTCCGGCTGCAGCAACCGATGTACGAGACGTGGCACTACCACGATGAGCGCTGATCGACCCCTGACTCGAAGAAACCCGATCATCCTGTGTTCCAAAGCGCCCTCGACCAGCAACGGGATATAATCGCCTTGCTGAACAAGATCTGGCAGCTTCCGTCGAAAGTCCAAGACCTTGCGGATCAGCAATTGCTTGATTTTTCCATTGCGCCAGTTCACTTGGCAATCAGCGACTTCAGCGTTGGCCGCAAGCGCTTCCCGACGCACACCGTAATCAACAGGACGTCGATTGTCCGGATCGACGAGACTGAAGTCCCAAAATTCAGTTCCTTGAAAGAAATCGGGCATGCCGGGAACCGTCATTTTCAGCAGCGCTTGTGCCAGTCCGTTCACCGCACCTGCCGGCGCAATTCGATCTACGAACGATCGAGCGAGAGGTAGGAACCGCTCACTGGGCGAGAACAGGTTGAAGAGGAAATTTCGCGCTTTCGTCTCATAAGCCTCGTTCGGGGCGGTCCAGTCAGTGCGCAGCTTTGCCTCCCGCAGCGCCTTTTGCTGCCAAGCGGCCAGTCGCTCGGCGAACGCCTTGCATCCAGACCGATCGGATGTATCGAGCAGCAGCGGCCACGCACCGACAATCATCTGATACAACATGATCTCATCCGCTGGATCCGGCCGAACAGCATTGAGCGTACGGCATTTGGCGACGAAATCGGCCCAATCGTCAGGTATCTCGCTGATGACCGCCAGACGGGCACGAAGATCTTCGCCACGCTTATGATCGTGCGTCGCTGTAGCCAGCATGGCGGCGGGAAACGCCGCCAGCCGATTTGCGCAGGCCCGGTGGAAGTCCGCAACCGACCCGCCCAGCCTGGCGGCATCGAAACCAACATCGTTACGGGATAGCAGGCGACCGTAGCGATAGAACGCCGTGTCCTCAACGGCCTTTGCTGCGACTGGAGCGCTTAGTTGTTGGAACCGGGTAGCCGCCACTTTGTCCCCTGGCTCGCCGCCCAACCAGCGATCCAGTTGATCCAGGACGATGTGGCTCGCAACCGGGGACGTCGCTTTTGCCCCCGTCAAGGCCTTGGCAAATCCAGCGTCATCGCCAGGGGACCGCTTCGATCCGGCATTGTAGCCGCGATAAACGGGAAAACTCGACAGCAAAGCAAGAAGACTGCGGCGGATGGAAGCCGCCGATGTATCTCGCGTGCGCCGATCGGATCGGGCGATTCGATGCAATGCCCTGGTCACCGCATTCAACTGCGCATCGAAACCGCGCTGCAGGATTTCCAGGCGAGCAGGCTGTTCCTCGTCGGCGAAATCAGCCGGGCGCTGCGTCAAGCGATGCCAAAGTAGTCCAAGAGTCGTCGCGCTGGACGAATCGTGTTGGACGGCGCTCACGTCGTTCATAAAGTCATAGCCACTGGTGCCGTCGACACCCCAATCGGTCGGCAACGACTCACCGGCGCCTAGGATTTTCTCGATAACCAAATAGGCGTGGCGGCTGGGCGCCAAGTCGTCGAGTCTCCGGCGCAACCGGCGACAATATCCGGGCGGGTCGGAAAGCCCGTCGACATGATCGACGCGAAACCCGTCAATTAGACCGTCAGAGTATAGTCGGAAAAGAGTGGCGTGAGTTGCCTCGAAAACAGCCGGCTCCTCGATCCGCAACCCGGCAAGGCCGTTGATGTCGAAGAATCGTCGCCAATTGATCTCGTCTCCAGCCGAAGCCCACCAGGCAAGCCGGTAATGCTGGCGTTCCAGCAGTTCGTGGAGCTTGGAGCGACCATCGTAATCGTCCGGGTTGAAGGCGTTCGGTCCGGACGCGAGGATATACGCATGATCGGTGGGATCGATCGGGAAATCGCTTTCGAAGTAACGGATCGTCGGTGTGCCGGACGGATCCAGATTCAGCCGAATTTCTCCGGCATCCAACGCGTCGCCATAAGGGCGCCCGAGAAAGGGAGCCAGCACCTTTCCGCACAAGTCCGGATCATCGGTATCCCAGTCTACGTCGAAGAAGTCGGCGTAGCGGCTCGACCGCCCGTGACACAGCAGATCTGTCCACCAAGGATTGTCCGCCCCGCCCACAGCCATATGGTTCGGTACGATATCGACAATCAATCCCAGCCCAGCCGCGCGTAGCCTCGCAACGAAATCACGCAGCGCGTGTTCGCCGCCCAATTCTGGGTTGACCGCTGTCGGATCGACGACATCGTATCCGTGGATCGATCCGGCCCGAGCCGTCAGGATGGGAGAGGAGTAGACATGGCTGATCCCGAGATCGACCAGATACGGGATCAGCGCCTCCGCGTTCGCGAACGTAAAGTCCTTATGCAACTGCAGCCGCATCGTTGCACAAGGGATCATTGTCGCGGCCGCTCCGTCGCCACGAAATCGATTCGACGGGCCACTGCCTTATCCTCCAACACTACATTGGCCGCGACCGGTAGTCGGCGACGCCAGTTGGGATGCTCGGTGACGGTGCCAGGCAGGTTCGGCTGCTCAACCTGACCCAGGAGATCTTCAAGCGGAATCAAGGACAGAGGAACCTCTGTCTTGGCAATGAAACGCACCGCGGCGTCAACGACGCGCTCGGTATCGTCCGGGTTGGGTACTGGGCCTTCACCGACATGCTCGCGAACGAAGGCGTTCCATAGCCTGGGTCGATCCTGCTCACGCTGCTTCCGCACGTGGTCGGGGTCCACGCCTTCACCCAGCCGGCCATGCTGGTGACGAACATCGATGTCGCTGCCCTTCCACCAGCCAGCCACCGTCGGAAGATCGTGCGTCGAGGTCATCGCTACATCGGAACTCCCCCAACCCCTGGGTGGGACAAATCCAGTCTGCGCGTCGCGCTCGAACCAAAGGACACGCATGCCATGAATACCACTCTGTTCCAGCATATCGTGGAAGCCATCGGGCACGGTTCCCAGGTCTTCGCCGATTACGACAACGTCGTGGCGAACCGATTCCAGTGCCAATAGACGCAACAAGTCACTGACTGGATAATTGAGAAAAGCACCATCCGCCGGAGAAGCACCCTCGGGGATCAACCAAAGCCGGGCCAGTCCCATAGCGTGATCGACACGTATGCCGCCGACATGGCGCATTGCCGCGCGCAATGTTGCCAGGAAAGGCGCGAAGCCACTCTCTTCCATTGAGCGCGGTGAAAATCCCGTCAGACCCCAGTCCTGGCCGCGTGGGTTAAGCAAATCCGGCGGGGCCCCGATTGTCAGGCCCAGCAGGATATCGCGCTGCCGGCTCCAGGCGTGACTGCCCGCGGGGTCCATGCCCACTGCCAAGTCGCCGATTAGCCCAATCCGCATCCCTGCTTGCCGGGCCACAGTCTGAGCCGCGATCACTGACCGATCAGAGATCCATTGCAGGAACTGATGGAACAGAATTTCCTCCGGATGAGAGGCGGCAAAAAACGCGACTGCCGGACCCTGTGGATCGCGCAGATCCGCCGGCCAACTGCGCCATTCTCGTTGCGGCATGCGCGCCGCTTGCAGTGCCTCGAAGCAAGCGTGTTCATACAGCAGCGGCCCCGCGTCTGCTCTGAATCGTCCGAAATTCGCACCTATCGGGCCGTCCCAATCGTCACCATCCAAAAATAGATCGAAGACTTTGCGCAATGACGCATATTTTGCGCCGGAAGCCTCTGACCAGTCGATCAGGCCGTTGGCCGGTGTCATGCTCTCATGCGCAGTCTTCCCGAACACAAGTTCCGGCGCCGCGTGCAGCGGATTGAGGAACAGCCTGCTAGACGGTGCATAGGGGCCGAACCGTGCCGGGTCTGCCGCGAAAAGCGCGTGCATCGGGCTCAGGGCAATGGCATCAGCGCCCTTCGCCCCGGCGACGCGCGCCAGATCGGCCGCACCGGCAAGATCGCCAATCCCAACATCGCCCGGATGGCTCAAGCCATAGAGCTGGGCAGCCAAGCCCCATAAACGAGCATCGGGAACGACGTCCTCAATCGAACGGCAGCGCGCTGGTGATACCGCCAAAACGATTTCGCGGTCCTCCACGCGCAAGCGGTGATAACCGATCTCCGCGATCGCAGGAATTCTCAAGCGTCCCCGAGCCGGCAAAAGTGCCACCTGACGAACGTCGCCGCGCTCAAGCACCAGTTCAGCGGGCTGTGCCTCATTGCCACCGACATCCAAGCGGGTCGGCCGGCCAGCAACAGCAGTGACTAGCGGCGGTAGGTCGGCCAGACTACTACGTTTCGTCAGCAGTCTGCGGCTGGACGACAGCTCCCGGCTGGTGTCGGCCGGAAGCCCCAGCGCGGCCAGTACTCGCCGTAGGACCGGCGGTACCACGACGTGAGGCTGCCCGGCATAGTCTTGCCACTCCACGGCGATGCCAGCCCGTCGAGCTAAGTCGCGAAGCACTTCGTCGCTCATGTGGCAACCTCCAGATACGCAGCGGTCATCGGCGCGGTATCGCCGGTCGCGAACAGCAAACGACCAGGCGGTGTAGGGAACGCCACCGTCTCTGCCCCAAGATTTGTGATGATGGTCAAACGGGAGCCATCACCCAGCCGCCACTCTGCCGAGACCGCTTTTGGCCCAATCGCCTCCGCCGCAACGGACTTCGTTCCGGGTAATCGAGGTATAATCTCCTTCAGTCGCAACGCGATCAGACGTTGATACAGCGCGAAGCGCTTATTCGACGCCGGCTTCGGAACGGAAGCGGAAAACGTCTCCGCTGCGTTCGGGTCAGGGATACGCTCGCGCTTCTCCGGATCGGCGAACTCAGCGAACGCGGCGAACTCCTGACGGCGCCCTTCGCGCACCGCATCAGCCAACTCAGCGTGATGATCCGTAAAGAAGAGGAACGGTGTCTCCGACGCGGTTTCTTCGCCCATAAATAAAAGTGGGATTTGCGGACAAAACATCAGCAGCGTGATGGCTGCCTCCAAGGCGGCCAATGAGGTGAGCGACGTTAGCCGCTCGCCAAATGCCCGATTGCCGATTTGGTCATGATTCTGCAGAAACAACACATGCACATACGGCGGCAGGTCAGCACACGGCTCGCCCCGCGGGGCATTCAGGTAGGGTGACTGTTCGCCCTGATATACCCAGCCTTCGGCAAGAACGCGCGCCAGCTTTGCTGCGGGATCGCTGGCATAGTCGGCATAGTAGCCGCCGTTCTCCCCTGTTAGCAGCACATGCAACACGTTGTGACCATCATCGTTCCACTGTGCATCAACCGCCTTGCGCAGGTGCGAGCCGGCATTGTGATGCTCAAGTACCAGATGGACGTGTCGATCGGAGTCTATCGTCGCCCGCACAGTTGCAGCCATTTCCTCCACCCAGTCCTGTTCTAGGATCGCATGAACCGCGTCGAAGCGCAGGCCGTCGAAACGAAAGTCCTGCAGCCACATTAGAACGTTGCCGATGAAATAATCTCGTACCTCACGTCGCCGAAAGTCGATCGCCGACCCCCACGGGGTCATGACATCGTCGCGGAAAAACTGTGGCGCGTAGGAAGCCAGGTAATTACCATCCGGGCCAAAATGATTGTAAACCACGTCAAGAAACATCATCAGACCATGGCCGTGCGCAGCATCGACCAGCTCTTTTAGATCCTCGGCCGAGCCATAAGCAGCGTCCGGGGCATAGGGCAGCACCCCGTCGTAGCCCCAATTGCGTTCACCGGGGAACGCGTTGACCGGCATAAGTTCGATTGCCGTCACGCCCAACGCCTTAAGCCGAGGAAGGTTACGGCGAACCCCTCGGAAGCCGCCAGCGGCTCCTGCATGAAGTTCGTAGAGCACGGTCTCAGTCCAGGGGCGGCCCCGCCAGTCCTTGTGCTTCCAGGCAAACGGAGCGATTTTGACCTCGCTAGCCTCATGCACACCGCGCGGTTGCGACCGAGAAGCGGGGTCTGGCACCATTTGCCCGTCGTGTAACCGGTAGCGGTAATCCGTACCGTCCAATACTGCTGCGGTCGCCTCAAACCAGCCGTTGCTCGAACGCTGCATCGGAATCAGTTCGCCTGGTTCAAACGCGACCGATACGGTTTGTTGCGCGGGCGCCCAAAGTCGGAACCTAACCCTGCCGTCGTCTAGCCGTGTCGCGCCGAACATCTCAGTCAAGTTGAGATGATGTGCCATGTCCGTCAATCCTCGCCACAGCCGTCCAACCACGCTTCAAGGGCCGAAACCGCTCCGGCTCCGTTCTCGTCAAGCACCGAGAACGACCACTCATCTCGTTCGTTCCACCGATCCAGATAAATATGCCGCCGGAGCGACGACGCTCGCGGCAGCGCGACAGGACTATCTGCCGACGAAAGAAATGGCAGCGACTCAGAAACTGGGCGACAGGAAAACGGTCGCGAGTGGAGGCAAGGTAAGATATAGAGCCTGCGCTTCACCGTGCATCTGTGTCGGCACACTATGGACGCCGCCGTAATTGCCCATGTTCGACCCGCCGTAGGCGTCCGCATCCGTGTTCAACAACTCCCGCCAATGGCCGGATCGGGGCACCCCGACTCCATAACCAAGCCGCGGCACCGGTGTCATATTACAAACGACCAACACAATGCGGCCGTCCTCATTCCCCAATCTGAGGAATGCAAAGACCGAGTTTGTCGTGTCATCTCCAACAACCCACCGAAAACCAGTGGAAACCGAATCTCGCTGATGCAACGCGCCAGTTTGACGATAGAGCGCGTTCAGATCCCGCACCAGCGTCTGCATGCCGCGGTGCCGAGGGTAATCTAGCAAATCCCAATCGATCGCCGAATCGTGATTCCATTCGCGCCACTGGGCGATCTCACCGCCCATGAAAATCAACTTCTTGCCCGGGTGAGCCCACATGAAACCGAAGTAAGCCCGCAAATTAGCGAAGCGTTGCCAATCGTCTCCCGGCATCTTCTCGATCAAGGAACCCTTGCCGTAAACAACCTCGTCATGTGACAGTGGCAACACAAACTTTTCGGAAAACGCATATATCAGACCGAAGGTGAACTCGTTGTTGTGGTATCTCCGGTAGACCGGATCGCATTCCATGTAACGCAACGTGTCATGCATCCAGCCCATGTTCCATTTAAAGGAAAAGCCGAGGCCCCCGTCACCCACCGGCCGGGAAACGTTCGGCCACGCGGTAGATTCTTCGGCGATGGTCATTGCTCCGGCGCAGCGCTCTGCAACCATTTGATTGAAGTGGCTCAGAAAGCCGATAGCCTCCAGGTTCTCTCGCCCGCCATGGACGTTGGGCACCCATTCGCCCTGTCGGCGGCTGTAATCGCGGTATAGCATTGAGGCAACGGCATCGACGCGAAGGCCATCGACGTGAAAATGCTCGAGCCAATGAACGCCACTGGCGATCAGGAAGCCCTGCACTTCGCGGCGGCCGAAATTGTAGATGTAAGTGTTCCAGTCCTGGTGGAACCCCTCTTTCGGATCGGCATGTTCAAACAGCGGCGTGCCGTCGAAACGTGCGAGCCCATGCGCATCTGTCGGAAAATGCGCCGGAACCCAGTCGATGATCACACCCACACCGGCGCGATGGCAGGCATCCACGAAGCGGCAGAAACCATCGGGCGCCCCGAAGCGGCCAGAGGGCGCGAACAATCCCAATGGCTGGTAGCCCCACGAGCCACCAAACGGATGTTCGGCGATTGGCATCAGTTCGAGATGGGAAAAACCCATCTCCACCACATAAGGGACAAGCCGCTCGGCCAGGGCGTCCCAACTTGGGGTAAGGTCCGGACCGGGACGGAACCAGGATGCCGCGTGTACCTCGTAAACCGCGATAGGCGCCTCGTTGCCGTGCCGAGCGCCTCGATCGCGCATCCAAACATCATCATGCCATACGTAGGGAATGGGATCGGCAACTATGGATGCCGTGGCTGGGGGCGCCTCCGCGGCTTTGGCTAGCGGATCCGCCTTGTCAGCAAGCCGAGCGCCATCCGCTCCGACGAGCGCGAACTTGTAGCGGACCCCGGGCCCCACACGCGGCACGAAAAGTTCCCAGACGCCGGACGGATACCGCAACCTCATCGGATGTCGACGATTATCCCAGGTGTCGAAATCGCCGATTACCGAGACTGCACGCGCGTTTGGTGCCCAGACAGCGAAGCGCGTGCCGCGCACTCCTTCCACCGTCATCGGATTTGCACCCAGAGTGAATGCGATCTCGAATAGACGGCCTTCGTTGAATAGATGCAGGTCCGTTTCGCTGAGTAGGAGGTCGAAGCTGTAAGGATCTTCGGTTTCCTGAATGATATCGGACCATCGAATGCGAAAGCGGTACGGTTCCGTGTCATCTACTCGACCGAGAAATAATCCGGTCGGTTGAGTAGGCAACAGGGTCCCAAGGTGTCGGCCATCCGCGCGAGCCACCACTTCCACGCTGCTTGCACCCGGCAAGAAGGCTCGTACGTATCGCCCGATTTCGGTCTCGAAGGGCCCGAGCAGTGAGAACGGATCGTTCAAGGAGCCGCTTGCAAGGTGCCAAGCCTGCTCAGGCGAGATTGATGGAATAACGACGGCGTCGTTCATGCAACAGCCTCGATCCCGAGTACACGACGAGTGCAACAGGCGAGTCCGTGTAACGGAACATCGATCCAGGTCGGCCGATTGGCAGCTTCATAGGCCACCTCATAGGCCGCTTTTTCGATTAAGAACAAATCCAGTAGCTCCAAGTCGACCAACCCAGGCGCTTGCTCCCCAGCGGGTGCAATCGCCTCGCGGTAACCGATCAGGAACGACTCGGTTGCTCGTTCGACAAAACTATCCAGAAACGCGCTGACCTTTTCATCAGCCAGGTGGGCGTGGCTGGACAGGCTGCGTCGCTTTACCACCGCAGACGCGTAGTCGAATGATCGGATCGTACCAGCAACGTCTCGCAACGGATGATCTTTGCTGCGACGGATTTCCACCGGCTTTGCCGGCTCGCCCTCAAAGTCGATAATGGCGACGTCGCCGTTAACGACCAGGATCTGTCCCAGGTGCATGTCACCGTGAATCCGAGTGAGCGTAGCCCCGTGAACAGCCTCGGCCAGCATCGGAAGCTTACCGAATAGTGCGTCCCTGCCGGCCTGCACGGTCGTGCGATCCTGCTGCCCGGCCATTTCCCACTGCTGCGCGGTCTCAATCGCTTGATACGCAGCTTCCAATTGTGCCCGTGTCCGTTCCGCGAGTAGCAGGGCTGTGTCAGCGGTGCCGGTTTCGGGAGCAAACGCTGGATCGGCTGATGGCCGCGCGAGTACCAGGTGCATCTCCCCCAGCCGCTGTCCCAGCAATGAGGCGAACCGTACGTAGTCCGAGTGGCCTGCGGCTTCTGCGGCCGCGTCTTCGTCGCTGTTTGTAATGTCGGACAGGCCCCGCAGCAGCAAATCGGTCGTCCAGGTCCATGCGTCACCTTGGTTACGAACGAAGGCCTGGGCGATGACAAGGGCGTGGCGCGTGCCGGCGGGATCCACACGTACAACCTCGCCCAGCAGGGCCGGTGTGTTGGCAAAGCCTTGTTCGGTCAAATGACGGCTCATTTCGGCTTCTGGATGCGGGCCATCTGTTACCCGACGGAACATCTTGATAATCGCTATGTCACCGACGATGACCGAGGAGTTTGATTGTTCTGCAGAAACCCAATTCATTTCGACGTCGTCTGGCACGTTGATTTCCGCAATACGCGAGGTTGGCTCGAACCGGATCATCCCGCGGTCGATGGCGATGATATCCTTCTGCGCCAAACCCGCGAGGATTGCGATCGGGAACGCGGGCAGGGCGAACGCATCGGTCAGCAATCCGACTTTTGCGCCACGCCTGACGCGGGCAAGTGCCAGTTGTGTCGGCAACGGGGCCGCCGTAGTATCGCCCCAGACGATGCCCAGGGGCAACAGCCAGCGGGAGGTGCCAGACGCGGCTTCAATTTCGATCTCAAGCAATACCGCTTCGTCGGACGGCACACGGGTCATCAGGGCAATGCGGGTTGAGCTCAAGACCTGGTCCTTCAGCGCAAACCAGCGACGCTTGGCCAGATACTGAGGCAACGCCTCGTGCTCGATTACTAGTCGTGCGGCCATCACGGCGTCCGGCAGGGAATGACGCATGACGATTGTCTGATATTCGGGCATGGGTTCCGGCGCGGGTGTATGGTGAGACGGCCAGTCGTCGGCTTCTGACAAAACAAACCAGTAGAAACCATATGGCGGCAGCGTAAGCAGGTAGGTTAGCTGACCGATTGGAGGAAACTGTGAATGACCGTCCAATTCGATCGGGACGCGGCCCTGGAATTCCGACAGGTCGAGTTCAACCGCCTGTGGTGTGCGCGAGAGGTTTGCGACGCAAAGTATGGCGATACCATCATGCTCCCGCAGATAGCCCAGAATCTTCCGGTTTTTAGGATACAACAACCGATAGGTGCCGCGGCCGAACACCTTATATTGGCGGCGGACCGCGATAACCCGACGCATCCACATCAGTAGCGAGTGCGGATCCGCGGCCTGGGTTTCGACATTTACCGCTTGGTAGGCGTAGAGTGGGTCCATGACCATCGGCAACACCAGCCGCGAGGGGTCGGCAACGCGGGAAAAGCCACCATTGCGATCAGGTGACCACTGCATCGGCGTACGCACGCCGTTGCGATCGCCGAGATGGATGTTATCGCCCATGCCGATTTCATCGCCATAGTAAATTACCGGAGTTCCAGGCATCGACAAAAGGAGGTAGTTCATCAATTCGATGCGTCGCCGGTCACGTTCCAGCAACGGCGCCAAGCGGCGACGTATCCCGAGATTCAGGCGGGCTCTTCGATCGGCGGCGTAGGTTTCCCACAAAAAGTCGCGTTCCGATTCCGTCACCATCTCCAGCGTGAGTTCGTCGTGGTTGCGGAGGAAAATGGCCCACTGGCAATTCTCGGGAATATCGGGGGTTTGGCGCAGAATGTCAGTGATCGGGAACCGGTCCTCGCGCGCGATGGCCATATACATGCGGGGCATCAGCGGGAAGTGGAACGCCATGTGGCACTCGTCGCCGTCGCCGAAATAGTCTTTGGTGTCTTCCGGCCACTGATTGGCCTCCGCCAACAGCATTTTGTCAGGATAGTGGGCGGTGAGTTCGGCACGAATGCGCTTGAGCGCCGCGTGGGTTTCCGGGAGATTCTCGCTATTGGTACCTTCTCGCTCGACCAGATATGGCACGGCATCAAGGCGCAGCCCGTCGATACCAAGTTCCACCCAGTAGCGAAGCACCGAGAGCACCTCGCGCATCACCCGAGGGTTGTCGAAATTTAGATCCGGCTGATGATAGTAGAATCGGTGCCAATAATAGGCTTTCGCAGTATCGTCCCAAGTCCAGTTCGATCGTTCTGAGTCAACAAATATGATACGAGTACCGGCATATTTACGATCGTCATTCGACCAAACGTAAAAGTCTCGATAAATCGAGCCGGGTTTCGAGAGACGGGCGCGCTGAAACCAGGGATGCTGGTCAGAGGTGTGATTGACCACCAACTCCGCGATCACGCGGATGCCTCGATCGTGCGCCGCGGCGATGAAGCGCTTCACATCAGCTAGATTACCATAGTCTGGGTGAACGCCGCGATAATCCGCGATATCATATCCGTCATCCAACCGCGGCGATGGATAGAACGGTAGCAGCCAGATAGTGTTTACGCCTAACTCGGCGATATAGTCCAAACGAGAGATAAGGCCGGAAAAATCCCCAATTCCGTCGTTATTGGCGTCAGCAAATGATTTGACGTGGATCTGATAAATAACGGCGTCTTTGTACCAAAGCTGATCGACGTCAGCCGCCGGGTCGACCCTCTCGGTAGACTGAGGTGGAGGATGGCCGATATTCATTTTAGCGAACCTCGAGCCGCCAGACGCGGAATGGCAAATCGCTCGGGTCCAGTCGGATATACTGATGCTTTCCATACCATACGAAATATTCCCCGCGCATCAGATCCGTCACCTCGATCGCGGCTGAGTCTGGCAGGCCAAACTCCCAAAGTGGCACTTCAATGGCCGCCTCCTGTGCGATGTGGGGATCAAGGCTGACAACCACTAAAATCATGCTGTGGTCGAGCGGATCTCGTTTTCCATACAGGATGATCTGATCGTTGAATGCGTTATAGAAACTTAGCCCCAAATGAGACTGTAGCGCTGGATGCTGGCGGCGAATGCGGTTCAGCGCGGTGATTTCGGCGATGATATTTCCTTGCATGGCGTAGTCGCGTGGCCGAATCTCGTATTTCTCAGCATCTAGATACTCTTCGCGCCCGGGCAATGCCGCAGCCTCGCAAATCTCGAATCCGGAATAGACCCCCCACAGCCCCGATAGTGTCGCCGCCAAAGCCGCACGGACCAGAAATCCGGCTCGGCCGGACGTCTGTAAGAAAACAGGATTGATGTCTGGGGTATTGACAAAGAAGTTAGGTCGGAAAAAGTCCGCCACCGGAGGCGTGGTCAATTCTGTCAAGTAGGCGGTAATCTCCTGTTTCGTATTCCGCCAGGTGAAATATGTGTAGGATTGCGAAAAGCCGGCCTTGGCCAAGCGATACATTGGCTTGGGGCGGGTGAACGCCTCCGCCAGGAATAGCACCTCGGGATGCCGGCTCTGTATGTCTGCGATCATCCATTTCCAAAATGGCAACGGCTTGGTGTGCGGATTGTCGACACGAAAGATCCGCACACCCTGGTCGACCCAGAATTGGACTACGTCACGCAGGGCAGTCCAAATAGCGGGAAACGACGCATTGCTGTAAAAGTCCGGATTGACAATGTCTTCATATTTTTTCGGTGGATTCTCGGCGTAGCGAATAGAGCCGTCGGGTCGCCAACGGAACCAGTCCCTATGCTGCGCCACCCATGGATGATCAGGAGCGCACTGGACAGCGAAGTCGATCGCGACTTCCAGATTATTTTTTTGTCCCGCCTGAATCAGAGCGCGAAAATCTTCCAGTGTTCCGAGTTCGTGATGAACGCCATCATGACCGCCCTCCGCACTGCCAATCGCGTAAGGACTGCCGACATCACCTGGTGCGGCCATGAGGCTATTGTTACGACCCTTGCGATTGATCCGGCCGATCGGATGAATCGGCGGGAAATACAGCACGTCGAAGCCCATGCGGCGAATGTTCGGCAAGCGTTCGATGACCGATCTAAATGTGCCAGGCACAGTCGGATCATGCGTAGCAGACCGCGGAAACAGCTCATACCAGCTAGCGAACTCTGCCGCCGGCCGGTCCACGCGTAGTGATTGGATCGAGCTGCGCGCAATGAAGGTCCGAGCGGCCGACTGATGGATCAGTGCCGCAAAGTCGTCCTCCAGCATGGCCTCAGCGGTCATCACTGTATCCAGGCCCGGCACAGCAGTCTTAATTAATTGCTGGCCTTCCTCGAGCTCCAGTGTCACGTCTAGGCCGGCGGTGAATTTGGCCTGTAGATCATGGGTAAACGTGCCCCACTGATCCCACCATCCTTCGACAGCGAACTGATACAGCCCGATCCGTTCCGGGCGAATTCGCCCCTCCCATCGATCGTTTGGTAGCTTCCGCATCCGAACGCGTCGCCATTCGGATGTGTCACCAGCCCGCCACAGCACATCGGCTGCCAGCACGTCATGCCCATCGCCGAATACGTCGGCACTTATGACGAAATCTCGGCCAACCACGGTCTTGCTCGTGAACTCCCCGCTCGGCTCGATCGCTTCAATCGCGATGCGGGTAGACTTGGCCCAAATGGAACACAACTCCAACCCCGGATCAGAGGCGTCGGACTCCCGCCGGCACTTCAGGATCCGGACTTCGCCCCTGTGCAGCGGCATTTCGAGGTCACCCATTGCGGACAAAGCGGAGCCGGCCGTCGGAGGCAACGGTGCAACCGAAAATCCCAACATGGCTGATCGGACGATATCAGGATTGATCAGCACCAAAGTGTCGTCACGCAGCAACGCCGTCACAGGAGCGGCCGGACTTGTGATCGGGCGCAATTCAAGCGCAGGCGGCAAATTTTTGCTAAGCCGGATTGCGGCAGCAATATCATCGGACAAATCGACACGCATTTCGCGCTTGGCCGCCTCCATATCCTCGGGGCTGGCATGCACAGAGTCGAAGCGACGGCTGGTCGCGTATTCAAAGCCCATGGGTAAAAATAGGCCGGCCCCGGTGGCGGCCGCGATCTGCAGCGACAGCCGGTAGGCTTCGGGAAGGTCCGCATCGGGCGCCAAACGGCGCACCAAGCGATCGAGAAAGGAGGGTTCAGGGCTGGCCAATGCCGGGGCTACATCGCGCAGGGCCACCTGCTCGTCAAAAAACCAGGGCGCCCGACCATCCCACCAAGCGGCCGAAGAAACTGACAGGCTGAAGCCTGCTCCTGCCAAATCCCTGAGCTGTGGCACTCCCGGTGTCCAAGCCAAAAATAACGCATCCGGAAACGCCGCTGTTAGACGGCCCCAGAACCATGCGGGGATCCGATCAAGGGTCAGACAGCGGAAGCTTTCGATGCCGGCTTGCATGAGACGGGTCAAAATCTTCACCCACCAATCCGTAACTGCCTCCGCCGTTGTGGTCTGACCGAAGCGCGGCACCGCAATGTCAACTTGACGGTAAGGTCGCCGCGGATCCGCAATTCGGTTCGAGCCTGCAACTCCGAACCAGTCTGGATGACTTCGGTGAAGAGGAGCATCGATTGCAACCTGCCCCGGAGCAATGTCGAGCATCAATTTAAGGCCTGCCCGTGCGGCCAGGTCCGCAGCAAGCCTGAGGCCTTTGTCAGCTGACCCGGCAAAATCGAGTGCTGGATGTAAATTATCGAAGGTAGCGTGAAAAAATATGTCACCAGTAGCACCGGGCTCGAATGGCGGAGCCAGGCACAGATGGCTAAATCCCATCGCGGCAACGCGTTCAAAGAGTGCTGCCCACCGATCTAGCGGGCCAGCCACAAGCGGGTGGACATGGTAAATACTCGTCGTAACCTGCTTGTTCCGCGCTAACGAGTCGGAAGGCAGAGTATTACAGCGGATCACACTCATCACGTCATCAGAACGCCGCCTAAGTGATCGAAGTTCCGCGGAGTCCGGAAAATCCACCAGCAATTAAGCGCGCGTCTATTCGGCCTCAGAAGATGCGGAGACTACTCTGCTGCAACAGCTAGCGGAATAGGGTCAACGCGATCCGCAAGTGTTCGCTCGCGGTCAATGATTCGAATCTCGCGATAAATCGAATCCGTTATTTCTCTCGGTGACAGAGCAAACCAGGACCGATCATCGTGACGACCCCGTATCCTCGCATAGGCATCTTGAAAAATATGATCGCTCATACGCCCTCCGCCTGATGTGGCCCACCCAGCTCAGCTGAGTGACTTTGACGTTAATTCAGATGCTAATCTAACGTGAAAAAAACGTCAAAGCTTGTTTGTCCCGAGGGGCGACACCAACGTTTGACCTGAATCAATATTTCCTGGAACTCTCCGCGCAAATCGTTGCAGCCCACGTTGGCCACAATCAACTGAGTACCGGCTCACCCTCGAGGGTCATCCGCAATGTTTACAATACGCTAGCCGACTTAAGTCCATGTAGACCGCGTCGCTAAGTGGCTTTTTTGCACTCGCATGCAGACGATGATCGTTACAACTACAACCGCCGCGCGCGTCATATCAGCCATGCAGATAATGTATGTGTGCGCCCCAATTATGAGCGGACAGTCTTCAGCGACCACCTGATTTGAATGGCGGGTGGCCATCCGTTATGCGCTGCGCCACTGGCCGGGCCTGATTGTGGTGCTTGATGACGGTCGGATCGAGATGGATACGAACACCGTGGAGCAGGCGATCAGGCCGCAGGCAGTGACGGCGGGGCCGTTCACTGGGCAATCGCGACGACGCTGATACAGACAGCGAAGTTGAACGACGTCGATCCAATGGCATACCTGAGCGATGTGCTCCAACGCATCGTCTCGGGCAGGATCAAAAAAACACGCCTTGCACACACTGCTGCCGTGGAACTGGTCGGCCAGCAATCCAAGCACGACCATCAGCCAGGCAGCCTGATCACCGGATCAGCATAGGCGCCAATCATTACATTAAACCTGGCCCGGCCGCCGCCGCGACGCTCTGATGTCCATTTTCAAGGTCGGTGGCACAATTTTTCAGCCCCTTATTTCAGGTGGTGTAGCGCGACAATCTGGATGAGAAAGTGCGTCAATCAGGATGAGAATTGGTGACCGCAACGAAGTCATGGTGTCGTGTGTGATTGTCGCTGGCAAGGACTAAGTTTTGTTTTGTTAGCCCCAAGTAGGAATGTCCCCTCCGTCCAAAGTTAGAATGTCCCCTTTTGCGCATGCTTGGGGACGCAATGGCCGAGACGGGGTTGTGGATGACGCAGGCGGAGCGCGATCGCGCCTATTGGGTGCGCCAGTCGATCGAATGTCGGTTGGGCCAGGCTGAAGCAGCGGAGCGCGTTGGCCTCAGTGTCCGCCAATTCAAGCGCTTGGTGCGTAAGGCGAAGACTGAGGGCGACGCGGGTCTGGTTTCGCATCAGCGCGGCCGGCCATCGAACAACCGGATGTCGGCGGCGCTGCGCGGTCGTATCGCGACGCTGCTGAGGGACAAATACCCCGACTTCGGCGCGACGCTGGCGGCGGAGAAGCTGCTGGAGTTGGACGGGATCGTCGTTTCGGCAGAGACGATCCGCCAGATGCAGATCGGCCTTGGCCTGTGGCGGCCCAAGCGCCGCCGGGCCAGGCGGGTGTTTCAGCTCCGCCAGCGGCGTCCGCGGTTTGGCGAGTTGATCCAGATCGACGGCAGTGCGCACCACTGGTTCGAGCGGCGCGGGCCGCGCTGTGCGCTGATCGTGTTCATCGACGACGCCAGCGGCCGGCTGACCGCGCTACGCTTCGCCCCGGCGGAGACGACGGCGGCCTATCTGGCGGCGCTGCGCGGCCACGTGCTGGACCATGGCCGGCCGCTGGCGTTCTACTCCGACCGGCACGGCATCTTCCGGATCAACGCTAAGGACGCCACGAGCGGCGACGGCAAGACCGAGTTCGGACGGGTGGCGGATCGGCTTGGGATCGAGCCGATCCATGCGCTGACCCCGCAGGCCAAGGGTCGTGTCGAGCGCGCCAACCAGACCCTGCAGGACCGGCTGGTCAAGGAGATGCGTTTGGCCGGCATTGGCTCGATCGAGGCGGCGAATGGCTTCGCGCCGGCGTTCATGGCGCGCTTCAACGCAAAGTTTGCGGTGCCGCCGCGCGACCCGGCTTCGGCGCACCGGCCGTGGACGAAGACCGCGCAAGCGTTGGACGACGAACTGGCACGGCGCGAGCAGCGGGTGCTGTCGAAGGCGCTGACCTTCCGCTCCGGCGGGACGATGTATTGCGTCAAGACACCCGGGCCTGGCACCGCGCTGCGCGGCGCGAAGGTGACGCTGCATCACTTTCCCGACGGTGCGCTGAGGGTGCATTACAAAGACCGGATCCTGCCGGTAACGGCCTATGCCCGCTATGCCATGCCCGCCCCGGCGGTGGACGGCAAGACCATCGATGCCCGGATCGACGCAATGATCGCTGCGCGGCACATCCCCAACGCCGCGGTTGAAACCGTCCCGGGGTGAGTACAGCCCGCGTAACAGCCGCCGCAGCCGTGGATAAGTGGCCCGCTTGCGCCCGATTCTGAACGATCACTCCAGCGGGCCACTTACCCACCGCTCCAACACCGCGATTGGACTAACGCTTGACCGGTGCCCACCCCCCGCCCAGCCCACAGGGGACATTTTAACTTTGGGGAGTCAGGGGACATCTCTACTTTGCATTGACAGGACTAAGTTTTGTTTTGATTGTCGCGGAGCGTCACATCGCCGATGTCCTTCGTCGTTGCGTGACTGGGCGGCCGTCCCGGGCCTTTGTGCTTGCGTTCAAGCGCCGCCGGTAGCTGTCGACGTTGATTTCGAAGATCGTTGCATGGTGAACGAGCCGGTCCACCGCGGCCAGCGTCATCGCGGGATCGGGGAAAACCTTGCCCCAGGCGCCGAACGGCTGATTGGCGGTGATGAGGGTGGAACGGCGTTCGTAACGGGCACTGATCAGCTCGAACAAAACGGAGGTTTCCGCCTGATCTTTGCTGACATAGGCGAGGTCATCAAGGATCAGCAGATGGAAGCGATCGAGCCGGTTGATGGCAGCCTCAAGGCCAAGTTCGCGGCGCGCGACCTGGAGTTTCTGCACCAGGTCGGATGTGCGGGCGAACAGCACGCGCCAGCCGTTCTCGACTAGCGCCAGACCGATGGCCGAGGCCAGGTGTGTTTTGCCGCCGCCGGGTCCGCCGATCAGGATCAAATTGGCGCCCTTGTCGATCCAACTGTCCCGGGCGCAGATCGCCATCACATGCGCCTTGGAAACCATCGGCACCGTGTCGAACTCGAAGGCGTCGAGGGTCTTGCCCGGCAGCAACCGGGCTTCGACGAGATGTCGCTCGATGCGGCGGCGGTCGCGTTCGGCAATCTCGTGTTCGGCGAGCGTGGCGAGGAGCCGGGCGGCAGGCCAGCCTTCCTTGTCCGCCCGCTGGGCAAAGGCGGCCCAACCCTGCTTGATAGCGGGCAACCGGAGGTCGTTGAGCAGCAGCGTCAGCCGGGCCGCGTCGATGGTCTGGCTCATGCTGCCGCTCCGATCTCGTTATCGTTGCCGACCAGCGCCTCGTAGGCGGTCAGCGGCATGAGATGGACGGTGACCGCGGGGAGTGCCGCGGGATCCGGCGCGAAGCGTTCGCGCAACGTCGCAAGGTCGGGCAACTGGCCTGCTTCAAGATCGGCGGCCAGCAGTGTTGCAAGGTCGGCCGCGCAGCCGCGCTCATGCGCCAGGGCCAGCAGGTTGACCATCAGACGGCAAGCGGATTTTTCCGGGAGCCGTTCGAGCAGCCGGTCGAAGGTCTGCCGGTAGGCATCGCGCGGGAAGAGTTGGTCGCGGTAGACCAGACCCAGCAGCGCCATGGGTTTGCGCCGCAAAGCGTGGATCACATGGCGATAATCGACGACATGCGCGCGCTTGCCCGCGGCATCGGCCCGACCACGGACCAGGGTCATCAGGGGCGTGCCGCCGATGAACAGGTCGAGGCGGTCGTCATACAGGCGGACCCGCAGGCGGTGGCCGATCAGCCGCGACGGCACCGTGTAGAACACCTTCTTGAGCATGAAGCCGCCGGAGGAGGTGACGGTAACGACGGTCTCCTCATAATCGCAGGTCCGCTGCCCGGGCAATGGCTGGAGCGCGGGCCGTTCGGCTTCGATGCGCTTGGTGGATCGGGCGTTCTTGCGGCTGACGATCTCGTCGATGAAATGGCGATAGCTGGCGAGGTCGTCGAAGTCGTTAGTGCCGCGTATCAGCAGCGCGTCGCCGACGGCTTTCTTGAGATGACCGTGCGAACTTTCGACCGAGCCGTTCTCATGCGCGACACCGCGATTGTTACGCGTCGGCTGCATCCCATAATGGGCGCACAGCGCATCATAGCGCCGCGCGAGATCGTCACGGATATCCGTGTCGAGGTTGTGGAACGCGGCCGAAAGACTGTCACTGCGGTGTTCGAGCGGCGCACCGCCGAGCGCCCACAACGCGTTTTGCAGTCCCTCGGCAAGCGCCACATAGCTTTCGCCGCCGAGGATCACATGAGCATGCTCGAAGCCCGAGTAGATCAGCCGGAAATGGTAGAGCCGGTGATCAACCCGTTCCCCGGCGATGGTGACGCCGAGATCGGCCATGTCGGTGAAATCCGACAGCCCCATCCGGCCCGGCTCATGCACCTGGCGGAAGATCACCTCCTGGTCGGCACCGTGCAGAGCGCGCCATGACCGAATGCGACGCTCCAAGGTGCGCCTAATGCCTGCGGACAGAGCGGGATGGCGCCGCTGCATCTCTTCGAAGATGGCGACCGCGCGCAACTCCGGTGCCGCCTTCAGCATCGGCACGATCTCGGCCTCGAAGAAATCGGCCAGCGGGTCCGGGCGGCGGCGGCCACGGATCTGCTGATGATCGGACGGAAGCCTGTGATCGTGCTCGAAGCGATATGCGGCGGCCGCGCTGATCGACGCCTTTGCCGCAGCCACGGTCGGCGACGCTGTCTGTCGGAACTTCATGTAGAGCCTCATCTGGTGATCGGTGACATGGCGGCCGGGCAACGGGCGGATCCCTCGATGAGAAAATCCATCCCCATAGCCGGTCGGTCGCGATCACCAGACGATCCGCCGCACCCCGGGGGGCCGCAGGCCGACTTTTTCCGGGGCACTTTCTCATCCTGATTGCCGGGGATTCTCACCTTGATTGTCGCGCAGCAAGGTGGTGCCAAAAGCCGTTTAGCCGTGCAAGGCAGGAGACGGATCCGCTGGACGTCGGTTGACATGCTCTGATACGCGGATTGGCTACCGCCTGTCCGATTATCGTCCGGGGATGGTCCCTGTCTTACAGCGGGCATCAGCACGCAGGTGACCTGCAAGCGTAGCTCGGACGTTCCCCACCTTGGACCTGTCCCCAGACTTGCACGACAGCAGGTCGCTTACTTGGGTCCTTCTTCTGTTACGGGACGGAATTGCAACATCGTGCTGTCACGCCATCACGGCAGGTGTCGGCAGCGGCGCAACTTGGTGCGCGATCGCCCAGAGGAACGCGGCAATCTCACGTGCGATCGCCACGACAACCACCGTGGCACGTTTGGCTTTGGCCATGAGGCGTCGATACCGTGCGCACAAGCGTGTTTGCGCCTTCCATGCAATGGCACGCACTGGCTCGGGGAGAGCCGCTTGCCGCTGCTGATGGTGGACACCGGTGCCGGCCGCATGACGGTCGGTCCAGGCCGCCTCGACAAGGGCCTTACGCGCATGACTATTGCCCGTCTGGGTGGTCCCGCCCTGGCGTTTCGTCTCACCCGTCGAGCGCTCTGATGGCACCAAGCCAAGGAAAGCCATCAGCTGTCGTGGATGGTCAAAACGGCGGAGATCGCCCGCCTCAGACACCATTGTTACCGCGGTCATGAATTGGATCCCGCGCATCGCCTGGAATGCCGAAACCACCGGCGCCATCGTCCACTGCGGCACGATCTCGATCAGCGCCGCTTCTAAGCGATCCGTACGCTCAACAGTCGCTTGCACCGCGTTGAGCATCTCCTGAAACGCCAGCCGCTGCGCCGGATGGTGAAGGTCTGCCCATCGAGCCAACGCTTATGCCGGCCGCGCCAACTCGTCTTGCCATCATAGCTGCGCCCGTGGCGCAGAAGGAACGAGGTAACGTGTTGGCGTTTCCGCCTGTCGTCCTCGACAGCAATTGCGCGCGTGCGCACCACATCTCGCACCGCCTCGTGCGTCTCATCGGGAACCCACACCGCCGTCAGTTCGCCGGCTCGCAGCAGGCGTGCCAGGGACAGCCCGATACTGTCCGAGGTGTTGTGCAAAATCTAACTCGGTGGAAGCGGCCATGTCATGCTGGTGATGTTCGAGGTCACCAACCCTGTGGAGAGGGCGCACACCATGACCAAGCGGCAAGGTAAGGACGAAGCCAACGAACTGAAAGCCATCCTGTCGCAGGACGGAGATTTTCTGCGCTCAGCGGTGAAGGCCGCGATCCAGGCGGCGCTGGGGGCGGAGATGACGGAGGCGTTGGCGGCGGAGCGGAGCGAACGCGTGGACGGTCGCCTCGGCTATCGCAGCGGGTCCTACAGCCGGTCGCTGATCACCCGCGTCGGCTCGATTGAGTTGCGTGTCCCGCGCGACCGCTCGGGTCTGTTCTCGACGGAATTATTCGAACGCTATCAACGCTCGGAGCGAGCCTTGGTCAGTGCGCTGGCCGAGATGTATGTGCAGGGCGTATCCACCCGCAAAGTCAAGGCGGTCACCGAAACGCTGTGCGGGCACAGCTTCTCGGCCTCGTCGGTCAGCGAGATGAACAAGACGCTGGACGCGGCGTTGACGGCGTTCGCGGCGCGGCAGCTGGACGAACCCTATCCCTATCTGATCCTGGACGCGCGCTACGAGCGGGCCCGCGAAGGCGGGGTGATTGCCAGCCAGGCCGCCTTGATCGCGATCGCGGTCGATGGTGAAGGTCACCGCCAAGTGCTAGCGGTGGACCTGGCCAACCGCGAAAGCACATCGAGCTGGCGCGATTTTCTGCTGGGGCTCAAGCAACGCGGCTTGCACGGGGTGGAATTCGTCGTCTCGGACGATCATCCGGGCCTGAAGCAAGCGATCCGTGAGGTGCTGCCCGAGGCGTTCTGGCAGCGCTGCTACGTGCACTTTCTGCGTAATGCGTTGGACCATCTGCCGCGCCGGGCGAACGACGATTGCCTGCAAGAGCTGCGCTGGATTTATGACCGGCGTGAGTTGGCCGAGGTGCGGCGCGACCTTGCCGCCTGGCTTGGCAAGTGGAGCGGCAAATATGGGCGGCTATGCAGTTGGGTGGAAGACAACATCGAGGAGACGCTGACCTATTATCGGCTGCCGTTGCCGCATCATAAACACATGAAATCGACCAACTTGCTGGAACGGTTGAACCAGGAGATCAAACGCCGCACGCATGTGGTGCGGATCTTCCCCACCCTCCTTCGCGTGCTCAGTCGCCCAGCCAGTTGCTTGCGGCTAATCCGTGCGCTGGCGGTCGAAATCCATGAAGAGTGGTTGGAAAGTCCGCGTTATCTGAACATGGAGGATCTGCGCGAACACAAGAAGCAGCAGATGCGAGCCGCGGCATGACCCACAGCCCGGGCTGCCCAAGGGTGCCAGCGTGGCCGCCGCCGTCGAGGACGCTTCGCGCCGGCTTCGCCGGTGGCCCAGCGGCCATCCTTGACCGCGGCGGCCACGCTGCCCCAAGACGATCAGGCCGGGACGAAGAAACGGCCCCGTTCAGCCGAACAAAGAAACACCAAAATCAGTTTGCCAAACCCGCTTTTGCACACCTTGACGGACACAACCGACAGCCCATCCCGCCGGTTGGTCTTCACCCGATCACCGGGCCGACGCGGAATGAGCGAAGGCGCAATCACCATGCACGCGTGCCCAAGGGAAACCAGCTGGCGATACAGCCCGTAGCGGTCGGACCTGCCTCGTAACAAAAATGTAGCCTCTCGTAACGCTCAGCTAGCTTGCGCACCAGCTTCGCGACGGCTTCCGACGTTTTATCAAACTTACCCAGATAACGCACTTCGCCGTTTCGGTCACCGTCCGCCACGGCCACCGCATTCCGTGCCTTTGCGGTATCGATTCCGACGAAAACCTCACCTGGGCAGGCCCACGGTGCCGCTTCGACTGACGCGCCATCCTGCGCGGCCGCGGTGGCGGCCTCGCTGGCGGTTTCTTCGAGCTCGAGTTCCATCTGGTCGAGCAGTTTGCGGCCCGCGTTCGGAGGAGGCACCAAAGCAGTCGTGCTTGAGCTTGGCGATCAGCAGCTTCAGGTGCGCCACGATCGCCTCGGCCCCGGCCGCCCCCTCGCCTCAGCCTCGCGACCGGCCAGTTGTTTTGCCGCAATCGCGGTGCGGAGCACGTTAAGCTCGTCGGGAGAAGGGCTGGGTGCATGCGTCACGCTGATGATTTGGAATCCGAAGCCGTCGCGAATTGGTGCCTCGAAATGCGGCCATCGCTACTCACGCGGCTTTTAGCCCGGACTTCCTTCTCTGAAGAAACGCAAGCGTCTGTAATATAATGATAGTCTGCCGGGTTCATCCCCCGCCACTCGCTACAAATCCGGCCCCAGCAACTCGAACGCCCTGCGTCGGACCGGGGTCTGCCTGGTAAGCATGGTCAGCGAATAATCCGGCGTGAGCGCAAGGCGGGGCGGTTTAACGCATGCGGATCGGCAATGAAGGCCGGGAAAGCAGTTCCCACTGATTGAGAATTGCAGGTTAATTGGCGACAGACCATAGCCAAGTAATTCTTAGTCAAATTTAGTATACCCGTTTCTTTGGTGGGATGACGGATACTTCATTCGTCAGAGTCCTCATCTTCACAGGCCGATAACTTAGTTTTACGTTACCAGCTCTATCGCACCACGCTAATGTGTGCTTCATCCAGTTCTGATCGTCGCGGTCCGGATAATCGTCATGCGCATGTGCGCCCCGGCTCTCGGTTCGTGCTTCGGCGCCCACCATCGTTGTCGTTGCGTTGCTCATAAGATTAGTTAATTCTAATGCCTCCATCAGGTCACTGTTCCAAATCAGGCTGCGGTCTGTGATAGATATGTCAGCCATTCCGGCCCAAGCCTTCCTCATTTTCTCTACGCCCTTGGTCAAGCTTTTTGCGTCCCGGAATACCGCTGCGTGGTTCTGCATAGAGCGCTGCATTGCTAAGCGAAGCTCCGCGACTTTAGTACCTCCTTTTGAGTGTCTGATATCATCGAAACGATCGAGTGAGGCTTCACCGGCCTTTGGGGGTAATGGGGGCTGACAGGTACCGGATGAGATAGTTTCAGAGGCACGACGAGCAGCCGCGCGGCCAAAAACCACAAGATCGAGTAAGGAGTTTGTGCCAAGACGATTTGCGCCATGAACTGAAACACATGCCGCTTCACCGACTGCCATCAATCCGGGAATCACAGCGTCGGGGTTGTCTCGCGCCGGGCGTAGCGCCTGCGCATGAATATTTGTCGGTATGCCTCCCATGTTATAGTGGACCGTGGGCAGCACTGGTATCGGCTCCTTCGTTACGTCGACGCCGGAAAAGACCTTTGCGGTTTCCGAAATGCCGGGCAAGCGCTCGAGAAGCAGGTCGAATCCAAGATGCTCCAAATGAAGCATAATGTGATCCTTCTCCGGACCACAGCCGCGTCCAGCATTTATTTCCAATGTCATGGAACGAGAAACAACATCTCGGCTGGCAAGATCTTTCGCAGTTGGCGCATAACGTTCCATAAAGCGCTCGCCATCCTCGTTGCTCAGATAGCCGCCTTCACCGCGGGCACCTTCAGTAATGAGACAACCGGCGGGAAAGATACCCGTTGGGTGGAACTGTACAAATTCCATGTCTTGGACAGGTAAACCTGCTCGGAGCACCATTCCTGTACCGTCGCCGGTGCAAGTATGTGCCGATGTGCAGGACAAATAGGCTCGTCCATATCCACCCGTTGCCATCACAACTATTTGGGCCCGGAACCGATGGATGCTACCATCTTCCAGGCACCAGGCCACAACGCCGCGACAGATGCCCTCGTGATCAAAAATCAAATCAAGCGCGAAGTATTCGACAAAAAATTCCGTGCCTCGCTTAAGGCTCTGCTGGTACAAAGTGTGCAAGATAGCATGGCCCGTACGATCAGCCGCAGCGCACGCCCGCATGGCTGGCTCCTTCCCGTATTCAGTCATGTGACCACCAAAAGGACGCTGATAGATACGTCCATCTTCGGTGCGACTGAACGGCACACCGTAGTGCTCCAGTTCGTACAAAGCCGGGATGGCCTCACGACACATATACTCGATGGCATCTTGATCACCAAGCCAGTCGGATCCTTTGACCGTGTCGTACATGTGCCAACGCCAGTCGTCTTCACCCATGTTACCCAGCGCCGCACCAATTCCGCCTTGCGCTGCCACAGTGTGGCTTCGGGTTGGGAAAACCTTGGTTATGCAGGCCGTTCTCAACCCGCAGGCACCCATGCCTAACGCCGCCCTCAAACCAGAGCCACCAGCCCCAACAACTACAACGTCGTATGTGTGATCCAGCACGTTGTAGGCTCGTGACGACGGCGCCGTAATTCCAACCATAGAACGTTTTCCTTCCTACTCAAAGTCCAGTTTTCAGCACCGATATAATACAAACTAGCGCTAAAAGGGCAGACACAGCTTTCACACTCACCACCATGCCCAACTTAGCTAGATCATCGTGGACATAATCTTCGATTATTACTTGCACCCCGAGTTGAAGATGGTGGAAAGTCGCTAAAATAAGCGCGAGCATCAAACTCAGGGTTACGGTCGATGTCATCCAGTTTATTACGGTTTGATGCGATGCGCCGGACAGGTGGATCACCGAACAGATAAACCAAAGAGACAAGGGCACTAGCGAGAGAGCACTCAACCGCTGTCCACACCAATTATCTCCATCTGTGCGCCTCGCCCCTCGGGCGGCTATGCGCATTACGGAACGCGACACCTCAATTCTTGGCTTCAAGGGCATATCGGCTCCTTACCGCACCAGTAGTCCCACGAGCCAGACGACAGTGGTGAATGCGCCAGTAGCGACTAACACGGCCCAGCCAGACATCGTGGACGTGGGCGCGCCGAACCCGATTCCAAGGTCCCAAAACAGATGGCGAATGCCGCTAAAAAAATGGAATATAAGTGCGACTGACCAAACAAACAGTATCAAAAGTCCGGGTACGGAACCAATGAAATGCTGCGCCCTATCGAATTCGATATCAGAACCCGCAGTGGCGACAAGCCACCAAGTTAGTATCAGGGTGCCGAACGCAAGGCCGACGCCTGTTACGCGATGAAGGATCGATAGCGCCATGCTGATCGGCCATCGATACACCTGCAGGTGCGGCGACAGCGGGCGATCCACAAGCTTGCCTTCAGAATTCAGTGCGACCATTTGCGGATCCCCCCACGTTTCGCAAAAACAGCTCCAGGATAAAATTTTGTTGTGTTCGGTCAAATTCGGCCATGGCGACTAAACCGTCAAGGCGGTTTACCCCCGCGGTTCGGTAGCACACGATCTGTCCGGGTGATGGACCAAGAGCTTGCTGCAATCCGAGGGACTTGTTGCCACGCGCCACGGCGCGCATCGGCCGCGCAGGCCGCTGTCCGGGATGATGCTGCATCAAGACGACTCGCGCCACGCTGGGTCGGTGGGCTCGATGCGATGGACCTGATCGTGAGGACACCGTCTGGAGGTTCCAGGCGCTTCTTGAGGTGTTCGGCCAGAATGGGTGGCCTTGGATAAATGCATGGGCTGCGTGGCGGCACAATGCATTGGGCTCCAGACACAATTTCAGGTCCACCAAATGACGATGGCCGCCAGGGCGACTGTCGAGGCGAAGTTGCGGGCGAGTTATTCTTAACGGAGTGCGACCCGGAGCCAGTCCTTCAGATGATTAATGTAGACCTCTTCGATAAAGCACGGAAGGTCCGCCGTGACGTCCTCGAAGGTTTCATAGGCAACCAAGTAGACCGCTTCGACCTTCAGTGTCTTCATAAAGCTCTCGGCCGGCCTGCACATCCTCATCCAGCGCCCCAACCTCGAACTTGCCAACCCAGATCCGGATCAGCTGCCGGGAAATGTCGTGGCGCTTGGACAGTGCGCGCAGGGCTTCACCGGCGATGAACTCTTCGGCAACCTGACGCTTGAATGCGACGCTATGGGAACGATGCTTGGCCATGGCTTCTATTCTCCAGAATCCCCACAAGGGGGGCAAATCTACGAACTCAGACTGTCCACCCGCAGGGCCGCACTCCAAACAAGGTCAGGTTTGGCTTGATGACTGCGGTGTTGCCCTGCTCGGCAAGCAATGCGTGCAGCCCCTCGCCGTCGTAGGCAGTGTCACCAAGCACGTGGTCGGCCTTCAGGAGTGTCGTGAGCAAGCTGTTGGCGACGCGGGTATCGCCGCGTTGGTCCGGTGTGAGGTCGGACCGATCAAACGCCCCAAGCGGTCCGCGACGGCATGAATTTTGGTGGTTCGCCTACCCCGGCTGCGCCCGATGGCCCGCGATTCGGCCCCCCCCCTTTTTCCGCCGGCACTGCACCGATGCGCCTTCGCTGTGGTGCTGTCGATGCACTGCAGATCGGCGACATCCGAGGTGATCAGTCATTGCAGCATCTGCTGCCAGATGCCGCCTTCGACCAGCGGTTTGAAGCGCTTGTAGATCGTCATGTGCGGACCACAGACCGACGGACAATCGCGCCAACGACAGCCGTACTTCAGAACGTGCGGAATGCCGTTGATGACTGTCCGATTGCGGCCCGGTCTGACGCCGCGACGCCGCGTCGGGATCAGCGATTCCGACCACTGTTTATTCGCCAGCCAGTGCTCGCTTGCCACTTACTCACTTCCTTCCGCATGGCACAAACCGATCGCGGCACCAGCGCGTGACGTTCGAACGTGGAGCGCGTATGGACCAAAGAGGATAGGAAAATCATGAAGAAACCGCGAATATTCAGCATTGATTGTCGTGAAGCCTCAGGGTGGAGAGTATAGAGCACGGTCAAACCGCCTTGATCCGGGTGTCGCCTATGGCGAGCAGCTCACGGCCTTCCATGGACGTACGCGTGCGTCGTTGCTGCCAATCCAATCGGCGGTAAACACTGTCGCGCATCCGCCGACTGGCACCAGTATATGGAACTGTCTCGGCTTCGAGGCAGCGGCTTGATCGGACACGTTGAGAGGCATTTTTTAGGTTCCGGACTCAATTTCAGGTCCACCAGAAGATGATGGCTGCCGGGGCGACTGTCGATCCGAGGTTGCGGGCGAGCTTATCGTAACGGATTGAGACCCGGCGCCAGTCCTTCAGATGTGCGAAGGTGCGCTCGATCAGGTTGCGGAGTTTGTAAGTCCCTGTGCCAAAAGCCGGGACGTTCTTACGGGTCGGGTCTGGCTTGATGACTGCGGTGCTGCCTCGCTCGGCGAGCAAAGCGCGCAGTCCGTCGCCGTCGTAGGCCGTTTCGCCAAGCACGTGCTCGGCCTTCGGCAGCGTCGCCAGCAAGCTGTTGGCGACGCCGATATCGCTGCGTTGGCCGGGTGTCAGCTCGAACCCGATCAAACGCCCCAAGCGGCCCGCAACGGCATGAATTTTGGGCCGAAACGCAAGTCATCGGGCGCAGTCGAGGCGGGCGAACCACCCCCTTGTATCTTGCCCTTGCTGGCCGAAACGGGGCCGGAGAGGCTATCGGTGGATGGGAGCCCGCAGCCCCCCAGGGCGATTGAGCCCGTGAAAAAGCATGGGGCCCCGTTCACCGGTTCCGTCAGGAGCCCGAACAGTCGCTTGGGCCGCCAATCGAGCCCGCATTCGCAAGGACGGGTCATGGAACAGCTTTCCACTTCGCCAGGATATGTCGGCATCGACGTCTCGAAGGATCGGCTCATGTTCATGTTCGCCCATCAGACCACATCTTCAGCGTCCCCCGTGACGGCCCCGGCCTGGAACAACTCGAAGGCGATTTACGCCGGTTGGCCCCAGCCCTGATCGTGCTCGAAGCCACCGGAGGCTTCGAGATCACGGTGGCGGCGGCACTTGCCGGCGCGCACCTGCCGCTCGCGGTGGTCAATCCGCGTCAGATTCGTGATTTTGCGCGTGCCACCGCAGCGCGCTGAGAAGCCCCAGCGCGAACGGTTCGTGGAAACCGCCCGCGCGATCGGCGCTTCTGAGGAGCCGGAGGATTTTGAGAGGGGGTTCAGGCAGGTGGTGAAGCCGATGAAAGACGTCATGCCATCGGATCCCCATCCTCGTTGCAACGGGAAGCGAGCTTCCTCATAAAACCACGAACGGCTCAAAAGATATGGTCAGCTTCGTCCTCGGTATGTTTGCTTTCGACGTGCATTGCTGTATTGCGCCATGCCACCCGAACGGCGTCAATCGCCGCAAAAGTGCTCTCGAAAAACTGCCGATCTGAGGGGTTAGCCCAGGATTGAGGCGGATTCGCGCCTACGCGACTATTCATATATAGCTACTATGGTGTCTGGCATTTTGTGAGCCGGGCCGGACTGAGTTTTAAAAAAAGCCTGCACGCCAGCGAGCAGGATCGCCCAGACGTGGTCCGCCGTCGCGAGCGCTGGCAGAAGCATCAGGACAAGTTTGATCCCAAACGTTTGGTTTTCATCGACGAAACCTGGGTGAAGACCAACATGACGCGGACACACGGCCGTTGCGCGCTTGGCGAGCGTCTGGTCGCCAAGGTGCCTCATGGGCACTGGAAGACACTGACCTTCGTCGGTGCCCCTCGCTGCGATGGGATCACCGCGCCCTGCGTGCTCGATGGCCCGATCAACGCCGTCAGCTTCCTGGCCTACGTCACTCAGTTTTTGGTGCCGACGTTGCGGCCTGGCGATGTCGTCATCATCGACAATCTCGGCTCTATTGCGAAAGGCGGATCCTCGGTCGATCGAACCAGCTTGGAAAACCATCGGCACACTGCTGGACAAATTTATCGCTCAGGAATGTGCCAACTACCTTCCAAACTCAGGATATGCGTCAACCTAAAGCTGTGACGCTCGCCAAGATGACTACCGGGCTGCTCGACCGCCTGACCCGTTATTGCGACATCGTCGAAACCGGCAACGAGAGCGGGCGCTTCAAGAACCGCGTCTGATCCGCGGAACCCATCCTGTTCGAGCCTGGTGCCGTGCTCGCCGCCGTCAAACACGCCTGCGCGCCGCTCCGCGGTGGCCTGCGGCCATGCTTGACCGCGGCTGCGCGCGGTCCGCGGGGCGAAACCAGGTTGAGGCGAAGAAACGGCTCTTGTCAGCCGAACAAACAAACCCCGACAGATTCTAACAAATCGCAACGAACGAGGTCCCCTTTTGATGCCGATAGGGGGTCCCGTTCCCGTGCCGATCACCGCCGTGGCGATGATCTCGTCGAAAGCCAGCCAACTTCATCCCATAGAAGCTTCAGTTCGCCCATGGCGGAAGGAATTTCGAAACGCTCATCGGGCATTCTCCGAAGCCGGCGGTATTGGCCCCTTGAGGGCGTCGCTTCGGGCTCTCATCGCTCCCCGTCGATTTCGTTGCGAGCGGCCGGCTAACCGCTTGACGTTCAGCGTCGCCAGCCCCAATGTAAATGTGCTTTACATTCACATGAGGCCCTCGATGACGAGCGCTGCCAATCCAGACGCCTATGGCCCGCGTGGCTGGAACCAAGGCCCCTGGGGCAATACCAAGGGCCCACAGTGGCAACAACCCAATCACGGGGCCGCTTATACTGGCCAGAACGGGGGACCCCAGAACTCGGGTCCGGGTTGGGACAATCCGGCCTGGGGTGGTCCGCCATTCTGGCACCCGGCGGGGCTCAGCCGTCCGGCTGCCATCGCCTTTACCATACTCGGCTTCCTGTTCTGGTGGCCGGTCGGACTCGCTTTGCTCATTTATACGATAGGGAGTGGTCGCATGGGATGCTTCGGTCGTCGCAGACGAGCTATGAGCCAACACAACGGGCAGGACGCCGGCCCGTGGGCGAACTGGAAAACCTGGGGCTGCGGGCCTTCGGGTCGTGCCGCCTCGACCTCGGGCAACCGAGCGTTCGATGAATACAAGGCCGAGACCCTGCGCCGCATGGAGGAGGAGCAGAAGGAGTTCGGATCGTTCCTGGAACGCCTTCGTTTCGCTAAGGACAAGGCGGAGTTCGACCAGTTCATGGCCGAACGCCGGGCTCGCCCGCCCGCTCCACCGACCGAGGAGCAGCCCGCTACCTGACGCTTCGCGATCTAGGTTCCATTCAACGAGTTCGACTATTAACTATCGTTGCGCCAATTCACAGCGGGCGGTTTGGCGCATTTTTTGCTCCGGTACTTGGCATTCATCGACTGTGCGCAGCCTGCCACCATATCCCGTCCGGCATCTCCGGACTGCCCGGCCAAAAGAGCTTTTCGCACAGGTCGGGCTTGTCTAAGAGTCGCCACGGACAACTAAGGGATCGTAACAGATGGCCGGCATCGACATCCTGGCGTCAGCCTTCAATGGCGCCAACGCAGCCTTCTTGGCCGATCTCTATGCGCGGTGGGCGTCCCGCCCTTCCGCTGTTGACCCCAGCTTCGCCGAGCTGTTTGCCGCCATGAACGACGAGGCCCGCGCCGTGTTGGAGGATGCCAGTGGCGCATCCTGGGCGCCGCGCCGCGGCCTGATGGCGGGTGAAACGGTGTCTAAGCCCGCGGCTGAGGACCTGGCGCCGGATCAGGTCCGGGCCGCCACGATTGCCTCGCTGCGCGCGCTGATGCTAATCCGGTCCTACCGGGTGCGCGGACATCTTGAAGCACAGCTTGATCCGCTCGGTCTGCAGTCGCCGCACAAGCATGCCGAGCTGGATCCGGCATCCTATGGTTTCACGGAGGCCGATCTCGACAAGTCCATCTTCATCGACAAGGTGCTGGGTCGTGAGACCGCCACCCTGCGCGAGATCATGCAGGTTCTGCGACTAACCTATTGCGGTCCGATCGGCGTCGAATTCATGCACATACAGGACCCGGAACAGAAGTCCTGGATCCAGCGCAAGGTCGAGGGCGCACCCTGGCGAACCACATTTGATGCCGCTGAAAAGCGCACCGTGCTGCGACAGCTGACCGAGGCCGAGGGCTTCGAGGCGTTCTGCCAGAAGCGTTACGTCACCACCAAGCGCTTCGGCCTGGAAGGCGGCGAGGTCACCATACCGTCGCTGCATGCAATGATCGCCGTTGCCGCGTCATCCGGTGCGGTGGAAGTCGCGATCGGCATGCCGCATCGCGGCCGACTTAACACCTTGGTCAATATCGTCCGGAAGCCGTTAACCGCGCTGTTCAGCGAGTTTGGAGGCGAAAGCTTCAAGCCCGAAGATGTGCAAGGGTCAGGTGACGTGAAGTATCATCTGGGCACCTCCACCGACCTGGAGATCGGTGGTCACAGCGTGCATCTGTCGCTGCAGCCGAATCCGTCGCACCTGGAGGCAGTGGATCCGGTCGTCGTCGGCAAGGTCCGCGCCCGGCAGGACCGGTCCGGCGATACCAAGACGCGCAAGTCGGTGATGGCGATCCTGATGCACGGTGACGCTGCCTTCGCAGGCCAGGGGCTTGTCTATGAGACGCTGGCGATGAGCCAGCTGATTGGCTACCGCACCGGGGGGACGATTCACCTGGTGGTCAACAACCAGATCGGCTTCACCACGGTTCCGGCGCACGCGTTTTCCGGACTATACTGCACCGACGTGGCGAAATCGATCCAGGCGCCGATTTTGCATGTCAACGGCGACGATCCCGAGGCGGTGGTGTTCTGTTCACGGATGGCCGCCGAGTATCGCATGAAGTTCAACAGCGACATCGTGTTGGACATCGTCTGCTACCGTCGCCACGGCCACAACGAGACCGACGAGCCAGCCTTCACTCAGCCGTTGATGTATCGGGCGATCAGCGCCACCAAAACCACCCGCACGCTTTATGCCGAGAAGCTGGCCGCCGAGGGCTCCGTGCCGGCGGCCGAGTCCAAGGCGATGCTGGATGACTTCACCAGGACGCTGGAAGACGCCAATGCCGCGGCGAAGTCATACCGGCCCAACAAGGCGGACTGGCTGGAAGGGCATTGGTCCGGCTTCACCCCGGTGGACCAGCAGGAAGACGAACTTGCCGAGCAGCCCACCGCCGTTCCGAGTGAAACGCTTAAGCGGATCGGCAACGCGCTGGCGCACGTGCCGGATGGCTTCAACCTTAACCCGAAGATCAGCCGTCAGCTTGAGGCTAAAAGGCAGGCTGTCGATAGCGGCGAGGGCATCGACTGGGCGACCGGGGAGGCACTGTCCTACGGCAGTCTGTTGCTTGAAGGGACTCGTGTCCGCTTGTCTGGAGAGGATAGTCAGCGCGGCACCTTCAGCCAGCGCCACGCGGTGCTGATCGACCAGGTTAATCAGCATGAATATACGCCGCTTAACAACATCGCCGAAGACCAGGCGCGGATCGAGATCTATAACTCACTGCTTTCGGAAGCTGGCGTCCTGGGCTTCGAGTACGGCTACTCGTTGGCCGATCCGGAGACCCTGGTATTGTGGGAAGCGCAATTCGGCGACTTCGCCAATGGTGCGCAGGTGATCATTGACCAGTTCCTGGCCTGCGGCGAAACCAAATGGCTGCGAATGTCGGGCTTGGTGCTGCTGTTGCCGCACGGTTACGAGGGTCAGGGTCCGGAACACTCCTCGGCGCGCATTGAGCGCTATCTGCAGCTCTGTGCCGAACGAAACATGTATGTCTGCAACCTGACCACTCCTGCCAACTATTTTCATGCGCTGCGCCGGCAGCAGCACCGCAACTTCCGCAAGCCGCTGATCGTGTTCGAGCCGAAGTCGCTGTTGCGCCACAAGCTGGTGGTGTCGCCGTTGGCTGACTTCGCCGAGGGCACTCGATTCCAGTTCGTGATTCCGGAAATCGACGCGATCGCGCCGCCCGAGCAGGTGCGCCGCGTGGCGATCTGCTCCGGCAAGGTATACTACGATCTCCTCGCGGAACGCCGGTCCAAGAAGATCAATGACATCGTCATCGTCCGGCTGGAACAGCTTTATCCGTTTCCCGAAAACACCCTCCGCCGGGTATTGGCGCCTTACACCAACGCCGACGTGGTCTGGTGCCAGGAAGAGCCCGAGAACATGGGCGCCTGGCACTTCGTCGATCGTCGTATCGAAAAAGTGCTCGGCCGCCTGGACATGAAGGTTCGCCGGCCGACCTATGTCGGCCGTGATGCCGCCGCCAGCCCGGCGACTGGCTTGGCCAAGACCCATATCGTTCAGCAGGCGCGCCTGGTAGCCACGTTGCTTGGTATCGGCTAGACCGCCGGGCGCGGTTTCACTCACGCCCCCCGCTGATTACGCCCCCCGCTGACCTACGCCTGGAGACATATCGCCGTGGCGACTGAAATCGTTGTGCCCGCATTGGGCGAGAGCGTCACAACCGCCACGGTTGCCCGCTGGATCAAGCAGCAAGGTGAACCGGTAGCGGCCGACGAGCCGCTGGTCGAACTGGAAACCGACAAGGTGACCGTGGAGGTGAACGCTCCGGCCCAGGGTGTGCTGTCCTCGATCGCGGTGGCTGAGGGCACCGAGGTCGAGGTCGGTTCGGTCCTTGGCGTGGTGGATGGCGCTGCGAAAGTAGCCTCCGGCCCGACCAAGACAGCGCCGGCCTCGCAGCCGAAGGCGATGGCACGTGAGCCGCAGCCGACATCCGCGGCCGCCCTACCGCCATCGTCTGTCGCCGAACCGCGGCCGGCAGCCAATCCGCCGCCGGGCGTCAATCCGCCGCCGCGCCCGTTGGGTCCGGTGTCTCGTCCTGCCGCGCCCCCTGACGCAACCCCTGGCGCGACCCGTGACAGCGCGGCATCGGCTCACGCGCCGCTGCCGGCGGCCGCGAAGCTGATCGAAGAGAACAAGGTTCCGGCCGAAGCACTGGGCGCCGGGACCGGCAAGGACGGGCGCATCACCAAGGGCGACGTTCTAGATTTTCTCAATCGCCCCGCTCCCGCTCCACCGGCACCGGCCGCCAGGGGGCCGCGTCAGGATGAGCCTCGGGAACAGCGGGTGAAGATGACCCGCTTGCGCCGTACCATCGCGCTGCGGCTGAAGGAAGCGCAGAACAACGCGGCGATGCTGACCACCTTCAACGAAGTGGACATGTCGGCGATCATGACGCTGCGGACGCAATATCGCGACGCATTCGAAAAGAAGCACAACGGCATCCGGCTCGGCTTCATGAGCGTGTTCGTCCGTTCTTGCTGCGTGGCGCTGAAGGAATTTCCTGCGGTCAACGCCGAAATCGACGGCGACGACATCGTCTACAAGAACTTCGTCAACATGGGGATCGCCGTAGGTGGCCCGACCGGTCTTGTGGTTCCGGTGATCCGCGATGCCGATCAGCTAGGATTTGCTGGTATCGAGGCGGCGATCGCCGACTTCGGCAAGCGTGCCCGCGACGGCGCGCTTAAGCTTGAGGATCTGGCCGGCGGCACCTTCAGCATTACCAATGGCGGCATCTACGGATCGATGATGTCGACGCCGATCCTGAATCCGCCGCAGTCGGCGATCCTGGGGATGCACAAGATCCAGGAGCGCCCGATGGTTGTCGACGGCAAGATCGAGATCCGGCCAATGATGTACCTCGCGGTGTCGTACGATCATCGCATTGTTGACGGCAAAGAGGCGGTGTCCTTTTTGGTCCGGGTCAAGGAAGGCGTGGAAGACCCGCGCCGGTTGCTACTGGATCTGTGAGCGGTCGTTGAAGCACAACCGTCCATGGCGATAACTGCGGGTAACCCTGGGGACTACATGAGCGATTTCTTCGACGTAATCGTCATCGGTTCGGGGCCAGGAGGCTACGTCTGTGCCATCCGCGCCGCTCAATTAGGGCTGAAAGTAGCCTGCGTCGAGAAGCGTCCGACACTCGGCGGGACCTGTCTGAACATCGGCTGCATCCCGTCCAAGGCGCTGCTACAGTCGTCGGAGGAGTTCGAGAAAGCCGGCCATGCGCTGAAGCGTCATGGCGTGCTGGTGGGCGACGTGAAGCTGGATCTCGTTCGCATGCAGGCGCGCAAGACCGAGGTCGTCAACGCCAACACCAGGGGCGTCGAATTCTTGTTTCGCAAGAACAAGGTCACTTGGCTGAAGGGCGCTGGCCGAATCACCGCGCCAGGCACGGTCGATGTCGACGGCACCGTCTACACAGCGAAGAACATCGTCATCGCGACCGGCAGCGAGAGCGTTCCGCTGCCCGGCGTTGCGGTCGATGAAAAGCGGATCGTCACCTCAACCGGTGGCCTGGAACTGCAAACGGTTCCGGGGCACCTTGCGGTGATCGGCGCTGGGTATATCGGGCTGGAACTTGGCAGTGTCTGGCACCGCCTCGGTGCCGAGGTAACCATTGTCGAGTTCCTCGACAGGATTGTACCGGGAATGGACAACGAAGTCGCCACGGCGTTCCAACGGATCCTGCAGAAGCAGGGGCTGAAGTTTCGCCTGGGCATGAAGGTGAGCGAGGCGGCAGCAACGGCAGATGGGGTCACCCTGACGCTGCAGCCTGTCAAGGGCGGCGCGGCGGAAACGATCAAAGCGGATGTCGTGCTGGTTTCGATCGGCCGTCGTCCCTACACCGATGGCCTTGGCCTGGAGCAGGTCGGCGTCGAACTCGATGACCGAAAGCAGGTCAAGGTCGATGCCAGTTATGCAACCACCTTAGCGGGCGTCCACGCCATCGGCGATGCGATCGCCGGCCCGATGCTGGCGCATAAGGCCGAGGATGAAGGTGTTGCGGTGGCGGAGATCCTCGCCGGTCAGGCCGGTCATGTTAACTACGGGGCGATTCCCGGCGTGGTCTATACTTGGCCCGAAGTTGCCTCGGTGGGACAGACGGAGGAAGAACTGAAGGCCGGCGGCGTCGCCTATACGATCGGCAAATTCCCGTTCACCGCGAATGGTCGAGCGCGCGCGATGGGGGACACCGATGGCTTTGTAAAGATCTTGGCCGAGAAATCGACCGACCGACTGCTCGGCGCGCATGTGCTTGGCCCCGATGCCGGCACATTGATCGCGGAACTGACCACCGCGATCGAATTCGGCGCCTCGGCCGAGGACGTCGCGCGGATTTGCCACGCCCATCCGACGCTCAGCGAGGCGGTAAAGGAAGCGGCCCTGGCGGCGGACGGACGAGCGATCCATATCTGAAGTCATGGAATCGGCGGTTAATTCGGCTGGGGAAGGCGATGTGCCCTGCGCGGATGCGGGGCGATGAAGCCGCTTGCGCTGACAATGGGCGACCCGGCTGGAATCGGCGGTGAACTGTCGCTGAAAGCCTGGCTTGCACTGCGCGGCAGCGGCCCCGCTTTCGTCGTGCTGGATGATCCGGTTCGGCTGCGGCAATTGGCGCTTGACCTGGGCCTCGCGGTGCCGTTGCGGACGTTGAGACATGCTGCCGAGGCTGCCGACGCATTTCAATCAGCGTTGCCCGTTTTGGCCGTGCCATTGGCTTCGGCCGCAGTGCCGGGACGGGCTGACCCGGCGAACGCGGATGCCGTCATTGCATCGATCGAGCAGGCGACGAAGCTTGCGCTGGCTGGTAGCGTCGGCGCCGTCGTTACCAATCCGATCAATAAGGCCGCCTTGTACCAGGCTGGTTTTCCCTATCCTGGACATACCGAATTCCTGGCCGAACTGACCGGCGCCACCGGGCAGCAGATCATGATGCTCGCCAGCCCGATGCTACGTGTCGTGCCAGTAACAGTACACGCGTCATTGCGGGATGCGATCGCGATGCTGACGACCGAGATGATCGTCGCGGCCGGTCGTACAACCGCCGCCGCGTTGCGACGCGATTTTGGCATCGCCTCCCCTCGTCTGGCGATCGCTGGTCTGAATCCGCACGCCGGAGAGGAGGGCGCACTGGGAACCGAGGAAACTACTCTGGTGCGGCCGGCTATCGACCTGTTGCGAGCCGAGCGAATTGATGTCTCTGGCCCCTGGCCGCCCGACACGATGTTTACCGCCGCCGCGCGCAGCCGCTACGACGTAGCCATCTGCATGTATCACGACCAGGCGCTGATCCCGCTGAAGACGCTGGACATGGACCATGGCGTGAACGTGACTCTGGGCCTGCCGATCGTAAGAACGTCGCCCGATCATGGCACCGCTTTCGATATCGCGGGCAAGGGCGTGGCCGATGCTACCAGCCTGTTGGCCGCGATCGCTTTGGCCGGGACTTTGGCGCGTCGTCGCGGGACATAGGGGCGTGGGCATGCGGTCAGAGCCCTTTCGGGTAGGACAGGAATTCCTCGATGACGTGGGGCGGTGGTTTGACATAGTCGGACGTGCGGCTAACCCCAAGCCCGGTGAGGCGGCGAAGCTTGACGGCGGTTTCGGCCGCCTTGACGACGATAGGAATGCCGTTGATGACCGGTGCTCCGTCAACGGCGTGGCCGCGAATGCGGGAGAATAGCAGCATCGGAATGCCGCCCCCCGGGATCAGCACATCTACCCCCTGGCGCACCAGCGGCCCCGCCTGCTCGGCATATTTTCGTTCCACGTCTTTGGCGATCCCGTCGTCGTCGTAGGCGCGGAGAATCTCACCGGGTTCGAACGTCAGGGCGTGGACGCCGGTGATGCGGTGCTCCAATCCATATTTGCGGATTTGATGGTGGAACCAGGAAATATATCGCGGATTTATCGTAACGATACCGGTCCGCTGCCCGAGTTGGCAGGCCTGCAGCATCGAGGCTTCCCCAAGCGCCACGACCGGGATGTCGACAACCGAGCGGCATTCGTAAAGCCCGGCGTCCTGGAAGTGGCCGATGATGAAGGCGTCATAGCCCTCGCGTTCGGCTCGGACAGCATTGCAAATCACCTCGCGCGCGCAACGGAATTCCACGATCGGGTGAGCGTATGAATCGTGCGGGGTGATGCCGTGAACATCTATTTCCGTACCGGGGTCTACGATATCCGCAAGATGGGCGCGCAGCGTGTCCCAATAGAGCGCGCCGTTGGCATAATCGACATAGCTTTGATACCAGATACGCATTGCATGGCCTTTCATTCAGATCGACATCGACCCGATGCTGGACCCGCCGCAGACGAACAACGTTTGACCGGTGATGAAGCTGCTGGCCGGGCTGGAGAAGAACAGGGCGGCACCAGCCACATCATCAGGCGCACCGAGGCGCTTCATCGGAATTGCCGCAGCCAACGCTTGCTCTCGCGGGCTGTCGGCGGGAACGACGTCATGGAACATCTCTGTCTCCGGGATCGGGCTGGGTGCGACGACGTTGACGGTGATGCCGTCAGCGGCCAGCTCCAGCGCCCAGGTACGCGCCGTTCCGATCATGCCGGCCTTGGTTGCTGTATATGCCGTACGGGTCGCCAGCCCCAACGCGGCGCGTGACGAGAAGTCTTCAGGTGCAGTTGCGTCAGCTCGATCACATCTGCAATAATTATATCCGAGACCAAAGCTGGGCGTAGCCCTGCGTTATGCACGATATGGGTGATCGAGTGACGTTCGGCGATCTCTTGCGCCGCCTGCGTAGTAGTCGCCAACGGGTCCCGCAGGTCAACCTCGATATGTTCGCAGCGTGCGTCGGCAGGTTCTCGACGAGAAAGCGAGACAACATTATACAGATTGCCGCGCCGATCCCGGTGCTGCCGCCGGTGACCACCGCAACCGTCATACAGATGTGTCGACAAGTGCCAGCACACGCAATGGGCTGCCCGAGCCTTGGCGGATCTTCAGGGGCGCGGTCAGAAGTAGCGCGCCGGTGGGCGGCAGCAGGTCGAGATTGGCGAGGCATTGCAGCCCGTAGCGGCCGCTGCCGTGCATATAATGATGCGCCGGATATGGCGGCGTGAAATGCGCTGCCTGGCCGGCGTCCGTGCCGATCGTTTCGGTGCCAAAGCCGTGGACGTCGCGTTCCTCCACCAGCCACTTTACGACCGCCGGCGCCGGGCCAGGCGAATGCGGACCGTCGTCAAGCAAATTGGCGTATTGGCGAACCGGCCGCTTGTACCAATCAGTGCGAAGCAGCACCCAGGCGCGCGGCGGGATGCGGCCGTATTTCGCTTCCCAATCTTCAACAAACGGAATGGTCAGTACGAAATCCGCGTCGGCGGCGCATTGCGCCGAGCAATCGATCACGCACGCCAGAGCCAGGAAATGCGCCGGCGGGATGGTATCGACCGCGTTGTTGGGCAGTTCCTTGCCGGTCACCCAATGGATCGGCGCGTCGAAATGGGTGCCGGTATGCTCGCCCATGGAAAAGTTGTTCCAGTACCATGCCGGCCCGCGGGCATCGTAGCGCGACACTTCCTCAATGCGGAACGGAGCGCATTGGCCGAGTTCTGGAGGTATCACGATGGTCGGGAACTCCGGTGCCAGCGTCTGAGTAAGGTCGATGATTCGGATTGTGCCGCACGCCAGGGCGGCCGCCAAGGCACCCAGCATCGGCGACGCGGTCATGCCTCCAACTCCCGCTCCAGTGCCTTTGGCTGAACGTCCAGCCGCGCCCGGATATCCTGCGCGATGTCGCCGACATAGGCGTCCTCGATGCCATTGCGTAGCGCCTCGACGGTGGCGGCGGCTAGCGCGGCAGGCGCCACTTTGGGTGGCGGCACGGACTGGAACCATTCGTTATCGAGGGGTCCTGTGAAGATGTTAAGCACCTTCACGCCACCGCCTCGCAACTCGGCCCGCAGCGCCTGCGCGGCCGACAGGCAGGCCGCTTCGGCAGCGGAGAATGCGCCATATAACGGCCAATTCGCCAGCGCGTGAACCGACAACAGGTTGACGAATGCGGCCGCGGCATTGGCGCCGTCGGCACCGCGGGCGCGCATCGGAGGTCCAAATTGCTGCGCCAGACGAAGCAAGCCGAAGTAGCGGATGTCGATCTCTTCGCGCGCGATCGTCAGACCATGACGCCCGATGATCCCGCCAACCCGCGGGTGCTCGGTCGTATTGACAAGAATATCTACGCGATGCCCGATCTCGCCGGCAACGTCGGCGACCGACCTACTGTCTGTCAGATCCAGAGCAACGATTTCAACTCCCGGAATCGCGCGTAGCGCTGCTTCACCTGGCCACGGCTTCCATGCGTCGGCTATGCCGGCGACGATGATCGCGGCCCCCGCCGTTGCCATCGCCTGCGCCATGGCCTGGCCGGTGGCGTTGCGGGCATCGGTGATCAGTACCCGGCGGAACTTTGGATCGCACGTCAGCTCCCGCAATTGCACGTCGTCCTCCTGATGCTCGGTCGCCTGCTCCGGCATCGCCAGCGTCACCGCGTGGCCGCTCTTGTCCAGACGCAATGTCATACGCACCCGGTCGCCCTCGGTGACATCGCCGTGCAGATGAGCAACCACAGACGGGCCGCAGTCCATTGCCACGGTGCCAATGCGCCAAGGAGTACGTTCGCGAAAGTAGACATCGATGCTGGTGCGGATCGTGGTTCCCGCCAGCACAACCCCGCCCGCAGATACCTCGCGGAACGGCACCCGAGCGGACAGGCAGCGCGGACAGGCGTCGCGTGGAGGGTAGAGAGTGGCGCCGCAGTCGGCACACACCTGCAGCGCGAAGCGGCCCTCGGCCGCGGCCGCCGTCAGGCCATGCGCGGTGCGGCTGCGAACGCCTTGCGGCAGCAGCGGTTCGCGCGTCTTCTTCAGCGGATCCTTGCGCCGCGGCCGGGTCAGAGGGTCGGTCATGGGCGCGCCAGCAACACCGCGGAACTGGCAAGCCCACGGTCGTAGTTGATCATCCCGAAACCCGAGACCAGGCCAACACGAGCATCCGGCACCGCAGTTTCTCCGGCTTCATCTGTCAGTTGACGCACCGCCTCCACCAGCCCCAGATAGCCGCCGGCAGCACCGGCTTGCCCTACCGATAACTGGCCTCCAGACGTGTTGTGCGGGAAGTCTCCGTCAACGGTCAGGCTATGGGCGCGGACGAAGGCCGGCGCTTCACCCTCGGCACAAAAACCCAGATCCTCGAGCTGCATCATAACGATGACGGGATAATCATCATAGGTCTGCACGAAGTCCACTGCTTCGGGTCTGACCCCTGCCATGCCCCAGAGATCACCTCGGTCCATCGCCCAGCCGCCACGATATTGGATCGGATCGTCGGGATAGGCGTTGTGTCGCTCGATCGTCGACAGCACCCTGGCGAACGGTAGGCCTAAACCGAGCACGGCGTCCTCGCGGCATACCAGGAAAGCCTCGGCTCCGGCGCATGGCATGACGCAGTCGAACAGATGGATTGGGTCGGAGATCGCGCGGGCGGCCATATAATCCTCCAGCGTGAGCGGCTTGCGCATCAGCGCGCCATTATATCGTTGCGCGTTCGCCCGCTGGGCGACGCAGATGCGGCCGAAATCCTCTCGCGAGGCGCCAGTGCGGTTCATGTAATGGCGAGTGATGAGCGCGAAGCTGGCGTTCGGGCCACCCGAACCATAGGGGTACACCGCATCCTGGGCGAAACGCGAGAACGAAGACAGAGTCTTGCGGAAACTGTCGACGTGGTTGGTATCGGCCGCCACGCACGCCACGAAATCCGCGTCTCCCGCCTGCACCGCCCGAGCCGCTCGGCGCAGCGCGATGCCGCCGCTGGCGCCGCCCATTGGGACGTGATCCAGCCAGCGCGGCGACAGCCCGAGATGCTGCGTCAGGCCAACTGCCGTGTCGGGTGCCAGGGTGAAGCTGGACACCGACAATCCATCCAGATCGGCGGGTCGCAGACGCGTTCGTTGCGTCAACGCATATAATGCCCGCCCGGCCCACCAATGTGCGCTGTTCACCGAATAGCGACGATACTTGACGCTGACTGGTGCGCAAATCACGACGCCTTCGTAACCGCGCCGGCGCACTATGCCGGCCGACGCTTCAGACCACGGGTATCATGCGCTGTCGCTGCCAGTTCGGCGACTGCGCTGCGCAATTCGCCGCGCTGGATTTTCTGTGTCGAAGTCAGCGGAAGTTCGGCGACGAACGCAATGAAACCAGGCGCCTTGTAATAAGCCAGCCGCTCGACGCACCATGCGGCGATGTCGCGCGCCAGGGCCGCGTCAGCCTCGCCGCGGGGAACGATGCAGGCAAACACTTCCTCCCCGCGCAACGCATCGGCGATCGGGGCCACTGCGGCGTCCGCGATCGAGGGGTGCTGACGAAGCGCGCTTTCGACCTCGACGGCGGCGATGTTCTCGCCGGAGCGTCGAATGACGTTCTTGCGCCGGTCGACGAAGTGCAACGATCCGTCTGGCCCGCGCCGAACCACATCGCTGGTGTGAAACCAGCCGTCCAGCCAGGCCTCGGCGGTGGCGGCGGCATCCTTCAGATATTCTCGGAAGAAACCGAAACCCCGGTCGGGTCCGGCATGGCGGACCAGGAGTTCGCCTTGTTCCGCATCGCTGCCGTCTTCGTGGACAATGCGGCACTCGACCTCGGAGCCTGGACGGCCGAAGCAGCAGGTGCCGATATGGCGGGGTTCGTCACCGGCTGCGATCATCGCACCCGCGCCGGTCTCGGTCATCGCCCAGGCCTCGATAAGCGGGAAGCCAAACCGTTGCTCGAACGCAGCGTGCAGCTTGCCGTCGACGCCGGCACCGAATCCGAAACGGACTGCATGGTCTCGATCGTCCGCCGCTGCCGAATCGACCATCAGCATCGCCGGCATGACGCCAAGGTAGTGGATCACCGTTGCACCGGACTCGCGCACCGTCCGCCACCAGGACAGGGGATGGAACCGATCCAGCGGAATGAGGCAGCCTCCGGTGATCAGCATCGCCATCACCGAACAGGCAAGTGCGTTCATATGGAACAATGGCAACGGCGTCAGCATCCGCTCCCCGCCGATGCGCAGCGCCGCCAGGCCGCCGAGGCGAGTGTACCAATCCCCGGCGGCCAGAAAATAGCTGTTGGCCAGCACGCAGCCTTTCGGCTGTCCGGTGGTGCCGGATGTGTAGAGCAGCGCCGCCTCATCCCAAGCCACAGCGGGTCTTGTCACCGTGGCAGGCATTTCATCCGGCGCGGTGATCGCGACGGGACGGTCGCCAGCGGCTTGCCGCAACGCCGCGTGGCGTGACGGTACAGCTATCACCGCGACCAGCTCGGAATGTGCGATGACGTAGGACAGCTCGATAACTCGCAGGTCGGGATTCAGCGGCACGATCGAGACGCCCAGCGCATTCAGCGCGAACCAGTGCAGTAGGAAGGCTGGGCGATTTTCCAACAGCAATCCGATGCGGAGACCTGGGCCGTAGCCGGCCTCGGCGTAGCGGCGGCGGAGGTGCAACACGGCGTCCAACGCTTGGCTGTAGATGATGTCGCCAGGCTCGATCTGGTAGGCGGCAGCAGTTTCTGCCGTGACCGAGAGAAACGCGCGATCGCGGTGGGTAAGGGCGGTTTGGTGAAAAGTTTCGAAGACGGTGTTCATCGCATCGCGCGCCGCCGGTTAGATGAACAACTGAATGCTGCCGAACGCAGCGTCGCAATTCACCAGATCGACCCGTTTCATCCGTATACGCAATGATCCGTCGATCACCGCCAATTCATGCGTTGCCCAGGCGGCGTAAAGATCCTGTTGATCCAGACGCGTCTCCAAATAGTGCATCGCTGTCCATGTCGCGTAACGGTCCGTATCGGGGTCGAAGATATCGACCCGCGGCTGTTGCAGCACATGATGGCAGCGGCTTTTCGGTTTCTGACTATAGGTGCGATTACCCTTCAACCTCTCGACGCGCAGACGCAGCAGAAACAGATCCTCATCCATCAGCGATGCGGTTAGCCGCCGGTCGGTCTGACCGTGTTCCAGCGGCATCCAGTAGCGTCCGTCTGGCGCGAACAGGGCCAGCCATTCATCGAAGCGGTGCTCGTCCAACAACCGAGCCTCGTAATAGACAAGGCCGATGACGTCGGCGGTCGAGATCATGCACCGGATACCATATACTGCGCCCAAGCGTGAAATTGGTTGCGCATCTGCCGCTCGGTTGTTCCGTTATCGACAGACAGCGGCTGCTCTCCAGGCTCGAACAAACGATGCAGGCTGACCCAGGGATTGCCATCGGCGTGCAAACCCTCCTGCGCACGCTCATACATTTCCAGGTCGTCATGTCCGACCACGGATGTCGGTGCGTTAACCAAACGACTATATACCAGCGTGCGTTCGAGCAGAAAATCCGGAGCGTCAACCAATCGGAACGTCCAGCTTTCCACCAGCGTGCGATCAGGACCCAGCGGCTTGAACAAGCGCAGCAACTGGATCGGCCCTTTTACCATCAGATTGGGAAAGTAGATCGTGTTGTGTCGGTTCTCATCCAGGATCGCCTTGGCGCGGGGTTCGCCATAGGCGGCGACCATGCGCTCGAAATAGTCCGGCACAGCCGTATAGTTTGAGTGGATCGAGTGATGCACCCCGGTGTGGCCATGGCCGTTTTCCCAGGTGCGAATGCCCATTTTTTCGAAGAACTCGTACGGCGCCATGAACGGTGCATAGATCTCCACCGCCATCGGCTTCGGGGTTTGTTCGCCGGCGCGCTTCCAAAGTTGAATCGCGGTGCCGGCGGACGACATATGGGCGACCATTGGATGGCAGGTGTCGGTCTGGTTATCGACGAGCATCTTCCAGTTGCAGTTGTGCATGTAGCGCAGCACCCCGCCAGCAACCTCCAGCCGTCCGGCCGGAGACCGATCCACCATGTTGTCGATACTGGAAAGCGCGTCGCCAAAGAACGCCCCGAAATCGGGGCCGCCGGCCGCCATCTTGGCGAACACGAAGCCGCGGTAATTGTGCACGTGGCGCACCGGCGTCAGACCTCGTGACGCCGCGCTGTCCGCGAAGCCGGTGCTGTCATAGCCAGCGGGCAACGGCAGCGCGGCTAGGCTGCCGTCGGTGCGGAAGCTCCAGGCGTGGTATGGGCAGCGGAATAATCGCCCGGTGTTGCCGGAGGTCTCGGTGGTGATGCGCGTGCCTTTGTGCGGGCAGCGATTATACAGCACATGCAGCGAGCCATCCTCGTGCCGCACCATCAGCACCGGCTGTGCGCCGATTGTGGTGCCGAAGTAGTCACCCGGCTTTGGCACGAGGGAATCGTGGCCGACATAGACCCAGGTATTGGCGAACAGCCGCTCCATCTCAAGGGTGAAGACCTCGGTATCGATGTAAACATCGCGATGGACCTCTGCGTCGCGCACCAGGGCGCGCAGAGCATCGGGATCGTCGCGGTAGCGATTGCTCATGCCGCCTGCCTTTGTTCCAGAAAAGAATCGACGGTGCGCAGCGCCTGCCGTAGCGCGTGCCCCGATTCATCCTCTAGTGCGGCCTGGCGCAGGCGGCGCACCCAGACGGCGGCGTCCGGTCGGCCTTGCAGCCGTCCCGCCGCTGCCATCACCTGGGCATACTTATCCAGGCCGCGGCTGTGGGTGTCGCTGTATCCCTTGATCAGCCGCTGGTTGGCCAGCACTTCGGCGGCCAGGGCGGGATCTTCGGCGGCTACCTCCCGCGCCTGCGCCAGCCAGGCGTCGATCCGCGCCCACTCGCGCGCGTGACGCTGGGTACGGCGGCGCCAGCCACGCAAGCCGGCGACAGCGTATAGCATAAAGAAGCCGAGGATGGTGTCCGTCCGGATGCGGCGCGGGCCGCAGAGCAGCCGTCCGAGCGCTGCCACAACGCGGGGCTGGCGTTCCAGCGCGGTGCCGAGCGCGGGGGGCAGGAGGCCGAGCAGTTCCTCCATCCGGGGATGCATGAATTCGGTGATGGCGATGACGCGGCCGCCCATCTCGCGCTGCACGCGGTCGGCACGCGAGGGCTGGGTTTTCAGCGCGGCCACCCGGATGACGTCGTCGTAAACCATGGCTCGGGCGATATATTTGGCGGCGGTCTCGTAGAGGTGGCTTCCGTCCGCTGTGCTCACGCCGCCGGACACGCGGGCTCGGGCAGCGCCGGCGATTGCCTCCACCGCGTCCAGATATGCCGCACCGTAGGCGGTGTCCTGAAAGGCAACCACGTGGCGCAGCCCCTCGGCCAGCATCTCATGCGCGGCGGCGGGCAGCGAGGCGGCGCGGGCCAGCAAGCCGTCGAACGGCGGGTGGCCCACCGGCGCCAGCAGCGGTTTCACCGGATCGGAGCCTGCCGACGGCGCAGCCACGCTGGGCGGCGCCCCGACCGCATCGAAGCCCAACGCAAAACCGCGCAAGCTGCCCTGCACGCCAACGCCCGTCGCCGAAATCGCCGCCTCGAACGCCGCCCGCTCAAACGGCAATGTGGCCGCCCCGCATAGCGCGCCGAACAGCACCGACGACACCACGCTGCCCGCCTGCTCTGCCAGTGTCGCCATATCGAACCCGACGAACCGGCGCGCCGCCGCCCGCGCTGCCGCGGTCACCGCCGCGGCATCCGCCATCCCGTCGCCCGGCACCTGCTTTTCCGATACCGCGAAGGCACGGTGGGTCGAGGCGATCAGTGTGGTCCGATCCGGCGTCACCAGGCCGCGATGGATGGCGCGCCCGGCCTCCATCCACTCGGCGGCGATAACGATGTCCACATCGCCGGGCGTGGCCATGGCGGAGAACACCGGCGTCCGATCCGGCGCCGCCTCGAGCACCTCGACGTAGTAGATCGTCGCGCCGGTGCGCTGCGCCACGCCGGGCACCGAGGTCGATTGCGCACGCCAGCCCTTATGTTCGGCCAGCGCCACGATCCAGTCCACCAGCACGCCACCGCCCTGACCGCCGATCGCCAGCACCGCGATGGTGATCGGGCGATCCATCTCAGGCAGATATTCCAGCGGCCGGCATCCACTGCCGAGCGGCGCGGCGTCGTTGCAGGAAGCCGATCACGGCGCCGCGCATGAGGGCCAGCAAGAGGTCGATCCGGCTGGGATTCTCGACGAGATCGGCGCGATAGAATGACGGGCACAGAACCGCGGCGTTGGCGACCTCACCGCAATGGCCGCAGCCGACACAGGAATTGTCCACCACCGCGACAGGGTCGTCGCGCAGCTTCTCCCCGGTGTGCTTCAGCGACAGCGATGGGCAGCCCGAGAGCCGCATGCAGGCATGATCGCCGGTGCAGACGTCCTGATCGACGCCGAACCTCGGCCGCACGACACGCCTGCCGGCCCTCGCCGCTGCTTGCAGCAGGGGCTTTTCGCGCCGCTGGCGGTTCAGCATGCACTCCGACGAGGCAACGATCACCTTCGGGCCGCGCGCCTTTGTGGTTAGCGCCGCACGCAGCGTGTCGCGCATGCGGGCGACGTCGTAGGTGCGATCGAGCTGCCGCACCCATCCCACGCCGACACCGCGAACCGCCCGCGCGATCGCGTGCCCGGTGGAGCGGCGGCGGCTCGCCGCCCGTGACGACAGCAGATCCTGCCCGCCGGTCGCGGCCGAGTAATGATTGTCCACGATGACGGTGACGTTGTCGCTCTTGTTGTAGACCGCGTTGCCGATGCTGGAATTCAGCCCATTATGCCAGAACCCGCCATCGCCCAGGAACGAGACCACCCGCTTGCCCTCACCGCCGTTCAGCGCCGAGGCGGAGGCCGGTCCCAGCCCATACCCCATCGTCGTGGCGCCGATATTGAACGGCGGCAGGATGGAGAACAGGTGGCAGCCGATGTCGGCGGTGACATGGTGCGACCCCAGTTCCTGCTCGACCAGTTTCATGGCGGAGAAGATCGGCCGCTCCGGGCAGCCGGTGCAGAAGCCGGGCGGCCGGGCGGGGACAACATTGGCCAAGGCCTGGACAGGCTCCTCGTCCAGGATAGCGGCGACGTTGGCGGACGGCGTCAGCTCACTGGCCATGCCGACGGCGGCGAAGAAACCGCGCACCCCGTCCTCCAGCACCGCGACGGTATATTCACCGGCCATCGGCAGCACGCGCTTGCCCCGCAGCCGGGTCGGCAGGTCGGCCTCGCGCAGGATTTTAGACAATGTCTGTTCGATGAAGTCGGGCTGGCTTTCTTCCACTACCAGCACGGCGCGCTTGTCGGCGCAGAAATCCACCAGCTCGGCGTCGACCAGCGGGTAGGTCACGTTCAGCACGTACAGCGGCACCCGTGTAGCGCCCCAGATATCGGCGAGCCCGATCCGCATGAGCGCGCGCATCACACCGTTGTACATTCCGCCCTGCAGGATGATCCCGACCTCCGACAAGTCGCCGTCGAACACCTCGTTCAGGCGGTTCGCCTGGATGTAGGCAACGGCGGCGGGCCAGCGGCGGGCGATCTTGTCCCGCTCGTGCGCGAAGCTGGCCGGCGGCAGCACGATGCGCCCGGTGTCGCGCCTCGGCGCGTTGCGCGCCTGGGTTAGCGAGAACGGCGGCGCGCGGTTGTCCTTGGCGACGAAGCTGCCATGCAGGTGACAGGCGCGAATCCGCACTTCCAGCATCACCGGCGTGCCGGACGCCTCCGACAGCGCGAACCCGTGTTCCACCATGCGCACGATCGAGGGCAGGTCGGGCCGCGGATCCAGCAGCCAGATTTGTGATTTCATCGCGATCGCGTGGCTTCGTTCCTGCATGATCGAGGAGCCTTCGCCGTAATCCTCGCCGAGGATAATCATCGCTCCGCCGGTCACGCCGCTGGACGCCAAGTTCGACAGAGCGTCGGAGGCGACATTGGTGCCGGCCGTGCTCTTGAACGTCACCGCGCCGCGGATCGGATACATCACCGAGGTGGCTAGGGTCGCCGCCGCCGCCGCCTCATTGGCGCTGGATTCGAAATGCACCCCGAGTTCGGCCAGGATTTCGGACGCATCCGCCAATACATCCATCAGGTGCGAGATCGGCGCCCCCTGGTAGCCGGCGACATAGCCGACGCCGTTCTCCAGCAGGGCCTTGGTAATCGCCAGGATACCTTCGCCGCGAAACTCTTCGCCGGCGCCGAGGCGGAGCTGTTGGACTTCGCGGGCGAAGGAACGTTCTGCCATGCTGATCCTTTCTGAAACCCTATCATGCGCCGGAGTAGCGCTTTGATCCAGCCTAGGCCGGGAATTCGGTGTCCGCCCCAGAATTGTTGGTTCAATCGGATGGCGGCCGATCTCCCCCGCTAGGGCGGATCATCGCTGGCTCGGCCTCCCGTCGCCGCCCCAGATATGTGTCGATCACCCTGGCGTCGTCGGCCAAGTCGGCGCACCGACCATGTAGCGTCACCCGCCCCATCTCCAGCACGTAGCCGTAATCCGCCGTCTGCAGGGCAGCCCGGGCATTTTGCTCAACCAGCAGGATGGCGATCCCGCGTGCCCGCAGGCCGCGAATCACTCGAAAAACATCGGCAACAACCTTTGGTGCCAACCCCAGGCTCGGTTCGTCCAGCAGCAGCAGCTTCGGCTGCCCCATTAGCGCGCGCCCCAGCGCCAGCATCTGCCGCTCACCGCCCGATAGCGTCCCGGCCAGTTGCAGGCGCCGTTCGGCCAGCCGGGGAAATATGTCGAACACGTCGGCCATCGCGGCCGTCAGGTCGGCTTGTCGCCACCCCGCTTGTCGCCAACGCGAAAAACCGCCCAGCAACAGATTGTCCCCAACACTCATGTCGGTGAATAAGGCGCGGGTTTCCGGCACCAGCACGACCCCGCGGCGCACCATCCACCCGCAGTCACCCGCCTCTTGGCCCATCAAGCGGACCTGCCCCGTACGCGGCAGCAACCCCATCACCGCGTGCATAAGCGTTGACTTGCCGGCCCCGTTCGGCCCGACGATGGCAACGATTCCGGCCTTATCGAGCGTCAGCGTTACGTCGTGCAGAACCTCGGCCCTGTCGTAGCCGGCGCACAGGTTCTCCACCGACAGCACGGCGGTCATGCGACACCGCCCAGGTAGGCTTCCCGCACCACCGGATCGTCCTGCACCTGTTCGGGGCGCCCGTCGGCGATCTTCTCGCCGAAATCCATCACCGCCACGCGGTCCGCGAGCCGCATCACGAAATCCATGTCGTGCTCGACCAGCAGGATCGCCATACCCTCATCGCGCAGCGCGCGCAGCAAGGCAGCCAGCGCCTGCTTCTCCTGCAGACGCAATCCTGCGGCGGGCTCGTCAAGCAACAACACAGCCGGGTCCAGACACAGCCCGCGGGCGATCTCCACCAGCCTTTGGCGGCCCAACGGCAGACTGCCGGCCGGAGCCAGCAATACGTCGCCCAGCCCAACCCGCTCCGCCTGCTGCCGCGCGGCCCGCAGCAGTGCCGCCTCCTCCGTCCGATCCAGCCGCAGCATCGAACGCCCGATCCCGGCCCGACCGCGCAGGTGCGCGCCAAGCGCCACGTTGTCGAGCACGCTGGCATCCGCCAGCAGCTTGACATGCTGAAACGTCCGCGCCAGCCCACGCCGCGCCACGCTCCGCGCCCCTGACCCGTGGACGTCGTGGTCGGCAAGCCGGATACGGCCGGCGTTCGGAACCAGCGCGCCGCTCAGCAGATTGAACGTGGTGCTCTTGCCGGCTCCGTTCGGGCCGATCAGCGCCACGATCTCTCCGGCGTGCACCGAAAGGTCGATCGCCCTGGCCGCAACCTGGCCGCCGAACCGCTTTTCCAGCGCGGTCGCGTCAAGCAGCAGCGTACCCGGCGGCGGTCTCTCTCGAACCCGCAGTTCGCGGGCGCCGCGATCCGCTGGCGGAAGTTGAGCTGTCCGGGACAGCCGGCGGCGCACCAGGGCGGGAGCGATCCCGCGCGGGGCATAGCGCAGCAGCGCCATGACCACGAGGCTGAACGCCACGGTCTCGAAATTGCCCGATGAGCCCAGCAGTCTGGGCAGCAACTCGTTTAACTGGTCGCGCAGCAGCACGACGATGGCGGCGCCGATAATCGCGCCACCCAGATGCGAGGCGCCACCGATCACGATCATGAAGACGTATTCGATGCTGGCACCCAGGCCGAACGGCGCCGGGCTGACATAGCGTTGGACATGGGCGAACAGCCACCCGGCGATGCCGGCCAGCAGGGCCGCCAGAATGAAGGTCGATAAAGCCAGGCGAGTTGGATCGATGCCCAGGCTCTCGGCCATGACCCGGCTCCGCGCCAGGGCCCGCATGGCTCGCCCCGTGCGGCTGTTCAGCAAGTTGGCGCACACGACGGTGGTGGCGATCAGCACCAGTCCGATCAGTGCGGCCGCGGTGCCGGCGGTAACGCCGGGGAACAGCGGCGGGATCTCGCCGAAGCCGTTGAATCCGCCCAGGCCGGGCAGCACGCCGAACAGATAGTAGAAGCTGGTGCCCCAGGCGATGGTGGCGACCGGCAGGTAATGGCCCGAGATCCGAGCGGTGATCAGCCCCAGCAGAAACGCCGTGCCGCCGGTGACCGCCAGCCCGGCGGCCAGCCCGGCCAGCGGCGGCCAGCCGCCATAACGGGTCATCCAGGCCGTGGTGTAGGCCGCGAGACCGACGAAGGTGGCGTGCCCGAACGATGTCTGGCCGCTGATGCCGGTCAACAGCACGAGGCCCAGCGCGGCGATCGCAGCGATGCCGACGAAGCCGGCAAGGGTCGCCTGATACTCGCTCAGCACGAGCGGCAGGGCGGCGCACACTACGATCGCGAAGGCAGCGACAAACCCTGGCCGCGTCACGCTTGGTCTTCCGCGTTGCCGCGCGCCAGCGACAGCCAGATCAGCACCGGGATCAGCAGCGCGAACACGATGATGTTGCGGTACTGGCTGGCCCAAAATCCGGAGAATGATTCCAGCAGCCCGACCACCAGCGCGCCCGCCGCCGCCAGCGGATACGACGCCAAGCCGCCGATCACCGCGGCGACAAAGCCCTTCAGGCCGATCTCGAACCCGGTGTCGTACGCCAGCGGCGTGATCGGTGCGATCAGCAACCCGCTGACCGCCGCCGTCAGGCTCGCCAGTGCGAACGCCGCCCGTCCGCTCAACGCAGGGTCGACGCCGATCAGCCTGGCCCCCAGCCGATCCGACGCCGCCGCCCGCAGCGCCTTGCCATACAGGGTACTCACCGAGAGCCAGCGCAGCGCCCCGACCATGACCAGGCAGACCAGACCGACACACAGCGACTGGCCGGAGACTTGCAGCGGCCCGGCATCGAAGCTGGCATCGGTCAGCGCTGGGGTTGAGACACCCTCGGCGCCGAAGCAATACAGCCCGATGCCGATCAGCACGAAGTGCAGCGCCATCGACACGATCAGCAGCGGCAGCATCGACGCCTCACCCAGCGGCTCATAGGCGAAGCGATACAACAGCGGCCCCAGCGCGGTGACGACGCAAAGCGACAGCAGCATCGAGACTGGCGTCGGAACGCCGTAACGCACCGCCGCCCAGGCACCCAGCGTCAGCACAGCGGGACCCAGGCCATAAGACAGCAGCGCTTGCCAGTGGCCCCGCACCAGCGAGAGTACCAGCGCCCAGGCGCATAAGGCATCCAACATCCACACCGTGCCCGGGATGCGATGGCCTATCAGCGAGGCGAGGGTCAGCGCCGCGAACGACATCAGGTCGCCTTGCGGAATGAAAATAACCCGTGTCACGCTGAACGCGATCAGCAAGCCGACCGCCAGCAGCACATAGATTGCCCCGGTGGTCAGGCCATCCTGCAGCAGCGCCAGGAGGATCGTCTGGTCCATCGGGGGGTCAAGCCGTCAAGGGGTCACTGGCGGGAGCTCGTCGCCATCTGCCGCCGCTACGGCAACAGCTTCCAATGTCCGTCCACCGCCTGCACCAGGACGCGTGCTCGGTCGTCCATGCCGTTGTGATTGGTCGGGCTCATCGAGTAGACGCCGTGCGTGCCGACCAGGTCGTGGGTCTTCTCCAGCGCGCCGCGCAAAGCCACGCGGAACGCCTCGGTGCCCGGTTGCGCCGTCTTCAGCGCCGCAGGGACAGCGGCTTGAAGCAGCAGAAAGGCGTCCTCGCTGTAGCCGGCGAACGGGCTGACCGCGTCCGCTCCGAACTTGCCGATCAGCGCCTTCATGAAGGCTGTGGCCGGTGCTCGCGACGCGTTGCTGTCGGGCAGTTGGTCATACACCACGACCGGTCCGGTCACCGCGATCGTGCCGTTGACCGCGGCTCCGCCGACGCGCAGGAACGCCGGACTGACCATGATCAGACCCTTATAGCCGCGCCGATGCAGCGCCACGTCGGGCAACGTCGCCGGCGTGCCGGACGCGCCGAGCATCACCGCGTCCGGTTTCTTGACCATGACCTTCAGCACCTGCGCTTCGGCTGATGTGTCGGTGCGGGCGTAGCGCTCGTTCGCAACCAGCTTGATGCCGGCCTTGGCGGCGGCGGTCTTGGTCGCATCATAGACCTGATCGCCGAAGCCATCGGCAAAACCGATATAGGCAACTGTCTTGACGCCGCGTTTGACCATGTCGGCCACCAGCGCGTTCACCATCAGGCTGACCGGCTGCACCGCCGAGAAGGTGTATGGGTCTTTCACCGGATCATAGTCCAGCGGCGCGGTCGCGATCATCGGCGTCTTCGCCGCATTGGCGATCGGCTGCACCGCATTGTCGCAGGCGGTCAGCGTCGGGCCGATGATCGCGTCGACATGATCCTCCTCGATCATGCGCTGCGCGATGGTGACCGACTGGCTGGTATCTGCGGCGTCGTCACGGATGATGTAGCTGACGCTCTTGCCATCGATCTCGGAGGGGAGCACCGCGAACGCGCTTTTGTAGCCGACGCCCAACGCGGCGGTCGGACCGGTGATCGAGATGATGGCGCCGATCTTGATCTGCGCCGACGCCGCCGCGGTCATCAGACCGATCAGCATCGCGGCGACCGCGAAAATCCGCCCTGCCCGCGCCCGCCCTGCCCGCATCGTGACCCCCTGAGGTTCTATCGCAGGCCTGTTAAATGACATGGCTCGGGTCGCCGCCGCCAGCCCCGCCGTGACTTTTGGGACGCGCGCGCCGGCGCAGTTCCAGCAGGTCCGCGCGTTCGCGCGCGGCACTGCGCATCAGCGCGTCGCGACCGTACTGGTACTGCACCGGACAGAGAATTTCGGCCACGCCGTAGTCCGCCGCCGCGCGCATGGCGAATCCGCTGTCCACCAGGTGGGGCCGCGCCAGCGCCACGAGATCGGCGCGCCCGGCCGCCAGGATGGTGTTGATCTGATCCGCCGAGGTGATCGATCCTACGCACATCGTCGCCAGCCCGGTCTCGTTGCGGATCATATCGGAGAACGGCACCTGGAACATCCGGCCGTAGACCGGCGCCGCATCGGCCACCGTCTGTCCCGTAGACACATCTATCAGGTCGCAGCCGTGTTCGGCGAAGGCGCGCGCGACCGCGGCCACATCTGCCTCGGAGATCCCGCCATCGGCCCAATCGGTGGCGGAGAGCCGCACCGACATCGGCTTGTCCTCCGGCCAGACCGTGCGCATCGCGTCGAACACCTGAAGCGGGAAGCGCAGCCGGTTGGCGATCGAACCGCCGTATTCGTCGCGCCGGGTGTTGGTCAGCGGCGATAGGAAGCTGGCCAGCAGATAGCCGTGCGCGCAGTGCAGTTCCAGCATATCGAAGCCGCAGCGTTCGCCGCGCCGCGCCGCCTGGCGAAACTGCTCGACGACGCAGTCCATGTCGGCCCGGTCCATCGCGCGCGGGACCTGATTTTGCACTGCGTACGGGATCGCCGAGGCCGAGATCACCGGCCACGCCCCCTCGGGCAGCGGTTGGTCCATGCCGTCCCACATCAGCCGCGTGGCACCCTTGCGGCCGGCATGTCCAAGCTGCAGGCAGATCTTCGCCGATCCATGCGCGTGGGTGAAGCCGACGATCCGAGTCCAGGCCGCGGCTTGCTCGTCGTTCCACAATCCGGTGCAGCCGGGGGTGATCCGGGCCGTTGGGGAGACGCAGGTCATTTCGGTATAGATCAGTCCGGCCCCGCCGGTCGCCCGAGCGCCGTAGTACACGAGGTGCCAATCCGTCGGCATCCCCTGCTGCGCGCTATATTGGCACATCGGCGAAACCACGACCCGGTTGGTCAGCCTCATGCCGCGCAGTTTTAGCGGCTGGAACATCGGCGGCCGCTGGCTATCGGCGGGTTGGAGGGCCGCCATGCACGGCGGCGCGTCGCCGGCCGCCTCGGCGGCGAACAGCGCGTCCACCTCGCGCACAAAAGCAGGCGCTCGCAACGCGAGGTCGTCGTAGGTGATCGCTTTCGACCGGGTCATCACGCCGAAGGCAAACCGCGTCGGGTGCATCGGCCAAAATCGCCGGACATGCTCGAACCACACCAGCGAAACATCGGCGGCGTGCTGGATTTTCTCCACCGCCTCACGCCGGCCGTGCTCGAACCGGGTCAGGCAGTCAGCCAGCGAACCGCCGGCGAGCATCGCGGCATGCAGCGCGATGGCGTCCTCCATCGCCAGCTTGGTGCCCGACCCGATGGAAAAATGCGCCGTCGCCTTGGCATCGCCCAGCAGCACGACGTTGCCGCGAGTCCACCGCGCGCAGCGAATCATCGGGAACTGCCGCCAGTGGCTACGGTTGGTGATCAACTGATGGCCAGCGAGCTCGTCGGCGAACACGTCCTGCATGAACCGGGCTGACTCCGCCTCGGTCGCGTGTTGCAGCCCGGTGCGCCGAAACGTCTCCGGCTCCATTTCCAGCACCCAGGTACTGGCGCCGCGTTCGTACTGGTAGCAATGCGCGATGAAGATGCCCTCGGTGCGCTGCTTGAAGAAAAACGTGAAAGCGTCGAACGGGCGAGTGCTGCCCATCCAGGCATACCGGTTTGGCCGCGGATCGGTGTTGGGCTGAAAGTGTGCCTCGTCAGCCGATCGGATCGGGCTGTTGATGCCGTCCGCGGCGACGATCAGGTCGGCATCGGGAAAGTCTTCCGGCGTTGCCTCGCGATTGAAGATCAGTTCGACACCCAGCGCTCGCGCTCGGTCGTGCAACAGCATCAGCAGCGAGCGCCGCGAACAGCCGCAGAACCCGTTGCCGCCGATCCGCCGCACCGTGCCGCGGACATGGATCTCGATGTCGTCCCAATAGGCGAAATTCTCGATGATCGCGCGGTAGCTGGGCGCATCGGCGGCGGCGAATGCGTCGAGCGTCTGATCGCTGAACACCACCCCGAAGCCAAATGTATCGTCGGGCCGGTTGCGCTCGATTACCGTGACGATCGCCTCGGGCCGGTCCCGCTTCAGCAGGATGGCAAAATAAAGCCCCGCCGGACCGCCGCCGATCACTGCAACCCGCATCCGCACCTCGACATGACTCAGACCGTTAGGCTTACGCCATCTTCCAGGCAAGCAGTCCGTGGCGCAATCCGCGATTCCGCGTGGCGGGCCAGTCGTTCGGGGGCACGCCGAAGCTTGATATCAAGAAACCAAATACGATATCATTCATTCGGAATGTCTTAGGGTGATATCAAAATGCCTGCCGTTACGGTTCGAAATCTGACAGCAGAAACACACCGCGCGCTGAAAGTGCGCGCCGCCGAACACGGCCGAAGCACGGAGGCCGAGATTCGCGAGATCATCGAAAACGCCGTACGCCCTCAAGATCGCATCAAGCTAGGTTCGGAGCTGGCGGCAATCGGCCGGGAGTTTGGCGGTGTCGACCTCGCCATCACAAGCGACAAAACGCCGGCGGAGATTGTCGATTTCGAATGATCGTTCTGGATACCAATGTCATATCCGAGCCGCTGAAACCGACTGCGGCGCCGGCTGTGTTGCTGTGGCTCGACCAGCAGAACATTGAAACACTATTTCTTACGACGATCAGCCTTGCGGAACTGCTATATGGCGTGGCTGCGCTGCCAGATGGCAGACGCAAGGATGGGCTAAGCGCGACCTTGGAAAAGCGTGTCACGAGCCTGTTTGGGCCACGCATTCTCATCTTCGGCACCGCGGCGGCTAACGCCTATGCCATCATCCGAGTCAGAGCCAAGGCGGAAGGAAAGGCCATTGGCGCCTCTGACGGCTATATCGCGGCCATGGCAGCCGCTCACGGTTTTGCCGTGGCGACACGCGACACCGGACCCTTCGAGGCGGTGGGATTGAGAGTGATCAACCCGTGGAATGCCACTTGAGCGGGGCAGACCGGAAACGTTTCCGTCGCGAGGGTAGAATCAGGATGGGTTGCCGAAGGCTGCGAGAGGACACGAGAATGGAGTGGAAGGCCCATCTCTGGCGCACTCGTGCAGTATCGACGCGACAGCTCAGTCCAAGCAGAACGGAAGCCAACCGCCATTAAGTTTGGCATTCACAACTCGTCGTGGCGTGACGGTCCCGATCCGGCCGAGGCATTCGAGGCGGTGAAAGCGAAGGCGAAGTGGGCGGAAGATTACGGCTTTGCCTGGTTCTCGGTCCTGGATCACGTGATCCAGATCCCTCGCGTGGGGCCACCTGACGAACCATTCCTGGAAGGCTGGACCGTGCTGGCGGGGCTGGCCGCCGTCACCAGCCGCATCCGTCTCGCCACCCTAGCCACGGCGGTCGGTTATCGCAATCCGGCGCATCTCGCCAAGATCGCGGCGAGCGTCGATCTAATAAGCCGGGGACGATTGACACTCGGGATCGGTGCGGGTTTTTTCGAGGAGGAATACCAGCAATACGGCTGGGAGTTCCCGCCGCGACCAGCGACTCGTATCCGGCAGATGGAGGAAGCGGTCCAGTTGATCCTGAAGATGTGGACCGAGACACGCACGACCTTTCACGGCCGGTATTTTCACGTCGAGGATGCGATCCTCGAGCCGAAGCCGGTGCAAAAGCCGCGTCCGCCGGTGATGATCGCGGGTGCCGGCGAAAATATGACGCTGCGCGCGGTCGCCCGTCTGGCCGACGCTTGCAATTTAGTCGACGGCGACATCGCGGAGGTTCGGCATAAGCTTGTGGTGCTGCGCGGACATTGCGACGCGGCGGGTCGCGATTACGACCTGATCGAGAAGACCCACAGACACCGTAACGACAGAGCCACGCAACGGTCCGCGCGCGGGCAAGCAGCCAAGTTCGGGCTTCCGGGTTGATGACCACAATCGAGCGGTCTTAACGGAAGCTGGGTCCGTTCCGCCCTCAACGAGGAGAACAAGGGCTGCGCCATAGGACGTCTCCCTGTTACGCCTGCCGGAGCGGCTGCTCGACGAACCCGATGAAGGTGTCACGTGGGCGCGAGCGGCGCTGTGGAGGAGAGAACGGACGCGCCGAGGCGAAAATCAATGCCGCAAACGGCCAAGCGGCTCTATCCGGCGCCGACCCGCTCCAGTGCCGCCAGTTCGCCTGCCAAAGCCGCTCGCAACCTGCCGATCGGTTCATCCCAGGCGCCCGGCCGCGGCTGGCGGAACAATCGTGCCGAGGGATACCAGGGACTGTCCTGCCGTTCCAGCATCCAGCGCCAATCGGCCGCTTTGGGGATCAGGATCCACACCGGCTTGCCCAGCGCGCCGGCGAGATGGCCCATCGATGTGTCGACCGTGATCACCAGGTCCAGGTTCTCGATCAACGCCGCGGTCTCGCCGAAATCGGTCAGTTCGGCCGCCAGATCGGTCATCCCGGGGAACCGCCGCATTACCTCCTGGTCGCGCGCGGGCATTGGCTTTTGCAACGAAACGAACGCCGCCGGCCCGGCCTCGACCAGCGCCCCGAGTTGCGCCAGCGGCATCGATCGCCGCCGGTCGTTCGGGTGGGTCGGGCGGCCGGTCCATGCCAGGCCGATGCGCTTTACCCCGCTGGGCAGGGTCGCCGACAACCGGTCCCGCCAGTGCGCAACCCGGGCCGGGTCGGGCCGCAGGTAGGGTATCCGCGATGGAATCGTATCGAGTTGAGTTCGGAACAAATACGGCAGGCTGGACAGCCGGCAGTGCGCGGCGTGGCCTGGAATATCGGTCCAGCGGTGGCAATACTGCGAAACGCCCGGGATTTTCGCCAACAGCGGCGCCATCTCGGCACTGCAGCCGACGATCACCTCCTGACAGCGTTCGGCGACCATTGGGATATAGCGCGCGAACTGGATGGTGTCGCCGTAACCCTGATCGCCCACCAGCAGCAAACGGCCGTTGGCCAGCCGCATGCCGTTCCACGGCGCCGAGGTCATCGCCGGCATCGTCGCCTTGCCGGCCTCGGTCTGGTTGCGCCATTCGTATTCCATCCAGCCTGGGTCGAAATCGCCCATCGCAAGCAGGGTCTGCGCCAGCGCCAGGTGGCCGTCGGCATGGTCGTGCTTCAGCCCCAGCCCGCGCAGCAAACAGGCCATCGCCCGGTCGCGGTCGTCGACATCCACGAACACCAGCGACAGGTTGACCAGATGCTCAGGATTGCCGGCGTCCAGCCGGATCGATTCCTGGCCGGCGTCCAATGCCTCCTGCATTCGGTAGGTGTTGCGGCAGAGCGAACTGAGATGGGCGTACCAGGTCGCATTTCCCGGACGCAGTTGGATCGCCCGACGCAGCAAGACGATGCCGCGCTCGGCATCGCCCGCCATCGCCGCGATGATACCCTGCAGGGCCAGCGCCGCCGGCTGTTCGGGCATCGCGGCAAGCACGTCGGCGCAGATGCCGCCGGCCTCGTGCAGCCGCTTGGCCTGCGCCGCCGTCTGGGCGCGGGCCAGCGCCTGCTCCACGGTTTCGCCGTTGACGGTCGGGCGCGCGGGCGCCGGTTGCGGCGGCGCGGCCGCGGCCTGGGGGTCAGCCGGTTGCCGAACAGGATCGTTTCCAGTCATGATCGATAAATGCCTCGGCGACCGCCATCGCGGCAAGCAGTTTCGCCGCCGCGGCGGGATTCTCTCGACGGCAAAGCCGGAATAATCCGAACGGCTGAAATAGGCTTGATCGCGATGCGATGGTATGAGCGTGCCCGCGCCGCCGGGAGCGCGGCTACTCCGGGGAGCGCGGCTACGCCGGGGACCTAGGAATTGTCCGACCCGCCGGCAGCACGGAGCATGAACGCATGGCCGGTCCAGTGTTCCACCTGCGGCCCATGGGGCGGCTGGGCAACCTGATGATCGAATACATGGTGGCGTTGAAATTCGCCGACATGGTGCGCGATTGCCGCCTTTCCAACATTATCATGCCGGCTTGGAACATCGACCACCCGGCGCTCGATTCGGCCGGGCCGGCAGCGGTCGAGCAGCGTGAGCAGTACATCGATCTGCCGGCGCTCGCCGAGCGAGTGCGGTCCGGGCAGATCAACCGCGTCGAATGGACCGGCTTCGGGCAACGGCTGGAAAACCTGCTGGCTCGGGATCGATATCAGGCGGTATTCCGGTCGCCGTTCGAAACCGCCATGGGCTTCGGCCCGGAATACCTGGTCTGTCCGATCCGCGCCGAGGACGTTCTGACTGGACCGAACCCGGACTATGTGCTGACCCCGATGGAATTCTACCGAGACATCGCCAAGATGACGGGCTTGCGGCCGGTGTTCATCGGCCACACCGAACCAAACGCCTACATGGATCGGATCAGGGCGGCCTTTCCGGATGCGATCTATCGCCCGCCGCAGCACCATCCGCTGATCGATTTCGAAACTATCCGACAATCGCGGCACCTGGCGATCGGAGTCTCCACCTATGCCTGGCTCGCCGCGTGGTTGTCGCGCACCGCCGAGACCATCCATCTGGCGGTCAACGGTCTGTTCAATCCGATGCAGAAGCCCGACGTCGACCTGCTGCCGTTCGGTGATGCCCGCTTCCGGTTCTGGCTGTTCCCGATCAACTACGCGGTGCCGCTGGCTCGGCACGCCGAGCTGCATCGGCGCATCGCGCCGTATTGGCGGCTGATGTCGCACGCCGAGCTGCGCCAGCAATTCGCCGCCGCGCCACGCTTCCCGCTGGACCTCGACCAGGCGCTCGCGGTGTTCGATGAAGCGTTCTACCTGGAAACCAATGCCGATGTGGCGGCGCTCGGGCAAACCCTTGGACCCGGGTTTGCCCGCGCGCACTATGCCCGGCACGGGTTTCACGAGGGACGCCTGCCGATGCGGCTCGACCCGGTTTGGTATGCCAGCGAATACCCGCTTGCCGGGTTTGAGGTAGCGCAGGGCGACTACGCCGAGTTCGCGCATCATTACATGGCGGTCGGCAAGGCCCGTGGCTATCGCGCCTTTCCCGGCGGGCGTGCCTTGCCCGGCGGGATTGAAGCCGACGTCGAATGCTGACGCGCGCCCAATCTTGACGAGTAAGCGGCAACCGGCCTACACGCCGGCCGCTGGATGGCGGGCATAGCTCAGTTGGTAGAGCGCCAGGTTGTGGTCTTGGATGTCACGGGTTCGAGTCCCGTTGCTCGCCCCAACGGCGGATCATCACACGCCATGCCGTCACGCGCCGCCTGGTTTACACGCTCCATGTTCAGCGCTGCCTCAGGGAGCGCGGCGTCGCCATGACCGACGCCAACACCGCCGCCCTGGTGCTGGCCGGCGGCGCGGCCCGCCGCATGGGCGGTGGCGACAAACCGCTCCTGACGGTCGGTGGCCGGTCGATGCTGGAAGCGGTGATCGCGGCGCTCGAGATCCGCCCGGTCGCCATCAGCGCCAACGGAGATCCAGCACGCTTCACCGGGTTCGGGCTGCCGGTGCTGGGCGATGGCGCGTTTGTTGGCCAGGGCCCGTTGGCGGGTGTTCTCGCCGGACTGGACTGGGCGGCCTCGCTGGGCAAGACCGCGCTGCTGACCGCGCCGGGTGACACGCCCTTCCTGCCACGCGGATTGGCCGCCTGGCTGGCGCCGGCGCCATGCTGCGTGACCAGTGCCGGACGCCGGCATCATCTGGTCGCACTGTGGCCGGTGGACTGCGCCGATGCGTTGCGCGCGCTGCTGTGCGTTGCGGGTTCCCGGCGGGTGGCGGGCTTCGCTGAACGGATTGGCATGCGATATGCGGATTTTGCCAAGCGGACGCGTGATCCATTCGATAATGTCAACACGTATGAGGATTTGGCCAATGCCCGTGCAAGACCAGGTACGGGTGATGATTCGAACCTGGAGAGCATCGATCCGGCACAGGGATGACAACATGGGCATGACGGTCGCCATCGCCGGCCTGGGCGCCGTCGGATTACCGCTGGCGCGAGCCCTCGATAACGGGGTGGATGGTCTGCGCCTGGTTGCTGTTGCCTGCCGCGATCCGGTCAAGGGCAAGGCCAACCTGGTCGGGTTCAAGGAGGCGCCGCGCCTGGTGGAAATTCCGGAATTGGCGGAAGCTGAAATCGTGGTGGAGGCAGCGCCGTCCGCGATGTTCGAACGCATCGCCCTGCCGGCGCTGGAGGCGGGGCGTGTGTTCGTGCCCTGCTCGGCCGGCGCGTTACTGCCGCGCATGCACCTGGCCCGACTGGCGCGAACCACGGGTGCCAGGATCGTGGTGCCGACCGGGGCGCTGCTGGGCCTGGATGCGGTCCGCGCCGCGGCCGAGGGACCGATCGAGAGCGTCACGATCGAAACCCGCAAACCGCCGAGGGGGCTGCTTGGCGCCCCTTACCTCGAGCGCCACCGGATCGACGTGATGGACCTGAAGCGGCCGCTGCTGGTGTTCCACGGCAATGCGCTCGACGCCGCCGCCGGCTTCCCGGCCAACGTCAACGTCGCGGCGGCGCTGGCCCTGGCCGGGATCGGGCCGATCCGAACCCAGGTCCAGATCTGGGCCGATCCCGACATCACCCGAAACATCCACATCATCCGCGTCGATGCGGACGCCGCGCGCTTCAGCATGACGATCGAAAACGTGCCTACCGCCGCCAACCCGCGCACCGGGCGGCTGACCGCGCTGTCGCTGTTGGCCTGTCTGCGTGGTCTGGTGTCGACCTTGAAGGTGGGAAGCTGACCCGACGTGACCGAGGCACTGGTTTACCTGCCGACATTGGCCTTGTTCAGTTTCGTTACCGTGGCCAGCGCGCTGCTCCGGCACGAGATGCTGATATTGCTCTGTATTCCGCCGGTCTTTGTCGCGCTGATCATGGGCTTCGTGATGGCGATCTATGCCGGCGACACGTTTGGGCCGCTGCCGACCGGCGTCGCCCTGGCTGCCGGCATTCCGCCCGGATGGTGGCTGTCGCGGCGGTTGCAACCGCGCGACCTGCTGATCACGATCTACCTCGGCTGGGCCATTGCTTTGGTCCTGGCGCTGGTGGCGTTCGAGTTTCCCGATCACGCGTGAGTCACCGCCTACGACGAACCGCGACGGCTTAGCCGATGATCGCGGTCGCCTCGATTTCAACCTGTGCTTCGGGTTCCACCAGAGCGGACACCTGCACCAGGGTCATCGCTGGGTACCAGCGGCCCAGCGTGTCGCGGTATGCTGCGCCCAGCGCCGGCAAGGCGCTTCTGTATTCCTCGATATCGACCACGTACCAGGTCAGCCGAGCGACGTGTTCAGGCTTCCCGCCGGCCTGTTGCAGCACCGCCAGCAGGTTGCGCAGAGCCTGTGCCGCCTGGGCGACGAAGCCGTTGGCGAAACGGCCATTCTGGTCCCGGCCGATCTGGCCACCAATCATCACCACCCTGCCGGTTCCGGCGATCCCGTTGCTGTAGCCACGTGGCACTGGCCAGCCGGGCGGATGTAGGATTGTTAGCTCCGGCATCGCGTCGTCCTCCTGTCCGCAATGATTCTTACGCACCGCCCGCCGCGCGGCGGGCGGTCGCCGACCGACGGGTCATGTTTCACCGCCGTCCACGGCCAGCGCCTGTCCGTTCACCGCCGCCGCTTCCGGCAGGCAGAGATAGACGATGGCGGCGGCGACTTCGTCCGGCCGGATCAGCCGGCCTAGCGGATTGACCTGGGTGAGTTCGGACAGCGCCTGCTCCGGCGAGCGACCGGTGCGCGCGACGATCCGGTCGATGCTCCGCCGCACCAGGTCGGTGTCGGTAAATCCGGGACAGACCGCGTTGACGGTGACCCCGCTGCCGGCCACCTCTTGCGCCAGCGCCCGGGTGAGCCCCAGCAGCGCGTGTTTGGCCGCGACGTAGGCGCCGACATAGCGATAGCCCTTCAGCGAGGCGGTCGAGCCGATGTTTACAATGCGGCCGAACCCCGCCGCCAGCATCGCCGGCAGCGCCGCCTGGGTCGCGCTGATCGCGCCGGCAACGTTGACCCGCCACATCTGCTCGAACATCGCCAGGCTGGTTTGCTGGAATGTGGCCGTCTCGGCGGCGCCGGCAGCGTTGACCAGCAGCAGGATCGGACCCGACGAGGCGCCGGCCTGGGCGATGGCCGAGACGGTGACGGCCTCGTCGGTGACGTCGGCGATCACCCAGGACGCAGCCTGCCCGGCCGCGACCGCATCGCGCAGCTTGGATTCCCGCCGGCCGAACACCGTCACCCGCGCGCCGGCCGCGGTGAGTGCCGCGGCGGTCGCCAGGCCGATCCCGGACCCGCCTCCGGTTACCAGTGCATGCCGTTCAGCTAGCGGGGTCGCCTGCATCGTTGTCACCCCTTCCCCGATTGCTGCCCTTCGGCGCCTGCCAGTGGGCGACCGCCGCGGCCGCACCGGCGCGGAGCACGCCGGCTCGACGCAAATAGCACATCTCTCGGACCAAGCCCCGTTTCGCCGTCTGCCCGTCAGCGTTTGCCGATCCGGCGCAGCTCGTCACGCCGGCAACGGATCGGTATCACCCGGCTGCGACGCCAACCGGGTGCGCAGCGCATCCAGTGGCAGCAGGGCGCCATCGCGCTCGAAATGCCAGAATGTCCAGCCGTTGCAGCTGGGCGCATTCTGCAACAGTGCTCCAACCTGGTGGATCGACCCGCGGAAGTCCCCCGCGCTGAGTGACCCATCCGGCCCGACGGTCGCGCTGACCCGGCGTTGGCGATCGAACACCGCGGTACCGGGTGCGATCAGACCCTGTTCGACCAGGCTGCCGAACGGAATCCGCGGTGCCTCCCGCCTAGTTGCGTGCGACGTAGCGCCCTCGACCGAGGTCGCCTTGGTCCGCCGCACCCGCCCGATCGCGGCCTCGGCGTAGGCGGGGTGGCGCTCGATGCCGATGAAATGCCGCCGCAGCCGCTTTGCGACAGCCGCCGTGGTCCCAGTGCCGGCGAACGGGTCCAGTACGATATCGTCCTGATTGGTGCTGGCCAGCAGCACGCGATGCAACAGCGCCTCGGGCTTCTGCGTGGGGTGCAGCTTCAACCCGTGCTCGTTGCGCAGGCGCTCAGGACCGGTGCAGAGCGGGATGAACCAGTCGCTACGCATCTGGATATCGTCGTTCAGCGACTTCATCGCCTGATAGTTGAACCGATACCGCGAATCCCGCCCCCTGGCTGCCCAGATCAGCGTCTCATGCGCGTTGGTGAAGCGCCGGCCGCGGAAATTCGGCATCGGATTCGACTTTCGCCAGATCACGTCGTTCAGGATCCAGAACCCCAGGTCCTGCAGGATGGCTCCGATCCGAAAGATGTTGTGGTAGGCGCCAATCACCCACAGGGTGCCGTCCTTGCGCAGCAGCCGCCGGCATTCTGCCAGCCACCCCCGCGTGAAGGCGTCATATTCGGCGAAATCGGCGAACCGGTCCCAGTCATCGTCCACACCGTCTACCAGGCTATCGTCCGGGCGGCGCAGTTCTCCCCGCAGTTGCAGGTTGTACGGCGGGTCGGCGAACACGCAGTCCACCGAGGCGGACGGCAACATCCGCATCAGCGGCAGGCAGTCACCCCGCAAGATCTGATCCAGCGGCAACTCATGATACAGGTCCAAGACCGGTTTCCAACCTTATCAATGCCTTTGCCGCATCGTGACGGCCCATTCGACGATGCGTCAACCCGCAATCGTCAGTGCCAGCCGCAGTTGAGCAACGCTGCCGAACGCCTCTCGGTGGTGTCGGGTCGGGCCCAGCCGCAGCAGTGCTTCGCGGTGCAGCAGTGTCGCGTAGCCCGCGTTCGCCTCCCAGCCATAGCCAGGAAACCGTGCCGCCAGGCGCGCCATCGCGCGGTCCCGCACCACCTTGGCAACGATGGAGGCGGCGGCGATCGACAGGCACAGCGCGTCCCCGCCCACCACGCAGCGCACCGAACATCCGAGCTTCGGCGGATAGTTGCCGTCCACCAGCGCCAGGTCCGGCGCCAGGCCCAGTCGGGCGACCGCCCGGCGCATCGCCAACATCGAGGCGTGAAGGATATTGAGCCGAAGGATTTCGCCGACCGAGGCGGCGCCGACGCCAATCTCCGCGCTCGAGGCTCGCAGCGCCAGGAACGCTGCCAGTCGTTGCTCAGCGGTCAGCTTCTTGGAATCGTCCAGCATGGCGGCCAATTCGGATGGGGTATCGTTCGCCAGGATCACCGCAGCCGCGACCACCGGACCGGCCAGCGGCCCGCGACCGGCTTCGTCGACACCCGCGACCCGCCCCCCGGCGGCCAGTTCCATCTCCAGACTGGGCATTGCCGGTGCTTACCAAAGCTTTGCCGAGTCGTGGAAGCAAACCCTTGGCAGCGACCCAGTAGCGGCACCAACCCATTGGACAACATGCTTCGCATCCGCCTCCGCCGCTGGTAAAAGCCGCGCATGGCCACGATCGCCTCGATGACCGGATTCGCCCGCGCCGACGGCAGCATCACCCGCACCGACGGTGTCTTGGCCGATTCCGGGGGCGATCCGGGGGGCGATGCGGGCACGGCCTGGGCATGGGAACTGCGCAGCGTCAACGGCCGTACCCTGGAGCTGCGATTCCGCTTGCCGAACGGTTGGGACAGCCTGGAGGCCGGCTGGCGCGAACGCGCTGGGCAAGCGTTGAAGCGTGGCAACGTCACCGCCACTCTGACGATCAAGCGCCAATCCGAAAGTCGCCTGGAGCTGGACCCGGCGGCGCTGGAACAGGTGCTGAAAATCGCCACCGATCTGCATCATCGCATTCCCGGCAGCGCGCCGCCGTCGCCTGAGGCGCTGCTCTCGCTGCCTGGCGTGCTGCGTCAGGCGCAATCCGACCAGAAACAGGAAAAAGCCTCCGCCGCGGCCGCCGTGCAGGCCGGTTTCACCGCGGCACTGGCCGACCTGGTTGCTTCCCGCCAAGCAGAGGGCAGCCGGCTGGCGACCGTACTGCACCGTCAACTAACTGAGATCGCAGCGCTTTGCGAAACCGCCGCCACCCAGGCCGTCGGCCAGCCCGCCGCCCAGCGCGCCAGGATGCTGGACAACTTGCAAACGCTGTTGCGCGAAACTCCAAACCTGTCCGAGGAGCGCATCACTCAGGAAGTCGCCCTGCTGGCGAGCCGCTCCGACGTCCGCGAGGAGCTGGACCGGCTGTCGAGCCACATCGCCGCCGCCCGCGATCTGATGGGCGAGGCGGTCAACATCGGCCGCAAGCTCGACTTCCTGATCCAGGAGTTCAATCGCGAAGCCAACACGCTGTGCAGCAAGTCCGCATCGGTCGGCTTGACCGCCACCGGCTTGAAGCTGAAAGCCGCGATCGAGCAGTTGCGAGAGCAGGTACAGAACATCGAATGATTGAAATCGCGCGCCGCGGAGTCTGTTTGGTTCTGTCGGCGCCGTCCGGGGCCGGCAAGACCGCGATCGCCGATGCCCTGCTGGCTAGCGAACCGCAATTGGAACGCTCGATCAGTGTCACCACTCGGGCGCGCCGTCCGGCTGAAATCGACGGCATGCACTATCATTTCCTGACGGAGGACGGCTTCCAGCGGGCGCTGCACGATAACGCGCTGCTGGAATGGGCTCGGGTGCTGCAGGGCACCCACGCCTACGGAACGCCGCGCGCCCCGGTGGAGCGGGCGCTAGCCGCCGGTCGCGACGTGGTGTTCGACATCGATTGGCAGGGACACACCCAGTTGCGCGAAAAACTGCCGGCCGACGTTGTCAGTGTGTTCGTCTTGCCGCCCAACCTGATGACGTTGCGGTCCCGCCTCGTCGCTCGCGCCGGCGATCGCGGAGACGAGATCGATCGTCGCATGCGCGTCGCGCGTGACGAAATCCGCCATTGGGTCGAATTCGATCACGTCGTTGTGAACGAAAACCTCCACTTCGCCGCCGAGGCTGTCCGCGCCGTGCTGCACGGGGCGCGGCTGTCGGCGGCGCGGCTGACCGGCCTGCCAGGCTTTGTCGAGCAGCTCGCGTTACCATAGGCGCGCCTACGGCAGGGACGGCTTCAATCGATTTCTTGTGAACGCCTCTTGGTTCTGACGCCCGATTGGGCGACGATTCTGGATGACGATTACAGACACCCGAGTCGTGGCGCGGGCGACGCCGCTGCGCAACCGTCGCCAAGCCTCGAAACAGGCCGCCGAACCTACCTTGTTCGCCGATGTCGAACAGCCGTCCAAGGACCGCGCGGCCGCCGCTTACGATGCGGATTTCTGGATTCATGCGGTCCGCGACACCCTGGCGCAACGTTCCCATCGCTCGCTGGTTGTCGCCGAACAGGCCCTGCGGAGCTACCCGACCGATCCCGATGTGCTGCTGCTTGCGGCGCTCACCGCGACCGCGTCAGGTCAGCCGGAGCGTTCGCTGGCGGTGTTGAAGCGTTACGCCAAGCAATACGTTCCGAACAAGGATTCCACCCTATTGAGCGCGCTCGCGCTCGGCGACCAGGACCAGTACGGCGCGGCGCTCGCCATGCTTCGGTCCGAGGGACTAGACACTGATCGCGCGGCGCTGCGGCACTTCGTCGGCGACGCGGTGATGGCGGACTGGTTGCGCGACCGCCTGCGCACGATACGGCTGATGGGCAGCGGAAAGGTCACGTTGAAGCCCCTGGCGCAAAAGACGGCGGCGAAACCGCAACCGACTCGTCCAGCGCCCATCGTCCCGGCACTACCTCGGATTGCCGACCTGCCGAAGCTGGAAGCCGGCTTCGACATGGCATTCGAGATCGCCAATCCCGACGCGATCGCAATCTCCGGCGCCGAACCCAGCCCAGCGGCGTTTCGGCTGCGCGCCGAACTGGTGCGGCTCAGTCTGTTCGAGGGTTTCGACGAACTGCTCTGCCTGCCGGCGCTACAGGGGGTCGAGGCGCATTGGTATCAGGTCGAGACCGTCCGCAAAGTGCTGAAGCAGTACCGCGGCCGCGTGCTGCTGGCCGACGAGGTCGGTCTCGGCAAGACCGTCGAGGCCGGGATGGTGCTGAAGGAGTACATCCTGCGCGGCATGGCCGAACGCATCCTGATCCTGACACCGGCCTCGCTGGTCGGGCAGTGGCGCGACGAGATGGCGGCCAAGTTCGGCATCGATTGCGCCACCAGCCACGATCCATTGCTGCGCGCCGACCCGGCGGCGTTCTGGGCGCAGCCCCGGGTGATCGCCTCGATCGCATCGGCCCGCCGCAAGGAGCCGGCCGCGATGCTGGCGAGCCTGGATTACGACGTGGTGGTGGTCGATGAGGCGCACCACCTGCGCGACCAGTCCAGCGCCAGCTACCACTTGGTGAACCGGCTGCAGAAGCGCTTCCTGCTGTTGTTGTCGGCAACACCTGTGCAGAACAGCCTGCTGGAGCTGTACAATCTGCTGACCCTGCTGCAACCCGGCATATTCAAGACGCAGAAGGAGTTCCGGTCGGTCTACATGGTGCCGGGCAAGCCGCGCGAGCCGGCCAATCGCGAACGTCTGCGCGACCTGATGCGCGGCGTGATGGTGCGCAATACAAGGGCGCTGGCAGCGCTGCGGATGCCGCGTCGGCAAGCTTCGACGCTGCGAGCGGCTCCTGATCCCGCTGAATCCGCCTGCTACGAGGAACTCACGGCGCTGGTTCGCGAGGCGGCGGCCGGTGGGGACGCCGCGCACCGGCTGTCGCTGCAACATTTGCTGGCCGCCGCCGGTTCCACGCCCGCCGCCGCCGCCGCCGCCATCGCCCGGTTCGTCGAGCGCGGCCCCAAGGACAAACGCTGGAGCGAACTGCTGACGCGCACGCGCGCTATCGCCGCCGGCGCGAAAGAGGCCGCCCTGTTCCGGCTGCTGGCGCACAACCCGGCGGAGAAGAAACTGGTGTTCGTCCACCACCGCGACAGCCTGGCCCATCTCGCCGACCGGCTGCGCCAGCAGAACACGCCGTTCGCGCTGTTCTCCGGCGACATGTCCGGGCCAAGGAAAGACGCGGCGGTCGAGGCGTTCCGCGACCACGCCGGCATCCTGCTGTGCTCCGACTCCGGCGGCGAGGGGCGCAACCTGCAATTCTGCAACACGCTGATCAACTTCGACATTCCGTGGAATCCGATGGCAATCGAGCAGCGCATCGGCCGCATTGACCGGATCGGGCAGACCCGCGAGGTCTTCATCTTCAACCTGGTCACGGCGGGCACGATCGAAGACTCGGTGCTGCGTATCCTTGACGAAAAGATCAACATGTTCGAACTCGTGGTGGGCGAGGTTGGCGCCATTCTTGGTGAGATCGACGAGCAGCACGACTTCTCGACGCTGGTGCTGGACGCCTGGCTGCAAGGCACCGAACAGGGCCGCGCCGACGCCTTCGCCAGATTGGAGACCCAGTTGCTCGCCGCCCGCCGCGATTACGAGGGGGTGAAACAGCTCGACGAGGCACTGTTCGGGAATGAACTCGATGCTGCGTGAAGGCCAACAGGAAAGCCGGCTGCAGAGTTTCGTCGCCGATCTGCTGCGCCACGAGGACGCGTTGGTCGAGCCGATCGAACCGGAAGGTCTGGAGGTGCTCGCCCCGGTTGGCTTGCAGCGCGCCTTGGGGGTGGGCGAATTGTCCCGCCTTGGTTTCGGCGGCGCGCTGCCTCCCGACGCGACACGCGTGGGCATGGAAGGCGATTGGCTCGACCGGTTCGGCCAATTGCTGGGCGCGCGCGGCCGCTGGACGCGGCGGGTGCTTGCAGCGGAAACTCGGATGCCAAGCGATCCGGAACGCGTGCTGGGGCATGAACTGGTGCTCGACAACGCGACGTTCCGGCTGCTGGGCGTAAGCCCCGCCTGGACCCGCTACCTGATCATGGACTTCCGCGCCTCGGCGGTTTCCGATGACAAACGGGACTTCATCACCCGGCTGGGCATGAACCTGTTCACCGGGGCGCTGCCGGACGCGGTCATCACGGCACTTGATCCGTTTCTTGACCAGACCGATGAAATCGTTCCGGTGCCACCCGAGGCTGATCCGCCGGCGATGTGGGACCATGCGCGCGTGGTCGGACTGGTCGGGCAGGCGCTGCCGCCCAGGCTCGACGTGGCGTTGGACCCGTTCGTCCGGGGGTTGCGCCGCCGCCTGGCCCGGGATCAGGACCGACTGCATCGTTACCACAACGATCTGCATCACGAAGCGATGAACCGCGCCGTGGTAATGCCGCAAGATGATCCGAAGCGGCAGCGGGAGGAGTAGCGGGCCGCCGCAATCGCCCGCGAATATCGTGCCAAGCTCGACGACCTTGCCCGCCAATACGCCACCCGAGTAACCGTCGAATGGGTGCAGACACAGGACCTGGTGATGCCGGTGCATCGCCTGTCGGCGCAAATCCGCCGACGGAAGGGTGACCGGATTATCGCTTTGGACTGGAACCCTTTGGCGCGCCGGCTGGAGTCGCCTGTCTGCGAAGCCACCGCCGCAATCGAACGCCCCAGACTGGTGTGCGACGAAGCGCTGCATCTGGTGGTGCCGGCCGGACTGGCACCGTGTCCCCGGTGCAGCCGAGCATTTTGCCGCGCGTGCCACCGCGGCGGCTGCCCGAGATGCGGAAGCTGAAACGAACGCGGCTACTCAAGCGCTCACTGGGTGCTGGATAGCGCACCACGCAAACAACCGCTACCGCGCCAGCGGCCGATACTTGATCCGATGCGGTTCGGTCGCTTCCGCCCCCAGCCGCCGCCGCTTGTCTTCCTCGTAGGCCTGGAAGTTGCCCTCGAACCATTCCACGTGGCTGTCGCCTTCGAACGCCAGGATATGAGTTGCCAGCCGATCGAGGAACCAGCGGTCATGGCTGATGATGACCGCGCAGCCGGCAAATTCGGTTAGCGCCTCTTCCAGTGCGCGCAAGGTGTCCACATCGAGGTCGTTGGTCGGCTCGTCCAGCAGCAGCACGTTGTGCTCGACCTTGAGCATCTTGGCCAAATGCACCCGGTTGCGCTCACCGCCGGACAGAATGCCGACCTTCTTCTGCTGATCCGCCCCCTTGAAGTTGAAAGCCGCCACGTAGGCCCGCGACTGCACTCCGCGCTTGCCCAGGTAGATCACCTCCTCGCCGCCGCTGACTTCCTGCCAGACCGTCTTGTCAGCATCCAGGCTGTCGCGCGACTGATCCACATACCCCAGCTTCACCGTCTCGCCGATCCGCAACGACCCGGCGTCGGGCTGCTCCTGCCCGGTGATCATCCGGAACAGCGTCGTCTTGCCCGCTCCGTTCGGCCCGATCACGCCGACGATCCCGCCCGGCGGCAGCTTGAAGTTCAAGCCGTCAATCAGGACGTTGTTGCCATAGCCTTTGCGCAGATCCTCCGCTTCGATGACGATCTGCCCCAGCCGCGGCCCCGGCGGAATGACGATCTCGGCGACGCCGGTCGCCAGTTCCTGAGACTTCTGCAGCATCTCCTCGTATTTCGCGATACGCGCTCGGCTCTTGGTCTGTCGCGCCCGAGGCGATGCCGCGATCCATTCCGATTCCGCGGCCAGCGATCGCTGCCGAGCGGATTCCTCCTTCTCCTCCTGCTGCAGCCGCTTGCGCTTTTGCTGCAGCCAGGACGAGTAATTGCCCTCGAACGGATAGCCGCGCCCGCGCTCCAGCTCCAGCATCCAGCCGGTGACATTGTCCAGGAAGTAGCGATCGTGCGTCACCACCATCACGGTGCCGGCGTAGTCGTGCAGCGTGTGCTCCAGCCAGGCGACGCTTTCCGCGTCCAGGTGGTTGGTCGGCTCGTCCAGCAGCAGCAGGTCGGGCTTTTCCAGCAGCAGCCGGCACAGCGCCACGCGGCGCTTCTCGCCGCCGGACAGCATCGTTACCGGCGCGTCCGCCGGCGGGCAGCGCAGCGCGTCCAACGCGATATCGACCTTGCGATCCAGTTCCCAGCCGTCCTGCGAGTCGATTTTCTCCTGCAAGTCGCCTTGTTCGGCCAGCAGTTGGTTCATCTGATCGTCGCTCATTGGTTCGGCGAACTCGGCGGAGATCTCGTTGAACCGGGTCAGCGCCGCCTTCAGGTCGGCGAACGCCTCTTCGACGTTTTCCCCGACCGTCTTGTTCGCATCCAGCGGCGGTTCCTGCGCCAGATAGCCGACGGTCGAACCCGGCGCCGCCCAGGCCTCACCGCCGTATTCGGTTTCGATCCCGGCCATGATCTTCATCAGCGTCGATTTGCCGGCGCCGTTCACGCCCAGCACACCGATCTTCACGCCGGGCAGGAAGGACAGCGTGATCCCCTTGAACACCTCCCGCCCGCCTGGGAAAGCCTTGGTCAAATCCTTCATCACATAAACGTATTGGTAACTGGCCATGATCGATCGCTTCGCTGTTCGGGGCGGGTTCTAACGCGCATTGCAGACAGTGGGTAGCATGACATGACCGTTCCAGGCCCCGCCGCATCCGCCGTGCCGCATGACAAACCGCGCGGGCCGGTCTAGCGTTCGGTCGCCATGGCGCACATCAAGGTTCAGACCGAGGATTTCGATGTCAGCGCGGAAATCGCCGCGTTGACCTCCGAGCGGACCGATATCGGCGGCATCGGCTGTTTCGTCGGCACCGTCCGGGCCGACGCCAGGACGGATCGCCCCGCCGTCGTCGGCATGACCCTTGAACACTACCCCGGCATGACCGAACGCGCGATCGCCCGGATCGCCGATCAGGCAGCCGAGCGCTGGCCGCTGCTGGGCTGCACGGTGATCCATCGCGTCGGACCGCTCCGCCCCGGCGAGAACATCGTGCTGGTGATCGCCACCTCGGCGCACCGTCAGGCCGCGCTAGACGCCACCGGGTTCCTGATCGACTGGTTGAAGACCAAGGCTCCGTTCTGGAAGCGCGAGGATTTCGCCGACGGCGGTGGTGCCTGGGTCGAAGCGCGCGAAGACGATGACGCGGCAGCATCCCGCTGGGGCTGACCGAACCCAATCAACGGAGGAAACGCGGATGACCCTGCAACCACCGATCGAGGAAATGATCGACATCGGCCGCGGCCGGATCAGCCGGGAAATATTTGTTGCGCCGGAATTCCATCAGCAGGAACTGGAAAAGCTGTTCACGCGGGCGTGGCTGTTCGTCGGCCATGAAAGCCAGATTCCCAACCGAGGCGACTTTTTCATTTCCAGAATGGGTGAAGAATCCGTCATCCTCTGCCGTGATACTCGTGGCGCGGTGCACGTGTTCCTGAATTCCTGCCGCCATCGCGGCATGAAGATTTGCCGCTACGAATCGGGCAATACCTCGCTGTTTGTGTGCCCCTACCATTCGTGGAGCTATACCACTGACGGCAAGCTGCAGGGCGTTCCGCTGTATCGCGCTTTGTATGAAGGTCATCTGGATCGCGCCGATTGGTCGCTGATCGAAGTCCCCAGGCTGCACCAGTATAAGGGCACGGTATGGGCGTCATGGGACGCCGACGCACCGGACTTCATGGCCTACCTCGGCGACGCGGTGGATCATCTGGATCAGGTGCTGGACTGCCGCGATGGCCGGCCGGGAGGGTCGGAGGTGATCGGCGTCCATAAATGGATTCTGCCCTCCAACTGGAAGTTCGCGGCGGAGAACTTCTGCGGCGACAGCTACCACAACCCGTCGCATCGATCGGTCGATATGATCGGCATCGGCCCCAGCGCACGCACCGGGCAAATCGGGCGGCGGGACAACGAATATAACAGCGGCCAGCACGTCTGGGTCAGTTTCCCGCAAGGCCATGGCGTGCACAGCGTCTATATGCCGCAGGCCTTCGAATACCAGTCTTCCTACGCGCAGTATCCGATCGTCGACGAATACTTCCGCCATTGCTTCGAGCAGCGCAAGCAGCTTCTCGGAGAGAAAGCCAGGCTTATGCCGTTCACCGGCAATCTGTTCCCCAACACCTCTTATCACGGCCGCCAGCCGCGCGCCTTGTGCGTTTGGCATCCGCACAGCCCGACCGAAACCGAAGCTTGGCGCTTCTTCCTGGTCGATGCCGACGCGCCCGCCGAGGTAAAGGACGTGTTGCGTCACTTTTACATGCGCTACTCGGGTCCGGCCGGGATGACCGAACAGGATGACATGGAAAACTGGCTGTATGCCACGAAGGCCAGCAGCGGCACCATCGCGCGCCGATATCCGTTCAACTACCAGCAGTCGCTTGGTGTGTACCAGCACAACGAGCCGCTTCCGGGCAATGTCAGCCTGCAGATGACCGAACAGAACGCGCGTAACTACTACCGCACCTACACCCGCTACCTGAAGGCAGACGGCTGGGCCTCCCTGCTCGGCAGCGATCACCCCGTTCGGCAGGCAGCGGAATGACCGCAATCGCCGACAAGCTCGCCGCCCGCGGGCTGGCCTGGTTCGCGCTGAAGCAGGAAATCGAGGAGTTCCTCTACACCGAGGCCGACCTGTTGGATCAGCGGCGGTTTCACGAATGGCTCGACCTGCTGGCCGAGGACATCGTCTACTTCATGCCGATCCGCCGCAACGTGAAGTTTGGCCAGCACGCCGAGAAGGAAAATACCCGCCAGGGCGAGGGGATTTCCTGGTTCGATGAAGATAAGTGGACGCTTGGCAAGCGGGTCGAGCAAATCCTGACGGGTGTCCACTACGCCGAGGAACCGCTATCGCGCGTCACCCACATGGTCAGCAACATTCGCCTGCTGGAGGTCGCCCCGTCAGTGGAACAACCGGCCGATGTCGTGGTCGGATGCCGGTTTCTGGTCTATCAGAACCGTGTCGAATACGAAAGTAACACGTTTATCGGCCGGCGCACCGACACGCTGCGGCGGCATGGCGATTCCTGGTTGATCGCTAAACGGGAATTGCTGCTTGAGCAGAACGTCCTGCTGGCGAAGAACCTGAGCATTCTGTTCTGAAGGAGCGCGCAACGTGCTGGCAGTCAACGATATCGCGCCTGGGCGGAAACTGCTGCTCGCCGGCGACCTGACCGCCGAGGTGATCGAGAACCTCGGCGACGGCGAATGGCTGCGCGTTCGCATTCTGTCCGGCGCTGACGCCGGCGCTGAGGAGCTGTGCCACGCCACCGATGTGCAGAACCTGGTATGATGCGCGTCGGCTTCCTGGCCAGCGACTTCAACCCGATGGTCCTGATGCTGGGCGAAGCGGAGGACTGCCGAGCGCTTGGCGGCGTGCTGCGCCGCTTCGCGCGCGACGGGCAGGACGTCGCATTCGCCGACCTGGGATTCTGTCAGGTTGTCGGCACCGATGTCCTGCTGACCGCGGCGGCGGGTCCGTCCGGCGTGCAGCGCTGCGAGGACCACGCCTTCATCTGGCGGGTTCCGCCAGATGCGGCCGCGGCCTTCGCCGAACGCTTGGATGATCTGGCCGAACCGGGCCGAGTCGCGGGGTCCGAGGCACTGGACTGCGGCACCGAGGATGGCATAACCGTCAAGGTCTCGCGCGGCGAATACACCGAGGATTTCCTGAGCGGACGATAGGGCATCGCGGCTTCGGCGGAACGGTCAAGCCGCCTAAGCCCGCCTCAGGTTTCCCACGCAAGGAGACAATCGCCGTGCCGAGTTCGCACCACCCAGCCTTGGCGCGCGCGGAAGCGTTTTGCCAGGCCTATGACCTGCGCGTGCCGATCTTGCTTGCGCCGATGGCGGGCGCCTGCCCAGCGTCACTTTCGATTGCCGTCGCCAGCGCCGGCGGCCTGGGCGCGTGCGGCGCGCTGCTGCTGAAACCGGCGGCGATCGCAGCGTGGGTGTCGGAGGTCCGCGCTGCCACCAATGGCGGGTTCCAGGTCAATCTGTGGATCCCCGACCCGCCGCCGACACGCGACGCAACTGCCGAGGCCGCGGTTCGCGGCTTCCTCGGGCGCTGGGGGCCCGCGGTCGAAGTCGCGGCCGGCGATCTGGCGCCAATGGATTTCACCGCCCAGTGCGAGGCGTTGCTGCAGGCCGGCCCGGCGGTGATCTCGTCGATCATGGGTGTCTATCCGCCCGACTTCGTCAGCCGGATGAAATCGCGCGGCATCCGATGGTTCGCCGCCGTAACCACCGTCCAGGAAGCGTTGGAAGTCGAGGCCGCCGGTGCCGACGCGGTTGTCGCGCAGGGCATGGAGGCGGGCGGCCACCGTGGCGCGTTCGAGCCCGCGAGCGCCGAGGCCAGCATGGTCGGGTTGTTCTCGTTGCTGCCCGCAGTCGTCGATGCGGTGCAGATCCCGGTGATCGCCACCGGGGGCATCGCCGACGGCCGCGGTGTCGCCGCCGCGCTGATCCTCGGTGCATCCGGGGTGCAGATCGGCACCGGGTTGCTGCGCACGCCGGAAGCGAAACTTTCGCCGGTCTGGGCCGATGCGATCGGGCGCAGCCGACCTGAGGCGACCCTGGTCAGTCGGGCGTTCTCGGGCCGTGCCGGGCGCAGTGTGGCGACGGCCTATGCCCGGGCGGCGGCCGCGCCCGACGCTCCGCCGCCAGCGCCTTACCCGGTGCAGCGTGGTCTGACGCAGCCGATGCGCGACGCCGCGGCCAAGGCCGGCGACATCGAGCGGATGCAGGCATGGTGCGGCCAGTCGGGTGCGTTGGCGCAGGCGCGGCCTGCTGCTGATCTGGTTCGGGAGCTGTGGCAGGACGCCAGCGCGCTGCTGCGATAGCGCAGTCATCGGTAATCGAGTCCTGGAACGAAACTCTGATGTGTCGAAACGCGTTGTCGATTGCAGTGTCGGCAAAAGTCGTTCCGCCCAGGCTGCGATCAGCCCCGGCGACGATCATGCCAGACTGCGAGAACGCTTTGGCGCGATCTTGCGCCGGACCCGAACCCAAGGACCACCGCATGCGCTTTCCTGGCTCCGTGTTCATCCTGGCTTCAGCGATCGGGCTGACCGGCTGTGTTTTCGAGGGGCCGCCGCGCCGTCCACCCCCGCCGCCAGCGGTGGAGTATGGCCGTCCGCCACCCCCGCCGCCGCGTGACTACGACCATCGGTATCCGCCGCCGGATTATGACCGTCGGCCGCCTCCAGGTTATTGATTTACGGAGGTGTTGCCAGCCCGATGGTGCGGCTTGGCAACGCTGCCGCGGTTTGTTCCCTGATGCCGGGATCTGATCCCATCTACGCGGGCAGGCCCGCGAGTCGCATCCGCTGGGCCAGTGTCTCGCGGCTGTCCTCGGGCAACATCGCCCGCCGTCGCCAGTGATCGATGCGGAAATCTGGGTCGATCGCCAGCAAATGCCGCGCCGCTTGCTGCGCCTCCTCCAGTCGGCCGAGCACGGCGAGGCTGGCGGCGAGGATGCGCACATTGGCGGCAATGCCAGGGTGGTGCATCGCCGACACCCGGCCCCATCGCGCGGCGTCGCCGTAGCGGCCGGCGATATAGTGCGCACCGGCGGCGACGTGGGCGCGCCAGGCGGTTTCGATCCCCAGTACTGGCCGGGCGTCGGCCCGTTCGGTGTGGAGGATCGCGGTGCGCGCGTCGCCCATCCAACTCGAGGTCAGGCCCTTCAGGCTCTCGGCCAAGCCGCAGCACGGTGTGGTGTCGATGACCCGGTCCAGCATGGCGGACGCCAGCACGTGGTCGCGATGCAGCACCGAGTGCATGAATGCAAGCAGCGCCATCGCGGCGGGATCGTTGCGGTCCATGCGGCTGGCGACTTCGGCCGCGGCGTGCGCTTCGGCGGCGGGATCAGGGCTCCAGCCCTGGCTGATCGCCATGAAGTGCCACCACACCTGGGTGAACCGCGTGCTGGCGTGTGGCCCGGGCCGCTGCCGAGCGTGCCGCAGCATGCGGGAGGCGTCGGCGAAGCTTTTTCGTTCCGGCTGCATGATGGCGGCGAAAGCACGCAATGCCAGGTCGTGCGCGGTCAGTGTATCGGCCGGTGCCATGGCCGCGCGGTCAACCTCGCGCTGCAGCAGCAGGGCCGGAGCGGCGCGGGCGATGCGCGCGGCGGCGTCGTCACGCAGTTCGGCCTGATGGTCGCGCAGATGGTCGAACCGGTCCGACCACAGCACGCGGCCGGTGTCCGCCTCGTTCAATTCGACCGTCAGGCGCAGCATGTTGGCTTCGGCCTCGGCGGATCCCTGCAGAACATAGCGGGCGCCAGTAGCCTGACCGACCCGGTGCAGATCGGTCGGCACATGTAACGTGCCGGCCGGCGCGCGGCTGACCGCGATCCACGTCGCCATGCCACCAAGCGCTCGGATGACGCCATCAGTCGTGGCGTTGGCGAAGGGCGCAAGATCGCCACGGCCGGCGAACGGGATGACGGCCAATGCGGCCCGCGGATCAACGGTGGAGCGGATTGGGCTCGACCTGGGCGTTGGGGCCGCCCGATTACTCCAGGCTCGGCAGGCCTCGGCGGTGATGGCAACGACCGCGATCGGTTCGGCCTGATGCGGGGTGTCGGACTGGTTGACCATGGTGGCCGGTATCGCGACGGCGTGGCGTAGCTGGTCGTGCAGGGTGGCGGGCAGGGTGATGCCGCCCGGCGGGGCGATGCTCTGCAATCGGGCGGCCAGGCTGATCGCGCTGCCGCCGATGTGGCGGTTGCCGGCGAGGATCTCGCCAGAGTTGACCGCCACGCGGAAGCGAACCGGCTTGCTCGCACCTTCCATCCGGCGAGCGGAATCGGCCTGGATCAGGACGGCGCAGGTCAACGCCTGGGCCGCGCTGGCGAATTCGGCCATCAAGGCGCCCCCGGCGAACCAGAATATAGTTCCAGAGGCGGTTCGGATCGCCGACCGCACGCCGTCGACTTCCTGGCCGACCCGACGATCTTCGCGGTCGCCGGGACCGATCGGGGAGCCGTCGATGTCAGCCGCAAGAATCGCCGCAAATCGGCGTTCGGGTGGTGCAACCGCGGATGCCGGCTTGCTTTGCAAGGGCCTCTCCCCAGGCGGGCAGCCAAGTATGCTACCTGACATTAGGGGGATCCTGCAACCTGAACTAGAGTGCGATCGCTTCTGGTGGCATCACCCTCTTAAGCAATAGCAATCCTAAAGCCTGCCGCCGTCGACCACCCAAAGTTGGCTGCTGCACATCCGGCTGTCATCCGAGGCCAGCCAAAGCACCATGCGCGAGACATCCGCCGGCACCAGCTTGGTCTTCAGACATTGCGCCGCCAGCAGCTTGGTCTCCGCCTCTTGGGTCAGCCAGAGGTCGATCTGGCGCTGGGTCATGATCCAGCCGGGAATGATACAGTTGACCCGGATGCCATCCGGCCCCAGGTCGCGGGCCATGCCTTTGGTAAGGCCCTCGACCGCCGCCTTGGCAGTTGTATAGGCCGGCATGCCGCCTTGGCTGGCGTGCCAGGAGATCGAGCCGAAATTGATGATCGAGCCGCCGCCTGCCGCGCGCATCATCGGCGCGACCGCCTGGATGGCGAAGAACTGGTGGCGCAGGTTGGTTGCCATGCGCTCGTCCCAGAACGCGACGGTGACGTCTTCATAGTCGTGGCGCTGATCGTTGGCGGCGTTGTTGACCAGGACGGTGATCGGCCCCAGCTGTTTGGCGACTTCGGCGATGGCGGCTTGCAGGGCAGGGATGTCGGTCAGGTCGCAGTGTCGATAGAGCGGCGGGGGCAAGTGTTCGGTGGTCAGGGTTCGGGTCAGCGCGGCGGATTCGCTGTCGGCGATGTCGAGGAAGGCGACCTTGGCGCCCTGGCGTGCGAACTGGGTGACGTGTTCCGCGCCGATGCCGCTGGCGCCGCCGGTGACCAGCACCACGCTGTCGCGCAGGCTGGGGTAAAGCGCGAAGTTGTCGGTCATCGGATATGCTCCCTTACCTGGCGCACCGTGTCGCGGATCACCGCCTCGACCGGGCCGCCGATGTCCACCACGATCGGCCGTTCGTCGGCGCTGGGTTCCTGCAGATCGGCGAACTGACTGTCCAGCAAGCCGGACGGCATAAAATGGTCCTTGCGGGCCTTCATGCGTGCGGCGATCAACGGCTTCGAGCCGCGGAGGTAGACCAGCACAGTGTCGGTTCGGCCACCGATCAGAATATCACGGTAGGCGCGCTTCAGCGCCGAACAGGCGACCACCGCGGACTTGCCGGCGGCACGCAGTTCGTCTTGCCGGGCGGCGATGGCGCGCAGCCAGGGCCAGCGATCGTCGTCGGTGAGTGGGCTGCCGGCCTCCATCTTGGCGATGTTGGCCGCCGGGTGAAACCGATCACCTTCCAGCAGGATCCAGCCTTCCTGCTCGGCCAGGGCGCGGGCGATCGTGGTCTTGCCGCAGCCTGACACGCCCATCACCACGGCGATGGTCATCGGCAAAGGTTCATTTCTTGGTCGGTTCGACATGGCCGCCGAAGCCAAACCGCATCGCCGACAGCATCTTTTCGGCGAAGGTGTGCTGCTTGCGCGAGCGGAAGCGGGCGAACAGAGACGCCGAAAGCACTTCGGCCGGCACCGCTTCCTCGATCGCGGCTTCGATGGTCCAGCGGCCTTCGCCGGAGTCCTCGACCTCGCCCGAGAAGGCTTCCAGCTTGTCGTCCTTGGCCAGCGCATCGGAGGCGAGGTCGAGCAGCCACGACGAGATCACGCTGCCGCGGCGCCAAACCTCGGCGATGTCGCCCATGTTGAGGTCGTAGCGCTCATCCTTCGGCAGGTCGGTGGAGGATTTGTTGCGCAGGATGTCGAAGCCTTCGGCCATCGCCTGCATCATGCCGTATTCGATACCATTGTGCACCATCTTGACGAAGTGGCCGGCGCCAATTGGACCGGCATGGATGTAGCCTTGTTCGGCGCGCTGGTCGCGGCCCTCGCGGCCGGGGGTGCGGTCAATCGTGCCGACTCCCGGGGCGAGCGCGGCCAAGATCGGATCGATGTGCTTCACCGCGTCGTCCTCGCCGCCGATCATCATGCAGTAGCCGCGCTGCAGACCCCAAACGCCGCCCGATGTGCCGACGTCGACATAGCGCAGGCCCTTGGCGGCCAGCGCCTTGCCGCGGCGGATGTCGTCCTTGTAGTAGGTGTTGCCGCCATCGATGATGATGTCGCCTTTTTTCAGCAGGCCGGACAGCGTCTCGATTGTATCGTCGGTGATCTTGCCGTGCGGCAGCATGACCCAGACCGCCTTCGGCGATTCGGTCAGCTTGCCGACCAGGTCCTTGAGCCCGGTTGCGGTTGTGGCGCCGTCCTTGCCGAGCGCGTCGATGGCGCCTTGATTGGCGTCCCAAACGACCGAGGCGTGACCCGCCTTCATCAGCCGCCGTGAGATGTTCGCGCCCATGCGGCCCAGTCCAACCACGCCGATCTGCATTTCATGACCCTCCGTTGTCGTCGATCCAGGCGGCCTTCGCATCTGCCCGCCGCACCCTGCCACATGTCCTGCGGTTGGCAACCCGGCGGCCGGAAGACCAGGCGATCAACCTCGGGCAGCGGCTGACTTGCCGCAAGCCCTGCGGCAGTACATTTTGGTTACGCCGCATGCCTCAGGATGCTTCCCCGCGAATGCGCAGACCGACGACGACCGAGGCAGCCGATGGCCTGCCGTCGGGTCAGCGATTGCTGGCCATGGTGTCGCTCGGGGTCGCGGTGGCGATGGCGGTTCTGGACGGATCGATCGCGAATGTAGCGTTGCCGACGATCGCGCGGCAGTTGCACGCGACGCCGGCAGGGTCGATCTGGGTGGTGAATTCCTATCAGTTGGCGGTGACGATCAGCCTGCTGCCGCTGGCGTCGCTGGGCGATGTGCACGGGCATCGGCGAATCTTCTGCTGTGGGCTGGTGCTTTACACGCTGGCCTCGGTCGGCTGCGCGTTGGCGACGACGCTGCCGGAACTGGTCGCCGGGCGGGTGATGCAGGGGTTCGGCGGTGCCGGGATCATGAGCGTCAACGGGGCGCTGATCCGGTTCATTTTTCCGCGGTCTCAGTTGGGTCGAGGGATCGGCTACAACGTGCTGGTGGTGGCGACGTCTTCAGCGTCGGGTCCGTCAGTGGCGGCGGCGATCATGGCGGTAGCATCGTGGCCGTTTCTGTTCTGGATCCAAGTGCCGTTCGGGCTGGTGTCGCTGCTGCTCTCGACGCGGTTTCTGCCGCGCTCACCGCTGACGGCCCATGCGTTCGACGTGGTCAGCGCGGTGATGAACGCGGCGACGCTGGGGCTGTTCATCATCGGGCTGGATGGCATCGGGCACGGCGAGCGGCTGCCGCTGGTGGCGGTGGAACTGGCCGGCAGCGTGGTGATGGGCTGGATTTTCGTGCGACGGCAACTGCGGCTGCGGCCGCCGCTGCTGCCGGTCGATCTGCTGATCCAGCGGCCGGTGTTTGCGCTGTCGGTAGCCACCGCGGTGTGCTGCCACGCGTCGCAGATCATCGCCCTGGTGGTGCTGCCGTTCTATTTTCAGTACGCTGGCGGATTGTCGCCGTTCGATACCGGGGTGCTGATGACGCCCTGGCCGGCGGTGGTGATCGTGGTGGCGCCGATCGCCGGGCGGCTGGCCGACCGCTATTCCGCCGGCATCCTGGGCGGGCTCGGGCTGGCGGTGATGGTCGTCGGCCTGGTGCTGACGATGTTGATGCCGGCCACCGCGTCGTGGCCCCAGGTGGCGTGGCGGCTGGCACTGTGCGGCGCCGGGTTCGGGCTGTTCCAATCACCCAACAACCGGCTGCTGATCGGCAGTGCTCCGCCGGATCGGGCGGGGGCGGGAAGCGGGATGCTGTCGACCTCTCGGTTGGTGGGACAAACCACGGGCAGTGCGCTGGTGGCGGTGGTGCTGGGGCTGACGCACGGCGGTCCCGACGCGATCGTGCGGGCGACGCATATCTCCTTGGGGATGGCGGCGGGGTTCGCTTTGGTGGCGACCGGGCTGAGCTGGTTGCGGGTGGTTCCGCCGAGGTAACGCCAGCGGCCCGTCCGCCAACCGATCAGTCAAGTCTTCGGGCCGGGATCGGGCGTCGCCGTCAGGCCGGGGCCGTTTCGTTGCACAAGAAAGCATTGCGCGGTAGTCGCATCTTGGCCTGATCCAATACCGCCGCCAACCGCGGCCGTTCATCCAGGGTTAGTCGAGCGCCAGCTTGGTGCCGTCGAGTTCCTCGGCGCGCTCCACTTCGATCAGCACCGCGAAACCCTTGCGGTCGGGATCGCGGTCCTTCTCCGGCTGGATCAGACGGGTCCACACTTCCTCGCAGATCGGGCCGGATCTGTGCAGCCGGGCGGTGCCGTAGAAGCGGGCGATGCCGCCTTTCGGCAGCGTGCCGTCGCTGCGCAGTTGCGGCTTGCGGAAGTAGATCGTGACCTTGGTTCCATCGGAGAAGTTGTCCGCGGTGGATCCCTTGCCGCGCTCCCACAGCGAGAAATGTGTGTCGTCGAACACCAGCGTGCTGCCGCGCGGGGTGATCTGGGCGAAGCCGTTCGGCAGCACGCTGCCGATCAGGCAGACATCGTTGGGAAATGCCGTGTTGATATGCGGTTGCAGAGTTTTCGGGATGCTCGTCATCATTGCGCTCCTTTAAGAGCATGATCGCGGCTTCGGCGGAACGTTCAAGGCGCGTGAATCATGCGACAAAACAAGCAGCGAGACCGTTCGCAGCATCTACAGTCATGCTGAGAATGGTCTAGCAGGCTGCTGAAAAAGCCCTGTGAAAATCGGATTTCGCGTGTAGTTGCAGCCGATTGACGGTTTCCACGGCAAATTTCGGCGATTTTTCCGGTGCGGCAAAGCCGCTGATGCGGCCTTGGGGAGATCCCGGGCAGACTCATCCTGTCGCCAGCAACCGCGGCAACCGGATCAGATTGTAAGCCGCAGCCTTGAACACAAACATCCACGCGACCCGCTTCACCCCGCGCAGCTTGGTTTGCGCCATGCCGCCGACCTGCTTGATCCAGCCGTTGGCTTCCTCGATCCGCTTGCGCACGACTTGGCTGACCCGGTAGCCGGCGTGCCGCGTCGTCCGCCCGTCAATGTTCGACCCGCGATGGGCGTTGATGTTCTGCGCCACATGCGGGGTGACGCCAGCGGCGCGGCTGTCGGCGACGAAGGCGGCGGTGTCGTAGGCCTTGTCGGCGCCAACCGTCTTGTGGCCGGCGTCCGGCAGAGCCTCCAGCATCGCCAGCGCCGCCTCCGGTTCTGCCGTCCCGGTGGCATGCGTCAGACCAGCGTCCACCACCAGGCCGTTGCGGTTCTCCATCAGCAGATGCCCGGTGAACGCTAGTTTGGCGCCTTCGCCGTTGGACTTGCGCGCCAGACGCGCATCCGGATCGGTGGTCGAGGCGTGGCTCTCGTTCGAGCGCTTCTCCTTGTGGAAGTTGCGTTCGCCGTTGCGCCCGGGGGCGGGCGGCTCGTCGTTGCCGTCCTTGCGGCGGAAACTCTTCATCGAGGCCCAGGCCTGGATCAGCGTGCCATCGACCGAGAAGTGCTCGTCCGACAGTAGCGCCTTGACCCGCGGCAGGTTCAGCACCGCGGCCATGAACGTCGCTGCGATGTCGCCCTCCAGCAGCCGGTCGCGGTTCTTGCTGAACACCGTCGGCACCCACACCGGATCGTCCACCGACAGGCCGACGAACCAGCGGAACAGCAGGTTGTAGTTTAGTTGTTCCATCAACTGCCGTTCTGAGCGGATGCTGTAGAACGCTTGCAGCAGCAGCGCGCGCAGCAGTTGTTCGGGCGGGATCGAGGGCCGGCCGTTCTCCGAGTAGAGCGCGGCGAACGGGGCGTCGAGGGCGGCCAGGGCTTCATCGGCGACGCGACGGATCAGGCGAAGCGGGTGGCTGCTGGGGATCCGGCTCTCCGGCCGGACATAGCTGAAAAGTCCATCCCGTCGCTGGTCCCAACCACGCATCCGAAGCCGCCCCCCGCTGCCAATCCGATGTGCTATCGAATCCGATGCGCCCGCGTCGGGGCAAGCGGTTTTTCAGCAGCCTGTTAGAGTTCAGATCCTTTCCAGGATCGACAGGCCGCGGTTGCGATCGATCAGGTAGATCAGGCCGCGATGGTCGACGTAGACATCGTTGCTGCACACGCGCGACGCGCCAGGCGGCACATCGGGCATCCACCAGGCGGCTTGCTTCATCGACAGCGGGTTGGCGATGTCGATCACCCTCAGCCCGCTGGCAAACCACGCTGCGGGGACCTCGTTGCCGGTGATGGTTTCGACCGGTTGATGACAGGCCGTCATCAGCGGCGTCTTGACGCCGACCAGTTCGGGCAACTGAAAGCAACTGACCGGGATCGGGCGGGTTTCGTCGGTGATGTTGACCATCCAGACCATGGCCGGCAGTTCGGGCGACAGGTCCGGGTGCAGCGGCTGGACGTGTTCGTCGGCGACCAGCATCCAGCGATGGCCGGCGATCGGCGTATCGATCGGCACTAGGCTGTGGGTCGGCCAGCCGAACGGCGGGCTCCAGTCGAGGCTGGAGACCATGCGCGGTCTGCTCATGTCGCTGATGTCGAGGATGACGCCGCCGCCGTACCAGTAGCTGACATAAAGCCGGTCACCGCGGCGGATCGGATGGTGGCAGCGGTGGTCCCGGCCTTTCCAGCTGGGGGTCTCGCCGCCGGCGGTCCACTGGCCCGGCATCCACCAGCGGCCGACCTCTTCGGGGCGGGTCGGATCCTTCAAATCCAAGATCACGACGATGTTGCCGACATAGCCGTCAAGCTCGGCGGAGATGTATGCGTAGCGGCCGTCGAAGGTGAACCGGTGAACACCCATGCCGGCGCATTTCCAGTGACAGATGTCGCGCGGGCTGGACGGTGTACTGACGTCGAAGATACGCAGTCCGACGAAGTCGTCGGCGGGTTTGTCGCCACGGCTGCGCTCGCGGTTGGCCAGCATCAGGTCGTTGGCGACGCGCACCTTGTGGGAGTGCAGTCCGGGCGGGATGTCGATCGAGGCTGTGACGCGGGGGTTGACAGGATCCGAAACATCCAGCACCGAGGTGCCATGCGGCGCGTCCATGTGACCGATATAGGCGTGGTTGCGATCGAGGATGACCTGGCCGCCGCCGGGGATGTCGATCCAGCCGACCTGGCGAATACCGGAACCTTGGCCCATGGCGACTTCCTTTCGATGCGCATTAGGCAACGTGCCTGTGCAAAGTTTTAATGCACTGTATCGTGGCCCAAGAGTGGCAACCTGCATAATAAATAGACTTCAAGCTGCGCTTTCTCGAGATACAAAAATCCACAGACCTTTACAGTCCAACTCGAAACGGATCAAGAGCCAGCGTGGTTGATTTCTTCGGCATCAAAAGAGAATATGAACCTGGCAAGGTCTCGACGATGTGCATGTGCCAGTAGGTATGGCCGTCTTTGGTTGTAGTAGTATTGAGGGCCTCAAGAATTGGCTTGATCTCCGACGCGGGAATCACGAAAGCGAACTCGCGATCCATACATCCGAGGGCCAAGAAACCTCTCAGCCCACCCTCAAGGAATTCGAGCCACTGCGGATGATAAGCGTACCAGTAGGCGTAGGAACCCTTTTTGAGATAGCGCTTGGAAAGCGTGCAGACGATCCGGTCGGCATGCGATGCATCCCAAAATAGGGCGCGGCTTTTCTTAATCAAGCCGGTCGACATTTGTTGCGCGATAGCAGCCAAGATTTGTTCTCGCTTGGACTGCAATAGCTCCGGTTCAGTGAACTGCCAAACGCCCTTTTCTTCTTTCTGTCCATATTCAGATTGGTCTTGGTCAGAGTCTTCCTCTACTTCGGCGGCGGCCGCTGCAACCTCAACGTTCTTAGCAGCCGTAAACATCACATCGATCATTTTGTCGAGGCGAGTATATTCCATAGGCGTTAGTAGGCTGCGGATTTTGGCACCCGTGTCCTGTCCCTCGGCATTCTCCTTGATTTGTACGAGTTTTAGCAGTGCATCAGCGCTAATAAGCCGAACATCCCAAGCATGGCGCGACCCGCGTACCTGCGCCTCTAACTCGCCTGTATCGTTGCGTCCTACGACAATGAGGATAGACGAAGTGTTACTGATTTGACCAGAACCCGTGAGTTTGGAGCGATATTCAGCGATCGTGTCCAACGAGATGCGATACGCATCGGTCGTCTTTACCTCCAGTACAATGCCGCGCCCCTCCGGCGAGCTCCAGATCCCATCGAAACCAATGGCAGTAGTTGTTCCTTGGTAGCGACCATTCGTAACCTTATAGTCCAGCCGCCTTCCCAACTCGTTTACGAGGTCCTGGAGGACCATACCACTCTTGTTAAAACTGACGGAGAGGCAGTGCTCAATGTAACCAGCAATCTTCTCACTCGCTACCTGCGACAGGTAGTCTCTCAATTCTGTTGCACAAAACGATCCATCTCGGAGCATGCCATCGCCCGCACTCGAAACGATTTGGTCTATGCTTACCTGTGCGACGGAAGCTGGTGAGGCTTTCCAAAAGTCTAATAGGGGCATGCGGTAAACTCGCTAGCAAAGCATGTTTACGTAGCACATTTCCGGGCGAGCCGATAGGCGCGAATGTTCTCTTTAAGCGAAGATCTGGCCCAGGCGTTTGATCGTGGCCAGCGTCTGGTGTTGCGGCAAGCCGGGCCAATTGCAGCGCATGATGAAGTGGTCGACACCAAGCAATTCGTGGTAGCGGGCAATTTCTTCCTTGACCGAAACCTTATCGCCAATGATGAATTTGTCGCGGGCGAAGTCCTCGAAGCTGGCTTCGCTGCGACGGTCGGACAGACCCCAGGAGGCGTAGGTATTGTACTTGTATTCCAGCGGGTCGCGGCATTCCTCATAGGCGGTGGCACGCCGGTCGCCGATGTAGCATTCGATGGTGATGGGAAATTCGCTTGCGGTGCGGCCATATTGGGCCAGCGCCGCGCGATAGGTCCGCATCAGCGGCTCGGTTTTGCCCAGGCCGCCGCTGTTGACGATCAGCCATGCGTCGCCGATGCGGGCGGCGCGTTTGACTGACGCAGCAGCCTGGGCGGCGATGTAGATCGGCGGGCCGCCCAGACGTTGCGGTGCCAGACCGATCCCGGCATCGTTCACCGTGTAAAAACGGCCCTGGTGAGTGACCTGGCGCTCGGTCCAGAGTTGTTGGATCAGGGCTATGCCTTCGGTGAAGCGAGGAGCTCGTTCCGCAAGCGGAATTCGGAACGCGTCGAACTCGGGTTGCCGATAGCCTTGGCCGACGCCGAGGATGAAGTTGCCGCCGGTGAGCACGTCAAGCGTGGCGGCTTCCTCGGCGACGTGTACCGGGTTCAGCAGCGGCAGGATCAGGATGTTGGAGCCGATTGTCATGCCTTTGGCGTGTGCGGCGATATATCCCATCATCGGGGTGATCTGCAGCATCTGCATCGGGTAGGTGAGCCAGTGATGCGGAAACCACAGCGAACTGAAGCCGGCGTCCCGCGCAGCGCTGACTTGTTCAATGATATCCGATATTCGTTCCGGGATCGTGAAGCCCTCGGGGAACTGTGTGTTGATGAACAGACCGACCTTCATAACGGACCTCCCGCGGTGTCGGCGATAGCTTAGGGCAGCTTGGGCGAGGCCGGAAGTTCTCGGCGTTAGGCCTCGGCGGCGGCCTTGCGAGCGCTGGCTTCCTCGGCCGAGGCGATGCCGCCGTGGGCGGCGGACCAGGCCACCGGATTTTCCAGAAAACGGCGCACTTCCGACAGCGCCGCATCGGCGAAGTATGGGCGGTCCTTGCAGGCCTCCAGCACATCCCACCAGGTGCACAGGCTGTGCAGGGTGATATCCATATTGGCCAGGGTCTCGAAGGCACCGGGAAACACGCCGTAAAAGAACACGACGAAGGCGTGGTTGACGATGGCGCCGGCATCGCGCAGCGCGTTGGCGAAGCGGATTTTGGATTGTCCGTCGGTGGTCAGGTCCTCGACCAGCAGAGTGCGCCGGCCGACCGGGACGTCGCCCTCGATCAGGGCGTTCTGGCCGAAGCCTTTCGGCTTCTTGCGCACGTAGGACATCGGCACGGCCATGCGGTCGGCAATCCAGGCAGCAAACGGGATGCCGGCGGTTTCGCCGCCGGCGACGGTCTCGATGCTTTCAAAGCCGGCATGGCGGTCGATCTTTTCCACCGCCAGATCGCAGATCTTGGCCCGCGCCCTGGGAAAGTAGATGATCCGCCGGCAGTCGATGTAGACCGGGGATTTCCAGCCGGAGGTGAAGGTATAGGGTTCCTCGGGGCGGAAATTGACCGCCTTGATCTCCAGCAGGATGCGCGCGGCGGTCAGCGCCGCGTCACGATCCCACTCGGTCAGGGCGGTGGAGGCGTGGGCGGGTTTGGCCATCGGCGCGGTCCTTTGCGAGAGTTCTGATTGTCGGGCTCCGGGGCGATGTTGATAACCGATCGCACGGTTCAATGACAGCCCGGCTGATCGCGCGGATGTGGGCGCCGGATCGGCGCTCGATCGGCTATTTGGCTGCGGTCGACGAAGGGGTTTCCGCCGCCAGATGAACCAGGCACCGGCCGCGGCCTTCTGGCGGTTTTTGTCTGGCTGAAGCGATACAGTTTCATCCCGCACGCGTTGCTGCCGCCGCCCGGCGCGATGCTGATCGGGCTCTCGTACATTTTTTCCGGGTCATGTATTTGGTGATCGACGCGGCACAGGGCGGAACCGAGCGCATCGGGGTAGTTCTGAGGACGGGCCTATTTCAATGACGGCGGTGCGGCGGCGTGACGCAAGTTGCGGCCGTACGACGCGTAGATCAGCAGTCCGATCACCAGCCGGGCAATCAGCCGCGCCCAGGTCATCAGCGGCAGCCCGGCCATCTGCAGCAGGCAGAACAGAATGCCAAGGACCGGCACCACCGGGACGCCGGGAACGCTGAACGGACGGAATGTCTCGGCGGCACTGCGGCGCAGACAGATCACGGCGCGCGCACCAGCACGAAGGCGAACAGCGTGCCGACGCTGACCATTTCGCCAAGCACGTCGATCGGCACCAGCGCGGCGGTGACGGCGACGATCAGGCCGATCATCATCTGGCTCAGATAGGGGGTCAGGCCGTCATCGTCGATGGTATAGAGAATGCGGCTTTGGCCGTAGAGCAATACCAGGATGACGGTGGTCAGACTGATCAGCGCGCCGATTTTCATCAGCACCGAGAACCAGTTCAGCCCGACACGTTGAGGCCCTTGGCGGTCGGGTCTGAACGTTCTGTTGTGCGTATGGAACCAGCCCGGTCAGCACCGCGGCCACCGCGAGATAAACACCGTGCAGATCACCAGCGATCCCAGGATGCCGATCGGCATGTCTCGCGGTGGCAGCTTGGCCTCTTGCGCCGAGGTGGAGGCCGCATCGAAACTGATGAAGGCGAAGAAACACGATCGAGGAACCGCGTGGCACAGCGCTGAGGCCGAAGCTGCAGAACGTGCCGGTGTTTTCGGGGATGAACGGGTGCCAGTTGGGGGGATTGACGTATTGTGTACCCAGCACGATGGATGCCAGAACCACGGTCAGATTGATGGCCACCATGACGTTGTTTAGACGGGCCCCTTGGTGCCCATGATCAGCATGGTGGTCAGAATTGCGACAAGGGCGGCGGCCGGCTGATTGAGTATGCCGGTGACGGTGTTGTCGTCGGGCAGTTTGATCGCGGTGCCGGGCGCGGCCGCGAGGGCGGGCAGGATGCTGACGCCAAGATTGTGCAGCAGACTGGTTACGTATCCGGACCAGCCGAGCGCGGCGGTGGCGGCGCCCATGGCGTTTCCAGGATCAGGTCCCAACCGATGATCCAGGCGACCAGCTTGCCCAGCGAGACGTGTGTATAGGTGTCTATACTGCTGCACACCGGCAACATCGTCGCCAGCTCAGCATAGCACAGACCGACAGACGCATATACGATGCCACCGAGCACGAAAGGACAGCATGATGGCTGGCCCAGCGTAGCGAGCAGCGGCGATACCGGTCAAACATGCCCGGCGCCGATGCCCATGGCGATGATGCTGAACGGGCCGAGGGTTTTCGACAGCCGATGACCTTCGGCTTTCCCGCCGGACATGATGTCGGCGACGGACTTCCACGCCATGATACCCTATGCCGCCATCGATGGACACGGTTCGGCTGGTGCCGCGCCCGGTCGTGGCGCAGACTCGGCGAAGGAGGAAACCCGCATGAAGATCACCGCTGTCGAGATTTACTGGACGCAAACGCCGTTCGACATGGGCGGCAAGCCCAAGGTCATGGCTGGGCTGAATTGGCGCAGCATGAACACGGTCTGGCTGCGGATCCGGACCGATACCGGTATCGACGGCTGGGGCGAGGCGTTCGGCCACGGCAGTTCGGCCGCCGTGATGACCGTCCTGGAAACGCAACTGGCACCCGCCGTGCTGGGCCAGGATGCGCGCGACATTGCCGGTTTGCGGCACCGGCTGGGCAACGCATTCCATCTATATGGACGCAACGGGCCTCACGTTTTCGCGCTGTCGGCACTCGACATCGCGCTGTGGGATATCGCCGGCAAGAACGCCAACCTGCCATTGTGGCGGCTGCTGGGCGGGTCGCCGGTGGACACACTGACCTGCTACGCCAGCCTGCTGCGCTATGGCGAGGCGGCGGCGGTGGGCGCCGCCTGTGAGCGCGCCGCCGCACGTGGTTATCGCGACGTCAAGCTGCACGAGATTACCACGCCCGAAATCACCGCGGCGCGCAACGCGCTTGGCGAGAACGCCAGGTTGATGGTGGACGTGAACTGCCCGTGGACTGTCTGGCAAGCGCTGGAAATGGCCCGCGACCTGGAACAGCTCGACCTGACCTGGTTGGAGGAACCGGTCTGGCCGCCGGGCGACCACGACGGACTGTCGCGGGTTCGGGCGGAGGGCGGCATACCGACCGCCGCCGGCGAAAACGCCGCCGGCCTGCACGACTTCCGGGCAGCGTTCGAGGCAGGCGCGCAGGACATCGCGCAACCCAGCGTCACCAAGATCGGCGGTCCCTCGGCCATGCTGGAGGTCGCGACTTTGGCGAAGGCGTTCGCGGTCCGGCTGGTGCCGCACAACGCGTATTTCGGTGCCGGATACCTGGCCTCGCTTCACGTCAATGCCGCGGTCGCGCCGGACGCGCCGTTCGAGCGGTTGTTTGTCGACCTGGAAGCAAGCCCGTATCACGAGCTGGTCGAGGCAAAAGGCGGCAAGGTCGCTGTCCCGACCGGTCCAGGGCTTGGGCGCGACCCCGACATGGAGGTGCTGCGCCGATATCTGGTGCGGGAGCCGACGGTGCTGGCGGGTTAACAACGGTCGCGCGCCACCAGGCTGGGCTGATCCCGGTCGGATCAGCGCGGCTATTGGCTGGCGAACCGAGCGAAGGATTGCGTCAGCACTTGGTAGATCGCGCGCTTGAACGGTACCGCCAGTGACGGCAGCGCGGACAGTTTCTCCCAGCGCCAGTCGTCGAATTCCGGGTGGGGATCGAGATCGAGACGGATATCGCTGTCCTGGCCGGTGAAGCGCATGGCGAACCAGCGTTGCCGTTGGCCGCGGTAGCGGCCGCGCCAGGCAATCCCCAGCAGGCCCGGGGGCAGCTCATAGGTCAGCCAGTCCGGGTGCTCGGCGATCACTTCGGCTTTGCGGGTGCCGATCTCTTCCTCCAGTTCGCGCAGTACGGCGGTCCGGGGCTCTTCGCCGTCGTCGATGCCGCCTTGCGGCAACTGCCAGCCGCCGGCGGGTCCCTCGGCGTTAGCCATGTCGGCGCGGCGGGCGACGAAGACCAGGCCGTCGGGGTTGAACAGCACCACACCGACGTTGGGCCGATAAGGCAGATCGGTCATTTTTCCGCTTCCTGCTTGGCCGGCCGCACCACCAGCGTGCTGACCGGGGCCAGCGCCAGCCCCTTGGCTGCCAAGGTGTTGGTCCAGGCAGCGACGCGCGCCAGCGTCACCGGCCGCGGGACCTGAACCAACCCCAGGGCGGACCCCTTGTCCAGGGCGGTTTGCGTCAATTGGTTCAGCCGCTGGTCCAGCAGCTTCGCATCCACCGGGTCGGTGTCGATCACGACGTCCACCGATCGGCTCCAGGCATACGGCAGCGCTGGCTGGCCGGGGCGGGCATCAACGAACAACAGGCCGCGGTGGGCAACGTCCTCCAGCACCGGGGTGAACTGGTCCGGCACGCCGGCCAGTCGGTCGCCGTGCATTTGCCCGAACGCGTCGGTCACGCCGACGTAGCCGGTCAGGCGCGACAACACCCAGTTCAGGCGCGTAAGGTTTTCGCTGCTGGGCAGCGACGTCATCAGGGCGCGGCGGTCATCGGGGTCGTTCACCGGATAACCGTTCGGCTCCATCGGGACCGAGACGAGATATTCGTGTTCGTTCAGCCGGGCGGCAGCCAGAAGATGTTCGAGATTTCCGCCATAGGGTGAGATCGCGAGCGTGACGCCACCCGGCAGGGTCTTGATCGCCGCCAGGCTGTCGGTTTCGCTCATGCCGATGCCGGCGATCAGCATGCCGACGCGCGGCCGCACGTTGGTCGGATCGAACCCGGCGGCATAGGCCGCCATCGGCGCCCGGCCGTTGGCCGAAACGCGCGGCAATTTATGGTTCGGATCACCGGGATCGGCTTCCAGCAAGGACGGATCGGGATCGGCGACGGGACCGGGTGTGGCACGGCCGACGGGTGGCGGGCGTGATGTCTGCTGGGCGGCTTGCAGTTGCGTCGGCTGCGAGGCAACAGGCGGCTTTGCGGTCGGTCCGGGCCCGGATGCGAGCGATTTGGCTGGCGTTCGCTGTGCGATCGCTGGGTTCGGCGGACCCGGCGGCGGACCCAGCGCCTGTAAGACGCCGGCGCCGATCGCCAGCGCCGCCAATACTCCGATCCAGAACCGCCGCAGCCCGGGCCAGCCCGCCAGCACGCCGCCGAGACGCCGGGCTGCTGGCAAGCGGGCCGCCACGGCGGTCAGGTTCAGTTCGCCGAGGCGCTTTTCTGCGCCGCCATGGCCTGCGCCAGAACCACCGCCTCCTGCAGTTGGAAGTCGGTGGCATCGGGTTTCGCCGGGTCGAATTTCGGGAAATTGGCGCCCGGCTTGTCGGGGATCTGCTTGGCGATCGGCGGCAGGTCGGTGCGCGGCGGCACCGCCTGTGGACCGGTGCCACCCTGGTTGCTGAGTATCTTGTTGTAGTCGGACTCACGCTCGCCGCCAAAGTTCGGGCGGGCCTCGGCGGTTTCCCGCACCGGCACGTCCGGGGTGATCCCCAGCGCCTGGATCGATCGGCCCGAGGGTGTGTAGTAGCGCGCCGTGGTCAGTCGCATGGCGCCGTCGCCCGGCAGCGGGATGACGGTCTGCACCGATCCCTTGCCAAAGCTGCGGGTGCCCAGCAGGACCGCGCGATGGTGGTCCTGCAGCGCGCCGGAAACGATTTCCGACGCCGAGGCGGACCCGCCGTTGATCAGCACCACCAGCGGCGCGCCGTGCAGGATGTCGTCGCCCTTGGCGTCCCAGCGCTGGCTGTCCTCGGGGTGTCGGGCGCGGGTCGAGACGATTTCTCCCTGGTCGATGAAATCGGACGACACCGAAACCGCCTGATCCAGCAGGCCGCCGGGATTGTTGCGCAGATCGAGGATCAGGCCGCGCAGCTTGCCGCCATTCTGCGCCTGCAGATTCTTCACCGCCTGCTTGATGCCGGCGTTGGCCTGTTCGGTGAACTGCGACAGCCGCACATAGCCGATATCGTGCGGCTCCATGCGCGATTTCACCACCTGGATATGGATGACCTCGCGGGTCAGTGACACCTCGATCGGCTTGTCGACGTTCTGCCGCTTCAGGGTCAGCATGATCTTCGAGTTTGGCGGCCCGCGCATCTTGTCCACGGCATCGTTCAGCGTGGTGCCGATCAGCGTCTTGCCGTCCAGCGCGGTGATGATGTCGCCGGGCTTGATTCCGGCCCGGGCGGCCGGGGTATCGTCGATCGGCGATACCACCTTGATGATGCCCTTGTCTTCATTGACCTCGATGCCGAGGCCGCCGAATTCGCCCTTGGTCTGGATCTGCATGTCGCGGAAGGCTTTGGCATTCATGTACGAGCTGTGCGGATCGAGCCCGGTGAGCATGCCGTTGATCGCATTCTCGATCAGGTCCTTGTCGTTGACCGGATCGACGTATTCGGCGCGCACTCGCTGCATGACGTCGCCAAACACCTTCAGCATCTGGTACATGTCCGTCCGATTGCTATCCTGGGCGAAAGCGCTACCCAGGGAGCCCAGGCTTGGACCGACCGCAGCACCGGCCACGAACGCGGTTCCGATCAACAACCCATAGCGCCAATGCCGAGCGCGAACGTTCATGCTATCTTTCCCTTCGACGCCAGCGGACCACTCCCGGCGCGTGAGCCTGCATTATATATCGGAAAGGCGGTTGCAAGCGAGCAAACTGAATCGCGGCGTTGTGGCGCAACGGGTTGGCTGGCGTCCAGTGTTGATTCGGCGGGTTTTGAAACCGGCTGTGACCTTCCTTAGCTACTGGGACGAAGCCAGGGTGCCGGGTTCACCGGTGCGCCGTCGTGGCGCAATTCGACGTAAAGCGCCGGGCGATGAGCCTCCGACCCGGGTTCCCAGGTCGGCATCATCCCGACCGGCTCGCCGGCGACAAGGCTCTGGCCGAGCTTGACGTCGAGGTGGTCGAAGCCGGCCATGACGACGTGATAACCGCCGCCGCAGTCGATAATTAGCAGCAGGCCGTAGCTGCGGAAACTGGCGGCGAACACGACCCGCCCGCCGCACGGGGAAATCACGTGTGCCCCCGGCGGAGCATTGTAGGACACGCCCCTCGCCGGGCCGCCATCGGTTTGTTCGCCCCAGCCTTTCACCACAACGCCGATCACCGGCGGCTGTAGCTGGCCATGCGGGCGGGAGCCCGCGGCAATGGTGCCGGCACCGGTCGGCGTGGCGGCGACCGCTTCACGCTGTTTCGCCGCCCTCGCCGCGGCCAGGTGCTTCTGCCGTTCCGCCCCGGCTGCTTCTTCCCGCGCCTTAGCTGCGTCGGCACGTCGCTGCGCGTCCAACGCGGTCAGCGCGGCGCGCAGCGAATCAGCGCGCGAAGCTGCCTCGGCGGCCAGGCTCGCGGCCTTGTCGGCTTCCGCCTCGGCGGTTGCCTGCGCGGCATGGGCGGCGGCGATCTGTTGATCCAGCGCGTCCGCTTCGCGCTTTTGCGCGGCCTCGGCTTCGGTGAGGCGCGGGGCCTCCTGGCGCAGGGCGTCGGCGTCGGCGTCGGACTCTGCCTGGTCACGGCGTAGCGCCTCGGTTTCGACTTCAAGCTGGCGCGACATGGCCTGCAGCACCAGCACGCCACGCAGCGCCGCGTCGGGCGGCGCCGGCACCGCCAGCAAGGTCTCGGCGGGATAGAGTGAGAGTCTTTCGATTAGCGGCAGCAGCGGTTGGATCGCCTTGGCACGAGCCTCGACCCGTCGCTCCGCGTCGCGCCGCCGCTGTGCCAGGGTATCGATCCGGGTGGCGACGTCGGCGGTCGCGATTTCCGCCTCGCGCAGCCGGGCCGCAGCCGCAACCCGTTGCTGCGCCAGAAGCAGGGCCTCGGCGGCGGCGCTGGAGGCCCGGTCGGCGGCGGCCTTGTGGGCGGCGAGTTGCTCGCTGTTCTGTCGCTCGGCCTCGCTCAGGCTCTGCCGGGTCTCGTCCTCGCGTGGCGAGGCGGCGAGGAGCACCGCCGGCGCCAGGGCGACCACGAACGTCAGCGCGCGGACCAGGGTGCGCACATGGTGCCGGCGTGCCACATTCGGCAAGCGGGTCGCCGCGGGTAATGACACCGTGCTAATGGGCGATCACCATTGGCCCGTCCATCAGCAGCGACTCGGGGGCCGGCCCGGACACGATGACACCGTTGGTCAGCAGGATATCGAGTCGAAACGGGAGGGTGTTGCCATCCGGATGGATGCCCTCGAACAGCAGGTCGTTGGCGATCCCGCTGCAAAGCGTGTTCAGCGGATGATATAGCCCGTGACGGTTGAGCACGTCGTGCACGTCGGGACGCGGGCGCCAGACCGGGGCGTGACGGGCGGTGTCCCCAAGCGTCAGGCGGACCCAGTGGACGTCGGTGTTGCACAGGCACCATCCGCCAACCGAGACCACGATGCCGTCGATAGTGTCGCGCGCCAGCAATTCGACCGACCAGCGCGGTGCCACGCCGCCCAGCGCGGCGTCGGCCCTGGGCCGGCCGGCCGGTGGCGGCGGCTGATGATGGAAGATGCGCAGGGTCGGGCCGGCTGGCTTGGTCAACCAGAGCAGCGTCGATGCCGACGCATCCATGCGGTTCAGCAGGCTGAAGTACGATTGTCCCACGGCGGCGGCGAGGGTGCCGAAGGTGTCGATGAAACTGTCGGGGGCGCCGGCGCCCTGGCAGATTCGCCGCATCGTCTCGGCGCCGGCAGGGTCGGGGTCGAGCGGAATTGCGGTTGCGGTGGCGAAGCCGATTTCGGCGCCGAGATCCTGCAACGCCTCGGTGTCGAACAGATGCTTTACCTCCAGATTGGAAAGGAAACCGGCGTCGCCGCGGTGGATCAGCAGCCGCCGGGTCTGCGCCAGCAGTTCGAGCGCGATCTGCTGGCCGTCGGGCCAGGCGCCGTCGCGGGCATGGCGCTGCACCAGCGCTTCGGCCATCGCCAGGCACATCGCCTGGTAATAGCGTCGGTTCGGCACCACGAACGCCGCTCGGCCGCCTGGCCTGAGCACACGGAAGACCGTGGTCAGGAAGCCGCGGACGTCACCGATGCCGGACAGCAGCCCAGTGCCCATTATGGTGTCGGCCACGGCGTCGCGGAGCGCGTCCTGGGCGCCGTTGAGCGTTGCGTAGCCGATTGGCCGACCGCCGAGGCCATCGATATGGCTCCGACAGGCTTGCAGCATTGCGATATCGCTATCGAGCACCAGCAGGCTGCGGAATTGCTGCGCGGCGACGATGGAATGGGTGGTTTCGCCGCGACCGCAGCCGAACTCGATCATCTCGCCCAGCGACGCCGGCCAGCGATCCCCGGCGGCGGCCTGAATCCGACCTAACAGATCGGCCGCGCCGTCGTCGTGGCGGCGGGAGTCGCCGCGGTAACGGTCGGTGCCGGCGGCCGGTGGCGCACCGGCCGCAAAATCGCCGATCCCATCGACCACCGGAACCGTCCAGTCGCAGAGCGAGCACACCAGCGCATCATCGGAAGCAGCCTGCAGACGGCCCTTGCATCGCGGACAGTGCAGCCGGTCTAACAGGTCCATCACCCCCGAACGGAGCTCGGATTACCTGCCGGTGAAGCGGGGTTTGCGCTTTTCCTTGTAGGCACGAATGCCCTCCTGCAGGTCGTCGGATTGGCGCACCTTGGCGACGGTCTGGCTGATCGCCACCATACGCTCGATCGGGCCGCCCGGCATGACCTCATTGACAAGTCGTTTAAGTGCCGCGATCACCAGCGGTGCGGAGTCGAGCAGTTGTTCCGCCATCCCGAGCGCCGCCGCCTCGTGTTCGCCGTTGGCCACGACGCGGTTGACGAAGCCGACGTCGTAAGCGCGCTGGGCGGTGATCTTGGAGCCCAGCAGCATGATCTCCATCGCCAGATGATGCGGCATGCGGGCGGCCAGCGAGCTGATGCCGCCGGCGGTGGTGCCAAGCTTTGCCTCCGGGTAATAGAACTGGGTGTCCGCGGAGGACACCAGCAGATCGCACATCATCACCATGACGATGCCGCCGCCGACCACCCAGCCGGAGGTGGCGGCGATGATCGGCTTGTCGGTGTGGTATCCGACGTTGGGGATGGCGCGCCACAGTTCCGGCAGGTCGTTGACATCGGCGCCGGAGGAGAACGCCCGGTTACCGCTGGCCGACAGAACGGCGACCCGACGGTCGGGATCGGCGTCGAACTGCTGGAACGCCTGCTGCATCTCGACCGCAACGGCTTGGCTGATGGCGTTCAGGCGTTCGGGGCGGTTGATCCGGATGATGGCGATAGCGCCGCGATGTTCGACGGTGACGGCTGGCATTCCGACGATTCCCCGTTTGCTGTGAGGCGATCATAAGAGATGATGGCTGCGGGGGAAATCGATCGAATTGCTCGATTGGCGCTGGGTGTCGGTTCGGCTGCGTGACGGCGGATCAACAATGCTCGATTTCGTTGACATAGCGACAGGATCGTCGTGAACATTGATACGGTTTTGGGTGCGGGGCCGATGCGCTATGTCCTGTTGATCTTGGCGGTGATCGTGGGCGCCTCGGTCCATGCGCCCTCGGCCTGGGCCTACGATGATATTGTTCTGCCCAGCGTCGCATTCTCCGCGCTCGCGGTGCAGCAGGAAGGCGCGGCCGAAACCAGGGAAACGATTCATTACGCCGACGGCAAACTGCGGATCGATCGCGGCAACGGCTTCAGTTCAACGATTCTGGACCTGACGACGCAGACCCAGTGCCTGTTGATGGTGAATCACACCTATCTGATTACGCCGATGGATGACGAGTTGTATCGTCGCTACTTCGCCCGTTCTCTGAACGCAACGGACGCCCGGAAGCTGGGAACGCAAACCATCGAGGGTCAGGCGACGACGAAATATGCGTTCGGCGACGATGGCGCGCTGAAGGCGGCGGGTTCCTACTGGTTGACCAAAACCGGGGTCATGATTCGGCGCGAATATGACGCGGGGGTGTACGGCCGCAACGTGCACTACCTGGAGCTTATGACGCACCTGGTGTTCCAAGCGCAGCCCAAGGCGCTCTTTATGATCCCAGCTGGTTACAAGTTGGCGAAATAATCGGTTAGCAATCCATGTCGTCGTCGTGCGTCCGCCGCACCAGGATCTCGCGTTTGCCGACATGGTTCGCCACCCCGACGATGCCTTCCTTCTCCATCTGCTCGATCAGCTTGGCAGCCTTGTTGTAGCCGATGTTCAGGTGACGCTGGATGAAAGAGGTGGATGCCTTGCCTTCGCGCGCCACCACCGCGACCGCTTGATCGAACAGGCTCTTGTCACTGTCGCCGGCACCGGCGATGCCCGATAGCAGCGGATCCGCGTCGCCGCCGCCGGACCCCTCCACCGCTTCGGTCACATCGTCCAGATACGCCGGCTCTCCCTGTTCGCGCAGAAAGGCCACTACCTTCTCCACCTCGTCGTCCGACACCAACGGTCCGTGTACTCGGGTGATGCGGCCGCCGCCCTGCATGAACAGCATGTCGCCCATGCCCAGCAATTGTTCCGCCCCCTGCTCGCCGAGGATTGTTCGGCTATCGAACTTGCTGATCACCTGGAAGCTGATCCGGGTCGGGAAATTGGCCTTGATGGTGCCGGTGATCACGTCCACCGACGGCCGCTGAGTCGCCATGATGACGTGGATCCCGGCGGCCCGAGCCATCTGAGCCAGCCGCTGCACCGCCTGCTCGATCTCCTTGCCGGCGACCATCATCAGGTCGGCCATCTCGTCGACCACCACGACGATGAACGGCAGCGGCTCCAGCGTCAGCGGTTGCTCCTCGAAGGTGGGGCGGCCGGTGTCGGGATCGAAACCGGTCTGCACTCGCCGGGTCAGCACTTCGCCCTTGATCCGTGCATCGGCGACCCGTTCGTTGAAGCCGCCGATGTTGCGCACCTGCAGCTGCGACATCGCGCGATACCGCCGCTCCATCTCCCGCACCGTCCATTTCAGCGCCGTCACCGCCTTGGCCGGTTCGGTCACCACCGGCGCCATCAAATGCGGAATGCCCTCGTAGGTCGACAATTCCAGCATTTTCGGGTCGATCAAGATCAGCCGGCACTGGTCGGGCGACATCCGGTACAGCAGCGACAGGATCATCGCGTTGACGCCGACCGATTTGCCCGATCCGGTGGTGCCGGCGATCATCAAATGCGGCATCCGCGACAGATCGGCGACGATTGCCTTGCCGCTGATATCCTTGCCCAACGCCAGCGACAGCCGGCCGGTCGATTTCAGCACCTCGTCGCTGCACAGGATCTCGCTCAGGAACACCGTCTCGCGTTTGCTGTTTGGCACCTCGATGCCGATCACGTTGCGGCCCGGCACGGTGGCGATACGGACCGCGGTGACCGATAGGCTGCGCGCCACGTCGTCGGCCAGGCCGATAACGCGGGCACTGCGGATGCCCGGAGCCGGCACCAGTTCATACAACGTGACCACTGGGCCGGGACGGATCTCGACGATCTCGCCCTGCACCCCGTAGTCCGACAGCACGGTTTCCAGCAATCTGGCATTGGCCTGCAGCGATTCCTCGCTCGGGCCGGTGCTGGCGCGCGGTGGTGGGCTTTTCAGCAGGTCTGGCGAGGGAAATTTCCAACCTGCTTCCTGCAGCTGCAGGCTTTGCTGCTGCGGCCGGCGCGGCGCCACCGATTTTGGCACGCGCACCGGCGGGATACCCAGCGGATTGCTATCTGGCTCGACCACACCGGCCTCCAGCGCCTGCTCAGACAAACCCTGCCGAACCACCGGGCGCGGCCGGCCGGGCAGCTCCGGCGACGGGTCATCGGGTGCCAGTCCGGGACCGCGGTTGACCAGATTGACCAGCCAACCGGAGGCCGACGCCGCGCCGCCGGCGCCGCGCGACAGCGCCCCGACAGCACCGCGGCCGCCGGACACCGAGTAACGCGCGGCGATGCCGGCGGCATGGCCCGCGGTCCGCCACTCCGATCGCGACAACCCCAACGCCAACAGGCCCAGGACAATGGCCAGCGCCGCGCTCAGCAGCCAGATCGATGCGGCGCCGACGATCCCCAGCAAGGCCTGCCCCGCGCCCAATTCGGCGCGGGCCACGATTTGCCCGATCGAGCCGCCGAGGCCAGCCATCACCGGCCAGGCGACGGCGTGCCGCGCCGGTAGCACCGACACCGTCGCCGCCAGCAGCGGCATCGCCGCCAGCAGCGACGCCAGCCGTCCGCTGAAGCTGCCCAGGCCGCGATGCGAGGCGATGCGCCAGCACCAGGTCAGCATCGCAATCCCGGGCAACGCGCCAAAAATGCCGAAGCCTTGCAGCAGCACGTCGGCCAGCACCGCGCCCACCGGTCCTGCCAGATTGCTGACGTGACGACTGGTCGCGGTATCCAGCGACGGATCGCGTGGATCGTAGGTCGCCAGGGCGACCAGGATCGCCAGGCCGAGCACGCCAAGCAGCAGGCCGCCGAACTCGGCGCTGCGCTCTTTCATCAAGGCCCGCACAGCGGGCGAGGCAAATTTGCGGGGTTCCCCAATCGATGAGCGTGCGGACATTCGTTGTGTATCACCTGCTTGCGTCGGCGCTTGAGGTATAGCCGGGAAGCCGCTGATAAATGAAGCACCATCCGGCGAGCATCTCGCGCCGCTTCGCAGAGTGCCGGAAAACCGCGTCGCCGCCGAGGCCACGGCTCTCGCTGCGGTCCAACGCCAGCCCGCGACTCCGGGTCGGCACCGGTCTGGACTCTTTGCAGGCCGACCACGAATACCCCCGGCCAGACGCGCCTGGCCGCCGCCCGCGCTTTGCCCCCGCCCCCACATCCCCTAATCTCCCCCCACCAGGGGGCAACGCATGCGCATCGAGATCATCTGCACCGGCGACGAGGTGCTGACCGGCAAGATCACCAACACCAACTTCTCCTACATGGCGCAGAAGCTGGAGGATGTCGGCCTTTCGGTGCATTGGGGCACCACGGTCGGCGATGACCGCGATTCGCTGCTCACCGCCTTCAAGTTGGCCGCCGGCCGGGCCGACGCGGTGATCGTCAACGGCGGTCTTGGTCCCACCGTCGATGATCTCTCGCAGGAGATCGCCGCCCAGGCCGCCGGCGTCGATCTGGTACTGCACCAGGAATGGCTCGACCGCATGGAATCATTCTTTACCCGCCGCATGCGCACCATGCCGCCAAACAACGTCAAGCAGGCCATGCTGCCGGCGACCGCCGAGATGCTCGACAACCCGGTCGGCACCGCCTGTGGCTTCGCCCTCGACATCGGCGGCGCGCGCTTCTTCTTTACCCCCGGCGTGCCGCGAGAACTGCGGCGCATGCTGGAAGAGCAGGTGATCCCGCGCATCCTGGCTCGCTCCGGCGCGCCGGCGTCAATTCACCTGAAGCGGTTCCATTCCTATGGCCTGGGCGAATCGCACGTCGATCAGTTGCTGACCGGGGTCGAGGCGCTCGACCCCGACGGCGGCGTCAAGCTGGGCTTCCGCGCCCACTACCCGCAGCTTGAAACCAAGCTGACGGTGCGCGGCACCGACATGGATGACGTCCGCCGCAAGCTGGCTCCGATCACCGCCGAGGTGAAACAGCGGCTCGGCAATTTCATCTTCGCCGAGGACGACCAGACGCTGGAAGGCGTCACCCTGGCGGCGCTGACAGCCGAAGGCGCCACCCTGACGCTGGTGGAGACCTTCACCGCCGGCCAGATCGCCGCCCGCATCGCCCACTTGCCGGGCGCGGAGGGGGTGTTCCGCCACGGCAGCGTAACCCGGCATCTGGATGAACTGTTCGGCGTCCCGCTGCCGAACCAACTGGACCAGGTCACCACCGAAGCCGTTGCCGTCGCGGCACGCCAACAGACCGGCGCGTCGCACGCCCTGGCGGTGCTGATCGAACTCGACGACGGCGCCGATCGCATCGACTTCGGCGGCACCATCTGGATCGCCATCGCCACTGCCAGCCGGGTCGCGTTTCGCCGCTCTCGCATCCTCGGCGGGCGCGAATGGGTCCGACTGGGCGCGGTCGAATTGGCACTGGATTGTCTGCGTCGGTTGCTGCATGCGCTGCCCGTCGTCGAGAGGATCGACTTCGAGAAGAGCTGACACCCCACAAGACCCGACATACGGGTCGCCGGAAACGCCCTGAGACCATCATGATCCGCCGCGAGATCGATTCTCCGTACGCCTGGTTCCGCCTGGCGGTATCGGTTCTGCTGTCCGCCATCGGCGGTGCCGGCATGTGGTCCGTGGTGGTTGCGCTGCCCGCCGTTCAGACAGACTTCGGCTTGGATCGCGGGGCGGCCTCCTTGCCATTCACGCTGACCATGATCGGCTTCGGCGTCGGCGGCGTGATCATGGGCAAGCTGGCGGACCGTCGAGGGCTTATTCCGACCCTGATGATCGGCGCTGCCTCGATTGGCGGCGGATTCATCCTGGCGTCGCTGTCGCGCGGGCTGGTGTCGTTCGCCGCCGCCTACCTGTTCATCGGCACGTTCGGCATGGCCGCGACCTTCGTGCCGGTGCTGGCCAGCATTTCGTTCTGGTTTGAACGGCGCCGCGGTATCGCAGTCGCGTTGTGCACCTGCGGCAACTCGCTGGCGGGAACGGTGTGGCCGATCCTGATCGAGCCGATAATACACGCTCACGGCTGGCGCACCGCGCATCTGGTGGTTGGGGTGGTCTGCCTGGTGACCATTCCGCCGCTGGCGCTATTGCTGCGCGGCCGCCCGCCGGCTCTCGCGCCCGGCGGAGCGGCGCCGATCGCTGCCTCGCGAGGGATCGCGTTGCCGCCGGCGGTGCTGCAAGCCCTGCTGATGATCGCCGGCCTGGCCTGCTGCGTGGCAATGTCGATGCCGCAGGTTCATATCGTCGCCTATTGCAGCGACCTGGGTTACGGCGCGGGCCGAGGTGCCCAGATGCTGTCGCTGATGCTGGGCCTGGCCATCGTCAGCCGGATCGCATCGGGCTTCCTCGCCGACTGGCTGGGCGGCGTGCCAACACTGCTGATCAGTTCGCTCGCGCAGATGGTGGGGCTGACGCTGTATCTGATGATGGACGGGCTGACGTCGCTGTATGTCATCTCGGCGCTATTCGGCCTGTTCCAGGGCGGGTTGATTCCCAGTTATCCGATCATCGTGCGGGAAAGCTTCCCGGCCAAGGAGGCCGGCGGACGGGTCGGCCTCGTGCTGATGATGACGCTGGGGGGGATGGCGCTGGGCGGCTGGATGTCCGGGGCGATCTACGATTGGACTGGGTCGTATCAGGCTGCGTTCGCCAACGGCATCGCCTGGAACGCACTGAACTTCCTGATCGCCATGGTCTTGCTGTTCCGGTCCCCGCTTATCGCACCCCGCTCGGCCACAGCACCACCCGCAGGGTCTGCAGCAGAATGACGAAGTCGAACAGGATAGAGAAATTTTTCACATAATAAAGGTCGTAACTCAGCTTCGACCGGGCGTCGTCGACCGAGGCACCATAGGGATAGTTGATCTGCGCCCAGCCGGTCAGGCCGGCCTTCACCAGATGACGCTCATTATATAGGGGGATCTTCTCCGCTAGTTGCTTGACGAACATCGGCCGCTCCGGACGCGGCCCGACGAACGACATGTCGCCGCGCAGGATATTGGCCAACTGCGGCAGCTCGTCGATCCGCATGCGGCGCAGGAAGTTGCCGACGCGGGTGATGCGGTTGTCGCGTTCCTGTGCCCAGACCGCGCCTTGCGCCTCGGCGTTCACCCGCATGGTGCGCAGTTTGAGGATCGAGAACACCCTGCCGTCCGCGGTCACCCGTTCTTGGCGGTACAACAGCGGACCGCGGCCTTCGCAGCGGATCGCCAGCATGCCGGCGCCGATCAACGGCGCGGTCAGCGACAGCACCAGGCAACTCACCGCGAGGTCGAAGCCGCGCTTGAGGAAGCGATCCAGGGCGCCGAAGCTGAAGCCGCCGCCGTAGATCAGCCAGCTCAGTTCCATGCGTTTCAGGTCGACCCGGCGGATCTCTCGCTCGACGAACGTCAGGTACTGGATCACCGGGAAGCCGGCCTTCTTGCATTCCAGCAGCCGGCCAAGGTCCATGCCGCGTCGTTCATCCGGTGCGACGATGATCAGGTCGGCGTCCAGCCGCCCAGCGACGGCGGCGACGTTGAAGTCGGCGGGGCAGAAGATCCGGTCGGAGCGTTCGGCCAGCAGCCGGGGATCGACTTCCTCCTGGTCGTGCTGCACCAGGGCGACGTCGTCGTGCAGGCTGCCGCCCTCGCGTCCCAGCATGTGCAGCAGGTCCCAGGCGCGCCGGCCGACGCCGACGATCAGCAAGCGCCGCCGCAGCACGTGCTGGCGCAGCAGCACGTCGATCACCAGGCGGGACAGGAAGGCGCACAGGGTAAAGCTGACCACGGCGAGGCCGAACAGCATCATCTGGTCGCGGCCACCCGGGTCGGCGGCGTTGGCGATCAGCCGGGATTGCGCCTGGGATGCCAGGATCGTCAGGCCGGCTCCCATGCCGACGACCAGAGGTATGCGGGTCAGCGAACGTCCAGTCTCGAGAATGGCCTCGCGCCGGTATAACCCCATGGCAAACAGTAATAGCAGGTTGAGGGCCGGGTACCCGAGGTCACGACAGTCCCACGGCAAAGTAAATAGCGCCGCGAAGTCTGGCCGACTGATCCAAAGCACCACGGGCCAGGCCGCCAGGATCAATATCAGGTCGAGTCCGAACAAGATGGTCCCAGTGGTGGTTTTTGAGAGCCTGAGCATTTCTGATCTCGATGCTGAACGCGCGTAGCCTGTCACTTCAGAGAGTTCTACAACCAGAACGTGAATAGTAGGAAATGAATTCGCCTATGACGCGGGCGTGTCAGCCGACAATGTTACGGCCGGTGCCATTGTTGCTACACGTCGATGGATTGCAGGATCGCGCAGGGTTTACCGCTCGAAACACGATAATCGTACAAATTAGCCATTGCGGCTTCGGGCAGCGCCGGTTCGTGATTGGACTGGGGATGCCATGAATTGATAGTTTCATTGTGGTTTCGGGCAACGGTCCGTCAGAACTGCATCCAGTATTATAAAGGCTGAGCACTGTGATGAACCGTCTTGATGCGGCCATGGTCGATCGGTTTCGAGCCGATGGATTTTTGCCGTTCGACACCGGACTGCCAGCGGGTGACGTCGCGGCGCTGCGGCGGACTCTGATGGGGCTTCACAGCAAAAAGGTGGGATTCGAGGAAGGCGCGCTGTTCGATGCGATGGGCGTGGATGACGGGTCGGCACCGGCCCGGTTTCCGCAGATCCTGCATCCACGATCGTTCGCACCGGAACTGGTCGGTCATAGTTTTTATCATGTCGCCCGCGCTATCGCCGAGCAGCTTCTGGGCAGCGAGGTGCGGTTCAAGGCTGACATCTCGCTGATGAAGCCGGCGCGGATCGGTGAGGCGACACCCTGGCACCAAGATGAGGCATTCCAGGATCCGCGCTTCGACTACGACGAGGTCAGCTTCTGGCTGGCATTGCAGCCGGTTGATCAGACCAATAGTTGCATGGCCTACCTGCCCGGGTCGCACCATGGGTCGGTGCTGCCGCATGGCTTCCCCGGTGGCGATTCCAGGATCCACGCGCTGGAATGCATCGGCGGGTTTGACATGCGGGACACCGTTGCATGCCCGGTCCCAGCGGGATGGTGCGTGATCCATACCGGACGGACGCTGCACGGCGCCGGGCCTAACCCGTCCGATGGCGACCGGATGGCCTACGTGCTGATCTTCGATCGGGTACCGACACCAACCCGGGCGGCGCGGGAATTTCCCTGGCGCGCGGAACACCGCACCGCTCGGGCGCAACGAGAGATGGCGTGGCGCAGAAATGGCGGGCTCCTGGTGCATCTGTGGCGTCAACGGACACGGATGCGGGTGACCAACGTGCGAACGCTATTGTTCGATATCCGGCGGGCAGCCCGGGCGGTGCGCAACCTTGTGCTGACCGACTAGAGGTTCGATCCCAGAAGCATCCCATGCGGTCGGGTGAATCGACCCAGAAAAATCAAGAGCCAGTGGAGATACCGGACCACCTCCGCCAACTTCCACACTCCTTACGCGAACCCGCCGAACGACCTGCCCGACGTCGACCTCTCGACGTCGACGCCCCCTCGACGTCGACCCCTCGGCGCGCCATTTGTATGGGGTTGAGGAGTTCGCCTTATGTCCCAGACACTGCTCCATCCGCCGCGCGCTTTGTTCATGCCGCAGAAACAGCCGGCGAAGTCGATGACGCGGCCGCTGAAGGTGGTATCGGAATATCAGCCGGCGGGCGACCAGCCGAATGCGATCAGCGAACTGGTGCGCGGTGTCGAAGCCGGCGAACGCGACCAGGTCCTGCTCGGCGTCACCGGGTCGGGCAAGACTTTCACCATGGCCAAGGTGATCGAGGCGGTACAGAAGCCGACCCTGGTGCTGGCGCCGAACAAGACCCTCGCGGCACAGTTGTACGGTGAGATGAAGAGCTTCTTCCCGGATAATGCCGTCGAATACTTCGTCAGCTACTACGATTATTACCAACCCGAGGCGTATGTGCCCCGCACTGACACCTACATAGAAAAAGACGCCCAGATCAACGAACAGATCGACCGGATGCGCCACGCCGCCACCCAGGCCCTGCTGGAGCGCAACGACGTCATCGTGGTCGCCTCGGTGTCCTGCATCTACGGCATCGGCTCGGTCGAGACCTACTCGAAGATGGTGGCGAAGCTGGAGGTGGGTGGCCGGATCGACCGCGACCATCTGGCCAAGGCCCTGGTCGATCTGCAATACCGCCGCAACGACACCGCCTTCACCCGCGGCTGCTTCCGGCTACGCGGTGAGATCGTCGATATCTTCCCCAGCCACCACGAAGATCGTGCCTGGCGAATCGCGCTGTTCGGCGACGAGATCGAATCCGTCCACGAATTCGACCCGCTGACCGGAGAGAAGACCGCCGATCTGGCCGAGGTCACGGTTTACGCCAACAGCCACTATGTCACGCCGCGGCCGACGCTGACCCAGGCGGTCCGCGACATCAAGGTCGAGCTGAAGCAGCGCCTCGCGGAACTTAACGAACAGGGCAAACTGCTGGAGCTGCAGCGCCTGGAACAGCGCACGCAGTGGGATATCGAAATGATGGAGACGACCGGGTCGTGCAAGGGGATCGAGAACTACTCGCGCTATCTGACCGGGCGTGAACCGGGCGATCCGCCCCCGACCTTGTTCGAGTATCTGCCGGAAAACGCCTTTCTGTTCGTGGACGAAAGCCACGTCACGGTGCCGCAGATCGGCGGCATGTACCGCGGCGACTTCAACCGCAAGACGGTGTTGTCCGAGTTCGGTTTTCGGCTGCCGTCGTGCGTCGACAACCGGCCGCTGAAGTTCGAGGAGTGGGAACGTTTCCGGCCATTGTCGGTGTTCGTGTCGGCTACTCCCGGTCCATGGGAGATGGAGCGCACCGCCGGCGTGTTCGCCGAACAGGTGATCCGCCCGACCGGGCTGATCGATCCGGTCACCGAGGTCCGCCCGGTGGAATACCAGGTCGATGACCTGCTGCACGAATGCAAGACGGTGACCGCGGCTGGCGGCCGCATCCTGGTCACCACGCTGACCAAGCGGATGGCCGAGGAGTTGACCGACTACCTGACCGAGCAGTCGATCAAGGTGCGCTACCTGCATTCGGAGGTGGACACGCTGGAGCGGATCGAAATCGTCCGCGATCTGCGGCTGGGCGTGTTCGATGTGCTGGTCGGCATCAATCTGTTGCGCGAGGGCCTGGACATCCCGGAATGCGCGCTGGTGGCGATTCTGGATGCCGACAAGGAGGGCTTCCTGCGCTCGCAGACCTCGCTGATCCAGACCATCGGCCGCGCGGCGCGCAATGTCGATGGCCGGGTGGTGATGTATGCCGACGTGATGACCAACTCCCTGCGCACCGCCATCGAGGAAACCGAGCGGCGGCGCAACAAGCAGCGTGCGTGGAATGAAGCCCACGACATCACGCCGATGTCGATTCGCAGGCACATCGGCAAGGTGCTGGAGAGCGTGTTTGAGCAGGACTACGTCACCGTGGCCCCAGTCAAGGACGCGGCCACCACCGAGTTCGTCGGCAAGGACCTGAAGGCGGCGATGGCTCGACTGGAGAAGGAGATGCGTGCCGCGGCCTCCAACCTCGAGTTTGAGCAGGCGGCGCGGTTCCGCGACGAGATCAAGCGGTTGGAGGCGTTGGACCTGGGCCTGCCGCCGCCGCCGATGCCGAGCGCCCTGATGCGCCCGAGACGGGGCCGGGGGCCGGAACCGATGGGACCGGGAGGCGGGGGTTACGACCCGTCGAAGCGGCGCGGGCACGGCGGGAGGAAGCGGCAAGGGCCGTAGAGCGGGGTGGTCTGGGATGGCTATACAGGAAATCTTTCCCGGTAGGCGTGCGGTGGCACCGCGAGAATGCGCAGGAAACTGCGGCGCATGGTTTCCTCCGAACCGAAGCCACAATCGCGGGCAATGCGCTTTATCGTCAGTCCGGTTTCGCCAAGGGCCTGCCGCGCGGCCTCGACGCGAACTCGTTCGACGGCCCGGGCCGGAGTAGTGCCGGTGATCTGGCGATAATGCCGCACAAAACTACGCTGGCTCATGGCGGCTTGTTCAGCCAAAGCTGGCACCGCCAGATTGCCGCGCAGGTTTCGTTTCATCCAGTCGTGCAGCGGGTCGAATGTCGCGTCCGAACCCGCGAGTTCCAGACCCGCGCTGAATTGGGCCTGACCTCCAGGGCGCTTGACGAACATCACCAGATGACGGGCGACCGCCGCGGCGGCGGCCCGTCCGAGATCGGCTTCCAGCAGAGCGAGCGCCATATCGATCCCCGCGGTGATACCGGCCGAAGTCCAGATCGGGCCATCTTTGACGTAGATCGGATCCCGCTCCACCTGAATCGCTGGAAATTCTGCCGCCAGATCGGCGCAGCGAGACCAATGCGTGGTGGCGCGCCGGCCGTCGAGAAGACCAGTGGCCGCCAGCAGGAATGCGCCGGAACAAACCGATTTAACCCGGCGCGCGACCTTGGCACGCTGCCCCACCCAGTCGACGATTGAGCGATCCCGGTAGGCCGTATCCACGCCCACTCCACCGGCGATGATCAGCGTATCCAGCGGCTGATCCGGGGAGGGCAATGGATCGGCCAACAGCGTCAGTCCGGCCGACGAGATGATCGGCCCTGGAACGGGCGAGACGACCCGGAGTGCATAAGGCGCGGGCTGACCGGCTTGCTCAAGCAGGCGGTTGGCGCTGGCCAAAACCTGGAACGGCCCAGCCACGTCCAACAACTGCACGTCGGGAAAAGCCAGAAATTCCATCCGGCGCGGTGTTGGCTCGATTTGTGGGGCATTTGGCATTTACGCCAGACCGTGCCATGCGATAACCGGGTTGTCCAGAAGCAAGGAGATTCCGGAGTGACCCAATACCGCATTGGCCTGCTGGCCTTTCCGGCGATGACCCAGCTCGACCTGACCGGCCCGCTGCAGGTGTTTGCCAGTCTGCCCGGCGCCACTGTTCATGTGCTGTGGAAGACGCTCGATCCGATCCAGGCCCACGGCGGACTTACGCTCGTCCCCGACACCACATTGACAGCGTGCCCGTTGCTCGACGTGGTCTGTGTCCCGGGTGGATCCGGCGTGATGGATCTGATGGAGGATGAAGTGGTGCTGTCGTTCCTCCGCACCCAGGCTACGACGGCGCGGTTTGTCGGCTCGATCTGCACCGGATCGCTCGTGCTGGGCGCCGCCGGATTGCTGCGCGGCAAGCGGGCCACGACGCATTGGGCATGGACCGACCTGCTGGGTCCGCTGGGGGCGGTCCCCACCAAGGGCCGGGTGGTGCGCGACGGCAAGGTCATGACCGGTGGCGGCGTCACCGCGGGGATCGATTTCGCCTTGACCATGGTGGCCGAGCTCGCCGGCCAGGATATTGCGGAAACCATCCAGTTGGGGATCGAATACGCTCCCGCGCCACCATTCGATGCCGGCAGCCCGGATACGGCGCGGCCGGAACTTGTGCAAGCGGTGCGTGCCCAGATGGCGGCGCTGCGGGTTGAGCGAGAGGAACGCGTCGCCAGGGTCGCGGCTGCGTTGGCATGAGGCGGTGGTGACGGCGTTAACCGGGGACCCCGGTTGCATTTGTTTTTAAGTTGCGCTGCGCGTGCGCAAGGCGGCAGCGAGGGTGCCGTCGTCAAGTACGTCCAGAGCCCCGCCCATCGGGACGCCCTGTCCGACCCTGGTCACGCGAACGCCGGTCGGACGCAGTTGGTCGGTGAGCCAGTGGGCGGTGGCGGCGCCTTCCACTGTCGCGCCCAACGCCAGGATCACCTCGGTCACGTCGCCCTCGGCGATACGGGTCAGCAGGCCGGGGAGTGCGAGGTCCTCCGGCCCGACGCCCGACAACGCCGACAACGTGCCGCCGAGCACGTGATATAATCCGTGGTGCACGCGCGCGCGTTCCAAGGCCCAGAGATCGCCAACCCCCTCGACCACGCAGATGACCGACCGGTCGCGCTGGCGGTCGGCGCAGATCGAGCATGGATCCTGGCTATCGAGGTTGCCGCAATCGGCGCAGGGTCTCACCGCCCGGGCGGCTTCGGCCAGTGCGGCGGCCAGAGGCAGCATGCGGGATTGCGGCTGCTGCAGCATCTTTAGCGCGGCGCGCCGGGCGCTGCGCGGGCCCATGCCCGGCAGCTTTGATAGCAGGCTGATCAGGTGGTCGACTTCGGGGCCCATTTCAGTGGTCAGCGCTCAGCGGCGGGGGACAAAGTAACCCTCTGACCCACCGTCCACTAGAAAGGCAGCTTCATCCCGGGCGGCAGTTGCATTCCGCCGGTTACTTTCTGCATCTCTTCGGCCGAGGCGGCTTCGATCTTGGACTTGGCGTCACGGTGGGCAGCCACGATCAGATCCTGCAGCATCTCGGCATCCGCCGGATCGATGATCTTCGGGTCGATGGTGATCTTGCGCAGGTCGTTCTTGCCATTCAGCGTTACACGCACCAGGCCGGCGCCCGCTTCGCCGGTGCTCTCCATGGCCTCCAGCTTGGTTTGCAATTCCTGCATCTTGGACTGCATCTGCTGCGCCTGCTTCATCATCCCGGCCAGGTTCTTCATAGGTCGATCTCCATCGGGTCGTCGTCGAAATAGGCGGCATCGGGTGGCGCGAAGTCCGCCATGTCGGGCGCATCCGCGGCAGCGGTCGGCAATCCGTAGGCGTCTGCCGTCTTATCATGGACCGTGGCGATGCGCGCGCCCGGAAATGCCGCGAGGATCGCCTGGACCAACGGATGATCGGCGGCGGCGCTCTTGCGAGCGACGTCGGCGGCGCTGCCCTGTGCCGCGATCGTCGGTTCGCCGGCTGCGGTGGACAGCGCAATTGTCCAGCGAGTCGCGGTCAGCTCCGAAAGCAGCGCCGCCAGCCGCGACGCCAGATCGCGCGGTGCCTCGGGCTGGGGGCGCAATTCGATGACCGGCGGAGCGAACCGCACCAGGTGTACCGAGTGCAAAAGGTGGGCGTGCAGCATTGCTTCCTTGCGCTCCCCGACCAGGGCCACGACGTCGCGAAAGGTTCCGAGCCGAGGCCTTGCCGGCGCCGCTTCCGACGTGATCACCGGCGCACCGTTGGCGACGGCGCGGACACCACCGCCACCGCCGGACGGAGGGGATGGGGGCGGCGCCGCGGGCGGTTCGCCGACGCCGAGGCGACGGACCAGGTCGCCCGGTGTCGGCATGTCGGACACATGGCACAGCCGGATCAGCACCATCTCGGCCGCGGCGCGCCGATCGGGGGCGGTTTCAACCTCGGCGACACCCTTCAGCAGCATCTGCCAGGCCCGCGCCAGCACAGGGACGGTCAATCGATCCGCCAGGCCGGCGCCGCGGGTGCGTTCGGCTTCCGACAGTTCGTGGCCTTCGCGCAGGCTGGGGATCGATTTCAGCCGGGTCACGGTGTGCAGCAGTTCCAGCAGGTCCTGCAGCAGGGTCCCCAGATCGACGCCGCGCTCATAGGCCCGGTCGGTGATCGCCAGGGCGGCGGCGGGCTTGCCGCCCATCACGGCGTCCATCACGTCGAACACGGCCTCTCGATCCGCCAGCCCCAGCATGTCGATGACCTGGGCGTCGGTGATGGTTGCCTCGGCCCCCTGATCGATTTGGGCGATCGCCTGGTCCAGGATCGACAAACCGTCTCGTACCGAGCCGTCGGCGGAGCGGGCAATCTGATCCAGCGCAGCGGGCTCGATGGTGACATGTTCGCGTGCGGCGATCTGGCCGAACAGTTGCGCCAGCTCAGCGATTCGCACGCGGCGCAGGTCGAAGCGCTGGCAGCGCGACAGCACGGTGATCGGCACCTTGCGGATTTCGGTGGTCGCGAAGACGAATTTGACGTGCGGCGGCGGTTCTTCCAGCGTCTTCAGCAGGGCGTTGAACGCGTTGCGGCTGAGCATATGAACTTCGTCGATGACGAAGACCTTGGTCCTGGCCTGCATCGGGCGGAACCGCGTGGCCTCGATCACCTCGCGCATGTCGTCGACGCCAGTGCGGCTGGCGGCGTCCATCTCGATCACGTCGGGGTGGCGGTCGGCGAGAATGGCAACGCAATTGGCGCAGACGCCGCACGGATCGGCGGTGGGTCCGCCGTTGCCGTCGGCGCCGACGCAATTCAGCGCGCGGGCGATGATGCGGGCGGTGGTGGTTTTGCCGACGCCGCGCACGCCGGTCAGCATGAAGGCATGCGCGACGCGCCCAACGCCAAAGGCGTTTCGTAGTGTGCGCACCATGGCGTCCTGTCCGATCAGGTCGTCGAACGTGGTCGGACGGTATTTGCGCGCCAGCACGCGGTAGGGGACGGGATGCACCGGTTCGGGGAGCGATACCGGCAAGGCGTCGCCGAACAGGCCGGGCCCATCGGGCGGCGGCGGCGAATCGTCTTGCTCGGCGGGGTCGTGGGGGGAAATGCCGGACATTTCGGGGTTCACCTGACGGCCGGCGTGAGCGGCAAGGGGGCGACAGTGGGAGACCGACAAACGACCCGAGCGGTGACCCGTTGCGGCTGCTTCCTTCCGGACCTGACCGGGTTGGCGAGGCGCCCGTCCACCGCCGATCTCCCGGACCGAGGTTACCACGCTTCAGGGGGGAGGCGGCAAGGTGCTTCGGGTTTTTCGCAGCGGCTGCGACCCGGCCATGCGGCGGAACGCCAACCTCAGGCGGAAAGACCAGCGACTACCGCGCGACTTCCGCTGCCTGCGCCTCACGCGAGTGCGATGCTGGGCGAACAAGGGAAACCACCTGTAGGGTCATGCCCGTGCCGAACCAGGCGAAACCGCACGCATCTCGTTTTCCACCTGCCGATCCGTGGAGCGAGATTCTGGGTGGGTTGCGCGGATGTTAAGCAGGCTGATGAAGAACGCGCCGTAAACGAGTTGGGATGCCAGAATTATAATCGCGGCGGACGGGATCGCAAACCGCATCGTGTCCTGAGGGTGAAGCGAACCGAAGCCGTGCGAACTCCACAAACCGAAGGCGCACAATCCGAGCGCCACGCCGAGTAAGAGAAGCACCAGTCCAGTGAGCAGAGCATTTTCGACGCTGACCCAGCGCACAACACTATCGAACCATGGATCCGGCGGCACAATCCGCTCTCGCTGGCCATAAACCTTCGCGAACACCCAGAACATGACCGATTGGAAGCCAACGACGGCCGCTGTCGAGGTGTAGAGCAGGGTATGGACATCAAGCACGATGCCGCCGACACCAATCGGGCCAGGCAACAGTGCCAGCGACGCCAGCGTCCCCAGCGCAAACGTGGCAAAACCAGGGAACAAGAATAACCATCGCGGGCTGAATAGCAACAAGAAGCGCAGATGCCGCCAGCCGTCGCGCCAAGTTCGCAGATGCGGAGGCCGATTCCGACCGTCCGGTGAAAGTGTCGTTGCAACCTCTGTAATGCGCAGCTTGTCGACGCTGGCCTTGACGATCATCTCGCTGGCAAATTCCATTCCCGCAGCTTGCAAGTCGAGCGCAAGGATTGCCCGACGGTCGAAACCCCGTAATCCGCAGTGAAAATCCCCGCACGGGCTGCGAAAGAACATACGGCCGATCGCCGTCAGGACCGGGTTACCCAAATAGCGATGCACCATCGGCATCGCCCCCTTGGCAATGCCGCCCTTAAAGCGATTGCCCAGCACCAGTTGGAATCCGGCGCGTAGTTTCTCGATGAATAAGTCCAGCCGGGCGAAATCGTAACTGCCATCGCTGTCACCCATGACAACGAAACTGCCGCGGGCAGCCTCTATGCCGCCCTTTAATGCTGAACCGTAACCTCGCGCGCTAATATCAACTACCCGGGCGCCGGCCGAGCGCGCGATGGTCTGCGAGCCATCATTGCTGCCGTTGTCCGCGATCACCACCTCTCCGCGAATGCCGGTTCGTGTGAAGAACGCGTTTGCCTCGGTGATACAATATTCCAGGGTTTCCGCCTCGTTCAAGCAAGGCATGAGGATTGTGAGCTCGCAATCCGGCGTGACGAGAGGCATTTCGCAAACCGCAACATTCATCTTTTGGATCCAAAATCGTGGTGTCTGCGCGAAGTGACGCACTCGCCGGACCTTATAGCTTTATGTTGCCTATTTTCAATAGATAGTTAAACGGTATAGTTGCGATACCGTTTGGCTGTGGTTGAAGTCGGCCCGGCGGGCGGTGTTCAGGCGCGGATACGGGGCATGAGACGATGGTAGTCGATCGAACCAGCAAGCCGATGTGGCGGGTGGCACGCGTTGCGATTGCAGCGGGGCTGCTATTGGTTCTCACCGTTATCCTGCAAAACCACGCGGGAGCGTTCGACGCCGAATTCAGTAACGACGACAGTTCGCACGTCGTTTCGGGCCTGCTGCTGCATGATTATTTAACCCGTGGCCTGTTGGCTTCCGGCGGCCCGGCGTCGCCGATAGGGTTCCTGACCAGCTTCCACAGCCATTACCCTCTGGTCGGGATCGGGCACTGGGGGCCGCTATATTACGCCGTTGAAGCGGGCTGGATGCTCGCGTTCGGAACCACCCGGAGCGCCCTGTTGCTGTTGTCTGCTGTCGTCACTGTTACTGTGCCACGATCACTGGATTCGTCGTGGCACGCAGAAATGGCGACGGTCTTGGCATGGCAGCCGCCACCGCGCTTGTCCTTTCCGGGATCTTCCAGGCGGCCAGCACAACGGTGATGCTGGACAGCGCCATAGCGCTTTGCTGCCTGCTCGCCATGCTCAGCTACGCCGGCTTCGCCGCGCGCGCAGGAGCATCCCGCGGCGCGGCAGGCCATGCAATGGGATTTGGCGTGGTGGCCGCGGCGGCACTGCTGATCAAGGGCAATGCGGCCTGCCTCGCTTTGCTGCCGCCCTGCTTCATACTCATCGGCCGTCGCTTCGATTTGTTGCGCCATGCCAGCTTTTGGCTGCCTCTGCCCATTGTAGCGCTGCTTGCGGGACCCTGGAACTTGCTGACTTACAAGCTTGTCGCACAGGGTTTCCGATACCACTGGGGATTTGACTACAGCGACATAGCCGTGCGGGAAAACGGCGCGTTTCTGGCGGGCGCTTTCGGCCCCATCGTTCTTGCGCTCTGCGTTATGGGATTTCTCGAAACCTGTCTTACCGCTGGGCGAAAGCGTCCGGATACCGGGCATACGAGCGGAGTTGGGCAGGACAATGTTATCGTCGCGGCGGCGGCACTGCTGGCCTCGGTCTGCCTGTTTCAGACCATCGTCCCCGCAGCGATTCAAGATCGCTATCTGGCCCCAATTTTGCCGCCGCTGCTGATTCTAGCGAGCCAGGGATTTACCCGTGTGAGACTGATGCTAAGTCGCGTTCCGCGGCCGCGCTGGCGTCATGCAGTGGGGCTTGTCTTGCTGGGCCTGGTGGTTTCCTCCGCCGCGCCAAGCTTGTGGTCCGCGACGGTTCCGAAGCAGCGGCTCGGCGTGATCCAGGCCGCCTCTGAGATTTGGCGGGAGCGGATTGCGACCAACCCGTCCGTACTAATCGCAACCGATGCCACGACTGAAGGTGCGGCGGTGGCCGAACTGGCGCTGACAGATCCGGCTCGCACCTCTTTGTTCGCGATCCGGGGGTCGCGCCTGTTAGGCGGGGGTGGCTACAACACGAGCGAGTATAAGCCGCGCTACACCACGCCTGAACAGGTGATGGCTGCGATCGATGAATATGCCATTCCGCTGGTACTGCTCCGAACCGCGGCGAAAAACCAATGGCAGCACCTGGACCAGCTGAGCGCCGCACGCCACCTGATGCCCGGGCGCTGGGAACTGTTGTGGCAAGATGCGTCATCGGGTGACCCGATCGAGTTGTATCGTATTCGCGGCAACGATATCCGTCCGGCGGACTTGGACCGGTTGATGGTTCTGAGTGCTCCGCAGACTCTCGCCGCCGACACGAATAAAGCGCCAGCGCAACCGCCGCGGTAGTATCCTCGAACCGCGCGCGGCTTCCTGAAGCAGCGAGCCGAGTCTGTTTTCCAAAACGGCAATTCACTGTCGACCACCCGACGGGACGTCTGACCGGCAATCCGAACGAGACCTAGAGGCATTTGAACCACCCAGCAACCGGCCCAGGATCCATCCGCGACGCTTTCTGCAACGTTATGACAACCGTAACCTTTGACTGCTTGCCGAGTGCCCCCGCCCCCTGCTCCTATCCGCTGAAACGACGGAGACTATCGGGTGACGCAGGACAGCCGCCACATTGTCATCGCCGGCGCCGGCCATGCCGGCGGATCGGCCGCCGCCATGCTGCGCCAGCTTGGCTGGCAAGGGGCGATCACGCTAATCGGCGAGGAGCCGATTCCACCGTATCAGCGTCCGCCGCTGTCGAAAGCCTGGCTGAAGGGCGAGGCGACGGCCGAGAGCCTGGCGCTGCGGCCGGCGGCGTTCTACTCCGACGCGACGATCGGTTTGCGGCTGGCGACGCGGGTGAGTGCGATCGACCGAGCAGCCAAGACGGTGACGCTGTCGGATGGCGGAACGTTGGGGTATGACGTGCTCATCCTGGCGCTTGGGGCGCGGGCGCGGCGGCTGACTCTGCCGGGGGTCCATCTGGATGGCGTGTTGGAGCTGCGTTCCGTGGCGGATGCCGACCGGTTGAAGGCGGCGCTGCATCCGGGCGCTCGGCTGGCGGTGATCGGCGGAGGATATATCGGGCTGGAAGCGGCTGCCTCGGCGCGGTCGCTGGGCGCGGAGGCGATCATCATCGAGCGTGAGAGCCGGTTGCTGGCGCGTGTCGCCTGCCCGATCCTGTCGGAGTTCTTCCAAGGTTTTCACCGCTGTCGGGGCGTGACGGTGGAGCTGGATGCCCAGGTCTCCGCGCTGCAGGGCACGGCGGGGCGGGTCAGCGGCGTGCGGCTGGGCGATGGTCGGCTGATCGATTGCGACGCGGCGTTGATCGGCGTCGGCGCGCTGGCGAACGACGACTTAGCGTGCGCGGCCGGGCTGACGTGCCAAAACGGCATCGCGGTGGACTTGGCGGCGCGGACCGACGATCCGGCGATCTTCGCTATCGGTGACTGCACCAGCCGACCCTTGCCGCTTTACGATCGACTGGGGCGGCTGGAGAGCGTGCCGAACGCGCTGGAGCAGGCCAAGCAGGCGGCGGCGATGATCTGCGGCAAGCCGGCACCGACGCCGGAAGTACCGTGGTTTTGGTCCGATCAGTATGACCTGCGGCTGCAGATCGCCGGCCTGCCGTTCGACTGCACCGAGGTCGCGGTGCGCGGCGATGTCGGGGTCGGCAGGTTCGCGCTGTTTCATCTGACCGCTGACGGCACCGTGCAGGCGGTGGAGGCGGTCAACGCCTCGACTGAATTCATGGGCGGACGCCGGATCATCGCGCGGCGCAAACGGCTGGCTCGCGCGCGGATCGAAGATATGTCAGTATCGATGCAGGAACTGGCGGCCTAACGCGACGCCGGCAGCAGGGAAATTCAGATGCCCAAGATCACCTATATTGAACACGACGGGACGCAACACCCGATCGAGGTGGCGGTCGGCCGATCGGTGATGCAGGGGGCGGTGGACAACAACGTACCCGGCATCGACGCCGACTGTGGCGGAGAGTGCGCCTGCGCCACCTGCCACGTCTATATCGACGCCGCCTGGCTGGACCGCATCGGGCGGCCGGAGCCGGGCTCGCAGGAGGCCAGCATGCTGAGCTTCGCCGCGGTCACCCAGCCCGATTCCAGGCTATCCTGCCAGCTTCAAGTCAGCGACGCTCTGGACGGGCTGGTGGTGCGGATGCCGGAAGGCCAGCATTAAGGCGGACTACAGAACGGGCCGCTGGGGCGGAGATGAGACAGCAACAACAGGGAGGTTCGCTGCGATGAATGCGCCGGTCCATTTCGACCCTGCTTCGGATGCGCTGAAGACGCCGCTTGACCAGATCGATGTCAGCGATCCGCGGCTGTATCAAGACGACGTCTATCACCCGTATTTCGCGCGTTTGCGGCGCGAGGATCCGGTGCATTGGCGGGCCAACGGCAAGTATGGCTCGTTCTGGTCGGTGACCAGGTTCAAGGACATCATGGCGGTCGAGACCCATCCAGAGATCTATTCGTCGGAGGCTAAGCTGGGCGGCATTAGCATCACCGACCGGCCGATGGAATTTCGGCGGTCCAGCTTCATCTCGATGGATCCGCCGCGACACGACGAGCAGCGCAAGGTGGTCAGCCCGATCGTGGCGCCGGCCAATCTGAACAACATGTCCGGCATCATCCGAGAGCGCGTGTGCACGGTGCTCGACGGGCTGCCGCGCGGTGAGACCTTCGACTGGGTGCGGCGGGTATCGGTCGAGTTGACGACGCTGATGCTGACCACGCTGTTCGACTTCCCGCTGGAGCAACGCGGCAAACTGACCTACTGGTCGGATTGCGCCACCCAGGACGTCAATGCCGGGGGGGTCGTCGATTCCGAGCAGAAGCGGCTGGAGATCTTGACCGAGGCGCTGCGGACGTTCACCGCGATGTGGCATGAGCGGGCGGCACGGCCGGGCGGCTTCGACCTGATTTCGATGCTGGCACACGGCGATGCGACGAAAAATCTGGTCAACGACCCGGCGGAGTTCCTGGGCACGCTGACGTTGCTGATCGTCGGTGGCAATGACACCACGCGCAACTCAATGAGCGGGGGACTATGGGCGCTGTGCAAGCATCCCCGAGAGTATCAGAAGCTACGCGAAAATCCTGGGCTGATTCCCAGCATGGTGCCGGAGATCATTCGCTGGCAGTCACCGATCGTGCACATGCGCCGCACGGCGGTGGCGGGGGCTGAGCTGGGCGGCAAGCAGATCAAGGCCGGCGACAAGGTGGTGATGTGGTATGTGTCGGGCAACCGTGACGAGGACTCGATCGACAGTCCAAACGAATTTATCATCGACCGGGCGCGACCGCGGCATCATCTGTCATTCGGCTTCGGGGTGCATCGTTGCGTCGGCAACCGGTTGGCGGAGATGCAGTTGATCATCTTGTGGGAAGAGATCATGAAGCGGTTCCCGGTGATCGAGCTGGTCGAGGAGCCGAGGCGGATCTACTCCAACTTCATTCACGGCATCACCGAGATGAAGGTTCGCATTCCGGCCTGACGCGGCGATGGCGAGCGCGGCCTGATCCGGCGATTGGGATCTCGCCGCCGGCGAGTGGAATTATGACCTCGCTGCCGACGAGCGGCCTGTGAAAGGCGAACCGGAGATGGTCGATGTGCTGGGGTCGGATCTACTTCCGTCCGGCATTAGGGCCCGTTTTGTCAATGACGTCAATGGCTTGCGGGTGCATCTACTGGAGGCTGGGCAACCCGAGCGGCCATGTGTGCTGTTGCTGCACGGATTTCCGGAACTAGCCTATTCCTGGCGCAAAGTGATGCCCGCGGTGGCCGCCGCCGGGTTCTACGTAATCGCGCCGGACCAACGTGGCTATGGCCGCACCACCGGCTGGGATCCGGACTACGACGGCGACCTTGCGTCGTTCCGGCCGATTAATCTGGTGCGTGACGTCGTCGGCTTGTTAGCGGCATTGGGCCGCGATTCGGTGGCGGCGGTGGTTGGGCACGACTTCGGCGCCTCGGTCTCCGCGTGGTGCGCATTACTACGGCCCGACCTATTCCGCTCCTTGGTCTTGATGAGCGCACCGTTCGGCGGACTACCCAGCCTGGCGCCGGCGACGGGGCCCGACCTGCATGTGGCGCTGGCGGGGCTGGAACGTCCGCGCAAGCATTATCAGTGGTATTACTCGACGCGCGAGGCAAATGCCGACATGATGCGCAGCCAGCCGGGCATTCATGGTTTCCTGCGCGCTTACTACCACCACAAAAGTGCGGATTGGTCTGGCAATCAGCCGTTTCGTCTGGCATCGGGGGCAGCCAGCGAACTGGCACGGATGCCGACCTATTACATCATGGATCTGGACCGGGACATGCCGCGGACGGTTGCCGCGGAGATGCCGTCGCCCGCGGCGATCGCCGATTGTCGATGGCTGCCTGAGGCCGAACTGCGGGTGTACAGTGGCGAATACAAACGAACCGGGTTTCAGGGCGGTCTACAGTGGTACCGCTGCCGCACTCAGGGAATTGGCAATGCGGAAATGCAAGTCTTCATCGGTCGGACTATTGACATTCCGTCTCTGTTCATCGCGGGGGCTCATGATTGGGGGATTTACCAGACATTTGGTGCGATCGACCGTATGCAGACCGATGTATGCACGCAAATGCTAGATTGCCACTTGATAAACGGCGCGGGACATTGGGTTCAGCAGGAGGATTCGGCGGGAGTGACCGCCGTGTTGATGAAGTTTTTGTGCCGATAATGATGGTGGCGGTGGCGCCGAGGACTGGGTCGTGGCGTTTCTGGGTTACGAAACGTAGCGGTGGACGCACTAATTGCGGGTATTGCGAAAACGTTCTACTTGTGGCAATATATTGCGATATGAACATATAACCCAGCTTGATAATGGGAATATTCAAGATTCTTGGTCATTTGGATTCTAAAAACTTGATATTCCGATCGGAATCTTTGCTAACTAGCATATTTAGGCGAGGTATCATCCGCGATTCCATGCGTCGCAATCAATGGTCGAGAGCATTTCGAAACATTTCATCTGATTGTGGTACACGCAGAGTTTGGTTTCGTACGTTGTCGAGGCCGCGATAGCTTAGTGCCTGTCCAGATGGCCACTCGACCACGCTGGACCCGGAAGGGCTGTCTCAGACGAAGGTCAGTCGAAATCTATCACGATATATGCCGGCAGCTATCGGCCTCGGTCACCGCCGTGGACCGGAGATGCGCGGCGAGTCATGGGTGCCACGCACCCAAACAGGAACAGGAACAGGCGGATGCCAGCGATGGCGGAACCGGATATAGCGATTGACGTCGTGCTGGCGGACCCCCGCCTGTCGGCGCTCCTCGGCGGGCAACACAGGTTCGCTCCGCGTCCGCGCCTAGCAACCCTGACACTCGCTCTTGTCGGGCTGGACGCGGCGGTGACCGCGGGCGTGGCATTTTTATGCTACGCCTTGTTCAACCCGGCGCAGCAGCTTGGCGCTGCCTCGGTCGTCGTTCCGATCGCCTGCCTGACGGTTTGCTTGAGCCTAAGTTTCTTTGAGCGTGGGCTTTATGCCGCCTCGGAAATAGTCAGCCATACCGTACCCTGGCGCAAGATTGTCCTGGCTTGGCTGCAGGCGGTCGCGATCGGTACCCTTGCGACCTTTTGCCTGGCGGTGATCTCGGACCATGGCAGCCTCGCGTCCGGTCTCGATCAGACGGGTGCCACGCAGATGGGTGCCACGCTGGGGGGCGCCTGGCTGCCGACGTTTCTCGTGCTCGGGTTTGTCGGGTTGATCGGCGCGCGGCTGGCGCGGCTACGGCTGCACGCGGGCGGCAAGCCGCTGAACCGGACGGTGATCATCGGCGAGCCTGAGCCGATCCACGATCTGTTACACCGAATGACTGCCGAGAGGCGGCGAAGCTTCGATGTGATCGGCATCGTGGACCATGCGGCCGTTGGCTTGGGCGGATCCAGCTTGCGCGACCATATTCTTGGGTCGCCGGCGATTGAGGATCTCGACGCGCTGGAGCGGATGATCCGTCAGGATGCGGTTGACACCGTGTTGGTGGCGTTTCCCTGGTCCGCCGCCGAGCAAATGCGAGCGGTGATCCAGCGGATCTCGATGGCGCCGGTCGATGTCTACATTTATCCCGGCCTGGACGGTCTGGACCTGCCGCTGCGCAGGGCCGATCGGGCATTCGACAATCTGCCGTTGCTGATGGCCTGCACGCGCCCGATCGGCGGTTGGGGTGCGTTCATCAAGCGCGCCGAAGACATCGCCCTGTCGCTGGCGTTGCTGGCGTTCATCTCGCCGGTGATGCTGGCCATCGCATTGGCTATCAAGCTCACCTCGAAGGGACCGGTGCTGTTTCGGCAACGCCGGCTAGGCTACAATAACCGGCTGATCGAGGTGTTGAAATTTCGCTCGATGTTCACCCATCTCGCCGACGCTGACGCCGAGCAACAGGCGCTGCGTGGCGACAAGCGGGTGACCGCCGTGGGAGCCTGGTTACGGCGAACCAGCCTGGACGAGATCCCGCAGCTTCTGAACGTGTTGCGGGGTGACATGTCACTGGTCGGTCCGCGGCCGCATGCCCTGGCCACGACGGCGGGTGGATTGGCGCTGGAAGAGGCGGTTCCGGTTTATCCTTCACGTCATCGTGTAAAACCTGGCATCACCGGTTGGGCCCAGGTCAATGGTTATCGCGGCGCACTGGACAGCGTCGAGAAGATCGTCCACCGCGTCAATCACGACCTCTACTATATCGAGAACTGGTCGCTGGCGCTCGACCTCAAGATTTTGTGGCGTACCGTGCGGCTGGTTTTTGCCGATGACAATGCGTTTTGATTTCGCATAGCGTCCGGATAGCCCTAGTTTGCCGCGTGCACCAAGGCCCGGTCATTTCGATTGAAGCCCGAATTTGGATTTGGAGAAGCTTACCGTGAACAGGTCGCCCAACCCCGAGCTCACGATTCTTCGCAAATCGACCCCGGTCGCGCAACCGACCGAGGAGCATGCCATCGCGCCGGTGCGGATCGACATCGGCGCGATATCGCGTCACCATCCCTCATTCGTGCAACTGTATTACGCGATCGAGGCGCGACGCACCAGCGCGATGCCGCTGGTGGTGCAGTTCATTTCGCCGACCCCAGCGACCGGGTCCAGCACCGTGGCCTCGGGCTACGCACGGGTGGCGGCCGACGATTGCGCGCAGCCGGTGCTTTACATTGATTGCAATGCCGGGCGGGCGGCGAAACCTCGGCGTGGCGGAAGCGATCTGCAGACGCCGTCCCTGTTCGATGCGTTGCGCCGCGGGCTGCCGCTGACCGATGCGATGACCCCGGCGCGCGAGGCGAAGAACCTGCTTTGGGCTCGGCTGGGACCCGGCGAGCGGCCACTGCTGGCGCTGGGTGGTGACCGGCTGCAATCGATGCTGGACATGCTGCGGGCGAACCATCCGGTGATCGTGCTGGATACACCGCCGACCGAGGCGCCGGAATCCGCCGCGGTATCGCGCTATTGCGACGGGTCGGTGCTGGTGGTTGCCGCCGGCAAAACCAAGCAGTGGGAAATCGAGAACGCCAAGTCGTTGCTGGAGCGTCTCGGCGGTCAGACCGTCGGTGTGGTGCTGAACCGCGAGCGGAGCGTGATGCCGCGCTGGCTGGGCCGGCACTAACATGAAAACGGTGACCAGCCCTGCCGCTCTCTGGAGTAGTGCGACTGTTTGGCCTAGCGCCCACAAAACGCCGTTCGTCGTGGTGCTGGCCGGGATCGACAGCTCCGAGATCGTGGACGCGGCGCTGGGTGATCCGGCGCTGACCGAGGCGGCCATGCCGCGGCTTGAGCCGGGATGCGCGCCGCCCTGCGACGCGCTGCTGTGGCGATTCGAAACCGCGTCGGGCGCGGCGGTGAATGATCCTGGGGTGCTCGGGCGAACTTGGCACCGCTCGCCGTACGCGGTCACGCTTCGGCTGGTGCAGTATCAACCGGGATCGGCGGTACCGGAAATTCTGGACGAAGGCACCTTGGGCACGCGTGGCAGCCGGGCCGCGTTCAGCTCGACGATCGATCGATTGGCGATGCGCTTTGTGCGCGATGCCGCGCTTGGCCGCGGCCGAGGGCCGGCGGGTTCGCTACCGGCAGCCCCGGCCCGTGGTCTGCCTGGCTGGCTGGATGCGATGCGTAGCAAATGGCGTGATCGCCTGATGGCCGAATGGTGGAGCATCGGCACCACGACAGCGGCAATGGACCGCGTGCTCGGTGGGGGCGGTCTTGGCGACGTCACCTGGTATCGCGCAAAAGCCGGGCATCGTTACCTTGCGGATCCGTTTCCCTGGCCGGGAACCGGTCGTATCCTGTGCGAGGAGATGCCTCTGACCAACGGTGTCGGTCGGATCGTAGCGGTTGCCGAGCGGGGGGGCTCTCTCTCGCCCCCGACGGTGGTGTTGGACGATGGCTATCATCATTCCTATCCCTGCACGCTGAGCGACGACGACACTGTCTATTGCGTGCCCGAGTCGACCGAGCGTGGCGCCACGGTGATCCACCGGTTGGATGATGACGGGCGGCTGATCGCGCTATGCGAGGCTGCGCCGCATGCCCGGCTGGCTGACCCGACGTTGTTTCGCTGGAACGGATGCTACTGGCTTGGCTGCACCGACCTGGACCTGGGGGGGCACGATAATCTTTGCCTGTTGCACGCTCCGGCGATTACCGGTCCGTGGACCCCGCATGCCAAATGGCCGGTCAAGATCGATGTGCGCGGGGCCCGCCCGGCCGGGATGATGTTCGAATTCGCCGGCCGTTTGTTTCGTCCGGGCCAAGACTGCGCCGCGACCTACGGTGCCGCGGTGGCGATCCATGAAGTGCTGACGCTCAGCGAAACCGAGTTTCATGAATCGCTGGTTACCGTGCTTCGACCGGATCGGTCCGGCCCGTTTCCGCATGGCTTGCATACGTTGGTTCACGACGGCGACCGGTTCTGGCTGGACGGCAAGCGCTTCGTGCTCGATCTGGGTCTGTTTCGACAGAAGCTGCTGACCCGCGCATCACGCGTCGTTTCCAGCGTAGGGATGGGCTGAACCATGTCCGTATCGGTTACCGCCGCACCCGCCGCGCGTCGAATGGATGTATCGGCGCCGGCCCGCAACAATGGCAGCGCAAGCGGGCTGTCGGTGGCGATCTACCTGCACGATCTGGCGGGCGGCGGCGTCGAGCGGCAGAGCCTGATCATCGCGGAGGAATTTCGCCGCCGCGGCGCCGACGTCACCCTGGTGCTGCACCGGTTGCGCGGACAATTGCTGGATCAGGTCCCGCCTGGGCTGCGCGTGGTCGATCTGAACAGTTCGCGCACGCTGATGGACGTTCCCGGCCTGGCGCGTTTTCTTCGGGCCAAGAAGCCGGATATTTTGCTGTCCAACGTCGATCTGAACAATGTGGCTGCATTGCTGGCGAAAAGTATCAGCTTCAGTCACACCAAGGTGGTGATCTGCCAACACAACCCGATCTCGATCAGTTTCGCCGCCGGGGAGAGCAGGCTGTATCGCCATATCGCCATGGCCTATCGGATGCTTTCGCCACTGATCACCCGGGCGGTGGCGGTGTCCGACGGGGTGGCGGCGGAACTGGCGACGTTGGCGCGGTTGCCGAAAGAGCTGATCTTGACCATCAATAATCCGGTTGTGGGTCCGGACTTTCAGGCCCGCAGCATGGAGCCGGTTGACCATCCCTGGCTGGGATCGACGCGCAGCGGATCAGTATTTGTCACCGCCGGACGTCTGGTTCCGCAGAAGGATCATGAGACCATGATCCGGGCGTTGGCGATTCATCGGCGAGAGATGGACAGTCGGTTGATCGTCCTAGGCACCGGCCCGCGACAGGATGAGCTTGTCGATCTGGTGGCGCGGTTGAGCTTGACCCATGCGGTGGATTTCGCCGGGTTTCATAGCAACGCGCTGCCGTTCTTTCGCGAGGCTGATGCGTTCCTGCTAAGCTCTCGTTGTGAGGGATTCGGCAACGTCGTGGTGGAGGCGCTGGGTTGCGGCGCGCCGGTGATCGCCACCGACTGCGAATACGGACCGCGGGAAATTCTGGACGGTGGTCGCTACGGCGTGCTGGTCGAACCGCGCAATCCCGCCGCTCTTGCCGAGGCCATGGATCAGGTTGCCACGTTGCGTGAGCGGTTTCCGGCGGACATGCTGCGCGAACGCGCGGGAGACTTCAGCTATGCGGCGTGCGCGTCACGCTATATGGCGATGTTCAAGGCGCTGGCGCCGAACCAGGCCTGGGCGGCGTCGGCATGAACGCCAGCCGTCCGTTCGGCCTGACGCTGAGCACCGAGTCGGCCCGCGACATCGTCGGCGCGGCGGTTCGCCATGCTCCGGCCGATGGGGTAGCGTTGGTGGTGACGCCAAACATTGATCATATCGCAACGATTCGGCGTTCGCCGGCGCTGGCCGAGGCGTACCAGAAAGCAGCTCGCATTGTCTGCGACGGCTGGCCGGTGCAACTGTATGCTCGGTTTTGCGGGGTTCCGGCGTCGCGGGTAACCGGCTGCGAGATCACCGCGGAACTGATGCACTTGGCACCGTATCCGTTTGCGCAGCGATTGTTCTTCGTGGTCGACAGTGCGACGACCCGTAAGGCGGTCGAATCCTGGGCCGCTTGCAACGGGGTTGAAAGCCGGGTCGCGGTGCCGCCGTTCGGGTTCGAACGAGACGCGGAATACTGTGTTGGTCTGGCGGAGGCAATCCGCGAACACCGCAGCACAATATTGGTCATGGCAGTAGGTGCGCCGCGCAGCGAGGTGTTCGTCGACAGCTATCGTGTGTTGCTGCCGCCATGTTGGGCGTTCTGTGTCGGCCAGGCGGTGAAGGTCGAACTCGGGTTGGTGCAACGCGCATCGTCCAAGTGGCAGTCAGCCGGTCTGGAGTGGCTGTGGCGCGTGCTTCAGGAGCCATCCCGGCTGATCAGACGATACGTTACTGCATCGATAGGCTTTGGCTGTGCGGTCATCGAGGATCAGTTCCGGATTCTGCGGGAGGGTCGATCATGATCGACCTCACCGTCGGTCGACGATCCGCTGCTTCCATCTCCACCGGGCGCAAGGGGGTCGACCGCCCGGCATGGAACCGGCGTCCGGAGAGAATCCGGACATCCCTTTTGAACCTGGCAGGATTTGAACCATGAACGAGACCCTCGCTCTTCCGCCGCGCCTGGTACTGCGCGACCTGATGCTGACGGCCTTCTCGCAGAAGGCGCGGATCGCGCTGATCTTCTTCTGCATCGTAGCTCTGAGCATTGTGATCGCGGTGCAGATCAAGCCGGATTACAAGGCTAAATCCAGCCTTCTGGTGCTGATGGGCACCGAACACGCGTTCCGCCCGGCGGCTGGTCAGTTGACCACACCGACGGGGGGGCCGGATTCGGAAGAGATCCTGCGCACCGAATCCAACATTCTGACCAGTGACGATCTGCACCGTACGGTGATCCGCGATATCGGGATCGCCAAGATGTATCCCAAGCTGCTGGAGAAGCCGGGCCCGATCGGTCAATGGATCGTGGACACCAAGCGTTTCGTGACCGACTCCCTGGGACTGACGGAAAAAGCCACCGGCACCGGGCCGAACGATCCGATGGCCATGGCGGTCGGTCTGTTCGCGCGCAATCTGACGATCACCGTGGACAAGAAATCCAGCGTCATAGCCTTGGAGTTCACCAATCCCGACAAGTACGTGGCGGCTGACGCGTTGCGTCTGCTGGAGGCCCAGTATCTCGTATTGCGGGCGAAACTGTATAATGACGTCCAGGCGCCGATCGTGCTGGTGCAGCGGAACGCAGTAGGCAGGCAAATGTCCGACGCCGACGCGGCGCTAAATTCGTTCAAGCAGCAGCACGATATCAGCAATTTTGCTGAACGACGGGCAATTCTGCTGCAGCAGCAAGGTGCCCTGGAGACCGCGCTGACGAAGTCGGAAGCCACCATTGCCGAGCGGTCGGCGCGGCTGGCGCAGTTGAATCAGACGCTTGGGGCTGTCGCCGGTGGCAAGAAGGGTGCACCGAACGCGGCGGCAGCGCTGCAAGGAATGGTGCAGGCCTACCAGAAGCGTCAGGAGGATGCGCAGACCCGCTACCGTGGGTCGCCGGCGGTGGATGATGCACGCCGCCAGATGCTGGAGCGGGAGACCGATATCGCTCGGATGCAGGCGACCCAGGCCTATGGTGTGCAGGCCGACCGCAACAAGACCGAGGCCGACCTGCGTGCCAGCCTGGGTGCGCATGACGTGATCGCAGGCCAATTGACGACCTTGAATAAGGAGATCAATTCGCTGGATGCCGATGAGTCGCAGTTGCATGAGCTGGAACGCAACCGTGCGATCTTGGAAGATAACTACAAGGCGGTGTCTAAGATCCTTGATGAGCGGCAGACCGTTGAGGCGGTGGAAGCGCATCGTGAATCCTCGGTGCGGGTAATCCAGCCGCCGCGGGTGCCGGCGCTGCCGCAGCCGACGCGACGCCTGATTCTGTTGGCCGGGATCGTGATTAGCATGTTGCTCTCGATCGCTTCGGTGCTGGTGTCGCACTTCCTGCGGGCCATCTATCTCCGGCCGGAGGCTTTGGAGATGGATACCGGATTGACGGTGCTGACTTCCGTGCCGGAAATGCGCGCGATCGGCGGCCCGTCGTCCTCGGTGCTGGTCGTTCCTGCCTGAGCCTGACATCGCCGGGACGATCGGGCCTCGGCCTGTTCGTTCCGGCGATATTCGTTCTGTGAGCCCGGTCGATACCAATTGATTGGGCTGACCCCCGCCCAGCACCTAGATTAATCTGCGTAAGTCCGGGCGTCGGATAAGGCATCCGGGCAGCCGTCACAGCTACGCCCGAGGATCGGGCGGCAGAATCCCATCAAACCAGCAGCGGATAATAATGCCAGATTCAGTCGATTTTTCGCGCAAGCTGGTGCTGGTCCTTGGGGCATCGGGCTATATCGGATCGCGGGTTGTTGCCGCGCTTTCGGGTAGCCCGATCTACCGGCCGGTGGCCGCCTCGCGGCGGTCAGACCCCGGGGTCGACGCGACCAAGCCGGATAATGTACGCAAAGCGCTGCGCGGCGTCGACTATGTGGTGAACTGTATCGCCGGCAGCAATCAGGCGATGCTGCGCACGACCGAAGTGCTGTGCGAGGCGGCGCGCGCCTCGCCGCCGATGCGGATCATCCATCTCAGCAGCATGGCGGTCTATGGAGCGGCGACTGGGACGGTGCGCGAGGATAGCGCACCTGTCCCGCCGATGAGCGGCTACGGCCAGGCCAAGATTGACTGCGAGCGGATAGTGCTTGGCTACGTGCGGGACGGCGGTGACGCGGTCGTCCTGCGGCCAAGTTGTGTATTCGGGCCGGCTAGTCCGCAGTGGACGACCCGGCTGGCTCGCTTGCTGCGGGCGGGCCGTATCGGCGACCTGGGCAGCGCGGGTGACGGGTGTTGCAATCTGGCGTGCATCGACGATGTCGTGGCCGCGGTGATGGCCGCGTTGAACGCGCCCGATATCGTCGGCAGCGTGTTCAACGTTTCAAGCTCGGTCGACCTGACATGGAACGAGTTTCTGACCGCCTTCGCCAAGGCGCTAGGCGCAACGCCGGTGCAGCGGATCGCGCCACGGACGCTTCGGATGGAAACCAAGCTACTGGCGCCGGTGCGCCGGATTGCCGGCATGGCGTTGCGCTCGCCGATGACCGAGGCGATTACGCCGTCGTTGGCGGCGTTGTGGTCGCAGGATATCCGGATCGATTGTTCCCGTGCGCAGGCGTCGCTGCGGCTGCCGCGAACCCCTCTCGAACGGATGATTGCTTCGGCGGTCCAGCACGAACGCGGGCTGACGCAGGCCATGCTGTCATGACCAACCGGCGGACGGTGTTCCTGGCGTGCCCTTACGGCCAGGTTGGCGGCGGCATGGGCAGCATCATGGCCTATCTTGCCTCTATGCAGCAGGATCCGACGGGTCGCTTCGACTTCAAGCGGCTGGAAACCCGCGGCGGTGGTCACATCGCATTGTCGCCGCTGTTTTTGGCGCTGGCGGTGGCGCGAATCTGGCTGGAAGCCTCGCGCGGGCGGCTGGCGGTGGTGCATCTGAACCTGGCGGAGCGCGGCAGCGTGTTCCGCAAAGCGGTGTTGCTGGCGGCGACGCGGCTGGTTGGCGGGCGCGTGCTGTTGCATCTGCACGCCGCGCAGATCATGCAGTTCCATGCCGCGATGGGGCGTCCGGGGCAGTCTCTGCTGCAATGGATGTTCCGCGGCGCTGATCATTGCGTCGTGCTTGGGGAGGTGTGGCGCCGCTGGGTCATCGATCAGTTCGGAGTACGGCCGGCCCAGATCAGCATCATCTATAACGGCGTACCCGCGACCCTGGTGGCGCAACGCGCGGCCCGCGGGGACGCACCGTTTCGCCTGCTGTTCGTCGGCAATCTGCTGGAACGCAAGGGCGTCAAGGATCTGTTGCGATCGTTCGCTGGACCGCTGCTGACCGCACGCGATATCCGTCTGACCATGGCGGGTGGCGGTCCGGTGGACGCCTATCGTGAGATGGCCGCCGAACTTGGCATTGCCGATCGGGTCTCGTTCACCGGGTGGGTCAGCCAGGGCGACGCCAGGGCGCTGATGGTCAATTCGGACGCGCTGATCTTGCCAGCCTATGACGAGGGATTGCCGCTGGTGATCCTGGAGGCGCTGGCCTCCCGCACCCCGGTTATCTGCACCCCAGTCGGTTCCATACCCGAGGTGCTGCAGGATCGGCATACCGCCTTGTTCGTCACCCCAGGCGATGAGCGTGGCATCGCCGATGCGATCGCGACGCTGATCGATCAGCCGGAACTAGGTGCCGAGTGGTCGGCTGCGGGCGCGGCGCTGTATCAGCGATTGTTCACCATGGAAGCCTTTGCAAGGTCGGTTGGGGCGATTTATGCGTCGCTGACCCCACGCCAGGGCGGCTCGAGCCGCTCGGTCTGGCCGCCGGTACAGGAGGTGAGCGATGATCCAGGACGCTGACCAGATAGTCCGCGACACGATCGTGCAGGCCGATATCTGCATCGTCGGAGGCGGCCCGGCCGGTATCACTTTGGCGATCGAGTTGGCCAAGACCGGCCGCAGCATTGTGTTGCTGGAGTCGGGCGATATCGGTCCGTCCGACGATGCCCAGGCGCTGAATACGGGCGAGGTCGTCGATGAGGCGCTGCACAGTCCGCCGGACAGGTATCGGCAACGTCGCCTCGGCGGCGGGACATCGATCTGGGGCGGCCGCTGCGTCCCGTTCGATCCGATCGATTTCGAGGCTCGGGCCTGGATGGATCACTCCGGCTGGCCGATCGGCTACGCCGACGTGGCGCAATACTACCCAGCCGCGAACGCGCTGTGTGAGGCGGGTGAGTATGAATATGACGCAAGGTTGGCGTCGCCGGGTGGGATGCGGCCGGTGCTGCGCGGCTTCGCGCCGCGACACTTCGAGGTCAACGGGATCGAACGATTCAGTTGCCCGACCAATTTTGGTGCGCGCTACCAGACCAGGCTACGGGCAGCGGCGAACGTCAGGGTGTTGCTGCGCGCCACGGTGACCCAGCTTCGCGCGTCGTCGGATGGAACGCGAATCGAAAGAGTGGATGTCCGCAACGGCAAGGACCATGGCTTTTCGGTGGTGGCAAGGCAGTTCGTGCTGGCGATGGGCGGGATCGAGACGCCTCGGCTGCTGCTGACCTCCGATGACGTGCATGCGCGGGGCGTGGGGAACGCCAACGATCTGGTGGGGCGGTTTTACATGTGCCACATCGCTGGCACGATCGGCCGCCTGCAAGTCCTGGGGCCACCGGACTCGGTTTGGCATGGATACGATGTCGCGGCGGACGGCACCTATTGCCGCCGGCGGATATCGTTGCGGGCCGATGTGCAGGCCGAGTATGGGTTGGGCAACGCGGTGTTTCGCTTGCATCATCCGCGGATCACCGATCCGGGACATCGCACCGGGCCGTTGTCGGCGATCTATCTGGCGCAGAATTTCATCAGCTACGAATATGCCAAACGGCTGGTCAGCGATCAGCCGGCGAGGGCAACAGACTGGTTGCGACATGGCTTGAACGCGGTGACCGACCCGTTCGCGACCTTGCGCTTTCTGAGCCACTGGTTGCGCGACCGGACGCTGGCCGAGCGCAAGTTTCCATCGGTGATCATTCGGCCGCGGACTAATTTGTTCAGCCTGGACTTCCATGCCGAGCAGACGCCCAGCCACGACAGCCGGATCGGCCTGGCCTCGGCAACCGACCGTTTCGGCAACCGCCAGGTTCGGGTGGATTGGCGCTACAGCCGCCAGGATGTCGAGACGGTCGAGCGGTCGTTTGAGTTGCTCCGCGCGGACCTTGCCGACCAGGCGATCGGGCGGCTGACGCTGGCGCCGGATGAGCCCGATATCGAAACTGTCGTGCGCCGCGACGGGGCTTACGGCGGCCATCATATCGGCACCGCCCGGATGGCCAGCAGCGCGTCCTCGGGTGTGGTCGATGCCGATGCAAAGGTATTCGGCGTCAACAATCTGTTTATAGCGGGAAGTGCGGTGTTTCCAACATCGAGCCAGGCAAATCCCACCTTGACGATCGTTGCCATGGCGCTGCGCCTGGCCGAACACCTGGGTCGGGCTGAAGCCTGGGTTCCTTCGGTGGCGACGACCAGAAACTCTGCCATGGTGAACTAGAATGATTGCAATGGGATCAGACATCCACCGGTTTGCACAACTTGCCTGGCAGCATGTGTCGGGCGAAAACGGCATTCTGCTTCTGTTGCTGTGGGCGACGGTGTTGTTTGCCGCGATGGTGACCTATGTGCGGGCCAACCCGGAGCGCTGGTCTGTGCGGGATTTCTTCCGCCACTTCGTGCCGCCGGGAACCCTCCGCCATCCTTCGGCACGGGCTGACTTGCTGTTCTGGCTGTCGCGGCGAATCTTCATGCCATTGCTAGTGATACCGCTAGTGATTTCCACTGTGGCGGCCGGGCATTTCGCCTATTGGGTACTGAGCGGCGTCATTGGTGTGCCCAGTCATCCCGCCACGCCCGCCGGCCCGCTGATGCTGCTTTGCTTCACCATCAGCATGTTGCTGGCATACGATCTATCGTATTACCTGTATCACCGCATGCAGCACCGTGTGCCGATCTTGTGGGAGCTGCACAAGGTGCATCATTCCGCCCAAGTCATGGTCGGGGTGACCAAGGACCGTGTGCATCCTATCGACGAGATCATGAACCGGTGGTGGGACGGCCTGATCCCCGGCCTGTGCTACGGCGCGTGGCTGTTCTTTGCGTTGGACCCGGTGGAATTGACGGTTTTTGGAATCAACGTCTATGCGCTGCGCAACATCATCCTGATGATGGATTTCGTCCGTCACACCCACCTAAAGCTGTCCTATGGCCGATACCTCAGCGCGGTGCTGCTGAGCCCACATTACCATCAACTTCACCACAGTCTCGCCGAGAAGCACTGGGACAAAAATTTTGGGCTGGGGCTCAGCGTCTGGGATCGGCTGTTCGGCACCCTGGTGGTGCCGGAGCCGGATGAAGATTTCGTGTTCGGGCTGACGGAAAACGAGCATGACGAATATCAATCACTCTATAAGCTTCACGTCGTCCCGTTGAAGAAGATCGCCGGCCGTCTGCGACTGTTCGGCCCGCGCCGTGAGACGGTGCGTCCGGACCATCACGCCGGAGAGACGGTTTGAGTTTTACCACCGAGGTCGTAACAAACGCGGGGAGATTCGCGGCCATTCAGCCGGCATGGCAGCAGCTTTGGGAAAGCTCGGGTAGCCATATTTTTCAAAGTCACGCCTGGATCGCCGGCTGGCTCGGTGGCGTGCGAGGGCGGAGGGAAATCAAGCTTCAGATCGCGCTGGCTTGGGATGGCGATCGCCTCGGGGGGGCGATGCCCTGCGCGGTGCACCGCCGCTCTGGGCTGCGCGTGCTGACTTGGGCGGCGCAGTTGTTCAGCGACTATTGCGACTGCTTGCTTGATCCGGCCCACGCCACCGCTGCCATGCCGGTGCTGTGGAGTGCGCTGCACCGGTTCGGCGGCTTTGATCTCGTCAGCCTGCAACAGATACGACCCGATGCGAAATGCCGGGAGTTTCTGGATCGGATTGCTCGCGACGGTAGACAATTGCAGCCCGGCGATCGGGAAGAACGTTGCATGCGAATTGAGAATCAGTGGCCGAACGGTGAGGCGTTCTTCCGCTCGCTCAATAAGAAAGGGCGCAACAACCATACTCGCGGAAAGCGCATCTTGACGGAACTTGGCGGTGAGGTGGAATTCCGTTGTATCGAACAACTCGACAACAGCGATGCCTTGATCGACGAGATCATGCGCCTCAAAGAGCTTTGGCTTCGCGCCAACGACCCGACGTCACCGTTGCTCGACGCCGATGGACCGGTCTTGCGCTCAGTTTTGGATCATGCCTGCCAATCCGGCCTGGCCAAGCTGTTCGTCTTGGAGTGTGGCGGAAGGATCGCGGCGGCATCGGTCAATTTCGTTTATTCCGGCCGCATGGAAGCTTACTTCACGGCCTATGACCCGATGTTCGATCGCGCGTCGCCCGGCACGATCCTGATCGTGGAATACGCACGCTGGTCGTTCGATCGGGGTCTCTGCCATGTCGACTTCCTGCGTGGTGCGGAGGCCTTCAAATTCCGCATGGCCAATGCGGAAACCTTGCTGAGCAGCTTTACCGGCGCGCGCACGCTGATGGGTAAGGTGGCGGTTTCGGGGCATCGCTGGTTGGCGCGCCGGCGGCAGCGGCAGGACACGGTCAGCGACACGCCCCCCGAAGAACTGGAGACGGCCGGTTAGAGGCTGCCACGCGTGCATCCCGGTCGCGTCTTGACGACCGGGGGTAGTAAGCAGATTCTGCGATAGCTCAATCGCCGGATGGCGCTGGGAACGGGTCGGCAAACGAGCCGGCAGCATTCCGGGAAAATTAACCACAAACGGGAGGAATTGACCATAATCATGCGGGCTTGCCGCATAAAGTTGCGCGCTGCGCTGCATCATCACTCCTCGGTAAAGCGCAGGCAAGCGACGGCGATTTGTTGGTAATTCACGCAGTCGTCGGGAATCTAACCGCGATGTGAATTGAGTCATCACAAGCAGATCATCGCAGTTGGAAATGCTTTTCTTGCCGTTGCGACTGTGGTGTTCTGATGCGCGGGCAACATAAACTCTGATCGTAGAACGGATCTCGCTTTGTCCAGTAACTCACTTGTAAATGATGGCGGTGACATGCGAGATTTGCCAGCGCAATTTACCGCCGACTTCACCGCTCGCGCGTTTGTGCCGGAAGCTGCTGCGTCGGTTGAGGATCGCGCATTACCCGATGGCAAACCGACCGGTGAGCCGCATATTCTGTTGGCGACGACGGGACAATTGCCTTCGACCGCGCGTCTGGCGATCGAACTGCACGACGCCGGTGCGCGGGTCAGCCTGATCGGGCCGAACAATCACCCGGCCAAGGCGCTGAGTCTTCTGTCCGATCGACTGATCTATCGTGCGATGGCGCCGCGGTTGACCCTGGAACGCGCCCTGCTGCGGCTCCGGCCGGACATGGTGATCCCCTGCGACGAACGCACGGTGCGTGACCTGCACGCGATCTGGCGCGACACCCGGCACGCGTCGGTGAAGCGGTTGATCGAAGGGTCCACCGCGCCGGGGGAGAATTTTGCAACCATTACCTCGCGCGCCGCGCTTCTTGCCGTTGCGGAACGGCAGGGTGTGCGGGTGCCGACGTCGATGCCGTTGCGCACGATCGGCGACGTCGATCGTTGGACGGCGGGTTACGCGGCGCCGTTCGTTTTGAAGGCCGACGGGAGTTGGGCTGGCTTCGGGGTGCGAATCATCTCGGACGGATCGGCGGCGAAGGATGCCTTCGTCCAGATGACCCGGCGGTCCAGCGGACGCCTGGCAGTGCGCGAGTCACTGCTGGAAGGCAATCACTTCGGGATCCGTTCCTGGCTGCGGCGGGAACGCCCGGCGATGTCGGCTCAAAGCTATGTCGATGGCTGGCCGGCCAATATCGGGGTCGCCTGTTGGCAGGGTCAGGTACTGGCGGCAGTGTGCGCGGAGTCAGTGGCGACGTCGTCGGCGACAGGTCCGTCGACGGTCGCGCGTATCATCCACAACACTGAAATGATCGACGCAGCCAAACGCGTGGTACGGGCACTCGGCCTGTCCGGGATGATCGGTTTCGACTTCATGATCGAAGCCGCGACTGGCGCCGCTTATCTGATCGAGATGAATCCTCGTAACACCCCGATCTGCGCGTTGCGCCTGGGTGCCGGACGCGATCTTGCCGAGGCCATGGTGGCTATGCTCGCCGCCAGGCCGGTGCGCGAACGCCCCCCATGCACGAACAAGGACATCGTGGTGTTCTTCCCCGATACCTGGCGTGAGGACCCGGCCAACCACCTGATGAACACCGAGTATCACGATGTTCCGTGGCAGCACCGGGACCTGGTAAGGCTGCTGATGAAGCCGGAGAGGCGGGAACGATACTGGGCGCTGCGGGTGCTTCGCCGGGCCTGGTTGAAGATGAATGGATGAAGTAATAAAAGCTCTTGATCGACCGCACTGTGCCGTTACTATATCGGCACAATAGACCTTGTCGAGGTTAGCCCTGTGGCTTTCGATTGACCAGACTCACAATTCAGTGAGTGACTGCTGGCGACTCGCCCCGACACGCACTATGATGCGGCCCCTGTCATATTCGTAGAACGCGACATGCGCCGCTCACCGAACTTGATGAAAACCACGATGGTGGCGGAACGGGCGCCGGCCGCGGCCGAATCCGGTGCGCCGACCAACTATCTTGACCTCTATGGGCTGGCGAAGCCGCCGTTCGGCGGGGCGTCAGACAGCGCGACCTATATCCTGTTCAATTCCCATCGGCGCGTCATCGAAGCGCTGATCGATCACGTCGTCCGCGGCAGCGGGCTCATCGTGCTGCAGGGTGAGGAAGGCATCGGCAAGACCGAAACGCTGCGCGCTGCCGCGGCGTCGGTGGCCAAACAATCGGACCTGCGAACCGTCGTCGTATCGCGACCCCCGAACGGGCGTATCAGCCTGATGCAATTGGTTTCGGCACTTCAAGGCCGCCCTGGAGCCGAGGGGACATCAACTGAGGATGCGATCACACAGTTTCTGGCACCGCCGCGTAAAGCCCTGTTGCTGGACGACGTCGACCTGATGCCGCAGGATTGCGTTCGTTCGCTGATCTCGCTGGCGCAACGCATCCCAAGTCAATCCGGCAGTCCGGCGCTCGTGGTGGCGAGTTCGGGAGACGTAACGGCGGCTTCAGAGCGGCCAGACCTTGCCGAGCTTGCCGGTTTGGCACGAAACACTCTTCGCCTGCCGCGGCTCGCGCCGTTCGAGGTGCAGCAATACATTGAGCGCTCACTCTGGATTTCCGGGGGCACCACCCGGCGGCTGATCAATACTGACGCCATGAAGCTATTGATCGCGCGATCCGGCGGCGTGCCCGTCGCCATCGGCCGGCTGATGGAGGCGGTGCTGATGGCAGGCTTCGCCCGGGGCGATTCGATGATCACGGCGAAGACCGTCGCCTCGGTAACCGGGCCGACCGCGCCGCCGCGGCCCCAGCGCGAACCGATCGAGTTCTCCGCCACCGCGGCGCGCGGCGCGCAGTTTGCCGCCATTGGGTTGTTGGTGCTGGGTGCTTCGGTATTTCTCTACAGGGGATTGAGCGGCCGGGATGAACGGCCATTGCCCGCCGTGTCCGCACCACGAGCCCCTCCGCACCCGATTGCCGCCACCACGTCGCCGCCGGCCACGAAGCCAGTCGAGACCCTGCCGCCCGCGTTGATGGCTGCATTGATGAAGCGCGGTGACGAGGCAGTGGCCCTGGGCGACGTCGCTGCCGCCAGATTGCTGTATCAACGCGCCGCAGAAGCAGGCAACGCGCCTGCGGCGACGGCCTTGGCGAAGACCTATGACCCGGGCTATGCGTCACCCGGTCAATCGTCCGATCCCGCGCGCGCTGTCGAATGGTATAGCAAAGCCTTGGCGCTTGGTGATCCGCAGGCCGGCGCTTTGCTGAACAAGCTCGAAGGCCGCTAGCCCGGCTTTTTTCTCAGGGGGTCTTGAACTCGATCGCCTGAGCGCCCTGCCATAACACCATTTTGCCCAGCGCGGCCAGATTTTCATTTCCCTCGACAACGGTCAGAAAATGATTGCCGGCCAATTGTCCCATTTTGCTCGCGAACTGTACACCGCCATAGGCGAGCAGGATCTCGGTTTCGGAAATCCCGCCCGGATACAACAGGAACTGTCCCGGCGCTGGATGGCTTGTATGGTTCTCGAACCCCAGGCCGAGATCGAGCTCGCCCAGCGGAATCCAGCACCCTTCACCGCTCCACCGAACGTGAATGATCCGCTCGCGATAGGGCAGCAGAGAGCGGAATTTCGCGCAGGTCTTCGCTGCGTTCTGGTCCTCGAATCGAGCCTTGAAGTTGAACGGGCCGGCGGTGATGTCAATCAGGGTCATGCTGGGTTCTCGGTCAGACCAGGAAGGCACTTGCATCGAAACCGAACGGCAGGTTGCCGGTCGGTTTGATTTGGTCATACGGCGCGCGCGGCAAAAACCGGCCGCTGCCTGCTTCGGCCTGCACGATACCGTCTTGCATCACCACCTCGCCGCGGCGGATGGTGCAGGTCGGCCAGCCGACGACATCCAGTCCTTCATACGGCGTGTAGTCAATGACGTGCTGCATCAGACGGTTGGTGATTTTGACGCTCTGGTCTGGGTTCCACAACACGAGGTCGGCGTCCGATCCCGGTGCGATGGTGCCTTTGCGAGGATACAGCCCGAACAGGCGTGCCGGGTTGGTTGCGGTCAGCCGCACAAAGTCGCAGGCATTGAAGCGCGCCTTGGAAACCCCCTCGCTGAACAGGATCGGCAGGCGCGAACCCAGTCCCGGCACGCCGTTCGGGATCTCGTTGAACGCGGCAGCGGTGCCGTGCACCCGTTTGCCCACGGGCGTTTCATAACTCCAGCCGCTATGGTCCGATGAGACTACATCAAGCACGTTATCGCGGATCATCCGCCACAACCCTTCGTGTGCCGCTGCGTCGCGTGGCGCGGGGCTGCACATGAACTTCGCGCCCTCGAACCCTGGGCGATCCATATCGTTCTCTGAAAGAACGAAATATTGCGGGCAGGTCTCGCCCCAGACTTTGAGTCCGCGGGCCTTGGCCCGAGCGATTTCTTCGGCCACTTCGGGGCAGGAGACGTGGAAGATCTGGATCGGCTGGTCGACCATCTCGGCCAATGCGATCGCTCTGTGGGCTGCCTCCCGCTCTACCATGCTGGGCCGCGACCAGGCATGATATTTCGGGGCGGTGCGCCGATCCGCCAGCAGCGCCGCGGAGCGCCAGCGGATCGCCTCATAGTTCTCGCAGTGCACCGTGACCAGGGCGCCGGCGCGGCGTGCCGCGGCCAGGACGCGAATGAACTGGCGGTCGTCCAGATGCAGCGGATCGTAGGTGAGAAAAACCTTCAGGCTGCGCACGCCGGAGGCGACCACTTGCGGCACCTGGTTGAAGATCACGTCATCCGTCGGGTCGGTAATGATCTGGTGGAAGCTGTAATCCACCATCGCCTTGGCGGCGCGGCGGCGATATTCGGCCAGCGGCTGCAGGATGTCGTGACCTTTGAACTGAGTGGAGAAGGTGATCACGCTGGTGGTTCCCCCGGCCAGCGCCGAGGTGCTGCCGCTGATGAAACTCTCCTCGTCGGCGCCACCGCCGGCCTGCAACTGCTCGATATGGCAATGCGAGTCGACACCGCCCGGCATGACCAGCAGACCGTGCGCATCGAGTGTGCGTTCACCGCGCAATCCTAGCCCGATCGCGGCAATCTTTTCCCCGACCACACCGACATCAGCCTGGAACATATCCGCCGGGGTGACTACCGTGCCGCCGGCAACCACCAGATCGTAATCAGCCATGACAGGCGTCCCCTGACCTTGAGTGCAGCGCTTTTCCCGCCGCATTGTGTCGCCGAACACGGCCGGTGATGTCCAGCCCGGGGGTAGACCGCGCACGGCATCGGTTCGGCAATACGCTGTGCTGATCGCGATTCGCGTACTGTGTCGGGATGGCCAGCGGGACACCGCCGGCGCGGTCACGGCAAGTCAATGACGCTGACATGAGCGGCCACCACCCGCCAACCATCCGGCGTCCGTGCCCAAGTCTGCATTTGCCGCCCGACCTTGCCCGGAAGCGTCGGTCGCTGGAACAGGGTCGAGGCGGTGGCGAAATCGCGCCCGAATGTGGTGATCACGGTGCGCGATGTAGTTCGTGCCAGCCCGACCGCTGAGCGCGCGGCGCGAAACCTGCCGATCTCGTCATAGCCATGAAGGTTTTCGCCGATGCCATAGCGGATGGTGTGAGCGCTGTTCCAGAACAACGCTTGCAGGCCATCGACATCATTCGCCATCAGCGCCTTCTCGTAGGTCGCGAATGCGGCTTCTACCTCGGCTTTGACGTCGGGCAAGTTGACGTCCACGGGTCAGGGCTCCAGCTTCGGTGTCGGCGCTTTCGCGACGCCGGCGGCTTCAAGCGCCCGTGCGATGCGGAGCGCTAAGTCCTCGCGCCAGGGTGCGGTGATGATCTGCACGCCGATCGGCAGGCCGGAAGCGGTGGGGATCGGCACGGCGACGACCGGAAGGCCGATGAACGATATCGGTTGGGTGTAGATACCGATATTTGGCCGTAACGGCATTTCCTGGCCATCAAGCACGATGCTTTTTTGGCCGATCAGTGGCGCCACGGTCGGGGTTGCCGGCGCCAGGATGGCATCGACGTGCTGGAACAACGCCAGCAACTGTTCGCGGTACCAGCGGCGGAATTTCTGCGCCTGCACCACAGCCGCAGCCGGCACCAGGGCGCCGGCGATCAGTCGATCGCGCACATCGGGGTCGAAGTCCCGAGGGCGGGTGCGCAGGCGTTGCAAATGCAATCCGGCGCCTTCAGTCGTGCTGATGATGTAGGCCGCGCTACGGGCGCGATGCGTATCGGGAATCGTCACAATCTCCGAGGCATCAAGCGCCGCGACCGCGGCATTCAGGGCAGTCAGGGCATCCACCGAGGCACCAGCCTGGAAGTAGCCGCCGGCTGTGGCGATGCGCAAGCCGCCGATGCCTTGATGGATCGATCCGGCCACTAGGTCGGCCGGGCGATCGACGCAGACCGGGTCAGTCGGGTCGTAACCCTGCATCGCGTCATAGGCCAGCGCCAGATCGGCCACACTGCGCGCCAGCGGTCCCAGATGATCCAGACTGGAAACGAATGCGAAACTGCCTGCTCGGGTCAGCCGCCCATAGGTCGGTTTAAGCCCGAACAAACCGCAAAACGAGGCCGGCACGCGGATCGAGCCATTGGTATCGGATCCGAGTGTCAGCGGCACCAGGCCGCCGCCGACCGCGCCCCCAGAGCCGCCTGACGATCCCCCGGTCATGCGTGTGATATCGTGCGGATTGCGCGATGGTCCGTGATGGGCGTTCTCGCCGGTGAAGTCATAGGCGTATTCGCCCATGTTCAGCGCACCGACCAGGATCGCGCCGGCTGCCTCAAGCCGGGTGATCACGGGGGCATCGACGGTAGCCGGCGGATGATCGTGATTGATCTTTGATCCGGCCAGTGTCGGAAGGCCGGCGACATCGATCAGATTCTTGACAGCGAATGGTACGCCCGTGAGCGGACCAGGTTTCGCGCCCGACGCGTCGATCGCCGCCGCCCGGGCGCGAGCGCGATCCGCGGTGACCGTGGTGAACGCATTCAGCATCGGGTTCAACCGGTCGATCCGGTCGAGGCACTCGGCCAGCACCGCGCCGGAGGTGACGTGGCCGGCGCCGATAGCCGCGGCGGTTTCAGCGGCGCTGCGGAACGGGTTCATGCACGAAACACCGGCGCGGGGTCCAGAAAGTCGGGCAAAGGCGCTTCCAGCACCACGGCCGCATGATCCAGCGAGATCGCCAGATGCATACGCACCGCAGCGCGCCATTGTGGTTCGACTTCGATACCGAGGATCGCTGTGCCGGCATCAATCAGGGCATCCAGGGCGGCTTCTTCCATGTTCACTCCGTGGGTTTGCTGCGCAGCCAATTCCGCCAGCTGCCCAGGTGGGTGATGTCGGGCGCGTTCCCGATCCCGGCCGGTTCTGCCAGAAAGCCGAGGCACGGGCCATGATCGAGCATCACGCTGCCAAAACCAAGCGGTGGATGCACCAGCGACAGCAACGTCCCGATAGCCGCTGTCGGCAGCGCCCAGACTTCACCGGCGACCGCGCCTCCGTCCGCCGCCCGCATCAAGCCGGGCCGGTGGTCGAGCACGAAAAGCCGGTAGACCGGCTGGGTTGTGGCATGTCGCAGCAGCCGCCCACCGAGCGAGGTGATCTGGTGGTTCAGCGGCAGACCGGCCATATGCGCGCCGATGCAGAATAGCGCAGTCTCATCCGTCGCCAAAGGATCGGGTTGCGCGGCGGCCGGCAGCGCCTGGCCGGTGGCACCGACTGTCGGGCCAAATCGCCGATGCAGCGCGTCAGCCACGGGGGCGAGTCGGCCCTCGGACCAAGCCGGTCCCAGCAGCACGCCGCCGACGGGGCAACCGTCGGGTGCGAAACCGATCGGCACGGCGAACCCAGCCATGTCGCACAGATTGGCAAAATTGGTGAACGTGCCGAGGCGCTGGTTGGGTCCGATTGGATTGGCGGCCACCTCGGCCAGTAATGGACAAAAGGGTGCGGCGGGCAGCAGCAGCGCATCGTATTGGCCAAACAACAAATCTGCCTGGCGTCGCGCCTGCCTGAGCAGATGGAAAGCGTCGAATGCATCGACCGCCAGACGTTGAAGCCCGAGTTCCAGGATCTTTCGAGTGGATGGATATAGCACGTCCGGGTTTCGGCCAATCACCGAACGCAATGCCGAGCTGCGCTCAGCGACCCAAGGACCTTCGTAGAGCAGATCAGCGATTTTCAGGAATAGACCAACATCGATCGAGACTGCGCTCAGGAATGTTCCGGCCTCTCGATAGGCAGCCGCGACGTCCGGTTCACATAATTCGGCGACGTCGGCCATCGCGACGCGCCCGATGCTGCCGCAGCGCCGCAGATACGGTAGCGGTGCCTGGCGTGAGTAAGGATCGTCGACGTCGAAGCCGGCAATCACCCGCAGCACCTCCAGCGCTTGATCAACCGAACGGCCAAATATCGAGATAGTGTCGAGCGAGCGGCATGCCGGCACCATCCCGCGGGCGGAAACGCTGCCGACAGTTGGCTTGAGGCCGACGATATTGCCGAAGGCCGCAGGAATGCGCCCCGATCCGGCGGTATCGGTGCCCAACGCAAAGCGAGCAATGCCGGCCGCCACGGTGCACGCCGATCCCGACGACGATCCGCCGGGGACTCGCTCAGGGTCAAACACATTGCGTGGCACGCCATACGGGCTGCGGGTCCCGACCAGACCGGTAGCAAACTGATCGAGATTGGTCTTGCCCAGCAGGAGCGCCCCTGCATTCAGCAGGCGGCGCACTGCTGGAGCGTCCGTTGCCGGTAAGTAAGAGAATCCTGGACAGGCCGCGGTGGTCGGCATTCCAGCGATGTCGATATTGTCCTTCACCGCGAACGGCATGCCCCAAAGGGGACGGCCGAGCGGCCCCTCGGCTTCCAGTGCGGCGGCGTCCGCCAGAATGGCCCGGTCGGACCGGCGGGCAATCCAGATCGCTGGATCGGCGTGGGCGCGGTCGGCGGCGATTGCCGCCTGTGCCATCCGCACCGGCGTCAAGCGGCCACCTGAACGCCGTCAAGATGCCGAATTTCGGTGTAACCTCGATAGATCGTTCCGGCTTTGATCATCTGGAGCAGGGCTCGAGTCATTGGCGGTGGTTCCGAGAGCGAAGCGTCGTGTTTCAGCTTTTATGGCCTGGCGGGCGCAAGTGCCGGATATCCTCTTTAGGATAACACGGACGAAGACCGCGGACCACGAGGCGTCCTGGGGAACCGTGGCGGTTCTTTGGCTGCAGCCACGCTGTCACCTGTCGTCACGTTTGCATCTGCAGTCATTTCACCCGACACTACCTGGTTGGCGTAACGATACTCTTAACGGCCCGGCATTCGAAGTGCGGCTTCAATACGGGATCTTGTCCGACTTGCGATCCCACTCCTCGAACGCCGCGCGGCCCTCGGCCCGCAACAGCCGCTTTGCCGGGATCGATCGCTGCCGCGGCGGCATTCGGATCTCCTGGTAAAGGAAATCGTCGCGGAAGCCGATCTTCGCGGCGTCGTAGCGATCGTTTGCGTAGTAGATCCTCGAAAACCGCGCCCAGTAGATTGCGCCCAGGCACATGGGGCAGGGCTCGCAACTGGTGTAGATCTCGCACCCGGTCAGATCGAACGTCGACAGTGCCTGGCAGGCACGGCGAACCGCCACCACCTCGGCGTGCGCGGTCGGATCATTGCTGGAGGTCACCTGATTGAATCCCTCGGCGATGATCTGGTCATTCTTGACCACGACGGCACCGAAAGGTCCGCCGCGCCCCGAGCGCATCATCTCCAGTGACAGTTCGATCGCTCGGCGCATGTGGTTCGCTGCGGCCATCAGTTGCGTGCCGGTGGCCCAACGGGGGCACAGACGCAGCCGCCGCGGCTTCGCTCGATCGCTGGGGCCTGGGTTCGTGCTTGCAGGCCGGCCGGCCCGATCGGGCAGATGAGTCCGTCCGTGGCGATGCCCAGGCAACTGTAGAACCGGACGCGCTTGATTACCGATCTGATCAGCCTCAGCGCCGGTAAACTGGGGCGCTCCAGAGCGGCCGCGGCGATCTCGAAATTCAGCTCCAGCACGGTCATGGTCGTGTCCACATCATGTGGCGCCCGACGCCGCCGATCCCAGACGGAGGTAGATTGTATCGCCCATCTCAGACCGCCAACAGGCCCACCACGTCGTCCTGCAGCACCGCGCAGGTCAGCTTGCCGCCGATGCCGGCGCCGGTGTCCAGGCCGATGCGGTTGGCGGCGATCGGCACCGACGGGCTGGACGAGTGTCCATGCACGACCACCCTGCCGAAATCCTGCTCGGTGGAGAGGAACGGGTGCCGTATCGTTGTCAAATCGTCCCGCGACTGCTGTGCCAGCGGAACGCCCGGGCGGATGCCGGCGTGGACAAACAGATAGTTTCCCTCATGGTGGGTCAGTGCCAGGCCGCGCAACCAGGCCAGGTGTGCCGGCGGCAGCGCGGCTTCCCACTGGTCGCGCGGCAGCTCGGGATCGAGACCCCAGCTCGGCAACGCCTGCTTGCCGCCAGCCCACAGCCAGTCGGTTGCCGCTGCGCGGTCGCCATCCAGCGCATCGAGCAGCATCCGCTCGTGGTCGCCCAGCAGATTGATGACCGCGATCCCTGGGACCGGTGATCCTGCGGACAGCAGGTCAACGACGCCGGCGCTGTCGGGACCTTGATCGATGTAGTCGCCGAGATACACCAGCACCGCGGAGGCGGCCGGGCGGCCCGCGAAATCCGCTGCGACCAAGCGGTGCAGCGCGACCAGTTGGTCCCGGCAACCGTGAATGTCGCCAATCGCGTAGACCCGCCGGCCGCGTTGCAGCCGGCCGGGTGCGCGCATGAAGCGGATGGTCTCGGCCGACGCCGCCATCTGGCGTGGGCCGCTGAAAGTCGGGATCGCGGCGGCATCCAGGGCGGCGCGCATCGCGGGGCGGCGCAGCGGTCGCCTCACCGGCTGTTTCTTCTTTTGGGAAGCCTGCTAACCTGTCTAGGTCGAAGCAATCGGAGGGAACCCTTGGCCAAAATCACTTTCCCCGTGGAAGCGAGTCACATCATGATGTTCGCGCGTGCGGTTGGCGACAGCAATCCCGTTTATCACGACGCGTCGGCGGCGAAAGATACCGAAGCGCGCGGTATCATTGCCCCTCCGAGCTTTGCCCAGGCGGTCGCGCAGTTCGACCCCGATTACCATTTGCGCCCCAAGCCGGGGGAAAAATGGTTCGGTTCCGCCAAGGGGCCGACCGGGATCGAGGGCAAGCCCACCTCATCAGGCGGCCTGCATGCGGAACAGCACTTCGAATTTCATCGCCACGTCCGCCCCGGCGACGTGCTCAGCGTGGAGACCAAGCCCGGAAAGACCTGGGAAAAGGAGAGCAAGCGCGCCGGCAAGCTGACCTTCCGGGAGCGGATCACCGAATACCGCGACCAGAAAGGCGAACTGGTGATCACTGCTCGCGGCGTCGGTGTCACTACCGAACGTCCCGTAGACCAGGGCTGAGGGGAACCATCATGGCACTGAAAGCATCCGCCCTGAAGGTTGGCGACACCCATAGCGAGCGCGTGGTGGAGAATCTTTCTCGCACCCAGATCGTGCAATACGCCGGCGCGTCTGGCGACTATAATCCGCTGCACTCGGACGAGGTCTACACGACCCAGGTCGCCGGCTATCCCACCGTGTTCGCCCATGGCATGCTGACCATGGGGCTGACCGGAAAAATGCTGACCAACTATGTCGGCGACGGTACGCTGACAAACTTTGGCGTGCGGTTCACCAATCAGGTCTGGCCAGGTGACACCTTGGATTCGAAGGCCACGGTGGTAGCGATGCGTCAGGAAGGCGGCCAGCACTACGTCGATCTGACGTTGTCGACCACGAACCAGGACGGCAAGGAGGTCGTTGCGGGTTCGGCAAGCGCTCGCATCGATCCGTAGTGTACTGGGGTGAGAAGCCGATGCGTGTGTCCACCGCCATTACGATCCTGATGCTGCTGGCGATACCGGCTTTCGCCGAACCGGCGGCTGAAAATACCGGCGCGGCCGGCCCGAGTACCGCCGACCCGGGCGCGGCCGCTGCCGCCGATCGCGATGCCGCCCGCTGGGCTGAGTTGGAGGCGCAGGCGCGGATCACGGACGGCGACTATGACGGCGCTGTTCAAGCCGAACAACAGGCCAGCACGGAGCGTCTCCGCGCCGAACGTTATCAACTGATGGCTCGACCTACGCGACGATAGGTATTCGGCTCGGTCGTTTCGGCACTTTCGCTCGGTGTTTTCAGGACTGGAGCGCCGGCTGACCGCGGCCGCCGATCGGTTGCTCATATCCGCGGTGAACTCACAGCATTTTTCCGAGCCGGCTGATCCGGCCCAGACAAGAGGCGCAGGATGCGAGCGTTTCTGACAGGGGCCACTGGCTTTATCGGTTGCTTTCTCGTTCCGGAACTCATCAATGCAGGCCATCACGTGGTCGGGCTCAGCCGTTCGGATGTGAACGACCTGGACCGCCTGGGCACCGCCGCCAGGCGACCGACGGCCTGATCCACGCGGCCTTCAACCACGACTTCTCCAACTTGCCGCGCCCCTGTGGGCGCGCGACGGCAGAGTAGATCAGGCGGATACGCAGATCGGCCGCAGCCTGTTCGAGGTTGAGGCTGGTGAAGTCCGATCCGTGATCGACGTACAGCACATCGGGAATGCCGCACACCGGCCATGCCGGATCGGCCTTGCGCCAGATCGCCTGTCGCAGTGCGAGCGAGGTGTTGAGCGCGGAAGGCGCACCAAGGAAGACCATGTAGCCCGCGATCACGCGCGAGTGATCGTCCAGCACGGTCGTCATCCACGGTCGCACCGGGCAACCGCCTGCATCGAGGATCAGGATATCGAGCTGGGTATGATCGGCTTGCCAGATGGCATTGGGGTGTTCGGCGCGGTGCCGATGCACCAGCTCGAACTTGTCGCGAAAGGCGGCAGCGCCTCCATGGGCTAAGGTCAGCATCGCCGGATCGATCCGGCGCACGATATCGCGCACGCTGCCATAGGACGGCATTCGCCATTCCCGTTCGCCGACGATGCCGGCGAGACGGCGATGGATGGTCACGATCGATGGCGGCGGTTTGAGCAGCGCCATGCCCTCAACCAGTTCGACCAGTTCTTTCGGGAAGGTGCGTTTGCCGGCTTCCGGTCGGGTGGGACGCGCAAGCCCTGCGGGGCCATCGGCACGGTAGCGGGTAAGCCAGCGGCGGGCGGTGCGGAGCGATATGCCGGCATCGGTAGCGGCCTCACCCAGCGGCACCGCGTCATGGAGGTGACGGCGAAGCACGGCCATCCGTTTCGCGACTTCGGCACTTCCCGGTTCTGGTGTTCGATCATCGGTCATGGTGATCTACCCCGTCCGAAAGAGGATCGTTCAGCGGACGGTCGCTGTCCAACCTGTCGAGGCACGGTAAACCGCCAGAAGCCGAGTCTCAGATAAATGGTACTATATCTTTTGCGTTAAGGGACCCCTTTGCGTTACAAATGAGCCATGACGCACACACTGATCGGGTACGCCCGCTACTCCACTGACAAACAGGACCTCGCCGCCCAGCAGGACACCTTGGTGAAGCTCGGTGTCGCGGCTGATCGCATCTACACGGACAAGGGATTCACCGGCACGAACCGGTCCCGGCCCGGTCTGGATCAGGCGCTTGCGGCGGTACGAAGTGGCGACACGCTGGTGGTGCCCAAGCTCGACCGACTGGCGCGGTCGGTGCCGGATGCGAGAGCGATCGGCGACGACCTTGCCGTGCGGGGCGTAAAGCTACAGCTCGGGGCAAGCGTGCATGATCCGTCCGATCCGATGGGGAAGCTGTTCTTCAACATCCTCGCGACATTCGCCGAGTTCGAGGCCGACCTGATACGGATGCGGACCCGCGAAGGGATGGCCGTCGCGCGCTCGAAAGGGAAGCTGCGCGGCAAGAAGCCCAAGCTGTCGGATCGCCAGCAGAAGGAGTTGCGCCGCATGTACGACACCGATGATTACTCGATCAGCGATCTCGCCGAGGTGTTTTCGATCTCGCGTCCAACCGTCTACCGGACGCTTGGACGCCAACCCGCCGCGCCTACCGCAAAGGCGGCATGATCTTGCCACGACCGTCCTGCTGAGTCTTCGTTTGTGGAACCGTCAGTCGGCTAGGGCTGGCTGCAATTCTTCCTCTACCCACTGCCGGAAAGAGGTTGCCCCAATGATGGCCGTCGCGCGCGGTGCAACGTTGTCCATGCCTTCCTCTTTGGCGCGCAGCATGTCCACGAAGCCCTGTGCAAACGCGTCAGTCAGTCCGTATCCAATCGCGGCCTCTTTGTACGCCTCGTAGGTTTGGCGCTCGTAGCGGACCTCCCGGCCGGTAACTTCCGAGATGATCGCCGCCAGATCGGTGTAGGACAGCTCCTCCGGGCCAAGAACCGGCACGTCCTCCTGTCCCGACCAGCTACGATCACTCAGCAGCCCGGCAGCGGCAGCGCCAGTATCACGGCTGGCGGTGTGCGGCAGTTTCTTGTCAGGCGCGATCGGGCCAAACATCTTACCTTGCCGGATAGCAGGCGCTTGCCGCAGCGCGTTTTCCATGAACGCCGGCAGCGCGAGCCCGCGCACGGCTGCGCCTGTCGTCCGTAGGAGGTCCACCATTTGGATCGAGCCAGTCGCATTGCCGGCGCGCTCCTGCCACGGGGTGTCACGGCCGAGTGTCGTCGCGGCGACGATATGCCGCACGCCATGCCGGCGCATGGCCTCTGCACCGGGCCGAGCAAAATCGACGGTCGCGGCGGCGGGCGTCGGGGACGGCGTTGGCGGGCACAGCCAGAACACCGCGTCGGCTCCCCGGAGCGCACGATCGACTACGGCGGCATCGCCATGCGACCCTTCCACTACCTCTACCTGCTCGCGCACGTCGTGCGGCAGCTTCGAAGGATCGCGCACGATCAGGCGCAGCGCTTCGCCGGCAGCGAGGCGGTGGCGAACAACATGACGACCGATGTTGCCGGTCGGGGTGGTAACGACGATCATGGATAGCTCCGGTTGATTGGACCTACAGATAGCCAGACGCCCCCGCACGCTCTACACTCGATCGTAGCTCATTCCTTCGCCATCGTCCGGAACTGCAATGGACCCGCTGTCCGATATTCTCGCGATCCTTAAGCCCGAAAGCTACCTGACCGCCGGCATCGACGCCGGAGGCGAATGGGCGATCCGGTTCGGTAATCGACCCGGCACGATCAAATGTCATGCGGTGACGGCTGGTGCTTGTTGGCTGGCGGTGGAAGGCATGGACGCGTCGGTGCGGCTTACGGCAGGAGATTGTATCATCCTGCCAAGCGGCCGTCCCTTCACGCTTGCCAGCAACCTGAATCTCGACCCGGCCGAAGCGCAGGACGTGCTCGCCAACACCCGGCCCGGTGACATTATCCTGCACAACGGCGGCGGAGACTTCGCGTTCGCCGGCACGCGTTTCGAGATAGACAGTCGTAAGGCGGGGGCGCTGCTTGGCACATTGCCGCCCCTTATCCACCTGCACGACGCGGAGGATCGCGATGCGCTGCGCTGGTGCATCAACCAGATGATGACGGAAATGCGCGCCGGCCGACCCGGCGGCACGCTCGCCGCACGGCATCTGGCGCATCTGATGTTGTTGCAAGCGTTCCGGCTTCATTTGGCACGGCAGGCCAAGGACCGCGTGGGTTTGCTCTACGCGCTCGCCGACCCGCATCTCGGCAGGGCGATCGAGGCGATGCACGCCGACCCGGCGCACCGTTGGACGCTGGCAGAACTGGCGGGCCGGGCCGGGCTATCCCGGTCGATCTTCGCGCAGCGGTTTCGGGTGCGGGTTGGCGAGACACCGATCGGCTACCTCGCTCAGTGGCGCATGATGTTGGCGCGAGACAGGCTCACGGATGGGCACGAACCGCTTGGTACGATCGCTAACGAGCTTGGCTATGAGTCCGAGAACGCCTTCAACACGGCGTTCCGCCGCATTATCGGTTGCTCGCCTCGCCGCTACGCCCGCGCGGAAGCGTCGATTACCAGCCTCGCCTAACCCAACATCGGTTTTCTCACCTCGGCACCAGATGGGTTCCGGGAAGACATAGGCCTTCTCCCTCAACCATCCCTTACGGGACCACGTGCCGCGTCGCACGGTGAAACTTATCGCTGACAGACCGTGCCAATCAGCGCTGATATCTACAGACAGCCTTTTGAAGCAAAAAAATCAATAATATCAAAAGGTTATGTAAAGCCAATACCATGATTGCCTGAGGTAGCTTGCATGGTATTGGTGGTTGTTCATGGCATCACACGGGGTTGATACCATCTATTATGCCATAAAAAAACAGTGCTTGGCGGTGCCGGAGGCTGCTAGGTTATGCCAGGACAAGAACAGAAAAATTACGTTTTTACGTGGGCTTAGGTATATTTTTGTGCCTATTGATGCCGGCCTATGCCAGACGTGGGATCACTCCCACTCGATCGTGCCCGGTGGCTTGCTGGTGATATCGTAGGTCACCCGGTTCACTCCCCGCACCTCATTGACGATCCGTCCAGCAACCCGGGTCAGAAACCCCATCTCGAACGGATAGACATCCGCCGTCATGCCATCGGTGCTGGTGACCGCGCGCAATGCGCATGCCATGTCGTAGGTACGCCCGTCGCCCATCACGCCGACCGTGCGCACCGGCAACAGAACCGCGAACGCCTGCCAGATCGCATCGTACAATCCGGCCAGGCAGATCTCCTCCAGGTAGATGGCGTCCACTTTGCGCAGCAGATCGGCCTTTTCCCGCGTCACCGCGCCGGGAATGCGGATCGCCAGCCCAGGCCCGGGAAACGGATGCCGCCCGATGATCGCCTCCGGCATGCCAAGCTCTCGGCCCAGCGCGCGGACCTCGTCCTTGAACAATTCGCGCAACGGCTCGATCAGCTTCATCCGCATTCGCGCCGGAAGGCCACCGACATTATGATGTGACTTGATCGTAACGGATGGACCGCCGGTGAAGCTGACGCTCTCGATCACGTCCGGATACAACGTGCCCTGGCCCAGGAAGTCGGCCCCGCCGATCTTGGCCGCTTCCTGCTCGAACACCTCGATGAACAGCCGCCCGATGGTCTTGCGCTTGGTTTCGGGATCACTGACCCCATCCAGCGCGGCCAGGAACAGGTCCGAGGCATCGCGATGCACCAGCTTGATATTGAACCTATCCCGGAACGTTTCTACCACCTGCTCGGCTTCGCCGTGGCGCAGCAGGCCATGATCGACGAAGATGCAGGTCAACTGCTCGCCGATCGCCTGATGCATCAGCACCGCCGCGACCGAGGAATCCACCCCACCCGACAATCCGCAGATCACACGTCCAGCCCCCACCTGGGTTCGGATTCTGGCAATCTCGGTGGCGCGAAACCCAGCCATCGTCCACGAACCGGACAGCCCGACGACATCGCGGGTGAAATTACGCAGCAACTGCGCGCCATGCGGGGTGTGCACCACCTCGGGATGGAACTGCACGCCGTAGAAGCGGCGACTGTCGTCGGCGATGGCGGCGAACGGAGCGCCGTCGCTGGTCGCCACGACCCGGAACCCCGGCGGCAGGCGGGTCACCCGGTCACCATGGCTCATCCAGACCTGTTCGCGTCCGCCCTTCGCCCAGACGCCATGAAACAGCGCGCAATCATCGGCGATTTCGACGTAGGCACGGCCGAACTCGCGGTGCTCGGACGGTTCCACAGCGCCGCCGAGTTGATGGCACAACAAGTGTTCGCCGTAGCAGATACCCAGCACCGGAACACCGAGGTCGAACACCATCGTCGGGGCCAGCGGCGATATCGCCTCGTGCACCGAGGCCGGGGCGCCGGACAGGATGATGCCGCGCGGCTGCCAGGCGGTGATCCTGGCGGCATCGGCGTTGAATGGCCAGATCTCGCAGTAGACCCCTGATTCACGCAACCGGCGGGCGATCAACTGGGTCACCTGGCTGCCGAAATCCAGGATCAGGATGCGTTCGGGAGTAGCCGCCGGATCAGGCAGGGAATCGGTCATCGATTGGGTCATCGCCAGCGCTTGATCCCCCGCCTTGGACCATGCGGCCGGCGGCTTTGCAAGCGTCGCGTGTCAGGTCAGGAACGCTCCGCCGTTCACGTGCAGCGTCTGGCCGGTGATGTAGCGCCCCTCGGGCCCGGCCAGGAATCGCACCGCGGCGGAAATCTCCGCCACATCGGCCTTCCGCCCCAGCGGCGGTCCGCTGTCGCGCAGGCTGCTGGGCAGGGCGCCGGCCGACGCACCGCGCACGGTGTCCACCGCACCGGGGGCGACCGTGTTGCAGGTGATCGCGTGCGGCGCCAGTTCCACCGCCAGCGCCCGCATCAATCCCTCCAGCCCGGCCTTCGAGGCCGAGACATGGCATCGGTTGGGCGTTCCGACATGGGTCGAAATCCCCGACAATGCGACGATCGCGCCGCCGCCACGGCCCAGCATGTGCGGCACTGCCGCCCGAGCCAGGACGAAACCGCCGTCGAGGGCGACCGAGAGGATCTCGCGCCATTCGGCGAACGACATCTCAAGGAACGGCGTCTGCCGGCGCAGTCCGGCGTTGCTGACCAGGATGTCGATGCCGCCGAACGCCGCCACCGCTGCCTCGATCATCGATTGGGTCGCCGCCGGGTCTGAAACATCCGCCAGGTAGCCGATGGCCTGACCGCCGGCGGCATTGACCTCGGCGACAACGCCATCGACCGCGGACCGGTCGCTGCGACCGTTGACCACCACCGAGGCGCCGCGGGCCGCCAGATCGAGCGCGATGGTGCGCCCGATATTCTTCCCCGCGCCGGTGATCAGCGCGACCTTGCCGGCGAATGTCTGGTCGATCGGGTCCGTTGGACTCATGCCGCTTGCAGGATCATGTCCGCTCCCTTTTCGGCGATCATGATCACCGTGGCGTTGGTATTGCCCGAAACCACCGTCGGCATCACCGAGGCGTCGATCACCCGCAGACCCTGCAGACCCTTGACCCGCAGGTCGCTATCCACGACGGCTTTCGGGCCGGGACCCATCATGCAGGTGCTGGTCTGATGGAAAGTGGTGCCGGCGGTGGCGCGGACGTGGTTCAGCAGGTCCTCGTCGGTCTGCGCCTGTGGACCGGGATAAATCTCCTCCTTGCAGTATCGGCGCATGCTGGCGGTGTCGAAGATCCGGCGCGTCACCCGCAGCCCGGCGACGATGGTGTCGCGGTCGGCCTGGGTCGACAGGTAGTTCGGCTGCATCGCCGGCGGCCTTGTCGGGTCGGGCGACTGGATGCGCAGCCAGCCGCGACTCTCCGGCCGACACGGAATGGCGACCATTGTGCAGCCGGGAAAGCGGTGCATCGGTTCGCCGGTCTTTTCCGTGCTGCCGGCGAGGAACTGATACTGCACGTCGGGGCTGTCCAGCTCCGGACGGGTCTTGACGAACAGCCCCATCGGCCCGGCGCCGGTCATCAGCGGGCCCTTCCGCGCCAGGATCCATTCGGCCCCTGCGTACAGCCGGCGCAGCCAGTTGTGGTAGATCTCGTTCATCGTCACCGTGCCGTCGACACAACGGTGGATGATGCGGCCGCCGATGTGGTCCTGCAGGTTCTCACCGACCCCCGGCAGGTCGTGCTGCACCTCGATGCCCAGCGACTGCAACAGTGCCCCCGGCCCGATGCCGGACAGTTGCAGGATCTGCGGCGAGTTGATCGCGCCGCCGCACAACAGCACCTCTTGCTTGGCCATCACGCGGTGCAGTGCGCCATCCTGGCTGTATTCGATACCGACGGCGCGCTGGTTGTCCAGCAGCACCCGATGCGTCAGGGCGCGAATCTCCACCGTCAGGTTGGCACGCGAGCGGACCGGCTTCAGATAACCTGCCGCGGCGGAACACCGGCGCCGCCCCTTCACCGTCAACTGTAGCGGCCCGGCACCTTCCTGCACCGCGCCGTTGAAGTCGGGATTGAGTTTATGACCTGCCTCTTGCGCGCCGGCCAGGAAGGCGTCGTGCAGCGGATGGTCGGTCTTAAGGTCCGACACCCCCAGCGGGCCGCCTTCGCCGTGGTAGTCGTTGGCGCCGCGCTCTTGATCCTCGGCCTTGCGGAAATACGGCAGCACGTCGTCATACGACCAGCCGGCGTTGCCCAATTGGCGCCAGAGATCAAAATCCTGGCGTTGGCCGCGGATGTAGATCAGTCCGTTGATCGAGGACGATCCACCCAGCACCTTGCCGCGCGGCCACGAAATGCGACGATGGTTCAGTTGCTCAACCGGTTCGGTCTCGAAATACCAGGCGACCTTGGGATTGTAGATGTTGCGATAGAACCCGGCCGGGATGTGGATCCACGGATCGGTGTCCTTGCCGCCCGCTTCCAGCAGCAGCACCTTCGTGTTCGGGTCGGCGCTCAGGCGATTGGCCAGCACACAACCCGCCGATCCCGCGCCGACGATGATGAAGTCGTATTGCTTGCCCGCTTGCATGCCGCGGTTTCCCCTCCTGGCCGCCGTTCTGGCGGCCAGTGAAGCCGAACCGCCGGGCGTTGACCAGACGTGAGCTGTCCGGTCCGACGTAAAACTAGGTCACCACGCGCAGCGCCGGACGGGATTTCACCGCCATCCGACGATACAGGGTCACGTAATCCTCGGCCATCCGCCGGGCGGTGAAGCGCTGCTCGAAGCGGTCGCGGATGATGCCGGTGGCAAGCCGGTCGAGCCGAGCCACCGCGGCAACGGCGGAGCTTTCGTCATGCACGATATACCCGGTCACGCCGTGATCGATCACCTCGGGCACCGAACCGGCGGGGAAGGCGATGGTCGGCGTGCCGCAGGCCATCGCCTCGATCATCACCAGGCCGAACGGCTCGGGCCAGTCAATCGGCAGCAGCAGCGCCTTGGCGCCGCTCAGGAACGCCGGCTTCTCGGCGTCGCCGATCTCACCGATCATCTCGATCTGCTGACCATCGATCAGCGGCCGGATCGTGGTTTCGAAATACTCGCGATCGACCCTGTCGACCTTGGCCGCGATTTTCATCTTCATGCCGGCGGCGCGAGCGATGCGGATCGCCCGGTCGGGAGACTTTTCGGGACAGATCCGACCCAGGAACGCCAGATAGTCGCGCCGCCCGGGCTGCGGCGTCAGCAAGTCGGGGGGCAGGCCATGATGCACGGTGCTTATGAAGTTGCCGCGCGGCAGCGGACGGCGCTGTGCGTCCGAAATCGAGACCAGCGGCGCGGTGCCAAAGCAATCATAGATCCGCGTCAGCTCCGGCAGGTCGAGCCGGCCATGCAACGTCGTCATGAACGGCGTCTGCTGCCGGCTGAGCAAGGAGAACGGCCAGTAGTCCAGATGACAATGCAGCACATCGAAATCCTGCGCCTGCTGATAGACCTTCTCCATCAACAGCATCTGCGGCGCCATCGCATCGCGCAGCGTGGCATCGAACCGCAACGCGCACGGCCAGGCGGATTCAAGTTTCGCGGTCGTGATGGAGTCACCGCTGGCGAACAGCGTCACGTCGTGTCCCATCGCCATCAGTTCCTCGGTCAGGTACGACACCACCCGCTCGGTCCCGCCATAGGTGCGCGGCGGAACGGATTCAGTGAGCGGCGCGATCTGGGCTATACGCATAATGAGCTGGCTCCCGGTCTTCTACGCAGCCACTAACGCCGCCCGGATTAGGTTTTTTTGCGGCGAAACCGTTCATGAAGCTGCCAAACTCGACGGCTTCACACCGATGTGACCGCTCCGAGGAGACCACGCCGCCGGGTTTGCGTTTAGGCAGGCGGAACGGCGCCGCTGCGGGGGCCCGATCATCTGGGCCCGATCATCTGGGGGGGTGCGAATGTCGCGGCTGGTTGTCATTTCCAACAGGGTGCCGCTGCCATCGGAACGCGGTGCCAAGGCTGGCGGCTTGGCGGTCGCCCTGGCTGACGCCTTGCAACCCGGATCCTTGTGGTTCGGCTGGAGCGGGAGGCGATCCACGCGCGGGGCGGGCACCACGCACATCCAGCGGTCTGACGGTATCACCTACGCCACGATCGACCTGACCGAAGCCGACTACCGGTCGTTCTACGTCAACTTCTCCAATGGCGCTCTGTGGCCGCTGCTGCACTTCCGCCTCGGGCTGCTCGACTTCAAGACGGAGGATTATGGCGGCTACCGTTCGGTCAATCGGCAGTTTGCCGCGGCGCTGTTGCCGTTGCTGCGGCCCGACGACATGATCTGGGTGCACGACTACCACATGATCCCGATGGCCGCCGAACTGCGCGCTCTGGGCGTCACCAACCGCATCGGCTTCTTTCTGCACACGCCGTTCGTGCCGCCTTCGATCTTCAACGCCCTGCCGCGATCTGGCGAACTGCTGAATAGCCTGTGCGCCTATGACATCGTCGGCTTTCACACCCGCAGCTATCGCGCCGCCTTCCTCGACTGCGTGGCCGAGAATTTTGGTGTGCATCCCGATCCGGACGGCCGCTTCACCTGGCGCGGCCATGCGGTCCGCGCGATCGTCGATCCGGTCGGCATCGACGCCGATGCGTTCTCGGAACAGGCGATCGTTGCCGCGCGCGGGTCGGATGCCCGGTTGCTGCGAGACAGTTTAAGTAAGGGGGGCCTGGCGATCGGTGTCGATCGGTTGGACTACTCCAAGGGCCTGATCAACCGGTTCGAGGCGATCGGCCGGTTCTTCGCCAACTATCCGCAGCACCGCAGGCAGGTCAGCTTCCTGCAGATCGCAGCCCGTTCACGCGAAGAGCAAGGGTCCTACCAGCGTCTGCGGCGTGAACTCGACCGCATCGTTGGCGATACCAACGGGCGCTACTCCGAATTCGACTGGACGCCGCTGCGCTACATGACGCGCGCGGTCAAGCGCGACACGCTGGCCGGGTTCTTCCGGCTGTCGCGCATCGCCGTGGTCACCCCGTTGCGGGACGGCATGAACCTGGTGGCGAAGGAATTCGTCGCGGCGCAGGACCCGGAGGATCCCGGCGTCCTGATCCTGTCCCGTTTCGCCGGCGCGGCCGAAGAAATGACCGAGGCGCTGATGGTCAACCCTTACGATTCCGACGAGATCGCCGAGGCGATGCATATCGCCCTGGCGATGGAACTGGAAGAGCGTCGCGAGCGCTGGCAGGCGTTGCATGAAAAGGTCCGCACCAGCACCGCGCGGCAATTCTGCACCGTGTTCCTGAATCATTTGGGGGTGCCCGATACCCAGCCGGTGAAACCGCGTCTGCGCGCGATTTCCTGATCTCGTCGCCATATCGTGACGTTCCGGCGGCTCGGCACCGCTGACGAGGGTGCCTATATCGGCATATCGTTACAGGAACGAGGATAGATTCCGATGCCGAGGTTTGTCGCGACTGGCGCACTGCTGCTGGCAATGGCGCTGGCGTTCAGCGGCTGCACCGACCCGTATGATCCAAACCAGCGTGCCGTGGGTGGCGGATTGCTCGGCGTTGGCGCGGGCGCCGCGGTGGGTGGCCTGGCGGGCGGTGGCACTGGCGCGCTGGTGGGCGGACTGGCTGGCGGAGCGCTTGGCGCGGTCGGTGGGGCGGCGACCACGCCACGGCCGCCGCCGTATCGGTCCTATTGATCGGCGAACAAACCGACCCGAGTGCCCGATACCGGCGCGTCGGCCCGGAACAGGCCGCCGAGCGTTGGAAACTCGGCCAAGACCTCGGCCGACTTTCCGTCGCGCAGCGAGGTCACATACAAGCCGCCATCGGCGAAGCACGGCATCGTCGGGCCGGGCACTGGAAATTGCCATTTACGCAGCAATTCTCCGGTTGGACTGAAGCAGTTCAGGCATCCCGCCGATGGGCCGGCCGACCAGTAGTTGCCGTCGGCGTCGGTGGCGGCGCCGTCGGGGCGGCCGTCCGCGCTGGTCAGTCGCGCCAGGATGCGATGATTGTCGCGCGCGCCGGTGACCGGGTTGAAATCCCAGGCCTGGATGATTCCGACCGTGGAATCTGAATGGTACATGATCCGCCCGTTCGGCGACCAGGCAAGGCCATTCGATCCGGCGATGCCGCCCTCTTGCTTGGTCACCTGACCGTCCGCGGTCACGCGATACAGCGCGGCAACCTTCTGGCGTGGCGTGTTGCCGTCCATGCTGCCGACCCAGAACGCGCCATCCGGTCCCACCTTGCCATCGTTCAACCGATTGGTCGGCGGCTCGGCGATCTTTCCCGTCAAATCGGTCAGCGCGCCGGAGACCGGGTCGAACAGCACGACGTGATGACGCTGGGAAACCACCAGGCGGCCCGACCGGCACAGTCCGAAACTGCCGACAATGTCGGGAAACTCCCAGGATTCCCGAGCACCGCTGCCGATCGACAAAGCGTTGATGCGCTTGCCGTCGATATCGCAGAACATCACCCGTCGATGGGCGGCGTCCCACACCGGGGACTCGGCCACGCCGCAGCGCGAGTCCCAGACCACCTCAAAATCACTCATATGGCTGCCCTCCTGGGCGCGGTTGCCGTCGCCCGATCAGTCGCCTATCCAGCCAACCTGCCGGATTGCGCCAATATCAAACTGGATTATCCTGCATCGGGCTGAACGACACCAGCGGGCCTGGAAGATCTGGTAAAGCGTATAGGCCGCCTGTCATAGGAACCGTGCCATGAACGAGCCATCCCACCCCGAGGATCGTCTGCTCAGTGTGGCGGAACGCGAGATGGTCGATCAGACCCGGACGCCCGGAGTCGCCACACTTTCGAAGGACCAGCTTCAAGCATTGGGGAAACGGCTGCGCAACGCCCGCGACCGAGCCCGCCGCATCGGCCGTCAGCAGAGCCGTGAAATCAGCGGCAAGGGCAAGCCCCGCGGTGCCACCCCCGCGCGCGACAATACCGGGACCGGGGCCAAGGCTCAGGCGCTGGTCGATGCGCTGCAGCGGGTGACGGCGGCGCTGCGCAAACTGAACGCACCGACCCAGGCCGAGGTCATGCGCAAGGCGGTCGAGCGTAAGCGCACCGCCACGACCACTCAGCATCCGGCGTCCGGCCGCTCGGCGAACAAGGGCATGGCGCCGAAAGTCAGCGGGCGGCCAACCGTCAAGAGCGACCCACGCGAAATCGGGCGCGTGTCCCAGGCGGTCAAGGTCGCGCAACGCAAGCGCGATCGCTAAACCCCGGACGCATGGACTGGATCGAAGCCAATTTCGCTGATCAGGCGGCGCTCGCGGCGCGCTTGCTGGCCGCGCTCGGCCCCGACGGCGACGACGGCTCGCACGATCGGTCGCATCTGCTGCGGGTGTGGCAGAATGCGACCTCGATCGCCGGTCGCGAAGTGGAGTGCGACCGCGCCGTGCTGACCGCCGCCGTCATCCTGCATGATTGTGTGGCGGTAGAAAAAGACTCGCCGCTGCGGTCGCAGGCCTCCCGTCTGGCGGCATGCCGAGCGCGCGGCATACTGGCGGAGCTGGGCTGGGAAGCGCCCGGGATCGATGCCGCCGCACACGCGATCGAGGCACATAGTTTCTCCGCCGGGATCGCCGCGAAAACGCCCGAAGCCCGCATCCTGCAGGACGCCGACCGTTTGGATGCGATCGGTGCTATCGGCATTGCCCGCTGCTTCTATGTGGCCGGGCGCATGGGGTCAGGCCTGTATGATCCGGACGATGCGCCAGCGGCCAGGCGGAACCTGGACGACCGCCGCTTCGCACTGGACCATTTCGGCGCCAAGCTGTTCAAGGTGGCGGGGAATTTTCAAACCAAGGCTGGCCAGTCGCTGGCCGACGCGCGAACCCGGACCATGCGGCACTTCGTGCAGGCTCTGCTGGATGAAATCGGAGGGACAGGCGAATGATACGGGCCGCGATCGTCGGACTTGGCTGGTGGGGCCAGAACCTGGTCAACAGCGTACGCGACAGTGAGGCGATCCGCTTCACTACCGCCCATACCCGCACCCAGGCGACCGCGGCCGGCTTCTGCGCCGAGGCCGGACTGCGCTGGGTCGGGTCGCTGGACGCGGTGCTGAACGACAAGCAGATCGATGCCGTGGTTTTCGCCACGCCGCACACCCAGCACACCGACCAGGTGACCCGCGCCGCCGCCGCCGGCAAGCACGTTTTCGTCGAGAAACCGTTCAGCCTGTCGCTTGTCGATGCGGCGCGTGCGCGGCAGGCGGCCGACGCTGCCGGCATCGTGCTGGCGATCGGCTTCAACCGACGCTTCCATCCGTCGATGCACCTGTTGAAGCAGGCGGTGGCCGGTGGCCGGCTGGGCACCCTGGTGACGATCAGCGCCGAGCAGACCGCGCTGGCCGGCATAAGCCTGGCGAAGGATTCCTGGCGGGTCAGCCCCGCCGAGGCGCCGGCTGGCGCGATGACCGCGATCGGGGTGCATCTGGTCGATGGGATGATCGATCTGTTCGGCCCGATCCGCCAAGTCTACGCCGAGGTGGCACGCCGCGCGGCGCCGCTCGCCGATGACACCACCGATGTGCTGCTGCGCTTCGCCAATGGCGCCTCGGGCCACATCTTCTGCTCCACCGCCGCGACACCGCACTACCGCATGGCGGTTTATGGCACCAAGGGCTTCGCCGAAGTACTTGGCCATTCGATGACGCTGTTTCGCTTGGTCCCGGCGGCGGGTGGCGGCGCGCACGGCGCCGCTGACCCCGAGGTGACCGAGACGACCGGCTTCAACATGCTGAACGCCGAACTGGAAGCGTTCGCCGCCAGCATCGTCGCCAAACGGCCATTCCCGACACCGCTGGACCAGATTATGCATGGTGTTGAGGTGTTCGAAGCGGTGGCGGCCTCGGTCGCCGCCGGAGCACCGGTCAGCGTCGGCTGACGGCGTCGCTGCTCAGACCGCCTAAGGTCAGATCGCCTCTGGTCAGACCGCCTAAGGTCAGACCGCCTTTGGTCAGACCGCCTCTGGTCAGACCAGGGAGTAGCCGGACCCGCTGGTGGTGACGCCGCGGCCCTTCGCTTGCTCGATCCAGCCAAAGTCCTTCAGGATCTGCTGGCTGTAGGTCACCCGCCCGTTCACCCTCGCCGCCGGTTCGCTCGCCAGCAGCAGCGCGGCGCGCGCCATCAGCATCGGGTGCTCGCCCTTCGGGTCGTCGATCCCGCTGACCAGCTTGTGGTGGATCGTCCCCGGCGTCGGCACCACCTGCGACGGCGACACCGCTGCGACGCTGATGTCGTCGTACTGCGCGACCTCTTGCGCCAGACCCTGGGTGAAGCGCTCCAGCGCCGCCTTGGTCGCGCCATACATCACCCCGCCGCGCACGGTCTTGTCGTCATACGGGCCGCGTCCCGGTCCGATCGCCGCACCCGAACTGATGTTGACGATGGCGCCACTGCGGCGCGGGATCATGTCGGTCAGCACCGCCTTGGCAAGAATGAACGGGGCGTGCACGTTGATCGCGAAGCAGCGCACCCAGCGGTTCGTTGGATAGGTATCGGTCGGCTGGTAGTAGTTCAGCGCCGCGTTGTTCACCAGGATGTCGATCGCGCCGTAGCTTTCCCGCGCGGCCTGCACCAGTGCCAGGCACTCGGCTTCAATGGAAACGTCGGCGGTTACCGCTGTCGCCTCGCCCCCCTTGTCGCGTATCAGCGCCACGGTGCGCGATAGCGAGCCCTCCAGCATGCGGTGCTCGCCTTCGTTCAGCGTGCGCGCGGCACAGACCACCTTGGCGCCTTCGGCGGCGAACAATTCGGCGATCTGCTGACCGATGCCCCGGCTGGCGCCGGTGACGATCGCGACTTTTCCTGACAGCTTGGACATCGGACAGTTTCCCCGTTTGCGCGGCTATCTTCGCCCGATATCGCGTTGCCGGCCAGTGGTCCTGTTCCGCAATTGGTCCTGTGCCGCGCTCCCGTCCCCTGGGTTGCCGCCGCTGGCCTAACGCCGACCTGTGTAGCCCGGTCACCCTTAGCCCGATCACCGGCCCATCAGGCGCCGACCGCCGTTGCCGCCGCGCCGCACCGCCGTTCAGGCGGTACTACGATCCTCGACGACGGTCGTATGCACCATGGTGTCCGGCTCAAACATCCACCGCGCCACCGCCCCGGCGAACATCGCCCCGGCGATCGGCGCCACCCAGAATAGCCAAAGCTGATCGATATACGCGCCACCGGCGAACAGGGCCGGCCCGGTGCTACGCGCCGGATTGACCGAGGTATTGGTGACCGGGATCGAAATGAGGTGGATCAGCGTCAGCGCCAGCCCGATCGGAATGCCGGCGAACCCTGACGAGGCACCCTTCGATGTCGTTCCGATGATGATATACAGAAAGAAAAAGCTCGTCACCAACTCGCAGATCAAGCACGCCGTTAAAGAATATTTGCCCGGGCTGAGGTCGCCGTAACCATTCGCCGCGAACCCCTTCGGCACCCAGTCCGGCTTGCCCGATGCGATCAGCCACAACACCGCCGACGCCGCGATCGCGCCGATCAACTGGGCGATGATGTACGGCACGACGTGCTTGTTGGCACAGCGGCCGGCCGACCAAAGTCCCAGCGTCACCGCCGGGTTGAAATGGCCGCCGGAAATCGGCCCGACCGCATAGGCCATTGTCAGCAGGGTCAGACCAAAGGCGAACGCCACCCCGAGAAAGCCGATCCCCAACGCCGGAAATGCAGCATTCAATACCGCCGCCCCACATCCGCCGAACACCAGCCAGAATGTGCCAAACAGCTCGGCGGTCACCCGACGTGCCATATCGTCCTGCATTACGCGCCCCCCACACCTTACAAGAACCCCGTCCGCCAGCGGACCCGATAACCATCCGTAAAGCCTAGCCGCTCACCCAAGCTCAGGGTAGAAATATCTGATATCTATTTGATCAGGTTGGCATCTAACGATCCAGTGAGGACACGTGACAGCTTTGAGGCAAAGCCTCAGGCGCAGGCCGCTTGCAGCGCCGGTCTTAGGAACGCCGGATCGAACACCTTTGTCGCCATCACCTGGCAACGGCGCATCAGGCGGATCTCTTCGGGGCCATAATCGGCAATGGCACGATGAATGGTGCCCAGGTGATCCCAGATCAGCAGGTCATTTTCGTTCCAGTCATGCTTGTAACGAAACCGCATTTCGAGCTGATGGCGGAACAGAAACTCCAGCATCCGGTCGCTTTCCCGCTGCGTCAGTTCATTGATCCGCACCGCGTAGCCTTCGTTGCAGTACAGCATTTTACGCCCGGTGATCGGATGGGTCAGGCACACCGGATGCACCACCGGCGGACGCCGCCGGCGTTGCTCGTCGGTCATCGCCGGCCGACCGCTTGCCTTGTGCTGGCGCATATGCTCCCAGAATTTCTCGAAATCGTGGGTGGCGGTCATGCCGTCCAGCCTGGTCTTGATGTCCGCCGGTAGCGCATCGTACGCTGCGCCCGTGTTGGCGAACTCGGTGCCGCCCAGCGGCTTGCCATCGCGACGCGGAATGCGGATGCCATACAGCACGTTGACGAAGCCGATCGTGTCCCGATACGACATGTCGGTGTGCCAGTCCTGACCAGCATCGGGACTGCCGATATAGGCACCGTTCTGCTTGACGTTCGACAGGATGCCGACTTCGGGATATGGCTGAGTAGCATCGACGGACTGGATCGGATTGCCCTGGATCTCACCGAACCGTTCGGAAAAGCGCTTGACGTCGCCAATATCCAGTTGCTGATTCGGAAACCGCAGCACGCCGTGCTGACCCAGCGCCAGCAGGATACGGCCGAACGCCGCTTCCGCCATCGGTCGTGCCAGATCGATGCCGCGAACGGTGGCGCCAAGGATCGCGCCGCTCGGTTCAATGCTCAGCATTTCACGCCCTCCGCTATTGTTTCATCAGCAGCAGCGCATCGGCGACCGTCAGCCCCGATCCGTCCGCGTGCATGATCACCGGGTTCAACTCGAACTCCAGCACCTGATCGCTGAGTGTCAGCGCCGCCCGCGACAGCGCCGCCACCAAACGTGCCAGCGGCGTCAGATCGATCGGTTCGGCACCGCGAAACCCGGTCAACAGACGAGCCGCTTTCAACGACAGGATCAGCCGCGTCGCCTCCGCCTCATCGACCGGCGCCGGTGCGTGTACCACGTCGCCGAACAATTCCACCGTGGTGCCGCCGAAGCCCAGCATCATGATCGGGCCAAAGGTCGGATCGTTCACCATGCCGATGACCAGTTCGTGCCCGCGCGGCGCCATCCCCTGCACCAGCACCCCCTCGATGTTCGCCCCCGGCGCTCGGCGTCCCACATCTGTCAACATTTCTGTATATGCAGTGGTAACGGCGGCGCGGTCGGCCAGTGCCAGCTTTACCCCGCCCACCTCGGTCTTGTGCGGCAAGTGTGGCGACTGCACTTTCAGCACCACCGGGAAACCCAGGCGTTCCGCCGCATCGGCGGCCTCTTCCGCTGACCCTGCCAAGTGTTCCGGCGCATCGGGCAGCCAGGCTGCCAGCACCTGCTTGGCCAGATACTCCGGCACCACCGGCGGCAGGCCGGGATACAACCGCCCGGACACCGGCGTGAACGGCTCCGGCAGCGGCCGCCGCAACGCCTCGGCGTAGCCCGCCAACTTGCCCATCGCCACGCCGACATTGCGCAGGTCGCTGTGCACGAACAGCCCGCACCCGGCCGCCGCCGTTCGCCCGAACGCCGACGGCAGGGTGTAGCTCCAAACCGTCATCGGCTTGCCGCAGCTGTTCGCCACCGCGCGTATTCGGTCGGCGTCCAGCGATACCCGGGTCTCGCTGGCGAGCGAGGTCACCAGCACCATGATGTCGATCTCGTCCGACCGAGCCAGGTGTTCCATGACGGTCATCATGGCGGGGCCGGTGTTGGACCCTTGCGCGGTGACATCGACCGGATTGCCCGACGCGCCGTACGACGGCATCAACGGGCGCAATGCCGCTTGCGATGCCGCCGAGAGGTTGGGCACCAGCAGCCCGTGCGCCGACAAAGTGTCCGCCATCCAGGCACCGCCGCCGCCCGAAACGGTGATGATCCCGGCGCGCCTTCCGATCGGCAGCGGGCAGGTCAGCACCACCCCGGCGATGGCAACCGCTTCGTCGGCATCCTCGGCCTCGATCACGCCGTAACGCTCGAAGATTGCATGATAGGCGGTGTGGGATCCGGACAGCGAGGCGGTGTGCGAAGCACTGGCCCGCTTGCCGGCATCGGAACGACCGACCTTGATGGCGATCACCGGCTTGCCGAGCGCGCGAGCCTTTTCCAGCGCCGCCACGAAGCCTGGTCCATTGCGCACCGCCTCGCAGAACAGCATCACCGCGTGGGTTTGCGGATCTTCCACCATGTAATCCAGGAAGTCGGCCATCGTCAGGTCGGCTTCGTTGCCGGTCGAGATCACGTAGCTGAAGCCCAGCCCCGCCGCCGCGCCGCGATTGAACAGTGCGAACCCGATACCACCGGACTGGGCGATGACCCCGACACGGCGCTGAGAGACCAGCGTGCGGTCGTCCTGTTCCTTGGTCTCCACCGTCGGGCTGAACGTGGTGGCGACGCGGCCCAGCGCGTTGTAGTAGCCTTCGCAGTTCGGTCCGCAGGCGCGGATGCCAGTTCGTTGCGTCACCGCCAGAAGCTCGGCCTGCATGTCGCCCGCGGCACCGCCTTCCTCGGCGAAGCCCGAACTGATGATCAGCACGTTCTTGGCCCCAGCCCGGGCGCATTCTTCGACCGCCGCGGCGACACCGGCGGCGGGAATGGCGATCAACGCCAAGTCGATATCGCCCTTGACCGCGCCGATCGAGGGGTAGCAGCGAAGCCCATCGAGTTCCTGATAGCTTGGATTGATCGGCAGCACGCGCCCGGGAAAACCGTTGTCGCGCAGCTGCCTAAACAACCGGCCGCGGATTCGATGCAGGTCGGGGGACGCCCCCAGCACCGCGATCGATTCCGGCCAGAAGAAACTATGCAGCTTGTGGGGCGTCACTTTCGCGCCCCGGTCGGGATGTCGCGGAACGGCAGTCCCTTGTCAGCACGCGGATCCTGCGGCAGCCCCAGCACCCGTTCGGCAATGATGTTCTTCATGATCTCGTCGGTACCGCCGGCCAAGCGCAGCGCCGGGGAATACAGCAGCGCTTCCTCGAATATGCCCGCGACCGGCATCGCCTCGCCCATCGTCGGTCCCGCCATCCCGATCATATCCAGCCCGTATGACAAAATGTCCTGCAGCTTGTTCGCCGCGACCACCTTGATGATCGAGGACTCAGGCCCCGGCGTCTGCCCGCGCGACAGCGCCGTCATGCCGCGGAACTTGGTGTATTTCAGTCCTTGCGAGCGGGTATAGAACTCCGCCAGCCGTTCCTGCACCGCCGAGTCATCGATCGCCGGCCCGTCTTCCAGGTCGATCGCCTGCGCCAGCCGGAACAGTTCCGCGACATCGGGGCCGGGTGCGTCGCGCATACCGTGGCGCTCGTTCATCAGCGTGGTCAGCGCGACTTTCCAACCGGCGCCAACCGGGCCGACCCGGCGGCTGTCGGGAATCCGGACGTTGTCGAAGAACACCTCGTTGAAATGCGACGATCCGGAGACCTGGCGGATCGGGCGGATTTCGATCCCCGGAGTCTTCATATCTAGGATGAAGAAGGTCAGCCCTTCATGCTTCGGGACGTCGGGATTGCTGCGCGCCACCAGGATGCCGAAATCGCTGTAATGCGCGCCGGAGTTCCAGATCTTCTGGCCGTTGACCACCCATTCGTCGCCATCCTTCTCGGCTCGGGTGCGCAGCGCGGCGAGGTCCGATCCGCCGCCCGGTTCGCTGAACAACTGACACCAGACCTCATCGGCCCGCATCGCCGGCCGTACGAAGCGCTCGCGCTGTTCCGCCGTGCCCCAACTGCAGATCGTCGGCTGCGCCAGGTTGACGCCGATCCCGAAGATGCCCGAAAGCACGTCGTATTTTGCTTCTTCCTGGTTGTAGATGACATTCTCAATCTGGCTGCTGCCGCGTCCGCCCCATTCCACGGGCCAATGGATGCCGACGAAACCGGCCTCATACTTGCGGCGCTGGAAGTCCTTCGCGCGCTGCATTGCGCCAGGTGCGTCCTGGCCGCGCCGATAGCCCTCCACCGCGCCGGGCTTGCGCCGTTCGGCATTCGCCTCGAGGAAGCGCCGAGCCTCGGCGCGGAATGCGGCTTCTTCTGGGGTGTCGTCGAAATCCATTGTCCGCTCCTATGCCGCTTCCAGGTCGGTGGTGTTGCGGGCGCGCAACTCGGTCACCAGCCGGTGCTTCCACTCACGCGCACCGCCCAGGTTCAGGCCCAGCAGCTTGGCGCGCCGGTAGTAAAGGTGACAGTCCATCTGCCAGGTGAAGCCCATGCCGCCATGGGTCTGGATGTTTTCCTTGGTAACGAACCAGCCGGCCTCGCAGGCGGCGATCCTGGCGACCGAGGCGGCGATCGGCAGTTCAGCGGCATTGCTGTGTACCGCCCAGGCGCCGTAATACGCATTCGACCGCGCCAGCTCGACCTGTATATACATTTCGGCCAGCTTGTGCTTGATTCCCTGGAACGACCCGATCGGTCGGCCGAAGGCGAACCGTTCCTTGGCGTAAGCGTTCGCCATGTCCAGCGCGGCCTGCGCGCCGCCCACCTGCTCGAAAGCCATCGGCACCGCCGCGTAATCCAGCAGGGTGCGCACCGTTCCCGCACCGATGCTGCCCGGCAGCGGTTCCGCCTGGGCAGCGGAAAACTCCACATTGGCATGCGAACGGGTCGGATCGAATGTAACCACCGTCTCGCGCGTGACGCCGGCGGCTTTCAGATCCACCAGATGCAGGCAGGCGCCAGCCCCGCCACGGGTGGCGACCACGGCGATGTCGGCGATGTCGCCATCCGGCACCGCCAGTTTTGTTCCGGTAAGCCGGCCGCCTGAGACAGCGGCGTTCAGCTTTGTCGCATCGAACGGCCCGGGCCGCTCGGCGAACGCGAACGTGCCGATCAGCTCACCCGACGCCAGTTTCGGTAGCCAGGTTTGCTTCTGCTGCTCCGACCCGAACAGCATGATCGCCTCGGTCGCCAGGTAAACTGAGGACGAAAACGGCACCGGGGCCACCGCTCGGCCGATTTCCTCGGCCAGCACACACACCGCGAGCCGGCCGAGACCGACCCCGCCGTACTCTTCAGGAATTGCAGCGCCGGTCCATCCCATCTCGGCAATCGCCCGCCACAGGTCCGCCGCATAAGGTTCGTTGGTATCGAGGATGCGCCTCGGCACCGCCGGCGGGCAGCGATCGGTCAGAAATCGCCGAGCCTGATCTCGGAGTTGGATCAATTCATCCGAGAATTCGAAGTTCATCGCGTCCTGCCCCTGTTTCATCTCACGGCCGATTGTTGTCCGCCGACGCCACAGCGGCAAGTCCGGCGGCCATTAGGGCGCCGTGATCAAGGGGTATCCGCCTGCACTCATTGAGCAGAACACGTCGTTGACACTCTCAGTCTTGGAAGTTTCAACCTGAGTCATTACACTTGGCCAGTGGTCTGGCCGAGCGTGAGCTACTGGAATGGGTAGTAGCGCAGGCTGAACAGGACGATGTTCTCGTCGGCGGACGGCGAGACGGTGCTGCCCCTGGTGGCTCCGATGCCGGAGAAGGTGTTGCGGTTTACGTACTCATATTGGGCGCCGAGCTGCATGGTGCCGTAGCGCGACTTGATCACCCGCCACCAGGCGCCCAGCGTGCCTTCGATAACGTTGGAGGTCACCGCGCTGCAGGAACCGAGCTCCAGCTCGCAGCCGGACAGGTTGACAGCTGGATTGCCGTAGCCGGCGGTTCCCGAGAACGATTTGCGGTCGGCGCCCTCGGCGCCGCCATAGGCATAGACATCGACCGCCGGGATGGGATGGCCGACGAAGCCGCCCATGATCGAATACTCCGACAGCGGCTCGATCTTGCCGGTGGGGGAGAACGTGGCGTCGGCGATTTGCGCCGAACCGTAGCGACCGATGCCCTGCCCGATCAGGCCGCTGACCTGGAAGTCGAGCATCTTCGGTATTAGCGGCAGGATCATGCCGCCGCCGATGCCCTCGCCGGTGGTTTCGTATCCCTTGCCCGACCCGGTGCTGGCGAACGAGACGCGGCCGTCGAGGAAGCGCAGCAGTCCATACACCTCGTAGTGGCCCCAGCCCGGATCCGCGGCCGCCTTGATAATCACGTCGGGGGCGTAGTTGGCGCTGTAGGCCTGGATGGAATTGACGTTGGACCCGCCGCACTGGGTGTCTTCCAGCGTGCCGCCGCCGACCGCGGTCGTCGCCTGGGCTCCGGTCAAGCAGTTCGGACCGGCGGAACTGCCGAACGTGGTCTGCGGTGATTCCAGCGACAGCCCGAGCCATATCTTATGATCATCGAAGTCCTTGGCGACACGGATTTCGGCCTGGCGGGCCCAGTTGAAGCCGACGACGTATTGCGCGTCGATGGTCAGTGGCACGTTCTCCTTGCGTGGCTCCAGGCCGGTCTTGAACATTGTGGCAAGGCTCCAGCTTTGGCCGCCGAGCACATGCAGCCCCCAGTCGCTGTTGTCATAGGCGCCATAGAACTCACGCAGACGCAGCGTGTAGCTGCTGCTCTCGGTCGAATTCGACGATGTACCGGCGCTGAGGAAGTCTGTCGCGACAAAGGCGCTGAGTGTCTGTGCGTCGTCCAGGTGTCCTTCGGTCAGGAGCTGAAGACGGCTCTGCTGCGCTGTTTCGCGATACTCGGGCGTGTGAAACGCCGGTGTGTTGGGCAGCGGGATGCTGCCGAAGTTGGTGGCGACGCTGGAGGCCTGGTTGCGCGAGCGGTAGAGGCCCTCGGCGGCGGCGAACCCGCCCAAAGTGACGGTCAGTCCGCCGACCCGGAATGCACCTTGCGGCAGCGGCGGTTCCGGCGGGGCGGCTGGCGCGGCGGCGACCGGGAGCGGAGCGGCGACGGGAGGCCGAGCGGCGGCGGCCTGGGCGGCTTGGGCCGAGGCGGCGGCCTGCTGCTGTGCCGCCCTGGCCTGTTGCTGCGCGGCGCGCAGCTCGCGGTCTCGTGTCGAGAGGTTGGACTTGAGCTGGTTCAACTGCGACTGCAGCGCCCTGATCTGCTGTTGGATCGTCTGGATCTGGGCGTCGGTCTGGGCCACCGCGGGTTGTATGTTGAAGGCAACGCCGATAGTGGCGGCCGATAGCAGGGCGTATTTGAGGCTGGTGGCTTTGGGCATCGTTTCCTCAGACCGTGGGTGGAGGCGAGAGCGGGCAACCTACGGTCGGGGCGAAAATCGGTCGGCGGCGATTTGATGACAAAAAGACTAAGTTTCTGGTCATCTTGGGTGGTGAGGGCAATTGTCATGCAACGAATGGTCCCGATTCAGTGGCCTGGGCTGGGCTTCCGGATGGCGCCGCGGGCCGATCGGGGCCATATTTGCGGACACACTGCCTGGGCCCGGGGATGAGTTTTCGTTCGCTGTATCGCCACGGCTTCGCCCGTGTTGCCGCTTGCACCACTCGGACGGCGCTGGCCGATCCGGCGACCAATGCGCAATCGATCTTGCGCATGGCAGCCGATTGCGACCGGCAGTCGGTGGCCGTGGCGGTGTTTCCCGAACTGGGCATTTCCGGCTACGCGATCAGCGACCTGTTGCAGCAGACCACGCTGCTGGATGCGGTCGAGAGCGCGGTCGAGACGCTGGTCGCCGGGTCGGCCGAGCTGATGCCTTTGCTGCTGGTGGGGGCGCCGCTGCGGCACCTGGGCAGCCTGTACAATTGCGCCCTGGCGATCCACCGCGGCGAACTGCTGGGGGTGGTGCCGAAGATTCACTTACCGAACTATCGCGAATTCTATGAACCCAGGCACTTCGTCAGCGGCGATGGCTCCGATGGCGGTTCGATCGCCGTCGGTGGCCATGCCGCGCCATTCGGCACCGACCTGTTGTGGGAGGCGTCCGACCTGCGCGGCCTGGTGGTGCACGCCGAGATCTGCGAGGACGTCTGGGTGCCCAACCCACCTAGCGGAGAGGCAGCGGTGGCCGGCGCCACGGTGCTGGCGAACCTGTCGGCCAGCAACATCACCATCGGCAAGGCCGAGACCCGCCGGCTGCTGTGCCGGTCACAGTCCGCGCGTTGTTTGGCAGCGTATCTCTACGCTGCCGCCGGGACCGGGGAATCGACAACCGATCTGGCCTGGGACGGCCAGGCCTCGGTGTTCGAAAACGGCAACACTTTGGCCGAGACCGAACGGTTTCCCGTAGCGGACCAGGCGGCGATCGCCGATATCGACCTCGACATGCTGGCTCAGGAGCGCTTGCAGATGGGGTCTTTCGATACCAATCGCCGCCGCCACGCGCGGGCGTTTCGTCGCGTCGGATTCACCGTCGGCGCGCCGGCCGGCGACGTCGGATTCCGACGCAAGGTCGAGCGCTTTCCGTTCGTGCCAGCGGACGTGGCGAGGCTGGAGCAGGATTGTTACGAAGCCTACAACATCCAGGTTTCCGGGCTGGCGCAGCGGCTGCGGGCAACCGGGTTGAAGAAGGTGGTGATCGGAATCTCGGGCGGCCTGGACTCGACCCAGGCGCTGCTGGTCTGTGCGCAGGCGTTCGATCTGCTGGGACTGCCGCGTGACGGGATTCTGGCCTACACGCTGCCGGGGTTCGCGACGTCTGACCACACCAAGAGCAATGCATGGGCGTTGATGCAGTCGCTGGGCGCGACCGCGGGCGAGCTGGATATCAAACCTGCGGCGAAACAGATGCTGTCCGATATCGGGCACCCCTATGCCAGCGGCAAATCGGTTTACGACATCACCTTCGAGAATGTGCAGGCGGGGTTGCGCACCGACTACCTGTTCCGGATTGCCAACTATAATGGTGGCATGGTGATCGGCACCGGCGATCTCTCGGAACTGGCTCTGGGCTGGTGCACCTATGGTGTCGGCGATCAGATGGCGCACTACAACGTCAACGCCGGGGTGCCGAAGACGCTGATCCAGCATCTGATCCGCTGGATCATCGGGACCCGGCGCTTCGCCGACGATGTGCTGGGCACGCTGGACGCGATCCTGGCGACCGAGATCTCACCCGAACTGGTGCCGACGGGCGAGGGCGAAACGCCGCAGAGCACGGAGGCCAAGATCGGACCCTATGCGCTGCAGGATTTCACCCTGTTTCACATCCTGCGTTACGGATTTGTACCCTCGAAGATCGCCTTCCTGGCGCTGCACGCATGGGAAGACCCGGCGCGCGGGGATTGGCCGGCGCATTTTCAGGCCGACCGGCAGGTGGGCTACGACCTGGCGCAGATCCGGCACTGGATGGGGGTGTTCCTGACCCGGTTCTTCGCCTTCAGCCAGTTCAAGCGCAGCGCGATGCCGAACGGGCCGAAAGTGTCCGCCGGCGGGTCGCTGTCGCCACGCGGAGATTGGCGAGCGCCGTCGGACGGCAACGCGGCGGCGTGGCTGGCCGAGCTGGAACAGAACGTGCCGCTGTCGCCGTAAGTGTCGTGCAGCATGTTTTTCTCTTGGTCCTGGCAGGCTTGCTTGCCGGAACGATGAACGCGGTCGCCGGCGGCGGGTCGTTCGTTTCGTTCCCGGTGATGGTGTTGGTCGGGCTGCCGCCGATCGCTGCCAATGCGACGAGCACGGTTGCGCTGTTTCCGGGCACCATCGCGAGCGCCTGGGCCTACCGCGACGATTTGCGCGGCATCGCCGGGATCAGCCTCAGGCTGTTGTTGGCGATCAGCGTGGCCGGTGGGATGCTGGGGGCTATTCTGTTGCTGGTGACGCCCGGCGGCATGTTCGATCTGGTTATCCCGTGGCTGTTGCTGCTGGCGACGCTGACGTTTCTCGGCGGCCGGCATCTGGGTGATCTATTGCGGCGCTACGTGCGCATCGGACGCCCAGCTTTCCTGACCATCCAGTTCGTGCTTTCGGTGTACGGCGGTTATTTCGGCGGCGCGATTGGCTTGATGATGATGGCGGTCTGGACGTTGATCGACACCACGCCGTTGGCGGTGATGGCAGCGCCTCGCACCGTGCTGGTCAGCGCCGCGAACGGGTCGGCGGTGCTGTGTTTCGTTGCGGCGGGGGCGGTGCGCTGGCCGGAGATGTTGGCGATGATGGTGTCGGCGATTGCCGGGGGCTACTACGGTGCCCGGTTCGCTCGGCATTTGCCGCCGGCGGTGCTGCGCTGGTTCGTGGTGGCGCTGAGTGTCACGGTCACCATGGTGTTTTTTCTGCGCAGGTATTGAGCCATAGGCCCAAGGTCAAGGCGGCCGGAACCGAAGTCCCGGCCGCTTTTAGGGCGAGGGCTCGTCAGGCGGGCATTTCAGCCTTGATGACTTCCCGGTCGGCGGTCATCACCGTGCCCTTCGTTTCGGGGCCAAGGAACACGGCAATAAACAGAACAACGAGTGACCCCATGGTGCCTATCATCATCGGCATGGCGAAGCCCATTTTCTGATCCACGGCATAATAGGCGATGGTCGGTGCGACAAAGGCGCCCCAGACCGCGCCCTGGTGATAGACGAAGCCTGCCGCCGACGCGCGCCAGCAACGGCAACTTGATCTGGTTCTGGTTTTCGTTCTGGCTTTTCTTGTTGTCGGCCCACACTTCCGGCTCCTTGACGTAGAAGCGGATCCAGACGCAGGGCCAGTGCCGGCAGGACGCCCAGGATCAGCATGCTGCGCCAACCTTAGCCATGGCCCATACCTTCGAACGGCTCATAAAGGATCGCGTAGGCGAGGTAGGATGCCCCACGATCCCTGCAGCACGCCGGACATGAAGCCGCGCGAACGGGGTGGCCAGGACTCTATGGCCAGGGCCGCGCCCGCCGGCCATTCCGCGCCCATTCCGATGCCGAGCAGCGCGCGGAACAGGAAGGCGAAACTGGGCGAGGAACCGGCGACGAAGTTGCAAACCGAGTACCGGAGGATGGAAATCATCAGCGGCGCTCTGCGACCCAGACGGTCGGCCATCCAGCCGGGCATTGTGGCGCCCGCCTGACGCATGATCAAGGTGACGGTGAACACAGGTGACGGTGAATACCGCGGTCACTTCTGTCAGAGGTATTCCATAATATTGCGAGATCGGCAACGTGATCAGAAGAAATACAGTGAAGTCAAAGGCACTAAGAGTCCACCCTAGTCACGCGGCCAACTAGGAGAACCACTGATCTTTGATTAATTTTTTTTACTCGGGATCGCCTCGCAACCAGACATTGCTTGCTCTACCTGTTTTTTGGCTTCCGGATGGGATGCCTGACCATCCGAGGCGTGAGGTTTAGCAGGTCGTCGAAATAGGCCGAAGCGATCTCTGTTGGCAGAGCGTTGCGTGGTCTATGCCCACAACGGCCTACGACATGCATTTCCTGCAAGTTGGACTCCGCACGACCGGATTTGCTATCCATCAATTTCGAGAGAATTTCGCGTCACTCAAGTATTCAATGTCCGTGAGACAGGCTGAGTCTCTCAGCGGTTCCGGAAACGGGTTCTGCGACCCAAATGTATGGCATCGCTGGTGAGCGCAGTAGGATTCGAACCTACGACCCGCTGATTAAGAGTCAGCTGCTCTACCAACTGAGCTATGCGCCCGCACTTGCGAAGGGCGGGTTCTAGCAAGCTTGCCCCGCAATGCAACCCCCGCCCCCGGCCACCATCGGGCCGCCGGCCTCAGGCCCCGGCCAGGATTGCGTCCGCCATCTTCTCGGCCGTCATCAGCACCGGAAAATTGGTATTCGCGCAGGGCACCGCGGGAAATACCGAGGCATCGATCACGCGCAGGCCGTCCACCCCCCGCACGCGCCCCGCCGGGTCGGTTACCGCCATCGGGTCGCCGTCGGCGCCCATGCGGCACGTACAGGAGGCGTGCCACACGCCGACGGCGGCCTTGCGCACGAACGCCTCCAGCTTGTCGTCGTCGGTCAGCACGTCCTGCAGGGTGACGCCCTCCATCACCAGGTTCCTGATCAGATATTTGCGCAGCGCCGCCGGCCCATCCAGCGCCTTGGCCAGCACGTCGGTGATCAGCTTGTTCTTGGAGCTGTGCAGCCCGACCTGGCGCACCTTGTCGCTGTAGCTGGCGGGGAACGCGTCCTCGACCACGGTCTGCATCTCCGGCGTCAGGTGCAACGCGGCGAACCGGCGCACGCCGTCCATCATGCGCTCCAGGTCGCGCTGGTCCGACAGCAGGTTGAAATCCACCTGCGGCTCATCGGACCAGTTCGGCGATCGGAGGCGGACCGACCCGGTCTCCGAATAGGTCTTGTAGACCGTCACGATGAACGACCCGATCTGTTCGCCGACCGCATGCCAGGAGGTTTTACTGGTCACCACGGTGAACATGTCGCCGGGCGGAATGCCCGCCAGGTTGGAGGAGTAGCGCAGCCCGGTGTAGATATGGCGCCTGGAATAGTCGTTGATGATCCGGGCATGCGGCTTCAGGAAGGCAGCGACCGCGACGGCGGGATGGTCCTGCAGCCGCTGGCCCACCCCGGGCAACGCGGCCCGTACCTCGATGCCGTGTTCCCGCAGATGCGCGGCCGGCCCGATCCCCGCGCGCATCAAGTGCGCCGGCGAGTGGATGGCACCGCAGGACAGGATGACCTCTTGGCCGCGGAACTCCTCGGCCCTGCCGGCGACCACCGCCTTGACTCCGACACAGCGCTGGCCATCGAAAATCAGTTCGCAGGCTTGGCTATCGGTGCGAATCGTCAGGTTTTCGCGCAGCCGCGTGCCGGGATCGAGATAGCCGATTGCGGCCGATACCCGGCGTTCGTAGGCGTTGGAGATGGTGATCGGAAAATAGCCGTCCTCCCACGCCGCGTTCTGGTCCTGGATGAATTTCCAACCCGACTGCTCGAACGCGCGCCCGACCGCCTTTGCGTGTTCGGGCCAGAGGTCGGGAAAAATGCGCCGCACCGGGATGCGCCCTTCGCACCCGTGCCATGGACCGTCAAAGTCCATGTCGCGCTCCACCTTCTTGAAATACGGCAGCACGCCGTTCCAGTCCCAGCCTGCCGCGCCGCTCGCTGCCCAGTCATCGTAATCGGTCGGTGCGCCGCGATTGGCCAACTGCCCGTTGATCGACGACCCGCCGCCCAGGATGCGCGCCTGTTCATAGGTCCGCAGCGGCGGCGCCTGCTCGTCGGGGTTGTTGTGCGAGATCACCTCGGTGGTGACCTTCAGCTTGTTCCAGGTGTAGTTCGGGTTGAGGTAGGCGGTTCCGGGATAGGAATCCAGCACTGCTTCCGGCACTTTGCCATGCGGCGTGTCCTGGCCGGCTTCCAGCAACAGCACCTTGTTCTGGCTGCGCGCCGATAGCCGGTTGGCCAGCACGGACCCGGCGGACCCGCCGCCGACGATAATCACGTCGAACATCATCGATGACACCATGTTCCTCCCAGCAGTTTGTGCCGAAGGATCACCCTGATCGCACGCTCGGCACAAGTGCGGACCGCCTCGGTGGCCGCCGCGCTGGTAGGTGCGTTTAGTATCCGATCGCAGAGAAGCGCAGGACGGAAATCGTCCCGCGATTCGGCGCGTGAGTCGGATACTCGAACAACGGGCGACGTATCGCGCTTCACTGATGCGCGATACTAGCAGTCGCGGCGCTCACTCTCCCCGTTCGGGGCGCGGCGCAAGAGCCAGTTGCGCCGCAAACAGGCGAACAGTGGCACGGCTATTGGTTCAGTGAGCCGGCGCCGTCAACGCCGCCGACATTTCCTTCTTGAGGTTGTCGCTGGTGAACGGCTTGGCGCACACGCGCCAATCGTCATGGCCCGCCGGAATCGCCTCTTCGCCGTAACCAGAGAGGAACAAGAATGGGATCTGCCGTTCGGCCAGCAGTTCAGCCACCGGATAGACTTTTTCACCGGCCAGATTGACGTCCAAAACCGCCAGATCGAACGCCTCGGTCCGCACCGCTTCCAGCGCCGTCGCCACATCGCCGCATGGCCCGACCGTGCTGCAGCCGAAGTCAAACAGAAATTCTTCGATCAAAAACGCAACCAACATCTCGTCTTCGACGATCAAGATCCGTTTGCCAGTCAAGCGTCCCGGCTTGTCGTGAGCCATCATCAAGACCCCGGCGGGAGGTAATTCGGCAACGGCGCGCTGAACGTGGCGACAACACCGTTTGCCGCGAAATCAATTGTCACTTCGCCACCGACATCATGAGCAAATCCCCGCTCGATCATGGTCATGCCAAACCCGCGACGATCCGGCCTCCTCACCGGCGGTCCGTTTCGTTCCGTCCAGATCAGCTGCAACCACTCTTCGCCTGATTTAGGTGTAACGCACCAGGTGACAACAACGTTCCCCTCTGCCACCGACAGCGCACCATACTTCACCGCATTGGTCGTCAGTTCATGCGTCGCCATTCCCAGCGCCAGCGCGGCGCGCGGCTCAAGCAGCACCGTTGGGCCGTCTAGCATCACATTCGCTTGGTCGCCCGACATGAACGGCTTCAGCTCCTCGGTCAGGATTTCCCGCAGCGGGACCGGCGACCAGCCGTCGCGGCTGAGCAGCGCATAGGCCGCGGTCAGCGCATGGATCCGTCCAAGGAACACCTCTTGGAAACCCTCCAACGTTGTGGCCCGGCGCAAAGTGGTGGTCGCCAGTGAGATCACCACCGTCAACATGTTCTTAACCCGGTGATTCAGCTCATCGACCAGCATACGCTGATGTTGCTCGGCGTGGACGATGCCGGTGACATCGACGAACGTGATCAGCGAGCCGTCGATAGTACTGTCGGGACCACGATACGGCAGGATGCGCATCAGGTAGTACGCCGAACCATCGTCGCGTTCGACCCGCCTTTCCATCGGCTGCAGCGTCCGAAGCACGCTCTGCACGTCGTCGTGCAACGTCTTGTAGGTCAGTCGGCTGACAATATCGGTCAGCGGCCGGCCCAAGTCACTCGGGATCAGGTTGTAGATCTTGGCGATCTCCGGCGTGAAGCTGCGGATCACCAGGAACGGATCAAGGAATATAGTGGCCACCCTGGTGCTGTCGAACAGGTTCTTCAGGTCGCCATTGCTGCGGTCGAGCTGTTCGACCTTGGCGGTCAGTTGCGCGTTGACGGTGTTGAGTTCCTCGTTGATCGACTGAATTTCCTCGCGCGAGGTTTCCAGTTCCTCATTGGTCGATTGCAGCTCCTCGTTCACGGATTGCAGTTCCTCGTTGGAACTGCGGAGTTCCTCCACGGTCGCGGCATGCTCTTCGCCAACCGAGCGCAATTGCTCCAGCAGGTCGCGATTTTCGTTCTCGAACTGAGTGATCGACGAAGTAGCCTCGGGCACCGCGGCGGTGTGCGCCCGGTTGTCCGACCGATGCGGCGAATCGACCTCGACGAAGACGATCAAATAGAGCGCGGAATCTTCGGGACCCGGCAGCTTCTCCACGATCAGGCGGACCGGAGCGGCTAGTACCTCCTGTCATTGATTTCGCGGCCATTCTTCGAATCGATAGTTCCGCAACGACGGAGATGCTTCGTGATCGCGGAACGACTTGCTGGAAAAAGGTATGTGGTGAAGCTCAGCGAAGAGGAGCGGGATCGCCTCAACACGCTGATCCACGCGGGCAACCACCCGGCCCGGCAACTGACCCGGGCCCGCATTCTGTTGAAGGCCGACAGCGCGCAAGCGGGCGACGGCTGGAGCGACAGACAAATCGCAACAGCCCTCGATACCAGCGTCGACACGGTCGCACGGACCCGCCAGCAAATGGTGGAAGAGGGGTTCGAGGCCGTTCTGGTCCGCAAGCATTCCCCAGCCTCGGCCAGACCGCGCATTTTCGACGGAGCCGCCGAGGCTAAACTGATCGCGCTGGCTTGTTCCGACCCGCCGAAGGGTCGCAAGCGGTGGACGCTACAACTCCTTGAAGAGCACGTTGTCGAACTGAAGATCGTCGACCGCGCCAGCGACAACACGATCGGGCGGACGCTAAAAAAAACCTCCTTAAGCCGCATCTACAAAAGCAATGGGTGATCCCGCCGGACGCCAACGCCGCCTTTGTAGCCGGAATGGAGGACGTTCTTGAGGTTTATCAGAGGCCGCACGATCCAGAGTATCCTGTGGTCTGCGTGGACGAGACCTCGAAACAATTGGTCGCCGAAACGCGTGTAGCCATCGCTGGCAGGCCTGGGCAACCGGCACGCTACGATTACGAGTATAAGCGTAATGGAACCGCTAATCTGTTCATGATCTTCGCCCCCCTGGAAGGCTGGCGCCATGTCGAGGTGACAGATCGCCACACGGCCGTGGATTATGCTCAGATCCTCAAAGCCATAGCCGACATGAATTTTCCGAAGGCGAAGAAAATCGTGCTGATGCAAGACAATCTCAATACCCACAAGCCGGCGTCGCTCTACGAGGCTTTTCCCGCCGCAGAGGCCCGCCGGCTGGTGGAGCGGTTCGAATGGCACTACACGCCAAAGCACGGCAGTTGGCTGGATATGGCTGAATCCGAGCTCAGCGCCTTGTCGGGTCAGTGCCTCGATCGGCGGATCGCGGACAAGCAAACTCTGACCGAGGAAGTCGCCGCATGGGAGGGCAGCCGTAACAAGAAACATGTCAAAGCCGACTGGCAGTTCACCACCGCCGATGCCCGCGTCAAGCTGAAGCGGTTGTACCCCGCACTATGAACGACTCGAAGTACTAGCGACCCGTCGGCGGTGACGATGGAGCGAAACTGCTCCACCGGCTGGCCGGTCTCGACACATCGCCGCAACGCGGCGCGCAGTTCCAGGCCCCAGCCTTGGCGCGCCATGTCGAACAGGTTGCTGCTTGGCGCGCCCCGCGCGGGCTCCAGGAAGCGGCCGGTATGGCTGGAGAAAAGCGCCACGTCACCGAACGCGGTCACCACCACGAACGGGGCCGCGTAGCGATCCAAAACGCGCTTGCTGGCGAACTCGACTGCCCGTTGCCAATGCGCTTTCGGATCACTTGCCAGCGTTGCGCCCTTCCCTGAACGTCGGCTGTCGATCGGCAATTGATAAAGCTGCGGCATTTCGGCGGGGCCATCGCGGCGGACAAAGATCCGCGTCGAGCGTTCACGCGGCTCGAACAACCGCTCGTGACGAGCGACCGTTTCGGAAACCCCGAGGATCAGAATACCGCCGGGAGGCAAAGCATAGTGGAAGATGGGAATGATCCGGTCTTGCAGATCATTATTCATATAAATCAATAAGTTGCGGCAGGAAATCAGATCGATCCTGGAGAACGGCGGATCGCGGACCAGGCTGTGCACGGAGAATGTGCAGAGGTCCCGGATCTCTTGCCGGACCACCGCGCCGCCGGGGCTTTCGGCGAAAAACCGAGACCGCCGTTCGGCTGAAAGACCTTCCAGTAGCGTCAGTGGAAACCGCCCAGCGCGGGCCGTAGCAACCGCGACTTCATCAATGTCGCTGGCCAATATCTGCACTTTCGGCAGCGTGGATAAAGTATCCATGTGCTCGCGAAACAGCATTGCCAGCGAGTAGGCTTCCTCGCCGGTGGCGCAGCCTGGCACCCAGATCCGCAAATCTCCGGTTGCATCCTTGTCCTGGAACAGCCGAGGGATAATGGTCTTCTTCAGGGCCTCGAATGTCGCGGCGTCGCGAAAGAAGCTGGTCACATTGATCAGCAGGTCGCGGAACAGCGCCAAAACCTGCTCGCGGTCGTTGGTGATCCGGTCGAGGTAATCGTCGTAGGTACTCAGCCGCAGCACCTGCATGCGCCGCAACACGCGCCGCATGAAGGTTTGCTGTTTATACTGGCTGAAATCGTGGCCCAGGCGCGATCGCAGGATGTCGCAGATCGCCAGACGGATCCTTTCCACATCCGGCGTCGTCTGAGCGGCCGCTCGCGCCGCCGCGAGCCGAACTTTCCGCGCCGCGAGGATATGGCCGGCCATTTGCTCCACCGGTACGTGGAGATCGACAGCATCGGCGGCGACCGCGCTTTCCGGCATGCCGGCGTATTCCGGTGCGGTGCCGTTTTCGCCTTGTGCCAGGGTCAGGCCACCCCGCGCCCTGATCGCCTTCAGTCCGAGCGTTCCATCGTGGCCGGTGCCGGAAAGCACGACGCCGATTGCGTCCTCGTTCAACGATGCCGCCAATGAATCGAACAGCGCATCGATCGGCGCGGTCTCGCGCGCCGAGGCGAGCGGTGTCCGATGCAAAAAGAGATGTCCGTCGAGGTATTTGGCGACAGTGCCTCCGGGCACGACCAGAACCTGGTTTGCCACGACGGCCTGCCCGTCGGACGCCTCGGTCACCGCCATTTCGGTCCACCGTGCGAGGATCTCCGTCAGCATGCTCTTGCGGTTGGGCGCAAGGTGGAGGACGACAATAAGCGCAACACCGCTGTCCGCCGGCATCTCGACGAAAAACTGACGAAATGCCTCGATCCCTCCTGCCGAAGCTCCGATGCCGACCACGCACAACGGCGTATTGTCGCTCATCAAGCGTCGTGACGCCGACCGCGGTGCAGCGGCGATAATCGATCAGCCGAACTGAGCACGACCCGGTGCATCGGCGGGGAGCACATCGGGACAACTAACCACCGCGTTGTGACTCGCGCAAGAAGCCGCCGCCGATCCGAGGCGCAGGCCGCGTACAGATTAGGCAGCAAAACCGTTCGGCTTTCCCAGCGGCAAGGACGGACAGTTTTGATCTCGCAACTTACCGAGGGTTGTGCTGCTCGTCCGGTTCGGACACCGTGCGAAAGCGGTTGACAGGATATTGTAACAATAACAAAACGTCTCGTTGCGGATAAAGTGGCCCAAGTTTCAGTGATGCAAATGCCATGACGCCCCGAAAGCCGACGTCAGTTGGATATAACGGCGGCCCACCGCCGTTTTGCCTCCTAAACATGCCGGATTGATGGCCACCGGCATGGCGCGGTTCGTGCATCGCCGGAAGCGGTTGCCATCGTTATCACACATCCAACGGGAGCCAGCACATGGACCTCGGTGTCTTCATCCCCATCGCCAACAACGGCTGGCTGATCTCAAAGACTTCGCCGCAGTACAACACCAGCTTCGCGCTGAACCGCGACGTCACATTGTTAGCCGAGCAGTATGGATTTGAATTTGCTTTGTCGATGGTGAAGTTGCGTGGGTTCGGCGGCGAGAGCGAGTTCTGGGACCATGCCTTGGAAAGCTTCACCCTGATGGCGGGGATCGCCGCAGTGACGCAGCGTATCCAGCTTTACGCGTCCTCCGCCGTGCTCACCCTGCCGCCGGCGATCGCGGCGCGCATGGCGGCCACCATCGACAGCATCGCGCCGGGCCGGTTCGGGATCAACATCGTCTCCGGCTGGGCCGAGGGCGAATACACCCAGATGGGCCTATGGCCGGGACAGCAGCACTACGAGCGTCGCTACGAGTACAGCGCCGAATACGTGACGGTAATGCGGCAGTTGTGGGAAACCGGAACCTCCGACCACAAGGGCGCCTATTTCCAGATGACCGACTGCAAACTCAGTCCACGTCCGTCGGTGATGCCGAAGATCGTCTCCGCCGGACAGAGCGACGTCGGCATGGCGTTCGCGGCGGAGCACGCCGACTTCAACTTCTGCCTGGGCGAGGGTGTCAATACCCCGACGAAATGCAGCGCCACGATCGAGCGGCTGTTGAAGGCGGTCGCCAAGACCGGGCGCAACGTTGGCGCCTATGCCCTGTTCATGGTCATCGCCGACGAAACCGATGCCGCCGCGCAGGCCAAATGGGAGTGCTACAAAGCCGGCAAGGATCTCGATGCCCTGAGCTGGCTCGGCGCCCAGGCCGGCAATGACGACAAGGCCGATGCCGGGGGCACCGCGCAAAGCATGATCAACCCGGTCTCGGCGGTGAACTTCAACATGGGGACCGTCGTCGGGTCCTATGCCACCGTCGCCCGGATGCTGGATGAACTGGCGACCGTCGACGGCCTCGCCGGGGTAATGCTGACGTTCGACGACTTCATCCTGGGCATGGAGACTTTCGGCCAACGCATCCAACCGCTAATGGCTAGTCGAAAGTGATCTGAGTGGCCCCCTGCTCAGGCAGCCGCTGCACGGCTCGATCCGGGACATTCGTGATCGACAGGTTCAACGGCATGGTTCCAAATTTGCTCCGGTAACACAAGCGCAAGCCGCAATCCAAGCCACCCCAAGCAGGGGTAGTGTCTCAGTTGGATTTCGGCTTTAAGGGAAACCGAACGGCCGCTTTCGGGCAGGCGGATCTCCTGCTATGACACGGGAATGCTGAAGCTCTATTGCCTCTGCTGCCAAGTCCGCATCCAAACCCCAAAGCAACCGGACTTCATCAACGAGTGCAACTGCACGCTCTGTAGCAAAACTGGCGCCCGCTGGGCCTATTTTCATCCCTCGGACGTCGTCATCGAGGGAACGACGAAGGGGTATAGTCGGGAAGATAAAGAAGACCCTGCCGCGGAAGTCCAGTTCTGCGCAAATTGCGGTTCGACGACGCACTTTATTCTGACCACGAGCGCGATATCGAAGTTCGGGAACGTCCAACTGGGCGTCAATATGCGTCTGGCGGATGAGAAGGATCTTGCCGGAATAGAGTTGTGCTATCCTGACGGACGTGCGTGGCCGGGCAACGGTGGCTTCGACTATGTGCAAGAGGCTCGCATCATCGGTGGACGAGTGTCCGCGAAATAACCGTTTGCGATGAGTGTCATTCAGCATTCGAACGAACGCAAAGGCGCGAAAGCCGAAATTCAAACTGAGACACTACCCAAGCAGGACAGCGCGGCGTCCATGGCGTTGTCGGAGAGATCCTGGGCGATGGCGACGAGGCAGGGCACGCCGCCGCCGCGTTTATAGTCTCGGCGCACGGTATAGCCGGGGATTTTTGGGTGCGATCATGAGATATCGGGGCCGGATGCCGACGAGGTTTGTCCGACAAAGCCCCTGATCGTTGGTCCAAAGTCGATGCGCCGTCAGGCCAATATCAGGGCAGGTCGGCGCCTTTTGCGCTTGACTGCACTCCGCCGCCCCTGCACTGAGCGCAGCCAGATGCAACCGCTGCCTGAGCTAAGGATCCGGCCGATGAGTTTTACCTCCAAGGTATTCGAAACCCGCTTGGTCAAGATGGCAGACCGCGAGGAAACCATCGTCGCCGGCGGCCGTCACCTTTTCCCATTGCTGCCGAAGGCGTTTGACGGCATCAAACAGATCGGCGTCATCGGCTGGTCCTCGCAAGGACCGGCCCAGGCGCAAAACCTGCGTGAGTCGCTGGAAGGTTCGGGCATCCGGGTCAAAGTGGGCCTGCGCGAAGGCTCGTCCTCGATGCGGGAGGCCGAGCAGGTCGGCTTCACCGGGGCGAATGGCACTCTGGGGGAGATGTATCAGGTCATTCGCGAAAGCGACATGGCGCTGCTGCTGATTTCCGATGCGGCTTTCGCCGAAAACTACAAGAAGATCCTGGGCGCGTTTCGCCCCGGCGCGACGCTGGGCCTGAGCCATGGCTTCCTGCTGTCCCATTTGCAGGCCCAAGGCGATGACTTCCCGAAGAACATCAACGTCGTTGCCGTCTGTCCCAAGGGCATGGGCCCCTCGGTGCGGCGTCTGTATGAGCAGGGCCGTGAGGTCAACGGTGCCGGCATCAACGCGAGTTTCGCGGTGCACCAGGACGTCAACGGCAAGGCCACAGACTACGCGCTGGGTTGGTCGGTCGCGCTGGGCTCGCCCTACACTTTCGAGACCACACTGGAATCGGAATATAAGTCGGACATCTTCGGGGAGCGCGGCATCTTGCTGGGCGCCGTGCATGGCTTGGCGGAGAGCCTGTATGCCCGCTACACCGGCCAGGGCATGGCGAAGGATGACGCCTACCTCAATACCTCGGAGTCGATCACCGGCCCGATCAGCAAGACGATTTCCCGCTCCGGCCTGAAGGCGGTCTACGAGCAGCTCGATGACACCGAGAAGGCGGCGTTCCGTGATGCCTACAATGCCGCCTATCATCCGTGCCGCGAGATCCTCGAGGAGATTTACGACGACGTCGCCTCCGGCAACGAGGTGCGCAGCGTGATCAACGCCACCCGCCGCCACGCCACCTATCCGATGGGCAAGATCGACAGTACCGATATGTGGACGGTGGGCGAGACGGTGCGGGCCAACACCGGCCGCAATTACGCGCCGATCAATGCCGAGACCGCCGGCGTCTATCTCGCGTGCATGATGGCGCAGGTCGATTTGCTGCAGGACCGGGGCCACCCGTATTCGGAGATCGCCAACGAATCCATTATCGAGGCGGTGGATTCACTCAATCCCTATATGGACTACAAAGGTGTCTCCTACATGGTCGACAACTGCTCGACCACGGCGCGGCTGGGGGCCCGCAAGTGGGCGTCGCGGTTCGACTACATCCTGAAGCAGCAGGCGTTTCCGGCGATCGACCAGAACGCCGTGCAGGACAACACGCCGTTCGATAAGTTCTTGACGAGTAATATCCACGAGGTTTTGCAAGTGTGCGCCAAGCTGCGTCCGTCAGTGGACATCGCGGTGGTGCCGACGCGCGGCGCGGGCTGAGCACGCGCGCCGGGGCTTCAGATGACGTTGGTGCCCCGGGCTAAAGCGGCAATCCCGCTGCGGGACACCTCCGCCAGGCCCAGATTCCGCATCAGCTCGATGAACGCGTCGATTTTCTCCACCGCCCCGGTCAGCTCGAACACAAAGCTCCCCAGCGTGGTGTCCACCACGTGGGCACGAAAGCTATCGGCGATACGCAGCGCTTCGACGCGCTGCTCACCGCTGCCTATCACCTTGACCAGCGCCAGTTCGCGGGCGACGTGCGGGCCGTCCATCGTCAGGTCGGCGACCCGATGCACCGGGACCAGCCGGTCGAGCTGGGCCTTGATCTGCTCGATCACCATGCTGGTTCCGGAAGTAACGATATTGATGCGGCTACGCTGCCCGGCGGCATCGACCGGGGCCACGGTCAGGCTGTCGATGTTGTAGCCGCGGCCGGAGAACAGCCCGATGACGCGCGCCAGCACACCGGACTCGTTATCAACCAGGACCGATATGGTCGCGCTGCGCTGCGTCGTGTCAGTCGGGCTGGGCATCGTCGGAACCAAATGAGAAGGAAGCAAAAACCGGCACGCGCGAGGCCATGCCTCGCGGCGAACCCCTGGCCGCGACCCCGATTGCAAGCGGCAGTGCGATCAGACCAGCGCCATGCCCGCGTCGGTGATGCCGGCGCCGGAGGCTTCATGCTCCGGACCCAGCAGCATTTCACTGTGCGCCGCGCCGCTGGGGATCATCGGGAAGCAATTCTCGGTCTGATCGACCGCGATGTCGGCGATCACCGCGGTCGGGCAATCCAGCATCGCATTGATCACGCCATCCAGCTCATCAACCGATTTCGCCCGCATGCCGGTGGCATGGAACGCCTGCGCCAGCGTGACGAAATCGGGCAGAGCCGCCGAGTAGGTTTCCGAGTAGCGGCTGCCGTGCAACAGTTCCTGCCATTGCCGCACCATGCCCATGTACTGGTTGTTCAGGATAAATACCTTCACCGGCAGGCGATACTGCGCCAGGGTGCCCATTTCCTGGATGTTCATCAGGATCGATGCCTCGCCGGCGATGTCGATCACGCAGGCCTCCGGATGGGCGATCTGCACCCCCATGGCGGCCGGCAGCCCGTATCCCATGGTGCCGAGGCCGCCCGAGGTCATCCAGCGGTTCGGCTTCTCAAAATGGAAATGCTGAGCGGCCCACATCTGGTGCTGTCCGACCTCGGTGGTGATGTAGACCTCCTTGTTGCGGGCTTGGGTGAGCTCGAAGAGCCGCCGGATCGCATGTTGCGGCTTGATGATGCTGCCGGGCTTGGGGTCCTGGGTGAATTTCAGGCTGTCCTTGGCTTTCCAGCCATCGATCTGGCGCCACCAGGACGCCAGCGCGGGCTTGTCCACCGGGTCATCGCTGGCCTGCCAGGCGGCGAGCAACGCACTGAGCGCCTGGCCGGCGTCGGCCATGATCGGCACCTCGACCGGCACGTTCTTGTTGATCGAGGAGCCGTCGATGTCGATGTGGATCTTGCGCGAGCCCTGGCTGAACGCGTTCAGCCGCCCGGTGACCCGGTCGTCGAACCGCGCGCCGACCGCCAGCATCATGTCGCAGCCATGCATCGCGAGATTCGCCTCGTACGTGCCGTGCATGCCCAGCATGCCGAGAAACTGCGGGTCGCTGGCCGGGTAGCAGCCCAGGCCCATCAGCGTATTGGTGATCGGAAACCCGGTGATCCGGGTCAGCCGGGTCAGCGCCTCCGACGCCGCCGGGCCGGCATTGATCACGCCGCCGCCGGCATAGATCATCGGCCGCTTTGCCTGCTTCATCAGGGCCACCGCCTTGGCGATCTGGCCAAGATCGGGTTCGGTGCGCGGCCGGTAGCTGGGATGCTGGGCCGCGGGTTCGGCATAGGGTGCCGGATTGATCACGATATCCTTCGGCAGGTCGATCACCACTGGGCCGGGACGACCGCTGCGGGCGACATAAAACGCCTCGTGCACCACGCGGGCGAGATCCTCGGCCCGCTTGACCAGGTAGTTGTGCTTGGTGGCCGGGCGGGTGATGCCGGTGGTGTCGGCCTCCTGGAAGGCGTCGTTGCCGATCAGGTGCGTCGCCACCTGCCCGGTCAGGCAGACAATCGGAATGCTATCCATCAGCGCATCGACCAGACCGGTTACCGCATTGGTGGCACCCGGACCAGAGGTGACCAGCACAACGCCGACCCGCCCGGTGGAGCGAGCGTAGCCCTCGGCGGCGTGCACCGCGCCGCCTTCCTGGCGAACCAGCACGTGGCGGATCGCGTTCTGCTGGAACAGGGCGTCATAGATCGGCAGCACGGCACCGCCAGGATAGCCGAAGATAACCTCTACGCCCTGATCCTTGAGCGCGCGTAGAAGGATTTCTGCTCCCGACCGGGCCAATTCCGCCGACATACCTTCGGCTCCTGTTGTTGAACACCCGAACGGATAAGCCTCCTGGATGTTAGGGTCAAGCCACGTCTTGAATAAACGTGAACAAATTGACTTGCTCACTTTCCGATAATTGCGTAAATCCGGCATATCTAGCATTGATCGTGCTTACGTCGGTCGCGGGGGCGAGCGGATGATGCCGGAACCATGTCGCCTGCCGCCTGGTGTATTGACCGGTGACCAATTCGGCACGGCGTCCAGCCTGCTGTAATGACAGCGTGCCCCGCAGATGGGCTGCCAGTTCCGGCACGCCGTGGGCGCGCAACGCCGGCAGGCTGGGATCGAGGTTCAACGCCAGCAGCGCCCGCACCTCGCACAGCGCGCCATCGTTCAGCATCGCCCCGAAGCGGGCGGCGATCGCCGCACGCAGCGCATCGCGCGGCGGATCCAGCAGAATGGCTTTGAAGCGCCACGGCGCGGCCGGGCCGCGATTGGCCTGCCACGCCACCAGGCCGCGCCCGGTGCCGCGCCAGACCTCCCAGGCACGGGCAATGCGCTGGCTGTCCTCGGGGTTTAGCCGAGCGGCGGTGGCTGGGTCGACGTGGGCCAGGCTTTTGTGCAGCGGGGCGGCGCCTTGTTCGGCAAGCAGCCGACGAGCCTCGGCGCGGGCCGCTGGCCCGGGGTCAGGAATGTCGGCCAGCCCATCGGTCAGCGCGGCGAAATACATGCCCGAACCGCCGGTCAGGATCGGCAACCGGCCCGCGGCGCGCGTCTCCTCCATCGCGGCCAGCGCCTGGGTCCGCCACCAGGCGACGCTGCCGGCCTCGGCCGCCGGGCGGACACCGTAGAGTCGATGTGGAACCCGCGCCTCCTGTTCCGGCGTGGGACGCGCGGTCAGCACGCGGAGCTCGCGATACACCTGCATCGAGTCGGCGTTGATGATGCAGCCGTCCAGACGTTCGGCGATGGCCAGCGCCAGGGCGGATTTCCCGCTGGCGGTCGGGCCGGCGACGATCAGCGCGAGCGGCAGGTGGGCCATCGAGCGTCCTTATCGATTCTTTTGGTTTGGTTTCCTTGCGCGGTGTTGGGTTCTTGCACGACGTTGGTTCCCTTGCATGGGGCACGGCGCTTTGCCAGGGTCCGGCCGAGATGACCGATATACTCACCATCGTGGCGCAGCGCGAGGCGACCAGCCTGACCCCGGCCCTGCTCAACCAGATCCGCAACGCGGTTCGCGGCGCGCCTCCGGTCGTGCTGTCGGCCGGGGAGGCGGCGGACATTCCGCTGTCGGTGCCGCTGGATCCGGCCGCCCTGCACCAAGCGCTCGGGGACAAGCCGATCGATGCAATCGTGACCAAGAGCCGCGGCCGGCGGAAGGCGCTGCTGATCGCCGATATGGATAGCACCATCATCACCGGCGAGACACTGGATGAACTCGCCGGCCATGCCGGGATCGGCGAGCGGATCGCGGCGATCACGCGGCGGGCGATGAATGGGGAGCTGGATTTCAAGGCCGCCCTGCGTGAGCGCGTGGCGATGCTCAAGGGGCTGGATCTGGCGGCGCTGGAGAGCACGTGGCAGCAGGTCCGGCTGACCCAAGGGGCGGCCGAGCTGGTGGCGACGATGCGGGCCCGCGGTGCGCTGACCGCGCTGGTGTCCGGCGGCTTCAGCTTCTTTACCGCCAGGGTGGCGGCCAGGCTTGGCTTCGATGTGCATCGGTCGAATCTGCTGCTGGACGATGGCGCGAGGCTGACCGGGCAGGTGGCGGAGCCGATCCGGGACCGCGATAGCAAGTTGGCGGCTTTGCATGAGCTTGCCGCCCAGCGCGGGGTCAGGCTGCACGCCACGCTAGCCGTCGGCGATGGGGCGAATGACCTCGATATGATCCGCGCCGCCGGCCTCGGCGTTGCGTTTCACGCCAAGCCGGTGGTTGCGAGCCAAGCGCGGACCAGGGTTGAGCACGCCGATTTGCGCGCGCTGCTGTTCGCCCAAGGGTATCCGGCCTCGGCGTTCGTGGTCTCGCGATGGGATCGGCCCGGCGCCTGAACCGTCGGGCGATGGCGCGGCTTGGAGGCGGCTTGAAAGTTAATCGGTTGTTAATCCTGGGGTCCCTATGCTGGTCGCAGCCTTTCGCGCCGACATGCTCAGCACAGTTCAGGAACCCACGCCGTGCGGTCGATGCCCCATCTGAAGATCAGCACCTCGCTTTACATCCTGTTCGGCCTCGCTGCGCTGCTGCTGAGCGGCCAAGCCGTCAATTCCTCGATCCGAGCTGTGCATCAGGAACGTCAGGCCAGCCGCGCCGAGCAGCTTGCGGCGGCGAACCGCTACCTCTTCGTTGCGCTGCAGGCAGCCCGACAAGAGCGTGGGCCGACCAGGGCGGCGCTGGAAGCGCCCGAACCGGCTGACCCTGGCTTCACCGCCAGCCTGCCGCCGTTGCGCGCCAAGGTGGGCCCCGCGCTGGACGCGCTGTTCGCGGCCTGTGCCAAGGTCGAATGCACCACCGCCAACCAGATCGCGGTGCTGCGCAAGGCGCTGCGGAAGGTCGCGGCGATCCGTCCCGAGGTCGATGCCGCGCTGCGCCAGACGCTGGCGGCAAGACCGGCCGGAATCGCTCGGCAATGGAACGACGGCGCGACCGCGCTGATCGACAGCCTGGAGCGGATCTCGCTCGCGCTCAGCGACCAGATCCGCATGCTCGACCCGGTGATCGCCGAGCTGGTGGCGATCAAGGAGGCGTCTTACGTGGTGCGCGACGGAGCCGGCCTGGAGCGCAACGACATCGAGGCCGCGATGGCCGCCCGGGCGCTGACCCCGCAGCTCATGGCAGGGATGGCGAAGCTGCGCGGCGAGGTCGGCGCCGGCTGGCACCTGCTGCACGATCTGATCGACCGGCCCGGTGTTCCAACGCCGGTCTTGGTCGCGGTGAATGCGGCTAATGACGGATATTTCGGCAGCTTCATCAAGCTGCGCACCGCGATCGAGCAGGCTGTGGCGAAAGGCGCCGAACCGCCGATCTCGGACGCCGAGCTGGTGCACGCGTCGAACGCCGCGCTGGACCTGCTGGTGGCGATCCCGATGGCCGCGCTGGACGCCATCGTCGCCCATGTCGATGCGGAACTGCGCCGGGCGGAGGCGATGCTGGTTGTGCAGATCGGCGTGCTGGTGGTGTCGCTCGGCGTCGCGCTGTTGGGCTTCGGCGTGGCGTGGCGACGCGTGGCGCGGCCGATCAACGTGGTCTCGGCCGCGATGTCGCGGGTGGCGGGCGGCGAGCTTGCGATCGAAGTGCCATACCGCGACCGCGGCGACGAGGTCGGCAGCCTGGCCCAGGCGCTGGAGATTTTCCGGCAGAACGCACTCGCCAGGCAGCGGATGGAGGCGGACCAACATGCCGAATACGAGGCCAAGCAATGCCGGGCGCAACGGCTGCAGCAACTGACTGATGGCTTCGAGCAACAGGTCGCGCAACTGCTGCGAATGCTGTCCTCGCAAGCGACGGAAATGGAGACCACCGCGCAAACGCTGACCGCGACCGCGGAGCAGAGCAGCCGGCAGGCGAACGCCGTCGCCGCGGCGTCGGAGCAGACGTCGGTCAATGTGCAGACGGTGGCGACTGCGACTGAGGAGTTGTCTGCCGCCAGCGGCGAAATCGGCCGCCAGGTGGGCGGATCGGCGGCGGTCGCACGCAAGGCGGTGGACGAGGCGGAGCGCACCAACGCCACGGTGCAGCAACTGTCGCTCGGGGCCCAGCGCATCGGCGAGGTGATCGGCCTGATCCAGAGCATTGCCGGGCAGACCAACCTGCTGGCGCTGAACGCGACGATCGAGGCGGCGCGGGCGGGTGATGCCGGCAAGGGGTTCGCGGTTGTCGCTTCCGACGTAAAGTCGCTGGCGACCCAGACGGCCAAGGCGGCGGAGGAAATCTCCACCCAGGTCGCCGACATTCAGGCCAGCACCGGCGAAGCGGTGAAGGCGATCCAGGGCATCGCCGGCACCATCGAGACCATTAGCCAGATCGCCACCACGATCGCCAGTGCGACCGAGGAGCAAAGCGCGGCCACGCACGAGATTGCCCGCAACGTCCAGGAAGCGGCGCGCGGCACGCAAGAGGTGTCGGGCAACATCGCGGGTGTGACGCAGGCTTCAACCGCGGTCAGCGACGCCGCGACCCAGGTGCTCGGCGCGGCCGGCATGGTCGCCGCGCAGTCGGATCGACTGAAGCAGGGGATCGAGGACTTCCTGGCGGCGGTGAAGGCGGCTTAGCGGCTTCCGGTCACCTCTAAAGCCAGATCGTGATGTGTGGCCGCGGGCCCCAGGCAGGCGTGCGATCTTACCGCGTCGCGATAAAGAACAACCGTGGGAACGCCAGCAGCACGGACCCGTCCGGCAGGGTCGGGTAGGCATCAACCAGTGCCGCCCGGTAGGCCGACAGAAACCCCTTGGTCTCGGCCGTGTCCAATGGCGCCAGGAAGGGCCGCAATCCGCTGCCCTTGAACCATTCGATCACCGCGTCGGTGCCGCCTGTCAGCACGTGGTGATAGGTGGTGCGCCACACATCGACCCGCGCCGCGTGGGGCCGCAGCAGGGCGTAGTACCACTCGGCTGGCAGACGCGGCGCCCGGCTATCGGCGGCGCCGGCCAGCTTGCCCGACCATGGGCCGCCCGCCGCCACCTCGCGCATAAGCCGGTGCGCCGGCTCGTCCAGGTTGTCCGGCATCTGCACCGCCAGCCATCCGCCGGTCGCCAGCTTCGCGACCAGCCGGGGCATCAGCGCCGCGTGATCCGGCAGCCATTGCAGCGACGCATTGGCCAGAATCAGGTCGAACCCGGCGGGCGCATCCCAGGCGGCGATATCAGCCAGATCGAACCGCAGCTTCGGCAGCCGTTGCCTGGCGGCCTTGATCATGTCGGGGGAACTGTCCAGACCGAGGATCTCGGCGGTGGGAAAACGCGCCGCCAGGACTTCGGTGGAGTTTCCCGGCCCGCAGCCGAGATCGACCGCCTGGCGCACCTCGCCCGATGGCATGGCGCCGACCAGATCGCGCACCGGGCGGGTCCGCTCCTGCTCGAAACCGGTGTACTGCGCAGCCGACCAGGACACGACGTCTACCCGGGCTGCTTGTCCTTGGCGGCGGGAACCTTGGACAGCGACAGTGGCACATACTGCACGCCCCCCTCGCGCTGGATCAGCATCAGCACGAACTTGCGGTCGGCCTTGCGGGCCGCGTCGACCTGCTTGCGCACATCGTCGGGTGAAGTGACCTCGCCCTGCTGCACTTCCATGATGACATCGCCCGGCTTCAGGCCACGTTCCGCCGCCGGCGTGTTGGGCGAGACGTCGGTGATGACCACGCCCTTCTGGCTATCCTGCAGTTGGAACTTGTCCTTCAATTCCTGACTGACTGGCGCGATCTTGAGGCCCAGCCCGGAAATCGCGGTCGGCTTGGTGGCGTCGGCCGGCTTGGTGGCATCAGCCGAGGCAAGCTGCTCGTCGGCCGGACGCTCCGCCAGGACCGTCTGCACCGTCATTTCCTTGCCGTCGCGCCACAGCACCACCGGCACGTCCTTGCCGACCGTAGAGTCGGCCACGATGCGCGGCAGGTTGTGCATCTCCTTCACGTCCTGGCCATCGAACTTCAGGATGATGTCGCCGCTGTGGATCTTCGCCTTCTCGGCTGGCCCGCCGTCAGTGATGCCGGCCACCATGGCGCCGGAGGCGTCCTTCAGTCCCAGGCTCTCGGCGATATCGGGCGTCACTTGCTGGATCTTCACGCCCAGCCAGCCGCGCCTTGGGTGGCCGTACTGCTTCAACTGGGCGACAATGTTCTTCGCCATGTTGGACGGGATCGAGAAGCCGATCCCGATTGAACCGCCGGATGGCGAGAAGATCGCGGTGTTGATGCCGATCACCTGGCCGCTCATGTTGAACAGCGGACCGCCCGAGTTGCCGCGGTTGATCGCGGCGTCGGTCTGGATGAAGTCGTCATACTGGCCCTGATGGATGTCGCGTCCCCGGGCCGAGACGATGCCCGCGGTGACGGTGCCACCCAGGCCGAACGGGTTGCCGATCGCCAGCACCCAATCGCCGACACGGGACTGGCTGGAGTCACCAAATTCGACCGTCGGCAGCGGCTTGTCGGCCTTCACCTTCAGCAGCGCGATATCGCCGCTTTCGTCACGCCCGACGATTTCGGCCTTCAGGGTGGTATTGTCCTGCAGCGTGACCGACACCTCGTCGGCGCCCTCGATCACGTGATTATTGGTGACCACGTAGCCCGCCGGATCGATGATGAAGCCCGAACCGAGGCTCTGCGCGCGGCGTGGCGGCGGCTGGTTGTCGCCGCCATTGCCGCCCTGGCCGGGACGGTTGCGGTTGAGGAAATCCTTGAAGAACTGCTCGAACGGCGACCCCGGCGGGAACATCGGAATCTCCGGACCAGCGCCGGGGCCGCCGTTTTTCGCGGTGATCGTCTGGCTGGACGACACATTGACCACGGCAGGCAGCAGTTTCGCCGCCAGATCGGCGAAGCTGTCGGGAGCGGGGCGCGCGTGTGCCGGTTGCATCAGCGGCACGGCCGGGGTCACCAGCGCAAAGGACGCACCCAGCAGGAAGACGCGGGCAACGGTGGAGCGGAATAGGCGCATGATAGGTTTCCCTGGCGAATTAGCCGCATATGGTCCGGAATTCAGAAGCTGGTATCCCGAGTGCAAGGTTTGCCATAGCAGGCTAACCCAGCCTCGCGCCACTGGCTGTTTGCTGGCAGTGGCCTGCTTATCGTCAGCGTCCCCCGCATGGTGCGGCAGTTCGGCGGCAGGATATTATTGCCTCGAGCCCGAAGTTCGGCATATCAGGCGAACATCGGCCTCGCGATTAGCTGTTTGTTTTCAGTGGCCTGCTGATCCCACACGTCTGCCGCCAAGTGCGACGAACCTCTGGAGCGAAACACCAGCAATTTATCCACCGGAACACACGCGGGGGTTCCGCCGAATTCGCATCGTGTTGCATTCAATTTAGGGCAACGGACTGGCCGGCGGCGCCTGCAGCAGTCGCAGGTAATCGTTGTCCGGGCTGATCACCAGCCTGGCCGTACCGCTTTCGAAAATATCGTGGTAGCCCTGCAAGGTGCGCCAGAATGAGAAGAATGCCGGATCCTGGCCGAACGCCTTGGCATAGATCGCGGTCGCCTGGCCCTGGCCTTCACCCCGCAGGTTGTCGGCGGTCGCCCTGGCGTCGGCGAGCAAGACCGTGCGCTCGCGTTCGGCGTCGGCCTTGATCTTTTGCGACGCCTCGGCGCCCTCGGCTCTGGCCTGGGCGGCGACCCGCTGTCGTTCGGATTGCATCCGCGACAGGATCGCGTCGGTGTTTTCCTTCGGCAGGTCGGCGCGCCGGATGCGGACGTCGACGATGGTGACGCCGAAATTCGCCATCTCGGTGTTCACCTGGCCGCGGATGGTGGACATGATGTGCTCACGGTCCGCCGACAGCACGTCGAGCAGCTTGTTATTGCCCAGCACCCGCCGCAGGCTGCCGGTAACCACCGAATTCAGCCGGCCGTCGATGTTGTCCGCGATCGGTCCGATCGCCTGGTAGAAGCGCAGCGGGTTGGTGATGCGAAACACGGTGAACGTGTCGACGATCAGCCGGCGCTGGTCGCCGAGGATGACTTCCTCGCCCGGCAGTTCAACCGACAGCAGGCGGTTATCGAAGGTGATGACGTTCTGCGCGATCGGCCATTTGGCGTGCAGGCCGGGGTCCTCGATCGGGCGCACAACCCTGCCGAATTGCAGCACCAGGGCCTGCTCGGTCTGGGTGACGATGAACAGGCTGGCGCTGGCCAGGACGCCCAGCACGACCAAAAGTGCGATGGCGGCGATGCCGACGCGGGTCATCGACTGGCTCCGACGGAGGTGGACGAGTCCGGAGCGGACGAGGTCGGGGCAGACGAGGCCGGGGCGGACGAGGGCGCGGCGGACGAGGGCGCGACGGACGAGAGCGGGGCGCCGGGTTTCGCCGGTGGCACCTTGAGCGGCAGGAACGGCACCAGTCCCTTCAGCTTGTCGTCAACGATCAGCGGTTGGGCGTGCGCCATCACGTCCTCCATGGTGTCCAGATACATCCGGCGCACGGTGACGTCCTTGGCCTTTTGGTAGGCTTTCAATACGCTGTCGAACTGCTGCGCCTGACCGTTCGCCTGAGCCACCGAGGCGGCCTTCGCGCCCTGGCCCTCAGCGACGATTCGGGCCGCCTCACCCCGCGCGCGGGGCACAATGTCATTGCGGTAGGATTCGGCTTCGTTGCGCATCCTCTCGGCGTCGGTGTTGGCCCGCTGGACGTCGCGGAAACTTTCGATCACCGCCGCCGGCGGATCGACCTTCTGCAACTGCACCTGGGTGATTTCCACCCCGGCCTTGTAGCGGTCGAGGATTTGCTGGGTCTGCTTCAGCACGTCAGCCTCGATCTGGCCACGCAACGGACCTAGCACGGGCTGGATTGGCGAGCGGCCGATCACCTCCCGCATCGAGCTTTCGGCCACGGCGCGCACCAGGGTTTCCGGGCTGGCGGTATTGAACAGGAAGGCCGCCGCGTCGCTGATCCGCCAGAATATGGCGACGTCGATGTCGATGATGTTCTCGTCGCCGGTCAGCATCAGGCTTTCGGCCAGGACTTGGCGGCTGGGCGCCTGTTGACCGGCCTCGATGTTGCCGCTGCTGGGGGTCGAGCGGTAGCCGATTTCAGTGCGGTTGATCCGGGTGACGGTGGGAAGCTCGACCGACTCGACTGGCCAGGGCAGATGCCAGTGCAGGCCGGGGGGTGTCCAATACGCGTAGGCGCCGAACCGCATCACGACGCCCTGCTCGTCGGGCTGCACGCGGTAAAATCCGCTGCCGAACCAGACCACGACGACGAGCAGCAGCAGAAACACCAGGCCGCGGCCGTTGCCGAAGCTGGCGAACGGACCGCCGCTGGACCGCCCGCCGGACCCACCACCCACCAGGCCGCGGATGAAGCCCTGCGCCTGGGCGATGATGCGGTCGAGGTCGGGGCCGCCGCCACCGCCGAACGGACCTCCGCCGAACGGACCTCCGCCACTGCCGAACGGGCCGCCGGGGCGCGGGCCGCGTGGCCCTCCTGGCTTGCCGTCACCGCCACGCCCGGGTCCGCGATCCGGGTCCGGGCGATCGCCGCCGTCATTGCCGCCTTTGTTGCCCCACGGGCCTTGCGTCGGTTTCTTGTCGCCGTTTCCGCCAGACGAGCCAGAGCCAGAGCCAGACGAGCCAGAGCCAGATGAGCCGGGCGGATTGCCCCAAGGTCCGGGACCGCCGTTGTTCCAAGACATCCGGAGTGGCTCCTGTCGAATCGCCCAATGGAATCGCCGGCTGCGCGAGCCGTTGGCGGAAACGCCATGCCGCGCCATATCGTTATGGACAGGCGCACACGGCGCGGTGCTTATCCGCCGGCCGTCCCAGCTTTGCAAGATGAGGGTTCACATCGCCATGGCCGAGACTTCCGCCGAGGCTCTGCGCACCGCGCTGCGGGCGATCAAGGACCCCGCCTCGGGGCAGGATATCGTCACGGCCGGCCTGGTGGAGGCGATCGAGGTTCGCGGCGGCCTGGTACAAACGACGTTGCTGACCGATCGCGCCCATGCCGCGGCGATGGAGCCGGTGCGGCGAGAGGCCGAGGCCCTGCTGATGCGCCAGCCTGGCGTAAGCAATGCCACCGCAATCCTGACCGCCCATAAGACGCCCCCGGCTGCCGCGGCGGCCCACTCGACCGCCGCTGGAGTGGCGCCAGGGGCGGGGCAGGCGCGCCGGGCGCCCGGCGGCAAACCGGCGTTGCTGCTGCCCGAGGTGAAGGCGATCGTCGCCGTCGCGTCGGGCAAGGGCGGCGTCGGCAAATCCACCGTCGCGGTCAATCTGGCGGTGTCGTTGGCCAGGCAGGGCCACAAGGTCGGCCTGCTGGATGCCGATATCTACGGCCCCAGCCTGCCGCGCATGGTCGGGCTGAACCGCAAGCCACAAGTGCGCGGCGACAAGATGATCCCGCTGCAGGCGTGGGGATTGGCGTGCATGTCGATCGGCTTCCTGGTGGATGAGGAAACCGCGATGATCTGGCGTGGCCCGATGGTGATGGGCGCGCTGGAACAGATGATGGGGCAGGTCGAATGGGGGCCGCTCGACGTCCTCGTGGTGGACATGCCGCCCGGCACCGGGGATGCCCAATTGACCATGGCCCAGCGCGTCGCGCTGACCGGCGCGGTGATCGTCTCGACGCCGCAGGACATCGCCCTGATCGACGCCCGCCGCGGCGTGCGCATGTTCGAAAAGACCAAGGTGCCGGTCCTCGGTCTGGTGGAAAACATGAGCTTCTACTGCTGTCCGAACTGCGGCCATCGCGCCGATATCTTCGGCCACGGCGGGGCGAAGGCCGAGGCGGTTCGGCTGGGCACGGAATTTCTTGGCGAGATTCCGTTGCTGCTGGACATTCGGACCGCCTCGGACGCCGGCACCCCGATCGCCGCGTCGGCGCCGGAAAGCGAGGCGGCCAAGGCTTACGCTACCCTGGCTGCCCGGGTGTGGGAGAAGCTGTCCGACGCCACGGCCGCGCGCGCCAGCGGGCCGCGGATCGTCATCGATTGACCGGATTTTGCCTGACCCGGGTTTTGCCTGACCCGCGCTTTGCCCGAAAGGGGTGGCCGAAGGCGCTACGGTTCATGACGTGACTGCCCTGGCCGAGCTTGGGGCGGGGTGGCATGCGGCGGCTCCGGCCTTGCCATGACCGGTGCCGGACGTGGCGGTTCAACACGCTGCGCCGGCGGCGCGGGTCGCGGCGGTTCGGCGCGGGGCGCGACGCGCTGCGGCTCCGGGTGCACCACCGCTGGAACCGGGCGCGCCGGCTCTGGCCGCGGCGGCTCGGGATGGGAGACGGCGGGCGCGGCCGGGCGCAGCGGCTGCCCCGGGGTCACGACCCGCGGCATCGCGGCAGCGGACGTTGCCGGACCGGGATGTGGCGGCGGTGCGGAGTGCGCCTCGGTCCGAGGTGCGACGTTCGGCGCCAATGGCGCATGGGGACCCACCGGATGCAGCGCGCCCGGGGTCGTGCCGGGCATTGCGCCGGGTCTGACCCCATTCGGCTCGCCAGGGCGAGGCTCGATCGGTGCGACCCCGGCGGGATGTCCGGGCGCCGGCCCAGTGACGTCCGCCGGGCGAACGCCCCCCGGGCGTCCCGGCTCGCCTGGCCTGCCGCCGGCGGTCACCAAGGCTGGGCGGACGAAGCCGGTGCGGCCGGGTGCTTGGGCGCGAACGGCGGGACCCGGCGCCGGATGCGCCATCGCGGCCGGCGACAGGTTCAACTGACGCGCGACCACCGGCGTGACCCCGGCGGTCGTCGCGACCGGCCGCAGCGGTTGCTGCCCAAAGATCGGACGCGCGGCGGCGAACTGTTGCGCCGTCAGCGGCCGAGCCACCGCCTGCACCGGGCGTGAGGCGGTCATCGCGGCGGCCGGGATGGATGTCGCCGCCGCTCGGTTGATATATTGATTTATCGTAACGTTATTGTTCCTGGTCAGATGGGTGATGTTAGTGACGTGGGATACGTTGACCTGCCGGATGTAATTGTTCGAGGCGTGATACCAGGGGTGAAATTCCTCGCGCGGGCCGAGCGGCACCCAGCCGATCGAACCCGAGGCCAGCGCCGCGCCCAATGCCACGCCCGCGCCGATACCGATGAAGCTGACCAACGCCGGCGCATAGACCGGCGGACTGGCGACGGCAACCGTGCCGGGTGTCCAGGCCCAGCGGTCGCCGATCCGCAGCCAGCGGCCATAATGGAACGGTGCGAAACCCCAAGAAGCATCGTCGACCCAGGTCCAGCCCCAAGGCGCGACATAGGCCCAATGGCCCTCACGGTATGGCACCCAGGTGGCCGGCACCGGCGGGTACCAGACCTCACCGTAAGCCGGGGCCTGGCTCCAGCTTCCGGTGCCGATCAAATCGCTGCCACCGGGCATCGCGACGACCTGGGCCGGGATGGCCGGCACCGGCGCCGGGGGCGGTCGTTCCGCATTCAGACGTTCAGTCAGGAACGCGTCGCGCAGCAACGGACCGGCGCTCCCCTGGAAACTGTCGGTCCCGGTGATCGTGGCGGTGTGGTTGGCGGCCACCTGCAGCGACACGCTGGGCCCTTCGATCTGGGCGGACCCATCGAGCACGGTGATCAGCGTCGGCTGCTCGGTGGTGCCGGCGACGATGTCGTAACGTCCGTTACCACCCAGCCGGACCTGTCCGCGCGGAGTCTGGATCGACCACGCCTCATTCGGCCCCAGGTCGCGCAGGTGAAGATAGACCTCGCCCTGGGTGGCGACGCCCTGCAATCCGGCGGCGTCCAGCGCGGCCACGTCGAACTCGGTGGCGCCGGCCATGGCGATGCGGCTGGCCGAGACTTCCAGTTGCGCCTCGGATGATGCCTCGGTCCAGAACGAATTGCCGCTGCTGACCGGGTAGTTCTGGGTCGCCGCGCTCCATTGCGTGTCGCCGGGGTTATGGAACGAGACCGGTCCGGTCATGACGGCAATCCGACCGACCCGTTCGGGAGGGTCGGCCTGATTGAGATCGGGACGGCCCTGGCCCGGTGCCGGCAGCGCCGGGGGTGCCGGTTGGGCCAGCGCGCGCGGTGGCAGTGTCGTATCCCACAGCAGCGCTGTCAGCGCCGCGGTTGCGGTCAGGCGGAACAGGCGGCCATTTTGTTGCATCGTATCGAATCCGATCGCTGTGGAACTGGAACCGAGCTTTGCCGGAAACGATGGCAAAACGACGTCCGATTTGCGGCGCTGATGACGAGCGAAGCGATAACACCGGCAGTGTAACCGTAGCCAGTCTGGAATGTCTTGCCATACGATACCATTCGGCTGAATCGCGCGCACAGTTCGCGAGACGCACGACGGGACGAATGTTTGCGCCCGGTCACCGGTTTGCGATCGTTCGCCGCTCAGGGCGATGGTTACGCCCTCGCTCGCTCTTTCAATGCACGCGAGCGGCCGAACCGGATCAGAGTCCGGCCTGGTCCAGACGTATGATTGCCCGGGCGCAGGCCTGTGCCCGCGGTACCAGGCTGTCGATCCGCAGGAACTCGTCGGGACTGTGGGCCTCGCCGCCGACCGGGCCGACGGCACAGATGGTCGGCGCGCCGACCGCCGCGGTGAAGCCCGAATCGGCGCAGCCGCCGGTGAACTCGCCATCGGTGTGGAAGCCCGACGCCGCGGCCGCGCTGACGTAGAGGTCGAACAGGCGGCGGGCGGAGGCGCTTTGCGTCAGCGGCAGGAATTCGCCCCGCACCGTCAATTCGGCACGCGTGCCGGCAACGAAGCTGCGGTCGATGATCGCGCCGACGCGCGCCATGATGTCGTCCTTGTCGCCTGGGTCGACGTAGCGCAGGTCGATCTGGCCCTCGGCCCAGGGGGCGACGGTATTGACGCTCTGGCCGCCGCTGACCAGCCCGACATTCAAGGTGATGCCGCGATCCGGGTCGGTCAGTGCGTGGATCGCCTGGATCTTGCAGGCCAGTTCCTCGATCGCACTGATCCCGGCGGCGAAGTTGCCGCCCGAGTGCGCCGCCTTGCCGGTGACGCGGAAGGCCATGAACACGCCACCCTTGCGGCCGGTCACCACGTTGCCCGACACGCGGCCCGGCTCGCTGTTGAACACCACCCGGGCGTGGCGGGCTTCCGCTTCGATCACCGGGCGGCCTTCCGGGGACCCGATCTCCTCGTCGCCGGTGAACAGGCCGACCAGCGGGGCGGGGGCGCCTCCGAAGCGGGCGAAGGCGGCGAGGATGAAGCAGTTCATCGTCAGGCCGGCCTTCATGTCGGCGACGCCGGGACCATAGGCCACGCCGTCGCGGATGGTGAACGGACGGCGGGTCGTTTCGCCATCGGGAAACACCGTGTCGCGGTGGCCCATCAGCACGATGTTGCGCCCGGCATTGCCTTCGCCGGCGTGACCCGGAAGCGTGGCGCGCAGGCAATCGCCGTGGCGACTTTGCGTCAGGGTTTCGACCGCCAGTCCATGGCTTTCGAGAAACCGGCCGATCACCGCCCCGACCGCGTCGATTCCTGCTTTATCGTAACTGCCGCTGTCGATCCCGACCATGTCGCCGAGCAGCGCGACCATGGCGTCTTGCTGGGTGCCGAGCCAGGCGGTGATTTCGGACTCGGACATCGCCCCTGGTCTCCATCGCGGTGAGGCGACAGCGTCTCTGATATGACCGCTCGGCACAAGGGGCCGGTCGGGCTACGGGCCAGTCCAGCTAAAGGCCCATCCGGTGGCTTTTTGGACATTCCGGCTGCGCACCGGCTGTCATTGGAGCGCCAATCGAACCCGGGTCAACCGGTCAGGCGGCGACCTTTCTGGATGACTTCTTGGAGTCCCCGGAGGCATGCGCCATGATATTGCGCAGATCACGCAAAAAGGCAGAGCCCTTGGTCGTGCGCTGCACCAGTACGCTGCGGCGATCCAGCGGATCCACCTTGCGGCGGGCAAAATCCAGTTCGCCCAGACGATCCAGAGCGCGGGTGATCGCCGGCTTCGACACCTTCAGGCTCGAGGCAAGGCCGCGGACCGTGTGACCGCCTTCATTCAGGTAGCAGGTCAGGAACACACCCAGTTGGCGAGCCGACAGGTCGGCGCCGTCGCGACGCACAAGCGCGACCACCGTATCGCGCAGCAGACTCACTTGCGCATCCGAAACCGGGTTGGGAAGAGATGCCACGTCAGTATCCTTTCTGGGGCGGGGAGCGAACCGAACGATCACTCGTTACGCTGTTAAATAGTTCGGTGTCAACCTTATTACATTTTCCGATCTCGACACCAAATCACAACGGTGTGAGAACAATGTCGCGCACCGGGTGCGGTCACCACTTTTGCTTGGCCAAGGCGAACAGGGCCCGCATTCCCATTGCCTCGCCGCCTTCCGGACGCCCGGGCCGTGACTGATCGTTCCATGCGTAAAGATCGAGATGTAGCCACGGCACCCCAGGTTTGATGAAACGCTGCAGATATAGTGCCGCGACAATGGATCCCGCCATCGGCTTCGATGACACGTTGTTCATATCGGCAACGGAGCTCTTCAACCAATCATCGTAGCCCGACCATAATGGCAGCCGCCACAGCGGATCGTGCACCGCGCCGGCCAGCCGCGACAGCGCCTCAGCCGTTGCGTCGTCGTTGCAGAACATCGCAGGCAGGTCGGGCCCCAGGGCGGTGCGCGCGGCGCCGGTCAATGTTGCGCAATCCACCAGCAGGGATGGGTTCTCTTCCGATGCCTCATCCAGCAGGTCACACAGCACCAGTCGGCCCTCGGCATCGGTGTTGCCGATCTCGACCGTCAGGCCGGACCTCGTCCGCACCACGTCGGATGGCCGCATCGCTGTTCCGGAAACGGAATTTTCCACGCAGCCGATGCGCACCGCCAGCCGCAGCGGCAGATCGGCTTGCATGATCAGGCGCGCCAGGCCCAGAACGCTCGCGGCGCCGCCCATGTCCTTTTTCATCCGCAGCATCCCCGCCGACGGCTTCAGGTCGTAACCGCCGGTATCGAAACAAACGCCCTTGCCGCAAAGCGACAGCAGCGGCGCGTCGTCCGTGGCGGCGCTGCCGCGCCAGTGGAAGCCGACGACCTGGGGCGGTCGCACCGATCCACGCCCGACCGCGGCAATCGTCGGATAGGCCTGCTCTAGAGCGGCGCCGGCCGACAGCTTGCAATCGGCGTCGTGGCGTTCCGCCAGCGATACGGTGAATTCAGCCAATTCGACCGGCCCGAGCACATTGGCCGGGGTGTTGATCAGGTCGCGGACCATCCAGGCGGCAGATGCCTGCGACAGGCTCGTTTCGTGATCGTGCGGAACAAACAGCGACGCCGGCTTGCGCCGCGGCGAGCGAAAGCCGCTGTAACGATAGGCGCCCAGACAGTAGCCCAGGGTCGCCGCCGCCTGATCGTAATCACCCGGTTCCAGACGCCAGGCAATCGTTTCGGGCAACTGCATCGGCAGGCCACCATAGACAAACAACGACGCATCGTTGCCGATCCCTAGTGCCGCGCCGGCCACGCCGTCGGAGCCAGGCAACAACCGGAGTTCGTCCTGCTTCGCTGTGAACCCGCTTTCGCGCAGAAAACCGGCCTGCGCCGGTGGCAACGCATCGAAAAACCTGGCGAGCCCATCGGGCCGCACCACGTGCACCGGCCGTGTGCCGTCAGGCGTATCGATGACGAAATCAAGCGTCTGGTCAAGCATGGGCGATGCTCCTCGATGTCAGTTCAGATAAGCGACCGGCCGGTTCTGCCACCTGAGCGGTCGACCTGGAACGAGGATACCGTCGCGCGGCGCTTGATAACTACCCCAGGCTGCCGGCCAACAGCGTGGTGACCCGCCTGGCGAACGCGGCGGCGTCGGCTGGAAGATCGCCCTCTTGCACCTGCGCCAGATCCAGCAGCGTCTCCGCCGCCTCGGCGATCAGCGCGGTATTGCTCAACTTCGCCGACAAGGCCTCGATCAGCTTGTGCCGGGGATTGACCTCCAGCACCGGCTTCGACGGCATCATCGCGCGTCCGGCCCGTCGCATCAGCCGCTGCATCGCCAGGTCCGGGCCACGGCCGTCGGATGCCAGCACAACGGCGCTGTCGGTCAGACGGGCGGTGGAGCGGACCTCGGAAACCTTGCTTTCGAGCGCCGACTTCATCGCCGCCAGCAGCGGGGAAATGTCCGGCTGGTCATCGCCCTTGCCCAGGTCCTCGGCGGCCTGGGTAACGCTGCGCAGCTTCTTGCCCTCGAAACTGTCGAGCCGTTCCGGCCAGAACGAGTCGATCGAATCGGCCATCAACAGCACTTCGATGCCCTTGGCGCGGAAGCCCTCGAGCTGCGGCGAGGTCTTCAGCGCGCCGGCCTGTTCACCGGACAAATAGTAGATCGTGTCCTGGCCGCCCTGCATGCGCGAAATATAGTCCGGCAGCGAAGTCCAGCCGTCCTGGGTCGAGGACTTGAATCGCAGCAGCGGCGCGATCTCAGGCCGGTGTTCGGCGTCCTCCCAGACGCCTTCCTTCAGGATCGAGCCGAAATTCTCCCAGAACTTGTTGTAGTCGTCGGCGTCCTTGGTGCGGGTCTTCAGCTCCGCTAGTACCCGCCCGATCAGCGCCTTGCGAATGCGTGCCAGCACCGGCGTGGTCTGCAGCATCTCCCGCGAAACGTTCAGCGGCAGGTCCTCGGTGTCGACCACGCCGCTGACGAAGCGCAGCCAATGCGGCAGCAGTTCGGCCTTGTCGGTGATGAACATGCGCCGGACATGCAGCCGCACATGCGCGTCACGGTCGTTGTCCACCGGATCGAACGGTTTCATCCCGGGGATGAAAAGCAGGCAGAAATACTCCAACGTGCCTTCCGCCCGCCAATGCAGCGTGGCCCAGGGATCGTCGAAAAAATGCCCGAGATGACGGTAGAATTCCTTGTAGGACTGCTCGGTCGTTTCGGATTTGGCCTTGCGCCACAGCGCCGTCCCCTCGTTGGCCGGCTGGTCCTTGCCGTCCTGCGCGACGGTGATCGGCAGGGTGATGTGATCGGCCCATTTGCGGATCACCGTCTCCAGTCGCACCGGTTCAAGATATTCCGACGCGTCAGCCTTCAGATGCAGCACGATGTCGGTGCCGGGCTGCTCGCGGCTGGCCGGGGTCAGGGTGAACTGACCGGCGCCCTCGGATGCCCAGGTGAAGGCGTCCTCGCTGCCGGCCTTGCGCGAGGTGACCTCGACCCGGTCCGCCACCATGAACGCCGAATAGAAGCCGACCCCGAACTGGCCGATCAGGTTCGGGCGATCCTCCGGCTTGGCGGTCGCCAGGTTCTGCGCGAACGCGCGGGTGCCGGACCGGGCGATGGTGCCCAGGTTGTCGATCATCTCCTGCCGCGTCATGCCAATGCCGTCGTCCGAGATCAGCAGCGTGCTGCCCTGCTTGTCGGGCACCACGCGGATCTTGGCATCCGGCGGCGGCGCCAGGCTGGGATCGGTCAGCGCCTCGAAACGCCGGCGATCCACCGCGTCCGCCGCATTGGCCACCAGTTCCCGCAGAAATATCTCGCGCTCGGAATAGAGCGAATGCACCACCAGGTCGAGCAGTCGGCCGACCTCGGCGCCAAATGCGTGTTGCTCTACAACGGTGTCGTCCATGCGTACCCTCCTTGCGCGCGCGATATGCCATCGCTGTCCGCCGGTTTCAATGCGTCGGCGCATCTTAGTCCGGTTTGCCGACCAGTGCTTGCCGAAGCGTCGGCGGCCGCCCCGGCATGTCGCAGTCTAACCCGGATCGGCACGCGGCGCTGCCCCGGCAATGGCGGCAGGAGTTCCCCGCCACCGCTGTCGGCTGGTTACCGCGAGCGCGCCTGTTGCTGCTCAGTCAGGCGCGACAGGGCTTTGGCGATGGCGAAGGAGTGGCGGATCTGAGCCGCCTCGTTCAGGTGGTCCTGGGTGTCGAAAAACGCCGACCTCGGGTAGCGGCTGTGGTTCGGCAGTTCCACGAAGCTGGCGCCGTGGTCGCGGTAGATCGCGCGGATCGCCGCCAGGCTGTCGTCCGCGATCGGCGAGTCGGCAAAGCCGGTGGGCAGGCCGCCGATCGCGCGCACGCCGCTGCGGTCGGCCCAATCGAGGAAACCGGCGACCAGGTCGCTGCCGTAGCCGTCGCGGATCTCGGCGGCGGTCGGGTGAACCGGAGTGATCGCGGCCAGCGCGGCCCTGTTGAGCGCGGCCAGCGCGACGGTATGGCCGACGTGATCGCCCCAGGCGTTGGTGCCGCCCTCGGCCGCGACACGCGGGTCATGGAAGCCGTCGTCGGTCAGTGCGGTTTCGATCAGGCTCATGATCACCCCGCGCAGGTCGCCGGCGAACAGCGCGGCGATCCGGCGCCGAGGCGGCAAGGTCGCCAGCGTGGCGCGGTCGTGACGCAGCATGATGCTGGCGTCCGGGCCCAGCTCGGTGGTGGCGCGCGGGCGCACGTACTGGGCCTCCTCCAGCGGCAGGTAGACCATGTCGCCGGGATGCAGCAGCTTCTTCCACCGGGTGAAAAGATAATCCAGCCCGACGCCGACCGCGACCCCGGCGTTGATGCAGGGCCGTCCGATGATCGGTCCGATGGTCTCGCAGCGGTGTGAATACGGGCCGTTCGATCCGGCCAGGATGACCAGTTTCGGCTGCTGGATGGCCTCGCCCAGGGCGATGTTCGCCTCGATGCGGGCGCGCAGCGCGCCAAGCGTCAGCGGCCGGTCTAGCAGCCAGGTAAAGGCGCTGAAATAAAGCGCCAGCGAGGCCGCGCACGCGAGCAGGAGGCGGCCCATCAGAATTGGAAATACAGGAACGGCGCGACGTGGGGCGCGAAAAACAGCGCCTGCACCGACAAGGCGAAGCTGCTGGTCAGGCACCAATGGCGGGCGTGGCCGGTCATGCGGTGCAAGTTCGGCATCGCCAGCACGATCAACCAGCCAAGCAGCAGGCAGGCGGAGAGTTCCGGGAAGCTCAGGGTGCGGGCGTCGCCGAGGAACGGCATCACGCTGACCGGATCAGCCAACGCCGCCAGTGGCGGCATCGCCGAGACGATCATCCTGGGCAGGGTGACGCCGTCGAGACCCGCCATGCCGCGCAGCACGACCCAAGTGTCGTGTATCGACCCGGCACGAAACGGCACCCAGGCGAGGATCACCACAAACAGCGTAAGGGCTTGGCCGAACATGGCGGGCAGCGGGCGGAACAGCCAGCGGTATTGGGCCCGGCGGTATTGGGCATGGACGACCAAGAAGAACCCGTGCAGCCCGCCCCAGATGACGAAATTCCACGCCGCCCCGTGCCAAAGGCCGCAGAGCAGCATGGTGGTCATCAGGTTGCCGCACCGGCGCAACGTCCCGGCGCGGCTGCCGCCGAGCGGGATATAGAGGTAATCGCGCAGGAAGCCGCCCAGGGTGATGTGCCAGCGACGCCAGAAATCAGCAATGTTGGTGGCCTGGTATGGACTATCGAAGTTTAGCGGGAAGCGGATGTTCAGCATCCGGGCCAGGCCGATGGCCATGTCGGAATAGCCCGAGAAATCGAAGTAGATCTGCAGCGCGTAGGACAGGGTGGCGTACCACGCCTCGAAGAACGTCAGCGTCGCGCCATGCGCCGCGGCGTTGAATCCGATGTCGGCGAAGCCGCCGAACATGTCGGCCAGCACCAGTTTCTTGCCCAGCCCCAGCAGGAAGATCAGCAGGCCGTCGGCGATGTTGTCGATGCGGGGACGCCCCAGCCCGGCCGCGCCGAGTTGCGGAATGATCTCCGACGGCCGGACGATCGGCCCGGCGATCAGGTGCGGGAAGAAGGTGACGAAAGCGCTGTAGTGCAGCAGGCCCGGAAGACTGTCGCCTCGATCCCGGGGCGGCTGGCCGGGTTCGGCGGCGAGGCTTGGCCCGGCGGTATCCACCAGGAACATGATCTGCTGGAAGGTGAAGAAGCTGATCGCCAGCGGCAGGGTGATGTGCAGCGCCGGCGCGTTCGGCGCAACGATATGCAGCAGAAAGTCGGCGTATTTGAACCAGCCCAGCAACGCCAGGTTAAGCGCGATGCCGGCGGCCAGCCAGGCGCGCCGCGCGGTGCCGTGCCGCAACTTCCACGCAATGGAATAATTCAGCGCGACCGAGCCGGTCAGCAGCACCAGGTGCTCAGGGTTCCACCAGGCGTAGAAGAACAGGCTGCACGCTACCAGCCAGTAAAGCGCCCACTCTGGGCCGCGCAGACGACCCAGAGCGAAGAAACCCGTCACGCAGACCGGCAGGAAGCCAAGAATGAATGGGGTGGTGTGGAACATCATGGTGCGGGGTGACTCAAGACTTTCGAGCTGACCGGCGAGCAGCGACCCCTGCGAGTTCGGTTTTGCAAAAGACCCAGGGTTGGCGCGGCGGGGCTTTGAGGGCCGCCGCCACCTCGGGTCTTGCGGTCTGTGTCCTAATCGGAAACCGGAAAGAAAAGGTTAACGACGCCGCTTCCCGGGCACGCTCGGCACCGAACTTCCGCCCGCCAATACCGGCCGTCCGACAGCCTGTCCGCCCGAAAGTATGGATGTTACATAGGACCCATGGCGATCAGGCGGACCAGACACGCGATGGAGCGCCAGGCCAGATACGGTCTGGAGCAGGCATGGATTGGCGCAACCGTCCTATCGTCAGACTGGACGTCAGCCGATCCTCAACAGCCCGAGGTCACGCTTTCATTCAAAGCAATCGTGGAAAGCCGCGGCCAAAATCTTCGGGTTGTGCATCGACCTGACGCTGCCGATGTGCTCGTGTTGTCCAGCTTTTTCGATCGAGGAGCGAAGCGATGATCAAGCAGCCAGAGGACCGCGTCAGCTATGACCCGGAGGCTGATGCGATCGGTAGCTCTTTTGCGCCGGATGGCGTGGAATACGACACCAGCGAGGAAATATCCCCGGGTCTGATCCTCGACCATGACAAGCAGGAACGGATCATCGGGGTTGAGTTACTCCCCGTCAAACGGTTGCTTGCGGCGGCCTCGTGACAAACCGCGCGGCTGTTCCCCGTTCCGCCGTTTGCTGCTAGCTGATTCCGGAAATGAGCGACGCTCTTCCCCCCAACCCGGCGCTGCTGCCAGCTGGCCTGCGCGATCTGCTGCCCCCCGATGCTGAGACCGAGGCCTCGGCGGTCGAGGCGCTGATGACCGTATTCGCCGCCCACGGCTACCAGCGCGTCAAGCCGCCGCTGCTCGAGTTTGAGGACAGCCTGCTCGCCGGGTCCGGCGTCGCGGTGGCGGATCAGACGTTCAGGCTGATGGACCCCGACAGCCATCGCATGATGGGGCTCCGCGCGGACACCACACCGCAGGTCGGACGCATCGCCACCACCAGGCTGGGGGCCGCACCGCGCCCGCTGCGGCTGTCGTACGCCGGGCAGTGTCTGAGGGTGCGCGGCTACCAGCTCGCCCCGGATCGGCAAGTGGCACAGGCCGGTGTGGAACTCATCGGCCACGACAGCCCGCAGGCCGACGCCGAAACGGTACTGGTCGCCGCCGAGGCGCTCGCGGCGGTTGGCCTGACCCGGGTCAGCTTCGACCTTACGCTGCCGATGCTGGTGCCCTCGCTGCTGGACGATGCCGGGCTGGCCGGTGCGGACCGCGCGGCGCTGTCCAAGGCGTTGGACCGCAAGGACGCCGCGGCGGTCACGCGCCACGGCGGCCGGCTCGCCCCGGTGCTGACCGATCTGCTGCTGGCGGCCGGACCGGCCGACCGCGCCCTTGCCGCGCTGGCCGACGCCAAACTGGCGAACCTCGCGGGAACCCTGGCGGAGCGGGCGGCGGACACCGTCGCGGCGATCCGGGCGGGGGCACCGACGCTCCGCCTGACGGTCGATCCGGTGGAGTTTCGCGGCTTCCGCTACGAGACCGGCGTGTCGGTGACTGTGTATGCACCGGGACGCCATGAAGAACTCGGCCGCGGCGGACGCTATGTCTGCGGTGACGCCGAACCGGCCACCGGCCTGACGCTGTATCCGGACGCGATCCTGCGCGTGGCCCCCTCGCGTCAGGCGCGGCCTCGGGTCTTCGTGCCATTCGGCGCCGATCGCCAGGTTATGGCCGCTCTTCGCACCGATGGGTTCGCCACCGTTGCGTCGCTGGCGCCGGTTGCCGATGATACCGCCGAGGCGACCCGGCTAGGTTGCTCTCACATCCTGCGAGCCGGAACGGCCGCGCTGCTTCACTCTAAAGGCTGAGCACAATGGCCAATGTCGCCGTGATCGGCGCCCAATGGGGCGACGAGGGCAAGGGAAAGGTGGTCGACTGGCTGGCCAGCCGAGCCGACGTGGTGGTGCGGTTCCAGGGCGGCCATAATGCCGGGCATACGTTGGTCGTCGGCAACGAGACCTATAAGTTGTCTTTGCTGCCATCGGGGCTGGTGCGCGGCAAGCTGGGCATCATCGGCAATGGGGTCGTGGTCGATCCCGACGCCTTGCTGGCCGAGATCGCCCGAGTGCGCGGGCAAGGCCTGACCGTCACGCCGGACACGCTGCGCATCGCCGAGAACGCAGTGCTGATCCTGCCGCTGCATCCGGCGATCGACAAGGCGCGTGAGGAAGCCCGCGGCGGTCGCAAGATCGGCACTACGGGCCGCGGCATCGGGCCGGCCTACGAGGACAAGGTCGCCCGCCGCGCCATCCGGGTCGCCGACCTGGCGGAACCCGAAACGCTGTCGGCCAAGCTTGATGAGCTGCTGTTGCATTACAACGCCCTTCTCCAGGGCCTGGGTGTCGGGCCGTTCGCCAAGGATGCCCTGATGGACGGGCTGCTCAAGCTGGCGCCGCAGATCCTGCCGTTCGCCGAACCGGTGTGGGAGCGGCTGGACGAGGCGCGCCGCGGCGGCAAGCGCATCCTGTTCGAGGGCGCCCAGGCGGTCATGCTGGATGTCGATCACGGCACCTATCCGTTCGTCACCTCGTCGAACACCGTGGCCGCGACGGCGGCGTCGGGCAGCGGTGTCGGGCCTGGATCGGTCGGCTTCGTGCTGGGTATCGCCAAGGCCTACTCAACCCGGGTCGGTTCGGGGCCATTCCCGACCGAATTGCGCGACGATATCGGCCAACTGCTGGGTGACCGCGGGCAAGAGTTCGGCGTGGTGACCGGGCGGCGCCGGCGGTGCGGCTGGTTCGATGCGGCGCTGGTGCGTCAGGCGATCAAGGTCGGCGGCATTCAGGGCATCGCCCTGACCAAACTGGATGTGCTCGACGGGCTGGCGGAGTTGAAGATCTGCACCGGCTATCTTGTCAACGGCCAGTATTCACGCCGTCTGCCGGCCGCGCCCGGTGCCCAGGCGGCGGCGGTTCCGCAATACGAAACCATGGCGGGCTGGTCAGGCTCCTCACGCGGGGCGCGATCCTGGGCCGACCTGCCGGCTCAGGCGGTCAAATACGTCCGCCGGATCGAGGAACTGGTTGAAGCCCCGGTCACCCTGCTGTCCACCAGCCCGGAGCGTGACGACACGATCATGGTGAAGGACCCATTCGAGGGGTAGTACCTATCGGTCCCCCGGGACCGAAAGCGTTAACTCTTGGTCAACCTTTCAACCGCTAAGTTGCGGCGGCCCGACCAAAATGGTTCGTCCGCATGGCTGATGGTTCCCTCGTCGCAGTTCCCAATACCCTGATCGGCGGCCGCTTCGCCGTCGATACGTCCCAGGTTCTGCCGGATGCCGGCGGCGGACTTCCGGCCTATCTGGCCCGCGACCGTTCGGCGGGCGATGGCCGGCGCGTCGCCTTGGTGGTTTCCCGCGATGCCTCACCGCGTGCCCGTCACCTTAAAATGCTGGACCAGCCGATCGACTACCTGATGGCTCCGCTCGGTCATGGTGTCGCGCCGAACCCGGGCGGCAAGGGCGAGGGCTACTTCGTCATCTGCACCCCTCCGCCCGGACCGCCGGTGTCGGCCGGGTTGAATACCTGGCCCGAAAAGGCGCTGATCGACCTGGTGCTGAGGCCCATCGCCGGCGTGCTGGATATCCTGCACACTCGAAGGCTGACGCATCGGGCGATTCGCCCGAACAACGTGTTCCAGGCGGCACCGGGTCAGCCGGTGACCTTGGGCGGGGCATGGGCTGCGCCGCCGGCCATGCACCAGCCGGCGGTGTTCGAATCGCCGTACAGCGCGATGTGCCTCCCGGCCTGCCGCGGCGACGGTTCAATCGGTGATGATGTCTATGCGCTGGGTGTGCTTCTGCTCACTCTGTCGGGTGGCAAGATCCCGATGCCCAACATGGACGACGCGACGCGGGTTCGCTGGAAGCTGGATCTGGGCAGCTTCGCCGCCCTCACCCGGGACTTCTCGCTGTCGGGAGCGCTTCCGGACCTGCTGCGCCTGATGCTCGCGGAGGATCCTGAGCACCGTCCGCTACCGAGCCAGTTGATGGACCTGGCGACCACGCGTGGCCGACGGGTGGCGGCGCGTCCCGCTCGGCGCAGCCAGAACTCGCTGATGCTGCAGGACATTGCGATCTTCGACGCCAATACGCTGGCGTACGGGCTGTTCCGTGACGAGAAGAAGGCCATTCAGTTCCTGCGCAACGGCTTGGTCACCCAGTGGCTGCGCCGCGGCCTGGGCGATGCCGGTTCGGCGACGCAGATCGAGGAACTGGTTCGCGGCCGCGTCGCCGAGACAAAATCCGGGCCTTGGAGCGACTCGTTCCTGGTGATGCGCACCATCGATGCGCTCAATTTCCGGATGCCGCTGTGCTGGCGCGGGATCGCGATATGGCCCGATGCGCTGCCGGCCATGCTGGCCGATGGAATCGCATCGAAGGCGGAATTGCTGGCCGCGGTCGAGGAGTTGATCGCCGCCGATGTGTTCGCTTACTGGAGCCAGGAAGATGTCCGATCGGGCCGTCCCGATCCACCCGATCTGGCGTCGCAGCGGCAGATTCTGCATGCCGGCGGCCCGGCCGGACTGCTGCGGCTGTTCTATACACTGAACCCGCAGTTGCCGTGCCGATCGCCTAGGATGGTCGCTTCATGGGTCGCCACGATGCCGGACCTGATGCGATTTTTCGAAAACGCCGGCGAACGCGACGAAGATAGCCTGATCGATCTGCATATCTCGGCCTTCATCGCCGCACGCGCGGATCGAAAGATCGAGGTCCAGGTCAACGCCCTGTCCGGCGCCAAGGATGCCGAGTCGTATCGCGGGGCCGAACTGGCTTTGCTGCAAGAGATGCAGGCGCGCTATCACCCGACGCCGATGCCCGCGCTGGCCAAATGGGTGGCGGCCCGCCTGCAGCCGGACCTGCGGCGCTGGCGCAACAAGCCTCGGCGCGAGGCGATGCAGGTTCGGCTGGACCAGCTTACCCAAGCTGGATCTTTGGCGCGGCTGCTTGAACTGGTCGAGGACCGCGCCTCTTGGGTTCTGGATAGCGCCGGGGCGCAACTGGCCGTGAACGAGGTGGCCGGGATCGATGCCGAAGTTGCCGCGATCGACCATCACGGCGAGGCACGGTTTGCCGACGCCGAGCGGTTTGGCCGGGCGATCGCGGGTGGCATCGGACTGTCGGTGTTTATCCTGATGATGATGTCGATTCTGCTGTGATCAGCACCGGTTCGAAACTTGGCCGCGGCATGAGCGGCCTGATCGTGCTGTTGCTCGGGCTGGCCGCGGGGGCGCTGATCGCGCTGTCGCCGGACATCGCGCTGCCCGCGACGGTGCTGCTGTTGCCGGGGCTGCTGGCTTTGGTGTTGGACCGCACACCAGGCTGCAGCGTCGCCCGCGCGATCCTGTTGTTCCAGGCTGCGGCTTGCGTGCACCCGGTGGTGAATTCGTGGTATCGGTGTGCCGGAATCGATGGCTGCATGGGTTACCTGGCGGATTGGCATACCGTGTTGCGATCGTGGCTGGCGGCCGCCGCGGCCTGGGTGGTGACCCAGATCCTGCCGCTCATGCTTAAGGCTGCTGACGATTACCGGTTGCGGTCCCGGCGTTCCACCCTGCTTGCCAAGCGTGAGGCGCTTGTCGCCGAATGGGGACTGGAAGACGACCAAGGACGGTAGGGCCGCCGGAATCGCTCCACCGGCGGACTACCAACAACTATAACTCCTTGGGGGCCGCACCGTCACCGTGGTCTGCCCGGGGTCAAGGGCTGTTTTCAGACCTGTTCCGTCAAGGCGCCGACCCGGTTGCCGGCGTTCAGGCGACGTTCGGCGATTTGCGCCTTCATCGCTTTTTGTAGCTTTTCGAACGCCCGGACCTCGATCTGACGCACGCGCTCGCGTGAGATGTTATATTGCTGCGAGAGATCTTCCAGCGTCGTCGGGTTATCCTTCAAGCGCCGCTCGATCAGAATGTGGCGTTCCCGCTCGTTCAGTGATTTCAGCGCGCCGGTCAGCAACGCCTTGCGGCCGGTCAATTCTTCGCGGTCGGCGATAGAACTTTCCTGGGTCTCCGACTCATCGACCAACCAATCCTGCCACTCACCTTCGCTGTCCTGGCGCACCGGCGCGTTCAGGCTGTGATCGGGCGCGGCGAGGCGGCGGTTCATGCTGACCACGTCCTGTTCCGGCACGTCCAGCACGCGAGCAATCTTGGCAACCTGTTCAGGCTGCAGATCACCGTCGTCGATCGCCTGCATCTGGCCCTTCAGTCGGCGCAGATTGAAGAACAACTTCTTCTGGGCGGCAGTGGTGCCCATCTTCACCAGCGACCAGGAATGCAGGATATATTCCTGGATCGCCGCCCTGATCCACCACATTGCATAGGTGGCGAGGCGGAAGCCGCGATCGGGATCGAAGCGTTTCACCGCCTGCATCATCCCCACATTACCTTCGCTGATTAACTCACCGACCGGAAGGCCGTAACCGCGATATCCCATGGCAATCTTTGCAACCAGTCGAAGGTGGGAGGTGACAAGCTTGTGTGCCGCCTCCATATCTTCCGTGTCCCGCCAGCGGTGGGCGAGAGACAGTTCTTCCTCCGGGGTCAGCATTGGGAATTTGCGGATCTCTTGGAGATACCGCGACAGATTGCCCTCTGGGGCAACATTGAGGACGGCAGAGGCCACGGTTCAAGGCTCCTTTCGTCAAGCCGGGATGTCTGCCCAAACTGGCGCAATATCACGGCATGAATGTGACTTTGGTCACGCGGGATGCAGGGGAGGGACATCACGCCCCGGAGACCCGCCCCAATCGGCAGCGGCGTTCCGTACGTTCCCGCCAACGCGGACATCCCGCCGCATTGGTGAATTTGGGTATACAGGACTGAAATGGTTCTGTCAAGGTCAACCTCGGATTATGCGCCTCCGAGCCAGGTCCCGACGTCGTTCAGCAGGGCCTGCAGATCGGCTGGCAAAGAGGCTTCGAAGCACATTGCGCGGCCCGAGCGCGGGTGCTTGAAGCCCAGGCTGGCGGCGTGCAACGCCTGCCGCGGGAAGTCCAGCAACCGGCCGCGAAGGGGCTGTTCTACGGTCCTGGCCGCCGCCGGTACTCGGCGCAGATACAACGGGTCGCCGACCACGGGGTGACCGTGGCTTGCAAGGTGCACGCGTATTTGATGGGTCCGCCCGGTCGCCAGGCGGCATTCCAGCAGCGCCAGGCGGGTCTGCCAGGCCTGCGTCGTGCGGTAACGCGTCAGCGCGAACTTGCCGCCATGATCGGTCACTGCCATGCGTTTGCGGTCGCGCTTGTCTCGGCCGATGGCACCCTCGATCTCTCCGCTGGGCGGTCGCGGCAGCCCCCAGACCAGGGCGATGTAGCTGCGGCGCAACTCGCGGCTGGCGAACGCCGCGGTCAGCACGTCGTTGGCGAGCTGGGTCTTGGCCACCACCATCACGCCTGAGGTATCCTTGTCCAACCGGTGCACGATGCCGGGGCGGCGTTCCGCGCCAATCCCGGTCAGCTCGGGGCCGCAATGGGCGAGCAATGCGTTGACCAGGGTTCCATCGAGGTTGCCCGGCGCCGGATGGACCACCAGCCCGGCGGGTTTATCGAGCACGATCAGATCTGGGTCCTCATACAGAACGGGAAACGGGATCGGCTGCGGTGCCGGCGTCGCCGGAACCGCCGCCGGAAGGTCGAGGATGTAGGTGCCCCCGGCGCGCACCGGTTCGGCCGGCTGGGTGATCAAGCCGGCCTCATTGCGCAGCCGGCCCGCATCGATCAGCGTCTTCACCCGGGATCGCGAGATCGTGCCCAGCGTATCGGCGAGGAAACGGTCGACCCGCTGGCCAGCCTGTTCGGCCGCGGCGGTGATGTGGATCGGTCCCGATGTTGGTCGGGCAAGCGGCGGAGGCTCGCTGTTGGCTGCCATGTCGACGTGCGATAACGCGGATCGGCTTCGAATGGGAGACCGCATGCGGGCGTTGAAGATCGCGACCATCGTCATGGGCGTGCTGATCGTGGTCGGGACGGCGACGCTGCTGATCGCGGTGTTCCGCCGGGTATCGGCGCCGTCCGGGACGGCGTTGCCGGCCTCGGTCGCGGCGGTGCTGGACGAGCCGGCGGGAACCCACATCGCCGGGATTGCCGCGGTGCGCGATCGGCTGGCCGTGCAACTGGCGGGCGGCGGGGTGGACCGAGTGGTGCTGATCGATCCCGCGACCGGGGCGGTGGCGGGGCGGATTTCGCTGGCGCGGTAGGCCTTGAGGTCGCGGGGGTTCCCGGCTAGAAGCCGGTTCAGGCCGATGTCCCGTTCGTCTAGAGGCCCAGGACAGTGCCCTCTCACGGCACCAACAGGGGTTCGAATCCCCTACGGGACGCCATCCCCCACCGTTGACCGCGGAACAAAACTCGGCGAAGACAACCGACAACGCCCCCTCATTTCGTGCTACCCCGCGGACAACCAGGGAACAGTCGGATGCTGATCGCCGGTGACATCGGTGGCACCAAGACCCTACTGGCGCTCTACGACCCGAAAGCCGGACCTCGAAACCCGATCGCCCAGGCCGAGTTCCACAGCGCCGAATACAAAACTCTCGACGACGTCGTCCGCGCCTTTATCGAACAAACCGACCACCCGGCCGAAGCCGCCTGCTTCGACGTCGCCGGCCCGGTGATCGACGGGCGCGCCCGCCTCACCAACCTGCCCTGGGTGCTCGACGAAGCGGAGATGCAGCAGGCACTTGGCCTGAAGCGCGTGACGCTGCTGAACGACCTCAAGGCGGTGGCCTACGCCGTGCCGCATTTGCTGGCCGAGGACGTCCACGTCATCAACCAGGGCCACGAGGACCGCCACGCCCCCATCGCGGTGATCGCGCCAGGAACCGGATTGGGCGAAGCCTTCCTGATCTGGGACGGCGGCAAATACATCGCCTGTTCCTCCGAAGGCGGTCATGGCGACTTCGGCCCGGCCGACGCGACCCAGGCCGCGCTATGGCGCCACGTCGCCGATCGCCATGGCCATGTCGCCTACGAGCGGGTCTGTTCCGGCAGCGGGCTGCCGAACATATACGAATTCCTGCGCGATTCCGGCCACGCACCGGAGCCGGCCGCGCTGGCGGCGACCTTGTCGGCGGCCGCGGATCGCACGCCGATCATCATGCAGGCGGCGTTGCAGCATCCCCCCGACCCGCTCTGTGCCGCGGCGGTCGATGTTTTCGTTGCCATCCTCGGCGCCGAAGCCGGTAACCTGGCGCTGAAAGTCCTGGCGACCGGCGGCGTCTATCTCGGCGGCGGCATACCGCCGCGGATCCTTCCCCACCTCAGCGGCGGCCGCTTCATGCAGGCCTTCGTCAACAAAGGCCGCTTCGCCGATTTGCTCGGCAAAGTGCCGGTGAAGGTGATTACCAACCAGGCGGCCCTGCTCGGCGCGGCGTTGTTCGGCCTGGATCAAATGGCCGCGGCGGGATAAGGCTGGCACGGCCCGCCCCGGATTAGGCACCGACCTTGGCGCCCGGGCGACGGCCGCACCAGGACCCGACCTATATCCCACCCCCGCGGGAGCCAGCCCATGCAAGTCGAACTTGGCATCACCCGATCCGGCGACAGCCTGGACAACGTTGTCTGGGACATTCTCGGCCAGACCTACAAGCCGGTGCAACTGTCCGAGGCCTCGTTCGCCTTCGACACCCTGTTCCCGCCCGGCACCTTCGTGCCGCCGCATTTCCATCCCGACCAGGACGAATTCATCCGCGTGCTACAGGGCGACTTCGACCTCTGGCTTGATGGCGAGGAACTGAAGGCCAGCGCCGGCGACGTCATCCGCATGCCGATGGGATCCAAACACGGCATCTTCAACCGCGGCACCACCGACACCAGGGCGCTGTTCTGGGTGGCGCCGGCGCGTCGGCTATACGACCTGTTCGTGAACATCGATCGGGTCGCCGATCCGGCCGAGGTGGTGCGCATCGCCGAGCTGTACAACGTTCATTTCCTGCCACCGCCGGCGTGAGGCGAGGCCCGGACCATGCGGATCATCATCGCCGGCGGCGGCATCGGCGGCCTGACCCTGGCCCTGATGCTGCACCAGAGGGGCCTCGACTGCCAGGTCAATGAAGCCGCGGCGGAACTGAGGCCGATGGGCGTCGGCATCAACGCGCTGCCGCATTCGATCCGTGAACTCGCCGCCCTCGGCCTGCTGCCGCGACTTGACCGGATCGCCATCCGCACCCGTCAACTGACCTACAGCAACCACCTGGGACAGCAAATCTGGTCGGAGCCGCGCGGGCTGTTCGCCGGCCACGATGTGCCGCAGTTCTCGGTCCACCGCGGCCGCTTGCATGCCATGCTCTGGCAGGCCGCCACCGAACGGCTCGGCTCCGACGCGCTATGCTCGGGGCGGCGGCTGGTGGGCTACACGCAACATGGCGATGGCGTGGTGGCGCGATTCCAGCAGCCCGACGGCAGCCGGCAGGACGTAACCGGGGATGCACTGATCGGTGCCGACGGCATCCACTCGGCCCTGCGTGCCAGCCTGCATCCGGACGATCCCCCGGTGCGTTGGAACGGCACCCAGATGTGGCGAGGCGCGGTGGAATGGCCGGCGTTTGACGGCGGCGACAGCATGGTGATCGCCGGCGACGCGGTCGCCAAATTGGTGCTCTACCCGATCGCGCCGGGCAACACCGCCGACACCAGGCTGATCAACTGGGTGATCTACGCCAAGGTCGCCGATGCCAGCCAGCCACCGCCTCGGCGGGAGGACTGGTCGCGCCTCGGCGACTACCGGTCGTTCCGGCATCTGGCGGAACGGCTGCATCTGCCGTTCATCGATGTCGGCCGCATGATCCGTCAGACCGGCGAAATCTTCGAGTATCCAATGTGCGACCGCGACCCGCTGCCGTGGTGGACCCAGGCGCGGGTCAGCCTGCTCGGTGACGCCGCGCATCCGATGTACCCGGTCGGGTCGAATGGCGCGTCCCAGGCGATCCTGGACGCGCGTTGCCTGGCCGACCTGTTCGGGCGCCTCCAGGTGCCCGAGGCACTTGCCGCCTATCAGGCCGACCGGCTGCCCGCCACCGCTTCCGTCGTCCAGTCGAACCGCACCGGCGGTCCCGAACGGGTGATCGATCTGATCGCCACCCGCGCCCCGCTTGGCTTCGCCCGCATTGAGGATGTGGCGACCGAAACCGAGCTCGTCGGGATCGTCAAGGGCTATGCCCAACTCGCCGGCTTCAGCCTCGGGCGCTGACCAGGGCCGGACCGGCCGCCATCAAAACTCCAGCAGGTTGGCGCGGAATTTCTGGTGCCCGTAGGCCGAACGGACCAGGCCACGATCCTGCAGCGCCGGCACCAGGCCGTCCTCGATCTCGGCCAGCAGCCGCCGGCTGACATTGGGCATCGAGAACAGGAAGCCGTCGCCGCCGACTTCCTGCATCACTTCTCCCATCCTGGCCGCGACCGAGTCCGGCGTGCCGATCAGTTCGACCGACAGCGCGGTCACGTTGTGCTCGCCCATCGCCTGGCGCAGCGTGCGCCCCGCGGCCATGGTCTTGAACTGGTCCAGGGTCTGCTGATGCCCGTTGGTGGTCAGTTCGTCACTGATCGGCTTGTCGAGGTCCATGCCGCCGAAATCGATATTCATCAGCTTGCCCAGGAAGGCCAGTCGCTGGGGAATTTGCGCCGCCGCCCTGGCCTCGCGGATGCGCTTTCGCTCCTGCGCGTCGGCCGCGGTTTCGCCGATGATCGGGGCGACCATGAACAGCACCTTGCACTGATCCGGATCGCGGCCATGCGCTGCCATGCGGGCGCGGACATCGTTTCGGTAGGCCTTCATCCCGTCGATGCCCTTCGGATGCGCGACGATGGTGTCGGCGTGCTGCGCGGCAAAACCGCGCCCGCGCGGCGACCCGCCGGCCTGAGCGATCACCGGACGCCCCTGCGGCGCCGGGCCCGAATTCAACGGGCCGCGGGTCTTGTAGAACTTGCCCTCAAAGTTCACCGCATGGACCTTGCTGGGATCGACCAGCGAACCGGATGCCCGGTCGGCGATGATCGCGCCCGGCTGCCATGACGACCAGAGCCGCTGCACTACATCGATATACTCATCAGCCATGTCGTAGCGCAGGTCGTGTTCCGGCATCCCGTCCAGGCCAAAATTCATCGCCGCGAAGTCGGAGCTTCCGGTCACCATGTTCCAGCCGATCCGCCCGCCCGACACCTGATCCAGCGTAGCCACCAGCCTGGCCAACAGATACGGAGGATAGGCAAAGGTGCCGAACGTTGGCACGATGCCGATGCGCGACGTCACCTGGGTCATCAGCGCCGCGACCACCGACGGATCCTGCCGCGGCACAGCGATGCCGTGTTTCAGGTAAAGTTCGGTCGAGCCGCCAAAACTCTCGCCGACATAGGATGAATCCTCCAGCAGGATGTAGTCGAAGCAGGCGCGTTCCAGGCTGCGCGCCATGTCCAGGAACAGCTCCGGCTGTTGCCAACTGGTGCCGATATGGCCGGTCCACGGTTCGGCCCAGGCCTGAACGCTGGACCCCTGCAGGAACCAGGCAAGATGGAATGGGTTGCGCGACATGGATCGCCTCCGCCGATGGGTTCGGCGAAATGCAAGCAAGCCGCGTGCCCAACCGCAATCCCGGGAAGCGAGCGACCCAAGCGGCAGGACGGGCGCCGGGCGCATTCGTCGATACACCGGTCACCACAGCGGTGCCGGTCGACGGGCCGGGCGCTTGCTTCAGTCTCGGTCGGGCGCGCCGGGCGGGAAGAAACGCCGATAGGGACGCGCGTCCTCGATGCAGCGGGCAAACGAAGGACGCGCCAGCAGCCGGCCGCGATAGGCCTTCAGCGTGGCGTGACTCTCGCCGATCGGCTGCACCCAGTCGGCATAGAACAGCGCGGGCGCGGCCGCCGCATCGGCCAGCGTGAACGCCTCGCCGGCGGCCCATCGGCGCCCCGCCAGGGCATGGTCGAGCCAGCCATAGATCGCGTCGAGCGAGGTTCGGGCCTGGCTGACTCCGTAACGATCCCGGGCGTCTTCGGGACGGCGCGCATCGGACACGATCGCCTGCATCGGGGCCATCACGTGGCCGTCGAACACCCGATCGAGCATCCGAACCTGCACCGCCTGCTTCGCGTCTGCCGGGATCAGCGGCACCGGGCCGGCATGAAATACCTCCAGGTGCTCGATGATCGCGCTGGTTTCGACCACCGTCGTGGTGCCATCGACCAGTATCGGGAACCGGCCCACCGGCCAGCGCCGGGCCAGCTCCGCCGCGTTCTCTGGATGATCCGCACCGAGCATGCGGAAGTCGAACGGCGTCTCGTTCTCGTACAGCGCGATCAGCGCCTTCATCGTGTAGGACGAAAACGGGTGGCCGAAGAGCTGCGGGCTCATCCAATCGCGCTCCCTGCCCGCGCCCGCTTGATCGCGGCGATGTCGATCCGCGTCATGGTCATCATTGCGTCCATGGCCCGCTTCGCCGCCGCCCTGTCGGGATCGGTGACAGCGTTCATCAGCGCGCGCGGTGTGATCTGCCAGGACAGGCCGAACTTGTCCTTGCACCAGCCGCATTGCGATTCCGAGCCGCCGTTTTCAACGATCGCGTTCCAGTAACGATCGGTCTCCTCCTGGCTGTCGGTATAGACCAGGAAACTGGCCGCTTCGTTGAATTTGAATTGCGGGCCGCCGTTCAGTCCAAGGAACGGCATCCCCAGCACGGTGAACTCGACCATCAGCTCATCACCCTGCTTGCCGTCGGGATAGTCCGCTGGCGACGAGTGGCGGGCTTTCACGGCGCTGTCGGGAAAAGTGGCAGCATAGAATTCAGCCGCCTTCGAAGCCTGGCCATGGCCGAACCACAGGCAGGTGGCAATCTTGTTCGGGGTCATCTCCAGGCTCCCTGTTCGTGGCCGGTGTGTGGGATCGGCCTGAGGCAGCAAGCTCCGGCAGAGATCACGCAGCCCTGGAAAACCGCCATTGTTTCTTCCCCTTTACGTTGTAGTCGAGCGAACTCAGCTCGCGGCCGGCGCCTTGAAGGTCGCCCACTGATCGGCCATCGCCTTCCTGAATGCCGGCCGGCTTTCCCCGCGCCGGGTATAGGCCGACAGAAGCGGAAAATGGGCGAGTTCGGCGTTGCCGCGCAGCTCACTCAGCACCGAGATCATCATCAGGTCGCCAACGGTGAATTCATCACCATCCAGCCAGACATTGTCGCCGAACACGGCTTCGAGATCGGCGAGGCGGGTCTTCAGGTCGCCGACCACCTTGGCGTGGCGCGCGTTTGACCATTCGCGATCCGCCTCGAATATGTCGTTGACTGCAAGTGCCATGACATACGGCTCGACGGAACTGAGCGCCGCCGCCAGCCATTGCAGCGCCCGCATGCGCCGGGCGGGTTTCGCCGGAATCAACTGGCCGGCGCGTTCGGCGATGCGCAGCACGATGGCGCCCGATTCAAAAATCGCGACCTCGTCGTCGCGGTAGGTCGGCACTTGGCCGAAAGGCTGCAGGCGGCGATGTTCGGGACTCTTCGAATCAGCGATCAAGTCCACCCGGTAGCACTGGCCGACTTCCTCGAATGCCCAGCGCGGGCGCAGGTCGCGGACAAAGCCGCGCGCGAACTCAGGGACCCAGCCGAAAGTCGTGATGGTCGGAATCATTGCTTTCTCCCGGTGTGTTTCGGCGAACGGTGTGTTTCGGCCGAGCGCGCAGGCTGCACGATCATTGCAAGCTCAGCCCGGCCGCGCCGGTGAAATGTCGCACCAGCTTGTCGAGCGCGCCGTTCCAGCCCTGCTCGTGGCTGGCCCGCGATGCCTCGGTCCGCAGACGCGAATGGGTGAAGGTGAGTTCACAGCCGATATCGATCGGCCGCAGGTCGATCTCGACACGCGACTCTTCGCCTGCTTCCTGAGGCTCGCCCGCATCGGTCCAGCGCCAGCTCATGACCAGGCGGCTGGGTCTGACGACTTCCAGATACGCGCCGCTGCTCTCATGTTCGCTGCCGTCGATCATCCTGAACCGCACCCGGAAGCGGCCGCCCACGCGGACATCGGTTTCGGCAAGCAGCACCGGTCCGTCGTCCGGCCCCCACCAGCAGGCGATGCCGTCCGGCGCGGTCAGCGCGTCGAACACGATCGACGGGCGCGCCGCGATCCGGCGCACCAGGGTCAGGCTGGTCATGGCGTGCTTTCCCCAATCTTCGCCGCGCCGGTCTTCGCCGCGCCAATCTTCGCCGCACCGGTCTTCGCCTCCTCGGCCTCGGCATAAGCGGCGAGCCGGTCGAGGCGGTCCGACCAGAAGCGTTCATAGTGGCGCAGCCAATCCATCGCCGCTTCCATCGGGCCGGGCGCGAGCCGCACCGCAACGGTGCGGCCGTGCTTCGATCGGGTGATCAGCCCCGCGGTGCCCAGCACGTCGAGATGCTTCATCACCGCCGGAAGCTTGATCGCGAACGGCCGCGCCAACTCGCCGATCGATACGCTGTCCCCGCGCTCCAGGCGTGCCAGAATCGCCCGGCGCGTCGGGTCACCGAGGGCTGAGAATGTCCGGTCGAGTTGCGTCGCTTGAAACTTCACCATATGGCAAAGTATTGGGGCGAACAGAGGTCGTGTCAAGCAACCCGGCGACCCTCAGGCGCCGGTTCCTTCCACGAAACAGATGATCCGCATGCCCGCCCAGCATGCCACGCCCTCACCGGTGGGATTGTCGTGCCGGTGCAGCACGCTGTTGTCCGGAACGTCGACCCAGGCGAACGGCGGGTTCTGCCAGCGCGCGAACTCGCCGCCGATGAAGGCCTGGAAGTGACCGTTCGTGATGCGGTATTGCACCGTCCTGCAATCTGCCAGGTCGCAACAGGACTGATGGGTATTCGGCAGGTGCAGGCTGCGGAACCAGGGAGCCAGATCCGGATCGGCGCCGGGCGGAGGAGCAGCCCGCGGCATTGTCTGGTAGCCAAAGATCAAGCTAGCCGCCGCGAGTGAGGTGATCAGCCGTCTTGGCATCCGATCGATCCTTCGCCGTTCGATGGTTCGGTCAACGTCAGACCTCGGTCACGTCCCCGAAACGACCGGGAGACAGCATCCGGGAATGTGAGCCGAAGCCTATGGCGATCCGCGTCGCCGCTCAATCACAGTCAGTTGCGCGGCCGCGTCGGCGTGGGTTCGGCCGTGGTCACCGGGAGACGGATCGCCTGGTTCGGTGGCGCTTTGATTCAGGGGCGATTTTCTCCGATAACCTATCGATCGCCGGTGGCGCCTGGCCGTCGGGCGGCCCGACACCAACCAAGCCGTGGAGCCGACCCATGAGCAATGCCTTCACCTTCCTTATGCTGCCGCTGCAGACCGCGCTGACCCGTCAATGGGCCGACCGGCTAGCGCGATCCGTGCCTGGCATGAACCTGGTGCTTGCCAAGGACCAGGAAGCCGCCGCCGCGGCGATCCCATCCGCCGACGCCGCCTTTGGTACGCTACCGCCCGAGCTGCTGGCCAAGGCCCAGCGGCTGCGCTGGCTCCAGGCGCCGCAGGCCGCCCCGCCTGCCGGCTACTATTACCCCGAACTGGTGGCGCACGCGCTTACTGTGACCAACTTCCGGGAGATCTACAACGACCACATCAGCGCCCATATCCTCGCCTTCGTGCTCGCCTTCGCCCGCGGCCTGCATGTCTTCATCCCCCAACAGCTTCGCCGCGTCTGGGCAAAGCCGCCCGCCGACCAGGGCGTCGTCCCGCTGCCCGGTTCGGTCGCGCTGATCGTTGGCCTGGGCGGCATCGGCGGCGAGACCGCACGTCTGCTGTCCGCCTTCGGCGTGCGCGTCATCGCGGTGGATGCGCGCCGCACCGACCGGCCGGACCATGTGGCTGAACTTCACCAACCCGAGGAACTGGACGCCCTGTTGCCGCGCGCCGACTTCGTGATCCTGACGGTGCCGCACACGCCGGCGACCGAAGGCTTCTTCGATCGGGCGAAATTCCGCCTGATGAAGCCAGCCGCGTTCTTCATCAATATCGGGCGCGGCATGACCACCAGGCTCGACGACCTGGTCGCGGCGCTCGAAGCCCGCCAGATCGCCGGCGCCGCGCTCGACGTCTATGAGCAGGAGCCGCTGCCGCCCGGGCATCCGCTATGGGTCATGCCCAACGTGCTGCTGACCCCGCATATGGCCGGCTACGGCCCGCATCTGAACGACCGGCGGTTCCAGATCATCGAGGACAATTGCAGGGCCTTCGCCGAGGGCCGGCCGCTGCGCAATATCGTCGACAAATCGAACTGGTTCTGAACCAGGTGGGTCGGCGGCGTCCCTGGATCAGTCGTTGAAGACTGCCACGGCGCGAGTCCAGCCGGCCGAGGCGCGATGCACCTTCACCGGGAAACAAACGATATCGAACCCGAATGGCGGCAGCGTCGCAAGGTTGCCGAGCTTCTCCATCTGGAAGTAGCCGATCTCGCGCCCGGCGCGATGACCCTCCCAGATCAGGCCGGCGTCGCCGGTCGCCTTCACCTTGTCCCGAGTGAACGAGAACGGCGCGTCCCAGCTCCAGGCATCGGTGCCGACCACGCGCACGCCCCGTTCGGTCAGCCACAGCGTCGCCGCCTTGCCCATCCCGCAGCCGGTATCGACGAAATCGTCTTCGCCATAACGCGCCCCGGCCGCGGTATTCACCACCACGATATCGAGCGGCCGGATGTCGTGGCCGACGCGCTTCAGCTCCGCCTCCACATCGCCCGCGGTCGCGACATAGCCATCCGGCAGATGGCGGAAGTCCAGCTTTACGCCGCGCTGGAAACACCAGTCCAGCGGCACGTCGTCGATCCGCCACGATGGTTCCCCACCCGGCTTCACCGCATGATTCATGCTGGAAAAGAAGTGATACGGCGCATCCATATGCGTGCCGTTGTGAGTACTGATCGTCGCCGTCTCGACCGCCGCATACTCGCCGCCGGGCAATTGATCGACCCTGACCGCCATATACTCGGCCATCGCCGGGGCGGTCTGGTGGTGGTCCATGTATTCGATCTTCGGCAGCATATGTGGCGGATCGCTGCGGATTCCGGCTTTCAGCGGCGACGAGATATCAACGATCCGGCGCGGCATTACTCGGCCGCCTTCATCATCTTGGTGGGATCGGCGCCGACCCGGCCAGTTTCACCCGGCGCCGCCTTGGCCAGGCGGAAATCGTAATGCACTGAACGCAGCCCGGGAACCGGGCACGCCGGGTCCTGCCGCGCCTCTACTACCAACGACTGCGATACACCGAACACGGTGTCGGACTCGATATTCGGGTCATCGCCGAAATACAGCGCGGTCACCAGTTCCCGGTGGCCCTCGGCGCCGATCAGGCAATGGATGTGCGATGGGCGCATGCCGTGACGATTCTGCATCATCACCATCTCGCCGACCGGTCCATCCATCGGGATCGAATAGCCCAGCGGGCGCACCGTGCGGAAATGGTAGGCGCCGTCCGGTCCGGTCAGGAAGTTGCCGCGCATGTCCATCGACTCGCCGTTGCGTTCCTGCAGGTCGTACTGCCCGCGTTCGCTGGTCTGCCAGACCTGGATCAGCGCTTTGGCTAGCGGCGCGCCGTCATTGTCGGTCACCTTGCCCCAGACGACGATTTCCTCGACGCTGGGCTGCTCGACGATCTGGCTGCCCATCGGCATCACCGCCACGCCTTCGCGATAGAACGGTCCCAGCAGCGAGCTTTGCGAACCGAGTTCGCGCGCCTTCTTGTCGTGCAGCGCGTTGACCACCGCGCTCAGTCCCAGCACGTCCGACAGCAGGATGAACTCCTGGCGCAACGGCGAGCATTTCTGACCGACCTCGGTCAGGAACTGGATCCCCAGCAGCCATTCTTCGGGCGTCAGGTTCACCTCGCGGGCAAACGCGTGAAGGTGCTTCACCGCCGCCTCGCCGATTTGCTTCAGACGCGGGCTGGCGGTGCCCGCCATCTGGCGCAGCGTTTCATCGGTGGTGGTGAATTCGTCCAGGTCCTGCATGGCTTTGGCCTCCACTTGTCGCGCTTACGATACCGCATGATCGCGCCGGCCCCAACGTGGGCCTTCGCCTCAGCCCGAGCCATTGGCCGCCAGCCAGGCGCAAGGCCGACGGGCTCGGGCCCGGGAATTACGCAGGCTGCAACCTAGCGGCAAACCCTAGCACTTTGCCAGTCGGCCGCCTTGCAATATAGCTTCTAGTCCAAAGCGCGATGGTCCGAACTTGTCACCCATCACAGCGTCAACTCGGGCGTGAATCGATTACAAACAAAAAGCCAGCGGGAGGAAACATTATAATGCCAAGACGCCCCAACCGGAGTTTTTGGGCCGGCGCCTTGCTCGCCGTCGGCCTTCTTCTCGCCACGGTGCCAAACGCCAGCGCCGCCGATCCAATTACCATCGGTTTCGGGATGGCGCTGACCGGAGGCCTGGCTCCGAACGGTAGGGCGGCTCTGCTGGCGATGCAGATCTGGGAGCAGGAGATCAACGCCAAGGGCGGCCTGCTCGGCCGGCCGGTCAAGCTGGTCTACTACGATGATCAGTCCAATCCCGCCAACGTGCCGGGCATTTACACCAAGTTGCTTGACGTGGACAAAGTCGATCTCGTCATCAGCGGCTACGCCACCAACATGGTTGCCCCGGCGATGCCGGTGGTCATGCAGCACCAGAAGACCTTCCTCGGGCTGTTCGCCCTCGCCGCGAACACCGAGTTCCATTACCCCAACTACTTTTCGATCAGTCCGACCGGCGGCCCGCATCCGAAGCAAAGCTTTTCCAAAGGCTTCTTCGAGGTGGCCATGGCGCAAAACCCGAAGCCGACAACGCTCGCGATTGTTGCCGCCGACGCCGAGTTCGCCCGCAACGCAACCGACGGCGCGCGTGTACTGGCCAAGCAGGCCGGTCTAAAGATCGTTTACGACAGGACTTACCCGCCAACGACCAATGACTATACCTCGATCGTGCGCGGGATCCAGGCCGCCAACCCCGACCTCGTGTTCGTCGCTTCCTATCCGCCCGACACCGTCGGCATGGTCCGGGCGGCCAGCGAAATCGGGCTGAAAACCAAACTGTTCGGCGGCGGCATGGTCGGCCTGCAGTCGACCGCCATCAAGACGCAGTTGGGCCCACTGTTGAACGGCATCGTCGACTACGATTACTGGCTGCCGTTCAGCAGCTACGCCACACCCCAGGCGCTGGACTTCCTGAAGCGCTACCAGGCCAAATCCGCGGCCGCCGGCGTCGATCTGCTTGGCTTCTATATACCGCCCTTCGCCTACGCCGACATGCAGGTGTTGCAAAAAGCGGTGGAGGGTGTCGGCAGCCTCGACCAGCAGAAACTGGCCGACTACATCAGGTCCCACACGTTCCACACCGTCGCGGGTGATATCACCTTCGGCCCGAATGGCGAGTGGACCGAGGCCCGCGTGCTAGAGGTTCAGTTTCAGAATGTCAAAAGCAACGACGTCGATCAATTCAAGGATCCGAAAGTCGAGGTCGTGCTCTACCCAGAATCAATGAAAAACGGCTCGCTTATCTACCCATATACCAAAGCAAAAAAGTGAAGCCGTCCACCCCCCCGGCGCAGAATTTACTAGAGTCCGTCGTGCAGCAAGCCACTCAAAAACGGCGCATTTGAAGCGATGGATTTTTCCTTCGACCTCCTAAGCAACGCCCTTGTATCCGGGATCCTCCTGGGCGGCTTCTATGCGGCTGTCACAATTGGGGTCTCGATCTCCTTCGGTATGCTGGATGTCGTCAACATTGCTCATCCTGGGTTTATCGTCCTGGGTTCCTATACAGCGTTTATCGCCAACAGTAGGTTTGGCTTTGACCCGATCCTATCAAGTATTGTCCTATTGCCTCTGTTCTACTTGTTGGGAGCGGCCATTTACAGCCTTTACGACGTCGCTTTTGAACGAAGAGGTGATGCCTCAATTCGCGGTTTGGCCTTCTTCTTCGGCATCTTGTTCGTCATCGAGGTTGGCTTGGTGCTGGCGTTCGGCGTGGATTACCGATTAGTGGTTGCGCCCTATATCGGACCGAGCCTGCACATCGGTGGCGTTGATCTGCCACTGCGGCTCGTCGTTCCGTTCCTGGTGTCTTGGGCGCTCATTGGCGTGCTGCAATCGTTTATGTCCTACACGTTCCTGGGACGAGCGATTCAGGCGGTGGCCCAGGATCCAATGGCACTGCGCCTCATGGGGGCTCATCCAGGCCGAATTAAGCGAATTGCCTTTGGCCTTTCGATCGCCAGTGCGTCGATCGCGGGCGCGACCCTGATCATAATTCAGCCAGTGGAGCCCTCAATCGCTCGCGACTACATTGGTCGAATTTTTGCGATCTCCGTGATGGGGGGTCTTGGAAGTTTTGGCGGGACAGTGGTGGCGGCGATGGCATTGGGTGTCATGGAAAGCCTCACTTCGACCTTTTACGGGCCATCTTGGTCGCCGGCTGTGGCCTTCGGCCTCCTGCTCGTGACACTCGCGGTGAGGCCGGCGGGCCTGTTTGGACGCACCTAGTGCGTAATGCTCGGTTCCTCTTCTTTGCGTTGCTAGTGGCGGCGCTGACCTTCGGATTAGTCAAACTAATCAACAATGCTTATGTGTTCTTTGCTGGTTACGTCGTGCTGCAATACATCGTGCTGGCAACGGCCTGGAACATCCTTGGTGGTTACACTGGTTATGTGAACTTTGGCACCGCCGGTTTCTTTGCTCTCGGTGCCTACACCACCGTGCTGTTACATAAAACCGTGCCCCTGTTACCGTTGCCGGCAATGATGCTGGCGGGCGGAATAGTGTCGGGTGTCGTAGGTTTAGCCATGGGCTATCTAACGCTCAGATTGCGCGGAGCATTTTTCTCGATCGCAACGCTGGCGATGGCAATCGTGACGCAAACTCTGATCACCAACTGGGACTTTGTTGGAGGATCCCGGGGCGCCTACATCATTCGGCCTACTCACTCGCCAATCTTTGGCGGCGATTATGTTCAATATTTGTTTATCGTCATGCTTATATTGGCCTCGGCGTCGGTTGCGGTTGCGCGGGCCATAGAGCATTCTCGATTGGGGTATGGGTTCTCGGCTATTCGCGACGACGAATTGGCAGCCGAGGCGTCCGGGGTCCCAACACTGCGATTAAAGCTCATCGCGACGGTGCTGTCGGGCGGTTTGATGGGGATGGCCGGCGCGCCGTTGCCGTATTATGTGACATATATTGATCCCGCGTCAGGCTTCAGTCTGAGCTACGCCGTCAATACGATTGCCATGCCACTGATCGGCGGAATGGGGACGTGGGCGGGACCCGTCATAGGCGCCATTCTGATCGCTGTGATGGAGCAGATTGCTGTCGTCACAATATCATCGGCGTTGTCCCTCTTGCTGGTAGGTTTGTTACTCGTGGCATTCGTGGTCGCAGCACCTCGAGGCATCCTGGGTTGGTTTGAACGATGAGCGAGGCGCTGCTGACGGTCGAGGGATTGAGGAAAAGGTTTGGTGGTTTTGTCGCGCTCTCAGATGTGGAGCTTCAGATTGCCGTGGGTGAACGTGTCGGGCTCATCGGACCAAACGGTTCCGGCAAGACCACTTTGGTGAATTGCCTTTGCGGCACGCTGCGGCATGACAGCGGAAAGATTGTCTTTCGCGGGGTCGAACTAAGCGGCTTTTCTGCCCATAGAAGGACCAGGTTGGGCTTGGCTCGCAGCTTTCAGTTGCCCCGACCTTTCCCAACAATGACGCTAGCGGAGAACGTTCTCATCCCCTGCCTTTATGCGGGAGGCGAGAAACGGACCCGCGCAGCGTTCCGGTCAAGCCAGCGATGCGAGGAACTGCTCGACATGGTCGGTCTGTTGGACAAGGCTGACCGCAGACCAGGGGAGCTCACTCAGATTGAACTGCGAAAGCTCGAACTGGCGCGGGCGATGGCATCCGAACCGACACTAATGATCGCTGACGAGGTCATGGCCGGTCTCTCCCACCAGGAGGTGGACGAAATCCTTACCCTCCTGATGAAAGTTAACGCACGCGGCGTTAGCATAGTAATGATCGAACACATCATGCGAGCGGTGCTGGCGTTTTCGCAGCGATTGATCGTCTTGGTGGCTGGGCGAAAAATCGCCGACGGCGATCCAAAGCATGTAATAGGCCAGCCCGACGTAGTGGCGGCTTATCTTGGCAGCTAGTCTCTCTATCGACGGTCTGCATGCTGGATATGGTGTCGTGAAGATTTTGCACGGCATTTCCCTGTCTGTCGCGGAAAGCGAGATCGTGGCGCTCCTGGGCACCAATGGGAATGGCAAATCCACCTTGATGAAGTGTGTGATGGGAATGGTTCGTCCGTCCGCGGGATCAATTGCCGCTGAGATTGATGGAATTCGGCATGAACTGATCGGAATGTCTACAGAGGCTATCGTTGATCTCGGCATTGGCTTCGTACCGGAAGGGCGCCACTTGTTCCCGCGGTTGACGGTCAACGAGAACCTTTTGATGGGTTCGTTCCGTAAGAAGGCGCGTACCGCAGTCCAGCAAAACCTTGCCTTCTGCTTTGAGCTCTTTCCGCGTCTGGCCGAACGACGAAGACAACTCGCCGGGTCCATGAGTGGAGGCGAGCAACAGATGCTCGCGCTTGGCCGCGCCTTGATGTCTGCGCCGCGCTTGCTGCTGATCGATGAGCCATCGGTTGGGCTGGCGCCCCTGCTGGTGGCGCGGACCATAGACAAAATCAAAGAGCTGAAGGATAGCTTCCAACTCGCGGTCTTGATGGCGGAGCAAAATTTCAGCCAAGCCATCCGCATAGCCAACCGCGGCTACATAATAGTGCATGGCCGCATCGAATTTGCAGGCGAATCGAATCATGAATTGAGCAATAACGACCTAATCCGCAAGTTTTATCTTGGTGCATAGTTATCAGCTAAGCGAAACAACGACGCGCAGGCTAACCTCTTGCGGGGTAGCTACTCTGCCTGCAACAGCCCCCGCCGCAGCAGATTGACCCATCTCGGCGCGCCTAAGTGGGCAGCCAGGCGCAAAATCCCGGATAGCGCTCGCCGCGTGGTCGCTGGCCCTGTATGGTCGGGCTATGGACCCGCCCCTCGAAGCCCAGCGTATCAACCTGCACCTGGTGTCGGATGCCACCGGGGAAACCCTCAATGCCATCGCCCGGGCCACCACCGTGCAGTTCGAACCAGCGCAGATCATCCATCACCGCTGGAGCCTGATCCGCACCCGCTTCCAGCTTCACCGCGTGCTTGAAGGCATCGAGGCCGAACCCGGTCCGGTTCTGTCCACCCTGATCGACCGCGCCTTGCGGCTTGAACTCGACACCACCTGCGGGCGGCTCAACGTCAAGGTGGTCAACGTCCTCGATCCGGTGATCGACGCCCTGCAGGACGTCATCGGCCAGAAGGCCGAGGCGCGGCCCGGCCGCCAATACGTGCTCAACGCGGATTACTTTTCTCGCATCGATGCGATGCATTACGTGCTGGCGCATGACGACGGCCAGGCCCAGCCTGGGCTGGCCGGGGCCGACGTGGTGCTGGTCGGCGTGTCGCGAAGCTCGAAGACACCGACCTGCTTCTATCTGGCCAATCGCGGCATCAAGGCGGCCAACGTGCCGCTGGTCCCCAACCTGCCGATCCCGCCGGGGCTGGGGGAGATCAGGTGCCCGGTGATCGGCCTGACCCTGGCGCCCGAGGCGCTGATCGACATCCGCCGCCATCGCTTGCGTCTGATCGGCGGCGGCAGTCAGACCGGGCCAATCCGAGCCGATGCCTCGGAATACGTCGATGAAGACGCGGTGCGGTCCGAACTGCTGTGGGCCCGGCGGTTCTGCAACAGCCATGGCTGGCCGACGATCGACGTGACCCGCCGTTCGATCGAAGAGACGGCGGCGACGGTGTTGCAGTTGATGGAAGCCTGGCACAACCGCAAGCCCAAGACAGAGGCCAGGCCACCCCCACGATCCGGCCCCTGAACCGTTCGGCCCGCGGGCGTCCGGATGGCCCGACCGTCCGGTAATGGCTTCGCCCGGCCGGGGTGATGGCGCGATGACGCCGATCCGAAACCAAACCCCGTCAAGGAGACGGCATGGACGTCCCCATCGTATTGCCGCCGGACAATCCCGCCCTGGCCCGCCGGTCCGCGATCCCGGCCGAACCGATCGCTCCGTCACGCCTAATGGCGGATGCTGTCCGCGCCTTGGGGATCGATGCGATAAGACTATCGAAGCCCGGTCACTCCGAACCGCCGATCGACCCCGCTCAAATCGGCGTGGCCCAAATTGGCATGGCGGATGTCGCGACCGCGCTTTGGACCCGGTTCCACAAATTCGACGCGGCCGATCCTCGATGGCCTGACCGCGACCGTTTCGTTTTGTCCGCCGGCCATCACTCGATACTGCTGCGCGCGCTGATCCACCTGACCGGGCATGACGCGATGTCGATCGATGACATCCGCGCCGGGCCGGCCGCCGCACTCTATCCTGATCACGCCGGCCATCCAGCGATCGAGACCGCCTCTGGCCCATCCGGGCAGAGCTTGGCGACCGCCGTCGGAATGGCGCTCGCCGAACGCAATATGGCTGCGCGCTTCGGCAAGTCGCTGGTCGATCACCGGACCTGGGTGGTCGCCTCGGATGACGATCTGATGGTGGGGGTCAGCCACGAGGCCGCCGTGCTCGCCGGGCACCTTGGCCTTTCGAAGCTGGTGGTGCTGTATCACGATGAACGCTGCTCGACCGATGGCGATCGGGCGTTGTTCTGTTCCGACGACGTGCTGAAGCGGTTTTCTGCCTATGGCTGGGCCACCAAACAGGTCGAGGGCGATGATTCGGCCCAGATCAACGCGGCTCTGTCCTTCGCCGTGCGCTCCCGAAAACCCACGTTGATCGCCTGCCGCGCGGCGATCCCGCCACCAGCCGCCAATGTCGCGGCAACAAACCCAGCCGCCGACTCGACGTCGGATTTGACGGCCACCGCCGGCGCCAGCCCGCGCACCGGTTGGCACGACCGCCCCTTGGCCCCGGCCGATGTGACCCAGCGCTGGCACGCCGTCGGCAGCCGAGGCGCCGCCGCGCGCCGTTCTTGGCTGAAGCGTCTCGCCCGACACAACCAGCGCGGCGAGTTCGAACGGGTGATGTCGGGCCGCTTGCCGGACACCTGGCATGAGGCGGTGGCCGAACTGAAGCAGCGCATCGCCGAGTGTCGGCTAGCGGCCGCCGGTCGCACTTCAAGCCGCGCTCCAGACCGTGTCCCGGGACACGCCCCGGGACATGAGTGCCTGGACATGCTGGTCGCCGCTACCCCCGAACTGATTGGCGGTTTGGCCGGCCCGACCGCGGCGAACGACACCCCGGCAAAGGGCATGGCGCCGATAGCCGTCGGCAATTACGGCGGCCGACATATTCACTACGGCATTCGCGAGCACGCCATGGCCGCTGCCGCCAACGGCATGGCGCTGCATGGCGGTATCATCCCGTATGTGGCGACAGGCGTTGCCTTCAGCGACTCGCTGCGGCCGGCGTTGCGGATGGCGGCGATCATGCGTCAGCGCGTGATATATGTGCTGACCCACGAAGCCGCCGCCACCGGCCGGGACGGCGCCACCGATCACCCGGCCGAGCATCTGGCCGGCCTGCGCGCGATGTCCAATCTTCACGTGCATCGTCCCGCCGACAGCATGGAAACCGCCGAATGTTGGGAACTCGCGCTGCGTCGGGCGGACGGTCCCAGCCTGCTGGTGCTGCCAGGCCGGACCCTGCCGACAGGGCGCACCGACGCGGCCGAGAACCGCTGTGCCCGCGGCGGTTACGTCCTGGCCGAGGCCGAGGGATCGCGCCAGGCCACCCTTATCGCAACCGGATCGGAAGTGGCGATCGCCGTGGCCGCTCGTGACCATCTGGCGGCCGCCCGCGTCTTCGTCGCAGTCGTTTCGCTACCGTGCTGGGAACAATTCGCCCTGCAGGATATCGCGTATCGCGCCCGGGTCCTGGGCACCGCGCCGCGCGTCGGCGTCGAGGCCGCCTCAGGCTTCGGCTGGGACCAGTGGCTGGGTCAAGACGGCACTTTCATCGGCCTGCCCGGGCCAGTCGCGTCCGCCGGCCATCCGCGGCGCGATGCGGATTTCGCGATCACGATCGACGCCGTGGTCGCCGCAGTGACCCGCCGTGTCGGATGACAGCGCATCAAACCGGCACGCCGCGCGGGCGGTTAGCGTTGATTTGTCCCAAAGACTGTGGCGTTAAGGCTGTATCACATACCAAATGGTAACCGAACGGGAGCAAGTCATGGCGGTAAAGGTCGCGATCAACGGATTTGGGCGCATCGGACGCCTGGTGCTGCGCGCCATCATCGAAAGCGGGCGGGACGATGTGGTGCCGGTTGCCATCAATGACCTGGGCAGCGTCGAGGCCAACGCGCATCTGTTTGCCTACGACAGCGTGCATGGCCGGTTTCCTGGCCAGATCGAGGTGTCCGGCGACGCCATCACCATCCGCCACAACGGCAAGGTCCATGGTCCGCTGAAAGTGTCCGCCGAACGCGACCCCACCAAGGTGCCCTACAAAGGTGTCGATGTGGCGCTGGAGTGCACCGGCATCTTCGCCAGCAAGGCCAAGGCGTCGGCGCTGCTGACCGCGGGCGCCCGCAAGGTGCTGATCTCCGCCCCCGCCGATGAGGTCGACGCGACCATCGTCTATGGCGTCAACCACAAGACGCTGACGAAGGACATGACGGTGGTGTCCAACGCATCCTGCACCACCAACTGCCTGGCGCCGATGGCCATGGTGCTGCAACAGCGCTTCGGCATCCTGCGCGGCTACATGGTGACCATCCACGCCTATACCGGTGATCAGAACACCGTGGACACGCTGCACAAGGATCTGCACCGCGCCCGCGCCGCGGCGGTTTCCACGATCCCAACCTCGACCGGCGCCGCCCGTGCCGTCGGGCTGGTGCTGCCGGAATTGAAGGGCAAGCTGGACGGCACCGCCATCCGCGTTCCGACCCCCAACGTCTCGCTGGTCTCGCTCGACGTCAATCTGTCGCGCCAGGCCACAAAGGAGGACATCAACGCCGCGATGCAGGATGCCTCGAAGGGCGAGTTGGCCGGAATCCTGGACTACAGCACTGCGCCGCTGGTTAGCGTCGACTTCAACCACAACCCCGCCTCCTGCAGTTTCGACGCCACCCAGACCGCGGTGGTGGACGGCGCCCTGGCCCGGGTCATGGGCTGGTACGACAACGAGTGGGGGTTCTCCAACCGCATGGCCGACACCGCCGCGCTGTTCGGCAGCCTGTAAAGCCAGTCTGGGTGCCGCGGCGGGGTTGATTGGGGTCTGAACCAGCGGTGTTGGGCCGGCAGGGCCCTTTGAATCGGTGGCGCTCCCTGGACAGCTTTCCCTGATCGACTTCCCTTGCGCAAATTCGCCTGGATAACGTCCCTTGGGGACCACCGCTGCCGGGGAAGCGCCGCGTTAGCCAAGGCCGCCTTACACAACGTCCACCGCGAACCGTGTTAGCGTCTCACGCAGGAAGTTCAACCATGCCTTTCCGTACCCTCGACAACCTCGACGTCGGCGGCAAGCGCGTCCTGCTGCGCGCCGACCTCAACGTGCCACTGCGCGACGGCAAGATCACCGACTTGACTCGCATCGAGCGCCTGTCGCCCACGATTCGCGAACTGTCGGGCAACGGCGCCAAAGTCATCGTCTGCAGCCATTTCGACCGCCCGAAAGGCAAGCGCGTCAAGGCAATGTCGCTCGCCCCGATCGCCGCCGCGCTTGGCGAAGTCCTGGGCCGGCGCGTCCGCTTCGTCGAGGACTGCACCGGCGTCGCCGCCGAACAGGCGGTCGGACTGTTGACGGAGGGAGGCGTGCTGGTGCTGGAAAACACCCGCTTTCACGCCGGCGAGGAGGCCAACGACCCTGAATTCGCCGCCGCCCTGGCCCGGCTGGCGGAAATCTTCGTCAACGACGCGTTCTCTGCCGCCCACCGCGCCCATGCCAGCACCGAGGGCGTGGCGCACCTGCTGCCGGCCTATGCCGGGCGCCTGATGCAGGCCGATCTGCAGGCACTCGATGCCGCCCTGGGTAACCCGGCACGTCCGGTGGCGGCGATCGTCGGCGGCGCCAAGGTGTCGACCAAGCTGGAACTGATCGGCAATCTGGTCGGCAAAGTCGATCTGCTGATCATCGGCGGCGCGATGGCCAACACGTTCCTGGCCGCCCAGGGCAAGCGGGTCGGCAAATCCCTGCAGGAGGCCGACATGCACCCAACCGCGCTCGACATCCTTGGCAAGGCGCGTGACGCCGGCTGCCGGATCTGGCTGCCCACGGATGCCGTCGTCGCCCGCACGTTCGAGCCGGATCCGCCGACCGAGGTGGTGCCCGCCGACGCGGTTCCGGCCCACTCGATGATCCTCGATATCGGGCCGGCCTCGGTGGCGGACTTGATCCAGCAACTCCCGTCATTGCAAACCCTGGTCTGGAACGGCCCGCTGGGTGCGTTCGAGACCCCGCCGTTCGAAGCCGCCACGGTCGCCCTGGCCCGCGCCGTCGCGGCCGCCACCAAGAATGGGCTGCGCAGCGTGGCCGGCGGTGGCGACACGGTTTCGGCCCTGCGCCACGCCGGCGTGATCGACCAACTGACCTACGTCTCCACCGCCGGGGGCGCCTTCCTGGAATGGCTCGAGGGCAAGACCCTGCCCGGCGTCGCCGCGCTGGCGGACTGACCCGATCAAGGCCGGCCCGACCCTGCTGCACGAACCGACATGACACGGGTGTATCTCGCCGGCCCAGACGTCTTCCTGCCCGATCCGATCGCTTGGATGCAGCGCAAGAAGGCGATCTGTGCCGGTTTTCATCTGGTCGGCGTGTCGCCGCTCGATGACCTGCCGGATCAGCCGCCCGACTGGCTGGTCCTCCCCGAATGGCAGCGCATCGCGTTGCGCAACGAAGCCCATATCAGAAGCTGTGCCGCCGTCGTCGCCAACCTGACCCCGTTCCGCGGGCCCAGCGCCGACGTGGGCACGGTTTACGAGGTCGGGTTTGCCCGCGGCCTCGGCCTGAAGCTGTTCGGTTACGCCACGGTGTCCGCCGATCTGCTCGACCGCACCCAATCCCTGGTCGGCGCCCGCCAGCAGCCGGAGGGAACCTGGCGCGATGCCGACGGATTGCTGGTGGAACAGTTCGGTCTGTTCGACAACCTGATGATCGAGGCCGCGATCAACGGTTCCGGCGGCGCCCTGGTGCGCGACGATCAGGATCGCTGGCGCGACCTGTCGGTGTTCGAGCGCTGCGTGCAACTGGCCGCGCAAGCCATGCTCGGCGGCTGATCATGCTGCCCGATGCCGCTGCCCGGTGGCCCCAACGACCGCCACCGTCAGCCTGATTTACGCGCCTTGAACGTTCGAAGCCGCGATCATGCTAAAGCGTCTCCAGCAGTCCCGCCATCAGCGCCGCCCGCTGCGCCAGATGGCCCCACAGAATGTGCTCGTGGCTGGCATGCGCGCCCGCACCCGGACAGCCCAGCCCGTCCAGCGTCGGAATCCCCAGCGCGGCCGAGAAATTGCCATCCGAACCGCCGCCGCGATGCTGCTTCGGCAGCGCCAGGCCGACCTGCTGGGCAATCCCCTGCGCATGCGCGTAGAGCGAGCCGATCGCCGCGCTTTCGGTATAGGGCGGCCGGTTCATCCCGCCCTCGACGATCACCCGACAACCGGGCGTTTTCGCCGTCAGCCCCAACAGCCGCTGCTCCATCACCTCCCCATCCGCCGCCGAGTTCACCCGCAGATCGATCTCGCAGCCGGCATCCGGAGCAATCACGTTCGGCCTCGACCCGCCCCAGATCGGCGCGGCGTTCAGCGTGATCCCGCGCTCGATGTCCACCATCCGGTGCAGTCCAATAATCTGGTGCGACAATTCGATAATCGCTGAGGCGCCATCCTCGAACGCGCCGCCGGCATGCGATCCGCGCCCCTCCACTCGCATGATGAACCGCCCCACGCCCTTCCTGGCGGTCACGCACGCCCCGCCCGCGCCGGCCGGTTCCGGGATCAATACCGTCGCCGCCAGCGCCGCTTCCCGCTCGATCAGCCAGCGGCTGGTCGGACTGCCGACTTCCTCATCCGGCGTCAGCAACAGCACGATCGGCCGAGGCGTCGGAATACCCTGCAGCAGGATCGACCGCAGCGCGTGGAATGCCAGAAAGCTGCCTGCCTTCATGTCGTATATGCCTGGGCCGTGCGCCTTGGCGCCGTTCACCACGTAGGGCATCGGGTCCAGCGTGCCGTGTGACCACACCGTGTCGAGGTGCCCGGCGACCAGGATCGGTTTCTCCGCGCCGGATTTGGCCGCCACCGGCGTGCGCGCGATCAGATTGTCGCCGTAACCGTCGCGTCCGGCAATCCGCGTGATTGCGGCCCCGGCGCGGGTCAGTTCACCCTCGGCCACGTCCATCAGCCGGTTCACCGCCGCCGCATCGGTCGTCGGGGTCTCCATTCGTACCCAGGTGGAAAGCTCCGCCAACAGGTCCTCGGAGCAGCCAATTTGCGTTGCCGGCATGATACCCTCTCGGTTCCGGATCAATACTGTGTGCGCATGCAACGCCGGGATGTCCGGCTGCTTTCGGCACGGTTCATGAGTTGCCGAGGCATCACAACAAACCGGGATCGCCAGAATGTCCAGCTTCTATAGCTTTGGCGACCTGTACATCGGCCAGACCGAGACCCTGTCCAGGACCATCACCGACGCCGACGTAACGATACATGCGGCCGTCAGTCTCGATACCAACCCCGTCCACCTCGATGAAGAAGTTGACCGCCGGTCCCACTTCGGCGCACGCGTCGCGCACGGCATGTTGTCTGCCGGTCCGATCTCGGCACTGCTTGGCGCCCGGTTGCCCGGCCCCGGCACGATCTATGTCAGTCAGTCGCTGACCTTCCATGCGCCGGTGAGGATCGGGCAGACCGCCACCGCCATGGTGCGAATCACCGATTTGAACCTGCTGCAGAAAAGCGCCACCCTGCGCACCACTTGCATGGTGAAGGAGAACGTTGTGATCGATGGCGAAGCCTGTCTCCTGGTGCCCTCGCGTCGCTGATGCGGATCTTTACCGATTGGCGCGACGTGCCAGAAGATGCCCGCGGCGCCACCGTCGCGCTGGGCAACTTCGATGGCGTCCATCGCGGCCACGCCAGCGTCATCCGCGCCGCCCATGCCGCACGTCCCGACGCCCCCCTCGCGGTGCTCACCTTCGAGCCCCATCCGCGTGAGGTGTTTCGTCCCGATGATCCACCGTTCCGCCTGACCCTGTCCGCCGAACGCGCCGACGCGCTGGCCGCGCTTGGTGTCGATCTGCTCTACGAACTTCCATTCAACCAACAGTTTAGCCTGATGACCGCCGATGACTTTGTCGGCCAGGTCCTGCATCATGGCTTCGGCGCCCGCCATCTGGTGTCCGGTCAGGACTTCGCCTTCGGCCACCGTCGTGGCGGCAACACCTTCTTCCTGGCCAAGCGGGCGGAAACCCTCGGCATGGGACTGACGCTGGTGCCTCCGGTCGCCGACGCGCAAGGACCGCTGTCGTCATCGCGCATTCGCCGAGCACTGCAAGACGGCTATCCGGAACCGGCGACCGCCGAACTCGGCCGTCCATGGGCGATCCGAGGCATCGTCAGCCACGGCGACCAACGCGGCCGCACCATTGGCTTCCCGACCGCCAACGTGCCGCTCGGCCGCCATCTTGAGCCGGCGAGGGGGGTCTATGCCGTCACCACCCGCCTGGCCGACGGCACCACGGTCAAGGGCGTCTGCAACATCGGCCGCCGCCCCACCGTCAATGCCGGTACCGAAAGCCGGCTGGAGGTCAACCTGTTCGACTTCGATGCCGACATCTACGGCACCGACATCACGGTCGCGCTGCACACCTACATCCGCGCCGAGACCAAGTTCTCCGGCCTCGACGCGCTGAAAGCCCAAATCGCCGCCGACGCGGCCGAAGCAAAACGGCTGCTCGGCTGACCTTGCTTTGATCCGGCGCCGCAGGCAGCGTGCTCGGTAAAGCCCAGGAGGAACCCGATGCCGACCCTGCAGCGCCCCGATGGCGAGATCCATTACCAGACCTTCGGGGCCGGCTTCCCGGTGCTGCTGTTCGCCCCCGGCGGCCTGCGATCGCGCATGGAGATGTGGCCCGCGCCCGCCTCGGGCCCCGCGCGCCCTTGGGTGGATTGGACCCAGGCGCTGCCGGCGGCCGGCTTCACCGCAGTGGCGATGGATCAGCGCAACGCCGGCGCTTCGGTCGCCGCCATCGAGGCGGACCACGGCTGGCACACCTACGCCGCCGACCATATGGCGCTGATGGACTATCTCGGATTCGAGAAATTTCATGTCCTCGGCGGCTGCATCGGCGGCAGTTTCTGCCTCAAGGCGGCGCAAACCGCGCCGAATCGCGTGGCCTCGGCGGTGTTGCAGAACCCGATCGGCTTGCATCCGGACCATCCCGAATATTTCCCCGACAGCCACGCCGAGTGGACCAAGGAGCAAATGGCCGCCCGCCTCGAACTAAACTCAGACGCGTTGGCCGGATTTGGCCACAACATGTGGGACCATCCGTTCGTGTTCTGCGTCGAGCAGGACTTTGTCCGTCGCTGTCCGGTTCCCACCTTCTTGCTGCCCGGCAGCGACATCCCACACCCGGCGGCCACCAGCGCCGAACTGGCCGCGCTGCTGCCAGGGGTGGAGGTGCTGAAAGACTGGCGCGGCCCTGACCACCTGGACCAGCAGCGCGACCGGGTCGTGGCGTTCCTGAAGGCTAATACCCCCGCCGGCTAGCCCTCGCCGGCCAATGGCCGCCACCGCCTGGGGTCGAAGCCGAACGCCTCGATCGTGCGCACCGCGGCCTGGGCGGCATCGGGATGACGCGGATTGAGCAACACGTCCAGGCGTGCGGCACCAATACGGACGGGACAAGCAGGGCACACGACTGTGCCTACGCCAACCACGTGTTTCCCACCTCGACGCTGTCCGCTCCGCTGGCGAACATCCTGTCGGGGCCATCCGGCACCACGACTTGCATCAGCACGAAATCCACCGGCAAGAGCTCGAACGGCAGATCGAAGTGGACGCGCACCTCCAACGCCGCCAGAGCGGGGTGTTCCGCCAGATAGACCAGCGGCCGGCCGACACTGTTCCATCGCCCGCCAAACCGACGGGCGCCCTCGCCGCTAAGATCCGCATGCGCGCGGCGGCAAAGCCGCCACGCCAGCATCAGGCACCAAGTCCGTGCGCAATACGCCCCAGGATCGCCCCGACCTGCCGGGTGCCGATATCGGTATCCAGACGGTCCAGCGGCGCCTCGCCGTCCAGCAACGCTGTCGGCCGACGCAGCCAGGTATGCACCTTGGCTCGCTCGCCGAATGTCGTCTCGGCGTCCTCGATGATGCGCAACAGGCGGCTCAACCGATCGGATTGTTCGGCGGTCAGCGACCCCAGGCCACGCCGGTGCGCCAACGTCTTGCGCGGCAACGCCAGCCGGTCCAGTTCAGCGAGGGAAATGCGGCCATCGGCGAGGGCGTCGTCCACCACTCGAAGCGGCAGACCTTCGCGCACATACGGCAACCAGGTCGCCGGCGATTCCGCAAATCCCGCGGGCTTTGCCTAACCGCTCAGACCACGATCGCCGCGCGTTCACCGGCCGCGCGGGCCCAGGCCGCGTCCATGTCCTCGTCGAACAGTTCGGTCAGCTTCTTCATCATCGTGCCGCCGAGTTCCTCGGCATCGACGATCGTCACCGCCCGGCGGTAATACCGCGTCACGTCATGGCCGATGCCGATGGCGATCAGCTCCACCTGGTCGCGGTTCTCGATATCGCGGATCACCTCGCGCAGGTGCTTCTCCAGGTAGTTTCCGGGGTTCACAGACAGTGTCGAATCATCTACCGGCGCACCGTCGGAAATCACCATCAGGATGCGCCGGTGTTCCGGCCGTACCAGCAGCCGGCGGTAGGCCCACAGCAACGCCTCGCCGTCGATGTTCTCTTTCAGCAGCCCCTCGCGCAGCATCAGCCCCAGGTTCTTGCGCGCCCGCCGCCACGGCGAGTCCGCCGCCTTGTAGATGATGTGGCGCAGGTCGTTCAGCCGCCCAGGGTTCCGCGGCTTGCCGTCCTGCACCCATTTCTCCCGGCCCTGGCCGCCCTTCCAGGCCCGCGTGGTGAAGCCCAGCACCTCGACCTTCACCGCGCAGCGTTCCAGCGTGCGCGCCAGGATATCGCCGCACATCGCCGCCACGGTGATCGGCCGGCCGCGCATCGACCCCGAATTGTCGATCAGCAGCGTCACCACCGTGTCGCGGAACTCCATATCCAGTTCCCGCTTGTACGACAGCGCCAGCAGCGGATTGATCACCACCCTGGCCAGCCGCCCGGCATCCAGCAGGCCCTCATCGAGGTCGAATTCCCATGCCCGCGTCTGCTGCGCCAGCAAGCGCCGCTGCAGCCGGTTCGCCAGTTTCGAAATCACCCCCTGCAGGTGCTGCAGTTGCTGATCCAGTTGCTGCCGCAGCCTGGCCAGTTCATCCGCGTCGCACAGGTCCTCGGCATCGACCTCTTCGTCAAATTGCCGCGTATAGGCGCGATAGACTGCATCGCTGTCCGGATTGGGCCGTTCCCGCCGCGGCTGTGGACCGCCGGGTCGATCGTCGCCCTCGGCCACCGCCGCCTCTTCCTCGGACTCCGAGCCGTCATCGTCAGCGGCCTCGCCTTCCATCTCCTCGGGCTGAGCGCCCAGCATCGAATCCTGTTCTGACTCCGACTGACCCTCGCCATCCTGGGAATTATCCTGCGACCCGGACTGCTCGCCGCCGTCCTCGCCATCCTCGGAATTGTCGTCCGGGTCGGCATCGACCTCGGCCTCGGCCAGGTCCAGCGCCGCCAAAAGCCGCCGCGACGCCCGCGCGAACGCCCCCTGGTCTTGCTGCGCTGTCATCATCTCCGACAGTGCCTGATCGGCCGAATCGCTCAGCGTGTCGCGCCAGAGATCCAGCACACGCCGAGCCGCCTCGGGCCCGGCATCGCCTGACAAGCGCTCGCGCGCCAACAAGGCCAGTGCCTTGTCGATCGGCAACTGGTCCTTGCGGGTCATCCGGTCATAGCCCTCGGACTCGCATTCCTCGGCCAGTTTGGCACGCAGGTTGGCGCTGACGCCGTTCATGAAGCGCGACCCGACCACCTCTACCCGCACCTGCTCCAATGCGTCGTAGGCGTCCTTCGCCTCCCGCCGGGTCGGCATCCGCTGGGCGTGCAGGCCGTCGTCGTGATGGCGCAGCCGCAGCGCGATGGCGTCCGACTGGCCGCGCAGCTTCGCCATCTCGGCGGCGGGCAGGGCGCGCGTCGGCAGCGGCAGTCGCGCCCGCTTGCCGGATACGCCGGAGGGTCCGGGCTGAAATGCCACCTGCACATCGGGCTGTTCAGCGATCGCGCGCAGCACGCCTGCTGTAGCGCGCTTGAAATCTTCGGCCCTGGCGTTGTCCTTCGTGCTCCCGCTCATGCCAGACCCCGCTTAGGCGAACTTCCGAGTGGTAAAGCCACCAGTCGGGATGTCCTCGTTGAAGCAGCGCTGATAATATTCGCCGACAGTGGACCGCTCGGCCTCGTCGCACTTGTTCATGAACGTCACCCGGAAGGCGAAGCCCACATCGCCGAAGATGCGCGCGTTCTCCGCCCAGGTGATCACCGTCCGAGGCGACATCACGGTCGAGATATCCCCGTTGATGAACCCCGCGCGGGTCAGGTCGGCCAGCGCCACCATGCTTTCGATGCGCTTCTTGGTGGCGCTGTCCTTGGCGCCGTCGATGCCCATCTTTGCCATCACGATGCCGGTTTCCATCGCGTGCGGCAGATAGTTCAAGGTTGCAACGATATTCCAGCGGTCCATCTGCCCCTGATTGATCTGCTGGGTGCCGTGATACAGCCCGGTGGTGTCGCCAAGCCCAACGGTGTTCGACGTCGAGAACAGCCGGAACGACGGGTGCGGCCGGATCACCCGGTTCTGATCCAGCAGGGTCAGCTTGCCCTCGACCTCCAGCACGCGCTGGATCACGAACATCACGTCCGGCCGCCCGGCGTCATACTCGTCGAACACCAGCGTGCAGGCGTGCTGCAGCGCCCACGGCAAAATCCCCTCGCGGAACTCGGTGATCTGCTTGCCGTCCTTCAGCACGATCGCATCCTTGCCGATCAGGTCGATGCGGCTGATATGGCTGTCGAGGTTGACCCGGATGCACGGCCAGTTGAGCCGCGCCGCCACCTGCTCGATATGGGTCGACTTGCCGGTGCCGTGGTAGCCCTGGATCATCACACGGCGGTTGTAGGCAAAGCCCGCCAGGATCGCCATCGTGGTTTCCCGATCGAAGCGATACGACGTGTCGATGTCCGGCACGTGCTCGGTACGCACGGAAAACGCAGGCACCTCCATGTCAACATCAAGATCGAAAATCGGCCGCGCCGACACCTTGGTATCGGGCAGGTTGATCTCGGACGTCGGGCGGGACGGGGCAATATCGACAGCCGTGTTCATAGTCCAGCGTTTCCTGTTGCAATTGGCAGAAAGTCTAGCGTTGCCGGCGTGGCGCGCAAGGGCGGCGCGAGGCTGATGGTCTTCGGTCTAGCCGGTGGCCGCGACCCGAGCCTCGGAGCCAAGCCTGGAGCGCACCGCCGCGTAGGCAAGATTGATCGTCTTCAGGCGTTCCTCGGCATCACGGCTGCCGCCGTTGGCGTCGGGATGATGACGCTTGGCCAACTCCTTGTAGCGGCTCTTCACCGCATCCAGCGTGGTCGGCCACGCAAGGCCCAGAGTCGCCAACGGCTCTCGCAACTCCGCCGGTGCCTGGTGCGGGTCCGGCCGCTTCTGAGTCTTCATCCGCGCCGCGGCCAGGATGTGCAGCGGGTCCTTCAATACGTCCTCGTCCCAGGCCGTGTGGCCCAGGCTGCCAATCGGCCAGGTCGGCCGCTGCCAGGACGTGTCGGCACGCAACTGCGCCTCGACCTCGGCCGGCGACATGCCTTTGTAGAAATCCCACCCGGCATTGTAGGCGCGGACATGGTCTAGGCAGAACCAATGATATTCGTTCAGGCTGGACCGCGACTTCGGCGCCCGGTACTCGCCGGCCTCGGCACAGCCCGGCATGTCGCACCCCCGGCCCAGAGGCGCGGCCGGGTCCGGCGCGTAGGCCCGGGGCCGCCCAGAGGAGTGTCCCGGGGAGTGTCCAGCGGCGTGTGGAGGGCGTCGCATCATCGCAGCCTTTATGTGCGCCGCGACGGGCCGTTGGCAATGGTCGTTGAACTCAGCAGCCGGCCAAACCCGTTGACATGCCGATGTATGCCAAGCACCTGCAACGCATGCCAGACCAATACCTGGTTGCTGGTGATCACCGGGATACCGAGCGTTGCCTCCAGCGCGGCGATCAGCCCGGCGGAACGAATTGCGGTGCAACTGATGAAGCAAGCGTCCGCCACCACGCCCGACGCTGCGGCCTGCACTTGCGCGACAATCGTTTCGGGCCTGATCGCGGCCATTTCGGTGTTGCTGTCCACGCCGAGGCAACTGCCGCCGGTCACCCTCACCCCGTGTGCCCCTAGAAACGCGACCTCCCGCTGATGCACGGCTTCGACATAGGGCGTCACCAGCAGCACCCGCCGGGCACCCAGCGTCGCCAGGCCCGCCAGGATCGCGTCGGCCGTGGCAATCGCGCGTCGCCCGGTCGCGGCGCTGATGCGGTCACGGATCTCGCCGGCCAGATGTGGAGCAAACGTCGATACCGCGGTGCAGTGGAAGGCGATCACCTCGGGCTCCGCATGTCCCAGCAGCGCGGCCGCGTGTTCCAACTGAATCAGCATCGCCAGCAGTTCGGCGGCGGAACTGCCGCGCAGCTCCAACCGCGTGGTCAGCATCGTGACATCGGGCGGCAGCATCGCCCGCAACTCGGTCTCCGCCACACTGTTGCCGGATGGCACCAGCACGCCGAGGCGGCGGTCGCCGTAGCTGATCGCGGTCACGCGGCGAATGCCGCGCCGATCGCGCCCAAGGCGTTCAATGCCGGCGGAAACCCGGTCAGCGGCGCGGTCTGGATGATCGCCTCGATCACCTGCGTCCGGTTCAGCCCGACATTCAGCGCCGACCGGCCGAACTTTGCCACCTGTTCGGGCAGACGCAGCGCGGTGAAGGCGGCGACCGCCACCAGCGCCCGCTGCCGATGCTCCAACCCCGGCCGCGACCAGATCTCGCCATATCCGTAACGGATCGCCGCCGGATACAATTCACCGGTCACCGGATTGTCCGGCGACGCATACCCCTCGCTCGCCCGGCTGCCATGCAGTTGCGCCATCAGCGCCGCTCCGCGCTGGTCCAGCACCTCCAGCGACACCTCCTCGGGCGGATCGGCGGGAAACTGGATGCCGCGTTCGGCGAACACCTCCCCGGCCAGCGGCAGCGTCTCCTCCGCCGCCGAGAACCCCGAATAGAGCGACGCCTGCACCAGGATCTCGCGGATCGCCTCGGCGCCCAGCCCATGCTCCAGCCCGGCGCCGATGTGGCGCCGCAGCGCCCGCGGCCGAGGCCCGACGCCAAGCGCCGCGATCGAGCAGATCAGCCGGTCGGGCAGGGCAAGACCCGGCCGGGTCCAGATCCCGCCATACGCCGCCTCGGTCAGCAGGTTGGCCAGCCCAGCCGGTTGGGCGGCAGACCCGAACAGAGTCCGAAGCATCGCTTCGCCCTGATGACGCATGTCATGTCGGGTCATTTCCTATCTCCACCGAGAGAGCGGCAGTGTTTGCCGCTACGCCCCCGAAGTCCATCCGACGTCGACCGCCGAACCGTCGAGCGGTCTGAATCGGCAGCCGACCCGCCTGCCCGAGGCCCACTCCGGCCGGCACCGGCGGCCACATCCCGACCCCGTGGCATGCCCCGCTCAGCCGGACCGTTGCAAAAAAACCGTCCGCCCGCTGCATCCAATCGGCCGGCTCCGCACGAGAACATCACAGCGACCGGTCACGGCCGCCAAACCAGCGAGGAGTCGCACCATGAAGACCGCTGCCCTGCTTACCGCCATCCTGCTGACCGCGTCCGCCCCGGTGTTCGCGCAGTCGATGTCCGAGCCGACCGTCCGCGTCGGCGGCCAGTCGATGTTCCCCAACAAGACCATCGTCGCCAACGCGGTTAATTCCGCCGATCACACCACGCTGGTCGCCGCGGTGAAGGCCGCCGGCCTGGTGGATACGCTGAACGGCAAGGGTCCGTTTACCGTGTTCGCGCCGACCAACGAAGCCTTCGACGCGCTGCCAAAAGGCACCGTCGCCACCCTGGTCAAGCCCGAGAACAAGGCGATGCTGACCAAGATCCTGACCTACCACGTGGTCCCGGGTGACTACACGACGACAAAGCTGCGCTCGATGATCCTGGCCGGCCACGGCGTAGCGACGCTGACCACGGTGGAAGGCGGCAAGCTCTATGTCATGATGAACGGTTCCAACAACCTCAGCGTGAAGGACCAGAAGGGCGACATCGCCGACATAACCATCTCCGACGTCAATCAATCCAACGGCGTGATCCAGGTCGTGGACCACGTATTGCTTCCCGGCTAACTGACGCCCGCCTGACCGAGACGCCGCCGCAAGGCGGCGTCTCAACCACGCCGCCGCCGGCTTCGCTTCGTGCCATGAGCGGCCTCGGCGCATGGCACAAACGAATATCCCGCCCACCGTCATGGCGAACCCGGATTGATCCGCGTCGTGGCCAATTCGGCTCAATCCGGGTCGAGGCTACCCTGGACCCATCGGTATTGCGGTCGATCCGGATCCATCCGTGTCATAACTTCACCCAATCGATCCGTGCCATGGCCGGCCTTGGACCGCCCACCTGCGTCCTCCCGGCTCCGCCAAGGCAACGCCGGGGATCGCCAGCCGGCTCGCGCCAGCCGCGAAGCCGCCGCCCCGCCACCTCACTCCAACGCCGTCAACTGCCCGCCATACAGCACCGGCCCGGTCGGCTGCCCGGTCGGCGAACCGCCGCGCGGTTCCAGGCTTACCAGCAACTGCGTGCCGGCCGGCAGCGCGGCAGCCAACTGCCGACCCGCCGCCGGCAAGACCCCGAGCGAGCGGGGTCGCGTGTCCCCGGCTCCCAACGCCCAAAGCTCCAGGTCGTGATCGCCAGGCACCGTGATCGCCCCGTCCGGCCGGATGCTGGTCACTCCGTTCGATCGGGTCGTCGCCAACAAGACCGGGACGCCTCCCGTCATCGGCGCCAGCACCGCGACCCGAGGCGGCGAGCGATGCAGCACGACTATCGCCAGCGATGCGGCGATCGCCAGCGCCGCACCGGTGCTTGCCTGCCAGATGCGCAGCCGACGCCGCAACCCAAGCGGCACCACGTCGGCCACCGCAGCAGATATCGAGGATTTTGCCCCCGCCACCGAGGATGCCGCCCCTGCGGCCTGGGGCGTCATCGCCATCCCCGCCGCCCCCGCCTCCGCCGTTGCCCCCGCCGTTGCCACGTCGATGCGGTCCCACAGCCCCGCCGGAGGCGCGACCGGCGGCGCGCAGGCCGCAAGCGGCATCAGCCGCTCTTCCCAGCCGCGCACCGCGGCGGCGAACGCCGCATCGGTGGCGAGCAACTGCGCGGCCGCCCGCGCATCCTCGCCTTCTAGCGTTCCCAGCACGTATTCGGCGGCGATCAGATCGCGATCCGCTGCGTCACTCATGTCGCGAGGCACTCCCGCAGCGACAGCAGGCTGCGGCGAATCCAGGACTTCACGGTCCCCAGCGGCACCGACAGATTCTCCGCCAGCTCGCTGTGCGACAGGCCTTCGACGAACGCCATCACCACCAGCCGCTGCCGTTCGGCGTCAAGCAGACCAAGGCAGCGGCGCAACGCCGCGCCCTCAGCGCTGCCGACCAATTGGGCCAGCGCGTCCGGTGTGTCGTCGGACTGCTCGCTTGGCTCATAGCCCGGGATCTCACGTGCCCGCCGGCGCACGATGTCCAGCGCTCTGTAGCGGACCAGGCTGATCAGAAACGCCTCGGCACTGCCACGCGCGGGGTCGAACCGGGATGCCTGCTGCCACACCTGCACGAATGCATCCTGGGTCGCGTCGGCGGCGAGGCCAGTCTGGCGGGTGATCCGCAGCGCTATGCCATTCAGACGCCCACCCCAGCGGTCGTAAAGCAGCCTGAACGCCGCCCGATCGCCCCCGGCGCAGCGCAGCAACAGCCCCGCTGTGTCATCGGCGGCGAACGGAGCAGTGCGCGGCGGCGGGTCGTTCGGCATGCGGCAGGCCTCGGGATCGCAAATCCTAACCTATACGGCGGCTGATGCGTATCGGATGCATTGACGCCGCACCCACGTGCCTCGCCGGCGAGGCACGAACCAGCCTTCGGCTCCGCCGCGCCCGCGCCGCCGCGCCTTGCCGTGGCGGCGCGCGTCCGAAGCCGATAACCGCCAACATCGAAACGCAAGGACCATGGCCGACATCGATCCGACCAGGTGGCAGCAAGCCGATGCTAACGACACCCAGCTCCGGCGATGACGAATGCTGATCGTGGTGACCCGCATCGCCGTGGCCTTGTTGGCGTGCATATCATCCTGATGTCGACCGGCGGCTGGCGTCTCAGAACCCGTGCCGGGCAATGTCCAGGGCGAAGTAGCTCAAGATCAGGTCGGCGCCGGCGCGCTTGATCGCGCCAAGGCTCTCGCGCACCGTCCGGTGTTCATCGATCGCGCCCGCCTGCGCGGCGAACTTGATCATCGCGTATTCGCCGCTCACCTGATAGGCCGCCAGCGGCAGCAGGCTGCGCTGGCGGATCCGGGTCAGCACATCCAGGTACGGCATCGCCGGCTTCACCATCAGCATGTCGGCGCCCTCGGCCTCATCCACGTCGGATTCGCGCAACGCCTCGCGCCCGTTCATCGGGTTCATCTGATAGGCCTTGCGATCACCCTCCAGGTCGCAGCCCGCCGCCGCTCGGAACGGACCATAGAACGCCGAGGCGAACTTCGAGGAATACGCCATGATCGGAATGGTGCCGAAGCCGTTGCCGTCCAGCGCGGAACGGATCGCCGCCACCTGGCCATCCATCATCGACGACGGAGCGATCATGTCGGCACCGGCCCCGGCCGCGATTACCGACTGCTTGCCGAGGTTCTCGATGGTGTGGTCGTTGTCCACCTCTCCGCCATGGATCACCCCGCAATGGCCGTGCGAGGTGTATTCGCAAAAACACGTGTCCGAGATCAGCATCACCTCCGGCGCTGCGTCCTTCGCCCGCTTGATCATCCGCGCCAGTAGGCCGTCCCGGTTCCACGCGTCGCTGCCGATGGCATCCTTGCGATGGCTGACGCCGAATGTCATCACCGCCTTGATCCCGGCCGCGGCGATTTCCTTCATCGCGGCGTCCAGCTTGCGCTCCGGAATGCGGAAAATGCCCGGCATCGAGTCCACCGGTGCGAAGTCGTCGAGCTCCTCCTCGACGAAAATAGGGTAGATCAGGTCGTTCAACGAGACCGTGCTTTCCTGCAGCAGGTCCCGCATCACTTGGTTGCTCCGCAGCCGGCGCAGCCGCATCGTGGGGAACTGACTGACCATCCGCACTCTCCTACACCTGCGAGGTCGCGCTGCGGCACGAGCGTGCCGGCGGCCCCGTCACCCACGACCCGCGGGCAAGCCACGCCGGTCGTTGACGGCCCAGCCCGCATCGGCCCAGCCGCATCGGCAAACACATCGCTGCACCCTGGCGCTGCCAGCATGATCGCGCCGCGCGGAACGTGCAAGGCGCGAAAATCACGCGACAAAACAACAACACCGCTCGCCGCCGGCCCGATCACCCGGCCATGCGCCCAACGGCGCCAGGCTTCGCCCCGGATCGAACCGTGCCGGTGCCCACCATGCCCCCATTGGGCTGGACCGGACTACTGCGGCAGCAACCGATACATCTTCCCGTCGAACTGGCTCAGCCGCATGCTTTTCATCGGCCGATAGTCGGTCGGGCTCGTGCTGATGGTAATCCCCGGAAGCACCATCGGCAGCTTGGTGGTGTCCGGCAGGCTGGTAGCCGCCTTCATGATGTTCTCCCGCGACAGATCGTCGCCGGCCCGCCGCAGCACCAGGACCAGCGCCTGAGCCATGGTGTAACCATAAGCCCACACCGGATTGGCCGCATCGCTCTCGGGCGCGTATTTCGCCCGCCAGGCCTGATACTGCTTCATCCCGGCATCGTCCGCCCAGCCCGGGTCGGTCGGGTCCTTCAAATACTGCGCGGTAATCACCCCGACCGACTTGTCCAGCCCGGCCGACACCAGCGCCGGGTTCACCAGCGCGCCGTTGGAATCGATGATGTGCAGCGGGTGCCAGCCGATATCGGCCACCTTGCGGATCGACATCGCGGCGAATTTCGGTGTGCTCGCATCGTACAGCAGGTCGGCGCCCGAGGCCTGCAACTGCAGGATCTGCGAATCGATGGTCGGGTCGGTGATCTCGTACGACAGCGTCTTGACCACCATCTTGGCGTATTTGTCGCCCAAGCCGTCCTTCAATCCGTTGACATAGTCCCGCCCAAGGTCATCGTCCTGGTACAGGATGCCAATCTTCGCGTCCGGCTTGTGCTGCAGGATATACTTGGCATACATCTGTCCTTCCAGACGGTAACTTGGCTGGAACGGAATGCTCCACGGGTACAGCTTCGGATCGGTGACGAACATCGACGCTCCGGACCCAAGCCAGATGTCAGGCACCTTCTTCTGATTGACATACTTGCGGATCGCCGCGTTCGGCGCGGTGCCGATGGTCTGGAACAGGATCGCCACCCGATCCTCCTCGATCAGCCGGCGCACCACCTCGATCGTCTTCGGCGGGCTGTAGCCGTCATCGACCGCGATCAGGTCGATCTTGCGGCCATTGATGCCGCCGTGGTCGTTGATCATCTTGAAATAGTCGGACTCGGCGGTGGAGATTTGCCCATACGCACTCGCCGGACCGCTGAACGGCGCGCTCTGGCCGATTTTGATTTCGCTGGCGGTCACCCCCACCATCGCCTTCTGCGCCCATCCCGGAACCGACAATCCGGCAAGCAAAACCGCCGCCGCGAAACCCATCCTGATCATTGAACATCCGTCCCGTCGTTTCGCTTCACTTTGAGTGACGTCGCCATCAGGTGCAAGCGCCGACCAGGTCCGCATTTCCAGCCGTCGTGGGTTCCCCGCCCGAACGTTGACGCTGTGACGCCGAAACATCACTGTCCGCCGCATTGGCTGGACCAGGCCGAACTCAGAAGGATATCAGCTAATGACGACGATACACCGGCGCCGAACGGTGAACTCCAGTGGTCCGATTCCGGGCCTGAGCGACGATCCTGAGCGTTCTGGTCAAATACAGCTTCTCCCTTGCCGGGCACCGCACCAGCGTCGCGCTGGAGGCGGAATTCTGGACCGTGCTGCGGCGGATCGCACAACGCCGCGGTGAAACCCTGGCTGCCCTGGTCGCAGCGGTGGATGCGGCCAGGCAACCGCACCGCCCGCTTGCCTCGGCGCTTCGGGTGACCGCGCTGCTGGCCAACCAAACCGGATCGTTCGACACTGATCAAACCGACTGCACTCCGACGTAAATCGTTCCCAACGACTACACCGCGGCATCGAGGCCCGGCGGCACGCCGCCCATGAGAAACGATGCCAGATACATCTTGCCCAGGATGCGCTTGGTCTCGGCAGCGCCCGGCATCACCCGCCCGTCACGGATCGCTCGCTGAAACGCCGCCGGTGTCGGCACCGACAGGTCGCTGTCCGCCACCGCCCCTGATGACGCCGCGGCCGCGCTCAGCAGCACCCCGGCATAATACAGCCGCGTCAGCTTGCGTACCAGCGCAAGCCGGGCGCGAAGCGCCTCATCCGGCGCGCGGCCAAGCCAGGCCTGTAGCAGCACGCAATCCAATTCGGGCAAGGCGGCGAAATTGTCCAGCACGATCGCCGCGTCAACCGCGGGATCGTTGCAATAGGCCGACTCCCAGTCGATCAGCCACAGCCGTTCGCCGTCGAACAGAATGTTGCGCGGCACCAGATCGTTGTGGCTGGAAACGGACCTTGCCAGATCCCACGCATAGGTCTCGCGGATGCGGACAAGCCGGTCCGTATAAGGGTCGAGCACGCCAGGCGCGAACAGACCGGTGCGGCCCACGTGTGCCCACAGCCGGGCCACGATGTCAGGGTATTCGACGAAGCGCGGAAACCGCTGCGTCGCCTGCACGCGGCCCAGCATTTCGCCCAACGCCCGCAGCAGCGCGCGGCGTCCCCCTGGATAAGCGTGAAGTGACCGCTGCTCGATGAAGTCCATCACCGCGACACCTTCGGCCGCATCGGCATAATACAGTCTGGGGGCGATCCCGGCCTCCGCCGCGATGCGCATCGAGACATATTGGTGCGGATTTCGCAGCGGACTTGCCGGACCCTCCAGCCGAACGAGGTACCGTCGCTCGCCGATCTCGACCCGATACGGCAGCGCACCCGAAGCGCCGCCCGCGACCGGGCCGACCGCGTCCGCCCGCGCTGATCCAAAAGCGGCTATCAGGGCTCGGCGAACCGTCCCGATCGGTGCATTGCCTCGAACGTCATCACAGTCGTCAACCATCGCGCGAGGTGTATCACAAGCGGCGAGGCGAGTCGGCAAAGCCGCCTCCGCACATGCTGACAATCGGACCTGCGTGCCGCGGCCGCGGCAGTGCCCGCCGACCAAGCCAACGACGACCAAGCCAACAGGGTGCTCGGGTCGTTTGCAACGGGTTCTCCCGCCGCCACCCAAGCACCCCGGCCGCCGTTGCGCGGGACCGCCAGCGTCAGCTCAAGATCCGGCCACCCCGCAGCGCCCGTGCCGCCGCCACCAAATTCTCCAGCGCCGGCCTCACCTCTTGCCAGCTCCGCGTCTTCAGCCCGCAGTCCGGATTGACCCAGATCTGCCAGTCATCCAGCCGCTCTCGCGCCAGCCCCAGCAACTCAGTCATCTCCGCCACATCCGGCACCCGGGGACTGTGAATGTCCCAAACCCCCGGCCCGATCTCCGCCGGATAGCTCGTCTCCCCCGCGCCGCGCGGCGCAAACGCATCCAACAGCTCCATCCGGCTGCGCGTGGTCTCGATCGAGATCGCATCGGCGTCCATCTCCGCGATCGCCGCGATGATGTCGTTGAATTCCGAGTAGCACATATGGGTGTGGATACTCGTGTCATCACGCACGCCGCTGGTCGCCAGCCGGAAGCACGCCACCGCCCAGCCCAGGTAGTCCGCCCAGGCGGCGCGTCGCAGCGGCAACCCCTCGCGGAACGCCGGCTCATCAACCTGGACGACGCCGATGCCGGCCGCCTCCAGGTCCGTCACCTCGTCGCGGACCGCCAGCGCGATCTGGCGGCACACCGTCTCGCGCGGCACGTCGTCGCGCACGAACGACCATTGCAGCAGCGTCACCGGCCCGGTCAGCATGCCCTTCATCGGCCGCTGCGTCCGCGACTGCGCATAGCCCGACCAGCGCACCGTCATCGGCCGCGGCCGCGCCACGTCGCCCCAGATGATCGGCGGCGCCACGCACCGGCTGCCATAGGACTGCACCCAGCCATGCCGCGTGAAGCCGAAGCCATCGAGCTGTTCGGCGAAGTACTTGACCATGTCGTTGCGCTCGAACTCGCCGTGCACCAGCACATCCAGCCCGATCGCCTCCTGCCAGCGCACGGCGTCGTCGATCCAGCCCTCGATCAGGCCGTCATAGGCCTGCTGCGTCAGCTCGCCGCGCCCCAGCGACGCCCGAGCTCGGCGCACCTCCGCAGTCTGCGGGAACGAACCGATCGTCGTGGTCGGGAACCGAGGCAGCAGCAGCCGCGCCTGCTGCGCTGTCCGCCGCGTCGCATACGGACTGTCGCGCTGTTCCATCCGCGGCGTCACCGCCGCCAGCCGCGCCCGCACCGCGTCCCGGTGCACCGCCACGCTGGTTCGGCGCGACCGCACCGCGGCATCGCTGGCTTCCAACTGCGCCGCGATCGCCGCATCCCCCTCGTCCAGACCCCGACCCAGTGCCGCCACTTCGTCCAACTTCTGTTCGGCGAACGCCAGCCAGTCCTTCGCCTCGGCGCCCAGCCCGCCGTCCTGTCGAAGCGCGCCGTCCTGTCGAAGCCCGGTTTCCAGCCGCAGCCCGGTTTCCAGCCGCAGCCCGGTCTCCTGTCGAAGATCGACCGGCACATGCAGCAGGCTGCACGACGGCGCCACCATCAGCCGCCGGTTGCCGCGCGCCGAGGCGACCTTGCGCAGCACCCCCAGCGCGGCCCGCAGATCGCTGCGCCAGATGTTGCGCCCGTCCACCACGCCCAGCGAAAGCCAGCGCTCGGCCGGCACCGCCTCGAGAACCGCGTCCAGTTCCGCCGCGCCACGCACCAGATCGACATGCAGCCCGGCGACCGGCAGCGCCGCCGCGGTCGCCAGATTGTCCCCCAGCGGACCGAAATAGCTCGCCAGCAGAATGTCCGGCGCCGGCCCCCGCCGCAGGGTGTCGTAGGCCAGCGCGAACGCCGCGCGGGCCTTGGCCGGCAGATCCAGCGCCAGCACCGGTTCGTCGATCTGCATCCAACTGGCATTCGCCGCCGCCAGCCCACTCAACACCTCGGCATAGAGCGGCAGCACCCGGCCCAGCAGATCCAGCGGATCGGAGCCATCCGTCGTCTTGCTCAGCATCAGCAGGCTGACCGGACCCAGCAGCACCGGCCGGGTCCGGACCGACAGCGCCAGCGCCTCACGAAACTGCTGCAGCGGCCGATTTTCGGTCAGCACGAAACGATCATCCGCGCTCAGCCGAGGCACCAGATAATGGTAGTTGGTATCGAACCATTTGGTCATTTCCAGCGCCGGCAGGCCGGGCGCGATGCCCACCGCCTGTTCCGCCGAGGTGCCACGCGACCCCCGCGCCAGGGCGAAATAACTCGCCAGCGAAACCGGCCCCTCGCGCCAGCCATAGCCCGGCGGCACCGCGCCCAGCATGCAGGCGGTATCCAGCACCTGGTCGTAGAGCGAGAAATCGCCGGACGGAACGTGCCCAATGCCGTGTCCCGCCTGCAGCTTCCAATGCCGGCTGCGCAGCGCCCGGGCGGCATCGTCCAGACCGGCCGCATCGGTCTCGCCCGACCAGAACCGCTCCAGCGCGAACTTCAGTTCACGGCGATGGCCGAGGCGCGGGAAGCCGAGATTGCTTGCGATCGTCATGCCGGCCTCCGCTCGCTGCGGATGGTGTCACGGCAAGGATGGCGGCGAACGCCGGCGGAAATCGTGGACATGTCTGTCTCCGGCCTCCGGTGCACCCCGCCCGGCGGCATGGCTTGAGCGACGACGGCAGGTCTCCTGGCTCACGGCGATCGGGCAGCACGCCCGGTTGCTCCGGCCCTGTCTTCCCGAACCGGATGGCTCAGTGACCCGCCTTGTTGGGGCGGACGGACCGGCATCTCGCCGCTGACAGTTGCGGGGGCAGCCACCGACTTGCCCCCGGACCAGCAGTCCTGCCGGGGCGCACAGCGTTCCCTTTTCACCCGCTCGCGCGGGACCATCGACACATCAACATATCCTTATATCGGAGAGGCAGGCAAGCCTCGGGCAAACCACAGCCCCGCGACGCAACAACGCGATAAATTGGGCGACCAATGTAACTGATCAAATCGATCACAATTTGATACCATTTTGGCACATACCGTTACGTCAAAATAAGAAAATGTTAACACTCGCTGCCCTAATCTAATTGCGGTTTTACTATGTAAGGAGTTTTAGGTGAGCATATCCGGGGTATCCGCGACATCTTCAGCGAGCTACATCCAACAGGCGCAGACGACAGCCGCGACCAGCCTGGCAACAGGCCCGCAACCCCTGCCTGCACAGCAGGCAGATGCGACCCAGCAACCTGGCAAGGCGCATCACCATCATCACGGCGGTGGCGGTGGCGGTGAGGCTGCGCAGTCGGCCAGCGTGGCCCAATCCGGCACAACCGCCGCAGGCGGAACAAGCATCATCAATACCCTGGTCTGATCGCGTTCGCGCTGTCAGTTACCGTCGAACCCGCCACGCTCAAGGCGATCTTTGAGCGTGGCAGGATTTGATCGGACCAGCGAAGCCCCGTTTGCTGGTCACTCCGATCCAGCAACGCCGCTGACGATGGCAAGGTGGTTGGCGGCCGGTCGGGGGTAAGCGCTTTTGGTGGCTGCCTGTCGAGAGGCTTGCTTGTCCCCAATGCCATGCGGCGGCAACGGCATTGGTTCGGAGTTGGCGGCGCTGGCGAAAGCTTTCTCGACAACCTCGCTGGACGCGTCAAGGCTCGAATGCCGCCGGATTGGCATGCCCACCACCGGACTCGAACCGGTACGTCGTTTCCAACTGCGGATTTTAAGTCCGCTGCGTCTACCATTCCGCCAGGCGGGCACCGCGCCGTTCTATCCCCGCCCCAGCAACCCGACCAGAGCCACGCGCCCCCTCACAACCCACACGCTATATCCAGTGCCATCCTGATCAACTTGTCGCTGGCCTCCGGCGTGCGGAACCCGCTATGCGCCGACAGCGTCACGTTCGCCAGCGTGGTCAGCGGATGCCCCGCCGGCAGCGGCTCGGTATCGAACACATCCAGCGCCGCGTGCCGCAAACGCCCGCTCCGCAGCGCCGCCATCATCGCCACCTCGTCCACCAGCGCCGCCCGGGCGGTGTTCACCAGGATCGCCCCCGGCCGCAACCTGCCCAGCCGTTCGGCGTCCAGGAAGCCGCGCGTCTCGTCATTCAGCAGCAGGTGCAGCGACAGCACCTGGCTCTCCGCCAGCAGCGTGTCCAGCTCTACGAAACTGACGCCCTGCGCCGACTTCGGCGTCCGGTTCCACGCCAGCACCCGCATGCCGGACCCTCGGGCAATCCGCGCCACCTCGGCCGCGATGCCGCCGAAACCCACCAGGCCCAGCGTCTTGCCGGTCAGTTCCAGGCCCTCGGTGCGGATCCAGTTGCCGGCCCGCATCCCGCCGTCCATCCGCGCCAGCCCCCTGGCCGCCGCCCACATCAGCGCGATGCTGTGCTCCGCCACCGCGGTGTCCCCATACCCCTTGATGATATGCACCCCGATTCCAAGCTCGACCAACTGCTCAGGGTGCATGTAGCTGCGCGCCCCGGTGCCCAGGAAAATCACGTGCTTCAGCCCGCGACAGCCACGCATCGCCTCGGTCGGCAACTGGGTGTGGTCGTCGAAGATGAAATCATAGCCGGCGGTCAGGCCGGGCAGTTCCTCGGGCGGGATCTCGCCGCGCTCCAGCACGTCCATCGCCGGGTCGGTCGGCCGAACCACGCGATGGAACACCCCGGCAAGGTCGTCCACGGCATCGAGAAACAGTCCCCTCATTCACGCTCTCCTCTGTCCGTTCGGATCGATCCGCCGAATGGTATCGCAGAACTGCCACAATTCGCATCAACCATCCGACGCACCGCAAGAAGCTCGATCCCGGCATCGGCCGATCTGCTACAGACCGCCGGGATGGCGCGCCCCGCTCCCACCGTACCCCGGTTCCACCCGCCGCCCGCGACGGCCCGCGGACGCAAGCCGATCAGCCCGCCGCCGGCCGCGTCCGTCGGGACGTCGCCCCGCCGCCGCGCGCTGACCTGGCTGCTGCGCTGGGGCTTCATCGCCTCGGTCTGGCTCACCTTGGCCGCGGCGGTGGCGGTGCTATGGTTCGCCCGCGACCTGCCGCGCCCGGAATCGGCGCTGGACGCAGTGCGCCGCCCCAGCTTGACGCTGCAGGACCGATCCGGCCACGTCATCGCAACCTTCGGCGACCTGGTCGGCGAGCCGCTGCGCCTCAAGGCGTTCTCCCCCTGGCTGCCGGCCGCGATCGTCGCGGTCGAGGACCGCCGCTTCTGGCATCACCCCGGCATCGATCCGATCGGGCTGCTGCGCGCCGCCTGGGTCAATCTCACCGCCGGGCGAGTCGTCCAGGGCGGCTCCACCCTGACCCAGCAGGTTGCCAAGACGCTGTTCCTTAGCAACGCCCGCACAATCAAGCGCAAGGTGCAGGAACTGTTGTTGACCTTGTGGCTGGAGCGGCACTTCACCAAGCAGGAAATCCTCGAGATCTACCTGAACCGGGTCTACCTCGGGTCCGGGGCCTGGGGCATGGACGCCGCGGCGCGGATCTATTTCGGCGTCTCGGCGCGCCACGTGACGCTGGCCCAGGCCGCGGTGCTGGCCGGCCTGCCGCGCGCGCCGTCTCGCTTCAACCCGCGGGTCAATCCAGCCCTGGCGCTGGCCAGGGGCAAGGAAGTGCTGGCGGCGATGGCGGTCTCCGGCGCGATCACCGAACAGCAGGCGCGGACCGCGGCGGAACGGATCAGCTTCCCCCCCACCTCCGTTGCACCCGGCTGGTTCGCCGACTGGGTCGCCGGCCAATCGCAGGCGTTGCTGGCCCCGGATGCGGACGCCGTTCTGCGCACCACCCTGGACAGCCATGATCAACTGGTGGCCGAGACCCGGCTCTCCGCGCTGCTGGCCGGTGCCGGCGCCACCGACGACGTCGGCCAGGGCGCGGTCGTCGTGCTGGATGCCGCCAACGGCGCAGTCCGCGCCATGGTCGGCGGACGGAATTTCCACGACAGCCCGTTCAACCGAGCCGTGCTGGCCCGTCGTCAGCCCGGGTCGACGTTCAAGCCGTTCGTCTGGTTGACCGCGCTGCGCGCCGGCCTCACCCCCGACGACAAGGTGCTGGATGCCCCGCTGCGCATCGGCTCCTGGGCTCCGGTCAACTTCGAGCACCGCTTCTTGGGCGAGATCACGCTGGAGCAAGCGTTGGCGCAGTCGATCAACACCGCCGCCGTGCGCCTGATGTTGCGCTGCGGCGGACCCAAGGCGATTGCCACAACAGCCACCGAGCTCGGCATCCGCGATCCGTTGCCGAAGGACGCGTCGCTGGCACTGGGCACCGGCGAAGTCGGGCTGCTGGAACTGACCGCCGCCTACGCGCCGTTCTTCAACGGCGGCAACCGGGTCGTGCCGTTCGGGCTGGCGCGCACCCCGCACCAGCCCGAACCGGTGATCGACCCGGCCGAGGCCGCGATGATGGCCCGGATGCTGGCTGCGGTGGTGACCCGCGGCACCGGACGAGCCGCCGCGATCCCGGGCCAGATCGTCGCCGGCAAGACCGGCACGACGCAGGATTTTCGCGACGCCTGGTTCATCGGCTCGACCAAGGGCCTGCTGATCGGCATCTGGCTCGGCAACGACAACGACACGCCGATGCGAGGCGTGATGGGCGGCGGGCTGCCGGCGCGGTTGTTCCACGATATCGCAACCAGGCTCGATTGAACCGCCCGCTCTCTGTTTCGCTACCGCTGCTATCGGGAACCAAACTGTCGCTCGCTCGCTTCAACTGCCAACGGATTGCAGGAGCAAGTGATGAACGCATGGCGTTACGGGATAGCGGTCGGCGTGCTGGCCGCGCTAGGCGGATGTTCGCACATTTCGAGCATGATGGACCGCAACACCACCAGCGAAGCGCCGAGCGCAGCGCCGAAAGCCCCAATGGCGGCGACCCAGCCCACCGTGTCACCGGAGATGGTCAAGAAGGTGCAGGCCAAATTGCGGTCCAACGGCTACTACAAGCACGGCAACGTCGATGGAATTTTCGGCTCGGGCACCGAAAGCGCGGTACGGTCGTTCCAGCAAGACCATAACCTGGGATCGAGCGGCCAGTTGGACGTGCCGACCCTGCAGGCGTTGAACGTCACTCAAGGTCCCACCGACACCAACAATACCAACATGCCCAACTCCACCATGCCCAACGGTCCCGCTACGACAAACGGCGCGGGTACCAACAACTCCGGCGCGCCGACCCAACCTACCAACTCTGTCGCGCCGCCCGCCGATAACACCGCGCCGGGCCCGTCGCATTGATTTCCGAGTATCGGAGCCGATCGATGCATATGAAACGACCTACCCGGAGCAAGACTGTCGAGCCCCTCAGGCTGGCCGCGATGCTCAGCCTGCCCGTGGCAGTCGCGGCCGGATTCTTCGCGCTGCACATCGTCTCCAAGGATGCCGCCGACGTCCTGACAGTTTGGACCTTGGCCTCGTTCCCCATCGGCATGCTGGTCGGCCATTGCGTGTTGCGGGACAAGTGACGTGAGCCGGCGGTCGATATGCAGGTCAGTCGGAACGGCACACTAGTGGTTCAATCAGACGGATAGTGCCGCCACTAGCTGTCGAGTAGGTGGGCCGATTCACCCGACCGCATGAATGCTTCTGTCGGGATCGGACCACTGGAAGTGCGGGCACTGCTCCGACTCTCCTGATCCTGCCTACCGCGCTGTTCTGTTCAGCCACCTCGGCCGGGCACGGCGCCGGCGGCTAAAGGCAATCGTGCCAACGTGTTTAGCTACCAGCTAACACCCCACCAGGCGGTTCCGCGCGGAAAGCCACCGGCGTACAGACACCTGAAGCCAATCAGGACACTAACCGCGATCTGCTGCAGAACCGACAAGAAGCTGCTGCAGGAAGGGTTGAGCACCAAGAGCCGAAGCTCTCGAACCATCAGTAAGCGCCCGCTAATATCCCGATAACCTGGCGTAACGGTCGCGGCAGAATCGCGTGTCGCCGAAACTGGCCTGGGCAACGCGGCTGCGCTTCAGGAAAAACCCGATCTCGTGCTCGTCCGTCATTCCGATGCCGCCATGCATCTGCACGGCTTCGTTCCCGCAAAGAAACAGCGTCGCGTTGGCCTTGGCCTTCGCCAGGCTGGCCAGCGCCGCGGCGTCATTGCTGTTCTGGTCCAGTGAGGACACCGCGGCAAGCACCGCGGAACGGGTCATTTCAACCTCACAGAACATCTGCGCGGCACGGTGCTTCAACGCCTGGAAGCTGCCGATCGGCACGCCGAACTGCTTGCGGTCCTTCAGGTACTGCACCGAACGGTCGAACGCCTCCTGCGCGCTGCCCAGCATCTCGGCGGCGAGCCCAGCGCGGGCGCGATCCAAGGTCAGATCCAGCGCATCGCCGCCGCCATCGACCCGTCCAAGCACGGCATCCGCCCCGACGGTCACGTTATCCAGCCGGATGCGCGCGGCATTGCGACTATCCACCATGATCAGCCTGGTGCGGATCGCCGCCTCGCCGGGAACCAGGAACAGCGTGACGCCGCCCCCGGTGCGCGCAGCGACGATCAGCGAGTCGGCCACGTGGCCATCCAGCACAAAGCACTTCTCACCGTTCAGCCGATAGCCGCTACCGTTCGGTTCGGCGGTCAGCGCAATCCGGTCGGGCGCGTGGCGGCTGCTCTCCTCCAGCGCCAGCGCGACGATATGCTCACCCGCCAGCAACGGCTGCAAACAGTCCGCCTTTTGCCGCTCCGAACCAGCCAGCGATAGCAAGGATGCGCCCAAAACAGCGGTGGACATCAACGGCGTCGCCGCCAGGCTGCGCCCCGAGGCCTCCATTACCTGCGCCAGGCCGGTCATGCCGAACCCCGATCCGCCGTCGTCCTCCCCGACCAGGAAGCCGGTCCAGCCGAGCTCGGCCATCTGCCGCCAAAGATCGCGTGAGAAGCCGTCCGGATCGTTGCTGTCACGCAGTTTGCGCAGCGCGGTGACCGGGCTGCGCTGGCGAAAGAAATCCAGCGCGGTGTCGCGCACCAGACGAGATTCCTCGGACAGGATCAGGGGCATCACTAAGCCTTTGCGTCAGTCGGTCGCAATCATGGTGTCGCCGATCAAAGCCTAATCCGGCAGCCCAAGCACGCGCTTGGCGATGATGTTCAACTGCACCTCGGATGTGCCGCCTTCGATGGAATTCGCCTTGGACCGCAGCCATTCACGAGTGAAACGAAGTTCATCGCTGCTGAAACCTTCGCCCTCCCAGCCCAGGCCCTGGAAGCCTTCGGCCTCCAGCAGCATTTCATAGCGCCGTTTGTTCAGTTCGGTGCCCTGCAGCTTGAACATCGCCGACAGCGGACCTGGCGCGGCGCCGGAATCAGCTTCCTCGGCGGCACGCCGGCGGGTCAACTGGAAGGCGTGCGCGTCCATCGCATAGGCGGCGACGCGGTCGCGCAAGATCGGGTCGGCGATCCTGCCGTCCGCTTCGCCGGCGAATTGCTTGGCCACCGCCTCCAGCGAAATCTCGAACCTGGCCGCGTTGCGCGCCGAGATGCCGCCGATGCCCTTGCGTTCGTGCTCCAGCAGTCGCTTGGCGATGGTCCAGCCTTTGTTCAACTGGCCGACCAGATGGGTGGCCGGCACGCGGACGTTTTCCAGGAAGGTTTCACAAAATACCGAGGCACCGCTGATCAGCCGGATCGGCCGAGCCCGCACTCCGGGATCGCCCATGTCGATCAGCAGGAAGCTGATGCCATCGTGCTTTTTCGCCGTCGGGTCGGTGCGCACCAGGCAGAAGATCCAATCCGAACGGTGCGCGTTGGACGTCCAGATCTTGTGGCCGTTGACCAGGAAGTGCTCGCCCTGCAGGACCGCCCGCGTGCGCAGGCTGGCAAGGTCCGAACCGGCCTCCGGCTCGCTGTAGCCCTGGCACCAGCGGATCTCGCCGCGGATGATCGGCGGGATATGAGTCTGGCGCTGTTGTTCGGTGCCGTATTCAAGCAGCACCGGCCCCAGCATCGACAGGCCCATGCCGCGCAGCGGCGCACGACATCCCAGTTGCTGCATTTCCTCTTCCAGGATCAGCGCCTCGTCGCTCGATAGACCGCCGCCGCCGTATTGCCTGGGCCAGGTCGGCGCGGTCCAGCCAACCGCCGCCATCCGATCGAGCCACTGCTTCTGCTCCGGCCGCACGTAGTGCGCCGTCTTGCCGCCGGCGACCTGCTCGTTCTCCGGCATGAAGCTGCGCATCGCCGGCGGACAGTTCTGCTCCAGCCAGGCACGCGTGTCGGCGCGGAACGTGGTCGCGGTGGGCATCGGCGGTTCCCCGTGGCTTGCTGCGTGACCCGAGGTGACCATCATCTCCCCGAACCGGCAAGGGCCGCGCCGCGCGCCGCTGGCATTTCGGCGACGAATGGGCTACCCATCACCCATGCCGGATGGTCTTTATGAGACTGATATCGTTGCTTGGTCCAGGCACCAGGCTGACCTGCTGCGCCGCCTCGCGCGCGGGGAACGAGTGAACGACCTGGATTGGGACCACGTTGTTCGGGAGATCGAGGACGTGGGTTTGTCCGAACTCAACGCCGTACGGAGTTACCTGCGTTTGATGCTGGTTCATCTGCTGAAACTGCAAGGTTGGCCCGACAGTCCCGCCGCTTCGCACTGGCGCCAGGAGGTCATCTCTTTCCAATCCGACGCACAGCAGCGTTTCGCGCCGTCGATGCAGCAGTCGATCGATCTCGCTGCGCTGTATGGCAGGGCACTGAAACAGTGCGCGGGCGCGCGGATCGACGGACTGCCCGGCGCCCAACAGCCTGCGATCTGTCCGGTCAGTCTGGATGACCTGCTGAACGCCGACCAGGAAGCGTTGGAACGAAGCTTTGCGAAACCAGACTGACCGGCCCGGATCCTCATCGCGGCGATGACGGGCCTGCCTCCCCGCCATAAAGCTCGGCCACGTCCAGCACGATGCCCGGCGGATCCAGCCGGATCAAACCGAGATTTATCGGACACGAAACGATCTCGTCGCCAGATCGCCAGTGATGGATGATCTCCTGCCGCCGGGCGCGCACGACCAGATAGTGCTGGATCGTCGCGACCCGGAAATAGTCGGCCAGCTTCTCGCCACTGTCCACCGACTGGGTCGAGGGTGACAGCACCTCCACTACCACCACCGGATTAGTCGCCGAGGTGGCATCGGGCGACAGACGCGGTCCGCAATTCACCACCGCGTCGGGCTCGTAATCGGTTTCCTCATCCACCTCGATCGTCACCCCGTCCGCTAGTGCCTCGCAGTCCAGGCCCGCGGCTCTGATCGCGCGATCCAGCGCGGCCCAGACCCGGCTCTTGATCCGGACGTGCTGAACACGCTCCGGCGACATCGCCACCGGTTCGCCGCCCACCCGTTCGTATCGACCGGTCCGCCCTTCGGCCCAGCGGTGAAATTCCTCACGGGTTAGCCGTGGTGGCATGCGATCCTCCTGCGCAGGTGCAGCATAGCACGCTAACGACCAACCGCAGCTAAACCGCGCCGTCCGCCCGCAGCGCCGCGACCGCCTCGGCGTTCAATCCCAGCCATTCGTCAAGCACCGCGCCGGTGTGCTCACCCAGCACCGGGGACGCGGTCAGCGCCGGCGGCTTGCCGTCGATGCGCACCGGCCAGCCCGGCATCTTGAAATCGCGGTGCAGCGGATGACGCATCACCTGCATGATGCCGCGATCCTCGAAACTCTGGTCGTTTTGCAGTTCCATAGTGTCCAGCACCGCCCCTGCCGGGATCCCTGCCTCGCCCACCGCGCGCATCGCGTCGTGCTTGTCGTGGGTCCGCGTCCACCCGGCAATGATCGCGTCAACCTCGGCCTCGCGCAGCACCCGGTCGGCCGGCGAGGCGTAGCGGTCATCGCCGATCAGGTCCTCGCGCCCGACCACCTTCAACAACCGGTCCCAATGATCCGGATTGGCTCGGCTGGTCATGATGTAAACGTAGTCGTTCGGCCCGCCCGGAGCGCATGGATACAGCCCCATCGGCGCGTTGCTGATACCGGGGACCTTGCTGCCGCCGCGCTTGGCGGCGGCCCCGGTCAAACCCTGGGTCGCGAAGTTGATCCGCATGTAGTGCATGATCGCGTCCTGCATCGCCACCTGCAGCCGGCAGCCCTGCCCGGACTGCCGGCGCTGATACAGCGCGCCCAGGATGGTGATCGCCATGGTCATCCCCGTGCCGGTATCGCCCAGCGACATGCCGGGCCGGGTTGGCGGCCCGTCGGCGTCGCCGGTGACGCTGAAGGTGCCGCCGCAAGCCTGCGCGATCATGTCGAACGCCAGGTTCTTCTCGTATGGACTCCCCTCGCCGAAACCCTTCACCTGGGCATAGATGATCGACGGGTTCAGCCCGCGCACCACGTCATAGCCCAGGCCCAGCCGCTCGATCGCGCCGGGCGCGAAGTTCTCGATGCAGACATCGGCATGGGCCAGCATGTCCTTCACGACCGCCAATCCCTTCGGTGACTTCAGATTGACTGTGATCGAGCGTTTGTTGGCATTGAACACGTGGAAGTAATACGGATCGTTATCCGGCTGCCCCGGCCGCAGCCGCCGCCCAGGATCGCCCATCTTCGGATTCTCGATCTTGACCACATCGGCACCCAGCCACGCGAGCGCCTCGGTGCAGGACGGCCCCGCCTCGAATTGAGTCAGATCGACGATCTTGACCCCGGCAAGGAACCGAACAGGCGCAACCGCATCCCGGGCGCTGCGGTTCGGCTGGGTGGTTTCGGTCATGGGCGCTCCTTGGTTCGCCGTGAAACGGTTTCGCCCCAGCGTGGCAGATACCCAGCCACCCCGCTAGCGGCCCAGCCCGGCGGCACCACGATGCGTCCTACTCCGGCGCCGCCGTCAACATCGCCTCGCCGCCGCGATCTCCCCTGACCGCCGCCAGCAGGATCCGCCAGCCATGGCTGCCCTCGGCCGCCAGGTACTCACGGTCATGGATCGCGCTGAACACCTTGTCGTCGCGCTCGATCACCAGTCGAAACCGCAGCCCGGCCTGACGCAGCCCATCCTCCAGCGCATCGGTCAGCGGCTGTTGCCTCGCCTGATCAGTGACCGCCGAACAAATCCCGTCGTCCGAGGACACCAGCACCAGTTTGATTCCCGCCGCCGAGGCATCGAACGCCTGCCCCGGCGCGCCGTGCAGGAAAGCCGCCCGACCCTGCTCCGGCAGCGCCGCCAGCCGGTTGCCGCGCGCCCAGTCGCGCAGCGCCGCCGGATGGCCGGCGAACCGCAGGCAGCCTTGCAGGAACAAGCCGACCAACTGCGTCGGCGCATCGGCCCCCGTCGCCGCCCCAGCCGCCGCCGGCAACAGCAAACCGGCGATGATCAGCCCCGCCGCTCGGATCAGCGCCGCAGCTCCATCTGGATCGGCCCGTCACGCCGGCCATGAGTGAACTGATCGACCTCCGCATTGCCGCTGTCCATCAGTTGCCGCGCCGGCCCCGCCCAGATGATGCGCCCGTTCAGCAGCATCGCCGCCTGGTCGCCGATCCGCCGCGCGCTCGCCATGTCGTGGGTGATCGCGACCGCCGTGCTGCCAAGCCGCTTCACGCAGTCCACCACCAGCCCATCGATCACCGCCCCCATGATCGGGTCCAGCCCGGTGGTCGGCTCGTCGAAGAACATGATGTCGGGCTGCGAGGCGATCGCGCGCGCCAGTGCCACGCGCTTCTGCATGCCGCCCGACAACTCCGCCGGCGACAGATCGCCGACCCCGGCGGCCAGCCCGACCTGGCCCAAAAAGTCCTCGGCCCGAGCCCGAGCCTCGGCACGCGTCGCGTTATGGCGGGCGATCAGGCCGAAGGCGACGTTCTCCCACACCGGCAGGCTGTCGAACAGCGCGCCGTTCTGGAACAGCATGCCGATCTTGGCCCGGATCACCTCGCGTTCGCCGCGCGGCAGCTTCAGGATGTCGCGCCCGTCGATCTCGATCACCCCGTCGTCCGGCTCGATCAGGCCAAGCACGCATTTCAGCAGCACCGACTTGCCCGACCCCGACCCGCCGATCACCACCAGTGACGTCCCCTGGGGCACCTCGAGGTCCACCCCGTCCAGCACGCGCTTGGCGCCGAACCGTTTGTAAAGGCCGCGAATGCGCAATTTCGGCGTTTGATTGGTCATCGTCGGGTTGATGCCGGTCGGCGCGGGATTGGGCAAGGGCTGTTCCGATGCAATGGGTCGCACACGCGACCAGCGGGCAGGGCAGGGCGATCGATCCTCAAGATCGCCGTCCCGACTCGCGATTCAAGCCCGCGGACCTGCGATGGGAAATGTCGCGCGCTGGCGGTTGTGATAAGTTAAACATGCTGCCGCGCAAACTCGGGAAATAGTCAATGTCCGCCGCCGCCCCGCAACCGTCCGCCCCGCAACCGTTCGATTTCCGCGATCCAGCCTTCCTCGCCGATCCATACCCGGTGTTCCGCCACTTGCGCGCCACCGCCCCGGTGTTCAAGGCCCCGCTCGGCCGCTGGTTCCTCACCCGCTACGAGGATACCGCCACCCTGCTGCGCGACAAGCGCTTCGGGCGGGGTTACCACGATCCCGAGGCGATGGTGCGCCGCTTCGGCCCGACCGCGATGGCGGAACCCGCCGTCGTCGAACTCACCCACATGATGCTGATGCGCGATCCGCCCGACCACACCCGCCTGCGCGGCCTGGTCACCAAGGCGTTCACCGCCCGCCGGATCGAGGCCCTGCGCGACAGCATCCAGCAACTGACCGACCGCCTGGTCGACAAGGTCGCCGAACGCGGTGGCATGGACGCCATCCGCGACCTGGCGTTCCCGCTGCCGGTGCTGGTGATCTGCGAGCTGCTGGGTATCCCCGAGGCCGACCGCCAGCGCTTCGTCACCGGGTCCAGCTCCGGCGGCGCCCTGCTCAACCCGACACCGCCCACCCGCGCCGAACTCGATCGCGCCAACGCCGGCAGCATCGAATCCAGCGCCTATTTCGAGGCCCTGTTCGAACAGCGGCGACGCGATCCGCGGGACGACCTGATCACCCAACTGGTGCAGGCCGAGGAAGCCGGGGACCGGCTCACCACCGCCGAACTGCGCGCCAATGTCAGTCTCCTGTTCGCCGCCGGCCACGAAACCACCGTCAACCTGATTGGCAACGGCTTCCATTCGCTGCTGCGCCATCCCCAACAATGGCGCATCCTGCGCGATGACCCCACCCTGGTGGCGAATGCCATCGAGGAGGTATTGCGCTTCGAGTCCCCGGTGCAGGCGGTCGGCCGTACCGCATCCGAACCGGTCGAGCTGGGCGGCGTCGCGCTGGCGCGGAACGATATCGTCGTGGCGCTGGTCGGCGGCGTCAACCGCGACCCGGCGATGTTCGACGATCCCGAACGCTTCGACATCACCCGCAAGGACCTCCGCCCATTGTCGTTCGGCGGTGGCATCCATTTCTGCCTTGGCGCGCAACTGGCAAGGATCGAGGCGGCGGTGGTATTCGAAACCATCCTGCGCCGGCTGCCGGATTTACGCCTGACCGACCCCGACAACCCCAAATGGCGCCCAAGCTTCGTGCTGCGCGGCCTGACCGAGTTGCCGGTGGCCTGGACCGGATAGCATCGGCCGCCCAACTCGAACCGGCCCGCACCGGCCGCCCGCACCGGCCAGTCGGCGCGAGCGTCCGGCTCGCAAGCCTATTTCGCCACGATCTCGCCCCGCATCTGCGGATGCAGCCCGCAAACATAGGCGAACCTTCCGACGCTATAGAACCGATATGTAAACGACTGATCGGTATCCAGCGCCTTTGACCGCACTCCGATCGCGCTCAGGACTACCAGATGCGGGATGTCGTCCTGGTTGGTCCAGGTCACCGCGGTGCCCTTGTCCACCACCACCTGCGGACCGAAGGTGAAATTGTCGATCCGGACCCCGGCCGCTCCGCCCGATTGGGCGGCCGCCGGTACGATCAGGCAGGCCAGCAGAACACCGCATCGAACCATTGCACGCATGACAGCCTCCTGCTTCAACCGGCCAGCGGAATATCGACAATGGCCAGCGGCGAGGCCGTCGACACCAGGCTGATCCTGGCAGTGCCCAGCACCGCCCGAAGGCTTTCCGCTGATCGGCGCGCGACTGGATTACCGCGCCGCCGCGATCGTCTCCCGCCGCGACAAACACGTGATCAACCTGTTCGCGTTCGTCTCGGCCGATCGGTCCGACGCGGCGCCGAAACTGCAAACCCGCGATGGCTTCAATATCGTCCGCTGGCGAATCGGCGGCCTCACCTACATCGCCGTGTCCGACCTCGAGCCGGCGCAGCTTCTCGCCTTCGTGCGACTGGTCGGAGCCGCGTAGAGCAGTGCCGCGCTGCGCGAAAGGCTGACACGAGAGTAACGACCGCGCGGCCCATAATCCTTATTCCACCGCATCGCCTCTGCCATGGCCCGGTAGTCGTACACCCCGATACCAAACGCGCCGCGGCGAAACATCATGCCCCACCGCGTTCGACCGTGGGTAAACGGAAGCTCCCCCATCCGCTCGCGCGGCGAATAATCCACGATCCGGTCGAACGGCTTCAGACGATCGAGCGCCGCGCGCCTGCCATGATGAAGCTGGGCAAAGCCGCCCGCTACCGCCGCTCGCACATGATCCCGGCTTGCCGCGCCGATCCAGCAGGCGTCCCCGACATCCCCTTGTAGACGAGAGACGGCGAACGCCTTGTCATCACGCGAAGAAGAACGCCACCCCAAGCACGACATAGACCCCCACCAGCAGCACACCCTCGAACCATGTCGTCTCGCCGTCTCCGGCGATTGTGTTGACGATGAACGCGGCGCCGGCGATGGCGAACAGGTCCAACGGGTTCTTGAACACCAATGTCAGCGGCATGCCGATCAGCCAGGACAGAATCACGAGCAGCGGCGCCACCACCAGAGCCATCTGGATGGCGGACCCGATGCATATGGTCATCACCAGCCCCATCCGATCCTGCCGCGCGAACCACACCGCCGAAAACAGATCGGCAATGGTTCCCACCAGCGCCAGTACGATCACCCCCACGAAGGTCGGCGACAGTCCCAAGGTGCGTGCCGCCTCGGCCAGTGAGCCCGAGATCAGCTCGCTTTCCAGCGCCGCCGCGACGGTCGCCGCCGCCAGCACCCCCAGGCACGGCCACAGCCCCCAGGCGTCGCCCGCATCGGGCTCTTCGCCACTGGCAAAGACGTCACGGTGCGTCACCAGCGTATAGGCCAGGTTGGCGCAGTACAGCACCAGCAGCACACCAGACACCGCGAGGCTCAACCACTCCTCGCTGACCCCAACATCGCCGCTATGAGTGACCCGGCGCGCGGTGAAGTCGAAGACCGCGGGCAGCAGCAGCGCGATCACCACCAGGATCAACAGGCTCGACAGCAGCCCGGCCCGCTCCCGCTTGAACGTCTGCCGCTCCCGCGTCGCGCCGCCAACCACGATCGCCAGGCCGAGCCCCAGCAGGCTGGTGCCAATGATCGATCCGGTGATCTGAGCATGCACCACATCCGCCTGACCCTGCGCCAGGACGAACAGCGCCAGCAGCAGCTCCGCCACGCTGCCCAGGCTGACCGACAGCAGGCCCCCCACCGCCGATCCGGTATGCGTGGCAAGCTGCTCGGTTGCCGCGCGGATCCAGTCGGCCAGCACGCCCACGCCCACCGCCCCGGTCACGAAAATCCAGATCGGCGCCACCCCCAGCCCATAGTGCAGCACCGGTGCCACCGGCACCAACCCCAACAGCGCCAGCCGTATCATGGTGCCGCTGCTCACTGCCCCCGTGCGCCGCATCGAACCGCTCCCGGTATTGCTCATGGTCCGCCTGTGGTAGGCGGGATCAAGCATCACGCCGGTTGCGAGCATGGCAACCCGGTCACCCGATCTTGCCGTTCGTGCCAACCTCGCCTGCCGTGATTGGATGCCTTGTGCAAGCACATCTTCGTAAATTGCTCAGCGATATTGGCGAAAAGTTCTGGCTGTTGCCGGCCGCGATGGTCGTGGCCGGTATCCTGCTTGCGGTTGGCCTGATCGACCTGGACCGCAGCGGCCTCGTGCCGGCCTGGTTGATCCAGAGCCCCTGGCTTTACAACGGAGGCGGCACCGGCGCGCGAACCCTGCTCGGCGCCGTGGCCTCGTCAACCATCGGCGTCGCCGGCACGGTGTTCTCCATCACCATCGCAGCCCTGTCGCTCGCCGCCGGGCAGATGGGGCCACGACTGCTGCGCAATTTCACCCGAGACCGTGGCAACCAATTCACGCTCGGCGCCTTTCTCGCAACCTTCTGCTTCGCGCTGATGGTGCTGCGAAGCGTGCGGACCGAAAGCGAGGGGGCATTCGTCCCGCACGTATCGCTAAGCGTCAGCATCCTGCTGGCGTTCGTATGCGTCGGCACCCTGGTGTTCTTCGTCGGCCACATGGCTGGGCGCATCAACGTTGACACGGTCATCGAGCTGGTCAGTGAGGACGTCCGTTCAGCGATCCAGCGATTGACCTTCGACCAGCCGCAACCCCAGGCACCCACCGCCGACATCTGGGACGAACCCCAGGAAAGTATCGTATCGGTCGTCGATGACCGGCGCGGCTACCTGCAGCAACTGCACCCCGAAGGGCTGGCCGATTGGGCAGCGGAGCAGGGAACCACGCTGCGACTGTTGGTGCGTCCCGGCGACTACGTTTTTCCCGGCACGCCGATCGCTGAGATGACCCCAGCGATCGACGGCGCCGACGCCGCAATCCGCGCCGCGACGGCCCTGGGACCCACCCGGGTGAGCTCGGTCGATCTGGAGTTCGCCATCCGCCAACTCGTCGAGGTCGCCGTCCGAGCCTTGTCGCCGGGAATCAACGACCCGCATACCGCGATCGCGGTGCTGGATCGTTTGGGCGCCGCGCTATGCGACATCGCGCCGGTCCACCTGGCCTCCGGGATATCGTTGCGCCATGGCCGGGTCGTTCTGGTCATCCCCGCGGTCGATTACGACGGCCTGGCGGACGGCATGTTCCACATGATCCGCCAGAACGCCACCGGCAGCACCGCGGTGCTGCTGCGAATATTGGAGGTGCTGACCGCGGTGACCGGCTGCGAGCAGGCTCCCGCCCGAGTAGCGACGCTGCGTCGCCATGCCGATCTGGTGCTGGCCGATGCAGAGCGCGAGGTCGGCAACCAGGGCGACCTGGCCGACCTCCGCCAGCGCCACGCCGCCTTCGAGGCGAGCCGACAGCGCCGTCATTTGGCACCCATCGCCGATAGCGACCTTCCCTCCAGGTAAACGTCAGGCCCTCCCGGGCGGCCCGATTTTGCGATGACGGCCAGCGATCAGCTACAACCGACCGACCCTAGTCTGGACCGGCCACGGCGGGCCTTCTATCCAAGTAGCCGCCGCTCAGGAGCGGCCAAGCCGTTAGTGTCCTGCGCTGGAAGTTCGGCGCAGTATGCGGCGAACGCATGGGATGAGCAGGCCGCTGAAAACAAGGCGCCAGGCTCGCGAGGCCGAGTTTCGCCTGATAGGGCCAACTTCGGACTCCGAACACCAGGACCACGCACGACTCCACCACGCAAACCAGGAGCAACCGATGCCAAAACTCTCACCCTATGCCGCGCCGGGCGTTTACGACCCACCGATCTACGCCCAGGCGCTCAAAGTCGAGGATGCGCGGACCTTGCTGTTCATCGCCGGCCAGGTCGATTACGACGCCAACGGCAGCTGCGCCCATCCCGGCGACTTCAAGGCGCAGGCACATGCCGCACTCGCAGCCCTGAAGGCGCAAATCGAGGCCGGCGGCGGCTCGCTCGCCAACGTCGTCAAAGTCACGACCTACGTCACAGACATGCGCTACCGCGCCGATTACGGGCCCATCCGCGGCGAGTTCTTCGGCCCGAAAATGCCGCCACACACACTGATCGGCGTGGCGTCGCTGGCAGCGCCGGAATTCCTGATCGAAATCGAGGCGATCGCGGCGTTGTAGACTGAGCGCCGCCCCGTTCCTAACTCATCCGCTGCTCCGGCGTCAGCACGAAACGCGGCGTCTCCCCGGCCAGCGCGCGGCGGATATTCGCCACCGCCCGACGCAGCGCAATCTCGGTCATGCCCGGGACCGAGGCGGAGTTGTGCGGCGACCCGATCACGTTGGGCAGCGACATGAACGGATGATCCATGCGGAACTCGCCATGCCGCACCGGTTCGGTCCACCAGGCATCGATACACGCCCAGAACGCGGGATGCGCCTGCAAATGGGCAAACAATGCAGCCTGCTGAACGATCTCGCCGCGAGCCAGGTTGACCAGGATGGCGCCCGGCTTCATCAGCCCCAGTTCACGCGCGCCGATCAGGTCCTTGGTCGCGGGCGTCAGCGGCGTGCTGATGACCAGCACGTCGGCCGCCCGCAGCAGCAAATCCAGATCCGCCAGCGACCCGATCCAGTCGGTCGCCTCGTCCGACTGACCGCGGCGGTTGATCGCATGGATCTCCATCCCCAGCGCCCGCATCAGCCGCGCGGTGGCGACCCCGATGCCGCCAAACCCCAGGATGCCGCAGACCTGCCCCGCCAGGGTGCGGTTGCGAGTAAACTGGTTGAACTCGCCCCGCCCCAGCGCGGCATGTTCGGTCAGCAGCCGCTTGCTGGCCGCCAGCACCATCGCCAGCCCGTGCTCCGCCATTGGTTCGGCATAGGCGCCGCCGTTGCCGGCGACCGCGATGCCGGCGGGAAGCGCATGCAGCGGCACGAAGTCGATGCCCGCGGTGATGAACTGCACCAGCCGTGCCGACCGGATCTGCCCCGCCTCATGCGGGCGCAAATCCTTGCCGGTGTCGCGCGCCAGAAGGGCGGCGGCCTCGCGCAGCGCCGAGACGCGGCCCGCATCGTCAAGGTCGCTGAGCCACACCGGCCAAGCCATGTCCCCCAGCGCCTCGGCGACGACGGCGCGGTGCGGTGCACGCAGGTCGAAGGTGACCGCGACGGTGTCGGTCATGCCAACCCTACTTGCACGGGTACCGCTCGGCCAGGAACTTGAACAACCCCTCATCGGACGGCATCGAGCGACGATCGGGCATCGCCCGGACCCAGCTCACGAACTGATGCATCGTCTCCTCCCGCGTCGGAGACGGGTGCGGAAAACAGAACAGTTTATGCTCCCCGGCATGGTGCATCTCGACGTCGATCGCGCCCTGGGCGAAGCCCTCGCAGAAATTGATCCTGGCGTCCGCCGCCGGCTCTCTGGGGTTGGCGGCGCAGGTGTCGGCCAACTCCCCGGCGGTCGCGGTGCGGATCGTGATCCCCTCGGCCGCCCAGGCACCTGACACCGCTACGCCCGAGGCCAGCAGGGCGGCGGCCAGAACTGTCTTCATCAAAATCTCCCGTCAGCTAAATCCACGCCAAGCCGCCGATCGGAGCATGATCGCGGCTTGGGCGGAATGTCCAAGGCGCCAGAATCATACGACAAAACAAACCAGTTCAGCATGTGCAGCAATGCTGAACTGGTCTAGCGTCCGCTATCCGCTATCCGCTATCCGCTATCCACCGCCGCCAGCCCTGGGCTCGCAGCAGGCAGGCCGGGCACGTCCCGCATCCGAAGCCCCATTCGTGGCGGTTGGTGCGATCACCCAGATAGCAGGTATGGCTGCTCTCGCGAATGACCCCCACCAGCCGATCGCCACCCAACTCGAACGCCAACGCCCAGGTCGCCGCCTTGTCGCGCCACATCAGCGGAGTCTCCAGCACGAAGCGCCGCTGCATGCCCAGGTTCAGCGCCAACTGCATCGCCTTCACCGTGTCGTCGCGGCAATCCGGATAGCCGGAATAGTCGGTCTCGCACACCCCGGCGACGATCCGGCGCAGCCCGCGGCGATAGGCGATCGCGGCGGCGCAGGTCAGGAACAGCAGGTTGCGCCCGGGCACGAAGGTATTCGGCAGGCCGCCCTGGTCCATCTCGATTGCCACGTCCGCGGTCATCGCCGTCTGCCCAAGCCCGGCAATCGTTGCCGTCAGTTCCACCACGTGATCGGCCCCCAGCCCAGGCGATGCCAGCGCCGTCCGGATCGGCTCGCGGCATGCCAGTTCCACGGCATGGCGCTGGCCATAGCGAAAGCCGACGGTTTCCACCAAATCGTAGCGAGCCAGCGCCCAAGCCAGGCAGGTGGCGGAATCCTGTCCGCCGGAAAACAGCACCAGCGCCGCGTCCCCCGCCTCCCTGGATTCGGCTCCGCTGGGCCCGGTCAGGTTGCTTTGGGTCTGGCCGATTTCGGTCTGGCTCGGTTGCGCCATCGGCCGCGTACTCCTTTCAAGGTCCCCTGTCATCCGCCGTCCCGTCACACTATCATCTGCACCATGGACCTCGAATTCAGCGAAAACGAAATCCAGCGCTTTTCCCGCCACATTCTGCTGCGGGAGGTCGGCGGCACCGGCCAGGCCAGGCTGAAGGCGGCCCGCGTGCTGGTGGTCGGCGCCGGCGGCCTGGGCTCGCCCCTCATGCTCTATTTGGCCGCCGCCGGGATCGGCACCATCGGCGTGATCGACGACGACGTGGTCGACCTGTCCAACCTGCAGCGCCAGGTCGCCCATACCACCGACCGCATCGGCATGCCAAAGGTCGCCTCGGCGACCCAGGCCGCCCGCGCGATCAACCCCGATGTTAACGTCGAGGCCCACGCCGCCCGCCTGTCCGCCGACAACGCGCTGGACATGATCGGCCGCTACGACATCGTCTGCGACGGCACCGACAACTTCGCCACCCGCTTCCTGGTCGCCGACGCCTGCGTGCTGGCCAAACGCACCCTGGTGTCCGCCGCCGTGCTGCGCTTCGAGGGTCAGCTCTCGGTATTCAAGCCGCACGCCGGCGGCCCGTGCTACCGCTGCCTCTACGCCGAACCCCCGCCGCCCGGCACCGTGCCGACCTGCAGCGAGGCCGGAGTGCTGGGCGTGGTCACCGGGGTGATGGGCACGCTGCAGGCAACCGAGGTGCTGAAGGAAATCCTCGGCATCGGCGACACCCTGTCCGGCCGCCTGCTGGTCTGGGACGCCCTGTCAGCGAAATTCCGCGACATCAAGCTGCGGCCGGATCCATCCTGCGCCCTGTGCGGCCCGCAAGCGACCATCAAGAACCTCACCGCCCACCGCCCCCCGGACGGATCCAGCCGTGCCGGCTGATGCCGCGCTCGGCGTGCTGCTGCTGTCCGGATCGCACGACCGGGCGCACTACGCCTTCGTCGCCGCCGCCGCCGCCGCCGCGCTCGGCCGCGACGTCGTGCTGTTCGCCACCAACCGCGGCTGCCTGGCACTGTGCCGCGATTGGTCCGCGCTGCACGATGCCGACCGCGATGCCCGCATCGAGGCCAACGGCGTCGCCAGCCTCAACACCCTGCGCGACGCCTGCGTCCAACTCGGCGTGCGGATGATCGCCTGCGAGGCCGGCCTGCGCGCCGAGGCGATCGACCCGTCCCTGCTCTTGCCCGAGGTCGAGGTCGCCGGGGTCGCCACCTTCCTGTCCGCCGTCGGCGCCGCAACCGTGATCACGATCTGACCCGTGCGGATGGTTACGCTTGACTCGATTCGACCGCGCTTGGCAGGGAGGGCAAATGCGTTATCCCGCTCGGGTTGTGTTGGCGCTGGCCTCGGTGATCATCGCGGCCGGCGGCTGGGGCGTCGGCGCTTCAACCGGCGCGAAACGCGATTTCTCGTGGCGCATTGGCAAGGCCTTGGCGCAACCGGCACCCGCGTCCGGCACGCTGCGGCTACCTTCCCAGCACGAACCGCCCCAGCACGCATCGCGAGTGCGCGAAGCACCCGTGAAACCACCCGCCGCGGCGCCGCGCAAACCGGTCCATGTCGTCGCTGGCAATGCGGCCAAACCACCGGTGGTGGCGCCGCACGGGCCGCTGCATCCGCATCGCCCGAGCGCCTCGCCCGCCGGCAAACCCGCCCCGCCCGCGGCCGCGGCGGCAGTACCCGCGCCAGCGCCAATACCCGTGCCAGCGCGAGTACCCGCTCCAGGGCCGCAGCCCCAACCATCCGCCGAGACTAGGACCACCGTACCCGACAAGCTGCCGGACCCCGAGAAGCCCGAGGACGCCGCCGCCAAACTGCCGCGCTTCGCATCGCTGCGCTCCGATGACGTCAACATGCGGGCCGGCCCCGGCACTCGCTACCGCATCGATTGGGTCTACAAGCGACGCGACCTTCCGGTGGAGATCGAGCGCGAATTCGAAGTCTGGCGCTGGGTGCGCGATGCCGACGGCATCCAAGGCTGGGTGCACGGAGCCACCCTGATGGGGCGCCGCAGTTTCATCGTGCAAAAAGCCGATGCCACGCTGCGGTCGCAGGCAAGCGACAGCGCCAAGCCGGTCGCCATCCTCAAGCCGGGGGTGATCGGCCGCATCCGGACCTGCGAGGCCGCCTCGGACTGGTGCAACGTTCAGGCCGGGTCCTATCGCGGTTTCCTGCGGCGGGACCAATTCTGGGGCACCTTGCCCAATGAGGCGGTCGCTCCGTGATGACAACCGTTTTAAGATCGTGTATAACGGGGCGAAATTAACGATCATTCACGGCAAAATGCCGAAATTCGACGCGGAACTACTCCTGGCGTGGCTAGCGAAACGTTAACACATTCACCAGAATGTGATCGTCCGCCCAGCCAAACGCCGGGTCCGCTCGAACAAGGCAGAAGTCATGAACATGCTCGCCCCGGGGAATTTATCTTTAGATGCCAACGTCGTCGAGATGATGACCAGCGCTCGGCCGGGCGTCGTTGTAGTGGTCAGCGACGATCCGGCAACCATCGCCTGCCTCGCTCCTGTCTGCGACTTCCTCGACCTCGGAATGGAAGTCGTTTCAGCCGGAACCGATCTGGCACAGGTACTGCGCGAACACCGCCCGATGGCGGTGATCGGATCGGTCGACGGGCATCAACAGGACGGCTTCCACACCATGAAGGTCATCGCCCGCTACAATCGTGAATTGCCGATCATGCTGCTGACCGAGGGCGATCCGGTGCTGATGGGCGCGGCCGACGCGGTGCAGGACCTTTGGGGCCTGACGTCGGTGACCCGCACCAGCGGCTTTCCGGTGGCCGGCCAATTGATGGCGTTCCTGTTCGATGCCGGCCGCCGCGCCGGTTGCCTGCGGCTGGTGCCGATCTGATACCCCCGGCACTCGGGGTCGCCCGCCAGACCCCGCTCAGCCAAACCCTACTCAGGCGGCAATGAACTCGTTCCATTTCTGAACCATGTAGCGATCCTGGTCCATCACCGAATTCCAGCATGCGACGTGGCTCATTCGCTCGGTGAACGACCCGCCATCGCGCACCGCGCCAGCTTGCTCCATGACCTTGCCCTCCGGGCTCAGGATGTCCTTCTGCGCCGGTTTGCCTTCCATCCAATAGCCCCACTCGTCCGCCGTCATGAACTTCTTCGCCGTCTCCGGCACCGCGCTGTAGTAACCTTGGCGGTTCAGATAGGCACCGACCCAGCCGGATAGATACCAGTTGATGTATTCATAGGCGGCCTCCAACTCCAACCCGCTCAGGTGCTTCGCCATGCCAAGCCCGCCCGCCCAGGCGCGGTAGCCCTCGGCCAGCGGCTGGTATTTGCAGGCGATGCCCTTCGACCGCACCGCCGCCACCGCCGGCGACCACATCGACTGGATCACCACCTCGCCCGATGCCATCAGGTTCACGCTCTCATCGAAGCTCTTCCAGAACGCGCGGAACTGCCCCGCCGTCTTGGTCTCGATCAGGAACGCCACCGTCTTGTCGATCTCCGGCCGCGTCATGTTGCCCTTGTCGCCGTATTTGATCCGCCCGAGCGATTCCATGACCATCGCGGCGTCCATGATGCCGATGGACGGGATGTTCATGATCGAGGTCTTGTGCCGGAACGCCGGATCGACAAGGTCCCTCCAATTCTTGATCGGCCGCCCCACCAGATCGGGCCGGATGCCCAGCGTGTCGGCGTTGTAGATGGTGGGAATCAGCGTCATCCATCGGGTCCGGCCCTTGGCGAAGCTCTTGGCGCTCGGCCCGTCCACATAGCCCACCGAATACGGCGTGGTGCCCTGGCCCGGCGGCGTCTCCGGCGTTAGCCGGCCCGTGGTGAAGATCGGCACGATCTGGTCCACCAGCTTGATCTTGTTGGCATCCATCGGCTGCATCACGCCGGTCGGGAACACCTTCTTGATGGAAAAATATTCGATGTCGGCAATGTCGTAGGACCGCGGCTGGGTCACCGCCTTCTGCGTCACCGCGTCGGTATCCAGCGCCGTCATGGTCAGCGTGAAGCCCAGATCCTGCTTCACCTTCACCGCCACCGCATTCAGGTTCGAAACGCCGGTGCCGAACTGGCGCAGGGTGATGTTCTTGATGTTCTGCGCCCAGATCGTCGGAAACCCGCCGATGGCGCCGCTACCCGCGGCAATGCCGGCGCCCGCCAGAATCGAACGCCGGCCCAACCTGAGTGATCGATTGCTTATCATTCTTGCCGCGCTCCCTTTTCGCTGCTTCCCGCCCGCCATCTTGCGAGCCACCATTTTGTGAGCCGCACTGCATGGACCGTGCCAGCAATGCCGCCTTTGACCGCCTCCAATCGCCCGCCCCTGACCAATTTCCAGGCACATCCGCGTGTCGGCTGCATGTTGCAACGGCAGCGGGCGTCGGCGACGAAACCGCCGCCCCCGACCCAACCCTTGCCGCCAGCTCACCCCCAGACCCAAAATGCCCGTCCAACGGGACACCCCCAACGGGACACCCCCAAAGGGACCCCCCAACGGGACACCAGGAAACATGCCACAGGAAACCTATGACTTCATCGTCGCCGGAGCCGGATCGGCCGGCGCCGTGATCGCCGCCCGGCTATCGGAATCCGGGCGCCATACCGTGCTGCTGCTGGAAGCCGGGCCGCCCGACCGCAATCCCTGGATCCACATACCGCTCGGTTTCACCAAGACCTTCACCAATCCCGCGGTGAACTGGAAGTTCGAAAGCGCCCCGCAGCCCCAGCTCGGCAACCGCCGGCTCTATCTGCCCCGAGGCAAGACGCTGGGCGGCACCAGCTCGATCAACGGCATGGTCTACATCCGCGGCAACCACGCCGACTACGATGAATGGCGCCAGCGCGGCTGCGTCGGCTGGGACTGGGACTCCGTGCTGCCGTACTTCCGCAAGGCGCAAAACCAGGCCCGCGGCGCCAGCGAGTATCATGGCACCGGCGGCCCGCTGAACGTCTCCGATCAGCCGTACCGGTTCGAGCTGTCCGAGGCCGTGCTGGCGGCGTGCGAGCAGGCCGGCATTCCCCGCAACCCCGACTTCAACGGCGCCCAGCAGGAAGGCTGCGGCTATTATCAGACCACCACCGCCAACCGACGCCGCTGGAGCACCGCCAAGGCCTACCTCGACCCCGCCCGCGCACGCCCCAACCTGACCATCCGCACCGGCGCCCACGCCACCAGGATCGTGCTGACCGGCGCCCGCGCCACCGGGATCGAGTATGCCTCCCCCGCCGGACCGCAATCCGCCGCCGCCCGGCTCGAGGTCGTGGTCTGCGGCGGCACCTACGGTTCGCCGCAACTGCTGATGCTGTCAGGCCTCGGCCCGGCCCAGCACCTGCAGGATATCGGCGTCCCGGTGCTGCGCGATATGCCCGCCGTGGGGTCCAACCTGCACGATCATTTCAACACCTACATGAGCTGGCGCTGCACCCGGCCGATTACCCTGAACGACCTGGAGAACTCCTGGCCGCGCAAGATCGCCGCCGGCATCCGCTACGGGCTGTTCCGCTCTGGCCCGATGGCCAGCAACGGCATCCACGCCGGCCTGTTCACCCGCTCCGATCCGCGACTCGAACGCCCCGACCTGCAGATCAACCTGCTGGAATGGAGCACGCTGGAGCGCACCAAGGACCGCGTCATCCCGCACCGCTTCCCCGGCTTCACCCTCAGCCCGGTGCACCTCAAACCCGATGGCCGAGGCACTGTGCGGCTCGCCACCCCCGATCCGCTGGCGCCCCCGGCCATCCTGTTCGACTTCCTGCGCACCGAATACGACATGCGTGCCGCCATCACCGGCATCCGGCTGGCGCGCCGCATCGCCGAACAGGCCGCCCTGCGCGACTACGTGGCGGCCGAGATCGCCCCCGGCCCGCTGGTCACGTCGGATGCCGAAATCGAAAGCTTCGTGCGCCAGACCGGCATTTCCAACCATCATCCCAGCAGCACCTGCGCCATGGGCACCGGCACCAATTCCGTGGTCGACCCCAGGCTGCGGGTCCACGGCATCGCTGGCTTGCGCGTGGCCGACGCCTCGATCATGCCGTCCGTGGTCGCCGGCAACACCAACGCCCCCAGCATCATGATCGGCGAAAAGGCGGCGGCGATGCTGCTGCAGGACACCCAGGCTGCGGTCGCCCCATCTGGCGCCACCCCGCTGGCCGCGTAAGCTTCGCCGAAACCCCCAGCTTCGCCAACACTTGCGGGAGACCACGCGTGGCCGATACCTACGACTACATCGTCACCGGCGCCGGTTCCGCCGGCTGCGTGCTCGCCGCTCGGCTGACCGAATCCGGACGCCACCGGGTGCTGTTGCTGGAGGCCGGCGGCAAGGACAGCAATTTCTGGATCCATGTCCCGATGGGCTACGCCAAGACCTTCGTCGACCCCAGGGTGAACTGGCAATTCGAATCCGAGCCGGAACAGCAATTGAACGGCCGCACGATGTACCAGCCGCGCGGCAAGGTGCTGGGTGGCACCAGCTCGATCAACGGCATGATCTACATGCGCGGCAACGCCGCCGACTACGACCAGTGGCGCCAGCTCGGCAACCAGGGCTGGGACTACGATTCAGTGCTGCCGTACTTCCGCAAGGCCGAGGACAACGAACGCGGCGCCGACGACTACCACGGTTCAGGCGGCCCGCTGCGGGTCTCCAACCAGCCCTACGAATGGGAAATCGCCAGGCTTTTGCTCACCGCCTGCCAGCAGGCCGGCATCCCGCTCAACCCCGACTTCAACGGTGCCAGCCAGGAAGGCTGCGGCTACTACCAGACCACCACCAAGGATCGCCGCCGCTGGAGCACCGCCGCCGCCTACCTGCGCATCGCCAGGCACCGCCCCAACCTGACCATCGCCACCAACGCCCACGCCACCAGGGTGCTGTTCCAGGGCAGCAGGGCGACCGGCGTCGAATTCCGCACGCAAGCCGGCCCACAGGTCGCGCACGCCGCCCGCGAGGTCATCGTATCCGGCGGCGCCTACGGATCACCGCAATTGCTGCAACTCTCCGGCCTCGGACCGGCAAGCCATCTCGCCGACCTGGGCATCGAGGTGGTGCGCGACATGGCCGGCGTCGGCGCCAACCTGCAGGACCATTTCAATACCTTCTGCACTTATCGCATCTCCCGCGACCTGTCGCTGAACGCGCTGCACTACAGCCTGCCGCACCGCCTGGCCGCCGGCGCCCGCTATCTGTTCCTGCGCTCGGGGCCGATGTCGGGCAACGGCATGTATGTCGGCGCGCTGGTGCGCAGCGACGCCCGGCTCGAGCGCCCGGACCTGCAATTCAACATCTCGGCCTGGAGCACAATCGACCGCACCGCCACCGGGATCGTTTCTCACCCGTTTCCCGGCATCTCGATCAGCCCGGTGCACCTGGCACCGCAAGGTCGCGGCAGCGTCAGGCTGCGCAACGCCGACCCGTTGGCACCCCCCGAGATCCGCTTCAACTTCCTGCGCGACGACAGCGACATGCGGGTCATGATCGCCGGCGTCCGCATCGCCCGCGCCATCGCCCGCAGCCAGGTGTTGCAACAGCTCGTCACCGAGGAAACCGCGCCCGGCGCCGCCACCGAAACCGATGAAGAGATTGCCCAGGACGTGCGCCGGCGCGGCGTCTCCAATCTGCATCCGGTCGGCACCTGCGCCATGGGACAGGGACCGATGGCGGTGGTTGATCCACGCCTTCGCGTGCACGGCATCGCCGGCCTGCGCGTCGTCGACGCTTCGATCATGCCGGTGATCGTCGCCGGCAACACCAACGCCCCAACAATCATGATCGCCGAAAAAGCCGCCGACATGATCCAACAGGACGCCACCACCGCTACCGTATCATGACCCGGCTCTATTGCACCTCGACCGCGCTATATCGCGTCATGCCGGCTGCTCACCGTGTCACGTCGGGCTTGGTTCGGCCACCCGCTGCTTGGCTTCCGAACCACGCACTCGCCCCCTGGCGCGCACCCCTCACGCCGCGTCGTGAAAGATCAGCCCCAGCGTGTGCCGCCGCCCGGAATGAACCCGGCTCACCCCGTGCCGCATGGTCAACCGATACGGCCCCCGAACCCCAACCCCCGGTCTGTGGTGCACCGGGAAGATCACCGCCTCGCCCTGCCGCAGCGCCACCACCATCGGCCGCGACTGCGCCCGAGGCCGCTGCTCCACCATGATGAACTCGCCGCCGCTGAAATCGGCCCCCGGCTCGCTCAGCAACACCGTCACCTGCAGCGGAAAGACCAGCTCACCGTAAATGTCCTGGTGCAGGCAGTTAAACCCGCCCGCGCCATAGCGCAGCAGCAGCGGTGTCGGACGCGTCTGCCCGGCGGCATGGCACACCGCCAGGAACTGCTCCAGCGAATCGGGAAACCGCTCGGCCTGCCCCAACATCCCGCGCCACTCGTTCGCCACCGCCGCCAGCGGCGGATACAGCGCCGCGCGCAACGCCGCCACGGTGTCCGGCAACGCGTAGCCGAAATACTTGTATTCCCCGGCACCATACGCGTGCTGCTCCATCACCACGCGCTTGCGAAACCGAGCGTCGTCATCATACAGCGCCGCCAGCGCGCGGCACGCACCGGCCGCCAGCAGCGGCCGTGTGGCGTAGCCCTGGGCCGCCAGATCATCGGCCAGGCCGCCGGCATCGAAGGTCTCGGTTGGGCGATCAAAATCTTGCATCCACCCTCCATACCAGCTTTCCGCCGCACCACCTTCCGCTTTGTGCTCTGCAACCTGAACCCGCGTAGGGCGTTACCCACTCTCCGGTAAAGCAGGAGGCTACAATGGACGACCGCATCGAAGGCACGGCACGTGAGTTTGGCGGCCGTGTACAGCAGGCCGCCGGCAACTTGACCGGCGACGGCAAGACCCAGGCGCAGGGCGTATACAACCAGGCATCCGGCCAGGCGCAACAGGCCGCCTCGCAATTCAGCGACGTGGTCAAGGCGCAGCCCATCGTCGCATCGCTGGTCGCATTGGCCATCGGCTATGTGCTCGGCCGCTTGACCGCATAGCACCGAACCGCACCATCAAAGGGGGGGCACACGCCCCCCTTTTTTTGCCCCCCCTTTTTTTGCCCGCCCCCCTTTTTTTGCCCGCCCCACTGCGTTGCCCGCCCATCTGCGTTGCCCGACGACACCAGCCAAGAGGTCCCGATGCCCCCTGCCATCCTGAAGTCGCGCCTCAGCGAAGGCTCCCCCTATCCGCTCGGCGCCACATGGGATGGGTTGGGCGTCAATTTCTCGCTGTTCTCCGCCCACGCCACCAAGGTCGAACTCTGCCTGTTCGATAACAGCGGCACCCAGGAGCTCGAACGGATCGAACTGCCGGAATACACCAACGAGGTCTGGCACGGCTACCTGCCCGACGCCCGCCCCGGCACCACCTACGGCTACCGCGTGCACGGCCCCTACGAACCCGACGCCGGCCATCGCTTCAACCCCAACAAACTGTGCCTCGACCCCTATGCCAAGGCCCATGTCGGCAGCCTGGAATGGAACCCCGCGGTGTTCGGCTACACTATGGGCAAGGATGACCTCACCTTCGACGAACGCGACAGCGCCCGCTTCATGCCGAAATCCCGGGTCATCGATCCGGCCTTCACCTGGGGCCGTGAACGCGCCCCCTCGGTGTCCTGGGACCGCACCATCGTCTACGAGACCCATGTCCGCGGTTACACCAAGCTTCACCCTGCGGTGCCGGAACAACTGCGCGGCACCTACGCCGGCCTCGGCCGCAAGGAAGTCGTCGACTACATCAAGTCGCTCGGCGTCACCTCCGTCGAGCTGCTGCCGATCCATACCTTCGTCAATGACAGTTACCTGCTGGACAAGGGCCTGACCAACTACTGGGGCTACAACTCGATCGGCTTCTTCGCCCCCGACCCACGCTATTCCGCCGTCCCCGACTTCGTGTTTTCCGAATTCAAGGAAATGGTCGCCCGCCTGCACGACGCCGGCCTCGAGGTCATCCTCGACGTGGTCTACAACCACACCGCCGAGGGCAACGAAAACGGCCCGACCCTGTCATTCCGCGGCATCGACAACCTGTCCTATTACCGCCTGATCGCCGACCAGCCGCGCTACTACATCAACGACACCGGCACCGGAAACACCCTCAACATGAGCCATGCGCGGGTGGTGCAGATGGTCACCGACAGCCTGCGCTACTGGGCCACCGAAATGCACGTGGACGGTTTCCGCTTCGACCTCGGCACCATCCTGGCGCGCGAGGATGACGGCTTCAACGAAGCCCACGGCTTCCTGCAAAGCTGCCTGCAGGACCCCGCGCTATCCACCACCAAGCTGATCGCCGAACCCTGGGATATCGGCCCTGGCGGCTATCAGGTTGGACGCTTCCCGCCGGGCTGGGCGGAATGGAACGACAAGTTCCGCGACACCGTGCGGTCATACTGGAAAGGCGATTCCGGCAAGCAGGCGGCGATGGCGACCCGGCTGTCCGCCTCCGCCGACGAATTCGCCCATCGCGGCCGCAAGTCCTGGGCCAGCGTCAACTTCATCACCGCCCACGATGGTTTCACCCTGAACGACCTGGTCTCCTACAACGAAAAACACAACGATGCCAACGGCGAGGACGGGCGCGACGGCCACTCCGACAACCAGTCCTGGAACTGCGGCGCCGAGGGACCGACCGAGGATGCCGAGATCATCGCCCTGCGCGAGCGCCAGAAGCGCAACATGCTGGCCACGTTGCTGCTGGCCCAGGGCACGCCGATGATGCTGGCTGGCGACGAATTCGGCCGCACCCAGGACGGCAACAACAACGCCTACTGCCAGGATAACGATATCAGCTGGGTGAACTGGAATTTTGGCGAAAAGGAAGTCGAACTGGCCGAGTTCGCGCGCCGGGTGATCGTCCTGCGTCAGTCCTTCCCGATCCTGCGCCGCTCGCGCTTCCTCAACGGCGAATACAGCGCCGACCTCGACGTGCGCGATGTGCGCTGGCTGTCGCCTTCCGGCCAGGACATCGAGGATGCGCAATGGGGCGACAGCAACGCCCGCTGCTTCGGCATGCTGCTCGACGGCCGCGCCCAGGCCAGCGGCATCAAGCGCCCGGCGCTGGACGCCACCGCGCTGCTGGTGCTCAACGCGCATCATGACGTGGTCAACTTCGCCCTGCCCGAGGTCGTCGGCGGCAAGCTCTGGCGCTGCCTGCTCGACACCAACAATCCCGACAACGGCAGCGACGAATCCTTTCAGACAGGTGAAACCTACGAGATCACCGGTCGCTCCCTGGTCCTTTTCGTTCTTGAACCGGAAAGTCAGCGATCGGTCGCTTTGCGCCGTGCGATCGAGGGTTTCCGCCAAATGGCCGAGCGTCCGATCCCGATGGCAACGCCGGAAGCCGGCCCGGAAGCCGAACGAGCTCTCTCGGACGGCTCCGAGGTAACGCCTCCGTGATTCTCGTCGAACGGGTTTGCCGCGCTATGGTGCGTGGGCGCCACAGACCAAGTCCGGCACCCGCCAAGTCTGGAACACGTCAAGCCCGCCACGAGTCCATTCGCGGGGCGACGCGCTCACTTGTCGCCCCAGTGCATCGGTCGGCCATCACCAACTGTTCCGGCGCCATTCCTTTACTTACCCGCATGAGGACATGTCATGTCAGAAACGACAAAGGCCGCCGAGGCCGCGAAGAAGGCTACTGATCACGCCACTAGGTCCAGCCAGGCAACCGTTGAAACCGCGGGTCGGTCGACCAAGGCGGCGATGCGTGAATCGAACGAAATCGGCCAGCACGCCGCCGACCGAGCCATGGCGGCCAGTCACAGCATGACCGAAACCGTCACCGAGACCGCCAAAGCCGCCGCCAACATGTCGTCCAAAGCCGCCGAGCAGGGCCGCGAGGCGATGATGATGGGCGTTCGCTCCGCCGCCGGCCTGGGCAGCCGCGTCGCCGACATCAACTTCGGCCGCGGCCATCACCTGCTCGCCTCCGCGGCCAACGCGATGGAGGTCTATCGCGACGCCTCGGAACGGTCGGCGGAACGGGTGCAGGCATTGTTCTCAAGCTGCATGACCTTCGGCCGCGGTCTGCAGGACATGCAGCACGCCTGGTTGGAAATGCTCGATACTTCGATCGAGAACGCAGCTCATAAACCGCAGGATATGTTACGCTGCAACAACATGGTCGAACTCGCCGAGGTACAGCGCGATCTCTACATCGACGCCATCAACCACGCCTTCGAGTCGACCAGCCGCCTGTTGCAGATCGCCGGTCGCACCGCCCAGGATGCCGTCCGGCCGCTACAGTAGATCGCCCATTGACCCTTCGTTCCCGACTTGCCCGGCTGTCGGATCCGCCGGTCCCCCCCGGCGATCCGCCAGCCGTCCCCGATCCCGACGACCCCTCTCCGATCGAGGAACCGCCCGCGCCGATCCCGATTCCGCAAGATCCCCCACCCGAACCCATGCGCGCCTGACGGCCGCGTCTGCGTTGCCTGGTCGCCATGCAAAGCCGGCACGCAGCTTCTGCGCGCGGGCTCCGAACGCGGCCTTTTGCCCGGGCCGTGGCCGAACCTTCCGAGACACGAAAACCGCTCGGGCAACGTACCGTGGCTCATGTAGAACGCGCGAGCCCCGCTTTACCCCACCCGTCTCGCCGTCGTTGGCAACGCCAGCAACACCCCGCTGGCCAGCGCGCAGACCGCGCCGATCATGTAGGCGCCGTGATAGCCGCCAAACGCGGTGACTGCGGCACCGAACACCGGCGGTGCTGCCATCCCGCCGGTAAAAAAAATCGCCGTCCCCAGCCCGGTAGCCTCGGTTCGGCGCGATCCTCCCAGCGCGGCATACTCGGCGTAACCCACCCCGGTGTAGCCACCCGCCGTGCCACCCGCCAGCACGGCATTCGCCATCACCCCCCAGACCGGCCAGCCCGGACCATAAAGCCCCGTCACCACCGAGGCGATCGCCATCCCTATCCCAAGCACCGCCAAGGTCCGCGCCGGCGTCAGCAACCGGTCGGCGATCCAGCCCCAGATCGGCCGGCTCACCGACCCGGCAATCTGATAGACCGCCAGGACCTCCCCCGCCCGCACCAGGTCAAGCCCGACCACGGTGGTCAACTGCACCGTCATGAACGCCACCAGGCAAAGCGACAGCCCGGCATACACGAATGCCGCCACCGACAGTCGCCGGAACCGAGGCTCCGCCAGCAGCGAAAACGGCTGCCACAGCGCCCGCCCGAACACCCGCCGCGACGGGTCGCGTTCCACATCCCAACGCCGGCGCGGCAGCTCCATCAGCACCATCAGCAGCAGGATCGGTCCCATCTCGGTCAGCAGCGCGCCGCGCCAGCCGATCGCCAGCGCCAGCGGCGGCAGGATCAGCGCCGCCAGCACGCCGCCGAATGGCACCCCGATCTGGCGCAGCGACATCACCAGGTTGAACACCGGCATCGGCGTCTGCGGCACCAGCAAATGAGTGCTGGCCGGCGCGGCCGCGCCATAGCCCAGCCCCAGGATGATCGCGGCCAGCGCTAGGCCGGTGACGCCCGACCCAAACGCCGCCAGCGCCAGCATCCCCGCCGCCGCCAGCAACACCCCCTGGGTCGCCCTGACACCGCCATACTTCAGCACCATCCCAGGCGAGACCAGCGCCGATAGGATCCCCACGCCATACGCCAGTGCCACGAAGCTGCCGACCAGCGTGCCGTTGACGCTAAGGTCGCGAGCCACCTCCGGAGCCACCGTCGGCACCGAATAAAGCGCCATCGTCGCCAACGTCTGCACCGCCAGCGTCGAGGTCAGCGGCCACAATGGCATCGACCGGAGCAGCGCCGCCGTCGAATCGGTGCTCACGGCAACACCGCCCAGAAAAGCCCAGGCACGGCCATCAGATACCTATCCCTCCAGCGATCCGCTCAGCGGACTCTGGCATCGACCAAAGGTGGCGTCGATGCCATGGGCCAGTGACCGGATCGCCGGCGGCAACACCGGCTCTCGCGCTACGTCGCCGACTTCATCGCCAGCAGCTTCGCCGCGTTGCCGCCCAGGATCGCCGCTCTCTCCTTGTCGCTGAACGAGGCGGTCTCGAAGATCGGGTCCACCGGATGCAATTCCCAGATATACGGGTAGTCGCTGCCCAACATGATCTGGCTCGTCCCAACCTGCGCGGCGAGATGGCGCAGCGCTTCCGGCGTGAACACCAGCGAATCGAAATAGATCTGGTCCAGGTAAGCCGTCGGCTTCTTCTTCAGCTTGATGTTCGGGTTACAGAACGTCGGCGCCACCGTGCAGGCATGGTCCGATCGCGGTGCATAGGATGCCAAATACCCGCCACCATGCGCCGCCAGCAGCTTGAGGCCGGGAAACTTGTCCAGTGATCCGTCGAAGATCAGGTGCTGCAGCGCGATCGTGGTCGCCAGCGGATTGCCGATCGTGTTCACCAGCCAGCCATTGCCCTTCCACCGCTTGTTCAACTCCGGCACGCCCTCCGGGTGGATGAACAGCACGGCGCCGAGTTCCTCCGCCTTGCGCCAGACCGGATCGAATTTCGGGTTGGAGAACTCATCCCCGGCCACCTGATCGCCGATCGCGGCGCCCTTCAACCCCTGCTTGGTCATCGCCGTCTCAAGTTGGGTCACCGCCAGCGCCGGGTCCTGCAGCGTCAGCGAGGCGAACGCCGCGAAACGGTCCGGCTTCGATGCCACCAGTTGCGCCAGTTTCTCGTTCTGGATCGTGACGATCTTCTCGCCCAGATCACGATCCTTTCCGTACCAGAACGGATTGATCGACAGCACCTCCATGTCGATCGCCTGGCCATCCATCGCCTTCAGCCGCTGATCAATCACCAGGTAGGCCTCGCTGGCATTGTTGATAGGCGGCACCAACGCCTTGGCGCCCTGCTCGCCCAACAGGTCGGTGGCCTCACGAAACAGACAGTGCGAATGGACGTCGATCGTCTTGACCCGTCTGCCGTCCACCGTCACCGGAAGCCGCGCCGGCCGACCCGCCTCCCGCGCCCCGGCCTGCTGCCCATGCGCCCCGGCGGACAAGCCGCAGCCGCAGAAGATAAGTCCCCCCACCGCCTTGGTCATGAAGTGCCTGCGTGAATTCACTTTTGTTTCCTCCCGATTTGTCCGACGCCCGAATTGTCCGGCGGCCCTGCCGTCCCGCGGATCGAGGCGAACGGTGCGACATTTCGCCGCCGAACATCATCCGGCGTCAAACCGCGCCGCCCCGCCGATGCCTCGCGCTCGGTCGCGCCGAAATGACCCGCGCCGCCACCCCCCGGACACAGGCGGTCCGACCTATCCCTCCGCCACAGGTTTCCCGCCAGCCGCAAACTCCCTAGACTGGAGGCAACGCAATCGGCGGGAGGAAATCTATGCAAGGCGTCGTGTTCACCGGCGAACGCGGACTGGAACTGATGACGTTCCCCGACCCCACGCCCGGCCCGGGCGAGGTGGTGGTGGAGATGAAGGCCTCTGGCATGTGCGGCTCCGACCTGCACCAATACCGCCGGCCCAAGACCCAGCCGCGCAACGCCACCGGTCTGCCGCCCAACCCGAACCCCACCATCGCCGGCCACGAACCCTGCGGCGTGGTCGCCGCGGTCGGCCCGGACGTGCTGCCGACGGAAGCGAAAGTCGGTCAACGCGTGATGGTGCATCACTACCAGGGCTGCACCCAGTGCGGCCATTGCCGCTCCGGCTGGCAGCAACTCTGTCAGCAGGTGCCGGTCAAGGTCTACGGCAACAACGCCCATGGCGGCCACGCGAAATACCTGCTGGTACCGGCCAACACTCTGGTGCCGCTGCGCGAGGAACTCAGCTTCTCCGCCGGCGCCGCCATCGCCTGCGGATCCGGCACCGCATACGGCGCCCTGCGCCGGATGAACATCTCGGGACGCGACACCATCGCGATCTTCGGCCAGGGCCCCGTCGGTCTCGCCGGCACCCAGTTCGCCAAGGCCATGGGCGCTCGGGTGATCGCCCTGGACATCAACCCCCAGCGCCTGCAACGCGCCAAGCAGTTCGGCGCCGACGACGTGGTCGATCCCGGCTCCAACGATCCGGTCGAGGCGATCAAGGACCTTACCGGCGGCCGCTACGCCGACCTCACCCTCGATACCTCCTCCAACGCCGAGGCCCGCCTGAACGCCATCCGCGCCACCAAAGTATGGGGCACCATGTGCTTCGTCGGCGAAGGCGGCGACGTCCATATCGATGTCAGCCCGCATCTGCTGCGCCGCCAGTTGACCTTGCTGGCGTCGTGGACCTTCTCCAACATCATCCAGGCCGAGTGCGCCGATTTCTGCATCGAGCGCAAGGTCGACCCGGACCAACTGTTCACCCACCGCTGGAAGCTGGATCAGGCCGAGGAAGCCTACAAGCTGTTCGACCAGCAATCCGACGGCAAGGGCGTGTTCCTGATCTGATGCGCGACCAGGTCGCCTGGCTTTACAAGGCGGCCGCGGCGCGCGGCCTGATCGTCGGCAGCGCCGGCAATGTCAGCGCGCGCACCAAACCGGGGATGCTGATCACCCCGTCCGGCGCCGACCCCGAATCGCTGGCCGCCGCTGATCTGGTGCCGGTCACCATGCAGGGCGTGGCACACGACCAGGCCGTTCCATCCAGCGCCCGGCCGTCCAGCGAATGGGCGATGCACGCAGCGGTCTACGCGGCTTGCCCCGAGGCCGCGTTCATCGTCCATAGCCATGCCGACGCCTGCACCGCGCTGGCCTGCCTGGGGTCGCCGCTGCCGGCATTTCATTACTTGGTCGTGCAGTTTGGCGGCGACCAGGTGAGGTGCGCCCCCTACGTCACCTTCGGCACGCAGGCGCTGGCCGACCATGCCGCCCGGGCGATCGCCGGCCGCAGCGCCTGCCTGCTGGCCAATCACGGCATGATCGTCTGCGGCAGATCGTCGCAGCACGCCCTGTCCCAAGCCGTGCTGCTGGAAACCCTTTGCCGGCAGTATCTTCTGGCGCTGTCGGCGGGAACCCCCCGGCTGTTGACCGAACCGCAGATGCGGGACGCTCAAGAGCGCTTCAAGACCTATGGCCCGCGCCAGCCAGACCCGCAACGGCCAGATCCGCGCCCGCCAGATCCGCGCCAGCCAGACCCGCAACTGTTGGACCGGTAGCCCGATCAAGGCGTGCCCTGACCACCCCGCCTGCTTCCAGCCGAACGGAGTTCATCCCATGTCGTTGAACCTCACCGGCCGCGTGGCCCTGGTCACCGGCGGCTCCAGGGGCATCGGCGCCGCCATCGCCCTGGCCCTGGGCGACGCCGGCGCTGCCGTCGCGGTCAACTATCGCCAACGCGCCGACGAAGCCATCAGTGTCGCCGCCGCGGTCACCGCCATCGGCCCAAAGTCGGTCGCCGTGCCGGCCGATGTGTCCAGTGCCGCCGCGGTCGCCACAATGTTCGCCACCGTCACCGAACAACTCGGCTCAATCGACATCCTGGTCAACAACGCCGGCATCGCCATGATCCGCGGCATCGACGACCTGACCGAGCAGGACTTCGATCAAACCATCGCGGTCAACCTGAAATCCGCCTTCCTCTGCACCCAGGCCGTCCTGCCGCACATGCGCGCCCAAGCCTGGGGCCGCATCGTCAACATCTCCTCCGGCGCGGCACGCGGCGCCGGCGGCGTCGGCCTGCACTACAACGCCTCCAAGGCCGGCCTCGAGGGCCTCACCCGAGGCTACGCCGCCCGCCTCGTCCAGCACGGTATCACCGTCAACGCCGTCGCTCCCTCGCTGATCGAAACCGACATGGTCAGATCCGGCCTCGCCACCGCCCCGACCCGCATACCGCTCGGTCGTTTCGGCACGCTTGAAGAAGTCGCGCAGGTCGTGCTGATGCTGATCGGCAACGCCTACATGACCGGCCAGACCGTGGCACTGTCGGGCGGCATGTCGTTCAACTGAGCCGTCTGCAAACTCAGCAGCCGACGGCCGCGCCGTAACCGCTCTTTTCGCCCCCCTCCTGGAATGCGATCGCGTTCGGCGGCATCGACAAACGCCTCCTCTCGACCAATGAAAGCATCATCTGTTCAACCCGAACCGATACTGCCTCGGCCGAACCGCGCCCCAGGGCTCGGCTCACGCATTCAGCAAACTCTGACTCCGCACCAGCCGCGCATACAGCCCGCCCCGCCCCAGCAATCCCGCATGCGTGCCGGATTCCTCGGCACGGCCAGCCGCCAGCGCCACCACCAGGTCGGCATCGCGCACCGTGGACAGCCGATGCGCGATCACGATCGTCGTGCGGCCGCGGCGCAGCGCACCCAGCGCCGTCTGCACCGCCGCCTCGCTTTCGGTGTCCAGCGCACTGGTCGCCTCGTCCAGCAGCAGGATGCGCGGATTGCGCAGCAACGCCCGCGCCAGCGCCACCCGCTGCCGCTGCCCGCCGGACAACCGCTGTCCGCCGGGTCCGACTATGGTGTCATAGCCGGCCGGCAGCGCCGCAATGAACCCGGCGGCGGCGGCAGCCTCGGCGGCGGCCTCGATCTCCGGTTGCGTCGCACCGGGCCGCCCCATCGCGATATTGGCTGCCACCGTGTCGTCGAACAGCAGCGCGTCCTGGCCGACATAGGCGATGGCATCGCGCAGGCTGGCCAGCGTCACCGCCCGAACGTCGGCGCCATCGATGCGAACCGACCCGCCGGTGACGTCCTGCAGCCTGGGGATCAGCGCCAGCGCCGTCGACTTGCCGCCGCCCGATGGACCCACCAGCGCCACCGTGGTTCCAGGCAACGCCTCGAAGCTCAGGCCGGCCAACCCGCTTCGGCCATCGGGGTAGACGAAGCGGACGTCCTCGAACACCACGTGCCCGCTGCCCACCGGCAGCGCGACCGCATCCGCCGCATCCTTGATCGCCGCCGGTTCGTCCACCACGGTGAACACCCGAGCCATCCCGGCCAGGCCCTCCTGCAGCGCCGCGTTCAGCGAGCCCAACGCGCGTAACGGCCTGGCCGCGATCAGCAGCGCGGCGACGAAGCCGGTGAAGTCGCCCAGCGCGTGGTCGCTGACCGCAGCCCGCCAGCCCTCGAAACCGATCACCGCGGCCACCGCGGCTCCGCCCAGTACCTCCAGTACGGGCTCGACCCGCGCCCGGCTCTTGGTCATCCGCAGCAGCGATTTGTACAGTCGCTGGAATGCCGCCTCGGCCCGGCGCGTCTCGCTGGCTTCCAGCCGATACGCCCGCACCGTGCGCGCCTGGGCGAAACTCTCGTTCAACAGCGCGGCGGTTTCGCCAACCCGTTCCTGCATCCCGCCCGAGGCCTTGCGAACCCGCTTGCCGATCCGCTCGATCGGCACCACCGCCAGCGGATACAGCGCCGCCGCGATCAACGACAGCAGCCAGTTCAGGTAGATCATGCTGCCGATCAGGCCGATCACCGTCACCACGTCGGCAACCCCGTTCACCGCCCGGGTCAACGCCTCCCGAATGGTCGCCGCGTCGGTGGTAAAATGCGCGGCGAGTTGAGCCGGCGCCTCGCGCTCCAGCCGGGCCAGGTCGGCCCGCGTCAGGTGCCTGAACATGCGACCCTGCAGCTCGCGGATCACCATCAGCACGATCTGCTGCACCTGCACGTTCTGGAAATACTGCGCCACCGCCTTGAAGCCGGTCACCACCACCACCAGAACCGGAATCTGGTAAAGAATGCGCCGGTCGTGATGGGTGAACATGTCGAAGGCGTGATTGATCACCACCGGATACAGCGCCGTCGCCCCGGCCATCACCAGCGTCAGCACCAGCACCAGAACAAGCCGCGGCTTGTGGTTGATCAGGTGCTCGCGCCAGAGACGGCCAAGCAGCTCGGTGGTGCGGGCGGAGCGAGCAGCGGTCATGGCAGGGCCATCTATCAGCAGATGCGCCGTTCCGCCATGGCGTGCCATCCGCCGGTAGCGACAGCGGCTTTCCGCGGCCCTGTCCAGATTCTTGTTTCGCCAACGCCGCCGGTCACCAGGCGGCGACGCCGGCTGGAAGAAACTGGCCTTGCCCTAGGGTCCTGCCCCAGAAGTTAGCCGCCCTTCGCGGTGGACGGATGGGATCAGCAGGCACTGAAAACAAAGAGCGAGTATCGCGGGACTGATGTTCGCCCGATATGGCGAACTTCGGACTCGGGTACTAGCGCTCAGCCAGCTGCCATGCCAATTCCTCGGCCGAATCGTGCTGCTCGCTCGGCCGCGAAGCGCGCCCCAGGGCCGACCAATAGGTGGCGAACAGCACCGTGGTCAGGCAATACCCAACCCCGCAGATCAATACGGTGGATATGGTTTTTATCATCGCCGTCGGAACGACATACATATAGATCAGGAAACCCAGAACGGTCCAAGCGATCGCGATCGGATTGAACCCCCGCCAATACCAGTAGATGCCATTCTCCTGGAACAGTGCCGCCAGGTCGATGCGGCAGCGCTTCATCACGATGTAATCGGCGATCAGCACACCGGTTATGGGCGAGAAAAAATTTCCCAGCAGACCGACGTAAGCGGTATAGCCGCTGACCACGCCAGGCAGCGCAGACAGCGAGACACCCAGCACGCTGATGATCAGCGTGGTCCAGAACCGTCCAAGCCGTTGCAGCATATTGGAAAGCGACAGACCCCCGGTGTACAGGTTCAGGACGTTGATGGTCCAGTTGTCCAGGCCGATGACGATCAGAAACGCCAGATACGCCGGCCAGAAATCCGCCAGACCCGATGCGACGTCGAACACGTTTGCCACCTTTCCCATGCTGGCCGCCGCGCCGTAGGCCCCCAGGATGCAGGCAAACCCCTCGCCGATGAATTTCCCGCAAAGCGTACCCCACCACATGTCGGAGCGTGAGCGCGTGTAGCGACAGAAGTCGGCCGCATCGGTCACCATGGTTATCGAACCGGCGGCGACCGCATTGCCCCAGGTCACAAAAAGGATCCAGTTCGACTTCGGCAAACCGGGATAAGCCAGCACGGCGGACGGTGCGAAGTGCGGATCGCTGCTGGTCATCAGCAAGACCATGATGTAGCCCAAGACCAGCACCTTGAACGGCAGCGCGACACGCGACAGGTATTTCAGGCTGTCGTAGCCGACGATCGCCACCACAGCCTGCAAAACCCCGAAGATCAGACTGACGCTGACCAGCGAGTAGCTGACCCCGGTCCAATGCCGCAGCACCGCGACCACGGCCATCGACCCGGCCACGGTCTGAAACGCGAACCAGTAGGTGGACGCGATGGTGCGAAGAAAGGAGGGCACGTATTTGGCGCCGCGTATGCCATACGTCATCCGGGTGGCGACCTGGCCCGGGATGCCATAATCGGAGCCAATGGTTGCCATGACGACGTAGAACACCATCGCCAGCATTGTTCCGCCGGTCAGGGTGACCACCGCCCCTTTGAACGACAGGCCAGCCACCACCGCCAGTCCGCCAGTCATGATAGAGCCAGGGTTGATGGCGAAACCGAAGATGATCGCGAAAATGTCGAACCAACGAACCGTCCGCTTTTCGTTTGGTATTGGTTCTATACCGAACTGTTCCACCCCTTTCGGCTGGCGGTAGCGATGGCGCACCCGCTCTTCCAGTTCCCGCTCAGTGTGTCGCGGTGTGGCAGCAGTGATGGCGTCGTCCATCGTGACCTCCCCGAGCTGAACGGCGGAACCCCATGCACGGGACAAATTGTTACGAAGGCCGTGCAGCGGGGGACTCGCCGAACCTGCTGATGCACGAAGCGTACCTGTCCCTTCAGTCAGGACCTCGCGCGTCGGCGTCCCGCCCGATGCGCCTATATCGACGCCCATATACCGATGCCCATACAGGGCGGGGAGGCGCGGTGCGGATGGATTTGACAATGCCAGGCGCCTCGCAAGCGGCCAATGTCGGTCGCTGAAAACGGTCTGGCAATGGATTTAAATCGAAGACGCCACCTCGGAAATCAAGCCTGTTTTGGTTCCATAAGGCAGCAACTGCATTTGCCTCCATGATGGGCGGCAGACCGCCTCTCGAATGCACCGTGCATGTATTTTTGTCATACAACCAAACCGTGCCGGTCGATCTCGGATGTGCCCATCGATCGTTTCATTGCGATCTCGATTGCCCATGCCCGTGGTCGGGTCTGCCGATCATGATGTCCCGCTGCAAAGGCGGATCCAGCCGAACCAGCCAGACTGCCGCTTTCGTTGGGCGCGCTAGGCTTGACGGGTCTCCCGACCATGGTTGCAAACTGCCCGAACCAAGGAGGCGCCCAAAATGCCAAGCCGGATCAACCGAGCCATCGAATTGCTGCTGCAGGATCAGGCGATCTACTACGACGGCGCCCACAGCGGCCACGTCCTGAGCTACGACCAGGGCCGCGCCGACGCCGCAACCTGGGCCGACTACATCAACGTCGGCATGGAGCACGGCGCGTTCGACATGACCGGCCTCGCCGAATACCTCCGCGGCATGATCGACGCCGGCCCGACCCGGTCCGGCCACCGCACCCCGGCGGTGATCGTCGAGGCCCCGCTGAACGGCACCGATGAAGCCAATGTCCGCTTCAACGCCTGGCAGTTTCGCCAGATCCTGGGCCGCGGCGTGCACGGCATCCTGCTCTGCCAGGCCGAGACCGCCGACGCGGTCCGCGCCTTCGTCGAGGCCTGCCGCTACCCCCATCACACCGAAGCCGTCGACCCGGCGCTGCCCTCGCCCGAGGCGCGCCTGCGCGGCACCCCCCGGCCGCGAGCCAACGAAGGAAGGCTGGGCATCGGCACGCGCGGCCGCGGATCGGAGACCACCGCCGCGCCGGTCTGGGGCCTGCCGGCCGACGCCTACATGGACCGCTGCGACCCCTGGCCACTAAACCCGAACGGCGAGCTGCTGCTCGGGGTCAAGCTGGAAAGCCCAGAGGGGATCGCCAACGCCGAGGCGATCTGCGCCGTCCCGGGCCTCGGCTTCGCCGAAATGGGACCCGGCGACCTCAGCCTCTCGCTTGGTTCGGTGAAGCTGCTGCGCGACCCCTATCCACCGCTGATGCAGGCGGCCCGCGACAAGGTGTTCGCCGCCTGCCGGCGCAACCGCATCGCCTTCCTGGAAGGCTGCCATCCCGGCAATATCACCGCGCGCCTGGATGAAGGGGTCCGGGTGATCTCCGGACACAGCCAGGAAATGGCCGCGATCGGCCGCCGCCACCAAGGCCGGGCGATGCCGGTTTAGACCGGACAGACCAACCGCTGGCGTCAAGCCCCACCACGGAGCAACCGCTTCCCGCCCAGAACCGGCCTGCCCAGAACCGGCCTGCTTAGAACCGGAACGAAATCGAGGCCGAACCAAACTGGTGCAGCCCCCCGCTCTGACCCTGGAACTCTTGTGTCTGTGCGACATAGGCGAACGTCAGGCGCATGCCATACGCCATCACCGCGAATCCGCCCTGCATCTCCCCCACGTCCCAAACCGACGAGACATGCGGCCCGCCGCGGAATGGCGTGGACTGCAGCAGCAGATCATAGGCAACCGCCTGGCCATCGACGCCACCGAACACATACCAGGCAAACGGCCGGGTCGGAGTAAAAGCATCGCCCCCGCTCAGCCCCGGCCGCACCCGCGGCACACCGAAGTCAGAGTTCAGCCCCTGCCCGAAGCGGAACGTGACCCCGGCCTGCAGGTAATCCCGCAAGTCGCCGACACCGACCGTCAGCGCCGGCAGCGCGTCGGTCTCCAGCCCCGCCACGGTGCCCAGCGGCATCCGCCAGGTACGTTCGTGCGACAGCTCGATCGCCGGGGTATTCTGGATCTGACCACCCCAACCATTGGTCTTGTTCTGCCCGATCAGATCGTGAAAGCCGTTCTGCAGATCCTCCGCCCCCGACCCAGGCCCGACCACGCCCAGGCTAAGCGTCAGCACGCTTCTGGTGTCGGCCGAGTCGCTCATCAGCGAGAAATTGCCCAGCAGCACCCCGGCATAGGGCCGGTCGAACCGATTAGGCACCACCAGCGAGGTATCGGTCGGCGTATAGATCTGCTGCATCAGATCGACCGCCACGCGCTGCTGCCCGTTGCCCCACAGGGTGCGGCCAAGATCGGCCAGGAAATCGGGAACCACCGTGGTGGGCGAGGTCCAGCCCAGCCGAAGGCCGTTCACATAAAGCCGGTCCGTCGGAGTCCCCGCCGAGATCGAAGCATTTTCATCCTGCAACGTCCAGATCCCGGCTGTATCCGGCGCAGGTTGCGCCCTCGCCGCGATCGCTGGAAGCATCAGCATCACCACGGCGGCCGTCATAGTCCAAGATTTCATCTAGCAGGGGCTTTTGGTGTGAGAGGCAGCGCGAAAGCAAGACATCAGCCAGACATGATAGGCTAGACACCGTTTCGTCAACACTTGAGATGCACCAAACGATTGCGTAACTTCAAATCGGACGGGATGGGTGGCCGAGCGGTTGAAGGCAGCGGTCTTGAAAACCGCCGTGCGTGCAAGCGCACCGTGGGTTCGAATCCCACCCCATCCGCCATTTTACCATTCCGTAACGTTCACAACTGCCCATAACTATCAGATTTATCAGCACTTTAAGCCGATTAAGCGTCCGTAGCCGTTCCGCAACATTCCCTTGTTTCCCTGCGCGGTTTGGGGGTAAATTTGGGGGCTATGGCGGAGGTAATTATGGCGACATCGGCAAAAGCGGACGAGCGGGCGAGCGCTAATCAGGCTCGCGGCGCGCACAGGCTGACGGCAATGGCCGTCCGCGGACTTCGGCAACCTGGCAAATATGGGGACGGCGACGGGCTTTGGCTTGTCGTAGCCACGCCAGAGCGGCGGGCGTGGGTGCTGCGCTACATGCGGCAGGGCAAGAGCCACGAGATGACGCTCGGCAACGTCGATATCGTCGGCTTGGCCGAAGCGCGCGAAAGGGCTTCGGACGCCCGCCGGCTACTGGCGCAAGGCATCGATCCACTCGACCAACGCCACGCTGCGCGGGAGGTGCGGCCGACGGCGCCCGCGCATCTGACGACGTTCGCGGAGGCCGCCGAGCGATACCTAGGCCAGCACGAGGCCGGGTGGCGCAACCCCAAACACCGGCAACAATGGCGCAACACGCTGGCAACGTATGCCCACCCGAGCCTCGGCGCGTTGCCCGTGACGGATGTCGGCACCCCCGAAGTGCTGCGGGTCCTGTCGCCGCTCTGGTCCACAAAGCCGGAAACCGCCTCACGCGTGCGCGGCCGAATCGAGGCCATTCTCGATTATGCTCGTGTGCAAGGTTGGCGCGATGGTCCGAACCCGGCCCTCTGGCGTGGCCATTTGCAGCTTGCGTTACCAGCGCGCGCCAAGGTGCGGGCAGTGCAGCACCACGCCGCGCTGGACTGGCGCGAGACCCCGGCTTTCATGGCGAAGCTTCGGGCGCGTGACAGCTTCGGCGCCCGCGCCCTGGAATTTGCCATTCTGACCGCCGCGCGAAGTGGCGAGGTGCGCGGCGCGACGTGGGCCGAGGTGGACATAGAGAGAGCAACGTGGATCATCCCGGCGCCCCGGATGAAGGCGAAGCGACAACACCGGGTGCCGCTGTCCGCGCCCGCGGTGGCGATTATCAAGGCGATGGCCGCGCTTCGCCAGGACGATGCGCCCAGCGGCTTCGTCTTTCCCGGTATGCGCCAGAGCCGGCCACTGTCCGATATGAGCCTGACCGCGGTGTTGCGCCGCATGGGCCGTGGCGAACTGACCGCGCATGGCTTCCGCAGCACGTTTCGCGATTGGGTATCGGAGGGGACAACCTATGCGGGCGAGATGGCCGAGTCCGCGCTTGCGCACGCGGTGGGAAGTAAGGTCGAAGCTGCCTATCGCCGCGGCGATCTGCTCGCCAAGCGGGCTGAGATGATGGCCGATTGGGCGGCCTTCTGCCACGGCCCAGCACTGCCGGTTTGAGCCTATTCGCCGTCAACTCCGGCTCTCTGGTGGGTGGACGGCATGAACCGCTTGGCTAGCGCGTATGCGGGGTGGTTTGGCTCCAGGCCGCGATACAGGTCCATCAACGTCAGATAGTCGTAGATCGAGATCGCGCGCTCTCCGCGCTCGATCTTGCTCATGGCCGCTGGCTGCCAACCGAAGATGCCGGCAACAAACGCCAAGGTCGCACCATGCGCTTCGCGCATTTGGCGAAGGTCCTGGCCAATGCGCCGGGCAAAGATATTCCTGCGAGCGGCGTCCTGCCGTGCGGGCGTTGGCATAGGATGATCCTGTCAATATCGCAATATCCTTAAAGGATATTAGATCTCCGGTGCAAGCTTTATGATAGGTCATATTTGGCGACCTTGACAATTTTTATCCTTTAAGGATAAAATGGAATTAGAGCGGGACGTCGTTCCGTTCACCAGTGTTCGAAGGAGACCATAGATGCCCGCGCCCAAATTTATGACGATCGACGGATTTACCGAGTGGTCGGGCCTCGGTCGCACCCGCATCTATTACCTGCTGGGCGGAGGCGATTTGAAAGCCATAAAGGTCGGCCGTCGCACGCTGATCGACATGGAACACGCCACCGAGTGGCTGAGCAGCCGCCCCGCTGCCGACATCCGCACCGTCCGGCGGGCCACGCCATGATCCGCATGGCGCCCGCGGTCGCAGACAAACCATGAGTAGGTTTCACGATAAGGCTGGGCTGCTGCTGCGAGAGCCGCTCAGTCAGCGCCGAGGTCGCCGGCCATCGGCCGTGGTGCGAGCGAAAAGCGGCCGTGCATCTGAGTCGCGCTTTGCACAGGCCGTTGCCGTGTTCGTCTCGCCAGTGGGCCAGCGTCGGTTTCGGCTCCTACGCTCGCTTGGCGTCGCGCGCGATGCTGCCGCATGGGGCGCGATCGATCCGGCAATGGAGACGCCGCTCGGGTTGCTCCGAGCGCTTAACCGACTGTCGGCGCGCCAGGCGAGGGCGGCGTTCATGCTACGCAAGGCCACCACCCAGACGCACTATGACTCGCGGGAAGATCGAAGCCTTGAGCGGATCACACTCGGCACAACGATTGACTGCGGCCACCCGGTTAAGGCGGTCGAGCCTGATGACGCTTGGGACGTGCCGAGCGATGTCGCGGAAGCCGAGTCACACGAGATGGACGTTACCGCCGTGGGCAACGACGCCCCGGAAAACGAAACCTACGAGTTGGATATTAGTGCCGTGTGTGGCCACTCGGATGCCAGATCAGCCATAGGCGTGCTCACGCTGGGCCAGGCGGCGGCGGCGATAGCCGTCCACGGCAGCACGCCAGCGCTGGTCGTGGTGGTCGTGTGCGGTGCCGTCCGGCACGAGTGCGGCGCTGATGCGTGGCGGCTGCTCGACGGCTTGTTACGCGACGGCCCAGTGCAAGCCGGCGCCAATCTGGCGATGCTGCGGGGCGCGCTGGATATCGCGGCGGATGTGATGGAGCCGCTAGGCTGGCAGTTGCACGCGTCGCCGCGCCAACTGTTCGGCCCGGAGACGCGGGCAGTGGCCAGGGACGGGGCCGGCATCTACGGCGCAGCCGCCCGGTATTCTGTATCGCTAAGAGCGGCGAAAGCAGGCGGATATTGTTTCGATAGTCCAATAAGTGCCGAGATAATCACTTACCTAATAGGGGGGTCTAACGCGACCCCTTCACTGTTTAACCCCACGTAACGGAGCATAGGACAATGCGACAAAACTACCCAATGACGGAGGCCGCGGCAATCGCCGGTGTGAGCTTGATGACGGCCTACCGCGCCATGAATACCGGAGCACTCGCCACCCTCAAAATTGGCAGCCGACGCTTCGTCGAGCCACAAGAGCTGCATCGGTGGATGCACTCGAAATAGAAAACCCCGGCGCGCTGTCTTGCACGCCGAGGCTCCGAAAGCCGCATTCGATATCACAACTTGAATGTAGCGATCGGCACCAGGGAAAGCAAGGCTCGCGAGCCACATTTCTGGATCATTTCTCCCATGACTTTCTACAAGCCGTTCCCTTTTCACCTCGACGCAGAGGAGCAGGCAACCATCCGCAAGATGCTTACTCGCAAAAGCTTCAATCCCGTCGAAATCAATATGGTCAAGCTGCTCCTTGGCGATCTGCTTCAGGCTGCCGGAGCGGCAAGATGACGCCCGGCCTCGCGCTGCTCACGATTGGCCTCGTCACGATGCTGGCGGGTTTTGTTGCCTCGCTACTGCGCAATTAACGACCACCGCCGGTCTGGCTTGTCTGGCAATTAACACCAAAGGATAGAACCATGAACATCGAATCTAAGCACAGAAAGCCGGCGATCACCGTCGCCTTCCTTTGGAAGAAGGAACGTAGCGATACCGGCCAGGCCTACTTTACCGGTCGGCTTGGGCCATCAAGGGTGCTCGTTATACCGATCAAACATCCCAAGCCAGGACACCCCACGCACGTAATGCAGCTTGCGGAGTCTGATACGACCGTTACCGACGGTGAAGCCTCGTGGCTGGAGGCACTCCGGTGAGCGTGACCATAGCCACCGACCTTACCGGGATCGCCGCGCTTCGTTGCCAACTTTGGGCGAACGGCTATCGGCCAGTGGCCGTGGCCAGCGTTGACAACCTCGGGCCATCGCCAGGTAAGCGTCCGGTCGCCAACGCCTGGCGCGAGGGCGCGTTGCAGGACACGCCCGAGGCGGCAAATCGGCCAGCAGAGCCCGATGCCTTGAATACCGGTCTGCTGTGTGACGGACTACGCGCGGTTGACATCGATATCGACGATGCTGGCATCGCCGCTACCGTGGAAATGGCGGCAGTGTTTACGCTGGGGTTCACGCTGACACGCTTCCGCGCCAACTCCGGGCGCAAGCTGCTGCTTTTCCGAGCCGCCGATGGCGAGCCATCCAAGCGCGTTCTGAAGGGTGCAGCCGGCAAGGTCGAGGTTCTAGGCCGTGGCCAGCAGTTCGTCGCTTTCGGGGCCCACCCGTCTGGCGCCACGCTCCAATGGCGCGACGGATCGCCCGAGACGATGGCGGTCGCGGCCCTCCCGCCCGTGACCGAGGATCAGATCACCGAGTTTTTCGCTGCCATCGCCCACGATATCGGCGCCGACAAGGCTACGGCGACAGCGGCAACGGTTGCCGCGACTGGCGGCAAGGAGAAGACTGACGCAGAACTCGCGCCACCAAATGCAAGCCCGGTGCTCGAGTTGCTGAACACTATGCAGAATCCGCTTGAGGCCGATCGCACGGTTTACGAGCAAGTAAACCTGGCGGTGCAAGGCTGTCTCTACAGTGGCGCGGCGCTCGGCATTATTACCGACGAGCAAGCCGACGAAATTCGCCTCGCTGCTTCGGACTGGAGCGCGCGATGGGAGGGCGGCGGATCGAGCCTAGAAGATGAGGAAGCCAAGTGGGGTCGAGATTGGAGTAAACGGACACGCAAACTCTCCGGGTGGCCACAGCTTGCAATGCTGGCGGGCAGCCTCGGCGTGGATGTGTCCCGCCACCTGACCGACATCGCAGCAGCCGAATTTCAGAGGTTCCCCTTGCCGGCGGAGGTGCCTGATGATCGCCAGGGCGCGCCAGCCGTCAGCTCTGCCGAAGCACGGGCGCTCTTTTCTGCGAACGCCTGGATACAGCGCGATTTCCCGGAGCCGGATCGCTTGCTCGGCGACATGCTCACCACCACCACCCGCGTCTTCCTGGTCGGCCGCACTGGCCTCGGCAAGACGATGTTCGGCCTCGGCATGGCGGCGGGCGTGGCGAGTGGCACGGGCTTTCTGCATTGGCCTGCCGGGCGTCCAGCACGAGTCTTGGTGATCGACGGCGAGATGCCCGCGGAGCTTATCAAGCCGCGGGTGCGGGATGCGGTCCGGCGGCTAGGTGAGGCTACCTTGCCACCCGACAACCTGGCGATTTTCGGCCGTGATAGCGAAGAGGATGCGAGGCGTGCCGGCCTTGATCTGCCGCCATTCGCGCCATTGAATACCGAAGCCGGGCAGCGGTTCTTATTTGCGCTGGTAAAGGCGATCGGCGGCGTGGACGTCATCTTCTTTGACAACGTCATGTCGCTGCTCGCGGGTGACCAAAAGGACGAAGTGACGTGGTCCGGCGTGAACGATCTAGTGGTTGCGCTCACAACGCGGCGCATCGGCCAGGTATGGCTTGACCACACCGGCCACAATCAAGACCGGCAATACGGTTCTTCAACCAAGTCGTGGAAGTTCGACGTGGTCGGCGTGATGACGCCACTGGCAGGCAAGGTCAGTGCGCGCGAGACGGCATTCACGTTGTCCTTCGACCATCCTGGCAAGGCCAGGCGCCGCACGCCCGATAATTGGCGCGAATTCGAGACGAGGACCATTCGGCTGGCCGATAACGAATGGTCCTCGGAAACAACCGAAAAGAAGGCGGAGGAAGGGCCGGAAGGCTCGAAGGTTAAGCCGGGGGCGAAGGCGCAATACGATGCTCTTATGGAACTACTCGGCGAGCGATCGGACGGGGCCATCAAGATCGACACCTGGTATGACCGCTGCGTCCACCGGGGGCTGGCCAATCCTGTCCCCGAGGGCGCAACCGGTGCCGTCCGCCACAAGGTCAAGACGTTGTTTCGGACCCGCGTGTCCGAACTGAAGATCGCCGGGTGGATCGATGTTAGCGGCGAGGACGTGAGCTCGGCGCGAGGGTTCCGATGATCACGACTTATGGCATCGGCTGGCATCGTCGCCGCGGCGCCAGCCGATGCCAGTCTTTTGGCCACTACATTGGCGCCGGTATCGCGTAATTGCCCCCGAGCTGGCACCGCCGCGCAATCGGCCGGCTGGCACCGGCTGGCACCGCCGCGCAATCGGCCGGTTGGCACCGGGCTGGCACCGGGCTGGCACCGGGCTGGCACCGGGCTGGCACCGGGTGGCCGACACCGTATGGCACCGCTGGCACCGCGTATCTATAGATACGCGGGCCGGTGCCAGTGTGCGATTGAGTAAAGAACGATCGCTCCAAGCGGAGTGGCAAAAAAAAGCTGAAATCCGCTTGGCTCCGTCGACCGCGCCTCGGCTCACCACCTAGCATGGCCTGAAACTTAAAGTAGCCCCGCCCCGGCAACCTCGGCCATACTGATGGCATAACGACCGGTCTAGCAAGCGGACACGCTCAAACCACAGACTACAAGGACAGCGACATGGATGACGACGAGCCCGGCGCGCTGCTACGCGCCGTGTTTCAAGCCGACTACGCGTGGCGACGCCTTGGCGGGGTTACGCCGTATGGCCAGCACCCGTGGCTAGCGGAGCTCATGGAGCATGCTCGCGCCGCCGTAATGACTGAGGCCGGCCAACCGTCTGATAAAGTGTCTCAGATAGGGTTTGCGCGCGATATGGAGGCCGTGGCCGAATTTCTGATGCTCGGGTTGCCGAAGCACGATCGGGCCGAGTTGGCCGCCGCCGGCCCGGAAGTGTTGCCACAGCTGATTCGGCTGTTTGCGCACGACAGCCCCGCCCTGTCGCGCTGGATCGCAGTCTACGATGCAAAGCTCGTAGCGAACGCCGTCGAGAAAGCCGCGAAGCGAACGCCGCCAAAACAGCCGCGAAGGAACAGCCGGCGGAGAAGCTGACCGCGCAACGAGCCGCGCTCGCCTAGCTCCGCCGTTCCCGATCTTGGGCAAACCTGGGCGAACCTGGGCGAACCTGGGCAAATCCCGGCGCGATCTCGGGTCGAACCCGACCAATACCGCTGAACGCCGCCAATCGAGCCTAACCAAACGGCGCCCGCATCCCGCAGGCGCCGCAACATCTATTGGAGAACAAATGATCTTCCCACCAGACCCGCCAGGTAGCGTGAGGTGGCACTTTGTCAATGACCTTGGCGAGATAGTGCCGCCCGGCCACAGCCGCCCCAGTGCGCCCCCGCCGCCTCAGAACGCCCTCACGATGTCCGCCCTCGAATACGAGGCAACCAAGAAACGGTTGATCGCTGAGGCGCAAGCCTCCCTCACCCGGATATTGCCCGCCGACCTCCCCGACGCGCGAACGCTGACTGATGCCGAATACCGCGCTGCCCGCGCACAAGCAATCCGCCTTTAACCTGAAAGGACTTCAACATGCCGACAACCCAACCTTTTATCACGACGCCAGCCGACGTGACGTATTCGCCCGACGAGTGGGATTCGTCCATCGCAGCGACGATCGCGCCGACCGTCGCCGCGGGCTACAACTTGATCACGCTCCCGACGCCCGATCCGAGCCTGCCAGGTCTCATGATAGAGAATCTCTCAACAGGTGACATCTACTTAAGGATTTCTCTGACTTCGGCCGCAGCGCTCGTGGGTCCGCCGGGCTCGGCGAACGCCGGCGGCCGTTTGCTCCTCGCTGGCTACCATACAACTTGGTTGTCGGACATCGAGGGTGATGCCCTTTATCTGGGCATTTGGTCGCTAGGCGTCGGGACGATCAACGTCCAGAGGTTCAAATAATCACCAACTGACCGGAGTAACGAGACATGACACAAATGAACATGGACGATGCTGCCTTGCGCGCGGAGCTAGCCAACCCTGGCGCCCTGCCACACGCTGAACGTCGCGCAAAGGCGGCCGTTGACGCGTCGCGCGCACGTGGCCGACTCGCGGGCCAACTCGATGCGATCTACCAGCACGCGGTGGCGACGCTCGATCGAAGCAGGCCGCACCCAATGGCGCCGCAGACACACACCGAGGCCGAGGTGGCTATGGCTCACAGTGTCGCGCGGTTGTGGATGGCTTACGCCGTCACAGACGCTTTCGGCTGGCTCGCTAGCCAACCTGACCAGGTCATCGGGCCGGTGCTCGCCGCGACCGGCGAAAACCGTCCGGCTGCGGCGCGCGCGCTATGTCAGCGGCATCAGACGTGGGCTGCCTGGTCGGATAGCTTCGACGAGCGCTGCCGCCAGATCGACGCTGCCAACGCACGCCAGGCAGCCGATCAGCACGCCGCCTTCCGAGCCGCTGCACCGGCTACGGCGGTCGCAGCTGCCGAATTGACCGGCATCGTGCTCACGCTTGACAAGGCTGGCACAAGCATCCTGGCGCCGGCAGGGCACGCGATCCCGGAAGCCGTGCTCGCCGATCTAGCGGAATACAAGCCGGGCGTGATCGCGCATCTGACCGCCCGCGCGGCGACTGTCATCGTGGCATGACGGCAACGAGCGATAAGGGCGCGGTGGGCACAACAGCCCACCGTCGCCCAGGCCCCGTCTGCACGGTATGCGCCTCCCCGTCCCGTGCCGAAATCGACGATGCAATCCTTGGCGGGGCGAGCGATGTCAGCCTCGCCAAGCAGTTCGGCGTAACCCGCTCCGCGGCCCAACGCCACCGGGCAAGCCACGTGCCTACGGAAGCAATGCAAACGGCCATCGCCGAGCGTGCCGAAGCTGAAGGCCAGCATGGAGCGTCGCTACTCGAAAGTGCTGCCGAGCTTCGCAGTAAGGCGATGTGCCTGTTGCGGCAGGCCGAGGAAGCAGGAGATTTGAAGACCGCATTGGTTGGCGTAAGGGAAGCCAGTCGAACTATCGAATTGATGGCGAAGCTTTCTGGGCAACTCGATGACAGCGTCAAGCTCAATATCGTCATGGCTCCGGCGCTGATCGAGTTGCAGACAATCGTCCTGTCGGCGCTCGCCGATCATCCCGCCGCGCGCATGGCCGTCGCCGCGGCGCTCGGCAACCTCGCCGCTCCGTCGATGCCGGCGATGATCGAATATCGCCCGCAACCGTGAGCCGCCCGCATAGGCTACGTGGCGGCGTGGCGATGGCAGCTACGTCGGCTGCCGTCGCGTCCCGGCGCCGCTGGCGGGCGTCCGGAGGGCCGGGAAACGGGGGCCTATGCCGCCACCTTCGCCCGGTCCAGCACGTTCTTTACTGCGGTGGCCGTCCACTGCCCGCCCCGCGGTGTGGCCACGCCTTCAGCGACCATCCTGTCGGCGATCTGGCGCAGGCTACGACCCTCCGCGCGCATCGTCTGCATCGTCGGCGCCAGCGATGCCGCAAAGGCGTCAGCAGCCGCCACAGGGGCGTGTGGCACCGGGCCGCCGCGATATCCACCCAGCTTCGTCCCGCGTGCCTTGGCAGCCGCCAGCGCGTCCTTCGTCCGCTTGGAAATCAGCCGAGCCTCTTCCTCCGCCAGTGACGCGCGGATGTGAAGCTCGAAAGGCGATGCGTGTGGCATGTCGCAGGCTACAAATGGGACCTTCGTCTCCATGAGGTTGGCGATGAACGCCACGTTGCGCGCGAGCCTGTCCAGTTTGGCTATCAGCAGCGTGGCACCAACGCGCTTGGCGTGCGCCAGGGCCGCGTCGAGTTGTTCGCGCTGCACGTTCTTGCCGCTTTCGACTTCGACATACTCGGCGACAAGCTCCCACAAACCGCCGTTCAAGTAGTCGGTGACGATCTTTCGCTGCGCGTCCATGCCGAGGCCACGCTCGCCTTGCTTGTCGGTAGAAACGCGCAAATAGGAAAGAAATCGTCCGTCCATCTTGCCCTCGCGTAACGATCATCGCTCGTTGTGGTTTTTATACAACCTGAATGGGCTTGGCAAAGGCTATTTGTCACGTCGCCGTATGTTACTTCACCGTAGGGAAACGGTGTTGCGACGGTGCGCCTAGCGGATGAGCGGCGGCCGGAGGATGATTAAAACCCCCCCCCATACCCTCGACGCCAAGCACGTCGATCCGACCTGGCCGGGCCTCGCAAAAACCCCGTCAGTTTTTAGGACTTTCGTAACCTTTTCGTAATGTGAGGGACCATATGACAAAACCCCAACCGGCAACGGCGCTGCACCAGGCAGCCGCCGCGATGAGACATGCCCTCGACCCAGTCGCATGGGCGGCGGACGTGCTCAACTGGCACGCCGATACCTGGCAGGCCGATCTGTTGAGGTCGCCGGCCAAGCAAATAGCGGTGGCGAATAGTCGTCAGAGTGGCAAGAGCACGAGCACGAGTATCCTGGCGGCGCATACAGCGCTGTTCCAACCTGGCGCGCTGGTCCTACTGACCTCGCCAAGCCAGCGGCAGGCATCGGAACTGTTGAAAAAGGTCCATGGCGTTCTCACCACACCAGGTATCGGCATCAGACTTGTGGCCGATGCGGCGACATCGCTCGAACTCCCGAATGGCGCGCGGATCGTCAGCTTGCCAGCTTCGCCCGAATCGGTGCGCGGTTATTCGCAACCCGCGCTGATCGTGGAAGACGAAGCGGCCTACTGCCCCGACGAACTGCACCTGGCGTTGCGGCCGATGCTCGCGGCTTCTCCGCGGGGCCGGATGGTCCTGCTCAGCACACCGGCTGGTCGCGCGGGCCACTTCTATGAGGCAATGCACTCGCCGAACTGGCAGCGATTCAAAGTCACCGCCTACGATTGCCCGCGAATATCGAGGGAGTTCCTCGAGCAGGAATTGCGCGAGCACGGCGACCTTTACTTCGCCCGCGAATACCTGTGCGAGTTTAGCGACAGTGAATTCTCGTTCTTTGGCAGTGATCTGATCGCCGCTGCGTTCAACTGCGACGCCGCGCCATTACGAGTTCGGCTCTTTACGTGATCAAGAGGAAATAAACCTGTGACTATACAAGCCATCTTCAGTCGGCCGAAGGCCGAAATGGAGCTAACCACCACGATCACCGAAAGCCTGCCTGATTTCTATTGCGTTGGCGTCGATTTGGGCTCGGTTAACGACTCCACCGCGATTGCCGTGGTCGAAGTCGCGAAAGCCTTTGAGGTGACGCATGGCCGCACCAAGTTTCAGGCGGTGGCCAGCGAAGTGAAGCGGGTCCCGCGGCTTCACTACACCGTCCGTCTACTGCACCGGCCGCGGCTCGGCACCGAGTATCCGCTCGTGATCCAGCAGATAGCGGCCATTATCGAGGACCTGCCGCCGATGCGCGCGGCGCCCGTGCTCGCGATCGACGCCACGGGGCTCGGCCAGCCGATTGTGCAGCTCGCACGCCAGCGTGGATTGAAGCCCATCGGGGTGGCCATAACTGCCGGCAACAACGCCAGCATCGCAAGCCATGGTTGGAGCGTACCAAAAGCGCTGCTGGTAGGCGAGCTGCGCCTGGCGATGCATCAACGCCGATTGAGCGTGGCCCAATTCGGCGCTCGCGATGTTCTCGAGCGCGAGCTATCGGCCTTTACGGCAAAATTGAGCGCCAGCGGCCGTGCAAGCTTTGAAGCCGCCGGCAGTGAGCACGACGATAGTGTGCTGGCGCTCGCGCTTGCGACCTTTGCGGCCAAGCACCGGCCCGCGCCCATCTCGACGATCCGAAGCGATTGGATGGCGCGTTGATCAGTTGATTCGCTTGCGCGGGCGGTGGGTCAAGAATTGGCCAGTCGGCGCGCGGTAATCCACGATTTACTCGACAGATGATCCGCTATAAGTAAGGTGAGGATGTGGGAATTCCTGAACACTGCGAAGGCCGTAAGGCTCGTCCTAGTTGGCGGATTCCTCATTGTCGCACTAATCATAATTCTTGTTTGGGTTGAAGTTTCAAATAAGAACATCACGCTTTGGCCGCCACAGATAACCACACCTGAAAGTGACGCGGTTAGGGCGTGCCAGATAATGCAGGCGGCGCTCCATGACGAAATACAGTCACTTGACGCTGACAGATTATCTTCCTTCAAATCAAGCGACAATGACAATGATGCCCTCAACAAATTGTCAAACGAGCGCCTCGACGCAATGGAACGCGACGAAGCTTCTAAATCGGGGCCCACAAGCTACAGAGAAGACATGGTGACAAAGAGAATAGACCAAGTGGCATCCGATAAGGACTACCACGATAAGGTTATTTCTTATCTCAGAGACAGAATTTCTGATGGCGAGGGAAATATCTACAGAACATGCTCTAGAATATTGGAAAGAAGTCATCAAGGACAAAACCGGTCTGCCGAAGCTGGCGATAGCCGTAGATAAACTTGATAGAGAGCGCACTGCGGCCGATATACCGCTCCCGCCGGCGCGCATCGCTTGGCGCAGACTTGGCGAGCGTTTCGCACCGCCGCGGCGGCTGAAGCAACAACACGCGCTCGGCCGGAAGCCGACCATCGCGACACAGAACGAACTCAGGGGGCCCCGTGCCGCCGTTGATGCGGCGTGGCGGGATGCGCTGCGGTAGTAGCGTCACAAGCACCCGGCGAACCAATCCAGTCGTGTTGGCAACGCCTCAGCGTAATGCGCTGCGTCAGGCGTAATGGCGTAGCGGGCGAACGTGACGATGCTCGTTCTCCCCGCTCGTCGCGATCCATAGAGGGCCGCCGGGTGCTGATGCACCGGGGGTAGCCTGTTTTTGTGTTGCAATGAATTGACAGGACGGTTACTGGGCAAAAATTCCCGTGAGGCCAGTTAATCTCAGCCTCGTTGGAGCGGCCTAGCCCGCTTTCGCTTCCCTCGGGGTCGCTTTCCAATCCAGCCACTGCGCAGCAACAGATGCGATTAGGCGCCGTGCGGCGTCCAGTTCCATTTCAGGCTTGTGGTATTTCGCCAGCCATTGCTTTGCACCGTCCCGACCGTGCTTCTTTGCACCGTCCCGGCCCTGCTTCTTTGGATTTTTCGGACCCTGCACATGGACACTGCTCGGCGAGTGGCGATAGAGCGTCGCGGTCTGGCGAAACCATTCAATTTCAGACTCCGGCCAGTCTGGAATCCGGTCTTTGGTGGGGTGCATGACTTCCTCCGCCTTCCAGAGATCAGACCAGTCGGGTTCGCTGCTCAAGGCGCGAAGGACATCGGCGGCAGGGTTGGGATCGTCGGCGCCGGATGCCAACGCGAACCAAGCAGCTTGCCGGGGCGCCTCCGCCGCTGCGGGAGAAGGCAAGCCGTCGGCTCCTATGGCCTCGGCATACGCACGGACCCGTCCAGACCCCGAGATGCGGCCTGTTGCGTAGGCGCCCATAGGCCCCCAGCCACCGTCAGCAGTTCGCTCATAGACGCCCAGCACCCGCACCGGCTTCCGACTCGCACTTGTGGCGAAAAGAACCCCGTTCATTTGACCAATCAGCCGCCACGCTGTCGCTTGGACCTTTTCGCCCGAAGGCAATCCATCAAACTCTCGCGCTAGCATCGCAGGCACGCGACCCCTGAGAGGCACCTCTATCTCGGTAATCGTTAACTGATCGGAATAAAACCACCGCCGCAGTTCCCCCAAATCGAGGGCATCTCCATCAAGGGCTGCGGCGTATTTATCCCTCAAGGCATTCTCTCACCAAAAGAGGGCATCACCGCCGCCGAACTCGGCGCTGCGGCCGGCGATCCCTTCATTAGGACAAAACCCGATCGCTGAAGGTGCCGCACCAGCCGATCGGCCGTGATCCTTGCCATCGCATCGTCCGCGTGATGAACGCGCTTCCGGCCGTCATAGCGAAGCGCGTAGCTCAGTGAAGTTGCGATTTCGTCTGGCGTCGCGGGTCGCAGGTTCGGTGCATCAGGCATGGCGCCACGATTCCAAGGGTCGCGGAACAAGTCAAGAACACATAGCAGCCAAAGGTTTACAACGCAACTGCAATCATAGGTTGCCTCTTACAACTACAGGTCGTAATCCGGCGAACTGTGAGTGTGATGAACCGATACGTGATCAGTCGGGACGAAGCCGGTGGCTTCCTTGTCGAAATAGAATTTAGCGACGGGGGAACTGCCGTTATACGGGGCTTCAGCTCCGAGGACGAGGCCGAGAAGTGGATTTACAAACGATGGGAAGAACACGGACGAGGACGGCGCTAGACGACAAAACAGGCGCATCCCCTGCGAAAGGATGCGCCTGTAAGGTTAGCTCCTCCCCTCGAACCAACGGAGACACCCGTGGGTTAAACCACAGCCGGTCCAGTCTGCATACGAACTCCCAGCAGGACTTTGCAACGGAATAATTACGACTACCCGTCGTTGGTCCAGGTCCATTTCGCGACGCCGAGGGCGTCTAGCCCAGCTTCGGCAAGCCCGCGAGCGGCGGCCGAACGGGTCATCGGCCTGGCGCGGGTAGAAGGGGGCGGCCCTGGGCCACCGTCATAGGCGAGCACCTCGACACCAGCGTCAACCGCCTTCTCGAATGCCTCGTCTAACGTAGGCAGCCCGTCCCGGTGTTGTAGCCGCTCAAGTCGTGACCAAAGCGCTTCCGGCAGAAGTAGGCTGTGAGCGACGAGGGCCATTCGCGGAGGCTACCACGCGATTGCGCATGACCTGCAAATGATCGACGTTGCCACAAACACCATCACGGGTCTCGCTGCTACCTGCGCCACTCGGCGCGGTCTCATCGGCAGCCCGGCGACTACTGACGCCAATCTAATCAGACAAGCTGCTCGACGCCGAGGCTGTGGACTTCGCTTCGATGGCGGGCATGGCCGCATCGAGCCGCGGAGCGTTGAAGGCCAAGGTCGCCGCATTGCGCGGCGGCACGTGGCTGCGACACGGCGATCCAAACGCTCAAGAGCCGGACCTGTCGGAGGCCCGGCTGCTGATGTCGATTCTCGCCGACATCGAAGCACTCTGAAAAGGTCGCCGGCAGCGGAGGGTGCGGCAAAGCGCCGTCCTACCGCAGGCAGGGAGGTCAAAAGGCGGGCGGAGTGGCTATTGCTTCCAGTTCCTCATCCGACATGTCACGTGCGCCGCCATGGGCGATTATCGCCACCAGTTCCTCAGTCGCGCGGGCATCGCGTTGCGGCTGCTCAGTCGCTTTGGCGTGCCAAGCCTTATAGTCCGCCGAGTTGCCGTGGCATTCACTGAAGAGCGCCCAATCCGCTTCTTGGATCGCCGCAAGGATGTCGGCCGGTTCGGCCGATCCTCGGGTTTGAATGATGGCGGCGGCTAGGGTGGCAATGCTCGGTTTACGAAGGTCAGGACCGATCATAATAACGTTTTCCACCAAACATATCACGGAAGGGCACAGTTTAGCCGAGCCGGTCGTGCGGGTGCCAGCAAATTGCCACGGCCTGTTTAATTTGGGGTCTATTTTGGGGTTCACCCATTAAGACCATCAGAAATCGGCAAGAATGGCCGTCATCGGGCGGACACCCCATCCGCCATTTCAGAACGGAACTGCCAACGCCGGGCGTAGCCGATTTTACGCCCGAGGCGGCTGCGAGAGTTCTGAGCAAATCACCTTTCGATCCCATGATGCGGACCTCCTTGTCCGCGACTTCGACGCGCTGACCGAGCGCGCGCAGGTGGTCGCGACGATAACCGCCGCCGTCGATGCCGATTCGTTCGCGGGCGGTCCTGGCGAATGTCTGGACCATCGCCGGGGTGATGGCCTGCTGGCCTGACCTTTCCAGCATGGCGGCGGCGCGGCTGGCGTCGGCTTGGGCCTAATCGCGGATGGCCTTGAGGCCGGCAATGCGCTCCTTAAAGGCCGGGTCCTCTAGATCGGCGACGCCGGTCTCGATGGCGTCACAGAGGCGCTTGAGCCGCAAACCCGTTTCGGTGGCGCGTTGATTCAGCTCGGCGATGTGTTCGTGCCGGCGTTCCGCACGCTCTTGGCGGCGGTCGACGACCGAGGACAACACTCCTCAAGTCTTTCCGGCTGGAGAAGCCGCTCCTCGATGTGGCCGGCGACAAGGTTGTCCAGCTTCTCCATCGGAATCGAGCGGCCCTTGCAGCCGGTGCCCCCCTGCCGGGCTTTGGTGCAGCATGTATAGTATTGATATTGCCCGCCCTTGCCGGTGCGCAGCATGATCGCGCCGCCGCACTCTGCGCAAAAATCCATTGCATTTCCTAAAAATCGCCAGCCCCTACGTCCAGCTCACGTAACAAACCGCAAAGCCGAAACGGTCATCGCATCCGCTGAACAACCGTCGGTAATCCTTGGTGGCGCGGCTCGTAACAGCTCTGGCGAAGCGGAGAGATGCTTCGTTTGGCAAGTCGAGACGACAATTGTATCGTGGGACCCAATCGGCACAACGCGCAAAGGCCAATCCATGGGGGCACGTAAGATACTTCTGGTTGCGCTTGTCGGTATCCTTTTGGGAACGGTTGCCGGGCAATCAGCCCTCGCAGATGACGTTCCGCAGTTTGCAACCTTCTTAAAAGACCCGGTGATGCGGCAGAACGTGATAAATGCCGCTGCCAAGTCGACGGTAATTGTCCAAAACCCGTGCTCAGCGGCTCAATATAGCGTCGCCACCATGCCGATCGTCTTAAAGCCGATGGTGTTTGACAGTGCCGGGCATCCCACTGCCGGGATGCTGAAATTTCCAGTGAAAGAGGAAGGATGCGGCATCACCAGAATTCTCAACACGTTGATTTGGGTGCAGGGTCCGGGCACTGAGGGGACGGCTGCGCTTGCCCCAGGCACGACACACGCCGACCCCGTATTGCAAAAAGACGCTTCGATGCGCGCATATACCGCCGCCGTAGTAGCCGCTCGTCCAGACCCAGCTTGCGATGTCAAATACCTCGCGGACACGGAATTTATCGAGCGGGAGAAAGCAGGGTCTTCAACACCGAATCCGTGGCGTGAGAGCTGGACAATCGTACTGTGCAACAAGAAGGTTGTTGTCCCCGTCAAGTTCATCCCTGACCTAAAAGGGACAACGATTGTTGCAGGCGGCCCAGAAACAAAAGTCTCCCGTATAAACAACGCGCCGCAGTAAGCATACCCGTACGACAAATCGGAGAGGCGCAGGATTCCCGGAGCGCACCTCTCCCCTCGCCAGCCATTTAGCAGCCGGGTCTGTCGCCTTCGCTGCTGTGCTTCACCTCGTCCGGTTTCGTGCCTCGTTACCGTCGAGCGATGGCAGGGTCATACCAACACGTCAGCTTCGGAGTACTATAGCGTAGATATAGTGCTCATCATCGTCGTTCGTGGCCCGCCATTTAAGAACGGAACCGCGAACGCCGGCCGCGGCCGGCAGCGTCTGAAGGCTTCTACGTACCGGCCTCGATCATCCGTTGAAAGGGCGTCGGTCGTTCGTAGCGGACCCGCCGGGCTCGACACCGGTCTCGACAAGCTCACAGCCTCGCGCGGCACAGTACGCTTCGCCTTGCCGCTTCTGATCCGGAATCGAGACATCGTGCTCGGCCTGCCGCGCCGTCGAGACGCGCGGATAAAACGCGGCGCGCAACGTCACGGTCATGGCGATTGTCCTCTCAGATCATCGGCGCGGCCAGAACAGCTCATCGAGCCAATCGCCAGTGACGGTCACGACTGAACGTCGTGCTTGGGCAGGCCTCCGATGCGCGGCCAGGGTTCCGGCTCGATGTAAAGATCGTCAGGCAGACCGCCCAAACTGGCACGCGGTCGAGACATCCCCGCAATAGCGCGCGAAGCGATAACAAGCTTCCCAAGTCTGACCGCTGCTACGCTGGAAACCATTGCTCGTCAGGCCACCTGCTTAATCTTCGGTGAGACGGCCAGTCCGAGAAACACAAGCACGGCCCGATTGAGTCTCAGGATAACCGCGTCGTCCAACCTGCCGACGCGTGCGCCAACCTTGGTCTTGGGGACGGTGGTGATCTTATCCACCCTGAGGCGGCACGCTGTGCGCAACCCGTTGCGCTCGTCCGCTCGACTGGCAGGCGGAACAGCGGTGCTTCGGCTTCGTCAGTCGTGAAGGCGCAGATCGTGATCAAGTCGGTTGCATCGAAGCTGTCGTCCTGAACAATGACAACGAGGCGCGGCTTCCCGGCGTAGTCCTTGCCGCCGGCGACGGTCCAGACATCACCACGCTTCATTCATCGCCCCAAACCGATACCGCGTCGATGAGCGCTTGATCTTCATGGGCGTGCGCGCTCGCGGCCACGGCAAATGATTGACAATGCGCCTCAAGGCGGTGCTGCGATTTATCCCCCAGACTAATTCCGCGGCAGCCTCGCCGTGGTCGCGCCATCCGGGTTCTGCCCGCGATGGCGCAGCAAATGATCGGCCAACACGCACGCCATCATCGCCTCGCCCACCGGCACCGCTCGAATGCCGACGCAAGGATCGTGACGCCCCCTGGTGACGATGTCGATCTCCCCGCCGCCGCGATCGACCGACCGCCGCGGCGACAGGATCGAACTGGTCGGCTTCACCGCGAACCGTGCCACGATCGCCTGGCCGGTGGAGATGCCACCCAGGATCCCCCCGGCGTGGTTGGATTGGAACCGCACCACGCCCTGGTCCATCCGCATCTCGTCGGCATTGGCCTCCCCCGACAGCGCAGCGGCCGCGAAGCCTTCGCCGATCTCCACCCCCTTGACCGCGTTGATCGACATCAGCGCGGCCGCCAATTCGGCGTCCAACTTGCCATAGATCGGCGCCCCGAGGCCGGGGGGAACGCCCTCGGCGACGACCTCGATCACCGCGCCCAAGGACGACCCGGCCTTGCGCATCTCGGCCAGCACGCCTTCCCAAGCCCGCGCCGCCAGCGGATCGGGACAGAACAGTGGGCTCGCCTCGACCTCGCCCCAGTCCCAGCGCTCGCGGTCGATGCCATGCCGGCCGATCTGCACCAGGGCCGCGCGGATCCGCACGCCTGGCCCCAGCACGACGCGGGCGATGGCCCCGGCGGCGACGCGCATCGCGGTCTCGCGCGCCGACGATCGGCCGCCGCCACGATAATCGCGAATGCCATATTTCAACTCATAGGTCAGGTCGGCGTGGCCGGGACGAAACTGCTCCGCGATGGCGGCATAATCGCGCGAGCGCTGGTCCTGATTGTCGATCAGCAGGCTGATCGGGGTGCCGGTGGTCCGTCCCTCGAACACGCCCGACAGGATCCGCACCCGATCGGGCTCCTGGCGCTGGGTAGTGTATTTCGACTGGCCCGGACGGCGCTTGTCGAGCCAGGGCTGGATGTCGGCCTCGCTCAGCGCCAGCAGCGGCGGGCAGCCATCCACCACGCCGCCGATCGCCGGACCGTGGCTCTCGCCCCATGTGGTGACCCGGAACAGATGGCCGAAACTGTTGTGCGACATCGAACTCTAGCATGATCGCCCTGGGCGGAACGTTCAAGGCGCGTGAATCACGCGACAAAACAAAGAGCTAGACCATTTCCAGTACGCACAGTCATGTTGAAGATGGCGTAGTATCGCGCACCGGTGCAGCGCGGTACGTCGCCGTTTCTTTGAGTATCCGAGTCACGCGGCCTGTTCGTGGATACTCCGTGTCTGGCGCTTTTCCGCGATCGGATACTGGCTCAACCCTCGGCAACCGCGATGTCGGCCGCGTCCGGATGTTTCATGCCGACAACGTGATAACCACAATCGACGTGATGCACCTCCCCGGTCACGCCGCTGGCCAGGTCCGACAGCAGATACAACCCGGCGCCGCCGACCTCCTCGATGGTGACGTTGCGCTGCATCGGCGAATTGAGCTGGTTCCAGCGCAGGATATAGCGAAAATCACCGATGCCGGACGCCGCCAAGGTCTTGATCGGCCCGGCGCTGATGCCGTTGCAGCGAATCCCGGCCGACCCCAGGTCGGCGGCCAGGTATCGCACCGACGCCTCCAGCGCCGCCTTGGCCAGCCCCATCACGTTGTAATGCGGCACCCAGCGTTCCGCCCCCAGATAGGTCAGCGTCAGCAGGCTGGCGCCCGGCTTCATCATCGGCACCGCGCGCTGGCAGACCGCGGTGAACGAATAGCACGAGATGTCCATCGCCTGCAGGAAGGCCGCCCGCGGGGTATCCAGGTAGCGTCCGCGCAGATAGTTCTTGTCAGCGAAACCAATGGCATGCACCAGGAAGTCCAACCCGTCCCAGCGCTTCGCCAGGGCGCCGAAGGCGTCATCGATGCTGGCCTCGTCGGCCACGTCGCAAGCCAACACCAGGTCGGACCCGACGCCCGCGGCCAGCGGGCGCACCCGCCGTTCCAGCGACTCGCCCTGGAAGCTGAACGCCAGTTCGGCACCCTGCGCGGCACAGGCCGAGGCGATGCCCCAGGCCAGCGAACGATCGTTGGCGACGCCCATGATCAGGCCGCGCTTGCCGCGCATCAGGCTACCCTGGATGGGAAGGTGTGCCGGCGCACTATCGGCCATGTTGATCCTCTCGCTCGCGACGTGCTGTCGCATGATTCTCGGCCCATGCTTCGCCTCGGGGTGGTGGCACAAGCCGGCCGGATCGGGCAAGGGGCCAGGATCAAAACGCCGCCGGAATGGCACCGGCGGCGCCCGCCGCGTCACGCCGCGCCCGAAGCCGCCACCCCGTCACTCCGCCACCCCGTCACTCCGCCACCCCGTCACTCCGCGGCCGCGACCAGCCGGCGCGACGCCTCACCGCCCGGTCGCGATCCGCCGCGCCGCTCGACGCGGCCGTGTCGTCGCGCCGGGGCGGTGTCGGCAACCGGCGTGGAATGCGCGGCGTGTGCCGGGTTTTCCCCAGTCAGACGCTCGATCAGGCCGCAATACGAGGCCAGATAATCCGCCATCGCCAGGCGTCGTTCAGCATACGCTCGGGCGCCGGCGCGCAAGCCGCGGGTCAGCGCCTTGTCCTCCAGCAGGCCCAGCACGGCGCGGGCCAGCGCGCGCGGGTCCAGGCACGGCGTCAGCAGCCCGTTCTCGCCGTGGCTGATGAACTCCCGCACCGTCGCGGTGTCGCCGCCGATCACCGGACAACCGATCGCCAGCGCCTCGCGCAACGACCAGGATGCGACGAAGGGGTAGGTCAGATAGACATGCGCATCCGAACGGCGCAGCGCGGCCAGATAGGTCAGGTAGTCGACCCGGCCAGGGAACACCACGCGGGACATGTCGATGTCGCCGCCCAGTTCGGCCAGCATGACCTCGCGCCAGTTGCCGCCGGTGCGCGGCGCGGCGCCGTAACTGATGCCGTCGCCGCCGATCATCACCACCTTGATGTCCTTACGCGCTCGCATCAGATCCGGCAGCGCGCGCATCATGACGTGGAACCCGCGATACGGCTCCAGGTCGCGCGACACGTAGGTGATCAGCTTGTCAGTGGGCCGGATCGCCATCTCGCCGATCTTCAAGGTCTGCTTGCGGATGCCCGGATCGGGACTGCAGGTCGCCAGGTCGACGCCTTCCCACACCACGTCGAGGCTCCGTCGCGCCCAGTCGGGGTAGGTCGATAGTTGCCAATCCGTCGGCGTCTGCCCGGCGCCCCCCAGGTTCAAAGCGACATGGTTGATCGCGTTCTTGGCGCGGATCCGCGGGAAATCCAACGAAGCGGCGGGAAATTCCGGATCGAAACCAACATCGGCCTGGTCGTGCTGATAATAGAACTCGAAATAGCCCAGCATCGCCGCGTCGGGCCAGACATCGCGCAGGTTGAGCATTTCGCCCCAGCCATGATGGCCGATGATGATGTCGGGCGTGTAGCCCAGGTGGCGCAGGCCATAGGCGGTCTTGGCCACCGTCTCGGCCCGCCTGACGCCGTTATCCAGTTCGCGCGCGGCGATGTGGGTATCGGCGAGGTCCAGCTTGGGCCTGGCATAGGGCACCTTGCGCACGCCGATGATCTCGTTGGCGTTCGGTTCTGTCACGAAAACAACCTCGTGCCGCCTGGCCGCGACCAGATGGCGGACCAAGTGAAGGAACTGTCCGGGATAGTTCTGGTGGACGAACAGGAACCTCACGCTATCTGCCTCATCTGTTCGCGCCCGCGGCGGGCCCGCGGCGTCTCGCGGCGATCACCGGACCCGATCCACGCCGTCGTCCCACCCTTGCGTCCCACCTTGGCGCCCCACGTCGTCGTCCCACCCTGGCGCCCGACCCTGGCGCCCGACCCTGGCGATAACGCCGTGCCGGCAGGCTCGCCTGGCTGTCAAAGCCTGGCGCGCGGCCCGGCGGGCGCCTTGTCGGCGCCGTTGGGTTTTGCCGTCACGGCCTTTTCGGCGGCGGATTTCTTGCCCGCCGGCGACCGTGCGGCATGGTCGGTCCTGCCGGTCGCGGCCTTGCCGCCGCGGCGGCTGATAACGATCCGGAACGCTTCCAGCGCCGCCAGGCTTTCCGCCTCGCACGCCTCGCCGCCGCCGACCGGGCCGATCTCGCTGCCATCGACGAAGCTCGCCGAGTAACTGCACTCATGGGTCCGGGCGGCGGCGCCCTTCAGCCGGACCTTCAGGCCCAGCAGTGGCAACGCCATGCCGCGACTGCCGCAGAACTTGCCCGATTCGACCCATGGCGACAGCCAGTTGCGGCCCAACACGGCCTGATATTCCAGATCCTGCGGCGCAAGCCCGTCGAGCGGTGCCAGTCCGAAGCCCTCGACCCACTGGCGGCTGCGCTTCTGGCCCAGCCATTCGCCGCGGCTGCAGCCGACATCGCCCATGCGGTGGACATGGGCCATCACCTGCGGATTGGCCGACGCCGCATCGGCGCCCGCCGGCTTGTCGATCGGTAGCGTGGACTGGACCGGCGCCACCGCCCTGTTCGCCCCTGCCTCGTTCGTCCCCGCCCCGTTCGATCGTCCCACCGCGGCCGCATCGGGGGACGCCGCGTTCGGCTCGCCGCTGAGGCGCAGCACCTGCAGCCGCGGCGCCGTGTCCTTGCCCTTGTTCTGGTAGATGGTGACCAGGATCTGCGCCGAACCGTCCGAGACCCGCACCAGCGCAGCCGTCCCATTCAGCCAGCCGTCTTCGCGAAACGTGCTGACGCTGACCGCTTCCGGCCGCCCGGCCAAGCCGGGTGCCGGCGTGATGCGCACCCCCGGCAGCCCGGTCGCGGCGTCCGGCGGCGCGCTGCCGGGGGTCTGGAAGACGCAGAACAGGCCGGTTTCCAACGTCATCAGATGGCCGGAAACCTGTAATTCGGCAACCCGGTTCGATGCCTCGGCCGGCTGAGCGGCGCCGAGCACGGCGGACCGCTCATCGCGCCGCGCCGGGGATCGCTCGACGGGCCGCGCCGCTGATCGCTCGACGGGCCGCGCCGCGGCAGGGGATCGTTCCGCGCTCGTGGCTTCGGACATGCGGCTAACTCGCTGGTTCAGGATTTATGTCAGTGTGTCGGCATAGATGACACATACAATTTAGGGCAGACACATCGATGAATGCAACTGATGAGCGGCATCTCTGGTAGCATAATAAAGCCACTTGCCCAGCTTTGCTTGCGGTCTTTACGTCGATTTCAATCAGCGGTGCGTTGCGAACAGATTGTTGCCAGCAGTGTGTTATTAATGGCACTGGCCGGGAGACCCAGCGGCAACACGATGCCGCGTCCGCTGCGGCGAATCCGTTCGGCCGGCGCGCCGATATCGAACGCCACCGCCGGCAGACCCGCCCGCCAGATCTCGCCCAGGCTCAAGCACCAGGTCTCCGGACAGATCGAGGGCACGAAACCGAGCCGGGCATTTTGTTGCGATATCAGAGCAACCGCCTCGATGGGATCGAAACGACCGGTCACGAACACCCGCCCGCTCGCCATCATCCGCGCATCGTCGATGGTGTGCCCGACGACGACGAATTGCAGATCGAGATCGCGCCGCGCCGCATCCCGCGCACACGCCAGCAAGACGTCATAACCCTTGTGCACGCCGATCCCGCCCACCACGCACACCACCGGCCGCCCGGTCGGAGCCTTGCCCTGGACAGCGTTCGATCCAGGCCAGATGGCATCGTCCTGGTGCGCAACGACGCTCGGGCTCAGCCCGTCGAAGTGCCGCCGCATCCGGATGGCGGCGTCGTCCGAGGGCACCACGACACGCCGCGCGCCCGACAGAAACCTGGCCGAACGGCGGCGCAGCGCCGCGACCGAGATCTCCTCCTGCAGGAAATGGCCGTGGTCGGCGATGCAGGTTTCGCAGTCCGCCACCGCCGGCTCGCCGCAATAGCGGTCCTGCCCACCGACCAGCGCCAGCCGCGGGCAGAACCAGGCATAATCGTGGACGTGAACCTCGTATGGCAGCCGCAGACTTGTCACGAGATCGTAAATAGCCGCCGGGTAGCCGGCCAGGTGATGCGCCTCGATCAGCTCCGGCCGGGCGGCGCGCAACAGCCGCAGCAGCGCCGGCAGTTCCCGAACCGGGTAGATCAGGTTGGCGAAATCGCCGCCGGCGCCGTCGCCCAGCCTGACCGCCGGTTCGCCGCGCGCGGTGCTGGCCGGCCGCAGCACTATGGCCCGTCGGCCGGCCGCCTGGTGCATGCCGATCGCATGCGCCAACCGCTGCTCCACCCCGCCACCGTCGTCGTGGCTGATCAGGATCGCCGAGCGCCGCCAGTTGCGGCCGTTGTCGCGCCAGCGGACCAGGTCGATCCGCCGGCGCGCCTCGGCCAACGTGTCGCCGGCGACGAATCGCTCGATCAGCGCCTGGTAGCCGGGATGCAACTGCTCGACGATGTGGACGTTGCGCGCCCGCAGCGCCGCCGCCGCCGAGAACCTGCCCAGACGGCCGACGAACAGCCCGGTAAGCGCCACGTTGCGCCAGCCCAACCGACGTGCGCGTAGGCAGAAATCCTGCTCCTCGCCACCGCCCTGCGCGAACAACTCGGCGCGAAACCCGCCGACCGCGTTCAGACAGTCGCGCCGCAAATAGAGGCAGAACCCGACTCCCACCGGAATATCCACCACGCCGGCGCCGTTGGCGCGCTGCGCCGCCCGATCCAGCCGCGCCGCCGCCGCCCGATCCGGCACCGGGTTGCCGCCAGGATCGGGATAGCTCAGCCAGCCGGCCTGGTTCGACAACGGCGTGACAGTGCCGATATCGCGGCTGACGTAGGCCGCCGCGCGCAACCGTTGCAGCCAGTTCCGCGGCGCCACCGCATCGCCGCCCAGCAACACCACATCGCGTCCCCTGGCGGCTCGGATTCCGGCATTGGCCGCCGCCGGCAAGCCCATCGCCTGCTGCCGCAGCACGCTGATCCCGCGCCCCCGCGCCAGGCCGTCGAGCGCCGCGATCATAGCTGGATCGGAACATCCATCGTCCACCACCAGGACGCCCGCATCGGCGGGCTGCGTCGCCAGCACGGCGTCCAGGCAAGCCAGCACCAGGGCGTCACCGTCACGCACCACCAGCACGACGGTGACGCCGCGTTTGCGGCCGTCGGCGCCGACCGCCGTAGCCGGGACCGGGGCATCCGCGCGCAGCACAGCGCCCGCGCCGGGCGCACGCCGCGCCACGCCGGCCCCAGCCGCACGCCGCGCCGGCGAAACCTTGGCCGCGCCATAGGCCCGGCTGAGCCGCAGCGCCGCCGCCACATGGGTCGCCTCGTCGGCGAACGGATCGAGCGGACTGCCCGGCAGGTGGCGGCCGTCGGCACCGACGATATGCAGCGGCCGGCGCCGCGCCGGCAGGACAGTCCGCGTCAGCTCGAACCAACGCGGCCGCGCCAGTGGCCCAGCATCGGCTGCGCTACCCCCGTCGGCGCAACCCGCTTTGGCGTAACCCTCCTCGCTGGCGACAAAACGCCGCAACCGGCGCCCCGAGGCGTCGAGCAGGGTCAGTTCTGGCGCGGTATCGGGATCGGCGGGATGCCACGCCCAGCCGCGAATGCCGCCGTCGTAAACCTCCACGCAGCCGGCCAGGCGGCCGATGGCGTCAACCCGGATCGGGCTGCCAAGCAGCACCCGGTCGCCGATCCGCACTTCGATCACCCGCCCGCGCCGCCAGTTCGCCCCCAGGCTGGACGATGGCAACGTCACCGCCCGCACCACGGTCCCGTCCAGCGTCACCCGAACCCCACCGTCCGCCCGCGACCCGCCCGCCGTCACCGGGTGAATTTCCAGCCTGCCGTCGGGCCGCAGCGCACACCATCCGGCGCATCCCGGCCGCTGCCCGATCGTGCGCGCCAGTGCCAGCGCATCTTCCGCCAAGGCAAACCGGGACAGCACGACGCCAAGCGGTTCGGCGGCATTGTCCGGTCCGGCCAGCCGCAGCCTGGCGGCGGCCAGGCCGAGCCATGCCTGCCTGATGTCGTGGCGGTCGGTGATGTCGGCGAACAGCGCCGCGGCCCGCGCCGGATCCGACGCCAGGCAGGCACTCGCCAGCGTCAGCGCGGCGATGGGATCGTGCGGCACCAGCCGATGAGCCCGCTCCAGCCAGCGCAGGCCGTCGCTTCGGCCGCTGCCCAACGCCCCAGTGCCCAACGCCCCAGTGCCCAACGCCCCAGTGCCCAACGTCCCGGCCCCCAACGCCTCAAGCCCGCGGGCGATCGCGGCGCGGGCGAGCCCGGCGACCGCTGGCTCGTCCCCGCTGCCGCCTCGCGGCATGGCTCAGTCGCCGGCCGCGCGGACGGCCTTGTCGTCCGCCGCCGGTGAGGCTTCCTGTCCAGCGACGGCCGGCAGCGCCGCCAGGTCCGCCTTGGCGTCCTGCAATCCTTGCGCCACCGCGCGCTCGGTCCAGCGCCGGGCTTCTTCGAGATTCTGCTCGCCGGCCAGGTTGCGAGCCAGGTAGCGCCCCAACATCATCTGCGCGTAAGGGTGGCCGCGTTCGGCGGCGGCGCGGAACCAGCGCTGCGCGGCGACCCGGTCCCACGCCACGTCGTGGCCGCCGCCCAGCATGGCGCCGACCGCGAACATCGCCCCGACATGGCCCTGGCCGGCGGCTTTGTCGAACAAGGCCAGCGCGGCAGCATGGTCCTTCGATCCGCCGCGCCCGCTCAGCACCATGTCGCCCAGCATCACCTGCGCCTCGATCATGCCGACCTCCGCGGCCTTGGCGATCCAGATCCGGCCCTCGGCTGGATCGGCCTCCACGCCGCGGCCCTCGACCAGCATGCGGCCATACCAATACTGCGCGTTGACCACCCCCGCCGCCGCCCGGCGCAGCCATTCCGCCGCCTTGCGGTCGTCGCGTTCGACGCCGACACCCTCGGCCAGGCAAACCCCGAAATTGAACGCCGCGATCAAATCGCCCGAGGCCGCCGCCTGCTCGAACCAGGCCCGGGTGCGAATCTGGTCCTGCTGGTCGCCATGACCGCGCAGCAACAGGTTGCCGAGATCGACGTGTGAACCGCCGTCGCCGGCCTCGGCCGCGATGCGGAACAGCTTGGCGGCCTCGTCCTGGTCGCGCGCGACGCCGGCCCCGGTCAGATGCAGCATGCCCAGCGCGCGCGCCGCGCCGCGATGATTGGCGTCGGCGGCGCGGCGGAACCACATCGCCGCCTCGGCGTAGTTCGGCGGCAGCGGGCCGCCCTTGGCATAGATGTCGCCCACCAGCGCGGCGGCTTCCGGATCACCGGCCAGCGCGGCGCGGCGCAGCCAGGATTCACCCTCCACCAGATTGGCCTCGACGCCGTGGCCCTCCATCAGCGCCAGGCCCCAGCGCGCCTGCGCCCCGCGATGACCCTTTTCCGCCGCCTGCTTGTAGCAGGCGGTGGCCGAGGCGCGGTCCTGGGCAACGCCAAGCCCGCGTTCCTGCACCATGCCGTAGAGATAAAGCGCGGTCGCCAGCCCCTTTTCCGCCGCCTGGCTCAGATGCAGCAGCAGTTCGGTCTGCTTTTCCGGGTCCTTGGTGTCGCGCGCCAGCACCAGCGCATAGCCAAGCTGGCCCTGCGCGCAGCCGCCGGCGGCGGACTTCTGATACCAGCGGTCGCCTTCCTCGAGGTTGCGCAGGTCCTCGGGACCGGAGCTCAGGATGAACCCCAACACCGCCTGGCCCTCGGCCGACCCGGCCTCGGCGGCCCGGCGCGACCACTTGGCCGCGCCGGCATAATCCGGCTCCGCCGTTACCTGGCCGCCGAACAGGCCGGTATTCCCCCCGGCGGCGGCAAACCCGGGACCCATGCCGTGCAGGCACAGCGTCGCCAGCAGCGCCTGGGCCTCGACATAACCATTGCCCGCGGCACGCTCGACCCACCGGACCCCTTCGGTGCGGCTGTGCGGCACGCCGACGCCTTCCAGGTAGCAGCGCCCGACCCGGAACTCGGCCTCCGCCACCCCGGATCGCGCGGCCTTCGTCAGCAGTACGAAGCCGCGCTTGCCGTCGCCCTGCTCCAGCCGGCGCACACCCCGCCGCAACGCCGCGGCGGGAGACATCAGTGCATCAAACAGCGCCATGCGTGCTCGCGTCCGTCAGATCGTGACCCCTACGGTTCCCGCATCCCCTCGGTGGCCAGCGGGATCATCCGGCCCAGCATGTAATGCAGCACGGACTGCTTGCCGACCCGCACATCGGCGGTCACCGGCATGCCCGGCTCCAGGTGGAAGTTTTTCGGCACGCCATGCAACTGGATCTTATCCAGGGTGATCCTGGCGCGGTAGAACACATCCGACGTCTGCGGCGACACCGGCACCGATCCGGTCGGATTTCGCTCCTCGTCCTGCGCCGTGAAACTGTCAGGACTGATCATCCGCACGATGCCATGCGCCATGCCGTACAACGAGTACTGGAACGTTTCGAATTTGATATCGACGGGATCGCCGACATGGACGTGGCCATCGTCCTTGCCGGCGATGTTCGCCTCCACCTCCAGCGGCGCGTTGGTCGGCACCACGGTCATCAGCGGATCACCCTCCTTCAGCACCGAACCCACCGAGACCTTGCTGACCGACAGCACCGTGCCATCCTGCTCGGCGCGGAATTCGACCAGCTGTTTGCGCAACTGCGCCTTGTTCAGCGACTGGCGGGCATCCGACAGCTTGGTCAGCGCATCGGTCAGCTTGTCGCCGATATCGCTGTGCCAGCTTTCGATGTAGCCGTTGCGCTCCGCGATCATCGCGGCGAGGTCGCGCTGCGCGCCGATCGCGGTCTGCTGCGCGCTGGCCAGGTAGCCGGCCATCTCGGCCCTGGTATCCATCGCCGACAGCGTGTTAATCTTCGATCCGACGTTCAGGTGCTCGAGCTGAATGCGCATCGTCTCCAGCGTCTTGGCGTACTGCAGCCGGTCGGTGTAGGTCGTGATGTCGGCGCGCGCGCGCACCAGGGTGGCTTGCAGGCTGTCGATCTTCTGCTTGTAGTTCTCCAGCTTGAAGTTGAACTCGGACTGGCGCTGGGCATAGATCGCGGCCTGGAACGCCATGTTCGGGTCCATCCCGCTATACTTGAACGGGCGGTTGTCCATCTCGGCCTGCATGCGCGAGACCTGGGCCTGCAGCGACGACACCTGCGAGGCCAGCGCGTCCATGTCGGCCACCGCGAAGGTCGGATCCAGCCTGGCCAGCACCTGGCCGGTGTGCACCACGTCACCCGGCGCTACATTGATCGAGCGCACGATCGCCGCCTCCAGCGGCTGCAGCACGGTGGTCGCGGTCTTCGCCACCACCACGCCCTGCGCGGTCACCACCCGATCCACCTTGATCAGGCCCGAAGCGATCAGCATCACCGCGATCATGCTGGAAAGCGTCAGCGCGATCCGGCGCGCGATGCGCGGCATCGGCAGGTTGATGATCGCCGAGGACGGCGACTGGAACTCCAGGATCGCCGGCAGCGTCGGGTCCAGCCGGTCGTCCAGGGTGGTGCTAATCGCCCTGGAGGAGGGTCGGGGCAGGAGCTGCATGGCCGGATCCTTCGTTCTGCATGTGGCGATTCTGCTGGTTCCACAGGGTGCGATAGATCGGGCAGCGCTCCAGCAGCGTGGCGTGCGGTCCGATATCCATGATCTTGCCGCGCTCCAGCACCATGATCTGGTCGCAGTTGACCAGCGAGGACAGCCGGTGCGACACGATCAACATGGTCCGGCCGCGGGCGATGCGCAGCAGGTTGGCGTTGACCAAGGCTTCCGATTCGGGATCCAGCGCGCTGGTCGCCTCATCCAGGATCAGCAGCCGCGGATCGGTGATCAGCGCGCGCGCGATCGCCAGCCGCTGGCGCTGGCCGCCGGACAGGTTGGGCGAGCCCTCCTCGATATAGGTCTCGTAGCCGTTCGGCATGCGCTCGATGAATTCCTCGGCCCCGGCCAGGCGCGCGGCGCGGATCGCGTCCTCCAGGGTCAGCCCCGGCCGGCCCGACAGGATGTTGTCGCGGATCGAGCCGCGGAACAGGAAGTTCTCCTGCAACACCACGCCGAAGCTGGAGCGCAGGTGGCGCAGGTTGATCTCGCGCAGGTCGGCGCCGTCGATCTTGATGAAGCCTGAATACTCGCGGTTGATGCCCTGTAGCAGCCTTGTCACGGTGGACTTGCCCGACCCCGAACGCCCGACCAAGCCCAGCATGGTGCCGGCCGGGACCGAGAAGCCGACCCGGTCCAGCGCCGGCAGCTTGGTGCCGGGATAGGTGAAGGTGACATCCTCGAAGCTGACCGCACCGGCGAACCTGGGCCTGAGGCCGCCGGAGGACGCGTCCATCTCCAGCGGCCGGTTCAGCACCTCGCCGGCCTGGCCCATCGATCCGGCGACCTCTTCCCACTCCTCGATCAGGCGGGCCAGGCCGACCAGCGGCGAGCTGACCCGCTGCGACAGCATCATGAAGGCGAACATGCTGCCGATCTGATAGCCGCCCTGGGTGTCCTGCAGCGCCAGGTAGGCCCCGATCAGGATCACCCCCATCCACATGAAGCGCTCGAACGGCGTCACCAGGGTCTGCGGCCAGTTCGACATCTTACCCATCTGGTATCGCCACTTGCCGACCTCGGCGACCTTCTCGTCCCACAGCGCCTTGCGCTGTGGCTCCAGCGCCAGCGACTTCACCGTCTTGATGCCGAAGATGGTCTCGCCCAGGGCCGCGTTCTTCAGCGTCTCGGCGGTGATCACCTTGGCGAAGATGGCGCGGATCGGGCGCAGGTAGGCCAGGATGATCAGCATGATCGAGGTGGCGCACACCAGCACGATCCAGGCCAGCGCCGCGTTCAGGTAGAACAGGAACGGCAGCAGCACCAACAGGGTGATCATATCCAGCAGGGTCGCCATCAGCTTGCCGGTGATGAACTGGCGAACCGTGTTGACCTGGGTCACCCGATACATCGTCTCGCCGGCCGGGTGACGCTCGAAATAGTCCAGCGGCAGACGGATCAGCCGGTTGAACACCTGCAGGTTGAGTTTGGCATCGACCCGGACGCCGACCACCAGGATGATCAACCGCCTAGCATAGCCCAGCAGGGTCTCGTAGAACACCGCGGTGGCCAGGATCACCGAAATCAGGAACAGCGTCGAATAGCTGTGGTGGCTCAGCACCCGGTCGGTCACCTGCATGACCATCAGCGGCGGAAAGATCGTCAGGAAGCTGATCGCCACCGAGGCGATCAGCAGGTCGCGCAGGTGCTTGCCCTCTTTCATCACCACGCTGACCAGCCAGCGCAGGGTGAACGGCGGATCGGCATCGGCCTGCGAGCGTTCGGCGCGCAGCAGCACCGCTTCGCCGCTCCAGACTTCGGCCAGCCGCAGTTCGTCCACCGGCACCGGCGGATCGGCTTCCGGGGCGCGCGGATCGCGGATCAGCACGATCTTGTTTTCCGCGTTCGCCCCGGTCAGCAGGCCGGCCGATCCGTCGTTGAACAGCAGCACGACCGGGCCGGCGCCGGACACCGTGAACAGATGGCGCCAGCGCAGCCGCAGCGCGCGCGACCACATGCCGGCGGTCTGCGCCCAGGACGACAGCGCCGCCGCGCTGGGCACCGCCTCGCCCGCGCCGGCGCGGAACTCACCGGGATCGAGCTCCAGCCCGTAGTAGCGCGCCGCCATCATGATCGCCAGCAGCCGCGGATGGATCGGGCCGCGGCCCGCCCCGCCGGTGCCCGTTCCGGCAGACCCGGCCGCGCCGCCGCCACCACTCGATTGCGCAACGGTCGCCGGCGTACGATGGTCCCCGAACGGCCCGGGTATTTGTCCGTCTGATATATCCACGAGCAAACCCTTACAGCGGCGGATCAGACAATTCCATGACACCGGTGTCCGCGGGTGTCAGGCGGTGTCTTGCCAAGTTTCTAGCACGGACGCGAGTGACCCTGTGGATTCCCTTGCGGGAACAGGAGTGACTCTATCGGTTGCATCCCTCAAGCCACCGTCTACTGGCAGTTGCTTGATCACGTTTTCGAGTAGGCCGGATCAGGTCGTCGGTGCAACCTGAAAATCGCCGCACCAGACGAAATACTAGTTCCAAAATCATACCTGATTCTAAATCGGACTGACTGACCGCCCCGGCCTCCACCCCGATCCGGCCGTTCGAACCGGCGGCGCGACAAGCAACCAGAAACCTGGACCGATGCACGGCTTCCTGATCGTCAACGCCGCGACGCCGGGTTAATGTGGCCCCCACCGGCGCTGCCGCCGACACAAAAGGAGCCGACCGGGATGGAAATCAGAGCCGCCACCGAAGCCGACGTGCCGGAGATCCAGGCGATCTACGCCCACCATGTGCTGCACGGCACCGGCACGTTCGAGGAACAGCCGCCGCCGGTGGAAGAAATGCTGGCGCGGTTCCACAAGGTGGTGGACAATGGCTACGTCTGGCTGGTCTCCGCCGACGCCAGCGGCGTCCTGGGCTTCGGCTACTACACGCCGTTCCGCGACCGCTCGGCGTACCGCTTCACCGTCGAGGACAGTATCTACGTCCGCGAGGACGTCCGCGGCCAGGGCGTCGGCAAAGCATTGGTGTCGCGCCTGATCGAGCTGGCCACCGCGGCCGGGCTGCGTCAGATGATCGCGGTCATCGGTGATTCGGAAAATGTCGGATCGATCGGGGTGCATGCCAGCCTGGGCTTTCACATGGTCGGCACGATGAAGGCGACCGGCATCAAGTTCGGCCGCTGGGTCGACGTCGTCAGCATGCAGCGCGCGTTGGGCCGGGGCGACAGCAACCTGCCGACCTGATGCGGATCGACCGCCAGCTGCTGACGATGGCGGGGTATGGGTTTGTCTCCGGCCTGCCGTTGCCGCTGTCAGGCTTCACCTTCCGGCTGTGGCTGGCCGACAGCGGCGCCACGCTGGCGCTGGTCGGGGCCACCGCCTGGATCGGGCTGGCCTATTCGCTGAAGTTCCTGTGGGCCCCGCTGCTCGACCAGCAACCGCCGCTGCGCCCGCTGCGCCGGTTCGGCCGCCGCCGCGGCTGGCTGCTGCTGGTGCAGCCGGCACTCGGGCTGGCCGCCGTGCTGCTGGCGGCGTCCGACCCGCGGGTCGCGCCGCTGGCCGCCTTCGCCGCCGCCGCCGGTGTCGCGCTGCTATCCGCCACCCAGGACATCGCCATCGACGCCTGGCGGATCGAGATCTTTCCGCAACGCCGCCAGGGCGTGGCGCTGGCGGCCTATGTCTGGGGCTACCGGGTCGCCCTGCTGGTGTCGATGTCGGGGGTGGTCGCCGCGTCCGCGCTGATCGGCTGGCACCGTGCGGTGTTGGCGGTGGCGCTGCTGATCGCCGCCGGCGCGCTGGTCACCCTGGCGGCGGCGCGCGAGGACAGCAAGGTCGGGAGTCCAGCGGCGGACCCGGCCGCGCCCGGCTTCCGGCATGCGGTGATCGATCCGATCCGAACCTTCCTGGCGCGCCCGTCGGCGCTGCTGGTGCTGACGTTCGTCGCGCTGTTCAAGCTGGGCGAGGCGATGGCCGGTATCATGACGGCGCCGTTCTATCGCCATCTGCGGTTCGACACCGCGGCGATCGCGGCGACCGGGCCGTTCTCGCTGGCCGCTACGCTCGCCGGCATCACCCTTGGCGGCTGGCTGGTGGCAAGGATCGGGGTCGGGCGCGCGCTGCTATGGGCCGGGTCGGCGCAGACCGTGGCGATGGCGATGTATGTGCTGTTGTCGCTCACGCCCGGCCAGCACACGGTGCTGTATTCGACGGTCAGCGTGGAGGCGTTTGCCCAGGGGCTGGCCGATGCGGCGTTCCTGACCTTCCTGTCGGCGCTGTGCGCGCGCCAGTTCGCCGCCACCCAATACGCGCTGCTGTCTTCGGTGCCGCAGTTGGCCATCCATACCATTGGCGGGGTGTCCGGGTTGATGGCGGCCTCACTCGGCTGGACGGTGTTCTACGCCGTGTGCATGGCCGGCGCGTTGCCCGGCATGGGGTTGATGGTGCTGCTGCTGCGCCGTCGGGATCAGCCGACCGCGACGTAGTTCGGGTTCTGAGCACGGCTTCCGGCCTCGGATTCTGGCCGACGAGGCCGCGGTTGCCCGGTCGTTTTCGTGCCACGGTCGGCTCAGACCGCCACCGGCACTGCCGCTGATTCCAAACCCTCGGTGCGGGCCGACAGCGTGTCTTTGACGCGATGCAGCAATTCGGAATGATCCGATTGAGAGACCTTATCGCTCCGCATCACCATTTGCACCAGAGGATCGTCTAGCAGACCCGCTAATGTCAGTGTGCTGGTCGTTCTCGTGCACATCACGGTCACCATTTCTAATTTGCACAAAACCACTGTAGCGGCTGCAGGGTCACAATGTGGAAATGAATTGTGTCTAAGTGTTGTCGGCGCTTGGGCAAATTTCCGTGATGTCCGGCTCCCTCGAAGGTCGAGACCCCGGCCGGCTGTCTCATCGGCCTGGTTGCGGCGGCCGAATATGTCGACACAAGGGAGTAACGAGAGCCCCGGAGATACTGAGCGACCGGTTCCGGAAACTGCGGATAATATAGAGGCCGGGGCGGTTGCGCCGGACGATTTTCAGGTCGATACAAGAACAAAAATCTCGGGGGACGACCCAGCGGCGGGCACCGGCTTGAGCGGCACAGGTTGCGCGGATGCAACCGCGTAAAGAAATAATACTTGGACCAGAAGGATAATCCGCCTAACTTACCCGGCGAACAAACGTCGAACTTAAGCCGCAGGCAAAAGCCAAGTCCCTTACCCCCAACAACCTCACGCTTAACCACCCCACCGCCAGCCACCCCAACACCAACCTCCCGATCTCCCCCAGGCTGTCCTCGAAACCATCCTCATCCGCCCTGTTCCTCGCCGGCGCCGGCGGCAACGCCATCGCCGCCCGCCAGGCGGCGTCCCGGATGCTCGCGGCCTATCGTCCTGAACGCCCAGGCCACCGCCACCGCGCTCACCGCCATGCCGCCCCAACACAGCCCGCTCCTCCCCGATCGGCCACCTGATCCGTAGCCGATCGGGCACGCTCCGCCCCAAACCCCAGCTACCGCAACCGGCTGTCCAGCAACTCGCCCCGGCTTTCCAGCAACGGGTAGGCCGCCGCCGCCACCAGATGGGCGTTCACCCGCTTCAGGTCGCGCAGTGCGTCCAGATGCAGCGTGCTGGTTTCCACCGAGTCCAGCCGGCCGTCCCGCAGCCGGGCGAAATGCTCCGTCGTGGCCTCCGCCTCCAGGCCGCGGAAGGTGCCTTTCTCCTCCACCAGCAGGCGCGCCGCGCGTTCGTCCCCGGTCACCAGCAACGCCGCCGCCGAACGCAGGTTGGTCGTCAGTCGCTCGATGATGCCGCACAGCGGGTCGGCCTCCGCCGAGGAGAACACCAGCCCGCGCTTCAGTTGCTTGGAAACGATCCCCAACAGGCCCTTGTCCACCACGTCGCCGGCATGTTCCAGGTTGGTGGCAAAGCTCAGGATCTCCACCGCGCGGCGATGATCGCCCTCGGTCATCGCCTCGGCCGGCAAGGATGTCATGTACGACCGGATCGCCGTGTTCAGCGTGTCGAGCACGTCATCCAGCCGCTTCAGTTCGCTCAGATGACGCCGATCCGGCCGTTGCAGCGCATCGCGCAGGCCCAGCAGCATGGCTTCCAGCGCGTCGGCCATGCGCAGCGCCTCGCGCGTCGCCGCGCCCAGCGCCACCACCGGCACCTCGATCGCGCTGTGGTCCAGATACAGCGGACGCCCCGGATCGGCGGTATCGATCCTGGTCGGCAACAGCCGCCGCAGCAGCCCGGCGAACGGCGTCAGCAGCGGGAAGAACACCACCGCCAGCGCCAGGTTGAAACCGGTGTGGAAATCCGCCACCACGCGGGTGTTGTCGGGATCGATCGAGACCAGCCACGGCCCCAGCCACGGCAGCACCGCCAGCCCGACCGCGACGCCGATGCCGCGGTTGATCAGATTGCCGACCGGCAGCCGCCTTGCCGCCGGATCGTCGCCGGCGCCACCCTCCAGCACCGGATTGATCGCGGTGCCCAGATTGGCGCCCAGCACCAGGGCGAAGGCGGCGGCCGGGGGCACCACGCCCTTGGCCGCGAACGACATGGTCAGCAGCACCATCGCGACGCTGGAATGCGCCGCCCAGGTCAGCCCCGCCGCCAGGATCACGTCCAGCACCGGCTGCGTCGACACCGCGCCCAGCAGCATCCGCAGGCTGGGCACGTCCTCATAGGGGTCGAGCAGGGCGACGAACTGGTTCAGCGCCATCAGCACCAGGCCGAGGCCGATCAGCACCCGGCCGAAGTCGCGCGGTGCCGCGCTGGTGCGGCGGAACATCAGCACCCCGATCAGGATCAGCGCCGGGGCGACCTCGGCGACGTGGAACGACAGCAACTGCACGATCAGCGTGGTGCCGACATTGGCGCCTAGCATCACCGCCAGCGCCGGCACCAGGTCCATCAGGCCGCCGGCGGCGAACCCGGTGACCATCAGCCCGGTCGCGGTGCTGCTCTGCAGGATGGCGGTGACGCCGATACCGGCCAGGAACGCCTGGAAGCGGTTGCGCAGCGCGATCCCCAGCAGCCCGCGCAGCTTGGCGCCTAGCGCGCGCTGCACGCCGGTCTGCACCATGTGCACGCCCCACAACAGCAGGGCGACTGCGCCGGCGAGATTCACCAGCGTGACGGAGAAGTCCATTGGCAGCCTCCCGCGGACGCGCCGAACACTGAAGAATCGCGGGTGATGCCCCGCAGCGCGCCCAGGGTCAAGATCCAGGTTGGGGTCAAGATCCAGCTTGGGGGTCAGGTTCCTGGTGCACAAGCCATCGCCGTCGCGTCTGCGGTCAGCCGCCGGTCACCGCGCCCACCACACCCATGGGCACGCCACCCGGTCCTGCCGGATCGCGCGGCTGAGCCGATCCGCGGAGAGGGTCAAATGCCGGCGCGGTATCCCTGCTCGGCCGGCTTTGCTAGCTAAGTCGGATGCAAGCCACCCACACCTCGAAACTGACCTTCCCGATCCCCGAACCGCCGGCGCCCGGCTCGATCACCGACATCGCCCCCGGCATACGCTGGCTGCGGCTGCCGCTGCCGTATCGACTGGATCACGTCAACATCTATCTGATCGCCAACGCCGGCGGCTGGACCGCGCTGGATACCGGCCTCGGCGACGACGCCTGCAAGCAGGCCTGGCAGGCGGCGCTGGCCGGCCCGCTGCGGGGTCAGGACCTGAAATCACTGATCGTGTCGCACTACCATCCCGACCATGTCGGCCTGGCCGGCTGGCTGTGCGAGCGCTTCGATCTGGAACTCAGCATGCCGCGGCCGGAATACCTGCACACCCTGCTGCTGCAATTCGCCCCGGCCGACTACGGTGAGGACGTGTTCCGGCCATTCTACCAGCGTCACGGCCTGTCCGCCGAGGCAACCGAACTGGTGCTCAGCCGCGGCCACGAATACCTGCGCCGCACCAGCGGCGTTCCGGCATCGTACCACCGCATCAAAGGTGGCGACACGCTGGCGGTCGGCGAGCGCCAGTTCCGGGTGCTGACCGGCGGCGGCCATGCCCTGGAACAGGCGATGCTATACCGGCCCGAGGAACGCCTGTTCCTCGCCGCCGACCAGGTGATCGCGCGGATTTCGCCGAACGTCAGCGTCCACCCGATGGAGCCCGATCTCGACGCGCTGGGGATCTATCTGGGCTCGCTGCGCGCGGTCCGCGACAGCGTGGCGCCGGACGTCCTGGTGCTGCCAGGACACGGCCTGCCGTTCCACGGCCTGCACGACCGGGTCGAGGAATTGATCCAGCATCACGCCCAGCGCTGCGGTGATATCGCCCTGGCGTGCAGGGCCGCGCCGCTGTCGGTGGCGGAGATCGTGCCATACCTGTTTACCCGCACCCTCGACCCCACCAGACCGGCTTTGCCTTCGGCGAGGTGCTGGCCCACGTCAACCACATGCGGGGCCGCGGCGAGTTGCGGCTGGAAACCGACGCCGCCGGGGTTGACCGCTACCGCACGGTCTGAACCCCGGCGGCATCGGGAATGGCGGCGGCCGCACCGCGTTGGGCGCCCACGCCGGTAGCCCCTCGCCGTCAGCCGAATACCCCTCAGGCGTCAGACCAGCCTGGCGTCCAGCGTGATCTCGGCGTTCAGCAGCTTGGAGACCGGGCAATTCTCCTTCGCCCCCTTCGCCAGCTCCTGGAACTTGGCATCCTCCAGGCCCGGCACCTTGGCCTTCAGCACCAGATGGATCGCGGCAATCTTCCAGCCGCCCGGGATCTGCTCCATGGTCAGGTCGGCATCGCAGTCCAGGGTTTCGGGCGGATGCCCGGCGCCGCTGAGCTGGAACGCCGTCGCCATGCTGAAACAGCCGGCATGGGCGGCGGCGATCAGTTCCTCGGGGTTGGTCCCCTTGCCGTCCTCGAAGCGTGACTTGAAGCCGTACGGCGTGTCCTTCAACACGCCGCTCGGCGTGGTCAGGCTGCCGCTGCCGTCTTTGCCCGAGCCCTGCCATTTCGCCGCCGCGTGCCGTTTGATCTGAGCCATGTCGGTTGCTCCTGCTTGGTTGTCGCTCGACCGCCATCCTGGCGGTGCTGCGGATATGGGAAGGCTTTCGTCAAAGCCAGGGCGTCATGGCCGACTGTCGACAGCAACACCGATCGGGCTTGATAAGCCAGCCGCCAGCGGCCCGACCCGCGCTGAGCCGGACCCGTGCCTACAGCGCGGCTCGGATCATGGCGAAGGCGTGCACCACGGACGCGGCGCGGATCGACGTTCGGTCGCCGGGGAACACCTGCCGCTCCGACCGCGTCGGCTGAGCCGTGCCGGCGAGGCCGAAGCAGACCAGGCCAACGGGTTTCTCGGCACTGCCGCCGCCCGGGCCGGCAACGCCGGTGACCGAAAGCGCGATCGCGGCGCGCGACCGCGCCAGGGTGCCCTCGGCCATGGCGCGGGCGACTTCCTCGCTGACCGCGCCATGGGTCTCGATCAGCGCCAGTGGCACGCCGATCATCTCGGTCTTGGAGTCGTTGGAGTAGGTGACGAAGCCGCGATCGAGCACATCGGAAGACCCGGCGATGGCGGTGAGCGCGGCCGCGATCAGTCCGCCGGTGCAGCTCTCGGCGGTGGCCAGCATCATTCCCCTGGAGCGGCATTCGGCCAACAGGGCTTCGGCATCTTTCAAGGTGGAATCTGGAAGCATTGAAATTTTCTCTAAAGGCAAATAGGACTCTAACCCAGGGTGGGCCGAAGCGGGACGGCTGTCCATCGGGCGTCACGCGCAAGGTTGTATTGCGTGGCCCAACGCGGGTCAGCGGACCATGTCTGGCCTGACGAAGGATGCCAACGGGTGCTATACTCACCGGCCGGGCGACCGCCCGGCATGAACCGTTTCGTTGGCGGCCGTTCCATTGGCGGCCGTTCCGTTGGAGCGGATCTTGCGCTAATAACTGCCTTTGAAATTCGCCGCGCCATGCGGCGAACGTAGCAGGCAGCTAAAACAAACAGCCTGTGGCGCGGGACTGAGTGTGCCCGCCATGGCGAACCGCGGACTCGGGACACTATTTAGGCTGCCTGACGCCTTGGGCTGCCTGACGCTGATCGAGGAGACCATCTATGGACGCGCCGCCGCTCAGCCCTGAAGTGCTGGAGGATCCCTGGTCCACGCCGCTGGACCGCATCGACGTCACCGACGCGCGAATCTTCCAGGACGATGTCTGGCCCGATTGGTTCGCCCGACTGCGCCGTGACGATCCGGTGCACTATACCGCCGACAGCCAGTTTGGTCCGTTTTGGTCGGTGACCCGCTACCACGACATCATGCGGGTGGAGACCACGCCGCAGGTGTTCTCCTCGGCGTCGGGCATCACCCTGCTGGACCAGGAGACTCAATACCGGCTGGCGATGTTCATCGCGATGGACCCGCCGAAGCACGATGTGCAGCGCCTGGTGGTGGCCCCCATCGTGGCGCCTGGCAATCTGGCGCATATGACCGGAACGATCCGCGAGCGGGTGATCCGCATCCTGGACGGCCTGCCGCGCAACCAGACCTTCGACTGGGTCGAGCGCGTGTCGGTCGAGCTGACCACGCAGATGCTGGCGACGCTGTTCGATTACCCGTTCGAGCGCCGCCGCGACCTGACCCATTGGTCCAACATCGCGACCACCAACCTGAAGGATCCCAACGCCTTGGTGCGAACCGAGGAAGAGCGCTTCAACGAGCTGCGCCAGATGGCCGCGGCGATGACCGAGTTGTGGAATGAACGAGTGAACCGCCCCGGCGGGGTGGACCTGATCTCGATGCTGGCGCACGGCGAGGCAACGCGCGGGATGGACCCGATGGAGTTCATGGGGAACTGCGTGCTGCTGATCGTCGGCGGCAACGACACCACGCGCAACTCGATCAGCGGCGGGCTATGGGCGCTGAACAAGCACCCCGAGGAATATCGCAAGCTGCGCGCCAACCCCGGGCTGATCGCGACCATGGTGCCGGAGATCATTCGCTGGCAGACTCCGATCGCCTATATGCGGCGCACCGCTCTGGCCGACTACCAGCTTGGCGGCAAGACGATCCGCGCCGGCGACAAGCTGGCGATGTGGTACATCTCGGGCAACCGCGACCCCGACGCGATCCCCGACGCCGATCGCTTCATCATCGACCGGGCTCGGCCGCGCCAGCATCTGTCGTTCGGCTTCGGCATTCATCGCTGCGTCGGCAACCGGCTTGCCGAGCTGCAACTGACCATCCTGTGGGAAGAGATCATGCAGCGATTCCCGTATATCGAGCTGATGTCGGAGCCGAAACGGGTCTATTCCAGCTTCGTGCACGGAATCAGTTCGATGATGGTGCGGATACCGGAGTGAGGCCGGCCGGCGGGTTGGCCGGATAACCGGCGGGCTTCGGGTGGCTGGGCGGTTCGGCGCGGCCTCGGGCACGGCTTCCTCGGGCGCGTCTCCCCCGGACGTGTCTCTCCTGGGCATGCCCAGGTGGATGCTCTGCTACGTGCTGCTCGGCCTGGTGCAAAGCGGCATGGTGCCGGTGATCCTGCCGTTGGCCGCTGCCCCAGGGCCGGCCGCCGGGCTGACCTACGCCGCGTTCGCCGCCGCCGGCATCGCCGCCCCGTTCATCGGCGCCTGGAGCGACCGCCATCGCCGCCACCGGCGCACCCTTGCGGCCGGGCTTGGCCTCGCCGGGCTGGGGCTGATCGCGCACAGCCTGCCCGGCGGCTTGGTCCAGCACATGGCAAGCGCGGCGCTGATCGGCTTCGGGGCTTCCTCGGCCAGCACTGTGGCGACGATGTTCATCGTCGAGGTGGTGCCCGAGGCGGCGTGGGACGGCCAGATCAGCGCGTTGCAGGCGTGTACCGGCGGCGGTCAGCTCGGCGGTCTGCTGATCGCCGGCGCCTTGGGGCTGCATCACGTCGAGGCCGCCTTCCTGCTGGGCGCGGCGGTGCTGTTGGCGGCGGTTCCGCTGGCCCTGGCGTTCGCTCCCGACCCGCTTGTCAAGGTATCGCGCGCCGATCTGGCGCCGCGGCCGGCGCGCGGCGGCGATGCGATCGCGATCGGCCCGCAGCGGTCGCTGCACCGAGTGAGCTGGCGGGCGATTGCCGGGCTTGGGCATAGCGGGCTGGCCTGGTTCCTGGCTGCCTGGCTGGTGTCCTACACCGCCACCAACGGTCTGTCGGTGATGTTCGCGGTGGCGATGGTGCGCGACTACCATGCGCCGGCCACCTGGCCAACGACGGCCTATGCGATCGGTGTCGGCTGCAGCCTGCTGGTGTATCGGCTGGTCGGTCGCTGGGACAGCCGGTTCGGCCCCTGGCGGGTGCTGGGTGCCGGGCTGGCGTCGCGGGCGCTGCTGGTGGGCGGGTTGGTGGTGCTGACGGCATCGCACGCCCAGACGGCGATGGCCCCGATCCTGCTGTGTTTCGCCGCCACGCAAGTGGCTTGGCCGCTGCTCTCGGTTGCCAGCACCCGGCTGTCGGTTACGCTGTCGCCGGCTCATCGCGCCGAGAGCGCCGGTCTGCTGAACGCCGCGACCTCGGTGGGGGCGACGATCGGGGGGGTGGTTGGCGGCGTTTTGCTGCACGCCGGCTTTGTCTGGCTGTGCGCCGCGGTGCTGGCGGCGTTGGTTCTGAGCCTGTTACTGGCCTGGCATCCACGGGTGCGGCTGGGTCCGGCTTGATCGGCGCGAGTGTAAGAAATGCCGACACCGGTGGGCGGCCCTGGTCGATATATTGATGTTCTGACCGGAGCTTGGGGGTGGCCGTTCGGGAGTGGCGTAAGCGGCTGTTTTGTTTGAAGATTATGCACCTTGAAAGTCCGGTCACGCAGTTGCCATCGGCAGGCATTTCCCGTGGTGTGGTCGATATTACACGCGGTTGTCTGCGGAATTACTTGGCACATTGGTTGCTTTGTCTCAAAGCCACAGATGCTTTGCGATGGAGGACACGCGGATGCCCGATACCGTTCTGCCGTCGTCTTGGGTCGTTGAAGGCGGCGCAGCCGACGATCCGGTTCGCAACGCCGGTGCGTTACACGGTTTGTTCGCCCTGACAGGGCGCGGGTCGGAGCGGGTAATCCATCCGATCAACGACAGCGCGGTTGAAGCCGGCAATTCGGGCCCGGCGTTTTATTGTGTCCATTCGTTGTCCGGCGCGGGCGGCACGGATTTCTGCCAGTTGGCCCGGCTGATGCCGGGGGTGCGGTTTTACGGCATTCAGGCGCCGCCCAAAAAGATGCGGGATCCGGCGTTCGGTGGTTCGGTTGAAGCGATTGCCGACTACTATGCAGGGGCGCTCGTCAAATTTCAGCCGCAGGGGCGTTTCCTGCTGGGTGGTTGGTCGGCCGGAGCGATCATCGGGTTGGAAATCGCGCAGAACCTGCGCTCGCGCGGCCGTGAGGTCGCGCTGTTCGCGGCGATCGACGCGGCGCCCGAAAATACCGCGGCCGGGCGGCGCCCCTGGCATCCGATCTACCTGCTGCAGCTGGCGGCCAACCTGCCGGGCTGGATCAGGCATGAAAACCTGATCGACAAGACGGTCGCTGTGTCGCTGGTTCGCCGCGCCAGACAAAAAACCATGGCGCGGGTCAAGGCCGCGCTCGGCAAGCGGAATACTTCCGCCAACGACCAAGCGGTTGAGGGGATCATCGACCTGGCTCGGTTTCCGGCCGAGCAGAGGTCGTTCATGAAGCGGCTGTATCGGGCGCTGCTTGAGTATCATCCGAAACCCTATTCGGGCGACGTCGTGGCCTATGAGGCTCGGGTGAAGCCGCTGCTGCATCTGCCTCAGTTGGGAAGGGTGTGGCGCGGGATCGCCCCAAGGTCGGTGATCGTTCCGATTGATGGAACGCACGCAAGCGTCATGCGAAAGACCCATGTTCCGCCATTGGCCGACGACCTGCGCGCACGGATCGCACGCATCGCTACGCTGCCGGTTCACGACAACACGGGCAGCGTATGCAGCCTGGCGGAGGCGCGGGAGCGGCGGCGGGCGCGGGCGCTGGTGGGGCCCTGATCAGCGCGGTGGCGCCGCCGTGCCCACGACGGCCGGGGACGGATTTGCCCGGCGCGCGAGACCCTGAACCAGCGCGGCGACGCGCAAGCCCGGCCCGATGATGGCAAGGGCGGCGAACGGCCAATACAGCACGGCATGGCCAACCCCGCCGGCCAGCGGATCGCGCAGGAAATCGATCGCGAAAGCGTAGGCCACGTAATTCATCCCGATGACCCGCAGCAGCCACCAACCCGTTGCGCCCAGCCTGGCGCGCAGCGAGGCGATCGAGAACAGGGTCAACAGGCAGACGAACAGGACGGCGGTGCCGAACACCAGGAAGGTTTTCAGGCCGGGGGGGTGACCCAGCAGGCAGAGCCAGGCCACCAGCGCGAGGTGGACGACCTCGATCGCGGCGAACGAAAGCCCGAACTCGCGGGCATGGCGCGGCAGTGGTTTCAGGCCAGGCCCGAACAGCGACGCCAGGGCGGCGCCGGCATAGGCCAGCCAGAACGGCACGAAGGCCACTCGCGCCGTCGCCTTGAGTGCCAGGATGGTGCCGTGTTCCCCCGCTCCGGCGACCAGCAGAACGGCGACGGTCAGCCCGACGGCGGCGGCGAAGGACAACTGGACCCACCGCGCGGTGCGGACCCTCGGCTGGATCGTCCTGAGTGTTGGCGCCACGTGCCGACTCCTGATGGAGTGTTTGCAAAGTAGAGATAAGTTCGTCATCTTTCAGGTTCAAAAGGATCATAGCATAACGGCGGCGGGCTTGACAGGGTGATGCAAGGGTCTTGCGAAGGTGATGGCGACCATGCGGGATGACGCACAGGGCGTGACGGCCGCTTCCCCGGTGGAGCGGGGGGCGGCGCTGAAGGCGTGGATCCGCGCCATGGACGCGATCAAGATCATGGACCGCGAGCCGGAGGCGACACTGCCCGGCATGCTGGACGGTCTGGTCGGCACGTATGGCGATGGGGTGGCGCTGCTGGGCGAGGGCCAGCAAATCAGCTACCGCGAACTGGCGGAGCAGGTGAACCGCATCGCGCGCTGGGGCATGGCGCAGCGCTTCGCCGCCGGCGATGTGGTCTGCCTGCTGATGCCGAATTGCCCGGACTACGTCGCGATCTGGCTTGGCCTGACGCGGATCGGGTGCGTGGTGGCGCTGATCAACACCAATCAGGTCGGCGATGCGCTGCTGCACAGTATCCGGACGGTGGGCGCGGTCGGGCTGATCGTCGCCGGCAGCCTGACTGAAAAGATCGCTGCGATCCCCGATGGGCTTCCCGCCGCGATCTGGGTGCATGGCGAAGCGCCGGGCGATTGGCCGCGCCTCGAGCCTGGGGTCGCGGGGTGCGATCATGCACCGTTGACGGCGGCCGAGCGGGCACTGCCGCGTCCCGCCGATCAGGCGCTGCTGATCTACACCTCGGGCACCACCGGTGCGCCGAAAGCGGCGCGGCTGACACATGGCCGGGTGATGGAATGGAGCTTCTGGTTCGCCGGCATGATGGACGCGCAGCCCACCGACCGGCTGTATGACTGCCTGCCGCTGTATCACAGCACCGGCGGTATCGTGGCGGTCGGGGCGATGCTGGTCAAAGGCGGATCGGTGCTGATCAGCGCTCGGTTCTCGGCCAGCCGGTTCTGGGACGAGGTGGTCGATGGCGAGTGCACCATCTTCCAGTATATCGGGGAGTTGTGCCGCTATCTTGTCGCCGCCCCGCCGCATCCCAACGAGCGCCGGCACCGGCTGCGGCTGGCCTGTGGCAACGGGCTGCAAGCCGAGGTGTGGCGCGAATTCGTGCGGCGCAGCGGCGTCGGGCGCATCCTGGAATTCTACGCTGCGACCGAAGGCAGCGTTTCGCTCTACAACTGCGAGGGCAAGCCGGGTGCGATCGGGCGGGTGCCGCCGATCCTGGCGCAGCGCTTCCCGGTGCATCTGCTTCGCTGCGACAGCGACCAGGCCGAACCGGTGCGTGACGCCGACGGTCGGTGCATCGCCTGTGGCCCCGACGAGGTGGGAGAGGCGATCGGGCGGGTACTGGATGCGACGCGGTCTCCGGCCCGGCAGTTCGACGGCTATACCGACGCCGGCGCCTCGGCACGCAAGTTGCTGCGCGACGTGTTCAGCGTCGGCGATTGCTGGTTCCGCACCGGCGACCTGATGCGAAGGGACGCCGCCGGGTACTACTATTTCGTCGATCGCATCGGCGATACGTTTCGCTGGAAGGGGGAAAATGTCGCCACCTCCGAGGTCGCCGAGGCGGTTCGCGGCTGCCCGGGCGTGAGAGATGCGGTAGTTTACGGGGTCAGCGTGGCGGGACACGAGGGCCGCGCCGGGATGGCGGCGATCACCACCGAGGCGGGCACCACCGAGGCGGGCACCACCGAGGCCGGGTTCGATCTGGCGGCCTTGCGCGCGCATCTGGCGGCTCGGCTGCCGCACTACGCTCAGCCGTTGTTCCTGCGGGTGTGCGCCGAACTTGACTTGACCGGAACGTTCAAGCTGGCGAAGGGACGACTGCAGCGCGAAGGCTATGCGGAGGCGGCGGACCCGGTGTGGTTCAACGATCGCGAGAGCGGCTTCGTTGCCTGCGACGCGGCGCTGCGCAGCTCGATCGGGAATGGCGGGCGACGGCTGTAGCGTTTCACGCGGTGTTGCCGGCATCGACGGTGGTCGTGGTGCCGGTGATGTTGCGCGCCCTGTCGCTGAACAGGAAGTCGACCGCGTGGGCGATGTCGGCGATGTCGGGCATGCGGTGCAGCGCGCTGCGGCGGGCGATCTGGGCGCGCTGGGCCGGGCTGAGGTCGTGGGTCATCTCGGTGTCGATGAAGCCTGGCGCGACCGCGTTGACGGTAATGCCCAGCGGTCCGAGCTCGCGAGCCAGCGACCGGGTGAAACCGGTCAGCGAGGCTTTGGTGGCGCTGTAGACCGACAGGCCGCTATAGCCGGTGGTGCTGACCACGGAGGAGATGTTGACGATGCGCCCGCCGCTTCCGGTCATCATCGAGCGCACCACGTATTTGGTCAGCGTCAGCGGCGAGGTGACGTTGAGCCGGACCAGCCGGTCGATCGCGGCGTCGGGCATGTTCGAGAGGATGCCGCTGGTGCCGAGTGCTGCGTTGTTCACCAGGCCGTAGAATGGCCCGAATTCCCGGCTGAGGGATTTTACCAAAGCGGGGATGGCGACGATATCGGTCAGGTCGAAGGCACGGAAATGCAGTGCGTCGGTTTCCGCCGGGGTGAGTTCGGCACGCAGGGCTTCCAGCTGGTCGCCCTGCTGGCGGGCCAGGGCGATCACCTGGAAGCCCGACGCCAGCAACACGCGAGCGATGCCGAGCCCGAGGCCCCGGCTACCGCCGGTGACGAGGACATTAGGCATCGGTGCGGGCCAGCTTGCCGGACGCGGCGATATCGAGCCCGGCGACCGGGCGCAGCATGGCCGGCACCTTGTGCGCCGGCAGCGCCGCTTTGCAGCTGGTCAGGATTTCGGCGCTGATCGTCTTGAAGCAGTGCTGGGCGGCTTGGGGCCGAAGCACGATGTCGGCCACCACCAGGGTTCCGGTGATCGGGCTGGGGCGTCCTCGGACTCGTGCAATTTGCACGGCTGGATGCTGGCTGATGACTGCCTCGACTTCTTCTGGATGCACTTTTTGCCCCCCGACATTGATGACGCCTTCCCGGCGGCCGGCAAAGTAGTAGCGATCGCCACGCAGCGCGACGATGTCGCCAGTGTCAACGAAGCCGTCGACGTCTGCCAGTGTTACTTGATCGCCGAGGTAGCGCGAGGCGGTGCGTGCCGAACGAATGCGCAACGAACCATGCTCGACCCGGAGGTCGGCCTTGGCGCCGGGTTGGCCGATCAGCGTGGCGGGAAATCCGGCCAGGCCATCGCTGACGTCGAAGGCGACGCCGGCCTCGGTCGAGGCGAAGGCGTGGCTGATGGTGGCGCCGGGGTAGGCGGTGCTGAGCTGGTTGAGGATCGGCTGATCGGCGACTTCGCCCGACAGCCGGACATAGCGCGGCGAGATGCGATGGGCGTTGGTCATCAGGGCGCGCCGCCAATGCGACGGGGTGCCGGAGATATGCGTGACCCCACATTGACCGGCGCGGGTCAGGAACGCGGCCACCGGTTCCTGGTGGTGCGACAGCACCATCGATCCGCCGCCGAGCAGGGCGCGCAGCAGGATTTGCAGGCCGCCGTAGCGGCGGACGTCGTAGAACGTGGCCCAGACCGTGTCTTGCGCCACGGCCAGCCGGTCATCGAGCGGCCCGGTCAGGCTGGCCAGATTGTGGACCACGAGCTTGGGGCGCCCGGTGGTGCCGGAGGTGAACAGCAGCCATTCCGTGCGCGTGCCGCGGTCGTGGTGGTGGGGCGTCTGAGCGGGCTGGGGTGCGCAGGGCACGATTGCGCAGGGCACGATTGCGCAGGGCACGATGGGGATGGCGGTGGCTATTGGCGGGGCCGCGTCGCAGACGATGACATCGACCCGGGCCTGTTGCAGCACGTCCGGCAGGTGGGCGGGTGAGAGATCGGGCGGACACAGCACGACGCGGGCGGCGATGCCATCGAGTTGCAGCACCGCCAGGGCGAAGATCATCTGCCGGTCGGACCAGATCAGCACCGATTGGCCTTGGAACCGATGCAGCGGCCGGTCGAACGTGCCGGCCTGGTCGAGGCTGGCCTGGTCGAGGCTGGCCAGGCCGACCTGGCCGCGATGATCGGCGAGGAACCGCCGCGGCGACAGGCCGGCGGCGGCGGTCAGATCCCAAAGCGAGCGGTGGTCAGGCCGCGGCATGCTCGTAGAGCGAGATGAACTGGCCGACGGTGACAGGCAAGGCGGCGTCGTCGGCAGCGAACGGATCGACGCCGAGGCGGTCGTCGAGGGACGCCACCAGGACCGCGATGCAGAGCGAATCGAGGCCCGAGTCGAGCAATGGCAGGCTATCGGACAAGGCTGCCAGGCGCTTGCCTTGCTGGGCGGCAACCTCGGTGATCTGGGTCATGACGGTGGTGCGGATCGACATGGTTGCCTGCTGTGGATGTGTCGGCGGGAACGCTCGGGTCGGGGTCAAGTCGTCTGGCCCGGCGGTGCCAGACCGGGCACGAATTCGAGCAGCAGGTCCTTGAAGCCGACCCACAGCGGCAGGATGGAATCGTCGGGCCGCAGATGGCGGATCATCGCGCCGTGACCTTGCGTCGGATCGCTGTCGAATCTGATATGTTCGGACAGGAAATGGCGGAAGCCGCCCAGCAGGGGGTTGTCCGACCCGGGCGATGTCAGCATGGCGCGGAACACCCGTTCCAGGCCGCCGTCCTCGTAGCTGGCGATGCTGAGCGCGCGGGTGTTGGCGTCGGTTCGGCGGACCATGCGCAGATAGCGGTCGCCGCCGGCTTTGAAACAAGACCGCTGCGCGTCCGAAACGGGTGCCAGTGCCAGGACACGGCGCATGAATTCGTCATGATCCATTTTCTCGCCCGTCTGGGCGACGCCGGGCCACGGCGAGAGGTTGTCGGTGTCACACTCTTCGCGTTCCAGATCCTGGAGTTTTTCGTCCGTGGGATGCAGGATGCGGGCGATCTGGAGATTTTCCCGGAACTGCACGGAGAAGAAGTAATAGGCCCAGGCGGCGGCGATGGTGTCCTCCTGGCTGAGGTTCGGCCAGTCAAGACGGCATATCTGTGCGATTGTTTCTTCATAGGCAAAATCGACGACGGTTTGCATCATGGCCATGACCCACCTTGTGTCGCAGGCGATGACATTGCCTGTTCAGTACGTTCATAGCTTTTTGCTGTGTAGTTTGCAAAATTATTTTCAAGCAAATCTGGAATTTTTGGCATACGGCGATATGTATTGACTAGTGACTACATCGGTCTGCGTAAAAAACGTTTACTTCTTGGTTTGTTCATGCCATAGACCGCGCGGCGATCCTCGGCGGCCGAGCGGCCGTCGGGTCGATAGGGAACTCAACGGATGCGGACCGAAACCATCGCGCTTCACGCCGGCTACCAGATCGACAAATCGGTCAGGTCGGCGGCGGTGCCGATTTACCAGACCGTGTCTTTTGAGTTTGACAGCGCGGATCATGCCGCCGCCTTGTTCAATCTGGAAGCGGAAGGTTTTCGCTACAGCCGGATCAGCAATCCGACGACGGCGGTGCTGGAGCGGCGGGTCGCGGCGCTTGAGGGCGGGGTCGGCGCGCTGTGCGTGGGGTCCGGGATGGCTGCTTTGTACAATGCCATCCTCTGCATCGCGGCGCCCGGGCGCAACCTTGTCAGCGTGCCACAACTGTATGGCACAACGCACACGCTGTTCTCCCATGTCCTGCCGCGGATGAATGTCAGCGTGCGGTTTGCCGAGTCCGATGATGCCGACGCCATCGGCCGGCTGATCGACGACGATACGATGGCGGTGTTCTGCGAGAGCGTCGGCAATCCGGCGGGCAATGTCTGCGATATCGAGGCGTTGGCCGAGATCGCGCATGCGCACGGCGTGCCGTTGCTGGTGGACAACACTGTGGCCTCGCCGGTGCTGCTGCGGCCGATCGAATTCGGCGCCGATATCGTGGTCCATTCGCTCACCAAGTTCCTGGGCGGGCATGGCACGACGTTGGGCGGGGCGATCGTCGATGGCGGACAATTCCCGTGGCATCGGCAGCCGGCGCGATTTCCGATGCTGAACCAGCCGGATGCGTCCTATCACGGTCTGGTCTACGCGACGCATTTCGGGCGCACCGCCTATATCGAGGCGTGTCGTAATTTCTGCCTGCGCACCACCGGTGCCGCGCTGGCGCCATTGAGCGCGTTTCTGCTGCTGCAAGGCGTCGAGACCGTCGCTCTGCGGGTCGACCGACATGTCGAGAATGCGCAGCAGGTGGCCGAGGCGCTGCGACGCGACGATCGGGTGGACTGGGTGAACTACGCCGGGTTTCCCGACAGTCCATACTATCCGCTGGTGCAGAGATATTTGGCCGGCAGAGCATGCTCTCTGCTGACCTTCGGCGTGCACGGCGGCATGGCGGCGGGCAAGCGGTTCTATGACGCGCTGCGGCTGATCAAGCGGGTGGTCAATCTTGGCGATGCGAAGTCGCTCGCCTGCCATCCGGCGTCGACGACGCACCGGCAGATGACCTCGCAACAGCAGCTCAAGGCTGGCGTCACGCCCGAAATGATCCGACTGAGCGTCGGCATCGAGCATGTGGACGATATTCTGGCCGATCTGGATCAGGCACTGGCGGCGGCGCATGGCGGCTGTGTCGATGCCTGATCTGGCGCTGGGCGAACACGGCTGACGCGGAGATCGGGAGGGCAGCTGGTGTATGCGCAACGAACGAGCCAAGGGCAGTCCGCCGAACTGGTTGTCGGCCTGATCAACAACATGCCTCCGGCGGCCAGGCGGGCAACCGAGCAACAATTCGCCGAACTGCTGAAGACCGCGTCGCGCAGGCTGCGCGTCAGGGTCAAGCTGTTCGCGGTGGAAACGCTGCTGGATGATCCCGACGACACGCTGGCGATGCTGGACCAGTCCGGCGCCGACGCGGTGATCGTCACCGGCGCCGAACCGCGGGCCAGCGCGATCACCGACGAACCGCTTTGGCCGGCGCTGGGTCGGCTGATCGACTGGGCAGGGGAGCGCACGATCTCGACCATCTGGTCGTGCATGGCGGCGCATGCGGCGGTGTTTCGATTGGACCAGATCAGCCGCAGGCCGCTGGCGCGCAAGCTGTCGGGTGTCTTCACCTGCGTGAAGGCGAGCGATCATCCGCTGCTGGCGGATGCGCCGGGCTGCTGGCCGGTGCCGCACTCCCGGCAGAACACGCTGGACGAGACGGAGTTGCTTGGCAGCGGCTACACGGTGCTCTCGCAGGCGCGGAGCATCGGCGTCGACTGCTTTGTCAAGCAGGCCCGCGCCAGCCTGTTCGTATTGCTGCAAGGTCACCCGGAATACGGACCGGACAGCCTGCTGAATGAATTTCGTCGCGATGTCAGGCGGTTTGTCCTCGGCCAGCGTGCCTGCTGGCCGGACGTTCCCGAAGGCTATTTCGATGCCGAGGTTGTCGCTGAACTTGCCGGGCTGCGGGCGCGCCTGGCGCCAGGCGCTGAGGTGCAGGCGTCAGTCGATGCCGCGATCACCGTGGCGCCCCGACAGGTCTGGCGCCCGGCAGCGGTGGGGCTGTATGCTGGCTGGCTGTCCTACCTGTCGGAACAGAAGGCCGCGTGCGGCAATGCGGCGATCCGTCCGATCCGCAACTGGCGCATCGCATCATGACCGGCTCCGCGTTATTTCCATCGTCCGAACAACGGCTGGCCTGGACCAACCGCCTCACCGAGATGCTGTCGGCGGCTGAGCTGCGGATGGCGCAAGGGTCAGTGACGCCGACATTCGACCGCGACGCGTTCGCGGCCGAACTGGCCGGGTTCGACTTCGACCAGCCGGTGGCGTTCGAGCAGTTGTTGGAATGGACACTGGCGCAGATGGACCATGGCGTCGTACACATGACGCATCCTCGGTATCTGGGCCTGTTCAATCCGGCGCCGAGTTTTCCGGCGCAATGCGCCGACCGGATCGCGGCGTCGTTCAACCCACAGTTGGCGACCGCGACAACGTCGCCCGCAGCGGTGGCGATCGAGGCGCATGTGGCAGGTTTGCTGGCGCGGCGGATCGGGCTGGCGGCGGATGCTGTGGGTCATTTCACCTCGGGCGGATCGGAAGCGAACAATACCGCGCTGATCTGCGCGCTGACCCGAAGCGAACCCGATTTTGCCGCCAGCGGCAGCCGTGCGTTTGCGGGCCAGCCGGTGTTCTACATCTCGGCCGACAGTCACCTGGCGTGGATCAAGTTTGCCCACATGGCCGGGATCGGGCGGTCGGCGGTCCGGCTGGTGGCGACCGATGGCGCCGGGCGAATGAGCGCGGACGTGCTGGAACGGGCGATCGCGGCGGATCGCGGTCAGGGCTGCGTGCCGGTGATGATTGTGGCGACGGCGGGAACCACCAGTGCCGGAATGATCGATCCGCTGGCGGCGTGCGGCGCGATCGCGCGCCGGTGCGGCGTCTGGTATCACGTCGATGCCGCCTGGGGCGGGGCGCTGGCGGCCTCGTCTCGGTTGCGCGGCAAGCTGGCGGGGATCGAGGCGGCGGATTCGGTCACCATCGACGCGCACAAATGGTTCGCCACGACGATGGGTTGCGGAATGTTCCTTACCGCCCATCCGCGGGCCCTGTTGGCTGCCTTCAATGTCACCACGAGCTACATGCCCACGGCCTCGGCAATCGATCCGTACATGACGACAGCGCAATGGTCGCGGCGTTTCGTGGGACTGCGGCTGTTCCTGTCGCTGGCGGCAGCCGGCTGGGCCGGTCACGGCGCGCATGTGGAGCGGGCGGTCGAATTGGGACATCGTCTGGCTGAACGGATGCGCGAGCAGGGCTGGACGGTGGCGAACGGGGCGGAACTAGCGGTGGTTTGTCTGCGCCCGCCTGCCGGATCGGTGACGGTGCGCGAGATCGTGGGCCGGGTCGTCGGGTCGGGCGGTGCCTGGATCTCGGCCGCTCGGTTCGAGGGCGGGGACGTGATCCGCGCCTGTGTCACGCATGGCGAAACGTCGACGCACGACATCGACGCGGTGGCGACACTGCTGGAGCGAGCGCGGATGGGCTGACATCGAGCGTTGCCGGCACGGTCAACCGGCGTCCAGATCCGACCGCCAGTGGACTGCCGAGGCGTTCACCTCGACCATGAAATCGACGAACGCCCGAACCGCGGGGGCGAGCTCGGGCCGGGTTGGAAACATGATGCTGACCTCGGTCGCAATGCCGGCGGCGCGATCGGGGGCTTCCACAGCGAGAGCGCGATGGTGGACGACGCGCGGCTGGATCGGCGGCAAACCCGATGGCTCGCCGGTGCGCCGGCGCTTCGGGTGATCGACTGACGATGCGCCCTATCCCCGGTCCCAGAAAGCAGCCGATCGGCGCTGCATCATGGCGCGGAACTGCTCGGTGGACTTCGGTAGCAACGCTCCGCTGTCCCAGTCCAGCACCACGCCATACTGCCGGATCACGTCCATCGCATCCAGTTCGCCGGCGCGAAAGCTTGCGGCGACCGTTTCCGGGTCCGCCGCCAGCCAGCCATGCCGGCCCGCGCGGATCTCGCCGCGTCTGGCCTCCGTCGCGGCCTCGTCCACCTGATACTCCGCCAACTCGGCATCGACCGCGCGGATCACCACGCCATAATCCTTCGCCGCCCGCTCGATCGAGACATACCCATCGGCCACGTCGTCACACACCAAGGCGGGTTTGCGCAGCAGCGGATCGCCGAAGCCGCCGCCGCCCGCCGTCGGGCGGCTGAACGCGTCGCCAGATTCGAGCTTGACGTCGGAAAACACCGAACCCAGCCAGTCCGGCCGCGACGCACCACCGCGGGTCAAGCTCAGGCCGTGCGGCATCGACGGCAGACCGCCCTCGATGCCCCAGACCACCGCACGTTCGCGGTCGCAGATGTAGGAGATGACGGTCCCCTCCGCCTCACGCAGCAGCGTGCTCTTGCGCACGCCCGCCCCGCCGCGCCACTGGCCGGGACCCGGGCTATCGGTCAGCACCTCGAACTCGGTGGTCAGCATCGGGCAGTTGCGCTCCTGTCCTTCCACCGGCTGCGATTGCAATCCGGTGCCGAAACAGGCGGTGGTGACGTTGGCCCCGTCCTTGCCATTGCGCCCGCCCCAGCCGCCCGGCAGCCAGTCGTAGAACATGAAGATCGGCTTGCCGTCGGACCGCAGGTCGCGTCCGCCGGTCAGCAGGTATTCCAGGTTGAAGGCACAGGCGATCGCTCGCTCCGGCATGATCTTCGACCAGATTTCGTAGATCGAGTTCATGATCTTCTCGAACGGCATCAGGAACCCGGTCACCGCGACCGGCCACCTGGCGTTGACGATGGTGTCCGGCGGCGCGATCACCTCGATCGGCCGGTAGAAGCCGGAATTCAGCGGCAGGTCCGGGAAGAACGTCTTCATCCCCGCCGCCACCGCCGAGAACGTCGCCCCGAACGCCGAGTTGTACAGCGACCCGATGCAAGGATGGCTGCCGCTCAGGTCATAGATCACCCGATCGCCGGAGATCGTCATCTTGACCTTGATCGGGATCATGCCCTCGCCCGCCGAGGGATCACGGTCGATGAAATCCTGCGTCTCCCAGGTGCCGTCGGGCAGCGCCAGCAGCCGCTGGCGCAGGATACGCTCGACATAATTCTGCACGTCGGCAAAACCGGCAACGACGGTGTCCTCGCCATACTTGTCGACCAGGCGCAGGATTTCCCGCTCGCAGACCGCGGTCGCCGCCGCTTGCGATTGCATATCGCCGATGATCGAGGCCGGATCGCGCGTGTTGCTGGCAATCAGATGCGCGACGTCATTGCGGAACACGCCTTTGTCCCACAGCCGAACCGGAGTGATGCGCAGGCCTTCGCGGAACATTTCGGTGGCGCGGACATCGAACGACCCGGGCACGCTGCCGCCGACATCGGACCAGTGGCCGTTGGACTGGCTGAACGCGATCACCTTGCCGCCGGAGAAAATCGGCCGGATCAGCCGCACATCGGGAAAATGCGTGCCACCTGCGTAAGGATCGTTGATGGCGAATACGTCGCCCGGGTGCATGTCCTTGCCGAAGAAGCGAATCACGTCCTTGCAGGTCCAGTGCAAGGTGCCGACATGGACGGCGATGTCGGCGTTGCCCTGGGCAATCGAATCGCCATTCGCATCGTTCAGCGCATTCGAGAAATCCCGATTGTATATCACGAACGAATAGCATGTGCGGATCATCTGCTCGGCCATCTGGTCGACCGCGGTGATGAAGGAGTTCTTGAGCACCTCGAAGGTGACGGGATCAAGCGCCACGCCGGTCTCGCCCGGCAATGTGTCTGCACTCATGCTGCTCAGCTCCCCACCCGCATCACCAGATTGCCAAAACGATCAACCGTCATGCTGGCCCCCGGCGGCAGCACGGTGGTGGCGTCGAGCTGATCGATGATGGCCGGACCATCGATCTCGGCGCCTGCCGGTAGATCCGGGCGCCAGTAAACCGGCGTGTCATGCGGCGTTGCGTTGTCGAAATACACCGGCCGGCGGCTGGCTGGCTGCGGCATGGCGCCGCCCGGTTCGCTGGTCGCCAGAGCCACCTTCGGCACCAATCCGGTTGCCTTCAGGTTGAGCCGGAACAGGCTGACCGGGGCATCGTCGCGGCGGAAATTATATTCTCGCTCGTGCTGTTGGTGGAACGACGCCACCAGCGCTTCCATCGTGCTAATTTGTGGCGGAACCGTAACGCTCAACGAGCGCCACTGGCCCTGGTACATCATGTCCACGCTGCGCTGCATCACCATGTCGGTCGTCGCCACGCCTTCGTGCAGCAGCCGCTCCGCCGCCGTTGCCTCCAGCGTCGCAAACCTGTGCTGCAGGTCCGCCGGGTCGGTGGCCTCGGCCGGCTTCAGGTAGCTTTCGGCAAAATCGTGCTGCAGGTCCACCAGCAGGCAGCCCAGCGCCGAGGTGATGCCGGGGTTGGTGGGCACGATCACCACTGGGATCGACAGTTCCCTGGCAAGCGCCGCGCCGTGCAGCGCGCCGGCGCCGCCGAACGCGACAAGGGCGAAATCGCGGGGATCATAGCCGCGCGAGATCGAGATCAGCCGGACCGCGTCGGCCATGTTGGCATTGGCAACCCGGATGACGGCCTCCGCCGCCTGGTGTACCGAGACACCGAGTTGGTCGGCGACGCCGGTACGCACGGCCTGCTCGGCCAGTTTCGCATCTAGCTTAATGCTGCCACCCGCCAGGCCGGTTCCCAGCCGACCCAGCACGATATTGGCATCCGTGTTGGTCGGCACGGTATTGCCGCCACCGTAGCAAGCCGGACCCGGATGGGCGCCAGCGGATTGCGGGCCGTTCTTCAGCGCCCCGTCCTCGATGCGGGCCAGCGACCCACCGCCGGCGCCGATGGTCAGCACCTCGATACTGGGAAAGCGGATCGGGTAGCCGAACTCAATCCCCCAGTCCTTGGTCACGCGTGACTGGCCTTCATAGGCCAGTGACACGTCGCAACTGGTGCCGCCCATATCCAGGCCGATCGAGTTGGCGAAGCCGCACAGCCCGGCGATGTGGCGCGAGGCAATGGCTCCCGCCGCGATGCCGGACCCGGCAATCCTGGCGGCGAAGTCGCGCACGCTCGAGGGCGTCATGACGCCGCCGCCGCTGTGCAGCAGCAGCAGGTCGGAGGCATATCCGCCGGCCCGCAGGCGATCGCTCAGGCGCTCGACATAGGCCCCGGCAACCGGACTGAGCACGGCATTGACGACAGTAGTGGAAAACCGCTCGTGTTCGAAGATTTCTGGTAGCACTTCCGAAGAAATCGATATCGGAACGCCGGGCAGTTCGCGCAGCAGGATGTCGCGCATGGCGCGTTCGTGCGCACCGTTCATGAATGCGTTCATGAAGCAAACGGCGACCGCGGCAACCTGCCTTTTGCGCAATATGCGGGCCAGTTCCAGCGCTTCCGCCTGATCCAGCTTGGTCACGACGACGCCGGCCGCATCGATCCGTTCGGAAATCGGCAGGCGGTCGCGGCGTGGAATATAAGGCCGCGCGACATCCTTGTAGGCGTCCCACAGATCTTCCTTGTTGGCTCGACGAATTTCGATGACGTCGCGAAACCCGCGGGTGCAGATCATGGCGACGCGCGGCAGCCGGCGGGTGATCAGCGCGTTGGTCGCCACCGTGGTGCCGTGCGACAACAGTGCAATGTCGCGCAGTTGCACGCCGGCTTCGCTCAGTCCGGTCATGAAGCCGTCGATCGGATCCGGCGTGGTTGGGGTTTTCGCAACGTGCATCCTGCCGCTGACTTCGTCCAAGGCACAGACATCGGTGAAAGTTCCGCCAATATCGATTGCCACACGTAGGCTGCCCATCCGGTCCGCTCCTCCGCTGCCAAGCACTCTGCTTTAGCGCGATGCATTTGTATTGAAGGCGCGCAAACGGTCAACCGTCCCGTCCGAGCGACCCCGGCTGCTTACAACGACGGCAACTGCTTCAGCGACAAGCGCGCAAATGCCGCCAGGCGGTGCAGCATCGAAAGTCGCGTTTTCATAACGTATTGGTTGCGAAAACACGGCCGGCGCGGCTGCTTCGTCCTGGCGGCTGTTTGCACCCGCGACAAAACCATCCGGCAAACTTCGCCGGCCTGGCGGCCGCCGGCCGCCTGCATGGCACAGCCCTTGCAGCCCGTTTGATCAGGGAAGTGGCCTCCGCTGAAGCGCACCGCAACTTCTCAAAGACGTGTTGTAGGAGTTTGGCGTGAAACTATCACCGGTCCGCTGGGCAATGGCGATTGTTACTGGATCGATACTTGCGGGTTTGCCGGCCCGCCTGCACGCGGCGGATAATGATATCGTCCTCGGCTTCGCGGTTGCGCAGTCCGGCGGGATGGAGGCCTACGACGGCGACGCCACCAGAATGGCGGGGCTGTGGATCGACCAGACGAACGCCAAAGGCGGCCTGCTCGGAAAACAGCTGAAGGCGGTCTACGCCGACACCAAGAGTGACCGGGTCGAGGGCACGCGGGCCGGCCAGGAAATGGTGCATGACGGGGCAAAGGTGGTGTTTGTCACCGCCGATTATGACTACGGCGCGCCGGCCGCCCTGCAGGCCCAAAAGGCCGGTGTGATCTCGGTATTCCTGGGCGCATCCGACCCCAAGGCCGGCGTGATCGGGGTTGGCCCGTACTCCTTCACGGCGGAGAAGGCCGGACAGCTCGAAGGGGCCACGGTCGCGGAGTGGGGATACGAAAAGAAGGGTTACCGCACCGCCTACGTACTGCTGGATGATGCCATCGAATATGACAAGTCGGTCTGCGCCGGCTTCGACTGGGCGTTCGCAAAGGAAGGCGGCAAGATCGTCGGCCACGACACCTTCAAGAACGCCGATCCGTCCATCGGCTCGCAGGTGACACGGCTGTCCAACGCGATCCGGGACCACAAGGTGGATGCCCTGATGCTGTGCACCTACCAGCCCGGTGGCGCCAGCGCGGTGCGGCAATTGCGCTCCGCCGGCATCAACCTGCCGATCCTGAACGGCTCGTCGATGGACGGAACCTACTGGATCAGCGCGGTCCCCGGGCTGAAAGACTTCTATGTGCCCGTGCAGGCGCTGGCGAATGGCGATCCGCGGCCAGCGGTGGCGCAGTTGACGAAGGATTACACCGCGAAATACGGCAAGCCACCGACCACGCAGTATGCCTACCCGATTTATGCCTGGCTGCAGCTCTGGGCCAAGGCGGTGACCGAGGCGAAAACCACGGACGCCAAGCCGGTGGTGGCAATCATGGAAAAATTCCAAAACGAGCCGACCGTGCTTGGACCCCGCACCTTCACACCGAAGCTGCACATCCAGACCCGCATTCCGCTGACCATCACCGACACCGCCAACGGCAAGCAGGTTCCGGTGCAAGACTGGCGCATCAAGGAAGACATACCCCCGGCCGTACTGTACCGGTTGAAGAAGGCCTCCTGATCCTGGAAGACGGAACAACGACGCAGGATGCTTCGCTCAGCCTGCTGACCGACCGTCCCGACGTCGTGGGGCAACCCCAGGCGGCGGAGCTGACAGCGGAAAAGCTGGAAGTCCGTTTCGGCGGCGTGGCCGCGGTCTCCGACGTTACGTTGACGGTCAGGCGGCACGAGGTGTTCGGGCTGATCGGCCCGAACGGCGCCGGCAAAACCACGCTGGTCAACTGCCTGACCGGCTTCCAGCGCCCGACCGCCGGCCGGGTTCTGCTCGGTGGCGATCCGACCGACGGCTGGTCGCCGGACAAGTTCCGCAAGCAAGGCGTGGCCCGCAGCTTCCAGGCGGGCCGCCTGTTCCGCGACATGAGCGTACTGGAAAACATCGAAGTCACCGCCGTCGGCCTGGGTCTCAGCCGGCGCAGCGCGGCGGAGCGGGCGATGGCGATGCTCGACTGGATCGGCCTGGCCGAGCAGGCGCACCGTATCGCCGGAACCCTGGCCTACACCGATGAACGCCGGGTCGGCATCGCCCGAGCGCTGATCCTGTCCCCGGCGTTCATTCTGCTGGACGAGCCGGCGGCCGGCATGTCGGACGCCGAATGCGAAGGTCTGGCCGAGTGGGTCGCCACCATCCCGCGCCGCTTCGACTGCGGCGTCCTGCTGATCGAGCACAACATGCACGTCATCATGGGCGTGTGCGACCGCATCCACGTGCTCGACGGCGGCCGCACCCTGGCCGAAGGCCGGCCCACCGAGATCCAGGACAACCCCGAGGTGATCGCCGCCTATCTGGGGATGGAGCCATGAGCGCGATGCTGGACCTGCACGACGTGGAGGTGCGCTACGGCCGGCTGGTGGCACTGCGCGGCCTGACCATGGAGGTGCGCCAGGGCGAGGTCGTCTGTCTGATCGGGCCGAACGGCGCCGGCAAGTCCACCACCCTGGCGGCCATCGCCGGCGGTGTCGCCCGAACCACCGGGTCGATCCGCTTTCACGGCACCGAATTGCCGGCGCGCAAGCCGGAGCGGATTGCCAGGTTGGGTCTGTCGCTGGTGCCGGAAGGACGCCATGTCTTCGGCACCCTGAGCGTCGAGGAGAACCTGCGGATCGGCGGCTACATGCGGCCCAGCGCAAAGCAGGCCTCTGCCGCGCTGGAGCGGATAGCCAACTATTTTCCGCAACTGAAGGAGCGCTGGCGCTCGCCCGCAGCGCGGCTGTCGGGCGGCGAGCAGCAGATGCTGTCGATCGGCCGCGCCCTGATGACCGGGCCAAAGCTGATGATGGTGGACGAGCCTTCGCTCGGCCTGGCGCCGCGCATTGTCGATAGCGTTTACGAGATCCTGCTGGAACTGCGACGCCAGGAGGGACTGACCCTGCTGATCAACGAGCAGAGCTCGCATCGCATCCTGCGCTTCGCCGACCGCATCTACGTCATTCGCAACGGTGGCATCAAGCTGCACGGCGCTGCCTCGGCGCTGCAGGACGGGGAAGCCATCAAGTCGGCCTATTTCGGCTTTGGTGTGGCCCCGACGCCGGTTGGTGCCAGCGAAGAGGAAGCGACGGCTTGATCGACTTCGTGCAGAACCTGATCGACGCATTGAGCCTGGGCAGCCTGTATGCGCTGGTGGCACTGGGGATCGGACTGCTGTTCGGCATTCTGCGGCTGGTGAATTTCGCGCATGGCGATTTCATCACGCTGGGCGCCTATGCACTGATCATCCCATCGTCGAATGTGGTGGCAAAGATGTTCATCGGCGCCTGGAATTGGGCTTTGCTGATCCCCGCGGTCTGCGCCATCGTTGTTCTTGTGGCGTTGTTGACCGACGTGCTGGTGTTCCGGCCGTTGCGACGCACCAGCGCGCCGACGTTGATGATCGCATCATTCGCGGTCAGCTACATGATCCAGAACGGCGTGCTGATGGCCTATGGCGCCCGACCCAAATCGGCCAACCTGTGGCCCGGGCTGACAGCGCAAATCATGATGGCTGGCCTGCGGGTGCCGCTGCTGCAGGTGGTGACGATCATCACGACACTTGTCCTGATGGGACTGCTGACATTGTTCCTCTACCGCACGCGCTGGGGGGTGCAGATGCGCGCGGCGGCGGAGGATTTCCGCATGGCCCAATACCTTGGCGTACGCGGCAATTTCGTCATCGGGCTGGCGTTCGCGGTCAGCGGCGTGCTGGCGGCGGCTGTGTCGCTGCTGTTCCTGGCTCAGACCGGGTCGCTCAGCAACGTCATGGGCGTGCCGCTGGCGCTGTTCGCCTTCGTGGCCGTCGTCGTGGGCGGCATGGGCAGCCTGCCGGGCGCGGTGGCGGGTGGCTTCCTGGTGGGATTCGTCATCATCATGCTGCAGGCCTACCTGCCGTCCGATCTGCGGGTGTTTCGCGACGCCTTCGCGTTTGCCTTCGTCATCCTGGTGCTGTTGCTGCGGCCGTCCGGCCTGATCCCGTCCCGCACCCTCGTGGAGCGGGTGTGAGAGGCGTCCTGCGCGGGCTGGCGACGCCGCTGCTGCTGATTGCGGCGGTCGCCGTGGTGACCCTCATTGGCGTGCTCGGTGGCGACCAGATCCAGACCTCGTTGGTCGAGATGCTGATCCGCATGGTCGTCGTGGTTGGCATGTGGGTGTTCATCGGCAACTCCGGGGTGATCTCGTTTGGCCATATCGGCTTCATGTGCATCGGCGCCTATGCCGCGGCGTGGGCGACAGTGGACCCGAACTGGAAGAGCATCATGCTGACCGGGCTGCCGGATGCGCTGCAGAACAACCAGTATCCGATTCCGGTCGGCATCGCCGGCGCTGCCGTATTGGCTGCCGTCGTGGCGTTGCTGCTGGGGGCGGCGATCATGCGGCTGTCCGGCATCGCCGCCTCGATTGCCACCTTTGCATTCCTGATGATCATCAACAGCGTCTACTCGAACTGGGATTCGGTGACCGCCGGCACCAGCTCGATCATCGGCATTCCAACAGTGGTCGGACCGTGGCTGGCATTCGGCTTCGCCGCCGCCGCGATCCTGGTGGCGCATCTGTTCGCGGTTTCCAGGATCGGGCTGATGCTGCGAGCCTCCCGCGACGACGAGGTTGCGGCCAAGGCTTCGGCGGTGAACGTCCTGCGCGTCCGGCTGCTGGCGTTTGTGCTGAGTGCCGCCATCGTTGGCGCAGGCGGGGCGATCTGGGGGCATTTCCTGGGTATTCTGACCGCCGACACGTTCTATCTGAGCCTGTCCTTCATTACCTTGGCGATGCTGGTCGTGGGAGGGCTGGGGAGCCTGAGCGGCGCCGTCCTGGGTGTGGTTTTGGTTACCGTCGTGGTGGAAGTCCTGCGCCGGCTCGAGCAGGGTGTGCCGATCGGGTCCGCCACCTTCGTGCTGCCGGAGGGCAGCCAGGAATTGGGGCTGGGTCTGGTGCTGGCGCTGATCATGATTTTCCGCCCCAACGGAATAGCCGCGGGTCGGGATCTGGTCTGGCCGCGCCGCTGGACACGCGCCGGGCGTGTCAAGCCGCGGGTCGTGCCGGAAAGGCGAACGGCCGAAATAGAAGCGAGCGGGCATTGATCGCGATGGCGCAATCGCGGTTCGCCAGTGGGGTGGCTTATGTGGATGGCCGGGTCACGCCGCTGGCCGAGGCCTGCATTCCGCTGACCGACTACGGCTACCGGCGGTCCGACGCGACCTATGATGTTGTCAGCGTCTGCAACGGCGCGTTCTTCCGGCTGGACGACCACCTTGCGCGGTTTCGCGCCTCGATGCAGGCGCTGCGGCTCGATCCCGAACTGAGTGACGGCGATATTCGCGCCATCCTGATCCGGCTGGTGCGGCTGTCAGCCCTGCGCGAGGCCTATGTCGCGATGGACTGCCTGCGCGGTGCGCCAAAGACCGGATTGCCGCCGCATCCGTTGAACTGCCGGAACTACCTGGCGGCATTCGCCCGCCCCTATGTGTCGGTTATCTCGCCGGAGGCGCAGGCGCGGGGCGCGCATCTGATCGTCGCCGAGGTGCCGCGGATACCGGAGGCCTCGATCGACCCGACGGTGAAGAATTTCCACTGGGGCGACCTCACCCAGGCATTGTTCCAGGCGCATGATTGTGGCGCGGACACCGCCGTGCTGGCGGACTCGGCCGGAATGGTCACCGAGGGTCCGGGCTTCAACGTGTTCAGCGTCACCGACAACGTCGTTTCTACACCGGATCGTGGTGCGCTCGCGGGCATTACCCGAATGTCGGTCATCGAGCTATGCGCCGAGCTTGGGCTGCGCTGCGAGGTTCGGCCGGTGGCGGTGGCTGAATTGCGCGCCGCCGATGAGCTGTTGATCTGCACCACGGCGGGCGGCGTGATGCCGGTATCGCGGCTGGATGGTCGTATCATGGGCAACGATCGTCCCGGCCCGATCTCGGCCACGCTGCGGGAACGCTACTGGAAGCGCCGAACCGAGGGCTGGCACGCCACGCCCGTCGATTACACGCCAGCCGATTATCAGGAGGCAGCGTCATGATGCGGCTGGGAATCGATGTCGGCGGCACCTTCACCGACTTCGTTGCTTACGACAGCACCACGTGCACATTGCGGGCCTGGAAGAACATGTCCACGCCGGCCGATCCGACCGAGGGCATCCTGACTGGTCTGAGCGATGCCCGGTCCGAGCAGCTGTCCGAGCTACGGCTGGGCACCACGGTGGTGACCAATGCTTTACTGGAGCGCAAGGGTGCGGTGGTCGGCTATGTCACGACCGAAGGCTTCCGCGATATTCCGTTCATCGGACGCGGCAACCGGCGCCATCACTATGACCTGGCCTGGGTCAAGCCGAAGCCTTTCCTGAAGCGCCGCCACGCCTATGAGGTCGCCGAACGCATCGGCGCCAACGGCGCGGTGCTGACGCCGCTGAACGAGGACAGCGTGCGGGCCCTGGCGCGGCGGATGCGCGACGAGAATGAGGTCCAGGCGGTGGCGGTGATGCTGATGCACTCCTACATCGAACCGGCGCACGAGCGGCGCATCCGCGATATCTTCGCCGCCGAGATGGCAGACGTGCCGGTGTCGATCTCCTATGACGTGCTGCCGAAATGGAAGGAGCATTTCCGCTCCTCGACCACGCTGTGCGACGCCTACGTGAAGCCGATCGTTCGCCAACAGTTGGGATCCTTGCGGGCTCGGCTGGATGGTGCCGGGATCGCGGCGCCGATCGTGGTCATGCGGTCCAACGGCGGGGAGATGACGTTGGACGCGGCAGCCGCCTCGCCGATCCAGATGGCGGTGTCGGGGCCGACCGGCGGGGTCATCGCGGCGAAGCGGGTGGCCGGGCTGCTGGGGATCGAGAACGTGGTCACCTTGGACATGGGCGGCACGTCTACCGACGTCTCGACCATTGTCGGCGGGCAAGAGCGGTTCACCACCGATTTCGAGATCGAATGGGGCCGTCCGGTGCAGATCCCGATGATCGATATCCGCACCATCGGCGCCGGCGGCGGGTCGCTGGCCAGGGTCGATACCGGCGGGATGCTGGTGGTGGGGCCGCAAAGCGCCGGCGCGCGGCCCGGGCCGGCCTGCTATGGGCGCGGCGGCACCGAACCAACGGTGACCGACGCCAATGTCGTGCTGGGGCGAATCGCGGCGGACAATTTCCTCGGCGGCAGCATGAAGCTCGATCCGGCCGCGGCACGTGACGCTGTCGCCGGGCTGGCGGCGCAGGTGGGCATGGGCGTGGAGCAGACCGCGCTGGCGATCGTGCGCATAGCCAACAACACCATGGTGGGGGCGCTGCATACCTCGCTGACCGAGCAGGGGCTGGACCCGCGGGATTTTACCATCATGCCGTTCGGTGGAGCAGGGCCGCTGCATGTCTGCGACCTGATGCAGGAGGCCTCGGTCCGGCGCGCGGTAGTGCCGAACTTCCCCGGCCAGTTCTCCGCTTTCGGCTTCATCCTGGCGGACGCTCGGGTTGACCGGCACCGCACCGTGCAACTGTCGTCACGCGCCTTCGACGAGGCTCGTGCCGAGGCGGCGATGACGGACCTGGTGGCGGAGTGCCTGGACGACCTGCGCATGCAAGGACATGGCGATGACGTGACGATCCTGCGCAGCGTGGACATGCGTTATGCCGGGCAGAACTACGAGTTGAGCGTGCCGGTGAATGCCGGCAGTTTTCACCAGGACGACCGGGCGGCGTTGTGGGAGGCGTTCCACTCCCAGCATGCCGCGCGGTTCGGGTTCCGGCTGGGTGACGCGGTGGAAATCATAACCTTCATCGTCACCGCCACCGTTGCCACCGGCGCGGTCGAATTGCCGACCATCGCGAAGGCTTCGGCAGCGCCGGCGCAGGGGCAGCGGCGCAATGTCTGGTTCGAGGCGGGCTGGATCGAAACCCCGGTTTATGACCGAGGCAGCCTGCTGCACGGGCATGAACTGTCCGGACCGGGACTGGTCGAGGAGACCGCTTCGGTAACCGTGGTCGGGCCGGGTCATCGGCTTACCGTGGATGCCTACGGCAACCTGCACATTCTTGATGCTCGCTGATACTGGCAAGAGGTTCCTGGCATGGATATGGTCGCGCTGAACATCGCCGGCGGCATTCTGGTTTCGATCTGCCGCGATATGGGGGTGACGCTGATGCGCACGTCCTATTCGACCATTTTCAGTGAATCGCTGGACTTCACCTGTGGGCTGGCGCTACCGACCGGGGAGCTGATCGCGACCGGGGATTTCTGCCCGTCGATGATCGGCGGCCTGCCGCTGCTGCTGCGCTCCTGCGTGCAGGAGATTCCGCTGGATACGCTGCGACCGGGCGATGTGCTGGTGCACAACGATCCGTATCGCGGCGGGCTGCATACGCCGGAGCACACGTTCTTCAAGCCGGTCTTCGTCGACGGCGAGATCATGGGGTTCGCGGTATCCATCGGCCATGTCTGTGAAATCGGCGGCATGGCCCCCGCCGGCTTTGCCGGTGAGGCGACGGAGGTTTTCCACGAGGGATTGCGGGTGCCTCCGGTAAAGCTGATCCGCGAAGGCGTGGACGAGCCGGATATCTGGCGGCTGCTGCTGGCGAATGTGCGCACGCCCCGCTACAATTACGGCGATTTCCGCGCCTTGATCGCGGCCACCGATCTGGGCGAGCGGCGGATGGCGGACCTGGTGCGCAAGCACGGCAAAGCGCGGTTCGTCGAGCTCGGTCGCGAGTTGATGGCCTACTCCGAACGACGGATGCGGGCCGAGATCAGCAAGATTCCCGATGGCAAGTACGTGTTCGAAGACTTCATGGAGGATGACGGCATCGAAGACCGCGCCTATCGCATCCGTGCCACGGTTTTCGTGCAGGGTGACGAGCTGATCGTCGACTACAGCGGTAGTGACAAGCAGGCGAAGGGACCGATCAACGCGACGCTGGGGGTCGCGTGGGGTGCGTCCTACAATGCGGTATTGCAACTGACGGATTCGACGATCCCGAAGAATTCCGGCTGCTTTCGTCCGATCCGCGTGCTGGCCCCAGCCGGTACGATCGTCAATGTCAATTTCCCCGGGCCTTCGGTGGGTGGCAACACCGAGACACACTGCCGGATTGCCAATGTGGTGATGGGCGCGCTGGCGCCGGCGATGAAGGACCGTTCGGCGGCAACCGATGGGGCCAGCCACAGCAACTTCCTGTTCGGCGGCAACGATCCGGACACCGACGAGTTCTTCTGCTGCTACGACCTGACTCCGGTCGGCTGGGGCGGGCGCAGCTTCGCCGACGGCAACGACGCGGTGGGTGGTATCAACGGTAACTGCCCGCATACCCCGGTTGAGGTGTTCGAATACCGCTATCCCTGGCATGTCGAGGAATTCCGGCTGGTGGACGATTCCGGCGGGGCCGGCACGTTCCGCGGCGGTCTGGCACTGACCAAGACGGTGCGCGCAACGACCGCGCCGATGACGTTCTCCTACATGAGCGACCGGCAGAAGCTGAGTCCCTGGGGGCTGCATGGCGGACTGCCGGGGGCGAAAGCGGAGCTGCTGATGGCGCGCGACGGCAGCGAGGCGTGGCTGACGGTGACCCAGGCCTTCAACAAGACGTCACCGAGCAAGTTCGCGAATGTGCCGATCCGGCCGGGGGATCGGATCCGTATTGTCTCGCCCGCCGGGGGCGGCTGGGGGCCGCCGGAACACCGGGACCCGGCACGGGTGCTGGAGGATGTCCGGGAAGGATATGTCTCGGCCCAGCAAGCCCAAGCGGTTTATGGCGTGACGGTGGGCGATTAGCGCGCGATCGCTTTTGGTGGTACCACCAAAAGCGTGAATCGCCCGCTAAAACAATCGTTTGCTGGGCATTAGCGGTTCAACCTGAAGCGATAATGCCCAAGGGGGCGGCAGGATGCGATTTTCGCCGGAAGGGTATTATGTTGAACGTTACGTTAAATGTATGAATTGCGGGCTGTTGATCTACGACCAGGGCGTTCATGGGGCCGCCGGGAAGGGGCTGTTCTGCTCGGCATGGTGTGTGGCGTGGGATGAACAACGCCAGGCTGGGGTTGAGCATCCCATGCTGAAACTGCCGACAGACTGATTTCGGCGCGGTCCGCGACCTGATCTGGCCTTTTTTGGTCATGCGGCTCGCCGCCCGTCGCTAGGCTGGCGGGTAGCTGGGCTGGCGGGTCGCGCTGGAAATTCGGCGCGGTGGCTGGCGGCTGCTGCCGGCGGGTGCTCTGATCGCCGGGGCAACGGCCCCGCAGTCATCCCTGGAACACCCAATCCGCGACTGGATCCAGACCTGGAATTGGAAAACCCAACACAAGCGCTGACCTCTCGCACGCGTGATGCCGCACTGCGCAAATACCCAGCTTGACGGTCGGCTATAATACGGGGTGAATAACTTCCCTGTTATTGAGTTTCGATCTGAAATGGCCGCGCGCCCCGCTGACCCGGACTATCCCCCACTGAACGGTTTCCTGGCGCTGCTGGGCGGTCGAAGGTGGCAGGCGCGATTGACCGAGATCCGCGACCTCGCGGCGTCGGGCCGGCGGGCTGGTCAAGCGGTGCGCCAGCGGCACGCGGTGGAGCTCAGCCTGGAAAAGGTGCGCCGCCAGCCGGACGCCCCGCGATCCGCCGCTGAGTTGCTGCTGACCCGGATTGGTGCCGAACTCGCCGACATCGCCGCCGACCTGACGCCGCGCGGGCGCGATCGGCTGATCGAGCGGCTGCAGTTGGGGTTGTGCGGCGAGAATACGCTGATCCCGGTGTTCCACCTGGCGCGCACCGCGATGCTGCAGCGGTCGCGCGGGTTCAGCGTCAGCTTTCCGGGCCTGGACGAGGACGCGCCGCACGATCTGCTGATCCGGCGTGACGCGGTCGAGGCCGAGGTGGCGTGCGACGTTGTCACCGCCGAGGACGGCCGCGAGGTGCATCGCGGCGCCTGGTTCCGGCTGGCCGATCGAGTGGATCCCGATCTGCAGACCTGGCTTGCCGCCCATCCCGGCCGCTATCTGCTGAAGATGACGCTGCCGCTTGGCCTGCGCGGCGGTCTGCAGGACGGCCAGCCCGACGGCGAGGCACTGGGGCGGCTGCACCAGCGCATCCGCACCATGCTGACGACCCAGGCGCGGCAGGATCATGACGCGGCGATCGTGTTGCGGCTGGATCCGCTGCTGCTGGCCGGCGCCCAGGCCGAGGACATCGGCCTGGTGTCCTCGTTGCGCCAGGAGTTCGGACCCGAGGCGCACCTTTCGGTGACCACCGCGGGGACCGGGATCTTCGTGATGGCGGCGCGCGCCGGCCGGGAGAACGAGGTCGCGATCGCCATCCGCCGACGTTTGGCGGCGTTGTCGCCCACCCGGCTGACCGGCACCCGTCCCGGCATTCTGTCGGTGTTCGTGGAAGACACCGATCGATCCGAATGGCGCGGCCTGCGCGAACGGCTTGAACTGGAGGGGGAGGCCAGGCAGTTCTTGGTCAATCCCGAGGGGCGTCCAGTGGTCGCGGTCAGCTTCGTGTCCCGGCTGGAACTGTTCGGCGTCGGCGAACCCGACGCCGCGCCGGGCGGGGAGTTGCGGTTTCGCAATCCGGCCCACCCCGCGGCCGGGGTGGCGGCGCTGGCGCCGGCGGTGTTGTCGTCAGTGTGATCGGTCAAGCGATACGGAACGCCCCATGCCGCCTCATATCCCAGATAGCGCCCCGGTTGCGCCAGGATTGGAGTGATGATTGGCCTCGAGGCGCTGCGCGGTTAAGCGGGTTTTGACAGAGGTGAGCATGTCCAGTGCGGAATACAGCCAGAAACTCGACGAGCTGGACCGACTGTTGAATGACCCCGACGTGCCGATGCAGCCGGACCGGATCTGGTCCTTGCTGGCCGACGTATCCCGGCCCGAGACGACGGCGGTGACGGCGGTGGGCGGGTCCGCGATGGGCGAACCGGCGGATCGCTTGTTTCGTTCGCGCCGGCTCGATAAGCCATCTGAGCGAAATCTGACCTAAGCTTCCTCATTCCTTCAGCATGATGGCCGCTTGAGCGGAACGTTGTCCGCCGGGTGCGTCATGCGACAGGCAAACGGCCAGGCTTGGCCGGTGATCGCGCGCCCTGGTCCGTGGCGCCGGGACATCCGTGGCGACGGCCGCCGCAATGAGCCGCTGGCGCCGGGGCGCCGTACAGCGGTCTTGGTGACGCCGCGATTCCGGCCCATGCGCGCGCCAACGCCCGGTAGCCCATGGGCCGGCCGGTGCTGCAAAAAGCACTGCTGGCGACGCGGCGTTTTAGCATCGATGGGGTTTGGATAAGAGCCGGTCTGCGAAAAGATCACGATCTCGGAAATTTGCACACAAAATCCCAGATAAATTCGTTGTTCACGTGTAAATTTGTTGACCGATCGGCTAGTTCATTGCGAAAAACGATCCTTAGACAGATCAACGTCAGGTTTGATCTCGCACTCATAAGGAACGTGGATGTCAAAGGCATTTATCGCCAAGGTGCTTCAGCAATCGACCGAAGTGACCGGTGCGGCGGCCAATCGCGCGACCAATGATCTGATCCGCGAAATCGTCGGGCAATTGAAACGGACCGGGAAATTCACCCTTCCCAGCTTCGGCACGTTCACCGTGCGCAAGACCAAGGCGCGCAAGGCGCTCAACCCGCGGACCGGTGAATCGATCAGGGTCAAGGCCGGCAAGACGGTCCGGTTCAAGGCCTCGCCAGTGCTGAAGCGGGCGGTTTGACCATCGGGTCGTTGCATGCTGCGTTTGCTACCGGGTTGTTTGCCACCAGGACGGTGACACGCCCGCCGCAACCACGACTTGGTGTTTCATCGCTAGTAAGTAACGAGTCTGACTTTGTGCGCTAGCCCCGACATCGGCGTTGCCGAGGCGCCGCCAAGCAAGGCTTCCCCCAGGTGGGCATTGGCATTTCACAAAAGCCCGCTGTGCCACCGCATCCTTCTCGGGCGGCGGCTGCAATCAATCTCACGGCTCGTGCCGCTTGCCGCATCGGCAGGCCCCGTCACGGCGGCTCAAGCATCTCGTCGCCGATGATCAGCGGTCGCCGCTGCCGCAGAAATTCCGGCAATCCTGGAATATCCGAATAGGGCGGGTTCTGCCAGCGATGCGCCGCCCGCAGGCTCCCGACAACCTGGCAGAGCTGTATTTCGTACCCGGCTTCGTCCGCAACGCCCGCCCCCCGCAGCAGCGCGGCCAACTCGCCCGATGCTCTCTCATAAGCCTGATCCCCGTCTCCCCGTTGCCCGGTGACATGGCAATCAAGCAGCACCGCCCAAGCCTCGATCACGCGCTCCTGCGCAGCACGGAACCGCATCATCAGCTCTTCGCTCATGGTCCACCTCCACCATCACCGAGAGCATCACGGAAGACAGCGCAGCGCCAGGATTGACCGCCAACAGGAGGCTTTGGGACGACGACCCAAGGGGCGCGCTACCCCGACCCAACGACACCGAACCGAGCCCCCAGCAGGAATTCCTTGTTGCCCTCCGGTCCGGTGATCGGACTCTCGACGATCCCGGCGACCGACCAACCCGCCAGCCCGGACCACCATCGCAGCAGGCGCTCGCAGACCGCCCGATGCACCACCGGGTCGCGCACCACACCCTTGCCGCCAACGGATGCGGCGCCAGCCTCGAATTGCGGCTTGATCAGCACGATCGCCCAGGCACCGTCCGCGCACAGACCCAACGGGGCCGGCAGCAGCGTGGCGAGGCCGATGAAACTGGCATCGCACACCAGCGCCCCGATCGGGTCGGCCACTGCCGAACGGTCCAGATACCGGGCGTTGGTCTTCTCGTGCACCACCACCCGATCATCGCCGCGCAACTTCCAGGCAAGCTGCCCATGGCCGACATCGACCGCGTGCACTCGGGCCGCCCCGTTCGCCAGCAGAACGTCGGTGAACCCCCCGGTCGAGGCGCCGATGTCGAGGCAGGTCCGCCCCGCCGGCGAGAACCCGAAATGGGCCAGCCCGTGCGCCAGTTTCAGCCCGCCGCGCGACACCCAGGGATGATCCTGCCCGCGCACCCGCAGCGGATCGTGTTCGCCCAGCAGGTCACCGGCCTTGCCGACCCGCTGCTCGCCGCGAAACACCTTGCCGGCCAGGATCAGCGCCTGCGCGCGGGTGCGACTCTCCGCCAGGCCGCGCAGCACCAGCAACTGATCGGCGCGCTGCTTCACTATTCCAGCGGCCGGGTCCCCAGCGATCCGTCCGACCGCTGCACCAGCGCCTCCACCCTGGCCTCGACCTCGGCCAGCTTGGCCTCGCAATGCCGGCGCAGCCTGACGCCGCGCTCGAACGCCTGCACCGCGGCCTCCAGCTTCAGGCTGCCGCCCTCCAGGCCGCGCACGATCTGGTCGAGCTCGGCCAGTGCATCCTCAAACGACAACTGGCTGACATCGTCTTGCGGCCTGTTCGGCCCGCCTTCCGGAGCATGATCCCGGCCGGACGGAACGTTCGAGGCGCGTGCGTCATGCGACAAAGCTAGATCCTCATCAGGCCCCGGACATGCACCCTGACCGAGGCAGCCAACGCACCCAGGTCATAGCCGCCTTCCAGCACCGAGACCAGACGTCCGCCGCAATGCTTGTCGGCCACGCCCACCAGTTGTTCGGTGATCCAGGCGAAGTCGGCGGTCTCCAGCCGCAGCTCCGCCAGCGGGTCGGCGACATGGGCGTCAAACCCGGCGGAGATGATCAACAGACCCGGCGCGAACGCGTCCAGCGCCGGCAGGATGACGTTCGACCAGGCGGCCCGGAACGCCGCACTGCCGTCGCGCGGCCGCAGCGGGGCATTGACGATGTTGTCGGCGACACCGTGCTCCCACGCCTCGCCGGTGCCCGGATAGCAGGGACTTTGATGCGAGGATGCATAGAACAGCTCGGGATCGGCGGCGAACATCGCCTGCGTGCCGTTGCCGTGGTGGACGTCGAAATCGACCACGGCGACGCGGCGCACGCCCCAGCGGGCGCGGGCGTGCAGCGCCGCAACCGCCACGCTGTTGAACAGGCAGAAGCCCATAGGACGAGCCGGTTCGGCGTGGTGGCCAGGCGGCCGGACTGCTGCGAACGCGGCACGCGCCCAACCTTCCATGACCGCATCGACCGCCATGCAGGCGGCGCCGGCGGCGCGCGAGGCGGCCTCGGCGCTGCCGCTGCTCATCAGCGTGTCGGCGTCGAGCCGCACGGTTTCGCCAGCGTCGGGACGGATCGACAGGATAGTGTCGACATAGTTCGCCGGATGCGCCCGCGCGAGCTGCTCGACCGTGGCCAGCGGCGCCGATTCGCGCAGCAGTTCGGCGAATTCCGGCGCCTCCAGCGCAGCCAGAACCGCGCGCAAGCGGTCCGCGGTTTCCGGATGGTACGGCCCGGTGTCATGCTCCAGGCAGGCTTGGTGGGTGATCAGCGCGGTGGTCACGTCAGCCGGCCTTCTGTTCGGGATCGTCCGCACGGCGGCGAATCACGAAGCTGAATACGCCGGCTTCCTCGCTCCAGGCCAGCAAAGGGTGACCGGTTTCGCGGCAGAATGCATGGAAATCGCCGACCGCGGCGCGATCGGTCGCCAGCACCCGCAGCCGCTGTCCCGCCGCCATCGCGCGCAGCGCTCGGTTGGCCTTCAGCACCGGCAGCGGACAGTTCATGCCTTTGACGTCGAGCAAGGTCTCGTTCATGGCGGCAACATGCGCACGACCCGGTCATTGGGCAAGTCGGGCGGTTGGACAAGCCGGGCCATGTGGCGAGCCGGGCCATTTGGCAAGCCGGGCTTGAGTTGGCCCGACCGCCGGCGCCATGATGGTGCGACGGAGCCCATGACCCATCATCGCATCGGCATCGACCTGGGCGGCAGCAAGATCGAGATCGCGGTGCTGGCACCCGATGGCGGCGAGGCATGGCGCCAGCGCGCGGCCACCCCGTCCGGCTACCAGGACACCGTGGCGACGATCGCCGAGCTGGTGCGCGGCTGCGAATCCCGCCTGGGCACCAGCGGCAGTGTCGGGATCGGCATCCCCGGCGTGATCAGCCCGGCCACCGGCCTGGTCAAGAACGCCAACTCGATCGCGCTGAACGGCCACCGCTTCGACCACGACGTCAGCCAGGCGCTGGGCCGCGAGGTCCGGGTCGAGAACGACGCCAACTGCTTCGCCCTGAGCGAGGCGGCCGATGGCGCCGGCGCCGGGTTCGGCGTGGTGTTCGGGGTGATCCTGGGCACCGGCTGCGGTGGCGGCATCGTGGTGGATGGCCGGCTGCAGCCGGGCCCGCACCGGGTCGCCGGCGAGTGGGGCCACACCCCGCTGCCCTGGCCGCGCGGACCGGAAGTGCCCGGCAACCTGTGCTGGTGCGGCAAATATGGCTGCCTGGAAACCTATGTCGCCGGCCCCGCTTTGGCGCGCGACTGCGACGGACCCGGCGCGCACGACGCTAGCCCGCTGCCCGACCGCGCCGCCGCCGGCGAGCCGCAGGCCACCGCGGCGATCGCACGTCACGCCGACCGTCTGGCGCGCGGACTGGCGGTGGTGATCAACTTGCTGGACCCCGACGTCATCGTGTTGGGCGGCGGACTGTCCAACATGGACCATCTCTACGCTGAATTGCCCCGGCTGATCCCCGGGCATGCGTTCAGCGACGTGATCGCCACGCCGATCCTGCGCAACCGGCACGGCGATTCCTCGGGCGTGCGCGGCGCCGCCCGGCTGTGGCCGGTGGCCTGAGATGACCGATCCGGTGGTGGCGACGATGTGCCGGGATTGCACTTTTGTCGCCGAGGCGATGGCGTCGCGCTGCCCGCGCTGCGGCGGCGCCCGGCTGGCGCGCCACCGTTCGCTGCTGCGCCTGGGCATCGCTCATGTCGATTGTGACGCGTTCTACGCCAGCGTCGAAAAGCGCGACCGCCCGGAACTGCGCTCGCGCCCGGTGATCGTCGGCGGCGGCACCAGGGGTGTGGTCACCGCGGCCTGCTACGTCGCGCGCATCCACGGCGTGCGCAGTGCCATGCCGATGTTCAAGGCGCTCAAGGCCTGCCCCGACGCGGTCGTCATCAAGCCCAACTTCGAAAAATACACCGCCGCCTCGCGCCAGGTGCGCGCGCTGATGAACGAATTGACACCGCTGGTGCAGCCGCTGTCGATCGATGAGGCGGTGCTCGACCTGGCCGGCACCGAGGCGCTGCACGGCGCCCCCCCGGCGGTGGTGCTGGCGCGCTTCGCCGAGGCGGTGGAGCGCCAGGTCGGCGTCACCGTCTCGATCGGTCTGGCGGCCAACCGGCTGATGGCCAAGATCGCCGCCGGTCGCGGCAAGCCGCGCGGCTTCACCGTGATCGACGCCGAGGAGGCCGTCGCCCTGCTGGCCCCGGAACCGGTTCGCCTGCTGCCCGGGGTCGGCGCGGCGCTGGCGCGGCGACTGGAAATCCTGGGCATCACCCGGCTTGGCCAGTTGCAGGCGCTGGCCGACCGCGACGCGCGCAGCCGGCTTGGCGACGACGGGCCTGCCTGGGTGCGTCGCGCCCGCGGCGAGGACGCCCGCATCGTCGATCCGTCGCGCGAGGCCAAATCGATCAGCGCCGAGAGCACGTTCGATGCCGACCTGTCGGCCGTCGCCGATCTGGAACGCCCGCTCTGGCGGCTGTGCGAGAAGTTGGCGCGGCGTCTGAAGCAGCAGGGACTGGCCGCTGGCGGCGTGGTGCTGAAACTGAAGACCACCGATTTCGCCTCGCGCACCCGATCGGGCCGGCTGTCCGGCCCGACGGTGCTGCCGGACCGGTTGTTCGACCTGGCGCGTTCGCTGCTGGTGAAGGAAGCGACCGGGCCGGCGTTTCGCCTGATCGGCATCGGCGCCCATCCGCTGGTCGACGGATCGGGCGCCGATCTTGGCGATCTGGCCGACATCGTCACGCCGCGGCGGGCGGCGGCGCAGGCGGCGATCGACGCGCTGCGCGGCCGGTTCGGCGAGGCCGCGATCGGCCGTGGCCGTTCGCTGCGCTAAGTAACCGTTCCGGATTCCGTAGCGGGCCGAGCGAAACGATCGGCTGAGGACCGGGACCCGTCGCTGTTCGGCAATCTCGTTCGCCAGAGCCGGGCTCAGAAACCGCGACAACCTCTTAGTCCGTGTTTTAATTGATAAATTACCCTTCATTCGCGGGATACGTATTAGCAATAGTAACGACTTTATGGCGCAATCGTTCGACCGATCGCTGCCGGCGCGCGGATCAGGACCAGCGTTTTGCACCGGCCGCCCAAGATCGCGGCAGCATGGCGGGGATCGGTCCCGGATTCCTTGGTCCGCGAACAAAATGGATGCAGTAGCAGTAACCGGCGTGCTCGGCTGGATCGAGCGGCGCGGTCTGGCGAACCCCGACCGGTGCGGCGCAAGAGCCAGTGGCCGGAGGACTTAATGCATCGACGCACTATATCAATCGAGGGTATTATTGCGGAACTACAATTTAATCACCGGAACAAATACGTTTGGTACACCGCTTCGTTACGCGACAGGATTTCGGCCGCATGACAACTATCGACTGGCGGCCGTCGCCTGATCCGGGACGACCGCCGTTGACATGAAAGGTGTAGGGGTATGATCACAAACGAGGTCAGCGACGGTCTGGCCGGCATCCTGCGAACCGCGATCGTGGAACTGGTCCGCCGTGACGGTCCCGATCTGTCGGCTCGCCAACTTGGCGTGTTCCTGACTTGCTATCTGGAAACCGAGGCACAGACCGTGCGCGGCCTGGCGGCGAAACTGGGTGTGTCGAAACCGGCGATCACCCGGGCGCTGGACCGGCTGTCGGAGTTCGACCTGGTGCGCCGCAAGACCGATCCGCTGGATCGCCGCAGTGTCCTGGTGCAACGCACCGCGACCGGGATGGCGTTCTTGCGGGAGATGCGGACAATTCTTCGCGATGCCGCCTCGACACTGCGGATCACCGCCGAACCGGCCCAGGCCCGCGGACGCACCGGCAGCGAACCGGTCAGAGCCGCGCACTAAGCACCGGGCCGCACGTTCGCGGCCCGGCCGTAGCCAGGTGCTGGGCCCCCGGGTAGTGGGCCCCAAATCGTGGGCCCCATCACTGGCCGGCCTCTAAGTCGCTCGGAAATATTGACCCTGGGGCGTTTCGTTTCTCCGGGGTGTTTTGGCGTGCGATCGAGACGACCCAGATGTAGTATTATCGGTAGCGAAACGATTACTACCGAGATCGAATCTCCGGCGAGGCTCTTCCAGGGCCTCTGAATGAATGCGCGCCCGGCGAATCGCGTCGCTGGCATGGGCCTGAGTGCCGCCGGCGGATGGCGGTCGCCCGATCCTGGCGGGCGCTCGATTCCAGCGGGCGCTAATCTGAGCGGGGGCCCGATCCCGGCGGGCCGCGGCAGCTCCGGCAACCCGGTTCACCTGCGCCTTGGTCCGGAACCCCAACAACCGGAACCCCGACAACCGGAACCCCGACAGCCGGAACCTCGAAAGCCGGAACCTGGACAGCCGGAACCTGGACAGCCGGAACCTGGACAGCCGGTCGGCGGAGCGCTTGGATACACCGCTCCGGCCATCCGTGAAGGCTCGCCGGCTGCCAGACGCCACGCAATCCCGCGTCTCCTGCGGCTCGTCTAGTCCGCGCCGCATCCATCAGCCACATCCATCAGGGGGACACCAAAGATGCTCGTCGATCACCGCACCTATACCGTCAGGCCCGGCACCATGACCCGGCAGATGGCGCTGTACCAGGAATACGGTCTGACCCCGCAGAAGCGCCATCTCGGAGAGCCGCTGGCCTACCTGATTACTGAATCCGGGGAGGTCAACAGCTTCGTCCATATCTGGGTTTACCAAGACGCCGCCGATCGCGCCGCCAGGCGGGCGGCGATGAGCGCGGACCCGGAATGGCAGGGTTATTTGCGGAAAACCGCCGAGGCCGGCTATTTGGTCGGCCAAAGAAACAACCTGATGATCCCGGCGGAATTCGCCCCGATCAACCGATAGGACGCCCGGCCGGTCCGGCCGTCAGCGCGATCCGAAGATCGCGCTGCCCACCCTGACCCAGGTGGCGCCGCAGGCGATGGCGGCCTCGAAATCGGCAGACATGCCCATCGAGACCGTCGCCAGACCATGCCGCGCCGCTCGGTCGGCCAGCCAGGTGAAATGCGGCCGCGGGTCCTGGCCTTGCGGTGGAACGCACATCAACCCTTTCAGTGCGTTTCCGAAACGCCCTTTGCAGTCGGCGATGAAGCCATCGGCATCATCGCGCGCGATGCCCGATTTCTGCGGCTCCGACCCGGTGTTGACCTCGATCAGCAGCTCAGGCGTGCGGCCTTCCCCGGCGATCGCCGTGGCAATCGCGTCCGCCAGCCGGGGGCGATCCAGCGCTTCGATCACGTCGGCGATGCGCACCGCATCGCGCGCCTTGTTGGTCTGCAGGCCGCCGATCAGGTGCAGGCTCAGCGTATGCGCGGCGCGCAGCGGCGGGAACTTGGCGGCGGCTTCCTGCACGCGGTTCTCACCGAACACCGCCTGGCCGGCGGCGAGGGCGGCGGCAACCGAACCGATCGGCTTGGTCTTCGACACCGCCACCAGGGTGATGGCCTCGGGCTGGCGGCCGGCCGCGATCGCGGCGCCGGCAATGCGGTCCTGGACACGGCGGAGGTTGTCGGTGATCGAATCAGTCATGGGGTGTCTTCCGCGGTTCGGCCGGGATCGCGCCGGCCAGGGTCGCGCCGGTCGGGCGTTGATACGCCGAATACTGCTTCTGTTCCACCAGCGCCGAACCCAGCCGCCGGTTCAGCGCCTGCTTGATCCGCCCGCGCTCGTCGTTCTCGCGATACACCGCCCTGGCCAGCGCAACGAATTCGGGTCCGAAGTCAGCGGCGGCGTCCCTGGCCCTGATCAGATCCTCGATCCGCCACAGCCGCAGGTTTACCGCATCGAGCCCGGCAATCAGCTCCGCGACCCTCGCCGGCGCGGCCGCGGCCCGGCGTAGCAGGTCCAGTTCCCGCGCCGCGTCGGCACGGGCGGCAGGCCCGTCCAGCCGGCGCGTCTTGATCCGAAGGATGGCGATCTTGTCGAGCAACTCACCCCACGACACCGGTATGTGGGGGATCGTCATGGCGGATCGCCAACCCAACCGGCGAGCGCGGCGCCAGCCGACGCGCCGGCCAGCGCCTCGGCTATCGCTGCGAACACCGAGCCCCAGTCGCCATCGCGGCTCTGGCGGAACAGCCGCATCGTCGGATACCAGGGACTGTCGGTGCGATCCAGCATCCAGCGCCAGTCCGGCACCCGCCGCAGCGCTACCCAGACCGGGCGGCCGAGTGCGCCGGCCAGATGCGCGATCGCGGTGTCGGAGGTGATGACCAGGTCCAGCGCCGCCATCACCGCCGCGGTGTCGAGAAACCCATCCGGCCCGTCATCCAGACCATCCAACGTCCGCAGCACAAAGCCGGCCGTCGCCACCTGGTCCTCGCCGTCGCCCTTTTGCAGGCTGATCAGGCGCACGCCACGGACCTCAGCCAGGCGTCGGAACAGCGTCAGCGGGAACGACCGGCCGCGGTCTTCAAGCCGGCCGCGAAAGCCCTGCCAGTTGATGCCGACGCGGAAACCGTCGCCGCCGATCCGCTTGGCCCAGGCAGCGACTCGGTCGGGTTCGGCGAACAGATAGGGCGGGTCGGCGGGCACCAGGTCGGTGCGCGCCGGCAGGCTCATCAGCGGCGCCACGGTATCGGTCAGCAGCGGTGCCGCGTCGGCGGCGACCATCGGCGGCATTGCCTGGTTGCCGGACAGCAGGCGGATCAGCCGCGCCGGCGCCTCGAAGCGGACCGGACCGCCGATCCTCGGGCCGCGCAGCGCCGGCAGATAGCGGGCGAACTGGATGACGTCTCCGAGGCCCTGTTCGGTATGGATCAGCAGGCTGCGTCCGCCCAGCGGTTCGCCCTGCCATTGCGGCTGGGTGAACGGGCGCGAGGGGGTGGCGCCGGCACGGAAGCGATGCTCCCAGCCGGGCCAGGCTTCGGCGGGACGGCCCAGCAGCAGCATCAGCAGCGACCAGTTGTAGAGCAGCGCGGCGTCGGCTGGGGCGATCCGCAAGGCTTGGCGCAGGGTCGCCTCGGCCTCGGCGAAGGCGCCGCGTTCCTTCTGCACGCTGGACAGGTTGACCAGCGCCTCGGGCTCCGGCGGGGCCTGGCGCAATTCTGCTTCCGCCTCGGCCAGCCGGCTCGCCTGGCGCAGGGCCATGCCTAGGTTGTTGCGGATGTCGGGTAGCTCGGGTTGCAGCCCGAGCGCGGTGCGGTAGGCGGCGATGGCGGGTTCCGGCTGGCCGGCGTCGCTGAGCGCGTGACCCAGAACCTGGTGCGCCGGGGCGCTGCGTGGACGCGCGCGCAGCACGAGGCGTGCGGTCTCGGCGGCCTGTTCCGGCCGGCGCAGTGCCAGCAGCGCGTGGGCCCGGGTGAACTGGAAGTCGGCGGCGGGCTTCTGTGCGATCGCCTCGGTGACCATGCGGTTGGCGAATTCGGCGTTGCCGCACTGCAGGGCCAGCGCGCCGATCGCGTGCAGCGCCTCGGCGTGTCGGGGCATCGCGAGAAGCACCTGGCGGTAGGTGTTCTCGGCTTCTGCCAGGCGGCCGGCACGGTGTAGGTGCTGGCCTTGGCGGAACAGTGCCTCGATCTGTTGCGACCGCTTGCTCATGCGGGCGGGATTAGCGCCGGGTGGGCGGGGGGCGCAATGACCGCACCGCTCGGCTGCTGATGAACCTGGTCCTTATCCGGGGCGGTTACCCGCCAGTCGCTGTGCGACCTCAGGCCAGGGCCGATCTTGCGTTCAATGTAATCACATATGCGCGGCGGTATATTCGTCAAACATTTGCCCACTTTCTCAAGCTCGCCACGAGCCTTCGTCTCACGCGGAGGTAACGTGCCAAGCGAAGTCGAAAACCTACCGCTATCTCCCTCAATGATGTTACCACTAATCGTCGCTTGTACCTAGAAGCGGAATAAACTGAGGTGTCTTGATCCAAACGTAAACGCCATTTTCATAAAATTCGTCGTTACTTCGCTTCAGATACTCGAATGAGCTTACACCGGCCGATAAAGGAGAAATCCAATATTTACCTGACAGATTACGATGCAGGCATGCCCACTCCCGATTGAATGTGGGGCAATTATCAATAAAACATCGAATCGAATATTCAAGGTACGTTACAGAACTCGTGTAGACGGCGGCGGTCGGCGCTCCGTGTCCGAGTATCGCGCTCGCTCGTTGTCGCCTAAACACGCAACAATGCCGAGTATCGCAAGTTTAAAGACAAACTCCCCCAACAGCATCAAATCACTAAACAAGGCAGTATCAGACTCGCTGCGGCTCGCCTCGATTCTTTCCAACAGCTTTCACGAGCGGTTTAAAAGCCAAGTATCATCTGCTCGCATTCCCCCTACTGACAAGCCAGACACTCCTCATAATCCGTCGCATTCCCCCCCGCCATCGCCACCAGCGGCAAGCTCCCCTGCTCGTCGTTCGCCGGCAAGCTGGCCCCCAGCATCAGCCCAGTGAACGCCGCCGGCGCCACGCCCCGGTCGCTGACGGTATCGGCGCGCGCGATCGACAGGCTGCGGCAGTAGTACAGCGACTTTACCCCCCGCTTCCACGCCATGAAATGGATCTGGTGCAGATCCCGCTTATGCACATTGGCCGGCAGGAACACATTCACCGACTGGCTCTGGCAGATGAACCCCGCGCGATCCGCCGCATGCTCCACCACCCAGCGCTGATCCAGTTCGAATGCCGTCTTGTAGACCGCCTTCTCCTGCTCGCTCAGGAACGCCAGATGCTGCACGCTGCCCTTGGTCGTGGTGATCGAGGACCATACCTCTTCCGTATCGAACCCCTTCTCCGCCAGCAGCTTCTGCAGATGGCGGTTGCGCACCGAGAAACTCCCCGACAGCGTCTTCTGCAGGAACACGTTCGCCGCGATCGGCTCGATCCCCGGCGAGGAATTCCCCGCAATGATCGAGATCGAGGCCGTCGGCGCCACCGACATCTTGTGCGAGAATCGCTCCTTTACCCCATACTCCGCCGCATCCGGACATGCCCCGCGCTCGCCGGCCAACTTGACCGAGGCGGCATCCGCCTGGGCGCGGATATGGCGGAACATCTTCTTGTTCCACACCTTCGCCACCACGCTCTCCCAGGGCACGTTAAGCGCCTGCAGAAACGAGTGGAACCCCATCACCCCAAGCCCGACCGAACGCTCCCGCATCGCCGCGTAGCGCGCCTTTTCCATGCCCGCTGGCGCGCGATCGATGAAGTCCTGCAGCACGTTGTCGAGGAACCGCATGATGTCCTCGATGAACGTCGGATGGCCCTCCCACTCCGACCAGTTCTCCAGGTTGAGGCTGCACAGGCAGCACACCGCGGTGCGCTGCACGCCATGCTGGTCCTCGCCCGTAGGCAGGGTGATCTCGCTGCACAGGTTGGACGTCCTCACCTCCAGCCCGGCTAGTTTGTGGTGTTCGGGCCGGGCGTTGTTCACATGATCGGAGAACACCAGATACGGCTCCCCGGTCTCGATCCGCGCGGTCAGGATCCGCACCCACAGCGCGCGGGCCGAGATCGAGCGCACCACCGACTTGTCCTTCGGCGACAGCAGCGACCAGGGCTCGTCGTTCTCCACCGCGCGCATGAACGCATCGGGGATCTGGATGCCATGGTGCAGGTTCAGCGCCTTGCGGTTCGGATCGCCCCCGGTGGGGCGGCGGATCTCGATGAATTCCTCGATCTCGGGATGCCACACCGGCAGGTAAACCGCCGCCGATCCGCGCCGCAGCGACCCTTGCGAAATCGCCAGCGTCAAACTGTCCATCACCCGGATGAACGGGATCACCCCCGAGGTCTTGCCGACCGCGCCGACCTTTTCCCCGATCGAGCGCAGATTGCCCCAGTACGACCCGATCCCGCCGCCCTTCGACGCCAGCCAGACATTCTCGTTCCACAGCCCCAGGATGCCGTCCAGGCTGTCGCTCGCCTCGTTCAGGAAGCACGAGATCGGCAGTCCGCGATTGGTGCCGCCGTTCGACAGGATCGGCGTCGAGGGCATGAACCACAGCTTGCTCATGTAGTCGTACAGCCGCTGTGCGTGGGCGTGGTTGTCGCCATACTGCGAGGCGACGCGGGCAAACAGGTCCTGAAATTCCTCTCCCGGCATCAGATAGCGGTCGGTCAGCGTGGCGCGGCCGAAATCGGTCAACAACGCGTCGCGCGCCCGCTCGACCCGAACCTGATAACGACCTGGCATCTGAACGGCATCGAGCACGGCGGTCTCTCCTGGCAACGTCATGTCGCGAATGACCTTTCTCCTCCAGGCGGTTGGATTCGCTGCAAACTATATATGGGCGAACCAGGCAGATTGACCACTATATAGAGCGTTTGTGGCCCCATTACCACGACTCGATGCCGCAAAAACGGACGCTGCCCCAGGCGGGTGAACGGCGCTCACGACGCAAGACAGTTGCCGCATCAGAAGCACGCGCGTTCACGTCATGTTCCAGAAACCGAGGGGTCAGGTCAATCTAAATCGGAGCCAACCCTCACGCCCGACCGACCCTCACGCCCGACCGACCCTGGCGCCCGACCGACCCTGGCGCCCAACCGACCCCGGCGCGACCAGCCCTCGCGCGACCGGCCCTCCCGGCCGACCGAGGGTGTGACCCCAGCGCTTCGAAGCGCGGCCGGCTCGACATCCGGCTATTCGTCGAACCCGGCGAACCGCATGAACGACCGTGCCGGCGCCCGAGCCGTAATCAGGCCGTTCTCTGGCCCGTCCGGGTCGGCGAACCCCAAGGCCATGCCACAGACCACGGTTTCCTCCTCGCCCAGTCCGAGCACCGAACGAATCACACTGTGGTATTGCGTCCAGGCGGCCTGCGGACAGGTATCCAGGCCGCGGCCACGTGCGGCAGTCATGACGTTCTGCAGGAACATGCCGTAGTCCAGCCACGACCCGGTCGCCAGCCGGCGGTCGATGGTGAAGATCATCCCGACCGGCGCATCGAAGAACTGGAAGTTGCGGCGATGCTGCGCCTTCATCTTCGCCGCCTCGCCCTTGGCGATGCCCAGCAGCCCATAAAGGTCCCAGCCCACCGCCCGGCGACGCGACAGATAGGGCTCGAAGAAGCTGTCGGGGTAGTACTGGACCTCCTGGCGGTGACCCGCTTCGCCGCCATCGTAAGCCGCCTGCACCGCCGCGATCAGCGCATCCCTGACGCCTCCCGCCAGCACATACCCGCGCCACGGCTGCATGTTGGTGCCGCTCGGGGCGCGCGCGGCGGCATCCAGGATCGCCTCCACCGTCGCCGCCGGCACCGCGGTCGACAGGAACCGCCGGACCGACCGGCGGGAGGTGATCGCGTCGTCAACTTTGTTCATATCGCAAGCTTTCAGTTGGGCGAAGCCATGCCGGCGCCCATTGGTGGCTGTCGGTCATCATCGGGCGGAAGACCCGTTCAGCGCCGCGGCAGCGCGCATCAGCGCCTTGAAGGCATCCCCATCGATCTCTTCGCCCTCATGCAAATCAATCGCGCGCCGGGTGTTGCCTTCAAGGCTGGCGTTGAACAAGCCCGAGGGGTCCTCGAGCGCCGCTCCCCTGGCGAAAGTCAGCTTCACGACGCTCTTGTACGTCTCGCCCGTACAGAGGATGCCGTTGTGAGACCACACCGGAACGCCTCTCCACTTCCACTCCTCGACCACCTCGGGGTCCGCCTGCTTGATCAGGGCGCGGACACGGGACAGCGTCTGGCCTCTCCAGTTGTCCAGTTCCTTGATCTTGGCGTCGATCAGCCGAGACGGCGACAGGCCCGTGGCCATTGCGCTTTTCCCCATTTTGTTCGCAGCTCCTCTCTCGGTTTTTCGATCCCGCGACGGCCCCGCGACGATCGGCCCCGCGACGATCGGCCCCGCGACGATCGGCCCCGCGACGACCCGCCCCGCGACGATCGGCCCCGCGACGACCCGCCCCGCGACGATCGGCCCCGCGACGATCGGCCCCGCCGCACTCATTCCGCCTTGTCCAGGGCAAGCCACGTCCACCGCACGCCAGTGGCTCGATTCCCCGGCTGCACCGAACCGGCTTCGCACCGCCGCGTCAGCCGAAACCCTGCTTGACGCGCCCACTCGATGGTTTGCTCCGCCACCACGGGAAACACGCCACGGCCCACCACGCCCGGACCATGACGCAGCGACAGGATCAAGCGGCCTCCCGTCGTCGTCACGCGGGCAAGGTTGCGGATGGCGACAGCGCGGTCGCCGTCAGCCAGGTGGTGCCAGACCGCGCAGAGGGTCACCAGGTCAAACTGGCCCCATGCCTGGACCCGCGCCAGCGCCGGAAGGCTATCGTCCAGCCACTCGATGTTGGGCGAGCCATGCAGCGCCGCGCCGGCCTTGCGAAACTCATCGACCGGCTCGACTGCCAGGACCGTATGCCCACGTCGAGCAAACCATGCCGCGTCCCGGCCCGTTCCCGCTCCGATATCGGCGACACGAACCGGCCGTTTGGGCAGCAGCTCGGAAACCGGCGCGTAGATCTCCGCCGGCGACAGCGCATCAAACCGAGCGATCAGCTCAGCATTCGCCGCGGCCGCGTATCCTTCCAGACTATCGCCCATCTCGCCACCGCTGAACGTCGGCTTCACGAACTTGCCCGCTCAATCAAGAACCAGCACGCTTCGCTGATCCGGCTGATTGGGTCGCATTTAGCTATCTCAAGATCCGCCTGTTGCCTCCAGCCTGGCCACGAACGCGCGCAACGCCGGTGCCCATTTGCCCCCGTCCGCGCCCGAAGCCAAATGCCCGTGCTCGCTATCGATCTCGAAATAATCCGCCTCCACCCCGGCTCCGTGCAGACCCGCCATCACCCCCGGCGCCAGGCTGGGCGGAAACAGCGCATCGGTGCGCGACAGCACATACAGCACCGGCACCTTGATGCGGTGGAAGTCCTTCGCGACGTCGTAACGACCCATCGCGTCCCCCAGGATGAACAGCGAGTTCGCATCGAACCCATCGGCCCATTCCGAGGCGATCCGTCGCAACTCTGCATCGCGCGCCGCCGGGTCGGGAAACTGCCCCGCCAGGCTGTCGGCCAGCCCATAGCGCGCCAGCGTGTCCACCCGCAGCGCGGTCAGCGTGCCGTGCACGCCGCCCCGGTCGTAGTAATCGCCACCGTTCCAGTTCGGGTCCTTGTCGAACCATTGCAGCAGCCCCTCCACCCGGTCCGATGCCGGCGGCAACGGCGACGTCACCACCGGCGCCACCCCGTCCATGAAATCGGGAAACGTCACCGCCCACTGGAACGCCTGGAACCCGCCATAGGACGGCCCGACCACCAGCCGCAGATGCTCGACCCCCAGATGCTCCAACAGCCGTTTCTGCGCAGTTACGATATCCACAACCGATAGCTTCGGAAACCGAGACCCGTACGGCTTGCCCGACCGCGGATCGATCGAGGCCGCGTTGGTCGACCCAAAGCTCGACCCCAGCATATTGCTGCACACCACGAAGTAGCGCTCGGTGTCGATCGGCGCGCCGGGCCCGACCAGCGTGCTCCACGCGCCCTCCGACGATCCCGCACCCGGCTCGATCATCCGCGGCCCGCTGGTGTAGCCGTGGGTGACCAGGATCGCATTGCGCCGATCCGGCGCCAGCCGGCCGCGGGTGACATAGGCCAGCGTCACCTCGGGCAGGCTGCCGCCGCCGCTCAGGGCAAAGTCGGTGAATGTGAAACTGGCATGTTCGGCATCGGACATGGCGGCTCTCCGGGTCTGCTCCCGATCAGGTTGCCATCGACCGCCCGGGCAGGCGAATCAGCCCCCCGATTCACCGCCATGCCGCTGCCGCCCATTGACGAATCGGCCGGACTCCTGCGCATTCACCGCCATGGACGATCTCCAGCCTGAGATACTCGCGCTGCCGTCCGGGCCGGCTCGGGTCGAATGGCGCCGCAGCCTCCGGGCGCGCCGGGTGTCGCTGCGGATCGACCCGACCGGGGGCGCCGTCGTCGTCACCTTGCCGAGGCGAGCCAGCCGCAAGGCCGGCATGGCGCTGCTGATGGGGCACGCCGATTGGGTCTCCGACCGGCTCGCCGCGTTGCCCGCTCCGGTCGTCTTCGGTGATGGCGCGCTGGTGCCGATCTGCGGCGTGCCGCACCGCATCCGCCACGATCCGGCGGCGCGCGGCGGCGCGTTCCTGCTGGATTGCGAGTTGCACGTCGCCGGCGCCGCCGAATTCCTGCCCCGCCGGGTGCGCGATTTCCTCCGCCAGGAGGCCCGCAGCCGGCTCGGCGCACTGACCCTGGCCAAGGCCGGGCTGATCGGTGTCATGCCGAAGCGCATCACCATGAAGGACACCACCAGCCGATGGGGCAGCTGCGCCCCGGACCGCGCCCTGGCGTTGAGCTGGCGGCTGGTGATGGCACCGGGCTTCGTTCAGGACTACGTCGTGGCGCACGAGGTCGCGCACCTGCGCCACATGAACCACGGCGCCAAGTTCTGGGAACTGGTCGATGAACTGACGCCGCACACCCGGACCGCGATCCCCTGGCTGCGCACCGAAGGCCCCGGACTGCTGCGCGTCGGCTGACCGGAGCGCGATAGCGGCTTCGGCGGACCGTTCGTCGTCCGAGGGACGCGCTGGGCGAGACGTCCGAAGGACGCGTTGTTCGCGAGACGCGTGAATCGCGCCCGCATCCGAGAAGCGTGACACCAGCCGCGATACCGGTTGTTCCAGTACCGCCGAAGATGCTCTACCGTGGCCGCCATGAGCAGCGCCATCAAAGCCTCGGCCATCAAAGCCTCGGTGTGCCCGCATGACTGCCCCTCGACCTGCGCCCTTGCGGTGGAGGTGATCGACGGTCGCCAAATCGGTTCAGTGCGCGGCGCCGAGGACAACGACTACACCGCCGGCGTGATCTGCGCCAAGGTTTCCCGCTATCGTGAGCGCATCCATCACCCCGACAGGCTGACCCAGCCATTGCTGCGCACCGGCCCGAAAGGCGCGGGACAGTTCCGCCCGATCGCCTGGGATGAAGCGCTCGACCGCATCGCCGAACGGTTCGCTGCCGATACGGCGAAATGGGGCGCCGAAGCGGTCTGGCCGTTCTACTACGCCGGCACCATGGGCCTGGTGCAGCGCGACGGGATCAACCGGCTGCGCCACGTGATGCGCTACTCGCGGCAGAAATTGACCATCTGCACCTCGCTGCCCGATATCGGCTGGCGTGCCGGCGTCGGCGCCACCCGCGGCGTCGATGCCCGCGAAATCGCCAGCTCCGACCTGATCGTGGTGTGGGGCGGCAATCCGGTCGCCACCCAGGTCAACGTCATGACGCACGTGGCGCGCGCGCGCAAGGAACGCGGCGCCAAGCTGGTGGTGATCGATCCCTACCGCACGCCGACCGCCGCTGCCGCCGACCTGCACCTGGCCCCGCGCCCGGGCACCGATGCCGCGCTGGCCTGCGCGGTGATGCACGTCGCGTTCCGCGATGGCTGGGCGGATCGTGACTACATGCGCGACTACGCCGATTGCCCCGACACGCTGGAGACGCATCTGCGCGACCGCGGACCGGCCTGGGCCGAAGCCATCACCGGCCTGCCGGCAAGCCAGATCGAGGCGTTCGCAACTTTGTATGGACAGACCAGGCGCAGCTACATCCGCTGCGGCTACGGCTTCGCGCGCAGCCGCAATGGCGCAGCGGCGATGCACGCGGTCAGTTGCCTGCCGACGGTCACCGGGGCCTGGCAGCACGAAGGCGGCGGCGCACTGTGGTCGAACCGCAGCATGTACCACTGGGACAAGACGCTGATCGAGGGGCTGGACGCACTCGATCCCTCGACCCGGGTGCTGGACATGAGCCGGATCGGCAGCGTGCTGACCGGCGATCGTTCCGAACTCGGCTCCGGGCCCGCCGTGCATTCGATGCTGATCCAGAACCAGAACCCGCTGACCGTGTGCCCCGACAGCAACCGGGTGCGCCGCGGCTTCGGGCGCGATGACCTGTTTGTCGCCACCCACGAACAGTTCCTGACCGAAACCGCGCGCTGGTCCGACATCGTGCTGCCGGCGACGATGTTCATGGAGCACGACGACATCTATCAGGCCGGCGGCCACAGCCATATCCAGATCGGCGCCAAGCTGATCGAACCGCCCGGTGAGTGCCGGTCGAACCACGAGGTGCTGCAGGGCCTGGCATCGCGCCTCGGCGCCGACCATCGCGGCTTCGCAATGACAGCGATGGAACTGATCGACGCCACCCTCGCCGCGTCGGGCTATCCCGACGCCGAGACCGTGCGGCGGCTGCGCTGGATCGACGAGATGCCGCCGTTCCGCACCGCGCATTTCCTCGATGGCTTTCCCACCCCGGACCGGCGGTTCCATTTCGCTCCCGATTGGAAAACGCTGGGTGATCGGCACGCCGTGATGCCGGCGCTGCCCGATCAGCTCGACAACACCGAGACCGCCGGCGCCGATGCCCCGTTCCGCCTGGTGACCGCGCCGGCGCGCAGCTTCCTGAATACCACGTTCAGCGAAATGAACTCGGGGCGCAAGCGCGAGGGCCGGCCCACCGTGCTGATGCACGCCGAAGACGCCAGGCGCCTCGGGCTGGTCGACGGTTCGAAGGTGCGGCTGGGCAACATCCGTGGCGAGGTCATCCTGCACGCCAGGATCGCCGACGGTCAGCAGCAGGGCGTGCTGGTCGCGGAAAGCATCTGGCCGAGCGAATGTTTCGAAGGCGGTATAGGGATCAATGCGCTGACCAGTGACGACCCCGGTCCGCCGTGGGGCGGCGCGGTGTTCCACGATACCGCCGTCTGGATGCGCGCCGAGGTGTCCGAGATCGCCCTGGCGGCGGACTGAACCCAGCGGAGGAAACCCGTCGAACGAAACCCGTCGAACGAAACCCGGCGGATGGAACGCGGCCGGGCTGGGTCCAGCTGCTTAAAGAAGGTTTTAGCCCGGAGGCTCCCTGGCGCAACCCCGTCCGCGTCCCTATCTGCATCCGCACATCAGGAGGTCGAACCTATGCAAGCTACCCTCAGCGGACACGTCATCGCCGACAGCAGCGACATCGTCGAGAGCGGCGGCTACGCCTACTTCCCGGCCGGCGCGACGCGGCTTGAATGGCTCGCCAAGGCGCCGAAGACCGCGTCCGACCTGGAATGCCCGCACGGCGTGCAGTTCTACGACGCCACCATCGACGGCCAGCGCCACGAACGCGCCGCCTGGTCGTATGAGCGTCCGCAGCCGAAGATGCAGGCGGTCGGCGGCCGCTTCGGGTTCTGGAAGGACGTCAAGGTCGCCTGATCCGGCGCCATATCTTCGACGTTGCTGGCGCGGCGTCGGACCGGCGCTGGCAACATCGGCGGCTGCAGGCTGCCCAAAACCGGGCTGCCCAGGACCGGGCTGCCCAGGACCGGGCTGCCCAGAACCGGGCTGCCCAGGACCGGGCTGCCCAGGACCGGGCTGCCCAGAACACTGATCACCCGGGATAAATCTGCACGCTGCGGGCGACCGTGTCGGCGACATGTTCCTTGGTCACCACGCCGACCACCCGTTCGGTGCCGCCGTCGCGGCTGACCACGATCGCCATCGAGGCGTTCTGGTTCCACATCGTGGTGATCACGTCGAATGCGACCTCGGTCTCCCGTACGACGGTGAACCGCGGCTGCACCAGATCACCCAGCGACACCTCGCTGGCGGCGACGCCCAGGGTGCGGCGAAGGTCGGTGTTGACCCGGATTCCACCGATCACCTGGTTGTCCCTGGTCACCACCACATGACGCAACCCACCGCCCTCGGCCGACAGTTCCAGGAACCGCGAGAACGGCGTCGCCTGGTCCAGCACCAGCACATCGCGCTCCATGATGTCGGCCGCGCCCCGCACCAGGAACATGTTGGCGTGCAACGCCTTGGGGATCGGATGGCCGCGGCGGACCAGCTTCAAGGTGTAGATGTTCTCGTTCGACAGCATGCGCCGGATCCCGAGGCCCAGCGCGACCGCCAGGATCATCGGCAGCACGATCTGGTAGTCCAGCGTCATCTCGAAGATCATTGTCACCGCGGTCATCGCCGCGCCGGTGCCGGCGCCGACCATCGCGCCCATGCCGACCATGGCGAATGCCGGCACGCTGATCGGCACCCCCGGCATCACGATCTGCACCAGGGAGGCAAATGCCGCGCCGAACGCCGCGCCCATGAACAATGATGGTGAGAAGATGCCGCCCGACGACCCCGATCCCAGGCTGATCGAGGTCGCCAGCAGCTTGCAGACGAACAGCAGCAGCAAAAAGCCGGCGCCGCCAATTTGCCCACCGCCGATCGGCCCGACGCCGATCTGGTTATGCAGCATGGCCTGGATCGAGGAATAGCCGACGCCCTCGATGTAATAGTGGCCGGCCTTCGACCACAGCACATACATCAGGATACCGACCAGCAGCATGCCGAGGATGTGGCGAAAGTAGGATCCCGGAACCAGGTCGAAGCCATCCTCGATCCAGTGCAGACCGCGAATGAAGCCGGCCGCGGCGATCCCGGTCAGCGCGCCCAGCACCCCGTACAGCAGCAGCAAGGTCAAGGCGGAGCCGACGTCGTTGGGGATCGCGATCAGGTTGTGCGGCACGTTGAACGCCGGCTGGTCGCCGAAGAACAGCCGGCCGACGAACGTCGCGGTGCCGGTCGCCACCGCCACCGGCAGGAAGGTGTTGACGCTGATCTCCGGCAGCATCAGTTCGGTGGCGAACAACACCCCCCCGATCGGTGTGTTGAAGGTCGCGGCGATTCCGGCTCCGGCGCCAGCGGCGACCAGGGTGATGCGCTGACCGGCCTGCATGCGTAAGATCTGGCCCAGCGTGGACCCCAGCGCCGACCCGATCTGGATGATCGGACCCTCGCGCCCGACCGCGGCGCCGGTGCCGATGGCGAGCGCCGAGGCGATCGATTTCACCACCGCCACCACCGGGCGGATGATGCCCTGCTGGTAGTAGATCGCATCCATCACCTCGGGCACGCCGTGGCCCTTCGCCTCGGGGGCGAAGTTCGACACGATCCAGGTGACGCCGATGCCGCCGATCACCGGCACCAGGATGATCGCCGCGCCCCACGGATTGAACGGGGTGAAAAGACTGGAATCGTAGACGAAGGAGAACTGACCCAGGAAGAATACGTTGTGCACCAGCCCGATCAGGTCGCGGAACACCACGGCACCGATGCCGGTGACGATGCCGACGATCAGCGCCAGCAGCGACAGCACCAGCAGGCGCATCCGCCGAGCCGACTGTTCCGGCGCCTCGGTGGGGCCCTGCGGGGCTCGGGTGGCGGTGGCAACCCTCGGCCTGGCGTCGGGTTCCGCGGAAGCTGCATCAACCGCCATTCCGTCCCCTTTTGGTTGGCTGCGTCAGATAGTCTCGCGGCGCTGCTCCGCACCCGCCCGGTCGCGCGAACATTTCCCGAGGGTATCCCCTTTGGGGCACCCCCGGGCAAACCCCCTAGGCGCGAATTCAGGGAAACGCCGGCCCCATTCATGGCCAACGTGACCCGCCGCCCTGTTTCGTTGGTCGTGATGTTCTGTGACATCCTCGGACGCGGATGTCTATCCAAGGAGAGTTCCCGGTGCCCGCTGCGTCTCTTGCCGATCTCTATCGTGCCTACATCGATTGTCTGAATCGGCAGGATTGGACCCAGCTTGGCAGCTACGTAGACGACGAGGTCGAGCACAATGGCCGACCGCTCAGGCTGTCTGGCTACCGAGACATGCTCGTGAAGGATTTCGATGACATCCCGGACCTCCGCTTCGACATCCAGCTCCTGGTGTGCGACCCCTCGCGTGTTGCAGCCCGCCTCGGCTTTAAATGCTCTCCGAAGGCGGAGTTCCTTGGCATGAGCATCAACGGTCGCACGGTCTCGTTCACGGAAAACGTCTTCTACGAGTTCAGCGGCCGAAAGATCGCATCGGTCTGGTCGGTTATCGAAAAGGCTGCGATCGAGGCTCAGCTTGTGCGATGATGCGCAGCGTCCGCTCTCTGGCCGCTCAGCGCGGCGCTTGCCAATGCCAGCGGCGACCCGGTCGCGACCTAATCGAATCCAGATGAACTCGCGTCGGGTCCCGCCTTAAGCGGAGGCATAGTGTCGGGGCATCCCCCGCGGGTCAGGCCGCGGCGCGGATCGCCACGGCCTTGACGTCGTCGCCGACGCCGGCTTCGAAGCCGGCGAAATTCTGCTCGAACCGCGCGATCAGGTGCTTCGCCATCTTGTCGTAGGCCGCCTTGTCGGCCCAGGACTTGCGCGGGTCCAGCACGTCGTCGGGGATGCCCGGCACGTGTTCGGGAATGGCCAGGCCGAAGAACGGGTCCTTGTGGAACGCCACGCTGGTCAGCGACCCGTCCAGGGCGGCGCGCAGCAGGGCGCGGGTATGCTGGATCGACATCCGTTCGCCGGTGCCGAACGGGCCGCCGCTCCAGCCGGTGTTGACCAGCCAGCAGGTGGCGCCGTGACGCGCGATCAGGTCGGCGAACATGCGACCGTAGACCTCGGGCCGGCGCGGCAGGAACGGGTGGGCGAAGCAGGTGCTGAAGGTGGCGTTCGGCTCGCGCCCCATGCCTTTCTCGGTGCCGGCGACCTGGGCGGTGTAGCCGGACAGGAAGTGATACATCGCCTGCGCCGGGGTCAGCCGGGAGATCGGCGGCAGCACGCCGAACGCGTCGCAGGTCAGCATGAATACGTTCCTGGGCTGGCCGCCGCGGCCGGACAGATCGACATTCGGGATGAACTCGACCGGGTAGCAGGACCGGGTGTTCTCGGTCAGCGAATCGTCGGTCAGGTCGAGCTTGCCGTGGCGGTCGCCGACGACGTTCTCGAGCACCGAACCGAACCGGTTGGAGGCGGCCCAGATCTCGGGTTCGGCTGCCTGCGACAGGTTGATCACCTTGGCGTAGCAGCCGCCCTCGAAGTTGAAGGTGCCGTCGGGGCCCCAGCCGTGCTCGTCGTCGCCGATCAGCCGGCGGTCGGGATCGGACGACAGCGTGGTCTTGCCGGTGCCCGACAGGCCGAAGAACAGCGCGACGTCGCCGTCCGCGCCGACATTGGCGCTGCAGTGCATCGGCATGACGCCCTTGGCCGGCAGCACCCAGTTCATCACCGTGAAGATCGATTTCTTCACCTCGCCGGCGTATTCGCTGCCGGCGATCAGGATCATCTTCTGCTCGAACGACAACGCGATGGTGGTGGACGACCGCACGCCGTCGATCGCGGGGTCGGTGTGGAACAGCGGCGCGTGCAGGATGACGTAGTCGGGCTGGAAGGTGGCGAGGTCGGCCTCGGGCGGGCGGAGGAACATGTTGCGGGCGAACAGCGCGTTCCAGGCCTGGGTGGTGACCAGGCGGACGCGCACCCGATGGTCGGGATCGGCGCCGGCGTAGAGGTCCTGGGTGAACAGTTCCTGGCCTTGCAGGTAGGCCTGCATCCGGTGCTTGATGGTATTGAACCGGTCCGCCGGCATCGGCTGGTTGACCTTGCCCCACCAGATATCGGCGTGGACCGAGGCCTCATCGACCACGAACTTGTCCTGCACCGAACGGCCGGTGTGCACGCCGGTCTGCACCATGAAGGCGCCGTCGACCGACAGTCGGCCTTCGTCGCGGCGCAGCGCCTCGGCCACCAGGGCGGGCGCGGCCTGGTTGGCGTGTACCGGTCGGGAGGCGTACACCCCGGTGCCGGCGAGTGCCTTGGCGGCTTGTTTCTTCCATGCGGTGCTGTTTGCGGGGGCGTGAGTCAAGGGTCTGTTTCCTGCCTTCGTCAACGTTCAGCCGGCCATCCGGCGGCACGACGACACCTGTCCCGGCCTGGGTCGGCCGGGCGGCCTGTGCGCCGATGGCATTGTTAAGATGGATTATAGGCAAGCCGAGCCGAATGACAAAGGCGCTAGTGTCTCGAGTCCGAAGCTCGCCATAGCGGGCGAACATCAGCCTCGCGGCACTCGCTCTTTGTTTTCAGTGGCCTGCTGATCCCAGGCGTCCGCGGTGAAATGCGGCGAACTTCTGGGGCAGGATACTAGGTGAGCATCGGCAGGCTGCGCGGGGTGATCCGGTCGGCGTCGCGATGCGCCCAGTCGTGACTGGGGACGGCTGCGATCATGCGGCCTTGGGCCTCGGTCAGCGCCGCCAGCGCGCCGGCGTGGTCCAGGGTCAGCACCTTGCCCCGGTCCACCACCAGGCGGCCATCGATGAACACTTGCTCGATCGCCCGGTCGGCGGCGGTGTAGACCAATGAGCGTAGCGGGTCGTGCGCCGGCATCATCCAGGGGTTGGTCAGATCGACCACGACCATATCGGCCTTGGCACCGGGTTGCAGCCGGCCGATATCGGTCCGCCCCAGTGCCTGGGCACCGCCGGCGGTGGCGGCATGGAACACATCGTTGAGAGAGGTTGCGGTGATGTCTTGCGCCGCGATCCGACCGAGCGTGGCGGCGAGGCGGATTTCCTCGATCAGGTTGTGGGGGGCGACGTCGGTGCCGATGCCGAGGTTGACCCCGGCGCGGCGGTAGCGGCCGAAATGTTCCAGGGTCTGGCCATAGCGGGCGAACGGCGAGGGGCAGTGGGCGACATTGGTTTCGGTCTCGGCCAGGAGCGGCAGGTCGCGTGTGGTGTGCCAGCGCGTCCAGGCGTGTTGGTCGATGAAGATGGCGTGGCCGAGGATGGTGTTGCGGCCCAGGATGCCGAGCTGGTTGGCCCACTGCACCGGGGTGATGCCGTGGCGGCCGGTCATCTCGTTGAATTCGTTTATACTTTGTGAGCAGTGGGTGGTGAAGGGAAGGTTTCTTTCGAGCGCGGCGGCGTGGCTGTCGCGCAGCAGGTCGGCGGTGCAGGTATCGATCTGTGCCGGCGAGACGATGCCGGACAGACGGCCACTGGGGTCGGCCTGGGCCTGTTCGATCAGCGTCAATGCGGCGTCGAGGCCGGCGCGGCCGGCGGCCTCGTCCCAGGCGTATCGCAGTTGCCAGTGGTTTTCCAGGTGCCAATGGGCGGAGGCGAAGCTGGGGGCCGCGAACACCCGCAAGCCGGAGCGGGCGGCGAGCTCGATCCAGCCCTGGTCGATGCCGGACAGGTCGGCCACGGCGGTGGTGCCGCTCAGCAGCAGCTCGGCATAGGCGACGGTCTTGGCGGCGTGGCGGGCGGGCGCGTCGGGGCGGAAGGCAACGCCGCGTTCGTAAAGCCCGGTCATGAACATGCTGGGCAGGCCGTGTTCCTCACGCAGGCCGCGGAACAGGGGTTCGGTGCTGGGGTGGGCGTGGATGTCGACCAGCCCGGGCATGACCATGCGGTCGGTGCCGTCGATTTCGTTGTCGACCGGGCCGGGATAGCGTCGGCCGATGAAGAGGATGCGATCGGCCCCGAACGCGAGATCGGCGTTGCGCAGATAGCCGTGCCGAGCGGTCGAGGGGTCCCAGGCGATGATCCAGGCGGCGTTGCGGATGCAGGTTGTCGGCATGGGTCGGGTCCTGGCGGCCTTGGGGGATCATGGCAGGGCTGTCGGGGGCGGTGCAAACCGGTAGGTGGAGGAGGGTGGCGCGGGCACAGCCGGCTGGCCGACTTTGCGTTGGATTTATGGTGCGAGCGGTGAATGGCGGATGGTTGGCGCCTGCCGGGGGTGGGGTCGATCGCGCGGGATTGTTGTCGCCGTTCGCCGGGTTGTCGGTGCGTTATCAACACAAAGACACGGAAACACGAAGGCGGACCGCTGGACCACACCCTGTCCGTGGGACGGTTGGTTGGCGTGAGATTTCGGCGGTGGCGGGCGGGCGGGGGGGTCGGCCTCATCGGGCGCGGTGGGGGGTGATCGAATAATGCGACGCACTTCCGGGCCGGTTCGGCGGCCGGGGGGCGCCGGGGTCAGTTGATTTGCCAGGCGATTGGAGTTTCCGAGGTCCGGCTCGGCCTCGTTCTACGCGTTGCCGGCGTGGGGCATGGCGCCGTTGCCGGCGTGGGGCATGGCGCCGTTACCGGCGCGGGGCATGGCGCCGTTACCGGCGCGGGGTATGGCGCCGTTGCCGGCGCGGGGTATGGCGCCGTTGCTGGCGTGGGCGGTCTTAGCTTGCAGCATGGCATGTCGTGCGATCGCTGCCTGAAGTGTCGCGGGTGCGGCGTCCTCGCCCAGGGCCTGCAGGTCGGCGAGCATTGCCTGGGCATTATGCATCATCACCGCGATATCGGTGGTCAATTCCGGGTCGCCGATGACGGCTGAGTTCGGGTATGGCGATGGCGGCACGGCGGATCGCCGGCCCGGGCACGGATCCGCCGCTGATGGCGCCGCCGAAGCTGCCTGCGCGGTGATCGATGATTTCGCTGGCCGGCCGGACGGGTCCGGTAATCCGGGTTCGGGCTGGCTTCGGAATTGGGTCGGGGTTTTGGCCGCGGGGGTGGGGTTAGCGGCCGCCGCCTGGACTGGCGCCGAGGCGGTGCTCGCCGGCGGGTGCGGCTGGGTCGGTGGCGCCTGACGTGGTGGCGCGGCGGGGTGTGGCGGCGCGGCGGGGCGTGGCGGAGCGTCTGGCGCGGGCCTCGGCGCGGTCGCGAAAGCCGGGGCGGAGGCGGTGGCAGGGGCTTGGGCGGAAGCAGGGACCTGGGTGGAGGCTTGGACTTGGCCGGAGGCTTGGAGTTGGCCGGAGGCTTGGGCGGTCTGCTTCTGGCGTTTGCTTCGGATCACTTCCAGCGTCTTGCGGCACTGATCGGCGGAGCGGCCGAGGGCGATGGCATTGCGGCGGTATTGCAGGATCAGCGAGTCGGTCAGATTCGGCTGCATCGACAATCTCAGGCTGTCCATCGCGGCGGCGGCGTATCCGAGCGAGCGGCCGGCGAGGTCGTATTCCTCGGGGGCGGCGGGGCGGCAGGCCTGGATCAGCTCGCCGATCGCGTTCAGGGCGAGGGTCCTGTCGCCGTTGAAGCCGGGGGCGTGAAACGGCAGCAGGCAGCCGAGGGCGGTGATGAACAGCGCCTTGGTGGCATCTCGGTTTGGTTGTGGGTGGGACATGCGGCGGGACCTTTTTGGCGTTGGGTGGTGAGATTCCGAGGGCAATATTTATGATATGTTCTTTTTATTCTACCTTAAGTTGCAAAAGAACACAACAGGAAAGTCGGCGGTTGGCGGGTTGGTTCTGGGCGTGGCGCAGCTTGGGCGACGCCTCGCGGGCGGGCGATGCCAGGGTATGACAACGGGCAGGCCCCCGGCCGGCCGGGGGGGCTCGGGCGATGCTGGCCGGACGGTCAGGGGGCCAGAGCAACCCCGGCGGGACGGCGGGAGTCGTTGGCGCCGAAGAACACGCGGGGCGGCGGCGGATGGCTGGCGACGGCGTCGGCAGCCGGCGCCATCGGTTTCGCCCCGGTCGGTTTCGGCCCGGTCGGTTTCGCCCCGGTCGATTGCATGGCCATCGCTTCTCCGGCCATCGATGCTTCCGGGGTGAAGGCGCCCGAGGCGATCAGTTCGACGGCGCCGGAGGGTTGCTGGCGGCGGATCCGATAGCCCATCTGGAGCAGCAGCGCCCTGGTGTCGGGCGACAGCGCGAAGCGTTCGGCATAGAGCAGGTCGGGCAGCCATTGCTGGTGCAGCCGAGGCGCGTCCACCGCCTCCTGCGCATTCATCCGGTAGTCGATCACGTTCAGGATGGTCTGCACGACGGCGGTGATGATGCGCGGGCCGCCGGGTGAGCCCAGCACCATCTGGACCCGGCCGTTGCGCAGCACGATGGTCGGCGCCATCGAGGACAACGGGCGCTTGCCGGCGGCGATGGCGTTGGCCTCGCCCTGCACCAGGCCGAACTGGTTGGCGACGCCGGGCTTGATGGTGAAATCGTCCATCTCGTCATTGAGCAGGAAACCGGTGTTGCCGGCGATCACGCCGGCACCGAAGCCGCCATTCAGCGTATAGGTGACCGAGACCGCGCCGCCCGACTTGTCGAGCACCGAGAAATGCGTGGTTTCCTGCGCCTCGCCGGGCGCCGCGACAGCCGGTCCCAGGCTGGCCGACGGCGTCGCTCGGTCGCCGATCATGCCACGCAACCGGGCGGCGTAGTCGGTGGACAGCAGGCGGTGCAGCGGGGCGTGCACGAAGTCCGGGTCGCCCAGGTAGGTGTTGCGGTCGAAGAACGCCAGGCGGAACGCCTCGGCCATGACGTGCACGGCCTCGGCGGAGTGGAAACCGAGTTCGCCGAGGTCATAGAACTGCAGGATGTTGAGGATCTGGCAGACCGTCGCCCCACCGCCCGGCGGTGGCGCGGTCTCGACGACGTAGCCGCGATAGGTGCAGGCGAGCGGCGCGGATTCGGCAACCCGATAGGCGGCGAAATCGGCGGCGGTGAGGATGCCGCCGCCGGCGCGCGAGGCGGCCTCGACCTGGCGCGGGATGTTGCCTTTGTAGAAGGCGTCGGGACCGTGGTCAGCGATGGCCTGCAGGGTTGCCGCGAGGTCGGGCTGGCGCAGCCGGTCGCCGGCCCGCAGCGGGGACCCGTCGGGGCGCAGGAAGATGTGGGCGGCGATTTTGTTGCGGCGCAGCAGCGGCGCGCCTCGGGCCAGGATGTCGGCGTCGGCGGTGGTCAGGATGAAGCCCTGGCGGGCCAGGCGGATTGCCGGGGCCATGACAGCGGCGCGGGGCATGGTGCCGTATTTCACCAGCGCGGTATTCAGGCCCAGCACCGAACCGGGCACGCCGGCGGCTTTCCAGCCGCGCAGGCTGGCGCCGGGGATCGGATTGCCGTCGGCGTCGAGGTACATGTTGCGCGAGGCGGCGGCGGGGGCGGTTTCGCGGAAGTCCAGGAAGATGTCGCGGCCGTGTGGGTTTTGTCCCTTTGGGTCGTGTCCCTTTGGGTCGTGTCCCGCTGGGTCGTGTCCCGCTGGGTCGTGTCCAGGTGGGCGGCCATCGGGCAGGTGGGCGGTCAGGAAGCCGCCGCCGCCGATATTGCCACAGCACGGGTTGACCACCGCCTCGGCGTAGCCCACGGCGACGGCGGCATCGATGGCGTTGCCGCCTTGGCGCAGGATGTCGGTGCCGGCCTCGGCGGCCAGCCGCTGGGCGGAGACGACGAGGCCGGTGGTGGATTCGGTGGGTGGCGGCGACGCGGCGTGCGCGGCGACGGCCAGCAGGCCGAGCGCCAGGGCGGCGAGCCGGATGGCGCGCTGGGTCACGCCTGGATCATTGCGGGCGCTTGCCTCTGGGGGCGGGGTCGGGGGGATCGAAGCCAAGCGCGGCGTCGAGGGTCCACGCCGATGTTGGGGGACAGCGCTGGGCCGGCAGCTTGGTTTCGCGGGCGGCGCGCCGGATCGCGTCGGGCCAGGCGTCCGCGGCGATGGTTTCGGCTTGCCGTCCCAGGCTGGGAATGCTGTCGATCAGCGAGCGAATTTCGCTCTGCTGGTCGAGGATGGTGCCGATCCAACTGCGCGTCAGCCGTTCCGGCTGGACCTGAAGCTTCGCCAGCTGAAGCAGCAGGACAAACGAGCCGGGATCGCAGTTCCCGCCGGTCGCGAATGGTCATCTCGGTCAGGTATTCGATCAGATTGGTTCGGTCGAGGCGGTTCAGTTGGCCGTCGGTCAAGGCTGCAATCTGCTCCGCGATCCAGGCGTGCTCATCCTGCTGGTAGAGCTCGTGGCCGGGCGGCGGGCCGGCGGTTGCGGCCGGCAGGGACCTGGTTTTCGACATCGGACACCTCGCGTGCGGGAGATAGGCGGAAACGCGGTCCAAGCCAACCGTTGCGGCCGTGCTGGGATGGGGTCAGGTCTTGATCGAGGTGTCGTCGGAGCCGTGTTCGGTTGAGACCGGATCGACGCGGCGCAGCATGTAGATCGAGGTCACCATCACAAGGATCAGCACGGCGAGCACGCCAAGCTCGATCATCGAGGTTTGGAACACCAGTTCCTTCTCGTGCGACATCGGGCCCTGCTGGGTGGTTTGCGAGGTCTCCAGGGTGATAACGAGAATCCGCCGGATCGAGGCGATCAGGCCGACAATCAGGAACGGCTCGCAGGTCAGCGCGCCGGAGCGGACCGAGACCAGAACGGTGTGCAGGATCTCGACCAGCATCAGCACGACCAGCAAGTGGTCGATTACGACAAACACGGTGTTGGTCGCGGTCACGTCGCCGAGGCCGCTCCACAAGGTGACCGCGGTGCCGATGATCACCACGACGCTGGTGGCGCAAAGCAGGAACGCCAGCGCGACATAGAGGCCGTGCTCGGCCTGCACGAAAACCCGGGTTGAGATCGGCCGCCAGGTGACTTTTTCGGATACTTCATTGTCCATCAGGCGGCTATGTCCTCTTCGCTTGGGGGTGTAAATGCCTGACCGTTGGTCTCATCGTGCCACACAAGGATTTTTCGACCGTGCTGGCGCCGGGAGGCGAACCGCCGGGGGTTGGTGTCGCGTGTCCTGGGCTCGTGCGATCCCTTGCGACATTGGTTCTCGGTTTGCACGCCGTGACTGGATCACTTAGCTTTGGCGCAGTGGAAAAGGAGCGCTGATGGCCTCGCTCAAGGAGTCACTCGATAGCACCCGCGCCGTGGCTGAAGGCGCTGGCGGCAAGCCGGGTCGGATACCGCCCGATGCCCTGAAGATCATGCATCGCGTCACCGCGGAGCAGCGCGCGTCGGGCTTTCAGGTGGGTATGCCGAAGCCTGGCCAGCCCGGCCCGGCGTTCACACTCGCCAACCAGGACGGTGTCGACGTGTCCTCAGCTTCATTGGTGGCGCGCGGGCCGTTGGTAATCTCGTTCTTTCGGGGTCGATGGTGACCGTACTGCCGACATGAGCTGTCAGCTCTGAACGCAGTAGTTCCGGATATCCACGCTCTTGGCGCCGAACTGGTGGTGATTTCGCCGCAGCTGCCGGCAATCTCGCTGGAGATGCGCAAGCAGATGAAGCTGAATTTCGACTTGCTGTTCGACGTCGGCAACAAAGTCGCCGAAGCGTACGGCATTGCCATGCGGCTTCCCGACGACCTTATCAAGCTTTATGTCGGATTCGGGATCGATTTGCCGAAATTTGACGGCGACGACAGCTGGCGTCTGCCGGTCCCTGCCCGCATTGTGCTGGCGACAGGCGGCGCGGTGCTTGGGATCGAGGCGGACCCTGACTACACGCGCCGGCCGGAACCGGAGGACACGCTTTCGGTGCTGAGACCATCGGCCTGACCGGCTCGCCAGTCAGGCCGTGGACGTTCCCTTTATTTCGATCCTGCTCCAGCGAGTCTAGGTCACGGCTTGGATCGCATCGGCGATGATCTGCACGATGCGGTCCAGGGTTGCCTCCGGTGTCGGCAGTGGCGGGGCGAGGCACAGCGTGTCGCCGCTGGGGGGCGGGCCGTCGGCGGCGGCGCGCAGGCGCAGGATCAGGCCGCGGTTGGCGGCCTCGGCGACGATGCGGGCGCCGATCCCCTTGGCCGGGGTCTTGGCGGCCTTGTCGGTGACCAGTTCGACAGCGGCGAGCATGCCGATGCCGCGCACCTCACCGACAGTGGGCAGGGTTCGCAGGGTTTGCAGGTTGGCACGGAACCGGTCGCCCTGGACTTGGGCGCGTTCGACCATGCCCTCGCGGTCGATGATGTCGATGTTGGCGAGGCCGACGGCGCAGCACACCGGGTGGCCGGAATAGGTCGCGGCGTGCATGAATTTCTCGTCCGCCGGGGCGTCGAGCATGACATCCTGCATGTGGCGCGAGATGACCACGCCGCCGAGTGGCAGGTAGCCGGAGGTGACGCCCTTGGCGAACGACATCAGGTCGGGCTTGGTGTTCCAGTGGCCGAGGCCGAACCAGGCTCCGGTGCGGCCGAACCCGGTGATGACCTCGTCGGCGATCAGCAGCACGTGGTGGCGGTCGCAGATCTCGCGCAGGCGGGGGAAGTAGGTTGGCGGGGGGACGATGACGCCGCCCGAACCGATCACCGGTTCGGCGATGATGGCGGCGACGGTGTCGGCGCCTTCGGCCAGGATGGCTTGTTCGACCGCGTCGGCGGCGCCGATGCCGGGGTCGTCGTTGCCTGCCCAGCGGTAGGGGTAGGGCGGCGCGACCTGGAGGAACTCGGGCACCAGGGGGCCGAACATCTTGTGGTAGTTGGGCAGGCTGGTGGCGCTCATCGCCGCCAGGGTGACGCCGTGATAGCCGTAGCGGCGGGAGATGATCTTGACCTTGTTGGGCTGGCCCAGGCGCTTCCAGTGGTAGCGGGCGAACTTGAAGGCGGACTCGTTGGCCTCGGCGCCGGCGGTGGTGAAGTAGACCGCGGCCATGTTGTCGTAGGCCAGGCCGACGATGCGTTCGGCGAGCCGGATCGCCGGTTCGTTGGTGAAGCCGGCGTAGGCCGAGGCGTAGGCCAGGGTCTGCATCTGGGCGGCGGCGGCGGCGGCGAGTTCGTGGCGGCCGTGGCCGATGTTGACGTTCCACAGCGAGGACAGGCCGTCGATGTATTCGCGGCCATCGGCGGTGCGCAGCATGGCGCCCTGGCCACTGACGTAGAGTTTTGGGTTGGCGTGGTCGGCGGCGTGGTGCAGCGAGTGGATCAGGTGGCGCTGGTCGGTTGCGACCAGGCGGTCGCGGGGGGGCGGAGCGTTATCCATTGAGCGCGTCTTTCCTGTATGCGGCGATGGTAGGGCATTCGCGGTGGGGTTTGAAGCTGCTCTTTGTTTTGTTGCATGATTCACGCGGCTTGAACGTTCCGCCGAAGCCGCGATCATGCGGCAGTCCAGGCTACGGGAAGAGTAGCGTGTCCCACCAGCATGGCCGGTGTAGACTCGACTGAAGTCGGGGGAACTCTGGATGATGCGGATTGATCAGAAAGTTACGTTCCATACTTACAATGAAACTTGGCACGATCAACAGCAAAGAGCGCCTGCTCCGTTGCCATGCTTTACCGAAAGCCTTGGACTCGAAGGCGCTCGGATTCGCCCAGGTGGGCATGTGGGCGGGCTCGAGAGTTTCGTACGTGACGCCATTTGGAATGGTGATCTCGTTGAAACGCTGGTTGGGCGGCATGGCGCCGTGATTGCTGGCAATACGGCTGTTCGGGCTTGAGTTTTTCTGGTGCGATGACGGTCGAGCCGTTGGGTGTCAGACTAGGCTGGCGTCGATCTGGCCGGCCTTGATCGCTTCCAGGAACAGCCGCCAGTCGGCCTGGGTTTGCGCGGCGTAGGCCATGGCAAAGCCGGCGATGGCGGATTCGAAGGCGGCGCTGGTGCCGATGTAGCCGGCGATGCGGGCGGCGTCGCCGGAGCGGGCGTGGGCGCGGGCCAGGGTGACGCCGCACAGCGTGGCGTGGAACGACAGCGCGCCCTCGGCGAGGTCCTCACCGATCAGCGCCAGGCGGCTGTCCTTCAACCGGCGGATGTAGCATTGCTGGTCGTCGCCGTGATCCTCGGTCCAGCCCAGGAAGATGTCGGGCAAGGTCTGCATGATGCGCTGTCCGACCACGACGCGCTGGCCCTGGTTGCGATAGACGCTGGGTCCGGCGTACGGCGCCAGTGCCGAGGTCTGGGCCTCTTTCAGTTGCAGCAGCAGGGTGTGGTCGTCGCGGGTGACGAACAGGCCGATGGCGCAGAACGTGCCGACGCTGCCGACGCCGACCACCTTGAAGGCGACATCGGCCAGGTCGTAGCGGTCGAGCAGGATGCGGCGTTCCTCGGGCAGCGACAGCTTGTAGGAATCGAAGGCGGTGCGGGCGACGATTTCATGGGTGTCGTCGCGCTGGCCGGACAGCGGGACGATCAGCGGCGGCTTGTCCTTGATGCGCCATTGGCGGTTGGATTTTTCGATCAGCTTGGGGTAGCCGGCGTGACCGGCCTCGACCGCGGCGTGCAGCCGCTTGAGTTCGCGGTCGCGCAGTTTCGCCTCAGCGATGCCACCGATCACGTCAGTGACATCGACGCGCGAGCGCCAGGCGTCGAGCGGGGCGAGGCGGACCAGCTGCTGCATGTGGCGGCGGTAGGCCTGCGCCGCGGCGGCGGCGAGGTGTCGGGCGGCGCGGTCGCCGAGGTTGCGGGTCTGGGCGCTGACCGCGAAGCTGGCGGCGAGGCGCTTGAGGTCCCACTCGAACGGCGCCGGCAGGGTTTCGTCGAAATCGTTGACGTCGAACACCGGGGTGCCCTCGGGCGAGGCGAAGGTGCCGAAATTGGCCAGGTGGCAGTCGCCGCAGGCCTGCACCCAGAGGCCGGTGGTCGGGGTGTCGGCGAGGTCGGCGTTCAAGATCGCGGCGGCGCCGCGGAAGAAGCCGAACGGTGAGGCTCGCATGCGGTCGTAGCGGATCGGCAGCAGGCTGGCGATGCGGTGGCGGCCGGATTCGATCAGCAGGTCGATCGGGTCGCGGCGGGTGGCGGGGGGTTTCCAGTGGGCGTGCGCGCTGCGTGGCACGATCTTGCGCAGGGCCTGGCCGAGCTGACGGCGCTCTGCCGCGGGCAGCACGGGTGCGGGCGGGGCGGGCGCGGGCAGGACACCCGCGGGCAGGATGGGCGCCGTCGGCATATGCTCCAAGGGCACTGGGGCGTTCCGGAGGTTTCAGAATATCACATCGCGGGGTGGATAAATCGCAAGTGTTAAATGCGCGCAGCGGCACTATTTGCGCGGTCATCGGGATGATACGTCTTGGTTTTGTCACATCAACCATTCTGGGCGTAACAGTCGCACAGCGATCAGCAGCGCGGCGGCGATCAGGCCGGCGATGACGTCGTCGGCCATGATGGCGAAGGCGCCGTGGCGGCGATCGGCCCAGCCGACCGGGCCAAGCTTGGTGATGTCGAACAGGCGGAACAGCACGAAGGCGGCGAGCAGGCCGGGGAGGGTGGGCCGAGCCAAAGCGAGCAGGGTGATCCACTGGCCGGCGAATTCGTCGACCACGACCCAGCCGGGATCGCCCTCGATGGCGGCTTTGCGGATGGCAAGGGCGCCGCCGATGGTGGCTGACGCCGCGGCGATGGCCAGCAGCCAGGGCGAGACCAGCAGGAAGGCCGCGCCGGTGATGACGGCGGCGGCGGATGCGACGGTGCCGGCGGCGAGGGGGGCATGGCCGGTGCCGAAGCCGGCGGCGATGAAGCGGGCGAGTTTCGTGCGCCGGGTCATAAGTTGCCGTCGGGGTTGCCCGTGGGGTTGCCGGTGGAGTTGGCGGTGGGGTTGGCGCTGGTCATGGGCTTTTGGTGGTCACCGGTTGCCGGACGGGTTGGGGTCGGTTTTGCGGATGTTCCCGGTTTTGCGGGTGTTCCCGGTCTTGAAGATGTTCCCGGTCTTGCGGATGTTCATGGATTGCGCGCCAGAAAATTCTGGATGGCGGCGAGGGCGGGGGGTTCGGTCAGGATCGGGGCGTGGCCGATGCCGGGTAGCGAGACGACCTCCATGTCGGGATGGACGGCCTGCATGCGGCTGACGGTGCCGGGCAGCAGGATGTTGCTGACGGCGCCGCGCACGAGCAGCACGGGAAGATGCGCCAGCGCGCCGAATATCGGCCACAGGTCTGGCGGCGGCCGGTTCAGCAATTGGGCGATGGCGGTGTCCCAGTTGGGGTGCCATAGGCCGTCGGGGCCGGCCCGATAAGTGAGCTCGGCCATGCGGCGCCAGGCGGCGTCGGTGTGCAGCGACATCGGCGGCAGGCTGGCGCGCAGCAGGGCGGCGCCGGCCTCGAGGCTGGGCAAAGCGGGGTCGTGGCCGACGAAGTCGCGCACGAAGTCGGCGCCGTCGCCGGCGATGTCGGGGCCGATATCGTTCAGCACCACGGCGTGGACCAGGGCGGGACGAGCGGCGGCGAGGCCCATGGCGAGCAGGCCGCCGAAGCTGGTGCCGATGATCACCGCGCGGTGGACGTGCAGCGCGGCGCAGACGTCCATGACGTCGCGCAGGCAGGCCTCGGGGGCGTAGCGGTTGACATCGCGTGAGCGGCCGGAGTCGCCGCGGCCGGGGTAGTCGAGGGTGACGACGCGGCGGTCGTGGCCGATCTCGGCGGCGAGGGTTTCGAAGTCGGCGCCGGTGCGGACCAGGCCGGGCAGGCAGAGGATCGGTGGCGGCGGGTGGTGGCGACCGGCTGGCCGATGCGCGCCCGAGCCGGCGTTCGGTTGGGCGTTCGGGCGGGTGTCCAGGCCGGGGTTTGACTGGGGGACTGGGCCGCCGTCCGGTTGGGCGCCTGGGCCGACCTCCGGTTCGGCGTCTGGGGCGACGTGCCATTGGCGGACCTGTAGCGGCAGGCGGTCCCAGGCGCTGATGTGGTGGATCAGCGTGTCCAAGGCGTGGCGGCCAGGATCGAGGTCGGGTCGTGGCGGGCGGCGCGATACATCACCACGTTTTCGATCACTCGCTGGACGTAGTTGCGGGTCTGGCCGACGGGGATCAACTCGATCCAGTCGACCATATCGATCGGGCCGGTGCGTGGGTCGCCGTTCTGGTCGAGCCACTCGGCGACGCGGCGGGGGCCGGCATTATAGGCGGCGGCGGCGAGCGGCAGGCAGTTGTCGAAGCGGGTCAGCATGTCCCCGAGATAGGCGGTACCGAGCCGGATGTTATCGCTTGGGTCGAGGGTGAGGCTGGCCGTGGAAACGCCGATGCCGAGTTGCCTGGCGACCTCGGCCGCGGTGGGCGGCATCAACTGCATCAGGCCGCGCGCGCCGGACGGGCTGAGCGCTGCGATGTCGAAGCTGCTTTCCTGGCGCATGATGCCCAGGGAGAACGCCGGGTCGGGGGGGCTGGGCACGTCATAGGGCATCGGCCAGCCGGCGTGGGGCAGCGCCACTCCGTCGTGGCCCATGCGGCGGGCGACGAACACCGCTGCGTCGGGCAATCCGGTTTGCAGCGCGAACACCGCGGTGAGGGTGCGTTCGGCCGGGATCGGGGCGAGTTGGTCCATGCGCACCAGGAAGGCGCGGGCGCGGCTTGGGTCGCCCCAGGCGATCAGCCAGGCGGCGGCGCGCAGCACCTCGTGTTCGGTGAAGGCGAGCGCGGTGTCGCGGGTCCAGGTCGGGTCGCTGAGCCGGGCGATGCGGGCGGCCGGTTGCTGGCCGAGCGCGAGGGTGGCGAGCTGGCCGTAGAAGGTGGTGGGGAAGGCGGCGGCGGCGGTGAACTCGGGCTTAGGGTCGCGCCCGGCGGCGGCGGCGGATCGCGCCAGCCAGTAGTGTGCCCGGGCCTGAGTGATGATGGCGCGGGCATTGGCGAGGGCGCGGAAGTGGGGTTCGGCCTGGGCTGGGTCGTGCAGGCCGCGCAGGGCGATGAAGCCGGCGAGGAACTCGGCCTCGGCGTGGGTTTCGTCCCCGGTCGGGCGGTGCGCGGCGGCGGCGTCAGTGGCGCGGCCGGCGGCGGCGTCAGTGGCGCGACCGGTGGCCGCGACGGCATAGGCGGTGGCGGGGTCGGCGTCGTGCAGCAGCTTGCGGGCGAGCAGGTTGCGTTCGGCCCAGAACGCGCCGGGGTGGCCGATATCCTGGGTGTGGATCAGCAGGGCGGCAGCTTGGGCGTCGTGGTTGGCGTGGCGCAGCGCGCGGGCGCGGTCCAGCGTCAGGCCGGGGTCGTCGCGCTGGTCAGGGGGAAGGGCGGCAACCAGAGCCTCGGTGACCGGGTCGTCGCGCTTGGCGGCGAGGCGGGCCTCGGCGGCGGCGTGGTGGGCGGCACCGAGGCGGGTGATCTGGCGGGCGGCGGCGGCGGGGTCGGCGAGCCAAGCGAGGCGTTGGAAGCGGGCCCATTGGTCGTCTGCGGTGGCGATGCCGGGCCAGCGGGCGAGGAAGTCGGCCTCGGCGGGGACGGTGTCGATGGCGCGGATCCAGGCGCGGCGGGCCAGGGCGTCGGCCTCGGCGGTGCGCCCGGTGTTGGCGGTGGCTCGGGCGCAGCGCAGCAGGGCGGCGGCGAGGCTTGGGGGCGGGGTGCACTGGGAGAGAACGGCGGCGTCGTCGGGGTCGGCTGCGAGGGCTTCCTGGCGGCGGCGTTGCAGCGTGGCCTGGTCGGGCCAGTCCGGGTTTTGGGCGATGAAGTCGGCGATTTCGGAGGGGGTGGCGGCTCCGGGGGCGCGCAGGCGGAGGTAGAGGATGAGCTTTTCGGCCACCGGGTCGGCGAATTGGGCGGCGTCGGCCTGGGCGTCGGTCCAGCGGTCGGCGCGGACCGCGGCCAGTGGGTTGGCCATCGGCGGGTTCGGTGGTTGGGCACCGGCTTCGGCCGCCGGCCAGGCCGCGAGCAGGACGAGGACGAGGCGAATCGCGTGGCGCATGGCCGCCTTCTAGCAAGGCCGGCCTTGCGGCGCATCAATCACGCGCCTAGTTTCCGCGGCCTTATCCGTGGTGGGAGAGGGATATGTTCAAGGGATCGCTGGTCGCGCTGATCACGCCGATGCGGGATGACGGGTCGGTCGATGAGAAGGCCTATGCGGCGCTGGTGGACTGGCAGATCAAGGAGGGTACCCAGGGCCTGATCCCGGTGGGCACCACCGGCGAAAGTCCGACGCTGTCGCACCAGGAGCACCGCCGGGTGGTGGAGATCGCGATCGAGGTGGCGCACGGGCGGGTGCCGGTGATCGCCGGGGCCGGGTCGAACAGCACGGAAGAGGCGATCGCGCTGACCCGGCACGCCAAGGAGGCCGGGGCGGATGCGGCGCTGGTGGTGACGCCCTACTACAACAAGCCGACGCAGGAGGGGATGTACCTGCATTTCCGCGCCATCGCCGAGGCGGTGGAGCTGCCGATCATCATCTATAACATTCCGCCTCGGTCGGTGGTGGACATGAGCGTGGAGACGATGGGGCGGCTGGCCCAGCTGCACAACATCGTCGGCGTGAAGGACGCGACCGCCGACCTGAAGCGACCGCTGCACACGCGGCGGGCGTGTGGCGAGGATTTTTGCCAATTGTCGGGGGAAGATCACACCGCGCTGGCGTTCAACGCCGCGGGCGGGGTGGGCTGCATCAGCGTGACCGCGAACGTGGCGCCTCGGCTGTGCGGGGAGATGCAGGCGGCCTGGGCCGAGGGAAAGGTCGCGCGGGCGATGGCGGTGCAGAACCGGCTGCTGGCGCTGCACGACGCGCTGTTCGCCGAGACCAGCCCGGCGCCGGTGAAGTATGCCGCTTCATTGCTGGGCAAGACGTCGGAGCGCTGCCGGCTGCCGCTGGCGCCGATCAGCGAGGCCACCCGGGCGCGGGTTGCGGCGGCGATGACCGAGGCGGGGTTGTTGAACTGAGGGGTCGGGTGCTGAGGTCTCCTGATGGCTGAAGCCAGGAAGAAGGGGCTGATCTCGCACGGGGTGGCGGCGCAGAACCGCAAGGCCAGGTACGACTATACCATCAAGGATACGGTGGAGGCCGGGCTCGTGCTGAAGGGGCCGGAGGTGAAGTCGCTGCGGCTGGGGCGGGCGACGCTGACCGAGGCCTGGGCGGGCGAGCGGGAGGGCGAGATGTGGCTGTTCAGCGCCTATATCCCGGAATACCAGGGTGGGGTGCTGTCGCGTTTCGAGCCTCGGGCGCCGCGCAAGTTGTTACTTAAGAAGAAGCAGATCGTGCAGCTGCTGGGGGCGGTTTCGAAGCAGGGCGCGACGCTGGTTCCGTTGCAGATCCATTTCAATGACCAGGGGCGGGCGAAGGTATTGCTGGGTGTTGGGGTGGGGCGGCAGAAGCAGGACAAGCGCGAGGCAATCAAGGATCGGGATTGGAAGCGGGACAAGGCCAGGCTGATGAGTACGCGGGGTTAGCGGTGGTTTTGTTGCGTTTGGTGGCTGACTGGGCGATCGCGGGAAACACCTATAAATCGATCCATGTGTCCCTGGAGTAGTCGAAGTAGCGGGCAATCCGATCGCCGTTCCAGTGGTATTTGAGGTGTCGTTCCTGGTGGGGAATGCTGACGGCACGGGGCCGAAAGGCGCCAACACACGTACCACCGGTGCGGCGCACACTGGGGTAAACCACGCCCATCGACCCGGTGTCGCGGAGTGATCGGGCAAAAGCCTGGGCAGCGGCGTAGTGCTCGGGATCGAGCAGCCGCGAGCGCTGGGGTTCAGGAAGGGCTGCCACATCCTCGAACTGTTCCGCCACCGCTCCCACCAGCACGCGCATATCCTCCATGCGTGGCGGGTCGTTGCTGTCACGAGCATACATCTCGAAGTGAAAGACGGTCTCGGCGATGGCGGTCTCAAGTTCTGCCGCGGCGTAGTATACGCCGAAGGTGGCGTCGCTGAAGCGTGACCGAATGCGGTTGATATGGGTGAACGCGGCCATGACGTAGCTGGCGCCGGGACCGGACACGCGTTGTTCCGGCGGCACCAAGGCAATTTCCCCGACCTCGTCGCGAACCCTCGGGTTGGTGAGTTGTTCGAGGACGAGCAGTGCCTCCCAAATCGCGGGGTCCGGGGTGAGGCGCTCGAACAGGTTGATGGGTGGATAGCGCGAGGCAATGATCCGCCACGCCTTCGGCCAGTCGATCCGGCGTGTCGACAAAGGTCAGCTCCAGGGTGCCCGGGCTGCATCGAGATAATCCCGCACGGCGGCCAGGTCCGTGACGTCGCTGGCGCACATGCGTTGCAACGGCGTCTGCCCGCCGAACGCGCCGTTCGGCCGCTTGACCCAGCCATCCGCCAGATGCGGATCGGAGTAGAGGATTTGCAGGGCTTTGTAGATGCCGGCGACGTAGCCGATCCGGCGCAGCGTGTCGGGCGGGACCCGCACGGCGTTGCCGGCACGCCATGCGTAGTAGGTGCGCTCCGCCGGGGCACCGAGGATGATGCGGGTTTCGTCGGCGGTGGCACCCCAGGCGTCCATGATGTGGAAGCAGCCGCGGAGCGCGGCGATGGGGTCGACCCGAGGTGGAGCGACGCGGGTTTTTTGCTGGGTAAGCGGCATGTGCGGGTTCCTGTTTTGCAAGATGTGGGGTGTTTGCTGCAAAATTGCAATTCCGGATCCGCGCGCACTCCCCGTGGCCGCGCCGTGATCGTTGCCCTTGGCCCGACAGTGCCGCGATGGACGCCATCAGGGCGTTTGCCGGCGATCGGGGCGCCCGCTGATGGTCACAGGTGCCGGTCCGGGCGGCTTGGAGCGAGCCGCAAATCGGGGCAACCATTGCTCCTGGGGGGAATTGCGGCAGCGGCCATGACACCGGCGGCCGCCCCGTGGCACGATCGCGGTCTGTACTGGCTACGGGGGCTGCATGGCTTGGCGTATCGGGGTCGATTCCGGCGGGACGTTCACCGATGTCTGCTTGTTCGATGACCAGAGTGGGACCGTACTGGTCTGGAAGGTGGCCTCGACGCCGGACGATCCGTCGCGGGGGATTGCGGGTGGCGTGGCCGATGCGATCGAGCGGGCCGGTACCGATGCCGCCTCGGTCGGCTATTTCGGCCACGGCACCACGGTGGCGACCAATGCGCTGATCCAGCATCGCGGCGCCAGGACCGGGCTGATCACCACCGACGGGTTCCGCGACCTGCTGGAGATCGGGCGGCAGAAGCGGCCGGACCTGTATGACATTCATGTGGACAAGCCGCCCACGCTGGTCAGCCGCGACCTGCGGCTGGAGGTGGCCGAACGCGTGCGCCACGACGGCCGCGTCGAGGTGGCGTTGGACCAGGCGGCGGTGCGGGCGGCGGTGCGGCGGCTGCGCGACGAGGGTGTCGCCGCCGTGGCGGTGTGCTTTCTGTATGGCTTCGTGGCCGAGGCGCACGAGGCGATCGCGGCGCGGATACTGGCGGAGGAATTTCCTGACGCGTTCGCCTCGGTCTCGCACGCGGTGGCGCCGGAGTTCCGCGAGTTCGAGCGGATGTCCACCGCGGTGGTCAACGGCTATCTCGGGCCGGTGATGCAATCGTATATACAAAAGCTGGGCGACCGGTTGGCCCGGCTGGGCGTGGTCGCGACGCCGCACCTGACGCAGTCCAACGGCGGGGTGATCAGTTTCGAGCAGGCGGCCCGGTTGCCGGTGCGCACGGTGCTGTCGGGACCGTCCACCGGCGTGGTGGGCGCGGCCGAGGTCGGGCAGCAGGCGGGATTTTCCGACCTGATCACGTTCGACATGGGGGGGACCAGCACCGATGTGGCGCTGCTTTCGGGCGGGGCGTGCCGGCTGGCCAGCGAGGCGGTGGTGCATGGCTATCCGATCAAGGCGCCGATGCTGGATATCCATACCGTGGGTGCCGGCGGCGGTTCGATCGCGTTTATCGACAGCGGCGGATTGCTGAAGGTGGGGCCGGCCAGTGCCGGAGCCGATCCGGGGCCGGTTTGTTACGATCTTGGTGCGACGGCGCCGACTGTGACCGATGCAAACGTGGTACTGGGGACGCTGAATCCGGGGTTTCTGCTGGGTGGGCGGATGGCGGTGCGGCACGACCTGGCGCTGGCCTCGATCGCCGGGCTGGCGGAACGGCTGGGGCTGGAGGCGATGCCGACGGCGCAAGGGATCGTTTCTGTAGTGACGGCCAACATGGCCCGAGCGATCCGGGTGATCTCGGTGCAGCGCGGCTATGACCCAAGGGACTACGCGCTGATCGCGTTCGGCGGCGCGGGGCCGCTGCACGCCGCCAGGCTGGCGCGGGAGTTGGAGATCGGGCGCGTGCTGGTGCCGGTCTCGCCCGGGGTGCTGTGCGCGATGGGGCTGCTGCTGACCGATTTGCGCTGCGACTTCGCGATGACCCGGCTGACCCCGCTGGATGCGGCGGCGGCGGCGCTGGCGGATGCGTTCGGCGTGCTGACGGGCAGGGCCGAGGCGTGGTTCGACGCCGAGGGGATCGGCGCCGAGGCGAGGCGGATCGTGCCTACGGTGGACATGCGCTATGCCGGGCAGAACTATGAATTGCCGATCCCGGTCAGTGGGGGGGCGGACGATCTGGCGGCGACGTTCGCGGCGGCGCATCGGCGGGCCTATGGCTTTGCCGCCGAGGATGAGCCGGTGCAACTGGTGACGTTTCGCCTGGAGGCATCGGCGGTGGTGCCGAAGGCCAGGTTTGTCGCGCGGGACGACGCCGGGCCGGAGGCAGGTAGTGCGGTGATCGGGCGGCGCTCGGTTTGGCTGCCGGAGGCGGGCGGGGCGGTGGATTGTCCGATCTACGACCGCGCGCGGCTGCGGGCCGGTAACCGCTTCGCCGGCCCTGCCGTGGTGGAGCAGATGGATGCGACGACGGTGGTGCTGCCGGGGATGACCGCGCGGGTCGAGCCGTATCTGAATCTGATTTGGAGGTGGCATGATCGATCCCATCACCATCGAGGTGATCGGCAGCGCGCTGTCTTCCATCGTCGAGGAGATGGGTGAGGCGCTGATCCGGGCTTCGTATTCCACCAACATCAAGGAGCGGCGGGACTGCTCGACGGCGCTGTTCGACGTGGAGGGCAAGACGCTGTGCCAGGCCGAGCACATTCCGATGCATCTGGGCAGTTTTTTGGAGCTGATTCCGCATATCATGCGGCGCCATCCGGTGGCCGAGATGCGACCGGGGGACGTGTTCTGCGGCAACGACGCCTATGAGGGCGGCGGCACGCACTTGCCCGATATCGTGCTGGCGGAGCCGGTGTTCGTCGATGGCGCGATGATCGCGTGGGCGGTGAACCTGGCTCACCATGCCGATTTCGCCGATCGTGGGCACGCTCACATCTATCAGGAGGGGCTGCGCATTCCGCCTATACGGCTGTATCGCGCCGGGGTGCTGCAAGAGGATGTGCAGGCGCTGATTTTGCTGAACTGCCAGGTGCCGCGGGAGCGGTTGTCCGACTTCCGCGCGCAGATGGCAGCCAACCGGCTGGGGGTGCGGCGGCTGACCGGGCTGTGCGCCAAATATGGGCGCGACACCGTGCTGCAAGCTGGGGCGGCGCTGCAGGATTATGCCGAACGCAAGATGCGGGCGGGGATCGCGACGATCGCCGACGGGGTATATCGGTTCGGAGATCGTTACGATTGCCCGGAAGTGGACGGCGAGCTGGATTTGTCGTGCGAGATCCGGGTCAGCGGCGATGCGATGGCGCTGCACTTCGAGGCGCCCGCCCAGGTGCGGGCCGGGCTGAACATGACGATGACGGCGCTGTTGTCGACGGTGTATTACGCGGTGAAGGCGATCGTCGATCCCTCCATCCTGCCGAACGCGGGGCTGGCTCGGGCTTTGACGGTGACGGCCCCGGCTGGGACGATCGTGAACTGCGTGCATCCGGCGGCGGTGAACGGGCGGCTGTCGCTGTGCCAGCGGGTGGTCGATCTGATTTTTGGTGCGCTGGCGCCGGCGGTTCCCGAGAAGGTGACGGCGGCGGCGAATGGCGCGTGTTTTTCCATTACGTTCGCGGGTCATCAGCCGGCGGATGGGGCGCTGTGGGTGTATCTGGAAACCATCGGCGGCGGGTCGGGGGCGCGGTTCGACAAGGACGGTCTGGATGGGGTGCATGTGCATATGACCAATACCTCCAACCTGCCGGTGGAGGCGCTGGAGCTGGAATATCCGCTGACGTTGATGCGCTATGAGCTGGTGGACGGTTCGGGCGGGGCGGGGCGGTTCCGCGGCGGGATGGGGATCCGGCGGGTGTATCGGGCGGACCACGATTGTCATGTGCGGGTGGATGGCGCGCGGATACTGTCGGCGCCGTGGGGGTTGGGCGGGGGATTGGCGGGGGGGATGGCTTCGGTGACGGCGTCGGCGCCGCTGGATCATGGGTCGGGGATGCTGCGGCGAGGTGATCTGATCGAGGTGGTGACCGCCGGGTCGGGTGGCTATGGGCGCCCCGAACAGCGTGACCCGGAGCTGGTGGCGCGCGATCTGGCGGAGCAGCGGATCGATGCGGCGACCGTTCGGGCGGTGTACCGGGTTTAGTTCGGGGGTGGGGGTGGGCGGGTCTGGTCAGCCGCCGGCGATGGCGTAGCATCGGCGGTTCGACCTGAGGAGATTCAACGATGCCTATCGCCTCCACCGATGATGGTGTCCGGCTGCATTACGAAGAATGCGGATCCGGGGTGCCGGTGATCTTCGTGCATGAGTTCGCCGGCGACCATCGTGCCTGGGAAGCGCAGATGCGCCATTTCGGCCAGCGCTATCGGGCGATCAGCTATGCCGCGCGGGGCTATCCGCCGTCGGACGTGCCGGAGGATGTGGCAAAGTATTCGCAGGCGCGGGCGGCGGACGATATCGTATCAGTACTGGATCATCTGCGGATCGACAAGGCGCATGTGGTGGGGCTGTCCATGGGCGGGTTCGCCACGCTGCATTTCGGGCTGCGGCATCCGGGCCGAGCGCTGTCGCTGTGCGTCGCGGGGTGCGGCTATGGCGCGGAGGCGGGTCAGCGGGAGAAGTTCCGTTCGGAGGTTGACGCCGTCGCCGCGTTTCTGGACCAGAACGGCATCGAGGCGTTTGCGGCGAAATATGCCTACGGGCCGACCCGGGTGCAGTTCGAGAACAAGGACCCTCGGGGTTTCGAGGAGTTCAAGCGGCAGTTGGCGGAGCACTCGGCGGTGGGGGCCCGCAATACGCAGTTGGGGGTGCAGCGGGAGCGGCCTTCGCTTTACGACCTGACCGAACAGATGGCGGGACTGAGGGTGCCAGTGCTGATCCTGACTGGGGACGAGGACTGGCCGTGTCTGCAGCCGGCGGTTCTGATGAAGCAGACGATTCCCATGGCGGCGTTGTCGGTGATGCCGAACTGCGGCCATACCATCAACCTGGAGGACCCTGACCAGTTCAACCGGCTGGTGGGCGACTTCATTGTCCAGGTCGATGCCGGGCGCTGGCCCGGGCGCGATGCCAGGGCGATGGTGAGTTCCATTACCGGAATGAAGTGAGGCATGGGGTCGGAGGGGCGTCGAGGAGGTAGCATGAGGGGGCGGGCGGCGGTCGAGCGAGGCAAAACGGTGTCTGGGCCTGTGCGACATCGGTAAGGGGGAGCGGGGCGTTAGGCTTTAACACGAAGGAAGAACGAGGGCACGGTGGTCACGGAGGGGTATCGTATCGGTCGATGCGGTCAGCATGGCGGACGTGGTCAATCCGCGATGCGGTTACACTGGTGGTGGGTCAGTTTCCAAACCGACCCAATACCGGAAATACCTTATACTGTGGAAAAACTGTATACTGTGGAAAAACTGTTTGACGTAGAATGCGCTCGGCGATGGCTGCGGGCGGTGTGGTTGCCACACAATCATGCCGCGTGCGATGCGAAACCATTTGGCGGCGGCGGCGCAACATTTTTAGCCACGCTGGCGCGGCCTCGGCTGCTGGAAAACTCCGTGGCACTTCGTGGCCCTCGTGCTGACTCCGTGCAAATCCCTAACAACACTCGATGCGCAAAAGCTCCCGCCGAGGTGCCTCGGATCGGGCCGCTCCCGTTCTGTCATTGTGGCGTCCGGGCTCGACCGATCGCTGGCCGTCGGCGCCGAGTTGTTCACGTGACTGCGGGTCGATACGACTGACAAGGATGATAGAGATGACGTGACGGCGCCGGCACCGCGATGTTCCGGTTGACCGGTCACGGGGCGGGTCGATACGACCGGCGATGATGCTGCTTCGTATTGTCGTGCTGATGGCCTGCTTGGGCGCGTTGTCGGCTTGTGGGTCGGTGCTGACCGCGACCACCTCCGATGTCGCGGGTATCGCCGGGGCGGGCATCGCCAACGCGGTGAACAAGAGTCCTGCCGCTGCCACCGGGATTGGCCTGGGCGTGGCGGCCGGTGCCAATGCCGGGCTGCAATATCTGGAGCGTGACGTCCACACCGTGGAGCAGGACCGCATCGCCAGCGCGGCGGGGGCGCTGACGCCGGGGACGATCGGGCACTGGAGCGTCCGTCACAGCATCCCGATCGAAGATGACGAGCACGGCGACCTGGTGGTCACCCGGCTGCTGGGCGCGGACGACTTCAACTGCAAGGAGATCGTGTTCTCGGTCGATACGGTGAAGCAGAAGGTGGTGAACCGGGCGTTCTATACCGCGACGGTGTGCCTGGATGGGCAGACGTGGAAGTGGGCGTCGGCGGAACCGGCGACTGCGCGTTGGGGTCCGCTGCAGTGAGGCTGCCGGTGTTGGCGGCGGTGTTGGCGGTGGCGGTGTTGCTGGCGGGCTGCACCTCAACCGGCAAGATCGCGGCGGTGGTGGCTGGCGGCGCGGCGGGGGGCGCCACCGGCAACCCGGCGGTCGGGTTCCTGGTCGGCGTGGCGGTCGATGCCGGCGCCAACTACGTGGTGCGCTATTACGGACGGGTTCGGCAGGGCGCGGAACAGGACGCGATTGCCCAGATCGCCGGCGAGTTGCCGGTGGGGACCGAGGCGGCGTGGACGATCGAGCACGATATTCCGATCGGCGACGAACACGGCGGGCTGCGTGTGGTGCGGGCGATCGACACGAAGCTGGCGGCGTGCCGGGAGGTGGTGTTCTCGGTTGACCGGGGCAGCGGCGTCAAATTGAAGCGGGCCTGGTTCACCGCCGATATCTGCAAGCAGGCGTCGGGGTGGAAATGGGCGTCGGCGGAGCCGGCGGTGGAGCGTTGGGGGTTCCTGCAGTAGGGCGCTAGCAGTAGAGCGCTGGGGGTTCCTGCGGTAGGGTCCGCGGGTCCTCATTCGACAGGAGCCAGCGATGTCCGAAGCGCGCGCGGATCGAGCCGCCATCACGGCCGGAGGCGCCTTGCTGGCGCGGCTGAAGGCGGTCGGGGTGGACTACATCTTCGCCAACTCGGGCACCGATTTTCCGCCGATCATCGAGGGGCTGGCGGAGGCGGCGGCGGCCGACATCGCGCTGCCTCGGGCGGTGGTGATCCCGCACGAGCACGCGGCGATGGGCATGGCGCATGGTTATTACCTGGCGACCGGGCGGGCTCAGGCGGTGATGGCGCACACCAATGTCGGGCTGGCGAATTGCGCGATCGGGGCGATCAACATGGCGACCGAACGGGTGCCGGTGCTGCTGTTCTCGGGGCGGACGCCGACGCTGGAGCAGGGGCGGCTGGGGGCCAGGACGGTGCCGATCGGCTGGGGCCAGGAGATGCGCGACCAAGCGGCGCTGGTGCGCGAGGCGACGAAGTGGGATTACGAGCTGCGATTTCCTGAACAGGCGCCGGAGGTGGTGGACCGGGCGTATGCGATCGCCAGTTCGACACCCCGCGGGCCGGTGTATGTCAGCCTGCCCCGGGAGGTGCTGTGCGGGCCGTGCCCTTCCGATGCGCTGGGCCAGCCGCCTCGAGCAGCGGCGGTGGGGTTTGCACCGTTGGCGGCGGCGCTGCGGCAGGCGGCGGAGTGGCTGGCGGGGGCGAAGCGTCCGGTGATCGTGTCGCAGCGCGGGGCGGGTTCGCCCGAGGGGTTCGCGGCGCTGGCCTCACTGGTCGAGTGTTGGGGGATTCCGGTGGTGCAGTACTGGGTGACCGAGATCGCGCTGGCGACCGATCATCCGATGGCGGTGGGCAGCGAACCCGAACCTTGGCTGGGCGAGGCGGATGTGGTGCTGGTGCTGGACTGCCTGGCGCCGTGGTCGCCCGAGGTCAATCGGCTGGCGCCGGGGTGCAGGGTGATCCAGGCCGGTCCGGACCCTTTGTACAGCCGATTTCCGGTGCGGCATTTTCCGGCTGATCTATCGCTGGCGGGGGAATTGGACGAGGTCATTTTGGGGCTGCGGGCGGCGATGGGTTCGCCGGGGCGGTCCGATGCGGTGGATGCGCGGCGGGCGCGGGTGGCGGGCAGCGCCGAACAGATCCGAGTGGCGGCTCGACTGGCAGCGGAACGCGGGCGGGAGGGAGAGCTGATGACCAAGGCCTGGGTCAGCCTGTGCCTGTCGCGGGCTATCGAGGGCCGCGATGCGACGGTGCTTTCCGAACTGGGGTGCCCGATGGAGCCGATGACGCTGCGGACGGCGGGAAGCTGGTATCAGGAGCCTCATTCCGGCGGGCTGGGGTGGTCGGCGCCGTGCGCTTTGGGCATGCAACTGGCGCAGCCCGGGCGGATCATCGTCGCCACGATGGGGGACGGATCCTATATGTTCGCCAACCCGGTGGCGTGCCATCAGATTGCCGAGGCGCTGGATCTGCCGGTGCTGATGCTGGTTTTGAACAACCACGAATGGGGCGCGGTGCGAAAGTCGGTGCTGGGCACCTATCCGGACGGCTATGCGTCGCGGGTCAATCGCATGCCCCTGGTCTCGCTGGATCCGGCGCCCGATTTTACTCAGGTGGCGGCGGCGAGCCGGGCGTGGACGGCGAAGGTGGAGAGTGCGGCGGAGCTGCCGGGGGTGCTGGCGGCGGCGATCGAGCAGGTGACCTCGGTTCGGCGGCAGGCGTTGGTGGAGATCAGGGTGGCGCCGTGAGCGCGGTTTGGGTTGGCAGGGGCAGGGCTTGGCAGGGGCAGGGCTTGGCAGGGGCGGGGTTTGGCAGGGGCGGGGCAAAGTGATGAGCAAGGTCGAGTTCCATTTCGATTTCGGCAGCCCGAACGCGTATCTGAGCCACCTGGTGATCCCCGGCATCGAGCGGCGAACCGGCGTTCGGTTCGACTATGTGCCGGTGCTTTTGGGCGGGATTTTCAAGCTGACCGGCAATCGGTCACCGGCCGAAAGCATGGCGGGGATCAAGAACAAGCCGGACTACCAGAAGTTGGAGACCGAGCGGTTCATCGAGCGTCACGCGATCACCTCGTTCCGGGCCAACCCGTTCTTTCCGGTCAATACGCTGGTGCTGATGCGCGCCGCTGTCGCGGCCAGGCGGCTGGGGGTGTTCGAACGCTATGTCGACGAGGCGTATCGGCACATGTGGTCGGACCCGAAGAAGCTGGATGATCCGGCGGTGCTGCGGGCGGCGCTGGCGGCGTCGGGGCTGGACGCCGAACGGCTGCTGAGCCTGGCGCAGGCGCAGGAGGTCAAGGACGAGCTGCTGGCGAACACGCAACGGTCTTTCGAGCGGGGGACCTTCGGTTCGCCGACGTTCTTCGTGGGCGGGCAGATCTTCTTCGGCAAGGACCGGTTGGGCGAGGTCGAGGAGGCGATCGGGGGCGGTGCCACGTAGCACGCCGGGTCCGGCCTGGGTTCGCTGGGCCTTGGTTCGTCCGGCCTTGGTTCGTCCGACTTGCGCTCGCCGGCCAGCGTCAGGGCTTTCGCTTGCGACCAACATGCAATATAGTGCATGCAATCGGGTTTCGAGGCTCGGCAAGGAGGCAGCGTATCGGGATGGTGTCAGGCAACGCCGTCGATTGGTTTGTTGATCGGCACGTGGCCGAGGGCAGTGGCGCCCGGGTGGCGTTTCGCGATGCCTGGCGGGCCTTGAGCTATGGCGAACTGGCCTCGGCCAGCGCGGCGTTCGCCGGTGCGCTTACGGTTGCCGGGGTCGGGCGTGAGCAGCGGGTGCTGCTGCTGTTGCAGGACACGGTGGATTTTCCGGTCGCGTTCTGGGGCGCCATGCGGGCCGGGGCGGTGCCGGTGCCGATCAATACGCTGCTGACGGCGGAGACGGTGGGCACCATCCTGGCGGATTGCCGAGCGGCGGCGGTGGTGATCTCGGCGGGACTGGTGGAACGTTTGGGTGGGGCGCTGCGGTCGGCCGGGGTTGCGCGGGTGATCGTTTCACAATCGGATGGGTTGGCGGACGGGGTGGATGGCTGGGGCGGGTTCGCCGGATTTCTGGCGGGGGGCGATCCGGCGACGCCGAGCGTGGCGGCAGCGGGCGATGAGGTCGCGTTCTGGCTGTATTCGTCGGGATCGACCGGGGCGCCGAAAGGGGTGCGGCACGTGCATTCCAGCCTGCGCTGCACGGCGGAGACCTACGCCGCGAAGGTGCTGGGGATCGGGCCGGATGATGTGATGTTTTCGGCGGCCAAGGCGTTCCACGCCTATGGGCTGGGCAACAGCCTGACGTTTCCGGCCTCGGTCGGGGCGTGTTCGGTGTTGCTGGCGGAGCGGCCGACGCCGGACGCGGTGCTGGACGTGATGCGGACGTATCAGCCGACGCTGTTCGGTGGCGTGCCGACGTTGTACGCGGGGTTGCTGGCCAATCCGATGATCTCGCCGGGAGCCGGGTCGGCTCGGTTGCGACGCTGCATCTCGGCCGGGGAGGCGCTGCCGGCGGATATCGGCAGGCGGTGGAAATCGGTCGTCGGGGTGGATATCCTGGACGGGATCGGGTCCACCGAAATGCTGCATATTTTCATCAGTAACCATCCCGACGATGTGCGTTACGGCAGCAGCGGCAGGCCGGTGCCGGGCTATGAGGCGCGCATCGTGGACGAGCACGACCGGCCGGTGGCGCATGGCGAGGCCGGCGAACTGGTGGTGCGCGGCGACAGCTCGGCGGACGGCTACTGGAACCGGCGGGTTCGGTCGCGGCGGACGTTCCAGGGCGAATGGACGTATACCGGGGACACCTATACGCGCGACGCGGAGGGGTATTTCCGGTTTCAGGGCCGCAGCGACGAGATGTTGAAGGTCAGCGGCGTCTGGGTGTCGCCGTTCGAGGTCGAAGAGGCGTTGATCTCGCATCCCGCGGTGCTGGAGGCGGCGGTGATCGGGCGGGCCGACAGCGATGGGCTGGTCAAGCCGAAGGCGTTCGTGATCCGGCGGGATGACGTCGATACAATCGGGGTCGATGCGCTGGTGGCGGAGCTGCAGGCGCATGTGAAGGGCCGCATCGGGGTGTGGAAGTATCCGCGCTGGATCGAGTTCGTGGACAGCCTGCCGAAGACGGCGACCGGCAAGATCCAGCGCTTCCGGCTGCGCGAGGTGTGATGCGGGCGGGGCGCATCCGGGTCGATGGCGGTGAGCTGGAGACCGGCTGGTGGGGGCCGGGTCCGACCCAGGCGGCGACCCTGGTGCTGTTGCACGAGGGCCTGGGCAGCGTGGCGCTTTGGCGCGACGTGCCGGAGTTGCTGTCGGCGGCGACTGGTTGGGGGGTGTTTGCCTACTCGCGGTTTGGCTATGGCGATTCCGCGGCGGCGCGGCTGCCTCGGCCGATGACGTATATGCATCACGAGGCGGAGGTTGTGTTGCCCCAGGTTCTGCGGGTGGCGGGGATCCGGCGTTCGGTGCTGGTAGGCCATTCCGACGGCGGTTCGATCGCGGCGATCTACGCGGCTTTGGGTGACGCCGGCCTGGGTCATGCTGGCTTGGGTCATGGCGCGTCGGGTGATGTTGGCCCGGCGCTGCTCGGCCCGGCGCTGCTCGGCCTGGTGACGATCGCGGCGCATTTCTTCGTCGAGGACGTGAACGTCGCAAGTATTCGTGGGATCAGGACCGAGTATGAAAGCGGGGCTCTGCGGCAGCGGCTGGCGCGGTATCACCGCGATGTCGAGGTTGCGTTTCGTGGTTGGAACGACGCCTGGCTGGACCCGCGGTTTCGCGATTTCGATATCACCGAACGGCTGGGCGGCATCCGGGTGCCGATCCTGGCGTTACAGGGTGAGGCCGATCCTTATGGTTCGGCCGAGCAATTGCAGGTGTTTGCGGCCCACGCGCGGGCGCCGATCGAGACCGGACTGATTGCCGGGGCGCGGCACTCGCCGCATCTGGAGGCCAAGGAGGCGACCCTGGCGGCGATTGCCGGGTTTATCGCCACGCTGGAACGGGGAGCCTCGACGTGATCGATTTCCAGACTGAGCCGGCGCGTTATCGCCATTGGAAATTGTCGTTCGACGGGGCGGTGGCGAGCCTGACGATGGATGTCGATCCGGCGGGCGGGCTGATGGACGGCTATGAGCTGAAGCTGAACTCCTATGACCTGGGCGTCGACATCGAGCTGGCCGACGCGGTGCAGCGGCTGCGGTTCGAGCATCCCGAGGTCGGGGCGGTGGTGCTGCGGTCGGGCAAGCCGGGAGTGTTCTGCGCCGGGGCGAACATCCGCATGCTGGGATTGGCGACGCACGGGCACAAGGTGAATTTTTGTAAGTTTACCAACGAAACCAGATTGGCGATCGAGGACGCGTCGGCGAACTCGGGCCAGCGCTATATCGCGGCGATCGCCGGCAGCGCGGCGGGTGGCGGCTATGAACTGGCGGTGACGGCCGACCATGTGATGCTGATCGACGACCGGCGTTCATCGGTGTCGCTGCCGGAGCTGCCGCTGCTGGCGGTGCTGCCGGGGACGGGTGGGCTGACCCGGCTGACCGACAAGCGGCGGGTGCGGCGCGACCGGGCGGATATTTTCTGCACCGCGGAGGAGGGGGTGCGGGGGCAGCGCGCGGTGGACTGGCGGCTGGTGGATGAAATCGTGCCGCCCTCGGCGTGGGAGGCGACGGTGGCGGAGCGTGCTCGGGCATTGGCCGGGCAGTCCGGTGGTGAGGGCGGGAGGGGAATATCGCTGACGCCGCTACGACGCACGATCGACGACGATGGCGTGGCGTACGGATATGTCAGGGCGGCGTTGGATCGGGCGGGACGATCGGTGACGATCACGATTGCGGGGCCGGGCGATTTGCCGGGGGATTTGCGCGGCATCCACGACCTGGGCGCGGGGTTCTGGCCGCTGGCGATGGCGCGGGAGCTGGATGATCTGTTGTTGCATCTGCGGCTGAACGAACCCTCGATCGGGCTGCTGGTGTTTCGTTCTGTCGGCGATCCGGATTTGGTGTTGGGAGTGGACGGTCTGCTGGAGCAATACCGGGACGATTGGGCGGTGCGGGAGATCCGGCTGCTGTTGAAGCGGGTGTTCAAGCGTGTCGACATGATGGCTCGCAGCCTGGTCACGCTGATCGAACCCGGAAGCTGCTTCGCCGGCAGCCTAGCGGAACTGGTGTTTGCCGCGGACCGGTCGGTGATGTTCGCCGGGAGGGTGGCGGGCGACAATCGCGGTGCGGCGAGCCTGCATTTGTCGGCGTTGAATTTCTCCGGCCTGCCGATGGGCAACGGGCTGTCGCGGCTGGCGAACCGGTTCTATGGCGAGACGGATTCGCTGGAGGCGGCGGCGGGGTTGATCGGGGCGACGCTGGATGCCGAGACCGCGGAGCGCCATGGTCTGGTGACGTTCGCCCATGACGAGGTGGACTGGGACGACGAGGTGCGGCTGATGCTGGAGGAACGCGCGTCGTTCTCGGCCGACGCGCTGACCGGGCTGGAGGCCAATCTGCGGTTTGTTGGTCCGGAGACGATGGAGACGCGCATTTTCGGACGGCTGACGGCCTGGCAGAACTGGATCTTCCAGCGGCCCAACGCGGTCGGCGAGGCGGGTTCGCTGAAGCGCTATGGGTCGGGCGTGCGGCCGGACTTCAACACTGAACGGGTCTGAAAGGACATCACCATGCCCGATGGCAGCCAGATCGATTATGACGGCCTGATCCCCAACAATGTCGGCCTGTCCGACGATCTTCGCGTCCGCAAGGCGCTGGAGACCTGGCATCCCGGCTATATCGACTGGTGGACGTCGATGGGGCCCGAGGGGTTCCAGGGCTCGCCGGTTTATCTGCGCACCGCGGTGGGCGTCGGTAGCGAGGGCTGGGCGAAGTTCGGCTTCGTGCGGATGCCGGAGTATCGTTGGGGCATCCTGCTGGCGCCGGCGGTCGAGGGCCGCACCATTCCGTTCGGCGCGCACAAGGGCGAGCCGGCGTGGCAGGAGGTGCCCGGCGAGTATCGCGCCATGTTGCGGCGGCTGCTGGTGATCCAGGGCGACACCGAACCGGCGTCAGTGGAGCAGCAGCGCTATCTGGGCGCCACCGCGCCGTCGCTGTATGACATGCGCAACCTGTTTCAGGTGAACGTCGAGGAGGGGCGGCATCTTTGGGCGATGGTGTACCTGCTGCAGAAATACTTCGGCCGTGACGGCCGTGAGGAGGCCGAGGACCTGTTGCGCCGCCGGTCGGGACACCAGGACACGCCGCGCATGCTGGGGGCGTTCAACGAGCAGACGCCCGACTGGCTGTCGTTCTTCATGTTCACCTTCTTCACCGACCGCGACGGCAAGATGCAGTTGGCCGCACTGGCGCAGTCCGGGTTCGATCCGCTGTCGCGCACCTGCCGGTTCATGCTGACCGAGGAGGCGCACCATATGTTCGTGGGTGAGACCGGGATTGCGCGAGTGATCCAGCGTACCGCCGAAGCGATGAAGCAGGCCGGGATCGAGGATCCGCACGACATCGAGCGGGTGCGGGCGCTGGGCGTGATCGATCTGCCGACGATCCAGAAGAAGGCCAACCTGCATTGCTCGCTGACATTCGACCTGTTCGGTAACGAAATCAGCACCAATGCGGCGAATGCGTTCAATGCCGGGCTGAAGGGGCGTTATCGGGAGGACAAGCTGACCGACGATCATTTGTTGACCGCGGCGGCCTATCCGGTGCTGCGGCCACGCGCGGGGGCGATCTTGCGCGAGGATGTCGCCGCGCTGTCGGCGCTGAACATGCGGCTGCGCGATGACTTCGTGGAGGATGCGGCGGCCGGGGTAGCGCGGTGGAACCGGGTGCTGGAGCGGACCGGCACCGCGTTCCGGATGAGCCTGCCGCACGTGGCGTTCAACCGCCGGATCGGCGAGTTCAGCGCGATCCATACCGATACCGACGGCAATATTTTGAGCAACGAGGAGTGGGATCGGCGACGGGAGTCGATGCTGCCCTCGACCGAGGACAACCTGTTCGTCGCCAGCCTGATGCGGGCCTGCTTGACGCCGGGCGGCTATGCCGGATGGATCTCGCCGCCTCGGCATGGGATCGACAACATGCCGGGCGATTTCGAGTACGTGCAGTTGGCAAGCTGACGGGCGGCGGCAGCGGTGCCAAGGCGAAAAGGTTCAGGCCGAGCTGAGACGCATGGTTTGACCGCAGGCAATCTGCGAGGCGAGTGTGGGGGTCAAAATTGTTCAGTTCGCCGCCATCATCCTGACCGCGCTGGCGCTGGTTCCGTTCGGTGCGCATTTGTTGGAGCTGCACAACAAGATCGGCCTGGACCGTGACCACTACATGACCGTTCAGTCGATCTACCGGGGCTGGGCGCTGCTTGGGGTTGTGCTGATTGGCGCGGCGCTGGCAAATTTTTTCCTGGCGATCCTGACCCGCGATCACACCGCCGCGGCGATGTGCGCGGCTTTGGCTGCGATCCTGATCCTTTTGGGACTTGGAATCTTCCTCCGGTGGACCTACGCGGCCAACCAGGCGACGAGCAATTGGAGCGTACTGCCGAACGATTGGCGGATGCTCCGAGCGCACTGGGAATACTCGCACGCCGCCAACGCGGTGCTGACTTTCATCGCCTTGTGCTTGACGGTCGGCTCGGTCGTGTTCCGATCGCCGTGACCGGCAGGTTGACCAGTGGCTTGCCACCGGCGCAGCGGGGCGTACTATCCGCGAAAGGGCGGAGGAACCAAGGCGATGATAACCAAGTTTGACAGCCTGTTCGCTGGTCATGTCGATATCGATAATATCGGCTATGGCGGCACCCCGATCAATGACCGGCGGTATGGCAATGCCCATCTGTCCAGCGCGCTGTCGAAGGCGCAATCGATCGCGCAGGTCATGGACGGGCTTGGCTACTCGACGTTCTGGATGGCGGAGCACCATTTCCAGCGCGAGGGCACCGAGTGCATTCCGAACGTGCTGCTGATGGCGTTGCACCTGACGCATGTGACCAAGTCGATGAACATCGGCTGCGGTTTCAATATTGCTCCGATGTGGCATCCGCTGCGGCTGGCCGAGGATTACGCGATGGCGGATATTCTCTCGCACGGGCGCGTGGTGTTCGGTGTCGGGCGCGGCTACCACACGCGCGAGGTGGAGACGTTCGGCGCGCCGCTGATCGACCAGGAGGCGAATCGGGAACTGTTCGAGGAGCAGGTCGATATCATCTTCAAGGCGTTCAACAGCGAGTCGTTCCGCCATCAGGGCAAGTACTACACGCTGCCTCCGGAGGTGCCGTATCGCGGCTATACGCTTGAGGAATTGACCCTGGTGCCTCGGCCGGCGCGGCTGCCGGTGGAGTGTTGGCAGCCGATCCAGGGCGGTTCGGAGCGGGCGCTGGGGTTCATGGCCAAGCACGGCATCCAGGGCATGGTGGGCGGCGGTTCGGCCGAGGGCGGCGCGATGCACAACGTGGTGCTGAAATGGCAATCCGAGCACGCCAAGCGGGGGATGCACATCGATCTGGGGGAGCGGCTGTGCTTCGGGTTTCATTTCTATATTGGCGACGACAAGCGGCAGTGCATCCGCGACGCCGCCAAGTATTACGAAGAGAATATGAAGATGTTCGGAGAATTGCGGCTAAACCGAGCGATGACCGATGAACAGATCGAGATCATGCGCGATCCGCGGCGGGCGCCGACGGCGAAGCTGCCTCGGATCGAGGATGCGGTGGCATCGGGCGGTTTTCTGACCGGGTCGGCCGACGAGATCATCGAGCATTTGAAGGCGCTGGAGAAGGCTTATCCGGGGCTGGACCGGATTTCGATCAGTCCGTCGCTTGGGGTGCCCGAGGCGGTGATTCTGGAGCAGTTGGAACGGTTCGCCAAGGAGGTGATGCCGGCGTTCAGGGGGTCGCGGGTGGAGGTCGGGTCATACGCCGAGCGGTAGGTGTCGGAAAGCTGTTTCGGGTCGGTTGGGATCAAGGCTATTGGCGTGCCCTGGTCATTCCTGATAATTGCTGATCTCGATAGCTGCTTTCGGCGCCGGGTTAGCACAGCGGTAGTGCAGCGGTTTTGTAAACCGAAGGTCGGGGGTTCAAGTCCCTCACCCGGCATATTTTCGATCGCTGTCTTGCAATGATCCGCCGCGAGCGACTGATCGGATGCTCAATCGGTTGCGCCAGGAGTATTGCGCCATGACCAGTTCGCTTGCACCCAGCCTCGCGGCCATCCGTTCCGACGCGCGTGAGGAGATTCCGGTGCTTGACCTGGCACGTTATCTTTCGGGCGCCCCCGGTGCGGCTGAGACGTTGGCCCACGACCTTCGTCATGCGCTGGAACAGGTCGGTTTCTACTTCATCGTCAACCACGGGGTGCCGCAACCGCTGATCGATGACAGCTTCTCCGCGGCGCAGCGGTTTCACGCGCAGGCGGACGAGGCCAAGCTGGCGCTGCGGATCAATCGGCATAACGTCGGCTACCTGCCGTTCAAGGGGTCGACCATCCGCCATTCGCGGTTGAACGAGAACAATCGGCCCGACCTCAACGAGGCGTTTTTCGTCAAGCGCGACCTGGCGCCCGACCACCCGGACGTGGTGGCCGACAAGGTGTTCCGAGGTGTCAATCAGTGGCCCTGTGGCCTGGCGGGCTTTCGTGCCACGGTGAATGCGTATTGCGCGGCGATGGAGCGGCTGGCGCGGTCGCTGCTGCCGCTTTATGCCGCGGCGCTGGATCTTCCGGCGGCCTGGTTCGACAGCTACTTCAGCGAACCGATGTATACGCTGCGAATGTCGCATTATCTTAAGCAGGACAGCGCGAACGCGAACGAATTCGGCATTGCGCCGCATTCCGACACCAGTTTCATGACGCTGCTGGCGCAGAATCGGATTCCCGGTCTGTCGATCCGGCTGCCGAGCGGGGCGTGGATCGATGCGCCGACGCTGCCGGGGAGCGTGCTGGTGAACGGCGGCGATATGCTGCGGCGCTGGAGCAACGACCGCTGCCTCGCCACGCCGCACCGGGTGATCAACAGTTCTGGGGCCGAACGTTACGCCATCCCGTTCTTTTTCGATTGCAACTACGATGCGATGATGGAGTGCCTGCCGACCTGCCGCGCGGTCGACACCCCGGCGCGCTACCCGGCGATGACGTATGCGGAATACATAACTGGTATCGCGACCTTACCTATGGGGCCGCGCGCCAGGACGCCGCCGCCCGCGCGGGTGGGTGAGCCGGCTCCACGTCGGCGCCGGGGTGGATGCAGGCCGGAAGTCGTTTGCCAAGCCGCCACAGGTCGATGCCGTGGGCGCTCGCGATCGTTGCCGTTCGGGCCGTTGCCGTTCGGGCCGTTGCCGTTCGGGCCGTTGTCGGATGGGGCGGGCGCCGGTCGCGGTATCGCGAATCGGGAAAAACCGTTACGATGGCCGCGATGCACCGGTTGTCGATCCTGTCGCTGGTCCTGCTCGCCGCCTGCACACGAGGCCCCATGCCAGACGCCCATGTTCCGCCGTTCGCCACGGTTCCGTTCGAGCCGTTCTCCAGGCAGGCGGTGGTGGCGATTGCGTTGCGCGAATGGCGGTTGTTCGGTCAGAATGTCGCCAATCCTGAGGCCGAAGCCGGCAGGACGATCAAGCCCGAACGCGAGCCCGGCCTGTGGCAGCGGGTCGGCGAATACTGGTGGGTGGGGCTCAATCCGGGGTCGAAGGAGAGCGCCTGGACCGGCAAGCATGACGGCCAGGGCGCGGTGTTCCCACCCGAGAGCGACGGCGATTATGCGTGGTCGGCGGCGTTCGTATCGTATGTGATGCGGATCGCCGGAGCCGGGCAGCGGTTTCCCTATTCGGCCGACCATGCCGATTATATCAATGCCGCGCGCAGGGTTTCTCTGGGGCAGACCAAGGCGTGGCTGATCGCGGCCGAACCGGTGCAGGATTATGCGCCCAGGCCGGGCGACCTGGTGTGCTTCGGGCGTGGGGCGGCCCGGGGGCTGCGCTACCAGGACCTGCCTACCGCGGCTTTGTTCCCGTCGCACTGCGACATCGTGGTGGACACCGCGGTCCCGGGCCAGATCGCGGTGATCGGCGGCAATGTCGAGGATTCGGTCACCCTGACCACCGTGCCGGTGACCGAGGACGGGCGGTTGGCGACGCCGCAAGGGGTGGTGCTGGACCCTCGGTTTCCCTGGATGACGGTGCTGCGGTTGTTGGTCGACGAACCCAGCCCGGCGGCTTGAACCGATCGCGGCGAAGTCGGCTTTTTCCCGCGGTGGCACTGGCTCTGGCCGCGATGCCGGGAATTTAATTTCACCAACCGCCGGGCTTCCGCCAAACCTGAGGCTGCGGTCACCGCGAGACCGGTCCAGACGCCTATTCGGGGAGAATTGTTCATGGCTTCAAGCGTGGCGCCAGCCACCCATTCGTCCGCCACCCATTCGTCCGCTCCCGGTTCTTCCAACGGGGGCGCCGGTTCTTCCAACGGGGGCGCGGTCGATCCGATCGAGCGGGAGACCATGCGCCGGGTCGCCCGCCGACTGGTGCCGCTGCTGATGGTGAGCTATTTCGCCGCCTACCTCGATCGGGTGAACGTCGGGTTCGCCGCGCTGACGATGAACAAGGCGCTGGGGTTTTCGGCGGCGGTGTTCGGGATCGGCGGCGGCATCTTCTTCCTGGGTTACTTCCTGTTCGAGATTCCCAGCAACCTGATCCTTTCCAAGGTCGGCGCGCGCAAGTGGATCGCCCGCATCCTGCTGACCTGGGGGGTGATCTCGGCGGGGACGGCGTTCGTCACAGGCACCTGGTCGTTCCTGGGCATCCGCTTCCTGCTGGGGCTGGCCGAGGCGGGCTTCTACCCCGGCATCATCCTTTATTTGACCTGGTGGTTCCCGTCGGCCTACCGGTCGCGCATCATCGGCATCTTCATGACAGCGATTCCGATTTCGATCGTTACCGGGTCGCTGGTCTCGGGCCAGATCCTGCGGCTGGGACCGTGGGGCGGCCTGCAGGATTGGCAATGGCTGTTCATCCTGGAGGCGGTGCCAGCGATCATTCTGGGCGTTGTCGTTCTGTTCTACCTGACCGACGGGCCGGAGCAGGCGCACTGGCTGCGGCCGGATCAGCGCGAGTGGCTGATTGCCAGGCTGGCGGCGGAGCGCAGCCAGAAGGAAGCGATCCGGCATTACTCGTTTGCCGAGACGATGCGCAATTCCCGCGTCTGGCTACTGACCCTGGTGTATTTCGGCCAGAACATGACCGGCTACGGGCTGGTTCTGTTCCTGCCGCAGATTGTCAAGCGGTTCGGCGTGGGCGTTGGCATGAATGGCCTGATCAGTGCCCTGCCGTTCGCCGCCGCGGCGGTGGCGATGGTGCTGTGGGGGCTGCATTCGGACCGCACTGGCGAGCGCAGCCTGCACGCGGCGGCCGCCTGCTTCCTGAACTTTGCCGGCCTGGCGGTCTGTGTCCTGCTGCACAGCCCGGTGTTGATGATGATCGCGATCATCCTGGCGCAGATGGGTCAGTCGGCGATCGCACCTCCCTTCTGGACCCTGCCGACGGCGATGTTGTCGGGCACCGCGGCGGCCGGCGGCATCGCGCTGATCAACGCGGTGGGCAACCTGGGCGGCTTCCTTGGTCCTTATATGATGGGGACCATCCGCGACGCGACCGGCAGCTTCAGTCTCGGCCTGCTGGCGATCGCGATGGGTGCGCTGGTGTCCAGCATCGTGCTGGTGGTGCTGGGTCACGACCGGCGGCTGGAGGCGGTCCCCGACGACGGCGAAAACGCGTTCGCGGGTGCGCCCGGCGGCACCATCCCGTCCGCGTCATGACCGGGGGGGCGGGTGGCCGCGAAACGTGCCCGCGGGTTCACCCCCGGGGATCGTGTTTACCGCTAGGTAACAAATTCGCCCTAGCATCCGCGGCGCGTGACCGCCGTCCGTGATCGGGCGTGGGAGCGCGGTTGAAGAAGGTCCGATGCATGCCGCAATACCTGATCCCGATGCCGGCGAAAGCCATGCTGAACCTGCTGGGGGACGCGTTGGACCAGGTCGATTTCGGCATCGTCCTGCTCAATGCCGACCTGCGGGTGTGCTTCATCAATCGCCGCGGCCAGGCGATCTTGAAGCTGCCGCCCAGCTTGCTGGCCGCCGCGCCGACGTTCCGCCAGATCATGACCGAAACAGCCGTCAGCGGACGCTATACGATGCCGCAGGCCAGCCTGTTCAGCTATCTGAACGAACGCGAGGCCGAGGTCCGCGCCGGGTCGATCCCGCCGATCGTGATCAAGCTGACCGACCGCCAGCAAATCCTGTTCCGTTGCGCTCCCTGCGCCGATGGCGGGCGGATCCTGACCTACGTCGATATCTCGGAGGAGCTGGAGCACGAGGCCTCGGACGCGGTGGCCCGGGTCAGCGCCGAATTGCGGTTCAACTCCGAGATACTGGAGGATCATGCCGCCCACCTTGCCGCGCTTGCCGAATCGGCGGAGGACAACGCGCAGAAGACCGAGGCCGCTCGGCTGCGGTTGGAGCATGAGATCGCCGAGCGGCGGCAGTTGGAAATCAGGCTGCGGGAGATGGCGACGACGGACGGGTTGACCGGGTCGCTCAGTCGCGTCGAACTGCTGGCCGCGGCGCAGCGCGAAATGGATGCGGGCCATGCGGCGGGCAAGCAGTTGGTCGTGCTGATGCTGGATGTGGACCATTTCAAGGCGATCAACGACTGCTTCGGCCACGCCGGCGGCGACAGCGCGCTGCGGCATTTGGTCGCGACGCTTCGCGCCGGCATCCGCCAGATCGACCTGCTGGGGCGGATGGGCGGCGAGGAATTCGCCATCGTGCTGCCCGCCACCCCGATCGGGGCCGCCGAGGCGGTGGCCGAACGGCTGCGCGTGCGAGTGGCGGAAACCCTGGTGGCTTTCGACGACCGCCGCATCGCGATGACCATCAGTATCGGCATTGCCATCCAGCTCGACCAGGATCGCTCGATCGAACAGGTGATCATGCGGGCCGACGACGCGCTGTATTGCGCCAAGCGCAACGGACGCAACCAGGTTGCGACCGACCGGCGGTTGCGGGCGGCCTGAACCACGGGTGGGCGGCAAGGCAACTATCGCGTCAGGCGCAGCGGGCGGCCGCGGTGGCCGGAGAGTTCGGCGCCGGCGTCCTGTTCCAGCCGCAGCGCCAGCAGCGGCGCCATGAACGACACCGCCGCGACGAACAGGAAGGCGGCGGAAAAGTCCGGCAGCATGGCGTGGGCGTGGTGCGTCGCCGAGATCGAGGCGGCCAGCGCGGCCGCCGAAACCGCGATGCCGAGGGTCAGCGACATCTGCTGGAAGGTGGTGTAGAAGCTGGTGGCGGCGCTCATGTCCTCACGCGGGACGTCGGCGTAGGCGATGGTGTTGTAGGCCATGAACTGCAGCGACTGGAAAAATCCGTTCGCCACCAGTATGGCATAGATCAGCGGCAGCGGCCAGCTGGGCCGGAACGCCGCGCTGAGTGCCAGCAGGCCGGTGGCCAGGGTGCCGATCCAGGTCAGCACGAAGCGGAAGCCCATGCGGCGCAGGAACCACGGCGCGCAGGCGCGCATTGCCAGCGAGCCGATCGAGCTGACGAAGGTGATCAGACCGCTCTGCGCCGCCGACAGGCCGAAGCCCAACTGGAACATCATCGGCAGCAGGAACGGCATGGCGCCGACGGCGATGCGGGACAGTGACCCGCACAGCAGCGACATGCGGAACGTGGTTACCCGCAGCAGCCGGAAATCCAGAATTGGGCGGGGCGTGCGGCGGGCGTGAAACCAGTACAGCACCGCCGAGGTGCCGCCGACGCCCAGCAGCGCGGCGACGATCAGGACTGAGCCGACGCCGCGGCTGGCGACCTCGATGCCGAACATCAGGCAGGCCAGGGCGGTGCCCGAGAGGATCAATCCGAGCAGGTCGAACTTGGTCCGGGTCGGTTCCTTCATCTCGTCGATGAACAGGGTGACCAGGGCGATGCCGGCCAGCCCGATCGGCACGTTGATGTAGAAGATCCAGTGCCAGGACAGGTAGGTGACGATGAAACCACCCAGTGGCGGTCCGACGATCGGGCCGATGGTTGCCGGCACCATCAGCCAGGCCATCGAGCGCACCAGCTCGGCCTTTGACACCACCCGCAGCATGACCAGTCGCCCGACCGGGGACATCATCGCCCCGCCGGCGCCTTGCAGCATCCGCGCTGCGACCAGCGTCGACAAGGTCGGCGCCTGCGCACACAGCACCGACCCCAGCGTGAACAGCCCGATCGCGGCGCGGAACACCGATCTGGAGCCGAACCGGTCGGCGATGCGCCCGCTGGCCGGGATGAACATCGCGAGCGTCAGCAGATACGAGGTGAGCGCCACGTTCATGCGCAGCGGATCGGCATTGAAGCTGCGCGCCATGGTCGGCAGCGCGGTGGCGAGGACGGTGCCGTCGAGCTGTTCCATGAACATCGCGCTGGCGACGATCAGCAGCACGGTTTGCGGGCGGGTGTGACGCTCGGCCGTTGTAGCGGGCGGGGGGGCGGCGGGCGGGGGTGAAGGCGCGTCCATCGAGGCCAGCCTAATCCGGCCCGGTGCCGGGTGATACCGACGCGCCGGCATAGGTGCCCCGGCATGGGCGCCGATCCAGGCGCGGCGACATTGCCAACCGATCGCGTGGCGTCGATGCTTCGGGCCATTGCAAGCAAAACGAGGACAGATCTGTGACCCGATCCGGCCCGCAGCAACCGAAGCAGCCAAACGCCATCGCCGAACGCCCGACCGGGCCGCTTGCCGGGGTGCGCGTGATCGACATCACCACCGTGGTGCTGGGCCCGTTCTGCTCGCAGACGCTGGGCGACATGGGCGCCGACGTAATCAAGGTGGAGCCGTTGCAGGGCGATACCACGCGCCAGATCGGGCCCAGCCGGACGCCTGGGATGGGGTCGTATTTCGCCAACCTGAACCGCAACAAGCGCAGCCTGGCGCTGGACCTGAAGCGGCCGGTGGCGCGCCAGGCGGTGTTGCGGCTGACCGAGACCGCCGATGTGTTCGTGCACAATATGCGGATCGGCGCCGCCGCCAGGCTGGGGCTGGACTATGCGACGCTTTCGGCGCGCAACCCGAGGCTGATTTACGCCTGTGCCAGCGGGTTCCGCAAAGGCAGCTCGAGGCAGGAGTTTCCGGCCTATGACGACCTGATCCAAGGTGCGTCGGGGGTCGCGGCGTTGAATGCCGGGCCAGACGGGGCGCCACGCTATTTCCCCACCGTGATGGTGGACAAGCTGACCGGGGCGACGCTGGCCTCGATGATCGGCATGGCGCTGTTCCACCGCGAACGCACCGGGCAGGGCCAGGAGATCCATCTGCCGATGATGGAGACAATCCTGTCGTTCGGCCTGGTCGAGCATCTGTGGCATGGCACGCTGGGTGAGCCTGAGAAGGGTGTCGGCTACCCGCGTATGCTGACGCCGCACCGGCGGCCGTATCCGACCAAGGACGGTTATATCAGCGTGATCGCACATAGCGATGCGCAATGGGGCAAGCTGTTCGAGGCGATGGGGGTGCCGGACCTGATCGATGACCCTCGGTTCAGCTCGGTTCCGGCTCGGTCTCGTAACATCGATGCGGCGTATGCGACGCTGACCGAGGGCATGGGGCGGCGTTCCACGGCGGAGTGGTTGGCACTGCTGCAACCGTTCGATATTCCGTGCGGAAAGGCCAATAGTCTCGAGGATCTGTTTATTGACCCTTACCTAGTAGAGACCGATTATTTCGAGTCCTACCGCCATCCAGTGGAGGGCGATGTGGTGGTTCCGGCGATCCCGGCGCGGTTTTCGAAGTCGCCGCCGAACCTGCATCGCGGTTGGCCGACGCTGGGTGAGCACAGCCGGGAGGTGCTCGGCGAGGCGGGATACTCCATCGCTGATATTAATGATATCATTGGATAAATGGCTAGCCAATTGATCTCCTGCTGGGGTCCGGCTGGGCCGCCGGACGGGTCTCGCGGCGGCGACGGGCCGTGGCTGAGATGCGCCTGATCGCTTTTAACCCGGGTGTGTCGCCGAGATCACGGTTATGCTATCGTATCGGTATCAAGTCGATGTGATTGTAGAATTTACATCGTATTCGTCATAGTTCGCTTTACCGACAGGAGTGGCCGTGTTAGCTGTGCCGCGCTTTCGTTGGGATGTTAACACGGTTTCAGGACAAACGCGAGGCATCTGAGGGAACGCCGCCGGCCATCATGCCGGCTCGCGTCGCGTCATGGTGCGATTGCATGATTGTTCTGCGGCCACCGAAAAGGGATGCAGATGGCGGACTTTACTTGGGCTGGCCCGGCCAGTGGCGACTGGAATACCGGCACGCTTTGGACCGGCGGCGTGGTGCCTAATGCGATCGACGCCGACGTTACCATCGACGCGCTGACAACCGTCGCTTACACGGCGACCATCGCCGCGGGCGAATCATTCAGCGTCAACAGCCTGACGCTGAATGACGTCGGCCAGGGCGCCAATTCGTTCCCCTACATGGCCGCCCAGCTCGAACTCGACGGCACGCTGGCCTTCGGGCCCACCTCTCCCGGCGACATCCTCGGGTCATTACAGAGCTACATCTACACCCCCTCTGGCAACAACGCGGAAATCATCAACGCCGGAACGTTGAATGGCTTTATCCAGGCCTCGGGCAACCTGCTGATTACCGGCACCAACGGCGTCTACATCACCAACGACCTGCAGGCGCTCGGGGGCACCGCGGTCATCGATACCAAATCGATCGCCGAAATGACCGGCAACACGCTGTTCGACGGCATCTTCGAGGCGAAGAGTGATGCCAACTCGCCGCCCGCGCTGATCGAGCTTGGCGGCAGCCTGCAAGGGGACATTGTCAGTATCGGGACGGTTCAGGGACCGTCGCCGGTGAACGTTCCCGGCGGCTGGACAGAGCTGAGCTTCACCGGCGCGAACACCGCGATCGAGGAGTGGAACGGCACCGGCTATGTCGGTGTTGAGACCTCGCTGACCGACATCAAGGGCGGCGGCACGGTCGATGTGACCGACAATAATTACGTCACCAGCGGCTCCCTCACGATCGAGGCGCAGGGCACCTTCAGCGCTTCCGGATTACTCAATCTGCAGGGCGGCACGGTCACCACGGGCGGCCTGAACATCAACGGCGGCATCGTGCAGGGTGCCGGCACGATCATCGGCGGTGTCACCAACACCGGCACGCTGGATGCGCTGGCTGTCGTCCTGGACGGCAGCGTCGCCGTCAACACCCTGGACCTCACCGGCAGCCTGACCGGCACCGGCACCGTGCTGTTCGACACGATCGAGAACCAGGGACCGACCGCGACGATCAATCCGACCGGCGCGACGCTGGAAGTCAACGGCGTATCGGCCGGCCAGACATTCGTGATGAACGGCGACGACACGCTGCAGATCGACGCGCTGTCCAATTTCGCCGGCACGGTGGCAGCCCATAGCGGCGACAAGCTGGTGTTGGAAGGGATCACCGCAACGTCCGCGGTGCTGCAGAACGGAACGCTTTCGCTCAAGAACGGCACCGTGGCGGTCGGATCACTCGCTCTGACCGGCAGCTTTGGTGGCAGTACGTTCGCCACCACTTCGGTGGCCGGTGGCACCCAGGTCAACCTCGGCACCGCACTCGGCGGGCCCACCATCACCGCCGGCGCCACGGCGAACTATGCCGCCGGTTCCGCCGGCGTGGCGCTCGACGCCGCGCTTACCGCCTCAGACAGCGGCTCGGCAATGCTCATCGGGGCGAGCGTGTCCATCAGTGGCGGCTACCTTCCCGGCGACACGCTTAGTTTCACGAATCAAAACGGAATCACCGGCAGCTACAACGCGCCGACCGGCATACTCACCTTGTCGGGCTCGGCGACGGTGGCCAATTATCAGGCCGCACTCGACACGGTCGCCTACAAGTTCAGCCCCGGCGATCCGACCGGCGGCGGCACTGAAACCAGCCGCACGATCAGCTGGTCGGTCGACGACGGCACCAACACGGCGACCACGACCAGCAGCGTGGCGGTGTCGTTCAACAGCATCCCCGCGCAGGACCTGCTGTTCCAAAATACCGACGGGTCGCTGGCGCTGTGGCAGACCGACGGCCAGAGCGTGAATGCTTACGGCACGAGCCTGCCGAGCCCCGGCCCGCAATGGACGCTGGTCGGCACCGGTGGATTCTTCGGCAGCGATGCCGGGGACTACGTGCTGCAGAACCAGGATGGATCTGTCGCGCTGTGGCAGGTCAACGGTGAGCACCTCACACAAGGCACCGTCATCGCCAATCCCGGGCCGGGCTACCAGATCCGGGGAACCGGCGACTTCTTTGGCGACGCCAAGGCTGACACCATCCTGCTGCAAGGCCAGGACGGCTCGGTCGCACTTTGGAAGGTGCAGAACGGAACGATCACCACACCCGGCTTCGCCACGTTGCAGAGCGGGGCGGCGGCGAACCCAGGACCGGCCTGGCAGATCCGGGGAGTCGACGACTTCAGCGGCGACGGCAAATCCGACATCGTGCTGCAGAACCAGGACGGGTCGGTGGCGATCTGGAACATGAACGGCACCACGGTCGCCTCCGACGGCGTGGTCGTCACGACCGGCACGAACGCGGCCAATCCCGGACCAAGCTGGCGGGTCGTGGGGACCGGCGACTTCTACGGCGACGGGAAGGGCGACGTTCTGTTGCAGAACCAGGACGGTTCGGTGGCGATCTGGGAGATCGGTGCTGGCGAGACGATCACCCAGTCAGGCCTGGTTCAGTTCAACGGCAGCACGGTAGAACCCGGGCCGACCCAGCACATCGTCGGCACCGGCGATTTCAACAACGACGGCAAGACCGACATCGTGTTCCGTGACGACACCGGCGCGGTCTCGACGTGGGAGATGAACGGGACCTCCATCGCCTCGGCCGACTTGGTGGCCAATCCAGGGCTGACCTACAACTCGGCCGGCACCGGGGCTATGCAGTTCATGTATAGCGCCGCGGCCGGAGAGACGCTGACCGCGTCAGCCCAGGTGCCGGACGAGTTCGTATTCACGAACTTTGCCGAAGGCGGCCATACCATCGCCGGTTTCAATGCATCGCAGGATGTCATCGAACTCAGCGCGGCGACGTTCGGAAGCTTTGCCGCGGTGCAAAACGCTACCAGCGCTTCCGGCGGTGGTGCGGTGATCCGGCTGGACAACAACAGCTCGCTGCTGCTGTCGGGGGTCGATCGCGGCAGCCTTCACGCGAGCAACTTTGCGCTGACCTGACAATGCGCTGACCTGCTGATACCGGGGTCCGGCTGGCACGCCGGGCCCCGCACCATGGATTGCAGCGTGCGCCAGCCCCTAAAAGGGTCGGCGCACGACGCGTTTTCGCCACCGCGCCAGTGCCCAACGCAAGGCACGCGCCGCCAACGCCCGGGGTGGCCGTGATCCGGCTACCGCGTCGGGCGCGGCGGCGTCTGGGTGTAATCGTAGAACCCGCGACCGGTCTTGCGACCGTACCAGCCGGCCTCGACATATTTCACCAGCAGCGGACAGGGCCGGTACTTGCTGTCGGACAGGCCTTCGTACAGCACCTGCATGATCGACAGGCAGGTGTCCAGACCGATGAAGTCGGCCAGTTCCAGTGGGCCCATCGGATGGTTGGCACCCAGCTTCATCGCGTCGTCGATCGCCGACACCGAACCGACGCCCTCATACAAGGCGAACACGGCCTCGTTGATCATCGGCACCAGGATGCGATTGACGATGAAGGCGGGGAAGTCCTCGGCCACCGAGCTTACCTTGCCCAGCCGATGCGCTAGCGCCTTCACCGCCTGAAAGGTCGGTTCATCGGTGGCGATGCCGCGGATGATCTCCACCAGCTTCATTACCGGCACCGGGTTCATGAAGTGCATGCCGATGAATTTTTCGGGCCGGTCGGTGACCGCGCCGAGCCGGGTGATCGAGATCGAGGACGTGTTCGACGCCACCATGCAGGATGGTTTCAGATTCGGCATCAGCGACTTGAACACCAGCCGTTTCAGGTCCTCTTTTTCCGTCGCCGCCTCGATCACGAAATCGGCGTCCTTGAACGCGGCGTAGTCGGTCGAGGTCTTGACCAGCGCCAGCGCCTCATCGCGCTGATCCGAGGTTACCACCGAGCGCTTGACCTGACGGTCCATGTTGCGGGCCATGATGTCCATGGCCTTGGTCAGCGCTTCGGGCTTGATGTCGACGATGGTGACCGGCAGCCCGGCCAGGGCGCAGACATGGGCGATACCGTTGCCCATCTGGCCGGCGCCGATGACGCCGACGGTCCGAATTTCCGGCGGCTCGGTTACGATATGGGCAAGGCCGACGTTGGACTTGACGTCAACATTCATCGTCAGGAGCGCTCCAGTTCCGCCGCCAGTTCGGGCAGCGCGGTGAACAGATCAGCCACCAGGCCGTAATCGGCGACCTGGAAGATGGGCGCTTCCTCGTCCTTGTTGATCGCCACGATCACCTTGCTGTCCTTCATGCCGGCGAGGTGCTGGATGGCCCCCGAAATCCCGACAGCGACGTAAAGGTCAGGCGCGACGATCTTTCCGGTCTGACCGACCTGGAATTCGTTGGGCACGAAGCCGGCATCGACAGCCGCCCGCGACGCACCGACAGCAGCTCCCAGCTTATCAGCAATCGGCTCGATAAGCTTGAAGTTTTCACCGTTCTGCATGCCACGGCCGCCCGATATCACCACCCGGGCCGCGGTCAACTCGGGCCGCTCGCTCTTGGACAGTTCGGTGGAGACGAATTTGGACAGGCTCGGCATCTCGCCGACCGGGACGTTTTCCACTGTCGCGCTGCCGCCGTCGGCGTCGACCGGATCGAAGCTGGCCGCGCGCACCGTGATGATCTTCTTGGCGTCCGAGGTCTTCACCTTCGCCATGCCGTTGCCGGCATAGATCGGGCGGACGAAGGTATCGGCGTCCACCACTTCGGCAATGTCGCTGATCGGCTGCACATCCAATAGCGCCGCGACCCGAGGCATCACGTTCTTGCCGACCGCGGTGGTCGCCGCCAGCATGTGCGAATAGGCCGGCGCCATGGACAGCAGCAGCGCCGCCGTCGGTTCCGCCAGCAAATGTTCGAGCGCCGGGCTGTCCGCCACCAGCACCTTGGCGACGCCCGGCAACTTCGCGGCCGAGGCCGCGGCCGCGGCTGCGGCCTCGGTCAGGCCGGCGACCAGTACATGCACCTCACCCAGCGCCTGGGCGGCGGCGACGGCGCTGCGCGACGGCTGCTTGATGCCCGAGGCGTCGAATTCAACCAGAACCAGACTTGTCATCGTCAGATCACCTTCGCTTCGGTCTTCAGCTTGCTGACCAGCTCGGCCACCGATCCGACCTTCTGGCCGGCCTTGCGCTTCGGTGGTTCGCTGACCCCCAACACCGTCAGCCGCGGCGTCACATCGACGCCGAGGTCGGCCGGCTTCATGTTTGCGATCGGCTTTTTCCGGGCCTTCATGATGTTCGGCAGGGATGCGTAGCGTGGCTCGTTCAGGCGCAGATCGGTGGTGACGATCGACGGCAGGGTCAGCGCCACGGTCTCCAGGCCGCCGTCGACCTCGCGGGTGACGGTCAGGGTTTCGCCCTCGACCGCCAGCTTCGAGGCGAAGGTGCCTTGCGACCAGCCCAGCAGGGCGGCCAGCATCTGTCCGGTGGCGCTCATGTCGTCGTCGATCGCCTGCTTGCCCAGGATGACGATCTGGGGCTGCTCCTGGTCGACAATCGCCTTCAACAGCTTCGCTACCGCCAGCGGCTGCAGGTCGGTGTCGCTCTCGACCAGGATACCGCGGTCGGCGCCCATCGCCAGGGCGGTGCGGATGGTCTCGGCGCACTGCGCCACACCCATCGAGACCGCGACGATCTCGGTGGCGACGCCTTTTTCCTTAAGCCTGACGGCTTCCTCGACGGCGATTTCATCGAACGGGTTCATCGACATCTTCACGCCCGCGGTTTCGATGCCAGAACCATCCGACTTCACGCGAACCTTCACGTTGTAGTCAACCACCCGCTTGACGGGGACAATGATCTTCATGGGAAATCGTGCCGCTTTCTGGGATGTTGATGGACACATGGCTGAACGCCCGATACCTAAACGTCGGGTAACGCTTCGGTTCCGAGCACAACTTCGCACCTGCGATAGGGCGGAGGACCTTATGGGCGGGGTTTGCCGGTGTCAAACGCCCGGGCAGCGCCCGTCTGGGTCAGGCCAGGCATCCCCGCGGGGTCCGCGCTGGGTTGCCGGCAACGGTTCAGGCCGGGCGCCCGGTGCGGTCAAGTCGCGGTGCGGGCGGCGGTCAGGCTCAGGACCGCAACAGGGTCATCAGTATGACAAAGAGCAGGATCGTCACGCCCTGCAGTAGAACCCGCCACTGCATCAGCTTGTTGGATCGTCGCGGGTCGGTCTCGCGCACCATGCCGACCACGCCGGCGATCAGCACGCCCAGCGTGGCGAACATCAGAACGATGACCAGGACGGTGAGAAACCCATGCATGTCGAGATAATGGAGTGTTGATTGGGCTTCGGGAAGTGGCCGGGTCGCACCGGTCTCCGGTTTGTCATTGACCGCGCGGCGGCATGTGTGGTCGTACCCGGCGGATGATACGCGTCGCTCTTATCCTGCTATGCGCGATCGTCCTGGGCGTGCCGGCGCCATCGGCTGCCCAGACCGCCGCTGCCCAGACTGCCGCTGCCCAGACCGCCGCTGCCCAGACTGGCGCTGCCCAGACTGGCGCTGCCCAGACTGGCGCGGGCCAGACCGTGGGCCAGCCTCCTCTGGGTCAGCCTGGCGCAGCGGCCTCGATCTCGGCCGAGCAGGCGCGCGCGGCGCTGGACGTGCTGAACGATCCGGCCAAGCGCGCCGCTTTCGCCGCCACTCTGACCGCCATCATCAAAACCCATCCGGCGGCCGCGCAGGGGCTGAAGCCGAGCGCCTCGCCGGGGGCGCGATCCGGCGTCAACCAACCCCAACCCGCCGCGGCCGTCCAACCGGCCAAGCCGCCGCTACCGCACACCGTGGTGGAGGGCATCAGCATCCCGCTCGACCCCGACAGCCTTGGCGCCCAGGTGCTGCTGTCGGCGTCGGCCTTCGTCAACCAGGTCGGCACCCGGACGGTAGAGGCGATGAAAGCCGTGCAGAGCCTGCCGTTACTGTATGCCTGGGCGGTGGTGATGGCGACCAACCCGATCGCGCTCGGCATCCTGCTTGACGTCACCTGGCGGGTGGCCCTGGTGCTGGTCTGTGCCGTGGCCGTCGAGTATGGGCTGCGCCGGGCCTTGCAGCGGCCGATCCACCGGTTGGAGGGCCAGGCGCCCCCGATCCGTCCGGCCGACCGACAGGAAGACCCCGACGCGGCCGTCCCGGGCGATCCCGACGCGGCCGGCCCGGGTGACCCCGACGAGGCCGTCCCGGGTGACCCCGACGAGGCTGCCTCGGGTGACCTCGAGGCGCTCGTCCCGGCCGACCTCGGGGCGGCGGAAACCGAGCCGGCGGTGGCTGTGGAACACTTCCATGCCGAGGACACCGACGCGGCTGTTGCGCGGCATCGGCCGCGACCATCGGCCTGGACCTTGCTGCGGCGTGTGCCGCTGGTCATCGCCCGCCTGGTACTGGAACTGGTGCCGGTTTTTGGCATTGTCCTGGTCGGGCAACTGATCGCCGGGTCGAGCCTCGGCGGCCAGACCGTCAGCCGGCTGGTCATTCTGGCGGTCGTCGACTCCTACGCCATCTGCGCGGCCCTGTTGTGCGTGGCGCGCATGCTGCTCTCGCCCGGCAAATCCCGGCTGCGGCTGTTTCATCTGCGTGACGCCTCGGCGGCCTATCTGATGCGCTGGACCCGGCGGCTGATCCTGGTCGCGGTGTTCGGCTACGCGATCGGTGAGGTCGGGCTGTTACTGGGGCTTTCGGACATCGGCCACGACGCGTTCGAGAAGTTCGTCGGTCTGCTGCTGCACGTCTCGCTGGCGTTCATCGTGGTGCAGAAACGTCACGCCATGGCCCGCCTGCTGCGCGCCCCGCCCGGCGCCACCGGCGCGGTCGCCGCGATCCGCAACCGCTTCGCGCGGGTCTGGCACTGGGTGGCGCTGTTCTTCCTGATCGCCAGCTGGGTGGCCTGGGCGATCGAGGTGCCGCACGGTTTTGCCCTGGTTATCCACTATTTCGTTGTCACCGCGCTGGTGCTGATCGGCGCCCGGCTGACGCTGCTGCTGCTGCTGGGGGTGGTGGACCGGGTGATGCGGGCGGGAACGGCTGAGCTGGATTTCTATGCCGGCATGCGCGCCCGGCTGATGGTCTATCATCCGGCGGTCACCCTGGCGCTACGCCTGTTCGTCTATGTCTTGTGCGTGCTCGGGCTGCTGCAACTGTATGGCCTGAACACCTTCCTCTGGCTGGTCAACAGCACACTGGGGGGGCGCATCCTTTCGGCGGTGGCAACACTGACGCTTACCATCGTCCTTGCGTTGACCGTGTGGGAGGCGGTCAACGGCGGCGTTCAGCAGCATCTGGATCGGCTGCAGCGCCAGGCCCAATTCGCGAAATCCGCGCGATTGCGCACCTTGCTGCCGCTGCTGCGCACCACCTTGCTGATCACCATCTCGATCATCGCCGGGCTGATGATCCTTAGCGAGATCGGCATCAACATCGCCCCGTTGCTGGCCGGTGCCGGCATCGTCGGAGTGGCGATCGGCTTCGGGTCGCAGAAGCTGGTGCAGGACCTGATCACCGGGATTTTCCTGCTGCTGGAGAACGCCATGCAGGTCGGCGACACGGTCACCGTGTCGGGGCTGACCGGCACGGTGGAAAATCTGTCGGTGCGCACCATTCGCTTGCGCGCCGGCGACGGGTCGGTCCACATCATTCCGTTCAGCTCGGTCACTTCGGTGAGCAACACCAACCGAGGGCTGGGCAACGCATCAATCAGTGTCAGCGTTGCCTATGACGAGGACACCGACCGGGTGGCCGACGAACTGAAGGCTATTGTTGCCGGGATGCGGACCGAATCCGACCTTTCGTCGAAGATGCTGAGCGACTTCCAGCTATGGGGCGTGGACAAGGTGGACGGCGCGGCGACATCTATTGTCGGGCAGGTGGTCTGCACCGATTCGGGCCGTTGGCCCGTGCAGCGGGAGTTCAACCGGCGCATGAAGCGGCGGTTTCAGGAGCTTGGGATCAGGATCTTCAACCCGGTACCGACGATGACTGTGTCGTTGCCGGCCCAGGCCCCGGCTGAAAAAGGCGACAACCATGGACACGCTCAGGCCGCTGACTGACCAGATCCGCACCGAGGGCCATAGCTTCGTGCACGGCGCCGAGATGCGCGCGCTGCTGAGCCAGAGCGGGACGCTGACCGATTGGGACAGCTTTGCCGCCAGTTGGAACGATCTGGGGGCGGACACCTACATGGCCGACGGCGGCCGCTACCGCAAACGTCGCCACGCGGCGTTCCGGGCAACCGCCGGCATTTTGGCCAGTGAGGGAGTGCCCAGCGGGGGGGTGTCCAGTGGGGGGGTGTCCGGTGGGGTTCCTGGTGAGGTGTCCCGCGAGGTCCATCGTCAGCCGGCCCAGCCGCATTACCAGAGTCGCGATTACAACACGCTGAATGGCGGCATCCAGCGCTGGTTCGAACCGATCACCGAACCGGCCGCCGCTGGCGCCAGCATGACCACGATCCTCAGCTTTTGCCACAAGCTGTTCGGCCAACTCAGCCCGGTCCCGATTTGGCATGTGGAGGTGCATCAGTTCCGCATCGAGGCGCGCCGTGGCCAGCAGGGCCGTCCGACGCCCGAGGGCATGCACCGCGATGGCGTCGATTACGTGCTGGTGCTGCTGATCAATCGTCGCAACATCGCCAGCGGGGTCACCTCGGTGCATGATCTGGCAGGGCATGCGCTGGGCGATTTCACCCTGACCGAGCCGCTGGATGCCGCGCTGGTGGACGATGCGCGGGTGCTGCATGGGGTGACCCCGGTGGAGCCGTTGGACCCTGCCGAACCGGGGTTTCGCGATGTGCTGGTGGTGACGTTCCGGCGCGCCTGAGGCGAAGGCTCGATCCCGCGGCCTGGTCCCCTCGGCTTGGTCCCCGCGGCTTGGTCCCCTCGCTGGGGGGTCACAGCGTCTGCATCCAGCCTGGGCCGAGCCGTCGCGCTTCGGTAACCAGCGCGGCGGTCAGCGGGGTCAGCGGTTCGCGCTGCGGATAGATCAATCCGATGGTCGGCGGCGCGATCTGGTCCTCGATCGGGATCGCGCGGATCGGCGCCGGCAGTCCCATCGTTTCCGCCAGCAGCGCCGGCATCACGCTGGCCCACCGCCCGGTGCGGACGTGGGAGAACAACACCACCATGGAATTCGATTGCAGCGTCGGCGCCGGTTCGACCCCGGCGTCGCGCAGCCGCGCGTCGATGATCCGGCGGTTCTGCATATCCGGGGTCAGCAGGCACAGCGGCACGCTGGCGACCTCGGCCCAGCCGACCGAGGCCCGATCCCCCAGCGGGCGGTCGGCGGCGATCAGCAGCCGGTAACGCTCGTGATACAGCGGGATCGCCCGGGCGCGTCCCAGCGGTTCGTTGTCGACGTAGGAAAGCCCGGCATCGACCTCGAGATTTTCCAGCAGGGTGAGGATCTCGATCGAGTTGCGCGACAGGATAGTGAACAGCACTTCGGGGTGGGCGACGTGCAGCGGGGTGGTAAAGGTCGAGACGATCGGCAGCGCGGTGGGCACCGCGGCGATCCGCAGATGCCCGGCCAGGCCGCGTTTCAGCGCCCGGATTTCGTCGCGCATGGCGCGGTAGTCGCCGACGATGCGGCGTGCCCAGTCCAGCACCCGCAGGCCTTCGGGGGTGAAGCCGATGAAGCGCGACTGGCGCTGCACCAGCAGCACGCCGAAACCTTCCTCGAGCTGCTTCAGCCCGGCCGACAGGGTTGGCTGAGTGACCCCGCAGGATTCCGCGGCGCGGCCGAAATGCTGTTCCCGAGCCAGAGCCAGCAGCATTTCCAGCTTGTCGATCATGGCTGGTGGTCGTTCATTGCGGGTGGTTGTTCATTGCTGGGACGCTGGGCTGGGACGCTGGGCTGGGACGCTGGGCTGGGACGCTGGCGAGACGAAGATCTGGCGGCTGTGGAACGCCAGCCAGACCCGCCGGCCTTGCAGGAACTGCTCGCCGATCAACGCATCGCCGACCCCGAAATCGGATGTCATTACGGTGATCCGGGGCTGGTACCGGGTCACCGGTCCGATCCGCAGCGAGCGGAACTGATGCAGCCGCGAGATGGTTTCCGTCGGGCCCACGCCGCGCTGTCTTACGGCGGGATCGTTGGCCAGGGTGCGCTGATCCAGTCCCATGCGGCGCGCCATGTCGATGCCGATGACATTGGCTTGCGCCCCGGTATCGAGGATCGCCATGCCGGGCACGTCATCGAGTTGGAACGGCACCAGCAGACGGTCCCGGCGCGCCCTGACCCCGGCGATCTCGATCGCCGGTTCGGTCCAGGGCGGCCGCATACCCGGACAGATCCGTCGCCGATACAACGTGAGCTTGCCGCCCGGCACGTCGATGTCGAGGTCGAACGCCAGCAGGATGTCGGCACCGAGCAGACCATCGGCGTTCAAGCCGAGCGCGGTGCGCAGATCGAACGACCCGACCGCGATCCGATCGAGTGGGAAATGCACCCCGCCCAGTATCAGCCGCCGGACGCGGACATCGGTGGTCGTGGTCACGCCGCCGACGCCCAGCGCCCTGGTGGTATACCCCGGTTCAGGCGGCAGCGCGAGGCGCCGCGCCACCGCCTCGCTGATCGTGCTTCGCTCCGCGCCGCTGTCGACCACCAGGTTGACCTCCTTGCCGTCGATGGTGGCCGGCACCACCAGCAGACGATCCTGCACCGTCAATGGCATCCGGGCCACCATGGTCAGTTTGCAGTCGGTCGCCGGAGGTGGCGCGCAGCGCGCCAGGATCGTCGCCAGCAGCAGCAGGAACACCCGGCCGGACAGACGGGAATTGCGGTTCGGGGAGCAACGCGGCCTGGAGCCGATGTGGGCCTCCTGCTGTCCAAGGGCTCTGCGAGCGCTCGCACGGCTCGCGCGGGTGAACTGTGCGGCGTGCGGAACGGTTCTTCGCGTAGCAGCAGCTTCGATTCGTGCGCCAGTGCCCGGTGTGGCAAGGCGCGCGGCGGATGTCGCCCGAAGGTCGACGGGGTATCGTCACCCGGACCGCCAAGCCCGGTCTTGGCGAGCAGTGCCGTGATCCGGATCGCGGGGACGCCAGTGTCCCGAGTCCGAAGTTCGCCATATCAGGCGAACGTCAGTCTCGCGGCACTAGCTCTTTGTTTCAGTGGCCTGCTGATCCCATTCGTCCGCCGCGAAGTGCGGCGAACTTCTGGGGCAGGACACTAGGGCACTATCGCTTCAAGCTGAACCGATAATACCCAGCAAACCATTGTTTGTAGAGGGCGATTCACGCTTTGGGTGGTGCCACCAAAAGCGATTGCGCGCTAAGGCAGCTTCTGGAGCGCCGCCGTCACGAGCGCGCCGCCGCGCCGGTGATCGCTGCCATGGTGGCATCGGTGTTGCGGGGTTGGGCGGGCGGCATGGCCTGGATGGTATGCAGCGAGCGGCCCCAGCCCTCGGTCCCCGGCACCAGCGCGCGGTTGCGCATGACGAACCGGCCGCGCACCAGGGTATGGATCGGCAGACCTTTGACGCGCCGGCCGTGCCAGGGCGAGATCTTGGAGCGTGATTGCAGGGCGGCGTCGTCCAGCGTCATCTCGCGCTCGAGATCGACCAGCGCCAAGTCCGCGTCGGCGCCGACCCGCACGGCGCCCTTTTGCGGGGCGAGTCCCCAGATGCGCGCGGGGTTGGCGGCACTCCATCGCACGTAGTCGCAGATCGAGGCGTGGCGCGGGGCCAGTTCGGTGAGCATCAGCGGCATCTGGGTCTCGACGCCGGGGAAGCCGCAATCCACGGCGAAGATGTCCGGCCGGGTCTTCTCAGGTGGCGTGTGCGGGGCGTGATCGGTGGCGATCAGGTCGATCGTGCCATTCGCCAACGCGGCCCAGAGCGGGCCCTGGTTGGACGCCTCGCGCACCGGCGGGTTGATGCGGATGATACCGCCGCAGCGTTGGTAATCCTCGGCGGAGAGGAACAGGTAGTGGGGGCAGGTCTCCCCGGTGATATCGACGCCGCGGGCCTTGGCCTCGGCCAGGGGCCGCAACTCCGCGGCGGACGAGATGTGCAGGATGTGGATGCGGGCGCCGGTCCACTCGGCAAGCACCGCGGCTCGGCTTACCGCCTCGACCGCGACCACCTCGGGGCGGGCCGCAAGATGAGCAAGTGGGTCGCCACGTCCGGCCGCGCGCAACCGGGCTTCGCGACGAGCCATGATCGAGGCCGTCTCGGCGTGCAGCGAGATGCGCTTGCCGGTCGGCGTGACAACCTCGAACGCTTCGAGCATGGCGCCAGTGGAGGGCGTCGGCAGCTTGCCGAAGGTTTCGCCCATGTAGAGCTTGAAGCCGATGATGCCGCCGGCGACCAGGTCGGGGACGCGATCGATGGTTTCCTCGCCGAGGAACGCATAGAGCCCATAATCGACGCGCGCTTGGGCGGCTGCGATGGCGTGCTTGGCGGCCAACGCCTCGGCGCAGGCGACCGCGGGCACGGTGTTGGGCATGTCGAACACCGTGGTGACGCCGCCACATGCCGCGGCGGCGGTGCCGGTGCCCCAGTCCTCCTTGTGGGTGTAGCCGGGGTCGCGGAAATGGACGTGGACATCGATCGCGCCCGGCAGGACATGCAGTCCGCTGGCGTCGAGCGTTTCGGTTGCGGTGGGCATGAGGTCGGGGGTGCCGATCGCTGCGATCCGCCCGTCGCGCACGGCGAGGCTTGCGTCCACGATGGCGTCGGGATGAACGATCCGGCCGCCGTGGATGACGAGGTCGACCGGTGTCGGCCCGGTCATAGCGCGGCCCATCCGCCATCGACCGGCAGGTCCACCCCGGTGATCTGGCGCGCGACCGGGGAGGCGAGGAACAGGCAGGCATTGGCCACGTCCGCGTCTTCCGTGATCCGCCGCAGCGCGTATTCCTCGGCGTGGCGGGTCTCGGCCTCGGCGTGGGTGATGCCGAGCTTGGCGGCCAGGGTTGGTAGCACCTTGGTGCGGAACCGCTCTCCGGCGACCATGCCGGGTGCCACCAGGTTCACGTTGATGCCGTGTGGGCCGGCCTCCAGCGCCATCGATTTTGTCATTCCGCGCAATCCCCATTTTGAGGCCGAGTAGGCCATGCGTCCGGCGCGTCCGCGCATCCCGAAGGTGCCGCCGACATTGACGATGCGGCCCTCGCCGCGCGCGATCATGCCCGGCAGCACGGCGCGCATGGTGTTGAAGCAGCCGGCCATGTTGAGGGTGACGATCTCGTCGAACTCGTGCCGCGTGGTTTCCCACCCGGTCTTGCCCATCGGTCCGGCGCCGCCGGCGATGTTGACCAGCACGTCGATGCGGCCGAACGCGCTGGTGGCGGCGTCCACGACGGCTTGGCAGTGTTCGGTGTCGGTCAGGTCGCAGGTTGCCACGGTGACGGTGCGGCCCATGCGCCGGGCTTCGGCGGCAACCGGTTCGATCGCGGCGACGTCGCGGCCGATCAAGGCGAGGTTGCAGCCTTCTTTGGCGAAAGCGAGGGTGATCGCGGCGCCCATGCCCTTGGCCGGTCCGGTGATGAGTGCCGTGTTGCCGGCGAGCTGGAGGTCCATTGTGGCGGTTGCCTCAGGCGAGCGTCGCGTGCGGATTGGCGAGCGTATCGGTTAGGCTGGGTGGTGTCATCGTGGAAAGTCCCTTGCTGCCGGCTGGTCGATGTTAGTGTCCCGCGTCCGAAATTCGCCATATCGGGCGAACATCAGTCTCGCGACACTCGCTCTTTGTTTTGAGTGGCCTGCCGATCCGATCCGTCCGCCGCGAAGTGCGGCGAACCTCTGGGCAAAACACTAGGGCAAAGGTGGTGTTCGATCGAATGCTGTTTTTCGACCTGGGTGTTGCTGATACGGCTACGGCGGCTTGGCATATGTCGACGAGGTTGCCCACGCCGGGTCGTTGCGAAGGGCGGCGGTTGGCGGGCAGCGGGCGGCGGACCGCCTGAACATGAATGCATCGGCGCTGCAACGACACATCCGGGACCGGCTTGCGGCACGCCTGATCGATGACCGTGACGTGGCGTCCGGCTCGCTTGTGCTGGGGCAGTCGCGCGGGCGCGGCATGTCGGTGGCGGTTGCCAAGTTCGTGGATCAGCTCTCGCGCCGGCTGCATGAGTTGCGGAGCATGCCGACGCTGAGCGGGCTGTAGTGGCGCCCGTCGCGCGCAGATACGATTCGTTTTCGCATCATACAGCGGCGCCGACGCGGTTGCCACGCAACCGTATCGGTGGTCGGATGACGAGGTATTATGCGACAGGCCGCGATGTCCGATCCGATCACCGAAGAACTGTTCCGCAACGCGATCTCGGCGATCGGCGATGAGATGGTGCTGACGATCTATCGCACCGCCTATTCCGGGGTGCTGAAGAACATCATGGATTACAGCGCGGCGATCTGCGATGCCTGCGGCCGGCTGGTGGCGCAGGGGCTGTCGTTGCCCGGCCATCTGTGCTCGATCCCGGTGGCGTTGCAGGCGGTGCTGGCGCATTTCGGCGACGATGTGTGGCCCGGCGATATCTTCATCAACAACGACCCCTATGACGGCGGCATGCATTTGCCGGACATCTTCATCTTCAAGCCGTTGTTCGCATCAGGGGAGCGATCGGGGGAGCGGTCGGGGGGCCAATCCGAGCGCCCGATCGGCTATGCGGCGACGATCTGCCATCACACCGATGTCGGCGGACGGGTGCCTGGGTCGAATGCCTCGGACAGTCTGGAGATCTATGCCGAGGGGCTGCGGATACCGCCGCTGAAGCTGTATGAACGGGGCGAGCCGAACACCACGCTGTTCCGCATGATCGAGCGCAACGTGCGGCTGCCCGGCCGGGTGTTCGGCGACATCCGCTCGCAGCTCGCGGCCTGCGAGATCGCTGCCCGAGGGATGGCCGACCTGGTCAACCGTTACGGTTCCGAGCAGGTCACCGCGTTGATGGTTTCGATGATGGACTATTCCGAGCGGCTGACCCGGCAATGCCTGATGGAGCTGCCGGACGGCGAGGCGAGCTTCACCGACTGGATCGACGACGACCAGATCGACATCGGCGTGCCGATCCCGCTGGTCTGCACCATTCGCAAGCGTGGTGATTCGATGGAGGTCGATTGGACCGGCAGCGCGCCGCAGGTGAAGGGCGCGATCAACAATACATTCAGCTATACAGCGGCGATGAGCTTCACCGCGGTGAAGTCGGTGCTGTCGGTCAACATGCCGAACAACGACGGGGTGTTCCGCCCGATCAGGATTATCGCGCCGCCCGGCACGATTACCAACGGCAAGCTGCCGGCGGCCTGCGCGGCGCGCGGGTTGACCGGGTTTCGCGGCGTGGATTGCGCCTTCGGTGCGTTGGCACAACTTTATCCCGACAAGGTGTTTGCTGCCTCCGACGGTGGCAACACCGGGTTGACCATCGGCGGCTACGACAAGGCGCTCAATCCGTTCATCTATGTCGATTTCATTTCCGGGTCGTGGGGTGCCAGGCCTTGGGCCGATGGGCTTGATGGCAACACCTGCATGTTCGCCAACATGGCGAGTTTCTCGGTCGAGGTGATCGAGGCGGAAAATCCGCTGGAAGTGCTGGACTATGAATTCATCCCCGACAGCGGCGGGGCGGGTCGCTTTCGCGGCGGGATGGCGCAGCGCAAGACCTGGCGGATGCTGGCCGACGAGGGGGTGCTGCAGGTGCGCGCCGACCGCCAGACGCATCGTCCGTATGGGCTGTGGGGCGGCGGCCCGGGGGCGCCGGGGCGGAACGTGATGCATCCGGGTTCGGCCGGGGAAACCAGGCTGCACGCCAAGATCACCATGAACCTGAAGCGCGGCGAGGTGTTCCGCCACGAACTGCCGGGCGCGGGCGGTTGGGGTCCGGCGCTGGAGCGCGATCTGGAGCTGGTGGCGCGTGACCTGCGCGACGGGTTGGTAACGATTGCCGCCGCCGCGCGCGACTACGGCGTGGTCGCCGCGGGGGATCCGCCGATGATCGATGCCGCCGCCACCGAGGTGCTGCGGGGGCGGCTGAAAGCGGAACGAACACCGCTGCCGGCGGTGGCCTGGGAGCCCGCTTCGTGAGTGTGCGGATCGGCATCGACATCGGTGGCACGTTTACCGACCTGGTCGCGATTGCCACCGACGATGGCGCCGCGGACGGGGGCGCCGCGGACGGGGGCGTGACGACGCATAAGACGCTATCCACTCCGCCCGACTACGGCGATGGCATCATCGAGGGCCTGCGTGTCCTGCTGGCCGACCGTCCCGGTCCGGTGGCCGACGTGCTGCACGCCACCACGGTCGGATCGAACACCGTGCTGCAAGCCAGCGGCGCCAAGACCGCGCTGATCACCACGCGCGGCTTCCGCGACATCCTGGAAATCCGCGATCTGCGCATGCCGGTGCTGTACGATATCGGCTGGACCAAGCCGCGTGCGCTGGTGGAGCGCCGGCTGCGGCTGGAGGTGAGCGAAAAGATCCGCCCCGACGGGTCGGTCGCAATCCCGCTGGACGCCGCCAGCCTGGAGCCGGTGCTGGCGATGCTGCGCGCCGAACAGGTGGTGAGTGTCGCCATCTGCCTGCTGCACAGCTACGCCAATCCGGCGCACGAGCGAGCCGTCGCCCGCGCCGTGCACGCCGCGCTGCCCGATATCGCGATCTCGGTCAGCAGCGACATCCTGCCCGAGATCAAGGAATATCCGCGCACCAGCACGACCGTGATCAACGCCTATGTGCAGCCCACCGTGCGGGCCTACATCACCGCGCTGGACGCCCGGCTGCGGGGCCTGGGGATCGCGGCGCCGCTGCAACTGATGCAATCCAATGGCGGCCTGGCGTCGGCCGCGTTCGCGGCCGAGTGTCCGGCGCATATCATCGAATCCGGCCCGGCGGCCGGCGTCGTCGGTGCCGCTGCCCTGGCGCGGCGGCTGAACGAGCCGCGGATCATCACCTTCGACATGGGCGGCACCACCGCCAAGGCCGGATTGGTGGAGAACGGCGAGGTGCTGCGCACCGAGGCGATCGAGGTCGGCGGCGGGGTCATGGCCGGATCGCGACTTCTGGTCGGGGCCGGCTACATGCTGAAGCTTCCCGCCATCGACCTGGCCGAGGTCGGCGCCGGCGGCGGGTCGATCTGCCGGCTGGACAGCGCCGGTGCGCCGAAGGTCGGCCCCGCGAGTGCCGGCGCGGCGCCTGGGCCGGTGTGCTACGGACGAGGCGGCACCGCGCCGACCATCACCGACTGCAACCTGGTGCTGGGGTATCTCGATCCGGGTGGATTGACTGGGGGGTCGATGCGGCTGGACCTCGATGCGGCGCGCGCCGCGATCGGGCAGCAGCTTGGCGAACCGCTGGGCCTGTCGATCGAGGCGGCGGCGCACGGCATGCTGCGGCTTGCCTCGGCCACGATGATGCGGGCGATCCGGGCAGTGTCGGTGGAGCGCGGTCGCGACCCTCGGCAATTCGCGCTGCTGGCGTTCGGCGGCAACGGGCCGCTGTTCGCCGCCGGGCTGGCCGGCGAACTCGGTATCGGGCGGATCATCGTCCCGCCGTTGCCGGGGGTGTTCAGCGCTTTCGGGCTGCTGGTCGCGGATGCCGAACACCATGGGCGACAGACCGTGCGGGTGCGGCTGGACCAGGCGGACCCGGGGCGGATCGGCGCGATCCTCGATGACTTGACCGCGGCGGCGGCGCGGCGGCTGCGCGGCGACGGGTTCGCGGCGGACCGGCAGCGCTTCCGACGGGCTGCCGCAGCCCGTTACGCCGGGCAATCGAGTGAGATCGAGGTTGCCTTGCCCGACGGTGCGATCAGTGCGGAGACGATCGCCGTTCGGTTCGCTGACGAGCACGAGAATACCTATGGCTTCCGCGCTCCGGCCGGCGAACCGGTCGAACTGGTCGGACTGTCGGTGTCGGCGCGCGGGCTGTCGGAGCAGCCGCGTTTGCCGGGCCGGATAGCGCCATTCGGCCAGTCGGTGCCCCCAAGCCGGCGCATTTGGCTGCCCGATGATGGCTGGGTCGATACTCCGGTGACCGATCGGGCCGGGCTGGTGACGCCTACCGTCGGGCCGCTGATCGTGCAGGAATACGATGCCACCTGCCTGGTGCCGAAGGGCATGACCGCGAGCGTCGATGATTTCGGCAATATCCGGCTGCGGGCGGGTTAACCAAAGGAACGACCATGATCGAAGAAAACCGCGATCTCACTACCCGGGCGGGCGCAATGGAGACGTTTATCGTCCATCCCGATCGCCAAGGCCCGCATCCCGTGGTCTTCCTGCTGATGGATGCCCCCGGCATTCGCGAGGAACTGTATGACATGGCACGCCGGCTGTGCAGCGTCGGCTACTACGTCGTGCTGCCAAATCTATATTACCGTGCCGGCAGGGACACCAAGTATGGACCGGACGTAACCACCAAGGGCAGCCCCGAGCAGGCGCGGATGCGGGCGGTCCGGACCAAGATGAGCATTCCGCCGGTGATGCAGGATTTCGCCGATATGCTGGCGTTCGTCGACTCGCAGCCGGCTGCCAAAGCCGGCGTGGTCGGCACGCACGGCTATTGCATGAGCGGACCGTACTCGCTGGCGGCCGCCGCTCGGTTCCCCGACCGGGTCGCAGCCGCCGCGTCGTTCTACGGCACCTGGTTGGTGAGCGAGAACGAGGAGAGCCCGCATCTGAATCTGGGTAAGGCCAACGGCGAACTTTATATTGCCTGTGCCGAACACGACGAACTGGCTCCATTGCCGATGGTTGCGGAGCTCAAGGGGCTGTTCGACAAATCCGGCAATAGCGGGGAACTGGAAATGTATCCCGGAGTCCACCACGGCTTCGCATTCCCGCAGCGCTGGTGCTACGACAAACCGGCCGCCGAACGGCATTGGGAGCGCCTGATCGCCTTGTATCGCCGCCGGCTCGGCTGAGGTGGTTGTTCGCGCGGATCACGGTCCGCAACCTGGACCTGGGAACCCTTGCGCACAGCCGATGGTGACGAAGAATTAGGTTGTGCGGGCCGGCTGGCCGTCGTCGTTGTTCTCCAGCACGCTCTCGACGTAAATCATGCGCACCGCGACGGTTGTTGCCGCCGTCAGCGGCGTGGCCAGAATCAGTCCCATGATGCCGAACAAAGCGCCAAGCACGGTCTGCGACAGAATGGTGAGTGCGGGCGGCAGGTCGACGGTGCGCTTCTGTATCAGCGGCGCGATCACGTTCCCCTCCAGCGTTTGCACCATCGCGAACAGGACGGCGACGTACCACGCGGTTTGCGGCGAATGGGCCACCGCGACAGCCAAGGCCGGAACGGCTCCGGCCAAGGCGCCGATATAGGGCACGAAATTGAACAGCCCGGCGATCAGCGCCAGGGTCAGCGCAAGCGGGACACCCAGGAAGAACAGACCGGTTCCGGTCAACACGGCCACCACGATCATGTCGGCGAGCTGCCCGAGGAACCAGAGCTGTAAGGTGTTCCCCAGGCCCTCCATCACCTCGTGCCCGCGCGGTCGCCAGGTCGGTGGCAGCAGTCGCAGGAATCCGCCGACGTAGGTCGAAGGCGAGGCAGCCAGGAAGATACCAGTGGCCAGGATCACCACCAGATCGCCGCCGACCCCTATGGTTGAGGACGCCATGCCGGGCACCATCGACGACAGACTGCTCAGCACCGAGCCGGCCTTGGCCTTGATCTGCGGCATCAACCGCTGAATCAGCGGGTTGTCCTGCACGGTCTGCCATATGTGCTGGACCTGTTGGCTGACGGTATCGGCAACGGTGGCGGCCTGGGCGGTCACGCGCGGGCCTTGCAGCCAAAATCCGCCGCCGACCAACAGCGTGATCGCCACGATCACCACGCACAGCCACAGACCGGTTGGAAGTCCCAGACGCCGATGCAGCCAATCCGCCGCGCCGTGCAGAACGCAGGCGACAAGGATGGCGGCGAAAATCAGCAGCAGGACGTCCTGCAACAACCTGGCGGCCAGCAACAGCAGGGCGCCGACGGCGACCGCGCGCAGCGTGCGGTCGATGCCGCGAAGCCGGTCTCGAGGCACAAGAGCGTTCATCCGCGCATCTATGGCGGAGAAACGCGTCGAACGCGAACCGCCATCAGCGCGATGGGTCAGTGCGGCCGGTCAGATCATGCGCTCAGATTATCCGCTGGGCCGGCGACGTCGATCAGTCCCGACGCCGCCATCTTCTCGCGTGACTGCCGCATGTTTTCGCCAACCGCCAGCGCCGCCGCCAGCGCCCGCCGGCCCACCGCGGCATCGACCAACACCGGCGCACCATCCAGCACCGAGGCGGCGAACGCCGCGTGTTCGGCCGCGAGCGAGTCATGATCGTCCCACGACACATCCTCGTGGGCGAAGCCGGCAATCCCCGGCACCGGTTGCTGGCCCCCCGGCGGGCTGCCGGCTTCCGCTGGAACGCGAGCGATCACCGTCAACTTGCGGGCCGAAAAATCCGCTGCGATGTAACAATCTTGCCCAAAAATACGCATTCGCCGTTCGGTCCGCGGCGAGATCCGACTGGCGGTGATGGTGGCCACCGCGCCGTTGCGGAATCTCAGCCGGGCATTGGCGATGTCCTCGTGGCGGCTGGCGACGGCCGCACCCAACGCATCGACACTGTCGATTTCGCTGTCGACCAGGGCGAGGACAAGGTCCAGGTCGTGGATCATCAGATCCAGAATGACGGAAACGTCGGTGCCGCGTGGCTTGAACGGTGCGATCCGGGTTGCCTCGATATAGAGAGGCGCGCCGATCCTGCCCGCCATGGCCTGGTAGGCGGCGGAAAATCGCTCCAGATGGCCGACCTGCAACACCAGGCCGCGCTGTTTCGCCAAGGCGCCGAGTTCATCGGCCTGTGCCAGGGAGGCGGCAATCGGCTTCTCGACCAGCACGTGTTTGCCGGCGCTGAGCGCCTGGGCAGCCAAGCTATAGTGTGCCTCGGCCGGGGCGGCGACGATCAGCGCATCCGATAGGTTCAGCAGATCCTCGAAGCAGACCTGCTTGGCGCCGGCCTCCCAACCTACGGTCTTGGCCCGTTCCAGGTCAGGATCGAAAATACCGGTCAGACGGCAGCGGCTGGACGCGGCGACCTTCAGCGCATGGTAGCGGCCGAAGTGGCCGGCGCCCGCGATCCCGATCCGAAGCTTTGAATTCGGCATGGAAATCCCCGGTCTTGAAGCAGAATCATCGTCGATGCCTGCGCAGACAGGCGCGGCCTCGTAGCCGTGTCAAGCGCGTTTCGGTGACGCCCGGCGGTGGTCGCCTGGGTAATTTGCTGGAATCGATGCTCGCCATGTGCTCAATCAGGGTCGCATTTGCGTGAGGAACCCGACACGTGCGTATAACGATGATTGGTGGCGGCTATGTAGGCCTCGTCTCCGGAGCCTGCTTCGCGGAATTCGGCACCGAAGTCACGATCGTCGAGACCGATGCTCGCAAACTCGCCGCGCTGCGCGAGGGGCGGATGCCGATCTACGAGCCGGGCCTGGAACAGCTTGTGGCGGAAAATGTCAAGGCCGGCCGCCTGGCCTTTGCCGGCGACCTGGCCGCCGCGGTGGACGGGACGGAGGCGGTATTCATCGCCGTGGGGACGCCGACCAGGAGAGGCGATGGGCATGCCGATCTGACCTACGTTTACGCGGCCGCCGAGCAGGTGGCTCGGGCTTTGACCGGCTATGCGGTGATTGTCACAAAATCCACCGTTCCGGTCGGCACCGGCCGTCACATCAAGCAAATCGTCGGCGCGGCCCGTCCCGATCTGGAATTCGACGTTGCCTCGAATCCCGAATTTCTGCGCGAAGGTAACGCCATCGGCGACTTCATGCGGCCGGATCGAGTGGTGATCGGTGCCGAATCCGACCGCGCCAAGGACGTGATGCGGCGGCTTTACCGTCCGCTTTACCTGATCGAGGCACCGATCGTTTTCACCGCCATCGAGACGGCGGAACTGACGAAATATGCCGCCAATGCGTTCCTGGCGATGAAAGTCACGTTCATCAACGAGATCGCTGACCTCTGCGAGAAGGTCGGCGCGGACGTACACGACGTCGCGCGCGGCATCGGGCTGGATGGCCGCATCGGCCGCAAGTTCCTCCATCCCGGCCCGGGTTACGGCGGATCCTGCTTCCCCAAGGATACCTTGGCGCTGGTTCGCACCGCGCAGGATTACGGCGCCCCGTCGCGCCTGGTGGAGGCCACCGTCGCGGTCAACGACGCACGCAAGTCCAATATGGCGATGCGGGTCATAGCCGCCTGCGGCGGGTCCGTTCGCGGCAAGACCATCGCCGTGCTCGGACTGACGTTCAAGCCGGAAACCGACGACATGCGCGACTCGCCGTCGCTGTCGATCATCTCCCGCCTGGCCGGCGATGGTGCGAGCATCCGCGCGTTCGATCCCGAGGGCATGGAGCAGGCGCGTCCTCTGTTGCCGGAACAGGTGCACTACTGCGCGGACGCCTGGGACGCGGCGGCCGGCGCCGACGCGCTGGTGTTGATTACGGAATGGAACGAATTCCGCGCGCTGGCGCCCGAGCGGCTGCGCGGTGCGATGCGCGGCGGCGTGTTGGTAGACTTGCGCAACGTCTACGATCCGGATGCCATGCGCGAGGCCGGATTCGCCTATCATGGAGTCGGGCGACCTTCGGTCTGATGGCTGATCCGACTCGCGAGTCCGCCTTTGACCTTTTGACCGCGGTCCTGGAGCGACATCGCCCGCTACAGGAGGCGTTGGACGGCTTGCCGGGGCTGGAACCACGAGACCGGTCGGCGGCGCACCGCCTTGCCGCCGCGGTGCTTCGCCGAATGGGCACGCTCGACGCGACGTTGGAACCATTTCTGCGCCGGGAACCTCCCGAACCAGTCCGCAACGTTCTGCGCATCGGGGCCGCTGGCCTGTTGCTGCTGGAAACGCCGGATCATGCGGCGGTCGGCACAGCGGTCAGCCTTGCCAAGCGCCGCGGCCTGGCGCCGTTCGCTGGTCTGGTGAACGCGGTGCTGCGCAAGGTTGCCGCGGTTGGACCAGATGCGCTGCAGGATCTGGATGTTGCAAGGCTCGATACGCCTGCGTGGCTGTGGACGGCGTGGGGCCAATCCGCCCGAGCGATCGCTACGTCGCATCAGACCGAGGCGCCGCTTGACTTCAGCCTTAAGCCCGGCATCGCGCCGCCCGTGGGAGGTGTGCTGTTGCCGACCGGAACGGTACGCTTCCCGGCCGGAACGCGGGTTGGCTGCGTGCCCGGGTTCGAGACGGGTGAGCTCTGGGTGCAGGATGCAGCCGCCGCATTGCCGGCTGGACTCCTGGCTGCCGGACCGGACGAGCGGATTGCCGACCTTTGTGCCGCGCCCGGTGGCAAGACCGCCCAGCTTGCCGCCGCCGGCGCCGCGGTGACCGCGGTCGAGCGCGACCCGGCCCGCGCCAACCGGCTGGTTGGCAATCTGGCGCGGTGGGGTCTGCACGCGGACGTGATCAATGCCGATGCGACACAGTGGATGCCTCCGCAGCCGTTCGATGCCGTGCTGCTGGATGCGCCGTGCAGCAGCACGGGTACCATTCGCCGCCACCCCGATGTCGCCCGCCTGAAGCGGCCGCGCGACGTTCAGACGGTGATCCAAGTGCAGGACCACCTGCTGCGACAGGCCGCCGGGATGCTTCGCAAAGGTGGCCGGCTGATTTACGCCGTTTGCTCGCTGCAGCCCGAGGAAGGCGCACCGCGGATTGCCGCAGCGATAGCCACGACTGGACTGAGACACGATCCGTTCCGCGAAGACGAACTAGCCGCCCTGCCCGAGGCGCTGACCAAGCAGGGTTTCATGCGCACCCACCCCGGGCTCTGGCGCGATCGCGGCGGGATGGACGGATTCTTCGCGGCGCGGCTGATCAAGGGTTGATGTTTCCTTGTGTGACAACGGTCGCGGTGGCTAGAAGCATGGCATGGTTGTTCCTGTCTCCCGGCACGTCACCGTCGCCCCGAGTCTGCTCGCCGCCGATTTCGGCCGCCTCAAGGAAGAGGTCGCCGCGATCGAAGCGGCTGGTGCCGACTGGCTGCACCTGGACATCATGGACGGCCATTTCGTGCCCAACCTCAGCTTCGGGCCACCGATCCTCGCGGCATTGCGCAAACACACGAAGATGCCGTTCGACGTGCATCTGATGATCACCCCGGTGGATCCCTACCTGGACGCCTACATCGACGCCGGCGCCGACCATATCAGCCTGCACCCGGAGGCCGGGCCGCATCTGCATCGCTCGCTGCAGCATATCCGCGATGCCGGGAAAAAAGCCGGCGTGGTGCTGAATCCGGCGACCTCGCCCGATACGATTGCCTGGGCGCTGGATCTGACCGACATCATCCTGGTGATGTCGGTCAATCCCGGATTCGGCGGTCAGTCCTTCCTGACGTCGCAATTGCCGAAAATTGCCCAACTGAGACAATTGATCGACGCCGCGGATCATCCGATCGTGCTGGCGGTCGATGGCGGCATTACCGCCACCACGGCGAAGGCCGTGCTAGCCGCGGGAGCGGACACGCTGATCGCTGGAACCTCGGTGTTCCGCGCGCCCGACTACGCCCAAGCGATCGGGGCGCTGCGGAGCGGCGCATGAACGCCTCGAGTCCGAGCCGTTGGATCCGGGGCGCGCGCAGAGCCATGGCAAGGCTGCCCAGCCTGCGGATGGGGCGGGTGCCTGACGCTCCGGCGTTGTCGGTGCGCGACCCGTGGCCCGGCGACCCCAATCGGGGCGCGCAGTTGATCAAGGGCGAGTTGCAGTTTGGCGGCGCGGTGCAGCCGCTGCGGCAAGGCGGGTGGCAACTGATTGGTGGTTCCGCGGTACTGCGGGCCGGTGCGCATGGCTTCTCCTGGCTGCGCGACCTGCAGGCCCTGGGCACCGATGCCGCTCGTTTGCGTGCCCGTGCCCTGGTGTCGGAGTGGATCGCCAACCCGCCTTCGGACGCTGTTGCGCATCGGCCCGACGTCGTCGGCGCGCGCATAACCGCCTGGCTTGGGCACTACGAGTTCTTCGCCGCCACCGCCGACGATTCGTTCCGCCAACGGCTGATGGGCCGGCTGGTGTCGGATGCGCGCGGATTGTCGGCGGCGTTGCCGGTTGAGGAACTGGACGCCCGCGCACTGACCGCGCTGAAGGGCCTGGTGGCGGCCGCGGTGGCGCTGCGGGAACAGTCTGGTTTTCTGACCCGGGCGCTCCGGTTCCTGCCGCAGGAAATCGGCCGCCAGATCCTGCCGGACGGCTGCCACGCTGAACGCAGCCCGGCGGCGCAGTTGTCGGCGCTGCAGGACCTGACCGAGATCCGCGCGCTGTTGCGAACCTCCCAGACCCAGCCGCCGCCGGTCTTGGCGCATGCGATCGAACGCATGTCGATGGCGTTACGGGTGATGCGGCACGGCGATGGCGGGCTGGCACTGTTCAACGGCAGCCGGGAGGAGACCCACGCGCTGGTCGAACTGGTGTTGACCCAGGCCGGGCAGGGTGGTCGCGGTCCTTCGGCGCTGATCGAGGGCGGCTTCCATCGGATGCAGGCCGGCCGCAGCGTGTTGATCGTCGATTGCGGCGCGCCGGCACCGCCTGGGCTGGATCGCCTGGCCCACGCCGGAACGTTGTCGATGGAACTGTCGATCATGCGCGAGCGGGTCATAGTCAATTGCGGGGCATTCGTGGCTGGTCCGCCGGAATGGCACGATGCGGCGCGCGCGACCGCGGCTCACTCGACTTTGGTGATCGGTGATCTGAACAGCAGCGAGTTGAAGCCGGACGGCCTGGGGCGGCGCCCCGAGACGGTGGAGGTGCATCGCCAGGAAGCCGCAGGAGCGCATTGGCTGGACGTGTCGCATGACGGCTGGCGGAAAACCTTCAATGCGGTTCACCGTCGCCGCCTGTACATGGCGGAAAGTGGCGAGGACATCCGCGGCGAGGACCTGATCGAGGCGCCGGAGCCGCAGCCGTTCACGCTTCGGTTCCACCTGCATCCGGATGTGCAGGCGAGTGTGCAGCAGGATGGCGCGGCGGTGCTGCTACGTTTGAAGTCCGGTACTTTCTGGCGGCTGCGCGCGGATGGCGCGCAGTTGACCCTGGAAGAAACGATCTACTTGGGGGATGCCAAACCCCGTCGCGGCGAGCAGATTGTGCTGACCGGCTTTGCTGACGGACCGCAACACATCAAATGGGGGCTCAGCAAGGAACGCGCGGGGTGAGGAACCCTGCTGTGGCGGCGTTGTGGCCGCGCCGGCATGGTGGGGCTCGGGTGTGTGGGGCACGGGTGACTGTGGTACTGGCCGCCGCGGCATCCGGGCGACATGGACTTGGCCGCCGGCGCCGGTGAAGGTCCCGGTGAAGGTCATCGAGATCACCAATGTGGATTTTTCGCTCCGGCATTTCCTGCTGCCGCTGATGCGCGCGATGCGTGCCAGGGGCCACGAAGTCGTCGGGGCCTGTGCCGAAGGTCCGTTGTTGGCCGATGTGCGGGCCGAGGGATTTCGTGTCATTGGGATCCCGTTTGTCCGCCGTCTGTCGCCGTTGGAGCATATCAGGGCATTCAAGTCCCTGGTCGCCATCCTGCGGGCGGAAAAGCCCGACCTCGTGCACGCCCATATGCCGATCAGCGGCTTCCTCGCCCGGATTGCCGCGCGCGTCGCCGGCGTGCCTCGAACGGCTTATACCTGCCACGGATTCCTGTTCAATCACGCATCCTCGTCGCTGCCCCGACGCGGGTTGTCGCTTATCATGGAATGGGCTGCCGGGCGGGTGACCGACGTGTTTCTGACCGTCTCGGAAGCTGAGGCGCGCGACGCGCGGCGTCTGCGCATCGCGCCGCTTGCCGAGGCTGTGCGCAACGGCCGCGATCCGGCGGTGTTTCATCCCGACCCGTCGACGCGTGCGCGCACACGCGGCAAGCTCGGCGTGGCGACGGATCGGGCGGTTATCATCGCGGTGTCGCGGTTGGTCTGGCACAAGGGCTATCCCGAGCTTGCCGCCGCGATGCGGTCGGTGCCGGAGGCCGAACTCTGGGTGGTGGGAGAACGGCTGGATAGCGACCGAGGGGTGGACGTCGCCGCGGTGTTGCAGGCGGCCGGCTTGGGCAGCCGGCTCCGCATGCTGGGCTATCGCACCGACGTTGCGGCGCTGCTGGCGGCCGCCGACATCTTCACCCTGCCGAGCCGGTTCGAGGGCCTGCCGATGTCGGTGATCGAAGCCATGCTGACCGGCCTGCCGGTGGTCGCGACGAATGTGCGAGGACCGGCCGAGCAGGTGGTGAACGAGGTAACCGGACTAGCGGTGCCACCGGGCGATCCGGCGGCCCTGGGTTCGGCACTTCGGCGGTTGGTGCGCGAGCCCGACTTGCGTGCCCGGATGGGCCAGGCCGGTCGGCGGCGAGCGCTGGAATTCTACGACGAGGCCAAGGTTCTGTCACGAACGCTGGACCTGCTGGGGCTGTAGGTTTATCCCGCCGCGGTTGCAGCATGACTGGGCGCCACCATGATCGACATCGTTCCCATCCGCCGGGCGTTGATATCGGTGTCCGACAAGACCGGCCTGGTGCGGTTCGCCCGGGCGGTCGCGGCCCAGGGGGTCGAGATCCTGTCCACCGGCGGATCGGCCAGGACGCTTCGCGAGGCCGGGGTGTCGGTAAAGGAGGTCTCCGAACACACCGGGTTTCCCGAGATCATGGATGGGCGGGTCAAGACGCTGGTGCCGCAAATCCATGGTGGCATCCTGGGGCGCCGGGATCAGCCCGAACACCTGGAGCAGATGCGCCGGCACGGGATCGCGCCGATCGATCTGGTGGTGGTCAATCTCTATCCGTTCGAGGCGGCGGTCGCCAAGGACGCCGGCTATGACACCTGCGTCGAAAACATCGACATCGGCGGCCCCGCGCTGATCCGTGCCGCGGCGAAGAACCATGACTTCGTTACTGTATTGGTCGACCCGGGTCAGTACGATGAAATGCTTGAGCAGTTGGCTTCGTCCGGTGGTACCTCGTTGCGGCTGCGCCGTCGCCTGGCGGGGGAAGCCTATGCTCGCACGGCGGCTTATGACGCGGCGATCGGGGGCTGGCTCGCGGGGCAGCAGGAGGACATTTTCCCCAAGCGGCTGACGGTATCGGGCGAGCGCTTGCAGACCTTGCGATATGGCGAGAACCCGCATCAGGCGGCGGCATTCTACGCGGCATTCGACCCCTGGGGCAGGCGGTTCGGCGTGGCAACGGCGGTGCAGGTTCAGGGCAAGGAGCTGTCCTACAACAATCTGAACGATACGGACGCCGCGTTCGAGTGCGTGGCGGAGTTCGAGGCGCCGACCATCGCCATCATCAAGCACGCCAACCCGTGCGGCGTGGCCAGCGCCGAGCGGCTGGTGGAGGCTTGGGACGCGGCGTTTCGGTGCGATCCGATATCGCCCTTCGGCGGCATCGTTGCGATCAATCGGACCCTGGATGCGGCGACGGCGGAAAAGATCGCCGCGATCTTCACCGAGGTCATCATCGCGCCTGATGCCGATGATGCCGCGAAAGCGGTTGTGGCTCGGAAGAAGACCTTGCGATTGCTGTTGACGGGTGGGGTGCCCGATCCGGCCGCCGACGGCCTGACGTTCCGCAGTCTGGCGGGCGGGTTCCTGGCGCAGACGCGGGATGCCGGGCGGGTCGGCGCGGCTGACCTGCGGGTGGTGACCCGGCGTGCCCCGACCGATGCTGAGACCGCTGACCTGTTGTTTGCCTTCCGGGTCTGCAAGCACGTCAGATCGAACGCGATCGTCCATGCCAGGGCGGGCGCGACTGTGGGCATCGGTGCCGGCCAGCCGAACCGGCTCGACTCGGCCCGGATCGCGGCGTGGAAAAGCGAGGCAGCGGCCAAGGAGGCGGGGCTGCCGGAACGGTTGACGCAAAACAGTGTGGCCGCGTCGGATGCGTTCTTCCCGTTCGCCGATGGGTTGGAGGCGGTGGTTGCCGCGGGCGCGACCGCGGTGATCCAGCCGGGCGGATCGATCAGGGATGCCGAGGTGATCGCGGCGGCGGATGCGGCCGGGGTGGCGATGGTGTTCACCGGGATGCGGCACTTCCGGCACTAGACCATTTTCAGCATGACCGTGCATGCTGAAGTTGGTCTAGCTCTACGTTTTGTGCATGCTTCACGCGCCTCGCGCGATCAGCGCGTCCTTCGGACGACGAAAGTTCCGCCGAAGCCGCGATCATGCTCCAGCGCACCCCCGCTCCAGGAGTCGGGCAACGCGCTTCCTCGCCAGCCCGACATGAAGCCATTGATGAATTTCGTTGCCGTCCATATCGACCAGATGGGTGCGGCCATTAGCTGAGCTGGGGTTCACGCACGGTGAGGCCAATGTTGGTCGCGACATGCTGGCAACGACAAATCAGGAGACGGCCAAGACGATGCGCCAACATAATGGGCGAACGCCGGCGTTCGATCGCATGGAACATCCGGCCAGGACGGGCCCGATAAGGCGATGTGGGTTCGATCTGGCCCGGCATCTTGTCAGTCCACACCCCGAATTTGGACATTACGGCAGCAACACGGCGGAGCCCGAGTACAACGATTGCCATGCCGGCTCCGACAGTCGGCAAACAACAGCGGTCGTCGAGACTTTGCGGAGTGGGACGCCAGAGCGCATGCGATCATGTCGATAAGACGCCCGGTTGCGCCTGCCGCAGCCTGGATATTGCTCGCGCTGGTTGCCAGCCTGTTGCCCGGTTGCATGATCGAACAGCTTCTGATCGGGCAGTGGTATGGCGTCTATACTCCGCCAGTCGGGGCGTGTCCGCGTCTTGAATGGCGGTTTGTCGTCGACTCGCACCGGGCGATCAATGGGTTCCTGGCGGGCGACGGGCAACAGCGGATCGCCACCTTGTCCGGCCTGCTCAATAACGATGACAGCTTTCAAATCACGGCCACGGATGTTGCTGGCGGTCGGACAGCCAGCGTGACGGGGCAATTCACCTCGCAGTTGAGCACAATTTCCATCCACGGCCTGGCCGCCGGGCCAGCCTGCGATGGACAAACCTTCAAATTGCGGTTGGGGAGTTATTTCGCGCGACAGGGCGGCGGTGGCGGCGGTGGCGGTTAGCGCGCGATCGCTTTTGGCGGCATCGTCAAAAGCGTGAATCTCCCTGTGAAAACAATGACTTGCGGGGCATTATCGGGTCGACCAGAGGCGATAATGCCCTAGCCAGCCTCGTCCAAAAGCGAGCCAGGAACGTTGCTGACTGCGGGCCGGGCGGCCTGGCGAACGCCGTCGGTCGCTTCTACGCCGGTGTATAGATTGCCAGCTTCAGCGCCGGGTCATCATTGGCCTGAAAAGTCGCATACGCGAACCGCAGCAAGCCTCGCTTCGGGTGGTCCAGTAGTTTCTGCCCGGCCCCACTGCCGCGGATGTCGTGTGCCTCCCACCATATCGCGAACTCGGTGCTGCCGTCCCGGAGCCGCCGCAACAGGTCGAGAAAAGCCGGATCGTCCGCCCACAGGTCATGCGTCGTTCGGAACTGAGCCACCATTCGCTTCGCCTCGGTCGCCCAAGTTGCCGCGAAAAGCCGCCGAGCCCCCGGGTCGGTCAGCATATAGAGCAGGATATTGCGGTCGGCTTCCGCCAGATTGCCAAAGTCGGCGAAGATTTCGGCCGCTGCCGCGTTCCACGCCAGGACGTCCCATCGGCGTCCGGTGATATAGGCGGGCTGATTGAGGCCCTCGACCAGACGACGAAGCGGGTCAGGCACGATCTCCCGCGTGAAGCGACTGCGGTCGGCGTTTCGTGTCAGTGCCCGCAGATGGGCATGCTCTGCCGTGTTGAGGCGCAGCGCCCGTGCCAGGGCATCGACCGTGGTGACCGACGGACTGATGGCGCGTCCCTGTTCCAGCCGGATATACCAGTCGACGCCGATGCCCGCGAGTTCGGCGACCTCCTCGCGTCGCAGGCCTGGGGTCCGGCGCCGCCGCAGCGCTGAAAATCCGACAGAATTCGGGTCAAGCCGCTCACGTCGCGATCTGAGGAAATCACCGAACGCATCTCTGTTGGTTTCCGCCATCAGCTTCGCTCCTGCGTCGGAAGGACATGCGGCCTCTTTGAGCCGCGGGACACCTGGTGGCTGCGCCAGGCAGGGACCACGCAGTCCTAGGATAATGCCAGGCCTGGATGGGTGCCTCGGCTCTGTCAGGATAGCCGCCGGTCACATGAAAGGCACGTAGATGAAAGCTGCAATTCTGAATGCGCTTGGATCGCCGCTGGACATCAACACTTTGCCCGATCCGATCCTGGGCACGGGCGAGGTCATCGTCGACGTCGTCGCGACCGCGGTTCTGCCCTATGCGGGCGAGGTGTTCGGCGGAACGCGAAAATACCTGCTCACTCTGCCGGTGGCCCCCGGATGCGGGGCGATCGGACGGGTGCGGGCGGTTGGGCCGGACGCCACCCGTCTGGCCGTCGGCGACTGGGTCTGCTGCGATCCGACCGTGCGGTCGCGTGACGACGCGCTGTCCCCCGACATCACCCTGCAGGGCTGGAGCGCTCGCGGTGAAGGCGGCCTGCACCTGCAGAAGCATTTCCACCACGGTCCGTTCGCCGAACAGATGCTGGTCCCGACCGAGAACGCCGTGCCGATCGGTCCGATCGAGCCTGCCGAGGCCGGACGCTGGTGCGCACTGACCCACCTGCTGGTGCCGTATGGCGGCCTGCTGGCGGCGGGCCTGCGGGCGGGCGAGACCATCCTGGTCAGCGGCGCCACGGGAAACTTCGGCAGTGCCGGCGTCGCCGTCGCGTTGGCGATGGGGGCGGGCTGTGTCGTGGCACCCGGCCGGAACCAGGCGATGCTGGCGGATCTGTCGCAGCGCTTCGGGCCTCGCGTTAGAACCGTGACGCTGACTGGCGACGAGGCGGAGGATGGTCAGCGGATGAGGCAGGCGGCCCCAGGCCCGATCGACTGCGTTCTCGACCTGCTGCCGCCGTTCGCCGGCACCAAGCCGGTACGGGCCGCGGCGATGACGGTGCGGGAATTCGGCAGGGTCGTGCTGATGGGCGGCGTCGGTATGCTGGGGGGTGACGATCTGGCACTGCCGTACCCGTGGATCATGCGGAACAACATCACCATCCGCGGCCAGTGGATGTATCCGCCCGAGGCGGTTATTCGCCTTGTTGGGCTGATCCGTTCGGGGTTGCTGGATTTAGGCCATTTCGAAATTACCGACTTCGACCTGGCCGATGCGAACCAGGCGGTCGCTCATGCCGGCGCCAATGGGGGCGCCTTCAAGTTGACCGTGCTGCGGCCTTGAGCATTCCGATTGACGATGCTTCGGCCTGATCCGGCCGCAGTGGCTGACAACGCCGTCCGGGAGCTTGGTCCGGCGCTTGCGTCCTTTCGGGTAGTTGCCGTCGGAGAAGCCAGCTAACGTGAGGTTGCCAACAGCCAGCCGGACCGCTTCATGCCTCAGCGCGTCGCGTTCGTAACCATCGGCCAGTCGCCGCGTGGCGACGTCACGCCCGACATCATCGCACAGACGCGCACGCCACTGACGGTGATCGAGCGTGGAGCGTTGGATGGGCTGGACGCGGCGGCGATCGCCGATCTGGCGCCTCGGGCTGGCGAGCCGCGTCTGGTATCGCGGTTGCGCGACGGACGCGAGGTGCTGCTGGGCAAGCCAGCGATCGATCGGCGTCTGCACACGATCCTGGCCGATCTGGACGCCGATGGCTTCGACCTGCTGGTGCTGCTGTGCACCGGGCAGTTCACTCGGTTCCGCTTGCGGACGCCGTTCATCGAGCCTCAGCACACGGTCGATCATTTCGTCCAAGGTCTGGCGTACGGCGCCGAACGGATCGGCATCCTGCTGCCGAACGCGGCGCAGATTGGTGAATTTCACGGCATTCCCGGCATCGCGACGAAGCCGGCCAGCGCCTCACCTTATGGTCCGGACCCCGAGGCGGCGTTGCGCAATGCCGGGGCGGTGCTGGCCGATACCGACCTTATCGTGATGCATTGCATCGGCTATACGGAGGCGATGCGGCAGGTCGTGAAGCGGGCCTCCGGGCGGCCGGTACTGGTGTCGCGCCGGCTGGTCGCGCACGCGATCGACCTTCTGGCTGCATGACCCAGGACGTCGAGGTCCATCCCAAGCTGCTGGAGCCGGCGATCCTGGTTCTGGTGGTGGTGCTGTCGGTGTTCGGCGCGATCATCGGGCTGCAACTGCTGACTTCCTTGGGGGTCACACCGAACACGTCGATGGTCGGTGCGCTGGTGGCGATCGCGCTGGCGCGCGTCCCGCTGGGTCTATTTCGCCGCTACCGTTCGGTTCACGTGCAGAATTTGGCGCAGAGCGCGATCTCGGCGGCGACGTTCGGCGCAGCCAACAGCCTGCTGCTGCCGATCGGGATACCCTTCGTGCTCGGGCGACCCGACCTGATCATGCCGATGTTCGCCGGCGTCGCCTGCGCGATGCTGCTGGATGGGTTCCTGCTGTATCGGATGTTCGACAGCAAGATTTTCCCGGCGACCGGCGCCTGGCCGCCGGGCGTGGCGGCGGCAGAGGCGATCAGGGCCGGGGACGAAGGCGGCCGCAAGGCGGCGGTGCTTGGCGCGGGCATCGGCGTCGGCGCGGTCGGCGCCTGGTTTGGGATCCCGATGTCGGCGTTCGGAATTGCGTTCATCGGCAATGTCTGGGCGCTGACTATGTTCGGCGTCGGGCTGTTGCTGCGCGGCTATTCGAAGACGCTGTTTTCCGGGCCGGCATTTCGGTCGATCCTCCCCGGCGGCGACCTGAACGCGGCGCTGGTGCCGCATGGGTTCATGATCGGTGCCGGTCTGATGGCGCTGGTGCAGGTCGGCCTCGCGATTGCTCGGCGTGACACGGGGTCCGAAACGCAGGCGACGCCGATCCGAGCCGGCGGCACATTGGGGTTGGGATTCGCCGGCTACGCCTGCATCGCGGTCGGCATCGCGCTGGCCGGCGGTCTGGTGAGCGAGCTGTCGGTCGGCTGGCTGGTCGCCTTTGTGCTCTACGCCGCTTTCGCGGCCTTCGTGCACGAGCTGATCGTCGGCCTGGCGGCGATGCACTCGGGCTGGTTTCCCGCCTTCGCGGTGGCGCTTATCACCTTGTTGATTGGCATACTGATCGGCTTTCCGCCACCGGCGCTGGGGCTGCTGGTGGGTTTCTCCGCTGCCACCGGGCCGGCGTTCTCCGACATGGGCTGCGACTTGAAGGCCGGCTTCCTGCTGCGCGCCGGCCATGGCGCAGCGTTCGAGATGGATGGCCGTCGGCAGCAGTTGTATGCGGCGATGGCCGCTTTTGTCGTGGCAATCGTGGTTGTCGGCTTGACCTGGCAGGGCTATTTCGCGCGAAACCTGATCCCCCCGGTGGACCGGGTCTATGCCGCGACGATCCACAATGGCCTGAGCGGGCCGGCCGCAACTTCGATGATGCTCTGGGCGGTGCCCGGCGCCCTGATGCAGTTGTTGGGCGGCCAGCAACGCCAGTTGGGCGTGCTGTTCGCAACCGGATTGCTGATCCCCGCGCCGCTGGCTGGATGGGCCGTGCTGATTGGCATTGTCTGCCGCCAGGCCTGGATGGCGGTCCGGGGTGCCGAGGGCCGCTCGATCATGGAGGTGTTCGCGGGCGGGGTGATCGCCGGCGACGCGCTGTTTTCGTTCTTCAATTCGGTCGGCGGCAGTTTTTCGCGGCGCCGCTGATCCGCCTGCCGCCGGCGTTCGAGGACCGGATGCCGCGAAGTTGTTGCGATAACGCAGGAAACCTTGTAAACGCTACGAAATGACCCGAATTCTGGTTGTCGGATGCGGTTTCGCGGGCGCCACGCACGCGCGCGAATTGGCCGACGCCGGATGGGAGGTCGATATGATCGACCAGCGCGGCCACATCGCCGGCAATGCCTTCGACGAGATCGACCGCAACGGCATTCGGATCCATCGTTACGGTCCGCATCTGTTCCACACCTCCAACAGAAGGGTGTTCGACTGGATCACCCGGTTCGGCGCGTTCGTCCCGTATGAGCACCGCGTTCAAGCGCTGCTGCCGGACGGACGATGCGTCGGGTTGCCGATCAACCGAGCGACCATCAATGATGTTTTTGGTCTGGGGCTGAACGACAGTGAGTCGGTCAGCGCCTTTCTGCGGACGCAGGCTGTGAAAATCGCCGATCCGGCCAATGCCGCCGAATACCTTGCGGCGAATATCGGCGTGGTATTGTCGGATCTGTTTTTTCGCCCCTATACCAAGAAGATGTGGGGCCTCGATCTCGAGGACCTGGATAGCTCTGTGGTGAAGCGGATTCCACTGCGTCACGACAATGAGGATCGCTATTTTCCGGATGAAAGCTACCAGGTGATGCCGCAGTTCGGCTACACACGGCTGTTCGAGGTTATGTTAGACCATCCGCTTATCCGCGTACACTTGAACCAGTCGTTTGACGCCTCGATGCTTCGGGGTTACGCGCATTGTTTCAACAGCATGCCGATCGACGGGTTTTTCGACTACCGGCTTGGCCGACTTCCCTATCGATCCATACGTTTCCACCATCACACTGTCCCGTTTGATCACGGCCGCGGGTCGGCCGCGACAATCAACTTCACCGACCCCAGCCCGTTGACGCGGGAGACTGACTGGACCCGGATACAAGGCCACGTTGTCCGTCAAGGTCTGAGCAAAACGATTACGCGAGAGGAACCTTGCGACTTCTCCGAAAACGGCGATGAACGATATTATCCCGTGAAGACCTCCGACGGGCGGTATCAGGCGCTGTACAGTCGATACAAGGCGCTCGCGGCCGAGGTCGCGAATGTCAGCTTCATCGGTCGCTGTGGAACCTACCAGTATCTCGACATGCATCAGGTCATCAATCAATCGCTGGCGCACGTATCGGATTGGGTCGGACGGCAACGGGCCTTGGGGTCTAATGACCGAGGGCCGACGTCTGGGCTGTCGTCATCGGTCAGCGAACCGCGCGGTCGGTTTGCCTATAAGCGCAACATCGGGCTATCTGCCGGGCCGTAACCGAGGCAGCGAAAGGCCACCGATGGCGCCGAATACCAAGCGGGTGTTCTACGTAAACAACGTTTCCGCGCAGATTTATCTCGATATCCTGGCCAGGCGCCCGGACATCCACGTGGACAAACTGGTCAACGATTCTCCGAACCATGACGTCGAACCGGTGCTGACACAGGCGCATGCCTACCAGATCGGCAGCAGCCGGCAGGAACTGGCGATGGCGCTGCAAGGCTATGCGCCGCTGCTGGCCCGTTGTCCCAGTCTGCTGGTGCTTTCGACCAACGGCGCCGGCTTCGATACGGTGAGTTTGGCCGACGCCACGGCGGCCGGTGTCATGGTGGTGAACCAGGCGGGCGGCAACAAAGAGGGCGTGGCCGAACATGTGATGGCGATGATGTTGGCGCTGTCGAAGCGCATCGTCGTCTCCGACCATGCGATGCGCCGTGGGGTCGCGTACCGGCGGCAAGACTTCATGGGCGATGACGTGCAGGGCCGCACGATCGGGATCATCGGTCTTGGCCATGTCGGCGCCAGGGTGGCGGAGCTGTGCCGTGGATTGTTTCAGATGCGGGTGATTGCCTATGACCCGTATCAGACGCCTGAGCAGATTGTCGCAAAAGGCGCCGAAAAGGCCGCGACGCTGGAAGCGATGCTGCGGGTCGCCGACTACGTATCGGTCAACTGTCCGCACACCGCTGAAACCAGGGGGATGATGGGGCCTGAGCAGTTCGCAATGATGCAGGCGCACAGCTATTTCATTACGACCGCGCGCGGCGGGATTCATGACGAGCGTGCCCTGGCGGAGGCGCTGACGGCGCGGCAGATCGCCGGCGCCGGTCTGGACGTCTGGGAAGACGAGCCGCCGCCTTCCAACCATCCGTTGCTTGGCTTCGACAACGTGGTGGTCAGTCCGCACACGGCTGGCATCACGCGGCAGTCGCGGCACAATATTGCCAGGATCGCGGCCGAGCAGATGCTTGATATCCTGGATGGGAAGAAGCCTTCACGCCTGCTGAATCCCGAAGTCTGGGAGGTTTACTCCGACCGGTTCGCGCGGATTTTGGGCTACCGGCCCCAGGGGTAGGGCCGGGACGCCAATCTTCAGGCGATGAATTTGTAGTCGAACGCGTCTGCCGTGGCCTCTACCCGTCCGACCGTGGGGCTGGGGAAGTGGATCGGCAACACAAACGTTCCGGTTCCAGCGATATCGCCCAGGAAACGGCGCCGCGACACCTCGGCCTGCTTGGCGTCCCAGTCAAAGATGGTCGACCAGCCTGGTTCGCGGACCTGCAACGCATGGTGCATCAGATCGCCTGTCACCACCGCGTGCTGGCCGCCCGATTTGATGTTCACGCAACAATGGCACGGTGAGTGACCCGGCGTCGGGGTAAGCCAGACCGTGTCATCGAGGGTGTAGCCATCGTCCACCAACAGGGCCTGCCCGGCTTCGACGATCGGCAGGCAGTTGAAGCGCCAGACATTCCCCGGCGGCTGCTTGTCTTGCTTCGTCGCCTGCTCCCAGGCGGCGTATTCGCTTTTGTGGAACACGTATTTTGCATTCGGGAAGGTCGGAACCCAACGTCCGTCGCGCAAGATCGTGTTCCAGCCGCAATGGTCGATATGCAGATGGGTGCAAAACACATAGTCGATCTTGTCGAACGACAGCCCGGCGGCTTTGAATTCTTCCAGGTAGCGCTGCTTGGGAAAATCCATCGGCGCGGGATAACCTTTGTCCTCGCCGGTGCAGGTGTCGATCAGGATCGTATGATGCGGCGTTCGCACCACGAACGTCTGATAGGTGATATACATCATCCCGGAGACCGGATCGAACACGACGGGATCCAGCGTTTTCAGGTGTTGGGCCGCCACTTCGGGATCATAGGCGGGAAACATATCGGCGGGCTTACGCCAGGGACCATCCCGTTCAATGATGCTGGTTATGCTGATGTCGCCGATTTTCAGAGTTCGCATTGTTTCGCTCCCGCTGGTAGGTGTTTGCGCGCCTCGACGCACATCCCGAAGATGGAATCAGATCTCCAGGCGGTAGAAGCGTGCCGCGGTGCCGCTGAAAAGCGCGGTCTTCTCGGCGGTGGAGGCGTCCCGCGCCAGGATCTTGCAGGCATTCCAGAACGCCGCATAGCCGTACGATCCCTTGTCCACCGGGAAGTTGCTTTCGAACATGCAGCGTGTTGCGCCGAATGCTTCGATGCAGGTTTCGACATAGGGTTTCCAGGCGGCGGCGAGTTCCTGCGATGACGGCGGTTCCGCCTTGGTATGGAAATCCCAGCCGTTGATCCGCATTGCCATGCCGCCGAGTTTCACCACCACGTTCGGGCAGGCCGCCAGCTCTCGGATCGACTTCGACCACTCGGCGAGAATCTCGGCGCGTTTGCCCGCATAGGAACCGATCGCCAGCGGGCCACCAACGTGGTTAAGGCATATCGGCGTGCCGGGGAATGCTTGTGCCAGCGCGGTCACATCGGCGATCTGAGGATGATACAACCATGCATCGAACGACAGATTGAGCGGCGCCAGGCAGGCAAATCCGTTGCGGAACGTCTCGTCGTACATCAGCTGTGGCGGGGGCGCATAGGCCGGGTTCATCAGGGTCGGATCGGGGTCGTAAGCCGTAATGTGCCGGATGCCGCGGAATCGTCCGCCTCCGGCGCGAATATGGGCCTCCAGCACCTGGCGTGATTGATCGCCGTTGCGCAGATCGACGTGGCCGACGATGCCGGCACAGATCCTCGAAGGCCCATAGCCGCCGGATGCGCTCATGGCCGCGACGCCGTTGACGAATTCGGTCTCTCCGACCGGCCTGAATGCCTCGGGGCCCGATGCGCGGTGCATCGACCGGCACTGGACGAACACCGTGCCGACGATGTTGTGGCCGCTGTTCGTATCCGCCAGTAGATCGTCCAGCATGTAACGCCAGTCGGACCGCTCCCACAGGTGGTGATGCGGATCGATGATCGGCAGCGCCGGGTCGAGGATGGGCTCGCTGCGGCGCGCCAGCCAGTCTTCGCGCACGGGCAAATACGGGCTCGGGGTAGATGTGCTGCTCATGGTTGGGCGTTTCCTTTTATCGGTTTCCGCATTCTTTCCCGCCGGGCGCGGACTGCCAAGAGCAGCGGTCAAAGGCTGGTCGATCATAGGCTGGTCAGGGCCCCGACGCTGACCGGCTTGGTGGGGAACCGTGCCCGCAGCGGCTCGATGGCGGAAACCGGGACACCTCGCGCCTGGGCCAGCACTTCGATCGCCACAGGCGCGCACATGCGGCCCTGGCATGGTCCCATGCCACAGCGGGTGTAGGCCTTGAGCTGATTCATCCCCGGGCAACCGGAACGGGCCGCGAGCCGCACGGCGCCGGCGGTGACCTCCTCGCAACGGCAGACCAGGGTGTCGTCCTCCAACCGCACGGACAGGGGCGCAAACAGCCGGTCCAGCAGCGGCCGCGCCGCCAGGCACCGCCGCCGTTGGGCGTCCAACGCGGAGGCATCGCCGCCGATCAAACCCAGAACCGCGATGCGTCCGGACAATACCGCCGCCGCGGCGCCGCCGACGCCTGCGCCATCGCCGGCGATCAGAATCCCGGGCACCGAGGTCCGACCCGATCGGTCCAGCATCGGTTGCCAGCAATGTTGCGTATAGCTCCATGTATGGACGCACCCAACCGCTCGGGATACTTGCACAGACGGAATGACGCCATCGTGCAGCAGCAGCGTGTTGGCGGTTTCGGTTTGCCAGCCTTGGGTGGTCCGGAACGAGACCGCTTGCAGTGCGGTCTCGCCCTCGGCCCGGATGTCGGATGCCGCGACCCAGCGGACACCGGCCTGCGACAGACGCCGCCAAGCGAGGCCGCGACGGATCTCCGGCAGCGCGTTCAGGGAGATGTGCTTCAGCGCTCGCAGCGGCGCGAACCCATTGGAAAGGTCGATCACACCGGCGATCCGGCCGCCCGCTTCCAGCACCTGCGTGGCATAGAGCCACAGCAGCGGACCCTGGCCTGCCAACCAGGTGCTTGTATCGGGCAGCAGGCCGCCGGTCTTCAGCGCAATCTGCGCGGCGCCGACCGTCATCACGCCCGGAAGCGTCCAGCCGCGGATCGGTAACGGCCGTTCGGTGGCGCCGGTGGCAAGCAGTATGGTCTTGGCCGACAGGGAATGCGCGCCGTCGGTGTCGGACCAGAAGGCCTGGCCGTCGGGCTCGATCGCCCACAGCGTGGCATTCCACCGCGCGTCCACCGCACTGCCGCGAAATCGCCCGATCAGGGAGAGGGCCGCCGCGTCCTCGGCGTCCTTGGCGCCGCGGGCTTCCAATGCCTGCCAGACGCGGCCGCCGGGCGCGGTGTTCTCATCCAGCAGCATCACCGAAATTCCATGTTCGGCGGCCTCTACCGCGGCACCCAGCCCGGCCGGCCCAGCACCGACGATCAGCAGATCAACGGCCCCAGTTCGCTTCGTCATCGCGCGGGTCGCGCGTCATGTGTTCGCGCGGGCCGCGCGTGGTGTATTGGCGCAGCCCGTGCCTGGTGCGGCGGAGTCACCCGCGGAAGTTCACCAGTCTGCCGGATGGCGAGCCCAGCACTTCGTCATCACGCATGACGATTTGGCCGCGTACGATGGTCGCCACCGGCCAGCCGGTGATCTGCATCCCGGCGAACGGGGTCCATCCGCACGGTGCGGCGATCCAGGATTCCTCGATGCGCCGGCGGCGTTTCATGTCGACCAGGGTGAAGTCTCCATCGTAGCCGGCGGCCAGGCGTCCCTTGCCGAGCACGCCATAAACCCTGGCGGGTCCGGCGCACATCAGATCGACCATGCGCGCCAGCGACAGACGGCCGGCATTGACGTGGTCCAGCATGATCGGCACCAGGGTCTGCACCCCGGTCAGGCCGGCGGGGCAGTCCGGCCAGGGCAGCAGCTTCTTGTCGCGCGGATGCGGCGCGTGGTCGGACCCGACGGTATCCACCGTGCCGTCGCTGATCGCTTTCCAGGCGGCGTCCAGGTGCTGTTGGCCGCGGATAGGCGGGTTCATGACGCCGAAGCCCTCCAGTCGCTCGTAGCAGTCCGGCGCGACCTGGGTCAGATGGTTGACCAGAACCTCGCATGTCGCGATGTCGCGGTAGTCTTTCAGGTAGTCCAATTCCTGCGCGGTGGAAACGTGCAGGATGTGCGCCGAACGCCCGGTCTTGCGCGCCAGCGCCATCAGCCGCCGGGTGCCGAGGAAGGCGCACTCCTCGTCGCGCCAGACCATGTGGTTGGCATAGGGATCGCCGGACTTGAACATTGGCTTGCGCGCCTGCAGGCGGTATTCGTCCTCGCTATGGAAGGCGATCCGCCGGCGCCCGGCGCGCATGGCTTGTTCCAGATGATCATCGTCCTCGATCATCAGGTCGCCGGTCGAACTGCCGGCGAAGATCTTTATGCCGCAGACACCGTTGCCCACTTCCAATGAAGCCAGCGCGGCGATGTTGGTCTTGGTGCCGCCGACATAGAGTCCCATGTCGCACCAGGCGACCTGCTGGACGTAGTCTTGTTTCCAGGTCAATCGATCCTTGTCCGTAATGGACGGGCTGGTGTTCGGCATGTCGAACACGGTCGTAAGGCCTCCGAGCACGGCGCCTTTGGTGCCGGTGGGAATGGTTTCGACCGCTTTGTCACCAGGATCGCGCAGATGCACGTGGGGATCGATCAAGCCGGGCAGCACATGCAGGCCGGTGGCGTCCAGTGTGTTGTCGGCGGTGCCATCCGAGCCGACGCCCAGCGAGGCGATTTTTCCTCCGCGTACTCCGACGTCGATCTGTTCCGAACCCCAGGGCAGCAAGCAGGTGCCGTTGCGAATCAACAGATCGTAGTGCGCCGCCATCGGTGATCCTTTCTCGATGCCGAACCGTGTTAGCACCGTTGCGCCCGATTGGTCACTCGGTCAGCCTCGACCCTGAACCTGCGCCGGTGTAGTGTCTCGACAAAGGGCGGAGGAATTCATGCTGAGCAAGGCCCAGATCGAGGAATACCATGACGTCGGCGCCATCGTCGTGCCGGACGTGCTGACCGCTGACGAGGTTCGCACGCTCAGCGACGTCACCGATGGCTTTGTCCAGCGCGCTGCCGGGCTCACCAGCCATACCGACATCTACGACCTGGAGGACAGCCACTCCGCGGCCAATCCCAGGGTTCGTCGGATCAAGGCGGCGCATCTGCACGACCCCGCATATGCCGCGCTGACCCGGCATCCGAAGATCATCAGCGTGTTGCAGGCGCTTTGGGGGCCGCACATCCGGTTCGATACCGCCAAGCTGAACATGAAGTGTGCCGGGTTCGGCGCGCCGGTGGAATGGCACCAGGACTGGGCGTTCTATCCCCACACCAACGACGATCTTGCGGCGGTCGGCGTCATGTTCGACGACATGGCGATGGAAAACGGTCCGCTGATGATCATTCCCGGCAGCCACGCCGGCCCGACGTTCGACCACCATGCCGACGGCGTGTTCTGCGGCGCGATGAGTCCGGACAATCACGACGTCGACTATGCCAGGGCGATCCCTCTGACCGGGAAGGCCGGTTCCATTACGGTGCATCATGTTCGCGCGGTGCATGGGTCGGCGCCGAACGTCTCCGACCGTGACCACCGCCTGTTGTTGTTCCAGTTCCGTGCCGCCGACGCCTGGCCGATCCTGGGGTTTCCTGGCGGCATCGAAGCATTCGACGCGCTGATGGTCGCCGGCCAGACGCAGCAGCCGAGGCTGTCCGCCGCGCCGGTGCGTTTGCCGTTGCCGCCGGCGGCTCGGCAAGGCTCGCTTTACGAAAATCAGAAGGGCATGAAGTCGCGTTTCTTCGAGATGGCGGCGCAGTAGGGCTGATCGAACCGATCTTTATGCCGCACTGACAAAATCGTCGCTCATGCAAGACGAGGCAAGCACATGACCGTCCGTAACGTCGCCCACGAGAAACTGACCCAAGGGCATCTGTCGCTCGGGGTCGGCATCCGCACCACACGCAGTGTGGAGGTGGCCAAGATGATGGCCACGGCGGGCTTCGACTGGCTGTTCCTGGACATGGAACATGGCACGATGTCGCTGGACGCTTGCGCGCAGATTTCCGCCGCCGCACTTGACGCCGGCATCGCGCCGATCGCTCGGGTGCCGAATGGGCAATACTCGATCGCCACGCGGGCGCTGGACAACGGCGCAATGGGTATTGTCATGCCGCATGTGGATACCGCGGCCGAGGCGCGCGAGGTGGTCGAGAGACTGAAGTATCCGCCGATCGGCCATCGTTCGGTCGGCGGCTGGGGGCCGCACTATCAGTTACAGAAGCTGAGCACCGGGGACGCGGTGAAGGCGCTGAACGCGGCCAACCTGACCGTGGTCATGCTGGAAACCCCGACCGCCATTGCCAACGCGGCCGAGATCGCCTCGGTCGCCGGCGTGGATGTGCTGCTGATCGGGTCGAACGATCTGTGCGCGGAAATGGGCATCCCCGGGGATTTCGGCAACGACCGGTTGGCCGAGGCCTATCGCGCGATGATCGCCGCCTGCGCTAAGCACGGGAAATTCCCTGGCATGGCGGGCATTTACAACGAGGCGATCATGCCACGCTACATCGAGATGGGTGCGCGGTTCATCCTGTCCGGCCAGGACGCATCCTTCATGCTGGCGGGGGCGCAGGCGCGGACCGGGTTCCTGCGCAAGACGCTGGGCAAATAGGCGCGACGTTGACGTCTCAGGGCGGAGGCCATTCTCGGGGGCGCCCCGGCGTTACGCCAGGGCGATCATGTCCTACGTTGGGAAATAGTGCCGGTATCGCCCTGCATCACGGGTCAACAAGGCGCAGTTCAACACGGCTGCGTGCGCGCCAACGAAGAAATCTGATAATACCCCGGTGCGTGTCCCGCCCCGACTGCGGTAGAGCCTGAACGCCTTAGCCGCCAAGAACAGGGCGGCCCGAGGAATCGGCTCTAGCCGGACGCCCAGTTCAGTGAGCGCCGTTTCAAGCGTTTCGATCGACTCGAACCGGACCGATAGTTCCGCATACACCACATCGTTGATTAGCAGAGGTCCAACCACCGAGGCCCGCGAAAGTTGCAGCCGAGACCATGACATCCAGCACGGATCATTCGTTACGATGTCCAGCAGGATATTCGTGTCAACTAATGTCCCGATTCGAAAGTCCGTCATACTGTGGATCAGCCGCTTTATGGACTTTCGAAACCATAAACCACACTAGTGTCCCGAGTCCGAAGTTCGCCCTATCAGGCGAACCTCAGCCTCGCGACTAGTGGCCGATCCCATGCGTCCGCCGCGAAGTGCGGCGAACTTCTGGGGCAGGACACTAGCGTCAATCAGTCGTCACCACGCAGCAGCGCCATGATCTCATCGGTGCTCATGCCAGGGCCAGCGCTGCCAACCACGCGCTCAAACCGAGGCATGGCCGGCTTCTCCGCCCCCACCTTGCGCAGGATCACCTCGCCCGCCGGGTCCAGGACGAACTCCACCGAGTTGCCCGGGCGAACATCCAGAAACTCGCGGATCGGCTTGGGAACTGTGACCTGACCCTTTACTGTAATGGTACTCATGGCATGTCCTTGAGGTAATACCGTCCGGACATAAGGTATTACCATCCTCCCTTCAACCACTGGTTTCCCCAAACACCCACTTGCGCCTATGCTCGTTCTTTAAGCCCCCCGCTACCCAGGAGCATCCATGGCACCGCCCCCGCCCTTCGGCGCGAACTCCGCGGCTGCACGCGACATCGCCAACGTGCTGCATCCGTACACCGACCTGGAAGCCCACCAGACCACCGGCCCCACCGTCATTTCCCACGGCAAGGGCGTTCGAGTGTGGGACGAGGCCGGCAAGGAATACATCGAATCCGTCGCCGGCCTGTGGTGCGCCGCGCTTGGTTTCGACAACGAGCGCCTGGTGCAGGCCGCCGCCAATCAGATGCGCAAGCTGCCGTTCTATCATGCGTTCACCGCCAAGTCGCACGAGCCGATGATCGACCTGGCGGAGATGCTGATCGCCCGGGCGCCGGTGCCGATGAGCAAGGTGTTCTTCGCCAACTCGGGCTCCGAGGCGAACGACTCGGCGATCAAGATGGTCTGGTACCTTAACAATGCGCTCGGCCGGCCAAACAAAAAGAAGATCATCGGTCGTCTGAAGGGCTATCACGGGATCACCATCGGGTCGGCTTCGCTGACCGGGCTGGCGGCCAATCACCGCAGCTTCGATGTACCGCTGCCGGGCTTCATCCACACCATGACGCCGCATTTCTACCACGGCGCGTTGCCCGGTGAGTCGGAGGACGACTTCGCCTCACGCTGCGCCGATGAACTGGAGAAGATGATCCTGGCCGAGGGGCCTGACACGGTGGCGGCGATGTGGGCCGAACCGATCATGGGTGCGGGTGGCGTGATCCTGCCGCCGCGCGGCTATTTCCCCAAGATCCAGGCCGTCCTGCGCAAATATGACGTGCTGCTGGTGGTGGACGAGGTCATCTGTGGCTTCTGGCGCACCGGCAACTACTGGGGCAGCCAGACGCTGGATATCGAGCCCGACATGATGGTCTGCGCCAAGGCGCTGTCATCATCCTACCTGCCGATCAGCGCGGTAATGGTGAACGACTGGGTGTTCCAGGCGCTGGCCAAGGAAAGTCACACGATCGGCACGTTCGGCCACGGCTTCACCTACTCCGGCCATCCGGTGCCGGCGGCGGTGGCGATCGAAACGTTGAAAATCTACGACGAGATGGAGATCGGCGCCCATGTCGGATCGGTCGGGCCGTATCTGCAATCGGAACTGCGCCGCCGCTTCGGCGATCACGCTCTGGTGGGCGAAGTGCGCGGCACCGGCCTGATCGCCGCGGTCGAACTGGTGGCGGAGAAAGCGAGCCACCAGAACTTCGATCCGAAGGCAAAGGTGGGTGCTCGCCTGACCGCGCTGTGCGAAGCGAACGGCGTGATCGTCAGGACGGTGGCGAACGATTCACTCTGTTTGAGTCCGCCGCTGGTGATCTCCAAAGCAGATATCGACGAAATGCTCAACCGGATAGGCCGAGCCGTGGAGGAGCTAACGGTGCAACTGCGACGCGAACAGATCGCAATCATCAGTTAGGGGGCGTTTGAAAACCGATATCCTGCCTTCGGTGCTCGCCACGGGGCGGCGGACTTTGTTTACTGGCCTGCTCGCAACCCTGGCACGACGGCAACCGGCGAAGGCAGCTGAACGATGGCAGGTGTTGCCGCCGACGCCGGCGCCTCCGATCGGCGCGGCCGGCTATGCCAAGGTCGACGGCATCAGATTGTATTACCTGGAGGCCGGTTCGCGCACGGCCGCGGGTACGCCGGTGGTGATGCTGCATGGCGGGCTTGCGAACTCTGATTATTTTGGCAATCAGGTCCCCGCCCTCGTGCGCCAGCATCGCGTAATCCTCGTCGATAGCCGGGGCCACGGACGCAGCACACGAAACGGGATGCCGTTCAGCTATGACCTGATGACCGATGATGTCGTGGCGTTGCTCGATCAACTGGGCATTGCCCGCGTTCGGATCGTCGGCTGGAGCGACGGGGCGATCATCGGGCTCGACATGGCCATGCGGCATCCGGATCGCGTGGACCGGGTCTTCGCGTTCGGTGCCAACACCCGCACCAGCGGACTGAAGCCGGATGTCGAAAATAACCCAACCTTCGCACGGTTCATCGCCCGGGCTCGGCAGGAATACATCAGGCTGTCGCCCACGCCGCATGATTACGCCGGCTTCCTGGCCCAGATCGGACAGATGTGGCGCACCCAGCCAAATTGGACGGACGATCAGCTTCGCGGGATCCAGGCGCGCGTGCTGATTGCCGACGGACAACACGACGAGGCGATTCGGCGCGACCATACCGAATACATGGCGGCAACGATTCCGCGGGCAGGATTGCTGATCCTGCCGAATGTCAGCCATTTCGCGTTTCTGCAGGATCCGGCGCTGTTCAATGCCGCCATGCTGGATTTCCTGGATGGGCACGACTGATTCGGCGGGGCTATGCCGCCAACTGTTGCTCGAAGCGCCGCTGGCGCCATTGCAAGAGCTTCCAGGCCAGCCTGGTGGCGCCGGCTGAGAGCCGACCGCGCGGCGGTAGCCCGACCGCCTTGAGGATCATTCCGGTGCTGCGTTCGATGTGGCGATAGCGATAGAACCCCATCGCGCTTGCCATGTAGGCAGCGGTGCAGCGGTCGTGCCGGTAAGCCTGCGACTCGGGCTCGTTGCCGCAGTGGTAAGCGTAGGCCAGTTCATCGTCCTCTGACTCGCCGATCCGTCCCAGCGCGATGCGCAAACGGGTGACGACCCCCAGCTTCTCGCGCGAGAGGTAGCGGCGCATGTGATCGTAGAACAGCTTGAAGTGCCGATATTCGTCCGCCGCGATCAGCTTGCAGACCTGCCGCAGCACCGGCTCCGACGCCGCTTCGCCCAACGCCGTGTAATAGCTGGAGGTGCCGGTCTCCACCATGCAGCGCGCGATCAGTTCCCCGGTGCGGGACCCACGGATCGAAGCTTCGGCGTCGACCTGGACCGAGTACCCGGCGCGGTAGCGAGCGAAAGCGACTTCGAAGTTCCAGGCCGGGTCGGCGAGACTGGCCCATTTTGCCAGCGCGTCGCCATGCTGAACCTCCTCCTCCGCCCAGTGGTCGGCCGCCTGACGGAAATCCGGGTCATCGCGGAACACCCGGCCGAGGTAGACGGCGTAATCCCGACCGTTGCGCTCGACCATCGCCGCGGCCTTGACCAGCGGCACAAGCGCCGGATCAACCGCCGAGGGATCGAACCGATCCCACGCCACATTTTCGATCCGCCAGTGTTTCATCCGGTTATCACGCTCGCTGAAGGTTCGCAGGCAAGATCGACGATGGCCTCAGACTATAGGAAGGCTGAACCGAAGATGAAACCACCCAGGCCGCGATCGGGTTTCGGAGCAAGGCGTCGCGCCTGGGTGGCGATGCCGATCGGCCACATTGCCGGGTCCGCCCACGGCAGCGCCGGGTCGCACGGTCGCTGCAGAGGACGCCCAGCGATATTGGCCCAGGGGAACCCCGTCCAGAGTTGAACTAGCCGGCTGCCTCGACCATCGCGCGGGCCGATTGGACGGCATCCAAAGCCGCGTCCTCGACTGCCACGTCGGATTTGTCGGCTGCTTCATAGGCCGCTTCCGCTTCGGTCAGCCGGCGTTCGGCATCGGCCTTGTTGACCTCGGCCAACGGGATCGCGTGGTTCGCCAGCACGGTGCAGCGCTCCGGCGTCACTTCGGCGAAGCCGCCATCGACGAACAGGCGGTCGATGACCCTGTCACCCTCGTACAGGTCGATGGTGCCGCCGCGCAGCATGACGATCATCGGAGCGTGGCCTTCCAGCACACCCATGTCGCCCTCCGACGCCGGGATCACGGCCATGTCTACCGGACGGGACAGCAGCAACTTCTCCGGACTGACGATCTCCAGGTTGGTCGGCATGGCTTATCCTTTGAAACGGCGATCCAGGTCTTCGGTCGGGCGGTCGCCCGGCGAGCGCGCTTTACGCATTGGTCTTCAGCGTCTCGGCCTTCTGCACCGCTTCCTCGATCGTGCCGACCATGTAGAACGCGGCTTCCGGCAGGTGGTCGTATTCGCCGGCGCAGATCGCCTTGAAGCTGCGCACGGTGTCAGCGACGGGTACGAACTTGCCGGGAAATCCGGTGAACACTTCCGCCACATGGAACGGTTGCGACAAAAACTTCTGGATCTTGCGAGCGCGCGCAACCACCAGCTTGTCCTCTTCCGACAGCTCGTCCATCCCCAGAATGGCGATGATGTCCTGCAGTGACTTGTAGGTCTGCAGGATGCGCTGGGTCTCGCGCGCGACGTTGTAGTGCTCCTCACCCACCACCCGCGGGTCGAGCGATCGCGAGGTCGAATCCAGCGGGTCCACCGCCGGATAGATCCCCAGTTCCGCGATCTGACGGCTGAGTGTCGTGGTCGCGTCCAGGTGGGCGAACGACGTGGCGGGGGCCGGGTCGGTCAGGTCGTCGGCCGGGACGTAGATCGCCTGCACCGAGGTGATAGAACCCTTGTTGGTCGAGGTGATGCGTTCCTGCAGCGCGCCCATATCAGTCGCCAGGGTGGGTTGGTAGCCCACCGCCGAGGGGATGCGGCCCAGCAGCGCCGACACCTCGGCGCCCGCCTGGGTGAAGCGGAAGATGTTATCGACGAAGAACAACACGTCCTGGCCTTCCTCGTCGCGGAAATACTCCGCCAGCGTCAGCCCCGAAAGGCCAACCCGAGCGCGCGCGCCCGGCGGCTCGTTCATCTGGCCGTACATCAGCGCCACTTTGGAGCCTTCGATCAGGTTGCCCTGTTCATCGACCTTGATCACGCCGGCGTCGATCATTTCGTGGTACAGGTCGTTGCCCTCGCGGGTGCGCTCGCCCACGCCGGCGAACACCGACACGCCACCGTGGCCCTTGGCGATGTTGTTGATCAGTTCCTGGATCAGCACGGTCTTGCCGACGCCGGCGCCGCCGAACAGGCCGACCTTGCCGCCCTTCAGGTAGGGCGCGAGCAGGTCGACCACCTTGATGCCGGTGACCAGGATTTCCGCCGAGGTCGCCTGATCCTCGAACGACGGTGCCTCACGGTGGATCGGGTAACGCTGGGCGGTCTTGACCGGGCCCTTTTCGTCGATTGGTTCGCCGATGACGTTCATGATCCGGCCGAGCGTTTCGGGTCCAACCGGCACGGTGATCGGTCCGCCGGTGTCGGTAACTTCCTGGCCGCGGACCATGCCGTCGGTGACGTCCATGGCGATGCAGCGGACGGTGCGCTCGCCGAGTTCTTGCGCTACCTCCAGCACCAGCGTGCGGTCCGCGATCTTGCTGGTCAGCGCGTTCTGGATGAACGGCAGTTCGCCGTCGAACTGCACGTCCACAACGGCGCCGAGAACCTGGGTGACGCGTCCGACGATATTGCTTGCCATCGATAAAACTCCTCTACTCCGGGATCAGACCGCATCGTGCGAATGCACGTCTAAACCGAGGTTCCGCGAATGCACGTCTAAATCGACGTTCCGCGAATGCACGTCCAAATCCTGCGAATGCATGTCTATACCGCCTCCGCGCCGGAGATGATCTCAATCAGTTCACTGGTGATATTGGCCTGGCGGGCGCGGTTGTAGTTCTGCGACAGCCGCTTGATCATATCGCCGGCGTTGCGCGTGGCATTGTCCATCGCGGTCATCCGGGCGCCGTGCTCCCCGGCCGAGCTCTCGAGCAGGGCGCGATACGCCTGGATCGCCAGCGCCTGCGGCAGTAGCTTGGCCAGGATGGTCTCCTCGTCCGGTTCGAACTCGTACATCGCGCCGCCGGTATCGTCCTGCTCGCCTTCTGGCGGTGGCGGGGCAGGAATGATCTGCTGTTCGGTGACCACCTGGGAGATAACCGAGGCGAAGCGGTTGTAGACGAGGGTCGCCACATCGATCTCACCGGCCGTCAGCATTTGGGCGACGCGGCTGCCGATCTCCTGCGCATCGGCGAACTCGACGCGGCGTCTGCCGGCGAAGGTGATGTCGCCGACGATCCGGTCGCTCAACTCGCGGCGCAGGTAGTCGCGACCCTTGCGGCCGACCGCGAGGATCTTAACCGTCTTGCCTTCCGACTCCAGGCGCCGCGCCAGATTGCGGGTCGCCCGCCCGACCTGTGAGTTGAACGCACCGGCCAGGCCGCGGTCCGCCGTCACCGCGATCAGCAACTGTGCCCTGTCCTGCCCGGTGCCCACCAGCAACGGCGGTGCGGTCGGCGAATCACTGACCGAAGCCGCCAAGGCCCGCAACATGCGGTCCATCCGTTCAGCGTATGGACGCGCTGCCTCGGCCTGCTGCTGGGCACGACGCAGCTTGGATGCCGCCACCATTTTCATCGCGGAGGTGATTTTCTGCGTCGACTTCACGCTGTTGATGCGCGTCCGGAGCGCCTTCAGGCTGGGCATGGTCCGGGGCTTCTAGCTGAACGACTTGGCGAAGTTGTCGAGGAACCCGGTCAACTGCTTCTCGGTGTCCGGCTTCAGCTCCAACTGGGTGCGGATCGCCTCCAGGATACCCGGGTCCTTCGACTTGAGTTCGGAGATGAACCGCGATTCGAAGGCGCCGACCTGGCCGACGTCGATCTTGTCGAGATAACCGCGCACGCCGGCGAAGATCGCCACCACTTGTTCCTCGATTGGCAGCGGCCGGTACTGCGGCTGCTTCAGCAGCTCAGTTAGCCGCGACCCGCGCGCCAGCAATTGCTGGGTCGAGGCGTCAAGGTCGGACGAGAACTGGGCAAACGCCGCCATTTCACGATACTGCGCCAGTTCGAGCTTGATGCGCCCAGCGACCTGCTTCATCGCCTTGACCTGGGCGGCGGACCCGACGCGAGACACCGACAGGCCGACGTTCACCGCCGGACGGATGCCGCGGAAGAACAACTCCGTCTCCAGGAAGATCTGGCCATCGGTGATCGAGATCACGTTGGTCGGAATGTAGGCTGACACGTCGCCGGCCTGGGTTTCGATCACCGGGAGTGCCGTCAACGAACCGGCGCCCAGGCTGTCGTTCATCTTGGCGGCGCGTTCCAGCAGCCGGGAGTGCAGATAGAACACGTCCCCCGGATACGCCTCGCGACCGGGCGGACGACGCAGCAGCAAGGACATCTGGCGGTAGGCGACGGCCTGCTTCGACAGATCGTCATAGCAGATCAGCGCATGCTGGCTGTTGTCGCGGAAATACTCACCCATGGTGCAGCCGGTGTAGGGAGCCAGGAACTGCATCGGCGCCGGATCGGACGCGGTGGCGGCCACGACGATGGTGTAGTGCATCGCGCCGTTTTCCTCCAGCGTGCGCACCAGTTGCGCCACGGTGGAGCGTTTCTGGCCGATCGCGACGTAGATGCAGAACAACTTCTTCTTGTCGTCGTCGCCGGCGTTGAGGCCCTTCTGGTTGATGATCGTGTCGATGATCACCGCCGTCTTGCCGGTCTGCCGGTCGCCGATGATCAGCTCGCGCTGACCGCGGCCGACCGGGATCAGCGCATCGATCGCCTTCAGCCCGGTCTGCATCGGCTCATGAACCGATTTGCGCGGGATGATGCCCGGTGCCTTGACCTCGACGCGGCGGCGCTCGACGGCATCGACCGGACCCTTGCCGTCGATCGGATTGCCGAGGCCGTCAACCACCCGCCCCAACAACCCAGGGCCCACTGGCACTTCCACGATCGAGCCGGTGCGCGAGACGGTGTCGCCTTCGCGGATCTGCTTGTCGTCGCCGAAGATGACCACGCCGACGTTGTCGGTTTCCAAATTCAGCGCCATGCCGCGCAGGCCGGCCGAGGGGAACTCCACCATCTCACCGGCCATCACGTTCTGCAGGCCGAACACGCGTGCGATGCCGTCGCCGACCGACAGCACCTGGCCGGTCTCGGCGACATTGGCCTCGGTATCGAACGCGGCGATCTGCTTCTTCAGAATCTCCGAGATCTCGGCTGGGCGGATCTCCATCTCAGGCGGCTCCCTTCATGGCGTACTGCAGACGTTGCAGGCGCGCTTTCAAACTGGTGTCGTAAAGCCGGGCTCCGATGCGGACGACGAGGCCGCCGAGCAGGTCGGGTTCAACCCGTTCGTCGATGTTGACGTTGCCGTAGCCGGCTTCGATCAGCCGGGCGCGCAATTGCTGGCGCTGGACGTCGTTCAACGGATGCGCCGTGGCAACATGGGCAGTGATAATGCCGCGGCGTTGCGCCACCAGCGCGGCGAACGCGGTTACGATGTCACGCAGCTCGCGCAGCCGACGATTGACGGAAATGACGCCGACGAAATCGCGGACTTCCTTGCAGAAGCCTTCCTGGGTGAGCACCGCCTGGGCAGCTTCGGTCGCGGTCTTGACATCGATCAGTGGTGATTGCAGCAGGCGGCGGAAGTCGCTGCTGGCGTCGATCATTCGCCGGAGGTCTTCCATCTGCGACACCACGGTGTCGAGCGCGTGGTTGTCATCGGCGTGCGCATACAGCGCGGCGGCATACCGGTCGGCGAGGCCGCCGCCGGAAGAAATCGTCGTAGCCTCAGAAGCCACCTGGGTTTCCATCGGTTGGGCCGGCCCTTCGGACAATAAGGGAAACCGGCGCGGGCAAGTGTCAGGACCGGCCGGCCGAACCGGCGCGGCGGCGTCTAGCATGGGGTAGGGGGGCACGCAATACGCCCGGGATCGCGATTGTGGCGATTTGTCCATTTCCGGCGAAGCTGCGACGAGCCTCCGCCGCGGGACAACGACGCCGCTCGGTTCGCCCGGTCCAAGAGAGTGCCTGTGGACCGCCCATTTGCTTGACCCGACATTCAACCGGCGTCAAAATTACCTAAAATCCATCCGAGGCCCAATCTGCATGGCGTTCAGCCGCACCACCCGTGTCAATTTGCTAATCGGCAACGGGCACTTCCTGTCGCATTTCTACGTGCTCTGCCTGCCGCCGATGTTCATCGCCTGGCAGCGCGCATTCGACGTCAGTTTCGCGGAACTCGGCATGACCATCATGCTGATGTCCGGCACCACCGCCATCCTGCAAACCCCGGTTGGCTTCCTGGTGGATCGCCACGGCGCGCGGGGGTTTCTGGTCGGTGGCACGCTGTTGATGTCGCTGTCCCTCGCGGCGATGGGGCTGGCCACCCAGTTCTGGCAAATCCTGGCACTGGCGACGCTGTCCGGGGTCGGCAACTCGGTCATCCACCCGTGTGACTATGCCATCCTCTCCGGATCGGTCGACAAGGACCGGATGGGACGTTCGTTTGCGTTGCATACGTTCAGCGGCAACCTTGGGTTTTCCGCCGGGCCGCCGGTCGCGGCGCTCTTGATGGCCTGGATCGGCTGGCGCGGCGCGTTGCTGACCATCGGCCTGCTCGGCGTCCCTGTCGTGGTCTCGATCCTGCTGCAAAGCCGCGTGCTGAAGGATCAGGTGCGCGAGGTGGTGCATGGCGCGGTCACGATGTCTGGCCGAGACCTGCTGACGTCGCGCACGATGATCCTGTTTTTTCTGTTTTTCATGCTCGGCGCCATGGCCGCCGGCGGCGTGCAGTCCTGGTTGGTGACCGTGCTGCACGATTTCAAGGGCATCAAGCTGGAGGTCGCCGCCACCGCGCTCACCGCCTACATGCTGGGCTCGACAACCGGCGTACTGGTTGGCGGCTGGTTCGCCGACCGGTTCAATCAGCACGTGCTGCCGTTCATAACCGGGCTGACGATCCTGTCAGCGGTGCTGATCGTCGCGGTTGACTGGCTTAACCTGCCGATCGTGGTGATCATCGGCCTGACCTTCCTCTCTGGCCTGGCGCTCGGGGCCAGCCGCACGCCGCGCGATGTGATGGTCAAGGACGCCGCGCCACCCGGGCAGATCGGCAAGGTGTTCGGCTTCGTCAGCGCCGGACTGCCATTGGGCAGCGCGGTCACACCGGTGCCGTTCGGCATGCTGATCGATCACGGGCACCCCGAACTGGTGCTGGTCCTGGTCGCTGCGATCCTGCTGTTGAGTCTGCTGTGTGCCGGTTCGGCGCGGGTTTCCGCCAAGGCGGAAGACGCGATCGCGCTGCCGGCGGAGTAATCGCCGGTCGGTCATCATCGCCGACCCGTCACGCCGTCCGCAGCCTGGCGATCAGCGGGAAAGGGGCCTCGGGATGCCGCGCTCCCGATCAAATCACGGAACTGTGATAGCCGGGGAATTTCGGATTCCTACCTGGTCGGGTCTGGATTCGATTAATAGCCATTGCTTCAAGCGAAGGAGGCTGAGTCAGCGTGGCGCCCCCCCGGGATGCACCTCTGATGGAACAGTCCGCGGCCGATGATGAACTGAACGCCGCTTTCGCGCCTCGGGCGCGGCCCCGACCCCGTTGGCGGACCAACCTGTCGCTGCAATCCCGGTTGCTGCTGCTGGTCATCGCCAGTGTAGTGCCGTTGGCCTGCATGGGCGTCATCCGGGAGTATATGGATTACCGGGCCGACCGGGAGAGGATTTACCAGGGGCTTCTGGTCATCGCGCGCGGGATGGCGGTGTCGGTCGAGCGCGACCTGCAGCTTCGGGTGTCGGCGCTCGAGATCCTGGCCATGTCGCCGGCCCTGCAAGCCGACGATCTCGCTGCCTTCGACAAGCAGGCCGAGACGTTTCTCGCCCGGCAGCCGCCAGGGTCGATCATGGGTCTCGCCGGACCCGATTTGCGACGCCTTCGTGCCTATGGATCGTCGCCTGATTTCCTCAAACCAATGACTAGGCGCAAATCTTTCCCTGAAGGCGCCAAGGTATTCGAAACCCGCCGCTCGGTGGTTACCGATATTCACCGCGGCCGGATCAGCGGCCTGAATGGCTTCAGCGTCGACGTTCCGGTGTTCCGCGACGGTCGAGTCGCCTATGATCTATATATTAGGCTGCTGCCGGCAAGCATGCAGGACCTGATCGCGGGTCAGCACCTGTTCCAGGGCGGTGTCCTGACGGTTGTCGATACCGCCGGTAAAGTCGTCGCCAGGCTGCCTGGTCAAGACCGCTTCGTTGGCTCGCATATCGTTCCCTCGCTGTGGGATGTTGTGCGATCGAGTGCCTCGGGGGTGACGAAAGTACCAACGCTGGAGGGCGTTCCGGCGCTTGCCGCCTATACACATGTCTCACCGTTCGGTTGGGCAGTGGTGGTGGGTGCGCCCGAGGAGATCATCTTCGGGCCGTTGCGCGCAGGGATCCTGCGGGCCGCCGCGCTGGGTGCGATCGTACTGGCGGCAGGACTGGTCCTGGCGCTGTTCGCCGCGGCGGATATCATGCGCCCGATCGAACAGTTGCGCCGCCTCGCCGCCGACGAAGACCGGTTCGGTCCCGCCGCCCCGGCCGCGACCGGTCTGCCGGAAGCCGACATGGTCGCTCGCGCGTTGGTAACCGCGGCGGCGGGGCGTCGCGAAGCCGCGAAGGCCTTGGCCGAGAGCGAGGAGCGGTTCCGCGCGCTTTTCGAGTTATCACCCAGCGGCGCGATCCTGCTCGATCCCGCTACCGCGCGGGTGGTCGACGGCAACACTGCCGCGGCCAGCTATGTCGGTCTTTCGGTCGAGGAATTTCGCGGCCGACCGATCACCGACTTTGCCCTGCAAACGAGTCCGGAGCGGATCGCGGAGATGTGCCGTTCGGTCGCCGCGGGCGCCAGTCTGCGATACGAAACTCGCATCGAGGGCCTGCGGGGCCCGCGTGACGTCATGGTCGCGGTCGCGCCGGTGCAAGTCGTTGGCCGGACGCTTATGTTGATCAATCAGATCGATGTCACCGATCTGCGGCGTGCCGAGGCCGGCCTGCGTGCCAATGAAGAGCGGTTGGAACTGGCGCGAGAGGGCGCCAACCTCGGCATCTGGGACTGGGACGTGGTCAACGATACGCTGACCTGGAGCGAGCATCAGTGGACTCTGCACGGTTTGCCACCGCAGGCGGGCGGACCGTCTCCGGAGATTTGGCGCCAGGTGGTCCATCCGAATGATCTGCAGCGGACCCAGGCCGAACTGCTGGCGGCGCTGAGGGCGCCGGATCATCTATACACAAGCGAATACACCGTGGTTCTGCCCGACGGGTCGAGCCGCAGGCTGCTGGGCCGCGGCCAGACAATTCGCGGCGTCGATGGCCGCGCGGTGCGGATGGTCGGCATCAACATGGATGTAACCGCCCGCTACGAAGCGGAATTGGCGCGCGACCGGTTGATCCTGATGCTGGAAACCGAGCGGAGCCGGCTGTCGGAAGTCATCGAGGCGGTGCCGATCGGCGTGGGCATCATCGACACCAACGGCCACGTGCTGTTGGGCAACGCTTCGATGAAACGCCTGAATGGGCCGGTTACCCAGATCGCGGGCACGCCGCCGCGCGGTGTATGGATCGCTACCGATTCGGATGGCAACCGCCCAGCGCCCGAGGACTTTCCGATCCAACGCGCGCTTCGGCTGGGCGAAACCACTCTGCCCGGGGCCGAGTATTTGTTCCGCGACGGCGATGGTTCGGAGAATTGGTTCAGGGTCGGCGCCGTCCCGCTGCGTTGGGGCAATGGCCAGGTTCAGGAGGCTCTGGCGATCTTTGCCGACATCGACGCCGAACGGCGGCTGATCGATCTCCAGCAGAGGATCAATACGGCTCTGGAACAGCAGGTGCGCGAGGAAATGGCGGCGCGCGAAGAGGCCCAGCAGCGCGCCGCCCACGCCGAAAGAATGCATGCGCTAGGTCAGATTGCCGGTGGCATTGCGCATGACTTCAACAATGTGCTGCAGGCGGTGTCCGGCGGCGCCGCGCTCATCGAGCGCCACCCGCAGGATGGCGAACGCGTCCTGCGCAATGCGCGCATGGTGCTGGATGCGGCCAAGCGCGGCGCTGCCATCACCAGCCGGCTGCTCACATTTTCCCGCCGCGGCGACCTGCGCGCCGAACGCATCGACGCCGCCACGCTGTTGACCGACATGGCCGAGGTGCTGACCCACACCCTGGGCGGATCCGTCGTTTGCAAAGTGGAAGTGGCGGCCGACTTGGCGCCGCTGTTGGCGGATCGGGGCCAGTTGGAAACGGTGCTGGTCAACCTGGCAACCAACGCGCGCGACGCGATGGCGTCCGGCGGCACGCTGACCCTGGCCGCGGATGCCGAGATCGTCCATCCCGGCTCGCCGCATCCGGCCGGACTGGCAGCCGGCGACTATGTGCGGATCGCGGTGAGCGACACCGGCGCCGGCATGGATCGAGCCGTGCTCGCCCGGGTGACCGAACCATTCTTCACCACCAAGCAACCCGGCAAGGGAACCGGCCTCGGACTGGCGATGGCAAAAGGTTTCGTCGAGCAGAGCGGCGGCAGTCTGTCGATCGACAGCGTGATCGGGCGCGGCACGCGGATCGTGCTTCGGCTGCCCAGCGTGGCGGGCGCGGTGGAGGCAGTGGCGTCGAAACTGCATGCAAGGACACCAGCCGGCCCGGATAAGTTGTCCGTGTTGCTGGTCGATGACGATGCCATCGTGCTCGATGTGTTGACGCTGTCGTTGGAGGACGCCGGGTATGTCGTGCGGGCGGTTGAAAGCGGGCCGGCGGCCCTGGTCCAACTGGATACGCGCCAGCGCGTGGACGTCATCGTTTCCGACCTTACGATGCCGGGGATGGACGGCCTGACGCTGATTCGTGCGGCGCAGGAACGGCGCCCCGGTCTGCCCGCCGTGTTGCTGACCGGATATGCCGGCGATGGCGCCGCCCTGGCGGTCGGGGGTGCGATCAGTGGCGCGTTCTCGCTATTGCGCAAGCCGGTATCCGGCGCCCAATTGGTCGATCGGATCGGTGCGTTGCTGGCATCGAGGAAGCAGACCAGCAGCACCTGAGCGTGCAGGGTTCCCAACGCCCGGACGGTCGGGCAAGGCGATGCGCCGCCGCCGGATTTTGACCCGACCGAAACTCTCTCTAGGATGCCCCGATGTCGGCGACGGGGATGCATATGGGGCCGCTGGTAACAACGGAATGGCTGGCGGGGGAGCTGGGCAAGACCGATATCGTGGTATTCGACGCGACGAAATACCTGCCGAACGAGGCGAAGGACGGCCACACCGAATTTCGTCGGGGCCACATTCCAGGGGCTCGATACTTCGATATCGACCAGATCGCCGACCCCGACACCGACTTGCCACACATGGTGCCCGCTGCCGGCCGCTTCGCCAAACTGATGGCCGCGTTCGGCGTCAGTAATGCCTCGAGAATCGTGTTCTACGATCAGAAAGGCTTGGCTTCGGCCGCCCGGGGCTGGTGGCTGATGGGTCTGTTTGGCCACGACAATGCCGCTGTGCTGGATGGCGGGCTGCCCAAGTGGCTGAAGGAAGGCCGGCCGACGCAGGACGGCGAACCGGGCACGCCCGGGCGGGCTGCATTCCGCCCTGACTTCCGTGCCGGCCGGATGCGCGGCATCGGTGACATGCTGGACAACGTCGGCAAACGGTCCGAGCAGGTGCTCGACGCGCGGGCCGCCAGGCGGTTCAGCGGTGCGGTGGCGGAACCGCGCACGGGCATGCGCAGCGGCCACATCCCGGGCTCGACAAGCCTTCCCTACACCGACCTGCTGCGCGACGACGGCACGTTCCGATCTGTCGCCGAGCTGCGCCAGCGTTTCAAATCCGCCGGCGTCGACGGCGCGCGGCCGCTGGTCACGAGCTGCGGTTCCGGCGTCACCGCCTGTATCCTTACGTTGGGGCTGCACATCGCCGGCATACCCCAGGGCGCGGTGTATGACGGGTCTTGGACGGAATGGGGCGGTCGCTCCGACACGCCGATCGAGGTAGGCTGACGCATGACCGACGCACCCAGTGAACGCGGCTTCCGCACCACTCTTTCGCATATCGGGCGGGCAACCAAGCGGGAGCATGGTTTCGTCAACCCGCCGCTGCTGCGCGGGTCCACCGTGCTGGTTCCGACGGTTGCCGAACGCCAGGCCTTGCAGGCGAGGCGCGGTGAACGGGTCTTGACCTACGGCACCGGCGGTTCCGCCACGCACTGGGCGCTTGAGGATGCCATCGCCGCGATCGAGGGCGGGACCCGCTGCTACGTCGTCTCGACCGGGCTGGCGGCGGTGACCACCCCGTTGCTGGCGTGGCTGAAGGCTGGCGATCATTTGCTGATGCCGGACCACGTCTACGGCCCGGCGCGCAACTTTGCCACCACGATGCTGCGCGACTTCGGCGTGGAGACGACGTTCTATCTGCCGGAAGTCGATGCGGCCGGATTGGCCGCGCTGATGCGGCCGAACACCAAGGTCGTCTATACCGAGAGCCCGGGCAGCCACACCTTCGAAGTGCAGGACGTGCCGGCCATCGCCCGGGCGGCGCATGCCGGCGGGGCGAAAGTGTTCATGGACAACACCTGGGGCATCCATCATTTCCAGCCGTTCGCGCACGGCGTCGATGTATCGATCCAGGCGGCGACCAAGTATCTGGCCGGGCATTCGGATGTGCTGATCGGCTCGATCACGGTGAACAACGACGCTGACTGGCAAATCCTGCACGCCGCCGGGCGGACGCTTGGGCAATACGCCAGTCCGGACGATTGCTGGCTGACGTTGCGTGGCATCCGCACCATGGGGGTGCGTCTGCAGGCGCAGATGGAGGCTGGTCTGCAGGTGGCGCACTGGCTGCGACAACAGCCCGAAGTCGCCCAGGTGCTGCACCCCGGCCTGCCTGGCGCGCCGGGACACGAATTGTGGCGCCGCGATTTCACCGGCGCCTGCAGTCTGTTCGGCGTCGAATTCAGGCGTGAGGTCACCACCGCCGCGACACATCGTTTCGTGGAGGCGCTCGAACTGTTCGGGATCGGCGCATCGTGGGGCGGTTATGAGAGCCTCGCGGTGCCGACGACCGGCTTTATCACCCGCTCCGCCGGAGGCCCGTCGTTCCCGGGGCCAATCGTGCGCATTCACATCGGGCTGGAGGACGTCGACGATCTGATCGCCGACTTGCGGCATGGACTGAAAGCGATGCGGGCCTGACTACGGCGCGCGGTATGCCATCCGCACCGGGGACGCGCGGTAGGACGCCAGCGACCGGCCGACCGGCATTCCGCCCGCCAGGCCGGGAGTTTGCCTAATCATGTGCGGAACGCCCGGTCGCAGCGGCGCGAATATCATGGATCGGCCGAAAGCCGGGCCCCATGCACTGACCAGGGGATAAGGTTGCGTCACCTCGGCCAGCTTCTGCTCCTCGGGCAATGCGGCATAGACCTGGCGGCCGTACTCCTGTCCGATCTCTGGTGTAGCGGAATGATACATTTCGACCGCTCTTGGCCAGGAGTTCGTCTTTTCGAATAGTTGCACCAGAAACCGGGCGCCATACTCGGCGTTCGAGGCGGGGTCGAATGCCTGGTCCATGCTGGAGAACGCATCCGGATGATTGGTCAGGCTGATCTGCATGCAGCCGACATCGATCGATCGGCTAATATGGGGTCGCATTGATACGGCGGCGGCGACCGCCTGCGCCTTGTTGTCATAAAAGCTGCCCTGGCCGTCCATGTTGATGGTCCATGGCCACGGGTTGAACGTGCCGGTGGCCTGGTCCCGGCGGCCGCTTTCCACCCGAGCGATCGCCGATAACAGATGTGTCGGGATATGATGCGCGCGCTCCGCCGCCGCGATGGCTTGGCGGCAGGCGGCGTTGGCGCCCTGTGACGGCAGTGCGGCGGTATCCGCGAAAGCCATGCACGGCGCCAGCAAGACCAGCAGGAAGAGGAGCGTCCGAGCATTCATCCGGCTTTTCTACAAGCGGGAGATGAACAAAAAGTTGATGATCGCGGTCAGACCCGGAGGGATTGCGACTGCAGGTGGCTCATTGTCCGCTGTCGGCCTGACCGCGCAGGATCAGGGTCAGCGATTCCGGCAGAAACGTCAGCGACGGCTCGGCTCCCGGACAGGTCCCATCGGATGACACCGCCCGGCACCAAGTAGGCGGTTTGGTCTGGTCCGGGTCGCCAAATCGGGCTCGTACCGATTCGGGTATCAACGCCAATTCACCCGCCCCGTGCCCGCGAAACACGTAGCGGACTTCGGTCACGCCGCGTTCAGCGGAGAGAATGACCTGCAATCGTCCGTCCATGGTATTGGCGGTGATCACCGTCGGGGTAAGGTTCGGCTTGTAGCCCTGACGCCCCAGGCAAGCAATGACCTCTGGTGCCTGCATTCCGAGGCGAAGGCCAATGATGTCCACGCCAGCCGGGTCGAATGCATGGACCGGAGCGGCTCTGAGCGCCGCCGCGAGTAATATCGCCCATCGCATCCGTCGCATTTTCGTCCTGCCTGCCGCCCGGCGGCAGTGTCGCGATGAAACCCTAACGATGGATTAACACCGCTGGTCTGATCCGTGGCTCGCAGACGGTTGGTTTGGCAGACACGCGCCGCGACGCGGCTTGATCTGAGCCTCGGGCCCCGAACGAGCATCCAATGCGCCGAATTAGTCTGACTGCCAAAGCTGATGCCTGCTGGCGGCGGGCATGGTGTTCGCCGATGAAACGAATTCGGACAATCTGGCGCGTCCGGCGTGGTAAGCGTCCTCCATGTTTTCGAAGCCGTCGACCGAAATATAAACTGGTTCAGCCATATTTTCCCTGTTGATCTCCCACACGAACGGGGCCGCGCCGCTGCGGCCTCGGCGTACGACCACCTTGGTGGACAGTTCTTCTTTGGAAATCCTCATTGGGATACATGCTCCAGGGGCTGAAACCGAAGTCACCCAGATGACATCCGCAGATCGATACGACAACACACTTTTGCGTATATTGTAATGATAATGGGCGAGGATGAAGAATTCGCGGCGCCGGGCAATGGTTTCAAGCTGAAAATCGATAGAGCAAGGCGCGGTCGAGCCAAATCTCGAGCCCGTTGCAACGATCCTGGTCCAGTTCATCCGCCAGGATTTTTCTACCGGTAGCGATAGCGGCATCAAGTGTAGACACGTCTAGATTGTATCCGTCTTCAACTTGCCCGTGTTGGGTGAAATAACAGCGATACATCGGCGGCGACCTTTTCTCAATCCTTCGGGCTGACAGCGGCGATCTAATGCCGAAACAGACTCGGATCGCAATCGGAAAGTTATGACCAGGCGCTGGATCGCCTTCCGCGGACTACCCCGAGCGGGTGAAGCATGCGGAAAAAACGGCGGCTGTCGATGACGAAAACCGTCCCGTGTTTAAAGCCCGTGCCGCGAAGTCCGCCCGGATAAGCGCCGACACGGCTTTGGCATGGCTTGGTGCCGAGGCTATAACCTGGCTTCGACACCGGAGAAAGGAAACAGCGATGCCGATCAAGCGCTGGGACAAATCAGAAATGCCGTCCCGCCATGTGACGGTCGGGCCAAGCCGAGCGCCACATCGCAGCTACTATTATGCGATGGGGCTGACCGAGGCTGAGATTGACCAGCCTTTTGTGGGGGTAGCCACCTGCTGGAACGAGGCCGCACCCTGCAATATCGCGCTGAGCCGTCAGGCCCAGTCGGTCAAGAAGGGTGTCGCGGAGACCGGCGGCACGCCGCGCGAGTTCACCACCATCACCGTCACCGACGGGATCGCCATGGGCCATCAGGGGATGAAGTCGTCCCTGGTGTCTCGGGACCTGATCGCGGACAGCGTGGAACTGACCGTCCGCGGCCATTGCTACGACGCCCTGGTGGGCCTGGCCGGGTGCGACAAGTCGCTGCCCGGCATGATGATGGCAATGTTGCGGCTGAACGTGCCCAGCGTCTTCATGTATGGCGGTTCGATCCTGCCCGGGAAGTTCAAGGGCCGTGATGTCACCGTCGTCGATGTGTTCGAGGCGGTCGGCATGCACGCCGCCGGAAACATGTCGGATGCCGACCTGCATGAGTTGGAATGTGCCGCCTGTCCGTCAGCCGGTGCCTGCGGTGGTCAGTTCACCGCCAACACCATGGCGACGGTGTCCGAGGCTATCGGCCTGGCGCTGCCGGGTTCGGCGGGATCTCCGGCGCCATATGAGGAGCGTGATCGGTTCGCCACCGAGTCGGGCCGAGCGGTGATGAAGCTGATCGAACAGCGCATACGCCCGCGTGATATCGTGACCTTGAAGGCGTTGCAGAATGCAGCGGTTGTGGTCGCTGCCACCGGAGGTTCGACCAATGCCGGGCTGCATCTGCCGGCGCTGGCGCATGAGGCCGGCATCCGCTTCACCATGGACGACGTGGTCGAGATCATGCGCCGCACGCCCTATATCGCGGACCTGAAACCGGGTGGGAAATACGTCGCCTTCGACGTGCACAACGTCGGTGGCATTCCAGTGATCATCAAGGCTTTGCTGGACGGCGGGTTGCTGCATGGCGATTGCCTGACGGTGACCGGGCGGACGCTGGCGGAGAACCACAAGGACGTGGTGTTTCCGCCGGATCAGGACGTGATCTATCCGGTGTCGCGGCCGATCTCCCCGACGGGGGGCGTCGTTGGCCTGAAGGGCAGCCTGGCGCCCGACGGGGCGATCGTGAAGGTCGCTGGCCTGCACGCTCTGCGGTTTGAGGGGACCGCGCTGTGCTTTGACTCCGAGGAAGCAGCCTTCGCCGCGGTCGAGGCTCGCGCTTACAAGGCGGGCGATGTCATCATCATCCGCTACGAAGGGCCCAAGGGTGGTCCCGGCATGCGCGAGATGCTGTCCACGACAGGCGCGATCTACGGCCAAGGCATGGGCGAGAAGGTCGCGCTGATCACCGACGGACGGTTTTCCGGTGGAACCCGCGGCTTCTGCATCGGCCATGTCGGGCCGGAGGCGGCCGTGGGCGGGCCGATCGCAATGGTGCGGAACGGCGACAGGATCGTCATCGATGCCGAAAAGGGTACCATCGACCTGATCGTCCCCGAGGCGGAACTGGCGCGGCGAAAGGCCGCCTGGGCGCCCCGCAAGACCGACTACAACGCGGGTGCAATCTGGAAATTTGCCCAACTGGTCGGGCCGGCGCATCTGGGAGCGGTGACCCACCCCGGCACCGCGTCCGAGACGCATTGTTACGCCGACATCTAGTGTCCTGCCGCAGAAGTTCGCCGCACTTTGCGGCGGACGTATGGGATCGGCAGGCCACTGAAAACAAAGAGCTAATGTCGCGAGACTGATGTTCGCCTGATATGGCGAACTTCGGACTCGTGACACTAGTCGGCCATCGTCGGGTGGGATTGTTACATTCTTCCATCCACGGTTACGGATGGCGGTGGTAGGTCTGCGCTCAGCAGGGTTCAAGGAGTTTGTATATGAAGTGGCTCGTTGCGGGTGCGGCGGTTTGTCTGCTTGCCATGGGAACTGCCAACGCGCAGCCGCCGCCACCGCCGACCTACGCGCCGATCCCACCGCCGCGCGCGGAAGTGGTACCGCCGCCGCCAGGCGGACGCATGATCTGGGAACCGGGGCACTGGCAATGGGATGGCGCTCGGTATGCATGGCACCCGGGCCGCTACGTGGAGCGCGGACCGCACCACGGACATTACGTCCAAGGCCGCTGGATCTGGGGTCCGCGGGAGCATCGCTGGCTCTGGCGCCCCGCCCACTGGGGGTGACGATACCGGCCCCGCGACGCGCTCGCGGAGCCGGAGCGTGAAAAATCATCCGGGTCAGTGCAGGTCGCCGGGTCAGTGCAGGTCGATCATCACCGGTACGTGGTCCGACGGTTGCGGCCGATCGCGTTCGGTCTTGTCGGGATCGGCTGCAACAAGCCGCTCCGCCAAGGTCGGCGAAATCAGAGCGTGATCGATCCGCATTCCCCGGTCGCGTTGCCAGGCACCGCCCTGGTAGTCCCAGAACGTGTAGACCGGTCCGTGCGGATGCACCGCCCGAACCGCGTCGGTGAGCCCCATCCAGATCATCCGGCGATGGCGCTGCCGGCTCTCCGGACGCACCAATGCATCGCTCGGCGGCAATGCGCCCGGAGCGAAATCCTCGTCCGTTGGACAGATATTGAAGTCGCCGGTGATGACGAACGGCCGGTCCGCTTCCAGCAACGCCTGGGCATGGTCGGCCAATCGGTCCATCCAGGCGAGCTTGTATGCGAAGCCCTCGTCGCCGCGAGAGTTGCCATTCGGCGCATACACCCCGATGAGTGTGACGTCGTCAGTCTCGATCTCGATGTACCGCGCCTGGCCGTCGTCTTCCGGCAGGCCGGGTAGAGCTCGGTCCACGACCTTGAACGGCTTGCGCGCCAGGACGGCAACGCCGTTGTAGGACTTCTGCCCGACCGCCTCCGCGGTGTAACCAAGGGCGTGGAACGCCAGCTGTGGAAACGCCGCGGTCTCGCATTTGATTTCCTGCAGGAACAGCACATCGGGCTGGGATAGTTCCAGCCAGCGCTGCACGTGGGCTTCGCGCTGGCGGATCGAGTTGACATTCCAGGTGGCGATCTTCACGTCGGTGTACTCCGCCTGCTGATCCTGGGTGTCTTGCCGCGGGTCGGTGTTCTGTTCACTGTGCTGCCAGCCTGGAAAGGGACGCCGCATGTCGATCGAGCTATATACCTGGAACACCCCGAACGGCCGCAAGATCAGCGTGGCGCTGGAGGAGATGGGCCTGCCGTACAATGTGCATCCGGTCAATATCTCCAAGAACGGACAGTTCGCGCCGGAATTCCTCAAGATCAGCCCGAACAACCGGATCCCCGCGATCATCGATCCGGACGGTCCGGGTGGGGCGTCGATCAGTGTGTTCGAGTCGGGCGCAATCCTGATCTACCTCGGGCAAAAAACCGGCAAGTTCTATCCGACGGACCCGCGTGCCCAGGTTCCGGTGCTGGAGTGGCTGATGTGGCAGATGGGCGGTTTCGGCCCGATGCCCGGTCAGGTGCACCACTTCCTGCAGGTGGAAAATCCGCAGGACCAGCGCTATGGGCTGGAGCGCTATTCGAAGGAGACCGCGAGGCTTTACGGCGTGCTCGACCGCAGGCTGGCGGCGCACGAGTTTGTTGCGGATGCGCTTTCGATCGCCGATTTCGCTATCCTGGGATGGGCGTGGCGGCACGAGCGGCACAAGATCGATTTGGCCGAATTCCGTCACGTCAGGCGGTGGTATGAGGCGATGATGGATCGGCCCGGGGTAAAACGGGGCTTCGAGGTCGCGCTGGGCTAGGGCGAAGCCGTTTCAGGTTTGACGCTGAGGCGCTGTTTCCCCTACAACATAGGCGCAAACGCCGTGTCCGAGCTTGCCGTGCGAGCGGGTGGCTTGGGGATGTTGCCCCGGCGGAGGGGTGGCCGAGTGGCTGAAGGCGGCGGTTTGCTAAACCGTTGTACGGTGTCAAGCCGTACCGTGAGTTCGAATCTCATCCCCTCCGCCAATATGCTCAATCAATCGATTGATTTTATTAGGTAAAACTTACCAGAGCTGCTGGTGGCCTACAATCCAGCCTACATTTTGAGGTGGACGAAATGGGATGATTTGGGACGCCCCACCAGCAGGCGGCGTGATCGCGGCGTTCGCTTGGCCGCCGATCGGCGACGGTATAAATTTAAAGGCCACGAATTTGGATAGTGTTGCGCGTCACCGGGACGGCGCGGGCAGCCAGCGGTCAAGCAAGCGTCCGAGTGCCCCGGCAATTGCCGCGGAATCGTCCTTGTCCATCTCAGCCAGCAGCCCCATGCGCGTGAGCGCGGCGACCTCAGCGTGTCGGAGTTCGATCGATACGGGGGTGAGCCCGATCCGCCGCCGCTCCCGGGTTCGGCGCATTCGCACGGCGGAGGAGGATTTTATCATCCCGCGCCATTGTGCACGGCGGGCGCCGGGATCGCAGTTGCGTCCACCCATGTGTTCGGAAACGAGTGGCAGCCGGCGCACAGCCACGGGCCAGGGCCCCGGACAGTGCGGCGCGGCGCAGCCATAGCCTGGAGCCACACGCAAAACAGGGGGTGTCGGGTAGGCTGCCCAAGCCCAACGGGCCAGGGGCGATGTCCAACCTGACTCCCGACCCGTCATCACTTTCAGCATTGCAACAAGCAGGGGTCCCACGGTCCCGGACCCAAGAAACCCAGCACTTACACCGCTTTCCCTGGGACCCGTTTGAACAGGTCCACGGATACCAGGGGTCCCGGCACTTGGAAATGACGGGGTGCGGCAGGGCTCCGGGTCGATGGTCGATGGACCCGCGCTCAAAGGTCCAAGACGCTCGGCCATTCGGCGTAAATCAGCCAGTGCCATCGGCGCCGACCTCGTCGTCAGCAAGGATCGCGCCGGAAACGCGATAAACCCGCCGCCGTCCTTCGTTCGGCACTTCTGCGCGCCCCGCTCTGTGCCGGTCATCACCGCCCAGCAGCCAACCCTTTGACGCCAGCAAGTCCGCCGCCCGCTTGGCATTAAGGCCTCGGCACACATCGGCTTTCCACGTCTCAGGGTAGGATCAGGTATTCCCAGGTTTCGCTGGATGGGCTTGGCATTCGCCGTCGCCAACCGGCCCGGTTAATCGTACGCGCCTCCGCCGGGGCCGATGCACTGTCTCCGGCGCCATCCAATAATGTAAACCTGCTTTCGCCGTGCGTTTCGAGGAAGTGGCGGATCTGTGTCAGCGCCGCCGCCTCCTCGGCCGGTCCCGCGCCGCCGCGTTCCGCCAGCCACGTCGCGAAGCAGGTCCCGGCCGCGCGCATCGCCTCCCCTTCTGGCCAGGGTAAAACGTCGTAGTCCCGGGCCAGCTCGCCGGCCGCTCCAATCAGCGCAAACCGGCTCGCAACGTTTCGCACCTGCCTGTCTGCGCCACCCGGCACGTGGTGAGCCAGAATGCATCACCTCCGTGCAGCACGAAGACTGGCGCGAATTCGCCTTGGTGCCAGCCGGTGCGGTTCACGCAGCGCAGACGCCGGGCGACTTCCACCGCCCCAATAAACCGCTTCAGCTTGTCGTGAGCTGCGCCGTTCGACCCGCATGACAGACCGGCGTGTTCCAGTTCCTCCGCGATCTCATTTCCCGGCCGATGGATCAGCCGGCGTGGGATGGCCCATTGGTGAAGTCGACCGTCGCGGTCGCGCCAGCGCAGCAGAAGGCCCCATGCCTCGCCGGTCACGCTGCGGGTCTCGCCGACTATACAGAACGGTGCAGAAACGAAAACGGGGACAGGAGTTAGGTTCCTGTCAGTCGGCTCAGGATAGAAGAACAAGCCCTTGGGTGTCATCCGGTACTCCGGTGGAAAGCTGGCCGCAGCGCCGTCCGGCGCATCATCCAGCAGCATGCGCAGCTGATCGGGCGTCACACCGTCTGGCGGATCGTCCGCCAAGTCCCAGCCCTCTGGCCAATCGGGCGGCGTTTCTACGGAGCGCACCATTTCGGCGCCGGCTTCATTGGCAAGATTGGCCACTGCCGCCGCAAAGTTTGCCCCTGACGCATCGTTGTCGGGCCAGATCGTCGCGGTGCGGCCTTGCAGCGGCGACCAGTCCGACTTGCCCGGCGCATTCGCGCCGTTCATGGAGGAAATGGCGACGTGGTCTGGAAACCGCACCTCCGCGCGATCGGCGGCCTTTTCCCCTTCAGTTATGATTACCGGGGCCGCTGGCCGGGCTGCCAACCGGTCGAGCCCATAAAGCGGCCGGGGCGTTGGAGGGGCCTTGGCGTGCCAACCGGTGCGGTCTCGCGCCTTGCCATCGCGGTCGGTCCACTGCCGCCGGCCGTAGCACCAAGGTGAAAATTGCTTGGCCTGTTTGCCGTTCTCTTTCAGCTTTGGCGAACCATCCTCATTGAACAGATTGTAGCGGGCCATGGCACACAGCAACGCGGCGTGGGCATCCCGGTATAGCCAAGCACCGGACGGCTCGCCATGCACCCAGTGGTGGAAGCGGTGCGGCGGCGGTTCCCGCTCTGGACAGGTTTGGATGTCCAACGTGTGGGCATCGTCGCCGCTGCCGGACGGTGTCGCCGCTGCCGCAGCGCGCTCATCATTGGTCAAAGCGGCAAACGGATCCGGGTCCAGACCCGGTGCGATTCCGTCGGTCATGGCCGCAGTCCCAGCAAGCCGGCCAGCCGACGCGCAGCTTCGCCCTGCGACAATCTGAATAGGTAGGCGACCAGGCTCACAGGGTCTCCGCCCTGGTCACCCGTGGCGAAGTCCGCCCAGCGACCGGTGCGCAGGTTCACCCGGAAAGAGCCGAGGTTACGATCACTGCGGTGCGGGTTTCGCGCCTCGTACTCGTGGCCGATCACCCGTCCGTCCGGCAGCCAGCGCGCCAGCAGGGCCGGTAGTTCACGTAGCGCGGCAGCGTTCGCCAGCGCAAAGGAGACAGTCACGGGACCCCTGGGACCCGAGCAACGGCAAGAACCGGTCCTAGGCCTGTTCATGGCAAGGCCAGGAGAAGCGTGAGTGTTTACGGCAAAGGGACCCGTAGGACCCCACGGACCCGTGGAATTCAATGCTTGGTTCGGCACGCTGTTGCCGGGTCCTGGAATAGCCAGGTCGGACAGATTAGCGCGGACGGGGACCGACAATTCAACGTCGTGGCTGCGCGCCAGCGCGATCATTTTGGCGATGGACTCGGAACTGCCAATGGATTGGAGGCCGGGCTTACCCGGGCAAGAATAAAAGAACATGACTTCCCCTTTCAGCTTGGAGGAAGCCCCGGCATGCGGTTGCGAAACGCTGTGGAATCGCGCATATACAGCTTGTCCGCCAGACAAAGGTTGTGTCCGTCAAGGTGTGCAAAAGCGGGTTTGGCAAACTGATTTTGGTGTTTCTTTGTTCGGCTGAACGGGGCCGTTTCTTCGTCCCGGCCTGATCGTCTTGGGGCAGCGTGGCCGCCGCGGTCAAGGATGGCCGCTGGGCCACCGGCGAAGCCGGCGCGAAGCGTCCTCGACGGCGGCGGCCACGCTGGCACCCTTGGGCAGCCCGGGCTGTGGGTCATGCCGCGGCTCGCATCTGCTGCTTCTTGTGTTCGCGCAGATCCTCCATGTTCAGATAACGCGGACTTTCCAACCACTCTTCATGGATTTCGACCGCCAGCGCACGGATTAGCCGCAAGCAACTGGCTGGGCGACTGAGCACGCGAAGGAGGGTGGGGAAGATCCGCACCACATGCGTGCGGCGTTTGATCTCCTGGTTCAACCGTTCCAGCAAGTTGGTCGATTTCATGTGTTTATGATGCGGCAACGGCAGCCGATAATAGGTCAGCGTCTCCTCGATGTTGTCTTCCACCCAACTGCATAGCCGCCCATATTTGCCGCTCCACTTGCCAAGCCAGGCGGCAAGGTCGCGCCGCACCTCGGCCAACTCACGCCGGTCATAAATCCAGCGCAGCTCTTGCAGGCAATCGTCGTTCGCCCGGCGCGGCAGATGGTCCAACGCATTACGCAGAAAGTGCACGTAGCAGCGCTGCCAGAACGCCTCGGGCAGCACCTCACGGATCGCTTGCTTCAGGCCCGGATGATCGTCCGAGACGACGAATTCCACCCCGTGCAAGCCGCGTTGCTTGAGCCCCAGCAGAAAATCGCGCCAGCTCGATGTGCTTTCGCGGTTGGCCAGGTCCACCGCTAGCACTTGGCGGTGACCTTCACCATCGACCGCGATCGCGATCAAGGCGGCCTGGCTGGCAATCACCCCGCCTTCGCGGGCCCGCTCGTAGCGCGCGTCCAGGATCAGATAGGGATAGGGTTCGTCCAGCTGCCGCGCCGCGAACGCCGTCAACGCCGCGTCCAGCGTCTTGTTCATCTCGCTGACCGACGAGGCCGAGAAGCTGTGCCCGCACAGCGTTTCGGTGACCGCCTTGACTTTGCGGGTGGATACGCCCTGCACATACATCTCGGCCAGCGCACTGACCAAGGCTCGCTCCGAGCGTTGATAGCGTTCGAATAATTCCGTCGAGAACAGACCCGAGCGGTCGCGCGGGACACGCAACTCAATCGAGCCGACGCGGGTGATCAGCGACCGGCTGTAGGACCCGCTGCGATAGCCGAGGCGACCGTCCACGCGTTCGCTCCGCTCCGCCGCCAACGCCTCCGTCATCTCCGCCCCCAGCGCCGCCTGGATCGCGGCCTTCACCGCTGAGCGCAGAAAATCTCCGTCCTGCGACAGGATGGCTTTCAGTTCGTTGGCTTCGTCCTTACCTTGCCGCTTGGTCATGGTGTGCGCCCTCTCCACAGGGTTGGTGACCTCGAACATCACCAGCATGACATGGCCGCTTCCACCGAGTTAGATTTTGCACAACACCTCGGACAGTATCCAGACAAACGCCTATCCACGCTCCCGACTCGGCTACCGCGCCGGGGCGGTTTCGTCTAGCGGGCCGCGCTAGGTGCGCGCAGCAGATACGCTTCAAGCGAACTCGTTACTACCACGGTGCGGCGACCGATTTTTCGAGCGTCGAGTTCATGCGACTTTATCAGCTCAGAGGCACGGGTGCGGGATATCGCTCCGTCCGTGAGCTGTTCGACGCCGTCGAGTGACGGCACCAATCGCGTGGCGGGTGCAGAAGTCGGGCCGGATGCCGGGAAGGCATCAACGTCCGCGCACGGCGATGAAAATTGAGTTTTTTGGCGCATCGAGCCATCCTGGTCACTGCTTGCAGAACAAGCACACGCCGCGAGCCGCGCAACGCGCTTCGGCTCAACAGCAGAAATGACTGCCCCACCCCAGCGCGAGATAGGATAAGGCCGGTCCCCCGGCTCGGGGGTGTTTTAGCCGCCAACCTCCGCGCGAGGTGACAACCCGACCATGCAGGATCGAGCAGGACGTTACCGGATCCTATGGAGTGTCGCAACAAGCTTTTGTACACGTGTTAGCCCCAAGTAGGAATGTCCCCTCCGTCCAAAGTTAGAATGTCCCCTTTTGCGCATGCTTGGGGACGCAATGGCCGAGACGGGGTTGTGGATGACGCAGGCGGAGCGCGATCGCGCCTATTGGGTGCGCCAGTCGATCGAATGTCGGTTGGGCCAGGCTGAAGCAGCGGAGCGCGTTGGCCTCAGTGTCCGCCAATTCAAGCGCTTGGTGCGTAAGGCGAAGACTGAGGGCGACGCGGGTCTGGTTTCGCATCAGCGCGGCCGGCCATCGAACAACCGGATGTCGGCGGCGCTGCGCGGTCGTATCGCGACGCTGCTGAGGGACAAATACCCCGACTTCGGCGCGACGCTGGCGGCGGAGAAGCTGCTGGAGTTGGACGGGATCGTCGTTTCGGCAGAGACGATCCGCCAGATGCAGATCGGCCTTGGCCTGTGGCGGCCCAAGCGCCGCCGGGCCAGGCGGGTGTTTCAGCTCCGCCAGCGGCGTCCGCGGTTTGGCGAGTTGATCCAGATCGACGGCAGTGCGCACCACTGGTTCGAGCGGCGCGGGCCGCGCTGTGCGCTGATCGTGTTCATCGACGACGCCAGCGGCCGGCTGACCGCGCTACGCTTCGCCCCGGCGGAGACGACGGCGGCCTATCTGGCGGCGCTGCGCGGCCACGTGCTGGACCATGGCCGGCCGCTGGCGTTCTACTCCGACCGGCACGGCATCTTCCGGATCAACGCTAAGGACGCCACGAGCGGCGACGGCAAGACCGAGTTCGGACGGGTGGCGGATCGGCTTGGGATCGAGCCGATCCATGCGCTGACCCCGCAGGCCAAGGGTCGTGTCGAGCGCGCCAACCAGACCCTGCAGGACCGGCTGGTCAAGGAGATGCGTTTGGCCGGCATTGGCTCGATCGAGGCGGCGAATGGCTTCGCGCCGGCGTTCATGGCGCGCTTCAACGCAAAGTTTGCGGTGCCGCCGCGCGACCCGGCTTCGGCGCACCGGCCGTGGACGAAGACCGCGCAAGCGTTGGACGACGAACTGGCACGGCGCGAGCAGCGGGTGCTGTCGAAGGCGCTGACCTTCCGCTCCGGCGGGACGATGTATTGCGTCAAGACACCCGGGCCTGGCACCGCGCTGCGCGGCGCGAAGGTGACGCTGCATCACTTTCCCGACGGTGCGCTGAGGGTGCATTACAAAGACCGGATCCTGCCGGTAACGGCCTATGCCCGCTATGCCATGCCCGCCCCGGCGGTGGACGGCAAGACCATCGATGCCCGGATCGACGCAATGATCGCTGCGCGGCACATCCCCAACGCCGCGGTTGAAACCGTCCCGGGGTGAGTACAGCCCGCGTAACAGCCGCCGCAGCCGTGGATAAGTGGCCCGCTTGCGCCCGATTCTGAACGATCACTCCAGCGGGCCACTTACCCACCGCTCCAACACCGCGATTGGACTAACGCTTGACCGGTGCCCACCCCCCGCCCAGCCCACAGGGGACATTTTAACTTTGGGGAGTCAGGGGACATCTCTACTTTGCATTGACACAAGCTTTTGTACACGAGATGCGTGCGGTCCTGATGACGGTGCGATGCTTATCGCGACGGGCTGACGTGGGCCTCGTCAATGCGCAGATGCAGTCGAACCGGATCAGACGAAAGAACGTTACGAACCCCAAAAATGGGAAAGCCCGGCACAACGTGACATTCCCGCCCTGCCATCACGATAACATAACGTTAAACATTGATGCGGTCTGTAGGCAATCCATCACGAATGATCCCGTAGTGTGAATATTTTAGGATGACAACCACTAACTAAACCCATTTCGAGTTCGCAGTCAGGACAGTCCCAAATCGTCCTGTTGGAGACGGTGGCGAACAGTGAGTGCAGGCTTTTTCGAACGTCCGATTCTGAACTCGCCATACCAGTTGCCGAAGTGGCACCACCACCTCGACGACAAAGGCCAACCAACCGATCTGCCGCTGATCCCCGGGCGCCGTCGCTCGGAACTGCTCACCCCAATTCCCAAGACGAAAAAGCACGGTAAAGCGCCCAGCAAGCGGAACCAGACCGTCACCGACAACAAGGGCCTGTCGGACGCTGAGGTCGAATACAACGCGAACTCGATCATCAACGAAATCCGCCAGTACGTGGATGCCTGGCGGGAACTGCCGAACCCGGCGCAGTGGCAGGTCACTCCGGCGACGCAGCGGCTTCTGCAACATTGGCGTAGTCACCCGTTCGCCAATCAAAAGCCGTTCTTCTGCCAGGTCGAAGCGGTTGAGACGATGATCTGGCTCAACGAGGTCGCCCCCGGCCTCGGCGCACGCGGACAGAAATTCCTCGCCCACGTGCAAGGCGCCAACGAACAGGCCAACCCGGGTCTGTTGCGTCTGGCGATGAAGATGGCCACCGGCAGCGGCAAGACGACCGTCATGGCCATGCTGATCGTCTGGCACACCATCAACGCCGTCCGCAGTCCCAATTCTCCGCGGTTTTCCCGCGGCTTCTTGATCGTCACACCCGGCATCACCATCAAGGACCGGCTGCGCGTGCTGCAGCCCAATGACCCCGACAGCTACTACCGCTCCCGCGAGCTCGTGCCTGAAGATATGCAGGCCGACCTCGCCAAAGCCAAGATCGTCATCAGCAATTATCATGCCTTCAGGCGGCGGGAACGCATGGAGGTCTCGAAGGTCGGGCGGGCGCTGCTGCAAGGCCGCGGCGACGCGATCGAAACCACCGAGACTGAAGGCCAGATGCTGAGCCGCGTCATGGGCGAGCTTATGGCTCTCAAGCACATCGTTGTGCTGAGCGACGAAGCGCATCACTGTTACCGCGAACGCCCTGGCGCCACCGCCGGATTGACCGGAGACGAACGGAAGGAGGCTGAAACCAACAACAAGGCTGCCAGGCTGTGGATCAGCGGCATTGAGATCGCCCAGCGTCACCTTGGCCTGCGCGCGGTGTATGATCTGTCGGACACGCCGTTCTTCCTGCGTGGTTCGGGGTATGCCTAGGCCACCTTGTTCCTCTGGACGGTCAGCGACTTTTCGCTGATGGACGCGATCGAATGCGGCATTGTCAAGCTGCCGCGCGTGCCGGTGGCGGACAACCTGCCGATCGAGGACATGCCGGTGTTCCGCGATCTATGGACCCACATCGGCAAGAAGATGCCGAAGAAAGGCGCCGGCAAATCTGGCCAACTGGACCCGCTGTCGCTGCCGTCCGAACTGCTGACCGCGCTGGACGCGCTGTATGGCCACTACACCAAGGTTTTCGAACTTTGGGAGGACGCGGGCATCGCCGTCCCGCCGGTGTTCATCGTGGTCTGCAACAACACCGCCACCTCTAAACTGGTGTACGAATACATCTCCGGCTTCATCCGTCAGGATGAAAACGGCTCTGACAACCACCATAATGGCCGGCTGGAACTGTTTCGCAACTTTAGCGACCACGGCGACCGCCTGCCGCGCATGCGCACGCTGCTGATCGACAGCGAACAACTTGAGTCCGACGAAGCCCTTGATGCTGAATTCCGAGATGCGGCGGCAGCCGAGATCGAGCAGTTCAAGCGCGAAATCGTCCAGCGCCAGGGGGCCGGGGCGGCCGACAATCTGACCGACAACGACATCCTACGCGAAGTCATGAACACCGTCGGCAGGGTCGGCCGGCTTGGCGCCCATATCCGCTGTGTGGTCTCGGTCTCGATGCTGACTGAGGGCTGGGACACCAACACGGTCACCCACGTGCTGGGTGTGCGCGCGTTTGGCACCCAGCTGCTGTGCGAACAGGTGGTCGGCCGCGCGCTGCGGCGGCTGAACTATGAAACGAACGAAGCCGGGCTGTTCAATCCCGAGTATGCAGACATCCTAGGCATCCCATTCCATTTCACCGCCAAGCCGGTGGTTGCCCCACCCGCCAAGCCACTGGAGATCGTGCGCGTGCAGGCGCTGCGCGATCGAGCAGCGCTGGAAATCACTTTCCCCCGCGTCGCTGGCTACCGCGTCGAACTGCCGAATGAGCGGCTGCGCGCCAGCTTCAGTGCGGACTCGGTGCTGGAACTGAACCCGGAACTGACCGGCCCCTGCACGACACTGATGGAAGGCATCGTCGGCGAGGGAGTCACCCTGGATGTCAAGCACCTGGGCACGGTGCGGCCCAGCACGGTGGCTTTCAATCTGGCCAAGCACCTGTTGTATCAGCACTTCCGCGACCCTGGCGAGGAACCGCGGCTGCACTTATTCGGCGACCTCAAGCGGATCGCGCGCGCGTGGCTCGACAGCTACTTGAAGTGCAGCGGCGGGGCCTTCCCCGCCCAGGTGCTGTACCTGCAGATCCTGGAGCTGGCCGCCGAACGCATCTGCCTGGCTTGCCAGGCCGGGTTGATGACGGTGGGCGAGAAACGCATCAAGGCAATCCTGGACCCCTACAATCCTGAGGGCGCTTCCCGGTTCGTCAATTTCACCACCAGCAAGGAATTGCGTTGGACCACCGATGCCGCGCGCTGCCACGTCAATCTGGTGATCTGCGATAGTGCCTGGGAAGTCGAATTCGCCCGCGTGGCCGAAGCACATCCGCGCGTGCTGGCCTATGTGAAGAACCAGGGTCTCGGGTTCGAGGTGCCCTATCGCGATGGTGCCACGCCGCGCCGCTATCTGCCCGATTTCATCCTGCATGTGGATGACGGGCACGGCCCGGATGATCCGCTGCATGTGGTGGTGGAGATCAAGGGGTATCGCCGCGGTGACGCACAACTGAAAGCCGAAACCATGCGCAATCTGTGGGAGCTGGGGGTCAACAACCTCGGTCGCCTCGGGCGCTGGGCATTCGCGGAGTTCACCGCGCAATTCGAGATAGAGGCGCGATTTGCCGAGTTGGTCGGGCAGCTTTGCGTCGCAGTGCCGGCCGTGGTGGCGGCCTAGGAGACGACGCGAACCATGACGCAGACGACATTCAAGACCAACCCGGTCGGGTTGGAGGAACTGCTGAGAGACTGCAGTTGCGGCAAGCTGCAACTGCCCGACTTTCAGCGCAGTTGGGTGTGGGACGAGGAGCGGATCAAGGGGTTGCTGGCGTCCATCTCCCAGGCGTTTCCGATAGGAGCGCTGATGACGCTGGAGATGAAGGCCGGCGCCGCCGAAACCTTCGCCCGCCGTCCGATCCAGGGCGCTTTGCCCGCGGCTGAGGCACGCGTGCCGGATGCGCTGTTGCTCGATGGCCAGCAGCGCATGACATCGCTGTATCAGACCTGCCTGCGCGATGAGGTGGTGGAAACCATCACCCCGCGGCAAAGGCTTGTCCGCCGGTGGTTTTATATCGACATCCAGAAAGCCCTTGATCCCGGCTCCGACCGGGGAGAAGCGATTTGCGGCATTCCAGAAGACCGCAAGGTTAAGCACAACTTCGACCGGGATGTGGTGCTCGATCTCTCGGAGCCGGACTTCGAGTACGTGCACTTGATGTTCCCGCTACACAAGGTTTTTGACACCTTCAAATGGATGCAGGGTTTCGTCAATTATTGGAACAGGAAGGGTGATCCCACAAAGTGGGACCTGTTCAGCGCGTTCAAGGAAGGCGTCCTCGACAATTTCAAAAGCTATCACGTCCCGGTCATTGCCCTTGGGCACGATACCTCCCACGAGGCGGTTTGCCTGGTGTTTGAAAAGGTGAACACCGGCGGCAAGGCGCTGGATGCCTTCTAACTCGTTACGGCAATGTATGCTGCCAAAGGCCATCGGTTGCGGGATGATTGGCTCGGCACGCCGGCACGTCCCGCCGGGAGCGGGAAGCCGGCACAAACCGCCGCGCCCGGCATTCAATCCCGGTTACAGACGTATGGACACTTCGCCAACAATAAGCACGGCGTGTTGGAAAGGTTGCGAGCACGGACTTTCTGCAAGCCGTCGCGCTGCTGCATTCCAGCGATATGCGGCAGCAGGCAAAGGCGGCCGGAATCAAGGACGCCTATCTGCCAGCGGTTTGGAGTGCGCCCCTGCGGGTGGACAGAATCAAGCCAGCATTTTTGACCGTCTGGCGGGTGTGTTGATCCTCAAACTGGGCCGGGCTGAGATAGCCAAGCGCTGAATGCAGTCGTTTGGTGTTGTAGACCTCGTCGATGAAGCGTGGAAGATCGGCGGTAACATCCTCGAAGGTTTCATAGGCTGCCAAGTAAACCGACCTTCAAGGTTTTCATGAAGCTCTCGGCTTTGGCATTATCATAGGGATTGCCGCGTCGGCTCATCGAACCTTTTAGGCCGTACTCGGCAATCAAAGTGCGATAGGCGTCCGACGCGTATTGCGCCCCCCGATCGGAATGGTGAACACAATCCTTGGGCGGCTGACGCAGGCGGATGGCGGCCTTGAAGGCGGCGATCGCAATCCGGGCATCCATCGATCGGCTGATGGCGTAGCCGATCACTTTGCGCGACCAGGCGTCCAGGATGGCGGCGAGATAGACGAAGCCACCCGGGATCGCCACATAGGTCAGGTCCGCGATCCAGAGCTGATTGGAGCGCTCGACCACCAGGCCCTTGGTCAGGTTCTTGAAGATCGGGCCGTGGTCGGGCATGAGGCTGGAAATTTGACTGATGACATCTACAACGGCGGCCCGGACATTGACGTGAAGCGCCGTTGTGTCGAAAGTGTGGCAGTGCCTCATGCGGGTGCGGTGCCGACATAAAGACGTCACACGGAGTACCTTGAATGGCGCGGCCGCGTCGGGCCATTGTGCGTCGAGTTTCGCCCTTTGGCAGCGTGCTGGCTTTTTGCTGGATGGCGGCCTTTGAGGCCCCGGCTCGCATGACGGCTATGGAAAAACGACCGCTGACTAGCCAGTATCATCAGCACCACCCAAGAAACGAGTGATGGTAATGAATTTTGGAACTGCTTTAGTCCTTACCATTCTCGGTATCCTTATGTGGATAGCCAGTCTTGGCTTTGCATACAACATAGGCTGGAATCGCGGACGCACTGATGGCGCCGAACGGGCTACCGATCGGGTGTCTTGCCCTCCGTCATAACATCGTCAGATGAAGGATGAGGCGTAATATTGTAACATAGAGGGAGGTACTGGTAATGGGATCGGCGGCCACAGATGCGAGTAGTGCTTTTCTTTCAATGATCTTGAAGGCATTTGATCGCGAGCGGCTACGGCGGCAACTAGCAGGGTTCGGATTTGACGCAACACACTGGGTCAGGATGACCGCATACGAACAATGTCATACGTGGCTTTGCGAACTTGGAGTAGAAAAGTCTTGATACTCTAAAAATCGCTCCAGGGCATTACTGGAACAACCCTCACGAATCCCCTCATTTTTGTTGACGCCGGGGTAGGCGCGATTAGCTCGGGTTGTGTAGCTGCTTTGACCCATGTCGGATGGGAGCGTCGAAGTGGCTGCGGTGTATCATTCTCGTCGGCGTTTGCAGGATGTGCGTGGGTTTATCGGCGGGTTGTATGGTCATGACCTGCATGCCAAACGGGTCGACGCGCTAGCGGGGGCCACACTCGGTGTGATGGCGGGCGCGTCGCTGGCGGTGGCGATGATCGGCCAAGCGCTGGCGCAGGCGCGCGGGTTGGTCACCAAGCATGCGGTCAAGCAGGTGGACCGGCTGATGAGCAACGCGGGCATCGACGTGTGGGACAGCTTTGCGCGCTGGGTCCCGCAGCAGGTGGGCAGCCTGACGAACATCCTGGTCGCGATGGACTGGACCGACTTTGACCATGATGGCCAATCGACGCTGGTGCTGAGCTTGGTGACGGGCCACGGCCGGGCTGCTCCGCTGCTGTGGCTGACCGTTTGGAAAGAAGAGATCGCAACCCGACGCAACGACTATGAGGACGCTTGCCTGCGGCGTCTCGCCGACCTCGTGCCGCCAGCATGCCGGGTGACGATCCTGGCCGATCGCGGCTTCGGCGACCACAAGCTGTTCGCCTTCCTTGGCGAACTGGGCTTTGGTTATGTCATCCGCTTCCGCGGCAACATCCTGGTCGCCGCCACCGATGGTGAGACGAAGCCTGCGGCTGAATGGGTGGGCAAGAACGGGCGTGCCCGCAAGCTGCGCGATGCTCGTGTGACGGCGCAGGGTCGCAGGGTCGGCGCTGTTGTCTGCGTGCATGCGAAGGGCATGAAGCAGCCTTGGTGCCTGGCCGCGAGCGATCCGGAGGCGACAGCGGCGGTTCTGGTGAACCACTACTCCAAACGCTGGACGATCGAGCCGGCGTTCCGCGACACCAAGGACCTGCGGTTCGGCATGGGGCTGTCGTCCACTCGCATCGGCGAACCCACAAGGCGAGACCGCCTGTTGCTGGTCAGCGCATTCGCCGTGGCGCTGTTGACCTTGCTTGGCAGGGTCGGCGAGAGCCTGGGCATGGACCGGCTGCTGAAATCCAACACCCGCAAGACCCGCAGCCATTCGCTGTTCCGCCAGGGCTGCATGCTCTACGAACTGATCCCCAATATGCCAGAGCACAGGCTCGCCCCACTCATCGCCAGCTTCGCGCAAGCTCTCTCACAGGCGACCGAGTTCGCCGGCGCGTTTGCCGTTACCGAAATGAGGGGATGATTGAGGTTCCCGGCAGGTGGGTGAAGTGATCTTGGCGAATCGGCAAGGCGTGCTACAAAATAGCGCTTGTCTTTTCTTGGCACGTCGGCCGCAGTTCTGGAGGGCTTGCAGATCAGCTCAGTGAAGGCGTCATCAAACAACAGGTCAAATCCACGGCGGCATCTGCGGAACACGCAACTGATGCCCGGGCGTCAAGCGTAGGGCGTCTGGCGGTCGTCCAGGTAAGCCGGCAGATGCCGCAGCTCCGGGTGCAGGTCGACGCGGTAATATGGAGGATGCTTCGGGATGCCCAAAACTTTGCGGGTCGCCCAGCAGGCGGATTGCCACATGGCAACACCAATGAAGACGATCAGCGCAAAACCCAGAACCGTCGGACTTGGCAGTGGTGGCGGCCGCAGATTTGAGCCGGGCGGACAGCGACTTGTACGAGGGAGATCGCAGCGTACAGTCTGCTGATTCCCGTTTGACCTTGCGCCGTCGCGCAGGCCGGACCCGAGGCGGTTTCGGCCGGCCCGGGGATGATCGAGACGCGTGGCGGCACCGATCGCATCTGTTCAGGAAAATTAGTGGAGTCCGTGTCGGACCAGGTGTCCATCATCTCGGCCAGGGCGTCCGGACTTGTCGAATAGGTGTTTTGGCTGGCAATCCCGTGGCCACCAAATGACGAAAGGCGCGACGAATCGCGCAGCGGTTGTCGATGACCGTGAGATTGCAGCCGCGCAGCAGCCCATTCGGTTTGATGGTTCGGCGCGCCGCTTCTTGGGAGGATGATTTGTTGCGTCTATCCGCGATCAGCGCTGAACTGCATGCTGGCAAGAAGTGATCCCGTCCGATGCACCTCTCTTCCTATCAGATAGAAAACGAACCGTTCTACCAGCAGACCGGCAACGAACGGGCGATCTTTCAGGCCGCGGCGGCCAGCCGGCTACCCTTGATGCTGAAGGGCCCAACCGGCTGCGGCAAGACGCGGTTTGTCGAATACATGGCCTGGCATTTGAAATGCCCATTGATTACCGTCGCCTGCCATGAGGATATGACCGCCGCGGACCTCGCCGGCCGATACCTGCTGACCGCCGAGGGAACTGTCTGGCACGATGGTCCGCTGACAATTTCCGCCCGCCACGGCGCCATCTGCTACCTCGATGAAATCGTCGAAGCTCGGCAGGACACCACGGTCCTGATCCATCCGCTGACCGACAACCGCCGCATCCTGCCGCTGGACCGCAAAGGCGAGCTGGTGAAGGCGCATCCGGACTTCCTGCTGGTCGTGTCGTACAACCCGGGATACCAGAGCGCCGTCAAGGATCTGAAAGAATCGACCAAGCAACGGTTCGTCGCGATCGATTTCAGCTACCCCACGTCGCGGGATGAGGCCGCGATCGTCTCCCGCGAAGCCGGTATCGACACCCGTATGGCGTCGGGCCTGGTGGAGGTCGCCGCCGGAACGCGCAACCTCCGAGGACGCGGGCTGAGCGAAGGGGCCTCAACGCGGATGATCGTGCACGCCGCGCGTTTGATGGCCGCCGGTGTGTCCGGCGCCGATGCCCTGCGCGCTGCCATGATCCTGCCGCTGACCGACGATCCGGACATGCGCGAGGCGTTGGAGGCAGTGATCGCGGCCCACGCCTGGTGAGCGCCTCGGCGGTCGAACGCGTTGAGCGTCTGGTGCGCGACCGAGCCGCGCTGCGGCCGGCGTTCGCGCGGTTCTGGCCGCGGCAAGCCGACCAGAACCAGGCGCTGATCGAGGATCTGGCCGCGGCGACCCTGGAACTGTCGCGGGTGAATGCCGGCCCGGCCTGCATCGAGGCGCTGTGGAAGGCGACCGGGCATGGAATTTTGCCCGTTGTCTCGTCCGGCGGTCGCGCGGCCGCCGATATCTGCCGCCATGCCGGCAGCCGAGCCGCACTGGCCTGCCTGGAGGCGGTGCCGGCGGCGACCCGGCTGACCGGCGGGCGGAGGGAGGATCTGGCCGCGTGGTGGCAGGGGTTGCACCGGCTGTCGCGTGAAGCGCCGGCGCTGGTGCCTGACACGGCACGCCGGGTGGAGACCCTGCTCGCCGCCGGCGATGGTCTGGCATTCACTGATTTTGTCGCCGCCGGCCTGAAGGCGACCGCGACCGACCCGGCCCGGAGAGCGGCGTTCTTCGCGTTGGATGACCCGCTGGCCGCAGCACTGCTGGAACGCCGGTCGGGTGCCGGCGGCTTCGCCGATGCGCAACGCATGCTGGAGGCATTCGCCGCCGGCCTATGGGGCGTTGAACCGCGCCTCAAGGCGGGGCCGCCGGCGCGCCGGACCGTCATCGCATCGGGCTTGGTGATCCTACCGCCGGTGTTCGCCGGGACGCCGGCAGCGCGCACGCGGCTGCAGTATCGCGCCGCCGTCGCCCACGCGCAGGCGCATCTGGCCCATCCCCCGGTACGGCACGCGATCGGCACGCTGAAGCCCTTGCAGGTTGCCTTGGTGGGGCTGGTGGAAGATGCCCGGGTGGAGGCTTTGGTGATTCGCCGCTTGCCCGGCCTGCGTCACCTGTGGGCGGAGTTCCATGATGCTCAGCCCGGCGGCATCAGGACCGCGGTCAGCCTGATGCTGCGGCTTTCCCGCGGTCTGCTGGACCCCACCCGCGACGACGCCGACGGCTTCGTGGCGAAGGGGCGCGGGCTTTTCGCCGCCGCCGCGGATCGGCTGGAAGACCCGGCAATCAGCCGCGAAATAGGCGGGCTGCTGGGCAATGACCTAGGTCAGATGCGGCTGCAGTTCAACGCCGCCACCTACGTCGTGGAACCAGCCTACCGCGACGATAACATGCATCTGTGGGAGCTTCCCGACACCCCGGACGATGCCCTGAGCATGGCCGTGGACGCCGCGCGTGGCACCGATCACGGTGACGGCGACCACCAGCAAGGTGACGCTCCCGCCGCGCCACGGGCGCGCGACGCCGGTCTCGATCACAGCACGATGCTGCTGGCGAACTATCCCGAGTGGGACGCGGTGGCCGGCGTGGAGCGTCCTGATTGGACCAGCCTGCGTGACGCCGTACCGGTGCTGCGTGATCCTGCGCCGAACGCGCCGGGGGAGTGGGCGTTGCGGGCCCGGATTGCCCGGCTGGTGCGCAGCTCCGTAGTCGGACGCAACGTCCGCCAATCGCTGCGTGAAGACGGCGAGGAACTCGACATCGATGCCGCCATTTCGGCTGCTGTGGCGCGCCGCGCCGGGTTGCAGCAGGACAGGCGGGTTTATCGCGACCGCCGCCCGCGCGGGCGCGATCTGTCCACGCTCATCATCCTTGACGTATCGCAATCCACCGCCGCGATCGACGCCGCCGGATTGTCGGTGCTGACCGCCGAACGCCTGGCCGTGGAGGCGCTGGCATCGGCACTGGACGCACGTGGCGATTGCTATGCGTTGCGCGCCTTTGCCTCGGCCGGCCGCGATGACGTCCGCTTGACCCGGCTCAAGGATTTCGACGAACCCTTTACGGCAATCGTCGGCGCTCGCCTGGCGGGCCTGTCGCCCGGTTTGTCGACGCGGCTGGGGGCGGCGCTGCGCCACGCCGGCGCCGAACTGGCGCCATTGCGCACGACGCGAAAGCTGGTGCTGGTACTGACCGACGGGGAGCCGTCCGATATCGACGTGCCGCGTCCGAACGAACTGGTCGAGGACGCACGCAGAGCGGTTGCTGGCCTGCGGCGGCAGGGCGTCGACGTCTTCGGAGTAGTGATGGACCCGCTCGGCGCGGGATCCGGCGCGACGATTTTCGGTCGCCACAATGCGATCGCGATACGGCGGTTGGAGGAACTGCCGGCCAAGCTCGCCGGTCTCTATTTCCGGCTGGCGCTTCGGTAGTGCCGACGGGATGGCCGCAACCATCCCGCCGAGTGGGCCTCAGCGATGCGTGGCCATCGCGGGAATGCCCTCGATCGGGCACTCCTCCGTGCCGACGGAACTGCGTGTCAGGGCCTCGACCATCTCGCGTGTCGCCTCCGGATCGGCAATCCAGTTCTTGTAGAAATCATAGGGGCAAGACGCCTCACCCTTGTCGCCCTCGCCGGAGTTGATCACCCCGGTGTAGCCACGGTGCAGCAGCTTGAACAGGTGGTTCTCCGACTGCATGTTTTTCCGCGCGTCGCGGATCAGTCCCTTGGAAAGGGCGGCGTACTGGATGCCGTATTCCTCGGTGCCACATTCACCCAGAGTGCGTCCGTCGAACCCGATGACCGAGGAATGGCCGAAATACGAATAAACGCCGTCGAAGCCAGCCGCATTGGCGACCGCGACATAGACGTTGTTCGCCCAGGCCATCGCTTTCGCCATGATGATCTGCTGTTCCTTCGCCGGGTACATGTATCCCTGGCAACGCACGATCAGCTCGGCGCCGCGCATCGCGCAGTCGCGCCAGATTTCGGGGTAGTTGCCGTCGTCGCAGATGATCAGGCTGACCTTCAGACCTTTCGGCCCTTCCGAGACGTAGGTGCAGTTGCCGGGGTACCAGCCCTCGATCGGCACCCACGGCATGATCTTGCGATACTTCTGAACGATCTCGCCCTTGTCGCTCATCAGGATCAGCGTGTTGTACGGCGCCTTCTTCGGATGTTCCTCGTGGCGTTCGCCGGTGAGGGAAAAGATCCCCCAGACCTTCGCCTTGCGGCAGGCGTCGGCGAAGATTTCGGTTTCGTCACCCGGCACCGAGGAGGCTGTCTCGTACATCTCCTTGCTGTCGTACATGATGCCGTGGGTCGAGTATTCCGGAAAGATTACCAGGTCCATGCCAGGAAGTCCGGTCTTCATGCCGACGATCATCTCAGCGATATTCCGGGCGTTCGCCATGACCTCGGCCTTCGTGTGGAGCCGTGGCATTTTGTAGTTCACCACCGCGACGCCCACGGTATCGTTGCTACTTGATATATCGCCGTGCAGCATAAGCCTGCCTCCTTTGTGGTATCCCCGCGGCGGATGCGCGCAGGGCTGGTGAGTCCAACATCGTCGTCCCGCTACTGTCGCGCCCGATGATCGCCGTTCTACCGACGAAACGGGTATGCACAGCGGGCCCGGTGCGGGCCAACAGGTCAGGGATCGTCACGGAGTTACTAGACTGCCGCCAGAATCAGGCGGCAAGATGCCGGCGGACAACGCCATTGGTGCCGAACCGGCCGCTGGTGCTGATCGCAGCACCACATCAAGTGCAAGCTAATCACCACGGAATACAAAGCGCAAGACGTGTTTACCGCTCCGGTGCCCTCAGCATCGCGCGGATCGCCGTTCACAGCGAGTTGAGAAATCCCGCGTTGGCACAAGGGTTCAGGCGAGTCGGCAAAACTCGCACAGCTATACATTCCTATACGCGCCGGCGCATCCAACTTTGCGAATGAAATCCGGCGTCACCCGCGACAGCAATCGCCCCGCTGGGTCGTGTACCGCCAATTCGCCGCCGGCGTCCAGAGCGGCCAATGGCGCCGGCAGGCCAACTTTTATGCTTGACACATTCGGGTTTTGGCCATCTGATCGAAGTAGATGGGCTAAGTACCTCGTGCGTCCGCACGTCGGATCACCAATGACGTTGATCCCGTGGCCTTCTGATCATGAGTGATACTACCATCAACTATCTCGCCTCGATTGGCTGATCATCGGTTGTTCCAACTATGGAGCAATCCGGGCCTGAGGCTGTGACTCCCAGTATTTCATTCGCAACCACTCATCCGTGGAGGGACTTGTGCGTCCATGAGCCTGTCGATGCAGGATAGACTTAAGCGTCGCAAACTCGACGCGCTCAAGCGTGGCGTTCATCGCGTGACCGACGACGACCCGGTCCCGCTCGCGACGCATGTTGTCGGCATCGGCAAGGCCGGAGCCGCCGCGATTGCCGGGATTGTTCAGGGTCTGGAACCTGGCGCGGCAAAACTCAGGGCGCTCGCGATTGATATCGGCGATCAGGATTTGACCGCATTGCGCGCCCTGGCCGAGACAATCTCGCCGGAGCGGGCCGAGGTCACAACAATCGCTTTGGAGATGCCGCCTGCAATCGCGATGTTCGACGTGCTTGCGGACTACGACACGTTTCTAAGGCTCGAATATCCGAACTATCGCTGGCCTGGCAACCCGGTTCCGTGGCTGCCGCAATCGGCATATGTTCCGGATACGCGACAACACCACGAGCGCGCCGTCGCCAAGGCGATCTACGGATACGCCTATTACGCGGGGACGCGTCCGCTGGAACGTGCACTGCGCGCGTTTGCGGCGTCGATAGACGCGGAACGAGCCCAGGCACTTGTCGCGGTCATCTTCGGCATGACTGGTGGAACCGGCAGCGGCATCGTGGTCGATCTCGCCCGCCATCTGTCGAATGGGCTTTTCGGCCGCAGGACGCTTGTGGTTGGCATCGGCGTGGCGCCGTGCGACGGCGACGGGCAGACGGACGGGCGGCTGTTTTCCGTATTGAGCGAACTCGACGTTCTCTGTGACGAAAACAAGAACCGCGGCGTTGTGACGTCGTGCGGCGAGATGTTCCGCAACCCGTTCACCGCAGGGTTCGTCATTTTACCTCAGCAACATATCTGGCTAGCGACAAAGGATCTCGCCGAAACGAATCACCGTGTGGACACGGCAATCGCGGCACTTATGACGTCCGGGCGCGGCACCCATATGTGGGAATTGCTGCGTCTGCTGAACTGGGTCGCCGCTCCCTCCACGCAGCATTCGGCCGCCAGGACACCGTGGGGACCGCAGTGGATCCACATGCTTGGCTTCACCGACACCCCCGATCCGGCACTGCGGGCCAGCCTCGGCTTGCTGCCCAGCTTCCATCCGGAGTTCATCGAAATCCGCGTCGCCGACGCCGATGCGAACCACGCCGCCATCGTCGACAGTATCCAAAGCACGTTCGCACCCGATGTGCCGCCCCAGGTCGTCAACGGCGGCAAATCAGCGTCCGCGCAGTTTATTCTTCCGCGTCTTGCAAAAACCGACCTGGCCAAGTTCTACCATTCACGCGAAGCATACAACATGGAGGATGAAGAGCAGCGCCTGCTCGACCATTCGCTGCTGCTCGACCAAGGCATCGAACTTTGCGAGCCGTCCACCCAGCTAGAAGGCATGGCCGGCGCCAGCCTGGCAGGCGCGAGCGGTTGGGTTGCGGTTCCTTTGCAGGATATCCACGGACCGCCGGTTGTTTCCGCCCCGCTGTTGATGCCGGTCTAGAAAGGAGGAGCCATGCCGCTGGACTGGTCGGCCGTCATCGCGAAATACGGCAACGGGAAAAAAGTACCGACCGTGACAGGCGGCAAGTTTCTCCAGGTCACCCGCGCGGACGACGCAGCGATCTACATCGAATCACCAATCTGGAATGCCACGCTTGACCGAAGCAACCTGGAAAAAGGTGTCAACCTGATCGAGCAGGGACTGATATCGCGTGATCCCGGCCTGTTTGTCGAGGATTACATGCTTTACGTGGCGAACCAGCGTGCCACGTCGGTCGCACATATTCTCCGCGATCTGGGTTTTCTCGACAAGACTGAGACCTTCTCCATCAGGTGCTGATGGCCGGCGAGGGCCGAGGCAGCCACGAACAAGACTGATTTATCCAGGACTTTTCAGGGAAAGGAAAAGCAGATGACTGCATCTCTCTATCACAGCGCGACTGGCGTTCAGGCACCGCACTGCATGCACGTGGTCGGCATCGGGCGAACCGGGGCTGGCTATGTCGAAGCCTTGCTGCGTACCGGTGAAATCGAGGACCTGCTAGAGGATCCCCGCGCCCGCTTCGCCGCCCTGGTGGTCGATATTGGCGATCAGGACATGGAAGTCGTCTGCGACTACGCCAAATCGTTCCAGAAACGGCTTGAATCGCGCGGCATCCCGTCCGATCGCTTCCTGTTCCAGTCCGTCGCCCTGCCGGTGCCAGGCAAGGAGGAGTTCTTCGAAGGCCTGAACCGTACGCGTGAGTTCCTGAAGCTCGAATATCCGCGCTACTACTGGAACCCCAACTTCGAGTCCTACGTGTCGCACAAGGCAACCATGCCGCATGCCGGCGAGCATTTCCCGCGTATCATCGCTAAAGGCATCTATGCGAACGCTTATTATGCCGGTGAGCGTCCGCTCGAGGTCGCGCTCAAGAAGTTCGTCGATCATCTCGAAGGCGCCACGCTGCCGTCACTGATCACCGTGTGCTTCAGCCTCGCCGGCGGCACTGGCAGCGGCATGGTCGTCGACCTCGTTCGCCACCTGTCGACCGTCAAACTCGGCCGCCGCATCCCGGTCATCGGCGTCGGCCAGTTGCCGCATTCGGGCGATCCGGAGATCTATAAAAATAGTCCGACGCTTTACACGACGTTGAACGAACTCGACTGCATGCTGGATGAAGACAAGAACGCCGGCGTCACGGCGGTCTGGGGCGACCTCTATCGCAGCCCGTTCACCGGCGGCTTCTTCGTCGTCAATCCCGAGCAGAGCTGGCAGCGCCTTACCGCCTATACCACCACGGGCGAGAAGGAGGTCCGGCAGAACTTCAAGCAGATGGTGACGAACCGCTTCGTTGCCGACTCGTTCATGCGCTTCGTCGTGGTGGACAATGGACGCGACCTGTTCCGCGCGCTGCGGCCCGCCGGCTTGACCGGCGCTCCGCACGAGACCGTCAGCGCAAAGGCCAGAAGCTGGACCCTGTTCGACGTCGCCAAGCTGACCCACCCGGGTGTCCAGGTGCTGCCGGGCGAAGCGCCGTCGAAATGGGATTCGGTGATCAACCAGTGGATCGAGTTCGCGCCAAAATACAGCGGCCTGAAGGAAGGATTTAAAACCGACTACGCCGAGGCGTTCATCTACGGGTCCCGCAACATGGGGCACGATGACATGAACAAGGCGTTCCGCAAGATGCTCACCGAGAACTATCTGCTGGATGCCGAATCCACATTGCAGATCTTCAACCACGAGTTCTTCGATGCGCTGACCGCTTATGCCAACATCATTCTGCCCGGCGTCGCCAAGACTGACCTGATCAGCTTCTGGGAAAGTCAGAAGAACTACGACAAGCTGTCGTGGGAAGACAAGCTGCACGAGCACGCCTGGCTGATCGACATCGGCCCGATGCTTTCCGAACCGGCGATCCGCTTCGAAGGTATGGCCGGCGAGTGCATCTGGGGCTGTGCCTGCTGGGTGGTTGTGCCCTACGACGAGTTGCGCGGCGACAAGCTGCCGCCGGCGAACCGCAAGATCATCGTCGAACAGGGTATCGCGGCGATGACCAGGACAGTAGTGCCGACGCCTGGTGGACTGGCCAACGTCAAGCGGGTCGCGGTGGAACGCGCGCCCGCGTTGGCCAAGTAGCGTTGCGGACATGGCGGGGATCGCTGACCCGATCCCCGCGGCTTCGCCAGCGCGAGTGTCCAACCTTGGCCAATCGGCCCACCAGGCCACTGCAACAGGCAGATCATCGTGCAAAAAAACGACAGCCGTATTCCGGCGACCGTAGTCACCGGCTTTCTCGGGTCGGGCAAGACAACCCTGATCAATCGCATCCTGCGCGAGCAGCATGGACGCAAGCTTGCGGTGATCGTCAACGAGTTTGGCGAGATCAGCATCGACGGGCAGCTCGTCATCCATGACGAAGACGCGCAACTAGTCGAGTTCAACAATGGCTGCCTCTGCTGCACTGTTCGCGGCGACCTGGTCGACACACTCGGCCGGCTGCAGGAACGCGCGGGAACGCTGGATGGCATCCTTATCGAAACGACCGGGCTGGCCGATCCCGCCCCTGTGGCCTCGACTTTCTTCGCCGCCGATGAGGTGAAGTCCGGTATCCGTCTGGACGCGTTCGTGACGGTGGTCGACGCCGTGAACCTGGAGCGCAATCTCGAACAAAGCAACGAAGCTGTTGAGCAGGTGGCGTTCAGCGACATCATCCTGATCAACAAGATGGACCTGGTCACCGCGGAACGGATGGCGGCGGTGGAAGCGCGGGTGCGCCAGCTCAATCCGCTGGCGAAAATCTACCACACCGCCAACGCGGAAATCGATCTGGCCGGCATCCTTGATGTCGGCGCCTTCGACCTGGTGCAGAAGCTGGAGGTCGACCCCGCGTTCCTCGATGACCACGCGCATGAGCATGACGCCGCCATTGGTTCATTCGTTCTTGAAGAACATCGACCGATCGACATCAACCGGCTGATGATCTGGATGAACGACATGGCGCAGCGTCGCGGCGAGGATCTTTATCGAACCAAGGGCATCTTCTTCGCCAATGGCTTCGATGACCGCCTGGTGTTCCAAAGCGTGCGCATGCTGACAACCCTGCGACGTGACCGGCCCTGGCAGCCGGACGAGACGCAGATGTCCCAGTTCGTCGTGATCGGCAAGCATCTCGACCGCAATGAATTTGCCGCCGGACTGGCCGGCTGTGTGTTTCGCTAGGATCCAAGAAGGAGTTTTGACATGCCGATTGAACAAGGCGATGCCGTTCCCCCCGCGACGCTGAAGCAGATGACGGCGGACGGGATAAAGGACGTTGATCTCAAGACCCTGCTGGCCGGGAAGAAGGTCATATTGTTCGGTCTGCCCGGTGCCTATACGCCGGTCTGCACCACGGCGCATCTGCCCGGCTACGTCGCCGAAGCGGACAAGCTGAAGGCCGACGGTGTGGCCGAAATCGCCTGCATCGCCGTGAACGATCCGTTCGTGATGGGTGCCTGGGGAACACAGCAAGGCGCCGAGGGCAAGGTGCTGATGCTATGCGACCCCGACGCGTCGTTCACCCGCAGCCTCGGCCTGTCGCTTGATCTGTCCGCGTTCGGCCTCGGTGAGCGCTCGCAGCGCTATTCGATGGTCGTGCAGGACGGTGTCGTCGCCACGGTCAACATCGAGCAAAGCATCTTCGATCACGGCGCCAGTTCGGCTTCGAACCTGCTGGCCTCCGCCCCGGCCGAGTGACTCTGCTCTACCGCGTTCATGTGTTCTGCTGCACCAACGAACGTCCGGCAACCCACAGGCGCGGCTGCTGCGCCGGGAAGGGAAGCAGAGCCCTTTGTGATTACATGTGCCGATTGGGCATGGCGACGGGGGTGCGACGGATCAGGATCAACCACGCCGGTTGCCTCAACGTTTGTGAGCATGGGCCAGCAATGGTGATCTACCCGGCGGGCGTCTGGTATCGATACGAGACCGAAGCAGACATCGAGGAGATACTCCGCCGCGACATCATAGGCGGACAGCCGGTGGAACGGCTGCTTCTTCAGATTGATCCCACGACGCTGCACGGATAGCCGAGGATACCGATGATCGAACTGTTCAGTCGCCTGTTTCGCACCGGCTCATCTGACCTGAGGCGACGCACGATCGGCGTATACGCGGTGCTGTTCGTCGCCAACGTCGCAGCCTGGGTCTGGGCCATCTCGCTGTATCGCGATCAGCCCCTTTTGCTCGGCACGGCGCTGATCGCCTACGGGTTCGGCCTGCGCCACGCGGTCGATCCGGACCACATCGCGGCAATCGACAACGTCACCCGCAAGCTGGTCCAGGAACGCAAACGACCGGTGACGGTCGGCTTCTGGTTCGCCGTCGGCCACTCCGCCGTCGTCGCCCTCGGCGCGGCGCTGATTGCCCTGGCCTCGGTGGCGATGGGCAGCCGGTTCGACGCCTTCAAGGACATTGGCGGCGTCATCTCGACGGTCGTTTCGTCTCTGTTCCTGTTTGCCATCGCCGGCATCAACCTCGTGGTGCTTCGGTCCGTCTATCGGTCCTTCCGCTCAGTGCGCAAAGGCGGCCGGTACGAGGAGGAGGATTTCAACCAGTTGCTGAACGGGCGCGGGCTGCTGGCACGCCTATTCCGGCCCATGTTCCGCCTGGTCACGCAAAGCTGGCATATGCTGCCGCTCGGTTTCCTCTTTGGGTTAGGTTTTGATACCGCAACGGAAATCGGGCTGCTGGGCATCGCCGCCGCGGAGGCAGCCAAGGGCGTGTCGTTTTCCGCCGTCATGGTTTTTCCCGCTCTATTTGCAGCCGGAATGTCCCTGGTCGACACCACGGACGGCGTGCTGATGTTGCATGCCTATGACTGGGCGTTCGTGAGGCCAATCCGCAAGCTGTATTACAACCTCACGATTACCCTCGTGTCTGTCATCGTCGCAGTCGTTATCGGCGGGATCGAGGCGCTCGGCCTGATTGCCAGGGAGCTGAACATGGCCGGCACATTCTGGGACGGGGTCGGGGCGCTGAATGGCAACTTCAACACGCTGGGCTTTATCGTGATCGGGGTGTTTCTCGCCAGTTGGATACTGTCCGTCGCGATTTACTACGGACGCGGCTTCGACAAGATGGAACTCACCGCCTTGTCGGACAGGTGATCAAGCATTACGGCATGCGTGCCCGTTCGCTGACCAGGTCATGGGCATGGATGATTGCGACGGCCATTTCCTCCATCGGGATCCGCTTTGACATCGCCTGACGGCGGATCGTCTGATAGGCGTCCTCCTCGCTCAATCCATGGCTCGCGATCAGGATAAGGCGAGCCCGCTGGATTTTCTGAATGCCGCCGAGCTTGCGCTCCAACTTGCGAACGCGGCTGTCGGTTTCCTGCTGGCGCAGCCAAAGGCTGCGGGCGATCGCCAACTGTGTCAGCAGGCCGAACGGACGCACCGGCCGCTCGATCACGGCGTGCGCGCCGATTTCCAGCACGAGTTGCAGGATTGACGGGTTCTCGTACTCGACGATGCCGATCACCGTCGGTAGCTTGCGGTCCTGACCCCGCAGCAGCCGGCGCAGCGGTTCGCGGCTGTCATGATCCACGGCGAGAACAACCAGGTCGGAGGTCGGGGCGAATTCCTCCGGAAACGGCCAGACGGTGCTGGTGATGCAGCCGATGCGGCGCAGATGCTCGACCAGGCTGATGCCCTCGGCGTCGGGCGGATGCAACACCTCGATACGCAGGCCCCGCAGGTCACGAAGGATTTCGATCGCCACGCCCGAACGGCTCGACTAGTGCCGCGATGGCGGCGGGCGCTGCGGCCCCCCGGCCGCATCGGCCCACACACTCAACCTGATGGTCTGACGCATCATCCACCTCCTGGTTGTGCCAGAGCACTCGGCCTGCAAGCACTAGGCCTGCATCAGCGTCGTTGGCGCTGCCGGCCTGGCGGTTTCGGACCAGCTATCCAATCTTTGTTCGATACAGTAAGGATCAGGCCGTACGCGCATGCCCGGGTCCCAGACGATCTCGAAGCGGCCGGTGGCATCCAGCTTCGCCACCCGAGGCCAGAGATAGGTGTGGTTGTTGCTGGGATCCACCCGCACCCGCCCTTGCGGGGCTGCGAACTCGACCTCCGCAAGCGCCGAGCGGATCATCTCCGGGTCATCGGAGGCGGTTCGCTCGATGGCGCGGGCGACCAGCATCACCTGGAAATATGCGGCCTCAGCGGCGGCGGTAACGATTGCATCCTCGCCGAAGCGGGCGCGAAAGTCGGCCACGAATTTCGCCGCGGCCTGGGTGTTCAGCACACTGAAGAACGGCGCCGCCGTGATGTGGCCGGCCGCCGCCGCCGGCGTCATTTCCGCCACTTCCGCCTCGCTGGTCGTCAGGCTGGAAATCGGCATGCGTTCCGCATCGAACCCGGCCTTGCGATAGGCCTCGTAGAACACCGACGTCGACTTGCCCACCACGGTCGAAAAGATCACGTCAGGCTTGGTGCGGCCGATTTCCTTCAGGGCTTTGGCGAAATCCGCCGGCCCGGCGTGCAGCGGCACGTAGATCTCATCGAGGACAGTGCCGCCGGCCTGCAAGGCCAGGTCCGTCATGATGCGGTTCGACTCGTAGGGATAAACATAATTGGAGCCGATCAGGAACACACGCTTGCCGTATTGACTGAACAGGTAGCGGGCGAGCGGGAGCGAATTCTGATTGGGCGCCGATCCGGTGTAAATACAGTTGGCGGAGTATTCGAACCCCTCATACAGGGTTGGATAAAACAACATGCCGCGATGGGACTCAACCACCGGAAGCACGGCTTTCCGCGTGCTGGACATGTAGCAGCCGAAGATCAGCCGCACGCGATCCTCGCCAAGAAGCTTTTCGGCCAGGCTACGAAATCGCTTCGGGTCGGAGGCAGGATCGTAGTCGATCAATTCGATCGGCCGGCCATGGATCCCACCGGAGGCATTGATGAACTCGGCGGCCAGGATGGTTGCACGAAGCTGAGTTGTCTCAATGGACGCGGTGACCCCGGAGCGTGAGAACAGAACGCCAAATCTCCAGGGCACACCGGGTTCGGCGATCAGGACCATGATGCTGACATCAGTCGTTCTTTCATCGCTCATGCGCGTAAACCTGCATCCTACACCGGAGATCCGGTTTGAGAAAGCGTGGCGGGTGCCTATCCGCGCCATACGTTCAAACCTCACGTTGCCGCGCATGCGGAACGACAAAGATACTCCCTCGGTACGTCAAATAACGCATATCGCGCCGCACAAGTCGCGCCATAGGCTGTCGTGGGATAGAGGGGAGTCTATACGTATGCCAGATATTGCCGCTGACGCGCTGAAGCCGCCGCGTCGATCCTACAACAGGCTGGTCAGCAATCCGGTACTAGAGGATTACTCCCTACGATACGCACCAAAAAGCTTTCGCAAGTGGTCGACCTACGCGGTCGCGTCCGCGGCGCTGGGCGGAATAGCCTATCTGGCGGATCAGGCGATCGGCGGATCGCTCGCCGTGCAGTTCGGCTTTGCGAATGCGTTCTGGGGCATCCTCGCGGCTGCGCTGATCATCTTCCTGACCGGCATCCCGATCGCCTACTACTGTGCCAAGTACAATGTCGACGTCGACCTGCTGACCCGCGGCGCCGGGTTCGGCTATCTGGGTTCGACCATCACGTCGGTCATCTACGCGTCGTTCACCTTCATCTTCTTCGCGCTGGAAGGGTCGATCATGGCCCAGGCGTTCTACCTGTACTTCGGCATTCCCTTGCCGATCGGCTACGCCCTGGGCTCGTTGATCATCATCCCGCTGGTGGTGTTCGGCATGACCCTGTTGGCGAAGCTGCAGGTGTGGACACAGCCAATCTGGCTGCTGCTGCTATTCGCGCCGCCGGTCGCTGTGCTGGCCATTGACTCTAACGCGGTGCATGACTGGGTGAACTTCGCCGGACACTCGCCCAGCAAGGCAGGTTTCGACTGGCTGCTGTTCGGCAGCGCGGCCGGTATCGCGCTATCCCTGATCGCCCAGATCGGCGAACAGGCAGACTATCTTCGCTTCATGCCGGACAAGACCAGTTCCAACAAGGTGCGCTGGTGGCTTGCGGTGCTGTGCGCCGGTCCTGGGTGGGTGGTACTGGGGGCAGCGAAGCAGTTGATGGGCTCGTTCTTCGCCTCGGTGGCGGTCGCCCACGGCACGCCGCTCGATTCGGCGAACGAGCCGATCCAAATGTATGTCGCCGGCTACAACTACATGTTTCCCGCCTTCGCCGCGCTGAGTGCTGCGACGTTCTTCGTGATCCTGTCCCAGATCAAGATCAATGTCACAAATGCCTATTCCGGATCACTGTCCTGGTCCAATTTCTTCTCGCGTCTGCTGCATGCCCATCCTGGCCGCGTCGTCTGGATTTTCTTCAACGTGGCCATCTCGCTGACGATGATGGAACTGAACATGTTCGCGGTGCTCGGGCACATCCTGGGCTTCTACTCGAACGTCGCGGTCGCCTGGATCGGCGCCGTCACCGCCGACCTCGTTATCAACAAGCCGCTGCTGAAGCTCAGCCCGAGCTACATCGAGTTCAAGCGCGCCCACCTCTATAGCTTCAATCCAGTGGGCTTCGGCTCGATGATGTTCGCCTCCGTCGTGTCGATCATCGCGTTCTTCGGGCTGCTCGGCCCGGCCGCGCAGGCGTTCTCCGCCTTCATTGCCCTGGCCCTGGCGTTCGTCGGATCGCCGATCATCGCGATCGCAACCAAGGGCCGCTACTACCTGGCCCGCCCGCCGTTCGACGACAGCAGCACGCGCGCTACACTTTTGAACTGCGTGACCTGTGGCTTCGAATATGAGAGGCAGGACATGACCAGCTGCCCGTTCCACCACGGAACGATTTGCTCGCTGTGCTGCTCCTTGGAAGCCTCGTGCGAGGACATTTGCAAGCCGGCGGCCGGCACCGTCCCGGCAACCGCGGCCGGAACACTTTGACCCACACGCGGCCGGGGAGGGATCATCTCCTCGGCCGGTGGCCCAACGGCGCTAGCGCTTCCCGCTAATGGCTGATCATCCACGGCCGCGCATTGGGGAAGCTCTTCGCCATCGAGGCCGCGGGTTTGCTCGGCCCGCAGCAGGCGCATCCTTTGGGGTGCGCACGTGCCGAACGGGGCGCATGCGCGCTTCGCTCATTCGTCTCTCTTGCGACACGTTCCGTGCCACCGACACACGACAGCCTCGGTAGCGTCAGCGAACGCGGACTGCGGCTGGCGCACCCAGGGCAGGGCAACGGCTGATCATAGTCCGCGAGTGGTCTGAACGCGGAAAATGCCCCGCAGCCGGGGCATTCGTAGTTATAGAGCGGCATCGCCTACTTGTCCGGCGCGGTCGGGATGTCGATACCACCGGTGACAGCCTTGGTCGGACCGTCCGCGCCGGGATTGATATCGAAGTCGAAGATCTCGGTCGGCAGCCACAGCGTTGCGCAGGCATTCGGGATGTCCACGACCCCGCTGATATGGCCCTGCACCGGGGCAGTGCCGAGAATGGCGTAAGCCTGCGCCGGCGTGTAGCCGAACTTCGTCATATAGGCGATCGCGTTCAGGCAAGCCTGACGATATGCGACGTGCACATCGAGGTAGTGCTGAACACCCTGTTCATCGACCGAGATGCCCTCAAAGATCAAATAATCCTTGTACGTCGGCGTAATCGGACTCGGCTTGAAGATCGGATTGCGGATGCCGTATTTGCTCATGCCGTCCTTGATCAGGCCTGACACCCGAAGATGGATCCAGCCAGGCATCTCGATCGCACCGCAGAACGTGATTTCGCCGTCGCCCTGGCTGAAGTGCAGATCGCCGACCGACAGCCCGCCGCCCGGCACATACACCGGGAAATACACCCGAGCGCCGCGCGAGAGATCCTTGATGTCGCAGTTGCCGCCGTGCTCCCGCGGGGGCACCGTGCGCGCCCCATCCGCCGCCGCCGCGGTGCGGCTGTCGCCCTTCATCCGCCCCATATGCGCGGTCGGACCGAACGGCGGGTTGGCCAGCGGGGGAATTCGCGTCGGGTTCGTCGCGATGAAACCTGTTTCGCGAGCGTTCCAGGTCTCCAGCAGGCTTTTCGACGGCAGGCAGCCGATCAGCCCGGGGTGGATCAGGCCGGCAAAGCTGACACCGGGCACGTGGCGGGAATGCGTGAACAGCCCCGAGATGTCCCAGATCGACTTCTGTGCCAGCGGGAAATGCTCAGTCAGAAAACCGCCGCCATTCTGCTTCGAGAAGAAGCCGTTGAAGCCCCAAGGATTGTGCGGGAACGCACCGATGTCGAGAAAGTCCACCACCAGCAGATCCCCGGGTTCCGCGCCATCCACGCCGATCGGGCCACTGAGGAAATGCACGATGCTGAGGTCGATGTCGCGCACGTCCTCGGCTGAGTCGTTGTTCTTGATGAATCCGCCAGTCCAGTCATAGCACTCGACGATGAAGTCCGCGCCCGGCTTCACCGTGGCGACCATCGGAATGTCCGGATGCCAACGGTTGTGGATCATGTCATTCTGGTACGGTGACTGCGACAGGTCCACCTTGATCAGCGTGTCCGGCATGATCGCTCCCTGGCTGGAAATGGCAGGCCGCCGCGAACCAGCGGCGACCAGGGCCGTCATGGTCAGAACAGCACGCACAGAGGGAAATACGTTGTTTGCCGTATATACTGCCGCGGTTGGCGGTTTTGTTGATTGACGGGTCCCTGGGTCCCGCACACGATCCTGCGCGGCCCGTCGAAGAACGGGCGTGGGACGGAAAGCCGAGACGGAAAGTTCTAGGCAGGCGGGAGAACACAACCCCTTCATGGCTATCCGGCAGCGAATCGTCCCGTCCCGAAGGGACTACAATCGCTGGGTCGCCAACCAGACGCTCGAGGATTTCGCCCTTCGTTTCGCGTCTGTTTCGGCACGGCGCTGGAGCGGCGCGCGTGTCGCCAGCACCGCGCTCGGGGCGAGTTCGTTCCTGGCGCTGGAGGCGATCGGCGGCGGCGTCACATTGCGCTACGGCTTTGCCAATGCCGCGGCGGCTATCGGCGTTGTCAGCGTGCTGATCTTTCTGACCGCGCTGCCGATTTCCGTGGCCGCGGCGCGCCGTGGCCTGGATATCGATCTGCTCACCCGCGGCTCCGGCTTCGGCTATATCGGATCGACGGCGACCTCGTTGGTCTATGCCACGTTCACCTTCATCTTCTTCGCCATCGAAGCCTCGATCCTGGCGACTGCGTTGCAACTCTGCCTGGGCGTGCCACTCATGCTCGGCTACGTGCTGGCGTCGCTGGCGGTGATCCCCATCGTCACCCACGGGATTACGATGATCAGCGCGTTCCAGCGCTGGACACAACCGATCTGGATCGTCCTGAACTTGCTGCCGTTCATCGGGCTCGCCGCCTGCGGGCATCTGGAATTGCACCACTGGATCGAGTTTCCTGGATCGTCCGGCAGCCGGTTCACGCTGGTCGGGTTCGGTGCAGCCGCCTCGGTGATCGTTGCGCTGATCGCGCAGGTCGGCGAGCAGGTCGATTTCCTGCGGTTCCTGCCGCCACCGGTGGCCGGTCGCCGCTGGCGGTGGTGGCTGTCTGTCATCGTCGCTGGACCCGGCTGGATCGTTCCGGGCTCAGCAAAGCTGTTCGCCGGCTCCCTGCTCGCCTGGCTGGCGATGCGGGCGGGCTTGTCCACGGTCGAGGCGGCCCAGCCGGCCATCATGTATCAGTCGGCCTTCAGCGCGTTCCTGCCCGGCTGGGGCGCCCTGGTCGCAACCGGGGCTCTGGTGGTGGTGGCACAGTTGAAGATCAACGTCACCAACGCCTATGCCGGATCGATTGCCTGGTCGAATTTCTTCTCGCGGCTGACCCGCAGCCACCCGGGCCGGGTGGTGTGGGTCCTGTTCAACGTCGCGATCGCGCTGGTGCTGATGGAGATCGGACTGTACGGCGCGATCGAGCGGATCCTGGCGCTGTTCTCCATCCTCGCCAGCGCCTGGGTCGGGGCGTTGGTCGCCGATCTTGTGGTCATCCGACCGCTAGGGCTGGCGCCGCAGACGCTGGATTTCAAGCGGGCGCATCTTTACGATATCAATCCGGTCGGGGTGGGCGCGATGGTCCTGGCCACGCTGACCGGCCTCGCGGCGCATTTCGGCAGCTTCGGCGTCGGGGCTCACGCAGCCGCGCCATTCATCGCCCTGGTGCTGGCGTTCACCACCGCACCACTGATCGCGTGGGCCACCGATGGCCGCTTCTACCTAGCCCGGCGTCCGCGCAGAACCTGGGACAGGCAGGCCTTCGCCAAACCATGCGTGGTGTGCGGCAACACCTTCGAGACTGCCGATACCGCGTACTGCCCGGCCTATGTCGGCGTGATCTGCTCGCTATGCTGCTCGCTTGACGCGCGGTGCCATGACGCCTGCAAGCCGCACGGCCGTTCCTCGGCGCAGTTCCGCGCGATGCTTGACGCGGGAGTGCCGCGGTCACTGCGCCCCTATCTCAATGGGCCGCTGCTGCGCTTTGCCGGCACCTTCTCGATCGCGACCGGCCTGATCGGCTGCCTGCTGCTGCTGACTTTCATGCAGGCCGCGACGAACAACCCGGAAGGACGCGCGCTTCTGGCTTTGGCCATGTGGCGCGCCTTCTTCGTGCTGACGATCATCACCGGGATTGCTTCCTGGCTGCTGGTTCTGGCGCACGAGACCCGTGTCGCGGCGCAGCTTGAATCGCGACGGCAGACCACGCTGCTGTTGAGCGAGATCGATGCTCACCGGCGCACCGACGCCAAGCTGCAAAGCGCCAAGGAAGCCGCCGAGGCGGCCAATCTTGCGAAAAGCCGGTTTGTTGTCGGTGTCAGCCACGAGTTGCGCACGCCGCTGAACGCCGTATTGGGCTATGCGCAGATCCTGGAGCTGGATTCCACCATCCCGGTCCACCGCCGGGAGGCGATCCGCACAATCCGCCGCAGCGGCGATCACATGGCCGGGCTGATCGACGGGCTGCTGGACATCGCCAAGATCGAGGCGGGCCGAATCGAGATCGATCGGCGCGCGGTCAGACTGCAGGCGTTCCTCGATCAGCTGGTCGACATGATCCGCCCTCAGGCGGCCGGGAAAGGCATCAGCTTCAGCTTTGAAGCCAGCCAGCCGTTGCCCGCCGTCGTGCACACCGACGAGACCCGCCTGCGACAGATCCTGCTCAATCTGCTGTCCAATGCGCTGAAGTTCACCGCACGCGGTGGTGTTACGCTGCGCGTGCGCCGGCGCGGCGCGGTGACCGAATTCGCCATCGCCGACACCGGCCGTGGAATCAGCGAGGCTGATCTGAAGCGAATCTATGACCCGTTTGAACGCATTGAGCACGCCGGCCAGCCGTCGCTGCCGGGCATCGGCCTGGGCCTGACCATCACCAAGCTGCTGACCGAGATCCTCGGCGGCGAGATCTCCGTTACCAGCCGCCCGAACGAAGGCAGCGAGTTCCGCGTCCGGCTGCTGCTGCCTGAGGTACCCAGTGCGCCGACGTCCCCGACGAAGCGGCGTCGGATCGTTGGCTACCGAGGGCGGCGCCGCGTACTGATCGCGGCGGACGACGACCCGACGCATCGCGCTCTTCTAGAAGAGACCCTATCGCCGTTGGGGTTCGAACTGCTGACAGTGCGGGATGGTGCAAGCTGCCTGCGTCTGGCGGCCGAGCACCAGCCGGATGGGTTCATCCTGGATCTGTCGATGCCGGAAATGGACGGCTGGCGCCTTGCCACGCTGTTGCGAGAAGCCGGCTTCGACATGACGCCGATCCTGATCGTTTCGGCGCACCCGCATGAGGAGGCGCAGTGGTATGGCGAACGTCCGTTGCATGATGGATTTCTCTCCAAGCCGCTCGACTTGGCAGCGTTTGTCGAAACCATCGGCCAGCGCCTGGGCCTGCAGTGGATCGAGGAGGCCTTCGCGCTCGATGCGGATGGTTCGGCGATCGCCGATACACCGGTCCCGGTGCCGCTGATCGCGCGTCTGGATGAACTGGGACGTCTTGTGCGGATCGGCCATGTGCGGGCACTGCGAACGTTGCTGAACGAGCTGGATGCTGATGGCACGACCGGGTGCGACGTGATTGGCCAGATGCGCGGCGCGCTGACCGACTTCCGCCTGGACGAACTCGCGGAGATCGTCGATTCCGTGCGTGCCCGGTCGGGTTGAGATGCCGCAGGCTGACATCCCATCCGGTGCCACGGTGCTGATCGTCGACGACGACCCGGGCACGTTGGGCTTCTTGACCGAAGCGCTTGAGAACGAACGGTTCACCATTCTGGTGGCACTGCGGGGTGACCGGGCGCTGGCTATCGTGCAAGCGCATCGGCCGGACCTGGTCCTGATGGACGCGGTCATGCCGGAGCTTGACGGGTTCGAGACATGCCGGCGGCTGAAGCGCGTGCCGCGCGCGGCAACCATACCGGTGATTTTCATGACGGGTCTCAGTGACACCGACCACGTGATCCGGGGGCTGGAGGCCGGCGGGGTGGATTACGTGACCAAGCCGGTCGTACCACGCGAGCTGGTGGCGCGCATCCGTGTGCATCTGGCAGGGGCGCAGCTGGTCGCCAGCGCTCACGCAGCAATCGACGCAGCGGGCCAGGCGTTGTTCGCCACCGATCCGCAGGGCAGGCTTCGCTGGGCCACCCCGACCGCCACGCGGCTGCTCGCACGGACGCATGGCGCCGAACGCGGGCAGACGTCCGGCGAGGACGGTCATACCGAACTGCTGCGGCTAGCCATCTCGGCCGGTGCGGTGGAATGTCCGGCGGCAGCGGGTGGCGCCGCGAGCGTGGATATCCGTCTGGTGGGCCGGCTGGGCGGCGACGAAATCCTGATGCGTATCGCCGAGGCTCAGCCCACCCGGGATGAGGCACGGATCCATGCGAGGCTGAAGGTGACGCGCCGTGAAGCTGAAGTGCTGCTCTGGCTATCACGCGGCAAGTCCAATCGGGATATCGCCGAGATACTGGGTCTCAGACCACGTACCGTGAACAAGCATCTTGAACAGATCTATGCCAAACTCGGCGTCGAGAACCGGGCTTCCGCGGTCGCGCTGACGCTGCATGCGCTGGCTAATGAAGGGGCGTTGTAAACTTGACGGTCGCCAGGTAACGACCGGCTGGCGGGCCGATATGGGATTGTCTCTGTCAGCACATTGCCCTGGCACAGGAAGCCCAGGCGCTGGGCCGTCCTGGCGTGGGTCGCAACAGATGCAGCGTGACCCTTTGCAAGCCTCCTTGGAGGCGCCTTGCTGACCCGCCTCTCCGCCAAGTCCCCGAACGAAAGTCACACCCGCTCAATAATGCGACCCGACAGCCCGGCGGTTTGATCACCAGCCGGTTCCATCCTATGCTCACGTTTCAGACCAATCCAAGCCACGAGGATCGAGCATGGAGTATGTCTGCGACGCGCCACGCACCCGGACCTGGTTCCGCCTTCTGACCGAAGGCGAGGCGGTGTCTGAATCGCTCGAGATGCATCACGCGGTGGAAAAGCACTACCGCCGCGAACGCGAACGCGCGATCGATGCCTTCCATCCGACAACCTCGGTATTCATCGAGCAGGACATCAACAAGGAAGCCCATATCAGGCGATCGATGCCGCTGTTCCTGACGCTGCGAGACCAGGACGGCGCCGCACTGGCGACCGCCATGCTACCGCCGAACGCCAAGCCCAGCGGCGGGTGCATCATTGTTGGACCCGGCAATGCCGACCCGTACCCAGAGCATGCCGACGCGATCGCGGCGCTCGGTGCCCATTTCGGCATCACCCTCGACCGAGGCAGTTGCTATCCCTATCGTCGATAATCGCAGGAGGAATCCGCCGTGGCCATCACACTGGAGAAGTTCGCCGCCGACTGTCATGCCGCATTGAAGGGCCAGCCCGGAACGCCGGGGCGGGAACAGGTGCGCAAGCTGGTCGAGCAGGCCCTGGCAGATCCGGCTTTCATCGCGACCTACATCCCGCCGGGCACGCCCGAACGACATCTGTTGTATGAAGACGCCGAGCTGGGGTTCGCCATCCTGGCCCACGGCTATGTCGGGGCAAAGGGCAGCAAGCCACATGACCATGGTCCGTCCTGGGCGATCTATGGTCAGGCCGATGGCGAGACGATCATGACGGACTGGGATTGTGTCGCCCGTCCCGCCGACGGCAGTCCAGGCAAGGCGGTCGCGAACCATGACTACGTCATGAAGCCTGGCGACGCTTATCTTTACGATGTCGGCGTGCTGCACTCGCCCGAACGCAAGGGTGACACCCGGCTGTTGCGGATCGAAGGCCTGAACATGGCGATGGTGAAGCGCTTCCCGTACGAGGCGGTCACGCTCAGCCGAGCGGCGGAATGATCTGCCGCTCCTCGATCAGGTAGGTCTTTATCCGGCCGATGAACAGCGCTCCGTCGTCGGTCAGCGCCTTCATTTCCGCCGTCGTGCTTGCTTGCTCGAAACTCGCCAGGTTGTCGTACCAAAGCTCGGCGATACCATCGACCTCCAGGTCGGTATCCGGAATGTCGGGGCGCGAGCGGCTCTCGGTGATGTGCGACTGGACATAGCGTCGGATGCCGGGAACGTGGTGCGCCAGCGGGGCATGGACGTCGAACCAATGGCGCACGAACTCGGCGTGAGTGATCCCCTCCTTTCGCGTCAGAAGGCTCAGTAGTTTTATCATTCGCGTTCTCCTCCGATGCTGACGACATGCCTTGCCGGGTCCCATCGTTCGGCCGCGGCCGCACAGCGCGCCACGTCTTCCTCCAGCATAAGGTCGGCGGCGACCAGTTCCTCGGCGGCTCTGGTGATGGCCGCGACGTAGCCGCGCCAGTCGGAATAACGTTCCGCGACTGAAAGTCGCGGATCGCCGGTCGCCAATCGTTCGGCCGGCGTCTCCGGAAATGGTATGTAACTGCCCTCGAACTTCCATTGCACGCCGTGCCCGTGACCGCGGCTCCGCGGATTCCATCCGGTATAGGTCCCCAGCGGCGCGTTCACCATCGGGGCTCGGACGCCGGCGATGTCGTTGCCGTCCTTGTCGACCGCAGGCACCAGCACGGTATAGCGCAGCCCCGGTCCGCCATCCGGGTCGTTCCGGCCTCGGACCATCACCGGTGGTTCGCGCAGTATCCCGCGGTCGGCGTCGGGTCCAAAGTCCAGCAGCGGCAGTGCATTCGGCTCCGCCAGAACCATCACACCCGGGATCGTCGGAAACTGCCGGCGCCAGCGGGCATATTCCACCAGCGTACCGTCCGCGCGCATCGGAAACCGGCTGTCGGGTGGCTTGGTGCCGTCCGTCGCCCATCGATCCATCGCATCCAGCAGCGCCCTGAACAACATCGACGTGGCGACCGTGTTGGACAGGTTCTGCCCGATCCCCTTGGCCGGCGCCTTCAGCAGCGGGTTGGCCGAATGTTGCGAACTGGACCAGCAATAAACCCGCACCGTTGCCGGCTGAGGCAGATCGTGGCCCAACGTATCAGTGTGCACCAGCGAACCGCGCCGCACCCAGTACTCCGTCGCGGTCTGGGTATGGAACACCAGCGGATCGGTCTCTGGTCGTTTCAAGATTGCGTCTTCACGGCCGGTAAGGTGATCGACCGACCACGCATAGGAAAACGGAAATGAATCAGCGATATTGAAATGATCTTCGTATTGCTGACCGCCGGAAACGATCGGGCTGGCGAACCGATGGTTCAACCACTTTCGCCCCGCACCCGAGACATGCGGCATCACCCCGTCGAACACCCTTCGCCCCGCGGCGTCCGCATTGTAGCCTCGATAGACGAAATCCCGCAGGCAACGCCCGGTTTGCGACCGGCCCCAGGCATACGCCTGCCGGATTCCGGCCAGGGGGTTGCCGCTACCGTCCGCGTATTTGACGAAACTGACAAAGTCGCGCACCGCAACGTGGCCCAGGCCCATCAATTTCGGGTCGCGCGCGGTATAGATCAGTTCGTAGATCCAGCCGGGTTCGAATCCCGGCCGGTAGTGAATGAAACCGTCGGCGGGAACGATCGCGCGTTCCAGGGTTGTCGCCTCGGTGCCCGCACCGCTTATCTCAAGCGCGAAATCCCACTCTGAGGCTGCAACGGGTTCAGGTGTGTCGTACGGATACCGCCGTCTTGTCAGTATCGCATCACGCTTGTCGCGGGAAGCGACCGGATAGGAGTGCGCCGCCAACCGGCCGCTCAGCGGCATGCTCGGGCCCGAGGGCTTGTCGACGATGATCTCGGTGCGTACTCGCCCGGTGATCGCCACGCCGTTATCGGTTGCCACCGGCACATCGAGAACCATGCGGCCGTCTCCGGGCAGGATATCGCCCTCCCACGCCAACCAGGCGAGCGCGTAGCCGCGCCGCATCAGGAAGCCGTTGCCGGCATGGTCCAGCGTCAGCGGCTCGTTGCTGTGCATCGCATCGTTAAAAAATTGCAACGCTCGTTTGTTCCCGCGATTGCCATAGTCGAACAGCACTCGCCGGTTGCCGCCACCCAGCGGCTTCAGCAGCATCAGGTCCGCCTCGAACCGCACCGATCCGTCCGGGTCGCGCGGCGCCCGGCCGATGTCGACGACATCCGCCTGGGCTTGGGCCAGGGGATCGACGGCAAACAGAACCCGTCCGGTCAGTCTCTCATAGGCCCCGACTTCGTCGAACGCGTGCCCGCCGGCGAATGGACGCCGATCGTCGATGCGAATCTCAAGCGTGCCTGCCATGCCGGGTCTCCTCCACCCGGCCAGTCTGCGCGACCGATGGCGGCGGCTCAAGCGTTGGAGGAAACGCGCTGCCGCTCCCCAAGCGCCGCCTCGACGGTTCGGTACAGGTCGGCGGCGGCAAACGGCTTGCGGATCACTCGATCGCCAGGCTCCAGCGCGCTCTCGATCTCATCGGCGTAACCCGAGATGAAGACGACCGAAAGATCCGGCAGTTGTGCTCTTGCCAACGCGGCAAGTCGGGATCCGGTCATTCCGGGCATGACCAGATCGGTCAGCAGGATGTCGATCGCGGCATCCTGAGCCATCACCATAAGGGCGGCTTCGCCACAATCGACATGGCGCACGTTGTATCCAAGGTCCTGCAGCATCGCGGCCGTCACCGCTCGCACCTGATCGTCATCATCGACCAGCAGGATCGTCGCACTTGTGCCGGTCAGCGATTCCGGCCGCGAATCGGATGATTGGAGCAAGGGCATCGTGCCGGCGCGCGGCAGATCGACGATTACAGCCGTGCCGCGGCCGATCGCCGACTCGATTTGAACCTCCCCGCCGGACTGCCGGGTGGTGCCAAACACCTGGGAAAGTCCCAGGCCGGATCCGACGCCAAACGGCTTGGTGGTAAAGAACGGCTCGAACACTCGGCCGATGATTTCCGGCGGAATGCCGATACCGGTATCCCTGATGATGACCCTGACGTAATCGCCAGCCGGAGGTCCATCGGCAAACCTGGCTCGCTCAAGCATGTGGTTGGTCGTTTCAATGGTTATGATACCACCGTCAGGCATGGCGTCGCGCGCGTTCAATACAAGGTTCAGAATGACCAACTCGATCTGGCTTTGATCCGCCATGGTCGGCCACAGATCGTCGGCGAGGCGCAGGCTGATCTGAGTCCCCAGGCCCAAGGCGCTATCCAGCAGGTCTCGCATGCCGTGGATGGCCGCGTTCAGGTCGATTGCCCTGGGCAACAGCGGCTGCCGACGCGCGAACGCCAGCAAGTGGCCGGTCAACGTGGCACCCCGCTCCGCCGCCGCGCGTATCGCCGCCAGCCGATCCGCCAGCCCGGACGTATCGTGCCGCATCGCTCGCCGCTGCAGGATTTCGACATTGCCCAGCACCACGGTCAGCAGGTTGTTGAAATCGTGCGCGACGCCGCCGGTCAATTGACCGATCGCCTCGATGCGTTGTGCCTGGCGCAACTCCCCCTCGGCCCTCTCCCGTTCGGCGATCTGCTCCAGCAGCCGATCCTTGGTCTGTTCCGCCCTGTCGTGCGCCGCGTGGGTCTCTGCCAGCAATTGCTCGACGTCATGCGACCTGCGCGACAGCGACAGCAGCAGCACGACGACGGCACCGCCCAGCGATAGCGCACCGGCGACCAGGGCCAGGGCCTCGCGCCGCCAGTCGGACAGAATCCGTCCTTGCTCCACGGAAACCATCACCACCAGCGGAAACGCTCGAAGCGCCCTGATCGCGGTAATCCGCGTGCTGCCATCGACGGGGCTGGGCATGACCAGGGTTCCCGCCAAGCCATGTGCCAATACTTCGGTGAACGGCGGCAAGTTTCCGAAACTGGTACCGATCGTTGTGTCGACGTGGGGAAACCGGGCCAGCACCGTTCCATCGCGCAGAGTAAGGACGATCGCCCCGTTCTCGTTCAATTCGACGGCGCGGTAGAAATCCTCGAAGTAAGCCAGATTGATCGAACCGATCGCCACGCCGCTCAGCGTCCCATCGGCCGCCCAGATCGGATGCGCGAGCAATGCGTTCCATCGATCATCGGCGACACGAAACGGCGGACTGATCAGCATGGCGGCACGAGGATCCGCACGGTAGCGGGTCAATAGTGCCGCAACAAGGTTCGGCGGGGTCGTCGCTCTGTCTGGATCGGTGGATGCAATCGGCCGACCCGCGGCGTTGACGATCAAGATGGCGGCGAGTTGGCGCACGCCCCGGATCCGGCGCCGGAGCATCTCATCGACCCCTTCCAGACGCGGCAGTTGGGCCTGCACGGTCTCCTGCGCGCCCATCACCAGCAAATCCACCGCCTCGACCGCGCGCCCAGTCTGCTCGGCAAAGACCATGTCCAGCCGAGCCATTTGTCGCTCCGTGTCCGAAATGAGCGCCTTGCGACTTGCGTCTACTTCATGGCAGGCAGCGCCCGCCACCAGCAGTAAAATGACCCCGGACACGACCCGAAGCGCCGCGCTCACCGGGGTCAGGGGACGGAAGAGCGGCCACGCGGCCTGCCTGCTCATGTGCTGTCTTCCGGACCCTTCAATCAAAATCGAGTTGAGCGTTATCACAAACACGCGGGCGGAGCATATATCCTCGCTGTTTCGTGATCGTGGCGGTAGAAACTCGTCAAATTTAGTTGGCGACCCGCGACGGTAAGCCGCCGGCATAAGCCAGTATCTGCTCGAAGCATTCGCCGAAGTAGAGCTCGAAGTTGTCCCATTCGGCCCAGCCGAGATGTGGAGTGCACACCACGTTGGGCATCGACAGAAACGGATGTTCGCCGTTGCGAACAGGCTCTTTCTCGTAAACGTCGACCGCGGCGTAGCCGGGGCGGCCATTGCGCAGGCCCGTCAGCAGCGCGCTTGGCTGGATCAGTTCGGCGCGTGATGTGTTGACCAGGAGCGAGGTTGGTTTCATCCGTGCCAAATCGTCCGGCCCGACGATGCCACGCGTGTCGGCACGTAAACGGACGTGCAACGAAAGCACGTCGGAGCGTTCGAACAAATCGGCTTGGTTGGCGGCAAACTCATACCCGGCGGCCTTGGCTTTGGCGGCCGACCCGTCGCGCCCCCAGATCAAGGGGTGCATGCCCATGCCGGCCCCGGCTCGGGCGACGATCGATCCGATCGCGCCAAGGCCGAAAATGCCAAGCCTGTTACCCGACAATCGATGCGAAAGCGTGCATGGCCAGTCACCCCGACGCATCCGTTCCGCTTCCAACGCGACGTTACGGCGCGCCGCAACGATCAACGCAATGGTCAGTTCCGCCGGCGCGATCGGCGAATTGCTGGCGCCGTGGGACACCAGGATGTTGCGCTCCCGGCAGGCGGCATGATCGATCGTTGTCGCCGCTCGCCCGACCAATGCGATCAGGCGCAGGTTCGGCAAACGCTCGATCAGCGTTCGGGAAAAGCTGACCCGCTCGCGAATCGCGACGATGACCTCGGCCGGGTGAAGTCGCTCGACAAGTTGGTCCGGATCGGCCGCCGGTTCGCGGTAACGAACCACGTCATGGCCAGCGAGCAGCGAAAAGCAGGACAATCGATGGACGACATCCTGATAATCGTCCGGAATGACTATTTTCATCACTGCTCCAGAAATAGGCTGCCGGGACGGATCCGAACGTCGTTGATCAGGCGGTGTATTCCCGCAGCAGGCGTCCCCAGCCAAACACCGGTGCATGATAGCCAGCCAGAGTAAGCGCGGCCCAAAGGCTGACCTGATTGGTCGTCAGCACCGGCTTGCCGATCGCTGATTCCAGGCGATCCACGATGCCCAGCGTCAGCCAGTTCCCGCATGCCAGCAACACCGCCTCCGCGTCCGGCTGATCGACCGCGACACCCATATCGAAGGCGGTCTGTTCATCCAGCCTGCCGATCTCCAGGTTGTCGACATGCCCCATAGCCTGCTGGGCAAGCACCCGAAATCCGTTGGCCTCGATGAACGCCGCCGCCGTCGCGTTGGTCTCGTCGCTCCAAGGCGCCGCGATCACCAAGCGGTTCACATCCAATACCCGCAGGGCCTGGATCAACCCGGTCGAGGCGGTTGTCGCCTTGCGGCCCGAAGCGGACTCAATCCGCTGGATCAATTCTTTATCGTATCCGATTCCGTTGCGACAACTCGGCGCAGTCGCGGCCAGCACGATGGCATCGACATCGGCATCCGCGAGCTTCCGGCTTTCGGTCTCGATGTCCTCGACGATCCGTTCGGTAGACGATGCCTCGACCGTGCGCAATGGCAGCCGAGCGATGTGCAAGGTGACGCCGTCCGGCAGGATACGGGCGAATTCCGGCTCCTGCGTGGTGTTGGATGAAGGAAGCAGCAGCCCGATCCGTCGCTGGTTGCTTTCGGGCCGGTCCTGGCGCACTGGCATGACCTTTTCCCTCCCTGCGTATCAAGGCATTTTTCCCCAACATCTCGTCCATTGTCAAACCGGCCTTTCCATCCGGCGCCGTTCCGTTAGCATGTCAACGAATGAGTGAAACGCCTGAAAACCGCGGGGAGCAGCACCAAACCAGGATCAGGACAAGCGACGGAGGCTGGCAGCGCACGCTATGGGCGATGGTCGGTATCCAGTTCGTCATGACGGCATCGATCAGCTTTCTCAGTCCGATCATCCCGCTGATGCTGCCGCAACTCGGCGTCACCACCACGCGAGGCGTCGATCTCTGGGCCGGGGTGATCACCGGCGCGACCTCTTTCGTCGCGGCATTCGCCTCCCCGATCTGGGGCCGCGTGGCCGACAAGCACGGTCGAAAACTGTCGCTGATCCGATCCAGCGCGGCGATTGGAATTTTCACCGCGGCGATGGGACTGGCAACCAATGTCTGGTGGTTCTTTGGTGCGCGCGCGGTGATGGGCGCCTTTGCGGGTTTCTCATCCGCCGCCATCGCCCTGGTTGCCAGCCAGGTGCCGGAGCGCCGGCTGGGCTACGCCCTTGGCTGGCTGAGCACCGGTCAATTGGTCGGATCGCTGATCGGCCCGGTGCTTGGCGGCGGCCTGGCCGACATCACCGGCAGCTACCGGGTGCCGTTCTTTTGCACCGGAGCGGTCACGCTGGCGGCGCTGGCCCTGGTCTGGGCGACCGTGCACGAGAATTTCACCCCGCCGAAGCAGACCGGCCCGTCGAAATCCATTATCTCCGGCCTGCGGCTGTTGACCGGTTCGGCGAGCCTGCTCGCCTTGTTCATGGTGCTGCTGATGGCGCAGTTCAGCGTTCGAACCGTGCAGCCGGTGGTGACCCTTTTCGTGCAGCATCTGATCGGGTCGCCACCGGAAATTGCCACGCTGTCGGGAATTGCGTTTTCGGTGACCGGCTTGGCCGACCTGGTGTCGTCGCCGTTCCTCGGCAAGCGCAGCGATATAATCGGCTATCGCAGAGTGCTGCTGATCTGCCTGCTGGGCGCCACGCTGACCAGCGCGCCGCAGATCTTCGTCAGCAGCTACTGGGCCTTCGTGGCCGAGCGCTTCGCGGTGGGGCTGTTCATCGGTGGTATCCTGCCCACCGCGAACGCATTGATCGGCCGCAGCGTGTCGCGGGAAAACCGCGGCACGATCTATGGCATGACGTCGTCAGCGACGTTCCTTGGCAATTCGCTGGGGCCGCTGACCGGCGGCAGCGTCGCGGCCAGCCTGGGCATCCGCTACGTGTTCGTGGTAACGACGGTGCTGCTGGCGGTGAACCTTGTGTGGGTCTGGTTCACCGTGGCCGAACTGCGTGAAGAAACGTTGCCGCAATAATCCAGTCGGCGCAATCACGTCACGCGGAAATTGCCGAACTGCCACGGGCAGGACGCATCGACCGGTTCCGGGAACAACCGGCCCCGGTCCAGCAGCGGCGTCCAGTCGCTGTAAGCACCGACCATATCGCCCAGGTAGGGTTCGGCGACCTGCAGCACCCGCGCATGATCCAGGTGATCGGCTTCGACGACGCCGGACCGCGGATTCTCCATCGCCCAGACCAGCCCACCCAGCACCGCGGCGGTGACCTGCAGGCTGGTGGCGTTGTTGTGCGGCGCCAGCGCTCGGGCCTGCTCGATCGACAGGCGGGAGCCATACCAGTACGCACCTCGAGCATGCCCCATCAGCAGCACGCCGAGTTCGTCGACACCGCCATCGATTTCATCCATCATCAGACGCTGCCTGGGCTGAAGCTGCCAGTTGCGTCCGGCGAACTCATGCACCGACAGGACGGCGTCGTCGCAAGGATGATAGGCGTAGTGCACCGTCGGGCGGTAACGCACGGCGCCCCCTTCAACCACGGTGTAGTAATCGGCGATCGAGATAGATTCGTTGTGCGTGATCAGGAACCCGTGCTGCGGTCCCGCCATCGGCGTCCAGCTTCGCACCCGGGTCGAGGCGCCGGGGCGCATCAGATAGATTGCCGCGCCACCGCCGAAATCATGCTGACGCGCATCCGCCGGCAGCGTCTTCTCGTGCGTGCCCCAGCCAAGCTCAGCCGGTTGGCAGCCTTCTCCGGCAAAGCCGTCGATCGACCAGGTGTTGACGAACTCGCCGGCCCGTTTGTTGATGGACGACGACTGGGTGTCGCGTTCGGCGATATGGATCACCTTCACATCAAGGCTTCGCGACAACGCTGCCCAATCCTGGCGGTTCGAGGGGACGGTTGTCTCCACACCCGTATCGCGGGCAAGATTAAGCAGTGCCTGTTTGACGAAATGGGACACCAGGCCCGGGTTGGCGCCGTGTGTAAGTACCGCCGTCGGGCCGTCCCCGCCGGCGAGTGCCAGGGCGCTTTCCCGCAAGGCATAATTCGACCGTTGCGATGGCGTCAGCGACGGGTCGGTGTAGCCCCCGGCCCACGGCTCGATGCAGGTATCCAGATACAGCGCGCCTCGCTGCTGACAGAACGCGATCAGCGCGACCGATGAAACATCGACGCTCAGGTTCAACAGCATGTCGCCGGGCCGTAGCAGCGCGGTCAGCACGCCGCTAAAATTGTCGCGGGTCAGCGGTGTGACGGTAAAGCTGACATCATTCTCCGCCGCGACTTGCTGCCCGCGCGAGTCGCCGGACACGATGCTGATCTGCTCGCGCGGCATGTCGATGTGACGCAGGATCAGGGGCAGCACGCCTTGGCCGATGCTGCCAAAGCCCAGCATCACCAGGCGGCCGTCGAAGCCGACGTGTCGCATCGCTTGGGTCTCCTTTTCGATCAGGCAGCGACCTCTAGAGGGTCCGGCAAGGAAGTTGGCCTATCGCGCATCGGCTTGTCACCGACTTCCACGATTCTGGCCCGGTCAAATCCGTTGAATGCCGTGCGCAGGCAGGCGCCGTAGGCTCCAAGCTGGCCGATCTCGATCCAGTCTCCCTCCGCCGTGTCCGCCGGCAGCAGGAACGGGCCACGCATGACATCGGCGCTGTCGCAGGTCGGCCCAAACAGCGAGAAGCTGGTCGTTGCCGCGACCGAGCTCCGGTCCGGGCGGATCAGTCGCACCGGGTAGCGGAAACCGAGTGTGCCGGCGTCCGCCAGACTGCCGTAGACGCCGTCGTTGACGTATAGCGCCGCGCCTCGCCGCGCCTGCACCTGCACGACGACCGAGGTCCCCGCCGCGACCAGTGCTCGTCCCGGCTCCGCCCAAAGGCGAGCGTCGGGCAGGCCTAGCGCCTCGAACCCGGCCTCGATCTCGGCGAAGCAGGCGCCCAGCGGAGGCGGCTCTTGATCCGGATAGGCAACCGGAAATCCGCCGCCCACGTCGATGATGTCGACCTTGACGCCGGCCGCGCGGATCACCCGTCCGGTCAGTGCCAGTGCCTCGCGCCAGGCCAGCGGGTCGAGACACTGCGACCCGACATGGAAGCTGACCCCAAGTACCCTCGCGCTGCCGCGCGCGGCGCGCAGCAGATCCGCGGCGGCCTCGGCCTCGGCGCCGAATTTGCCCGACAGGTCCAGCATCGCCGCGCCCTTCGGCAGCGCGATCCGCACGATCAGACCAGGCACGCCGGGCACCTCCGTGGCGGCGATTTCGGCCAGGATCTTTGTCAGTTCATCGGCGCTGTCGAGGACAAAATCCCGCACCGCATGACGCGCCCAGGCTTCGCGGATTGCGCCGCGTGCCTTGATCGGATGCATGAAGTGGATCGCAGCCTCGGGCAACATGGCACGGACCAGCCGGATTTCGGGGAGCGATGCACAATCGAAATGCTGCACGCCGCCATCCCACAGCGCACGCAGCACCGCCGGGTCGGGGTTGCACTTCACCGCGTACAGCACGTCGCCTGGGAACGACTGCACGAAGTCGCTCGCGGTTGCCGCGACTGCATCGGGGCGCAGGCAGTGGATCGGCTCCTCGGGACGATCGGCGGCTACCACTTCGTCCACCGTGGGCCGGCGCACCGGAAAGTCGACGAGAACACGGCGGAGCGGCGAAACGGCGGCGCGGGTTCGCGCCGCGAACGGCTGAGCGACAACAGACATCGTGGTCATCCTCGCGGACAAACGGGCGGGTTGACCGCCCATCCGGACAAACGGACGCAGCGTGAGCGTCCGAAACGAAACGGGGACTTGGGCCGAAACCGCGCGAAAACGCCGCGGTTTCGGGATCAGACGATGCTGGTGGTACTTCGCATCGCGGCGGCGCTGTCGGACATAGGCGTGTTCCTAAACGACCCCGGCCCACGGTTGGCCGGGTCAATCGAAAAGGACGCGTTTACGTCGTTGCTCATTTTTAGGCGGCGCGCAGACCCTCAGCGCATAGCCCCCGATCCCGCAAGCGCCAGATATTCCCAGACCATCGTTGCCGCCGCGAGCGCCGTGATTTCAGCGACGTCGAACGGGGGTGCAACCTCGACCACGTCCATGCCGACGAAACGAACGGCCTTCAATTGCCGCAGCACTGCCTGCGCCTGCCATGACGCAAGGCCGCCAACCTCGGGCGTGCCGGTGCCGGGCGCGAAAGCCGGATCGAGCGCGTCGATGTCGAAGCTTAGATAGGCCGGCTCCGAGCCGATCACCTCGGCGATCCGTGCGGCGACCGCCGCGGGGGTAGACGCATGCACATTCTGGGCGGACAGCACAGTCACCCCGCGGGCCAGCGTCCAATCCATCACCGCTTTCTCGACCGGAGACCGGATACCGACCTGGATCATGCGCCGCGGATCAACCAGGCGCTCGTTGATGGCGTGATAGAACGGCGATCCATGGGCGTAGGTCTGGCCGAAATTGGTTGGCCAAGTGTCGACGTGGGCGTCGAAATGCACCAGGGCGACAGGCCGCCCAAGCCGTTTTGTCAGCGCGCGCAATAGGGCCAAGGTGATGCCATGCTCGCCGCCCAGCGCGATCAGGTGGCCGATCGCGCTGGCCTGGGCCTCGATCATCGCTAAACTGGCCTGGATGTCGCCCAGTGCCAGCGCGAAATCGCCGATGTCGGCCAGCGATGCGCGGGCCGGGTCGACCCAGTGTTCCGGATGGTCACCATCGGTCAGCATCCGGCTCGCGCGGCGGATCGCCGCGGGGCCTTCGCGCGACCCGGCGCGGTTGGTGGTGCCAATATCGATCGGGACACCGGCAACCACGTATTCCGCCGAGGGGTCACGGCCGGACACTCCCAGGAAAGTCGACGGGACGGCGTAGGTGGGGGGGGCGGCCATCGAGGTTTGGGAACTTTCTCGCTCGTGACGCTGGGTCAAGATGGTGGGGTTCTTGATACAACCCGTCTAACATGGCCGAAGACCGGGCGCCACGAGCGATGCGCTCGGTCTCCCACATTGACCCGCGGGCGTTTCAGTTGCACTTCTGGCAAGACAAATTTGGCCGGATCGCGCGCTATTATTCACCAATTGCTATCCTGGACTGTTTCCATTATTGATCAATTCAGGTATCCTAAAACGGACTGGCAATAATAAAGAACGGCGATACGTCGATTTACACGACCTCTTGTTTATCCTCTCCTGCGCTTTGCCCGCTAGACTCGGTCGATCAATTCAAGGTCGGACGCTGTGCTGAATTTTGAAATGGCATATTTCCTCGCGGCGGCTGCTGCATCAGGCGTATTCATCGCGGCAAGCTGGCGTGGCAGGACCGATCTGGCACTTGCCCCGGTGCAAGGCCGGCCACGACCTTTGATCGATCCTGTATGGGATGACGTCGAGGCGAATATTTATGCGCCGGAGGCTCGCGCCGACGTCGGGGTCGCTATGCGCGTTGCCCTGAAACGACTGTCGCCGATCATGACAAACCAATTCGTGCAGGCGGATGTCGCCGCGCTGCCAGGGTTGCGTGTGCGGATGCGAGGCGCACCTCTGACTGATCTTTTGGAAGAGATGTTGGCTGCCGCAATCCATGCTGCCCCCGCCAGTCGGCTGTTGCTGACCGCCGCCGCGCATGGCAGCCGAATCGATGTCGGTATCGCAGACGACATGCCGGGCGCCGACCCGACGGTACGACTGGAAAGAGTTCGCGGCCTGACGGCACGGGTCGCCAGGCGCGGCGGAACGTTGGAGGTCAATGTTCGCCCGGCCGAGGGTACTACCCTGACCCTGCGATTGGCCGCTGCCGCCGACGCATAGGCGAACCATCCAACCGAACCGGCTCGAACCAGCCGCCGGATCCAGGTGGCAGAGACTTTCCAGCGTCGGTGACATTGAAGCGCAGAGCGCCGTTCCCCGTCCATCATTGGACCCGGCGCATGACGTATGCTACGCGCCCAAACTATGCATCAATTCCGGCGCGAAACCGTTGGCAGCGAAGCGCCAGGGCCCCCGCCGGCGACGGCCGAGAGTCTGGAGGAAGCCCGTTGACCCGTATACCCATCGATCCGGACGCGATTCGCGCCCTGGCGGCCGTGCTGGTTGAAACCGGCCTGACCGAGATCGAAATCGCCGACAAAGACGCGCGAATTCGCGTTGTCCGCAGTGCGGGCACTACAACGACAGCTGTTCCGGTCACCGCCGCATCACCGGCTTTGGCCGCCTCTGCCGCAGGGGCAGATGACGTCGCCGCCCATCCCGGCGCCGTGGTCAGTCCGATGGTGGGGGTCGCCTATCTTTCGCCAGAGCCCGGCGCACCGCCGTTCGTCGCCGTGGGTCAGCAGGTAACCGCAGGCCAGACCCTGTTGCTGATCGAGGCAATGAAGACGTTCAATCAAATCAAGGCACCGAAAGCCGGTTCGGTGACTGCCATCCTGGTGCAAAGCGGTGCTCCGGTGGAATACGGCGAAGCACTCGTCATCCTGGAATAGACCGTTGTTTCGGAAAATCCTTATCGCCAATCGCGGCGAGATCGCCCTTCGCATCCAGCGTGCCTGTCGGGAATTGGGGATCGCCACCGTGGCCGTGCATTCGACTGCCGACGCCGAGGCTATGCATGTCCGCCTGGCCGACGAAAGCGTCTGCATCGGGCCGCCCCCGCCCAAGGACAGCTACCTCAATATCCCCTCGATCCTGTCCGCGGCGACCATCACCGGGGCGGACGCGATCCATCCGGGCTATGGCTTCCTGTCGGAGAATGCCGGCTTCGCCGACATGGTCGACGCGCATGGGCTGACCTTTATCGGCCCGGCAGCGGAACATATTGGCATGATGGGCGACAAGATCGCTGCGAAAGCCGCAATGGCAGCCGTCGGCGTGCCTCTGGTGCCCGGCTCCGACGGCGAGTTGCCGGATCTGGACAGTGCTCGGTCGGTTGCCGGGCGCGTCGGGTATCCGGTGCTGATCAAGGCGGCGGCAGGCGGTGGCGGTCGCGGCATGAAGGTCGCACGCGACCCGGCGGACCTGGAGGATGCCTTTACCCTGGCGCGCGGCGAGGCTCGGGCGGCGTTCGGCAGCGATGCCGTCTACATGGAGAAATACCTCGACCGGCCGCGGCATATCGAGTTGCAGATCATGGCCGACAACCACGGCCACGTGGTGCATTTTGGTGAGCGTGACTGCAGCCTGCAGCGGCGCCACCAGAAATTGCTGGAGGAGGCCGGGTCGCCGGCGATCGACTCGGCGCAGCGCGACGCGCTGGGTGAAACCGCGACGACGGCGCTGCGCAAACTGGGCTATCGCAACGCCGGAACACTGGAATTCCTCTATCAGGACGGGCAATTCGCGTTCATCGAAATGAACACCCGGCTGCAGGTCGAGCATCCGGTCACCGAGATGCTCTGCGATATCGATCTGGTCAGAGAACAGATTCGCGTCGCCGCGGGATCGCTGCTGGGCTATCAGCAGCGCGATATCAACTTTGACGGCCACGCCATCGAGTGCCGGATCACAGCCGAGGATCCGCTGACCTTCATCCCGACGCCCGGGCGGGTGACCGCCTTTCACGCCCCAGGCGGCCTCGGTGTGCGGGTCGACTCGGCGCTGTATGCCGGCTATTTCGTGCCTCCCTTCTATGATAGTCTGGTTGCGAAGTTGATCGTTCATGCGCCGACTAGACCTAGGGCGATCGACCGTATGCGTCGCGCGCTCGACGAATTCGCGGTCGTTGGCATCAAGACCACGATCCCGTTGCACCAACGGATCGTCGACGATGCCGAATTCCAAGCCGGTGACTATACGATCCATTGGCTGGAAAACTTCGTCTCGGGCGGCTGAACGGCGCGTGTCGATGTCGTTCGCGCCTCGCGTGGCGCGCCGGCGTCGGCCCGCCATAGTGGAGCAGGATCATGACGCACGACCATGATGTGGATTGGAAGTTGAACGGTGTACGGGTGATCAAGGGCGATCAGCTCGACACCAACACCGCGCAGACCCCGGGCATGAACCGAGCCGCGGCGATTAATCTGGCGCGGGTGGGTGCGCAGAAAATCTGGGCCGGCACGGTAAACATCCATGCCAATGCCAAGACCGGGGCGCATCATCACGGCGCGCTGGAGAGCGTGATCTATGTCGTGCGCGGCAAGGCCCGGATGCGTTGGGGCGCCAAGCTCGAATATGTCGCCGAAGCCGAGGCGGGCGACTTCATCTTCGTCCCGCCCTACGTGCCGCACCAGGAAATCAACGCCTCGACGGAACAGACGCTGGAATGCGTTCTGGTGCGTAGCGACAACGAAGCCGTGGTGGTGAACCTCGATATCGAGCCGGTGGAAAAGCCGGAGGCGGTCTACTGGGTCGATCCGATCCATAAGCATCCTGAGTAGCCTGGTCGGAGCTCTGCCCGACCGGCCGCCGCCGGCAACACCGCCATAGAGCGGCGCCGCGGCGAACAGGATCGCCAGCTCCACCCTATTGCGCCGCCCGCAACGCCGAGACGATGAGGGCGATCCCTTGCGCGTGCCAGCGTTGGATGGCCTTGTGGTCGGCACCGAGCGCCTTGCCCAGACGGCGCCACGGAAACAGGTGGCGGTCGGTAACCGGATTGACCAGGCTACGGGCGCCGACCACGCGCCGAAGCACGTAGCGGTCCACCGGGATCAGCGGGATCCAACTCATCGCTTCGTCCATCCGGGTGATCCGTTCCGCGGATGGGACGGACGGACGAACTCGGGCCTCGGTCCAACCGTAGGCATCCAGCGCCGTCCGCACGATCTCCAGCGACGATGTGCGCAACCGGGTCGTCCATCCGGTGCCAGGCAAGGCGAGCAGCGTCGCGCCAGCCTCTTCCAGGCGATACACCACGTAGTCGGCGTCGATCTCGTACCCATTGGTCATGATCGGGCGGATCGGCGCCTGCGGGGCCGCGGCCCCAGGGGTGCGGGGTGTCGTCATGATCGAATCCCTCCGGCTATCGAGAAGCGGCTTCGGAATGCTCAACGAATGTCTCCGGGCGTCTGGAACGGCACGTTCTCCAGGCTGGTGCCGCGGTTGATCGCGCCCCAGCTATCGCCATGTCCGGCCGGCAGCGGCTCGCGCCCCGACTCGTCAAGGAACGCGACGGCGTTCGCCGGCAGCCGTTCGGCGCCGATCTCGCGGGCGCGCTCGATGACCGCCAGGCGGGCGAGGCCGAGTGCCAGGGCCACGACCTCCCAGCTTGCACCCTCGGTGCGCAGGCGGCGGATTTGGGCATCCTGTCCGTCGGTCCAGACTGTCTTCCTAGGCATCGGGGGCTCCGTCATGAACAATGAGTGAACATGGCGTTAGTTAGAGAAAATAACATAACCTGTCAACGAAAATAACAAAAACTCAGGAAAAATTCCCTGGCCATCACAATCCGTCGGCCGATACGGCGCGCCTCCAATCATGGACCGGGGCGACCAAATCCTCGATTGGGATGATCGAACGCCGAATTCCAACCGGAGGGACGGAAAACATCCATGCGTGCCGAAGCCGAAAATTCCCGCAGGATTTCACTGGTAATGTTAGGCGCTGTAAGTTAGACTAACCACCATGAGTAGCCCGCAAGACATCGGAACCCGCATCCGCGCCGCGCGGCGCGATCGCGGCCTGACCCAGGACGAACTGGCCGATCAGGTCGGTGTGTCGCGCAGCGCCGTCGCCCAGTGGGAAACCGGGCGCACCGGTCAGATCACCGGCAACCTTTCCCGTATCGCCGGCACGCTGGAGGTGAATGTCGAATACCTCATGTACGGCGATGACAAGCGAGCGATGGGCGACGTTCGTCAGGGCGATGAATTGGCGCTGCTGCGGCTGTACCGCGAATGCAACCCCGAGGATCGTCAGATGCTGCTTCGCACCGCTCGGCGCCTGGCTCGGCAGTAATTCCGGCGGAGCCAAACTGTCTCCGCGGCCACAAGCGGACAGCAGTGGATTGCCGCCGAAAAAGCCCTGATCGCCAACGTTGAGCCGTGGTTCGGCTACCGAAGAATGCGGGCTGTCAGCGCCCATACGATCACGAAAATTCCCGCCAAGTCTATCAGGACCCGTTGATGTTCGTGAATGGCACCCGAGCTTCGCTCGCGACCTTGAAAGCGCGCAATGGCCGGGGCACTGCCGATCGACATTCGTCCGGACCTCTGGCGGAACGTTCGCGACATCCTGACCCGGCACGTCTGCGGCCATGAAGTCTGGGCCTTCGGCTCGCGGGCAATGGGTAAAGCCAAGCCTTACTCCGATCTCGACCCGGCGATCATCACGGACACGCCGCTGCCGCTGCTGATCAGCGCCCGGTTGGCCGACGACTTTCCCCCCGACGATTCCAGGCGAGCGGAGGTGGTGGACCGGGCAGCGACACAGACGGCCTTTCGCGAGATCATCGAGCGTGACAAAGTCGCGTTGCAACGGCGGGGCGGCGGGAACCCTGATGACGCGGCGCACGTTTCCCAGCCATGAGCACGCAAGAACCCGACGCTCCAAATACCAAGCTGCCGCCGCGACCCGAACCGCCGGGCGGTTCGGCTGCCTTGCCGGAAGGCACCCTGCCGGCACCCTATCTCGGCCCGCAAGGCGACGAAAACCGCGATCCGCCCGCCAATGCGCCGGCACCCATACCGCCGACCGAAACCGTCAAGGACACCCGCCGCTAGCGGCCTTGTTCGGGCGCTCCGCCCTGGGCCGGACGCGGTTTTGGGCCGGACGCGGTTTTGGGCCGGACGCGGTCTTGGGCCGGACGCGGTGTTCGGCTAGAGAGCATAATGCGTCGCGCCGAACGCGCCCGCGTCATGCGACCTGGCAACCCCTTAGGCGCTCCCCGGCTGCCTGGGGACACTCTGGAGCCGCAGCCCGCAAGAAGGACAAGTCTTTGAACATCCCACCCGGCGTCAACAGCCTGCGAACCGGCCCCAACGAAAGAGGCCGGTTTGGCGAATTCGGCGGCCGCTTCGTCGCCGAAACCCTGATGCCGCTGATCCTGGAGGTCGAACGCGCCTACACCCAGGCGAAAGCCGACCCCGCCTTCGACGCCGACCTGAAGCATCACCTACAGCACTATGTCGGCCGGCCAAGCCCGCTTTGGTACGCCGAACGGCTGACCAGGCAGCTCGGTGGCGCAAAGATCTACTTCAAGCGCGATGAACTCAACCACACTGGCAGTCACAAGGCCAATAACTGCATGGGCCAGATCCTGTTGGCCCGGCGCATGGGGAAAGCCCGCATCATCGCCGAGACCGGCGCGGGCCAGCACGGGGTTGCCACCGCCACGATGTGTGCGTTGTTCGGGCTGCCCTGCACCGTCTACATGGGCGCCACCGACGTCGAGCGCCAATCGCCCAACGTCTTCCGCATGAAGCTGCTGGGCGCCGAGGTGAAACCGGTTACCTCCGGGGCCGGCACCCTGAAGGACGCCATGAACGAGGCGATGCGCGATTGGGTGGCCAATGTCGCGGACACCTATTACCTCATCGGCACCGTCGCCGGGCCGCATCCCTATCCGATGATGGTGCGCGACTTCCAGTCGGTGATCGGCGAGGAGGCAAAGGCGCAACTGCAACAGGCCGAGGGCCGGCTGCCTGACGCCGCCGTGGCCTGCATTGGCGGCGGCTCGAACGCCATGGGGCTGTTTCATCCGTTTCTCGACGATACGACGGTCCGCCTGATCGGCGTCGAGGCCGGCGGTCATGGCGTCGAAACCGGCCAGCACGCCGCGAGCCTGACCGGCGGGCGTCCGGGCGTGCTGCACGGCAACCGCACTTACCTGCTGCAGGACGACGACGGGCAGATCATCGAGGCCCACAGCATCAGCGCGGGTCTCGACTACCCGGGCATCGGCCCCGAACATGCCTGGCTGCATGACATCGGCCGTGTCGAGTACGTCTCCGCCACCGATCAGGAAGCGCTCACCGCATTCCAGCTCTGCACCCGGACCGAGGGGATCATCCCCGCGCTGGAACCGGCACACGCGCTGGCTCACGTGATCAAGCTGGCGCCGACGCTGGACCCGGACAAAATCATCCTGATGAATCTCTGTGGCCGCGGCGACAAGGACATCTTTGCCGTCGCGGACCATCTAGGCGTGAAGCTGTGAGGAGCGCGCAGCCGTGAGTCGCATCGCCGCCCGGTTCGATGAACTCAAGCGCCAGGGCCGCGGCGCGCTGATCCCGTTCCTGGAAGCCTGGGATCCTGACCAGGCGACCTCGATGGCGCTGCTGCGCGGAATGCCGGAAGCGGGCGCCGACCTGATCGAGATCGGCATGCCGTTCACCGACCCTATGGCCGACGGTCCGATTGTCCAGGCGGCTGGGAAACGAGCCCTCGCAGCGGGGGTAAAGCTGGCCGACGTATTGGCGATGGTGCGCGATTTTCGGCTTGCCGATGCGGCGACCCCGGTGGTGCTGATGGGATATTTGAACCCCATCCTGTCGTATGATCCGCGGCGTTTCTGCGTCGATGCGGCGGCCAGCGGCGTGGATGGGTTGATCATTGTCGATCTGCCGACCGAGGAGGCCGATTTGTTGCTGCCGCACAGCAACGCCAACGGGCTGGATTTGATCCGGCTCGTCGCACCGACGACCGACGATCGGCGCTTGCCGCTTGTATTGAACGGCAGTTCCGGCTTCATTTATTATGTCGCCATCACCGGCATAACCGGCACCCGCAGCGCCACCGCCGAACACTTGCAAGCGGCGATCCCGCGTCTCAGGCGGGTGACCGATCTGCCTATCGCAATCGGGTTTGGCGTCCGCTCCCCAGAGCAGGCCGGCACTGCATCCCGCATCGCGGATGCGGCGGTTGTGGCATCGGCTCTGATCGAAACCCTCTCAGCCGATCTCGACGCTGACGGCAGGGCGCGTCCAGGTGCGGTGGAAAAGGTGTTGAATCAGGTCCGTGCCCTGGCGGCGGCGGTCCGGCGCCGCGACTGATTGATCCAGGCCACTCAGCGCCGCGATATCGTCGCGCCGTCGTTGGTCCTATTCGTATGCCTCACCCTCGTATCGAACGAACCCGACCGGCCGATGGGTAAAATGCAGCACCGGAAGACCCTCGTTGTCCTGGCCCGGGTCGGCCTGATCTGCGGGGATGAACAACCCCTGCAGTTCGACCGGCTTGCCGATCTCGAACGGGATATCGGTGCCGATGCCGCCATTGTTCACCCGGATGGCGACAAAGACGTTGCCTGAGTAATCCGCGCCATCGTCCAAGGCCCGCAAATCGTCGATCCAGATATGCTGGTGCTCGGCGCCATCGTGCGATGCCCGGTCCGGAAACAGCTTCGACACCTTTGCTCCGACATGTCGCTTTTCACCACGCCCGGACCCGTCCGGATTCCGCAGGCCGACGTTTCCATGATGCCAAGCCATGACGCACCTCCGTGAACGGCGCTTGGTTAAGATAGCAGGCCTGCCACGTCCGACGCATGTGAAGGCTCGGTGACGCAGGCTTGCCCAGCCCTCGATCCGGAGCTATCGAGCCGCCATGAACTGGCTCACCGAATACGTCCGACCGAAAATTCGTACGCTGTTCACCCGGTCTTCGGTGCCCGACAACCTGTGGCACCAATGCCCCGCCTGCCAGCAGATGATCTTCCATCGCGACCTCGCAGCCAATCTGAAGGTGTGTCCGCACTGCGGCCACCACCTGCGCGCTTCCTCCACCGAACGGCTGAACTGGACTTTTGACGAGAACGCCTACACCAGTATCGAACTGCCCAAACCGCTCGCAGATCCGCTGCGCTTCCGTGATACCAAGCGCTACCCCGATCGGCTGAAGGAAGCCCGCGAAAAGAGCCATACCGACGACGCCATAACCGTCGCCCACGGCATGATCGAGGGCCGCAAGGCGGTCGTCGCGGTGATGGACTTCGACTTCATCGGCGGTTCGATGGGCGCCGCGGTCGGTGACGCTATCGTCGCCGCCGCCCGCCTGGCCGTGCTTCAACAATCACCGTTGATCGTGTTCACCGCCTCGGGCGGCGCCCGGATGCAGGAAGGCGCAATCAGCCTAATGCAGATGCCGCGAACCGTCATTGCCACCCGGCTGGTCAAGGACGCCGGCCTGCCGTTCATCGTCGTCTTGACCGATCCCACCACCGGCGGCGTCACCGCGTCCTTCGCCATGCTTGGCGACATTCAGATCGCCGAACCGGGCGCCTTAATCGGTTTCGCGGGCGCCCGCGTGATCGAGCAGACGGTACGCGAAAAACTCCCTGACGGGTTCCAGCGCGCGGAATACCTGGTGGAGCATGGCATCATCGACATGGTGGTGAAGCGCACCGACATGCGCACGACGCTCGGCCGGATCATCGGGCTGCTGATCCAAAGGGAGGAGCTGGTCGCGGCGTGACCGACGCAATCGAGCAGATCGCCGCGCGCCTCGAGCGCCTGCATCCCAGGCTGATCGACCTCAGCCTCGACCGGCTCCGCGGCCTGCTTGTTCGGCTCGACCATCCGGAACAGCGCCTGCCCCCGGTGATCCATGTCGCCGGCACCAATGGCAAGGGCAGCACCTGCGCCTTCATTCGGGCGATGGCTGAGGCAGCCGGGCTTCGCGTGCACGTCTACACATCCCCCCACCTGATGCGCTTCAACGAACGCATCCGCGTCGCCGGTGCGCTGGTCGGGGACGATCAGTTGCTCGCCGCGATGCAGCGCATCGAGCGCATCAACGACGCCGCCCCGATCACCGTGTTCGAGGTCATCACCGCCACCGCCTTCGATCTGTTCGCCGCCACGCCGGCCGATCTGTGCGTGATTGAAGTCGGCCTTGGCGGGCGCGGCGACGCCACCAACGTGATCGGCCCTCCGGCGGCCTGCGCGATCACCTCTATCTCGCTCGACCATCGCGAACTGCTGGGCCCCTCGGTCGAGATCATCGCCGCCGAGAAGGCCGGAATCATGAAACCGGGAACCGTGGTCGCGATCGGTGCGCAGCCACCTGGCGTCCGGCGCGTGCTGCTTGATCACGCCGCCGCGCTTCAGGTGCCGGTAAAACTGCGCGGCCGAGACTGGCATCTGGCCCCGGCCGCAAACAGCCTTCGCTATTCCGATGAACTCGGCAGCATCGACGCGCCGATACCTTCACTGCCGGGGCTGTTTCAGCAGGACAACGCCGGTATCGCCCTGGCCGCTTTGCGTATCGCGGCCGTGCCGCACGAAGCGTCGGGTTTGGCGCAGGCCGAATGGCCCGCCCGGCTGCAACGCCTGCACGGACGTCTCGCGGGGCTGCTGCCATCCGGCTGGGAGCTCTGGCTCGACGGCGGCCACAATCCCGGCGCCGGCGCCGTGCTGGCCGAACATCTTCGTGGCTGGGCCGATCGGCCGATGCATCTGGTCGTCGGTATGAAACAGGCGAAAGACTCCGCCGAATTCCTTCGCCCGCTGATACCGGCGGCGGACACCGTCTGGGCGGTGCGCGAACCGGACCAGCACGCCGCCCTGCCGGTCGAGGCCATCATCGCCGCCTCCGGCGGCCTCGCTCGGCGTGGGCCGCGGGTCGAGGATGCCCTGCATGCGATGCCGCGAACCGAAACCCCGGCCCGCGTGCTGATCTGCGGCAGCCTCTATCTGGCCGGCGAGGTATTGAAGCTGGACCAGTAGGTAGAAGACCCGGCCGGGTCGCGCTATCTAAGGCTGCAATGTCAGGCACGTCCGAACAGACCTCTCGCCAATCGCTGGAAGCCGCGGCGGCCAAGGCCGACGAGCTGGAACGGACCTGTCTGTTCCATGGTGGGTCGGAAATCGCGCTGGGCGAGGCGCTGGCGCGGCATCCGGTCGGCCCCGATTTCCATGCCCTCGGCGCCACCACCGCGGTGCTGAACCACACGCTCGAAAACGTCGTGCTGGATGCCGACTCTCTGATCCTTTTCAAGCACGGACACGCCATCGCCGAGACGGTGTATTTCGAGCCTCCGGGTGCTGCCCGGCAGCTACAAGAAGGCGTCGAATTGACGTCGCTGCCGGAAGGCGAGAATCTTATCTTCGGCTACAACAACGCCCATCTCGGTTATCAGCACTGGCTGACCCAGTGCCTGCCGGCAATCGACTGGTCGTTGCGGGGCAAGCGGGCAGGCAATGCGCGCCTGATCCTGCCGCGACTGGCACCTTGGCAGGAGGAAACCCTCGCTGCCCTGGGTTTGGACCGCATCCCTCGGCTGACGCCGCAGGCGAATACCCGCTACCATCTGCCTCGTGTCGAGTATTCGGATTTCCTGACCGGGGCTACCAGTTTCGCAATCTGCATGAGTGGGCTGCAGACCGCGAAACGACTTGCCGATGCCATGCCGAGCTACCCGACGCATGACAAGGTGCTCTACATCGATGAGGTCAATCCGTACTACGGATCGATCCGCAACGAAGGCGCGGTGATAGATTTGTTGCGCAGGCGCGGCGTCACCATCGTCGAGCGTGAACGCCTGTCGACCGCCGAACGCATCAACCTGTTCCGCCATGCCGATGCGATCATCGGCCCGCTCGGCCAAGGGCTGACCGACGTGCTGTTCTGCCGCCCGGGCACGCTGATGTGGGAATGGATGCCCGGGCACCATCAGAATTCATCGTTCAATCGTCTCGCTCAGGCGACGCAGGTCGATTACTGGGCCGACATGTTCGCGACCGTCGCCGAGCCCTCCAAGCCCGGACAATGGGAAATCGATCTCGATCTTGTCGAACAGCGGTTGAAGCTGCTGTCCAGCCGCCTCGCCCATCGCGCCGCGGCCGTGGCGACAACCGCGGATGCTTCGCCCGTCGTGACCCGCAGCATCAGCAGCCGCCCGGTCAGGGAGTTGATGCAAAGTTTCGAAAGCCTTGGCGATAACTGCGAATTTGGCCTGGTCCAGCAACAGGCCGGGGTCACCTCAGCCGGACTCCTGCGGTTCAACGGTTTCTTCGCACCGCCGGAATTTCGCCTGGAAAAGCTGGTGGCGGCGTTGCAGCGCAAGTTTGACGGGCTTGGCGCGCAGGGCACGATCAGCGTGTTGCCGGAAGGTGAGCCCGGGCACCGCGAGCTGATCGTGCGCGAAACGGCGTATGGCATGCTGTATCACTCTGGCGTGCGCGAAGGTCAGATCGACCCGGAGGCTCAGATCGAACGGGCGGCGAAGCTGCTGGGCCATCTGCGCGAGCGCCTGCTGGAAAACCTGGCGACTGGGCAGAAGATTTGGGTCTGGAAGTCGCAGTGCAAGACATCGCGGGAAGACATTCAGCCATTGCTGGAGACGCTGCGCGAGATGGGGCCGAACACCCTGCTCTGGGTCGCCGAAGCCGACGACGATCATCCGGCCGGGTCGATCGAGCGGCTGGAAGCCGACTTGATCAAGGGCTACGTGGACCACTTCGCGCCCTACGGCAGTGTCGCCAATATCCACTCCGCATCCTGGTTCGAAGTGTGCTGGCGGGCCGATGAATGCTGCCGCCCGGACCGTGCGGGGCGGGAACCGGGACCGGAGGCTGACTACCAACCAGAAAGACCGCCGCCGCCGTTGACCGCAATGGAAATTCTGGCCCGCAATCCAGCTCCCACTCCCGTGGCGGCACCGAGGGTGACACCGCGAGCTGCCTCCAGGTCAGGGATCTGGCGATGGGTTCGGCGGCCGTGACGTTCGGGGTATGGTGCACCGAACGCTTACGGCACGCCCAGCACCAGGTCGAGCTCCCTAAAGTCCGGAACTGAAACGTCCAACGGTTTTCCCGTGCGCAGGATTACCCGGTCCGATTGCGGCCGCGCCAGCAGCTCGGTCATCGACCGCGCGCGAAACAGCACCAGATCGGCCGGTGCGCCAACCGCGATACATCCTCTGTCGGCAAAGCCACAGGAATCAGCGGGTGTAGCTGTGACCGAGGCGCCCCACGCGCCAAACCGATGATCGAGTTGCGCGATGCGCACCGCTTCGCGGTAAACCTCCATCATGTCGTAATCGCCATAGGCATAAAACGGGTCACGGCAGTTGTCGGAGGCGAACGACACCGGCACGCCTGCGGAACGGAATTCGTGTACCATGGTGATGCCGCGCCAGCGCGGCGTGCGATCGGCTTGCCGTCCTTGCAGATACATATTGCACATCGGCAGGTTGATCACCCGCAGCCCAGCATCGGCGCACAATCCGATCGTCGCCCGAGCCTCTGCCTCGGTCTGGACAGACAAAGAGCAGACATGGCCGACCTGGATCGGCGCCTTGAAGCCCCGACGCAGCGCGGTGCGGGCGACAGCATCCAGGGCCCGCGACGATGCATCGCCGGTCTCATCCAGATGCAGGTCGAGAGCCAGCCCTCGTTGCTCGGCCAGCCAGAAGAAGCGATCCAGCAATGCCTGGAATTCCGGCGATGACGCGCGACCGCCCTCGCCGGAGGTGGTCATCCCAAGAATGCCGTGCGAATCAGCGACCTCGTCGGCCAGGGCCAGGCCATCGTCGCCGGCGAACCGATCCAGCGGACAGATCGAGACCGCTTGCAGGTCGATACGTCCGGCCCACGCTTCGCGCATGCGCCGGAACACCGCCCAATGCGCGCGAGCGTCCGGCCAATAGCTGTCCAGATGGGTGCGGATCGCGGCGGTTCCATGCGCCAGCGCGCAGCGCAGGCCGAAATCGAACCGCGGCTCGATGTCGTTTTGGCTATAGTATTTTCCGCGGTCGGCGATGACCGCTTTCCTGGCACCGGCGGGAGTTCCGTCCGGATTCGGTTGCCGCGGCCAGGTCTGGGTCTTGTCCAGGTGCACATGCCCATCGACGAAGCATGGCCAAACCTGTCCCCGGTCCAGGTCGATGCCGCCAGGCGCGGTTCCGGCGCCGGCAATTGCCGCGATCCGGCCATCCGTTATGCGCAGGTCAAGCCGCACCAGCCCTTCGACGTCCTCAGGCCCCGGCGCGCCGGCAAGTACCGCAGCCGGGACCTGGGCGTTCCGTAGCCAAATATCGGGTGGCACTGCATTGGGAAACCAGGCCGGGATCATGTTGACATCCGATATGCTGCGTCATGCGACGAGACGGCGGACTGATCCGGCCTGTCAACCGAGCGCCCAGGCGATCGAGACGCGGGCCAGCGCGTCGATCGTGTCAACCACCGGGACCTGAAATGCGTCGGCGGGGCCGGCCTGAATGCCGAGCGGAATTTCGGTGCAGCCCAGCACCACCGCCGTCGCACCTCGCGCGGCAAGGCTGTTCGCGACTTCGGCCAACGGCGCGTAGGCTTCCACGACCCGGTTAGCCTTAACCGATGCGATCGCCGGGGTCACCAGGCGGGCCATTTGTTCGGGGTCGGGTTCGACGACCTGCCAGCCCTCGGCTTCCAGGCGATCCTGGTAAAGCCGCATTGCAAGGGTCGCGGCGGTCCCCATCAGGCCGATACAGCCGCGCCTTATGCCGATGCGCCGGAGCTCGGTGGCGGCGGCGTCCACGATGTGCAGGATCGGCATGCCGGCAGCGCGCATCATCGGGTCCAACCAGCCATGCGCGGTGTTGCACGGAATGGCGATCGCGCCGCAGCCGGCGGCTTTCAGGCCCTCGATGCCGCGCAGCAGCCATGGCAGCGGATCCGGTCCTGCGCTCAGGCTCGCGGCGGTTCGATCGGGAACCCGCGGGTCCGACCAGAGCACGGCAGGGATGTGGTCCTGGTCGCGTTCAGCCGGGGTCAAAAGGGTCAGCCGCAGCATGAAATGGGCACTGGCCAGAGGACCCATGCCGCCCAATACGCCAAGCACCTTGTCGGTCATGCTTCAGCCTCGCTGCGCCGCCCGCACCAATGTATCCAGCTCGCTGAGGAAGCGCGAGCGGTGCTGCTTGGTCAGCGTGGCGGGACCCCCGGTGGCGACGCCCATTTCGCGTAAATATCGGCCGACCTCGCGGCCGGCCAGGGCGTTGCCGATGTTGTCCGGCGTCCAGACTTTGCCGTTTGGCGCCAGTGCCCGGCCGCTTTTGCCCAGACAGCGCGACGCCAGGGGGATATCGCTGGTGATGCAGACATCCGCCTTGGTCATGCGTTCAGCGATCCAATCGTCGGCGACGTCGGCTCCCGCCTCGACCGTGATCATGGTGACGTTGGGCCGTCCGGTTGGGCGGATCGGGCGCGAGCCGTTGGCCACCACGAACACGGCAAGTCCCAGACGGTCCGCGACGCGATAGACTTCGTCGCGGACCGGGCACGCGTCGCCGTCGATGTAGAGGATGGTCATTGCGCCCGCATCGCGCGGCAGCAGCCGCCGTGCATCATGCGGCGGAGCGCATGCCCCGGTTGCCGCGGTCGTTGTAGCGGCGGCGCTGCGCCTGGCCGGGCGCGCCAGGCCGCTTCGGCTGGTGCGTCATCGGCGGCGGGGCGTCACCAACCACTGCGATCGAAACGTTCATCTGCCGCTCGATCTGGCGCAGAATGCCACGCTCCGACGGATCGCAGAACGAGATTGCGACCCCGGCGGCACCGGCGCGCGCGGTGCGGCCGATGCGGTGAACATAGCTTTCAGGCTCCGCCGGCAGGTCGAAGTTGATGACGTGGGAAATCCCGGTCACATCGATCCCGCGCGCGGCAATATCGGTCGCCACCAGCACCCGAGCCCGGCCGGTGCGGAATTCCCGCAAGGCCTTTTCGCGCTGCGGCTGGCTCTTGTTGCCGTGAATGGCGTTGACCTGGATGCCGGCATTTTCCAGCACGCCGGCAACCTTGTTGGCACCGTGCTTGGTTCGGGTAAATACGATGACCCGGCTGAGCGCATCGTCGCGCAGCATCGACAGCAGCAAAGACTGCTTGCCGCTTTGCGCCAGGTGGTGGACGAACTGCTCGATCTTCGGTGTGGTCTCTTCCCGGCGGGCGATTTCCACCCGGATCGGGTCACGCAGCAGGCTGTTGGCCAGGCTGCTGACCTCGGCCGGCATCGTGGCCGAGAACAGGCAGGACTGGCGACGCGGCGGCAGCGCGGCGACGATCCGGCGAATGTCCTTGATGAAGCCGAGGTCAAGCATCCGGTCGGCCTCGTCCAGCACAAAATGCGTGATAGCGCCAAGCCGCAGCTCGCGGGTCTGCATCAGGTCGCACACCCGGCCCGGCGTGCCGATGACGATGTCGGCGCCCCGACGCATTGCCTCAACCTGCTTGAAGCGGCTGGCGCCGCCGATAATGACGGCGGTGCGCAGACGCAGGTTGATGGCCAGCGCGCGGACGGTTTCGTCAATCTGCAGCGCCAGTTCGCGTGTTGGAGCCAGGATCAGGGCGCGGGCCACGAATGGCGCCGGGCGTATCGGCTGGGCCGCCAGGTGCTGCAGGATCGGCAGGGTAAAGGCAGCGGTCTTGCCACTGCCGGTTTGGGCGATACCGAGCAAATCCTTGGTCGCCAGCAGCGGCGGTATCGAATCGGCTTGAATCGGGGTTGGCGTTTGGAACTTGCGCGTTTCAAGGGCGCGCAGAAGCGGCTCGGACAGGCCGAGGGTCGTGAAACTAGCTTGGGTCAAGACGTGGTTATGCTCCAGCGCTTGCCACGATAGGTGGACGAATAAGCGCCTGAAAGTTCGCCGCCCCGCGCGATTAAATGGGGACGAAAGGTTTTCGGATGAAATTTTCCGGAACTTCGGTCGAGGAGAACCACGCCCGTTAATCACGCAATCACGGAAACACAGCCGCTATATCGGCCGGAGGTTCCCAGATTGCAAGGTCTTTGTGCAGGTGCGTTGTGACGCTGCAGCTGGCGACGCGCCTTGAGTTGCCAGGCAGCGAATCATCGCCCCGGCCGCTGAAGCGTCGCCTCGAAGGTCTGGGCTCATCGGCGAGGCTAAGGCTTCCGCCACACCGGCGGCGGCGTCGCGCCGACCTGTCCGGTGATTGGCCTATAGGCCTCGGGGCGGCGGTGCTTGTCGAAGGCGAAGATCGTCGTGCGGCCCAGTGTACACATATCCAGGTCGCAATCGGCGGTGATCAGTTCGTCGTCCCAACTGGTGGCCATGGCAACGATCTCACCTTGCGGGTTGACGATGATCGAATGTCCGAACAGTTCGCAACCATCCTCGGTGCCCGCCTTGGCGGTGGCGACCGCGAAGCAGGCGTTCTGGTAGCACCCAGCCTGGATCGACAGATGCGAATGGAATACTCGCAGGTGATGCGCCTCGAAGCCGGCCGCATCCATGTTCAGGCTTGGGGTGTTGTAGCCCAGCGCAACCAGTTCGACGCTTTGCAGACCGAGCACTCGCCAGGCCTCGGGCCAGCGGCGGTCGTTGCAGATCATCATGCCCATGTTGATCCCCTGCTGGCTGCCCATTGGTGCGCGGATCACCGGGAAGCCCAGGTTGCCGACCTCGAAGTAACGCTTCTCCAGGTGTTGCACGACGCGCTTCGGATCGTACTCGGCATGTCCCGGCAGATGGACCTTTCGATATTTCAGCAGTACGTCGCCTGACGGCCCGACCAAGATCGAGGTATTGAAGCGCCGCTTGCGCTCAATGCCGGTCGCATCGGCTTCGTGCGCGATTTCGGCGTAGCCCAGGTGAAAGCCGATGCCGTATTGGCGCGCCGCATCGAACAGCGGTGCCGTCTCGTTCGATGGCATCGCGGTCTCGAACCAGCCGTCCGCTTCGGCGATGTTCTCGTGGTAGTGGCGCGGGAAGAACGTGGTCAACGCCAGTTCCGGAAACACGATCAGCTCGACGCCGCGTTGATGCGCCCGTTCCAGCAGCCGAACCATGCGCGCGACGGCAACCGAACGCGGTTCGGCTTGTTGGATCGGCCCCAACTGGGCGGCCGCGACGGTAATGATGCGGGACAACGGAACCCTCCTTCGCATGATCCCGCCACGATGCCACGATCAGCCTGCCACGCAATCGCCCAAGCTTGCCGTGTCATTGCCGCGACACTACCAAGCACCAAGATGGCCTGGCTCGCAGGCCAGGCTTGCAGGAGGAACACAATGATCGACTACGACGTAAAGGTCAGCCCATCGAAGGCGGGCCTGAAGCGCGACGACCAACTCGCGTGGAAGATCGCCGGCGTCGCCGTCGACCGGGTCGCCGTCGCCAAGGAAGTGGCGGCGATGATCGTCAACCGCGTCATCGACAATGCCTCGGTGGCGATCGCCTCGGCCAACCGCCGCAGTATCGTCTCGGCTCGGGACATGGCGCTGGCGCGCCCGAACCGGAACGGCGCATCGGTGTTCGGTGTCCCCACCAGCAAGCGCGTCAGCCCAGAATGGGCCGCCTGGGCCAACGGTGTGGCGGTGCGCGAGCTCGATATGCACGACACCTTCCTCGCCGCCGACTACTCCCACCCCGGCGACAACATCCCCCCGATCCTCGCGGTCGCGCAGAGCATGGAGAAGTCCGGTCGCGAACTGATCCGCGGCGTCGCCACCGGATACGAAATCCAGATCGACCTGGTGCGCGCGGTCTGCCTGCACGAGCACAAGATCGATCACATCGCCCATCTGTGCCCGGCGCAGGCGGCTGGCATCGGCACGCTGCTGGGACTGAAGCAGGACATCATCTATCAGGCTGTTCAGCAGGCGGTGCATGTCAGCTTCACCACGCGCCAGTCGCGCAAGGGCGAGATCAGTTCCTGGAAGGCGTACGCGCCGGCACACTCCGGCAAACTGGCGATCGAGGCGGTGGACCGGGTGATGCGCGGCGAGGGCGCGCCAAGCCCGATCTACGAAGGCGAGGACAGTGTCCTGGCCTGGATGCTGGACGGACCGCAGGCGCACTACGTGGTGCCGCTGCCGGCACCGGGTGAGGCGAAGCGCGCGATCCTCGACAGCTACACCAAGGAGCACAGCGCCGAGTATCAGTCACAAGCGCTGATCGATCTCGCGTTCCGCATGCGCGAGCGGATCGGCAAGCTCGATGACGTCGAGAAGATCGTCATCCACACCAGCCACCACACTCACAACGTGATCGGCACTGGCGCCAACGACCCACAGAAGATGGACCCGAAGGCGACCCGCGAGACGTTGGACCATTCGATCATGTATATCTTTGCCGTCGCCCTGCAGGACGGCGGATGGCACCATGTCGACAGCTACGCGCCGAAGCGCGCGGCCCGAGCGGACACCGTGCGTCTGTGGCACAAGATCGAAACCACGGAAGACCCGGAATGGACCCGCCGCTATCGCGCGACCGATCCGAACGAGCTGTCATTCGGCGGCCGCGTCGAGATCTTCCTGCGCGACGGCAGCAAGCTGGAAGACGAGATGGCGGTCGCCAACGCGCACCCGCTTGGTGCCAAACCATTTGGCCGCGACGACTACATCCGCAAGTTCCAGATCTTGACCGAAGGCATCATCACCGCGCGTGAGTCGAACCGCTTCCTGGAAGCGGCGCAGGAATTGCCCCGCATGCCGGCGGGTGATCTGCATCGCTTGAACGTGGCCCTGCCCGCGGGCACCTTGGCCGTCGGCAAGCCTGGTATTCTCTAGTGTCCTGCCCCCGAAGGTCGCCGCATCATGCGGCGGACGTAGGGGATAAGCAGGCCACTAAAAACACCACAAGGAGGAACGCATGAGCGAGACAACTTCTCTTCCCAACCGCGCCAAGAAGGGCGTCGGCCTGTCCGGCGTCAACGCCGGCAACACCGCGTTGTGCACCGTCGGACGCTCCGGCAACGATCTGCACTACCGCGGCTACGACATCCTCGACGTCGCCGACACCTGCGAGTTCGAGGAGATCGCCTATCTGTTGGTACACGGCATACTGCCGACGCGCGCCGAGCTCGCCACCTACAAGGCCAAGCTGCGGGCGTTCCGCGGTTTGCCGATGGTGGTGAAACACGCGCTCGAGGCGTTGCCCGCCGCGTCCCACCCGATGGACGTGATGCGCACCGGCGTCTCCGCGCTGGGTTGCGCGCTGCCCGAGAAAGACGATCAAAACCCACCCGGCGCGCGCGACATCGCCGACCGCTTGATGGCCTGCCTGGGACCAATGCTGCTTTACTGGTTCCATTACGCCCACAACGGCCGGCGCATCGAGGTCGAAACCGACGACGATTCCATCGGCGGTCACTTCCTGCATCTGCTGCACGGCAAAGCGCCATCCGAGATGATGGTGCGCGCGATGCACACGTCTCTGATCCTCTATGCGGAACACGAGTTCAACGCTTCGACCTTCACCTGTCGGGTCGTGGCCGGCACTGGGGCGGACATGTATTCGGCGATCGTGGCCGGGATCGGCGCATTGCGCGGGCCAAAACATGGCGGTGCCAACGAGGTCTCCTTCGAGACCCAAAACCGCTATGCCTCGCCGGACGAGGCGGAAGCCGATATTCGCCGTCGCATCGAAGCGAAGCAGGTGGTGATCGGCTTTGGCCACGCCGTCTACACGATCGCCGATCCAAGAAACAAGGTGATCAAGGAAGTCGCCCGCCGGCTATCGCAGCATGCTGGCTCGATGAAGATGTTCGACATCGCCGACCGTATCGAGGCGACGATGTGGGATGCGAAGAAGATGTTCGCCAACCTCGATTGGTTCTCCGCCATCAGCTATCACATGTTGGGTGTGCCGATGTCGATGTTCACTCCGCTGTTCGTCATCTCGCGTACGTCGGGATGGGCCGCGCACGTGATGGAACAGCGCATCGACAACAAGCTGATCCGTCCCACGGCGAATTATACCGGGCCTGAGAATCTGAAGTTCGTGCCGATCGATCAGCGCGGCTGATTCGGAATTTTTGTGTCTTTCGGAACCGCCGCGGCAGTGCTGTCGCGGCGGTTAACTTTTTCCATTCGTCCCTGAAACGCTACGCACGAAAACTTTTTTCATAAATTTGCCGTCGACATGTTGCTTTTCGTTGACATGTATGCCCTTCGCGATGAATAGCGGAATCCGTGTTCGCGAATCGATTCGCATGATGTGCTGGCTTTCGATGCGCGGGGACGTTTAACAGAAGGACGGTCAATGGGCCGCGACCTTGGAAAGCCGAAGAAGACTCAAGTAGCCTCGGGATGGTTGCCGGCTTGGCGCACGCCTCAGCCGGTTTGCCGATGAAACAAATCAGCGCCTGCATAACCACGCGCCCCGAACAACGGCTTCGTCCAAAGCGCACGAACAGAGACGGCACGTTTAGCAAGGAGATTGCAAGTGACTGACGATACGACGACTGATGCCCGACGCGCCAAGACGACGGGCGCCAAGGCGATGGCGATGAAGGCCGCGACCAAGAAGGCAGCGGTGAAAAAGCCGGCGGCGAAGAAATCGGCGGTCAAGACCGCTCCGAAAAAAGCCGCTGCCAAGGCTGCACCGAAGAAGGCCGCCGCGAAGGCCGCACCGAAGAAGACAGCGGTGAAGAAGTCTGCCGCCAAGGCCGCGCCGAAACGGGCTGCTGCCAAGGCTGCTCCGAAAAAGACTGCCACCAAGAAGGTCGCTGCCAAGAAGGCCGCGCCGAAGAAGGCAACCGCCAAGGCTGCCCCTAAGACGGTCTTGAAGAAGGCTGCTGCCAAGGCCACGCCGAAGAAGGTGGTGACCAAGAAGATGGCGGCAAGGAAGGGCTCGAAGGGGATGCCCGCTTCAACCCCCGCGCCGTTGGCGTCGCCGTTCGCGGCAAGCGAACCGAAGGAGTAAGTCCGCGCGACGATCCTTGGAGGAAGAGGCGCCCGCGAGGCGCCTTTTTCTTTGCCCGCCTGAGACGGGGGCCCGCCTGAGACAGGGGCCGGCCCAAGACAGCGGCCGGCCCAAGACAGCGGCGCTCAAACTGTACAGCCTCGAAAAGCGGCTTTAATTTTCCGCCCAAGCCGCGATCATGCTCTACCCGAACGTCGTCAGCAGATCGTCAACCTGTGGCATCGTCAACAGACGCGGCGAGTGTCCTCGCAGCAGCAGAAACAGCTTGGCGGCCTCCTCGAGTTCTTCGGCGGCATGGACCGCATCGGTCAACGTCTGGCCGGAAACCACCGGTCCGTGGTTCGCCAGCAGCACCGCGCGGGCATTGCGTGCCGCGGCATTTATCGCCGGCTCCATCGTGGCATCGCCCGGCCGATAATACGGGATGATCGGCATGCGCCGGCCCACCCGCATGACGAAGTAGGGTGTCAGCGGCGGGATCGGGTTCGATTGATCCACATCCGGCAGGCATGACACCGCCGTGGCCTGGGTCGAATGCAGATGCACCACCGCGCTCGCGTCGTCGCGCGCTTGGTAGAACGCGCGGTGCATGAACACTTCCTTCGACGGCTTGTCGCCCGCCACGTGCTGGAACGCGGGGTCCAGCTTCGACAGGCGACCAGGATCGAGTCTTCCCAGACTCGAATTTGTCGGCGTCATCAGGTAGCCGTCTGTCAGGCGCACGCTGATGTTGCCGGCGCTGCCGACAGAGAAACCGCGCGCGAACAGACTGCCCGCGAGTTCGCACAGCAGCTCACGCATCTCCTGTTCGTGGGACGGCATCCGATCAGGCCTCCAGCACGCGAAACGCTTTCAAGAAGAAGTCGGACGCACCGAAATTCCCCGACTTCAGGGCCAGCATCAAGCCAGGTCCACCAGTGCCGGCTTCGGCGAACGTCCACGGCACACCCGGATCGATTTCCGTCCCGATACGCATGCTTCGCACGCCAAGCCGCCGCACCACAGCGCCGGACGTCTCGCCGCCCGCCACGACGAACTTGCGCACACCCAGAGCCAGCAGGCCCTCGGCGATATTGGCGATGGCGTCCTCGATCAGTGCGCCGGCCTGATCGCGACCCAGGCGAGACTGCAGCGCCGCCACTTTGTCCGGCGGCGCCGAGGCAGCGATGACCAGCGGTTTTTCGCCGATCTTATCGGATGCCCATGCCAGCGCCGCCTCGCTCAACGTTGCCGCGTCCGGCGTCGCCAATGCAGCCAACTCGAACGTCGGCAGATGGGAACGCGCGTAACCAAGCTGCGCCAGGGTCGCTCGTGAGCACGACCCGGCGACGACCGCGCAGGCACCTTCGATCGGCGCCAGGGCACCCGGGTCGGTCGTCCGCGAAAGCAGCCCGGCGCGGCGGAAATTATCCGGCAGCCCTATCGCCACGCCGGAGCCGCCGGTTATCAGCGCGTGGCTTGCCGCGGCCTCACCGATCGCCACCAGATGGGCGTCGGTGATGGCATCGACGACGGCGTAGCGGCGCCCCCGCTCCTTCAACTGCGTCATCGCATCGCGGATCGCGTTCGCCCCGCGATCGACCGTGGCGAACGCCACCAGCCCGACCGTGCCCTCGGTCTGGCGCGACAGCACGCGCACCAGGTTGGCGTCGGTCATCGGAGTCAATGGATGGTGCTCCATGCCGCTGTCGTTCAGCAGGCTGCCGCCGACGAACAGGTGGCCTTGGTAAACCGTGCGGGCGTTGGTCGGGAACGCCGGGCAGGCCAATGCGAAACCGCAGCCGAGCGCGGCGGTCAGCGCGTCGGCGACTGGACCGATATTGCCCTGATCGGTGCTGTCAAAGGTGGAGCAATATTTGAAGAAGAATTGGCGCGCACCCGCCGCCTGTAGCCAGCGCAGCGCCCTGAGGCTCTCGTCCACCGCCTGCGAGGTCGGCGCGGTGCGGGACTTGAGCGCCACGACGACGGCATCGGCGTCGGGCGCCGGCAACCCCGGCTCCGGCACTCCGATCAACTGCACGGTCTGCATGCCGCCCCGTACCAGCATCGAGCACAGGTCGGTGGCACCCGTGAAATCGTCAGCGATCGCACCTAAAAGCATGGTCCGGCTCTCCCTGTTATGGGCGTCCCCTGTGATGGGCGTCAACGCGCGCTCACAATGACGCCTCGTCGCCAGCGTTGTCTAACCGGCGAGTATCGCCGCGAGGTGGGCCACCTGTTCGTTCCAGGACGGCAGCGTCCGGCCGGAGACCCATGCGACCTCCGCCATGTCGCGCCGCAACGGCTGGTCGAAGATCACCCGGCGCAGCGCCTTGGAAAACTGTTCGACGTCGCCGGGGGCGCAGACCACACCGGCCTCGGGCCCCACCAGGGTCGGCACCGCCCCGACACTGCTGACCGCAACCGGCAGGCCGCGCCGAAGCGCCTCGGCGATCGCCACGCCATAACCCTCGAAATACGACGTCAAGGCGAACAGGTCGGCTCCCAGCCAAAGCGCATCGCTCACCTCATCGACGAAGCGGACGCGGCGCGCAACCCGGAGCTGCTCTGCCAGGGCGAGCAGACCGTTGGCGTGCACCGGGTCGCGCTCCGGCGAACCGGCGATGGTCAGTTGCCAGTCCAGGTCGAACAATCGGCTGAGCGCGCGCAACAGCACGTCGTGACCCTTGCGCGGAATGAGTGCCCCGACCGACAAGATCTGGCAGTCCGGCCCGTCGGAACCTGCGCAGCGAGGCAGGTCATCGATGCCGGGGATGACCGCGGTGATGCGATCCGGCGACGGCCCGAAGTCCTGGATCAGTCGTTCGGCGGTCTGCTCGCTCGTCACCACGAAGCGCGGCATGTCACGGAACATCTCCACCTCGGTGGCGCGCAGTCGCCGCGCCGTGTCATCGGCCAGGCCGGTTTCCAGCGAGGCGGGATGGTGGATCAGCGCGGTCACCCGGTGCAGCGGCAGGCCGGCGAAGGCCGGCAGCGCGAGTCCGTCGATCAGCCGGGCGCCGTCCGCCGGCAATGCCGACCAGGCGGTCCTGGCGGCGTAGATCGCGGCTTGGTCGGGGTCGGGCAGCCGGCCGTCGAGTTCGACGACGTGGACCTCGTGTCCCAACGCGAGCAGGCCATCCGCCATGCGGCGATCGTAGGCGTGGCCACCGGACACCGTAGCCAACGGACCCGGGACGATCAGGCAAACATACATGGGTGTGACTTTTAGCAGGTTATGCGGCGTCGTCAGGAATAACGAATTTGTCGGCTGCCGGCACGATCCGGACCGAACGCCGCGGGCACCGCGGCGCAAGGATGACGGGTGGAGCCGGATCCATTAGTGATGCAACCTTGCAACGCGGAGAAATTCATGCCGGTTCCAAGTCAATCGACACTCGCTGCCGTGCTGGACCATGTCGATGCCAGCTTGCCGGCATCACGCGCCAACCTGTTCGATTTGTTGCGCATCAAATCGATCAGCGCGCAGCCCGCCCATGCGGCGGATTGCGTGCAGGCGGCGGACTGGTGGCGCCGCCAGTTGGCGGGGCTGGGATTCGAGGCCTCGGTTCAGCCGACCGCCGGGCACCCGGTGGTCGTGGCCCATATCGCCGGTGCGCCCGACTACAACGGGCCCCACATCCTGTTCTATGGCCACTACGACGTGCAGCCGGTCGATCCGGTTTCGCTGTGGCACAGCGATCCGTTCGATCCGCAATACGTCGACGGCCCGCGCGGCAAACGCTTCGTCGCTCGCGGCGCGGTCGACGACAAAGGCCAGACCTTGATGTTCCTCGAAGCGCTGCGCGCCTGGCACGCAGCTGGCGGCGGCATCCCGGCGCGCATCACCGTGCTGATCGAGGGCGAGGAAGAAGTTGGGTCGCTCAACCTCGACCCCTTCCTGCGCGATCACAAGGCTGATCTGGCGGCCGATCTCGCGCTGATCAGCGACACCGGGATGTGGGACGTCGACACGCCGGCCATTACCACGCGGTTGCGCGGAATGACCTATGCCGAGGTGACTCTGAAAGCGGCGAACCGCGACCTGCACTCTGGCCTGTATGGAGGTTCGGCGCTGAACCCGATCAATGCGCTGACCAGGATTCTCGGTGATTTGCAGGACGAGAACGGCCGTATCCAGCTTCCGGGTTTCTACGACAAGGTTGCGCCGGTGAGTAATTCGCAGCGGGCGCAGTGGGATGCGCTGGGCTTCGACGAGGCGGCGTTCCTCGGCGGCATCGGCCTGACGACGCCGGTGGGCGAGCGCGGCTACGCTCCGTTGGAGCGGCTTTGGGCACGGCCAACCGCGGACATCAACGGCATCTGGGGCGGCTACACCGGGGCCGGCAGCAAGACGGTGATCGCCGCGGAAGCATCGGCGAAAGTGTCGTTCCGTCTGGTGCCGAACCAGGACCCCGACGAAGTGATGGCGCAGTTCAAGCGGTTCGTCACGGATCGGTTGCCGCCGGGTGCCACGGCCAGCTTTGCCGAATTTTCCCGCGCCCCGGGAATCGAGGTCAACGTGGACAGCCCCCATGTCCGCGCCGCCCTCGACGCGCTCAGCGACGAATACGGCAAGCCGGCATTGCTGATGGGCAGCGGTGGGTCGATCCCGGTGGTGACGTCGTTGCGCTCGATCCTCGGTGTGGACTCGCTGCTGATGGGCTTCGGGCTGGACGACGATCAGGTGCATAGTCCGAACGAGAAATTCGAGGAGGCCTGTTTCCACCATGGCATCCGCTCGCATGTGCGGCTGTTGGCGAAGTTCGCCGGCGGTTGATCGGAAACACCGTCCCCGACACCCCGGCCGTCAGGTTATCACAAAACTGTGACACTCGGTGAGCTATTCCTGCTTGCTTAGCGTGCTGGCGGCGGTTCCTTAACATCGGGCCGCAGACAGGTAGTGCCGATGCTGTCGGAGCAGGATGCAGGTCTGGTCGAATATGAGCGGTTGCGATCGGTGTTCGAGCACGCACCGGTCACGCTGTCCGTCACTGTCATCAACGCGATCCTCACCGCCTTTGTCCTGGCGCCGCTCGATGGCAAGCGGCTGACAGCCGCTTGGGTCGCCGTCATGGTGATCGTCTCGGCGGTGCGCTGGATCCGCGGTCGGAGTTTTCTCAGACGGCGTCCCGAAGCGGCAGCAACTGCACGGTGGGCCGTGTTCAGCGTCCTCGGCTCGTTGACGACGGGGATGCTGTGGGGTTTCAGCGCGACGATGATGTTTCCCGCGGAGGAATCCGATCAACTTTTCCTCGCGCTGGTCATCGGTGGCATGGGCTCGGGTGCCGTCGCGGTCAACGCCGCCCATCTGCCCACGGTGTTGGCTTTCATCGTGCCGTCCAGTGTGTCGCTGGCCGCGAGTTTCTTCGCCGAGGGCGCCGCCTGGCGCGTCTCGTCGCTGATGATCGTTTTGTTCGCGGCGGCGCTGACCGGAATCAGCCTGGAAGCGCATCGCAAGTTTGGCGAACGTATCCGGCTGCGCATCGAACTCGGGCACGAACAGCGCAAATTGTCCGAGACCAACCAACGCCTGCTACAGGAAATCGCTCAACGCCAGACCGCCGAGGCAACGCTGCACCAGGCCCAGAAGATGGAGGCGATCGGTCATCTAACCGGTGGGATAGCGCACGATTTCAACAATCTGCTGCAGGTGATGATCGGCAGCATGCACATGATCCGCCGGCTGGGCGCGGACAATCCCAAGATCGTCAAATACGCCGACGCGGCGGAGCAGGCCGCCACCCGGGGCTCGCAACTGACCAGCAGTCTGTTGACCTTCGCTCGTCGCCAGACCCTTGAAGCGAGGCCGGTCGATATCAACGTACTGCTGCGCGAGTTCGAACCGATATTGCTGCGAACGGTCGTCGCCAGGGTGCGGTTCGAGATGGTCCTTGCGGCGGATTTGCCGTTGTGCCACGCCGATCCCGCGCATTTTCAATCAGCCGTGCTGAACCTGGTGATCAATGCCTGCGACGCCATGCCTGAAGGCGGTGCTCTGTCCATCACCACCGGCGTCGCCGAATTGGCGCCCACCGACCTGGCCGGCAATGACGATGCCGCTCCCGGCCGGTTCGTCAGCCTTTCGGTGCGCGATACCGGTTTCGGCATGACCCCGGAGGTCATGACCCGCGTTTTCGAGCCGTTTTTCACCACCAAGGGAGTGGGCAAGGGCAGCGGCCTCGGGTTGTCGCAGATTTATGGGTTTGCTCGTCAGTCGGGTGGCCATGTGCGGCTGCTCAGCACACCGAACGAGGGAACCCAGGCGATACTGTGGTTGCCGGTCTCAGCCCTCTACGCTGGCTTAGGCGAGATCGCCGACAAGCCGCAACAGATGGCGACCAATCAATCTCAGCGATGACGCCCCCGGCGGACGCAAAGGATCGTGACGGCGCGCCGGACCTGCTGGCCAGCCTGGATCGCGCGTTCCCCTGGCTGAACCACATCTTTGCCGATGGCGGCTATGCCGCACCCAAACTGAAAGAGGCTTTGAACAAGCTCGGTGATTGGACCGTCGAGATCGTCAAGAGGTCCGACGTCGCCAAGGGGTTTTGTCCTGCTACCCCGCCGATGGGTCGTCGAGCACACGTTTGCCTGGTTGAACCGCGACCGCCGGCTAGCCAAAGATGTCGAAGCCAGTGTCGAGAGCGCCGTGACATGGCCCATCGTCGCCAGCATCAAGCTCATGTCGCGTCGTCTGGCTGTCGCATGAACGGCGTCGGTCAATAAATACCCCAAGCAAAAATGCCTTCAATTGTTCCACCGATTCGAGTCAGACTCTCAAAGATTTTGCGAGTGAGTAGTTTGTTCGAATAATGCCGACAGCAGAGCGTTTTGCCGACCTTGAAATCGTCATTTAGGCGCTCTCACCTCATGCGGGCCAAGTTTGCTCAAGAAACCCCTGCCCCGCTACCATACAGGGCGCATGATCGATCAGGACGCGCTCAGCTGGATTGAGAGCTGACCGACGTGGTCAACGAGGAGACCGGGCAGAGCCGAGGTATGAGTCTTACCGCCTCGGAATGATTTTGCGAAGGAATCCTGATGGATGGCTGCCTCCTAGCGATCGATCCAGCTTATTTCGCCATGACCGGCGGCCACGAGCGCAGCCTCTACCGCGTTGCCCGGAAGCACGCCGGCGGCGGTGGCCCGGAAGGATTTGCCATCTCGGTGCCGACGCTATTTGAAAAATCCAACCGTCGTCCGTAGCAATGATCTACCAGGTTTCGATTTGAGCCGACCCGGGTGAAGCGTCCACAAGACGCGGGCCTGTGCCGAAGACGTCAGAAGCTGAAGCATCAGACCATTCGCGGCCGATTGCGACCGGATTGCAACCGGCTTATCCGTCGCATCCGTTCCGTGCCGCGAACTTCGCCGGCCTGGCCCACCGCCGGTCAGCCGACCGAGACCGAAATAAACCGCAAAAGCTCGTGATGCGACATGGGTTTTTCCAGCACGGTCATGACGCCGAGGCTGGCCGCCTTGCGCTCGACTTCGGTATCATGGATTCCGGTTATCAGAAGGGCGGGGATGTTGATGCCGCGATCGGTCAGGTTTTCGATCATCTCCAGACCCGTCATACTGGGCATATTCTGATCGACAACAAGGCAGGCCAGGCGATCGAATTTGGCTGTGGAGAGAAAATCCATGCCCGAACGGTAGGTCTCAAATTGGTATCCCATCGTCTCCAACAGGCCGCCGAGGACATCGCCGACGTCATCGTCGTCATCGATGACTGCAACGATGTTCGCATTGTCCCTGTCCATGAAAACCTTCCCCGAAAATGGTCGCCGTCGGTTGGCGACATCCAACTAAGTGCGATGCTAGCCGCCTGTAGCAACCTTAATAACCCCTTAAGCAGCGGATCACTTGCTATTTATAGTTCCGGCCCATACATAACGGGCTCATGTCAGTGCGAATCGAGTGGATCTGGTCCAGGGTTGGCTTCTGACCCGGCCGGCTATTGCCGTCGGTTTAGCCAACGACTTGAAACCTATATCAATCCGCCCAAGCTCCCAAGGAATACTCAGGCCTCCAAGGAATACGCAGGCCTAAGGAATAACTCGACCCGGCGGCTGCGGCACGCTACCAGCCTGCGGGGGTCAGGACCGATGCGGTTCCTGACACAGGGTGGAAGACGGTGTCATGATGTTATTTTTCCCAGGTGATGGAATTGTCTGAAAATCTGAAATTGAACCCCGATGCCGCATCCGGCGGACCCTCGCCCGACCCGAACCCGCTGGCGCCTGGCGCGGAACCGGGAACCACATCAAACGCAGGTGGCCCGCAGTCGGAAGATTCCGGACCAAACGACGATGCCGAGTCACAAATGCGCAAGGCGCTGGGGTTGATGGGTGAATCGCAGCGACACCGCCCCGAACCGGAGCGAATGGATCACACCGCCCGCATGGGTGACCGTTTCAATGGCGGATTGCACCGCCGGCGGTTCGTGCAGGATGGCGATGTCCCGGTTACAGTCCTGCGACGGGAGCCTGGGGTTGAGCCACCGGCCCATCGCGGCGTGGTCACCCCGACCGGGCCTACGAGCAGCCGATTGCAACGAACAGAGGCCGCGCTCGCCGCCGAAACCGCGGCGCGCGACAGGGCCGATCGGTCGCTGATCGAAACCCAGGGCGTAGTCCGCGATCTGCAGACCAAGATCGGCCACGCCGAGTTGGCCAAGAACGAAGCAATTGAGGCGTTGCGCCGCGAACGTGAGGCGATCGGCGACCTGCGTGCCGAAGTCGCATCTCACCAAGAGCAGCTAAGGGCTGCGTTTGAACAGCTACGCTCCGCGGAACGCAGCGCCAACCTGCACCACGACGAATTGGCTGAGGAACGCAATGCCCGGCGGATCGCCGAGAAGTCGCTCCGGATGGCGGAAGCCACCCGCGATTCCGCGCAGCAGCTTATACGAGCGCTTTCCGACGAATCGCCGACGCCAGTCGGAATGTCGGGAACAGATCAGGTAGTTGCCGAATCGGAATCCGAGGTCTTCGATGCCTCTCAACGTCGTGGCCACCCAGCCGAGACCGCCAAGTTGGAGCCTGAACCAGTCAAGTGGTGGTTGAACACCAAGCCATCTGGGAAAAAGCGCTAGACCGGCTCGACGCGGCGCGAGCGGTTATCCGTTTTTTTGCCAGCCAGTCTCGGTCTGTTGCCAGTACGTCTTGGGATGGCCAGCGTCCTGGACTGCCCTCCATCTGCTGCGCGCGGCCGCGACCGCATCGGGGGCGTTGCCATCGAACATGTCGAACACCCGGTCGTAGCGCTCGAAGCGACCGGTCTCGGCGCCCTCGGTCAAAAATAGATAACGCGCCCCGTTCGGCGGTTCCGCCTCAGTGCTAAGCCAGATAGGTTGCAGGTCGGGGTCGCCGTCCGCGATTGTGCCATGCGGCAGCCAGGCCGGTTGCGCCCAAAGCGCTGTGCTCAGCGCATCCAGCGCCGCGGCACTTGGGCCAAGCACCAGCGCGCGTTGCCCGGCGGCCAGCGTGCGGGTCAGAAGCTGCGACAGGGTCTGCGCCAAGGTCGATCGGGTCAGGTGGTAAAACCCCACTTCGGTCATTGACTGCCCTTGGCCACGATCAGGAACGCAGGACACACTACCCCGCCGCGCGCGCCCAGCCGATCGGCGTGGATGGTCATCGCCTAACTTTCGTAGTGGTCGGCGACCAGACGATCCAGCAGCCGCACACCAAATGCCGTGGCTCCCTTCGGCGTCACAGCGGTGTCCTTCGTGCTCCAGGCCATGCCGGCGATATCCAGATGCGCCCACGGCTTGGCGTTGACAAAACGCTGGATGAATTGCGCGGCGGTGATCGACCCGCCAGGCCGGCCGCCGACATTCTTCATGTCGGCAATGTCAGAGCGGATCTGTTTGTCGTATGCGTCATCGAGCGGCATCCGCCAGACCCGCTCGCCGGTCGCCAGGCCAGCCGCGGTCAGCTTTTGCGACAGGGCATCGTCGTTACTGAACAGGCCGGCGTATTCGTGCCCAAGCCCAATAATGATGGCACCAGTCAAGGTAGCCAGATCGACCATGAATTTCGGGTCGTATTTCTGCTGTGCGTACCAGATGACATCAGCCAGCACCAGGCGGCCTTCAGCATCGGTATTGATGACCTCTATGGTCTGACCCGAGTAGCTGGTAACCACGTCGCCGGGCCGTTGAGCGGTTGCCGACGGCATGTTCTCCACCAGCCCGACCAGTCCGATGGCATCGACCTTGGCGCGTCGCCCGGCCAGCGCGGCCATCAGCCCGATGACGGTGCCGGCGCCGGCCATGTCCCACTTCATGTCCTCCATGCCGCCAGCCGGCTTGATGCTGATACCGCCGGTATCAAAGGTCACGCCCTTGCCGACGAACACCACAGGCTTGTCCTTGGACTTACGCCCATTGCCGCCGGCGCCGTTCCAGTGCAGCACGACCATTCGAGGCTCCTTCGCGCTGCCCTGCGAAACCCCAAGCAGCGCGCCGAAGCCCAGCTTGCCCATCTCCTTCGGGCCGAAGATCTCGACCTTCAGGCCCAGTTCGGAAAGCCTGCGACAACGCTCTGCCATTTCCGGCGGGTCGAGCACGTTGGGCGGTTCGGTAACCAGGTCGCGGGTCAGGAACACGCCCTTTGCGGTGGCGTTCAGTGGCTCCCATGCCGCTTTCGCCTTGGCCGCTTCCGCGGTCAGCACTGTGATCCTGGACAGCTTCGGCTTGTCGTCGGGCTTTTCCTTGGTGCGATAGCGATCGAACCGATAGCTGCGCAAGATTGCGCCGAGCGCCACCTCGGCGCATTGTTGCGAGGTCAGTGCGCAACTGGCGACCGCGACGGCGGCTTCATGCGACAGATTGGCAACGATCGTGCCACCAGCTTCCTCCACAATGGTCTGGCTGATCTCGGCCGGCTTGCCCAGACCGATAGCCAGTACTCGTGTGATCCCGGCGCAGGGCGCCAGGATCGAGCAGATCTTGCCTTTGCCGCCCTTGAACTCGGAAACCCTGAAGGCTCGCTCGATGGCGCCCCCGGCAACCTCGTCCAGTTGCTCCCATAGGCCAGACGGTTTCTCGCCCTCATGAATCAACAACGCGAGTGCGCCGGACTTCGGCAGGGCCGGCTTGGCGAAGGCGATATCGGGCATGTTGCGGACGTCTCCGATCATTCGTCCGGGCAGGCTAGCCCGCTTCGGCGCGCTTTGCCATGCGGAGCGGGCTCTACCTTGACTGCACAGAGTGATTATGGCGTTCCTGCATGACGCAGATTCTGGCCGCCGACAAGGCTGGCGTATCCCACGCGGCGGCCCTGCTGCGGAGCGGGGCCGTGGTCGCATTCGGCACCGAGACGGTGTACGGCCTGGGCGCGGACGCGACCAATGCGGAGGCGGTGGCGGCAATTTTTCACGCCAAGCAGCGGCCGCGGTTCAACCCTCTGATCTGTCACTATGGCTCCGCACGGCGGGCGTTTGAGCATGTGATCGCGGATCAGCGTGCGTTGCGGGTGGCGGCGGCGTTCTGGCCGGGTCCGCTGACGTTGGTGCTGCCACGACGGCCGCAATGCCCGGTCGCGCTGCTGACCGGGGCCGGGCTCGACACCCTTGCGGTGCGGGTGCCGCGGCACGCGCTCGCGCTGGCCTTGATCGAGGCAGTCGACCGCCCGATCGCGGCGCCGTCCGCCAACCGGTCTGGACAGGTCAGCCCGACCTCGGTCCGCCACGTGATGGACGGGTTGGCCGGACGCATCGCGGCGGTGCTGGAGTGCGGCCCGTGCGAGGTCGGGATCGAGTCGACAGTGCTGGACCTGAGCGGGACGGTGCCCGTACTACTGCGTCCCGGCGGGATCACGGCCGAGGACCTGCAGGCGTGCCTCGGCCCGGTCGGACACACCGCCGTTTCCGGCGCCGCGCCCCGATCACCGGGCCTGATGTTGTCGCACTACGCGCCGCGACTTCCGGTCCGGCTCAACGCGGATACGATGGCTGACGACGAGGCGGTGCTGGCGTTCGGGCCGCCACCGCCAGGTGGCTGCTGCCGGTTTCAGCTCAGTGCCTCGGGCGACAGCATCGAAGCCGCCGCCCGGCTGTTCGAAGGATTGCGCAGTCTGGACGCCGACGGTGCCCGGCTCGGCGCGTCCAGAATCGCGGTGATGTCGATCCCGAAAATCGGGCTTGGGCCGGCGATCAACGATCGGCTGCAACGGGCGGCGGCGCCAAGGACAGGATAGGCTTACCCGCGGTACGGGGTTTGCACGGCACCCGCCAGGCCCCCAGATGAGTCCCGTGACCGAAATCTCGCTGATCCTGTTCGACCTCAACGGTGTGCTATACCTCTACGATCGCGACGCGCGGATCGCCCAACTGTCACTGGCGACGAAACGATCGCCCGACCACGTGAAGGCCGCGATCTGGGATTCGGGGTTCGAGGACACCGGCGATACCGGCGCGCTCGACGCCGTCGGATATCTGCGTGGTTTCGCCGCATGTCTCGGCTGCGATCTATCCGAGGCTGATTGGGTCACCGCCCAGCAGGCCGCCGTCACGCCGATCGCTCCGACCTTGGCACTGCTGTCGCGCATTCGGACAGGCGTGAGATGTGCCGTGCTGACCAATAACAATCTGTTGGTGCTGAAGCATTTTTCGATCCTGTACCCGGAGGTTACCGGGCTGGTCGGCGCCCGCGCCTGCGTTTCCGCTGAGTTCGGCGCCCGCAAACCCGACGCTGATGTGTATCTAAAATGCCTGGTCCGGCTGGCTGCGGCGCCGGCAGAGACGTTGTTCGTCGATGACAGTCCCGCCAACGTCGCCGGCGCCCGAGCGGCTGGGCTGGTCGGCTGTGATTATGCGGGCGCCGAGGCGCTGGCAATCGAGCTCGATAAAGGCGGTCTGCTGGAACGCTGACCCAGCCTCTATTACGTCCAGTCTGTGTGACGCCCAGTCTGTGTGACGCCCAGTCTGTGTGACGCCCAGTTTGTGTTGCGCCCAGTCTGTGTTACGCCCAGTCTGTGTTACGCCCAGTCTGTGTGACGCAATGAAAAATCAGCTTGCTATTTTATTCGTCCGCCACGAACGGTGACCGCCGCGAAACACCCGCTCCGGGTTCCAGCCTTGCCGCGGCCGACCGCAAGAGCCGCTTGATCGCCGCATCGATCAAGCGGAGATACATCCGGGTCAGTAACAGGTTGTCCCGCAGGTAGTTGAAATGCGAGACGCCGCCATCGCCTTTACTAGGATATCGCACCCGGGTCGGCAGGTGAATGAGCGGTGTGGCCTCCCAGGCGAGACGAACGATCGCCTCTGGATCGAAATCAAAACGGTCCATCCCGCGACTCGTCCGCATCACCCCAAGCAGGGCGTCGATCGGATAGACTCGGAAGCCGAACAGCGTGTCGCCGACGCGGCGCCAGGTGAGCAGAGCCGCGCTGGCGTTGCTCAGGCGCCTTGACACGACACGGATCCAGGGCGCGTCGCTGCCGAACGCCGGGCGACCCATGACCACCGCCCGTGGAGCGGTAGCCGATGTCGCCATGAAGGCGCCAATACGATCGGCGGGATGCTGGCCGTCCGCATCCATGATCAGCGCGTGACTGAAACCCGCCGCTTGCGCCGCGATCAATCCGTGCCGTACCGCGGCGCCCTTGCCCTGATTGCGGGGCAACCGCAGCACGCGCAGCGCCGGGTCGGTTCGCGCCATCGCGTCCACCGCCTGGTCCGAGCCGTCGCTGCTGCCGTCGATCACCACCCAGACCGGCGCCCAGCATGCCCGGGCCGCGACCACGGTGTCGGCCAGAATCCGTCCGCTGTTGAAGCTTGGGATAACAACCAGATGGCTGTCAGAGACTGTCGCGCGAGACATGCGGCAGACTTCGCCGGCGTCGCTCCCCCAGGCCTGCCGGTCGTCGGCGGCCAGCGATATCGAATTGGTGAAAACGCAGTTGTCCGGTTGCATACAGATCGATATGATAACATCCTGCTTAGCTCAATCGCAAGCCGAGAACTGTTGCTCGGAGTTACTCCACAAAGCTTGGTCCTGGATCGCACCAAGACCATCGCCCCAAGACGATCGCCGGTATAAAAAGCTATTTCAATTCAAGCAGCTTCTGCTATGAGGCATGGGTGATGAAGATGACCGACCAACCTCTATCCTCGGCGCTCACGCCGCAAACACTGGACCTCGCGCAGTTGATCGTTAGTACTCTGAATCTGGATGTCGCGGCCTCGTCGATCGATCCGCACGCGCCGCTGTTCGGCGAAGGTCTGGGGCTGGATTCGATCGACATGCTCGAAATCGCGCTCGCGGTGTCGCAGACCTACGGCGTGAAGCTGCGGGCCGACGACAGCGAAAATCATCGCATCTTCGGTTCCCTGGCCAGCCTGAGCGAACACATCCAGCAACATCGCGGTTGATCAGTGCCGGTGGGACGCAGCGGCATGCCGGGTTTCCTGTTTGTGATCCTGGTCTGCATCGCGCCCACCCTGATCTATCGCGCCGCGCCGAACTGGATCATCGGCGCCGCCGTGGCGGGTCAAGTGACGGCGGTGGTCTGGTGGCTCGCCGCCAATCTGGCGGTTCGATACCGGGCGTTGCTGGCTGCACTGGCCCTGGGTGCGGTAACCGCGGTCGCGCTGACGCTGGAGTTATCGGCGCGTTCCGTCGGGCTCGCGCTGGGCGGTGTTTGCCATGCTGCCGCCTACGCCTGCCTGCTGACCTGGTTTGCAACGTCGTTGCGATCCGGTCGTGATCCCGTGGTGACAGGTCTGGCCCGCCGGATGCGCCGGACCATGCCCGATAAGGTCGTGCGTTATACACGCTGGGTCACCTTTGCCTGGTGCGTCTTCTTCGCGGCCCAGCTTGCCACGTCGGCGACGTTGCTGATCACGGCGCCGGTTTCGGTCTGGTCGCGTTTCGTCACCGTTTGGAACCTGCCGCTGGTGGTGGCGATGGGGCTGACAGAATATGCCTGCCGCTGGCTGCTGTTTCGACACGAGCCGCGCACCGGTCTGCTTGCTACGCTGATCGGCCTCCGCCAAATCGGCAATTTGCCCGGCGACGGCCGATGACCATGCTTGCGTTGCTGCAGGACGGCGATGGCGCGGTCGCCCGGCAGGGCGGACAAATCATTTCGCGGGGAAGGTTTCTCGCCGAAACGGCGGCGCTCGCCGACCATCTACCGGATCGGCCGTATGTGGTCAATTTCTGCACCGATCGTTATCGATTCGTTGTTGCCTGGACCGCCGCCATGCTGCGCGGCCAGGTCACCTTGCTGCCAAGCAGCCGGGATGCGGCGGCGGTGGCTGCCCTGCAGCCCGACTACGCGGCGCTTTATGTCCTGACCGACGATGCGGTCGCCGGCGACTGGGGCACCGGCCTGCAGCTCAGCTATCCGGCGCTGGATGCGGAAGCCAGCCTGGACGCCGCGCGCCGCATCCCGGCGTTCCCCGCCGAACAACTGGCCGCGGTGTTGTTCACCTCGGGGTCTACCGGGCGCCCGAACCCGAGTCCTCGGCTGTGGGGTCGCCTGGTCGCGGGCAGCCTCGCCGCTGGCAGGGCGCTTGGGGTCGAGCGTTTCCCCAACGCGGCGGTCATCGCGACGGTGCCGCACGCCCATAGTTATGGCTTGGAGTCGGCGGTCATGCTGCCTCTACAGCACGGACTTCTGCTGACCGCCGAACGCCCGTTCTTCCCGGCTGACATCGCCACGGCGTTGGACGGCGATCGCCAGCGCGGCATCCTGGTGACCACGCCGGTGCATCTGCGGACGCTGGTGGGTGACGCCTCGGGGCCGGGTTTTGGCGACCCGGACGTCGGAACGTCGCTCCGCGTCGGCTTCGTGCTCTCCGCCACGGCGCCGCTCTCGGCGGAGTTGGCCGCACAAGCCGAGGCGGCCTTCCGCGCGCCGGTGCTCGAAATCTATGGCTGCTCCGAGGCCGGCCAATTGGCCACCCGCCGCACGATCGACGGACCGATCTGGCGCTGCCTTGAAGGCTTCCGGCTGTTCAACGATGCGGCCGGCTGCTGGGCCGCCGGTCCGGTCGAACCCGACATGCTGCTCGCCGACCGGATCGAGCCGGTCGGACACGACGGCTTCATTCTCCAAGGCCGCATCGCGGATCTGGTCAACGTCGCCGGCAAGCGCAGTTCGCTCGGCTACCTGACGACCCAGTTGCTGGCCGTCGACGGAGTAAAAGACGGCGCATTCGTCATGCCCGACGATCCCGGGATCGGCGCAACGCCGCGGCTGGCCGCCGTCGCCCTGGCGCCGGGCCTGACCGCGGCCGCGATTCTGAGCAAGCTCCGAGATCGTATCGATGCCGCGTTCCTGCCGCGTCCGCTGCTCGTCGTCGACGGCTTGCCGCGCAACGACCTGGGCAAGCTGGCACGCGCGGACCTGTTGCGACTGATCGGGCTGCCCCCAGCCGAACCGACAGCCGCCGAATCCGGTTCGGAAAAATTGCCGGAACCGACAGTGTTGACCTTCTCTGCCGACCATCCGGTCGGTCCCGGGCATTTTCCCGGCAACCCGATCATTCCGGGCGCGGTGCTATTGGACGAACTCATCGCCGTTCTGTTCCCCGCTGGCTGGTCCGGCAAGGTCGAATCCGCCAAATTCCACCATCCGGTGCGCCCAGGCGATAGCGTGGCGGTGACCCAGCGAACCGCGGACGGCCTCACCCGTTTCGAGGCTCGCCTGGCCGGTAACCAGCAACTGGTTCTATCCGGTGTTCTGAGGACCCCATTTCCAACACAGTAAAACACCCGACCCGCGAGACCCACTGGAGCGACCGTCGCGAGATCGGCTCCATGGCGGTTCTGCGGATCGCGGTCTGGATCGCCCGCTGCCTTGGCCGCCCTCTGACCCGTACGCTGCTGGGACCGGTCTGCCTGGGCTTCTTCATCCTGCACGCCGAAGCGCGCGTCGCCTCCAATCGCTATCTGGCGCGCGTGCTCGGGCATAAGCCGCGAACGCGCGACGTGCTGCGGCATTTTTTCACCTTCGCCACCACGGTGCTGGACCGGGTCTTTCTGCTGAATGACGAGGCGAATCGGTTCGACATCGCCATCCATGGCGGTGAGATCGTCGCCGACATCTTGGCGCAGGGCGGCGGCTGCCTGTTGCTGGGCGCCCACCACGGCAGTTTCGAAGTGCTGCGCCTGGTCGGGCGCCAGCAGCCGGATTTGACCGTCAGCCTTGCCATGTATGAGGAAACCGGGCGCAAGATCGGCGCCGCGCTGAACGCGATCAACCCCCATCTCGCACCCAGCATCATCGGACTGGGCACGCCGGCGGCCATGATCGAGATCAGGGACTGCCTGGACCAAGGTGGCTTCGTCGGCATGCTGGCTGACCGGACATTGCAGACCGATTCGCCCATCAGGGTTTGGTTCCTTGGCGGCGAGGCCGCCTTTCCGACCGGTCCGGCTCGGCTGGCGGGGCTGCTGCGTCCGCCGGTCGTGCTGATGGTGGGCCTGTTCCTGGGCGGCAATCGCTACGAGATCCATTTCGAGCGCCTGGCTGCCGCCTCAGCCGCGAAGCCCGATCCGGCGCAAACCCGTGCACTGATCACCCGCTATGCCGCCAGGCTGGAACATTACTGCCGGATGGCTCCATACAACTGGTTCAACTTCTTCGATTTCTGGGCCTAGAGAGCATGATCCCGCTGGGCGGAACGTCCAAGGCGCCTGAATCATGCGACAAAACAAACAGCCAGGCCAGTTACAGCGTGCACAGTCAGGCTATGGCTGGCCCGGCATGAAGCCGCTCGCGGGCATCGTCCTGCTTGGGCTTCTGGCGGCACACCCGGTTCTGGCCGCCGGGTCCGGCTCCGAAATCCCGGTCACTCTGCAGCAGATCATGGCGCAACTGCGCTCCGTTCACCACGTCGACGCCCGCTACGTCGAACATCGCTATCTGCATGTGCTGAACAAGCCCATCGAAACCCGCGGCTCATTGCTTTTCGCCGCGCCGGCGCATCTGGAAAAGGTCACCGACGCAACCGCCGACGCCCCAGCGGAGCGGCTGACGATCGATCGGGACAGGCTGACGATCGACCGTGGCACCGCCACCTCGCCGATCGTCCTGTCGCTGCGCGAGCATCCTGAAATCGGCGTCCTGGTGGAAAGCATACGCGCCACGCTGTCCGGCGACGGCGAAGCGTTGCGGCGGATCTTCGACGTCACCGCTTCGGGCACCATCGGCCACTGGCAACTCGTGCTACAGCCGCGCGATCCGGCACAGCAGGCGGTTCTACAGTGGATGCGGGTCAGCGGCTACGCGGAACGCATCACCGCGATCGATACCGCCAACGGTGCAGGCGACCGCACCGACATGGCAATCGTCGAGCAAACGCCTTGAGGACAGATGCGAGGGTGGTTCGCCGAACCTCGATCGTGATCTGGATCGTATTGATCGCGGCGTCGGCTTTGCTTGTCTCGCGGCTGCACGTCGATACCGACATGACCGCGTTCCTGCCCAGGGCGGCGTCCCCGGCGCAACGGGTGCTGGTCGATCAGTTTCGCGACGGGGTCGTCTCCCGCCTGGTTCTGGTTGCGATCGAAGGCGTCACCGCCGACCGTTCCGCGGCGATCAGCAAGCGGCTGGCCGAACGGCTGCGCGGCAACGACGATTTCGTCGCGGTCGAGAACGGCGAAGACCGCGGCTTCCAGCGCGACCGTGCCTTCCTGTGGTCCAATCGGTATCTGTTGAGCGACCGCATCGACGCCGATCGCTTCACCACCGCCGGGTTGCGCACCGCTCTGCGGCACGACCTGGCCGAGCTTGCATCCTCGGCCAGTGTGCTGGTCGAGCACATGCTCCCGGCCGATCCGACTGGCGAGATGCTGCATATGATCGAACAGCAAACCGGTGGCGGCGAAGGCCCGGCCAGGCATGACGGCGTCTGGGTTTCCCCCGATGGCGGCCGCGCCTTGATGCTGGTCCGGCTACGCGCGGCTGGATCCGATATCGACGCTGCGCAACGCGCGCTCGCGGCGATCCGTTCGGCGTTCGCCGCCGCGACGAAAGATCCGCCGGACACCGCGGCCCGCTTGCTGTTGACCGGGCCGCCGGTGTTCGCGGTGCAGGCACGCGATCGGATCAAGTCGGATGCGACACGACTGTCCGTCGCGGCCGGACTGCTGGTGGCGACGGCGCTGCTGTTGGTCTACCGCTCGCTGCGAGTTCTGCTGCTGGCGTTCGTTCCGGTCGTCAGTGGAGCCTTGGTCGGCATCGCCGCGGTCGGCCTGGTGTTCCGGGCCGTGCATGGCATCACGCTGGGCTTTGGCGCGACACTGATCGGTGAGGCGGTCGATTACGCGGTCTACCTGTTCACCCAGACCGCGCCCGACAGTCCGGTCGAGGCGACGATGGCCCGGATCTGGCCGACGCTTCGCTTAGGCGTGCTGACCTCGATCTGCGGCTTCTCCGCCATGTTGCTGTCGAGCTTCGAGGGCTTTTCTCAGCTTGGGCTGTTTACCATCATTGGCCTCGCGGTCGCGGTATGCGTGACGCGGTGGGTGCTGCCGGTGCTGATCCCGGCTCGGTTCGCCGGCGTTCGACAGTCTCCGACGATGATGCGGATCGCCACTTTGGCGATGCGTGGGCGCCGGCTTCGGATCGGCGTTCTGGCGTTGGTTGGCGTTGCCGCGGTCTCTCTCGCGATGGACCGGGGTCGATTTTGGGCGGGCGATCTTGCCAGCCTGAGTCCGGTCCCACCGGCCGAGCTGCGCCTGGACCAGTCATTGCGCCACGACATGCGGGCGCCGGACGCGGGCTTTTTGATCGTGATCCGGCGCCCCGACCAGGAAGCCGCACTGCAGGCGGCCGAGCGCGTCGGGACGGCGCTTGCACCGCTGGTCGGCCCCCACCCGCTCGGCCGGCCCGCCCTGGCCGGGTTCGACAGCCCAACTCGTTACTTGCCCAGCTTGGCGACACAGCGGGCTCGACAAGCCGCTTTGCCCGATGCGGCGGAGCTGCGGAGCGCAATGGATGCCGCGCTGCAAGGCCTGCCGTTCCAGCCGGGGCTGTTCGCGCCCTTCATCGCCGCGCTGGACAAGGCGCGTTCCGCGCCGTTGATCACGCGCAGCGACCTCGACGGCACGTCCCTGTCGCTGAAGCTCGATCAGTTGCTGACGCGGCAGCGGGAAGGCTGGACCGCGATGCTATCGTTGCGCGGTGTCACCGCGCCCGAACTCATCGCCCGATCAATCGCGGCTGTGCCGGGGGCCACGCTGGTCGACCTGCACGCCGAATCGGATCGCCTGTTGGCGGCTTATCTGCGCGAAGGGGTCAGCCTGGCTTGCCTGGGGGCAGCAGCGATCGTCCTGCTGCTGGCAGCCAGTCTGCGGTCGTTGCCACGGCTGGCGGCGGTAACGGCTCCGCTGACCGCCGCGGTGCTGGTAACGCTCGCCGCGCTCAGGTGGGGCGGCCACGCGCTGTCGATCTTCAACCTGTTCGGTGTGCTGCTGGTGGTGGCGATCGGGTCGAACTATTGCCTGTTCTTCGACCGCCAGCGAGGCGATCCGGCCGGGATGCCGCGGGTGCTGGCGTCGCTGCTGCTGGCCAACGCCTGCACCGTCGCCGGCTTCGGGGTCCTGGCGCTGTCGCGCACGCCGGTGCTGCACGATCTTGGTTTGCCGGTGGCCATCGGCACATTCCTGACCCTAGTGTTCGCCACGATCATCATGTCACCCATGCAGCCTCCCTCGCCATCCGATGCCGCCGCGCACTGAGGTCGTCTCCTACACCGACGGTGATCGAGACCGGCTTCTGGTCATGGTGCCCGGCACTGGCATCCGGGGCGCCGACTTCCAGGCCAACGGCATGATCGCGGCGGTTGACCAGCCAAACCGGCCGCTGGCGATCGCCACCGTCGATCCCGGGCTGGACGCCTACTTGGATGGTTCGGTCACGTCTCGTTTGCTCGACGGCATCGAACAGGCGAGGCGCGCGGCCGGAGCCTCGCGGGTTTGGCTGAGTGGCATCAGTCTGGGCTGCCAGGGAATCCTGCGCTGCGTCCGGGCCCGTCCCGCTTTGGCCGAGGGGCTGATGCTGCTGACGCCGTATCTGGCGAGCACCGGGCTGATCGCCGAGGTCGTGCGGGCAGGTGGCCTGCGCCGCTGGGCCGCGACGAACCCGGGGCAACAGCCCGATGGGACGCTGCTGGCCTGGCTGGCGACGACGCCGTTCGGCAAGTTGCCACCGATCCTGTTAGGACATGCGCTCCAAGACCGGTTCGCCACGACGAGTGCCCTCATGGCGGACCTGTTGCCCGCCGACCGAGTTGTTAGCGTGGATGGGGCGCATGATTGGCAAACTTGGCAGCGTCTTTGGCGGCTGATGCTGCAGCGCAATCCGTTTCCGCCGCGGCCGGCGCAGGTGCGCTGATGCGACGCCGCTGCCTGATCCTGTTTAGCTTATTGCTCTGCGCCCTGGCAGGAAGCCTGACAGGGTGTGCCACGCTGCCGCTGCCCTCACCCGAACCGCCGCATGACGAGGCTTCCTATACCGCGCTCAAGCCCTTCTATCTCGAGTTCTGCGCGCTGTCGGAAATCCAAAAAAAACCAGGCTATGGAGCGGACATCAGAGGCGGCGTCGGCGGTCACTCGACAATTTACCTCAACGGGGTCTGCCTGAAGCGAGGCGGTTATCCGGAAATCGCCGTGTGCCCGGTCGATCCGGCAGCCCATGGCGTGGGTTTGAGCGTGAACGGGCATTTCTCCAACGCCAACTGGGTGGCGATCCCGGGACGCAATTTCTTCTACCACGGTGACCTGCGGCCGGGCCAGGCGCTGACCCGTCGGATCTACGACGCGACCAAGGCGCACGCGAAACGACTGGGCATCTACGATGCCATCCGCTTCCATAACCGCGTGTTCGAGGACATGCCGCCCGGCTATGCGCGCGACGCCTTCAAATATGAGATCTCGATCGGCACCGACTACGCCATTGGCTATGCCCGCGACCGATACTGCGCCCGGGTGCCGGTTTCGGCGGCGCAGATGGCGCATATCGTCGATTACCTGAACGGACTCAATCGGCCCTATCGCGAGGGCAAGGCGAAGTATGAATGGAGTGTGCTGAACGACAACTGCATCCATGTCGCCCATAACGCCTTGTCCGCGATCGGATTCTGGCCGCTATGGCCGACCAAACGATTATTTCTGATTGCGGCGTTTGACTTCCCGGTGCCAAAGAACGAATTCGTGAATATCATGCGTCGCGCCAACGACATGCCGCTCGATCATCTGCTCGCCGTCTGGGACGACGGCCCGGCCCGACGCGCGGTGCTGGCCGGCGAGGGGCTGCCGACACGGCCGGGCGCAATCGCCACGTTCGCGCCCGTCACACGCGACAATCAGGTCTACAACACCGATCTGCAACTTATCTTCTACGATGACCCGGTTTTCGGGCCTTACGAGGGTTGGTACCGCCGGATCGCCGCGCAGCCGCGCTATACCGACCTTGCCGCCGACCTGCGCCATTTCCGTTCGCTATACGGGCGCATCGAGGCCGATCGGCGACCGTTGAGCTGGTGGCTTTCACACCATCCTCGGCTGCGATCGGCCCCGGATTTTCCGGCATTTTACGCCCGCTACTATGCGGCGATCGAAACGTCGGCGGCCTCGATCGGGGCGGCGGGACCATTGCTGGTCACGACGGGGCATTAAGGCCGTGCGACCGCTTGCGATGACCGCCATGTGTATCGCCAGCAGCCTGGGGAACGGCCTGCAGGCAACCCTCGCGGCGCTGCGGCGCGGATCCAGCGGGTTGCTTCCCTGCCGGTTCGAGACCGTCGATCTGCCGACCTATCTCGGGGAGGTACCGGGGCTGGACCAGTTGCGCCTCGATCCGGCCTTGGCCCGCTTCGATTGCCGCAACAACCGCCTGGCTCGGCTGGCCCTCGCGCAGGACGGATTCGAGGCTGCGGTTGCGGCGGCGAAAGCTCGTTACGGTGCTGCCCGGATCGGCGTTTTCCTGGGTACCAGCACATCGGGAATGCTGCAAACCGAGCAGGCCTGGCGTCGGCGCGACGCAGACGGGCGACTGCCGGATGATTTCGATTACGCCGGGACGCAGAGCATTTTCTCCATTGCCGCCTTCGTCACCGCGACGCTTGACGTAAGCGGGCCGGCCCTGGTCGTGTCCTCGGCCTGTGCGTCCACCACCAAGGTGTTCGCAACCGCGGCGCGGATGATCGAGACCGGAATGTGCGACGCGGCGATCGTCGGGGGCGCCGACAGTCTGTGCCTGACGACGCTGTATGGCTTCAACGCACTGCAGTTGCTGGCCACCGGCCCGTGCCGGCCGTTCGACGCGGGGCGCGACGGTCTGTCGATCGGCGAGGCCGCAGGCTTCGCCCTGCTGGAGCGGGTGGACCAAGCGTCGCAGGCGGCGCATGGCGGCGGCGTACTGGTGTTGGGTGTGGGCGAGAGCAGCGATGCGCACCACATGTCGACGCCGCGGGCGGACGGGGCGGGCGCCATGCTGTCGATGTCGCGGGCGCTGATTGCCGCCGGCCTGGAGCCGCGGCAGATCGACGCGATCAACCTGCATGGCACGGCGACCCGGATTGGCGACGCGGCCGAGGATCAGGCCGTGGTGTCGCTGTTCGGCGAGGCCACGCCGTGCAGTTCCACGAAAGGCCACACCGGGCACACGCTGGGCGCATCCGGCATTGTCGAGGCGGTCATCGCCGCGCTGTCGATCCGCGAGAGCTTCACCCCGGGCAGCCCGCACACCACGGCGCGCGATCCGGATTTGCACTGTTGCTACGTGACCGTATCGCAGCCGGGTCGGATCGACCGCGTGCTGTCGAATTCGTTCGGTTTCGGGGGCAGCAATGCCAGCCTGATCCTGGGGCGCGCGGAATGAGCACGGGCGCGCTTCGGGTGGCGGTGGAAGCGGTCGCCCTATGCGGCCCAGGCCTCTCGGATTGGGCGTCGGGCCACGCGGTGCTGAGCGGCCATGAACCGCATTGCGCCGCACCGCTTGTTCTGCAGGCACCGGTACAACTTTCGGCCGCGGAACGGCGACGGGCGGTGCCCTCGGTCAAGCTGGCCCTGCAGGTCGGGGCGGCGGCGGTCGCGCAGTCCGGACGCGATGCCGGCCAGCTCGCGGCGGTGTTCGCCTCCTCCGGCGCCGACGGAGAAACCATAGCGGCCATTCTGGCGGCGCTGGAAACCGTCCAGCGCGAGGTGTCGCCGACGCGGTTTCATAATTCGGTGCACAACGCCCCGTCGGGCTATTGGGGCATCGCGGTTCAGTCACGCGAACCGGTCAGCAGCGTCAGTTGCCACGATGCGAGCTTCGCGGCGGGCCTGCTTGAAGCCGCGGTGCAGGCGGTGGCGGCCGAGCGGGCGATCCTGTTGGTTGCCTACGACCTGCCCTATCCCCCGCCGCTGGATCAGATGCGACACATCGACGCCGGGTTCGGGGTGGCGCTGGTGTTGCGGCCGGGACCCCAGGATGCTTCATCGCGGGCCGGGCTGGCGGAACTGCGCCTCTCGCTAACCGACGGTGGGGTTGCGAGCGGCTGCGCCGATCGTGGCCTGGAGGCGCTGCGTCGCGGCAACCCCACGGCGCGGGCGTTGCCGCTGTTGGTCATGCTGGCCAAGCGGTCGAGCGGCACTGTCCGGCTCGACCTGAGCCGCGGCGGCCTCGATGTGGAAGTGCGGCCGTGCTGATCGACAAGCCCGATATCGCTCGGCTGATCCCCCATGCCGGGTCCATGTGCCTGCTCGACGGCGTGCTGTCCTGGGACGCGACCCGAATCACCTGCGTGAGCACGACCCATTCATGGTTGGGTAATCCAATGCGCCGCGATGGAGGCATCGGGATCCTGTGCGGAGTGGAATACGCCGCCCAGGCGATGGCGCTGCACGCGGCTCTGGCCGGCGGCGCTGGCGCAATGCCGCGCCGCGGCTACCTGGCCAGCCTGCGATCGGTTTGCTGTCACACCGATCGCCTCGACACCGTCCCGGGTGGGCTCGACGTCGATGCCGAACGCTTGTTCGGCGAGGGTGACCGGGTGATCTACGGCTTCGGCGTCCGCCACGATGGCGGCTTGCTGTTGAGCGGGCAGGCGGCGGTTGTGCTTGAACAGAGCGTCGCTTGAAACGCGCCCTGGTGACCGGCGGCAGTGGCTCGCTGGGACGAGCGATCGTGCGCCGCCTGGCTAGCGTGGGACATCATGTCGTCATTCATGCGCACCAGGGGATCGACATCGGCCGGGCGCTGGCCGACGAGCTGACCCAGCTTGGCGCGTCCGCCGAGGCCGTTCAGTTCGATATCGTTGATCCCGTTGCAACCGAAGCGGCGTTGATCCGGCTGCTGGCGGACGGCCCGATCCAGATACTGGTCAACAATGCCGGCGTGCACGACGACGCGGTGATGCCCGGCATGGCGCGGCAGCAATGGTCGCGCGTGCTGGACGTTTCGCTGAACGGCTTCTTCAACGTCACCCAACCGCTGCTGCTGCCGATGATCCGCACGCGATGGGGTCGCATTGTTTCGCTATCCTCGGTATCGGCTATCGCGGGCAACCGGGGTCAGGTCAATTACGCCGCCGCCAAAGCCGGGCTGCACGGAGCCACGCGATCGCTCGCGCTGGAACTGGCGACCCGTGGCATCACCGTGAATGCCGTCGCCCCCGGCATCATCGCATCGCCAAGCACCGAGCAGGCGTTTCCGCGCGACGCGGTCGAGCGGCTGGTGCCGATGAAACGTGTCGGCCAGCCGGAGGAAGTGGCGGAGCTGGTCGCGTTCCTGGCCTCCGACGGCGCGGCATACATCTCCGGGCAGGTCATCTCGATCAACGGCGGCATGATCTGATGCGGGTCGGCGCCCCGGCCCCCAGGATCGATATCAGCCGGCGGCCACCGGCTGGATGGTCCGTGGCACTGCGTTGGCGATCCCGCTGAACCGGCGATGCAGGGTCTTCGCGTAATACAGGCCTTTGAACAAGGCCAGCCTGCGATGCACCGGCGACGCCCCGAAAACGTCCCCCGACAACATCGAAAGCATGGCTTCCCGCATACCCAGAATGTTTCGCGGGTTCATGAACAGGTCCCGCAGCACCGGCTGGTTCATGCGGTAGATGAACCATGAAAAGCGGTCGATCCCCTGCCGCACCTCGCCGTCAAACCGAGCCAGTGCGCTCGCGGCGCGGTGCGGGGACCTGAGCACCGTGGCGAGGGTGTCGGCGGCGCGGAAGGCGCTGTTCATCGCAAGATAGACGCCGGTCGAGAATACCGGGTCGATGAACGCATAAGCGTCGCCGACCAGCAGATAGTTGCGCCCGACCATGCTGCGCGCCTGGTAGGAGTAATTCCCGGTGGCGGTTGCCGGGCCTGTCATCGTGGCCCCCGAAAGCCGTTCGGCGAGCGCCGGAGCGGCGGCGATGGTGTCGCGAAAAAAGCTGGTGATGTCGGTCGTGCGCGACTTCAGGTAGTCCGGCGGACACACCGCGCCGACACTGGTCGTGCCATCGACGAGCGGGATGAACCAGATCCAGCCATGGTCGAACCAGAAGATGCTGATGTTGCCTTCGGCGCGACCCTGCTGGCGGCGGGCGCCGGTGAAATGCCCATAGATCGCCGCGCTGGCATGGCGCCTGTTGCGGTCCTTGAGGCCGAGCTTGTTAGCGACCAGCGTATCGCGGCCCGAGGCGTCGATCAGAAACCGCGCTCGCCAATGGCGTTGTTCGCCGATGGCCGATTCCGCGGTGACCAGGACGCCGGCGCCGGCAAGGTCGAGTTCGGCCACGCGCCAGCCCTCGATCACCGTCGCGCCCTTGGCGGCTGCGTTGTTGAGCAGGATGTGGTCGAGTTCCGAACGCCTGACCTGAAAGGAATACGGCAAGGTCTTGTTCCAGGCCTTGGCGAATTCGAAGCTGACGCTGCGGCCATGGGTCGGGGAGGTGAAATCCACGCCCCATTTCGGCATGCCGATGCGTTCGATTTCGGCGGCGATGCCGAGTTGCTGGAACAGTGGCAGGTTGAGCGGAAGCAGGCTTTCGCCGATATGGAACCGCGGATGATGGTCCTTTTCCAGCAGCACGACCTTGAAGCCGCGGTCGGCAAGCAGGCAGGCGGCAGTTGACCCGGCCGGGCCGCCGCCGACCACCAGGACCTCGCAGTCGCCGGTTGTCTGGGGCGGCGATGGCCCGGTGTATGGCCCGGTGTTCGGATGGGATGGCTGGCCGGCCACGTTGCCTCCGGTGCTGAAGGCTGAACATTAGCAGGATTGTGCGAAGCGTTGCGCTGGGGATTTTTCGCCAGCCGAGGCTTGAGGGCTGTTTCCGCGAAGCCCGCACGCAGGTTGCTGGGGACCAGCGCAACCACATTCCGGTGACCAAGTTGACCATGTCGTGCCAATCACGCGGAAAAGCTTTACTCACGGACCCAGTTGGATCATCGGCAATCCCGCCGACGCAGGGTGTTGCCTGATCCGCGGTCGTCGGATTCAACAACCGGGAAGCAGGGCGCCATGGCGATCACCGACAACACAGCCGGGAAACCCAAAGACCTCGAGACGCAGGTTGCTCGGCTGCGTGGCCAGGTCGACTCGCTTGCAGTCGACCGGGTCACGCCCGCCGTCAACAAATTCAGTGCGGATGTGGGACAGTTCTTTGCCGACACCAGTTCACTGCTGCGGAACAGGCTGGAAAGCCTGGCACGGCAGGTGGAGCAACGGCCGCTGACTTCGATGCTGGTCGCGGTGTGCCTTGGCGCGGTGATCGGCCGGGCGCGCGGCTGACCGGCCGCGGGCCCGATACGGCGATTGCGGCTGCCGGCGCGGCACGGCGATTGCGGCTGCGGACGCGGTTCGGCGCTTTTGGTTTGGTTGGTCTGCGAGTTCCGGTTCGACGCAGGTTGGTGACGCCGGACTGTAAAGTCATTTGGCGCAAATCGCGCGACTGGAGGCACCGCCTCCTGCCCCATCCGGGTCCGTTTACAGGGCAGGAATTCGGCAATGCCGGCAATCGCCGACCCGTCGAACGCTGCCACCGATAACGAAGTCTCCCGCTCAAGATTTTGACGTTGGGTAAGCGAGCGTGAAGGAGGTGAGTCCATGCGAAGCAGTTTGAATGTGACGGCATTCGAAGTGGCAAGCGAAATCTGCCACATGCCTACAAAGCAACTAGCATTCTTAAAATATTTACAGTTCCGAGACTTGCTCAAAGGGTGGCGATTTGTGCTCGCGTCTGACCGTGGGCCTCAAGCTGGTTTCGCCGTCAATAGGACGTTTGGTGCAGGCGCGATCGTAAAAAGCCCTTTCGTAGGCGAGCATGTTGTCGTTGTCGATGACCGTGTGGCCACCGCGACTTTAGCCTCTCAATCCGTTGTATTTCCGATGGACTTCTCAATTTCGCTGGATACTCAAGCGGTTAGTTGCATCGAACCATATTTGGGAAGAAGAACGAGCAGATTGCCAAAAGATTTCGAGGAGGTATTCTATTTTTTGTCGAAAAGGGAGACAAATTGCGACCCCATGCCCTATATGCTGGAGAACCTCAGCAATATCGAAAATCCCAATAACTACGAGGCCATCTATCAGAAGGCTAGGGGGTACGAGATCCTTAGAACGATAGACCTAGACTTGCTCCGCACCACGGGCCAAGCACTGAGCAGATTGAGTGATCACGATCTAAACAAGAAAGCCCAAGAGACTGTCGCGTCTATGCTGCAAATGGCACGCAATACGCAATTCTATGATATTTTGGAGCGCAACCAAACTATTTTTCTTGTGATACTATTGAAATGCGCGTGTATCCAATTCGACAGGTCAACGCGGACACTTCAGCAAAAAATTAGGCAACTTATGCATTTCATGGATCAAACGTTACAATCAATGTTCCTGGCCGAGGCGGTCTTGGGAGTGAGATACTTTACGAAAGGACAGAATCTCAAGTTTTTTGGGAAGATACAGTCGGGCCGTGACGATTTGCTCCGAACTCTGAACGGCATGGCTTGGGACCTCTATCATTTCAGACAAGTGACGCATATGCTGAGTAGAGACCTTGCTCAGGAAGTTCATTATTACTTTCCAGCGATGCTAACCTTCGACAAGGGATTTGCTGAAATTCTTGATGTTTATTCTCTTCGGGCGTGCGGAATTGGCCCACTGGCGCAGGACTTTGTAACGGCCCCAGCTTTCGACTTTTTCGAGGAACTCTGTGTTGGAATGGACGAGGTTGATCGTATTGAGGTGAGATCGCTGTTCTCGCCGGAAGCCGTTGCTAGACGCACTGAGGTCGCTCGAAGTGGGGGTGTTGATTTTCGGTCAATAGCGCGCACGCTGATAGCGGACCTTTCTTCGATTACTGGCCGCTCACTGGGGCAAAACTGAAAGAGGTTCGAGACGTTTGCGCTGGCCGCTCATGCGGGTGTTTTCGGAGCGATCCAGAAATTAAACTGGCCGAAAGGGGTTGGGTGACGCAGCGGCGTCAACTGCGTTGCCAAATCTTCGAGAAAATCCAACACTGGGAGTTTCGGCGTGACGGACGGATCGCGCTGACCATCCTGACCCCCCCCCGCCTTGACCCACCTCCCCCAAAACTCCAAAACCCGCCCCCCATGACCCCCGAAACCCGCACCGTAACCGAGGACGAAGCCAACATCCGCCTCGACCGCTGGTGCCGCCGCCACCACCCCGGCCTGCAACAAAGCCTGATTCAGAAATGGTGCCGCACCGGCCAAATCCGCGTCGACGGCACCAAAGCCGACACCGCCACCCGCCTCACCCCCGGCCAATCCATAAAAATCCCTCGGATGGAAGCCCAAGCCGAACCAAAACCACCCCCCCGCATCGACCCCCACGACGCCAAGGACCTGCGCCAGGCCGTCATCTACCAGGACGACCAAATCATCGCCCTCAACAAACCCTACGGCCTCCCAGTCCAAGGCGGCCCTGGCATCACCCGCCACCTCGACGCCATGCTCGACGCCCTCCGCCAAAACTCCGAACACCGCCCCCGCCTGGTCCACCGCCTCGACCGAGACACCACCGGCCTGCTGCTGCTCGCCCGCACCCCCGGCACCGCCGCCAAGCTCGCCGCTCTGTTCCGCGGCCGCGACATCGAAAAAACCTACTGGGCCGTCGTCGCCGGCCGCCCCGTCCCGCCCGAGGGCCGCATCGACCTGCCCCTCAAACGCGTCGGCGGCGCCCGCGGCGAACGCACCGCCCCGGCCGACCGCGACGACCCCAACGCCGCCCGAGCCATCACCGACTACCTCACCCTCGACCACGCCGCCCGCAAACTCGCCTGGCTCGAACTGAAACCCCAGACCGGGCGCACCCACCAACTCCGCGTCCACTGCGTCGCCATCCGCGCCCCCATCCTGGGCGACGAAAAATACGAACAACCCGACCAGAACATGGCCTTCGCCGCCCTGGTCGAGGGCCTGTCCAGCGACCTCCACCTCCACGCCAGACGCCTGACACTGCCCCACCCCGCCGGCGGCACCCTGACCTTGGAAGCCGAGCTGCCACCCCATATGAGGGCCACCTTCAAGACCCTGGGCTTCCACAGCCCCCCGGCCCAGCCACCCCGGAGACGATGACCATGCCCCGAGCACTCCGCATCACGCTGATCGCCGCCGCCGCGGTCATCGTCCTCGCGGTCGGCGCCGGAGCGGTGTTCATCAGCCGCTTCGACCCCAACAGCCTCAAGCCGCGCATCATCGAAGCGGTCAAGCGCGCCACCGGCCGAGACCTCGCCCTCAACGGCAAGATCGGCCTTAAATTCTCGCTGACCCCAACCATCCGCGTGGACAACGTCGCCTTCGCCAACCCGCCCGGCTTCTCCCGCCCGCAAATGGCCACCCTGCAGTCGATGGAACTCGAACTCGGCCTGCTGCCGCTGCTGTCGAAACGCATCGAGATCGAACGCCTGGTGCTGATCCACCCCGACATCCTGCTGGAAAAACCCCCGACCGGCCCACCCAACTGGCAACTGACCCCGGAAGTCTCGCCCACCGCGCCAGCCGGGTCCCAGCAGCCGGCGCCAACCGCCACCGGCAAGGCAACCACCGCCGTCAGCGTCAATTCAATCCGCATCCAGGACGGCACCCTGGCCTACCGCGACGACGCCAGCGGCAAGACCACCACCCTGCTGCTGCCCAAACTGCAGGCCACCTCCGCCTCGCCCGACTCCCCGCTGCACCTGGACGCCGACGCCAGCTACAACGCCACCCCGTTCACCCTCACCGCCGACACCGGCAGCCTGACCCGCCTGCAACTGCCCGCCGCCACCTCGCCCTGGCCGGTCAAGCTGATCCTAACCGCCGCCGGAGCAAAACTCACCGCCGACGGATCGATCACCCAGCCGCTGCAAGGCAAGGGCTACACCCTCAGCCTGAACGGCAGCGTGCCCGACGCCACCGCGTTGCAGCCCTTGCTGCAAGGCTTCTCACCCCCGCCGCTGCACGACGTGACCTTCGCCGCCAAGATCGCCGACTCGGGCGCCCCCATGCCCGACATCTCCTCCCTGACCCTGCATGTCGGCGCCTCCGACCTCGGCACGCAGATGCCCGGCCTGACGCTCGACAAACTGGATCTCGACGCCGCCCGCCTCGACCAGCCAATGAAACTCACCGCCACCGCCAAGCTCGGCACCCAGCCCGCGGCAATCAACGCCACCTTCGGCCCGCCCGCACTGCTGATGCCGGGCGCCAAGCCCGCCCCCTTCCCGGTCGATGTCAACCTCCAGGCCGCCGGAGCCACCGCCTCGGCCAAAGGCACACTCGCCGACGCCCGCGCAATGTCCGGCGTGAACCTCGCTCTGGCCGCGCAAATCCCCGACCTGTCGGCACTGTCGCCGCTCGCCCGCCGCCCGCTGCCCGCAATCAAGTCGATCGCCCTCCAAGCCGGCCTGACCGATGTCAAAGGCGGTCTCCGTCACGGCGCCGCGCTGCACGCCCTGACCCTGACCAGCGCCGACGGCGACATGGCCGGCGATGCCACGCTCGGTCTGGCCGCCCGCCCGGCGCTGACCGCCGTGCTCCGCTCGAACCGCATCGACCTGGACGCGATACAGCAGGCCATCGACCAGATGCCCGCCCCCACCCCGGCCAAACCGGCCGCCGGCACCCAGGCGCCCCCCGCCCCCGCGCACCGCGGCGGGAGACTGTTCTCCGACCAGCCGATCCCGTTCGACCTGCTGCGCGCCGCCGATGCCGACCTGAAACTGAACATCGCCGACCTGCGCAGTGGAGGCGCCGACTACAAGGCGATCGACACCCACGCCGTCCTGGCCAATGGGAAACTCCAGGTCAATCCGTTCGCCGCCGACCTGCCGGGCGGCCACCTCACCGGCAACCTCTCGGCCGATGCCACCCGGCCCGCGCCACCCGTCCATCTGGTGCTGCACGCCCCCGGCCTGGCGCTGAAAACCCTCCTCGCCGCCGCCCATCAGCCGTCCTACGCCAGCGGCAACGTCGAGCTCTACGCCGACCTCAGCGGCGCCGGCGCCAGCCCGCACGCCATCGCCGCCTCACTCGATGGCTCGCTCGGTCTCGCCATGGCCTCCGGCACCATCGACAACCGACTGCTCGGCAGCCTGCTGGGCAAGGTGATGGACTCGCTCAACGCGCTCAACCTGGTCGGCAAGGGCGGCACCAGCGCGCTCAGATGCTTCGCCGTTCGCATCGACGCCAAGAACGGCGTGGCCGCGATCAAGCCGTTGGCACTGAGCTCCTCGCTGCTGACCATGTCCGGCATCGGAACCGTCAACCTCGGCGCCGAAACTCTGGCTATGGCGCTGCGCCCCCAGGCGAGGGTCGGCGGCACCGGCGTGGTGATTCCGATCGCCGTATCCGGCCCGATCCGTGATCCCTCGGTCAAGGTCAACGATCTCGGCGCCGCCGAGGCCAACGCCGGCACCGTCGCCGGCGTCGTACTCGGAAATGCCACCCCCCTGGGCGTCGTCGGCGGTCTGCTCGGCGCCGACAAGCTGCTGGGTAGCGGCACCTCCGATATGTGCCCGGCGGCGTTGGCGGCAGCGCGCGGCCAGGCCGCGCTGCCACCGGCCGCCGCCGCCAAGAACTCCCAACCCAACGCCCTGCCCAATCCGGGCGCGTTGCTGAAAAACCTGTTTCGATGAAAGCCCAAACGTGAAGCGTTTCTGGGACAGCACCGAGGTCCACCAGACCGAAAACGGCCACACCATCCTGCTCGACGGCAAGCCGATGCGTCTGCCCGGCGGATCGCCCCTTCTCGTCGCCAAGCCGCGACTGGCCCAAGCGATCGCAGCGGAATGGCAAGCGGCCGGCGGCGCAAAAGGCGGCCAGATGTCGTTCAAGGATACCCCGCTCACCCGCCTCGCCGGCACCGCGCTGGACCGCATTGCCCCTGATCCTGCCATCACCATCGACGCCATCGCCCGATACGGCGAAACCGACCTGCTTTGCTACCGCGCCGAAACCCCCCAGGCCCTGGTGCGGCGACAGTGCGACCAATGGCAGCATTGGCTGGATTGGGCCGAACGCATCTACGGCGCCAGGCTGCGCGTGGTTACCGGTGTCGGCTACCTAGGGCAGCACCACGACAGCATCGCCGCACTCAGGCAAGCCGTCGCCGCCCTCGACGTGGACACCCTGGCCGGCCTCGGCATCGCCGTCCCTGCGCTCGGCAGCCTGATACTCGGCCTCGCCTTGGCCGCCCAGCAACTCGACGCCCAGACCGCCCACGCGCTGGGTGCCCTGGACGAATTGTTCCAAGCGGAGCAATGGGGAGACGATGACGAAGCGGTCGGCCGGCGCGCCGCCGTGTTGGCCGACATCGTGCTCGCTTCACGCTATATCGACCTGACCCGGGGGGATCAGTGAACGCCAAACGACTGGTTATCGCAGGTCACGTTCAAGGCGTCGGCTACCGCGCCTGGATGACCCGCAAGGCCACCGAACTCGGCCTGTCCGGCTGGGTCCGCAACCGTGCGGATGGAACCGTCGAAGCCCTGATCGCCGGCGATATCGCCTCGGTCGAGGAAATGTCGCGCCTATGCCGCCGCGGCCCCCGCATGGCCGAGGTCTCCTCGATCGACGAAGACCTGGCGGAACTGCCGGAGGAGCCGGGCTTTCACCAGCAAGGATAGAGCCATGGCCGATGGCGCGATCGGCTGCCAATGGGACGGCCATACATCTTGATCCGCAAGCCATGCTGAGCCCAGCCTGACTGGCAATTTATCCGAGAGCGCGACCTACGCCCGAGTTCGCCACCGTGATGGCCGTCATCCTCAGCCGACCGCGCTCGCTAGCCCAACAGCGCGGCAACCGAGATGGTCGCGCCCGGCAACAGCAGCGGTTCCAGCACGCCCTCGCGCCCGACCCGCGACACCGACGCGTAATCATCGCCGGCGGGGCCGCGGCAGACGTCCACCTCACCCACCGCCAGGTTGACGATCCACAGTTCGGCGATGCCGTGTCTGGCATAGAGCGGCCGCTTGACCGCGCGGTCATAGTCCAAACTGCTGGCGGCGATCTCGATGACCAAAAGCACCTCGTTCGGACGCGGCGTCGATTGCCGATAATCGTCGGCCCGCGGCCGCAGCACGGTGAAATCCGGTTCGGGCTCAGAGCGGTCATCGAGTTGCACCGGATTTTGCACCGACACGACGCCGCGGTCACCCACCGCATGGATCAGCATGCGAGTAAGCCCGTTCACCGTCCCCGAGTGCTGACTTCCGATCGGCGCCATCGCGACCAGTTCTCCCTCGATGAGCTCGACCCGATCACGCTCCGTCAGGATGCCGACCTCGCCCATGCGATGGTATTCAGCCACCGTGAGCGGGCGCCGAGCCACCCAAGGATTGCGGGTCAGCAGACCCGTCTCGGCAGGTGGTCCAGTCTCAGCATCTTGCGTTTTCATTCACCCGTCTTTCCGCCGCACCGATCCATCCTAAAACAACTTCCCACCATTCGGCACCCGCAGATCCGGACGAATCATCACAACCGCACCGTCCTCGTCTGGCATGCCAAGCGTCAGCACCTCACTCAGGAACGGGCCGATCTGGCGCGGCGGGAAATTCACCACCGCGCAGACCTGCCGCCCGATCAACTGGTCCGGCCGGTAGTGCACCGTCAACTGCGCGCTGGATTTCTTGATCCCGATCTCCGCCCCGAAATCGATGCTCAGCTTGATCGCCGGCTTGCGCGCCTCGGGAAACGGTTTCGCCTCGGTGATCGTGCCGACCCGGATTTCCACCGCCTCGAACGCCTCGTAGCTGATCTGCTCCGCCATCTGATTGTTTCCTCTGCGTTGCTTTGGCGGCGACCTGGGTTAAGCTGACCGTCCCCTGATCCGAGGACCAAAATGCGCGATTACCAGCTACCCGGCCGCAGTCCGGTCTATTCCACCCACGGGATGGCGGCAACCTCGATGCCGGCGGCCACGCTGACCGCGCTCGACGTGCTGCGGGCCGGCGGCAACGCGCTCGACGCCGCGGTGGCCGCCGTCGCCGTGCTCTGCGTGATCGAGCCGCAATCGACCGGCATCGGCGGCGACTGCTTCTGCCTCTACGCACCCGCCGGAACCGGCCGCGTGCACGCGCTGAACGGGTCGGGCCGGGCCCCCGCCGCCGCCACCATCGATTACTACGAAAGCCGCCAGATGCGCGCCCAGGACAACACCTCGCCGCACTCGGTGACGGTCCCCGGCGCGGTCAACGCCTGGGAAACATTACTCAAGGCGCACGGTCGCAAAGGCCTCGACGAACTGCTGCAACCGGCGATCCGCTTCGCCCAGGACGGCTGGCCGGTGCATCCCAAGGTGTCCTGGGACTGGGCTCGGCTGGAGGAAAAACTGCGCAAGGGCGGCGCCACCCCGTTCCTGCCCAACGGCTCCGCGCCCAAGGCCGGCGACCTGTTCGCCCAGCCCGCGCTGGCCGAAACCCTGCGCGCCATCGCCCGCCACGGCGCCGAGGCGTTCTATCAGGGCCCGGTCGCCGCCGACATGGTGGCTACCTTGCGTGAGCGCGGCGGCCTGCACACCGAGGAGGACTTCGCCAAAGCCCTGCACAACGCCGAATTCGTCGATCCGATCAAGCTGCAGTGGAAAGGCTACGACGTCTACCAGTGCCCGCCCAACGGCCAGGGCCTGCTGGTCCTGATGCTGCTGGGCATGCTCGACGGCCTGCCCCCGGCGCCCGACGGCGCATCCGGCGTGATCCGCGCCCACCGCCATATCGAGGCCGCCCGCCTGGCCTATCGCGATCGCGATGCCTTCATAGCCGACCCCGAAGCCGTGGACGTTCCGGTCAAGAAATTGCTCAGCCCGGAGTACCTGGCGGCCCAGCGTGCGCTGATCAGCGACACCGCGGCAATGCCCACCTTGCCGGCCGCGGGTGAATCGATACTGCCGCCACACAAGGACACGGTCTATCTCTGCGTCGTCGACCGCGACGGCAACGCCTGCAGCTTCATCAATTCCCTGTTCGAGGGTTTCGGCACCGGCATCCTGGCCCACAAATCCGGCGTCATGCTGCAAAACCGCGGCCTGAGTTTCCGATTGGAGCGCGGCCACCCGAACTGCATCGCTCCCGGCAAGCGGCCGATGCACACCATCATCCCAGGCATGCTGATGCAGGCCGGCCGCGCGGTCATGCCGTTCGGCGTGATGGGCGGCCACTACCAGCCGATGGGACAGTCCTGGTTCCTGACCAATTTCCTTGAATACGGCCTGGACCTGCAGCAGTCGTTGGATCTGTTCCGGGTGTTCCCGACCGGGGGCAAGCTGCTGGTGGAACGCGGCGTGCCCGACGATCTGGTGCGCAAGCTGGCGTCCATGGGCCATGACCCGGCGCCAACCGAACGCCCGCACGGCGGCGGCCAGGCGATCTGGATCGACCACGCCCGCGGTTGCCTGGTCGGGGCATCCGAACCGCGCAAGGACGGCCTGGCCCTGGGCTACTGATCATGGACCCCTGCGACCTGACCGCCGTCGAGGCACGCCGGCTGATCGGCAGCAAGAGCCTGTCATGCCGCGAACTGCTGCAAAGCTGCATCGGCCGCATCGAGGCGGTCGATCATGCCGTCAACGCCATGGTCGCGCGCGACTTCGATCGCGCCCGCGCCACCGCCGAGGCCGCCGACGCCGCCGTGGCACGCGGCGATGCCCTGCCGCCGCTGCACGGCCTGCCGATCGGGATCAAGGACCTGGAGCCGACGGCCGGCCTGCGCACCACCTCCGGCAGCCCGTTATTTAGCAATAACGTTCCTACCAAGGACATGCGCCTGGTGGCAAAAATCCGCGCCGCCGGGGCGAACGTGATCGGCAAGACCAATACGCCGGAATTCGGCGCCGGCGCCAATACCCGCAACGCCGTCTACGGCGCCACCGGCAATCCGTTCGATCCGACCAAATCCTGCGCCGGATCGTCCGGCGGATCGGCGGTGGCGTTGGCGACCGGCATGGCGCCGATCTGCCAGGGCTCCGACACCGGCGGGTCGTTGCGCAATCCGGCGTCGTTCTGCGGCATCGTCGGCTTCCGCCCCACCCCCGGCCTGGTGCCGACCGAACGCCGCCCGCACGGCTGGAGCCTGCTTCCGGTGGTCGGCCCGATGGCCCGCACCGTCGCCGACACCGCGCTGCTGCTGGCAGCCATGATCGGCGACGACGCCGGCGATCCGCTGGCCACCACGATACACGCAAGAACGATCCGCCAACCCGGCGATTTCCACCCGCTGGCACCGATCGACCTCGCCAGCCTGCGCGTCGCGCTGACCCCGGATTTCGGCTTCGCGCCAACCGAAAGCCACATCGCTTCGGTATTCGCGGAAAAGACCGGCCTGTTTCGCCACGCCTTCGCCCGCGCCGATGACGCCACGCCCGATTGCACCGAAGCCAACCGGGCATTCGAGGTGCTGCGCGCCACCCTGTTCCTGTCTTCCCATCTCGAGAAAGTCCGCAACACCCCCGATCTGGTCGGCCCCAACGTGCACGCCAACGTCGAGGAAGGCCTGCGCTACAGCGCCGAGGATATCGCCAGCGCGCAGGCCGCCCAAACCACGCTCTACCACCGCTGGCAGTCGTTCTTTGAACAATACGACGTCATTCTGACCCCGACCATCACCATCAGTCCGCGACCCTGGCGCGAGCTCTACCCCGCCGAGATCGACGGCACGCCCACCCGCACCTATTTCCATTGGCTGGCGATGGCCTACGCCGTCACCGTGGTCGGACACCCGGCCTTGTCGCTTCCGGTCGGCCTGGATCGCAACGGCATGCCGTTCGGGCTGCAGATCGTCGGCCCGCGCGGCGGCGACGCCCTCGTGCTGCGCGTCGCCGCCGAACTCGAGATTCTGCTCGCCCAGGATCTCCGCACCGCCAGGCCGCTGCCCGACCTCGCCGCCTTGCGCGCAGCACCGCCGATCAGCGCGTCCCCGGGCTTCCTCGGTTTCGACTAGAGTGCGATCGCTTTTGGTGGCCTCGCCAAAAGTGTGAATCGCCCTCTCGAACAATCAAGAGTGCGATCGCTTTTGGTGGCATCGCCAAAAGCGTGAATCGCCCTCTCGAACAATCAAGAGTGCGATCGCTTTTGGTGGCATCGCCAAAAGCGTGAATCGCCCTCTCGAACAATCAGTTCCAAAGCATTTTCGGTTACCTGAACCAATAATGCTCTGACCGCTTGCAAGCCGGCGCTCCCGTCCCATCTACCATCCAGGTGGATGGTAAGGGGATGATGATGAGCCGGCTTCACGAATTACGGCCACGCGCATCGCGGCCACAGCCGCCCGCCCCAAAGCCGCCCGCCCCAAAGCCGCCCGCCGCAAAGCCGCCCGACAGCGAAAAAATCACCATAAACCTGGGCTTCGTCGACCTCGGCCAGGTCGATCTGATGGTGCGCGATGGCTTCTACGCCAACCGCACCGACTTCATCCGCACCGCGATCCGCAACCAGCTCGATCGCCATGCCGACGTGGTCCGCCAATCGGTGGCGCGAAAAACCCTCGACCTCGGCCTCTGTCAATACACAAGGCATGACCTCGAGGCAGCACGAAGCCGCAACGAAATGCTGCACATCAACGTGCTCGGTCTGGCCAGCATCGCTCAGGATGTGACCGCCGAACTGGCCCGCGCGACGATTTCCTCGGTCACCGTCCTCGGCGCGCTGCACGCCAGTCCCGCGGTCAAGGCCGCGCTCGCCGACCGCACCTATTGAACCGGAACAACCCAAGCCGCCGCTGGGTACCGAAGCCGTCATGCCGAAAGTAAGCATCATGAAACTCTTCTCGCCGCGAGACCTACTGAACCCGAAACGTCTCGCTCCAACCGCCCGCCTGATCGACGCAACCGCCGCCGTTCGCCGCACGCTCGGCAGCCTGAATGCCCAAGCCCCGCACGCCCGGTCGCCCCACCCCAACCCCCTGGCGCCGCACCCTGGCGCCGGCTTTCCCGACTGGACGCGCCCCGCCTCCTCGCCAGGCAGCCTGAGCGCCCAAGGCGGCGCTTTCAACGCCCGCGGCTTCAGCGGTCCCGCTGGCACACGTCCATACAAAGTGTATATACCAACCAGCTACGCCGGACAGCCCGTGCCGCTGGTTGTCATGCTCCACGGCTGCACTCAGTCCCCCGATGATTTCGCCGCCGGCACACGCATGAACAAGGCCGCCGAGGCAAACAGCTTCATCGTCGCCTACCCCGCGCAAACCGGCACGGCCAACGCGCAAAAGTGCTGGAACTGGTTCAACCCCGCCGATCAGCAGCGCAACGGCGGAGAAGCCTCCCTGATCGCCGGCATCACCCGCCAGGTGATTCACGATTTCGCCATCGACCCAAGCCGGGTGTATGTCGCCGGGCTGTCGGCCGGCGCTGCGGCCGCCGCGATCATGGCCAACACCTACCCCGAGCTCTACGCCGCCGTCGGAATCCATTCCGGATTGGCCTGCGGCGCGGCCCGGGACATGCAATCGGCATTCACCGCCATGCAGCGAGGCAACGACGGCGCTCGATCCGCTACCGGACGGATCGTCCCCGCCATCGTGTTCCACGGCGACCGGGACACCACGGTCAACGCCCGCAACGCCGACGCCGTCATCGCCCAGACGCTGCGGGGCCAGCCGTTGCGCACCCAGGTCGAGACCGCTCAGGTGCCGAACGGTCACGCCTATACGCGAACCTCCCGGATCGACAGCGATGGCAACACGCTGACAGAGCAATGGGCCGTCCACGGCGCCGGCCATGCCTGGTTCGGCGGCAGCCGGGATGGATCATACACCGACCCGCGCGGCCCCGATGCCACCGCCGAAATGCTGCGCTTCTTCCGCCAACATCCGCTCTCCCGTCCCCAAGCGTGATCGCGCTGAGGGTGAACCAGGCTCAGACGTGAATCGCCCTCTCCAACCGAACAGACCCGCCAACCGAACAGACCCGGTGGTCCGATCCCGACGCAAGCATCCCATGCGGTCGGCTGAATCGGCCGACAAAATCAAGAGCCCCAGCGTCCCACCAAACCCACCGCGCACGCTCAAATGCCGTCCTCAACCATCCCCAACAGCCGAGGAATTGCCGCCTCGATCCGTTCCGCCTCCATCCCCCGCAACGGACCGTCGATCACCAGCATCGCCAGCCCGTGCACCGCCGACCACGCCAAATACTCCGCCCCATCGCGACGCTCCGCCGGCATCACCTTCGCGGCGGTCATCCGGTCCAACGCCAGGCCCAGCAACTGAAACGGATTGAGCCCGCTGCCGCCAGCCTGCTCCACGCCCCGGCTCTGGCCAGCTTGCGGACCCGTTCCGAACGCGGTCCGGAACAGCCCCGGCTCGCTGAAGGCAAATCGCAGATAGCCACGCCCGACCGCGCGCAGGCTGGCCCTGGCGAAGGCCGCCGGCGGCAGCTCCGCCGCGATGGCGGACAGTTCCTGCTCCATCGCCACGGCAATCGAGGACAACGCCGCCGAACGCACCGCCTGCAGCAAGTCCTGCTGACTGTTGAAATGGCGGTAGGCGGCATTCGGAACCACTCCGGCGCGTCGCGTCGCCTCGCGCAGCGTCACCGCCTGCGGTCCTCCTGAGCGAGCCAGCGCGATGCCGGCGTCCAACAAAGCGCGCCGCAAGTCGCCATGGCGATAGGTGTCGCGCGCCGCGACGGTGCTGGCCGGTCTCATCTGTTCGCACACCATCGCGCGATTATGTGGACACTGTCCAGAAGTGCCGCTACAACCCGATGTGGACGCCGTTCACAAGCGGCCAACCGTCAGATGGGGAGAACCGAGAATGCTGGTGCAGCCATATCTTTCGTTCAACGGACGTTGCGACGAAGCAGTGAAGTTCTACCAGTCCGCCATCGGCGCCGAGGTTCAGATGCTGATGCGGTTCAAGGAAGCCCCCGACCAGTCGATGGTCCCGCCAGGATCGGCCGACAAGGTCATGCATGTCAGCCTGCGCATCGGTGACTCGCTGGTGATGGCAAGTGACGGCGGGTGCTCCGGAACCGCGGCATTCAGCGGCATTTCGCTCTCGCTCACCGCGGCCGACGACGCCGAGGCGGATCGTCTGTTCGCCGCCCTGGCTGATGGCGGCCAGGTCACCATGCCCTTGGCAAAGACCTTCTTCGCATCGAAGTTCGGCATGGTGACCGACCGTTTTGGCCTGAACTGGATGGTAATGACCGGTCAGCAAGGCTGATCCGGCACCCGCTGTTCAGGTCGGCGGCGGCGTTGGACGCGCGCCGCCGACCGCGCCCGATACTCCGCGGCCCAGCCGCCGCCACAGCCGCTCGGCCAGTTCGCCGATCTCACGCGCGATCACCCTGTTGCCCTGGACGGATAACTCCATCGCGTTGGCCCAATCTGTCCAAAAATCGGATTTGTGCATCTGGCACTTCCTTTCAGAAACCTGGAAAGGACGCCTCCGTCTTGTTGCAGTGCAACATAGGTCGCCGGGACCACCGTTGCAATCAAGAACCCGGCTGAAATCCCGACAAAGCCCGGCGCCAACTGCCCCGGCAAACCCGGCTCAGACCGCCGGCGCGACGATCACAGGATCTTTGCCTCGAATGGCGGCAGCAGATCGGGCGCCTCGAACTCGATAACCCAGAGGTCGGGGTCGAACGTCACCTGCCTGGCGATGTAGGCGTCGGCGGCGGCGTCATCGACCGGCAACGGTCCGGTGGCGCGCATCCATGCCAGCGCACCGGCGCCGGAGCGAACCTGCGACAGCACGCAAACCTGCTTGTCGTTGCGCAGCACCACCAGCACCCCCCCGGCGTCGGCATCGCCGCGGCGGATCACCGCGCCGTAGCGCCCCTCGGCGTTACCCTTCCGCACCGCCATGCCGACCCAGATTCCCGCCTTGATCCGCGGCGTCGGTGTCTCGCGCCCGTCGCTGCTCACCCGTCGCTGCTCACCGGTCGCCGCTCGCCGCTCATCGGCCGATGATGCGGCGCGCGATCGCCATGCGATGCACCTCTGACGGGCCTTCGTAGACCCGCATCGTGCGGACCTTCTGCGCCATCAGTTGCAGCGGCAGTTCCTTCGCCACGCCCATGGCGCCGAACGCCTGCATCGCATGATCGACGATCTCGGTGGCCATCTCGGTGCCGTAGAGCTTCACCATCGAGGCCTCGGTCCGCACGTCGTGCCCGGCATCGGACTTGGTCGCGGCGTCATACACCATCAGCCGGCAGGCATGGATCTTCACCGCGGCATCGGCGATCCACCACTGGATCGCCTGGCGGTCGGCCAGCCGCTGGCCGAAGGTCACCCGCTGCTTGGTGTGCTCCACCATCATGTCGAGCGCGCGGCGGGACATGCCGATGCACCAGGCGCCGATCTGCACCCGGCGCACCGTCAGGCGGAGCTGCATCGGCGCATAGCCCTTGCCCTCGACGCCCAGCAACTGGCTGGCCGGGACGCGGCAGTCCTCGAACACCAGTTCATAGGTGCGCTGGCCGCCCAGCATTGGGATCTCACGCTCGATAATGAAGCCTTTGGTGCCGCGCTCGACGATGAAGGCGGTCACCCCGTCGGCGCGCCTGCCCTCGCCGGTGCGCGCCATAACGATGACGAAATCGGCCTGCGGCACCCGGCTGACCCAGATCTTGCGGCCGTTGATCACCCAGTCGCCGCCGCTGCGGACCGCGCGCGTGGTCATTCCCGCCGGATCGCCGCCAGCCCCCGGCTCCGAGATGGCGATCGCGGACTGCGCGTCACCGCGCGCATAGGGATCGAGATACTTGCCCCGTTGCTCGTCGTTGGCCGCCGCGATCAGCATGTGCAGGTTGGGGCTGTCCGGGGGAAAGGTGAACGGCACGCAGGTCCGCCCCTGTTCCTCATACACCCCGGCCAGCGCCGCATACGGCAGGTTGGCGCCGCCATAGGCTTCCGGCACGTCCAGGCCCCAGAGGCCGAGCTCCTTGCACTTCGCCAGCAGCCGCTGTTCGTCCTCCGCCGGCAGCCCCGAGGTCTGCCCCGACATCTCGCGGGCCAGCACGGTCTTTTCCAGCGGCATCACGTCGCGGTCGATGAACTTCGCGACAAGCTCCTGCAGCATGCGGTGTTCTTCGGGCAGTTCGAACATTCCGGCGTGTCCTGATCAGGTTCGGGCTGGAAGTTGCATACGCCGGGGGGCCGGGGTGGGCAACATTGGGGGCCGGGGCTGGACTGCTCCCGGCTTCGCGAGGAAGCGGCGCCAGGATTTCAGGGCACCGCGCTTGATTGCGTTGATTTCCGAAAGCGCGGTCATCCATGCAGACCCGGTCATCGAGGCAGAAGCTACCCGCGCCGAATATGGCGAAACCCGTTATCGGGCAGTGCGCGGTGAGGTGGAGGAGGATGGCAAGAGACGTTATCAGGCGATACTCACTCGACACAATGAGGGCGCTACGCGACCAGAGCAAAAACCGCAGCAAAAACCGCGCCGATGCGCCAGCGCCGCCCGTTGATCCAGACATCTGGGACAGCGCCAAAGTCGTCATGCCGGCGTCAGGCGAGACCTCGGTGCGCCTGCGGCTCGATACCGACGTGCTGGAGTGGTTCAAGTCTGGGACGCGGCCACTTTGCGCACATGAACGCGGTGTTGAGATCCTGTCCTAGGCGCGCGAGCGTCAGGGACGGTAGGTGTGGCCTCGGCCGCGCCAAGGAGTGCTACGTTGCGCCGCGATCCGCTCAGCACGGCGTGCTAGTACCTCCTGTCATTGATTTCGCGGCCATTCTTCGAATCGATAGTTCCGCAACGACGGAGATGCTTCGTGATCGCGGAACGACTTGCTGGAAAAAGGTATGTGGTGAAGCTCAGCGAAGAGGAGCGGGATCGCCTCAACACGCTGATCCACGCGGGCAACCACCCGGCCCGGCAACTGACCCGGGCCCGCATTCTGTTGAAGGCCGACAGCGCGCAAGCGGGCGACGGCTGGAGCGACAGACAAATCGCAACAGCCCTCGATACCAGCGTCGACACGGTCGCACGGACCCGCCAGCAAATGGTGGAAGAGGGGTTCGAGGCCGTTCTGGTCCGCAAGCATTCCCCAGCCTCGGCCAGACCGCGCATTTTCGACGGAGCCGCCGAGGCTAAACTGATCGCGCTGGCTTGTTCCGACCCGCCGAAGGGTCGCAAGCGGTGGACGCTACAACTCCTTGAAGAGCACGTTGTCGAACTGAAGATCGTCGACCGCGCCAGCGACAACACGATCGGGCGGACGCTAAAAAAAACCTCCTTAAGCCGCATCTACAAAAGCAATGGGTGATCCCGCCGGACGCCAACGCCGCCTTTGTAGCCGGAATGGAGGACGTTCTTGAGGTTTATCAGAGGCCGCACGATCCAGAGTATCCTGTGGTCTGCGTGGACGAGACCTCGAAACAATTGGTCGCCGAAACGCGTGTAGCCATCGCTGGCAGGCCTGGGCAACCGGCACGCTACGATTACGAGTATAAGCGTAATGGAACCGCTAATCTGTTCATGATCTTCGCCCCCCTGGAAGGCTGGCGCCATGTCGAGGTGACAGATCGCCACACGGCCGTGGATTATGCTCAGATCCTCAAAGCCATAGCCGACATGAATTTTCCGAAGGCGAAGAAAATCGTGCTGATGCAAGACAATCTCAATACCCACAAGCCGGCGTCGCTCTACGAGGCTTTTCCCGCCGCAGAGGCCCGCCGGCTGGTGGAGCGGTTCGAATGGCACTACACGCCAAAGCACGGCAGTTGGCTGGATATGGCTGAATCCGAGCTCAGCGCCTTGTCGGGTCAGTGCCTCGATCGGCGGATCGCGGACAAGCAAACTCTGACCGAGGAAGTCGCCGCATGGGAGGGCAGCCGTAACAAGAAACATGTCAAAGCCGACTGGCAGTTCACCACCGCCGATGCCCGCGTCAAGCTGAAGCGGTTGTACCCCGCACTATGAACGACTCGAAGTACTAGGTTTTTTGGTGATATCCTGTTACCTCTCAACCATGACCACGCTACTTGACGATGCGCTTGAGGCAGCGCGCCGCCTGCCGCCCGACGCTCAAGACGACATCGCCCGGCTGATACTGCGGCTTGCCGGGACCGATCACGAGCCGCCTCTGGGGCTTTCGGCCGACGAACGCGCGGCGATCGCTCACTCAAAAGCCGCGGCGTCCCGGGGGGAGTTCGCGACCGACGATGAGGGGCGTGCGGTGTGGGCAAAGCATGCCTTGTGAAGCTTCGCTATACCCTTCCGGCACTTGCCGACCTTGACTCGGTCCTCGGCTACATCGCGGCTCATTCGCCCCAGGGGGCGAAGCGGGTCCGGGCGCGTATACAGGTCATCATTGATCTTCTGTTGCTTTATCCCGGCCTCGGCACTCGCACGGATGACCCGAGTATCCCGCGTATGACGGCATCACCTTATCCCTATCTCATCTTCTACCAGGTCACCGAGGCCGAGATCATTATTCATGCCGTTCGCCACGCGGCGCGCAAACCGTCCGGCATGCCGGGCGCCTCCTGATGAGGCTTTTTGTAATGAGCTCTGGATCCGGCTTCGTGGTTCCGATCATTCGAGTTCGCTTCGAGCGCTTGAGCCTTAACTTTGGAAACACCTAATCTTTCTGGAGGAGCGCGGCACGGCGTGCCGGTTGTCCTCACAGCGACAAGTCTAGGCTGCACCGGGTAACCACCCAACAGAATTGGTCTGTATATCTACCTTGAGTGCGTGCAGGCATTACGTCAGCAAGAGAATCGTTTCGCGTCTCCCTGACGGCACCTTTGCTGATGCGGCTTTGTTCGTTCTTGAAGACCTTTGCTACGATCTTACTGCGGTCATTCGCAACATCTTCATCGAGGATTTAAGTGCAATCCCCCTGTGAAGAAAAAATACTCGAAACTGGGACAACAATCCGCCTTCGCAATGGATTGGATCTCTGTTCGATGCTCAACCGAACGCGGAACTGGTCTCAGGGCGTCCACCCCTGGGCAAAACCCGGTCTTCGGCGTATATCCACCGAAAACAACCAGGGAGGATGCGCCAATGACCCGCGTCACGGGCTACCACGCCCATGTCTATTACGGCCCCGCCGACCGCCCGGTCGCCGAACGCCTGCGGCAGATCATAGCCAGCAACTTCGCCATCAACCCCGGCGCCCTCAACGACGACCCCCGAGGGCCGCATCCTATCTCCCAGTTCAACGTCACTTTCCGAGCCGACCAGTTCCAGGCCATCGTGCCGTGGCTGATGCTGAACCGCGATGGCCTCGACATCCTGGTGCACCCCCTAACCGACGACATGATCGACGACCACAGCGTCCACGCGATGTGGCTCGGCACGCCGGTCAAGCTGAAGCTTGACCACATGCAACGCACCGGCTACCGCCCCGAGCAGCTGCCGGAGGTCCAGCCGGCCTAGCCGCGCGCAACCCTGGCGGAGCAGCCAGAGACGCCGGCTTCGCCCCTACCCAACCGCGCGCTCACCGCCCAACGAAGCGCGGCGGCCGCTTCTCCATGAACGCCGTCCGCCCCTCCTTGTAGTCGGCGCTGTTGAAGCAAACCTCGCCCATGCTGCGGATCGCCTCCATGTCGCGTTCGGAGCGGTCTTTGATCATCTCGTTGATCGTCAGCTTGGACGCGGCAACCGACAGCGGGGCGTTGTCGGCGATGGTGCGCGCGATATCCAGCACCACGTCGTTCAAGCCTTCCTCGGAGGTCATCTTGTTGATCAGGCCGATGCGTTCCGCTTCCGCGGCATCGATCCGCTTGGCGGTGTAGAGGATCATCCGCGCGTGCGCAGGCCCCACCAGGTCGATCAGCCGCTTCACCGCATCCGGCGCATAGGCGATCGACAGCCGCGCCGCCGGGATGCCGAACTGGCTGTCAGCCGAGGCGATGCGCAGATCGGTCGCCATCGCGATCGCCAGTCCACCGCCCATGCAGAAGCCGCGGATACGCGCGATCACCGGCTTCTTGAACGTATGGAACTTGTCGCGCCCGATGCCGGTGGCCCGATCGTACTCCACCTGCGCCTCGGCGCTGTTGCGGTTCTTCTCGAACTGGCTGATATCGGCACCCGAAACGAACGCCTTGTTGCCGGCCCCGGTCATGATGACGACGCTGACGCTGCTGTCGTCGGAGAATTCATCCAGGATCTCACCCAGGCCGGTCCACATCTCCATCGACATGGCGTTGCGCTTTTCCGGCTGGTTGAAGGTGATCAGGCCGACGCCGTCATCCTTCGCGGCCAGCATCTTTCCGCCCGCGAAGGCGCGGGTCTCGGCGTGGTCGGGCAGCATCAGATCACTCCCTTGTGGCGCATGTCGTTCAGTTCGGCGTCGCTGTAGCCGACGCTTTTCAGGATGTCGTCGCTGTGCTCGCCGGCGTTTGGCGTATGGTCGCGGATCGCCTTGGAGAAGCCGGAGATACTGATTGCCGATGCAACCACCTGTTTGTCGCCGACATGGGGGCTGTTCATCCGCGTGGCCATGCCGAGGTGTTTCACCTGGGGATCGGCGAACACCTGATCGATCGAGTTGATCGGCCCGCACGGGATGCCATTGGCCTCGAACAGCTCGATCCAGTGGTTGGACGGCTTGGTGCGGGTGATCTCGCCGATCGCGGCGTTGATCGCGGCGCGGTCGCGTGACCGCCCGGCCTGGGTCTTCCAGTCCTCGCGGGTCAGCCAGTCAGGGCGCTCGATCGCCTCGCAGAACCGGGTGAACACGCGCGACGAACTGGCGGCGATGTTGATGTGGCCGTCGCTGGTCGGGAACACCCCGGTCGGGATGCCGGTCGGATGGTCGTTGCCGGCCTGCCCGGCCACCTCGCCTTCCATCAGCCAGCGGCTGGCCTGGAAGTCGAGCATGAAGATCTGCGCCTCCAGCAGGCTGGTGGTGACCCAGCGGCCGACCCCGGTGCGTTCACGGTCGAACAGCGCCATCATGCAGCCCAGCGCGAGCAGGTTGCCCGCGGTCAGGTCGTCGATCGGGATGCCGACGCGCATCGGGCCGCGGCCGGGCTCGCCGGTGATCGACATCAACCCGCCCATACCCTGGGCGATCTGATCGACCCCGGCGCGCGGACCATACGGGCCGTCCTGGCCGAAGCCGGAGATGCTGCCGTAGACGATGCGCGGGTTGACCGCCTTGACGTCGTCGTACGACACCTTCAGCCGGTGCTTCACGTTGGCCCGCATGTTCTCCAGCACCACGTCGGCCTTGGCGGCCAGGCGCATGAACGCCTCGTGGCCCTCCTTGGCTTTCAGGTTCAGGGTGACGGCGCGCTTGTTGCGGTGCAGGTTCTGGAAGTCGAAGCCGTGGCGGCGCCCGGCGACGTCCTCGCCCTCGCCGGGCGGCGGCTCGATGCGGATGACGTTGGCGCCCCAGTCGGCGAAGTGGCGCACCGCGGTCGGCCCGGCCCGGGCCAGCGTCAGATCCAGCACGGTGATGCCGTTCAGCGGCAGGCGGGTCTTGCTGGCGGCGAACATCGCCCGCTCCTGAGTGCCAATGTCGGCGGGGCTGTCGGGCATGGCTGGTTCCTTCTGGCAATCCGGGGCGATCATCGGCCGGTCTGGTGGATTGCTCAAGAGCCACCTGCCGTCGGTTCACGACGGGGCAAGGCTCCTGCGAACCAGCCGTCGGCCGGCGCAGTCCAACGACGATCACGGTGTGGGGCGCCGGCCGCTCCCGAAAGTAATCTTTTATCAACTATTTGGGTCTAGCTGTTGGGCAATGCTGGCGGGTTCCAAAGCGCTGGCCGCTTCTGAGGGATCAAACGTGTCCGAACCGAGCCTGCCGCCGGTACAAACCTACCATCCGACGACGTTCCTCGAACGCGGCGTCGCCGTGCCCTTCACCACGCCGCTGCTGGCCGGCACGCGCGCTCGGCCGGGCGAGAAACGCGGGTTGGAGCTGGTCATTCCCAACCCCTCGGGCGGCCGCGGGGTCTACATCATGGCGTGGAAAAGCATCAGCGCGCTGTGCAGTCCGACCTTGCACGACAGGCAGCTCAACGACCGGATCGAGGCGCTGACCAGCGTGACCCCCGGCACCATCCGCCGGGTCAGCCGGGAAATCGCCGCCGAGGGGTTGGCCGGCGACGAGGCAACGGCAGCAGCGCGCAAGGCGGCGGACAATGACAAAGGCGACCGGCTGCTGGCGAACTACCTGCTGTTGCTGGCCCTGGTCGAGCAGGTCGATGCCCCGACCGCGGAACAGAAACTCGCCGCCGTCAGCGATCCCGAGGAGATGCAGCGGCGCGCCCGCCTGGCGGTCGACCAGGTGGCGCCACTGTTGCGGCGGACCAGCAACTGGGTGGCCGCGGCGCTGGAAGCGATCGGCGACACCATGTCCTATATCGGTGTCACCGTCGGCAGCACCAGCGGGCGGGTGCCGCGGCTGATCAAACTGCTGCAGCGCTGCTCGCAGGAGGTGGCGGCGTGGAGCAGCGCGCAACGCTCCGACGACCAGGCGTCGTATGCCGAAATGATCTGTACTGTGGCCGATCACACTCTGAAGCTGGCGGAGGCCACGCTGGCGCAGGCGCGCGAGTTGACCAACGATGTTCTCGGGCTGTTGCGGACCTGGGGCAAAGATCCGGAGCCGATCGTGCGCCTGTCCGGACGTCCGGAATGGCTGCTGGACGGCTGGGAACAGATTTGCCTGCTGTGGACTCTGGCGCAGGACGATGCGGCGCGCCGCGCCGCGCTGGTCGAGATGGTTCAACTTGTTCCGGTGCTGCCCAAGGAGGCCAAGGAATGGGCTGACCAATTCCAGGAGGTCGATATTTCAATGAAACTGCGCCGGCTGATCCCGCTGAACGAGGACTGGCGCACCGGGGCGGCGGTGTTCGATACCGTTGCTCGCAACGAACACATGCGGGCACTTTCATGTTGACGGGCGCTGCTCCGCTGGCCGCGGTCCGGCCGGGGCGGTCCGGGATGGGTGCGTTGCGCGCCGATATGCTGGATGCCGACGATGCGAAGATCCGCCAGATCGTTGCCTTGCTGGAGGCATCCGCCGAACCCGGGGTGCGCCAGGCGGTGCTGGAACCGCTGCGCCGGCGGCTGTCCAGCCTGAAGCCGCCGCGCCTGCTGCGCTTTACCCGGCTGTTGTTCATGCCGCTGGATGGGCTGATCGTGCCCGCGTCGCAATGGAAGCCCGGGCAGGCGACGATCCCGCGCAGCGTGCTGGAGGCGATATCGCGCACCGTTCAGGCCGAATTGGGCGACGCGGCCAAGGCGATCGAGACAATGATCGGCGGCCACCACACCGACGAAGCCGAAATAGTCAGCCGAGCCGGACTGGCGGCATGGGGTCGGGCGGGTGAGATACTGGGCCGCGCGCCGGCGCCGCTCGGCTGGGCGGACACCGGTCTGCCGCCAGGGTTGTACGCGCCGCTAGCCCGCGCCATCGCCACCGTGCTGCGCGGTGCCTCGGTGATGCGTGACCTGGAGCGTGACGTCGAAATCGGCGTGCTGCAACCCGATGAACAGGCGATCCGCGACATCGTGGCGAGCCTGAGCGGCGAGCCGGCGCCGGGCGGCACGATGGTGTTCAAGCTGCTGCTGCGGCGTCTGCCCCACGTGGTGCCGCAGTTGCGCCAGCTTATCATCCTGAGCGGAACGCCGGCCGACCGGGCCATGCTGCAGACCGCGATGGACGAGGGCACCGACGCGCTGCTGGCCGACATGGAGGATCGATCGGAACTGACCGAGGGGCTGCGCGACGGGGTCCTCTCGGCGGTGGGAACCGAGGTGCAGCGGATCGCCACGTTGCTGCGCGACATCGACCTGGACCCCGGCGCGGCGCGCCATCGTGTCCGGCTGACCGGGATCCGCAAGAAGCTGGACGAAGTCTGCCGCGGGCGCTTCGTCGAGGGCATCACCAACGGGCTTGTCGGACCGCTGGCGGTAGCGACGGTGGCGCTCGACAGCGTCGGCCAGAAGAAGATGGAATCGTTCGCCCGGGATCTTCGCACCATCGAGACCACCGGGCGCAAGCTGGGCAACCCGGCCGCCTATGACGCGCTGCTTGAGAAGGCGAGCGAAGCAGTGCAGGCGGCGGTGCGTCAGGGCAGCATCGGGACCATGGGGGCGGTTCGGCTGGTGGAGATCCTGGCCGGGCCCGAGATGGCCGAAACGATCTATCGGAAGACTGCGGCACCGGTGGATCAGGTCGCGTAGCCCAACGGGTTTTGCGGGCTGGGTTGTCGTGGCGGCAGGTAATCGTGCGTGCGATGTCGCGGATCAGGTGGTTTGCGCGGCCGCGGTGTCCTGGGTCGCCGCGGCGGCATTCCGCTGGGCCAATCTTGCGGCGTGCGCGGCCTGGTTCTGCTTCAACTGATCGGTGATGCGCTGGGCTGCGAGGCGCTTATGAAGGGACTGGGTCATGATCGCGTTGCCGGTCCTGCCGGCCGGGTGGATCGCGTCGGGGCGGCTTTGCGCTGGAGCCACCGCGACCGAAGTGGATACGACGGGGTCTGGTCGCGCGGCCGGGACGGTGGCGGGTTGGAGTTCAGTGGGTTGCGGGTGTGAAGCGGTCCGTGGCGGTGCATCGGCCGGTTGTTCGGTGCGGCCGTCGCGGCGGGCGCGCTGCAGCTTGTCGAGCTGGCGCTGGGCCTTGTGGCTTTCGCGGCTAAGGCTGACTGCACTGCCGCGCAGGCGCAGCTTGGCGGTCAGCGACAGGTCTTCGGCGGCGGCCTGGCTGAGGGCCTCCAGACACTGGAAGCTGAGGCCGACGAGTTTGCCGGCCAGGCGGATTTCATCGTCGGTCTGGGCGTCGTGGGCGGCGAGCATCTGGGCGGCGGCTTGGCGCGCGGTGGCGAGGTCTCCGGCCGCGCCTGGCAGCAGCAGAGGGGCGAGGCGGGCTAGCACGGTGTTGAGGACGCTGGTGGTATGGGCGGCCGGGAATGAGGACGGCCGGGGCGCCGGGGAGGATATTGCGGGGGAGATCGGCGGGGAAATCGCTGGCGGGGAAATCGCTGGCGGGGAAATCGTTGGTGGGGAGATCGTTGGTGGGGAGATCGAGAGCGACATGGGATTGCGGGCCGCGTTCTGGGTTCGTTCATGGAGACAATAGTGTGTCGTTGCGGGAGGTGCAAGACTAATTTCCCAGATTTTGGCGGTGGGGGTGGATTGGACCTGGGTTTGGTTCAAGGCAACCATCTGGCAGGTCCGGCGTCCCGGAGGAGCGTCGCGGCGCTGGGCCCCGGACAATCAGACCTACTCGGCCAAACCTACTCGGCGGCCTTGGCCTTGCGGGCGGGCCAATCGTCGAGCGGTATCCTTGGCAATTCGAACCGGTCGGTGACCCGGGCGTACCAGCCCCGGCCGTGCATGCGCCCGATCAAGTCCAGCTTTGGCGTATCGATGTAGCAGCGTTCCTTGTCCAGCACGCAATCGTCGCGCACGTGGATCGCCAGCACCTTGCCGAGCACCACGGCGCGGTCGATGCCGACCTCGACGACGACCAGGCGTTCGCATTCGAAGGAGACCGGCGCCTCGGCGATGCGTGGCGGCTTGACGTGGCGCGACGGGGCCGTGGTCAGCCCGGCTTCCTTCAGTTCGTCGACGTGCTTGGGGAAATCGATCGCGGTGACGTTCATCGGTTCGGCCAGTTCGTAACTGACCAGGTTGATGACGAACTGTCCGGTGCGGCGGATGTTGCCGCCGGTGTCCTTGACGTCGCCGGGGGCGCGGCCGCCGATGCCGAAGGCCAGCACCGGGGGATTGCCGGAGACGGCGTTGAAGAACGAGAACGGCGCGGCGTTCAGCGTGCCGTCGGTATCCTGCGTGGTCACCCACGCGATCGGCCGCGGCCCGACGGTCGAGGTCAGCAGCTTGTAGATATTCTCGCTCTCGATGTTAACGAAGTCGAACAACATGGCGGCCTCATGGGATTGCTGGATGTGATTGCTGGGCGGCAGCGTTAGGCGGCGGCCTGCGCGCTGTCCAGGTGGGCATCCCGAGCGCGCGGTTCGGGGTGGTGGTTCGGGGTGGTGGTTGCGAGCATCCCGCCAGGCTGTATGGTCGGGGCCGAACCGATTGCCAAACCCATTCAGGGACCCAGGCCCATGCGCCCATCCGGCCGTAGCGCCGACGCACTCCGCGCGGTGTCGATCACCACCGGCTTCGCCCGCCACGCCGAGGGTTCGGCGCTGATCCGGATGGGCAATACCGAGGTGTTGTGCGCCGCCAGCGTGGAAACCCGGGTTCCGCCGTTCCTGCGCAATACCGGGTTGGGCTGGGTCACCGCGGAATACGGCATGCTGCCGCGGGCGACCCACACCCGGGGCGATCGGGAGGCGGCGCGGGGCAAGCAATCCGGCCGCACCCAGGAAATCCAGCGCCTGATCGGGCGGTCACTGCGTGCCGTGGTCGATCGCGCGGCAATGGGCGAGATGTCGATCACGCTGGACTGCGACGTGCTGAACGCCGACGGCGGCACGCGGTGCGCCGCGATCACCGGCGCGTGGGTCGCGCTGTCACTGGCGTTTCGCCACCTGGTGAAGATTAACGTGCTGAAGACGGTGCCGCTGATTGGGCAGGTGGCCGCAGTGTCCTGCGGCATCGTGTCCGGGGAGGCGGTGCTGGACCTGGATTACGGCGAGGATTCCGGCGCCGACGCGGACGCCAACTTTGTGCTGACCGATGGCGGGGGCATCGTCGAGATCCAGGCCACGGCGGAAAAGACCGCGTTCACCGAGGCGCAGTTCCAGCAGCTTCTGGCGCTCGCCCGAAGTGGCACCACCGCGCTGTTCGCCCAGCAGCGGGGCGCGCTTGGGGGGTGATGGTGCGCACGCTCTGCCGCGGTCAGCAACTGGTGCTGGCCACCCACAACCCTGGCAAGCTGCAAGAGTTCGAGGCGCTGCTTGGCCCGGTTGGCATCGATCTGGTGTCGGCCGCCGCGCTTGGGCTTCACGAACCGGAGGAGGACGCGGCGGATTTCGCCGGTAATGCTCGGATCAAGGCGGTGGCGGCGGCGACGGCGAGCGGGCTGGTGGCGTTGTCCGACGATTCGGGGTTCTGCGTTGCCGGGTTGGGGGGCGCGCCGGGTGTGCACTCCGCCCGCTGGGCCGGGGAGTCGAAGGATTTCGCCGCCGCGATGGAACGGGTGCATCAACGCCTTGGCGATAGTGCCGACCGGCGTGCCTGGTTCGTCGCGGCGCTGTGCCTGGCGTGGCCCGACGGCCGTACGGCGACGTTTCTTGGTCGGATCGACGGCGCGGTGGCGTGGCCGCCGCGGGGAGGCAATGGTTTTGGATACGATCCGATGTTCCAGCCGGGGGGCGCGCAGGCGACTTTCGGCGAGATGGACCCCGACGCCAAGCACGCGGTCAGCCACCGGGCCAGGGCGTTCGTCCAGGTACTGGCGTGCTGCCTGGGTTGAGCCGCGGCCGCCGGCGCGGCTACAGTGGGGTGCCGCGTTGGGGTGCCGCATCCTGGTGCTGGGCGGGGTCGTTTGGTGTGCGTGGCAAGTCGGTAACGAAGCGGGAAGACAATGATGACGCTAGGCTCGGATGCGGACGGCAAGACCAACTGGCAGGGCGCGATCTACGACCTGCTGCGAGCCAGCGGCGTCACCCAGTTCTGCTATGTGCCCGATGCCGGGCATAAGGTTCTGATCGATCGGTCGTTGGCGGATCCGGATGCGCACTCGGTGCCGTTGACCACCGAGGAGGAAGGCGTGGCGATGGTGGCCGGCGCCGATCTGGGTGGGGCGCGGGCGGTGCTGCTGATGCAGTCCTCGGGCGTCGGCAACTGCATCAACATGCTGTCGCTGACCCAGGGCGCGCGGTTTCCGCTGCTGACGCTGGTGTCGATGCGGGGCGAATATGGCGAGGGCAATCCGTGGCAGTTCGCCATGGGCCAGGCGGTCGAACCGGTGCTGAAGGCGATGGGGGTTATCGTAATGCGAGCGGAACATCCGGATGAGGTGGTGGTGGCGGTGGAGGCCGCGATCACCATGGCGTATCAGTCCGGCCAGCAGGTCGCCGTGCTGCTGACGCAGCGCCTGATTGGCGCCAAGAAGTTTTAGGGACATTCGGTCATGGCCAAATTGAACAAGCTGCAGACCGCGAGCCTGCCCGAAGCGGTGCTGGATCGTCGGCGCGCGGTGCCGGCGCTGATCGAACGCCCAGGTGACTTCCTGATGGTCGCGGGCCTGGCTGGGACGGCGTGGGAGCTGTCGGCGCTGACCTACGAATCGCCCAGCCTGTTCGGGCTTGGCGGGGCGATGGGCGCGGCGCCAATGATGGGCCTGGGGCTGGCGCTGGCGCAGCCCAAGCGGCGCGTGCTGGTGGCGACCGGGGACGGCGAACTGCTGATGAATGTCGGCGCCCTGGCAACGATCGCGCTGCAGAATCCGCCCAACCTGACCATCATCTGTGTGGACAATGGTCACTACGGCGAGACCGGCAACCAGGACAGCCACACCGGGCTGGGCGTTCGGCTGGACGTGATTGCCGCCGGCTGCGGCTTCCCGGTGGTGCATGTGATAAACTCCGAGGCCGACATGGCGGAGGGGCGCCGACTGGTGCGCGAGGGCGGCGGCCTGTCATTCATTCTGCTGCGGGTGACCGAAGGTCCGGCGACGCATGATGGCAAGAAGAACCTCGTTCCGCACGTGGAGCGAGATCGTTTCCGAGCCGCATTGCTTGGATGACGCGCTGGCATTGCTGAGCCTGCAGCTCGAGTGGGGTGCCGACGAGAGCATCGGGGTGGATCCGATCAACCGGCTGCGGCCGGTCGAGGCCAGTCCGGCGCCGCGCCGGTTGGCGGTGTCGCCACAGCCGTTGTCGGGCGCTCAGGGGTCGGGCACTCAGGGTACGCCGGGTGAGCGGGCGCTGGCGCTGGCGGGGCGGGCGGCGACGCTGGACGACCTGCGCGCCGCGCTGGCCGGGTTTGACGGCTGCTCGCTGCGCGATACCGCCAGTAACCTTGTGTTCGCCGAAGGTGATCCCGACAGCGCCACGCTGATCATCGGTGAGCCGCCGGGACGCGAAGAAGATCGCGGCGGGCATGGGTTTGCCGGACCCGAGGGCCAGTTGCTGGACCAGATGCTGGCCAGCATCGGGCTGGGTCGGGGCGAACTGATGCTGACGCCGCTGCTGCCGTGGCGCCCGCCGGGCGGGCGGCCGGCCTCGCCTGGGGAGATCGCCCTATGCCTGCCGTTCCTGCACCGTCTGGTGGGTTTGGTGAAGCCGCGGCGGATCGTGCTGTTCGGGGCCACGGCGGCGCGGGCGATGCTGCCGCAATCGCCGGCGCGGCGGCGGGGACCGCGCAATTGGGTCGAGGGGGCGTTCCCGGGGATGCCAGCGGCGCTTCCCGTGCTGGCCCTGCCGGGACTGGCGGACATGCTGAAAAATCCGCCTCTGCGGCGGGACGCATGGGCAGGGCTGCGGCTGTTGCGGCGCGCGATCGACCAGCTGCCAACAGAAACGTGACCTTGGATTAACCTGGGATTAATTCGCCGTTTTCCGCGATCTGTCTCGCCAATAGTCATTTGTCTCATCACAGGCGGTTGCGTCTCGTGGATGGAGCGGCTAGCGGAACGGCCATGCGAGGGATCGGTTACACGCTCTCCCGCCTTCCTAGGGTCCGGGCGGTTCTCGCTGGGGCGGCGATTCTCGCGGGGGCGATCACGTCCGCCGCGCACGGACAGGGGTCCGAATCGGGGAACGGCACAGGGACAGCCACGGATGGCGCGCTCACGCGGCAGGGCGAGGCTGCGCCGGCAGTGGTTCGGGATGGCGCGCCAAGCGTGGCGTTGCCGCGGCCTCTGGCGGCTGGCGACGCCGAGGCGATACGGCGGGTGTTTGCGTTTCAGGCACGTGGCGACATTCAAGACGCGATCCGTTCGCTTGCGACGGTCAGCGATCCGTTGCTGTTGGGCAGCGTGCTGGCGGATCGCTATCTCGGCCGCCACCACTGGTCCACGCCGGACGAACTGTCGGATTGGCTGGCTCGCTATGGCGACCAGCCCGAGGCGCCGGCGATCCGGGCGTTGTTGCTGACCCGGCTGCCGAAGACCGCGACCCCGCCTCCGGCCGCCGACGTTGCCAGTTTGAGCCGTTCCAGCCCGGCGGCGACGATGCCGGAGGATATCGACCCGCCGCGTGACGATATCAATCGGCAGCCATTATTGGATAGGACCGTTCTCGAACTGGCGCAGCGCGGTGCCACCGCCTCGGCGCTGCGCCTGATCGGCCGCGCGCCAGGCGTCGCGGCGGCCTATGGCGGGCAGTTGCGCGCCGAGGTGGCGCAGGTGTTATTCACTCGCAACGAAGACGCTGAGGCGCTGCGTGTTGCGCGGTTGTCGGTGAGCGGTTCGGCTGCGGCGGATCGGCCTGGGCTGGGGTTCTATATCGCCGGCCTGTCGGCCTGGCGGCTGGATCGGGTCGAGTTGGCGCGCGAGCTGTTCGAGGCGGGCGCGAACGCCGCCAGCAGTTCCACGCGCACCCGCTCGGCGGCGGCGTTCTGGGCCTGGCGCGCCGGCCGCGCGACGGGCGATCCGGTTGGGGCGCTGAATTGGCTGCATGTTGCGGCGGAACAGCGCTTTACCTTCCATGGCGTGCTGGCGCGGCGGATCCTGCGGATGGATACCGCGCCGCGGCCGGGCGGAGAGGCGCTGGGTCAGTCCGACGTCGATGCGGTAGCGGCGACCGCGAGGGGAAGGCGCGCCTTGGCGCTGCTGCAGGTCGGCCAACGCGACCGAGCCGAGGCGGAACTGCGCTCGCTGTGGCCGGTTGCGGTCGCTGATTCGGCGCTGGCGCACGCGGTGCTGCGGGTTGCCTCGGTCAGCGGCATGATGGACTGCGCCGCGCAGATGGCGGCGTCGCTGCCGGCGGGCGACGGCCAGAAGCAGGCCGAGTTGCACTTCGCGCTACCGCGGTTGCGGCCGGCCGGCGGGTTCAGGATCGATCCGACGCTGGTGTATGCGCTGACCCGGGTGGAATCGAATTTTGATCCGCGAGCGGTGTCTCCGGCCGGCGCGCGCGGGCTGATGCAGATCATGCCGGCGACCGCGCAGTATATCACCGGCGAGGGGGTCGGGGCCGCCGATCGCCTGCACCAGCCGGCGTTCAACCTTGAGGTCGGCCAGCGCTACGTCAGTTATCTCGCCGGGCTGGATGGTATCGATAACGACTTGTTACGGTTGCTCGCCAGCTATAACTCCGGGCCCGGCAATTTCACCCGTTGGGGCGCGGAGCTGCACGACCAGGGTGATCCGTTGCTGTTCATCGAAGCGATTCCGATCGCCGAGACCCGTGGTTTCGTGCAGCATGCCCTGGTGTATTCGTGGATCTACGCCGCGCGCATGCATTTGCCGGCACCCAGCCTCGACGCGCTTGCGGCCGGCGAATTCCCCCGCTTCACGCCGCCACGCCACGGGCGCAGGATGGTCTTTCTTACGTCGAACCTGCACTGACCGTTCGGCGTTTATCCGCCGGAGGTATCAGCCATGGCTCGTCCAGAGCAGAGTTATCCGTTCATCCCGATCAACATCGCGGTGTTGACTGTGTCGGACACCCGCACCCGGGCAGACGACACCTCGGGCGACGCGCTGGCCGAACGCATCGAGCGGGCTGGCCATCGGCTCGTCGCGCGCGACATCGAGAAGGACGATACGGCGGCGATCGAGGGCTTGCTGCGGCGCTGGATCGCCGATCCCGAGGTCGACGTGGTGATTACCACCGGGGGCACCGGCATCACCGGGCGCGACGTGACGCCGGAAGCGTTCGAGCATGTGATCGAGAAACGCATCGAGGGCTTCGGCGAATTGTTCCGCATGTTGAGCTACCAGAAGATCGGCACCTCGACGATGCAATCCCGAGCCATCGGCGGCGTCGCGGGGGGGACGTATCTGTTTGCGCTGCCGGGCAGCACGGGTGCGGTGAAGGACGGCTGGGACGATATCCTGGTGTCGCAGTTGGACAGCCGCCACCGGCCGTGCAACCTGGTCGAGCTGATGCCTCGGCTGCAGGAGCATCTGAAGCCGGCGGCGGAATAGCGTGCCGACAGTCTTCCCCGGCAGGTGCGAACCGGGGTAAGGCGATCCGGAGATGCTGAACCGTCGCTTCCATCCGGTCGGTCTGTTCGTGGTGCTGCTGGCGCTGATGGTTCAGCTTGGCGCCGGTGCCAGCGTGCCGCGGATCGATCCGGTGACCGGCGTGGCCGTGCTGTGCCACGCCGAGCATGGCGGCGGGCGGCCGTCGAAAGCGCCGTTGTATCCCGGCGACTGCCTGGCGTGCTCGTTCTGCGCCGCGCTGAACGGCACCGGTTTGGTGCTGGTTCCGGTCATCGAGCATCCGTTGGCGCCGGCGTTCGTGGTGGTCGGCAGGACCGCGCTGCCGCCGCCGTCGACCGCGCCGCCGATCACCGATCGGGCACCCGGACAGCCAAGGGCGCCGCCGATCCTTTCCTGAGCACAGCCGCCGGTTCGACGCGTTCGAACCGGATCCTTTGTCGCATCAGGAGTTTATCCCATGAGATCGCGTTCCCTGTTAGCCCCGCTTGCGGTCGGGTGTCTGTCCTTGAGCCATCACGCCGACGCGCACGGCTTCGCCGGAGATCATATGTTCATCAGCACGCTGCTGATCGACGACGCCAACGTCGCCGACGAGGCGAGCCTGCCGACCTTCAGCTACCAGCCGCAATCGGCTGATGGCGGCCCGACATCCAACCTGTACGGCGCCGGCTTCGAGTTCGACAAGCGCATTACCGAGAACTTCGGCTTCGCGCTGAACCAGGGCTACAACTGGCTGACGCAGCCCGGGGCGAAGACCGCCAACGGCTGGCAGAACCTGGTCGTTACACTGAAATACAAGCCGTATGTGAACGATCGGCATGAGATCCTGCTGTCGGTCGGCGTGCAACGCGAGATCGCGCGCACCGGTGCCAACGGCAGCAACGGCGCGGTGCTCGGCAACGACGACAGCGGGTCGACCACCCCGACGTTGTATTTCGCCAAGGGCTTTGGCGACATTCCGGTGGGCTGGCTGCGCCCGTTCGCGCTGACCGGGGAGCTTGGCTACCAGATCGCCGACAAGAAGCTGAAGGTCGATCCGGTCGATGACTCGGCGATCAACAACGGCATCTCGAATGGGTGGACCGGCGGGTTATCGCTGCAGTACAGCATCCGTTATTTGTCGGCTGAAGTGAAGGATTATGGGCTGCCGGACTTCGTCAACAAGCTGACGCCGGTGGTGGAGCTGGCGTGGTCATCGCCGGCGAGCAAGCCGAACCAGGACAGCACGCAATATCTGTGGGGCGTCGGGCTGAACTACACCGCCACCACCTATGCCGTCGGGGTCGAGGCACTGGTGCCCGGCAACCGCGAGAGTGGGTCCCATCTGGGTGTCATCGCCCAGTTCCACCTGTATTTCGATGACCTGTTGCCGCACAGCCTGGGCGAACCCATCGTTGACTGGTTCTGATGCCATGAAAACAATCATCATTGCCGCGGCCGCGTGCCTGCTTGGTCAGGCGGCGTGGGCGCATGCATTCCTGGATCATGCCTCGCCTGCCGTCGGGTCGGCGGTCTCGGGGTCGCCGCCGGCGGTCTTGCTGACCTACACCGAACCGGTGGAACCGCTGTTCAGTTCGGTGCAGGTGACCGATGCAGGGGGCGGCCGGGTGGATCAGGGCAAGCCGGTGGCGGAGGACGATGGACGGGTGCTGCGGGTCACGCTGAAGCATCTGGCGCCAGGGGCGTATCGCGTGGAATGGCATGTCACTTCGGTGGATACCCATAAGACCGAGGGGCATTTCAGCTTCACCGTGAAACCCTGAATGATCGGCCTCGCCGCCATCACCACTCTGCTGCGCGGCCTGCACCTTGCCGCCTGCCTTTCATTGCTGGGGGGCGCCGGCTTCATTGCGTGGATGCTGCCAGCCGGGGTGGTCCCAGCGGCTGGGGTGGTGGCGGAGCGGTTGGCGCCGCGGCTGCGGCTGGTGTGCCTGGTCAGCGGCGTCGTGGCGTTGCTGGCCGGGGCGGCATGGTTCGTTCTGGAGGCGGCAGCGATGGCTGGTGCCGATACGCTGGCCGGAGCCATCGACGTGCTGCCGGTGGTCGCGCTGCATACACGTTTTGGCCGGGTGCTGATGGCGCGGCTGGGGCTGTTGCTGGCGGCGGTGGTGCTGGTGGCAGTGCGGCCGGGGACGTTGCTGGCGCCGCGGCCGGGGACGTTGGAGGCGGCGAATGCACCGCGCCAGGGCGCGGCGCGCGGCAGGCTGCATGGCGTCATCATCCTGACCGCCGTGGCGCTGAGCCTCGAGGGCCTGATTGGTCATGCCGGGGCGACGGCGGGGGTGGTGGGCGAAGGGCTGGTGCTGTCCGAGACGCTGCATCTGGTGGCGGCGGGGATCTGGCTTGGAGCGCTGCCATCGTTGTGGTTCAGCCTGCGGGTGCTGGCGCCCCAAGCGGCGGCGGCAGTGTGCGAGCGGTTCTCGCCGATCGGCCTGGGCTGTGTTGTGCTGCTTGCCGGTACTGGGCTGGCGCAAGGGATGCAATTGATCGGCAGCCTGCCGGCGCTATTCGGCACTCGCTATGGCCACATCGCGCTGCTGAAGATCACGCTGTTTCTGGTGGCGCTGATGCTGGCCGCGGTGAACCGGCTTTGGCTGACCGACCGGCTGGCGGCGGATGCGCCGGGCGCTGCCCGGCGTTTGCGGGTGTCGGTGCTGATCGAGACCGGCATCGGCGTGGCGATCGTTGCCGCCGCGGTGTTCATGGCCGCGTCGCCGCCGGCCGATGAAAGCACGCCGGTGTGGCCGTTTGCGCCAGGTCTGATCACGAATCCGGTGCTTTGGCGCTGGGTGGCGGTCGGCGCGGCGCCGGCGCTGCTGGGCGCGGCGTTGCTTTGGCGGCGGTGGCGGCCGGCGGACGACAACCACGGCGGCTGGCATCCGCATGAACCCGATCAGCCATCCGAGCGGAGGATAAAATGAACACGACTCCTGAGCCACGGACGCCGCCGAACCGGATACTGTATGCGACGATGGGTCTCTTGCTGGCGGTGCTGCTGATCGGCGCCGGCGGGTTTTTCTGGCTCAGCGGCAACGGCGCCAACAGTCCGATCTCGATCGGCGGCCCGTTCACGCTGCTGAACGGCAACGGTAAGACGGTCACCGACCGGGATTTTCGCGGCAAGTATATGCTGGTGTATTTCGGCTATACATTCTGTCCCGATGTCTGCCCGACCACAATGAATGCGGTGGCCGATGCGATAGACAAGCTTGGGCCGGAGGCTGGTCGCATCCGGCCGCTGTTCATCTCGGTCGATCCGAAGCGGGACACGCCGGCGGTGGTGAAGCAGTATGCCGCGGCGTTCGGACCTGAATTCATCGGGCTGACCGGGACACCCAAGGAAGTCGCCGCGGCGGCGAAGGAGTATCGGGTGTACTACGCCGACCATCGGACTGGCCCCGGACCGGACAATTACTCGGTGGATCATAGTTCGGTGCTTTACCTGATGGGCCCCGACGGGCGGTTTGTTGCCCCATTGCGAGCCGACCAGTCGGGCGATCAGATCGCCGCCAACTTGAAGCGGCTGATGGGATAGGGCCAAAATCGGACCGAAGCGGGCCGCTTGCGGCGGTTTTGAGTCCCAAACGGACCCGCCTTGCCGTAGAAAGGCAGAACAACCACGCAGTCCTGGGAGTCCATAATGTCGAGATCGAGGATCATTTCACGCCGCGGCGCGGTTAAATTGGCGGCCGCGACGGCCGCGCTGCCGCTGGTGCATATCCGCACCGCCGGAGCCGCCGGGAAACTCAGTATCGGGTTCTGGGACCATTGGGTTCCCGGCGCCAACGACACCATGAGGAAGCAGGTCAAGGCCTGGGCGGACAAGAACAAGGTCGATGTGACCGCCGACTTCATCACCAGCTCGGGCGGCAAGCTGCAATTGACCCCGGCGGCGGAGACCCAGGCCAAGGCCGGCCACGACGTGATGACCTTCATCACCTGGGACGTGCAGAACTACGCCGATTCGCTGGAGCCGGTGGACGACGTGATGGCTCGGCTGATCGCGGCCAACGGCGAGACCAACAAAGTGGTCACCTACCTGGCCAAATCGAAGGGTCATTGGGCGGCGGTGCCGTCGAGCAGCGGCACCCAGACCAAGCCACCGTGCGCGCGGATCAGTTGGTTCAAGAAGAACGGGCTGGACCTGGAGGCGATGTATCCGGCGAAGGACGAGAAGAACGCGCTGCAAGACAAGTGGACCTGGGAGACTTTCCTCAAGTTCGCCGAACTTGCCGCCAAGGATCACATGACCTTCGGGATGGGCATGGGCGGCGGGCTGAACACCGACGCGACGGACACCCATGGCGCGATCTTTGCCGCGTTCGGCGGCACGCTGATCGATGCCGAGGGCAAGTCGCAGTTGAAATCCGACGGCACGCGCGCAGCGATGGAATACGCGCAGCGACTGGTGAAGTTCTATCCCGCCGATGCGGTGAGCTATGACGACGCGTCGAACAACCGGGCGCTGATCTCGGGCAAGTCGGCGCTGATCTTCAATCCGCCCTCGGCCTGGGCGGTCGCCAAGCGCGATGCTCCGACGGTGGCGGCGGATTGCTGGACGTTCCCGGCGCCGGCGGGACCGAAGGGGCGTTTTGTGCCGACTCAGGACTATTTCTGGGGGGTTTACAATTTCAGCTCGAACAAGAGCGCCGGCAAGGATCTGGTGGAGTTCCTGATGAGCCGCGACAATGTGGAGGCGCGCGACGTCACCAGTGACGGCTACGACCTGCCGCCCTATGCCAAGCTGAACGATTTCAAGATCTGGGAACAGGTCGGCCCGCCCGTCGGCACCGTGTATAACTATCCGATACGCTCGGACAGCGGGCAGGATCCGTCGCTGACCGCGATGGAAGCGGCGCCCGAGGTCGCCGTGCAGATCTACAATCGCGGCGTGCACAACCAGATCTTCGCGCGGCTGCGCGAGGGCCAGACGATCCCGCAGGTGGTTTCCTGGGCGCAGGACGAACTGGACGGGTATACGCGCTGAGCTGGGTCAGCCGGGAACCAGGTCAGCCGGGAACCAGGATAGCTTGGTCGGGCCGGCGGCGCCGTTCGAGGCGCCGCAGGCGCCCGGCGATGACCCTGGGGTGGGGCTATCTGGTAGCCAGAGGGCTACCAGCGGCGCCAGCCATGGTGCCAGCCGCCGCCCCAGCCATAGCCCCAGCCGCCACCGATCACCACTGACGGGCCGAAATATCCCGGACCGTAGCCGTAGTATGGAGCGGGGTAGTAACCGGGAGGATAGCCGTTGGCATACCCGGTCGGCGCGCTTTGCACGCTATCGCCCTTGGAATACATGCACTGGGTATAGGCGGTGTCGTAGCGGGCCTGCACGTTGCCGCCGGCCGCCTGGGCATTGTTTGCGCCGATTGCGCTGCCGGCCAGCAGGCCGGTGGCACCCCCGATCGCCGCGCCGGCACCGACCGCGCCGCCAACCGAACCCAGCGCCGCGCCGAGGCCGGCGCCCAGGGCGGTGCCGATCGCGGCGCTGCCGATCGCGCTGCCGTTGGCTGCCTGGGCTGCTGACGCGCCGCCGGTCTGCTGCGTGGCGTAGCCGCGGCAGGTGGCATCATCCTGTTGAAATGCCGCGAACGGTTTGCCCTGTGCCGGCAGTGCCATGACACTGGGTCCCTGGGGTGGTGCCACCGCGCAGGCGCTGACCGCCAGAACCGATAAGATGCCGAGTGCCGAAACCGCGCGTGCCATGTAAGGGTTCCCAAACCGATATCCGAAAACAGCCATACCGAGCGGCCTGAGGGCGATATCTAGATCGTGCTCGGTCGCCGCGATGTAACATAGTGTGAACATATGCCCAAGCAATGTGTGCGCGGCAACTTGGCGTGTTCGTGGCGGGCCGCGGTGGGTTCTGCTGTCGCCGCGCCTGCCGCATGATCGCGGCTTGGGCGGAGGGTTCGAATTCAGCCTGGTGGACACGGGGGATCAGGGCAACGGGGGATCAGGGCATGGGTGAGCAGATCGAGGAATTGGCGCGGTTCGCCGCGCGGACCGGATGGGACGACATCCCGCAAGCGGTTCGCCGGCACGCCAAGCTGGTGGTGCTGGACACGTTGGGGGTGATTCTCGCCGGGACGCAGCGGCCCGAGGTGCGGGCGTTGCGTGAGCGTCTGGAGAGTTCGGCTGGGCAGGGCGCGACGATCTACGGCTTGGGTTGGCCGACGGGCGATGCGCGCAGCGCCGCATTGCTGAACGGGATCGCCGGGCGCTCGATCGAGTTGTGCGAGGGCTTGCGGCTGGCCTCGGGACAGGCGGCGGTTCAGGTGCTGCCGGGTGTGCTGGCGATCGGGGAAGCCCTGGGGTGTTCGGGTAAGCAGATGATGACGGCGTTCGTGCTGGGCTATGACATCGCCGCGCGGCTGTGCGGGGCGCTCACTCCGAGGCCACTGGCGCATCAGAATGGGCAGGCCTGTCTGCTGGGGGCGGTCGCCGCCGGGGCTCGGTTACAGGGTCTCGACGCCGGCGGGATCAGCCGGGCGATGCGGATCGGGGTCACGCTGATGCTGACGCCGAGCTACACCGGCGTGGTGGCGGGCGCGACGGCGCTGAACGTGGCCGGTGGCATGAGCGGCTTTGCCGCTGTGCTGGCGCCCGACCTGGCCGCATCCGGCTTCGAGGCGGAGGCCGGCGCCATCGAGCAGGCGCTTGGGCAACTCGTCGGCGCCGGCTTCGATCCTGACCAGCTGTTGGACGGGCTGGGTTCGACCTGGCAGATCACGCGGAATTACTTTCGGCTGTATGCCTGCTGCAACCCGATCCATCCGGCGCTCGACGCATTGGCGGAGGTGCTTGCCGAACTGCGGCCGGCGGCGGCCGAGATTGATCGGATTGATATCGAGACGTATGGCTTTGCCTCGGTGATGCGCAACGCTGAACCGGCGAACTATTTCGCATCGAAGTATTCGTTGCCGCATGCGGCGGCGGCGATGGTAGTCAGCGGCGGGGCAGGGCATGGGTCGTTGGGCGATGCGGCGCTGAACGATGCGGCGATCAGGGCGCTGCGTGGGCGGGTGCGGATCAGCGAGGATTCGGCGATGACCGCGCGCCTGCCGGGCTCGAAGCCTGCGCGGGTTGGTGTGACGCTGACCGATGGGCGGTGTGCGACGCGGGCGGTGGAGAGCCACCGGGGCGATTTCAACCAGCCGTTTGAGGAGTCAGAGGTCCGCGCCAAATTCCGCGAGCTGGCCGGCGAGGTGCTGACCCCGGAGGGTGCCCGCGCGGTGGAGGCGGCGGTTGACGGTTGCGACCAGTGGGACAGCGTCGCCGAGTTGGTGGCGTTGCTGCGTCTGCATGGCCGAGGATGACGCGGATTGGTTCAGTGCGAGATCTTTTCCAGTTCCAGGTTAGCGGTGCGCGGGCCGAAGATGCCGATCGAGAGCACCACCATCAGCATGGCGAAGGCGATCAGGCCGAATACGCCGGTGGTGCCGTTGAAGTGGGCGAAGAAGAAACCGATGATGAAACTGGCGAACACCGTGCTGATGCGGCTGAAGGCGTAGGTGAAGCCGACCGCTCGGGCGCGCACCCGGGTGGGGAACAGCTCGCTCTGGTAGCTGTGGAATGAGTACGACAGGATGTTGTTGGACAGCGTGATCAGCACGCCGAACAGGATCAGCAGGGCCATGGTGGATTGTTGCGAGAACAAGACGCCGAACACCGCGATGCAGATCGCGGCGCCGACCAACTGCCACTTGCGCTCGACCTTGTCGGCGAAGGTCATAGCCAGCAGCGGGCCGAACGGGTTGGCGATGGCGATGATGAAGGCGTATTGCAGGCTGCCGGCGAGGTTGATGCCGATCTGCTTGGCGATCAGGGTCGGCACCCAGGCGGCGAAGCCGTAGAAGCCGAAGGTCTGGAAGAACTGGAACACCATCAGCATGATGGTCCGGCTGCGATAGGGCGGCCGCCAGATCTCGCTGAAGGCGCCGCGGGCGGACAGGTCCTCGACGTCATGGGCGGCGGGTTGTGCCAGCGCCTCGCCGCCGCGGTCGGCGACCACCTTGGCCTCGATCCGGGTGGTGATGATCTCGGCCTCGTGCAGGCGGCCATGGGTCAATAGCCAGCGCGGGCTTTCCGGGATGGCGCGGCGCAGGAACCAGACGAACAACGCGCCGACGGCGCCGATCGCCACCACCCAGCGCCAGCCGTCCCAGCCCAGCGGTTTTAGCGGCACCAGGATGTAGGCGAGCAGGGCGACCACCGGCACCACGGTGAACGTTACGCACTGGTTGAACGCGAAGGCGCGGCCGCGCATGTGCTTGGGCACCAGTTCGGCGACGTAGGTGTCGATGGTGACCAGTTCGACGCCGATGCCGATGCCGGCGATCATGCGCCATAGGCAGACGCCCCATCCGGTGTGCTGGAACGCCATCACCAGCGTGGCGGCGCAGTAGGCCAGCATGGAGAAGGTGAAGATCGCGCGGCGGCCGTATTTGTCGGCGACGAAGCCAAACACGAAGGTGCCGATGAACAGGCCGAAGAAGGTCGAGGCGACGAACAGCGCCGGGCCGGAGAAAATGCCGAACGCAATCCCGGTCAGCATGCCGGATTTGACCAGGCCCGGGATGATGTAGCCGGTCATGAACAGGTCATAGAATTCAAACATGCCGCCCAGCGACAGCAGCGCGACCATCACCCAGATGTGGCGGGTGGCTGGCAGCCGGTCGAGGCGCGCCAGGATGGCGGACGCGGTTTGAGCCTCGGCGCCGAATGGCGCCGTGCCTGTGGTGGTTGACATGATTTCCTCCGCGGGCGGTGCCGCTCTTCGTTTCAGCGTCGACGGTCGCGTCGAGGGTTTTGTGACGGGCTTGCCTTGCGGGCAATCGGCCGGCTGTGTCGCACCGGCTGGGTCGCAATAGTGGGAAACAGTGCCGGTGGGAAGATCGGTTGTTTGAGAAGACCTCAGTCGCAGATCGGCTTCGATTTGCCGTCGCCATAGCCGGCGCCGCCGCGATTGGGGGGGCATTGCAGGGTGACGTCGATCACCAGGCCGGGGGGTGATCCGGGCGGCGCGGTCTGGGGCATCGGCGCCGGCTGCAGCGTGGAGCCGAGACCGTTGAGCTGGAGGTACTGCGCCATGTTGCGGACCCGGAGGTCGCGCTGGTAGGCGGGCAGGGCGGAGGTATCGGCGAGTTGGATACGCATCAGGCTGGGATCGAGCAGGCCTTCTATGACGCTGGCGCGGACGTCGCGCCGTTGGTCGTCCAGTGCCTGTTCATCGACCGGGAACGAGGACGGACCCAGCAGGGTGACCCGCGCGCCATCGGGGATCGGCTGCAGGGCGGCGTTGCCGGATGCGATATCGGAGGCCAGCCGTTGTTGCAGCCGATCGTCGAGGCGGCGCACGGTGTGCGCCTGGCCGAACCAGCCGCAGGCGGAGAGCAGCAGAGGCAGTACGAGCAAAGCGGCGCGGCGCGGTGCGTGAAGGTGCATGGTAAAAACGATCTCCCGCCTACGATTGGCCCCCACGACGTCCGACGGGCCCGATACGAAGGGCGATCGAACTGTATGGGTTCGGTGCCGGCGAAGCAAGCGGCCGCAGGCTTCACGATTTGTCAAGCCCGGCGCCAGGCTGGCGCGTGGTCGCACGGAGTGGAACGTTCAAGGCGCGTGAATCATGCGACAAAACGAAGCGCCAGACCATTTTCGGCATGCCCAGTCAGGCCGAAATGGTCTAGCCGCGGCCCTTGCGGGCGATGAAGTCGGGAAAGGCGTCCTCGGCCCGGGCGCCGCGCATGACGTGTGTTGTGTAGGCCTTCTCGGCGGCCCACTGCGCCTCCAGGTCTTCACCCAGTTGTTGCAGCAGCAACGACTTGATGCCGGTGACCGCGCCGGTGTGGTTTTTCGCGATCATGTTGGCCAGCCACATGGTCTTTTCGCGCAACTGGGCGCGCGGCACGAGGTGGTTCAGCAGGCCGATGCGGTAGGCTTCCTCCGCCTCGACCACGCGGGCGCTGAACAGCAGTTCCTTGGCGATCGGCCAGCCGACCTGGTTGGGCAGGGTCCAGGTGCTGTTGATCCGCCCATAGGCGGCCGCGAGGAAGCGGAATTTGGTGTTTTCGCAACCCACGCGCATGTCGAGCGAGGACGACAGCACCGCGGCGCCGCCGTAGGCCAGCCCGTTCATCATGCCGATGGTCGGCTTGCGGCTGGCGCTGATTTCGTAGCCGCGGCGCGGGTCGGTCATGGCGTCGAGCTGTTCGGGGCTGTGGCGGCGATCGTCCTCGCGCTGTTCATGGATGTCGCCGCCGGCGGAGAACGCGCGATCGCCCGCCCCGGTGATGACGATGCAGCCGATGGCGTCGTCGGCGTCGAGCGCCTTCACCGCGTCGGCCAGCTCGTTCGACAGCTTGCGGTTCATCGCGTTCAGCACGTCGGGCCGGTTGAGGGTGACGATGCCGACGCCGTCCTGCCGGTCGAGCAGGATGTGTTCATAGGTCATGACGCGGTCCTCCTGAAGCGAAGCGTGGCACAGGGGGCGAGGCGCGTCGACCGGGTGTCGCGGCCTTGGTCGCGCGGCCTCGGTTGCGCGGTGGGGCGAACCGCTTCAGTGTTTGGCTGTCAGTAAAAGGAGCCTTCCGCGATGTGGGAACAGCGTCAGGTCGGGAGGACCAAGCTGCGGGTCACCGCGTTGGGTCTTGGCACCGCGACGATGGGCGGCAGCCGCATACCAATCACCCAGGAGCAGGGCCAGGCGATCGTCACCGCCGCCTGGGACGCCGGGGTGCGCTATGTCGATACCGCTCCGTTCTATGGTGTCGGGGCTGCCGAACATCGGGTGGGCGATGCGTTGCGGGGGAAGCAGCGGGACGAGTGGGTGCTGTCCACCAAGGTGGGCAGATTGTTGCGGCCAAAGACCGATAATGCGGCCTCGGCGGACGGGCGGCTTTCGCCGATGCCGTTCAATGTTGTCTATGACTACGGCTATGACGGCATCATGCGGTCGGTGGAGGACAGCTATCAGCGGCTTGGACTGGCGCGGATCGACATTCTTTATGTGCACGACATCGGGGTCTATCAGCACGGGCCGGAGCTGAACGCGCGCTATCTGAAACAACTGCGCGACAGCGGCTACAAGGCGCTGCGGCAGCTCCGCGACAGCGGCGTGGTCAGCGCGATCGGCATCGGGGTGAACGAGAAGGCGGTGCTGATCGAGGCGCTGGGGTTCGGCGAGTGGGACGCTTTCCTGCTCGCTGGGCGCTATACGCTGCTGGAGCAGGCGCCGCTGGATGATCTGATCCCGATGTGCCAGTCGCGCGGCACGTCGCTGGTGATCGGCGGTCCGTTGAACTCGGGCATCCTGGCCGGGCGGGATACCTGGAACTACGACACCGCGCCGCCCGAGATCGTGGATCGGGTGCGCAAGATCGAGGCGGTGTGCCGCGCGCATGGCGTGCCGTTGCCGGCCGCGGCGCTGCAATTCCCGCTGGCCCATCCGATGGTGGCGGCGGTGATTCCGGGGCCTCGGGACGCGGCGGAGTTTGAGGCAAACCTGCCGCTGTTCACGATGAAGATTCCGCCGGGGCTGTGGTCGGATTTGCGCAGCGAGGGGCTGCTGCATCCGAATGCGCCGGTGCCGGATTGATGTGATGGTTGCGAGGGCGTGACGGGGTAGCCGCGATGCCGATCTATCAGACCGATCCCTGGCGGGTGCAGTTCTTCGAGCATGTCGATTGCCCGGACGAGGTGATCATTCCGACCAAGGATTGGGAGGCGTGGACGCTGTATCCGCGCCACCGCTGGATTTATGACAAGCTGGCGGTGGCGTTGTCGCAGGGTCTGGAGGGGGCGCCGCATGGGGTGATCCCGCCGCGGTTCCCGGTGTTTTCGAAGCCGATAATGAACCTGCGCAGCATGGGCGCGGGCAGCCTGGCGATCGCCGACCTGGGCAGCTACCAGGCGGCGCTGAATCCGGGGCATTTCTGGTCTACCTTGCTGACCGGGGCGCATGTCAGCACCGATGCCGCGATCGTCGATGGACGCGCGGTGTGGTGGCGCCATGCCACCGGGGCCACCGCGCCTGGTGGCACCTTCGATTACTGGCACATCCACGCCGAGGCGATGCCTGAGATCGAGGACTGGTGCGGCGCCTGGGCGCTGCGGCACCTGGCCGGCTATACCGGGATGGTCAATTTTGAAACCATCGGCAGCCGCATCATCGAGGCGCATCTGCGCTTCGCCGACCAGTGGCCCGATCTGTATGGGCCGGGATGGGTCGAGGCGCTGGTGCGGCTGTACGCGAGCGGGGAGTGGGCGTTCGACGACCAGGGGCGGACCGATGGCTACAGTGTGGTGCTGTTCGGGCCGCACGGGCCAGCCTACCGCCATCCTCCGTCAGAGGCGGTGGCTCGGGCGCGGGCGATCCGCGGCGTTTCCAGCGTGCAGATTTCGTTTCATCAGGACCGCGATCCGGCGCGGCATTCGATGCCTCCGGGCGGTTTCCGGCTGGCGGTGATCAACGCGACGGCGCTGGATGCCGGACGGCGGGCGCGGGCGATAATTGAACCGATCTTTTTGACAATGTGATTGGAAAGCCGCGGCTGGCGTGGCATCTACGGCTGATCATGTATGAGGCGGAACGTATGGCCGACGGCAGCGGGCCAGCCGAGCGGCGGCCGGCGGTGGTGACGGCGGCGGAAACGCCGGGGCTCAGCGGATTGCTGACGCTGGCGGTGGCGGTGGTGGTAGTGGCCGGTTTGTATCTGGGCCGCACCGTGCTGATCCCGATCACGCTGGCGGTTCTGTTGTCTTTTCTGTTGGCGCCGATCGTCAATCTGCTGCGCCGCATTCACCTGGGTCGGGTGCTGTCGGTGGTCGTCGCGGTGCTGCTGGCATTGACCGTGATCCTGGCGTTGGGCGGGCTGATCGGCATCCAGATCGCCGGTCTTGCCCAGGATGTGCCGAAATACGCCAGCACGATCCGGACCAAGGTCGATACGGTCCAGGGGTATGCGACGAGCCGGTTGAATCGGGTGATGCGCGGCCTGGGTCAGCCGGTCGAGGCACGGAGCCAGGCGCCCGCGAAAACGCCTGGTGCCGGCGGTCAGCAGAAGCCGATGCAGGTAGAGGTCCAGCAGCCGGAACCGACCCCGGTGGAGATCGCCGAACGGGTGATCGCGCCGATCGTCGATCCGTTGTCGACCACCGCCATCGTGGTCATCGTGGCGGTTTTCGTGCTGCTGCAGCGGGAGGATCTGCGCGACCGGCTGATCCGGCTGTTCGGATCGTCGGACCTGCACCGCACCACCGCGGCGATGAATGATGCGGCCAGGCGATTGTCGCGTTATTTCCTGACCCAGCTTGGCATCAACGCCGCGTTCGGGGTCATCACCGGGACCGGATTGTTGCTGATCGGGGTGCCGTCTCCGCTGTTGTGGGGGATCATCGGGCTACTGTTGCGGTTCGTGCCCTATATCGGGGCTCCGTTGGCCGCGGTGCTGCCGCTGGCGCTGGCCGCCGCGGTCAGCCCGGGTTGGTCGATGGTGGCCTGGACGGCTGGGCTGTATGTGGTCACCGAGGCGGTCATGGGCCAGGTGGTGGAGCCTTTGCTGTATGGCCACAGCACGGGGCTGTCGCCGTTCTCGGTGGTGGTGTCGGCGACGTTCTGGACGTGGCTGTGGGGGCCTATCGGGCTGATCCTGTCCACGCCGTTGACGCTGTGCCTGGTGGTGCTGGGCCGGCATGTCGAGCGGCTGGAGTTCCTGGATGTGATCCTGGGGGACCGGCCGGCGTTGACCCCGGTGGAGAGTTTTTACCAGCGCATGCTGGCCGGAGACCCGGACGAGGCGCGCGACCAGGCCGAGGTGCTGCTGCGAGAGCGGCCGCTGTCGTCGTACTACGACGAGGTCGCGCTGAAGGGGCTGCAACTCGCCGCCAACGATGCCGCGCGTGGGGTGCTGACCGAGGTGCAACTGCAGAAGATCACGAGTTCGATGCAGGAACTGATCGACGATCTGGACGAGCACGACGACAAGGAACCCGATGCCAAGGAGTCGCTTGAGGGTGCCTCGGCGACGCTGTCGCGCAGCGAGCAGGACCTGCCCAGGCATCCGCCTCCGGGCAAGGTCGCCGAGGACGCGCTGGCGCCGGAATGGCGCGGCAGGGCGCCGGTGCTGTGCATCGCCGGGCGCGGGGTGCTGGACGAGGCGGCGGCCAGCATGCTGTCGCAGTTGCTGCACAAAAGTGGGTTGAAGGCACGCGTGATGCCGCACGAAGCGGCGTCGCGTTTGAGCATCGGCAGCCTGGATGGGGAGGGGGTTTCGATGGTTTGCCTGTGCTACCTGGACCTCGACGGCACGCCGTCGCATTTGCGCTATATGCTGCGGCGGCTGCGTCAGCGGCTGCCGGCGGCCAAGCTTCTGGTTGGGCTGTGGCCGGCGGAGCAGGCGATCCTGACCGATGATCGGCTGCGCGCGGCGGTGGGGGCGGATGTCTATACCAGTTCGCTGCGGGAGGCGGTGGAGGCGTGTCTTGAAGCCGCGCGAACGGAGGTGCACCCGATCGCGGCTTAGAGGCCGGAGCGGCGTTAACCCCTTTGGTCGGCGGTTGTGCAATGGTGCCGCTGGCGGGCGCACCCAGGCGATCCTTGCCGCGGAGCGGAATGGTCGTGAAATCTGTGCTGATGCTGCTTGTCTTGCTGCTGCCGCTGCGCGCGGTTGCCGCCGAACTGAAGATCGCGACCTGGAACCTGGATTGGTTGACCACGCGAGCGGCCGGCGATCATAGCCTGCCAAGCGACGTGACGCCTCGGTCTGATGCGGATTTCGACCGCCTTGCGCAGTATGCGCAGAAGCTGGACGCCGACCTGATCGCGATCGAGGAGGTGGATGGGTTTCGTGCCGCGTCGAAGGTGTTTCCGCACGACCGTTACTCGATCCATATGACCCACGACCATGTGGTGCAGCGGGTCGGGATCGTGGTTCGGCGGGGGTTGAAATACGATGTCAATCCGGACGTGGCCGAGTTGGGTGAGCACCATCTGCGTAGCGGGGCCGATATCACGCTGCACCTTGGCGGTTTCGATCTGCGGGTGCTGGCGGTGCATCTGAAGAAGGGCTGTCGCGATATCCCGCTGACCAAGGCGACGGGCCACGCCTGCGAGGAGCTTCGCGATCAGGTGCCGGTGCTGGCCGACTGGATTACCGCTCGGCGGGAAGACGGGGTGCCGTTCCTGGTGCTTGGCGATTTCAACCGCTGGATGGACAGCCGGGATACGATGCTGGCGGATCTGCGGCAGGCCGCGCCGCTGGTCCGAGCGACCGAGGGGCAAAGCTCGCCGTGCTGGGGCGGGGAGAACTTCATCGATCACATCCTGGCTGGCGGCGCGGCGGCGCAGTGGATGCGCCCCAATACGCTGCAGGTGCTGACATACAGCGAGACCGACCGGGCGATGAAGGATCGGTTGAGCGATCATTGCCCGGTGTCGGTGCGGCTGGCGGTGCCGGAGGCGAGCGGGGTTAGCGCTGGCGGCGGGTGATCAGAAGGGGATTTCGTCGTCCAGGTCGCCGCCTTTCGGGGCGTCCCATGACGGAGTGCCGGTGCCGCGCGCGGGTCCGCCGGCGGCGCGAGCGGCGCTGGCGGGGGCGCGCTCACGCGGGGCGTATCCGCCGCCGGGTGACCCACTGGATGACCCGCTGTCGGATCCGCCGTAGCCGCTGCCCTCACTGCCTCCGGAGCGACCGTCCAGCATGGTGAGCTGGCCGTTGAAGCGGCCGATCACCACTTCGGTGGTGTAGCGCTCCTGGCCCTGCTGATCGGTCCATTTGCGGGTCTGCAGCGAGCCCTCGACGTAGATTTTGGCGCCCTTTTTCAGGAACCGTTCGGCTACGTCGGCGACGCGGTCGTTGAAGATGACCACGCGATGCCACTCGGTGCGTTCCTTGCGTTCGCCGGAGGCGCGGTCGTTCCAGGTCTCGCTGGTCGCCAGCGTGAGGTTGACGATCTTGCTGCCGTCCTGGGTGGAGCGGACTTCGGGGTCCTTGCCCATGTTGCCCACCAGAATCACCTTGTTCACCGAACCTGCCATCGACCCAATCCTTTCCGAGACTCCGAACTTTAGCGCAAACCGCAGTGTCCGGCCACAATCTTAAGATTTGACTGACGGGCTTAAGATTTTGCTGGCGGGCCTCGGGAATCATGGCGGCGCGGTGGTGGGCGGACGGGTCAGGGGCCGACCGGTTCGGCGGCCAGCTTGCGGGGCAGGTCGTGGGCGCAGCGGCCGAGGCCCACGCAGAAATGGCTGACCACGGGTGCCAGGCGGTCGGCCGTGTGGCGGGTGCCGGCATTGACCCGGGACAGGCGTGCAGCGGCATCGCGCGCCTGGCCGGCGATGCGGGGCCAATCCAGGTCGGGCAGCCTGCCATCGCGCAGCACGAAGCGGCCGCCGACCATGACGTCGCGAACCGCGGCGCCGTCCTCGCCGTTGACCAATTGCTGGATGGCGTCGTTCAGCGGGACGAGGTTGACGTGATCGAGGTCGAGGAACACCAGGTCGGCCTTGTAACCGGCGGCGATCCGCCCGATGCGGTCAGCCATGCCGAGCACCTGGGCGCTGCCCTCGGTTGCCAGCTTCAGGGCTTCGGCGGCGCCGATCCAGTCTTGCGGAGGACGGTCGAAAACCCGTGATACGAAGGCGGCCAGCCGGGTTGCCTCGAACATGTTCTGGTTGTCGGAGGACGACGAGCCGTCGGTGCCGACGCCGACCGTCACCCCGCCGGCAATGGCGCGGCGGATGTCGGAGATGCCGTTGCCCAGCCGCAGGTTGGACCCGGGGTTGTGCGCCACCGCGCCACCGTGCCGGGCGAGCAGCTCGATTTCGGCATCGTCGATCCAGATCGCGTGGGCGGCACTGAAGCCGGGACCCAGCAGGCGCATGCGATGCAGGTGCGCGGTCAGGGTCGTGCCGTATCGTTTCAGCGCGGCGGCGCGCTGAGAGGCTGATTCCGCCAGATGGGTCTGCACCGGCAGGCCGAACTCGGCGGCGAGGTCGCGGCAGCCGGCGAGGAATTCGTCGGAACAGTGCAGCGGGATGGTGGGGGCGATCCCCAGGCGGATGCGATCGGCGGGATGGGTCCAGGTGCGGGCGGCTTCGCGGATCGGCGCCAGGGTCGCGTCCGGCGAGGCGGCGCGCATGGCCTCGGCGAGCGATCGCAGTTGGGCGGGAAAAGCGTCCAGCAGCCCCGGGATCGCCTGGTAGAACGTGCGGTCGGCGATCATCGGAGAGATCACCGCGCGCATCCCGACATCGGCGTAGGCCTGGGCCACGTCGTTTATGGCCTCGACGCTTGGCACGGGCAGCATTGCCGAGAGGTCGTAGCAGGCGGTGCAGCCCTTGCGGATCATCTCCACCGCCGAGACCACGGTGGAGAGATAGCGGTCCTGGCCGGTGCGGGCGCCGTTGATCCAGGGCCCGGCGTTGAGCAGCAGGTCCAGCGACCAGCGGTCGCCGAGGCCTTTGGCCAGGCCGCCATGGCCGTGGGTGTGGGCGTTGACCAGACCGGGGATGATCAGCCGTCCGGTGGCGTCGATCTGCCGGGGAGACTGGGCGGTTCCGGCTGGTTCGATGGCGTCGATGCTGTCGCCCGAGACGATGATGTCGGCGGGGCGGGCGGCGGTGTCGCCGTGGGCGAGCACCAGGGCGCCGTGGATGACTGTGCGATCGTTGGGCATCGGGCGGGGCTCCGGTGGTGGTCGGATTGCAGCCTACGCGACGGGGTGAACAGTTCAACGCCTTGGAGCGTGGGAGGCGAAGTTCAGGCCGGAGGACGAATTCCTGACGGCATGCAGGTCCGGCCTGCGGCGGCCCTGGGTCCTGGCGGTAATGACCGCTGAATTCTGTTTCCGGAATGATCCACAAGTAAGGCTGCCGTTTTATGGTGCCCCATTGCCTTTCTGGGAGGCCTCGCATATTACCACTTGACAATCACTTGGATTGGAGTCCTGCAACTCAGGCGTCCGAGTCGGACGCTCTGTCTGGAAGGTATGTGGTCTTGATGGATGGTATTGGGGACGTGGGTACGCCGCGCGTGGGAAACGATGCACCACGTGTAACTCTGAGACCAAATGTTGCTAAAACATTAGCGGCCATTGCGTGTCTGATCGCGAAAGCCGGCAAAGAAAAGCGTCAATTGACTCAATATGATATTCTCAAGATGCTGTTTCTTGCTGACAAGGCTCACTTTAATATTTACGGGAGACCAATAACATTTGACAATTACTTTGCCATGAAAGAAGGGCCGGTTCCAAGTTTGGCATATGACCTATTGAAACAGAGCCAGGCCACAATGAAGCGCATGCATTTGCGGAAACTTCCTTGGCGAAGAACGAAAAACCCGGAAACCGGCACGGGTAGGTATTTTTATTTTGATGCTGACTATTCGGAGTTGGAAGCTTCGCTCTCGGAAAGCGACCAGGAATCGTTGGCGAATTCGTTTATCGCTATTAGTTCACTTACTTTTTCCCAAGTCAAACGATTGCTGCATGCTGATCCAGCCTATCTTGAAGCCTGGCAGCCAGACGGCCCCAAAAAAGCGTTCAAAATGAGCTTTGGGATGCTACTGGACTCCCCTGATCATGAACAGGCGCAGGCAGTCGAGTTCATGTCTAAGCACTCGTGACATTCTCGACCGGCGAGATATATGAGTTCCACTCAGCTCAGGCCGGTTATCCGAAATACCATTTGTGCGTTAGACCGCTGTCTTCAGAAAGTAGCGCGTGTTTCCTCTTCCTGAACTCCAATCCAGGATTTAAGGACTGCTTCGTTTTAACTGATGGTGAAATCCCAGGCCTTCGGCATTCTCCAACGGGTTTCAGCGTCATAAGTTGCTCTCACGTGGTCAGGGCCAACGATCATCAGTTGCGCATTTTTTCCGCCAAACACATCACGAGACTGCCGCCGGAGATAGCCCGGCGCCTGGAAGAATTTCTCCGTAGTGTTAGGTCTCTTACGCAAGAGGAGAAGCGGATGGTTCTTGCGGCTCTAGCCCAAATATGACCGTAGCCTTATTGGTTCACCCGGTAGTAGCATCCGTCGGTCTGGCTAACCGCCTCCCCGGTTAGCGGAGGGGCCCGAACACGACCTGCCCTGGCGTTATGGTTTTCTAGGCTAGCCCGGCTCACCCCAGATAACGCCGGGATCGCAGGTGATTTGCCAAGTCAGGAATCGCCAACGAAGCCTAGCGCTTGGTGTTCCTTGGCCTGCCAGCCTCGCATAGTCCGACGGACTTCTGGGGCGCGACCCTAGCCCGATGCGTGATCCATGCCACATAAGGTATTATCCTTTCAACCTGAGCCGGAGCGTGGCATACCGGGAACATCCGCAGAACACCGGGCGCAGCCTTCCGAGGATCGATCGTTGAGGACAACAGGATTTATGGCCGGCTCCATCCACGTGCGCGGCGCGCGTGAACATAATCTGAAGAACGTCGATGTGGTGATCCCGCGCGACTCGCTGACGGTGATCACCGGTTTGTCCGGGTCGGGCAAGTCATCATTGGCGTTCGACACGATCTATGCCGAGGGGCAGCGGCGCTATGTCGAGTCGCTGTCGGCCTACGCGCGGCAGTTCCTGGAGCTGATGGGCAAGCCCGATGTCGACAGCATCGACGGGCTGTCACCGGCGATTTCGATCGAGCAGAAGACGACGTCGAAAAACCCGCGCTCCACGGTCGGCACGGTGACCGAGATCCACGACTATATGCGCCTGCTCTGGGCGCGGGTTGGGGTGCCGTATTCACCGGCGACCGGGCTGCCGATCGAGGCGCAGACAGTTTCGCAGATGGTGGACCGGGTCACGGCGATGGCCGAGGGCACGCGTCTGCTGCTGTTGGCCCCGGTGGTACGCGACCGCAAGGGCGAGTATCGCAAAGAACTCGCCGAACTGCAGCGGCGCGGCTTTACCCGGGTGAAGGTGGACGGCACGCTGCACGAGATCGCCGAAGTGCCGGCGCTGAACCGCAAGACCAAGCACGACATCGAGGCGGTGGTGGACCGCCTGGTGGTGCGCGAGGGCATCGCGTCGCGGCTGGCCGACAGTTTCGAGACCGCGTTGGCGATGTCGGACGGGATCGTGCATGCGGAAAACCCGGATTCGGGGGAGCGCACGGTTTTTTCCTCGCGCTTTGCCTGTCCGGTGAGCGGTTTTACCATCGAGGAGATCGAGCCGCGGCTGTTCAGCTTCAATTCTCCGCACGGCGCCTGCCCGGCCTGCGACGGGCTGGGGGTCGAGAGCTTTTTCGACCCCGAACTGGTGGTCCCTGATGACCGAGCCGGGTTGGCCGATGGGGCGATCGTGCCGTGGGCCGGGTCGCAGTCCCCGTACTACGACCAGACGCTGCAGAGCATCGCGCGACACTACAAGCAGACCACCAAGACGCCCTGGCACGACCTGCCGGCGGAGGTCCGGCAGGCCATCCTGTTCGGCACCGGGGATGCGCCGATCGCGTTCACCTACAAGGACGGCGTGCGCAGCTACACCGTGACCAAGCCGTTCGAGGGCGTGTTGCGCAACCTGCAGCGCCGCTGGCAGGAGACCGACAGCGTCTGGGTGCGCGAGGAAATGGCCCGCTACCAGGCGGAGAAACCCTGCGTGGTGTGCAATGGGGCTCGGCTGAAGCCGGAGGCGCTGTCGGTCCGGGTCGCCGGCAAGAACATCGCCGAGGCGTCGGACCTGTCGATCCGCTCGGCGTTGGAGTGGTTCGCCGTTGTGCTGCCGCAACTGACCGCGCAGCGGCAGGAGATCGCCGGGCGGATCTTGCGTGAGATCGTCGACCGGCTGCGGTTCCTGGTCGATGTCGGACTGGATTACCTGACTTTGTCGCGTGGGTCGGCGACGTTGTCGGGCGGTGAATCGCAGCGGATCCGGTTGGCCAGTCAGATCGGGTCGGGTCTGACCGGGGTGTTGTACGTGTTGGACGAACCCTCGATCGGGCTGCATCAGCGCGACAATGAACGGTTGTTGGGGACGTTGCGGCGACTGCGCGACCTGGGCAACACCGTGCTGGTGGTGGAGCATGACGAGGACGCGATCCGAGCGGCTGACCATCTGATCGACATGGGGCCGGCGGCGGGGATCAACGGTGGGCATGTCATTGCCGAGGGCACGCCCGCTCAGGTCTCGGCCAATCCGAAGTCATTGACCGGGGACTACCTGTCCGGCCGGCGCCAGATCGCGGTGCCGGCCATGCGGCGCCCGATGCAGCGCGATCGGGTGCTGCGGGTCATCGGCGCGCGCGGCAACAATCTGAAGGCGATAACCGCGAATTTTCCGCTGGGCACATTCACTTGCGTCACCGGCGTGTCCGGCGGCGGCAAATCCACGCTGGTGGTCGATACGCTCTACAAGTCCGCCGCCCGCCGACTGATGAGCGCCGGCCTGGTGCCGTCAGCGCACGACCGGATCGAGGGGCTGGACCTGCTCGACAAGATCATCGACATCGACCAGTCGCCGATCGGGCGGACGCCGCGGTCGAACCCGGCGACCTACACCGATCTGTTCGCGCCGATCCGCGACTGGTTCGCCGAACTGCCGGAGGCCCGGGCGCGAGGCTATAAGCCGGGGCGCTTCAGCTTCAACGTCAAGGGTGGCCGCTGCGAGGCGTGTCAAGGCGATGGGTTGCTAAAGATCGAGATGCACTTTCTGCCTGACGTTTACGTCACCTGCGACACCTGCAAAGGCAGGCGTTACAATCGCGAAACATTGGAGATAAAATTCCGCGACAAGTCGATCGCCGAGGTGCTGGCGATGACGGTGGACGAAGCGGTGCCGTATTTCAGCGCCCAGCCGCGCATCCATGACCGGTTGAAAATCCTGCAGCAGGTTGGGCTGGGCTATATCGCCCTGGGTCAGCAAGCCACCACGTTGTCGGGCGGCGAGGCGCAGCGCATCAAGCTGTCCAAGGAACTGGCCCGGCGCGCGACCGGACGGACGCTCTATATCCTGGACGAACCCACCACCGGCCTGCATTTCGAGGATGTCCGCAAGCTGCTGGAGGTGCTGCATGCCCTGGTCGACCAGGGCAACACCGTCGTCGTCATCGAGCACAACCTGGAGGTCATCAAGACCGCGGACTGGATCCTTGACCTTGGACCCGAAGGCGGCGACGGCGGCGGCCGGATCGTGGCGGAAGGAACCCCCGAGGACATCGTCGCCAATCCTGACAGCTATACCGGCCGCTTCCTGGCGCCTCTGCTGCCGGTGGTGGAAACGCCCAAGAGGACAAGGCGGCGGGCGTAACGGCATCAGAGCCTGCAATCGCGTGGCGGCCAGCAACGCGATGCCGCCGAGGGCGACGATCGCGCGGGTCAGTCAGCCAGGGGGTTGCAGAGCGTCCAGACCAGATGTCTCAGTGCCAGGTGCACCGGCCAGGCCATCGGCGAGCGGGACCATTCGCGATGTTGGGTCATGAGATACGTCGCGTTGTACAATCGCTGCCATTGAAGCAGCCGATGCGGCAGTGGCTCATTAGCGGCATCCGAATATCCCTGGCAGAACAGCTTGGTCAACTTCGGAGATTCGCGCCATCGCGCCATGTTTTGCGGCAGATAGAATTTGAGTTGCAGATGATTGAGGAAATGGGCCGCATCACGCGCGGTCGGCAAGTCGGACACCAGCTCGAGGTCGATCCCGACCAGGCGATCTTCGTGCACGATCAGGTTGGCCGGCTTGAAGTCACCATGGTGGCGCGACCAGGGTACTGGCTGGGTGGCAAGCAGCGGAGCGCCAGCGCGGAGCAGCGCGAGCGCGCGGCGGGTCAACTCCCCTGTTGCGTCAGGCTTTTTGGTAATCTCGGCCTCGAGTCGGGCGAGCATATCCGCGACATCTGGTGACCGGCGCTCGACGCCGCTGGCGTGGTGCAGATGCGCCAGCCACATCCCGGCGGCACGGATCAACGCGCGCGTCCGGGCGGCGGATCCTTCGAACAGCGATCTTGCCAGCGTTGGCCCTTCAATCCACGACGAGACGACGATGCCATGCGACTCCAGCAGCGCATACGGTTCGGCGGCGCGCAGGTCGGGCTGGGCGGTGATCTGGCCCACCTGTCGCAGGCCATGGAAGTAGCTTCGCGCGGACTCGGCGGGAGAAGCGCCAGACGGGTCCGACAGGAACTGCTTGATCGCGACGGGACCCGGGAAAATCCCCCCGTCACCGCGGAAGATGCGGGAAAAGCTGTGCGACCCGAGGGGACCGGTCACCTTGAACGGCGCTTCGGCGGCGTCGCACCAGCCGCCCTGGCCGGCCAGCAGGCGCTCGATCTGGTTCGGTTGGAGGTTTGGGGGACCAGTCGGGGCGATGCCAACCTCCCAGTCCATGGCGTGGAGGGCGGCAGGCAAGCCGACTTTGCCGGCGCCGAGTGTAAGAGTATCCATGGAACGTTCCCAATATAAAGACGATATCGACTTTATAACAAACGGCTCGGCCGCGTGTCGACAACGTCCATCTGTTCCTTACAGAAATTTACCGCCGCGCCGAGGAGGACCATCCTGGTGCCCGAGGTTGCCCTCCGGCCCGTCCTCGCCGATCGGGGCCATGACGCACGGCAGGTTTTTTGCTTCAGCTCTGGTCATCGCGGCGATCGTCTATTGAACTCGACATGCAGTGTTGACGCGATTGGCATCCACGCGACCTTGGACAGTCCGTGCCGCAAGCGCGGCTCGCGCATGGCTTGCCACTTGCCTAGGAGCATATCGGCTTCTCTGGCGATCTCCTGTGGGGACGGATCGGCGCCAGCGCCGGTCGGCCCCGGCGGCTCAATTTCCGACGGCGGAGAGAAGCCGCATGGCGCAGGTCGCCGAAAGGTTCGCCTGCCGTCTCTTTTAGCGAGAGCATTCCGCCAAGTGCGCACCGCTCGACGCCGATCGGATCGGTGCGGAAGGAAGCCGGTAGCCGCCGGATTGTCGCCCACCGCGACCGCGCACCGGATTGACCTGGGACACTCAACGGTCGGCCGGGACGTCAGACGCGAAGGCATTTGCGGTCCGTACCGCGTTGTTGTTTTTTACATCCCGCTAGTGTCTGGTCCGATCGGCTCGTGATCCAAGGCATTGACCGATGCCGCATTCGTTATGCCGCGCCAAGAAGCGTGGAGGTCGGCCGCGATCGTTACTTGTCTGCAGCGTCACGTCACAGACTCTGCCGGCGTTGGTATGACGATCTATACCAAGGCATTACCAGGTCTGGTGACCCGGCAGTGCCCTGCGAGTCATTGTTTTCGCGGGGTTTTCCTGGGTTTTTCGCGGGCGATGCACGCTTTTGGCGATGCCACCAAACGCTACCGAGCGCTAGCGGCACCTTGGCTCTGGGCGCGAGGCCTGACAGGCGGTTCCCGCTGGCGTATTACGCCAACGGATCATCCGGATGCCTTGTCTGCCCCGCGTGGTCTGGTGGGTGGCTGGCCGGGTCCGCATCATCCGGGACGCGGTCAGCCGGACTGGCGAAGTTCGTGGCAGGTGGGACACTCGGTGCCTCGGGTTCAGAGGCGATCGCGGGCATCGGGGTATGCTCCACCCCGGCACCGTGCGGCCCGGCGACCTGCGGCTGCTCTGACCGATACCAGCCAGCGGCATAGGGCGCGCGGATCGCGACCAGGCAGAGCAGAACCAGCAGGAACAGCAGGCCGAACGGAAAACCGTAAGCGATCGTCAAGACCATGTTGACCGCGCCACCGATCAGCAGGACCACCGGATACACCCAGAAGCGCCGCATATCCGGCATCGCATCGTAGCGGCGATTGAGGTCCACCAGCCAGTTGGCACCCTCGATCTGAAATTTCGCATCGGCCGCGGCCTGCGGGGACGACGCGACCCAATTCAGGACATAAGGAACGCGAAGCGCCGCTATGACGATGATTGCCAGCACCAGCAGCAACGCGAACGGAAAGTGAGCCGCCACGGTGAGCAGCATGTTGATGGCACCAATGACCAGCAACGCCCAGACTACGAGCTGGAATCGCCACTGCTCTGGAATGTTGTCGTAGCCGCGGTTCCAGCGCACCACGCGTTCGGCGAATGACATCTTTCGCTCCTTTGACCTGTCAGGGCATAACCCGTCAGGGCATAACCCGTCGGGGCGATCGAGCCGGTCAGCGGACCGGCCATGCCCACCATGGCTTATCTGCCGATGCTGCACCGTTCGACGCGCCAGCATGCGACGCGGCGCCATTCAGGGCTGTCTCATGGGGCGACGGTTCGGTCTCGTTTGGGGCCATGAGGGCCAGCCGATCAGCGGACGGACGATCCGTACTCAGAACATCCACAACGCGCTTCAGGGCTTCGCTGCGGCCAAGATCATAGGCGCGGCGGACGATCTCCCGCGCGGAGGCGTCAATTTCGTCAAGATCGTGATTTTCCAACGGACCGGACCTTCCTCTGTAGATCAGGATAGAACGCGGCGGATTTGAGCAGGTTTTGGTGACGATGGCAAAGCCGGAAATTGTGAGGATAGATCATTAATTCAGCATAACAATAACACTTCGGATCACAGGAAACTCGACGCCACCGAGGGCGATTCCGCCAGCGTGTGCGCCATGAATTCCAGCGCCCCGCGCAGCTTGAGGCGATCGGCTGGTCCGCCGAGGCAAACCCGCACCGCTTCCGCCGGGTTATCGTTGGTGGTGAAGGCGTCGCTCGCCACGATGCCGATGCCGGTGGTCCGCATGTGGCCGGCGAACGCTGACCGGGTCCACGGCGCCGGCAGCGGCAGCCACAAATGAAATCCCGCTGGATCGGCGCGGAATGGCTGCCCGCTGAGCAAGCTGCGGGCAAGCAACTGGCGTTCGGCGGATTCGCGGCGGATCGCGGCCAGCAGGGCGTCGCCGGTGCCATCGCTGATCCAGCGTGTGGCCAGCGCCACGGTGACCGGCGAGGCCATGACCGTGGCCGCCCGCAATGACGCGGCGAAGCTCCAGCCGGAGCGGTTGTCGGGAACCACGACATAGGCCACCCGCAGCCCGGCACCGAGGCATTTGGCGAGGCCAGCGACATGCCAGGTCAGCTCCGGCGCCAGCGCGGCGAACGCGGGCGGCGCGTGTTCCGGCAGCAAGCCATACGGATCGTCCTCGATGATCGCCACGCCGAAGCAGCGCGCGATCGAGGTCAGCGCCAGCCGGCGTGATTGCGAAATCGTATGGGTCGTCGGGTTGAGCAGGGTCGGGTTCAGATATAGTGCCTTTGGGGCCAGCCGGCCGCAGGCCGAGGCGAATGCGTCCGGGTCGACGCCGTCATCGTCCATCGCCAGCCCGACCAGCGACAGGCCAAGCTGAGCCGCGATCGAGCGCGCTCCAGGATAGGTGATTGCCTCGGACAGCACCACCTCGCCGGGACGCGCCAGCAGCCCGAAAATGCCCAGCAAAGCCGGATGCGCGCCGGGGGCGATGAATACGCGGTCCTGCCGCGGCACCAGGCCGCGCCGGCTGAGCCAGGCCGATGCCGCTTCCTTGTCGGCCGCCACGCCGCCGAACCCCTGATAGCGCATCAGCGACACCAGGTCGCGGCTGATCGCTTCCCAGCCATCCTGCATGCGGTCCAGCAGGTCGGGGTCGTCGGGTTCCGGGGGCAGGTTCATCGACAGATCGACGATCTCGGGGTGGCGGATCATCGCGGCGTGGCGGCGGCGGATGGCTTTGCTGACGAAGGTGCCCTGGCCGACGCGCGCCTCGATCAGGCCGCGGCGCCTGGCCTCGAGATAGCCGCGGGCGACGGTGGTGAAGTCGATGCCCAGCACGGCGGCCAAGGTGCGCTGCGCCGGCAGGCGGTCGGCCGCCGCCAACCGGCCGGCTTCGATGTCGCAGGCGATGGCATCGGCGATCGCCAGATAGCGCGGGATGCCGCGGCGGGACAGGTCGGGGATCCATTCGGTCAAGGGTCGGGTCTTCGGCGCTGTGGGTGGATTGACTGTAGATTGTTGGATGAATTTGATCCAGTCGCGCCTGTGGCTTGGGCGCTGACGATTGGTTGGCGGCATCGTACCGTCAGATCACGCTTTTTTGTGTCGAGAAGATGTGCGGCAGCCGCGAAAATGATGTTTATTTAGGCCTCTGCACAGAATGTGTGATCATATTTAAGTCGTCGTATGGTCAAATGACTGGATTATTGACTGTATAAGTGACGGTATTCCCGACCTTCTGGTTTGCAGTCAATTTGGCACGCGGCTTGCTGGCCAATGCTCCGCCACCCAAGCAAGGAGGATACTGATGGCAACCGTGACCGCCCCCGCGCACAAGAAGGGCGACTTCTTCGTCGACTACGAGGAAAAAGTATTCGAAGACGTCAAGGCCGAACCCGGCGAAAAGGCGCTGGTCACCTTCCACACCGTTGCGTTCGAAGGCTCGATCGGCCTGGTCAACCTGCTGCAGGCGGTGCGACTGGCGCGGAAGGGCTATGAGACCTCGATCCTGCTGTACGGGCCCGGCGTCACGTTAGGGATCCAGCGCGGCTTTCCCAAGATCGGCGACGAGGCGTTTCCCGGCGCGCAGAATTTCTACAATCAGCTGAAGCGTTTCATGGACGAGGGCGGCAAGGTCTACGCCTGCCGGTTCGCGCTGCAGGCGCTGTATGGCCACGGTGAACCGTCGTTGATCGAGGGCATCCGCCCGATCAACCCGCTGGACGTGTTGGATCTGGTGTTGCTGCACAAGAAGGCCAACGCCTTCATCCTGGATACCTGGACGCTTTAACCCACCCCGGTTCGGTCATGGCCGGTCGCGTCCCGTGGTCCTTTGGGGGCGCGCCTGGCCATGCGCGGATCGAGCCACTGAGCATCCCAGGATGACCCGATGACAAATAGTATTCGAGCCGCGGCGGCGCAGCTTTCGCCCGACCTGGTCAATCCCGGCGGAACCGTAACGAAAGTCCTGGGCGCCATCGCCGAGGCGGGCGACAAAGGTGTCGACCTGATCGTGTTTCCGGAAACCTTTGTCCCCTGGTATCCCTATTTCAGCTTCATCCATCCGCCGGTATCGACCGGCAAGGACCACATTCGTCTATACGAAAACGCCGTGGTAATTCCCGGACCCGTCACCGACGCCGTCGGCGCCGCCGCCAGCCGTCATGGGATCGTCGTGGTGCTGGGGGTCAACGAACGCGACCACGGCTCGCTGTACAACACGCAGATCGTGTTCGATGCCGACGGCACGATGAAACTCGCCCGGCGCAAGCTCACCCCCACCTTTCATGAGCGCATGATCTGGGGTCAGGGCGACGGGTCGGGTTTGAAAGTTGTCGATACACGTGTCGGTCGCATCGGCGCGCTGGCGTGCTGGGAGCACTACAACCCGTTGGCACGCTACGCGCTGATGGCACAGCACGAGGAGATCCACGTTGCGCAATTTCCCGGATCGCTGGTCGGGCCGATCTTCGCCGAACAGATCGAGGTGACGATCCGCCACCACGCACTGGAAAGCGGCTGCTTCGTGGTCAACGCCACTGGCTGGCTGACGCCGCAACAGAAGACCGCCATCGCCGCCGACCCCAAGCTGCACAAGGCGATCAGCGGCGGCAGCTTCAGCGCCATCGTTTCGCCCGAAGGCAGCCATGTGGTTGCGCCGCTGACCGAGGGTGAGGGATTGCTGATCGCCGAACTCGACATGAGCCTGATCACCAAGCGCAAGCGGATGATGGACTCGGTCGGCCATTACGCTCGCCCCGAATTATTGCGGCTTCTGCTCGACGACCGTCCGGCCCCTGCGATGCAGGTTTTTCCCTTTCGGAGCACTCAGGATGAACTCGCCAGCCTCGCCGGCCGGGAGGCCGAGCACCGAACAGTTGATCAACGAGTTGCAGTCGAGCGGAGTCAGGCTGATTGACCCCAAGGCGGGGGTGGAGAGCCGCCGCGGCGGCGCTGGCCCGTCTGATCACAAGGCGATCACCGTCAACGGCATCACCGTCATGGTGCCGGTGCATACCGCGCCGGCATTCGACAGCCCCTATGTCGCCGAAGCCCCCGATGCGACCGGGCGCGGCCGCATCCTGCGCGACGGCATCGGCCTGGGCACCATCAGCTTTCCGCAACGTCCGCGCTTCTACGACCTGACCACCGCGGACGGCATACCATACTGGAAGATTGCCGTGCTGCACGGCGAGGACGTGCTGGCGACGACCGTTCTACAGAGCTGCATCCGGTACCGGAGCCGCACCAGGACCTGCCAGTTCTGCGCCATCGGCCAGTCGCTTGCCGCCGGGCGCACCATCGAGCGCAAAACCCCGGCCCAGCTTGCCGCCGTCGCCAAGGCGGCGGTCGAACTCGACGGCGTTCGGCACATGGTGATGACCACCGGAACCCCCGCCGGCGGCGACCGCGGCGCCGCCATCCTGGCGGACAGTGCGGCTGCGATCAAAGCGGTGGTGGACCTGCCGATCCAGGGCCAATGCGAGCCCCCCGACGAGGATGCCTGGTTCGCCCGGATGCACGACGCGGGTATCGACACGCTGGGCATGCACCTGGAAGCCGTCACGCCGTCGGTGCGCGCGCGTATCATGCCCGGCAAGGCCACGGTGCCGCTGGCGCGCTATCTGGACGCCTTTGCCGCAGCCGTGCCGGTGTTTGGGCGCGGTCAGGTTTCCACCTACATCCTTGCCGGTCTGGGGGACAGCGCGGAGGCGATCCTGAACACAGCCAAGACGCTGATCGAACTCGGCGTTTATCCGTTCGTCGTTCCGTTCGTGCCGATCTCCGGCACGCCGCTGGAGGGCCACCCGGCGCCGAGCGCTGGGTTCATGCACGCGATCCTGGCGCCGTTGGCGGCGATGCTGCGGCGCGCCGATCTGCTGGCCACCGGCATAAAGGCCGGCTGCGGCAAATGCGGCGCCTGTTCGGCATTGTCGACCTATGAACGCGCCGCGGCCGCATGATTATCGAGCCGGTTCGCCCCTTCCTGGCCTGCGAGTTCCGCGTCAAGTCGGCGACCGAGGCGTGGGAGCGAAATCGCGCCGCGGCGCTGCGCCGCGAGGTGTTCTGCGAGGAGCAGCGCATCTTCCTCGACGACGACCGCGACGCCATCGACGACGTCGCAATCCCGCTGGTCGCGCTGTCGTCGCTGGCGATCACCCACGAGGATGTTGTCGGCACGGTCCGCATCCACCAGCAACGATCCGGCGTGTGGTGGGGGTCCCGCCTTGCCGTTGCCCGACCCTATCGCAAGGTCGGCGCCATCGGCACATCGTTGATCCGCCTCGCCGTCGGGACGGCGCGTGGGTTCGGCTGCCAGCGCTTTCTGGCGCATGTGCAAAGCGGCAATGCGCCGCTGTTCCATGCGCTGCATTGGCAGACCCTGGAGCAGGTGAGCCTGCACGGCCGGCCGCATCATTTCATGCAAGCCGACCTGATGCACTATCCGGCGCTGACAACGCCTGAGACCGGATTTTTGTCTCATTTGAAACAGGCGGCCTGATGGTCCGCCAAATCGTGGAGACCCTGCGCGCCAGCCAAGGCATTGTCGCGAAAGCCGATATCGCCGAAGTCACCAGCCGGCTTGGTCTATCGCAATCGGATACGATACGGGTAGGCGATGACTGTGCGGCGATCCCTGACGGTGACGGCTACCTGCTGTTCGCGGTCGAGGGTTTGATCAATGAGTTTGTCGCCGCCGATCCATGGTTCGCCGGCTGGTGCGGCATCATGGTCAACGTGTCCGACATTGCCGCGATGGGTGGCAGGGCGATCGCCGTGGTGGATGCGATCTGGGCCGCCGGCGATGCCGCCGCCGATCCGATGCTGCGGGGGATGCGTGCCGCTGCCGAAACGTTCGCGGTGCCGTTGGTCGGCGGCCATACCAACCTGCGCAACGATCGCGCGCAACTGTCGGTCGCCATCCTGGGCCGGGCGAAACGGCTGCTTACGTCGTTCGACGCGCGCCCCGGTGATCGCCTGATCGCCGCCATCGACCTGCGCGGCCGCTACCGCGAGCCGTTTTCCAATTGGGATTCCGCCACCGATGCTCCCGAACGGCGACTGCGCGGCGACGTCGAGATCCTGCCGCTGATCGCCGAAGCCGGTCTGGCGGCGGCGGGCAAGGACATCAGCCAGGGCGGCATCATCGGCACCGCGATGATGCTGGCGGAGTGCTCCTCGGTTGGCCTTGCCATCGATCTTGCCGCGATCCCGAGGCCGGAATCGGTGCCGCTGGAACGCTGGCTGCGGACCTTTCCAAGCTTCGGCTTCATCCTGTCGGTGGTCCCCGCCAGCGCGGCCGGCGTTATCGCCCGCTTTGCCGATCGCGGCATCGAGGCCGTCGACATCGGCGGCGTCACCGCGGACCGCGCGGTGCGCATCGGCCTTGGCGACGACGCGGAGACGATCTGGGATTTCACTCGCCAACCACTGATGGGCTGCCTCCATGCCTGAACTAAATTTTGTGATCGACTGGCCCGACGGCACGCCGCAGACGTGCTACTCGCCATCCACAATCGTGCGGGATCATTTCGAGCCGGGGGCGCACTATCCGGTCGCGGAGTTTCTGGTCCGCAGCCGGACCGCTCTGAACGCGGCCAGCGAGCGGGTGCGGCAACGCCATGGCGCGCCGTGTTCCCTGGCTTTGGCCGAGTTGGCCGGTATCGAGGCGGCCGCCGCGCGCTATCCGGCCGACGCGCTGGTCATTTTTAGATCGTTCGGGAAATAGCGGCGATGGTCCAGCACGTCAGGGTCGCGGTGATCGGCGGCGGGCAGGCCGGCTTGTCGATCAGCTACCACCTGTCGGCCAGGGCGATCGAGCACATCGTGTTCGAGAAGCGCCGCATCGCGCACGCCTGGCGGACCCAGCGCTGGGACAGTTTTTGCCTGGTCACGCCAAACTGGCAATGCAAGCTGCCGGGATACGACTACCAAGGCAACGATCCAGACGGCTTCATGGTCCGCGACGAGATCGTTGCCTATGTGGAGGACTATGCGGCGCGTATCGGGGCGCCGGTGAAACAGGAAACCGGGGTCACCAGGCTGATCCGCGGCGAACGCGGTTTCCGCATCGAGACCGCGCAAGCCGCCTACAGCGCCGACGCCGTCGTGCTGGCTGTCGGCGGCTATCATCGACCCAACATCCCGCGCCTTGCCGAACGCCTGCCGGCCTCGATCCAGCAACTGCATTCGTCGACCTACCACAACGGCGGTGAGCTTCCCGCGGGCGAGGTCATGGTGGTCGGCAGCGGCCAGTCCGGCTGCCAGATCGCCGAGGACCTGCATCTCGACGGCCGCAAGGTCCACCTGGTGGTCGGTAGCGCGCCGCGCTGCCCGCGCGGTTACCGGGGCCGGGACGCGGTGGACTGGCTGGCCGACCTTGGTCAATACGACCTGCCGGTGGACCAGCATCCAATGCGCGAGAAGGTGCGCAAGAAGGCCAACCATTACCTGACCGGACGTGACGGCGGCCGCGACATCGACCTGCGCGCATTCGCCCGCCAGGGGATGCGGCTGTACGGCCGACTGACGGATTATGCCGCTGGTTCGTTGCGATTCGCTGACGACCTCGAGGGCAGCCTCGACGCGGCCGACGCCAGCTACAACAACATCTGCGCGACGATCGACAGATACATCGAGGCCCAGGGCGTCGCTGCGCCTGCGGGTCATCGCTATACCGCCGCCTGGCGGCCTGGGGCCCCGGCGCGCGCGTTGGACCCGGCCGCGCAGGGCATCACCAGCATCATCTGGTCCACCGGGTTTTGCGCCGATTGGTCATGGGTCGAGTTGCCGATCTTCGATGGCGCCGGCTATCCCAGCCACAGCAGAGGCGCCACCTCGATGCCGGGGATCTATGTGCTGGGACTGCCCTGGCTCTACACGTGGGGGTCCGGCCGCTTCGTCGGTGTCGGCCGGGATGCCGGTTTTCTGGCCGAACGGATCGCTGAGCACCTTACCGCGGCCGGCGAACTGGCGGTGTCCTGATCCGACCACGTTCCCGAACGAACGGAACCCACGCCGCCCCTATTGCGCTGTGTCCCGACACGGGGAGGAAGACACGGCATGAGCGGCGCGGAAATCACCACCGACATTCCGGCCCGGATCGACCGGTTGCCGTGGAGCAAATTCCATCTCCTGGTGGTCGTTGCGCTCGGCGTAACCTGGATCCTGGATGGGCTGGAGGTGACCATCGTCGGCTCGATCGGGCCGATTTTGAAGGACAAGGCGACGCTGGGGCTGACCGACCAGGACATCGGCAGCATCGCGGCCTGCTATGTCGGCGGCGCGGTTTGCGGCGCGCTGGTGTTCGGCTGGCTGACCGATCGGTTCGGGCGGCGGCTGATCTTCAACCTGACGCTGGGGATCTACATGGTGGGCGTGCTGTTGACGGCGTTCGCCTGGAATTTCTGGAGTTTCGCCGGGTTCAACATCATCACCGGGCTTGGTATCGGCGGTGAATACGCGGCGATCAACTCCGCCATCGATGAACTGATCCCGGCCCGGCTGCGCGGGCGGATCGACCTGATCGTCAATGGCAGTTACTGGGCTGGTGCCGCGGTCGGTGCGGCCGGGTCGCTGTTGCTGCTGTCGGGCCGGTTCGTCGGCATCGACCTGGGTTGGCGGCTGGGTTTTGGCATCGGCGCGGTGCTGAGCGGGTTCATCCTGTATCTGCGACGCTATGTGCCGGAGAGTCCGCGCTGGCAGATCACCCATGGCCGCGAGGCTGAAGCGAAACAGAACACCGATGAGATCGAGCGCAAGGTGGGCAAGCCGCTGCCGCCGGCGAAGAACACGCTGAAGGTGCGTCCGCGGAAGGTGTTCGGTTTCGGCCTGATCATCGGTGCCATGCTGGGCAAGAACCGCGGCCGCAGCTTTCTGGCGCTGACCTTGATGGTGGCGCAGGCGTTCCTGTTCAACGCGGTGTTCTTCACCTACGGGCTGGTGCTGACGAAATTCTACCACGTGCAGGAAGCCCGAGCGGGGGTTTATATCCTGCCGCTGGCGGCAGGGAACTTTCTTGGGCCGTTGCTGCTGGGGCATCTGTTCGACACCGTCGGGCGCAAGAAGATGATCGCCGGCACCTATGGTCTGTCGGGCGTGATGCTGGTTGGGGTCTCGGTGCTGTTCGGCATGGGCGTGCTGACCGCCTGGACGCAGACATTTTGCTGGATGGCGATCTTCTTCGTCGCGTCGGCCGCCGCCAGTTCGGCCTATCTGACCGCCAGCGAAATCTTCCCGCTGGAGACGAGGGCGATGGCGATCGCGCTATTCTATGCGCTGGGCACGCTGCTGGGCGGGGTGACCGCGCCGTTGCTGTTCGGCCACCTGATCGGATCGGGCAGCCAATGGGCGGTTGCTGGCGGCTACGCCGGGGCGGCGGCGCTGATGATCGCCGCCGCCGTGTGCGAGGTTGCGCTGGGGGTCGAGGCCGCCGGCAAGTCGTTGGAGGACGTGGCGCGGCCGTTGTCGAGCAGCGGATAGGTCAGTCTCGTGGACTTGTGTCTGCCCGGGCGGCGGTCGGTCCCATTGAAGGCGCACCGATCGGGCGTAAGTGACCGGGGCGGATGGGAGTCACCGATGAAAGCCGTTCCTTGTCTTGCCCTCGCGGCGCTGGGTGTCGCCGTGGTCGTCACGGCCGGGGCCGCCGATCGTTGGTCTGGTGCCACGAAGCTGACGGTGGTCATGGTGGATAACCGCTTCGAGCCCGATCACCTGACTTTCCAGCATGGCAAGGCCTATGAACTGGTGCTGGAAAACCGCGGCAAGGACATGCACGAGTTTACCGCGCCGGGGTTTCTCAAGGCCGCCACGATCAGGGACAAACGGGCTTTGAGCAGCACCGGCGATATCGTGGTTCAGTCGGGAAACACCGCGCGGGTGTTTCTGATCGCGCCGCCGAAGGGACATTACGACCTGACCTGCGCCGATCATGATTGGGATGGGATGGTCGGCAGTATCGCGGTGAACTGAGCCCGTCGGACAGGGGCGGCTCAGTCGGATTTGGGTCCGCCCCATTCGGCTTCGAACTGGTTCACCGCGGGGAAGCCCATCATCGTATTCATCTCTGCGAATGGGAGCTGCGCCGGGCCGCCGGTGCTGGTGCCGTTGCGCTGCAGGTGGGCGTATCCGTCGCGCAGCGCTTTTGCAGCGGTCAGGAATCCGGTTCCGGGGAACAGGGCCACCTTGTAGCCGAGACCCTGCAGCTCGGATGCCGAAACGAAGGGGGTGCGGCCGCCCTCGACCATGTTGGCGAGCAGTGTCGCGCCGCCGAAGGTCTCGCCGATGCGGCGGAGTTCCTCGAGTGATTCCGGGCTTTCGATGAACAGCATGTCGGCGCCGGCCCTGAGGAAGCCCTCGGCGCGGCGGAGTGCTTCGTCCAGACCCTCGGAGTAGCGCGCGTCGGTACGGGCGACGATCAGGAAATCGGGGCTGGGACGAGCCGCCACGGCGACGCCGATCTTGCGCACCGCATCCTCGCGCGGGACGACGCGGCGGTGCTCTGTGTGGCCGCATTTTTTTGGTACCTCCTGATCCTCGAGCTGGATGCCCGAGGCGCCGGCGGCGGCATAGGCGCGCACGGTGCGATCAACGTTCAGCAGGCCGCCATAGCCGGTGTCGCCGTCGGCGATGAAGGGGACGTCGATCGCGGCGGCGATGCAGCGCACTCGATCCAGCATTTCGGTCACGCTGGCCAGGCCGGCATCGGGGACGCCCAGCGCGGAGGCCACCGCGCCGTAGCCGGTCATGTAGAGTGCCGGGAAGCCTAGCGTGCTGGCGACGCGCGCGGAAATGCCATCGTAGACGCCGGGCAGCGTCAGGATGCTGGGCGGCTTGAGGACGTCGCGCAGGGTTGCGGTGGGCATGTCGATGGTCCTTTCAGTAGGGCGTGTCGCGCATGCCCAGGGCGAGTGCCGCGCGGGCCTGGTAGGCGCGCAACTCCGGGCCGACGTTCTGGCCCTTGAAGCCGCCGCGAACGGTATTGCGCTCGACGCTTTTGTAGGCGTCGCGCAGGGTTTGGTGCAGCGGGCGGGCGTCCGGGATGGAGAGCCACAGCCGCAGCAGGTGGCGCTTGCGTTCGGGTTCCTCGAAATCCTCGAAATGGGTGCGGGAGTGGACCAGGACGTGGTTGTTGACGAACTGCATGTCGCCGCGTTCGAGCACCATGTCGAAGCGGAACTCGTCGGTTTCGGCGAGGTCCTGGATGATATCCAGGGCGCGGTGATCGGCCTCGGTCAGCCTGGGCGTATCGTCGCGCAACTGGCTGGCGCGGATATGGTTGCGGATGTAACGAGCGGCGAAATGGCCGTCTCGCCGGCTGTAGACCGGGGCCATGTAGAACGGCGGCTCGTCGTCGGCCTCCTCGTTCTGGCGGTTGTGCGGCAACGGGCGGTAGAGCCGATCGAGCAGGACGGGATCGCGGCGCAGGATTTCATTATGGATCGCGATCGAACTGGCGATCCGGCTCAACCCGCCGCTGCGGGCGGTTTGAAGGCAATAGAGTCCGACCACGTCGGTGCCGTCGACATGGTAGTCGAGTTCGGCGTTGGTGTTGTAGCCGCGCCCGCCGGCGCCGCGGTATTGGCCTCCGGCGCTTCGCACATCGGACATCAGTTGGCTTGCCTTGCCTTGTGGCCGAGCGACGCCGAGATGGGTGCCGATGGCCCAGAACAGCAGCCGGTTGTCGTCGGCGCTGAATTGGTCGGCGGGCAGGCCGCGGATGGTCTTGAAGCCGATGCCTTGTTCCAGTTTGTCGGTCACTTCGGCCAGCACGGATGCGAAGGCGCCGAGCGGGACGTCGGTCCGGGTCAGTTGCAGCATCGGTTTGGCGGTGGCGCGAACCGCTTGCAGCATCGTGGTGACGGCGTCGGCTTCCGCCGCGGTCAGGTGGCGCAGCCAGCTGCCGCCGGCGGCGACCTCGGCGGCGCGCCAGGCGGCGGGGGTTTCGATAGCGCTGTGCGTCATGGATTCTCCCGAACTGGAAGCAACCCCACGGGGTCAGGAGCGGCGTCGCCTAGCGTGCTGGCGAGGCTTTCGAGCGAACGTTGCCGGGTCTCGACGCCGGCGAGCAGGACGACGAGGGCGAGGATCACCAGCAGCGTCGCCATGCCGGCCGATACCGCGCCGACGCCACCGACGGCGAACGCCCAGACCACGCCATACTGCGCTCCGGCGGCGGCCAGGCGTCCGGCGGCGCCGGCCAGTCCGGCGCCGCGCATCCGCACCTGGGTGGGAAACAGTTCCGGGATATAGATCGCGTAGCCGACCGAGACCAGCCCGTAGGCGGACACCATAACGCCGAAGCCGATCGCCATCAGCATCGCATTGCTGCCGGCATAGGCGTAGCAGACGCCGAACGCTGCCCAGGACAACGACAGCGCGATGATGCCGGGGCGGCGTCCGTAGCGATCGGCGATCAGGCTGCCCAGCAACGAACCGACCGGCGCGCCCAGCCCCATCACCGCGGTGAATGCCAGCGTGGCGACGATGCCGTGGCCCTGTTTGACCAGGAACGTCGGCAGCCAGCCGTTGAAGCCGTACAGCACCGTAGTCGAGGTCACCGCGGTGAGCAGCGCCAGCAGGGTGCGCCGCAGCATAGGGCCGGAGAACAGGTAGGATAGACGGTCCGGCACCGGCGCCTGAACCGGGGTCGGTTCGGGGGCGGGCAGGTTGGCGGCGCCGCCGCACTCGGCTTCGATCGCGGAGAGAATGGTTTCCGCCTCGGCCAGGCGGCCGCGCGATTCCAGCCAGCGTGGTGATTCCGGCATGTTCTTTCGTGCCACCCACACCGCCATAGCGCCGAGGCCGACGATGACGAACATGGCGCGCCAACCCAAGGTGGGGATCACCGCGAGGCTGACGAAGCCGGTGGCGGTTACCGCGAGGTTGGTGAACAGCGACAACAGGCCGACCCAGCGGCCGCGATGCAATGGCGGGATGAACTCGGCCAGCGTGCCGTAGCCGACCACGATCTCGGCGCCGAGGCCGATGCCCATGACGAAGCGTAGCGCGATCAGCACGCCCATGTTGGGGGCGAACACCGCCGCCAGCGAGGCCAGGCCGAAGATCGCCAGGTTGATCTGATAGGATGCGCGGCGTCCGAATCGGTCTCCGATCAGCCCGGCGGCGCAGGCGCCGACCAGCATGCCGAGGAAGGTGTTGGACAGGAACGAGGCGTTGATCGCCGGCGTTGACCAGCCATCGTGCACCAGGGCGCCGAGCAGGCTGCCCTGCAGGTAGATGTCGAAGGCATCGAAGAACATGCCGGCGGCGATCAGCGTCAGGATACGCCGGTGAAAGGCGCCCAGCGGCAGCCGGTCCAATCGGGCGCCTGCCCCGATCGTGCCGGGCGCGGCGGTGAATGTTTCGGCCATCGTTGCCTTCCGGTGGAGTTTGCCGGCGGTGGCCGGCGTTTGGCGGTTCATGTTGCCTGGGTCTCGGGCAAGCGCAAGCCGGCGTGCGCTCGCTCTGGGGCCGGCGGTCGGCGCCGGTGATGGTCGCCACCGCTTGCTTCGGCGCCATGTTTGACTTCATAGACAGCTTGCCCAGCAACCTTCAGGACCTGCGATCGATGCCTGCTATCACCTTGCCCGACGGTTCCGTGCGCCAGTTCGATGCGCCGGTGACGGGGACCGCGGTGGCCGAGGCGATCGGCCCCGGGCTGGCCCGCGCCGCGCTGGCGATGAAACTCGACGGCAACACCGTGGATCTGGCGACGCCGATCGATCACGATGCGAGCATCGTGTTCGTCACGCGGCGTGACGCCGAGGCGCTGGCGATGATTCGCCACGACGCCGCCCATGTGCTGGCCGAGGCGGTGCAGGAGCTTTATCCGGGCACCCAGGTCACCATCGGCCCGGCGATCGAGAACGGCTTCTACTACGACTTCGCTCGCAACGAGCCGTTCACCCCGGAGGATTTCGCCGCCATCGAGCAGAAGATGCGGGAGATCATCGGCCGCGGTGCCCGGTTCGAGCGCCGGGTGATCGAGCGCGACGAGGCGATCACGTTCTTCCAGGCCAGGGGCGAGAAATACAAGGCCCAGTTGATCCAGGACCTGCCGGCCAGCGAGACCATCACGCTGTACAGCCAGGGCGACTGGATCGACCTGTGCCGTGGGCCGCACATGCGGTCTGTGGCCGATGTCGGCACCGCGTTCAAGCTGATGAAGGTGGCTGGCGCGTATTGGCGGGGCGATCACCGCAACGCCATGCTGAGCCGCATCTATGGCACCGCCTGGCGCGACCAGAAGGAGTTGGACTCCTATCTGCACCAGTTGGAAGAGGCCGAACGCCGCGACCACCGCAAGATCGGCAAGGAGATGGACCTGTTCCATATCCAGGAGGAAGCGGTCGGGTCGATCTTCTGGCATCCTAAAGGGTGGAGGCTGTATCGGACGGTGGAAGCCTACCTGCGCCGACGGCTTGATGCGGCGGGTTATCAGGAAGTGAAGACGCCACAGTTGCTGGACCGCTCGCTGTGGGAGAAATCCGGCCACTGGGACAACTATCGTGAGCACATGTTCATCGTCCAGGTCGAGAATGAGGACAAGTTTCTTGCCTTGAAGCCGATGAACTGCCCCTGCCACGTGCAGATTTTCCGCCAGGGCATGCGATCGTACCGCGAACTGCCATTGCGGATGGCCGAATTCGGCTCCTGCCACCGCTACGAACCCTCGGGTGCGTTGCACGGCATCATGCGGGTCCGGGCGTTTACCCAGGACGACGCTCATATCTTCTGCACCGAGGCCCAGATTGCCCCCGAAACCGCGCGGTTCATCGCGCTGTTGTCGCGGATTTACAGTGATTTCGGTTTTCCGGATTTTCGGATCAAATTCGCCGACCGTCCGGACGCCCGCATCGGCAGCCAAGAAACCTGGGACCATGCCGAAGGCGCGCTGCGCGAGGCCTGCGCCATGGCCGGCGTAGAATACGACTTAAATCCCGGCGAGGGTGCCTTCTACGGGCCAAAGCTGGAATTCGTCCTGCGTGACGCCATCGGTCGAGACTGGCAATGCGGCACGCTGCAGGTCGATTTCAACACCACGGAGCGGCTGGACGCTGAATACGTCGGCGAGGACGGTGCCCGCCACCACCCGATCATGCTGCATCGGGCGATCTTCGGCAGCTTCGAGCGGTTCATCGGCATCCTGATCGAGCAATATGCCGGACGGTTCCCGTTGTGGCTGGCTCCTGTCCAGGTGGTGGTGGCGACCATCGTGTCCGACGCCGACGACTACGCCGGCGAGGTCAGCGAGGCTTTCGCGCGGGCCGGACTGGCGGTTGCCCCCGACCTGACCAACCAGAAGATCAACGCCAAGGTCCGCGAGCACAGCCTAGCGCATGTTCCGGTCCTGGCGGTGGTCGGGCGCAAGGAGGCCGAGACCCGCACCGTGGCGTTGCGGCGGCTGGGCAGCCAGGCCCAGGAGGTGCTGTCCTTGCAAGAAGCTGTTGTGAGACTTGCATCAGAGGCAACACCTCCCGATCTTATTTCAGGCAGGGTGACTTGATTTTAGGCCCGTGTTTCGCCCACACTAGATACTTGGCAAACGCTGACAAAAGGCAAACGCTGCTAAAGAGCAGGTGCCGGGCGGATCGCCGCCGCCACCGAAAGTTGTAACAGAAACAGGAGAGAGCAATAGCCAGAGGACCAATGGCCGCCCCGCCAACCCGCGACGGCCCCCGCGTGAACGAGGAAATCCGCATCCCCCAGGTTCGCCTGATCGACCAGGATGGTGAAATGCAGGGCGTGCTGACCGCTAGGGAGGCCATTCAGCGCGCCTTCGCGGTCGGCCTTGATCTGGTGGAGATCAGCCCGAACGCCGATCCGCCGGTCTGCAAGATCCTGGATTTCGGCAAGTTCAAATACGAACAGCAAAAAAAGCGGAACGAGGCCAAGAAAAAGCAGAAGGTCATCGAAATCAAAGAGATCAAGGTTCGTCCGAACATCGACGAGAACGACTATCAGGTGAAAATGCGCGCCATGAAGTCGTTCATCGATGAAGGCGACAAGGTCAAGGTGACGCTGCGATTCCGTGGCCGCGAAATGGCCCACCAGGACATTGGCGTGCGGGTTCTGGAACGCATCCGGGCCGAGATGGACACGACGTCCAAAGTGGAACAGATGCCGCGGATGGAGAACCGTCAAATGGTCATGGTGCTGTCGCCGCGGTGAATGCGTTGCGCCGGCGGCCGGACGCGGTTTTCTGTCCCCGGTTTTTCCGCCGCGTCTTTTTCCGCCGCGTCTTCTCGGGACCTGCCGTCCTCTCGCACCGTCAGCGCGCGTCGTCGCCGGGCCTTGGTTCGGCGATTCGCGACCGTGCCGTCATCACTGCCTTGGTGTTATCGCCGAGCCTTGCCAGATGAGCTACGGCTTTGCCGCTGGCCCACGCGATCGGATCGTCGGGCCGCGCGGGCCCACCTACCTGAAAGCCCTGCCATGCCAACGCTTCCGCCCCGTGCGCTGAAAGCCCTGACCCACCTGATCGCCCGCCGCATGGGCAGCGAGGACGGCGAAGCCGAGCAGGTTGCCGACCATCTGGTCCGCGCCAACCTGGCCGGTCATGACAGCCACGGGGTCGGCATGATCCCGACCTATGTGCGGCTGCTGCGCGACGGTTTGCTGGTGCCCAATCAGAGCGCCGATATCGTGCTCGATGCCGGTGCGTTGCTGGTCGTCGATGCCCGTCGCGGCTATGGCCAGCGCATGGCGGCCGACGCGGTGCGCCGCGCAATCGCACGGGCGAAGGAGCTGGGGGCGTGCGTGCTGGCGTTGCGTAATTCGTCCCATATCGGCCGCGTCGGCACTTACGCCGAGCTCGCGGCGTCGGAGGGATGCGCGTTCACCGCCTTCGTCAACGTGGCTGATCATCATGACGTGCAGGCGACGTGGGCGGCGGCGGAACCGAGGCTGGGCACCAATCCGTTCTGCGCCGCGGTGCCTGGGCCGAACGGGCCGGCGGTGATGCTGGACATGGCGACAACCACGATTGCCGCCGGCAAGGCTCGGGTGGCGTTCAACAAGGGGGTGAGCGTCGCCGACGGCTGCCTGATCGATGCCGCGGGCAATCCGACAAACGATCCCGCGGGCTTCATCCGCGACCACACCGGCGCGCTGCGGGCATTCGGCACGCACAAGGGGTCGGGGCTGGCGGTGATGTGCGAGATCATGGCCTCGGCGGTCGCCGGCGGCCAGGGCGCGTTCGACGAAGCCAAGGGGGGCGTGCTGAACTCGATGCTGGCGACGTTGATCGACGTTTCGAAGCTGGGTGATCCAGCCGCGATCGCGGCCGACATCCAGGCGGTGAAGTCGCACGTCAAGTCCGCGCGCCCGGCGCCTGGCTTCAGCGAGGTGCTGACCCCGGGCGAACCCGAACTGCGCCATGCTGCGGTGCGGGCCGAACAGGGCATCGAGGTGGATGACGTGACGTGGCGGGACATTCGTGCGGCCGCCGAGACGTTGGGCATCAGTGCCGCCGAGTTCGATCAGGCGGTCGGGGCCAATCGGGGGTAGGGTTTTCAATTCCCCAGAGCAGGCGGCGGCTGCCGGTTCAGTGACGCGCCGGGGCGCCGGGCTGACGCAACGGCACCGAGCGGGCGAATTCGTCTCGTGCCAGGCAGGTTTCGACGATCCGGCTGACCACCGCCAGATCGGAGAAATCCACGCCGAAGCCGCGTGCGCCGATCGCCTGGCTGAACAGGCAGAGATCGGCGATGGTCGGGGTATCGCGATGGCAGTAATCGCCGGTTTCGGGGTCGCCGGCGAGCCGGCGTTCGCCGATCGCCAGTCCTTCACGGAACCAGTGCCGGATCCAGCCGGCGCGGGAGGCCTCGTCCTGGTGCATGACGTCGGCGAGGTAGCCCCGGATGCGTGGCACGATCAGTGGATGATGGTCCGCCGCCCACAGCAGAGCCAGTGACCGGACCCGCGCCCGGGCGGCGGGATCGGGCGGCAACAGAGCAGGCGTGGGATGGGTCTCCTCGAGGTATTCCAGGATCGCCAGCGACTGGGTCAATCGCGGTCCGGCATCGAAGATGACCGTCGGCACCGCCGCCTGCGGATTGACCGCGCGATAGGCGGGGGCGTTCTGCTCGTCGGCGTCGAGGTCGATCATCTGCTCTTCGAACGCCAGGCCCTTCAGGTGCAATGCGATGCGGACCCGGAACGAGGCTGCTGAACGCCAGAAGCCGTACATCTTGATCATCGGCGAGGTCCCCGAGGGGGTGAAGCGGTAGCATGTGGCCTAACATCCGGCGGCGGGCGGGCGCAAATCAGCCGCGGCCTCGGCGCCGGGACATCGCGCTGACGGATCGGCCTAGGCGCCGTGAAGCGGCGACGGATCGGCCTCGCCGCGGGCGGTTATCCGGCCTTGTCCTCGATCAGCGTGGCGACCCGGCGCAGGGCCAGCAGATAGCCCTGGGTGCCGAACCCGGCGATCACTCCGTCGGCGCGGGTGGATACGAAGGAGTGGTGACGGAATGCCTCGCGTTTGTGGACATTGGAGATGTGAACCTCGATCACCGGCGGGTCGAAGGTGTTCAGCGCGTCCAGGATCGCCACCGAGGTATGGGTGAACGCCGCCGGATTGATGACGATGGCGCCGGCGGCATCGCGTGCCTGGTGGATCCAGTCGATGATCTCGTATTCCCGGTTGCTCTGGTGGAAGCGTAGTTCCAGCTTCAGTTCGGCGGCCAGGGCGCGGCATTCGCGCTCGATGTCGGCCAGCGTCTCGTGGCCATAGATGTGCGGCTGGCGCCTGCCGAGAAGATTGAGGTTCGGGCCGTTCAGGACGTAGACCAGGCGGCTCATCGGGCGGTTCCTTATGTCGTGCGGTGGCCGTGTGTCGGTGTTTCGTTCGGCCTGATGGGGCCGGGGGCTTTGATCGGGATCACTATCGCGCGGCGGCAAGTCGGACGGAAGCGGTTGCGATCGGGTGCGAGTGTGGTGGTTGCGGCATGAACAGGGATATCGCCGAATGAAGCCGTGCTGTCCGCTTGGGCGGCTGCTGAATGCGCCGATGCGTCCGGGCACGGTCGCCTGGATCGGTCTGCGGCCGGCGCGGCGGCAGGGGCTGATCGCGGTGGCGCGGGCCGAACTCGACCCCGATGGCGGCCTGATCGGCGACCACTACCAGGGCCGCGCCAATCGCTGCCGGCAGGTGACGCTGATCGGGGCCGAACACATCGCCGCAATTGGCGCCTTTCTGGGCATTGGGCCGATCGAGCCGGACCTGTTGCGTCGCAACGTCGTGGTGTCGGGCATCAACCTGCATGCGTTGAAGGGGCGGCGATTCAGCCTGGGGTCGGCGCTGCTGGAGGCAACCGGGGAGTGCCATCCCTGCTCACGCATGGAGCAGGCGCTGGGTGTCGGCGGCTACAATGCGGTGCGCGGCCAAGGCGGGGTGACCGCGCGGATCGTGCGCGCCGGAACTGTGGCGGTCGGTGATGCGATATGCCGCCGCGATGAGGCTGACTGAGGGTATGCCGGGACGGCGGCGGGCTTCGGAGGTGGGGTTGCCCCAGCTGGCATGCGGTCGGGCCGGGCCGGCCGGGTTTGGCGGCCGGGGCCCGGGCGGGCGGCGCGTGGTGGCCGGTGCCTGTGTTATAGCAAACGCTTGATCCGCAGCAGCCCGAACGCCGCGATCGTCATGGCCTCGCGCAGCGTGCCGTCGCCGATCATGGCCTCGAACTCGGCCAGCGCGAAGCTTCGGCACACCATGTCCTGTTCGGTGGCCTCGCGATCGGGTTCACCCTGGGTCAGGTCGGTCGCCAGAAAGATGTGGCCGCGCTGGTTGCAGTAGCCGGGGCCCTGGAAGATTTCTCCGGCATGGATCATGGTTTTGGCGGTCAGCCCGGTTTCCTCGCGCAGTTCGCCCACGGCCAGTCGCATCGGGTCGATGTCGGGTGCCTGCTCCCACATGCCCATCGGGAACTCCCACACCCGGGCGTTGACCGGATAGCGGTATTGCTGGACCAGGGTCAGCCGGCCGTCCTGCCACGGCGCGATCACCGCGAAGTCGGATCGCTCGACCACGCCGTAGAGCCCATCGGACCCATCGGGGCGGCGGATGCGGTCTTCGCGGATCCGGGTCCAGCGGTTCTGATAGGCGATGCGGCTGGAAAGTGTGGTGTATGGGTTGGTCATCGTGTCGCGCTGCCTGTGTTTGCCTGAGCGGCTGGTAGCACAGGCGATGCGGCGGATTTGGCGTCCGGCGTCATGGCGAGCGATTTTCATACTCCGATAATCAAACGCCGAGTATATTTTTACCAATACATCCAAATAACCGGTGTTCGCTAACTGTTCCTTAAATATTTGATGCGATATCTGTGTGGACTTGAAGGAGATGTGGCCATGACAACCGGAATACATTCGCACCACTTGCAGGATGATGGTGTTTCCTGGTCAGCCGATACGGGTGGCGGTTCGCTGGCCGATCTGTCGGTTGATGCCGTGGCAGCGTCGAAAGCGATTTTGGCAAACCCATTTGGCGCGAACCCGTCGACCGCTTTGACACAAACGCTGTATCTGACCGAACCGGGCACCGCCGCCCCGGTCAGTGTGTTCGATATCAACCAGGGGCAGCTTGGCGACTGCTTCCTGCTTTCGCCATTGGGCGAGGAAGCGTTGTACCATGCGGCTTCGATCACCAACATGATCCATAACAATGGCAACGGCACCGAGACCGTAACCCTCTACACCGATCAGAGCGGGCGCCTGCCTGGGTTTGGCAGTTCCGGCTTCAAGCCCATCGGGGTGACCGTCACCAACAGCTTTTCCGCGGCCTCGGTCAACAATGGCCCGACCCAGGATGTTTTCGCCGGACAGAAGGAGATCTGGCCGCAGGTGGTGGAGAAAGCGGTCGCTACGCTGAACGGCGGATATGCCGCGATTGCCAACGGCGGCTATCCGGTGCTGGCGATGGAGGAACTGACCGGTCACACGGCCAGCGCGATGTCGCCGGCGGCGCTGAGCTTGGCGTCGCTGCAGCAATTCGTCGCGGCGGGTGACCTGATCACCATGGACACGTCATCGAGCGGGCGGCTGCCGTATGGCCTGGTCAACGGCCATTGCTACATGTTCGACAAATTGACTGGCAGCGGGACTTCGGCCAGCGTTCAACTGCTCAACCCGTGGGGACTGGATCAGCCGTCGGCGATTCCGCTGACCCAGCTTGCGCAAGGTGGCATCGTCGAGATCGACATCGGACACGCCGCTTGAGAAGGCTTGGCGGAAGAAGGCTTGGCAGAAGAAGGCTGGGCAGAAGAAGGCTTGGCAGAAGAAGGCTGGGGCGGGGATAAGAACGACGCTCCGCCGGATGGTTCCGCTCCGGACCCGACAACGGTCACGTCTATTTTTGCGATAACTTTCCAATTACCTCCGCAAAATTTTCTCGACTTCGGCCTGTGATCCGCGAAAAGCTCCGGTCCTCGATAACCGGAGGTCGAGTTGCACGCAGTTGCCCTGCCTTGGATTGACGAAGCCGACTACCCGCTGTTCCAGGCCTTGATCGTGGACCTTCCCCCCACGCACAAGGTTTGGGTCGATCGGCAGAGGACGGTTGCCGCCTTTTTGCAGGTGCGGGGCGGGGCTCCGGAAATCGCCATCGAACCCGCTGCGTTCCAGTGGCATCTGTGGGCGACCGGGCGCGAACGGCTGGAGCAGGAACTGTGGATCCTTGCCGCGATGTGGGTCAGCGGGTTGCCGCCCGCTGCGGTTGCGGACCCCGAGCGACAGCCGATATCGTATAATTAGTGTCGATCGCTTTTGGCTCCGGCATCAGTTCTTGGACCCGGACGCCGTCGGTTTCAATGCTTGTTTCCGGGGCGGACGTGTCAGCAGCAACAGCGGCAGCACCGCGATGGCAAGGATCAGCATCAGCTTGAAGTCATCGACGTAGGCGATGATTTGGGACTGCCGTGTGATCTCGTGGTTCAGCATCGTGGCGCCGCGGACCGACAGCGGGTTCCAGTATCGCGCGACGGCGGGGGCCTGCAGCGCTCGATTGAACGGGGTCACCCCGGCGGCGATGATGGCATGATTGACCTGGGTGTTGGTCGCCAGCAGCGCGCCGGTTACGGTAATGCCGATGGCGCTCCCCAGATTGCGCATCAGGCTGTAGATGCCGGCCGCTTCGGTCCGCAGCGCCGACGGCAGCGTCGCGAAAGTGATGATATTGATCGGGATGGTCAGGAAGCCGATGCTGAGGCCCTGCAGAAAACCGACGCTTACCATGGTCCATTCCGAGACCGCCGGGGTCCAGCCGGTCATCAGGTGCAGTGCGTAGGCGCCGGTGATAAAACCGATGCCGACCAGCAGGCGGGCGCTGATCTTGCCGATCAGGCGTCCGCAGACCAGCGCGGCGAGCATCAGTCCGGCGCCGCGCGGCGCCAGCACGATGCCTGCGGTCACCACCGGATAGGCCATCAGTGTCTGCAGATAAGGCGCCAGCAGCGCCAGGGTCGCATACATGATCAACCCCATGGTGAAATACAGGCTGATCCCGACGACAAAATTCCGGTCGGTGAACAATCGGGGTGAGAGGAACGGTTTCGGTGCCAGGAAAAATTGCACGAGAAACAGGTACAGGCTGATGCCCGCCAGGAACGCTTCCACGATGATTTCACCGGAACCGAACCAATCCAGCGTCTCACCCCGGTCGAGCATGGTCTGAAACGCGCCGATCGCCAGGCTGAGAGTGGCGAAGCCGATCCAGTCGAGCCGGACTGATTTGCCGTAAGGTGTCTCCTTCAGGAAGGTCAGCAATCCGATCGCGGTCACCACGCCGAACGGGACGTTGATGTAGAACACCCATCGCCAGCTATAATTCTCGGTCAGCCAGCCGCCGAGGATCGGGCCAAAGATCGGCCCGATCATGACCCCCATGGTCCACAGCGCCATCGCCTTGCCGCGCTGCTCGATCGGATAGATGTCGAACATCACCGATTGCGACAACGGCACCAGGGCGGCGCCGCACATGCCTTGCAGCACTCGGAAGATGACGATCTCGTTCAATGACTCGGCAAGGCCGCACAGGACCGATGCCAGGGTGAAGCCGACGACGGCGATCACGAACAGCCGCGTGCGGCCGAACCTGGAGGCCAGGAAGCCGGTGGGCGTGGTCATGATCGCGGCCGCCACGATGTAGCTGGTCAGCACCCAGTTGATCTCTTCCTGGCTGGCCGACATGGTGCCCTGCATGTAGGGCAGCGCGACATTGGCGATGGTGCTGTCGAGCGACTGCATCAGTGTCGCCATGATGGTGCACACCGTTATCACCAGGCGAAGCCCCGGGGTCAGTCCGGCAAGCGGAGATTCCGGGCGCGCGGTCCTGACCGGGCTTGTCTGCGGCATGGTATCGGGGTCCGCGCTGGACGCCGTCACTCCTCGATGCCCTGCTGCTTCGCGAGATTCTGGCAGACCAGTTCCAGAGCCCGGGTGGCGGCTTCGACATCATCAAGGGACAGCCCGACAAGGGTTGCGTTGCGGACCTCGCGCGAGGCGGCTTCGACCCTGTCGATGATCGACAATCCGCGTTCGGTCACGCTGATGGTCTTTGCCCGGCGATCGCCGCTCTCCTCGCGCCGCTCGATCAGGCCGGCCACTTCAAGTGCGTCGAGCAGCCGCACGACGGAGGATCCATCGAGCACGAGCGAGCCGGCGAGATCCTTCTGGCGCACCGGAGCGGGGGCACGCGCGAGGTGGATCAGCGGCAGCCAGGTTGCCTCGGTTAGGCCGAACGGCTGCAGGCGGCGATCCACCGCGCGTCGCCATTGTCGAGCGGCGCGGGCGATGAGGCTGGCGAAACCGTCGCGGAGCTGTTGCTCGCGCATTTTCACTGCGGGCCCTTTAACTGGTATCGCATTATATGGTACGCCATCGATTGCCGCAACGGCCGGACCCGTCGACTGCCTCGAGCACGACCCGGACGGCGGTCACCGGCGGTTCGAGATGCGGAGATACGCGGCTATCCGTAGGCGACCGCACCCTGTTCCCGGGTCATCCGCTCAGCCAGCGGCACGCCGAGCAACCAGCAGGCGACCGCCTCGGCCACCCTGATTCCATCTACCCCGGCGGAGAGGATGCCGCCGGCGTAGCCCGCGCCCTCGCCGGCCGGGAACAGACCTTGGGTGTTCAGGCTTTGGCCGTCGCTGCCGCGGAGGATGCGGATTGGGGAGGAGGTTCGCGTTTCCACCCCGGTCAGCACTGCGTCATGCATGGCGAAGCCGGGGATGTCGCGGGCGAACCGACCCAGCGCCTGGCGGATCGCCTCGATCGCGAAGCCGGGCAGGCAGGCGGCAAGGTCGGCCGGCTGGACCCCGGGTTGGTAGGACGGCACCACCTCGCCCAACGCCACCGAGGCTCGGCCGGCAAGCAGGTCGCCGACAAGTTGGGCCGGCGCGGCATAGGTCGCACCGCCGGCGTCGAACGCCCGGCGTTCCCAGTGGCGCTGAAAGCCGATGCCAGCCAGCGGTTGGCTCTGCGCGGTGTCGTCGGCCGCGCGGTCCGCTGTGTAGTCGGTTGGGGTGAGGCCGACCACGATGCCGGCATTGGCGTTGAATTCGGCGCGCGAATACTGGCTCATGCCGTTGGTTGCGACGCAGCCGGGTTCGGAGGTCGCCGCGACCACCCGCCCGCCTGGGCACATGCAGAAGCTGTAAACCGAGCGGGCGTTGGTGGCGTGATGCACCAGCTTGTAGTCGGCGGGACCGAGTTGTGGGTGGCCGGCGAAGGCGCCGAACCGGGCGCGGTCGATGAGCGACTGCGGGTGCTCGATGCGGGCGCCGATGGAGAACGGCTTGGCCTCGATGCGGACGCCGCGGCGGTACAACATGGCGAAAGTGTCGCGGGCGCTGTGGCCGATCGCCAGGATGACGGCGTCGGCCTCGATCTGCTCGCCGCCCGCCAGGGTTAGGCCGCGGACGTGGCGGTCCCGGTCGAGCAGGATGTCCTGGACGCGGGCCGAGAAGCGGTACTCGCCGCCAAGCGAGCGGATCTTGGCGCGCAACCCTTCCACCACGCTGACCAGGCGGAAGGTGCCGATATGGGGTTTGCTGGCGGTGAGGATGTCTTCCGGCGCGCCTGCCTCGACGAACGCCTGGAGCAGGCGACGCCCAAGGTGGCGGGGGTCCTTGATGCCGGAATAGAGCTTGCCGTCCGAGAAGGTGCCGGCGCCGCCCTCGCCGAACTGCACGTTGGATTCGGCGTCGAGGCTGCCGCGACGCCACAGGCCCCAGGTATCGCGGGTGCGGTCCCGGACCGGCTTGCCGCGTTCGAGGATAAGCGGGCAGCAGCCCATTTCTGCCAGCGTAAGCGCTGCAAGCAGGCCGCACGGGCCGGTGCCGATGACGACCGGGCGTCTGGTCGGCGGGCGTTTGGCTGGGACATTTCCGGCTGGGACGTTTCCGGTTGGGAGGTTTCCGGCTGGGACGTGTCTGGGTGGGGCGCGTTCGGGTGGGGCGCCGAGTTCGATCGGGGGGCGGTAGCTCGTATCCGGGGTGGGGCGAAGCCGCGGGTCGATTGCGTGGCGGGCCATACAGGCTGCCTCGTCGCGAAGGCGGACATCGACCGCGTAGACCAGGATGATGGCGGAGCGGCGGCGAGCATCGTAGCCGCGGCGGGCGATGGCGAGGCTGAGCAGGTCGTCGGGCGGGATGTCGAGGCGGGACAGCACGGCCTGGCGCAAGGCGTCAGGTGCGTGGTCCAGCGGCAGCTTGACTTCGGTCAGGCGGAGCATGGCGCGTGGTTACGAAGCCTTGGAGCGGTCTGGCACCAACTGCTCGGGCCGCATGCGGGGTCGCGGTGCGGAAGCCGGACCGGGGCGCCGGTCCGGGGGCCAGGGGTCGGGTCGGCCACACCGGCGGCGAAGCAGGGCGGCCGGCGGTCGAGGCGATAGATCTGGGACTGTCCGCTTATCCGCCCAACCGGTTGCCCAGCGGGCGGGCCCAGCCGTGCGGGTCGGGGGCGGTTCCATACTGGATGCCGACGATGGTGTCGTAGAGTTTTTGCGTTAGCGCGCCGGTGCGGCCGCCGTTGATGATGTAGCGCTCGCCTTTGTAACCCAGCTCGCCGACCGGGGAGATCACGGCGGCGGTGCCGGTGCCCCACATCTCCAGTGTGCCGGCGCGGGCGGCGGCCAGCACCTCGTCGATCGCGATCGGGCGTTCCGACACGCGCAGGCCCCAGTCGCGCATCAGCCTGAGTGCCGAATCGCGGGTGATTCCGGCCAGGATGGCGCCGTTGAGCGCCGGGGTGATCACCTCGTCGCCGATCTTCAGCATGATGTTCATGGTGCCGACCTCGTCGAGGTATTTGTGTTCGGCTCCGTCGAGCCACAGCACCTGGGTGTAGCCGGCCTTGTCGGCTTGTTCGGCGCCGTACAGCGAGGCCGCGTAGTTGGCCATCGTCTTGGCCGCGCCCAGGCCGCCCTGCACGGCTCGGACATGGGTGTCGGAGGCCAGGATGCGGACCGGGTTCATGCCCTCTTTGTAGTAAGCCCCGACCGGGCCGACGATCACGTAGTACAGGTAGCTGTCCGAGGGATGCACGCCGAGGAAGGTTTCGGTGGCGATCACCGTGGGGCGGATATAGAGCGAGGTGCCGGGCAGCGACGGCACCCAGCGCTGGTCGACCTCGACCAGGGCGCGGATCGATTGCTCGACCATCGTCGGGTCGAGTTCGGGGATGCAGAGGTAGCGCGCCGAGGTGTTGAGACGGCGGGCGTGATCGGGCAGGCGGAACAGGCGGACGCGGCCGTCTGTGCCGCGGAACGCCTTCAGCCCGTCGAAGATGGCCTGGCCGTAGTGCAGCACGCAGGTCGCGGGGTCCAGGGTGAACGGGTGATACGGCTCGATGCGGGGGTTGTGCCAGCCCTTGCCGGTTTCGTAGTTCATCAGGAACATGTGGTCGGAGAACACCTTGCCGAACGCCAGCGTTTCGTCGGCCGGGGTCTTCTGGGGGGTGGCGGTTCGGGTTATTGCGATCTGGTTCACGTCTGTCTCGTGGATGCGGGGGGCGGATCGAGCGGTCGAACACTACGATATCATGACGGTGAAAACCAATGCCTGGTTTGATCGGCCGCCATGCGGGGCGGTGTTCCCGGACGTTGAGCCGTTGGGTTTGGTGGTAGAACGCGGGTTGTGAGCCCGACGCCTCGCGATGGCCTGGTCCGGCGATCCGGTCTGGCGATCCGGTCTGGCCTATCGGGTCTGGCGGTCCAATAGCCACGGCTCCGCCAGACCCAGGCCGCGGACGCGGATCGCGTTGGGCAGCACCGCCTGGTAGGACTGGTGGTGGTGGCCGTGCACGATCAGTGTGGCGCCGCAGGCCTCGGCCAGCGCATCGATGGCGGCGAAGCCGTTGGGATGGCTGGAGGGCGCTTCGTGTGACACCAGGATGTCGCAGCCGAGTGCGGCGAGACGTTCGAAGTCCTCGGGAAATATCGTATCGCGGTGGAACAGAGGCAGTCCGCCGCGCCAGGCTTCGTCAGGCCGCAATGCCGCCTGGAAGGTGGCGCGGGTGGGATAGCCTGGCGGCGCGTCGGGTTGCCAGACCCTGGGCTTGAACACTCCGGGCAGGCCGCCGACCCGCAGACCGTCGATGTCGGTCACGCGCAGGCCCAGGTCGCCGGGGTGGGTGGTCAGGTTGTCGTAGGCGGCCTCGGTCTCGGTATCATGATTGCCGAGGATCCAGCGCAGGTCCCAGCCGCGTTCGACCGCCGGCTCCAGCAGCTGTGCCAGCGGCGCCGAACAATCGCAATCGCCGACCAGGATCAGGGTGCCGGGGGGAAGCGCCAGGCAGGCGCGCAGGATCGGGTTGAAATTGCGGTGCGGGTCGCCGGCGAACAGGATCGGCGCCGGGTCATGCAATCGCCGCCTCCACCCAGCGCGCCCAGGCCAGCACGGCCCGGTCGTCGCCTTGGCGACCGACGATCTGGATGCCGAGCGGCAGACCGTTCGGGCCGCTGCCGGCGGGGACGGTGACGCAGGGGACGTGCAGCGAGGTCCAGATCAGGTTGAACGCCGGGTCGCCGGTCCATTCCAGGCCTTTTGGAGCCTCACCGGGTGCGGACGGCGTGACCAGCACGTCCAGCCCTTCGATCGCGTCGGGGAAGCCGCGCTGGGTGGTCTCGAACACCTGATAGGCGTGCTGTAGTGCCGATGGCGGCTGATCGAGGCCGAAGGCAAGCCGTTCGCGCAGGCCTTCGCTGATCTGGTCGGGGTGGCGCGCCAGTTCCCAGCCCAGGGCACGGGCGCTTTCGTTGTTCATGATGATGGGGTGGGCATCGACCAGTTGGTTGAAGTGGGCGGGCAGTTCGCGTTGGCTGACCTGGCCGCCGGCGCGGCCGAGGGCCTGGGTGACGCGGGCCAGCAGCGCCTGGGTTTCCGGCGCGGCGAGGTCCCAGGCGGGGGATTGGCAGATACCGATACGCGGCGGCGTGGCAGGCTTGGTTTCGGGATCGCCGAGGTCGCGGCCGGACACGGCGGCGGCGAACAGCGCGCAGTCGGCGGCGCCGCGAGCGATGACGCCGACCGTGTCCAGGCTGTCGGACATGATTTTCATGCCGTTGCGGTTGATCAGGCCGTAGCTCGGTTTATAGCCGACTACACCGCAATAGGCGGCGGGGCGGATCACACTGCCGGCGGTCTGGGTGCCGTAGGCCAGCGGAAACATCCCCGCGGCGACGCCGGCGGCGGAGCCTGAGGAGGAGCCGCCCGGGGTATGGGCAGGATTGACCGGGTTGGTGGTGGGCCCGGGTTTGCGCGTGGCGAACTCGGTGGTGACGGTTTTGCCGATGACGATGGCGCCGGCGGCGCCGGCCCAGGCGACCGGGGCGGAGTCGGCCTTCGGGCGGTGGTTGGCCCAGATCGGGGAGCCGTACTGGCTGGGCATGTCGGCGGTGTCGAGCACATCCTTGACGCCGACCGGGAGGCCTTGGAGGGGGCCGGGTTTGGTCGCGGCCGCGGCGGCTCGGGCCTGGGTGGGATCGAAGTGGGCGAAGGCGCGCACGGTCGGATCGCGACTGGCGATGCGGTCGAGATAGGCTTGCAACAAGTCCGACGCGGTCAGCCGCCCATCCCGGATCATGCGTACGGCGGCGACCGCCGACAGGGTGATCAGATCGCTCGACATTGATGGTGCTCCGGTTTTGATGCACGCAACACTGGCATGGTGAGGCTCGTCAACTGCGCGTGCAACGGTGTGGGGTGTCGGCGGCGGCTAGAAGGTTCGACGGCATTGGTCGGCGCTGGTCGACGAAATGGTGGCTTGATCCGAGGCAGGTTGGCGTTGCCGCTTCGGCTTTTGTTAAGGTTTAGCACGGAGCAGGCGGAGCGTCACGAAGGCCACGGAGGTATCCGGCGGCAGGGCGGCATCGCCGTGGCTGAAAATGTAGGTGCGTCGCGGTCGCCCGCAGCCGCCGCCGAGGTGTTCGAGTGGTAGATTGTTTGAGCGGTTCCAAGGGCTCGCTCTTGGCGGGTCCAGGACGGACCCCTGGCGCTGTGGCTTGCTTGCCGGCGGCGCGCAGGAAACCGATAGACCGCCGGGAGCGCTTTTGGCGGCGACCTGATCGTGGGATCAGCGCACCAGTGCGGCGGCGATCCGTTCGCGGGTCAGCGGCATGTCGCGGATGCGCGCGCCCAGGGCGTGGGCGACGGCGTTGCCGATGGCGGCGGCGGTGGGGCCGAAGGTGCATTCGCCCATGCCCAGCGTCGGCTGGTCGGGGTTGGGCAGGATGGTGACGTCGATTTCCGGCACCTCGGAGAATTTCAGGATCGGGTAACGGTCCCAATCCAATGAGGTGATGCCGTCGCCGTCCAAGGTCACCTGTTCCTTGAGGGTCATGCTGGCGGCTTGGACGATGCCGCCCTCCAGTTGGTTGCGGGCGCCGTCGGGGTTGATCACCAGGCCGGCGTCGGCGGCGCACCAGACGCGGCGCAGGGTGATGTCCTGGTCGACATCCAGCTCGACCGCGACGCAGGCGTAGGCCGCCTTGTTCTTGTAGCGGCTCCAGGCCAGGCCCAGCCCGCGGCCGGTGCCGGCGGTGCCGCGGCCAGTCCAGTTGCAGCGGTCGGCGACGTTCTCGATCAAGCGTCGGGCCCTGGGGTCGGACAGCAGCGACAGGCGGTAGACGACGGGGTCGATGCCGGCGCGTTCGGCCAGCTCGTCGATGAAGCATTCCAGCGCGAAGACGTTGGGCAGAGCGCCGAGGCCGCGCAGCGAGGAGGTGCGCACCGGGGTGGTCAGCGCCAGGTGGTGGATCACCCGCTTGGCAGGAAAATCGTATAGCGGGAAGGCGTTGCGGGTGCCGCCGCCGCCGTTGGCCTCGGTGGGGTCGTTAGCCTTGGCCGGGGGCGGCGGATTGGGCATCGCCTCGTGCGCCAGCATGGTGCCGCCGAACACCGGGCGCTGCACGTGGGAGCCGGCCCAAACTTCTGCGGTCCAGTCGATCGGGCGGCCGGCGTCGTCCAGCGCGGCGGACAGGCGAGTCATGTGGGCGGTGCTGACCGGTTCGAAGCCGAATTCCTCTTCGCGGCGCCATTGCACGCGGATGCAGTGATCGGGGATTTGCAGGGCGATGACGGCGGCATCGAGGGCTGCGTCGTCGGCGCCGTTGTGGCCGTAGCAGCCGGCGCCGTGGGCATGGCGGACGCTGACTTGCTGGCGCGGCAAGCCGATTATGTCGGCCACGGCGTTGCGCAGCGGGTAGACGCCCTGGGTGTGCGACCAGATCGATAGATGGCCAGCGCGATACTCGGCCAGCGCGCAGGATGGCGCCAGTGCGGCGTGGGCGACGAAGGGACGCGAATAGGTCTCGCTGACGATCGTGCCGGTCGGGGACTGCGGCAGGGGGTCGCCGAGGTGGCGGTCGTCGGCGGGTTGGTCGCGAAACCAGGCGGCCTCCTGCTGTGCCGGGGTCAGCACGCGCACCCCGGTCCATTCGGCGTGCGCCGGGGCGACGCTGGCGGCGCGCTGAACGGCGGTTTCATCGGTGCTGACGAAGGCGACGAAGTCACCGACGCGGACGACGCGGATGTCGCGGGCCGCCGCCTTGAGGATCGCCGCCTGGTTCAACGAGCGCAGCCTGGCGTCGCGAGACGGCTGGCGCAGGGTTCGTGCGTGCAGCATGTCGGGGCGGACGATATCGTGGATGAACGCGGCACCGGTCAGCTTGGCGATCAGGTCGCGTCTCGGAACCGGCTGGCCGACGACCTTGTAGGCGGCTGGCGGCTTGGGTGTCGCGGTGCCGGCGATGTCGGCGGCGAAGTCCTCGGCGGCGGCGAAGCTCCAGTAGTCTTGTCCGGTGGGGTTGCCGTCCTGGTAGAACGTGCCGTCGTCGACCGACAACTGGTCGGGCGAGCAGTTCAGCCGCTGCGCCAGGCGCGAGAGCACGCGGGTGCGCAGTTCGGCGCTTACCAGGCGGACGGAGCGGCCGGACACCTCGATCGACTGGCTGGAGCTGGTGGAGCCTTCGTCGGGGGCGTGTTCGGTGTCGCCGGACAGGATGTCGATGCGGTCGATGGCGACGTCGAGTTCCTCGGCGGCGATCTGGGACAGCGCGGTGAGCACGCCCTGGCCGATTTCGACCTTGCCGACGGCGAGCTTGACGGTGCGATCGGGCGCGAACCGCAGCCATTTGTCGATGCGGCGGTTGTTGAGGATGCTGAGCGGCAGGGTTTCGTTCATGGCGCGGTCATTTCGGCGGCTTGCTGGATGGCGGAGATGATGCGGGTATGGGTGCCGCAGCGGCACAGGTTTTGGTCCAGCGCGGCGGTAATGTCGGCGCGGCTGGGGTGGGGGTTGCGGTCGAGCAGGGCCTTGGCGCTGACGATGATACCGGACAGGCAGTAGCCGCACTGGCCGGCCTGATGCTGCAGGAAGGCGCGCTGCAGGGGGTGCGGGGCCTGCGGGGTGCCGAGACCCTCGATGGTGGTGACGTGGCGGTGGGCGACCGAACCGAGCTCGCGGGCGCAGGACGGCGCTGCTTCGCCGTCGATCAGCACCATGCAGGTGCCGCACTGTTCCAGTCCGCAGCCGTAGCGGGTGCCTTTCAGATCGAGATGATTGCGCAGCACGTCGAGCAGCGGGGTGGTGGGGTCGGCGTCAACGGACACGAGACGTTCGTTGACGGAGAGGTCGGTGGGCATGGTGCGGTTTCTCCCGTGCTGGGCGGATGGGCGAGCGGGACGGCGGCGCTGGGCGCGGTGTGCGTATCATCTGGACCGTTCCCGGTCATTCCGTCAAAATCGCGGGTGGCGGCCGGGTCAGGTGATGACGCGAAGCGCGGGTTGGCGGGTGGCAGTGGCGCCTGGGATGCCGTCGATCATCAGCATAGTCGTTGCCAATCACCCTTGGGCGGCGGCCCAGGGGGGCCGGGCGAGTGATCGCGCCAAGTGTTCGACCAGCATCTGCACGCGCAGCGGGCGTAACGGACTGGGCGGCATGAGCAGGTGCAGCCCGAGCGCCGGAGTCGACCAGTCCGGCAGTGCAACCTCGAGCAGGCCTTGGCGCAGTTCCCGCCAGACCAGGAACTCGGGTTGAAGCGCGAGTGCTTGTCCGGCGACAAGAGACGGCGTCAGCAGATCGGCGTTATCCGCCCATAATTGCGCAGGCGGCTCGACCATCACGTCGCCGAAGGCGGGATGACTGAAGCGCCAGACCCCGCGCGTCGAGTCGCCCGAATAGACCAGGCACCTGTGCTGGGCGAGCTGACCGGGGTGGGTGGGCCGGCCGTGCCGATCAAAATAGGACGGCGCCCCGACGAGCAGGATGCGCACGGTGCAGAGCCGGCGAACGAGCAGGGTCGAAGCCTCCAGGTTGGCGATCCTAATCGCCAGGTCAAATCCGTCGGCGACCACGTCGACATGACGGTCGCTCAGCGCCAGATCGAGCACCACCTCGGGGTAGGCTTGCAGGAAATCGGGAAGCGTGGCGCCGAGATAGGCGATACCGAACGAGAGCGGCGCGCTTATGCGTATGCGCCCGCGAGGGGTCGAGGACTGGGCGAGGGCCTCTGCTTCTGCCGCCTCGCCCGTCGGTCAGGATGCGGGTGGCACGCTCGAGCGAGGCGCGTCCACTTTCGGTCAGCGCGAGCCGTCGGGAGGTGCGGCTCAGGAGCGAGGCGCCGAGATGCGCCTCGAGGCGGGTGATCGCCTTTGAGACGGTCGGCTTGGAAAGGCCGAGCTGGTCGGCCGCCCGAGCGAACGAGCCGAGTTCGGCTACCTTGGCGAAGATGGCCCAAGCCTCGAAGTCGGGCAGGCGTTGCATAAATTCCGGCATCGGTGAGGTGCGGACGTTTCTATTTCACTGCCCGTCCGCCGTCTGCATATTTCGTGGGTCGGAGCGGCTCACGCTCCTAGGAGAACCCGGATGATCGAACGCAGACCTTTTTCGAAGCTCGGTGGCGCCGACCACGGCTGGCTGGACGCCAAGCACCACTTTTCTTTCGCCGGCTACCACGACCCGGCCAGAATGGGCTGGGGCCCGATCCGGGTCTGGAACGACGACACTATCGCCGCGGGCACCGGCTTTCCGCCCCATCCGCACGCCGACATGGAGATCGTCACCTATGTGCGGGAGGGAGCGATCACCCACCAGGACAGCCTGGGCAATCTTGGGCGCACCGAGGCGGGTGACGTGCAGGTGATGAGCGCGGGGTCGGGTGTGCGCCACTCTGAGTACAACCGCGAGCCGGGGCCGACCACGATCTTCCAGATCTGGATCGAGCCGACAACGCACGGAGCCGCTCCCGCCTGGGGCGCCAAGCCGTTCCCGAGGGGCGAAAGGTCGGGCCGCTTCGTCACGCTGGCCAGCGGCTTCGCCGACGACGGGGACGCTCTGCCGATCCGCGCCGACGCCCGGGTGCTCGGCGCGACGCTGAAGGCGGGCGAGACCGCCGAGTATCGGCTTGGCGAGGGTCGGCATGCCTACCTGGTCCCGGCCAAGGGCTGCGTCGCGGTCAACGACGTGCGCGTCGATGCTCGGGACGGGGCGGCCATCGCCGAGGAGGACGTGCTGCGGGTCACCGCGGTCAACGACGCGGAAATCGTCCTGGTCGACGCCGCCTAGTGTCCCGCGTCCGAAGTTCGCCATATCGGGCGAACATCAGCCTCGCGACAGTCGCTTTTTGTTTTCAGTGGCCTGCCGATCCCATGCGTCCGCCGCGGAGTGCGGCGAACTTCTGGGGCAGGACACCGGGGGCGATCGCATGGTGTCCTTGGAACCACGCGATCTCGGCGCGGGCCGATCCAACTGCGGCGGTCGGATCAATCCCTTGCCCGAAAGGAGACGAGCATGGGTTCGGAGCGCCTGACCGCGCTGACCGATGGGTTGATTGCGGTCGTTATCACCATCATGGTTCTTGAACTGAAGCCGCCGCACGGGGCGGACCTGGAGAGTCTGGCCGAGCTTTGGCCGACATTCCTGAGCTTCGCGCTGAGCTTCATTTATGTGGCGATCTACTGGAACAACCATCACCATTTTTTCAAGCTGGTGCCGCATGTGAACGGTGCGGTCATGTGGGCCAACCTCAATCTGCTATTTTGGTTGTCGCTGATTCCGTTCACGACGGCATGGATGGACGAGCACAACCTGTCGCCGGTGCCGGTGGCGGTCTATGGCGGATCGCTGCTGTGCACCGCGTTGAGCTGGTATCTGATGCAGGCCACGATCGTCGGGATGCAGGGATCGGAGTCGTCGCTTCGCCTGGCTTTGGGGCGCGACCTGAAGGGCAAGATGTCGCCGTTGCTTTACCTTGCGGGCATGCTCCTTGCCTTTGTCACGCCGCTGGCTTCCTATGCGGTTTATGTTGGCGTGGCGGTCGTCTGGTTGATCCCCGATCGCAGGATGGAAGCGGCTCTGCGCGAACCCGCGGTGCTCAAGCGAAAGGCCGATGAGGGCAGCGCTTCATGACGCTTGCCACGGCGGCTATTTGTTTTGTCGCATGATTCGCGCCGTTTGAACGTTTCGCTCAGCGCGATCATGCTTTAGTCGGTCAGTGCCGGGACATTCGGGGCGAAGCGCTTGCGCAAGGCCTTGCGGCCGATCGAGCGGACGTCGCCGACATCGAGGGTGATGGCGGTGACGAGATAGACCGCGCCGCCCAGCAGGATGGCCTCGAACAGGCCGAACCAGTTCAGCGGGAAGCGCATCCAGGTCAGCACGGCGGCCATCGGCACGACCGCGAGCAGGCAGCGCACCACCTGTCCGATGGGCAGCCAGACCGGGAACAGCGAGGTGCCGAGGAACCATCCGCCGACAACTGTCCCGGCTTGGCAGAGCAGCGCGGTCCAGGCCGCGCCGAACATGCCGTAGCGCGGCACGATCAGGAGATTGAGCGCGATGTTCACCACCGTGGCGGGTAGGTAGGTCCACAGCATCTGCAGTGGCCGGCCGGAGAGATGGAAGGCGTGGTCGATGAAGTGGGAGCGCAGTCCGCGGGCCAGCGCGGTGAAGCTCATGATTGGCATCAGGGCGACGACGCCGGTGCGGAATGCCGGCCCGACCAGGGAGGCGGCAATATAGTCGGCGGTCAGCGCCAGTCCGACGCAGGCTGGCAGGGTGACCACCAGAAGGGCGATGCCGTTGCGGCCGTTTTGCAAGCGGGCCGCCTCGAGGCCTTGGTTTTCCAGCACCTGGACGACCAGGGGGAAGGTTGCGGTGGAGATCGAGGAGCAGATCAGCGTGGTCGGCCGCTCCACCAGGTTATAGGCGACGGCGTAGATTCCCAGCGCGCTGGTACCGGCGAGCGATCCGATCAGGAAGCGGTCGCTGCTTTGCAGGATGACGGCGGTAGCGGCGACCGCGACCAGTGGCCAGGCATATGCGACGAGCCGCACCAGTTCGGTCTTGTCCAGCGTGCCGGCGGCGCGGCGGATCGGTGAGGCAAGCAGGCGCAGATCGATCGAGGAGCAGAGCACGGCGGCGATCAGCAGCCCGACGATGATTGCCTCGGCGCCACGGCCCAGCACTGACATCGCGGCAAGGCCCAGGCCGAGGCCGAGCAGGGCGTGCATACACTCAATGGTGTTGAAGCGCCGCATCTGGTTGGCAGAGCGGTTGACCGACTGGTTGAGTTGCACCAGCGAGCGGAACAGCAGCAGGGGCAGGGCGAGCCAGGCGGCGATGCGATAGTCCGCCGGCAAGTCGATCAACAGACCTGCCGCGACGCAGATCGCGGCGACGGCGAGCCCCATCAGGTAGAAGACGGAATAGGCCTCTTTCAGCAGGCCGTCCTGGCGGTCGGCGATCGCGGCGGCGGGGTAGAACCGCATCACCGCGATCGGCAGCGCGTAGAACATCGAGGTCTGCAGGATGAGCACGGCGGAGAACACGTAGCTGTAGCCGCCGAAGGCCGCCGGCGAGAGTAACCGAGTATAGGCGTACACCATCACAACCGAGACAAGCGCCGGGATCACGTTTGACGGGATATAGCCGATGATCTGGCGATACACGATTGGGCAGCCTCGCGAACGACGGTGATCGGGCCGATGACATTTTTCGGCCGCTGTTACTACTATTGGTTGGGCGCGTCGGTGACTACGCTCGCGAGGGCGGAAAGTTCAATGCAAAAAATCGCCGGAACGAGACAGATTCGGATGACGATTACAATCATAACGAATCGATCTGGGGGGGTCCAAATCACGTTGCCATGACGCTGGATGGGAGATGCTTGCGCGACTCGGAATACGGCGGGAGCGAAGCGATGATACAGCATTACGTCGCGCTGACTACATTGACCGATCGGATTTTTCCAGAGGAATTGGCCGCGGTCGCGGCGGCGTTGCAGTGTCAGGTGTTGCGTGACATCGCGCCCGAATGGGGTGTGTCGGCGCTAGTTGCAGCGGCTCGGTTCGAAACCATTCCGGTTGGCTATACCCCGCTGATCGTGCATGACACATTGGAGGCGGACGGCGCCAACGGCTTCCACCGCACGCGTGGCGACGACACGCCATACATGCTGGTGCCGTATGGTCCGAACTGGTCGCTGGCGGCCAGTCACGAGTTGTTGCGCCTGCTGGTCAATCCCAGCGGATCGGCGCGCCGGCCGGGGCCGTCTTGCCTGCCGGGACAGGGCACGGTGGAGTATCTGATCGACGTCTGCGGGGCGTGTCCGGACGTGTCGGCGGCCTATGTCATCGATGGCGTGGTGGTGTCGGATTTTTGCACCCAGGCGTTTTTCGGCCAGGCGGGTCGGCCGTTCAGTTTCACCGGCGCGGCCACGTCGAGGTTGGCGCCGGCAGCAAACGGGGTGGTCAGTTGGCTGGCCGACGATGCGCTGTTGTATCAGACGCGCGCCGATCGTCAGGGCCGGGTGCGGGTGCATGGCGGTTTTTCCACGGCGAACCGGGCGCGCATGCTGTTGCGGGAATTGGTGGACATGCTGATGCCGGAAAGATTGCCTCGGTTGTCGAGTGCGCCGCTTACCAACCGTCTGCTCCAGGCGGTGCAGAATGATCGCCGGGCACGGCTGGCTACTCTGACCCGGTTCCAGGAGGACATTGCCTGGCGGTTCGGGCATGCGTCAGCGGAGGCGACCGATACGATGCCGCGACGGCCGGGCCGGCGGCCTAAATTTTATGCTGCCGGGGACGCCAGGTCCGGCCAAAATTCACCGAGCGAGGACGTGGCGATGACGGCGCGCACGGCGTCCTGATCGGCCTGGGTCATGGTCTGGCGCCAGCGGTCGGCAACGAGGCTGGTCGATCGGAACACGTCGAAGTAGCCGTTCGACCGGTCATTATGGGTGCTGATTCCAAGGAAGTCGCTGGTTTGCGATTGCCAGTCGAGGCCGGCGAAGGCGAACAGGTCGCGCGCGGTGTGTTCGGGCTGGCGGCAGAGGTCCTCGTAGATGACGATTCGTGCGTTGGGCAGATCGCGCAGCGCCTCGACCGCCGGATCGTTGAAGGCGCGCCAAGCCCATGCGTGCCTGGCTGGTGCGGGCAACGCCTGGAAGCTGTCGCGATCGATGCCATGGTGTTCGGCCCAGGCGGCGGCCATCAGGTCGTGCGGGGCGCTGGGGTGGTTTGGTTTGGCGTCGAACTGCCGTTTGGCGAAGCCCGCCATCAGAGAGGCGACCTGACCACAAGGATGGCGCAGGATGAACACACAGCGTGTGTCTGGCATGCCGCGGGCGACGTGGCTGGCGTCCCAGTTGACGATTTTGACGGCGGCGCGAACCGTTCCCCAGCGGGCCGGGGCGACCAGATCGGGAACTCCCGCTCGCTGTGCGATGCGGGCCAGACCGGGCACCCGCTGCGATGCCGCTATGACCGCGGAGATGGTTTCCCGGGTGGCCTCCAGGGCTGTTGGACGCCAGGCCTTCCTAAACGCAGGACGTTTGTCGGCAGCGCGGCGTGCGCGTTGGCGGAGCCACAATCTGATTTGTTCGGCCGGGTCGAGCCCCGGAATTGAGGGCATCACCTCATCGGGTTCGTGTCGGTAGAGGATGGTGGGATGACTATCGAATATTTTGGCCAACCAGGACGTTCCGGAGCGGGCAGCTCCGAGAACGACTATAGCCGATTTGGCGAGACCTAGCCATTGATCACTACCGCTCCGTGTATCACGGAGATTATACTCCCTTGTTAAGGTAAATTCATCTGTTTCGGCGGAAACAGTGCCCGGCATGATTTGCCTATGCTCCAATGAGACGAGTGGGGACTTCCTCGACCATATGGCTTAACTAGCGGGTTGGGCTGAGGGTTTAAGGGTTAAATTCGCGTGTTGGGTCCCGGTACGCGGGCATTTGTAGTTTGTAGTATACTGTAACGGCACCCGTAGTGATTTACGAGGGGTTTTGGTTTGATAACGAGATATGTAATCGCGGTTTTGACCGGCTTGATCGGCTTTTCCGGTTTGGTTTGGGCGCAGCCGGCGGACGGGGCGCCTGAGGCGGACGGCACACGTTTGCCGAAACAGGTGACGACGCATCAGGTGCTTGGGCTGGCCGGAGGTGCGCTGCGGTTCGACGCCACGGCGGGCGGTATCCGGCTGCGTGACGACCGGAACGCGGTGCTGACCGACGTCGCCTTCATCGCCTACCAGGTCGAGGGCGCCGCGGTGGCAACTCGTCCGGTGACATTCGTCTTCAATGGCGGTCCGGGGATGGCGTCGGCGTGGCTGCAGATGGGGGCGGTGGGACCATGGCGCGTGCGGGTGGATCCGGCGACAGATGGCCCTTCTGCATCGCCGGTGCCGGTTGCGAACGCCGACACCTGGCTTGATTTCACCGACCTGGTGTTCATCGATCCACCGGGGACCGGATATTCTCGGATCGTTACGACTGACGGAGCGGCTCGGCGGCGGCTGTTGTCGGTGGGTGGCGATGTCGATGTGCTGGCCCAAGCGATCCGGCGGTGGCTGGATCTGAGCGGCCGCGGACTGTCGCCAATCTATATCCTGGGCGAAAGCTATGGCGGTTTTCGCGGACCGCGGCTGGCGCGCAAGCTGGAATCGGATGAGGGCGTGGGCGTCAGTGGGCTGATTCTTTTGTCGCCCTTGCTCGATGCGCACGTGATGAGCGGCTATGCCGACCCGCTGACCTGGGTGGATCTGCTGCCGTCGGAGGTGGCGGCGACACGGGTTCGGCATGGACCGGTGACGCGGGCCGATCTGTCCGATGTCGAGGCTTACGCGGCCGGCGATTATCTGCGGGACGTGCTGCGCGGTGGCGACGATGCCGCTGCGCTGGATCGGTTAACTGAGCGGGTCAGCGGGCTGACCGGGCTGGATCCCGGGCTGGTCAGGCGCATGGGCGGGCGTATCGACCGGTCGGTGTTCCAGCGGAAACTGACGCCGGGGCGAGTCAGCAGCGCCTATGACGGGTCGATCACCCGCGCGGACCCGGAGCGGCGGGCGCTGGAAAGCGAGTTTCCCGATCCGCTGCTGAGCGGGCTTCAGGCCCCGGTGACCGCGGCGATGGTGGCGATCTATTCGGGCAAGCTGAATTGGCATCCGGATACCGTCTATCACCTGTCGAACGATGCGGTGTTTGCGGCATGGGACTGGGGCCATGGCATGGGGCGGCCGGAGTCGTTGAGTGCGCTGCAGGCGGCACGTTCCGTGGATCCGCATCTGCGGGTGCTGATCGCGCACGGGATGTTCGACCTGATCACGCCGTATTTCACCACGGTGCGGACGCTGCGGTTGCTGGGTCGGATGCCGGGGTCAGCGCCGATCGAATTGCGGGTCTATCCGGGTGGTCACATGTTCTATTTCGACGACGCCTCGCGCGCCGCATTGCACAGTGATGTCCGCGCCGCGTTGCGCGGCGACGCCAAAGCGGTGTTCGATTCGGCCGACGCACACGGAGGATCGCAATGAACATCGACTTTACCGGCCGCAAAGCCATCATTTGTGGTGGTAGCCGCGGCATCGGGCGCGCCATCGCGCTGGGGCTGGCGGCCAGCGGCGCCGACGTGTCGATCTGCGCGCGTGGGGCGGAGACGCTGGAACAGACGCGGGCGGAGATCGCCGCGTATGGCCGCACCGCGCACGCCGCCTCGGTCGATTTGGGCGACGAGGGTTCGGTCAGGTCCTACATCGCCGAGGCGGGCGCCGCGCTGGATGGCATCGACCTGCTGGTGAACAACGCGTCGGCGTTTGGTGCGGCGGATGACGAGGCGGCATGGGTGGCCAGCCTGGCGATCGACATGCTGGCGATCGTGCATGCCACGCAGGCGGCGCTGCCGATGCTGAAACAGTCGAAGGGCAGCGTGGTGAACACGTCGTCAATCTCGGCGTTGCGGGCGGCGGCGCGGCAGCCGCCGTATGGGGCGATCAAGGCGGCGGTGATGCATTACACCAACACACAGGCGGCGATGTATGCGCGGAGCGGGATCCGGGTGAACGGGGTAGCGCCGGGGTCGATCGAGTTTCCCGGCGGGGTTTGGGACCGGCGCAAGACGGAGAACCCTAAGCTTTACGCGGCGGCGCTGGGCTCGATCCCGTTCGGGCGGATGGGGTTGCCGGACGAGGTGGCGAACGTGGTGCTGTTTCTGGCATCGCCGTTGGCGTCGTGGGTGACCGGGCAAACCATCGTGGTCGATGGCGGGCAGTTGCTTTAGCCGGCGGTCAGGTCGGCCAGCAGCGGCAGCGCCTGTTGCGCGAACCAGGTGATCTGATCGGTTTTTTGTTCGTACGGGCCGAGCATGTCGAGGATGACGTGGCGGACTCCGGCGGCGTGGAATTCGCGGATGCGTTCGGCGACCATTTCCGGTGTGCCGAGCGCGCAGTAGCGCTGGGCGGCCTTGCGGAAGTCCATGGCATAACGGACGCTGAGGGTTTCGGTGGCGCGATCCAATGCTGCCTCGTAGGTGTGATCGAGGCGGGTGAACAGCAAGTGGCCGGTGCCGAACGGGATCTGGCCGCGGCCGGCCTGTGTCGCGGCCTGGTCGATCGTTACTAGAGCGGCGCGATACATCTGCGGCGAGACGACGTAGGCCAGATAGCCGTCGCCGAGCCGGCCGGTGCGGCGCAGGGCCGGGTCCTGACGGCCGCCGAACCAGATCGGCGGGCCGCCCGGCTGGCGCGGCGGCGGGTTCATCGGAACGTCCTGGAACGGGCCGTAGAACTTGCCATGGTGGGTGACCGGCGTGCCGGTGAAGAATTTGCGCAGTACCGTTACGCCCTCGGCCAGGCGGGCGCCGCGTTCGTTGTGGGGGATGTCGCAGGCTTCATATTCGCGGGGGAATTCGCCGCCGACGCCGACGCCGAGGATGAGGCGGCCCTCGGTCAGGTGATCCAGGGTGGTGATTTGCTTGGCGACCGGCGTGGGGTGGCGCAACGGCAGCAGCAGCACCGAGGTGCCCAAGGTGAGGCGGCGGCTGACGACGGCGGCCTGGGCAAGTTGCAGCAGCGGATCGAGGATCGCGACCGGGAAGGAGATGTGGTCGCCGGTCCACAGCGAATCGTAGCCGCAGTCATCGACCAGCTTGACCAGGTCGGCCAGTTCGTCGATCCGCGGCAGCCACGGCGCGTCGGCCGGTTCGGTGCGGCGATGGATGGTCTGGATGCCGACGCGCAGGCGGCTGTCGAGGGTCAGGGTCATGCGGCGGTCGCTCCGTTGGGTTGCCGGGCGGAGTGTTGCAGGCGACGGCCTGCCACGCCAAGCTGGGATCTTGTTGTTTCGGCGCGCCGACCCTGCGCGCATCTCGCGGAGAAACGTCCATGCCCGATCTGATCGAGACCGTCGAAGACGGCGTCGCCACGCTGACCTTGAACCGGCCTGAGAACCTGAACGCGCTGTCGGACGAGATCCGGCTTGGGTTGTTGGAGTCGATCGCGCGGCTGGGGGCGGACACCGGGATCGGCTGTATCGTGCTGACCGGGGCGGGGCGAGGGTTCTGCGCCGGCGGTGACGTCAAGACGATGGGCAGCCGCTCGGTTCGGCCGTTCGAGGAGCGGGCGGGGGGGATCCTGCAATCGGGCCGGGTGCCGATGCTGATGCATAATACGGCGAAGCCGATCATCGGCATGATCAACGGCGTGGCGGTCGGTGCGGGACTGGGCATGGCGATGGCGTGCGATGTGCGGGTGGCGGGGCGGTCGGCTCGTTTTGGAACCGGATTTATCAAGATCGGTCTGTCGGGCGACTGGGGCGCCACCTGGACGCTGACCCGGCTGGTCGGCACCGCCAAGGCCAGGGAACTGTTTTTCACCGGCGACATGATCGACGCCGAGGAGGCGTTGCGGATCGGGCTGGTGAACAAGATTGTCGATGACGTCGAGCTGATGACGACGACGATGGCGATGGCACGGCGGATCGCCTCGATGCCGCATGTCGCGCTGGGTTACACCAAGCGGAACCTGGCGGCGGCGGAGACCGGCGATTTCGTCGGCTGCATGGACATCGAGGCGTTCAATCAGGCGCGGTGCTCACAGTTGGAGGACCATCGCGAGGCGGTGGCCGCGTTCAAGGAGAAGCGCCGTCCGGTGTTCACCGGGCGCTGAGAGATGCGGGTGCTGAACACGCTGCCGCAGGCCGATCTGCGGTTGACCGCGGCGTCGGCGATCGGTTCGGAGGCGGCCGGGTATGACGGTCTGCTGACGATGGAGAACAAGCACGATCCGTTCCTGGCGCACGCGATTGCCGCGGTGAACACGAGACGGGTGGAGCTGGGGACGTCGGTGGCAATCGCGTTTCCGCGTAGCCCGATGGTCGTGGCGAATGCGTGCTGGGATTTGCAGAATGCATCGCTGGGGCGGTTCGTGCTGGGGATCGGGCCACAGATACGTCCGCATAACGAAAAGCGGTTCAGCGTGGGGTGGACCGCGCCGGCGCCGCGGCTGCGCGAATACGTGCAGGCGCTGCGGGCGATCTGGACTTCGTGGCAGCAGGGCGAGAAGCTGGATTTTCGCGGCAAGCATTACACCTTCACGCTGATGCCGCCGTATTTCGTGCCGCCGTCCAGCGGACAGCGGATGGTGCCGATCACGTTGGCGGCGGTGGGCGAGCATTCGTTGCGATTGGCCGGGGAAGTGGCCGACGGGGTGCGCCTGCATGGGTTCTGCACCAGGCGCTACATCGAGGAGGCGATCATCCCCAGGGTGCGCGAGGGCATGGCGCGAACCGGGCGGGTGCGGGAGCATTTCGAGATCACCGGCGGCGGTTTCGTTGCCACCGGCAAGGACGCCGAGGCGGTGGCGAAGGCGTTCGAGATCGTGCGCGGGCGGGTGGCGTTCTACGGGTCGACGCCGGGCTATTGGGGCGTGCTGGAACTGCACGGATACGGCGATCTGGGACGCGAGCTGAATGCGATGTCGAAAGCGGGGAAGTGGGACGAGATGGCCGGTCGGGTGTCGGACGATCTGGTGCATCTGTTTGCCGCCGTCGGCACTCACAAGGAGATCGCGACGCGGATCGATGAGCGGTTTGGCGGCCTGAGCGACGCGCTGAATTTGCGAGCGGATTCGTCCGCTGCCGGGGGCGATGTGCCGCCGGGTGTGATCGCGGAGATCAAGCGGATCGCGACGCCGTTCCGGGGCTATCGGACGGCGTGGTAATCGCGGTCATGGTCGTTTCCACTGCAACCAGTCGGTGACGGCCTGTCCCATGACCTTTTCCTGGTCCTTGGGGTTGAGCCAGGGCAGTTCCTCGGTGAAGAACGTTACGCATTGCCTGTAGCTGCATGGCATCCGGGTCAGGTCGGTGCCCCAGAAGAAGCGGTCCGGGCCGAAGGCGTCGAAGATGCGGTGGAGGCCGTCCTGGATGTCGCGGAATGGATAGGCCTGTTGAGAATATCCGGGCGCTCCGGTTGCCTTGATGGCGACGTTGGGCAGCTTGGCCAGCGGCAGCAGCTCATCGAGGGTGGCGAAGGCGTCCTGGCCCTGGGCTGAGCGCACCAGGCCGAGGTGATCGACGATCAGTTTGAGATGCGGATGGCGCTCAGCGATCTGCTTGAATAGCGGCAGGAAGCGCCAGGCCATGGTGGCGATCGGGGTGCCGGCTTTTTCGGCGGCCGGCCATAGCCAGTCCATGGTGCCGTCCTGGTGCCATGTTTCCTGTCCGTCGCGGGTCAGCGACCAGCGCAGGCCGACCATGCCGGGCTGCTGTTTCCAGGTCTCGATCCGTTTGCGCTGCGACGGATCATCGAGCGGGAACCAGCCGAGGCTGCAGAATTTGTCGGGGTATTTGACCGCTGCGTCGATCGCCATTTCGTTTGAGTGCGGGTCCCAGCTTGGCGGATGCAGCACCGCGCCGTCGACGCCGGCGGCATCCATTTCGCCGATCAGTTCCTGGGCGGTGTAGACCGAGGTCTGGCGGTGGTGGCCGCTGGGTTTGCCGCTGCCCCAGATATGCGCCTGGGCGTCGATGATCCGCATGGGCGTTGCTCCCTATCGTTGTGGCGGATGCTGGCCTCTTGCCGGGTGGGATGCAACCGGGCCAAACAGGGACTGCAACAGGGAGTGTGTTCGGTGCTGGATCGGGTACTGTTGACAAACGATGACGGGATCGACGCGCCGGGCATGGCGGTGATGCAGGAGATCGCTGCGCAAATTGCGCGTGAGGTCTGGGTGGTTGCGCCGGAGCACGACCAGAGCGGGCAGTCGCACGCGATCAGCCTGCATCATGCGTTGCGGATCAGCGAGCGCGGCGAGCGGCGCTTCGGGGTGACCGGCACGCCGGGTGACTGCGCCGCGATCGGGCTATGCCATCTGATGAAGGATACGCCGCCACAACTTCTGCTGTCGGGGGTCAATCGCGGGCTCAACCTGGGGATGGAGACGGTGTTTTCCGGAACGGTGGGCGGGGCGATGACGGCGATGATGCTGGGCTGCCCGGCGCTGGCGCTGAGCCAGGCGTTCAGCAACCGCGATGCGGTGCCGTGGGACACCGCGCGGACGCTGGGACCTGACACTATCCGCCGGCTGTGGGCCATGGGGTGGGGCAAAAGCGCTGTGCTGAACATCAACTTTCCACCGGTGCCGGCGGCCGAGGCGGGGCCGATGACATTGGCTAGGCAAGGCGAGGGCGCGGTGGCGGGGATGGATGTGGAGACCAGGGTCGATCCGCGCGGGATGACGTATCACTGGCTGAATTTCAAGCGCGGCAACATCCAGCAGGGACCGGAGAGCGACTATCGGGCTTTGCGGGCGGGCAAGATCGTTGTGACCCCGTTGCGATATGATCGCACCGATGATGAGGCGTATGGCGAACTGGCGGCGCATCTGCCGCGGCTGGTGGATGGCGGATCAGCCTGACTGACCGCCGGTGACGTCGATCGTCAATCCGGTGACGAAATCGGCGTCCGATGATGCCAGGAAGCAGATTACCCTGGCCTGGTCCGACGCTTCGGCAACCCGGCGCAGCGGGGTGGCCTCGAGCTGGGCGGCCTGCGCCTGGGGCGAGCGCTGGTTCCAGTGCGGGCGGATGCGTTCGGTCAGTGTCAGGCTTGGCGCGATGGCGTTGATGTTGACGCCGAACGGGCCGAGTTCGAAGGACAGCTTGCGGGTGAAGGCGATGATGCCGCCCTTGGCGGCGGCATAGGCGCTGCCGCTGGCGACGCTGACGCCGCGACCGGCGATCGAGGCGAGATTGACGATCTTTCCCGATCGCTGCTGTTTCATGACCGGCACGACCGCATGGGTGAACAGGAAGGTGCCGTCGAGGTTGAATTTAATCACTCGTTGCCAGTCGTCCAGCGAGTGTTCCTCGACGTTGGCGGATGGTTTGTCGATGATGGTGCTGCCGCCGACCGCGTTCACCAGGATGTCGATGCGGGAAAATTGCTTGACTGTGTCGGCGACGATGGCATCGACCTGGGGCTGATCCAGCGCGTCGCACAGACGCGGATGGGCACGATCGCCGAGCGCGGCGATGGCGGCATCGAGTCGTTTCGGGTGGTTGTCGACGCAAATGACGGTGGCGCCCTCCCGCACCATGATCTCGGCGGTTGCTCGGCCGATGCCGTTGGCCGCGGCGGTGACAAGGGCGATCTTGTTTTCAAATCGCATGAAGCTGCCTTGGGTTTTCAGTTCAAGCGGGCGGCTTGCGCCATCACTTCGATGGCCTCGGGCTGACGCGAGCGGACGGTGAGGCTGGTGGCGCCGGATGATTCCCAGGCGCGGAAGCGGTCGCGGATGCGCGCGGATGGCCCGACCAGCGATTTCATGTCCACCCATTCATCGGGCACCGCGGCGATGGCTTCTTCCTTGTGGTGGGCGAGGTAGAGTTCCTGGATGCGGTCGGCGGCTTCGGCGAAGCCGCGGCGGATCATCTGGTCCTTGTGGAAGTTCTTGTCCTTGTGACCCATGCCGCCGACATACAGCGCGACCTCGGGCTTCAGCTTGGCCAGGGCTGCCTTGACGTCGTCGGCGATCTCGACATGGATCGAGGCCTGGATCTCGAAATTCTTCAGGCTTTTGCCGTTGCCGGCGCGGCGGAAGCCTTCCTGCAGCCAGGGTCCGTATTCCTCCATGCAGCCGGGGACGAAGCCCATCGGCAGCCAGCCATCGGCGATTTCCGCAGTCAGCTTGACGGTAGATTCGCTGCCGGTGGCGAGGTAGATCGGGATATCGGGGTTCATGTGCAGGATGGATTTCAGCGGTTTGCCGACCCCGGCGGCGCCTTCGCCGGTGTATGGCAGGGTGATTTCGCGCCCGGTATGGGTCAGCGGTTCCTGGCGCCGGAAAATCTTGCGCATGATGGCGACGTAGTCCTTCAGGCGGTAGTACGGGCGTCCCCACGGCTGTCCATACCAACCCTCGACTATCTGCGGTCCAGAAACGCCGAGGCCGGCGATGAAGCGGCCGCCGCCGGCCATCGCATCGATAGTTGCCGCCGACATCGCGGCGTTGGCCGGGGTGCGTGCTGCCAGTTGCATGATGCCGGTTCCGAGGCGGATTTTCTGGGTGACCGCGGCCAGGAATGCCAGCGGGGTCACGGCATCCGATCCATAGGCTTCGGCCGACCAGACCGAGTCGTAGCCGAGTTGCTCGGCGCGCTGGACGAGTGCCACCGGCAGATCCATTTGGGCTTTGGAATATCCTATCGACAGACCCAGCTTCATGGTGCGCTCCCCACTGCTTAACCGGCGGCGGCCAGTCGTTCTTTTTCCGCCATGCGCTGTTTGAGTTGTTCCGGGGTCATCCGGACGATGTCTTCGTTCTGGTGGGCGTAGAGGTCGTATCGATCGGTATCCAGATCCTCCAGCACGATGCGTCCGGACAGCACGTCCTGCTTCCATGCATCCTGGGCGTCCTGTCGGGCGTGAAATTCGGGCATTACCTCGCGGGCGAACAGGTCGAGGCTTTCGCAAATGTCCTGATGGCTGGTCTTGCCGGCCTGGTTGAGCAGGATCACCTGATCGACATGGGCGGCTTCGAATTGGCGGAGGCGTTGGCGGATGGTTTCGGGCGATCCGATCAGGCCGTTGCGCAATGCGGCCTGGGCTTTCTCGGTGTGGCGCCAGTCCTGGTATTCACGCCACAAATCGCCCTTGCCCGGCGCATCGACACCTTTTCGCCCGTAATAGGACAGCGCGAATATGAAGAAGGTCCAGCCGGCAGCCTTTTCCAGCGCTTCCTGATCGGTGGGGGCGCACATGAAGCCGTTGACGATCGCGACGTTCGGGTTTGTCGCGTAGTCGGCCAGGCGGCGCGGCTGATGCAGGAACATGTTGTAGTATTTGTGCACCCAGGCCTTGGCGGCATCGGGGGAGACGAAGCTGAAACCGAGCGCACCCATGCCCCACTGTCCGGCCTCGCCGATGGTGCGGATGTTGGAGCATGCGACCCAAAGCGGCGGGTGGGGTTTCTGATACGGTTTCGGTACAACATTGCGGGCCGGGAAGTCGTGGTACTTACCATGAAATTCCCAGCTGTCCTGGGTGAACATCGGGACGATGGCCTGCACCGCTTCCTCCCAGCGGTCGCGTTTTTCGCGCACGCGGACGCCGAACGGGTGCAGTTCGGCGGGGCCGGCGCCCTCACCCATGCCGAGTTCCACCCGTCCGCCGGAGATCAGGTCGAGCGTTGCCACCCGTTCGGCGACCCGGTGCGGTTGATTGGTGGTGAGTTGGACGATGCCGTGGCCGAGGCGGATACGGTTGGTGCGCTGACTGGCGGCGGCGAGGAACACCTCAGGCGCCGGGGAGTGGGAATATTCTTCCAGGAAGTGATGCTCGACTTCCCACATGTAGTCGTAGCCGAGTTGGTCCGCGAGTTCGACCTGGGACAGCGAATTCTGCAACAGTTGATATTCGCTGTCCGCCGTCCATGGGCGGGGCAACTGGTGTTCGTAGAAAACTCCGAACTTCATTGACGTCTGCCTGTCATATGGGTTGATCGACGCTTGCACTCGACCCGGCGAGCGTCAAGGTTGTGCTGGCACCGGGTTGCACTGGCACCAGCGCGCGTCTAGCGTTCGCGGAACGATAAAGGCGGGGGAGGCGAACAATGAACACGCGCGCGGCGCTGATGCTATCCGGTGGGCTGATCTTCTATCGGTTGATGGCGGCGACGCCCGCGTTTGCCGGTGTCCATGACTTGCTGATCGGGTTGGACCAGAAGGTAACCTACGGGGCGAATGGTCCGGTGACCGGGCCGTCCGGCAAGGATGCGGTGCTGGTGATGGACGTCTCCGATCCCGCCAAGCCGCGAATCAGAGCGTCTTTGCCGCTGATGAATTCGTTGCTGGGGCCGCCGACCAATCTGCAGATCACGCCGGACGGCAAGTTGGGGCTGGTGGCGAGCTCCGTGGTGACGCAACAAGAGGGCAGCGTTTGGAAGACCGCGCCGGACGACAAGCTGTTCGTCATCGACCTGAATGCCACTCCGCCGAAGCTAGCCGATACTGTAACGGTAGGAAAACAGCCATCGGGGCTGGCGATTTCCCGTCAGGGCGACCTGGCGCTGATCGCCAACCGAGCGGGCAAGAGCGTGTCGGTGCTGTCGATCGAGAACGGGGTGGTGAAGTCACTTGGCGATGTGCCGCTGGAGCAAGAGGCCGCGGCGGTGGTGATCACGCCCGACGGCAAACGGGCGTTCGTCTGCCTGAACCTGGTCAACAAGATCGCTGTGCTGAGCATCGACGGCCAGAAGGTGACCTATGACAAGACGATGGACATTCCGTCCGCGATCTTTCCGTACAACATCGACGTCACGCCGGACGGCAAATATGTCATTGCGTCCAATATCGGTGCGATGAAGAACAACGGCGACGCCGAGGTGGTGATCGAGGCCACCGGGGCGCACCCGCACGTCATCGGCATCATGTCGCCCGGTAACTCACCCGAGGGTTTTGCGATTGCCCCCGATGGCAAGACGGCGGCGACGGCGATGGCGATGGGGTCGGGCGCGAAGCAAGGCGACTGGTTCAAGACCAAGGGCGGCGAATTGGCAGTCATGGCGATCGAGCCGAATGGCGGTCTGACGGTTTCCGGCTTCGCGTCGCTTGGGGCCTTGCCCGAGGGCATCGCATACAGCGCTGACAGCCAGTATCTCTACGTCGGTAACTACATCGACGAGGACCTTCAGGTGTTCCGGTTGGCCAGGGGCAAGCCGACCCAGGTGGGGCCGGCGATCAAGCTGCCCGGTCAGCCGGCGTCGATGCGGGGTCCGGCGCGCTAGACTATCCCGGGTGGTGGTTTAGGGTGGCCGGCAAAGTTCGGGAGGACAGTCATGAAGCTGGCATTTTTCGACGAGTTCAAGCTTGGCGTGGTCAAGGGCGACGCGATCCATGACGTGTCCGCGGTGGTGAAGGACATCCCACACGCGGGACCGGGCGATCTGATGAACAGCCTGATCGGAGAGTTCGACCTCTATCGGTCCAAGCTGGAGGCGGCGGCGACCGGGTCCGGCACGAAGCTGGCGAGCGTTCGCATCCGGGCGCCGCTGCCGAAGCCGGGCAATATCGTCTGCATGGCGGTGAACTACATGGAGGACGGGACGCTGGCGAAGCCGGCGCCGATCAACGCGTTTCACAAGGCACCGAGCGCTATCATCGGCCCTGGGGATACGATGGTGCTGCCGGATGTGCCGGCGACCATCTTCGAGGGCGAGGCGGAGATGGCCGTGGTGATCGGCAAGCGCGCTAGCGTGGTGTCGGCCGCCGATGCGATGGATCATGTGTTCGGCTATATCAACTTCATCGACGGGTCGGCGCGCGGCCTGCCGCCGCCCGGCAACGTTTTCTTCCAGATGAAGTCGCGCGATACGTTTGCTCCGATCGGTCCCTACCTGGTGACCAAGGAGGAGATCGAGGACCCGCAGAAGCTGCCGATCAAGTTGTGGGTCAATGGCGATCTGAAACAATCGTTCAACACCGACGACATGGCCCACAACATTGCCCGGTGCATCGAGTGGGTGACGTCGATCCATACGTTGGAGCCGGGCGACATTCTGGCCACCGGCACCAACCATCGTGGCCTGTCCAGTTTCATGGATGGCGACGTGGTGGAACTGGAAACCCAGGGTCTTGGGCGGCTGCGCTTCAACATTCGCGACCAATTGAAGCGTACCTGGTCACGCGAGACTCGGTTGGATCGGCAGAAGAAGAACGAGGAAGGCCCGACGCATCAATTGACCGGAAAACACGCCAAGACGGCCTGAGGGGCCTTGAAAGCAGGAGCCATGGCCGATCCCGAAATCGCCAAAGTGCGTGAGATGCTAGCTGCTCGGCCGCGGGCGACCGAAGTCGCGCAGATGCGCATCGATGCCGATGAACGTTCGAAGGCGTTCGGTCTGCCGGACGATGTGACGGTGCAGGCGGTGAACGCCAACGGTGTCAAGGCTGAATGGACATCAACGCCGGATGCGGATGCGTCGCGCGTGATCCTGTATCTGCACGGCGGCGGCTATGTGATCTGTTCGCTGCAGAGTCATCGGCACCTGATCGCCGAGATCGGGCGCGCGGCCGGCGCGCGAACCCTGGGGATAGATTATCGACTGGCGCCGGAGCATCCGTTTCCCGCCCCGGTGGAAGACAGCCTCGCGGCGTATCGGTTTCTGCTGGACAGCGGGATCAAGCCGAACCGTATCGCCCTTGCCGGCGACAGCGCGGGTGGCGGCCTGGTGGTGGCCGCCATGCTGGCGATCCGCGAGGCCGGCTTGCCGATGCCAGGGTGCGGCTGGTGCATCTCGCCCTGGGTGGACATGCAGGCGCTGGGCGGGTCTTTCGTCGATCGCGCCGAGACCGATCCGACGGTGCAGAAGGCGACTATCGAAATGATGGCGCAATGGTACATCGGCGATGCCGATCCGCGCCATCCGCACGCCTCGCCGATTTACGGCGACCTACAAGGGCTGCCGCCGTTGCTGATCCAGGTTGGGGCGGTGGAGACGCTGCTGGATGACTCGATCGCGCTGGCGCGGCGCGCTGGTGTAGCGGACGTGCCAGTCGAGTTGCAGATCTGGCCGGAGATGATCCACATCTGGCACATTTACTTCCCGATGCTTTCGGCCGGGCGGCGCGCGATTGCCTCGGGTGGGTCGTTCGTGCGGAACGTTATTCGCGAAACCTGATGGCGCGCTACTCGGCGGCGATGCGGGACTGTTGGGAGGCGTTGGCTTTCACCACGACCTTGATGGCGTCGTCGATACGGTCCTTGGCGTAGCGCAGCGCGGTCGGCAGATCGGCCAGCGGGAACGTGTGGGTGTGGATTTTGGTGGCGTCGAAACGCTTCTGCCGCATGAAGGCCTCGGCGCGGTGGGTGGCGCTTTTTCCCTCGCCGCGAATGCCGTAGAGAGTGATGTTGTTGCGCACGATGTTGGCGATGTCGATTGCCGCCGGTTCGTGCGGGAAGGCGGCGAGGCAGATGCGGCCGCCGCGATTCAGCATCTGGGCTGCCTCGTTCACCGCGTTCGGCGCGCCGGAGCACTCGACCACGTAATCGACCCCGCGGCCGCCATTCAGCCGGCGCACCGCGGCAACAGCGTCTTCAGTGCGGGCGTTGATGACGTGGTCGGCGCCGAGTTCGGTGCCCATTTTGAGGCGATTGTCGCGGGTGCCGGTGAGCAGGACCGGGGATGCGCCAAGCGCCTTGGCAACGGCGACGGCCATCAGGCCGATCGGGCCGGGGCCAGTGACGACCACGCTTTCGCCCGCCACCAGGCCGCCGAGTTCGGTCAGGCCATACATCGCGGTGCCGGCGGTGACGACCAGCGTGGCTTCCTCGTCTGACATATCGTCATCGAGATGAATTAGCGTGTTGATGTGGTTGACGGCATATTCGGCAAATCCGCCATCGGTGGTGAAGCCGTTGGCGCGGTGACCTTTGTTTACGTCGCCGTAGTTCAAGCCATAGTTGTGGCAGGAGGTGTACATTCCCTCGCGGCAACGCTTGCACTGGCCGCAGCCGGCGTGGATCTCGACCGTTACCCGGTCACCGATGGCGTATTCGTCGACGCCGGCGCCGAGCGCGGCCACGGTTCCCATGTATTCGTGGCCGGGGGTGAATCGTTTGTTGAACGGCAGGCCGCCCTGGATCATCGCCGGCGGCCCATGATGGATGATTTCCAGGTCGGTCGCACAGATCGCCACTGCGTCGATGCGAACCAGCACCTCGGCGCGGGCCGGCGCGGGGGTTGGCTTTTCGCCGAGGGTCAGTTGGCCGGGATCGCCCAGGACCCAGGCCCGCATCGTGTCGGGAATCGGGAATTCGGCCGCGGTCTTGACGTTTGGATGCTGATACATCGGCGTGTCCTGACGGTGTCTTGGTTGCGCCCACTCACCGCAATCATGACACGCGACGGCGGCGGACGGAAGCGGCACGGCCGACGCCGGGTGTTGCCGTGTGTGGTCGGGCGCGCTATCGCGGGTCTCTTGCTCATAAAAAGAGGAACCGACCGATGGACGTTCGTTTTGATGACCGGGTGGCGATCGTCACCGGCGCCGGTGCCGGGCTGGGCCGTCAACATGCGCTGTTGCTGGCGTCTCGTGGCGCCAAGGTGGTGGTGAACGATCCGGGCGGAGCGGTGGATGGAACCGGCGGAGCCAACGCGGCGGCAGACGCAGTAGTGACCGAGATCAAGGCGGCGGGTGGGGAAGCCGTGGCCAGCTATGCCTCGGTGGCGGATGAAAAGGCGGCGCAAAGCATTATCGATACGGCTATGGGTGCCTGGGGGCGGCTGGATATCCTGGTGAACAACGCCGGCATCCTGCGTGACAAGGCTTTCAATAACATGGCGATTGAGGACTATGAGTTTGTCAATCAGGTGCATCATTTCGGCACCGTTTATTGTATCAAGGCGGCCTGGCCGATCATGCGCAAGCAGTCGTATGGGCGGGTGGTGGTGACCACCTCGGGGTCCGGCACGGTGGGCAATTTTGGCCAGGCCAACTACGGTGCGGCGAAGATGGCGGTGAACGGGCTGATCAATGTGCTGCGGCACGAGGGTGCGAAATACAATATCCGCTGCAACGCGATCTCGCCTTCGGCCTATACACGGATGACCGAATCGCTGCTGCCGCCGGATATCGCGCCGTGGATGAAGCCGGAGCTGGTGTCGCCCGCGGTGGCGTGGCTGTGCAGCGAGGAATGCGACCAGAACGGCGAGATCATAGCCGCCACGGCGGGCGGCTACGCTCGGGTGCAGTATTTTGTCACCGAGGGCAAGCAGTTCGATCCGGCGGAACCGGTGACGATCGAGATGGTGCGCGATTCACTGGGCCAGATCCGCGAGCTTTCCGGTGCGAAGCCGTATTTCGGCATGATGGGCAACGTAGTGGAGAAGCTGCGCGAGATGGGGCGGATCAAGTAGGGCGTCCGCGGCGCGGACATTGACTCTGTCGCTATTTCCAAAGGCTTGGGTTCCTGGGTAAGCTGAATGGTGAGCGCGCCGTCGAGAGCAGCGCCGGCACGGAGGATGGGAATGGGACAGACCGCTGCGGCTGCCGGGTGGGGGTGGGTTCGCGACATCACGCGCTATCAGTGGATGGTGTTCCTGGTTGCCTGGCTGGGGTGGTCGCTGGACAACACCGATTTCGGTCTGTTCGCCTTGGTATTAAGGCCGGCGACGATCGAACTGCTGGGCGGTCATCCAACCGCCGCGGATATCGGGCGGGTCGGCGGCCTGCTGAGCATGGTCGGGTTGCTGGGCTGGGCATTCGGCGGCTTCGCATTCGGCATTATTGGCGATTACTTTGGCCGGGTCCGAACGCTGATGGTCAGTGTCGCCGTGGTTGCGGTGTTCACCGCGCTGCAAGGCTTTAGCCAAAGCACTCTGACGTTCGGCATCTGCCGATTCATGACTGGCGTCGGCACCGGGGCGGAGGTCATTTTGGGCATCCCGCTGGTGGCCGAGGCGTTCGCTGACATTCATCGCGCTAAAGTGCTGGGTATCATGATGACCGGTGGCGGCTTCGGCAGCCTGATCGGTGGGCTGCTTTATGCCTTGGTCGGACCGTATGGGTGGCGCTACGTCATGTTCGCCGGTGTGCTACCGGCGATCATTCTGGTGCTGCTGCGCCGCGGTCTCGACGAACCCGAGCATTACCAGGCGGTGGAGGCTCGGCGCCGGGCAATCCGAGCGCAACGGGAACAATCGCTGGCGGATCAGGATTACATGCGGTTCACTCCGGCCCAGTTGTTCACGCCGGCGCTGCGCTACAGCACCTTCATCGGGGTGCTGTTCTGCCTGGGCACTTTGCTGGCGATCTGGACCAGCGCGATATGGCTGCCGACCATCCAGGGCCAATTGCTGGCGCTTCAGGGCATCACTGGGCCGGCAGCGGCACCGTTCATCGGCCATGGCATGATGTTGTGGGGACTGGGCGGGATCATCGGCTATGCCACATTCGGCTTCATCGCGGATGTGGTAGGACGGCGCAGCACGATCATCTTCTATAATGTCGGGACGATCGCAGTCGGGCTGTATATGTATCTGTGGGTCGATACGTATGACCTTTATCCCTATCTGTTGCCGGTGTTCGGGTATTTCGTGTTTGGCGTGTTCTCGGGTCATGCGGTCTATTTGCCTGAGCTGTTCCCAACTCATGTGCGGGCAACGGCGGTGTCGTTCTGCAACGGAACCGGTCGGGTGATTACCAGCTTTGGACCGCTGGTTGCCGGATTGCTGGTCGGCGCGATGGGCGGGTCGTTCACCAAAGCCACCGCGGTGATCACCTGTTTCGCCGGGCTTAGCATCATCGCGGCGCTGTTGGGTCGGGAGACGAAGGATGAGATACTGCCGGAGTGAAGGAGAGTAAGCATGCTGAAGGTTCTGGCTACTGGCCCGCTGGCGTTGCTGCTGACCATGGGTTTCGCCCAGGCGGCTGATGCGCCGCACGTCTTGCCGGCCCCGGCGGTGGACGCGCCGGCGGTTCATGCCCCTGGAGCGCGGACGGCGGTATTTTCCGGCGGCTGTTTCTGGGGCGTGCAGGGCGTGTTCGAGCACGTGAAGGGGGTGACGCGGACGGTGTCGGGCTACACCGGCGGCCATGTCGTCAATCCTAATTACGAACAGGTCAGTTCGGGCGACACCGGCCACGCGGAATCGGTTCAGGTGACGTTCGATCCGGCCCAGGTGAGCTATGGCAAACTGCTGCGGATCTTTTTCTCGGTGGCATTGGATCCGACGCAAAAGGACCGCCAGGGCCCTGACTGGGGCAGCCAGTATCGGTCCGAACTGTTCGTGGATGGGCCCGAGCAGAAGCGGATCGCGACGGCCTACGTGGCCCAGCTTGACGCGGCGCACGCGTTCAGCCGTCCGATCGCAACTCGTATCGATCCAGCCGGTCCGTTCTACCCGGCCGAGGCGTATCACCAACATTACCTCGACCTGCACCCTGACGCGGCCTACATCGTGATCAACGACTTGCCGAAGGTGCAAGCGCTGCGGACGTTGTTTCCCGAGTGGTGGCAGCCGGCGCCGGCCAAGGTAGGCAAGCTGGCGTCGGGGGATTAAAGCCGCAAAAAGGTTTCAAACGAGGCCTTGTAGTCGGGGTGCCAGCGGGACAGCGGCGGGCGATTCTGGGTGATGTCCTGGGTGGCCCATAGCATGCGCTTGTTGTCGATCGCGCGCGTGACGTCGTTGTCCGGGCAGATGATGTAGAAGTCACCCCGTTCCATGCCTTGCAGCAGCATCTCCACGACCTGGTCCGGGGTCCATGCGCCGGGCGGCTTTTCGGTGCGGCCGCCGCTGGTCATGCCGGTGAAGGTCGAACCAGGCACCAGCAGATGAGCACTTATGCGGGCGACTTCCTCGTTGCGCAGGCTGTGGGCGAGCGCTTCGGTAACGACCTTTATGCCGGCCTTGCTGACATTGTAGGCAGTGTCGCCGGGCGGGCAGGTGATGCCTTGTTTCGATCCGGTGTTGATGATGGCGCAGGGCTTTCGTTGCGCCAACATCGGTGGGGTGAAGGTCTGCACGCCGTTGATCACACCCCAGAGGTTGACCTCGAGCACGGTTCGCCAGCGCTCGATGTGGTCGTAGGGGCCACCGCCGGGTGCGGTGCCGGCGTTGTTCATCAGCACAGCGACCTCGCCGAACCGGGCGTAGGCGGCGTCGCGCAGGGCCTGAACGGAGTCGAGGCAGCTGACGTCGGTGGGTACGGTCAGCACCGCGTCGGGACCGCCGGGCGCGGCGGCGGTGACTTGTTCGGCGGCGCGGCGCAACGCCTCGGGCGACAGGTCGGCGAGGCAGACCTTGAGACCCATGCTGGCGAAACGGGTTGCGGCGGCGAGCCCGATACCGCTGGCAGCGCCGGTGATGACCGCGACGCGGCCGCGAGCGAGGGCAGGGTGCTCGTTCATGCCGGGTCCGGTGTGAAATTCATTGCGATTCCGTTGATGCAATAGCGCTGGTGGGTTGGCGGCGGCCCGTCGGGGAAGACGTGTCCGAGATGGCTGCCGCAGGTGGCACAGTGAACCTCGGTGCGGATCATTCCGTGGCCACGGTCAACCGTGGTTTCGACCGAGCCTTCGATCGGGTCGTTGAAGCTGGGCCAGCCGGTGCCGCTTTCGAATTTCAGCTTGGTTTCGAACAAGGCAGTGTCGCAGCCGGCGCATGTGAAGCGGCCGTGGCGTTTTTCGGCGAGCAGGGCGCAGCTTCCGGGCGCTTCGGTGCCGTGGGCTCGCATTACGTAGTATTGTTCGGGGGTCAGCAGGCGGCGCCATTCGCCATCGCTATGGGTGACGGGATAGGTTTTCTCCAGCATCATCGGTCTCCTGTGGGCTGACCGACGCTACATCGGTTCGACACATCGGCGCTACAAGCGGCCAGCGGCTCGGTTATCCGGCAGGTGGGTCGCGATGTAGCAATGGCCATAGAGCTGTTGGGAGGACTGGCGTTTCTTCGATCCGCCGGATCGCAGCGGATTTTCGCAGATTTCGGCTATTTGCCGGCGGCCTGACCGGCGGATCACCTGAAACGCGGGATGACGTCCGATGCGAGCAGTTCGAGCGTTTCAGTGTCGTTCTTGAAGACGCTGCTGATCAACGTGTCGACGCCGGCGTCCTGATATTGTCCGATAAGATCGGTGACGCCAGCCACCGTGCCGGCGAAGCCTGGAAACGACTGGGCGACGTCAAGGCGGCGGCGCTTCGCGGCCAGCGCCGCCTCGTCGGGCGCCAGCAGGAAGCTGATGATGTTGGTCTTCTCGATTGCCTGATAGGGCCGCTGCTCGGCCTCGCAGTGGCGGCGGAGGATATCGAACTTGTGCTTCACTCCGGCCGGGTCGCCGGACACGTTGCAGGCGTCGGCCAACCGAGCGACGACGCGCAAGGTGAGTTGCTCGCCGCCGCCGGCGATCATGATCGGGGGATGCGGCCGCTGCGCCGGCTTCGGTTCGAGGATCGCGTCCTGGACGTGGAAATACTTGCCATCGAAGCTGGTGCGCCGATCCTTCCACATCGCCAGGATCAGCCGGACGGCTTCCTCCAACTGGCGGATGCGTACCGCCGATCGTTCGGGGAATTCCCAGCCGTATTGGCGATATTCGGTTTCGAACCAGCCGGCACCGATCCCCAGCGTGAGCCGGCCGCGCGAGATCAGGTCGACGCCGGCGGCGATCTTGGCGAGATGCGCCGGGTTGCGGTAGGCGACCGAGGACGCCAGGGTGGCAAGTCGGATCCGGCTGGTCACCGCGGCAAGGGCCGATAGCGCGGTCCAGCCCTCGATGAACGGTTCGTCCGCCGCCCCCACCGGCGGGATCTGGATCAGATGGTCCATCACCGAGAACCAGGTGAAGCCGTGGTTCTCGGCCCACTGCGCCTTGGCCTTGAGGGCGTCGAACGCGTCTGCCGGGTCGGGACCGAAGACAAACGATGGGTTGTGGATGCCAAACTTCATCAGCAACCTCCTGTTGATCGCTATGCTTCAACGTTCCGACCCGACGCGGCGTTCCGGGTCTAGTCAGTCTTGATCCAGACCGCCTTGACGTTGAGGTATTCTTCCAGGTGCTGGACGCCGGATTCTCGGCCGTAGCCGCTCATTTTGTAGCCGCCGAACGGCACTGCAGGGTCCATCGCCTGGTAGCAGTTGATCCAGACCGACCCGGCGCGGATGGCTTTCGCCAAACGGTGTGCCTTGCCGACGTCGCGTGTCCAGACGCCGCTGCCGAGGCCAAACTGGGTCTGGTTGCCGCGCTGGATGACTTCATCGATGTCGGTGAACGGGATGGCGGAGATCACCGGGCCGAAGATCTCCTCCTGCGCAATCCGCATGTCATCACGTACGTCGGCGAACACTGTCGGCGGCACGAAGAAGCCTTTTGCCATCGCGCCGTCGGTCAGCCGCTCGCCGCCGGACAGCGGACGGGCACCCTCTTGCCGACCGATGTTCAGGTAGTTGGTTACGCGGGTCAGTTGTTCTTGTGAAACCAGCGGGCCAACCTGTGTCTGCGGGTCGATGCCGGCGCCGACGCGCAGCGTCTTGGAGAAATCGGCGACGCGGCCGACGAATTCGTCGTAGATCTTCTTTTCCACGAACAGCCGGGTGCCGGCACTGCAGATCTGTCCGGTATTGGCGAACACCGCCATTCCCGCGCCTGGCACGGCCTGCGCCAAGTCGGCATCGGCGAACACGATGTCGGGCGACTTGCCGCCGAGTTCCAGCGATACCCGCTTCAGATTTCCCGCCGACGCCCGGATGATGGACTGCCCGGTGAGGTGCGATCCGCTGAACGCGACCTTGTCGACATCGGGATGCTCGGCCAGCGCGGCACCGGCGGTTTCGCCCATGCCCGTCACGACATTCACAACCCCGGGCGGCACCCCGGCTTCCAGGCACAACTCGGCCAGGCGGAGTGGAGTCAGCGGGGCTTCCTCGGCGGGTTTCAGCACCACGGTGCAGCCGGTCGCCAACGCCGGGCCGATCTTCCAGATCGAGGCCGTCAGCGGGCCATTCCAGGGGATGATCGCGCCGACCACGCCAATCGGTTCCTTCAGGGTGAAGGACACGATCTCACCCGGCAGCGAATTCTCGATAGTTTCGCCGTGCAGCGCGGTCGCCATGCCGGCATAGAACCGCAGCATGCCAACGGCACGTGCCCTGTTGGCGCGCGTGCGGGTGATCGGGGCACCCATATCGAGCGTGTCGAGGGCGGCGAATTCCTCGATGTCGCGTTCCACCAGGTCGGCGAGCTTCAGCAGGATCGCCTGGCGCTGGGCGGGCTTGAATTTGCTCCATGGGCCGTTGAAGGCTTCGCGGGCAGCGGCGACCGCGCGGTCGATGTCCTCGGCGTCACCTTCGGCGACGCGGGCAAGGACTTCGCCGGTTGCCGGATTGTGGGTTTCGAAGGTCTTGCCGGACGCGGCTTCCAGCCATTTGCCGCCGATCAGCATGCGTTTGGCTTTGCCATCCAGGAACGGATGGACCTGTGTCATGACGTTCATCGTTTGCAACTCCATACGCTATTCCTTTACGGACATAGCGCGGGCGGCGCGAAGAGTCTATCCGGGGGGCCTGCGATCCGGCTTGAGATCTATCAACGGCGTGCCATCCAGGCAGTCCAGGCCTCGGACTTTCAGCGTGGCGCCATCGATGGCAACCAACGCGACGACGGAGGACGCGATCGGGTTGGGTCGCACCGGAGACCGCAGGGCGAAGCTTCCGGTGGTCTGGCCGGTGCGGATCGGCGTCTGCAGCACCAGATCGCGGCGGGCGCGGTGCATCCAGTACAGCACCTGGATACGCGGATGGTCGGCGAGGTCTGTCAACGCCTGCTGCCAGCGTGGATCAATGACGATCGAACAGATTGGGCCATCGAGGGTGCCACGTTTGGGGCAGGCACCGCGGGCGCGCCAGGGGGTATGGATGGTGCCGATGAAGAACACCCCGGCATTGGTGTCAGGGGGAAGCACGACCGCGACTTCCCCCGCGCGAAGCTGGTTGTCGTCATCTGGACGGGACATGGGCGGACGGTGGCATCCGCGGCGCGCCCCGTCCAGGGGGCTGTGAGGCCGCTATAACGCGGCGGTGACGGATTTTACCTTGGTGTAGTTGTGAAACACCTCGGCGCCCATCTCGCGGCCCTAGCCGGACTGTTTTCGGCCGCTCCGTGCTTGGCAGATGCGGCGCGGTGGGCCAATATCGTTGTAGCCAATTAAATACTACGATGCGGCTTTAGCGAACGCGAGTCGTTATATCCAGGTGGGATTAGCGTATGATAACCAGGGGACCCGCGCCGTCGATCGCGATCAAGACCAGCCCGGTGCTGTCGCGCCCGCTTGATCTGAGCGCTATCCCGCCGACGCTGGTCAGGCGCCAGGCGGCACCTCGGCGCACGAAAATCTGGGAGTTCAACACCAATCTGCACTGCTCGATCATCGGCACGTGTCTGTCGACCGCTGAACTGCGGCAGGTGTTGCAGAAGCTCGGCATGGCGTCCGCCGGCTGCACCGATCATGAATTGCATGGCGTCGCGGTTGGAGTGGCGGGACGTCACGACGACGCCGCTCGGCGGTTGCACAAGTCGCTGGATCATCGTCACAAGCTGGCGGTCAGTCAGTTTGCCAAAGCCAGCACCGAGGACGCGGTGCGTGGGTTGTGGCGCGATGGCGTGAGGCGTGGCGACATTCCAGGCGCCTATTGGGCGGTGCTGACGCACCCACTGACCAGTCAGGACATCGTGCGGGAGGCCTTCGGCGAGGTGCATATGCTTTCGCACCTCATCGGATCTGCAAACCGGGCGGACATCAGAAGACTGTGTCAGTTGGAGGCGGAGAAGGCGGTGCTGGAGGCCAAAGTCGGGCGTCAGCGGCAGGCGCTGCATGAGGCGGTGGTGACCCGTGATGAGCAGATCCGGCAACTGCGGCAGGCGCTGACCGAACGGATCGTTTCGGCAGAGGCGACCTGTGCGCCAACCGACGATGCGGCGTTGCACGGTGTGATTGCCGACACCGAGCGGCGCCTGGCGGTCGAGACGCGTCGGCGGATCGCACTGCAGGAAAGGCTGGCCGTGACGCAGGCCGAACGCGATGGCGAACGCGCGGGCCGTGTCTCGGCGGAGCGGACGGGCGTGGCGTTGCGCCAGGAGGTCGATGCGATCGAAGCCTCGCTGGGGGCGCCCCCGGAGAACCTGCCAGCGTTGCGGCTGGATGGCATGGTCCTGCTCTATGTTGGCGGCCGTCCGAACCAGGTCGCGCACCTGCGGGCGATGGTCGAGCGGTTGGGCGCGGAGTTGCTGCACCATGACGGCGGGGTCGAGAACCATCAGAATCTGCTGCCCGGACTGGTCAGCCGGTGCGATTTTGCGCTGTTTCCGGTGGATTGCATCAGCCACGACGCAGCCGGCATGGTGAAAACTTTGTGCCGGCAGGCGGGCAAGCGATTCAGTCCGTTGCGGTCGGCCAGCGTGACGTCGCTGTTGGCTGCGCTGCAGGCCCGGGAAATGGCAGGAATCGCCGAAGCCGCCGAGTGATTGTGACCGCTGTGTTTTCGCGGCTATACCGTGACCATGAGGATGCTGTCGGCGGAGGAGTGGGAGGCGGTCCGGCTGACGCTGGCGGTTGCCGCGCGGGCGGTCGGGTTCGGATTGCCGGTGGCGGTGCTGTCGGCCTGGGTGCTGACGCGCTTGCGTTTTCCTGGACGAGCGGTGCTGAACGCGCTGGTGCATCTGCCGATGGTGCTGCCGCCGGTGGTCACCGGCTGGCTGCTGCTGATCGTGTTCGGTGTTCGCGGCCCGATCGGGTCGCTGCTGCAGGAATGGTTTGGCGTCCGGCTGGTTTTCACCACGGCGGGGGCCAGCCTGGCCTGCGCGGTGATGACGTTTCCGATCATGGTGCGGTCGATCCGACTGTCACTCGAGTCGATGGATCGCGGACTGGAACAGGCAGCCCAGACGCTGGGCGCCGGTTGGCTGGACCGGCTGGTCAACGTGACCTTGCCGCTGGCATCGCCCGGCATCCTGGTCGGCGGCGTTGTCGGATATGCCACGAGCCTGGGTGAGTTTGGCGCGGTCATCACGTTTGCCGCCAACATTCCGGGACAGACACAGACTTTGCCGTTGGCGATCTACTCCGCGCTGCAGGTGCCGGGCGGGGAATCCAAGGCGGCGGAGTTGTCGATGGTCTCGGTGCTGCTGGCGCTGGTCGGGCTGCTACTGTCGGAGTGGCTTAGCAAGCGTCTGAATGCCGTGCTGGGGCGATGACTTTTTCTGTTGCGTTACGGCATCGCTTCCCCTTGATTCAGATCGACGTCGGCTTCGAGGTTCCATCGCCCGGTGTGACGGCGCTGTTCGGCCCCTCCGGCTCCGGCAAATCGACCATCATCAATGCCGCCGCTGGCTTGTTGCGGCCGGACGCTTGTCGCGTAGCGGTCGATGGCACGGTGCTGGCCGACACTCGTTCGGGCGTGTGGCTGGCACCAGAGCGGCGCCGCGTCGGGCTGGTTTTCCAGGACTCGCGGCTGTTCCCCCACATGTCGGTGAAGACCAATCTACGGTTCGGCATGCGCCGGGTCGCGCCGGGCGCGGTCCGCTTCGACGAGGTGGTCGAACTATTGGGGATCGGGCGGTTGCTGGACCGTCGCCCGAACACGCTGTCGGGCGGCGAGCGTCAGCGGGTGGCGATCGGGCGGGCGTTGCTGGCGCAGCCGCATCTGCTGCTGCTGGATGAGCCTTTGGCAAGCCTGGACAACGAACGCAAGGCGGAGATCCTGCCGTTCCTGACGCGGCTGAAGACAGCGCTGCGGCTGCCGGTGCTCTATGTGACCCATTCCCTGGATGAGGTTGCCGGGCTGGCAGATTCCCTGGTGCTGATCGAGGCGGGGCAGGTGATCGGCTTTGGTCCGGTGTCGGAGGTGGCCTCGCGTGCCGACCTGCCGTTGGCTCGGCGTGACGATGCCGGCGGCCTGTTGCTTTGCCGAGTGGACCAGCACGACACGTCTCGCGGGCTGACCAGACTGCTTGGCGGCGGCGTGGAGCTGTGGGTGACCTCACTCGATATGCCGCTGGGGACGGACTGTCGGGCGCGGATTCCGGCCCGCGAGGTGATCCTGGCGGCGCGGCCGCCGGAGGCGATAAGCCTGCACAATATCGTTCCCGGCACAGTACGGCAAATCGCCGATGACCCGGCCCGCCGATCGGTTGTCATCGAGATTGGTCTGCCGGACGGCGGACTGTTGTCGCGGGTGACGGCGGACGCGGTGGCGCGACTGGAGCTGGCGCCCGGGCGCCCGGTGCTGGCGTTGATCAAATCGACATCGATCGAGGTATTGGGGATGTAGGTTGCGCTCGGTCGCTATATCCGGTTGGATATCGCGTTATGGCTGTTGTGGAAGCTTTGCCCTGATGAATGCGCCATTCGATCCGTCGCTGCTGACGGCCCAGAAGTTTGCTGTCGGCCAACCGGTATCGCGCAAGGAAGATCCGGTGCTGCTGCGCGGCGAGGGCCGCTACGCCGATGATCTGAACCGGCCGCACCAGTTTTACGCGGTGATGGTGCGCAGCCGCATGGCGCATGGGATTATCCGCGACATCGATGCCGCGGCGGCGCGCGGAATGCCTGGGGTGCGCGCGGTGATCCTGGCCGAGGACCTCGACACCGCCGGCGTGCGTGACATGCCGGCGGCGGCGGCGAAGCACCGCGATGGTTCACCTACGCCACGTCCGTCGCAACGACCGCTTGCTGCCGGCCGGGTGCGCTATGTCGGCGAGCCCATCGCGATGGTGGTGGCGGACACCAGCAAGTTGGCGAAGGATGCGGCGGAGGTGGTGTTCGCCGACATCGACCCGTTGCCCGCGGTGACGACAGCGGCCGAGGCGGCCGCGGCCGGAGCATCGTTGGTGCATGACGATGCGCCAGGAAATATGTGTCTGGATTTTCATTTCGGTGACGCTGAAAAGGTGTCCGCGGCATTCGCCGAGGCAGCCCATGTCACGCGACTATCGCTGCGCAACAATCGGGTGGTGGTGTGTCCGATGGAACCGCGATCGGCGATCGCGGAATACGACGCGGATCAGGATCGCCTGGTCTTGCGTCTGGGATGTCAGGGGGTGTTCGGGCAGCGCACGCTGTTGAGCGGCATCATGGGCGTGCCGGTCGAAAAGATGCATATCCTGACCGGCAATGTAGGCGGGTCGTTCGGGATGAAGGCCTCGGCCTATCCGGAGTACGTCTGCTTGCTGCATGCGGCGCGTTCGTTGGGTCGGCCGGTCAAGTGGACCGATGAACGTTCCGAAAGCTTCATGTCCGATAGCCATGGACGAGACCATGAAATGGTGGCGGAGCTGGCGCTGGACGCAGGCGGAAAATTCCTCGCGGTGCGGGTGACCGGCTACGGCAACCTGGGCGCCTGGCTGAGCAACGCGACGACGATTCCGCCAACGCTGAACGCGGTCAAGAACATCGTCGGTGTCTATGCGACGCCGCTGATCCAGGTATCCACGAAGTGCATGTTCACCAATACCACGCCGGTGGGCGCCTATCGCGGCGCCGGGCGGCCGGAGGGCAACTACTACATGGAGCGGCTGGTCGAAACCGCGGCCCGCGAACTTGGGATCGATCGGCTGGAGCTGCGGCGGCGTAACCACATCCGGCCGGAGCAAATGCCCTACAAGGCACCCTCGGGAATGGTGTACGACGGCGGCGAATTCCCGGCTATCATGGACCGGGCGTTGCGCGCCGCGGATTGGGACGGCTTTGCGGGCCGCCAGGCTGAATCGCGGGCGCGCGGCAGGATCCGAGGCCGCGGCATCGGCCACTACCTTGAGGTCACGGCGGACGCTGGCAACGAGATGGGCGGCATCCGATTCGGGGATGACGGTCACGTAACGATCGTCACCGGGACGCTGGATTACGGGCAGGGACATGCCTCGCCGTTTGCCCAGGTGCTGGCCGCCCAGCTTGGCGTGCCGTTCGAGCGGATCAAGTTGCTGCAAGGCGATTCGGATCAGCTTGTGGCGGGCGGGGGAACCGGTGGTTCGCGTTCGATCATGCAGAGCGGCGGGGCCATCGTCGCGGCGAGCGAGCTGGTGATCGAGCGCGGCCGGCAGGCGGCGGCGTTTTTTCTGGAGGCGGCGATGGCCGATATCGAGTTTTCTCGGGGGCGGTTCAGCATCGTCGGCACGGATCGCAGCATCGGGATCATGGACCTTGCGGAACGGTTGCGGCTTCAGGTCGAGTTGCCGGACGGAATGCCGCGCACGCTGGATGTCAGTCACGTCTTCAAGGGAGTGCCGTCGGCGTTTCCGAACGGATGCCACATCGCCGAGATCGAACTCGATCCCGATACCGGCGTGGTGGAGGTCGTCGGCTACACGACGGTCAACGACTTCGGCGTGCTGGTCAATCCGATGCTGGTGGAAGGTCAGGCGCATGGCGGTATTGCACAGGGTATCGGTCAGGCCTTGATGGAGAGGGTGGCCTATGACGAAGACGGTCAGTTGATCACCGGGTCGTACATGGACTACGCGCTACCCCGAGCAAATGATTTCCCTGGCCTCGGGTTCGAGAGCCATCCGGTTCCGGCGCGCACCAATCCATTGGGGGTCAAGGGCTGCGGAGAGGCGGGATGTGCCGGATCACTGCCGGCGGTGATGAACGCGGTGGTCGATGCGCTGGCGGAGTTTGGCATCGACCATATCGACATGCCGGCGACACCGCATCGCATATGGCAGGCCATCCAGGCGGCACGGCCATGATCGAGGCAACGGAATTGATCAGCGTGCTGGCCTCGCCCGATGGCACCCGGCTTCGGCTGCGGATTCGTGACCAAGATGGCCGCACGGTCTCGTTTACTTTGCCGGCGTGTTGGCTGAGCAGCATGCTGAACGCGCTGCCCCGGTCCTCGGGCGCCGATCGGGTGCATCCGCTGGATAGCTGGAACATGGATCGCTCGGGTCAGGACCTGGTGCTGACGCTGCGCACGGCGGACGGCCAAGAAGTTTCATTTGCAATGAAGCCGTGGCAGGTCGAGGGGATGGCGACGATCGCCACGTATGGCGGTTCGGGGCGGACCTTGGGCACGACGATTCATTGAGGCTGGTCATTGAGGCTGGACGTCATTGGTCGTCGACTCGATCGACAACGCCCGCACCTGGAACCGGGCGCTTGGATCGCTATGTCGGCTTAAACAGGTAACGGAGGATCCCATGTCGATCACCGAGCAGAGCCGTCCCGCCTCAGCGGGCAAATCGCGGCAGGCGCGTATGCTGATCGATGGTGCCTGGGTGGATAGCGCCTCGGGTGCGACGCTGATGGTGGAAAATCCGGGGCGCCGCACGCCGATCGCCTCGATCCCGCGTGGTGCCAAGGAAGACGTCGATCGCGCGGTGCGCGCCGCCGAGAAGGCGTTCCCGGGCTGGAGCAAGGTGCCGCCACGCCAACGCGGGCGGTTGTTGGGTCGGATCGCGGAGGCGATGGAGGCCCGGATCGAGGAGATGGCGCGCGCCATCGCCGAGGAGACCGGTAACGCACTCCGCACCCAGGCGCGGGCGGAGGCCACGTTATCGGCCGATATATTCCGGTATTTCAGCGGTTTGGGTGGTGAATTAAAGGGCGAAACGATCCCGCTCGGTGACCAGGTGCTGAGCTACACACGGCGCGAACCGCTCGGCGTTGTCGGCGCCATCATCCCTTGGAACGCGCCGGTGCTGCTGGGCGCCCTGAAGATCGCCCCAGCGCTTTGCGCGGGCAACACGCTGGTGCTGAAGGCTGCCGAGGACGCGCCTCTGGGTGTGCTGCTGATGGCGGAAATCTGCCAGCAGTTCCTGCCGCCTGGCGTGCTGAACGTGTTAACCGGACTGGGTGAGGAGTGCGGAGGTCCGCTAGCGCAGAATCCGACCATCGGGAAACTTTCTTTCACCGGGTCCACCGAGGTCGGCAAGGTCATCATGCGTGCGGCGGCCGAGCGGATCGTTCCGGTCTCGTTGGAGCTCGGCGGCAAGAGCCCGTCGATCGTTTATCCCGACGCGGATGAAGACTGGGTGGTGGACGGGGTGATTGCCGGCATGCGCTTTACCCGGCAGAGCCAGTCTTGCACGGCGGGATCGCGGCTGTTCCTGCATCAGGACATCTTCGACAGTTTCCTGGAAAAACTGACCGCCAAGACCCAGGCGCTGAAACTGGGCGATCCGCTGGACGAAGCCACCGACATCGGCGCCATCATCAACGAGAAGCAATTCCGCAAGGTGTGCGGCTACGTCGACGACGGTTTGCAGCGCAAGGACGCGAGGTTAGTATTTGGCGGGCTGCCGCCGAAGGACGGTCCACTCAGCAAGGGTTATTTCGCGGTTCCCACGGTGTTTGCGGATATCTCGAACGACTGGCGGCTGGCGCGGGAGGAGATCTTCGGTCCGGTGCTGGTGGCGATCCCGTGGAAGGACGAGGACGATGCGATCCGCATGGCGAACGACAGCCATTACGGTCTTGCGGCTTATGTCTGGACGCACGAGATCGGCAGCGCGCTGCGGGCCGCGCACGCGATCGAATCCGGTTGGGTGCAGGTCAACCAAGGGCTGGGGCAGCAGCCCGGGCATTCCTATGGCGGTTACAAGCAAAGCGGCATCGGCCGGGAGTTCTCGCTGGAGGGGATGCTGGACAGCTTCACCCAGCGCAAGAATGTGACGGTGAACATGAACGTGCCGAGACGGGGGTAGCTGAGGCCGAGCCCGATGGCCCCGCCCTGCCTATGCTTCCAGGTCGGCGTCCCAATACAGGAAGTCGAGCCATGTGCGGTGCAGGTTCTCGCGGGATACGTGCCACTTCGCAGCCTCATCGATCTGGTGCGGCGTCGGTTCAGCCGGGGCGCAGCGCAGGCGCAGGCCGCTTTGTTTCAGCGAGCGGCTGCCCTTGAACAGATTGTCCGCCTGGCAGCAGGTCACGACGTTGTTCCAGGTGGTGATCCCGCCCTTCGAGCGCGGCACGATGTGATCGAACGTCAGGTCCTTCGCCGGCAGCGTGTCGCCGCAGTATTGGCAACTGAAGCGGTCGCGCAGGAACACGTGGTAACGCGTGAACGCCACCTTGCGGCGCTTGTGGAAGCGCTTCAGCGCCACGACCGATGGGATCGGGAAGGCCCGGCGCGTCGAATGCACCTCGACATCGTAGTTGATCACCGGATTGACGCGTTCCTGCAGCACCGCGACGAGGGCGTCTTGCCAGGACCACACCGATAGCGGGCCCCAGCTCAAGGGCTGCATATCGGCGTTAAGCACCAGGGTCTGAAGGTTGGGGATGTGGCTCACCGGCCGCCCCCAGCGCGAAAAAGGCGGTGTTTCAGGCCTGGGTAAGGCACTTTGTTCAGCACCAGATCGGGAAACTGCGGTCCGCCGAACGGCAATAGCGACTCCCTTGCAGGCGGAGCGCAATACCTTCGGGTTCAGCTATCGTACGGTGCGCCGCCGGAAACCTAAGGGTTTTATGACAGAGCGCCAAGCGCGCCGCAACCCGAGATGCCAACGTTGTTGCCGACTTCATTGTTTCGTCATGCAAATCCTTTCTGCAAGGCAAGCGCACCCAGCGAAATTCCGTTGTCGTCGATGCCGTGACCGAGGCGCGGGATGTAGTGCGCGCCCACCGGCACGGCCGCTGCCGTCAGCGCGGCCTCGGCGTCGTGCGAGCGGGATACCGGCACGGCCTCATCGGCTTCGCCGTGCACCAGCAGGACGGGTGCGCGGTTCGCAAGCTCGGCGGCCAGGCTGTCGGGGGCGACCAGTGCACCGGAAAATCCCAGGATGGCGCGCGGGGCCACGGGGCGACGCAGTCCGGTGAACAGCGACATCATCGCCCCCTGGCTGAAGCCCATGATCGCGTAGGCTTCGGGCGGCAGGTCGAGCCGGGCCAGTTCGGCATCGATGAAGCCGTGCAGATAAGGGGCGGCGGTGCGAACCCCGGCCTCGACCACCGGGGGCGAGCGATCGGCGACACTCCACCATTGACGGCCGAAGCCGGAATCATGGGAGAACGGCGCGTGGACCGAGGCGAACAGGGCATCCGGGCAGGCATGTTGCCAGGCCGGTGCGAGATCGATCAGGTCGAACGCGTCGGCGCCTAGTCCGTGGCAGAGGATGACCAGTTGGCGAGGCTTAGCCTTGGAGGCGGGACCCCAGTGGATCGCTTCGAGCGTGGGCATGATGCAGTCTCCCGGTTGGGTGGCGACAGAGGTAGCTGTTCTGGATGATTGTGACACGCTTCGCGCCCAGCCCGACGGGCCATCTGCATCTTGGCCACGCGTTCTCGGCGTTCAATGCATGGCGGCGGGCGCGAGCGGCGGGCGGGCGGTTTCTGCTGCGGCTGGAGGACATCGATCCGGGCCGCTGCCGCCCCGAATTCGGGGCTGCGATCCAGCGCGACCTGGGCTGGCTGGGCCTGACCTGGGACGAGCCGGTCCGCGTGCAGTCCCGGCACCTGGCGGAGTATCAGGCGGTGTTGGACGGGCTGGCGGAACGCGCGCTGGCGTATCCGTGTTTCTGCACCCGAGCGGATATCGCGCGCGAGATCGCCGCCTCGGCGGGAGCGCCGCATGGGCCGGATGGGGCGGTGCTGTATCCGGGGACTTGCCGGTGTCTGTCATCGTCGGAACGGGCGGATCGTATCGCCGCCGGTGAGCGGTTCGCGTTGCGGCTGGATATGCAGGCGGCGCTGCGATCGGCGCCGTCGTATCCGGCGCTGTGGTATGAGGAGGACGGCGAGGGGCGTATCGCGTGCCGCCCCGAATGCTTTGGCGACGTGGTGCTGGCGCGCAAGGATGCGCCGGCCAGTTATCATCTGTGCGTGACGCATGATGACACGGTGCAGGGCGTGACGCTGGTAACCCGTGGCGCCGACCTGAAGCCGGCGACCGATCTGCACCGACTGTTGCAGGACCTGATGGGCTGGGCGCCCCCGCGCTATGCGCACCACCGCCTGCTCACCGATACGGCGGGCAGGCGGCTGGCGAAGCGAGACAAGGCGATGACGCTGGATGCGCTGCGCGCCGAGGGGGTTTCGGCGCGCGCGATTATCGAGCGGTTCGGATGATCACCAGTAACGCCAATGGTTATGTTCCCAGTGGCGATGACGATAGTGATGATGGTTCCAGTAATAATCCACCTGAGTGACGGCGGGATGGGACGGCGCGACGTGGATCGCGGCAACCGTGGGGGCGGCCGAGGCGCCAGCCGCGGTCAGGGCGGTCAGGCCGCCGAGTGCCACGGCCGCGAGAAGCATTCTACGCATTGAGACGACTCCTTATTCAGCAACGATGAGTTTGGTGTCGGATTCGGACATAACCAAGACAACATCTGGGCATCATTGGGACAAGGGATTACATCTGTGACAGATTCGCATACACAAGCAACTGCCGGGACGCAGGGTCGTTGATCGGCCGGAGGGCCGCCATGCCGGGTCTGATCGTCCGATCTGAAACGCCGTTCAATGCAGAAACGCCGCTTCACCTGTTGCGCGACGTCTTCACCACGTCGCAGCGCGATTTTTACGTCCGCAGCCATGGCTCGGTGCCGAACCTTAACGAGGAAACCTACCACCTGGCAGTGCGAGGCCGGGTCGATCGGCCGCTCGATCTGTCGTTGGATCAACTGCGGTCCGACTTTCCCCGGCGGGCGGTGATGGCGGTGATGCAGTGTGCGGGCAATCGCCGGGCCGATCTGCACGAGGTGCGCCCGGTGATGGGCGACCCATGGTCGGCCGGGGCGATCGGCAACGCCCTATGGGGTGGGGTTTCGCTGGTCGATGTGCTGCGTGCCGCGGGCGCCGAGACCGATGCCGGGCTGCATGTTGCCTTCGATGCCTGCGACAGCGTGGCGGAAGGTGGCCGCTTTGGTGTCTCGATCCCGATGACCAAGGCGCACTGTCCCGACGTGGTGCTTGCCTTCGCGATGAACGACGAGGCGCTGGCGCCCGAGCATGGGTTTCCGTTGCGAGTTGTGGTGCCCGGATTCGCGGGGGTGCGCAGCCCAAAATGGCTGGCTGCGATCACGGTCCAGGACGCTGCCTCGGACAATGCCATGCAGCAAACCGATTACAAGATGCTGCCGCCGAAGGTGACGCGCGACACGGTGGATTGGGCAGAGGGAATCACGATCAACGAAATGCCTTTGAATTCCGCCATTTGTGTCCCGGCTGACGGAGCCGATGTGAGGTCCGGGCCAGTGCCGGTGCGCGGCTATGCGATGGCCAGCGGGCGCGGGATCGAGCGCGTCGATGTCTCGGCCGATGGCGGGCGAAGCTGGGTCCAGGCCGCATTGCAGCGCCAGCCCGAGGCGCCGTGGAGCTGGACGTTCTGGGAGACCGAGATCGTTCTGCCGGCGGGTGAGCATGAACTTGCGGTGCGGGCGTGGGATTCGGCTGGGCAGACGCAGCCGGCGGCGGCCGAGGATGTCTGGAATTTCAAGGGATATTTGTGCGCGGTGTGGCACCGGGTGCGGGTCCAGGCGGGCTAGGCGCTTCCGGGTTGGCCGGCTTGCATTGTAGCATCACTGGATGCAATCCGGAGGTTTCCAGGGATGGGTCCGACAGCGCTGATGCCTCGGTGGCTGACGATCTTCCTGATCATGGCGTTTCCGGTTTCGGCGTTACCGGCCTGGGCGCAGGACCGCGTCGTCAACATCTACAACTGGACCGACTATATCGATCCGTCGGTGCTGTCGGAGTTCACCGCGCAAACCGGGATCAAGACTCGCTACGACGTGTTCGACAGCCTGGAGACGCTGGAAGCGAAAATGTTCGCCGGTCATTCCGGATATGACATCGTGGTGCCGAGCAACGAGCCGAGCTTTTCTCGGTTGATCAGGGCTGGGGCGTTGACGACGATCGACCGGGCGAAGGTCCCAAACTGGAAAAATCTGGACCCGGCGTTGATGCGGCGCGTCGGGTCCTCGGACCCTGGCAATCGGCACGGCGCGATCTATCTCTGGGGGTCGATCGGGCTGGGGATCAATCCGGACCGTATTCACGCGCTGGCGCCGGATGCGCCGGTCGATTCGTGGTCGCTGCTGCTGGATCCGGCCTGGGCGAAGCGGGTGGCACCTTGCGGGATCATCATGATGGATTCGGCGATCGATGTGATTCCCTCGGTGCTTCGCTACCTTGGGCGTAACCCGGACGGTTCGTCCCCGGACGATCTGGCCGCCGTGCTGAAGGTGCTGATGGCGATACGTCCGTATATACGAGAGTTCGCCAGCGGCGGCGCGCTTGAAGCGCTGGCGACTGGTCAGGCGTGCCTGGCGCTGGACTACTCGGGCGATGTCGATCAGGCGGGGGTGCGGGCGAAACAGGCCGGCAATGGTGTCGACGTCGAGTATGTGGCTCCGAAGGAGGGATCGGAGATCGGCTTCGACATGCTGGCGATCCCGGCCGATGCGCCGCACCCGGACGCAGCGCTGGCGTTCATCAATTTCGTGCTGCGGCCCGACATCATGGCGCGGATCACCGACGCGACGCGCTATCCGAATGCAATACCGGCGACGCGGGCATTGGTGCGACCGGCGTTGCTGGACGATCCGAACGTATTTCCGACGGATGCGATACAGAAGCGATTCTTCACCATCGGGCCGTCGGCGCCGGCCGCGGATCGGGCTCGGAGCAGGCTGTGGGCGCGCTTCAAGGCTGGCAGCTAAAGGCTTGGACGGTTCTGCGCCGGCATGAGCGACTTGCTGACCGTCTCGGGGCTGACGGTTCGCTATGGGACCGCGCTGGCGTTGGACCGTTTGACCCTGACGGTGGCGCGCGATGAGTTGTTCGTTCTGCTGGGTGGGTCCGGGTCTGGCAAGACGACGCTGTTGCGGGCCATTGCCGGGTTTGTGCGGCCGTCATTGGGACGCATTCTGCTGGATGACGTCGATCTGACCGGCTTGCCGCCGCATCGGCGGCCAGTGAACATGATGTTCCAGTCATACGCGCTGTTCCCGCATATGACCGTTGCCGCGAATATCGCATTTGGACTGCGTCGGCGCGGTGTTTCCCGCGTGGACATCCGCCGCCGCGTCGAGGCGATGCTGGCACTGGTGCGCCTGGAGGGCTTCGGCGATCGCCGACCAGAGGCGTTGTCGGGAGGCCAGCAGCAGCGCGTCGCTCTGGCTCGGAGTCTGGCACCGAGTCCACGGCTGCTGCTGCTGGATGAGCCGCTTTCGGCGCTCGATCAGGCGCTGCGGCGGGACACCAGGGCGGAACTGGTGCGGCTGCGGCGTTCGCTGGGGATCAGTTTTGTTCTGGTAACGCACGACCAGGACGAGGCGCTGGGCGTGGCGGACCGCATCGGGGTGATGCGTGACGGCCGCATGGCTCAGGTCGGCACGCCGGTGGAGTTGTACGAATCGCCGGCGGATCGTTTCGTGGCGGGGTTTCTGGGAGCGGCAAATATTCTGCCCTGCGTGGTGGATGGTTGTTCGGTCGCCTTGCCATCGCTCGGCGTCGCGGTGCGTTCGGCTCGGCCGGGCGTGGCGGGACCGGGATTGCTGGGATTACGAGCCGAACGTCTGCGGATTGGAGAACAGGGGCTGGTCAATCAGGTGGTTGGGGTGGTGGCCGAGAGCGCCTATGCCGGCGACGCGCTCTCGGTTCTGGTCCGCCTGGCGGATGGGTCGGTGCTGCGGGTGAACCGGTCGCTGACCGATGGGCTGGGAGCGGCGGCGGTGGAATCGGGGGTAACGGTGCGGGTGGGCTGGCAGCCTGAGGCCTGCATGCTGCTGCCGGAATGACCGGGGTTTCGCGCTCGCTGTCGCGGGGGCGTTCCTGGGTGCTGGCGCTGCCGGTGGCGTGGTTGATTGTGCTGCTTGGCGCCCCGCTGGGGATCGTTGTGCTGATTGCCTTCGCGGTGCCGGCAGATAGTGTGCCGCCGTACAGCCTGGGTTTCAGCCTGGACAATCTATGGCTGGTGGCGAGCGATCCGATGTATCGCGATGCGTTGGGGCGCAGCGTGCGCGTCGCCGGTATTTCCACCGCGATCTGCCTGGTGATCGGATTTCCCATGGCGCTGGCCATCGCCCGGGCCGCGCCGCGGCGGCAGAATGCCTTGCTACTGGCGGTGATGCTACCGTTCTGGACCGGCTTTCTGATGCGGATCAATGCCTGGATCGGGCTGCTGGCCGATGATGGGTGGATCGTGCGCCTGCTGGGGGTTTCGCATCTGCTGTATACCGATGCCGCGATGTATATCGGTATCGTCTATACATACCTGCCGTTCATGGTGCTGCCGGTGTACGCGCGGTTGTCGCGGCTGGACCCGGCGCTGATGGAAGCGGCGGCAGACCTGGGTGCCGGGCCGTGGCGGGTGCTGCTGCGGGTGATCCTGCCGTTGTCGCTGCCCGGCATCGCGGCGGGGTCGGCTCTGGTGTTCGTTCCGGCGATCGGGGAATACGTGATCCCGGCGCTGCTGGGCGGCCCTCAGGCGCAACTGGTCGGGATGGTGCTGTGGCAGGAGTTCTTCGCCAACCGCGACTGGCCGACGGCTTCCGCGGTGGCAGTGGCGTTGCTGGTGGTGCTCGTGGTGGTGCCGGTCGTCGCAGCGCGGGTGTTCGGCTGGACGCGGCGGCGGATCAGCGGCTGAGTTCGCGGGTCATCTCGTCGATGCCGTTCACAGTCAGCGGATACATCCGGCCCTGCATCAGGTCGTTGACCATGCTGATCGAGCGAACATGTCCCCAGCTTTGGCGGGGCGTCGGGTTGAGCCAGGCAGCGTGGCGATAGTGCGAGGACAGCCGATCCAGCCAGACGGTCCCGGCTTCTTCGTTGTAGTGCTCGACCGAACCACCCTGCATGGTGATCTCGTAGGGGCTCATGGCAGCATCGCCGACGATGATCAGCTTGTAGTCCGGGCCATAGGTGCGCAGCAGCTCCGAGGTGGGGATCACCTGTTCGAAGCGGCGGCGGTTGTTCTTCCAGACTTTTTCGTATGGGAAGTTATGGAAGTAATAGTATTCCAGGTGCTTGAACTCGGTCTTGGCGGCCGAGAACAATTCCTCGGTCAGGCGGACATGGTCGTCCATCGATCCGCCGACGTCGAGGAACAGCAGCACTTTTACGGTGTTGTGCCGTTCCGGCACCATCTTAAGATCCAGGGTGCCGGCGTTGTTGGCGGTGGATCGGATCGTATCGGGGATGTCGAGTTCCGTGGCGGCGCCTTGCCGGGCGAAACGCCGCAGCCGGCGCAGCGCGATCTTCATGCCGCGGGTGCCGAGTTCGACGCTATCATCCAGATCCTTGTAGTCACGTCTGTCCCACACCTTCACCGCTCGGCGGTGGCGTGATTCGTCCTGGCCGATGCGTACGCCCTCGGGGTTGTAACCGTAGGCGCCGAACGGCGAGGTTCCGGCGGTGCCGATCCATTTCGAGCCGCCCTGGTGCCGGCCTTTTTGTTCCGCCAGCAATTCCTTCAACCGTTGCATGATCGCTTCGAAGCCGCCGAGCGCGTGGATCTTCGCCATTTCCTCCGGCGATAGCAGTTTCTCGGCTAGCTTGCGCAGCCATTCCTCGGGCAGGTCCTGGACCGCTGTGCCTTCCGGCGGTTCAAGGCCTTTGAAACAATGGGCGAAGACCCGGTCGAACCGGTCCAGGTGACGCTCGTCCTTCACCAGCGTGGCGCGCGCCAGGAAGTAGAAATCATCGACGCTGTAGTCCGCCACGCCCGCCTTCATCGCCGCCATAAGGGTCAGGTATTCGGTGATCGAGGCCGGCAATCCGGCGGAGCGCAGGGCGAGGACCAGATGCGAGAACATTATCCGCCCCGGCGCGCCAGGAAGGCCAGGCGCTCGAACAGATGGACGTCCTGCTCGTTCTTCAGCAGCGCGCCGTACAGCGGGGGGATCACCAACTGCTTCTCCTTGCTGCGCAGCGCCTCGGCGGGCAGGTCTTCGACCATCAGCAGCTTGAGCCAGTCGAGCAGTTCCGAGGTGGCGGGCTTTTTCTTCAGTCCGGGCACGTCACGCACCTGGAAGAACACGTTCAATGCTTCGCGGGTCAGATCCTTGCGGATGTCGGGGTAATGGGCTTGCACGATCCGTTCCATGGTCTCGCGGTCGGGAAAGCGGATGTAGTGGAAGAAGCAGCGGCGCAGGAAGGCGTCGGGCAGTTCCTTTTCGTTGTTCGAGGTGATGATCACCACCGGGCGGGTCTTGGCCACCACGGTGTTGCGGGTCTCGTAAACGAAGAACTGCATCCGATCGAGTTCCAGCAGCAGGTCGTTGGGGAACTCGATGTCGGCTTTGTCCACCTCGTCGATCAGCACGACGGTCTGGCGGTCGGCGTCGAACGCGTCCCACAATTTGCCACGCACGATGTAGTTGCCGATGTCGTGCACCCTGGGATCGCCGAGTTGGCCGTCGCGCAGGCGAGACACGGCGTCGTATTCATACAGACCCTGTTGTGCCTTGGTGGTGGACTTGATGTGCCACTCGATCAGTGGATGTCCAAGCGCCTCGGCAACTTCGTGGGCGAGGACGGTCTTGCCGGTGCCGGGTTCGCCCTTGACCAGCAACGGCCGTTGCAGCGTGACGGCGGCGTTGACCGCCACCTCCAGATCGCGCGTCGCGATGTATCGATCGGTGCTTTTGAACCCGGCCACGCGCAGTTCCTATAACGGTTTGCCGGATTGTCGGGGGAATAGCGGCATTCGGCAAGCACAGGGTCGTGCCGGTTGGCCGCGGCGATAACGCGGACGGTGTTTCACCGGCAAGCGGACAGCCGACACGATCCCGAGGTCGAGTCGGCCAGGTTAGCTGTTCAGCAGGACATTCTCCGGCCGGGGCGGGATTTCACCGCGTTCGACGCGAAGCACCTGACGGGTCAGCATCTCGTGGGTCGGGGCCTGCATCCCGACCCTGTTGGCCTCGCTGGCGATGAAGCCATTCATGAACTCGATTTCGGTGCGGCGGCGCTTTTCCATGTCCTGGGCCATCGACGGGCGCTGGTAATCGCTGCGTTCGGCCTGGCCGGCGCCACCTTGGGTCATCAGGCGCTCGATTTCACCGTACGCGACCGAGTCACCCTGGGTCGCCTTGACCAGCATCTCGAAAGGCAATGCTCCGACCTTGCCGAGCCGGTACCCGAGCTTTTGCCCAACGAGGACCGACTCGCCGGCCAGTTGGATGCAGACGCGGCGGACCGCGGAGTGATTGTCGCGGGCATTGCCGCCCATGCCGGTCGCGGCCGACACGCCATTGCGCATGCCGTTGACGCACAGCTTGGTCCAGCGCTCACCCCATAGATTGTCGGTCGCCTTGGCGGCATCGACGCTTGACATGATCTCGGCGATGGCCTGCGAGCGCTTGGTGATCTTGCCGCTGGGTTCGCCGATGTAGAACGAGGTGATATCGGCCCGCTTGGCGTATCCGCGCCTGATGTGGCCCGGCTGGTAGAGATCGACGCCGACGCCGCCGGTAACGATGCAACCCAGCGTTCGGCCCCAGCCGACCACGCCGGCGACGCGTTCCTCATTGATGCAATTCTGCATCGAAACCACGCAGCCCGAAGCCGACAGATACTGCCGGATCATCGTCGTCGCCCATACCGTGTCGTACGACTTGACCGACACGAAGGCGATGTCGATCGGCTTCTGCTTGGCCAGGTTCTGCACCTCGGTCAGGTGCATGGCGTTGACCTTGACGGTCATCCGTTCGGCCGGCGTCATGCCGTAGATTTCCAGGCCGTGCGCCTGCATCTGGGCGACATGGTCCGGCCATGGATCGACCAGTGTCACGTCGTGGCCGGCCGCGGTCAAATGAGCACCGACATAGCCGCCGACTGCTCCGGCGCCGATCACCGCGATACGCTTGGACATGTTCTGGTGTTCCCTTTGACCTTGTTGCAACCCCGACCGCGAACGTCAGGCACGCATCTGTTTGCCGGTCTCCCGCATCAGGATCGCCGCGTGGGCGCCGGTCACCATCTGATGGTAGGCCACCGCGCGCGGCGACATATCGGCATCCGGTCGCTGTTCGGGTTCGAAATGGCCATGGCGGTCCTCACCGCGCACCAGGGTGGCGTGGTCGTGCGATCCGGCGACCTGGCGCACCGTTGTCGGGATGTAGCGAATGGCGAAGCCGATGCGGCGCAGATCGGACGGATTGGGGTCCGATCCGTGGATCAGGCGGACGTGGTGCAACGACATCTCGCCGGCGGCCAGCGGCAGCATCGCCGCCTGGCGTTCATCAACCTCGACCATGACCTCCTGCCCGCGGCTGAGAAGGTTTTCAGGCCGGAAGGTATCCTGATGCGGGACCTGGTCCAGTTTGTGGGTGCCGGGGATGACCCGCATCGCGCCGTTGGCCGGTGTGCTGTCGGACAGCGCCACCCAGGCGGTCACCACATCGGCGGGATCGAGGCCCCAATAGGTCGAATCCTGATGCCACGACACGAAGCCGGGGTTTCGAGGTTCCTTGATGAAGAACGAGCTTCCCCAGCACAGGATGTTTGGACCGATCACGTCCTCGACCGCGTCCAGGATGGCGGGATGACGGACCAGATCGTTCAGCCAGGTGAACAGCAGATGCGACTTGTGGCGCAGCGGCCCTGCCAGCGTGCCGGCGCCTGCCTCGAAGGCCTCCAGTCTGGCGCGCAGGGCATCGGCTTCGCTGCGCGGCATCACCCGGATCGGGGCATAATAGCCTTGTTCCTGATACTGGCGGATCGCCGCCTCGGTTAACATCTTCATGGTCGACCCTCCCGGCCCCGCGCTGGCTGTTGCCGCGAGCATGAGAAACGGATGCGATGAAAGTCAACCCGCCCGACCCCGATCGCGGTGCGCCCGACGCGATCATCATCATCTTCGGTGCGGCGGTGCGACCGGACGGCCGCCCGAGCCAGACGTTGCTACATCGGGTCGAGGCTGCCGCCCGCTTCGGGGTGCGGTTCGCCCGGCCATTGTTCATTCCGACCGGGGCCAAGGGCCGCCACGGCGACGCCGAAGCGGTGGTGATGCGGCGAGTGCTGACTGATGCCGGCTATCCCGCGGCGGATATCCGCGTGGAGCTCACCGGCACCGACACGCTGTCATCGGTTCGCGCCGTCGCGGCGATGGTGGGCGGGAGCACGCCGGTCTATGCTTGCTCCAGCGCCTATCATCTGCCGCGATGCCTGCTGCTGCTGCGCCTTGCCGGGGTGCACGCCCGAGCTTGTCCGCCACCGCCGGTGCCGGCCGCGACAAGCCGGTGGCTGCGCTGGTACTGGCGTCTGCGGGAAACTCCGGCGGTGCCCTATGACGCGCTGCTGATGCTCTGGCTGCGGGTTTCCGGGAGGCTGTAGCTGGGTGCGGGGGCCTTGCGGTGGGCGGCCCTACCGCTCGTTCTCGTCGGCGTCGTTTTCCACTTCGATGTCGCCGCTGATGACGTCGGCGTCGTCCTCAAGGTCGTCGGCGGTTTCCAGGACATCTTCTTCCTCGACGTCCTCGACGCCTTCGACTTCCACGTCCACGTCTTCGGGCGCGGGCGCTGGCTTCTTCGGGCGCTTGTCCTCGACGACGTTGCCGCCGGTGCGGCGCGGGCGCGGCTGGTCGACCGGCTGTTCGGTGCCGCATTTGGGACAGACGGCGGGGGACTTCGTCAGGTCGTAGAACCGCGTGCTACAGGCGACGCAGACCCGTTTGGTGCCGAGTTCGGGCTTGGCCATGAGTATGTAAGGCCCTTCGTGACAGCGTCGTTGCCCATCTAGGGGCCAACGGCAAGAGCGGGCGCCCATGCCATCACGGCGGCGGCGTGTCAAATGCCGTCTCGGCGGTCGAAGCGGTATCCGCTGCGCTCGAAAGCCGATATCAAGCGGCATGGACACCACAGCCACCGCCGTATCATTCGCCCTGGCGTCGACTGGACCCGTGTGATGGATGAAGCCGCTCCGCGCCCGCTGAACTCTGGCAGAGCGTCCCGGCCGTTGCACGGCCGGATCGCCGTCCCGGGTGACAAGTCGATCAGTCATCGTGCCCTGATGTTCGGCGCGCTGGCGGTCGGCGAGACCCGCATTACCGGCCTGCTCACCGGTGAGGACGTGTTGCGCACCGCTGCCGCGATGCGCGCTCTGGGCGCCGAGGTCAGCCGCGATCCGGAGGGCGGCTGGCGGGTTGCCGGGCGCGGCATTGGCGGACTGATCGAACCGGCCGATATCCTTGACATGGGTAATTCCGGCACCGCCGCTCGGCTGCTGTGCGGTATCCTGGCCAGCCATCCGATGTTCGCGGTGATGACCGGGGACGCCAGCCTGCGGCGCCGTCCGATGCGCCGAGTGATCGATCCGCTGACCGCGACCGGCGCCCGCTTCAGCGCCCGCGAAGGCGGCCGCCTGCCGCTGGCGATCGAGGGCGCCCGCGATGCCCTGCCGCTGGACTATCGGGTTCCGGTTGCCTCGGCGCAGGTCAAGTCGGCGGTGCTGCTGGCCGGACTGAACGCGCCCGGCATCACCCGGGTGGACGAACCGCAGGCGACGCGTGATCATAGCGAGAACATGCTGCGCCATTTCGGCGCCGACGTCAGTGTCGAGGTCGCCGGCGCCGGCCGTGTCATCGAACTGACGGGGCAACCGGAATTGCGTGCCGCCGACGTGGTGGTGCCAGGCGATCCGTCGTCGGCGGCGTTCCCCCTGGTTGCCGCTCTGCTGGTCGCCGGCAGCAAGGTCACCATTCCGGGGATTGGCCTGAATCCGCTGCGCACCGGCCTGCTGGTCTGTCTGCGGGAAATGGGCGCCGACATCGTGGTGCGGAACAGCCGCACCGAGGGCGGCGAGCCGGTCGGCGACCTTGACATTGCCGGCGGCGCGCTGCGGGCGGTTGATATTCCCCCCGAACGCGCGCCCAGCATGATCGACGAGTATCCGATCCTGGCTGTGGCCGCCGCCTGCGCCGCCGGAACAACTCGGTTGCGCGGATTGCAGGAACTGCGGGTCAAGGAGAGCGATCGGCTGGCTGCCACCGCGGCCATGCTGAGCGTCAACGGTGCCAAGATCGAGATCGTTGGTGACGACATGATCATCCACGGCACCGGTGCCCCGCCGGCGGGCGGCGGGGTGGTCGAAACCCATATGGACCACCGTATCGCGATGTCGGCCCTGGTGCTGGGCCTGGTCGCGGCTTCCCCGGTCACCGCCGACGACGCCGGCTTCATCGACACCAGCTTTCCCGGCTTCGTCGAGCTGATGAACGGCCTGGGCGGCTCGATCCGGACGTTGCCGGCGGCATGACGCCCGTCATCATCGCCATTGACGGTCCGGCCGGGGCGGGTAAAGGCACGCTGGCGCGCCGGCTGGCCGCGAGCCTTGGGCTGCCGTACCTGGACACCGGCCTGCTATACCGCGCCGTTGGTCGGTTGGTATTGGATGCGGGCGGTGACCCGTCCGATCCTGTGGCAGCCGAAGCGGCAGTGGGTTCATTACGGCCGACGGACTTGGATCGTTCCGACCTGCGCGGCCCGCTCGCGGATGCCGCGGCGGCCGCGGTCGCGGCGATCCCGAGGGTTCGAGCCGGCTTGCTGGCGTTTCAGCAGGCGTTCGCCAGTCGGGACGGCGCCGTGCTCGATGGCCGCGACATTGGGACGGTGATTTTCCCAGATGCGGTCGCAAAACTTTTTGTGACCGCCAGTTTGCGGGAGCGCGCCCGCCGGCGTTGGCTGGAACTGCGGGCAAACGGCGAGGACGCCGATATCGCTATCGTCGAGGCGGACATGAAACAGCGCGACGACCGCGATTCGGCGCGCGTCGTCGCACCGTTGCGAGAAGCCGATGACTGTTACCGGCTTGATACCAGCGAAATGGATGCCGACGCCGTGTTCCGGTCGGCGCTGAGCTTCGTGCGAACCCGCCTTGCCGGGTCTTGCTGATTGGGGCTGTAGTGATTTGCCGAACGCTGGGCGCGGTTAACGCAGGCGGCAGGACACCCGTCGATGAGTATGGTGTCCGATGACGGTATGCGTTACATTTACGTGATGTCCGCGAGGGAATGATGGCAGACTCCACCAGCAGGCTCTCCGCTACGTCGTCAGCGACCGGCGCACTCGACCATGTCATCGTGCGGCTCCGGCTGATCGGCCAGATGGAAGCCTGGACGGTGCGGAGCGAAAGCGTGCTGCCCGCCGGGCGCAAGACCCGCGCGTTGCTGGCTAGCATCGCGTTGGCCGCGCCGAGGCAGGTGTTGCGCGGCCGCCTCGCCGAACAGCTCTGGAGTCGCCGCCCCGAAGAGCAGGCTCGGGCGTCGTTGCGGCAGGAAATCCATCGGTTGCTCGATGCATTATCGCTGGCCGAGACCGACATTCTGATCGTCACCCGGGATCATCTTACGCTGCGACCCGGCGCGGTCTGGATCGACGTCGAGGAGGTGATGAAGGCGACGACGGCTGAGCCGGCTTCGCTGGCACTGCTCGACGGCGACCTGCTGGAGGATCTGGACGGGATCGACCCTAATTTTGACGCCTGGCTGATCACCGAACGCGAACGCCTGCGCGACCGCGCCCGCGGTATCGCCGAGACGATGCTGACCGACGACCTGGAGCCCGACGCCGCCATCGGAGCGGCACAACGATTGCTGACGATCGACCGCTCGCACGAGGGCGCCTGGCGCTCGCTGATGAAAGCGCACGCGCAACGGGGTGAACGCGGCCTGGCGGTGCAGGCGTACGACCGTTGTCGGGCGGTTTTGGCGGACATGCTGGACGCCGCCCCTTCGGTCGAGACCCAGAAGCTGTTGAACGAAATCCGCGGCCCCTCGCACAGTCGCTTGCCGTTGCGCCCGCCGCAGCCGGCTGAACCGGCCGCGCCGCCGATACCTGCGGCAAACGAAATGGACCCAGGTGCCGCTGCCCCATCGGCACCGAACCTCGCCGAGGCGCAACCGAGCGGGCGCAAGCGGGAAGCGGCGGCGGCCCGGGGCGGTGCCCATATCGGCGTGATGCCGTTCCGTCTGGTCGGCATTCCCGACGAGGATGCGCATCTGGCGCCAGGCCTGGCGGATGAAATCACCAACGCGCTTTCGCGGTTCCGTTGGATGTTTATCGTGTCATCGAATTCGCTGGGCCGTTTCGGGGCCGAAAACCGCGATGAGGCGGCGATCCGGCGCGAATTCGGGCTGGACTTCCTGCTCGACGGATCGGTGCAGCGCGCCGGTAACAAGATCCGCATCAGCTTGCGGCTTTTGGATCTGCGGGCCAACAACCAGATCGTCTGGGCGCGCCGGTTCGATCGCGAGGCCAGCGACCTGCTGTCGCTGCAGGACGAGGTCGCCGCCGAGGTTGTCGCCCAAATCGATCCGGAAATCCTGCTGATTGAGGCCAAACGCAGCAAGGGCCGCAGTCAGATCGATGCCACCGCCTATGACCTGATGCTGCGCTCGATTCCGCTGATGGGACGGATGGAGCACGTGCCGTTCATGCAGGCCGGGCAACATCTGGTCGATGCGATCGCGCTGGAACCGGATTATGCCGCCGCCTATGCGTGGTATGCCTATTGGCACATCTTCCTGGTGGGGCAGGATTGGGCGGACCATCCCATGGCGATGATGGAAAAGGCCGGGGAATTGGCCGAACGCGCCATCGTCCTGGACCCGTTCGATGCCCGCGGCCTGTCGATCAGCGGCCATGTCCGGGCATTCCTGCACCGGCGGCTGCGCGAGGCGATGGTGCTGCACGAGCGGGCACTGTCGCTGAACCCGAATCTGGCGATGGCGTGGGCGTTGTCGGCGGTCACTCACGCCTATGCCGGCGATCCGGAAGAGGCGGAGCGCCGCAACAACCGCTACAAGAAGCTGTCGCCGCTGGACCCACACGCGTTCTTCTTCGACGCATTCTTCGTGCTGATCCACATGATGAAGCGCGATTACGAGACCGCGGTGGAGGCCGGCAGGACGGTCAGTCAACTCAATCCGTCTTTCACCGCCACCTACAAGCCGTATCTCGCGGCGCTGGGCCACCTGCACCGCGATCAGGAGGCTGCCATTGTCCGCCGCCGGTTGCTGACCTTGGAGCCCGACTTCACCATCGAGCGGTTCCTGAAGACCAATCCGATGGAGAGCGAAAGCGACAAGATGCACTACGCGGAAGGCCTGCGTCTGGGTGGCATCCGCGAACGTGACCCGCCGGTCGCCAATGCACCCATCATTCTGCGGCCGGGATTGAGTTGAGGCATTTTAGGGGCGCCAATTTCCGCGGCGCATGGATAGGCGAATTGGATACACAGCCGGCGCTGGCCGGCGACGGGCCGCGGGCGCAGCGTGGGGCGCTTTTGCTAGTGCTCGGCCGTCAGAGACGCCTTGCCGCCTGGCCACCGACAACCGGGCCGTCAGTCCGGGCCCGGACGCGAAGTCGGCTTGGCCGGGGCGCTCCGCCGCTTAGTTGCACCAGGGAAGGTTGAGACGATGCCGATGACGCGACGAGGGGCGATCGGTCTTGCCGCCTCTGTCACGTCGATTCCGGCGGCCACCGCCGCCGTCGGCGATGCTCCGCAGAACGGCAACGCGCACCTGTTTCCCGGTGAGGAAGTCATACAGGTGAATGGGTATCCCTCGCTGATCCGCTATCAGCCGTCCACGGGGGACGGTCCGCTGGTGGTGTTCGTTCCGGGAACCTCGTTCCTGGCCCGTATTGCCTATGGCTATCCGGGCGGTCGAAGCACCGATTTCCTCAGCCACTGGCTGGTCGAGGCGGGGTTCCCGTTCCTCGGCACCTCTTACCCGCTGGATAACCCTGTCTATAGTGTAAGGTATCCTGCGTTCACCATTACCGACTGGGGGCGGCAGGTTGCGGGGGCGGCGCGCCGCACCATCGATGCAAACCGGCTTGGCAACCGGATCATCGTCGTCGGTTGGAGCATGGGCGGCAAGATTGTGGAGAAAGTGGCACAAGCCGCGCGCGCCGCGGGGCTCGATCTGAGGCTGTTCGTTGCCCTGGATGCTCTGCCGCCGGGCCTCAATCTGTTTCCCGGCAACGCCGAACAGTTGGCGCTTGCACCGGACGGACTGGTGGACCAATCGGCCTCGCTGCTGCCGTGGTTCACCTCGATGGTCGGAATACAGGGCAGGATCAACGGTCATCCGATCATGTCGGCGGCCGATTTGCGCCGCCTTTTCACCGGCAACCCGCCGCTCGACCTGCAGGGCGAGGCGGCCCGATACCGCGACGGCCGTATCGTCCAGGACGTCGCGGCGGCGATGCAGGACGGCGGCGGCACGGACTATGGACAGTATCCGCCGGTCGCGCTGATCGTCAGCAACGGCGCCGCCGATTATCCCAACGTTCTACTTTGCCGCAGCAATTGGGCGCTGTGCCTGGGCCAGGGTCTGTATCGCCGTCTGGTTTATCCGCATCGCGACCGCATCCCGGCGCTTCCTGCCCAACGGTGGGACGCGTTGCAGGCGATCTTCGCCGGCGCCGCGCAGCGGTTGACCATTCAGGTGGCCGGCACGCATTTCCTGTTCCTGGGCGAGACAGGCGCGCGCGCCACCGCCGCGGCGATTACCGCGCTGGCCGAGCGTTCGGCCCAGACCGAGAACGAAATCGCCGGCCTGATCGGGTAGGCCGCCGCGGTTCTGGACCATTTTCGGCATGATCGTGCATGCCGAAAATGGTCCAGCTCTTTGTTTTGTCGCACGATTCACGCGCCTCGCGCGAACAGCGCGTCCGTCGGACGACGAACGTTCCGCCCAAGCCGCGATCGTGCTCTCTAGGCGTTGGCTTTCAAGTGCTCTGCCACGGTGAATGGAGCCTCGGTCTTTTCGCGCAGTTCAGCCAGGGTCACGCCCGGTGCGATGTCGACCAGACGCAGCCCGTCATCCTGACCCTTCGCGGTCACCTGGAACACGCCCAGATCGGTGATGATCAGATCGACCACCGCCGCCCCGGTCAGCGGCAGGTCGCAGCGCTTCAGCAGCTTGGGCTTGCCGCCGGCGGTGTGTTCCATCAGCACCACGACCCGGCGCACGCCGGCGACCAGGTCCATCGCACCGCCCATCCCCTTGACCATCTTGCCCGGGATCATCCAGTTCGCGAGGTCGCCGTTCTCGGCCACCTGCAAGGCGCCCAGGATCGAGATGTCGATGTGCCCGCCGCGCACCATCGCGAAGCTGGAGGCGCTGTCGAAGAAGCTGGTGGTCGGCAGTTCAGTCACCGTCTGCTTGCCGGCGTTGATCAGGTCGGGGTCTTCCTCGCCCTCGAACGGGAAGGCACCCATTCCCAGCATGCCGTTTTCCGAATGCAACTGGATCGACATCCCGTCGGGGATGTGGTTGGCGACCAGGGTCGGAATGCCGATTCCCAGATTGACGTAGAAGCCATCTTCCAATTGCTTGGCTGCTTGAGCGGCCATCTGGTCACGGGTCCAGGGCATGCTTGCTTCCTATGGTCGGGGCGCGCTTGCGCGGGATGATCTAGGCGCGTTTGCGTACGGTGCGCTGCTCGATCCGTTTATTGATCGCATCGAGTTTAACGATGCGATTGACGAAGATACCGGGGGTGATGATGTGATCGGGGTCGATCTCGCCCGGCTCGACAAGATGTTCGACCTGCACCACCACTGCTTCGCCGGCGGTGGCCATGATCGGGTTGAAATTCCGAGCGGTCTTTCGGTAGACCAGATTGCCTTCGGTATCGGCGATCGCGGCATGGATGATCGACAGATCGGCGCGTAATCCGCGCTCCTGCACATATATCCGTCCGTCGAATTCCTGCTGCGGTTTGCCCTCGGCGATCTGCGTGCCGGCGCCGGTGGCGGTGAAGAATGCCGGGATGCCGGCGCCCCCGGCGCGGATGCGTTCGGCCAGGGTGCCTTGCGGATTAAACTCGATTTGCAACTCGCCGGCGAGGAATTGCCTGGCGAAGGTGGCGTTTTCCCCAACATAGGAGCTGATCATCTTCTTGACCTGCCGGGTTTGTAGCAGCAGACCCAGGCCGACATCGTCGATCCCGGCGTTGTTGGAGATGATGGTCAGCTCCTTGACGCCGCTGTCGCGGATCGCCTCGATCAGGGCCGAGGGAATGCCGCACAGCCCGAACCCGCCGGACATGATCGTCATGCCGTCGCGCAGCAGGCCGTTCAAGGCCGCTGTCGGATCGGGAAAGAGTTTGTTGATCGACATACACGCCCCCGGGATCGCCGTTGCCCGCATCTAGCCGAAGCGATGCTGGGTCAGCAAGCGTGCCATAGGAACGGGTCGATAGCACACGATATGTCCGGTGATACTGGGCTCCTTTTGAGGGCCAGGATGCGCCGGTTGGACATTCTTCAGGGGGTACGAATAATCAAGTTCCGGAGCGTTTCTGATCGTTGCGAATCGAGCGAGATCAACCAGATCGATGCGGCTGACCTGCCTGGGGCAAGCGGCGGCTTCGGCCGTTGCGGGGTATGATGCTGCATCATCGCGAAGCGATCCGCCGGAGGCAAGCACGCGGAAGGCGTTATGTTCGGGGATATCAACAGAGACTCCCCGGGGCACGCCAAAGGGGGGGGGGCGCCGCACTCAATCCGGCCGGATCGCGATCATCACCCGCTGATGTCGCGGAAACAGCCGAGCATACAGGTCGAGGATCTGCTTCCAAGGCCAGTATTTGCGGTTGAGCGACTGCATGCCGCGGTCGAACTCCGCACTGCCCGTGATCCGAGCATGTGCAGCAACCCAGGCGCCTGTCACCTTGCCGCGGGCATCGCAGGGCGCAATCTTCACCACGCCGGTCCGACGGATCCGTTTCGCCTTGCCGGAGTCTGCGGTCGTATAGACATAGATCATCACGCCTTCGACCTCGGATGGCGCGGGCGCGAACCAGACTGGGGTGCGCACACCCTTGCCGCTTTTGCGGTAGGTTTCCAGATTGAGATACTTCTTGCCCTGAAGCGCATCCAGGGCCGCGGCGGCGTTCATCGACAGCCTCCTGTCTTGGCGTTCCGCCAAGATCGCGTCCGCGGAAGTCCGCAGGAACTCCGCGAAACAGATCACGGCTTTTGTCTGGTCGGCCCCAAAATCGAAGCGCTACTGGCGTTTTGACACAATAGCCATCAGACTTCGAGTTTGCCCGTGCGAGAGAGCGACCCGGCCGAGGATCGATAACCTGGCGATGTCTGCGACGGCGAATCAAGGGAAGACAACCATGCGTATTCTCGTTGTGGGCGCCGGATCCACCGGTGGCTATTTCGGTGGTCGGCTGGCACAGGCCGGCCGCGATGTGACGTTCCTGGTGCGCCCGGCACGCGCGGAACGACTTCGCGCCGACGGCCTGCGGATCGTCAGCCCGCATGGCGATGTCACCCTAGCGCCAAGGCTGATCACTGCGGGTAACATCGACGCACCCTATGACGCCGTGCTGCTAACGGTGAAAGCGTTCTCCCTCGACGCCGCGCTCGACGATCTGGCACCTTCTGTCGGACCCGAAACGATGATCCTGCCGGTGCTGAATGGCATGAAGCATGTCGACGCCCTGATCGCCCGCTTCGGCCGGCAGGCGGTCGTCGGATGTGTCTGCAAGGTCGCCACCATGATGGACGACCAGGGACGCATCGTGCAGCTCAATAAATTGCAGGACCTTGCATACGGAGAAATGAGTGGATCACCGTCGCCGCGCACCCGCGCTCTCGACGAGGTGATGAAAGGCGCAGGCTTCGATGCCAGCCTGTCACCGACCATCCTGCGCCAAATGTGGGAAAAATGGACCCTGCTCGCCACGCTCGGCGGCATTACCTGCCTGATGCGCGGCACGATCGGCGAGGTGGAGGCAGCCCCAGGCGGCCGCGAATTCGCCCTCGGGTTGCTGGCCGAGGTTTGCTCTGTGGTCACCGCGGCCGGGGTTGCGCCGAGCCCTGCATTCGTGACCGCCACCGAAGCGGCGGTTACACAGCAAGGCTCCCCGCTGACGTCCTCGATGTATCGAGACCTGCAGCAGGGTAGCTCGGTCGAAGCGGAACAGATCATCGGCGATCTTCTGACAAGGGGCCGCGACGCCGGTATCTCCACCCCACTGTTGGTCGCGGCCTTTGTTCATCTATCGGTGTACCAGGCCAGAATTTCGGCAGTGTGACCGCGATCGGCGATGAAGTGTTCAGCACCCGCTTGACAGCCTCGGCTCGGTTCGGTAGCGGTCAGCCTATGATCACCGACCGCGGCAAGCAAGCGGATGGCGGAAAAGTCCCTCTCCAAGGGGACTAAGGTTCTACGCGGATTTACGCTTCAGCGTTATCGGATCGATCACAGCCCCGCCATATTGACGGGGTTTTTTTCTGCCGATTGCTGTCCCTGGCGGCACGGTCCACCCGCGCCGCCGACCGAAAAGCTGGACTAGCTAGGCCGCCTTGGCGAGCGTCATCGCCCGCCATACCCGCTCCGGCGTCGCCGGCATGTCGATGTGCGTCACCCCATCGCCGCTCAACGCATCAATAATCGCGTTGATCACCGCCGGCGGACTGCCGACGGCTCCAGCCTCGCCCGCGCCTTTCACGCCCAGCGGATTGGACGCGCAAGGGATCTCCAGCAACTCCACCTCGATATCGGGGAACTCGTTGGCCCGCGGCATCGCGTAGTCCATGAAACTGCCCGACAGCAACTGGCCCGACGACGGATCATACACAGTGTGCTCCAGCACCGCCTGGCCGAATCCCTGGGCCACACCGCCCGCCACCTGGCCGCGCACGATCAGCGGATTGACGGTCTTGCCGAAATCGTCGCAGACACTGTAGCGAACCAGTTCAACCATTCCGGTCTCCGGGTCGATCTCCACCTCCGCCATGTGGCAGCCGTTCGGGAAGGTATGCGCGTCGATCGGCGCGACCTCGGCCGCATCCAGCAAGGTTGCCGGCTGTCCCGCCGAAGCCTTCTTCCGCTGGGTCGCCGCCAAGGCCACGATATCCACGCCGCGGTCGGTCCCGACGATCGAGAACCGACCATCCGCGAAGCCGATATCGGCCACCGCCGCTTCCAATTCCTCGGCTGCCGCCTGCTTGCCCTTGTTGATCACCGACTCCGACGTCAGCAGAATCGCCTGTCCTTCGGAATACAGGCTGCGAGCCCCGCCGGTGCCGCCGCCGACCGGGATGGTGTCGGTGTCGCCCTGGCGGATGCGAATCTTGTCGCCATCGATGCCCAGGTTGTGGGCGGTCAGCTGCACGTAAGCCGTCTCGTGCCCCTGCCCAGTGGACTGGGTGCCGACATAGACGTCCACGAACCCATCCTCGGCGAACCGGATCTCCGCCCGCTCGGTCGGATCGCCGCCAGTCGCCTCCAGGTAATAGGCCAGTCCCAGCCCGCGCCGCTTGCCACGCGCCACCGCCGCCGTTTGCCTGGCCGCAAAACCTGCATAGTCCATCCGTTTCGTGGCGGCATCGAGAACGCTGCGGAAGTCGCCGCTGTCATAACTCTTGCCCACCGGCGTCGAGTGCGGCATCGCGCTCGGCAGCACCATGTTTCGCCGCCGCAATTCCACCCGGTCGATGCCGAGCTCCCTGGCCGCGGCATCGACCAGCCGTTCGACAAGATAGTTGCTTTCGGGACGACCCGCGCCGCGATAAGCGTCGACCGGCACGGTGTTGGTGAACACACCCAGCACGTTGGCATAGATCGCCTTGAAGCCGTAAACACTGGCCAAGACGCCGGTGCCGGCGAAGGTCGGGATGAACGGTGCGAACGTCGATAGGTAGGCGCCCATGTTGGAGATGTTGCGCGTCCGCAAGGCGAGAAACTTGCCGTCCGCATCAACCGCCAATTCGCCCCGAGTAACGTTGTCGCGGCCTTGCGTATCGCACAGGAAAGCCTCCCCACGTTCCGCCGCCCACTTCACCGGACGGCCCAGCTTGCGGGCGGCGAAGCAGGTCAGCACATGCTCGGCGTACAGAAACAACTTCATGCCGAAGCCGCCGCCGACATCAGGAGTAATGACACGAAACTTCTCGGGCTCGACGCCGAACAGCGGACCGATCAAGTTCTTCACCATCCAGCCGCCCTGGGTATTCGCATGCAAGGTCCAGCGACCGGACGTGGCATCGAACTCCGCCACCGCCGCCCGCGCCTCGATCGAGTTGACGACGATCCGGTTGTTGATGATTTCGATTTTGGTGACGTGCGCCGCCTTGGCGAACTCGGCTTCGGTCGCCTGCTTGTCACCGATCTCCCAGTCGAACGCCAGGTTGTGCTCGACGTCGGGCCAGACCCTAGTCGCGCCTTTGTCCATCGCGGTCGCCGGATCGGTGTGCGCCGGCAGCGTATCGTAATCGACCTCGATCGCCTCGGCCGCGTCGCGCGCCTGTTTCGCGGTCGCGGCGACGACGAAGGCAACCGGGTCGCCGACATGGCGGACAGCGCCATCGGCCAGCACCGGGTGCGGCGGAGTGGCCTGCGGCGAACCATCGCGGTTGTTCACCGGCGCCGCGCAAGGCAGCGGTCCCACGCCCTCGGCGGCGAGGTCGGCGGCGGTAAAGACACCGGCGATGCCAGGAAGGCTGGCCGCCGCCGCAGTGTCAATTCGGCTGATTCTCGCCGCCGCATGGGGGCTGCGCAAGACGATGCCGAACAACATGCCCGGCAGCACGATATCGTCGGTATAGCGCCCAGAACCTTTCAGCAGCCTGGGGTCCTCCACGCGGCGGACGGGCTGCGCAAGTCCGAACTTGGTGGTGGCCATGATCGAGGCTCCTTTCATAGGCTGCTGTCCCGGCGCAGCATGTACTGCGGCGGGGGGAAACGCCAAGGGGTGAGGCACCATCGCGGCCCTTGCCCGACGAGCTATTCCGCCGTCATCAGCTGAACGACTGCACGATGTCGTGGTGCAGCCCGCCAATTTCGTGCTGCACGTAATCCAGGAACGGCGATAGTTTGCGCGAGGCCAACTCGGCGACGTTCTGATATGTCATCATACCGTTCAGGTGATCCAGTCGCTCCAGTGCCGCCGGCATGCGCAGCAGATAGCGCGCCCGCAACTGCGTCAGGTGCCATTCGGCTTGCGCCAGGTTTAATCCCACCGAGCGTGGAAACGCGGTATTGGCCAGCAGGAAGCAGGCTACCTGGCGAGCGTCGTAGCCGGCGGGATGTTCCCGCCGATAGGCATGATATCCCGCCGCCCCCCGCAGCAGTGCATTCCATTGTCCGGCCTCGACATCGGCATCCAGCGCATCCGACCGGGGCGCGCCAGCGTTGAACCGCGTATCCAGGAGGCGGGTCGTCTGGTCCGCCCGCTCCAGATAGCGGCCCACCATGTAGAAGTGCCAGGCCTGGTCGCGGTAGAGCGTGCCCTCGGTGATCCCGGTATGAGACTGGGCGCCGTCCTTGAGCATGTTGCAAGCGGCGGTGAAATGGTCGGGCGAGATGGTGGCGGCGCTCAACTGCCGAATCCGCTCGTGGAAAACATTGATCTGCAACCACATCTCGGTTGAGATCAGTGCCCGCAAGGTGCGCGCGTTCTCTCGCGCCGCGGCGACGAACCACTGCACCGAGGTCGGATTGTCGTCATCCAGCAGATAGAACTCGCCGACGCTACGCTGCGTCGCCTCGGTGTGCTTCTTGTAGAATTCGGTCAGGTCGCCGTTGATCCGCGGGATCGATAACCAGTTGCGGGTATCGTCGGCATCGCGCGCGAAGGTATTCGCGACATCGAGTATCCGCGCCATGTTCTCGATCCGCTCCATATAGCGGGCAAGCCACAAAGTGCTTTCGGCGTGCCGGGCGATCAGATGAACCTTGTGCGGCTGCGCAATGAAGGCCATTACACCGGTTCCGTACTCAAGCCAGGACCCAGGTGTCTTTTGAACCTCCGCCTTGCGAGGAGTTCACCACCAGGGTTCCGGCGCGCAGCGCAACCCGCGTCAGTCCTCCAGGCAGCACCCAGGTGTCCTTTCCGGTGACCGCGAACGGCCGCAGATCGATATGGCGCGGTCGCACGCCGTCGTCGCACAATGTCGGCGAAACCGAAAGTTTCAACGTCGGCTGGCTGATGTAGTTCGACGGCTCCGCCTTCAGCAGCGAGCGAAACGTCTCAAGCTCCTGCCGCGAGGCGTGCGGCCCGACCAGCAGGCCATAGCCGCCTGATTCCGCCACCGGCTTGACCACCAGCTCATGCAGATGCTCCAGCGTGTAGGCCAGCGCGTCCGGTTCGCAACAAATCCTTGTCTCGACATTTGGCAGGATCGCGTCCTCCGAGAGGTAATACCGGATGATCCGCGGCATGTAGGCATAGATCGCCTTGTCGTCCGCCACCCCGGTACCCACCGCGTTGGCGATCGCCACCGCGCCTCGCCGCCACGCCTCGATCAACCCCCTTACCCCCAGCGTGCTGCCGGGATCGAACGCTTCGGGATCGAGGAAATCATCGCTGATTCGCCGGTAGATCGTGTGCACCTGCGCCAACCCGCAGGTCGTGCGCATCCACACCTTGCCGCCGTCGACGCACAGGTCGCGGCCTTCCACCAACGGCACGCCCATCTCGCGCGCCAGGAAAACATGCTCGAAATACGCCGAGTTGAAGATGCCGGGCGACAGCACCACGACCTGTGGGTCATCGACCCCCGGCGGCGCGATCTCCGCCATCGCGTTGTGCAGACGCAGGCCGTATTCGTCGACCCCGCGCACCCGCAAGCTGGTCATCAGGTCCGACATCACCCGCAGGCTCATGTGACGGTTCTCGACAACGTAGGCGACGCCTGACGGTGTCCGGGCGTTATCCTCCAGCACCCGAAACGTGCCGGTCTCGTCGCGCACGATATCGATGCCGCAGACATGGACATAGGTGTTGAACGGCACGTCGAAGCCGACCATTGCCTGGCAATAACCGGCGTTTTTCAGCACCAGCTCCGCCGGGATAATCTTGTCGGCGAGGATTTTTCGATCGTGGTAGACGTCATGCAGGAACATGTTCAGCGCCCGTACCCGCTGCACCACGCCGGTCTCGATCTGATTCCACTCGGCCGGCGTGATAACGCGGGGAATCAGGTCGAACGGCAGGATGCGGTCGATCGCGGTGGCGTCGGAATACACCGTGAAGGTGATGCCGCGTTCCAGCAGATCCCGCTCCGCCGCGGCCGAACGTCGGCGCAGGCTGTCGATCGGCAGCGCCGACAGCCGCGACAGCAACAGCGTCAGCGTCGGGTGCTGCGGCTGGCCGGGGCGCATCATTTCACAGAAGAACGCCGCCGGGTCGTAGCCCTGCATCGTGCCATGCGGCTGCAATTGGGCTTGCAACTGACTTTGGACTTGAGTCTGGCTGTCACCGCCCGGCTGCATCCGCGTCTCCGTTTTGCAATGCGGGATGATAGAGCAAACCGGTTCGGGTGAAAGGGTTTTTCCCACCGCCGGCGGTCCCTGCTTTCAGCGATGCCGCGCAGCTTAACCTGCCACCGACCCGCAGACCCCCGAGACCCGCCGGGCCGCGCCCGGCGCCCAGGTCACGGAAATGCTTTATCCGCCACGCCCGCCCCTGTATGGACCCGGCACCGATCGCGGGAGGTCGCCTTGGCTGACGAGTCTCACACCCAACAGCAGGTGGCGGAAATCGCCGATGCCAGAAGCCGAACCGCGACCACCCTGCGCCCCACCGTCCCGGCGTTGGAGGCCATGCTGTTCCATGCCGTCCCAGTGCTCGACCATGGTCTCGTTCGGGTCATCGACTACATGGGTGACGACACCGCCATCGTGCAGGCGGCCCGTGTCTCCTACGGCCGCGGCACCAAGCGAGTGCAAGAGGATGCCGGCCTGATCCGCTATCTGATGCGCCACCGACACACGACGCCGTTCGAGATGTGTGAGATCAAGTTCCACGTCAAACTGCCGATCTTCGTCGCCCGGCAATGGATCCGCCACCGCACTGCAAGCGTCAACGAATATTCCGCCCGCTATTCGATCCTGGACAAGGAGTTCTACATTCCCGCCCCCGAACAACTCGCTGCCCAATCTACCGCCAACCGTCAGGGCCGCGGCGAGGTGTTGGCAGGCGACGAAGCCGCCGAAGTGCTTGGCCTGCTGCGCGACGACGCCGAACGCACCTATGCCAACTATGCCGTGATGCTGAACGAGGGCGCGACCACTGATCCCGCGCGCCGCGGACTGGCGCGCGAGCTTGCCCGGATGAACCTGACGCTGAACACCTATACCCAGTGGTATTGGAAAACCAACCTGCACAACCTGTTCCACTTCCTGTCGCTGCGCGGTGACGCCCACGCCCAGTACGAAATTCGCGTCTACGCCGACGCCATGCAGCGGATGACCGAGGCCTGGGTGCCGATCGCCGCCGCCGCGTTTCGCGACTACCGCCTGGACGCGGTCACCCTTTCGGCGCAGATGGTCGCCGTGCTGAAACGGATGTTGGCCGGTGAGGCGGTCACCCAGGAGACCAGCGGGCTCAACCGTCGCGAGTGGACCGAGTTCAGCCGGCAGATGCTGCCCTGACACTGATATTCCAGGCGCCACCCTTGCGGCGCACCGCCCGCTTGCGTGCTGCAAACAAAGCGCCAGAGTAAGACCAGCCGCGCCCCGCGACCAATCGGCTCATAGCGGGGCGCTGCCAGCCGTTGCCCTACACCATTTTCCGCATGACTGTACCTGCCGAAAATGGTGTAGCTCTTTGTTTTGTCGCATGATTCACGCGCCTTGAACGTTCCGCCCGGCGCGATCATGCTGTACCCAAGCATTCGCCGCCCATCATGAGGTCAACCGTTTGAGCCACGATCATGAGCCCGACGCACGCGGCTCGACCAAGCCAAGCTTCGGCGTGCTGATGGCGGTGTTGGGCGTCGTCTACGGCGATATCGGCACCAGCCCGCTCTACGCCTTCAAGGCCAGCCTGCAGTTGTTCGAGCCGACCCGGACCACCGCCGTCGAGGTCATGGGCGTGCTGTCGCTGATCTTCTGGTCGCTGATCGTCATCGTCACGGTCAAATATGTCTTCCTGGTGATGCGCGCCGATAATCGCGGCGAGGGCGGCATCCTGGCGCTGATGGCGCTGGCGCAGCGGGTTTCGGTTGGCAGCAGCGTCAAGAGCGCGATCGCGCTGATCGGCATTGCCGGCGCCTGCCTGTTCTTCGGCGACGGCGTGATCACCCCGGCGATTTCGGTGCTGTCGGCGGTCGAGGGTCTGGAAGTCTCTGCCCCGCAGCTGAAATTCTACGTGCTGCCGATCAGCATCGCGGTGATCGTAGCGCTGTTCGCGGTACAGTACACCGGCACCGGCCGCGTCGGCCGGATCTTCGGCCCGGTGATGGTCGCGTGGTTCTTCATCATCGGGCTAAGCGGGCTGGGCGAGATCATTCCCCATCCGTTCATTCTGCTTGCGATCTCACCCAGCTACGCGGTGGCGCTGTGCATCCAGTACAAGGGCATGGCGTTCTTCGTGCTGGGCGCTGTGGTGCTGTGCGTGACCGGGGCCGAGGCGCTGTATGCCGATATGGGGCATTTCGGCGCCCGACCGATCCGGCTCAGTTGGCTAGGTTTCGTGCTGCCCTGCCTGATCCTGAACTATTTCGGCCAGGGTGCGCTGATCCTGCGCGACCCGTCGGCGATTGAAAACCCGTTCTTTCTGCTCGACCCGGTCTGGGTGCGGTTGCCGATGGTGCTGCTGGCGACCGTGGCGACGGTGATCGCCAGCCAGGCGGTGATCTCCGGCGCGTTCTCCGTGGCCCGCCAATGCATGCAGCTTGGCTTCCTGCCGCGGATGATGGTGCGGCACACCTCGAATATGGAGGAAGGCCAGATCTACGTCCCGCAGGTCAACATCGCGCTGGCGATTGGTGTCGTGCTGCTGGTGCTGGCGTTCAAGACCTCGGACCACCTCGCCTCCGCCTACGGCATCGCGGTCACCGGAACGTTCCTCTGTACCGCGGTGCTGGCTATGGTGGTGTTTCGCCGCCAGTTCCACTGGTCGCGCGCCGCCTCGATCTCGGTGTTCGGCACCCTGTTCCTGGTCGATATCGTATTCTTCAGCGCCAACACGGTCAAAATCGTCGAGGGCGGCTGGGTGCCGTTGGTGCTCGGCCTCGGCTTGACCGTGATGATGACGTCGTGGAAGCAGGGGCGCGACCTGCTGTTGTCGCGCTGGAAGCAGTCCAGCATGCCGCTGGCCCCGTTCCTTGCCCGGTTGCCGCAGTCGAGGATCATCCGGGTGCCCGGGCTGGCGGTGTTCATGACCAGCAATCCCGACTACGTGCCGACCTCGTTGCTGCACAATCTCAAGCATAACAAGGTGCTGCACGAGAACGTACTGTTCGTGACCGTGCAGAACGAGGACGTGCCGGAGGTATCGCCGCGCCGCCGCGCCGAGGTCGCGCAACTGGCGCCCGGCATCCACCGGGTGATCCTGCGCTACGGTTTCATGGAAAGTCCGAACATCCCACGCGCGCTTGAGGAACTCACCGATCAGCTCAACGTCCGGGTCACCCAGGCGAGCTATTTCCTCGGCCGCGAAGTGCTGGTGCCGGGTATGGCCCCGAAACTGTCATGGTGGCGCCGCGCGCTGTTCCTGGTGATGGCGCGCAACGCGGTGCCGGCGACCGAGTTCTTCCGCATCCCGAGCGATCGCGTGGTGGAACTGGGGGTGCGTATCACAATCTGATGCCGGCGGCCGGCTACCGCCGCCGGCGGTAATTTACCCGCTGTAGGTGAAGGTCGGCATGGCATTCAGGGCGGCCTTGCTGGCGCCCGGCAGGGTCACCTTGGTACCGTCCTGGCCGCTCTCGATGTGCAACTGGTGGTACGGTACCGCGACCAACTTGTTGCCGATTCCCAGAAAGCCACCGACCGAGATCACCGCCGTGACGATCTGGTCACCCTGCTTGATGATCAGGTCGTCGACGCTGCCAACCTTCTCGTTCTGATCGTTATAGACCGCCGAACCAATCAGCCTGCTGGCCCGAAAGCCGCCCTGCTGTTTCACCGTCGCGACCACCAGATCGGTGCTTTTCGGCGCACCCGGCAGGTTCGCCGGCGCGGTCGCCGCCGGCGCGCTCGGGGGTTGCGGATGCAGCGGGGCTTGTGCCCGGGCTGATCCAAGCGCGCCAAGCAAGGCGATAAGGCTGAGACGGACCGGGCGGATCATTTCATTTCCTCGCGTCTGGGTTGATCGCCGGGGTCTGTCGGTTCGCATCCCGATGGGACGAATGCCTGAGCCTCTTGGCGGCGCGGGCCTGACGGTGGCGGCATGGGCTGAATAGGTCTTCTGGGTGCGAAGATAAAGCCGACCGTCGTCGTCTGGCGAACCGACATGATTGTCACACGTCATCGGATTTTGCCGCCCTGTCCCCAGGTGTTGACGCACTCGATGTCAATGCCCCTTGACGACGGGCGCGAAGATCGAAAAAGTTTTCACCGGTTTGATGCTGCGTGTTTGGAACGGCACGCAGCCAAGAGGGAAGCGGTACACTACCGGGGCTGCACCGCAACTGTAAGCGGCGAGCGGCTTTCCAATAACGTCACTGGGGTGCGCGCCTCGGGAAGGCCGGACGGTTGCGCTGACCCGCGAGACAGGAGATCTGCCGCAGCAACAATACACGGACGGGGTGCACCGTTAAGATGCAGGCGTGGCGTATGCCGCGGGCCGGAGATCTGCATTCGGGTGTCCCTGATCGGCAAGAAACGATGGGGAGCGGCCATGCTGGATACCCACGCCTCGACACCCACCGCCAGCACAGCGTCCGTCAGTGCTGGTTCAACGGCAACGCCATCGTTATCGACGATGGTCTACCGCAGCCGGGCGGTGCGTCCGCTGTCTGGATTGGATTTGTATCGATTGACCCAGGCGGCACAGACGCGCAACCGTGCCGAATCCATCACCGGGCTGGTGCTGTACGACGATTCGCGCTTCTTTCAATGGTTGGAAGGACCGCGTGACAGTCTGGCCAGGGTCATGCGGTCGATCCTGAACGATGTTCGCCATACCGACATCGAGATCCTGTACGACCAGCCGATCGCCGATCGCTGTTTCGGTGACTGGAACATGCAGTTGGCGACGCTGGGCGGTCGCAACGGTGCATGGAAACGCGACGTCGTTCAACCGTCCAGGCAGCTTATTCTCGACCTACGCCGAGATCCGGATGCCGCGCCGGCTTTGCTTGCCAAGCTGGTACCGCGCAAACTGGCGTTGCCGTCAAGCGGCTTTGCCGCACCTGACTTGGCGCCCCTTGCGTCCCACGCACCGACCGCGACGATCTTGCAGAACCTGATTCTGCAAACGGTGATGCCGCGGGTTGCGGCCAGGCGAGCATTGGCAGGGGGCACCCATATGCCGCCACCGGGTCCGCTCGACGGTCCGGTCGAGCAACTCGCGGGTCTGCTGACCGGATCCGACCCAGCAGCAGCGGCTGAACTGATCAGCCAGATCCAGGGCGGCGATGGATCGGATTTGCGGCTTTATTCAAGCTTGTTCGAGCCGGCGGCGCGCCGGTTGGGCGACTTGTTCAGCCAGGATCGTTGTAGCGACGCGGACGTTACATTCGGCCTCTGTCGATTGCAGACCGCGATCCGGGTACTGGGTGCCGGCAAACCTCCCCGATCGCGACCGATGCTGTCCGCCCCCGCTGTGCTGCTGGTGCCTCAGCCGGGCGAGCCGCACGGGTTGGGCGCGGCTCTGGGTGCGGACGTGCTATGGCACGCCGGGTGGGTGCCGCGCTGCGATTATCCCGCCGACGACGCCGCGTTGCAGGCGCTGCTGGCGAATACCTGGTTCGATGCGCTGAACATTTCGCTGAGTCCCGCGTTGTGCCGCGGACACTGGCTAGGGCGGGTTTCCAGCACCATTGCCGGGGCGCGCGCGGCGTCTCGCAACCCGGACCTCGCTGTCCTGGTCAGTGGGCGGCTATTCGCCGAACAAAAAGCGGATTGCCTGTCGGTCGGTGCCGACGCGGTGATTCCCACTGCCTTGCAGATTACGCGCGCCATCCTGCTCGCGGTCGCGCGCGATCGGTCTCAGCCGACCGCTCCGCCCGCGCCGGTTTCGCGCAAGCCGCTGGCATGCCTGCCAGCCGGCAATCTTCAGCCGGCGCATCCCGGCTGAAGATTGGGCGATGATCGCGCGGATGCGGACCGTTCACCCGCGCGATCATGCTACACCGCCGGTCATGGCACGGAGCCGGGCATGCCACAGAGCCGGGCATGCCACAGAGCCGGCGTTCAGGCTGTCATCGAGGCCAAAGGCCCGGCGATCGGATGACCGACCGCCAGGCCAACCGCGCGGCGATCAGCGGACGATGATTTCGACACGCCGGTTTTGCGGCTCGCGAACCCCGGGTCCGGTCGACACCAGCAGGTGGGTTTCGCCCAATCCGTGGATATCGATGGCGTTCTGCGGCACGCCGTCGCGGATCAACTCGCCGGCCACGGCACGCGCCCTTCGTTCTGAAAGACCAACGTTGTAGCGGGGCGTGCCGGACGTATCGGTATAGCCGTTCACTTCGATCCGGGTGTACTGCACCCGAGTCGAATTATCCGCGGCTTCCTTGACGATCGCCCGGGCGCGATCGGTCAAAGTCGCCTTGTCCCAGTCGAAGAACACCAGGTAGGACCGGGCGGCGGCGGGCGCTGGCACCGCCACCGGCGACGGTGCCGCCGGCGGCGGCGGGGTCGGCGCTCCGAAATCGTAGCGGATACCGATCAGCAGGGCATGGTTGAAGTCGTTGCCAAGCTTCACCCGGCCGTTGGTGTCGGCAACGCCGGGCGCAGTTTCCACCGTGGCGTCATAGCTGCGGTCCGCCGTGCCGAGAAACCGATACTCGATAGTGGTCGCCAACTGCGGCAGAAACCGGAATGGAATCACCGCCCCGATGATCGCCTGATAGGCCAGCGCGCCGCGGCTGTCATCGGAGAACTGGCGCGGGAAGCCGGTGGCATCATTATAGGTATGGAATGAGTTCAGCCGCGTCCACTGATAGCCGACGCCGACACCGGCGTAGGGTGCCACATAGGGAAAACTCGGGATCAAGCCGGTCAGGTCGTAGACCACGTTGAACATCGGCCCGAACTTGGTCTCACCGCCGCCGGCGCCTGCCGGGTAGCCGAAATTCTTGCCGCTGGAAAACCCGTTGTGCCGATAGTCGCCCTCGAATTCGAGCCGTAGCCCGTTGCCAAGACCGTAGCCGAGGGCGCCGACCGCGACCCCGCCGAAATGCGAGGCCAGGCTGGCATCCGAGGTGTTGCCGTTGGCTCCGACGATGTGCTCGTTCTGCAGAAAATTGCCGCCGCCGCCGAAGCTGACATAGGGCCCGGTCACCGGCGGTGGGTTGAAGGTCTGCGCCTGGGAACTCAGCGGCGCCGCGATCAGGGGCGCCGCGATCAGCGTCGTAGCGAGCAGCATGGTTTTCAATTTCATTCGTCAGTTCCTGAACTCGGTGGGTAAGGCTTCGGTGCCCGCGGGCCGGCAGCCCTTACCGAGTGCGAAGTGTCCTGGCAACCGAATTGATAATCCGCGATTTTGTTCGATTTCAGACCGGTGTCGTGCCGGTTCGGCGCAAATCCGCCGGCGGAGCGGCGCTGATGCCGGCGCGGCCGCGGCGACGTCGCGCCGATCACCCTCAGAGGTCGTCCGCGACCCTCTGATCCGGCGATGACGCTGGCGTCGGCGCCACCACCGCCGCCCCCGAAGCCGTCGACAGCACGGAGATGTGATTACAAAGCGTAATAAGTCCGGATACCCATCGCCGATCGGCCCCTCGCCATCGTGGCCGCGCCCGAGGCACCCGCTCAGCGGCGCCCGAACAGCTTCTCCAGATCCAGCCGCGACAATTTCAGCACCGTCGGCCGGCCATGACTGCAGGTCGAGGCCCGCGGCGTCGCCTCCATCGCCCGCAGCAGCGCGTTCATTTCCGCCGGCGCCAACTTGCGTCCGGCGCGAATGCTGCCGTGGCAGGCCATCCGCGCGATCACCGCGTCGAGCCGCGCCGATAGCACCGTCTGTTCGTCGAACGCGGCGAATTCGTCCGCCAGATCACGCAGCAGCGGGCCCGGTTCGGCCGGCCCCAGCACCGCCGGCAGCGCCCGCACCAGGATCGCCCCGACGCCGAACGCCTCCAGGTCCAGTCCCAGCCGCCCAAGCTCCGCGGCCCGCCCCGCCAGCCGTGCCACGTCGGCGGCGGCCAGGTCCACCACCGCCGGCAGCAGCAGCGGCTGGCTGCGCACCGTCCCGGCCAACAGCTGGGCGCGGATCGCCTCATGCGTCAGGCGTTCATGCGCGGCGTGCTGATCGACCAATACCAGCGCGCCGTCGGATGCCACCGCGATGACGTAGGTATCCAGCACCTGGGCCACCGGCGCGCCCAGCGGGTGCTCGGGCAACGGCGCGGCGGCGGCGATCTGACGCGCCGCCGGCGCGGCGAGCAACCCCAGTTGCGCCTCGGCCAGCCCGGCGTGACCGCCGCCGGGAGCCGCCCGGTCGATCATGGCTCGGTCGATCATGGCCCGGTCGATCATGGCGGGAAGGCCGTCGCCGCCGTTATCGGCGGGCACCGCCGGCGCCGGATAGATCGGCCGCGCTGGCCGCCCGCCGCCCGACCACCCGCTGGCTCCAGACCACGCCGACGCCGCCATCCCGATGGCCGATCCGGCCGCCATCCCCAGCGCTCGCCGCACCGAGCCGATCACCAGCGCGCGCACCGCGCCGGCGTCGCGGAACCGCAACTCGGTCTTTGCCGGATGAACGTTGACGTCCAGTTGCTCCGCCGGCAGGTCCAGGTAGAGCGCCACCACGGCATGCCGTCCGGGCGCCACCACGTCGCGATACGCCAGCTTGACCGCGGTGCGCAGCACCGGATCGGCGACCGGGCGGTGATTGACGATCAGCGCCTGTGCCGCCGGTGTCGCCCGGGTCAGCGCCGGCGAGCAGGCATAGCCGCTGAGCCGCAGGTCACCGCGGGTCTCGTCCAGCGCCAGCATCGCCGCCGCCGCCTCCGCCCCCAGCAGCGCCGCCACCCGTTGCAGGCGCGACTGCGCCGGCGCCTCGAACGCCACGCGCCCGTCGAGCTCCAGCCGGAACGCCACCGCCGGCGCCGCCAGGGCCAGCCGGCGCACCGCCGCCTCGGCGTGCTCGGCCTCGACCCGTGCCGATTTGAGGAACTTACGCCGCGCCGGGGTGGCGAAGAACAAGTCGCGCACCACGACCCGGGTCCCCGCCGCGCCGGCGGCCGGCGTCACCGCCGAGACCCGGCCGCCCTCGACCGAGATCGTGCTGGCATGATCTGCCGCCGCGCCCGCGACCCCTCCCGCCTGATCCGCGCCCACCCGGCCTGCGCCCACCCGGCCTGCGCCCACCTGACCCGCACCTACCTGGCCCGCACCCACCTGACCCGGACCCATCTGAGCGGGGTCCGCTTGATCGGGCTCGGGCGAGCCGGTTGCGGCCGCACCGGGGTCGCGTTGGTTCGGCGGCAAGCGTGACCGTGAGGTGATCCGCAGCCGCGCAGCCGCGCCGATCGCCGGCAGCGCCTCGCCGCGAAAGCCCAACGTGGTGATCCGCAGCAACGTCTCGTCGGCCAGCTTCGAGGTGGCATGGCGGCGCACGCAGAGGCCGAGTTCGGTCGCCGACATGCCGATGCCGTCGTCGGTGACCTCCAGCCGGTCGATGCCGCCGCCGTCGAGGCACACGGTGATTCGTGTCGCGCCGGCATCCAGCGCATTCTCGACCAGTTCCTTGAGGGCGGCGGCCGGCCGCTCGATCACCTCGCCGGCGGCGATGCGATTGACCGTGGTCTCGGGCAATAGCCGGATCCGCGACAGCGGCATGCTCAAGGCGTCCCCCCGCAAGCGCCGAACGCGCTGCTTTCACCAGTCCCCGCAGCCGTCTTAAACCGCAGCCGTCTCAACCGCGACCGTCCCAACGCCAGCCGGCCCAACGCCAGCCGGCCCAACGCCAGCCGGCCCAACGCCAGCCGGCCCAACGCCAGCCGTCCAGCCGGACCCGTCGCAAAACGCCACGCAGCAGCGACTGCGAAGCGCATATTTACTTGGCGTCGCGCGAGGGTGCTGTCCACCGGGCGCAAGATCACAGCCTTGCCACGGCAACGCCCGGTGGCATCGCCAGCCTGCATTCCACCCTGCATCCCACCCTGCATTCCACCCTGCATCCCACAGGGCGGTCCTCCAAGGCGCCCCCTGCCGGCAGCCGTGGAACCGGTGGCCTGCCAGCGGCCCTATCGGAACCCTCTTTGCCGCCCTGCCCGGACGCGCTATGGGTGGGGCGCCACAGGCGCGAGGGCACTGATGGAAGACGATCAGCAGCAGCGGCCGGAGAGTCTGCTGCCCTATGAGACATGGATCGCCCAGGCGCTGCGCCACGTCGTGGCGCAGGCGGTCGAGCACGTGGCCACCGCCGGCCTGCCCGGCGGGCATCATTTCTACCTCACCTTCCGCACCGATCACCCCGGCGTGCAGATCCCCCCGCGAGTGGCCGCGCAATATCCCAATGAAATGACCATCGTGCTGCAGCATCAGTTCTGGGACCTGACGTTCAATCGCGCCACCCAGGCGATCGGGGTCGGCCTGTCATTCGGCGGCGTGCCGTCCCGACTGGTCATCCCGCTCGACGCGGTAGTCGAATTCGCCGACCCGCATATCCGCTACGGCCTGCGCTTCCAGGTCGCGGACCCGGCGGTCGCGGCCTCACGACCGCCGTCCCCGGCCGGCAAGCCCGAGGGTCGCGGCTCGGCGGCGGGGGAGGACGCAGCTGGGGAAGACGCGGCTGGTGAAGGCCAGGGCGCTGACTCCGACGCCGCGGCCAGGGCCAGCGAACCGGCTCAGGTGGTCAGCCTGGACGCCTTCCGCCGCCGCTCACCGCAGGATTGAGCACCGCCGAGCCCGGCGGCTGAAAGGATCGTGACGTGGCTTCCCCCACCCAGCGGCCCGCCGCCCCCGCCGCTGACTTGGCCAGTCCGGCCGCTCGTTCCACCCAAGACGCTGGCCAAGACGCTCGCTCCGGGGCAGCCCCTCGCCCGGCCGGATTTCGTTACAGGCCGATGTTCCCGCTGGCCGCCGACGCCACGTCCTGGCGCCGGCTGCCGATCGAGGGCGTGCGCAGCGTCAGCATCGAGGGCAAGCGCGTGCTGCGGATCGCGCCGGACGCGCTCAGCGAACTGGCCCTGGCCGCGTTCCGTGACGTGTCCCACCTGCTGCGTCCGGCGCACCTGGCGTCGCTGCGCGCCATCCTCGACGATCCCGAGGCCTCCGCCAACGACCGCTTTGTCGCCCTCGACCTGTTGAAGAACGCTAACATCGCCGCCGGGGGTGTGCTGCCGATGTGCCAGGACACCGGCACCGCCATCGTGTTCGGCAAAAAGGGTCAGCGCGTCTGGGTCGACGGCGACGAGGAGGAGGCGCTGTCGTGGGGCGTGCATCGCACCTACACCGAGACCAATCTGCGCTATTCGCAGATGGCGCCGTTGTCGATGTTCGAGGAGGTCAACACCGGCAACAACCTGCCGGTGCAGTTCGACATCATGGCCGCCCCCGGGGAGGACCATGCCGACGAGTTCCATCTGATGTTCGTCGCCAAAGGTGGCGGGTCCGCCAACAAGACGTTTCTGTTCCAGGAGACCCGCGCCATCCTGAACCCGGCCGGCCTGGCCAAATTCCTCGAGACCAAGCTGAAGACGCTCGGCACCTCGGCCTGCCCGCCGTACCACCTCGCCATCGTCATCGGCGGTACCTCGGCCGAGCTGACGCTGAAGACCGTCAAGCTGGCCTCGACCAAGTGGCTGGATGCGCTGCCGACCGCCGGCGACGCCAGCGGCCATGCATTCCGCGATCTCGAGCTCGAACAGCTGGTGCTGCGGATCTCACGCGATCTGGGGATCGGCGCCCAGTTCGGCGGCAAATATTTTTGTCACGACGTGCGCGTGGTGCGGCTGCCGCGGCACGGCGCGTCGCTGCCGGTTGGCATCGGCGTCTCATGCAGCGCCGATCGCCAGATCAAGGCGAAGATCACCGCTGAGGGGGTGTTCCTGGAACAGCTCGAAACCGATCCGGCACGCTTCCTGCCGGATCTCCCCACCGCCGCCATGGGCACAACCCAAGGCGACGAGGCCGCGCCCGGTCACCGCGGCGATCCCGCTGACGCCGCGGTGGCGATCGACCTCGACCGGCCCATGGATGAGATCCGCGCCGAGCTGAGCCGCCATCCGGTGAAGACCCGGCTGTCATTGACCGGCACCCTGGTGGTGGCGCGCGACATCGCCCATGCTCGGCTTTCCCAACGGCTCGACAATGGCCAGCCATTGCCCGACTACCTGAAGCAGCACCCGGTATACTACGCCGGCCCGGCGAAGACCCCCGACGGCATGGCCACCGGCAGTTTCGGCCCCACCACGGCTGGGCGGATGGACAGCTACGTCGCCGCGTTCCAGGCCGCCGGCGGCTCGCTGGTGATGCTGGCCAAGGGCAATCGATCGAACGCCGTCAGGCAAGCCTGTCGCACTCACGGCGGCTTCTACCTGGGCAGCGTCGGCGGTGCCGCGGCGCGGCTGGCGCAGGACTGCATTCGTCGCGTCGAGGTGCTGGAGTTCCCCGAACTCGGCATGGAAGCGGTCTGGCGGATCGAGGTCGAGGACTTTCCCGCCTTCATCGTCATCGACGACAAGGGCAACGACTTCTACGACGGGCTCGGCTGATGCGCTTCACCATCGACCGCATCGATCATCTGGTGCTGAACGTCGCCAGCGTTGAGATCAGCGCCGCCTGGTATCAGCGCGTGCTGGGCATGGAGCGCGAGGATTTCGGCGCCCAGCACCGGACCGCGCTGAAATTCGGCGGTCAGAAGATCAACCTGCGCCCGGTCGATGCCGATGTCGGATCCTGGCCAACCGGAGTGAACGCCGACCCCGGCGCCGGCGACCTGTGCTTCATCACCGCCATACCGCCGGACGAGGTGATCGGCCACCTGCACGACAACGGCGTGCAGGTATTGCAGGGCCCGGTGGAGAAAGCCGGCGCTCTGGGCCCGATCCAGTCGGTGTACTGCCGCGATCCCGACGGCAACCTGGTCGAGATCGCCTCCTACCAGCCGGGTTGAGTGATGCGACCGACCGATCTACGTCGATGATGCCGACAGCCTGGCTTCTGGTCGGATCGGTCGGCGGCATTGCGCCTGGTATCGACCGACCGGATAGCGATTCGCCTCGATGACCACGGCGCCGGACAGCGATCGGGCCGACAGCGGCGCGGCAGCGACCCATCAGGCCGCGCCTGAGCCGGCGGCGACCGCTCAGGCGGCGACCGACCAGGTCGGCGAACCGAGCGTGGGCGAGCTCGGCTTGGCCGACTTCGACTACCCGCTGCCGGCCGGGTTGATCGCCCAGCAACCCGCGCGCCCGCGCGATGCCGCCCGGCTGCTGCGGGTCGGCCGCGACGGCCTGACCGACCGCGCGATCCGCGACCTGCCTGGCCTGCTGCGCCGTGGCGACATCCTGGTGGCCAACGACACCAGGGTGTTTCCGGCGCGGTTGCAGGCCAGCCGCGGCGCGGCGCGGATCGGCCTCACGCTGGACCGGCCGCGCCCGGACGGGGCCTGGCACGCGCTCGCCCGCAACGCCCGTCGGCTGCGTCTTGGCGACACACTGGCGATCGAGGCCGCCGACGGGCTGACCGCCCAGGTCATCGACAAGGCGGCCGACGGCAGCCTGGTGCTGGCGTTCGGCCGCGACGGCGAGGCGCTGATGGCTGCGTTCGCGCAGGCCGGCGCGCTCGCCCTGCCGCCCTATATCCATCGCCCGCACGGTCCCACCGCGGCCGACGAGGGCGACTACCAGACGGTGTTCGCCCGCCATCCGGGCGCGGTGGCGGCGCCGACCGCCGGGCTGCATTTCACCCCAGGCCTGCTGGCGGCGCTCGACGCCGCCGGGGTGCGCCGGGCCACGCTGACGCTGCATGTCGGCATCGGCAGCTTCCTGCCGGTGCGCGCGGAGCGGGTCGCCGATCATCGCATGCATGCCGAGTGTGGTGAGATCAGCGCCGCCACCGCAGCGGCGATCAACCAGGCGCGGGCGGCCGGGGGCCGCGTTGTCGCCGTCGGCACCACAAGTCTGCGGCTGCTGGAAAGCGCGGCGGCGGCGGACGGGTCGGTCACGCCGTTCCGCGGCGACACCGAACTGTTCATTCTGCCGGGCTACCGGTTCAAGACCGTGGATCGGCTGCTGACCAATTTTCACCTGCCACGCTCGACGCTGCTGATGCTGGTCGCGGCCTTCGCCGGACGGCAACGGATACTGGCCGCCTACGCCCACGCGGTGGCGACTGGCTACCGATTCCATTCCTATGGCGACGCGTGCTTGCTCGAGCGGTTATAGCAAGCCTACTATTGTCGTAATGATTTGCTTGACATCGCAGGGCTACGATCCGCTATCTTGAACTGTGGTGGAAACGTCCTTCGCCGCCCCGCCTGCCGTCTCCGGCGCGTCCGAAGGAACACACAGTTGAAGACAATCGAAAGCGTCATGCTCGTCACGCCGGTCAGGAGAGTTGTGCCCGCGGAACATTGTCGGCCGGTGCGCGGCATTGCCGGCTTCGGGTCACCGGCTTTGGGCGCCCGACCGATCAAGCGGTTGGTGCTCGGGATTCTCTTCGCTGCGATGTTGCAGTCCGGCACCCGGGCGCAGCCCGACCAGGCGGTTGATCCGACGATCGGCATGGGTCCGCCGTTCGGTCTGCGTGGCCGGTCCTGCAAACAGTATGACGACACCGGGCGGCTCTACATCTACAGCGAGGGGTTGCCTGATATCAGCATCATCTCTTGGCTGCAACGATCGGCCAACGGCACTCGGCCAAACGTGCCGATGCCTGAGGCGCTGGCGCAGGCTCTGCCACTGCTGCCGGGCTGCCTGCCAGGCAAGCACCACGCCGCATCGGCACACGGCTGACCCCTGCGACCGGCGAAACGCCTAGCCACTATCGCGCCACGCAAAGTCCCCACCGGGTCAATCACCGCTCCCGCCGCCGGAGTTTCCAGGCCGCCCCAACTCGCTCTAAGCTCCGGCGCGCACCAGGGGGATCAGCCATGCCACAAAGCGAACCGGTCACCGGGGCCGAGTACCTGGCGCGGAGCCTGGCGGCCAACGGCACCAGCCATGTTTTCTTCATCGACGCCGTGCTGCGCCGGACCCTGATCGAACTGGGCACGCTGGGTATCCAGCGCGTGCTCGGTCACAGCGAGAAAGCGGTCGCCTACATGGCCGATGGCTATGCCCGGATCGCCGGCCGGCCGGGCGTCTGCTTCGCCCAGTCGGTGGGCGCGGCAAACCTGGCCTCCGGGCTGCAGGATGCCTATCTCGGCCGCAGCCCGGTGATCGCGATGACCGGTCACAAGCAGATTTCGATGCAGTATCGCAACGCCTACCAGGAGATTCCGCACACCCCGCTGTTTGCGCCTGTGACAAAATTCTCCGCCCGGGTCGACCAGGCCGCCGACTTGCCCCGGCTGATGCGCCAGGCCTGGCGCGAGGCAATGACCGGCACGCCCCGCCCCGCCCATCTCGACCTCAACGGCCTGCAGGCCGAGGTGATCGAGGCCGGCGCGGTGCATGAGCCCCCGGTCGCCGATCGCGCACTGCAACTGACAATGCCGCCGCATGGTCCGCTCGCCTCGGCGGCGGACATCCAGCACGCCGCAGAATGTATCTTGCAGGCAACGAACATCGTGATCGTGGCGGGCGAAGGTGCAACCGCGTCTGCTGCCGGCAAGGAAATTCTCGCGCTCGGCGAATTACTGGCGGCCCCGATCGCCACGTCCTTGGGCGGTCGCGGACTGATACCCACCCGCCACCGGTTGTCGATCGGGTGCGCCGGGAGCTACGCCGCCCCGCCGGCCAACCGGATCGTCAATCAGGCGGACCTGGTGGTGTTCATCGGCTGCGACACCGGCGATCAGGTCACTCATGGCTGGCGCATCCCGGCAATCGATACACCGTGCCTGCAGATCGACCTCGATCCCGCCGAGATCGGCCGTTCCTATCCCAACACGACAGCAGTGATGGGCGACCCGAAGGCTACCCTGGCGGGCTTGCTCAGCGCGCTCGGCCGGCCGCGGCGAGACCCTGCGTTCGCTGATCGCGCCGCCGCCATCGTCTCCGCCTGGCGGCACGACCGCGCCGCCGCGCTGGCCAGCCACGCCGCGCCGATCTGGCCCGATCGCCTGTGCGACGAGATCACCCGTGCCCTGCCAACCGACGGCATCCTGGTCGCCGATACCGGTTATTCCGGCATCTGGAGCAGTTCGCTGATCGAGCTCAACGGCGAAGGGCAGACGTATCTACGGGCAGCCGGATCACTCGGCTGGTCGTTTCCCGCCGCCCTTGGCGCCAAATGCGCGGCGCCGCACCGCAAAGTCATCTGCTGGTCGGGCGACGGCGCGCTCTACTACCACCTGAGCGAACTGGAAACCGCCCGGCGTCGCGGCATCGCGGTGGTGCTGGTGGTGAACAACAATTCGGGCTTCGGCCAGGGCTGGCCGAAAATCCAGCGCCAGCAAGGCAACAAGCCCGGAGACGTCGCCGAACTGGTGCGCTTTGGGCCGACCAATTTCGCCGACCTGGCCCAGGTGTTTGGACTGCACGGCATCCGCGTGGAAGACCCGGCGCAAATCGGCCCGGCGCTGCGCGAAGCCCTGGCATCGGATGAGACCGTCGTGGTCGACGTCGCCACCGATATCGATTGCCGAGCGCCTGAGCCTTGGCTGCCGGAGGGGGTGTAGCATGACCGAAGTCGCGGTCCTCGGCGCCGGCCTGATGGGCCACGCGCTGGCCCTGGTGTTCGCGCTTGGCGGACATCGCGTTCGTCTCACCGATAACGACGCGGCAACCCTGGCACGCGCGCCCGGCCTGATGGTCACCGCGCTGACAACGCTGGCCGAGGCCGGCGAAGCCGACGGCACCTGGAACCGGCAGCGGCTCGCCAACGCGGTGCGCTGCGTCCCGGCACTCGCCGAGACCGTCAAGGGTGCCACCCTGGTGATCGAGGCGGTGGTCGAGCGCCCCGACGTCAAGCGCTCGCTCTACGTCGAGCTTGAAGGGCTGATGGAACCCCAGGCGATCCTCGCCAGCAACACATCAAACCTGGATATCTTCCCGCTGGTGCCGGCCGGTCTGCAGGCCCGGACCATTATCGCGCACTGGTACACGCCGCCCTACCTGTGCGATCTTGTTGACCTCTGCCCGGGCCCCGGGACCGATCCTGCCGCCGTCATCGCGGTGCGCGATATCGTCGCGGCGATGGGCAAGGCGCCGGTGGTGTTCAAGCAGATGGTGCAAGGCTATGTCGCCAACCGCCTGCAGGCGGCGATGCAGCTTGAAGTCTATCGATTGCTCGACGAGGGCCTGGTCACCGCGAAAGACATCGACGACTCGGTGCTGCACGGGCTGGCGCTGCGCATACCGATCCTCGGCATCATGGCCAAGGCCGACTTCACCGGATTGTTGCTGATGCAACAAGGCATGCGCAACCGCAGCTACACGCCGCCCGAACCGCACGACCATAGCGAAACACTGGACGCGCTGATCGCCGAGGGGCGCACCGGGGTCATGGCCGGCAAAGGCTATTTCGACTGGGGCGGACGCACAGCTGAGGAATTGTTCCGCGAGCGCGACCGCAAACTGCTGGCACTGAAACAAGCATTGCGGGCGATCGGCCCGATGGAGGGCAAATGATCCACTACGACCTTTCCGGCAAAACTGCATTGGTCACTGGAGGTGCCTCCGGCATCGGCTTGGCCACCGCCAGGATGCTAGCGGGCTTCGGCGCGACGGTGGCGGTGAACTTCCTGAGCGATGATCCGCGCGGGCCCGAAGCGGTCGACCGACTGATCGCGGATGGCGGTAAGGCGTTGATGGCTCCTGGCAGTGTCGCCGATGCGAACGACGCAGTGCGCATGGTTGAGCAGGCCGTTGCCGAACTCGGCCGCCTTGACCTGCTGGTCAACAATGCCGGCACGCCTGGCACCCGGCACCGGATCGCACCGCCGGCGCTGGATCTGATCACCGAAGAACTCTGGTCGCTGCTGCTGGAAACCAACCTGCTTGGGGTGTTCCGCTGCGCCAAGGCCGCGGCGCCGGCTTTGAGGAAGGCTGGGGGTGCAATCGTCAACACCGCCTCGATCGCCGGTCTGGGTCGAGCCGGCAGCAGCCTGGCCTACGGCGCGACCAAGGCCGGCGTCGTCAGCCTGACGCAGAATCTGGCGCGGGCGCTGGCGCCCGAGGTGCGGGTAAACGCCATCGCTCCCGGCGCGGTGGACAGTTCCTGGATGGTGGAGTGGAGCAACGAGGAACGCCAGCAATCGATCGAACACGCGCTGCTGAAGCGCCGCTGTCAGCCGGAGGATCTGGCCGAGGTTATCGTGTTTCTGGGCTTCGGCGCGGCGATGGTGACCGGACAGACGGTGACCGTGGATGGCGGTTTGACGCTGTAGGCGGTTCGGCGGGCCTGGGAAGCTTCCCTGGCCCGCCGTCGCGGTCGAGGCCGGATCAGAACGTCAGCACAGCGTCGGATGCGATGGTGAACGAGCTGTTGTCTTTGTTGCTGTTGAACGCCCGAGCGCCGCCGAGGTCGGTGTCCCAGCGGATTTCCGGACGGAGCAGCAGGCCGCTGACCACGGGCGGCAGATTGGCCGGTTTGTAAGTCACGCCAAGGGTAATTTCGCCGTAGGTGGTCTGATGCAAGGCTGTGCTAAGCGGAGTCCCGAAGCCTTTCTGAAACTGATCGAAGCCATTGTTGGCGCCGAAGCCAGCGACGAAAAAGTTGTTGTCATCTCTAAATAGTTCGCCACGTCCATTGAGCGTGAGCGTATCGGTTAGCGTGTAGCTGGCATATTGGGCGATGCCGAGGCCGTTGGATGCCGATGGTTTGCCGGTGGCGAAACCGGTTGCTCCGAAGTCGTCACGAATCCAGTCCAGTTCGGTTGTCAGGGTGAGCGCCGAGGTCGCCTTGTAGGTGATGACGATGTCATTGAAGTATCGATAGTAACCATCGGCGTTGAAGCCGGCGGGCGATAGCGCGCGCGAAGCATTCTCGGGTCCGAGGTGGGTCAGTGCCAGAACGGTCAGATTGCCGTCGAGCAAGGTCAGGTTGACGCCGCCGAGAAACGCCACGGCACTGTTATTCTCGCCCAACGGCCCGAATGTGGTGTTGGACCCAGTGTCTGCTCCGAGGTAGACGTCCAGCATCGGGTTGACATGGCTGATAGTCAGGACGCCGGTATGCTTGAACGGCAAGCCGAAGTTGAAGATGTAGGAATGCGAGTAGAACGGGTTGGTCGAAGGGTCGATCGTTTCGTAGCCCAGGGGTGTCACATACTGGCCCGCCTTAAGGTCGACACCACCGGAGAATAGCACCGGCAGGTGGAACAGGGCATTGGCTTCGACGATGTCAAACTGGTTGCGGTCGTAAGGATTGACCCGGTCGAGCTCGCCAAGGAAGTGGGTGTAGCGGGCATCGGAGCCGTACATGCCCTGCAGCTTGAAGCCCCAGTCGAAGTCGGTCGCCTTTGGGTCGAGCGGTTTATTGGCGGTCAGCAGAATTTGGTTGAGCAGAAGCGTGTTCGGCTTATCGGTGAACAGCTGGCCGAAATTTTGTTTGGGGCCCGCGAAGTTGCCGGTGATGCCACCTTCAATCTGAGCCGACAGGTGGATGCCATCGATCCAGAAGCCGGGCGGCGGCGCCGGAGCAGCGGCGGGCGCCGGAGTAGGGGAGGGCGCCGGAGCAGGGGAGGGCGCCGGAGCAGGGGCTGCTTCGGTCGCGGCCGGTGGCGCCGGCGTTTGTGCCGCTGCCGGTATGACATTTGTGGCCATCGCGGTTGCCGCGGCGAGCCACGCGCCGTGCCGCAGTTTCATTATGGGCATTAGTTGCGTTCCATTCTGGTCTGATGCAGACGTAACTGAAGACGTCCCGAAGCAACTATATGAACAATCTGTTGCGGTGGGGTGTTCATCTGGCAACACACAGACAAAAACGGCGCCCCGAGTTGGCCGGGACGCCGTCTGACAGACTTAAAAGATCTGCTCGCCGTGCAGAACGATATCGAGCCCTTCGCGCTCTTCGTCCTCACCGACGCGCAACCCGACCAGCGCCTTGGTGACCATCAGCAGGATCAGCGTCATGACACCGCTATAGACCAATGTTGAGCACACGCCGATGGCTTGGAGCTTGAGCTGCGCCAGACCTCCGGGGCTGCCATCCGGCGAGGCATCGGTTGCCGACAGCGGACCGTAGGAGAACACACCTGTCAGCAGCGCGCCGACGATGCCGCCGATACCGTGCACGCCGAAGCAGTCCAGGCTGTCGTCATAGCCCAGCAGATGCTTCAGAGTGGTGGCTGCCCAAAAGCAGATCACACCGGCCGCGACGCCGATCACGATCGACCCACCGGGCAGCACGAAGCCCGAAGCCGGGGTGATGGCGACCAACCCGGCAACGGCGCCGGAGATGACGCCCAGCACGGATGGTTTGCCTTTGGTGATCCACTCCGCGAACATCCAGCCCAAAGCCGCCGCGGCGGTGGCGATCTGAGTCACCGCCATCGCCATGCCGGCGCGGCCGTTGGCCGCGACCGCGGACCCCGCGTTGAACCCGAACCAGCCGACCCAGAGCAGCGAGGCGCCGATGACCGCAAGCGACAGGTTGTAGGGCGCCATGTTGTCGTTGCCGTAGCCGACCCGTTTGCCAAGCACCAGCGCACACATCAGACCGGCGATGCCGGCATTGATATGCACGACGGTGCCCCCGGCGAAGTCCAGGATCCCCATCTGGTTGGCCCATCCCGACGGCGACCAGACCCAGTGCGCAATCGGCGAGTAGACCAGCAAAGACCACAACGCCATGAAGATGCACATCGCCGAGAACTTCATGCGATCAGCGAACGCGCCGGCAATCAGCGCCGGGGTAATGATCGCAAACGTCATCTGGAACATCATGTAGACCGTTTCGGGAATCGTGGTCGTCATATCCGCGACGCCCTTCACGCCCGAAGCCAACACGAAAGCCTGCGAATCGTTTCCCTTGACGATGTGCTCGCCGATCCCATTCAGCAAGATGCGCGAAAAATCGCCCATGTAGGCGTTGCCGGTGGTAAAGGCGATGCTGTAGCCAGCCACCATCCAGACGATCGTTACAATACAGCAGATGGTGAACGACTGCATCATCGTCGCCAGCACGTTTTTCTTCCGGACCATGCCGGCATAGAACAGCGCCAGGCCGGGCACCGTCATCAGCAGCACCAGCGCGGTGCTGCTCAACATCCAGGCGGTATCGCCGGAATCGAGTTTCGGTGGGCCGGCAGGCGCCGCCGCGGCGGCGGCCGGCGCGGCGGCGGTTTGCGCCAAGGCCGGCAACGCTAGCAACAGAGCGAACAGCAGCGCGCTCAGTCCCCAGAAATAACGGGGTCTCTTCATAGTCCTGTTTCCCTCTGCTTTTTGTTTACAGCGCTTCGGTATCGACTTCGCCGGTGCGAATACGCATGGCGCGCTCGATGTCGATGACGAAGATCTTGCCATCGCCGATCTTGCCGGTATGCGCGGCCTTGGAAATCGCCTCGATCACCTGATCGGTCAGGTCATCCGGCACCACGACCTCAATCTTGATCTTGGGCAGGAAGCTGACGTGATATTCCGCCCCACGATAGATCTCGGTCTGACCCTTCTGTCGTCCAAAACCCTTGACTTCGGAAACCGTCAGGCCCTGCACGCCAAGCGGCGTCAGGGCCTCCCGCACGTCGTCGAGCTTGAACGGCTTGATGATGGCCATGATGAGTTTCATGTCGGCCGATCCTCCGGTTTTTCGTCGCGGTGGGGGAAGTCCTGCATTTTTCGGTCCTGTCCTGCCGTTTCGCCGCGCCGCTACGATGAACAACGGCCAGACGCGCTTCCGGTAGAATCAACAATCATGCCAACGTCATCTTAGCGCGGCGGCGGCATTTTCACCGATACTTCACCGACACCGATGCACATTAATCAGGCAGTTGCCCGCGCACGGTCCTCTTGGTCCGCGATACGGTTTTCCCCATCGATCAGCCGCCGCCCATCGGCTTGCCGACGAAGACGTCGGTAATTTGGTTTAGACAAAAAAACCCCGCCGCAAAGACACGGCGGGGGCCGATTGATGTCCAGTTTTTAGACCGAATAGTACATTTCGAACTCGACCGGATGAGGTACATGTTCGAAACGATATACCTCATTCCACTTCAGTTCTATATAGCTCTCGATCTGGTCGGAACTGAACACGCCGCCCTGCAGCAGAAAGTCATGGTCGGCGGTCAATGCCCCAAGCGCCTCACGCAGGCTGCCGCATACTGTCGGGATACCCTTCAGTTCTTCCGGCGGCAGGTCGTACAGGTCCTTGTCCATCGGGTCGCCTGGATGGATCTTGTTAATGATCCCGTCCAGCGCCGCCATCGTGATCGCGGAATAGGACAAATAGGGGTTGCAACTAGGATCCGGGAAGCGAACCTCGACCCGCTTGGCCTTCGGGTTGGTGGTGTATGGGATGCGACACGACGCCGACCGGTTGCGAGCCGAATAGGCCAGCAGAACCGGCGCCTCGAAGCCCGGGATCAGTCGCTTGTAGCTGTTGGTCGAAGGGTTCGAAAAGGCGTTGATCGCCTTGGCGTGCTTGATGATGCCGCCGATCGCATACATGCAGGTCTCAGAAAGGTCGGCGTAGCCATTGCCGGCAAACAATGGCCGTCCAGCCTTCCAGATCGAGATATGGGTGTGCATGCCCGACCCGTTGTCGCCATAGACCGGTTTCGGCATGAACGTCGCCGTCTTGCCGTAGGAATGGGCGACGTTGTGCACGCAGTACTTGTAGATCTGCATCTGGTCCGCCATTGCGGTCAGCGCGCCGAACTTGAAGCCGAGTTCGTGCTGCGACTGCGCGACCTCATGGTGGTGCTTTTCGATGGTCAGTCCCATCTCCCCCATCGTGGACAGCATCTCCGCGCGCAGATCGCTGTCGCCATCGACCGGCGGAACCGGGAAGTAGCCTCCCTTCACCGTCGGACGGTGACCCATGTTGCCTTCCGGATAGTCCTTCAGATTGGAACCGGGGCCTTCGACGCTGTCGACCTGAAAGCTCGCGTAGTTGCCGCCGGTGCCGAACCGTACGCTGTCGAAGATGAAGAATTCGGCCTCGGCGCCGATGGAAACGACGTCGCCGACGCCGCTGGACTTGACGTAGGCCTCGCACAGCTTGGCGGTGGCGCGCGGGTCGCGGGCGTAGAACTGACCGGTGGACGGCTCGATGATGTCGCACACCACGATCATGCTGGGCTTGGCCGAAAACGGGTCCATCGTCGCGGTCGCCGGGTCCGGCATCAGAATCATGTCGCTCTCGTTGATCGCCTTCCATCCCGCGATCGATGAGCCATCGAACATGATGCCGTCACGGAACGCATCCTCGTCCATGGTCGAGACATGCTGGGCGGTATGCTGCCACTTGCCGCGGGGATCGGTGAATCGCAGATCCACATACTCAACTGAGTTGTCGCTGAGCATCTTGAGCACTTTGCCCACGTCGTTGTCCGCGTCTGATGCTGCTACTGCCGGCTTCTTCGCCATCCTGGTATCCTTGTTGTCTGTCTGAAAGCCAAAACCATCCCGCCCGTCATGCGGCGCGGCAACCGAACGACCCCAGCATTCGCGGGGCTCATCTGTCCTGTCCCGCTAGCCACGCCCGGCAGCGGGTTGGAAACCCAATAAATCCGTTCTGAGTGGGAAATCGCACCCGCCCAAACCGGCGGGAGCGGAGAGACCGGGTCGGGCAAGCCGATTAGATCGCGTCCTCCCCACGTTCGCCGGTCCGAATGCGAATAACCTCATCGACACCGGAAATGAAGATCTTCCCGTCGCCGATCCGGCCGGTGCGAGCAGAGTTCACGATCGCCTCGACCGCTCGCTCCACAACCGCATCCTCGCAAATGACCTCGATCTTCACCTTGGGCAGAAAGTCCACCACGTACTCGGCACCGCGGTAAAGCTCGGTGTGACCCTTCTGACGGCCAAACCCCTTGGCTTCCACCACGGTAATGCCTTGCAGTCCAACCTCGTGCAGCGCCTCTTTCACTTCATCGAGTTTGAACGGCTTGATGACGGCTTCGATCTTTTTCATGCTCATCAAGCCCGGTTTAGCCGGGCCTCCCACAAAGTTCAGGCTGCCCGGGTCGCATCAGGAATGTCATGCGGCGTGAACAGCGCCACAGGTTTGCATGCGGCGTGCCAAGCTACAACGACGAAGGTTGCATGGTATCCACCTTTTTGGCCGTTTAATTGCCGGTCCGTCCCCGCCCAGCCGCAAAACCGGCGCCCCCAGCCGCCGGCCGGCTTGGTGCTCACCGCCGCGACCGAGGGCATCGCCGGTTCCCGCCAAGCGCCGTGCCGAATATCGACGGCGCGTTGCGCCGCGCCAACCGCAAAACCGACTGCCGCTTATTTGCTCAGAGGAAACGGATGCAGGTCGCCCGTTTTTTATGCATCGGGTGGAGTCAATATAGACTGCCGCTATGCTTGCCTCCTGGTCTTCCCAGTGCGAGTTGAGAACGGCAGTCCAATGTCTCGCGCGGTGCGCCCCAGCCAGTCTCGCGCGACCAAACCACGACGGAGTATAACCGATGCGCGGAGCCAACAGCTACCTGGGATCGATTGGCACCACCATCTTCACGGTGATGTCGGCGCTCGCGACCGAACATCGATCGATCAATCTTGGCCAGGGCTTTCCGGACACCGACGGTCCGGCGGATATCGTGCAAGCCGCCTGCGACGCACTGCGCGACGGCCGCAATCAATATCCGCCGATGCCCGGCGTGGCTGACCTTCGAGAAGCCGTCGCCGGGGCAAACCGGCGGTTTTATGGCCTGGACATCGACGGGGCGCGCGACGTCACGGTGACATCCGGCGCCACCGAGGCGATCACCGCCAGCCTGATGGCGGTGGTCGACCCCGGCGATGAGGTGGTCCTGATCGAGCCGCTCTATGACACCTACGTCCCGGTTGTTCGTATGCTGGGCGCCGTCCCGCGTATCGTGCGCCTGTCGCCGCCGCATTGGGACCTGCCGTTCGACGAACTCGCGGACGCGTTTGGCGCCAACACCAAGGCGATCCTGTTCAACTCGCCGATGAACCCGTGCGGCAAGGTGTTCACCGCCGACGAATTGGGCTTCGTCGCCGATCTGGTCACCCGCCACGACACCTACGCGATCTGCGACGAAGTCTACGAACACCTGACGTTTGATGGGGCCAGGCATATTCCGCTGATGACGCTGCCGGGCATGCGCCAGCGCACCATGCGGATCGGCAGCGCCGGCAAGACGTTTTCGCTGACCGGATGGAAGGTCGGCTACGTGACGGCCAGCGCGGCGCTGACCCCGCTGGTGCAAAAGGCGCATCAGAACCTCACCTTCACCACCGCGCCCAACCTGCAACGCGCGGTCGCCTTGGGCTTGGCCAAGGACGATGCCTACTTTGTCTCCCTCTCGCGCGACCTGCAGGCACGGCGGGACCAGCTTGCGCAGGGCCTGGCCTCGATCGGATTCTCTGTCCTGCCCACGCACGGCACCTACTTCCTCACCGCCGACTTCGCGCCGCTTGGTTTCGTCGGCGACGACCTCGCATTTTGCCGTCACATTACCGAACAGGCCGGGGTGACCGCGATCCCGGTCTCGGCCTTCTACGAGCAACCCGGGGCTCCACGGCATTACGCTCGCTTCGCCTTCTGCAAGCGGCAAGAGGTGCTGCAAGAAGCGATCGACCGCCTGAAACGTCACTTCGCCGCCCGGTGATGCCGCGCCTCGGAGCCGATCGAAACCGCGAACCGTCGGCGCGTCCGGGCGCCGCGTAACGTCGGCGTCGGCACGTTTCCAGCCGAAGCATCGGTGCTCTATACTGCGCCTCAGATGACGGTGGCCCAGACGGGCTGAAACGGGAACTGCCGAACGGCGGCTGCCCTCGCAACTGTAAGCGGCGAGCCAAGTCCTTATGCCATTGCCTCGGGAGGCGCCTCCTGGGGTGAGAAGGTGGACCCAGGCCAAGACCCGCGAGCCAGGAGACCGGCCGGCATCGAGACTGCGCGTGTGCGCCGGGCGAGGTGAACCGGGGCTACGGGGAGAAACCCGTATGCGGGCAATCGACACTACGGTCGATGGAGTAACCGCATGCGCCTTGATCGCGCGACCTGGCTGTCACGGGCTTGGCTGTCCCTGGCTTGGCTATTACTGGCCCTGCTGTCGATAACAGCGGCAAGCGCCGGGGACGCTCCGCTCGCCATACCCGAAACGGTGGTAACCGCGACGCGGGTGCCGACCCCGATCGAGCAGATCCCGGCCGGTGTCACCGTCATTGATCGAGCAACGATCGATGCACACGGCTATAATACGATCGCCGAGGCGCTGTCGGATGTTCCCGGACTGCATGTCAGCCCGTCCGGCGGCCCCGGCGGCCAGACCAGCGTGTTCCTGCGCGGCACGAACTCCGACCACGTTCTTGTGCTGCGCGACGGAATGCCGATCAACGACGCCGCCGATCCGACCTCGGCGTTCAATTTCGGCGTCGATACCTTGTCCGACGTCGAGCGGATCGAGATCATCCGCGGGCCGATGGCGGCTCTCTACGGGTCGGGGGCCATCGGCGGGGTGATCAACCTGATCTCCCGCCGAGGCTCCCAGCCCGGCGTGCATTGGAGCGGCGACCTGGCCGGGGGTTATCCGGCGTTGGTGCGCGGCAATCTGACCGCGAGCGGCATCCAGGGGCCGGTCGATTTCGCCATCACCGCCGAGTCGCAGTCGCAGCGCGGCTACGATGCCCTGCCGCAGCGGGAAAGTTCCTACACCGGTGTGCCGCAAGGGTTCCGCGACCGGATCCTGACCCTGAACCTCGGCTACACGCCGGTCGAAGGCACTCGGCTGTCATTGTTTCTGCGCGCCGACACCAGTTATTTCGGTTTCAACACACTGGGCACCCCGACATTCGACGACTCGAACTCCAACGGCCAAGCGAGTTCCTTGCTGGGTCGCATCGGCGGCACCACCCACCTGTTCAACGGCCAACTGGAAACCGGACTGTTTCTGGGACAGTTGCAGGATGATCGACGCTATCTGGAGCCACTGGCGCCGGCCGATCCGAACCAGGCGGCGTCGGATTCGCGTTACCACTCGTACCGCACCGATCTGCAATGGAACAACACGCTGCACCTCGATGATCTTATTGCGCTACCCGGGTTGTCCGCCAGCGCGATGACTTTCGGCTATGAATTTACCGGCGACACCGCCAAGGTCCGGGTCAACGAGAATTTTGCCGGGTCCCCATCCACCCAGCGCACGTCGGCGTACATGTCCACCCATGCAGCCTATGCCGGTCTGCAGACCACGCTGCTGCAGCGGTTGGCGCTGACCGCACAGCTGCGGCAGGATTGGGTGGACCAGAACGCGCCGACCACTTGGCGGGTCGGTGGGGTGTACGACCTCAAGCGGATCGCCACCCACCTGAAGGTTGCCTATGGAACCGCGTTCCGCGCGCCTTCCTTGTTTGATCGATTCGGCGTCGATTCTTTCGGCTATGTCGGCAATCCCAACTTGAAGCCGGAACAATCACAAGGCTGGGAAGCCGGCTTCACCAGTGATATTCCGGCCGCTGGACGATCCGATTTCGCGACCCTTGGGGCCACCTATTTCGACCAGCGCATCCGTGACCTGCTGGTAAACGTACCGACCTCCGAGACGATGAACACCGAGGTGAACCTGGCTTCCGCCCATCTGCATGGCGTGGAGACCGAGGCGACCTTGCGCCCGGCATACTGGATCGACCTGCACGCCACCTACAGCTTCCTTAACACCGCCTCGGACGGCGAACCGGCTGGCCAAGGCTCTCAGTTGCTGCGAAGGCCGCAAAACCAGGCGTCCGCCGACGTGACGATACGGCCGTTGACCGGACTGAGCGTCGTCACCACTGTTATATATACCGGATCCGATCGGGATTTCCTGATCGATGATAGCGGCAACAACAGCTTGCAACCCGGCGTCGGCCAGCATGGACTAGTCGCCAACCTCGCGATCAACTACCGGCTGACGCCCCGTGTCGAGTTCTATGTCAACGGTTGGAACATCTTCTATTCGAAGTTCGAGCCGGTGAATGGCTACCAGATCCCTGGGCCGACCGCGCTGGCCGGTATCCGGTTTCGGCTATAGCAAGGTTGAACTCTGCCCGAACCCGCGTCATGCGAAGCTTGCTTGCGCACGACGAGTGCGACGCACCCCTTGATCCCGGTGATTCAGCTCAGGCCGCCGCGCGCGGCCACCGGCCACAGGCACTCGACACGGCGGTTGCGCACGCCGACATACCAGTCGAACTTGTCCACCGTCGGGTCGCAATGGCCGGGCACCAGCCGGAGCTTTTCACCGACCTTGGGCGCTGCGGTCTCGCTGGCGTATTGCAGTTTGCCGTGCTCGTCCGAAGCGCTGGTATAGCGAATGTCCGGCCGCTCCCAGACCGTGGGTAACCCGGAATCCACCGCCACCGCCTTGTGCCCTGCATCCAGCACCGCGACGCCCGTCTGTGCCTGGCTCATCACCGATGCCAGCACGAACAGCGCATGGCGGAACGTGCCGACCGGCGCGCCCTCTTCGTCAAGGTTCCTGGCGTAGTCCGCGTCCATGAAAACATAGCTGCCGGCCTGCATTTCGGTATAGACACCCGACTTCGATTCCAATTCGAACGTTCCGGTGCCGGCGCCGCCCACGATCGCGCAGTCCAATCCTTGTTGACGCAGTTGCTCCACCGTACGCCGCGATGCGTCGACCGCGCCGCCGATCAAAGTCCGCCGTTCCGCTGGCGTGCGCTTGTGCTGAGCACTGCCGTGGTAGGCCTGCAGCCCGCCGAACACCAAGTGTTTTGACCCGGCGATCCGCTTCGCCAGCGCCACCGCGTCCGGTCCGGGCTGGACCCCGCAGCGCCCGGCACCGACGTCGATCTCCACCAGCACCGGCATGCGAACGGCGGCGTCGGCCGCCGCCGCCTCGATCGCCGTGATCTGCCCGGCATCATCGGCACAGACCGCGACCTTGGAAATCCGCGACAGCGCACAAAGCCGAGCCAGCTTGGCCGCGCCGATCACCTCGTTGCTGACCAGGATGTCGGGAATGCCACCCCAGGCCAGCACCTCGGCTTCCGCCACCTTCTGCACACAGTTGCCGACCGCGCCGCGCGCCATCTGCAGCTTGGCGATGACCGGGGATTTGTGCGTTTTGGCATGCGCCCGCAACTTCACCCCGGTCGGCGCCAGTAGCGCCGCCATGGTATCGAGGTTTGCCTCGAAAGCGTCCAGGTCGATAACCAGGGCAGGGGTGTCGACCTCCTCTTCGCGCATGCCGGGAACGGCGGGGGGCATTTGCAACATGGGCTTGTTCCTTCAGGAGGCCGGCCAGTTTCGCCGCATCCCCGGCCATCGGCAACCCAGGTTCGATCTCTTTTTAAGAGATAATCCTATATCATTTAATAAGCGAGCTCGCTATTAACGCATCCTTTAACAAGGTCGTCGATGCCCGACCACCCAAGCCGCCTGGGTCGCTACGAAACCACCGCCATTGGCGGCGAGACGGTGCGCGCCTACATCCCGCCACCCCTGCCGCCTATACCGCCGATCGACCTCGCGGGCCTGCACGTCCCGCTCGAACAAGCCAACCAGACGCTTGGACGGCTCGACGGCATCGCCTCGGTGCTGCCCGATCCTTCCTTGTTCCTCTACATCTATATCCGCAAGGAGGCCCTGCTGTCCTCCCAGATCGAGGGCACACAGTCGTCGCTGTCCGACCTGCTGCTGTATGAGGCGGAAGCGGCGCCCGGCGTTCCGATCGATGACACGCGCGAGGTCTCCGGCTACGTCGCCGCGATGAACCACGGTCTGCATCGCCTGCGCGAGGACTTTCCCCTGTCGCTCCGCCTGATCCGGGAAATCCACGGCATTCTGCTTTCCCAAGGCCGAGGCCGCGACAAGGATCCTGGAGAATTCCGCCGCACCCAGAACTGGATCGGCGGCACGCGGCCCGGCAACGCCTTGTTCGTGCCGCCTCCGCCGCATCTGGTCATGGACAGCCTCGGCGCGCTTGAAGCCTTCATCCACGCCGACAGCCCGGACTTGCCGCTGCTGGTGAAAGCCGCCCTGGTACACGTCCAGTTCGAAACCATCCACCCGTTCCTTGACGGTAACGGTCGCCTCGGCCGCTTGCTGATAACCTTCCTGCTCTGCGAACGCGGTGTCCTGCGCGAGCCTCTGCTCTATCTCAGCCTGTTCTTCAAGCAGAACCGGCAGGCCTATTATGACCACCTGCAGGCGGTTCGCGAGCACGGCGACTGGGAGGCATGGGTCGGTTTTTTTCTCCGCGGCGTCACCGAGACCGCACGCCAGGGCACCCAGACCGCCCAGAGCCTGCTGCGGCTGTTCGGCAACGACCGAGCCCGTATCGAGCAACTTGGCCGCCCCGCTGCCACGGCGATGCGACTGCACCTTTTCCTGCAGCGTCGCGGATTGACCACAATCCCGGATGCATCCCGCCGGCTTGGCCTGTCGCAGCCCACCGTCACCAGCGCTATCGCCCACCTGCGAAAACTGAGCATTGTTCGCGAAACAACGGGCCGTCAGCGCGGGAAGGTGTTCGTCTATGGCGGGTTCCTCGATTTATTGAGCGAGGGCACCGATCCCTTGCCACGGTGATCCGCCCGGTTCCCCGCCATCCCAACCTCATCTAGGCTACTGCGATGCCAAACCGGGGGAGACCGAACCATGTGGGCACCAAGCCAGCGCTATCCCGATCCGAACGTGCAGGTGCTGGATCCCAGCTTCAACGCGCTGCGCCTGCCGCTTGCCTCTGTCGAACAGTTGGCCACCGGCTGCCGCTGGTCGGAAGGCCCGGTGTATTTCGGCGATGGCCGCTACCTGCTGTGGAGTGACATCCCCAACGACCGTATCCTGAAATGGGAAGAGGAGACCGGCGCGGTCAGCGTGTTCCGCAAGACCTCCTGGAACGCCAACGGCAATACCCGCGACCGTCAAGGTCGTCTGGTGACGTGCGAGCATCGCGGCCGCCGCGTCACCCGCACCGAGTATGACGGCAGCATCACAATCCTGATGGATCGCCACGAAGGCAAACCGTTGAATTCGCCTAACGACGTGGTGGTGAAATCCGATGGCTCGATCTGGTTCACCGACCCGACTTTCGGCATCAGCGGCTATTACGAGGGCGAGAAGGCCGCCTCCGAAATTCCCGCCGCGGTCTGGCGCGTCGACGCCCAGACCGGCCACGCCACTATGATGGCCGACGACATCGAGGGGCCCAACGGCCTCGCTTTCTCCCCCGACGAGCAACTCCTGTATGTGGTCGCCTCGCGGGCCGAACCGAACCGTCTGATCCGCGCCTTCGATGTCGTGGACGGTGGCAGCAAGCTGGCGCGGAATCGCGTGTTCATCGACGCCGAGGCAGGCACGCCCGATGGTTTTCGCGTCGATATACATGGCAATCTTTGGTGCGGCTGGGGCATGGGCCAGAACGAGTTGGACGGCGTGCGGGTATTTGACAAAAGCGCCACGCCGATCGGCCACATAACGCTGCCCGAGCGAGCCGCTAATCTTTGCTTCGGTGGCCGCTTCCGCAACCGATTGTTCATGGCGGCCAGCCACGGACTCTATGCCTTGTACGTCAATACGCAGGGTGCGGTTGGCGGTTGAAATCAGTGCCGGCATCGGTTCCCGATTCAACCGTCGTTTGCTCGGTGGAGGCGCCGCGGCGCTATCGCGAGCGAGCGCTAACCGCCCGGTGAACCAGCCATGCCCCGGCGCAACCGGTTAACAGCGCCGCGCCCCAAAGCGCGGCGGATTGCCAGTCGCCATCGCGCAGCCGCCCGATCGACAAGCCGGCGATCTGCGCCGGGTAGATGTGCACCGGCGCCCAGATCAACGCCGAGGCAACATTCGCCGCAACGAAGCGCCGCTGTCGCATCCCCGCCATGCCGGCAACCAGCGGAACGGTGGACCGCAGCACTGGCACAAATCGGCACAATGCCACGCTGTAGACGCCATACCGATCGAAGAAACGCACCGCGTTGTCCATCAGCAGGGGCCGTTGCGAAAACGGCCAGACGCCACGTAACCGGAGGCTGAACCGCTTGCCTGCCCAGAACGAAAGAAAATCGCCGATGACCGCGCCCAGGATGGAAAGTGCCAGGAACGGCAGCATCGATTGGCCCGCAATCGCCGCCGCGCCTGCAACCGCCATCAGGATTGGAGTTCCCGGAATAAGGATTCCCAGCACCGCCACGGCCTCGATGATCGCGGCAAGAAAAACCGCGCCCAGCGCCCAGCCCGGATGCAGCTTGACCATGTCGACTATGATGTCGATGCAATACCACATAAGCCGGATGCAAACCCCTGCAGCGAAAGCCGGCAACCACTATCGCTAATCCGGACAAGGAAGAAAAGCAGCCGCCATTCAGGCGCAGTTCGATCCGAAACCGGCGTTTCCATTATTTAAAGGCATCGGTTTCCCGGGTCCGCTAAAAACTGCCATGTGTTGCCCGCCTGCACGGCACTCGATTTGCGTCGCGGCGCCAAAGATGAAATAACGAAAAAGTTGATAGTTCACCAAAAGCTTCGACGCGGGCAACGCAATCCAAGCGAAAGCAATCAGTTATCCGACCTTTTCGGGTTCGCTTCAAATCCTCGCATGGCCGATCCGACAGGTTCGCGTCGGGCTTTCGCGATGCTGTTCAAGTCGTGGTGAATTGCCGGTTCGGACCGGCTATCGAATATGCGGGAACGCCAAAGGGCTGGGCGCAAGCAGCCGCTTCCAGCGGTTGCTCCTATCCCGGACAATCCAAGACCCAACCAGGAGTTCAGACGCATGCGTCTTCGCGGTGCGATCCTTGCCACGGCCCTTCTGACGACACCGATCCTCGCCACCGCGCAGCCGATCAGCGGACTGTATGTCGGCGCCGGCGCCGGGCTGCATGCCCCACAGAACCCGAAGGTGACGCCGTCAGGCGCTGGATTCGGCACCGGGCAACTGCAATTGAACGAGGATTTCGGCTTCAACTCCAATCTCGCCGTTGGATATGGCCTGGGCAACGGGTTCCGCTTCGAGATCGAGGGCGACTTCGCCCGCAGCGATCTGCGTCATGTCCTTGGCACCCCGTTCCCGACCGCCAGCAGCGGCACGATCCGTTCATACGGCGTGATGGCCAACGCCATCTTCGACATGGACATCGGTTCGCGCTGGGTGTTTCCCTATCTCGGCGGCGGTGCCGGATATCAATGGACGAAGCTGAACGCGGTGAATGCCACTGCGCTGAATGGTGGGTTTTCATCGTCGACCAGCACCCAGGACGGCGCATTCGCCCTTCAGGGCATCTTCGGCGCGTCGTTCCCGATCCCCAACGTGCCCGGTCTGTCGCTGACCGCGGACTACCGTTTCATGGACATCCTCGGGGGCGCCAAGTACGACGGCGTCGTGGACAACGGCGGCGTGATCACAGCTTCGGAACTCAAGCTGCACAATCAGTTCGATCATGACGTGGTGATCGGCGTTCGCTACGCCTTCAACGTGCCACCGCCGCCCGCGCCGCCGGCCCCGGAAGCCACGGCCACTCCGGCACCCGCGCCAGCCCGGTCCTACCTGGTGTTCTTCGACTGGGACAAGGCGGATCTGACTGAACGCGCGCGGGCGATCGTAAAGGAGGCGGCGGATAACTCCACCCGCGTTCAAGTCACCCGGATCGAGGTCAACGGCTATACGGACACCTCTGGAATCCGGGCTTACAACCAGGATCTCTCGGTTCGCCGCGCCAAGGCCGTGGCCGGCGAATTGGTGCGCGACGGCGTGCCGCGGAGCGTCATTAGTGTGCAGGGCTTCGGAGAGACCCATTTGCTGGTCGCCACCGGCCGCAACGTCAGGGAGCCGCAGAACCGCCGGGTCGAGATCATCATCCGCTGATCCCCGAGGCACTTGATCGCGATCGCGCAGCGGGTAATCGCCAGTTTCCGATTGGGGCAACGCCGGCCCGGGCCATATCTGGAATTGAGCCGCCGCAATCGCCGGATGGCGGCACGATGCGGTCCGGGCCAGATTATCGACCATGCAAGACACACACATCATCGACCGGGTTTCGGAAGAGCATCTCTGGAATCAGGTCTTCACCCGCCAGACCGGGGCCGACTTCTTCTATGCGGTATCCACCATGGGGGTGTATTGCCGCCCGGGTTGCCCCTCGCCGCGCCCACTGCGCAAGAACACCCGCTTCTTTCGATCCCCGACGGAAGCCGAGGCTGCGGGCTTTCGCGCCTGCAAGCGCTGCGACCCGAAAGGCGAACGTGCCCGTATCGCTCAGGACGTGGTGCGCGACGCCAGCGCCTTCATCGAGGCCAGCGATGAGGTCCCTTCGCTCGACGTCTTGGCCAAACGCTCAGGCTATTCGCGCTTTCACTTTCTGCGCATGTTCCGTAACCATACCGGCCTGACCCCACGCGCCTACGCCGACGCGATCCGCGCCCGTCGGCTGCACGCGTCGCTCGCCAACGGCAATCGAGTGATCGATGCTGTCGCCGACGCCGGCTTTGGTTCCGAGAGCCGGGTCTATGAAAATACCGCCACCCTGCTAGGCATGACCCCCGGCGCGGCTCGGCGCGGCGGTCAGGGCGAGCGCATCCGCACCGCGTTCGCCGACTGCCCGTTCGGCCGGTTGCTGGTCGGCGCGACCGCTAAGGGCGTCTGCTTCATCGGCTTCGCCGAACCGGATGAGGCATTGATGGCCGATCTGCGGCGGCGCTTCCCCCAAGCGGCGATCAGCACGGACGATGCCGCGCTGGCTGGAACGGTCGGTGCGGTGCTGGATTTCTTGCGCGAACCAAGGCAGGCCTTGGACCTTCCTCTCGACCTGAGAGGCACCGCTTTCCAGCAACGGGTATGGCGGACGCTATGCACCATTCCGCCCGGTGAGACCCGCAGCTATGCGCAGCTCGCCGCGATGGCGGGAAATCCGAAGGCAGTCCGAGCGGTGGCGCGGTCGTGCGCGACCAATCCTGTGTCGCTCGCGGTGCCCTGCCATCGGGTGGTCGGCAGCGATGGTGGGTTGACCGGCTATCGCTGGGGCGTCCCGCGTAAGCAGGCGCTGCTGGAGCACGAGAGAGCGCTTTCAGCCGGGCCAAAACCTCAAGTCTGAAAGGTGAATCGAGCCATGCGCGAACTCGCCGGCAAGACCGCATTCGTGACCGGCGGGGCAAGCGGCATCGGGCTCGCGCTCGGTCGGGCCTTTGTGCGGGCAGGCATGAATGTGATGTTCGCCGACATCGAAACTGACGCATTGACGCTCGCCGTCAAAAGCCTGCACGGCGTCGGTCGGGATGTGCGCGGCATTGGCTGCGACGTGACCGACCCGGCAAGTGTCGAGCAGGCGGCCAATGCGTCGTTCGCGGCATTTGGAAAGGTCCACGTGGTTTGCAACAATGCCGGCGTTGGCGGCGGCAGCGGCATCGACGACATCTCGCTCGAGACCTGGCGATGGGTACTCGACGTCAATCTGATGGGCGTGCTGCACGGCATCCGAAGCTTCCTGCCGCACCTGCGCGCTCACGGCGAAGGCGGCCACATTGTCAACACCGCATCGATGGCCGGAATGAACAGCGGGCTTGGGTTCAGCCCCTACTCGGCCAGCAAGTTCGCGGTGGTCAACATGTCGGAGGGGCTGGCGATGCAGGTCGCGCCGCTGGGGATTGGCGTGACCGTGCTGTGCCCGGGGTTTGTCCGCACTCGCATCTGGCAGAGCAGTCGCAATCGGCCGCGGCGCTACGGCGCGACGCCGGCGCCAGGCCCGGCAAGCCAGGCGGGCAAGCTGGCCGCCACCCTGGCCGAACGCGGACGCTCCGGGCTCGACCCGTCCGATGTCGCCGCACAGGTCCTGGCGGCGATCCGCAATAACGAACTCTACGTTTTCACCCATTGCGGCGCCGACTGGCGGGCGGAGTTGGCGGACCGCTTCACCGCCATTCTGGCGGCGATGGACGAGGCAGCGGCTCGGTAATTCCCGAGCTGCCGCGGCTGAGCGGCAGTCGCGCCACGTCGTTGAGAACAGATCCGACGGCTATCAGCGCGGCCCCAGCGGCGCGCACGCCGCCGCCAGCCAGTCGCGCTCCGCGTCGCCCAGCGCAGGACCGACCGTGCGCAGGACCCTGGCGTGATAGGCATCCAACCAGTCAATCTCCTGCCCGGTCATCAGCGCCGGACGCAGCAGCCGCCGATCGAACGGCGCCAATGTCAGGGTCTCGAATTCCAGGAACGGTTTTACCGCCCCGGGTAGGTCGGCCGGCTGCACCAGCAGCAGGTTTTCCAGGCGGATGCCATACCGTTCCGGCAGATAGAATCCCGGTTCGTTGGACAGGATCATCCCGGCATCGATCGCTACCGGACGAGCCAGCCGGGACAAACTGACCGGCCCCTCATGCACCGACAGATAGCTGCCCACCCCGTGACCGGTGCCGTGGTCGTAATCCAGTCCTACCTGCCACAACGCCCGCCGGGCAAACGCATCCAGATGAGCTCCTCCGACCCCTTTCGGAAACACCGCGGTGGCGATCGCGATGTGCCCCTGCATCACCCGAGTCACACGATCGCGCAGTTCGTCCGGCGGATCGCCGGGTCCGGTCCAGACGGTTCGGGTGATATCCGTCGTCCCGTCCGCATACTGCGCCCCTGAATCGATCAGGTACACCTCGTTCAACCCAAGCTGGCGGTTCGATCCCGCGCTTACCCGATAATGAATGATCGCGCCGTGCTCCCCGGCACCCGAGATCGCCGGAAAACTCTCGCCGCGAAACCCATCGACTTCACGCCGAAATCCCAGCAGCGCCTCGGCGGCGGAGATTTCGCTCTGCCGCCCGCTCGACGCCGCAACCGACAGCCAGTGCAGGAACCGGCAGACCGCGACCGCATCCCGCAGATGCGCCTCACGCGCGCCCTGCTGTTCGGTTGGGTTCTTGCAGGCCTTCGGCAACAGGCAGGGGTCGCTGGCCGACGCGACCACCGCCCCGGCGTTTTCCAGTCGCTGAGCAAACCAGACCGGCGACCCCGCCGCGTCAACCCGCACCGTCTTGCCCGCCAGCTTGGCCAACGCCGGGCCCAATTCGGTCCGATCCGCCACCGACACCGCGTTGCCCAACCAGGCCCGGGTCTCCGCCGGCAGCTTGGCCGCGTCCATGAACAGATCAGTCGCCGCATCGGCATGAATCAGTGCGAAGCCCAATGCGAACGGCGTGAACGGCACGTCCCCGCCGCGGATATTCAACAGCCATGCGATCGAGGCCGGATCGGTCAGCACCGCCGCGTCCTGCTTGGCCTCCCGCAGCAGCTTGGCAACATCGCCGCGCTTTTGCTCCGACGTCCGCCCGGCGAAAGCCAGCGGGTGCGGGACCGCCGGCGCCGCGGGCGCTGCCGGGCGGTCCGGCCAGATTGCGTCGATCGGATTGTGCTCGACCGCGACCATGGTCAGACCGGCATCGCAATAGCGGCCCAGCGCCTCCTGGCTGATCAGCATCGGATCATAGCCGATCCGGCCGCCCTTCGGAGCGTGTGCCGCCGCCCAGATCGGCGGTGGCTGCTCGATCAGATGCAGCCGCTGCCACAGCGCCGGATCGGTCTGCTCGGCAAGCTGCAGCACATAGCGCCCGTCAGTGAACACCGCCGCAGTCGCGGTCAGCACCACAGCCAGACCGGCACTGCCGGTGAAGCCGGTCAGCCATGCAAGGCGCTCCGCCGCCGCCGGCACATACTCCCCAAGGTGTTCATCCGCGCGTGGAACGATGAACCCATCCAAGCCCTGGCGGACCAATTCCTGCCTCAGCGCAGGCAACGCTGAATCGTCCATTTCAATCCTCGGAACACGGTTGCTTCAGATTTTCATGGCTCCATGCCATTCCATGCTTTTGACGCATGGCAGTTGGTTGATTCCGCGACTTAACGTCCACGTAATCCGCATTATGTTGCACTGCGTCATGACCGGAAGCGACCGCCAGCCCGACGGCACGCACGACCGGGAGACGTATGGATAGTTGCCATGAGCGTTCACACCGCCAAATCCGAATTTTCCTTCCAGTTACCCAGCATGAGCTACATCGACGCCAAGTGGGAAGAGCCGAACCTGCGCGCGCCCGCCTCCGTCCCCGCGGATCGCCAGCGTGGTGGCCTCGCCGCCTGGGTATCCCGTCCGATCCGCGGCTTGATGTCCTGGTACCGCGACAATCAGGCCGCTCAGGAACTATCGTTGATGTCGGACCGTGAACTCAGCGATATCGGCCTCAGCCGAGCTGACGTGGGTCGCGTCTTTCAGACCCGCTTCAACGCCGATCTAAGCCAGCGCGGCGTGAGTCGCTGAACGCTATGACCGGGGTCGGCGGCGCTGCCTGATGAATGTGTCCTCAGGTAGCGCCGCCGACCAAGCTTGACATGTGCATACAATTGTGATCGCGGACGTCATCGCGGCCAGCGCAAGGACGCTAGCGCCCGGGTGATCGTGGCCGGGACGTCGTGCCACTCCGCCAGAATCCAATAGCACAGCAACAGGACCAAGATCCCGAACACCGGAACCGCGAAGCCGCGGCCTGTGCGCGCCTGCTTGCGGGATACCGCCATGACAACCTCCAGTTCGCCGCCGCGTCAAAGACCACGACGCGCCGACGCGGTGACTATGGCCCTTGGAACAGGGCAAAAATTAGCGGCATCGGTGGCTTCATTGCGAGCATAATGATGCCCGAGTCCGGCTCGCCGTTGCTGGAAAAGATCGAGCGGTGGGAAATAGGTCACAGCGAGCCGCCCCCTCGGCCACCCAACCAAAGTCTCCCCGGCTCCTGGCAACGCCGGCTCCAGTCAACGACAGCCCGAACTTCGACCGCGGGAGGAACGCGATGGATCACGTCGAACTGGCGATGGTGTTGGCGGTGGATGGGTCGGCCAGCGTCACCTATGACGAATTCGGATTGATCGCCCGAGGCATGGCGACGGCGCTGCGTGATCCGGCGGTGGCCGCTGGACTGACCGGGCGCAGTGTGCTCGCCCTGTTGCTATGGTCTGGCGCCGGCCAGCAGGACATCATCACCGGCTGGACGCTGATTACCACGGCGGCCGACCTGGCCGCATTTGCTGATGGGGTCGACAACATGCCGCGCACCGTGAAGGCCGGCAACACCGCGATCGGCGAGGCGCTGCTGGCTTCACTGACGCTCCTCGCGCATGCACCGGCGATTCCTGGACGCAGCATCGTCGACGTCATCGGGGATGGCCGATCCAACGATGGCATCGCCCCAGGGCCGGTCCGCGACCGCATGGCAGCGGCGGATATCACCATCAACGGCCTCTGCATCCTGCATGAGGAGCCTGACCTGCTGACATCCTACACCAACGACGTGATCGGCGGCCCCGGCGCCTTCGCCGTCACCTGCCGCGACTATCGCGATTTCACTGAAGCCATGCGGCAGAAGCTGACGCGCGAGGTCAAATTCCCTATCGTCTGACCGCTGTCGAAAAGGTGTTCCGCTGCCTTGGCGCGGTGCGGCGTTGTAGGTCATGTGACAGCCGACATCGTCGCACCAACAAGAGGATCGATCGTCTGACTGACCAACCCACAGAAGCCGACGAAAACCGCCTCGTTGCCAAGGAAGTGCGGCACGAGTACGTCGCCGTGACCGAAGCCGAGGGCGACGTCCTGCGCGGCCGCACCGTCGGTTCGGTGACCGAAAAGAAGACCTTTGGCGACGATGAAGACGACGCCATGCCGCTGCCCACCGACCCGCGGACCTTCTTTTTGGGCGGGCTGTTCACGCTGGCCTGCATGGCCGCGCTCTATATTGCCGCCCCGATCGTGCTTCCGCTGATACTCGCCATTGTCCTCAAGCTTCTGCTGCAGCCGCTGGTCCGCCTTCTGGAACGTGTCCACATCCCGCGCGCCATCGGCGCCATCCTGTCGGTGCTGCTGGTCTTGCTGGCCTTCGCCGGCACCATCAGCATGCTCGCCGGTCCCGCCGCCGCCTGGGCCGCGAAGTTGCCCGAGGCGATCCCCAAACTAAAGGACAGCCTGAGCGTGCTGCAGCCGCCGATCGATGCCATCCAGCGGATGATGACCCTGGTCGCGGGCCCGGCCGTCGGGGCTGGAGCGCAGGCACCGAATATGCATCCGTCCAGCCTGCTGGGCGCACTGCTGGCCGGGTCCGCCACCGCCACCTCGGGCCTGTTCACCACCCTGCTCATTCTGTTCTACATGCTGGTGTCGGGTGAGACCTTCCTGCGCCGCATGGTCGAGATCCTGCCGCGGTTCAAGGACAAGCGCCAGGCGGTCGAATTGTCGCTGCACATCGAGCGCGACGTATCCGCCTATCTGCTGACCGTCTCCTGCATCAATTTGCTCGTCGGCGTCGCCACCGGCTGCGTCATGTGGCTGTGCGGCGTCGCCAACCCGGTGCTGTGGGGCGCCGTCGCCTTCGTGCTGAACTTCGTGCCGATCCTCGGGGCGATGGTCGGGCTCGTCATCTTTCTGATGGCCAGCGTGCTGGCGCTTGGCGTCACCTGGTGGGCGTTGCTGCCGGTCGGCCTCTATTTGGGCATCCACATCATCGAGGGCGAATTCGCCACCCCGATGCTGCTGGCTCGGCGTTTCACCATCAATCCGGTGGCGCTGATCCTGGCGTTGATCTTCTGGTACTGGATGTGGGGCGTAACCGGCGCGATCCTGGCAGTGCCGCTGCTGGCAATCGCCAAGATCATCTGCGACGAACTCCGCCCGCTGCGCGCTTTCGGTCATCTGCTGGAGGGTTGAGGCTCGCGCAGCCCCATTTTCCGCCAACGTACCGCGGCTAGCGCGTCCCGCCCGACGCGCCTGCCCAGGCCGTCAGTCGATTCCAGATCCGATGATTTGCAGCGTCATGGCCGCGAAGATCGCGGCGATGAATACGCTGGCGGTGGCCATTGCTGCGCGTCCGCCCCAATTCTGCAACGCGGTCGCCTTGTACGCCAGCGCCAATTCCCATACGCCGTAGCCGGCGAAAACGGCGCTGAGGCTCCCCAGGACAACGGATCCGATTTGCTCGTGCATAGATAATTGTTACACCGATCCGATATGGCAAGGCAACAAGTATTCCACGCCGTGTCCCCGCAGCTGGAAACGTCCCCGGCGCCATAAGCTTGATCGAAAACGCCCGATTCCCGGCGGCTGGACGCCCCGCAACCGTCGGTCGCAAACATTGCCGTCAGGCAGCCGGCATCCCATACTGATGGCATGCATGGTTCCGTGACATTGACCCTCAACGGCGAAACCAGGGTGTTCGCTGGCCCCGCCGACGGCCCGCTTTCGCTCTCGGCGCTGCTGGGCGTGCTTGGGCTCGACGGCCGCAAGGTTGCGGTCGAGCGGAACCAGGAGATCGTGCCGCGGTCGCGCTACGCCGAGACCTGGCTGGCCAGCGGCGATGCGCTGGAGATCGTGCATTTCATCGGTGGAGGCTGAGCATGGATGGATCAATCGTGGCGGACGACACCTGGTCGGTGGCAGGACGGAGCTTCCGCTCTCGGCTGATCGTCGGAACCGGCCGTTACAAGGACCTGGAGGAAACTGGCCGCGCGATCGAGGCCAGCGGGGCTGAGATCGTCACCGTGGCGGTGCGACGGGTCAACCTGTCCGACACCGGCGCGCCGATGCTGCAGGATTACGTCGATCCGAAGAAATACACCTACCTTCCGAATACCGCCGGATGTTTCACCGCAAATGAAGCCGTTCGCACCTTGCGGCTGGCGCGGGAAGCAGGCGGGTGGAATCTGGTCAAGCTGGAGGTCCTTGGACCTCCGCCGCTGCTCTATCCCGACATGCAAGGCACTTTCCAGGCCGCGGAAGCGCTGATCAAGGACGGCTTCCAGGTCATGGTCTACTGCGCCGACGACCCACTCGCGGCCAAGCGGCTGCAGGACGTGGGCTGTGTCGCGATCATGCCGCTGGGTGCACCGATCGGGTCCGGTCTGGGCATCCAAAACCCGGCGATGATCTCGATGATGATGGAACACGTGACGGTGCCGTTCCTGGTCGATGCCGGTGTCGGCACCGCGTCGGATGCGGCGATCGCGATGGAGTTGGGCTGCGACGCCGTTCTGCTGAACTCGGCGATCGCCCATGCCAAGGATCCGGTATTGATGGCACGCGCGATGAAGGCCGCGATCGAGGCCGGACGGTTGGCCTATCGGGCCGGCCGGATGCCGCGTCGGATGGGTGCGGATCCGTCCAGCCCGCTGACCGGGCTGATTCGATAGCGGGGAGCCGACTTTACAGGTAATACTCCGCGAGCGGCGCGAAGCCGTTGAACCTGGTGCTGGCGTAGGTCGTCACATACGCACCGGCGGACAGCAGCTCCACCCGATCGCCACACTGCAGCGCCAATGGCAGCCGATAGTTCGACCTCTCATACATGATGTCCGCGCCGTCGCAGGTGGGTCCGGCGATCGCCACCGGCCCGGTCTTGCTGCCATCGTGTGCCGTGGTGATGCGATACTTGATCGACTCGCCCTCGGTCTCCGCCAAGCCGCCGAAACGGCCGATATCGAGGTAGACCCAGCGTAGCGGGTCGTGCCTGTCACGGCGGCTGACCAGCACCACCTCGGCCTGCACCAGGCCGGCATCCCCGACGACGAAGCGGCCAGGCTCGATCACCATCTCCGGCAGGTTGTTGCCGAAGTGCCGGGTCATCGCCGTCATGATGGCGTCGCCGAAACGGTCAATCTCCGGCACGTCGTCTCGGTAGCGGGTCGGAAAACCGCCGCCCAGGTTCATCATCCGCAGGTTTACGCCAGCCTCGGTCAGGTCGGTGAACAGCATCGCGACCTTGCCGATGGCGGCCTCGTAGGCGTGCGTGGTGACCTGCTGACTGCCGACGTGAAACGACAGCCCGTACGGGTCCAGCCCAAGCTTGCCCGCCTGCAACATCAGTTCGCGGGCATCCTTGATCGTAGTGCCGAATTTGCGCGACAACGGCCAATCCGCGCCCTCATTTTCGACCAGAATGCGGCAATAGACCCGAGAGCCCGGGGCATGACGGACAAGCTTCTGCAACTCCTCTCGGGAGTCGAAGGCGAACATCGTGACGCCGGCCTGATGCGCCCGGCGGATTGCCGACACCTTCTTGATGGTGTTGCCGAAACTGATCATCTCTGGCGCTGCGCCGGCGTCCAGGCAAGACACCACCTCCTCGATGCTTGCGGCGTCGAAGTAACTGGATAGTCCTGCCAGACGCTCCAGCACCTGCGGCGCCGGATTTGCTTTGACCGCGTAGTAGATGCGCGCCAACGGCAGCGCATCACGCAGAGCGCGGAAATTATCCTCCACGCGGTCCACATCAAGCACCATGCACGGCGTGGCCGGCTGCTGCTGCGCAAGGAATCGGGCGATTTTCGGAGTCATCGCGCCGGGCCTCCCTCGGTTGGACGCTCACCTATCCAGGCGATGAGCGTAGTTGACGAAACGGTCGAACGAACCAGCGACCAAACGATTGCCAGAACGCTTGACGTCGTTGCGTAACCACAGAGGGCCAGAGGCACGTGCGTTGCTGCGTGAGCGCCATCTAAGACCCCCCTCCCCCCCTTGCAATAGGAAATTCGTGTACGGGGTCAAAAAACCCCCCGCGCCGAGCCACATGCTTGATCGCACTGTGTTAACCAAGGACGACGTGGCACCCGATATGACGCCTCGACACGCCGCCCCGGCGTGGCACGGCCTGCTCGGCCGCACCCTCCGAGAGAGCACGTCGGATCGGGTTTCGCTCGCCGCCGCGGGCTGCGCATTCTATGCCACCTTGGCGCTGTTTCCGGCGATCAGCATGCTGATCTCGGTAGCCGGCATGATCCTCGATCCGGTTACCGCCGAAAAACAGCTTGCGGTGGTGTCCGGCCTGCTGCCGTCACCCGCCTTCTCGCTGATCGAGGACCGCGTACACCAACTCGTCAACCAGAGTGGCGGCGCGCTCAGCCTGCATCTCGCGGTCAGTTTCCTGCTGACGTTCTGGAGCAGCGCCAGCGGCAGCAAGTCGGTTCTGTCGGCGGTCAACGTGGCTTATGACGTGACCGAGCAGCGGCCCTTCCTGCGGTTTCAGGCGATCGGGCTGGCAATGACACTGGTTTCGGTGCTGTGCGCGATCCTGGCGATAAGCGTTCTGCTGCTGCTGCCCCCGGCGATCAATTTACTCGGCCTTTCCAGTCATGGCGGCGGACTGATCCACCTTGCCGGCATGACGATGCTGATCGGCTTCTTCTTGGCCGCCATCATGCTGCTTTATCGCTTCGGTCCATCGCGACCCAAGCCGCCGCATCCGCGCGTCATCCCGGGTGCCGTGCTGGCCACCATGCTGTGGCTGATCGCGTCGGAGCTGCTGTCGTTCTATGTCTCTCGGATATCCTCATTCGGCGCCACCTATGGCTCGCTCGGGGCCGCTGTCGGGATCATGCTCTGGTTCTATATCTCCGCCTACGCCGTGCTGCTCGGCGCGGAACTCAACGCCCGTCTGGAAGAGGTCCACGAGGCCGGCTGGGAACCCGATACACGAGGCCGCTAAAGCGCTATTCCGTTTCCATATCGCAGCATAAATACGGCCACATTCATCGCGCTGCCGGATAGGCTTCGTTATCGGGCCTCCGCCTCGGAAGCTGCATCTTGTTGAGACTGATACCATATCGGCGCCCCGGCGTTTTTCGTTGATCGCTCCGAGCCCCAGGTGATATCGACGTTGCGCGACGCACAAGAGAGCATCCATGACCGATCTCCATTGGTTGCCGACCATTGCCGACTGGCGTCAACGCCTGCGCGCCTTGCCCGCCGATCCAGCGACCGCCTGGGAAAACGCCGTTGTGCTGGCCAACGCGCGACTGAATTTCGTGTTGACCAATTCCCTGGATGAAACCATCCGCCGCGTGCTGCCTGCGGGGCCCGAGGCTCTGGCCACCAAGAAAGTAAGGCTCGCGGTGCTGGGGTCCTCCACCCTGACTCACCTGCTGCCCGCCATCCGGGTCGCCGGCCTGCGACGTGGGATCTGGGTCGACACTTACGAGAACGACTACGGACAATATCTGCAGGAACTATCGGACACCGATTCACCGCTGCACGCATTCAAGCCCACGGCGGTACTGGTCGCGCTCGACGCTTATCACCTGACCGCCGGGGTAACCGCGGCGATGGACGCCGATACCGCCGACGCCGCGTTGACCGAGATGGGGGACCGCCTGCGCGAGGTCTGGCGCCTGGCCCGCGAAGCGTTCCGCTGCCCGATCATCCAGCAGGCGGCGCTGCCGGTTCACCTGTCTTTGCTTGGAAATAACGAACACCGGCTGCCTGGGTCACGCGCCTGGCTGCTGACCCGGCTGAACGCGGCGATCCGCGACATGGCCGATGCTGAGGGCATTGACGTGCTGGCGGTCGACGACCGCGCCTGCCGCGATGGTGTCGGCAGATGGCACGACGCGGCTCTGTGGCATCGCTCGAAGCAAGAGGTGTCGCCAACCGCCGGTCCGCTGTACGGCGATCTGGTCGGCCGCTGGCTTGCAGCGAAGCAGGGTCGCTCGTTCAAGTGCCTGGTGCTGGATCTCGACAACACGGTCTGGGGTGGCGTCATCGGTGATGACGGTCTGGAAGGTATCGTGCTCGGTCAGGGCAGCCCGCTGGGGGAAGCCTACGCCGCGTTCCAGGAATATGCCCGCGAACTCAGCCGTCGCGGCGTGATCCTGGCGGTGTGTTCGAAGAACGACGAAGCCAACGCACTGGAGCCGTTCGAAAAGCACCCGGACATGGTGCTGAAGCGCGCCGACATCGCCAGCTTCGTCGCCAACTGGTCGAACAAGGCCGACAACATCCGCGCCATCGCGCAGGAATTGAACATCGGCCTCGATGCCCTGTGTTTCATCGACGACAATCCTTTCGAGCGCAACCTGGTGCGTCAGGAGCTGCCCATGGTCGCGGTGCCCGAGGTGTCGGACGATCCGACCGGTTATCCGCTGGCGCTATCCGACGCCGGCTATTTCGAGGCGCTGTCTGTCACCGATGAAGATCGCGAGCGCACCTCGCAATACCAGGGCAACAAGGCGCGCGACGCACTGAAGGCGGCGGTGACGGATCTGCCGTCGTATCTGCGCGGGCTGGAGATGGCCCTGATCTGGCGGCGCTTCGACAAGCTCGGCTTGCAGCGGATCGTGCAGCTCATCAACAAGTCGAATCAGTTCAACCTCACCACCCGGCGCTACACCGACGAAGACATCCTCGCGCTGATGTCCGATCCGCGGGCCTTCGGGCTGCAGCTTCGGCTGACAGACAGGTTCGGCGACAACGGCATCATTGCCATCATCATCGGGCGAATGCAGGCGGACCAGGACCTTTATATCGATACCTGGCTGATGAGCTGCCGCGTGCTTGGACGGCAGGTCGAGCCGACGACGCTGAACCTGATCGCCCAGCAAGCGGCCAACCTGGGGGCCAGGCGGCTGATCGGCGAATACATCCCGACCAAGAAGAACGCCATGGTCAGGGAGCACTATGCCCGGCTGGGCTTTACCGTTATGCAAACGGACGACACCGGCGGCAACCGCAATATCCTGGATCTTGCCGCGTTCACGCCGGCCAAAACTTTCATTCATGTGGTCGAGGGCTGACCTGATGGCGACGGAAGCCGAAATCTATGGCGATCTGACAGAGATCTTCCACGACGTGTTCATGCGCGACGACATCAAGCTATCGCCGGAACTCACCGCAAAGGGGGTGCAGGGTTGGGACAGCTTCAAGCAGATCGAGATCATCATGGCCTGCGAGGAGAAGTGGGGGATCAAGTTCAACACCCGCGAACTCGACGCTCTTCGCTGCGTCGGCGATCTGGCAACGATGGTGCAGAAGAAGACCGCCTAGATCGCCGCCCGCTAGCCCGGCATCACCAGCGAACTCGCCTCAGGTCCTAGAGCCAGCGGCTAGCATCTCGGGCGGCAACCATACCCGTTGCACGCGCCATGCTCCGTTCTGCAGGTCCATTTCCAGCTTGATTGGATCCGTTTGGCCGCCTGCCCGCAAACTGACCAGGAACGTGGTTGGGCTGTCGAAGAATGCCCAATTGACGTGGACATCGGCTCCCCTCGGCGCCCGCGTCGGCTGATTTGCCGGCACGGTGGTGGTCGCGGCGGCCAATAGCGCCTGCGGAGTGACAGATTTATCGATCGAGTTCGATGCAATGCCACGAACGAACGATGCTCCGAACGGCGGCAAGCTCGCCGTCGTCGTAGACGCCGGCGTTTCGGTTCCAAGATCGCAGACGTCTTCCTTGATTCCCTCCCGCACCGCGGGCCAGTCAACTAGAGACTCCAAGGTGGAGGCATCAGCGCTTTGGAGGGCCGATCCGAGCCGATAAAGCGTCACGTAGGGATAGGCGACATAGGCGACACCGACACTCAACACAGTCGCAAGCAGTGGCCACCTGGCACGCATTCGTATGCTCCGTGTTTTGTCGCCCCGTTCCGTTCGACGTGTAGCAGCTAAACGCGGAGGGGTGGAGTGCTTTCCTTGAGGAAACAGCACATTGAGCCTCAACTAGTTGATAAACCGTTAACTCTGTCGTGAGCGTCGCAGATCATCGCAACCGCCGAACCGGCAATGCCACGTGCCGACAGCACGACCAGGGGCGGCAACCGACGCCGGCGAGGCAACACCATCGACCCTGACCTCGGTTCCGCGCTAACACCCGACCATGAACTCCTCCGATCTCTACGCCCGCCTGCGCGAGACCGTCCTCGCCGCCCTGGGCGACATCGTCCCCGACCTGCCCGCGGACGTCGCGGCGCGTGTCGAGATCACCCCCACCCGAGACCAGGCGCATGGCGACATGGCCACCAATGCCGCCATGGTCTCGGCCAAGGCCGCCCGCCAGCCGCCCGCGAAAATCGCCGCCACCTTGGTCAAGCACCTGACCGCCGCACCCGATGTCGCCGCCGCCGAGGCTGCCGGGCCCGGCTTCGTCAACCTCCGCCTGCGCCCCGACGCGTTTCGAGCCATTCTCCCCGCCATTCTGCGAGGCGGTGAATCCTGGGGTGACGCCACCATCGGCGCGGGAACCAGAATCAATGTGGAATACGTCTCCGCCAACCCGACCGGTCCGATGCATATCGGTCACTGCCGAGGCGCCGTGGTCGGCGACGCGCTCGCCAATTTGCTCACCAAGGCCGGCTACGGCGTCACCAAGGAATACTACATCAACGACGCCGGCGCGCAGATCACCGCGCTCGCCTGGGCGGCCTACTGGCGCTACCTTCAGGCCATCGGCTCGCCGATCACCGAGCAGATGTTCGCCAGCGAAGTTCCAGGCGGACTGCAATATAAGGGTGATTACCTCGCCGACGTCGGCAGAGCCCTGGGCGAACGATACCAAGCCTCGCTGGCCACGCCCGACCTCGGCATCGCCCCGCCCGAACTCTGGCTCAACGCGGTCAAGGACCTCACCATTGCCGCAATGATGACCGAGATCCGCGAAGACCTGCGCCGGCTTGGCGTGCAACAGGACGTTTTCTCCAGCGAGCGCGCCCTGCTTGCTTCCGGGGCCGCCGACGCGGTAATCGCCAAGTTGCGTGCCGACGGGCTGATTTATCAGGGCGTGCTGGAACCCCCGAAGGGCAAGACGCCGGACGACTGGGAACCGCGCCCGCAAACCTTGTTCCAGGCCACCCGGTTCGGCGACGACGTCGACCGGCCGTTGCGCAAATCCGACGGCTCCAACACCTATTTCGCCAACGATATCGGCTATCACGCCGACAAGGTCTCGCGCGGCTATGACGTGCTGATCGACGTCCTCGGTGCCGACCACGGCGGATATGTCTCCCGCATCAAGGCAGCGGTTCGCGCGATCGCGGCCGACGCCGTCAAACTGGAGGCCGTGCTCTGCCAGATCGTCCACATCGTCAAGGCCGGCCAGCCGGTCCGCATGTCCAAGCGCGCCGGCAGCTACGTCACTCTGCGCGACCTGCTGGACGAAGTCGGCAAGGACGCTGTCCGGTTCACCATGCTGACCCGCAAGGCCGATGCGCAGATGGAGTTCGATCTCGACCAGGTGCTGGCCACCAGCCGCGAAAACCCGGTGTTCTACGTCCAATACGCCCATGCTCGCTGTCGCTCTGTGCTGCGCGCCGCGGCCGAAATGTTCTCCCGCCACGGTCTGGCCGACCCCGACTTGGCCGACCCCGACCTGGCCGAGACAGCCCTGGACACCCTGACCGGAGAGCCCGAACTGACCCTGATGCGCCGCCTGGCACTTTGGCCGCGTACCGTGGAAAGTGCGGCTATTGCAAGAGAGCCTCATAGGATAGCGTTTTTTCTCTATGACTTGGCAGCCGACTTTCATATGTTATGGAACCGAGGCAAGGACGACACCACGCTTCGATTCCTGCAGCCCGATCAACCGGCGGAGACCCGTGCGCGGCTCGCCCTGGTTGCGGCAACGGCGATCGTGATCCGTTCCGGCCTTGCGGTGATGGGCGTCACGCCCGTCGAGGAAATGCGCTGACCGCCGGCTGATTCCGCCGGCCAAGGCCAAGCGGGAAAGAGTGTCACGTGTCGGACGATCTGAGCATCCCCAATCCCGGTTATCGCGGAACCCAGGCTCGCCGCTATGGCACTGGCCAAGGCCGAGTCCGCCGACGGCTGGACCCGGATACCCGCCGCCTTGCGCTGTTCGCCGGCGGCGTCGGCGCCGTTTTGGTCGTGCTGATCGGCGGTTCCGCCCTGATCGGTCATCGCGGCACCGAGGTCCCGGTAATCACCGCCGACACCCGACCGATCCGCGTCAAGCCCGACAACCCCGGCGGAATGAAGATCGACGGCGCCGAGAACGACGTGTTCACCGCCGGTTCCGACATCGCCGGCTCCAAGCTGGCTCCGCCGCCGGAGAATCCGGACGCCAAGGCGCTGCGCACCGCGTCGGCGCCCCCCGTCGCCATCAAACCGACCACGCCGACGCCCGCTCCTTTGGCCGTTACCCCGCCGCTGCCCGCTCCTCCGGCGCCCGTGGCCATCACCCCGCCGCTGCCCACGGCCATCGCGCCGCCGCCCTCGGGCAAGCCAGCCCAGGTCACCAGCGTGCTCGCCCGGCCCGCTCCATTGGCGGCCCCGAAGCCGGTATTGGCCGCCGAAACCCATCCCCCCGGGTCCGGACATCAGATCGAGGTCCAGCTTGCCGCACTCACGTCGGAGGATGCGGCGCGCAACGAGTGGCAGTTGCTGTCCAAGCGGCTGCCGGACCTGCTCAACGGCAGGCAGCCGGATTATTCTCGCACCGAACGGGATGGGCATACGTTCTGGCGCATTCGCACATCGGGCTTCGCCGACATGGCTCAGGCCCGCACCTTCTGTGACCACATACGGGCCAAGGGTGGCGGCTGTTCGGTGGCCGATTTCTAGTATCGCGCATCAGTGAAGCGCGACACCTCGGTGTTTGTTTGAGTATCCGACTCACGCGCCAAACCGCAGACGCTTCGCGTCTCGCGCTTCTCTGTGACCGGATACTAGGGCACTATCCGGCCCTGGCGCGGCACTTCAAGGGTCCACCATGCTGGGAACCATAAGCCGACACCGATGACGTTCCCATCGACCCGCGCCGCCATCGTCGGGATCGCCGGACCGACGCTTTCGGCTGAGGAAGCCACATTGTTCCGGGCCCTCCCCCCAGCCGGCGTGATCCTGTTCTCCCGCAACATCCAGCACCCGGAGCAACTGACCGCGCTGATAATTTCGCTGCGGGAGGTATTGTTGGCGGACGCCGACCTCATGGTCGATCAGGAAGGAGGACGGGTGGCCCGGCTCAAGCCACCGCACTGGGACGCCCACCCGGCCGCCGCGACGCTCGGTCAGCGATTCGCCACCGACCCGACGGCGGCCCTTCGGGCTGCCTGGCTGACCGGTGCGCTGATCGGTCGGCAATGCCGAACCGCCGGCTTCACCATCGCCGCCACGCCGGTGCTGGATCTCTCGGTTCCCGGCGCGCACGGCGTGATCGGTGACCGTGCGTTCGCCCACCATCCGGCCGCTGTGGCCCGACTGGGCCGGGCGGTCGCCAATGGGCTGCTCGCCGCCGGCGTCGTACCGGTCGGCAAGCACGCCCCAGGACACGGCCGCGCGCGGGTCGACAGCCATCTGTCGCTACCGAAGCTGACCGACACCGACCTGGCCGCCGATATCCGGGCTTTCGCGCTGAACGCCGACCTGCCATGGATGATGACGGCCCATATCGTGTATGAGGCGCTCGATCCCCATCTTCCGGCGACCCTGTCGGCCAAGGTGATCGAGACCGTCATCCGCGGCCGCATCGGCTTCAAAGGAGTGTTGGTGACCGACGACCTGGCGATGCAAGCGCTTTCCGGTGCTCCGGCCGACCTGGCGGTCCAGGCGCTGATCGCCGGCTGTGACCTCGCGCTGTACTGCAGCGGCGATTTCGCCGCCAACCAGGCACTGTTGCGCGCCGTCCCGCCACTAGACGCCCGTACCCAGCAGCGCCTGCGCGCCGTCCGGGTCGCCGCCGTTCGACGCCACCAAACGCTTCACCCGGCGGCGCTGACCGCCGAGCGGGATCGGCTACTGACGTGAATCACCTCCTGTTCAGCCTTGCACTCGCTGTCATTCCGGTGGTCCTGGCAATCACCTTGCACGAGGCCGCGCACGGCTATGCCGCCTTGGCGCTGGGCGACACCACTGCCCGTGATGCCGGGCGGCTGTCGCTCAATCCGATCCGCCATATCGACCGGTTCGGCACCATCATCCTGCCGGGCTTCCTGCTGATCAGCCAGTTACTGGTGCCCCCGCACCGGATTTTTTTCATGTTCGGCTGGGCCAAGCCGGTGCCGATCGGAGCCTGGAAGTTTCCCAATCCGCGGCGCGGCATGGCGCTGGTGGCGAGCGCCGGGCCGCTGATGAACTTCTTCCTCGCCTGGCTCGCCGCACTGGTGATTCCGGTGGCCGATACCGATAGCGCCAGCCAGGCGGTGATCCAGCAATTCCTGCTCTATTTCATACTTTCAAACATCGTGCTCGGCATGTTCAATCTGCTGCCGATCCCACCGCTGGATGGCGGCCGTATCGCTGTCGGCCTGCTGCCGGAGAGCCTGGCGCGGATCTGGGCGCGGCTCGAAAAAGCCGGCATCGTGATCGTCCTGCTGGTTGTGTTCATCCTGCCCCGCATCATCGGGGTCGATCCGGTCGGACAGGCGCTCAACCACGTGCTGCCGTGGGCATTCCGCACCCTGTTCTGGCTCGCAGGACGAAATACCGGTGGGATGGATGGAAACTTCATCTGACACAGCCGAACCTGATCCGGCATCGGACAACCTCGTGCTCCGGCTTGAAGGGTTCGAGGGGCCGATGGACCTGCTGCTCGACCTGGCGCGGTCGCAGAAGCTGGATCTGGCGAAGATCTCCATCCTGTCGTTGGTCGATCAATATCTGGCGGTGATCGAGGGTGCCAGGCGGGTCCGGCTGGAACTGGCTGCCGACTGGCTGGTGATGGCGGCATGGCTGACCTGGCTGAAATCCCGCCTGCTGGTCCCCGCAGCCGAAGGCGACGACCTCGAAGACGCCGACGGGGCGGCCGAGGCACTGGCCGAGCGGTTGCGAGAGATGAACGTCGTTCGCAGCCTTGCCTCCTGGCTGGCGGCGCGGCCGGTTCTGGGCCAGGACGTGTTCGCCCGCGGCGCGGCCGAGACCCACTTCGAATACGATCGCTCACGCATCATACTGGAACCAGGTCCGTTCGTGCGCGCCTACCTGCAGGCGATCCGGCGCGCGACCAGAAGCTCGCCATACACGCCGCGCGCGCTCACGCTATGGACAGTGCAGGACGCGCTGCGACGTCTGGCTGATCTGCTCGGCAGCCTGCCGGACTGGAGTACGCTCGATCAGTTCCTGCCCGACCACGTCGACGGTCCGACCGAACGGCGCGCCGCCCTGTCAAGCACCCTGCTGGCCGGTCTGGAGATGGCACGCGGAGGTGCCATCAGGCTCCGCCAAGAGCAGGCGTTCGGACCGATCCTGGTGCGCCGGGGCAACGCTGAAGTAGATCAGGACGCATGAACGACGATCCCAAACAGCAAATCGCCAATCCGGCGGACTGGAATCCGTTGCCTGTCGAGCCTGAGGCCGGGCATCAGACCGCCGAACAGCCGTTTGCCGAACCGCCGGCGAGCGATGCGGCACCTCCGCGAGAGCCCGACGAAGACGCGCTGCGGCTGGCCGAGGCGCTGGTGTTCGCCAGCGCCGAACCGGTCACGCCGCGCGGTCTTGCCAGGGTGCTAGCGGATGATATCGACGCCGAGGCCGTGCTGTCGGCACTGCGGGCGCGTTATGCCGGGCGCGGCGTTGAACTGGTCGATGCCGGCAACGGCGTGATGTTCCGGTCTGCCCTCGACCTCGCGCCCCGCCTGCGCAAGGTAATCGATTCGCCGCGCCGGCTGCCTCGGGTTGCGATGGAGACGCTGGCGATCGTTGCCTATCATCAGCCGATGACTCGCCCCGAGATCGAGCACATCCGCGGCACGGCGTTGTCGCAGCAGACCTTGGACTCGCTGTTGGAGCTGAATCTGATCGCGCCAAAGGGCCGGCGGGAAACACCTGGGCGGCCGACCTTGTGGGGCACGACGCCGGAGTTCCTGGCGCATTTCGGCCTGAGCGATCTGCGCCAACTGCCGCGGCGCGAAGACCTGCTGCTCGATGCCGCGCCGCCACGACCCGCGCCCGAGGTGTTGCCGGCCGACCTGCAGCCGCCTTCGCGGGGGCGTATCGAATAGGCACATCGGCGGAATCGCGCTGAGCGCAACGTTCGAGCCACGCGCCAACACAAGTGTATACAAATGTCACGCTATCCGACCGCATGGCTGGGTCGTCATAGTTGCATAACAATCAGGCAGAATGGTTGGTTTATCGCGCCCACGTTAGAGTATGCTTTGCATTGTTAGGGAAGAGCGTCCTTCGCCTCCTGTCCGGCCTGACCCCGGCAGCTCCGAAGGAACGTGGATAATGAACCTGTACAGCAACATTTCGATCAGCTCCGGCAGCCAGCGAAAGTTCGCCGGCGATGCCGGCACGTCGATCTCCAGTTTTACGCAACGGCTGCGGCGTCTGGCCGCTTACCTCTCGGACCGGCGCGAACGCCGCCGGGCGGCGGACTCATTGCATAGCTTCAGCGACCGCGAGCTTTGGGATGTTGGACTGAGCCGTGCTGATATCTTGTCGATCGGGCAGGGGACTTTCCGTAGGGATCGGTAGCATCGGTGGCGAATTAACGGCTGCGCGGGCCAATTCTTCCGTATATAAATCGTAGTTCGCTCGGCCGTTATTTGTCCAGAATAAAACCAACCGGTTGGTTCGACTTTCGCGACCCGCCGGCAACTGTGCAGACGGCGGGTTTTCTGCACCAGGGTGTCGCAAGGTCGATATAGCGGGACCACTCTCCTGGAGATCCTGGGTGGCGGTTGGCCGGACTAAACTTCTCTTCGGTCGCCTGGTCGTTTCGCGGCAACCCTGCTGAATGACCCGCCGAATTTCCGCCCCGGCCTGCTTCCTGGAACCCCCAGCTTCATCAGCAGCTGGGCCCCGGGTCAGCGTCTGCTGGCGCGCATTTCCTGCGGCCACTTAACCAGCTTCTTCAGCCGACGGCGGCGCATCGACCTGCGCCAGGAAGAAAAAGTTCGATCCCTCGTTCAACCACCTTCTTCTGGACCGCATCGCGAACCTGCGCTCATAGGCTGGCGGCAAGCCATCCCGTGGTGACGAACACCCCGAGCGCGGTCGACGCGTCTATTCCGACGTTAGCCATGCCGACGCTGACCGGCCCAGGCCGAAGGCTCCAGCTTAAATCTCGTATCCGAACTGGTCTAAGAAGGGGTTGAACACTTCACATCTATTACGTTGTTCGGCCGTCAGGTCTTTTTTCCAGCGGCCGATCGAGGCAGCCGGCGTGGCGCTGGTGGCGTGAGTCGCGAACAACGCGGTCATCCCGTCCTGATCAGAAACGATCGGCGCCAGCCCGAGAAACCCGAAAAGCCTGCTGACGGTGCTAGCGTTGTCCAGCACGAAATCCTCGTACTTAAGCAGCATCACGCTGCGATCCTTTGCCGCATCGATGATTTGCAGATTTCTCGCCGCGCTTTTGGTGGCCTCCATCACTCGATCGAACGCCGAACCGTTCGAGGAGCGGGCGGAACAGACGACATCACGCAAATCGCGAACCAGCAAAACCTCTTTGGTTTTGGGGAACATGTAGCGAATTCCGAGCCTGGAATCTCGTTCCGGAAGGGTCTTTTCAGCAAAGAAAATCGGATAGTCCATCGCCTGATCGCGAGCAACCTCCTCATAATAATCAAGAATGATCTCGCGAAACGCGTTTGCCAGCCGTGCCGGAAGGCGATTCGTCATGAAGTGGTCGAGAACCGTCGGGTTCTTGAACACCTGACCATGGCCTTTGCGAAAATACGGGTTGAAGCCGATTTGATAATTGTTTTCTCCCGCCGTTATCATGTCCGTGGCCAACGATTTCTCGTGGTCGGCATTGGCGACATGGGTTCTCAGGGCATAGGCATAATAACACCCTAATTCGATCTCGAACGGTCGTGTTCCGGCCACCACGATGTTTGGGTGCTGTGCCAAACTAGCCATCACCGCCGTCGAACCGGTGCGTCCCATCGTAGTCAGCAACACCGGCGCGATCGGACGCAGGACGGAAACGGCAGGATCTGGCATGATCGCATCGATCGCCGGTTGATCCTGGGTCAGATAGAAGCTTGATCCGGTGACTCGAACCAAGACCTCCTGTTGCTCATACATTGATAGCGGGTTTGGAAAATGGACGTTGAAAGCATATCGACCCGTCGCTTCAGGAGCGAGTTCATCAAGCTTTGCCCTGAAGATGTCGGCGTTGACGACGTCACGACCCCGGCCGCCGACTATAATATCGACCCGTAACGATTTGTTCCAGTCGTCGCGGTCAGCGACCCAGCCAGCGACGCGGAACCGGGTAACCTCGTCAACGTAACCGACATAGTCCATCTGTTCTCGTTCCACTGATCAGTATTTAACAAAGCGCAAGAAAAATATCCAAGAGCTGTGACCTTTCCTCAGCGATGTCGACGGTTGCGCTGTCATTGCCATAGTTTCCAGCGTAACCGACTTGGCGGCGCGGGCGCAACAACATGGGCTGAACTTGCGCCGATACAGCACGCCCGCGGTCGGCCCTGGCCGAAAAGGCAATGCTCAGCACAGGGCCCGAAGCCGCAACTCCTGCAACACCTGGTCGACCGACTCCTCGACCGTGCCCACAGATGCCCTGACATGAATGTCGGGGACAGCCGGCGCCTCATACGGCGCATTGACTCCGGTGAAGTTCTGGATCAGCCCGGCATCGGCCTTGCTATACAAACCCTTTGGATCGCGGAGTCGACACTCCTCGATCGGCGTATCGATGAATACTTCCAGGAACTCCCCCGCCGGTAGCTTTTCTCGTGCCGCGTCGCGATCGGCCTGATAGGGCGAGATGAACGATACGATGACCAACAAGCCGGCATCCGCCATCAACGCCGCGACCTCGCCGACACGGCGGATATTCTCTACCCGGTCCGCCTCGGTGAAGCCGAGATCGCGGTTCAGCCCATGGCGTACGTTGTCGCCGTCCAGCACATAGGTGTGCCGCCCCTCGTTGTGCAACTTGCGTTCAAGCAGGTTGGCGATGGTTGATTTACCCGCCCCGGACAGCCCGGTGAACCAGAGCACTGCCGGCTTCTGGCCCTTTAGCGCGGCCCGCGCGGCGCGGTCGACGTCCAACTCCTGCCAGCGAATATTCGTGGCGCGCCGCAGAGCGAAATCGATCATGCCGACGCCGATCGTAGCGTTGCTCTGACGATCGATGACGATGAAGCCGCCGAGGTCGCGGCTTTCGGTGTAACTCTCGAACGCCACCGCGGTGGCGAAACTCAGATTGACCACGCCGACCTCGTTCAACGCCAGTTCGTCGGCTTGCATCTGCCCGAGGGTGTTCAGATCCATTCGATGGCGAATGCGGGTGATGCTGCCGCTGACGGTGCGGGCCGCGAGCTTGAACAGATATGTTCGGCCGCTCTGCAACGATGTCTCGCTCAGCCAGATCATGTGGGCCTGGAACTGATCGGCCACGCCGACCGGGGCGTCGCTCGCTGCCAGTACATCGCCACGCGACACGTCCAGGTCATCGGCCAGGACGAGGGTTACCGCGTTTCCGGGATGCGCCTCGAGCAGCGCCCCGTCCGCGGTGATGATCTGGGTGACCTGAGTTTGCCGCCCGGAGGCAGCGACAGCCACTTTGTCGCCGGGCCTGATCCGGCCACAGGCGACGGTGCCCGCATAGCCGCGAAAGCTTGAGTTTGGCCGACTGACCAATTGTACAGGCATGCGAAACGGGCCGCAGACGGCCTCGCCCAGTTCAACGCCCTCGAGCCGCTGCAGCAGGTTCGGACCATGATACCAAGGCATCCGCCGGCTTGATTCGATCACGTTGTCGCCAAATCGCGCCGACAGCGGGATCGCCACCAGACTGCGAAAATTGAACGTCTCCACAGCCGTCTTGTACTCGGCACAGATCTCCTCGAATATGACCTGGTCGAAATCGACCAGGTCAATCTTATTCACCGCCAGGACGACATGACGAATACCCATCAGGCTTGCGATGAGAGAATGGCGGCGCGTCTGCGTAAGCAGCCCTTTACGCGCATCCACCAGTACGATCGCCAGGTCCGCCGTCGATGCACCCGTGGCCATATTGCGGGTATACTGTTCATGGCCTGGGGTATCCGCGACGATGAATCGTCGTTTTGACGTCGTGAAGAAGCGGTAGGCGACGTCGATCGTGATCGCCTGCTCGCGCTCGGCTTCGAGGCCATCCACCAGCAGCGAATAGTCGACCGCCTCGCCGGTGGTGCCGAATCTGAGGCTGTCGCGTTGCAGGGTCGCGAGTTGATCTTCCGGAATCGAACCGGTTTCGTACAACAGGCGCCCGATCAGGGTGGATTTGCCGTCATCGACACTGCCGCAGGTGATAAACCGCAGCAACCCTCCGGTTGCTTGGGGCGACCAGTCAGTCGCCGTAACAGGGTCTTCGATGGCGGTTCCCATTCAGAAATATCCCTCTCGCTTTTTCCGCTCCATCGAGTCGTTATCGTCGCGATCGATCAACCGGCCGCCGCGCTCCGAGACACGCGATGTGGTAATCTCGGCAATGATCTCGGCAAGGTTCGATGCCGTCGATTCCACCGCGGCCGAGAGCGGATAGCATCCGAGCGAGCGGAAGCGCACCCGCTTGAGCTCTGGCGTTTCGCCGGGTCCGAGACGCATCCGCTGGTCATGCACAACGATCCATACTCCTTCGCGATTAACGACCGGGAGATCCTGCGCGTAATACAGTGGGACGATCGGGATGTCTTCCTGGGCGATGTATTGCCAAATATCAAGTTCTGTCCAGTTAGACAGCGGAAACACCCGGATCGACTCGTTGGCATTTATCCGGCTGTTGTATAACCGCCAAAACTCCGGACGCTGGTTCTTCGGGTCCCAGCCTTGCGCCGCATCGCGAAACGAGAAGATGCGCTCCTTTGCGCGCGACTTCTCTTCATCACGTCGGGCACCGCCGAACGCGGCATCGTATCCACCGCTTGTGAGCGCCTGCTTCAGCGCCTCGGTCTTCATCGTATGCGTATAGAAACCGCCATGATCGAACGGATTGATGCCCTGCCGCCGGCCTTCCTGGTTCGTGTGTACGATCAGACGCAATCCATAACGGTCAGCCATCGCGTCACGATGGGCGATCATCTCGCGGAATTTCCATCCTGTATCCACGTGCAGCAAAGGGAAGTTGGGCTTGGCCGGATAGAACGCCTTGAGCGCCAGGTGCAGTAGCACCGAGGAGTCCTTGCCGATCGAGTACAGCATTACCGGTTTGCGGCATTCCGCTGCGACCTCTCGAAAAATATGGATACTCTCTTCCTCGAGCCGTCGAAGATGCGCGCTGGGCGTGATCGAGCTTGTTGCCAATGTTACGAAGGGTTGGTTTTCCGGCGGGGTTACCTGGCTGGTAGGATGCATCGTTGTCGAACACCTGTGTCACGTTTCGTGCAGAGATCAACCTCGGCGATTTACTCGTTGTCGCGGGAAGAGGATCGCCGATAGACCCGGATACAGAACGAAAATCCATCCAGCGCTATGGTTGGCTCCGTGATCGATAACCTGTCACGCTGGGAAATGCTAAAGCGCCGGCTTCGCATCGTGGCAGCTGAGTAGTTCTAGTATGATAACTATATCCTCCGGGCGCCAATGCGGCATATGGCTTCAGCTTCGCGATCAATGAAGTCAGGCGGTTGTAGTTAATTCCACCCGGCCGGGCAACACCTTCCGCTATCCCAAGGAGGTAAGTTCGCCGGGGCGCCGCGCGTTGCGTGATCCGATTCTCGGAACGCCTATTCCCCGCCCGCCAGACCCAGGCTCTGCAGGTAGATGAGAACCCCCGCCTCAAGCAGATCCTCGGCCGCCATCGGTAACTTGCGTCGCGACGGACTCTGCCGAACGAACAGCGAGGCGACGCCGTGCGCCATCGACCAGATGTGGAGCGCCATCATCAAGGAGGGCGGCCGACGTTCTTTCGGAAGGGTTGCCGTAACCTGGTCCGCCGCCTCCCGCAGCGCCGCGAATGCCCTGTCCGCGGCAGCCTGCAGCCCAGCATGAGCGTCCAGTGCCAGGCGGGAATCGAACATCGCCGCATAATACGCCGGCTCATCGCTTGCGAACGCCAGGTAGGCACGCCCGAGAGCCTCGAATGCCCGCACCGGCTCCGGCCGTCCGCCTTTCCATGCTTGCGCGAGCCGCTGCGCCAATCGCTCGTAGCCGCGCAGCGCCACCTCGGCGAGCAGCGCGTCAGCATCGCGGAAATGGCGATAAGGCGCGGCCGGGCTGACTCCAGCGAGCCGGGCAGCCTCGGCAATGGTGAAGCCGGCCGGACCCTTGGCGCCGATCAGTTCAAGCGCGGCTTCGATCAGGGCTTCGCGCAGGTTGCCGTGGTGATAGCCGCGCCGCCCCGAACCGCCCTCGCCGGACCCAGGCCAACTCATGTGCCGGATTTGCTCATGTGAAAGTGTTTTACATGAGTCGCATACTCGATCCAGCAAAGCACGAAAAAACCCGGCCACCGAAGCGGCCGGGCTAGGTTAAGGTCCGGGGTTGACTAGGATCACGGGTGATCCAGCGGCCGCGGCAATCGCGGGCAGCGTTGGCCGCTGATACACAAGATACCGATCCGCCGTGAACCATCTGTGATTTCCATCACATCGGCTCAGCCCAAGCGCCGACACTGGATTGGACGCCTGCGAGTGTTGTTGCGGAACAGCGGCGCCGTCGCTAGTTTTCGCGGCCGAATCGGGAGTTTTCGCCAAATGATCCGGCCACTTTTCTGGCTGCTGCTCGAGGTCCTCAATCTATATTGGTGGGCCGTCCTGCTGGCCGCTATCTTCAGCACGCTTGCGTCGTTTGGCGTCATCGACACCCGCAACCGTATCGTCTGGAGCATCGGCGACTTCCTTTACCGCATCACCGAACCGGCGTTGCGGCCAATCCGCAACATCTTGCCCAATTTCGGCAATATCGATCTGAGCCCGCTGGTGCTGCTGCTACTGGTCCAGGGTGCGATCATGATCGTGGCCAACGTCGAGGCCGCGATCCTCACCGGTGCAATGCAATACCTGCTTTGAATGCGGACCGCCCGCGGAACTCAAACGTGACCGTCACGGTTCGGCCCGGTTCGTGCCACCCAGCCAGTTGCCAGGAGGCGCTGCCAAAGGCCCGCGCCGCCGTTCTGGCGACTATACGATTGGAGACCTCGTGATCGCCCGATTGATCGACGGCCGAACCGTTGCCGCCGCTTTGCGTGTCGAGGTCGCGGCCAGAGTGGCCGCCGCAGGATTTGCGCCTGGCCTTGCGGTGGTATTGGTCGGCGAGGATGCCGCCAGCAACGTCTATGTCCGGACCAAGGACCGCGCCGCGCGGGAGGCCGGCATCGAAACTCGCACCATCCGCCTGCCGGCCGAAACCGGCCAAACCGAGCTGCTGAACTCGATCCAGCAATTGAACGACGATCCGACGATCGACGGCATCCTGGTGCAGTTGCCGCTGCCGCGCGGGATAGATCCGCCGGCCGTGATCGAGGCAATCGACCCCGCCAAGGATGTCGACGGCTTCCACCCGATGAACGTCGGCCGCCTCGCCGAAGGCCGCCCTAACCTGGTGCCATGCACCCCGCTGGGCGTGGTGAAACTGCTCCGCGCCGCCGCGGTGAACATCGCCGGCGCCCGAGCCGTGGTGCTTGGCCGGTCGGCGATCGTCGGGCGACCTTTGGCGTCGATGCTGCTGGCCGCCGATGCGACGGTGACCATCGCCCATTCGCGCACCCGAGACCTGCCGGCCGAGTGTCGCCGCGCCGATATATTGATCGCGGCCGTTGGCAAGCCGGAGATTGTCAAGGCCGATTGGATCCGCCCTGGTGGCACAGTGATCGATGTCGGCATCAACCGCATGCCGGACGGTCGCCTGACCGGCGATGTCGCGTTCCAGGCCTGCGCCGCGGTCGCCGGCGCAATCACTCCGGTTCCCGGCGGAGTCGGCCCGATGACGGTGGCGTGCCTGCTGGAAAACACCCTGACCGCCGCGTTGCGTCGACGTATCGCCTGATCACGCCGACATTCGCCTTGCGCCTGCGGGTTGTCAGGTCGCGGCGGCAATGACAAAACGAGGCAAGCGCGATTGCGCGGGAGGAAACCAAGAATGCTGGACACCGCGGGCGGAGGCCTCGGCCGCCAACCGCCGTGCTTTGCTCAACGGCCGAACGAGGCTCGGCGCCGGCTGGTTCTCGCGGCCTGTCTGATTGCGACCTTCATGGCCGCGGTCGAAAGCACCATCGTCGCCACCATCATCCCAACCATCGTTGGCGACCTCGGCGGGTTCAGCCTGTTCACCTGGGTGTTCACCGTTTACTTGCTGACCCAGGCCGTTACCATTCCAATCTACGGCCGGCTTGCTGACGTATATGGCCGCAAGCCGGTTTTTTTCTTCGGCACCACCCTGTTCCTGTTCGGCACCGTGGCGTGCGGCGCGGCCTGGAACATGCCCGCACTGGTGTGCTTCCGAGCCTTGCAGGGCTGCGGCGCCGGTGCCATCCAGCCGATCGCCACGACCATCCTGGGCGATATCTATACGCCTGCGGAACGCGGCCGCATCCAGGGGCTGGTGTCCTCGGTGTTCGGCGTATCGGCGGTGATTGGACCATCGTTAGGCGGTTTCCTGGTGGCACACATGAGCTGGCGTGCGGTGTTCTGGATCAATGTTCCGATCGGCGTCGCCGCCATCATGATGATCGCGGCATTTCTGCACGAGGACGTTCGCCATCGCCAACACCGCATCGACATTGCCGGGTCGGTGTTGTTGCTGATTGCATTCAGTTGCCTGATGGTTGCCATGGTGCAAGGTGGCAGCCTCGGCGGTCTGACGCTCGGTGCGCTGACCGCGGCCGGCGTGGCTGCTTTCGTCGTGCTGTTCCTGCATGAACGTCGCATTCCCGAACCCATGCTGCCGCTCGATCTTTGGCGCCACCGGGTGATCATCGTCGGCAGTCTGGGCAACTTCACCTCCGGCGCGATGATGATGGGCGTCGCCGCCTTCCTGCCGACCTATGTTCAGGGGGCGATGGGCCGCGGCCCGATTGTCGGCGGACTGGTGCTGGGCGCAATGTCGGTGAGTTGGGCGATGGCCAGCCTCGCCGCCGGGCGCATCATGATACGAACCAGCTATCGCCTTGTCGCGGTTCTGGGCGGCATCTCTTTGTCGGTTGGGTGCACGATTTTGGCGAACCTGACCCCGGCCGATGGACCCGTCTGGGCGGCATTTGGATCGCTTGTGATCGGCATCGGCATGGGGTTCTGCAGCACAGTGTTCATCGTCTCGATCCAGGCCTCGGTGCCGTGGCGCCAGCGCGGCGCCGCCACCTCGTCCTCGATGTTCATGCGCTTTGTCGGCCAGTCAGTCGGGGCCGCCGGATGCGGGGCGGTGCTGAACGCCACGATGCTGCACCTGGACCCTGGCGCCGCGCATGCGGTGGAACGTCTTCTTGATGCGCCAGTGCGGCTTGCGATGGCGCCCTCGGAGCTTGCGCATTTGACCGACGTTATGGCCAGGTCGTTGCAAAATGCTTATCTTCTGGCCACGGCTTTCGCTGTGCTGACATTGCTGATCGCGACCCGGTTGCCGGCGCGGCTGAGCCCGGCACATCATGACAGGTAAATCGCATGAGGATTCCTCGCGATGGAGACCACTCGATGAATCGATTCGTGTAGCGCCTGCTAGCGCGGAGGAGTTGCATAACCTCAGTTTTGCCGAGCTTGGCGCAGCGTCCGGATCCGATTGAGCTCACCCCGTGCCGCCTGACCCATCTTCGCAGGACCGCGGCCGCGTCGGTGGCGATCTGGTTCTCGGATGAGGCCAGAGTAGGCCAGAAAAGTTCGCTCGGTTGTGTATGCGCGCCGGTCGGTCGCGTCCGCATCAATATCGGCTCGGATCAGGACGGCGCCCGCCGGGAAACAGGCCGCGCTTCCACCAGCGACTTGATCCGTTCCGCATCCTCCAGCGTCGCTGGATTGTACACCACCATGGTCAGGTCCGGCCGACCATCCACGGCAAACGCTGAATATTCGAACGCGATCGGGCCGAGAACCGCGTGCCGTATGTGCTTGACGCCTTCGCCGTGGCTGCGGACATCGTTGTCGCGCCACATCGCCTCGAACTCGGGGCTCAGACGGCAGAGTTCATCGACTAGAGGCTGAACCTCGGCCGCCGCTCCCGCCCGCGCCGCATCCACCCTGAATGCACCAACCACGAACCGCGCCACGCTCTCCCAATCATATTGCGCGGCACGGACGCGAGGATCGAGGAAGATGAAACGCAGAACATTGCGCTGCCCCGGCGGAAGCGAATCATAATCGGTCAGCATCACGGTCGCCGCCCGGTTCCAGGCCACCACGTCCCAGGTGGCGGTCCTGATCAGCGCCGGGCTCGGTTCCAACGCATCGAGCACGCGTTGCAGCCGCGGCGTGACGCTCTCGTCCTTGCGGTAGTGCACCTCGGGTAGGCGGCCCAGGCCGAGCAGGAAGAGGTGTTCGCGCTCGACATTGGTCAACATCATGGCGCGGGCAATCCGGTCGAGCACGTCGGCCGAGGCCGCGCCGCCGCGTCCTTGCTCAAGCCATGTGTACCAGGTCGGGCTGATATTGGCGCGTTGGGCGACCTCCTCGCGGCGCAGGCCGGGCGTGCGGCGGCGGCCCACCGAAAACCCCAGCGCCGCCGGATCGAGCTTCGCGCGGCGACCCTTCAGATAGGTCCCTAGCAGGTTCTCGGTGATGTCGTGCTCGCCCATTCTGTTAGCCGTTATACCATGATGATGTCACTACTTTACCAGGATAAACCGCGATCAAAGATTTGTCTCCGACGCAACATGGAGATTGGTCATGCGTGTATTTGTGACTGGAGCCACCGGCTGGGTCGGCTCCGCCGTGGTGAACGACCTGATCGCCGCCGGCCATCAGGTGCTGGGCCTTGCCCGCTCGGACAAGTCGGCCGACGCACTGGCCGCGGCAGGCGCCGAGGCCCATCGCGGCGCGCTCGATGACCTGGACAGCCTCAGGAGCGGCGCCGCCCGATCCGACGGCGTGATCCACACCGCCTTCAACCACGACTTCTCAAAGTTCGCCGAGAACTCCGAAGAGGACGCCCGCGCCATCGAAGCGATCGGCGCGGTGCTGGAAGGCTCCGATCGGCCGCTGCTGGTGACGTCGGGCGTGGCGCTGCTCGCCCCTGGCCGCACCGCGACCGAGCAGGATGTGCCGCCGTTCGACTCTGCCTCGTATCCCCGCAAATCGGAGGCAGCGGCGGCCGCGCTGGTGGAACGTGGCGTGCGAGCAGCTTCCGTCAGGCTCGCCCCGTCGGTTCATGGTCATGGCGATCACGGCTTCGTTCCGAGGCTCGTCCAGGTCGCGCGCGAGAAGGGCGTGTCCGCCTATATCGGAAATGGGTTCAGCCGCTGGCCGGCCGTGCATCGGCTCGACGCCGCCCGCGTCTATCGGCTGGCGCTGGAGCGCGGCGCCGCCGGAGGCCCGTTCCACGCGGTCGCCGAAGAAGGCGTGCCGGTCAAGGTGATCGCGGAGGTCATTGGCCGCCGCCTGAACATTCCGGTCGTCTCGAAGTCTCCCGAAGAGGCGTTCGAGCACTTCGGCTGGTTCGGGATGTTCATAGGCGTGGACGCCCCGACATCGAGCGTGCGGACCAGGTCACTGCTCGGCTGGAAGCCGCAGCAGCCCGGGCTCCTCGCCGACTTCGATCACCCGGCCTATTTCGCTCAGTAGCCCTTGGTCGGCGTGAAACGGCGGCAGCGATTTTCGAAGGAGATGAACAATGAATGGCACGGCGATGTCGCTCGCGGGAAAACGTGTCGTCGTGATCGGCGGGGCTTCGGGTATCGGCTTCGCGGTTGCCGCCCTCGCGCGCGAGCAGGGCGCAGAGCTGGTGATCGCGTCCAGCAATGCGGCCAATGTCGCGGCGGCCGCCGGGCGCTTGGGTGGCGCGACGGGCGGCACTGTCGATCTGCGGGACGAAGCGAGCGTATCGGGTTTCTTCCGGAACCTCGGCGCGTTCGATCATCTATCGATTACCGCGGGTGACTGGGGCGGCACGGCGTTCAGGGCCACGCGGGACCTCGATCTCGCCGCGGCGCGCGAAGGCTTCGAGGTGCGTTTCTGGGGCGCGCTCGCCGCCGTCAAACACGCTAGCCGACAAATCGCGCCGGATGGGTCGATGACGCTGACGAGCGGCATGCTCACCCATCGCCCCACTAAAGCCATCCCGCTTGCGACTGCGATAGGCGGAGCGGTCGAGTCCCTGGTTCGCGGCCTTGCCGTCGATCTTGCTCCGCTGCGGATCAACGCGGTTTGTCCGGGTCTCATTCTTACCGATCATGTCAAGCAAATGCCCCAGGACAGGCAGCGGGCCTACGTGGCGGGGTTGCCGTTGCCGCGAGGCGCGTCGCCGGCCGAGGCTGCCACGGCTTATGTTTACTTGATGCTGAATAGCTATGTGACAGGACAGATCCTTCCGGTGGACGGCGGTGGCTGGCTGGTGTGAACAACAACCTGCGCCAGTCGCTCGATGGGCCGGGGGGAAAGGGAACTCGGATGCCTGTCAGTTCAGGGTCGCGTTCGTTTCGAAATGGCTGCACCGACCGCTAACAACTCTTCGCGTTCGGCCTCAGATCGTGGGTTTGATGCCGAACCCGAAGTTCTACCTGGGGCGGCGAACAGCTCGCACTGTTCCGCTGCTTCCGCCGCCGCAAAAGAACCGACCGCCGCCATCGGATTCGACCCCCGAAACGCCCACTCCGGGCGGCATCTCCAGGCATTCCTGGACATCTCCTGTAGCGGGATCGACTCGCCGCAGATCGCTCACGTCATCTTCCCAGGTGCCGTGCCATAGCTCCCCATCGACCCAGGTGATGCCGGTCACGAAGCGGCTGCATTCGATTGTGCGAAGTATCGCCCCGGTCTGCGGATCGACTTGATGGATCTTGCGGTCCCGATACTGCCCGACCCAGAGCGTCCCTTCGGCCCACGCCAGCCCGGAATTGCCGCCGCCGCCGGGAGCCGGGATGGTGGCGAGTACACGGCCGGTGTTCGGATCAATCTTCTGGATGCGATCCTCGGCGATTTGAAACAGGTGCTGGCCGTCAAAAGCGGTTCCCGCGTGCGCCGCGACATCGATCGAGCGCGCCACTTTCTCGCTTGCCGGATCGAAGGCGCTTAGCTTGTCTCCGGACGCAAACCAGACTTGATGACCGTCGTAGGTGACCCCATGCACCTGATCGATCCCCGGGTAGGGGCCATACTCATGCAGGATTTCGGCGGCTGATCGGTTCATTCTTCAGTCCTAGTCACTCGCCAGCGTATGAGGGGAGTAACAAGGTTGTCGGGAATCCCGGCACCGGTGGGATCATCCAGCGACGTGCCCGCCCAGCACCAAACGATTGCACTTTGCCGGCGGCGGCCAGCGTGTCGAGTGCCCGCTGCACGGTGCGCTGACCGGCACCAAGCGCAAGGGCCAAGGCCGAACTCGGCCACGACTCGCCGTCGGCGAGCAAGCCGAGCAGCGCCGCGTGCCGATCCTCGACCGGGCGCGCCAGCACGACGACCGGGTTCGCGCGGCGCGGCACCAGCGCAAAGCCTTGCTTCGTCGCGCTTACCGTGGCCAGTGCCCGAAGCTGCTGGCGAAGCCGCCCGATTTCGACGCGCAATCGCGCGCGATGCGATTCATCAGCGTGCTTCGCCCGGAAAGCCCGTGCAACGAGCGCGCCCCTGGACACGTCCGCGGGCCATGCTTCAGCCATCGCGCGTACCAGCGCGAACAAAACCGGCCGCGTTTGGAGCAGGACCACGGTACCGGCGTCACGCACCAAGTGACGACACGCGTCAACCACAAGTGCCGGCGACGCCAGCAACGCCTCGACCTCGTCGAGCAGGATAAGGCGCTGTTGGCCATGCGCAATCAGGCGTGCCGCGGGCGTGTTCAGTACGCGGGATGCGCTCTCGACCTCTGCCGTCAGTGCCGGGATCCCCACCTGGCGCGCGGCTCGCTCGGCCCGGGCCAGCGCGGTGCGTGCCACTTTCGTGCGCAGCCGACGCATGGCGATCCCGGCAACGACCAAGTCATGGGAAACCCTCGAAGCGGGCGCGAGCGGCGAGGGATCGAGCACGGCGAGCTTCCGTTCCGCCTCGTCGAGGCGCCCGATGAGAAGTAGACGCCGGACCTCCAGATGGCCTGCATGCGCGGCGTTGGCCCGATCGCCTCGCTGTTCGAGTGTCGCCCGCGCGGCGTCGAGCGCCTTCGCGGGCCAGCCCAGATCGCGCGATGCGAGCGCGATCTCAGCCTCGGCGACGACACATCGCGCGCGCGCCACGGGCTGGTTTGGGCCGAACGCCCGTGCGGCGCTTCGCAGCAGAGCCTTCGCCCGAGCCAGATCGCCGAGCCGGGCCATCGCAATTCCTCGCAACGCGAGTCCGGGCGCGTCATCACGCAGCGCCACCCAGTTCAATGCGCCGAGGGGGTCACCGGCCGCGAGTGCTCGCGCCGCCGCCGTGATCATCGGGTCCATCGCGATCCCGCCAAACTTGTCACTCCCAGCGTCCGCCACCCGATCCTTATCAATCTGAAGACCATCAACCGCTCCGTCGTCGTGAGAACAGAGCGGCAGGCGCAGGAGAATATCAATGACGCGACACATGACCGGCACACGCGACGAATGGCTCGCCGCCCGGCTCGGGTTGCTCCAGCAGGAGATGGAGCATACCCGGCGCAGCGACGAGCCGGCGCGGCGACGTCAGCAACTGCTATCGGTTCGGCTTGAGGAGGAGTACCGGTTCGAGATCGACCAAGGCAGCACCACGCTGGCCGACCTGTTCAGCGACGGCGCGGGGCCCATCGCCGAGATCGCGTCGATGGCTGGGACCGACGCGGCCACCTACACGCGGGATAGGCCTGGCGTCAGCGCATTCGCGCTCGATAGCGGAGCCATATACCACACATACTCCGCCTTTTCACGCGGCATGGACGGTTTGTGGGGGGAAATACTAGTGGCTCGACCGCGCGCCAAGGGGCCGCAACGAGACCGGCGTCTGGTGACGTCGCCACGACAATACGGCCCTTGGTTGGCCGGGTTTGATCTCTCCCAAGAGGTATAACCGTGGATCCGGCATGACGATCGCCCGCAACTCTGGAACTGTCGGCGCCCTTGCTGAAAGCGGCAGGTCCGGCAATCTTGGCGCGGCCGATTGTCTGTGCCTGGCAGCCGCGCCGACCTTTGCGATGATGGCGTTATTGACCGGCCTTTCGGGCCAGCCGGACATGATCTGCTCAGCTATGCGAGGGGCATTCCTGGGCGGAATGGCCCCAATGTATGTTTTGATGAGCGCCTTCCACGCGGTGCCCTGGCTGAAGCTGATCCGCCATCGGCGAAGCGGCGGTCCTGATCCGGCATTGGCGGCACCGAGCGGGATGCCGCCACAGGCCGAGGTCTGCCGTGGTGACGACATCCCGGACGCGGCGACGCCGAACCCCACGGCGACCAAATAACCGGGTTGGCAAGGTCCTGGCGCCACGCTGTCAAGGGCGATTTACCAAACGGCCAGCAACTGACACACACCAGAGCAGGCTGGCATGGCGCGGGAGTAACCAGAGGTGGCGCCATTGACTTCGGCGCCGGCCTAGCAAAATAGCGTTCGGGACTGAGAACCCAGCCTGTCGTCCGGGCATCCGGCCACGGCGTGGAGGCAACCGTCGACGCGGCCGAAGCTTTAAGCTCGTAGTGCTTGGCGGTCTCCCCGACGGGCGCATCACCTATTGGAAGAGGGTCCACAGCAATGGCTGACGCACCGCAAAAACCCACTATGACCACGGCCTTCGGCCGGCCGGTTGAGGACAATCAGCATTCGCTCACCGCCGGCCCGCGCGGCCCGGTGTTGGGACAAGATTATCATCTTATCGAGAAGATGGCGCACTTCAACCGCGAGCGAGTGCCGGAGCGCGTCGTCCACGCCAAGGGCTATGGCGCCCATGGCACGTTCACGGTGACCAAGGACATCACAAAATATAGCTGCGCCAAGGTGTTCGGCGCGGTCGGCAAGAAGACCGAAATGTTCGCCCGCTTCTCCACCGTTGGCGGTGAGAACGGGTCGGCCGACACCGCGCGCGACCCGCGCGGCTTCGCGCTGAAGTTCTATACCGAGGACGGCAACTGGGACCTGGTCGGCAACAACACGCCGATCTTCTTCATCCGTGATCCGCTGAAGTTCAGCGACTTCATCCGCACCCAGAAGCGCGAGCCCGGCACCCATCTGAAGCCGCATTGGCGCCGGTGGGACTATTGGGGCCTGTCGCCCGAGGCGATCCACCAGGTGATGTTCCTCTATAGCGATCGCGGCACCCCGGTTTCGGCTCGGTTCATGAACGGCTACGGCAGCCACACCTACAGCTTGTGGAACACGGCCGGCGAACGGGTCTGGGTCAAGTTCCACGTCAAGACCAAGCAGGGCAACAAGACCTTCGTCGATCACGACGCCGCCCAGATGACCGCCGACGATCCGGACTACTCGGCCCGCGACCTGATCAACGCGATCAAGAAGGGCGATTTCCCGAAGTGGACGGTCGCCATCCAGGTGATGCCGGAAACCGACGCCGAAACCTACAAGTGGAACCCGTTCGACCTGACCAAGGTCTGGCCGCACGGCGACTATCCGCTGATCGAGGTCGGCGAAATGGAGCTGAACCGCAACGTCGAAAACTATTTCGCCGAGGTCGAGCAGTCCGCCTTCGAGCCATCCAACCTGGTGCCCGGCATCGGTTTCAGCCCCGACAAAGTGCTGCAGAACCGCATCCTGTCGTACGCCGACGCGCACCGCTACCGGATCGGCATCAACTACGACCATATCCCGGTCAATCAAGCCAAGGGTGCCAAGGTCCACACCTATCACCGCGACGGCACCATGGTGACAGGCAGCAACGGTGGCAGTTCGGTGGATTACGAGCCGAATTCGTTCGGCGGCCCGGCCGAGGACAAGTCGGTGATGGAGCCGCCGCTGAAGATCAATGGCGACGGCGCCCGCTACACCACCTACTCCGGCGACGACATGGACCTCTACGGCCAGCCCCGGATGTTCTGGGAGAAGGTGCTGGACGACACCGGGCGGGCACACTTGGTGGCGAGCATCGTTGGCAGCATGACCGAACCCAACATGGGCATGGAGGACGATGCCAAACGCCACGAGATCCAGCAGCGAATGCTGAAGCACTGGTACAAGGTGCACCAGGATTTTGGTGCGGCGGTTGAAAAAGGCATCAACGGCGCGCAGCAGAAGATGGCCGCCGAGTAAAACGAGCAGGCGCCCTCCCTCAGTCGGAGGGTGCCCTATCTCGCATCAACCAAAGGATCCAAGGCGCGCTCCGGGTGCAGGCGGATCCTCAGGCGGACCGGCGAAGCACTGCGCCAAGCTCATCCAGAGCCGAGCGGGTTCACCGGTTACCCGAAGGGCAGTGTCGGCAACGTTTCGGACTTGCGTCACTACCTGACAGAAGTCGAGTGCGCTTCCGATAACTCTGCTTTCGCTCGCTGGCGGGTTCCACTCCCAGACTTCCCCCGACGGTCCGCGCAGGCCCACATGCGGAACCGGTCCTGGTGCTTCGACGCCGCGATTTGCAAATGTCCAACCATAGGTCCTGACGCCGAGTTCGGAGATATTGCGCAGCCGCGCGGTTGGCTGGCGCTGCTTTCGCATAAGGTCATAGATCGCCTGACCGTGCGCCCACGTCTCCATTTGGCGCGCGGTGGCGAACATCCGTACGCCCATGTCCGGCCCGGCCCATTTCAGACGAGTATCCGCGGGCAGCGCCGACAGCTTGTCGCAGAGGTCGACCATCTGCTGGCGCCAGCGCTCCAGCAGGCGTTCCGCAGTCAAATCACCCAGCCGTTGGCTGGTTTCCTCAAGGCGGGACATCCCGCTGTCGCGCGCAGTCTGGACATCATCGCGAAATCGGGCGAACGGTTCGGCTCCGGCGACCGAGGCCGACGCCATCAGGTCGCTGGCGTGCAGATGCTGAACGACGTCGTTGACCGTCCAGCTTTTGAACAAGGTCGGTCTCTGCCAATCCGCCTGCTTGAGCGTGGCGAGTGCCATGTACAGTTCCTCCGCCTCGGCGCGGAAATCGGCGACCTGTTGCAGCATCTGATCTTCCTCGGGCATGACCGCGCCAAGCGGAGCATCCGTAGCGCTTGAGAGAGCCACGCGCTTGAACAAGAGTTAACCCAAGCCGCGCCGGGGGCAACCGCAGCCGATCGCCGGTGATAATGGGAGCGATCACATATCTGATGTTGTTGCCGGGATCGGGCTGCCGCGATCGCAGCCGATGTTCAGGCAGACCGAGCGTCGGCGTCCACCAAAGCCCGGCGTCCACCAAAGCCCGGCGTCCACCAAAGCCCGGCGTCCACCAAAGCCCGGCGTCCACCAAAGCCCGGCGTCCACCAAAGCAATGACCCGGATGGTTTTGATCAGTTATAAAAATTATCATTGACATTAATCTTCTGTTCGACTAATGTTCCATCATCAACGGGTGAATTGTGCCCGATCAGGATGCGGCTGGCGCCACCTTCGCCCACCGCGCCTCATCATTACACGGGATAATTTCGCAGCGCCTGCCTGGTAGCAGGCGCCTATTGCTCACCACCGCACTCTTGCTTTGTGACCAAACGGCAGCTTTCGGCGCACCCGCGTCAATGAGCGGTCCGGCTTCGATATAAGGTTGATAATCCGATGACCACTTTCAGCTCCGCGCGTCCTGTTGTGAAGCCCAGGACGTGAACCAGCTCTCCGAGAAAACAACCGGCCTACGTTTCAATACCGAGATATCGCTTGGCTCGATTTTGCAGGCTTTGACGGTCTTTATCGTGTCGGCCTTCTTCTACGTGACCAACGCCTCCTACAAGACAGACAACACGGCGCAGCGACTCGTTTCCGTTGAAAACAGTGTCGCAATGCTACGCAACGAACTGCTTCAGAAGATCTCCGACAACCAGGCAGAGAACAAGGTTCGCTTCGAGGAGCTGAGCCGACAGGTCGCCGGTTTGCCGGACCAGACCGCGGCACTTCACCAGTTGGACGCGCGGGTGGCGCGGCTGAAAGCCAACAAGCAAGACCGCGACAAGCAGATCGGCGATCTGAGCAACGTGATCTACCAAGACCACGCAGATCTGGCGGCGATCCAATCGGCCAACCACCAGAAGCTTGGTGTCCGATGATCCGGGCGTTGTCCGTTGCGCTGCTGCTGGCCGGCTGTGCCGCGCCTGTCAAAACTCCGGTGACAGAAATCATCCCGCGGGAGGTGCTGTCGTGCCCCGAGGGTAGAGCCGTGCCGCCAACACCAGCCAAACCCCGCACCATCGAAGCGATATCGGGCTGGGGCAACCGCAACGAGCGGGCGTTGCGGTCGACCCTGGTTGCGCTCAAGGAGTGCAATCGGCGGCGTGACGAGGCCGTGCGACTACTCAAGCAGCGCTGACCTGAAGCAGCGGTTGGGCCATTCCGGCCGCCCTGCCGACACCCTGGTCCCGCCCCGCCGGATGTGACAGCATCCCGCCAACGCCCAGCCGATGGCCAGACAGCAAGTCATGGCCTCGCATGCCTGGCGTCGGAGGGAACCGATGTTCGAGGTCTTGGATCAGCGCCAGTCGCTGACCGGCAATCAGAAGCGCATCGTCGCCGCGGCGGTGCTCGGCGACATGCTGGAATTCTTCGATTATTTCCTGATCGGCTTTGTGCTCGCCTTCGTCGTCGGGCCATGGAAGCTGACCTTCCTGCAATCCGCGCTCGTTCTGCTGTCGTCGGGCATCGGCGCGATCCTGGGCGCCGCGTTCTGGGGCTGGATGGCCGACAAGATCGGCCGCCGGCCGGTGTTCAACTTGACCATCCTGAATTTTTCCCTGGCCACCGGCGCGCTCTATTTCACGCCCGACCACGGCTGGATATTCTTGATGCTGTTCCGCACTCTCGTCGGCTTCGGTGTGGGCGGCCTGTATTGCGTGGACCTGCCGCTGGTGCAGGAATTCATGCCTGCATCGAAACGTGGCTTCATCGGCGGCCTGGTCACCGCCTTCATCCCCATCGGGGTGATGATCGGCAGCCTGTGCGCGGGCTATCTGACGCCCGAGATCGGCTGGCGCGGCCTGTTCGCCATTGGCGTGCTTCCCGGGCTGGCGGTGCTGCTGATCCGCGTTTGGGTGCCCGAATCGCCGCGCTGGCTGCTGCGCCAAGGCCGCGTCGCCGAGGCCAAGAAATCGCTCGCCTGGGCGCTGGAGGTCGACCCGGACACGTTGCCCGACCCGACGCCGCTGGAAGGCAGGTCGACGCCCACCCGCTTCCTGGACCTGTTCAGCTATCCGCGCAGCCTGATCGTTTCTTGGCTGGGCAATCTGGGCGCCCAGACCGGGGTCTATGGCGTGGTGCTGTGGGCACCCACCCTGTTCGTCCTGGTGCTGCACGTCTCGCCGGCCGAGGCGTCCAAAGCCATGATCGGCCTGACCATCGGCGGAATTGTCGGGCGCGTCGCGTTCTCCTGGCTGTCCGAGCAGATCGGCCGCCGCCTGTCAGGCGGCATATTGGGTTTTGGTGCCGCACTGTTCATTGCGCTGGCCGGACTCTACCACAGCGACTTGATGTTCGGCGTCTCGGCGTTCTGGCTGCTGCTGATCGTGGCCTTCTTCTTCGCCGATGGCGGCTTCGCCGTGGTTGGCCCCTATGCCGCCGAGGTCTGGCCGTCGCACCTGCGCACCTCCGGCATGGGCAGCGCCTACGGCTTCGGTGGCATCGGCAAGATCATCGGTCCGCTTGGCCTGGCCCTGGTCGTGGGCAGCTCCAACGTGGTGAAACCCGAGGCCACGCTCGGCGCGATCCAGCCCGCTTTCCTGTATCTGGCGAGCTGGTTCGTGCTGGCCGGCGCCGTCTATCTGTTCCTTGGCATCGAAACCAAGGGCCGCACGATCGAGGAGATCGATCGCACCCTGAAGGCAGCTCCCGCCGTCGCCGAGTAGGCGCCGCACTTACCTGACAGTCTGGTCAGCCCCACCGCCCAAGCAGCGCCCGTCACATCGAACGCTTACGCGGGCGCCAGCATTCGCGATAGCGCCAGGTAGACGATTGCGCCGACGGCCACTCCGATGAACCAGGAGAATGCGTAGAACGGGGCCAGGGCGGGCACCACCAGTCCGCTCAGGGCCGCGAACCCACCGATCACGAATGCAATGATCCCGGCGTAGTTCCAGCCGCCGGACGCACCATAACGGCCGTCATAACGGTAGAGGTCGGCCACGTCGTAGCGCTGACGACGCAGGCCAAAGTAGTCCGCCAGCATGATGCCTGTCACCGGGCCAAGTACGCCGCCGATCGCACTCAGGACCTTGAAGATGCTGTCGGCGTTCTTAAACCAGACCCATGGAAAGAACAGCAGGCCGATCGCCAGCACCGCCATGCCCGCGCTGGCGAAATTCAGCCTTCTTGGGAACAGGTTTACCAGGTCGTAGCAGGCCGGCATGATGTTGGCCGCGACGTTCACTGACAGGGTGGCGATGACGATCGTGATGCCGCCAAAGATCAAGAGCGCGGGATGACCGATCGCGAGCAGCAGGTTGACCGGGTTCCAGATCGGCTTGCCGTAGACGATGACCGTAGCCGACGTCACGATCACGCTCATGAGTGTGAACACGACGGCGGTGATCGGCAGACCGATCAATTGCCCGATCACCTGGTCGCGCTCAGAGCGGACAAAGCGCGAAAGATCGGGAATATTGACCGCGAAGGTGCACCAGGTGCCAAGCAGGCCGGTCACCCCGGTGGCGAAGATCAGCCATCCATGGCTGCCCGACAGATGCGACGGCTGGCTGAATAGGGGACCAAGGCCATGGCCGACGCGCAGGCCCCAGATCGTCGCCATCACGCCGACGATAATCACCAGCGGGCCGGCAACCAGTTCAAAGTTGCGGATCCGATGCACGCCATGGCTGACGATCCAGCCGTGCAGTGCCCAGAACAGCCCGAGCGACACCCACCCGTGCAGCGAAAGTCCCAGGATGGACAGGCTGAATGTCGTCCAAGGATGCCACAGGGTACCAAGGATGGCGTCGATCGCCTGACTGCCTGCATAGCCTTGAACGGCAAACCAGAAGATGGCCACGAAGCCGCGTATCAGGACCGGAAGCTGAGCGCCTCGCGGGCCGAATGATGAACGGATCAGCACACAGAACGGCAGGCCATATCGGGTGCCGGAAACAGCGTTGAACCACATCGCGAAAAACAGCACGAAGTACGCAATGGCGGTGGCCGCGATCGCCTGCCAGGCATTCATCCCCAGCGCCATCAGACCAGCAGCGGTCTCGTAGGCCACCACGTTGTGGACCATGCCCATCCAGACGGTGGACATGTTGACCCAGGTCCAGTCGCGGCGCGCCAGCGGAACCGGCGCGAGATCCGCGTTGTAGAGACCGGGCTCCAGGCCAGAGCCCGACAGTTCATCGGGTTGCGCCTCAAAAGTTGTGGCACTGGCCATGCTCATCTCCGTCCATTCTGCGCAAAGCAGTGCAAAATCAGTGCCATCCCGTGTCAGACGGAAACGCAGACGACCGTTCAGCCGCACAGATGCCGAACCAGGGACCCGCGAAGTTCGGGACCTGGGGCGGATCCGCGGTAGAAGGCGGCGGCGCGGCTCTCGCCCGACGAGTCTTGGCCTTGTCCCGCGGTCAGTGGGTGCGGCGATGCCCGGACCGGCCTGCCCGGAAGCTGTTCATTTGCCTCCCGGTTAGCCAAACAGGTCCGACCGGCGGTCCGACAGGTGATTGTCGGGCAAGAGGTCCAGATCCTGCACCGCCGCGGAAACGCGATTATCCCTCCGGGGCCACCTGCTGCACGATGCCACCGATCGGCTTGAGGTCCGAGAGGCTGCTTTCCGGCTTTGGTGTCGCCCTTGCGTTCCCAGGAACGCGCAGCTGAAGGCGCCCGCTGGCAAACGAGAACAGTATGATATACCATACCGAAAATGCGTCAGCTCGAGGTGATCGATGAAGTCGAAACGGCGCACCATCGAAGCGCAACTGGACGCGGCGGCTCGGACCTGCCTAGGCCAAGGCGTCCAGCTCACCGAATTGCGCCGGCTCGTCCTGGAACTCGTCCTGCTGGCCGAGGCTCCCGCCACCGCGTATCAGCTCCTTGACCGCCTCAAGGCGACGCGCAAGGGAGCGGCGCCGCCTACCGTTTACCGCGCGCTCGATTTCCTGATGGAGCAGAAATTGATCCATAAGGTCGAGCGGCTGAACGCGTTTGTTGGCTGTAACGAAGCGGTTCCCCACGATCATCCGGTGCAGTTCCTGATCTGCCGGCGCTGCGGCAGCGTCGCCGAGATCGAGGACATTGCGGTCTCCAAGGCGCTAAAGCATGCCGCGGAGCGTCAGGGTTTTCACCCCGGCAAGGCGGTGGTTGAAGTCGATGGCACCTGCGCCGCCTGCGCCCAGCCGGCTTCCAGCTAACTTTTCGGCGGCGTCACGGCGCTGGCCAGTGGTTCCACCGCCTCGATCGATTGCCTCGACAGGTGGCCTGCCCCTGAGCGACGCGGCAGGGCGGTGGCCAGATAGACCCCGGAACTGACCGCGGTGATCCAGAAACTACTCGGCCAATCGGTATAAAAGGCCAGGGTAATGCCGGCCCACGCCTCGACCAGCGCCAGTGCGGCGGACAGCACGACACCTGTGCCGACTCGGCTGGTCAGCCGTTGTGCCGCGGCGGCGGGACCGACCATCAGGGTAAACACCAGCAGCACACCCACGATCTGCGCGCATTCGGCGGTCGCCAGCGCCACCACCGCCAGGAACAGAACGGAATAGAGCCGCAACGAAACTCCCTTCGCCTCGGCCAGTTCAGGCTGCAAGCTGGCAAATAACAAAGGTCGGGAAATCACCGACAGCAGCGCGAGGCTGACGATGCCCAGCCCAAGCAGGGTCCAGACCGTGCCGACATCCACCGCCAGAACATTGCCAAATAGCAACGCCGTGGCCTGCGTCGCGAAGGCGGTGTAGAAGTGCAGGAACAGCAGACCGAAACCAAGCGAAAGCGCCAGCACGATGCCGATCGCCACGTCGCGTTGCGCCAGGCGCTCGCCCAGCAGGCCCATGCCGATACCGGCGGCGACGGTCATCAGCACCAGGCCCCACAGCGGGGTCATGCCGACCAGGAATGCGCCGGTGGCGCCGGTGAAGCCGACATGAGCCAGCGCGTGACCGGCGAAAGTCTGCCCGCGCAGAACAAGAAAATAACCCACTGAACCCGAAACGATCGCGACGATGCTGGCGGCCGCGAAGGCGTTGCGCATGAAATCATACTCAAGCATGCCGCGCATCCGCCCCTCGACGGCCGGCAGCCTCATCGTGGCGGTGTTCGTCACGTTCCACATCCTGGCTGCCCGCCATGACGAAGATCCGGCCCTTGAGGTGCACCACGTCGATCTCGGACCCGTATAGACGCGACAGCACCGGGCCGGTGATCACCTCATCGACCGTGCCAAGCGCCGCCTGACCGTGGCCGAGGTAGAGCACGCGGTCGAGCGAGCCCAGCAGCGGGTTCAACTCATGCGCGCTGAACAACACCGCGATCCCGAGCTCGGTCTGTAGCGATTTGGTCAGCGCGACCACACCACTCTGGTGGTGCGGATCGAGGCTGATCAGCGGCTCGTCCAGCAGCAACAGCCGAGGCCGGCCAATCAGTGCCTGGGCCAGCAGCAGGCGTTGTCGCTCACCACCCGAGGTTTCGGCCAGCGGCCGGGCACCCAGGTCGCGCGCGCCCACCAGATCGAGTACCCTGTCGACCTCGATTCGCCCCGCCTTGCCGGGGATCGGCAGACCGAGGCGATTGCCGTCGAGCACATGGGCCACGAAGTCCCGACCGCTCAGCCGCATGCCTGAAAGCGCACCGCGGACCTGCGGCATATAGCCGATCGCGGGATTGCCCCGCACCGCCGGGCGGCCCAGCACGTCGATGGTGCCGCGGCTGGGGCGCACCAGTCCGAGGATGGCGCGCATCAGCGTCGTCTTTCCAGCGCCGTTCGGCCCCATGACACCGACGAACTCGCGCGCGGCGATGTTCAGGTTGACGCCGGCCAGGATGATGCGGCCGCCGAGCGCCAGGCGCACGTCATGAAACTCGATTGCGTTCACCAGGCTACTTCGGCAGCGCGTGATCGACGGCGTCAAGTTCGCCCAGCATCCAGGCCTGGTAAGTCTTGCCAGGCGGCTCGGTTTCGCTCGCGCCGACAACCGGGACGTGTGAGGCCTCGGCGATTTTTTCCATCCGCTCGGCGACCGGATCGGACGCTTGGCTGTTGTAGATCAGCAGCTTTACTTGGCGCGTCTTGAGGTCGCTCTCGAACGCGGCGACATCGGATGCGCTTGGCTCAGTGTTGTTCATCACCGAAATCTGGAACGCCATGTTGCGCACGTCCATCCCGAGCGCGGCGAACATGTAGCCGAACACCGGTTCGGTCGCCGTCACTTGTGTGCCCGCCAGTCGCCCGCGCAGCGCTGCGATCTTGGCCTGGATCGGTTGCACGGACTGCTGGAACCGCGCCAAACGTTGCTGGTAGTCGGCCTTGTGGGTGGGATCGGCGCTGCCCAGATCACTCGCCAAGGTTTTGGCCAGCGCCAGCATCGTCACCGGATCGTACCAGATGTGCGGGTTGTCACCGGGTTTCTTGCCGACAAGCTCGGCCACCACGATCGCCGTGCGGTTCGGGCTGCGTGCCGCCTCCAACAGCTTTTTCATCCACGGGTCGTAATCGATGCCGCTGTAGATGACGACCCGAGCCGCCGAAATGTCGCGCGCAACGGATGGGCTCGCTTCGAACAGATGCGGGTCCTGGTCGGGATTGGTCAGGATACTCGTCACCTTCACCTCCGGGCCGCCGATCTGGCCCGCGACATCGCCATAAAAGTTTTCCGCCGCAACGATGTTGATCGGAGCCGCGGCTAATGCCGGCGCCGCCAGTAAAACGACGAGTGCGGCCAGGACGAAAAATTTGTTCATACTGAACTCCGGGCAAGCACGGAGGGTGCTTGAGTCATGAGACGCTATAACATAGCGTCCACCCTGTCCAGGATGTGCAACGCTATAACGTACAAGCAGCCTGGTCGCCTTTCGAAGGAGAAGCCAGCATGCCGCATCGTTGGGCCTCGAAGCGCGTGGCTGGGGGCGCCGCTTGTCTGCTTTGGGCGTTGCCGGCGATAGCCCAGACCACTCCCAACGGTCACCCCGGGTCCGCCGCGCCGTCGGAGCAAGCCAACCCGACACCCGGTCAGACCGGCGCCGGGGCAGCCTCGGCAGTAGGTTCAACCGGATTGTGGGAGCGTGCAAACCTGCTTGGAGACATCGGCGGCCTGCGATCACTGCTTGCGGATCACGGCATTTCTCTCGGCCTCAGTGAGACCAGCGAAGTGCTCGGCAACGTCACCGGCGGCGTGCATCGCGGTGCCGCTTACGATGGCCTGACCCTGATGAGCGTTGGTGTCGACACCGAAAAGGCCTTCGGCCTGCCAAACGGTGTCTTCAACGTCAGCGCGCTCCAGATCCACGGCCGCAATTTAAGCACCGACAATCTGCTGACAATCCAGACCGCCAGCGGTATCGAGGCCGAACGCACGACGCGGCTGTGGGAATTGTGGTATCAACAGGGTTTCCTGGACGGCAAATTCGACATAAAAATCGGACAACAGAGCCTGGATCAGGAATTCATAACCAGTCAGGGATCAAGCCTGTTCATCAATACGATGATGGGCTGGCCGGCTCTTCCATCGCTTGACCTATACGCCGGCGGTCCGGCCTATCCGTTGTCCTCCTTGGGGGTTCGGCTTCGCGGACAACCGAGCGATAAGCTTACCGTGCTGGGTGGCGTGTTCGACGACAATCCACCCGGCGGCCCGTTCGCCGACGATAGCCAACTTCGGGGCGCCGAGCGGTCGGGCACTCGATTTAACACCGGCACCGGCGCGTTGTTCATCGCCGAAGTTCAATACGCCTTGAACCCGCCACCTTCTGCTGCGTCACAGGCCGCAGCGGCGGCGTCCGGTCTGCCGGGGCTATACAAGCTGGGGGTATATTACGATACCGGGTCATTCCCGGACCAGCGTTTCGATGCCGTCGGAATCTCTCTCGCCGATCCCGCCAGCAGCGGCAGTCCGCTGATGCGGCAAGGCAATTTCGGCATCTATGGCGTGATGGACCAGATGCTCTGGCGGCCCGACGCGCAAGGCGCGCGCGCCGTTGGCGTGTTTGCCCGGATCATGGGCGGCCCAGGGGATCGCAATCTGCTCAATTTTGCCCTGAACGCCGGCATCACGCTGAAGGCGCCATTCCATGGCCGCGACAATGACTCGGTCGGGCTCGGCTATGGCTTTGCGCGGGTCAGCAACGCCGCCTCGAACCTGGACAAGGACGCGGTGCTATTCTCGGGGATGGGCGTGCCAATCCGCTCCAGCGAGAGCTTCATCGAACTGACCTACCAAGCCCAGATCGCGCCCTGGTGGATCCTTCAGCCCGACCTGCAATATGTGTTCACGCCCGGCGGTGGCGTCGCTAACCCGCTGATCCCCGGACAACGAGTAGGCAACGAAATGGTGCTTGGTTTGCGCACCAGCGTGACGTTTTGAACGCCACCGCCAAACTGAGGCCCAGCTCGGGCACAGCCGTCGGCCTCTCCGCAGGCGTGCTCGATGCGGCGCTGGTTCCCGAGGTCGGAGTCGTAATATGGTCTTGGATGACCCGGCTCGATCTTCGCGTCACCGCGGCGCTCGCGACGGAATAGACCCAAGCACCGAATGGCAGTGGAAATGTTCAAAGCAACAAATCTCAGTGCCGGCTCCCCGGATCCCGCACCGGTCGCGCGCGCTGGGCGATTTGCGGTTATCGCGGCATCCCAGGTCGGTCTTGTCCATTGCCAGAGCCAGCTGACCGCATGATGGCGTCGTCAAGGCAGGTCGAGTGGTCGTGGTGCGGGAAGTCCATCGTCGTCGGTCTCGACGAGCGTGGCGACGGCCCGGGCGTCCTGTTGCTTCCGGCGCTGAGTTCAATTTCGACGCGCGCCGAAATGACCCCGCTGATGGATCGCATGGCCTCGGTCATGCGCGTCATCTCGGTCGACTGGCCCGGCTTTGGTGCGGGGGAACGACCCCATCTGCGCTGGACACCGGACGCGCTGTCCGGCTTCCTGGATCACCTGCTACACGCCATCATTCCGGAGGTTAGCATGGTCGTCGCTGCCGGCCACGCCGCGACCTACACGCTGCACCATGCCGCGCATCATCCGGGAAGGCTCGATCGGCTTGTGCTCATCGCTCCCACTTGGCGAGGCCCTTTGCCGACCATGATCGGCGGTCGGCATCGTCGGTTCGCCGGCATCAGACGAGCGATCGAGATGCCGCTGACGGGGCCGCTGCTCTACCGCGCCAACGTCAACCCCTTCGTCGTGCGCATGATGCTGGCCGGGCACGTCTATAGCCATCGTGACACGCTTTCGGAACACGGATGGTTCGAGAAACAGCGCGTGATCAACGCTCCCGGCGCGCGCTTTGGCACCGCCGCCTTCATCACCGGCGGCCTGGACCGAGTGACGAGCCGGGCCGAGTTCCTCGCTTTGACGCAACAGGCTGGCGTTCCCATCCTGCTGACGTATACGGAACAAACTCCCCCGAAATCCCGCGCCGAGATGCAGGCGCTTGGCACGCTTTCTTCGGTTCAGTCGTGCGTTCTGCCGAACGGAAAGCTTGGCGTGCATGAGGAATTTCCCGACGACGTCACGCGCGTAATCGCGCCCTTCCTGCTTTGGCCCGGCGGCAAGCCGGGCCATGCGTCCTCATAAAGCCGAGCGACCGCGGGCTTGCCGCCCGCTATGCCCACCGGCAATGCCAGCTTACGATGCCGCCGCCATGGTCCAACATGCCAGCCCGCTACCGTCGATCGATGCGCTGCTGCGAGCCCCGCGGACCGAACCGCTGCTGATCCGCTTCGGCCGCACCGCGGTCACCGCGGCGCTGCGCGAAGTGCTGTCGGCCAGGCGCGCCGCCGGCGACTTCGGCGTCCTCGGCGACGCCACCTTCGCGGCAATCGTCGATCAGGCCGCCGGCCGTCTCGCCGCCCAGTCCGCGATGTCCCAGCGCCCGGTTTTCAACATGACCGGAACGGTCCTGCATACCAACCTGGGCCGCTCGACCTTGCCGCCCGAGGCGGCCGAAGCCGCGGCTGAGGCTTTGCGCAACGCCACCTCGTTGGAATTCGATCTCGCCACCGGCCGGCGCGGCGAACGCGATGACCACGTCAGCTCGTTACTGTGCGAACTGAGCGGCGCGGAAGCGGCAACGGTGGTCAACAACAACGCCGCCGCCGTGATGCTGGCCCTCAACACGCTGGCGCTGGGCAAGCAGGTGCTCGTTTCGCGCGGCGAACTGATCGAGATCGGCGGTTCGTTCCGCGTCCCCGATATCATCGGCCGCTCCGGCGCTGCTTTGCGCGAGGTCGGCACCACCAACCGCACCCATGCGCGAGACTATGCCGATGCCATCATCCCCGAAACGACGGCTGCCGTGCTGCGCGTGCACCAGGCCAACTACGCGATCGTCGGCTTCACTGCGATGGTGTCGACCGAAACCCTTGGCCGTATCGCCCATCAAGCCGGCATTCCGCTGATCGAGGACCTGGGCAGCGGCAGCCTTGTGGACCTCGAGCGGTGGGGTCTGCCGCACGAAGCAACGCCGCGCCAATCACTCCACGCCGGGGCCGATATCGTCACCTTCTCCGGCGACAAACTGATGGGCGGTCCGCAGGCAGGATTGATCGTTGGTAATAAAATCGCGATTACGGCGATCAATCGAAATCCGCTCAAGCGCGCGCTGCGCCTGGACAAAGCCCGTCTCGCGGCGCTGGAAACGGTGCTGCGCATCTATGCCGATCCCGATCGGCTCGCCGAACGCCTGCCGGCGCTACGGCTGCTGACGCGACCGCAAGCCGACATCCAAGCCACCGCGGAACGCATCGGTTCGGTGATGGCACAACATTGGCCGGACCGCGATATCGCTACCGTGGCGTGTCGCAGCCAGATTGGATCGGGTGCCCTGCCGGTCGACCTGCTGCCCTCGTTCGCCGTCACCATCGGCGGCGCCGGCCTGGAAAACCTTGCGAAACTGCTGCGCGCATTGCCTCGCCCGGTGATCGGCAGGATCGCCCGGCGCCGACTGATCCTGGACTGCCGATGCCTCGAGGCCAGCGACGAGGCCGGCTTCATTGCGCAGTTGACCTAGCCGGAAGATACTGCCGAACGGAGGAGAAGCGGCCCCGGTGGGTCGGCCGGACTTCAAACCCGGTTGGGGCTGCTCAGCGGTCCTGGGCAGGTTCGACTCCTGCTCTCTTCCGCCCCGCCGCGCTGCGAACGATCTGTGGCCTAATCGCAACAGTGTGGCGTTTTCGATTCCGAGCCTCTCGCTATGCTTGGGACGGACCGCTATGGTTATAACAGCGAAAGGGCAGGCCGCTCGGTTTTCTTGGACCTCCCCCGCATCGGTCGAGAATCTGAGGAGAGTATCTATGAAGTTCCGCAATGCTTTGCTGGCGGCCACGGTCCTGGCGCTGCCGGTTGCCGCGAAGGCCCAGCCGATCACCGGGCTCTACATCGGGGGCGGCGGCGGTGTGAACATCATGCATGATGAAACCGCCAAGGTCGCTGCTGGAGGGTTTGGTGCCGGTGGTCACCTTCAGACCCGCGTCGGCCCAGCGGCTGATCTCGACATCGGCTACGGCCTAGGCAATGGGCTGCGAGTAGAACTCGAGGGGACCTATCGTTACAACACCATCAAGGGTCTGTCGGGCACCGCCAACGCCGGCGGTCAGGAACAGAAGTTCGGCCCGATGATCAACGTGATTTATGGTCTCGACGGTCTGTTCCCGTCACTTCCTGTCCAGCCTTACGTCGGCGTCGGTGGCGGCTACATCTGGACGCAGGAGCGGAATCTGCACGCCAGCGGCCCTGGCTTTGCCTCTACCGCCGGCACCAGGACCGATGGCAGTATCGCCTATCAGGCTATCCTTGGCGCGGCCGTGCCCATCGAAACAGTACCGGGTCTGGCGCTGACCGCCGATTACCGGTTCCTGGGCTTGGTCGACCACCGCAACTACCCCGGCCAGGTCAATGGCGTCCCCGGAAAGATCAGGCTGGACGACGACTTCAACCACACCATCCTGATCGGCTTGCGTTACAACTTTGGCGTCGCTCCGCCGCCGGCCGCTCCGGTCGCCGCGCCAGTGCCGGCGTCCCCGGTTTCGCGTTCCTACCTGGTGTTCTTCGACTGGGACAAAGCGACGCTGACCGATCGCGCCCGCCAGATCGTGTCCGAGGCGGCGGCGAATTCCACCAAGGTTCAATACACCCAGCTTGAGGTCAACGGTTACACCGATACCTCGGGGACCGCGCGCTACAACCAAGGTTTGTCGGTGCGGCGCGCCAACGCCGTGGCCGGGGAACTGGTCAAGGACGGCGTGCCCAAGAGCGCGATCGAGATCCAGGGCTTCGGCGAAACCCATCTGCTGGTTCCGACCGGCCAAGGTGTTCGCGAGCCGCAGAACCGGCGCGTCGAAATCATCATCAAGTAAGTCGGCTGACCGGACTGAAGAATGGGGGCGCCCGCGGGCGCCCCTTTTTTATGCCAATGCCAGCCGATAATTCTGTAAACGTAAGACCCTGGCGCGCTCATTATGCCATCTTTTTTTGCTCTGGCTGCTTGGAACGAGGCGAGCGCCGCGTCCGGCCTCGGCCAGCATGGGAACGCCGCTTCATCGAACAGAAAGCGCGCGATTGCCGCGAAACCTCTCTGGCAATAGGTCCGCACGCCAAATCGCTTGCTAGTGGTGCCCAGGGGCGGAATCGAACCACCGACACTGCGATTTTCAGTCGCATGCTCTACCAACTGAGCTACCTGGGCATCGCGTCACCATCGCGGAGGGGGCATCGCGTCACCATCGCGGAGGGCGGCTGCATAACCCATGCCCGCCATCCGATCAAGCGCCCCTTGGGCCGGCAAACCGCGCCACCCGATCACGCCGCCTCGGGCGATGGCGGCGGGTCCTCGTCCAATTCGGCCGGCGGCCCCGGAATGCGATAGATGCCGGTCAACCAGCGGCCGAGATCGACCTCCTGACAGCGCGGCGTGCAGAACGGCAGGGTCGCCTCGGAAGAGCGGCGCCCGCAGATCGGGCAGTTCGATGATGACTTAGCCATTGTCCTTCTCCAGCACCCAGACCGTCGCCGGCAGGGATGGGTCTGATCGCAATGTCACCGCCCGGCCGGTGCGCCGAGCAAAGTCGGCCAGCGCGGCCGGATCTGCCTGCAGCGCCGATACGACCCCGGGATGGGCTCGCACCGCCGGCAGCGCGCGCGGATCCTGGTCGAAGCCCGCCATCACCGCGCGCAGCGCCGACAGTCCCGCAGGCAGAGGTCCCGCCAACAGCTCGTGCAATGGCGGATGCACCCGGGCACGCACGATTTCAGCCAGGCCAAGTGCGGTAAAGCCGAGAAATTTGGGACTCAACGGGTCGTTTGCCAGGGCGGTGACGAAATCGGGTGCCAAGACCGATCGTTTGCGCGGCGACAGTCCGGCCAGGTCGACCACGATACCGCCCGACAAATTCCGCAGCCGGATCTGCTCGCCCACCGCGGCAACGGCGACCCGATTCAGCGCCTCGTGCCGAGCGCCCGGGCCGCCGGAACCAGTCAGCGCGGCGGCTGCGTCGACGTCGATGGCGACCAATGCGGGGGTCGGCCAGATCGACAAGCGGGCACCGCCACGAAGCTCGACGATCGGCTGGGCAAGAGCGTCGATCGCCTCGGCGACCTCGTCGTCAAGGATCGCCGCGCCCCGTGGCGCGACCGAGACCCGCTGACCCAGGCCACGCAGCGCGGAAGCCAGGCCGGCATCGTCCACCAGCACCGGCGCGCGGGGATAACGCGCGGCAAGTCGGGTCACCGGATCGGGCCCGCGCCGCAGCAGTGCGATCGGCCCGGCGGCGATCGGCCCGGCGGCGGTCGGCCCGTCCAGCCTGGCGGTCAGCCGCGGACCCTTGCCGCCCTGGGCGGCGCGTGTGACGCGAACGGTCAGCATGGTCCCGGCACTCAGCCCCTTGGCGCCCTCGCTGTCGGGCAGAAATCCCTCGGCGTCGGTCAACGCGACGAAGCCGCCCGCGATGGCGGGGACATGGGCGATAACTCGGCCGCGATGCACATCGCCAACCCCGTCAGGGGCGCCTGGACGCCATAGCGCATAGTCCAGCAAGCGATCCTCGTCGATCACCGCGATCCGCGCCTCGCCAGGGCTGGAGGCGACGCGGATCGAAACCGTCACGGCAGGTGCCAGCCGACGCCGCGCAGCAATTGCGCGGTCTCGAACAGCGGCAGACCGACGACGGCGGAATGGCTGCCGGACAGGAAACGCACGAAGCCGGCGGCCTGCCCATTGATGGCGTAGCCGCCGGCCTTGCCCTCACCCTCGCGGGTTGCAACGTAGGCTTCGATCTGAGCCTCGGTCAGGCGATTGAAGGTCACGATGCTTTCGACCAGGCGTTCGGTGCGTTGCCGCGTGATATCCGGGACCGGCTGGGCCGCCGGCGGTCTCATTAGGACGATCGCGGTCATCACCCGATGACGGCGCCCCGACAACAGCGTCAGGCAGGCGCGGACCTGCTCGGCGCTGTCGGCCTTGGGCAGGATGCGCCGCCCGGCGGCAACCACGGTATCGGCGGCGAGCACCAGATGATCGGCGGACGCGATGGCGGCGGCCTTGGCGCGCGCCATGCGCTGCGCATACCGACGCGGCAACTCATCGCGGACAGGGGTTTCGTCGATGTCGGGAGAGACGACCTGATCCGGCACGATGCCGATCTGCTTCAACAGCGTCAGTCGTCGCGGGCTGGACGAGGCCAGGATCAGCGGCAGCGGCTTCACCCGCCTAGTGGTCGCGCACTACTTGAAACGGAAGGTGATGCGGCCCTTGGAAAGGTCGTAGGGCGTCATCTCGACGTTGACCCGGTCGCCGGCCAGAACGCGAATCCGGTTCTTGCGCATCTTGCCACTGGTGTGGGCAAGGATGGAGTGCTCGTTATCCAGTTTGACGCGGAACATGGCGTTGGGCAGGAGCTCCATCACCGTGCCGCTGAATTCGATCATGTCCTCTTTTGACATCAGGCCTCTTGGTTCGGTTGAACAGGCCGGAACATGAGGTTCGCGGCGAGTGAGGTCAAGTCGTGTCGGACGGCCCGCGGCGGCCGGCGAAGGTGCCCGCGGTGGACCGCGCAACTTGGTCCGACATGGCTGAACCCAACAGGCGTGTGCCGCCTCTTTTTGGTCGATTTCAACACGCAGCCAAAGCAGGCCCACGGAGTAGACATTCCGATCAGACGACGAAACGCCGCGGACCATCGCTGATTCGAGGATCGTTGCGCATCCGCGGTTCGTTACCTTGAATGAGCGCCAACGCCACTTGGCCGGAACCACTTTGACCCAGAACGCGGCGCGCCTCGCTCCTCACCAGATGCCGCGTCCGGTCAGTCCGCGATGCCGCGGCCGCATCGATCTGCGTGGCGCTCCGCCGCCCTCGTTGGTCCTTCGTATTGACGATCAACCCAACAGGACCGACATCGGATCGGCCGCCCCCCGACCTCGTGCGTCCCGCGCCTCCGGAAAACCTCACCCCAACGCCAAGGTCGCGAAACTGCACAACCAGTGTTCGCCCATGTATTCGCCGCTGACATGCGGCAGGCTGGCCTCGATATGCGCCTCCGCCGAGCGCCGCGCCGCGCCAGGATCGGGAGTGAAATCCGCCAGCGCGCGCCAGCACCAGGCTCGGCTCAGGTTCAGTCCGTCCAGGTGCGCGATCTTGCCGTCGGCGCGGTCGCTGACGGTGACGGGCGCGAACAAGGCGGCCGGCATGCGCTGTCCGAGCCTTGGCAGGAATGCCGCGAACCAGGAACGAAACTCCGCTTCGGGCAGAGCGGCGCGCATGCATTCGGCCTCGATCAGCGCGGGCGAGAGGAACTCGTCGCCGCCCGGCTCCCACGCCTGGCAGCCCGCGTCGTCGCCGTACCAGCGCCGCACCGTCTCGATCAGCAAGCTCCGCAACGCCGCGTCCGAATAGTCCAACGCAAGGCGAGCGGCGAAGGCGGTGTTGGAATGCACCCCGGCGCGGATCGGGTAAGTGGCCAGCGGCAGAAACGCGCGAAACCGAGTGGCGAAGATGGTCGCCAGAGGCTGCAACGCGGTGGACCACGCGCGGCCTTCCGGTGCCTCGTGCGCGGCCAGTTCGGCGGCCAGCTTGAGCAGCCAGGCCCAGCCGTAGGGGCGTTCGAAACCCAAGCTCGAAGGTCGAGCAAGGTAGGCGCATTCGCCGGCGATGCGTTCAGAGACGATGTGGGTGTCGAACAGGCCGCGGATTGCGCTGGCGTTCGCCATCGTCGGAAAGCGGCGGTAAAGATAGGCCAGCATCCAGTAACCATGCACGCAGGAGTGCCAGTCGAAGCTGCCGTAGAACACCGGGTGCAGCGCCCGGGGACTTCGGGCATCGTCCGGGCCGGCCAGCACATGGTCCAGCTTATTGGGGTATTCGCGGCCGACATGGCCCAGCGCGATCGCGGCGAAACGGTTGGCGAGGTCGGGGGTCATCGGGGCACCATGAGGCCTCTCAGCCCGCTCGGGCAATGCCGCGCCGGCCACCATCTCGATCGAGGCAAATCCGACGTCCGGCGATACGGCTTGCGTCCGTCCGCGGTTGAATGACATCGTCTTCACAATAACACGACCAGACGCCGAGGGGGACGACCATGGATGCATCCGGGACCTCGAGTCTGGAGCGGACGACACTGAGGAAAATCCATCTGCGCCTCGTACCGCTGCTTCCTGCTCTACATCCTGTGCTACGTCGACCGCATCAATGTCAGCTTCGCGGCGTTGACGATGAACCACGATCTGGGTCTGAGCGCATCGGTCTACGGGCTGGCCGCGGGCGCCTTCTTCTAGGGCTGCTGCCTGCTGGAGGTTCCCTCCAACATCATCCTCGAACGCGTCGGCGCGCGGCTCTGGATCGCTCGGATCATGATCTCCTGGGGCCTGCTGTCGGCCGCGACCGCGCTGGTCGGCGTGGCGGTGCTGTTCTGGCTGATGGTGCGGCCGGCCGAGGCAAAAATGGCTCACCCCCCAGCAGCGCGATTGGCTCGACGGCGCCTTGCGTGGTGACCCATGCGATCGAGCAGGTGCGCTCGTTCGGCGTCCTGTCTTCGGCGGGATCGGCATGGCCGGGGTGGGGACGGTGCTGTTCCTGCCGCAAATCCTGAAGGCGATCGGGGTCACCAACACGCAGGCCGGGCTGCTGACGGCGATCCCCTATTTGTTCGGCGCCATCGCGATCGTTTCGTGCGGGCACCTGTCGGACAGGATCGCCGATCGCTACTGGACCCTCGTGGTGACCTGCGGCCTGGCGACGATCGGGATGCTGCTGGCGGCGATGCTGCCCGACAGCCTGTGGGTCCTGGCGGCGTTCTCGCTGGCGACGTCCGGGTTCTACGGCATGAAATCACCGTTCTGGCCGCTGGCCTCGACCTTCCTGACCGGGACGGCGCTCGCCAGCACCTCCAGTAACGTTATTGACGACGTAACTAACTCGAGCTGTCCCCTGTCCGCGGCGCGGAACAACGGTGTGATCAGCGGCAGCCAAAGCGGCGTCCCCTCGATGAAATACATGAAGATCGCGGTATCGACCCCGATGCGGCCCGACCCGAGATCGTCCATCAATCCCATGAAGTGCGTTCGGTCTCGACATGCGCTGCGGCGTCAACATCCTGCCAACGCGCCGAGACCCCGCAGGTCCATGATGGACAAGGCGGGCGGGTCGAGCGCGGCGCCCAGAAGGCTGATGACCTCCTGCGCCTCCGATCGACGCTGACGTTTGGCGCGGGCTTTGAGCTTTTCGTGCAGATCATCGGGCAGGCTTTTGATGTTCAAGGTCGCCACCGCAGATCCTCCTATAGTCCTCCATTTTGGGAACTTGCGGCCGTGTCCAGGTGTAGGTGCCGCACGCGAGTGCAACACCTCGAACAGCTCTACTCCGGGTCGCGTCCCTGAACCGCCGCATAACCACCGCCGAACGCCGCGTCGCGATGCCGGAACGCGTGCTTCACGCCATGCTCGCGCATCGTCGCCTTGAACGCCATCGCCTTGGGCGCGAGGTGACCGCGGGCGTCGATCTCGGCGCCGATGCGCTGGATGGTGCGCGCGCCCATCAGCTCCAGGCCCAGGTTGACAAGACGCTTGTTGGCGGAAAGCAGATGCGGGTCCACCAGGCCCATGCGGTCGGCCAGCCGCATGACCTCGGCCTCCAGTTGATCCGCCGGATAGGATTTCAGCGCCAGCCCGATCTCGGCCGCGTCCTTGCCGCTGAGCGAATCGCCGGTCAGCAGCAGTCGCTTCGCCCATTGCGGGCCACAGTGATACAGCCACATGCTGCCCGGCGGCGTGCCCAGGTCACGCACCGGCGGGAAGCCGATGCGGGCATCGTCGGCGACGATGATCATGTCGCAGAACCAGGCCAACTCGGTGCCGATGCCGATGCAGGTGCCATGTACCTGGGCGATCACCGGCTTGTGCATGTCGAACAGCTCGACCCGCAGCCGCTGGCCCTGCTCCAGCCGCCAGACGTCGTCGTCGATCTCGGTGCGGCCGCGATAGTCAGGACCGCGGCCCGCGGAAAATTCGTTCAGGTCGGCTCCGGCGCAGAAGTGTGGGCCGGCGCCGCGCAGCACGACGCAATGCACCGGGTTGTATTCGTCCGCCTCGCGCAGCGCCGCGTTCAACTCGCGTAGCAGCCTGGCGCTGAGCGCATTGCGCCGCTCCGGCCGGTTCAGCGTGACGATGGCGGTGCTGTTTTTGACCTCGAAGCCGATCTGTTCGAATTCCATGCGTGTCCTCCGTTAGGTGTGGGCTGGATCAGAACCCCGGACAGCGGTTACGGCAAGACCGGAGCCTGCCGGTGGCGACCTCGCGGATAAGCTCGGCGTTGATTCACACTGCCCCGGCATTGGACGAAAGCCGCGGTGCTGCGCTAATCCGCGCCGCATGGCTCGGATTCGCATCCTGGGGGCGGCCGGCTCCGGCACCTCCACCCTCGGTTCGGCGCTGGCTCGGCGCCTGGGGGTGCCGCATGTCGATTCCGATAGCCTGTACTGGCTGCCGACCGATCCGCCCTATTCGACGGTGCGGCCGCCCGAGCAGCGGCTGGCACTGCTGGTGGAAACGCTGCCGGCGGTCGGTCACTGGGTGTTTTCCGGCGCGGCGACCGAGTGGGCGGCGGCGCTGGAGCCGCACTGTGACCTGATCGTCTTCCTGCGGCTGGATCACGTGCTGCGCATGGCGCGGCTGCGGCGGCGCGAGGCGGCCCGGTTCGGCGCCCGCATCCTGCCGGGCGGCGACATGGCCGCGACCAGCGCCGGCTTCATTGCCTGGGCCGAAGCCTACGACACCACCGGATCGATGAGCCGCGGCCTGCTGACGCACGAGGCCTGGCTGGTCGATCAGCCGGCCCCGGTGCTGCGTCTCGACACCAAGGCGCCGGTGCGCGACCTGGTCGCGGCGGTGCTCGACCGGCTGGGGTCGGGGGCATGACCCACGCCGCTTTGCCCGACATGCTGTTGACCAGGAACGGGGGGAACTGATGGCTGACATCCTGATCGCCGGCGCCGGCCTCGGCGGCCTGACCGCGGCGCTGGCGCTGCTGCGGCGCGGCCACCGGGTGCGCCTGTTCGAGCAAGCCAGCGAACTGCGCGAGGTCGGCGCCGGCGTCCAGCTTGGGGCCAACGGCACCCGCCTGCTGATCGCGCTTGGCCTGCGCGACACGATGCAGCAAGTGGTCTGCGCCGCCGTCGGCAAGGAGGTCCGCCTCGGCACCACCGGGCAGAGCTGGCCGACCTTCGACCTTGGCGAGAGCTCGGTCGAGCGGTTCGGCGCGCCGTACTGGATGGTGCATCGCGGCGACTTCCACAGGGTGCTGCTGGACGCCGTGCGCGCTGCCAGTCCCGATGCGATCCGCGCCGGCGACGGCTGCGTCGGATTTGACCAGACCGGCGCGGCGGTCACCCTGCACCTGGCCAGCGGCGCCCAGGCCAGCGGCGATCTGCTGATCGGCGCCGACGGCGTGCATTCCCGCATCCGCCAGCAGATGTTCGGCTTAGGATCGGCGCATGGAGGCGCGGCGCACTTCACCGGCATCATGGCCTGGCGCGGCCTGGTGCCGATGCAGCGCCTGCCGCCGCATCAGCGGCGCCTGGTCGGCGCCAACTGGATGGGCGTCGGCGGCCATGTGGTGACCTATCCACTGCGCCGCGGCGAACTGCTGAACTTCGTGGGCGTGGTGGAGCGCGATGACTGGCGCGAGGAATCCTGGAACCAGCCCGGCAGCCGCGAGGAATGCCTGCGCGACCTCGCCAACTGGCACGAAGACGTCAAGACCATCATCCGCAACATCGATACGCCCTACAAATGGGCTCTGCTGGGGCGCGATCCGCTGCCGCGCTACGCCCAGGGCCCGGTGTGCGTGATGGGCGACGCGGCGCATCCGACGCTGCCGTTTCTCGCCCAGGGCGCCAACATGGCGCTGGAAGACGCGGTGGTGATCGCCCGCTGCCTGGATATCGACGAAAACCCCGAGGCAGCGCTGCGGCGCTATCAGTACGCCCGGCTGCAACGCACCGCGGCGATCGTGCGCGGGTCGTCGGACAACACCAAGCGCTTTCACAACCCGGCGTTGGGCAGTCCGGAGGGCGCGGCCGCCTATGTCGAGCGGGAATTCCTGCCGGAGAAGGTCAAGCAGCGCTACGATTGGCTGTACGAATACGATGCCCTGACCGTGGCGCTGTAGCTACTGCGGTGTAGGCTCGCAGATCGATTGGATCGGTTGCCCGGCCAGCACCTTGCGGACGAACGGCAGCGAATCCTTCAGCGACGCGTTCACCGTCTGGCCGTGATCGAGCCCGGCGTAGAGATGCGCCTGCACGGTCGACCCTTCGGCACAGGCGTTGCGCACCAGCGCCAACTGGCCCGCCGGAGTGACGTCATGATCTTGCGCGCCGGTGCCGACGAACAGCGGCTGGGTCAGCTTGACGGTGGAGAATTCCAGCTCCGGCAGCACCGCCGCAAGCGCCTTTGGATACGCCGGTGTCAGCGTGTTGCCGCGGTTCAGGCCGGCCTGCCGCACGGCGTGGAACAGCGGTCCGACGCATAGCGTGCGGGCCTGTTCGAACAGCGGCAACGCCCGTGCGGTGACCAGTTGATCGTCTGCCGGCGCCGGATCGCGCTGCTGGATCATGATGCCTAGATAGAGGGCGTAGGCGACCGTCGGATCGGCCACGTCCGGCGGGGTCGGCCGCGGGTGCAACATGGCGGGTCCCAGGAACGGCACGCCGGTCGCCACGCCGCCGCGGATGTTGATGTCAGGCGCGTAGGATGGGGCGATGCCGGCGGTGGCGAAGGCCGCCCCGCCGCCCTGCGACTGGCCGATGACGACGACCCGGTTGGCGACGTTGGGGAACGCCTTCAAAACGGCGCGGATGCTGTCCAGCACACTGAAGGCCTCGGGCCGCACCGCCAGGTAGGGATGCGGTCCGGGCGTGCCGAGTCCCTGGTAGTCGGTGGCGACGATGGCGTAGCCCTGCGCGAGCCAGGTATTGAGATACTCGGCATCGCGCGGCGACCGGGGCGTCCATGACGGAGCGCAGACGTCGGCGATCCCGGTGGTGCCGTGTGCCCAGGCGACCAGCGGCCAGCCACCCGCGGGCGGGGTGCCCTTGGGCGCGAAATAGGCGCCCGACACGACGACCGGCGTCTTGGTGTCGATGCCGTCGGTCGAACTGTAGAGGATGCGGACCTGCTGGCCCGCCATCGCCAGTCCCAGCGCCGGGTCGAGCGGCTCGGTGCGCAGCATCTGTCCTGGTGCGGCGGGGATGTCACCGGCCCAGGTGTAGAACGCCGAGACGCCGCCATCGCCTTGCCGCGGATCGGGCGCCGGCACCTGGGCGGCCCGCGCCAGGGTGATCGCGGCGAACAGGATGGCGGCGGCCAGTGCCAACGTCTTTCGTATGTGCAACGTCATTCGTGGGTACAATGTCATCTTGGATGCAACGACGCGGCGCGCATCACGCCCGGCCGGACGCATGCGCGATGGTCACGGATGACGCACCCCGGATGCTCCGTGGTTGCGGAAAAACGCGTCTTCGGTTTCGTAGTCGAAGTGGTCCCACGGGTAGGCGGCAAGGACCGGGTAGCGTTGCCGCCAATCACCATTCGCTGCGTCCTCGACTAGCCAGCCGCACATTGCCCCGGCGGCATCGGCATAGCTTGTCGCCGGCACATAGCCCAAACTTCCGGCCGTCCGGCAATCGAGGACAAAGGGTCGCGGCACCGACCAGGGTGTCCGGCCAATCAGCGGGGAATCGTCCGGGGCATCGACCGCCACGATCCGGCCCTGGTAGTCGAGGTGCCGCGCGATGTGGGCGGCGATCTCGGCCACCGTCGGCGCATCGGGGTCGGCGATGTTCAACACCCGGCTGCCCGGCGTTTCGGCGGCGATGCGGGCCACCGCGGCGATGTTGGCAACCGCCGAGGCGTGGAAGCGGCTGGTGCCCCGGTGTGCCAGCGGTATCGCCGAGCGGCGGTCGAGCATGCGCTTGACCAGCCACCACTCCCTGGGGTGGCGGGAGTTCGGGCCGTGTATCGCGCACGGCCGCAAGATCGTGACGGGAGGGGAGGCGGCGTCCAGCAGATGGCGCTCCAGAGCCACCTTCCGCGTCGAGTAGGTCGTCGGTCCGGGATCGACCGTCGGATGGGTTTCAGGGATCGGGTCGGGCAGGTCCGGGAAGCCGGTCTCGGCCGCCTCGTCCAGCGTCCGGCCGAGTTGATCCCGGTAGACGCTGGCCGAGGAAACCACGACGAAACAGCCGATGCTGGCCTGCACGGCGATCAACTGGCTGGCGTGGTCTCGGTTGTAGGCGGTGGTGTCGATCAAAGCGTCGGCGCCGGAGCCGAGCGTCCGCGCGAGTTCGTCTCGGTCCCGTTCCAGGGTCACGACCCTGGCACCTTGCTCGATAAGGTCGCGCGGTGCGGGGCGATGGCCGCGATGGGAGAACGTGACGCTCCAGCCGGCGGCAAGCAAATCGCGTGCGACCGCCCGGCCGATCTGTCCGGTTCCGCCCAGGATGAAGGCGTGTCGTTGCCCGGCCATGGTGTCGTTATCCGATGACGAGGCTATTGAGCGTCGTCGCATTTAGGTCCGCTGTCCAGCTTGGGCGACGTTCAGCCGCGCTGGCCCCGCGCGTTCGCCGCTGTCGGTGGTTAACGGTTGGTTAGGGGTTGGCCGGTAGTTTCGCGCTGTTTGGCTCCAACCGGAGAGGTCGCATCAGCCTCATGGGTACCGCCGGCACCTCGTCGGAGACGGAAAAGCGCGGCGGCGAGCTGCCTTTCCATCCATGCCGAAAGCGTCAGCGTTCGCCGCTTCGGCATCGGCGGTGGTTCCGGCACCGGCATGGCGCCGCGGCATGACACTCGACCCATTGCGCCGCGCCCGCGACCTGTTGGCGAGGGGTGACGACGAAGCGGCGAAACTTGCCTATATCGATGTGCTGCGGGCTGATCCGACGCATTGCGGCGGACTGACCGAGCTTGGAGCGCTGGCCCACGCCAGCGGTTTTGTGTCCGCCGCGCGTGATGCCTATCGCCAGGCGGTGCAATTTCATCCCGCCAGCAAGGTCGCCCAGGTCGGATACGCCTTTCTGCTGAGCGAAGCCGGCGACCTGCAGGCGGCTCGATGCCACTATCAGGCGGCGCTTGCGGTCGATCCCGATCTGGCGGAGGCGCATCAGGGCCTCGCGCGGATCCTGGCCGAGAGTGGGGAGGATGCCGCCGAACACTGGCGCAAGGGCTTCGCCGGGCGCGCGGTGGTGCGGCGGCGCTATCGCGGCGGCGGGGCGGGCGTCGCTCTGCTGCTGTTGGCGGCGGCGGTCGGCGGCAATATCCCGACGCAGCACTGGATCGACGACCGCGTATTCGCGGTGACGGCGGTGTATGCGGACTTCTTTGACCCCGGCGATCCGTTGCCGGCGCATGCGTTGATCGTCAACGCGATCGGCGACGCCGACCTTTGCGCCCATGCACTGGCGAACGCGGAACGGATCGTCGCCGGCAGCACCGCACCAGTAATCAATGCGCCGGGGCGGGTCGGGTCCACTGGCCGGCAGGAAAACGCGCGGCGGCTAGGTGCCATTACCGATGTAATGACACCACGTATCGGCGGCTTGTCTGACGTTGCGCGGATCGGGTTTCCGCTGCTGCTGCGCAGTCCGGGCTATCATACCGGGCAACATTTCGTTCGGGTGGAGACAGCCGCTGGACTGGCCGACGCGGCTGCGTTGCTGCCCGGCGAACCATTGGCGATCGAATACCTCGATGCGCGTGGGGCTGACGGGATGGCGCGCAAATACCGGGTGATGTTCATTGGAGGCGCGTTGTATCCGCTGCATCTGGCGATCTCGGCCGACTGGAAGGTGCATTACTTCACTGCCGCAATGGCCGAAAATCCGGCGTTTCGCGACGAGGAACGCAGTTTCCTGGACGACATGGCGGCGGTGCTGGGCGGTCGCGCGATGGCGGCGCTGAGCAAGATCCAGGCGACGCTGGGGCTCGACTATGGCGGTGTCGATTTTGCCTTGGCGGCGGATGGATCGCTGCTGCTGTTCGAGGCCAACGCGACGATGGCGATCCTTCCGCCAGACCGCGATCCGATGTGGGATTACCGCCGCCCCGCGGTCACCGCCGCGCTGACGGCGGCGCGCAACCTGCTGGGGCGGCACGGTCCGGTTTGATCGGTAAGGCGGCCTTTGCCGGACTGCCGCTATCGTCGATCCAGGTCAATCCCAACGCCGTTTCACCCGGTGCGACCGTGGTGTAAGCTGGGGCGCAATACCAAACTGAAACGTCGGGGAGGTTTGCGATGGATCAACCGGTGCGCGAAGCAACAAGCGGGACCTGGCCCGCCGGGCTGACGCGGGTGCCCTACTGGGTCTACCGCGATCAGGCGGTGGCGCACGACGAACAGGGGCGGATATTCGAAGGACCGGCCTGGCACTTTGTGTGCCCGGAGATCGACGTGGCGAACTCCGGCGATTATCGCGCCTCGATGATCGGCGCGATGCCGGTGGTGGTGGCGCGCGCCGAGGATGGCGAGATCGTCGCGTTCGAGAATCGATGCGCCCATCGCGGTGCGCTGATCTGCTTGGAGGATGGCGGGTCGGTGAAGGACTTCCAGTGCGTCTATCATGCCTGGCGCTATGATTTGCGCGGCAACCTGACCTCGGTGGCGTTCCGGCGCGGCGTCAACGGCAAGGGCGGTATGCCGGACGACTTCGAGATGGCGGCGCACGGCCCACGCAAGCTGCGCACCGCCACGTTGTGCGGTCTGGTGTTTGCCACCCTGGCGCCGGAGGGTCCCGGCATCGAGGATTATATCGGCCCCGAAGTGCTGGGTCGGCTGCGCCGCGTGCTGCACAAGAAGGTCGAGGTAATCGGCCGCTTCACCCAGCAACTGCCGTGCAACTGGAAACTCTACATGGAGAACGTGCGTGACACCTATCACGCCAGTCTGCTGCACACTTTTTTCACCACGTTCCGCATCACCCGGCTGAGTCAGGGCGGCGGCGTCATGGTCGGCGACACCGGCGTTGCGCACGCCAGCACGACGCTGGCGGCGGCAGGGGGGGCGGCGGCAGGGGGGGCGGCGGCGCCAACCCAAGACGACAGCTACGCTGGGATGCGCGCCGACAACCAGGGCTTCCAATTGCGCGACCCGTCGTTCATGCACGCCGTGGCCGAGTTCAACGACAACATCAACCTGCAGATCCTTTCGGTGTTTCCAGGCTTCATTCTGCAGCAGATCCACAATGCGCTGGCGGTGCGCCAGATCGTTCCCAGGGGTGTGGACAGCATGGATCTGCACTGGACCTATCTTGGTTTCGCTGACGATACGCCGGAATTGCGGGCGATGCGATTGAAGCAGTCCAACCTGGCGGGTCCGGCCGGTTTCGTGTCGATGGAGGATGGCGCGGTCGGCGGCTTCGTGCAGCGCGGCATAGCGGCGGCGGATCGGCAATCCTCGGTGGTCGAGATGGGCGGCGCGACGGCCGAGGGCAGCGAAACCCGAGCCACCGAGGCTTCAGTGCGCGGGTTCTGGAAGGCCTGGCGCGCGCAGATGGGGATTTGACGATGCTGTCGGGCGCGGATGCCGCGATGCCGCCGGATGCGGATGCCGCGATGCTGCGCGTTGCGGCCTTGAACGGGGCCTACGCAGCGGCGCTTGATTCCGGGCGGTTCGAGGACTGGCCGGGATTTTTCCTCGATCGGTGCCTGTACAAGGTGACCACGGCCGACAACCACGAGAAGGGCTATCAGGCCGGGCTGATCTATGCCGATTCACAGGCCATGCTGGTGGATCGGATCGCCGCGCTGCGCCAGGCCAACATCTATGAGAAGCAGCGTTATCGTCACGTGCTGGGTCTGCCGCTGATCGCCGACGAAGCGGATGGGGAGATCTCGGCGGAGACATCGTTCCTGGTGGTTCGCACCATGCGTGATGGTCAGATGATGATCTTCGCGGCTGGGATTTATCGGGACCGATTGCGGCCGGACGCTACGGGGTCGTTACGGTATGCCGAACGGGTGGTGGTGTGCGACAGCCAACGATTCGATACGCTGCTGGCGATTCCGCTATAGTGTCAGGACGCGCTCCAAATGGTCTGCCACGCCGTTGCCCGCATGCGACGATCATCTGGAGCAGTATCGTAACAGTCCCGTGCCGGCAGTTGGAGCCACGGTTGGGCGCTCCGGACGAACATGTGGAAAGCGGGAACCAACCAGGATGTGTCGTCCAACCCGCCTGCGCGCACCGTGACTGATTCGGGCCGATCGGCCCGGCTGCCGTGGATGCGGCCGCCGCAATCGGCGCAGAACCAGGAGACCGTTTCGACGCCCTCGGGGGATAGCCGGCGCCACGCTTTCGGTTCGCCCTGCAGTATGCGAAATGTCTCCGTGCGAACCGGCATATTCATCGCGAACGCCGCGCCGGACTGGCGCTGGCAGTTGGTGCAGTGACATGCATAGAGCAACAGCGGAGCTGCGTTGATCTCGTAACGGATTGCGCCGCACGGACAGCCGCCGGTCAGCGGCAGGGGATGCGGGCCTCGGTCGGCGGGGGTTGCGGATTGGCCGTTCATGTCATTGTTCGTCCTGCCGCTGCTCGGGCGGGACTCACCCCTGCGCCAGATAGCGTTCGAACGCCGCTAGCGTCGCCTCCGAGACATGGTGCTCGATGCCTTCGGCGTCCGACTCGGCGGATTCGAACGGGACGCCCACGGCCAGCAGCAAGTCGACCACCACGCGGTGCCGAGCGCGCACCCTGGCGGCCAGGTCCTCGCCGGCTCGGGTCAGGAACACGCCGCGGTACGGCTTGGCCACCGCCAGTCCCTCGCGCTTCAGGCGACCGATGGTCTTGATCGTGGTGGCGTGCGCCACGCCGAGCCGACGGGCGATATCGGTCGGGCGGGCCTCGCCGCCGTTGCTCAGAAGGTCGGAGATCAGCTCGACATAATCCTCCAGCAGCGCGCCCGACTGGGCGGTGCGCGCCTTGCCGAATCGGCTGGCCTGGGTCGGTTCCTCGGGCAGCGCCGCGGCGGAACGGCTCGGGAGATCGCTCATGGAGGCTGACATCGCTGGTTTATCCGGTGAAGGTCTGCCTAATTCGGCCAACTTTGCAACAGCAGGACACCATTCAGCAGCAGAACCAGCGCCGTCGCCGCCGCGGCCATGACCTGCATGGGCCGGCTGATGGCGAAGCCCGCCATCACCTGCGGCCGGCGGATCAGCACCAGCAGCGCAATCATCGGCACCGGCAGCACCAGGCTGAGCACCACCTGACTGATCACCAAAGCGTCGGTCGCGTTGACCCCGATCGCCACCACGATCACCGCCGGCACCATGGTCACCGCTCGGCGCAGCCACATCGGGATGCGGACCGCGACGAAATCTTGCATGATGACCTGGCCGGCCATGGTGCCGACGACCGAACTCGACAGTCCCGACGCCAGCAGCGAGGTCATGAAGGCGCCGGCCGCGACCACGCCCATCAGCGGCAGCAGGGTATGATAGGCGGCCTCGATCTCGCCGACATCGGCATGGCCGTTGTGGAACATGGTCGCCGCCATCGCCACCATCGCCATGTTGACCAGGCCGGCCAGGGTCAGGGCCAACAGCACCTCGGCGTTGGAGTAGCGGATCAACCGCCGCCGCTCGCTGTCCGAACGCGGGCTGACCCGATCGGTCATCATCGCCGAGTGCAGATAGATCGCGTGCGGCATCACGGTGGCGCCGACGATGCCGACCGCCAGCGTAACGCTGTCCGGTCCGGCGAGTTGTGGCACGACGCTATGGTAGAAAAACTGGCCCCATTGCGGTGGCGCGATGAACAGTTCCACCAGGTAGGCCAGGCTGATCACGCCGACAAAACCGGTGATGATTAGTTCGATCGGGCGGAAGCCGCGGCTCTGGAAGCTAAGCAGTGCCCAGGTGATGGCGAAGGTGATCAGCAGCCCGGTCAGCAACGGCAGGTGAAACAGCACACTGATGCCGATCGCCGCACCGATCGATTCCGCCAGGTCGGTGGCCATCGCCGCGACCTCGCTGGCCAGCCACATGGCGATCACCAGGGGACGCGGGAAATGCATCCTGCATAGCGCGGCAAGACTATGCCCGGAGACGATGCCGAGACGGGCGGACAGCGCCTGGAACAGCATGGCGATGATGTTGGCCAGCAGCACGACCCACAGCAGCATGTAGCCGTGCCGGGCGCCGGCCTGGATGTTGGTGGCGAAATTGCCGGGGTCCATGTAGGCGATTGAGGCGACCACCGCCGGGCCGACGAACGGCAGCAGCCCGCGCAAACCCCGGCGCCCGCCGCCGAGCGCGATCTGGCCGGCTTGTGCGGTGCGGTCGGACAGGTTCGGACGCGTCGCCGCGTGGCTCACCGACGGGTCGATCCTGCCCGGTATGAAGCTTGCGCCATATAATACGCCTTTCAACACAGAATGTAGTCTAGGCTACATTTCGAGTCGAGCAGTTTGGTGACGTTCGGCCGGAGTCAACCCTGAATTTGTTTGACCACCGTCCGTCAGCACCCCCTGGCGTCAGTAACGGGCGGGTGATCGCTGCCGGCTTTCCCGGGCCGGGAAGTGTGCTAAAGCCCCCGCCCCATGCGTCATTTCCTCGACTTTGAAAAACCCATCGCCGAACTCGAAGGCAAGATCGAGGAACTGCGGCGGATGTCGGAGCCAGACGGCATCAACATAGCCGATGAGGTGTCCCGGCTGACCTCGGTGGCCGACAAGCAGTTGCGCACCACGTATTCCCGGCTGACGCCGTGGCAGAAGACGCAAGTGGCGCGTCACCCGGATCGGCCGAAGGCGCAGGACTACATCGACGGGCTGATCACCGAGTTCACGCCGCTGGCCGGTGACCGCGCGTTCGCCGACGACGCCGCCGTGCTGGGCGGAATGGGTCGTTTGCACGGCCGTCCGGTGATGGTGCTGGGCACCGAAAAGGGCACCGATACCGAATCCCGGGTGAAGCACAACTTCGGCATGGCGCGTCCGGAAGGCTACCGCAAGGCACGCCGGCTGGTCGAGCTCGCCGGGCGGTTCGGCCTGCCGGTGCTGAGTTTCGTCGACACCTCCGGCGCGTTCCCCGGCATCGAGGCGGAAGCCCGGGGCCAGGCCGAGGCGATCGCTCGTTCGATCGAGGCGTGCCTGGAGGCGCCGGTGCCGATCATCGCCACCATCATCGGCGAGGGCGGTTCCGGCGGCGCGATCGCACTGGCCTCCGGCGACCGTATCCTGATGCTGGAGCACGCGGTGTATTCGGTGATTTCTCCCGAGGGCTGCGCCAGCATCCTGTGGCGCGACGCGGCGCAAGCGGCGCAGGCGGCGGAGGCGCTGCGGTTGACCGCCGAGGACCTGCTGCGGCTGAAGCTGATCGACCAGATCGTGGCCGAACCGCTGGGCGGGGCGCAACGCGATCGAGCCGGCACGGTTCAGTCGGTGGGTATGGCGATCGAGGACGCCCTGAGCAGCTTGAACGGGGTTGATGCCTCGTCGTTGCGAAGCCGACGCCGGGAGAAATTCCTCGGCATGGGACGCGAGGCGATCTCATAGGGTTGGCCACGCCGCGGTCGGGTACTGACGCCGCGGACGGGAGCCGCGTCCGGCCCGCGGTGGTGGCGCGTATGGCCGAAACCGCGGAATCCTGGCAAGCTTCTCCCCGGGTCACCGCAACCATTCCCCACCGGTTGCGAGTCCTTGAAGGTTTTCGGTCAGAAGCAATGCGCGAAGAAATAACAGCCTACAAACGAGAGCGCATTCTGGAAGAAGCGGTCAAGCTGTTCTATGAGCGCGGCTTCAGCGGCACCACGCTGGACGATATCGCCGGCGCGCTCGGGGTGACCAAGCCGTTCATCTACACGCATTTTCGCAGCAAGGTGGAATTGCTGGAGGCGATCTGCCGTCCGACCATCGAGATGTCGCTGGACGCGATCACGGATGCGGCCACGCAGTCCGGTCCGGCGTCGCGACGGCTGTTCGATGGGATCATTAACTTCAGCCAGGTGGTGCTGCAGCGGCAGGCCAATATCGCGGTGTATTTCCGCGAGGAAAAGCACCTGTCGGAAGCCGGCCTGGCGGAGATCAACGCGCTGCGCAAGCGGTTCGACCGGATGCTGAGCGACCTGTTGGAGGAAGGCTCCGCCGCCGGCGAGTTCGGTATCGTCGATGTCCGCCTCGCCGCCCTGGCGATCGGTGGCATGGTGAGCTGGGCCTACACCTGGTACCAACCCGGCGGACGATTGCCGATCGAGGCGGTGGGCGAGAAATTGGCGCACTTCGCCCTGCAACTGGCGGGTGGACAGTTGCCGGGAAGCGGGTCGCCTGTGCCTACTCGACCTTGAAGCCGCGCTTGACCCAGACCGCGCGCGCCGCCGGGCTCGACAGGAAGGTCAGGAAGGCGTGCGCCTGCGGCGTGTCGCCGGCTTTCACCACGGCGAACGGGTAGGTGATCGGATCGTGGCTGCTGGCGGGGAACACGCCGGCGATGGCGACCGCCTTGGAAATCGCGGCATCGGTGCTGTAGACGATGCCGGCGGGTGCCTCACCGCGCTCCACCAGCAACAGGGCGGAGCGCACATCGGGGGCGGCGGCGATCCGCGAGGAGACCTTGTCCCACAGGCCCAGCTTGCGCAGCGCCTGTTCGGCGTAGATGCCGGCGGGCACATGCGCCGGGTCGCCGGTGGACAGCCGGCCGTTCGGGCCCAGCAGCGACAACAGGTCGAAGTCGGGACCGATCTTGACGTGGACCGGATGATTGGCCGGCACGATCAACACGAGATTGTTGCCCAGCAGGTCGTGGCGCGTATCCGGCACGATCATTTTGTCTTTCGCCAGGTAGTTCATCCACTTCTCGTCGGCCGAGGCGAACACGTTGACCGGCGCACCCTGCTGGATCTGGCGCGCCAGGGTGGAGCTGGAATCGAATGACAGCCGCGGAGCCGGGTGTCCGGCCTTCACCCATAGCGCGGAGATGTCCTGCATCGCGTTGGTCAAACTGGCGGCTGCGAAGACTGTCAGGGTCTGTGCCCGGGCCTGCAACGGGGCCAGGATCAGTAGCAGGAATAGTAGAATACGCATGACGCCTCGCAAATTCAGGGGGTTATCGATCGAGTGGTGCCGGCGATCGCCAGCAGCTGGTCCTGGGTCAGGGTGCGGCCATAGACGACGGAATTGAACAGCGCCGCCAATGTCAGCGGGTCGCCGCCGCGCAGCCAGGCCAGCCCCAACAGACGGTTGATCGACGGCGGTTCCTCGACCCAGCCGAACGGCATCGACGGCGCGATATAGGCGTGACCATCGCGCACGGCTCGCAGGCCGGCCCAGGGCGCGGTGGCGAGGACCGGCTTCGCGGCCGGGTCGGCCAGGATGATGATGTCGGGGTCGAGTTGGCGGATCGCCTCGATGCTGGATGGGCGGAACGTGCCGGAGCCGTCCGGGGCGACCACCTGCCAGCCCAGGCGACGGAAGATCCCGGTCACGTCGGTGTCGGGCGCGGCAACGAGCAGTCCCTCGGCGCCGCGCGCATACAGCACGCGCGGGTGACTGTTGGCGGGGATCGGCAGCGCCAGGATTGCCTCGGCGAAGCGGGCGACGGCTTCGGCCTGAGCCGGCTGGTGCATGATCCGGCCGATGTCGCGGGCGACCCGAGGTATCTGGTCCAGGGCGCCGTCGAACAGCAGCGTCGGGATGCCGGTCTGGCTCTGGGTCTGGCGTGCCAGTTGCTGGTAGCGCGGCGATACCGTGCCGTAGTCGATAATCAGGTCGGGGTGCAGCGCCCGGATGTCGGCGGTCCTGTCCTGCTTCCCGGTCAGGCGCGGCACCGCGGGCAAGGGGTCCGCCGCTGGCGCCAGCGCGGCGCGCGAAGCTTCACCTGGCCGTTCCGGAAAGCCAAGCATTTGCGCCGGGGCGATGGCGGCGAGCAGGACCTCGGCGGGTGGGCCGGCGGGAAGCACGCGGTGTGGATTGTCGGGAATAACGACGCTGCGTCCGGTGGCGTCGGTGACCTCTGCGGCGGTTGACGGGACCGCGGCCAATGCGCACAGCAGGATAAGGGCTAGTGTCCTGCCGCAGAAGTTCGCAGTCCTTAGCGGCGGACGGATGGGATCAGCAGGCAACTGAAAACAAGGAGCGAGCGTCGCGAGACTGATGTTCGCCCGATATCGCGAATTTCGCACTAGCGACACTGGCGCCACGCGCTTCATCTCTTCAGCCTCATGCTGGCGACGGTATAGCCATCGGCACATAACGACAATGGGCGGCTCGCCGGATGGGGCAAGCACGTTGGGCTGCAAGCAGTTGATCTCCGGTGGGAGGCGTGTTTCGGTGCGCCATGGCAGCGCCGAAGACATCCTCCGCCGATCCTACGCGTTCGGCCGGGAAAAAGCCCGCGGCGGCGATCAGACCGGCGAGCCGGCTGAGCATCCGGGTGGACCTGGCCTCGGGCGCCCGCATCGGTCCTGGCAAGGTCGCGGTGCTGGAGGAAATCGCCCGGTCGGGTTCGATTTCGGCGGCGGGGCGGGCGTTGCACATTTCCTACCGGCGGACCTGGGAACTGGTCGAGGACCTGAACGCCTCGATGGGGGCGCCGGTGGTGCAAACCGCGGCCGGGGGCAGCGGCGGCGGCGGCGCCAGCCTGACCGAATTGGGGCAGGCGGTGGTCGGCCGCTATCGCGCCATCGAGCAAGATTGCGCCGAGGCGGCGCGCCGGCATCTGACGGTGCTGCAGCGTGCGGTTCGGGCGCGGCGGGGGGAGTGAGCACGACGACCGGCGGGGTTGGTCGGGTGGTTCAGCGGGGCACGCTTCACGCCGGGCAGTAAATCGGCGATATGCTGCCGCATTGTTCAGGAGACCAGAGATGAAGCTATCCGCTCGCAACCAGATCGCCGGCTCGATCCAGACCGTGAAGCCCGGGGCGACGACCACCCATGTCACGATCGAGATCGCCGGCGGGGTGACGATCACCGCCTCGATCACCAACGAGGCTGCCGAGGAACTGACGCTGAAACCGGGAATGAAGGCGTTCGCCGTGGTGAAGGCGTCGGACGTGATGGTCGGGGTCTGACCGACCGTGTCGGCTCGGCCGGCGGTGGATGTCCGCCGGCCGGAGCGTTCGGTTAAAGACCCGCCTGGGTGACGAACTTGGTGTTCAGGTAGGCCTCGATCGCTTCCGATCCGCCCTCGGACCCATAGCCTGAGTCCTTGACGCCGCCGAACGGCACCTCGGGCAGCGCCAGGCCGTGGTGGTTGATCGCCATCATGCCGGATTCGACCGCCGCGGCGATGGCGTTGGCGGTCTTGGCCGAGCGGGTATAGGCGTAGGCGGCGAGGCCGTACGGCAGCCGGTTGGCCTCGGTCACCACGTCGTCGAAGCCGCGGAACGGCGAGATCATTGCCAGCGGTCCAAACGGTTCCTCGCTCATTACGCGGGCCTCCATCGGCACATCGGTCAGCACGGTCGGTTCGAAGAAGTTGCCCTTGTTGCCGATGCGGCTGCCGCCGGTGCGAACGGTGGCGCCTTTCTGCCGTGCGTCGCCAATGAAGGCATCCATCGCGGCGATGCGCCTGGCGTTGGCCAACGGCCCCATGGTGGTGCCCGATTCGAGCCCGTCGCCGACCTTCAGCCGCTTGGTGTGGGCGATGAAGCCGGTGACGAACTGGTCGTAAACCTTTTCCTGCACCAGCATCCGGGTCGGCGACACGCAGACCTGGCCGGCGTTGCGGTACTTGGCGCCGGCCAGCAGCTTGCTGGCGGTGTCGATGTCGGCGTCGTCGAACACGATGGCCGGGGCGTGGCCGCCGAGTTCCATGGTGACCCGCTTCATGTGCGCCCCGGCGATCGCCGCCAACTGCTTGCCGACCGCGGTCGAGCCGGTGAACGACATCTTGCGGATCACCGGATGCGGAATGAGATACTCGGAAATCTCGGACGGGATGCCGTAGACCAAGTTGATCACGCCGGGCGGGACGCCGGCGTCGGCGAAGGCGCGGATCAGTTCGGCGGGTGAGGCGGGGGTTTCCTCCGGCGCCTTGACGATGATCGAACAACCGGCGGCCAGGCCGGCGGAGAGTTTGCGCACCACCTGGTTGATCGGGAAGTTCCACGGGGTGAAGGCGGCGACCGGGCCGACCGGTTCCTTGATCACCAGTTGGTAGACGCCCTCGGCACGGGCCGGAATGACGCGACCATAGGCTCGGCGAGCTTCCTCGGCGAACCAGTCGATGACGTCGGCGGCGGCGAGGGTTTCGCCCTTGGCCTCGGCCAGTGGCTTGCCCTGTTCCATGGTCATCAACTGGGCGATGGCATCGACTCGCTGGCGCAGGATGTCGGCGGCCTTGCGCATCATCTTGGAACGGTCGAAGGCGGACACCTTGCGCCATGTCCTGAAGCCCTTGTCGGCCGCCTCCAGCGCGCGATCGAGGTCGGAGGTGGCGGCATGGGGGACGCTGCCGATCCGATCACCGGTGGCCGGGCTGACCACGTCGATGGTACGGCCATTGGCCGCCGGACCCCATTGGCCGTCGATAAAGAGCGAGACGTCAGAATACATGGTTGCTGTCCTTCCGTTCGTGGCTGCCCGTTCGTCGCTGCCAGCCGACACGCATGAGGTGTAACGCCAGCGCGGATCGCCACTCCGCACATGGCAACAGCGCCGCGGGCGTTCAACCGAGCAGGAGGCGCTGTATCCGTCCCAGTATGGCGGATCGGCCCATTCCTGGCACTCTGCTACGCCGTTGCCAAGGCTTGGCGGTCCGCCGGGCGCCGCGATCGTGCGGTCTCACCAGGCCGGCCTGCTGTTCTCGGCTCAGGATTGATAAAACGCTATTTTCGTTGCGCCGACCGCACACGGGGGGCCTTGAAGATAGTTAGTAAAAATAACATATGGGAGACGGCAATCTGCCCGCCACCGTTGTTTTTCGTTGCCAATAGGATCCTCACCAGCAATGCCGATATATCGTCCCACTCCGCTCCCGGCGAACCGGGCAACCGCCACCATGCTGCCCACCGGTCAGTCGGGCCTATCCACGCCGCAGCCGCAGCCGCAGCCGACGCCGACCGTTCAACTGCCGAATCCGCCAGGCGCCGCGGTGCTGGCCCAAGGCCCGTCGGGCGGCCTGATCGTGACCTGGGCAACCCCGGCGACCGACGGCACGCACAGCGCGACCACCGGGTTCAACCTTCAGTTTTCCCCATCGGGTGCCGCAACCTGGACCATCGTGTCGGGCGTCGCCAGCCCGTATGCGCTGACCGGCGTGGCCCCGGGTGAAACCTTCGATGTGCAGATCCAGGGCTCGAACGCCGCCGGGGTCAGCGCGTGGTCGGCGACCAGCAGTCTGACGACGGCGACGGCAGTGCCGAACGCGACCGGCGCTCCGTCATTGATGCAAGGCACCGGCGGCGCCGTGACGGTGATATGGGCGTCGCCGGCGAGCGATAGCACACATAACGGCGCCACCGGGTTCAACCTGCGGTATTCCCCCTCCGGAGCCGCCGATTGGACGACCGTAGCAGGTGTCACCAGCCCCTACACGCTGAATGGCCTGGCCGCCGGTTCGGCGTTTGACATCGAGATCCAGGGGCTGAACGCCGCCGGCGTCGGCGCCTGGTCGGCCAGCAGCACATTGACGCTGACAGCGGCCGGACCGAACGCTCCGAACGCGCCGGCGATCGCCGGCGTCACGCCACCGCCGGACGGCACCACCTCGAAACTGAGCGTCGTCTGGACGGCGCCGACAACCGATTCCACGCACGGTGCCGCCATCGGATTCAACTTGCGCTACAGCCCCTCCGGCGCCGGCAATTGGACCACGGTGTCGAATGTCACCAGCCCCTATACGTTGACCGGGCTGACCGGAGGCAGCGCGATCGATGTCGAGGTGCAGGCCACCAACGCGGCGGTGAGCCCCGGCGCGTGGTCGGCCGCCGTCACCGCCACCACCTGGGGCGCCATCGTCGTGCCGGGCAACTGGACCGCCGCGGCTTCGCAGGTTCACGGCACCAGCGTGGCGCCGAACGGCGGGCTGCAACTGGACGCCACCGCCTCGCCGACCGCGGTGACCGGGGCCGCCTTCGCGTTCTCGACGAGTTCGTCGACTGTGCCGACCTCGGGCCTGGCCGCGGCTTCGGCTGACGGCCAGACCAACGGCTGGGGGCTGTATCTCAATGCGCCGGCCACGGCGGGCACGTATTATGTGTGGATGCTGGCGCAGGGCGCCGGCGGCACCACGATCGGCGCGTTGGTCACGTCCGCGATCACCGTGACCTGACGGCCGAGGGCGTGTCCACGACGGGCGCGCTCTTGTCGAGCTGATCTGGGCGGTCCGCCCAGCGCAGACAGTTTTTGGCCGCCTCGTTCGCCGCATCGCGCGGCAGACGGGGCGGCTGCCAGCCCGTTGCGCATCGTGGCGAGGCGGCTACGTTCATTATTCTTTAACCTGCCGTCGGTAGGGTTTTCCTCCGTTCTCCGGGAGAAAATTATGCGATGGCTTAACCTGCCGCTGCGCCTGATTCGCGACTTGCCGATCGGCGTCAAACTCGCGGCAACCGTGGTCGGTGCGCTTTCGCTGTTGACCGGGGTGTCGCTGTTCGCCTTCGACCGGCTGGGTTTCGTGACCAGCATGCAGGAAAATGTCGCGGCACAGTCCGCGGTGGATCACCAGGTGCAGCGCAGCCTGCTGGCGGCGCAGGAGCTTCGCGTGGTCAGCCGGGAACTGTTGATGCAGCAGACCGTCAGCGGCATCCGCAACGCGCTGCAGCGCGCCACCAAGCAAACCGAGCTGGCGGCCAGTCTGATGCACGACGTCAAGGTGGGACCGGATCAACCGCTGCTGGATGAGGCGCTGGTGCGGCTGAACGGATTGATGGGCGCGGTCGAGAAGACCGCCGATCTGCGCACCGAACTGCTGACCGTGCGCCAGAAGCGGCTGTTCCAGGCGCGACCGATGTTTGATACCTCGCTGACCACGCTGGTGAACGAGCTGGCGCGGGGCTCCGCGCTGGATGGCGGCGTCGGGTCGGTTCGTGACTCCGGCGAGCAAACCAAGGCGGATCAGCGCGATCCGACGATCGAGGCGGTCAACCGCTATCGCCTGGCGATGAGCCGGGTGCAGACCGCGGCGATGATGTTCATGGCGACGGGGTCCGGGTCGGCGGCCAACGATATACGGGAGGCGACGGCGGATGCGACCGCGGCGATGGCGGCGATCCTGACGGGCCCGGCGCCGGACGCGATCAAGGTCGACGCCCGCATGGTCGAGAGTATCGGCAAGGGCATCGGCGCCGCCTCGGTCGAACTGATCGAGATTTCGCGCCAACTGGACCAGCTCGCCGGCGTCGAGGTCGAGCAGGCCAGCCAAGCAATGGGTTCGGCGTTCGACAAGCTTGCCGAAACCGCCGCCGATCGGCAGCACGCGGCGTCCAATCAGGCGCTGGCGGCCGGTCGTCAGGCATCGAGCAACCTGCTGATGATGGTCGGGGTCATAGCGTTGCTGATGGCTGCTCTGGGGGTGGTCGTCACCCGTTCGCTGGCCGGCCCGATTCGCCACCTGACCCGCATCGTGCAGGCAATCGCCGGGGGGCGGACCGATCAGACCGTGCCCTATACCGCCTGGCGCGACGAGATCGGTCGCATGGCGGGGTCGGTGGAGACGCTGCGGACAGTGATGCGCCAGTCGTTCATCCAGAACCAGATGATCGAGCAGTTGCCGGTCGGCGTGATGACCGCCGAACCGTCGGGCGATTTCCGCATCACCTATCTGAACGCCGAGGCGCGGACCATCCTGCAGACCGCGCCGGACACGATCAGCGTTGCGGTGGACGAACTGGTGGGGCAGCCGATCGACGTGTTCCATGCGGACTCGCGGCTGCGGGGCGGCCTGATCGGCGATCCGGCCAATCTGCCGTTTTCCGCGCGAATCATCCTGGGGACGGAAACGCTCGATTTGCGGGTCAGCGCGATCGCCGATCGCGACGGTGCGTATGCCGGGCCGTTGATGACCTGGCGGCGGGCGACGGCCCAGGCGCGTCTGGTGGCGCAGTTCGAGCAGAGCGTCGGCGGCATCGCTCGTTCCGTCGGTGAGTCCGCGGATGGCATGCGCCAGGCCGCTTCGGTGATGCGGGAGAGCGCGGTGGCCGCCGGCGAGCGCACGCTGGCTGTGTCCGCCGCCTCGGACCAGGCATCGCGCAGCGTCAATACTGCCGCGGCAGGCGCCGAGGAAGTCGCGGCCTCGGTGGCCGAGATCGGGCGCCAGGTCGCTGAATCGGCGCAGATCGCCAGCCAGGCGGTTGCCGACACCCAGGCGACCGACGCCAGCGTGGGCAGCCTGAGCGAGGCGGCCGACCGGATCAGCACCGTGGTCCGACTGATCGGCGATATTGCCTCGCGCACCAACCTGTTGGCGTTGAACGCAACCATCGAGGCGGCTCGCGCCGGCGAGGCCGGCAAAGGGTTCGCGGTGGTGGCGGGCGAGGTGAAAAACCTGGCGATGCAGACCGCCAAGGCGACGCAGGAGATCGGCGGCCAGATCGCGGCCATGCAGCAGGCCACCGGACAGGCGGTGACGGCGCTGCGATCGATCAGCGGCACGATCCAGCGGATGAACGAGATCGCCTCGGTGATCGCGGGGTCGGTCGAGATGCAGGGCGAGGCGACGCAATCGATCGCCCAGGCGGTGCAACACGCCGCCGCCGGTACCGCCGAGGTCAACAGCAACATTACCGCGGTGTCCGATGTGGTGACCGAAACCGGCAGCCGCGCCGGCGGCGTTCTGGAGGCGGCAACCGCGATGACAGAGCACGCGTCGGTGTTGAAGCAGGAGGTGGCGCGGTTCCTGGTGGCGGTGCAGCAGGCGGCGTGAGCGCGGCGTCGGACCGCCCCACATCGCCGAGGGCCGTGCCGGTTACTCGGCGGCGGCGGTATCGGCCGGCGAGGTCGAACGGGCACGCTCGGCGATACGCGCCGACTTGCCGCTGCGGCCGCGCAGGTAATACAGCTTGGCGCGACGCACATCGCCTCGGCGCACCACCATGATCTCGGCGATGGTCGGGGCGTAGAGCGGGAACACGCGCTCCACGCCCTCGCCATAGCTGATCTTGCGCACGGTGAAGTTGCTGTTCAGGCCCTTGTTGGAGCGGGCGATGCAGACGCCCTCGAAGGCCTGGGTGCGGCTGCGTTCGCCTTCGACGACCTTGACCGATACCCGCAGCGTGTCGCCCGGGATGAAGGTGGGGACCGAGCGGGCGGTGCTCAGGCGCTTGATCTGCTCCGCCTCGAGCTGCTGGATGATGTTCATGGGCTTGTCCTCTGTCTTGCTATGGAGCCGCGGCCGGAGTCGAAATATTGGGGGTCGAAAGATCGGGGGCCGAAAGATCGGGGCGGCGGTCGCGGGTGATGCGTTCCGCCTCCGCCCGCCGCCAAGCGGCGACCGCGGCGTGATGGCCGGACAGCAGCACCTCGGGCACGCGGCGCCCCTGCCAGTCGGCCGGTCGGGTATATTGTGGGTATTCCAGCAAGCCCGCGGAGAAGCTTTCATCCAGCGCGCTTTCGGCGGCGCCGATCACGCCCGGCAGCAGTCGCACGACGCTGTCCAGCAGCACCAGGGCCGCGAGTTCACCGCCGGACAGCACGTAGTCGCCGATGCTGATTTCATCCATCGTGCGGGCCTCGATGACGCGCTGATCGACGCCTTCGTAGCGGCCGCACAGCAGGATCACGCCGGGCGCGGCGGCGAACCGTCGGGCATCGGCCTGGGTCAGTCGACGGCCGCGCGGGGTCAGGCAGAGCACCGGCCGGCCATCGGCCACCGCGTGGACCGCCGCATCGACGATGTCGGGACGCAGCACCATGCCGGGTCCGCCGCCGAACGGGGTGTCGTCCACGGTGCGATGACGATCGGCGGCGAAATCGCGGATGTTGGTCACGTCCAGCGACCAGAGCCCGGCTTGCAGCGCGCGGCCCGCCAGCGACTGGCCGAGCGGGCCTGGGAACATGGCGGGAAACAGGGTCAGGACAGAGGCGGCCCAGGTCATGACGCTGGTTCCGTGGCCTGGGGGATCAGCCGCCGGTCCGGGTCAGCGCGGACGAAAGTTTCCGCACCGGCAGCGGCGGCACGTTCCGCGTCCTCCGGAGCGACGGATTCCGCGTCCTTCGGAGCGACAGATCCCGCGTCCTCCGGAACGACACCCTCATCGGGCGCCACCACCACCACCCGGGCGGCGGCCGTGTCCACAACCGGAACGCATGCGGCGGTGAACGGGATCAGCAAGGGACCCCCGGCGTGCCGCTCGATTTCCAGGCTGGCGCCCGCGCCGTAGTCATGCACGACGGATATCCTGCCGATCGGGGTGCCTGCCGGGTCCACCGCGGCCAGCCCGATCAGGTCGGCCAGATACCATTCCTCCGGCGCCGCCGTCGGCAAGGCGGAGCGGTCGATGAACAGCCGGGTGTTGGTAAGTTTCCCGGCCGCGTCGCGGTCGGTCAGCCGGATCGCGACGCCGTCAACCACGCGGCATACCTCGGCGACGCCGGCGGCCTTCCAGCGCAGCGTGTAGCCGCGGCCCTCGGCATCCGATAACGGTCCGTAGGCGGTCAGGTCGGCCGGATCGGCGGTGTGGCTGGTGACCTTGACCAGCCCGCGCACGCCGTGCGGCCGTCCGATCACGCCCAACTGGACGCGCCGCGCTGGAAAAAGAGTTTCAGGCACCGTTCACCTTCACGCGGCGGTGGCGGCCGCGGCGGCCTTGGCACGCTCTTGCGCCTTCTTCTTCGGCGCCGATTGCTGCGGCTGGTCATTCCATTGCGGCATCGGCGCCAGCCCGGCCTTGCCGAGGAATTTTGCAACCCGCTCGGTCGCCACCGCGCCGCTTTCCAGCCAATGGGTTACCCGCTCCGACTGGATGCGCACCCGGTCCTCGTGCTCCGCCGGCAGCATCGGGTTGTAGCTGCCGAGCCGCTCAATGAAGCGACCGTCGCGCGGGCTGCGGCTGTCGGCGATGACGATGTGGTAGTACGGGCGCTTCTTGGCGCCGGCGCGGGCGAGGCGAATCTTCAGACCCATGGTGCGGTGTCTCCTGGTGATTAGAACGGTCGGCGATGTTGTGGCGCCGCGCCCTTCGGCATCAGCGCGCCGAGGCCGTGGCGCATCAGCCCCTTCTGCCCCAGCTTGCCCATCTTCTTCATCATCGCCGACATCTCGTCGAACTGCTTCAGCAGCCGGTTGATCTCCTGGACCGACGTGCCGGACCCGGCGGCGATGCGTTTCTTGCGGTTGGCCTTGATGATGTCGGGGGCGCGGCGTTCCTTCGGCGTCATTGACGAGATGATCGCCGCCTGGCGTTTGAACACCTTGGTGTCGAGGTCGGCGCCCTCTATCTGCTGCTTGATCTTGCCGGCGCCGGGCAGCATCCCAAGAATGCCGGAAAGGCTGCCCATCTTGCCGATCTGCTTGAGCTGGCTGGCGTAGTCTTCCAGGTCGAATTTCCCCCGCATCATCTTGGATGCGAGCTTTTCCGCCTCGGCCTGGTCTATCGTTTCGGACGCGCGTTCAACCAGCCCGACGATGTCGCCCATGCCCAGAATGCGGCCGGCGACGCGTTCGGGATGAAAGTCCTCCAGCGCGTCCTGTTTTTCGCCGACGCCGATCAGCTTGATCGGGGCACCGGTTATGGCGCGCATTGACAGTGCCGCCCCGCCGCGGGCGTCGCCATCCATCCGGGTCAGCACGATGCCGGTGATCGACAGCGCCTCGTTGAACGCTTTCGCCGTGTTGACCGCGTCCTGGCCGGTCATCGCATCGACCACCAGCAAGGTCTCGGCGGGGTTGGTGGCGGCGCGCACGGTGCGCACCTCGTCCATCAGTTCCTGATCGATCGACAGCCGGCCGGCGGTGTCGAGGATGACCACGTCGAAGCCCTCGCGCCGACCCACATCCATCGCGCGGTGGGCGATCTGCACCGGGGTCTGGCCGGCAACGATCGGCAGGCTGGGAACGCCGGCTTGGTCGGCGAGTTGGGCCAGCTGCAACTGCGCGGCGGGGCGCTGGGTGTCGAGGCTGGCCAGCAGCACCCGGCGGCGCAGGCGATCCTTGATCCGCAGCGCGATCTTGCCCGATGTCGTGGTCTTGCCCGACCCTTGCAGCCCGACCATCAGGATCGGCACCGGCGCGGCGGCATTGAGGTTGATCGGCACCGCGCCCTCGCCGCCCAGCGCCTCGATCATCACGTCGTTGACGATCTTGACCACTTGCTGGCCGGGGGTGACCGAGGTCAGCACCTCGGCGCCAACGGCGCGCTCGCGCACCTTGGCGATGAAGTCGCGCACCACCGGAAGCGCGACGTCGGCGTCCAGCAGCGCCAGGCGTACCTCGCGCAGCGCCTCGGTGACGTCGGCCTCGTTCAGCGATCCGCGGCTGCGGAGCCGGTCGAAAACCCCTGACAGCTTGTCCGAAAGTGCATCGAACACAGATGGTAATTCCCCAAACGATCAAGCGCCGCTGCGCGAACCCTCGCGGAGCGGCGTAGCCCCCGCCTCAGGCGAGGACCGGGTGACGGATCGACCCGGAGTACGGGCTTATGGAGGGGGGTGGGGCGGAAGTCAATCTTGGCGCGGTCAATTAATAGGATATATATCAAGTATATCCCGAAGGTGGAGAGATGACCAGAACCAGGCTGTTTCAGAGCAACCGGTCACAGGCTGTGCGCCTGCCCAAGGACGTTGCCTTTCCGGTAGGTGTTCAGGAGGTCACCATTTTTCGCGATGGTCTGCGTCGAGTGGTCGCTCCGGCGAATGCCGTGTGGGATGACTTCTTTGAACAACCCGGCACGGACATCGAGGACAGAGCGCAGCCGTCGCATCAGGAACGCGAACTGTTCTGATGCTGCGGAATATGCTCGACACCAACCTGTGCATACGTTTGCTGCGGGATCGGCCTGCAAGTCTGCGTCCCCGGTTCAACGCCGAGGCGGAGACGCTGTGCATCTCGACTATCACGCTGACCGAGTTGCTGCATGGGGCTGCACGCTCGGCCAGACCTGTGGTGAATCGCCGCGAGGTCGAACGCATGGCTGCGCGGCTGGCGGTGCTGGATTTTGACAGCGCGGCGGCGGGGCATTCGGCCGAGATCAACGCCGAGCTCGGTCAGAGAGGGGAACTGATCGGCCCATACGACATCCTCATCGCGGGCCACGCGCGTAGTCAGGGACTGAAGGTGATCACGGCCAACCTGAGGGAGTTTCGCCGCGTGGCCGGCCTCCGATCGGAAGATTGGCTCGGGTAACCAGGGTTCGTTGGATAGATGGTGGTTGGCGCGATCCGCCCACTTGATGCGCTTTCGCCGATGGGTGCTGCTCAACTTCTGTTGTCCCGGTTGTGCTAGTGTGAGGTGATGACCTATAGCCCCGCAACTGACCCGGTGCTGTTCCGCTTTCGGCGTGAACTGGACGCGGTCTATGGCGATGACATAGATCGATCGGGTGGTGCTATTCGGCTCCCGCGCACGCAACCGCTGGAGACAGGACTCCAATTACGATGTCGCGGTTTTTCTTAAACATCCGGGTGATCTTTGGGATGACCTCGACAAGCTGGCGCGGATAATGACCGACATCCTCGATGACACCGGCGCGCTGATCCCAGCCAAGCCGTTCGCAACGCGCCTCTACCGTGAGCGGTCGCCGCTGATGCAGGAGATCCGTGCTGACGGGATTGAGTTTTGACGCCTGAAGCCGAGCGGTTCCTTGATAAGGCGCGTCAATGCCTAGCCCTAGCCGACGCTCGACGTAAGCAAACCATGCCGCAGCAGCGCCAACAACCAGGTTCGGGATCGCCTGAGATAAAGCCTCGCGCCCGGCGACCTGCTCGTTTCTTCCTCACCGTTGTGCGCTTTTCAATAATTATGCACCATCAAAATAAACGGGGAAACGGAAACCGCGCAGTTATATAATTTGGCGTTATGCGGCACACGACATGTGGCCGCCCGACTTGACGGAACTCTGCGTTATGCGGTCGCCGCGCCTGACTTGTCATAAATTGGCGTTATGCGGCACACGGAAACCGAACTTATCATAACCGATCGTTAGTCAGTCTGGCCAACTACGGTTCAAGTAACTCCGCTTTGCGAACACGCGCGCCCATAGCCCACAAACCAAGACTCCGAACCCGCACAGCCCCGTCAGGGCGAGGGATCTTAAAGGGCCATCCCAAGCGAGTTCAACTGGCCTCGTGGTGTTCCAGATCTCAAAAGCGGACAGCACGACCAGAATCACCGAGCATAGAAGTGCTTTGAGGACATCGTCCCTGAGCGGCTGCTCAGGCCGGATGAACAGATGAACCACCCCCTCACGCAGCGCGTCGCCGACTAAGCTGCCACTATTGGGGTGTTGCTGTCTTTGCCTTATGGCGGGTGGGCGCAGCGGCCTCGCTTGAGCGATGATCCAGCCAATAATGATAGGAATGCCCGTTACCAGCGTGACGACCGTGCCAAGCGAATTTAACCAGTCCGGCAGCATTCTGACCTACTGAATGAATGAGCAGCTTACGCTCCAAATTTTAATGCCGTCGATCTGTTGCAACTTAGTAGTCATTTTCAGGTGAGTTTGGTCTCCCGGTTCCAGGTTATTGATTGAGCCAGAAACATAGTCGGCTTTGTTGTTGTTTCGGCCTAAATATAGGTTAAAGGAAAAGCCTGCATATTGGAGTTTATATTGATCATTATTTTGAATAACCGCATCGAGAACCAAGGTTTTGCCAGCCTGTGCCCACTCTTCATTGTAAGCTACTACGTCTAAGTGCTTGCATTTCTCGGGCACTGACTGTGCCAGCGCGACGCTTGGTATCAGGGCGACAACAGCGACGAGCTTGCATGTCATTAAACAAACTATCCAACTGGGGGTTGCCACATTGGTCTGCATCGCTGGGTTTTTCAAGAGTATGCCCCAAGGCCTTGCGAAATTTGTCCCTGTTAGGTTGCGTCCCACAAAGCGTATCGGGACGAAAACTTGCCCCTGTAAAATCAGACCCTTAAGAATCCCGAAATCCTGTCTCGTGATTGAGAGAGGCAACAGAGGGATTCCCAATGGCCGATCAACCAAACGTGCCGCCGCATCTAGCGGAGCAGATCGACAGACTTTTCCTCGCGTTAAAATCAATGCCGGAACTTTTACAAACCGGGCGTGCCTATGGGGTGACCGTGGGTCTGTCCCCTGCCCTTGCGCAGCAGATGACTTCTGTGCACGGCGAGGAAGCATCCGCTGTCATTCTCAATACGTGACGCGTTGACCCGTCCAAGCCTCGGACTTGCTAATCTACGAAATTCAAGAAATCCGCAGCACGTAATGGCTACATGAAAAGCAGGGCGAATAGCTTTTTCGCAGCAGTCTTTGCTAGTTCACCGACAACGGCTTTAGCACATTCCTTCGTGATGAAGGCTAAGGCGGGCCAAATCGTATTTCTTAGGGCCGCAATGCGAACTTGGGTAGCCCCAAGTAAGGTTTTGCCAGCTTGAATCTCAACGAGCAATCGGTCGCGGACATCAGCGTGAAGCCCAATAGAATTGGAGGAACGAAGCTCGTGACTAACGGCATCAATGGCCTTAATTGCGTCCTTAAATTCGCGACTATTATGCCCTATCTTAGCAATTTCGCTCGGATAATCATGGTCTGTTAGATCAAACAATAGTTCATAATCGAGCTCCTCAAATGTCATGTGGACGACAGAAAAAGGCATCTCCACCCTCGCCCAATCTGCACTCTGTGAAAGTCCATTAGGTGTTATAATAAGTAGTCCGCTTTCTTTGGAGTTTCCGAATGCATCTTTAAATCTCGATACGGTTGAATTGAACTTGTGCCGAGATAATTCACCTTTGATATTTGCCGATACCTCCACTGCCCATAGTTTTCTTCTGCCGTGAATAGCGCCTTCAAATTCGGCATCGAACTCATGCCGATTTCGTATTGTCCTCTCTCGCAAATTGGGAAACCTAGACCGAAGCTTCTCGATCACGGCTCTCTCGAATTCCCGAGGTGGGACAGATGGCGTCTTAGCCGCAGGAATGGCCATAGAACCTCAAAATCGGATAAGGCGCAGTCAGCGATTTAAGAATAGAATACACCCGGTGACGCTGGTCGTCACTGGAGCAGCGTTCGGCACCACGGCGATGCGTGCGAAAATCAAAAGTTTTGCACCGCTTGACTGTGACAGCAGAATCAACAGTGTGCGCGGTGCATAAGTTTGGTGCGAATGTGCGCTCGTAGGTGGAGCCTCTGGCGCCAAGGGCCGGCTCGAGAGGCCGAGGTAGAATCAAGAATGGGCGATCCGCTGCCGCTCTGGGTTCGGCTCGCGATCATGCCCGAGGGGGCGGCGTCGCATGCCTGCCCCCCAAACCTACGCCGCCTCGGCCAACTGCCCATTGATCACCAGCCCATCCGGCGCCGCTGACACCCGCACCGTCCCCCCTTCCTTGATCGCACCCTCCAGGATCAGCCCGGCCAGCGGGTTCTGCAACGACCGCTGGATCACCCGCCGTAACGGCCGCGCGCCATAGGTGCTGTCATACCCCTCGGCGGCGAGCCAATCCAGCGCGCCGCGGTCGAGGTCGATGCCGATCTTGCGGTCGGCCAGCAGCTTGCGCAGCCCCGCCAACTGGATCTCCACGATCGAAGCCATGTCGGCGCGCTGCAGCCGCCGGAACAGCACGATCTCGTCCAGCCGGTTGAGGAACTCCGGGCGGAAATGCTGGCGGACGACGCCCATCACCTCGCCCTGCACCATCTCGGTCGGTTCACCTTCCTTCTGCTGCGCCAGGATGTCACTGCCGAGGTTGGAGGTCAGCACGATGATGGTGTTCTTGAAGTCCACCGTGCGGCCCTGGCCGTCGGTCAGCCGGCCATCGTCCAGCACCTGCAGCAGGATGTTGAAGACATCCTCGTGCGCCTTCTCGACCTCATCGAACAGGATCACCTGATAGGGCCGCCGCCGCACCGCCTCGGTCAGCACGCCGCCCTCGTCGTAGCCGACATAGCCCGGCGGCGCGCCGACCAGGCGGGACACCGCGTGCTTCTCCATGAACTCGCTCATGTCGATGCGCACCATCGCTTTGTCGTCGTCGAACAGGAACGACGCCAACGCCTTGGTCAGTTCAGTCTTGCCGACACCGGTTGGCCCCAGGAACAGGAAGCTGCCGATCGGGCGGTCCGGGTCCTGCAGACCGGCGCGCGCTCGGCGCACCGCGTTGGCGACGGCCTTCAACGCGTCTTCCTGGCCGATCACCCGCTTGCGCAAATCATCTTCCATGCGCAGCAGCTTGGCGCGCTCGCCCTCCAGCATCTTGTCGACCGGCACGCCGGTCCAGCGCGACACCACATGGGCGATGCTTTCGGGGGTCACCGCCTCGTTCACCAGCTTGCCGTCGGAGGATTTCTGCAACTGCCGCTCGATGTCGGGGATCACGCCGTATTTCAGCTCCGACGCGCGCCCCAGATCGCCGCGGCGTTGCGCCACCTCGACCTCGGATCGCGCCTGGTCCAGCCGCTCCTTCAGCTTCTGGGTCTCTTGCACCTGGTCCTTCTCGTTCTTCCAGGCGGCGGTCAGGGCGTTGGAACGGTCTTCCAGATCGGCCAGCTCCTTCTCCAGCCTGGTCAGCCGGTCCTTCGAGGCGGCATCGCTCTCTTTCTTCAGCGCCTCGCGCTCGATCTTCAACTGGATGACGCGGCGATCGAGTTCGTCCAGCGCCTCGGGTTTGCTGTCCACCTGCATGCGTAGCCGGCTGGAGGCCTCGTCGATCAGGTCGATCGCCTTGTCGGGCAGGAAGCGGTCGGTGATATAGCGTTTCGACAGCGTCGCCGCCGAAACCAGCGCCGCATCGGCGATGCGCACGCCGTGATGCAGTTCGTACTTCTCCTTGATGCCGCGCAGGATGCTGATGGTGTCCTCGACGCTTGGTTCGCCGACGAATACCGGCTGGAAGCGACGAGCCAGCGCGGCGTCCTTCTCCACGTGCTTGCGGTATTCCGACAGCGTGGTGGCGCCGATGCAGTGCAACGTGCCGCGCGCCAGCTCCGGCTTGATCAGGTTGGAGGCGTCCATCGCCCCATCCGCCCGGCCGGCGCCGATCAGCGTGTGCATCTCGTCGATGAACAGAACGACCTGACCCTGGGCGTCCTCGATCTCCTTCAGGACGGCCTTCAACCGTTCCTCGAATTCACCGCGATATTTCGAACCGGCGACCATCGCCCCGAGGTCGAGCGACAACAGCTGCTTGCCCTTCAGCGCCTCCGGCACGTCGCCGTTGACGATGCGCAGCGCCAGGCCCTCGACGATGGCGGTCTTGCCGACGCCGGGTTCGCCGATCAGCACCGGATTGTTCTTGGTGCGACGAGCCAGCACCTGGATGGTGCGCCGGATCTCCTCGTCGCGGCCGATCACCGGATCGAGCTTGCCTTCGCGGGCCACGGCGGTGACGTCGCGGGCGTATTTCTTCAGTGCGTCGAAGTTGGATTCCGCGTTCGGGCTGGTGACGCGGCGCCCCTTGCGGACGTCATTGACCGCCTTGTCCAAGGCCTGCGGGGTGATGCCCCCGGCCTTCAGCGCGCGCCCGGCGGCGGTGTTTGACCCGGCCAGCGCCACCAGCAGGCGGTCCTGGGCAACGTATTCGTCCCCGGCGCGGGTCGAGGCCTGCTGCGCGGCATCCAGGACGCGTACCAGTTCCGGGGTCAGTTGCGGCTGGCCGGCGCCTCCGCCGCTGACTTTCGGCTGACGCGCAACCTCGACGTCGTTGGCCGCGGCGGCGGCTTTCGCGTCGCCACCGGCGGCCCGGATCAACCCGGCCGCGGCGCCTTCTTCATCATCGAGCAGTGCCTTCAGCAGATGTTCGGCGGTAATCCGCTGATGGAACTCGCGGATCGCAATCGTGCTGGCTGCCTGCAGAAATCCTTGGCAGCGTTCGGTGAATTTCTGAATATCCATGACATGTCCCTAACATCAGGCGACAGCCCGTCCACGCCCCTTCATAGCAGGCGACATGGGCAGGCATTGTCGAAAAAGTGGGGCGGCGCGAACTGGCGCTCAAGGGGGGAGTAATCCATGCGAATCGAATATCTGTACCGCTATCCGGTCAAGGGGCTCACCGCCGAGGCGCTGGATCAGGCCGAGGTCGAGGCCGGCGAGACGATTCCGTGGGATCGGGCATTCGCCCTGGCGCACGGCGATTCGGGCTTCGACCCGGCCAATCCCGTCTGGCTGCCGAAGTGGAACTTCCTCTGCCAGATGAAGCACGCCAGGGCGGCGCTGTTGTTCAGCGTGTTCGACCCCGGGTCGAAGACCCTGCGGATTCGCGCCCCCGACGGCAGCGGCATCGAGAGCAACGCGTTGACCGCGGCGGGGCGCGACCGGATCGCGGCGTTCCTGGGCGATTACCTGGCCGAGGAAGCCCGCGGTCAGCCCAGCTTCCATTACATACCCGGTCACGTGTTCGGCGACCAGAAGACCAAGGTCATTAGCCTCAACAACCTGGCCAGCCTGCGAGACTATGAAACCAAGGTCGGCGCGCACCGCCACCGCCGGCGGTTCCGCGCCAATCTGTGGTTCACCGGCGCCCCGGCCTGGGCCGAACGTGACTGGATCGGGCGGGAGCTGCAGGTGGGTGGGGCGGTCCTGCGGGTGGTCAAGGGCACCGCGCGTTGCCCCGCGACCGAGGTGAACCCGGTGACCGGAGAGCGTGACGCCGACCCGGTTGCCGAACTTCGCTCGCTATACGGCGATGCCAACCTGGGCGTTCACGCCGAAGTCGTGGAGGCCGGCCGGTTCGCGGTCGGGGACGCGATCGAACTGCTGGCGCCGTGATGGTGGCCGGTTGTCGGAGAAACATCGAAATCGCGATTTCGTGAGAATACGCTTGCATTCTGACGAAAACGTGAGCTAGAAAGGCGGTGTTTCCTCCCCTGAACTTTGCCGCGGGGGTTCGGCCCCCGCGGCACTCTTTCCCACAAGCGATCGGACCCCCGGCGATCGGACCCCCGGCGACCAGGCCCAAGCGATCAGGACGAGGATCAACTCCAGGAATGGTGTTGCGATGTCGGATCTGGAATTTCATACCGGCGAAGAAACGTCAGGCCAGATGGCTGGTTCCGCTGCCACGCTAATCGAGGCCGCGAAACCCTATCTTGGGACGCTGCTGATCGTGATGATTTTAATGGCCATCTGGATTGGTCTTCGCGCTACTTAACCCTCGGCGCTGAATGACGCTGGCGCCCGGGCAGACCGACTTCGGATAATAGAGCACCGGGGGATGATAAAGCTCCGGGCCAATCTGCATTCGTAGACCGGCCCCGCATGGGGGGAGATACGCGGAGCCGGCCGGCGAAGCAACAGAGTTTGGGGGTAAACCCTGTGCGAGCTTACTTACGATCCAGCATCGGCCGGATCAAGTATTTTTTCCGTAATATCGATCCATAAAGTTTTCCGATCACCGACATTGTCGGCGGTTAGTGGGCTTGTTCCGGGGCCTGACCGGAGCCCGGTTTCGGAACCCGTCCGGTTTCCACCGGAAAGTGCGGATATAAGATAGGTTGGCGGAACCCTGCTCCGCGGAATGATGTCCGCCAATCCGCAATCATGCTGCTGATCGGTCGTCAGGCGTTAGGCGGATTTCGCTCAGCGCGATCGTGCCGCAGCACCGCTGCGACGGAGCCGGAAAACTGCTCCTCGTTATATTCCCGCCGCAGCCGTTGCAGGGCACCGTCACGGATTGTCTGCCACAGGCTCCGATCGCGGTGCAGGGTCACGATGCAGGCCGCGAACGATGCGGCATCGTTGGCATCGGCCGCCAGAATGTCCTGTTCCCCGCGCCAGCCGAGTTGGCCGCGCAGCAGCTCGGTGGCGACGACGGGCAGTCCGCGCGATGCCGCCTCCAGCACCTTGAACGGCGCCCCGGCGGCGTACCGAGTGGGCGCGACGAAGACCCGATGGGCATCGTAGAGCGGCGATAGATCCGCGACCGAACCGCGCAAGCTGATCCGTCGATGTCGTGCGAAGCGGGTCAGATCGATGCCGGGCGCGGTGTAGCCGGCGATGGTCAAACGGGTTTCCCACTTCAGCTCCGCCTCGACCAAGGGCAGCACGGCCTCGACCAGCCAGACCAGACTGTCGAAATTGGGACTGTCCTGGTTGTGGATCGCGCCCACGAACAACATGCCCGATCGCTGGTCAAACGGAAGCGAGGTCGGGTTGGGCTCGACCTTGTGGCCGACCACCTGAACCGCCGGGAAGCCGAACCGGCGCAAGGTGTCGGCCTCGGCGGCGGTCACCGCCACGGTCTGGCGGCAGATTTCGGCATCGGTCAGGATCGACCGCATTGCCGCCGGCAGATCGTAGGGCAAGCCGGCGTGTTCGGCCGCCATCGCCTCGCGTTGCGGCGTGATCGCCTCGGTATCCAGCACAATCCGCGCGTTCAGCGTTCCCGCCGCCTGCAACCGTGCCAGGATCGGTCGAACGCGCGCCAGGTTATGCGTCCGCGCCAACCAGATCGTGTCGTAATACCCGGTCCGAGCCTGCAACAACCCAGCCAGGTGGTTCAGCCCGCTGCTGTGCAGCGCCTCGACGCAATCCGGCATATCGCCGAAGACCTGGGCAAGATCGTGCTCGCAGCCGTTGACAGGGAACACCGTGACGGCGCAGCCCAGCGAGGCCAGAACCCGCACCAGATCGTTGGCGCGCACGAAGCCGGACCCGATGCGGCGTAGCGGCACGGTGTCCTCGATGAACAGCACGCGGTGCGGCCTCGGCCCGGCGTGGCGCGCGAACACTTGCGCCGGTCCGCTGGGCGGGTAGCGTTCGGCCAGCAGCGCCGTGTGTTTCTGCCGGAAATGATCGCCCGGGGCGTTGCCCTCGGCGACATCGCCAAGCACGACCAACACCGAGGGGTCGTAGACCACGCGTGACCCGGTCTGGGCGATCCGCAGGCAAAGATCCACCGCCGCATGCGAGGCCGGGCAGGCGTGATCGAAGCCGTCGAGTTGCGCCAGCAGCGAGGTTCGCGTCAGCAGAAAGCCCGAGCCGCAGAAATCCACCGTGCGGACGAAGTTCACCTCGGGATCGCGGGGCGACGCGCCGCGTTGGTAGGAATGGATGGCGCCGTTGTTCCACACGATTCCGCCGGCTTCGGCGATGACCCCGTGCGGCTGCAGGATCATGCCGCCAACCGCGCCGACCGAGGCATCCGCCGCCAGCCGGGAGAGTGCGCGCCGGATCGAGCCTGGTGCCACGGTGGCGGCGGCGGAAATGAACAGCACCGAAGCCGCCCCGGCCAGTTGCCGCCCGGCCTCGGCCGCCCCCGACCAGCCTATATCGTCATCGAAGCGGACGACCCGCGCGCCGTGAACATACTGCTCGATCGAGCGGGTTTCGTCGGTGGAGCCACGATCGACGATGATCAGCTCGGTATCGGATGGGACGTTGCAGCGCAGCGAGGCGATGGTGGCCAGCGTGCTCGCAAAGCCGTCGCGCGGCACCATCACCACGCTGAGGGCCGGGCTTTCCGAGCACGCGAAGTCATAGCCGAAGCGTCCGGCGATCGGCAGCATGGCGGCGGCCGTCCGGTGGAACAGGTGGCTGGCCTGAGAGTCAGTGAGGTTCTCGCTCTCGGGCTTGGACGACGCCAGTCCGGCGGCCGCGCCGATGGTCAGCCAATGGGCGAACGCGTCGGCCGCGCGAGCTTGGTCCAGATCGGCGCGGACGCTGGGCTGGGCGGCATACCAAGCGAGGTCGATGGTGGCCGACGGCCGTCGCAATTCGCCGGCGCCGAAGCGCAGGAAATGGCTATAGCCGTTGCGAAAGCTGCCGGCCGTGACGACCCTCAGCAGGCCGGGGTCGCGCTGCAGGTACCAGGACTCGGAAAACCCCGCCAGCGGATCGAACGCGCTCGGGGTATCGTTGCAAAGGTAATGATGCAGCGCGCATTTCCAGCGCTTCGCCCCGATGTCGCGGGCGACCTCGGGATAGCGTCGCAGATACCATGCCGGGTCGAAATAGATCGAGGTGCGCAGCTCCGGTTCCGCCGATTCGATACGCTTCAAGTAATGCTGGAACACCCCGCCGGCGCGGATCGCGGCGACGTCGGCCGGATCGAAGTGCGCGAGGTAGATGGCGGGATCGAACAGCACATGACCGATACGATCCTCTTGCGCGCCATGGCGTAGAAAGTGATCGTAGCCGTTGCAGATTCCGAGGCTGGAGAGAACGTCATCGGTCAGGTCGGGATAGCGCTCGCGATAGCCCGGTTCGTCAAACAGCCAGTGCGGCGAACGGTCCAGCGCGCCGCGCCGGCAGTAGGCGTCGAACGCCGAGCGCCACTCGCCGGCCACGATCCGGGCGGCGATCGGCGGGTAGCGCAGCCGGTGCCACGCCTCGTCGAACATCGGGCTGGGTGAGTGTCCCTGTCTCTGTCCTTGCTCGAGGTAAAATTGCAGGACCGTCGCCGGATCGACGCCGCCGGCGGCGGCGGCGGCGTGCGGATTGGACCCCAGATACCACTGCCAGTCGAACACCGCCCAGGCGATCTCGGTTTCCCCAGGCAACTTCAGCACCGCGCTTGCTGGCAGGTCGAGCGGCCACATCGCGGCTCTCCGCTACATCATTTGCGTCGCTGGTCGGGCAGCACGCCGGCCTGGCGCAGCGCTTCGACCTCGGTGTCGTTATAGCCGTGCTGCGCCAGGACTTCACTTCCGTGCTGGTTGAAGCGAGGCGGCGGGCGGCTGGTGCCGCCCTTGGTGCGGCTGAACTTGATCGGTGTCGCGATGCCTTTGTACCAGTCCATTTCAGTGACCATTTCGCGGTGCGCGGTGTGCGGCGCGGCGGTGGCTTGGTCCACCGGCAGCACCGGGCCGGCCGGGACCCCGGCGCGGATCAGCCGCAGCGCCAGTTCATAGCCGTCCTGGTCGGCGAACGCCGCCGCCAGCGCCAGGGTCAGCGCGACCCGGTTGACGTTGCGTTCGCCGTTGTTGGCGAAGCGCGGTTTGTCTGCCATGTCCGGCCGCCCGATCAGTTCGCATAGTTTGCGGAACTGGCCGTTGTTGCCGCTGGCGATGAAGATCTCGCAGGTCCGGGTCGGATACTTGTCGTACGGGACCAGGTTGGGATGCGGATTGCCGGTGCCGGTCGGGCGCTTGCCATTCAGAAAGTAGTTCGCCGCCTGAGGGTGCAGCAGCGCCATGCCGCAATCGTACAGCGCCATGTCGAGATACTGGCCCTGGCCGGACCGGCCGCGTTCGTGCAGCGCCATCAGGATGCCGATCGCCGCATAGAGCCCGGTGCCCATGTCTACCATCGCGGTGCCCAACCGCATCGGGCCGGTGTTGGCGTCGCCGTTGACGCTCATCAGCCCGGTCATCGCCTGCAGGATGGCGTCGTATCCGGGCAGCCCGCCCAGCGGACCATCGCCGCCGAAGCCGGAGATCCGGCAGTGGATCAGCCCGGGGAATTGTCCGCACAGCACCTCGTGGTAGCCAAGGCCCCACTTTTCCATCGAGCCGGGCTTGAAATTCTCGATCAGCACGTCGGCGCCCCGCAGCAGGCGCAACAGCACCGCCTTGCCCTCCGGCTTGCCGAGGTCGAGCGCGATCGAGCGCTTGTTGCGGTTGACGCCGATGAAGTAGCTGGCGTCGTCGTCGTGGAACGGGGGACCCCAGTCGCGCACTTCGTCGCCTTGTGGCGGCTCGATCTTGATTACGTCGGCGCCGTGGTCGGACAGGATCATCGTGCAATACGGCCCGCCCAGCACGCGGGTCAGATCGATCACCTTGATCCCGGCCAGGGCGCCGGTGGTCTTTGCCAGTCCTCGGCCGACCTGGTTGGGGGTGGTGGAATCGTCCATCAGATCCTGGTCTCCGTGAGGGGCACCTTGGCAACCACTGATGCGCGCCCAGGCATCCGGCTTTCATAATCGAGCAGAGGCGCCGCGCAACAGGGCAGGGCGCCGGCTTGTTCGATCGGCACTCGTCTGATGCGGACCGGGTCTTGCTTGCTGGTTATCCTAGTGCCTTTGCCAGCGCCTCGGCGCTGCGGCCATTGGCGATCGTCGCCGACCGGCCGTCCCAGTGCACGCCGTTGACCCGGGCGAAGGCATGATCGGCATCGGGGTAAACATGGCCGACGGCGTGTTTGTGCCCCTCGATCGCCTTGATTACCGCCGCGCGCCCCTCGGCTGGGAAAAACTCGTCCTTATCCGCGACGTGTACCAGCAGCGGTTTGGTCACCTTGGGCAGATCGGGCACCAGTTCGTCCAGGCCGACGCCATAGTACGAAATATTCGCATCCGCATCGGACTGTTGCGCCATCATGAAAGCCAGCCGGCCGCCGAGGCAGTAGCCGATCGTCGCCACCTTGCCGTTTGCCCCCGGCAAGTCGCGACAGGCGGCGACGCTGGCCTTGAGGTCGTCGACCCCCTTAACCTGGTCAAATTTCTGGAACAGCTCGAAGGCCTGCTTCCATTCCGTATCCGATTTGTCGGTGATGTCGATGCCTGGCTGGATACGCCAGAAAAGGTCGGGGCAGACCGCGATGAAGCCGAGATCGGCGACCCAGGCGCAGGTATCGCGCATCGCCTGGTTGACGCCGAAGATCTCCTGGATCACCACGACCGCGCCGGCGGGTTTCGCCTTCGGTTCCACGACATAGGCGGTGAAGCCGCCGCTGCCATCGGTTGCCTGGATGGTGATGTTGGCCACGATCTCTGCTCCCTTCGGTACGAGAGGCGGAGCATACAAGGGGAACCTCGGCGACGGGAGGGGGCGGTCGGCTTATCGCAGATCGCGCCTCGGCAACGGAGGCGCGGGATAGCGGCCCATCCTGGAATTCCAGTAGGCCCAGGATCGTGGGTCGATAATGCCGGGCGGCGCGTTGTCGAGTGCTTCGAGAAAGTCCTGGTCGGAGACATGGCGGCGCAGCACGTTCATGTCCTCATGCGTGGCCGAAGCCATCGCATACGCCATGAAGCGGATCGGATCGGACAACGCCTCCGCGGGGTCTTCGAACCAGACCAGCCGGCGGGCCACCGCCGCTGTTTCGGGGGTGAGCGGGATCGGCTTCATCTCGGTCCGAGGTGGCCAGGCCCGACAGCGGTCATCGACGGCAAGCTGTCAAGGTCGACTTCGCGGGCTGCTTTGGCGAGGTGGTCCTTCACCGTTCTCGGCAGCCGTCCTAGGTTGCCGTCCGCAAAGAACGACAAAGCCTTCAAGGTGATCTGCGGATTGAATTGTGCGCCGTAGATCGCCAGCGCCGCAGCCAACGCCGTGGGTAGGTCGATGCGCCCGTCATGCAGGATCGCATCGAGATCGATGTAGTCCTTCGCCTCGGCGCGCTGTTGCACGACCGAGGCTTTCGTTCCGGCCAGATCGAGTAATGCCGCCACCTGCAAACCGTTGTCAGGCGCGACGCGCGGCGGCGAAACGCGCGACAGGCTGGGCAGCCCAAAGAACGAAAGCCTGACCGGACCGTCGCGTTCAACAATGGCGGTTAAAGTATTTGGGCTACGCTGCGTGATCGTGGCGCCCGCGATGAAGCGGATTGATGTCTCCAGCCGAGCCGGATCGAATAACTGATTGCCGAAGAAATCGAAGTCCACGGATTGTCGATGGCCAAGCTGCAAAGCGATCGCCGTGCCGCCGTACAGCACGAATTCAATCGGCACGGCGACCAGCTCAGGCCAAAAGCGCCGCTGTGCTGGCGGCAAGACTTCGAGCCGCGGTGTGAAAGAGCCATTCATGACGTCCCGACCATAGCACATATGGGGACGCCCTGGCTTGGGCCGCATGACATCGCCCAGCCGCGACCGGCGCTGCCCCTGACCGGTGTTGCCCTTACGGCAGGCGCTATTTCCGCACCACGATCGTCGTCCACGGACCTTGCGGCAGCATACGCTCCAGCCGCAGGCCCTGGGCGCGGTGCGCGGCCAGCACCCAGCGCGCCTGGTTCCCCAGCAGCCCGGCCAGGATCGCCGTCCCCCCCGGCGTCAAGTACCGCGCCAGATCACGCGCCATCAGGGATAGCGGGCGAGCAAGGATATTCGCCAACACCAGGTCGTACGGGCCGTGCCGGCGCACCAGCGGATCACGCCACCCGTCAGCCAGCCGAACGGTCACCAAATGGGCGACGCGGTTCAGCGCGGCGTTCTGCGCGGCGACCCGCACGGCCCAGGGCTCGATATCGGTTGCCAGCACCGCGCGGTGCAGCAGTCGAGCGGTCGCCATGGCCAAAATCCCCGACCCGGTTCCGATATCCAGGATACGCCGCGGCCGGCGCCGCGCCGCAACCTCCAGCGCCACCAGGCAGCCACGGGTGGACCCGTGCTCGCCGGTGCCGAACGCCAGGCCGGCGTCCAGCGTCAGGGTGATCCGGGCAGGCGTCCGCGGCCCGTTCAGATGGGTTCCGCGCACCGCGAAACGGCGGCCAATCAACTGCTCGGGGAACGCTGCATAGGTTCGCGCCAGCCAGCCATCGGCCGCCGTGGCGGAGCGCTGCAGCACCGGGGACGCCCCGGTCAGCATCGCCGCGACCGCCAGGGAGGATGCCAGCTCCGCCTCGTTGACGCCGACCGGCTTCACCCCCTCGACCCGCCAGATGCCGGTATCGTGGTCGCGGAAGAAGCCGACCGTTTCGCAGGCGTTGGCAAGGGCGGCTTCGTACGCCTCCAGGGCATCCTCAGCGACGCTGACCGCCACCGTTTCCAAGGCCATCGGATGGTTTGCCATCAGGCGCGTTCGACGAAGCGATCGAGCACCCGCTTGTCGCCGGAGGTCTCGAAATGCACGTCGAGCTTGTCCTCGTCGGTCGCCCTGACCGTGCCGTAGCCGAATTTCTGATGGAACACCCGGGCGCCGACCGGGATCTTGTCGGTCCGTGCCGGGCGCGCCGGCTGCTCCCACGCGTCGATCACCCGTGGCGCGCGGGCCATCAGCGGGAACTGGCCGGAGAATGACGTCGCGGCGGCGATCCGATCCGCCCGCGTGGCACCGGTCTGCTCGACATCGGCTTCGGGCAGTTCATCGAGGAAGCGACTGGGAATGCTGGTCTGCCAGTTGGCATAGATCCGCCGGTTGGCGGCGTGGCTGACGATGGCGCGCCGGCGGGCCCGAGTCAGGCCGACATAGGCGAGGCGGCGTTCCTCCTCCAGCCCCTTGTTGCCGCTCTCGTCCATCGCACGCTGGTTGGGGAACACGCCTTCCTCCCATCCCGGCAGGAATACGGTGTCGAATTCCAGGCCCTTGGCGCCGTGCAGCGTCATCAGGCTGACCTTGTCGGGATCGGAGCGGTCCTCGTTCTCCATCACCAGCGCGACATGGTCGAGGAAGCCGGCCAGGGTTTCGAAGTCGGCCAGGGCGCGGACCAGTTCTTTCAGGTTCTCCAGCCGGCCCGGGGCTTCGGCGGATTTGTCTTGCTGCCACATCTCGGTGTAGCCGCTTTCGTCCAGCATGGTGGCGACGGTGACGACGTGGCCGTCGACCGCCAGCATGTCGCGCCAGTGGCCGAAGTGGCGCAGCAGTCCGCCGACGGCGTCCTTCAGCCGGCCCTTCAGGCCGCCGGTTTCGACCAGCCGAGCGGCCGAGGCGGCCAGCGGAACGCCCCAGGCGCGGGCGGCTTCGTGCATGGTGCGCAGCGCCTGCTCACCGACCCCGCGGCGCGGGACGTTGACGATGCGCTCAAACGCCAGGTCGTCGGCGGGCTGAACGGTGGCGCGCATGTAGGCGATGGCGTCGCGGATTTCGGCGCGTTCGTAGAACCGCAGGCCGCCAATCACCCGATACGGCACGCCGACGGTGATCAGGCGTTCCTCAAACGCTCGGGTCTGGAAGCCGGCGCGGACCAGGACTGCCATCTCGGCCAGCGGATGGCCGTCGCGGCGCAGGTCCTCGATCCTGCCGGCGACCATGCGGGCTTCCTGATCGGAGTCCCACAGCTCGATGACGCTGACCTTTTCGCCGGTCTCGCCATCCGGGCGGCCGGGGCGCAGCGTCTTGCCGAGGCGGCCTTCATTGTGCGCGATCAGGCCGGAGGCGGCGGCGAGGATCCGCGCGGTGGAGCGATAGTTCGCCTCCAGCCGGACGATACGGGCGGCGTCGAAATCCTTCTCGAAGCGCAGGATGTTTTCCACTTCCGCCCCGCGCCACGAATAGATCGACTGGTCGTCATCGCCAACGCAGCAGATGTTGCGGTGGCCCTGGGCGAGCAGGCGGAGCCACAGGTATTGGACCAGGTTGGTGTCCTGATACTCGTCCACCAGGATGTAGCGGAAGCGACGGTGGTAATCCGCCAGCACGTCGGGCTGGGTGCGCAGGATTTCCGTCATGTGCAGGATCAGGTCGCCGAAATCCGTCGCGTTCAGGGTCTTCAGCCGGTCCTGATAGGCGACGTACAGCGCTTGCGCCCGGCCGTTGGCGAAGTCGGAGTCCTCGTTCGGGGTAATTCGCGCCGGGGTCAGGCCGCGATCCTTCCAGCGCTGGATCACCCCCATCAGGGCCGCCGGCACCCAGCGCTTGGTATCGATGCGCTCGGCCTCCATCAGTTGCTTCAACAGCCGCATCTGGTCGTCGGTGTCGAGGATGGTGAAGTTAGACTCCAGCCCGACATGGCCGGCGTGGCGGCGCAGCATGCGGGCACACAGCGCGTGAAAGGTGCCGAGCCAGAGGCCCTCGGCGGGTTCGCCGAGGATGGCGGCGACCCGTTCGCGCATCTCGCGTGCCGCCTTGTTGGTGAAGGTCACGGCCAGGACCTGGTTGGGGAAGGCGCGCCTGGTCAGCAGAATATGGGCGAACCGGGTGGTCAGCACCCGGGTCTTGCCGGTGCCGGCGCCGGCCAGCACCAGCAGCGGGCCATCCAGGGTTTCCACCGCGGCGCGCTGTTCGGGGTTCAGGCGGGTCAGGTAGTCGGGCAGGGTCGGGACTTGGGAGGACACGCGATTGGATATAGGACGTCCGGCCGAGCTTGGCCAAATGGCCGCGTTCGTGACCCCAGAACGGCGTTTGCATGCACCGACCGCCGGCTCGCGACCCGATAACTTCGCCGCCTCGGCGGGCCGGTTTCAGAACGGTTCGCCGCCAGGAGGCTTATTGTCAAACAAAGATGAAATTGCCAGTCGGCGCGGACTGCTGAAGCAGGTCGAAATCAGCTTTGTTGTCGGTTAGCACCGGCAATCCGTTTTTCGCCGCGCAGAGGTAAATCACCGCGTCGTCCAACAGTTCCTTGGATCGTTGCTTCGGTAAACCCTGAGTCCGAGCCAGGGTACCCGCTACAATCCCAGCGTCCGCCCACGTTTCGGCATCGGGGACGAGCAGCCGATTGGCCGGGATGGAGGCAAACAATCCGGCGTAGTGATCCGACACTCTTTGCCAATCGGATGCCCTCAGCGCGTACTTGCCAACGCCTACGCTACCTCCGCGAGACAGACATAACAGTGGAACATCAATCCTTCGGCGACAATGGTCTCAGCTGCCCGTGGCAAAATGCCAGCGGCCTCCATAATGTAAATGTTTGTATCCGGTACGAGGACCTGGCGCCCCTTTCCAGCGATATCGATGGCGCGGATCAGATCGGTGTCGGGGCGGGGGCTGAGCTGCGTCCGGCGCTTGTCGGGCTTTCGCGACCGAAGGATCTTCCTCAGATCAATAGTCAAGCTTGTGGTCTCGGCCAAGGCGGCCTTTGGTCTGACGCATGAACGCCGAGACCGGGTCGGGTTGCGCCAGGGCCGCAAGTGCGAGAATCCCCAGTTCGGAAGCCGACGTCACGCCGGTCTCCCTCATCGCAGCCTCAACCAGTGCGGGAGGAGCTCGAAAACTGACATGCCTGGTACGCTCCCCTTGCAGGAGCCCCACCTCCTTGGCGCTCTCAAACACCGCCGCATGCAGGAGATTGGCACGCGACGAAGGGGAAGCCCGCCCGGCCCGGCGCGGACCTGCGCCGGCTTTTTGCGTGGTTGTCTGCATGACACACTCCCGACCGATGTGCGCAGTTTAAAGGTTATTGTCACACATTGTAATCAGCGCGTTTTGGATGGGAAGCGGCCTGGCAGCCGCGCCGACAGTGGCAAGGATGCGCGCGCTGAGCGAGGTCAGGTGATCCGGGCCGTCATCGATACGATGCCCAAGCTTTACGTATAAGCACCCATCATGCTGGGATGTTAGCCGTGTAAACGCTTCTGGAAGCCCTTATGGCAATTGACACCACCCGTTGGACGGTCTCCGTGTCCAAACACACCGATATCGCCTCGCGCAGCTTTCTGGCTCAACTCGGCCTGAAGAAAGGCGATCTCTCCAAATTCATCGAGGAAGCGGTGAAGTGGCGAGTTCTCGACCAGACAGTGACCGAAGCCCGCGGCAAGTTCGCCGACCTATCGCCCGACGAGTTGGAAGCCATGATCGAGGAAGCCGTCACCGCAACGCGCGCTCCGGGTGCCTCCAAGCTCGGCTAACCGTGCGGCTGGCGATCGATACGAATGTCCTCGTCAGCGCACTGCTGGCGGGCACGTCGCTTGCGGCGCATCTGCCGTGAGCCAAAGGAGAAGGGGAATGACAAGTCCAACTTCTCCCGCTGAATGTCGAACAACGAGCTAAATTTCCTAATCAGTGCGTTATGACAATGACATCGGTCTATGACGGCGGCCTGACCCCCAGCACATGGGCAATCGCGAACGTCAGGTCCGGCCGGTTTAGCGTGTAGAAGTGAAATTCGTCCACCCCGTTTGCCTGCAGCAGCCGCACCTGTTCGGCGGCAACCACCATGCCCACCATCCGCCGGGTCTCGGGGTCGTTTTCGGTGCCCTCGAAGAGCTGTCCCATCCAGGCCGGCACGCTGGCGCCGCACATCGCCGAGAACTTCACCGCCTGGGCGTAATTCGACACCGGCATGATGCCCGGCACGATCGGTGCCTTGATTCCGGCGGCCAGACAGAGGTCCAGGAAGCGCAGATAAGTGGTGGTATCGAAGAAGTACTGGGTGATCGCGCGGGTCGCCCCCGCATCCAGCTTGCGCTTCAGGTTCTCCAGGTCGGCCATCGGGTTCGACGCACCCGGATGAACTTCGGGATAGGCCGCGACGGAAATCTCGAAGTCGGCGACGTCGCGCAATCCGGATACGAGATCGGCGGCGAAGTGGTAACCGCCGGGGTGTGGCCGATATGGCTCACCCGGCGACGGATCGCCGCGCAACGCGACGATGTGGCGCACGCCGGCCTGCCAGTAGCTTCTGGCGACCGCGTCCACCTCGGCCCGGGTCGAACCGACGCACGTCAGGTGGGCGGCGGGAACCAGGCTGGTCTCGTGCACGATGCGCGCCACGGTGGCGTGGGTGCGCGCCTGCGTGGTGCCGCCGGCGCCGTAGGTCACCGACACGAAGCGCGGAGCCAGCGGAGCCAGGCGGTTGACGCAGGTCCACAGCTGCTGCTCCAACGCCTCGGTCCGCGGCGGAAAGAACTCGAACGACAGATGCGGCGCCGGTTGACCGGGCGAGCGCATCGGCAGGGCGGAGAAGCGCGGGCCCGTCATCCAGCGTTGCAATGTGGCGGAGCCAAGGTCCATGCCTGCTGAATCCCCGGTTTCGGCGCGAAACGCAAGGGGTTGTCCGACAACGCCGCTTGGTCGGCGCGGCTGCGGCGGACGTCGCAGAGCGGGATTTCCTTGTTTGTCGGTCGCGTGGTATGGGCGAGCGCCATGCGGTTCACCGAAACCACCGAGCGGTTCACGGAAAACTCAGTACCGGTGCTCCGGTCAGATACAAAGTGGTGTTTTGAGTGTTTGCTCCGGGTCCGGGCGATGTTCGACCGCGTCCGGGGCCTGGCCTGAGGAAGCTGATGCGCCCTGTTCTATTCCACTGCCGCTCGTTGTTCGGGCCAGCAAGTTTTCTCGCCCTGTTGATCGTAGCCGGCATCGGCCTGGCAGGTTGTGCGACACCGCCGCCGGCGAGCGACCCTGACGCGTTGGCCGATTACCGGCAGACCGACGACCCGCTGGAACCCACCAATCGAGTGTTCTATGCGATCAACAATGGCCTCGACACCGTAATCCTGCGGCCGGCGGCATTGGCCTATCGGTACGTGGTGCCCGGCACGGTGCGCAACGGCATCCACAACGTGTTGGCCAATATCGGCCTGCCGGTGCAGTTCGTAAACGACGCACTGGAAGGCAAGCCGCGCCGGGCCGGAGACACCACGATGCGCTTTCTGATCAACACCACGGCCGGCGGTCTTGGTATTTTCGATGTCGCTACGCAATGGGGTTATCCCGATCACGACGCCGACTTCGGCATGACGATGGCGCTCTGGGGCGTGCCGGAGGGGCCGTTCCTGTTCCTGCCAGTGCTGGGCCCCAGCGACCCGCGCGATGCGGCGGGGTTTGGCGCCGATATCGCGATCGATCCATTCACCTGGGTCGGCACCGGTCCCAATCTTGCCGGCTGGTCAGCTTTCAAATACTCGCGCCAGGCGTTGAATGCGCTCGACGCGCGTGAGCGTGTGCTTGACTCGCTGGATGAGATCAAGAAGACAGCGCTCGATCCTTACGCCACGTTCCGCAGCCTGTATCGCCAGCACCGTCACGCTCAGATCGAGGTATTGCGCAACGACAACCGCGCGACAGTACCCGTCTGGTTCCCGCAGCCGGCGGATACCTCCGCGAAGTAGACCACCGTCACCACAGTTCGGACAACAAGATGATCCATCGTCGGCATTTCATGATCCTGGCCGCCGCATCGGTGGCGCTGCTTCCATTAACGGCCCGCGCCGACAGCACGGATAAGGCCGCCGCTTTCGTGAAGTCCACCGGTGACCAGCTGGTGGCGATCGTCAACGGCCCAGGGTCGGCCGCATCCAAGCGCTCGGCGATGACCGAGGTGCTGGACAGCGATGTCGATGTCGACGGGATCGGGCGGTTCTGCCTGGGCCGGTTCTGGCGCCAGGCGACGCCGGAACAGCAGAAGCAGTACCTGGCGCTGTTCCACGAGGTCCTGGTCACCAATATCACCTCCAAGCTTGGCGACTACAAAGGCGTCACCTTCAGCATTGGCCGCAGCCGGTCGCAGGACCAGGAGGCAGTGGTATCGACCACGGTAGTGCGCCCGAACAACCCGCCGACCGCGGTGGACTGGATCATCGCCAGCCCGGAGACCAAGCCGAAAATTATCGATGTGGTGGCCGAGGGCACGTCCCTGCGGCTGACCCAGCGGCAGGATTATGCCTCTTATCTGGTGCACAACAACAACAACGTCGGTGCGTTGATCGCAGCAATGAAGAACCAGATTTCGCGCAACGGGTAGCGGTCGGCTTCGGGTCTATCAAGGCCGGCGCGGGCCGCCCGGCTCGCTGAGGCTTTCATAGACGATCATGGTATGGCCGTGTTGGCGGAAGCTTTCGGTTGTCGACATGCCGATGCCGCCCAGCACCGTGCGTGAGCCGAAATTGGTTTCGCGAGCCACCGCGACGATTCGAGCCAAGCCGGCGCGGTCGTGGCCGAAGCGCAACGCCGCGAACGCTGCCTCGCGGGCCAGGCCGCGGCCCTGGGCTTCCGGCGAAATGGCGAAGCGAAGCGCCACGCCGCGCCCATCCGGACGGTGTTGTAACCCGGTGATGCCGATAAAACGGCTCGCCTCGCGCACCGCCCAGATGCCGAAGCCATGGCGCCCCCAGTGCATGATATCGTCGGCCAGGTCGTCGGCGGTCTGGGCGTGATTGCGCACGCCGCCCAGCATCACCGCGAACACCGAGGGATCGGCCTTGAAAGCCCGCAAATCAGCCAGGTCGGCACCGCGGACAGGGCGCAGCACGAGGCGGCCGGTCCGCAGCACCCAGATCAGGCTCATGGCGAACCCTGGTGGCAGCCCGGCCCGGCGAGATCAGCATCGGTAGCCCGGATCGATGGTGTCGAGTTGTCGAAGATAGGCCGGCCACTCCGCCGACGCCCGGCCGCGGTCATGTTTTTCGTACTGCGCCGCCACCCGTTCACACACATCCGGAGGGATCTCGCGCAAATCGGCACCGGTCGCCTCCATGCGCAGCTGAATCCGAGCGGCACGCACGAACTCCTTCATCAAGGAGAATGCCTCGCGCGCGGTCTCGCCGACCGTGGTGATGCCGTGGTGGCGCATGATCAGCGCGCGGTGCTGACCCAGTGCCGCGGTGATGCGCTCGCGCTCGTCGAAACTGTCGGTCAGGCCCTCGTAGTCGTGGTAGCCGACACGGTTGTGGAACCGCATCGCGTTCTGTGACAAAGGCCGCAGCCCGTGGCTCAGGCCCGAGACGGCGACGGCTTCCTCTGGGTGGACATGGACTGAACATTGCACGTCGGGGCGGCCGCGCAGGACGCCGCTGTGCAAGGTGAAGCCGGGCCGGTTGACGCCTGACCGCTCGTCCAGGTCGTCGTCCATGCTGACCTCGACGAGGTTGGACGCGGTGACCTCGGTATACAGCAGTTCGTGGCGCTTGATCAGGAAACGGCGGGGGCTGGACGGGACGCGCATCGCCGCGTGGTTGAAGATCACGTCGCCCCAGCCATGCTGGGCCAGCAGCCGATATACCGCCGCGAGGTCAACCCGGGCCTGGTGATCGGTGTCGGTATGGATCGTGGTTTCGGCGTCCATCGCATGTGCCTCCCGCTGCGCCCTGGGATAGCGAACCCGCCGCGCCGGGGCAAATCTCGGGTCCCGCGCCGTCACCACATTCGTTTCACGCCATAAGCGTCGAATTGCTTCTCGTTCGAGATCAAAACAAGATCGTTCAGCATCGCCTGGGCAATCAGCATCCGGTCGAACGGATCGCGGTGCGGGCCTGGCAGCGCACCGGCCGCCTGACCGTGCCGGATGGTGATCGGCAGGCCGACGAAACCCTGCTCCAGGATTGCGCCATCAAGATCGGCCATGATGGCGGCGATTTCGGGCAGTTTGCCCAGACGATGCTTCGTTGCGATCTCCCAGCTCGACGCGGCGCTGATGAAGACCGGGTTGGATTCGTCCTCGATCGCGGCCTTGGCTACCGGGGAAAGCGAGCTATCGCCCGCAAGCCACCATAGCAGCGCGTGGGTATCGAGCAGCAGGTCCATAGGCCTATTCCCAGGCCGCGAGTTCCTGTTCCGTCAGCGGTTCGAAAAACTCGGGTCCTAAGCTGATCTGTCCCCGCAACGCGCCAAATCGACGCCTGGCCGCCACTGGCTTCAACGGAACGAGTTTGGCGATCGGGTTCCTGCCGCGTGCGAGCACGATCTCCTCTCCGGCTTCAACCCGAGCCAATAGCTGCGACAAGTTGGTCTTGGCGGCGTGGATGGTGACGACTTGCATGAAGAGGCCATTAGCTATTTCAGCTAGCTAATACCATGCGCGCCGCCAACCTCCAAGACAATCATTGGCGGATGCGCTAAGCCGATCGCGGATCGCGGGCAGGGTCACGTCATGCACATCAAGAAGGGCTACAAACAGCTTCTCGCCGAAGCTAACGCGGAGGTGAAAACCCTCGCGGTCGAGGCGGCGATCGCACTTGCCGGCAGGCCCGACGTGGTGTTCGTCGATCTGCGCGACCCACGCGAGATCGAACGCGAAGGCAAGATGCCGGGGGCGTTTGCCTGCACCAGGGGCATGCTGGAGTTCTGGATCGACCCGGAAAGCCCCTATGCGAAGCCGATCTTCAGCGAATCGAAGCAGTTCGTCTTCTTCTGTGCCGGCGGCTGGCGCTCGGCGCTCGCGGCGAAGACAGCACAGGACATGGGGCTGACCAACGTGGCCCATGTCGGCGGCGGATTTTCCGCTTGGAAGCAGGCGGGCGGCCCGTTGGAGCAGAAGTAAGCGCCGGGCGCTGCCCTGACCCGCAAAGGGCCGGCGGCCCTTTGATCCCGTTCATGGTCAGCTTCGATACGACCCGTTGATCTCGATGTAGCCGTGTGTCAGGTCGCAGGTCCAGGCGGTGGCCTTGCCACTGCCCAGGCCAATGTCGATGGCGATCTCGACCTCCTTGCCCCGCATGTGCGCGACCACCGGGGCTTCGTCGTAATCCGCGATCACCGCGCCGTCCCTGGCCATCCATACGCCGCCGACGCCGATCGACAATTTGTCGCGATCCGCCGGTTCTCCGGATTTGCCGACCGCCATGACGATGCGGCCCCAGTTGGCGTCTTCGCCGGCGACCGCGGTCTTCACCAGCGGCGAATTCGCCACCGCCATGGCGATCTTCTTCGCCGATCGGGCGCTTGCCGCGCCGGTGACGTCGATGCGCACCCGCTTGCTGGCACCCTCGCCATCGCCGGTGACCTGCAGCGCCAGATCCAGCAGCACCTCGTTCAACCGCTGCGCGAAATCGGCCAGCATCCGGTTGCGCGCGGCGTTGCCGTCGGGGCCCGGAACACGCCCATGCTTCGCCTGCCCGGTGGCGATCAGCAGCACGGTGTCGGAGGTCGAGGTGTCGGAGTCCACCGTGGTGCGATTGAAGCTGGCATCGACACCCTTGCGCAGCATGGTCTGCAGCGCGTCGGCCGGCAGCTTGGCGTCGGTGAACACGAAACACAGCATCGTCGCCATGTCCGGCGCGATCATCCCGCTGCCCTTGGCGATGCCGGTGATGCGGACCTCGGCATCGCCGATGCGGGCCAGCCGGGTTGACGCCTTTGGGAATGTATCGGTTGTCAGGATGCCGCGGGCGGCCGCTTCCCAGTTATCGTCCGCCAGGTCCTGATGCAGCGCCGGCAGCGCCGCTACCAGCTTCTGGTGCGGCAGAACCTCACCAATCACCCCGGTCGAGGCGATGAACACCTGCCGCGGCTGGCAGCCCGCCAGCTTCGCCGCGGCCGCGGCCGTCGCCGCGCAGGCCTCGCGTCCGGCCTTGCCGGTGAACACGTTGGCATTGCCTGCGTTCACCACCACCATCCGCGCCCGCCCCGCCTTCAACGCCGTTCGGCACCAATCGACCGGCGCGCCAGGGCACTTGCTGGAGGTGAACACCCCGGCCACGGTGCTGCCAGCGGCAACCTCCATCATCACCACATCGGTTCGCCCCTGGTAGCGGATGCCGGCCGCGGCGGACGACAGGCGAACCCCGGCGAGCGGTGGAAGTTCCGGCAGTGGAACGGCGAGCGGAGATACGGCTGTGGCCATGGCCTTGTGGTCGATCCAGAGGCTTACTTGGCGGCCGGCGGCGGCGGCTCCGCCGTATCGGTCGCCTTCACCGGCGTCCCGTCGAGGTTGAACCGTTCCACTTTGACGTCGGAACGTGCCTTGATCACCGCCTGCTGCACCGCGGCCTGAAGCATCTGCTGGCGCAACTGATCGCGTTCCTGCTCAAACGTCGGTGGCGGCGCGGTACGATGCGCCAGCGTCTGGATGACATGCCAGCCGAACTGGGTCTTCACCGGGGTCGGCGACACCTCGTTGTCCTTCAGCGCGAACGCCGCGTCGGCGAATGCCGGCACCATGTCGGTCTTCTTGAAGAACCCCAGGTCGCCGCCCTGCTTGGCCGCCCCCGGATCCTTGCTGTACTGCTTGGACAGCGCGGCGAAGTCGCCGCCCTTCTTCAGTTCGGCGATGATCTTGTCCGCGGTGGCCTCATCGGACACCAGGATGTGGCGCGCATGCACCTCGGGCTCGCCTGGCTTGTTGGCGAACTCCTGGTCGTAGCGAGCCTTGACGGCCGCTTCGCTGACCTCGGGGCGAACCTGCTTGCTCAGCATGGCGGACGCCAGGGTGCGATCCTCCGCCATCTGCATGCTGCGCTTGACCTCGGGATCGTTTTCAAGCCCGGTCTTCTTGGCTTCGATGACCAGCGCCTGGGCGTCGATCAATTGATCCAGCAGCATCGGATACAGTTGCTTCGGCGGCAGCGCGCGCGCCTGCGCCGGCAGGGTATCGGCCGCGGCCTTCAGGTCGCTGGCGTGAATCGGCTGCCCGTTGACCTTGGCAAGCACCGGATCGGGATCGGTTTGCGCCATGACCGGCCCGGCGGCGACGATGCCGAACAGAGCGGCGGCAGCGAGCAGGCGGGCCGGAGGCCCCAATGAGCAGTCCGGAAATAGCAACATGAAAACCCCCTGCGGTAGGAAAGCGGTGCTTATGACCGAAGCTTGGATAGCTCACAAGGCGGCACGGGGGGGGCGCCGAGTGACGCTTCGACTACCCTGGTTCGTGAACGCCGCGCCCGGCCTCGCCGTGGCGTCACGACCATGCCAGGCCGGGGCTACAGCATGCGCTGCAGGATCAGCTTCTGCACGTCCGAGGTGCCCTCGTAGATCTGGCACACGCGCACATCGCGATAGATCCGCTCGACCGGATAGTCGGCCAGGAAGCCGTAGCCGCCCAAGGTCTGGATCGAGGCGGTGCAGATCGCCTCGGCGGCTTCCGAGGCGAACAGTTTCGCCATGCAGGCGGCCTCCAGCGCCGGCCGGCCCTCGGCCTTCAGTCGCGCCGCGTGCAGCGTCAGTTGCCGGGCCGCCTCCAGTTGCGTCTTGGCGTCCGCCAGCCGGAATCCGACCGCCTGGAAGTCGATGATCGCGCCGCCGAAGGCGCGCCGTTCGCGGGCGTAGCCGATGGCGTATTCCAACGCCGCCCGCGCCATGCCGACGCTTTGCGCGGCAATGCCGATGCGCCCGCTCTCCAGGGTGGAGAGCGCGATCTTGTAGCCTTCGCCCTCGGCGCCGATACGCTGGTCTTCCGCCACCTCCATGTCCTGAAACGCCAGCGCACAGGTGTCAGAGGCTTTCTGTCCGAGCTTTTCCTCGGTGCGGGCGATTGAGAAGCCGGGATGGCTCTTGTCGATCACGAAGCAGGACAGTCCCTTTTTTCCGGCGTCGGGGTCGGTCACCGCGAAGAACACCAGGGCGCCCGGGTGGGCCGCGTTGCTGATGAACTGCTTGGCGCCGTTGATGACGTAGCGGTCACCGTGCTTGATCGCGCGGGTCTTCAGGTTGGACGCATCCGACCCGGCCTGCGGTTCGGTCAGGCCGAACGACCCGACATGTTGGCCCCTCGCCAGTGGGCGCAGCCAGCGGTCCTTCTGGGCGTCCGTGCCGTTATTGTTGACGACGACACAGGTCGGCGAATTGTGCACCGACACCATGGTCGAGACCGACCCGTCGCCGGCGGCGATTTCCTCCACCAGCAGCGCGTAGGTGACCGGGTCAATCTCGCTGCCGTCCCATTCGGCGGGGGTGGTGGCGCCGAACACGCCGAGTTCGGCCAGCTCGGCGATGATCTCGGGTTCGATCCGGCGTTGCTTCTCGCGCTCCGCCGCCAGCGGTGCCAGTCGGTCCTGGGAGAAGCGGCGAATCATGTCGATGATCAGGCCATCGCCGGTTGGAGAGATGCTGTCGGGCATGCTGGCCGCCTCAGGTTGCAGATTTGTGCATGTTTTACACGAATGGTCGGGTTTGTCAGCTTTGGGTTCGGTTTGCTTCGCGCCTGCCGGGGCGGCGACACACTGTTGGTCCGGGAGGCGGCGCGCCACCATGCGGTGGGGCTGCGGCATTCGTTACGTCGCGATGCATTACTCCCGACCTAATGACCTATCAACCGATTCAGAGTTACTTGTCGACCCGGGTCGCCAGACAGGCCGACAGGAAGGAAATGACGGAGATGGCCATCAGAAGCGCCGCCACCATCCACGGCGACTTGGCGTCCGCCGTCAGCAGATAAAGCGCCACCAAGGGCACAAATCCGCCGATGACCGCCGAAAGCTGGTATGCCACCGATAACCCGGTGTAACGCACGTTGACGTGGAAAAGTTCGGCGAAGAAGGTCGCTTCAACCGAAAACATCAGCGTCGGTGCCAGGCTATAGATGATCACCATGGCGACCAAAATGAGGCCTGGCGACCCAGTGTCGAGCAGCGCGAAAAATGGCAACGCCAGGACAAAGCTGCAGACGCAGCCCACCAGATACAGCGTTCGCCGACCCCACCGATCCGACAGCAGTCCGAACAACGGACACAGTGGGATCGCCACCAGGGAGGAGATCATGATTCCCCTGAGCGGCACCGACCGGGATACCCCCACCACGTTGGTGACGTAGGTAATCCCGAACACTGCGATGATATTGAATGACACTGTTTCGGCGAGCCGGGCGCCGGTTGCATACAGTGTGTTCAGCGGCTGTTGCGCGAGCAAGCTAAACAGCGGTACGCGTGTGACCTGGTCGGTCTGCCGCGTGTGCTCGAAATCGGGGGTTTCCAAAACATTGAGGCGTATGAACACGCCGATTGCCAGCATCACCACGCTGAGCAGGAAGGGAACGCGCCAGCCCCAATCTAGAAAGTCATTTCTTGGCAGGCGCGACATCAAGTCGAAGATGACGGTGCCGATCAGTAATCCCGTGGCAGCCGAGGCTTGGGGCAAGCTGCCCCAGAAGCCACGCCGGTTCGGCGCGGCATGTTCTATCGTCAGCAACGCGGCTCCGCCATATTCACCGCCTAGGCCAAAGCCCTGAACCAGGCGCAAGATCACCAGGCCGATCGGCGCCCATATTCCGATGCTGGCGTAGGTCGGTAGTAATCCGATCAGGAACGTACCGGTGCCGGTGATCAGCAAGGTCGCGATCAACGTCACCTTGCGGCCGAGTTTATCACCCAGATGACCGAAAAAGATCCCGCCGAGAGGGCGCGCGATGAATCCTACGCCAAAGGTAGCAAATGCCGCCCCAGTGCTGGCGGCTGCGTTGGTTGCCGGAAAAAACAGCGGTCCAAAAATCAACGCCGAGGCGGTGCCGAATAAGAAGAAGTCGTACCATTCCAACACCGCACCGGCGAAGCTGGCGGCCGCGACCTTCGGCATCGACACCGAGCGATGCGGCGGCTTCATTACTGACTCGTCGGCTTTTGCAATGTCGCTCGATCGCGCCATGGATCCCTCCCGAAGCATTGCTTTACCGGCAACCAAAGCATGCCATTGGCGCCTTCGTCATCGCCTGCCGGGATCACCAACCCGTGTGAATTGCAACCGGGTAGCCCGTAGCAGACATCTTGCATCGCTGGTGCGACTACCGCGGAGAGGCGCCCGCGTCCAAATGCCCCTGCGTCCAGATGCCCCTGCGTCCAGATGCCCCTGCGTCTACATGCCCCTGCGTCTACATGCCCTCTACCAGGCTCGCTTGACAGGCCTATATCGCCGTCCTCCAATCGCCCAGACGCCTGTTTTTCCCATCTCGGCGCCGAACCAATAAGCATAGTACAACCTACATTCGGGCGGACCATAGGGGCGTCCATAAGGGAGTGCGACCATGCCAACGCAGAAACTACAAGAACTGTCGGTGAAGCCGATCAGTGGTGCGCTCGGCGCCATGATCGATGGCGTCGATCTGGCGCGCCACTTCGACAACAACCGGGTCATCTCCGGCGTCCATCAGGCGCTGCTCGATCACCAGGTGATCTTCTTTCGCGGCCAGCAGTTGACGCCGGAGCAACACGTCGCGTTCGGGCGCCGCTTCGGTACGCTGAACGTGCATGATTACGTGAAGGCGATGGATGGCCATCCTGAGATCATCGTGGTCGCAAAGAACGAAGGCGATACCAAGAATTTTGGCGGCGGCTGGCACTCCGACGTGACCTATCTGGAGCAGCCGGCATTGGGCTCGATCCTCTACTGCCTGGAAGCGCCGGAGTTTGGCGGTGACACAGTATTTGCCAATCAATACATGGCCTATGATCGACTATCACTGGGGATGAAGCGCATGCTTGACGGCATGACGGCGATCCATACCGCACGCGATGTCTACGGACCACGTGGCCACGCCACGGGCGGTTACACGGCGAATCTCAAGGCGATGCAGATTCTCGGCAGCACTGAAGCTGAGAAGGAGGTGGAACATCCGGTTGTGCGCACCCATCCCGAGACTGGCCGCAAATGCCTATACATCAACGAAGGCTTCACCAAGCGATTCAAGGACATGACCGAGGCGGAAAGCCTACCGTTGTTGGAATACCTGTGGGCGCACTGCACGCAGCCGGAATTCACCTGCCGATTCCGCTGGCAGCCGGGCTCTATTGCCTTCTGGGACAATCGCGCGGTGCAGCACTATGCGCTTAACGACTACCATGGGCAGCGCCGCCGAATGCATCGGGTCACCGTCAATGGCGATCGTCCGGTCTGAGCAAACAAACCATGGAGGGGCACCAACCGCGCTCGGAATGGACCACCGGGCGGCGATGACCAAGCTGGTTCCCGGCGCGCCCAAATTGTCGCGTTCGGTCTGGCCCCGTACCCGTGATTGTGCCGAGTGGGCGCTTGGATTTGTTGGGCCAGCGCTCGGCGTCGTCACCCTTGGGAGTTCATTCGGAGGCGAAGCGCTGACATGGACCGGGCCCGCGTGCGAGGGTTGCGTTGATTTCGACCTGACAGCCTCACCACCGTAAGTCGCAGATGGCCGGCCGGCGCCAGCCGTGACACAAAGTCGCCAACTACCAAGGGGAAACGGAAATGCCTATTCCAGCGGATCTGCTCAGCACGGCTCTCGCCGGTATCGCCTTCGTCGGCTGCGGCATGACCAGCGCATCGCCGGCGCCCGCAGCGCACCCGCGGCGGCGGGAAACCGTGGTCAACGGCAAGCGGGTGAAGACCATCGACGTCCACGCGCACTGCATCGTGCCGGCGGCCGCGGCGCTGATCAACCATCCGCTCGAGGCGCCGGCCCTGCTGATGAGCGATACCAGCACCCGCATCGCGGCGATGGACGCGCAAGGCATCGACGTCGAGGCGCTCAGCATTAACCCCTACTGGTATCGCGCCGAACGCGACGCCGCGGCCGAACTGATCAAGATTCAAAATGAAACCCTGGTCGAATTTTGCGCCGCGAGCCCTGACCGCTTCGTCGCCTTCGCCACTGCGTCCCTGCAATATCCCGATCTTGCCGCCCAACAGGTCGAGCATGCGGTCAAGACACTCGGTTTCCGTGGCGTCGGTGTCGCCGGCAGCGTCGCCGGCGAGGAACTGGCCAATCCAAGGTTCCATCCGTTCTGGGCGAAGTGCGAGGAGCTCGGGGTGCTGGTGTTCATGCACCCGCTGGGCACGCGCGAACTGGAACCTAGCGGGCGGCTGGGCGGCAGCGGTTTGCTGACCAACACGATCGGCAATCCGCTGGAGACCACCATCGCGCTGTCGCACCTGATCTTCGAGGGCACGCTCGACCGCTTCCCGGGTCTGAAAATCTGTGCCGCACATGGCGGCGGGTTTCTGCCGTCGTACGCCAACCGGTCGGACGCGGTGACCCGCTGCTTCCCCGATCGGGTCGGCGCGCTGCCGAAGAAGAGCCCGACCGCCTATCTGAAGGACGGTCAGCTATTCTTCGACACGATCGTATTTACGCCTGAAGCGCTGCGCCACCTGATCGCGGAAACCGGTCCCGGCCAGATCATGATCGGGACCGACTATCCGTTTCCCTGGACCAGTACCGAGGTCGATCTGGTGCTCGGGATGCCGGGATTGAGCGACGATGAGCGTATCGCGATTCTCGGTGGCACGGCCGCGCGACTGCTTGGTATCGCATCCTGACGGGCGGCTTGGCATCGCGGACCGATCGGACGCCCCCGGTCTGCCGCCCCCGGTCTGACGTCTTTGGTGGGCCGGTTCGCCCGACCGCATGGAATGCTTCTGCCGGGATCGGACCATTGGGAGCCCCCCGAATCAGGCCGGGATCACGCGTTCGCTAGCCACCGCGCGGCAGTCCATCTCGTATTCCAGCCCGATTACTGGCGGACGGCAGAAGTGCCAGGTCAGGCCGTGGTGGGCGGCTCCGCGCGCCACGATCTCGGCGCCGAGGAATGGATACAGGTCATGCACCGTGTAGACCTGCACCGCCGTGGTCGAGCCCCAATCTCCGTCCAGCGCCGCCATGCGCCGCTGCATCACGTCCAGCACGTAGCGGGCTTTCTCGGCAATCGCACCGGCACTGGTGTCGCCGTGGCGGATGATTTTGTCGCGATACGGACCGCTGCCCTCCTGCGCTTCTCCGCTGCCGGCGACGACGAAAGAGTGCGCGGCGCCGGTCGATGGCCTGACAAAGCTGAACGCATGGAAACCCGGTTCCGGGGGCGGGTCGATTTCGGGGCACACATTGCTTCGTGCCACCGGGTTGCGATCGTCGGCAAAGATACCCCAGCGCTGCAGCGTGCCGACATAGTCGCGATTGAAGGCGATGAATCCAGCATCGCTGAATTGCGCCGGAGAGCGCAGCTCGCAGGCGCAGAAAGCCGTCAGCGGCAAGCCGGCGTCGTGCAACAACGCCTCGATCCGGCGGAATCCATCCAGTAACGGAACCGGACTGGCGAACCGCACCCGCTCAATGGCAAAGCCGGACAGCGCGGCGACGCCTCCAGAATACTGGAACGGGCCGGGAATGTAGCGATAGCCCTGGGTATCGATCGTTCGGGTCATGCAGGCATCCTCAGACTGCAAAGCCGAGGTTGCAAGGCCGCCGGACCGGCGGTTGGATTTCTGGAACACCGACCTTGGTACCCAGGATGTATATTGGACCATCGGAGCCAGTCGTGTCCGTAGCTTCAAGAGCGCTTTCTGGGCGTTTCTTGTTTTAGGTTCTGGCTTGCTTCGATGACCTTCGTTTGGCTTGTCGGCTACCCCGAGGTCGTTGCCATGACTAGGGACTTCCTGCGTCAATCCAACATTCGTGGTTTCATCGAGGGCCTGACGGACACCTTGCTAAATGGCCTCGGTCTCCGAATTGCGACCGAGCGACGATAAAGCCTCCTGGCGCCGAAAGGTCAACTCCCACCCCAGTGGCACAGGCGACACCACCTGCGGGTTCTGGCATGCTCCCGTGTTCCTACCTGGAGGCTAGCCATGACCCACGCCGACAACGCCCAGGACAACGCCGCTCAGATCGCCTATTGGAACGACCGCGCGGCGGTCACCTGGACCGCGTTCCAGGACCGTCTGGATGCCCAGTTCGAACCGATCACCGCGCTGGCGCTGAACGCCGCCGCGCCTGGCGCCGGCGAGCACGCGATCGATGTCGGCTGCGGCTGTGGTGCCACCGTGCTGGCGCTGGCCGACCGTCTGGGACCCAGCGGACAGGTCGTCGGCCTTGATGTGTCGGAACCGATGGCGGCCCGCGCCCGGCAGCGGATCGAGGCGGCCCGGCTGACCAACGCTCGGGTGATCGTCTCCGACGCCGCCACCCACGGCTTTGCGGAACCGCGCGCCGACCTGGTGTTCTCCCGCTTCGGCGTGATGTTCTTTGCCGACCCGGCCGCCGCGTTTGCCAATCTGCGCACCGCGATGCGGCCCGGCGGCCGGTTGCTGTTCGCCGCCTGGCGACCGCTCACCGACAATCCCTGGTTCAGCGTGCCGATACAGGCCGCCGCCGCGCTGCTGCCGCCGCAACCGCAGGCCGATCCCCGCTCCCCTGGCCCATTCGCCCTGGCCGATCGAGACCGCACGCTGGGCTTGCTACAGGCGGCCGGCTGGAAGCAGGCGGCGATGCAAAGCCAAGATGTGGGGATGCGGATCGCCGCCGCCGGCCAAATCGAACAGGCCACCGAATTCGCCACCCACATGGGTGCCTTGGGCCGCATTCTGGCAGAGCAGCCGCCGGCGACGCGGGCCCCGGTTCAGGACGCTGTCTCGGCCGCGCTCAAACGCTACGACAGTCCGGACGGCGTCGTATTGCAGGGTTCGATCTGGCTGATCTCGGCCCGGGCCTGATCTCGCGCGCCGCACCCGGACCGCGGCAGCCACACCATCGGTCACGATGCCAACGAACGATGATGCCGCGATTAGGGACGGCGGGGGCGTTTTGCCTCGGCCAGCCGCCGCCGACGTCGGACCCGGATCGAGCGCGGCGGCGCCATCGCGGACCACCGGTCCGGTCCGCCGACGAAGCTCCAATCAGGGTTTGTTGGCGTCGATCAGGTCGCGCTGGGATCCAGCCGATAGCCGCCCGGAGCCGTCATCAGCAGGCGGCAGTTGGTGGGATCGACTTCCATCTTCTGGCGCAGCCGATACACATGCGTCTCCAGCGTGTGCGTGGTCACGCTCGCGTTGTAGCCCCAGACCTCGTCCAGCAGCACCTGGCGGGACACCACGCGCTTGGCGTGCCGATAAAGATACTTCAGAATATCGACCTCTTTCGCCGTCAGGCGGATGCGCTTTTTGTCCCGGCCGATCAGCGATTTCGACGCCGGCCGGAAATTGAACGGCCCGATCGTGAACACCGCGTCCTCGCTGTTGTCGAACAGCCGAAGCTGGGCCTGCAGCCGGGCGATAAGCTCCTTCACCCGGAACGGCTTGGCGATGTAATCGTTGGCGCCGGCGTCCAATCCGCTGATCACATCGCCTTCCTCGGCCGCGCCGGTCAGCATGATGATCGGCATGGTATGACCCTGCTTGCGGATCGTGGCGCAGAAGTCGCGCCCGTTACCGTCGGGCAGGTTGACGTCCAGGATGATCGAATCAAACCGCGCTTCCGCCGCGCCGAGATGCTGGGTCGCTTCCCCCAGCGTCGCCGCCGCGATCGACTGAAACACACCACTGGATGCAACCTGGTCTGCCAACACCTGCCGCAGCGCATCGTCATCCTCGATAATTAGAATAGGTCTCGCGGCCGACATGGGTTTCTCCTGGTGATCAGACATAATTCAACTCTGTACCGTATTTGGTGTGTTATCGCAAAGAACTTTTATGTGACCGCGACCAATTCCCGCGATTTGAGACGCTGCCGACATCCCTCGCCGTCGCCGGGAGTGGCGCCGAACCGGCCTCGACTGCATTCCGCCACCACCCCAGCGGTCGGGCGTCGCGGATCGCCCCGTGACCGCGCGCCTGCTTGCGCGTTGCATCGTTTGCATCACCCTGGAAACCCGGATCAATGGATCTGGAGCAGCCATTTGCTACCCGCCGACCAAGGATACAAATGAAGGAATCGCAAGCATGTCCGCCACGCGGCACAGCTATCGCGTCAGCGTCGAATGGACCGGCAATCGCGGCCTCGGCACCCAGGACCACGCCGGTTACGGCCGCGACCACACCATCTCGGTTGAGGCCAAGCCGCCGATCGCTGGGTCCTCGGACCCCGCCTTTCGCGGCGATCCGGCGCGCTGGAACCCCGAGGAGTTGCTGCTGGCCTCGATCTCGGCCTGCCACAAGCTTTGGTATCTCGGCCTCTGCGCCAAGGCCGGCATCGCGGTGCTCAGCTACCGCGACGACGCCGAGGCTACCATGCAGGAAGACCGCAACGGCGCCGGCCGCTTCATCAGCGCCGTGCTTCGCCCCCGGATCACGCTTCGTGCCGGCGATGACCTCGCCGCCGCCACCAGCCTGCATCGCGACGCCCATGAATATTGCTTCATCGCCAACTCGGTGAGCTTTCCGATCGAGTGCCACCCCGTCATCACCACCGAATGACGCGCGCTAGACCATTCCCAGCATGACTGTGCATGCTGGAAATGGTCTAGCTCTTTGTTTTGTCGAGCGATTCACGCGCCTCGCGCGAACAGCGCGTCCTTCGGACGACGAACGTTCCGCCCAGCGCGATCGCGCTCTAAAGGAACGAAATCGGGTCCACATCGACGTCCACCCGGCCGCCTCGGGGCACGTGGACCGAGGCCAGCCAGGATCGCAGGATCGGCTGCACCGGCACATCGCGCCGCACCTTCAAAAGCAATCGCCGCCGGTGCCGCCCGCGCAGCAGCGCCATCGGCGCCGGCGCCGGACCGAGCACGACAATCCCGTCTCCCCTGGGCGCCGCCCAACCCAGGTCGCGCGCCACGGTGTCGGCCATGATCGCGGTATCGGCGCTGACGATCAGTGCCGCCAGGCGCCCGAACGGTGGCCATTCGCCATCGCGCCGGCTGTCGGCCTCGCTGTGCATGAAGGCATCCAAGTCGCCGCCCAGTAGCGCCTGCATCACCGGGTGATCGGGGATGAAGGTCTGCAGCATCACCCGTCCCGGCGCCTCGGCCCGTCCGGCGCGTCCGGCGACCTGGTGCAGCAGTTGCACCGTGCGTTCCGACGCGCGCAGTTCGCCCCCGGCCAAACCCAGATCGGCATCGACCACGCCGACGAAGGTCAGATGCGGGAAGTGCCAGCCCTTGGCGACCAGTTGGGTGCCGATGATCAGGTCCACCGACCGGTCCTCGATCGCGTGCGCCGCCGCTGCCGCCGCGTTGGGCCCGGCGATGGTGTCGGAGGCCATGATCAGCCGCCGCGCCTCGGGGAAAACCGCTGCAGCTTCCTCGGTGATGCGCTCGATCCCCGGCCCGACCGGGGTCAGGCTGTCGGCGGCGGCGCAGGATGGGCACTCGGGCGGGATCGGAATGGTGTGCCCGCAGTGATGGCACAGCAACTGATGCCGGGTGCGGTGCTCCACCAGCCAGGCGGTGCAGTTCGGGCACTGCATCCGATGGCCGCAATGGCGGCACAGCGTCAGCGGCGCGTAACCGCGGCGATTGAGGAACAGCATCGCCTGCTCGCCCTGCGCCAGGCTGCGCCGCACCGCCTCGAGCAGCGGCGGCGCCAGGAACCTGCCGCGATCGGGCGGGGTTTCGCGCAGGTCGAGCAGGCTGATTTCGGGCATCGTCGCCCCGGCGTGGCGCCGGGTCAGGCGCAGATGGGCATAACGCCCGGCCTCGACATTGGCCACGGTCTCCAGGCTGGGGGTGGCGGACACCAGCACCGCGGCGGCCTCGCAGAAGCGCGCGCGGACCACCGCCATGTCGCGGGCGTTGTAGACCACGCCGTCCTGTTGCTTGAACGCCGCCTCGTGCTCCTCATCGACCACCACCAGGCCGAGGTCGGGGAACGGCAGGAACAGCGCCGACCGGGCGCCGACCACCACCGGCGCCTGACCCTCGGCTACTGCCTGCCAGGTGATCTTGCGCACCCGCGACGCCAGATCCGAATGCCACACCGCCGGCGCCACCCCGAACCTGCGCCCGAACCGCTCGGTCCACTGCGAGGACAAGGCGATCTCGGGCAACAGCACCAGCGCCTGGCGGCCGGCGCGCAGGCAGGCGGCGACCGCTTCGAGGTAGACCTCGGTCTTGCCGGACCCGGTGACCCCATCGAGCAAGGTGACCGAGAATGCCCCGCGCTGCACCGCCGCGCGCAACCCACCGGCGACCCGGCGCTGCTGTTCCGACAGTGCCGGTCCCTGGTGGTCGGGGTCGGGGCGGCGGAACGGCTGGTCCGGCCGGGCGGTCTCGCTGATTAGCAGACCGGCTCCGGTCATGCCGCGCAGCACCGCCGGGCTGGCACCTGCCTGAGCCAGCAGATCCGCGCCGGACCGAGGCTCGCCGCAGGCGAGCACGTCCAGCACCCGTTGCCTGGCTGAGGTGATGCGCCCCGCCGGCAGCGGATCGGCGCGGCGATAGCGCACCACCGAACGGAGCAGGCCGGCCGAGGCCACGCGCAGCGCCATTGCCATCACCTCGCCCGGCGGCGACAATGTATAGGCGGCGATCCAGTCGACCAGGCGGCGCAGCGATACCCCCATCGGCGGCGTGTCGAGCACGCCGACCACCGACTTCAGCCTGTGCTCTGGAACCGCCTCGTCGGCCGGTGCGTCCCAGACCACGCCGACCTCCTCGCGGTTATTCAGCGGCACCACAACGACGTCGCCCGGTCGGGGCCGCAGGCCGGGCGGAACCCGATAGTCGAACGGGCCGGGAAACGGATATGGCAGCAGCACCGGGACCCGATCCGGCGATTCGGTGACAGGAATTGGGCCGGGCATTGGATGGGCGGAGTGCAACCTATATAACCAGCCTGATTCGCGACAAATCGACATCCTGGCTTAACCGCAAAACGGAGCGTTGGCATGAAATTCTTCATCGATACCGCCGATCTGACAGAGATCCGGTCGCTTGCCAGCAGTGGTCTGCTGGACGGGGTGACCACCAATCCGACCCTGATCTCCAAGAACGGCGGCAAGTTCGCCGAGGTGATCGCGCAGATCTGCGATGTCATTTCCGGGCCGGTCAGCGCCGAAGTGGCAGGCACCGAGTACGACCAGATCATGGCCGAAGCCCGCGTGCTGCGGAAGATCGCCGACAACGTTTGCATCAAGGTGCCGCTAACCCCGGACGGCCTGCGCGCCTGCCGCCATCTGCGCAACGACGGCACGATGGTCAACGTCACGCTATGCTTCTCGGCGGCGCAGGCGATCCTGGCCGCCAAGAGCGGTGCCAGCTTCATCAGCCCGTTTGTCGGCCGGGTGGACGACATCGGCTGGGACGGGATGCAAGTGATCTCCGACATTGTCGAGATCTACGACCACTACGATTTCGAGACTGAGGTGCTGGTGGCATCGGTGCGCGGCCCGAACCACGTGATAGAGGCGGCGAAGATGGGCGCCCATGTCGCCACGTTGCCGCCGGCGGTGCTGCGCTCGCTGTTCCATCATCCGCTGACCGAGAAGGGCCTGGCGACGTTCCTGGCCGACTGGGCAAAGACCGGTCAGAAGATCGTCTGATTCGGCCCACTGAGTGGGGTGGCGTGTCGAGGTCGCGCCGCCTCGGATCAGGAGACCAGCTTACGATACAGCGGAATGGACACACTGTTGCCGCCGCGGACGATCGGCAGCAGGCGTCCGTTTCGGGTCAGTGCCGAGTTGATGCCCGATTGCCAGGTCAGGTTGGATGCCGGCACCCATTCTTGCGCGTGGGCCATGCCGGGCCCGCGGGCGCGATGGCTCAGCAAGAGGTCGTTGTCCGGGACAAACGGCGTCACCGCGTTCAGCAGGTCTTGGACCGAGTAGGGTTTCGCCAGAACGAGGTTGGCGCCGGCCTTGTCGGCCGCCGCCTTCATCCGGGCGGTGGGGTTGTTGGCGGTCAGGACGATCGGGCGGGCGGCGTATCCGGGACGGCGGCGGATTCGCACGCAGGCATCGTAGCTTTGCAAGTGCAGTTTGGTGTCGAGCACCACCAGATGGGCGACGGCATGGGCGGCATAGTCCTCGGCCTCGCGGCCCGAGGCGGCGAGGAACACCGCGAAATCGAGATGGGTGAACTCCACGCGGAGCGCGCTGCTGATCATCGGATCCGGTTCAGCGATGATGACGATCGGAGGCGTGGACATGGCGACGATCTTGGTCGCGAAAAGCTTGATGAAGGGTTAACCGTTACATTTGGGTCAATTTGGCGCCGGCGGCCCCGGGTCCGGATGGCTGCCGGCTGCGCAGGCTACAGAGTCCGGGGCTGGTCGGGCCGCCGGCGGACCTTGACTTGGGCGGACCTTGACTTGTCCGGCGGTTGACCAACACATGTCGGGGTGCCGGCGCGCGCCTTGCGCTATCGCGCCGCGCCCAGCACCCAGGCCAGGACGCCCTTCTGGGCATGCAAGCGGTTCTCGGCCTCGTCGAACACCACCGACTGCGGGCCGTCGATCACGTCGGCATCCACTTCCTCGCCGCGATGGGCCGGCAGGCAGTGCATGAACAGCGCGTCCGGGGCGGCCTTCGCCATCATCCGGCTGGTCACCCGATACGGTGCCAGCAGGTTGTGGCGGCTCTCGTTCGGGTCGTCGGACATCGACACCCAGGTATCGGCGACCACGCAAGTGGCGCCGGCGACGGCGGCGTCGGGGTCGTCGGTCAGCTCGATCCTGCCGCCTTGGGCGCGCGCCCAGGCCAGCAGGTCGGCCGGCGGCCGCAATCCGTCGGGGGTGGCGACCCGCAGGGTAAAGCCGAAGCGCACCGCCGCCTCGATCCAGCTTCGGGCGACGTTGTTGCCGTCGCCGCACCAGGCCACGACCCGACCGGCGATCGGGCCGCGATGTTCCTCGAAGGTGAGCACGTCGGCCATCAACTGGCAGGGATGGGACGCCTCGGTCAGGCCGTTGATCACCGGGACGGTGGCGTATTCGGCCATTTCGTGCAGCTTCGCGGCATTGTCGGTGCGCAGCATGATGGCGTCGACATAGCGTGACAGCACGCGCGCGGTGTCGGCCACGGTTTCGCCGCGGCCGAGCTGGGTTTCCTTGCCGGTAAGTACGATAACCTCGCCGCCAAGCTGGCGCATGCCGACCTCGAACGAGACCCGGGTGCGGGTCGAGGGTTTCTCGAAGATAAGCGCCAGGGTCTTGCCGGCGAGCGGTCGCGACGACACGCCGGCGGCGCGTTTGAAGCCGGATGCGACGTCGAGCATCTGGCGCAGCGTCTGGGTGTCGAAGTCGCGCAGATCGAGGAAGTGCCGCAGGTCGGACGTTTGGCTGGTGGACTCGCCGCGCGGATCCTGACGGCGGCGTGTCGCGCCGCTCATTGTGCCGCGGCCTTGCCGGCCGCAGCCTTGTCGATGCTCGCCGCGACCTTGGTGGCGGCGGCTCGCAGCATGCCGACCGCCTGGTCGATATCGGCATCGGTCACCACCAGGGGGGGCGCCAGGCGCAGCACGTTGTCACCGGCGGTGATCGCCATCAGGTCCTGCTCGATGCAGGCGGCCTGGACCCCTGCTACCGGGATCGCCGCCTTCATGCCGAGCAGCAAGCCGAGACCTCGGGCGTCGACAAACACGGTGGGGAATTCGGCGGCGATCTTGCCCAACTCGGTGCGCAGCTTGCGACCCTTGCGCTCGACGTCCTCGAGGAAGCCGGGTGCCAGGACAACGTCGAGCACGGCGTTGCCGGCGGCGCAGGCCAGTGGATTGCCGCCGAACGTAGTGCCGTGGGTGCCGGGTTTCAGCGCCTTGGCGAAGGCTTCCCTGGCGAGCACGGCGCCGAGCGGGAAGCCGCCGCCGATGCCCTTGGCCGAGGACAGCACGTCGGGGGTGATACCGGACCATTCGTGCGCGAACAGCTTGCCGGTGCGACCGATGCCGGACTGCACTTCGTCCATCCCCAGGATGATGCCGTATTCGTCGCACACCGCGCGCAGGTCGCGCAGGAACTGCATGTCGGCGGGACGCACTCCGCCCTCGCCTTGCACCGGCTCGACGATGATGCCGCAGGTGCCGGGGCCGATGGCGTTGCGCGCCGCGTTCATGTTGTTGAACGGGACGTGGTCGAAACCATCGACCGGCGGGCCGAAGCCTTCCATGTAGTGGTGGTTGCCGGTGGCGGCCAGAGTGGCCAGGGTGCGGCCGTGGAACGCACCCTCGAAGCAGATGATGCGGAACCGCTCCGGCTTGCCGGCATCCGACATGGCGCGGCGCATCATCTTGATCATGCCCTCGTTGGCCTCGGCGCCCGAGTTGCAGAAGAACGCGCTGTCCGCGAAGCTCGCATCGACCAGTCGCTGCGCCAGCCGCTCGGCCTGCGGGATGCGATACAGGTTAGAGGTGTGTATCACCTTGGCGGCCTGGTCGGCGATGGCCTTGACCAAATGCGGGTGGCCGTGTCCCAGGCTGGCGGTGGCGATGCCGGAGCCGAAGTCGAGGAATCGTCGCCCGTTGACCGTCCACAGCCAGGCGCCCTCGCCCCGCTCGAAAGCGAGGTCGGCGCGTGCGTAGTTCGGCAGCAGGGCGGGGATCATCAGTGGGCGAGCCTTTGTTCGTTTCTGCGACGGATTGGCCGCCCGCGACCGTTTCGGGGCAGGTCCGACAGATGCGACGATCATTGGCGATGGCGTAGGCGCTGTCAAACACCGGTTGCGCTGGGCTCGCTTGCGCTGGGCCGGGCTGCGCTGGGCCTGGGGGGCGGCGGATCGGCGGGTGGGGCGTGAAATCCTCTTGCATCGAGGCGGGTGCCGGGCATGGTTGGCGGATGTCGAGCGACACCGCCTCGCCGCCGCCTGACGCGGGCAGCCTGTATCAGGCGGCGCTGGCGCATCTGGCGCGCTATGCGACGACCGAGGCCGGGCTTCGACGGGTACTGCGACGCCGGTTGGATCGCTGGGCTCGGCTGCAGGCCGATCCGGAGGCCGCGGCTCCGGTACTGGCGGCCGCCAAGGGGGCGATCGAGGCGGTTATCCAGAGTCTGGTGCAGGCCGGGGCGGTCAGCGATGCCGCGTTCGCCGAAAGCCGAGCGCGCAGTCTGCTGCGGAGCGGGCAATCGGGGCGTGCGATTGCAATGCGGTTAGTGGCCAAAGGGGTGGCACCGGACGTGGCCAAGGCGGCGGTGGTTAGCGATGCGGAGAGTGAACTGGCGGCGGCCCTGGTGCTGACGCGCAAGCGCCGGATCGGTGCGTATCGGGCGAATGAAGGGACGGATGTCGCGGGCCGGGTCAAGGAGATGGGGCAGTTGGCACGGGCCGGATTTTCCCGCGAGGTGGCTGAGCGGGCGCTGAAGATGGGGCGGGCGGAGGCGGAGGGGCGGATTTTCGAACTGCGGCGGTAGGGGGGAGCTTCGGCGAGGGCGGGCCGTGGGGGTTTTCCTCGGACGGGCGCTTTTTGGGGTGCAAGTGGAGTTGGAATGGTCGGCGCCCCGGCCGATGGGAGCAGGCGTCGAAGCTATCGAGCGGTAGGCGTGCGCCTGGTGGTCGTTGCCGATGGATCAGGTGTTGATGCTATTCATCGGTTTGGTTTTGACACGATGACAGGATGACACAAAGATTTCTCAGTGTTATGAACCGAATGGATCGAGCGCGGTTGCGACGACTATCACGCTTTCTCGCTGATGCAGACCATTTATACTCCGACGGGCTGAGTGGTATTCGCGGCGTGGGTCGCCGTGGCGGCTGCGAAGTCAATTGGATACCAGCTTCCCGTCGTCAACCGATGAGTGAAGTCCTATAGCCGGTATTCCTCTGGCCGGTATGACGCGGAAAGGCGCTGTCGAAGCCGGGACCCTGCTCCGTGGCGCTCCGTGGCCTCGATCTTTCTCTGTGTTGGAGCCTTTGCGACGCCCGGACGCCGAGGCCGGAGGATTTGCTGGGAGGTCGTGTTTCACCTTGCGTTGTCTGTGTGTGCGGTGGGGCGTGGTGGGACAATTCGAGGCGTATTGGCGAAGGCGTTGCGGCTTCGGCTTTTGTTAAGCTTTAGCACGGAGAAAGTGACGAGCACACTGAGTGCCACGGAGATTGATGGTGTCGCAGGGCGCGGTCATGTCTCGGGTTGATTGGCCAGACGGTGGGCCAAGATGATCGACGCAGCGGCTGAAGAAACGACCCGCCGACGCATTGTGTCATTGTGTCTTCGTGTTTAATCGAACTGATCGGCAGCACTGGTCGCGACGATTGCGCACATTGGGGCGTCACCGCGCGAAACCACCCTGTGGCGGGTCGTGTGAGGACCGGCAAAGGGGTGAAAGCTTGGCGTCCATATCAGGCTGCCGGGCGCGCGCCGGGCGGGATCGAAGCGTGGGGCGCGATCCCGGCGCCGGGCCGGATTGCCGCGCTGGGCGGGATCGCGGCTTGGGGTGATATGGCGACGTGGGGCGGGATCGGGGCGTGGGCGGCGATGAGGGATTCGCCGACCCCGGCCGGGCATTCGTCGACACCCATTTGCGCCAGATACAGCCGCCGGGCGGCCTCGGGGTCGGTTTCGGCGAGGCGCTGACGGGTGGTCTCGATCATCGCCTTGACCTGGCGCAGTCGTTCGATGACCTCGGCATCCTTGGCGTCGGCCACGGCGGGGTCTTCCTCGACTTCGATGTCCTGGGCGGGGATGGGGACGGGGCGGGCGGGGATGTCGCGGGCCTGGTGTTTGTCCAGGGCTTGCTGGGCCTGGTTGGCGTGGCGGTTGACGGTGTTGGCGCAGGCGCGGACGCGTAGCCGCATCGAGGGCGTCAGATCGGCGCCCTCGGCTTCGGCCATCGCGCTGAGCGCGGTCATGGTGCAGGCGATGAGCTTGGCGGTGGCGAACAGTTCGGCGCGGTTGCGCGGGGCGTAGGAGGTCAGGGTCTCGAGGATTTCGTCGCGGGTGGCGGCGAAGTCGGGACAGTCGATGGAGAAATACGGCATCAGGAAGCGGATCACGGTTTCCAGCGTTCGGCTGGCCAGCAGGGCGGCGGGAAGCGCGGTGGAGGATGACGCTGACGTTGACATGAGGCTGGCGGGTCCCGGTCTAGGTTGGGGGCGGGATTTGGGGAAGGCGCTCTGGGGAAGGACCGGCTGTCATGGGCTCACGGCCTGTCATGAGCTCACGGCCTGTCATGGGCTCAGGGGCCGTCGCGGGCTCACGGGCTGTTGCGGCATGCTTCGAGCGCCTGGTTGGCCTGATCCAGGGCGAAGCCAAGGCGGTTGCAGGCTCGGGTCGCGGCGCCGGCCAGGAACCTCGCCTGATCGGAGTCCGGCGCCGCGGCGGCAAGCTGGCGCACCACGTCGAGCACCGGATAGGGCGGCTGCGGCAGTGCCGGGTCGTGGCCGAAACGGTCGCCGGTGGTGTAGTCCATCGGCACCATGGCGCGGGAGACCGCGACGAGCGCCTGATTGAACCGGGTGATCGCCGAAGCGTCGGTCACCGCCTGGGCGGTCGCGTTGACGGCGGTGGCCTGTTGGCGCAGCCGGGCCACTCGCGTGGTCAATCCGGACAGATCGAACCGGCCGTCGAGTTGCTGGCGCAAGCCCGACAGTTGGGCATCCAGCGCCGCCGCCGCGGCGGCATAGTTGAGCGGCAGCACCGGATCGGTGAGCAGGCGCCAGATGGCGTGGACATAGACTTTGGTGTCACGCGCCAGCAGGTCGGGGTCCATCTTGTCCAGCGTGTCGTCGGGGGTGTGCCACCACCATCCGAAGCCGGCGCCCTTGCGGGTGCCATCGCCGAATACCGCACCCATGACGTTGTCGGCGGATCCGGCCGGCTGCTCCCCCATGCCCCAGCGAGGCTACGCCGATGCCCCAGAATGATTGGTCGCCGGCTCGGCTCATGCGTTGGCCGTCGAGTTGCTGGCCGCCCTGGGTGCGCACCGCGTCGGCGGCGAGGCTGGACAATTCGGCTGAGGCGAGGGCGTCGGCCATCACCGTGTTGCCGCGGGCACCGGTGCTGTCGACGTTGACGTGGGCGACGCAGCGGCGGGCCAGGTCGTGCCAATTTATGTCGGCATACCAGGTGGAGCCGGAGTAACGGCCGTGCGAATGGCCGGACCAGAAGCACAGGCGAAGGCCACGGCGCCAAGCGGCTCGTTCGGGGGCGAACAGGCGGGCGATTTCCAGCATGGTGGCGTTGGCGCCGCCGTTGTCCATCACGCCGTAGTGCCACGTGTCGTGATGGCCGCTGAACAGGACGAACGGGCCGTTATCGTTTGCGCCCGGGGGGTTTGCGCCCGGGTGGTTTGCGCCCGGGTGGTTTGGGTCGTTATCGGTTGGGCCGGGCAGGTCGGCCACCAACAGCGGGGTCTTGCGCCAGCCGGTATCGACCTCGGAATGCAGCACGACCTCGACCGGCTGGTTGGCTTGCACCCGCCGCTTCAGGGCATCGCCATCGGCTTTGCGCACACTGAGCACGACGGTCCTCGGCAGGTTGTCGAGCATGTCGCTGGTCGGGCTGCCCCAGACCGAAGAGATGCACATCTCATGCAGGTGTTCATGGGGACTGATGTGGATCTGGCCGATCGCGCCGGCCAGGGACGCCCGGCGCGTGGCGCCTGGGTTGGCGATCGATTCCAGCAGCACGATCTTGCCGCCTGCGTCGAGCGCGGCGAAGTCCTCGGCGCGGCCGTGGCCGCCATAGACGACGGTTCCGCGCAGACCGCCAGGTGGCGAGGGGCGGGAGAACGAGTGGGTGATGCAGTCCGGGGTTTCCGCCTCGATCTGGATCCGCGCCCGCCCGGGCAGGCTGATGTAGGCGTCGTGCAGAATGAGTTCTGTGTGGTAGCCGTAGCCGTCGAGGGTCGCCTTCAGGTAGCGGAAGCTTTCCAACTCGTCGGGCGTGCCGGACAGCTTGACGCGGCGGGCGAATTCCTCGAGGTGACGCATCATCAGCGTGGGATCGACCGCCGCGCACAGGCGGGAAATGTGTTGGTTGATCATCAGGCGGGCTTCTCCCGCAACGAAGGTGCCGAACCGGCGATGTCGTCCGGCAGCGGCAGGCCGGCGCGCTCGTGTACGAAAATCGTGGCGATGAAGCTGAGGATGCCGGCCGCGACCAGATAATACGCCGGCGCCACCGGATCGCCAGTCAGGCGCACCAGCGCGGTGGAGATCAGTGGCGCGAAACCACCGAAGATCGCCACTGCGAAGCCATAGCTGATGGACAGCGCGGTGTAGCGCAGGCTGGTTGGGAACTGTTCGGCCAGCACGGCGCAGATCGGGCCGGCGTAGAGGCTGAGGATCACGCTGGCGACCGACTGCGCCAGCAACAGGCCCCCCAGCGAGTGCATCGTCACCATGACGTGGAACAGCGGATAGGCCAGCACGGACGATGCGGCCGAGGCGGCAAAGAACAGCGGTCGGCGCCCGATCCGGTCGGACAACCGCCCGACGATCGGGGTCAGCAGCAAACAGATCACGCCGGCGGCCAGAGTGGACAGGAAGGTGGACGAGGCCGGGATGTGCAATTGCACTTGGGCGAAGCTTGGGACGTAGATGACGAAGACGTAGTTCACCACGCAGCCGATGATGCTGAGGCCGAACGCGGCCAGCATGGTGGCGGGATACTGGGTGAGCGATTGACGCAGCGGTGAGCGGCTGACGTCGTGGTGCTGCCTGGTGCGCTCGAATGCCGGTGTTTCCTCCACCTTGGTGCGCAGATAGTAGCCGACCGGGCCGAGGATGAAGCCGATCAGGAAGGGCAGGCGCCAGCCCCAGGCGAGGAAGGCGGCGTTGTCCATCGCGGCGCTCAGGATGAAGGCGACGAGGGTGGCGGCGAGCAGTCCGAGGGCGGTGGCGGCCTGCTGGTAGCTGCTGATGGCGCCGCGTCGGTTCGGCGGCGCGTACTCGACCAGGAAGGCGGCCGCGCCGCCCCATTCGCCGCCGGTGGAGAAGCCCTGCGCCATGCGGCACAGCACCAGGATGATGGGCGCGAAGACCCCGAGGGTGGCGTAGGCCGGGATGAGCCCGATCAGGCCGGTGGCGGCTGCCATCAGCCCGATGGTGACGACCAGTGCGGCGCGGCGGCCATGGCGGTCGCCGTAGGCGCCGATGACGACGGCCCCGATCGGGCGGATGACGAAGCCCACGGCGAAGGTCGCGAAGGTGCCGAGTAGTCCGGCGACCGGGTCGGTCGATGGGAAGAATGCGCGGGCCAGCGCGCCGGCCATCAGACCGTAGATGACGAAGTCGTAGATCTCGAAGATCTGGCCGATGCCACAGGCGACGATGGCGCGATTAATGGCGGCTTCGTCGACCGGATCGGCGGCGGCTGTGCCGATCGGGACATGGGCCGGGATTGGCGAGCTGACGGCCATGACGGAGATCCTTCTCCAGTTGGCGGTGGCGTGCGGACCAGCAGTCTGCGGTTCAGACCCGCTTGACGCCCCAGAACAGCATGACGCCTGCCTTGACAAACCCGGTCAGGTCGTCGCGGTGCCCGGTCGGGGTAAACCATTGCCCTGTCGGAAAGAACGGCAGGTTCTGGAACGCCAGGCGCTGCATGTCGCGGCACACCGTTTGCTGGCCGGCAAGGTCGGGGGTGTCGAACCATTTATCCCGCAGCGCTTCCATCTTGGGGTCGGTCGGCCAGCCGAACCAGCCGCCGTTGCCGTTGCCTCGGAGCGGGAAGTTGCCGCCAGGATTGGAGACCTGGAGGCCGCCCCAGGTGGTGCAGAAGCTGTTCCAGCCGCCCTTGTCGGATGGCGCGTGACTGGCTCGGCGCGACACCAGCGTGCCCCAGTCCATACTGGTGTATTTCGAGTTGAGGCCGATCGATTTGTAGAACGCGTCGGTGACCTGGGCCATGGCGGATAGTTGCGCCTGATCGGAGGGCGACATCAGCACGATCGGCTCGCCCTTGTAGCCGCTTTCGGCGACCATCTTCTTGGCCAGCGGCAGGTTGCGTTTGCCGTTGATCTTGTTCATGTCGACATCGCTCGCCATCGGCGAACCGTCGATGAAGAAGCCGGCGGTCTGGCCGAGGCTTTGCTGGTCGCCGAGCACCGCATCCATGTAATCGTGCTGATTGATGGCGACCAGGATGGCCTGAAGCAGCTTGGGGTTGTCGAACGGCGGCTGGGTATGGTTGACCCCGACCACGCCGAGGGCGCCTAACGGGTCGAGCACTTCGAGCTTGACGCCGGGGGCGGTCTTCAGCATCGGCAGCAGATCGATCAGCGGGTTTTCCCACCAGTCTACCTCACCGCTTTGCAGCGCCTCGGCGGCGGTGGCGGGGTCGGGCATGATCTTCCATTCGACGCGATCGAAATTGACCACCTTGCCGCCGGACCAGTAGCTGGGCGACTCCTGGCGGGGGACGTACTTGTCGTTCTTGGCGTAGGCGGCGGAGGCGCCGGAGATCCATTCGTCCTTGAGGAACTTGAAAGGGCCGCTGCCGATATACTCGGAGATCTGGGTGAAGGCGTCGGTCTTGGCGATGCGCTCGGGCATGATGAAGCAGCCGTTGGCGCCGAGCGCGTAGGCCATCTGGGGGAATGGGCGGGTCAGGCGGATCTGGAAGGTTTTGTCGTCGATCACCTTCATCTCGGCGGTCAGGCTCATCAGGCGCTGGCCGAAGCCGTCGCGCTTGCCCCAGCGCTGGATCGAGGGGATGCAATCCTTCGACAGCACGGGCTGGTTGTCGTGCCACAGCAGGCCGTCGCGCAGGGTCATTTTCCAGGTCAGGCCGTCGGTCGAGGTTTCACTGCCGGCCAGCATCTGCGGGCGCCCGACCAGGCTCTCGTCGATGCCGAACAGGGTATCCCAGACCATGTAACCGTGCAGGGTGGCGATGGTCGCGGTGGTCCAGATCGGATCGGGGTTGGCGAGGTTGGCCTGTGGCACGTAGCGCAACACCTTGGGGTCGGCTGCCAAGGCGGGGCTGGCGAGGCTGGCCGCGGCAGCCGCGCCGCCGGTCAGGACGCTGCGTCGGTCGATCATGCGGAACTCCGTTGCTCGGTTGGTGGGCTTGCCGGGATTACGGCGATGGACGATTGGATGGGGTTCGCCCGTATTGTATCTGGTTGATCTTGCATGCTTCGTGCCAAGGCTGGGCGCGGATCAGTGCCACGGGGTGTGCTTGACGACCTCGCCGCCCTTGACGATCAGCGGCATGTGGGCGCCCTGGCGGGTAAGCAGGGACAGATCGCGCAACGGGTCGCCATCGACCACGATCAGGTCGGCGAACGCCCCTGGCGCAACCGTCCCGATCAATTCCTCCATCCGGCAGAGTCTTGCCGCGATCCGGGTGGCGGATGCAATGACCGTCTGCGCCGGAAGCATCCGGGCGCGGATCACGAATTCCTCGGACTGATGGCGCTGCATCGGCCCGAGCAGGTCGGTGCCGAAGGCCATCGGCAGGCCGGCCGCCTGCATCACCTCGAGCGAGCCGATACCGGCGTGGCGCACGCTGTCGATCTTGGCGACGGATTCGGCGCCGAGGCCCAGCGCTTCACCCTCTTCGGCCAGTTTGTCGTAGGTGACCAGGGTGGGGACCGCGAAGGCGCCCCGTTCGGCGGCGAATTGGGCGGTGGCGGGCTGGATCAGGTTGCAGTGCTCCAGCGAGCGGACGCCGCACTCCACGGCGCGGCGGATCGCTGGGTCGGTGTAGAGATGGGCGGCGACGTAGGTGCTGGCGGCCTCGGCCTCTTGCACCGCGGCGGTGATTTCTTCTTGCGAGAAGCCGAGGAAATGGATCGGGTCGGTTGGCGAGGCGACGCCGCCGTTGGCCATGAGCTTGATGAACTGGGCGCCGGCCTTGATTTCCTCGCGGGCGGCGCGGCGAATTTCGGGCACGCCGTCGCACAGCCGGCCGAGCGCGCCGAGGCGGGTTTCGAAGTGGTTGGGGCCGGCGTTGAAGCGGCCACGGAAGTCGCAGTGGCCGCCGGATTGGCTGAGCGCCTTGCCGGCGATGATCAGGCGCGGTCCGAACACCGAGCCTTCGTTCGATGCGACCACCTGGCCGTGGTCGGCGCCGCCGACGTCGCGCACGGTGGTGAAGCCGCGCATCAGCATATCGTGCTGCAAGCGGATCGAGCGGGCCATCACCAGGGAGTCCGGCAGGGTGGCGTTCTGACCGAGACTGGCGAGGACAGCAACGATATGGACGTGGCAGTCGATCAGGCCGGGCATCAGCACGCGGTTTTTCAGGTCAATCAAACGGGCTGACCCTGGGGCTAAGCTGGGCGGTCCGGACGTTGGGGAAACCTGCTTGATGCGATCGCCCTCGATGACGACCGTCATCGGCGCGGTTGGTTCGGGCTGGGTGCCGTCGACGATGCGGGCGTTGGTCAGATGGGTGAGTTGCATGGCGGCTATCCTTTGGGTGGCTGTCCTTTGGGCGGCTTTCTCATGCGGAGACGGGGTTGCTGCCATACGGCATGGCCGGGTAGCGGGGAACGCCCCCCGGGGAGGCAGTGAGACCAGGACGAACCGCCTGAGCGGTTGCCGGATTGCCGCGGCAACGGTCAGATGCATGGTGCAATTTCGCTTTGTTGCAGGAATTCGCGCAATGGGTAGCTTCCGCTCAGCGCGATCCTGCTCCAGGAGGCCTGCATGTCCCGCCCCGCCCGCACCGTTGCCGCCTGCTCCGCCATGATCGTCGCGCCGCAACCCGAAGCTGTCGAGGCCGGACAAGGCATCCTGGCGGCCGGAGGCAGCGCGGTCGATGCGGTGCTGGGCTGTGCCTTTGCTCAAGGCGTGGTCGATCCGTTGATGTGCGGCATCGGCGGGTTGGGCAGCATGCAGGTGTTCGATCCGTCCACCGGCAGCCACGTCGTGCTGGACGGCCTTTCCACCTGTCCGGCCGGCTGCACGCCCTCGATGTGGCAGGCCGTGTTCGAGCGGGAGTGTGCCGACGGTTACGGCTATGTGCTGGCCGGCGCGGTGAATGAACTGGGCCGTTCGGCGGTGACGACGCCAGGGGTGCTTCGGTTGTTCGAGGCGGCGCATGACCGGTTCGGACGGCTGCGCTGGGCCGAGTTGCTGGCTCCGGCGATCGAATACGCTCGGTCCGGGTGGGCGGTGCGCCCGCACGTCGCCGGGGTGTTCGCAACCAACGAGGCGGCGTATGGACGTCTGCCATACAGTGCCAAGCTGGCGGCAACGGCTGACGGGCGGGCGCTGTATCTGCGTCCCGACGGCAGTCCCAAACGGGTCGGCGACCTGGTGCGCAACCCCGACCTGGCGGCCACCCTGAGCGAAATCGCCCGGGACGGGGTCGAAGCGTTTTACAGCGGGCGGATCGGCGAACGCATCGTTGCCGATATGCGGGTCCATGGGGGCCTGCTGTCGCAGCAAGACCTGGCGGGGTTTCGCGCCCGCGTGCATGCTCCGCTGGAGGTCAGCTATCGCGGGCGGCGGGTCAGCGCGCCGCCGCCGCCGGCCGGTGGTATCGTGGTGGCCGAGATGCTGCGCATCCTGGAACGCTTCGACCTGACGGCGCTGGGCCACAACACCGCCGATTATATTCGCGTCGTCGCCGAGGCGATGAAGATTGCCGGCGGCGACAAGGAAACCCATATCGGCGACCCCGATTTCGTGGCTCCGCCGCTGGCGATGCTGTTGTCCGACGATTATGCCGAGGCGTGCGCGGCGCGGATCCGGAGCGGGCGGAAAACCGCGCTGTCGCGGGTTGGCGGCGATGGGCGCCATACCACCACGGTGTCGTGCGTCGATGCCTCGGGCATGGTGGTTTCGCTGACCCATACGCTGGGCGTGCCGTCCGGGGTGATCCCGCCCGGCACCGGGTTCATGCTGAACGGGGCGATGAACTGGTACGATCCGCGGCCTGGGCGCGCGGGGTCGATCGCGGCCGGCAAGCGCCGGTTTTCCTCGATGTCCCCGACGCTGGTTTTCGAGGGCGGTACGCCGGTGATGACCCTGGGCGCGCCGGGCGGGGCCTGGATCGGGGTGGCGATCCTGCAGGCGCTGTTGAATGTGCTGGATTGGGGGATGACGATGCAGGAGGCGGTCTCGGCGCCTCGGTTCTCGGCGACCACCGATGTCATAGACATATCCAACCGGATTCCGCGCCGGGTGCAGCGCGGGCTGGAGGGGCTGGGCTACGAAGTGCGGCGATCGCCGCTGTCCTATCCGTTTGCCGCGCCGCACGGGATCACGCTGTGGGATCGGCGGCTGGAGGGTGGGGCGGATCCGCAGCGCGACGGCTACGCGGCCGGCGTCGGCGGCTGATCAGGATGGTGCGTGATCCGATCGGGTCGGCGCCCGGTCAGGACGGGTGGCCGAGGCGCCAGAGGCCGACATCGATCGCGCCGGCACGGAATCCCGCCTCGCAGTAGCTGAGGTAGTATTCCCACATCAGCTTGAAGCGGGCGGAAAACCCGGTCGCGGCGATGTCCGGCCAGGCGGCCTGAAACCGGTCCTGCCAGAGTTTCAGGGTCTGCGCGTAGCTTGCGCCGAACATTTCCACGCTGTGCACGGCGAGGCCGGCGCGGGCGATCTGCGCGCGCAACGCAGATGACGACGGCAGCATGCCTCCGGGGAAGATATAGCGCTGAATGAAATCGCTACTTCGCCGATATGAGGCAAACCGTTCGTCTGCGATGGTGATGGTCTGCAGCACGATCACGCCGCCGCTGCGCAGGCGGTCGCGCAGCATGGCGAAGAAGACCGGCCACCAGGTTTCGCCAACCGCCTCGAGCATTTCGATTGAAACGATACGATCGAACCGGCCTTCGACCTGGCGGTAGTCCTGTATCCGCAGATCGACCCGATTGGCCAGTCCGGCAGCGCTCAGGCGGGCCTGAGCGTAAGCGTGCTGGGCCGGGGAAAGCGTCAGCCCGGTGACCGCGGCACCACTGGAGGCCAGGCGTTCGGCAAGGCCGCCCCAGCCGAAGCCGACCTCCAGGATGTCTTGGCCGGGACGCGGATCGAGCAGCGATACGACGCGATCCTGCTTGGTGGTCTGCGCCGCTTCCAGCGTTGCGTCGGCATCGGTGAACAGCGCCGAGGAGTAGGTCATGCCGAAATCGAACCAACTGGCGTAGAAGTCGTTGCCGAGGTCGTAGTGCTGCACGATGTTGCGCCGGCTGCCCGACAGGGTATTGGACCGCGCCAGATGGCGCAGCCGCTGGATCAGCCGTGCGAGTGGTGCTCCGCCGTTGGCGCCGGGGATCGAGGCCTGATGGCGGGCCGCCAGTTCGATCAGCGCCGCGAGATCGGGGCTGGACCAGTCGCGATCCATGTAGGCCTCGGCGAAACCGATGTCGCCGGCCAGCAACAGCCTGCGCAGCACGCGCCAGCGATGCACCAGCAGCACCGCCTCGGGGCCGGCTGCGCGGGTATCGTGGGCAAAGCGCCGCCCGTCGGGCAGGATCACGGTCAGCGAACCGCAATGCAGGCGGCTGAACAATCGGTGCAGCAGGCTGGCTGCGAGGCCACGACGCGGCGGGAGGGTCACCTCGACCGCCGGGTTTACCGTGGTGCCCATCACGCCTGCCTTATCGCCATAACGACACTGACCGGGTCGGTCGGGGGCGCCGGGCGCGGGCGAAGCCGCATGCCCTTGCGCCAGAGCTTCAACGCCTCCCAGTGGATTCCGCCGAGTACATGGGCGGCGAGCAGCGGATGGCGCAGCAGGGCGCGCATCAGGTTGGCGTCGGTCAGTTCGCGGCGTTGGCCGGCGAAGCAGGCGGACAGCATCGGGCCGGCGTCGTCGTGCGCCTCGATCGCGATCGCCACCCGGTTGCGCGGCGGGCTGAGCCGGAAATGATAGTTCAGTGCCATTTCCATGAATGGTGACACATAGAATTGCTTGGCGCAGCTTTGGCGATGGATCGCGGCATGCGGGTCGGCCACCGGGATGAGATAGCCGTGGCGCTGGCCGAAGGTGTTGTTGACCTCATACAGAACGGCACGCAGCGCGCCATCGACGGCGTGGCAGAAGAACACGCTGAGCGGATTGAACACGCTGCCGAGCACCCGCGGCATGCACAGCAGCCGGATCGGGCCGCCGTCAGGGGCAAGCCCGGCGCGTTCGAGTTGCTGCTCGACCTGCACGCGCAGCGGGGTGGTGGTTGCCGCCAGATGATCGCGGGAACGGAAGCCGAACAGGTTGAACCGTTCGGCCGAAAACACCGACAACGCGCGCGACAGGCGGGGCAGTTCGTCGAGATCGAGCAGCAGCATCGGCATACGGTAGCGCAGCCGATGGCGCACCGGGCGCAGTCGAGTATGGACGACGCTGCCAAGGTAGATCGCCGAATTGAACGGGGCGGGCGTGGTCACAGCGCCATGGTCCTGATCTGACGGACGGGCGCCGGCAGGTAGATGCGGTCGGATTGATCGGGCAGATCCCAGGGCCGGCGGACGCCGCCGAGTGCCTCGGCGACGGCCAGGCCGGCTTGCAGGCCATCTTCATGGAAGCCGGCACCGAAATAGGCGCCGCAGTACCAGGTGCGCCGCTGGCCCTGCAGCGACCAGAGGTTGCGTTGCGCCTTCAGCGCGGCGGCGTCGAACTGCGGATGGTCGAAGGTTTCCTGGTGGATCACCGACCGCGGATCGGGGGCGCGATGCGGGTTCAAGGTCACGAAAATCGGGTCGATAGTGTGGAGCGACTGCAACTGATTCATCCAATAGGACGCGCACATCGCGTCCTGTCCCTGAGCATTTACCCCGATATAGTTCCAACTGCACCAGGCGCGGCGTCGGCGCGGCATCAGCATGGCATCGCGATGCATCACCGCATCGTTCGGGCGATAGTTGATGGCGCCGAGCAGATCGGTTTCCGCCTCCGAGGGGTCACCCAGCATGTGCAGGGCCTGATCGGCATGGGTGGCGACGACGACATGGTCGTACCAACCCTCCAGCCCCTTGGTATCGATCAGCCGGACCCGGTTTGGCTGGCGCCAGATCTGGCGGACGCCGCAGCCAAGGCGGATGCGGGCGGCGAACGGCGCGGTCAGGCGCTGCACGTAGGCTCGGCTGCCCCCGGTGACGGTGCGCCATTGCGGCCGGCGGCGGATGCGCAGCAGGCCATGGTTGTCGCAGAACTGCAGGAACGCCGACGCCGGATAGTCGGCCATGCGGTCCGATGGCGTGGACCAGATGGCGGCCGCCATCGGCAGCAGGTGATCGCGAATGAAAGCATCATTGTAGCCATGGACCGCGAGATATTCACCCAGCGATTGATGGTCGGCGGCGCACCGATGGACATCGCGCGGTGCCTGGCGATAGAACCGCAGCAGGTCGCGCAACATCGACCAGAAGCGCGGATTCAGCAGATTGTGCCGTTGCGCGAACAAGCCGTTGAGATCGGTTCCGGCGTATTCTAGGGCGCCTCCGCGCACCGACACCGCGAACGACATGTCGGAGGCGTGAGTCGGTACATCGAGATGGCGAAACAGGGCCACCAGATTTGGGTAGGTTGCCGGGTTGTAGACGATGAAGCCCATATCGACCGGCGTGGTGCCGTTTTCGTTTGCTACATCGATGGTATTGCTGTGGCCGCCCGGTCGCGAGGCTTGTTCGTACACGGTAACGTGGTGTGCCTGGTTCAACAGCCAGGCCGCTGACATGCCGGCGATTCCGGTTCCGATAACGGCGATGCTGAGTCGGTCATTTTGGCGGTGCATGATATCTGAGCTCTGCCGGTTCGGCTATTCAGCCATTTTTACGCACGAACCGCCGGTCTGGATCACGATCAAAAGTTGTGATCCGTTATCTAATGCGTTTCGTATTGGGGGTATGTATGTGTTGTATCAGGTGCAGCGAGCAGACGCCAAGACGGGTCTGCCGGCGTGGCTTTTTGTGCGTGGTGGGATGAGTCCTGACCCCGAAACCGACAGCCATGCCGCGCTGATAGTGGCGGTTGCCCGGTGCAAGGACGCTGGCGCGTTCGCCGGGTTGTTCGATTATTTCGCGCCTCGGGTCAAAGCCTACCTGCGTCGCCTCGGCGCGGATCCGGCGGTGGCCGAGGAAATGGCCCAGGATGTATTGCTGACGGTGTGGCGCAAGGCTGAGCTTTATGACCCTGAGCGGGCCTCGGCCGGGGCCTGGATCTTTGCCATTGCCCGCAACCTGCGAATTGACAGCCTGCGCCGTACCCGCCCGGTGGCGCAAGCACCGGATCCGTCGGATGAACCGGCGTCGGCCCCGCTGGCCGATGCGGTGATCGCGGCCGACGAACGGGCCACGCAGGTGCGCGCCGCGCTGGATGAGCTGCCGGCGGAACAGTTGACCATGCTGCAAATGGCGTTCTTCGAGGAACGCACGCACAGCCAGATCGAAGTTGAACTCGGCGTTCCGCTCGGTACGGTGAAATCACGGTTGCGGCTTGCCATGTCGAAGCTACGCGCCGCTCTGAAAGACGAAGAATGATCGGGCACCATCCCTCTGAGCTGACCCTGCTGGGCTATGCGGCGGGCACGCTGGCCGAGCCGCATCCGCGGGTGGTGGCGGTGCATGTGGCACGCTGCGCGGCGTGCCGGGCGGTGCTGCGCCGGGCCGAGGAGGCCGGCGGCGTGTTGCTCGACTCGCTTTCGCCGGCTTCACTGGCACCCGACGCGCTGGCGCGGACGCTGGCCCGGCTGAATACGCCGGCGCCGATCGACGAACCCGAACCCGTGGCGGTGACGCTGGATGGGCTAGCGAAGGGGCGCTGGCGCTGGCTGGGACCGAATATCGCAATGATGACGCTGGTTCCACGCGGGCCGAATGACAGCCGTCTGGACCTGATCCGGGCGGCGCCGGGCACCGGACTGCTGGAGCATAGCCATAGCGATTTCGAAACGACATGCGTGCTGCAAGGCGCTTTCGACGACGTAACGGGTAAGTATCATGTGGGTGACTTCGCCGAGGCCGACGGCGGTCTGGCGCACCGGCCGACGGCGCTGCCGGGGGAAGAATGCATCTGCCTGATCGCCACCGGCGGCCGGCTGCGCGCGCGCGGGCTGCTGGGTCGGTTGGTACGGCCGCTGATCGGTATGTGATCGGATGCGTCGCGTCGCGGTGCCGGTGGTCTTGCTGATGCTGCTTGCCGCCTGCTCGCCGGCCGCGCTGCTCAATCTGACGGCGCCGCGGGCCGGGGTGACCCGGTCGAGCGATATCGCTTACGCGCCCGGTCCCGATCACGCTCTGGACATCTATGCGCCATCACACCGATGCGCCGACGCACCGGTGGTGGTGTTCTTCTATGGTGGCGGCTGGGAGAGCGGCAGTCGCGGCGGTTACCGGTTCGTCGGCGCCAGCATGGCCGCGCGCGGGGTGGTCACGGTGATTCCGGACTACCGCCTGTATCCGACGGTGCGGTTTCCGGCGTTCATGCGGGATGCGGCCGAGGCGGTGGCGTGGACACGCGCCCATGTCGCTCAGTATGGCGGCGATCCGAACCGTCTGTTCCTGATGGGTCATTCCGCTGGCGGACAGATTGCCACGCTGCTGGCCCTGGATGGGACCTACCTGCGCGCCGACGGCGTCGATCCGCGCCAGATCAGGGGGGTGATCGGCCTTGCCGGGCCGTATGACTTCCTGCCGCTGCGCAGCCGAACGCTGAAGGCGATTTTTGGTCCGGAGACCGAGTGGCCGCGCTCACAACCGATCAATTATGTTACATCGGCGGCGCCGCCGATGATGCTGGCGGCGGGTACTGCCGACGATACCGTTGACCCCGGCAACACCACGCGGCTGGCGGCTCGGCTGCGGCAGGACGGGGTGGCGGTGGACGAGCATCTGTATCCTGGCCTGGGCCACAAGCTGCTGATCGGCGCGTTCGCTTCGGTGCTGACGTCGTTTGCCCCGGTGCGGCGCGACACGCTGCGGTTCATCGCCGCGCACAGCGGTGCCGGCGCCGGTTGCGTTGAAGCCGGGCGATGACGATCGTGCTGATCGTCGGCGTCAGCCTGCTGCTCTCGGCACTGATGATGCTGGCTTGGGCGGTGCAGCGCCGGTTCGGCAACGCCGGCTGGGTGGATGTGGTCTGGAGCTTTGCCCTCGGCCTGGCTGGGGTGATCTATGCGCTGGTGCCGGCGCCGGCCATCGCCTGGCCGGGACCGCGCCAGATCCTGGTCGCCGCACTGGTTGCCATCTGGTCGGCGCGGCTGGGTTTCCACCTGCTGCAGCGCACGCGCAACGGGCCGGAGGATGTGCGCTACGCCGCGTTCCGCCGACAATGGGGCGCGGGTTTCGAGCGCCGATTGTTCTGGTTCCTGCAGATCCAGGCGGCGGCGGCGGCGTTGCTGGCGATCTCGATGCTGCTGGCAGCGCGCAATCCGCGCCCGCTGGGGATGATGGACGCCGCCGCCCTGGCGGTGCTTGGCGCGGCGATTGCGGGCGAGGCGGTGGCCGATGCGCAGATGCGCCGGTTCCGCGCCGTACCGGCCAATCGTGGCAAGGTGTGCGACACGGGGCTGTGGCGCCTGTCGCGTCATCCGAACTATTTCTTCGAATGGCTGGGCTGGGTCGCCTATCCGCTGTTCGCGATCGGGTCCGGCAGCGCGGTCGCCTGGCTGGCGTTTTCCGGCCCGGCCTTCATGTATTGGCTGCTGGTCCATGTGTCCGGCATTCCGCCGCTGGAAGAGCGGATGCTGCACTCCCGCGGCGAAGCTTACCGCGCCTACCAGGCGCGCACGCGGGCGTTCCTGCCATTGCCTGTTTCGAGGAAAGCATGAACCTGGTTGCAGCCGCCGCCGGCGCGGTGGAACGCCTGCCGTTGCCAGACGCGGTGACGCGGGCCGGGATCGCCTTGCTGGTGGAGCGGACCGGTCGCCGGCTCGATCGGGCCGATCCGGACGCGGAACGCAGTTTCGCGGCGGCCATGGCCAGCTTCCCGATTGCGGAACGTCCGGACGCGGCCAACGCGCAGCATTATGAGCTGCCGCCGGAATTCTTCGCGCTGATCCTGGGGCCGCGGCGGAAATACTCGTGCTGTCTGTACGACGAGGCGGAAACGCTTGCCGACGCCGAGGAGCGCGCGCTGGCGGAAACCGCGGCGCATGCCGACCTGGCTGATGGCCAGCGGATCCTGGAGCTTGGCTGCGGCTGGGGGTCGTTGTCGCTGTGGATGGCAGAGCGTTATCCGGGTAGCGATATCGTTGTTATATCGAACTCAGGTCCGCAGCGCGGCTTCATTGAAACCGAGGCGGCGCGGCGCGGGCTGGCGCGTCTGCGGGTGGTTACGGCGGATATGAATGATTTCGACGCGGGCCAGCGGTTCGACCGGGTCGTTTCGGTTGAAATGTGGGAGCACATGTCGAACTGGCAAGCGCTGCTGCGGCGGGTGCGTGGTTGGGTGGAGCCCGATGGCCGCCTGTTCCTGCACGTCTTCAGCCATCGCAGCATGCCCTATCGTTTCGATCATGGCGATGCGTCGGACTGGATCGCGCAGCACTTCTTCACCGGCGGGATCATGCCGAGCCACGGGCTGATACGCCACCTGGACAGCGAATTCATGGTGGAAGCGGAATGGCGCTGGAGCGGGGTCCACTACCGCCGCACGGCCGAGGACTGGCTGGCTAATTACGATGCCAATGCGCCGGCGATCGAGCGTATCCTGCGCGAGGTCTATGGCCGTGACGCGATGCTGTGGAAGCGACGCTGGCGGTTGTTCTTCCTGGCGACGGCGGGGCTGTTCGGCGCAAGAAACGGTGCCGAGTGGGGCGTCAGCCATTATCGGTTGAGGCCCGATGGTCGGCGCGGGCCCCATGATCGGGGGCCCCATGATCAGCCAGGGCCGGAGTGAAATTCCTTGGATCGGTTCGGGCCTACTCGGCGCACGAGGATCCGGCGGCCGCGGCGTGCAATTTCATATCCCTGGTGATCGGCTGGAACGGTCCGTTCTATCCGGTGTATCTGATCGCGCTGGCCGGACGCTCGATCGGCGCGGCGGCGCTGCTGACGATGCTGGCCACGCCGTGCTTCCTGGCGATCCCCTGGCTGGCGCGGCGGTCCTCTTGCGCCGGGCGGCTGGGCTTGCCGCTGGTGGGGACATTGAACACGCTGTGGTGCACCAAGCTGCTGGGGTCGGCGACGGCGATGGGCCTGTTCCTGCTGCCGTGCATCGCGCTGGCCACGCTGCTGTTCCGACGGCGTGAGCGGGGCTGGCTGGTGCTGGCGGTGGCGGTTCCGCTCGCCGCGGGTCTGATCCCCGGGGCGATGTTCGATCCGCCGCTGATCGCGCTCTCCCCGACCGCGAGCGCGCGGGTGGCGTCGCTCAATATCGGCAGCGTGGCGACACTGACCGTGCTGCTGACGCTGCAATTCGCTGGTCTGCTGCGTCGGCTGGAGATCAGGTAGCGATCAGCGCTGAACGTGGTGATTTTGCAGCTGGGCCTGGGATTGCTGGTTCACCGGCAGGCTGTTCCAACTGACGATGGCCTTGATCCCGATGGCGACCAGCAATATCAGCGCTACCAGAGTCGCCTTGCTGTAACCGGACAGGTGCAGCATCCGGTTATCCTGTTCGGCGCACCAGCGTTGGCAAAATTCCCTGGTCGGGTACGGAGCCTCGTACACCACATCGAGGACTACGTCGTCCGGGGCGCCGGCCCGGGTGTTGAGTTCGGCCATGATGCGGTCGCGCCCCTTGGCCTGCAGGCCTTGTCGCCACGCTGTCTCTGGACCCATCGTCAGTTCCCGTGATCTGATCCGGGCGTGGTAGCGTTTGTTGCGCCGAGATTCCAGGATTCAATGCGGCATGGCGTTTCGACGCGGCCCGTGACGTGACGGCGCAAGCCTGTCAACCTGTCGATACCCACAAATCAACCCCCGCGAGGCAGTTATGTCGCTTAAGAATACACCTGATCCGGCCGTGCGCGAGGCCGTTGTCAAGCAAGACCTTGGCAACGTGCTGCATCCGATTGTTCAGCATAAGTTGCTGGAATCGAAGCAGATGGTAGTTACCGGGGGGCAGAACGCGACGGTATTCGACGCCGATGGCACGCCCTATCTGGACGCGATGGCGGGGCTTTGGTGCGTAAACATCGGCTATGGCCGCAGCGAACTCGCCGAGGTTGCGGCCGAGCAGATGCGGCAATTGTCATATTTTCCGCATACCGCGATGAACCTGCCGGCAGCAGCCCTGGCGGAGAAGATCAATGGGTTGGCGGGTGGCGGGTATCACACCTACTTCGTCAACTCAGGATCGGAGGCGAACGAAGCCGGCTTCAAGATCGCTCGGCAGTATATGAAGCACGAACATCCCGGGGAAAACCGGTTCAAGACGATCAGCCGATATTTCGCCTATCACGGCACCACGCTGGCCACCCTCGATGCCGGCGGGATGGGCGAGCGCAAAGCCAAGTTCGAGCCGTTTTCGGGCGATTTCGTGCATGTCGCGCAGCCATATTGCTACCGCTGTCCGTTCGGCCTGAGCTATCCAAGCTGCGGCTTGGCCTGCGTCAAGAACATGGAGAACACCATTCTTGGCGAAGGCCCGGAATCGGTGGCCGAGGTGATTGTGGAGCCGGTGATGAGCGGGGTCGGGGTCGCGGTGCCGCCGGACGAATATCTGCCGGAGGTGGAAAGCCTGTGTCGCAAATACGGTATCCTGCTGCACGTCGATGAGGTGATCAACGGCTTCGGCCGTACCGGAAAGATGTTCGGATTCCAGCATTACGGCGTGTCACCCGACATCGTCGCCATCGCCAAGGGCATATCGAGTGCGTATCTGCCGATCGCGGCGACGGTGGTGAGGAACAGCGTGTTCGACAGTTTCTATGGCGATGCGGCGGAGAACCGCCAGGTCGGGCAGGTCAACACCTATGGCGGCCATCCGGTGGCCGCGGCCGTCGCCCTGCGCAACATCGAAATCCTGCAGGAAGAGCAACTGGTGGATCGGTCGGCGGCGGTGGGGGCCTATCTGCTCGACGGGCTGCGCACGTTGACGCAGCATAAGTTCGTCGGTGATGTCCGCGGCAAGGGGCTGCTGCTGGGTTTGGAACTGGTGAAGGATCGCGCCACGAAGGAGCCGGTGGGTCCGGGGCAGATCGGCGCGATCGTCGATTTCTGCCGTGACGATGGGCTACTGGTCGGCCGCGGTGGCGGCGGGCGGCGCTATGGCAACACCATCACGCTGTCGCCTCCATTGGTGATCACCCGCGCTGAATGTGATCGCATCGTCGATGCGCTGGACCGGGCGCTGGGGACGCTTGATCTCGGTGGGTAGCCGGGGGGTCAGCCTATAGCTTATCGCCAAGCTTGGGTTGGGCCGGCTTTTTCGAGCGGGAGCGTGCCGGCTTTGCCCCGGGTTCGGCGAGGCGCCGCGCCTCCCCGATCAGCGGGATTTTCAGTTGGGGGTCGGGCGGCGCGGCGGCGGTGTTGCCCCGAGCTTCCGCCTGTTGCTGATGTTCGAGGATCCGGCGGCGGTGATCCCGCGCCGCTTCCGAGATTGCGGCCATTTCGACCTCCTGGCGCATTGCTCTACCGGGAGACGATAACCTAGGAAGCGCGTTTGCGCGAAGGCCTATGCGGCGTGGCGGCGGGCTTTTCAGGCTTGGCCTTGGCGGTGGCTTTCGCCGCCGGCTTGGCGTCGGCCTTGGTCGCGGCGGCATCGTCGCCCAGGCTGCGCTTCAGCGCCGCCATCAGGTCGATGACGTTGGTCTGGGCCGGTTCGGGGGTTGCCTCTTCCTCGATCCCTTCGCCCTTCAACTTGGCGTCGATCATCTCACGCAGCCGGGTTTCGTAGCGGTCCTCGAGATCGGACGGGTCGTAGCGGCCGGTCTGACGGTCGATCAGTTGGGTCGCCAGCTTCACCATCTCGGGGTCGGTCTTGATCGCCGCGGCGTCGTCGAACATGGTTTTCGCATCGTTGATGTCGCGTTGCTCGAACAACGTCTGGGCGACCAGGCCGCCCTGCATCGGGCGCAGCGCGATGGTGCGCTCGCGCTGGCCGATGACCACCCGAGACAGTGCGGTGCGGCCGGTTTTCTCGATCGCCTCGAGCAGGACGGCGTAAACGTCGCGGCCGGTCTGGCCGTCCGGGACCACATAGTAGCTGGCGTCGTAGTAGATCGCGTCGATCGAGTCGGCTTCGACGAATTTCTCGACCGTCATGGTCTCGGAACTGTCGACCTTGACGCTGTCGAAATCCTCGTCGGTCATCAGCAGGTAGGTGTTCTTCTTGAACTCGTAGCCCTTGACCAGATCGCGGCGTGACAACGGTTTCTCGGTTTCGGAGTCCTGGGTGACCATCTGGATGCGGTTACCGGTCTCGGGGTTGATCAGATGAAACCGGATCGCGGCGCGGTCGTGCTTGGCGTTGTAAAGGGCGACCGGGCAGGAAACCAGGGCGAGGCGGAGATGGCCGCGCCAGATCGGACGCTGTGCCATCAGACCAGCCCCCGAGGCGGTAGCCAGGCTTGCCGCCGGACCTGGGCTTCGCCGCTGAACTCGGCGTCGGCGGCATTGTCGTGCACCGCATCCTGGATTCGGGTGAGATCGACGCCGAGGTCGTCCTCGATGTCCGCGAGCGCGCCTTCCAGGCGCCAGTTGTTGGTGGCGCGCTGGGCGAGCCGCACCTGACGCCTGGCAAGCTTCAAGGCGTCGACTGCCCGTGCGACAGGATCCCGATCGACCGGATCACGTGCAACCGGGTCGTTGGCGAGGCTGGATAACTCCATGACAAAATATTTCATGCGAAGCGCGGGTGGAGGCAAGGCGGCGTTGGAGCCGGATCAGCGATTCCGGTTGGACGATTGACCCGGCAATCAAGATGTGGATTTAACTTCAGCGGACAAGTAACTCGGCGCATGTGCAATTTCGGGAGACAGGCCGCGTTTCAGCGACATACACAAGTTGGCGAGCCCAGAGGCTGAGGCGGGCTCGGACACGTCTTGTTCCCGTGGGTGGTGCCGCTGATGGGGAGCGGGTGTCATTGATGGGGTCCTGGGACGGGTCCTGGGGCGGGTCCTGGGGCGGGTCCTGGGGCGCGGCGGCAGTTCGCGGTGGTCGGGCCAGCAAGATGTTCCAATCGGTTGTCGTTTCGATGATTTCCTCGGAAATGTCGGAACCGTAGGTCAGGCCGCCGCGCAGGGTGTGTCGGCGTCAAAGATGAGGGGGCGGCGGTTCAGGCGCGTCGGCACTGGCTGGAGCGGCGTCGATTGGTTTCAAGTGCGGTTGGCGCCGATCGGTTCAGGGCCGATTTCGCGCCGGGCGGAAGATCGCCGCGCGAACAGTGGACCATGTTTCCGGCGCAATCAGCTGCTACGGGAAGAATTGAGCCGGTCTGATCACGCCCGGGGCGGCCAAACCTGGCCCGCGATGGGCAGAAGAAGTCGTTGTTCAGGGTGGCTGCGCCGATTATGGAAGCAGATGTCCGGGCGGATGCCCCCAACCGAGAAAATTGCCGCGAACGCAAGGAGTCTCAATGCTCGATGTCCCTGCCCTGATGCCGCTGGATCGCCCGCAGCAGGATCTGCGGCGGGTCGGCATTCACCCGGCCCACTGGTATCCGGTTGCCTGGTCGTCGGAGCTCAAACCGGGGAAAACCTATGCCGCGCAGTTCGCCGGCCAGCCCGTTGTGCTGGCGCGCCCCAAGGGGGCGGCGGTGTTCGCGCTGGAGGATCGCTGCGCGCACCGCCAGGTGCCGCTGTCCAAGGGTGTGGTGGACGGCTGCGCGCTGCGTTGCTGCTATCACGGCTGGACCTATGACGGTGCCGGGCGGTGCGTCGACGTGCCTTATCTCGGCAAGGGCAGGCTGCCCAATGGCGTGCGGTCCTATCCGTGCCGGGAGCAGGACGGGATGATCTTCATCTGGCCGGGCGACCCGACGGCGGCGGGGCCGCTGCCGCCGCTGGGTTCGGGGGCCGACCCGGCGTTCAAGACGCGGCGATTTGGCCGCCGGGTCGCCTGTCACTACACCTTCATGCACGAGAACCTGATGGACATGAACCATCAGTTCCTGCATCGGCGGCAGATGGGGCAGATGGCACCGCGTTATCTGGAGCGGCGCAAAGGTCCAGGCTGGCTGGAGTGCGACTACAGCTTCGCGCGGACCAGCGGGAGGCAGCCGTTGGGAGAGGCAGCGATCGTCGGCCTGCGGCGCGGAGGTTCCAAGGAGCAGCGCGACCTGATGACGATCCGCACGCAGTACCCGTATCAGACCCTGAAGATCTGGACCAGCGGCGACGATCCGGTGATGGATCTGTGGATCGTCTACGTCCCGATCGACGAGGCCCAGCGCAGCAACCGCACGTTCGGCATGCTGTCGGTGCGGCGCCCGAAGATCCCCGGCTTGCTGGACATGGCCTGGCCGATTCTGATCTGGTTCACTGAACGGATCTTCGCCGAGGACCGCGCCATCGTGGAGATGGAACAGGCCGCGCACGACCGACAGGGCGCGGACTGGAATCAGGAGGTGTTTCCGCTGATCCGCGACTTGAGGGAGACGCTGGCCGAGAATGGCCGAGCGTTGCCGTAGCGTCGCGGCATGATGCACGCGCCGTTTCGATCACGCCGCGATCGTGCTGGCGAGACCACCATGATGCTGGTTCGGTGAGCGCTGGTTCGTCATTGGCGACCGATGCTGCGACCGATGCGGCGTTGCTTGCCGTCGGCTGCGTGACGGCGGCCGACGTGCCGACCCGCAGCGTGATTATTACTGGTGGGTCGTCGGGCATCGGCCGCTGCACCGCCGTGCTGTTTGCGCGCCACGGTTGGCGGGTAGGCCTGATCGCGCGCGGCGAGGCCGGTTTGGCGGCGGCCGCCGCCGATGTCCGGGCCGCCGGTGCGCGGGCCGCCGTCGCGGTGGCCGACGTCACGCTCAGCGCGGCGCTGCGGGCGGCGGCTGATGCGATCGTGGCCGAACTGGGGCCGCCGGTTGTCTGGATCAACTGTGCCGGGAACGGCGTCTATGGCCGGTTCAGCAGCGTGTCGGAGGCGCAGTTCGACCAGGTGACCGCGGTCACCTATGGCGGCACGGTGAATGGCTGCCGGGTGGCCTTGGCGCTGATGGCACCGCTCGGCCGCGGCACGATCGTGAACGTCTGCTCGGCGGTGGCCTTTCATGGTTTGCCGTTGATGACGTCCTATGCCGGGGCCAAATCGGCGGTGCGCGGGTTTGCTCAGGCGCTGCGGGCGGAGTTGCGGATCGAGCGCAGTCCGATCCGGGTCAGCACGATCTTTCCCCCGGCAGTGAACACGCCGTTCTTTTCTCATGCGGTATCCCATATGGGCTGGCCGGCACGCCCGGTGCCGCCGGTGTATCAGCCGGAGATCGTGGCCGCCGGCATTCATCTGGCGGTCAGCCTGGGGCGGGCCGAGATGGTGATCAGTGGCACCGCGGCGGCGTTCTCGCTGGCGGCGAGGGTCTCGCCGGCGCTGGTGGCGTATCTGATGACGCGTCTGGGGCTAGACGGCCACGTCACTCGTGATCCGGAGGCGTCGCGGCTGCAGCAGCCGACGCTGTTCGCCGCATCGGAGGATGCATCGCCGATCCACGGGCCGTTCGGCCGTCATGCTCGGCGGCGCAGCGTTCAGCTTTGGCTGTGGCGGGCGGGATCGGCGGGGGCGAAACTGGGACGGCTGGCGCGGGCGGCGGGCCGGCGGGTCAGGGTCCGGCCAGCGTCTCGGTAGCGGACCAGACCCGATCCATCAGAGCGGGGTTCTGCACAAGGCGGTTGGGCGGGACGACCCGGCGTTGCTTGACGTAGGCGCCGGTGATGGCGCGGAAATCGGGCGAGAGGGCAACGTGTAATGGGGTGTCGGCGCCCTGCTGTTCGGTGAGCAGGAACGGCGCCATGGCACGCCATGCCAGCCCGATCGGTCCGCGGGCGCGCACCAGGCCGGTTGCCACCATGCCGGGGTGGACCACGTTGGCGGTGACGCCGGTGTCCTGCAGCCGGCGCGCCCATCCGATGGTTGCCATGGTCAGGGCCAGCTTGGACTGGCTGTAGGCATGCACCATTCCCCAGCGCCGGTTGCCCTCGAGGTCGGTGGGATCGATCCGCGCATGGTCGGAGGTGGAGGAGCCGACGTTGACGATGCGGGCCCCGGTTGGGGTGTTCGGGGCGGTGATTGGGGCTTTGTCGGCGGCGGCGCGCAGCGCGGGGATCAGCGCGCGGGTGAGCACGAATGGTGCGAGGTGGTTGACGGCGATGACGTGTTCGTGGCCCTCGGCGGTCTGCTGGCGGCGGGTGCGGAACGCGCCGGCGTTGTTCACCAGCACATCGATCGCCGGGAAGCGTTCGGTAATTCGGGCGGCGACCTGGCGGGTGGCGAGCAGCGATGACAGATCGGCGGTCAGCAGTTCGGCCTGGGCGGTGGGGACGTGGGTGGTGAGCCAGTCGATGGCGGCGTGGCCGCGCTGGGGGTCTCGGGCGATGATCACCACGCGGTGGCCGGCGGCGGCCAGGCCTGAGGCGATCCAACGGCCGATGCCGCCGGTAGCCCCGGTTATGACGCTGACCGGCATGGCGGGGGATGTTTGGGGGGATTGGGCATTGGGGTGTCGGTGGGGTTGGGGGTTGGCGGGTGGTGGGGCAGGCGCTGTTCGGGCTCATGCTTCCGGCCCGTTGCCGGTCTGGGTGATCGACGGCCGCGACGCCCCGGGCGAAAAACCGGGTTGCCGTCGCGCCCTCAGGCAAGTCGGGTAGTCTTAAGTGCTAATGCGACAATTTCCAGGGCGGTCAGGTTGAACCGGCGGGAAGCGTGGTCGCTGTCGAAACCGATGACGTCTCCATTCACATCAAAGTTCAATTTTACCCCGTTGGCGAGCGTGAGTTCCTCGGGGCCGGATTCGGACTTCAGCGCGATGTAGAATCTATCGGTGTCCGGGTGGTGATGCAGCCTCATGGCGGAGAGTGTCCGATCTTCTGTGTAAGCAGTTCCGTGGCCATGGTTCGTATCACTCGGTCAGCTACCTGACCGAGTGATACGCCTGAAAAACCTAGGGGTGATCAACGACCTCATGGAATTGCTCAATCCCTTCACCGACCTCGTGATCTGCAACCCGCGCAAGCTCAGCTATCCCGAGCCCCACAGAATTGCACTGATGGCTGCCGGCCATCTGCAGGGGGGCCATGGCATTCTTGGGACTTTCCCCGAAGCAGTGCGCCCGATGATCCGGCAACATCTGATGAACAGCCGCGCCACCTGGTGGAACCCCTCAACAATCTGGGATGCTTTGCCTCAGTGCTGCACGACCACCATCCCGTGCCCCTATACTTCCTGTTATTGCAGACGACTGCAATTGAGGGATTGGAAGTTTGCCAAGCTCAAAGATTGGCGGCGCATCGCAACGCGCTACGACTGCTGCGCCCACACCTTCTTATCCGCCATTTGCATTGCCGCCGCCATGTTGTTCTACCTGTAGTGATTGAGTCCGGAGCCTAGCCTTCCCGAAGGATCGGAATACCACTTTGATATTAGGCGTCCAGATTGTAACAGACTTGAACCGGAGAGGCGCTGCTCGTATGAACGCAAGGTAGACATCCTGCTGATGTCATATCAATATCAACTGGGACGCGCCGAACTTGCGCCTCAGCCGGCGTAAAAGCGCCAGGTCAGACGAACGCGTCAAATAATGGTCCCCAAAAAACGAGAGCGATGTACCCATGGCAGGTGACCTCTCGCACCGAATGCCATCGCTTCAACGTCTCCATTGTCAGCCCCGCCATAGCGTTGCAGACGTCTGCAAATCCAGCGGGCCAATCGGCCACCATCGATTTGCAGACGTCTGCAATAATGTAGTTCGCCCCGTCGGAGTGGATTTGGAGTCGTATCAACGAACGTGGTTTTGTCGTGGCTCGGCCATATCCCCAAGTATAGTGGCGATCGACGCACCCATCGAGAAATCATCGCCAGCGTGGCGTTGGGTGTATTTCTGCCAGAAGCAGCCCTGTCAGAAGGGGCAATTTCTCGACGGCGTGACAACGTCCGGTGACGACCGCCTTCCGAGCCAGCTCGCGTCTGGCACCTGCCTCTTGTTGCACCCAGTGGGCGATCGTCGAATACTGACGGTGTGGCGCCGGCGCGCAGCAAAGCGACCTCACGCCGCTTGTTGATGAGCGGCACGCGCCGCTTCGGTGGCCCAATGCCCAGCTCCATGGAGGAAGATCGATGTCATTCTACCGAGGTATGACCTGCGAGAACGTGACCATCAGCGGCGACAAAGGAATGCCTATAACCGCTTACGTCGCCAAGCCATCCGGTCCTGGCCCGTTTCCGGGCGTCGTGCTTGTGCACCATCTTCCAGGCTGGGACGAGGTGTACATCGAGACGACCCGCCGGTTCGCGCATCACGGCTATCTCGCGATCTGCGCTAACCTCTACCAGCGAGAGGGAGGGGGCAGCGACGGTAACCCCGACGACGTCGCCGCAAAGGTGCGCGCCGAGGGCGGCATTGCCGACTCCCAGATGGTCGGCGATACCGAAGCCGCTGTGAAATGGATGCGCGCACAGCCCGATAGCAACGGCAAGGTTGGCCTGATAGGCTCCTGCTCGGGCGGCCGACACGCCTTCATCTATGCATGCCAGCGCAAGGATATCGATGCCTGCGTCGAGCAATGGGGTGGCCGTGTGGTGATGGGCCCGGAGGAGTTGAACGCCAAAACACCGGTCGCACCGATCGATATGACAACGGACCTGAGCTGCCCGCTGCTCGGTCTCTTTGGCAACGACGACCGGGCGCCGAGTCCGGAACAGGTGAACCAGCACGAGGCGGAACTCAAGAAACATGGAAAGATCTATGAGTTCCACCGGTATGACGGGGCCGGCCACGGGTTCTTCTATTGGCACCGCCCGCTGTACCGGCCCGAACAGGCGATGGACGGCTGGAACAAGATATTCGCGTTCTTTGGCAAGTATCTCTCGAAGTAGGAGGCTAGGACATGTGCACGTCCATCATCGAGATCGCACGCGCGGAGGGCATGGCAAAACGCGGGGACTCATGGTTTCCGCTAACGCAGGCGGTGGTCGCATACGACCACGCGCGCCATGCGCCACTGAGCGACGTCATCACGCTCGACTTCCTCAACGCGGGCCTCGGCCCCGAGGCGAGGGCTGGGATTGAACTGACACTGGAGACCGCGAAGGAACTGCGCGTCGCGCTAGACCGAGCGATTGCCGCCGCCGATTTCGAGGAGGCGGAGGTGCGAGGCAAGGGCGCTGCGCCCCGACTGGTTCGGGCAGCGTAATCTGCCGGATACGTCAGAGACCACGCGAGAGGTTACGTCTGGATCACCCTTCTTTCAACAACCGGGTGCTAGTGCGGCGCTAAGTCGCGGGCACCCGGCGAGCCAATCCAGTCTCATTGGCAACGCCTCAGCGAAATGTGCTGCGTCAGGCGTCATGGCGTAGCGGGCGAACGTGACGACGCTTATTCCCCCGCTCGTCGCGATCCGTAGGGGCCGCCGGGTGCTGAAGAACCGAGAAATAGCGCACCTTCGCCGGGCATCGGATTGACAGGACGGTGACCCGGCAAAAAGCGCGTGAGCGCAAGCTCAGCCAACGGTGAAGGAAAAAACCTCCCAAAGCCGCGTTGCAGTCAGATCGGTCGTCGTGATCAAAGACCTGCCAGGGGGGCACCACAAGGAAATGCTCACGCGGGATGGCAGCGAACGCAGCGATTACGCGGTTTGAGCGCACATGGGCGATGTATCGCAGTTCCTCGGCGAATGCCGAGCGCATCTCCGTAATGTCCAAAGCACTTCTCCAACGGTTCACGGTCGGAGAGGCGCTTTAAATTGGCTGACACGGACAGGCAAAATTTTTGCAGAGTCATGTCCGCATGGAACGTCGAGGTGCGCCTTAGTTCATGATGGAAGTAACTGAACTTGCACCACAGGGGATCGCCGATGCGGCGGACTCTGCAGCTGCTGTCTCCCGCGCGCTAGCGAAGCTGTCTGGCGATGACCTGTTGCGATTGCAAGCTCTGGCGCGCCTGCGCGCGAGCGGGCTTCCCGAATGGCGTCAGCTGGTCTGATTTAGTGCATGAGGCCCTCGCACGCGCGTCGGACGGATCGCGGCAGTGGCCTCCCGGTGTGCCGCTCCTCGTCTTCTTGGCGGGCGCAATGCGAAGTATATGCAATGAAATCTGGCAACGGCAACGGCGCAAAGCCGAACTCATAGCCTTCGGAAAGAACTGTAAAGCGGAGTTCCATGAGGTCGTCTGCCCAGCACCGGATCAGGAACGTGTGCTAGCCGCCAGCGAAGCCTTAGCCGCACTTTATCGACTGTTCACTGGAGACAGCGTTGTATTGCGGATCATATCAGGTCTCGCAAACGGGCTTTCAGCAGCGGATTTTCGTGCGACGCATGGTCTTTCGCCGGTTGAATATGACAGTGGCCGCCGACGTATACGGCGCGCGCTGCTCCGGGTTGGATTGTTCCGGAGCGCTCCATGACCAAGACGACATCGACCCTCTGGAATCCGGAGGAAGATCTGACGTCGCTGTTGGACGCTCTCACAGAAGAAATCCTGTCCGCTACGGACCGCGACGTTGCCTTATGCCATGCCGAGATAGGGACCCAGGCGTCGAATGATATCAACAGCCGACGCCAACCTGTTCTCGCCGCCGCTCTCTCATTTCGTTGGCCAGAATGTGCGGGCTCAAATCACTCGGAACCAATAGGTGACCCATCTTTGTCTGCATGCTGCAAATAATTGTGAGCCAATGAGCATTCCATGCCGACGTCAGTAACATCCACTTCCGAGCGGTCCGACTTCGTGCCCTTGGTCGCGCGCTGGTTATGGAATGCGTTTTGGAGCGAGAGCGGTAAGTCGCCTGACCAACTCCTTGAGGCCGTTGGAGGTCGGTCACGGCTCACACAATGCCCCGGACGCTTATTTTGCTTGCCGATGGTGAGAAGCGCGCAGCCGTGGGTCATTCTGCAGGGCGGTTCGAAGGTCTATGAGCGGTCACTTCAGGAAGCCGAAAAATCGCACTTCAGCCCGAAGACTATGAAACAGGCAGGCGCTTTGACATTGGGTAACTCGGTGTTCCGGACAGGATGACTGCGCGGCCAGTCTCACTTCCCTCCAGGGTGCATTGGACGTTGCTTCACTCCGCAGCTCGGACTTCAATCGCACGCAGCAAGGTTTTGCTGACACCTCGAAATCTCTTGCGTCCTGAGATACGTAGTTCAGGGTGATCTTTCCGTAAGCTCTCGCCAGCGAGTCACCCCAAATAACCAGAGCTTTACGGCATGGGGAGGCGGTGTGAGACTTTCCCCATTGCGATGCCTGTGGGAGAGAATGTCATGTCGTATTATGAGAAAGGTGACGTTAGGATCCGATACGAGGAAGTCGGATCAGGCTTTCCGCTCCTGGTTACCCCGGGGGGTGGTTTGAACTCGCGGGTCAGCAACTGGCCGACCGCCGTGTTCAATGCCATGGACATCTTCAGCAATGAGTTTCGCTGCATCACCATGGACCAGCGCAACGCCACAGGCGGTGAATCCACCGGGCCGATCCCGGTCGATGACCCATGGGGCGCTTTCGCCGACGACCAATTGGGACTGATGGACCACCTCGGCATCGGCGAGTTCTTATTCTTCGGCAACTGCATTGGCGGCTCGTTTGCCCTCAAGCTGATGGAGCGGGCCCCGGAGCGCGTCGTCGCGGCGGTACTGAGCCAGCCGATCGGCCACCGTCCTGACAGCCCGGACGTGATGTATGATTTAAGTCGCGATGTCTGGGCCAAAGAATTTCGCGAGAGGCGGCCTGAGGTGACGATGGTTTCCATCGAGAAGTACCTGCAAGCTCTTTATCGTGCCCGGCCCGACTTTGTGTACAGCGTATCGCGCGAGTTCGTGCGTGATTGCCAGACTCCGATGCTTGTCCTGCCGGACGACACTCCGGCGCACGTTTACCAAACGGCCGTCGATATCGCATCGCTAGCGCCAAATGCCGACTTTACGGTGTACCCCTGGAATGATCCTCCAGAACTGAAGGCCCGGACGATCAACCGGGTGCGTGGCTTCCTGAAGGTGCATTCACCGGTGACGGCGGCCCGTTAGTTTTCTTCGCGGCGTTGGACGCCAGACGCTTGTTCAGTCTTGTCCGCGGTTTCGATAGCGCTCTGTGAGATCGCTTGTCGAGGTGTCTGGGAACAATGACACATCCTCAGGCCGTCTCGGACTTGAGTGTAATTCGGCGTGGAAAAGGGAGCCTGTTTGAGGGGCGATCGGCATGCAAAAGGGGCTCTGACGCAATGTTGGTGCTGAGATCGGCCACAACTACACCGTCCCGATAAGACGGGCTCGCAGCAGGTCGAGATTGGCGCGCTCATACATCTGCCGCTTCACCAGTTTGAGCTTTGTGTTCTGCCCTTCGGTCTGATCGTTTGACCATGGTTCGGTCAATACCGCTTTCACCGCCGCCTGGTCCTGAGCGATGCCTGATGCGAACGAGGCCATCAGGCCAAGCCGTGCATCCCCCAGCCATTCATCCAGACGTTTGTCTTTTCGGTGCTGGATCAGGCGATGGAAGCGATCGAGCAGATCTCGTGCCGACGTCAGATCCGGCACAGCCACTCCGATTATCGCGACTGTCCGGGCGACAGCTTTCGACAGCGTGTCGCGTTCTATTGTCATCATGCGGGCGATGCGGCGGGCAGACGGTGTCTTGCTGGGCCGCTTTTCCCGAGTAGCCGTTCCCTTGTCCTTTCGCTTCCGCGTCGCCCATTCGGTAACGACACGCAGGCTGCCGGTAAAACCTATGGCTTTCATGGCGCGCCACAGTGCGGCACCGTTCTGGCTGCCATCGGTCCATGCCGTCTCAAGCTGCGTCAGAAACGGATCGAGTGAGCTCATCCGGCTGCGGAATATATCGGCGCGCCCACCCCGAACCACCTGGCGAACGAGCCCGCGTGATTTGTCGGTTCGCCGCATGATCTGTTTGATGGCCACGCCCCGAACCGAGAGCGCCAGGATCTCAGCATTCTCTGCCTCGCGGCGAAGCCACCCGGTATGCTGGCGCTGTTCAGCGGCGGTTAAAGCCTCCGGATCGAGGATGCCTGCACCGACGGCTTTGCGGATCGTGGTCATCGACCGTTGCACGGCGGTGAGGAAGGCAGCGCTGGCGTTTTCCATCAGGTGCCACCACCGGTCAGCGACCTGAACGGCGTCAGGACGGCCCTCCGCGGCGGCCTGCCTGTAACCGGCGCCTCGATCCCGCGCGATGATGGTGATCGACGGACGATCAGCCAGCCATGCCGTCGCCGTTGCGGCTTCCTGAGCAGGCAGAATGTCGATGATACGCCGCCGTTCCAGGTCGCAGATGATCGTCCCGTAGCGGTGACCGCGCTTCCAGGCAAAGTCATCGATACCGATTACCCGCGGTTCTTCGCGGGGTTGGACGGCACGGCGTCGTACGACGCGGAGCAAGGTGTCGTTGCTCACGGGAAGCAGCAGACGTCGCGCGAAGTTCTGTCCTGGCCGTCCGCCCAACGCCAGGCCGAGATGATGCACGATTCCATCGAGGCGCATTGTGCGGCGTGCGAACGGGCCACCCACCGCGCTCTCAAGTCGTTCGGCGAAGATCCGCTGACGGCAATCGGCATCGATACAGCGGAACCGGCGGGCGCAGACGGTCAACACAACACGCCGTCCCTGCGATGGAAGATCGGTCAATGTTCGCCGATAGCGGCTGTGGATGCGGGCGGATACGGCGCCGCAGACCGGGCATGCGGCGGTCGTGCTCACTGGCGTTGCAGCAATCCGCAGTGTGTCGGCCTCTGTTTCGATACTCTCAATGGCGAGGCCGCACGGAGCAAGCGTGATTCCAAGACCCATAATGGCGTTTCCCGACCGATTCGCTGCTCACGGTCAGGGCAAATTGCATCAGCATTGAGTCTGAGCCCTTTTTGCGTGCCGATTGACGCTAATACAGCCTTACGGCACGAAGCCATGGATCACTTGAGCGGGGGCGTTATGCCGGGCATTAGCCCGGCCGCTTCAAATCTGCCCCGTGCCCGGCTCAAGCCCCAGCATGATACGGCCCGGAGCAACCATCAGGCGGGTGGCGAAGTTGATGTGTTGGCAAACCGCGTGAACGTCGCGAAGCTGCGCGGCAAACCGCACTTCTTCCAGCACGGCGCTGCTGCCGGCCGCGGCGTACATCCTGCCCACCACCTCTTTCGCGGCGTCGCCGGCATTCCAGCATGCCATGCGCAGTAACGCTTGCTGCTCGATTGAGGCCGGCTGGCCTGACGAGACGGATGCCCACATCGAGCCGATCGCCTCGATGGCGAAGGCGCGGGCAGTCTGTAGCCGCGTCTTTGCCTTCGCCACATCGAGCTGGACACTTTCATGCTCGCAAATCGGCAACGTGTTGAGAAACGCGACCTTGGTCCGGGCCAGGGTGACCAGATCGTCGATGGACGCGGCCGCGATGCCCAGCGGAACCGCCATGACCGAGATGGCGAAGGAAGAGAAGAACGGTAGATTATACAACGGGCCTGGCTGCCGTTCAGTCATCTCCATGCTGGTCGTGCAGCCGTCTGGCACCCACACATCCGAGCACGTCACGTCATGGCTGCCGCTTGACCGCAGGCCGCCACTGTTCCAATTGCCTAGGACCTGCACCTTTTCGGACGGCAGCAGCACAGCGCGCAACACCGGGGCCCCCTCTGCGGTCAATCGTGGCGCGCCGTCCGCCTGCTCCACGCACATAAAGCTGGAAATCGTGCTGTGCCGGCTGAAGCTCGCCCATGACCAGCGCCCGGTGATACGCCAGCCGGTGTTATCGCGGGTAGCAGAGCCGGTGGGGTGTCCGCTGCCGCTAAAAGCGAGCATTGTCTCAGGCGGCAGCAGACGGCGCATCGGGTCGGCGGCGATCAGCCCTGCGAAGCGTGAGGCGGCCGATGAAATCATAGCACACCACGCCACCGCTCCGTCGAGCCTGGCCAGGGATTCGATCACCGCGAAGAAATCGAGCGGCGGTGTCTCCAGGCCTCCGAGCGAGCGAGGAAGCCAGAGTTGTGTCAGTCCCGCCCGGATCAAGGCGTTTGCCACCGGCAGCGGAAGATCCGGGCCCGTCGCAATCGCCTCGCGGTGATCGTTGATCAACGGCCGAAGTGCCTGAGCAGTGGAGACCAGCCCCGACACCCCAGGCGCCGCGCGGAAGGATGTCATCTCGTTCATTGTGCAACGGTCCTTGGCCTGTGGGATCGCCCATGCCGGGCCAGCCCTCACAGCGAGGCCGAACCGGGCGATGTCTGGGCAAGCCTGCAGCAACCGGGTTTCAATTCCGTGACGCGCGCGAGGTAAGACGTTTCAGCTGTAATAATGCTCGACGAGCTGCTCTATGTCCGCACTAACCCGGTTCGCTCCTGAAACCTGCCGCTGAAGACCCTGACGATGGCAGCACAATCGCAGCGATAATGCAGGCCGCGATCCCCATGTGCACTGGCCAAGCCGACGCCGGGCCCCCACAAGCGAGCCGGCGCCACCTTGGCCGGAGCAGCCCCGTAATGATTCGTGTTAGGCACGACCCGGAGCACACACGAGCCGATGCGCGGCTTCCATGCTCGCCTGGCGATTCACGTCGGATTACGCCTCCCCCGGCTAAGCCAGCCGGTGTGGCCGCTGGCCATGACGTCGCACCCTTGACTCTCAATCTAGCTACGCAACGAAGGTCGATTGATGAACTTTGAACCAAGCGGTCTCGGCAACGGGTCTCCCAACCTAATTGGCCGACAGGACTCGCGCCCCCGCGACGAGCAAACGCAGCCGACGCGTGTCCTTCTTATCGATGATGACCCGGCAATCCGCCACATGGTCGCGAACTACCTCGATGGACACAACATGCATGTGGTGTCTGCAGCTCAAAGAGACGATATCGCGAGACAATTTGCCGCCGCCGAACCCAGCCTGGTCATCCTCGACCTGCGCCTGGGCGACCAGGATGGGCTGGAGCTGCTGCGCCAGTTGCGCTCGCGTTCAGATGTACCTGTGATCATCATCACCGGTCATCGACGCGACGAGATTGACCGGGTCGTGGGGTTGGAACTCGGTGCCGACGACTATATGACCAAGCCATTTAGCCTACGTGAGCTGCTTGCCCGGATCCGAGCCGTGCTGCGGCGCGGGGAAGCTGGGCGGATAGCACGGCAACGCGATCAGGAACGAGGTCGCTTCCGATTTGGCGCCTGGCAGCTCGATCGTCGTATCCGACGGCTGACCGATCCCGACGGCGCCCCGGTTGCGCTAACCAAAGGCGAGTACGCGCTACTGACCGCCTTTCTTGACGCGCCGCAGCGACCACTCACGCGCGAACACTTGCTGCAGGCAACCCGGGTCCACGAGGATGTATTCGATCGCAGCATCGATGTGCAAGTCTTGCGGCTGCGGCGCAAACTGGAGATCAACTCAAGTGCGCCGCAGGTTATCCAGACCGAACGTGGCGTCGGCTATGTCTTCGCCCTGCCGGTCGAGCCGTTATCGTGAGGCGTCGAGCCATCCCGAGGCAAGCAGCGCGGCCGCCGGAGATCGATGGCAGCGCTGCAGTCGCGGCCGCGATACTACGACGGTAACCACATTTGACCGCACCGGAATGCTGCGGCAACACGCAAACCGCAAACTCTGTCCGGTCAACAAATTTGGAAGAGAGTCCATGCGGTCCAGAATCCAGTTGCCCGAAGAGCTGAAATTGCCCTGCCTTCGCGCCGACACAGATAAGGCGATCAGCCTGCCCAAATCTTCGGCCGCTATCGGTCGTGCAGCGGTTGAACAACCATTGATCACAGCGGACCTGTATCGCCAGTTGCAGCCGCTACAGGGTCGATTTTCTCTCCAGGCTGCTTGCCCGCGTGAGGCCGGATCGAACGCCACGTCCCCGCCGCCGGACCCGCGCCGGAATGCGGTCCGTGCCGCTATGTCGTGGGTCAGGGAGCTGCTGATAGAAGGCTTTGCTGCTTGCGGCGCGGCGATGTCCCCCGGCTGGTTTCAGCCGCATGGTGCGGATCTTGTCGACCGCGGCGGCCCGGACGAGGCGGCACGGTGGCGGCATCCCGCCGACCAGGCGAATCAGCGAGAGACGTGTCCGGATGAATGGCTCGCAAGGTCAGGATACCACGCATGGTCGGATGAGATCCTGTCACAGCGACACCGGGATCGGGCGATACCTGCCGCTGCCGTTGATCTTGAAGCCGGTGGCGAATCGGAAGCCCCGCAACCCCCTGCCTCGCGTTGGACCGCATTAATCCCGTCGCCTCTTGCCCGGGTTCTAAGCAAGCGCCGGACCGCGCGGCCGCTGAGGCTGACGAGCCGGGTGTTGGAGGCTCTAGACGACAGGATACTGGAGGACATCGGGATCCCCGCCATGAAATCAAAGAATTGGGCAGAGCGGGGAAGCCATACCCGATGAATCAATCGAGGTATCCGGCGGAAGCGGCGCGTCTTCGATATCAGACACTTGCAGTCGGACCGTTCTGGTCCAATCGTTATAACAGCATTTTCCGTCCCCACCGATATCGGCTCTGACGGGCGGCGCACCTGGGCAAGCGCCTGACCCTGCAAGTCTGGGCCGGAGCGCGATCGCCGATCAGGAACCGATCACACCGATTCCGCAACCGCCGGCCGCTGACCCATTGAAGCTTGCGCTCGGAGAAAGCCTTTTCGAGGATCGCCAATTGTCGCACGACGGGACGTTCGCGTGCTCGTCCTGCCACGACATCCACACCAACGGCGCCGACAAAGGCAGCCCGTCGAAAGTTCGAGACGGGTCACCGCTGTCGTTCAACATCCCCACGGTGTTCAACGCAGCACTGAGCTTTCGGCTGAACGGGGAGGGCAATCAGCGATCGCTTGAGGTCCAAGCCCAATCGTCGTTCGAAAATATAGAAGTAGCAACACCAGCATTGACGAAGTTCTGCGGAAGCTGAATGCCGACCCGAAGATGGTTGGCCAGTTCGCGGACGCCTATGGACACGCGCCGGACCGGGCAAGCCTGCTGGACGCAATCGCCATCTTTGAACGGTCGCTGCTCACCGCCGGCAGCCGGTTCGACCGGCGGCTGGAGGGTGATACCGCGGCGCTCACACCGGAAGAGCACGACGGCTACAAGCTATTTGTTTCGCTCGGCTGTGTCTCCCGTCACCAGGGGGTGAACGTAGGCGGCAACCTATACGAGCGCCACGGTATCTTCGGTCCGCTCGCCGCACCGAAACCGGAGATTTTGCGCGTCCCTAGCTTGCGCAACGTCGCCACGACGGCGCCCTATTTTCATGACGGCAGTGCCCCAACTCTGCGCTACGCGGTGCGTAAAATGGCAGCCGCACAACTTGATCAGGACTTATCGGACCAGCAGATCCAGGCCATTGTCGCCTTCATGCGAACACTGACAGGGAACTATCGCGGTGTTCCGATTATCGCGCCGCCGCCATGAAGATAGCCCCGATCGTCGTGGCCGTATTGTTCCTACTGCTCCGCCTATCGCGCTGTCGTTTCGTGCAAGCAACACCGGCTCTGAAATGTTTGATCGTGCTCTTACCGCGCTCGACCGCTTCACAATAACCGAAAATGCGCTGCAGCTCGACGTCCACAGTGCTCGTATTGGGGTCTTGCGTAACTACGATCAATTGGTGCGCGGCTGCAACGATTTGGATGCATCGCTGCTTCGGTTGCGGCAAACCGCGGCGGTCGATGCCGCGACGGCCGCCACGCTTCATCGGCTCGCGGCCGCAGTGGCGAAGCAGGAAGCTCTGGTCGAACAATTCAAGAGCAACAATGCCCTTTTGCAAAGATTCTCTGGCGTATTTCGGGTTGTACAACACCCGTTTGGGAACATTGAACCCGACCGAATCTACCATACCGGCCGCCAGTCGGCTGGTCACCGCGATGCTGCATCTTACTCTGGATACATCGCCGATGACCGTAAATGAGGTTGAGACTTTGTTGAACAAGCTTGCCGAGCAGCGTCCTCCGCCCGGCGATGGCGCGTCGGTTCAAGCGCTGCTGGCGCACGGACGTTTGCTTTACCAACTCCTCCAGGCAACCGATGACCTGATAAAGGGATTGCGCGCGTTCCCGCAGAACCGCGACAGGGACGCTCTCCGCGCGATGATCGTCGCGCGCCAAACGGCATCCAGGACAACCGCACGCCAATTCTGGCTGCTGCTCTATTTCACATCGCGGCTTTGATCTACCTTGAGATGAAGCTTCGAGTGCAACGCGCTGCACCAGCGCGTTGCACTCGAGCACGCGATTGCCGACATTTCGACACGCTTCATCAACGCACGGACGAATGTGCTCGACCAGCTTGTGGAGGATGCGCTGACCGAACTGGCGGAGTATTTAGGTGGCGACAGGGCGTATTTCCTTCCCGGCAGCGCGCCGATCCAGCGTCACGTGTGGAGCCGGGAAGAGCTTGCCTCTCCCAACATTCTGGCCGGATCGCGCGGCGGACCTGGCGAACAGATTCGGCCCGACAGGCGAGGGTATCATCCACATCCCATTCGTTGAGCAACTGACGCCGGGCGAGGATAAGCAAACCTTGGTCTCGGCCTGCCTGCACAGTTGGCTGTGCGTGCTGACCCCGGACGGGAAGGACTGTCGGGACATTCTAGGTTTTGATGCGATTCGGCCGGGGCACATGTCGCGATCCCAGGAGGACCTGCGGAATTGGCGCCGATGCGTTGGTGGCCGCCGGAATCTCGGATTTGGTGCAATGGCCGATCGTCGCCATGGAAATGGCGGCGGCGCTCGCTGGTTGTTTGCCGTACAAACGGTCTGAAGCTAGGGCCGCAGAAACTGTCGATCGTTCCTCTTAAGTATCGAACAGAAGGACTCGGCTCTCCTATCCCGCCCCACCAGCCGATTACGGCCGTAGCGATTCCCTGCCTCACAGACATCAGCCGGTAATCCCAAACGTTCAAATGTCCTCGCACCGACAAGCGAGGAGAAATGACCGTGTCCGTTGGTAAATACGCCGTCGTCATCGGCGCAGGTATGGCCGGCCTGGCTGCGGCCGGAGCGCTCGCCGACTGGTTTGAAAAAGTGGTCATAGTGGAGCGCGACAGTTTGCCTGCCGGGGCCCTCCCGCGGGCGGGAACGCCGCAGGCTGAGCACGCGCACGGCCTGCTGGTTGGTGGCTTACAGGCACTCGAGGCGCTGTTCCCCGGCCTCAGCGACGATTTCGCCCGCGTCGGGGGGGTGCCATTACGGGTTAACCAGGACCTGCGCGAAGAATGGCCGGATCGCGATCCGCTGCCGCAGCGCGATTTTGGCTTGTTTGGCTACCTGATGTCTCGACCGCTGATCGAATTCACCGTGCGGCAGCGCGTCTTGCAGCGGAGCAACATCGTCGTTCGACAGAACTGCCGCGCCCTGAATATCGCGGCTGATGACGCCGGACGCCGCGTCACCGCGGTGCACTGCATGACAGGCTCCGGCCAATGCGGCGAAACCTTGCCCGCAGACATCGTCGTCGACGCCTCCGGACGAGGCCATCTCACCACAAATCTGCTGCAGGCGATCGGTCGGCCTCAGCCGCGGGATACCAAGATCGGGATTGACCTTGGCTACACCACAGCCGTCATGACCACCCCCAACGACGCGCCGTCCGACTGGAAGATGGTGTTGACACGCCCCAACCTGCCGGATTCGACGCGCCGCGCGATACTGCTACCGATGGAGGGCAACCGCTGGATGATGAGCGTGGCAGGCCAGGGCGCCGACCGTCCGCCTGCGGACTGGGACGCACTCCTGGTATATCTGCGACAACTTGCCACGCCGACGATCTACAATGCGGTACGTCGCCTGGCTCCGGTCGGCAAACTACGGCGCTTCGCCTTGCCCGAGAGTGTTCGGCGCGATTTCGCGGCAGTCGAAGCCTTTCCCGATGGCCTGATCCCGATCGGTGATTCGATCTGCCGATTCAACCCAGTCTACGGTCAGGGCATGACAGTCGCGGCCAAGGAGGCGAGGCTGCTGCATAAGCTGCTTGAAGAACGCACATCCAAAACGAACCCACTGGCCGGTCTGGGGCAGACATTCCTAGCCGAGGCACAGTGTCTGATCGAAACGCCATGGATGATGTCGGCGATCCCGGATTTCGCCTCTCCCGCCACTCGCGGCGAAAGGCCGGTGGACCTGGAGCAGTCGTTGCGATCCGCCACCGCTTTGTCCAGAATTGCTGCACGCGACCCAGCGGTGCATAGGTTGATGGTTGAGGTTTGGCACATGCTGAAGTCGCACAACGCGTATCACGATCCGGATCTCGTACGGCGGGTGCGGGCGGAAATGGCGACGGCGTGGTAGCCGGTACTCCCGCAAGACGATCGCCCTTGCATCGCACTTTTGGTCCCTACAACCACCATGCGAACGCGAGCGCCCTCGGGTATCAGGCTCCCAACGAAACGCCCGGTTTGGTGGGCCCCCCGAGAGGCGTGGAGTGCGCCCCTGCGGGTGGACAGAATCAAGCCAGCATTTTGACCGTCTGGCGGGTGTGTTGATCCTCAAACTGGGCCGGGCTGAGATAGCCAAGCGCTGAATGCAGTCGTTTGGTGTTGTAGACCTCGTCGATGAAGCGTGGAAGACCGGCGGTAACATCCTCGAAGGTTTCATAGGCTGCCAAGTAAACCGACCTTCAAGGTTTTCATGAAGCTCTCGGCTTTGGCATTATCATAGGGATTGCCGCGTCGGCTCATCGAACCTTTTAGGCCGTACTCGGCAATCAAAGTGCGATAGGCGTCCGACGCGTATTGCGCCCCCCGATCGGAATGGTGAACACAATCCTTGGGCGGCTGACGCAGGCGGATGGCGGCCTTGAAGGCGGCGATCGCAATCCGGGCATCCATCGATCGGCTGATGGCGTAGCCGATCACTTTGCGCGACCAGGCGTCCAGGATGGCGGCGAGATAGACGAAGCCACCCGGGATCGCCACATAGGTCAGGTCCGCGATCCAGAGCTGATTGGAGCGCTCGACCACCAGGCCCTTGGTCAGGTTCTTGAAGATCGGGCTGGCATGGTTGCTGTCGGTGGTGACGACATGCCGTCGGCGGCGCTTCGGTTGCAGATCATGCTCGCGCATCAGGCGGCGGATCTTCTTGCTATTCACCACCATACCCTGGTGGCGGAGGGCCGCACTCACCCGTCGGTACCCGTAGCACTCAAATTCGTCACAGATCTTGCTGATCCGTTGGACGAGATCGTCCTGAGACGCCGCGATGGGCGGTGCGTCGTAGAACGTCGAGCGCGCCAGCCCCATCAGTTCGCACCCCCGGCGGGCGGTGATGCCACGGGGCCGGTGACGACGGAGGTATTCGCGCTTTTCGGCCGGGGTGCCTGCTTGAGAGCCCCCTTTAGCATCTCGATCTCCAGCGCCTGGCGACCGACCATCCGCTCCAGAGCTGCGATCTTGGCTTCGTATTCCTGAAGCAGGTCAGCCGCCTGGACATCATCATCCAACGCCCCGGCTTCAAACTTGCCAACCCAGATCCGGATCAGCTGGCGCGAGATGTCGTGGCGCTTGGACAGCGCATGCAGCGCCTCCCCGGCGATGAATTCCTCGGCTACCTGCCGCTTGAACGCCGCACTATGGGAACGATGCTTGGTCATGGCTTCTAGTCTCCAGAAGCCCGATCAGGGGGGTCAAATCTACGAACTCAAACTGTCCACCCGCAGGGGCGCACTCCAGTCTCGGTGCTGTGCGGGCTGGCCGGTTCGGCTGGATTGCTGATCGCGTTCCGGGTGTTTCAAGGCATGGCTGGCGGGTTGCTGGCGCCGATGGCGCAGATGATGATGGCCCGAGCCGCGGGGCCACGGATGGCGCAGGTGGTGAGCTTCGCGGCACTGCCGGTTCTGCTGGCACCGCTGCTGGGTCCGGTCATTGCCGGGTCGATCCTGCAATTCGCGTCGTGGCGTTGGCTGTTTCTGATCAACCTGCCGGTCGGTGTCCTGGCGCTCGCGCTGGCGGTGGTGTTGCTGCCCGATGACCGCGAAGAGACCAGGCCGCGCAGCCTGGACCTGGCTGGGTTGGCTCTGCTGTCGCCCGGGCTCGTGCTGTTCCTGTACGGAACGGACCATTTGGGCGGGCGCATGGGGATCACGACCCTGGTGGCGTCCGTCATCATGCTGGTGCTGTTCCATCGGGTGGCGATCAGGAAGGGCGAGGCGGCGCTGATCGACCCTCGGTTGCTGAAAGCCAAGGTGTTTTCGGCATCCATTGCCGCGATGTTCATGCTGAACGGGATCTCGTTCGCCGGTCAGATGCTGATCCCGATCTATCTCATCCAAGGGTGCGGCCTTTCGCCCAGTATGACGGGTTGGCTGCTGGCGCCGCTTGGGGTGGGGATGATGTGCACCTATCCGTTGATGGGTCATCTGACCAGGCGGTTCGGCATTCGCCCGATTGCCGTGTCCGGGGCGCTGTTGGCGCTGGCCGGCACGCTGCCGTTGCTCTACCTGGCGAGCCATGGCCTGGTGGTGATGGTGCTGGCGGTCAGCCTGTTTGTCCGGGGTGTGGGCATGAGTGCGATCGGCATTCCTTCGATCACCGCGGGATATGCTTCCGTGCCGCGGGCGGACCTGCCGATGGCGACAACCACGATGAACATCTTCCAGCGCCTGGGAGGGCCGACCCTGACGACGCTCTGTGCCACCTTGCTGGCATGGAGATTGGGCTCGGCGCGGGCCGATGTTGCCGTCATAGGGCCATTCACCGTGGCGTTTGGGCTATTGTGCGCATTTCACGCGGGGCTGTTCGCGGCTGTGCTGAGGCTTCCTGCATCGTTGAACGCGAGGGCCGCGCGGGACGCTTGAACGGCGTGCCGTCGCCATCCCGCCGCGAATCGACCTCAGGCAGGTTGCCCCCCTGGCGCGAGACGCCAAACACCGCCGCGAAGCTGGGCCGTTTGCGCGGGGGCGTTAACGATTTGGCAAGGTTTGCGGACTAGCCTCCCGGGATGGACCTGACCGTCTGCATCTGCACCCACAACCGCCCGCGCTATGTGCAGGACTGCCTGGATGGGCTGAAGCGGCAGACCGTGGCGCGCGATCGGTTCACCGTTCTTTTGGTGGACAGCGCCTCGGGCGAAACGGCGGCGGCGGAACTGGGCAGCCTGGCGGCGGCGCATGACGCGCGGCTGATCCGGCTCGATCATGTCGGCGTCAGCCTGGCGCGCAACGCCGGTGCCTGGGCGGCGCGGACCCGGTTCATCGCCTATATCGACGACGACGCAATCCCGGCGACCGATTGGGTGGAATCGATCCTGGACGCGATCGCCCAGCCTGGCCGTCCGCCGGCGCTGGTCGGGGGGCGGATCCTGCCGAAATGGGAAGCGCCGCTGCCGACGTGGTGGCCGGCCTCGCTGCGTGGCGTGCTGTCGATCATCGAGCATGAGGGGCGCGGCGAGTACCGCACGCCGGCGGTGCCGCAGGGCCTGGAGCCGTATGCGGCGAACATGGTGGTGCACGTGCTGTCGCTGCTCGCCGCCGGCGGCTTTGGCGGTGCGGTGGGGCGCTATGGCAACTGCCTGCTATCCGACGAAGAGGTTCAGCTTGCCTGGACCCTGCAGGATGCCGGCCACTCGGTGCGCTATGATTCTCGTATCGTCGTGCACCACCAGATCCAGGCTCGGCGGATGGAGCCAGCCTGGCTGTTGTCGCGGATGTACTGGCAGGGCGCATCCACCGTGCTGACCCGCCGCCTGTTGCACCAGCCGCAGACGGTGTGGCGCGAACTGCCGCGCCGGCTGCTGGTCGCGGGGCTGCTGGCGCCGGCCGCGCTGATCCCCCACCACACCGCCTTCCTGTTGGCGGCGCGCTGGCGGTTTGCCTACGCCGTGGGTTTCATCCGAGCGGCGCTGGGTTGGCACGTCACCGAAGCGGCGATCGAGCAGGCCGCGGTGGCGGTGGCGGCGTGATCCTGTATCATTGGCAGGGTCGCGCATCCAATTTCGGTGACGAACTGAATACGTTGCTGTGGCCGCGTTTGCTGCCTGACTTCTTCGACGACGATCCGGCGGTACGGTTCCTGGGCATCGGGTCGATCCTGGACCGACGGCACGCGCGGGTGGCGACCAAGCTGGTCGCGGGGTCGGGCTACGGCGGCTACGAGGCCAAGCCGGTGTTGGACCGCTCCTGGGTCATCCACTGGGTCAGAGGCCGAAGAACCGCCGCCAGGCTTGGTCTGGAGGCGGCATTGGCGCTGGGCGATCCGGCCGTTCTGCTGCCCAGGGCACTGGGACTCGCCACGGCGGGCGGCCAGGATATCGGCTTCATGCCGCATTTCGAGAGCGCCGGCTGGGGTGCATGGCAGTCGGTGGCGGCGATGGCCGGGGTCCGGCTGATCGACCCGCGCGATCCACCGCCGGCGATCCTGGCCGCGATCCAGGGCTGCAAATTGCTGCTGAGCCAGGCGCTCCACGGCGTGATCGTGGCCGATGCGCTACGCGTGCCGTGGGTCGCGATCCGGCCGTTGGCGCAGGTGCATCAGGCAAAATGGCTGGACTGGGCCGAGATGCTGGAGGTGCGCCCGCGGTTCCGCGGTCTGCCGGCCTCGACACTGCTTGAATGGGCCGACACCAGCCGGCTGAGCCGCTTCCACCTCGGTCGGGTCTGGCTCGAGCGGATGCAGCCTCGGCTGGCGGATATCGGTTCGGAGCGGCTGGTCGCCAGGGCGAGCCAGGCACTGGGGCGTGCGGCGGAGGCTGCGCCGCAACTGTCGAGCGATATCGCGTTGGATCGGTGCCAGTCGCGGATGCTGGACGCGGTGCAAGCGATTCGGGCGCGGCCGCTGCGCGCGCCTTCGAGCGCCGGAGCCGTCCGGCGAGCGCGATCGTGCTTGCCAGCGAGCGGCAATTCCGCCTACCAGCCAGGTTGATTGGCTGATTGGCTGATTGGGCCCGGCCGGGTCCGGGGCGGCGGCCCCCTCACGCAGGCGGGATTTCTGCACCGGCGATGCTTTTTGCCTCGAATGCTCCGGATCTGCTGACACTGATTCCGCTCTCGGCCCGCACGATCCTGGAGGTGGGATGCGGCAACGGGGAGCTTAGTGCCGCCTATCGCGCGATGAATCCGAGGGCGCGCCTGCTGGGCATCGAGACCGATCCGGTCCTGGCGGCGCAGGCGGAATCGCAACTTGATCAGGTTGTCACGGTGGATCCCGAACGGGACACCTTGCCGTTCGAGCTGCCGGATGGCCTCGATTGCATCATCTACAACGGGATGCTGGAGCGACTGCGGGACCCTTGGGCGATGATCCGTCGGCACGCGGCCAGCTTGGGGGCCGATGGGGTGGTGCTGCTCCGGGTTCGCAACCCCGATCACTGGCGGGTCGCCGACCGGCTGCTGCGCGGTGGGCGGGGGAACGACGAAGGCCAGGACCTCACGACGGTGTCCGGTTTCGACCGGGACGCCATCGCGGACCATTTGATGGGCGCGGGACTCACGCTGTGCGACATCACGACGCCGCGGCCGGATGCTGACGCGGCGCGGTTCGCCGAGGCGATCGCGCCCAGCCTAGAAGCGCTGGGGGTGGATCCGCAGGAATACGCGGCTCGCGCCGGACCGAGCCACCTGATTGCGCGCGCCGCCAGGGAGTTGCCGCGGCGGATGACGCTGGCGGGGAACATGCTGGACCCGGTCGGGGCGGTTTCGCACGTGCGGGTCGTCTATCCGATCCACGCGATGGCAACCGACCCGGCGGTCGAGGCCAGGGTGACCGATCAGGTGCGGGTCGCCGCGCCGGGCGATCCCTCGCCGCGCATTTTCGTGCTGCACCGGCCGGCCATGATGGGCGAGCAGGGTCGCGCGGTGTTGCGGCATCTGACCGAGGCGGGCTTCCTGATCGTCACCGAGTTCGATGATCTGCCGGAGCATTTTGCCATGATGCAGCATGGCGGAGCTTTGGGTTTCTACGGCGTGCACGCGGTGCAGACGACCACGGCGACGATGGCCGAGGCGCTGCGCGCCTACCACTCCGAGATCGCGGTGTTTCCGAATGCCGTCGGCAGCCTGCCCGCGATCGGCAATTTCGCCGACCCTGGGGTGGTGACTATGTTTTTCGGCGCGCTGAACCGTGAGCTGGACTGGTTGCCGTTGATGCCGGTGATCAACGCGGTGGCGGCGGTGGCGGGGGACCGTCTGCGGTTCCAGGTAGTGCATGATCAGAGCTTCTTCGAGGCGCTGGAGACTCCGCACAAGGCGTTCACCCAGACCTGCGATCACGAGACCTATCTTCGGCTGCTGGGCGGGTGCGAGATCTCCTTCATGCCGCTGGCCGACAATCGGTTCAATCGCGCCAAGTCGGACCTGAAATTCATCGAGGCGGGGTCGTGCCGGGTGGCGGTGCTGGCGAGCAGCGTGGTGTACGGCGACAGCATCGAGGATGGCCGGACCGGTCTGTTGTTCCGCGACCCGGCGGAGTTCAATGCCAAGCTGCTGCGGCTGCTGGCGACGCCTGAGATGGCGCGCGAGATTGGCGACGCGGCGCGCCGCTACGTCGCCGACGAGCGCATGCTGGCCTATCAGGTGGCGCCGCGGATCGCCTGGTATCGCTCGCTTTGGGCTCGGCGCGAGATGCTGGGGGAGGCTCGGTGGCAGCGAATGATGCGCAATCAGGCGGCCTGATCGGGGTCAGCTTCCTCGGTAGGTGGTGTAGCTGAAGCCGCCCAGCAGCAGCGGGACGTGGTAGCGGCGCTCGGGTTCGGCGACGCCGAAGCGGATCGGGATCACGTCGTGCCAGGGGGGATCGGTGGCGGGTGGGCCGATGTCGCGTGGGCCGATATCGGGCGGATCGGCGCTGGACGGATCGGTAGTGGGTGGATCGGCGCGATCGGGCCCCGAGGAGCAGTAGTTCTGCACGTGGAAGCGGAGTTCGTAGCGGCCGACGCGAAGTGGGGCGTCGGCCCATAGCGGTGCATCGGTGCGGCCGTTCTGGTTGGTGACCGCCTGCGCGATCAAGACGCCTTCGCGGAATGCTTGGATGGCGATGCCCTGGGCCGGCTTGCCTCGGACGGTGTCGAGCACGTGGGTGGACAGATGCCCGCTGGTCGGCGGCATGCCCGGGCCGTGCACGCGATCGACCAGGCGCAGGCGGCTGATGTGGCCGATTTCGGCCAGCGCGGCGGTGCGTTCCTGGTCCGGCGTGTTGGTCAGGCGGCGCTGCAGACCGCGCAGCACGAAGTGCGGGGTCTGGCGGCGGACACAGACGATGAACGGGAAGCCGAAGCGGGTTTCATAGGTCGAGCAGGCGGAGTCGAACCGGGCGATCTGGTCGCCCAGGCCGGACATGGCGAGACCGGCCTGTTCCTCGCGGGAGGCGGCGGTCAGCGTCGGATCGGCCAGGGCTTTCGCCGATAACGCCGGGTGCGAGCGCAGGAAACCCAGGCAGCGATCGGCCGGCGCAGCCTTCACCGCGGCCATCAGGGCGTCGTGCAGCGCGGTGACGGTGGCGAACGGGCGTCGCGTGGCGGCGGCCTCGGCGACCCAGGGGGCGTGCTCGAACACACCGTCGAGTGCGGCGCTGAACGCATCGGGTGACATCGCATTGAGCTGATCCAGCGTGTGCATGATCGTCCTCGGTCGGGCGATTCGGTCGCCCCGATGCGGTCTGGGCGTGGTAATTCCCGGGTCGATGATGCCCTTCGCGTCGCGGCTTGTAGGGTGGCTTTTCGTCGCCCCCGGATCCGGGCTGGAGCGCTTTAAGGGTGACTGTACAACCCGAAAGCGCTGCAGCTATCTGTTTTATCGGCTGATTCCCGCGCTTTGAACGTTTCGCCCAGCGCCATCAGGCTTTAGTCCGCCAAGCGGACGATGGTCCAAGGGTCCAGCACGGTGACGCCGGCGTCGGCGAAATCGTCGACGTTGCGGGTGACGACGATCTTGTTGTGGACCCGAGCGGTCGCCGCGATGAGTGTGTCGATCACCGGACGCGAACGCTTGGCCATCAGCCGGCCCCAACTGGTGGCCACGGCGTCGTCGACCGGCAGGATGCGGGACGCATAGACCACGCGCAACTCGTCCAGCCAGCGGAGCAAGGGCGCGGCGGCCGGCGGGTCGGTGCGCAGCTTCATGCTGACGCCCTTCATGATCTCACCGACGGTAATGGCGCTGAGAAACAGCGTTTCGGGACGCGTCGAGCGAAGCCAGGTGACCACCTGGGGAGTGCGGCGGCGAGCTTCCGAGATGACGCAGGTGTCGAGCAGGTACATCAGAAATCGATGTCGCGCCCGGCATCGTTGCCGCGATCGTTGATAGCCTGCACCACGTCGTCGGGCCATTTGTCATGTTCAGGGGCATCGCCGAGCAGGAAATCGACGAAGGAGACCGGCGGATTGGAGAGGGTATCGAATTCCCGCGCCGAGACGACGACCGCGGCGCGTTGGCCGTGCACGGTCACGGTCTGCGGGCCGTCGTCGCGGGCGCGCTTGACCACTTCGCTGAAACGGTTTTTTGCGTCCTGCAATTGCCAGTCCTGCACGGCGGTCTCCGTTGGTGTATAGCTAGACCGACTAGATTTAAACGGTGCGGGAGTCAAGCTGATTGTGGATTGGAGGTGGGTGGGTCCGTGGGGTTGTCGGCGGCGTCTGGGTGCAGGTCGCGGGCGATCTCGGGGCGGTGCATGAGCGCATCGATCTTCATCGCGTAGTCCAGCGTGCGATCGGGCGTGAATGTGAGGTCCGGGGCGACTCTCAGCCTGAGCGCCTTGGCCACCTGGCCGCGCAAATAGGGGGTGGCGCGGACCAGGGCGGGGATCAGCGCATCGACGTCGGAGCGGCCGAGTCGGGTAACGAAGGCGGTGGCGCGTTTCAGATCGGGGCCGATGCGGACTTCGCTGACGGTGATGCGGGCGTCGGCGAGGTCGGGGTCGCGGAACTCGCCGCGGCCGAAGATCCCCGACAGCACGTGGCGGATTTCCTCCGCCACGCGCAGTTGCCGTTGCGATGGGCCCGCCTTCGCGGCACCGGCCCGGGCTGGCTTGGTCAACCCGGGACCATCTCGGTCTCGAAGCACTCGACGACGTCGCCTTCCTGCAGGTTTTCGAAGTGGGCGAACGACAGGCCGCATTCGTAGCCGCGGGCGACCTCGCGCACATCGTCCTTGAAGCGCTTGAGCTGGGACAATTCGCCGGTGTGGATCACCACGTTGTCGCGCAGCACACGCACGCCGGAGCCGCGTTTGACCAAGCCCTCGGTGATCATGCAGCCCGCGACCTTGCCGGTCTTGGTGATATTGAACACCTTGCGGACCTCGGCATAGCCCAGGAACTTTTCCCGAGCCTTGGGCGCGACCTTGCCCTTGACCAGCTTTTCGATGTCATCGGCGACTTCGTAGATGATCGAGAAGTAGCGGATATCGACGTTCTCGCGCTGGGCAAGGTCGCGGGCCTGCGAGGTGGCGCGGACGTTGAAGGCGACGATCACCGCGCTGGACGCCTTGGCGAGCTGGATGTCACTTTCGGTGATCTGGCCGACGCCGGCGAGCAGGACGCGGATCTTGACTTCCTCATGCTCCAGCTTGGTGACCAATGCCTGGATCGCCTCGGCGCTGCCCTGGACGTCGGCCTTGATCAGGACGGCGACTTCCTTCTGTTCGCCGGCCTGGATGCGGGCCAGCATCTGGTCCAGCGTGCCGCGGGCGCCGACCGCCGCGCCGGCCGCCTTGTCGCGCTGGCGGCGTTCGCGGAATTCGGTGATCTCGCGGGCGCGGCTTTCATTCTCGACCACGACGAAGGGTTCGCCGGCCGAGGGTGCGCCGCTGAGGCCGAGGATTTCCACCGCGGCGGACGGGCCGGCCTGGGTCATCGGCTTGGCCTTGTCGTCCAGCATCGCGCGCACCCGGCCCCATTCGGCGCCGGCGACGACGATGTCGCCCTGTTTCAGCGTGCCACGCTGCACCAGCACGGTGCCGACCGGGCCGCGGCCGCGATCCAACCGGCTTTCGATCACCGTGCCTTCGGCGGTGCGGTTCGGGTTGGACCGCAGGTCGAGCAGTTCGGCCTGCAGCAGGATGGCTTCCTCCAGCTTGTCGAGGCCGGTCTTCTTCAGCGCCGAGACCGGGACGTCCTGGGTTTCGCCGCCGAGATCCTCAACCACGACTTCATGGCTCAGCAGTTCCTGGCGCACCCGGTTGGGGTCGGAGTCTGGCTTGTCCATCTTGTTGATGGCGATGATCAGCGGGGCGTTGGCGGCCTTGGCGTGACGGATCGCCTCGATGGTCTGCGGCATGACGCCATCATCGGCGGCGACCACCAAAACGACGATGTCGGTGACCGAGGCGCCGCGCATGCGCATTGCGGTGAACGCCTCGTGGCCCGGTGTGTCGATGAAGGTGATCTGTTCGCCGCCGGGCATCTTCACCTGGTAGGCGCCGATGTGCTGGGTGATGCCGCCGGCCTCACCGGCCGCGACGTCGGTGGCGCGCAGGGCGTCGAGCAGCGAGGTCTTGCCGTGGTCGACATGGCCCATGATGGTGACGACGGGCGGGCGGGTGATCAGGTCGGTGTCGGCGTCGGCATGACCTTCGAGTCCGAGCTCGACGTCGGATTCCGAGACCCGGCGGGCGCGGTGGCCGAATTCCTGCACCACCAGTTCGGCGGTGTCGGCATCCAGCGTCTGGGTGATGGTGGCCATTACCCCCATCTTCATCAGCGCCTTGATCACTTCGGGTGCGCGCGCGGCCATGCGGTTGGCCAGTTCCTGCACGGTGATCTGTTCCGGCAGGATGACGTCGCGCACCACCTTCACCTGGTCGGAGCGCAGCCTGTCGAGTTCGGCCTGGCGGCGTTCGCGTTCGCGCTGGCGGCGGACCGAAGCGAGCGAGCGGACCTTTTCGTCCTCACCCTCGATCGCCGCCTGGACGTCGATGCGCCCGGCGCGGCGGCGGTCGTTGGTGCCGCTCTTGGGGAGCGCGACCGGCGGTTTGCGGGCGGGTAGGCCGCCGGGGCCGGTGCGGCGGACCGGACGACCGTCGTCTTCCTCCTCGGCGCGGTTGCGCAGCCGCAGGGTCTCGGTGGCCGCTGACGGCGAGGGTGCCGGGGCGGGTGCCCCGGGGCGCCCGGCTGGAGCCCTTGCCGCGGGCTGGCCCGGTTGCGGCTGCGCGCTGGGCAGGGCGGCGGCATGGGATGGCTGATCGGGCTCCGCGGTGGTCGGATCGCGCGCGGCGGCAGCGGCCGTGGCGGCTTCGGCGGCGCGATTGGCGTCGGCCTCGAGCTTGTCGCGAACCGCCTGTTCCTCGGCCAGACGCTCTTGTTCCTCGGCGGCCTTGCGCGCCTCGGATTCGCGGCGGCGGGCTTCCTCGGCACGGTCCTCGAGGTGGCCGCCCGCGATGTCGGGAGATCGCCCCTGGCGATTTCGTCCGCACCATCAAGCAGCTGGCCGACCTGGTGGGCCAGGTCTCGATCATCACCACCGATCCGGAAATGGCAGCCTCGGCGAGAGCCGCCGTGGACCTGCTGCGCCGTGACGTGGTGGCTGCCGGCATCGTCCCGGGAGCGCTGGTGGCATCCGCCACCGATGACGGGGGCCCGTCGTAAGGTTGTCTGGGCATGTTCCCGTACGTGGAGGAGACGTTCACCGCCGACGAGGAGGCAATTCTCCGTCGTTATGTCACCAACCTCGACCAGCCGGTGTTCGCCCTGGTCAACTTGCCCGAGGTGGTCAAAGGGGCGCTCTTCGCCCGGTACTCCCGGTCGCCCAAGAGCCTGCGCCGGCTGTTCTTGGACGAGTTCGTGGGCGATCTCGACATCACCGGGGATGCCAGCGTCGACGCCACCGTCGGTCTCAAGCGGGCCGAGGACCTCTATGAGCGGGTGTTCTTCGAGTACGGGGACGACTCGGTGGCCCAGCTGGGCGGGGTCCACCTGGCCTGCGAGCAGTCCTCCAACGT
>NZ_CBDICE010000006.1:0-1835000 GCF_965277165.1 Rhodopila sp.
ACCAGTCTCAGCGATCCGCAATGGGAGGCCGTCGAGATGGTGGCCGAGAAGAAGGGAGGAGAGTATAGCTTCTCCAAGGGATTTGATGTGGAGGAAGGGGAGTACCAGTATAAATTCCGACTGGGACCGGGAGATTGGTGGACTTGCGATGAGAGTCTGCCGACCGTTGATGATGGCACGGGCAATAAGAATAATTTGTTGGTTGTGAAGGGGCAGTATTTTGATTCGTCGCCGCTTCTGGACGAGAGGAAAGACAGCAAGGCTGCGTCTCCTGAGCCACATCCACAACCTCAGATTGTTGTGGCACCGGCGTCACATGAATCCTCCAATCCAGCACCACTTCGACCAGCGTCTCCTGTGGCATCGAAGCCTCCAGCGGCACCTGTCCCTGAGATTCACGCGCAACCTCAGACTGTTGTGACGCCTGCACATGAATCAGCTCCTCCAGCACCGCTCCTGCAGCACGAAACCTTCGTCCCAAACAAGGGCTCAGAGTCGCAGCAAACTCCCGACCGAGAGGTGGAAGATCCACTCGCAGATGAAGCATCTCCAGACGACGTTGATTCTCCCATGATGAAGCACGAGACGTTCGCCTCGACCACCGCCGACGACTCCGAGTCTACAGAGAACGGCTCCTCCTCGAGCTCTGACAGTGAAGACGAAGCAACCAACTCACCTCTCCTACGCCATGAGTCAGTGGGACCACACTCAACTGAGCAAGACCACGCACCTCTTTTCCGCCACGAGTCTATCGCGCTGGGATACAACCACCACGAGCATGCAGCCACCACCACTACGCCTATCAAGACTGCCGGTAGTCCTTCCTCCACTCCCGTTAAGGCAGATCCAAACGACCCAACTCTCGAGAAATTCCCAACCGATCACGCCGGTATACTGGAGAAGATCCGCCGTACCTCCATTTCACTCACTGAAGACGAGACTCTCGACCACAGCGGGCTCCACTCGCCGCACTCACAGGCGCTGAGCGAGTCTTCGGGCTCAGTGCATTCACTGCCGAGCTTGCAAGAAGCCGACGAGGTCTTGGAGAAGATCCGAGAGGCGGAGGAAGAGGAGTACGAGAAAGAAGAGGAGAGTGGGGAGGAGATGGACCCATTGCGACCTGGGGAGCCGGAAGATGCGGATTTTGAGCCGAAGACTCAGCTGGTGGAGGTGGTTGAAATTCAGGAGACGATTGTTGTTGAAGTTGTCGACAGACGGAAGAGTACGATTGAGAGTGCGGTGGAGAGGGTTGGGGGGAGGAATAATGTCATGTGAGTCTATCTGATCTGATCTTCATGCGGGAGAAAACTGACTGTTGTGCACAGAGCGATTGCGATTGGTTTATTGGTTGCTGTGGCCGGTTTCTACGCGATGCGCTATCTGTGAGAGATCGATCGCCTATGGCAATATTTTTTGATGGTACTACTAAAAGGCTGTGAGGTGTATGGAACAGACAATAGAACAGGGAGAATGGATGGGGGCACACTCTAGACCATTTTGCATACCTGCGATTCAGCCTACGACCTTCAATAGTTTCAAGAGTAAAGTTTGAAGAGATGTCTCACGTCACTTTATGTCCGGCCCACGTGAAAACGCCTCTCAGATCCAACTATACCAGATCGAGCACTAGTGTAACTGCCAGGCTTGTCCACCTTGACAGGAACGCGAGAAGTCAATGAAGCACACTTCATCCACTCTGCGTTGAGATTGCCTCCTTCCGGTCTGACCATCGCAAATTCGTTCTTCGACTGTCTAAGGAAGCCTCGCAACCGTCTAGTCATCTGGGCGGCTCCAACGTGTACATATCCTGTCTAACATACCACCGGAGTCGCCGACTACCTGTGTTCCAGTCCTCACTCCTCCTTTGTCCAGCAAACGCACTTCCTCGCTTACATCTTGACAAGCCTCCGTACTTCAATCAGCAGCGGCGTCTTCGCAACGACATTCGAGCATCCCTCACAATCTCCACCGTCACTACACAAGCACTCGCAACTTTTGCAAGGACGACAACGCAAACTTGGCGTAGCTTCAAGACAATAACGGCGGGTGCCGGTAGTCCGGGGCTGGCAGGTAGGTAGGAAGGGTGGAGAGGAGGAGGAAGAACGCTGGATACCTTTGCGGATTACCTCCATCCAGGGGAGAACACGAGACGCCGACTGCGGCCATTCGGTGTAGAATAAGTCTTTCCTCGAATGCGGCCGCCGTGCCATGGATCCGCAGAGCCAACCTTTCAGCCCCTACAGTACGAACCACGACAATTGGCGCCTGCAGTCCGACGTGGTGCGGATCCAGCAAGTGCAGTCGGAGCACTCGGAGCGGATTGCAAGGCTGGAAAGGCGGCAGGACGAGGATGCCAGGATGAAGAGTGTGTGGGGCAATAGTTCACCGTTTCCCAGCGTGCTGAGTGGGACGCCGCAGCAAGGTGAGTTCGTGCGTGCAAGCGGTTTGCAGAGCGAAATGTTGATTTGTCGCATCTAGCACCTCTCCAACAGCCGCCATCCGATCAATTCCGCAATTTCGACGACGAGGCCAATAATCTGATGAGTAGTCTGCACCTGGATGCCGACGAGGAGCCGAGGAGTAGGATGAGCGCTACTTCGAGAGCGAACAGCGTGCGTTTTGATGAGACGGCGAACCAGAACCACTTTTCGCATTCGTCGCGGCCGTCTATGGATATTATGTCCCGGACGAGTAGCGGTCTGGGCGGGTTCCAGATGAATGAGCGCACGGCTTCGCATAAGTCGGAAGGCCGCGCGAGCTCTGTCCACTCCATTCGATCTGCGGCTTCCGGACGCGCCAGTAGCTTGAACCTCGATACGACGTATGGCATTGGTGACGCAGGACGGTCTCCGCTGGATCATCCTGGCCTGTCACCCGGTCTACTCTTGCTCGGGCCTGTCCCAGCGATCATTCGGTGTTGGATGAATACGAACTTTAAACACGATGCGTTGCTCTATGCTGCTGTCTGTTCTGGCTCTTACAAGTCTTACCTGGATTTGCGTTTGATACTGAAGCTGGGATTCGAGAGCAACATCAACACCAATGCCGATGGACAACGCACTGTTGAGCTCCCGGTGTACTTTCCAGAAGCGGTGCCTCATCCAGCATCTTCAAGATCTAGCAGCCCGGCGCCGCAGCTGCCAACTTTGACGGTCGACTTCAACGTTGTACAGCAGGCGTCGAGTGAGAACGAGAAAAGCATTCAGATCTTCATTGGATCTGATGTCTTGAAGCAACACAGCGCTGACATACTCTTCTCTTCGAACAGCATGACGCTGTTCGATGATGATCGGAGCAAGCTGAGCATACCTCTTGTGCGGCCGGAAAACGAAGCTGCGTTCAAGAGTCTCTTCATATCAAGTGGCGCACCCAATTCGGCAACGGAGAAGTCTGAGGAGCTGGCCAAAGAGCAGCCGTACCTGAATGGCCTAGGCCAGGGTAGCTCAGGAGCATCCGTCTCATCGACAACAGCGAGTCCGCCACCAGGCAAGTACAGACCACCCGGCATCATCGCATCTGAGGCAGGCAGCGCGGATTCGATGAAAGGCGGCGCTGCGGGTTCTGACAGTGATGCTCGCCCGGCGAGCCGCCAGTCTAACACTTCGCGGCCATCCCTCAGCTTACTGAACACACGCGACTCTCAAGACCTCCCTTCGGATGCCGGGCCACAGACGACACCTCTACGATCCGGCAGCAGTCCCGCAATCTGGAGCAACTGGCGCCGAGACGGCGGCACCTCCGCAACAACTCCCTCAGCAAACGCGGCTCTAGACTGGGCCAGCACAAGCAAAACCCGCGAACCCCCTTACCAGCGAAAGGAATCCGGCATGAAAGTGCTCAAACCTAAAATTGCGAGCAGGACCTTCTCGTCGGCCGCTACTACGAGTACGTCTGGAGGTAGTTCTGCGGACGGCAAGAGTAGGTTCTTCGACGAGGGACGCAGGAAGAGCGAGGTTGATGGGAAGGTTGTTGGGAATGAGCTGAAGAGGGATGGCCAGGCTGCTGCTGCTGCTGCTGCGTCGGGGCCGCCGCCGAAGACGAAGTCGAATCCTATAGGAGGGGGGTCGGCTTTTTCGTGGTTGAATCCTGCTGGTGGGTCGAAGTGAATGGAGGAAATGGATTTGCGCGCCAGATTCACGCGTACTCTTGGCATCATTGTATTTGTAGTTTGATCAAGTGGTAGATCGTTACTGTATGCCACATGATTCACCACATGTGAATGTTGAAGTGAATCTTTTGCCGTGGGTTCACTTGCCAACCTCGTGGATATTTTTAGGGTCTTTTCCCGCCCGGGAAATAGAACATATAAAAATTACAGTAATCGAGCCTCGCTACAGCAACCACTGCAGCACTTGCATCTCCTTTTGGAGACTTACCGGGACAGAGCACAGAAGGACAGTTTTTCGGCCAGCAACCCGCCGGCCAACTCGGGCACGCCCGGTGCCGAGAAGCCGGACAAGCCGTCGCATCAGCGCGGCATCGAGGAGCAGCCGACCGGAATGCCGACGTCTGACCGCCACGCGACGGAAACTGCGCATCAGTGGGAGCATGAGGAGAAGCCTAAGCCGAAGCCGTGAGCTTGATGGTGGTGGCGTGACAGCGGCTACCCGGAGGCCAAGGGACGGCGATTCAGGTTTCGGGAGCGGCGCCTAAACCGGCTTGCGAAAGAACACCCGCTGATAGCCGGCCTGTTCGCCTCGGCCGGTCTCCTGCCAGCCGAGGGCGGGATACATGGCCAGGTTTTCCGTCATTTTCTCGTGGGTGTAGAGACGCAGTTCGGTGTAGCCGCGCCGCGCGGCTTCTTGTTCGGCGAAGGTCATGAGGGCGCGCCCGACGCCGCGCCCGTGGTGCTGCGGATCGACGGCGACATTGTCGAGGGCGAGATGGTCTTGTTCCGGAATTAGCACGATGAGGCCCAGGATGGCGTGCTGGGTCTCGGCGACCCAGGCGGTGTGGCGGCGAATGTGGGTGGCATAATCGTCGAGCATCGGGCCCGGAGGTTTGCCGATCCGGGTTACGTATTTCTGGTAAGCGGCGGCGATGATCCGGGTGATCGCCGGCAGGTCGGATGCATTGGCCGGGCGGATTTCCATGGTGTTGCGGCTTTGGACGTTGCGGCCTTTGGGCATTGGGGCGTTGCGGTCTTGCGAACGGGATCGCCAGCGATGGTCATGCCGGTCGGTCGACCGGCCACGTCCAGTCAAGACACACCGGATGGGCCGCCCCCGGTGGTGGCGCGTTGGAAAGGTGGGGCCGGTCGTGCCCGGTTCGTCAGAGCACGTTCAGCCTGACTATGCATGCTGACGTGCTCTGACTGTTTGTTTGATCGCGTAATTCGCGCGCTGGGAACGTTCCGCTCAGCGCGATCACTTTCTAGAACTTGGAAACGCGGGTCTCCTTGGCGGTGATGAATTCCAGCAGGGCAGGTTTGCCGGCCTGGGTCTGCTCGATGCCGCGCCGGATCGCGGCCTTGATGTCGCCGGGCTGGGTGACGCGTTCGCCGTAGCCGCCGAAGGCGCGAGCCATCGCGGCGTAGTCGCCGGAGATGTCGGTGGAGCGATATTTCTCGGTCGAGATCGGCATCACCTTGAGCTCGATCGCCATGGAGAAATTGTTCAGCAGGATTGACAGGATGGGGATGCGCTCGCGCACCGCGGTCTCGAAGTCCATGCCGGTGAAGCCGATCGCGGCGTCGCCCCACAGGTTGATGCAGAGCTTGTCGGGTTTGGCGAGTTTCGCGCCCATTGCCAGGCCGAGGCCCATGCCGAGCTGGGTGGTCTTGCCCCAGCCGATATAGGACAGCGGTTCGGTGGAGACCCAGAACGGCGAGATCTGGTCGCGTGGGCTGCCGGCGTCGTGGGTGATGATGGTGTTTTTCAGGTCCACCGTGTTCATCAGCTCCCAGATCACCCGGTAGGGGCTGAGCGGGGCCTCGTTGGAGTTCAGCAGCGGGCGCCAGTGTTCCATCCACTCTTCGCGAATCTTGGTGATTTCCGCCACCACCGGCTTGGAGTCGCGGTTCGACTTTATGGTCTGGCGCAACTCGCCGATCAGTGCGGCCAGCGTCAGCTTGGCGTCGCCGACCAGGCCGATCGAGCTGACCACGTCCTTGTTGAGGTGGTTCGGATCGAGGGTGGCGTGGATGAAGGTTTTGTCCTTGGGGAACTTGATCCCGAAATTGGTCTCGGTGAACGAGCAGCCGATGCCGATGATGACGTCGGCGTTGTGCACGAAGTGATGCACCGGCTTGGGAACCGCGTTGCCACCGGAACCAAGCGAGAGCGGGTGGTTCTCGGGGAATGAACTCTTGCCGCCGAGGCTGGTGGTGACGGGGGCGCCGAGCAGCTCGGCGAATTCGCGCAGTTCGGCCCAGGCCTCGGCCCATTGCACGCCGGTGCCGGCGTAGATCACCGGACGCTTGGCCTGCAGGATGGCGGCGGCCGCCTTGCGGATGTCGACTGGGTCGGGGGCGTATTTGTGCACGCCGACGGGGGTGTATTCGAAGTGCTGGCCGACCTCCTCGTTCCAGATGTCGGTGGGGATCTCGACGATCGCCGGGCCGCTGCGGCCGTTGCGGATGGCGCTGAAGGCGCGGCGCATGACGTGGGCGACCTCGCTGGGCAGGCCGACCGGTTCGGCCAGCTTGGAGATGCCGCGCATGTCGCGCACCGCGTTGTAGTTCGGGTCGATATGGGCGATGCGGCGCGGGTAGCCTTGCGGGATCACCAGCATCGGCACCGATTCGGAATAGGCCTGGGCGATGCCGCCATAGGCGTTCTCGGTGCCGGGGCCGTGTTGCATGCAGAAGGCGCCGATCTTGCGCCCGGAGGTGACGCGGGAAATCGCATCGGCCATGTGCAGGCCGATGCGCTCCTGACGCACGATGACCGGTCTGATATCGGCGGCGGCGGCGAACTCCAGCAGGTGGTTGACGGGGTATCCGCAGAGGATCTCGATGCCCTCGCGCTTCATGATTTCCGCGACTGCCTGGCCGACCTTCATCGTTACATTCCCTCTTTTGATCACAGCGGGCACCGGGCACCGCCGCCTGCTGTACGGACGGTACGACCGGGCCGGTGATCTGGCAACGTTGGCAGCCGCCGGTTGCGTCACCACATCGATGGCGGTTGTGGCATGGTCCGCGATTGCGGGGCCTTTGATACTAGAGGTTGCGCCAGTGCGGTCATCTGACCACAATGGGTGGGAGCGGGATCGGAGACGATTCGGTGCCGCACAGGCTTTCAGGAAGGGACCGACATGGATGGGCTAACCCGGGCGGCCGACGAGCATCCGATCCGATTCGACCTGCTGACCGAGAACCCGGTGTATAAGCCGTTTCGCTATCCGTGGGCGTACGAGGCGTGGCTGACCCAGCAGCGGGTGCATTGGCTGCCCGAGGAAGTGCCGCTGGCCGACGACGTCAAGGACTGGCACCGCAACCTGACCGACGGCGAGCGCAACCTGCTGACGCAGATCTTCCGCTTCTTCACCCAGGCCGATGTCGAGGTGAACAACTGCTACATGAAGCACTACAGCCAGGTGTTCAAACCCACCGAGGTGCTGATGATGCTGTCGGCGTTTTCCAACATCGAGACGGTGCACATCGCGGCCTACAGTCACCTGCTGGATACGATCGGGATGCCGGAGATCGAATACACGGCGTTTCTGAAATACAAGGAGATGAAGGACAAGTACGACTACATGCACGGCTTCTCGGTCGATTCTCGGTTCGAGATCGCCAAGACGCTGGCGGCGTTTGGCGCCTTCACCGAAGGGCTGCAACTGTTCGCGTCGTTCGCCATCCTGCTGAATTTCCCGCGGTTCGGGAAGATGAAAGGGATGGGGCAGATCGTGACGTGGTCGGTGCGCGATGAGAGCCTGCACTGTGCCTCGGTGATCAAGCTGTTCCGCACCTTCATCCAGGAAAATCCCGATCTTTGGACTGAGGAGTTGCGGCGGGAGATCTACCTGACCTGCGCCACCATCGTTTCGCATGAGGATGCGTTCATCGATTTGGCGTTCGAGCAGGGGCCGGTCGATGGACTGACGCCGCGCGAGGTGAAGCAGTATATCCGCTTCATCGCGGACCGGCGGTTGATCGAGCTGGGCTTGAACGAGCTGTTCCATGTGGCGAAGAATCCGCTGCCCTGGCTGGACGAGATGCTGAACGCGGTCGAGCACGCGAATTTTTTTGAGAACCGAGCGACGGAATACAGCAAGGCGTCGACTACGGGCACCTGGGAGGAAGCCTGGGTGTGATGCGCGCGGCGGGGTGAGGGGGCGCGCGTAGGGGCGCTCGGGTAGGGCTGCCGTTCGCCCAGGAAACGGGCGATTGACATTCGATTGGGGCGGTTGAATGGTTTGGTCTGGCGTGATCATGCGGCAACGGCGCTGGGATTGGCTGGGATGTCAGCCGACGCCGACCAATCGGACCACGCGAAGTGGCGTTCAGGGGAAATTCCATCATGGCAACACACACCGGCGAATGCTTTTGCGGCGCGGTTCGGATCGAGGTTTCGGGCGAGCCCGAGGCGATGGGGTATTGCCATTGCCGGTCGTGCCGGTCGTGGTCGGGCGGTCCGGTCAATGCGTTCACCCTGTGGAAGCCCGACGCGGTGCGGGTGGTGTCCGGGGCTGAGAACCTCGGCATGTTCCAGAAGACCGAGGTGAGCCAGCGGCAGTTCTGCAAGAAGTGCGGTGGCCACGTGATGGCCAACCATCCGCCGCTTGCGCTGGCTGACGTCTTCGCCGCGACCATCCCGACACTGACGTTCACCCCCGTGCTGCACGTCAACTATGCCGAGACAGTGCTGCCGATGAAGGATGGGCTGCCCAAGATGAAGGACTTTCCCAAGGAATTCGGCGGCTCGGGCGGCCTGATCGCGGAATAACGTCGCGGCCGGCGGGCTGCCTCGCCGGCGCGGGCGTGGCGACCGCGCGTGGCCAAGGGACTCGGGGGGCATTGGGCTAAGCGGCTTGTCGCGCACTGCGGGTTTCAATAGGCTGGCGACCATGGGAAGGACCACGTTGCAGCGCGCGCAACGGCATCAGCCGGCGCGGCACGATCGCCGATCCACGGAGCAGGCAACGGCGCTGCTCGGGGTCGACCGGCCGATCAGGCAAAACCAGCGCTGCGTGACGGCGCGATGAACGTTATTTCCAGCATCAAGCCATCAGCGCTCGCGGTCGATTCGGTCAGTCATGCCTACGGCTCCCGCCGCGTGCTGCACGGCGTTTCGCTGACCGTTCCACAAGGCCAGTTCACCGCGGTGCTTGGGCTCAACGGCGCGGGCAAGACCACGCTGCTGTCATTGATCACTCGCCTGTTCGACACGCAAAGCGGCACCATCAGTGTGTTCGGCCATCGCATCGACCGTGCGCCGGGCGAGGCGTTGCGCCGCCTGGGCGTGGTGTTCCAGGCGCGCACGCTCGATCTCGATTTGTCGGTGATGGACAATTTGCTGTTTCATGCCGCGTTGCACGGCATCGGTGGCGGCGAGGCGCGGCGCCGAGCGGAAACGGTGTTGACCGACGTCGATCTGCTGGAGCGGCGGCGCGACAAGGCGCGCAACCTGTCGGGCGGACAGATGCGGCGGGTGGAAATCGCCCGTGCGCTGCTGCATGAACCGCGCCTGCTGGTGCTGGATGAACCGACCGTCGGTCTGGACATCGCCTCGAAGCTAACCATCGTCCGCCACGTGCGCCGGCTGGTGCGCGAACGTGGCGTGGGGGTGCTGTGGACCACGCATCTGCTGGATGAGGTCGAGCCCGACGACAATGTTCTGATTCTGCACCAAGGAAGCGCGCTGGCCCACGGGGTCACCGCCGAGGTGGTCGCGGCCAGTGGCGCCGAGACTTTACGCGCGGCGTTCGCCGGCATGACCGAGTCGGCATGAGCGACTTTGCCCTGCGGCGTGGTTTCACCGTCGGGCAGTATCTGATCTGTCTGCGCGGTATCATGTGGCGCGAGGCGCTGCGCTTCGTGCATCAGCGCGAGCGATTCGTTTCGGCGCTGGTGCGGCCACTGGTGTGGCTGTTCATCTTCGCCGCCGGGTTTCGCCAGATCCTGGGCGTATCGATCATCCCGCCGTACGACACCTATGTGCTTTACGAGGTCTATGTCACGCCGGGCCTGATCGCGATGATCCAGCTGTTCAACGGCATGCAGTCATCGTTGTCGATGGTTTACGACCGCGAGATGGGCAACATGCGCATGCTGCTGGTCAGTCCGTTCCCGCGCTGGTTCCTGCTGGTTTCCAAACTGCTGGCGAGCACCGCGGTGTCGATCCTGCAGGTCGCGGCTTTTCTGCTGGTGGCGACGCTGTGGGGGGTGGACCTGCCGCCCTGGTCGTTTCTGACGGTGCTGCCGGCGCTGGTGCTGTGCGGGCTGATGCTGGGTGCGCTTGGGATGCTGCTGTCGTCGCTGATCAAGCAACTGGAAAATTTCGCCGGGGTGATGAACTTCGTGATCTTCCCGATGTTTTTTGCCTCCTCGGCGCTGTATCCGCTGTGGCTGCTGCAGCAGTCCAGCCCGGTGGTGTATTATGTCTGCCGGCTGAATCCGTTCACCTATGGGGTGGAGCTGATCCGGTTCACGCTTTACGGCAAGCTGGACGTCACCGCGTTGATCGTGGTCGTCGCGGTGACGGTGGTGTTCATGGCCGGGGCGATCCTGGCCTACGACCCGTCGCGAGGACTGCTGGTGCGGCGCGGCGGCGGGGGGCCGGCGTGATGATCGGGCGGCGCGGCCTGATGGCGGGCGCGGCGACGCTGGTTGGAGGTGTGCCGCCGATGGTGCGGCTGGGCATCCTGCAATTCGGCACCGTGCAGTGGGTGGCCGACGTGATCCGGCGGCACGACCTGGATACACGGCACGGGTTTTCGCTGCGGGGCACGATGCTGGCGAACACCGGTGCCGGCCGCATCTCGCTGATGGCGGGGGCGAGCGATGTCATTCTGTCGGATTGGCCGTTCGTCGCGGCGCAGCGGGCGGCCGGCAGCAAGCTTTGCTTCGCCGGATTCTCCAGTGCCAGCGGCGGCATCGTGACCGCTCAGGGTTCGCCGATCCGTGGCCTGGCCGACCTGGCCGGACGCAAGCTGGGCATCGCCGGCGGACCGGCCGACAAGTCCTGGTTGGTGGTGCGGGCAGCGGCGCGGGCGAAGGATGGTGTGGACCTCGCGGCCAGCGCTCGTTGCGTTTACGGCGCGCCGCCGCTGCTCGGGGCCAAGCTGCGGCAGGGTGAACTCGATGCCGTGCTGACCTACTGGAATTTCGTCGCCATGCTGCAGGCCGAGGGGTTTCGCCGGGCGGTCTCGGTTGCCGACTGCGTCAACGCGCTGGGTATCTCGCCGCGGATCAGCATGGTGGGGTTTGTGTTCCATCAGGACTGGGCGGATGCCAACCGGGCAGCGATCGACGGTTTTCTGGCGGCGGTGGGCGATGCCGAGGGGCTGTTGGCGCACTCGGCTGGGGAATGGGATGCGGTGCGCCCGCTGATGCGGGCGGATGACGATGCGCTGTTCGCTCGCCTGCGCGATGATTTCGTTTCAGGTATGAATCGCGCGGATCCGGCCGAGCAGGCGCGGGGCGCAGCCAAGCTGCTGGCGGTGCTGCGGCGGACCGGCGGCGCGGCGGCGACCGGGGGTGTCGAGGCGCTGCCGCCCGGGGTGTTCTGGCCGGATGCGGATGGCACGGGCTGAGACCCGAATGGCACCGCCTGGGTCCCGGATGGTATCGGTGGGGACCGAGGTGGCGCCCGCGGAGGTACGCGCAGCGCCCGCGATCAGCCGCGATCGGCTGCTGTCGCTGGCCGGGTTCATCGCGATCTGGTGGGTCGGGGCGCATCTGGCCACCTCGCCTGGGTTGCTGCCGGGGCCGGTGCGCGTCGCGACGTTCACCTGGCATGCCTGCGTCTCGGGCGCGCTTCCGGCGGCGTTCGCCGCAACGCTGGCGCGGGTGGTGGTGGCTTTCGTCATTGCGATGATTGGCGGCGGTGTCCTCGGCTACGTCGCCGGCTGTTCGGGGCGGATCAATGCCTGGGTCGATCCATGGGTGGTGATCGCGCTCAATCTGCCGGTGCTGGTCATCGTCGTGCTGGCCTATGTCTGGGTCGGGCTGAACGATGCAGCGGCGATCCTGGCGGTGGTGCTTGCCAAGGCGCCGACGGTGGTGGTGACGGTGCGCGAGGGCGCGCGGGCACTGGATCCGGGGCTAGCGGAGATGGCGCGGGTGTTCCGGTTGCCGGCGCGGCGTCGGCTGCGCTTCGTGGTGTTGCCGCAGATGCTGCCGTATCTGGCCGCGGCCGGGCGCAGCGGCCTGTCGATCACCTGGAAGATCGTGCTGCTGGTGGAACTGCTGGGCCGGCCGAGCGGAGTTGGTTACGAGCTCAATTTGTTTTTCCAGGACTTCAACGTGACCGGCATCCTGGCCTATGGCCTGGCGTTCGCCGGATTGATGCTGCTGGTCGAGAGCGCATTGCTGCAACCGCTGGAGCGGAAAGCGACAGCGTGGCGTTGCAATGCTTGAGGTTGATATCATCCGCAAGCAGTCCGCCGGGCGGATCGTGCTGCGCGATGTTGCGTTTTCGATCCGACGTGGCGAGGTGGTTGCCTTGCTGGGACCCTCGGGGGCGGGAAAGACCACGCTGCTGCGGCTGCTGCTGGGGCTCGACGACGGCTATGAAGGCCGCGTTCGGCGCGACTGGCGAAGCGTCGGCGTGGTATTCCAGGAGCCCAGGCTGCTGCCGTGGCTGACGGTGGCGGAGAATATCCGCCTGGTGGTGCCCGACGGGGCGAAGCCGCCCGACATTGATGGCCTGCTTGATAGCGTGCGGCTTGGTGGGGCCGGCGCGCTACGCCCCGGGCAACTGTCAGTCGGCATGGCGCGACGGGTGGCGCTGGCTCGGGCGCTGGCGGTGGCACCGGACCTGCTGGTGCTGGATGAACCGTTTGCGTCGCTGGATGCCCGGCTGGGAGCGGCGCTGGCGGACTGGTTGGCGGGCTGGGCGCGCGACACCGGGGCGGCGGTGATCGCCGCTACTCATGACCTGGCGCAGGTGATGCGGGCGGCCTCGCGGCTGCTGATCCTGGACGGCGTGCCGGCGACTCTGCACGCGGACGTCACGGTGCCGGATGGCGGTGATGCCGCGCTGCATGCCAGGCTGGTAGGGCAGTTCGGTTTCTTGACTGGTATGCAAACGACAACGGGAGAGCAGACATGATCGTATCGGTAATTTATCATCTTGCCGCCGGCCAGAAGTTCGATTTGGATTACTATGTGAAGTCGCATGTGCCGCTGGTGGATTCGTTGCTGGGCCCGTGCGGGCTGAAGCGGGCACAGTTCCTGCATGGCACCGGCGCGCCCAGCGGGGCGCCGGCGGCCAAGCTGATCGCGCTTTTGGAGTTCGATTCGCTGGCGGAATTCGCGGCCGGGATGGAACAGAACGGCGCCAAGCTGATGGGCGATATCGCCAACTTCACCGATGCACAGCCGTCGATCCAGTTCAATGAACAACTGACCTAGTGTCCCGCGTCCGAAGTTCGCCATCTCGGGCGAACATCAGTCTGGCGACACTCGCTCTTTGTTTTCAGTGGCCTGCTGATCCCATCCGTCCGCCGCGACGTGCGGCGAACTTCTGGGGCAGGACACCAGGCGCGCTTCCAGGCTGAGTGTTTAGCCGATCGGTCCGGCACTAAATGGCAACCACTGCTATGCCAGGTTTAATCCGGCGGCCGGACTGGCCTGTACGCTGACGACGTTTGCGGGGTATTTCGAGGCTGACCGGGCGACGAAGCAGGCTTTATGACCGTGCGCCTGTGCCGCCGCGCCATGCAGCCGGGCCATTTCTTGGCCGGCGAGTCTCGCACACCGCGGAGTTGGGGCTGCGAGGCTCGGTCCGGCGGTTCGGCGAGGCGCCGCTGGCGTACAACGCTGGGCTGTTCCTGCCGCGCTGATCCCGGAATTTGGCGCGTGCGATTCCAGGACCCTTGGATCAAAATCGGAACGGATCAGCAGACGATGCCAGGGCGCGCGACTCGGTTGCAACGACGCCTGCGGAGAAAAACCCTTGTCAGAACCTTCGCTTTGTCGGCAACGTGACGGACGGCGGGTTTCCTCTGCCGCAGCTTCGTAGGCTCGCTTTGAACCACGCGAAATCGTATCAAAGGACCAGTTATTTTTGACTCGACAGCATTTTTGACGATGTTCACGCCGCAGTTAACGAGATTTTAACGTGCCTCGCTTCTCCGACGTGCATGATTTGGCTTGTGGTCCAGTCCGCACAGGCTTGGTCCAAGTGTTTCACAGCAGGAGGGTGTGCCGTTGCACCGGTTGGAGGCTTCGATGATGAATACCATCATGTCAGGGTCCGGGTCTGGGTTGTCGGGTTCGGGCGTGGGCCAGATTGGTGACGATATCGGTCGGGAGATCGGCACGGGGACAGCACCTCGTTACAGTCGGCGATTGTCCGACAAGATCCTGATCGCGTTCCACCATGCCTGCGATCAGGCGGATTTCGAGGTGGCGGAACAGCTTCTGCATATCCTGGAGATGATGTTGACCCGCCGTCCGCTGACGCCGGACGGAACACGGCGGCGCAACATGGAGAGTTTGATCGCCGCGCACGAACGGCTGTGGCATTTGCGCCATCCCAACGCGGATGAGCTTTAGGCGGCGGCTACCGCTGACGCAGCGCCGGACAGGCGCCAGCAGCAGGCCTGCGCCAACGTCCACTGGGCTGGCCCGTTGCTTGGGGTAACGACTGAGCCAATTGGCGGCTTTGATTTCATTTCAGACTTTTTTTTTGCCGGCGGGGTCGCGTCTGGTCTGACCGTCCAGGACCAATGCCTCGCCCCCTGCCAGAATCGCTTGGGTGGCCTGGGTGAAACCGCCATCGGGGTCGTGCAAGACAAGTCCGGCTGCCAGCCGCATTGTGCCGCGAGCGTTCTTGATGCCGCGCAGCAGAACCAGTTTCGCGTTGCGTCCCGGCTTCGGCCAGAGCGGAAACAGCACTGAGCAGGGGCAGGAGCTGGCGGCCATGGCGGCCACGCAGGCCGGGCACCTTGCGGCCGGGACGATCAGGGTGAGGCTACCGCGGTCGCGCAACGCACCGCTGAGCCGATCGATCCAAGCAGCGAGCAGCGTGTCGGAGCCTCGCTTCGCGGTGTCGCGGGCCGGATCCGGGGAGGCGGTGCCGTCGGCTGCGTGGTAGGGCGGGTTGGCGAACGCATGGTCGAACGGTTGTGGCAACAAGGCGGTTTCGATACGCTCAGCCAGGATCTCGATGCCGCTGAAGCCGTTGGCGCGGGCGTTCTCGACCGCCAGTTCGGCCAGCGCGGAGTCGACCTCGACACCGGTGGTCAGCAGGTTTGCAACGCGGGCGTTCAGGCAGAGCAGACCGGCGCCGGAGCCGGTGCCCGCCTCCAGCACAAGCTGGTTCGGTCGCGCCGGGACGGACGCGGCGAGCAGCACCGGCTCGATGCCGCTGCGGAAGCCGGTTGCTGGCTGGCGATGGATGACCCGACCGCCGAGCAGGCGAGCCTCGGCGGTCACCGTTCGTTGGCTTCTTCCAATATTCGGCAGGCCTGGTCGTAATCCTCGGTGCTGACAGCCAGCCGACGCTGGATGGCGGCGGCGCTGCCCTCCAGCACGCTGGTGTGGGTGTCGAGCAGCACGGCCTCGATCCCGGCATCGGCCAGAAGCACGGTCAGAAACGATAGCCTGACCATATTATTCGAGGTGACGACCACGCGCATGGCTGGATGGTGGGCCGGATGAAACGCGGGCGCAACCGCGATGGGGGGCGTGGGCGGCGGGGTCTAGGCTGCCCGGGGCGTTGATTTGGCTGCGTAATCCCGGCTTGCATCGCGCAGCGGCAGCGGCGTGGCGGCGGGATCGCGGTGGAGTTTCGCGCGGCGCATCGCTGACGAGGGCTGGGTTGACCCGATTTGATACCCACCGATATGAAGGCTTCGTCCCCAAGGCAAGTCGGGAGAACCCATTGGGCAACGTCGCCAGCCCCCTCGATCCAGGCGTGGCGCTCGTGTCCGGTTCGACCGAACACACGAGCGAGGATGCGCTGTCGGCCCTGGTCAACCTGGTCGAGGCGGACCTGGAAGCCTGCAACCACGTCATCGTCAGGCGGATGGACAGCCCGGTCGCGCTGATCCCGCAAATGGCGGCGCATATCGTCGCCGCCGGAGGCAAGCGGTTGCGGCCACTGCTGACGCTGGCGGCGGCGCGTCTGTGCGGTTATCCGGGGCGCGACGGCGGCGCGCGTCACGTCGAACTGGCGGCCTGCGTCGAGTTCATCCACACCGCCACGTTGCTGCACGACGACGTGGTGGACGAGAGCCAGTTGCGCCGCGGCCTGGCGTCGGCCAACGCGGTGTTCGGCAACAAGGCGTCGGTGCTGGTCGGCGATTTCCTGTTCGCGCGGGCGTTCCAACTGATGGTCGAGGATGGCTCGCTGAAGGTGCTGGCGATCCTGTCGGGCGCCGCGGCGACGATCTCCGAGGGGGAGGTGCTGCAACTGGTGACGCAGAACGACCTGACCACCACCGAGGCGCGTTACCTGGAGGTCATCCAGGGCAAGACCGCGGCGCTGTTCGCCGCCGCCTGCCGGATCGGCGCCGTGGTTGCGGATCGCCCCGAACGCGAGGAAGCGGCGCTGGCCGCCTATGGCATGAAGCTGGGAATCGCCTTCCAGTTGGTCGACGACGCGCTGGACTACGTGGCCGACCAGGCGACATTGGGCAAGACGATCGGCGACGACTTCCGCGAGGGCAAGATAACCCTTCCGGTTCTGGTGGCGTTCCTGGCCGGCGACGAGCGCGAGCGAGCGTTCTGGCAACGTACCATCGAGGCGCTGGAGCAGACCGACGCCGACCTGGACCATGCGATGCGCCTGATCGCCGGCCACGGCGCGATCCAGGCCACGCTGGAGCGGGCGCAATGGTTCGTGCAGGAGGCGAAGGCCGCGCTTTTGGTGTTTCCCGACAGCGCGATCCGGCGCGCTCTGGCCGACGTCGCCGACTACACGGTGCAAAGGTTGCGATAGGATAATCAGATAGCGTCGGGTTGGGCGGCTGGCTTCGTTGGATGCATTCAGGGTATCGCGAGTGGCAGAGAGGAGATCGCCTTGACTGAGCCACTTAGAAAGCCGGTTCTCGTTCCTGCCGGGAACGGTCGGCTTTATGAGATGGGTCGCATGCGGGCCATTTTCAAAGCGGACCGAGAGGAGACCGCGGGGCGCTACTCAATATCCGAGTGGTGGCTTGAACCCCATACACGAGGACCCGGGGTTCATGCTCACAGCGACGACCATATCTTTTATGTGATCGAAGGGTCGCTGAGCTTAGCGGTCGATGGCCGGTGGTCCACTCTGGAGACGGGCGGGTACGCCCTCATCCCGGGAGGCACCCGCCACGATTTTGAGAATAGAGGCGCGGTGAGAGCAGGCTTCATCAGTCTGAACACGCCGGCTGGCTTCGAAGCGAAGATGCCGGGGATTGCCGCGGCCCTGGCAGCGGAAGACCTTCGGATCGATTGATCGCGCAGACCGGTGATCGCGCAGACCGGTCCTTGGGCCACGTCGGCGGGACGGCGGGTCTGATTTCAGGGTGACCGGCCAGGTCCGCCGTCGATCGGGCGACGACACGGGTCAAGCTGTCATGGCACTGGCCCGAACGTTGTGGCACTGTGTCGCGGTCTAGTGTGGCGGTCGCGAATTCAGTGGCGAAACGAAACAGAGCTCGAGGCAAGCCTGTCCCTCGGGCCGGTGTGTCGCCCAGGGAGCGCTCGCCGAGGCAGTCCGGCGATGGCAAACTTCCTGATACGACGGTGGTACTGATCACCGGCACCGACCGCGATGGCGACGCGGTGGGGCGCCCGGTGGACTGGCAGCGTTCGGCCGGGCCGGCGCCGATGGTGCTGATGCAGCCCGAACGCCCCGGCACGCCGGCGCTGGCGCCTGGGGAACGGGTTCTGGCGCGGCTCACACCGATCGGGTCGGGCCGCTATGAGGGCCGGACAGTGCGGCGCATCGACGCGGCGCCCGGCCGTATCCTTGGGGTGTTCAGGCGCGGGCGCGACAATCGAATCGAGCCGACCGATCGGCGATCCAACGCCGAGTGGATCGTGCCGCCGGGGCAGGAGGCGGGTGCCCAGGCAGACGAGATCGTGCTGGCCGAACCACTCGCGCGGCATCGGCATCTGGGATTGAAGCCGGCCAGGGTGCTGCAGCGGCTGGGCAGACTGGGGGATGCCCGTTCGATCAGCCTGATCGCAATCCACGGCCACGACATCCCGCAGGAATTTTCCGATGCCGCGCTGGACGAGGCGAAGCGGGCGCGGGCGGTCCGCCTGGGCAGCCGCACCGACCTGCGCGAGATGCCGCTGATCACCATCGACGGAGTGGATGCCCGCGACTTCGACGATGCCGTGTTCGCCGAACCGGACCCCGATGGTGGCGATGGCTTTCGCCTGCTGGTGGCGATCGCCGACGTGGCGCATTACGTGAAGCCGGGTTCGGAGCTGGATGTTTCCGCCGCGGAACGCGGCAACAGCGTGTATTTCCCCGACCGTGTCGTGCCGATGCTACCGGAGGAATTGTCCAACGGTTGGTGCAGCCTGCGCCCGAAGCAGGATCGCGGCTGCCTGTTCGTCGAGATGCGGATCGATCGCGGCGGCCGCAAGACCGGTCATCGGTTCGGTCGCGGACTGATGCGCAGTGCCGCCAGAATGACCTACGAGCAGGTTCAGGCGGCGGCGGACACTGGGCGCGAGCTGGGGCCGCCGCTGGTCCACCTGTATGCCGCGTATCGGGCGCTGCTGGGCGCCAGAGTGCAGCGTGGCACGCTGGACCTCGATCTTCCGGAACGCGCGGTGGTGCTGAACGAGCAGGGCCGGGTGGCCAGCGTGGCGCCACGGCCCAGGCTGGACAGCCACCGGTTGATCGAGGAATTCATGGTGCTGGCCAATGTCGCGGCCGCCGAGCAACTGGAAGCGCTGCATATGCCGTGTATGTATCGCGTGCATGCGCCGCCGTCGGATGAAAAGCTGGAAGCGCTGCGCGGGTTTCTGGCGACGTTGGGGATCTCGCTGCCGGCCGGCAACCAACTGCATCCCGGTGATTTCGACCGGATATTGCGGCGTTATGCCGGCACCGCGGAGTCGCAACTGATCAGCGAGGTAATGTTGCGCAGTCAGTCGCAGGCGGTGTACAGCCCTGACAATATCGGTCATTTTGGCCTCGCGCTGCCTCGTTACGCACACTTTACCAGCCCGATCCGGCGCTATGCCGATCTGCTGGTGCATCGCGCCCTGATCCGCGGTCTGCGGCTTGGGCGCGACGGTCTGAGCGACGATCAGGTGGCGGAGTTCGCCGCAATCGGCGACCGCATCACCGCGACCGAGCGGCGGGCGCAACAGGCAGAACGGGACGCGATCGATCGCTATCTGGCGGCGTTCATGGCCGGGCGGATCGGCGGCCGTTTCGCGGCGCGCATCTCCGGGGTGACTCGTTTCGGGCTGTTCGTCACCGTCAGCGAGACCGGTGCCAGCGGCATCGTGCCGTTCGCCTCGCTGCCGGACGACTATTGGCAATACGACGAACGTCAGCAGACGTTGACCGGTCGGCGCACGCAACGGGTGTTTCGGCTGGCGGAAGAGGTGGAGGTGTTGCTGTCGGAAGCCAATCCGGTGACTGGCGGGATGGTGTTTCATGTTCTGGGCGCGGGCTCCGGCGGGGGGAAACCGCGTTCGGAGCAAGCGCCCGGCCAGACCCGGGCGAAAGCGAACCCGGCAGGGACAGGTGGGTCTGGGACACACGGTTCTGGGACCCGTGGTTCTGGGACGCGTGGTTCTGGGACGCGTGGTTCTGGGACGCGTGGTTCTGGGACGCTTGGTTCTGGGACGCGTGGTTCGGGAAAGCGGCATTCCGGCTGGTGATGCGAATTGGCGTCCTTCTGGTGCTGTTCGTTGTTGGCCGGGCGCACGCCGAACCTCCGGCAGCGGGGGCGTTCGATCAGCAGCGGGTGGCCGCGGTCTACACCGAGGCGCTGAGCTTCGTCGCGCCACGGATTCTGGACCCGGTCGACGTCCCGCAACTGACGCTGTGGGGTTTGCAGGGGCTGAGCACGCTGGATGCCGACATGCGCGTGGTGGCAAAGGATGGGCGGCTGCGGCTGTTCCGGGCGGATCAACTGGTGCTCGACATCGCGTTACCGGCCGATCAGGTGCCGGCGGCGTGGGCGACGGCGGCCGCGACTTTGACCTCGGCCGGGTTCGCGGTTTCGCCGCCGATCAGGCGGGCGGGGACCCAGGCGGTGGTGCAAGCTTTCTTCAACCAGATGTTCAGTCGTCTGGACCCCTATTCGCGCTATGTGCCGCCGGCCGAGGCGAGTGAGGATCGAGCCGGGCGGGGCGGACGGGCGGGGCTGGGCGTGGTGGTCGGTCTGCGCGGCGGCTTGATCGCGGTGAGTTCGGTGGTGCGCGACAGCCCGGCGGCGATTGCCGGCATCAGGGCGGGGGATATCCTCTCGGCGATCGATGGGCAGCGGACGCGGGACCAGGATCCGGCGACGATCGCGGCGTTGCTGTCGGGGCCCGACGGGTCCAGGGTTTCGCTGACCTGGCGCGGCCGCGTCGGGCACAGCCGGGAAGCCGAGTTTGTGCGGGTGATGGTGCCGCCCGAGACCGTGTTTGCGCAGCGGTTTGCCGATGTTTTGGTGGTTCGGATCAGCGGTTTCAGCAACAGCACCGCGTCGCATCTGGCGCTGTCGGTGCAGGACGCCCTGGCCACTCCGCATCCGGTTGACGGCATTGTGCTGGACCTGCGTGACAACCGCGGCGGGTTGCTGCGCCAAGCGGTAACGGCAGCGGATACGTTCCTTCCGGCGGGGGTGGTGGCGACCACGGTGGGGCGCGATCCGGACTCGATGAACGTCTGGCGCTCGGTCGAGGGCGAACTGGCCGAGGATGTGCCGCTGGTCATCCTGGTCGACGGCCACACGGCGAGTGCGGCGGAGATCCTGGCGGCGGCGCTGGCCGACCGGGGACGCGCCGTGGTGGTCGGCAGTGAGACGGTGGGCAAGGGGATGGTGCAGACGATCGATCCGCTGCCGGACGGCGGCGAGCTGTTTGTTACCTGGAGTCAGACGCTGGCGCCGCTGGGTTGGCCGATCCAGGGGCTGGGGGTGATGCCGCAGGTCTGCACCAGCCTGGGACCGGAGGCTTTGAACCGGCAGATGACAGCGCTTGCCGCCGGCTTTCAACCGATGGCCGGGGCAATCGGGCGGTCGCGCGCCGCCCGGTTGCCGGTGCCGGCGCCGGTAGTTGGGGAACTTCGCGCGCCGTGCCCGGCCTCGGAGGGGCGGGAATGGGATCTGGCGGCGGCTCGTCGACTGATCGCCGACCCGGCGGCCTACGCGGCGGCGCTGCTGGCGCCGTTGGAGGAACAGTAGCGGGACGTTTTTTGTGGGGCATTGGCACTTTGATGGCGGCCGCGAGTGAGCGCCGGGCTGGCGCGAGCCCGGTAACGGTCTGCCGATAACGGTATTGTCAGATGACTCTGGGCATCAGCACTGCGATTCATTCGCATGTGCGCATCGGCCAGATCGCATAGACGAGGGTGAGGTGGGCCTGGGGTTGCGAAACTGGCGTTTCCGACCGGGGGCTTCGCCGCAAGCGAGGATTAAATCGCGTGTATATCTGTCTTTGCAACGCGCTGACCGACCGCCAGGTGAAGCAGGCTGCCGTGACCGCCGGCACTACCAACCCGAGCGGGGTCTATGCCGCGTGTGGCTGCCGGGCACAATGCGGGCAGTGCGTCAGGGCGATGGTCGCGCTGTTGCGGGGTGAGGATGGCGCGGTGGCGGACCTGCAGGGCGCGGACTGATCGCGCGGTCAGCTTGCTTGCAAGCGGGCATGGTTAGCGGCTAGGTCGGTGCCGCGAAACAGACAGCGGGGACAGTGATGCTGCGTGACCCAAAGGTGATTGAATATCTGAATACTCAACTCACCAATGAGCTGACCGCGGTCAATCAATACTTCCTGCACGCGCGCACTCTGCAGCATTGGGGTGTGACGAAGCTGGGTGCGCATGAATATGGCGAATCCATCGATGAGATGAAGCACGCCGACGAGCTGATCCAACGCATCTTGTTTCTGGATGGGCTGCCGAATGTGCAGCGACTCAATCCGATCCGGGTTGGCGAGGACGTCGGACAAATCCTGAAAGCCGATCTGGCGCTGGAGGAAAAGGCGCTGGGCGATCTGCGCGACGGCATCGCCTATTGCGAAAGCGTGCGCGATTTCGTTTCCCGGGACCTGCTGCTGAGGATTCTCGACAGCGAGGAGGAGCATGTCGATTTCCTTGAGCGCCAGTTCGACCTGATCAAGCAGATCGGCATCGAGCGCTATGTGTTGTTGAACTCCGGCGCGGCGTCCGATCAGGAGGGCTGAGCGGCGGGTTCGCCGGTCGGCGGCGCGGGGGCCGAACCCGAGGGTCCCAGCACGTGCGTATGGGTCCCCTGAGGGCGTCGCTCCGCGCTTTCATTGCTCCCCGTCGATTTCGTTGCGAGCGGCCGGCTAACCGCTTGACGTTCAGCGCCGCCAGCCCCAATGTAAATGTGCTTTACATTCACATGAGGCCCTCGATGACGAGCGCTGCCAATCCAGACGCCTATGGCCCGCGTGGCTGGAACCAAGGCCCCTGGGGCAATACCAAGGGCCCACAGTGGCAACAATCCAACCACGGGGCCGCTTATACTGGCCAGAACGGGGGACCCCAGAACTCGGGTCCGGGTTGGGACAATCCGGCCTGGGGTGGTCCGCCATTCTGGCACCCGGCGGGGCTCAGCCGTCCGGCTGCCATCGCCTTTACCATACTCGGCTTCCTGTTCTGGTGGCCGGTCGGACTCGCTTTGCTCATTTATACGAAAGGGAGTGGTCGCATGGGATGCTTCGGTCGTCGCAGACGAGCTATGAGCCAACACAACGGGCAGGACGCCGGCCCGTGGGCGAACTGGAAAACCTGGGGCTGCGGGCCTTCGGGTCGTGCCGCCTCGACCTCGGGCAACCGAGCGTTCGATGAATACAAGGCCGAGACCCTGCGCCGCATGGAGGAGGAGCAGAAGGAGTTCGGATCGTTCCTGGAACGCCTTCGTTTCGCTAAGGACAAGGCGGAGTTCGACCAGTTCATGGCCGAACGCCGGGCTCGCCCGCCCGCTCCACCGACCGATGAGCAGCCCGCTACCTGACGCTTCGCGATCTAGGCCAGATCGATGGCGTGGCGCGTCAGGTCGGCCAGACGGCAATGGCGCAGCGCGCCTTCCTCGGTGGAGTGCAACACTACCTGCGGCGCGGCCCCGGCCTCGAAGGCTTCCTGCCAGCGGGGCGCGCACAGGCACCATCGGTCGCCGGGCTTCAGCCCGGCGAAACCGAACTCCGGCCGAGGCGTCGAGAGGTCGTTGCCCTGCGCCTTGCTGAACGCCAGGAACGCCGCCGTCATCACCGCGCACACGGTGTGGCTGCCGATGTCCTCGGGGCTGGTTTCACAGCAGCCGTTGCGGAAGAAGCCGGTCATCGGATCGTTGGAGCAGACACCGACCGGGCCGCCCAGCACGTTGCGTGAGGGGCGGCGGCCCGGGCGGCGCCCGGTTTCATCGAACGGCATGCGGATACCTTGCTGCTTATGGGGGTGCTTACGAGTTTGTTTACCAATGGCGGTGACAATGCCGCCATGGCCAAGCGCATTCAATCCTCCACCATGGCGATTGCCAACACGTTCGCATTCAGCGGCATCGAGGCGGTGCCGGTCGAGGTGCAGGTGCAGATCGCGCCGGGTTCTCCTGGACTGGTGCTGGTCGGGCTGCCCGACAAGGCGGTTGGTGAGGCGCGCGAACGGGTGCGTGCCGCGTTCGCCGCGATCGGCCTGTCGCTGCCGCTGAAGCGGGTTTTGATCAATCTGAAACCTGCTGATCTGTTGAAGGAAGGCAGCCATTTCGATCTGCCGCTGGCGCTTGGGCTGCTGGCGGCCATGGAGGTGCTGCCGCGCGACGAGATTGCCGGCTATGCCGCGCTGGGCGAGTTGTCGCTGGACGGGTCGCTGAACCCGGTGGCGGGGATTCTGCCGGCGGCGATCGCTGCCTCGGCCCGCGACCTGGGGCTGATCTGTCCCGCTAGCCAGGGCGGCGAGGCGGCCTGGGCGGGGCGGATCGAGGTGCTGGCGCCGACTGACTTGCTGAGCCTGATCAATCATTTTCGCGGCACCCAGGTGCTGACGCCGCCTGACACCGCCGGGGTGGCCGAGGTCGGGGCGTCGCCCGACATGAGCGACGTGCGCGGGATGGAAACGGCGAAACGGGCGCTGGAGATCGCCGCCGCCGGCGGCCACAATCTGCTGCTGGTGGGGCCTCCGGGGGCGGGCAAATCGATGCTGGCGGCGCGGTTGCCGGGATTGCTGCCGGATCTGGAGCCTCGGCTGGCGCTGGAGGTGAGCATGATTCACAGCGTCGCCGGGCTGCTGGCGGGCGGGCGGCTGGTGATGCGGCCGCCGTTTCGTGAGCCGCACCATTCCGCCTCGCAGGCAGCGCTGACCGGCGGCGGGCTGCGCGCTCGGCCGGGTGAGGTCAGCCTGGCGCATCGCGGGGTGCTGTTCCTGGACGAACTGCCGGAGTTTCCCCGCCAGGCGCTGGAGTCGTTGCGTCAACCGATGGAGTCGGGGCGCACCACGGTGTCGCGCGCCGCCGCCCACATCACCTATCCGGCGCGGTTCCAATTGGTTGCCGCGATGAACCCGTGCCGCTGCGGCTATCTGAGCGATGCTGGCCGGGAGTGCGGGCGGGTGCCGCGCTGTGGCGAGGATTACCAGAACCGGGTCAGCGGGCCGGTGCTTGACCGCATCGACCTGGCGGTGGACGTGCAGCCGGCGACCGCGGCGGACCTGTCGCGTGGGGCGCCGGGCGAGGCGAGTGCCGCGATCGCTGGGCGAGTGGCCAGGGCGCGCCGGGTGCAGGCCGAGCGCTATGGGGCGGAAGGGGCGGTGTGCAATGCCGAGGCAGATGGCAAGCTGATCCGGTTGCTGCCGGAGGCACAGACCCTGCTGGAACAGGCGATGGAGCGGCTGCGTCTGTCGCCGCGGGGTTATACCAGGGCGATGCGCGTGGGGCGCACCATCGCCGATCTGGCGGGCGCCGAGATGGTTGCGCGGACCCATATCGCGGAGGCGCTGGCATTCCGTCACCGCGGGCCGGGGCGGTAGCAACCGTTGACTTGGCCGCAACGTTGCAGGGGACGGTTCCGCCATCTGAGGCATCCGCCCGCGTTGAACAGGCGGCCCGGCGCTCGCCCTTGCCGTTCGATTCGGTTGCCTCTATGCTGAACTACGAATGCGAATGGTTCGCAATTAAGGAGCACGTCCCAGTTATGGCGCAGGAAAGCCTTATCGCCCGGCGGTGTGAACGTGCCGTAGTGACCGCCTATAGCGAACTGCGTGAGATTGGGTCCGACGACATGTCGGCGTTTCAGGCCTGCACCGCGTTGTATCGAATTCACCACCCTGAAGCGTCGATCAACGAAGCCCGGCGACTGGTTGCTGAATGGATCGACCATCATCTGGTGCGCCGGGCGACTGGCCCGACCGACGGCTGCTCCTGCGAGTAGAGCGCGATCTCAGGCACCACGCATCTGGTGCACGGCGATCGGGCGGAAATCCCAGCAGTCGACGCCGACGTCGGTTTGCCGAGGCAGCGATTTAAGCCTTCCGTGGCTATGGCCGTGCAGGTTGAGCGCGCCCTTTGCCATGCCGTTCCAGGTGCGGAAGGCGTAGTGGCACAGCACCAGCCTGGTGGAGTCGATGGTGAGCTCGGCATAGGTCTGGATGCTGGCCCAATCGGGCAGCGCGGCGATTTCGGGCGTGTCGTTGTTGCCGGTGACCAGGTGCTTTCGGCCGCGCAGTTGGCGCAGCAGGGCAGCGGCGGCCTCGGGGCTGGTGCGCAGTGCGAAATCGCCCAGGTGCCAGACGTCATCGGCTGGTCGAACGGTTTGGTTCCAGCGATCGATCATTTGCGCGTTCATTTCGGCGCCCGAGGCGAATGGCCGGTGATAGAGCGACAGAGCGCCGGCGTGGCCGAAATGGGTATCTGCGGTGAACCAGACCGCCATCAGCGTAGGTACTTCTGAGTGCCGAGCACAGATTCAAGGGTCGTCAGTGGTGTCGGCAAGTAATAGTTCGGCGGTTTTGCCGTGTTTCAGAAGTAACCCGAGGACTTGGTCTACCCCTTGTGGCGTAAGTTCGAGATGCCAATGACATTGCAGCGCGCCCGGCAGCAATTGAACGGGATCGTGGATATAGCCGTCGGCGAGCGCTCGATCGAGGACCGCGTGCAAGGCATTCGGGTCGATGTCCGGGCCGGCGATCATCGCTACTCGGACAAGTCCATTTTCGCGGTTGGGTTCCTTGATGCTGTGGCGGAAGGCCACGAGAAGGAGCCGAGCGATCAGTTCCATGATGGCGGGTCAGCCAAGGGCGGCCCGGTGCAAACCGATGACGCAACGCGGCTATCTTCCATGACCTTGCTTTGGTATTTTCGTCATCGTCCCGGCCAGATGGGGGCGCGTTTTTCGATGAATGCGGCGCGTCCCTCGGCGGCGTCCTCGGTTAGTGCCAGGGTGCCGATCTGCGCCTCCATAAACACCGCTGATTGGTCGAAATTCAACTGCTCGGTGGTGCGCATCGCGTATTTGCCGCGACGGATCGCTGTCGGGCTTTTGTCAAGTAGCCGGGACAGCAGCCAGTCCAATTTGGCATCGAGTTCGGCGGGGGGAACGACGTAGTTCAGCAACCCGATCCGGAGCGCCTCGGCAGCGTCGATCGGTTCTCCGGTCAGCGCCATCTCGTATAGTTTGCGGGGGGGAATCAGGCGTTGGAGGACTGCCATGATCTGCATCGGGAAGATGCCGATCTTGACCTCCGGCATGCCGAAGCGGGCGGTCTCGACACTGATCGCCATGTCGCACATGCCGATCAGCCCCAGGCCGCCGGCCATGGCGTGGCCGTTGACCCGGGCGATCAGCGGCAGGGTGAGGTCGCGGGCCTGCTTCATCAGCTTGACGAAGGACAGCCCGACTTTCGAGTAGTCGTATTTGAACGAGCCGGAGCCGGCGGCCAGGTCGGCCCCGGCGCAGAACGCCTTGTCGCCGGCGCCGGTGAGCACGACCGCGCGGATGTGGGGATCGGCCGACGCTGCGCCGAGGCCGGCGGCGATGGCGTCGGTGACGGCATCGTTGATGGCGTTGCGGCGGGCCTCGCGATCGATGGTGATCCACTGCACGATGCCGCGCTTTTCGATCAGCACATCGTTCATGCGCTTGGTCCCTGGTGGTTGCGGTATTTGGACAGGCTGCCGCCGTGCATGATCTTGCCGGGCAGCGGATGGCCGACGATATCCTCGGCCAGGCGGGCGCAGTCGATCAGGGCGTCGAGGTCGATGCCGGTTTCGATGCCCATTTCCTGGCACATGAACACCAGGTCCTCGGTGCAGATGTTTCCGGCCGCGCCCTTGTGGCCGGCGAACGGGCAGCCGCCGAGGCCGGCGCACGAACTATCGAAGCTATCGATGCCCATGCGCAGGCCGGTCAGCGCGTTGGCCAGGCCGGTGCCGCGGGTGTCGTGCAGATGCAGCGCCAGGCGCAGCGCCGGATAGCGGTCGCGGACGATGCCGACGACGCGTTCGATCGATGCCGGTGACGCCCAGCCGACGGTATCGGCCAGTCGCACCCGATCGAGGGTGATGCCGAAATCGTCGGCCAAAGCGAGCAGCGAGGCGACGCAGTCGCGCACGGTTTCGGGGGCGATGGCGCCTTCGAAGTTGCAGCCGAACGCGGTCATCACGATGGCTGATTCGACTGGTATCTGGCGGTCGCGGAAGAATTCCAGTTGGCGGCGCTGTTCGGCCAGCGTTTCGGCGTTGTCCTTGTTTGTGTTACGGATCGAGAACGTGTTCGAGGCGCTCATTTGCAGGTCGCTGGCGATGTGCAATGGCGTCTGGATGGCGCGTTCATAGCCGCGCAGGTTCAGCGCGATGGCGGTGTAGGCCACGTCGGGGCGCCGGCGGATGGACTGCGCGACGTCGGCGGCGTCGGCCATGCCGGGGACGCGGCGCGGATCGACGAAGGAGACGCACTGCACGTCGCGCAGGCCGGTTTCGGCCAGGGCCTCGCAGAAGCGAACCTTGTCGGCTGTTGCGATCGGTCCGGGTTCGATCTGGAAACCCTCGCGTGGGCCTTCTTCGTGGATCTGGACGCGTTTTGGCAGGTCGGTCATGGGTGGCTTCCCATCATGCGAAAATTTCCTCGATCGAGTAGCTTCGCGGCAGCAGTTTTTGTTCTTCGGCGTAACGGAGGCACAGTTCGATGCCGGTCCGGTTCTCTTCAAGTCCGTATGGCAGAACGTTTGTCCCGACAATTGTATTGAACCGAGCCTCGGCGCTGGTTTCGGTGGCGGCGGCCTTGGCGGCGGTGAACAGCCGCATCAGTTCGTCCGGCAGCCAGGGGTGCGCGCGCACCAAGTCGGCGCGCAGGCACAGCAGATGGTTAACCGGATAGGCTGCGGTCCGGCGGAACCAGGCCGACGCCGCCGCCATCGGGTCGGCGATCACTGGTCGCACCGCCGAAGGATCGAGTCCGGGCAGAGCGATCGCGGCGTCGATTTCGCCAGCTTGCAGCATCGCCTTGAGGTCGGCGCCGGGGGCAATGCGATGCACATTGGGCGGGTCGGTGTATTCCTGGACGTGGGCGTCTTCGTCGGTCAGCCAGGTGATGTCGCGGTGATCGACGCCGTATTCGTCGAGCAGGATGCCGCGCACCCAGACCCCGGTGGTCTGCGACCATGCCCGCACGCCGATTCGTTTGCCGAGCAGATCGGCCGGGTGGCGGATCGCGGACTGCGCCGGGCAGACCAGCGCGGCGTGATGAAAGCCGCGCATCAAGACGATCGGCAGCGCCTTGATCGGTTTGCCGAAGGCGTGGGCCTGGGCCAGCGTGGTCAGGGCGATCTCGCACAGGTCAAAATCGAGCGTGCGGACCATGCGGCGGAAGGCGCGGGTGATAAGGGGGACTTCCTCGAAGTCGAAGCGAACGCGTTCGGATGCCACTGCGCCCTGCTTGATCGCCCGGACATGGGGATAGTCCGCGATGGCGGCGCGCAGGGTGATCGGTTCGGTCATCGGGTGCATCCTGCCGATCCGGCGTGATCGCGCAACTGGGCCGGTTTGAATCGGGCGGAAATCCGTGGTCGAACCGGCGTCGCGCCGTACGGTTGTCGTCGCGCTGTTACGAGGTCTTTGCCCGAGAGAGGGAACCACCATGCAAATCGGCTTCAACCTGCCGGTCAGCGGGCCGATGGCCTCGGCCGAGGTCATCGCCAACATCGCCCAACTGGGTGAATCGCTGGGCTTCGACTACCTGACCCTGACTGACCATATCGCGCTGCCCGATACCAGCACGCCGGGCTATCCGTACTCAACCACCGGGGAGTTCTACACGCCCGATCCGGGCCACCGGGTGGAGCAACTCACCACCGCCGCCTGGGTGGCGGCCAAGACCAGCAAAATCCGCATCGTGCTGGCGGTGATGGTGGTGCCGCACCGGCCGGCGGTAGTGACCTCGAAGATGCTGACGACGATCGACGTGCTGTCCGGCGGGCGCCTGGTGGTGGGTATCGGGGCCGGCTGGCTGAAGCTGGAGCTGGATGCGGTGTCGACCACACCGTTCGCTGAGCGTGGCGCGGTGACGGACGAGTATCTGGACGCGATGCGTGTCATCTGGACGCAGGAGCGGCCAGTGTTTCACGGCAAATACGTCCACATTGATGGGCTGCTGACCGACCCGAAGCCGCTGCAGAAGCCGCATCCGCCGATCTGGGTCGGCGGCGAGAGCGGCCCGTCGATGCGCCGAGCCGCCAGGATCGGCGATGCCTGGTATCCGATCGGCAGCAACAACGCCCATCTGCTGGATACGCTGCCCAGGCTGACCGCCGGCATCGGTCGCATCCGCGAGCTGACCCGGGCGGCGGGCCGCGATCCCGCCGCCATGGGCGTGGTTTATCGCGTCAAGCGGCACGGCCAGCCGGGTCCGGCGGCGACCGACGGGCATCGGAAACTGTTCACCGGTTCGGTGGCCGACACCATCGAGGACATCACCGCGGTGCGTGCGATCGGGGTCACCGCGTTGGATTTCGACTTTGAAGGCCGGGATACAACGAAATCCGCCGCTGACATGAAAAAATTCCACCACGAGGTCTTGTCTAGGATTTAAGTCCACACAACTTGCGGCGGTATGATCCGCGCTGCCGCACAAGCCGAACACAATCACGGGTTCCACCTGCACCTGCATAACCGGGTGCAGGAGGCGGAGCCGTTCTACCACCGAGCCGTCGCACTCGATCCGGCGTTCAAGGAGGCCTGTATCAATCTGGGGCTGGCGGCGCTGACGCAGGGCCGGGCGGAGGAGGCGCTGTCGTGCCAGCGCCAGGCGCTGCGGCTCGATCCCGACTGTGCGGATTCGCACAACAATCTGGGCATGGCGCACTACGCGATGGGGCATGTCGCGGAGGCGGAGAATTGCTTCCGGGCGGCGCTGCGGCTGCGCGCCGAGTATCCCAACGCGATGCTGAACCTGGGCTCGACCCGGCATATCCTGAATGATCTGGAGCAGGCTGAGGCGCTGTTCCGCGGCGCGCTGGCGCTTGGGGTGGACCCGGCGCGGGGCAACAGCAACCTGGCGCTGGCGCTGCTGCAGCGGATGCGTCCCGAGGAGGCGGAACTGTGCTGTCGGGAAGCCCTGGTGGCGCGTCCCGAAAACCCGGAGGCGCGTGCCAACCTGGCGCTGGCGTTGCTGCTGATGGGCCGGATGGAAGAGGGTTGGCGGGAATACGAGGCGCGCTGGCAGGTCGAGGCGATGGGTGGGCCGGCGCCGGCGTTGCGACAACCGCGCTGGAGCGGCCAGGCGCTGAACGGTGAGACGGTGCTGCTGTACGCGGAGCAGGGGTTCGGCGATACGCTGCAGTTCTGCCGTTACGCTCCGATGGTCGCGGCGGCGGGCGGGCGCGTCGTGCTAGTGGTGCCGAAGCCGCTGCGCCGGCTGATGACGACGCTGGACGGGGTGGCCGAGGTGCGGTGCGAGGATGACGCGCTGCTTCCGGCGTTCGACTATCACAGCCCGCTGCTGAGCCTGCCGGCCGCGTTCGGCACGACGCTGGCGACGATCCCGGCGCCGCGATCCTATCTGCGGGCCGATCCGGGCCGTTGGGCCGATTTCCTGGCGGCCTGTCCGGGAATGAAGGTCGGCCTGGTGTGGGCCGGCAAATCGCGGACCGCGCAACCTCATGCGGTGGCAATCGACCAGCGCCGGTCGATGCGCCTGGCCGACATGGTGCCGCTGCTGGAGGTTAGTGGGTGCAGTTTCGTATCGTTGCAGCTTGGACCTCCGGCGGGGCAGATGGAGTGTCTGCCCGATTGGGTCAACTTGCGGGACGTTTCGGACCGGCTGACCGACTGGAGTGATACGGCCGATCTGATCGCGGGCCTCGATCTGGTGATCGCGGTGGATACCGCCGTGGTTCATCTGGCAGGCGCGCTGGGCCGGCCGGTTTGGTTGCTGAACAGGTTCGATTCGTGTTGGCGCTGGCTGATGCACCGCGATGATAGCCCTTGGTATCCCAGCATGCGGCAGTTCCGTCAGAGCAGTCCGGGCGACTGGAAGGGTGTCATTCAGCGCGTGGGAGACGCGCTGCGGGATCGGGCGTCCGGAGTCGGCTGACGCTTTTACCCCGTATCGCGTTTGCCGCTGTGTTTGTGCCGGCGTCGAGGCGGTCGGTCGCCTTGGCGTCCGGTGGCGAACCGGTTTAGGCTCCGTATGACTGCGTTTTTACGCCGCTATTGGGCTTGTTGTGGCGGCCCAACAAACAAAAAAATCGGAGGAAACCATGGTCGATACAAGCAGGATCGCTGCCCCGCTGCGCCAGGCGGCTGACGCCGGTGACGTGCCGGGGGTGGTCGCGGCGGCGGCCGACGCCGACGGGGTGATGTTCGAGGCGGCGTTCGGCACGCGCGATCTGGCGACCGGCGTGCCGATGACCACCGATACGGTGGTCTGGATCGCCTCGATGACCAAGGCGGTCACCGCGGCCTGTGCCATGCAATTGGTCGAGCAGGGCAGGCTGTCGCTGGACCGGGACATCGCCGAGGTGCTGCCCGATTTGGGCCGGGTGCAGGTTCTGGACGGCTTCGACGCGCAGGGCGCGCCTCGGTTGCGGGCTCCGAGGCGGTCGATCACGCTGCGCCATCTGCTGACCCATACCTCGGGCCACGCCTATGAGATGTGGAACGCCGGAATCGGGCGGTACGTGCAGGCGACCGGAACCCCCGCCATTACCACGTGCCGGAACGCGGCGTTGGCGCTGCCGCTGACGGCCGATCCGGGCGAGAAATGGGAGTACGGCATCGGCGTTGACTTCGCCGGCAAGGCGGTCGAGGCGGTATCGGGGCAAACCCTGGCCCAGTATATGCAGGATCACATCTTCACGCCGTTGGGCATGACCGACACCGGCTTCAAGATCGGCGAGGCGCAGCGTCGGCGGCTGGCGAAAATCCACGCCAGGACCGCTGATGGATTGGTATCGACGGATACCGAAATCCCGCAGGAGCCGGAATTCCATATGGGCGGCGGCGGGCTGTATTCGACTGCGGGGGATTATTTGAAGTTCGCGCAAATGATCCTGCATGACGGGCGCCTGGACGGCGCGCGGATCCTGCGGCCGGAGACGGTGGCGGCGATGTCGGCGAACGCGATGGGTGCGTTGGTGTGTAATCCGATGAAGACCGCGGTGCCGGCGGCGAGCAACGACGTCGATTTCGTCGACGGCATGCAGTGGGGCCTGAGTTTCCTGATCAACCCGGAGCCATTGCCGACCGGGCGTTCGGCCGGCAGCCTGTCCTGGGCGGGGATGGCCAATTCCTATTACTGGATCGATCCGAAGCGTCAGGTGGCGGGGGTGTACGCGACCCAGGTGCTGCCGTTCTATGATGCCAAGGCTGTGCGGGCGTTCGAGGGTTTCGAGACCGCGGTCTATGCCACGCTTGGCGGCTGAGTTTTTTGCTCGCCTGATGCTTGCGCCTTGAACGTCCTGGCGGCCGCGATATCAGGCTTTAGCTCGCGGCCGGCGACCTGAAACGCGGCCTTGGTGTGGCGTGCCGCCTTAATCATACCGCTGGCCGCCCCAGATTCCGACACCAGGCGGGATTACCTCTGTGCTGTGGCGCAGGTCACAGAACCGGCGAGCCAACCGACGATAGCATCGCCGGACTGTCAGACGGAGGCTTCAGATGCGGATCTATATAGAGGTCGTTGCCACCATCGTCGGGCTGCTCGGCGCCTATGTCGCGCTGGCGCAGTTCCTGGCCTGACCGGTGGTGGCGACGCGTCGCGGGCGATATCGCCTTGCGCGTCATTGACCAGGTTGCCGGCCGCGCGGCGGAGCCGGAGCTCACCTGGGCGCTCTGCCTAGACCACGATATCAGCAAGGTATGGGTTCATGCTTCGCCTCGGGTGTTCAAGGGGCAGATCAGGCGTAAACCGAATACGGAACAACTTGCCGCGGTGCCCTGGCCTGGTCAGAATGTTGATGGTCTGAGCACCGCCGGACGGGATCGCGCCACCCAGTGCCAGCCGACCACGGCAAACGCGATCAGCACCGGGGGCACGGCGGTCAGGTTCAACGCTTCCCAGCCCGCGGTCGCCTGCACCGCGCCCGAGGTCACCGCGGTCAGCGCGACGCTGCCGAACACGATGAAATCGTGGGTTGCCTGCACCCGGACCCGTTCCTCGGGTGCATACGCCGTGGTCAGGATCGTCGTCCCACCGACGAACATGAAATTCCATCCCAGGCCGAGCAGCCCCAGGGCGATCATGAAGGTTGCAAGCAGCGGCGGCTGGTAAACATTCACCGCCACGCAGCCCAGTGTCAGCACGCCGCCGGCGATGATGATCTGGTGCACGCCGAATTTCTGGATCAGCCGCCCGGTGACGAAACCGGGCAAATACATCGCGATCGAGTGCACTCGGATCACGTCCGCACTGGCGCCGACGCCGAGGCCGCACATCAGCATTTGCAGCGGGGTTGACGCCATCACCAGGATCATCGTGCCGTAGCCGACCAGCGAGCTGACCACCGCGGTGACGAAGTCGGGCCGGGCGAAGATCGCGCGGAACGGCACCGGAACGCTCGATCTGATCGGCGCCGGCGGGACCCGCACGAAGCTGAGCAGGACCGCGGTGATCACCGGCAGCACCAGCAGACAAAGATATGTGGCCAGGAACACGTCGTCCGGGATCAGCGCGTTGGTGCGCTTCACCACCTCGGGCCCGATGATGGCCGCCACCACGCCGCCCGCCAGCACCAGCGAGATGGCTCGGGCCTTAGCGTGCGGATCGGCGACCTCGGCCGCGGCGAAGCGCAGGTGCTGGGCGATGCCGAAGCCCAGTCCTGCGGGGATCGCGCCCAGGCAGTAAATGACGAAATTCCCGGTGTAGATGCCCAGTGCGAAGGTCATGCTGCCGCACATCATAATCGCGCAGCCCAGCCAGAATCCGCCGCGCCGGCCGAAGCGGGGGAAGGCATAGCCGGCGACCACCGAGGCGGCCATCACCGCGACCATCTGGATCGCGATTGGCAAAGTGTTCAGCGCGGTGCCGGACAGCTTGTAGCCGACCAGCGAGGCCATCACGGTCTGCCCCGACATCACCGCGCTGGTCAGCGCCTGACAGGCGAACAGCAGCCAGACATTCTTGTTCATTGCAGCCGGTCTAACCTCTCGAACGCGCAGTTTCGGCCGGAGCATTGTCGGTTCAGACTGAACGATAATGCTTTGCTCATTGTTCGAGAGAGCGACTCACGCGTTTGCTAATGCCACCAAAAGCGATCGCACTCTAGAAGTGACTCCAGCCCCGCTGTTTCAGAGCAAGCGGTTCTCCGCCTGCCTGGCGCACCATGACCTCGGCCGGGCCGGAATGGAAGTGGCCGATCCGGGTGAGCGGGATGGCGCGCGCCGCCGCCGCCGCTCGTAGCTTGTCGGCGCGGGTGGGCGGGACTGCCAGCAGCAGCTCGTAATCGTCGCCTCCGGTGAGGCAGGTTTCCAGCCAATCCGCCCCGGCTGCGCGGGCCGCATCGGATAGCGGCACCTGATCGGCGAAGATCTCGGCCGCCAGCCGGTTGGCGCCGCAAAGGTGTCCAAGGTCCTGCACCAGCCCGTCGGAAACATCCATCGCGGCCGAAGCGACGCCGGCCAGCGCCAGCCCGACCCGCGGTTGCGGCAGGCGGTAGCGGTCCAACAGAAATCCGGTCGGGTCGGCGAGGCGGCTGTGCGCCGCGGCCAGTCCCAGGGCACCGTCGCCGATCGTGCCGGTTACCCAGATTTCATCGCCGGCCGATGCGCCGAAGCGGTGGACTGCCTCGCCTGGCGCGACGTGGCCGATGATGGTCAGCGACAGCGAAATCGGCCCGGGCGTGGATGTTGTATCGCCGCCGAGCAGGGTGACGGCGTAATGCGCCTGGTCCTGGGCGAGTCCGGCCGCGAAGGAGGCAAACCATGTGTCCGGCGTGTCCTTGGGGGTCGAGACGGTCATCAGGTAGCCCAACGGCGTCGCGCCCTTGGCGGCGAGGTCGGACAGGTTCACTCGCAGCAGCTTGCGCCCGACCAGGTCGGCGGGATCGTCGGCTAGGAAATGCACACCGCCCACCATGGCGTCGGCGGTCAGCACCAGGTCGCGTCCGGGCGGCGGGGTCAGTAGTGCTGCGTCGTCGCGCAGGTCCAGTGCGCCGGGGCCGGCTAGCGGACGGAAGTGGCGGGCGATCAGGGAGAACTCGGCGGGCAGGACCATCAGGGCGGCATTCCTATCCGGGCAGCGGGTTTCGACCGCGGATAGCATACACAGGATGCGGTGCGATGTTCATCGCCTGTGGGCACGAAAAGACCGCCCGAGCGGGCAATGCGCCTTCGAGCGGTCTTTCCGAGCCTGGGCCACCACAACCCGCGAGACGACGGCAGGACACACCATGTCGCCTCGTTGCCGAATTTGGCGAAGATGGTTTTGCCAATAAAGCAACAATGACGTGATCATATTAAATGGCCACTGACGCGGTGTTTTGTGGCGCGCGCGAATGGCTTGTCGCCACACTCGTCATCCTTCATCATAGCGGCTGGCAAACCAGGGGGGCTTAACCCAGTGATCCTGCTGCAGGTGGTGGTCAGCGGCCTGCTGATGGGATCGGTGTACGCTCTGTTTTCCTCGGGATTGACGCTGATCTGGGGCATGATGAACGTGGTCAACTTCGCCCACGGCGACTTTGTCATGCTGGCGATGTATGCGGCGTTCTTCGCTTTCACTTTATTGAAGCTGGGGCCGATCTTCTTTATTCCTGGCGCGGCGGCGCTGATGTTCGTGCTGGGTGTCGTGGTCTATCTCGGGCTGATCCGCCATGTCGCCAAGGGCCCGATGCTGGCGCAGATCCTAGGCACGTTCGGGCTGGCGCTGGTGCTGCGCTATGCCGCGTTCTGGGCGTTCACCGCCAATTTCGTCTCGCTGCCGGACAATCTGGTCGGCGGCACGTTCGCCATCGGCGGTCTGCGGATCGAGGCGTCGCGGCTGCTGGGGGGCGTATTGGCGCTCGTCATTACCGCCGGCATGCATCTGGTGCTGACCCGAACCGCCTTGGGCAGCCGCCTGCTGGCGGTGGCCGAAGACCGCAGCGCGGCCATGCTGATGGGCATCCGGCCGGACCGCATGCAGGCGATCGCATGGGGCATCGGGGGGGCCTCGACCGGGGTGGCCGGGGCGCTGATCGCACTGTTCTTCTATATCTCCCCCACGGTGGGCGAATCGCTGTCGCTGATCGCCTTCGTCGTGGTCTGCCTGGGTGGCTTCGGCAGCGTGCCGGGGGCGTTGATCGCCGGTCTGGGCATTGGCGTGATCCAGGCGCTGTCGGCCTACCTGATCGGCGCGGTCTATCAGGATGTGGTGGTCTATGCGCTGTTCCTGGTGGTGCTGTGGGTGCGGCCGCAGGGCCTGTTGGGAACCAACTGAGCGATGCGGAACTGGCCGCTGATCGTCATCGCTTTCCTGGCCATCGCCGCGTGGCCGCTGGCGGTGCAGGACGTGTTCCTGCAGCGCGTGGGGGCGCTGGTGTTGCTGGCGGCGATCTCGGCCTCGGCGTGGAATCTGCTGGGAGGCTATGCCGGGCAGGTCTCGGTGGGGCATGCGGTGTATTTCGGTGCCGGCGCCTATGCATCGCTAGTTGTCTATACAAAGTTGGGATGGCCGCCGATCGCGGGGGCGCCGATCGGTGTGGTGGTTTCGATGGCGATCTCGGCGTTGGTGGGCACGCCGACGTTCCGTCTGCGCGGGCACTATTTCTCGATGGCGACGATCGCGGCGGCCGAGTTGTTCCACATTCTGGTGGCCAACTGGCCGCTGACCGGGGCGGCGGTGGGGTTGATGGGGCCGCCGGTGCCGCGCGGGTGGTGGGACCTGTCGTTCATCAGCCCGATTCCCTACCACTATTTGTTCCTGACGGTTCTGGTGGTGCTGCTGGCGCTGACGTGGCAAATGCAGCGCAGCCGGATGGGGTATTACCTGGCGGCGGTCCGCGGCGGCGACCGCGCGGCGAGCAGCCTGGGGGTGCCGGTGCTGCGCTATAAGCTGTATGCGCTGCTGCTGTCGGCGGGGTTCACCTCGATCGCGGGGTCGCTCTATGCGGTGATGGTCGGCTTCATCGATCCGGACAGCGCGCTGGGTCTTCTGGTCTCGATCAAGATGGTGATCATCGCGGCACTGGGTGGGGCGGGGACGCTGTTCGGGCCGCTGGTCGGCGCGGTGATCCTGATCCCGCTGGAGGAAACCACCAACGCGATGTTCGGCGGCGGCGGCACCGGCATCACCTTCATCGTCTACGGCGCGATCATTCTGCTGGTGGCGCGGTTCCAGCCGGGCGGGGTGGCGGCATTGTGGGATGGGTTGACCGAGCGTCGGGCTTCCAGGGGGGTGGTGCGTGTTCCTTGAAGCGCGCGGCATCGTCAAGGCGTTCGGCGCGTTCCGTGCGGTGGATGCGGCCGACCTAGATGTGGCCGAAGGCGAGATCGTCGGGTTGATCGGGCCGAACGGGGCTGGCAAGAGCACGTTCTTCAATTGCCTGGCCGGTGATGCCGAACCCACGGCAGGGAGCATCCGCTTTCTCGATCAGGACGTCACCCGGACCAGCCCCGAGGCGCACGCCAGGCTGGGCATGGCTCGGACGTTCCAGGTGCCGGTGACGTTCGAGGACATGACGGTGGTGGAAAATGTCATGGTCGGCGCCTTCCTGCGCTATCCGCGGCGTGCCGAAGCGGTGCGCAAAGCTCAGGAGGTGCTGGCGTTCACCGGTCTGGCGCCTGTGGCCGGGTCGCCGGCCCGGTCGCTGGGAACGCCGGGGCGCAAGCGGCTGGAGATCGCGCGGGCGCTGGCGACCGAACCGCGGCTGTTGCTGCTGGACGAGGCACTGGCTGGGCTGACTCCGGCTGAGGTGCGGCTGGCGATCGAACTGGTGCGTCGGATCCAGGGGCTGGGGATCACCATCGTCATCGTCGAGCACATCATGGAGGTGATCCTGTCGCTGGCGGAACGGGCGGTGGTGTTTCATCAAGGCAAGGTCATCGCCCAGGGCAAGCCTCGGGCGGTGGTGGATGATCCCGCGGTGGTGGACGCCTATCTCGGCCACCATATGAAACGGGTGCGGATGTGATGGCGCCGGCACGGGTTGGGCAGGCGATGACACGGGTGGGCCAAGCCCGATGACCGTGCCCTTGCTCAGCGTGCCCTTGCTCAGCGTATCCGGGCTGCAGGTCCGATATGGTGATCTTGTCGGGGTCGGCGACGTCTCGTTGGCGGTGCCAGCGGGCGCCGTGGTCGCCCTGCTTGGGTCGAACGGCGCGGGAAAGACCACCACGCTGAACGCGATTGCCGGGTTGGTGCCGCCGGCCGGGGGCAGTGTGACCTGGCAGGGGCGGGCGATCACCGGCGCGCCGGCGTTCGCCATCGTTGCTTCTGGCCTGGCGCTGGCTCCCGAGGGCTGGCGGCTGTTCGTGCAGCAGACCGTGGAGCAGAACCTGCGGCTGGGGGCCACCGTGCTGGCCGATAAGCGGCGCGTGCCGGCGCTGCTGGATCGGGTATTCACGCTGTTTCCCCGGCTGGCGGAACGGCGCCGGCAGCGCGCCGGAACGCTGTCGGGCGGCGAGCGCCAGATGCTGGCGACCGGGCGCGCGTTGATGAGCGACCCGAAGCTGCTGATGCTGGACGAACCAAGCCTGGGGCTGGCGCCGGCGGTCATCGAGTCGATGTATCAGACGCTGGCTCGGCTACGGCAGGAGGGCCTGACGCTGCTGCTGGCGGAGCAGGCTGTCGAGCTGGCGCTGGAGGTGGCCGACTACGCCTATGTGCTGCAGACTGGGCGCACCGTGCTGGACGGACCGGCCGCCGCGCTTGCCGACGACAAGGACGTGCAGCGGATCTACCTGGGACTGGAGACCGAGCGGCGCTCGTGATCGGGGGGGCCGGGCGCGATAGAATGAATAATCGTCATCGTCATCCGACAATCCCATGCGCCGGCATCGTGGTGACGGGCGAAAAATCGGTCGGGCGCAGACAGCGGGCCTGGTTTACTCGATAAGGCGTGGCCGCAAATCGGAGGGTCGCTTGCCACACTTCTCGATCTACAGCCTGGGACTACTTTTGCTGATCGCTTCGGTGGTTGCCATGTTATCGCGTCGGCTCAGGCTGCCGTACAGCGTCGGCCTGGTGATCGCCGGTATCGGCCTCGCATTGCTGCCGAAGACGGTGGAATTGCCGCTGACGCGTGACTTGATCTTCAACATTTTTCTGCCCCCGCTGGTGTTCGAGGCAGCGCTGCAACTGAAATGGCCAGCGTTTAGCCGGGAACTTCCGCTGACCCTCGGGCTGGCGTTTCCGGGCGTCGTGATCGCCGCGGCCTGTGTCGCCGCGGGCATGCACTACACCGTCGGCTGGGCCTGGCCTGGCGCCGCGTTGTTTGGCGTGCTGATCGCGGCCACCGACCCGGTCTCGGTCATCGCCGCGTTCCGGGAAATGAACGTGGCGCCGCGGCTGAGCATGATCGTCGAATCCGAGAGCCTGTTGAATGACGGCGCCGCCGCCGTGGGCTTCTCGCTGATTGCCGCGATCGCCGCCGGAGCGTCGATGACGCCGCTGGCGATTGCCGGTTCGTTGCTGTTCACGGTGGCCGGAGGCGTCATATGCGGCCTTGCGGTGGCTGGCGCGGTTCTGCTGCTGGCGTGGCGGACCGAGGATCATCTGGTCGAGATTACGTTGACCACGATCGCTGCCTACGGATCGTTCCTGACCGCCGAACACTTCCATATGTCGGGTGTGCTGGCGTCGCTGACCGCTGGGCTGCTGGTCGGCAATGTTGGCTGGATGCGCGCAATCTCGGAAGGCGGCCGAACCCATCTGCTGGCGTTCTGGGAATACGCCGCGTTCCTGGCGAATTCCTTGGTGTTCATTCTGATCGGCAGCAACGAGGCGCGGCAGCCGATCCTGCCGATGGCCGGAGCGGCTGCGGTCGCGGTGGCGCTGGTGCTGCTGGGGCGGGCGCTGGCGGTCTATCCGCTTGCCGCGCTGTTTGCCCGCAGTCGCACCAGGATCGATGCCCGCTATCAGCACGTGCTGGTCTGGGGCGGGCTGCGCGGCGCGCTGGCGCTGGCGCTGGCACTGGCGCTGCCGTTCAATCTGGCGGAACGGCAGGAGATCCTGGTGGTGTCGTTCGCGGTCGTGGCGTTTTCCATCTTTGTGCAGGGTCTGACGATGCCGTGGCTGATTCGGCGCCTGGGTCTGCTGCGCGCGATGTGAGGCGGGCGCCCTGGGGCGGGGGGCACGGATCGCCGGAGAGAGTGGACCCTCGATGTGGACGCGCGCGAAAGCGTCCCCACATCCGCCCGATGCCGACAACCTCCCCCGCCATCCTTTGGTTTCGCAATGACCTTCGGCTGGCCGACCATGCCGCGCTGAATGCAGCCATCGAGTCCGGGCGCCCGCTGCTGCCGCTGTTCATCCTGGACGATTCCGCCGCCGATCGCTGGGCATTGGGCGGCGCGTCGCGCTGGTGGTTGCACCACAGCCTGACCTCGTTGCGCCAGTCGCTGGCCGAGCGCGGCGGCCATCTGACGCTGCGCCGCGGCGACAGCATCGCGATCATTAGCGAAATTGCCGGTCAGACCGGTGCGGCCGACCTTTTCACCGGCGGCAGCGGCGATCCGTGGGCGCGCCGGGTGGACCAGGCGGTGGCCGAGGCGTTTGGCGGCAAGGTGGCTCGCATGCGCACCTCCACGCTGTTCCATCCCGACCTGGTGCGCACCAAGAGCGGGGGCGCCTATGGCGTTTATACCCCGTTCGCCAACGCCTGTCTGGCGCTGGGCGGGCCGAAGTCGCCGCTGCCGGCGCCAACCGCGATCAAGGCTGCCAAACCGCCGCGCTCGGAGCGGCTGGAGGACTGGGGCCTGCTGCCCGCCAAGCCAGACTGGGCCAGCGGTCTGCGCGACACCTGGACGCCCGGCGAGACGGGTGCGATGCAACGGGCCGAGGCGTTCCTGGAACACGGCCTGCGGGGGTACGCCGCCGCGCGTGATCGGCCGGCGGGGGACGGCACGTCGATGCTGTCGCCGCATCTGCACTTCGGCGAAATCTCCCCTGTTCAACTCTGGCACATGGCGCATCGGGGAAGCGGCGGCAAAGGCCGCGAGATCTTCATCCGCGAACTGCTGTGGCGGGAGTTCTGTGCCAACCTGCTGTGGCACCATCCCGACCTGCCGGAGGCGCCGCTGAAGCCGGAATTCGGCAAGATGCCGTGGCGCGACGACAAGCCGGCGCTGGCGGCCTGGCAGCAGGGCCGCACCGGCGTGCCGATCGTCGATGCCGGGATGCGCCAGCTTTGGCGGACCGGTTGGATGCACAACCGCGTGCGGATGATCGTCGCCAGTTTTCTGATCAAGCACTTGATGATCCCCTGGCAGGACGGCGAGGCCTGGTTCTGGGACACGCTGGTCGATGCCGACCTGGCCAGCAACGCCGGCAACTGGCAGTGGGTCGCTGGCTGCGGCGCCGACGCCGCACCGTATTTCCGCATTTTCAATCCGGTGCTGCAGGGCCGCAAATTCGATGCCGACGGCGACTACGTTCGCCAATTCGTGCCCGAGCTGGGCCGGTTGGACAGCCGCCATTTGCATGCCCCCTGGCAAGCCCCGGCGGAGGTGCTGGAGGCGGCCGGCGTGACTTTGGGCGAAACCTATCCCAACCCGATCGTTGATCTCGCGGCGGGGCGAAACCGCGCGCTCAGCGCATACGTGGATATTCGTTCATCGGGCTGAAATCAGCGGTCGCGACCAATTGCCTGGATGGTGGGCCATTTCGATCTATCTACATGATAGTTCGATGACCAATCCCGCCATCCCTGCTGGTGCGCAAGTTCGAGTCGTCGGCGACGTGCATGGTGATGCCACGGGCTTCGCCTACGCCATCGCCACCGACCGGTTCATCGTGCAGCTGGGTGACCTGGCGGACCATGGCCCGGACAGCGCGGCGACGCTGCGCATGATGTTTGCGCTGGTGGAGCGCGGCCGTGGTCTGTTCCTGCTGGGTAACCACGATCTGAAGCTGGCGCGCGCGCTGTCCGGCGATAACGTGCGGATCGATCCGGTGGTGCAGGCCACCATCGGCCAGCTCGACGATACGCTGAAGGCACAAACGGTGCGCCTGGTCGCCGAGGCCCCGGCCTGGCTGCGTGATGGTTCGGCGTTGTTCGTGCATGGCGGGTTCCACACCGAGATGCTGCAACAGCCATCGCCCGAACACGGGCTGGACCGGCCGCACGGGCCGCTGGCGCGGGCGTTGTACGGGGAGCCGACGGGTCGCATGCAGTCCGATGGTTACCCTGAGCGAAGTCTGCGCTGGGTGGACCGGATCCCGGATGGGTTGACGGTCTATTGCGGCCACGATCGCCGCAGCAGCGACGGCCGGCCGTATATGCGAAATGGTGCGCTGGGTGGAACCGCGGTGTTCCTGGACACCGGCGCCGGCAAGGGCGGCCACCTGTCGTGGATCGATCTGGGGTGACCTGAGCGGCGTTATACGGTTTGGTCTCGCGGGGTTTGCGGATGGTCCAGCCGAACCAGGAAAGCCGCGGCCTGGGCGCGGATCGCGTCGCGTCGTTGCGGCGCCATGCGCTGCCAGTTGCGGAGCGGCATCGCCATCCGGGGATTCGAGGCGAACCGCTGGGCGTGCCTGGCGATGAAATCCCAATATAGAAAGTTGAATGGGCAGGCCGCCGGACCGGTCGCCTGCTTCACATCATAGGCGCAGCCGGCGCAATAGTTGCTGTTTCGGTTGATGTAGGCGCCGGATGCGGCATACGGCTTCGACCCGACGATGCCGCCGTCGCCGAACAGGGCCATGCCGCGGGTGTTCGGCATCTCCACCCACTGATAGGCGTCGGCGTAGACCGCCAGGTACCATTCATCGACCGCATCGGGGTGCAGTCCGGCCAGCAGTGCGAAATTGCCGGTGACCATAAGGCGCTGGATGTGGTGGGCGTAGGCGTCGCGGCGGGTTTGGCCCACCACCTGGCTGATGCACGCCATCGGGGTCGCGCCATTCCAGTAGAAGTCGGGCAACGGGCGGGTCGCCTGCAATGCGTTCAGCGTGGCGTATTGCGGCATTTTCAGCCAGTAGATCCCGCGCACGTATTCGCGCCATCCGATGATCTGGCGGATGAACCCCTCGGCGGCATTGAGCGCCACCGCGCCGCTTCGGTATGCTGTCTCGACCCTCTGGCAGACCGCCAGCGGATCCAGCAGGCCGAGGTTCAGCGCCGGCGAGATCACCGCGTGGAACAGCGTCGGCGCGTCGCTACGCATCGCGTCCTGCCAGTCGCCGAACCCAGGCAGCCTGTGGGCGATGAAGTCGGCCAGCGTGGCCTCGGCGTCGTGGGCGGTGACCGGGAAAGCGAAGCCTTTGGTGTCGGCAAAGCCGTTGGTGAAGCGATCGCGCACCAGGGCAATCACGTCGCGGGTGATGCTGTCGGGGGGAAATTCGGCAATGGGGGGGACCGGTAATCCGGGCGGCAGGCGCTTGCGGTTCTCGGCATCGAAGTTCCAGCGATTGCCCTCGGGGCCGTCCGGGGTCATCAGCAATCCGCTGCGCCGGCGCATCTCGCGATAGAAGAACTCCATGCGCAAGCCGCTGCGCCCGGCGGCCCAGCGGCGAAATTGCGCGATCGAGCAGAGGAACCGGGTGTCGGGGCGGATTTCCAGACATTCGGTCCAGTTGGCCATGTCGGTGACCACCCGGTGAGCCCCGGGTTCGGTGACCACGACCTGGCGCGGCTTCAGGGCGGCGACCGCGCGCCCGACTTCGGTGCGCAGCGTCTGGGTGTTGTCGGGATCATCCAGCGCGACGTAGCGCACCCGCACGCCGCGTTCGGTCAGAGCGCGGGCGAAATGGCGCATCGCCGACAGCACCAGTACCAGCTTCTTCAGGTGGTACGGCGCATGGGTGCATTCGCCCATGACCTCGGCCATCAACACCATGTCGGCCGCCGGATCGAGATCGGATAGCGCTGACAGCGAGGCGGAAAGTTGGTCGCCCAGTATTATTCGCAACGTATCGACCGCCATGTCGCTGCCCTTCGGTTATCGATCGCAGATGGCGCTGATTCGGGGTTTGAACATCGCAGGACCGGCACAACTCGGGGGAGGACAAGACGCAGCGAGCATGGCAGGATGGGACTGTCATGCGGCAACTCTTGCTTTTGCGCCACGCGAAGTCGTCGTGGAACGACGCCTCGGTGCCCGACCGGGAGCGTCCGCTCAATGCCCGCGGCAGGCGCGCGGTGGTGGTGATGCGCCATGCCATGCGCGACCTTGGGCTGGCGCCCGATGTGGTGCTGGTGTCCACCGCAAGGCGCACGATCGAGACGCTGGAGGCGCTGGAGCCGTGGGACGACACGCCGTTGGTCGAGCCAATGGATAGCCTGTACCTGGCCGACCCTGTGCAGCTTACCGCGGCGCTGCACGGGGTGGCCGAGACGGTGCGCAGTGTGCTGCTGATCGGTCATAATCCCGGCATGCACGATCTGGCGATGACCCTGGTCGGGCCGCGGGCGATGCGTGGCGGCGGCGAGCATGAGCGCGCCTTGGCGGCGGGGTTTCCGACCGGGGCGCTGGCCGAGTTCGTCGTTGCCGGGTCGTGGTGGGACCTGCGCGAGGGTGGCGGGCGGCTGGTGCGGTTCCTGACGCCGCAGATGCTGGAGGGCACCGGTTTATCCTGATGGAACTGGAGCTTGCCACCGACGCGGAGGCGGTCGCCACGCTGTCGCGGCTGAAGCCGCTTTTGGCGTGCCGTGACGGCCGGCCGCGCAGCCAGGCGCTGAAGATCGTCTGGCACGACAGCCCGGAACGTGGGTTGCTGGCCGAGGGCATGATTCTGGCCGAACACCGGGGCGTGCAGCGTCTCGAGCGGGTCTATCCGGGGGCGGCGACGTGGCTGCCGGGTCAACCGGTGCCGGTGGTGGCCGAAGCGCCGGATCTGGCTGCGCTGCCTTCGCCGCTGGCTCCGCTAGCGGCGTTCGAGGGGCGGCAGACCGCGAGCGTGCACCAATCTGGCGGTCGGGCGGTGACGGTGACGGTGGCGAAGGGGATTCTGCGGTCGGTGACGGCGGAGCGGCCGGCGGCACGGATCTGGCTGAGCGGTGAGGAACAGGCGGTTGGTGACATTGCCCGGCTGATCGCCGGTGCGGTGCCGGCTGGCGTGCCGCTGACGTCCCTGGCGGCGGACGGGGTGGCGCTGGCGACCGGACGCCCGGCCGCGGCTCGGCATGGCGGTGCGCCGGAATTGCCGACCGGGCCGTTGAGCGTGGCCGATGCCCTGATGCACATACTGGGTCACCTGATCGACGTGGTGCTGGTCAACGCCCCGCTGGCGGTGCGCCGCGATGGCGATGCGACCGAGGCGGTGCACCAGATGCGTGTCGCGGTTCGCCGGGCGCGGTCGGCGGTGTCGATCTTTCAGGGGGCGTTTCCCGGCGGCGCTTTGGGCCCGGTCAACGATGCGCTGAAGCACCTGAGTGCGCGGCTGGGGCCGACGCGGGACTGGGATGTGTTTGCCGAGGAGACCATTCCGGCGATCCAGCAGTCGCTGCCGGAGGATGACCGCCTGCGGCGGCTGATCGCGGCGGCGGAACGACGGCGGCGGGAGTCGCAGGCCGCGTTGGCCGGGTATCTGGAGAGTGCCGCATTCCGCTTGCTGGGCGTCGAGCTCGCCTGGCTCGTCTCGGCGCGGTTCTGCCACGTTGCTTCGGAGGTGGCGGCCGATGATGCGGCGGGTGGCTCACCGATAGGCGCGGTGCCCGATGCGGCGACCGGTTCGGTTGGGAGCGTCCCTGACAGGGCCGCCAGCCTGGCGGAATTTGCCGGGCGGGTGTTGCAGCAGCGCTGGAAGAAGCTGGTTTCGTCAGGCAAGCAGATCGATGATCTGGACATCCCGAGCTTGCACGGGGTGCGGCTGCGGGCGAAGCGGGCACGCTATGCCGCCGAGATGTTCGCGACGTTGTATCAGGGCAAAGCGTCGCATCGCTTTATCCGCCGGCTGAGTGCGTTGCAGGAGAGACTAGGGGTGTTGAACGACGGCGTGGCGGCGAGCCATCTGCTGACGCAGCTGGGCGGGCCGGCTGGACGCCACGGCTACGCGGTTGGCCTGGTCACCGGCTTCCTGGCGGCGCGAGCGGTGAGGATGCGACCGCGTATCGTCGATGCGTTCGAGCGATCCCGCCGCCAGCCGGCTTATTGGGCCTGACGCTATTGGGCGCGACGCTGGACGTCGGGCCATGGCGCGGCCTGATCTTGGCGGTTCGCATCGTGCGCCTCGGCGGGTAGAAGTGGCGGACCAACAGCCCGATGGAGCACCGTCATGAACCTGTATCGTCTGCTGCAACAGCGTGCCGAGGCCGGCAAGCCGGTGCGGGTCGGGCTGATCGGGGCCGGCAAGTTCGGGTCGATGTTCCTGTCCCAGGTGCCGACCACGCCGGGGTTGGAGGTCGCGGCGATCGCCGATCTCTCGCCCGATCGCGCCCGCGCGGCGTGCCGGGGGGTGGGCTGGACCGAGGAGCGCATCGCGGCGACGCGCTTCGTCGACGACGCCGGGGCGATGATTGCGGCACCGAATGTGGAGGTGGTGGTGGAGGCGACCGGGCACGCTCCGGCGGGTATCGCCCATGCCCGGCGGGCGATCCGCGAAGGCAAGCATATCGTGATGGTCAACGTCGAGGCCGACGTGCTGGCCGGGCCGCTGCTGGCGCGCGAGGCAGCGGCCGCGGGGGTGGTCTACAGCCTGGCTTATGGCGATCAGCCGGCGCTGATTTGCGAGCTGGTGGATTGGGCTCGGGCTTGCGGGTTCCGTGTCGTGGCGGCCGGCAAGGGGACGAAGTATCTGCCGGAGTATCATGCCTCGACCCCGGACACGGTGTGGCCGTATTACGGGCTGACAGCGGAGCGGGCGAAGGTTGGCGGGATGAACCCGCAGATGTTCAACTCATTTCTTGACGGTACCAAGTCGGCGATCGAGATGGCGGCGGTGGCGAACGCGTCGGGACTGACGCCGGCGCCGGACGGGTTGGTGTTTCCCCCGGTGGGCACGCATGAGTTGGCCGAAAGGCTGCGGCCGGGCAATGAAGGGGGGTTGCACCATGCCGGGCAGGTGGAGGTGATCTCCTGTGTGCATCGGGATGGCGGTGCGGTGAAGAACGACCTGCGTTGGGGGGTGTTCGTGGTGTTCGAGGCGCCGAACGAATACGCGCGGCGGTGCTTTGCCGAGTATGGGGTGGTGACGGATGCCTCGGGCCGGGTCTCGGCGTTGTATCGGCCGTTTCATTTGATCGGGCTGGAGCTGAATGTTTCGATCCTGTCGGCGGCGTTGCGCAAGGAGGCGACGGGGGCTCCGAGCGGGTTCCGCGGCGATGTGGTTTCGACGGCGAAGCGGGATCTGCGGGCCGGGGAGGTGCTGGATGGTGAGGGTGGTGCTTGCGTGTGGGGCAAGCTGATGACGGCGGGGGATAGTGTTCGTTGCGGTGGGTTGCCGATCGGGTTGGCGAGCCGGGTGCCGCTGGTGCGGGATGTGGCGGCCGGTCAGGCGGTGACGTGGGAGGATGTGCGGGTGGATGTGGGGGATGAGGCTTATCGGTATCGGCGGGCGATGGAGGGGGTGTTCGCGGAGGGGTGAAATCAGGGTTTAGTGCTGCCGAACGTCCCGCGCTCGGCCGAGTTTGGTGCGGTTTCGGCCCGGTATTAGGTAGCAACCGCCGGCTGCTGCTACATAATACCGTTTCGGCCGGATGGCTCTTGGCGGGAGATATACGCTTAGAAGCGACCAAGTTGGCGCGCGAGTGAGATATCATCGGTGAGATACCATTGTTCGGCGGCGAGACCATCCAGCAGTCGTTAGACGGAAATCTCGTCTGTGCGGATGCTCTTGCCCATAGCTGGTAAACCGATAACGGTCCACGTCGACAGGCTCAACGCCCGGTGGATAAGCCCGTACCGAGCGCGCAAGGTATCGAGCCGATGCGCCCCGTTTCGGCGACAGTTGGCGCTACGGGCCGTCGCCTAGCGGATCGTCCAGCATCATCGGACAGTCATCCGCTACCGGCAACGGGGGCTGGCAGTCGATTGTTTCAGGCGTCACCCGCAGCGCCTGTCGGTAGATCCGGGCGAGGTCAATTCGCTGATGCATTGACGGCGTATAGCGGTTGATCGCCTGAGCGCGAAACACCCTTGCTTCAGACTGCCAGTGCAGCACATCGCGAGACAGCGGCCACGCCTCGGCCTTCAACATATTGAGCGCCTGCAGTAGTAGGGACTCAGCTGAGCATACAACGCAACATTTGGTTCGCCTCACCGTTCTTTGCGCAACTTTTCTCACCGTTCTTTGCGTAACGTTAACCCATCGCTAACCAATCATGGTTATGAAACTGATACCGTAACTATTTGATTTGCGAGATAATGCGACTTCGTGGCCTATCTCATTTAGCGGCCTTTGCATGCACGCTGGCGGGCTGCCATCAACCCATGGTCGAGCCTAAGCTTCCAAGCTTTCAGAGCACCGAGAACACTGTCCGAGATTGGAAGAACGCCGCTCATGAGGTTGCTTCAGAACTCGCATCGCAAGGCTTCGTTGCACCACGGCCAATTTTCATTGCTGTGCAGCCAGATTCAATGTTTCTCCGCCAGGCAGGGGAAGAACTGCAAGCCGACATCCTGCGACGACACGGGACAATCGCGTCGTCGCCATATAACGCGACTGTCGTAAGCCTCGGGGTGGACGTGGTGCATTGGAGTGGTCGAGACCTCCACACGTCGAACAGCGAAGCTATTCTTCGTGCGACTGCCAAGGTCGACGGCAATGTGGTGATGAAATTGGTTGAGCCGGTTTACGTCCGCGATCGTGACGAGGCACTTTACCTGTCACCTCCACCGCTGCCCACCCGGCTCCTTCGTTACGATCAATAGACTAAAAGTGAGGCAATAAATGCGCGTTAATATTTCGGGGTTGGTGGCGATCCTGCCGCTGATGCTCAGCTTGGCAGTGGCCGGTTGCGAAAGCAGCGTTTCGGCGATTCCTGATAGCCGGACTAGCGACCTCGGCGTCCTAACCTACCGCGCTGTCGATCGGATCGTAGCTGCGACACCGGAAGTTCCCCGAGACGCGCCACTCGTTGTCACGTCGCTTTCAGATGTGCAAAACCTCGATCAAAGCTCCGCTCTGGGAAATCTTGTGGCGGACATGGCCCGGACGCGCCTGGTTCAGGACGGATATGCTACCTCGGAAATCCGACTGCGAAATGCGGTAAGTCTGCAGAAAAATGAAGGCGAGTTTCTGCTGTCGCGAAATCAAAAGGCGATCCTGCCTCCCCAGAACGCGGCCATTATTTTGACCGGAACTTACTCGGCAACTCCTGTAAAGGTCTACATCAGCCTCAAGTTTATCGCTGTGACTAATGGGCGTATTATTTCTGCCGTTGATTATGTTGTCCCTTATGATGAGGTCGCGGGCCTTTTGTCACCACGCAATACGTGACTTGAGGTCAACAAGGGGTCGGACCCGAGAATTTATGGGGGCGCCTCTCCGAGGGAGTTTCAGTAGTCGTCAGTCCCTCGGGAATACTCCTAATCCTTCCCAGTGTGATAGCAGCCATCCTAGACTAGGCGCCCCGAGCGCCCCCCCCCATCTGGATCAGCTATCAGTACGCCTGTTTTACGGGCCGTCCTGCAATAGATTATCCAGCGACATCGGACAGATAGCCGGCACCGGCAACGGCGGCTGGCCGTCAATGGTCTCGGGCAGGACGCGTAGAGCCCGACGATAAAGCTTTGCCAAGTTAATCCTCTGCCGCATCAACGGCGCGAAGCGGTCTGCTGCATCGTCGCGAAACCGCCGCGCTTCGGATTGCCAGTGCGGCACCTCGCGCGACAGTGGCCACGCTTCAGCCTTCAGCGTGTGGACCAAGGCCTGCACCAAAAGCGAGGTGACAGCGTGAAGCTGCTCGTTGCCCACGCTTTCGATCTCCTCAATGACGTTTTCCCAATCAACCTTGTCGTTTATCTGCTCGCCGCCGGCGAGCCGTCGCAGCAGCCCGCTCTGGCGTTCCGACCAGATCAGAATGTCTGTGTCATAGTCGCTCATCGGCTTCTCCTACGTCACCGCTCGTGTCTTGATCTTATGCGCGGCCCGGTTGATGAGTCTGGTTTGACGTTCGCCCATCACAACCTCTTAGCAAAGCTCGGCGGTCAAAACCACCAAACGGGCGCGATCAACGGTGCCCGCAACGCCCGCCCGCTTCTGCCCACTGCTCCTTGAATCGCGACAGGTTGAACCGGCAGCCGCGGCTGACCAATCTACCCCGCCCGCATCGCGCTTCCCCAGCTGATGTCAAAACTGAACAACCGGTCCCGACCCAGCAAGAACACCCGCCCGCCGCGCGGGAACAGGCGGTTGATCGCCGCATCGCGCACGTCCAGCCCGCCCGTGTAGGCGCCGAACGCCGGCATCATCAGGCGACGGCCGTCGAACACGAAGCAGGGGCGGCAGACCGAGCCGGAACGGGCCGGGACGGTTGCCTTCGGGTGGTGGTGACCGACCACCTCGCCGGCGTCGGCGGCGGCGATCGCCTGGTGGCGGAACACCATCGGGCCGGCTTCGAAGCTGGCGATCCATTCGCCGCCCAGACCAGCCGGCGGCGTCGGGTCGTGGTTGCCCTGCACCCAGATGAAGCGGTGCGCGCCGGTCATCGCGTTCAGCCGCGAGACCTCGGTGGCCGGCAGGCGGGCGGACCCGAACGCATCGTGGAACGAATCCCCCAGCGCCACCACGGTGCGTGGCGACCAGCGGCGCAGCAGCAGGGTCAGGCGGTCGATCGTCGCGTGAGTGTCCCATGGCGGCAGCAGCATGCCTCGGCGGGCGAACGAGGACCCTTTCTCCAGATGCAGGTCGGATACCGCGAGCAGGCGCTGCTCGGGCCAGAACAGGGCGCCCATCGGGTCCAGCATCAGGCGCTCACCCGCCAGATGGATCGGCGCGGCGGTGGTCATGAGAACATGTCCGACTGGCGGGTGGCGGCGCGGCGCGGGACCAGAGTTTTTTGCGCGCCGGAGGATCGGCGCGCGAGGTTGGCGCGATGCACCGCCGGCACCTGTCGCCCCGCCGCGGGCGGTTCGGCCTCGCCGGTGGCCTCGGCGATGATGGCTTCGGCTTCGGCCAGCAAGGCTTCCTCGTCGTCGTCGGTGCGCACGCTTTCCCGTCCGATGTCCAGCAGCACCGGCACCGCCAGCGGCGAGACCCGCGACAGCACCATGTGCACGATGTGGCCTTTCACCCGAGCCAGCATGCCGGCGATGCGGCCGACGTCGGTCAGTCCGGTGGCGGCGTCGGCGCGGGTGGCGCGCAGCAGGATGTGGTCGGGCTGGTGGCGGCGGAGCACGTCATAGATCAGGTCGCTGTTCACCGTCACCTGCCGACGGTTCTTTTCCGCCCCCGGCAGGTTGCGCTGGATCAGGCCGCCGATCACCGCCACGTTGCGGAACGTGCGCTTCAGCATCGAGCTGTCGGCCATCCAGGATTCCAGGTCGTCGCCCAGCATGTCCTCGGCGAACAGCGTGGCGACGTTGCGCGGCGGGTTGGCCGACCAGATGCCCAGCACGTAGTCGGTGGCGACGAAGCCCAGCGGGGCGTAGCCGGCCCGCTCCATGCGCTTGGTCACCAGCATGCCCAGCGTCTGGTGGGCGTTGCGGCCTTCGAAGCAGTAGGCGACGAGGTACCAGCGGTCGCCGCGGGGAAATGTCTCGATCAGCAAGTCGGTTCGGCCGGGCAGGCGGGACACGCCGCGCTGCAGCCGAAGCCAGTCGCGCACCTGGTCGGGGAAGAGGTCCCATTTGTCGGGGTCCTGCATCAGTCCGCGCACGCGGTCGGCCAGGTTTGTGGTTAGCGGCAGGCGGCCGCCGGCATAGGCCGGCACCATCGGGTCGCCGTCGCCGCCTTCCGCACACTCGGCCGCCATTTCGCGGATGCGCAGGAAGCGCAGCAGGCGGCCGGCGAACATGAAGGTGTCGCCGGGGCGCAGCATGTTGACGAAATACTCCTCGATCTCGCCAAGCGAAGCGCCCGGGCCGCGCTTGGCCGCGAGGCGGACCTTCAGCACCGGCGCCTCGACGATGGTGCCGATGTTCATCCGGTGGGCGGCGGCGGTGCGGGCGTTACGGACGTGCATGCGGCCCTCGCTGTCGCGGAACAGTTTTTTCCAGCGGTCGTAGGCGCGGAGCGCGTAGCCGCCGTCCTCGACGAAGCGCAGCACGTCGTCGAAGTCGGTGCGGGACAGTGCCGCGTAGGGGGCGGCGGAGGTGACCTCGGCGTAGGCCTGGTCGGGGTGGAAGGGGGTGCTGCAGGCCAGCCCGAGCAGATGTTGCGCCAGCACGTCGAGGCCGCCGGGGCGGGGCGGGTCGCCGTCCAGTTCGTGCGCGGCGACGCCGAGGATGGCGGCCTCGCATTCCAGCACCTCGAAGCGGTTGGCCGGCACCAGGATGGCATTCGACGCCTCGTCCATGCGGTGGTTGGCGCGCCCGACCCGTTGCAGCAGGCGGGAAACGCCTTTCGGGGCGCCGACCTGGATCACCTGGTCGACCCCGCCCCAGTCGATGCCGAGATCGAGTGAGGACGTTGCCACCACGGCGCGCAGTGATCCGGCGGCCATGGCGGCTTCGACCTTGCGGCGCTGCGCGACCTCCAGCGAGCCGTGGTGCAGGGCGATTGGCAATGTGGTGTCGTTCAGCTTCCACAGTGCCTGGAACATCAGCTCGGCCTGGGCGCGGGTGTTGACGAAGACGATGGTCATGGCGGCGCGGCGGATCTGGTCGATGACCTTGGGGGCCGCCTCCAGCCCCATGTGACCGGACCAGGACAGCCGGCCATCGGGCAGGGTCATGCGCAGTTCGGGTGGAGCGCCGTCGGCGACCTCGATGCGGCTTGGGGCGCCGGTGTAGGCCTGGATCGGGCCGGGATGGGCGACGGTCGCCGACAGCCCGATGCGTCGGGCGGCGGGGGCGATGGTGCGCAGGCGGCTGACCCCGAGCGCCAGTTGGTCGCCGCGCTTTGTGCCGGCGAGGGCGTGGACCTCGTCCATGACGATGCAGCCGAGCGAGCCGAAGAACGCCGGCGCGTCCGGCAAGGAGATCAGTACGGCGAGGCTTTCCGGCGTGGTCAGCAGGATTTGCGGCGGGGTGGCGCGCTGGCGGGCTCGGCGGTTGGCCGGGGTGTCGCCGGTGCGGGCCTCGATGCCGATGTTAAGGCTCATTTCGTGCACCGGGCGGGTCAGGTTGCGGGCGATGTCGGTGGCCAGCGCCTTCAGCGGGCTGACATACAGCGTGTGCAGGCCAGGACGTGGGTTGGCGGCGAGGTCGACCAGGCTGGGCAGGAAGCCGGCCAGCGTCTTGCCGCCGCCGGTGGGGGCGATCAGCAGAACGCTTTCACCGGCGCGGGCGGCATCCAGCATCGCCAACTGGTGCGGCCGGGGTGTCCAGCCCTGGGCGGCGAACCAGGTGGCGAATGGTTCCGGTAATGTTCCGGGCATTGGCGGAGATAAGCATGCGGGGAGGGCATGCCGCAAGGCGTAGCCGGCCGGATGGGGGTCGGATGGCGCTGGCCGCACGATACTCGCTGGCTAATACGTGCCGGATGATACTTGCCGGCCTTCGGTGACGGCGGCGTTGGATCGGCATTTGGCCGACCCGACTGCTGTTCCGGAGGCAGGCAGGACGAGGAATCCGTGGGTTTGAGGGCGGCGTATGGTGGTTCGCGGGCGATTGCGGAGCGGCGAAAAACGGCTGGAACAAGCATAGGAAGCGTCACGATTCCGCTGGCCCGCGCGCGTAGCGCGCAGGCGGCAGTCCGACATGGCGGGTGAATGCGACGCTGAACGCGCTTCTGGAGCCGTAGCCTACGCGTTCGGCGATTTCGGCGATGGCATTTTCGTTCCGCCGAAGCATGTTCTTTGCCAACGCCATGCGCCAGGCCAGCAGATACGCCATCGGCGCGATACCCACCGCACGGCTGAACCGCTCAAAGAACGCCGAACGAGAGAGCGCGGCCTCCTTCGCCAACTTCGCGACCGTCCACGCCTTGGTCGGGCTCTCGTGCATGCGCCGTATCGCCGTGGCAAGCCGATCGTCGGCGAGCCCGCGCACGAGCCCGGGCGACGCCGCGGTCCCCGTCGCCGAACGGAGCGCTTCGATGAGAAGAACCTCGAGCAGGCGGGCGAGGATGACCTCGCGCGCCGGACGCCGCTCGCGGAACTCGCCTCTCATCAGCTGCACGATGGTGGCGAGTCGCGGCTCGCCACGCACATGCACGAGTTGAGGAAGCAGCGACACCAGCAATCCGGCATCCGGGGAGTCGAAGCTGCAATGGCCCACCAGCATCCGCAGGTCTGTCGGGCCATCGGGGTCGCCGATCCTGAATTCGCCGCCGGCCAGCGCGACGGGCACGGTTTCGGGGACCTCCGCCGAGGGAGCCACGAGGCTGGACATCGCGACACCATAAGCCGCCGGGACCAGGACGAAGTCGCCCGACCGAAGCTCGATCGGGTCGTGCTCATCGAGCACGAGGCAGGACGCGCCCTCGAGGACCACGCAGTAGAACGGCTGTCCGGCATCCGAGCGGCGGATGTGCCATGGCCCCGAGCCGACAACGAGCTTCGAGAACCGGGCACCCGGCTGAAGCAGCGTGACGACCTCCGCGAGTGGGTCAATCATTTCCGGACTCTTGCTAACGGATATTGGACTTTAGAGCATAGAAGGTCCGGCTTTGGCAATCTATGTCTCGGCACCGCAAACCACCTTCAGGAGGCCCCATGAAAACCATACTGATCACCGGATGCTCATCTGGTTTCGGACTTGAAACCGCAAAATACTTTCTTGATCGCGACTGGAAGGTTGTCGCGACAATGCGCACGCCGCGCGGGAACCTGCTGCCTGGTTCAGAGCATCTGCGCTTGCTTGCGCTCGACGTCACTGATGCGGAGAGCGTTCGTCAAGCCGTCGAGGCTGCGGGGCCGATAGACGCTCTGGTCAACAACGCCGGCTTCGGCGCGGCGTGGCCGTTCGAGGTCATCCCGATGGCGACCGTGCGTGAACTGTTCGAGACCAACACCTTCGGCACGATGGCTGTGACGCAGGCGGTGCTGCCGCAGTTCAGGCAGCGCAAGGCCGGTGTTGTGGTCAACGTCACCTCGAGCGTGACCCTGAAATCGATCCCCATGCTCGCTGCGTACACCGCGAGCAAGGCGGCGGTGAACGCATTCACCGAGGTGCTTGCGCTGGAACTCGAGCAATTCAATGTTCGGGTGCGCCTGGTGCTGCCAGGGCGTTCGCCGGAGACCCGTTTCGCCGACAACGCGCGCTCCGGCATGCAGGGCGCCGACGACGCGGCCTATGCCGATCTCGTCACGAGCGTGTTCGCGAGCTTTCGCGCGGGGGGGCCAATTACGCACGCGCGGGACGTGGCCGAAGTGGTGTGGCGCGCGGTCAACGATCCATCGAGCCCGATTCGAATCCCCGCCGGTGCTGATGCCGTAAGTTTGGCCGAGCCGCGCTGAACCCGGATCAAAACCTGCCGCGACGACGACGGCGGGCCTGACACAACTTTCTCGAACAGAGGTTCTCATGACAGCAAAGCGCATTGCCTTGGTGACCGGGGCCAATCAGGGAATTGGCCTCCAGATCGCAAAGGAGTTAGCCGCGAAAAACGTCACCGTCCTCGTCGGTTCGCGCAACTCCGATCGCGGGGTCGCCGCGGCCAAGCAGGTGGGGCAGGACGCCCATGCGGTGGAACTCGACGTTACCGATCGGGCCTCGGTCAGCGCCGCGGCTGAGCGGGTTCGCAACGAGTTTGCACGCCTCGACATCCTGATCCAAAACGCGGCGATCTCGAATACCGGCAAGCAGCCTGGCCAGTCGGTCGAGGAATACGCAGCGACGACACGCCCCAGTAACGTGCGCCTCGATGAGATGCGCGCGGTGTGGGAGACCAACGTGTTCGGCGTTCTGGCGGTCTATCAGGCCATGCTGCCGCTGCTGCGCCAGGCGCCGGCCGCCCGCATCGTGAATGTATCGAGCGGTGCCGGCTCGCTGGCCAGGAACGCGGACCCGGCGTTCCCCTATCGCCCGATCTTCGGCCCCGTCTATCCGGCATCGAAGACGGCTCTCAACGCCTTGACACTCGCCATGGCGATCGAGCTGGAGCCGGAGGGGATCAAGGTCAACGCCGTCTCCCCGGGCTTCACCAGAACAAACCTCAACGGATATGCCGGCACGGAGACGGTCGAAGCGGGCGCCCGCGAGGCGGTGCGTGTTGCACTGCTTGGCCCAGAGGGTCCGACCGGCACGTTCACGCGCTGGAAGAACGAAACCATCCCGTGGTGACGTTGCAGTTGCCGCTGCCGCCTGAAGGTTGGATTTCCATCAGTCCGGTGGCGGCACGCAAACAGGTCCGCCAACATTGTCATGCCAACGCCAGCGTCCGTCGGCAGCAATCCCACCGACCCACCGTTCGGGGGGCGCGAATGTCAAGTAGTCGCCGCGCCCGGCTAGCAGATTCTGCCCAGTTTCGCTGATCGTCACCAGGTCCTGGAATGGCGTTCCCCCTGTCTCGGTGCCGAGGACAGCCGGGCGCGTTCGCGCCATCTGCCGCACCAGATGCAACAACATTGCGTCGCCCAGGAACGGCAGCGTCTCGCGGCACTGCGTCAACTCGGCGAAAATCTGCCCGATCGTGGCCGGGCGTTCGGCAATGATCTGCAGTACCAGCCGTTGGGTCAATGAAAGCCCGTCTTCCGCGCCGGGCAATTCCTGAAGGTGCCGCCATATGGCGGCGGCCGCGAACGGCAACGCCGGCGTTCCGTTGGCCGCGATCGCAGACAGGTCGCAGGGGTCGGGCCGGCGCAACGCCTGCCAGATCGCTGTTCCGAGGTGTAACTGGGTCGAGGTGACGGGCGCGCGCGCCAGCCACAACGATGCCAGCGCCTCCGGCGTCAGTTGGCCCAGTCCGATGAACCGCGCAACCGACGGGTGCCGGTCGATGCAGATCAACTCCAGGCAGCCGGGCAGCGGATGCAGGGCGAGGCAGGACAGGCAGCGCGCGAGGATCATCTGGTCGAAGCTGTCATGCTCGAACCACAGCACGACGCGTTGGTAGCGGTGCGCCGCGGCCAGACGGATTTCACCATCGCGCAGGTCCGCGGCGATCTGGCCTTCGGTCTTGCCGCTGAACGAGCCATAGGCGTCGGCCAGGAACTTGGCGCGGATATCGGTGAGGTTGGGCTGATCCGGGACCGGACCCTGGCAGACGGGGTCGGCATACTCCAGGAAATCGCCAGCGAAGCCCGCTTGGCGCAGGCTATCGCGAATATCGGAGCCGCAGCGGATGTGCAGAGTCGAGATATCCTGATCGATCACCCCAAGCTCCTCGCGACCGCCGATCGATCGCCTTCCATGGCGATCGCCTCCCCAGGCTGGTCAAGCGCCATCAGGTGCCCAACATAGCAAGTGATGCCGCACCCCGAAACCTGGCTGAAAGTGTTGCCGGCCGGCCTGTTCTGTGAGCCGGGCGGGTTCTTCGTCGATCCGCTACGCCCGGTCGAGCGCGCGGTGATCACCCACGGCCACTCGGACCACGCCCGACCCGGCCACCGAGCCGTGCTGGCAACGGCCGACACTCTGGCGGTGATCAACGCCCGTCTTGGCGACTGGGGGCAAACAAGCCAGGCGCTTGCCTGGCACGATCCCGTCACCCTCGGCGATGTCCGGGTCTGGCTCAGCCCGGCCGGCCACGTGTTTGGTAGCGCCCAGGTGGCGATGGAATACCGGGGCTCCCGCGCCGTGGTCAGCGGCGACTACAAGCGGGTCGCCGACCCGACCTGCGCCGGCTTCGAACCGGTATCGTGCGACGTCTTTGTTACCGAGGCCACGTTCGCGCTGCCGGTGTTCGTCCATCCGCCGCCCAGCCACGAGATTGGCCGGCTGCTGGACAGCGTCGCGCTGTTCCCCCACCGCACCCATGTCGTCGGCTGCTACGCCCTTGGCAAATGCCAGCGGCTGATCGCCTTGCTGCGCCAGGCCGGCTGGGACCGCCCGATCTGGCTGCACGGCGCGCTGGTCTCGATGTGCGAGGTCTATCGCCAGCGCGGTATCGAGCTTGGCGACCTGCGCCCGGCTACCGTCGCGGCCAAGGCCGACCTGGTCGGCGCCATCGTGCTGGCGCCCCCGGGCGCGATCGCCGATCGCTGGGCGCGCCGGCTGGAGGATCCGGTGGTGGCGCTCGCCTCCGGCTGGATGCGGGTGCGCCAACGTGCCAAATCGCGCGGTGTCGAACTGCCGTTGGTGATTTCCGACCATGCTGATTGGAACGAACTCAACACCACCCTCGACGACGTCGGCGCACCCGAGGTCTGGGTCACCCATGGACGCGAGGAGGCCTTGATCCATGCCGCCGCCGCGCGCGGCATCCGCGGGCGCGCGCTGCGCCTGCTGGGCTATGGCGACGAGGACGAAGCGGAAGCGACGGACATAAAACAGGAGGTCTGAGATGACCGAACCGCTGAGGTTTTGTTTCGACGACGACGGCACGATTCCGAACTCGCCGCTGCCGCTGTTGGTGTACCGCGATGCGGTGCCCGCCGACCCGGCCGCGATCGAGCGTTTATTCGCCGCCAACCGTTGGCCGCCGGCGTGGCGCGACGGGGTGCATCCGTTTCACCATTTCCATAGCACCGCGCACGAGGTGCTGGGCGTTGCGCGCGGCGACGCAACGGTGCTGTTTGGCGGCCCGAACGGCACGGCGCTGACCCTGCGGGCCGGCGATGTCGTGGTGGTGCCGGCGGGTGTGGCGCACTGCAACCAGCGGCAGTCGGACGATCTGCTGATCGTCGGGGCCTATCCGGACAACGGGCCGGGTCCCGACCTGCGCCGCGGGAAGCCGGGCGAACACGCCGCGGCTTCCGTGGCCATCGCCGCGGTGCCACGCCCGGCGGCCGATCCGGTGGCCGGTGCCGATGGGCCGCTGGCCGGCTTTTGGGCCTGAACGCCGATCGTTGCCGGCCCATGCGAGCAATTTAATCGTGCAAGCAAACTAATCGTTCAAGCAATCAATCGAATGCAATGACCGGGGACAGTTGGCGGGCCGCCTCGCTCGCGCGGCGCACGAGCCGGCGGCCGACGACCAGGCCGATGACCCCGCTGACGATGCTGCAAGCCGCAACGAAGCTGAATGCCGCGGCGAAATCCCCGCTCGATTGCCGCAGATGTCCGATGACCCACGGACCGATGAAGGCGCCCGTCGTGCCGATGGCGCTGATCAAGGCGATCCCGGGCGCCGCCGCCTTGCCCGACAGATAGGTGCCGGGCAGCGTCCAGAACAAGCCCTGCATGCCGTAGGTGCCGCCGGATGCGATGCAGATCAGCAGGATTCGGGCCGATGGTGGCAGCTTCAGGACTCCGAACAGCAGCCAGCCGAGGCTGGCCACCACCGACAGGGCGAGGAAATGCCAGACCCGCTCTCCGGTTCGATCCGAGTTGTAGGAGACCGCGATCATGACGGCGGCGCCGAATGCCAGCGGAATGGCGGTCAGCAGGCCGACCATGGACGGACTGTTCGCGGCCAGGCTGCTTACGGCCTGAGGCAGCCAGAATCCGAGCGTGCTCAATCCCACGGTGATGCCGAAGTAGATCAGCCCCAACAACAGAGTTGTCGGTGACAGCAGCGCGGCTTTCGTCCCCAGCGGGAAAAGCCGTTGCAGCGTCGCCTGCTCATGTCGCAGCAGGCCTCCGAGGGCTTCGCTTTGCGTGGCGGTCAGGAAGCGGGCTTTCGCTGGGTCGTCGGGCAGGTAACGCAAGACGACAAGGCCCAGTACGATCGGGGGCGCGCCTTCGCAGATGAACAGCCATTGCCAGCCGTGCAGCCCAAGCCATCCGTTCAATGCAAGGCAGCCCGCGGCCAGGAACGAGGCGACCACGCCGCTGAGTGGAATGCCGAGCAGAAACAGTGTGTTCATGCGCGCCCGTTCGCCGGCGGGGAAGCCGCGCGAGATGTAGGTGATGACGGCTGGAAAGAAGCCTGCCTCTGCCAAACCGAGCAGAATCCTTACCAGGTAGAAGCTGTCCCGGCTGTGGACCAGAGCGGTCGCGGTGGAACAGATACCCCAAGTGATCACCACCCGAGCGATCCAGCGCCTTGGGCCGTAGCGCTGCATGAACAGATTGCTGGGCACCTCGAAGATCACGTAGGCCAGGAAGAACAGTCCCGCACCGAAGCCGAATTGAGCCGGGCTGAGGCCGACATCCTTGTTCATGGTCAGCGCGGCGAAGCCGACATTTAGGCGATCGAGAACGGCGAACAGGTAAAGCGCCATCAAGAACACGACGATCGGGCGCAGTGCCCGAGTGGCGCTTTTGATTGCGGCGTCGTTGGCAGCCGTATCGGCCATGCTGTCAGCCCCGCTCGAACTGGCGCGCCGGGCGCGCCGAGGCCCTGACGCCCGTGGTCAACGCCGGGTGATGGTCGAAGGGGGCCTCCGGCATGTAGGGGCCAGCTACGCCGACCGGGGCATCGCCGGCAATGGTGATTCGGTCCATCGTCCGCGACTGCGGATAATAGTCATGCACCGCATAGTGCTGAACCGATCGATTGTCCCAAATAACAACGGTGTTGGGACGCCATTTCACCCGAAGCTGATTCTCCGGCACCGCGGCCTGCCGGTACAGATAGTTCAGCATGGTGACGCTCTCGTCTTCCTTGACGCCGCGCAGCCGGACGGTGAATTGCGGATTGACGAACAGCGATCGGCAGCCGGTGTCGGGATGGACGCGGACGACGGGATGCCACGGGTTCGGGAATCGGTCCTCCAAGGCGCGCAGTTTCGCGCATGCTCCGGCTCCGAGCCGAAAAGAGTGCGAAACGGTTTGAAATCGTGCAAGGCCGCAAGCTCGTGCACATACTTCTGCATGCCGCGCGACAGACCACGATAGGCGGCAATCATGCTGGCGAACATCGTGTCGCCGCCGTGCTCCGGCGCCACCGGACAGCGCAGTATGGTTGCCATCGGCGGCGCGGCCCGAAACGTCTCGTCCGAATGCGATCTGCTGATCCAGCAGGATGTCCTGGTCGCGAAACACCAGCACTTGATACCGCACCAGCGCGTTGCGGACCGACTTGAAGTCTGCATCCGACAGTGGTTGGGACAAGTCGAGGTTTTCGACCTCCGCGCCCAGGGCTCCGTTCAGTTGGTTGAAGCGCACCGCTGAACGCGGCGCAACCTGGGTGAGGTCCAGGTCCATTTTTCCTCCGGACTCTATTTTATTGGTCAAACAATTAAGCCCCTCGTGGCTGGCGCCAGTCAATCGGTGGCCGCGGCGGATCGGCACCGGGCGGAGGCCAGATTGACCGATCCGGTGGCGGGCGAGAGGCTCGGACGTTGCGTGTATGGCCGCCAAGTCGAGCCGGCGGGTGGATGGCCGGCCCCAGAGCAGGCTGGCGCCAGAGCAGGCTGGCCCCAAGACCCACCACCGCCGGCGGCGTGAATGGTCGCTGAGTGATGCGCCGTCATTGCCACGGATCGGAGAAGCCTTACTTCCGGTCGCACGAGATGCCCGTTCCGGGGATGCTGGTTTACGATGGCGACAACGACCGCATTCCCGCATCTGGGGCATAAATCTGATGCTGCGATGCAGCATTATCATTTGGCAACTGCGGTCCCAATTACCGCTGCATCAAAGCCGGACATCTCGCCCGACTGAAGATGGAGATACTCCGATGAGAAATATGATCCTTGCCGCGGTCGCCGCCTTGAGCCTGACCGCCGCCGTGGCGCCCGCCGCGAATGCCGCGCTGTTCCATAACAACAGCACCGTCAGCGGTGATTCGGCTGCTACCCAGATGCAGCAGCAGGGCGCCTATAACGAATAGTCGACGGGGGCGCTTGAAGCGAGCCCTTCGTCAAGCAGAAGGCCGGGTCATCCCGGCCTTCTTGATTCGCGCAGCGATGCCTTGGGGCGCCCGGCCGCGGCATTTCCCAATTTCAGGCATAAATCTGATGCTGCAATGCGGTATTATCAAATGGCAACGCCGGCTCCATTTCCCGATGCATCGAAGCCGGACACCACGCCCGGTCCGATGATGGAGACAATTTGATGAAGACCATGATTCTCGCCGCATTCGCCGTGTTGACCCTTAGCGCTGCCGTGGTCCCGGCCGCCAATGCTGCGATCTTCCACAACAACAGCACGGTTTCCGGCAACTCGGAGGCTACCCAGATGCAGCGTCAGGGCGCCATAAGGTAATGTTCGCCGGCGCCTGACGTCTGAAACAGACGTCAACGTGTAACCAGGAAGGCCGGGGCAGCCCGGCCTTTTTGCTGTGATGCTGATGGCGACGTGCCTCTCGCGCGGCTGGCCGGGTCAGCATCGTTGGTAATTCAAAGGCTGGCTAAGCAGGTCCGTGGTCGTCAGGGCTGGCGGAACGGACTCGGTGTCAGGGCGCGAAACTGACCGATGTTGGGTCCCTTGATGCCAAAATGCAACCAAACAAAACAAAAATGGCGGGGCGTCGGGTGCGCGCAGGGCATCTGACCAAACACCGGTCGGTCACAGCTTGCGTTTTGGGCATGGCGCGGGTGGCTGACAAATATCCATACGGTTGCATGCCATCCGGTCTGCGGGATGGACGCCTCGGGCCTGGCGTATCGAATCATGGCACCGGTCTTGCTGGGTCAGGTCAGAAATCGCCGCGATGCGCGTGACCCGATTGCTGGGAGGCCTGGCACGATGACCCGCCAAAAAAGCCTGAAAACCCGCCGTTCGATGCTGAAACTTGCCGGCACTGCGATCGGCGGGGCGATCGGCAGCGGGGCGATCGGCGGGTTTCCGATGATCTGGGCGCAAAACATCAAGGACGTGGTGCTGCGCCACGCCGGCCCGCCGGTCACCACTATCCCCAGCATCGCCGCACAGGCCAGCAAGGAGCTTGGCTTTACCGTGCAGATGCAGGCGGCGGAGAATGCCGATCTGCTCAATCGCCTGCTGTCGCAGTCCAGCGCGATGGACTGCTGCGATATCACCATCGTCTACCTTAAATACCTTGTCGGGCGGAGCGTTCTGCAGACCATCCCGGTCGGTAAGTTCAAATGGTGGGACCAGACCTATCCGCTGTTCAGCAAAGGCACCTATCCCGACGGGCAGGAGGCTTCGAAGCAGGGCGTCGCACCGTACACCATTCTTTACGCCGCCGATCAGAGCGGCAACAAGTTCGCCGAGGAGCCGACCGATTGGGCGAACATTATCCCAACCATCACCAACGCCGACACGCTGGGCATCCGGCCCGACCTGGTGGGCCGCCCGGTCACCAGTTGGGCCGATCTGATCTCTCCCGACTTCAAGGGCAGGGCGGCGCTGCAGGACAGTCCGACCACCGGGGTGATCGACGTGGCCATGGCGATGGAGGCCGGCGGCCATATCAAATACGCCAACAAGGGCAACATGACGCGCCCGGAGATCGACAAGACCATCGCCACCATGATGGACATCAAGCAGTCGGGCCAGTTTCGCTCATTCTGGTCGACCTTCGACCAGTCGGTGAACCTGATGGCATCAGGCGAGGTCGTCATCCAGTCGATGTGGTCCCCGGCGGTGACCGCGGTACGCACCCGCGGCATTCCCTGCGTGTTCCAGCCGCTGAAGGAGGGCTATCGCGGCTGGGGCTATACCATGGGTGCGATGAAACATGTTTCCGGTCTGAAGCTGGACTGCTTTTACGAATACCTGAATTGGTATTGCGCCGGCTTTCCCGGCGCCGTCGTCGCGCGCGAGGGCTATTATTCCACCCAGCCGGAAAACGCCCGCAAATTTCTTACCCCGGCGGAATGGGATTACTGGTACGGCGGCAAGCCAGCGCAAACCGATATCGTCGATCCGTTCGGCAAGCTGGTCGAGAAAGCCGGCCGCTCGCGTGACGGCGGCAGTTTCGATCAGCGCATGGGCCACATCGCGGTGTGGAATTCAGTGATGGACCAGGATCGCTACCTGACCCGGAAGTGGAACGAATTCATCACATCCTGAACCGGAGATAGCGCATGCGCCTTGGGGTTTTCATTCCGATCGGCAACAACGGCTGGCTGATCTCCACCACGTCACCGAAATACCGCCCCAGTTTCGACCTGAATGCCGATGTCGTGCGCAAGGCCGAGACTTACGGCTTCGATTTCGCTCTGTCGATGATCAAGCTGCATGGTTTCGGTGGCCCGTCGGAGTTCTGGGACTACAATCTGGAATCGTTCACCCTGATGGCCGGACTGGCGGCGGTCACCAGCAGGATCCAACTGTTCGCCACCTGCGCCGTGCTGACCATGCCGCCGCCGATCGCCGCTCGGATGGCGGTGACGATCGATTCCATCTCGCACGGACGGTTCGGCGTCAACATCATCTCCGGCTGGCAGCGGCGGGAATACGCCCAGATGGGCATCTGGCCGGGCAAGGATCACTACGACCGCCGCTACGACTACTGCGCCGAGTACGTCACCGTCATGCGGGAACTCTGGCGAACCGGCCGGTCCGAGTTCCGGGGCGACTTCTTCCAGATGGACGATTGCCGCTGCCTGCCGATGCCCGCCGCCGACATTCCGATCATCTGCGCCGCGCAAAGCGACGCCGGCACGCGCTATGCGGCGCGCCATGCCGACTACAATTTCTGCTCCAGCTTCGGCGTCAATACTCCGACCGCGGTCACCGAGAGCGTCGCCCGGCTGGTCCGAGCAACCACTGAGGCCGGACGAAGCTGCGGCGCGCTGGTATCAACCATGATCATTGCCGATGAAACCGACGCCGCGGCGATGGCCAAGTGGAACCACTACGTCGCCGGCACCGATCACCAGGCGATCGCCTGGCGCGACGCACAGGCCGAGGACGATCCGACCCGCGATCCGCTGGCCGGGCCGAACAAGCGCAAGACCTACGGCATGCAGCAACTGCCGACGCAGGGCGGCGTATTGGTCGGATCATACGCCACCATCGCCGGCATGCTGGATGATCTGTCCAAGGTTCCGGGCGTGCAGGGCGTCATGCTGACGTTCGACGACTTCCTGATCGGGATGGAGCAGTTCGGCAGCCGAATCCAGCCGCTGATGCGCAGCCGCGAGTCGTCGCTGCAACCGGCGTGAGTCTGACCTCTGTCGGATGGGCCTAAGGCACGCATCGCATGCGCGCCGGATGTGGCATATAACCGAAACATCGACTATCAGGGGCCGCATGCGATTTGGACGAAGCGGACGCGCCATCATGCGGCTGCGTCGGATGGGCAGGATGCCGCTGGTGTCTCCACGGCTGTGGTGGCGGCGTGTGGTGTTCTGGGTAGGTGCCGTGCTGGTGGCGGCCGTCGCGGTCGGCTTCGCCAGGGCCTCGGACTGGGCCGGCGGGCTGTTCCTGCATTTCGCCGCCTTGTATCCCTGGCTGCCCTTCATAATTGCGCCGGCCGGCCTGGCGATCGCCTTCGTGCTGACCCAGCGCGTTTTCCCCGGCGCCCAGGGCAGCGGCATTCCGCAGACCATCGCCGCGCTGCACTTGCACGACCCCGAACTGGTCGACCGGGTGCTGTCGCCGCGCATCGCCATCGGCAAGGTACTGCTGACCCTGCTGGGCCTGGCCTCGGGCGCCTCGATCGGCCGCGAGGGCCCGACCGTGCAGGTCGGCGCCTCGATCATGCACGCGCTGGGCAAGCTGTTGCGGCTGCCGCGCCTGGAACTGCGCCGAGCGCTGATCCTGGCGGGTGGGGCGGCGGGGATCGCGGCGGCGTTCAACACGCCGCTGGCCGGCATCGTATTCGCCATCGAGGAACTCAGTCACTCGTTCGAGTCGCGTACCTCCGGCACGGTGTTCACCGCCGTCGTGGTGGCCGGCGCGACCACGCTGGGCCTGGTCGGCAACTACACCTATTTCGGCCAGACCGCCGCGGTGCTGTCCAACGCCGACGCATGGCCGGCGGTGATCCTGTGCAGCCTGGCCGGGGGATTCGCAGGCGGCGTATTCAGCCAGGCGCTGATCGTCGCGGCTCGGGGCCTGCCGGGCTGGGCCGGGCGGATGATCATACGCCATCCGACCGGCTTCGCCGTGCTGTGCGGCCTGCTGCTGGCGATCATCGGCACGCTGTCGGGTGGCCAGACCTATGGCACCGGCTATCAACAGGCGCGCGGCATGGTCGAGGCGCATTCGACGCTGCCGGCGGTCTATGCGGCCCTGAAGCTGGCGGCGACCGTGGTGTCGTATGTCAGCGGCATCCCCGGCGGCATCTTCGCCCCATCGCTGTCAATCGGCGCCGCGCTCGGTTCGGTGTTGGCTCCGCTGGTTCCCGGTGCCCCGGTCGGGGCGATGATACTGTTGGGCATGACGGCGTATTTCTGTGGCGTGGTGCAGGCGCCGATCACCTCAGCGGTGATCGTGATGGAAATGACCGCCAATCAGAGCCTGATGATCCCGCTGATGGCGACGTCGTTCCTGTCGTTCGCGGTCTCACGCCTGGTCTGCCGCAGGCCGCTTTATGGGGCGCTGGCGCGGCGCTTCCTGCAGCTTCAGGGGGACCATTGAATGACGGGGTTCGGGGACTTTGTTTTGTCGTATGATTCACGCGCATCGCGCGAACAGCGCGTGATTCACCCGCATCGCGCGAACAGCGCGTCCTTCGGACGACGAACGTGTCGCCCAGCGCGATCATGCGTTAGCCCGATGTCAGCCGCTGCAGTGCCAGCTTGCCCCAATGTGCCAGTTCGTGCAGCCCGTCATGCAGGCGGCGCCGCGTTTCCAGCATCAGCGCGGCGAGCCGTCCCCCGCCAAAGGGCGCACCTGCCCCTGGAACACGTTTCCAGACAGTTGCACCGGCGTTGCGGTGATGTTGTTGACAAAGGTCGTCGAGCGGTTCTGGTCGTTGGTGAAATGGTTATCGCGCACGATGATTGAATCGGTCGGCCGGTCGACACCTTCCTCGCCGATCATGATGGCGTTGGCCGGATTGCCGGTGCGCGGACCCTTCTCCAGCCGGTTGCCCTCGATCAGCACCGAGCCGCCGTTCGGGACGTCGATCAGGTAGCTGGAGGTGCCGTCCGGGCCGTCGGCGATGTCGTTGTCGATCACCTCGGTGCGGAATGCCCTGGACTTGATCGAGTGGCCATCGTGGGTGCGCAGGAAATGCGAGTGCTCGACCCGCAGCAGTTTGAAGTGGCCGACATAGATGGCGTGGGCGCAACTGCCGCCGCAGACCCCGTTATCCTCGAATGTGCTGCCGCTGACGCGGATCACCGCCTGCGGGTTGTCGGCGCCCAGGATGCCGTTCTGGTCGTTGATGAAGCGGCTGTTTTCGATCGTCAGGTTGCCGCCCTCGGCGCGGATGCCGGCGCCGTTCTGGTCGGGCACCCGAGCGCGCTGCAGCGTCAGGTTGCGGATCGTGACATCGGCGCCGTCGATCACCAGCAATGCCTTGCCCTGACAGGTCTTGTCGGTCAGCACCGCCCCCGGTTCGGTGCCTTGCACCGTCAGGTTGTTCTGCGTGATCACGGCGCAGTCGTAATACTGGCCTGGCGCCACGTCGACCACGTCGCCGTCGTGGGCGGCCGCGATTGCCGCGCTGGGCGCCTTGTAGGCCTGGTCGGGCCCGACCTGCAGGGTTCGGGCGGTGGCTGGTTCGGCGATCCACAGCAGCGCCGGCAAGCCGAGGCCGAGGGTCGCCGCGACCAGGCGGGTCGGGGGTTTGCGATGCGTCATGGCAACGGGCCAGTATAGAACGGACGTCGGACATTCAACCTAAAATTGCAACGAGTGGCTTTCGGCTTGCCGCCTTTTGGGGGCTTTGCACTGATCTTGCGCCCCAGGCTGGTCTGGGCGGGGTGCGCCATGAAACCACGGGCTTCGGAAGGCGAAGCGAGGCTGGATTATCCGTCCTCTTCGATGGACATCTGGGCGATCTGTGTTGCCCCGAGGTTTAGCCGCGCGGCCGCCAGATGGCCGACCGAGACCGCGGCGACGCACAGCACCACCGATGCGACAACGTTGATGCCGGCGCGAATGACCTCGCCGCTTCGCAGCAGGTCGAGGGTCTGCAAGCTGAACGAAGAAAACGTGGTGTAGCCACCGCACAGCCCGATCATGACAAACAGGCGCAGGTTTTCGGGGACTGGATAGCGCCCGTGCGCGAGGGTCAGCGTTCCGAACAGCCCAATCAGGAACGACCCGGTCACGTTGATTGCGATGGTGCCCCAGGGCAACTCACGGCTGATCGGCAAGGTCAGCACAGAGAGGGCGTAGCGGGTCAGAGTACCCAATGCGCCTCCGATCATGACGACGAGGCAAGTGGTGAAAGACATGCGCGCGTTCCCTTGAATGGGCGGGCATGAAAAGCCCGCCAGCGGCGGGCTGCGTTGGGCGCACCCCTACCGCCACGTTGCGGCAGGAGTCATCAGCCCTGGCGGGCGGTTTCGGGGAACTCCATCCCCATCGAGCGCAGTCTATCCAGCGGCAAGTCGAAAGCAACAGTCGTGGCGACCATGGCTTGATCCGACTGGCGGAGGCGGTTGTTCGGGCTGAGCTAATTGTTTATTTCGACCCGCGTGCCGGGCGACACGATGGTAAGCGGAGCCGCAGGGTTGCCGGGCGGGGGTGGATGCAGGTTGCCGCGGTTCTGCCAAATCACCACGGCGTCGGACCGATCCGGACCGTAGCCGATCTCGGCGGGTTCATAGGCTAGTTGGGCTGCATAGCACCGTTCGAGCGCATTCGATGCATCCAGCACATCGGCCCAGGCAGGATTGCAGTAGACGATATAGATATCCCGACCCGTCGCTCGTATCGAGGCTTCGATGTCAAGAAGAAGCTGAGCGATCAGCGGCCGGTGGAAGGGATTGTACAGGAAGATAACGAGGTTTGTCTGGGGCAGACGGTGCGTTAGCACGTCTTCGGTGACGACGCTGATAGGTGTGCGGTCCGGATGGGCGCGGACGAAAACAGCGGCGTTGCGGCGAGCGATCGCGGACAGGGTTGGGGAAAGCTCGACACCGGTGATCGCCGCAAAGCCGAATTCTGTGGCAACGAGCAGGGGGCGGCCTTTGCCGCATCCAAGGTCCAAAAAGTGGCAATCGGCGGGGTCCGGGATCGCGTTGAGGGCGCGGCGGATGATACTGGGTTGAGCGGCCAGGTAAGCGTTGGAACCATCGGATCGGAGCACCCGGCCAGGGATCATGCCGCTGGTCTGCACGCCGTTGGCCCGGTCATAGGGGTGTTCTCGGGTCCAGCCCGACGCGGACGCCTTGAGTTCGTAATAGCCGAATAGTGCGCGGCCCAGCGGGGGCATCTGCGCGGCTCGCCACATCGTTCGTTTCAGGATAGTTTTGGCATCCATCGGCCGCTCCGCCGTTACCGCAATTGCTGGAGGTTCATAACCATGAGGAGGCCCGCCTCCCATGCACAAATTGTGCATCGCGGCGTCGTCAGATGAGTAGTGCGATCGAGATTGCGCAAGCACGTTCCTCGGATGCCTTGATGCTGGCGGAGATCCATCTGGCCGCGCGCGCCGCGACGATGTTTTTTACCGGACGGCGCATGCGCCGTCCGGTATGAGTCTTGGTTTCGCGCGCCGCCGCCCGCCAACCCGGCGCGCATACCAGTCAGCGCAAGCGCCGCCTGGTATTATTTGCATCGCGCTTTTTCGGATGATGAAACGCGGACCTGGTTCCGGACTGCGATCGGTGGTCGCGGGTTGGGATGGTGGGTGGCTCGCCGCGAAGCGTGCCCGGTCGGGTATATGTTGATCAAGCGGGAGAATCTCGACCATCTTTATGTCGTGCCGGGGTGGCAGCGCTGCCATTGGACTGGCTTTGCTTGGAAAGGCCAAAACCTTGAGCCCGAAGCGAGTCAGGGTCTCCACGTTCCAGCGCAATGTCGAGGCACGGGCGTTTTACGAAGTGAATGGTTTTCGCGCGGTGGGCGATACCGGCGGGCGCAACGAGGAAAATGAGCCGGACGTGCAGTATGTGTGGGATGGTCCGGGGCGTTAGACTGTGACCCATGCCGGCCTGCCGCAGCCATTCGTCGGGCCCGACGGCGTCGACCTCCGCCCTCGGGCCGCCATCGTCCAGACCGAATCCGTTGTCCGATCAGCGCTTGCTGAACTGGAAGCTTCGCCGCGCCTTCGCCTTGCCGTATTTTTTCCGCTCCACCGCGCGCGAGTCCCGTGTCAGGAACCCGGCAACCTTCAGGATACTGCGCAGATCCGGCTCGTAATGCGTCAGCGCTCGGCTGATGCCGTGGCGCACCGCGCCGGCCTGGCCGGACAGGCCGCCGCCGCTTACGGTGCAGAACACGTCGAACTGGTTGTAGCGGTCGGCCACCAGAAACGGCTGGGTCAGCAGCATCCGCAGCACCGGTCGGGCGAAATACTGCACCACCTTCTTGTCGTTGACCAGAATGTCGCCCTTGCCCGGCTTGATCCATACCCTTGCAGTGGACTGCTTGCGCCGTCCGGTGGCGTAGGACCGCCCCAGTTCGTCGCGTTTCGGTTCCCGCGCCGGTTGCGTCGACACCGACACCGGGGGTGGTGCGCCGGTGGCTTCGGCTTCCGCCTCGGCGGCGGACTGACGCGCCGCCAGCGCGTCCTTCAGATCGGCCAGGGTGCCGGTTTGATTGCCTGACATCGCTCTCAGCCCCTATGATTCTTCGGGTTCATCGCCGCCACATCGAGTTTTTGCGGCTGCTGACCATCATGCTTGTGCTCGGGACCACCATAAATATGCAGGTGCTTCATCTGTCGGCGCTGCAGCGGGCCGCGGGTGATCATCCGCTCGACCGCTTTTTCAAGCACCCGCTCGGGGTGCCTGGATTCCAGCCGCTGGCGGATCGAGCGTCCCTTGATGCCGCCGGCATATCCGGTGTGATAGTAAAATATCGACTGCTCGGGCTTGTTGCCGGTGACCCGCACCTTGGCCGCGTTGACCACCACCACGTTGTCGCCGCAATCGACGTGCGGAGTGAATTGCGGCTTGTGCTTGCCGCGTAGCCGATTGGCGATGATCACGGCAAGGCGGCCGAGCACGACGCCTTCGGCATCGATCAGCACCCAGCCCTTGGTCACGTCCGACGGTTTGATCGAGAGCGTGCTCTTGAACATGTGTCTATCAGAGTCCGTGGTTCAGAAGGCGCGGGTTATGGGCGTCGGACCTAGGACGGTCAAGCGGTTTTCGGCTGTGGTAACCCAATACCACAACGCTCGCAACTTCTCGGTGGGAAAACCTACCGACCAGTTGACATCACAAGGCGCCGCGGTATCGGATAAATCCGATCGCATGACCGAAGGAGCATCCATGCCACAGGCGACCGAGACACCGCGCACGGCGGTGCCGCAAGAAATCGACGTCGTGATCGTCGGTGCCGGCTTTGGCGGCATGTACATGCTGCACCGGCTGCGCGGCCTCGGCCTGTCCGCGATCGTGTTCGACACCGCCGGCGGTGTCGGGGGCACCTGGTACTGGAACCGCTATCCGGGTGCCCGCTGCGATGTCGAAAGTATGCAGTACTCCTACTCGTTCTCGGAGCAACTGCAGCAGGAATGGCAATGGAGCGAAGTGTTCGCCGGCCAGCCGGAAATCCTGCGCTATGCCAACCATGTCGCCGACCGGCTCGACCTGCGCCGCGACATGCGGTTCGAAACCCGGGTGACCGAGGCGGTTTTTGACGAGGCGACCCGGCGTTGGAGCGTGCGCACCGATCGTGGCGACGCCATCCGGGCGACCTATTGTGTGATGGCGACCGGTTGCCTGTCGGCGGCGCGGATGCCGGACTTCGCTGGCCTGGCCAGTTTCAAGGGCAGCACCTATCACACTGGTCACTGGCCGCACGAGGGAGTGGATTTCAGCGGACTGCGCGTCGGCGTGATCGGCACCGGGTCCTCGGCGATCCAGTCGATCCCGGTGATCGCCGCCCAGGCGGCCCATGTCACGGTATTCCAGCGCACCCCGAATTTCAGCATCCCGTCGCGCAACGGGCCGATGCCCGACGCCTATGCGCAGTCCTGGAAGGATGACTACATCGCCAGGCGGGCCGAGGCTCGGGCCAGCCGCAACGGCATCCTGGCCTATCCGAACGATCAGCCGGCCATTGATACCGCGGAGCCGGAACGCAGCGCGATCTACGAGCAGCGCTGGGCCAGCGGGGGCACCACCTTCATGGCCGCGTTCAACGACCTGATCTTCAATCAGGCATCGAACGACACCGCCGCCGAGTTCGTGCGCGGCAAGATCCGGCAGATGGTCAAAGATCCGGCGCGCGCCGAACTGCTGGCGCCGACCAGCCATCCGATCGGCACCAAGCGGATCTGCGTCGATACCGATTACTACCTGACCTACAACCGCGCGAACGTTGATCTGGTCGATGTGCGCGACGCGCCGATCGAGGCGGTGACTCCGGATGGGCTGCGTGTCGGCGGCAAGGACCATGCGTTTGATGCCATCGTGTTCGCCACTGGCTTTGACGCAATGACCGGTGCGTTGACCCGGATGGGCATCGTCGGCCGCGGCGGGGAAACCCTGGCGGAGAAGTGGCAGGCAGGGCCTCGTAGCTATCTGGGCCTGATGACTTCCGGTTTCCCAAACCTGTTCATGATCACCGGGCCTGGCAGTCCATCGGTGTTGAGCAACATGATGGTTTCGATCGAGCAGCATGTCGACTGGATCAGCGACTGCCTGGCCCATCTTGCGAAGCGTCGGGTCGACTGCATGGAGCCTAGCCTGGCGGCCGAAAACGACTGGGTGCGGCACGTCAACGACGTGGCCGATACCACGCTTTATCCGCGCGCCGCATCCTGGTACATGGGCGCCAACATCGCCGGTAAGCCGCGCGTGTTCATGCCGTATATCGGCGGCGTCGGAGCGTATCGGCAGACATGCGAGGAGATCGCCGCCAACGGATACCATGGTTTCGAGTTGACCGGCCCGGCTAAGGTCGCGGTCGCGGCGGAATAGATGCTGGAGCTTCGTCCAAACTGCGAGTGCTGCGATCGAGACCTGCCGGCCGCCAGCCTGAACGCGAGAATATGCAGCTATGAGTGCACATTCTGCGCCGATTGCGCCACTGCTCGGTTGCAGGGCATCTGCCCGAACTGCGGCGGCGAACTGGTGCCTCGTCCGGTGCGCCCGCCGGCACGGCTGGCCAGCCACCCGGCCTCGGCAAAACGAGTGTTGAAGCCGGCCGGGTGTGGACAGGGTTCAGGCTGATCCGCCCTCGGCGCGAAGCGAGGAAGGTCACTTCGCATGGATGTTTTGTAACCAGTTTCGGGCAATTACATAGTCTTTTCAAAGCCGTGCCGAGCTGGCATCGGGTAAGCGGCGGGCTTCCAGTGTTTGGTCAATCTGCCCGGCAGCAAGCCAAGTGTGGGCGCGGGTTCCTCAGCCAGCCCAATCGGAAATCAGCGCGTTGCTGGGCAGCGCCTTGTCCATCACCTTGCGCGCTGTCTCGACCCCGGCGACCGGAAGGCCCGCCGGGTCGAGCTTGCCGATTTGCACCAGCACCGAAGCCTGATCCCAATAGATGTGCTCGTGCACAATCTTGCCGTCGCGAAACTGGACGATGGCGACCATCGGAATCTCGACGCGGCGGCCCGTAGGGCGGATGCCAGGCAACATCCAGTCGATCTCGCGCGTGTGGGTGAAGCTGCACAGCATCTCGTCCACCAGGGTTTCCGCGCCAACGGTGCGGCTGATCGGCGTCAGGCAGGTATCGTCCGGGTTCACGCCGATGAAGTGGTCGCGGTAGAAGCGCCTTAGCTGTTGGTAGCCGACGCCTCCGGTCATTGTCGGGATGCTGTTGACGTAAGGCTCTTCCACCATCGTCGCCATCGTGGCGTCGAGGTCTCGCGTCTCGAACTCGTAACGGCAGTGCTGTTCCCAGAGCACTGCCAGGTCATGTTCAGACATGGTATCTCTCCATTAGGCAAATTGGCTGTCGGCTCCGACCCAACAGTCGAGGCCGCAGCAGCCACTGCGAATGACTTGACGGCCGCGGCAGGCCAGGGTGATTCCGCCCTGAGCGCTTCGGTCCAGCAGCCCGGCCAGCGCCTGACTGGGGTGGCGCGACGGTGCGAGCAATCGGGCGCAACCAGCGGCGTGTCATGGCCATGCCGGAACGACCTCCCGCGGCAGCCTGGCCCAGATCGTCGACGGGGACACGGGCAAGGCTAGCTCCATGGTGTTCTCCAGCACATCGCCCAGGGCGTTGGCGTCGGCCAACCTGTGCTCATCCTGGCGGCCATCAGGGTAGCGCACCGTGAGCGACTTGTTCATCAAACTGATCCGCCTTTCGCCCACAATCCGGCTCACGATCAGATTGCGGACGAACAGAGTGCGGGGATGGGTCGACATGAACCAATTGGCCATCTCGAAGTCGGCATCGGTCGGGACATTCAGCGTGAAGGCATACATGGGCCTCCAGCCTTCCGGCGACCGGAGCTGTACTTCGTGATGCTGGCGGTCCTGCCTTATCCGGTAGGTGCCGTGCGAAGTGGCCTGTTCCATCCCATGCGCGAGCAGCAAGGGCGCTGGCGGGCTCTGCGGCCCAAACCCGACATCCGCGATATATTGCTGTCCCGCCACGGTTACCAGCGTCCGGCGATGGGTTTGCGGGGCATTCAGGCTGGGTCTCATCCACATCGTCCGAGCGCCCAGAGCCGTCACCGCAAAGCCGATGTTGGCCAAAACATCCTGGAACAATCGGTTCTGCTCGTGGCAGTAGCCGCCGCGTCGGTGGTTCACCAGCTTCGCCTGGATCGAATCGCTGTCGATCGCCACGGCCCGACCCAGCAACGGGTCGAGGCCTTCGAAGGTGATCTGAGCCAGTTGCAGGGCATGGAGATCGACCAGCACGTCGAGCGTCGGCTCGCTCGGACCCTGGTATCCGATGCGGGCGAAATATGCTGTAAGGTCCAGGGTCACCGTGCGGTAGAACCCGCGGGCACCGGATGACCAGCCTCGGCGAGACGGCCAACACAAGACGCGGAACCAGGTTGGCGGGCTATTGGCATAGCCGCGGGAACGATTTTCATGAAGTAACTCTGTGATTTGTCGGCGTGAATAGTTGTCCGCAAATGGACCGCTGTACTGGATGGGTCAATACTTTGATGGTTACGATCGTAATCTCTCACGCGGCCGGTGCGTCCGGCAGCGGGATAGCGCGGCTGGACACGGGCTGGCGTCGAGCGCCTCGGCGTCCGCCAGTCTGACGATCGTGTCCATCACATGCCGGATTCGGTCGGCCTGAATGGTTTGTTGTCGTTACGTTACCGCGGCGGGCGTAGCGGTGTAATGCTCATCCGAGACATGCTCGAACCAGGCGGTGCCCTCGCCTTTGTCGTTCAGTTCCGACATCGCCAAATGCGAGAACAGCTTGTCCGGCGCGGCGCCGTGCCAGTGGCGCACATCCGGCGGGATGATCACCGTGTCCCCGGCACGGATTTCCTGCACCTGTTCGCCCTCGCGTTGCACCCGGCCTGCACCGGACAGGCAGAACAGCGTCTGACCGACCGGGTGGCTATGCCACGCGGTCCGTGCGCCGGGCGTGAACGACACCACTGACCCGCGCATTCGCGACGGCGCTGTGCCGACCACGACCTCATCGGAAAACACAGTGCCGGTGAAATTGGCTGCGGGTGCCCGGTTGGTCTTCCGGGCAGAGGAGCGAAGGATTTTCATTGACGTTCTCCCTGATGGCCGCGGACGGACAGGCGACGATGATAGAACGGCGATCGAAATCGACAAGCCGCGATGCTGGCGCCGAAGTCCTCGGTTATTGAAGTCCACCGGTGTTTTCGAGCGAAGACTTCCGATCCAAACGTTTATCGCCTATCAAGGTCTGGCGGACGAATCCACGGCTGCCGGACTTGCCGCTCAAGCCAGGGGAGAAATCTAATGAAATCGTCGAAATTGCTCAGAGGCGCTGCTGTGCTCTGTGTCGGGGCCACAGCCTTGTTAAGTCCGGCCCTCGCACAGCCGGGAAAAGAGAGCCTCTATGTATATCACACCAACCCGGACGCTGGCTGCCCTGGCCTGGACTGGCACATCGTGACCGAGCCGAATGGCTCACTAATGGGTTTCGTCGCCTGGGATCAGATGAAGCATATGGCTCGGCTGGAAGGGATGCTGAGCAAGAGCGGGACCTTCAAGATGGATGCGCATGAGGTCGGCGGCTCTAGAACGGCAGTGGTGTCCGGGAAGGCCGCAGGTAATAATATCTACGCGACGATCGAGGGCTCCGGCACGAAATGCGACGGCAAAACGCTTAATATTCCGCGCGCAGTGGGCGGGTTGGGCGGCGGCGGCGGCTGAGATAAAGTCACCGCGGGTAGCTAGCGACCGTTTGGAAAGCTGTGGCTCTGCCCCGGCTACTACTCTGGACGAATGCAATCGACGTCGGCAATATTTACGCCACCACATTCGATGGCGTCTCACCCGCCAAAACCGCGTCGATGCCCGAAAGCACCACCCGGCCCATGGCGTCGCGCGTTTCGGTGGTGGCGCTGCCCAGGTGCGGCAAGAGGACGACGTTTTCCAGTGTGAGGTATTCGGGATTCAGGCGGGGCTCGTTACTGTAAACGTCGAGCCCGGCGGCGGCGACGTGGCCGGAACGCAGCGCAGCGATCAGCGCCTCGTCGTCCACCAGTGTGCCGCGCGCGGCGTTCGCCACGATCGCGCCGAACGGCAGCTTGGCGATCCGGTCCCGGTTCAGCCAGTGGGCCGTGCCCTCGCCGCCGGGGGCGTTCAGCGACAGCAACTGGCAGAGCGGCAGGAAACTGTCGTCGTTGTCGTGGAAGATCGCCCCCTGCTCAAGCTCGGCCGGCAACCTGGTTACGTCGCGATAGTGCAACTCCATGCCGAAGCCGCGCGCCATCCGGGCGGTTTCGCGCCCGATGCGGCCCATGCCGAATATGCCTAGACGCCGGCCGGAAATGCCGATACCCAGCAATTGAGTGGGCGCCCAGCCTGCCCAGCTGCCGCTGCGCACCAGACGCTCACCTTCACCGACCCTTCTGGCCGCCGCCATCAGCAGCAGCATCGCGCACTCGGCGGTGGCAACACTCAGCACGTCGGGCGTATTGCACAGCTTGATGCCGCGCGCCGTTGCCGCCGCGACGTCGATATGATCGTGTCCGACACTGAAAGTGCCGATCACCTTCACCGATGCCGGCAGCGCGGCAATGGTCTTTGCATCCAGCACGTCGCCCGGGCAGCACAGGATGGCGTCAGCGCCCTGCGCCCGCGCCAGCAGGTCCGGGATCGCCACGTCGGACGCCGTCAATCGCGCGTCATACGCCTGCTCAGCCAGCGCCTCGATCGAGGCGGGCAGGCGGCGGGTCACCAACAACACGGGTTTGGCCATATCAGTCCTTCCACAGCGGATCGATGGCGGGCCGGCCAGCCAGCACCGCGGCGATGTTGTCGAGCGCGCGAAAACCCATCGCGTCTCGGGTTTCCCTGGACGCGCTGGCGATGTGCGGTGACAGCACGACGTTGTCCAGGCCGGCGAATCGCAGGTCGTAGTCCGGTTCGCGACGAAACACGTCGAGTCCGGCGGCGAACAGTTTGCCCGACGTCAGCGCCGTGAACAACGCGTCCTCGTCGATCAGCGACCCGCGGGCGACATTTACCAGCACCGCGCCGTCAGGCAGCAGGGACAGCGCACGTGCGTCGATCATCTTGTCGGTGCCGGCACCGCCTGGCGCGTGGATCGACAGGAAATCGCAGTGCGGCAGCATCTGATCGAAATCCGCGTAGTACGCCGCGCCTTGTTCCTGTTCCGCCGGCAGGCGGTGGCGTCCGTGGTAGAGTACCTGCATGTCGAACCCCCGAGCGCGTCGTGCCATGGCTCGGCCGATCCGGCCCATCCCCAGAATGCCGATCCGCTTGCCGGTGACACGGACGCCAAGCAAATCGCCTTGGCCGATGCGATAGCGCCAGCCCTGGCGCATCACCCGATCATACTCGGCACCGCGCCGTGCCGCCGCCAATAGCAGCATCATGGCATGGTCGGCGGTGCATTCGTCCAGCACGCCCGGCGTGTTGGTCATCGCGATACCACGGGCGCGGGCTGCTTCGACATCGATGTGATCGAACCCGACACTGATAGTGGCGCCGACCCGCACGCTGGCCGGCAGCGCCGCGATCGCGGCTGCGTTCAGATCCAGGGTGTTGGTGAACAGGATGGCCTGTGCCTGCATCGACGCGGCGGCCTGGGTGAGCTCGGCGACTGTCATGTCGTCTGGCCCCGGATGCACCATGGCGTCGAACTTGGCCCTGGCGCGGGCGATCACCGCGCTGGTTGTCAGGCAGCTCAGCACCAGCCGAGGCTTCATTCGGTGCTCCTTGTTGGATCGGCCTGCGGCTTGCCAGCCAGGCCCCGGGGCGCGGACCACGGGGAACCGGCCGGGTATCCGGCGTCAATATATCGTTGTGCGCAAGCGTTCCGGATAGTCGCGGTCGTATTGGTCGCCATTGATCATGCCGGCGGTGACCTCGGCCAGGATCTGGCCGGTGCTGGGCAGTTGCTTGCGGTCGATGTGGCGTTCCGGGTTCCAAAGCTCCGAACGAACCAGCGCCTTGGGGCATTGGAAATAGACGCTTTCAGCCCGCACCACGATGACCGAGCGGGGCAGGGTGCCGCGATAGGGAAACCGTCCGATCAGTTCCGGTGCCACCGACACCTGGGCTCGTCCGTTGACCCGCAGCGTCTCGCCGACGCCGGGGATCAGGAACAACAGCGCCACCCGGTCGTCGCGGATGATGTTGCGCAGGCTGTCGATCCGGTTGTTGCCGCGCCGATCGGGGATCAGCAGCGTCTTGTCGTCCAGCACATCGACGAAGCCGGCCGGATCGCCCCTGGGCGAGCAGTCCAGACCCTCGGGCCCGCTGGTCGCCAGCACCAGGAACGGTGAGGCCTCGATCATCGCCTTGTAGTGCGGGTGGATGTAGTCGATTTCCTTGCCGATCGCGCCGGCCGAGGACTCGCCGTAGATCGCCGCGAGCGCGGCTTCGTCCCGGATCAGGTTGTCGCTGATCGCATCCATCGTTCGCCCTCTGCTGTCATGCCGTTACCGCGTTGGCCATAATCGCGCGGAACCAGGCCAACCGACAAGGAGGTGAGGACCCTCAGGTGAAATCCTGTGGCTCGCGGTGCCGCACCAATTGGGACAAAGCGACCGCGAGCACCAGGCCGCCGCCATAAAACAGGTTCTGCACGAAGGTCTGGATCCCCAAAATTGTCAGCCCGGTAATCCCGATGACCAGAAAATAGACTGCAACGAACGAGCCCCAGGCATTGAACCGTCCAGGCGAGATCGAGGTCGCGCCGAGAAACGCTGCGGCGAAGCCCGGGAGCAGGAAGGTCAGGCCGGAAAGCGGATCGGCCGCCCCGATCGTGCCCGCATACATGACCCCCGCACCCGCGCTGAGCACTCCGGAGGCGATCAGGCTGTAGAGCCGTATCCGGTCGACACGGATCCCCGATAGCCGCGCCACTTCCCGTCCGCGGCCGACGAACAGCAGGCGGCGTCCCGGCGTGGTGTAGTCGAAAAAGTACCAAAGCAGCGCGCAGAGAACCAGCGCGTAGTAGAAGGCGAGCGGAATGCCGAAGATGCGGCGCACCACCGTCCACTCGGTAAGCGCGTCGGCCAGCCCGCTCACGGTCATCGAGCCGCTCATCCAGAGCACAAGGCCATTCATGAACGTGCTGGTGCCAAGCGTCACGATCAGCGACGGAATCCTGAAATAGAGAATGAAGAAAGCATTGATCGCGCCACCGATGACGCCCGCCGCCATCGCTGCCAGGATCGCGATCGGCAGGCTGACCCCGAGCTGCGCATTCAGGACCGCCAGAATCATCGCCGACAGCGTCAGCATGCTGGCCACCGAAAGGTCGAAATCCCCGGCGGTCAGGGGGATCAGGAGCGACATCGTCAGCACCACCAGCACCGCCTGCGAGCCGAGCATGGTCGAGATGTTGCCCCAGGACAGGAAGGCCTCTGGGCGCAGAATGCCGAACACCGCTGCAAGCACCAGAAGTGCAGCCACCAAGGCATAGGCCTCCAGGATGCGCACCCAGTTGAAGCGACGCTGCGCGCGGTCGGGGGCCGAAATGGTTGCGGCCGGTTGGGCGTTGGTCATGTCGCGGCGAGTCCATGCGTTGCGGTCGATGCGGCGGCCAGGCCCGCCGCGCCACCGCGCAGGCAAAGCTCGGCGATCCGTTCCTTGGTGATCGCCGACCCGGTCAACTCGCCCACGATCGCGCCGCGGGCGAAGATCAGTACGCGGTCACACATCTGGGCCAGTTGCCCGAAATCCGTGCTGGCGATCATGATGGCGACGCCGCGTCGGGCAGCCTCGGCAAGCGCGGCGAACAGGTGCTGGCGCGCACCGACGTCCACGCCTTGAGTCGGCTCGTCGAGCATGAGCAGCTTGGGGTCGAGCTGCAGCCACTTCGCCATCAGCGCCTTCTGCTGGTTGCCGCCCGAGAGCGAGGCCAAGGTCATGGCCGGCTCGTTCGGCCGGACCTCATAGTCCTGGCCGAGTGTGACGGCACGCCGAAAAATGCCGCCCCAGTCGAGCAGCAGTGAGCGGAACTCGTTCAGCACGGGAAGCGATACGTTGTCGGCGACGGACAGCGCGCCGATGCCGGCTGCGCCGAGCCGGTCCGAGGGCAGTAGCACGAGACCCTGTTTGATTGCCGCGTCCGGCGTGATGCCGCGCACGGCACGATCAGGCTGTCCCGCGAGTGCCAGCGTGCCGCCGTGCGCCGTCCGCGCGCCGTAAATCAGATAGGGTAGATCGTCGAAGCCTGAGCCGATCAAGCCGGCAAAACCCAGGACCTCGCCGCGCCGGATATCGAGCGAGACGCTTGCCAGCGAACCGCCGCTCACCCCGCGCGCCGCCGCGACGACCGGAGCGGTGGACAGGTCGCGATGTTCGGCGCGGAACAGGTCAACGTGGCGGCCGACGATCAGCCCGATGAAGTCATCATGCGTCGCCGCTTGTGTGGCGAGCGTGCCGGCAACGACCCCGTCCCGAAGCACCGTCGCGCGATCGGTGATCTGCATGATCTCGTCCACGTCATGCGAAACGAAGATCACCGCGGCGCCGTCGCGCACGATGGCGCGCATGAGCGCGAACAATTGCTCGACGCCGCTTGCGGGCAGGAACGGCGTCGGCTCGTCCAGCACCAGGATGCCGGGGCGCTCATGCTCGGTCGACTGCACCGACTCGAAGGCGCGGACGATCGCGACCAGTGCGCGCTCGACCTGCGGCAGATCCTTGATCTGCATCGCCGGGTCGATGTCGAGCCCGAACCGGGCGAAACTCTCCCGCGCAAGGCGGCGCTCCTGGCGCCAGTTCATCCGCCATTTCGTCCTGGTCGCGATCGCGCCGATGCGCAGGTTCTCCAGCACGGTCAGCGACGGAACCAGCCCGAGATGCTGGTGAACGAAGGCGAGGCCCAGCCGCTCGGTCGTCCCGGAAGGCACCGGCAGCGGTACAGGCTCACCGTGGATCAACAGTTCGGCGCCTGGCTCCGGGTCATGATAACCGGACAGGATTTTGATCAGCGTGGATTTGCCGGAGCCGTTCTGGCCGAGCAGCCCGAGCACCTCGCCCGGCAGGACATCGAGTGAGACATCATTCAGCGCGTGCGCCCCACCGAAGCGCTTGGAGAAATGGCGCACCGAGAGTGCCGGGGGTTCTCCCGGCCGGCGCGGCTTCGGCGGGACGTAGGTCACTTCAGCATCCACAGTTTGTTGTAGCCGGCGATGAACTGATCGCCGTAACCATGCACGTAATCCGCCGGCGTCCCCGCGTCCTTGGCGTTGTGGCTGTCGAAGATGTAGAACGGCACATAGAGTTCCGTGTAGGTCTTGAGCCCGCACAGCTTCCGCATATAGCCGTCGAGAATCGATCGTGCGATCCAGCCGATGCTCTCGCCGACGTCCATCTCCACCTGTCCCCGCTGCAGATCGTCAATCACGAACGGGGTGCCGTTGAAGGTAGCGATCTTCACCTTCCCGGTTCGGCCGGTGATCGTAATGGCCGGAATCACGAACTGGGACATGCTGTCGTAGATCGGGATGATGGTGTTGATGTTGGGATCCGCGATCAATGCCGACTGCACGCTGGTCTTGATTTTCGTCGACCACTCCGGCACCGGCGCGTTAATATATTTGTATTTACACTGCGGGCCACAGACCTCTTTAAGCGTGGTGGTGATCCCCTTAACGAACGGCGCGGTAGGGATGATCTCGTCGGATCCGATGATCAGTGCGTCGACCTTGCCGTCGGTCTTCAGGGTCACCCAGTCGGCCAGCAGCTCGCCGACCGAGTGGTATGGAATGGCCAGTGAGTAGTCCACGTTCGGGTCCGGCTTCTGGATCGTGTCATAAAGGTGGGAGGTGAAAACCTGCAGCCCCGCTTTGTGGGCGTCGGCAATCTGCGGACCCAGCACGGCGGGGTTGGTGCCGCCGAGCAGGTCGATCGCATTGAACTTATTGTTGATGGCGAATTCGATGCCCTGCACCCATTGCGTGGGGCGCGCCTGGTTCTCCCACTCGACGACCTGGAAGCCGATCTGCTTCGCAACCTGCGTCATCGCGATCGCGATGTTTTTGGTGAACGGGTTGGCGCTGGAAACCGGGATTGTCAGGATCTTCTTCCCGGCCATGCATTTACGGGCGTCGAACGGCGGACCGGGAGGATTGAATGCGGGCAGAGTGGTGTGCTGATCCACCACCGCCTTGGCGGCGGCGAGATCGGGTGTTGCCGCGCGCGCGGTGGTGCCACCCGCACACACGGCTACGCCGATCGCAAGCGAAGTCAGAGCCAAGCTAGGAATTCGCATTAAGCAACTCTCCCCCATGTGCAATTGTTTTTGATGCACAAAGCATGCCGTTTCGGCGTGGATCAGGTGGCCACCGCTGATCGCATCCATCGGCCGCGTGCTGCTGTCGCGCCGTCGCCGCGGCGCCTATGCTGGCGTTGAACTAGCAAAACCGATGAGGAGGCACGATGTCGGACAAGGACGAGATTCGCGAGCTGCTGGCGCGCTATTGCTTTGCCCTGGATGCCGACCGGTTCGAGGAAATGGCGGCGTTGTTCGCCCCTGACGGTGTGTGGGAAACGGCGTTTGGCACCGGCAGCGGCCGAGCCGGGATTGTCGCGCAGGCGCGCAGCATAGCGGATGGGCCGCGGCCGAAGCGTGTCCACTTGACTACTAACATCGTGATCGAGGTGACCGGCAGCACCGCAACCGCGCGGTCGAACTGGGCGCTGGTGCAGAACACGCCGGATGGCCCGGCGATCGGGTCGGGCGGCGCCTATTCCGATCAGCTAATCAAACTTGACGGATGTTGGCTGTTCCAGCACCGCACCATCGACCGCTTTATCGCGCCGGGACAGAGCTAGTACTTCGAGTCGTTCATAGTGCGGGGTACAACCGCTTCAGCTTGACGCGGGCATCGGCGGTGGTGAACTGCCAGTCGGCTTTGACATGTTTCTTGTTACGGCTGCCCTCCCATGCGGCGACTTCCTCGGTCAGAGTTTGCTTGTCCGCGATCCGCCGATCGAGGCACTGACCCGACAAGGCGCTGAGCTCGGATTCAGCCATATCCAGCCAACTGCCGTGCTTTGGCGTGTAGTGCCATTCGAACCGCTCCACCAGCCGGCGGGCCTCTGCGGCGGGAAAAGCCTCGTAGAGCGACGCCGGCTTGTGGGTATTGAGATTGTCTTGCATCAGCACGATTTTCTTCGCCTTCGGAAAATTCATGTCGGCTATGGCTTTGAGGATCTGAGCATAATCCACGGCCGTGTGGCGATCTGTCACCTCGACATGGCGCCAGCCTTCCAGGGGGGCGAAGATCATGAACAGATTAGCGGTTCCATTACGCTTATACTCGTAATCGTAGCGTGCCGGTTGCCCAGGCCTGCCAGCGATGGCTACACGCGTTTCGGCGACCAATTGTTTCGAGGTCTCGTCCACGCAGACCACAGGATACTCTGGATCGTGCGGCCTCTGATAAACCTCAAGAACGTCCTCCATTCCGGCTACAAAGGCGGCGTTGGCGTCCGGCGGGATCACCCATTGCTTTTGTAGATGCGGCTTAAGGAGGTTTTTTTTAGCGTCCGCCCGATCGTGTTGTCGCTGGCGCGGTCGACGATCTTCAGTTCGACAACGTGCTCTTCAAGGAGTTGTAGCGTCCACCGCTTGCGACCCTTCGGCGGGTCGGAACAAGCCAGCGCGATCAGTTTAGCCTCGGCGGCTCCGTCGAAAATGCGCGGTCTGGCCGAGGCTGGGGAATGCTTGCGGACCAGAACGGCCTCGAACCCCTCTTCCACCATTTGCTGGCGGGTCCGTGCGACCGTGTCGACGCTGGTATCGAGGGCTGTTGCGATTTGTCTGTCGCTCCAGCCGTCGCCCGCTTGCGCGCTGTCGGCCTTCAACAGAATGCGGGCCCGGGTCAGTTGCCGGGCCGGGTGGTTGCCCGCGTGGATCAGCGTGTTGAGGCGATCCCGCTCCTCTTCGCTGAGCTTCACCACATACCTTTTTCCAGCAAGTCGTTCCGCGATCACGAAGCATCTCCGTCGTTGCGGAACTATCGATTCGAAGAATGGCCGCGAAATCAATGACAGGAGGTACTAGGCCTGTGAGGGGTGAAGCGAATTCGCGGCCGCGTTTTTGCCCACTCCTATCGATTGGTGCGCTCGGCTTGGGCCTTCGGCGACGCCGCCGCGTCCATATCCGCCCGCATCTCGTCAGGCGGGCGCATGCCCTCGGTGGTTCCGGACATCGGGTCGCTTAGACCGCCAATCCCAGACGTGTCGCTCCCGGTGGTCTGATGTCGTTTCAGAGACGAACGATTCCACAGGAGAAAGGCAAGCAGCAGAGCGAAGGTGGCGATCGCCAGAATCAGGATCCAGTCCATAGATTGACATTCCACGAATATGTCATGGCGAAGCGTATGGTCAGCCGTCCGGTTGCTTAAGAAATTTCCTGCTATCCGATGTTTGATGCTGCGGCGACGTTCCTCGGCACACGATATCAATCCGGATCGTGTGCCGAGCTCTGGCAACCTAACTGTTGGGGCCGCGCTCCATTGAAATCGGCTGCCAGCGGCGCAGCTTGGTGTTCATCAGCACCGCGGGGTTGACGCAGCTCATCGGCCAGCGGTTGTTCAGAATCAACGCCAGCTCACGCCCGACATGCAGCTTCCTGGCCGGATCGAACCGCGCCGATGCGGATGCGGTATGTGCCGACAAAGTAACGTTCGTCATGCCGAGAATCGGATTGTTGTTGCCCGGCGGCTCGATCTCCAGCACGTCGAGCCCAGCATGGGCGATCCAGCCCTCGGACAGCGCCTTGATCAGCGCCGATTCCTGAACCGTTGGACCGCGGCCGGTGTTGATGAACACCGCTGTCTTCTTCATCTGGCGGAAGTGCTTGTCCTTCAGCATGCCCTCGGCCTCCGGCGTGGCGGGCGCATGCATCGAAACGAAATCGGACTGCGCCAGAACTTCCTCCAGCGTGCAAGGCAGCACGCCATGCTCCACCATCACCAGTTCCTCGATGAACGGATCGTAGGCGATCACCCGCAAGCCGAACGGCTTCGCCCGTTTCGCTACTGCCCGGGCCACGTGGCCGAAGGCGATCAGCCCCAGGGTCATGCCCATGATCCGAGGGATTTCCAGCAGCGCCGGCCGGCCCTCGCGCCACCTTCCCTCGCGCACCATGCGGTCCTGCTCGATTGTGCGCCGATGCGATGCCAACAGCAGCATCATTGCGTGATCGGCGACTTCCTCGATGAAGGTGTGTGGGCAGTTGGTCACCGGGATGCCGCGCGCGGTGGCGGCGACGACATCGACGCTGTCGACCCCGACGCTGCCCAGCACGATGGCGCGGCAGCGTTCCGGCAAGCCATCGATGATCTTTTTGCCGAAGCGCATTCCCTTGGCATAGATCGCGTCGGCGTCCTGGGCGAACTTGATGAATCCGTCTTCGTCGGTCGGCCCCTCGACGATTGCGGCATCGATGCCGTCCAGCGGTTCCATCTCATAGTCGTAGCTGCCGCCATGGGTGCTGAAGCTGGCCCCGGCTGGGGTGGCGATCTTGAACTTTGCCAATATCTTTACTCCTCTTGGACGTCGGGGTTTCGATCGGGACGTCTCAGTGCCGCGGCGGACGCGCCCGCACCGCTTTCTCGTCGACGTCGATCCCCCAGCCAGGACCGCTGGGCAGGATGAACTCGCCGTTCTCGATCGTCGGGACAACGGTATAGAACTCGTCGCGCCACGGCGCGCTGTCGATGTCGATCTCCATCACCCGGAAATTCGGCACGATGGCGCTGAACGTCGCGCTGATCGCGCTGCACAGGTGACCGTAGAAATTGTGCGGCGCCACGTTGATTTCGTGCACGTCGGCCATCGCCGCGATCTTCGCCGATTCCACCAGCCCGTTCCACACCACGTCAACGATCGCCACGTCGGTGGCGTAGCGCTCCAGGAATGGCTTGAACTCGCGCCGCCCGTGCAGCGTCTCGCACGAGGCGATTGGGCACGGCGCCATCCGCTTGATCTCGGCCAGCGCCGGCGCGTCATGGGTGTCGATTTCCAGCCAGGTCAGGTTGGCCTCGGCCACCGCATCAGCAATGCGCTTGAACCCCTCGGTCTTGAAGTTGAAGTTGATGTCGAGGTGGATGCCCATCTCGGGGCCCACCGCGTCGCGGATCGCCGCAAGCTGCTCGCGCACGCCGCGGGTCAGCTTGTTGTCCCAATTTAGTTCCGGCCAGCCCAGGCCGCGGCCGAACCCGGGCACATAGGATCCCAGGCCGGTATCCGTCAGTGGCAGGATGTTGGTCTTCAATGCCCGGAATCCGCGGTCCCGCACTTCGCGCGCGTGCCTGCCGAGGTCGTCGTAGGATCGTAGCTCCGGCACCCCCATCAACGCCGCGCTGCGCACCCGGTAGGTGCCGAAATGCGACCAGTAAACCGGAATTCGCTCGCGGATCGGGCCGCCGAACAGCGCCGCCACCGGCACCCCATAGGCCTTGCCGGCAATATCCAGCAATGCGTTCTCGATCGCCGCGATCGCCTGCTGGTTCAACCCGCCCCTGGACTGACGCGTCAGCACGTGCAGGTGCTGGGTTACCTGCTCGAACCGGCGCGGATCGCGCCCGATCAGCACCGGCGCCAGGCCTCGGATCACGTCGGAGAGGCCGGTGCTGCCGAAGCTCTCGTTGAACTCCGACCAGCCGATGATGCCGTCGCTGGTGGTGACTTTCAGGAATGAGAACATCCGCCAGCCGGCGTCGGCCTGAAACGTGTCCACCCGCGTGATTTTCATGGCTTCCCCCCGGACAGCCTTGCTGGATTAGCTTCCCCGAGGAAAGCTTCCAACGCGGCGTGATGATCGCGCTATCACGGCGCCCGGCGATTCCAAGCACGCCGGACGGATCGGGGCAAGTTCAGGCGGCCCGTGTTATGGCGCGATGTCCCAAAACGGATGCACGCCGTAGTAGGCATAGATACCGCGGACCCACTTATCGTCGTTCCATTCAGCGGTCGCTGCGTCGGTGTATGACGGCGCCCCTTCCAGCACGTCCCGATCGATGTCGACGACGTAACCACCAACCTCGACGTTGTAGTCAAGCTTCTCCCACGGCAGCGGGTAGTAGCGTTCGCCGATTCCCAGGAAGCCGCCGAAACTGAGGATTGCGTATGCGATCCGCCCGCTGGATTTGTCGATCATCACGTCTTCGATATTTCCGAGCTTTTCCAGCGCCGGGTTAAAGACGGTTGTTCCCTGCACCTGCTTGGCCGCGATCAGGTGACCGGACGGGTTGGCGGTGTCTTCGAGGCTTGCCATGGGCAGCTCCTGTCGCTGATTGGCATGCAACGCACTGGCTGGCGGAAAGTTACCTACGCCGTGACGGGTGCCTGCCGTGTGATGGCGGCACAGGCCGGCCAACCACAGGAGGCTGCCGTGGGCGTGTCCCGAACCATCTTTCCGATTGTCTTCGGACTCTGTATCGCCGGCTGCACCTCGGACCCGGCGGCGCCGGTCAATCAGGCCTTCCCGATCCGGCAAATGGATCAGTTCTTCGGCTCACTCGGGGAGCCCCAGGGCGCGCCGAACCAGTATTCCAACGCCGAACCGGATTACACCCATCATCGCGGCTATGCCCCGGCCTATCCGCCGTATAACTGAGATCGGGCCAATCGATCCGTGGGTTGCCCGTTACGGATTGCCTGGATCATTCCGCGGCGCTCTGGCGCACCCGGAAACCGGCCATCGGATACACCCCCAGCACCCGCATTTCGGTCGAAAAAAATGACAATTCCTCCAGCGCGCGGCGTACAGAGGTATGTTCGGGGTGGCCTTCGACATCGCATAGGAACTGGGTCGCGGTGAACGCGCCGTTGATCATGTAACTTTCCAGCCGGGTCATGTTAACGCCGTTGGTCGCGAACCCTCCAAGCGCTTTGTAGAGGGCCGCGGGCACGTTGCGTACCCGGAAGACGAATGTGGTCATCAGGTTCCGCGTCGCCGGATCCACCGCCGCCGCTCGGGGTGCCACAACGTAGAACCGAGTGGTGTTGTGCGCCGCGTCCTCGACGTTCGCGCGCAGGATCTGCAGGCCGTAGATGTCCGCCGCAAGGGCCGAGGCGATCGCCGCGTCCTGCTTGCGGCCCCAGCCGGCCACCAGTTCGGCGGCACCGGCGGTGTCGGCCTCCACCACCGCCGTCAGATCGAGTTCCGCCAGGATGCGTCGCACCTGGCCCAGCGCGACGCTATGTGAGTGCGCCCGGCGGATTTCGTCGATGCGCGCGCCCTTGACCCCCAGCAGGCAGTGTTCGACCCGCTGGAACTGCTCGCCGATGATATAAAGCCCGGAGTCGGGCAACAACTGGTGGATGTCGGAAACCCGGCCTGCCAGGCTGTTTTCGCACGGCAGCATGCCCAGCGCGGCGCGGCCGTCGCGGACTGCGTCGATCGCCGCCTCGAACGATGCGCAGGGCAGCGTGGTCATCGCCGGATAGGCGTTGCGGCAGGCGAGGTCGGAATAGGCACCCGGCACCCCCTGGAACGAGATCATCGCGGTCATTGCCGGCCCGATGCGCTGCGTTGCGCCAGTAGCGCGCGGGCGCGTTCCAGATCCTCGGCGGTGTCCACCCCGAACGGGCCATGCTGCATCCGCGCGCAGCCAATCCGCATGCCGTCCTCCAGCGCCCGCAACTGTTCCAGGTTCTCGCGCCGCTCCAGCGGGCTGGGCGGCAGCGACACGTAGCGGTCCAGCGCCGCGCGTCGAAACGCGTAGATTCCGACATGGTGCCAGCGCGGGCCCAGGCCCCACGGAATCGCCTGGCGGGAGAAATACAGCGCCGGGGCGATGGTCTGCCCATCGGCGAAGCTGCAGGCAGCCTTTACGAACGATACGGTGGTCGCCTCGATCTCGTCGCGGATCGGCACCACCAGGGTGCCGATATCGACCCTGGGGTCGTCCAGCGGCGTGATCACGAGACGCAGGCCGGCCGGATCCAGGGTCGGAAAATCACCCTGCAGGTTGACCACGACGTCGTGCCGGCGGTCGGGGTCGAGTTCCGCCAGCGCGGCGTGTACCCGGTCCGAACCGGACGGCAGCGCCGGATCGGTCAACACCGCCCGGCCGCCGGCGTCGCGCACCGCCGCGGCGATCTCAGGGTCGCCGCAGGCGACCGCCACGGGCCCGATGCCGGCCTCTCGCCCGCGATCCAGCATATGCACGATCATTGGCTTGCCGGCGATATCGGCCAACGGCTTGTCGGGCAGGCGGGTCGAGGCAAGGCGAGCCGGAATCACCACGATCGGGTTCACGGCAGGCCGGCTTTGCGCGATTGGCCGGCCGCAACGCCGACGGCGGTGACAACCGAGCCCGTTGAGGCGCCCACTGCGGCACGCCGAACCGGCCGGGCGTTTCGCAGGCGGGTTGAAGACATGGTTTGGCACTCTTATTCTGCTGCTACCTTACGGGTCCGCTCGCCCGTGTGCAACGCCGAGCGGGCGGCCGAGTCGGCCGTTATGGGATTAGGAAGCCTCACCGCATGGCCGCGCCTTGACCGCCGACCTCGACCGTTACCTGGCTGCCGCGGTGGCCGCCGCGGATGTCGCCGGACCGCTGATCCGGCGGTGGTTTCGCGGCTCCCCCGCGGCTGACTTGAAGCCCGATCAGTCCCCTGTAACTGCCGCCGACCGCGACGCCGAAAGGGCGATGCGGGCGGTGCTGACCCGGCTGTGCTCGGAATGCGGCATCCTGGGCGAGGAATTTGGCCTGCAGCGGCCGGAGGCGCGGTTGCGCTGGGTGCTGGACCCGATCGACGGCACCAGGGCCTTCATCACCGGCCGTCCGACGTTCGGCACCTTGGTTGCGCTGCTCGATGGCGACGCGCCACTGCTGGGTATCATCGACCAGCCGGTGACCAACGAACGCTGGATCGGGGTCGCCGGTCGCCAGACGTCGTTCGAGGGACCACTTGGCGGACGGATCGGGACCCGCTTGTGCCCGCACCTCGCGCAGGCTGAACTGTCCGCCACCAGCCCCGAGATGTTCGCCGCCGAGCTGCCCCGCTTCCACCGCTTGGCCGCGCGGGTGCGGCGCAACTATTGGGGCGGCGACTGCTACGCCTATGGCTTGCTGGCGCTCGGCCAGATTGACGTGATTGTGGAGTGCGACCTGAAGCCGTGGGACTGGGCAGCGCTGGTGCCGGTGGTGGTTGGGGCGGGTGGGGCGCTGACAGATTGGCAGGGAAATCCGCCACGCTCGGATGGCGACGGACGGGTGATCGCGGTCGGCGATCCGGCGTTGCTGCCGGCGGTGATTGCTTTGCTGGCTTGAACCGATCGCCTCGGTGACCAGGGTAGCGTAATCCCGGTCTCGCGACAGTTCCTCTCTTGGTTTCAGCGGCCTGCTCGTCCCGAACGTCAACCCAAATGAAATGGTCTTGCATATCGGACATAAACGTCCGATACTTATGTCTCGTGAAATCCAACGATCTTCTGCGAAGGCTCCGACGGCGCGCCACGCGATTCGGAATCATGCACACAGAACTCGACGGCAAGGGAAGCCACCTCAAAGTGCATCACGGCAACCGCTCGACAATCATCCCGATGCATCGCGGCGACCTCGCCTCGGGGACCTATCGAGCCATACTCAAGCAGCTCCATCTAGCCACCACAGACCTCGAGGACTGAGAGGATGCGCTACGCCTATCCCATCGAACTCCAGGAAGCTTCCGACGGCATCACCATCACCAGCCCCGACATCCCCGAACTCGTGTCCGAGGGCGCCACCCGCGCCGAGGCGTTGGAACGGGCCCAAGACGCTCTGGTCAGCGCGCTGTCGTTCTACGTCGATGACGCCAGGCCAATCCCGGTTCCCTCCGATGCGCGCGGCCGGCCGGTGATCGCGGTGCCAACTCTGGAAGCCGCCAAGCTCGCCTTGCACGACGCCATGATCACCGCCAACATGACCAACGTCGAGTTATCGCATCGCCTAGGCATCGATGAAAAAGCCGTCCGCCGGCTGCGTGACCCGCTCTATCGCAGTCATATCGCCACGGTCGAAACCGCGCTCCACACCCTCGGCCGCCGCCTCGTCGTCGAGGTCACAGAAACCGCGTGACCCGCCGGCTCCCCCGTTCAACGCCCGCCCTGGCGCAGCGGCAGATTGGTCCGATAGACCAGTCGCTTCAGGGCCAGCGCCGACTCGAACGACTGCACGCCCTGAATGTGGGTCAGCCGGCCGCGCAGGAACGCCTCATAGGCCGCGACGTCGGACGCCACTACCCGCAGCAGATAGTCGCTCGCCCCGGTCATTTCATACATTTCCATGACTTCGGGGCAGGCCTCGATCGCACGCTCGAAGCCGCGCAACGTCTCGTCCTTGTGGTTGGCCAGCTTCACCGTGACGAACACGTTCACCGGCAGCCCGACCTTGTCCTGGTCCAGCAGGGCGACATATCGCGTGATCACGCCGGCTTCCTCCAGCAGCCGCTGCCGCCGGTGCGACGGTGACGGCGACAGATGCGCCGCCTCGCTCAATTCCTGCGCCGTCGCCCGGCCGTTGGCCTGCAGATGATCCAGTATCAGAAGGTCCAGCCGGTCCAGCTCCATTCGCCCGTCCCAAATCCTGCCCAACCGGTCAATCTTAGCGGTTCCTGCTAAAATGAACGCCCGGCGCCGGGCACTATGGCAAGCTTTTACCTACTGCCATACCTACTATCTAGTATCGAGCCAGCGTGAAGGGACGAACGCCCATGGATATCGGTCTTGCACCCGCCGACATCACCTTGGAATCCCGCTTCGCCGACCTCGATCACCCGGTACTGCTGACCGGCATCCAGGCGCTGCTGCGGGTGCTGCTGGAACAGCGTCGCCTTGATCAGGCCGCCGGCCTTAATACCGCCGCGCTGGTGTCTGGCTATCGCGGCTCGCCGCTGGGCGGCCTCGACCGCGAGCTTTGGCTGCGCAAGCAGCTGATGACCGCGCACGGCATCCGTTTCGAGCCGGGGATCAACGAAGACCTCGCCGCCACCATGCTGTATGGCACGCAAGAGCTCGACGCGTTCCCGAACCCGCTTGTCGATGGCGTGTATGGCATGTGGTATGGCAAGGGACCGGGAGTCGATCGGTCCGGTGACGCGCTGCATTGCGCCAACATGTCGGGCACCCACAAGCATGGCGGCGTGCTGGCGATCGCCGGGGACGACCACGGTGCGCACTCCTCTACCTATCCGCACCAGACCGAATACGTCTTCCAGAACTGCTTTATCCCGGTGCTGAACCCGGCCTCGGTGCAGGACGTGATCGACCTCGGGCTGGCTGGCCTTGCGATGTCGCGCTTTGCCGGCGTCTGGGTGGCGCTGAAGACCACCGCCGAGACGATGGAGCAGGCCTCGACCGCCATCGTGCCCGCGGCGCGCCGCTTCGTCAGCCCCGACATCGCGTTGCCGGCGCACGGACTGAACTTCGACCCGACGATGCACTTCCCGGCGGACCGCGCCGAACTGGAACGCCGGATGATCGAGGAGCGGATGCCGGCGCTGCTCGCCTGGGCCCGAGCCAATGGCATCGACCGGATGGTTGGTGGTTCGCCGGATGCCAGCATCGGCGTCATTACCGTCGGCAAGGCGCACGAGGACACCATGCACGCGCTACGCCGGCTTGGCCTGGACGCGCATCCGCAACTGGCGATTTACAAGGTGGCGATGACCTGGCCGCTGGAGACCGAGGGTCTGCGCGATTTCGCCCGCGGCAAGCGCCAGATCCTTGTGGTCGAGGAAAAACGCAGCTTCGTCGAGAGCCAGATCCGCGACGCGTTATATCATCTGCCGGCCGATCAGCGGCCGGAGATCAGCGGCAAGACCACCCCGCGGGGCGAGGCGCTGTTGTCGCCGCTGATGGAATTGTCGCCGGAAGCGGTCGCCGGCGGCCTGACCAGCTTCCTGGGTGCCGCCGGGCTGAACCTGCCGGCCGCGCCCGCGCCGGTGCCGGCCGAACGCCCCGACGGGCTGCTGCGCCGCGCGCCGGCGTTCTGCGCAGGCTGTCCGCACGCTACCTCGACCAAGCTGCCCGACGGCAGCTTTTCCAGCGCCGGCATCGGCTGTCACTTCATGGCGATGGACGACGGTCCATACACGCGCACCTTCGCCCAGATGGGCGGCGAGGGCGCACCGTTCATCGGCCTGTCGACGTTCACAGACGTGAAGCACTTCTTCGCCAATCTGGGCGATGGCACCTATCAGCACTCCGGCAGCCTGGCGATTCGTCAGGCGGTCGCGGCCAAGACCCGCATCACCTACAAGCTGCTGTTCAACGACGCCGTGGCGATGACCGGCGGCCAACCCACCGAGGGTGCGCCCACGGTCCCCAACATCGCCGCCCAGCTCGCCGCCGAGGGCGTTAAGCGCATCGCCGTCGTGGCCGACGAGGCCGATCGCCTGCCGCCGGCGTCGGCCCTGCCGCCCGGCGTCACCCGCCACACCCGCGACGAACTGGAGGCGGTGCAGACCGCGCTGCGCGACTTCGAGGGGCCGTCGGTGCTGATCTACGACCAGGTCTGCGCCACCGAAAAGCGCCGCCGCCGCAAGCGTGGGTCGATGGCCCAGCCGCAGCGTCACGTCGTCATCAACCAAGAGGTGTGCGAGAACTGCGGCGACTGCTCGACCCAGTCCGGATGCATCGCGATCGAGCCGATCGAGACTGAGCTGGGCCGCAAGCGGCGCATCAACCCGACGAGCTGCAACGTGGATTTGTCCTGCCTGAAGGGCTTCTGCCCCAGCTTCGTCACCCAGGCCGGGCCGCCGGCGGCGCCTGACGCGGACACCAGGTGGCAGGCGAGGGAGGCTGAACTCGGCGCCTCGCTGCCGGCGCCGGTGGTCCCGTCGCTGGGGGTGTGGCGCGGCCTGTTCGCCGGCATCGGTGGCGGTGGCATCGTTACCTCCGGCGCCATCCTGGCGATGGCCGCGCATCTGGAAGGCCGCGCCGTGAAGACGCTGGACTTCACCGGGCTGGCACAGAAGAACGGCGCGGTGGTCGCGCATGTGCAGATCGCCGCCGAGGAGGCGGCGCTGGACGTCGTGCGCATCCCGCTGGGCAGCGCCGACCTGATGCTTGCGGCCGATCTGGCGGTCGGCTGCCAAGTGGGCGTGCTGGAGCGCAATGCCGCGTCGGCTGTGGTGATCGGCAACATGGACCTGGCCGCCACCGCCGACTTCAAGCGCAACGCCGTGCTGTCGATCGATGCCGCCCTGCATCGCCGCACGATCGAGAAGGTCACCGACGCCGACCGATCGATCTGGCTGCACGGGGTGCGCCTGGCCGAACGGCTGTTCGGCAACGCCCAGGCGATGAACACCATGCTGCTTGGCATGGCGTGGCAGCGCGGCTCGGTACCGGTCGGCGAAGCGGCGATCCTGCGCGCCATCGAGCTGAACGGCGCGGCGGTCAAGCTGAACAAGCGCGCCTTCCTGTGGGGCCGCATCCTGGCCGACCAGCCCGGACTGATGAAGCAGATCCTGGAGGGGCTGGATGATGGCCCTCCGGCCGATCTGGGACTGCTGATCGCGCATCGGATCGCGGCGCTGACCGCGTATCAGTCGCCTCGCTATGCCCGCCGCTACGACACTATGGTGCGCCAGGTCGTCGAGCGCGAAACCGCCGTCGCCGGTGCCCCCGGTCGGCTGTCCAGGGCAGCCGCCGACGGTCTGTATCGGGTCATGGCGTACAAGGACGAGTACGAGGTGGCCAGGCTGCACGCCGCCGCCAGCTACGGCCAGCAGCCTGAATTCCACATGTCGCCGCCGCTGATCACCGGGATCGACAAGGCGACCGGACGGCGGCGCAAGATCGCCATCCCCGGCTGGCTTGGATTGCCGCTGTTCCGCCTGCTGCGCCATGGCAAGGCAGTGCGCGGTTCGGTGCTGGACCCGTTCGGGTATCAAACCGAGCGGCGGCAGGAGAAAGCCTTGATCAGCCAGTATTCCGGCGACCTGCGCGCCATCATCGCCGGCCTGAGCCGCGAAAACCTCGACACCGCCTTGGCGCTCGCCGAGCTGCCGGACCAGATCCGCGGCTTCGGCCCGGTCAAGCACGCCAATCGCGCCGCGGCGGATACAAGGCGGACCGAGCTGCTGACAGCGCTGGCCCAACCCGTACTCGTGCGGCCACAGGCAATGGCGGCAGAATAGCGTCGCGACCGCTGAATCTGGCGGCGTCCAAGGCTACATTCGCGAATTGCTTCGTCGCTGGGCTGAGCAGGAGGCGGGCAGCCGCAACTGGCGGATAGATTGGCCGCCGCGCGGTCAGACCCGTGTCAGCGCGTGTTCGTGTCAGACAAACGCCGGGCAACGCCGGTCTACTTAAGTCTTGAGCCGTTCCTCTCTCGATCGTGCCGCCTCCGGGGCTTGCGCGCATGGCTGCCATGCGTGCAAAAAGACCGCAGAGCCAAGTAAGGCCCCACCGGGAGAGATTCGCAATGGCAACGTACGACACCGAACCCCTGTCGCCCGCAGTCAAGCGGACAGTTTTTGCCGGATGTATCGGCTTCGCGGTTGATTTCTTCGACATTTACTTGCCGGTTCTCGCGCTCGCTCCAGTGATTGGCTATTTCGAGCCGCCCGGTCTCAGTGCCGTTGCCAGCACCACGATCTACTTTTTCACTTTTGCCGCCACGTTGTTTGGCCGCCCATGCGGAGCGGTGATTTTCGGTCACTGGGCCGACAAGATCGGGCGGCGCCGGACGACGATGGTCAGTATCGCCGGATTTGGCGTGTTTACCCTGCTGATCGCCTGCCTGCCGGGCTACGCGACCGTTGGTATCTGGTCGCTGGTGCTGCTGATCGGCTTGCGCTTCGTCGATGGCGTGTTCATGGGCGGTGAATACACGTCCAACAATACGCTGGCGCTGGAAATGGTGCCGAAGGCGCGACGCGGCTTCGTCGGCGGCGTGTTGCAAGGCGCGTTCCCGATCGGCTTCGCCATGGTGTCAGCGGTGACAAGCTTCCTGCTGAGTGTCACGACACATCAGCAATACATCGACTGGGGCTGGCGGGCGGCCTTCGTATTTGGCGGCTTTATGGCGTTCGCGTTCCTGATGTTCTATCGCACCGTGCCGGAATCGCCGGTGTGGATGGAAAGCGAGAAAAGTGTCGCGCCCTTGAAAGAGGTGTTCTCCGGCGATCACCGTCGCAGCCTGCTGCAGGTGTTCGTGATGATGACCGGGTTCTGGTTCTCCTCCCAGGTGTCCAGCATCCTGCCGGGGATCCTGATCAACCAGTTGCATGTGCCGGCTCGCATCACGTCCAACATCTTCTTGGCCGGTAGCATCATCCTGTTCTTCGGATTTGTTGGCTGCGGCATGCTGAGCCAGATGATCGGCCGTCGCAGGATGATCGTTTGCAGCGGGCTGGCGATCCTGTTCGGCGGCTCCGGGCTGTACTACGTGCTGGTGGCCGGCGCTTTGGGTGGCGCGCCGATCGCGCAGACCGTGATCGTCACGTTGGCGTTCTACCTTCTCACCGTGTCGCCGTGGGGGATTGTCTCGACCTACATCTCGGAGCGGTTTCCGACCCATATCCGGGCCTCTGGTTACGGCATCGGTTACAGCGCTGCGGTGGTGATCCCGGCGCTCACTGGGATCTACCTGTTGGGACTGTCGACGATAATGCCGTACGCGTTTGGCCCGCTGGTGCTGCTGGTGATCGCCGGGGCGCTGGTCATCACCGGGGCGCTGATGGGTCCGGAAACCCGCGACGTCGACATGAATGTGCCGGTTGCGCGGGACGCTACCGAACCATCGGTGCTGCCGGGGCAAGCGCCGGCCTGATCGGGGGTGGAATAAGCCTCGTTGCCGGCTGGCGGCCGATTACTCGGCCGCCTTCGCCAGATCCGTTGACCTGGTCAGGGTGCGCAGGGTCACGAACTCCTCGGCCGCCGTTGGATGGATGCCGATGGTGCGGTCGAAATCCGCCTTCGTCGCCCCCATCACCACGGCGATGGCGATGCCCTGGATGATCTCCGCTGCGTCCTCGCCCAGCATGTGCGCGCCGACCACCTTCTGGGTGGCCTTGTCCACCACCAGTTTCATCGTCGTCTTGCGGCCGCGCCCGGACAGCGCGTGCCGCATCGGCGTGAACCGGGTGACATAGACGTCCACTGGCCCCATGACCGAGGCCTGTTCCTCGGTCAGCCCGACGGTTGCCACCGGCGGCGTGGTGAAAACCGCCGATGGGATGTTCCGCAGCGACACGGTCCGCGTCTTGCCGCCGAACAGCGTGTCGGCCACAGCGTGCCCCTCGGCGGTCGCCACCGGCGTCAGGTTCACCCGGTCGGTCACATCGCCCATGGCATAGATATGCGGCTGGGTGGTGCGCAACTGGTCATCGACCTTGATCGCGCCCTTGGCGTTCAGTTCGACACCGATCTTATCCAGTCCAAGCCCGCGCACGTTGGCGCGCCGCCCGGTGGCGAAGAACGCCAGGTCGGTGACCAGCGTCTGACCGTCGTCCAGGGTCAGCATGCGTCGCTCGCCATCCGCCTCCAGCTTCGCCGGCCGGCGGGTTGGATGCAGTATGATGCCCTGCGCCGACAGGGCCTCTTGCATGGCATCGCGGATGTCCTGGTCGAAGCCGCGCAACGGCAGCGGCTGGCGGTAGACCAGGTGAACCTCGGCGCCAAGCGCGCGGAAGATGCCGGCGAATTCCACCGCGATGTAGCCGGATCCGACGATGACGACGTGGCGTGGCATGGTCTTCAGGTAGAATGCATCGTCGGAGATGATGCCCAGTTCGGCGCCCGGGATGTCGGGCCGTTCGGGGTGTCCGCCGGTAGCGATGACGATGGTCTTCGCCGTTACCTGCTTGGCGCCGACCTGCACCGTGTGCGCATCCAGCAGGGTCGCGTGCCCATCCAATACGGTTGCCCCGGCACCGGACAGCAACTTGCGGTAGAGACCCTCCAATCGGGTGATCTCGCGGTCCTTGGCGGCGATCAGCTTGGCCCAGTCATGCGGTCCCTTTTGGATCGTCCAGCCGAACCCGGCGGCGTCCTCGGCCCAGCCGCCATATTCGCCCGCCTGCACCAGCAGTTTCTTCGGCACGCAGCCGATGTTGACGCAGGTTCCGCCCCAATGGCGGTCCTCGGCGATCGCCACCCGCGCGCCGTGGCCGGCGGAGATCCGCGCGCAGCGCACCCCGGCGGAGCCGCCGCCGATGACAAAAAGGTCGAAATCCATGCGGCGATCCCTTTCCGAGGCCTGCTAACACGCGGCCCGACGATGTGTGGCTGCTGATGTGTGGCCGCTGATGTGAGGCTTGGGCAATGAGGGCACAAGATTGGTCGCCCAAGTCGCTGATGGACCCCGGCTAGACCGCTTCGGCCGACAGGCGGCGGGGCATACAGCACGCACAGCCCCCGGCATGCGCCGGCGCCGCCGGGCCGGACGCTTCCTGTGCGCCGCCACCCAGCGCCGGCGCGGTCAGCAGCCGAGGCGCCGGCGCGGCGCAATCGGGGCAAGGTTGCGGGCGGTCGAACTCCGCGATCGGGTGAGCCTCGGTGAACGGCCCGCAATCAGCGCATTCGTACTCATAGGTCGGCATCCAAAACCTCCGTTTTTCCGCATTCTGCCATTTCCGGTCTCGGCCGGCCAGCGGCCGGGTTGCCGACCCGAACGACCGGCGCCATGTTGCGAAGCACCATGCCGTCGAGGACCGCCGTATGAACGCACCAGTCGATCTGTCCCAATTCGCCGATCAGAAATACGCCGTCGGCCAGCCGGTCCCGCGCAAGGAAGACCCGGTGCTGCTGCGCGGCGAGGGTCGCTACTCCGACGATCTCAACCGTCCCGGCCAGGCGCACGCGGTGATGGTGCGCTCGAATGCCGCGCACGGCACCATCCGCTCGATCGACACCAGCGCCGCCAAGGACGCACCCGGCGTGCTCGCGGTGCTCACCGGCCAGGATCTGATCGCCGCCGGGCTTGGCAACATGCCGTCGGGCATGGTGTTCAAGATGCGCGACGGCAGCGAGATGCCGAAGCCGACCCAACCGGTTCTCACCACCGACAAGGTGCGCTTCGTCGGCGACCCGGTCGCGGTGGTGGTGGCGGAGACAGCCAAGCAGGCCAAGGACGCGGCCGAGGCGGTGTTCGTCGATATCGACATCCTGCCCGCGGTGACCGAAGCCCGAGCCGCCGCTGCTGAGGGTGCGCCGGTGGTGCATGACGGCACGCCGGGCAACGTGATCCTGGATTTCCACCATGGCGACAGCGAAGCAGTCGAGGCCGCGTTTGCCGGCGCCGCCCATGTCACGCGCCTGCAGATCCGCAACAGCCGGGTCGTGGTCTGTCCGATGGAGCCACGCTCGGCGATCGGCGAATATGACCAGCAGGCCGATCGCTGGACCCTGCGGGTCGGCTCGCAGGGCGTGTTCGCGATGCGCCAGCTGCTGACCGGCCCGCTTAAGGCGACGGTCGAGAACGTCCGGGTGCTGACCGGCAACGTCGGCGGGTCGTTCGGCATGAAGGCCTCGCTCTATCCGGAATATCCCGCCATCCTGCATGCCGCCCGCTTGCTCGGACGGCCGGTGAAATGGACCGACGAGCGCGGCGAGAGCTTCCTGTCCGACAGTCATGGCCGCGACCACGACATGGCCCAGGAACTGGCGCTCGACGCCAACGGCAAGATCCTTGCCTTGCGGGTGACTGGCTACGGCAACATTGGCGCCTATCTGTCGAATGGCACCGTGCTGCAGCCGACCGGCAACATCGTGCGCAACACGATTGGGGTGTATGCCACTCCGCTGCAGGAGGTGACATCCAAGGCGATGTTCACCAACACCAGCCCGGTGGGCCCGTATCGTGGCGCCGGCAGGCCCGAGGGCAATTACTATATCGAACGCCTGCTCGATACCGCGGCGCGCGAGATGGGGATCGATCCGGCCGAGATCCGCCGCCGCAATCACATCCAGCCCGCCGCGCTGCCGTACACGACTCCCGCCGGCACCACGTATGACAGCGGCGATTTCCCCGCCGTGCTGAACAAGGCGCTGGCGGCCGCCGACTGGGACGGCTTCGCGGCGCGCAAGCGGCAGAGCGCCGAACGCGGCCGGTTGCGTGGCCGCGGCATCGGCCAGTACTTGGAGGTGACCGGGCCGCCGTCGAAGGAGATGGGCGGCATCCGGTTCGAGCCGGATGGCACCGTCACTATTATCACCGGCACGCTGGACTACGGCCAGGGCCACGCCTCGGCGTTTGCCCAGGTGCTGTCCGCCCGGCTCGGCATCCCGTTCGAGCAGATCAATCTGCTGCAGGGCGATTCCGACGAGTTGCTGGCCGGCGGTGGCACCGGCGGGTCGAAATCGCTGATGGCCAGCGGCACCGCGATCGTCGAGGGCGCCGAGAAAGTCCGCCAGGCCGGCCAGAAGATTGCCGCCCACGTGTTGGAGGCCGCCGAGGCCGATATCGAGTTTCAGGTGGTGCCCAGCGGTGCCAATCCCGGCGGCGGCCAGTTCCGCATCGCCGGCACCGATCGCGCCATCGGCATCATGCAACTGGCTGAGCAACTCCGCAGCGGCGCGGTGACGCTTCCGGCGGATGTGCCGCAGACCCTGTCGGTATCCCACGTCGCCGAGGGCCCGCCGTTCTCCTACCCCAACGGCTGTCACATCGCCGAGGTCGAGGTCGATCCTGAAACCGGCGTCACCGAGGTCGTCCGCTACCACATGGTGAACGATTTTGGGGTTATCGTAAATCCGATGCTGGTCGAGGGCCAGGCGCATGGCGGCATCGTCCAGGGCATCGGCCAGGCGTTCCTGGAGCATGTCGTGTATGACGACAGCGGCCAGCCGATGACCGGGTCCTATATGGACTACGCGCTGCCCAGGGCGAACGACGCGCCGATGTTCAACTTCACCTCTCATCCGGTGCCGGCGAAGACCAACGTGCTGGGGTCCAAGGGCTGCGGCGAGGCCGGCTGCGCGGGGGCACTGCCGTCGGTGATGAACGCCCTGGTCGATGCGCTCGCGCCGTACGGCATCATGCATCTCGACATGCCGGCCACGCCGTTGCGGGTGTGGCAGGCGATCCAGGCGAGCGGCAAGTAGTCTCTCGGTATCTAGCCATCCGGGTGCGCCGAGGGGCGGCTGCTGTCGCGCCGGCGACCCGAGGCGGTCCTGGCGGGCTGCGTGCGATCAGCGCGGCACGGATGGATGCGCACGAGGGTTTCGGCGACCGGGCCGGAGATTAGCGGCTGGTCGGCGGCTCGGTTGGGAAAATCCGGCGGCGTGGCCGGTCGGCACGGGTTCGCCGTGGCGCGCCGGCACCATCGGCGGCTAATCTGCACCCAGTCGACGGCCCGCGACCAAGGTTGAGGTTGCGGACGTGGCTCAGGCCTGCTGGATTAGGTATTATGATCAACAAATCAAAACGAAAATCGCGAATTGCGGTTGCGTTTCTGGCGGCTGGCGGACTGACCGGCTGCACCGTCGGGCCCGACTTCCAGCGGCCTGGCTGGGCCTCGCCCGCCTCTTGGTTCTCGGGTCCGAAAGAAGCGGTGCGGCGACCCGCGAGCATTCCCGTGGCGGAACCGATCAATCCCGACTGGTGGACGCTGTTCGGTGATCCGGTATTGACCGGGCTGGAACGGCGGGTGGCGGGGGAAAACCTCGATGTCAAGGTTGCCGGGCTGCGCCTGAACGAATCCCGAGACCAGCTTGCGGTGGCGCGCGCTTCGTTGTTTCCGACACTGCAGGGCAACGGGTCGTATGTGCGCCAGCAGGCCAGCAACAACGGCATCTTCGCGGTGATTCCCAGTGCCGTGGGTGCCAACGCAGCAAGTGGCGCGTCGGGCTTTTCGACCGGCGGCGTCAGCGGGGGTGGTCTAAAGCCGTTCGACCTGTGGCAGGGCGGCTTCGATGCCTCGTATGAGGTCGATCTGTGGGGCGGAGTGCGGCGGTCGGTCGAATCGTCAGCCGCCAGCAGCCAGGCCGCCGAAGAGGCGAGGCGGTCCACCCTGCTGTCCAGCCTGGCCGAGGTGGCGCGCGACTATATCCAGCTTCGCGGCGTGCAGGCGCAGTTGCAGATTGCCAGAGACAACGTCCGAACCGCGCAGCAGAGCCTCAATCTGACCCAGCAGCGTGCCGCCGGGGGGGTGACCACCGACCTCGACGTGGCCAATGCCTCGGCGCAGTTGCGCAGCACGCTGTCGCAGATCCCGACGCTGGAGCAGGAGGAGGCGCAACTGATCAACGCGTTGAGCCTGCTTGAGGGTCAGCCGCCGAATGCGCTGCGCACCGAACTGCGGGTGGTGAAGCCGGTGCCTCCGGTGCCCCCGCGAGTGCCGGTCGGGCTGCCGTCGGAACTGGCGCGGCGGCGTCCTGACATTCGTCAGGCGGAGGCGCAGTTGCATGCCGCGACCGCCGATATCGGGGTGGCGCAGGCGAACTTCTATCCGTCGGTCAGCCTGACCGGCAGTTTCGGACTTCAGGCGTTGCAGTTTCGCAAGGTTTTCGATATAAATTCGAAGCAATATTCTGTGGGTCCGGGGCTGACCATCCCGATCTTCCAGGGCGGCCAGTTGCGCTCAACCTTGCGGTTGCGAGAGGCGCAGCAGCAGGAGGCGGCGATCAACTTCCAGAGGACTGTGCTGCAGGCTTGGCACGATGTGGACAATGCGCTGACGGCGTATCAGGCGGAGCAGACCAGGCGGGATGAACTGGTGCGTGCGGTGACCGATAACCGGCATGCCCTGACCTTGGCGCAAAGCCGCTATCAGCAGGGGGTGGCGGACTTCCTGACGGTGCTGGACGCGGAACGCAGCCTGCTGGCGGCGCAACTGCAACTGGCGGACAGCACGACCATGGTGTCGTCCAATCTGGTTGCGCTGTACAAGGCGCTGGGCGGCGGATGGGAGACCGACATGCTGGAGCGTAAGACTGCGGCGGCTAAGCGATCCTAAACCGCGCATTTTGTATTTGTAAAAAACGATTCTGCAAGGCGGCGAGGCTTCAAAAAGATGCTGCGCGGCTCGACCGACGCCGGTCCGCGTCAATGCCGTATAAGCGGCGGTGCGGTTTTTGCGTCGTTTCAATACCCGGGTGGCAAGTTCGGTTTTTTGCAACCAGTGTCCGTCGCCGCAGGGTGCTTCCGTGGTTGTTAGGTTAGACGCGGCCGGGCCCTTAGGCTTTGCGTGTGGTCGACTGGTGCAGGCGTCCTGAACGCGCGGAGGCTTGGTTGTAGTTCGGGGTATTGAAAGAAATCAACCGCGGATGAAAGCGGATTGGATCGGCTTCAAGATGGGCGTTTGATCTCGGCACGATCACCGGTTGGATGGCAGTGATCTTGCACTTGTTTCCAGGTGCGTGCTTCCGGGTGCGCCGGCGGCTTGCTTCTATGGCGGCAACGGAAGGGTTGGCGAATGGCGGTTTCAGCGTCGGGTTTGGCGGCGGTTCGGCCCACCGGGGAACAGAGCCGCAGGGCGATCGGGGCGGCGACCATCGGCAATGTCATGGAGTGGTATGATTTCGGCGTTTTCGGTTTCCTCGCCGGATCGCTGGCGCTGAACTTCTTTCCGCGCGACGATCCGCGGACGTCTTTGCTGAACACCTTCCTGATTTTCGGCGTCGGGTTGGTATTCCGGCCGCTGGGCGGGATCGTAATCGGGCGCATGGGGGATCGGCGCGGGCGCAAGCCGGCTTTGGTGCTGACCATCCTGATGATGGCGGTGGGCACGGTGATGATCGGTCTGCTGCCGACCTATTCCGCCATCGGTGTGCTGGCGCCGGTTGGGTTGCTGGCCGCGCGGCTGCTTCAGGGGTTTTCGACCGGCGGCGAGTGGGGCGGATCGACAGCCTTCATGGCGGAATGGTCGGTCGAGGGGCAACGCGGGTTTTATACCAGCCTGCAGCAGATGTCGGTGGCCGGCGGCAGCCTGCTGGGGGTGGGGCTGGCGGCGCTGCTGACATCATGGATCGGGGTGCAGGCGATCAACGACTGGGGCTGGCGGATCCCGTTCCTGCTCGGTGGTTTGTTCGGACCGATCGGGCTGTGGCTGCGGCGCCGGGTGGATGAGACGCCGCCGTTCCGCGAAGTGCTGGCCGAGGGCGAGGGGGCGGAGGCCTCGACGTTCGGGCATGCGGCCCGGGCGTTCGGGTTTACCGTGCTGTGGACCGTGAGTTTCTATGTGTTCCTGACCTATATGCCGACCTACACAAGGACGCAGTTGCACTTGACCGCGGCGCAGGCGTTGTGGGCCTCGACCGCCAGCCTGTTGGCGCTGGTGGTGCTGGTGCCGCTGATGGGGGCGTTGTCGGATCGGATCGGCCGGAAGATCCTATTGCTGACTTCGTGCGCGCTTTGCTTCGTGCTGCCGATTCCGGCGTTCTATGTGTTGACCCAGGGCTATGGGTTCGCCTCGGTGGTGTGGATACAGATCGTGTTTGCGCTGGCGATTTCGTTGTTCTCAGGGCCTGGGCCGGCGGCGATCGCGGAGATGTTTCCGACCCGTGGTCGCTCGACCTGGATGTCGTCTTCGTATGCGCTGGCGGTGGCGATTTTTGGTGGGTTCGCGCCGTTCGTCTCGCAATGGCTGATCGATGTGACCGGATCGAGGATGGCGCCGACGGCCTATGTGATGGCGGCGGCAGCGGTCAGCTTCTGGGTGATCGCGGGGTTGCGGGAGACGGCGCACGAGTCGTTGCGCTAGACGTTCGTTGTTTCATCCGGTCGTTGAGTGTGCTTGCGCCGACCTGACCAGTGTCAAGCCCAGCCAGGCCGGCGGCGACGATCACGTCGATCCCCCGCAGCGCGGTTAGCTGGGTGATTAGCGGGGGCCGGCAACCAGCGCGGATCTGCCCACGCAGGGCGGTGTCGAGCCTATCGCGCCGCGTTTCGGCGAGGCTAATCGCATCGCGCGTGGCGATCTTGCGCCGCTCGCCCGGCTTGCGCGGGATCAGACCCTCGATCTCGGCCCATCGCGAGAATGGTCAGCGCCCAATCAGTGGAACGGACATGCGGTCTTGACCCTGGCCGCGCCGGCGAAGCCGGGCGATGTGCCGCTGAGTGTGAGGGACGGTCGCGGGTGGAGCGGCGGCGGTCCTTGCGGGGAGCGTCGTAAACGCGGCTCGATCGACTTGCGGGTGCGGGGCGGACGCGGCAGAGTTTGCTTCGCCGCCTGGTTCAGGGCGGGAGGAAACCAACCCGAACGAGGTCGCCGCCAATGGATGCCACAGCCGAACCAGTTGGAGCCGGGCGGATTGCCGCGCGTATCGATCGTCTGCCGCTGACTTGGGCGCAGTGGCGATTGGCGTTGATCAGCCAGTTGTTCTGGGGCGTGATCATCGCCGCGGACGGGATCCCGGCGAAGGTCTATCCCTATGTCTGGCTGCCGCAGCACGCGTTCGGGCTGACCGCGTTCTCGTTTCTGCTGGCAATGCAGTTCGGCGTTGGTATCCTGGTCGGCGAGTATCTGATCGGCCTGGTGGCCGACCGCTGGGGGCGACGGGTGGCGCTGCTGATTTCCACCCTGGCGATCGCGCTGCTGATGTGGCCGACGGCGCTGACCAACAACTTTGCCCTGCTTATGGTATTCTTCGGCCTGTCCGCCATCGGCCTGGGGGGCGTGCTGTCGGTCAACGTCGTCTATATGGGCGAAATCATTCCGCCCAAGGAGCGCGGGCGGGTGATGCTGGGGTCCCAGGTCCTGGCGGTGGCGGTGTACGGGCTGCTGGGCAACATACCGGCGATCTTGTGGATACCCAACCACTACGAGCTGTTCATCAACTTCTACTGCGTAGTGTCACTGGTGGTGTTGGTGCCGCTGGCCTGGGTGATCCCGGAATCGCCGCGTTGGCTGGAGGCGCACGGCCGCCACGAGCAAGCCGAACGGGTGACCGCTGCGCTGGAGGCGGAATGCCTGCGGCGCAGCGGGCTGAGCAGTCTGCCGGAGCCGCAATATGCGAAATACAGTGTTGATGTGCGCAAGCATGTCCCGGTGCGGGAGCTGTTCCGTGGCGAGTATGGTCGTCGCACGATGTTGCTGCTGGTGGCCTGGATCCTGGGCTACAGCGGCATGATCTATGGTTTCGGCGGTTACGAGACGCTGTTGCTGCGCGGCTTTGGGCTGAGCGCCGACCAGGCGTTCGGGGTGATCCTGGTGTCCTCGACGCTGGGCGGCGGCGGCGGGCTGGCGATCTGCGCGATGCTGGGGGAGTCGGTGGAACGACGGATGATCATCCTGGTCAGCGCGATCATTGCCGTGTGCATGCTGGCGGTGCTGTATTTCGTGCACACGGTGCTGGCTTCGTATGTGCTGGTGACGTTGTCTTGGGGGGCGACCGAGGTCTGGTTGTTCAGCATGTACAACTACACGGCGGCGAGCTATCCAACCCGGCTGCGGGCGACGGGTACTGGCCTGACCGATGGTGTCGGTCACCTTGGCGCGGTGTTCGGGCCAATCGTGGCGGGATGGCTGTTCTCGGCGACGGCCGCGTTCGGCCATGCCGGCTGGTTCGCCTATGTGATGATCCCCGGCGCATTGATCCCGGCGGTGATGATCGCGGTGTGGGGGATCGACCAGCGGCGGGCGATCCTGGAGCAGATCGCGGTATAGCGGGGGGCGGTTTGGCCTGGGGCGATTTAGCGCGGGCAGGGGACGGTCAGGCGGCGATCCAGCTTTTGCTCTCGCCGGCGTAGGCCGGGCCGGGACTGCCGCTGACCGTGGTGCGCCACATCACGCGGGCCTCATTTTCGGCGTCGAACCAGGTGGCGGCGTGCACCAGGCAGCGATTGTCCCAGACCACCAGGTCGCCGCGGGTCCATTCGTGGACGTAGACGAATTCGGGGCGGGTGAGGTGGGACATCAACTCGAACAGCAGCTTGCCGCCGTCGCCGTTGGGGCCGGGCTGCATGCCGGCGATGGGGCCATCGAGCCAGTCCATCTGGCCGGCCTCGCACAGATAGAGCGCGGGGCGGTTGGTGACCGGATGGAGGCGCACGATCGGCTGGCGCTGCGGGCGTTCGTGCGGCGACAGCCCACGCGGGGGCGCGCCGGACAGCACGGCATCGCGGTTGCGCCCGGCGCTGTTCTGTACATGGATGCCGTCGAGGCCGTTCAGTCGGGCCTGCATTTCGGGCGGCAACGCGGCGTAGGCGGCGGTGGCGTCGGCGAATAGCGTCTGACCCTGGTCGCGGCGGATCGGCGTCACCGCCAGGAACAGCGAGATGTCGGGCGGCGGGCGGCGATAGCTCTGGTCGGTGTGCCAGCCTCGGCGGTGCGGGAAGCGGGTTGGCAGCGTGCCGTCCTGGGTCAACGGCGGATCCGGCCGGGGCGGCGGCATGCGGCTGACCGGGGGGACGTTGGACACAATGAAGATCTCGGGCACGCTCGGGTGCACCATGTTCGAGGGCGTCAGGTTGTGGCGGTAATCCTCGACCTCGGCACCGAAGATGCGGCTCAGGCGGACCAGCAGTTCGGGTTGGTCGGCCATTGCCTGCAGGCCCGGCAGCAGCAGCAGGCCGCCGGCGTCGGCCAGCGCGGCGGGCAGCAACGCTGGGTCGCGTTCGGCGGCTTCGACGGCGCGCCGGGCTCCGACGGCTTCGGCCACTTGCAGGCGGGCGCCGAAGCCGGATCCAGTGAGCGGCTGGGGGGGTTCGAAGCGGTCGGTCAATGGTTGCGTTCCGATGCAATGCAGTTTGGAGGCTATCGGATCGGTTCAGACGGTCAACTCGGCCGGGCTTGGATCAGTCGGGGGGGAGCGGCGCGGCTGAAAGGTGAAGAGCGGATTAGCAATGGTCAATTCGGCGGAATCGAAATAGAAGTGAAGCCATGTCGGGCGCATGGTGCGTCATGCTGGCGCGTCGCCGGGCTGATATGATGTTTGGCAACTGATGTCTGGCAAGGACGTAGCTGTGGTTTGGCGCATGGGTGTCCGCAGCCGAAGGGGAGCGTGACCAATTTGCAAGCCGATATTGCCGTCGTCAGCGAGATAGAGGCGGTCCCGACGATACTCGACGTGGTTTGTCGGACCACCGGTCTTGGCTTCGCCGCCGTGGCCCACGTAACCGAGGATCGCTGGGTTGCCTGCGGCGTGCGCGGTGAATTCGCCTCCGGTCTGCAACCGGGCGGCGAGCTTCCGGTCGACACCACGATCTGTCACGCGGTGCGTGCCAGCGGGGAAGCCATCGTCATCGACAACGTCGCCGAGGATCCGCGTTATCGCGACCATCCGGCCCCTCCTTTGTATGGCTTCCAAAGCTGCATATCGGTGCCGATCGTGCTGCCAGACGGTCGGTTCTTCGGCACGCTTTGCGGCGCCGATGCGCAACCGGCGCGGCTCAGCACGCCCGAGGTGCTGAACATGTTTAAGATGTTCGCCGAGCTGATCGCGTTTCACCTCAACGCGCTGGAGCAGGCGGCGGTCAACCAGGACCGTTTGCTGGACGAGCAGAAAACCTCGCTGTTGCGCGAGCAGTTCATCGCGGTTCTGGGCCATGACTTGCGTAATCCGCTGGCGGCGATCAGTACCGGGGCCGAGTTGTTGGCGCGGACACCGCTGAGCGACAAGGGGTCGCGAATGGTGACGATCATTCGCGCCAGCGCCAACCGGATGTCGAGCCTGATCGACGATGTGATGGACTTCGCGCGCGGCCGGCTGGGCAGTGGGCTGACCTTGGACCGCACCTCCGCCGAGGCGCTGGAGCCTGTGCTGCGGCATGTGATCTCGGAGTTGCAATCAAGTGTCCCGGACCGGCGGATCGAGGCATCCATCTCACTGGGCTGTCCGGTGCTGTGTGATGCGGGTCGGATCTCGCAACTGCTTTCCAACTTGCTTGGCAACGCGCTGGCGTATGGCGCCGCCACCGAGCCGGTGCGTGTCGAGGCGGTTACCGATGATACGACGTTCGATCTCGCGGTCTGCAACGGTGGCGAAATGATACCGTCTTCGGTGCTGGAGCGAATGTTCCACCCGTTCGCTCGCGGAGCGGTGCGCCCGGACCAGCCTGGGCTGGGCCTGGGTCTGTTCATTGCGTGGGAAGTCGCTCGCGCGCATGGTGGCACGCTGACGGTGACGTCGTCGGAGCGTGAGACGCGTTTCAGTTTCAAAATGCCAGTGGCTTGAAACGGGGTTGCCTGAACAGTCGGGCGCTGGGATACCAGGATTATCGCGCCCATGTTCTAGACTTCCAGCCACCGCCAGTAGGTGTCGAAACAATTGAGCGGCGACCGCGGTTCTCCCAGCGAGTAGGTCAGGTGTGCGACCGCGGTATCCACGCTGATGGCGAGTTCCAGTGCCTCGCCAAGCGCCGCGTTGTCGGCGAAATCTTCGAAGGCATTGGCCCAGTCCTGCAACAGCAGTCGCGGCAGCGGTCCGTTCTTTAGAAAAACGAACGAGACGCTGGTCGCGTTAGCGAGCGGTGCGGATTTGGCCAGCGAAATCGACAGCGCCTGCGGTCGATGAGTTCGAACGAGCGAGCTCTCGCGTTGCCCCGAGTGTAGTATAGTTCGGCACGATCGGGCGCCAGTCGCAATGTGGCGAGGGTTGTCGGTCACGTAACGATCGTTCAGCCGACGAGACCGATGGCTCCGGCGATCGCGGCGCCGCCGAGGATCAGCATCGGGTGGAGCTTGGTGGCGAGGAACAGTACCGCGGTCAGGACGGTAACAGTGGCGGCCGCCGCGTCCACCGAGGTGCTTTTGATCAGCAATGCGGCGCTTGCCATGATCAGTCCGATGCTGACCGGTTGCAGGCCAGCCTGGAGGGCTTTGCGCAAGGGGGCGTCCTTGAACCGGTACCACACTCGGCTGACGATCAGGGTCAATATCGACGACGGGGTGAGCACCGAGGCTGTGGTTACCAATGCGCCCGCGATGCCGGCGACCCGGAAGCCGATCAGGCTGACCACCATCATGTTGGGCCCGGGTGCGGCCTGGGCCAGGGCGAACAGCGCGGCGAAATCGCGTGCGGTCATCCAATGGTGGACGTCGACGACCTGGCGCTGCATCTCGGGCAGCACGGCGTTGGCACCACCGAAGGCGAGCAGGGAGAATTGCGCGTAAACCGCGGCGAGTTCGGTCAGCCTGGTCATGCGGGGAAGCGCCACAGCAGCAGGGTGGAGCCGATCGCCAGCACTGGCATGACCGCCAGCAACGGCAGCCGCAGCACGGCGATCACCACGAAGCAGCAGGCGGTGACGCCGATCGCCACTGGGCGGCCGCGCAGCGGGGCGGCGATCCTGCAGGCGGTGGCGAGCAGGTACGCGGCGGCGGCTGCCGATAGCGCAACGAACGCTCGGCGCACGGGCGGGTAGGCGGCGTACTGGTCGTAGACCGCGCCGAGGGCGATGACGATCGCCACCGGCGCGGTCATCAGTCCGAGCAGGCAGGCGATGGCGCCGCGCACGCCGTGGAAGCGCGATCCCAGCGCGATCGTCAGGTTCATGATGTTGCCGCCGGGCAGGAATTGGCACAGCCCGAGCATCTCGGTGAATTCGGCGGCGGTGAGCCATTGACGCTGGTCGACGATCATCCGCCGGGCCCAGGGCAGGACGCCGCCGAAACCGCAGATGCCGACGATGAAGAAGCCGGCGAACAGGTCGAAGGGGGTCGGGTTGGGCGAGGTGGGATCGGGCGAGGTCGGGGGCGTTTCGGACATGCAGCGATGGATAGCGAATCCTGGATGGATTGGACAATTGGCCGCCGGAGTCAGGCGGGGGCGGTCCGGCAGGCGCGGTCCGGCAGGCGGGGGGTTATTGCTCCTCTGCAATGGGTTGCATGGGTCGCGCGTCTGGTTGTGTCGAAGCTGTGTCTGGCGTTGCGGCGCGGCAGGTCCCATGTGATGGGTATGACCAAGCGCCGCAGCAGCAGCCTTCCCGCGATGATGACCGAAATGACACTGGCGTCGTGGGAGACCATGTTTCACCGCGGGCTGATGATGGCACAGGGGACGTGCAGCGCGGCTGAATATCAGCGCATGGTGATGGAAAAGGCGGCGGCGATGCAGGCCTCGACCCTGGCGATGATGACCGGAAGGGGGCAGGCCGCGATGGTGGCGCCTTACTTGGTTCGGTCCCGCGCCAACGCTCGGCGGCTGCGTCGCAAATAGGGTTGTTCGGTCGCTTCCTTAACGGTGGGGGGGTCAGGCGATCTCGCGGCGCTCGACATCGGGGTCGTCGCGTGGCGCCTCGGCTTCGCGTCGCAGCCGGCGGAAGCTGCGCACGCTGAACGGCAGCATCCCGACATAAATCAGCCCGGCCGCCGCCAGCGCAGCCCACGGGTCGGCGATGGCGACCGCGGCGTAAGCGCCGGTTCCCAGCAGCAGCGGCAGGACGAACTCCGAGGGGACCTTGAAGTTCTTGAAGCTCCAGATCGGCAGGGTCGACACCAGCAGCAACGAGGTGCCGATCAGCACCGCGGCGCAGAACAGGGGAAATTGAGACGCCTGCAGCAGCCAATCGAAGCCGAGCGACTTTGCCTCGAGGCCGAGGAACAGCGGGAATAACGCGAGCCCGGCGCCGGCCGGGGCCGGGACGCCAGTGAAGAAGTTGTAGGCGTAGGCCGGCTTCGGCGCGCCGTCGAGGGATGCGTTGAAGCGGGCCAGACGGAGCGCCATGCAGACCGCGAACATCAGGCACGGGGCGTAGCCGTACGCGTGGCCGCGCTGCAACGACCACAGGTAGATGACGAACGGCGGCGCGACGCCGAAGCAGAGAAAGTCGGACAGGCTGTCGAACTCGGCGCCGAAGCGTGATGTGGTTTTCAGCATTCTGGCCAGCCGGCCGTCCAGGCCATCGATCAGGCCGGCGACGACGATTGCCACGGCGGCGGCGCCGAACCGGCCCTCGAGTCCGAAGCGCATCGATGTCAGGCCGCCGCACAGGCCTAGCATGGTGAGCAGATTCGGGATCATGCGGTTGAACGACGGGCCTTTGTAGCGTGGCCGCTTGCGCGGCCGCGGACGATAGCGTCGCAGCCGGCGGATCTGTGAGACGGAGGCCCGGTCAGTCATGGGGTCACACTGGCTGTTTGGTTTGCCGCACGCTTCATGGGCTTATGCGTTCCGGTCGGCGATGTCTTGGCGTAGTTCGGCGATCACGGTTTCACCGCCGATCATGGTTTGGCCCTCGGTCACCAGCGGGCGCACACCTTCGGGCAGGTAGAGATCGGTGCGGCTGCCAAAGCGGATGATACCGAAGCGGTCGCCCGCGGTCACCGGGTCGCCTTCGCGCACCGAACAAAGGATGCGCCGAGCGATCAGGCCGGCGATCTGCACCACCGCGATTTCCTGCCCGTCGGGCAGACGGATGGCCAGGGCGTTGCGCTCGTTTGCCTCGCTGGCCTTGTCCTGGCCGGCACTGACGAAGGCGCCGTGCCGGTAGGCGATGCGGGTGATGACGCCGTCGGCCGGCACGCGGTTGACGTGGACGTTCAGCACCGAGAGGAAGATCGACACTTTCCAGCGCGGTCCGGTGGTTAGGCCGAGTTCCGGCGGCGGGGCGGCGGGCCTGACGGCGACCACGCGGCCATCGGCGGGGGCGAGGAGCAGGTTGGCCCGTGGCGGCGGATGGCGTTCCGGGTCGCGAAAGAAATACAGGCAGAACAGGGTGAAGATCAGGCCCAGCCAGATCAGCCAGGCGCCGAAGGCAAAGCCTAGCAGCAGGGCGATCATTCCCGCCATGATGAACGGTCGCCCGGCGGGATGGGGCGGCGCCAGAACGCCGCGGATATCGTCCGTGATAGCCATCTGGCGGCGGTTTATGCAGCGTTGGGCGACGCCGGGCAAGGCTGACGGCTAGGTTTTGCGGCAGCGGCAACCTGCTGGATGGCGTCCATGGCACCCGTCTAGATGACGGCTTCTTGGAAGATTCGGCCGGCGTCGCCGCCCCATGCCTGGTTGTAGCGCTGCAGCCAATGTTCGGCCTGGGTCGGCGCTCCGGCGGCGATCGCTTGCAGCGGTTGCAGATAGGCCCGCTCGTCTTCGCCGGCCGCATTGACTCGGTGGCGGCCGCGCAGGCCGTCCTGGGCGATCGCCACGACGTCGGCGGCGATGTCGCGCAATGTGCCGCCGCGCCACAGCGCGTCCAGGCCCTGGCGCGGCACGGCGGCTCGGGCGGTGACCGCATCCTGCCAGGACGCCCCGCGCAGCAATGCCTCGGCGGCGGTCAGCGCGGCGGGGTCGTAGAGCAGGCCGACCCAGAGCGCCGACTGTGCCAGCATCATGTCGGGGCGTCCGGCATCGGCGCCGCGCATTTCCAGGAAGCGTTTCAGGCGCACATCGGTGAACGCGGTGGTGACGTGATCGGCAAAATCGCCGTGTGTGGCGGTGACGCCGGCCAGCGCCGGCACCCGTCCGGCGATGAACGCGGCGAACGACTGCCCGGCGACATCGATGTAGCCGCCGTCGCGGTAGACGAAATACATCGGCACGTGTTCGATCAACCATGACGCGTAGCGTTCGAAGCCGAAGCCGTCCTCGAACATGACCGGAGGGATTCCGGCGCGCTGGTTGTCGGTGTCGGTCCAGACCTGTGCGCGATAGGACAGGAAGCCGTTCGGCTTGCCCTCGGTGAACGGAGAATTGGCGAACAGCGCGGTGGCCAGCGGCTGCAGCAGCAGCGAGACGCGCAGCTTGCGCCGCATATCCTGCTCCGAGGCGAAATCGAGATTGACCTGCACGGTGCAGGTGCGGGTCATCATGTCGAGGCCCATGGCGCCGACCTGCGGCATGTAGCGCTGCATGATGGCGTAGCGACCTTTCGGCATCCATGGCATCGCGGCGCGGCGGGCCAGCGGGTGAAAACCGAGCGGCGCGAAGCCCATGTCGAGGGGGGTGCAGGCGGCACGGACCTGGTCGAAGTGGGTTTCCAGCTCATGGCGGGTCTGGTGCAGGTCGTCCAGCGGCTCGCCGGACAATTCGAGCTGTCCGGCCGGCTCCAGCGAGACCGAGGCGGCGCCCTGCTTCAGTCCGATGGTGTTGTCGCCGTCCAGGATCGGGGCACCGCCGAATTGGCCCAGGCCGGCGAGCAGGTCGCGAATGCTGCCGGGCTGGCCGTCGCTGGGGAGGTACGGTGGCGCGGCCAAATCGGCTGCGCGAAAGCCGAATTTTTCGTGTTCGGTGCCGATGCGGAATTGCGCCGCCGGCTTGGCGCCGGCTTCAAAATACTCCGCCATTTGGCGGATCGAGGTGAGCGGCGTGTCGTCGGTGTCACCGGGATTGGACATGGGGTTCCCACGGCAGTTTGGTTATACCGCCGGTCGGGCGGTGGGATGCGCTGGCTGGACCATTTTCATCATGACCGGACATGCCGAAAATGGTCTACCTCTTTGTTTTGTCGCATGATTCACGCAGCTTGAACGTTCCGCCGAAGCCGCGATCATGCTTTAGCTGCTGGCCGAGAACCGGAACGGAGCACGGCTGTGTCGAAGGTCACCGTACTAGTCCCCACGCGGTGCTTGCAACAAGGCCAGGCCGACGATCGCCGCGGTCTCGGCACGCAGGATGCGCGGACCGAGGGTAACCGGGCGGATGAAGCGGCAGCGGTCGAGTGCGGTGTGATCGCGCGGCCCGAAGCCGCCCTCGGGGCCGATCAGCAGTCCGGCTGGAGCGGTCGCCGCGGCCAGGGGTTGGGCGTCGGCGCGTGCCAGCGCCGCGAACAGGGTGCGTTCGGGTGGCCAGCCGGCGAGGCCGTGGTGCAGTTGGCGCGCCGGTTGGACGGTGGGGACGGTGAGGCGTTCGCTTTGTTCGGCGGCCTCGATGGCGATCGCGCGCAGGCGGTCGAGATTGATCCGCCCGGCGTTGGTGTGTTCGGTGAACACCGGCAGCAGCGACCCGACGCCGAGTTCGGTGGCCTTCTGCACCAGCAGGTCGGTGGTGTCGCGTTTGAGGATGGCGAACATCAGCCAAAGGTCGGCGTCGGCGGATTGCGCCCGGAGCCGGGTTTCCACCGCGAAGGCGGCCTTGCCTCGGGTCAATTCCGCAATTCGGCCGGTCCATTCTCCGTCGCGGCCGTTGAACAGGCGGATCGGGTTGCCGATCGCCTGGCGCATCACGGTGCCGAGGTAGTGCGCCTGGGCCTCGCTGGCCTGGATCGTGGCACCGTCGGCGAGTGCCGCCTCGACATGCAGGCGGATCATGGCTTTGCTGTATGACCGGTTGATGCACGCATGGAACCGCCGACAAACTCCGTTATGATGCACACCGACATCGTCGCCACCGGCTGGATCGCACGGTTGCCGCGCGCGTGGCTGCCGTTTCTGCTTGTTGCCCGGCTGGACCGGCCGATCGGCACCTGGCTGCTGTTCCTGCCGGGGTTGTGGGGAATCCTGCTGGTGCGAGCCCCGGTTGGCCAGACCGTCCGCCTGATTGCTCTGTTCGCCGTCGGCAGCCTGGTGATGCGCGCCGCCGGTTGCGTGGTCAACGATCTATGGGATCGCGATATCGATCGCAAGGTGGCACGCACCGCCGGGCGTCCGCTGGCCTCCGGCGCGCTGCGGCCGCGCGCGGCGCTGGTGTTCCTGGGCGTGTTGCTGGGGCTGGGGCTGGCGGTGCTGTTACAACTGAACCGGCTGGCCCAGGGTCTTGGGGTGGCGTCGCTGCTGCTGGTGGCGCTGTATCCGTTGGCCAAGCGGGTGACCTGGTGGCCGCAACTGGTGATGGGGTTCACCTTCGGGTTCGGCGCGCCGCTGGGCTATGCGGCGGCGGCCGGGCGGCTCGATTTCGCCTGGGCGGCACTTTATGGCGCGGCGATCCTGTGGGATCTGGGGTTTGACACGATCTATGCGCATCAGGACCGCGAGGACGACGCCCTGGTTGGCATCGGTTCGACGGCGCGGCTGTTCGGCGAACGCACCCGGCCGTTCCTGGCGGCGTGCTACGCGGGGTGCATCGCGGTGCTGGCGCTGGCCGGCTGGGTCGCTGGGCTGGGCGGGTGGTTCTACCCGGCGCTGGTGCTGCCGGCGGCGTTGCTGGCGCGCCAGGTGGTGGCGCTGGACATCGACGACCCGGCCGGATGCCTGCGTCTGTTCAGGGCCAACCGGGAGGCCGGGCTGGCGGTTGGCCTGGCGATCCTGGCGGGCTGGGCTTGAACGATCCCGAGGCGCTGATCCGGGCCAACACGATGCTGACGACGGCCGCCCATGTGCCGGAGATCAAGCTGCATCTGGCGACCGAGATCACGCCGATCTGGCAGGCGACCGAGGCGTGGTTGGCCGAACATAACGTGGCGCCACCGTTCTGGGCGTTTGCCTGGCCGGGCGGCCAGGCACTGGCGCGCCATCTGCTGGACCATCCGGGGCTGGTGGCCGGCAAGCGGGTGCTGGACTTCGCCGCCGGCTGCGGCATCGCGGCGATCGCCGGCGCGCTGGCCGGGGCGGCGGCGGTGGAGGTGGCGGAGATCGACGCGCTGGCCCTGGCGGCGGTGGGGATGAACGCGGCGGCGAATGGGGTCGTTGTGGCTCGATCAGGCGATGTGGTGGGGATGGCGTGCCGCTGGGATCTGATCGTGTGCGGCGATATCTGTTACGAGGCGCCGATGACCGGGCGGATCATGCCGTGGCTGCGGTCGATGGCCGGTGTCGCCGAGGTCTGGATCGCCGATCCCGGCCGCGCCTACCTGCCGGCCGCGGGGTTGCGGAGGATGGCGGGCTACCGGATCGAGACCAGCCTGGAACTGGAAGACAGCACGCATCGGGATGTGGTGATCTATCGGGTGGGTCGCGGCGTGGACGAGGGCTCCGGTTGAGGGGGATGACGGCGACGCCAACGTATTTCAGGCCAGGCTGACGGAGATCGATATGAAGAAAACCTATCATGGCAGTTGCCATTGTCGCGCTGTCACCTTCGAGGCTGACATCGACCTCGATCAGGGAACCGGCAAGTGCAACTGCACCATGTGCTGGAAGCAGCGGATGTGGAACGCCGGCCGGTTGGGGCCGGCGGATTTTCGCCTGCTGAGCGGCGAGGATGTGCTGAGCGATTATTCCAAGTCTGGGGCATGGGGCGAAGGACACCACCGCTTCTGTTCGAAATGCGGCATCGCGACGCATGGCCATGGGAGGATCGAGCAAATGGGCGGCAATCCCTATGTCTCGGTTCATCTCGCCGCACTCGACGACCTGGCGGTTGAGGATCTGGTTGGCGCGCCGGTGACGTATATGGATGGGCTGCACGACAATTGGGGGAATCCGCCGGTGGAAACCCGGCAGTTGTAGTTGGGTCTGTTTTGCGGCCGCGTCGCACGAAGCCGGACATTCCGTTCAGAGATCGAATCACTGACGCTAGTTGAGGGGTGCGCGCCATGTAGGGGGGCGCCGGTTTCGACGGCGGCGGGAGGCCGGGCAGGCGGACGGGATTTTGTTATGGAACGGCAAGACATGCCGCCCAGCGTGCCATTTGAATAAACTGGACCGATGATGATCCTGGATAAACATGCCTATGTGGGCTACGCTGTAGCTCAACAGGAGGCTTTAGCCATGACCGAGAAGGCCGTTGTCCGCGCGCGTATCGACGAGACGACCAAAAGCGAGGCCGCCGCCGTGCTAGCCGCTATGGGGCTGTCCCTATCGGATGCCTTCCGCATGTTGTTGAAGCGCGTGGCGGCGGAAAAGGCGCTGCCATTTGAACCGCTTGTGCCCAATGCCGAAACCGTGGCCGCCATGCAGGCGGCCCGACGCGGCGACCTGGTAACGGTTGGCAAACCCGCGGCCCTCATCGCGAGCTTGAATGCGGACTGTTAAATACACGAACCGCTTCAAACGCGACTATCGCCGGGAAAAGTCGGGCCAGCTTGGTAAAAGGCTCGATGCGTTGCTGCAGGAGGTCGTAGACCTGCTGGCCGCCGAAACCCCTTTGCCGCATCGTAATTTCGATCACGCTTTAACCGGCGACTGGGTCGATCATCGCGATTGCCACATCAGGCCCGATCTTGTGCTTATCTACCGCAAGCCCGGTGACGACCTGGAGCTTGTGCGGCTCGGCTCGCATAGTGAGCTTGGCCTTTAAGCGCGATAACGGCCATTCCGGAAACGGCAGGGTGATTTCGAGTCAGGCTCTTAAGCAGATCGTTCGGCGCCGATTCGCGAAGCTGGGTTAAGCAGCCAGCCACCTACGGTGTTCCGGGTTGACCGAGCGGGGTGCCGTTCACGGTCAGCGGGCCGTCTCCGAAGCTGATGTCCCAGACCAGGCTGTCGCCCTGTGTTCGGGCAAGCGCCTTGGCGAGGAAGATGATCGGCAATGCCTGTCGCACTGCTGGCAGGCGCTGGAAGCGGGCGAGCCACGCGTCGAGGCCGCGCGCGGCGATGTGGACGTTGCCGGCCAGCCCCGCGGTGGCGGGCGGGCGCAGGTTGACTGACCCGGTGATCGCCAGCGGGCCGGCGTCGATCGACAGCGCCTGGATGGCGATGCGGGCGCCCGGTTCGGCGAGCAGAGCGGTGGCCTGGGCTTGCAGCAGAGCGGGGTCGGACGGGGCCTCGGTCGCGGTTCGCAGCAGCGCGATCAGCCCCGCGGTCGGGACGCCAGCCAGCACCGTCCTGAAGTCGATGTGACGCGGCACGAGGTCCTGGGTTTGCGGCGGCACGGTGGAGCTGGCGATGCCGTCAGCGACGATGGCGAGCCGGCCGTCGAGGCGATTCCGGGCCACGTCACCGGCGATGTGGAGGCGGAGAGTGTCGATGGTGCCTGCGGCGGTGCCGCTCGCGGGGGCGAAGCGGAAGCGGATATCCTGAATGGTTTCGTCCGCCTCGATCCGGTTCAACAGGCCGGGGGCGGCATCGACGACGGCGCGCAATTGCTGGCGCTGCGCCGGGGAGGTGGCGGGTGCCAGGGGCTGTGGATGCATAGGGGGCTGTGGGCGCGCTGGGGGGCTGGCGATGAGGGCACGGACCGCCGCCAGCAGGCGGCCGCCTTGCGCCTGGTCGAGCCCGTCGATCGCGACATGGCCGGCGAGGGCCCGGATGGCGGTGTCGGAGGACCCGCCATCGGTGCCGTGGCCCGCCAGATGGAGACCGGTGGCCTGGTTTTGTGTGCTGAAGCTGATCCGGCGGTCGGGTGCGGCAACGACGGTGCCGTCGCTGGCGAAATGGTCGATGGTCTGGTCGATCCGCTGGTCGGCCTGCTCGGTATGGGTCTGTATGGCGCCGAAGGCGGCGGTGTAGGAGGTCTCGGCGGTCGGTGTCGGACCCAATTTGGCGGCGGCGGCCTGGCTGCCGATGCTGAAGGCGATGCGGCTGGGCGTGCCGTTGCCCAGGACGGTTTGCAGCGTGCCGTTGGGCGGGAAGGCCATGGATGAGACTTCGAAGCCGCCCTGTCGCAGCGGGCGGGCGACGGCGGTGACGGCGGCGTCGGGTGGTGCCGAGAGTCCGGTCAGCGGCAGCCGCACCCTGTAGGTTGATCCGTCGCGGGTGATGCTGACCGAAGCCGGCTGCACCGTCAGCATGCCGAGCGAGGCGAGTGACAGAACTTGCGGCAGGCGGGCGCTGAGTGCCTCTGTTGGCGCGTCGGTAGTTTCAGCCTGTGCCGTCACGGCTTCGAGGGTCAGCAGGAGGAGCAACGCGAAGCGATGGGCGGCTGGCATGGGACCTCGTCGTAACGGTTGCAACGGTCGATGGCGCTGGGTTGGGCGGGGCAGGTCAGTCGGCCTCGGCGAGCCGGGTGGCGGCATTGGCCACCGGCAGCCAGATGCTGACGGTGGTGCCCTGGGCTTCCTCGCTCTCGATCAGCAACTGGCCGCGGTGGCGGTTGACGATGTGCTTGACGATCGCGAGGCCAAGGCCGGTGCCGCCGACGGCGTGGGAGCGTCCCTTGTCGACGCGGTAGAATCGTTCGGTCAGCCGGGGCAGGTCCTGCTTGGGGATGCCGGCGCCCTGATCGGTCACCGCGATGACGATGCCGGGGCGGCTGGGCCAGCGGTTGGCGGGCCGCGCCACGCCGACATCGAGGGTCATCACGCCATCGTCGCGGCCGTATTTCAGGCCGTTGTCGAGCAGGTTCTGCAGCACCTGGGCGATCTGGTCGGCATCGCCGGTGACAACCGGCAGGTCGTCGTCGACGCGCACCGCCAGCTTGACGTTGCGCTGGCGCAGTCGCGGCTCGAAACCGGCGGCCATGCGGTGGATCAGTTCGGCGAGGTCGAGCGGATCGGATGGTGCCTGGTGCTCGGTCAACTCGATGCGCGACAGGCTGAGCAGGTCGTCGATCAGGCGGTTCATCCTGGCGCCCTGCTCGGCCATGATCGCCAGGAAGCGCTGCTGGGCGGGCGGATCGTCGGCGGCCGGTCCGCGCAGGGTTTCGACGAAGCCGATCAGCGAGGCCAGGGGCGTGCGCAACTCATGGCTGACATTGGCGACGAAATCGGCCCGCATCTGCTCCACCGCGCGTTCGCGGGTGCGGTCCGACAACACCACCAGGAGTTGTCCACCATCGGCCAGCGGCGGGTCCATCGGCACCACGGTGGCGTAGAGGTCGCGCGGCACCGGGGCGCGCAGCAGGACCTCGGCGGCCTGCGACTGGTTGGTGGCGAGCGCCCGGTCGATCGCGCCGCGCACGCCGGGATGGCGCAGCACGGCGGGGAGGTCGTCGTCGAGCGCCGAACGGGCGGCGGCGTTGGCGCGGCGGAGGCTGCGATCGTGCGACAGCACGATGACCGGGTCGGGCAGCCGTTCGAGGATCAGGGTGTCGGCGCGGCGGTGCTGTTCCTGCAGCGCCGTTCGGATCGCGAGGCGGCGGGACAGGCGTTCCATTTCGTGCCCCAGGCGGTCCATCAACACGGCGCTTTCGAGCCGCGCAAGGGGGCCGGCGTCGTCGGCGGCGATGCGTCGCACCTGGCCGATCAGCAGGTCGAGGTCGCGTCCCCAGACCAGGGCGAAGGCGCCGGCCAGCAGGATGCTGATTGCGATTGCTGCCAGCGCCGGCCACAAGGCGGCCCATCGAAACACTGCCAGGATTGCCAGCGTGGCGACCGGCGCCGCGGCCAGGCATGTCGCGACCAGGAGCCTCATCGGCGCCGCTGTGACCGCGGGTCCGACCCGAGCGCTTCAGTCGGGTCGGCATCGCGTATCAGGGCAGCGCGATGGGGCGGTTTCTGTTTGAGCAGCCGGTTCACGCGCCGGATCGTGGACGCTGCGTGTCTGGCGCTGTTCCGCGGTCGGGTTCTAGTATCGCGGATCGTTGAAGCGCGGTACTCGGTTTTGCTTTGAAGTAGCCGATTCAAGCAGCGAAGCGTGGTCGCGTTGCGACCCAGGCTGCTCTGCGATCGGATGCTAGACCATCTGCGGCATGACTGTGCATGCTGCAAATGGTCTAGCTCTTTGTTTTGTCGCATGATTCACGCGCCTTGAACGTTCCGCCCAGCGCGATCATGGTCTAGTCGGTTGGTTCGACACGCTGATAGCGGGCGCGAACCCCACGTTCGATGGCGGCGGAGATCAGCGTATCGAGACCCAGTTCACCGCGCACGTATTCCAGCATCTCGAGCGACTGGCGGCGTGCGCCGTCGCCGCCGGCGACCACCTCGCAGCCCAGGGCGTAGGCGGTTTCGCGCAGCTTGCCGGTGAGCGCGGCGCGCAACAGACGGCCGGCATGCTCCAGCCCGTCGTCCTCGTGCAGCAGGCTTGCGGCGCGTTCGGTTACGTCGGCGAGTTCGTTGCTGGTGAAGTCCTGAAACGCCGGCAGGGTTTGCACCAGACCGGACATGATGCCGATTTCGCGGTCTGTCATGCCGCCGTCGGCGGCGGAAACCAATACCATGGTGAGCACCAGTGCCTCGGGCGCGTTGATGTTATCACGTGAACGCATCGAATTCTCCAGGCATGATCGGCATAAGCCACGGGGCAGGCTTAGACCATTTCCGCCCCGAATATGCATGCGGAAAATGGTCTTGTGTCATTTAATGCGGCGCTCGAGCATTTTCAGCATGACTGTGGATGCGGAAAATGGCCTAGTTCTTTGTTCTGACGCGTGATTCATGCACCTCGAACGTTCCGCCCGAGCCGCGATCATGCGCTAGATTAGCGGGCTGCGATCGAGCCTGGCGTATGCGGTTCGGGCCGCAGCGGAGGCGCTCGCGGATCGTGGACTTGTTGGAATGGCAATCGGCGGATGCCGTCGCTGGTTCGCGATGCTGAGGGGGACGAGCCGCCCGTTCGGTGACCTGGGCACCCGGGATTGTCTGATCCTCATTCGATATCGTCCGCCTATCACGAACTCACCCGAGGTAAGCGCGCTGGACTCGCTCATCGTCCAACAAGTCGCTGCCTTTGCCACTCAGGATGATGCGTCCGCTTTCCAGGACGTAGCCGTAATCCGCCATGCTCAGTGCGAGTAGCGCGTTCTGTTCAACCAGCAGTACGGTGACGCCTTCTTCATTAATGGTTCGTATCGTATCGAACACTTGCTCAACCATCATTGGCGACAGACCCATGCTTGGCTCATCCATCAGCAAGGCCCGCGGGCGCGCCATCAGGGCGCGGGCGGTCGCCACCATCTGCTGCTCGCCGCCCGACAGCGTACCGGCGACCTGATTCCACCGTTCGCTCAGGCGCGGGAACAGCGCCATCATTTTCTCCTTGTCGCCGGCGATACCGGCGCGGTCCTTGCGCGTGAAGGCGCCCATTTCGAGGTTTTCCCGCACTGTCAGGCGGGAGAAAATACGCCGGCCTTCGGGGATCTGCACAACGCCGATCGCGGCGATCTCGTGCGCCTGCATGGTGCTCATCCGGCGGCCCTCCAGCCGCACCTCACCGCGCCGCGGATGCAGCAGGCCGCTGATGGTTTTCAGGGTGGTGGACTTGCCGGCGCCGTTGCCGCCGACCAGCGTCACGATGCAACCCTGCTCGACGACGAATGAGACGCCCTTCAGCGCCTCGATCTTGTCGTAGAACACATGGATGTCGTCGACTTCCAGCAGCGCCACGGATCACGCGCCCGCCATGCGCAGCGCGGCGCGGCGGCGCGCGAGGGGCGGAATACCTTTTTGGCGACCAAGGTAAGCCTCGATCACCGCGGGGTCGTTCTGCACCTCGGCCGGCGTGGCCTCGGCGATCTTCATGCCATGATCCAGCACCGTGACGCGGTCCGACATCGTCATGACCACGCGCATCTGATGCTCGATCAGGATGATGGTGATGCCGTAAGTCGCCCGCACGGTGCGGATGAAGTCGATCATGTCGGAGGTTTCGCGCGGGTTCATCCCGGCCGTCGGTTCATCCAGCATCAGCAGCTTCGGCTTGGTCGCGAGCGCTCGACCGATCTCCAGCCGCCGCTGCTCGCCATAGGCCAGGTTGCGCGCCAGGATGTCGCCGCGTCCGCGCAGGCCGACGAAATGCAGCAGCCTGATCGCCTCCTGCTGCGCGTGGGCCTCGTCGTCGCGGGTATGGCGGGTGTTCAGCACCGCGCCCCACCAGTGTGATTTCAGATGCAAGTGCATTCCGACCAGCAGATTCTCGATCGCGGTGATGTTGCGGAACAGCCGAATGTTCTGATAGGTGCGGCTGATCCCGGCGGCGGCGACGCGATCCGGCGTGTAGCCGTTCAGCCGCTCGCCGAGGAACCGCACCTCCCCCGAACTCGGTGCCTGGTTCTGGGTGATGATGTTGAAGGCAGTGGTCTTGCCGGCGCCGTTCGGGCCGATAATGCTGTGGATCGTGTTGGCCTCGACCGACAGATCCAGGTCCGCAACGGCCGCCAGGCCGCCGAACCGCTTGCACAGCTTGGCGGTTGTGAGAATGACATTGCCAGCCATGGCGCTACTCCGCGGGGGCGGCGACGAGGTCGTCATCGGCATGCAGTTCGCGCTGGCGCGTTGGCGAGGGCCAAAGCCCCTCCGGCCGCAGGCGCATCATCAGCACCAGCGCCGCGCCATAGAACAAGTAGCGGTATTCGCCGAATTCGCGCAGCAGTTCGGGCAATCCGATCAGCGCCACGGCGCCAACCATCACGCCGGGAAGGCTACCCATGCCACCGACGATGATCAGCGCCAGCACGTTGATGGAAATCAGCAGCTGGAAACTGGAAGGATAGACCGAACTGAGCATCGTCGCGAAGATCGAACCGGCCAGGCCGGCGAACGCCGCCCCCAGCCCATAGGCCAGCAGCTTGGCCCGCACCAGGTTGATGCCCAGCGCCTGAGCAACGTCTTCATCATCGCGCAGCGCCATCCAGGCTCTGCCCAGCCGCGAGTTCTCCAGTCGCCAGGCGAACCACGCAGCGATCAGCGCCGCGACCAGCGTCAGGTAGAACAGTTGAACCGGCCCGGACAGCACATGGCCGAACAGCGACGGGCGCGGTATCTGCAGCAGCCCCTGCGCCCCACCCAGCAGCGGGGCGGCGAAGTCGGATACCACGATGACGCGGACGATCTCCCCCAGGCCCAAGGTCGCGACCGCCAGATAGTCGCCGCGGACGCCAAGCACAGGAAGCCCGAACAGCACGCCGACGCCGACCGAGCAGAGCACCGCGATCGGCATCGCTTCCCAGAACGTCATTGCGGCCAGGGCGTGCGAATTGTCACCGGTCAGCAGTGCCGTGGCATAGGCACCGACGGCAAAGAACGCGACAAAGCCCAAGTCCAGCAGGCCGGCCAGCCCGACCTCCAGGTTCAGCCCCATGCCCATCAGGATGTAGAGCCCGACCAGCATCATCACCTGCCCGATGTAAGCACCCGCCGCCAGCGGCAGCAGGACCAGGCCGAGCAGCAACAGGCCGCCCTTGACCAACTGACGGCGCTTTCGGGCGGCGGGCGTCGGGGGTGCGGCGTCGCGGCGCAGCAGCCGGGCAATGCCGGACGATGCAAGAGTGAGCGCCACCGCGACGACGAAGACGATCATTGCGCCCTGGGTCGTCAGGCCCTGCCATGTATACAGCAAGTCATTCACAGGCGTCAGCGAGTCGCGCGTCTGCAGCATGATCTGGATCAGTTCCTGGAACACCCCGGCGACGATCACGGCGCTGCATCCGACCACCAGTATGCGACGGGCCAGCGCCGGCAGCAGGGTTTCCAGAGCGCCCATCACGCCCGCCACGCCGCCGGCGGCCAGCATCAGCAGAGACCCATCCGGCACGCCCATGGCAAAGGTCAGCATCTGCGACAGCGCCGGTGATAGCGCGATGAAGATCCAGCGCAGCGGCACCGCCGCCATGACGATCGGCAGCAGCGCCAGCGTGCCACCGGCGATGGCACCCGATGCGAGTCCGCGGATCAGACGGTCGCCCGCCCGCCGGGTGCCGCGCGCGGCGGTCACGCCGACACCCAGCCCGAGGGCCAACAGCGTGGCCTCACCCAGGGTCATGACGCCGACGATGATCGCCCGCCCGTCCAGCATCAGCAGCAGGCCCACCGCCGCCAGGTAGATGCCGATGATACCGAACAGCAGCCCGGTCAGGATGGTCTGGCGGAGCGCCGGGGCGGCATCCGCGGCGGCTTCGGAATCATGCAGGATGGTGGCGATCGCCGGGTCGGGGATGGTCATGCCCGCTCTTTCGCAAGGCGCTCACCGAACAGGCCATGCGGGCGGAAAATCAACACCATGATCAGCAGGGTGAATGCGATCAGGTCGCGCAGCTGATACGGCGCGGGAATGCCGAAGCCGTCGAAGAACAGCGACGGGCCGACGGATTCGAACAAACCTAGGAACAGTCCGCCCACCATGGCGCCGGGCACGTTGCCGATGCCGCCCAGCACCGCGGCGCCGAACGCCTTCACGCCGGGCGTAAATCCGGTAAAGAAATAAACCTGCTTGAAAACGAACGCGTACAGCACGCCGGCGATGCCAGCCATGATCCCGCCGAGCGCAAAGGTGAAGATCACCACCTTGTTCACGTCGATGCCCATCAGGGCGGCGGCTTCCTTGTCCTCGGACACCGCGCGAATTGCCGCGCCCATCTTGGTGTGGCTGACCACGGTGTAGAGAGACGCCATCGACAGGAGTGCCGCGCCGATCACCAGCAGGTCGATCTTCGGCACCATGAACCCGAATACGTTCAGCGCCGGCTGCGTCCAGTGCAGGTCCGGATAGGACTTCACCGAGGAGCCGAACAGGCCGCGGACGGTCTGCTCCAGGAAGAACGACGCGCCGATCGCGCTGATCAGGGGCGCGAAGCCGCGCACATGGCGGAACGGCCGGTAGGCCAGGCGCTCAACCAGCAGGGCGCTGGCGGTGGAGACGATAACGGAGATCAGCAGGGTGGCCAGCACGGCGATGATGGCGTGACGGGCCAGGAAGCCCGACCGGTCGAAACTGTCGGCGACGAAATAGCCGGCGAATGCCCCGGTCATCATGATGTCGCCGTGGGCGAAGTTGATCAGCCGGAGCACGCCGTAGACCATCGTGTAACCGAGCGCGATCTGCGCGTAGATGCTGCCAATGGTGATGCCGAACAGGACGAAATCGACCCATTGCGTGATGCCGTAGCGCGACCGGATCAGCGTGCCGACGGTGCCACCGATCATCACGGCCAGCACCACGATCCGCAGGGTCCAAAGCGCGACATCGACGAAGGTAACACGGTGCAGGAACTGCCGCAGCCTGTCGGCGGATTGGACCGGCAGTGCGGCTTCACTCATGCGACGCTCCGGTGCAGCGAATCGGGCATGCTGGCCGCATCCTCTGGGTTTTCAGTGGCCTGCTGATCCTCTGCGTCCGCCGCGTCGTGCGGCGGACTTCGCGGGCAGGACACTAACTGTTTGTTTGCAGTGGCCTGCTGATCCCCTACGTCCGCCGCATAATGCGACGGACTTCGGAGGCAGGACACTACGGGAAGATCCGCTTTGGATTGGTGCCGACCTTGAAAGTGGTCGGATCGTCGCTGACGAACTCGTACACCGCGGGTTTGAAGGTGGAGCAGTCGCCGTGCTCGCCGCACCTGATCGGCCCGCTGTCGCCGTCGAAGGAGGACTGGAACGCGGCGTCACGCAGCGCCTTGCGGCCGATATACAAAGCGCCGTCGGGGCCGGTCTTGGCGACCTTCTCGATCGCCTTGATGGCGATCTCGGCGGCGTCATAGGCGTTGGCGTGATAGCCCGAGATCGGCGCCTCGCCGAACATCTTGGTGTATTCGGCGACCAGCGCCGGGTAGCCCTTGCCCCGCGCCTCGGGCGAGACGTCGGGGTAGCAGATGCGGAAGCCGACGACCGAGGGGCCGGCGGCCTGGATGAATTCGGGGGCCATCAGCGATCCACCGCCGATCAGGGCGGTCTTTTGCAGCCCGGGAATATCCTTGGATTGCCGCAACAACTGCGCTGCCGCGGCGATGAAGATCGGCATGTAGATCGCATCGGGCTTTTCGGTCGCGATGCGGGTCAGCACCGGGTGCATGTCCACGTCGGTGGGCGCCACCGCCTCGGTCGACAGCACCTTGCCGCCGAGTTCGGTGAAGTTCTTGGCCATGACGGCGGCGAGCTGCTGAGCGTAGGGGCTGCCGTCGTGGATGGCGACGACGGTGCGGGCGCCGAGCTTGGTGTAAAGCCAGGTGGCGTCGGCCTTGCCTTGCCCAAGGTCGCTCGGGATGGTGCGCAGGAAGCCATCATATTCGGGCTTGCGGTCGGGCGCGGTGAGTGAGGGAGCACTGGCGGCGTTCGAAACATCGGCGATGCCGGCCTGCCACAGGATGGGCGCCGCCGGCGTTGCGGCAGACGAACAGGCCGGGCCCAGCACGATCACCATGTTTGGGATGGAGGCCAGCTTGGTAGCCGCGGTCTGGCCGCCCTCGGCGGAGCAAGCGTCATCCTCGACGACGAAGTTGATCGGGTGCCCGTCGATTTTGTTGCCGGCATCCGCCAGCGCCACTTTCGTGCCGCGCATGGAATCGGTGCCGAGGGCGGTATCGGGGCCGGAGATGACCCAGTAACCGCCGATGGTGACCGGGGCGCCTTTCGGGATCCGTATCACGCCAATCGGGTCGGTCACCCCGCCGCGGGTTTGTTGCGCCAGCGCCGAGGTGTCGGGAGGCAGTGCGAGGGCGGTGATGACGCCCGCGAGAGTAAAGAACCGTGCCGTCGAGATGGGATGACGTAGCATGCTGAACTCCTAGGCTGCCATTGAGGGCTTCGCCTTTGATCGAGCCGGCTAACCTTCTTCACCGATCGTAAGAATGGAGCATAGACGCAGAACAATGGCGCTTTTGTCCAAGATGCCATCATCTTTGCCAATGTCACTGACGATAATCGCGTATACGGGGGGCGATCTTGGAATTAGCGTAGCAAACCGCATGCCACACAGCGACGCGTCACGCACGGTCGGTGCAGCCCGATGCTGCTCTACCCCGGCGGTGGTGGTGTCACAAAGGCACGAGTCCGTAGAAAGGTGGCGGTTTCGGCGACGGCTTGGGCCAGGCCGACGCGCTGCACCGTGACACCGGGGGGAAACGACGACATCAGGCGGCTGGGGGCCTGACGGTCGAGCAGCACGAACACGCCGCGATCGGAGGCGCGGCGGATCAGCCGCCCGAACGCCTGGCGCAGCCGCAGGCGGACGATCCGGTCGTCATATCCCTTGGGATCGCCGTCGGACAGGTGGATGCGTCGCTCGCGGTGCAGGATGTCAGGCCGCGGCCAGGGGGTGCGCTCGAACACCACCAGGCGCAGCGCGTTGCCGGGCACGTCCACCCCGTCGCGCATCGCGTCGGTGCCGAGCAGGCAACTTTCCTGTTCGGCTCGGAAGATGTCGACCAGGGTGGCGTTGCCCATCGCATCGACGTGCTGGGCGTAGAGCGGGATGCCGGCCTGTTCCAACTCCGGAGCGATGCGGGCGTGCACCGCGCGCAGCCGGGCGATCGCGGTGAACAGGCCGAGGCCGCTGCCCTCGGAGGCCAGGAACAATGCCCGATAGGCGGCGGCGAGCTGGTCCAGGTTGCCTGGCGTGACGTCGGTGACCACGAAGGCTCGGGTCTGCAGGGCGTAATCGAACGGCGAAGCCACCGCCGCGCGGATCGCCGGCGAGGGCAGATGCGGCGCGCCGACCCGTGCCTCGGCCGAGGTCCACGCGGTTTCCGGGTCGGCCTCGCCGGAGTCGCGCAGCGTCGCCGAGGTGACCAGCAAGCCTTGCGCCGGCGCGGCCAGGGTGGTGGCGAACGGGATGGTCGGGTCGAGCCAATGGCGGTGCAGGCCGACATCGAGGTCGCGCGGTCCGTCGCGGCGGTCGAGCCGGAGGAACAGCACATGGGTCGGGCGCTTGCCGGGTTCGGGCTGCGGTTCGGTCAGGCTCCAGAGCATGGTCTGCCAGGCCTGCAGCGGATTGAGCGCGCGCCGAGTGAGCGACCGCCCGATCGCCTCGATCCGATTGCGGGTGGCTTCGTCGAGTTCCTCGGCTTCATCGTCCAGCCGGGCGAGCAGGCGTTCGCGCAGGGTGGCGAGCGGTTCGGTGATCCTGGCCAGCGCCTTGGCAAGGCTTTCGGCGGCCGCGGCGGCATCCTGGTTGAGCGGGAACACGTCGCATTCGATCGAGCCTTGGGGGCCTCGGGGATCGGCGCCGGGCGAACGCGCCAGCAGTTGGCGGCGGATCAGCCGCAGGAAGGATTCGGCGGGGTTGGGGCGGCCCGGTTCGATGTGGCTGAGTTCGGGGGTGTCGCGTTCGGGGTCGGGGTCCTGCATGCGGGCAGCCCAATCGGCGGGCGTCAGGGCGTTGGCGGCGGCCAGCGCGGCATCCAGCGGCGCCACCAAGGCGGGGCGGTCGGCGACCAGGTCGTCGAGCCGCTTGCGCAGGCCGCGGGCGCGCGAGCGGCCACCCTCGGCGCCGCGCAGCCAGCGCCTGAGTTCGGCGGTCTCGATGCCGGACAGCGCGGCGGAGAATGCGCTGTCGGCGGCGTCGAACACGTGGTGACCTTCGTCGAACACGTAGCGGGTCGGCACCGCGTTGTCGTCGAGGCCGCCCCAGGCCGCCTGGGTCATCACCAGGGCGTGGTTGGCGACCACCAGTTCGGCGGTGCGGGAGCGGCGGATGGTGTGTTCGATGAAGCAGCGGCGCCAGTGCGGGCAGGCGGCGTGGATGCACTCGCCGCGGCGGTCGGCGAGCGAGGCGATCAGCGCGGTGCCGAACAGTTCCGGCAGCCAGCCGGGCAGGTCGCCGCCCTGCACGTCGCCGTCGTCGGTGGCCATCGCCCAGCGGGCGATCAGGCCGAGCGGGATGACCTGCTGGTGCATGAAGCCGCCGGAAGCGCTGCCGACGGCGTCCTCGAGGTTCAGCAGGCAGAGGTAGTTCTCGCGTCCCTTGCGGACCACGATGCGCCGGCGCCGCTGGGTCGGGTCGGGGATCAGCCGTTCCAGTTCGTCGTCGATCTGGCGCTGCAGGTGACGGGTGAAGGTGCTGATCCAGACCGCGCCGCGGTTCTTTTCCGCCCACAGGCTGGCGGGGGCGAGGTATCCCAGCGTCTTGCCGGTGCCGGTGCCGGCCTCGGCCAGCACCAGATGGGGATCGCCGCGGATTTCGCGCGGGGCGAAGGCGGCGGCGGCGGCGGCGGCGTAGTCGCCCTGGCCGGGGCGTTGTTCGGCGTGCGGGCCCAGCATGGCGGCGAGCCGCAGGCGGGCCTCGGATTCGGGGACCGGGTGGGCGGACGGCGGCGGCTGCGGGGCGGCATCCTCCCACTCGGGGAGTTTCTTCCACACTTTCATCGGTTCGTTGGTCGCCGCGGCGTCGGGGCGGCCGAGCGCGTGGGTGACGTAGCCGCCCCAGCCCCAGCCGGCCTTCTGCATGCGCGCGGCCAGGGTGGCGGCGTCGCGGTTGAGCAGGGTGTCGCGGCCTTGGGCAAGCTGGTTCAGCAGCGTGGCGGCGAGGTCGGGCAGCCGGGTGACCTCGGCTTCGAGGCCGATCGGCGGCTGATCGTCGTCCAGCGCCATGGCCAGGCCGCGCGGGGTCGGCGCGGCGGTGCGGGCGGGTCGGACGAAGGCGAACAGGTCGAGCAGGTCGAACGCGGGGCCGGGGCGGATGCCGAGGCGGCGGAAGGTGGCCGGTGCGTGCACCAGGATCGGCGGCGGCAGGGTTTTCAGCAGCGCGGCGGCATCTTGTGTGGGCAGCAGCAGGAGTTCGCCGTCCGGGGTGAGGACGGCGGCGCGGCCGTGGCCGGCGACCACGGAAGGGGCGTCGGGCAGCGCGATGGAAGGGCTCACAGGGCGTGTGTAGCGCGGTTTTGGCGCGGCGTCAGCACAGCCGCGTGGTTCGGCGGGCGGACCATGGTTCGGGATGGCGCGGCGGTCCGGTCGGCGGCGTTGGGTCGGGTCCGGTCGGGGCGGGGCTGCCGCGCCGGGCTGGCGGCGGCTGTCGTGTTGCAGACAGCCGCCGATTAGCCGGTCAGTCCGATCGCGGCGCGTCCTGGTAGCGGCGATGGGTGCCGTTCAGGATCGCCGGGATGTCGAGCCGGGTGAGGCCGATATCGCGGAGGTCGCGATCGTTGAAGCGGTTGAGAGTTTCGCTATCGCGGGCGTGTTGGCGGCGGATCCTGACCCAGCGGATGGCCTGGTCCGCCAGATGGTCGAGAAAGAACGCGACGCGCTGCAGCGCCGGCCGCAGACGCGGCCGAGGCTTCGGGCGTTTTCGTTCGGTGAGCCAATGACGTTGATACCAATCCTGATCGATGATGAACGGCAGCATGACCGTTACTCCTGCTTGAGCTGAAGAGCGGCTGGCTGAACTTGCGCAGCCGTGTTCTGTCTTGTTGGACAGACGCTCAAGCCCGTGGTCGGTGCATGGCCGGTTGTTACCGGATCCGGTTCGACCGTCAGAGGATGGCGGTGCGATCCGCAACCGAGGCGGGGTGCTGAGCGTGTGTCCGCGTCACGCGGATGTACATGTGGTCATAGTATCGAATCCCTGGACCATTTTCAGCTGGCCTCGCGGTTTGATCGATCTTGATTGTTGCACCAGGATCGGGCGAGGGTGATCAGAATGCCTCGGCCCGCCAGCTTGGCGCATCCTCTGAACGGATGATGCGGGACGAATTATTTTTGTTTTGGTTAACAAATAAGCGGCGCAGGAAGAGGTGGCTGGCCAGCAGCCGGACCAGATCCGCCTGACGGCGGGCCTGGGTCTTTTCGAAGATCGCCCGCAGCTGGGAACGAACCGTGTTGAGTGTAACGCCGAGCTTTTCGGCGGCGGTGGTCAGCGACTCGCCGGAGAGCAGATGGGCGGCGAGTGTGGCCTCGGCCCTGGTCAGTTGAAAGGCGTGCTGGAAGATTTGCGCCTCGGTCGCGGCGTCGGCCTGGCGATGGGTATCGACGAACAGCACGACTTCGGCGGCCGCGGCGGGGTCGAGCGCCGGGGCCAAGGCGGCGATGACGATACGATACATCGGCATATCGGATTCGCCGGCGACCGCGACTACCGGGTTGGGCGAGGCGGCATCGGATGAGCGCTTTGCGACGTTGCCGACCGCGGCGATGAGCAGATTTGTGGCGTCCGCGGTGGCTGCGTACAGGCGGCCGCGCGCGATTCGCAGGCCGTCGCCGCGCCGGATCAGTTCCTGGCCGGCGGGATTGGTGAAATAGACGTGCAAGGAACGATCGACGGTCAGCACGCCGATATCGAGGCAGGCGAGGACGGCGCGTAGTTCCTGGTTGGCGGTGTCCGATGGTGGGCGAGACATGTTCCGGGCTTCGAACGGGTCGGTGAGCAGATCCGGAAAGGTCCCAGTTATGGAAAAGGCCCCGTCCGGTTTCGGCGGGGCCTGGAACAGCAAGCGGTTCGGCTACCCTACCGTGGAGTTGTGTTGGTATCGCGCGTGCGCGCCGGGCACATGGTGCCGGCGGACAGCCGAATAAATGGGATTTCGCTCTGCATGGTGCTTGAGTAGAAACGGCGGGGGCAAAGTAAAGCTTAATATGCGCCGTTCGGAACGTCAGCGCATCTCGTGGCTACACGAATTCGTGCGACGAGCGAGGTCGTGGGCCAAGACGAGCGACGGTGCGTGCTTTCAGGGCGTGCGTTCAAGACGGGGGGTTCAGGCTTCGGGTGAGTCGCCGAACACCTCGTGCCAGGCGGCGCGCAGGGCGGTGTCGGCATCGCGCATGGTGGCTGTGATGCCGAGCGCGGCGAGGCTGGTGACGCCGTATTGTGGCAGGCCGCAGGGGACGATGCCGCCGAAGTGGGTCAGGTCAGGGTCGACGTTGAGTGCGATGCCGTGCCAACTGACCCAGCGGGTGACCCGCACGCCGATGGCGCCGATCTTGGCCTCGGCCCCGGTGATTGGGTCGGCGACCCAGATGCCGACGCGGCCGTCGCGGCGTTCGCCCTTGACGTCGAAGCGGTCGAGGGTGCGGATCAGCCATTGCTCCAGGCCGTTGACGAAGCAGCGGATGTCGTGCGCCGGGACGCTGCCGTGGGGGTGGTCGAGGTCGAGCATCACGTAGGCGGTACGCTGGCCGGGTCCGTGATAGGTCCATTGCCCGCCGCGGCCGGCGGCGAAGGTGGGAAACCGGGTCGGGTCGGTGAGTTCCGCCGGCTTGGCGGAGGTGCCGGCGGTGTAGAGCGGTGGATGCTCGACCAGCCAGACGCATTCGCGCGCGGTGCCGGCGCGGATGGCGGCGACCCGGGCCTGCATGTCGGCGAGCGCCGCGGGGTATTCGGTGAGGCCGTCGGCGAGGCGCCATTGCGCTGGCTGGGAGCGAGGTGGCTGGGAACCAGGCCGATGGGAACGGTGCAGCTGGGCACCGGGCTGCTGGGAGCAAGAGGTCATTGAACCGATATCATTCATCCGTTATATGCCGCCGCCAGCCTACCACGGTGCGGTCGTGGCGGAATGGTAGACGCGCAAGCTTGAGGTGCTTGTGGGGGCAACCTCGTGGAAGTTCGAGTCTTCTCGACCGCACCAAATCGATCCGACCGCTTGCGGGTAGATGGGCTCGGGTCCGCGCCCGGGCAATCCAGCGGAGGGTAACTTGCAGACAGACCGGCGTCGCAACCCGCTGTTTGGTCCCAATCGGTTCAAGCTGGGAATCTTCAGCGCCAACTGCGACGGCGGCCTGACCATGAGCCTGGCGCCCGACCGCTGGAAGGCCGAATGGGCCGATATCGCGGCGATGACCGGTATCGCCGACGAGGCGGGGCTGGAGTTCATCCTGCCGGTCGCCAAATGGCGCGGCTACCAGGGCAAGGCGAAGATCTACGGTCGGTCGTTCGAGACCCTGACCCATGGCGCGGCGCTGGCCGCGCTGACCAAACGCATCGCCATCTTCTGCACGATTCACGTGCCGCTGGTGACGCCCGCGTTTGCCGCCAAGGCGATGGCGACCATCGACCATGTCAGCAACGGCCGAGCCGGGTTGAACATCGTCTGCGGCTGGAACCAGGAGGAGTTCGATCTGCACGGCGTCACCATCGACCAGGACTCGCGCTACGACCACGGGCTGGAGTGGTTCCAGGTCTGGTCGAGACTGCTCGCCGGGGGGCCGGAGTTCGACTGGGACGGCCGTTTCTTCAAGCTGCGGCGGCTGCAGACCGATCCGCTGTCGATCCAGCGGCCGTGGCCGGCGGTGATGTCGGCCGGCTTTTCGCCGAAGGGGCGCGACTTCGCCGCGCAGGCGGCCGACGTGCTGTTCACCAACCTGACCCAGCTTGAGCAGGTTCCGGCGATCCTGACGGATATCAATGATCATATGGCCACGCGTGGCCGCGCCATCTCGGTGTTTACGATGTCGCATGTGGTGTGCCGGCCGACCCGGCGGGAAGCCGAGGAGTTCTATCACTACTTCGCCGAAGAGATGGCCGACGAGGAGGGCCAGGACTACTACCGCCGGATGCGTGGAACCACTGCACGCCGATCTCGTGTCCCGCTTCGGCTACGGCCTGCATCTGCTGTGGAAAGGTCTCGATCGAGTGGCCGGGAATGAACCATGTTGTTTTGATACCAAACCGACGAAACAGCTCGACAAGACGTGGCGCGCCAACCTCGCCGGAAAACAGGCCGCGTGAGATGTCATCGGGCGAGTCTTCGCCGCCATATGAACCCAGCCAGCCGGCCACGGCGTCAACATCGACGCCAAAGCCGCAGAGTATTTCCTTTGTCATTGATCCCTCATGATTACACCGATCCGCAACAAACAGATTTCCGTCGACGGCCCGCGATGGGTCTCAAAGTTCTGATTGGAACTGCTGCTCCTCCCGCCCGCGTACCAGCTGAGACAAGGTCACCGCCAGCACCAGGGCGACCCCAAAAAACATGTCCCGCACAAAACTGCTTCCACCCATGAACTCCAGACCGGTGATGCCGACCCCCAGGAATGAGTGGCGATCGCCGAACCCCAGGCGTTGAACCGCCCCGGCGCAATACTGGTCGAACCCTGGAAGGGTCCGACGCCCCCTGCGTCCCCGCATACAGCCGACGAACAGCTTCTGCAGCCCGATCGCAGTGAATTCAGACACATACCAGACCAGGACGTACAGCAAAAGAGCATAGTAGAACTCAAGCGGGATCTCCAACAGCCGGTGGGAAATGCTGCTGAGTGCAGGTTTCGCCGGTGCCCATCCGCACCTTGTCCTCCTGGATCAGCCGCAGCACGAACGGCGCGCGGTTGAAGGCATCAATCTTCATTCGTTCGGTGGCATTGACGGCAATCACCGCACGCACCACGAACTGCGACATGCTGTCATAGATCACAATGAAGGTGTTCATCGTCCGGTCACTCAGCAGCGCCGACGGAACGTTCGGCGTGATCCCCGTGCCCCAGCCAACAACCGGAAGTTCATCACCCTGCCTTGCAATGCTCGCTGTGCTTAGTTTCCACAACGACCCCGGCAGCCATGCTGTCGGTCGAAAGCGGGCCGGAGGAGATCAGCACCAGCGCTTTCATGTTGCCCCTGGTCTGCACCACCGCCCAGTCCAGCTTTGACGAACCGACTTCGTAGTAATCGATCGGGATTCGGCATCGGCGTTCTTGCGCACGATAGCCGAATGTTCCTTGCCGTTGTAACCCGACGACACCACAGGCACTCCGGCCGCCCTGGCGCCGCGCACCTGAGGCACCAGCACGCGCAGATCAGTGGCCGCCAGCAGGTCGATAAGGCTGCCCTGCAGCCATGACCCGCATAGGCTGTCCCGGAACCGGCCACCGGCTCGTCATCTGTGCTTTTGCCTGCAGATTGGTCAAGCGACTGCGCGTCTCGTCGGTGGTCCCGTCAGACATGCGACCGGCGGTGATGTCTGGACCGTCTCGGCAGTCACGACTTCATACCGCGCTGCGCATTGCCGCCGCCCGCCCCAGTTTTGCCCTCGGTTATTTGATCGTCACCGTCGCCATCCTGGCCGGAGCGCTTGCGCCGCTGATCGCGCCATACAATCCGATAGAGGCCGACCCCGCGCAGTTCCTGCAACCCCCCAATCATCTTCACTGGCTCGGTACCGACGCTGTCGGCATGGACATCTTCTCACGCGTTCTGTATGGCCCACGTATAGACATCACAATTGCTGTGCTGGGCACTCTGGTGTCCGCCACGTTTGGCTGTCTGATCGGCGCCTGGGTTGGGTATTACAGCCGCACCGGAACGATCCGCTCGAAGATCGCATTCCTGATCATGCGCCTGGCCGACGTGCTGCAGGCGTTTCCGGTGTTTGTCTTCGCCATCGCCCTGGTCGCCAGCCTCGGCCAGAGCATCCAGACCGTGGTTCTGGCCATCGCCTTCGTCAACATCCCCATTTACCTGCGCCTGATGCGATCTCAGGTCATGGGCATCCGCGACATGCGCTATGTGGAAGCCGCCATGGTCGCCGGCCTGACCGACCGCCAGACCATCCTGCGCCACGTCATCCCCAACGCCATGGGACCCGCCCTGGCACAGCTTTCGGTTAACATTGGCTGGTCCATCCTGCTGACCGCCGGCCTCAGCTTCGTCGGCGCCGGCGTTCGTGCCCCCAGCCCCGAGTGGGGCAGCATGATCGCAACCGGCTTCCAGAACGTGGTGACTGGTGAATGGTGGCCTTCGGTGTTCCCCGGTCTCGCTCTGGCCATCACCGTGTTTGGCTTCTCCCTCGTCGGCAACAGCGTTGAGGTGTTCGGCGACCCGGTAAAGGTCCGCCGCCTGATCCGCGACGTCACCCTGCGCGACCACGCCCAAGCAGCAAAAAGGGCGTGATGCGGATCATCTCATTCCTCGGTAGTCGTCTGTTATTCATCGTGCCGCAACTGTTCGGCATTCTGCTGGTCAGTTTCCTGCTGATCAAATCGGTCCCCGGCGACCCGGCCGTGTTGATGCTCGGCCCGATTGCCTCCGCCGCAGCCGTTGCCGGCCTGCGCACCAAGCTGGGCCTGGATCATTCCCTGCCGATTCAGTTCGTCCACTTTCTCAACAATCTGATCCATGGCGACCTCGGCACGTCCTGGCAAACCACAAGGCCAGTTCTGGAAGATCTGTTGCAACGGTTTCCCGCCACCCTCGAACTGGTCACGCTCGGCCTGCTCGGCGCCATCGTGATCGGGCTACCGCTTGGCATCGCCGCATCATTCAACGAAAAAGGCATCCTCGCCCGAGTTGCCGGGCTGTATGGGCTGACTGCCGGGTCGCTGCCGGACTTCTGGCTGGCGCTGGTGCTCATCTTTCTCTTTTACACCGTTCTACACATCGTACCCGCCCCGCTGGGCCGTATCGACTTCGCGATCTTGCCGCCGCCGACCGTCACCGGTTTCCTGCTGATCGACAGCCTTCTGGCCGGCAATTGGGCCGCTTTCTGGTCCGCCCTCAGTCACCTGTTCCTGCCTGTCCTGACCCTGAGCCTGATCAATGCCGGACCCATCCTGAAGATGACCCAGTCCACCATGGACCGAATGCTGCAATCCGAGTTCAGCCGTTACGAGGTGCTGTCCGGCCTGCCGCACGGAATGGTGGTCCGCCACGCCCTGCGCAACGCCTTGCCGTCGGTCGTCACCATCATCAGCGTCCTGTATGGCTATCTGCTCGGCGGCGCCGTCCTGGTAGAAATCGTCTTCAGTTGGGGTGGCGCCGGCCAATACGCCGTGCAAGGCGTGCTGAACGCCGACATCTACCCAGTGCTGGGCTTTGTGCTGTTCTCGGCGATCTTCTCCCTGGTCGTTTACCTGCTGGTTGACCTGATTTACGTCGCCATCGACCCCAGGATCGGGCGCTGACATGCTGAACCTAGGCGACCGGGTCGAAACGCAAGCCGCTCCCAAAACCACCCAGCCCACCTTCGACATCATTGGCCTGACCGTCGAGTTTCCCACCATCACCGGCACCCCGACCATCGCCATCAGGAACCTCGACCTGCGCATCGAACGCGGCGAGATCTTTGGCCTGGTCGGCGAATCCGGTGCCGGCAAGACCACCCTCGCCCGCACTCTGCTCCGCCTGCCGCCCGAACCCGGCCGCATCGCCGCCGGAGCGCTGGTCTTCGAGGGCAACAATCTGATGCCCTTGCCGGAAGCCGAACTGCAGCGCATGCGCGGCCGCGACATATCGATGATTGTGCCCAACCCGCGCAGCGAACTTAACCCGCTGCTGACGGTGGGCGAGCAGATCGCCAATGTTGCGAGGGTCCACCTGAAAGTGCCCAAGCGAGAGGCGCAGCGTTTGGCGCTCGACATTCTCCGCGCCGTGCAGATCCCCGATCCCGAACGGCGGATGCAAGCCTTCCCGCATGAAATGAGCGGCGGCATGGCGCAGCGCATCGTCATCGCTATCGCCTTGATCTGCTCACCCAAGTTCATCGTCTCCGACGATGCCACCAGTGGCCTCGATGTCACCGTGCAGGCGCAAATCCTGCGGCTCCTCCGCCAACTCGCCCAGGACCGCGCCAGCTCCATGCTGTTCATCACCCGCGACATCGGCATCACCGCGCATTTCTGCGACCGTGTCGCCGTCATCTACAACGGCGAGATCATGGAGATTGCCGCCCGCGAAGACTTTTTCTTTCGCCCGTCGCATCCCTACACAATCATGCTGATGGCCGCCTTCTCCTACAATCAGCGTCTGCGCCAGCTATGGGCACGCCCCGAACCGCATGCAGGAGCGACAATCGGGGCCACAGCCTGCCCCTACTTTGCCCGCTGTCCTCTGGCCCAGCCGCGCTGCCGCACCGACCGCCCCGCCCTGCGCGAACTCGCCCCCGGCCATTCCGTTCGCTGCCATTTCCCGGTAGCCCGCTGATGCCGCTGCTTGAGGTCAGCCAGTTGGTCAAGCGATTCCCCGTCGCCGGATCACGCAGCGTCGTCCAGGCGGTGAATGGCATCTCTTTCGATTTGGAACCCGGCGAAACCCTTGGCATCGTCGGCGAAAGCGGCTCTGGCAAGACCACGGTCGGGCGCTGTGTGCTTGGCCTGACCGACCTGTCCAGTGGCCGCATTTTCTTCAACGGCACCGACCTGCCGACCACCCGCCGCAGGAACCCTGCTTCACTGCGCGGCCAGATCCAGATCGTGTTTCAGGAACCGGCCGACGCGCTCGACCCAAGAATGCGCGTCGGCGCCTGCATCGCCGAACCGCTGGCGGCACTCGGCGTGTCATCAAAGGAAAAATCCGAACGCGTGTCCGAGGCACTGGACCTGGTCGGTCTGTCCCGACGCACCCTGCGGCTTTATCCGGCCGAACTCAGCGGCGGCCAGCAGCAGCGCGTTGGCATCGCCCGAGCCATGATCACCCGGCCCAAGCTTGTGGTGTTGGACGAGCCTACCTCGGCGCTCGACCCTACGGCTCGCGCGGAAATTATCGAGCTCCTCATCGGAATCCAGAAAAAGCTCGGTACCGCCTACCTGTTCATCTCCCACGACCTTAGCACAGTACGTTTCGTCAGCCACCGCATTGCGGTGATGTATCTCGGCATGATCGTTGAGCAGGGCGAGGCCGCCAGCCTGTTCGCCCAGCCGCGCCACCCTTACAGCGTCGGCCTGCTGTCCTCTGTCCTGCTGCCCAACCCAGACCTTCGGCAGCGGTTCGATCTCAGCCTGACCGGCGAAATCCCCAGCCCGATCAATCTGCCCACCGGCTGCTTCCTCGCCTCACGCTGCCCGTTCGTTATCGATGCCTGCAAAGCCGCGATCCCGCCGTCATCCGACCTCGGAAATAACCACCGCGTCCATTGCATTCGCCACCAGGATGTTGCCGCGATGCGCCGGACCACCGACATGTTCGACCGTTTCCAGGCTGAATCCGAACGCATCCTCAGCGTCGGCGCCCCTTATGGATCGGGCGGTTGATCTGCCGTGTCGAGATCGGATCGGTGCAACTGTGCCCGGGGGAACAGCCAGTCATGAGGCCGGATGACAGAGCGCCGCCTGCATTCCTTTCACCACAGCCGCAAGAGCGCGAGCAGTTGAGGGTGAAAGCATGTAAATTGCCCTTTTCGACCCGGATCAGTATGCGCGTGCCGTCGATATTATGGGCCTTGGGGCTAGACCCCTGGCGGGGTTTGGGCAGCGCCCCAACAATCCTTTGCTTCAGCGGTAAATGGGTCGGCCGCCGGGTAAAATTCACCCGAAGCACCAATCCCGCGGAACGGGTTCGTGCATGGGTGCAGATCGGACGCCTGGGTTTGCCAAGACGATAGTTCGATAGACTATTGTAAAAGTCCTAACCATTGCGGTGTCGCATATGTGGCGCCGTATCGCGACGGTCCCTTGTTGCGGGATCTAGGAAGCGATCAGCAAGCCGCTTCGCCTCAAGTCGAGTGGCCGAAAACTCGCCGAGAGGAGACGGTCTGTTCTGGTGAAAGCTCCAAGACGCGCGCGTCAGTGGTCGCCGGCTGGTCAACTCTGTCCCCTCCGGACAAGCGATTCCATTAGCCGTTGCAGGAACACTTGAAGAATTGGCGAGTCGTTGTCCGGCCGGTAGCCAACCATCAGGTCGATTGTTTCCGGAGTGGTCGCTTTCCTCGCGTCCCGTGAAGCTCGTTGGATCACCGGTCACACAATCGGCGTCGACGGCGGCTCGAAGCTTTAAGAGGGTGGCCTGAGGTGTCGCTGCTGTGGAGATTGTCCCCTTGGCTGGGCTGAGAGGCTGTCGTGGTGAGGCAAACAAACGAATCTGCGCAAACACCAGCCTCGGTCATCCCTGGACCAACGGCCAGGCAGAGCGGATGAACCGAACCGTTAAGGACGCCACCGTCAAGCTGTTCCATTACAACGACTTGGAAAGCCAGAAGGCCCACGTCCTAGCCTTCGTCACCGCCTACAATTTTGCCAAGTACCTAGAGCGTGATCGCGCTGAGCGGAGCGTCTAGAGCGTGTGAATCAAGCGATCCAACGAATAATTAGACCATTTTCGGCATGCACAGTCCTGCTGAAACGGTCTGGTCGAGAGCATCACCTCCCAACGCGGAACATCCAACAATCATTTAACTGACGCGGTCAGCCCCAGCGCCGCAGTCCGGCGGATCGGGCGCGGCGCATCACGAACCAGGTCCAGGCCATTTGCGGAAGCAGCGTCAGGAACGGCACCGGCGGTTTGTAGAGCGATGGTGCAGCGATGAAAATTAGGCAGCAGGCGCCCCCGAAGACCGCGAAACTCCAATGCACCAGGGTCACCGTGACGGCGGGGACACCGGACCGCTGAGCCACCTGGTACAGATGGCCGCGATGTGGCTGGGTGAGCGCCTCGCGCTGCAGGGCACGGCGCACCAGCGTGAACGCAACGTCGAATAGCACGCCCGACAACAGCATCGGCATCAGCAGGAAGGACAGTTCCACCCCATCGAAGCGGCTTGCGACAACCGCGAGCACCGCCAGCATGAAGCCACAGAACTGGCTGCCGACGTCGCCCATGAAGATGCGCGCCTTGGGGAAGTTGAACGGCAGGAAGCCGGCCAGCCCGGCGGCCAGCAGCCCGGCCGAGGCGTACGCGAACCAGCCGCCATGCTGCTCGGCGATGAACACGATGAACAGGCAAGCGATCAGCGCCACACCGCTCGCCAGCCCATCCAGCCCGTCGATAAAATTCATCGCGTTGGTGGTGAACAACAGCCAGACCAGGGTCGCCGCGATGCCGATCCAGGCGACCGGCAACGGTCCCAGGTAAGGGATGCGGAAGTCGGTCACGAACAGGCCGCTTGACACCGCGACCAGCGCCGCCAGCACCTGCGCACCGAGCTTGACGATGAACGGCCAATCGAACAGGTCATCCAGGAAGGCGACAACAGCCATCGCCACCGACGCTTCGATCACGCCAAGGAAATACGGATCGGCCAGTCGGGAAAATTCAGCGAAGCGGTACAAAACCGTGATGCCGATCAGGAACGTGACCACGATTCCCACGCCACCGCCCTTCGGGGTAGGCCGATTGTGTGCCTTGCGGGCTTCCGGCGCATCCATCAGGCGTGCCTCGATCATCAGCCTGACCGTGCCGGCGGACAGCACCATCAGCAGTGCGGCAAATCCCAGGTGGCGGAGCAAGGCGTCAAAGGTCATGCAACGGTCCGGTCGTGGCGGCTGGATCGTCTATCGCCTTCGCGACGCCAGGACCATCCCTGGGGTAGGACGCGTGTCTTCCCCGGCCGCGGCCCAATGACGCGTGCCAACAAGGCGCGAACTAAAATCAGAGGCACCCCAGGAGCCAACCGCAGTTAGTGGAGATTACGCACACACGACCGAACCGACCGCAAAGCCGCATGCCGAACCACTTTGCCGCCATGCATCTAATTCAACGTCGGCAGGCGGAACGTCGAGTGCCAGCCAGTATCGCCTCGCACGCATTTGCGCCGCCGATGGCGACCGCGACCCAGGCGCCATCGACATCCCCGATAGTAATTTTCGATCGGTACTCCAGCGGCGGGTAGCGGCATTGCGTCGCACGCATAGCAACACTACTGGTTTCTATATCATAGCGCAGCTTATTATCAGCGCAACCCTGAGGAACCGTCATTGGACGAATTTCACCGCGATTTGCTGTTCTTGCTGCACGATGTCGCACGCCTGCTGCGCGTGGATGCCGATAAGCGCGCGCGGCTGCACGGCATGACACGGGCACAATGGGCCATTCTAATCTGGCTGGAACGCCAGCCGGGGATTTCGCAGAAGGAATTGTCCGAACTTCTGGAAGTCGAGCCGATCACCGTGGCCCGGCTGATCGATCGGCTGGAAACCCGCGGCATGGTCGAACGCCGACCGGACCCAAGGGACCGTCGCATCTGGCGATTGCATTTGCTGCGGCCGGCTCGCGACGTGCTGCACGAGATCGATCAGCAGCGTGCCGAAATGACGCGTATCGTGACCGCGGGCATCGATGAACAGTCCATCGAATCCATGACTGAAGCATTGATGCGCATGAAAGCGACTCTGACGCAGGAGGCTCACGCATCACGCCGCGGCGCCGAACATGCCGACACCGAGACGCGGGTGGCGGTCTGATGTCTCAGGCCGCGACGTCGGGACCGGCACCTCGGATAACCAACCGGGTCACCGAAGCGCCCGCCCGCCGCAGGCTTGGCCGCGCCGTGGTGCGCCCGATCATGATGCTGGGAGGCATCGCCGTCGTGGTCGCGGCGGTCGGCTTCTACTGGCTGACCGGGGGGCGCGTGGTGTCGATCGACGACGCCTATGTGCGCGCCGCCAAAGAGGTGATCTCTACCGACGTTTCCGGCATCGTCGCCTCGGTGCCGGTGCATGAAGGACAGCGCGTGAACAAGGGTGACGTGCTGTTGCGCCTTGATCCGCGGCCATTCCAGATCGCCCTCGCGGGTGCAACCGCCAACCGCGACGCCATGGCTTCGACGCTGAACGCCATGAAGCTCGACTACAAGCGGATGCTGCGAGACGTCGACGTCAAGCAAGCGAAATTGCAGTCCGACCAGGCGAACTACGACCGCTTCGCCAACCTGGTAAAAAGCGGCGGCGTCACCCGGGCGGAATACGACAATGCGCGCTTCCAGCTCATGGCCGACAAGCAAGCGGTCGAGGCACTGAAGGTCACGGCCGCGGTGCAACTCGCGCGCTTGGGCGGCAGCGCCGATGCCGACGTCACCACCATGAACGACTACCTCAAGGCGCAGGCCCGGGTCGACGAGGCGCGGCGGGAGCTTGACCACGCGGTGATCAACGCACCGTTCGGCGGGATCGCGACCCAGGTCGAGACAGTGCAGCCAGGGATGTATCTGGCCGCGGCGACGGCGGCGTTCGGCCTGGTTTCGACCGAGGATGTTTGGGTCGAGGCCAACCCGAAGGAAACCGAACTGACCCATGTAAAGCGCGGCGATCCAGTCGATGTGACCGTGGATACCTATCCGGGAATTACCTGGAAGGGCGAGGTGGAGGCGATTGCGCCCAACAGCGGGTCGGAATTCTCGGTGCTGCCGGCGCAGAACACGTCCGGCAATTGGGTCAAGGTGGTGCAGCGTATCCCGGTTCGCATCAAGGTCGAACACAAGCCAGGCGATCCGGAGCTGCGCGCGGGCATGAGCGTCGAGGCCGATATCGACACCGGCCATACGCGGAGCTGGCGCGACCTGTTTTAGCAATGACGTCCGCCGCCATGGTCACCGGGTCGTCTGACCGAGTACCATATCGCACGATCATCACGTTGTGCACCGTGGGTGCGACGCTGATGCAGGCGCTGGACCAGACGATCGCCAACGTGGCACTGCCCTACATGCAGGGCAGCCTGTCCGCGACCTACGACGAGATCACCTGGGTCCTGACATCCTACATCACCGCGGCTGCCATCATGACCGCGCCGGTCGGCTGGCTGGCTTCGCGGTTCGGCCGCAAATACTTGTTCATCACCTGCTTGATCGGCTTCACCATCACGTCGATGATGTGCGGCGCAGCGCAGTCGTTGACCCAGATGGTCGCCTTCCGCGTGCTGCAGGGCGTATTCGGCGCCGCCCTGGTGCCGTTGTCGCAGTCGACGATGATGGACATCTACCCGGTCGAGCAGCGTGGCAAGGCGATGGCGATCTGGGGCGTCGGCGTGATGGTCGGCCCGATCCTGGGCCCGACACTCGGCGGTTACCTGACCGAGATGTACAACTGGCGCTACGTATTCTACATCAACCTGCCATTCGGCATCCTGGCGACGCTCGGCCTGATATTCTGCATGCCGCGGTCGTTCGGCAACTTCGGTTTGCGCTTCGACTGGATCGGTTTCGCCGTGCTGTCGCTGGCCATCGGCGGGCTGCAGATGATGCTCGATCGCGGACAGAACCAGGACTGGTTCAGCTCGACCGAGGTCATTGCCGAGGCGGTGATCGGGGGTTTGGGCGTCTATTTGTTCATCGTTCACATGATCACGGCAAAAAAGCCATTCATCCCGACCATTCTGTTCAAGGACCGGAATTTCGCCGCCGGGTTGCTGCTGATGTTCGCCACCGGGACGATCCTGGTCTCCAGCTCGTCGCTGATGGCGCCGTGGCTGCAGAACCTGGCGAACTATCCGGTGGAAACCGCGGGCCTGATCATGGCGCCGCGCGGCATCGGCACGATGACGGCGATGCTCACCGGTGGGCGGCTGTCGACCCGGCTCGACCCACGCAAGCTGATGGCTGGGGGTATCCTGGCGCTGGCGTGGTCGATGTGGGAGATGACGAGTTGGACCCCCGACGTTGCCCAATGGACCATCGTCATCACCATCATCGTGCAGGGTGCGGGGCTTGGGTTCGTGTTCCTGCCGCTGCAGGTGTTGGCGTTCGCAACCTTGCCGCCGCAGTACCGCACCGACGGCGCGTCCTTGTTCAGCCTGTTCCGCAACATCGGCGCCGCCGTCGGCGTGTCGGTGACCTCGTCGATGCTGGCGCACAACACCCAGGTGCTGCATGAGTCGATCGGCGCCTCGGTCACGCCCTTCAACCGGGCGCTGCAGGACGGAGGTATCATCAGCCGGATGTGGAATCCGGCGCATGCACATGGCGCTGCCGCGTTGGACCAGTTGGTCAACCAGCAGGCCCAGATAATTGCCTATATCGACGATTACTGGCTGATGATCTTCACCACGTTGCCGTCATTGCTGTTGCTGCTGCTATTGCGCCGACCGCGGCTGGGCGCGAATGCACCGGCAGAGGCGCACGCGGCGATGGATTGACCGGTGGCCGCGTCACCCGGCTCAGCCGGTTGTCGCCGCGGCTTCAGGCAGGCGCATCCATCCCGGAATGCGCGGGGTCAGCGTCGCGCCCGCGCATTGCAGCGTGGCGGCGAGCGAATCCATCCGCAGCGACGCCAAACCGATCCCGTCGCGGCCAGAGCGCATGGTGCCGATCTCGACGCCGCTGTTCAGCACCGGGCTTCCAGGCACCGGTAAAGGGCCATCAACGCCGACCGGAACGAGACGCCGCTTGACTAGCCCGCGATACTTGGTTCGGGCCGTCAGTTCCTGGCCCATGTAGCAGCCCTTCGACCACGACACGCCCGCCAGCTCGTCGAACCCAGCCTCCAGCAGTACGCTGCGATCTGGTTCCATGTCCTTCGACCCATCCGGCAGCCCGGCGGCCAGACGATGGCGATCCCAGTCCTCGGGCGCCGCATTCGCCGAAAGCGGTTCCCTGGCGAGAATGCGCCAGGCGAAATCCGGCAACCTCGGGTCGGGCGCGATGACCCCCGGTACGTCGGGCCGCCCATCCCAGGAGACATGAACGTGCAGCGCGGGGTCCGCGCGCAGGCTGGCTTTCATCCTCAGCCGGTAGCGTGACAGGCGCTGCATCAGCATCGGGATCTGCTCCGCCTCGCAGTCCAGCAACAGCACTTCGCCTTGGCAAAACACGAAGAAATCCGCCAGCCACTTGCCTTGCGCGGTCAGCAGCGCCGCCCAGACAGCGTGGCCAGGACGAGCGGTTTCGATGTCATTGGAAACCAGGCCCTGCAGGAAAGCGACGCGGTCATCGCCGTCGATCGCTATGACGCCTCTGTCGGGCAACGGGGTCAACTGAACCATGCGGTATAGTTAGCGCGGCCGAAGGCCGCCGCAAGCTGTCACGTCCCGAGGCCCGCGGGGGCAGCAGTCCGGCCAGCGCCGCCTTCCGGGTCCCACCGTCGCTCGCCAACGTGGCCTGGGACAGGAACGCCTCCCGTGCCGCCTTCGCCGAACGGACGCGCAGATCGGGATTGCGGATCATCCAGTCGAGCGCGGCGTGCCACGCGATGGGATCGTTCGTCACCAGGTGTCCGGCGGGACCGTCAGCGATCGACCCGCGGTAAACCGGCGTGTCGGAGGCCAGCACGGCAAGTCCGAGCGCGGCGTAGTCCATCGCCTTGATTGGTGATTTGGCACGATTGAACGCCGTGTCGAGCAGCGGGGCCAGGCCGATGTGCCAGCGTGGTCGCATCGCCGTCATCCAGTTGACGAAGCCAGGATAGGAACGCGACGCGTGGGTCGGCGGCCCGATCCGGTTCAATGCCGCCGGCAGCTCACTTCGGCTGGTCATTCCCAATACGTCGATGACGATCCTATGGCCGTGCTCGGCCTTCAACCGCAGCAGCGCCGGTTCGATCATTGCAAAGTCGCGCTCGTGCGTGCGGGTCCCCATGCAAAGGATGCGGATCGGGTCGTCCCAGGGTCGATCGCGCGCCGGCGGCTGCGTCCAGATACGTTCGTCCAGTCGATTCTCCACCACGATCGCATCCTGCCGCAACGAACTCAGGCAATCGGCAAGCCCCGGGGTCGAGACCCAGACCACGTCGGCAATGGCCAGCATCCGGCGCACCACTGGCGCCAACGGCCGCAGCGCTGCCGCATCCGGATGGGTGCGCGGGATATTCAGCAGGTCGTCGTCGAGGTCGAGCAGCAGCCTGGCTCCGGTCTCTCGGGCGTGCCGCGCCAGCCGGTTCGCCGTCGCCACATCACCCACGGCGGAGCGCTGGGTGACGATGATATCCGCCCGGTGATCGAAGACTGTTTCGGCATCGGCCAGAATGGTCTCGAAGCGACCGCCGATCGAAGGATGGTCCAATGGCTGCAACAGCCGGATATAACCGCAGGGCGTGAGCCCCCCCGTGTCATATCGTTCCGGAACAATGACAATTCGCGGCTTTCCAGCCGCCGTCGCGGACCGCTTGCTGCGTGCCGGCGACAGATAGCAATCGGTGTAGAAATCCGAGATTGCCGTACGACGCGGCGCAGGCGGCAGCGTGTCGCGGCCGCACAGGGTCGTGCGCACGGCATCAAAGGTCGCCAACCAGGTCTTTGCCGATGCCCTGTGATCCACCAGCCAGGAAAGCGGACGCGCGGCCAGTCGTTCGGTGAAGGACCCAAGATCTGTCGCCACGATCGGACGCCCTGTTTCGATCGCAGTACTAAGTGTGTAGCTGTAGGTTTCGGCCGCAGTCGACGGAAACCAGAACACATGAGGGTCGATCCGTTTCAGCAATGCGGGCAGATCGCCGTCCAGATATTGCCCGGTGACCTTGATCAGCTTGGCGGCGGGCTTCGGAAAGCTGTCTTCCAGATAGCCGATCAGGTGCAGTTCGATGGATCCGGCAGCGGCAGCCTGCGCAACCTCGGCCACGCAACGGGAGCCCTTGTGATTGGCCAGCGCTCCAAGCAGCACGATCCGCAACGGCGGTTTGGTAAACCTCGGAAGCCGAGTGGCCCAGGTCGTTCCCGCTTGTGGTTCGTGCGGAACGACGATGGCGCGTGCGCCGATCCCGTGACGATCCAGACGCGCCTTGACATCCGCGCTTGGGCAGATCACCCGATCCGCCTCGATGAATTGCCAGGCCCAGCCGCGTCGCCAGGACACGATGTCCCTGGCGCCGTGAGAGCTTTTCTCAGCGATGCAGGCGTTGCAGTCAGCCGGCCCCGGTTCGCCGCAGTAGATGCCCTCGGGCCAGCGCAACAGATTGACCTGCGGGCAGATGGCGAAATAGTCGTGCACGGTTACATCGAACGGCAGCCGCAACCGATGGATGAGCGCTCGGATATCGAGGTCGATCCGCAGCAGGTGATGGATATGGATCCGCGACAGGTTCGCCGACCGCAGCACAGCCACCAGGTCATCGAGCCGTTCCGCAGGCAGCGTCAGCACGGCGCGGTTGGGAGGATCGCCGGGCATTGCCGGCAGTGAAAGCGCCGCCCCGCGGTCCGTCGCTTGCAGCAGAAGCACCCGGGCGGTATCGCCGAAGCGTTCCACCAGACTGTCGATGTGCCGCCGCACGCCGCCGCCGAAATCGTGCGAGATCATCAGGATCACCGGCAACCCCGATCTCCGGAACAGGGCCGCTGCAATAGCGAATTGGAACGCAGCCGCGCCTTCGGACGTGGCGTACCGATCCTTGGCCTGTGCGATGGAGCGCATTCCGTCATTCGGACTGAATGTATCGAAAGCAATACGGTGAAGCCAGCCGGCTGCGGTGGCGCGCGCGCCGAGATCGCCTATCGCCAAGTCATCACCGCTGGAAGGTTTGCCGCCGAGGCCTCCAACCGCGAGCATCGCTGCACGGCGGATGTAAAGACAATGGTCGGTTGCCGTTTCGGTGGTTGCGGACCGACCCACATTGACCAGCCGGCAAAGCTCGTCGATTGCCGGTCCGGCGCCATCAGCATCCTGATACCGGCCCAGCGAGGCCAAATTGCCCAATGGCGAAACGGTGGCGATCTTTGGCTGGGAGTAAGCATGCGCCGTCAGCCGCTGCAGCCAACCGGCATTGACTTCGCTGTCGCTGCTCAGCAACACGATGTCGTGGTCCGCGGTTGCTTCCATCCCGCGATCCGCCGAGCGGGCGACGCCCATCCGCCGGCGGTTGCGGATCAGGAGAATCTGGCGTTCCGCCGAAAGTTGTCGCAGCCAGGTGTGTAATTCCGGGTCGGACGCCTGGTCATCGACGACGATGATCCGGGCAAGCGGGAAATCCCGGCACGCCAAGACCGAGCCAACGCAACGCTTGGCTGCCGCGGCGTCGCGACCCAGCAGGATGATCACGTCGGCGAAGATCGCGCGGGGCAGCGACAACGCCTGGCCGCGCGACGGCAGATAATCACCGATATCGATAATTTTTTCTGTTGGGTAGCCGCGCGCCAGGCCGACACGCAGATGATACAGCAATGGATTTTCCGCGGCGTCCGGATGCTGCTCAACGTAATAGACAGCGTCGAATCGTGGATGTGGGTTGCGCAGTTCGGGGGCGCCCGCCTGCAGATAATGCTGCAACGGGATCAGCCCGCTCGCGGCGACATCCGCATAGTGCTCGATATACCAAGTGCTGTCGAAAAACGCGTTGGGATCACGTTTCTCTGCCGCACCGTAGCGGCTGAAATGGTGATACGCATCCGTATTACTGGCGGCGATGTCGGGGTACCGATTCAAGTACCAGGCGGGATCGAGCACCTCCGTCATCAGGTGGACTGACGCCGGCGCCTCTCCCTCAGACGGCATCGGTTTTCCCAGCGCCGAGCAGACGCGTCCACGCCCGGCGGCGCTTCGGTGCCTGGCTGACAAGACTGGCTCGGGAGAGGAACGCTTCGCGTGACCGGTCGGCAACGTTGCGCCGCGCGTCGGGGTTGCGCACCAGCCAGTCCAGCGCGGCGTACCAGGCTTCTGAACGATTCGCTACCAATTGTCCCGCCGGACCGTCCGCGATGCAACCGCGATACACCGGTGTATCGGATGCCAGAACGAACAGCCCGAGCGCCGCATAGTCCATCGCCTTGATCGGCGACTTGCACCGATTGAACGGGCTGTCGAGCAGCGGCGCGAGCCCGATATGCCACTGCGGTTCCATGGACGTCAGCCAGTTCACGAAGCCGGGGTAGGACCGCATGGCGTTCGCCGGCGTCCCAATCCGGTTCAGCCCATGCGGCAGATCGTCGCGCCCGGTCATGCCGACGATGTCAATCATGACACGATCGCCATACTCCGCCTTCAGCCGAGTGAGCGCCGGCTGGATCATCGCGAAATCGCGGTCGTGCGTAGTCGTGCCCATGCACAGGATGCGGAGCGGCTGGTCTGTGGACGGCGCCGTCGGGGCGATCCAGATCCGCTCGTCCAGCGCGTTCTCGATTACCATCGCGTCGGGCCGGATCGAGGACAGGCGTTCAGCGAGGCCAGTTGTCGACATCCACACGACGTCCGCGACATCCAGCATCCGGCGCGCTACCGCCGCCCGCGGACGAAGTATCCTGGCCTCGGGATGGCCACGCGGGATGCCCAGAAGATCGTCGTCCAGATCGAATACCAGCGTTGCGCCGATGCCGCGGGCGTGTGCGGCCAAGCGGTCGGCCGCCGCCCTGTCAGGCATGGCGGACCGCTGGGTGACCACGATCTCGGCCTGGTAGTCGAAGATGGATTCCGCTGTCGCCACAACGACCTCGACATCACCCTCGGCGGCCAGATGGTGCATCGGCTGGAGTAGCCGGATATAGCCGCACGGGGTCGGGAACCCGACATCGAATCGCTCCGGCACGACCGCGATCCGGGGTCTGGATTTGCGGCCCCGGCCTCGCACCGGGCGCGGCCGCAGATAATCCGCGGCGTAGAAATCGCCGACCGCCGGGCGCGCCGGCGTCGCGCTCGCCGACTTGCGCAGCGTGGCGCGGATCTCGTCGAATAGCTCGATCCAGGCCGCGGGCGAAGTGGCGATGTCGGCCAGCCAGGTGCAAGGCCGCCCGGCCAGTCGTTCGGTGTGCGCCCCGATCCGGGTTGCCGCAATCGCTGTCCCGGACTCGATCGCGGCGCTGAGTGTGTAGCTGAAGGTCTCCGGCCAGACCGCCGGGAACCAGATAAGGTGCGGCGCCACGGTCGCGATCAAGCCCGCAAGCTCGGCTTCGTCATATCGCCCGGTTCGCTTGATGCGGTCCAGGGCGGATCTGGAAAACGGCCCGTCGGTATCACCGATCAGATGTAATTCGGTCGTTTTGGGATCGATCGTTTCGGCCACTGAGGCAACGGTGCGGCCTCCCTTGTGATCGACCAACGTGCCAAGCACGGCAATTTTGAACTTGCCGCCTGCGAGTGGCCTGACCCGCAAAGGCCACGGTGCGGCGGCGACCGCCTCGTGCGGCGCCGGGATCGCGTTGGCATCCAGTCCGAACCGCCCGAGCCGAGACAGCACATCGACGCTGGGACATAAAACACGAGCGGCGTCCCTCATTTGCCATGCCTGGTCGGCCCGCCAGGTGACGATGTCGCGCGCTCCCTGCGTCGTACGGTTAGCGATACAGGCGTTGCAGCCGCCAATGTCCGGCTCGTTGCAGTAGAGGCCGTCCCGCCACGGCAGCAGGTTGATTTGCGGACAGATCGCGCTGTAGTCGTGCACCGTGGTGTCGAACGGCACGTCCAGTTCGCGGATTAGCCGGCGAACGTCCATCGTCATCCCGATCAGGTGATGAATATGCACCCGCGACACCCCCAGCGACCGCAGCATCGCGACCATGTCGCCAATCCGCTCCGCCGGCAGTGTCAGCACCGGGTGGTTGGGCATCGACGGCACCGACAATTCGGCGCCCCGACCGGTCGCCCGCAGCAGCAGAAAGCGCGCCCTGTCACCGAAGCGCTGCACGATACCGTCGATATGCCGGCGCACCCCTCCGCCAAGTTCATGCGCGACCATCAATATCACCGGCAATTTCGATCGCCGGAACAGCGCAGCGGTAACAGCGAAGCGGAACGGAGCGACGGCGTCCAGGCTGACATGGTGGCCAATGTCGCGCAGATAGTTCGGGTAGCGCTGCAAAATCAGTTGCATCGCCCGGCGCGACAATTGATCAGCCTGATCCCCGAAGCTGACGGAACCTTTGTGATACACGAACGTGTCGCATGCGAGACGATGGTGCCAGCCGCGTACGCTGGCCCGCAAGCAGAAATCGTTTTCCTCGCCATAGCCGAGGGTGAAGCGTTCGGCGTCAAATTCGCCGACCTGCGCAAGCGCTTCGCGACGGATATACATGCAGAAGCCGACAGTGGTCGGGACGTCCACGAAGCGGCCGGCATTCACCGTCCGGCAGGCCTCGTCGATCTCGGCCAAGGCGTGTCCTAAGGCGAGCGGACCGCCGTGATTGTCCGGGTAGCCGCAGATCGTGGCGTTGTTGGAAAACGGTGACACTGTCGCGATGCGTTCGCCGGCGTAGGCCTGCGCCGTCAGCCGAACAAGCCAACCCGGCGGGACTTCGGTATCGCTGTTCAGCAGCACGACGTCGTGGGCGCCTGCCTCTGCCATGCCGCGGTCGACCGAGGCAACGAAACCGAGGTTGCGACTGTTGCGCACCAGATGGATCCGCCGGCTCCCGGCAAGTGTCCGCAGCCATGCCGATAATTTCGGCTCCGGTGACCGGTCATCGACCACGATGACGCGGCCCAACGGCGCACCCGTGTCCGCCAGCACCGAGAGCAGGCAACGCTGGGTTTCTTGCAGCCCGCGATAGACCGGAATCACCACATCGACAACGACTCTTCGCGGCAGCGTGGCTAGTTGACGTTGCGAGGGCAGGTAGTCCACGATATCGATCTGCCTCTGGGTCGAATAACCTAGCGCCGATCCGATTCCGATATGGTAAAGTAATGGGTTGGCCGCCGCATCTTGGTGCTCTCCAGCATACCAGACCGCATCGAAAGCTGGATGCGGATTGCGCAATTCCGCCGCTCCGGCCTGCAGATAGTGCAGCAACGGATGCAGCCCGCTGGCACCGACATCAGGATAATGTTCGCTATACCAGGCGCCGTCGAAAAACCGGTTTGGATCGCGCCGTTCGACCAGGCCGTGGCGGATGAAATGCAACAGCGGATCGAGATTCGCGGCCACGACGTCAGGGTAGCGCTTCTGATACCACTCCGGATCGAGAAACCCCTGCATCGTCCGCATCAGCGCGAATTCCCGAGGGTCCGCCTCGTCCGCCTTGGGTGCCGGCTTCGCCATCGCCTAGGACCGACGGAAAAGCCGGCTGAACAGGCCGCGACCGGCAGGCTGGCGCGACGAAGCGTGCGGCGTTCGCGGCGTCAGGCGGAAGCGATCGGGCCCGTCGCTCATTGCACTTTCGGTCTCGGAGCGGAATTGGCGCAACTCGTCGTCTAGGCCCCAGGGCGACCGGTAGCCTTGGTCACCCATGATACGGCGCGCGAGCTGCAGATTACGCTCCTCTTCCTGCTGGTTGTAATAACTCTGAGCGCTGACAACGGTAACTCCGCCTTTTATCAGGTTGTAGATCACCTGCTCTTCGCCGTTGACTCGCCGATCTGTGCCGCCATAGCCGACGCGGATCAGGCGGCGGGTGTGTTCCACATGTTCATGTCCAAATCCTTTGAAGCGAGGGTCAAAATAGCCGGCGAACGTGAGTGCGCCTCGGGAATAGGCGGAGCATTGCGCGGTCACCATCTTGCTGCGGACGGGATCCTCGACGGTCCCGGCACCGGAGAGGAAATGCTCTTGCATCCAGTGGCCCGCCAAATTGACGTGACCCCAGCGGCTTGCGGCTTCCATCCACTCCGATTCCCAGCCAGATCGGTCTGGTCTCGTATCGTCCTCCAGCAGGATGACCGTGTCGCAGCCTAGCAGGTGCGACAGCAGAAACAGCGCCCGGTTCTTGTTCCAGGCGATGCCCATATTGACCCCGGTGATCACCGGTACCTGCTTGTCGCGCAGCATTGTCAGCGTGCCGTCCGTGGACCCGTCATCGGCAATCACCAGCGCGGCGTCTGGCTGGCGGGTCAGCGCGCGCACCCGGTCGATAGTGCCGCTGAGAATCTCTCTGCGGTTGAAGGTGACGATTCCAACACCAACCTTAAACGACATTATGGACTCTCGGCAATCCAGGGTTGTCGTATACGGCGGCTGTCTATCGCCCAACAAGCAACAAAGTGCCACCCCCCAGCACAAGCAGCAGGATCGGGTTGATTTCCGTCAAGCTGAACAGCGCGCTGCTGAGCAAGGTCATGCCCCAGGGCAGCCAGCCGTGCTCGGTGTTGCGCATCAGCGCCAGGCCGCTGGCGAAGGTGAGGCCGACCGCGACCGGGGCCAGGGCACGCTCGACCACCGCGCGCCAGGCGGATCGCGCGGCCCGCTGCCAGTAGCGGGCGACGATATGCACCAGCAGAGAGGACGGCCCGAACATCGCGGCGAAGGACACCGCGGCACCAGCGATGCCCGCGGCCTTTAGGCCGATCAGCAGCACGATCAGGGATCCGGGTCCGGGGGCGGCGCGGGAGATCGCGAACATGTCGAGGAACGCTGCCGCGGTGAGCCAATGGTGCTGATCGACGGCGGCGCGCTGCATGTCCGGGATGACGCCAGTGCCGCCGCCGAACGCCAGCATCGACAGCCCGGCGAACAGCCCGATCAGCTGCAGCAGCACCAGACTCATCGTGGCCGGGTTGCCCAGGCCAGAAGCAGGCTGACCGGCATCATCAGCAGCAGCACGTGCAGCAGCGAGAAGCCGAACACGCCGATCGACAGCGTGACGACGGCGGTGACGGCGATCGGGACCAGGCCGCTGATATTATGCCGAGCCAGACGGACCCCGGTGCCGAGGTTGAGGCCGATCGCCACGGCGCCCATGCCCCCCAGCGCGGCGCTGACCCAGGCGCCCCCGGTGCTGCCCTGGCTGTGCAAATACAGCAGGCCGGCCGCCAGGACGATGACCACAGGCAGTGCCGTCAGACCGCAGAAGCAGGCGACGGCGCCGGCCGCGCCGCGCATCTGGGTGCCGATGAACACCGCGAGGTTGACGTTGGTCGCCCCCGGCACAAGCTGCGACAAGGCGTAGCCGGACAGGAACTGCTTGTCGTCCAGCCAGCCGCGTTTCTGCACCACCTCCCGCCGGGTCCAGGCGGCAAGGCCGCCGCCAATGCTCATCATGCCGATGCTGACAAAGCTGCCGAACAGCGAAGCCAACGACGGCGAGCCGGAGCGCTGGTCAGACGGTTCGCAGTCGGGCCGATTCCCCATCGCTGCATTCAACCCCGTCCGGTGTAGGCTGGACAGAGACAAAAACCAGGAGACGACGGATGGAATATCGCGGATTGGGTCGCAGCGGGCTGAAAGTGTCGCCGCTGTGTCTGGGCACGATGATGTTCGGCGGCGCGACCGACGATTCGACCGCGCACCGGATCGTTGCGCGAGCCAAGGACCAGGGGGTCAACTTCATCGACTCGGCCGACGGCTACAACGGCGGCAAGTCGGAACAGGTGGTGGGTCAGGCGATCCGGGAACATCGGTCGTGGTGGGTGCTGGCGACGAAGTGCGCCAACCCAACCGGACCCCAGGGGAGCCGGGATCCGAATGCGCGCGGATTGTCCCGCCGCCATGTGCAACATGCGGTCGAGGCCAGCCTGCGCCGGCTGGGGGTCGAGGAAATCGACCTGCTCTATCTGCACAAGGAGGATCACGCCACCCCATTGGCCGAGACGGTGCGCGCGCTGGCCGACCTGATCCGGGCCGGGCGGATCCGCTATTTCGGCCTCTCCAACTATCGAAGCTGGCGGGTCGCGGAGATTTGCCGTCTGTGTGACGAGGCCGGCATCGACCGGCCGGTGGCCAGCCAGCCGCTGTACAATGCCCTGAACCGCGAAATCGAGACCGAACACCTGCCGGCCTGCAGCTATTTCGGGCTGGGCGTGGTGCCATACAGTCCGCTGGCCCGCGGCGTGCTGACCGGGAAATATGCCCCCGACATGCCGCCGCCGGCGGGAACTCGGGCAGGGCGGCAGGACCGGCGGATGCTGGAATCGGAATGGCGGCCAGAGAGCCTGCACATCGCCCGCGAGATCGCCGAACACGCGCAGGCCAAACAAGTCTCGCCTGGGCAGTTCGCGTTCGCCTGGGTGCTGAACAACCGCTTCGTCACCGCGGCGATCGGCGGCCCTCGGACCGAGCCGCAGTGGGAGGACTACGTCGGTGCGCTATCGGTCCGGCTGGACGCGACGGATGAGGCGTTGGTTGATCGGCTGGTCTCCCCGGGGCACCCTTCGACGCCAGGATATAACGATCCGGCTTACCCGATCGAGGGGCGCTTGGCCCGTGGTTGACGCGTTTGGGGCTTCGTTTTGGCCGGAGTTCTGCTATCGTGGCGCAATGTCCCCGTAGCTCAGCAGGATAGAGCACAAGATTCCTAATCTTGGGGCCGTGCGTTCGAATCGCGCCGGGGACACCAGGTAACTTACTGTTTAAGTTATATTGTTCTTGAATTCTGGCTGGCTACAAGCCACGGGATATTTGCTCTGACAGGACGTAGATCTGGAATCACGGATCCGTCAGGCCGCAGCAACTTCGACAGTCGCGCCTTGAGTGCCTCGATCTCGAAGCGCTGCTCGATCAGGCCGGAGCGGGCGATCGCCAGTTCCGTCCGCTGCGCCAGCAAAGGCTTCTTTGCTCGCCACGGCATCAGAATTACCCTTCCTGGCTTGTGCTTTCCCGCTACACAACGATACTGCACGGCATCGTTCTTAAGAACCGCTACCGTAGCGTATCCTATGGATCAAGCGAAAGGTTGGAAAGTGGCCGGGAATCCTCAGGACAAGCGCGTGGAGCGCTCAAAGGCGGCGGTACTGGCCGAAACTTATCGGCAGCTCACGCAGAGTGGCATGAGCGGGGTGAGCATCGACGACGTGGCCCGAAATTCAGGTGTAGCCAAGACAACCATCTACCGCCACTGGCCATCGCGCTCTGCGCTGCTGATCGATGCCTGCTCTCGCATGGGGGGGGCACAAGCCGTTCCTGACAAGGGCAATCTCCGTAGTGACCTGCAGGCGCTCACGGCAACCGTGGCCGAGCAGCTCCGGACGGCTGCCTGGCCTTCCGTCCTTCCTTCAATCATAGATGCGGCTCAGCGTGATCCGAACATCGCCGCCATGCATTCCGCAATGCACGAGGGCAACATGGCCCCGTTCTATGCCATCGTGGAACGCGCCAAGGGGCGTGGCGAGATTCCCCCGGACAGCCACGCAGCTGACTTCATCGCCGCGGCACTAGGCCCGCTTTTCTATCGACGCTGGTTTTCCAACGAGGCGATCGACGATCGCTTCGTCGACGCGGTCGTCAATTCCGCAGTCGAGGTCGCGATCAGGGGAAGCACGCACGGATCGGCCGCCACCAACGTAAAGAGCGCTCGGCCGTCGACCGTCCGCCGTTCTGCACGACGGAAGCCCGAGTGATCTGTCGAAATTAGCGCGAGAGAAGGCGTTGACATATACGCTACGCAACGGTAGCGTATAAAAACTACGAGGACGTTTCGTAGCATAAATTGGCCCTATCCGGCGAAGCATTTTAAGGAGATTTTCCTGTGGCAACGCAAAAAGCCTATCGCCTACACTCTTATGGCGGCCCTGAATCCATTCAGCTCGACGACGTGCCGGTTCCAACCGCTGGCCCCTCGCAGGTTCTTGTCGCCGTCAGCGCCGTCGCGATCAACCCGTTCGACTGGAAGATCCGGGAAGGTTGGGTCAAGGACGAGATGCCCCTACCGCTGCCGTATGTCCTGGGGGTAGACTTCTCGGGCACCGTCGTGGCGCTCGGTAAGGGCGCGTCCCGCTTCAAGGTCGGCGACCGGGTCATGACGATGTCGAACACCCTGGGCGCCTTCGCCGAGCACATCGTGGTCAACGAAGCTACCCTGGCCCGCGTGCCTGACTCGCTCAGCGACTACGACGCCGCCACCCTTCCGATCCCCGGCATCACCGCCTGGCGATCAGTCCACGAGGCGGGCGAGCTGAAGCCCGGGGCGAAGGTGCTGATCCATGGCGCCTCGGGCACCGCCGGATCTCTCGCCGTCCAGTTCGCCAAGGCCGAAGGCGCCTACGTCATCGGCACCGCCTCGGCGAAGAACCGCGACTACGTCATGGGCCTGGGCGCTGACGAATTCATCGACTATCAGACGGAACGTTTCGAGGATCGCGTCAAGGACGTCGATCTTGTCCTCGACTATGTCCTCGTCGGTGGCGACATGAGCACCACCGATCGTTCCTGGAGCGTGCTCAAGCCGGGAGGAGCGATCGTGACCGTCGCGGACCCCTCCGTCCTGGGGAAAGTCCCGGAAGGCCGTAGAGCTTTTTTCCCGCACATCGTGGCCGACGCGGATCTGCTGCAATCCATTGGTGAGAAGCGTGCGTCGGGTGAGATCAAGACGAAGGTCGCGCGGGTGTTCACCCGTGGCGAACTGCTCGACGCCATGGAGATCAATCGCGCTGGCGGTGGGACGGGGCGGCTGATCGTGGACTTCAAGAAGGCCTAACGGCTTGGCGCGAAGCGGCTGATGGGCCGGTTCGGATCACTCTTTCGAAGCAGCCGGGAATGTCCATTCGTGCAATCGAACAGGCATTCCCGCACGCCGCCGGACGCGGAAGAGATCGCTACCAAGGAGCATGTCGATGGCAATCAATGACACGAAAATTAGCAGGGAAGAACTCGGCGGACAGTTCACCTTCCCCGGCACATCCATGGCCGTTCGCCGAGTTGGCTACGGCGCGATGCAACTCGCGGGGCCGGGCGTCTTCGGACCGCCCAGGGACCGGGCCACGGCGCTGGCGGTGCTCCGCGAAGCCGTCGACCGCGGCGTCGATCACATCGACACCAGCGACTTCTACGGCCCACATGTCGTGAACCAGTTGATCCGCGAGGCGCTGCACCCCTACCCCGACGATCTCGTCATCGTCACCAAGGTCGGCTGCATCCGCGGGGCGGACGGGTCGTGGCCTCCGGCCTATTCCCGCGAGGAGCTGACGCAGCAGGTTCACGACAATCTGCGCAACCTGGGGCTGGACCAGCTCCACATCGTCAACCTCCGGGTCCGGGACGACATGGGCCCGATCGAAGCGCCGCTGTCCGTCCTCGCCAATTTCCAGCAGCAGGGCCTGATTCGGCACATCGGCCTCAGCGGCGTGACATCACCGCAGATCGAACAGGGCCGCGCGATGGTGCCGATCGTCTGCGTCCAGAACCATTATAATGTCGCCCACCGCGGCGACGATGCCATAATCCACGATCTGTCGAGCCAGGGCATCGCCTATGTCCCGTTCTTCCCGCTCGGCGGCTTCGATCCGGTGCAATCGTCGACGCTCAACGATGCGGCGGCGCGGCTGGGCGCCACGCCGATGCAGGTGGCGCAGGCCTGGCTGCTGCATCGCTCCCCCAACATCCTTCTCATCTCCGGCACCTCGTCGATCGACCATCTGCGGGAGAACATCGCCGTGGGAGAGATCGAACTCGTGCCCGAGGTGCTGGCCGAGCTGGATGGCATTGCGGAACAGACAGCACCGCGCAAACCAGCCGAGCGAAAGGAGTGATCCTATGCCGATCCAGTTCAATCACACCATCATATACTCGACCGACCGCGGCCGGTCGGCACGATTCCTGGCGGACATTCTCGGTCGAGCCGCCCCGGTCCGTGCAGGACCGTTTGAGGTCGTCCAACTCGACAATGGCGTGTCCCTGGATTTCTCTACTTCCAGCGGGCCGATCCGCCCCCAGCATTACGCGTTTCTGATCGACGAAGAGATTTTCGACGACGTGCTGGGCCGCATCCAAGCCCTTGGTCTCGAATTCTGGGCCGATCCCTGGCAGAATCGACCCCGCGAAATCAACCACAATGACGGCGGCAGGGGCGTCTACTTCCCCGATCCAGACGGTCATTATCTCGAAGTCATCACGAAGCCCTACGGAAGCGGCGTAGGGTGACGGCGGGAGATAGGCAAACTCCGCAACCTGATCCGGCCCGTGGAAAAGAGAATCACGGTCTCGCAATCCGGCTGATGCTGCTCTGGCTTCCGGGTGCCGCGTTGCGACTGACGGTTCTCGCTTTGCCTCCCGTGTTGGAAGAGGCCACATCGGCTCTCGGCTGAACGCCATCGACATCGGTGTGCTCACAGCGATACCTCCGTTCGCCTTCGCTGTCGGGGCGATCCCGGGCGCGATGCTGATTGGACGGATAGGCGCGCTACGCTGCCTTTTGCTCGGTCTGGTGGTCACCGCATCGGGCGCTGCTGCGAGTGGAGTGCGCCCCTGCGGGTGGACAGAATCAAGCCAGCATTTTGACCGTCTGGCGGGTGTGTTGATCCTCAAACTGGGCCGGGCTGAGATAGCCAAGCGCTGAATGCAGTCGTTTGGTGTTGTAGACCTCGTCGATGAAGCGTGGAAGACCGGCGGTAACATCCTCGAAGGTTTCATAGGCTGCCAAGTAAACCGCCTCGACCTTCAAGGTTTTCATGAAGCTCTCGGCTTTGGCATTATCATAGGGATTGCCGCGTCGGCTCATCGAACCTTTTAGGCCGTACTCGGCAATCAAAGTGCGATAGGCGTCCGACGCGTATTGCGCCCCCCGATCGGAATGGTGAATACAATCCTTGGGCGGCTGACGCAGGCGGATGGCGGCCTTGAAGGCGGCGATCGCAATCCGGGCATCCATCGATCGGCTGATGGCGTAGCCGATCACTTTGCGCGACCAGGCGTCCAGGATGGCGGCGAGATAGACGAAGCCACCCGGGATCGCCACATAGGTCAGGTCCGCGATCCAGAGCTGATTGGAGCGCTCGACCACCAGGCCCTTGGTCAGGTTCTTGAAGATCGGGCTGGCATGGTTGCTGTCGGTGGTGACGACATGCCGTCGGCGGCGCTTCGGTTGCAGATCATGCTCGCGCATCAGGCGGCGGATCTTCTTGCTATTCACCACCATACCCTGGTGGCGGAGGGCCGCACTCACCCGTCGGTACCCGTAGCACTCAAATTCGTCACAGATCTTGCTGATCCGTTGGACGAGATCGTCCTGAGACGCCGCGATGGGCGGTGCGTCGTAGAACGTCGAGCGCGCCAGCCCCATCAGTTCGCACCCCCGGCGGGCGGTGATGCCACGGGGCCGGTGACGACGGAGGTATTCGCGCTTTTCGGCCGGGGTGCCTGCTTGAGAGCCCCCTTTAGCATCTCGATCTCCAGCGCCTGGCGACCGACCATCCGCTCCAGAGCTGCGATCTTGGCTTCGTATTCCTGAAGCAGGTCAGCCGCCTGGACATCATCATCCAACGCCCCGGCTTCAAACTTGCCAACCCAGATCCGGATCAGCTGGCGCGAGATGTCGTGGCGCTTGGACAGCGCATGCAGCGCCTCCCCGGCGATGAATTCCTCGGCTACCTGCCGCTTGAACGCCGCACTATGGGAACGATGCTTGGTCATGGCTTCTAGTCTCCAGAAGCCCGATCAGGGGGGTCAAATCTACGAACTCAAACTGTCTACCCGCAGGGGCGCACTCCACAGGGGGGGTCAGTTTTCCAGCGGTGGCAACAGCGGGAAGGTTTCAGTTTGCAGGTTCGGGACTCGAGCTTGTTCCACGAATATCAAGCGGCGGATTGCCAATCGTGACCGCTCCAACTCTGCGGAAAGTCGCAGGAGTAGCGGACCGATGCGACCTGTGATTCTTGAAAGAGTTGAAGTCGACTCGAGGTCGCTCGCCGCAGCCTTGGCAGGTCTAAGCGAATCACGAAGGATTCGCAGTGAAAGGAAATGGCGCACCCACAGGACTCGAACCTGTGACCTTCGGCTTCGGAGGGCAACGGTCAACGGCCAAGATGCCACAACTACCTGACCGCTCTGGCTGGCGGCTTACCAGGACCGCTTACCCGCGCCCGGAGGGACTTTGGGTAAGCGCCATCCATTGGCTGTGCCGCCTCTCGCACGTGTGCATTGGGCGCAGCGGAGCCGTTCCTCCCACACCAGCAGATGCGAATCTTGCTTCTCTGGCGGATGACCCGCAGGTCTGATGCCAGCCGTCGGGGATCTCCCGCCAGAAATCGCCCTCCGCGCGTTTACCTCTCGCTTACCCAGCATTTATCCGGAGACTAGGTAAGCAAAAACGGCCCCGAAGGGCCGTTCTTATCAACTTCAAATCTCTAAGAGATTTTGGAGCGGGCGAAGGGATTCGAACCCTCGACCCCAACCTTGGCAAGGTTGTGCTCTACCCCTGAGCTACGCCCGCACTCTGATCCGAAACCGCCTGTTAAGCAGATTAACCCCCCAACGCAAGCGCCCGCAACCCAATGTGTCAGCCCAACATAGGAATGTCCATTCCGTGCAACATTAGAATGTCCCCATTCGAGCGTGGTTCGAATGGGGGGCGGCGTGTCCGGCTGGGTTCTGGCGATGAGTGCTTCGGAGCGGAAGCGGGCGTGCCTGGTGCGGCAGGCGGTGCGGGGTGAACTGAGCCAGCGCGAGGCTGCGGAGCGGTTGGGGATTGGCGTGCGTCAGTTCAAACGCCTGGCTGCGTGGTTGGCGGATCGAGGACCACATGGGGTTGGTTTTGCGTCACCGCGGGTATCCGTCACATCGTCGCATCAGCGAGCGGACGCGTGGTCGTATCGAGGCTCTTCTGCGACCGAAGTATGTGGATTTCGGTGCCTCCCTGGCGGCGGAAAAGCCGCGGGAGTTGGACGCCATCAAAGTCTCGGTCGAGACGGTGCGGCGGATCCAGATCGGCCTTGGGCTATGGCGGCCGAAGACGCGCCGGGCGCGGCGCGTGTTCCAGTTGCGTCAATGCCAGCCGCGGTTGGGCGAACTGATCCAGATCGACGGCGGTCCGCACGATTGGTTCGAGGGGCATGGTCCGCGCTGCACGCTGATTGTGTTCATCGACGACGCAACCGGGCGGCTGACGACGCTGCGGTTCGCGCCGGTGGGGCCGGGTGCAGCCTACCTGGCGGCGTTGCGCGATCATGGTCTGACGCATGGCCGCCGGATGCTTCACTCCTCAACCTCCACCTCGCCGAGATCAGGCTGCCCGACAAGATCGTGGTGTTGGCGCTGCCGCCCTACGCCCCGGAACTCAACCCGATGGAGAATGTCCGAGACCACCTTCATGCCAACAAACTCTCCGGCTGCGTCTGGGACAGCTACGAGGCGATCCTCGGGGCGTGCGCCAAGTCCTGGAATTGGCTGGTGAATGATTCAGATCGAATCCGATCCATCGCACCAGGGAGTGGGCAACGGTCAATGTCCAGGACCACTGTGTATGAGGCGTTTTCGGTCTCACCCTTACCCATCGTTGGATCGCTAACGGTAACGGACGGAATGACCCTCCTCGGCAAGCTGCCACGACGTTCTTGATCCACGTTTTTGGGTTCGATCGAAGCGCCGATTCCTCCGTCCCGACCTGGCGATCGCATCGGCAGTCGCGCGCAGGCCCGGTCAAATTCGCCGCTTGCGGCGGCACCGCAGCCACGCGCAACCTCGCCGGGGCGAGCCTGGCGAGGACCCACAATTTGATCGGGTTGAGCACGACGCCAAGCTTCGGCCAGGCGTGGCGCGGTGTTGCCTGGGGCCACCTCATCAACCCTCCCGCGTGAAGCGCTCCGCGTAGAGGATCGCGAGCGGGTTCATCGCCTCCTTCCAATGATGCGCCGCGCTGCCCTAGCCGGCGGCGATAGTGCGCAACGCCAGCCAGATCAGCTTGCGGGCCGCATCGTCACGGGGAAAATGACCCCGCGTCTTGATGATTGTCCGCCGTCTGGCATTCACGCTTTCAACCGCATTGGTGGTCTGGATCACGCGCCTGATCTCGGGCGGAAAGGCAAAGAACCGGATCACCTGGTCCCAGGTCCGCCCCACCAGGCCGCCCCCACGGTCGGGAATTTCCGCCCCCATTCACCCGCCTCGAACGCGTCCAGCGACGCAACGGCAATCGCCGCACTGGCGGCATAGATCGGACGCAACGCCGCCAGCGGTTTACGGTCCTTCGACCTGGCGTAATCAAGGCTGTTGCGGATCAAATGCACAATGCAGGTCTGCAACGTCGTCCACGGAAACACCGCCGCCCGGGATAGCGGCGACCATCGCCGCCCAAACCATCAATCCTCGCTCAACCCCAACGCCAGGTCCGCCACCCCCATCGGGTCCTCCAACGCCGCCAGCCGCCCCGCCGCCAGCCAGGCAAAGCGCTCCAACATCGCCTTGCGCCGGCCCGCAGCCAGCCGCACGCACATCGGCTCGCGCAACACCTCCGCCTCGCGTCCGGCACAGACGATCAGGCCGGTCTCGGCCGGCAGCACGCCAGACGGAAAATCGGCATCCACCGCAAAGAAGAACTGATCGCAAAACGGCTGATACTCCAGCCACTTGGCATCGCTCAGATAGTCCCGCAGACCCGACTTCACCTCGATGCAGACAAATCCGCCCCCCGGCTGCAGCGCCAGGATATCCGCCCGCCGCCCATTCCCCAACCGCACCTCGTGCAGCGGCGCCCAGCCGTGCCGCAGACACAACCTGGCCGCCGCTCGGCGCACCAGCGAAGTCCGTTCAGGAAACCCGAGCCCGTCCATCAACCCAGGATTTGATTGATCGCCTGAGCCAGTTGCACATCCTTATCCGACAATCCGCCGGCATCGTGGGTCGATAGTTCGATCCGGACCGTGTTCCACGTGTTGCCCCAATCCGGGTGGTGGTCCAACTTCTCGGCCGCCATCGCCACGCGGGTCATGAACCCCCAAGCCGCGCTGAAGTCGGCGAATTTGAAATCCCGCCGGATCGCATCGCGGTCGATCGCCGGTGCCCATCCTGGAACCGTGGTCCCCAGCTTGCCCCGCTCGCTCTCGTTCAGCCGTGTCGCCATCTCACTCTCCCGTTTCGGATAACCGCGCCATCTCCTCCAGCGCCTCGGTGGACCCGGTCATGAACCCCGGCACCACCCAACGGCAGGTGGGGATGTGGTCCACCAGGCCAACACCCTGGGCGACAAAGTAGCGGACCAGGGCGCCCGCCGCTTGGTTGCCGGCCTCGTTGCTCCGGGTCGCCTCGGCCATCGCGGGCTCGCTGATCAGCCCCCGCGACGGTATCGGAGGCGCGCCTGGACTGGCCATGCCACGCATCGGTCCGTCCCAGCGGCCATTGCCTGGTCGCCCCGCAGGTTGGCGTTTTGGGCCATGGATCGCAATGGGGGATATCGGTACAGGCTGCGGCGGCGTCGCACTCTGGATCGCGGCGACACATGATGCCGCCGGCGCCTCGCCTGCCGGCGACCTCATGCAAGGTGGATGGTCGCGCCGCCGCCCCAGGCGGTGTTCGTGTCAGCCTGCGGTCTTGCCGCCGTCGGCGGTCATCACCTGGCCGGTAATGAATGATGCCTGCCCGGAGGCCAGAAACAGGATCACTCGGGCGATCTCTTCGGGCCGGCCGATGCGACCCAGCGGCACACCCCCTAGCAGCGCTGCCTTCCGGTCCGCCGTGCCGGTGAAGCGGTTCAGCATTCCCGTCTCGGTCGGACCAGGCGCCACGGCGTTTACCCGCACCCCAAAGCGCGCGGCTTCCAGGGCGGCGGACTTGGTGATCCCCTCGACCGCGTGCTTGCTGCCGACGTACATCGAAGCGCCGGCGGCGCCCTCATGACCATAGGTCGAAGAGATGTTCACGATGCTGCCGCTCCCTTGTGCCTGCATGACGCGCAGCTCGTGCTTCAGACTGAGCAACGTGCCAAGGACGTTGGTATCGAAAGTGGCGGCGTAGCTCTCCGCGCTCTGTTCCGTCAGCGGCCCGGGCCGGCCTTCGGTCCCCGCGTTGTTGACGGCCGCGTCCAGCCGGCCGAAGCGAGACACCGTTCGATCCACCAGATCGCGGACATCGTCCTCACGCCGCACGTCGGCCGCAATGAAATCGGCTTCCGTGCCAAAACCGCGCAGCTCCGCCGCCAGAGCCTCGCCCGCTCCCTGATGGCGCCCCGCGACCATCACGCTGCTGCCCTCCTCGGCAAAGGCAATCGCCGCCGCGCGGCCGATCCCGGTCAACGCCCCGGTGATCAGAATAACTGGCTTTGTCCATCTGCTTACCCCATGTTGGAACGGTGCCGGCAGCACCCAAATCAGCGCCATGCCGCTGACGGTGCGGACCTCAGGTGCCCCGATCGCCGGCGTCAGCCAGGATCTGGGCGCCGCTGGAGATGTTGAAAAAGACTTTGTAGGTTGGCCGCCATACCTGCGAGGCATCGCCGCCATGGAGCTTCGCCACCTGCGTTACTTCGTTGCCGTTGCCGAGGCGGGCAGCCTGACCCTTGCCGCCGAACGCCGGCTGCATACCGCGCAGCCATCGCTGAGCCGTCAGATTCGTGATCTGGAGCTCGAGGTCGGTGCGACACTGCTGGTTCGCAGCGCACGCGGCACCGAGCTGACAGCGGCCGGCCGAGCGTTCCTTGACCATGCTCGCCTCGCCCTGGCGCAGGTCGACGCGGCCAGGCACGCCGCGCTGCAGGCGGCTCAGACCGACAAGAAAAGCTTCGCCGTCGGCTTCCTCAGCGGACACGAACTCGAATGGCTCGGAGAGGCGATGCGTATTCTCCGCGACGAATTGCCGAACATCGAAGTCACCATCTCAAGCAATCATTCTCCCGCCCTCGCCGATGCTCTCGTCAGCCGCAAACTAGATATCGCCTTCCTCAGGCGCGAAACAGAAACCCCTGATCTCGACTATCGACTTCTGCGACAGGAACCGCTGGTGGTGGTGCTGCCAAGCGATCACCGTCTTGCGAAGCAAGAAACGATATCGCCCTGCGACTTGGCAGCGGAAACGTTTGTTGGAATATCAGATACGTCCCCGGTCGTACGAGGGATCATCGAGGCCTACCTCCGCCGTCGTGGCATCAATCTGACACCGGCGCACGAGGTCGACTACCTTTCGATGGCGATTTCGCTCGTGGCCTCAACCCGTGGCGTGACCTTGCTCCCAATCTACGCGCTCAGCTTCCTCCCAGCCTCGGTAACCAGCCGGCGATTGACCGGCGAGGCCCCCTCGGTGGACCTTGTTCTCGGCTACCATAAGTCGAACACCTCACCGCTGCTTCGGCTTTTCCTGTCGAAGGTCGACGAGATCATCGCCCGGGTGGACCAACGGCCTGCTTCGGCGCGACCGGACCACGACGGTGGATCCGCGTCACGCCGGGCCGAACCGTAAGCTGCCGCCTTGAGAATACCCGTTACTCCAAATTAATGGACCCAGCCTTGTCCGGCGCGCTCAAGCCGACATCCCGACCGGCGGATCCAACTCCGCCGGCAACGGACAGACATAAGGCGTCCGTCCCACCCGCGCCTGATGATCCGCCTTCGCCCGCGCCAGCAGCGTCTCGTCCCGCATCACGTCCAGCGCCGTGCCCGCCATTACCTTCGCCACATGCACCAGCCCCTTGTGCGCCGCCGCCATCTTGCCCTGAGCCGTCAACTGCCACGAATGCCCCGGCGTCCCGATCGCATACGTCGCCCCCCTGGCCTGCACCGTTGGCACCACCCAGCTCACATCCCCCACATCGGTCGATCCCACACCGCCATGCGGCCGCGCATCCGCCGCCACGATCTCATCGCATAACGCAGTGCCAGGCTTCACCGCCATCCCCGCCCGGCGATACGCCGCCGCGATATCCTCCTCCGTCAGCGTCGCCTGGAATTCCGCCGCCGCGGCGCGATCGGCGTCATCGAACGGCGGCGGCCCGATGCGGTCCAGATTGTCCTGCATCGCCTGCTCCAGCGGCCGGTTCGCCAGCAGGTTCGACACCGCGCTGACCACTTCGGCCGTCACCTTGGTCTCCGTCATCAGCGCCGCCCCATCGGCAATCTTGCGCACCCGCCCGATCAGCGCCGACAACTCCGGCAGCGTCGCCGCCCGCACCAGGTAGCGCACCTTGGCGAACGCCTGCACCACGTTCGGCGCCACCCCGCCGGCATCCAGGATTGCCGCGTGAACCCGCGCATCCGACGGCATGTGCTCGCGCATGTAGTTCACCCCCACGCTCATCAGCTCCACCGCGTCCAGCGCGCTGCGCCCCAAATGAGGCGACGCCGCGGCATGCGAAGCCCGCCCCTGGAACGCAAAATCGATCCGCGTATTGGCCAGCGAGTGCGCCGGATTGACCCCGGAGAACGACGACGGATGCCACGAGATCGCCACATCAACATCGCTGAACACCCCGGCCCGAGCCATGAACCCCTTCGCCGCGCCACCTTCCTCGGCCGGGCAGCCATAATACCGCACCCGCCCCTTCAAACCGTTGGCGTGGAGAAAATTCTTCACCGCCGTCGCCGCCAGCAGCGATGCCGACCCCAGCAGGTTATGCCCGCAGCCATGCCCGAACCCCGCGCCCGGCAGCGGCCTCTGCTCCGCCACCCCGGCCTCCTGGGACAGCCCGGGCAGGGCGTCATACTCCCCCAGGATGGCGATCACCGGACCATCCTCGCCGGCCTCGCCCATCACCGCGGTCGGAATCCCGGCCACCTCGCGACTGACCCGGAACCCCTTCGCCTCCAGCATCGCCGTGTGTTCGGCGCAGGACCGGAACTCGGTGTAGCAAAGCTCCGGCATCCCCCACACCCGGTCCGACAGCGCGATAAAATCGTCCTGCTGGGCATCGATCAACGTCCAGATCTCTTCGGTATTGCGCATCGGGTCACTCCTGGGTGTGCCAATCTGGGCTGTGCCGGAAACAATGCCGCAGGTGATCGTCCACCATACAGCTCGCCTGCATGGCCGCGCAGCATAGGGTGGAACCGACGAAACGGAAGCCGTCGCGCCTCAGGGCCTTGCTCATCAGGTCGGATTTCGCGGTCGTCGCCGATACCCTGCCTCGCTCAGTCCAGTGGTTGCAGATCGGTGTATCGCCAACGAACGACCACCGATAGCAGTTGAGGGCGCCCTGCCGCGCGATCGCCGCCAGCGCGGCACGAGCATTGTCGCGCACAGAATATGAATATCCTTCTTACCCATCATGGAGCCGGCTCGACAGTGCCCATCCATTCGTTACGACGCGGATGAGCCTGCCCTTCGGTTGATTGACAAGGCCGCACCGGCAAGCGCCGGAAAGCGTGTGTCGGAGAACCTTACACAATCGGGCCCTGTACCCCGTCATCTCTTAACTAAGAGATTGATATATCCCATAGATCTGAAGTGGCATTGGCCTTGCTTCCGCACCAGCTTGCGCGCCCGGAAGGCGCACGAACAGGAGAATAACGATGCACACAATAACGAAGCATACTCGGTTTCTGGGCGGCATGGTAGCTGCCCTGCTGCTTACCGCCGGGGCAGCCCATGCCACGACGTTCGTCGGCACCGACTCTTTCACTGACCTCGGCTCCGGCTCATCCAACTCGGTGAATTTCACCGGCACAAGCGACAGCCCGATCAATTTCACAACCAGCGCCGGCCACAGCAACTCTATCAACGACCTGATGACGATTACCGCAAAGGACTCGAACGTCTTCTCCAATAGCGGCACCGACAACATCGAGGTCAACTTCAACTTCACCCAGCCGTCGGACGGCAACGGCAACGTCCAAGGCTCCGGGACCGAAGACATAGCGTTCTTCGGGCTTTTCGATCTCGCCTCCGGCAACATTACCTGGAACAACCCAGGGACAATTACCTTTGCCGATGGAGCCATCCTGAATGTCACTTTGACCCCCGTCACGATGCCGACGACGTTCGGCACCACCGATTCGGTACAGATCGGCGCCACCTTCAAGGACGTGCAGGATCCGAAGTCCACGCCGGTTCCCGAGCCGATGTCGCTGGCCCTGCTCGGAACCGGCATCTTCGGTCTGGGCCTGGTTGGTCGCCGGCCGGCCAGCAAATCCGCCTGACAGCCTAGGCGGGGCCTCTCCGCTCACACATAAAGGGCGTCCGCGTCGCGGCGGGCGCCCGCTTGTGTGATCTGTTGGCCACACCCACGACGACGCACTTCGTCAGCGCCACCGCCCCGCACAACGGCGCCGCCACGGTCCAACAGCGGACTCGGTCCCGGATGTGCTCCACGACGGCCCAAGTCACGCCGCGCGGACCGGCGCAATGCAGGTGACCAAGAAGCTGTGGAAGGTAAGCGACGATCAGGCCGCGCGGTTCGCGCCCGGCAGCAGCGGCGCGGCGGTGCAGGTCGGCGACGCCGAAACCGCCCAACCGGTGAGGCCAGCTTCTTGCGACGGTCCGGGTAAGCTGTCGTATTCACCCAGTATGGCAATGACTGGGCCGCCTTCGCCCACCTCACCCGTCATCCCCGTCGGAATGGCGGCCACTTCTCGGCTCACCGGAACCGCCTCGCCTCCAGCATCGCGGTATGTCCGGCGCACAATCGGACCTCGGTGTAGCACAGCTCTGGCATCTCCCAGCTCGGGTCGGACAATGCGATCAGTCGTCCTGACGGGTGTCGACCAGGCGCCGGACTTCCTCGGTTATTGCGTATCGGGTTCACTCCTGGGCTTGCCCGTCTGGGCGGTGCCGGAAGCAGCTCCGCATGTGGTCGTCCACCATCCCGCTCGCCTGCATGAACGCATAGCATATGGTGGACCCGACAAAACGGAAGCCCGCCCGCTTCAGCGCCTTGCTCATCGCATCCGACAGCGCCGAGGTCGCCGGCACCTGCCCGCGCTCGGTCCAGCCGTTGCGGATCGGCTGGCCGCCGACGAACGACCACAAATACCGGTCCAGGCTGCCGAAGCCTGCGATCGCTGCCAGCGCGGCGGCGGCATTGTCGCGCACCGAATAGATCTTCAGCCGGTTGCGGATCAGCCCCGACTCCGCAACCAGGCCGTCCAACTCGGCACCCCCCATCGCTGCCACAAGCTCGATGTCGAAACCATGATAGGCCTCGCGATACGCCTCCCGCCGCGCCAGAACCGTGCGCCACGACAGCCCGGCCTGAGCCCCCTCCAGCGTCAACAGTTCGAACAACGCGCGATCGTCATGCCGCGGCACGCCCCATTCGGCGTCGTGGTATGCCTGCATCCGGGCATCAGCGTTCTCCGCCCAATGGCAGCGGGTCAGCGTCACCCGCCCACAGTCCCGCCGCTCCCAGTCCCGCCGCTCCCAGTCCCGCCGCTCCCAGTCCCGCCACCCGCCGCCCCGCCCCGAAGCGCCGCCTCGCCCAGCCGAACCTGCCGCGCCAGCCTGGCGCCGCGGGCGATCGACAACGTGGCGTCCAGGTCCGCCAGCAGCCCCGCCAGCCGATCCCTGACCCCCGGCGCCAGCATCAGGGCCTGCGCCCGCACCCGCCCGAGGATCTCGATCGCCAGGATGCGCAGACCCACCAGCGTCGCCTCGCCAGTCCGCATCGGCCCGGAGTCCAGCCTGCCGACCACCGCCTCCGCACCGGCCTGCAACACCGCAACAAGCGCCACGATCGCCCCCAGCTCGGCGCCAATCTCAGCCGCCCCTGGCCCCGCCGCCGACCCTGGCCCCGCCGCCGCCAAAGGCGCCGTTCCCCGCCCCGCGGCCTGCGTCGCCCCGCCGGCCCCGGCAAACAACCCCACCGCGTGCCGCAGCGCTCCCAGCGTGCCGAACGTGCCAACCGCGTCCTCGATATCGCGGAACGGCAGCGCCATCGCCTCATAGGCGCCGCCCTCCGCCCCCAGCATCGCCGCGGCCGGGACCACGGCCCCCTCCAGTGTCAGCAGACAGTGCCGAGACGGCCGCAGCGCATGAAACCCCGCCATTTCCTCGAACCCCAGCCCGGGCGTGTCGCTGGGCACCAAAAACGCGCTGTAGCGCTTGCGCCCCCGATCCTGCCCAGTGATCGCGAATACGATGATCGCATCCGCCGACGGCCCATCGCTCACCCAGGCCTTCCGCCCGCTGATCCGGAAGCCTTGCCCCACCACCTCGGCCCGTGTGCTCAGCAATTTCGGGTGCGCCCCCACCTCCGGTTCCGAAATCGCCACCGAAAGCGCCCGCCCGCTCCATGCCGCTTGCTGCGCCGCGCTGCCGAAACCGCCCAGGAAATGGCGGAACACCAGTTGCCGCCCGCCCCAGACGCCGCCGATGCCCAAGCGCCCGGTGCGCTCGACCAGCACCGCCTTGCCCCGACCGATGGCGGCATAATCCGCCACCGGCTCCAGCAATCCGGCCCGCCGCATCCCAGGCAGAGGGTCGTGTTCAAGGTCCGGGTCCCGCGCCAGCCAAGTCTCGATCGGATCAGCCATCGCGCCACTCTGCCACGCCGGGGCAGGGCATCAAGCCCGGGCCCATCTCCAATCCGGCAATCACGCCGACCGCAACGCCGAGGCCATCAGCCATGCGCCCCGAGGCTGCTTCATCCCGGTGGTCGCCCTGGTGGTCGCCACGTGATCGAACCGCTGACCCGAAAGGACACGGTGCTGCGCCGCTTCGGCAATCCCCGCGATAAATTCGCCCTCAGCGGCGGCGCCATGCGAGGCCCAGCCCCCACCACCCCAACCGCTGCACTCTCCGCATGAGCACGACCAGATCGCCGCCACGCCATCCATTCTCGCCGTCAACGGCGTCCCCGCGACCGCCACCACGCTGGCCGAGCGCTTCCGCAAAGGGCGCCGCGTTCTGCCCCAAATCGAGGCCGCACGCCCCGCCATGGTCGGCGTCGGCGGCCGCAGCGTCCAGCCCCGCCGCGTCGCTGTTAGCCCCAAGTAGGAATGTCCCCTCCGTCCAAAGTTAGAATGTCCCCTTTTGCGCATGCTTGGGGACGCAATGGCCGAGACGGGGTTGTGGATGACGCAGGCGGAGCGCGATCGCGCCTATTGGGTGCGCCAGTCGATCGAATGTCGGTTGGGCCAGGCTGAAGCAGCGGAGCGCGTTGGCCTCAGTGTCCGCCAATTCAAGCGCTTGGTGCGTAAGGCGAAGACTGAGGGCGACGCGGGTCTGGTTTCGCATCAGCGCGGCCGGCCATCGAACAACCGGATGTCGGCGGCGCTGCGCGGTCGTATCGCGACGCTGCTGAGGGACAAATACCCCGACTTCGGCGCGACGCTGGCGGCGGAGAAGCTGCTGGAGTTGGACGGGATCGTCGTTTCGGCAGAGACGATCCGCCAGATGCAGATCGGCCTTGGCCTGTGGCGGCCCAAGCGCCGCCGGGCCAGGCGGGTGTTTCAGCTCCGCCAGCGGCGTCCGCGGTTTGGCGAGTTGATCCAGATCGACGGCAGTGCGCACCACTGGTTCGAGCGGCGCGGGCCGCGCTGTGCGCTGATCGTGTTCATCGACGACGCCAGCGGCCGGCTGACCGCGCTACGCTTCGCCCCGGCGGAGACGACGGCGGCCTATCTGGCGGCGCTGCGCGGCCACGTGCTGGACCATGGCCGGCCGCTGGCGTTCTACTCCGACCGGCACGGCATCTTCCGGATCAACGCTAAGGACGCCACGAGCGGCGACGGCAAGACCGAGTTCGGACGGGTGGCGGATCGGCTTGGGATCGAGCCGATCCATGCGCTGACCCCGCAGGCCAAGGGTCGTGTCGAGCGCGCCAACCAGACCCTGCAGGACCGGCTGGTCAAGGAGATGCGTTTGGCCGGCATTGGCTCGATCGAGGCGGCGAATGGCTTCGCGCCGGCGTTCATGGCGCGCTTCAACGCAAAGTTTGCGGTGCCGCCGCGCGACCCGGCTTCGGCGCACCGGCCGTGGACGAAGACCGCGCAAGCGTTGGACGACGAACTGGCACGGCGCGAGCAGCGGGTGCTGTCGAAGGCGCTGACCTTCCGCTCCGGCGGGACGATGTATTGCGTCAAGACACCCGGGCCTGGCACCGCGCTGCGCGGCGCGAAGGTGACGCTGCATCACTTTCCCGACGGTGCGCTGAGGGTGCATTACAAAGACCGGATCCTGCCGGTAACGGCCTATGCCCGCTATGCCATGCCCGCCCCGGCGGTGGACGGCAAGACCATCGATGCCCGGATCGACGCAATGATCGCTGCGCGGCACATCCCCAACGCCGCGGTTGAAACCGTCCCGGGGTGAGTACAGCCCGCGTAACAGCCGCCGCAGCCGTGGATAAGTGGCCCGCTTGCGCCCGATTCTCAACGATCACTCCAGCGGGCCACTTACCCACCGCTCCAACACCGCGATTGGACTAACGCTTGACCGGTGCCCACCCCCCGCCCAGCCCACAGGGGACATTTTAACTTTGGGGAGTCAGGGGACATCTCTACTTTGCATTGACAGCCCCGCCGCGTCGCCTGAAAATCCGCCCGGGCACGCCGCGCCCGCTCCACCCCAGCGCCGCCGCCAAGGTCCCAGCTCGACGGTGTCCCCAGGCCGCCCTCCTGCGTCATGGCCAGGTATGGCCCGGCCACCCACGACCCGTGCTGAGCAAACCGGCACCGCCGACGAGGGCCGATACCCCGCCGACACACCCGGCCGCAATGCGCCGCGATCGACCCGTCGCCCCGGCCGAGTCCGCCACGCGCACCGATCTGACCCAATTCCCGCCCACCGATCCCGTCGCTCCCCAGACCAAAATCCGGGACCAAAATCCGGGAAAACGAGCCCAGGATACGCTCCAAATCGCGGACTATAAGCACAGTATAGGAAATATTACTTGACAACCCCGCGCCACCCTCGCTACAACACACCCCAGCCAACAACCCCCGGCCATCATGTCCGCCACCGCAACCGAACCACGCCCGACGTCGAGCCTCGACTTCCAGCCCGGCGACATCCTGCTGCAGCTGATCGTCACCCTGCTGGCGCCGATGTTCCTCGCGGTCTGCCGCGGCAACCTCGACTTCGCCCGCATCGCGGCGCTGCAGACCGTCGACGCCTACCGCGCCCGCAGCCACGTCGACCTGATCGCGGTCGCCCAGATCGTCGCCCACGGCCTGGCCTCGGTCAGCGCCGCCTGCCTGTCGATGGCGGACGATATCCCGCTGGCGATGACCCTGCGGCTGCGCGCCAGCGCCAATGCCTCGGACCGCGCCTGCGACCGCGCCCGGCGGGCGCTGCAAAACACCCGCGCCAGCCCAGCCGCCGACCCGGTGCTCGCCCCCAGCCCGACCCGCGACCTCATCCCCGACCCCGAGGCCGACCGCAAGGACGCCGAGGTGATCGCCCGCCTCGCCGCCGTCCGCCAGCAGGGTGAGGCGCTGCTGGCCCGCCACGCCACCGCCCGTCCCGCCGCCCCGGCCCCCGCCGCGATCGCCGATCCGGCGCCAATCCCCGCCGCGATCGCCACTCCGGCGCCAACCTCCGTCGCGCTGCCTCCCGTCGCGGCCGCCGCTCAGGCGCCAACCTCCGCTGCGGCCGCCCCAACTCCAGCAATCCCAACTCCGGCAATCCCAACGCCGGCAATCCCGACCCCGGCAACCTCGGCCGATCCCGCAACCCCGGTCGCCAAAACCCCCCGCCAAACCACCCCGACCCCGGCAGTCCCGGCAACCCCAACCCCCGCCGCCGCCGACGCCGAACCCAGCGCAGAAGAATTCCAGCAACTCTGGGGCGCCGCGATGACCGTCGTCGCCAACGAATACTCCGCCAGCATGGCCGACCTGCCGCCAGCCGAACGCGACGCCGCCCGCGCCCGCGCCGACGTGCTGACCAAAGCCGCCGCCGACCTGTTCTCCGGCAACGTCCCGCCCCGCCTCAGGTCAGGCGACCTCGGCACCCCGATCTCGCCGAACCGCTAAACCGCCACTGCCGTTTGCACCGCCCCGAGCCAGGACCCTGACCCAGAACATCGGACCCTGACCAAACCCATCGACCCAGCCGATACCGCCGCCGCTCCGGCCGGGATCAACCCGCGCGCCGCAGCCGGCCTCGGCCCCGCCAAATCAACCCTCGAAGCGAACCACGACCCCGGAAGCATCACCCCCGACTGGGCGCGACCTCGGCGATGAACATCACATCACCCGTCGCCACTTCCGGATCACCCGGACCATCCATCGCCACGATATGGCCGTTGCCCTGGCGAGCAATCCACACCGGCGCTTCCTTCGCCGCACGTTCGGCCTCCGCGATCACCTCCGGAGGCACCTGATGCCATAACGATTGGTCAAGAATCTTGATCCGGTCCACGATGTCCTCCGCCTGTTCAGTCGGAACCGGAACGTGCGCCGCCCCAAATCGGTTCCTCAACCGACCCGCTCCCGCCGCAATCCTGCCGAAAGGCAATTTCCGGGCGCGCGGCCAACCCGAAAATCGGCTATTCATCCTGCGATGCCACCAATGCCGCCACCGCCAATCCCGCCACCGCCATGAATGAACTCTGGGAAAGTCTGCTGCACCTGCGCGCCGACGTCACCCTGACCATCGGCCTGGTGCTCGCCATCGCCGCCACCATCCACATCCTGCTGCACAAGCGCGAGGTCGCCTCCGCCGTCGGCTGGATCGGCCTGGTCTGGTTCGCGCCCATCCTCGGCGCCATCAGCTACCTGATGTTCGGCGTCAACCGGGTCCGGCGCCGCGCCCGCCAGCTTCGCCCGCAGGACAGCGATTCCGCCACCCGATCGCCAGCACCGGCCCCCGACGCCGAGGCCGACCTCGATGCGCTGAAGCGCGGCAACGGCCGGATCGCCGGCCGCAAGCTGCTGCCCGGGACCCAGGTGCAGGCCTACCAGAACGGCGATCAGGCCTATCCCGCCATGTTGCAGGCGATCGTCGAGGCCAAGGTCAGCATCGGCCTGTCGTCCTATATCTTCCAGGACGACCGCTGGGGCGGCCGCTTCATCGCCGCTCTGGCCGACGCCCAGGCGCGCGGCGTCACCGTCCGCGTGCTGATCGACGGCGTCGGCGGCGGCTGGCTGCGCTCGCCCGCCTACCATCGCCTGCGCGAGAGCGGCATCACCGCCGACCGCTTCATGCACTCGACGCTGCCCTGGCGCATGCCGTTCATCAACCTGCGCTCGCACAAGAAAGTCCTGCTGCTGGACGGCACCACAGGCTTCACCGGCGGCATGAACATCGCCGACGACAACGTCATGGCCGCCCGCACCCGCCAGCCGGTGCAGGACCTGCATTTCCGCATCGACGGCCCGGTCGTCACCCAACTCGCCGAGACCTTCGCCGAGGACTGGGCGTTCGTCACCGACGAGACCCTGGAAGGCGACACCTGGCTGCCGCCGATCCCCGCCCGCGACGGTCCGCTGGCTCGGGTCATCGACTCCGGCCCCGATGAGGACCTGGAAAAGATCGAGTTCGCCGTGCTCCAGGCCGTCGCCTGCGCCCGCGCCAGCATCGCCGTGATGACCCCCTATTTCCTGCCCGACCAGCGCCTGATCACCGCCCTGGCCCTGGCCGCGATGCGCGGCGTCACGGTCGAGCTGCTGGTGCCGCAGAAGAGCAACCACAGCCTGGTGGACTGGGCCACCAAGGCCAATATCGGGCCATTGCTCACCGACGGCGTGCGGATCTGGCAAAGCCCGCCGCCATTCCATCACTCCAAGCTGATGGTGGTGGACCACGAGTGGTGCCTGATCGGCAGCTGCAACTGGGACATCCGCTCGTTCCGGTTGAACTTCGAACTCTGCATGGAGGTCTACGACCCCGACCTCGCCTCCCGGTTGAGCGAACTCATGCAGCACGCCCGCGGCCCCGAACTCACCCAGGCCGACCTCGACGCCCGCCCGTTCCCCAAAGCCCTGCGCGACGCCGGCGCGCGGCTCATGCTGCCATACCTGTGACCGGCCCGAATCCGCGCCAGACGGCCGCTCCGCCTCACTTTCTGCTTGCTACCGAGAGGACAGACATGCAGACAGTCCCCATTGTCTCACTCATCGTACAGGCCCATTTGAGCAACGCAATGACAAAACTGATCAGTTGGAACCTGCTGCGGCTGACCGGTGCCTCGCTCGACGACATCGTCCGGCTGATCCGGCGCGAGGACCCCGACATCCTGCTGATGCAGGAGGCAACCCAGGACATCGATGGACTGACCCGCAGGGTCGGCGGTCATTATCAGCGCAACCAGTTGCCCGGCCGGGTGCATGGCCTGGCGGTCTGGACCCCGAACCCGCTGCTTAGCCGCCCCGTGGTGATGCCGCTGCAGGCCGGGGCGATGTTCAACCGGATCTGCCAGATCATCCAGTTCGGCTCGATCACTGTCGCCAACGTCCATCTGTCGCACGGCCAGATCCTCAACCGCCGCCAGCTGCGCCGCATCGCCAAGGTGCTGCCGTACCGATCCGCGGTGGTGGGCGACTACAACCTGATCGGGCCACCCTTGCTGCCGGGGTTTCGCGACGTCGGACCGCGCGAACCCACCCATGTCGCCGGCGATATGGTGCCGTTGCGCGTCGACCGCTGCCTGATCCGCGGCGTCGCCTGCCTGGAAGCGCGCGCCCTGCTGCGCGAGGCCTCCGACCACCGCCCCATCGTGGTGCGCCTGGCGCTCGCCTCCGAACGCCAGGCTGTCGACGCGCTGCCGCTCGACGTCGTCGCCTGACCGGCACCCGGACGACCGCGCCCCAGCCCCCCGCGCGCCCGCTCAGCCCGATTGCCGCTCGCTCCGCTGCCACACCGCCGACGCGTAAACCTGATCGGGAAAATCCGCCGCCACCGTCCCCCCCATGCGAGCCTGGTGGCGGTCCAGATCGGCCAGGAACAGATCCCGGCTGATCCGCGCGGCGACCAGCGGAATGTCGCGCCGCATGCTGGGCACGTCCCCGATCGGCAGCCCGAAGCTGACGAAACCGGCCGGGTTGTGGACGTGGATGTTGCGCAGATAGGGCGCCCGCCCCGGGGTCCGTTGCAGATACTCATGCCCATTCCCCAGATACGGATGGGCGCCGAGGAAAGCGTCCTGCCGATCGGCCGGCGGCTGGTAGCGGTCGCGCCACAGCAGGATCTCCTCGGCAAATCCGGCGAGTTCCGGACGCGCCGATGGATCGACGAAATAGCCGGTGCCGGCAATGACGTGATCGAAACGATAACCGCCGTCGGAGACTTCCGCCACCACCTGGCCGCCCGCCACCGCCGCCTGATGCCAAACGGCGCCAAGGTGCAGGTGGAAGTTGGCGAAGCCGACCGCGCGCTCGATCGCATCAATGGTCGGCGTCGATCCGGCGCGGCGGAAGCGGATCGCCTGGTCCCAGCGAACCGCGTCGGGCAGGTCGCGGTAGTTGTCATAGGCGCCCGGATAGCCGCGCGTTCGGGTGATCGGCACCGAGGCGATCGAGGCCCGGCGAGCGAACAGATGCACCGAAGCGGCGCCCTGCTCCAGCGCCACGCCGGCGGCGTCGAATGCGGCCGCCGCCGCCCCGACCACCGCCACCACCTTGCCGCGCAAGGCTGCGAACTCGATCGTCTGTTCGGTGTGCGACAGCACCGAGGCCGGCAGCTCGGCGAGAACCGGTGGGATATACGCCCCGCCATTGCCGGTGAACCCGGTCGCCAGCACGATCTTCCGCGTGGTCTCGACCGTTTCGCGTCCGTCGATCGCCAGATGCAGGCGAAAGCCGTCCGCCGCCGGCTCGATGCGCAGCAGCCGACAGCCGTAGCGCACCCGAATGGCGAGGAAGCGCTGATACCAGCCAAGGTATTCGGCCCAGGCCAGGCGAGGGATCCGCTCCATCGCGGCATAGGCGGCCTGCCCGTGTCGCGCTTCGTACCAGGCCTGAAACCCCAGCGCCGGAATGCCCAACTCCGGCCCGGGCAGGTTCTTCGGCGTGCGCAACAGGTTCATCCGCGCCGAGGTCAGCCAACCGCCGGCATGCGCCGCGTCGGCTGCGGCATCGATCACCGACACCTTGCCGATGCCGGCGCGGCGCAGCGCGAACGCCAGCGCCGACCCGGTCTGGCCGCCGCCGACCAGCACGACGTTGTGGTCGATCCCCGTTCGGTCGGGGACCCAGTTCGCCGGATCGGGGCCGATCAGGCGCAGTGCCGCAGCGGCGGCGAGGTCGGGATCGCTGGTCTGGTTCATGCGCTCACCCTTGCACGTTGTCGGCGCCTGGCTGAAAGTCCGGGTCGGCATCATCAATTCAGCATCGGCGAGCGTTGCGCAACCGACGCCCTGAAACGGAGGAACCACGCCATGACCTACGCCTCGATCCGGGTACGCCCGGTGACGCCCCGGCTGGGCGCCGAGATCTCCGACATCGATCTGACCGCCGTGCTCAGCAACCGCCAGGTCGAGGACCTGCACGCGGCGCTGGCCGACCACCAGGTGCTGTTCTTCCGCGATCAGAAGATCAGCCTGGAGCAGCAGAAGACCTTGGGCCGTCATTTCGGTGAACTGCACATCCACCCCAATACCCCAGGTCCCGAGGGCCACCCCGAGATCCTGCCGATCCACACCGACGCCAACTCCAAGCGGGCCAACGGCGAGCGGTGGCACTCCGACGTGTCGTGCGACGCGGAGCCGCCGTTGGGCAGCATCCTGGCGCTGCACACCGTGCCCGAGACCGGCGGCGATACCATCTTCGCCAGCCAGTCGGCGGCGTACGACGATCTGACGCCGGCGTTCCGGGGTTTCCTCGACGGACTGACCGCGACCCATTCGGGGGAGCGGTCCTACCGCCGGACCAACCGCCTGAATGGGGTGGACGACCGTCATCGGGTTTTCCCCCAGGCGGAGCATCCGGTGGTGCGCACCCATCCGGTGAGCAAACGCAAGGCGCTGTTCGTCAACGAGAACTTCACCACCCATATCAACGAACTGTCGGAGGACGAAAGCCGCGCGGTGCTGGACTTCCTGTATGCGCACTGCACCAAGCCGGCCTACCAGGTGCGGTTCAGTTGGCAGCCGCATTCGATCGCCTTCTGGGACAACCGCGCGGTGCAGCACATCGCCATGTGGGACTACTACCCGCAGCTTCGCTCCGGCTACCGGGTCACCATCAAGGGCGACCGGCCGTACTGATTGCTGGCCGGGGTCAGCCGCGGCCGACCCACGGCATCTTGGTCGCCATGATGGTAACGAACTGGACGTTCGATTCCAGCGGCAGGCTGGCCATGAACGCCACCTGCTTGCCGACATGGTCGGCCTCCATGCGCGGCTCGACCGCCATCTGGCCGTGCGGCTGCATCTGACCATTGGTCGAACGCGCGGTCATCGGGGTGGCGGCGTTGCCGATGTCGACCTGGCTGGCGCAGATGTCGTATTGCCGTCCGTCCAGCGCAATCGACTTGGTCAACCCGGTGATCGCGTGCTTGGTCGAAGTATAGGCAACCGAACCGGGGCGCGGGTTGTGCGCCGAGATCGAGCCGTTGTTGATGATCCGCCCGCCCTGCGGCTGCTGGTCGCGCATCATGCGGAACGCGGCGTTGGCGCACAGGAACATCGCGTCCAGGTTGATCGCGCAGACATGGCGCCACATCTCGAAGGTGAAGTCGCCGAAGTTGGTGGTCGGCACGTTGCCGCCGGCGTTGTTGAACAACGTATCGAGCCGACCATGCGCGGCCTTCACCTTGGCGAACAGCGCGTCCACCTGCGCTGGGTCGGTGACATCGGTCGGCACCACCAGGGCGTTGCCGGCCTTGGCCATGCCGGCGGTTTCCTCCAGCGCGTCGCGGCGCCGTCCGGCCAGCGCGACCGACCAGCCATCCGCCAGCAGATTGAGCGCGGTGGCGCGGCCGATGCCGCTGCCGGCCCCGGTGATGATGGCGACACGATCAGCCATGGTTGGTGTTCCCCCGTTGTGTGAACCGGGCGCCATTGTGGACCGTGGTTGCCCGCGGGGGAAGATGGTGCGAGGCTGATCGGTTAGGAACGCTCAGGTATCGATCATGCCACGCTTTGCCGCCATCGGACTGGATCATCGTCACGTTTACGATCTGACCGCCGGGCTGCTGGCGGCCGGCGCGGTGTGTGCCGGGCATGACCCGGAGACCTCGGACCCACGGGTGCTGACGGGGTTTCGCAAGCGCTTTCCCGATGTCCCGGCGATGGGTCGGGACCGGCTGCTGGATGATCCCTCGATCGACTTCGTCGTGCTGTGTTCGGTGCCGCGCGACCGCGCCGCGATGGCAATCCGAGCGATGCGATGCGGCAAGGATGTGATGGTGGACAAACCGGGGGTGACCACGCCCGATCAGCTGGCCGCGGTCGAGGCGGCGGTAGCGGAGACCGGGCGGATCTGGTCAGTCGCGCTGGGGCGACTGACCTCGGCATCCGTGCAGGCGGCGCTGGCGGTGGCACGTTCGGGGGAGCTCGGTCGGCTGGTCAGCCTGACCAGCCTGGCACCGCATCGGCTGAACCGGGCCTTGCGGCCGGCCTGGTTCTTCGATCGCGCGGCCTATGGCGGCATCATCAACGATATCGGCCTGCATTCGATCGATCAGTTCCTGGCCTTCGCCGATGTTTCCGATGCAACGATCGCAGCGGCCACCATCGGCTGTTTCGGCACCGCTCCGCCCGGGTTCGAGGATTTTGCCGAGATCACCCTGCGCAGTGCGGCGATGACGGGCTCGATGCGGCTGGACTGGTTCACGCCGGACGGGCTGGCGGACTGGGGCGATGGGCGGCTGTTCCTGGTCGGCACCGAGGGCACGCTGGAGCTGCGCAAGAACCTGGACCTGCTGGGCCGGCCCGGCGGCGATCACATGTTCATAACTTGCAAGCAACGGACTCGCTACGACGGCCGCGCCGACCGGCCTGTGGCCTATTACCGCGACTTCCTCGATGATGTGCGCGACCGCGGCGGGCGGATGGCGGAGGCTGGGCGGCTGTTCTCGGCGTGCCGGCTGGCGCTGCGTTGCCAGGCCGAGGCGTATCGTTTCGTGCCAGTCACGTCCTGACCATGATCTCGGTCAGTCCCAGCGCCAGCACGCGGCGCAGGTCGTTCGCCGCCAGGGCGATGCAGCCATCGGTCGGTGCGTAGTCCGGGCGGGCGATGTGGAGGAAGATGGCGGAGCCGCGGCCGCGCCGGACCGGGGCGTCGTTCCAGCCCAGCACGCCGATGATGTCGTAGAGCGCGTCGTCGCGCCACAGCCGTTCGGCGCTGGCCTGGATCGGCAGGCGGACGCGCCTGTTGTAGGCGGCGTTGGCCGGGTCGTCGCACCAGCCGTCTTGCGGCGACAACGGTTCGACCGGAACCGCACAGACCGGGGCGGCGCCGCGGTCGGAGCGATACAGCACCTGGCGCAACGCCAGCGCGGCCAGCGGGGTGGCGCCGTCGCCCTCTTGCTTTGCGGCGCGCACGCCACCACGCCCCAGCCCCGCGCGGAACGTTTCGGCGCCGATGGTCAGGTGTCCGTCGGCGGTGGCGACTGCGAGCATGGCTGCGGGTTCCTGGGTGGGGACGGCGGGGATTTCATGCCGGACGAAGCGGTTATAGCCTGAACCGGTTGAACGGAGGAAACCGATGGCTCGTCTGCCCTACCTTGAGGTATCCGATCTTGCGCCGGCGGACCGCGATCTGCTGCAGCGACCGATCGCGCTGGCCAAGGCGCTGGTCAATTCGCCCAAGGCGGCGCGGGCGTTCCTGGGTCTGGGCGGCTATATCCGCCACGGCAGCAAGCTTGATCCGAGGCTGCGCGAGCTTGCCATCCTGCAGGTCGGCTGGCTGGCGCGATCGCCCTACGAGTGGTCGCATCATGTCAAGCTGGGGCATGATTTCGGGGTCAGCGACCAGGATGTCCAGGATCTGATCGATGATACCGCGGGACGGCCGAACGGTCTTGATCCGTTGGCGAAACTCGTGCTGCTCGCGGCGCGTCAGATGACGGCGGACGGCGCGATGGAAGCGGCGACGTTTGCTGCGCTGCGCACCGAGCTGGGCGATGAGATTGTGCTGGATCTGACGCTGGCGATCGGCTTCTACAATGCCGTGGTGCGGGTGCTGGCGACGCTGGCGATCGATGTGGAGCCGGAATACATGCCTTACCTGGAGCGGTTTCCGTTGCCGCAGTGAGAGCGCCGTGGCATACGCCATGAGTTAGTTGCACAGGTAATCATGGCGCCCGCACTGGCGCTTCGATTGAAGCGTCCAGGCCGGGCACGAGGTTTGTATCGTCAACTGTCTGGTAACCGGGGCTGCTGCCGGTTCTACCGGCCCCAGATCTTTCGGTAGGCAGCGCGATAGCCGTTCGACGGGTCGTAGACGTTGTCGGGTCCGCCGTCGGATCCGATGTCGGTCTTGGTCACCAGATGGGTCGGCGCCACGTAGTTGCTGGGCGGCTGTCCGGCCAGCGCGCGGTTGGCCTCGTCGATTGCCTGCCAGCCGTGCAGGTGCAGGGGTTCGGCGACCGTCGCCACCTGATAGCTGCCGTTGCGGATGCGCTCGAACGCGGCGATGCTGCCGTCCCCGCCGGCGATGTTGTGCGGTGCGTCGCCCGGAGCCTTGCGGGCCGCCTTCAGCGACGGCGCCATGAAGTCGTAGAAGCCATCGTTGATGGCCAGTGAATAGGTCCATTTCGCGCCATAGCGCTGCAGCAGCGACTCGGTCATTTGTGGGATGCGGTTGGAGACATCGGCCAACGGCGTGTCGATGGTGGTCAGCACGGAACAGCCGGGGCAGGCGCGAATGTTGGCGGCCATGGCATCGGATTTCAGGATGGAGATCTTGCCGCTGGAATCGGTGAAGATCACCACGTTGGCCTTGCCGTCCGACAGCGCCACCGCGAGGGCGGCGGAGACCCGGGCGACGTTCAGCGGATCGGTCGAGATATTGGTGAACAGCGCCACGTCTGGGTCGGTGCCGGGCTTGATGGTGGAGTGCCAGCCGATCACCGGAATGCCGGCGGCCTTGGCCTTCGCCAGGCTGGTTTTCTGCTCGACCGCGTCGTCGTTGTCGGCGATGATCACGTCGGGCTTCAGCGCGATCGCCTGCGCGAAGGCGGCGGTGCGGCTGGCGATCGATCCGGCTCCGTCGAGGATGCGCAGGTCCCAGCCGACCACCTTGGCGGCTTCCGTCACCCCTTGGCTGACACCGAGCGAGCCGCCGTTGCGCTGATCGCCCGACACCAGGATGACCTTCTTGCCGGTGGGTGCCTTGGGGCCGGTGGTCGGGCCGTCCCACGGCAGCGACGGGGCGCTGGCCTTGGCGACGATGGCCTTCGCCGTCGCCACGTCCAGTTTATCGGCCGCGATCGCTGGAACGGAGCACAACAGGGCGACGGAGCACAACAGGGCGGCGCCAGCCGCGATCAGAGTCTGCCTGGCGGTCAAATTTCGTCTCCATTCACAGTTACGGGTGCAGCCATATCGATGGCCGATCGGGGGGAACCAGCCGGCTTGCGGTTTGCCGAATTGGATCGGCGTTGCGCGTAGCCGGCGATCGCGATCGAGACCAGCAGCGTCGCGCCATTGAACAGCGGCTCGACGTAGAAGTCCGCGCCGAACTCCTGGATGCCGGAAATCCCCACCGCCAGAACGACGACGGCAACCAGGGTGCCCCAGACATTGACGCGTCCGGGTTTGATCGTGGTCGAGCCCAGGAACACCCCCACCAGGGCGGGAAGCAGATAGTCCAGCCCGACGCTGGCCTGGCCGATCTGCAGCTTGGCTGCCAGCACCACCCCGGCCGCCGCGGTGAGCAGGCCGGACGCCACGAAACCAAGGATGACGTAGCGGCGAACCGGAATCCCATTGAGCAGCGCGGCGCGCGGGTTGGCACCGATCGCGTAGAGCGCTCGCCCGAATGGTGTGTGTTCGAACACCAGCCACTGGACCACGCCAAGGCCCACAATATAGAACGTGGTGATCGGCAGCGGTCCGACAAATAGCGTATCGATGGCGGTAAACGCCGGGGACAGGTCACCGACGATCTGCTGTCCGCCGGTGTGCCACAGGGCGATGGCATACAGCACCGTGCCGACGCCGAGGGTGGCGATGAACGAGTCGATCATCGCGATCTCGACCAGCAGCCCGTTGAGCAGCCCGAGACCGACCCCTGCCAGCAGCACGATCGCCACCGCGGCGAACCATGGCACGCCGAAGCGGACCTGCAGGCTGATCGCCATGATGTGCCAGAGCACGATACCGTAGCCGATCGTCAGGTCGATCTTGCCGGTGATCATCGGACACAGCACCGCCAGCGACAGCAGCGCGATCACCGCCTTGTTGTCGATGATGGCGCTGAAGTTGGCCTCGGTTGGAAAGGTATCCGGAAACAGCAACGAGAACAGCACGATCAGCGCGACCGCGAGGACCGGCAGGCCGTAGACCGGCAGCAGCTTGGCGAAGCGTTGGCCGATCGGCAGTTGTGCCAACTCCGCGGCTGTGGGTTCCAGCGCGTTGGATTTCAGCGACTGCATGTCTCACCTTGGTGGGGCTGATGGCGCCTGGCGTCACGCGCGATCGTCATGCGATGGGGGTTCTTGCGATGCGGGGGGTCATGCGATGGCGGTTCACGGGACGCTGGTCATCGACGCCGCGGCCAGGACCGATCCGGCGGTCAGCGCCTCGTCGGCCAGTTCGCGCACGATCCGGCCGCGGCTGAACACCAGGGCGCGGCGGCACAATGCGGCGACCTCGGCGAAGTCGGTGGCGATCAGCAGCACCGCGAGGCCGTCGGCGACGGCATCGTGCAGCAGGCGGTAGATGCCCTCCTTGGCGCCGACATCGACGCCGGCTGTCGGGTCCTCCAGAATCAGTATCTGGCCGCGCAGGTGCAGCCAGCGTCCGAGCACGACCTTTTGCTTGTTGCCGCCCGAGAGCGCCTCGATCTGGGCGGCGGGATCGTTGGGGCTGAGCCTGAGGACGCTGCCGATCCGCCGAGCCTCGGCGGTTTCCCTGCGGTGGCGGATGCGGCCCAGCAGGGTTCGGCCGGCGGCGCGCGGATTGAGAAACAGGTTTTCCGCCACCGAGAAGCCTGGCACCACCGACTCGCCATCGCGGTCGGCGCTGACATAGCGCAAGCCCTGGCGGATCGCCGCCGCCGGTTCCGGGATCTGGGTTTCCCGCCCGCCGAGGCGGACCGCGCCGGCGTCCAGCGGCAGCAAGCCGAACAGGGCGCGGCCGACCGCCTCCTGGCCGGCGCCGCGCAATCCTGTCAGGGCGAGAACCTCACCGGACCCGAGGCTGAATGTCAGCGGGCCGACATCGCCGATCATCGCCTGTTGCATCGCCAATGCCTCGGGCGCCTTGGGCGGGCCCTGGATGCGGGCGGTCGCGGCGGTGTTGCGGCCGACGATCATGTGGATCAGCGACTCGGGGCTGAGGCCGGCTGTCGCGCCGTCGCCGACGACGCGACCGTCGCGCAGCACGACCACCCGATCGGCGATTTCGAATATCTCTTCGAGGCGGTGGGAGACGTAGATCACGCTGACGCCGCTTGCGCGCAGCCGCCGCACGGCGGCGAACAGGCGGGCTACCTCATCGGCGGGCAGCGAGGCGGTCGGCTCGTCCATGACCACGATGCGTGCATTGGTGCTCAAAGCCCGGGCAATGGCGACCAGGGAACGTTCGGTTCGGCTCAGGTCGCGGACGCGGGTGTCGGGGTCGATCTCGACGCCCAGCACCGCCAGCGCGGCGACGCTGGCGGCACGTGAGGCGCGCCATGAAATCAGCCCGGCCGAACGGGCGAAACCTCGGGTCAGGCAGACATTCTCCAGCACCGTCATCCATTCGATCAGCCCGAGGTCCTGATGGACGAAGGCGATCGGCAGATCGGCCATGGTGGCGCGAACGGGATGTCCGTCGAACACGATCTCGCCCTGGTCGAGGGAATGCACTCCGGCCAAGATCTTGATCAGGGTGGACTTGCCGGCGCCGTTTTCGCCAAGCAATGCGAGCACTTCGCCGGGCCGCAGCGAGAGCGACACGTCTTGCAATGCCCGGGTGGCCCCGAAACTTTTGTGGATGCCGTCGAGGCGAAGCAGCGGTGCGCGGTCGGGACCGCTGCCTGATGGGCTGGCCGGGGGCTGGGTCAAGCAGAGACCCAGCCCGGGAAGCCGTCGGTCCGCCAGACCGGGTGTGTGGCTTCGTCTTGTGCTGGCGCTGCCAATGTGGTGTCCCCCTTAGCCGAAACCGAGCAAGGGGCAGGCCAAGCAAGGGGCGCGCCAAGCAAGGAACTGGGCAACGGGCGCTAGCAGAAAAACGGAACTTGAGAATGACCAGATCGCGGACCTGACGCCGGCGATCAAGCCCTATAATGCGGTGGTGCGGGTGCTGGCGACACTGCGGATTGACGTGAGGGCGGAGAGCAGGCCTTACTCGGTCAGGTCTCGATGCCCTGATGAAGTGTTTCGCGTGGAATAATCCGCGTGGGTCGTTCCAGGATCTCAGGCCTTGCTCCGCTGTTCGCTGACCCTTTCGCGTACGTCGAGCACTTCGATGCCGATCAAGTTTCCGTCTTTGTCATAGTCGAGCATGATGCCGGGAGCGACTTTGGTCGTGCTTAAGGATTTGGTGCCCTCGGGGGCGAACCAGACGAACATCGCATCTGCTTCCGGATCATAGCTAGTTCGCATCATGGCTTGGCATTCCTATCCGGGTGGATCGTGATCACCGCCACATCTGCCCATCTGGGCGAAAAACGACACGCAAAACGCGACCATCGAGTTCCGCAATTGCCTTGAAGGCGCGCATCCTATCGGAGTGGTCCGGGTCGGCATTGATCCAATCTGGTCGCGCTAGCGTCTGCTCTACCCACTCAAAGCGGATAGCCCTGGCCTGCATCGCGTCGGCCGCATGTTTGGTCAATCGTATCATTCGGCACGATTGTTCCTCACGTGGAGCGCGATCACTGTTGTTACAAGGTCCGATTGGCCCGCGCCAGCACCGCCTCGAACAGCACCTGGCAGCCGGCCTGGGCTTGTTCGGGTTCGATGCTTTCGGCCTCGTTGTGCGACAGGCCGTCCTTGCACGGGGTGAAGATCATCGCGGTGGGGACGTGGCGCGCGACATAGACCGCGTCGTGGCCGGCGCCGGAGACGATCTCACGCGCGCTGTAGCCCAGGCGGGTGGTGGCCTGGCGCACCAGGTCGACGCAGCCGGCATCGAACGGCTGGGCCGGGATGCGGAACAGCGTGGTCAGCTCCAACCGGATTCCGCCGGCGTCGGCGATGGCTTGCGCGGCGGGGCGGAATTCGCGGTCGAGGGCATCGACCTGCCCATCCGAGGGATGGCGGAACTCGACCGAGAAGCGGACCTCGCCGGGGATCACGTTGCGGCTGTTGGGGGTGACCAGAAGCTGGCCGACGGTGCCGCGGCCGTCGTCACCGCGGGCGCGCATCAGGCGGTCCACCAGGTCGATGATGCGCGCGGCACAGACCAGCGCGTCCTTGCGGGCAGACGGCGGCGTGGTGCCGGCGTGGCTGTCCTGGCCGGTCGTAACCATATCGTACCAGACCTGCGATTGGGCGCCTGTGACGATGCCGATGCGGCGGTCCTCGCGTTCCAGGATCGGGCCTTGTTCGATATGCAGCTCGAAATAGGCGTCGGCGTTGAACGGCGAGGCTGGCTGGTCGCCGCGGTAGCCGATGGCGTCGAGAGCGGTGGCGACGGATTGGCCCTCGGTGTCGGTCAGGGCGTAGGCTTTATCCAGGCCGAACACGCCGGCCCAGACGCCGGAGCCCATCAGGCTGTGGCCGAACCGGCTGCCTTCCTCGTCAGTCCAGTTGATCAGTTCGAGCGGTGCCTCGGTGACGATGTTGAGGTCGTTCAGGCTGCGCATTACTTCGAGCCCGGCGAGCACGCCGAGGGCGCCGTCGAACTTGCCGCCGCTGGGCTGGCTGTCGAGGTGGCTGCCGAACAGTACCGGGGGTCGGTTGGGGTCGCGGCCGGGGCGGCGGGCGAACATGTTGCCGATGGCATCGACGCGGACGGTCAGGCCGAGCGCCTCGCACTCGGCGCGGAAGCGATCGCGGCCGCGCTTGTCGATGTCGGTCAGGGTCAGGCGGCGGACGCCGCCCTTGGCGGTGGCGCCGATCTGGGCGAAGTCCATCAGGCTGTCCCACAGGCGCCTGGCGTCGATCGGTTGGTTGGTGCGGGGTTGGTCTGGCTGTTGCATCTTTTGGTCCGGCTATCTTCTCGCTTGGTTCGGTGTTGGGGCATCTTGCCCAGTGGGCGGCTTCCTGCAAGCCTATGGGTCATGACCGTATCGATTCCCCATGCTTCGATTATGCGCAACAGCGCGCTTGATGGCCCCGAGGTATGGCGGGCCCGCGTTGATCTGGCGGCGTGCTTCCGGGCGGCCGCCGCGCGCGGCCTGCACGAGGGCATCTGCAACCATCTGTCGTTCATGGTGCCGGGGCGGGAGGACCTGTTCCTGGTCAATCCCGACGGCTGGGCGTTTTCCGAGATCACCGCGTCGAGACTGCTGATCTGCGATTTCCATCGCCACGTGGTCGCCGGCGACGGGGTGCCGGAGGACACCGCGTTCTTCATCCATGCTCGGTTGCACGCGCGGCTGCCGCGCGCCAGGGCGGCGTTTCATACCCACATGCCGAACGCAACCGCGCTGTGCATGGTGGAGGGCGAGCCGCTGGTCTGGGCCGGGCAGAGCGCGCTGAAGTTCCATGGCCGCACGGTGCTGGATGCGGACTACAACGGGCTGGCGCTGGACGAATCCGAGGGCGACCGGATCGCCGCCAGCGTCGGGGACGCCGACATCGTGTTCATGAAGCATCACGGCGTGCTGGTGCTGGGGCCGAGCATCGCCAAGGCCTGGGACGACTTGTATTATCTGGAGCGGGCTTGCGAGGTGCAGGTCCTGGCGCAGTCCACCGGGCGCAGGGTGGTGTCGGTGCCGCACCACATCGCGGCGGCGACGGCGGAGCAGATGCGCCATGAGGGGGGCCGCGATTCGGCCGAACTGCATCTGGCCAGCATCAAGCGGCAACTGGATCGTGACGCGCCGGAGTATCGCCAGTGATGCGGATGATGCCGGTTATCGTGGCGCTGCTGAGCTTCACCGGCTGTACGCTGATCGACCAGCGGACCTTCGCGCCGTCGCCGGAGGCCGAGGCGCAGCCGGCTCCGCCGCCGGCGCCGGTGGTGCTGGATACGCGGGCGCCGCTGGTGACGATCGACTATACGGTGGCGTCGCCGAATTATGCCGCGTTGCTGAGTTATGCGGTGCGCGCGGCGGAGATGCGCGATGCCGATGTGCAGTATGACGTGGTGTCGATGATGAAGGACGCCGGGGAGTTGTCGACCGGGCAGCAGCGGGCGCTGGGGGTGATGCGCTCGATCATGCGCGACCAGGTGCCGTCGAGCCGGATCCACCTGGCGCTGCGCACCGACCCGGGGCTGACGGCCGACCAGGTGCGGGTTTACGTGCGGTAGGACGGCGGCCGCAGGCGATCCATCGATCCGGGCGGCCAAGGCCTTTCGCCGTGACCGGCGCGGCAGTTGGCGGCGTGGGGCACCGCCAGGCCGTACCGGCGATTGCTATTCGGCGGCGCGGGGTTTCTTGGCGTGGCGGTCGATTTCGGCCTGCACCGCGGCGCTGGATTGGCCGATGAAGTCGTCGTGGTGGTCGCGGGCGAAGGTGTAGCTGTCGCCGCGCCATTCGCTGGAGGCCTGGAAGTGCGGGTGGACGTAGCGCGCCATCAGTTCGTAGTGGCGCTTGGTTTGCGCCCAGTCGGCCCAGTTCTGCGCCAGTTCCATGATCACGCCGAAGCCGCCGGAACCTTGCAGCAGGCGCTCGATGAAGGCGATGGCGTCGTCGGGGGTGCCGATGCAGGCCGACCCGCTTTCGACCATGAACTGGTAACGGTCGGTGATTTCATTTGGAACGATCGGGAAGGTGGCGACGTCGCGGAAGTAGTCGCAGAACCGGTCCAAGCCGTGCTTGACGTTTTCCCTGGCCTGCTCGCGGGTTTCGGCGATGTGCATCAGGGTGACCAAACGCCAGTTCTTGCGATCCGGCTGATGGCCGGCCTCGCGCGCGGTGCGGGCGTAGAGGTCCCAGTTGCTGGCGTGGTGTTTCAGGGCGTCGTCGCTGGTGCCGCCGATCGAGAGCATGCCGATGCCGTGGCGGCCGGCGGCGAGCGCTCCGGCGGGGGAGCGGGCGGCGGCGACCGCCATTTCCATGCGCGGACGGGTGAACGGGGGCAGTTGCAGGCGGGCGTCGTGCAGGTCGAACCAGTCGGTCTTGCGGGTGACGGACTCGCCGCGCAGCAGGTCGATGATGACGTCGAGCGATTCGTTCATCATGCGGCGCTGGTCGGCGGGGTCGATGCCGATCTTGACCGCGTCGTGGACCAGCGATCCGGGGCCGACACCTAGCATGGCTCTGCCTCGGGTCTGGTAGTCGAGCTGGACCATGCGGTCGGCGACGAGAAACGGGTTGTGGTAGGGCAGCGAGACCACGCCGGTGCCGAGGCGGATGTGTTTGGTGCGTTCGGCGGCGGCGGCGATGAAGACCTCGGGGCTGGCGACGATCTCGAAGCCGCCGGAGTGGTGTTCGCCGATCCAGGCCTCGGTGTAGTTCAGCGCGTCGAGGTGCTGCAGCAATTCGAAGTCGCGTTCCAGGGCGAGGACGGGGTTTTCGCGGAGGTCGTGGAACGGGGCGAGGAAGATGCCGCTGTTGAGGTGGGTCATGGGGTGGTTCCGGAGGTTCGTTTTCGGGGATCATGGGCGTTGGAACGGTATTTTGATCGCGTTTTGCTCGTGGTTCAATGCGGGACCTTTCGATACAACGCGTGACCGCGCAACGGAGCGGGGGCATAACCTCGGAAGCGGAGCATGCGCATGACGGTTGATGTCGCGATACCGGTCGAGGATTCCGCGGCGCTGGAACTCCAGCGAGACCCGCTCAAGCGCCAAGCGCTGGGCGAGTTGATCAGCGACTGGCTACGGCCCGAGCGGCGGGCGGGGCGGCTGCTTGCGGCCATGGACCGGATCGCCGCGGATGCGCGGGCCAAGGGTCTGACCGAGGAGCTGGTGGAAGCGGAATTGGCCGGCCATCAGGCCGAGCGTCAGCGCTGATCGTTTTCGATGCCTCCACGCTTGTGGGGGCGGCGATGGTTCGGTCCGGAACGCCTGGAAAGGCATTCGACAGGGCACTCGCGGTCGACACTTTGGCGCTTTCTCGCGCTGTGCGGGACGAGATCCTCGACGTGTTCAATCGACCGAAGCTTGCTCGCTTCCTGGATGAGACGTTGCGTGACGAATTTCTTGCCCTGTTGCTTGCGTCAGCGCGGTTGTTCGAGCCGACTGATGCGGTTGCCGACTGCCGGGATGCCAGCGACAACAAATACCTGGAGCTCATGTTGGCCGCTCAGGCTGATAAACTGGTTTCGAGTGACAAAGACCTGTTGGTGCTGACCCGTTGGCGCGGCAGACGCATTCTCCGCCCGGCGGACTATCTTTTGGCAAATCCCTGACTTTGCTTCACACATCCAGCCGATAAGTATCGCCGTCGGCGACAAGACGGCCGGCGGTGACGCCGGCGAAATGGGTGCCGATGATCAGCACCGGCGTGCCGGCGAGGCGGCGGAACATCCGCCGGCGGGTGTCGATGCCTTGTTCGGGGTCGCTGTCGGCCAGGGTGCTCCATTCCGGGTGGGCGATCTGGCAGGGGTGGTGCATGAAGTCGCCGGTGATCAGGGCTTGCTCACCGTTCGACTGGATCATCACGCTGACATGGCCGGGGGTGTGGCCGAGGGTCGGGACCAGGGTGATTTCGTCGCAGATGCGGGCGTTGGTCTCGACCAGGGTGGCGAGACCGGCCTCGATGATCGGGGTGACGGAATCGGCGAAGATGGTTGCCATGTCGGGACGGTCTTGCACGCTTTGCCAGTGCTCGTATTCGGCGCGGCCCATCAGGTACTGGGCGCGTGGGAAGGTGGGCACCCATTGGCCGTCTACTTGCTGGGTGTTCCAGCCGACGTGGTCGACGTGGAGATGGGTGCACAGCACGGTGTCGATACTCTCCGGCGGGAAGCCGGCGGCGGCGAGATCGGCGAGGAACGGGCCGTCGCGGTCGTTCCAGTGCGGGATGCGGCGGCCCTGCTTGTCGTTGCCCAGGCAGGTATCGACGATGATGCGCCGGGTCGGGGTTTCGACGACGAAGCTGTGGATGCTGAGGCGCAGCCGGCCGGTGGCATCGGCGAAGTGCGGTTGCAGCCAGGTGATCGGCAGTACTGCCTCGGGGGTTGCCTGCGGCAGCAGGAAGCGGGAGCCGCCGGTCATTTCGAGTTCGATGATTTTCGTCACCGTGACGTCGCCGATGGTCCAGTTCATGGGGGGTGCTCCTGGTCGGGCTGCGAAGTGTCCGCGGGTGGGGGAAGGTTCTGAGATCGGTTCGAGCGTTGACGGGGTGAAGTGTTTTAACACGGATGAACGCGGATTGGGTTTATTGGCGAGTTCATCGTTGGTTGCGGGGTGGTCGCGCGGATCGGGCGGTTCGCTGGGCGGCGGGGATCGGCTTGTGCGGATCGGTGGGCTCGATCAGGATCGGCTGCAATGATGGGAGGACGCGGATGGGTTTGCACATCGATTATTATGTTTCGCTGAACTCGCCTTGGACGCATCTGGGGGCGGCGCGGATCGAGGCGATGGCGATGGCCGCTTGTGCCACGATGCGGATCTATCCGGCGGATTTCGGGGCGATCTTTGCCGCCTCCGGTGGGTTGCCGCTGCCGAAGCGATCGGCGCAGCGCCAGGCCTATCGGCTGGCCGAACTGGCGCGGTGGCGGGATTGGCTGGGAATCCCGATCCAGGTCCAGCCGAAGTTCTTTCCCAGCAGCGAGCAGCTTTCCGCGCCCTGCGTGATCGGGGTGCGCGAGACGATGGGGGACGGGCCGGCGATCAAGCTGGCGCACCGGGTGCTGAAGGCGGTCTGGCAAGAGGACAAGAACGCCGGCGACGTTGCCACTCTGGCGGGTTTGATCGGCGATGTGGGACTGAACGCCGATCAGGTGCTGAAGCTGGGGGAGGACCCGCGCTGGGCGGAACGGCGGATCGCCGATACCGAGGCGGCGCTGCGGCGGGGCGTGTTCGGCGCGCCCTGCTATGTGATCGGGGAAGAGATTTTCTGGGGACAGGACCGGCTGGCGTTTGTCGAGCGCCGGCTGGCCAGGGGCTGATGCGGATCTTCACCGTTCTGCCACAGCGGCATTGGCGTGACGTGGGTCCGGCCGCCGCCGCCGCCGAGGCGGTGGGGTTCGATGCGCTGATGACGGTGGAGCTGGGGCATGACCCGCTGGCACCGCTGGCGCTGGCGGCGTTGGCGACCGAACGGGCGGAGCTGACGCCGTCGGTGGTGGTGGCGTTTCCGCGCAGCCCGACGGTGCTGGCTCAGCAGGCGTGGGATATTCACGCCAATTCCGGCGGGCGGCTGGTGCTGGGGCTGGGCAGCCAGGTGAAGGGGCACAACGAGCGGCGGTTCGGCATTGGCTGGACCGCGCCGGCGCCTCGGATGCGCGATTATGTCGGCGCGCTGCGGGCGGTGTGGCGGGCGTGGGAGACGCGCGGGCGGCTGGATTTCGACAGCCCGCATTACAAGCTTTCGCTGATGACGCCGGATTTCTCGCCCGAACCCACCGGGCTTTCGATGGTGCCGGTGACGGTGGCGGCGGTGGGGGAAGCGATGCTGCGGGTCGCCGGTCAGGTTGGCGACGGGGTGCGGCTGCATCCGCTGTGCTCGCGGGCGTATCTGGAGCAGGTGGGCCTGCCGCAGATGATGGAGGGGATGCGGCGCAGCGGTCGGTCTCGGCTGAACTTCGACGTGCATGGCGGCGGCTTCGTCTGCACCGGGCCGGATCAGGCGACGGTTGCGGCGGAAATGGAAAAGGCCAGGCGGCGTATCGGGTTTTATGGGTCCACCCGGACCTATCTGCCGATCCTGGCGCTGCATGGGCTGGAGGAACTGGGGGCCAGGCTGCACCGCATGTCGGTGGAGGGGCAGTGGGACCGGATGGCGGCGGAGGTGCCGGACGACGCGGTGCGGATATTTGCTGCGTGCGGCACCTATGACGAATTGCCGGCGGCGATCGAGCGGCGATTCGGCGGGGTGGCGGATTCGATCGACCTGCGTTTTCCGGCGGGGATCGCGCCGGGGCTGGCTGGGGAACTGGTGCGCGACATCCAGCGCATTCCACACACCTTCGCCGGCTTCAACACCGACTGGTAGGGGAGGAGAGATGGCGGCGCCGATGTTTCGTTTCGATCCCGTGGAATTGCCGCCGGAGGCGCTGGCAATGCGCGCCGAGGTGCGCGAATTCCTCGGGCAGCATCAGGACCTGATGAAATTCCCGCGCGGCGACTTCAACCGCGCGTTCAGCCGCGCGATGGGTCGCAAGGGCTGGATCGGCATGACGTGGCCGAAACGATATGGCGGGGGCGAGCGCAACGCGTTCGAGCGCTATGTGCTGATCGAGGAGATGCTGGCGGCGGGGGCTCCTTTGGGGGCGCATTATACCGGCGACCGGCAGAGCGGGCCGAACATCATTCGTTTTGGCAGCGAGGAGCAGAAGCAGTTCTTCTGTCCGAAGATCGCCGCTGGGGAGCTGACGTTCTGCATCGGCATGAGCGAGCCGAACTCGGGGTCCGACCTGGCGGGCACGCGCACGCGGGCGGTGAAGGTCGATGGCGGCTACAAGATCAACGGCAGCAAGCTGTGGACGTCGAACGCGCATCGGGCGGACTATGCGATCCTGTTCTGCAAGATGGCGGGCGACGGCCGCGAGGAGCCGGACCGGCACGCCGGGGCGACGCAGTTCCTGCTCGATTTGAAGTTGCCGGGGATCGAGATCAGGCCGGTGCGCAACCTGCTGGGGGAGCACCATTTCAACGAGATCTTCCTGACCGATGTCGTGGTTCCAGAGCACCGGCTGCTGGGACAGGAAGGCAATGGCTGGAACCAGGTGACCAGCGAACTGGCGTTCGAGCGCAGCGCGCCGGACCGCTTCCTGGTGCTGTTCCAGATGCTGCGCGAGATGGTGCGCATGGCCGGCCCGTCGCCGGACCAGGCGACCGCGGCGGCGTTGGGCAAGCTGATCGCGCAACTGGCGACCTTGCGCGGGATGTCGCTGTCGATCGCGGGGATGCTGCAGGAGGGCATGCAGCCGAATACCGAGTCGGCGGTGGTGAAGGATCTGGGGACTCGCTACGAGCAGGACATTCCGGTGGTGGCGCGCCAGTTGTTCCCGGTCGAGCCGGAGCTGGAGGCGGTGGAGACCTATGTGGCGATGATCGCGCGGTCGACGATGAACGCGCCGCGGTTTTCGATCCAGGGCGGCACGCGGGAGATCCTGCGCGGGATTATTGCTCGTGGGCTGGGGCTGCGCTGAAGGCGCCGCGCGGATCGGGAAGCGGACTGGGGCTGGGCGGACTGGGGCTGGGCGGACTGGGCCTGCGCGGACTGGGGCTGCGCGGATTGGGGCTGCGCGGACTGGCGCCGCGCTGAACGGGGCTGGGTTGAAGGGAGGCGGGGCGATGGCGGTTCGCGATGAGACCAGGATGCTGCTGGAGAGCATGACCCGGCTATTCGAGGACAGATCGACCAAGGCGGTGATCGACCGGGCCGAGGGTGGTGAGTTCGCCGCCGATCTGTGGTCGGTGGTGGCCGAGACCGGGGTGCCGCTGGCGGCATTGCCGGAAGCCTCGGGCGGGGCGGATGCGGCGTGGTCGGATCTGTTTGCGGTGTTGCGGCTGGCGGGACGGTTTTCGGTGCCGCTGCCGCTGGCGGAGACCATGCTGGCGGCCTGGGTCGCGGCCAGCGCTGGGCTGGAGGTCTCCGATGGGCCGATGACGGTGGGGCCGGTGCGCGGGGCGGATCGGCTGAGCGTGGTGCGCGACGGCAATGGCTGGCGGCTGTCGGGGCGGGCGGCGCGGCTGCCCTATGCGGCGCAGGTGGCTCGGACGGTGCTGGTCGCGGATGGGCCGGATGGCGAGATGGCGGTGCTGCTGGACGGGATCGGCGGGGCGGATCTGACGCCGGGCAAGAACATCGCCGGCGAGGCGCGGGACACGCTGGCGTTTGGCGGTGCGCGGCTGTCGGCCGACGCGGTGGGGGCGCTGGGGAAGGGCGTGTCGCGGGGCGCGCTGTATCGCCGCGGCGCGCTGGCTCGGGCGACCATGATGTCGGGGGCGCTGGAGCGGGCGATGGACCTGGCGGTGGGGTATGCGCAGGAGCGGGTGCAGTTCGGGCGGCCGATCTCGAAGTTCCAGGCGGTGCAGCAGAACCTGGCGGTGCTGGCGGGGCAGACCGCGGCGGCGGTGGCGGCGGCCAATCTGGGGATCGAGGCGCTGGGCGGGTCGGACGCCGAACGGGAGACGTTCCTGATCGCGGTGGCGAAGACCAGGGTGGGGGAGGCGGCGACGCTGGCCTGCGAGATCGCGCACCAGGTGCATGGCGCGATTGGGTTCACCCAGGAGTATGCGCTGCAGCTGTCGACCCGCCGGCTGTGGTCGTGGCGCGAGGAGTTCGGGTCGGACCCGGAATGGGCGGCTCGGGTCGGGTCCTATGCCTGCGGCAATGGCGCGGACCGGTTGTGGGAGATGCTGACGGCGGTGGCGTGATTGGCGTCGGGATCGTGGGCGGCGGCGTGGGGCGGCGGCGGGGGAGCGGCCAATTCGTCCGTTACCTGGTGCAGCACTGTAGTCCAGTCTCCGGGCTTGGGCTGGCGGAACAGGCGGGCGGAGCGATACCAGGGGCTGTCGGAACGGGCCTGCAGCCAGCGCCAGTCGGGAGCGTGCGGCAGCAGGATCCAGACCGGCTTGCCCAGGGCGCCGGCAAGGTGGGCGACCGAGGTGTCAGCCGTGATGACGAGGTCGAGATTTTCGATCAGCGCGGCGGTTTCGGCGTAGTCGGTCATCCATCGGGTGAGGTCGGGCAGGGCGAGCGCGGCGGCGGATGGGCCGTGCTGGAGGTTGACGAAGCGGAAGCCGGGGATGGCGAGCAATTTGGCCGCGAAGTGTGGCGGGATCGAGCGTGCTCGGTCGGCCGGGTGTTGCGGGTTGCCGGCGAATGCGAGGCCGATGTTCGCTTGGTGGTCGTCGCGCGGCGGATGGTCGGCATCACACGGCGGATTGTGCGGCGGGACCGCCAGGCGGGTGTGCCAGGCGTGGACGCGGGCCGGGTCGGCGTGAAGGTAGGCGGTGGTGCTGGGGATGCTGTCCAGTGTGGTGGCGAACACCAGTGGCAGGCTGATCTGGTCGATCCAGGCATCGTAGGGCGGCAGGGGGTCGGATGCGGATACCGCGTGGAGGCCCATGGACGTCATCAGGGGGACCAGCGAGGCGGCGCAGGCCAGTAGCGGAACGGCGCCGGTGTCGCGGATCAGCGGCAGGTAGCGGGCGAACTGGATGGCGTCGCCGAAGCCTTGTTCGGCGCGCACCAGGATGGTCTGTCCGGCGGCGTGGGTGCCGTCCCAGCGGGCTTCCGGAAGATCATGCAGGCGGTCGCGATAGCGCGGGTGGCGCCGGCGCCATTCGTACTCGGCGAAGCCGCGGGTCAGGTCGCCGGTCAGCAGGGCCGCGATGGCCAGGTTCCAGTGTGCCTGGGCGAAGTCCGGGCGCAGGCGGATCGCTGTTTCGCAGGCCTCGATTGCGAGGTTCGAGTGGCCTTGTTGGGTCAGGATGTGGCCCAGGCTGGCGTGGGCTTCGGCGAGTGTCGGGTCGAGGCGGATCGCGGTCCGGTACAGGGTCTCGGCGGCGGAGAGGTCATCGAGGTCGGCCTTAGCGTTGCCCAGGTTCAGGTAGCTGGCGGCGTGGTCGGGCTTCAGCGCCAGCGCTCGGGTGAACGCGGCGCAGGCGCGGGTGTGGTCTCCGAGCGCGTTGAGTGCGGTGGCGCGGGCGAAGTGCAGTTCGGCGTCGTCGGGGGCGGTTGCCAAGGCAGCGTTGGCGTGGATCACGACCTGGTCGAACCGTTGGGCGAGGAGCAGGGCGCGCACCAGGTTGCGGCGCATGCCGGCGTGGTTGGGCTGGCGGCGCAGGGCCTGGATCAGCAGCGAGGCGGCGTCTTCGGCATTGCCGTCCCGCAGCGCCAGCAGGGCTTGGACGTAGAGGTCGCGGCCATCCTCGATCGGCGCCGGGGTGACCGGGGATGGGGCGGGGGCGTCGTCGAGGACAGCGGACATGCGGCGATTCTGCCGGCTGAATGGTTAACGAGGGCTGAATCGTCGCGTTCGGGCGGGGCGCATGGCGAGGGGCGTTCGTGATGTGGCGGCGGGGGGGACCTGTGGTGCGGTGGCGGGGCGCGTGAATTGTCAACCTCGGGACGTGAGCCGACGGACAGTGTTCGATGAGCGGGCGACCCGATAGTGCTGTCGATTGTCCCTTTGCCGATGACCGACCTCGGCCGCCGCCGTTGGCGGCCCGCTTCGCGGCTGTGGGCCTTGACCTTGGCCATCGGCAGGGAGTCCTGGTCGGCATGCCATCGTATGGATCAGAGGGGTCGCCGCTTGTTCCACGCTCTCTGATTGCGTCGGGCGAGATCGGACTTTTCCGCGGGGGATTGCGCCGGGGTTGAGCGGTGCGGGATTGCCGGGGCGCGGGTTGCAAGAAGTTTATCTCTTGGAACCGCTTTGCCGTGGCATGGTTATCTCTTATGTTTTGGGTTGCGAGAGGAATTTGTCTTGCGGCCTGTTCGGGTTTGTTTTTGCCTGGGTCCGGATGGCGCCGGATTGGCGCAAGTGATGGATCGGCGGGTTTGTTTCATTACCAACGGAGGTTGCGGTGATATTCCGTCAGCTTTTTGACGCGAGTTCGGGCACTTACACCTATCTGCTGGCCTCGCGCCGGGGGGGCGAGGCGTTGATCGTCGATCCGGTGCTAGAGAAGGTGGACCGCTATTTGTCGCTGATCCGGGAACTGGACCTGCGGCTGGTCAAGGCGGTGGATACGCACCTGCATGCCGATCACATCACCGGCCTGGGGGCTCTGCGTGACAGCACGCGGTGCATTACCGTGATGGGCGAGCAGTCCAGCGTCGACGTGGTGTCGATGCGGGTGGCGGATGGCGACCGGTTGCGGATCGAAGGGGTGGAACTGGAGGCGATCTATACGCCGGGCCATACAGACGATTCGTATAGCTTTCACATGCAGGACCGGGTGTTCACCGGGGACACGCTGCTGATCCGCGGCACCGGGCGGACCGATTTCCAGAACGGCTGTCCGCGGATGCAATATGATTCGATCTTCAACCGGCTGCTGCGGCTGCCCGAGGAGACGATGGTGTTTCCGGCGCACGATTACAAAGGCGATACGGTCAGCACGATCGGCGAGGAGAAGCGTTGCAATCCTCGGCTGCAGGTGAACTCCGTGGATGAATATGCCGCGTTGATGAACGGGCTGAAGCTGTCCAATCCGAAGATGATGGATGTCGCGGTGCCGGCCAACCAGCGGCAGGGGCTGGCGCAGGAGGAGATCGCGCGGCTCGGGTGGGCGTGCAGCGCGGCGCAGGCGCAGGCGATGGTCGGTTGCAAGGAGACCGTTCTGGTCGATCTGCGGGAGAAAACCGAGCGGCTTAAGCATGGCTCGATTCCGGGGTCGCTGCATGCGGCTTATTCGGATCTGGAGCAGAACATTCAGCCGGGTGGGATGCTGTATGAACTGGCGTCGGCGACCGAGCGGCGGTTGCTGTTCTATTGCGCGTTCGGTGAACGCTCGGCCATGGCGGTGCGGGCGGCGCATGAGGCTGGGCTGGAGCGGGCCAGCCATATCGCGGGTGGGATCGATGCGTGGAAACGGGCGGATGGGCCGCTGACGCACTGAGCCGGGTCCCGGCGGCGGCGGTTTGTCGGCCTGGACAAGCCGCTGACCCGCGAGTACGACTCGACGATTGTCGGGAAGAGACGTCGCATGACGACGATTGTGGATGGCGGAGGGCCGGACCGGCTGCGTCGAGTGGGCGCGACGGCGGGGCGTGCGCCATGAAGCTGGGTGTGTTCGACCACATGGATCGCGGCCTTGCGCCGCTGGACCGGTTCTATGAGGAGCGGTTGAAGCTGGTCGAGGCGTATGACCGCGCCGGGTTCCACGGCTATCATGTCGCCGAACACCATGCCACGCCGCTGGGTGTGGCTCCGGCCCCTGGGGTGTGGCTGGCCGCGGTGGCGCAGCGCACCCAGCGGTTGCGGTTCGGGCCGCTGGTGTACCTGTTGCCGCTGTATCATCCGATCAAGCTGCTGGAAGAGATCTGCATGTTGGATCAGATCAGCGGCGGGCGGCTGTTGCTGGGGGTGGGACGCGGCATTTCGCCGATCGAGCTGCGCTATTATGGTCTGGATCCGGAACAGACGCCGGCGATGTATGCCGAGGCGCTGGACGTGCTGCTGCGCGGAATGACCAATTCGGTGCTGAATTTCGAAGGCCAGTACTACAATTTTCGTGACGTGCCGATGGAGATCGCGCCGTTCCAGCGTCCGTATCCACCGCTGTGGTACGGTCTGGGCCGCGCTGAGGCGGTGCCGTGGGCGGCGAAGCACAGGGTCAATATCGTCGGCAATCTTCCGGGTGCGGGAATGCGCGCCTTGACCGATCGTTACAGAGCCGAATGGGCTGCGCTGGACCTCGATTCCGCTGATCTACCGCTGATGGGGGTGGGGCGGCACGTGGTGGTCGCCGAGACCGAGCGGGAGGCGTTGGACATTGCTCGGCGTGGGTATGACAAGTGGCGCGCCAGCTTCCTGAAGCTGTGGCTCGCGCACGACATGATGCCGTCGGCACATGCGATCTTTCCCGAACGTTTCGAGGATGCTGAGGCGGAGGGGCGCGCGGTGGCCGGGACGCCGGACAAGGTGCGCGATTTTTTGCAGCGGACGGTGGACGAGGCCGGGTTGAACTATCTGCTGTGTCGCTTCGCGTTCGGCGACATCACCGGCGACGAGGCGTTGAATTCGATCGATCTGTTCACCCGGAAGGTGATGCCCGACATCAGCGCGCACCAGGAGGCGGTCTAGACGATGACGGCGGTATATGAGTTGTTCGCCCTGCGTTACGCCACACGTGAGGCTCGGCGGGGCGAGCACTTCATCGGCGGCGATCCGCATGACGGGCCGATGCCGATGGACTACTTCGTGTGGGTGGCGCGCAACGCCGACCGCGCGGTGGTGATCGACATCGGCTTCACCGCCGAAAGCGGCGGCAAGCGCGGGCGCAAGCTGGAACGCTGTCCGATCGATTCGCTTGCGTTGCTGGGGGTCGATCCGGCGACGGTTCGGGACGTGATCCTGACGCATATGCACTACGATCATGTCGGTAACTTCGACAAGTTTCCGAAGGCTCGGTTTCACTTGCAGGAACCGGAGATGCACTACGCGGTGGGCCGCTACATGCGGCACAAGCAACTGGCGAAAAGCTTCGAGCCGGACGATGTCTGCGGCATGGTGCGGCTGAACTTCGATGGCCGGGTGGTGTATCACAACGGTGCCGCCGAGGTGGCCGATGGCATCAACGTGGTGCCGACTGGCGGGCACTCGGCCGGGCTGCAGTTCGTCAAGGTGAATACGAAGCGTGGCGTCGTGGTGCTGGCGTCAGACGTGACGCATTTCTATGAGAACATGGATACCCAGCGGCCGTTCACGGTGGCGCTGCATGTCGGCGACATGCTGGAGGCGTTCGATACGCTGCGCGCGCATGCCGCGTCGGCGGAGCTGATCGTTCCGGGTCACGATCCGCAGGTGATGCGGCGCTATCCGCCGCCCTCGTCCGAGCTGGACGGCATCGTGGTCCGGCTGGATGTGCCGCCAGCGCAATAAGGAGGGATGATGAACGCCGACGAACTGCGCGCCGTTCAGGCGCCGTTGAAGCAAGCCTACCGCAACCGGCCGGATGCCGCCAGGGTGGTGTCGCGGGCCGAGGGCAGCCTGGATCGGAACGACATCGCGGTGAATGTCGATGCCTGGCATGGCACGGTGGTTGCCGGGCTGCATAAGGCGGGTGGCGGGTCGGGCGAGTTGGCCTGTTCGGCGGATATGCTGCTGGAGGCGTTGGTAGGCTGCGCCGGGGTGACGCTGCGGGCGGTGGCGACGGCGATGGGGGTGACTGTCCATAGCGGCAAGGTGATTGCCGAGGGGGTGTGGGACGCCAGGGGCACGCTGGGGGTGGATCGTGCGGCTCCTGTGGGGTTGAGCGAGATTACGCTGCGGTTCGAGGTGGACTGCGACGCGGATGCGGCGAAGCTGGAACGGATGATCCAGACCACCGAGCGGTATTGCGTGATTTTGCAGACGTTGAAGGCGCCGCCGAGGATTGCGATGGAGATTGTTTGAGGTCGGACGGGCGTTGGGGGGCAGCCCGGCGCGTCCGGCTGAGGATTTCGCTGGCTGACGGAAGCATTGGGGGTGGTCGGCGCTCCTGGCGTGGCGTCGCGTTGGAAAGAGGGGCGGGATGACGCGGCGTGCGGTCGTGGTGGTGCTGGATGGGTTGCGGCGGGACCTGGTCGGGCCGGACACGACGCCGAAACTGCATGCGTTCCGCGCCGAGGCAACCGCTTTCGGCGCGCACCGTTCGGTGTTTCCGTCGGCCACCCGGGTGGTTTCGGCCTGCTTTGCCACGGGCTGCTTTCCGGCCCGGCATGGGCTGCAAGGGAATTCGGTGGCGCTGATGGAGAATGGCGCGCTGGTGGCGCGCGATGTCGGGCGGCCGGACTTCATGGACCATTGGCGCCGGGTGCGCGGGCGCACCTTGGCGGTGCCGACGCTGGCGCAGCGCCTGGCCGAGGCGGGGCTCGAGGCGATGGTGTTCAGCAACGTGTCTCCAGGCGCGGCGCGGGCGCACGATCCGGACGGGCATGGCTGGGTGTATCATCGAGCCGGCTGTTTCGCTCCTGGTGGACGCCGGCTGGAAGCGGCGGATGGGGTGGGGGATGTCACGCTCGACAGCGCGGGCGACGATCGGCTGACGGGCTATTTTTTGCACCGGGCGCTGGCCGGCCGGGAGGCTTCCTTGGCCGTGCTGTGGTTGGGTGAACCGGACCATTCGCAGCACGAGCACCCGCTGGGCTCACCGGCGGCGATGGCGGCGGTGGCTGCGGCCGACAGTTGCTTCGGTCGGGTGCGGGAGGCGGTCAGCGCGCGGCGAGCCGCCGGGGAGGAGGTGCTGCTGATCGGTTGTTCCGACCATGGCCACCAGACGGTGACCGAGGTGGTGGACATCGATCTGGAATTCGTCTCGGCCGGCTTGAAGCGCACCGGGGATGCCAGCTTGCTGGCGGTGTCCAATGGCACCTCGGCGCTGATTTACCTGCACCCGGATCGCGCGGCGGATGCATCGGCGGTGGTGGGGTTTCTGCGCGGGCGCGGTTGGGCCGGCGAGGTGCTGGAAGGGGCCCGGTTGGAAGCGGCGGGGCAGGCGGCGGTGGATGGGCTGGTGTGCGCGGTTTCGATGCGCAGCGACGCGGCGCCCAATGGGTTCGGCATTGCCGGTAGCGGGGCGAGCGCGAAGCCGTCGGAGGGCAAGTCTGACCGGCTTGGGTGTGGCCAGCATGGCGGCCTGGGTGCGTGGGAACAGATGCCGTTCCTGATGATCTCGGGGTGCGGCTTCGAGGCCGGTGCGACGTCCGGGGCGCCGAGTTCGGTGGTTGACCTGGGACCGACGTTGCTGCGTCACCTGGGGCTGTCGGGGGATGGCTGCGAGGGGCGTGCACTGTAGAGGTGGGCTCCGGAGCACACGAATTGCGCCGGCCACTCGTGGAACACAGCATGACTGCCGATTTTGCCCGGTCAGCGCGGCGGACGGAGGGATGGCGCTAGGGCCTTCTCTCCGCCGGGTCGCCCTTGCTTGACTTCCGTGGTATACAAAATACAAACTACTGCAGCACGGGGTTACACGGTTTGTCCCAAACCCAGCCGAGACTACGCATAGCGCCGCTCGATGTCGGTTTCGGCCTGCGCAAACAGGCCTCTGACGCGATCAAGCGGGCGATCATGGACATGGAGCTCTACGGCCACGCCGGGGAGATCCGGCTCGATGAGCGGCAACTCAGCGAAGATCTGGGGGTCAGCCGCACGCCGATCCGCGAAGCGCTTTCGGTGTTGGAGCAAGAAGGGCTTGTGCGCTCGATTCCCCGCCGCGGCATCATCGTCGTGCGCAAGACGAAGCGCGAGATCGTCGAGATGATCACGGTATGGGCGGCGATCGAGAGCATGGCGGCACGGTTGGCCGCGGACAATGCCTTGCCGGCCGACGTCGCCGCGCTGAGCGGGCTGATGGATGCGTTCGACGAAGACCCGTCCGGGCACTTGACGGAATACTCCGACGCCAACATGGAATTTCACCGCGCCATAATCCGCCTGGGCGGGATCGAGCTGATGTCGAGCCTGACCGACGCGCTGTTCATCCATATGCGCGCGGTTCGCGCGGTGACGATGACGCAGGACAACCGGGCGCAGCGTTCGGTGGCGGATCACCGTGCGATCATCGCAGCACTGCAGGCGGGCGATGCCGACCTCGCCGAACGGCTGGTGCGGGCGCACACGCTGGGCCTGGCGGAGCATGTCGAGCGGCATGGCGGGTTGCTCGACCGGCAGCCGCCGGCTGTGGAAGCAGCGCCATGTAAAATTTACAGCAGGGAGAAATGACATGACCACAGCACTTGATGGCGCCAAGGCATTGGGAGACGCCAAGGCATTGGGGGGCGTCCGCATCCTGGATTTTACCCATGTCCAGTCGGGCCCGACATGCACCCAGTTGCTGGCATGGTTCGGTGCCGACGTGATCAAGGTCGAACGACCGGGAACCGGTGACATCACGCGCGGGCAACTGCAGGACATCAAGGGCGTCGACAGCCTGTATTTCACCATGCTGAACCACAACAAGCGCTCGATCGAGATCGACGGGCGGCACAAGGTTGGCAAGGAGGTGCTCGAAGCACTGGTCAAGTCCTGCGACGTCATGGTGGAGAATTTCGCCCCCGGCGCGCTGGACCGCATGGGATTTACCTGGCCGCGCATCCAGCAACTGAATCCGCGGATGATCCTGGCCTCGATCAAAGGTTTCGGACCGGGCCCGTACGAGGACTGCAAGGTTTACGAGAATGTCGCCCAATGTGCCGGCGGGTCGGCCTCCACCACCGGGTTCGACGATGGGCCGCCGATGGTGACCGGGGCGCAGATCGGCGATTCCGGCACCGGCCTGCACCTGGCGCTGGGGATCGTGGCGGCGCTGTTCCAGCGCAACACCACCGGACGCGGGCAGCGGGTCGACGTGGCGATGCAGGACGGCGTTTTGAACCTGTGCCGGGTCAAGCTGCGCGATCAGCAGCGCCTGGCGCACGGACCGCTGACCGAGTATCCGCAATATCCCGACGGCGAATTCGGTGAGGCGGTGCCGCGTGCCGGCAACGCCTCGGGTGGCGGCCAGCCCGGCTGGATCCTGAAGTGCAAGGGATGGGAGACCGATCCGAACGCCTATATCTATTTCATCGCCCAGGCGCCGGTCTGGGAATCGATCTGCGACGTGATCGGCAAGCCGGACTGGAAGACCGATCCGGACTATGCCAAGCCCGCCGCCCGGCTGCCTCGGCTGCGGTCGATCTTCGACACGATCGAGGCCTGGACGATGACGCAGGACAAGCTGGAGGCGATGAACATCCTGAACAAATACGACATTCCCTGCGGTCCGATCCTGTCGATGAAGGAACTGGTCGAGGACCGATCGCTGCGCGCCACCGGCACGGTGGTCGAGGTCGAGCATCCGACGCGGGGCAGCTACCTCTCGGTCGGCAATCCGATCAAGATGTCGGATAGTGGTTCCGAGGTGAAACGCTCGCCGCTGCTGGGCGAGCATACCGAGGAAATCTTGCGCAGCGTGCTGAAGCTCGACGACAGCCAGGTGGCGGAGGCGCTGGCCTCCGGAGCGCTCGGCGCGGCACGGCGGGCGGCGGCCGGGTGAGCGGCGGGGTTCGGGCTGGCGGGCGGGTTGCCGGGTGGTTGATCGCATGCAAGGTTCGATGTGACGCCGCGCAGCACTGATCCTTGACTTTTGCCCTTGTAATACCGATACCCCGCCCGGCGCGCGAGTGGATGCTGGGCACCTCGCATGCGGGATTTGCGTTTGGCCACAGGGTACAGCCACGGCACCCGCCGCCAAATGCGGAACGATCGACCATCAAACGCACCCATGCCATCGACTGGACCGGATTTGAACGAAACCACCACCGCCCCACGGGAACCCACCGACGCGGAGCCGCATGTCGCGGAGGATAAGGCAGCGAACCAGGCTGTTCAGAACTCGAACGTCGCCGAGGCGAGCGGGGTCGCGCTCGACTTCGGGGCGGGCGATTCATCCGCTGCCGACCCGTTCAGCGTGCAACCGCCAACCGGGGCGGACGCAAATAGCCAGCCATCGGGCGAAGCCAGCGCGCCAACCGCCGCGGACCGATCCGAACTGCCGGAGGATGCGCCTGAGCGCGCGGTCGGTGATCCCGCCGCAGACGCAGCCGGTGCGGTCGAGCGCCATTCGTCCGACGAGCAACCCATCGATAAAGGAGGTCAGCCGGAGCTGATCCCGATCGAGGCCGGGCCGCCGCCGGAAGACGCCCGCACCGTGTTCGCCGATCTTGGCCTGTCCGACGAGGTGCTGCGCGCCATCGACGACATGGGCTACCGGCATCCGACGCCAATCCAGGAGCAGGCGATCCCCTACGTGCTGATGGGTCGCGACGTCATGGGCACGGCGCAGACCGGGACCGGAAAGACCGCCGGCTTTACCTTGCCGATGCTGGATATCCTGTCCGGCTCGCGCGCCCGCGCCCGCATGCCGCGCAGCCTGATCCTGGAGCCGACGCGCGAGCTCGCACTGCAGGTCGCGGAGAATTTCGTCGAATACGGCAAATATCTGAAGCTGACCCACGCCTTGATCATCGGCGGCGAGAGCATGTCCGACCAGAAAGAGGTGCTGAACCGCGGCGTCGACGTGCTGATCGCCACGCCGGGTCGGCTGTTGGACATGTTCGACCGCGGCACCATCCTGCTGACCGACACCAGGCTGCTGGTGATCGACGAAGCCGACCGCATGCTGGACATGGGCTTCATCCCCGACGTCGAGCGGATCGTTTCGATGTTGCCGGCGACGCGGCAGACGCTGTTCTTCTCGGCCACGATGGGGCCGGAAATCCGCCGGTTGGTGAATGCGTTCCTGACCAATCCGAAGGAAATCGCGGTGTCCCGAGCCGCTTCGGTGGCCACGACGATCACCGAGGGGATCGCGCTGGTGGCGGAGCACGACAAGCGGGAAGCGTTGCGCCGGCTGGTCCGCAGTCAGGCGGTGCAGAACGCACTGATCTTCTGCAACCGCAAACGCGATGTCGATATCCTGTACAAATCGCTGAGCAAGCACAATTTCAATGCCGGCGCGCTGCATGGCGACATGGCCCAGACGGTGCGCTTCGCGACGCTGGAGAAGTTCAAGGCGAACGAGCTTCGCCTGCTGGTTTGCAGCGACGTGGCGGCTCGTGGGCTGGACATCGGCGGTCTGTCGCACGTGTTCAATTTCGACGTGCCGATTCACGCCGAGGACTACGTTCATCGCATCGGCCGCACCGGTCGTGCCGGGTTGGAAGGCAAGGCCTTCACCATCGCGGCCCCGGACGATCGCTATGCCGTGGAGCAGATCGAGAAGCTGATCGGCCATCCGATTCCGCCGATCCTGGTCGAGGGCCTCGATCCGGTGGATTGGGCCGAGCGGGATGGCCGCAAGCGGCGCGGGCGCAAGCCGGCGGAGCCGAAGACATCTGCCGTCAAGCCCAAAGGTCGGGAGGGTCGGGAAAAAACCGGCAAGCCGCGGGGTGAACGTGGGCGCTCCGACCGCTCGCAGTCGAATTCCGCTGAACAACCCGAACTGGCGATCGCCGCGGATCGCGCTGCGCGGGGCGACGAGCCGAGGCGCGATGAAGCGAGGCGGGTCGAGGCCAGGCGCGGGGAAGCGCGCCGGCCGGACCCGAGGCGGGAAGAGGCCAGGCGGGAGGAGCCCAGACGGGAGGAGCCAAGACGGGAGGATGGCCGTCGGGGCCGTTATCGGCGCGACGACGACCTGGGGGCCGCCGTCGTTGGCTTCGGCGACGAGGTTCCGGCCTTCATGTCGCTGCGTGCGCGGCCGAACCCGACCGCGCGAACTGGGGATAGTGACGCATGAACGACGCCCCGCCACGTCCGTCCGGCCATTTCACGCGGTTCGCGTGGGACGATGCGCTGCGGCTTGAAACCGCCTTGTCGGAGGACGAGCGAGCGATCCGCGACGCCGCCCATGCGTTTTGCCAGGAGAAGCTGTGGCCGCGCGTTCTGATGGCGAACCGGCTGGAAAAGTTCGATCGCGAGATCATGAACGAGTTCGGCGAGATGGGATTCCTCGGCGCCACTTTGGATGGCTACGGCTGCGCGGGCATCAATTATGTCAGCTATGGCCTGATCTCGCGTGAGGTCGAACGGGTCGATTCGGGTTACCGGTCGGCGTTCTCGGTGCAGTCGTCGCTGGTGATGTATCCGATCCACGCCTTCGGGTCGGAGGATCAGCGGCGGAAATATCTGCCCGGATTGCGCACCGGGGAGTTGGTCGGCTGTTTCGGTCTGACCGAACCCGATGCAGGGTCCGATCCAGCGTCGATGCGGACGCGGGCGAAGGCGGTCGATGGCGGGTTCCTGCTGAACGGGTCGAAGACCTGGATCACCAACGCGCCGATCGCGGATGTGCTGGTGGTGTGGGCGAAGGACGACGCCGGCGACATTCGCGGCTACATCCTGGAACGCGGCATGAACGGCCTGACGCAGCCGAAGATCGAGGGCAAGTTCTCGCTGCGTGCCTCGGTCACCGGCATGATCATGATGCAGGACGTGTTTGTACCGGCTGAAAACCAGTTGCCGTCGGTCAAGGGTCTGCGCGGCCCGTTCTCGTGCCTGAATAACGCGCGCTATGGCATTGCCTGGGGCGCTTTGGGGGCGGCCGAGTTCTGCTGGCAGGCGGCCCGCGAATATACCCTGCAGCGGATGATGTTCGGCCGGCCGCTGGCCGGGACGCAACTGGTCCAGAAGAAGCTGGCCGACATGCAGACCGAGATCACTTTGGGGCTTCACGCGGTGCTGCGGCTGGGCCGGTTGATCGACGAACACGACGCGGCACCGGAGATGATCAGTCTGCTAAAGCGCAACAATTGCGGCAAGGCGCTGGACATCGCCAGGGTTGCTCGGGACATGCATGGCGGCAACGGCATCGTCGACGAGTATCATGTCATCCGTCACGTGATGAATCTGGAGACGGTGAACACCTATGAGGGCACTCATGATGTGCATGCCCTGATCCTGGGACGGGCACAGACGGGGCTCTCGGCGTTCGGGGGATAGAGTCCGGACTGACATCGATACCCGGGTCGCCGGCAACAATAATCAACCGATCATGATTACGCCCGGGCGGGATCGCCGGCGATGTCGCCGGGCTGGTCCGTGCCGATGCGCGGACGGGACAGCGCCGATTGACGGCGCCACCATCCCGCCACGGTCTCCATCGCCCGAACCCGACCCCGGTGCAATCGCCAGGCAGGCGTCTGCTCGATCGAAACCGCGCGCCGGTATTCCGAATCGTGCAACGCCTTGTCGTCGCAGGCCCGCTTCACCGGATCGTCGTAGAACGCGCTGATCTTGGCCGCGTTCATTCCCGGCGTCAGCAGCCATCGTGGAATGTGCAGCGCGGTGAGCTGCTCGACATCGGTCAACAGCCGCACCATGCCCATTCCGGTCGCCGGACAGGCGGCCTGAAACGCATCCCCGATCATCACGACCCCGTCCCGCCGATGCCGCTCCGAGGTGTAGAGATCGATCGGCCGCGCCACCACCGGCCCGATCGGGCGATAGGTGCCGATGACCGAAGCCAGCCCGGGCAGCGTGGCGCGCAGGCCGGCGGCCGGATCGGCCAGGAAAGCCCTGGTCCAGGCCTCCTTGTAGTCGCGGTACGTGAACAGGTTGACCCGCGTCGTCGCGCCCATCGTGAATGCCGCCAGATAGTCCATCCGGTCGCGGATTTGCTCGCGCTGATAGACCAGGAAGGAATGCTCGAAAGCCTCGCCAACCGGCTCGATATCGAACCCGAAGGTCAGCGAATGCGCGTGCCGGATCAGCCGCCGACCGATCCCCAGGGCCTTGCCGATCGCCTGTCCGTGACCTGTGGCCAGGACCACCAGACGACCACTGATGATATCCCCGTCGGACAACCGCACCCGCTGGATCGTATCGCTGGCGTCGACCTGGGCAACGCGCCCGATCACGGTTTGCACCGTTGCCGGCAAGGACGCACGCGCCCGGTTGACCAGGTCTTCATAGCGCAGGCCGTAGTTGATCGTGCCGCTGGTCCCGATGATACGTCCGGCCCGAGCGGTCGTCACCGTTTCGCCACGATAGAGACCAAGCGTCAGGTCATCCAGCAAGCCAAGGCGACGGAGTTGCCCGATCTGCGGACCATCCAGATGCTCGGCTCGGAAATTCGGCGGAAAGACCGCATGACGATCGATCAGACACACTTCGTATCCGGCCTGCCCCAGCAGCCTCGCCACCAGGGTTCCGCCGACGCCACCACCGACGATAACGACGTCGAAGCAACCGGAGCCATCTGAACGACGCGAAACGAGGCTGGTAGTCACTGATCGCCGCTCCCGAGACATCGAAACGATGTAGCCGAATGGTGCACGGCCCGATAATCAACAGCGAATGAGGCGGTCATCCGTTACCGGCGGACGGCATCGGCACCCGACGCCATCTTGGATCAAAACTCGTGATCTGAACTGGATTTTGAGCCATCACGCTGCAATAGGCACGTCCATGCGACTGATTCGTACAACTGAGCCCCGCATCGTCTCGGATACAGGACCAATGCGTTGGCAAGTGACAATGTTTTGTCGCGATCGTTTTACCTTCAGTGGCGATATCCCGGCCATTGTCTCGTATGCGAACCCGCTCATCGGGCAGCCGGATGGCCGCTTGCCAACCGTCGAGCGGATGCGCAGCATGGCCGGATCAGCCCGCGCAGCGTGGCTGGGGAATGCTGCCTGGCAAGGCGCCCCGGCCACGGCGACCTGGACCGGGCGCATCGGCCGCGGTGCCGGGGCATCGAAAGGGAGCAAGCCGAATGCTGGATATGGCGGGAAAAGTCGCGGTCGTCGCTGGTGCTGGGTCGGTCGGTCCGGCGGATAGCGAGATCTGGGGCAACGGGAAGACCACCGCCATCCTGCTGGCCCGCCAGGGCGCCTCGGTCTTCCTGGTGGACATCAACGAAGCGGCAGTCGCGGCAACCCGGTCGATCATCGAGGCCGCAGGCGGCACCAGCGCCACCCACCATTGCGACCTGACAGTCGCGGCCGACGTCGAGGCGATGGTGCAGGCGTGCCTGCATCGTTTCAAGCGCATCGATATCCTGGTCAACAACGTCGGTGGGTCAGCCCCCGGCGACCCGGTCTCGATGACCGAGGAGGTCTGGGACCGCCAGATCGAGTTCAATTTGAAAACCGCTTTCCTGGGCTGCAAATACGTGCTGCCGGTGATGCTGGACCAGGGCAAGGGCGCGATCGTCAACATCGCCTCGGTCGCCGGTATGCGCAACGATTTCCTGAGCAACCGGTCCCATGTCGGCTACAGCGCCGCGAAGGCCGCGGTGATCCAGCTTTCGCGTTCGGTTGCCGGCAGCTACGCCAAACAGGGCATCAGGGTGAACACCGTCGTGCCGGGGCTGATGCACACCCCTCTGGTCGAGTATCGGCTGGCCCGCACGGTCGGCGGCAACGACGCCCAGAAGCTGATTGATGCGCGCAACGCGGCGGTGCCGATGGGACACATGGGGGACGCCTGGGATGTGGCGCACGCCGTGCTGTTCCTGGCCTCCGACGAGGCGCGCTTCATCACCGCGACCGAGATCGTGGTGGACGGTGGCAGCACCGCGGCGATGCCCTGAATTTTGTCGCGCCGATCCGACCACCTGTGATCCGCTGCCGATGCCGAGCCCAACTGGTCTCGCGGCCACCTGGAAGCGGCGCGTCAGGCGGTTGACGATTGGACAGCGCAACCGGCTTGGTGTGCAATGCCACGACAGCCAACAGGAGGAAAATCATGGCTCAGGTTCCCTCGTCCGCATCCCGCGACCGCGTGCGCGATACCGTGCCGAAAATGATCGAGGTTACCGAACAGGTCCTGTTCGGCGATATCTGGGAACGTCCGGAACTATCCAAGCGAGACCGCAGCCTGATCGTCTGCGCGGTACTCACAGCCACTTATCGTCCAGAACAACTGCGCGGGCACCTGCAGCGTGCCTTGGACAACGGCCTGACCAAGACCGAGATCTCCGAAATGATCACCCATGTCGCGTTCTACGCCGGCTGGCCGGCCGCGATGTCGGCCGCCAACCTCGCGCGGGAGATTTTCGAGGCCAATCCGTAGGATTGAGGGGACGCGAACGATGAAGGCGGGCTTTATCGGCCTTGGCACCATGGGCGCCAGCATGGCCGCGAATCTGCAGAAGGGCATCCAGAAGGACGGCCATACCGTCTTGGTTCACGACGTCCGCCGTGACGCCGCGGCCACCCACCTCAAGAACGGCGCGGTGTGGGCCGACACGCCGGCGGCGATCGCCGCCACCTGCGACATCATCTTCACCTCGCTGCCCGGACCGGTCGAGTTCGATGCGGTGACCTACGGCGACGTCGGCCTGCTGTCGGCGATCCGCGACGGCGTGGCCTATTTCGACCTGACGACCAATTCGCCGACCACGGTGCGCAAGGCCCATTCCGACTATCAAAACAAGGGCGCCCATCTGTTCGACGCCCCGGTCAGCGGCGGCCCGCGCGGGGCGGCGAGCGGCAAGCTGGCGATCTGGTGCGGCGGCGACGCCGGCGTATTCGCCAAGTGGAAGCCGGTGCTGGACACCATCGGCGACGCGGCCACCCATATCGGCCCGATCGGCGCCGGTTCGGTCGCCAAGCTGGTGCATAACTGTTACGGCTACATCGCCACCGCCGCCGCCGCCGAGGTGTTCAGCATGGGCGTCAAGGCCGGCATCGAGCCGCTGGCGATCTGGGAAGCGGTCCGCCAAGGCGCCATCGGCCGGCGCGGCGCGTTCGAATCGCTGACCGACCAGTTCCTGCCCAACAGCTACGAGCCGGCCGCCTTCGCCCTGCGCCTGGCGCACAAGGATGTCAGCCTCGCCACCGGCCTGGGCCGTGAGCTCAACGTGCCGATGCGGTTGGCCAACCTGGCGTTGGCCGATCTGTCGGAGGGGCTGAACCGCGGCTGGGGCAATCGCGACTCGCGATCGATAATGCAGTTGCAGACCGAACGCGCCGGGGTCGAGGTCAAGGTCGACCCGCAACGGCTGACCGAGGCGATGGAGAACAAGACGAAACACGGTTGACAGCGGCGGTCGCTTGACGGGGCGGCGCGGACTTCGACATTGCCCAGCCGGATCGGTGGTTGCAATCGGCCGCGGCGTCGCAAATATTAAGGTTGATGCGCAACCGAATGAGAACTGCCCGATGAGATCCCCGGCTCGGCCATCTCTGCCCTGGCTCGGCCATGTCGGGTAGCAGCCTGTTCGGCGAGTTCCGCCGCTTCGCCCGCACCTCGGGCGCCGTTGGCGGGATCGCCGCCCGTGTCGCCGGAGAGCGGGTGTTCGGCATCAAGACCGACCGAGCCTCGCATGCTGAGGATCTGAAGACCATCCTCGGCGGCCTGAAGGGACCGCTGATGAAGGTCGCCCAGTTCCTGTCCACCGTGCCAGACGCATTGCCCGCCGAATACGCCGCCGAACTGGCGCAGTTGCAGTCGAACGCGCCGGCGATGGGCTGGAATTTCGTCCGCCGCCGCATGGCCAGCGAACTCGGACCGGACTGGCAGGCACGGTTCGCCTCGTTCAGCCAAGACGCCGCCGCCGCCGCCAGCCTGGGGCAGGTGCATCGCGCGCGCCTGCCGGACGGAACCGAGGTCGCGTGCAAACTGCAGTATCCCGACATGCCCAGCACGGTAGAGGCCGATCTGCGGCAGTTGAAACTGGCGATGGCGGTCTATCATCGCATGGACAACGCGATTCAGCAGGATGAGATCTATAAGGAATTGCGCGAGCGGCTGCGCGAGGAACTGGACTACCTGCGCGAAGCCTCTCAGATGCGGCTGTACGGGCTGATGCTCAACGGCCAGTCAGGCGTGCACGTGCCGGTGCCGATGCCGGAATTCAGCACCAATCGTCTGCTGACCATGACCTGGCTAGACGGAAGGCCGCTGATGCAGGTCCTCGCCGAGGACCCGCCGCAGGACCAGCGTAACCGGATCGCCGAGGCGCTGTTCCACGCCTGGTACGTGCCGTTCTACCGCTACGGCGTGATCCATGGCGATCCACATCTGGGAAACTACCAGGTGCGCCAGGACGGATCGGTCAATCTGCTCGATTTCGGTGCTATTCGGGTGTTCGGGGCGCGCTTCGTCTCCGGAGTCATCGAATTGTTCGAGGCGGTGCGCGACCACGACGACGACAAGGCGCATCATGCCTACGAGACCTGGGGCTTCACCGATCTGTCGCGGGAAAAGATGAACGTGCTGAACATGTGGGCGCGGTTCCTGTATGAGCCGCTGACCCAGGACCGTGTGCGCAACATTCAGGAGACCAACGATCCGACCTTCGGCCGCGAAGTCGCCGAGCGGGTGCATGCCGGGCTGAAGCGCACCGGCGGGGTGATGCCGCCGCGCGAGTTCGTGCTGATGGATCGTTCGGCTATCGGGCTTGGCGGTGTCTTCGTGCGGCTGAAGGCGGAACTGAACTGGAGCCGCCTGTTCCACGATTTGATCGCCGATTTCAGCGAAGCCGCCTTGGCCCAGCGGCAGGCCGCGGCGTTGACCGAGGCCGGCGTTCCGTCAGCGCGCTGATCCGCACCGTCCGCGGCCTCGACCGCACTGACCCCGGCCCCGATGGTACCGGCTTTGATCCCGCCAGTCTCTCCCGGTAGCCCGGCCGGTCGTTTTCCATTGTCGGCGCCCCAGGCTGCCGGTGACTAGAGCATTGTCGGTTCAGACTGAACCGACAATGCTCGGCAACTCATTGTTCGAGAGGGTGATTCACGCTTTTGGTGATGCAACCAAGAGCGATCGCACTCTAGCCACGCCACCCGAACCTCCCAATATCGAGGCTGGCATTGTTTGGAACCGCCTTCATGCGCACCCTGGTCAGCCTGTCGGTCCTGGCGCTTTGTCTTTCCGCCTGCGGCACACTGCCGGCGTCCCGCCGTACTCCCTACCTGCCGGCCGGTGTCTATGGCGTTTATGAAGACAACGACATTGGTGCGATCAACCAATCGGCCTGGGCGTTCAGCTCAGCCGCCAACACCAGGGGCAATCCAATCGATGCCGCCAAGGCGGTGGTCGCGCTGGAATATCTGTCGGGCGAACTGAGGGAGAACCCCCGCTGGTTCAGCATGGACCAATCGATCAAGTTCCGCATGGGCCAAGCGCGCGACCAGCTTCGCGCCATTCTCGGCATCCGCACCGGCACTCCGTCGCAGCTCGTGGTCAACACCCTACTGGCATTGAGCCTCGATCTGCAGACTGGCAACGGTCCGGCGGCGGGGCAGGTGCTCACCTCGCCAATCTTCACCTACCCGCCGCAACAAACCATGCAGATCCTGTCAAACCTGCCCTACGTGCAAGAAGCGAACCTGGCGACCGCGCGGGCCCAGGAACAATCCTTTCCGCTAGGTGGCATCCGCGGCTGATCGTTGCGCGGCCTTATCGTCTGGGCTTCTTCTCTCTCGCCGCCGCGGTCACTTCGGCCGAAATCCGAGCCAGCACGCCCTCAACTCCGGCTGGCGCGGTCGTCGACAATTCCGCCGCCGCGCGGCGAAGCGCCTCCCTCCGGATCAGCTCCGCCGTCAACGCCTCCGGCGTCGGATCGGGCTTGTCTTGCTCAGTCATCGCGTCCTCCGCGGCGCCCGCCGCAACCGATGCGGCGAGCGCCAGACATTTCAGCGATCAGGCGTCCTTGGCTGGCGGTTCCACATGATCGCCCACCATCGCCTCGGTGGTGATCATCAGCCCGCCGATCGAGGCGGCGTTCTGCAGCGCGCAACGCACCACCTTGGTCGGATCCAGGATACCGGCCTTGACCAGATCCTTGAAGTCCCCGGTCTGCGCGTCGAAGCCCCAGTTGTAATCGTCCTTGTCCAGCGTCTTGCCCGAGATCACCGCGCCGTCCTCGCCGCCGTTGGAGGCGATCTGGCGCATCGGGGCCAGCGCGGCGCGGCGGACGATCTCGATCCCGACCCGCTGATCCTCGTTGTCGCCCTTCAGCTTCGCCAGCACTAGTGACGCCCGAGCCAGCGCCACGCCGCCGCCTGGCACGATGCCTTCCTCGACCGCCGCGCGGGTCGCGTGCAGCGCGTCATCCACACGGTCCTTGCGCTCTTTCACCTCGCTCTCGGACCCGCCGCCGACGCGGATGATGGCAACGCCACCGGCCAGCTTGGCCAGCCGTTCCTGCAGCTTCTCCTTGTCGTAGTCCGACGTGGTTTCCTCGATCTGGGCGCGGATCTGCGCGCAGCGGCCCTGGATGTCGGCCTTCTTGCCGGCGCCTTCGACGACCGTGGTGTTCTCCTTGTCGATCAGCACCCGCTTGGCGGTGCCCATCATCGCCAGCGTGACGTTTTCAAGCTTGATCCCGAGGTCCTCGCTGATCAGCTCGCCCTTGGTCAGGATCGCCAGGTCTTCCAGCATCGCCTTGCGCCGATCGCCGAAGCCCGGGGCCTTGACCGCGGCCACCTTCAGCCCGCCGCGAAGCTTGTTGACAACCAGGGTGGCGAGCGCCTCACCCTCGACGTCCTCGGCGATAATCAGCAGCGGACGCCCCGATTGCGCCACCGCCTCCAGCACCGGGAGGATCGACTGCAGACTGGAGAGCTTCTTTTCGTTCAGCAGGATATACGGATTTTCCAGCTCTGCCGTCATCTTCTCGGCGTTGGTGATGAAATAGGGCGACATGTAGCCGCGGTCGAACTTCATGCCCTCAACGACATCGAGTTCGGTCAGCGCGGTCTTCGCTTCCTCGACGGTGATGACGCCCTCGTTGCCGACCTTCTGCATCGCCTGGGCGATCATCTTGCCGATCTCGGCCTCGCCGTTGGCCGAGATGGTGCCGACCTGGGCAGTCTCCGCCTGGGTGGTGATCTTCCGCGACCGCTTCTTCAGTTCCTCGACCAGCGCGTTCACCGCCTTGTCGACGCCGCGCTTCAGGTCCATCGGGTTCATCCCGGCCGACACCGCCTTGGCGCCCTCGCGGATGATCGCCTGGGCCAGCACGATCGCCGTGGTGGTGCCGTCGCCGGCGATGTCGTTGGTCTTGCTGGCGACCTCGCGCACCAGCTGGGCGCCCATGTTCTCGAACTTGTCGGACAGCTCGATCTCCTTGGCGACGGCGACGCCGTCCTTGGTGCTGCGCGGCGACCCGTAGCTCTTGTCCAGCAGCACGTTGCGTCCCTTGGGACCCAGGGTGACCTTCACCGCCTCGGCCAGGGTATCAACCCCGTGCGTCATGCGCTGGCGGGCATCGCCTCCGAATCGAACGTCCTTGGCAGGCATGTGCGTATCCTTCCCGAAAATCGACTGCGTCGCCGGCTACTGACCGGCACCGGCCGGTGACGAGGTTATCGGCCGCTCGCCGCACGCCGTGGCGAGCAGGCGATCAGGCGGGCCAATCGTGCCCGCCGCGACAGAGATGGTTCATCGGCGCGCCGCCTTTAGCACTCTTCCCGGGCGAGTGCCAGGGGGCAAATCCATCCGCCGCCGCGCTTGGCGAAGGCCGGCCGGGGTCTGCGTCGTTGCCGGCCGGCGTTGCGCATCCGCGACCCGCGCGGTCGGCGGGGCAACCGTCCGCATCAGCGCGGTGCACGATTCCTGCCGTGTTGGGGTGTCTGGCGTGTGCCGGGAAAACGGCCCGAGCGCGTCTACTTCACCAGTTGCTTGCGAATCGCCATCAGTTCTTCCCGGCGATCATCGCCGGTCACCGGGAAGCGCATTTTCAGATTTTGCAACGTATCCAGAATGATCTTCGATACGATCAGCCGAGCATTGTCCTTGTCGTCGGCGGGGACGATATACCAGGGCGCGTGGTCGGTGCTGGTGGCGCCCAGGCACTCCTGGTAGGCGGTCATATACTGCTGCCAGAACGAGCGTTCCTTGACGTCGGCCTGACTGAACTTCCAGTTCTTCTCCGGCTTGTCGATGCGGGCCAGGAAACGCTTCTGCTGTTCGTGCTTCGACAGATGCAGGAAGAACTTGATGGTACGGGTCGCGTTGTCGTGCAGATGGCGTTCCAGGTCCAGGATGGAACGATAGCGGCTGTTCCAGACGGCGGCTTCGTCGATCGGTTCGACCAGGCCCTCGTTGCGCAGGATCTCCGGATGCACGCGCACCACAAGGACTTCCTCGTAGTACGAGCGGTTGAAGATGCCGATGCGGCCGCGTTCCGGCAACTGTCGCGTGGTTCGCCACAGGAAATCATGGGCCAACTCGGTTTCGCTGGGTTGCTTGAAACTGTAAACCTGGCAGCCTTGCGGGTTGACCCCGGACATCACGTGCCTGATCACGCCATCCTTGCCCGCCGCATCCATGGCCTGGAAAATCAGCAGCACGGCGTGACCGCGGGAACTGTACAGCAACTGTTGCTGCTCGCTCAGCGCTTCGACATGGTCGTCCAGGATCTTGTGATAGTCATGCTTTGATTTGTAGACCTTCTTCACCTCGGTCGGCCATTTATCCAGGTCGACCCGAGCAGCCTCGGGGACATGGAAATCCTTGGGTTCGATTTTCATTGCTTTCCTCTTACGATAACGTTCCGCCAATGCGATGATCGGCGGATGACGTCACGCGGCTTGGCCGACCCATCCCGTGGCTACTGCAACGCGAGGACGCCTTCTGCGGCCTGGTGCCCGGAGCGTCAAGCCGACGCATCGGACCGGCCCGGAAGGGTGGTCGCGGTCGAACCGATATTGACGCCCGGCCTGGTCGCGAGCCTGATCGGCAGGGCAGCGGAGGAACCCCGGATGCGGCTTGGCGACGAGGCGGAAGCGATGCGCCGCGGCGAGATGGGCGCGGCCAGGCGTTGGGCGGTCGAGCACCAGATCCGCGTCGGCGGCTACCTCGGCGCCGGTGACCTGGTCGCCGTGCGACAGGCCCATATCATGGCCGACAGCGAGTCGCTGGGCGAAGCCGGCGTCGCGCTGCTGGAACGCCTCGCGGCGATGCCGAAAACCGAGCGGCAGGTGCGCATTCCCACGATAACGGATCCGCGCGGCACCGATTTCGGCGCCGCAGCCCGGCTGCGTCAGCGAGACTGGATGGTGGCGCTGGAGCGCCGTACCTGCGATGCGTTCGCCGCGCTCGGAATCCTGATGACCGACACCTGCATCAACTACCAGACCATCATGCCGCCGGTGCGCGGCGAGCACATGGCGTACGGCGACACCGGGGTGGCGATCTACTGCAACTCGGTGCTGGGCGCGCGGTCCAATTTCGAGGGCGGCCCCTCTGCGCTCGCCGCCGGGCTGACCGGCTTCACCCCGCGCTATGGTTACCATCTGGACCGATGCCGCCGCGGGTCGTTGCTGATCGAGACGGCCTGGACGCCGGGCGCGTTGCACGAATGGGGCGCCCTCGGCGGCGTGGTCGGCCGGCTTGCCGGCGATTATTGGCGGGTGCCGGTGGTCCGCGGCCAGGATAGGGTGCCCGGTTCGGACGAGCTGAAACACTTCGGCGCCGCAATGGCAAGTTTCGGCAGCGTTGCGATGTTTCATATCGAGGGTGTCACGCCCGAGGCAGTGGATGCGTTCGACGCCGCGCCGCCGGCCCCGATCACAGTGGGACGGTCCGACGTCGCCGCCCTGCTAGGCGAATACGCCGGCGGCGGTGATGCGGTCGATGTCGTGGTGTTCTCGGCGCCGCAATTATCGCTGCTGGAGTTGCGGCTGCTCGCCGAACGCCTGGACGGACGCCGCGCCACGGTGCCGCTGCTGGCGATCACCAGTCCGCAGGTGAAGCCCGACGCCGACCGCATGGGCCTGACCGCGCGGATCGAGGCCTCCGGCGCGATGCTGCTGTCTGGCATGTGCTTTTATCAAAGTTACGCCCGCGAACTGGCCGAGGCGAACGGGTGGAAGCGCCTGGCGACGAACTCGGCCAAGCTGACCAACATCCTGGGCGGCTATGGCTACGCGCCGGTGCTGTTGTCGATGGACCAATGCATCGACGCCGCCTGTTCGGGGCGCATCCGATGACCGCCTACCCAGCGAGGGCGGCGATGGGCCGGAAGGTTCGCGGCCAAGCACTGGTGGCGAGCGACGGATTTTCCGCGCGCTACGACCTGGATCGCATCGCCGGCGTGTTCTCCCGGCCCCAGCACGCGTTGTTCGGACGATCCTATGTCGGGCTGGTGCTGATCCTGGACCGGGCCAAGGGCGGCGTGGCGACGGCCTGGATGCTGCACGAAATGGCGGCACGCGGCATGCTGCCGGCGGCGCTGGTGTTCAACACCGTCAATCCGATCATGGTGCAGGGCGCCGCGCTGGCCGACGCCACGATGATGTCCGGCTTCGACGTCGATATCACCCGCGTGGTGGCCGACGGCGCACTGGTGGAACTGGACACCGCCGCTCCGGCGCTGCTGCGGGTGCTGGGCTAACGCGATCGCGACCGCGGCATTATCGTGCTGCCATGGCCGCGGCGTGGAAGCGCCGCACCTGGTCGATATCCTTGTCGTGCGAGCCCGGCGTGTCGGTTTTGGTCTTGGAATCGACACCGGCCGGGCGAACCGCGCTGATTGCGTCAGCGACGTTGTCGGGTCCCAGGCCGCCGGCAAGGATCACCGGCGTGCGCACCGATCGGACGATCCGGCGGCTAATGTTCCAGTCATGCGTGACACCGAGAGCGCCGATCTGCCGGTCCTGGAGATGGTAACTGTCAAGCAGCAAGAAATCCGCGATACCGTCGTAGCTACGCGCGATGTTCAAGCTGGGTTCGCCGAACACCGGAACGCTGCGCATGATGACCCGGTTCGGCGATCGGTTCTTCAGTTTCGCGGCGTCTGCCGGGCCAAGCAGTTCGGCTGCCGCGCCAAGGTGGATGATGGCGGGGGCGAGGTGGCGCAGCGCGGTTTCGACCCGGCCGAGATCGGCGGTCAGAAACAGCGCCACGAATTTCGATGGAGGAATGATGTGGCCGGCGATCCGCACTGCCTCGGTGACCGCCAACTCACGCGGGAATTCGCCATCACCCACCAGCAAGCCGATATGGCTGATGCCGATGGCTGACAGCGCAGTCGCCTGTTCGGGTGTGGAGACCTCGTAGATCTGGGTCAGCATGGCGGCGCCCGATGGCTTGTGTGATTACCCAAGCGCGCGTCGGGGTAGCCGTCAAGCGTGTCACCGACACCCCAGGCGAGTTGGGCTAGCCGGTGGGCGGGTAACTACCGCGGCGAATCCCGGCCGCCCAGCGCGCGATAGATTGTGTTGCGTGACACCCCAAGGCGCCGAGCGGCTTCACTGATGTTGCCTGATGTGGACACCAGTGTTTCGCGCACCCGCCGCCGCGCGGCGGCGGTCTCGATCGCCGCGCCATCCAGTGCGGCGGCGACGTCCTCACCCGTAATCACCGCGCCGCTCGCCGACAACGTCATGCGCGTCAGCACGCTGCGCAATTGGCGGATGTTGCCCGGCCAGGGCGCCGCGATCAGCGCGTCGATCGCCTCCGGCTTCAGCACCAGCCGAGGATCGATATCGGCCAACGTGGCCGTCGCGATAGCACCGAAATCACTGCGGTGGCTGAGCGGCGGCAGCGCCACTTCGATGCCGCCCAGCCGGTAGAATAAATCAGGGCGGAAACGCTTCTCGGCAACGGCCTCGGCGATATCGATGTTGGTCGCGGAGACCAGCAGCACATCGACTGTGCGCGACTGGCCGCCGCCGACTGCGCGAACCGTCCAATCGTCAAGGAATCGCAGCAGCAGCGCCTGCAGGCTCGGCTTCATATCGCCGATCTCATCGAGGAACAGCGTGCCCCGCTCCGCCTCCACGATCAGGCCAGGCGCACCGCCACGCCGAGCGCCGGTAAACGCGCCCTCGACGTAGCCGAACAATTCCGCCTCGGCCAAGGTCTCGGGAAGTGCGGCGCAGTTGACCGGGACAAAGCGGCCGTGGCGCCCGCTGGCGGCGTGGGCGTGGCGGGCAAACTGCTCCTTGCCGGTGCCCGTGGCGCCACGGATCAACACTGGCACCCTGCGCACGGCGGCACGCTCGATCTGAGTGACGGCAACGGTGATGGCGGGATCGTCGGTCACGAACGCGGCCGCGGCGATTCGCCTCGGCATCCCGACCTGCGCGACGCCGCGCGAGGGTGCGTTCTCCACCCGCGCGGCATGGATACTGCCGACCCGATCCTCGATCCGGGTGCGCGCGCCGTCGCGCGCGGCGTCGAACACGTCATTCAGGCGGGTGCGGAAGACATCGTTGAAATGCCGACCGCGGGTTGCCGGAAGACCATGCAGCAGGTAGCGCGCCTGGCCGTTCGCGGCGAGGATGCAGCCGTCGGGGTCAACCGCCAGCAATCCGGCGCTGAGGGTGTGAAGATATTCGGCGCGGCCGTGGAAGGCGATCAGCATCTGGTTACCATGTCGTTCACGCAACAGGCTGTTCTCGATCTGCGCCGCCGCCATGGCGACCAGGGCACGGGTGTGCTGCTGACGCGAGCGGTAGTCCGACGATGCATCCAGAACGCCCGCCAGATTGCCATCCGGGTCGAGGATCGGGGCGGCGGTGCACGTCAGCTTGCGGTGTCTGATGAAGAAATGTTCGGCGCCGTGCACCGTGACTGGCTTGCCCAGCAGCGCCGTGGTGCCAAGCGCGTTGGTGCCGCAGGCGGTCTCTTGCCAGACCGTGCCGGCGGCGATGCGCGCCGCATGCGCCGCGTCCTGGAACGTGGCGTCAGCAATAGTATCAAGTAGCAGGCCGCTCGGACTGGCGAACGCCACCATATGGTTGGTGCCGGCGATCTGCTGATACAGCAGTTCCAATTCCGCCAAGACGAGCCGACGGACGGCCCCGGTCGCATCCCGAGCCTGAGCCAGGGCGTGGCCGCCCACTTCAAGCAGCGGCGGGGAGGTGCGCGGATCAAGACCGGCGGCAAGACAACGCTGCCAGCTATCCGAAATCAGCGGTCGCAGCGATACCGCATCGGTGATGCCGCCGCCCTGCTGCACGTCGTGCGCACCAATCGCCTTTTCGTCCGCGGACGTGAGCATCCGCTCTCCTCCCAGAACGCGCATTTTGGCGTCGCTGAACTGAAAACGTCGCACAGAGACACCGGTTTGTCACGCCGCGTAAAAGATGTGCCGCGGCATGTTCCGGAACGGAACACAGTGCTGCGCACGCGCTGTTCCGAAACGGAACAACACTTGCCGTTGCGCCGCCACGAGGGGGGGATTTGTGCGGCGATCAGGGGTGGCACGGGGTTTGCTGCGCGCTGCGCAAGACCAAACGCTGCGCAACACCAAACGCTGCGCAACATCAGACAACGTGCCGTCAGCAGAAACGGCATACCGCAAGGAGGAGCGAATGAAGGCCGCGGTCCTGCACGAGTACAACACAAGTCTGTCGGGCAAGCAGTTCGTCAGCTACGAAGACGTTGCCGATCCGAAAATCGAGCACCCCAGCGATGTGATCGTGCGGATCGGCGGGGCCGGCGTCTGCCGGACGGATCTGCACATCATCGAAGGGATCTGGCGCAGCAAGGTCGATGTGAAGCTGCCCTACATCATGGGCCATGAGAACGCCGGCTGGGTCGAGGAAGTCGGCTCTGGCGTCGAGAGCGTGCGCAAGGGCGACCCGGTGATCTGCCATCCGCTGGTCACCAGCGGGCATTGCCTGGCGTGCCGTCGGGGCGACGACATGCATGCCGAGGGCAGCCGGTTTCCCGGCATCAATGCCAATGGCGGCTACGCGCAATACCTCGCGACTGGCGAGCGGTCGCTGATCAAGCTGCCCAAGTCTCTCGCGCCCAAAGAGGTCGCGCCTTACACCGACGCCGGGCTGACCGCCTATCGCGCGGCGAAGAAGGCATCGCGGCATCTGGTTCCCGGCGAATATTGCGCCATTATCGGCGCGGGTGGGCTCGGACATATCGGCATTCAGGTCGTCGCCGCGCTTTGTGCGGCCGAAATCATCGTGATCGATCGCGCCGATCAGTCGTTGCAACTGGCGAAGGAGTGTGGCGCCCATCACGTGGTGAAGGCGGATGGCAACGAGGTGCAGGCCGTGCTGAATGTGACCGCCGGCAAGGGCGCCGAGGCGGTGATCGACTTCGTCGGCGAGGGCGAGTCGGTCGCGCATGGCCTGGCGATGACGCGCGAGGCGGGCACCTACTATATCGTCGGCTACGGCGGGAAGATCGAGCTGCCCACGATGGACATGATTACCAGCGAGAAGTCGATCGTGGGCAACCTGGTCGGCACTTACGCCGAGCTGGTGGAATTGATGGCGCTGGCGGACCGCGGCCGGGTCAATCTGGCGACGCGCGAATACAAGCTCGCCGATGCCAACCAGGCGTTGGCCGATCTGCATCACGGGCAGATCAAGGGCCGCGCGGTGCTGATCCCGTCCTGAGGCACCGCGATGCACACCCCCCTTACCGATGTTCTGGGCGCGACGTGGACGCTGGACGCCACGGTGAACGCGCTGGCCTGGAGCGGCCGGCAGGCGGCGTTCGCGCTGAGCGACGGCAGCGTGGCGATCGCACGCGGTGGCTGGGAAGGCTCGCCCGCGGCTCGTTTGCGCGATGGCGGCGGCGGGGTGGAGCTGCTGCCCGCCGTTGGGCCGCCGCCGCCGTTGGCGCGCGCGGCCCTGGCTCCCGCGCCATGCCTGTCGCTGACATCGGCCGGCGATGACTTCCTGGTCGGCAGCGCGGACGGCGTGCTCCGCCGCGTCAACCAGGACGGGCAACCGAGGAAGCTGGCGAAGTTCGATGGCCGCCCGGTCACATCTGTCGCGTGGAGCAAGGCGGGTTGGGCGTGCATCGCCGGCGGCGCGGTCCACATGGCGAGCGGGCAAGCCCTGGAGGCTATCATCGATCCGCGGGCGCTGGCGCGCCATGGCGGTATGTTGGCGATCGCCCATGCCGGCGGCGTGTCGCTGCGCGATCGCGGGACCACGCGCCTTGCGGTCGGGGGTTCGGTGCGACGCCTGGTGTTCAGCCCAACCGGCGGCCAGATTGCTATCGGAATGAAAATTTGGCGCGTCGGCGCCGGTGCGCCGGTGGTGCTGAACGGGGCTGCTGGCGAACCGCTGGACATCGCTTTTTCCAGTGACGCGCGGCTGCTGGTTCATGCCGGCGAGAGCGGCGTGCAGTGCTGGAATCTCGGACCCGGAGTCGAGCTCGATGGCCCCGCCACGCCGCTAGGCGCTGTCAGCAATACCCCCGCTCTCGCGGTCGCCTTTCATCCGCGACGCCCGCTGCTGGCGATTGCACACGCCAGCGGCGCAGTGACATTGGGATTGCCGCGGGCCGGCCAGACATTGCTGCTCTGCCCGGTCGACGCCTCGCCGGTACACAGCCTGGCATTCGATGCCAGCGGAGAGTGGCTGGCGATGGGCGGCGCGGCGTGCGCTCTGGTCCGTCTGCCGGACCTGCTGTTCCGCGAAGGAGCGCGCTCGGGCGTGCGGGAGAGTGCGGCATGACAGCTGAAGCCGAAGCTGCTTCTAAGGACCGCATGTTCGAACGCCTCGGCACGCTTGCCGAGGAGATGATCGCGCTGCACGGCAAGGACTTTACGATGGGGGCGCTGATTATCGCCGCCCGCTTCATCGCCGAAGGCAAACCGCTGGCGCGGCTGTCCGATGGACAAGGGGCGTGAGTGTCGCGTTGCAAAATGCGACACCTGTCGCAAGGCGGTTCGTTGCCGTGCGACATGGTGCGTTGCGGCAAGTATCTTCGGCGGCGCCGAAGACATTCACTTTCAAATGGTTGATCGCGGGGGGACAAGTTGGCACAGGCCTTGCTGCCGAAAGCTTCGTCAACACAGTGCTGGGCGCGGCCCGCTACACTTGCGTGACCTGGAAAACAGTGATGGCAGCAACAACGCTCGAATTGATCCCAATCAGGAGGAACTAAACACATGCCCGAAGGCTTGACGCTCAACAAGATCACCGCGCAACGCGGGATCACCATCGGCGAGGCCGCCAAGCGGGTCGCCGATCTCGGCTGGACACCGACCTACGTTCAGGAAGCGATGACCTTCCCGACCGACTACAAGATCAAGAAGACACCGCGTGACCCGATGAAGCAGGTCCTGCGGTCTTACTTCCCGATGCAGGAAGAGAAGGACAATCGTGTATACGGCGCGCTCGACGCGGCGCTGCGTGGCGACATGTTCCGCAACGTCGAGCCCCGCTGGATCGAGTGGATGAAGCTGTTCCTGGCGATCATTCCGTTCCCGGAGATTTCGGCCGCGCGCTCGATGGCGATGGTCGGGCGTCTGGCGCCGGGTGAGGAGCTGCGCACCGGCTTCACCATGCAGATGGTCGATGAGTTCCGGCACTCCACCATTCAGATGAACCTGAAGAAGTGGTACATGGAGAACTACATCGACCCCGCCGGGTTCGACATCACCGAAGCTGCGTTCGGCAAGTGCTACGCGACCACGATCGGCCGCCAGTTCGCGGAAGGCTTCGTGACCGGTGACGCGATCACCTCGGCCAACGTCTATCTGACTGTTGTTGCCGAGACCGCGTTCACCAACACGCTGTTCGTGGCAATGCCGTCTGAGGCCGCGCGCAACGGTGACTATGCGCTGCCGACCGTGTTCCTCAGCGTGCAGTCCGACGAAAGCCGGCACATTGGCAACGGCCATTCGATGCTGATGGCGATGCTGCAGGAACCCGACAACCACCTGTTGCTGGAGCGCGATCTGAAGTATGCATTCTGGCAGAACCACGCGATCGTCGATGCGGCGATCGGCACCTTCATCGAGTACGGCACGACCAATCGCGACAAGAAGAAGGAGAGCTACACCGAGCTGTGGCACCGGTGGATCTACGAGGATTACTATCGGACCTATATGCTGCCGCTGGAGAAATACGGCATCAAGATCCATCACGACGACGTGGCCCACGCCTGGGATCGCCTGGTGAAGAAGAACTACGTCCACAAGGTGGCGCAATTCTTCTCGGTGGGCTGGCCGGTGAACTTCTGGCGTATCGACGCGCAGACCGACCGCGACTTCGAATGGTTCGAGCACAAGTACCCAGGCTGGTATGCCGAATTCGGTAATTACTGGAAGTGGTACGACAAGCTGTCGCACAAGGGCAGCACGCCGATCACCTTCGCCGCCGAAACCGGCTACGTCTACCCGCACCGCTGCTGGAGCTGCATGGTGCCGGCACTGGTGCGCGAGGAGTTCTGCTACGACGAGGTTGACGGCAAGGTCTACACCTACTGCAGCGAGGAGTGCCGCTGGACCCACAAACATGCGTTTGCCGGTGAGTTCCAGGGCCGCAAGACGCCGGCGATGGGTCGCTTCTCCGGCCGGCGCGAATGGGAGACCTGCTATCACAACATCGACCTGGCGGACTGCATCAAGGACCTCGGCTTCGTGCGGGCGGACGGCAAGACGCTGATCCCGCAGCCACATCTGCGCTTTGACGACAAGGAGATGTGGACGCTGGATGACGTGCGCGGGCACACGCTGATGAGCCCGCTCGAGACCTTCCGCGCATTGGCGCCAGACGAGCGTGAAAAGGCCGCGGCGGAGTATCGGCGAGGCTTCACGATCAACGCGGTCAACTGACCCTGACGGCCTCCGGGGGCGCCCCACCCCCGGAGGTTACTTTCATCTGATACTTACTTGCGGTGGCGGAGCATGGCGGCAAGCTACAACGTCCGGTTCGAACCGGTTGGCGTCGAGATGGATGTCCAAGAAGGCGAGACGGTCCTGGAGGCCGGTTTTCGCCAGGGCATCGCACTGATGCACGGTTGCAAGGAAGGCCAGTGCAGCGCTTGCAAGTCGCTGCTGGTGGAAGGCGATATCGAGCTGCTGAAGCATTCAACTTTCGCTCTTCCCGAGTATGAGCGTGACAACAATCACATCCTGCTTTGCCGCACCCACGCCTACAGCGATCTGGTGATCGAACTGCTGAACTACGACGAGGACATGCTGAGCCGCTCGATTGCGGTGAAGCCGTTCGGTGCCCGCGTCGTCGGCCTGCAGGCGCTGACGCACGACATCCGGCTGCTGTCGATCGAGCTCGACGCGCCGCTGCGATTCTGGGCCGGGCAATACGTCGATATAACGTTGCCCGAGCACGGAATCACGCGGTCATTCTCGATGGCCAATGCGCCGAAGGCGGATAACAGGGCTGACTTCATCATCAAGCGCTACGAAGACGGCGCGTTCTCGGCTCGGCTGGACGGCGATATCCACGAAGGCGACATTCTGAAGGCGAAAGGACCATACGGCACTTGCTTCCGGCGCGAGGGACGCTCGGGTCCGATGGTGCTGCTGGGCGGCGGGTCCGGCATGTCGCCACTGCTGTCGATACTGGCCGACCAGGCGGCGAGCGGCGAGCAGCGTCCGGTTCGCCTGTTTTATGGCGCACGCCAGCAACGCGACCTGTTCTGGCAGGACGAGATTGCCCGGATCGCCAAACCGATCGAGGATTTCCGCTTCATCCCGGCGTTGTCGGATGCCGACGCCGACACGGCGTGGCAAGGCGAGCGCGGCCTCATTCACGACGTGATGGCTCGGTTGCTGCGCGAGGAAGCGCTGGACGGCGACATCGACGCCTATGCCTGCGGGCCGCCGCCGATGATCGATGCGGCACTGCCAGCGCTGCGCATGGCAGGCTGCGAACCGGAGCACATCCACTTCGACAAATTTACGCCCGCTGCGCGCGAGTCTTAGCGGGACCAAGGCATAACGAGGGAGGTAACAATGAGCGTGACCACAGACCAGCAAGGCGGCACGATCTCGGGTTCTGCCAAGTCCGGTGCCGCCGGCGCCGCGAAATTCTCAGGGTCCGACAGCCGCAAATTCAACTATTTCGATCCCAAGGGGCGCAAAGCGACGCACTACGAGGACATGACGCTGGACGTGCAGCCGGACCCCAAGCGTTATTTGCTGCAGGACTGGATCATCAGCTTCGCCGACGGAACCCCGACTTACGCCGAGAGCTGGACGGCGTTGAAATGCAGTGACTGGCATAAGTTCCGCGCGGTCGATCAGGAGTGGGAAAAGACCCATTATCAGCGCCAGTCCACCATCGTCGGGATGCTGACTAACGTCATCAACAACGGCCGCAAGTCGGGAGCGCCGCAGCGCTTCGATCCGGCCTGGGTGAAGTGTATGCAAAATCACCTGGGTGCTTGGAAGCACGCCGAATTTGGCCTCGGTACCGCAACGATGCAGGCGCAGCGATACGGCTACACGCAGATGATCAACAACGCGATCCTGACCAACTCGTCCTACAAGCTGCGCTTCTCGCAGGACCTGACGCTGTATCTGGGCGAGTTGCAGATCGACCTGCCGAACCTCGACACCGAAGCCGGCAAGCAGCACTGGCTGGAGGACGAGAACTGGCAGGGCACGCGTGAGGCGGTCGAGTCGATCATGGGCGCGACCGACTATCTTGAGCAGTATTTCGCCACCAACGTGGTGTTCGAGCCGCTGGTCGGCGAACTGTTCCGCAGCGGCTTCATCATGCAGCTTGCGGCGGCACAGAACGACTTCATCACGCCCGCCGTGGTCTCCGCGGCCGAAGGCGATTATGAGCGTAATCTGGCGAACACCGTTGAGCTGTTCTCGATGCTGACGCAGGACGCCGCGCACGGGCAGGCGAACCGCGAGGTCATGTTGGGCTGGCTGAACAGGCATGGCCCCATAGCCAGGCGGGCGGCGGCTGGGTTGCAGCCGTTGTGGTCGCAGCCGCGGGTGAAGGTGGCGCAATTTACCGAGGCGATGGAATCCGCGCAAAATCGCTTGCGTGCGATCGGCGCCGAGGTCGGGTTGGACGTCCGTTCGCTGGCCGATGCCTGAGGCAGGCAAATCAAAGCAAAAGGAGGACCCCATGTCAGAGGCCACATCCAAGTCGGTGTTCCGCACCATGGACCAGATCAAGTTCGATCGGACCATTTCGGACGAGTGCGGAATCACCATGAACGACAGCGTGGAGGCGCGCGCGATCGCCGAAGTGATGCGAGAGAAGCCCGGCATCAACGTGACGCATCAGCCATCGCTGATCCGCATCGACGGGCGTGGCCAGGTGGAATTCAAGATGGACGAGATCAGTGAGGCCCTAGGGCGCGAGATGACGCCGCATCTTTTCGAAATTTCGACGTCGACCCATTATGGCCGGATGGTGATGGTGGATGACAACACCGTCATCGTGTTCGGCAGCATGGAGGCGGCCAAACCGTATATCGAATACGATTGACCTCTACTGGTCGCCACGGCAAGCATCGCAAATAATCGGGGAGTGACATGTACAAAACCAAGACCGGCGAAGAGATCTTCGTCATTGACGGGCACACGCATTTCTGGGACGGCAGCCCGGCCAACCAGAAGAACGTGCACGGCAAGCAATTCATCGACTGCTTCTACGGCTATCACAATGCGCTAAGCCCAAAGGAAGAGCTTTGGCCAAAGGAGAAATTCGAGAAGTATAGCGCCGAGGACATGTACAACGACCTGTTCGTCGACGGGCCCGACGACATGGCGATCCTGCAATCGACCTACTTGACCGATTTCTACAAGAACGGTTTCAATACAACCGAGCGCAATTCGGCGATGAAGAAGAAGTGGCCGGAACGGTTTATTTTGAACGGTGCCTTTGATCCGCGCGATGGCGAGCGTGGACTGGACGAACTCGACGAACTGGCGGAGAAACACCAGCTCAGGGGCGTGAAGCTCTACACCGCCGAATGGCGCGGGGAAAGCCGAGGCTACAAGCTTACGGACAAGATGTCCTACAAGTACCTCGAGCGTTGCGAGAAGCTTGGGATCAAGAACATACACGTCCACAAAGGCCCGACGATTATCCCGCTCGATCGCGACGCGTTCGATGTGGCCGACATCGATCATGTCGCGACCGACTTCCAGAACCTGAACTTCATCGTCGAGCATTGCGGTCTGCCCCGGCTGGACGATTTCTGCTGGATCGCGGTTCAGGAGACCAACGTCTATGGCGGCTTGGCGGTGGCGCTGCCGTTCATCCATCCGCGGCCGGACTACTTCGCGAATGTGATTTCGGAACTGCTGTTCTGGCTTGGTGAAGACAAGCTGCTTTTTGCCAGTGACTATGGCATCTGGACGCCGAAATGGCTGGTCGAGCGCTTCATGGCTTATGAACTGCCGGAACAAATCCAGCGCGACAAGGGTGTCAATCTGACGCTGGAGGCGAAGAAGAAGATCCTCGGCCTGAATGCCGCGCGGCTCTACGACATCGACGTCGCGGCGAAGAAGAAGGCCTTTACCGGGGGGCACGCCTCCGTCGCGGCCGAGTAGCAGCATGTCCGTTGCGAACGCGAACGACCGCGCCCAGCAAGTCTGGGCGCGGCTGTCGATGGTGACCGACCCGGAGCTGGATGAATCCGTCACCGAACTGGGTTTTGTCAGCCAGGTGCAGACTGATCCGGCGGGCAACGTTGCGATCTCTTTCCGCCTGCCGACCTATTGGTGCGCGGCCAACTTCGCATTCATGATGACCGAGGATCTGCGTCGCGCGGCGCTGTCGTTGCCTTGGGTACGAAACGTCAGCTTGACCATCGATGACCACATGTATGCCGATGAGATCAATCGGGGCATGGCGGATGGCCTATCGTTCCAGCAGGCATTTCCAACCGAGGCTTCGGCCGACCTTTCGCGGGTACGGCGCAGCTTCGGGATCAAGGCATTCCAGCGCCGGCAGGAGGCGGTGCTGCGCGATCTGCTGGACGCCGGCCAGACACCGCAATCGTTGACCGAGATGACGATTTCGATGCTGCGCTCGCTGGGTGGTCAGTTGGCGGAGCGGTACCTGGAGAAGCGCGACCTCGCCGGACCAGCGTCCGATGCCGATGCGGCTTTCGTCGATGCCGACGGGCACAGGATAGACCCGCTCCGCCTGGCCGAATACCTGCGCGACCTGCGACGGGTGACCATTAACGTCGAGTTCAACGGCGCGCTTTGTCGCGGCTTGCTGGCGGCGCGATATAAAGACGCACCGCGTGATACGTCTCAACCGGAGCTGCTGCATTTCATCCGGGACTACCAACAGCCCGGGCGAGGATAGTCATGGCGAAAATGATGCTGCACGACGACGCGGCGCGAGAGGCGCTGGCGCGGGGTGTGGCGAAGCTCGCCCGAGCGGTGCGCGGAACGCTGGGGCCGCGCGGCATGAACGTGGTGATCGACCGCCCGATCGGCACGCCGATCATCTCGCGCGACGGTGTCTCGATCGCCGATGAGGTTGCGCTGGACGACCGCTTCGAGAACATGGGCGCGCAGGTGGCACGCGAGGTGTCCAAGCAGACCAACGAGCTGGCCGGCGATGGCACCACGACGTCGATCGTGCTGGCGGATGCGTTGGTGCAGCAGGGTCTTGCCTCGCTCGCCGCCGGCGCCAATCCCATCGAGCTGGTTGACGGGATGCACATGGCCGCCGAGGCGGCCGCAACGGCATTGCGCCAGCTTGCGCGCCCGCTATCCGGGCCGGAGGAGACCCGTGCCGCCGCGGCGATCTCGGCCAACGATGCGGCACTCGGCGGGTTGGTGGCGGATGCGCTGCAGCGGGTGGGGCCAAGCGGAATCGTCGGCGTGGAGTTCAGCCCGACGATCGAGACGACGCTGGACGTGCTCGACGGAATGGCGTTCGACCGTGGCTACATTTCGCACCACATGATCACCGACGTCGCGCGCATGGAGGCGGTGCTCGACGATCCCTTGGTGCTGCTGACCGACCAGAAGCTGCACACCGAGGCCGAGGTGGTGGCAATCGAGGCACTGGCACGGGACCGGGCGTTGCTGGTCGTCGCTGAAGAAATCGCACCCGCCTGCGTGGTCATGCTGTTGCAGCGACGCGATCGCGGCCTGCCGCCGGTGGTCGCGATCAATCCGCCGGAGTATGGCCACTGGCGCAAGGCGATGCTGGAGGACCTGGCGATCCTGACCGGCGGGCGGGTGATCGCCCGCGACCTCGGCGGTTCGATCGCGGCGATCCAGCCGCGTGACCTGGGCGGCGCGCGCCAGGTCCGCGTGTCGTCGGGCCAGACCATGATCTCAGGCCCCGCCGGCGACCTCGGCGCGATCGCCGCTCGGCGGCAGCAGGTCGCCGCGCAGCTGGCGGTGGCGCCGCCAAACGTGGAGCGCGACAAGCTCGCCGAACGGCTGGCGAAGTTGTCCGGTGGGACGGCGATGATCATGGTCGGCGGAGCGACTCCGGTCGAACAGAAACGTCGCGCCCAGATGGCCGAGGACGCGGTTAATGCGACGCGCGCGGCGATGCAGGAGGGCATCGTGCCCGGCGGTGGCGCGGCATTCTTGCAGGTGGCACCGGGATTGGATGATCTGGCGCGAGACCTTGGCGGCGGCAGGCGGGAGGGTGTGCAGATGCTGCAGCGCGTCCTCGCGTGCCCGCTCGCGGCGATCGTCGTGAACAGCGGCATGAAGCCCGACGCTGTTATCGAACGAGTGCTGCGCGCCGACGCCGGGTCAGGCTTTGATGCGAACACCGGCAAGATCACTGACATGATCGCGGCCGGCGTGATCGATCCGGTTCGCGTCAGCCATACCGCGCTGCGCAACGCGGTGTCGATTGCCGCGTTGATCCTGACGACGCATACGCTGATCGCTGACCGGCCGGAGTATCTGGATCCGACCTCCGGCGCCGCGCTTGGGGGCGGGGCCGAAAAGCTGGGGCGGGCCTGAGCGCCGCGCTTTACGCTGCGTCGAAGTCGTGGATGATGAACCACTGCGAAGCTGCCGCGACGGTGTCGCATGCAGCACGGGTCGGACTGAACGAGACGACCGTAAGGTGCGCCGATGTCGGGAAAACTGACGACGCCGGGAGGTAAATTCCGCGACGCCCACCGCCAGCCTAGGGCTGCCTATGTGCGGCGCCCGACCGAATACGGCGACACCATCGCTGCGTGGGAGCGATTCCTGACCAACGGCGGCGAAATGCCATCGGGCAACTACGTCGTCTCCTCTTGGCTGCGCAGCCGTTCCGCGGGGGTCAATCCCACCGGCCGGGCGGCGCCCATCGCCGCGACTGGCAATGCCATAAATTTGTTGCGCAACCACAACACAACCCTGCTGTCGGCGACCCGCGATGTATTCGACCGAGCCGCCGAAACGCTGTCGGGATCGCGCACCATCTTGATCCTGACCGATCCTGTCGGCGTGGTGTTGGAAGTCACCGGTGATCATTTGACCATGGAGCAGGGCGAACTGATCCACCTGATGGCCGGCGGCCAGTGGCATGAAGACCGGATCGGCACCAACGGCATTGGCACCGCACTGGCGACTGCCCGGCCGGCGCAGGTTCATGCGGCAGAGCACTTCTGCGAGGGAATCAAGTCATGGACCTGTGCCGCGGCGCCGATCTTCCATCCTGTCAGCCAGGAGATCTTGGGCGTGATCGATATCTCCGGCCCGCCCACGACCTATCAGCGCACCAACCTCAATCTGGCGGTCGCGACGGCGCGCGAGATCGAGGCCGTGCTGGCCGAACGCGCGATGCGCGAGCGGGCGGCGCTGTTCGAAGCGTGCCTGCAGCGCATGTCAGGGCGCGACGTCGGCGGCCTGGTGGCGATCGACCGCCGCGGCACGCTGCTGCACACCACCGGGCGGGTGGCCATGCCGGTGCACCTGGGTCAGCGGATCCCCGGATTGGATGAGCGCACCGCGGTGGCAAACTGGGCCGATCATCTGCCGCCGGAATGGCGCCCCGAGTGGTTCGACCCGATCAAGGTGAAAGGCGAAACGATCGGCGCGCTGCTTGTGGTTCCCGCACCGCGACCGCGGGCCAGAAGCGGTTCGGAGGCTGATCCGCAACGGATGAATTTCAGCGCCATCCTGGGACGGAACGCTTCGATGCGTGAGCTGATCGAACGCGCGCGGCTGCTGGCCTCCAAGCACGTGCCGGTGCTGATCGAGGGGGAAACCGGGACCGGCAAGGAGTTGCTCGCCCGTGCGATCCATGGCGAGGCCGACCCCGCGAAGCCATTTGTGGTGTTCAATTGCGGCGCGGTCACCAAGGACCTGGTCGCCGCGGAACTGTTCGGCCATGTGCGCGGCGCGTTCACAGGCGCCACCACCGAGGGCCGCGCCGGACGTTTTGAGCTGGCCGATGGCGGTGTGCTATGCCTCGATGAGATCGGCGAACTGCCGTTGGACGTCCAGCCGTTCCTGCTGCGCGCCCTGGAGGAGGGCACGATCTACCGCGTCGGCGACACAGAGCCGCGCAGCGTGAGCGTGCGTCTGATTTCGATGACCAATCGCGCGCTGCTGGATGACGTGAACGCCGGGCGGTTTCGGCGCGATCTGTTCTATCGAATCGGGGTCACGCGATTGCCCATCCCGCCGCTGCGCGAACGGGGTGAGGATATCCTGCTGCTGGCCGAGCACTTCGCCGAGACGCTCGGTTTCAAGCACGGGCTGCAACCGAGGCGCTTTGACGTCGAGGCGCAAGGTTTGTTGCTGAGGCATACCTGGCCGGGCAATGCCAGGGAGCTCAGGAACGTGGTCGAAAGCCTGCTGCTGACGACCCACACGGACGAAATCACCGCAGCCGAACTGCGCCCGCTTATCGTCGACAGCGGCGGCGCAGAATTCCCGCTGCCGACGATCGATGGTGCGGAGCGCACGGCTGTGATGCAGGCGCTGGACTCGACCGGGCATAATGTGGCGGAGACCGCTCGATTGCTCGGCATTTCACGCAGCACACTTTATCGCAAGGCGGCGCGTTGGGGCATGCGACTGTAAGTGGACCGGACCAACGACGCCGGGCGCTGTGCAATCGCAGCCTCGACATCGCCACGGCAAGCTCCTGTCCCGGGAGATCCAGATGACGGGACACTTCACGAGCTACAAAATTCGGACGAAACACCGAGCTGACGACAATTCATTATTCCGACGTTGACAACAAGCGACCTTCGTTGGGAGAGTTCAATACAGCGGATCGAATACCGCAAAGAGGAGGATGCTCTTGTCCAGAGAAGCGCAAGTGGAACAGCGCCGCGCGCCGGGGGTTGACCAGCCGCGCGAGACCCTCACCGCGGCGGAATTGCGCGCCGAGGGCGTCCATCTGGCCGACTTTCCCGGCTCCACCGCTGATGATTTCCGCCGCTATCCAGTGCTTTCCGAAGGCGGTTGGTTCATGGTCATCAAGCATCAGCGCACCCTGCGGTCGGTCAGCCGCAAACCTTGGCGTTTACTCGGCCCGGTGGCGTTGCTGTCGGAAGGGCTCGTGCTCGATTGAGACCGCCTGTCCAACCCTGATCCAAAACGGAGGATCCCACCGATGATGATTGGTGTCGATGTCGGCGGCACGTTCACCGACGTGGTGGCGATTTCCGAGGGTGTAATCCGTACCGTCAAGGTCGCGACCGATACGACGGACACCGAACGCAGCGTGATCGAGGGTGCGACCGAGGCAGGCCTGCGCGAGGCGGAAGTGTTCAACCATGCAAGCACGCATGGGTTGAACGCGGTGATAACTCGCCGACTGCCAAAGATCGCCTTCCTCACGACGATCGGCCATCGCGACATCCTGGACGCCGGGCGGGTTTGGCGCCCGCAGGCCGACCTGACTAATCCGCACTGGCGACGCTCCTTCGGGGATGCGGCGCGGCCTCTCGTGCCGCGCTATTTGCGCCGCGGCGTCCATGAACGCATCACTGCGACCGGCGAGGTTCTTCTGCCGCTCGATGCCGAGCAAGCGCGCACGCAGCTCGCTGTGCTGAAAAAGTGCGGGGTCGAGGGCGTCGCGATCTGCCTGCTCAACGCTTACGTCAACCATAGGCACGAGGAGCAGTTGCGCGATCTCGTACGCGAGGTGCTCGGGCCCGTGGCGTGCTCGATCTCCAGCGAGGTCTCGCCGCTTGCGAAGGAGTTCGCCCGCGCCTCGACCACGGTCATAGACGTGCTGATGCAACTCATCTATGGCGCATACACCAAACGCCTCGATGCCGGATTGCGGGAGCGAGGGTTTCGCGGTGATCTCAACTATGCCAACTGCGCCGCCCAGCTCGTGGGCGCGGATGTGGCGATGCAGCGGCCGTTCGAGATCGTATTCGCCGGGCCGGCCGCGGGCACGGTTGCGAGCGCCCATTTCGGCGGCATGATCGGCGCCGGCAAGCTGCTGTGCTGCGATGTGGGCGGCACCTCCTGCGACATCAGCCTGGTCACCGACCACAAGCCGTTCGTGAACACCACCTTCCAACTCGAGCACGATCTCGTTGTGAATGCGCTGTCGAACGAGATTTCATCCATTGGCGCAGGCGGCGGCAGCCTGGTCACGATCAGCCCGGTGGGTGAGTTGCAGGTTGGGCCCGGCAGCGCGGGGGCGAATCCGGGGCCGGCCTGCTATGGCAAAGGCGGCACTCAGCCGACCACCACTGATACCTGCCTGATGATGGGGATTATCGATCCCGACGGCTTCGCAGGCGGGCGGATGAAGCTCGACAAGACGCTTTCGAGCCGCGCCTTCGGGGCGCTCGACACGAGGCTCTCGCTCGCCGATCGGATCAGCTATGCCTTCAATGTGGCAGTGAACAACGTCGCCGAGGGGCTCACGGGCATCGCTGTGCGGCACGGCATCGACCCGCGTGATTACAGTCTCGTCGCCTTTGGTGCGGCAGGGCCGATGCTGCTGCCGGCGGTGCTCGATCTCGTTCATGTCGCCGAAGTAATCGTGCCGCCGCATCCCGGCCTGTTCTCCGCGCTCGGCCTCGTTAGCTCCGAGCAGACCTACGGCGACAGCCGCAGCGCGTATACGACCCTTACGCCCGAAGCGGCGCCTGCGATCGATGCGGTGCTGCGCGAAATGGAGGAGCGGATGCGTGACCGTTTAAAGCAAAAGCATCCCGACCTGAGGTTCGAGCGTCGGTTTGATGGCAGGCTCGTCGGGCAGACCTGGGAGACCCCCTTCATTCCTATCCCCAGAGGGCCGATCACCGCGGAGGCGGTGCAAACGATGATCGACAATTTCCACGTGGTGTACAAGGCGCGCTCTGGCAACTCGTTCCCCATGCTGCCGGTGCAGGGTGTCACGTACCGGGTCGAGGCCACTATCCCGACCTCCAAGGTGGAGTATCCGAAGGTCGGCGCGCGTACGGGGGGCAAGCCAGAGCCTGCGCGCCACATCATGATCGATTACCTCACCGAGGCTCCGGTCGAGAGCCCTGAGTATCAACGCGCGGATCTCCGCGAGGGAGACGAAATCGCCGGTCCGGCGGTGGTCCGCGAGCCGCTATCGACGACTTTCATGCTTCCTGGCCAGACGTTAAAGGTCGGCGAGTACGGCGAACTCCGGATCCGGAGATCATGATGATGGATGCCATCACCAACCCCGAGATTGGCTCGACCGAGACGGTCAATCTGCGCGCCCTGGACGACGCTGGCTTCACAGCGCGCTATGGCGCAGACCGCTTCACGACCTCGGTAGTGGCGAGCCGTATGCGCTACGTCGTGCAGCACATGAGCGTCGGGCTGCTCAACAACGCCTTCTCACTCATCCTGCGCGACTGGTACGACTTTGCCGCGGTGATCTCCGGGCCGCCCGAAATGAACTACCCGATGAGCACGGTGAGTGACAGCCTGCTGTTGTTCATGGGCACCATGGGCGAGGGGGTGCGCAACACGGTCGAGGAAATCGGCCCCAGCGAACTTCGGCCCGGGGACGTTATCGTCACCAACGATCCCTATCGCGGGGGCAACCACGTCAACGACGTGAGCTTCATCCGCCCAGTGTTCCACCAGGGCCGGATCGTCGCCTTCGTGACCATGCGCGCGCACCAGCTGGATATGGGCGGCAGCGTGCCCGCGGGGTTCAGTGGCAGCAAGCGCAACGTCTACGAGACCGGGCTGGTGATTCCGCCTACTTTCCTGTATCGGAACGACAAGCCGGTCGCCTCCAGCTTCCACCTGATCTTTGATAACGCACGGTTTGCCGCCCTTCTGCTGCCTGACATCAAGTCGCTCTACCAGAGCCTGATGCTCGGCGAACGGCTCCTGCTGGAAAGCATAGAGCGTTACGGCGTGGACGCCTTTCTTGGTGCGATGCGCTACAACTGCGATGTTTCAGCCGATGCGATGCGCGAGGCGATTCGCACCAGGATCCCCGATGGCGTGTATGAGGCAGAGGACGGCTTCGATGCTGACGGCGTGGACGACTCCATCGAATACCGGCTCAAACTCAAGCTTACAAAACACGGCGAGAATATTGAGATCGACCTGAGCGGCACTTCGGTGCAGGCGAGGAGCAGCGTCAATTGCGGGCCGCTCGACGTCAAGGCGGCGGTGGGCGTCGCGCTCAAAATGCTGATCGAGCAGAAGGCGCCGTACTCATCGGGCTGTTATCGCAACATCGACCTTGTCATCCCACCCGGCACATTTTGCAGCGCCACCCCGCCGGACGGGCCCATATTCCTGTATTGGGAGAGCTCCGGCCCTGTGCTGCTCGCGCTGTTCCGCGCGCTGTCGAACGCACTGGGTGAGGACGCGGTGGGCGGCGATTACGGCTCGCTGATGATCCACAATGGTAACGGTGTGAAGGACGGTATCCCCTGGGTCACGGTCGCTCAGTGCGGCGGCGAGCATGGGCCGTGGAGCGGCACCAAGGTTGCCGACGGTGACAGCTACACGGTGTTCCAACTCGCCAACAATATCGATCCGGCGACCGAGGCGATCGAGAGCGACATTCCGGTCGTGGTCATGCGCAAGGAGTACGCCGTCGACACGGCGGGGCCGGGTGCCAACCGAGGCGGGGCGGCGGTGTTGAAGGACACGTTCTGGCTTACCGACGCCGAGCACTGGTCGATGCCGCTGCACACCAAGTCGCCCACCGGAATGGGCGTCTACGGCGGCCGCGACGGCACGGCGCAGGCGACCTGGATGTTCAGTCCCGACGCGTTCGACAGCGCTCGCGAGGGCAGGCTGCTTCCGACCAGCCCAGACATCTACGCCCGCTCAACGCCAGTGGGCGGGGTGCTGCACCCGGAAACCAAGCAGATCGATCCGGTCAACGGGAAGTATTTCTATTTTGCCTCGACGCCGATCCGGAAGACCACGCCGCACACCACGTTTCGCTACCAAACCGGTGGCGGTGGTGGCTGGGGCAACCCGCTGACGCGGGATCCCGAGCGGGTCAAGCGCGATGTGCGCGACGAGTATGTGTCGATTGAAGGCGCGTTGCGCGACTACGGCGTGGCGGTACGCGGCGATCCGGTCAATGACCCGGAGGGCCTGATGGTCGATGCCGAGGCGACGCGGCAACGGCGGGAAAAGATGCGCAAAGAAAGGGGCCGGACGGTGTCATAGGCGTTGCTGCATGGCTATGCCTGCGGCTACGCTTCTTCAGTATGCCGTTCGGGTTATTTGACCTTAACGCGGACTGATATACCAAGGCTGGTTGGTTGGTCACATTACAGCCGATTTTTGCTTCGGTCATGCGACCAGCCCGCGGAAAGTGGGGGACCGGGCCAAGCCTGCGGGCGCACAACCCGGCATCGCTTCCTGAATCGTTGCGGCGGGCTCACACAAATCTCGAGGCGGGCTCACACAAATCTCGAATCGAATTCAACCGCGCCGGGGCAAGCCAACAATTCAGCCTTGCCCGGAGTTTTGCTCCTGTCACATCGATGGTCGGACGGCCCTGTTCGATTTCCCTGGCGTCCCGTACGGGGTTCGAACCCGTGTTACCGCCGTGAAAGGGCGGTGTCCTAGGCCTCTAGACGAACGGGACAAGGCTGGCGCAAACCGAGACTTCCGCTACGCCGCCGCTGGGTAGCGGACCCATTCCCACCGGTCAAGCGCTGTCGGCAACCCGCGGCTCATGCCGGGGCCGCGTCCAGAACAACGAAGCACGCAGCGGCCGAACCGTTCCATTCCTCGGCCCGCAGGTGCCCGGCCAGGTGCAGCGGCACGCCCCCGTCGCGCGCCAGCAACGCCTCGGCCACCGCGCCCTCGCCGGCCCGGAACATCATCGCCTTCAGACGCGGCCCGTCAGCCTCGCCCTGCACGAAGGCGCGGATCGTATTGGCCTCACGCCCAACCCGGTCGGCCCGCACCACTCGCGCGCGATGCAGCAGCAGAATCGGTTCCTCATTGCCGGCGCCGAACGGTGCCAGGCGTTCCAACTGGGCCGCCAACTCGGCCGTGGCGCCGGGCACCGCAAGCGTACCCTCGACCATCAGGTCGGCGGCGCTCGGCATGGCGGACGCCGCCGAGAGCCGTTCGTCCAGAAACCCGTGCAGCGCCGCCAACCGATCCGCCAGCACGGAAAATCCGGCGGCCATGGCATGCCCGCCGCCGGTGACCAGCAGCCCCGCCTGACGCGCCGCGATCATCGCCGCCCCCAGATCGATGCCGGCGATGGACCGGCCGGACCCGCGGCCCAACCCGTCGCTGAATCCAGCAACACAGGCCGGGCGGTTGAACCGCTGCTTGATGCGCCCGGCGACGATCCCGACCACCCCGGGATGCCAGCCGTGGCCGCTTACCAGCACCACCGCCCGGCCGGCCGCGACCTGCGCCTCGGCCGCCGCCATCGCCGCCTGCATGATGCCGGCTTCGACGTCCTGGCGCATCCGGTTCACCGCCTCCAGCCGTTCGGCCAGAACCGTCGCCTCGATCGGGTCGCCGCACAGCAGCAGGCGCAGACCAAGGTCGGCCTCGCTGATGCGGCCGCCGGCGTTGATCCGGGGACCCAGTGCGTAGCCGCAGGTGGCCGCCGTCAACCGATCGCGTGCCTGCGTCACCTGCAACAGCGCGGTGATGCCCGGGCGCGACCGGCGCGCCATCACCTTCAGCCCCTGACAGACGAACGCGCGGTTGACGCCGGTCAGCGGCATCACGTCACACACCGTGGCCAGCGCCACCAGATCCAGCAACCCGATCAGGTCGGGCTCCGTCCGGCCGGCGAAGAAACCCAGCCGACGCAGCGCCCGTACCGTCGCGATCGCGGTCAGGAAGACGACCCCCGCGGCGCACAGATGGCCCAGACCCGAGGCGCAATCGACCCGGTTCGGATTGACCGTCGCCAGGATCGGCGGCGGCGTCCCCTCGGGCTTGTGGTGGTCCAGCACGATGACGTCGGCCTGCCCGGCGATGGCCGACAGCGCCACCCCGGCGGCAGTGCCGCAATCGACGCAGACGACCAGACCGGCGCCGCGGGCGACCAGCGACGCCAAAGCCGGCGTGTTCGGACCGTAGCCCTCCTTGATCCGGTCCGGCACGTGGTGCAGCACCTCACACCCCAGGTCGCGCAGCAAGCCGACCATCAACGCCGCGCTGCACGCGCCATCGACGTCGTAGTCGCCATACACCGCCACGGTCTCACCGCGGCGCACCGCATCGGCGATCCGGTCGGCGGCGATGTCCATGTCGGTGACCAGCGACGGATCGGGCAGCAGCACCCGCAGCGTCGGTTGCAGGAAGTCGGCGGCATCGTCGATCCCGATGCCGCGGGCGGCAAGCAAGCGGCTGACGATTTCGGGCAGCATCAGCCGCTGGGCAATGGCGGCGGCGACCCGGTCCTCGCCGCCTCGCCACAACCAGCGGCGCCCGGACAGGCTGCTGCTGACGCCAAGCACCGTGTTCTCCACCGTCAGCATCCGTCAGCACCGGCATCACGGCAGGGCAGGTGGGGCCCTGGCGGAGTCGGGATAGCGCCGACCAGGCACCGCCTTACTCGTGTGCTGTCCCAGAAGCTCGCCGCACTTTGCGGCGGACGCGGGCAATCAGCAGGCCATTGAAAAGGCCCGCCTAGTATCCGATCGCAGAGAAGCGCGAGACGCGAAGCGTCCGCGATTTGGTGCGCGAATCGAATACTCAAACAAATAGCGACGTATCGCGCTTCACTGATGCGCGATACTAGCGCAGCGGTTCCGGCCGCGCCTTTTGGCGCAGTTCCCAGGAAACGCCGCACTAGGTCGGCGTCCAGGTCTTCTGCACGAAGTTGTGGTGCGCCTCGATATAACGAACGGTGCCGGAATGACTGCGCATCACGATGGAATGGGTGATCGCGCCGCCCAGGCTGCGTTTGACGCCGCGCAACATCGCCCCTCCGGTCACCCCGGTGGCCGCGAACATGACATCGCCCTTGGCCATCTCCTCGCACGAAAAGCAGCGCTTCGGATCGGCATGCCCCATGCCGCGCACCCGCTCGATCTGATCGTCCGACTCGTATAGCAGCCGGCCCTGCATCTGGCCGCCGACGCAACGCAGCGCTGCCGCCGCCAACACCCCCTCGGGCGCGCCGCCGGAACCCAGATAGATATCGATCTGGGAATCAGGCATCGCGGTGGCGATCACCCCGGCAACGTCGCCGTCGCTGATCAGCATCACCCGGGCGCCGGCTTCGCGGCAATGCGCGATCAGGTCGTGGTGGCGCTCGCGATCCAGGATGCAGGCCACCAGGTCGGAAACGTCGCAGTGTTTCGCCCGAGCCAGATCACGCAGGTTTTGCGCCACCGGGGCGTCGAGGTTGACGATCCCCGCCGGCAGCCCGGCGCCGACGGCGATCTTGTCCATGTAGATATCGGGTGCGTGCAGGAAATTGCCGCTTTCGGCCAACGCCAGCGTGGCGATCGCGTTCGGGCCGGCCTTGGCGGTCAGGGTGGTGCCCTCCAGCGGATCGACTGCGATGTCCATCGACGGGCCGCCGGCGCCGACCTTCTCGCCGATGAACAGCATCGGCGCTTCATCCATCTCACCCTCGCCGATCACCACGGTGCCATCGATCGCCACCGCGTCGAACGCCTTGCGCATGGCCTCGACCGCCGCGCCGTCAGCCTCGTTCTTCTTGCCGAGGCCGATCCAGCGCGACGCCGCGATCGCCGCCGCTTCGGTGACCCGGATCAGTTCCAGCGCCAGGTTGCGGTCGGTCATCATCGCGGTGGCAAGCTTGTCGTGGTCGGCCATCGGCTTTAGCTCCTGTCGGGCGCGATTCGAGTCTGCCTCAGTCTAGCACGGACCACGCGGCGACACAGCGGCGGACATGCACCACGTGAACCATCCGCCCGGTTCTCGGCATGATCGTGGTAGAAACCGGAAATAAGGCGATTAAAGGATGCTTTCGTCGGTTCATGCCGGTAAATCTGGTGCTCGATCACCCGGCTTCTACCGAATTATGCAAGATCGGAGCGATCGTGACTTTCGCGCGACAATTGCATGTGTGCTATGATCGTCACGATGCTGCACGGCGGCTTTCCTGTTGCAGCCGCGTGGGTTTGGCTGGGTAGCGCAGTGCGTCCACCATGATCGCAAACGCCGCTGACGGTTGCCGGCGGCTCGGATAGTAAAGGTGATAGCCGGTGAAGGGTGTGCACCAGGGGGTAAGCACACGGACAAGTTCGCCGCGATCGAGGTGTTTTTGCACTTGCTGTTCTGGCAGATGTGCCAACCCAAGTCCGCACACCGCCGCGTTGCGGATCAGAGTGGTGCTGTTGAACACCAATTGTCCGTCGACGCGCACCCGAAGTTCGCGCCCGCCTTTGCCGAACTCCCAGGCATACAGGCCGTGGGCCGGGAGGCGGAGATTGATACAGTCGTGGACAGTCAGATCCTGGGGTATCCTGGGCGCCGGGTGTTTCGCGAAGTAGCTCGGGGAACCCACGACCGCCATGCGTATGTCGGGTCCGATGCGGACCGCGATCATGTCCCGCCCCACCTGACCGCCGAACCGAATCCCGGCATCGCATCGGTCCGCCACCACGTCGGTTAGGCCATAATCAATGACGATCTCAACCTTGATATCCGGGTAATTCGGCAAAAGCGTCTCAAGCGCGGGCCAGAGCACCGCTTCGGCCGCGTTCTCCGTGCATGTCACGCGAATAGTGCCGGCCGGCTTGTCTTTCAGTTCGCCCAACGCGGCCAGCTCGGCGCTGATTTCCTCCAACCGAGGGCGCACGGTCCGCAGCAGGCGGTCACCGGCCTCGGTCAGTGCCACGCTGCGGGTCGTGCGGGCCAGCAGCCGAATGCCCACCATTGCTTCAAGGCCGCGGATCGTCTGGCTAAGGGCCGACTGCGACACGCCAAGCTTTGCCGCCGCTCGGGTGAAACTCTGTTCCTCCGCGACCGCTATGAAGGCCGCCAGATCGTCGAGCCTCGCTCCGGACATTCATAATTCCTGCTTATAGGTCCATGCGGATAATACTCGCTTATCAGGCCCGCGCCGGCAACTAAATTAACCGCCTGTTGGATCAGTCATATCAGGACCGCGAAGTATGAACGCAGATGCTGGCCGTATTCGATCGGCGCCGGATGAAGGTTGCGCAAGCGTGTCCGCCACCGTTTCTTCGGCGCCGGCGGGTGCTTCGGTGGTTATCGCGCTGCTGCCGATCATGGCCGCCGTATCGATTGCCTTCCTGATCATCGGCATCGCATTGCCGGTTCTGCCACTGCACGTGCATCAGGACCTTGGCCTGAGCACTTTCACGGTGGGCTTGGTTGCCGGCAGTCAGTTCGTGGCCTCGCTCATGTCCCGCGTATGGGCGGGCAATTACGCGGACAGCCGAGGCGCCAAACGCGCGGTCGTCGCCGGCCTGTTGACGGCAGTGGTTGGCGGCCTGCTTTATCTCACATCACTCCAGTTCCTCGATCTGCCGAGGCTTTCGGTCACCATTCTTCTGCTTGGCCGCGCCGTCCTCGGCATGGCCGAGAGCTTGATCATCACCGGCGCGGTTAGCTGGGGACTAACACTCCTCGCTCCGGCAAACGCCGGACGCGTCATCGCCTGGATAGGGATGGCCATGTTCGCCGCGCTTGCCGTGGGAGCGCCTATAGGGAGCGCACTTTATCAGGCCGGTGGGTTCAAGGCGATCGCGATCGTGACAGCCCTGGTTCCATTCGCGGCGATACTGTTTGTGGCTCCGCTAGCTTGCAGCCCTCCGCAACGTGGTAAGCGTCCAGCACTTCTCAAAGTTGCTGCCCTGGTCTGGATGCCAGGTTTCGGTTCGGCACTCAGCAGCATCGGCTTTGGCGTGATGATCGCCTTCAGTTCGCTGTTGTCGATAGAACGCCAATGGCACCCGATTTGGCTGTTATTCAGCATCTTCTCGGGCTCCCTGGTCATCGCTCGTTTGCTCTTGGGTCAAATACCCGACAAATTTGGCGGAGCCAGGGTTGCGCTGGTCTCCGTGGTGATCGAGGCTGGCGGATTGGCACTCATTTGGTTGGTGCCCGGCCAGACCATGGGTGCCGTGGGGGCAATCCTCACCGGCTTCGGATTTGCGCTGGTCTATCCCGGCCTGGGTGTCGAAGCCGTCCGCCGCACACCGCCACAGAGCCGCGGCCTCGCCATGGGGGCTTACACGGCGTTCCTCGACGTGGCGCTCGGGCTTGGCAGTCCCGCGCTGGGCTTGATTGCGGGGTGGGCGGGCCTGGACTCGGTGTTCCTCGCAGCGGCATTGATCGTCCTGGGCGCGGCCTTTATCGCGATTCGGCTGCTGCATGAAACGCCGAGCGGGATTGCAGGATGATCCTTGATTTCGCGCGACCGCGGTGTGAAACAACGCCTGCCGCGTCGACTCCGCAGTCCCGCAGCCAAACCGCCAAACGCAGGCAATCCACGATCAGCAATCACCGCCTCGGCAACGTCGCCTCTTTGGCTGAGGATGCCCTGGTCGGCCTGGCTTTGTCAGCTCCAGCCTTGGTCGAGCCAGACTTGGCTGGCTGCTTCTTACCCGCCGCCGCCGTCACCGCCGCACCGGTCCCAGCCCCACCAGTGCCGGCCCCACCGGTCCCCGCCACTGCCTTGCCTGACCCAGCCGCGTCCCGCCGAGGTGCCGCCGCCTCTCGGCGCAGCCGATGCTCGCCCAGGAACAACAGGATCGGCGCGGCGATGAAAATCGACGACGACGTGCCAACGACGATGCCGAACAGCATCACCCAGGCAAACCCCGAGATCGACTCGCCACCGAACAACGCCAGCGGCAGGCTGGCCAGGAACACCGTCATCGACGTGCCAAGCGTGCGGTTCAGCGTCTCGTTGATCGACAGATCGATCAGTTCGCGCAGCGGCATCAACTTGTACTTGCGCAGATTTTCCCGCACCCGGTCGTAAACCACCACCTTGTCGTTGGTCGAATAGCCCAGCACCGTCAGGATCGCCGCCACCATCACCAGGTCGAACTGGATGCGGGTCAACGCCAGGAAACCGATCGCCTTGGTGATGTCCAGTATCAACGTGACCACCGCGCCGACGGCAAACTGCCACTCGAAGCGAAACCAGATATACACCAGGATCATCAGCAGGCTGATGCCCAGCGCCATCAGGCCGTTGCGGAACAGTTCGGCCGATACGCTGGCACCCACCGCATCGACCCGCTGCACCGTCGCCCCTGGAACGCCCTTTTGCAACGCCGCGCGCACCCGCGTCGCCGCCGCCTGAGTACCCTGCTCGGAGGACTGCTCCCCCAGCCTGATCAGAACCTCGGACGCGCCACCGAAGCGCTGCACGCCTTGGTCGGGAATGTGCTCGGCGTTCAGCGCGGCCCGGATCTGGGTGAAGTCAGCCGGACCCTGGGTGCGCACCTCCATCACCACGCCACCCGAGAAGTCGATGCCCAGGTTAAGCCCCGGGTAGAAAAACATGATCACCGATGCGGTGGACAGGATCGCCGAAACGATCAGCCCCATATAGCGGCCGCGCATGAACCGGATACGGGTGTTGTCGGGAACCAGGCGGAAGCGGGGTTTGATGAACATCGGCGGAGACCTTAGAGCATGATCGCGCGTAGCGGAACGTTCAAAGCGCGTGAATCATGCGACAATACAAAGCGCTAGAGGGATTCCAGGCTGACACTCAGCCTGGAATCCCTCTAGTGTCCTGCCCCATACGTTCGCCGCACTTTGCGGCGGACGTATGGGATCGGCAGGCCACTGAAAACAAAGAGCTAGTGTCGCGAAACTGATGTTCGCCTGATATGGCGAACTTCGGACTCGTGACACTAGACCGGCAGCAGCTTGGGCCGCGTGGCGACATACCAGCGCGACACCAGAAGCCGGGTCAGCATCCAGGCGGTGAACAGCGATGTGGCGATGCCCACGGTAATCGTCACGGCGAAGCCACGCACCGGGCCCGACCCGAACACGAACAGCATGACGTGGGCCAGAAACGCCGTGGCATTGCTGTCGAAGATCGTGCTGTAGGCGCGCTTGAAGCCATGCTCCAGCGCGGCCAGTGGCGGACGGCCCAGCCTCTGTTCCTCGCGGATGCGTTCATTGATCAGGATGTTGGCATCCACCGCCATGCCCAGCGTCAGCAGGATGCCGGCCATCCCGGGCAACGTCAGGGTGGCCTGCAGCAGCGACATGATGCCCAGCATCAGCAACAGGTTGATCACCAGCGCCAGGTTGGCGAACCAGCCGAACAGGCCATAGAACACCGCCATGAAAACGATCACCAGCACGAACCCGGCGGCCAGCGAAATCGCCCCGGCGCGGATGCTGTCGGCGCCCAGTTCGGGGCCCACAGAGCGTTCCTCCACCACGGTCAGCGGCGCCGGCAGCGCACCGGCCCGCAGCAGCACCGCCAGGTCACTGGCCGACTGCGCATTGAACGACCCGCTGATCTGACCGCGCCCGCCGGTGATCGCCTCGCGGATGACCGGCGCCGAGATCACCTTGTCGTCCAGCACGATGGCAAACCGGTGGTTCACATTCGCTCGGCTGACATCGGCGAAGCGCCGCGCACCCACCGAGTTGAAGGTGAAATTCACCACCCATTCACCGGTCTCGGGGCTGGTGCCGGCGCGCGCGTCGGTCAGGTCGGCGCCGTCGACGTCGACCCGCTTGCGCACCGCGATCTTCTCGTTCGGACGGTCCTGCATCTGCAGGAAGTCGTCGCCCGGCGGAGGCAGACCGCCGGCGTTCGCATTGGCGGTCTCGTCTACCAGCCGGAACGTCATGTGCGCGGTCTTGCCGATCAGCCGCTTGATGCGGTCCGGATCGCCGACGCCGGGAAGCTGCACCACGATGCGGCTTTCACCCTGGCGAGTGATCTGCGGATCCAGCACGCCGGTGTCGTCGATCCGGCGGCGCACGATCTCGATCGACTGGTCCACCGCGCCAGCCGCCCTGGCCGCCAGAGCGGTCGCCGACAAAGTCAGCGTGATCGTGCCGTTCGGATCGGACGCGATCGCCATGTCGGGCCGCCCGGTCGGTCCGTCCTGGCCGATCAGCGGCTTCAGCGCCGCCACCGCGGCGTCGGTCTTGCTGGCGTCGCGCAGCCGCAACAGCACGCGATGCTGGTCCGCCTGCGGCTCCAGCGTCTGATAGAAGATCTGTCCGCCGCGCAGCGCCTGGCGAACCCCATCGGTCAGGCTGTCCAGCCGCTCCTTCAGCACGGCGTTCATATCCACCTCCAGCAGCAGATAGCTGCCGCCGCGCAGGTCGAGCCCGAGGTGGACGGTGCGCCAAGGCAGCCAGTTGGCCGGAGCCGGAAACAGGTTGGGAACCCCGAACAGCATCCCCAGCAGACAGACGCCCAGAATGAGCGTGGTCTTCATACGGCTGAAATACATCATGGTCTGACGCGTGAGGCTCCCGGCTCATCCCGTTGGTTCGACGGCGCTGATTGAGCACCGGCTACTCGACGCCGCCGATTCAGCGCCGGTCACCCGACGCCTCCTATTCAGCGCCGGTTCCGGCGCCGCCGATTCAGCGCCGGTCACCCGGCGCCGGTGCTATGCGCCGCGCGCGCTGCCATTGTCCAGTGCGCGGTCATCGCCGGGCGGCCCAAACAATCCCAGCCGATCGATCCTGACCCGCCGCAGATCGCCCGAGCGCACCGTCACCCCGGCCCTGTCGAAGAATTCCAGGATCAGGATCGCCACCTTGCGGCCGTTATCCAGCCGATCACGGAATGACGCCGCGGTCAGCTTTCCGTCGGTGCCGGCCGCTTCGGCCGCCACGGCGGCCATCTCGGCCACCGTCTGGCGCAGGAAGAAGTGGTCCGGGGCGACCTCCACCAGCCTGCCCATCCGCGCCAGCCGCTTCAGCGTCGCCCGTACAACCGCCTCCGGCAGCTTCAGCACGATCGCCAGATCACGCACCCGGGGCGGGCGAAACCGCTCCGTCGCGATCAGCGGCCGCGCGGTGGACCATATCGTCTCGTCCTGGGCCGACAACGCGATGCGATGACCGGGCAGGCGGAACCATGGTCCGTCCTGGGCGATCGTGCCGTCGCGCAGCAATAGCTGCATGATCCCGGCGAATCCCGCCGCCGCCGGCCGCTCATTCAACGACGAACGCAGCCGTTCGACCTGCAGCCCCGGCAACTCCGGCGAGGTTCGGTGCGCCGCCGCCAGCGCCGCCACCACCGCGCCGCGCAGCCGCTCCACCGCACCGGCTGACAGCAACAGGCCACCGGCGTCGATCGCCGGCACCGACCCCACAAGGGCCGCCCGATCGGTGTCCCGCACATTGCGCCCGCGCAGGAACGACGCCGCATCCGTCCAGCCCGGCGCGACCGCCAGCACGGCGCGCAGTGCCTGGGCCGGATCGGGCGCGTCCAGCGCCCGCACCTGCGCCAGCCGCGCCGGAGACCGCCGTCCGCGCCGCGGCGGAAACGGATCCAGCACCACGCCGCCGCCGATCGTGCTGGTGGCGCCGGTGTCGCGCAGCACCAGGCGGTCCCCGGCCAGCGCCCCGATCGGCTGTTGCAGGGTCAGCCGGACCAGCGCCGCCTCGGCTGGGTCCAGCCGGTCACGATCCAGCAGCGAGATCCGAGCCATCACGTGCGCCGCACCGAGATGCAGGTGCACAAACGCATCCTGGCGCAACGCCCTGGCGTTGTCCGCCAGCAGGCTGACCCGCGCATCCAGCGCGACGACCGGCGCATGGATCGCCGGATGCACCACCCAGTCGCCCCGCGCCACGACATCCTTCGACAGCCGCGCCCCGGTGATGTTCAGCGCGACTCGCTGGCCGGCCCGCGCCTCGGCGGCGGCCTTGTTCTGGGCGTGCAGCCCGCGCACTCGCAGTTCCAGCCCCGACGGCGACAACAGCAGTCGGTCCTCCACCGCGATGCGACCCGAGACCAGCGTGCCGGTCACCACCAGCCCCGCGCCCGACAGCGTGAAGGCACGGTCCACCGCCAGCCGCGGATAGCCCGCCAGGCCGCGCTTCGGCGGGTTGCAGGCCAGCAGGGCGGCCCGCAGCCGGTCCACCCCGTGGCCGGAGACCGCCGAGACCGGGATCACCGGCGCCCCCGCCAGCGGCGTCCCGGCCAGCAGCGCCCGCAGCGCGTCGCTGACCTCCTGGATGCGGTCGGTCGCGAGGTCGGACTTGGTCAGCGCCACCACGCCCTGGCCGATGCCCAGCAGCGACAGGATATGCAAATGCTCACGGGTCTGCGGGCGGATCCCCTCGGGCAGTGCCACCACCAGCAACGCGGCGTCGATGCCGCTGGCACCGGCCAGCATGGTGTGGACCAGCCGCTCATGCCCGGGCACATCGATGAAGCCAAGCTCGCCGGCATAGGCGTAGCCCAGATCGATGGTGATGCCGCGGCGCTTTTCCTCCACCAGCCGATCGGTATCGACGCCGGTCAGAGCTTTGACCAGCGCCGTCTTGCCGTGGTCCACGTGGCCGGCGGTGCCGATGATCATGAAGCGATTTCCTGGCGTCCGCGCAGCGTGTCGCTGCGGGTCCGGGAGTCAAGCGGGCGTGGGCGCGATCCCCTGGGGCGCCTCGGTTGCAAGGCTCCTGCCAGTGGGCGCGGCTACCCGCCGGTGACGCTCATGTGCCTGGCCACCGAGGGCTTGTCGTGGCGCCGATCGATGATGAAATCGTGACCCTTCGGCTTGCGCGAGATCGCCTCCCGGATCGCGTCCTCCAGTTGGTCGTCGGACGCGCCAGCCCGCAAGATCGAGCGGAAATCGGCTGAGTCCTCCTGCCCGAGGCACATGAACAGCGTGCCGGTGCAGGTCAGTCGCACGCGATTGCAGCTTTCGCAGAAATTGTGCGTCATCGGCGTGATGAAGCCGATCCGCCGGCCGGTTTCCTCGACATCGAAATAACGCGCCGGGCCACCGGTCTTGTAGTCGGTATCGCGCAGCGTCCATCGCTTTCGCAGCCGCGCCCGCACCACCGACAGGGGCAAGTACTGCTCGGTCCGGTCCCCGGTGATGTCGCCCATCGGCATGGTCTCGATCAGGCAGAGGTCGAACCCGTGCTCGCCGCACCAGGCCAGCAGCGCATCGAACTCGGTCTCGTTCACGCCCTTCATCGCCACGGCATTGATCTTCACCGCCAGCCCAGCCGCCTTGGCGGCGAAAATCCCGTCCAGGGTCTGCTCGATCCTGCCCCAGCGGGTGATCTGGCCGAAGCGCACTGGATCGAGCGTATCCAGCGACACGTTGATCCGCTTCACGCCGGACGCCGCCAGCGTCTGGGCGTGCTTCACCAGTTGCGAGCCGTTGGTGGTCAGCGTCACCTCGTCCAGCCCGTGCCCCAACCGCTCGCCCAGCTTGCCAAACAGCCGCATGACGTCGCGCCGGACCAGCGGCTCGCCGCCGGTGATGCGGATTTTCGTTGTTCCCAGCCGGATGAACGCGGCGCACAGCCGATCGAGTTCCTCCAGCGTCAGCAAATCGCGCTTCGGCAGGAAGGTCATGTCCTCCGACATGCAGTAGACGCAGCGCAGATCGCAGCGGTCGGTGACCGAGACGCGCAAATAGGTGATCGCCCGGCCGAACGGATCGATCATGCCCGAGCGGTCAAGGGTGCGGTCAAGGTTGGCATCGAGATTAGCGTCAGGCATCGGAATCAAGCATTGAGTGGACTGCCTCAAGATACTGGCATCTGGCCGTGGACTGTCGAGTCCGGGCGTGTATGCCCGACCTGCATCACTGAATTGATATGACGTTAGTTAATGATTTGCGCCGCCGCGGACCCCGGTTCAAGCCCCCCGGTCGGGAAGCGGGTGCGGAGCAGGCGGGCAGGGCAGGCGGGCGCCCCGGCGCTGGCCGGCGCGCAACCCTGGCGCCGGCGCTCAAATCGCCTCGACTTCCGGCGCCAAGCCGGTCATCCTGCCGCAAACGGCGACTCGCGGGGAAATCTCATGTCCGGCACCCACGGTGCCTTACGCCTGATCGAGCTGACCTCGGCGCATCTGTGCAGTGACCTCGGTGGCCTGGTGGGATTGCTGGACGGCAGCCGCCCGCCCGCGCCCGGCGATCCGGCCGCCGCCGCGCCGATCCAGCCGGACCGCGACACCGCCGCGCCAGCCGCGGCAAAGGCGCTGACCACCCGGCTGGAGCTGCGCCGGGCCGCCTGGGGACCGCAGGCCGGCCCCGACGGTGAGCCGCTTTCGCTGGCGCGGCTCAAGCGGATGGCCGGCGGCCTGCCCGGGCGGGTCGGGGTCGATCTTTCGGCGTTGCGCCCCGACACCGTGTTCCCGGCTGACGACGGGCGCATCGTGTTGAACCTGCTGTTGCTGGCGGCCGACAGCCTGCCGTTCGGCGGCACCATCATCGTCGCCGGTTCGGCCGACGACCTGTTCATCCGGCTCGCCGGGCCCAGCGCCGCGTGGCCGGCCGGGATCGCGGTCTGCCTCGCCGACGAGACCGAGGCGCGATCGGCGCTGACCGAACAGCGCAGCCTGCAGATGGCGCTGACCGCGCTGCTGGGTCACGCAGCCCGCGTACGACTGTCGCTCGTGCTGTCTCCGAACGTGACCAATGAACCGGCGATCCTTCGGCTGGGCGGTTAGATCGGGGCGGTTAGATCGGGGCGGTCAGATAACGCCGGCGGTCGGCTGCACGACGCGAAAATCTTGTCCGCCATTTACCTTTTGTTTGCGAAGTCCTGACAAGGATGTGCTCCCGCCCGATGTACGCGCTTAGCGTAACGGGCTCTCCAAGGGGGCCGCCGTGGACGATCTGCTTGCCGACTTTCTGACCGAGACGAATGAGAGCCTGGCTGAGCTTGACGGCGCGCTGCTGACGCTGGAACGCACGCCCGACGATGCCGAAACGCTGTCGTTCATCTTCCGGTTGGTGCACACCATCAAGGGCACCTGCGGCTTTCTCGGCCTGCCTCGGCTGGAGCGGGTGGCCCATGCCGGGGAGAATGTCCTGGGCAAGCTGCGTGACCGCACCCTGGTGGTCACCCCCGATATCGTGACCCAGGTGCTGGCCGGCATCGACTGCATCAAGGCGATCGTGGCCGCGCTCGGCGCGACCGGCGCTGAGCCGCCTGGCGACGACGCCGACCTGATCGCCGAACTGAACCTCACCGCCTCCGGCGCGCAGGCGCTCAAGGCGGGCGCCGCCCCGGCCCACGCGGAGGTCGAGCCGGTTGCGGTCGAGTTGGTCTTTGGGGCAACCGCACAGCCCGGGATTACGGCCCAGCCGCCGATCGTCACCGAGCCGCACATCGGTAGTCCCGTGGCAGCCGCCGTCGCGCCCTCGGGCGCGCAGCCCGTGACGTCGCCCTCGGGCGCGCAGCCCGTTGCCTCGCCGACCGGCGTGCAGGCCGTTGCCTCGCCGACCGGCATGCAGCCCGTAGCCGCCACGACAAGCGCACAGAACAACGCCGCCCCCGGCGGCGCCCAGACCATCCGCGTCACCGTCGACGTGCTGGAAGACCTGATGACCCTGGTCAGCGAACTTGTGCTGACCCGCAATCAGCTTCTGCAACTCGCCCGCACCCAGGAAAACAGCGACTTCACCGTGCCGCTGCAGCGCCTGTCGCACATCACCTCCGACCTCCAGGAAGGCGTGATGAAGACCCGCATGCAGCCGATCGGCCATGCCTGGAACAAGCTGCCCCGGCTGGTGCGCGACCTGTCCCACGACATGGGCAAGAAGATCGAACTGCGCATGCTGGGCGCCGAGACCGAACTTGATCGCCAGGTGCTGGAGATGATCAAGGACCCGCTGACCCACATGATCCGCAACAGCGGCGATCACGGCCTGGAAACCCCCGCCGAACGCCGCGCCGCCGGCAAGTCGGAGACCGGTACCATCGAACTGAACGCCTTCCACGAAGGCGGCTACATCATCATGGAAATCTCCGACGACGGACGCGGCCTGGCGGTCGATCGGATCCGCGCCAAGGTGCTGGCCAACGGCCTGGCCACCGAGGCCGAACTCGCCGCGATGACCGACGGCCAGATCCAGCGCTTCATCTTCCGCGCCGGATTTTCTACCGCGGCGACCGTGTCGTCGGTGTCCGGCCGCGGCGTCGGCATGGACGTGGTGAAGACCAATATCGAGAAGATCGGCGGCACCATCGAACTCAAGAGCACCGCCGGCCAGGGCACCACCTTCACCGTCAAGATCCCGCTCACCCTGGCCATCGTCTCGGCGCTGATCGTCGAAGCCGGCAAGGAACGCTTCGCCATCCCGCAACTCTCCGTGGTGGAACTGGTGCGGGCGCATCGCGATGCCGTCGCCGCCGGCAACGACGGCGCCGCCAACAGCGTGATCGAGCGGATCAACGACACCCCGGTGCTGCGGCTGCGCAACCGGCTGCTGCCGCTGGTCAGCCTGACCGAACTGCTGGCACTGGGGGTCGAGGACACTGCCGAATCGGCGGTGCACGTGGTGGTCGCCCAGGTCGGCGCCCACACCATGGGCATCATCGTCGATCGGGTGTTCGATACCGAGGAAATCGTCGTCAAGCCGGTCGCGCCCATTCTGCGCCATGTCACCATGTTCAGCGGCAACACCATCCTGGGTGACGGGTCGGTTATCATGATCCTCGACCCCAACGGCATCGCCCGCGCCAGCGGCGTCGGCGCCGGATCGGAAACCAAAATGGGGCACGCCGGCGGGGTCGATGCGCAGAGCTCGTCCGACAAGACCGCGATGCTGCTGTTCCGCGCCGGCGAAAACCGCCGCATGGGCGTACCCCTGGGGCTGGTGGCGCGGCTGGAGGACATCCCGCGTGAGAAGATCGAATTGTCCTGCGGCGCGCCGGTGATGCAATATCGCGGCAAGCTGATGCCGCTGATCGCGATCGACCCCGCCATCGATCAGCAGAAGCCGACGCAACCGCTGCTGGTGTTCGCCGAGGCCGACCGCATCATGGGTCTGATGGTCGATGAGATCATCGACGTGGTCGAGGATCGCCTCGACATCGAGCTCGCCGGCGCCCGTTCCGGACTGCTGGGAACCGCGGTCATCGGCGGCCAGGCAACCGACGTGCTGGATACCGGCTATTGGCTGATGCAGGCCTGGCAGGACTGGTTCCGCGGCGTGCCCCGCCAAGGCACGACCACGCAGCAGAAGCACATCCTGCTGATCGACGACAGCGAGTTCTTCCGCCAGTTGATGGTGCCCACGCTGGGCGCCGCGGGCTTCCGGGTCACCGCCGTCGCCAGCGCGGCCGAGGCGCTGCGCCTGCGCGACTCCGGCAGCATGTTCGACGCCATCGTGTCGGACATCGAAATGCCCGGCATGGGCGGCGTGGAGTTCGCCCGCGCGGTCCGCGCCGGCGGCGCGTGGGCGGCACTCCCGCTGTTGGCGATGACCGGCCACTCCGACCTGGAAAGCGCGCGCATTGGACGCGAAGCCGGGTTCACCGACTATGTCGCCAAATTCGAGCGTGAGGCGCTGATCGCCGGACTCCATGCCAGCCTGACGGAGATGGCCGCCGCCTGACCCGCCGGATCGAGACCTCACCGCTTCGCCAACGAAAGGATCCGCCATGGCCACCGACTTACTGGACCGGCCGCCGACAGCCGCCCCCAACCCCGCATCGGCGGCGGAAACCCAGGTCCTGGTTACCCTCACCGTCGCCGACCAGCTTTGCGGCGTCCCGGTGCTCGCGGTGCGTGATATCCTTGGTGAGCAGACGATCACCCGCATCCCGCTGGCGCCGCCCGAGATCGCCGGCAGCCTGAACCTGCGCGGGCGCATCGTCACCGCGATCGATCTGCGCCGCAGGCTGCGGTTGCCACCGGTTCCCGCCGGCCAGCCACGGATGTCGGTGGTCGCCGAACAGGGCGGCGAACTCTACGCGCTGCTGGTCGATCAGGTCTCCGAAGTGCTCAACCTGGATGCCTCGCTGTTCGAACGTAACCCGCCGACGCTGGAAAAGTGCTGGGCCGAGTTTAGCACCGGCATCTTCCGGCTGGACGGGCGGCTGCTGGTGGTGCTGGACGTGTCCAGGCTGCTCGCTCTGTCCACGGGGGAGTGATCCAAGATGGCGCGCACCTGCCTGGTGGTCGACGACAGCCGCGTGGTCCGCAAAGTCGCCCGCCGCATCCTGGAATCGAACGGCGTCGCGGTGATCGAGGCCGACGACGGACAGGCCGCCCTGAACGCCTGCCGCGAACAGCTGCCCGACTGCGTTCTGCTGGACTGGAACATGCCGGTGATGGACGGGCTGGCGTTCCTGCGGGCGCTGCGCCAGGAGTTTGGGCCGGACAATCCGACCGTGGTGTTCTGCACCACCGAAAATGACTTCGACCACATCGAAACCGCGATGCTGAACGGCGCTCAGGAATACATCATGAAGCCGTTCGACGAGGACATCCTGACCGGCAAGCTCGCCCAGGTGGGGCTGCTGTGATCGCACCCGCGGTCGATCTGGCGCGATCCCCGGCCGCGGCGCCATGCTCGGGCGCGGGCGCCGCAATCAGGGTGATGGTGTGTGACGATTCGGCGGTGATTCGCGGCGCCCTCGCCCGCATTCTGGAATCAGACCCCGGCATCATGGTGGTTTCCAGGGTGCAGAACGGCAAACTCGCCGTGGACGCGGTACGTGCCGCCCGGATCGATGTCGTGGTGCTGGATATCGAGATGCCGGTGATGGACGGGCTGACCGCGCTGCCGTTGCTGCTGCGCGCCGATCCGGGGGTGCGGATCATCATGGCCTCGACCCTGACCACACGCGGCGCCGACATCGCGCTGCGGGCGTTGCGCATGGGCGCCGCCGACTACCTGCCGAAACCGTCCAGCGTCGGCACCGTCGCCGATGACGGCTTCCGGCGCGAGCTGCTCGAGAAGGTCAAGGGGCTGGGCCGTTTGCGCCGGCGCGCGACCATGCCCGCCGCGCCTCAGCCGCCACTGGCCTTGCGCGCGGCGCCGGCGCAGCCCGCGGCGCTGCTGGCGGTGGGCAGCTCCACCGGGGGGCCGCAGGCACTGTTCACCCTGGTGCAGGGGCTGGGCCGGGCGGTCGGCGTTCCGGTGGTGATGACCCAGCATATGCCGGCGACCTTTACCCCGATCCTGGCCGACCATCTCAACCGCATGGGCGTCATGCCCTGCACCGAGGCGCGTGACGGCGAAACGCTGGTGGCTGGACGGATCTACCTCGCCCCAGGTGACCGGCACCTGCTGGTGGAAGGCGGTCGCGGCGTGCTGCGCGCCCGCTTGACCAGCGACCCGGCGGAAAATTTCTGCCGCCCGTCGGTCGACCCGATGCTCCGCAGCGCCTCCGCCGCCTGCGCCGGCAGCGTGCTGGTCGCGATGCTGACCGGCATGGGCCGCGACGGACTGGCCGGCACCGCGAAGGTGATCGAGGCCGGCGGCGCCGCCATCGGCCAGGACGAGGCCACCAGCGTGGTCTGGGGCATGCCCGGCGCCATCGCCCGAGCCGGTCTGTGCCACGCCGTTCTGCCGCTGCCGAAGATCGCACCCAAGCTGCTGGAAATGCTGAAAGGGACACGTCCGTGACCGCGCCCCTGCTGCCTATCGCGTTCGACACCCTGGCCAACCTGCTGAAGACCCGATCCGGCCTGATCATCGGCACCGACAAGCTGTACCTGCTGGAAACCCGCCTGGCCGGCATCATCAAACGGGAAAAACTGGCCGACCTGAACGCCCTGGCCGAACGGCTGCGGCGCCCCGGCACCGATGCGCTGGCCCGCGACGTGGTCGAGGCGATGACCACCAACGAAAGCTTCTTCTTTCGCGACGACAAACCCTTCACCCATTTCCGCAGCCAAGCACTGCCGCGACTGGCCGCCGCCCGCTCCGCCGCCGCGCCCCTCCGGGTCTGGTCGGCGGCTGCCTCCTCCGGCCAGGAGGCCTACTCGCTGGCGATGATCGTGGCCGAATCGGGCGCCGTGCTGGGCAGCCGCAAGGTCGAGATCGTCGGCACCGACATCGCCCGCGATCAATTGACCCGCGCCCGCGAAGGCCTCTACTCCCAGTTCGAGGTGCAGCGCGGCCTGCCGGTGCAGATGCTGATGCGCTATTTCCGCAAGGAGGACAGCAACTGGCGCATCGCCGAGCCAATTCGATCCATGGCGCAGTTTCGCGAATACAATCTGCTGTCCGACCTGCGCGCGCTGGGTCGGTTCGACATCGTGTTCTGCCGCAACGTGCTGATCTATTTCGATCAGCCGACGAAAACCCGGGTGCTTGAAGCGATCGCCGGATTGATGCCGCCGGACGGGCTGCTCTACCTCGGCGGCGCCGAGACCGTGTTGGGCATTACCTCCCGTTTCGCCGCGTTGCCGAACGAAAGAGGCGTTTACGGCGTAGTGCCACAGGCCGCTTCGTCAGCCGCCGCCTCGCAGTTGGCCGCCGCGGGCTGACCGCGCTCACCCAGGATAATGCCGGGCGCCGTCGGCTGACCCGATCTCCTGCGCCCCCCGATCAGGCGGCGTTCAGGAAATCCGTCAGCTTGGTGATCGCTGCCTGCTTGTCGGTCCTGTCCAACGCGCCAAGTTCGGCGCCCAGCCGGTCCATCGCGGATTCGTAGATCTGCCGCTCGGAAAAGCTCTGGTCCGGCTGCCCGGCATTGCGGTGCAGGTCACGCACCACCTCGGCGATCGCCAACGGATCGCCGGAGTTTATCTTCGCCTCGTACTCCTGCGCCCGACGCGACCACATAGTGCGCTTGATCCGGGCCCGACCGCGCAAGATGGTCATCGCCTCGTCGAACTGCTTGCGCGTGGCAAGCTTGCGCAGCCCCGCGGTCCGCGCCTTCGGCACCGGCACCCTCAGTGTCATGCGGTTCTCTTCGAAGGTGATATGGATCAACTCAAGCCGGTGGCCGGCAATCTCCTCGACGGCGATGCGATCCACCTTGCCGACGCCATGCGTCGGATAGACCACGTAATCCCCCTCGGAAAAGATTTCCGCCTTGGCGATCGCCCGAGGCGTCAGGTTCGGTCCATTATGCCCCGGCCGCACACCGGGCCGCGACTCGGACGCCGGACTCGCGCCAGCCGGCTGCTCAATCACTTGATTGGAGACTTGTTCCACTGTTTGTTGCTCACCCATATTGTTGCCCGCCGTCCCGCTCGCCCCAATCGCCGCCCCTGAAGGAGCCGCTTCAGGTCACCCCGGACCTGATTTTTTTCTTTCCATGTCCACGCCGCCAACCCACGGTTGCTGACCGGCGGCTGGATCGGGTGCCGTCGTCGAGCCGCCAGCGGGGGCCGCCAGCCGGCTTCCTGATAAGCCAATTTGCCCGATCGTCAGCCACCCGAGGGACTCACCCCCATGTCCGCGCTGTTGCAGACGCCCAAGATGCTCCAGCAACCCTGATCGAGGCCAATCAAAGCTGGTCGATCACCGGAACAATGCAGGACCATAACACAAAAATCGGGCCAAGTCAGCGTTTAAAGCCGAGTCGCAAAAGCCGGGACCGCAAAAGCCGGGGCCACAAAAGCCGGCGCCGGGTCCGCAAAGCCTATTCCCAGGCCGGCGAACCGGCCGATCCTCACGACTTGCCGGGCTCCGGCGAGAACATCTCACCCTTGCCGGGCTTGTCCTTCCAGTCGTCGGCGTCGTCCGGAGGAGTGCCCTTGCGGGTTATATTCGGCCACAGCGTGGCGTATTTGCGATTCGTCTCCAACCAGGCGGCGCCCCTGTCGTCGCTGTCCGGCAGGATCGCCTCGACCGGACATTCCGGCTCACACACGCCACAATCGATGCATTCGTCCGGATGGATCACCAGCATGTTCTCGCCGACGTAGAAGCAATCCACCGGGCAGACTTCGACGCAGTCCATGTATTTGCAGCGAATGCAGCTTTCGTTGACCACATAGGTCATTGGGCAACCCCCGAGATGTGGGAAATGCGCGGCGCGGAGCCGACAATCATGGCGCGCGATATGCCGACGAATCCACGCCGATGCAAGATGCTGCTGAAACTTCCCCCACCGCCTCGCCGTCATCGCCCCGGCTGGAATCGCACCCGCCGGCATCGCCCCCGCCGGCATCGCCCCCGCCGGCATCGCCATCGCCAAGGTCGAAGTAGAGCCGGCTGGCTTCGGCCGCGGGACCGCGCCGCCCCGCCAGATCAACGACGCGTAGCACACGCACCTTGCCATGCACCGGTATGGTCAGCACGTCGCCGACGCGCAGCCTGGCATGCGGTTTGGCGGTCGGCTGACGATTGATCCGGATCGACCCCCGGCTCACCAGCACCGCGCAATCGGTGCGTGCGCGCATCACCCTGGCGCACCACAGCCACTTGTCCAGCCGCTGCCAGTCTCGCCCCTCGGTGTCCAGGTCCTCGGTATCGCGCCCGTCGCCTATCGCACGCCTCCTCGCCGCAAGACCGCCAGTGCGGCGAACGGCCCGGCGGCGACCGGTGCCGGTGCCGGGTCCTCGATCGCCGGCCGCCGCCGCCGCAACGGCATCAGCATCGGCGGCGCCGGCGGCCCGACCTGGTCAGCTCCGAGCCCCGCCGCGGGCAACACCCGAAAGCCAAGCTGGCGCAACACCGCCGGTAGCATGTCCGGCTTGATCGCGAACCGCGACGCCAGCCCCGACGGCAGCGCCGCCGCCCCGCGCCGGCAGCGATAGCCAAGCTCGCCGGCGACCTTCTCGGCGATGTCCAGCCGAAGCCGTACCGGCCCGGCCTCGATCCAGCCGGCCATCGCGGCAAAGCCATCCGGCCAGTCGGGCTGATGCAGCGGCAGGCAAATCAGCCCGGCCGGCGGCAGTTCGGGCAGCCGAATGGCCTGCTGCAACGCCCAAAGCCGAGCCCGCATCGCACTCGCCCGCGGTTTCATCAGCGCCGGCATGAACAACGCGAACCGCCCCGAACGAACACCCAGCGCCCGCAACCGAGGTCGGATCTCGGGCGACAAGGTTGCCTCGTCCAGCCCCGGGATCAGCCCCAGCGATTCCATCAGCCGGTGCAGCGGCCCGCGCAGAGCAGGGTGGTCACGCGCCATGGTCTCGGCGGCGAACAGCGGGCCGAGATCGCCCTGGATCCGCCGCTCCAGCCAGCCGCCCAGCCGGTCACCGATGCGCCGCCGCGCCACGCCATCAAGGAACTCACTGTCGAGCACCTGCACCCGAGGCCGCAACGCCACCGCCCCGCGAGCGAGCCGCGCGACCGGCACCTGGTCCCAGGTCACCAGATGGTTGGCGGTCAAGCCGAAAGCGGTATCGGCGGCCCCCACCAATACCCCGACACGGCGCGGCATTTCCGCGTGCAGCGCTCTGCGGGCGGCGCGCAGCACCAGTTTTTTCTCGTCGCCCACCGCCAGCGGGTCGGGCACGAACGCGAAGCCCTCGATGTGCCCGACGCTGTGACCCTCGACCACCACCTCGCCCCGAGGCGTCACCGCCGACAACAGCGCCTGGCCGTCGGCTTCCTCCAGTCGTCGCACCAGATGGGCCGATCGGCGATCGACGAACCGGCTGGTCAAGCTTTCGTGCAGCGCGTCGGACAGCTTGTCCTCTACCTCGCGCGCCCGCCCCTGCCAGTGCGCGGTGTCGCTGACCCAGTCGGAGCGGGCAGCGATATAGGACCACACCCGCACCCCCGACAGCCGCTGCATCAAGGTGTCGATGTCGCCGTCGGCTCGGTCCAGCGCGGCGATCTGACCCGCCAGCCAATCTGTCGGCAAATGCGTGTCGGACGCGACGTGGCCGAATACCCTGGCGCACAGCCTGGCATGGGTGTCATCGGCCAGCTTGCGGAAATCGGGAATCTGGCAGGCATCCCACAGCAGCCGTATCCGCCGCCGCCCCTGCGCCAGCCGGCAGACCTCGGGGTCGCGCGACAACGCGATCAGCGTCTCCAGGTCGGAGGCCTGGTTGCCACGCACCAGCCCAGGTCCCGGGGGCGCCGCGTTCAGACTGTCGACCAGCCGATCCAGCGAGGCGAAATCGAGGTCGCTGTTGCGCCAGCACAGCATGTCCAGCGCCTCGAAGCTGTGCGCCTCCACCGCGGCGACGATGTCATCGCCGATCGGCGGGCATTCGGTGGTGGTGCCGAAGCTGCCGTCCTTCATGCCACGCCCGGCGCGCCCGGCGATCTGCGCCACCTCGGCCGCGGTCAGCCGGCGCGGCCGATGGCCGTCGAACTTGCCCAAGCCTGCGAAGGCGACATGATCGACATTCATGTTCAGCCCCATGCCGATGGCGTCGGTGGCGACCAGGAAATCCACCTCGCGAGCCTGATACAGCGCCACTTGGGCATTCCGCGTGCGCGGCGACAGCCGCCCCATCACCACCGCGCAACCGCCCTTGCGACGCCTGATCAGCTCGGCCAGCGCATAGATCTCGGCGGCGCTGAACGCCACCACGGCCGACCGCGGCGGCAGCCGCGCCAGCTTGGCTGGGCCGGCGTACGAAAGTTGCGACAACCGCGGCCGGGTCTCGATATGCGCCGAGGGCACCAGACGGCGGATCAGCGGCGCGATCGTCTCGGCCCCCAGCAGCATGGTCTCCACCATGCCGCGCGCGCGCAGCAAACGGTCGGTGAACACGTGGCCGCGGTCGGGATCGGCGCAAAGCTGGATTTCGTCCACCGCGACGAATTCGGCGTGCCGGTCCAGCGGCATCGCCTCCACGGTGCAGGAGAACCAGCGTGCCTCGGGCGGTATGATCTTCTCCTCGCCGGTGATCAGCGCGACGTGGCGGACACCCTTGATCGCCACCATGCGATCGTAATTCTCCCGCGCCAGCAACCGCAGCGGGAAGCCGATGATGCCGGACGCGTGCGCCAGCAGCCGGTCGATGGCCAGATGCGTCTTGCCGGTGTTGGTCGGACCCAGAACGGCCTTGACGCGAGCGGCGAAACCGGAGTCGAAGCCGATCATGCTGCGATGTTTGGGTGCCGCGACGCGGAATGCAAGCGAAGAAAATGCGGCCGCTTCATCGGCGATCGGCTGCCGACATGACGTCCAACCGGCTCGCCGGCTGCCCGCCTGTCATTTTTGGATCAGCGTCTCGATCTCTCGGCGGCGCCTCGGCCCAGCCGTTTCGTCCCTAAGCTGGCTCTCCAGGACGCGACGCAACTGGCCATCCAATTCGGTGCGAACGTAATACTGATACTCGGCGCCCTCTTTGGGCAGCAGCCGCGTGACCGAGCAGCGAGCCGATATGCGAACCATGAACTCCGTACCGGGCTTGAACACCAGCCTCTGGCCGAGACTGAATTTGTGGACGGCCATTTGCCCGCGTCCGACAGATTCCAGCGTCAACGCGGCGTGCCGCTGCTCGTCATCGATGCATCGAAACCGGCCGCCCGGCCACATTGATACGGCCAACCATCCGGGCGTTCTGCCAGACTTCCACCCCGCCGTCGGGCCGTCCGGCGACGCCCGCAGCCGCCATCGCCTCGAGGTCGCTGCGGCATTCCACGATTTCGACGCCGGTGATGTGCTCGTCCGGCCCCAGAAAGAAAATTCGATAATCCGCCATCCCGCACCTGCCAATTCTGCCGACATGGTGTGGCGACGAAAACGACCCTACGACTGTCGGGCAGCGTACATTTCCGCCGCGTTCGCTCCAAGCAGGCGATCAAATCGACGTTTGACCGTGGCGTAGCAATCGCATGACGTCGCCTCCAGCGCGGCGCGGTCCAGCACTTCGACATGGCCCCTGGAGTAGCGGATGATCCCCGCGCGTTGCAGAATGCCGGCTGCGACTGTGATCGTCGGGCGATAGACGCAAAGCATCAGTCCCAGGAACTCCTGGGTGACAGGAAGTTTATCGCCATCGGCCCGGTCATGCGCCATCAACAGCCATCGGGCGAGTCGCTGCTCCAGCGGGTGGCGGCCGTTGCAGGCGGCCGTCTGGGTGGTCTGCGACCGCATCGCTTCGCTGTAGCTATACAGCAGCCGGTGCAGCGTCGGGATCTGGCGCAAAAGCTCATTGAAAGCCTTGGTCTGGATCTGCAGCGCGCAGCCATCAGCCTGGACGAAGGCTTCCTCGAATGCGCTTTCCACGCCGACGATGAGCGGCAGGCCGACCATGCCCTCGCGGCCGACCAATCCAACCTCGGCCTGCGAGCCATCCTCCAGCGTCGCCACCAGCGAGACCCATCCGCTCTCGACAAAATACACCGCCTCGATCGGCATATCCGGTGTAATGAGACTGTCGCGCACGGTCAGGCTGACCCGGCGCAACTTGGGCAGGATTGCCGCCAGGTCGGCCGGCGGCAGGGCAGCAAGCAATTGGTTGCGAGTCGTATGTACGGCCGCGACATTTGACATGCGTGCTCCCCTTCACCGGCGGGAGCACACACATCTCTCAAGCGCGCAAGCCGAGGCTGTATTGGGCGCTCTAAGTGCTAATGGCTATGGCCAGAGACGATTACAAGACGCCAATGAGGCACGGGTTGTTTCGGCCTCGGCCGCTATACCCGGATGCGTAACGATTACCCGGATGCGTAACGGTTGCCCGGCACGGCGAACGCCGGCTTGCCGGCTCGCTCGTTTTCGCGCAGTTGTAGTCAGGCGGCACTACCGTCGGTTCTGTCGAGACCACTGATCCCAATCCGATCCAAGGAGTTTGCGCCAATGAACTCTCAGACAAAATTCGCCGGAAAGTCCACGCTGACCGCCGCCACCGCCCTCGCCACCACGCTGTTGCTCGGCTTCGGCGCGCCGGCCCAGTCTCAAGCCCAGCCGGCGCAACCCGCCTGCAAAGGCGATGCCGGTGGCATCACCGTCCCCCCGGGCTTCTGCGCGTCGGTCTTCGCCGACAAGCTTGGCCATGTCCGCCAGATGGCCGTGGCACCCGACGGCGTGCTCTACGCCAACACCTGGAGCGGTCGTTACTACCATAACGACACTCCCCCAGCGGGCGGCTTTTTGATCGCGCTGCAAGCCGCCAAGGGCGCCGGACAGGCCGACAAGATCGTCCGCTTCGGCCCGACCTTCGCCGACGGCGACCACGGCGGCACCGGCGTCCGCGTCTACAAAGGCTATGTCTACGCCGAGACCAACGACCGCATCGTCCGCTACAAGCTGCCGGCCGACGGCATCGCGCCGACCACCAAGCCCGAGACCGTCGTCTCAGGCATGCCGGTCACCGGCGATCACCCGATGCACCCGTTCGGGATCGATGCCAAAGGCGATCTCTACGTCGACCTCGGAACGGCGACCAATTCCTGCCAGAGCGAGAACCGCATGCCCAATGTGCCGGGCATCAAGCCGTGCACCGAACTGAAAACCCGCGGCGGCACCTGGCGCTACGATGCCAACAAGCTGAACCAGCACTTCTCGCCGGCTGAACGCTTCGACACCGGTCTGCGCAACGGCGAGGGCTTCTCGTTCGACGCCGCTGGAAACCTGATCGGCACCCAGCACGGCCGCGACCAGTTGTGGGAGAATTTCCCGCGCCTTTATACCCAGACCCAGGGCGAGAACGAGCCCGCCGAGGAACTCGTCCACCTGCGGCGCGGCGCCGATTTCGGCTGGCCCGAGTGCTATTATGACTACACCCAGAAGAAACTCGTGCTGGCGCCGGAATATGGCGGCGACGGCGGCAAGAAAGTCGGCGTCTGCGCCGAAAAGCAGGAACCGATCGCGGCGTTCCCGGCGCACTGGGCGCCGAACGACATGCAGATCTACCTGGGCAACGAATTCCCGACCGCCTACAAGGGCGGTGCCTTCATCGCCTTCCACGGCTCGTGGAACCGCGCGCCGGGACCGCAGGGCGGCTACAACATCGTGTTCCAGCCATTGGCCAATGACAAAGTGTCAGGCCCGTTCATCGTCTTCGCCGACGGCTTCGCCGGCCCCGACAAGCAGCCCGGCCGCGCATTGCATCGTCCCGGCGGCCTCGCATTTGGCCCTGATGGCTCGATGTACATCTCCGACGACATCGGCGGCCGGATCTGGAAGGTGACCTACCAGGGCGGCGACAAGGCCGCCAAGATCGCCGCGGCGGCGGCTCCATCGGCCACGCTGGCGGCGGCTTCGGCAAACGTGCCGCCGCCCGAGGGCATCCATCCCGACGCCGGCAAGCCGCTGCCAATCCCGCCCGGCGGATCGCCCGACCAGGTTGCCCTCGGCGAGCAGATCTTCCACGGCGCCCGCGGCGGGACCTGCGCCGGATGCCACGGCACCGACGCCATGGGCTCCGAGGTCGGTTCCAACCTGGCCGACAACAAGTGGACCTGGGGCAACGGCAGCGTGCAGGCGATCACCCGCACCATCGAAAGCGGCGTTCCGAAGCCCAAGGACCACACCGGTGCGATGCCGCCGATGGGCGGGGCGCAGCTTTCGCAGGCCGACGTCGCCGCGGTCGCCGACTACGTCTGGGCGATCAGTCACCGCGACGCGCACTGAGGAGTCGACCATCGTCTGGTGACCGGGCCTGGCCCGGTCACCGCCGCTGGTTCGGCCGCCGCCTCGCCCTCACGCCCTCATGCGCGAGCCGCCAACGCCGCCGCCCGCCGCACCACCGAGCGTGCTCGTTCCACTACAGGAACGTCGATCATCGCCCCCTCGAACTGCACCGCCCCCAGCCCCTTGGCGTAGGCATCCTCATACGCCGCGATCATCCGACGCGCCCGTTCCACCTCGGCCGGATCAGGCGAAAACTCCTCGTTCAGCACCGCGACCTGCAGCGGATGCACCGCGCTGGCGCAGATGAACCCAAGCCTGCGGGACCGCCGCACGATGGCGCGAAACGCCTCCTGGTCGCGGAAATCGGCGATCGAGCCGATGAACCCCATCGGCATGATCCCGGCCGCCCGTGCGGCGAAGATCGTCTGCTGCTTGGGATAGAACAGCCCCTCCGGCTCCGATTGCATGCCGACATCGGCGGCGAAATCCTCCGACCCCAGGCTGATGCCCACCAGCCGCGAATGGCAGCGCGCGATCTGGTCAACGCGGAAGAACCCGACCGCATTCTCCACCAGCGCGATGAACTTGATGCGCCCCGCCGGCAACCCACGCTCGGCTTCCAGTTCCGCAACGATCTCGCCGCAGGCACATACGTGTTCTGGACTGTCCACCTTGGTCAGCATCAGGGTGTGAACGCCCGCGATCACCGCCGCCTCCAGGTCGCGCACCAACAGCCGCCACGGCCGGTTGACCCGCACCACCACATCGGCGCCGTTGCGCGAGACCTGGGGAATCGCCCCCGCGATCAGCGTGCGCGCGTGATCCTTCTGGGACGGCGCGACAGCATCCTCCAGGTCCAGGATGATCGCGTCGGCGCCGCGATCGGCTCCGGTCCGGACAAATTTCTCCGCGGTGACCGGAACGAACATCAGGGACCGCCAAACCGGCAGATCGTCGCGCATCGTCAACTCTCCCTGATCTTCCCATCAGCGATCACGCCATCGGCCGCCAGCGCGGCCAGCCTCTCCGCGTCATAGCCGATCGATTGCAGCACGGCGCTGGTATGCTGCCCCAAGCTTGGGGCTGGCGAACGCAGCTTGCCGGGAGTGTCCGACAAACGCGGAATGATGTTGTGCATCAGCACCGAACCCGCCTCCGCGTCAGGTGCTTCGACGAACACGCCGCGCGCCTGCACATGCGGATCGTCCAGCAACTGGTCGATCTCATAGATCGGCGTCGCGGTGACCTCGGCCGCCTCGAACACCGCCATGTTGTCCGCCAGCGTGCGCTTAGCGATCCACTCGGCGACGATGCCGTCGCAGGCATCGATGTTGCGCACCCGGTCGGTATTGGTGCGGAACCGCGGATCCTCGATCACCTCGGGCCGGCCGATGGCGCGGAACAGCCGCTCCGCCATCGCCTGGATCGAAGCCGAGATCGCGATGAAGCGCCCATCGCTGGTGGCATAGACATTGCGCGGTGACGTGGTCAGCGACCGGCTGCCGGTGCGCACCGGCTTGTCGCCCGACACCCGAAAGGTCGCTGCGTCCGGTCCAAGCACCGAGATCATCGGCTCCAGCAGTGGCAGGTCGATCACCTGGCCACGCCCGCCGCGTTCCACCACCCGCAGCGCGATCATCACCGCATAGGCGCCATACAGCCCGGAGACCATGTCGGCCATCGCCAGCGGCGGCAGCACCGGCGGACGGTCGCCATAGCCGTTCTTGGCGGCGAACCCCGACATCGCCTCCACCAGGGTGCCGAAACCGGGGCGGTCGCGATAGGGTCCGTCCTGACCGAAACCGGTGATCCGCACGATGATCAGTCCCGGATTGCGTGCGTGCAGCACGTCTGGCCCAAGCCCCATCCGCTCCAGCGTGCCGGGCCGGTAGTTCTCGATCAGCACCTGGCTGGTCGCCAGCAGATCCAGCAGCGCGTCGCGGCCGGCTTGCGCGCGCAGGTTGATGGCGAGGCTCTTCTTGTTCCGCGCATACACTTTCCAGTGCAGCGACAGCCCATTGACCCGCCATGCGCGCAGCGGGTCGCCCAGCTTCGGGTCCTCGATCTTGATCACCTCGGCGCCCTGATCGGCAAGCTGCAGGCTGACCATGTTGCCAGCCACCAGGCGGGACAGATCGACCACACGGATGCCATCGAGCGGGGCGGCGGCGGAAGGATCGAAGTCAATGCGAGGAATCATGCGGGCCCTGGGACAATGCTGTAACGGCTTGTATTGTCTGGTCAGACGCAGTCGGCGCGCAAGGGCCGCTGCTGCCATGGACTGCTTGCGGAGAGGCCTGCGTCATCATGCTACGCCGTTGGGTTGTCTTGGCGTGCCTTGCCGGGTTGCTCGTCGTCACCGGCTGTTCGGCCCCGCCCAAAACCGCGCCCGACCAGGCCACGCCCGACCAGGCCGCGCCCGACCAGGCCACGTCGCTGGGACAAACCACAACACCGGGCCACGCGGTGATCTACGTCATCGGACGCGGTTGGCACACCGATATTGGCCTGCCGGTCGCCGCGCTCGGTCCCCCTCTGGCAATGCTGGCGAAGGGCTTGCCCGGCGTGCGCTTCCTGACCTTCGGCTTCGGCGAGCGCCAGTTCGTGGTGAACCGCGAAACAAGCGTCGGCGCCATGCTGGCCGCCTTGCTGCCCAGCCCAAGCGCCCTGCTGATGACCGCGCTGGCTGCGACCCCGGAACAGGCGTTCGGGCGGCGCAATGTCGTGGTGCTGCATGTCTCCGGCCTCACCGTGCGTCGGATCCAAGACAGGATTTGGCGCGAACTCGACCTGTCGCCGTCCGGCCGCCCGCTGCGTCTGGCCGAGGGACCCTATCCGGGAAGCGTGTTCTACGCCGCGCGCACCACCTACGACGGGCTCTACACCTGCAATACCTGGACCGCCGAGACGCTGCGTGGCGCCGGCCTGCCGATAGCCTCAAACGGGGTGTTGTTCGCCGGCCAGGTGATGGGCCCGGCGCGCTGGATCGGCGCGCGCCAGGCCGCAGCACTACGGCGTTAGCGCATTCTCAGCCAGACTATGCATGCTGAAAGTGCTCTAACTATTGATCGCGTGATTCACGCGCTGTGAACGTTCCGCTCATGGCGATCACGCTCTATCGCGCCGGCGGCGTCACCACCGTGGTGTGGTTGGCCGGCGGTGGCGGATCGCTGCTGCTGAACGACAGGCAGCCCGCCAGCGCGAGCGGCAGCAACAGGGCAATCAGGGCAAAGCGCATCGGCATTTCCTCAAGTGGCGCCGGTCAGCATAACGCTCGGTCCCGACCGGTACCGTTCAACGATTGTTGTCTGGCAACAAACCATGGTGTGGCGGCAGGCGCCGCGGAACGTCTCCGGCTAACTCCACAGCCGGTGAATATTCTGGCTCCTCGTTGTGTCACATGCGTCACGCACCTTGAATGTTGCTTCATGCGTCGCGACCATGCTGACAGGCGGCACCCCCGGGGCGTTTTGAACCACGCCGGTCATGGCGTGTCCAGGTCCGCGGCGACAAGGCCTGGACCCAGGGCCGTCGGCCGCGTCCCACCCGGCGCTTGATCCGGATCAATCGATGCGCCCCGCCGCACTGCCGACGCAAAACAGCCGTCACCCGACCGCTTGGCCCATCGCCTGAACCGGGTAGTATCAGCTCCCTTGGGCCGCCCGGAGCAACCTCGTGAACCTGGACCTTTCCACCGCCGCAACATCCGCGCCGATCCCGGTCCCCGAACCCGGCCTGACGCCCGACCAATTGTTCGACCGAGCCATCGCCCTGCGCCCGAAGCTGCGCCAGCAGCAGGATGACGCCGAGGAGCGCGGTTGCTACGCGCCCGACATCCACCAGGCGTTCCTGCAAGCCGGGTTCTACCGCATCACCCAGCCGCGGTTGTTCGGCGGCTACGAGTTCGATCTCGCCACCTTCTACCGCCTGATCGTCGAGGTCTCGCGCGGCCACCCCGCCGCTGGCTGGTGCCTGTCACTGGGCGCTTCGCACGCCTACGTGGTCGGCTCGCACTGGCCCGCGCAGGCACAGCGAGAACTGTTCGGCGCCGACGGCCATTTCATCGCCCCACATCGGCCGGCGACCATGGGCACGCTGCGCCCGGTCGCGGGCGGCTACATCCTCAACGGACAGTGGAACTACTGCTCCGGCATCCCCTACGCCACGCATCTGCTATGCGGCGCGCTGCTCGATGCCCCCAGCGGCCCCCGATCCGGCGGGGCACGCCAGGTCGTGGTGCCGCGCGCCGCGTTCCAGGTCCTCGACGACTGGGGTGGCGATCGCACCCTGGGCATGCGCGCCAGCGGCTCCAACAGCGCGCGGGTCACCGATGCCTTCGTGCCCGATCACATGGCGGTGCGGCTCGACTGGATGGCGGCGCGCCCCGACGGCATGGAGCACGGCACGCCCGGCACCCGGCTGCACGCCAACCCGATGTATCTCGGGCGCATGATGGGCCCCTATCATTGCTCACTGGTGGCCCCGGTGGTCGGCGCCGCCTGGGCCGCGCTCGACGAGTTCGAGACCCTGATGCCGGCCAATCGTTCCTTGGCCGACCCAAGCCTGCCATGGGCCGACCACCCGGACTATCTGCGCCCGTTCGGCCAGGCGCTGGCGATGACCGAGGCGGCGGAGACGATTCTGCTCGGCGTGGCTCAGCGCTACATGGACTATTGCCGGCGCTGGCAGCGCGATCGCACGCCGATCAGCGTCGAGGACAATCTGCGGCTCTGGGCACTGGCCCAGCAGGCCGGCGGCCTGGGTCGCCAGGCGGTCGAGCTGCTGTTCCAGAACGCCCTCTCGGCGCCCACCAGGAAGGCCAGCCGGCTGCAGCGCTACTTCCGCGACGTGGCAATGTACAACTCGCATGTTTCGGCCCAGCAGCTTAACCACGCAACCTATGTGGCGCGCGCCCATTTCGGCCGGCCGACCGGATTCCGCGGCTTGGCGCCCTGAAATCATTCATCGCGCGGGCGAAATAACGAAGGTTAACGCAAGCGCAACATTTTTCACGAAAGCGAACGATCTGTTAGCTTGAAGTTTACGAAGTCATGTCCGAAAACCTTTAGCGTTGATGGTTTCCTACCCCCGGATGGAGGTCGATGCGCCCACTTGCAACTGATCCGCCAACCGCGGTGCTCGATCGACCAGCATACCGGCTCGGTCCCACACCCGTCAGGGCAGCCTGCGGTCACGCACTGTCTCCTATGCCCAACAATAGCTGCCGTCGGGGGCGCCAATGACCGAACGCATCCTGGTCGTCGAGGACGAGTACCTGATCCGCCTGTGGATCGCCGAATGTCTGCTGGAAGACGGCTTCGACGTCGTCCTGGCCACCAACGGCGACCACGCGCTCGGCCTGATCGCTCAGCCCGGCGGGTTCGACCTGCTGATCACCGATATCGCCATGCCCGGCCTGGCCGACGGTAATGCCGTCGCGACGGCGGCCAAGCAACGTAATCAGGGTTTGCCGGTGATCTACGTCAGCGGCCGGCCCGACAGCGTTAAGAACCAGATCGGCCCGCGCGACGGATTTATCGCCAAGCCCTATAGCTTCGTTGCTCTCTCGGCGATGGCACGCAGGCTGCTGGATGCCCCAACGGATGCCCCAACGGATGCCCCAGCCAACCTGACGTCCTGCGTCGCGGCATGACCGGGCGCGTCATCCGCCGCTGACCCCCGCCCGCCGTCGCCGCCGGGCACCGAGCGGCCGCGGGAAACGAACCATCGCGCCGTGCGCCTCATCCCACAGTGTGAAGCTGGGCGCCCGCAGCGCCTGCCACAGCGTCAGCCCGGTGACATGGGCGGCGAACGCTGGCTCAGCTTGGTGCGCCGCCTGCAAACGGTAATTCGGCACCCGAGGCATCAGGTGGTGCACATGATGGAAACCGATATTGCCGGTGAACCACTGCAGTACCTTCGGCAGCCGCAGCCAGGAACTGCCATGCAACGCCGCGCCCGCCGCGGTCCAGTCGGTCTGCCGCGCCCACAGCGAATGCTCGAACCGGTGCTGTACCGAAAACAGCCAGACACCGATGATCGAGGCCAGCGTGATCACCGGCAACTGCACCAGCAGCACCGGTTGCCAGCCCAGCAACAGCGTCAGCGTCAGCAGGAATCCGCCGATGCCCAGGTTGGTCAAATAAACGCTGAAACGTTCCTTGCGCCAGCCGCGCGGCGCGTCCAGCGGGATGCGGTAGATCAGGATGAACACCACCGGCGGCAGCAGCAGTTGCGACACCAGCGGATGCAGCGCGACCCGGTACAGTCGCCGGCGCCAGGGCGGGAACGCCTCATACTCGGCCAGCGTCAGGCAGCCGGAGTAGATGTCGACGCCGCGGGGACGCTTGTCCAGGTTGTTCCACACTGCGTGGTGCATGGCATGGTGGCGGCGCCACAGCGCATACGGCGTGAACGTGGTCAGACCGCATAGCCAGCCAACCGTCTCGTTCGCCCAGCGCGAGCGGAAATAGGCCCCGTGGCCGCAATCGTGCTGGATGATGAACAGCCGCACCACCAGTCCCGCGGCCGGCACCGCCAGCGCCAGGCTCAGCCAGGGCGACAGGTGATAATAGGCGTAATACATCAGCCCCAGCAGCGCCGCGTACGGCGCGGCGGTGATGCCAAGCTGGGCCACGCTGCGCCCGGCCGAAGGCGTCTGGTAGGCGGCCAGGCTGGCAAGCATCGCGCCGCGATCGGGATCCGGCCGGTCGGGCAAAGGCTGAACGTTCATGCAAGGTCTTTTCGTCGGCCGGGGGTTGGCGGCATCCGCACATGGACGCTCCGCCTTGGCATGGTGCGCTGGAATACTTAGCTGAAATGGTCGGCCAGAAGCATCATTCAAATACCTTTCAGATTGCCGCGCAACACCCCGTCAAGGCCACCGCACCGGGGCAGCCACGGACCGCCCTCGCTAACCCACTGTTAACTTTACTCGGTCATCCTGGCGCTTTCGCGGAGACCAGGCGATGGCGTCACCTGAACAACTGGAGGCGGTCGACCGGCTGCTGTCTTCCGGCGCCTGGCACCAGGCCGAGGTCGCCGCGCAGGCAGCCTTGGCGGACGATCCCGCCGACCCCGAAGCGCTGCGCCTGCTGGGTCTGGCGGTCGCCGCGATGGGCGAGAATGAACGCGCCGCGCCGATCCTCAACCGGGCCGCCGCGCAGGCAGCGCAGCCGGATCATCCCTGCGCCGACCTCGCCCAGCTACGCCCAAGCCTGCCCCGCACCCTGGTCGCCCGCCAGTTCCGTGCCTGCCTGCTTCTCGCCCCGGACGACGACGCCCTGCGCCTCGGCTTCGCCAGCTTCCTGCTCGACAACGGCCAGCCCGGCGAAGCCGAACGCATCCTGCAAGACGGCCCCAACAGCGCCGCCGGTCACCATCTGCGTGGCCTGGCACAGGCCGAGCTGAACCAGTTCGTCGCCGCGGCGGAGAGTTTCCGGCGTGCCGTCACGCTGAACCCCGACGCCGCGCCAAGCTGGTCCAACCTCGGCATGGTGCTGAAGATCGAGGGCCGCTTCGACGAGGCGATCGCCGCCCACGACCGCGCCGTGGTGATCGGCGGCGGCGATCCGCGCCATCGGGTGAACCGCGCGGTGGCGCTGCTGAAGGCCGGCCGCTGGACCGAGGCTTGGACTGATTACGAGGCCCGGCTCGACCTCACCGAGGTGCCGCTGGTCGAACCGGGCCGGCTGATGCCCTCGCTCAGCCCGGGGGACCGGCTGACCGGGATGACCATTCTGGCAATGCACGAGGACGGCTTCGGCGACACCCTGCAGTTCCTGCGCTACCTGCCGCTGCTGGCCGCGCGTGGCGCGCGGGTGGTGGCGTTTGTGCCCCGGCCGCTGGCCCGGCTGATGGCCGCGGTGCCCGGCGTGGCCTCAATCGTCACCGACCGCCGCCGCCTGCCGGCGCATGACCTGGTCTGCCCGATGTTCAGCCTGCCACGGGTATTCGGCACCACGGTGGGCAGCATCCCCCCGGTGCCGGAAGTGGCGGTGGACCCGGATCTGGTGCGCCATTGGGCCGGCCGGCTGCCGATCGGCGAGCTGCGGATCGGCCTGGTCTGGGCCGGCCAGGCTCGCCCCTCGCTGCCCGGCTTCGGCACCCTGGACCGCCGGCGCAGCGCCGGACTGGCGGCATTTCAGCCGGTGCTCGACGTGCCCGGCGTAACCTTCGTCAGCCTCCAGGCCGGCCCGGCGGCGCGCCAGACCCGCCCGCCCGGCGCCGAGATCGCCGACCCGATGCCGGAGGTGACGGATTTCGCCGACACCGCGGCCATCATCGCCGCGCTCGATCTGGTAATCAGCGTCGATACTTCCGTCGTGCATCTCGCCGGACTGCTGGGCAAGCCGGTGTTCCTGCTGGATCGCTATGACGGCTGCTGGCGCTGGCTCAGCGGCCGACGCGACAGTCCCTGGTACCCCGGATTGACCATCTTTCGCCAGGACCAGCCCGGCGATTGGTCCGGCGCCATGGCCCGCGCCGCCGCCTCGCTCGGGGCGATGGCGATATTCCGCGGCCTCGGCTCCCCCCCGGGCGGCATGCGGGAGTGTGCGTTCGTCGCTGTCAATGCAAAGTAGAGATGTCCCCTGACTCCCCAAAGTTAAAATGTCCCCTGTGGGCTGGGCGGGGGGTGGGCACCGGTCAAGCGTTAGTCCAATCGCGGTGTTGGAGCGGTGGGTAAGTGGCCCGCTGGAGTGATCGTTCAGAATCGGGCGCAAGCGGGCCACTTATCCACGGCTGCGGCGGCTGTTACGCGGGCTGTACTCACCCCGGGACGGTTTCAACCGCGGCGTTGGGGATGTGCCGCGCAGCGATCATTGCGTCGATCCGGGCATCGATGGTCTTGCCGTCCACCGCCGGGGCGGGCATGGCATAGCGGGCATAGGCCGTTACCGGCAGGATCCGGTCTTTGTAATGCACCCTCAGCGCACCGTCGGGAAAGTGATGCAGCGTCACCTTCGCGCCGCGCAGCGCGGTGCCAGGCCCGGGTGTCTTGACGCAATACATCGTCCCGCCGGAGCGGAAGGTCAGCGCCTTCGACAGCACCCGCTGCTCGCGCCGTGCCAGTTCGTCGTCCAACGCTTGCGCGGTCTTCGTCCACGGCCGGTGCGCCGAAGCCGGGTCGCGCGGCGGCACCGCAAACTTTGCGTTGAAGCGCGCCATGAACGCCGGCGCGAAGCCATTCGCCGCCTCGATCGAGCCAATGCCGGCCAAACGCATCTCCTTGACCAGCCGGTCCTGCAGGGTCTGGTTGGCGCGCTCGACACGACCCTTGGCCTGCGGGGTCAGCGCATGGATCGGCTCGATCCCAAGCCGATCCGCCACCCGTCCGAACTCGGTCTTGCCGTCGCCGCTCGTGGCGTCCTTAGCGTTGATCCGGAAGATGCCGTGCCGGTCGGAGTAGAACGCCAGCGGCCGGCCATGGTCCAGCACGTGGCCGCGCAGCGCCGCCAGATAGGCCGCCGTCGTCTCCGCCGGGGCGAAGCGTAGCGCGGTCAGCCGGCCGCTGGCGTCGTCGATGAACACGATCAGCGCACAGCGCGGCCCGCGCCGCTCGAACCAGTGGTGCGCACTGCCGTCGATCTGGATCAACTCGCCAAACCGCGGACGCCGCTGGCGGAGCTGAAACACCCGCCTGGCCCGGCGGCGCTTGGGCCGCCACAGGCCAAGGCCGATCTGCATCTGGCGGATCGTCTCTGCCGAAACGACGATCCCGTCCAACTCCAGCAGCTTCTCCGCCGCCAGCGTCGCGCCGAAGTCGGGGTATTTGTCCCTCAGCAGCGTCGCGATACGACCGCGCAGCGCCGCCGACATCCGGTTGTTCGATGGCCGGCCGCGCTGATGCGAAACCAGACCCGCGTCGCCCTCAGTCTTCGCCTTACGCACCAAGCGCTTGAATTGGCGGACACTGAGGCCAACGCGCTCCGCTGCTTCAGCCTGGCCCAACCGACATTCGATCGACTGGCGCACCCAATAGGCGCGATCGCGCTCCGCCTGCGTCATCCACAACCCCGTCTCGGCCATTGCGTCCCCAAGCATGCGCAAAAGGGGACATTCTAACTTTGGACGGAGGGGACATTCCTACTTGGGGCTAACAGTGTGCGTTCGTCGCTTGACCGTCGCGCCGATAGCTTGGACACAGTCGGAACGGTGCCACCTGCGATGAATGGACCTTTCGATGAAACCCTTGCTGCGGAGCTTGAACGGGGAAGCGGTGTGGCCGCCGCCGGTTTGGCTGATGCGCCAGGCCGGGCGGTACCTGCCTGAATACCGCGCGGTGCGCGCCGGCGTCGCCGATTTCGTCGCGCTCTGCACCACCCCCGACCTCGCCGCCGAGGTCACCCTGCAGCCGATCCGACGCTATCGCTTCGACGGAGCGATCCTGTTCAGCGACATCCTGATGCTGCCCTGGGCGCTCGGCCACGGCCTGGAATACAGGCAGGGTGAGGGGCCGGTGCTGCCGCCGCTGCGCGATGCCGCTTCCGTCGCCGCGCTGGACCCGGCCAGGGTTGCCGACCGGCTCGCCCCGATCATGCAGACGGTACGCCTGGTGCGAGCCGGCCTGGCGGCGGAAGGCTTTCCCGACACCACCCTGATCGGCTTCGCCGGCGCTCCGTTCACCGTCGCCTGCTACATGGTGGAAGGCGGCGGATCGAAGGACTTCGCCGCCGTCCGCGCCATGGCCTATGCCCAGCCGGCGCTGTTCGGCAGGCTGATCGACGTGCTGACCGAAGCCACCATCGAATACCTCTCAGCCCAGGCGAGCGCCGGCGCCGAGGCCCTGATGCTGTTCGATTCCTGGGCCGGCGTGCTGTCGCCGTCGCTGTTCCGCACCCATTGCGTGGCACCGGCCACCCGAATCGTGGCGGCACTGAACGCGCGCCATCCCGGGCTGCCACTGATCGGCTTTCCCAGGCTGGCGGGGCTGCTGGCGCGCGACTACGCCGCCACCGGCGTGAACGGCATCGGCGTCGATACCGGCAGCGATATCGCCGCGGTGGCGGCGATGCTGCCGCCGCGGCTGGCGCTGCAGGGCAACCTCGACCCGCTGGCGGTGGTCGCCGGCGGCGCGCCGATGGCGGCGGAAACAGCGGCAATCCTGCACGCCATGAAAGGCCGACCGTTCATCTTCAACCTGGGCCACGGCATCGTGCCACAGACCCCGCTGGACCACGTGGCGGCGCTGCTGGAGCAGGTTCGTGCCGGATAAGCTCGCGATCGTCCTGTTCAACCTCGGCGGCCCGGACCGGCCCGAGGCCATCCGGCCGTTCCTGCTCAACCTGTTCAGCGATCCGGCGATCCTGCGGGTGCCGTTCTTTGTGCGACCGTTTCTTGCCCGCATCATTGCCCGAGCCCGCGTCGCCCCGGCCACTGCCAACTACGCCCTGCTCGGCGGCCAGTCGCCCCTGCTGGGGCTGACCCAGCAACAGGCAACCGCCCTGCAGACCGCGCTGCCCGAGGTCGACGCACGCTGCTTCATCGCCATGCGCTACTGGCACCCGTTCAGCCTGGAGGCAGCCCGAGCGGTCAAGGCCTGGGCCCCGGACGAGATCATGCTGCTGCCGCTCTATCCGCAGTATTCGACCACCACCACCGGCAGTTCGCTGCTTGCCTGGCGACAGGCCGCCGCGCGCGCCGGGCTGGCGGCGCAAACCACCACGCTCTGCTGCTACCCGGTGGATCAGGCGTTCGCCGCCGCCACCGCCGCCCTCGTCAGCGCCGCCTACGAACGCGCGCGCACCACGCTCGACGGCGCGGTGCCGCTGCGCGTGCTGTTCTCCGCGCATGGCCTGCCCGAGGTCATCATCCAGGGCGGCGATCCCTATCAGTGGCAGGTCGAGCAGACCGTCGCCGCGGTGCTGGCGGCATGGGGCGCGACGGTGGACCACACCATCTGCTACCAGTCCCGCGCCACGCCGCAGAAATGGATCGAACCCAGCACCGACGCCGAGGTCGAGCGCGCCGCAAGGGACAAGACCGCGGTGCTGGTGGTGCCCATCGCCTTCGTGTCGGAGCACACCGAGACCCTGGTGGAGCTCGACGTCGAATACCGCGAACTGGCCGACAAGGTCGGTGTTCCCGGCTACTTCCGGGTACCGACGCAGAACGCCGACGCTGGGTTCATCGCCTCGCTGGCCGGCCTGGTGCGGCGCGCGCGGCGGTCTGGACCGGGGCTGTGCAGCGGCGCCGGCGGGCGGTTCTGCGGCGCGGGATGCGGAGGGTGCCCATTTGCCGCAATGGCCGCGTAGACATGTCATTTAAGTTGCTTAATCGAAATTGTCAAACGTTGGCCTTCACCCTTCTGAAACAAACCGTTTAGCGCCGGTTCAGCTTATTTTCGTTTTGGACACTACCCTACCTTCTGTCGTCCTTGGAAGCTTGGCCTCTGGTGCGGACTGGCCGGGAAGATCTCATCGTTGCACAGGCTGACGGAGCATCGCGCGATCGAACCCTCGCGGTCAAAGCAGATCCCGCGTTGCTCGCGGCCGCGCGCGGGCCGCGGGGCGGCAGGACGTCGGCCTGGTTACGGCTGCAACGCAATCCCTGCGGGCTGAAACCGAACCGTAGTTTCGTAAGCGCCAAAGTGCGCCACTCCGGTTCACGACTTAAAGGATTGCCGATGGCAACGCTTCTCGACAAAGGACAATTCGGCGCTCGGCAACCCATCCGAACCGGATGAAACCACAGTGTATCAGATGCTTTCGGCATCGCCGCGCTGTTTTAACCAAACCGGTAACGAGTCGAGCGGCTGCGGGCCGCCCTCGCGATCATGCCCGGACGATCCGACCCACCGTGAGACCATTCCCGACACCGAACCAGGAGAGCGAAAATGCCTGCACTCGCCGTAACTTCGATCCTTGCCCCTTTTCAGCAGCAATTGGTCGGCAATTGGCGGAATCTCGACTTCGGGGAGGACGCAACGGGCAAACCGGTTGGCGGAGATGAAAATCCACTCTCTTATAACATCATGCCGCTGCCGCAGACATCCGATCCCGATGGTTACATTCTGAAGAACTTCACCTTTCACGAGAGGCTTCACTTCAATAACGACAAGGTCAGGGAGACACTTGCCGTCTCGGCGCGCGCCCCGAACCGAGGCGGACAAGTCAATCAGGACGCGCGTGCGCTGTTCTACGCGCAGCAGGTGATGTTCGCGGAGGGTCCGGGAAAAGGCACCATCGTGCATGTCGAAAACGGCGCTTGGCTGTATTTCCCCAGGTATATCCAGCAGCCGGGTCCATATCCTGCCAACCCACCGGGAAGCCTGGTCTCGAATGCGCTGCAACAGCCGCCGGACAGCTTGATAGCCAAGCAAATCTCGGTGCCGCATGGCAATTCAGTACTGGCCCTGGGACGCATCGAGACGGTTCCAGGCCAAAACGGAGCGGGTCCATGGAACGGCAATCCGACGATTGCCGGAAGCCCGATCATTCCCGACGGCGTGCCGCCATATCCGGTTCCGGCCGAGCCGGTTCCGCTTCCAGTCGGCGACCCGATCCCGCGGGAGCTGCAATCCAACCTCAACGCTGACCAGCGTTACGGGACAGTTAGAACGAGCAGCTCCACTGACCCAAACGACTTCGAGAACCCGAACCCGGATTTCACGCTAAATCCGAACCTGCCGCTTCAAAGGGCTGTCAACATCATCAAGCCGGAGGCCTTCATGCACTGGAGCGTCACCACGCGACCATTGACGAACGGCGAGGATGGTCGCGGCAGCGTAACGAACATTCCGTTCGAGCAGCTTGCCGCGAGCGTGATTGCGTATGCAGCCGACTACTGGCTCCTGTTCAAGGCCGATAAAAAATATCTCACTTATACCCAGACAATCCTCCTGGTCCTGACCGTTAAGGGGCGCAAGTACACCTTCCCGCACGTTACCGGCAACACGGTTACCTACACAGGCTAAAGCCGGCACAGGCTAAAGCCGGCACAGGCATGCAGGGGCTGTGCAACTCCGTGAAATGGCGTTGATTAATACAAGGGCCGCCGCCACGATGTAGTTGGTCGGCTCCCAGTTGATCTCTTCCGGGTGATCGGTGCGTCCGCGCGGGAAGCCGTCACTCCCAGGCTTCCCGCTGTTTGGCGAGATTTTCGCAAACCGGCGCAAGCACCCGGGTGGCGATTTCGATCTCCCCGCCAGACACGCCGACGAGGGTGACGTTGCGCATGTCCCGCAAGGCGGCTCCAACCGATCGATGATCTATCGCGCGTGGTTCCGGTGCGTCAAAACGAACCGCCGCGGCGGGCCGTTTGTATCCGCCGCCGCTTCGTGTATTCAGACGCGGATTCGCGTGTTCGCGAACCAATCCCCTTCCCGGCGGCGGTCTACCGTTCTCGACCACCGCAGGAGACCGCCGCGCCATGCCGATCGACCACATCGTCGTGCTGATGATGGAAAACAACGGTTTCGACCGCATGCTGGGCTGGATGGGCGCCGCCGGCCGGGACGTCGATGGTGTCGATCCGGCGCATCCCGCCTCCAACCCCGACGGCGTGGACGGCGGCGTCGTGCTGCAGGGCGAGACCCGCACCCGCAACATCGATCGCGACCCGCTGCACTACCTGGCCAACTCGATCGCCCAGCTCGACGGCGGCTCCAACCAGGGCTTCGTCACCGATTATGTGCGCACCCACCCGGCCAGCACGCCCGAGGAACGCCGCGAGATCATGGCCTGGTACCCGCGCGGCTTCCTGCCGGCGCTGCACACGCTGGCCGAGCACGGCGTGGTATTCGACCATTGGTTCGCCTCGATGCCGGGGCCGACCTGGATGAACCGCCTGTTCGCCCATAGCGGCACCTCGCTCGGTCACATCGCCGAACCCTCCAGCCTGTTCAATCCGGGGCTGCACCTCTACGACGAGCGTACTCTCTACGACGAGCTGACCGACGCCGCCGTGCCGTGGCGGATCTATTACGGCGATGTGCCGCAATCGCTGGTGCTGACGCATCAGTGGCTGCATCTGCGCAACTACCGCGCGTTCCGTCATTGGCAGGCCGATGTCGCCGCCGGCGACCTGCCGGCCTACAGCTTCATCGAGCCAACCTATTTCGGCGCCGAGCAGAACGACCAGCACCCGCCGCACGACGTGATGCGCGGCGACGCGCTGATCGCCGCGGTCTATAACCCACTGCGCGCCAACCAGGCACTGTTCGAGCGCACCTTGCTGATCGTGCTGTACGATGAACATGGCGGCTTCTTCGATCATGTCGTGCCGCCCAGGACGGTGCCGCCGGACGACCATACGCAGAACTACAGCTTCGATCGGCTGGGCTTTCGCGTGCCGGCGATCTTCGTCTCCCCACTGCTCGATCCCGACGTGGCGCACGCCGTATACGACCACACCAGCCTGCTGAAGATGGCCGCCGGCAAATGGCCCGGCGTCAATCCGCTTGGCGCCCGCGCGCGGCAGGCGAACGACCCGCTGGCCGAACTGCACTGGCGAAGCGAACCGCGTCTCGACCTGCCGCCGGCGCCGGTCGCGCCCGACATCCAGCCGGCCCGCGGGGTGGCGTCCCTGACCGGGTTCAAGGCGTCCCTGTTCGGCCTGTCGCACCATCTGGAAAGCCTGATCGACCACGCCGGTCACCGCAGCGCGCTGATGGCCCGCGCGCACGAGGCGCTGGACGACAGCCTCGGGCAGGGACGACTGGCGGTCGATCGGATCGAGGGCTTCTTCAAGGATCGCGGACCCACCGGGAACCCGGGCCGAGGTCCGCACCGAGGCCACCACCGCGGGCTGCTCGGCAGGCTGTCGCGGTTATTTGGACGGCGCCGCTAAAACCTGGTCGACCAGGAGGCCGACGCGATCGAGGGCGCCTGGCTGCGCTCGACGCTGATCCCTGGCGACGAAGGTCCGGCGATCAAGGCGATGATCAGGATTTCGCCAAGGTCGAACTGGCTTATGTCAACGCCCGCTCGTTCGCCGCCGAACCGGTGCTGATCGGTCGCGAGAACGCCCTGCAGTGCAGCATCTGGCGGATCGCCGAGAGCATCGCTCGGCTCGACCCGCCGTCGCGCACATCGTCCCTGCTGACCGCGTCTTTGGATATGTTCGGCGCGGCGCAAAACGAGCGGTTCGCGTTCGATAGTCCGGTGCCGGCCGATTTGTCGTGGATGCTGATGGGCGGTTCGATGCTGGCGATTGGCGCGATGGGCTGCCATCTGGGCTCGTCCGGCGCCCGTCAGGTGGTGCTGACCTCACTGCTCTGGGGATGTGGGTCGGCGGCATGGTGCTGATCGCCGATCTGAACCGCCCGCGGGTCGGGGAAATTCGCGTCGACCCGGCGCCATTGCGCTGGACGGTCCAGGGGTTCGACCAGGCGCGGTGAGACAGTTCCGGTTTAATAACAACGATCTGCCTCGATTCGCGTCCGATTCGGTGTTGCTCCACGGTCGGCCGTCACGCCGTACAATACATACTCCAGGACATACTCCCGGCGCATGACGACGCGCCCCAACGACGCGCCCCAACGACGCGCCCCAACGACGCGCCCCAACGAGGCGCCCCAACGACGCGCCCCAACGAGGCGCCCCAACGAGGCGCCCCAACGACGCGCCCCAACCAGGCGCCCACACTTTGTTCTTGCTTTATCCCACGAAAATCGATAAGAACGAAAAACGAACAAGAGACGTCCACAACCCAACCTCTCCCAACCCACACTGCTGCGCTCAACATCCGAACCCGGGACCCGCCAGCCTCATGTCAACGTCAGCGTCATCCCCCACCGCGCTTCCCGCCGCCCTGCTGGCCAGCCGAACGCTGGAAACCGTGATCCGCTTCCTGATGCCGTATTTCTCCATCGACTGTCCCGACTTCGCCGCCACCCGCGACGAAATCCTCGAGACCCTGACCTCCTACGCCCCGCGCAACCGCGCCGAACTGTTCGCCACCGCCAAGCTCATCGCCTGCACCATGACCGCGCTCAGCGCGATGGCCGAAGCCGAGGGCGCCGATCTGACGCCCTCGATGCGGCTACGCGTCCGCGCCTGCGCCAACACCGTCAACCGCCACGCCAACCAGGCCCAGCAAGCCCTGGACAAACACCAGGCCCGCGACATCCCCGCCCGTCCCATCTCCGCCTCCCCCATCCCCGCCCAGGACATCGAAGTCGAGGAAGACCCCGCCGTGGCCGACGCCAAGGATGCCGAGGTCATCGAACGACTGCGCCAGGTCAAGACGATGATCGAGACCACCCGTCAGCGCCTCGCCGAAACCAACCCCGAGGCCGCCCGGCGGCTGTATCTGGCGCAAATGGGTGTCGACGAATGCCCGGCCGGGGTGCGCGAATCCCGCATCGCCGCCCACGCCACGATCCCGCCCCACCTCGCCACATCACCCCAAGCCGCGATCCCACCCCGCGCCGCAATCCGGCCCGGCGCCGCAATCCAGCCCGGCGCGCGCCCGGCAGCCTGATACTGACGACAAGCGTGCATCCACGCCGCCGCCTCTGCGACTGGAGCGCCAGGTGCTCGGAGATGAATGGTCAGCGTCAGCTACAAAGCTGACCAGGCCCTGCAACCAAAGCTCGACCGCTTCGGCTAACAACGCGTGCAAATCGTCGTGTCATTGTGTGTCAAAACCAGACCGATCAACGGCAACAACCCCTGATCCATCGGCATCGACGAAAACAACCCGCCCGCCTACGAAGCAAACCTGAACGGCCAACTTGTGCCGCGGTCAAACCAAACCGTCCGCGTCGCCGTCACCGCCCGGTCAGCAGCCGCTCCATCAGCTGTTTCACAGACGGAATGAACCCGTTCGAATAGAACGGGTCCTTGCCGAACCGATAGGCGTTGTGGCCGCTGAACATCAAATTCCGCTCCACCGCCGCCAGCTCGTCGCTCTGATGCGCGATGTCTTGCAGCGTCTTCTGGATGCAGAAGCTGCGCGGGTCGGCCTTCTTGCCGTTGCTGTGGTCCGCCTCGTGCTGCGCCCAGTTGGAGAACCGGCAGGTGCTCAGGCAACCCATGCACGCGGTCTGATCGGCCAGGATCTCGCGTGCCTTCTCCGGCGTGACGAACACCAACGTCGAATCCGGCGTGCGCAGCGCTTCGGTGAAACCCTGTCGCTCCCAGCCGAGCGCGCGCGTGCGGTCGCCGGCGGTCAGGTAAACCATCCGCTTGCGTGGCCCGACGCCGTACTCCGCGACGTGCTCGCCGATCGCCTCGGTGGTAAAGGCGACCTGACGCTCGCTGCGTTCCCGCAATTCCTGGATGAACCCGTTGTTCACCGCGCTGGAATAAAATCCGGTCGGGCTGAACCGGTTGAGGAAAACGTCGCCCTCCTTCAAGGTCAGCAGCCGTTGTTTCCAGGCGTCCCCGATCGGGCTTTCCTGGGTCAGCAGCGGGCGGGTGCCGAATTGGAAGGCGATCGGGCCCAGATCGGGGTTGTCGATCCAGTTCTCCCACTCCTCCAGGCACCAGACCCCGCCCGCCATGATGATCGGGGTGTCGTGCAGGCCGAAATCGCGCATCACCTTGCGCAGCGCCATCACGCGGGGAAACGGATCTTCCGGCCGCAGCGGATCCTCGCCGTTGGACAGCCCGTTATGGCCGCCGGCCAGCCAGGGGTCTTCGTAGACCACGCCGCCCAGCAGTTCCGCGGTCTTCGAATACGCCCGCTTCCACAACGCATTGAACGCGCGCGCCGAGGAAATGATCGGGTAGTAATGGACATTGAACCTGGCGGCGATGTCGGACAGCCGATACGGCATGCCGGCGCCGCAGGTGATGCCGTTGATGATGCCCTTGGCCTGCTCCAGCACGTCGCTGATGATGCGTTCGGCGCCGCCCATTTCCCACAGGATATTGGCGTGGATGCGTCCCTTGCCGCCGGTCACCTCCCAGGCGCGCCGGGCCTGAGCCAGCGCGCCCTGGACGGCGTAGGCGACCAGTTCCTCGTGCCGTTCGCGTCGGGTGCGGCCATGATAGACCTGCGGGATCGCCCGCCCGTTGACGTCGAAGCTGTCGGCGTTCACCGCGCTGAATGTGCCGACACCGCCGGCCAACGCCCAATTGCCGGCGGAAAGCCCGTTGGAGATGGACACCCCCTTGCCGCCTTCCACCAACGGAAGCACGTCCGCTCCGCCCATCCGTATCGCGTTGATCAGTCGCATGGCCGCATGTCCCTCGAATGGCCAACCCCTGGCAAGCCCCTGAGGCCGCTATGACCCCGTTCTTGTTGTGCCCGGTCCGGGCAGGATTTCATAACCGGGTCGCAACCCGCCTGTTCATCTCCTGACCGCGTCCCGTTCTGCCCGGCCGGAGCCAATCATCGGACGCGCCCAAGCCGGTCACGACCAGAGCCAAAGGGCTGCTCAGCCGATCACGCCCGGCCCATGGTATTGGACCGGGCGTGGCCCCGTCACCCAGGGTTCAACGCGACCACGCACCCCGAAATCGCCGACCCCTGGGCGTCGCGGCTTCATACCACGATCGCGGCCCGCCGACAGGCGCGGTCACGACGCTATTCCCCGACCACCGGCTGTTCCTGGCCCTCCGACGATGGTGAGCGGTCGAACCGGTCCCGCCGTTCACCGCGGTCCGGCCGATCGCGGTCGCGGTCAGGGCGGTCGCCGCCTCGGTTCGGCTTGGCGCCGACCTGTTCGGTGATATCGGCACCGCTCGCCTGATCCACCACCCGCATCGAAAGTTTGACCTTGCCGCGGTCATCGAAGCCGATGACCTTGACCTTCACCGCGTCCCCCATGTTGACCACGTCGGTGGTCTTGCCGACGCGCCCCTGGGTCAACTCGCTGATATGGACCAGCCCGTCCTTCGACCCCAGAAAGTTCACGAACGCGCCGAAATCGGCGGTCTTCACCACCTTGCCGGTGTAGATCACGCCGATCTCGGGCTCCGCCACGATGCCGCGGATCCAGTCGATCGCCTTCTGCGCCTGGTCGCTGTCCACCGCGGCGATCTTGATGGTCCCGTCGTCGTCAATGTCGACCTTGCACTTGGTCTGCTCGACGATCTCGCGGATCACCTTGCCGCCGGTGCCGATCACCTCGCGGATCTTCTCCTTTGGCACGTTGATCACGGTGATCCGCGGCGCGGTCTGCGCCACGTCGCCGCGCGCCCCGGTCAGTGCCTTGGCCATCTCGCCCAGGATATGCATCCGCCCGTCGCGCGCCTGCTCCAGCGCGGTCTGCATGATGTCGAAGGTGATCGAGGTGATCTTGATGTCCATCTGCAGGCTGGTGACGCCGGCCTCGGTGCCGGCCACCTTGAAGTCCATGTCGCCGAGGTGGTCCTCGTCACCCAGGATATCGGACAGCACCGCGAAGCCGCGGTCCTCCTTGATCAGCCCCATGGCGATGCCGGCCACCGGCCGCTTCAGCGGCACCCCGGCATCCATCAGCGCCAGCGAGGTCCCGCAGACCGTCGCCATCGACGATGATCCGTTCGACTCGGTGATCTCCGACACCACCCGCATGGTGTAGGGGAATTTTTCCTTCAGCGGCAGCAGCGGGTGCACCGCGCGCCAGGCCAGCTTGCCGTGCCCGACCTCGCGGCGGCCGGGTGAGCCCATACGCCCGGCTTCACCCACCGAGTAGGGCGGGAAGTTGTAGTGCAGCATAAAATGCTCGCGGTATTCGCCCAACAGGGCGTCCACCATCTGCTCATCCTGGCCGGTGCCGAGGGTTGCCACGCAGAATGCTTGGGTCTCGCCGCGGGTGAACAACGCGGACCCGTGGGCGCGCGGCAGCACGCCGACCTCGGCGATGATCGGGCGCACGGTGCGGGTGTCGCGGCCGTCTATGCGGATGCCGGTATCGAGGATGGCGTTGCGCACTACGTCGGCTTCCAGGTCGTGGAACAGCCCCTTGGCGGCATCGGGGTCGTGCCCCTCGGCGGCCAGCGCGGCGGCGGCTTGCTTCTTGGCGGCGGCCACCTTCTCGTAGCGGGTCTGCTTGACCTTCTCCTGGTAGGCCTCGGCGATGCCGGCCCGGCCCAGCGCATCAACCCGACCCGCCAGCGCCGCCGCCTGCTCGGATTTTTCCGGCAGCGGCCAGGGTTCCTTGGCGGCGTGTTCGGCGAGCTCGATGATCGCGGTGATCACCGGCTGGAACCCGGCGTGGCCGAACCTGACGGCGCCCAACATGACGTCCTCGGACAGTTCCCGGGCTTCCGATTCCACCATCAGAACGCCCTCGGCGGTGCCGGCGAGGACCAGCTCGAGCTCGCTGGTCTTCATCTGGTCCTGGGTCGGGTTCAGCAGGTACTGACCGTCGCGGTAGCCGACCCGAGCGGCGGCGATCGGGCCGAAGAACGGAATCCCCGACAGCGTCAGCGCGGCGGAGCAACCGACCATCGAGACGATATCGGGGTCGTTTTCGTTGTCATAGCTCAGCACCGTGGCGACGATCTGCACCTCGTTGCGGAAGCCTTCCGGGAACAGCGGGCGGATCGGACGGTCGATCAGGCGGCTTTTCAGCACCTCGGCCTCGCTGGGCCGGCCTTCACGCTTGAAGAAACCGCCAGGGATCTTGCCGGCGGCGAAGGCCTTTTCCTGGTAGTTCACCGTCAGCGGGAAGAAATCCTGGCCCGGCTTGGCGGTTTTAACGCCGACCGCGGTGCACAGCACGATCGTCTCGCCATACGAGACCATCACCGAACCATCCGCCTGGCGGGCGATCTTGCCGGTCTCCAGCACCAGCTTGCGGCCGCCCCACTCGAGCTCCTTGCGGAAGTAATTGAACATTCAGTCGTCCTTCAGATGCGCGGCATCGGCGGACAGCCGGACCGCCTTCCCGTTTGTCCCTGTCGCGGGCGGCGGGGTGGCGGCGTCTCGGGTAACACGGAGCGCGTGCTGCGTGCCGCCATGAAGGGTCGCAGCCGCGGCCATGTGGCCGGAAACGCCGTCGTTGGTACCGCGCCTTTCGGGGGCGTGCCGGATCGACGGTCGTGGTGTCCACCGCTTGTCGCAGTGTTGCCGGAGGTCTGCCTGCCTCCGCTCAGGTCGTCTGTTTCAGTCGACGATTGAGGAAATAGTGATCAATCCGACCGTTGACTAGCTTTATCTTAAACCACCGCCATACAGGCGCATTCCGGCGCCCGTGGCGGCCGGTCCGAACCACCGAACCTGCTACGGCATAGGCTGGCCCGGCAAGCCGGCACCGTGGCCCGGAATGGCGGCGGTTCGCTAACGCCGCAGGCTCAGCCGGCCGATCAGCGTCTGGTAGCGGGTCTGGTCCTTTTTCTTCAGGTAATCCAGCAGCCGGCGGCGCCGGCCCACCAGCATCAGCAGACCGCGGCGTGAATGAAAATCCTTGGCGTGGGTCTTCAGGTGTTCAGTCAGATTGCCGATCCGTTCGGATAGCAGGGCAACCTGAACCTCGGGGCTGCCGGTATCGGCCGTCCCGGTCGCATAATCACCGATCAGCGTCGTTCGACGCTCCGCCGTTATCGACATCAGGCATCTCCTGGACAGGGGTTTAAGGACGGCGCGCGGCCCGGTTACAGCACCCTTGTGGGCTACAGCACCCTGGCGGGCTTCAGCATGCCATCTTCCATATGGCACAGCCCGATCACGCGGCCCCCCGCCATGGCTCTGACCAACCCGCCATCGGGATCGGCCGTCGCCGGAATCCGGCCCATCAGCACGACCAGGCTGATGGGCCGGCCGTGTTGCAGGTCGGCGGCCTCCTGTTCGGTCAGGGCCAGCGCCGGGATGTCGGCCAGCGCGGTCGCGACCGGAAGCAGCAGGTCCGGGGAAGCCGGCGCGGTATCGTCCGGTTGGCGCAGTTTGTCCAGCCCAATCGCGTGATGCTCCAGGAATGGCCCGACCCGCAGCCGGCGCAGCGCGGCGATATGGCCGACGGTGCCGCACGCCGCCGCCAGGTCGCGGGCCAGGCTGCGCATGTAGACGCCCTTGCCCGAGGCGACCTCGAACAATGCGGTATCGGGGTCGGGGCGTTCGATCAGTTCGAAGCGGTCGACCCGGGCGGGACGCGGTTCCAGGGTGGGGGCGCGGCCGTCGCGGGCCATGTCGTAGGCCCGCTCGCCGGCCACCTTGATTGCGGAGAAGCTTGGCGGAACCTGCATGATGGCGCCTCGGAAGGCCGGCAGGGCGGCCTCGATCGCCGCATCGTCGGGGCGGTGGTCGCTGGTTTCGGTGAGCTTGCCGTCGGCGTCGTCGGTATCGCGGGCCTCGCCGAACTTCAGGATGAAGCGATACAGCTTGGTGCCATCCATGACATAGGGCACGGTCTTGGTGGCGGCGCCGAATGCCACCGGCAGCAGTCCGGTCGCCAGCGGGTCCAGCGTGCCGCCGTGCCCGGCCTTGCGGGCGTCGAACAGGCGCTTGACGCGGTTGACCACGTCGGTGCTGGTCATCCCGGCCGGCTTGTCGATGATCAGCCACCCGTCGAGCGGGCGGCCGCGAGGCTTGCGGCGCGACATTGCTGGATGATCCGGTAAGCAGGGCAGGCGGCGGGGTAGGGGGTGAGTGCCAGGTTGTCAATCAGCGTTGGTTGCCCTTGGCGAGCCAGCACTCGCTGGACCGGCGATCGTGTTGTGCTCGACGGTGCTGACGTCGCCCTCGTCCTTGACCTATGATAGGTGCCCAATTCGGCGCCCAGGCGTGGTCGAGTTAAACACCACTCGCGGGCGTGGCGCCGAATCAGGCGTGAAGCAACACCTCGCGGGTTTGGTGGCACAGTCGATCCGGGGGGTGAAAATGGTTGCGTATTGGTTAGTAAAGTCGGAGCCCGAAGCGTTCTCCTGGGATCAGCAGGTGGCCAACGGGAGCGAGCCCTGGACTGGCGTCCGTAGCCATGCCGCCAAAAGCAACCTTAAAGCAATGCGCAAGGCAGACCTTGTCTTCTTCTACCACTCCAACGTCGGCAAGGAGATTGTGGGTATCGTCGAGGTGGAGCGGGAAGCTTACCCCGATCCCACTGCCGCCAGCGGCGACTGGCTGTGTGTCGACCTGAGGGCGGTACGGCCGCTGCCGATATCGGTATCGCTGGCCTCCATAAAAGCCGTTGCCGATCTCGCGGACATGGCGCTGGTTCGGCAGTCGCGTCTGTCGGTCATGCCAATATCAGCGGCTCATTGGGTCCGGCTTTGCCGGATGGGTGGCTTGAGGGACTGGATACGCTAAAGAAAGAAGGTCCTGGTCGCGCCGGGCTATTGGGGTCGAGGCGCGTGTCCGGCGGCCCCGCCGAGCCGCTTTTCCAGTTCGTGGCGCTGGATCTTACCGGTGGTGCTGCGCGGCAGGTCATCGAGGGCGATGAAACGGATCAGCCTGGGACGCTTGTAGGCGGCGAGGCGAGCGCGGCAGGCCGCTATCAGGTCGTCCTCGGTCAGTCGCTCGTCGCGGCGGGCGACGAAGGCCACGGGTACCTCGCCCCAGGTCGGATCGGGGCTGCGCACCACCACGGCGTCGGCCACTCGTGGGTCGCTGAGCAGCACCTGCTCGACCTCGGCCGGGTAGATGTTTTCGCCGCCCGACTTGATCAGGTATTTCACCCGGTCCACGAAGTCGATGGTGCCGTCGGGATTGGCGGTAAACATGTCGCCCATGTGGAACCAGCCGCCGCGGAAATCCTCGGCGTTTGTTTCTGGTGCATTCCAGTAGCCGCTGAACAGCGTCGGTCCGCGCATGACCAGTTCGCCTGGTACGCCGTTCGCGACCGGCCGGTCGTCGGCATCGACCAGGCGGAAAATGCAACTGCTGCTGGGTGTCTTCGGTAACCTCTCGGGGCCGGCGCCGATCGCCACCCGTCCGGCGGAGGCCGGCGGCAGTCCGGTCTCGGTGGCGCCGAAGGTGTTGGCGTAAGGCGCGCGCAGCAGCGTGGTGATTTCCGCCAGTTGGTGGCGCGGCACCAGGTCGGCCATCGCCCCGATCAGCTTGATCCCGAGCGGGGCGGAGCGGCGGCGCTTGGCGGCGGCGATGATGTCCTCGATCATTCCCGGCATCACCACCAGCCACCACAGGTGCTGGGTTTCGACTGCGTGAAGGATCCGGTCGGGGTCGTATCCGCCGATCACGATGACCTTGCCGCCGAGGCACAGTGCGTGGATCGACTGGTCGGTGGACACCATGTGGAACATCGGCGCCCAGGCGAGGAAGACGTCGCCCGGCTGCAGCGCGAAATCAACGCAACTGGAGTGCATGCGCGCCAGTTGCGCGCGATGACTGATCAGCGCGCCCTTGGGCTTGCCGGTGGTGCCGCTGGTGTAGAGGATGACATGGCCATCCTCGGGTTCGGCGGTGATCGGCGGGTCCTCGGCGCTGGCGCGGGCCAGACGCTGTTCATAGTCCTCATGCAACGCCACGACCTCGCCCATCACCGCGCCCAGCCTGGCGGCGGTGGCGGCGTAGGCGGTCGAGACGAAGCTGGCTTTCGGCGATGTCAGGCTGACGCAGTACTGCAGTTCGGGATCGGCGAGCCGCCAGTTCAGCGCGCAGACGATGGCTCCCAGCTTGGCCGCGGCGAACATCAGTTCGAGGTATTCGACGCGATTTTCCGACAGGATCACCACCCGGTCGCCGCGGCCGACATCGAGCGTCCGCAGCACCGCGGCCAATCGGTTCACTCGGGCATTGAATGCGCCGAAGCTGAAACTTCGGACGCCGTCCACGATCGCGACGCGGTCGGGATGGAGACTGGCGCGGAAGGACAACACCTCGCCGATGGTTGTGCCGCCGGCCTGGCGGGTCAGGGGCTCACCCTGGTAGGGTCTGTCCTGGTGGCTGAACTGGGTCATGGCCGGGCGATGTCATCTGGCATCGAAGTTCCCTTCCCGCTCGGCGTTCGCGCGCACCGTGTCATAGGATGTGGTAGCCAACGGGGGATATGGTAGCCAGCGGCGGCGTGGATCAGCAAGGTCCGCGCGGGATCAAGTCCGCGCGGGATCTGCCGGGTGATCCGAGGGCGGCGTGGCGGTGCCGGCGACAGTCCAGACCCGGCGTCACGGCATTCCGCGGGTTGTGGATAAGTTAGTGGACAGTCCTTGGCGACGCCGGCGTGAAGCGCGGAAAAGCAGGCATTTCAGCTATTGCCGCTTCTTTGAGCACGATGATAAATAATTGATTCTAAAAGTTTTTTGAAAACTGTTAAGGACCGTTATTAAGTTGTTGTTAATCTTCGGGCGGGTTGTGGACGATCGGGTTGACAGCAGGTCGTTGGGTGATCCGCCGCACCGTCTTCCGGGTTAGCCGGTGCGATCGACATGGGGTGCAACCTCGCCGCCCCGCAGTGTGTTCAGTCCGAAATGAGCGGCGGCGGGTGGCATGGCGCAAGGCGAAAACTGGCGGTTGGACGATGCGCCTCGTCTCGACGGCAAGGTCGCAATCGTCACCGGCGCGACCGGGGGCTTAGGTTTCGAGACCGCGCTGGGCCTGGCTCGCCGCGGTGTCAGCACGGTCCTGGCCGGGCGCGATGCCGACAAAGGCGCACGAGCCGTGTCGCGCATCCAGCGCCTGGTTGCGGGAGCGAAGGTCTGGTTCCAGCGGCTCGACCTCGCAAGCCTGGCCTCGATTGCCCGCTTTGCCGACGCCTGGAACTCCGGGCAGGGGGACGCGGGACAGCGGGACGCGGGACAGGGGGACGCGGGGCAGGGCGGGGTGGTCGACATATTGGTGAACAATGCCGGGTTCATGGCCTCGCCGACACGGCTGCTGACCGAAGACGGGTTCGAGCGGCAGATCGGGGTGAACTACCTGGGTCACTTTGCCCTGACCGCTCGGCTGCGGCCGGCGTTGTGCGCTGCCCGGGATGCTGGGCGCGTGATCAGCGTCGCCAGCCTGGCGCACCGGCGCGCCGCACTGCGGCTGGACGACCTGCAGTCCGAGGCCAGCTACCGCCCGATGCGCGCCTATGGCCAGAGCAAGCTCGCGATGCTGATGTTCGCGATCGAGTTGCAGCGGCGAAGCGAGCGGAACCGCTGGAATCTGGTCAGCATCGCGGCGCATCCGGGTTGGGCGCGGACCGATATCATCTCCAATGGCATCGGCGCCGGAGCGCCGGGGCCGCTTGCGTGGCTGATCGGGAGCGGGTTCGCGGTGGTGGCGCAATCGGCCGGAGCGGGCGCGTTGCCATTGCTGTACGCGGCGACCGCGCCGACGGCGCGGGGCGGAGCGTATTATGGGCCGTCCGGCTGGGGTGAAACGCGCGGGCCGCCGGTGCCGTCGGTGATCGCGCCCCGGGCCGCGGATCCGGTCGCCGCGCGGCGGCTGTGGGAGTTGTCGGAGCAACTGGTTGGGGTGCGGTTGGGGTAAAAATCCAGACTTAAACCGCACAGCCAGGGCACAATCGGTGGGACAAAGATGCCCGATGCACTGGCTGGCATGGAGGCGAAGCGGACCGAACGGTCGCCACACCATGCTTGGCGCCGAACCCAGCCAGCCCCAAGATAACCCCCATGAACCAAGCCACCCCCTACCCAGCCAGCGCCGACGCCGTGCTGGACGCGCTGCGTTTCGACTCCGCCGGGCTGGTCCCCGCCATCGCCCAGCAACACGACACCGGCGAAGTGCTGATGATGGCCTGGATGAACGCCGCCGCGGTGCGCGAGACCCTGGCGACCGGCCGCGTCTGCTACTTCAGCCGCAGCCGAGGCCGGTTGTGGCGCAAGGGCGAGACCTCCGGCCAGACCCAGCACCTGAAGGACCTGCGCATCGACTGCGACGGCGATACCGTGCTGCTGCTGGTGCACCAGGACGGCGTCGCCTGCCACACCGGGCGGCGCAACTGCTTCTTCCGCGCCGCCCGCGCCGGCGCCCTGGCCGAGATCGCCGCCCCCACGGTCAACCCCGCGGCGCTCTATGGCCACAGGCATGGCTGAGACCACGCCGGTCACCGTGCTGACCGGCTTCCTCGGTGCCGGCAAGACCACCCTGCTGAACCACCTGTTGCGCCAGCCGCAACTGGCCCGTGCCGCCGTGCTGGTGAACGAGTTCGGCGACATCGGCCTCGACCATCTGCTGGTGGAAAAGCTCGACGACACCACCGTGCTGCTGAACGCCGGCTGCCTGTGCTGCACGCTGCGCGGCGACCTCGCCCGCGTGCTGCGCCAGATGCTGCCCCGCGCCCGCCGCGACGAGATCAGCCGCATCGTCATCGAGACCACCGGCCTCGCCGATCCGGCGCCGATCCTGGCGACCTTGATCACCGACCCGGTCGCCGCCGCCGCTTACCGCCTTGACGGCATCGTCACCGTCATCGACGCACCCAACGGCACCACCCACCTCGACACCCACGACGAGGCCGTCCTCCAGGTCGCCAGCGCCGACCGGATCGTGCTCAGCAAGACCGACCTGGCCGATGCCACTGAGCTGCGCCAAAGACTGCGGACGCTGAACCCCGGCGCCCCGATCGCGGAAGCCGCGCAAGGCCGCCTCGATGTCGAATTCATCCTGCGCGCCGGCCGGTTAGACGCCACCAAATGGCCTGATGCCGACCCTGCCCCCGACCATCACCACGATCCCAACCGCCACGACGCCAGGATCAGCACCTTCTGCGTCACCTTGCAGGACCCGCTCGACCGGAGCGTCGTGACAACGTGGCTGGACACCCTGATCGCCTCACGCGGGCAGCACCTGCTGCGGCTGAAAGCCATCCTGAACCTGAAAGCCCACCACCGCCCGGTCGCCATCCACGCGGTGCGGCATCTGCTGCATCCACCGGTCGAACTCCCGGCCTGGCCGGCCGGCGATCCGCGCAGCAGCCGGCTGGTGTTCATCACCCGCGACCTGCCACGCTCCGTTCTCGAGCAAGACCTGCGTGCGTTGTTCGCCGCCGGCCGGTACGGCGCCGCCGTCGGTGTCTGACCGCCGGACCCACGGAACTGCGTTACCGAGCGACCGCGCGTCTATACAGATGCCATGTCGCATGTCCCAACACCGGCATCACGAACACCAGCCCCAGCAGCAGCGGAATCGACCCGATCACCAGGCCGGCGGCGATGATCCCGCCCCAGGCCGCCATCGTGGCCGGGTTGCGCATCACCACCGTCATCGACGTGCGGATCGCCGTTTCCAGCGACACGTTGCGGTCCAGCAGCAACGGGAACGACACCACGCTGATCGTCATCGCCACCACCGCCAGCAGGAAGCCGGTGCCGATCCCCATCAGCGCCATCAACCGCCCGGCGCGGGTGAACACCACATCATGCACGAAACCGCCCACCGAGGCCGGCGCCTCCGGCCCAAGCGTCAGATTGTAAAGCACGCTCGACGCCACCAGCCAGCACAGGAACATCGCGATCAGCACCGCGCCCAGCATCAGCACGCCGCCGATCGCCGGCGAACGGAACACGCTGAACGCATCCGCCAACCCGGCACTCAAGCCTTGCTCGCGCCGCCGGCTCATTTCGTTCAGTCCGACCGCGGCCAGTGGGCCGATCAGCGCGAAGCCCGATGCCAGCGGGAACACCAGCGGCAACAGCCCGTATCCCGATGCCACCCGCGCCAGCAGCAGCCCCAGCAGAGGATAGATCACGCACAGGAAGATCAGGTCGGTGCGCGAGGCGCCGAAATCTTCCATCCCCCGCGCCAGCGCCCAGCGCAGATCGGCGATGTGGATCCGCCGCACGGCGGGCATCCCGGCCGCCGTCTCGGTCCATTCCGGACCCACCCTTGTCATCGAATGATAGGCTCGGCTGACGACGTCCGTGCCCCAGCCGGGCGGTGTCTTGATCATGGCGACGCCTCCTGCGAATTTTCATTCTCAGGCCGCTCGCCGTTGGGCACCGCTTAGCCGATCGCCTAACGAACGAAGTCGCGGCCATCACATATGATCATGGGCATTTTGCGCGCACGGCGCGATCACGAATCCGGCATCACAACCGGCTTCCCTGCCCGCCCGGGATGCGCCACCGCCCAGGATGGGCCACCATCGCGGCATGACCGATCCGATCACCATCGCCGTGCTGCAGCACCGCCTGGCCGCCATCGCCGAGGAAATGGGCGAGGCCATGCTGCGCACCGCCTATTCGCAGATCCTCAATTCGTCGCGCGATTTCTCCATCGCGCTGATCGACGCGCAGTGCCGCCTGGTGGCCCAGGCCGATCATATCCCGGTCCATGTCGGCGCCATGCCCTGGGCCGCCAAGGCGGTGTCGCAGCGCTTCCCCGACCCAGCCGCGAACGACGTCTATCTGCTCAACGATCCCTACCGAGGCGGCTCGCATCTGCCCGACCTGACCGTGTTCGTTCCGGTGTTTGCCCCGATGTCCGCCCCGATCTCCACCCCAATCTCCACCCCGATCTCCACTGGCCACACCCTGATGTTCTGGTCGGTGGTCCGCGCCCACCATTCCGACATCGGCGGCGCCACCCACGGCGCCTACAACCCCGCCGCCACCGAGATCTGGCACGAGGGCCTGCGCCTGCCCCCCATGCGGCTCACCGAAAACGGCGTGTTGCGAGAAGACCTGCTGGAGATGCTGGCACTCAACGTCCGCCACCCGCGCGACTTCCGCGGCGACCTCGCCGCCCAGATCGGCGCCGCCCGTCTCGGCGCCCAGCGTCTGGCCGAGGTGATCGGGGAATTCGGCGCCGGCACGCTGGGTGACTCGGTCGAAGCCATGCTCGACGCCGCCGAACGCCACGCCCGCCAGATCGTCTCGCAATGGCAGGACGGCGAGTATCTGGGTGAGGCCGTGCTGGACGATGACGGCTTCGACGCCACCGACATCGTCATCCGCGCCCGGGTGCGCAAATCCGGCAGCGACGTCACCATCGACCTGACCGAGTCCGATCCCCAGGTCACCGGCTTCGTCAATTCCTCCCACGCCAACACCCAGTCCGCGGTAGCGATGGCGTTCGCCTTCCTGCTCGATCCCGACATTGCCAAGAACGCCGGCGCGTTCCGCCCGCTTCGGGTCGAATTGAAGCAGGGCACCATCGTCTGGGCCCACGAAGGCGCCCCGGTCACGATGTGTACCAGCCACTGCTCCAACGAGATCATCGAGGCGATCATCGTCGCCCTTGCCCAGGCCTGCCCCGACAGGGCCATGGGCGGCTGGGGCCGGCGGCTGCGGATCGCTCTGAACGGCACCGACCCGCGCACCGGCCGGCGCTTCATCTGGCATATGTTCCAGGCCCGCCCCGGCGGCGGCGGATCGGCCGCCGGGGACGGCTATTCCACCATCGGCGAGTGGCACTCCGCCGGCGGCATCAAGTTCGGCAGCATCGAGGTCGCCGAAACCCGCTTCCCGCTGCTGTTCGAGACCCACGAATACCGCCCCGGATCGGGCGGCGACGGCCGCCACCGAGGCGGCACCGGCGGCGACATGCGCCTGCGCGTCGAGGCCAAGGGCATCACCCATGCCAACACCGCCGGCGAGGGCGTGGTCCACGGCGCCCGCGGCATCGGCGGCGGCCGCGACGGCGCGCCGCACGACTACACCCTGCTGGCGCCCGACGCCGCGCCGCGCAAACTGAAAAGCAAGCAGGTCAACGTCCCGGTGCCGTCCGGCAGCGTGATCCACGTCCGCTCCGGCGGCGGCGGCGGCTGGGGCGACCCCGCGCTGCGCGATCCCGCCGCCCGCGCCGCCGACAAAGCCGAGGGCCTGACCTGAAACGATGAAAACCTGTGTTCGCCGGTCGGCTGAGCGAACCGAACCGATCAGGCGAAGACCCGGCGTCGTCGTGACCCGCGGCTTTCACCGACGTCCTCCGGTGTCATCATAGCAATCAAGACCCTGTGAGAGCATTCGGGAATTCCGCCATTTCCGGCGCGATGCGAGGGTCGGAGGTTACATTTCTTTAAACTGACTTCGTTCCGCCACGGACAGCTTGGCCGGCGGCTGTCATGCGAAGCCCGCAAGGGTTTTTGGCAGGACAGGAAAAACATGATGCTGGCGCATACTCGGATGCTGAGGGCAAGCTTATTCGTTACGACGTTGTTGGCCGCACCGCATTTTGCGCGTGCCCAGGTCGATACGTTAGTAGAAGGGAATAATGGCACGCTTCCGCTGCCGACCGGGCAGTATGTGACACCGGTGGCACCGCTGACCAATGCGGTTCAACAGGACCTCAATCCTGGCTTGCCCGCCTACCCGAAATACGTCGCCGGCGAGGCGGTGCGATCACAACTGAGTCCGGATGGCAGCACGCTGGCCATCATCTGCGCCGGCTATAACTCGCTGTACGACACGACCGGCGCGGTCGATAAGCCGAACTCGACCCAATATATCTTCCTCTACAACGTCGCGGGCGCCAACAAGACCTCGCCTGTCCTGGCCCAGGTGATCAAGCAGCCGAATGCCCATGTCGGCCTCGTCTGGTCGCCGGACGGCAACACGCTCTACGGCACCGGCGGCAATGATGACGCGGTCTATGCCTATACCAAGGCCAACGGTGCCTGGTCGCTATCGGCGAAGATTGCCCTCGGCCACATCCCCAATGGCGCGACCGTCGGCGTCGGCGTCGGCAGCGGCGTTGAGCCCAACGCCAGCGGTCTGGGCATTTCCGCCGACGGCAAGACGCTGGTCGTGGCCAACAACTTCAACGACTCGATCAGCGTGATCGACACCGCAACCAAGACGGTCCGCTACGAACACGATCTGCGGCCGTATTTCGCCAACAACGAGGGCGTCAGTGGCGTCCCCGGCGGCGAGTATCCGATCGCGGTCGTCATCAAGAACAACGGCGTCGCGTATGTTTCCTCGAACCGCGATCGAGAGGTCGTTGTTGTCGACATTTCCTCGCCGACCGCCGGCCACTTGATCACCCGCATCAAGCTCGACGGCAACGCCAACGGACTGACGTTCGACAAGACGCAGTCGAAACTCTACGTCGCGCAGGACAACGCCGATGAGGTCGCGGTCATCGACACCGCGCAAAACGTGGTCACCGACGAGATCGACGCACGCGCCCCGGCCGGGATGATACCGGGCCCGCACTACACCGGCGCGTCGCCGTTCGCCGTAACCATCTCGCCGGATGGGCAGACGCTGTACGCGGTCAACAGCGGCTCGAACTGCGTCGCGGTGATCCCGCTGCAAGGCTCGAATGCCAACACTGTCGCTGGCCTGATCCCGACCGCCTACGCACCGAAGGACATCACCTTCAGTGCCGACGGCAGCTGGATGTACATCATCAACGGCAAGAGCGACACCGGCCCGAACCCGGGCCACCTGATGGGCAATACCGCCTTGATCACGCACCTGACCTATCCGGGCGGCAACAAGGCGGCCGCCGCGGCGGCGACGGCAACCAACCAATACCAGTTCCAGCTCGAACACGCGACGCTGGTCAGTGCCCAGGTTCCCAGCAGCTCAGACCTTGCCGACGTGACCGCGGCGGTGGCGAAGAACAACCTATATAGTGCCCCGGCCAACCCGAACGACGCCGCGGTGATGGGCTTCCTGCACGGCCGGATCAAGCATGTGATCTACATCGTCAAGGAAAACCGTACCTTCGATCAGATCCTCGGCGACCTGAACAACGGCGCCGACGCCGACCCGTCGCTGACCCAGTTCGGCCGCAGCATCACACCGAACTTTCATCGCCTGGCGGACAGCTTCGTGACCCTGGACAATTTCATGGATCCCTCCGACGGCAGCATGGACGGTTGGTCCTGGTCGATGCGCGGCCGGGTCACCACCACCGAGGAACTGACGCAGCAGATCAACTACGCCGCGGTCGATCGCGGTCTGTCCTACGAAGGTGAGGGGTCCAACCGTAACGTGCCGGTCGGCCTTGCGACCACCGCCGAGCGCGACGCCGCGACCAAAGGCGCCTTCACCACCAGTTCCGCGGACCTGCCTGGGGGCACCGACAACCTGCTTCCCGGCACCGCCGATGTCGCCAGCACCGACGCCCCGTTCGGCACCCAGGAAGGCTATATCTTCGACTCGGTCCTGCATGCCGGCCTGACGGTGCGGAACTACGGCTGGATGGTGGACAATATCGGCCCGACAACCACCAGCGACGGCAATCCGGTCGAGAACGCCGGTGTAGCCGGCATCGTCCAGGCCGCCGAGGTGAACGAGACCCTGGCGCCGCTGACCGATGTCTACTTCCGCGGCTTCGACCAGACCTACTCCGACCAGTGGGACGTCAATGAGTGGAGCCGCGAATTCGAGGAATACATCAAGGCCAACAATCTTCCCAGTCTGGAAACTGTCCGGCTCAGCCACGACCACACCGGCAGCTTCAGCACGGCGCTTGCCGGGGTGAACACGCCCGATACCCAGGAAGCCGACAACGATCTCGCCGTCGGCCGTCTCGTCGCCGCCGTGGGGCATAGTCCCTACGCCGATAGCACCTTGATCATCGTCACCGAGGACGATTCCCAGGACGGTCCCGACCATGTCGACTCACATCGCTCCACCACCTACATGATCGGGCCTTACGTGAAGAAGCACGCGATCATCAACACGCGCTACAATCAGGTGAGCGTGCTGGCCACGATCGAGGATATCCTCGGCGCCCCGCATATCAACCTGAACACCGCATACCAGGCACCGATGTCCGATGTCTTCGACATCACTTCGTCCGGCAAGTGGAATTACAATGCCGTCGCGTCGAAAATCCTGAGGACCACCACGCTTGCGATGACCGACATCGGCGTCCGCTACGCCGATGGCCCGGATATCCTGCCAAGACACAACGCGGCTTACTGGGCCGAGAAGACGCGTGGTTTCGACTTCTCGGCTGAAGATCGCGTGCCGGTGGACCTGATGAACGAGGTCATGTGGGACGGGCTGATGGGCGGGAAGCCATACCCAACGCATCGCTCGGGCATCAAGATGGGCGCCTTGCGCACGGTCAAACGTTAGCCCGAACAAACCGGCGGCTGCGGTCGGCTGCCGGAGAGGATTTGCGGCCATCCGCGGCGGACGTCATGGCGTCCGCTGCTCGGCCACATAGGCCCGCGCAGTTCCAATAAAACAAAGTGTCATGGCGTCGGCGCCCGATACCCCGCGATGCGCCTGTCGAGCCTACCCCGAAAGAGTATTGTATGATTCCGCCGCAGCGCCGCGTTTTACTGCCTGTTTCGCTGTTTCTGATTGCACTGTTGTTGACCCAGGTAGATCCCGCGACCGGACAGGTGTCGGGCACTGCTTCCGCCCCGCCTGACAGCTCGACGCCCGCGGATATCGGCACCGTCACTGCGACCGGGTCGGGTGGGCTTGGCGCACCGCCCCAGCCGGGCACGGCGGCCTTTGTTGCGCCAAGCCGAGCGCCGCTGGACGCAAGCCAACCGACATCGATCGTGGGCCAACACTTCATCGACCACTCGATCGTTCCGACCCAAAACTACGACAGCATTATCAAATTCTCGCCCAGTGTGCAGAACATCGAACCGGTCGGTGCGGGGTTGCAGCAAAACTTCCTGGAAACCATTCGCAGTTTCAACTACCGGCAGTTCAACACGACATTTGACGGGCTGGTCCTGCCCGGCACGATCAGCAGCTTCGCGCCGCAGACGGAAGCCTACTTCATGGCACACGATATCGGATCGGTGCGGGTCGATCGCGGACCAGGAACGGCGTCAACCATCGGCTACGCAACTTTCGGTGGCACGGTGGACATCCAGTCGAAACAGCCGCTCGATAGCTTTACGGTGAACCCCTTCTCGACGGTCGGCAGCTACAATACCGTATTGACGGGTGTGGAACTGGATTCCGGTGCGCGGCCGGAATTGAACGGCGCGCGCGGCTACCTCGACCTTCAGGCGCTCGACAGCGATGGCTATCTGACCGGCACGTCTACCACGCGACGCAACGCGTTTTCAAAGATCGAGATCCCGGTTGGCGACAATACCCTTATTACCATCGTCGGCATGGACAATACGTCGTTCAACCATACGCCGATCGGTGCGACTCTGGCACAAATCGGCCGGCTTGGCGCAAACTACGGTCTGAGTCAGGACCCCACATCGCAGGCCTTCAAGGGCTACAACGCCGATCATTATTCGGCTGATTTCGAGTATGTCCGTATCAAGTCGAACCTCGGCGACGGCTGGGGGATCGAGAATACGCCCTATACCGCGTCGTATTATCACCGCAACATCGTCGGCCTCGACCCGAACGGCACCACACCCAACCTCACCGGGCGCTACTTCGTCAATGGCGACGCGACCACCTTGACCGACGCGGTCCCGGGTCGGGCCGCGCACAGCGATTTTCGCGACTGGGGCAACGTATTGCGGGTGACCAAGGATACCGCGTACGGGCAGGCGCGTGCCGGTCTTTGGTTCGATAACGATGCGGCGGGAGCCTACCGAACAAACATTCTGCTGTCACAAAATGATGTCGCCTACACCAAGACCGCGACCGGCTCGGCTGCGGACTATGATTACCACACGACATTGCGGACCTACCAGCCGTACTTCGAATTCGCCCTGCAGCCGGTGCCCGGACTGGTCATAACACCGGGCCTGAAATACACCTCGACAACCCGCTATCTGGACGCCGCGATCAACCAGACCACGAAGGTTCCAGCCAAGTTCAGCGAGACATACGCGGCCCTGCAACCCGCCATCGATGCACGCTACGCCTTCGCCAAAGGGCTGGTTGGTTACGCACAGGTGGCCAAGGGCTTCCTGGCCCCGCCGCTCGGGGTGCTGCAGACGACCCAGCCGCAGAGTCTCAGCCCGCAGCAGACCTGGAACTATCAGATCGGGGGCACCTGGCAGAAGGATCGCTTCACAGTATCAGGCGATCTGTACTACATCGACTTCAGCAACCGGATTGCCAGTCAGACCATCGCCGGAACGACGTTTTACTCCAATGGCGGCGGCGCCATCTACCAGGGGATCGAGCTGGAAGGCACCTATCGGATGATCCGCGGCCTGTCGCTTTATGGCAATGCGACCCTGAACGACGCGCATTACAAGCATTCGACCACCACCCTTGCCAACGCGCCCAATCGTACCGCGGCGCTCGGCCCGATCCTTGACCTGAACAATTTCTCTGCCTCACTGCTGGGAAAGTATATTGGCAAGCAATACGGGATCGATCAGCCGACCAACACATATCTGATAAAGTCCTACATGACCGCCGATTTCGCGATGGGCTACGTCCTGCCGATCCTGAACGGCCGAAAGTTGAACTTTCGCCTCAATGTCAACAATATATTCGACAATAACAGCTTGATCGGGTTGAACCAGTTGGCAGCCGACGGCAAGACCGGTCTCTACTGGACCGATCCCGGACGCAGCGTGTTCTTCACCCTGTCAGCGTCGCTTTAACATCAGGCGCTTCGGGAAACTCCGCTGCTCAGGCCGACCTGAACTCTACCCACACCAGAAAGCGCAGCAGCCGGCCCGCCAACTCCGGCGGCGGCGGCGGATAGTGCGCGGTTCTGGCGGCGCTGATCGCAGCGTGGTCCAGCATCGGCGCGCCCGAGGACTGCGCAAGCGACGGGTCATCCACCACGCCACTCCGGTAATCGAGCCGCACGCGCGCTCGCCCGGTCACGCCCATCATGCGCGCCGCGGCCGGATAATGGACGGCGGCCTGCACGGCGTCCCGTATGCGTTCCTCCAGCGCGGATTGCTGATCGGGGGCCTGAGCCGGCGGCGAAGCGTGCTGGAGGGCGGCCGCGCTACCCAATGGCCGATCGCTGGCCGCGGTTACGGCACCCGTGCTGGGTGGCGGAGGCGCATTCGCCGAGAGCGTAACCCGCGAAGCCTTGACAGAACGATGCGCAGCCAGAATGGGTGCCTGATGACTGACCGGCCGAGGCGGCGGCGGTGGCGGATCGGGTAAAATCGCATCCAGCGAATTTGGCGCGGATGCTTCAGGCGGATTTTCGGCTTGCCGGATGATCGGTTGCGTTGGAGCAACAGACTTCTCGGCCACGGTTTTAGACGGAGCCACCGCCTGGGGTTCGTCAGGCGCCGGAGGGTCCGGCTTCTCCGGCCGAGCCGTCAACGCCGCCTCAGGCTCTGTCACGGCGCCAATCGGAGCAGCCGGCGGCGGCTTTGTTGCCGCCGGCGTCGGTTGCACCACGAATACAACAGCCAGGGGTCGTTGGGGTCTCGCGTCATGCGTGAACATCAAGGCTGCGGCAACGCAGGTCACATGCAGGGCCGTCGCGGAAATCAGCGGCATGCGGAGAGCAGTTACTGTCGTCGCGCTTACCGGGCCGTGCCCGGTCTCGGCACGCAGCCCGGTTTGAAGCCCCAAGTCGCGGCGTGAATTCGCGGTGCCGGCCGATCCGGATTGGGGGCTCGTTCGCGACTCAGGCAGCACTGCCATCAAGCAGCTTGGTGGCATGGTCAAGCGCCTCGGTACATTCGTCGGCATCACCTTCCGCCGCCTCTTTGTTCGCGCGCTTTAGGTCTGCATCGATCAGCCGTTTCATCATCGCGTCGCCACTGAATTTCTTCGCCCTTTGACCCAGTTGAGCGCCACGCGCCGAGCAGGCGGCTAGGCTGTCGGCCCAGGTGGGCAAAGCGGTGACGAACAAGAGCAATAGGGTCATGGCAATCAAGCGCATGCTGTTCTTCCTTCTGATCCGCGCCGATGCTCCGTGCCAGCGCAAACATCAGGCTGGGGAACTTGGGTAGGGCGCGACAACAAGGGCTCCGTTGGTGACCTGCCCGCTCATGGTGCTATTGTCAGACTGAGTATGACAGTGAATCTGCCCCGGACCAGAAGGATAGCGCCAATGGGACGTGAAGGTTTTGTGTCCACGGCAACAAACAACTGCCGCCTCTACCAGCTTGGGCGAGCTGCGTTGTCGTTACGTCTTCGTCGCGACGCATGACCACCACCATCGGTATCGACGTCGGCGGCACCTTCACCGATGTCGTCGTCTCCACCACCGGCCGCGACCCAATCATCGCCAAGGCCGCCACCACGCCCCAGGACCAGTCCGATGGCGTGCTCGAAGGCATCGCGCTGGCTGCCGAACACCTCGGTCTGTCCACCGCCGAACTGCTGCGCCGCGCCGCGCGCATCGTCCACGGCACCACCGTCGCCACCAACGCCCTGCTGGAAGGCAAGGCCGCCCGCGTCGGCATGCTGACCACCGCAGGCCATCGCGACATCATCGAAATGCGCGAGGGCCTGAAGCCTGACCGCTACAACCTGCGCATGACCCCGCCCGCCCCTCTGGTGCCGCGCCGGCTGCGCCTGCCGGTCAGCGAACGCATCCGGGCCGACGGCTCGATCGAGATCCCGCTCGACCCCGCCTCGCTCACCGCCGCCATCGACCGCCTGCGCGAGGCCGACATCCAGGCGGTGGCGATCTGCTTCCTGCACGCCTGGCGCAACCCCGAACACGAGCGGCACGCCGCCGCCGAGGTCCGTCGCCGCCTGCCCGGCGTCTACGTCACCGCGTCCTCCGACGTGCTGCCCCAGATCAAGGAATTCGAGCGTTTTTCCACCACCGTCGCCAACGCCGCGGTCGGACCGGTGATCCACAACTATCTCGGGCGCCTGCAGTCCCGCCTGCGGAGTGCCGGCCATGACGGCGAATTGCTGGTCATCCTCTCCCATGGCGGCGTCGCGACGGTCGCCGAGGCGACCAGGCTCGCCGCCGGCACCGCGCTGTCGGGCCCGGCCGGCGGGGTCGCCGCCGCGGTTGCTTTGGCCCGCGCCGGCCTTGGCGCAGATGGCCTCGCCCCAAATGAACCGGCCCCGGATGGGCTTGCCCCAGATGAACCGGCCCCTGATGGGCACGCGGGCAACATTATCGGCTTCGACATGGGCGGCACCTCCACCGACATAGCCGTGGTGCGCAACGGCCAGCCCACCTTGGCGGGCACCAAATCCACCGCCGGCGCCACCATCGCGCTACCCAGCCTCGACATCGTCACCCTGGGCGCCGGCGGCGGATCGATCGGCCAACTCGACCGCTCCGGCCTGCTCAGCGTCGGACCGGAAAGTGCCGGCGCCTCGCCGGGTCCCGCCTGCTACGGCCAGGGCGGCACCGCCGCCACGGTCACCGACGCCAACCTCGTGCTCGGATACCTCGACCCAACGAACTTCCTCGGCGGCCGCCGCACCTTGGACCGCGATGCCGCGACCGCCGCGGTGACCCGCCTCGCCGCCGACCTAGGGATCGACACCCAAGCCGCCGCCGCCGGCATCCATCGCCTGGTCAACAGCCGCATGGCCGACGGCGTGCGCGTCGCCACCGTGCGCCGAGGCGTCGATCCGCGCCGCCATACCTTGCTGGCGTTCGGCGGCGCTGCCGGGTTGCACATCACCGCGGTGGCCGCAGAGCTCGGCATCCGCCGCGTCGCCGTGCCGCTGACCGCCTCGGTGCTGTCGGCCTGGGGCATGCTGAACACCGACCTGCGCGTCGAACTCAGCCGCAGCCAGGGCCAAAACGCCAGCCCCGACGCCGTCCGCCCCGACGTCGCCCGCCCCGAGACCATCAGCACTAACGCATCCAGCATCGATACTGCCGCCCTGGAAGCCGCCTTCACCGCGATGCAGGCCGAGGGCCGCGACCGCCTGGCATGGTTCGACGGCAGCGTGACGCTGCATCGCTCCGCCGACATGCGTTACGGCGAGCAGGTGTTTGAAATCCCGGTCGCGCTCGACAACGTTGACTGGGCCGCTGCCGACCTTGCGGCAACCCTCGCCGAGAGGTTCCACACCGCGCACCGACATCTCTACACCTACGCCATGCCCGACCAGGAGGTCGTGCTGGTCAACGCCCGCCTGTCGGTGATCGGACACCTGCCCCCCGTTGAGGCCGCCGTCCCGGCGCCAGCCCGCGCCCAAGCCGCCCCGAAGGCCTGGCGGAAGATCTACCTCGGCGGCGTCACCAGCGTGCCGGTGTTCGACTTCGCCGCCCTGTCCGCCAGCCAGGCCATCGCCGGCCCCGCGATCGTCGAATCCGACACCACCACCGTCCTGCTGCGCCCCGGCGACACCGCCCGCTTCGACCCGCGCGGCTGGCTCGCTGTCGCGATTGACGCCCCGCCCACGCCGTCGTAAGCCGAAGCGGATCGACTGGAGATCGAATGATGCAAGGCGACCCGACCCTTAGCGTGTTCTGGCAGCCTGGCTGAACGAGCTGCCTGAAGCTCAAGGAGTTTCTCTCGGTCCGTGCGATCGGGTTCAAATCCATCAACGTATTGACCGACCCCGACGGCCTCGCCGAACTGCGCCGCCTCGGCGCCCGGTCGGTGCCGATCCTGTCGCGTGGCGACGACTGGGTGTTCGCCCAGAACATCGCCCATGTGGTGAACTTCCTCGGCCTGAACGAAGCCACCGGACCAGTGCTGTCCCCTGCCCAACTGAAGCAGCGCCTGGATCTGTTCCTCGGCACCGCGATCCGCATCGTGCCGCAAATGCCCGACCGGCTGCTCGCCACCGAGGTCCCCAACCGCCCGCGCAGCTACCTGGCGCTCGGCCATCACCTGTTCCGCATTCCGGAGGGAATGATCGAGGTCGCCCGGGGCGCTACCCTGGACAACGCCATGCTGACCGGCGGCCCGCCGCCGGGGATGAACACCGGCGCCGCTCTCGCCAGCTACGGCCAGCGGGTCCAGGCAGAGCTGGGCGCCTGGTGGCACGACGCGGACCAGAGCGGGCGGCAGACCGTGCAGACTTATTACGGTCCGCAAACCCTGCACGAGGTGATGGAACGCACCACCTGGCACTGCGGCCAGCACGTCCGCCAATGGTTCATGCTGCTGCAAATGGCCAATCTCAGCCCCGTCACTACCCTCGACGCCGCCGCCTTCGCCGACCTGCCGATGCCCACCAGCGTCTGGGATGGGTAGTCCCGCGCGCCCCGCGATGTTGCCTCGCCTGTGATTGGGTTCAGCGCCGCATCTCAGCGGCCGCCGTCGACCTGCAGCACCTGGCCATTGACGAAGCCGGCAAGGTCGGAGGCAAAGAACACCACTGCCCTGGCGATATCCTCGGCCGATCCAAGCCGCTTCATGGCGATGCGCTCGACCAGAGCCTGCTGGCCGGACGGGCCGTAACCGTCCCATTGCGCCTCGGTCGCCGCATTGGTGCGGATAAAGCCGGGCGCCACCGAGTTTACCGTTATGTTGAAGGCCCCGAGTTCGTGCGCCAGTTGCCGGGTCAAACCCACGACGGCGTGCTTCGCGCTGCAATAGGCCTGGATCCCGGTCAGCGAAGGCTGTAGCCCGGCCCCCGAACTGATGTTGACAATCCGCCCCCCGCCCGCCCGCTTCATTCCCGGCGCCACCGCCCGGCACAGGGTGAACGCCGCGTTGACGTTGATGTCGAAGATCGTGTTCCAGTCCTGGTCGGTGACATCCTCCAGCGGTACAGGCCGTTGCTGGGCCACCCCACCGGCATTGTTCACCAGAATATCGACCGGCCGTCCGGTCTGGGTCTCAATCTGCCCGACCCAACCGGCGGCGGCGCCACGGTCGCGCAGATCAACCGCCCGCACGGTGATGCCGCCGGCTGTCGCGGTTTGCGCCAGAGCCTCGGCGCTCAGGTCGGTGGCGAACACCAGCGCGCCAAGCTGCGCGAAGGTCCGTGCGATCTCGCGCCCGAAGCCGTGGCCGGCGCCGGTCACCGCGACGACCTTGCCATCGAACCGGATGATCATGCCGTCACCGCCAGACCCGTCACCGCCAGACCCGCCACCGCCAGACCCGCCACCGCCAGACCCGTCACTGGGGCCCGACCCTCAGCACATCGCAGTTCCGACGCCCCGACATCAGACAATCGCCGACGACGGAGGCCGAATGCAGTTGCTGGACAAGGAACAGCCCCCCGACCAACAGCAGCAAGGTAATTGCCACGCCTGCCAGACTGGCCGTCTGCCGCCGGGCGTTTCGGTCATCGTCGTCGTCCGCCCGCCAATGGTTATGGCTATACACGAGACCCTCGCATTGGACCCGTTCATATTTATCGCATAAGGGATCGACCGGATAGCGAGACAAGGGGTTGCCGGCCGCATTCACCCGGCCTCGCTCGGGACTGGCGGACCAAGGAGGATGTCGAGCTGGACGGCGTGCGGCATTTGAGCAAGGACGAGCATTTTGCCGCGCTGATCCGCCGCGTCGGGCCGCCGCGGATGGACATTCAGCGCCAGCGCAGCCCCTACGAGGCACTGATCCGCGCCATCGCCCATCAGCAACTGCACGGCCGGGCGGCGGAGGCAATCCTCGCGCGGTTCTCCGCCTTGTTTCCCGGAGATGCCTTTCCCGCACCGGACGCGGTCATGGCAACCGCCGAGATCGCCTTGCGCGGCTGCGGCTTTTCCGGCGGCAAGATCGCGGCGATCAGGGATATCTGCGCCAAGGCGCTGGACGGCACCGTGCCGACGCGCCGGCAGTCGCACCGCCTGAGTGACGCGGCGTTGATCGAGCGGCTGACCGCGATTCGCGGTGTCGGCCGCTGGACCGTGGAGATGCTGCTGATCTTCACCCTCGGCCGACCGGATGTCCTGCCGGTCGACGATTTCGGCGTTCGCGAGGGCTATCGCCTGCTGCACGGACTGGATGCTCAGCCGAAGCCCAAGTTGCTGGAGCAGATCGGCGCCGCCTGGGCGCCGCATCGCTCGCTCGCCACCTGGTATCTCTACCGCGCCGCCGAGGAGGCGCGCCGGCAGGGCCCGACCAGCCGAGCCTGATTTGCCGGGCCGGCGGCGGGCGCCTGTCAGACCGGCTTCCAGGAACGGTCGACCTCGACATCGATCAGTGTCGGTCCATCGGTGGCCAGCGCCTGGGCAAGCAGATCGGACAGATCGGACAGCGTCGATGCCTTGTGCGCGGTCAGCCCGAGGCCGCTTGCCACCGAAACAAAATCGACCCGCGGCTTGTCGAGATCCATCGCCACGTAGTTGTCGGCCTGCGCCGCAAGCCCTTTCATTGCGTTGGTCCGCTGCTTCAGCACGCGGTACGAATAGTTGTTGATAATCACGAACACCATCCGCAGATTTTCCCGCGCGGCCGTCCACAGCCCCTGGATGGTATACATCGCCGACCCATCGCCGATCAGCGCCACCACCGGACGATCCGGCAGCGCCAGCTTGACACCGATCGCGGCCGGCAGACCCCAGCCGATGCCGCCGCCGCGCAGCCCAAAAAAGCTCTGCGCATCGTCGCTTTTCAGGAAGCGACGCAAACCAGTTCCGGAGGAAACCGTTTCATCGATCACCACCGCATCTTCCGGCAGCAGCCGCCCGATGGTCTGCATCAGGGCCAGCGGGTGAACCGGATGGCGATCCGCCACCGCGTCGGCCATGCTGTGCAGCTTCCGCAGGCTGGCGACGCCCTCGGCCCGCACGTGCTGCAACCGCGTTGCCGCCAGCTCGGTTTCGGCGACCGAGCGCGCGGTCTGCACAGCCTTCGTCAGCTCCGGCAGGGTGACCTTGGGCTCGCCCAGAATGGACACCTGTTCGGGGTAGTTCTTCGCCAGTTCCCAGGGGTCGGTGTCGAGGTGAACCACCGGCATGCCGTCCGGCATCGATTCCACTTCGCCGGGCAGCGACAGGGTAAACAGGTCGGCGCCGATCGACACCAGCAGGTCGTGCTGCATCAGCATGCCGCGGATCGCCGCTGGCAGCCGCACCAGGGCGCCGCGATACAGCGGATGCGACGAGGGAAACATGGCACGGCTGGCCATGCCTTCGTCGTAGACCGGCGCCCCGATCGCCTCGGCCAGCGCGACCAGTTCCGCCAGCGCGTCGCCCTGCGGCACCGCGTCACCGGCGACGATGACCGGATTGCGCGCCCGGCCGATGATAGCGGCCGCCCGTCCGATCGCCCCCCCATCGCCTCTGATCCCCAATGCCACCCGGCTTGGGGTTCCAAGCTCGAGATCCGCGCTGGCGGTCAGGATATCGCCCGGCAGCGAGAGAAACACCGGACCCATCGGCGGCGCCAGCGCGGTCTTGATCGCGCGATGGATCGCACGTGGCAGGTCCTGCAGTCGACGCACTTCCTCGGACCATTTGACGAACGGGCGGGCGACGCTGGGAAGGTCGGCCCATAACAGGGGTTCGGTGAAGTTGAAGCGCTGCTCGTGCTGGCCGGCGGTGACCAGGATCGGCGATCCGGCTTTCTGCGCGTCGTACAGCATCCCCATGGCGTTGCCGAGGCCGGGGGCGGCATGGAGGTTGACCACGGCGCACTGGCCGGACGCCTGGGCGTAGCCGTCCGCCATGCTCATCGCCGGCGCTTCCTGCAACGCCAGGATGTAACGAATCTGATGTTCCGCCGCCAAAGCATCCATCAGCGGCAGCTCGGTTGTCCCTGGGTTGCCGAATATCATTTGCACCCCTTCCTGCTTCAACAATTCCAGTAGAGCGGTCTTTCCTGGCATCATCGGCATCGATAGGTTCCCCATTTGGCGGCAGCTTGCGTAGTTCCGCTACAAGGCACCACGCCGCCGCGCAAGCCGATGCCGTCCGATACCGGGAGGAACCAGTGGAATGTCGAAACTATCGCGTCGTATCCTGATCAGCGGACTGGCCGCGGCGCCACTGGCTCGGCCTGGCATTATCCGGGCGCAGAGTTCGTCCAAGCCGGTGAAGATCGGGTTGCTGTCGGATATGAGCGGTCCCTACCGTGATGTCGGGGGGCCCGGCAACAAGGTTGCGACCGAGCTTGCCATTACCGATTTCGGCGGTTCGGTGCTGGACCGGCCGATCCAGGTCTTGCAGGCCGATGACCAGAACAAGCCGGACGTATCGACCTCGCTGGCGCGTCAATGGATCGATGACGAGGGCGTCGACGTGCTGGCGGACGGCGCGGCGAGTTCCTCGGGCCTGGCGATCCAGCAGGTATGCCGCGAAAAGAAGAAGATCTATCTGATTACCGGCCCTGCCAGCTCCGACTTCACCGGCAAGCAGTGCTCGCCGTATGGCATCCACTTTTCCTACGACACTTATGCCCTGGCGCACGGCACCGGCGGCGCGCTGACCAAGGCCGGCGGCACCACCTGGTACTTCATCACCGCCGATTACGCGTTCGGCTACGCGCTTGAGCGCGACACCATGAACGCGGTCAAGGCCGCCGGTGGGAAGATCCTCGGCTCGACCCGAGCGCCGCTCGGCACGGCGGACTTTTCATCTTATTTGGTGCAGGCGCAGGCCTCCGGCGCCAAGGTCATCGGACTGGCGAACGCCGGTACCGATACGCAGAACTGCGTCAAACAGGCTGCGGAATTCGGGTTGACGCATGGCGGCGTGCGGTTGGCGACGCTGCTGATCCAGATCAGCGATATCAACGCACTGGGCCAGAAGGTCTGCGAGGGGCTCACCTTCACCAATTCGTTCTACTGGGACCTGGACGACAAGACCCGAGCGTGGTCGAAGCGCTGGAGCGCGAAGATGGGCGGCATGGTGCCGGGATTGCTGCATGCCGGCAGTTACTGCGCCGCCAACCATTGGCTGAAGTCGGTGAAAGCGGTGGGATCGACCGATTCGGACGCCGTGGTTGCCAAGATGAAAGCGTTACCGGTCAACGATTTCTACAACGACAACGTCAAGGTGCGCCAGGACGGGCGGGTGATGCACGTGATGTATCTATGGCAAGTAAAGCCGGTCGCCGAGTCGAAATCGAAATATGATTTCCTGAATAAGGTGGCGACGATCCCGCCGGCGGATGCCTGGCGGCCGCTGGCCGATGGCGGTTGTCCGCTGATCAAGGCTTGATTAGGGCCCGAACCGACCGTCGGGGCCGCTGGCGTTGGCAGCCCGTTGCGGTTGCAATTCGAACGGGAGCCGGCGCTTACGAGCAGACCTACGCGTTGGCGCGGCGGCTGGTGGTCGCATTGCGTTGCCGCGCGATACATCGCCTTGCCGCACCGCTCCACGCTCATTGGATACGGTACCGGAACGCTAACGCTTGGATGGCGATCCATCATCAACATTCTGGCGATATGCGGGCATCGGCTGCCAGATTTCTTCGGTACTCAGCCGAGTAGGACTATGCTTCCACCAACAAAAAATCGTGGGTGTGAAACATGGCCAAGCAAGCGATCGCCCTCGGGCTGTGGCTGGTGCTATCCGCCGCTGCGCCCGCCATCGCGCAGCGCGAAACAAGCCCAGCCACAGCGCCCCAGCCACCCACACAGAGCGGATCCGGCTCGATCACCGGGGCCGAAGCCAATTTGGCCCCAAGCGATCCGCCTGGCGAATGGCACAGCCAAGCGCGCGACTACGCCAATACGCGTTACAGCTCGCTCGACCAGATCAATGCAGGCAACGTCAGCCAACTGCGGATGGCATGGTCATTCTCGGATGGCATCAACGCCGGCCACGAGGGTGCCCCACTCGTGGTCGGCGATACCATGTATCTCGTGGCGCCATTTCCAAATACCGCCTACGCGCTCGATCTTTCCAAACCGGGCGCGCCGATCAAGTGGACCTACCACCCCAACCCGTCGCCGATGGCGATCGGTAAGGCGTGCTGCGACATCGTCAACCGCGGCGCCGCCTACGCCAACGGCAAGCTGATCTACAACCTGCTCGACGATCACACCGTCGCAGTCGATGCCAAGACCGGCAAGGAGGTGTGGCGCATCAAGATGGGCAATGTCGAAGATGGCCAGACGATGACGATGGCGCCGTTCGTCGTCGGCAACAAGGTCCTGGTCGGCAACAGCGGTGGCGAAATGGGCAAGATCGGCTGGATCGCGGCCCTCGACGTTGACACCGGCAAGGAGCTGTGGCGCGCGTACAGTACCGGTCCAGACTCGATCGTGAAGATCGGCAGCGACTTCAAACCATTTTATAGTTGGATGAAGGGCAAGGATCTCGGCGTCAGCAGTTGGCCGCCCGACATGTGGAAGCACGGTGCCGGCGCGGTCTGGGGCTGGATCTCCTACGATCCCCAGCTCAACCTCATCTATTACGGCACCAGCAATCCTGGCCCACGGGTGCCGACGCAGCGGCCGGGCGACAATCTCTGGACCAGTGCTATCTTCGCTCGTGACCTCGATACCGGGGCCGCGAAATGGGCCTACCAGTTCACGCCACACGACCAATGGGATTATGATGGCGTCAACGAAAACGTTCTGATCGATTTGCCGATCAACGGTCGGACTCGCAAGGTCCTGGTCCATTTCGACCGCAACGCCTACGCCTATACGATCGATCGCACTACTGGCGAGGTGCTGGTCGCGGCGCCCTTTGCCTACCAGAATTGGTCCACCGGCTTCGACCTCGCGACCGGTAGGCCCACGGTCAATCCCGCCATGCAACCCAAACCCGGAGTCAAACTCGCCAACGTCTGCCCGCCAGACATTGGTGGCAAGGACTGGCAACCCTCGGCGTTCTCGCCACGCACCGGCCTGCTCTATGCCGGGATCTTCAACATCTGCATGGACGTCACCGATCATCCGGTATCGTTCATCGCGGGCACCCCCTACGACGGCATGGAGATGACGCGCCATCCAGCTCCCGGCGGCAACTGGGGCGAGTTCATGGCGTGGAATCCGGCTACCGGCAAGAAGGCCTGGTCGATCCGCGAGAAGTTCATGACGATGAGCGGTGCGATGGCGACGGCCGGCGATGTGGTGTTCTATGGCACCGCCGATGGCTGGTTCCGTGCCGTGAACGCGCGTAGCGGCCAGGTGCTGTGGTCGCAACGGCTCAGCTCCGGAGTGATATCCCAACCGATGACCTATCTCGGGCCGGATGGTCGTCAATATGTTGCGGTCTATACCGGGATCGGCGGCGCGGCGATGGTGAGCTCCAAGATGGCGGGTTTCCCGGCGCGGGGAAATACCCTCTACGTGTTCTCGATCAATGGCGAATCGCCGAGCAGCGGGCCGGCCATGATCCCGACCGAAGGCACGGCACAGCCGGCGGCCAATTCGCCCGAAAAACCCAGCGGTAAACGGTGAGGGTGCCATGAAACCTCGATATCTGATGCTCCGCACGGTTCCGGCGATCGCCCTGATGGGCAGCCTTGTGGGAAGCGGGTCTTTACAGGCCGCCAATGAGCACGGCACAACTTCATCGGCGCTCGGCCTTCCACCGGAAGGTGACCTGGCGCGCGTGCCTCTGGGAGACCTCGTGGAAGCTCCCGGCAAGAGCCTCGCCAGTGGAATCACCAATCCAGCCGCTGGCCAACCAGAAGCGGTGGAGCAAGGCCGGCAGCTGTTCACCCAGATGAACTGCGCCGGTTGTCATGGCTTCGATGCCAAGGGCGGGGTAGGACCTGACTTGACCGACACATACTGGCGTTATGGCGGTACCCCGGCTGCGATCTACAACTCTATCTACGAGGGGCGACCGAAGGGCATGCCGGCGTGGGGAAGGGCGCTGCCGCCGGACTCGATCTGGCTCGTTGTCGCTTACATCCAATCACTTGGCGGCAGCTTTCCGGCCGAGGATTATAAGGCCGCGCTTCAAGGCGACCGGCCTGGCGAGCTGGTTGCGCCGGAATTATCGTTCGAACAGTCCCTGAATGGCCGATAACCTGCTGCGCCACAATCGCGGCAAGGCGTAGCCGCAACCGAGAAGTTGGTCTAGACTATGTGGCGCGCCACAGCTCGCCGTCGCGGATGGCTTTGCCCTCCGCTTCCATCTTCAACAGATGGGCCAGGACGTTGCGCTCCGCCGCCTTGCGCAGCCGCGCGTTCAACTGTGAATACAGCGCGTCCATGATCGCATATGTATCGAGGGCACCATCCTTCAGCTTCTTGGCGATCGCCTGCTCGCGGATCATGCGGTGCGTCAGCATCTCGCGCACCAAGGCCTGGGGCTCTCGCAATGGCGGACCATGTCCCGGCAGATACAGATCGTCTTCGCGGCCAAGCAACAGTTTCAGACTGGCGAAGTAATCAGCCATGTCCCCGCCTGGCGGGCTGACGATGCTGGTCGACCACGACATCACGTGGTCGGCGCTGAACAAAACACGCTCGCCGTTTGCCGCGGGCAAGGCGAAGCAGAGATGGTCGGACGCATGGCCCGGCGTGTGCAGCGCGAGCATGCCGGCGACCGACCCGCCGTGATCGAGCTTGACGTCGGGATCGAAGTCGGCGATCGCGCTGTTGCGGAAACCGACTGTGGGGGCGCCGGTCGCCTGCTGCAAAGCCGGAACCGCGCCGACATGGTCATGGTGCGTATGGCTGACCAGGATCATCGCGATCTGGCCGCCGCTATGCCGCAGGATTGCCCCGACATGCTGATGATCGTCGGCTGGGCCGGGATCGAGCACCACAAGGCCATCCGCCGTGTCCAGCAGATAGGTATTGGTACCGAAATAGGTCATCGGGCCGGGATTATTGGCGACGATGCGGCGTATCCCCGGCATCACCGCAAGACTGGCGCCGCGCTCTGGCTCCGGTTCAGTCAGAAAGGGCATTGTTGGCGGTCTCCGTTCGGTCGGCATCCTTGCCGCAAACGGGGAAGGCTGGCAACGCCGGCGGATCGCGTGGCAAGCTGGGCTAAAGCTGGAGGAAACCCGGATGACCAAAGGTCTGCTGTTCATGGCGTTCGATTTTGCCACCGCGCATGAGGATGAGTTCCACGACTGGTACGACCGCGAGCACATCCCGGAGCGCATGGGTGTGCCAGGGTTCCTGAACGCGGAACGCTGGATCGACGAGCAGAACCCGAAGATTCACGTGGCTACCTATGATCTGGAGAGCCCTGCCGTGCTGTCCAGTTCGGCGTACCACGCGGTCGCCGGCGCGAACCAGTCGGTGTGGACCAAGCGCGTCACCGGCATGTGCCGGAGAATCATGCGCTACGAGGGCGAACAATTGCTGCCTGGAGACCGCACCGCAGTGGCCGCCGCGAACGCGCTGCTGGTCGCCTCGATGAACATCGATCAAGAGGTCCAAGAAGAGTTCACCGAGTGGTACAATACTGAACACCTGCCCTCGCTCGGGGCGGTACCCGGCGTGCTGGCGGCGCGCCGCTTCAGCGCGACCGATGCTGGGTCGGAACGACGATTCCTGGCGCTGTACCATCTGCGCGATGCTGCGGTGTCGCGTTCGGACGCCTGGGCGAAGGCGGCCGACACCAAATGGACCCAGCGGATGCGTCCGCAATTCCGCGATCTGCTGATGCTGCGTCTGAATCGATATCGCCGTGAAACGTGATCGCCAAGCCTATCCGGACGCCAGGAACGGGTTGACGATCGTAACGCCAGCGACCACCCGACCGTGGCTCATATCCTCGGAATAAAGCTGGCGGCACCCAAGCGCCCGAGCGGTGGCGATGATCGCGCTGTCCCAGTACGAAAAGCCATGCGCCGACTTGATCTCCAGGGCGGCTTCGACGATCGGCATGGTGGTCTCTTGCACCGGGAAGCGGGCCCATGCCCGTAGCAATCCTACGGCGAGATCGTGCGGCAATCGTCCGGCGCGCGATGGCCGGGTTGCCTGGACATAGAACTCCTGCAGCACCTGGACGGAAATCGCACCGTCATCCTGGTTCAGCAAGGCTGCCGCGACGGAACGTTTGTCCGCCTCGGCCGGATGCGGGCTGATCGCATAGAGCAGGATGCTGGTATCGAGGAAATGCGCCATCAGCTGCCATTCCGGTCATGCACCTGATCGCGGGTGAGGCGCCCCGAAGCGCTGAAATCGGCGGGAATTTGTGCCGATAATTCTTGCTGCAGCCGCTTCAGCCGCTGAAACTCGGTGTCACCGGCACCGAGCTCGGTCAGGTAACGCTTTACCAGCGCCGAAACCGAGGTATCCAGCGCGGCCGCCTGCACACGGGCATTGCGGTAGGTCTCATCGTCGAGTGAAACTGTGATGTTTTTCATGTTTTCACAGTAAGGCAGTTGCCGTCTCGCGTCAAAAACGATTCACCCCCTGCGGGCTACAACGCAATCTGTCGACCGACCTCAAGAAACTTGTCGGCGGGCAGATCGAACCGATCCGGACTTCGTACCGCATTGCGGTACATCACCGCGAACAGCATCCGCTGCCAGCTGCGCAGGCGTGGCGGGTTCGGGCTGCGCACGACGTCATCGTGCGAGGCGAAATACACCGCGTCGTCGAGGTCGAGGCTACACCCTTTCTCCATCGCGGAGGCCAGCGCGGCGACGACATTGGGGCGCTCGATGAAGCCAAAACGTACCGTGACGTGCCAGAAATTGTCGGCGGTTTGCTCCACCGCGGCGCGTTCGGACCAGGCAACCCGAGGAACCTCGTCGAACCGGACGGTGAGGCTGATCACCGTCTCTTGCAGCGCTTTGAACTGGGCGACGTGACGAACCAGCACGTCGGGGATAGCGGTTTCGCTGCGGTTGAAGAACACCGCGGTCCCGGGCACGCGGGTGATCTTGCCGCTGTTCAGCGAGGCCAGGAACGCATCGTTCGATTCCGGCCGCTGCGCCTGCGAACGGTGTAGCGCTTCGGTGCCGCGGTGCCAGACCGTCATCAGGATAAAGATCAGCAGCGCTAAAAGCAGCGGAATCCAGCCGCCTTCACGTATCTTCAGCAGATTGGCACTGAAGAAACCAAAGTCGATCAGCAGAAACAGCAAGCTGGTCGGCAGCGCGACGGCGACCCTCCAGCCCCAGATGTCGCGCATCGCGCTGAACAGCAGAAACGTGGTCAGCAACATGGTGGTTGAAACCGCCGTGCCGTAGGCGCCCGCCAGGGCGGCGGAACTGCCGAAACTGAAGGTCAGCAACAGCGTGCAAACCATCATCACCCAGTTCACCACCGGCACGTAGATCTGGCCGTATTCCTCGTCCGAGGTTTGGCGGATATTCAAGCCGGGGAACCAACCCAACTGCATCGCCTGCCGGGTCAATGAGAACGCGCCGGTGATGATCGCCTGGCTGGCGATGATCGTGGCAAGCGTTGCCAGCACCACCAGCGGGATCACCGCCCAGTGCGGCGCCAGCTTGAAGAACGGGTTGCCCTGGATGCCCGGGTTCTCCAGCAGCAGCGCGGTCTGCCCAGCGTAACTCAACAACAACGCCGGCAGAACGACGAAGTACCAGGTCGAGCGGATTGGCTTGCGGCCGAAATGCCCGAGGTCGGCATAAAGCGCCTCTCCGCCGGTGATCGCCAGGAATACGCCGCCGAGCACGACGAAGCTGTGCCAGCCATGGGCAACGATGAAGCGGACGCAATGCAGCGGGTTGATCGCCCCGATCACCTCCGGGCGGCGAAGCAAACCGGTCGTCCCCAGGGCGGCGATGGTGACGAACCAGAGCAGCATGATCGGCCCGAAGATGCGACCGATCTTGGCGGTGCCTTTGGCCTGGGCGGCGAACAGGCCCAGCAGGACCAGCAATGCGGCCGGAACAACGTAGGGCTTGAAGACGTCGGTGGCGACGTTGATGCCCTCGAGCGCGCTGAGCACCGAGATCGCCGGGGTTATCACGCCGTCGCCGTAGATCAGCGCCGATCCGAACAGGCCGGCGACGATAAGGCCAGCACTCAGGCGCCCGCCCTTGCCGGTGGTAACCAGGGCCATCAGCGCCAGTATGCCACCCTCGCCGCGATTGTCGGCACGCATCACGAAGATGCAGTATTTGACCGACACGATGATGATCAGCGCCCATACCACGAGCGAGAGCAAGCCCAGCGCATCCTCCGGCGAGGGGTGGCCGCCCACGGTGCCAACAATGGTCTGATAGGTGTATAGCGGGCTGGTGCCGAGATCGCCGAAAACGATCCCAAGTGCCGCAAGGCCGCTCGACAGGGTGAACGCCCGATCGGCGGAGTCCGTCCGCTGCTTTCGGCCGCTGGCTTCGCTGCCGCCCATATCCTGTCCCCGACGCCACTGTGTCAGCGGATGTCCGATGCTGTCAGGCCCGTCCAGTGGCCAAGGTGGCGAAGCGGCGTATTCTGGCGCCTCGACGAATCACAGGCGCGTGCGTAGGGCTTCGGACAAGGTCAAGGCGTCGGCGATCGGCAGCCCACAGACGTTGCGCCGGCAGACATAAGCTGCTGCCTGGCCCGCCGGCGCGGTCTTGCCGAAGGCGGGATGACCAGGGTGCAAACGGCCGGCGTCGGCGGTGCGCAGCACGACGGTGGCGGGGTCAGGACTGCTGGCTGCGACCTGCACCAGCGCGTTTGCCGGGTCCGGCGGCCCGACGATCACGACGGTCGTGGCTGCGTCCAGCAGATCGGCTGCCGCCAGCAGCGCGGGCATGCCGGCGAGCTGGTCCGGTTGCCCGGCGAACGCGGTTAGCACCGCCGTTGCCCGCGCGCCCCAGTCCGCATTACCGGTCAGGTGGAACAGCCTGGCGAAAACCTCCGCCATCATGCCATTTCCCGACGGGGTGGCGTTGTCCGCGGCGGTGCGCGGGCGGCTAAGCGGGACATCGAGCGCCCCGGTGGCGGTTGAGTAGAAACCGCCATGGCCGTCGGCGAAGGCGGCCTGTGCGGCATTGGCAAGGCGTTCGGCGACGGCCAGGAAGGACGCTTCGCCGGTTGCCTCATACAGTGCAATGGCGGCACGGGCCATCGCGGCCTGGTCCTCGATCAACCCTGGAGCGGTGACCCGGCCCAGACGCCAGGCGTGCTCGACGCCGCCATGGGCAGCTTCCATCCGAACCAGGATGAAGTCGAACGCCTCGCGGGCGCGTTCGATCCAGCCGGGTTGCCCGAAAACGCCGGATGCTCGGGCCAGCGCGGCGATCACCAGACCGTTCCAGTCGGCCAGAACCTTGTCATCCCAGCCGGGGCGGACTCGCTTTTCGCGAGCCTGGAACAGGATATCGCGCGCCTGGGCAAGGTCGGCTTCCTGGTCCTGGGAGCCCAACGCCGCGACGCGGCGCAGAATGGTGTTGCCTTCCCAGTTGCCCGTCGAAGTGACGTCGTAGGCGGTCTTGAACGGCCCCGAGGCCGCGCCAAGCAGAGCGTCGATCTCCGGCTCGGTCCAGACATAGAACCGGCCTTCCTCGCCTTCGCTATCGGCGTCTTCCGAAGCGACAAAGCCGGCTTTGCCGTCAACCCGCTGGGCGGTCATGCCGCGCATCATCCAGCCGACCGTTTCCGCCGCGCGTTGCGCGTACAGCGGGTTGGGCCGATGGGCGTAAGCCAGCGCCAGAAGTTCCAGCAGTTGGGCGTTGTCGTAGAGCATCTTCTCGAAATGCGGCACCAGCCAGTCGGCGTCGGTCGAGTAACGGGCGTAACCGCCGCCGAGATGGTCGTAGATGCCGCCCTGGGACATCCGCTCCAGCATCAGGTGAAGCGCGACCTGACCTTCCGGCTGACCGGTACGAAACGCGTTCTGCCACAGCAGGCGATAGATCGGCGGGTTGGGGAATTTCGGAGCCCCACGCAGGCCGCCCTGATCGGGGTCGGTCATCCGCAGATAGGCCCCTGCCACGGCATCAAGCTGCGCCGGGCCGGGGGCGTCACCGACCGACGCCATTGCCTGTTGTTCCAGGAACTGGGTCAACGCCCTGCTGTTCTGACCAACCGCTTCGGCGCCGGTGTGGAAGGCGTTGGCGACGCCTTGCAACACCTGGCGGAAGGAAGGCCGGCCCCAGCGCGGTTCCGGCGGAAAGTAGGTGCCGCCCCAGAACGGCGTGCCGTCGGGGGTGGTGAACATGGTCAGCGGCCAGCCGCCTTGCTCGCCCAACGCGTGCAGCGCGGACATATAGATGTGGTCGATGTCGGGGCGTTCCTCGCGGTCGATCTTGATGTTGACGAACAGGCTGTTCATCAGGTCCGCGGTTTGCCGATCCTCGAACGATTCGTGGGCCATGACGTGGCACCAGTGGCAGGCGGCATAGCCGATCGAGACCATGATCGGCTTGTTGGCTGCCTTGGCCTCGTCGAGCGCGGCCTTGCCCCAAGGGCGCCAATGCACCGGATTGTGCGCGTGCTGCAGCAGATAGGGAGAGGTTTCCTGCCGCAGCAGGTTTTCCGGTGCGACCATGGCCGGGCTCCCGTGGTTTGGGGTGAAGCCTCGATGTGGGGCGCGGGCCTGCCGATGCCAGGGTCCGGCGGCCGTGGCATCGATACACCGGATCTTAACCAATGACCGCCATCCTGGCCGCATGCACGCTCGCCGCGATCGGGGTCGCCTTGCCCATGCCAGCGGCATGGCCGCGGAGCAGGCGGCATGCAGCGCCTTGCTCCGAGACGGCTGGACCATCCTGGCGCGCCGGCTGCGAACCGCGGCGGGAGAGGTGGATGCGGTGGCGGAAAAGGCCGGGCTGCTGTCGATCGTCGAGGTCAAGTCTCGCCCCACCCTGGCCGAGGCGGCCATCGCGCTGACCGCACGCCAGCAGTCCCGTTTGGTCGGCGCCTGCGAGATCATTCTGGCGGAGCATCCGGACTGGGGCGCGAACGGCGTGCGGTTCGATGTTCTGGTGGTCGACCCGGCCGGCAACGTGCGTCGCATCGCGGATGCATTTCGATCGGACGAGGTGGCGATTTGGTAAGGAGGTTTGGCATGGAGCAAACCAATAGGCGCAGGCCGAGAATGCAGGCGGGACAGCGCGAGGGGCTGGGAAAGCCTGGCCTGATCCGGCAATACGCCGGCATGACGCATTAGCGGATCTTTAAGCTCCCATTGCTATACCGCAATCATGATCGGTGGGTACCTGGAACGGCATTGGCGCGGAGAGCTCTCGCTTGGCGTCAGCTTCTGGCTGAACCACGTCTTGCTGGGCGCCATTGGCGGCGCGGTGATGAGCCTCGGCGTGGCGTGGGTCAGACGAGCCAGCAGCGAAGTCCCGGTCGCGTGTCTTTTCTTTACCCTGGCGGTTCTGGTGCTGTGGGTCGGCGCGCAGAGCTGGCAAATCCTGGGCACCTGGCGGTCGGCGACACGAGCGCGGGAGATTCGTCGCTGGCGCCGGGCCAGCATTGTGCAGGCGTTGCTGAGCTTCAGCGTGCTCGCCTCGGTGCTGCAGATCCTGGCCTTGCTGTTGCCGATCGGGCGGGCGGTCTTCGCCGGCGGATCGGTTGCGGTGCCCGGCACGATGCTGCGCGAGGGCGGCCGGGTGATCGAATTCGAGGGCGCGATCGGCACGACCTCGGCGGTGGAGTTTGGCCGCGTGCTCGACGCGTCCCGCCCGGTCGTGGTTCGGCTGTCGAGCGAGGGCGGCCTGGTGGCGCAGGCCAGGCAGATCGCGGCGATGATCCGCGCGCGCGGGCTGGACACCGAGGTCGAGCGGCGCTGCGTATCGGCCTGCACTATCGTGTTTTTCGCCGGACGCAATCGGCTGCTGCAGGGTTCGGGGACGCTTGGCTTCCACAGCTATGCATCCGCCGCGTTGACGCCGCAGGCGCTGGTCAGCATCGAGGAGTTCGATCGGCAGACCTACCTGGCCGGCGGCGTCGCCCCGAATTTCGTCGACAGCATCTTCGCGGTGCCCCCGGCGAAGCTTTGGTTTCCAAGCAAACAACAGGCCGAGGCGGCCGGGTTCGCCACCGGGTCAAGGTGACGTTCGGCCGCGGTGGTGGCGGTTACTTGTCTGGAAAGATTCCAATCCGGTCGGCGCGGAACGAGCTGACCCAGATCTTGTTTCCGACCTGGATGGCGCCGGTGCCGGCACCCATCACGCCATACACCCCACTTTTGACCACATCGGTCAGCTTCAGCGTTGCCGGATCCATGCGGTAGATCTTGAACGGTACGTTGCAGTTGGTCGCATTGGATTCAAAGCAATCCAGCGCCTGTTTGACGGTGACGTCCTGGCCGCCGACGAAGATCGATTTGCCGTCCGGCGACCAGCGCACGTTGTCGGTCAGGATAGCGGTGGGCACGGTATCCACTTTCGGCGGCGTGCTGGAAAGATCGATCCGCGCGACCTGCTTGCCCGACCACAGCGCCAGATAGATCCGCTTGCCGTCGGGCGAGACCACCACGCCGTTCGGCCCGGACATGGCCTCGGTGCCGGCGACCGGCGACCAGCCCTTGGCGGGATGCCATTCATCCAGCGCGCCGACGGGCTTTCCGTTGCTGAGCTTGTTCAGGCGATCGGCATCGGTGGGGTCCCACAGGCTGGTGACAACGATGCCGCCATCCGGCAGCGAGGCGACGGCATCGGGCCAGAAGCCCTTGGGCGCGACGATGCAGCCCACCCAGGTGAAGCGAGGCCTGGCGCTCGACAGATCGACGTTGAACACCTCCACCGATTCGCGGCCGCCATGGTTGACCGCGTACAGCACGCGGTGGGCGCCGCCTCGGGTCAGGTCCAGCCCGTGCGGGCCGAAGGTCTTCATGTCAACCGGGCCGGGACAATCGGGATAGGACTTCTTGTCGGGGCGGACGGCGATCTGCGCTGGCTGGACCGCGGTGGCGGTTCTGTTGCGGGTGTCGAACAGATGCAGGTAGCCCTGCGGGTGGCTGGGTGTCGACAGGTCGCTGCCGATCACCCATTTCGTATCCGGTATGGGTGCGAAGTCCTCGACGTTGGTCACACCGCAGATGAAACTGACGGCGCGGTCCGGCGCGCAGTTGACGTTCGGTGCGGCGTGCGCCGGATTGACCAGCCATAACGAGACCGCCGCGGCCGCGAGCGTCCCGAGAATGGTCTGCCATCGGATTGCCCGCGTCGTTGTCCTGGCCTGCGGCGTAGTTCTGGATTGAGCCCGATTGGGCGCACGGCCACGATCTGGTTTTGTGGTGACCATTTTTTTCCTCCCTGTCGCCGAGGCATTTCAGCAACCTTGGCGTGCGGAGAGGGTTGCGCCGGGCCGCGGCGCTGTCAATTGAGCTGGTAACGAGGCGGCGGGCAGGTGGCGGTCAGGCGACGAGGAGGCAGGCTCGCCAAAGCGGCAGTCGGATGGATCGGCGAAGCGGCTGGCGGCGGGTCAGCGGCGCGGCTGGAGGCCGACGCGGACGAAGGTGGAGACGATCTTGCCGCCGGCACGCAGGGTGCCGCGCAACGAGCCGGCGACCTTGGATTGGCCACCGGAGCGGCGGCGATAGGGCAGCGGAACTTCGTCGATGCGCAGTCCGAGGCGGGCGGCTTTCATCTGCATCTCGATGTTCCAGCCGTAGGTCATCTCCCGCATGTCGAGCCGGCCCAGCGCGTCCCGCCGGATGGCTCGGAATGCGCACATGTCGCTGTAGCGCACGCCATACAGCGCACCGATTCCGAGGCCGGCTGCGCGTCCGGCGAGCACCTGGTGCCACAGCATCGCCCCAGGGTCGCGCTGGCCTCGGGTGCGGGACGCCAGGACCAGGTCGTGGGTGCCCGCGAGCACCGGTTCGGCGATCAGGCCCAACAGGTCGCCTCGGTCGGCGCCGTCGCCGTCGAGGAACACGATGACCGGGTATTCGGCGGTCTCGGCGCCGGCCTGGCAGGCCCGCCCGTAGCCGCGGCCGGCGTCAATCACCGTGGCACCGGCCCGGGCGGCGATATCCTGAGTGCCGTCGGTGCTGCCACCGTCGACGACGATGACCTGGCGGGTGATCGCTTGGGGCAGTTCGCCGATGACCGCGGCGATGCAGGCGGCCTCGTTGAACGTCGGGATGACGACGCTTACTCCGTCCCGCTCCGCGATGCCGACCCCGTCTTGCGCGGCGGTTGCCCGGTCGATGGTCATCGGTCGCTGGTCATCGGGGGCGTGGGGTCAGAGGCTCCATCGCAGGCCGCAGTTCTGGCACGGTACGGGTGGGGTTTCGCCCAGCAACGAAGTGCGGAAGCCGCGATAGGCCGGGCTGTTCCAGATGTCGCGCAGGGTGTCCTGGGTGGCGTCGCCCAGGGTGTAGTTTTCGTAGCCGCGAGCGGAGAACGGGGCGATGCAGCAGGGCAAAGCGCGGCCATGGGCGGTGAAGTACATCAGTGACCACGGTCGCCGGCAGGTGGCCCAGGGCTTGTCGTCGGCGGCGCGTTTCAGGCTGAGCCCCGGTTCGGTGGCGCCGGAGGCGTCCAGCGTCACACCCAGTTCGGCGCCGAGCGCCTGGGCGGCGTCGATGGTGGACTGTTCGTCGTTTTGGGTCTGCTCGAATAACGAAAATTCGGCGCGCGCCTTGCCGAAGCCGGCCTCGTCGAACACCAGGCGTTGAAGATGCACCTCCTTGACGCCCATCGAGGCGGACAGGCGGACGAATTCGGGCAACTGCTCGACGGTTTCCTTCAGACCGGTCAGCCACAGCGAGACGCGGGGATGGGTCACACCCATCTGCTGCTGATAGGCGGTGAACTTGCCGACGTCGCGGACGATGCGGGGGAAGAAGTCCTTGCCGCGGATGGCGGCGTAGCTCTTGCGGTCGGCGGCGTCGAGCGAGACGCGCAACTCGTCCAGGCCGGTATCGATGATCTCCTGGAATTTCTTCGGGTTGAGCAGGGTGCCGTTGGTGTTGAACAGCACGTAGGTGCCGCGGTCCTTCAGGTAGCGGATCATCTTCGGCAGGTTTTTCACCAGCATCGGTTCGCCGACACCGTGCAGCACCACGCGGGCGACGTTGGGCACCTGGTCGACGATGCGGGTGAACAAATCCCAGGACATGTCGGCGGGCGGTTCGAGGTCTTCAAAGGTGCGCGGACAGGTCTCGCACAGCAGGTTGCAGCGATTGGTGACCTCCAGATAGAGGCAGACCGGGGGGGCTTCGGCCAGGTCGTTGCGCTGCGCGGCGACGGCTTCGAAGTATCGGCGCGGGTCTTTCAGCGTCGTGGTGGACATCAGGTGGTTCCCTTGATCGGTTCGGCGGTGTGTTTCGGACGCAGCCCAGCCAGGGCGAGTGCGAGGGCCGGGACGAAGACGACGGATGGCCAGACGAACCGATCCCCGAAAGTGTCGAGGTAGAGCAGGATCGGCGCGGTTGCCATCCACAGCACCGCGGGTGTTGGTGCCAGCACGCAGGGCACCGCCAGCCAGGCGAAGTACCATGGATAGTGCGGGCTTATGGCAAAACTAAGGACGGCCATCATGATGCCGGCGGCGGCGCAGATCGACACCGCGTCGTCGGGGCGGCGGACGAAGGCGAACCAGGCGCCGAGCGCGGCCAACAGCAGCACGGCGGCGGCCTTGTAGACGATCGCGGCGGCGGCCGGCAGGGTGACCACGCGTGACAGGCCGGCGAGCAGCCAGAAGCCGGCGCCGCTGTCGTAGCCTTCCTCGGAGCCGTAGCCCTGCAGGAAGCCGAACACGCGCAGGCCGACGCCGCTGTAGACGGCGTAGAACAGCGCGATGGTGGCCAGCGCGGCGGCGGCGGTGCGCCATCCGGCCCGTCGCCGCCACAGCACCGGCGCGATCACCGCGGGCAGGAATTTCATCAATATCGCCAAGCCGAGCGCCACGCCGGCGAAGCCGTCGCGATGCTTCACCCGCAACAGTAGCGCGGCGGCGACCAGGCCGATGGCGGCGGCGTCGATATGACCGTTACCGGCGAAGGCCCAGACCGGGAGAGGATTCCAGGCGTAGATCAGCACGCGTTCGGGCGGCAGCCCGGCGAGGCCGAGCAGGCGCAGCAGGCAGTACACGGCGAGGATTTCGAACCCGACCATGGTTGCCTTGACGGCGATCAGGTTGGACGAGACCAAGGCGACCGCGGCGTACAGCGCCTCGGCCGCCGGGGGGTAGATCGTCGGTGCGTAGCCGGCTCGGTTTATCCGCGGATAGACCGTTCTGTCGCGTAACGACACCAGGGCTGGATCGGCGGGCAGGTAGCGATAGGGATTGACGCCGGCGGCCTGCACCCGGCCGTCCCAGACGTAGCGGTAGATGTCGGTCGAAAGGAACGGTGGCGAGACGATCAGCGGCAGGCGGAGTGCCGCCGCGACCAGCAGCACCAGCCAGACGGCGCGGGTTCGCGCCGGGCGCCGCAGCACGGTGAACACGGCGGCCAGATAGAACAGCGCGCTGGTTCCGGAAATCACCACAAACCAGGTTTTCAGCCGGATCGAGCCGACCCCCAGGGCGCCTGGAACGTGCAGCGAGAGGGCTGCCAGGGTCAGCGCCAGCAGGCATGAGCCGAGGACCGCCAGGCGGATCATTCGGCGGCGAAATCCACGCCCTGTTCGCGCAAGGTCATGCGTTTCAGTGCCGCGGCGGTGAACGGCGCGGCGTACGGCAGCAGGCCGTTGCACATTTCCTGTGTGGTGGTGTCGCCCAGCAGGCGGGCCAGGGCGGCCTGGTCGTCGACGTCATACCAGACCGGCAACTCGACGACCTCGAGGCCGAGTTGGGCGGCGCGGGTGCGCGTGGTTTGGGCGACGCTTTCGGTGCTCCAGGCGATTTCGGCGAACAGGTGGGCGTGCGGTGCCTTCATGCCCAGCAGGTAGTAGCCGCCGTCCTCGGCGGGACCGATCACGATGCGATCGCCGGGGGCGGCGAGGGCGGCGGCGGTGCGGACCAGGACGGCGGTGGGCAGGGTCGGGCTGTCGGAATTGAGCACCACGGCGGCGTCATGGCCGCGCGCCAGCATCGCCAGGATGGCGTGCAGCAGGCAGCGTCCGAAGCCGCGCACGTCGGGCGGCATCAGCGGCGAGCCATCCGCCAGCAGCAAGCCGGTGCCGGCGGCGAGGTGGCCTTCGAACAGCGCCTCCTGGCCCTCGGGCGCGTAGGCGACGAAGCCGGCCAGCTTGGCGTGGCGGGCGGCCTGGGCGATGTTTTCGGTGATGTCGCGCAGGAACGCGGCGCTGAGCAGGGCGGCCTGGTCAGGTTGCAGCGGTGGGCAGAGCCGGGTCTTGCTAAAGCCGGCGCGCGGCGCCTTGGCCATGACACCGATGGCACAGCAGGCCGCCTCGGTTCTCGCTGCCACAGTTTCTGCCGCCTCGGTTTGGGCCGCTGCAATCTGGGCCGCCGCAATCTTGAAGGTACACCCCATCAATCATATCCCGCTGAACCAGTTGTCGCCGCGATCGGGCCAGAAACCCTTCGGCTGCCGATTTGTGACCTATATGGTGGTAACGAATTTCGGATTCTTGAACCCTAATTTAGTCGGAAGCCGTATTTTGAAAGGGTAGCCGTGCGGTGTCGGCAGAATGTCACCGGACAATTTGAATGCCATCCGCGACTTCGGGTGCAACGCCGTTGCCATGTCGATGCCCTCGTTATAGCCGTCGGCGCACTCGAAGCCGACATAGGCCAGGAAGGCGCTGAGCGGGGGGCCGCTCCATTGACCGATCATGCTCCGGCCCTCGACGCAGACATGGCGGGTGATCTGGCTGACCGGGGGCAGGCCGCCTGGGTTGCGGGTGAATACTGACATTTGACAAGTTCGTGGGTGAATTCTTCTTGACCTTGAGGACCATCGCCCGACCGATCCAGATGATCTCGCCGCCCAACGCCACGCCGGGAACGCTGCCGAGGCGAATAGATGTCATACGGTCGGCGCATCCATCCGGTTCATCGCCATGCGCCTGTTCGGGCACATGGCGCGGCTGATCGGGGGCGGTTAGCATGGCGAGACAACGCGGCGCCGGTTGCTCCCGATCGGATGGTGCGGCGAACCGCGAAGCCAGGATAGCAGCGAGGAATGAAGATGCCAGACAACATGCCGGCGATCAGCCTGGTGGCGGTTCCGGGACGCCGGCGACGCACCATCGAGATCGCGCAGGAGATCGAGCGGCGTGGCTTTGCCGGGATCTACTCGCCCAGCATGTTCGGCAACATGTCGTTCTGTGAGGCGCTGGGGTGGAACACCACGACGCTGCGGTTCGGCACGGCGATCGCGCCGATCTATCAGCGCACGGTGGGCGATTTCGCGCAAAGTGCGGCGGTGATGCACGAGATCTCGGGCGGGCGGTTCCGGTTGGGGATCGGAGTGGCGCACGGGCCCTCGCACGTGCGCATGGGGGTGACGCCGGGCAAGCCGCTGGGCGACATTCGCGGTTTCGTAGAGAAGTTCAGGGCGCAGGACGGGGTGGGACCGCTGCCGCCGATCATTGTCGCGGCGCTGCGGCACAAGATGGTGGCGCTGGCCGGTGAGATCGCCCAAGGGGTGGTGTTCGCCAATGCGTCCTTGTCGCACATGGCGGCGTCATTGGCGGCGCTGCCGGCGGACAAGCGCGACGATCCCGGGTTCTTCATCGGCAACATGATCCCCGTCTGCATCAGCGACGACATCGAAGCCGCCAAGGCGGTGAACCGGCGGACGCTGGCCAGCTACGGCCTGCTGCCGAACTACCGGAACTACTGGAAGGAAGCCGGCTACCGGGAGGAGATGGAGGCGATCGAGCGGGCCATCGCCGAAGGCCGCCAGGGTGAGGTGGTAAACTGCTTGTCGGACCGATGGCTGGCCGACAATACGCTGTTTGGGCCGGCGGCGAGGGTGCGAGACGGTGTGCAGGCGTGGCACGACGCCGGGGTGCGCGACCTGGTCATCGTGCCGTCGTCGGCCGCCGGCAACCAGATCAAGGCGCTGGAGGAAGTGTTCGCGGCGTTTGACTGATACTGGCGGCTGATGTGGTTGGCTGGGGCGGTCGATTGAGGCGGCCGGGAGCCGTTGCCTTGACCAATGCCGCCGCCCCGGCCACCGTTGCCGATCATTTCTGAAAGGACTTTGTTGATGGCGACCCATGAGGGCCTGCGCTTCGGTGTCTTCCTCGCCCCGTTCCATCGCGTCGGCGACAACCCCACGTTGGCGATCGGGCGCGACCTGGAACTGGTGCAGTGGCTGGATCAACTGGGCTACGACGAGGCCTGGATCGGTGAGCACCACTCGGCCGGGTGGGAAATCATCGCATCGCCGGAGATCTTCATCGGCGCGGCGGCGGAGCGGACGCGCCACATCATGCTGGGGTCGGGGGTCACCAGCCTGCCGTATCACCACCCTCTTTTGGTGGCGCAGCGCTTCGTGCAGCTGGACCACATGACGCGCGGGCGGGCGATGCTGGGGTGCGGGCCGGGGGCGCTGGTGTCGGACGCTTACATGATGGGCATCGAGGCCGAACGGCAGCGCGAGATGATGGACGAATCGCTGGGCGCGATCATGGCGCTGCTGGCGTGCCGGGAACCGGTGACGATGAAGACCGACTGGTTCGAGCTGCGCGATGCCAGGCTGCACCTGAAGCCGTACACCAAAGGCGGGTTTCCGATCGCAGTGGCGAGCGCCACCACGCCGGCCGGGGTGCTGGCGGCCGGCAAGCATGGCGTCGGGCTGTTGTCGCTGGGCGCCGGGCTGCCGGGCGGATCGGCCAAGCTTGCGGATTACTGGAAGCTGGGCGAGGCGGAGGCGGCGAAATACGGCAAGACGCTGAACCGCGACGACTGGCGCCTGGTGGTCAACATGCACTGCGCCGAGACCGACGAGTTGGCGATGGAGGAGGTGCGCCGCGGCGAGCGGGTGGAAACGCTGTCCTATTTCAGCGAAACGCTGGGGCGGCCGCCGATGCGCAGCGAGAATCCGCTGGCCGAGGGTCTGGCGGCAGGCTCGACGTTGGTGGGCTCACCGGAAACCATTGCCGCGGGGATCGAGCGGTTGCTGGGCTTCACCTCGGGCGGGGCTGGGGCGGTGCTGTTCCGGTCACACGAATGGGCGAACCGGGAACAGACGTTGCGCAGTTACGAGCTGTTCGCGCGCTGGGTGATGCCCAAGTTCCAGGGCAGCATCGAGACCACGATCGGGTCGCGCGAGTGGTGCAGCGAGAACCGCAGCGGGATCTTCGGGCCGGCGATCGGGGCGTTCCGCAAGGCGTTCACCGATGCCGGGCAGGAGGTGCCGGAGCATATCCGCAATCGGGTGCATACCGGGAAGTCGGATGTCTCGTGAGCGGCCGGCATGCGCTCGCTTGGCGTGCTGGTGGTTTTGTTGGGGGTGGGGGCGTGCTCGCCGTACGATCCGCCGCTGCAGGGTGACCACGCGTCGGCCAAGTACAACACCGATCTGGAGGCGTGCCGCAAGTCATCGTCGCACGCGGTGTATCTGCGCAATGCGCGGGCGCCGGGTCCCTGGATCATCTCGCCGATCACCGGGCCGCCGGCGGTGCGGGCGGCGATCAGGATGTGCATGACGGGCAAGGGGTACGTGCTGACCAAGACCGAGGATTGACCGAAGTCAGGCAATCGTTCGCTGCCCCCTGGTCGCGCTGCGAGGCCAGCGCGGCGTTGCGGCCCACTCGGGTGAACCGGCGATCCACAGAGATCACCTCGCCGACGCAGATCACGCTGCGCACGCCGTCGGTATTTGCCCGCGGCAGCAAGACGATCATCCAGCGTCAGTTCCATCCGGGTCGTGTCAGCGCCGCATAGCCGGCCGCGAAAACATCGTCCACCTGGGAACCAGCCGATTCTGATCGCGCACGGCAACGAATACGAAACCCGCAGGTCAACTTATTTGTTCTGCACCAACCGCGTACGCTCGGCATCATAAAAACCCAGTGGCGAGCTGCAGCGTTGATCGCTGCAACCAGCCACGGGCCACACAGCAGGAGAACCACTTGGCCCGCAAAGCAGGCGTTCCATCCGCATCCGATCCCGCGCGGCAACCGGTGCGAGCGGTGGATCGAGACCAGCCGTTCAACGACCCGGTGGCCTATGGCAATGGGCCTCAGGACTCAATTACCGACGCTTCGGAAAACGCCGCGATCACCCACCATTCGGTCGAGATCGGCGGCACGTTGATCCAATACACTGCCAAGGCCGGGCATCTCGTCATCGTCGATGCCAGCAGTTCCAAGCCGGACGCGAAGATTTTCTACGTTGCCTTCACCAAGGATGGGGTGGAGCCGACCGCCCGAGCGGTCAGCTTTTTTTACAACGGCGGGCCGGGATCATCGTCGGTTTACGTGCTGCTGGGTTCGTTCGCGCCGATGCGGCTGAAAACCGCATTGCCCGACTTCACTCCGCCGGCGCCATATCAGATCGAAACGAACCCGGATAGCCTGCTGGACCGCAGCGACCTGGTCTTTATCAACCCCGTCGGCACCGGGTATTCGGCGGCCATCGCGCCAAAGGTGAACAAGGATTTCTGGGGCACCGACCAGGATGCAACGTCGCTCAAGCAATTCATCAAGCGCTACCTCACGGCGAATGACCGCTGGAATTCGCCGAAGTTCCTGTTTGGTGAATCCTACGGCACCGCCCGCACCGCGGTGCTGTCGTACATGCTGCACGAAGATGGCGTCGACCTGAACGGCCTCACCATCCAGTCCTCCATCCTGGACTACGCCAAGGCCGGCAATCCGGTCGGTGCGCTGCCCACCTGCGGCACCGATGCCTGGTACCACGGCAAGGTCAGGCTGCAGCCGCCGCCCGGAGACCTGGCGTCGTACGCGGAACAAATGATGCAGTTCGCGGCTAAGGATTATGCCGCCGCGCTGCGGCAGATGCCGCATCCCAACCCGGATACGCTGCGCGGGCTCAGTCAGCGGATCGGTATCGACAGCGAAACGCTGTTGACCTGGAACCTGAATGTCGCGGCCGCCAACGACATCGGCACGTCGCTGTTCCTGGTGACCCTGTTGAAGGATCAGGGCCTCGCGCTGGGGTCCTATGACGGCCGCGCGACCGGTATCGACACCGGCATCGCCGCCACGATCGATCCAAAGTCGGGCGGCAACGATCCGACCATGACGGCGGTCAACGGCGCCTATACCGTGATGTGGAACAGCTATCTGAACCACGATCTGCGCTACACCTCCTCATCGTCGTTTACCGACTTGAACGACCAGGCCTTCGCGAACTGGGATTTTCATCATGTCGATCCGACCGGCGCGCAGAAAGGCATAGACGCCAACGGCAACGTCATCCTGTATACCGCCGGCGATCTGGCCGCGACCATGAGCCTGAATGTCGACCTGAAGGTGTTGTCGGCCAATGGTTATTATGATTTCGTGACGCCGTTCCACCAGACCACCGAGGATCTTCAGGCGATGCCGCTGGCCAGTACGGCCGTGCGTCGGAACCTGACCGTCCGCTACTATCCGTCGGGCCACATGATTTATCTCGACGCGGGCTCTCGCACTGCGCTGAAGGACGATCTCGGCAGGCTTTATGACAGTACGACCAGCAACCATGCCGCGGTGGCGCGGATCCGCTCGCTGCAGCAGCGGAAGCGGCAGGGTCCTGACGTCTGACCCCAGGCTTGTCCAAGGAAAATCAAAGCGGAGAGGAACGAATTTCACCATGGTCACGCATCATCTGCAAAAATTCGCTCGCAGCTATCGCCCCGAACCCACCGCCAAACGGATCGGGGATATTTCCGGCAAGGAACCGATCCAGCTGACCATCGTGCTGAAGCCTCATGCGCCGGTTGAAACGAGTCCGCGGATCATGAGCCGAGCGGATTACGGCAAACGGCACGGTACGAGGCAGGATGTCATCGACGGCGTCGTCGAATATGCCAAGAGCCATGGCCTGCAGGTGGACGAAACCAGTCCCACGGCCCACACCGTCAAGCTGTCCGGCACCTATGCCCAGGCGCAAAGCGCGTTCGAGCCTGAAAGCATCGGCATCTATCAGATCAACGGTCACGACGTGATCGCCCGCTTCGGTCATCTGGCGGTGCCGACGCAGATGGCCGAACATGTCGTTGCCGTCATGGGATTCGACCAGCGCGTTGTCGCCCGGCCGCACTTTCGCATCCGTCCGCGCGCGACCACTGGTGTATCCTATGATCCTGCCGCGATCGCCGCGCGGTATGAGTTTCCCACCGATCTGACCGCCGCCAACCAGACCATCGCCCTGATCGAGCTGGGTGGTGGTTACGATCCGGCACAAATGTCGGCGTACTTCGCCAGCAAGAACGTCCGCCGGCTCGGCACGCTGGAAGCCGTGCCGGTCGATGGCACGCAGAATGCGCCCCAGAGCGATCCGAACGGACCGGACGGCGAGGTGCAATTGGATATCCAGGTTGCCGGATCAGTCGCCCCATCGGCCAACATCGCGGTCTACTTCAGTACGCCGCAAAGCCGGGGTTTTCTGGATGCGGTCAGCGCCGCGGTGCACGATACCACGCGCTCGCCCTCGGTGATCTCGATCAGTTGGGGCGGCCCGGAAACCGGATGGGACGGGCAGGATATCGACGCCATGGACCAGACGTTCCAGACCGCCGCCAGCCTGGGCATCACGATCTGTGCCGCATCAGGCGACAGCGGCGCGACGGATGGCGATGCGCAAGGCGCCCTGACGGTGGATTTCCCCGCCTCCAGCCCGCATGTTCTGGGGTGTGGCGGCACCAGGCTGCCGCGCCGGGGAGCCGAGGTCGCCTGGAACGATGGCGCCCAGGGGGGTGCCACCGGCGGGGGCTACAGCACCCATTTCAATCGTCCGGATTGGCAGAGCGGCAACAGCCAGACCGGCCGCGGCGTGCCCGACGTCGCCGGCGTTGCCGACCCGGTCACCGGCTACAACGTCGCGGTCGACGGGCAGGATACGGTTGTCGGCGGCACCAGCGCGGTGGCGCCGCTTTGGGCGGGGTTGATCGCGCTGTGCAATCAATCGGTGGGCAAGAACTTGGGCTTCCTCAACGCGACCTTGTATGCGAACCCGAAGACGTTTACCGACATCGTCAAGGGTAATAACAACGGCTATAGCTGCACCGTCGGCTGGGACCCGGTGACCGGTCTGGGGTCACCCAATGGCAGCGCGATCCTGGCAGCGATAAAAAGCAGCCAACTCGTCGCGTGAACTTAGCCAGCCGCGTATGGCCGGGCTGGAGCAAAGCCCCAGCCCGCTCCTTAAACGTTACTCCGCCGCCAAGTTGGGGCGGGGGATGTCCGTCGAATAGCGCGGATGCACTGGTGCGTTGGCCATTTCCATGAGTCCTTCCGATCCGAGGCCGGCGGCGAACTCGACAAACCCGCACCGCCCGGACGGCGAGAAGTATCTCGCCAGACCGAATTGGCAGACCGATGAACCTTTTTTCGCTGTCCTGCGATTGGACGCGGATCAGGCGGCTTTCAGGGCGCGCCGAACCGCCGCGGGTTCGCCGTCGATCACCTTGAGATAAGCCCATGCCGCCGCATCCGGCTGCCGCCGGCCCTGTTCCCAGTCCTTGAGCGTGGCCGGCGGGATGTGGAACTGTGCGGCGAACTGCTTCTGCGACAGGCCAAGCCCTTTGCGGATCATTTGGACCCGCAACGCCATGCCGTCGGCATCGGCGAACGGCGCTGCGTCGGGATCGTGAGCGATGTCCTGCGCGATCTCTGCTTCGGTCATGCTATTGACCCGATTCCAGTCGACCGACCGGATGATGTCTTTGTGTGTCTCCGGCGTCACCGTCGTCCGCACAGATTTAGCCATCGTTTGACCCTCCTTTCCTCGATGCGGTGAACGGTGATGATATGCCGCACCTTGCCGCGCAGCGTGTAGACGCACTGGAACCATCTGCCTTCGACCTCGCCAAACGCCCGCTGGCGGACCTCGCCGTAATCCTTGCGGATATCCTCGATCTCGCCGACGGCATGCGCCAGGACAACCGCCGCGAATGCCAGGGGAATGCCACGCTCCTGAGTGTTCGCGGCGTCCTTTACGGGATCAAAGCTGATCTCCATGCCCAATGTACGATACGGCACTGCCGTCTAGCTGTCAAGTCCCGAAACACGCGGCCGAACAGACCGTCCGCCACCGCAAAGCCATCACCCAGGCTGATGCCCAGCCCCTGGCGCTATTCGTTGTGAAATGAACGGAGTTTGAGCATGAAGTCGCCTACTTGCATCAGTAGTAGTCCATAAGCTCCACGTTGTTCAGTCCCAGCTGCCCGTCTGCCCATCCGAAGCTGAGCCGCTATTGATGATCAGACTGCTATTAGTGACCCTGGCCGCCCGGTGTGACAACATAACAGCAGCGTCGACAACCCGCGAGCAGGTGCTCGGCGCGCTCCACCTGCGCCGGCGCGAGGAGCCGCGCAAACAGTGCGAGCTCGGAACGGCAGAAACCCTGACAAGCGGCAGCGGCGGCGCAGATCGGGCAGTGGTTTTCCACCATGACGTAGGTCCCGTCGTCGAGGTACGAGGCGTCCGCCATATACCCCTCCGCGGACCGAAGCCGCACCAGCCCTGCCAAACGCTGTTCCAGGGTTTCGGCGCCCCGCAGCGCCTGTTCATACTTTTCCGCCATCGTTTGCTCCCGCCGGGCAAGCATGCGGGTAAGCCCAGCCTCACCGAATTCACCGCGAATCGTCTCGATCAGCTCGACTGTCATTTGGGCGTGGGTATCGGGAAAACGGCCGTGGCCCTTCTCCGTCAGAGACCACTTATGACCCGGTCGCCCAACCCCGGTGGCGGTCCTCGTGTGGTCCACCAGCTTTGCGCCCGCGAGTTTCGTCAGATGCTCCCGAGCCGCTTGACGCGTGATCCGTGCTCGTGCGGCGAGATCGCGAGTCGTCGCCGGGCCGCGGGTCTTCAATTCAAACAGCAGCTGGTCAGATGTCGACTGCAACACCCCTCCTGTTAAGTTTGGCAAGGAAAGCATTGCAAAAATACGTCAGCCCGTCTATCGGCTAATTTGTCAACTGGGGGGTTGTCAAATGAGCCAAGGTCAAACGGCCGGAAGCTGGACGGACGTGTTGGCCGAGGGCCGCCTGCCGCGCTTCGTGCTGATTTGCCTGGCTGTCTGGCTGAATGCCGCCGACAGCCTGATCGCCGCGACCATCATGCCGAGTATCGGACGCTCTCTCGGCGGATACGCCTACTTCGGCTGGGCCACGTCGGGTTACCTGATGGGTTCGGTGCTGGCGGCCGCGAGTTCCGGCGTATTGGCCCTGCGGCTTGGTCTGCGCTCTGCGACAGTGGCGGCCGCCCTACTTTATGCGGGCGGATGCGCGTTGAGCGCCGTGGCTCCGGAAATTTTCACGTTCCTTGCGGGGCGTATCTTGCAGGGTGTCGGCGGCGGGTGGCTCGCCGGCCTCTCCTCGGTCGCGATCGGACTGCTGTTCGCCAACCGCCTGTTGCCGCGCGTCTACAGTGCGATCAGTTCGGTCTGGGGTGTGGCGGTTCTGATCGGCCCCATGCTGGGCGGTCTATTCGCCGACGCCGGCTCCTGGCGCGCGGTGTTTTGGCTGTTCGCCGTCCAAGGTGCGATCGTCGCGGCTGCCGCCTGGGTCATGCTGCCGGCCGGCAACGCGGCGGCCGCGACCGATCGGGTGGCATGGCGGCCACTCAGCATGATCGGCGTCGGCATCATCCTGATCGCCGTCGCGGATCTCACGGGCGACTTCGTCGGCACGACCGCGTTCATCGGCCTAGGCGTCGCTGCGTTCCTGCTCGCGCTAAAGCTGGACGCGCGCCGCGACGTGCGCCTCTTCCCGCACGGGTCGGGTGATCCCCGCACCGTCCATGGCGCTGGGTATGCAACGATCTTCCTGCTCTACGTCGCGACCATGGGGCTGTTGGTTTATGGGCCGGCGGTGCTGCAGACCTTACGGGGTCTCTCGGCGCTGGCCGCGGGGTATGTGGTCGGTGCCGAGGCCCTGTTCTGGACCGCTGTGTCCCTTCCAGTGGCGGGACTCACCGGAAAATGGCCGAACCGTCTCATTCGTGGGGGCGTCTTACTGATCTTTGTTGGGTTGGCATGCTGCGCGTTGGTCTTCGTTGACAGCGATCTCGCCTGGGTCGTTGTTGCCAGCGGTTTGATCGGTGCGGGGTTCGGCCTGTCCTACTCGTTCATAAGCCAAGCCATCCTGGGCGACCTCTCCGACGAGGAACGCGCCATTGGAGGGGCCGGCATCGCTACAGTGCGATTGACCGGGGCGGCAGCGGGTTCGGCGATGGCCGCGGCGGTCGCCAATCTCGCCGGGTTCGCCCATGGCTTCTCCACGCCCGCGGCACGAACCGCCGGGCTTTGGGTGTTCCTCGCCGCACTGCCGGTGGCGGCGCTGGCATGCATTACCGCTTGGCGCGTGGGTTCACCGCTTGCCGCCCGCGCCCCGGACCTTAATTAAGTTGATCTCGGCGCGCGCGATGTCGGCTTCCCACTAGCTTCAGGCATACACAGCCTACAGGCGCGCCGGCTAGCCAGCGGGATTACCGCGTGCCACCCAAAGCGACAGACTACTCCGCCGCCACCTTGTGGCGGGCGATGTCTGTCGAGTAGCGCAGATGCACCGGTGCGTCGGCCTCCCATGGGTCCTTCAGGCCGAGGCTGGCGGCGTATTGCTTGACCGCCGGCATGACCTCGCCGCACAGCAACTGGATGCAGCGGCGGCGGTCGTCCTTGCTGACGGTGCCGTCGTTGCCCCAGACCGCCATGATGCCGGGGCGGGTTTCCCTGACCAGATATTTCAGCCGCTCGATCACCTGGTCTGGGGTGCCGGCGATGATCATGGTATCGGCGACCTGTTGTTCGAAGGTCGGCTGACCGCGCGGGTTCTTGGCGCGCCCGACGGCGAATTCGACGAAGCCGCGGCGGCCGGACGGGGAGAAGTAGCCCGCCGGGTTGGCCCAGACCGGATTTGCCAGACCGGTGAATTCACCTTGCATCCACATGAATTGCCGAGCGTTGTGCAGGGCTTTTTCCTCGGTGTCCTGAACGTGGACGCGGATCAGGTAGCCGAAATTTTCCGGCCCGGCGGTGTAGCCGACCTCGGCCGCGGCCTTGTCGTAGGTTTCGTGGATGGTCTTGGTCGCCTCGATCGAGGTGTTCAGCGCGATGTAGGGATAGCGCTGCTGGGCGGTCCAGATCACGGTTTCCTTGGACAGCACGCCCGGTATCCACACCCGTGGATACGGCTTTTGCAAGGGCAGCGCCCAGGGGTTGACCACGCGCTGCTGGTAGTGGGTGCCCTCCCAGCGGAACGGTCCGTGCTGGGTCCAGGTCTTCTGCACCAGGTCGTGCGCCTCCATGAAGCGCTCGCGGTTGAAGGCGGGGTTGACGCCGTTGGCGAGCTGTTCCTGACCGCCGCCGCGCACGAAGCCCGATACCAGACGGCCCTTGGAGATCATGTCGATCATCGCTAGTTCCTCGGCGAGCTGGACCGGGTTTTCGGTCAGCGGCAGCGGATTGCCGAGGATGACGATCTTCACCCGGTCGGTGACCGCGGCCAGGATCGAGGCGAACATGTTGGTGCGGGCCTGCATGCAGAACGGCGCGTTGTGATGCTCGTTCAGCATGATCCCGTCGGCGCCGGATTGTTCGGCCAGGATGTATTCTTCCAGGTATTCGTTATACAGCCGGCTGCCGGCGACCGGATCGTAGTGGCTGTTGGAAAAGTTCAGCGCGGTGGCGCCGAAGTCGAGGCCGGCCTGGGCGTCGTAGGCCGACATCGGCTGTTCGGTGAAGTACATCATGTGCATGGCGGAAGCCTCCTTCAGCGCTGAGACAGGAAATCGATCGCCAGCTTGGCGACGGCATCAGGTTTTTCCATTTCGGCGAAATGTCCGCATGCCGGAATGGTGGTCAGGGTGGCGACGGGCAGCGCCCTGGCGTAGGCCTGTCCGGCGCTGAGCGGAACGATCTGGTCGTCGTCGCCCCAGACGATCAGTGCCGGCGACTGCACGCCGCCCAGCAGATGCGGCAGCGTCTGGCTGTACATGTAGGGTTTCCAGGCGACCCGGAAACTCATTTCGCGGGCGATATCCCAGGCTTCCAGTTGATCGGTGGTGACGTCGCCGTAGACCGCGGCGAACGCCGCCTCGTCGTGGAAGCCGGAGCGTGGATAGACGATGTAGGACACGATCGACTGGTCGGCGATGTCGCCTTCGGGCGGCTTGATCCCCATGGCGCCGACCAGCACCAGCTTGTGGTAGTCGCGTGGCGCCAGGCTTGCCATTTCGGCGGCGATCCAGCCGCCAAAGCCCAGGCCGACCAGCGACACGCCGGACAGGTCGAGCTCGGTCAGCAGCCAGGCGTGCACCGCGGCGATGTCGCGTGGATGGCGCATCCATTGCGGGCGTTCGGATTTGCCCCAGCCCGGGTGGTGCGGGATCAGAACGTCGAATTTCTCCGCCAGCGCGTCGTAGAATGGCAGGCGGTCGACGGTGCCGATATCGTGATGCAACAGCAGCACCGGCGGTCCCTTGCCGGCGCGCGACACATGCAGCTTGGTGCCGGCGATTTCCTTGACCGTGTCGGTCCAAACGACGCTCATTCTTGGTGTCCTCTTCGGCCGATTTCGCGTTCGAGGATACTCACCGGTAGCGTGATCTGTCCAATCCGGTCCGGCTGTGCCCGCTGGGTGGGTTCCGGCCGCGCTCGCCGGGAGGCTTCGCACCACGTCCGCCGGGCGGCTTCCCGCCACGTCCGCCGGACGGCTTCCCGCCACGTCCGCTGGGTGGCTTCAGACCACGCCCGCTGGCGATTTCGGACCACGTCCGCTGGACGATTTCAGATCACGCCTGCCGGGCGAAGGCGGCACAAGGCGGCCTCGGTCTCAGTCTCGATCTGGATGGTGGTGTGACCGATGTGGAAGCGGTCATGCAGGGCGGCGGCGAGTTCGTCCAGGCTGCGCGGCGCGGTGCCAGGATCGCACACCAGGTGGGCGGTCAGCGCGGTCTCGGTGGTGCTGAGGCCCCAGATGTGCAGATCATGGACCTCGCGCACGCCGGGCAGCGCGGCGAGCCAGTCGGCTATCTCCTGCTGGGTGAGCCGGGCGGGTACGGCGTCGAGCGAGAGATCAAGGGATTCGCGCAGCGTGCTCCAGGTTCCGGCGACGATGACGCCGGCGACGGCGAGGCTGGCGAGCGGGTCGATCCAGGTCAGGCCGGTGAGCCGGATCGCCAGCGCGGCTGCGACCACGGCGATCGAGACCAGCGCGTCGCCGGCGAGGTGCTGGAACTGGGCGCGGATGTTCAGATCGCTGTCGCGGTCGCGCATGAACAGCAGGGCGGTGCCGCCGTTGACCAGGATGCCGACGGCGGCGACCGCCATGACGATGCCGGAGGCGACCGGTTCGGGGTCCAGCAGGCGGCGGATCGCCTCGAAGCCGATGGCGCCGACGCTGATCAGCAGGACGCCGGCATTGATCAGCGCGGCGAGGATGGAGCTGCGGCCCCAGCCATAGGTGCGCCGAGCCGTGGGCGGGCGTCGGGTCAGCCAGGCGGCGCCCCAGGCGAGCAGCAGCGCCAGCACGTCGCCCAGGTTGTGGGCGGCGTCGGCGACCAGGGCGACCGAGTTGGCGGCCAGCCCGAACACGACCTCGGCCAGCACGAAGGCGGTATTGATCGCGGCACCGATGGCGAAGGCGGTATCCATTCGGGCCGGGGCGTGGTGGTGGCCGCCGCCGTGGGCGTGATCGTGGCGGTTGTGGTCGTGCGAAGGCGCGCTCAGGTGGTCGTGCGAAGGCGCGTTCGGGCGATCGTGCTGGGGCGCGTTTGGGCGATCGTGCTGGGGCGCGTTTGGGCGATCGTGCTGGGGCGCGTTCGGGCGATCGTGCTGGGGCGCGTTCGGGCGATCGTGCTGGGGCGCGTCGGGTAGACTCATGGTGGCTATCTTGCCATGACAGCTTCGCTCGTGCCACTCACGGGTGACGAATTGGTGATGAGGTTTGCCCATCGCCACGCCCATCTGGGTGGTTCTCTGTCCATCTCACGGAAAGGCTATCGCGCCGGGTATGCTGGCCAGCTCGATCTCCTCCCTGCTGGCCCTAGCCGGCCACTCCGCGCTGTTCCAGGCGGTGGCGATCATCCTCGGCACCTTCATCCTGGAGGACGCCGCGACGGTAGCGGCGGCGATGCAGGTGGAAAGTGGTGGGCTGTCGCCATGGCTGGCGCTGGCGTCGTTGTATGTCGGCATCGTGCTAGGTGACCTGGGCCTCTATGGGCTGGGCCGGCTGTCGGCGCGCATCCCCTGGGTTGCCCGGCAACTGCCGCCGCGCCGGCAGGAGGTGATCCGGTCGTGGATATCGGGGCGGATCTTCAAGGTGGTGTTGGTCAGCCGGTTCCTGCCGGGGCTGCGGCTGCCGACCTACACCACGTGCGGCTTCGTCGCCGCCGATCTGCGGCAGTTCGCCATGGCGGCGGTGGTCGCCACCGCGTGCTGGACCAGTCTGTTGTTCGCCACCTCGCTACGAGTGGGACATTTCCTGATGGATCATCTGGGGGCCTGGCGCTGGGCCGGCGCGGCGGGATTTGTCGTGTTCATCATCGTGGCCGGCCGCGTCGCGGTGGCCGGCCTGCAGGGCGCGCGGCGATGAGTTTGGACACCGCCGTCCCGGTTCCGCTTGTCGCCGAAAAACGCGGCAGCCCGCTGTCGTTCTTCGAGTTCTGGCCGGGCTGGCTGTTCTACACGCCGGTGGTGATGCACTGGGTGTTGCTGGGCCTGCGGCACGGCGATTTCAGCCTGCCGACGGCGGCCAATCCACGGATCACGACGGGGGGACTGTGCGGCGAATCCAAGTTGTCGATCCTGTCGCAGGTGGGTGCCGAGGGGCAGGCTCTGGTGGCTCCGGCCTGTGGCGTGGTGGCCCAGGCCGACGCCGGCGACGCGGCGGAAGCGGCGATGCGGACGCTGGGGGTGGATTACCCGGTGGTGGCCAAGCCCGATATCGGCTGCAACGGCACCGGGGTGCGGCTGATCCGCGACCGCGGCGGGATGGACCGCTATCTGGCGGCGTTTCCGCCCGGCGAGACCGTGGTGCTGCAGCATTTCGTCGAGGAAGCCAACGAAGCCGGTATCTTCTACGTCCGCCGCCCCGACGAAGCCCGGGGCCGGATCACCTCGGTCACCATCAAGACGCCGCCGGTGGTGGTGGGTGACGGGCGGTCCACGCTGCGGTCGCTGATCCTGGCGGACGAGCGGGCGCGGCTGGTGCCGCATCTGTATTTGGCGCGGCTGGCGGATCGGCTGGAGTCGGTGCCGGCGCTGGGCGAGGCGGTGCAGCTGGTGTTCGTCGGCAACCACTGCAAGGGTTCGATCTTCCAGGACGGTGGCGGCCTGGTGACGCCGGCGCTGACCGCGGCGATCGAGCGTCTGGCGCGGTCGGTGCCGGAGTTCTACTTCGGGCGGATCGACGTGCGGTTCAGCTCGACCGCGCAGCTGCGGCGCGGGGCCGGCTTCAAGGTGATCGAGATCAACGGCGTGGGATCGGAGGCGACGCATATCTGGGATCCGTCGACCAAGCTGTGGGACGCGTGGCGGACGCAGTTCTTTCATTACGGCGCGGCGTTCCGCATCGGCGCGGCCAATCGGCGGCGCGGCTTTTCGTCTTCGGGGGTGCGGCGGATGTATCGCGACTGGATGAACCAACGGCGTTTGATGGCGCTGTATCCGCTGAACGATTGATGCGTGTCTTGTCGCTGCCGGGCGGCTCGCGCTGGAGCGGCCGCAATGGGCGATGATGTCTCCGAGCCGCCTGAAATCGAAGAATTGCGGCGCGCCGCCGAGTGGCGGCGGCGAAGGGTTGACGCCGACCCCGGTGATGCTGCCAGCGCCGTCGCGGCCGGTTTGCTGGAGCGATTGGCGGACGATCTGCAACGTAACGATCATGCGGCGCTGTGGACCGAGTTGCGCTCGATCGGCAACTGGCTGGGCGAATCGGACGCGATCTCCGATTATGCCGATCTGGCGGGGGATTACCGAGCGCGGATTGGCGTATCGGCGCATCCTGGGAACGGGGCGGACTATCTGCGTGAGCTGCTGGCGATCGCGCGTGGGCTTGGGTAACAGGGGGTGCGTTGCGACTCGCTGCCCGAGCGGCGAATGGTCGGGCCGGACGATGAATTCCGGTACTGCAATGAGTACATCATTTCGTTAATCTGCCATGCCTACACGGCCGGAGCGACCGCATGAACATCCTACAAGCCCTGGTAATCGCGATCCTGCAGGGGGCGACGGAGCTGTTTCCGGTCAGCAGCCTGGGGCACGCGGTGGTGCTGCCGGCGTTGCTGCATTGGGGAATCGATCAGCGTTCGGCTGAGTTCCTGCCGTTTCTGGTGATGCTGCACCTTGGCACGGCGACCGCGCTGCTGGGCTACTTCTGGCGCGACTGGTGGGCGATCATCACCGGGGTGCTGGGCATCGGCGACCCGCACCAGGTGTCGGAGAGCCGGCGGGTGTTCGTCCTGGTGGTGATCGCCACGATCCCGGCGGTGATCGCCGGGTTCCTGTTGGAGAAGTTTGTCCGCGGCCTGTTCGGCTCGCCGGTGGTGGCGGCATCGTTCCTTATCGTCAACGGATTTCTGTTGCTGTTCGGTGAGCGGCTGCGTGGCCGTGGCGGCTTCAACCGGGATCTTGCGACGTTGTCTCGGGGCGACGCGCTGGCGATCGGCTGCTGGCAGTGCACGGCGCTGATTCCGGGTATTTCGCGCTCCGGCGCGACCATCGTTGGCGGCCTGCTGCGCGGCATCAACCACGAGGGCGCGGCGCATTTCTCGTTCCTGATCGCGACCCCGATCATCCTGGGCGCCACGGTGCTGGAGGTGCCGAAGCTGATGCACGAGCACGTGGCGCACGGCGTGCTGGGAATGTCGGTGCTGGCGGCGGTGGTGGCCGGGGTTACCGCGCTGCTGAGCACGGCGTTCCTGATGCGGTATTTCCGTCAGCAGGACTCATGGGCGTTGAATCCGTTTGCCTATTACTGCATCGCCGCGGGTGCGGTGGCGCTTGGACTGTTGTTGCTGCTGTGACCGATCAGCCGGCGGCCCCCTGGGCGGAGCGGACCGGTTCGCCGCGATGACCGGGGTTGGGCGGCGGGCGCCGCTGATCGGGTGGCTGATCGCCTGCTACGCGTTCCTGTACGCCCCAATCGGGTTCCTGGTCATTTTCAGTTTCAACGATTCCAGGCTGGTGACCGAATGGTCGGGGTTTTCTCCGCGCTGGTATGCCACTCTGTGGCATGACCGGACGCTGATCGACGCCACCTGGCTGTCGCTGCGGATCGCCGTGGTGTCGGCGACGATCGCTTGCGTGGTGGGAGCGGCGGCCGGTTTCGCGCTGGCGAGGTTTGACCGGTTTCGCGGCCGCCTGCTGTTCGAGGCTGCGCTGGCCGCATCGCTGGTGCTGCCCGAGGTGATCACCGGCCTGTCGCTGCTGTTGCTGTTCGTCACGTTGCAGCAGGTGATCGGCTGGCCGGCCGGTCGCGGCGCCTGGACGGTGACACTGGCGCACGCCTCGGTGTCGGTCGCCTATGTCGCGGTGGTGGTGCGGGCGCGGCTGGTGGATGCCGGGGAGACGCTGGAGCAGGCGGCGATGGACCTGTATGCGCCGCCTTGGAAGGCGTTCGCGGTGATTACCCTGCCGCTGATGGCACCGGCCCTGGTGGCGGGGTGGCTGCTGGCGTTCACTCTGTCGATGGACGATGTCGTGGTAGCGAGTTTCACCTCGGGGCCGGGGGCGTCGACGTTGCCGATGGTGGTGTTTTCCGCCACCAGGCTGGGGGTGACGCCGGAGATATATGCGCTGGCGACGGTGATCGTGGCGGTGGTTGCGGTGGTGCTCGGGGCGATTGCGTTACTGTGGCGGCGGCGGATTGGGGTGGATGCCTGACCTGCGTTGCCGGGGTTGCAACTCCCACAGCCGAAGTTCTCTACCCGCCGACCCGTTCGTCCGAGTTCACCCCTAACTGCTTCAGCTTGCGGTGCAGCGCCGAGCGCTCCATGCCGACGAACTGGGCGGTGCGTGAAATATTGCCGGCGAAACGAAGTAGTTGCGCGTGCAAGTATTGTGTTTCGAACAGGTCGCGGGCTTCGCGCAGCGGCAGCGACATGATGTCGGCGGTGGGGTCGATGTTGAGCAGCGCGGGGGCACGCGAGCCGATTTCGGGCGGCAGCATGTCGGCGCGGATCGGGTCGCCGGCGTGACCGGGCGCCATGATCAGCAGCCAGTCCATCAGGTTGCGCAACTGGCGCACGTTGCCGGGCCAGTCATAGGCCTGCAGCGCCGCCAGCGTGTCGGCCGACAGCGCGCGCACCGGAATGCCGGAACTTTCGGCCGAGCGTTGGATGAACAGCAGCGCCAGGTTGGGCACGTCCTCGCGGCGCTCGCGCAATGCCGGCAGCTTCACCGGAACGACCGCGAGACGGTAGTAAAGGTCCTCGCGGAACCGCCCGGCGGCGATCTCGTTCTGCAGGTCGCGATTGGTGGTGGACAGCACGCGCACATCGACCTTGACGCGGGACGAACCACCCAGGCGCTCGAAAGTCTGGTCCTGCAGGGCGCGGACGATCTTGCCCTGGGTTTCCAGCGGCATGTCGGACACCTCGTCGAGCAGCAGTGTGCCGCCATGGGCGCGCTCCAGCACGCCGGCCCGCCGGGGCTGGGAGTTGGGATCGTTGCCGGCCTCCAGGCCAAACAGTTCTTCTTCGAAACGTGATGGGTTGAGCGTGGCGCAGTTCATCACCACGAACGGTCCGCCGGCGCGGCGCGAGCGGGCGTGGATCATCCGGGCGACGACTTCCTTGCCCGATCCGGCGGGTCCCGAGACCATCACGCGGGATCCGGTCGGGGCCACCCGCTCGACCTGGGAGCGGAGTTGGCCGATCAGCCCGGAATCACCGGTCAGGGTGGCCTCGGGGCCGGCGCGCAGCCGCAGTTCCTGGTTTTCCCGCGCCAGCGCGGCGGCTTCCAGGGCGCGACGCACCACCAGCAGCAGGCGGTCGGTCTGGAACGGTTTTTCGATGAAGTCGTAGGCGCCGTGCTGGATGGCGCCGACCGCCACCTCGATGGTGCCATGGCCGGAGATCATCACCACCGGGACGTGCGGCTTCTCGCTTTGCAGGGTTTCCAGGATGGCGATCCCGTCCATGCGCGAGCCTTGCAGCCAGACGTCGAGGATGACCAGCGACGGGCGGCGGGTGCGAAACGCGCTGATCGCCGCCTCGGCGTCACCGGCGGCGCGGGTTTCGTAGCCTTCGTCGCGCAGGGTGCCCTCGATCAGCAGGCGGATGTCGGGTTCGTCGTCGACGACGAGGATTTCATGCGCCATGCGGCACCTGTGTCATCTCGCCGCGGGCGCCGGCTGACGGCAGCGCCTGGGGATGGCGCGGCAACAGCAGGCTGGCCACTGCCCCCGGACGGTCGGGCCGATCATCGAGGGTGAGCGCGCCGCCATGGTCTTCCATGATCTTTTTCACGATCGCCAGTCCCAAACCGGTTCCCTTCGCCTTGTGTGTCACATATGGTTCGGTCAACCGCGAACGGTCTTCCTTTGGCAGGCCGATGCCGTCGTCGGCGACGCTGATCAGCGTCGCGTCCGGCAGGTCTTGCACTGTCAACGCGATATGGCCAGAGCCGTCTCGGCCGTCTGACATAGCGACTGCGTCAGCCGCATTCTGCAACAAATTCGTCAGCGCCTGACGCATCATGCGCCGATCGCAGGGCACCACTGGTCCCCGTTCGGGAATATCGGTGGTCCATTCGATGCCGGGACGCGCGGTCTTCTGCAAGACCAGGGCTTCGCGCGCGACACGGCCGATATCCTCGGGTTTTATCACCGGTTGCGGCATGCGGGCAAATGCCGAGAATTCATCGACCATGCGGCCGATATCGCCGACGTGGCGAATGATGGTGTCGGCGCATTGCGAGAACGTGTCGGGGTCGGACTGGATTTCCTTGGTGAAACGCCGTTTCAGACGCTCGGCCGAAAGCTGGATCGGGGTCAGCGGGTTCTTGATCTCGTGGGCGATGCGGCGCGCGACGTCGGACCAAGCCGCTTTGCGCTGGGCCGATTGCAGTTCGGTGATGTCGTCGAAGGTGACGACGAAGCCGTCGGTGCGTCCGCCCGACAGTTCGGCGCCGATGCGCACCAGCAGGATGCGGCGATGGGCTTTCGGGCCGGCCTGGATCTCGGCGGTGCAGGCCTTGTCGGGCGAGGCGGCGGCGTCGCGGAACAGGGCGGCGAACTCGGGCACGATCTCGGCCAGCGGATGACCGATGGCGGCGAGCAGATCGAGGCCCAGCAGTTCATCGGCGGTGCGGTTCGGCAGTTCGATGCGGCCCTGGCCGTCGAGGCCGATGACGCCGGCGGAGACGCCGGACAGCACGGTTTCGGTAAACCGTCGTCGCTCATCGATCTGGCTGTAGGCGTCCATCAGTTCGGTGCGCTGGGCGGCGAGCTGTCCGGTCATGCGGTTGAACGCGCGTGACAGGCCGGCGAGCTCGTCGCCGGTGGCGGCTTCCTTGACCCGCACCCCGAGGTCGCCGCTGCGCACCCGTTCGGCGGCGCTGATCAACATGCCGACCGGGCGGGCGATCTGGTTGGCCATGATCAGGCCGATCAGTCCGGCGGCGAGCAACACCAGCAGGGCGACGATGGCGAAGATCCAGGCGAAGGCGATCTGCAGCCAGGATCGGTTTTCATCCAGCCGATGGTATTGCGAGACTGCCTGTTCGGTGCGCTTCATGTAGGACAGGATGGATGGGTCGATCGGGCGCCCGATCATCAGCATCAGCGGTGGCGTGGACTCCAGCCGGACCACGGCGCGCACGCGGGTGCCGTCGCCGGCATTGAGCACCACGACGTCGCCGTTGAGCGCCTGCTGAGTAACCGATTGCGGCGGCGCCTCGACCCCCATGCCGACGAACATGCCGGCGGCGGCCAGCACCTGTCCGCTGCTGGGTTCGTAGATCACCGCCTCGGTCAAGCCGCGCAGCGTGGTCTGGGTGTCCAGCACCTCGGCGAACACGGTCGGGTCGGCCGACATGAAACGACCGGCGCGGGCCAGGTCGTTGGCCATTTCCAGCGCGACGGCGCGGATGTTGTTGCGGTGTTCGTCGAGGTAGCCACGGGCGACCTGCAGCGACTCTTCCAGGCTGTCACGCACCGGGTCGTTGAACCAGGCGCTGATACCGAAATGGAAGAACGCGACGGCGAAGCAGGCGACGACGATGGTGGGGGCGACGGCGACGCCGCTGAACAGGAACACCAGGCGCACGTGCAGGCGCGATCCGGCGGAGCCGCGGCGGCGCTCGACCCAGACCCGGGTCAGCCGGCCGGCGGCGACGGTGCCGAGCAGCAGCAGCACCGAGAGGTTGGCCAGCACCAGGCCGACGCTGACGCCGGGCTTCCAGCCGAGCGGGGAGCCGCGGGCGAGGATGATGAAGGTGGCGAGGCCGACCATCAGCGCCAGGATGGTCAGCACCAGGGTGACGACCTTGCCCAGCATGATGTCGCCCAGGCGGCCGAGGACAGACAGTCTCGGTTCCGAAATGACATCGCGGATCACGGTGCGCTGCGGGGCCGTGTTGCCTGTGGAGACGTTCAGGTCGTCAGCCATTGGGCGTTCCGCGTGGGGACCGGCGCTGCGGCGATGCGGGTTGTGGGGGCGCGGGCATTACATCAGGCCGCGCACGACAGGGATTTCCAGGTCGCGGATTTTCTTGCGCAGGGTGTTGCGGTTGAGGCCCAGCATCGATGCGGCCTTGATCTGGTTGCCGCGGGTGGCGGCCAGCGTCAGGCGGATCAGCGGGCGTTCCACCTCGGCGATGATCTTGTCGTAGACGTCGGTGACGCCCAGGCCATCGTTGTGGGCCGAGAGGAACTCCTTGATGTGGCGCTCGACCGCGCCTGCCAGGGTTTCCGGGCCGTTGGCCGCCTGGGTGGCGGCGGCGGGGCCCGGAGTGGGCAACGGATCGGCCAGTTCGGCCTCGACCACTTCGGCGCCGATCACCTCGTCGGGGCAGAGCGCCGCCATTCGGCGCATCAGGTTTTCCAGTTCGCGCACGTTGCCTGGCCAGCCATGCTGCTTCAGCCGGTCGACCGCGCCCTGGTCGAGGCTTTTCGCCGGCAATCCGTCCTCCCGCGCGCGGTCCAGGAAGTGGCGGGCCAGCACGGCGGTGTCCTCGACCCGTTCGCGCAGCGGCGGCAGGCGGATCGGCACCACGTTGAGGCGGTAGAACAGGTCCTCGCGGAACTGGCCGTGGCGGATCGCGGTGCGCAGGTCGCGATGGGTGGCGGCGATGATGCGGACGTTGGCCTTGATCGGCTGGCGGCCGCCGACGCTGGTGAACTCGCCTTCCTGCAGCACGCGCAGCAGGCGGGTTTGCGCCTCGGGCGGCATGTCGCCGATCTCGTCGAGGAACAGGGTGCCGCCGTTGGCCTGTTCGAAGCGGCCCTGGGAGCGGTTGGTGGCGCCGGTGAAGGCGCCGCGCTCGTGGCCGAACAGTTCGCTTTCGATCAGTTCGCGCGGGATCGCGGCCATGTTGATGGCAACGAACGAGCCGTTGCGGCGTTTGCCGTAGTCGTGCAGGGCGCGGGCCACCAGTTCCTTGCCGGTGCCGGATTCGCCGTTGATCATGACGGTGAGGTCGGCGGTGGTGAGGCGGGCGATGGTGCGGTAGATTTCCTGCATCGCCGGGCTGCGCCCGATCAGCGGCAGGCGTTCGTCGGTGTCCTTGGGTTCGGGGGGACTGAACGTCGGTTCCGACGGTGCTGCCAGGGCGCGACCGACGACCGACAGCAGCTCACGCAGGTCGAACGGTTTCGGCAGGTATTCGAAGGCGCCGCGCTGGGTGGCCTTGACCGCGGTGATCAGGGTGGATTGGGCGCTCATGACGACGATGCGCAGTTCCGGGCGGATGCGCTTGATGCGCGGGATCAGATCGAGGCCGTTCTCGTCCGGCATCACCACATCGGTGATCACCAGGTCGCCTTCGCCGTCTTCCACCCAGCGCCACAGGGTGGCGGCATTGCCGGTGCTGCGCACCTGGTAGCCGGAGCGGCCCAGCGCCTGGGTCAGCACGGTGCGGATCGAGCGGTCGTCGTCGGCGATGAGCACCGTGGGCAGGGTCATTGATCGGCGTCTTTCTCGCTGACCACCGGCAGGTGCAGGCGGAACTCGGTGCGGCCCGGGCGGCTGTCGACCTCGATCAGGCCGCCGTGGTCGCCGATGATCTTGGCCACCAGCGACAGGCCGAGGCCGCTGCCGTTCGATTTCGAGCTGACGAACGGCTCGAACAGATGCGGCCGGATGTCCTCGGGGATGCCGTTTCCGTTGTCACGCACGGCGACGAACAGCGGCAGGTCCATGCGTTCGGTGCTGCCGGGGATGGCGACGCGCATGCCGTGCTGGAAGCCGGTGGCGAGGATGATCTCGGGGTGGTGGATGCCTTCCTGGGTGGCGGCTTCGGCGGCGTTCTTCACAAGGTTCAGCACCACCTGGACGAGCTGGTCGCGGTTCGCCCAGACCGGCGGCAGCGAGGGGTCGTAGTGTTCCTGAAAGCGGATGTGGGCGGCGAAGCCGGATTGGGCGAGTTTGCGCACGTGTTCCAGGACGCGGTGGATGTTGACCGCGGTGCGTGCGATCGGCTTTTCGCCGAACGCTTCCATGCGGTCGACCAGTTCGCGGATGCGGTCGGCCTCGTCACGGATCAGTTCGGCGAGTTCGCGATCGGCCGGGCCGACGCTGGATTCCAGCAGTTGCGCCGCGCCGCGGATGCCGGAGAGTGGGTTCTTCACCTCGTGCGCCAGGATCGCCGCCATGCCGGAGACGCTGCGCGCGGCGCCGCGGAATGCCAACTGTCGATCGAGCGCGCGGGCGGTGGAGGCGTCTTGCATGACCAGCAGGATGGAACCGGGTTCCTCGGGCAGCGGCGAGCCTTGCACAGTGATGCCGCGCTTGTGGAGGCGGGGGCTGTCCAGGTTGAGGTCGTGGTCGGCGATGGTGGCCTCGGTGTTGCGCACCTGCTCGATCAGCAGGAACAGCGGGTTGTCGGGCGGCAGCAGGTCGCTGAGGCGGTGCTGGGCGAGCCAGGCGGCGGAGATGCCGAGGAACTGTTCGGCGGCGTGGTTGGCGTGGCGGAAGCGGTTGTCGGCGTCGAGCAGGACCACCGGAACCGGCAGTGCGCTGAGGATGACGGCGGCATCCGTGGTGGCGCGGCCGCCGCGCCCGGCCAGCAGGCGGGAGGCTTTGGTGATCACCGCGCTCATGCCGCTGCCGCGGTCGGCGCCGCATCTTGCTCGATGCCGGATCGGGTCAGGCCGCGGGCGATGAGCGGGTCGTAGAAGCGATCGATCAGGTCCAGCACCGCGGCGGCGTCGGGCAGGCGGTTCATGGTGGCGCGGAACTCGGCCGATGCGGGCAGGCCGCGCGAGTACCAGGACAAATGCTTGCGGGCCAGGCGGACGCCGGGTCCGCTGCCGAACTGGGTCAGCATGGCGTGGTAATGTCCGAGCAGGATGGCTTTTTGTTGGGCCAGGGAGGGGTCGGGCAGGCGCTGCCGGGTGCGCAGGTAGTGGGCCACCTGGGCGAGGAACCAGGGCCGGCCGTAGCAGCCTCGGCCGATCATTACGCCATCGGCGCCGGATTGGGCCAGCGCGGTGGCGGCGTCGTGTTCGGTGAGGATGTCGCCGTTGACGATGACCGGGATGGCGACCGCCTGCTTGACCTGGCGGACGAAGGCCCAGTCGGCGGTGCCGGTATAGAATTGCTGGCGGGTGCGGCCGTGGATGGTGACCATGCGGATGCCAGCGTTCTGGGCGATGCGGGCCAGGCGGGGGGCGTTCAGGCTGGCGTGGTCCCAGCCCATGCGCATCTTCAGGGTCACCGGCACCGGCACGGCCTTGACGGTGGCGGCCAGGATCGCCGCCGCGGCCGGTTCGTCGCGCATCAGGGCGGAGCCGGCTGCCTGCCCGACGGCGACTTTCTTGACCGGGCAGCCGAAGTTGATGTCGATCAGGTGGGCGCCGTTGCCGACGGCGAGGCGTGCGGCCTCGGCCATGGCGGCGGGGTCGCAGCCGGCGAGCTGGACCGCGGAGATGCCGCCGCAGCCATCGATTTCGGCCATCCCCAGGGTTTTCTGGTTTTCCCGGATCATCGCCCAGGAGGCGATCATTTCCGACACCACCATGCCGGCGCCGAGCTGTTTGGCGGCGCGGCGAAATGGTCGGTCGGTGACGCCCGACATCGGGGCGAGGATGACGGGTGTGTCAATCTTGAGACCCTGGCCCAGGTCGATCGGGGCCAGTTCGACCGCTCCGAGGGCAGTAGGTGTGATGTGTGAACGACAGTTGCCCATGATTTGGGCAAGTTAGCGACACGCTCGGCGGGGCGCAATGAGGGATCGTCTGCCTGAGGCATCGGCGCGGGATGCGCGGCCGGGAATCACTGTTTTGTGCGAAGGGTCAGCGCACCGACCCCGCCTTGAGATGGCGGGCTGAACAGAGGCTGCCGAGTGGCTTCCTTGCGATTGGAGGGGCAGATCTATGCCGTTGTTCAGGCATTTGATGAATTATTAATCTAAAAATGACTGATATTGGGCAATTGCCGTCCAGAGGTTATCAAAGTGGCTACAAAATACGCAACGATGGCGTCGTCGAGATCGCGGATGCGCTGAGCAGTTCCTCGAGCAGCGGTCGCGATTGCAGCAGGTGGCCGAGCGAATAGCCGTCCAGCACGTCGAGGAAGGCTCGAAGCGCGCTGCGCAGGGCTGAGCGCAGCAGACAGGCGCTTTCGATGCGGCAGGCGCCGCCGGGACAGAAGCACTCCACCAGGTTCATGTCGGGTTCGGTGTAGCGCACCACGGCGCCGATATTGATCTCTGCCGGCGGCCGCGCCAGCCGAATGCCGCCGCGGTTGCCGCGGACCGCCTGGACGTAGCCACCGGCGGCCAGATTGTTGGCGACCTTCATCAGATGGTTTCTTGATAGGCCGTAGGCCTCGGCCACCTCACCGACCGAGATCAGGTGATCGGGCCGAACCGCGAGATAAATCAGCGTGCGCAGCGAGTAGTCGGTGTGATGGGTCAGTCGCATTCAGCTCTCCGGGGCCGCTTGCGGGCGGGGTCGGTGATGGGCGGGGTCGGCGATGGGCGGGGTCGGCGATGGGCGGGATCGGCGATGGGTTGGCGGTTTAGCATGGCGGCGTCGGGGCGTCGCCAAACAGTCGCGGGATCAGCAACCAAACTGGCATGTCGTCTGCAACTATGAACTCGGCGTTGAAGCGAACACGAGACATTGGGAAAGGATTGTGTGGTGACCGATGAGCAAAAGACCCTGGTTAGGAACAGTTACGCGAAGATCAGCCCCGACGCACCCGCGGTGGCGGCGTTGTTCTACCGGCGTCTATTCGAATTGGATCCAAACCTGCGGCGGCTGTTCAAGGCTGACATGGCGGAACAGGGGCGAAAACTGATGGCGATGATCGGCACTGCGGTCGCCAACCTGGATCAGATCGAGACCATTGTTCCAGCGGTTAGCCAGCTTGGCGAACGCCATGCCGGCTACGGTGTGAAAGACGCCGATTACGAGACGGTCGGCACGGCGCTGCTGTGGACGCTGGAACAGGGGCTTGGCGAGGCATTCGATCCGCCGGCCCGGGAGGCTTGGACAGTCTGCTACGGCACCCTGGCCGGGGTCATGAAGAATGCGGCTGCCGCGGCGTCCTGAGACGCCTCAAACTGGCATATGCGTTGCAGGTTAGGGTGGGTGTCGACGGCGAGCCGCCGTGATGCGAATCGACAACCCCCAAACCCGGAGTGAGGCACCATGGCCATCGACTTCGAATTGACTGACGCGCAGAAAAAGCTGCAACGGTCGGCGCGGGCGTTCGCCAAAGACTGTCTGGAGCCGGTGGTCCGACAAGCCGATCTCGAACCCGATACGCAGAAGGCCTTCGAAATGATGCGCGGGCCGTATCGCGAGGCCTACAAACTGGGTTTTGCCATGGGTTTCCTGCCGAAGGACTATGGCGGCGGCGGCGTCAGCAACGTCGATCTGCAACTGGTGGCGGAGGAGATCACCGCGGTCGATCCGGGTTTCGCGACGATCCTGCTGGTCAACGGCCTGGGATTGATGCCGCTGGCCTGGTTTGGGTCGGAGGAGCAGAAGCGTAAATGGATCGGCGAAGCAACAAGTGATCCGACCGGCGAGTATCTGGCCGGTTGGACCGTCAGCGAGGCCGCGGGCACGCCTGGCGGGACGGCGAATTTCGATCATCCGGCCGGGCAGAGCGCCGGCATCAGCCTGACCGCGACACACGACAAGGGGCGCGGCGAGTATGTGCTGAATGGCCGCAAATACTGGCCTTGCAATGCCGGCGGGTGGGACCTGAAAGGCGCCAACGTCAATGTCTGCATTGTCCGCACCGACCCGAACAAGGGCGGCAAGGAGGGCCTCAGCGCGGTGCTGGTGCCGCGCGGCGCCCCCGGTCTGTCGTTCGAGCAGCCGATCTCGAAGCTGGGCCACCGGCTGTGCCAGAACAACTCGATCATCTTCGACAATGTACGGGTGCCGGAGGAGAATCTGTTCGCCCAGGGCAACGGCGACCTGATCATCAGCAAGGCGTTCACCTGGTCGGGTCCGGTGGCGGCGATCGCCGCCGTGGGGGTTGCTCGTTCGGCCTACGAATATGTGCTGGACTGGTCCAAGACCTATACCGCCGGCGGCAACCGGCCGATCATCAGCCATCAGGCGGTGGGCTATCTGCTGGCCGATACCGCGATGAAGATCGAGGCGTGCCGGGCGTTTTCCTGGAAGGCGGCGCATTATCTGGACAAGTATGATTCCGAGGGTCACGCGATCGGTGCGATGTCGAAGGTGTTCAGCGGTGAATTGCTGTTCACGGCGGTGTTCAAGACGATGCAGGCGATGGGCGTGAATGCACTGGACAAGAAACATCCGCTGGAGCGCTACCTGCGGGAGGCGGCGGTATTTCCGCTCTACGACGCGGGCAATATCGGCATGCAGATGCGCAAGATCTGGGGCGTGATGATGGACCCGGATTTCGATCCGCGGGCGTTTGCCGATTGCGCTCCGATCACTTTCAAGAAGTCGATGGAGGGGGCGGGGCTGGAACTGGTGGCCTGACGGCGGTCTGCGCTCACGGGTGCGGCGTGCCCGTGAGCGATGATTGTGCAAGCGGCGTGGCATGGCTGGGCCTTGCGTGAGGCAACCGAGTCGAACAGCCTCCGTTTCGGTTGCTTTGCCCCTGGAAGCCACGCGCATGCCCCGATCGGCCGCATCCTCACGCGACAACAGCATCGAGAGCTACCGCCGCAAGCGCGATTTTACGTCGACAGGCGAACCGCGGCCGGGTCGTGCGAAGGCCGGGACGCGGGCGCCGGTCTTCGTGGTGCAGAAGCACCAGGCGCACCGTGCCGGGCTGCATTGGGATTTTCGTCTGGAGCACAATGGTGTGCTGTGGAGCTGGGCGGTGCGCAAGGGGCCGTCGCTGGACCCGGCCGACAAGCGAATCGCGGTGCACGTAGAGGACCATCCGCTGGACTACGCCGACTTCCAGGGCTCGATTCCGGATGGGCAGTACGGCGCCGGCAGCGTGGAAACCTGGGACCGCGGCACCTGGGAGCCGTTGATCGACGCCGATGCCGGGCTGCGCGACGGCGAGATCAAGTTTGTGCTGTCCGGGCAGCGGCTGCGCGGCAAGTTCACCCTGGTCCGGCTGAAGCCGAAAGCCGGCCAGCGCGGCCACCAGGACAATTGGCTGCTGATCAAGGGCCACGATGGCGATGAACAGACGGGCGCCGACGCCCTGGTGCTGGAAGTCGCCATCCCGGCGCCGGGAAAGCCCGGCCGCGCCGCCAGAAAGTCGACCATCCCGGGAGCGGTGCGCGGTAAGCTGCCCGAGAACCAGGCACCGATGCTGGCCTCGGTCACTGAGGCACCCCCCGACGGCGACGGTTGGCTGACCGAGATCAAGCTGGATGGCTATCGGATCCTGGCGTCGCTGGACCGCGGCAAGGTGCGGCTGCTGACGCGCAACGGCAACGACTGGACCGACCGGCTGCCGGCGGTGGCCAGGGCGGTGGGCCGGCTGCACGTCGAGCAGGCGATGCTGGACGGCGAACTGGTGGCGCTGGACCGTGACGGGGTTCCCAACTTTCCGGCGTTGCAGGCGGCACTGTCCGGCGGGCGCGATCAGACCCTGGTGTACTATCTGTTCGATCTGCTGCATCTGGACGGCTGGGACCTGCGGCCGAGCGGCCTGCATGATCGCAAGCAGCGGCTGCGGGGGATCGACACCTGGCGCGGCATGCTGCGCTACAACGACCACCATCAGGGCGACACCGAGCGCATGCGCCAGGCCGCCTGCAAGATGAAGCTGGAAGGCGTCATCTGCAAGAAAGCCGACGCCCCGTATCGGTCCGGGCGCAGCCACGACTGGCTGAAGCTGAAGTGCCAGGGCCGTGAGGAACTTCTGGTGCTGGGCTGGACCGAACCGGCCGGCAGCCGCACCGGGCTGGGATCGCTGCAGCTGGGCTACCATGACCGTGACGGCGCGCTGCACTATGCCGGCGGCGTCGGCACCGGCTTCTCGGACGAGACCCTGGCGCTGTTGCGGGACCGGCTGGACGGGCTGGGAACGGGTGCGCCCGCGGCGCTGATGCTGGCCGGCGAGGACCTGGAGCGCACCATCCATTGGGTGAAGCCGGAGCTGGTGGCGGAGATCAGTTTCAGCACCTGGTCCGGGTCTGGGCGGGTGCGGCACGCGGTGTTCCTGGGCTTGCGCGAGGACAAGCCGGCCGACCAGGTGGTGCGCGATCCGGCCGATCCCGAGGCGGAACGCCGAACCGTCGCGGCTAAGGATTACGCGGGGTCGGCGAAGCGGGCACCGACCATCGCCGTGCCGCCGAAACGCCAGGTCCGGGCGGCGGCAGCGCGCGGCGGCAGCGCCATCGTGACCGCCAAGGCGCCAAGCGCGCGCACCGAGACGATCGAGGGGGTGACGCTGACCCACCCGGGCCGGGAATTGTGGCCGGGCATCAGCAAGCGCGATCTGGCCGGCTATTGGCAGGCGGTGGCCGATCACGCTCTGCCCGGGTTGGCGCGGCGCCCGCTGGCGATCGTGCGCTGCCCGGAAGGCATCGACGGCGAGCATTTCTTCCAGAAGCACGGTCACGGAACGATGCCGCCCGGGGTGCGCGACGGGGCGGCCGACAAGGCGCCCTACCTGGCGATCGACGGGCTGGCCGGGCTGATGGCGATGGCGCAGATGTCGGCGATCGAGCTGCACGTCTGGGGTGCTGCCGAGGCCGATGCGCTGCACCCCGACCAGTTGGTGTTCGACCTCGATCCCGGCGAAGGGGTCGGCGTGGCCGCGATCGTCGCCGCCGCGCTGGATATGCGCGACAGGCTGGAGGAGATCGGGCTCGCCTCGTTCTGCCGCACCAGCGGCGGCAAGGGCCTGCACGTGGTGGTGCCGCTGGTGCCCGAGCAGCCATGGGACCCGGTGCGGGCGTTTTGCCGGTCGTTTGCCGAGACGGTCAGCGCGGCCGATCCGGGAAAATATCTGGCGCATGTCAAGCTGGCCGACCGGCGGGGCCGGGTGCTGATCGATTGGCTGCGCAACGGATTGGGCTCCACCGCGGTGGCCTCGTTCTGCCCGCGGGCGCGGCCAGGCGCCGGTGTGGCGACGCCGCTGGCGTGGCGCGAGGTGACGGCGAAGCTCGATCCGGGGGCGTTCACGCTGAACACGGTGCCGGGGCGGTTGGCGAAGCTGACGGCCGATCCCTGGGCGGATTTCGAGCGCGAGCGGCGGCGCTTGCCGGGGCCGGCCCAGGGTGAGGCCAAGCCGAAGCGCGCGGTTCGGCCGACGGGGGCGGCGAAGATCGTTACCGCGAAGACGCCGAAGCAACGCTGACGGCGCCGATTGCCAAAGCAGATCGCCGGTGCTGCCCGTTTTCATCCACGTTGGTCATGGCGGCCACAAAAACCTGGCGACGACCGAAGGGCGAAGACCAGTTGCCTGAGGTCGTTGGGGATAACTTTCACCTGCGGCGTCGAGGTCGCCGACACGCCAGCACGAAGCGCCGACCGATCACAGCGTCAGCCAATTTCCGGGGTAGCTTGTGAACGTTTATTCACCAGTGCAGGGTGGCCTATCAACGAACATCAGCCGCGAGGGGAGTCTCCGTTATGTCAACTTCATCCGGAACGGCGACAGGGGAGGGCCTTCGTCGCGACGCCGGCATCATCGGTCTGCTGTTTGCGAGCACAACCAGCATGATCGGCTCCGGCTGGTTGTTTGGTGCGCTTCATGCTTCCAAGATCGCCGGACCGCTCAGCGTGTGGAGTTGGGTCCTCGGCGCCGTCATTATCATGCTTATTGCTCTCTGCTTTGCAGAGCTCGCCTCGCTGTTTCCCCGCTCAGGTGCGCTCGTTCATATGAGCCACGCGAGCCACGGCGAAGGCCTGGGGCGGGTCTGGGGCTGGATGCTGTTTCTCTCCTATGTCGCGGTGCCCGCAGTCGAAGCGGAAAGCATTGTGACATATGCCAACAACCTTTACCCCCATCTCGTCGGCAGCGGCGGCGTCTTGACGGCGACCGGCTTCGTTGCCTGCGCGGTCCTGGTCGGCCTCCTGGCACTGCTGAATCTTCTGGCCATTCGTTGGCTTCTGACCGTCAACAATACGATTACCTGGTGGAAGATCGCGGTGCCGCTGTTGACCGCAATCGTTCTCATCGTCGCGGGTGCTCATCAGGTCGGGCCGCTCTGGACCGGAGGCGCAAGCGTCTGGACCGCCGCACCAAACAGCTACGATCCCAACGGCCTCTTCCTCGCCCTTCCTGCCGCGGGGATTGTGTTCAGCTTTCTCGGCTTTCGAACCGCGATCGACCTCGGTGGGGAAAGCGCCAATCCCGGCCGCAACATTCCACTGGCGGTGATCGGCGCCGTGTTGCTTTCGGCGGTCGTCTACATCCTTCTGCAAATCGGCTTCCTGAAGTCCATCAAGCCGCAGGATATCGCCAACGGTTGGGGGAAGCTCAACTTCCCTGGCGTCAAAGGTCCCTTCGCCGGCCTCGCCATGGTGCTCGGCTTCGGCTGGCTGGCGACCCTGCTCTACATCGATGCAGCCATCTCGCCGGCCGGCACCGGCCTCATCTATGTGACGGGTGGCTCACGAATCCTATTCGCCAACGGCGAAATGAAAGCCGGCCCGCGGGTGCTGACCAAGCTCAACAGCGGACAGGTACCCTGGGTTTCAGTGGCGGTCATGTGGGTCGTGGGGGTGAGTTTCCTTCTGCCGTTCCCGGCGTGGCAGAAGATGGTCGACTACATCAGCGACATCACCGCGCTCACCTACGGTCTCGGACCGATCGTGCTGCTGATCCTGCGCCGTGATCATCCCGATCTGCAGCGCCCGTTCCGCCTGTTGGCGGCGAGCGTCCTCGCCCCGATTGCGTTCATCTGCTGCGACCTGATCATCCTGTGGAGCGGGTTTGCCACTGTGTCTTGGATGTTTGCGATCGTTCTGATCATCTTCGTACTCTATCTGGCCTACTTCTACCTGACCGCGCGTGAGCCAGGCGCCAACTTCGGTTGGGACCACATGTGGTGGCTGGGTGCGTGGTTCGGCGGCATGTGGATCATTTCGGCGCTGGGCGGTCACGATCTCGGCGGCTACGGCGTTCTCGGCTTCTGGCCAGCCGTCGCCGTGACCGCCGTCTGGAGCCTCGTGGTGATCGAACTGGCCAAGCGCTCGTCGCTTCCTTCCGAGGAGACAGGCAGAATCCTGGCCCAAATCGAACGTACGATGTGATCCGGTCAAGGCGCGGCCCAACCTCAAAGCCGTGCGGTGGCCTCAATAACAGCCTGCCCATCGCTGATCGACTGCGCTCGTTAGAGATGGGCCTGAATCAGCAGGCCGCGCCATTGTCATCCGGAGCCGACGTATGACCGAGACGTCCAACGACACTCGACCCGAGGTCGGTCCTGGCACCCCGGCAACGGAACCCCGGTTCGCCAACATCGGGACTCGCACGCAAGGCCGGCGCGCGTCAGCGACCTGAAAGCGTCGGAGAGCCGCCCTGCTGATGCTCGGCCCCATCGTCGGCCACACGACGGACACCACGACGTGTATCTGGATCGCCGCGGATGGCGGTCCTTATCGTCTCGAGCTGGAAGGCGGCCCCACGGTGCCGTTCCGGCCGACCGAGGACGGCGTCCCCGAATTCGGCACCGCGATCGCCGACGCAACTGGCCTCGTCCCGGACACGCTCTATCGCTACGCAATACGCGGACCGGATTGCGCTGTGGCCGCACAGGGCTCGATGCGCACCTTCCCGCCGCCGGGGGACCGGACGGAGCTGCTGTTCGCCTCCGCGTCTTGCGACAGCCTGCATGTCGCTGGCGACCGCTCGAACCCGGGCGCCTGGGACCTGCTGGCCCAGCGGGTGCACCGGGGCGACCTGCGCTTCCTCGTGCTGCTCGGCGATCAGGTCTACATGGACGAGGTTGAAGACCTCTGGAACCTGCCGCTCGACCTCGACCGGCACGAGCGACGGCGCCGCATGGCCGACATCTACCACCGTTTCTGGTCACGCACTCCGGTCGCCGAGATCCTTGCCAATGTACCCACCTACATGATGTGGGACGACCACGAGATCCGCAACGGATGGGGTTCGGACCCCGGCGACAGCCCGACCCTGGCCCGCCGCTACCCACGCGGCCGGCCGATCAGCGCCCGTTACGAAGCGTTCTTCGAGGATGCGCGGCAGGCCTATTGGCATTTCCAGCACATCCGCAATCCCGCAACCCCCGGCATCGATGGCGCCGCCTTCCTCAAGCCGGGCACGCGCCGAGCAGTGCCGTTCGCGTTCACGTGCGGGGCCGCGACGCTGCTGGTGCTGGACAACCGCGGCGCGCGTGATGCTTGGGGCCGCCGCCTGCCGGTATTGGGGGCGGAGCAATGGACAGTGCTGCGCAACCTCCTTAGCGGTCTCGACTCAAGGACCGACTCGCTCGTCGTTGTCGTGCCGCTGCCGGTGGTCTCGATGCCGAACCGGGGCATCGTCCAGGTCATGTTCGGCCGAAGGCGGGACGATATCCGCCTGTTCCGGAAAGGCCGGGCCGCCACGCTGAAAGTGTTTCCCGAACGGGGCGAACCCAGCTCGGGCGGGAGTAAACTGCTGGTTTACCTGCACGCGCTGGTCGACGTCGCCGGTGCGGTCCTGTTCGGGTTGGGCAGCACCGGATCGTTCCACCTCAAGGACCTCACCGATGTCCGCGACAACTGGGCCAACCACCTGGTGCGCCGGGAGCGTGATGCGCTGCTGCGTGCCGTGCTGCGCGTCCGCCGCGGCGGGCACGCGGTCAGCTTCATTGGCGGCGATCTGCATGTCGGCGCGCGGATGGACATCGTCGAGCGCGGCGGCGGTCGCGTGCCGACCTTGATCACCTCCGGTATCGGCCAGGCACCCGCGGCCGGCCCGGTGGTGCACACCGTCCTCGGCCGGCGTTTCCGGATCGCGCGCCGGCTGCGCGTCCAGCTGGTCGAGTATTGCGTTGACCATAACTTTGGCCTGACGCGCATTCGTCGCAACCAGGGCGCGGCTGAGATCACTCACGAACTGGTCCATAAGAATCCCAGGCGATGATTGCCAGTCTGATGACATGGTTCGGCGGCGCCATCGTGACCGCCATCTCCGCCGGCGGCTATGCCGGGGTCGTCGCGCTCATGGCGCTGGAATCCGCCTGCATACCGCTGCCGTCGGAAATCATCATGCCGTTTGCCGGCTACCTCGTGTCAACCGGCCGGTTCAGCCTGTTCCTGGCCGCCACCGCCGGCGCGGTGGGCTGCAACATCGGTTCGGCGATCGCCTTTGAGGTTGGCGCCCGCGGGGGGCGGCCCCTGGTTGAGCGCTGGGGCACGCGGCTGCTGCTCAATCCCAGCGAGATCGAGTGGGCGGACCGCTGGTTCGAGCGCTACGGCAGCATCACCGTCCTGATCGGACGGCTGCTGCCGATCGTGCGCACCTTCATCGCGCTACCGGCCGGAATCGCGCGGATGAACCGCGTGCGCTTCCATGTTTATACGTTCGTGGGCTCGTGGTTCTGGTGCCTCGCGCTGGCATATATCGGGATGAAACTCGGCGAACGCTGGGACAGCGATCCCCGTCTGAAGGCATGGATGCACCGCTTCGACCTCGTGATCGTCGCCGCGATCGTGGTGGCGATCGGGGCTTTTCTCTGGCATCGGCTTCGGCACCGGCGCCATTGACTGCCGCCAGTATCGTCGACCTTCGCGCGCATGGGTTTGACTTGTGGCGCCTAGGACGGGGAATCCGCGTTCGGCGAAAGCGCACCCCGTTGTTCCCTCATCCCCCGGTCGGTCAGGCGGGTAGCCCATTCGTCGATTTGCAATCGATGGCCTTAACCGTCGGTGAGGCGAAGCTCGATACGGCGGTCCTTGGCGTAGGCGCCGGGCGTGTCGCCGGGTCCGAACGGCTGGTATTCGCCGAACGCGGTGGCCGCCAGGTGATCGGCCGGCACGCCGTCGGCGATCAGCAGTTTCACCACCGTGATGGCGCGGGCGGCCGAAAGCTGCCAGTTGGAGGTGAACTGGCCGCCCTTCACCGGTTGCGGATCGGTATGGCCGTCCACCCGCAGAATCCAGTGCAGGCTGGGCGGGATCTGGGTGGCGATGTCCTTGATGGTCACCGCCAGGGCGGTCATCTGCGCGGTCCCGGCCGCGGTCAGGTCGGCGCTACCGACCGGGAACAGCACCTCGCTCTGGAAGACGAAGCGGTCGCCGACGATGGCGATGCCGGGTCGATTGGTGAGCAGTTTCCGCAGTTTGCCGAAGAACTCGCTGCGGTATTGCCGCAGTTCCTCGACCTTGGAGGCCAGCGCGACGTTCAGCCGCTGGCCGAGATTGGTGATCTCGGTGTCCTTGACGGTATTCTGCTTCTGCGACAGATCCAGGCTGGCAGCGATCGAGGACAACTGGGTCTTCAACTGATCGATCTGCTGGTTGAGCAATGCGATCTGTGCCCGCGCGCTGTCGCCGAACTTCTTTTCGTCGCCCAACTGCGCCTCGACCGCCTGGCGCCGCTGTTGCTCGGTCATCGCGCGGGCGGCGGCGTCCTGGGCCTGTTTTTCCAGTTCGTCACGCAGCGCGGACAGGGCGCGGGTCTGATTGTCCAGCGTCGCCAGGTCGGAAAGCTTGGCCTGCAGGGTGTCCTTGTCGACCGCGACGGTGCGATCGAGATCGGCGATCTGCTTCTTCATCGCGGCCAACTGGTTTTGCGCGTCGGTCAGTTGCGACTGCGCGGTGCTGGCTTGCGCCGAACTGGCGGTGAGTTGCGATTGCAGCCGGGTGTTAGCGGCGGTGGCGGCCTGGGTGGCCAGGTTGGCATCGGCCAGTTGCGATGCCAGCCGGTCGCGTTCGGCCGAGCGGGCGGCCAGTTCCTGGCCCAGTTGCGACACCGAGACCTGCAGGTCCGACGACTTGCTGCGTTCCAGCGACAACGCGTCGGCCAGCGCCGAGAGTTGCTGATTGGCCTTGTCCAGTTGGTGGCTGCGGCCGGACAGGGTGACGGTCAGGAACGCCTGCGCCAGGACGAACACCAGCAGCACGAAGATGATGACCATCAGCAGCGTGGACAGCGCATCGACGTAGCCGGGCCAGGCGTCCAGTCCGTTGCCGCCATGTCTGCGGATGCGCGCGGCCATGCTAGACCCTGATGGTTTCAGGTTGCATCGGCCACCGGCGTCTGATCATGGTCTATCCCTTTGTTTGAGAGGGCGATTCTCGTCCGGGGTCAAGTCAACGTCGGACGATCGCACTCTATTGTTTGAGAGGGCGATTCACGTCTGAGGTCAGGTCGACCTCGGACGATCGCACTCTAGCGCTGTGGTTCGGCCAGGGCGGCGACGGTGCGGGTCAGCAGCCGCAGATCGTTGCGCAGGTCCGCGGTGGAGCGGGCGCGGCCCAGTTCGCCTTCCGCCAGCATGCGTTGCAAATAGAGCTCGATGTTGCGCAGATGGCCGCGGCTGGCCTCGTCGCCGCCCTGCATCGTGGCCAGGCGCTGCATCGCCGGGCCCAGCGTGGTCTGGCTTTCGGCGATCCGCATCATCAATTGCTGGTTGGCCCGCATGGTATCGGCCAGGGCGCCCAGGCGTTCGTTCAAGGTGACCACCGCCTGGTTGACCTGGGTGCGGTTTTCCTCGTCCCGGGTCAGCACACGCTGCAGGCTTTCCATGTTCTCGGCGGTCTGTTCCAGCAGCGCCTGGACATAGACCGGAACCGAGCCCTCACCTTCCGAGAGCGCGCCGGATGACAGCCGGGTGAGGCCGGCGAGCCATTCCTCGAGTTCGTTGAAGAAGCGGTTCTGCGCCTGGCCGGCGGTCAGATCGAGGAAACCCAGCACCAGGGCGCCGGAGAGGCCATACATGCTGGCGGAGAACGCGGTGCCCATGCCGGCAAGCGGGCGGGCCAGGCCGGTCTTCAACTGCTCGAACATCAGGTTCATGTCGCCGTTGCCCATGGTCATGCTGGCGATCACGTCCGACACCGAGGTGACGGTCTTCAGCAGGCCCCAGAAGGTGCCCAGCAGGCCGAGGAAGATTAGCAGGCCGGTCATGTAGCGTGACAGTTCGCGGCTTTCGTCGAGCCTTGAGGCCAGGCCGTCGAGCAGGCTTCGCATGGCACCGGTGGACAGGGTGAAATGGCGCGCCTCGGCGTTGCCGCTGCGGCCTTCACGGATCGCCAGCATGGAGGCCATCGGCGCCAGCAGCTTGGGCGAGGGCAGGGCGGCCAACCGGCTGCGCGAGGTCTGGTAGGTTTCCAGCCAGAGCACCTCGGGACGCAGCCGCAGCACCAGGTTGAGGTTCCAGACGATCCCCAGCAACAGGATCAGCATGATCAGGCTGTTCAGCACCGGGTTGTTGTTGAATGTGGTGATCAGCACCGGCGCCAGCAGCGCGGCGACGATGGCGACCGCCACCAGGAACACCAGCATGCGGACCAGGTAGCCGGACGGGCGGGTCATCTGATGGCCGCCGTGGCGGCGCCGGTGACGCTGAGGTCGACGCGGTCGGGCGGCCCGTCGCCATACTGCTCACCCAGCGCGCGCACGAAGATGCGGGCGGAGGGCACGCCGTCGGCGACCAGGGCGCTGCGCACCGCCATGGCCCGCGACAGTGAAACCCGCCGCGCGGTGGATGGGTCGTCCGGTTTGCCCGGCGCGTAGGCGAGGACGTTGAAGGTGGTCGAGCCGCCGGTAGGTGCGGCGGCGGTCAGTTGCTTGATCGAGGAAGCGCTGGCCGGGCTGAGATCGGCGTCTCCGGGGGCGAAGGTCAGGCGCAGGCCGGTGGTGGTGGGGGTGGCGGCTGTGGCGGCCTTATCGGAGACCGGTGGTGGCGGTGGCGGGGCGGCTCCGGCGACCGGGGGCGGCGGGGCGATCGGAGTGATGCTGGCGGTTTGCGGCGCGTTTTCGGGCATCGCTGGCGGTGCCGCCTGGGCCGTCGTCGGGGCAGTGTCGAGCGGTATGCGGATCGGTGCCGGATCGCGGGTGGCGACGGTGGTCTGGTCGGTGGTCGCGGGTCCGGGCGTCGCTGCCGAGGGTGGGGTGGGCGAAGATGCGGGTGAACTGGGTCCGGTGCGCTGGGCTTGTTCCGAGGCCGGATGATCGGCGGCGGCACGGTTGGAGATCTGGGCGTTCGGGGCCTGGCTGCTGCGGGTTTGGCTGTTTGCGGCCCGGCGGTTTGGCGCCTGGCGGTTTGAGGCCTGTTGGTCCGACGCCTGTTGGTCCAAGGCCTGTTGGTCCAAGGCTGGGCGGTCCGGGGCTGGGCGGTCCGAGGCTTCACGGTCAGGGGTTGGGCGGTAGGGGGCCTGGCGGTCGGCGACCGGGTGGTCGGGCAGCGCCTGTAGCGCACGCAGGTCGACGGTGACCTGTGCGACTGCGGGTGTTGCGGCGGTTAGCAAAACCGCACTGAGGATCGACAGCGGGCGCATTGCGACCAGTGGTAGCGGAAGCCGCTATTCCGTTCAATGAACCATCCCGTGCGCGATCCGTCGCCGGCGGCCAAGCCTCGCTGTCGGTGGCGTAACTCCAACGGCGGGCACCGGGCGCCCTCGGGGGGGCATGCCAGCGCGCCATGGGGGCGCGGTCAGGGCGCGCGGTCGGGGCGCGCGTCCGCGCGCCTGGGGGAGCACGGTCGGGGCGCGCTTCCGCGCGCCTTGGGGGGCGCGGTCGGGGCGCGCTTCCGCGCGCCTGGGGGGCACGGTCGGCGCGCGCTTCCGCGCGCCCGGGGGGGCTTGGATTGACAAGCCCGGCGTGACCGACCGGTAATCACCGGAGCCAAGGCGCAGGGAATGTTGCATGAACCATATCAGCCCGAGCCCGATGGGCGGCGACGCTGGCGGCATCGATCCGGTGGCCGGCGCGCGCGATCTGGGGCCGGCGATCGCCGCCGCGGCGGACGAGATCGAGCGCAGCCAGAGCATTCCCGAACCGCTGCTGACGCGGATCCACGATGCCAGGCTGGCGCGCATCCTGCTGCCGCGTTCGGTGGGCGGCGACCAGGTCGATCCATGGACCTACCTGCGCGCGATCGAGGAGATCAGCCGCCACGACGGTTCGGTTGGCTGGAACCTGTTCGTCGCCAACAGCGCGGCGCTGATCGCCCCGTTCATTCCGCTGCCGACAGCGCGCGAGATCTTCGCCGACCCACGCGCCTGGGTGGCATGGGGGCCACCCAATCAGCACAAGGCGCGGGCGGTGGCGGGCGGTTACCGGGTCAGCGGGGAATGGCATTTCGCCAGCGGATGCCGCCAGGCCACCTGGATGGGGGCGCACTGCGCGGTGATCGAACCGGACGGGTCGGCGCGGCTGAACCGGTTCGGCCGGCCGACCATCCGCACGCTGCTGTTCCCCAGGCAACACGCCGAACCGATCCACGACTGGAACCCGATCGGCATGCGCGGCACCGCGTCGGAGGGGTATCGGCTGACCGATCTGTTCGTCCCGGAGGCCTACAGTGGCACCCGCGAGGACCCGGCCCTGCGCCGCGACGGCGGTCGGTTGTATGCGTTCACCATGCCGGGGCTGTATGCGGTCGGCGTTGCCGGCGTCGGCTTCGGCATCGCGCGCGCGATGCTGGATGGCTTTATCGCGCTGGCGGCGGAGAAGGCGCCGCGTGGCCTGCAGCGGCTGGCCGACAGTCCGGTGGTCCAGGCCGACGTGGCGCGGCGGGAGGCACAGCTTGGTGCGGCGCGCGCGTGGCTGGTGGAAATCCTTCGGGACGTGTGGGCCGGGGCCGACGAGGTTGCCCCGATCGACCTTGCGGCCAGGGTTCGCGTGCGGCTTGGCTGCGCGCACGCGATCAGCACCGCGGTCGAGGTCGCCGACTACGTGTTCAAGGCGGCCGGGACTTCGGCGATTTTTCCCGGCACGCCATTCGAGCGGCGGTTCCGCGATATCCATACGCTGTCGCAGCAGATCCAGTCGCGTGACGCGCATTTCGAGGCGGTCGGCCGAGCGATGTTCAACGGCGATCCGGACGGAGTGTTCTTGTAGCAGCCGGATGCGGGGCGGTCGACCGAACAACTTGATTTTTACGCGAAACGTCCGTGGCGTTTTCCGCCGCTGACGATCTCGCTTTAGGGGGAAGACAGACAATGACGCAACTGACCTTGGCCAAGGCGCAGACCATCATCACCGCCGCGCTGGCGCACTCGCGGCAGAAGTCGCTGGCGCCGATGGGGGTAGTGGTGCTGGACGCGCGCGGCGTGCTGAAGGCTTACGCGGCCGAAGACGGAACCGCGTTGCGGCGCGCCGACATCGCGATCGGCAAGGCGTATGGCGCGCTGTCGATGGGCGTGGGGTCGCGCACCTTGGGCAAGCGGGCGGAGGAGCGGCCACACTTCATCGCCGCGGTGACCCATGCGGTGGGAGGGTCGCTGATCCCAGTGCCCGGCGGCGTGCTGATCCGCGGCGAGGACAACGCGATCATCGGCGCGGTCGGGGTGACCGGGGACAGTTCCGACAACGATGAGGCGGCTGCGTTGGCGGGATTGTCGGCGGCGGGATTGACCGCCGATCCGAGTTGAGGCGCGCGACGCGGGGACGGTGTCACAGCACCAACGCCGCGCGCATGCCTTGCTCGATCGCCTGTGCAGGTCTTCACGGGACAAGGCTTCTGCCGCGCGCGTCGAGCGGGATCGGTGCATGGCGGATTTGGTCACACACCGCAACCGACGCCTTGCCGCTGCGCTGAGTGCGATCGCTTTTGGTGGCATCGCCAAAAGCGCGGTTCGCGCTCTCGAACAATGAGTTGCGGAGCATTATCGATTCAGTCTCAACCGACAACGCCCTGGCGATCAGTCCGCGCCGGCCCGGGCGACCTGAACGTCGCTGTCGGCGTTGATCTCCTCCAGCGAGCGCCGGGCTGTCTCCGGGATCACGAAAATCGTGCAAGCAGCGCCCACCAAAGATGTCGCCGCCAGGAGCCAGATCACCCCCTGCTCGCCCAATATGCCGAACAGCAGCGGAAACACGAAGGCGGAGATCGACGCCCCGGTGCGGCCGCCGACCACGGTGATCGCCTGGCCGATCGAGCGTATCCGGGTCGGGCTGACTTCAACGCCCAGAATGCCAGCGCCCGCCGTCGTTCCGGGACCCGCGACGATCATCACGTTATATAACCCGAACAGCAGCAGACCCAACGCTGGCACCGCGACCGCCGCATCATGCAACCAGGCGAATGCCGCCAGCGCGATTGCCGAACCCAGGAAGCCGAGCATCGTGAGCGGTTTGCGGCCGATGCGGTCGATCAGCAGCACGCCCAGCCACGCAGCCGGCAGGATGAACAGCCCCGACACCAGCAGCGCGAAGATCGCCGGCGTGATGCCGAGGCTGTGGGCGATGAGTGACGGCCCGAACAGGATGCCAGAGTAGATCACGATATCGAACAGCATCCAGATCAGCGCCGCGCCAAAGATCGCACGCGCATGCTCGGCAAACACCCGGCGGAACGGACGGCGGTCGCGCTGAGCCACCCGTTCGGCTGGCGCGCCGGAGATCTGTTCCACCACCCGCGCCGCACCCGCCGGATCGTCCGCGAGCCGGGCCAGGTAGCGCGCCGTCTCCGGCATCTTGCGCCGCAGATACAGTACCGAGATCGCCGGCACGGCACCGAACGCGAGCACAATCCTCCAGCGCAGGTCGGGCGACACTCCGAGCCCGATCAACAGCAGCGACAGCAAGGCAGCCACCATCGCCCCGCTCTGCCACATCACGCCGAAGCCAATGGCGATCTGCTTGCCACGATCTGGCCGGTTGGCGTGCTCGGCCATAATCGTGGGCGACAAGACATAATCGGCACCGACGCCAATACCGAGCACAAAACGGATCGCGATAAGCCACCACAGCGTGGGCGCGAAAATCTGCGCAAACGCCATCGCCGCCATCAGCATCACGTCGTAGCCATAGAACTTCTTGCGCCCGTTCTGCGCCAGCGGGCCGAAAATCAACGCACCCAGCGCCGCCCCGACCAGCGCCGAACCGGCGAGCGCGCCGCTCTCGATCCCCGTCAGGTGATTCACTCCGAAGGAGGCGAGTACTAACGGCAGCACGATGCCAATGGACGACAGGTCGTAGCCGTCAGTGAACACGCCCATGCCGGTGGTGAACAACGTGAGCCAGTGGAAGCGCTTGAACTTCTGCTCGTCGAGTGCAGCGAAAGGTAAAGCCTCGGCCATCCTGCGGTCTCCTCTGCGACCCCGCTTAGTCGCCGACCGTGGCATGGCTGTTGCGGTACGATGAAGCTTAGATGACTGCCGCGCTGCTCGCCCCGTCAGGCGCCAGATGCCTGTACGAGCGTGACAGCCGCGCGACAGGGGATGTAGGAGTGACAGGTTATTCTTCCGGAAGTCTGATGACCCCCTCGTCCGCACCGCTTCCGTTCGACCCCGATCGGCATCGCTCCGCGGCGCCGCACTACGAACGAGGGCGGGTGCCCTACAGCCTGGCGCTGATCCGCCGTGTCGCCGACGTCACCGGCCTTGGTTCCCACCACCGCGTGCTCGACCTTGGCTGTGGCCCAGGCTCGCTCGCTCGCAGCTTCGCCCCGCTCGCCCGCGAGGTGGTGGCGATGGACCCGTCGGCGGAGATGCTGACCACGGCCCGCGCGCTGGCCCGGCAGGCTGCAAGCATCCGGTTTCTGGCCGGCAGCTCTTATGACCTCGACCCTGGGCTTGGCCATTTCCACCTGGTCGTCATGGGGCGCTCGTTCCATTGGATGGACAGGGTGGATACGCTCAATCGGCTCGACCGGATGATCGAGCCCACCGGCGCGATAGCGCTATTCCGCGATTCCGCACCTGAGGTCCCGGTGAATGCCTGGCGGAAGGTCTGGCACGACATCCGCGACCATTACGGCCCCAATGCAGAGTCCCACAGACGCGACCCTGATTGGGTCCGCCACGAGGCGATCCTGCTCGATTCACCCTTTGCCCGCCTGGAAAGCTTCGGCGTCATCGAGCGCCGTGCGCTCAATGTCGAGACGCTGGTGCAGCGGACACTGTCCATGGCCTCCACCTCGCCCTCGCGCCTCGGCGAGAAGGCGGCAGCCATGGTCGCGGATGTGCGCGCCGCGCTCGCGGAGGTGCGTGAGGAAGTGGTGGAAACCTCCGCCCTGGTGGCGTGGCGACCAAATGTTCGGTGAGCTTCCTGCTAGGTGGTTGCGCCCGATGGGTTGTGACAGACGGCTTCTATGTTGTGCCCGTCGGGATCGAGGATAAATGCTCCGTAGTAGTCCGCGTGGTATTGGGGCCTCGTACCAGGCTTGCCGTTGTCTCGCCCGCCATTAGCGAGAGCAATGGCATGGAAGGCGTCCACCAGTCGCCGGTTTTCAGCGGCAAACGCAACGTGCATTCCAGTGATCGGCGGCTGTTTCACTCCGATCCAGAAGAACGCCTTTCGGCCGATACCATAACCAGCGAAATTCTTGCCCTCCCGGTAGAGTCTGGCGACGCCCAAAATGAGCAGGATCGGGTCATAGAACGTCTTCGACGCTTCGAGGTCACTGACGCCCAGCGTGACGTGATCGAGCATCCGTCACGCCTTGAACGCGGTGATCGCCTTCTCGTCGAAGGTCAGCCCCAGCCCAGGTTTTTCCGGAAGTATCAGCATGCCGTTGTCGATGGTCGGGGTCTCTTCGTACAGCGCCAGCATCCACGGCATGTACTCGACGGTCAGCCCGTTGGGGCAGGCGGCGACCATATGCAGCAGGATTTCCGGCATCACGTGGCTGACCACCGGCAGGTTGAACGCCTCGGCCATTCCGGCGACCTTCATCCATTGCGTCACGCCGCCGACACGGCAGATGTCGATCATGATGATATCGACTGAGCGGGCCTCGATCATGTGGCGGAACGGAACGATGCCCCACAGATATTCGCCGCCGGCGATCGGTGTGTTCAGCGCGGCGGTGACGCGGGCGAGGCCAGGGTAGTCGTCGGCGGCGGTGACGTCCTCGAGCCAGAACAGTCCGACATCCTGGACGCGACTGCCGATGTCGATCGCCTGTTCGGGGCGCCAGCGCTGGTTGATGTCGCACATCAGCTTGACGTCAGGCCCGATCGCCTCGCGCACCACGCGCACGCGGCGCACTTCCTCGGCCGGGGTGGGGTTTCCCGGCAGCGCCATCTGGGTCTTCATTTCGGTGAAGCCTTTTTGCACCAGAATGCGTGCCGCGCGCTGCGCCTGATCGTCGGTCAACCCGCGGCGCAGCGAGCCCGAGGCATAGGTCGCCACCCGGTTGCGATGGCCGCCGAGCAACTTCCACAGCGGCTGGTCGAGCGCCTTGCCCTTGATATCCCACAGCGCGACATCGATCGCCGACAGCGCCAGGGTAAAGATGCCGCCGGGGCCGCAGGAATCGCCGGTGCCGGCACGCAGCTTGGCAATGATCATTTCTATTCGCAGCGGGTCCTCGCCGACGGTCAGGGTGGCGAGTTCGTCGACTGCGGTGCGCAGGCTTCCGGTCATCCGCCCGCCGTAGAAGGTGACGCCGATGCCTTCGATACCGCTGTCGGTGCGCAGGCGCAGGATGACGACTGGGCGGGTACGGCCGGCCTGCTCGGGCATGTTGGCGAGAGGGTCGTCTTCCGGCACGCGCAGCGTGGTCGTTTCGTGGCTGGTGATTTTCATGGGTGTTCCTCCGACGGCAGATAGTTTGGCTATTTCTGTTGTAGCTCGAACTTGGACCCCCAATCGTGATTGGAAATATCGACGGCGTTCTTGATGCCATCGCCACCGTGTAAGCGGTTGATGTCCGCGCCGCAGTGCATGCAGCAGGCCAGGTGCACGCCGCAGTTTGCGGAAAACTGCCTGGGGGGCGGCGGTTCGCCGGACCCGGCGGCCGACATGGTTTCCGCGAAAGCCTCATAAGCCTGTTCGATGGCGGCGATGAAGGTCGCTTTCATATGTTCCAAAGCCTGATTCTGTTCATTCTTGAAGTTTCGATCAGGGTCAGGCATAGGCGGCTACCTTCTGGATCGAGCGAAGCGACGAAGATCTGGACCGCGTCGGCTCGATTGCGTCAGGCCACGCCGAGCGCTTCGCGTGCCTGGACGGCGCCGCGATACTTGACCAGTTTGGCATCGCCGCGCAGCACCTCCCACCTGGTCTTGTCGCCATCACGGCAAAACCGGATATCGAGGTGCTTTTTGCCCAGCCGCAGGTCGGTCAGGGTGACGTCGGGCAGCCAGGGTGGCAGGTCAGGATCGACATACAGCGTGTTGGCGGGTGCGTCCGGCTGGATGCCCAGCATCGCCTGCAGCAGCGCGAAGCAGGACCCCGCCGCCCACGCCTGCGGCACGTTGGCGCCCAGGTATTGCACCGGAAAATTGGCACCGTCGCGCTGTACCCCGGCGTAGAGTTCCGGCAACTGGTTCAGCAGGAAATAGCTGGCGGCCTCGCTGATATCGCGCGCGATGTGTCCGGCCTCGGCACTAAATCCGTAGCGTTTGAAACCAAGTGCGATCAGGCTGTTGTCGTGCGGCCAAACCGAGCCGTTCTGGTATGAATAGGGATTGAAGGCGGGGTGTTTGGAGGACAGCGTGCGGATGCCCCAGCCCGAATTCATGTCGGGTTGCATCAGCCGCCCGACCACGCGGGCGGCCCGATCCGGCGGCACGATGCCCGACCACAGCAGGTGTCCGGGGTTGGACGCGACGGTCATCACCCGCTGTTTTTCGCCATCCAGCATGTAGGCATAGAACCCGGCGTCCTCGTCCCAGAATGCCTGGTTGAACTTGGTGAACAGCGCCGCCGCCTTCTGGCGCAACGCGCGCGCGCGATCCAGTTGCTTGAGCGCATCGAAAACCTCGGCCATGCGCACCCAGGCGTCGTATACGTAGCCTTGCAGTTCGCACAGCGCCTTGGGGCCGCGCACCGGGGATCCGTCGGCATAGACCATTGAATCGCCGGCGTCCTTCCAGGCCATGTTCTCGTAGCCGACCGGGGAACGGGTCTGGTATTCCTGGAACAGGTCACCGTCGCGGTCGCCATACTCGTCGATCCAGTCGAGCGCGGCCTGGGCGTTGGGAAGAAAACGTTGCAACAACGAAATGTCGCCGGTGGCGCGCCAGGCGGCGTGCAGGGTGACCAGGTACAGCGGCGTCGCGTCGGCGGTGCCGTAATACGGTGTGTGCGGTATGAGCTTGAAATGCGCCAGCTCGCCATAGCGCAACTCGTGCATGATCTTGCCCGGCTCGGCGTCGCGGAAATCATCGCGCTGCCTGGCCTGCCAGCCGCCCAGCACCTCCAGCGAGCCGCGCGCGAACTCGGGGTAGACCAGAATGTTCTGTAACGAAACGATCAGGCTGTCGCGGCCGAACGGTGCCATGAACCAGGGCAAGCCGGCGGCGGGCAGGAACACCATGTGGTCGGTGCCCTCGATCGGCAGCCGCAGCGCCGCCATGTCGTCGATCGCCTGATGGTAGAAGCGGTAGAATTCTTCATTGCTGGTGCGCAATTTCAACACCGTTTCGCGCCAGTCGCGATGTGCCTTGGCCTGCGATGACAGTCCGGAGTCGGCGGCGCAATCCTTTGGCGCGTGATAGCGTTTGTCGCCGTCGGCGAATTCATACATCAGGCAGCAGTGCCAGCGGCCGCCCGGCGGCACCTTGACCTCGAAGCTTAGGCGGCCGTTGGCGAGCACGGCGCGAGAATCGCTCTTGCCGACCGAAACCGCGACCGAGCGGGAGAAATCGGCATTGCGGTAGGTGGTGCGCAAGGTCTGGCGGGTCTCGGTCCAGTCGGAGTTGATGTGACCACGGCGGATGTCGCGCTTGGCCTTGACGTCGAACACGTCAGCGAAATCGGAGCGGATGGCGATTTCAAGGTTAAAGCGGACCGGTTTCTGGCCGTAGTTGGTGATGTCGAGATCTTCGTGCAGGCCTTGGTCTAAAACGCGCGAGATTTCGAACGCCAGGGTTTGCGAGGGGATCGGGCCATCCTCGGTGAGGAATGGTTGGTTAGTCAGGAAGACGCGGGCGGCATCGAAGTTCACCGCGCCGCCGTTCAGCAGGTCCCACTTCGTGCCGTTGGCGTAAACCGACCACGCGCTGATCAGCCTGGTATCGAAGAAATACAGTCCCTTGTCTCCGGGCCAGTTGATCTGGCCATCGGATTCGGTCACCAGCACCGTCATGGCCTGGTGAATGGCGATCTGCGGCGGGCCGACCTGGACCTTGAACGGCATGGGCGAAATCTCCGCGGTGTGGAGCGCGCCGGGTTCCCGGTCGCTTGCCATCGGATGTAAAACGGCAGGGGATGGTCAAGCTGGGCACCCAGGACATATCGTGGCCTTGGACCATGTCAGACGGCACTGTTCAACATCGAAGTGATCGAAGCAAGCACGGAACGCGGTGTGGCCTGACCGGGTGAGGGGAATCCTGGCGGTCACGGTCCCATGACGTGCCGTTCGTCGGGTCACTTGGTCGCTGTCAGGGCGCGTGGCGGTTTACGCGCCGATCCTGACGGTTGTAGTGGCGTTGATCGTTGCTTCGCACGCCGGAAGCGGGCGGATGTTGTCGTGGCGTGGCATGTGTATTGCAGATCGCTAAGCGCGGCCGGCTAAATCCCGTGCGGAGTGTTGGCGAAACGATGACGGTCACCGCCACTGTATTTTCCCCCGCCTTGCGCGTCGTTCGAGCGTCGGCACGGCCATTGGGGCTGGGTGATGGGCGGTTGGCGGGGCTGCTTCTGCTGCTGCCGGCATCGGGGTTTCTGCTGGCGTTCTCCATCGCCCCGGCGCTGACGCTGTTCGGCTACAGCGTGCTGACGCAGCGGCCCGACGGGGTGGTGACGCTGCCGCTGACGCTGGCGCATTTTCAGCACTTCCTGGGCACTGGCCTGTACATCCACGTGCTGGTTGCGACGCTCAGGATGGCGGCGGTGACCGCGGCCCTGGCGGCGCTGCTGGGCTACCCGGTGGCGCTCGTCATGGTGCGCAGCAATGCGCTGGTGATGCGGATCATGACCATCGTGGTGATCGCCCCTTTGATCGTCAGCGTCGTGGTGCGCACCTACGGCTGGCAACTGCTGCTGGGCAATGGACCCACCGGCGTGGTGAACTGGGTGCTGCTGTCGCTCGGCGTGATCCACCAGCCGATCCGGATCCTGTATACCGAAACCGCGGTGGTGATCGGCTCGCTGCACGTATTCCTGCCGATGATGGTGCTGCCGCTGGCCGCGGCCTTGGCGAAGATCGATCCGCAGCTTGAGGATGCGGCGCGGACCCTGGGGGCGGCGTCGTGGCGGGTGTTCTGGCGGGTTACCCTGCCGCTGAGTCTGCCGGGGCTGGCGGTGGGGTTTACCTTGGTGTTTTCGCTGACCGCAAGTTCCTACGTCACGCCTGCCATACTGGGTGGCACCTCTGCCCAAATGCTGGGCAACCTGATCGAGCAGCAAATTACCGCTGTGTATGACTGGCCGTTCGGCGCCACCGTGGCGGTGGTTCTGGTGGTGACGGTGCTGGCGATCAATCTGGCCTCAAGCTGGTTCCTCGAACGGCGGCGCAACCTGGCATGAACGGGCGCGGAGTCGCGGCCTCGGCGACGCTTTATGCCGCCACCGTCGCGACCCTGATTTTCCTCGCCGCGCCGCTGCTGGTGACGATGTCATTGTCGGTGTCCGACACGCTGTTCGTCAGCTTTCCGCCGAAGGGCTTCACCTTGGGCTGGTACGGCAAGGTGCTGCGAGACCCGGAGTTCCTGTCTTCGCTGTCGTTCAGCCTGTGGCTCGCCGGCTTCGCCACGGCGGGCGCGGTGTTGCTGGGACTGCCGGCGGCGTTCGCCCTGGTGCGGTTCCCGGTGCCGGGGGCTGCGGTGGTGCGATCGCTGCTGCTGTCGCCGCTGATCTTCCCGGTGCTGGTGACCGGGCTTGCGCTGCTGCAGCTGTTCTCCTCGCTGGGTTGGGGTTCGGTGCCGGTGAACCTGCTGATTGCGCATATCCTGGTGACCTCGCCCTATGTCGTGCGCACCGTGACCGCCAGCCTGATGCTGGCCGATGTCACGCTGGAGGAAGCCGCGCGGACCCTTGGTGCGTCGCGCTGGCGCACGTTCCGCCGGGTGACGCTGCCACAGATCGCGCCGGGTGTCGCGGCGGGCAGTCTGTTCGCGTTCATGGTGTCGTTCGACAACTACCCGGTGTCGATGTGGCTGGCGGATGCGCAGAACGAGCCGATGCCGATGCTGATCTACCGCAAGGCGAGCAGCGTGTTCGACCCGTCGGTGGCGACCATTTCGACCTTGATGATCGGATTGGCGATCGTCGTGGTGCTGGTTCTGGATCGGTTGGTCGGTCTGCGGCGTGCAATGGGGATGTAGGGAGATGGTGATGACGATCGGTCGCAGGACTCTGGCGAAGGCCGCAACCGTGGTGTTGGCGATGCCCACCATTCTGAGTTCGCGCGCCTGGGCCGAGGGAAAATCGCTCCAGATCGGTATCTATAGCGCGCAGCAGGGCGAATATGTGCGCAAGCACATCATTCCGCAGTTTCAGACCGACTACAAATGCCGCGTGTTCACCACCGAGGGGGTGACGCTGACGCAGATCGCGGCGTTGCGCGCGACCCGGAACAATCCGAAATACAGCGCGATGTTCATGGACGATATCGGCATCGACCTGGCGAAGCGCGAGGGACTGCTGGACCCGTTGCCGGTCGACAAGATCCCCAATCTGTCTCGGGTGTACAAGCGTTTTCTGTTCAATGACGGTTATGGCGCGGCGTTCGCGATCTCGACCGGGGGGCTGTTCGTCAATCCGCAAACCGACATCAAGATCGTCAGCTACGGCGATCTGTGGGAGAAACGGTTTGAGAAGCGCTTCCTGATGGCGCCGCCGCAATATACCCAAAGCATCTACCTGCTGGTGGCGACCGCCAGCATGGTCACCGGCAAGCCGCTGCAGCAGGCGCAGTATGTTGCCGACGAGGCGTGGCCCAAGTTGACGCAACTGAAGCCGAGCGTGCTGACGACGATCGCCAACCCGGCGATGGTGATGATGGTGGCGCAGGGCCAGGCGGATGTCGGCGGCATCGAATACTCGAAGGACGTCTATCCCTACACGGTGGCCGGCGCGCCACTGGATATGGTGTTCCCGAAAGAGGGCACGTTCGCCGGCATCAACTGCCTCAGCTTCGTCAAGGGCGCGCCGGAACCGGACCTGGGTGCGGCGTTCATCAACCGGATGCTGGAGCCCTCGGTGCAGCAGGGGCTGGCCGAGGCGACGCTGACCGCGCCGTCGATCAGCGGGCTGAATCTGAAGCCGGAGGCGGCGAAATACATCGCCTATCCGGACAGCAAGATGGATGCGATGGGCCTGTTTGCCTGCGACTGGGGTTATGTCAATCCGCGGCGTCCGGCGTGGCTGGAGAAGCTCAACCAGATTTTTGGAAGCTGAGCGGATTGCACACGCAGCCCGCCGCCGTTCGGCTCAAGGATCTGACCAAGCACTATGGCCGCTCGGTCGCGGTCGAGCGGCTGTCGCTGGCCATCGAACCGGGCGAGCTTGTTGCGCTGCTGGGTCCGAGCGGCTGCGGCAAGACCACCAGCCTGCGGATGATCGCCGGGCTGGTGCAGCCGAGCGGGGGGGAGATTTTCGTCAATGGGCGGCCGATCACCGGGATTCCGGTGCATCGCCGCAACATCGGCATGCTGTTCCAGAGCTACGCCCTGTTCCCGCATTTGACCGTGGCCGAGAACGTGGCGTTCGGGCTGCAGATGCGCGGCATCAAGCGCCGCGCGGCGGCAGCCAGGGTGCAGGAGGCGCTGGACCTGGTGCAGCTGGGCGGTCATCAGCACAAATTGCCGTCGCAGCTTTCCGGTGGCCAGCAGCAGCGTGTGGCGCTGGCGCGGGCGCTGGTGATCGAGCCGGCGATGCTGCTGCTGGATGAACCGCTGGGAGCGCTGGACAAGAGCCTGCGGGAGAGCATGCAGGTCGAGCTGCGGCTGCTGCAGCGGCGGTTGGGGATCACCACGGTGATGGTGACGCACGATCAGGATGAGGCGTTGACCTTGGCCGACCGCATCGTGGTTATGCGTGACGGACGGCTGGAACAGGTCGGAACTGGGGCCGAGGTGTATCAGCATCCGGCGACGCGGTTTGTCGCTGGCTTCCTGGGGGTTTCTAATTTCTTTCAAGGAACGACAGACCGGCGGTCGGGAGGTTCGGTTCGGATGGTGTGCGCCAATGGTCTGCACCTGACGGTATCGGGGCAGGCGGTGGCGGACGGCCGGGTCAGCGTGGCGGTGCGGCCTGAAGCGGTTCGGGTGGGTCAGGATTTGGGCCAGCCAATCAGGGCGAACGCGGTGGTGGCGACGTTGGAGCAGGTCGTCTACCGCGGGTTCATGGTGCATTGCTATTTGCGCCTGCCGGGGGGAGAGCGGCTGATCGCATTCCAGCAGGATGGCGGCACGGGGGCTGCGCTTGCGTTGCAGCCGGGGCAGGCGGTGTTGGCGGAGTGGGACGAGGCGAGCAATCGGGTGGTGCGGGATGAGTAGCCAGCGGTAAATAGCCCGATGGTACGGCGGGATCGGAGGCGCGGCCCGACGGAACGACGCTTCGATCTTGAACTGCGATGGCAGCTGGCAAATGTTCTTGGCATCTACCAGAAGTCGATGTCCGGGCGTAATCCGGAGTCGCGTCAGGTTCGACTATTTCGTAACAATCGCAACCAGGCCATTCGTATTCCAGTGGGATTTGAGCTCCCCGGTAAAGAGGCTGCTATCAGGCGCGACGGCGATCGGCTGATTATCGAGCCCGTGCCAACCGGCAGCCTGCTCGAACTGCTTGCCAGTTGGCCGGAGATCGACGAGCAAATTCCGAATGTTGCACGATCGTCAACAGGCCTCCAGGATTAATCGGCTATTGGCCAGCACGTCATGGCAGCATCGACAATAAGAAGCAGCTTGTCCCGACTGGCGCCGTCCTTGGCGAGCGTGGACATTCCCTGGACCACGGCGAACGCATGGCCGGCGAGCATTTCCGCATCAACGCTTGCAGGCAGCAATTCGTCGGCGACGTCGCGTTCTATCCGCAATCGCAGCGCTGCCTCAATGGCGCGGCGGATCACCGCCAGCTCTTCGCGGACGGCTGCAGCGGCCGTTGAGCCACTGACGATCGAACTGGCGAGCAGACACCCCTGCGGCGTATCCTCAGCCGTGTCGCCGATGGCGGCGGCGGTCAGCAGATCGCGAGCGGCATCGCGTGACGTCGGTGCGTCCTGGATCGTTTGAGCAACCGCCGTGGCGCCGCCAAGATATCGATGCACCGCTTCCCTGAACAGACGCTGCTTATCGCCGAACGCCGCGTACAGACTGGGCGGGGTGATTTTCATTTTCTGGGTAAGTTCGGCAATCGACGTCGCTTCATAGCCGTGCTCCCAGAATAGCCGCATTGCGATGTCCAGCACTGCGTCTCGATCGAAAGACAGCGGTCGCCCCGTCCGGCGCGCCGCAGGCGCTGCTGATTGTTCCATAGCAAGCGATATAGAACACTTGACAGATCGCGCCAACGGCCCCAGTCAGGGTTGTATATCATTCACTATGAAAGTGCTCGAGATGCCGCTAACTGATTATCGCACCCTGGGGCGTTCAGGCCTTGTCGTCAGTCCGCTGGCGCTGGGGACCATGACCTTTGGCGTCGCGCGTTGGGGTATGCAACGCGAGGCGGCCGAGACGGTGTTCGATGCCTATGTCGAGGCGGGCGGCAACCTGGTTGACACGGCGGACGTCTACGCCGGCGGTCGGGGCGAGGAGATGCTGGGCGCCATCATCGCGGATCGCGGACTGCGCGGTGGTCTGGTCGTTGCGACCAAAGCCGGCTTTGCGGCAGGGAAAGGGCCTCTTGCTGGCGGCAACGGGGCCAAGCACATCCACACAGCGTTGGAGGGTTCGCTGCGCCGGCTCGGTACCGACTACATCGACCTCTACTGGGCGCATGTCTGGGATTCGGTGACGCCGCCAGAGGAGTTGCTGGAAACCATGGCCGGCCTCGTCCGTGTGGGCAAAATCCGCTACTGGGGCATGTCGAACGCGCCGGCCTGGTATGTCGCCAAACTCGCGACTTTGGCAGCCTTGCGGGGACTGCCTGGCCCGATCGCGCTGCAGTACTTTTACTCGCTGGTCAGCCGCGAGGTGGAGGCCGAGCACGTGCCCTTGGCACAGGACATGGGACTTGGCGTGATGCCGTGGAGCCCGCTTGCCTATGGTCTGCTCTCGGGCAAATACGACCGTGCCACCGTGGAGGCGGGCGCGCCCCGCGCTGGTGGACTGCCCAGCGACGCGGGCGCGGGCGAAACGCGGGCCGACGAAGACAAGCGGCTCGATGGCGCCAATCCTTTCGGGGACACCTTGTTCACCGACCGCAACTGGCGGATCGTTGAGGCGCTGCGTAGCGTCGCGGATGCGATGGGTGAGACGCCCGCGCGGGTTGCGCTGGCCTGGGTGCTTTCCAGGCCAGGCGTGGACACCGCGCTTATGGGCGTGAGCCGGGTCAGCCAGGTTTACGACAATATCGCCGCCACCGACCTTTACTTGCCGGCGGAGCAACTTGCGGCACTGGACGCGGCGAGCGCCCCGGAGGCGGCAACGATGTATGGCCTGTTCACGCCGGCGGGCCGCCAGAACGTCGTCTTCGGCGGGAGCGCCGTCGCATCGCGCTCGGCGCCGTCAAGACCCATGCCAGCTAAGCCAAGCTAGACGGACGCATTCGCCGATTTGTTGCGTCGGCTCGCCCGTCACGAGCGTTTCGATCGTGCGCCGAACGTGTTTGACGCCGCCGCATTCATGGACTGAACGTGGCAACGGGAGCCCACCCCTGGCAAATTCGGGCCGCCGGATGCAGTCTGAACCGGACAGAGTAAGGAACTGCCGCCATGACCGATCTGCCCCGCCGCGTCGAAATCCACGAGGAAGGCCCCCGCGAGGGCTTCCAGATCGAACCCGGCCCGATCCCGACCGCCGACAAGATCCGGCTGATCGAGGCGTTGGCGGAAACCGGTCTGCGCCACATCCAGGCCTGTTCCTTCGTCAACACCCGCCTGGTGCCGGGCTGGGCCGACGCCGAGGCGGTGGTGCAAGGCTTCCGCGCCAAACCCGGCGTGCACTACACCGGGCTGTTCTTCAACGGCAACGGGCTCGACCGGGCGTTGGCGTTCAAGGACAAGCTGACGATCAATGGATCGATCTCGCTGACCGCGTCGGCCGGGTTCACCCGCAAGAACCTGAACCGCAGCCCGGCGGAAAACCTCGACGCGATGAAGAAGCACAGCGCCTTGCAGCAGTCCAAGGGCATCGCGGTGACCCGCATTGGCGTGATGGCGGCGTTCGGCTGCAACTACCAGGGTGACATCTCGCCCGCCGAGGTCGTCAGCACGCTGCGCGACGGCATGGCGATCGCCGAACAGACCGATGCGCCGATCAGCCTGTTCTCGTTGGCCGATACCATGGGCTGGGCGACCCCGGCGCGGATCGAGCGGGTGATCAACGAGGTGCGCAACCATTGGCCGGACATGACCGTGGCGCTGCATCTGCACGACACCCGCGGCCTGGCGGTGGCCAACGCACATGCGGCGCTGAAACTGGGCGTGACCGAGTTCGACTCCACCGTCGGCGGCCTGGGCGGCTGTCCGTTCGCCGGCCAGCCAAAGGCCGCGGGCAACATCTGCACCGAGGAACTGGTGCTGCTGTGCGCGGAGATGGGGATCGAGACCGGGGTTGACCTCGATGCGCTGATCGAGGTCGGGCGCATGGCGGAACAGATCGTCGGGCACCAGTTGCCAAGCGAGCTGATCCATGCCGGCAGCCTGGACGCGTTCCGCCGCCAGGCCGCCTGATCCGGCATCGCTGGCCGGCCCTCGGCCGAGGTGGGGTGACCGCGCCGCCGTGGCTGGGTCGTGTCCGAGACGGCATGATCTGACTTCGTGGGTGGGCGCGCCGGCCAGCCGCGTGTTGTGGGTGGTTGCGGTCATTCGGCCATCGAGTTCGGGGCATCCTCGGGCCGCGCGATTTTTCCGCGCAAAATTAACCGAATGTTAGGAATCGCCGGGCTAGTGCGGAAGACAGATCACCAAGGCGCTCGTTTCCCGCATGCAGACAGCCGATCTGGGACTTGCCGGTTTGCCGCGCAACGGCCGCCGAGCACCGCCAGACGAGGCGACCGGCCGGTGGCATTCGTTCGCCGGGGCCAGTCGGTCGATCGCCCGGTCGGGTCGCGCGATCCGGTCATTGTTGCCAAGTTCCAAGACCGAAACGCCGCTGCCGGAGCTGATCGCGATCGGCTGTTTCCTGATCCTGCCGTGGATCGGCATCGTCGCCGGCCTGCACCACGAATACAGCGGCGCCAAGGCGGCAGCGGTCCGCACGACCGGCAACCTGGCTCGGGCTGCGGAGGAAAGCACAAGGCGCACGATCGGCCAGATCGACTATATCCTGTTGAGCGCACGTGCTCTGAAGCTGGCCGAGGGCGAGCGGTTCGATTTTCAGCGCTGGGTGCGGACGCAAAGCTTCGCCGAGGATCTGACGGCGCGGGTCGCGATGACCGACGCTACCGGATTGGTGGTTGCCAGCACCGACACGCTGGCGTCGGGCAGCAGCATCGCCGAGCGGATGCGGTTCCGCGCGCAACTCGATCCAGCGCGCGACGATCTGTTCGTCGGCCGGCCGATGATCGGCCTGGACGGTGGGGTGGGAAGGATCCAATTCAGCCGCAGGCTGGTCGGCCTTGATGGCGCATTCGCCGGCGTGGTGGCGTTGTCGGTGAGCGGCGCCGAACTTGCGCGGCATTCCGGATCGCTGGAGCAGGGAACCGGTTTCGTTTCCATCTTATCGTCCAACGGCACCACTTTGGCGGGCGGTCCCTGGGCGAGCGGTCCCTGGGCGGGCGGTCCCTGGGCGGGCGGTCCCTGGGCGGGCGGGGTGAACGGCCGGCAAGCCCTCACGACACAATCCGAACGGCGCGAGGTGCTCGAGCATCCAACCGGTTCGCTCGGGCTCAGCGATGCCGCCGGCCACGTCAGCGATATCGCCAGCTTTCGCCATCTGCGGGATTATCCGCTGATCGTGATGGTCGGCTTCGACACCGACACCGTGTTCGGCTGGTATCGGGCGCTGCGGGTTGATGCCCTGCTGGGCGGAGCGGCGGTCAGTTGCGCGGTCGGCCTGATCGGCTTCTTCTGGATCAGGCAGAAGCGCCGCAGCTTGGCCTCGCGCCGCGCTTTGTCGGTTACCTTGGACACCATCAGCCAGGGTGTGCTGATGGTCGATCGCCAGGGCAAGGTATTGGTGATCAACCCGCGGGTGCTGGACCTGCTCGCCGGCCCCGATGAATTGGCGAACGCGGCGATGAAGCAGGTCGCGTTGCGGGCGAGCGAGCTGATGACCGGGGTCGTCAACGCCGACACCGGCCGCGGGCTGACCCTGGCCGCCGGGTCGATACGCAGCGACAAGGTCGAGACCGCGCTGAAGAACGGCACAATCATCGAGATCCGAACCCACGCGCTGCCGGATGGCGGATACGTTCAAACCTACACCGACGTCACCGAACAGCGCCTGGCGCACGCCCAGGTGCAGTACCTGGCGCATCACGATGCGCTGACCGGGCTGGCGAACCGGATGGAACTGCGCCAGCGGATGGCGCGGATCATCGATGGCGGCGCCGGCGAGCCGGATCTGACCGCGTTGATCATCGTCGACCTCGACGGTTTCAAGCCGGTCAACGACACGCTGGGCCATGATGTCGGCGACCAGCTTCTGATCGAGGTCGCCGGCCGCCTGAAGGCGCTGATGCGTGCAACCGATGTGGTCGCACGGCTGGGCGGCGACGAATTCGTCATTCTGCTGACCACGCTGCGTGAACCCGGCGATGTCGCGCCGTTCGCCGAGCGTGTGCTGCGGCGGCTGGCCGACCCGGTAGAGGTGGACGGCCAGCAGATCCGCATCGGGGCCAGTCTCGGTATCGCGTTCTATCCGCGCGACGGTCTGGACGTGGACACGCTGCTCAATCAGGCCGACATGGCGCTGTACAGCGCCAAGACCGGCGGGCGCGGCGTGTATCGGTGTTTCGACGAACATTTGACCCAGGCGGTGACCGATCGGCGCCTGTTGGAACGCGACCTGCGGCGGGCGCTCGACGATGATGCGCTGGAGGTTCACTTTCAGCCCAAATTCGACAGCGCGTCATTGCGGGTCATCGGGTTCGAGGCCCTGGCGCGCTGGCGCCACCCGGTGCGCGGCTTCGTCTCGCCAGACGTGTTCATTCGCCTGGCCGAGAGTTGCGGCCTGATCGATCGTCTGGGCCGATGGGTTCTGAGCCGCGCCTGCGCGGCGGTGGCGAGCTGGGAGCCGCGGTTGCCGGTCGCGGTCAACGTATCGGTGATGCAGCTTCACAACGACGGGCTGAAGGATGATATCGCCGCGTCGCTGCTGCGGGCCGGGCTGGCGCCTGAGCATCTGGAAATCGAGGTCACAGAATCGGTGCTGGCCGATGACGGCCAGGCGGTGCTGGCGAACCTGAAGGCGATCAAGGCGATGGGCGTGCGGATCGCGCTGGACGATTTCGGCACCGGCTATTCCAGTTTGAGTTACCTGCGGCGCTTTTGTTTCGACAAGATCAAGATCGATCGGGCGTTTGTGCAGGGCCAGGCCGACGACGCGGGCGTTCGGGTCATTCTCGAGGCGATCTTGGACATGTGCCACAACCTTGGCCTCGCCACCGTGGGCGAGGGCGTCGAGACGGCGGACCAACTGGCGGCGCTGCGCGAACGCGGTTGCAGCGAGATCCAGGGTTATCTTTTGGGACGGCCGATGCCTGCTGGACAGGTGCAGGATTTCATTCGCGACAACCTGGGTTCGTTAGGCGGCGGCGGTGACGCCTCGGAAACCGCCTCAGCTATGTCCGCGTGCACCGCCCTCATGTGCAGCGCGCCGCAGTCTCGCGCACGTCAGGATGCTGCCTGACGATACCGCACACGGCCGGGGATAGTTTCATTTGTTGGGCAGATTTCGCCACTGATCAGGCCGATGCTGTTGTCGGCCCGGAGTTCGTCCTCGCGGACGAACTCCGGATCCGCCATCAGGAAGCTGCGCTGAACCGCGCTGCGATCAGGCGATCGCTCCGTTCAAGCCCTGCGGGAAGAAGCCGAAATTGCCGCTGGCACCGCCGAGATAGACGATGTTCAACACTTGCGTGGTGGTGCGGCTGAAGGCCAGCGCGTTGACGTCGGTCGGGGTGATATTGGCCTGTCCGTTCCAGACCACGCCCTGATCGTCGGCCGCGCCCGACGCGGCGGCACGCACTGCCGATATCGCGGCGGTTGCGGCGCCCTGGCCCATTTGGAACAGCAAGGTCCGTATGCTGCCCGCGTGATAGGCTTCAACTGCCAGGATGCTGGCTGCTGCCCCGAGGTAGGTTTTCGACTGGATCAGCGGAGCGGCGCCATTATACGCGGTTACCCCGACGTCCTCGAATACATAGGCACCGAGCAGGAAGTTCAAATCATTGGCGAATGGGTCGAACGTTCCGCCGGCCGGCACCAGGCCCGCGGCGGCCCAGAGGGTGTTGAAGCTATTGACCAGGTCGATCTCGGGACGCGCGACGGCGGCGCCGCCGAGGGCCGAACGCAGGAACTGCACGTGGGCCTGCTCGTCGGCGGCGATCTTGTTCGCGTATTGCTGGACGGCCGGGATCGTGAACGGCACCGCTGCGCCACCGAGCACGCTGCCGGTGGTGCCGACGCCATTGATGTCGGCGGGCGACAGGCCGGTGCCATTGGCGGCAAACAGGTAATACTCGGCCTCCAGATACTCAAGATTGAGGGCGAAGTTCAGGATATCGGCGTCGGTCGGGGTACCGGCGGCCTTCGCGGGTGTCGGCTTGAACAGGCCGAACCCGGACGCGGCGGCGAAGGCGGTTCCCAGTCCTGCGTTGCGGAGTAGTCTGCGTCGATCTGATGTGAGCAGTTTTGTGCTCATCTCGTCGAAATCTGACATGTATATGTAACTCCCAATGTATTATTGGCGTGGTGTGCTCCGCGCGGCACTCGCAATCCTCGGCCTCGAGGTCACGGTGGAATTACGGGGTGAATGCGTTGGTGGATTACCATCACGAAGAATAAATATTGTCACAAACCTGTCCTATATGCGCTGACTATGACAGAACACAGTGAACGAGCAGAACTATTTCAGTATTTTCTTCTCGATGCGGGGGGGTTACGCCGGCGGATCAACCGACCGGCGTCGCAAGTCCTGGCCGGAACCCGACCGGCGTGACGCGAGTGCCATGCCGGTGATCGCATCGTGTAATTGATCCGAGTGCGCCGAACCGGCGTATTATGTTATCGCCGAGCTGTCATTTGCAGGCGATTTGCCGCGCGGCCTATGCAAGCCGGCACGTCGGCGAGACGCTCTGGATGGGACGGCCTTGATGGGGACCACAGTCACCGATCACGAGCTTGACGCTCTTGGCGAGATTTTGCTGCGGCAAGGCCATTGCGCGCCGCGGACCCTGGAACGCGCCCGCCGCGTCGCCACCGAATCCGATCAGCGCCTGGATACGGTGCTGATCCAGCTTGGCCTGGTCTCGGAGCGCGGATTGGCTGAGGCCTATGCCAGCCTGCTGTCGATCCCGATCACCTCGGCCGACCGCTATCCGCGCATCGACCCGGTGCTGCCGGACCGGCTGACCGCGGGGTTTCTGCGCCACGCCCGCGCGTTGCCGATCAGCGCGAACGACCAGACCCTGGTGCTGGCCGCCGCCGATCCGCTGGACCGGTTCACCCAGTCCGCCGTCGCCGTCGCCACCGGCCTGCCGGTCCGGCTCGAGGTGGCGGTGCCGATCGAGTTGGAGACCGCGCTCAATCGGCTGTACCCCGAAGAGACCCAGGCCGACCCGAACGCCGAGGCCGACGCCCCGTTGGAAGAAGACGCTGAACGGCTGAAGGACCTCGCCAGCGAGGCGCCGGTGATCCGCCTGGTCAACCTGCTGATCACCCGCGCGGTGGAGACCCAGGCGTCCGACATCCACATCGAGCCGTTCGAGGACCGGCTGCGGGTGCGCTACCGCTATGACGGCGTGCTGCACGAGGCAGAGCCGCCGCCGCGGCATCTGGCCGCCGCGATCACCTCGCGGATCAAGATCATGGCTCGGCTGGATATCGCCGAACGGCGGATGCCGCAGGACGGCCGCATCAAGATGGCGGTGCGCGGTCAGGACGTCGATTTCCGGGTGTCGACGATCCCGTCGCTGCACGGCGAGACCGTGGTGCTGCGCATCCTCGACCGCACCGCCGTGGTGTTCGACTACGCCAGGCTAGGGTTGGCGCCGCGCGTCATCCGCAAGCTCGAAACCTCGCTGGAACTGCCGAACGGGATCGTGCTGGTGACCGGGCCGACCGGCAGCGGCAAAACCACCACGCTGTATACCGGGCTACTGGCGCTGAATGCGGTGACCCGCAAGATCGTCACCGTGGAAGACCCGATCGAGTACCAGTTGCAGGGCATCAACCAGATCCAGGTGCGCGCCCAGATCGACCTGACCTTTGCCAGCCTGCTGCGCTCGATCCTGCGCCAGGACCCCGATGTCATCATGGTCGGCGAAATCCGCGACGGCGAAACCGCGCAGATCGCGGTACAGGCGGCGCTGACCGGGCACCTGGTGCTGTCGACGCTGCATACCAACTCGGCCGCCGCGGCGGTGACCCGGCTGCGCGACATGGGGGTGGAGGACTACCTGCTGACCGCGGTGCTGCGCGGCATCATGGCGCAGCGCCTGGTGCGGCGGCTGTGCCCCGATTGCCGGCGCGCCGAACCGGCGCCACCCGAACTGATCGAGCGGTTCGGCCTGGACCGGCGCACCACCGACCGCCCGATCATGCTGTCGCACGCGACGGGCTGCGCCGCCTGCCGGCAGACCGGCTATCGCGGCCGCACCGCGATCGCCGAGTTCCTCGACCTCGGACCCGAGATCGAGCGGCTGATCTTCGCCCGCGCCGACCACGCCACGATCGAACGCGCGGCGGTCGCCGCCGGCATGGAGCTGATGTTCGACGCCGGCCTGGCCGCCGCGCTGGCCGGCGAAACCACGATCGAGGAACTCACCCGCAGCATCCGGGCCGATGCATGACCACGTTCCGCTACACCGCGATCGGTGCCGCCGGTGAACGCCTCGCCGGGGTGATGGACGCTTCGACCGAGGCCGAGGTGGTGGCTCGGCTGCAGCGCCAGGGCAGCATGCCGGTGCGCACCGAACCGGCGGACCGGGCGCCGCGCTGGTCGGGGTTGCTGCAGCTCGATCTCGGCGGCCGGCGCGGATTGCGCAAGCAGGATGTCGCCGACCTGATGCGCGAGCTGGCGACCATGCTGACCGCCGGACAGGACCTGGACCGCGCGTTGCGCTACATGCAGGAGACAGCCTCGGCGCGGGTCAGGCCGACGATCACCGGCTTGCGCGACGCGGTGCGCGACGGCAGCCCGCTGTCGGTGGCGATGTCACGCACCCCGGCGAGCTTTCCGCCGATGCATGTCGGCCTGGTGCGGGCCGGCGAAGCGGGCGGCAATCTGGGGCCGACGCTGGGCCGGATCGCCGATCTGCTCGATCGCCAGCGCACCCTGGCGTCAATGGTGACCTCGGCGATGATCTATCCCGCCGTGCTGCTGGTGGCGATGATCGGCGCGGTGACCTTGCTGCTGACCGAGGTGCTGCCGCAGTTCGTGCCGATGTTCGAGCAGAGCGGGGTGGCGCTGCCGGCCTCGACGCAGTTCCTGATCTCGGCCGGCGCTTTCGTGCAGCACGACGGCCTGTGGCTGCTGGCGGCGATCGTGCTGGGTGTGTTCGCGGCGCGTTCGGCGCTGCGGCAGAATCGGGTCCGTCTGCTGACCGATCGGGCGCTGCTGCGGTTGCCGGTGGTCGGCGGCCTGATCCGCGAGGTGGCGGCGGCGCGGTTTACCCGCGTGCTGGGCACCCTGCTGCAGAACGGCGTCGCGCTGATCCCGGCGCTGGCGATCGTGCGCGACGCGATGGGCAACCGCGCGGCACGATCGGCGGTCGAGCAGGCCAGCGTGACGGCGCGCGGCGGCGGCTCGCTGAGCCGAGCGCTGGACGCCGCCCGGGTGTTTCCGGCGCGCAGCATCCATCTGCTGCGCCTGGGTGAGGAAACCGCGCAGCTTGGCCCGATGGCGCTGCGCGCGGCCGACATCCACGAGGAAAAGACCCGGCTGGCGACGCAGCGGCTGACCGCGCTGCTGGTGCCGGCGATGACCATTCTGATGGGGGTCGCGGTCGGCGGCATCGTCGCCTCGCTGATGACCGCGATGCTCAGCCTGAACAATCTGGCCTCGGGATGACGCGGCCTCCGGCGCGGCCGGCGGCGACCGGCGGCTTCACCCTGCTGGAGGTGATCATCGCGCTGATCGTGGCCGGCATCGCCGCGGCGGCTCTGTTCCGCGCGGTCGGCACCGGCCTGCACGCGACGCAGACCGCATCGATGTATGACCAGGCGATCGTGCGGGCGAAGTCGCGGCTGACCGCGGCCACGCATGGCACCGCGCTGGCGGCCGGGGACTGGCGCGGCAGCGATGGCGGCGGCTTCCGCTATCGGTTGCGGGTGGCCCCGGTCGGCACCGCCGCGCTGCGCCCGGCCGGGCTGATCGGGCCCCGCGCGGCGGTGTCGTTTCCGGTGGTACTATACGCGATCAACGTCTGGATCGGCTGGAACGACGGCGGCACCGAACGCAGCGTGCGGCTGGATACCGAGCAGGTCGGCGGATGACGCGGCGCCAGACGGGGCCCAAGACGGGGCCCAAGACGGGGCGCAAGACGGGGCGCAAGACGGCGGGCCAGGCGGGCTTCACCCTGCTGGAGATCATCGTCGCGCTAGCGGTGTTCGGCTTCCTGCTGGTCGGGCTCAGCCAGACCGTGCGGTTCGGTCTGACCGCCTGGCGCCAGGATGCGCGGATGTCGGACGGCAAGACCGACCTCGAGGCAGTGGACCGCGTGCTGCGTTCGGTGGTCGAGAACCTGATCCCGGACGAGGATCCGGCGAGGCCCTCGATCGACGGGTCGGCCAATACCCTGACCGGGGTGACCCGGATACGGCTGCCCGGGTCCGGACTGCGGTCGGAGCGGGTGCAAGCCGGGCTGGCGGTGTCGGGCAACCGGCTGGTGCTGCGCTGGCGGCCGGATCCACATACGATGCCGTTCGGGCCGCCGCCCAAGCCGTCGGAGACCGATCTGGTCGGCGGCGTCGCTCGGCTGGCGATCGAATACTGGCGCCGACCCGGGGTCTGGGTGTCGCAATGGCACGAACCGGATCCGCCCTTGCTGGTGCGGCTTCGCGTGCTGTTCGCCGGTTCCAAGCCGCCGCGCTGGCCCGATATCGTCGTCGCGCCGATGCTGTCGCGGCCATGACCCAGCGCCAGCGCGGTTTCGCCTTGCTGATCGTGCTTTGGACCATGGGCCTGCTGGCGCTGCTGGGCACACAGATCGTCGCCGCCGGGCGGTCGGATACCCAGTTGGCGGACAATCTGAAGCAGGCGGCGGTGTTGGCGGCGGCGGCCGACGGCGCGGTCGCCGACGTGATGTTCCACATGCAGGCGGCGGCGGACCCTCGACTGCGCGCCGATGGCGTGGTGCACCGGGTGCGGATCGGTCAAACCGTGGTTCTGGTTCGGATCGAGAACGAGGCCGACCGGGTGAACCTGAACACCGCTTCGGGCGACCTGCTGAAATCATTGATCATCGAGGTCGGCGGTCCGCCCGCCGTGGCCGAGCGGCTTGCCGCCGCCATTTTGGATTGGCACACCGAGAACGCCAATCCGCGGCAGGGGGGCGCCAAGGCATCGGACTATCGGGCGGCGGGGCGGAACTACGGGCCGCCCGGGACGCCATTCCAGAGCGTCCACGAGTTGACTTACGTCCTGGGTATGACGGCGGAGCTGTATGCCCGGCTGGCGCCGCACCTGACGGTGCTGTCCGAGGACGATCCCGACATGTCGACCCGCGACCCGGTGGTGGCCAGAGCATTGAGCGATGCGTCCGGCGTGGCCGACGACGCGGCCACCTCGCAGGCCACGGCCACGGCGCGGACCGATGACCAAATGCTGCGTATTCACGCCACCGCGGTGGGGCCGCAATCGTCGCGCTATTCGATCGTGGTCGTGGCCTCCGCCAACTTTCGCAACGCATCGCCACGGGTGAATATTTTGCTGCGCCACCGCGTCGATGCGGTCAGCGCTCCGGCGGTGGCCTCGGTTCGCGGCGCCGGATCCGCGGTCGCGTCGGAATAGTGTCTCGAACGGGCGGCCGAGCGCGATCGCCGGCGCGCGGGTTGCCCGGCAAGCGGCGGCGAGGCTTGCATCGCTGCCACAGTGTGGCCCCCACACGCAGTTGGTCGGTGCCGGAAGATCGACCATCCGTTACGCGGCATCTCGTGAGATCGAAGGGTATTGCCCATGTCAACGAGAACCGGCGGCTTTTTATTGCTATTAGTTAACGTTAATCACGTTGTTGAAGCGCGGGATCACAAGGGATTGCGTCGCATAGCGTCGGCGGTCCGGTCCATCAGTGCGCCAGCATAAGGGCGGGGCAGACCGAAAGAATGCGACAACACACCGTTCGCAAGCAGCGTTCATGCGGGGCGCTTGTGGTCCTGCTTGGTCTGACGCAATTGACCGGATGCAACCGCCCATCTCCACCGGCGATCTCGGCACTCAGGGAACTTCCGAATGGCGGAACCACAGCGCCGCCGCGGGTAAACGGTGCTATTGGGTCGCCCAACGCGCTGCCCCCGCCGGAGGTTGCATTTGGCCAGCAGGGCGCGCCGCCGGCGGCGGCCCCGGCGGCTGCGTCGGGACCCGGCGATATCAGTCTGGATTTCGCCGACACCGACATTCGCGAAGTTGCCGCGCAGATCCTGGGCAGCCTGCTGAAGGTCAACTACACGATCGATCCGGCGGTTCATGGCACCGCGACGCTGCATACGGTACGGCCGCTGAACCGGTCCCAGTTGGTGCCGACGCTGGAGTCTCTGCTGGCGCAGAACGGCGCTGCGCTGACCAGTTCCGGCGGATTGTACCGGGTGGTGCCGATCGCGCAGGCGCTTGCGGTCGCGGGCAGTGCCGGCGGGACGGCCGGCGCGGTAGTGGTGCCGCTGATATACGCATCGGCCGAGGGTCTGGCCAAGGTGCTGCAGCCCTATGTCGGCCAGGGCGGCAAGATCGCCGCCGATCCGGGACGAAACGCCTTGCTGATCTCGGGCGAACCGGCGGCGCGTGAGGGCCTGATCGACCTGGTCAAGGCGTTCGACGTCGATGTCCTGGCCAAGCAGTCCTACGCCGTGCTGCCGGTGAGCAGCGGCGACGTGAAGGATTTTGCGCAGGCGCTGCAGGACGCGTTCAGAGGACAGAAGGATGGCGCGCTGTCGGGGCTGGTGCGGGTCATTCCATTGGCGCGGATCAATGCAGTGCTGGTGGTGTCGCCGCAGCAGCGTTACATCGAAGACGCTCGGCGGGTGTATGAATTGATCGACCGCGCGCGGCAGCGGACGATCCGCAGTTGGCACGTGTATTATCTGCAGAACAGTCATTCCGAAGACGTGGCGTATGTGCTGCAGCAGGCGTTCACGCCCAACAACGTGACGGCGCAGCCGACCGCCAACCAGCGGTCACAGAACGGGCAATCGTCCAGCGGCGGCGGTTTGAGCGGCAATGGCGGCGGCGGTGCCGGCCTGGGCAGCGGATCCGCCGGCTCCTTGGGTCGAGGCAGCCTGTCGGGCGGCATCACCGGATCAGGCGGCGGGCAATCGGGTCTGGGGCAATCGGGCGTCGGGCAGTCTGGCCTCGGACAGTCTGGCCTGGGACAGTCCGGCGGGGGGCAAACGGCGACCGGGGGCGGAGGTCAGGCGCCGCCGGCGGCTGGTGCCAATCCGCTGCTGGGCGGGTTGGAGCAGGGCGGCGGCGATCAGGGGACCGAGACGCTGCGGGTGATACCGGACGACCAGAACAACTCGGTTCTGGTGTATGGCACGGGGCAGGAAACCGCGACGATCGATGCGATGCTGCGCAAGATCGACATTCTTCCGCTGGAGGTGCGGATCGATGCCGTGATCGCCGAGGTTACGCTGGACGACGCCTTGCAGTACGGCACGCAGTTCTTCTTCAAATCGGGCGGTATCAACGGAATCCTAAACACCCAGCCGAACACTGCGAACGTCGCCAGCCCATCGGCGGCCGCCTTGAACCTGAGCTTCCCGGGTTTCTTCCTTGGCGGCAGTGGCGCTGGTGGCGTGCCGTTCGCGATCCAGGCGCTGCAGCAGGTCACAAAAGTGCACGTGCTGTCCTCCCCGGAACTGATGGTGCTGGACAATCAACCGGCGCGGCTTCAGGTCGGCGCCGTGGTGCCGTATCAAAGTCAGTCTTCACAAAGCACCATCTCGAGCAACGCGCCGATCGTCAGTTCGATCAACTACCAGCAGACCGGCGTCATCCTGGAGGTCACGCCGCGGGTCAACAGCGGCGGCCTGGTGACGTTGGATGTGATGCAGGATGTCAGCAGCGTCGCGGCGGGAATTACCACGCCCGGCGTCAATTCGCCGACCTTCAACGAACGCAACGTCAGTTCCCGGGTGGTGGTGCAGGACGGACAGACCATCGGCCTGGCGGGGTTGATCACCGATACCGCGTCGGTGGGCAACCAGGGGATCCCCTGGCTGAAGGACATACCGTTGCTGGGGCTGCTGGCCGGCAACCAGAACAACACTCGCCAGCGGACCGAGCTGCTGATCCTGATCACCCCGCACGTGGTGCATGACCAACGCGATGCGCGGGCGTTGACCGAGGATCTGCGGGACCAGTTGATCAATGCCGCGGCGGTGCCTGGCTTCCTGAACAATCTGGGGCCGTCCGGTCAGACCGATCCATCACGGCGGTTGCGACGTCAGTTGCAACTGCAGCAGTAGCGGACGGAACGGCTGACGCGCTTGGGCACGATAACACTGGCTTTACCGTTAACTTGTTGTTATGTTCCCGGTGCCAGACTGTCGACAACAATCAAGATCGCGCCGTGATATCAAAGGTCCGCAGCATGAGCCCCGTCTGTTTCGCCATCCCGACGAAGCCCGCGATCGGCGGCCCGATCCGCCTGCCACGGCACCCTGGGACTGGCGCATGATGGACTCGCTGCCGGGGGAAACCGTCGCCGATCTGGCGACCGATCTGCCCGAGATCGCGGTGCGAGCGCCCACCGGGTCCGACATTCGCGCCCTGGCGGATCTGTTCGCCGAGATGCAACGCCATTACCGCCGCCCGGTGTCGCATCAGCAGGCGATCGAGGCGGCGACGCTGGCCTGCCAACCGGTTCGCGCCACCTTCGACCCCAGGGTGCTGCTGGCCGAAGTCGCGGGGGCGATCGCCGGGTCCATTGTGTTGAATGTGACGTTCCCGGCCTTCGAACTGAGTCGCGCACTGTACATTCGCGATCTTTATGTCAGGCAGTCGATGCGCCGATTGGGCGTGGGACAGGCGCTGGTGAAGGCGGCGGCTCGGCTGACCTATTCGCAGACATTCTCCGCCCTTGACTGGACCACCGAGACCGGCAACGCGGCAGCTCGGCAAATGTATGAATCCTGCGGCGCGCGGGTACTGGCGCGGACCTACTACCGGCTTGCGCTGGAAGACCTGAACGGCAAGACCGAATGGCTGCGCGACGGCATCACCGCCCCCGACGGGTCAGTCCTTGACCGCAAGCACGATGCCTGCCGCCACCAGCGCGAGTGACGCGGCCTGACCCAGGGTCAGCGGGTCGCCGAGCGTGAGCGATGACGCGGTGACTCCGATGATCGGCGTGAGCAAGGTGCCGATCGCGGCCTGTGAAGCCCGAAGCCGGCGAACCGCGGCGAACCACAGCACGTAGCACAGCCCCATCGAGACCAGCGCGGTGTAGGCCAGCGACAGCCATGCGATCAGCGGCAGGGTGTGGAACCGCGGATGTTCGAACCACAGGCCGGCGCCAAGCAGCGGTATCGAACCCAGCAACACCTGCCAGGCGGTCAATGCCAGCCGCGGCAGCGGGATCGGCATCCGCTTGGACACAACCGTGCCCAGCGCGAACAGCACCGCTCCGGACAGCGCCAGCGCGACGCCCGGCAGCCGGGTCTCGTCGAGGTAAAGGCCGGTGACCCCGACCTGGATGGCGATCCCGCCGATGCCCAGCAGAATCGCCACGATCTGGCGCAACCCGGGCCGGTCGCTCAGGATCGGCCAGGCCAGCAGCGCCGCCCAGACCGGCATCGTATAGGCCAATGTCGCGGCCTGACCCGCGGCCAGCCACAGCAGGGACGCGCTGGTCAGGCCCATCCAGGCGCTGACGTTCAGCACCGAGGCGAGCGAAAGCCGCCCCCACAGCCTGGCGGGCACCGTAAGTCTCTCGCCACGCAGCAGGGCGAGCCCGAACAGCACGCAGGCCGCGGCCAGGCCGGAGATGGCGCGCGCCGACAGCGGCGGGCAGGTTCTCACCAGGAACTTGGTCGCCGGCCAGTTGAGACCCCAGCCCAGCGCGGTCATCACCACGAAAGTCAAGCCAACGAGCCGATTTCGCGATTCACCCGGCGCCGATCGATCCCGTGCCGATCGATCGGATGACGATCCGTTGCTGCCTGGCTGTTCGATCTGGATCGCCGACATGACGGCTCCTTGATGCCGATGCGTAATGCTACCAGCGATATTGCGAAGTCGCAACCCACGGTTGTTCCTCAGACGTGATTTGCCGCGAGCGCCGACGATTGGCGGCACGACAAACCATTGGAAGTCGGGATCACGTTGCGATAACGTGTTTAGCACAGCGAAGAAACCAGCGGCCCGGGGTCCCATCGTCCATGCGCCTTTCGACTAAGCTTGCATCGTCACCGTGCTCTATCGTCCGGCTATCCTGCCGCCTGGGGTTGCTGGTCAGCCTGTCGATCGCGGTTCACGCGCGGGCGGCGGACGGGCCGATTCAGTTGAAAATCGTCGGCGGTCTGGCCGGCGTCAGCCAGTACACGAAGCTGGAACAGCCGTTCTGGACGCAACGGGTCCCGCAATTGACCAATGGCCGAGTCCGCGCCGAGATCCACCCGTTCGACGGCAGCGGCCTGCCGGGGCAGGAAATGTTGCAGCTTATGCGTCTTGGCGTGGTGCCGTTCGGCACCGCGCTGCTGGCGTTGGTCTCGGGCGACGAACCGGAACTGAACGCGGTCGATCTTCCCACCCTGAACCCTGATTTCGCGTCGCTGCGCAGGACGGTGGAACTGTATCGCGACCATCTGCACCAGCTTCTGCTGCAGAAATATGGCGTTGAATTGCTTGGGATTTATGCCTACCCGGCCCAGGTGCTCTATTGCGCGCCGCGGTTTCACAGCCTGAAGGACCTGGCCGGGCTCAAGGTCCGCACTTCATCGGTGGGTCAGTCCGAGATGATGTCGGCGCTCGGTGCGATTCCAACCGTGATCCCGTTTTCCGACATCGTAAGATCGGTCAAGACCGGAACGGTGGACTGCGCGATCACCGGCACCATGAGCGGTGGCGAAATCGGGCTGCCGAAAGTGACGTCATACATCTCACCCTTGGCGATCAGTTGGGGGCTGTCCTTCTTCGGCGCCAACAAACTGGCGTGGGAACGATTGCCGCCCGATATCCGCGGCGAGTTGCGTGACGGCATCCATTCGCTGGAGCAGTCGATCTGGAACGCGGCGGATCAGGAAACCGCCAAGGGACTCGCCTGTGAGATCGGCTCGGACGCATGCGGCGACGGCGAGGAATATCATATGACGCTGGTGCCGATCACCGCCGCCGATGAGACCTTGCGCAGGCGTTTGTTGACGCAAACGATCCTGCCGCAATGGATCCGCCGCTGCGGCGACAACTGCGTCACCGCCTGGAACGATACGCTGGCGGGTCCGTTGCGAATTCGCGTCGCGCCAATCCAGGCGGCGTCTGTTCCTGAGCAACGGGCCGGGGGGGCGATGCCGAAGCCCGAGTGACCCAAGGTCGGAAAATCGCCGGCCCCGGCGAGGATTGCCGCCATCGCGCGGGCGCCAGCCACGGTAACATTATAGGCATTTTTGGCCGCGATCCTCGGCCCTTCACGATTTATTAGCATTTAGCTCTGCACATTTACCGATGAGATCAGTAGGGCCACGCAAGTTGGTTAGCGACTTCGCAATTCAGGACGGGGTTTTGAAGCCGCGGGCGGCTGCCTGCATGATCGGGGCTTCAGCGTGCCCGGCCACGGCTTCCAGCGACTGCAAGGGTGCTTAGCCGATGCCGTCGCGCAGCCGAATCGCTCGCTTGGATCAGTGCCGGCGGGGCTTACGGGTTGGGCCGACCCCACACGCCTCGGCGTGGTGCGCGGTAGCCGGATGAACCGTCATCGCCTGCTCGCGATCGGCATTGCCGGCTGCATCGGGCTGGTGCTGTCCACCCTGATCGGCGGCTGCTGGTTCTTGTTGGAACGCACCCGAGAGACCAGCTTGCATGCCGCCAATGTAACGCTGCAGAACGCCGCGTTGATGGTTGAGCGCGTGGTGAACCGCCAATTGCTGCAGGTTGACGGCGCCTTGGTGAACCTGCCGGAACTGTTCGCGACAGCGGCGCAGGACGGACAGAAGCTCGATCCCGCGTCCGCCAGCCGTATCCTGCGCGCATTCAATTACCAGACCTTCGACTTCAGGGATATTTTGCTGGTGCGCCGCGACGGCCAGATCTGGGCATCGGCGCGACCCAATCCCTGGAATGGCAGACTGCCGGCCGATCTGCTGCCCTACCTGACCGCTGCGCCGGGCGATCCGGCGGCGCTTGCCGGCCCGGTTCGCAACCCGGTCACCGGTGACTGGGACGTGCTGCTGGTACGCCCGCTGGCGCTGCCCGGCGTCGGCGTGCTGAACGCGGTGGCGGAGGTTCCGCTGTCCTTGGTGACGGTGCTGTTTTCAGCGGTTGCCGAAGTCCCCGGGCTGCGCATTGCGCTGGAACGTCACGATGGGCGACTGGTGATCAGCCGGCCCTACGACGAGGTTGCGATCGGTAAGCGGCGACGCGACGCGCTCAGTCCGATCGCGCCGGACGAGCGGCCGTTCATGGTGCCGAGAAAGCTTACCGAGGCCCCCACGCTGGGCATCTCGCGGGCCAGCCTCTACCCCGACCTGATGATTGCCTTGACGCTCGATCTGGATACCGCGACAGCCGACTGGCGACGGGATCGGGACCGCTTGATCGGCGTGGTGGCGGTGGCGGTTATACTGCTGTCGGCGCTGGCCCTGACGCTGATGGCGGCGCGCCGTGAGCGCGATCGCGCGGACCGCGAACGCAGCAAAGCGCGCGCCGTGCTCGAGGGTGCCATCGAGTCGATGTCGGACGGTTTCGTCATGTGGGACAGCGACAGCCGGCTGATCCTGTGCAACCAGCAATATCGCGAGTTTTACAAGATCAGCGCCGGGTTCATCCGCCCTGGCGAACGGTTCGAGGATATCATCCGCAACGGCGCCCAGCTCGGCCAGTATCCCGAGGCCGAAGACGACGTCGAAGGCTTTATCAGCACCACCGTGCAATGGCACATGAACAATGCCGGGCCGATGGAGCGAAGGCTGCCGAACGGGCGTTGGGTGCTGGTCACCGAACGCAAGATACCGGGTGGTGGTCGCGTCGGCATTCGTACCGACATCACCGATCTGAAGCAGGCGCTGGCCAATTTGGAAGCCGCCAACGAGCGGGCTCGCCAGGCGATGGAAGAGGTCCAGTTGCAGAACGCCGCGCTGCGCGACGGCGACCGTGCGTTGCAGGTCCAGAACGTGCTGTTCAACGCGGCCCTGAACAACATGTCGCAGGGCCTGCTGATGACCGATGGCGACCACCAGTTGATCGTCAACAACAGCCGCTTCCTGACACTGTTCGGGGTCGATGCGTCCGCCCTGACACCGGGTCTGCCGATCGGCGACCTGTTCGAGCGGCTGAAGGCCATCGGCGGGCTGCCGGCGAGGATGGTCGATGAACTCTCCATCAAGCACCGTCACCTGACCGACGCGGTGCAGTCCGGCACCTTCGTCGTCACCGGCGGCGACGGCCAATCCGTCGCGGTGTCGCAGCAACCAATCCCGGGCGGCGGCTGGGTCGCCACCTATGAGGACGTGTCCGAACAGCGCCGAGCGGAGGAGAATATCAGGTTTGCCGCGCACCATGACGCGCTGACCAAGCTGCCCAATCGGGTGCTGTTCCGCGTCAGGCTGGACGAAATGATCGGTTCGCTGACCCGTCGGCAGATGGGATTGGCGCTGCTGTATCTCGATCTGGACCGCTTCAAGCACGTCAATGACACGCTGGGTCATCCGGTGGGCGACGCTCTGCTGGAGGCGGCCGGCCGGCGGCTGCTGCGCTGCGTGCGAAGCTGCGACGTCGTCGCCCGTCTGGGCGGGGATGAATTCGCCGTTGCCTATATGGCCGACGACGTGCCGGAGGCCGCCGAACAACTCGGCAGACGCATCATCAATTCGCTCAGTGAACCGTATCACCTGGCCGGGCACACCGTCACCGTCGGCACCAGTATCGGCATTTCCGTCGCCACCGACTGTCACGCCGATGCCGATACCCTGCTGAAGAACGCCGACATGGCGCTGTACCAGGCGAAGGCCAAGGGACGCGGTGTGTTGAGCCTGTTCGAGCCGGACATGGAACGGCAATTACTGGTCCGGCTGGCGCTTGAGGAGGATCTGGCCCAAGCCTTGGAACGCCAGGAGCTGGAGCTGCTTTATCAACCGCTTTGGGACCTGAGCAACGATCGCATCGCCGGCTTCGAGGCCTTGTTGCGCTGGAATCATGCCTGGCGAGGCTTGATTTCCCCCGCCCAGTTCATTCCGATCGCCGAGGAAAGCGGGCTGATCCGATCGATCGGCGCATGGGTGGTCAACAAGGCCTGCGCCGATGCGATGCAATTTCCCGCCCACACCAGGGTGGCGGTGAACCTGTCGGCGGCCCAGTTCGACAGCGGCGACATCGTCGGCGTGGTGACGGCGGCGCTGCAATCGGCCGGCCTGCCGGCGAGCCGGCTGGAACTCGAGATCACCGAAACGACACTGTTGAAGAACAACGACAACAACCGGTCATTGCTGTTCCAGTTGCACGCCCTGGGCGTGCGCATCGCGCTGGACGATTTCGGCACCGGCTACTCGTCGCTGAGCTATCTGCGCAGCTTCCCGTTCGACAAGATCAAGATCGACCAGTCGTTCGTGCGCGAGATGGTCACCCGGCCCGATTGCGCCGCGATCGTTGGCTCGATCGTCGATCTGGCCAACAAGTTGAACATCGTCACGACCGCGGAAGGCATCGAGACGGCCGACCAACTGCACCACGTCCGCGCCGCCGGCTGCAGCGAGGCGCAAGGCTATCTGTTCAGCGTGCCGCGGCCGCTGCGCGAGATCATCGAGTATTTCGAGCAGCCGATGACCCAGGGGATAGCGGTCTGACCGTGGTTCGCCGGAGCGGTCGTGGCGCCGGACAGTGCGCTACAGCCAGGCGCCGTCCTTGAACACCGGGCGAAACGCCCGGATCACCGTGCTGGCGAACAGACCGGCGGCAACATAGGGGTCGGCATCGGCGAATGCGGTCGCTGCGGCTTCATCGGCCACGTCGATGATCAGGATCGAACCCAGCTGCTTGCCGTCATCGCCCAGCAGCGCGCCGCCATAGACGATCTTGCCCAGCACCGTCTCCAGGTATTTCAGGTGGATCGGTCGTTCCGAGAGCCGCAGCGCCAGGCTGCCGGGCCGGTCGTGACGGGTGAGGGCGAATAGCATGAAAATCTCCGACAAGGATCGGGTTTCCGCCAGGCGAGACAGCGCTGGCGGTGGGTTACAAGGCTGCAACGTATTTACCACGATATCATGAAAAAACAACAACGTTCCGCTCTGGTGGGGCAAAGCGCGTCGCCGCCAGCGCGGTGAGCTTTTCATCAACCGGCCATTGGTGGAGAACGAGGATCTGACCGCCCTGGCAGGGGCGTCGAGATCAACCAAGCCGCCGTCAGGGCGCACCGCCGAAAGGAACACGATGACAGAACCCACCTACGACATCCTCGGCATCGGCAACGCCATCGTCGATGTCGTGGCCAGCGCCGAGGAAAGCTTCCTGTCGCGCCACGACATGCACAAGGGCGCGATGGCGTTGATCGATGCCGCCACCGCCGATGCGATCTACGCCGCCATGCCGCCGGGGCAGGAAAGCAGCGGCGGGTCGGCCGCCAACACCTGCGCCGTCGCCGCCGGCCTCGGGTCGCGCGTCGCCTATATCGGCAAGGTCGCCGATGACAAGCTCGGTGGGGTGTTCCGCCACGACATCAATGCTATCGGCGTCCACTTTCCGACGCGCCCGTTATCGGACGGCGCCCCCACCGCGCAATGCCTGATCCTGGTCACGCCGGATGGGCAGCGCACCATGAACACGTTCCTTGGTGCCTGCGTCAGCCTGACCGAGGCCGATGTCGATCCCGCCCTGGTCGGCGCCTCCGCCGTGACCTACCTGGAGGGCTACCTGTTCGATCCCCCCGCCGCCCAGGCCGCGTTCCGCAAGGCGGCCGCCGCCGCGCACGCCGCCGGCCGCAAGGTCGCGCTGTCGCTGTCCGATGCGTTCTGCGTCAATCGCCACCGCGAGGCGTTTCTCGACCTGGTTGCCAACCACGTGGACATTCTGTTCGCCAATGAAACAGAAATCACCGCGCTGTATCAGCGCAACAGCTTCGAGCAAGCCGCCGAAGCCGCCCGAGCCGATGCGGCGCTGGTGGCGCTGACCCGCGGCGAGGCCGGCAGCCTGATCCTGCAAGGACACGAAACCCTGCCGATCGCCGTCGAACCCACCAGCCTGGTCGATAGTACCGGCGCCGGAGACGCCTATGCCGCAGGCTTCCTCGCCGGATTGACCGCCGGCGAGACCCTCGCCCGCTGTGGCCGCATCGCCAGCATCGCCGCCGCCGAGATCATCAGCCACTACGGCGCTCGGCCGCACACCGACCTGAGGAAACGGGTCGCTGCGTCGTAACGGTCCGCGTTACCCGTGGCGCTTCTTGCGGTCCATCAACTGCAGGATCATCGGCGTGAAGATCAACTGCATCGCCAGCGGCATCTTGCCGCCCGGGCAAACGATGGTGTTGGCCCGCGACATGTAGCTGTCGTGCAGCATCGACAGCAGATACGGCATGTCGATCCCCTTCGGATTGCGGAACCGGATCACCAGCATGCTTTCATCCGCGCTGGGCACGTCGCGGGCGATGAACGGATTGGACGTGTCCACCGTGGGAACCCGCTGAAAGTTCACATGGGTTTCGGCGAATTGCGGGCAGATGTAGTTCACATAGTCCGGCATCCGGCGCAGAATGGTATCGACCACGGCTTCCTGCGTGTAGCCGCGGGCCTGCTTGTCGCGGTGCAGCTTCTGGATCCACTCCAGGTTGATGATCGGCACCACGCCAACCAGCAGGTCGGCATGGCGGGCGATGTTGACGTCGCCATGCACCACGCCGCCGTGCAGGCCTTCGTAAAACAGCATATCGGTGCCCTCGGGGACGTCTTCCCAATCGGTGAACGTGCCCGGGTCTTGCGCGTAGGGGGCTGCCTCCTTGTCGTTGTGCAGGTATTTCCTGGTCTTGCCGGTGCCGGTTTCGCCATAGCTGCGAAACAGCGCCTCCAGCTCCTCGAATAAATTCGATTCTGGTCCAAAATGGCTTACGTGATGATTGCCGTGCTCGCTGGCCGTTTTCATGAAGTTGCGCATTTCGACGCGGTTGTAACGGTGGAACGCGTCGCCCTCGACGATGCTGGCGTTGATGCCCTCGCGGCGAAAGATCTGCGCGAACGTCGTGGTAACCGTCGTTGTCCCGGCGCCCGATGACCCGGTGATCGAAACGATCGGGTGCTTGCGTGACATCAGCCGGCTCTCGTGAACAGCGATCGCACGTTGAACAACGGCGTGGTGAACGCCGGTTCCTCGCCGCGCTCGTGTTCGACGTGATAGGCAATCAGCCGCTCGACCTCGTCGCGCGATCCGAGGATCACCGGGATCATCTGATCCATCGCCTTCGGCTGGATGCCGAGGATAGGTTCGTGCCCGGTGGACGCCGCTCCGCCGGCCTGGTCCACCAGCATCGCCATCGGATTGGCCACGTGCAGCAGCCGCAGCCCGTCCGACTCTCCGGGTGGATCGATCAGCAACCCGCCGCGCAACAGGATACGATGCACCTCGGACACCGAACAGGCGATCCAGCGAAGCGAGAAGTCCTCGCCGCGCGGCCCGGCACTGCCCTCGATGCACTCCTCGACATAACGCCGCACCGGCGCCGGCCAGAGCCGCTGATTCGCGCTATTGATGGCGCATTCGTGCGTCGCCGCCGGGATCTGCATATCGGGATGGGTCAGCGTGTAGGCGCCGATGTCGCGATCCAGGGTGAACCCGTGCACCCCGGCCCCCAGCGTCAGCACGATCATCGCCACCGGACCGTAGATCGCGTAGCCGGCGGCGACCTGTTCGGTGCCCGGCTGGAGAAAATCGGCGGTCGCCGGTTCGGCCACGCCATCGGGGCAGCGCAGCACCGAAAACAGCGTGCCCACCGGGACGTTGACGTCGATATTGTCCGCCCCTTCCAGCGGATCGAACACCAGCAGGCAGCGTCCGCGCGGATACGGCGGCGGGATCTTGTACGGCTCGTACTGCCGCCGTGAGGCCATGCCGCGCAACTGGCCGCCCCATTCACAGGTTTCCCGCATGATCGCATCGGCGATGCCGTCGAGCCTGGACCCCCCGGACCCGCCGGCCGCCGATTTGTCCAGCACGCCGCGTGACACGGCGAGCGAGATCAGTTTGCAGGCGGTCTGGATGTCGTTCAGCAGCGAGGACAGGTCCGGCTGCGTCGCGCCGGACCGGCGCTGATCCTCGATGATGAATTTGGACAGCGTGGTGCGGCTGTACGGCATCGCGCTATGCCTCCAGCTTCTCAGTGAACACCCGGCTGGCGCGGACATCGTCGGCGGTGATGGTCTCCAACGCCGAGCGGTCCAGTGCGCGGCCACGTTCGGCGAAGAGACGGTTGGCCATCCGCAGCCGCGAGCGATCGATTGCATTACGAATCGATCTCGCGTTGCTGAATCGCGGCTGGCGCATCCGCAATGCGATATATTCCCGCAGTGCCGCCGCCCCATCGGTATCGAAACGATAATGCATCGTACCGGCCATGATCTGGGCGATTTGGAACAGTTCTTCGGCGGAATAATCCGGGAAGTCGATGTGATGTGCGATTCGCGAGGCCATCCCCGGATTGCTGCGGAAGAAGGTGTCCATCCGGTCCTTGTAGCCGGCCAGGATGACGACCAGGTCGTCGCGATGATCCTCCATCATCTGCAGCAGGATCTCCACCGCCTCCTGCCCGTAGTCGCGCTCGTTCTCCGGCCGGTACAGATAGTATGCTTCGTCGATGAACAACACGCCGCCCATCGACTTCTTCAGGATTTCCTTTGTCTTCGGCGCGGTATGACCGATGAACTGACCGACCAGGTCGTCGCGCGTCACCGTCACCACGTGGTTGCGGCGGATATACTTCAGCCGGTGCAGCACGTCGGCCATCCGCTTCGCCACCGTGGTCTTGCCGGTGCCGGGATTGCCGGTGAACGACATATGCAGCGACGGCGGGTCGGCCTGGATGCCCATGCCGCGCCGTGCCGCCTCGACCAGCAGCAGCGCCGCGATCTCGCGGATCCGGGTCTTCACCGGCACCAGCCCGACAAGGTCGCTGTCCAGCAGCGCCAGCACCTCGGCGATGTTGGATTGGTCGTAGAGGTCACCCAGGTCGATACGATCCTCGGTGAATGCGACGGTGGTATTCATGACTTGATTCCCCGTCGCCGCCTCACTGTTCGGCGCCGCGGCGATAGCGCCGGCCCGGCGGCCGTTCGGTGGCGTAGCTGCGCAGCGTGTAGTTGACAGTCCGCCCGCGGCCCGCCGCCCGCACCACCTCGAACCCCGGTTCATACTCGGGGCGCTGAACCATGAAGAACATGCGGATGGTCTCGTGGCCCTTCCTGTTGTCGAACGCCAGCACCTTGACGTAATCATCCGGGTGCTCCCGGCGGCAGGCATTGACTTCCATCAGCACACCGGCCGGGTCCTTCAGGTCGAACATCGGCAGCCCCCACATCGTCCAGTAAGCGTTGCGTGGATGCGGATCGTCGGTGTGCTCCACCGCCAGCGCCCAGCCATTGTCCAGCGCATACTCGATCTGCTTGCCGATCTCCTCGTCGGTCAGGTCGGGCAGAAACGAAAATTGCCCTTGCGTGATCTTCATCGCCTGTCTCCCTTGTGGTGTCGCGCATCGGACGCAGCGCGGCAGGTCGGTTTTGGGTCGGATAGCCGGTTCGCGCAGCGGTTCGCGGACGCCCCGCGCCAGGCGCTTTCCGCGGCCGATTTGCTAGGCCGGCGTGGGCGTCGCCACCACATCGACCGTATCGGTCGAGGCAAAGTCGAACGTCACATCCTTCCAGGTATCCAGCGCGGCACGTAGCGGCTGGCACCAGCGCGCCGCCTGGGTCAGGATCTCCGGCCCCTCGTTCCAGATGTCGCGACCTTCGTTGCGCGCCTTGACAATGCTTTCCAGCGCCACCCGGTTGGCCTGCGCACCGGCCTGGATGCCCTGCGGATGACCGATGGTGCCGCCGCCGAACTGCAGGATCACGTCGTCCTTCAGATAGTGCAGCAACTGGTGCATCTGACCGGCGTGGATCCCCCCCGACGCCACCGGCATCATCTTCTTCAGGCTGGCCCAGGGCTGGTCGAAGAAAATCCCGTGCCTGGGATCGGCCGGCACATGGATCTCCCGGCAGGTATCATAGATGCCCGCGACCACGTTCGGATCACCTTCCAGCTTGCCCACCACCGTGCCGGCGTGGATGTGATCCACCCCCGCCATCCGCATCCACTTGGCGATCACCCGAAACGACACCCCGTGGCTCTTTTGCCGCGTGTAGGTGCCATGCCCGGCGCGGTGCAGATGCAGGATCATGTCGTTCTTGCGGCACCATTTCGCCATCGACTGGATCGCGGTGTAGCCGATCACCAGGTCGATCATCACGATCACGCTGCCCAGGTCGCGCGCGAACTCGGCGCGTTCATACATGTCTTCCATCGTCGCGGCGGTGACGTTCAGGTAGGTGCCCTTGACCTCCCCGCTCTCCGCCATCGCCTTGTTCACCCCCTCCATGCAATAGAGGTAGCGATCGCGCCAATGCATGAACGGCTGCGAGTTGATGTTCTCGTCGTCCTTGGTGAAATCCAGTCCGCCCTTCAGCGCCTCGTACACCACCCGCCCATAGTTCCGCCCCGACAGCCCCAGCTTGGGCTTCATCGTCGCCCCCAGCAGCGGGCGGCCGTAGATGTTCAGCCGCTCGCGTTCGGCGACGATGCCGGTCGCCGGCCCCTGGAACGTCTTCAGGTAATGCGGTGAGATCCGCATGTCCTCCAGCCGCAACGCCTTCAGCGCCTTGAAGCCGAACACGTTGCCGATGATCGAGGCGGTCAGGTTGGCGATCGAGCCTTCCTCGAACAAATCGAGGTCGTAGGCGATATAGGCGAAATACTGCTCCGGATTGCCCGGAACCTGATCCACCCGATAGGCCTTGGCTCGGTAATACTCGCTGTCCGTCAGCCGGTCGGTCCACACCACGGTCCAGGTCGCGGTGGACGACTCGCCGGCCACCGCCGCGGCCGCCTCCTCGGGATCGACGCCGTCCTGCGGAGTGATGCGGAACACCGCCAGGATGTCGGTGTCCTTCGGCTCATAGTCCGGCTCCCAGTAACCCATCTGGCGATATTTCAGCACGCCCGACGTGTAGCGTTGCTTCATGTCGGTGATCTTGGTGTCGACTGGACTGTCCAATGGTTCACTCCCCTTACCAATCGTCCATAGGTGGCCCGGTGGACAGTGAAGGAAAAGCAAAATAAATTTGCGGTAATCATAAGGGATCCCTCATGCGCAACGTCACCGTCCGGCAGTTGCAGATCTTCGTCGCCACCGCCGACAGCCTGTCGCTGGCCAGGGTCGCCGAACGGCTGCACCTGACGCCATCGGCGGTGTCGTTCCAGATCAAGCGGATCGAGAGCCAGAGCGGGTTCGCCCTGTTCGAGCGCATCGGCAAGCGCGTCCAGCTCACCGAACCCGGCCAGGTGCTGCTGGGCTACGCCCGCATGGTGCTGCGCTCGCTGCACGATGCCGACGAGGCGATGACCGCGCTGAACGGCGTCAGCGGCGGCCGGATCCGGCTCGGTCTGGTCTCCACCGGGAAATACATCGTGCCGCACATGATCGCCCGGTTTCGTGCCGGCGCCCCGGAGGTGCGGGTGTCGCTGCGCGAGGGCAACCGCAGCGACGTGCTCGCCATGTTGACCGGCGGCGAGGTCGAACTCGCCATCATGGGCCAGCCGCCCGAGGGTGCCGATGTGATCGCCGCCCGCTTCGCGCCGCACCCCTCGGTGATCGTCGCACCGCCTTCGCATCCATTGGCCGAAGGATCGCGGCTCGATCCATCGATTCTGACGCAGGAATGGTTTATTACCCGCGAGGACGGTTCCGGCACCCGTTTGCTGGCCGATGGCTTCTTCCGCAAGGCGGGGTTCCTGCCTCGGATCGCGATGGAGTCCTCCAGCAACGAGATGATCAAGCAGGCGGTCATCGCCGGCATGGGGCTGGCGCTGATCTCGCAGCACACCGTCAGCCTGGAGCTTTCGCTGGGCCTGCTGGTGCCGCTGGCAGTGGACGGATTTCCGCTGATGCGATCGTGGTTCGTGGTGCAGCGGCGCAGCCTGCCGCTGCTGCCGCTGCAGCTTCGGCTGCGCGGCTTTCTGCTGCGCCATGGCCAGGCCATCATCGAGGACATCGTCCGCGCCCAGCCGGCGCTCTCAGCCCCGGCCGAGGCATCCCTTGCGGGCATCCCGTCTGGGTCCCATGTCCATACCATCACGAATACAGAGAGATCGAATGAACGACCTATCGACGATCGGGCGGTTCGGCAGCGGCCGTGATGTGCGCCGCATCGAAGATGCCGGGCTGCTGGCCGGTGGCGGCCATTTCACCGACGATTTCTCGCCCCCGGGGCTGACCCAGCTTGGTTTCTTGCGCTCGCCGCACGCCCATGCGCGGATTGCCTCGATCGATGTCGCCGCCGCGCGCGCCATGCCGGGCGTACTGGCGGTGCTGACCGGGGCCGACCTGGCGGCTGCCGGGGTGCAGCCGCTGCCGCTGGCGCCGATGTTCCAGCGCCCGGACGGCTCGCCCGGGGCCAGCCCGCTGCGCCCCGCCCTGGCGGTCGAATACGTCCGCTTCGTGGGTGAGGCCGTGGTCGCGCTGGTCGGCGAAACCGCAGACCAGGTCAAGGACGCGCTGGAAGCCGTGCTTGTCGAGTATGACGAACGCCCGGTGGTGACCGAACTGGCCGAGGCGACCGCCCGTGACGCGCCGCTGGTCTGGCCGGCGGCCACCGGCAACATCGCCGCGCAGATGAAACATGGCGATGCCGCCGCCTCCGATGCCGCATTCGCCACCGCCGCCCATGTCGTCGCGCTCGACCTGGTCAACCAGCGGCTGGCGCCGACCTCGATGGAACCGCGCTGTGCGCTGGCGAGCTACGATGCCAACGACGACCGTCTGACATTTCGTCTGTCCAGTCAGATGCCATCCGGCGCGCGTGATTCGCTGTGCGCCGCGCTGGGCCTGCCGGCGGAGAAGATCCGCGTCGTGGTCGGCGACGTCGGCGGCGGTTTCGGCATGAAGACCGGCCTCTACCCCGAGGACATCGTCGTCGCCCATGCCGCCCGCCAGGTCGGCCGTCCGGTGAGATGGACGCCCGCGCGGATCGAGGACTTCCTGTCGGCGACGCACGGCCGCGACGTTGAGACCCACGCCGAACTGGCGCTGGACGAAGCGGGCAAGGTGCTGGCCTACCGGGTGCGCTCGTTGGCCAATGTCGGCGCCTACGCCGGCACCACCGGGATCATCATCCAGTTGCTGATCGGTCCCTGGGTGTCCACCAGCATCTACGACATCCGCACCATCGATTTCGACTTCCAGGCGGTGCTGACCCATACCGCGCCGACCGCGGCGTACCGCGGCGCCGGGCGCCCGGAAGCGATCTATCTGATCGAGCGGCTGTTCGATGCAGCCGCCCGCAAGCTGGGCCTCGACCCGGCCGAGATCCGCCGCCGCAACCTGATCGGGCCGGAGCAGATGCCCTACACCAACGCCATGGGCCAGCAATACGATTCCGGCAATTTCGGCTCCATCCTCAGCCAGGCGCTTGGATTGGCGAAGTGGGACGACTTCGCCACCCGCGAGGCAGCGTCGCGCGCGGCCGGCAAGCTGCGCGGCCGCGGCCTGGCATCGTTTCTTGAATGGACCGGCGGCAACGTGTTCGAAGAGCGCGTCACCGTCGCGGTGCGCGGCGACGGCGAGATCGAGGTCTACGCCTCGACCATGCCGATGGGGCAGGGGATCGCTACCTCCTACGCCCAGCTTGTCGTCGATGTGTTCGGGGTGGAGATCGAACGGATCAGGCTGGTGATGGGCGATACCGACCGCGGCCAGGGTTTCGGCAGCGCCGGATCGCGGTCCTTGTTCACCGCCGGATCGGCGATCCATCACGCATCGGAGACCGCGTTGGCGAACGGCCGCGCGCTGGCCGCCGACCAGTTGGAGGCGGCTTCGGTGGATATCGAATACGCCGAGGGCCGCTTCCGCATCGCCGGCACCGACCGCGGCATCGACCTGTTCGACCTGGCCGCCCGCCAGCCCGACAACCGGATCTATGTCGATGCGACCAGCTCGGTGAACGGGCCAAGCTGGCCGAACGCGGCCCACATCGCCGAGGTCGAGGTCGATCCCGAGACCGGCGCGGTCGAGATCGTGTCGTACGCCTCGGTTAACGATGTCGGCCGCGTGGTCAACCCGATGATCGTGCGCGGCCAGTTGGATGGCGGCGCGGTACAGGGCATCGGCCAGGCGCTGGGCGAGCACATGCGCTACGAAACGGAATCGGGGCAGGTGATGACCGCCACCATGATGGACTATTTCATGCCGCGGGCGGACATCATCGGCACAAGCGGCTTCGTCCACCTGCTGGATCAGTCGATCCCGTGCAAGAACAATCCGCTGGGGGTAAAGGGGGTCGGCGAACTCGGCACCATCGGCGCCACCCCGGCGGTGGTCAACGCCGTGGTCGATGCGCTGGTGCGCGCCGGCCACGCCGACGCCGGCCAGCGTCTGCAGATGCCGTTGACGCCGGCGAAAGTCTGGCAGGCGCTGGCGTCATAAGGCCAAATTCCGCCGCGCTATGATCCGAATGGCACCCCCGCCAGGCAACGGCTGGTGCGGATGGTCTGCAGCGTCTGCACCCGGCTGACCGTGGGCGATCCGGTCAGCTTCTGGGTCAACTGATTCTCGTGCGCGGTGTCGCGCGCCACCAGCTTCAGCAGAAAATCGCCGCCGCCGCGGATCATGTGACACTCCCGCACCTCGGTCCAGCCGCCGACCAGTTGTTCGAACGCCGCCAGCACCGTCTCTTTCTGGCTGTCCAGCCCGACGATCGCGAAAAAGGTAATTTCCCAGCCCAGCTTCTGCGCGTCGGTGTCGGCATGATAGCCCAGGATGACGCCAGCCTCTTCCAGCGCCCGCACTCGGCGCAGGCAGGGCGGCGCCGAGATGCCCGCCCGCTTCGACAGATCGACGTTGGTCATCCGGCCATCTTCCTGCAGCGAGGCAAGGATGCGGCGATCGATCGCGTCCAGCGTGATCGGGGTTTCTGAGTGGGATGATTTCATTTATTGTTTGAACAGACGTTTCCCAGGCGCAGGACCAAGCATAGTCTTTAATCTTATTGCGTATTGGCCCTCCCGCAAGCCGAAAAATCGCGTTCCCGGTCTCCGCCGTCCCGTCTCACCGCATCCGGCGGCCCGGCCGGGCAAAATTGGAACCCGCCGGCGGCGGTCATGATTTCGTCTCTTCCCACAGCGTTCCGATGCCGCCACCCTGCGGCCATGAACCCTCTGTTTCGAGGTATCGCCCGCGTGCTGGCAGCGATCGGCCTGCTTGTCCTGTTGGCCGCCGCGCTGGTCGTCGGCGCGGTGTGGCTGACGCTGCCCGGCGCACGCCAGACCGCATCGATCCCCGGCCTGACCGGTCCGGTGGACATCACCTACGACACCGACGGGGTGCCGCGCATCCACGCCGGGTCGGAGCTCGACGCCGCCGCCGCGATCGGCTTCGTTCACGCCCGCGACCGGATGCTCCAGATGGAACTGATGCGCCGCGTCGCCTCGGGGCGGGTGTCGGAGATCGCCGGGGCGGCAACCCTGCCGCTCGATCGGATGATGCGCACGCTGGGGCTGCGCCAGCACGCGGTCGCCGACCTCGCCGCGCTGCCGCCCGACACGCGGGCGATGCTGGATGCCTACGCCAGGGGCGTGAACGCCTGGATCAGGCTGAAGGGCCGCTTCGCCGCCCCCGAGTTTCTGGTGCTGGGGGCGCCGGAACCCTGGCAGCCGTCCGACAGCCTGCTATGGGCCAAGACCATGGGGCTGTGGCTGTCGATGAACTGGCGCCAGGAGTTGGCGCGTCAGGCCCTGGCCGGGCGGGTGCCGGCCGCCCTGCTCGATCAACTGTGGCCGGCCCAGCCCGGCGCGGAGCCGCCGGATGCCGCCAACACGTTGCCCGAGCGGTTCGCCGCCGCGGCGTCGCGGCTGGCAGCGGTGCTGCCGCAGTTTCCAGGCCCCTACACCCTGCCGCCAAGCGCATCGAACGAATGGGCGGTCGATGGCCGCCACACCGCCACCGGCGCGCCCTTGCTGGCCGGCGATCCGCACCTGGCGTTCAGCTTCCCCGGCATCTGGTACCTGGTGCGGGTGGACACGCCGAACCGCGTGCTGGCTGGAGCCACCGCTCCCGGCGTGCCGTTCCTGGTGCTTGGCCATAACGCCAAGATTGCCTGGACCTTCACCACCACCGGTGCCGACGTGCAGGACATCTTCATCGAGACCCCAGCCGGGCCCAACGAGTATCAGACCCCGACCGGCCCGCAACCGTTCACGGTGCGGGAGGAACGCATCAAGGTCCGTGGCCGCCCCGATCAGGTGCTGACGGTGCGCGAGACCCGCCACGGCCCGGTGATCAGCGACCTCGATCGCGCCGACGGTCCGATCATGGCGGTGGCGATGGGCAACCTCGCCCCGAATGATACCGCGGCCTCGGGCCTGCTGGCGTTGAACCGAGCGACGACGGTGGGCCAGGCGCAGGCGGCGGCGAAGGAGATCAGTTCGCCGGTGCAAAACCTGCTGGTCGCCGACGCCAAGACGATCGGCCTGTTCGTCACCGGACGGGTGCCGATCCGCAAGGCCGGCGACGGGGCCGCTCCGGTGCCCGGGGACGGATCGCACGACTGGATCGGCTGGGCCGCGGGCGATCAGTTGCCGCACGAGACGGCGCCCGCCAGCGGCCGCCTGGTGAACGCCAACGAACCGGTCTGGCCGCCCGGATTTCCCATCTTCATGGGCCGCGACACGTTCGGCGATTGGCGCGCCCGGCGGATCCGCGAATTGCTGAAGCAATCGGACCGTCACACCGCCGCCGACTTCGCCGCCATGCAGGCCGACGTCCGCGACGATTTCGCTGCCCAGGTCCTGCCGGTGCTGCTTGCGGTGCCGGGCACCACCGGCACGGCGGCAAAGGCGCTGGACCTGCTGCGCGGCTGGGACGCATCAGCGGTGATGGACAGCCCCGCCCCGCTGATCTTCAACGCCTGGATCGACGCGTTCCATGCCGCCGTGCTGCGCCATGCCGGCCTGGATCACGGGATCGGCGCGCCGGTCACGGATTTTGTCGCCTCGGTGCTGGCGCCGGGGGGCGAACACTGGTGCGGCGGCGATTGCCGGCCGATGCTGCGCGACTCGCTGGTCGCGGCGGTCAAGCGTCTGGCCGCGCGGTTCGGCGACGATCCCGCCGCGTGGCGCTGGGGCGTGGCGCACCAGGCGATCTTCGCCAACCCCATCCTGCGCGCGATTCCGCTGCTCGGGCCGTTCACCACCATCAGCCTGCCCAGCCCGGGCGACGACAGCACGCTGGATCGCGGCGGCACCAACGCGGCCTTGCAGTCCGTGCACGGCGCGGCCTACCGCGGCGTGTATGACTTGGCCGACCTCGATCGCAGCCTGTTCATGATCACCCCCGGTCAGTCCGGCAACCCGTTCAGCGCCCACGCCAGGGATTTTGCCATTCGCTGGCGAGACGGTGCTACCATCACCCTCGGGCCGACAGCCTCCAGCGTCTCCGGCACGGTCCGATTGAACCCATGAGGGTGTCGCCATGAGCTATGCCAACCCGCCACTGGACGACCACTTCCTGACCAGCGGGGTGCTGGGCCGCCGCTGCCTGGCGTGGCTGTTCGACATCTTCCTGATCGCTGTGCTGGTCTGGGTGCTGTGGTGGATCCTGATGATGTTCGGCGTGCTGACCCTGGGGCTTGGCTTCGGCGCCGTCACCATCCTGCCGGTGGTGCCGTTCTGCTACCATTTCCTGTCGCTGCTGGGGTCGTCCACGGCGACGCCGGGACAGCAGATGACCGGACTGACGGTGCGCCGCGATTACGACCTGGGACCGCCGATGCCGATGCAGGCGCTGATCTCGGTGCTGGCGTTCTACCTGACGCTGGCGACCTCCGGCGTGCTGCTGGTGGTGGCGCTGGTGACCCGCCGACACCGCACCTTGCACGACCTGGTCAGCGGGCTGGTCGTGGTACGCGTGGCAGCGATGCGGACGTTGACCGAAACCGGTGGAAGCTGGAACATGCCGGGGGGAACGTTCGCCTCATGAGCCTGTACAAACCGCCGCGCCGCCCGCAATTCTTCTACACCACCGCCCCGTTGCCCTGCCCGTACCTGGCGGGTCGCATCGAGCGTAAGGTGGTCACAGAGATCATCGGGCCGGACGCCGAGGCACTGCACGACCGGCTGTCGCGCGCCGGCTTCCGTCGCAGCCACAATATCGCCTACGCCCCGGTCTGCCCGTCCTGCCAGGCCTGCGTGCCGATCCGCATCCCGGTCGACGCCTTCCAGCCCGACCGCACGCTGCGCAAGATTGCCAAGGCCAACGCCGCGCTGGAAGGATTCCGTGCCCCGTCGCGCGCCACCGCCGAACAGTTCCAACTGTTCCAGCGATACCAGCAGGCGCGCCACGGCAACGGCGACATGGCCAGCATGAGCTTCTACGACTATCGCGCGATGGTCGAAGACACGCCGATCGAAACCTTCATCATCGAGTTCCGCGACGACCAGGACCGTCTGCTCAGCGCCTGCCTCGGCGACAAATTGGCCGACGGCCTGTCCGCGGTTTACAGCTTCTTCGCCCCAGGGCTGGAAAAGCGCTCGCTGGGCACCTACGCCATCCTGTGGCTGATCGAACGCGCCCGGGCGCTGCGGCTGCCCTACGTGTATCTCGGCTATTGGGTGCCCGAAAGCCGCAAGATGGCCTACAAGGCTCGGTTCCGCCCCAGCGAGGTGCTGGTGAACGGAACCTGGCGGATGCTGACCGAGGCCGAGGCGGCCAATGGCGCAGCTGGCGATTCCGCCGCCGAGACGGCGATGGTGTCGGAACCGGTGGATTGATCGCCAGCACCGTCGGGCCTGACCGGCGCATGTCCGACCCACCCCAGTCCGACCAACCCCAGTCCGACCCACCCCAGCCCGACCAACCCCAGTCCGACCCACCAAAATCCGATCCGGCCTGGCTGTCCTGGGGGCGCGAAATCCAGGCGATCGCGCAGACCGGCCTGGCGTTCAGCAAGGATCCCTACGACCTCGACCGCTTTGCCACGCTGCGCCGCCTCGCCGTGCGGATCATGGCCGAACACACCGGCGCCGAGCTCGGGCGGATCGAAACCCTGTTCGACGCGGAAGCCGGTTACGCCACGCCAAAGGTCGGTGTGCGCGCGGCCGTGTTCGATGCCTCAGGCCGCATCCTGATGGTGCGCGAGACCGCCGACGACCACCGCTGGACACTGCCCGGTGGATGGGCCGAGACCAATCAGACTCCGGCCCAGTCGGTGACCCGGGAGGTGTTCGAGGAATCCGGCTACCACGTCCGCCCGGTGAAGCTCGCCGCGGTGTGGGATCGCGCCCGCCAGGCGCAGCCGCCGACGCTGTTTTCGGTGGTGCGGATGTTCTTCGTCTGCGCGCTGCAAGGCGGATCGGCAACCACCAGCCTGGAAACCAGCGAAATCGGCTGGTTCGCCGAAGCCGACGTGCCGGCCGAGCTGTCGCTGCGGCGCACCCTGCCAAGTCAGATCAGTCGGATGTTCGCGCATTGGCGAGACCCCGGCCTGGCCACCGAGTTCGACTGAATCGGGATCGCGCGTTCGTGTCATCCAGGCGGTATCGAATTGCCGCAGCCATTGCGTTGTCTCCCAGTGCCACCAATCGCGGGGAGAACCAAAATGGCGGACCACGTCTATAAGCTTGTCGAACTCGTCGGCTCTTCCGAGGAAAGCGTCAGCAAGGCAATCGACAGCGCCATCGCCAAGGCCGCGGTCACCCTGAGGCATCTCGGCTGGTTCGAGGTATGCCAGGTGCGTGGTCACATCGAGGATGGCAAGGTCGCGCAATACCAGGTGACGATCAAAGCCGGCTTCAGGCTGGAAGACGAATAACCCGGGCGTCGGCCCAGTTCTGCATGCAGCGCTGCCGCCGGCTTGGCGAACGGCGGGGCCGCCCAAGACCGGCGTCAGGGCTGCCCGCCCGGCGTTCAGACCACGCCGAAGTCGATAAGATTGCGCACCGGAGCGCCGGACTTTAGCATTGCGAAACCCTCGTTGATCTGGTCCAGCTTGACGTGGCCCGAGATCAGCGTGTCCAGCTTCAAGCGCCCTTGCCGCCACAGTTCCAGTAGCCGGGGCATATCAACGCGGAACCGGTTGCCGCCCATGCTGGTGCCCTGGATCTTGCGGTCGCGCAGGAAGTCGGCGCCGTGCAGCTCGATCTTGGTGCCCAGCGGGATCATGCCGATGATGGTTGCGACCCCGCCGGGCCGCAGCATCGAGAACGATTGCTCCGCGGTGGCCTTCAATCCGATCGCCTCGAAGGAATACGGCACGCCCTTACCCTCGGTCATGTCCTTGACCGCGGCGACCACATCGACGTTCGACGCGTTGATCGTCTCGGTGGCGCCCATCTCGCGGGCTTTCTCAAGCTTCGAGGCGTTGGTATCAATTGCAATGATCCGTGATGCGCCTGCCAGCGCCGCGCCGTTCACCGCCGACAGTCCGATCCCGCCGCAGCCGATCACCGCGACCGTGCTGCCGGGTTCTACCTTGGCGGCGTTGAACACCGCGCCGACGCCGGTCATCACGCCACAGCCGACCAGGGCGGCGCGATCCAGCGGGATCTCCGGGTTGATCTTCACCACCGCATGTTCGTGCACCAGCATCTGTTCGGCGAACACCGACAACTGGAACGCCTGGTTCAGCACCTGGCCTTTCCATTTCAGCCGGCGGGCGACGCCGGGCAGCAGCTTGACCTCGGGGTTGTCGCACAGGTTGGTGTGCCCGGTGGTGCATTGCTCGCACTCGCCGCAGAACACCGACAGGCAGGTGATGACGTGGTCGCCGGGCTTGACGTAGGTGACGTCCTCACCCACCGCCTCGACCACGGCGGCGCCTTCATGCCCCAGCACCGCCGGAGCCGGGAACGGGTAGAGGCCCTCCATGAAGTGCAGGTCGGAATGGCAGAGGCCCGCATAGGCGGTGCGCAGCAGGATCTCGCGCCGCTTCGGCTTCTCGATTTCGACGTCCTCGATTGTCAGGGGCTGGTGGGCTGCGTGAAAAATCGCCGCTTTCATTGGTATTCCCTCCGGTTCTTGGTTGGGTGGGCAACGCCGGTTCGTTGGGCCCGAAATCCGCGCCCACCACGATGGCGGGAACAACGATGGGCTGACCGATTGATCTCCATCCGTCGCGTCGGATGGCATCGGTCATTCACCTTCTCTTGGCATCCATCTTACACTGGCGGCAAAAGGCCGCGGGATGCGGCGCCGCGCGAGGCGACGCCGCATCGGGATGGGCGTTACGGCTTGGTGCCGGGGGCACTGCCGGCCGGCATCGTGCTGCTGGGCATGGTGCTGTTCGGCATCGTGCTGTTGGGCATTGTGCTGGGCATGGTGCTGTTTGGCATCGTGCTGTTCGGCATGGTGCTGTTATGCATCATCCCCGATCCGCTGGGGGCCATCGCACCGCTCGATGGCGCCATCATCGCGCCGGAGCCGCCGACGCCGCCATAGGTCTGACCCTGCTGCGCCGCCTGATAGCTTTGCTCGTTCAGCCGATCGACCTCGGCGTTTTGTGACGTGTCGGAGCGGCCGTGCATCATGGCGTGCGAGTGACCCATCGCCGAATGATGCATCTTGTGACCCTCCATTGCAGCGGCGTGGCCCGGGCTGGCCGGTGCCGCGGTGCTATCGGCCGGGGCGGTGGAGGCAGGCGCAGTGGTCTGCGCCAGCGCCGGCACGGCCGCCAGCATTGCAACGGTGCACACCGCCTGTAGCAAACGGGTTTTAAGCATTATGATCTCCTTATTGGCATTCGGGAGGTTGAAGACGTACTCCGCCACAACGATCCAGGTGCTGGCCCAACGCGTCGCCAACCGATCACTTCCGGTTGCGCGCGCCAGATTGCTCGAAATAGCGTCTTTTTGTCAATCGCTTGCAGGAAAGCGAAACGGCAACCACAAGATCTCACGATTTTGATACCACTGGCCTGCCTTTCAGCGTCGCGAGGGCCGCGCCGGATGCAAGCCGCACTGTCCAAACCAGGTCAGAAAGGAATATCGGCAGTCTCGCCGCACCCGCCCGGCTGGCATAAACCTCGTGTCATCGTGTCTTCGTGTTGATACCAAAAGCGCGCGAACCGCAACCCTGAACCGGCGTGGTCACACCCACCCGCAAGCCCGTCACCCCCCCCCGCGCCAGTCCAGAAATCAGCGGAAACATCGGGACCAATCATGCCAACCCGTCTCCGAACGACCGTATTTAACCGGCCGCACGCTTCAGCTTCCTCACGGGCGTAACGGCAACTGGCGGAGTGACATCATCGGGATTCTCCAACGCCTGCAGCAACGTCTTTCGCAACTGCTTCAACTTTCTCTCGTTCTCGATCTTCAGCCCGAATACATCCTTGACATAGAACACGTCCACCGCGCGCACGCCGTAGGTCGTCACGTGCGCCGAGGCGATCTGCAAACCCTGGCCGCTGATCGCAGCCGTGACGTCGTGCAGCAGCCCCGGGCGGTCGCGGCCGTTCACCTCCAGCACGGTGTGGGTATTCGACGCGCGGTTATCGACCACCACGCGCGGCGGCACGTGGATCGCCTGCATGCGCCGACCCAGCACGATCTTGGAGACGCGGCGGATCTCGGTCGCCAGCCGCAGCCGCCCCGACAGCGCCTGTTCGATCAGCACCGACAGCCGAGCCAGTCGATGCGGCGCATCGAAGGTGCCCCCGGCGGTGTCCTGGATCCAGAACGTATCGAGCGCCATGCCATTGGTCATGGTGTGGATGCGCGCATCCACGATCGAGGCGCCGGCCACCGCCAGCGCACCCGAAATCTTGCTGAACAGCCCGGCGTAGTCGGCGCAGTACACCGTCACCTCGGTCACCGCGCGCGCCGGCAGCGGTTGGGTATCGACCGTCAACGGCGCGTTGCGATGCTCCGCGTCACGCATCAACCGGGCATGGCGGGCATGGGTCTCCGGATCGAACGACAGCCAGTAGCCGGCGTAGCCGAGGGCGGCGAAATGCTCGATTTCCTGTTCGCTCCAGCCGTCCAGCAACGCACCCGCGGCCTGCTTGGCGCGCGACACCCGAACGTCGCGTTCGGTGGTGGCCAGGCCGCCGGCCAGCACCTCGGCGACACGGCCGTAGAGCTCGCGCAGCAGCGTCGCCTTCCAGCCGTTCCACACCTTGCTCGACACCGCGCGCATGTCGGCCACGGTGACGATCAGCAGCAGCCGCAGCCGTTCGGGGGACTGGATGGTGTCGGCCAGGTCCAGGATGGTCTTCGGATCGTCGATGTCGCGCTTGAACGCGGTGGCGCTCATCAGCAGGTGATGCAGCACCAGCCAGGAGACGGTCTCGGTCTCCTCGTCGGTCAGCCCCAGCGCCGGACCGACCTGCAGCGCGACGTCCGCCCCCAGCGCCGAGTGGTCGCCGCCGCGTCCCTTGGCGATGTCGTGCAGCAGCATTGCCAAATAGAGCGAACGCCGCGACTGAACGTTCTCAACCAGTTCCGAGGCGATCGGAGCGACCTCCGCCAACTCGCCCCGCTCCAGCGTGTTCAGGATGCGCACCGCCTCGATGGTATGCTCATCGACGGTGAAAATATGGTAGGTGTCGAACTGCATCTGGCCGACGATGCGCGCCCAGTCGGGCAGGTAGCGGCCGAAGAACCCTGTCTCGTTCAGGATGCCAAGCCAGTGCGCGCCGTCGGGGTCGTGGCCGCCCGGGCGATGGCGATCAGGCTCCTTGCCGCACAGCAGGTCCATGAAGATCGCCGCCGCCTTGCGGTCGCCGCGCAGCGACACCGCTCGGCGTTCGTTCTGGATGAACGACCGCAGCGCCAGCGGATGCAGCTCCAGCCCGCGATCGCGCGCGATCTGCAGGATGCGCAGCATCTGGATCGGTTCGGCGTCGAAGTCGCGTCCCGCGATCGGCAGCAACTGACCCTCCGCCAGCACGAACCCGGCCGCCAGCAGGGCGTCATCGGTCTCGGCCTCCAGCGCCGGCGGCCCCAGCGCCGAACGCAGGATCGCCGGCTCCAGGATGCGGGTCAGCCGGGCGATCTCGCGCGCGGTCAGGAAGTAGTGACGCATGAAACGTTCCACGCCGTCCTGGCGGCCGTGCCTTGTGTAGCCCAGTCGCGCGCCGATCACCGGCTGCAGGTCGAAGGTCAGGCGCTCCTCGGCGCGGCCGGCGACGTAGTGCAGATGGAACCGCACGGTCCACAGGAACTCCCACGCCCGCCTGCCGTGGCGCGCTTCCTGCTGGGTCAGGATGCCGCCCAGATCGGCGAGCTCGCCCATGGTCTGGGTATCGAACATGTAGCGCGCGATCCAATACAGCGTCTGCAGGTCGCGCAGGCCGCCGCGGCCTTCCTTGACGTTGGGCTCGACCACGAACGGGCTGTCACCGTAGCGGCGGTGCCGCACCGCGCGTTCGGCCTGCTTGGCGGCGATGTAGTCGGCCGCCCCATTCTGCTTGCAGGCGGCCCGGAAACGCCGGTGAAAATCACCGAACAACGCCTTGTCGCCGGTCAGGTAGCGGGCATCCAGCAGCGCCGTGCAAATCGTCGTGTCCTTGCCGCCTTCGGTCAGGCAATCGCCGATCGAGCGAGTCGCATGACCGACCTTCAGGCCAAGATCCCAAAGAAAATACAACATGTATTCGACCACCCGAAGAGTTTGCGGCGCCGGGTGCTCTTCGGTCAGGAACAGCAGGTCGATGTCGCTGAACGGGGCCAGCACACCGCGACCGTAGCCACCGGTCGCGGCGATGCTCAGGTTCTCGAACCCGCCCAGGTCGGCCTTGGTCGTGGTGTGCTCGAACAGCGCCGCCACCACGCCGTCGATCAGCGCGCCCAGCAGCCGGGCCGCCTGCAGGCCGGTGATCTGCTCGTGCTCGAAGGCGTGCTGCACATACGATTGAATGCGCGCCAGATGGCGCCGGAACGCGCCGACGGCGGCATCGCGCGACACCGAACCGGTTTCGTCGGCAATGCCGGCCAGGGCGTCCGACAGCAGCGACGCCGCGGCCTCCGGAGCGCGCGGCAAGGGGATCGGGGTTAACATCGTGGTGATCGTACTATCTGGGACCTTCAGCGCAACCCGGCAACAGCATCTTGAGCCGATAAAGCGCCTCGAGTGCTTGTTTTGGTGACAAATCGTCAGGGTTTATTGCCCAAACCGCGTCATGCAGCGGGTCGACTTCGTTCACCGCCGCCACCGGGTCGGGTTGCTCCGCGGTCGCGGCGAACAGCGGCAACGCTTGCAGCGAGGCGCTTCTGCCAAGCGGGCCGCCATGGCGTTCCAGTGCCGCCATCAGCGCCGCCGCCCGCCGCACCACCGGGTGCGGCACGCCGGCGAGTTCGGCGACATGCACCCCCCACGACCGGCCGGCCGCGCCTTCCGCCACCTCGTGCAGGAAAACCACGCTGCGCTTCCATTCCTTGACCCGCATGGTGTGCGGCCGCAACCGAGGCAGCCGGTCGGCCAGTTCGGCCAGTTCATGGAAGTGGGTGGCGAAAATGGTGCGGCAGCGGATCGCCGAGTGCAGGCTCTCCAGCACCGCCCAGGCGATCGCCAGGCCGTCCAGCGTCGCGGTGCCACGGCCGATCTCGTCGACGACGACCAGCGATTTCGGGCCGGCCTGGTGCAGGATCGCCGCGGTTTCGATCATCTCCACCATGAAGGTGGAACGCCCGCGAGCCAGATCGTCGGCGGCGCCCACCCGGCTGAACAGCCGGTCCACGATGCCCATAACGGCCGCCTCGGCGGGCAGCGGCAGGCCGGCCTGGGCCAAAATCACGAACAGCGCGTTCTGCCGCAGGAAGGTGGATTTGCCCGCCATGTTCGGGCCGGTCAGCAGCATCACCCGCTGTTCGGGGGACAGGTCGCAGCGGTTCGGCACGAAGCCGGCCTGCCCGCCCACAGCGGCTTCGACCACGGGATGCCGGCCGGCCTCGATGCGGAAGTCTTCCGCATCGGTCAGCACCGGCCGCACCCAGGTCCCGCCTTGGGCCAGCCGGGCGGCGGACTGCGCCGCATCCAGTTCAGCCAGCGCCGCGGCACAGCCCGCGATCCGTTCGGCCTGACCCAGTACCGCGCCAACCAGATGGCCGAATACCAGGCGTTCGCGGCCGGCCGCGCGCTCGCCAGCCTCGCGGATTCGCTGATCCAGCTCCGACAGTTCCGCCGTGGTGAACCGCGCCCCGTTCGCCATCCCCTGGCGCAAGGTCAGTTCGGCGAAACCGCGCAGCTTCTCCACCGCGACCGCCGGCGCCTCGATGATGTAGCCAAGCTGCGCGTGATGCCTGATCTTGAGGCTGGCGACGCCGAAGCGCTGGGCAAAATCGAGCTGCAGCCCGGCGATCACCCGCCGGCTTTCGTCGCGCAGCGTCCGGTGCGCGTCGAGTTCGGCGTCGAACCCGGCGCGGATCGCGGCGCCATCGTCCAGCCGCGCCGGCACCGGGTCGGCCAGGGCTCGCGCCAGCTCGTCGGGCAGAGCCCGCGCCAGCCCGTCGGGCAGAGCCCGCGCCAACCCGTCGGGCAGAGCCCGCGCCAGCCCGATATCTGCCAGCCCCGTAACGGCCAACCCCGTAACGGCCAGCCCTTTATCGGCGGGCACTGCATCGGTGGGCAGCGCCGACCTCACGCGGGCCAGCGCCTTCGGCAGCGGCGGGACAAGGATCCCGGCGATCGCCGAGGCGGCGTTCAGCCCGTCGCGTATCGCCGCCAGGTCGCGCGGCGTGCCGCGGTCGAGCGACAGGCGTCCCAGCGCGCGCGCCATATCCGGAGCACCGCGCAGGATCGCCCGCAACCGCTCGGTCGCTTCGAAATCGGCCACACACCAGCCCCAGGCATCCTGACGCTCGGCGATCGCCGCGCGGTCGGTCAGCGGCGCCGACAGCCACGCCGCCAGCAGACGCGCACCCGCGGCGGTCACGCTGTGCCGCACCGCGGCTAGAAGCGTGTGCTCGGTGCCGCCGTCCCTTGAGCGCAGAATTTCCAGGCTGGAGCGGGTGGCCGCATCCATCAGCAGCACACCGGTCTGGCCCTGCGGTTCGGGGCGGCCAAGCCGGGGCAGGGCACCGGACTGGGTGGTGCGGATGTAGTCCACCGCCAGCGCCGCCGCCACCGCCTCGGCGTCGCTGAAACCGCCATAGGCGTCCAGGCTGGCGGTGCCGAACGTCTCGGCCAGCCGGCGGCGGGCTACCAGCGGCGGCGACGCCAGCGGCGCCGGGGAGCGCAACGCCGAACGCTCGCCGAGCTCGAGCGTGTCGGGGGCCAGCAGTTCCACCGGTTCCAGCCGGCCCAGCAGCGCCGGAAGTTCCGCCGTTGCCAGCGCGGCGGTTTCAAACAGCCCGGTCGAGACATCGACCCAGGCGGCGCCCAGTCCGGCACGGCCGCCGGCACTGTCGAAGGCCAGCGCCAGCAGCAGGTTCGGCCGCCCCGCCTCCAGCAGCGACTCCTCGGTGATCGTGCCCGGGGTGATGATGCGCACCACCTCGCGCCGGATCGGCAGCTTGCCACCGCGGATCTTGGGATCGCGCGCCTTGGGGTCCTCGGTCTGCTCGACGATGGCAACGCGAAAGCCGCGCCGGATCAGCCGCGCCAGATAGACCTCGGAGGCATGGTGCGGCACCCCGCACATCGGGATCGGCGAGCCGGCGTGCTCGCCGCGGTGCGACAGCGCGATATCCAGCGCGGCGGCGGCGGCCTCGGCGTCGGCGAAGAACAGCTCGTAGAAGTCGCCCATGCGGAAGAACAGCAGGGCATCGGGGTGATCGGCCTTGGCGGCGAACCATTGCGCCATCGCCGGCGTCGCCCCGGCGCCCGAGGGCACCCCGCCGCCCGAAGCCACCCCGCCGGCGGCATCGGCGGGCGGGTCCGCGCTTGCGCCAAAGCCTGTCTGGGGGTCTCCACGTGCGGCGCGGTCCTGGGCGCCCCGCGGACGCTCTAGCGGATTGTTCTGTCGCATGGTTCACGCGCGCCGAACGGTCCGCCCGCGGCCATGCGCCTGTCCCCGCCAGATGCTTCACTTGCCACCATCATGCGCGCCCCGATCATGCCCACTCTGATCCTGCCCGCCCCCATCGTGCCCGCCCCCATCGTGCCCACCAGGATCATGCCGGGGCCGCCGCGCGCTTGCGCGCGAAGCTGGCGATCGAGGCCAGCGCCGCCGGCGTCATGCCCTGGATGCGGGCCGCCGCACCCATCGAGTCCGGCCGGGCGCTCGCCAGCTTCTCGCGAATTTCCGCCGACAGACCGCCGATATCCTCGAACCGGATGCCCGCCAGGCCGACGCCCTCCTCCCGCCGAACCAGCCGCAGTTCGGCCTGCTGGCGGTGCAGATAGCCGGCATAGCGGGCATCGGTGCGGAGTTGTTCGGCGGCCCGCGCGGGCAGCGCGGCAAGCCACGGAAACGCCGCGCACAGCAGCGGCCAGGCGACCTCGTCGTTGCCGGCCAGGTCCAGCACGGTGCGGCTGCGCCCATCCAGCGACACCGCCAGACCGACCCGATCCAACGCCGCCGCCGCCAGGGTCTCGCTGCCAGCGCGCTGCACTGCCTGGTTCAGCGCGGCCTGGTGCGCGCCGAAGGCTCGGCCCCGCGCGCTGCCGACACAGCCCCAGGCGACGCCCTTCGCGGTCAATCGCAGATCGGCGTTATCGGCCCGCAGACTGAGCCGGAACTCGGCGCGCGAAGTAAACATCCGATACGGTTCGGCGACCCCTTGGGTGGTCAGGTCGTCCACCATGACGCCAAGGTAGCCCTCGGTGCGATCAACCCAAACGGAGGCCTGCCCATCGGCGCCGCGAGCCGCGTTGACCCCCGCCAGCAGGCCCTGCGCGGCGGCCTCCTCATACCCGGTGGTGCCGTTGATCTGACCCGCCAGGAACACCCCCGGCAGCGACCGCAGCTGCAGCCCCCGGGTCAGCGCGCGCGGATCGACGTAGTCGTACTCCACGGCATAGCCGGGCCGCAGCATCCGCGCCCGCCCCAGACCCGGGATGGTGGCCAGAATCGCCGCCTGCACCTCCTGCGGCAGGCTGGTCGAAATCCCGTTCGGATACACCGTGACATCGTCCAGGCCCTCGGGCTCCAGGAAGATGTTGTGCCGGTCCTTGTCGGCGAAGCGAACGACCTTGTCCTCGATCGAGGGGCAGTAGCGCGGCCCGCGTCCGGCAAGCTGGCCGGAATAGACCGCCGAACGGTGCAAATTGTCGCGAATCACCGCGTGGGTTTCCGCCGTGGTGTGGGTCAGCCGGCACTCGATCTGGCGATTGAGCAGGTGCGCGGTCATCGTGCTGAACGGCTGCGGGTGGTCGTCGCCGGGGTCGGCCGCCAGGCCGTCCCAGTCGATGCTGCGCCGATCCAGCCTGGGCGGCGTTCCGGTCTTCAGCCGACCCAGCGGCAAGCCCAGGCGCAGCAGGGTCTGGGCCAGCCCGGCCGACGGCGGCTCGCCCATGCGCCCGGCCGCGGTCTGGCTGGCCCCGATATGGATGACGCCGCGCAGGAAGGTGCCGGTGGTCAGCACCACGCTGGCGCAGCCGATCCGCTGGCCGGCCTCGGCGATCACCGCCGCGACCCGCCCGTCGCGGCCGATCTCCAGGTCCATTGCGGCGCCGGCGCGCAACGTCAGGTTCGGCGTTTCCCGCAGCAACCGGCGCACGGCACGGCGGTATAGCGTTCGGTCTGCCTGCGCCCGGGGGCCGCGCACCGCCGGTCCCTTGCTGCGGTTCAGCAGCTTGAAGTGGATGCCGGCGGCATCCGCGGCGCGGCCCATCACTCCGTCCAGCGCATCGATCTCGCGCACCAGATGGCCCTTGCCGATGCCGCCGATCGAGGGATTGCACGACATTTCCCCGATGGTGTGGAGCGCATGCGTCAGCAGCAGCGTGCGCGCGCCCACCCGGGCCGCCGCCGCCGCCGCCTCACAGCCGGCGTGGCCGCCGCCCACCACGATGACATCGAACCGCTCGCTCATGGCCCCTGTGCTCATGGCGCCCGTTGTGCCACGGAACCATGCCGTCCCGCCATGGCCCCGCGCCCATCCTTCCGCGGCCCTGCCTCTTTCATTGCACGCGTGACAGGCCCATAATCGTTCCGAAGCCGCGCGACACAACGCGCGAACCGGGGGGAGTCGGGCCATGGCCGACGGAACGATCGACACCAGAACCGCGCGGATTTCGGCCGAAGAGGCGCTGCGCATGCATGCCAGCGGCCGGCCCGGCAAGCTGGAAATCCGCATCAGCAAGCCAATCGCCACCGCGCGCGATCTGTCCTTGGCCTATTCACCGGGCGTCGCCGAACCGTGCCTGCACATCGCCCGCGACCCGGCGCTGGCCTACGATTACACCACCAAGGGCAACATGGTCGCGGTGATCTCCAACGGCACCGCAGTGCTGGGCCTGGGCAATCTTGGCGCGGTGGCGTCAAAGCCGGTGATGGAGGGTAAGGTCGCGCTGTTCAAGCGCTTTGCCGACGTCGATGGTATCGATCTCGAGGTTGGCACCGAGGACGTCGACGAATTCGTCAACGCGGTGCGTTTCCTGGGCCCCGGATTCGGCGGCATCAACCTGGAAGACATCAAGGCGCCGGAATGCTTCGTGATCGAGCAGCGGCTGCGCGAACTGATGGACATTCCGGTGTTCCACGACGACCAGCACGGCACCGCGATCGTCGCCGTGGCCGGGTTGATCAACGCCTGCCACCTGACCGATCGGTCGCTGCGGGAAACCAGGCTGGTGGTCAACGGCGCCGGCGCCGCCGCGATCGCCTGCGTCGAGTTGCTGAAAGCGATGGGCATGCGGCCGGACAACGTGATCCTGTGCGACACCAAGGGCGTGGTCTATCGCGGCCGCACCGCCGGCATGAACCAGTGGAAGTCGGCCCACGCCGCCGAAACCAGCGCCCGCACGCTGGCCCAGGCGATGGAGGGCACCGACGTGTTCTTCGGCCTGTCGGTGAAGGGCGCGCTGACCCAGCCGATGGTCGCCTCGATGGCCGACAAGCCGATCATCTTCGCCATGGCCAATCCCGACCCCGAGATCACCCCAGAGGAAGCCCGAGCCGCCAGCCCGCACGCGATCATCGCCACCGGACGCAGCGACTATCCCAACCAGGTCAACAACGTGTTGGGCTTTCCCTATATCTTCCGCGGCGCGCTCGACGTGCGCGCCAGCACGATCAACGACGCGATGAAGATCGCCGCCGCCGAGGCACTGGCCAAACTCGCCCGCGAGGACGTGCCCGACGAGGTTCACTCGGCCTCGGCCGGGCGCCGGCTGGGCTTCGGGCCGGAGTATATCATCCCCAACGCGTTCGACCCCCGCCTGATCGCGCGGGTGCCGCCCGCGGTGGCCAAGGCGACGATCGATTCCGGCGTGGCGCGCAAGCCGCTGGAAGACCTGCGGCGCTACGCCCGCAGCCTGTCCGGGCGGCTCGACCCGACCGCCGACGCGCTGGACGCGACGATGGAGATGGTGCGCGAGAACCCGCGCCGCGTGGTGTTCGCCGAGGGTGAGGAGCAGAAGGTGGTGCGCGCCGCCGTGGCGTTCCGCAACGCCGGCTACGGCCAACCCGTGCTGATCGGGCGCGAGGATCGGGTCAAAGCCACGCTGGCCGGCCTGGGGCTTGGCGACATCGAGGGCATCGAGATCCACAACGCGCGGCTGTCCAGCGCCAACAGCAAATACGTGGACTTCCTGTATCGCCGGCTGCAGCGGCAGGGCTATCTGCAGCGCGACATCCAGCGCATGGTCAACCAGGATCGCAACGTGTTCGCCGCCTGCATGGTGGCGACCGGCGACGCCGACGCCATGGTCACCGGCCTGACCCGTTCGGCATCGGTCTGCCTGCACGATATCCGCCATGCGATCGGCCCGGCCAAGGGCGCCATTCCGTTTGGCCTGACCTTGCTGGTGGGTGCCCGCGGCAAGACTATCTTCCTGGCGGACACACTGGTCAACTTCCGGCCTGACGCGACGCAAATGGCCGACATCGTGGTCGGCGCGGCGGCGGCGGCGCGCCATCTGGGGCATGAGCCACGCGTGGCGCTGCTGTCATACTCGACGTTCGGCGACCCGCCGCATGACCGGGTCGTGCCGATGCGCGAAGCGGTCACCATCCTGGACCAGCGCGGAGTGGATTTCGAATACGATGGGGAAATGAGTCCGGACGTCGCGCTGGAGCCCGCGATCCGCGCGCTTTACCCGTTCTGCCGCTTGACCGGGGATGCCAATGTGCTGGTCATGCCCGGGCTGCATTCTGCCCACATCGCCGCGCGGTTGACCAATCATATCGGAACAGGATCGACAATCGGGCCGCTGCTGCTGGGCATGGAAAAGCCGGTGCAGATCGTGGCGATGGATGCATCATCCAGCCAGATCGTCGATCTGGCGTGCCTCGCGGCGTATCAGGCGGTCATGGCCTGATCACGCCGGTTGGTGAGCGGTTTCAACCGTTACCGACAGACACCGAACCCGCCGGTTCGAAGCTTGGCCGGGCCGCCCCGTCGATTCTCGCCCCGTCGGTCCTCGCCGCTTCGGTTCTTGCCCCGTCGGTTCTGGTTGGGTCCGTCCTCATCTGGTCCGTCCTCATCTGGTCAGGCCGCGCCTGGTCGGCCTTCGGCTGATCGGTGATCATTTCGATCCGCCCGGTGATCTGGCCGCCGTCCTCGACCTGCAGACGCCGGCAGCGCGCGGTGCCGAGCGCCTTGCCGCTGCTGCGCACCACCAGGCTGCCGCGCGCGGTCAGCGTGCCGTCGATGGTGCCGGCGATCTCGGCGTCCTCGACCTCGACCTCGCCCTTGAACATGCCACCCGGCGCGATCGCCAACTCGGTGGCATGGATCATCGTCGCCTCCACCGTGCCCTCGACGACAAGACGTTCGGCATCCTGCACCACGCCCTGCACGCTGATGCCGCGTCCCACCACCAGGGTTCGGCGTTCGGCCGCATCGCGCGCGCCGGGGCGCCCGGTCGGCGCGGCGGGTCGCGCCGTGGCGGCGGGCGTCGCGGGCGTGGCGGGGGCAGGTGTAAACGGCGGTCGGGACATGATTTGCGCATCCTCGGGCGGAGCGGGGCGGAAGGGAGGAACACCAAGACCACTATCTGGCGGCGGTCGCGGCGCGGTCATCAGCACGGCATCTGTTGCAATCGGGCCTTGCGGCCCGACCGGCAGTCCCGCCGGCAACGGGTCATCGATCCTTGCCGAAGCAGGTTCGTCGGGTTTGCGACGTTTGAACACGGCACCTTACCAAACTGGAGACGCAACCCTCGCTTCGTATCCGATCGCACGGAAGCGCCAGACCACGGAAACGCCAGACGCAGGGCGTCCGCGATTCGGCGCATGAATCGGATACTCAAACAAAAAGCGACGTATCGCGTATCATTGAAGCGCGATACCTAGCATGGTGTATGCGGCGCAAACAACAATCCAATGAGGGGTTGTGCGATAAAACCGGTAGCGAATCATTATCGGCCGGACGCCGCCGCCTCGGTCAGCACGATGTCCAGCACATGCACCATGGCCGCCACGCCAAGAATCGGGATCAACAGATTGACCAGCGGAACATAGGCCGCCAGCGCCAGAATCGCGCCCTGGCAAAGCACCACGCCGCGATTCTGCCGATACAGCGACTCGGCGGCTTCGCGGGGCATCCGTCGCATCGCCACCGCGACGAACAGCCCGCGCCCGATAGCGTAGGCGGTGACCATCCAACCCAGGATCAGGCCAATGCCGGGCAGCCCGATCGCCAGCACCAGGCCGACCAGCGTCAGCCCCAGCACCCGCAGCGCGACCGCGATGCCGTCCCAGGCCTGGGCCAACAGCGAGGCGCCGTTCGGCGGCGGTAGCCACGGATAGAATCGACGCTCGACCGAGGCCGCGATGCGGTCGAAATACAGCGTGCCGATCGCCGCCGCGACCGGCAAAAACAACCACAACGCCAGCAGCGAGGTGGCGATCGAACCCAGCGCGTCGGCGCCCCAGGCCCACCAGCCATGCAGCGCCAGCACGCGGTGGACGATCCCGATCGAGGCCGCCAGCAAGGCCACGAAACCCACCACCGACCAGGCGACGCTGAGCACCACCACGCCGCGGAACGTTGGGTCATCGAACTGGCTGACCGCGCGGCTGAACGGCAATAGCAGATGCGCGGAACCGAAACGCCGCATGCGGACTTCCAGACCCGGTGTGCCGGGCGACAACGCGCGCCATTGGCCGTGCGCATGTTGAACAGGTTGCGGCAAAAGCGCCGGCGCCTGGATAGGCGAGGCGACCTCGGTTTGGCAAACCCGCCGCCAGGCCTGCACCGCCGGCATGCCCCGCCGCCCAGGCTTGACTCGGCGCGACCCGGCGGCTGCCCTGGATGCGCGCCTTCAACCGCCTGCGGAGCCCCAAGGCATGACCTACGCCCCATCACCCCACTTCACCCAGAATTGGATCGTTTCGAAGCCGATGGCACGCGGCCGCCGCGGCATCGTCGTCTCCCAGGTGCGCAGCGCCGCCGAGGCCGGGGTGGCGATCCTGAACGCCGGCGGCAACGCGGTGGATGCCGCAGTGGCAACCGCGCTGGCCCTGGCGGCGGTGGAGCCCTGGAACTCCGGCCTCGGCGGCATCGGCTTCGCGCTGGTGCATCGCGCCGGGCAGCCGATGGCCGACGTGGTGGATTTCGGCCCCGTCGCGCCGCGACGGCTGGATCCGGCAGCCTTCCGGCTCACCGGGCGGGTCAAGCGCGACCTGTTCGCGTGGCCGGAAGTGCAGGACGACGCCAACATCCACGGCCCGCTCAGCTTCGCCATCCCGTCCTCGACCGCCGGCTACGAGAAAATGCACAGCACTTGGGGCAAGCTGCCGCTGGCCGAGGTGATCGCCCCGGCCATCGCCCTGGCCAGGCGCGGATTGCCGCAGGACTGGTACACCACCTTGAAGGTCGGCACGTCCGCATCAGTGCTGCGCCGCTACCCCGAAAGCGCCCGCATCTATCTGCCCGACGGCCTGCCGCCGGTGGCTCCCTATCAAGGCTCGCCGGGGTTTTTCCGGCTCGGCGCGCTGGCCGACACGCTGGCCCATCTCGGCCGTCACGGCCTGCGCGACCAGTACGAAGGCGATCTGGCCGGCGCGATCATCGCTGACGTCAAGGCGATGGGCGGATTGCTCGACGCCGACGACCTGCGGTCGTGCCAGGCGGTGCTGCGCCCGGCCACCCAGTTCCCCTGGCGCGACCACACGCTGCAACTCGCCGGCGGCCTGACCGCGGCGCCGACGATGATCCGCGTGCTTGAGCAAATGGCCACGGTCCCGGTCGGCGCCAAACCGGATGCCGCGTGGTTCGTGGCCTTCGCCCAGGCCATGAGGCAAGCCTACAAGGAACGCCTCGAAGGGTTGGGCGACGCCGATCCGCTAGCGGCGGACACCTGCACCACACATCTGACGACCTGCGATGCCGAGGGCACCATGGTGGCGATGACCACCACCCTGCTGTCGTCGATGGGAAGCCGGGTGGTGCTGCCCAAATCGGGCGTGCTGATGAACAACGGCGTCATGTGGTTCGATCCGCGCCCCGGTCAGCCGAATTCGATCGCCGGCGGCAAGCGGCCGCTGACCAACATGTCGCCGATCCTGCTGCGCGACGACGCCCGGCCGGTCCTGGCGGGGGGCGCATCGGGCGGCCGGCGGATCCTCGCCTCGGTCTGCCAGATGCTGGCGTTCCTCACCGATTTCGCCATGGATCCGCAACAAGCCGCGCATCACCCGCGCATCGATGTGTCCGATCCCGACGGGGTATCCGCAGACCGGCGGCTGGACCCCGAGGTGCTCGCCGCGCTGGCCGCCGATGCCCCTACCGAACTGGTCGAGCATGGCGTCATGCCGATCAATTTCGCCTGTCCGAACGTCATCGTGGTCGAACCCGATGGAACCCGTTGCGGGATCAGCGATGTCGCCTCGCCCTGGTCGGCGGCGCTCGCCCAGCGGTAACGATACGTATCCAAGATGATGGCGATTTTGCGGCAGAAATAACTTCACTTTCGTGCCAACATGCGGTGATATGCACGAAATCGTGAGGAGTCATCACGCATGTATCGCGCCGTCTGCGCCTCGGTCGCCATCGCCCTGGCGGCCTGGGCCCCCGCCGGACTGGCTTCCCCCGCACTGGCATCCCCCTCACCGGCCGGCGGCCCGGCGCTGCCGCAATCGCCAAGGCCGGCAGTGGTCTATCGGCAGTGGAACGACCTGATGCACCAGGCGATCAGCGGCGACGCCGCGGCGGCGACCGAGATCGGCCGGATGTACGCCGACGGCATCGACACGCCGCCCGACGCGGCGGAGGCGGCACGCTGGTTCGGCCGCGCCGCCGATCTCGGTTCGGACGCGGCGCGCCGGGAACTCGGACTGTTGCTGCTGCGGGGCAACGGCATCGAGAAGGACCCCGAACGCGCCGCGTCGCTGCTGCGCCAGGCGGCGGACGCGGGCGACGCCGAGGCCGAGGCCGCACTTGGCGTGGTCTATGCCTATGGCGACGGACTGCCGCAAGATTGGGCGCTGGCGGTGGAATGGTCGCGCCGCGCGGCCGAACAGGACAACCCGTGGGCACAGGCCAATCTCGGGCTGTTCCTGGAAACCGGCCGAACCGGGCCGGCGGCTCCGGCACAGGCCGCGGCTTGGTACCGAAGGGCGGCGGATCATGGCTTCGCCTTGGCCCAGGTCCGTCTCGGCCTGCTCTATGAACGGGGATTGGGCGTCGACCGCGATCCGGCCCGCGCCTTCACCCTGTACGTCTGGGCGGCCCAGCAGAACGACCCGATAGCGGAACGTCTGCTCGGTTTGGCGTTCGGCGACGGCATCGGCACGCCGCGCGATCCGCTCGAACAGGCCGCCTGGCTCAAGCGTTCGGCCGACCATGGCGATGCCGAATCGATGTACCTGCTGTCCGAAATCTACACCCAGGGCAGGGGAGTGGCCCGCGACCCTGGGCAGGCGCACGACTATCTGCTCGACGCCGCCGAACATGGCAACGCGCTGGCCGCGGCAAAGCTGGGAATCGAGACCGTCGCCACCAATCCGGCGGAGGCCGCGAAATGGCTACGCGGCTCGATCGACGCCGCCAGGAAAGACGCGCCGTTTCTGACCGAGGACCCCGCCACCTACCGCGGCCGCGAACTGGCGCTCGCGCGCTTCCATCTTGCGATGTTGCTGCTGCACGGATCCGGCCTCGCCAGGGACACCGCCGGGGCGGTCGCGCTGTTGCGCCACGCCGCGGATCATGGTTGCGGCCTCGCTACAAATCAACTGGCCGGGATGTATCATCGCGGCGACGGCGTAGCTCGCGATAACGTAACCGCAACAGAATTATATCGGACGGCGGCCGCGGCCGGCGTCGGATCGGCGGCGTTCGACCTGGCCGAAGGCTACGCGACCGGATGGGTCGGCGAGCGATCCAGCCAGGACGCGCTGGCCTGGTATCGCCGATCCGCGGCACTCGGCTTCCCGCCCGCCTGGTTCGCGCTTGGCCGTTCATACGACGAGGCAACCGGCGTGGCGCGCGACGCCAACGAGGCACTGACCTGGTATCAACTCGCCGGCAACAGCAACGTCACCGCCGCGCAGATGCGGCTTGGCGACATCGCCAGACACGGCGAACTGGGACAGCCGCGCAACGACCTGGTGGCGCTGCGCTGGTATCGGCTGGCCGCCGACCATGGTGAACCGCTGGCCGAGGAGAGGATCGGCGACCTCTACTGGCAGGGCTCCGCCGTCCTGCCGCGCCACCGCGCCGAGGCGGTGCGACATTACGCCATCGCCGCCAACCGCGGCATCGCCTCGGCCGAACGCAAGTTGGCCATCGCCTACGCCAACGGCGATGGCGCACCAGCCGACGATGCGCTGATGCTGCAGTGGGAACGCAAGGCAGCCGAGGCGGGGGACCCGGTGGCGGCCGGTATGCTGGGCTATGCCATCATGATCGGCCTCGACGGCAGCTACGATCTGGTGGAAGCAGCAACCTGGCTGACGCTCGCGGCGGAACACGCCAGCGGCAACCAATGGCGGGTCGAAGCGGTGGCCTATTCCAGGGACGCGCAGAGCAAATTGACCGCCGTGGAACGCCAGGCATTGCACGCCCGTCTGGCGCACTGGCGATCGGCGCTGGGCGATGAGTAGGCCGCTCGATCAGTCCGCCCGACGAGACCGCCACCCGACCATGCCGCCGCGCAGCACCGCTACTTTGGTAGCCCCGGCCCGCACCAGTTGCTCCGCCGCCGCGGCGGACCGCTTATCGGTATGACAAACCAGCACCAGCGGTCGTCGTTCGGCTAGCAGATCGGCGGTGCGCGCCGCGACATCGTTCAACGGGATGTTGCGCGCGGTCTCGATATGACCAAGCGGCCCGCTGAATTCCGCCGGTTCCCGCACGTCGATCAGCACCGGCGGGGACGCACTGTCGAGCAGCGCGGGCAGCGCGTCGGTTTCCACCCAGTCGAATGACGCCGCGGCGCCGCGGCCACGCAATCCGTCCAACAGCCCCATCCCGGGTTCCTTTCGTCGCGCCAATTTCGCCAAACATCACGTCGCGCGCTATGATCGCATTCGCCGACGCAGCCTGAAAGGGGTCGCCGCAATGGACTTCGCCTTCACCGAAGCGCAACAGCAAATCCGCGAACAGGTGCTGCGCGTGTGCGCCCGGTTCGACGACACCTACTGGCTGGAGCGCGACAACACCGCGACCTTCCCCGACGCCTTCTTCGACGCCATGGCCGCCGGCCAGTGGCTCGGCATCGCCATGCCCGAGGCCTATGGCGGCGCCGGCCTTGGCATCACCGAAGCGGCCATCCTGGCCCAGGCGGTCGCCGAATCCGGCGCCGCCATGAGCGGGGCCAGCACCATCCATATCAACATCTTCGGCCTCAACCCCGTCGTGGTGTTCGGCACCGAGGCGCAGAAGGCGCGCATGCTGCCGCCGCTGATCGAGGGCAAGGACAAATCCTGCTTCGGCGTGACCGAACCGAACGCCGGTCTCAACACCACCGAGATAACAACCCGGGCCGACCTGCACGGCGACCACTACCGCATCAACGGCACCAAGATCTGGACCTCCACCGCCCAGGTCGCCAACAAGATCCTGCTGCTGGCGCGCACCACGCCGCTGGATAAGGTGAAGCGCAAATCGCACGGCATGACACTGTTCTATACCGACCTCGACAAGACCCACGCCGAGGTGCGGCTGATCCACAAGATGGGCCGCCACGCGGTCGATTCGAACATGGTGTTCTTCGAGGACATGCGGGTCCCGGTCGAGGACCGCATCGGCGAGGAAGGTGAGGGATTCCGCGCCCTGCTGCACGGGCTCAACCCCGAACGCGTGCTGCTCGCCGCCGAGGCCGTCGGCATCGGTCGCGCCGCCCTCGCCAAGGCGACGCGCTATGCTCGGGAGCGCGTGGTGTTCAATCGCCCGATCGGGCAGAACCAGGGCATCCAGCACCCGCTGGCGAAGAACTGGGCGGAATTGGAAGCCGCCCATCTGCTGACCTTCAAGGCCGCCTGGCTGTACGACACCGGGCGCGAATGCGGCGCCGAGGCCAACGCCGCGAAATACCTGGCGGCCGAGGCCGGCTATCACGCCGCCGAACAGGCGGTGCTGACCCATGGCGGCATGGGTTACGCCCAGGAATATCACGTCGAACGCCTGTTCCGCGAAAGCATGCTGCCGCGCCTCGCCCCAGTCAGCCGCGAGCTGATCCTCAGCTACCTGGCCGAACGCGTGCTGGACCTGCCGAAGTCCTATTAATCCACCCCGACGACCGCCCCCAGCGCATCGCCGATCGGCCGCTTCAGCACCAGGTCGGCGACATCATCCAGCCCGGTCGGCTGCAGGTTGACGATCACCAGGGCCGATCGGTTGCGCTTCGCCAGTTCCGGGAATCCGGCTGCCGGATAGACAACCAGCGACGACCCGATGGCGATGAACAAATCCGCCCGCAGGGTTTCGTCCTCCGCCCGCCGCATCGCCTCGATCGGCATCGACTGGCCGAACGAGATGGTCGCCATCTTGACCCAGCCACCGCATGCGCAATGCGGCACGATCCGATCGCTTTCGAAATCGACCCGCAACGCCTCGATCTCGTAACGCGTGCCGCAGTCCAGGCAGTGCGCATAGGTGGTGTTGCCGTGCAGCTCGATCACCTTGTCATCGGGGATGCCGGAATCCTGGTGCAGCCCGTCGATATTCTGGGTGATCACCGCCGCCGCCCGGCCGCCGCGGATCAGTTCCGCCACCGCGCGGTGACCGCGATTGGGCGCCGCCTGGCGCAGCACCGTCTGCATCGCGAAGCGTCGGCGCCAGGTCTCCCGGCGGGCTTCGTCCGAGCCCATGAAATCGGCAAAATCGATCGGCGTCTGCTTGGTCCAGATGCCGCCCGGACTGCGGAAATCGGGAATACCGGACTCGGTGCTGATGCCGGCCCCGGTGAACAGCACGATCCGCTCCGCGGCGTCGATCAGGCCGGCAAGTTGTCGCAGTTCCTGGTCCATCGCAACGCCTCCTGCACCGCACCGACCTATCACATCGCCGCTCGCTCGACAGCCCGCCCCGGCTCGGTTACAGACCAATCAGGAGGCCGGCGGAATGCGCTTCGGGATCTGGGCACTGGTTCACGGCAGCCGCGGCGCCTTGCAGGATCCGGGAGAACCCTACGACGCGTCCTGGCAGCGCAACCTGGCCCTGATCCAACAGGCCGAGCGCCTGGGTTTCGACAGCACGCTGGTGGCGCAGCACACCATCAACCCCCATCACGCGCCGGACGATCAGCTCGAGGCCTGGACGTCGTCCGCCGCGCTGGCCGCGGTGACCAGCCGCATCGAGATCATAACCGCCATCAAACCCTATCTCTATCATCCGGTCGTGCTGGCCAAGATGGCGCTGCAGATCGAACACATCAGCCGCGGCCGCTTCGCGCTCAATCTGGTCAACGCCTGGAACATGCCGGAGCTGGAAAAGGCCGGCATCCCGTTCGCTCCGCACGACGAACGTTACGGCTACGGCCGGGAATGGATTGCGGTGGTCGAACCGCTGATGCGCGGCGAGACCGTCAACTTCCGCGGCCGCTATTTCAACGTCCATGACTACACCTTGCGTCCCGCCGATCCGTTCCGCGCGCGACCAAAAATTTATGTCGGCGGTGAATCGGAACCGGCCCGCGCCCTGGTCGCCGACCATGGCGATGTCTGGTTCATCAACGGTCAGCCGTTGGCCGATGTGCGCACCCTGATCGCCGATGTCAGCGCGCGCCCGCGCACCGGGCGGACGCTGCAATTCGGGCTGTCCGCCTTCGTCATCGCCCGCGACACCGAGGCCCGCGCGCAGGCCGCGCTGGTCCGCCTCGCCGACCTGGCGAAACTGGACGCGCCGATCCGCGAGCTGCAGCGCGCCAACACCGATCCTGCCTCGGTCATGGCACGGACCATGTCGAAGACCCCGCGGGTGGGCAGCAACGGTGGCACCGCCGCCGGCCTGGTCGGCAGCTACGATCAGGTCGCCCTACGCATCCGCCAATTCGCCGACGCCGGCATCGAATTGTTCATGTTGCAGTTCCAGCCGTTCGAAGCCGAGATGGAACGCTTTGCCGCCGAAATCATGCCCCGGGTGCGCCGGCTTTGAAACGGCGCGCTGAACCGGTAGTCTCTGGGTAACAGATCGGAGCCGGACCCATGACCGAGCGGCGGAAATTGCGACTGGGCGCCTTCATGCGCCCGGTCAGTATCCACACCGCGTGGTGGCGCTATCCCGGCGCCCATCCCGACGCCAACTTCAATTTCCGCGACATCGCCCGCTTCGCTCAGACGTTGGAACGCGGCAGGTTCGATGCCTTCTTCATGGCCGACCATCTGGCTTTGCTCAACATGCCGATGAACGCCCTGAAGCGCAGCGCGACCACCACCTCGTTCGATCCCCTCACCCTGCTGCCCGCCCTCGCGGTGCTGACCGAACGGCTCGGACTGATCGCAACCGCATCCACCACCTTCAATGACCCGTACCACATCGCCCGCAAATTCGCCTCATTGGATCACATCAGCAACGGTCGTGCCGGCTGGAATCTGGTCACCACCTCGAACCCCGAGGCGGCGCGCAACTTCGGCCTGGAAAGTCACGTCGAACACGGCGAACGCTACGCCATGGCGCGCGAGTTCTACGATGTGGTGACCGGCCTGTGGGACAGTTGGGCCGACGATGCCTTCATCCGCGACGTCGAGAACGGAATCTATTTCGATCCCGAACGTATGCACCTGCTCGACCACAAGGGCGAGCACTACTCGGTTCGCGGCCCGCTGAACATTGCCCGTCCGGTACAGGGCTGGCCGGTCATCGTCCAGGCCGGCGCCTCCGAGGCCGGCCGCCAGATCGCCGCCGAGACCGCTGAAATGGTATTCGCCGCCGGCGGTCCAATGGCCGACGCGCAGGCCTTTTACGCCGATGTCAAGGCGCGCGCCCGGGCAGTGGGCCGCGACCCCGACCACATCAAGATCCTGCCCGGCGCCCTGGTCGTCGTCGGCGACACCATGGTCGAGGCGCAGCGCAAGCGCGACCTGCTCGATAGCCTGGTCCATCCCGACAGCGGCATCGGCTCGTTGTCGATCGCGCTCGGTGTCGATGCCTCGCGCTTCGACCTCGATGGTCCGCTGCCCGAGATCCCGGAAACCAACCAGAGCAAGAGCGGCCGCCAGCGGGTGATCGATCGTGCCAGGCGCGACAATCTGACGGTGCGACAGCTTGCCCAGATCGCCGGCGGCTATGGCGGGCTCGCCTTCACCGGCACACCAGGATCGATCGCCGACCGCATGCAGGAATGGCTGGAAACCGAGGCCTGCGACGGCTTCAACGTGATGTTCCCCTATGTTCCCGGCGGCCTCGACGACTTCGTCAACTTCGTTGTCCCCGAGCTGCAACGCCGTGGTCTGTTCCGCAAGGAATACGAAGGCCGCACCCTGCGGGAGAACCTCGGGTTGCCAAGACCGCCGAACCGGTTCTTTCCTGATCCCGTAACGAAACCATGACGCCGGCGGTGCCGCTCGCGGGCCTCCGCGTGCTCGAATTCAGCCACACCGTCATGGGTCCGACCGCCGGCCTGATCCTCGCCGAACTCGGCGCCGACGTGATCAAGGTCGAACCCGCGCCGAACGGCGACCATACCCGCGGCCTGGGCGGCTTCGCGGCCGGGTTCTTCGCCGCGTTCAGCCGCAACAAGCGCAGCCTGGCGGTGGACCTGAAGCACCCCGACGGGCAGGCGGTGATCCACCGCCTGGTGCCCAGCGTCGATCTGGTGCTCGAAAACTACGGACCCGGCACCATGGAACGGCTGGGCTGCGGCTACGACCAGCTCGCGCCGCTGAACCCGCGGCTGATCTATCTGGCGCTGAAAGGCTATCTCGCCGGCCCGTACGAAAACCGCCCGGCGTTGGATGAGGTGGTGCAGTTCCAGACCGGTCTTGCGTTCATGACCGGCCCGGTCGGTCAGCCGCTGCGCGCCGGCGCCTCGGTCATCGACATCCTGGGCGCGGTGTTCGGCGTGGTCGCCGCCCAGGCCGCGCTGCGGGAACGCGAACACACCGGCAAGGGTCAGCGCGTTGGCAGCGCGCTGTTCGAAAGTGCGGCGTTCCTCATGAGCACCCACATGGCCGGCATGACCGCCACCGGCCTGGAAGCCCGCCCGATGCCGGCCCGCCGCGGAGCCTGGGCAATCTACGAGGTGTTCGAAACCGCCGGCGACGGCCAACTGTTCATCGGCGTGACCTCCGATCAACAATGGGCGCGCTTCGTCGAGGAATTCTCCCTGCACGAACTGGCCGCCGACCCGCGCCTGGGCACCAACTTGGCTCGCCTGGGGGAACGCAGCTGGCTGATTCCGGCACTGCGCCAGGTGCTGTCGCAAATCCCCCAATCCGTCGTCGAAGCCCGCTGCCAGCGAGCCAACGTGTCCTGGGCCAGGGTCGGTCAGCCGGGCGATCTGTTCACCGACCCGCATCTGCTGGCGACCGGCGGATTGCTCGATGTCTTCATCTCCCGCATCGGCGGTGCCGAGGGCAAGAAGGTCGGTCTGCCGGCGCTGCCGATTGAATTCGGCGCCGATCGCGCGCGCGGCGGCATCCACCGGCAGTCGCCACGGCTGGGCGAACATTCGCGGGAAGTGTTGGCCGAGGCCGGATATTCGCGGTCCGAAATCGCTGCCCTGCTGGAAGCCGGCGCTGTCGTCGGTTCGACCGAATGATCAGGGCGGCCAGCCCGCTCCCCGGCCGCGCGACGCCGATGCGTGGTGAAGCGCGCGAAATTGCGCTACGAATGCCGCGTCGCAGCCATCGAATCGGGCAGCCACCTAGTCGGCACGATCTCAATCGGCACGATCTCAGACTCGGGACACCAGTGCGCTGAACACCTCCGCGGCCGCCATCACCAAGCCACTCGTTCTCGCCGTCGCCAATCAGAAAGGCGGCGTCGGCAAGACCACGACGGCGGTCAACCTGGCCGCCGCGCTGGCCAATGCCGGGCTGGCCGTCCTGCTGATCGACATGGACCCGCAAGGCAACGCCTCCACCGGGCTCGGCATCAGCCGGGCAGACCGTCATGGCGGCACCTACAATCTTTTAATGGAAGGCGAACTGGCGGGCGATGCGCTGCGCCCCACCGCGCTGCCCAACCTGTCGCTGATCGCCTCTGATTCCGACCTCGCCGGCGCCGAGATCGAACTGGTGCCGGAACAAAAGCGCGAATTTCGCCTCAAGGCCGCGCTGACCGCGCTGCCGGCGTTCGCGCCGTTTCGGGTCATCCTGCTGGATTGCCCCCCGGGACTCGGTTTGCTGACCCTGAACGCGCTGGTCGCCTCGGGCGGCGTGATCGTTCCGCTGCAATGTGAATTCTACGCGCTGGAGGGCATCAGCAGCCTGATGCACACGATCGAGGCGGTGCGCCGGCGATTCAATCCAGGCCTGCGGCTGTCGGGCATCCTGCTGACCATGTTCGACCGCCGCAACAGCCTGTCCGGCCTTGTGGAAAAAGATGCGCGCGACCATTTCGGTGATTGGGTGTTCGACACCACGGTGCCGCGCAACATCCGCGTCTCCGAGGCTCCGAGTCACGGGCTTCCGGTGATCGTTTACGACCCGAAGTCGGCGGGCGCGCTGTCCTATACCGATTTGGGAGCCGAGATTTTGAGGAAAGAAAAGATCGCAATGCCGGACCAGGTGGGCACTGATGGCTAGCAAGAACACACCGCCAAGGTTGGGTCGCGGCCTGGCCGCGCTGCTGGGCGACGTTGCGATGCCGGTGAATGGCGAAAAGACCGTCTCGGTCGCCACTCTTCCGATCGACCAGATCGATGCTAATCCATTCCAACCGCGCGCCGACTTCAACCCTGAAGAGCTTGAAAGCCTGGCCGAATCGATCCGCGTGCAGGGCGTCTTGCAGCCGATCCTGGTGCGCTCCCATCCCACCGAACCGAACCGGTATCAGATCGTCGCCGGCGAACGCCGGTTCCGCGCCGCGACTCAGGCCGGATTGAACGAGATTCCGGCGATCTTGCGTGAGATGGACGACAGCGATACCGCGGTGGTGGCGCTGGTGGAGAACCTGCAGCGCCAGGACCTGAACGCCATCGAGGAAGCCGAGGGCTATCAGCGCCTGCTGGTGGATTTCGGCCTTACCCATGAAGCGCTGGGTCTGGCGGTCAGCAAGTCGCGCAGCCATATCGGCAACACTATCCGGCTGCTGCGCCTGCCGGAACCGGTGGTGCGCGATGTCCGGTCCGGATCGCTGTCATCGGGCCACGCGCGGGCGTTGATCAACGCCCCGAACCCCGAGGCGCTGGCCGAGCAGGTGCGCAAGCGCGGCATGTCGGTGCGCCAGACCGAGGCACTGGTCAACAAGGCCATCGTCGCTCGGGGTGAACCGCGACAGCCGCCGGCCAGAAAACTCGACGTCGCCGCGCTGGAACACCGGGTCAGCGAAGCGGTCGGCAGCCGGGTCACGATCAGCACCACGCGCAAAGGCGGCGGCGAACTCAGCATCCAGTTCCGCGACCTTTTCCAACTCGAGGAACTGGTCGGGCGACTGACCGGCGAACGACTGGCCGGGGAACCCGAGACAGCCACCGTCGCCCGGCACGCCTAGTATCCGATTGCAGAGAAGCGCGAGACGCGAAGCGTCCGCAATTTGGCGCGTGAATCGGATACTCGAACAAACAGCGACGTATCGCGCCGCACTGGCGCGCGATACTAGCGCCAGACATCCGAACCTGCCGGCTCGAACCGGCTCACCATGATCGGGACGCGGCAACAGACCGCCGGGTCAGGCGTTGTGCTTGCGGCAAACCGCAAGAGGCAGAACATGGCACGCGTCGTCGGAATCGATCACCTGTCGATCAGGGTCAGCGACTACGAAAAGTCGAAGCAGTTTTACGGCCGGCTGCTGACGTTTCTCGGCTTCAAGGTCGAGGCGGACTATCCCGAAGCCACCGGATGGACCAATGGCCAAACCCTGTTCTGGATCGGCCAGGCCGAGCCCAGCGCCCGCAAGCGGAAGTATCAGATCGGTGAGGTCGGGCTGCATCACTACGCTTTTCGGCTGCGCAGCCGCAAGGACGTCGATGACCTGGATGCGTTCCTGCGCGACGACCTCAAGGCCGAGATCGTGGATCCCGCCGGGGAATACTACGAGGATTACTACGCGGTGTTCTTTCTCGACCCCGACGGTCTCAAGCTGGAGGGCATGAGGTATGGCGAGAACGGCGAAAAATCGGCCTCGTGAAAGCTCCCTGGCGTCAGCGCCAGTGCGGCCCGCGCAAGTGGTCCTCGATGATCGCCAGATTGCGCAGATTGGCCTTCAGCGCCATGTCGAACAGGTCGCCGATGATCGGCACGCTGCCGCCCAACACCTCGACGCCGACATTGGCCAGCATCCGCGCCAGCTTGTGCTTCGGCAAGCCAAGCCTGGCCGCTTCGTAGATGATGTAAAGCGACAACGCCCCCAGCACCGCGTCGCCGCCGACCGGCAGCAGCCCGATCACGCTGTTCAGGCCGAACCGGAACCGAGTGCCCGGCACTCCGAAGGCGCCGTCGATCAGCCACGCCAGGCGACGCAGCCGACCCAGTCGGGCGGCGGTGTCGGACGCGGTGAAGACATTTCCGGTGGCTGCGAAGTCCATGCAGGCGATCTCCGTTCTCGCCCTCCCATGTCAGTGCGCGGTGCCACGAAATCAATGGCGGCTTCGCAACGGCCTCGCCGTCCCCGGATCAGAGCCCGCCACGCGATGCGCCCACTTGCCGCATGACCAACCCAGCCCCATGACCACCCGGTCGCCATGACCAGCCAGTCGCCATGACCAGCCAGTCGCCATGACCCGCCAGGCCGGGGCCTTGCCGCGCTTCCTGGCGTTGTATGGCGCCTTGTTCGCAGCCTTCGGAGTGGCCTCGCCGTTCTTCGCCGCGTTCCTGGCCGGCCGAGCGCTCGGGCCAGAGGTGATCGGCCTGGTACTCGCTGCCGGCACCGCGGTGCGTCTGCTCGCCGGCCCGCTCGGCGCTCGGCTGGCCGATCGGCTGGCCGCGCCACGGCTCGTTCTGGTGGGTTTTATAACCGCTGCCTGTTGCATCGCGTTCCTCTATTTGCCGGCGCAGGGCGTCTGGCTGCTGCTGCTGGTCAGCGTGGCGCACGCCTCGGTGCTAGCGCCGATCAATCCGATCGCCGACGCCCTGACGCTGCACGCCGCGATCGGCCGCCCGACGGTGGCCCCAATCGGCAACTGGACCGCACCGGCGGCAGTCGGCGACCCGATGGCGGAAGCCGCACCTCCCAACCCGATGCCGGTGACACCACTCGACGACCGGACCGCACAGCCGCCCATTGGCGTTCCGACGCCGGAGCCAGGGTCGCCCGACCCCTCGCGCCGACGCTTCGAATACGGCTGGGTCCGCGGTGCCGGGTCAGCGGCGTTCATCCTGGGCACGCTGCTGTCCGGCCCCGCCGTCGCCCGGTTCGGGCTGAACGCCATCATCTGGCTCAACGGCCTGCTGCTCGGCCTCGCCGCCTGGTGCGCGCATCGCGTGTCCGATCCCGCCCAGGTCCCAATGCTCGTGGCGCCAGCACCGCTCGCCGCGCCAACTCGGTCCGGCGGAGTCCGATTGCTGCTGCGGCTGCCGGCATTCCGCCGGTTGATGCTGGTGGCGGCGCTGATCCAGGGCAGCCACGCGATGCACGACGGCTTCATCGTCATCCATTGGGAGAGCCTCGGCATCGGCGATGCGACCATCAGCCTGCTGTGGTCCGAATCGGTCGCCGCCGAGGTCGTGGTGTTCCTGCTCATCGGCCCCTGGCTGCTCGACCGGCTGACCCCGGCCCGAGCCTCCATGCTGGCCGCCGCCGCTGGCGTAGTGCGTTGGGCAGTGCTGGCCGAGACCACCTCGATCCTGGCCTCGGCGCTGGTCGAGCCGCTGCACGGGCTGACATTCGCCCTGCAGCACCTCGCTTGCATGCGGCTGATCGGCGCCCTGGTGCCGGCGGAATTGGCCTCGACCGCCCAGGCCTTCTACAGCACGGTGGCCGTCGGCGCGGCGACCGCGCTGCTGACGGTGGCGTCAGGCACGCTGTATGCCCAGTTTGGCGCCGCCGGCTTCTGGGTCATGGCAGTGCTCTGCGCCGCCGCCTTGCCGCTGACACCGGGCCTGCGACCCCCACGCGACGCAGTGACATGACCCGCCCACCACCTCGCAGCCTCAGGCCACCTCGCAGCCTCAGGCCACGTCGCAGCCTCAGGCCACGTCGCAGCCTCAGGCCACGTCGCAGCCTCAGGCCACGTCGCAGCCTCAGGCCACGTCGCAGCCTCAGGCCACGACCTTAAGTCCGGACAGGAACCGCTCCGCCAGATCCCGATACACCACCGCGTTGCGGTCGAACCTGGCCCGTTCCTCGGCCTCCATCACCCGGCGCAGCTTGGCCGGCGACCCGGTCCACATCTCGTTCGGGCCGATCACCTTGCCCGGCGTCAGCAGGCCCCCAGCCGCCAGCATGCCGCCTTCCTCGATCACCGCGCCGTCCAGCACGGTTGCGCTGATGCCGACAAACGCCCGGTTTTTCAGCGTGCAGGCATGGATCACCGCGTTGTGGCCGACGGTGACATCATCGCCGATATGGGTGTCCAGTCCGCCGGAATCGATGTGGATCACGCTGCCGTCCTGGATGTTGGTGCGCGCGCCGATGCGAATCGCGCCCAGATCGCCACGCACCAGGCAGTGGAACCAGACGCCGCTCTGCGACCCGATCACCACATCCCCGATCACCGCCGCGGTCGGCGCGATCCAGGCATCGTCCGCGATCCTCGGGGTGACCCCGTGCAATGAGAAAATGCTGCCGTAACGCTCAGGCATCCGCCATCTCCCGTGCCCCGACCCCGGTACGCAAACCAAGCATCAGCGCGATGTTCTGCACCGCCGCCCCCGAGGCACCCTTGCCCAGGTTGTCGAGCCGCGCCACCAGCACCGCCTGGCGGTGCGTCTCGTTGGCATGCACGCTCAGTTCCAGCCGGTCGGTGTCGTTCAGCGCCTCCGGCTCCAGCTTGCCATCGGCCGCCGCCTCGACCACGCGCACCAGCTCGCAGCCGCGATACCGTTCGGCCAGCACGGCACCGAGATCCGCGCCGCGCGGCTTGCCGGGCAGCGTGTCGAGGTGCAGCGGGATCGACACCAGCATGCCCTTCAGATAGTGCCCGACCGAGGGCACGAAGATCGGCCGCCGGGTCAGCCCGCCATAGCGTTCGGTTTCGCCGATATGCTTGTGCTCCAGCCCCAGGCCGTAGAGTTCGAAGGCCGGCCCCTGCGCCGCTTGGTGCGCCTCGATCATCGCCTTGCCGCCGCCCGAGTAGCCCGAGACCGCGTTGATCGTGATCGGATAATCCGGCGGCAACAGACCGCCATCCACCAGCGGGCGGATCAGCCCGATAGCGCCGGTCGGATAGCACCCCGGATTTGCCACCTTGCGCGCGGCGCTGATCCGCTCCGCCTGGCCCGGCGCCAGTTCGGCGAAACCATACACCCAATCCGGCGCGACCCGATGCGCGGTACTGGCGTCCAACACCTTCGGCGCGGCGTTGCCCAGCGAGGCCGCCATGGCAGCCGACTCGCGCGCCGCATCGTCGGGCAGGCACAGCACGATCAGGTCAACCGCCGCCATCATATCGCGCCGCGCGCCGGCGTCGCGACGTCGCTCCGGCGCCAGGCTTTTCAACGTAATCCGGGGCATCCTGCCCAGCCGGTCGCGGATGCCGAGCCCGGTCGTGCCGGACTCACCGTCGATGAAGACCATCGCGCTGTGCGCTGTCATGTGTCGCACTCTCCGTTGCGGATCAGAACCTCGCGGCGCGGCGCGAGAAAAGCAAGAGGACGCCAGGAACCGTCCCGCGCGCCCTCGGCTTTGCCGGCAGCGCCTTGGCCGGCAGCGCCGCGGCCGGCGCCCAGGCTCGCCCTCGCTGTTCCCTTGCGCTTGACAGTGGCAGCACGCCCAACTACCTAGCCCGCCTTCCGTTACCCCCGTCCTCGGGCAGTTCAGGTTTAGATAGCGCGTGTCATGAGAGTCCGTAACAGCCTGCGTTCCGCTAAGGTTCGCGACAAGAACTGCCGCGTAGTGCGTCGCCGCGGCAGGGTTTACGTGATCAACAAGAGAAACCCGCGCATGAAGTGCCGCCAGGGCTGACCCGGGGGTAATCCTGACACGGCCGGGTCATGGCAGCAGCAGCGCTTCCAGTTTTGCCGATTGAATCCGCGCGTTCAGCCTGACAGCGGCATCGCTGAAAGCCGCCGCACCAAGCCGCAGCCGCAAATCCGCGTCCTGTGCGATCCGCTGCATGGCCTCGGCCAGTGCCAGCGCGTCCCCTGGCGGAACCAGCAGGCCGGAGCACTCCGGCCGGATCGCCTCGGCAATGCCGCCGCAATCCGATCCGATGACCGGACAGCCCTGTGCCATGGCCTCGGCGACGACGCTGGGCAGCCCTTCGGCGTCACCGTCCTTGGCGACGATGCTGGGCACCAGCAGCGCTATCGCCTCGCTCATCCGGGCAGCGACGGCCTCCGCTTGTAGCCAGCCGGTCAACGAAACGCCGCTGACCTCCCGCGCCAGAGCCTCCAGCAGCGGTCGCAGCGGCCCATCGCCGATGCAGACCAGCGGCGTCTGATCGCCCCGCGCGCGCAAGTGCCGCACCGCGGCCGTCAGCACCGTGATTCCCTTCTTCTCGACAAAGCGGCCGACGAACAGATGCGCGCTCGGCCGCCGCGGTGGCAAACGATCGGGGATCTCAACGCCGATCGGCAGCACGATCAGTTTCGCCGCCGGCACGCCACGCCGCTGGGCAACCTCGGCGACCGCGCCGGAGACACAGACGAAGCGCTCGGTTTCGCGCACCACCTCGGGCCAGCGCCGAACCAGCATCGTGGCGTGCCAGTTCTTCTGCTTGCTGATATCGCCGCCATGCAGGGTCACGATCAGCCGCAGACCCAGCCGCCGAACCAGCGGCAAGCCCAGCGCGGCGCCGCGGGCGAACTGGGCGTGCAGCACCGCCGCCCGATCCGCCGCCGGCACCGTCGGAACGTGGGCGAAGTGGCGGAACATCAAACGCCGAACCGGCCCCAGCGGACCGTCACCGCCCAACCTGACACAGTGGTCGCCGACCGCGGGCGCGTCCGCTAGCAGGGTACGGCCGATCCAGACCGGGTGTAGCCGGGTGAAGCCCACATACTGGCGGCGAAGGAAGCCGATCTCGGATGCGACGCCGATGCGGTCTCGGTAGACCAGGAAGGGCTGGGTGGCTTGCATCCTGTTGGCGGGCGTGTGACAGGTCCGCGGCATGTTGGCAAGAACGGCACGAATCTTCCTTCTACGAAACATCCTGCGAAACGTCCTCCTGGCCTCGGTGGTTGCGCTGCTTTCGCCACCCCCCGCCCACGCCGCCGACCCGCTGCGACTTGGGCTGCTGCACACGCTGTCCCCGGCTCCGTTCTACATCGCCCAGACCCGCGGCTACTTCCGCGACCACGGCATCGACCTGACCTTCCGCTATTTCCAGGCGGCCCAGCCGATCGCCGCGGCGGCGGTGGCCGGCGATATCGATGTCGGCGTCACCGCGCTGACCGGCGGATTCTTCAACCTGGCCGAGAAAGGCACGCTGAAGATCATCGGCGGCGCGCTGCACGAGCAGAAAGGCTACCAGGGCTCCGCCATCCTCGCCTCCGACAAGGCGTTTGACGCTGGCCTGACCAGCGTCGACAAGTTGCCCGGCCATAGTTTCGCGATCACCCAGTACGGGTCGTCGTTCCACTACATGCTGGGGCGGATCGCCGAGGCTCGCGGCTTCGATATCAAGTCAGTCACCCTGCGCCCGGTGCAGCAGGTCGCCAACATGGTGGCCGCGGTGGCTTCGGGCCAGGTTGACGCGACGATCGCCATCGCCTCGATGGCGAAGCCGCTGCAGGCGTCCGGACAGGCCCATATCCTGGGCTGGGCCGGCGATCTGGTGCCGTACCAGATCACCGCGGTGTTCACCACTCCGGCGATGATCGCCGACAAGCCCGACCTGCTGAAGCGCTTCGCCGCCGCCTATCAGCAGGGTGTCGCCGATTACCGTGACGCCTTCCTGCGGCTTGATGCCGCCGGCCACCCGGTGGTGGACGCCAAGACCGACGCCGCGATCGCCGTGCTGGAGCACTATGTCTTCACCGGCGACCCCGACGCGCGGCGGAAGATCCTGCAGGGCGTCGGCTACTACGATGCCGGTGGAGCGCTTGATGTCGCCGACGTCGCCCGCCAGATCCGCTGGTTCAAGGCGCAAGGCCTGGTGAAGGGCGAGCTCGCCCCGGCGGCGATGATCGACACCCGGTTCCTGCCGACGCGATGATCGCCGGCGCTCAGTCACCGGCGCCGCGCCGCGCCGCCTGCGGTCCGCGCCACCCAACGCGCGCATCGCCGCTTCAATTGCCGCACCTCCCACCGCCGCGGTGGCCGCCCCTTCGGCCGACGCTGTCGCCACGCCTTTGGCCGACGCTGTCGTCTCACCCCCTGCCGCGCCGAGCCCCGCGCCACGGCCCGGCGATCCGCGGTCCGCACCCGCTTGGCCAACCCCGCCATGGGCGATGAAACCGGCCTGCGCCTGACGCTCGACCGCGTCGGTCACCGCTACGGCGCCATGCCGGTGCTGCGCGACATCTCGCTCGTCGCCGAACCAGGCCAGGTGATGGTGCTGGTCGGCCCCTCCGGCTGCGGCAAATCCACCCTGCTGGCGATCATCGGCGGCATGCTGGCCCCCACCGAGGGCATTGTGCGCTGTGCCGGCGACATCCCACCCGATTGCCTCAACCCGCTGACCTATGTGTTCCAGGATTTCGCCCTGCTGCCGTGGCGAACCGTCGCCGGCAACGTGGCGCTGGTGCTGGAGCGCCGGATGAACCGAGCCGACCGGGCGGCGCGCGTGGCCGAACTGCTGGCGCTGACCGGCCTGACCGACTTCGCCCAGGCCTGGCCCCGACAACTCTCCGGTGGCATGCGCCAGCGGGTCGGCATCGCGCGCGCCCTGGCGGTGCGCCCGGCCTGCCTGCTGCTCGATGAACCGCTGTCCGCGCTCGACGCGCAGACCCGCGACCTGCTGCTGGATGAACTGTCCCGGCTGATCACCGTCGCCGGCACCACCACCATCTACGTCACCCACAACCTCTCCGAGGCGGTCCGGCTCGGCCACCAGATCGTCGTGCTGTCACGCCGGCCTGGTCAGGTGCGCGAGGTCCTGCGGGTGGACCGCCCGTTGGCTGGCCGAGGCGCCGCCGACGCCGACCTGATCGCGATCGAGCAGCGCCTGTGGCGGATGATCCGCGACGACGCCGCCGTGGCGCAGCGGGAGCGGGTCGATGCCCCGGCTTGATGGCCCGGTGGCCTTCCGCGGCGGTGGCTTCGCGCCACGAGAGCGGACCTGGGCAGCGGTGGCGACATTGGTCGGCGCGGTGGCGCTGTGGCAAGCCGGCGCCTCCGCCGGCGTGATCCCGACCCTGTTCCTTCCGGCGCCCGCCGCCATCGCCCGAACGCTGTGGACGTTGACGCTCAGCGGCGAGTTGTGGAACCAGCTCGCACCATCGCTGATGCGGCTCGCGGTGGGGTGGATCGTCGGCACCGTATTCGGCATCGCCATCGGGCTGGCGGTCGGGCTGTCCTCGACGCTGCGCTCGCCCGCCATGGCGCTGGTCTCGGCGCTGTTCCCGATCCCCAAGATCGCGCTGGTGCCGCTGTTCATCATCTGGTTCGGCATCGGTGAGGGCTCCAAACTGGCCACCCTGGCGTTCGGCGTGTTCTTCCCGACCGTGATCGCCACCGCCGGCGGGGTCGACAACGTGCCGCGCGGCCTGATCCGCATGGGCCAGAGCTTCGGCCTGTCGCGCTGGGCGATCATCCGCAAGATCGTGCTGCCGGCGGCGATGCCCGCGATCCTCAGCGGCTTCCGGGTGACCACCGCGATCGCCATCGTGCTGCTGGTGGCGGCGGAAATGATCGGTGCCGAACGCGGCATCGGCGCCTTCGTGCTGTCGGCCGGCAATCTCTACGACACCGACAACCTGCTGGCCGGTATCGTGGTGCTGTCCGTGCTGGGCATCACGGTATCCTGGGCGATCGGCCGGCTGGAGCGGTTTCTTCTCAATTGGCGGTAGCCGTACGCCAGTTTGTCATTGTCCGGACCGAACCGACCGAGCCAGCCACCGAGCAAAGTGAAACGCTGGCTCATGCGCCTCGGTGGATGGCCTGAGAACGCGATGTCTTTGGCATCTGCAGATCAGCGCCGATCGACAACGGTCTTTATGCAAAAGCCACCTAGTACCCACTATCGCTGAAGCGCGAGTCATGATTCGTAGGCGGGATGAAGATCATTCCTGCTGCGACGACGGTCGCGTTGACGCCTGAGGACCGGCAGGTTCTGGAGGCGTTGGCTGCTTCGCGCAAAACCGAGGCCCGGATGCGCGATCGTGCGCGGATTGTGCTGCTGGCAAGCGCCGCTATGGCGTCTCGCGCGATTGCCCGGGAAGTCGGTTGCACGCCCGGCACGGCCTCGAAATGGCGGGTGCGCTACGCTAACCAGGGAATGGCTGGCCTGAGTGAGACTGGCGAGCGCGGCAACGAGCCCAAGTATGGTCCTGAGCACGGGCGGCGCATTCTGGCCCTGTTGGATCAGCCACCCCCGGCTGGGTATGCTAACTGGACCGCCCCGTTGTTGGCACGCGAACTGGTGGATATCCACGAGCAGCATATCTGGCGGTTCCTGCGTGTGCAGAAAATCGACCTGTCCAGGTGCAAATCCTGGTGCCAAAGCACGGACCCGGATTTTGTGCCCAAGGCCGCTGACATCGTTGGGCTTTACCTGGCCCCTCCGAGCCATGCCGTGGTGCTTTCGGTCGATGAAAAGCCATCGATCCAGGCGCTGGAGCGGACACAGGGATACCTGAAGTTACCCAATGGCCGGGCGATGATCGGCCAATCGCATGACTACAAGCGACACGGCACCTCGACGCTGTTCGCCGCGCTCGACGTTGCCACCGGCCAGGTCATCGGCAAGCACTACAAACGCCGTCGCCGATCGGAGTTCCGCGACTTCATGAACCGGGTTGTCAAGCAACATGAGGGCAAGGAGATCCACGTCATCCTTGACAACCTGTCAACCCACAAGCCGAAGCGGGATTTGTGGCTAGCGCGGCACCCAAACGTACATTTCCACTACACGCCGACCCACACGTCATGGCTGAACCAGATCGAAATCTGGTTCTCGATCCTGGCGGGCCAGTCATTGAAAGGCGCCTCATTCGGCAGCGTTGCCGAACTGGTGACCCACATCGAAAGCTTCATCAATAGCTACAACAAAAACGCCCGCCCCTTCGTCTGGACCAAAAGCGCCGTTCACCAAAAACGGCTCAAGCCATGTTTCGCGGTTTAGCGATTCTGGGTACTAGTGATGGCTCAAGGTGGCCCAGCCAGCGGTCGACGTGGCATGCAAGGAGCAGCCCGTTTCGACGGTTCGTTCGACACCAAGATTTAACTTGCATATTAGCAACGTCATCGCTGAAAATATCCTTATTCGTAATGATAAGAGAGATTTAACCGATGCAAGAGCGTCTTGTGGATGTTTTGAATGAAAACAACAACGTATTGCATGTGTTTCCGGTGCAGATTGAGGCGGACGACACAGCTTTGAAAGCGCCAGATTTTGAACAAAAGGCCCTGGAGGCTGCCGCTGCGGCAGAAATAGTGCCTCACCTGGAAGAGAAAAAACTGAAAGCCAGGCTGCACGTCACTCGAGGGGGGCCATTGATGCCCTACGGTGACTCCCTTCAGACAAAAAACGAACAGAAAATGAGGCTTGAGGAGAGAATTCGCGAGCGGGCCTATTTCCTGTGGCAAGAAGCTGGGTGTCCCGACAACCAGGCTGATGGGTTTTGGCAGCACGCCTGCGAAATCCACTGTGCGTCCACGGAGTGAGGATCTTCATATGCTGGCGGCGCGGCGGCCCCGTCGCCCCGCTCGGCATGATCACTCGCCCAGCCAGTGACCGACATCGGCTAAAGCTTTCGATGTTGGCCACGGCATTCCTCTCAGGTCGCAATGATGGCACGGCGACCGCGATGAGCGCCGCGCAGGAGGCGCACAAAAAAACTTCGCCACGCCCTTTTCCGCGACTATTCCTCAGCCAGATCTGGGCCGATAAATATCTGGGCCGATAAGCGGAGCCGTCCCAGGGCGCCGCTAGAGCAGCGATTCAAATGGGCCTCCATATTTGGCGCCGTCTGTCCGGCGCGCGGTGTCAGCGCCGCGCTCGTAATGGCACATGTCAATGCACACGCCATGAATTTGCATCGGGCGGAAGTCAGCACACTGATCACGTCGGGCGCCCACCGTTGTCGTTCTTGATGGCGCAGGTTGGCATCAGCAAGCCAATAAGTTGCGTATCCCCGATAACCTGGCCGTAAACGTCGGGACTTGAGTTGACGAACAGTGTTTCGACGCTCTGGCGACCCGATGACGCACTCGAGTGTGCCTCTGCCGATGACCGACCTCAAGGCCGCCGCCGGTGGCGGCCCGCTGCGCGGCTGCGGGCCTTGACCGCGGCCCTCGGCAGAGAGTCCTGCTCGGTATGCCATCGATGGATCAGAGGGGTCGCACCTCGCTGGTTTCGACGCGGAACCTCTGACAGCCTTCCCCGGCTGGCCCTCTCAACCGCCGGTCAAGATTGACTCCCACTACCCCAATCGCTCATCTGGCGCCGCTTTATCCACACCGGTCCCAACCGCCATGCCCACCCACCCATCCACCACCCCAAACCTCACCCCCTGACCGATGCTTCTCGTCATCGACGCCGGCAACACCAATATCGTGTTCGCGGTCCATGACCCCTCCGGCTGGCGCGGCGTCTGGCGCATCCGCACCGACGCCCAGCGCACCTCCGACGAATACGCCGTCTGGCTCAACAGCCTGCTCACCCTTTGCGACCTCAAGCGCGACCAGATCAGCGCCGCCGTCATCGGTACCGTCGTCCCCGCCGCGCTCTACCACCTGCGCCGCCTCTGCCGCGAATGGTTCAGCGTCGAGCCGCTGATCGCCCGCGCCTCGCTCGACTGGGGCTTCGAGATCAAGGTCGACAACCCCAACGAGGTCGGCGCCGACCGCCTGCTCAACGCGCTCGCCAGCCATCGCAGCTTCGGCGGCCCGTTGATCGTCGTCGATTTCGGCACCGCCACCACCTTCGATGTGATAGACGAAACCGGAGCGTACCAGGGCGGCATCATCTGCCCCGGCATCAACCTCTCGCTGGAGGCACTGCACCAGGCCGCCGCAAGGCTGCCGCGCATCGGCATCGGCCGGCCGCAGTCGGTGATCGGCCGCTCCACCGTCCCGGCCATGCAGTCCGGTATGTACTGGGGCTATATCGGCCTGATCGAGGGCCTGCTGACCCGCATCAAGGCCGAAGTCGGCGCGCCGATGAAGGTCATCGCCACCGGCGGCCTCGCCCCGCTGTTCGCCGAGGGCACCATGATGATCGAACGCATTGTCCCCGACCTGACCCTGGATGGCCTGCGAATGTTGGCGGAGCGCAACCCCGCCCCCACATTGCCCAGGGAGAGAACCCGACTGACTGAAACTGAATAACGGAACGATACTCAAAATATGGACTCTGAATTAGGCGAACTGGCCTTCCTGCCGCTCGGCGGGACGGGCGAAATCGGCATGAACCTCAACCTCTACCGCTGGCGCGAGGCCGGTCGCGAAAAATGGCTGGCGGTGGATTGCGGCATCGGCTTCGGCGGCAGCGAACTGCCCGAGGTCGAGGTCATGATGGCCGACCCCGGGCACATCGCCGACCGCCGCGACGCGCTGCTGGGCCTGGTCATCACCCATGCCCACGAAGACCATATCGGCGCCGTCGCCTGGCTGTGGCCGCGGCTGAAATGCCCGGTCTACTGCACCCCGTTCGCCGCCGCCGTGCTGCGTCGCAAACTGGGCGAGAACGGCCTGCTCAACCAGGTCCGGATCCACGTCATCGACCCCGGCGGGACCATCGACCTGAAGCCCTTCGCGCTGCGCTTCATCCGCCTGTCGCACTCCATTCCGGAGGCCCAGGCGCTGATCATCGACACCCCGGCCGGTACCGTGCTGCACACCGGCGACTGGAAGCTCGATCCCACCCCGCTGATCGGCCCGCCGACCGACGAAGCCGCGCTGGCCGCCCTCGGCGACCGCGGCGTGCTGGCGATGGTCTGCGATTCCACCAACGCCATGGTCGAAGGCCATTCCGGCAGCGAGCTCGACGTCCGCCGCAGCCTCTCCGCGCTGATCCGCGACCTGCGCGGCCGCGTCGCCGTGACCTGCTTCGCCAGTAACGTCGCGCGCATGGAATCGGTGGCGCTGGCCGCCCACGACGCCGGCCGCGCCACCGCCATCGTCGGCCGCTCGCTGCGCAACATGGACGCCGCCGCCCGCGAGTGCGGCTACCTGAAGACCCTGCCGCCGTTCCTCACCGAGGACGACATCGACGACGTGCCCGACGACAACATCCTGCTGCTGATCACCGGCAGCCAGGGCGAGGCCCGCAGCGCGCTGTCGCGCATCGCCCGCGACGACCATCCCCGCGTCTCGCTGGGGGAGGGCGACACCGTGATCTATTCCTCGCGCATGATCCCCGGCAACGAACGCGCCATCGGCACCGTGCAGGACAACCTGGTGCGTCGCGGCGTCCGGCTGATGACCGACGACGACCATCTGGTGCACGTCTCCGGCCACCCCGCCCGCGACGAACTGCGCCGCATGTACCGCCTGGTGAAGCCGCGCTACGCGGTGCCGGTGCATGGCGAGTGGCGCCACCTCTCGGCCCACGCCGAACTGGCGCGCGAGGCCGGCGCCACCCCGTTCATGATGGAGGACGGCGACATCCTGACCTTGTCGCACAACCGCCCGGCGATCACCGACAGCGCCCCCGTCGGCCGTCTGGTGCTGGACGGCACCCGCCTGGTGCCGCTGCAGGGCGAGGTGATGGCAGCGCGGCGGCGCATGCTGTTCAACGGCATCGTCATCGCCAGCCTGGCGGTCGACCAGGCCGGCAACCTGCGCGGCCGGCCCCGGCTCAGCGCCCCCGGCCTGCTCGACCCTGATGATCCCGAAACCGCCCGCGCCGCCGATGATTTCGCCGACCAGTTGCTGGACCTGCCCGCCAGCGCCCGACGCGACGACGCTGCCCTGCAAGACGCCGCCCGCTCCGCGCTACGCCGCATCCTGGGCCGCAGGCTCGGCAAGCGGCCGATGGTCGATGTGCATCTGATCCGGGTGTGAACCGGAAATGAACTGGTTCACCGGAACCGTGCTGTTTGTCCTGATCTGGTGGACGGCACTGTTCGCGGTGTTGCCGATCGGTATCCGCCCCGTCGCCCACCCGGATCACAAAAGCGGCTGGCGCGGCGCACCCGACCGCCCACGCATTTTAAGGACTGTGGTCATGACCACAGTCCTTGCATGTATTTTATGGACCGGCAGCTATTTGCTGATACGCAGCGACTACATAAGCTTTCGACACGGCCTGTTCGCTGCGCCGAACGATTGATTATTGTTTTTTCCCGACTGCCCCGCCTCGGACAGGCGGAGGATCGTGTCCTCGGCCCGCCGGGCGGTTGGCGTTTCCTCCCCAAACCTGGTGTGCTTACCGATCGGTAGGCAACCCGCGATCCTGTTAGCCAATCCGACCTAGGCTGTCACCAGCTATTGTTACTTTTTGAGCGGATAACGGGAAGTTTATTGCCGAAAATCATTGTGCAACGCACCAAAATATCAATCTAACTGTTCCCTGCTGGTCCGGCCCGCCCGACGCCACCCGTAGCCGCTGGTTCGTCGGGCACCGGAGTGCCGACCGCCCAGAGCAAGCCGAACCCCCTCGGTCCGCCACCCGCTCGATCGGTTCCAGCGGAACGTCAGGCGCGCTTGGATCATGTGGCCCCGCGACCCGGCGGTAGCGGGTCAGCCGCAAACGCGTTACCAAGCCGCTACAAATCACCATGGAACCTCGTCTCGATGCGCCTGTCCCACGGCTTCATCCCCACGCTGAAGGAAACCCCCGCCGAGGCCCAGATCGCCTCGCACCGGCTGATGCTGCGGGCCGGCCTGGTGCGCCAGACCTCGGCCGGAATCTACGCCTGGCTGCCGCTGGGCCTGCGCGTGCTGCGCAACATCGAACGCATCGTCCGCCAGGAACAGGACCACGCCGGCGCCCAGGAAATCCTGATGCCGACCATCCAGCCGGCCGAACTTTGGCGCGAAAGCGGCCGCTACGAGGATTACGGCAAGGAGATGCTGCGGATCACCGACCGCCACGACCGCGACATGCTGTACGGCCCGACCAATGAGGAAATGGTTACCGACCTGTTCCGCCAGTCGATCCGCAGCTACCGCGAACTGCCGCAGATACTTTACCACATCCAGTGGAAGTTCCGCGACGAGGTGCGCCCGCGCTTCGGCGTCATGCGCGGGCGCGAATTCCTGATGAAGGACGCTTATTCGTTCGACCTCGACCACGCCGGCGCGGTCACCAGCTATCGCAAGATGATGCTGGCCTACATGCGCACCTTCCAGCGCATCGGCCTGAAGGCGATCCCGATGGAGGCCGACACCGGCCCGATCGGCGGCGACCTCAGCCACGAATTCATCATCCTGGCCCCAACCGGCGAAAGCCAGGTCTACTACGACGCCGCGTTCGAGGAGATCGACTACCTCTCAGCCGGCGCCGGCGGCTTCAGCCACGACGACCCCGGCGACCTCGACCGCTTCTTCGAGCTGATGACCACCCGCTACGCCGCGACCGATGAAAAGCACGATCCCGCGCGCTGGGACCAGCTCAGCACCGAGCGCCGGCGCGAGGGCAGGGGGATCGAGGTCGGCCACATCTTCCACTTCGGCACCAAATACACCCACGCCATGGCTACCACCGTGGCCGGACCCGACGGCAAGCAGGCCCATCCCGAAATGGGCAGCTACGGCATCGGCATCACCCGCCTGGTCGGCGCGGTGATCGAGGCCAGCCATGACTCCGCCGGCATCATCTGGCCCGACAGCATCGCCCCGTTCAAGGCGGCGATCCTTAACCTCAAGGTCGGCGACGCCGCCTGCGACGCAATGAGCGAGCAACTCTACGCCACATTCGGCGCCAACGCCCTCTACGACGATCGCGCCGACCGTGCCGGCGCCAAGTTCGCCGACGCCGACCTGATGGGCCATCCCTGGCAGATCGTCATCGGCCCCAGAAGCGCCGCCGCCGGTAAACTCGAACTGAAGCGCCGCGCCACCGGCGAGCGCATCGAACTCACCCCCCAGGAAGCGCTCGACCGGATCGGCTAGGAACATGATCGCAGCTTCGGCGGAACGTTCGTCGTCCGAACGACGCGCTGGTCGCGCGAATCGCGTGAATCATATGACAAAACAAAGAGTTAGACCATTTTTGGCGTGCTCAGTCATGCAGAAAATGGTCTAGATGTTCGGCCCGTTCGAACGCATGGTCGCGGGCCGCTACCTGCGCGCCCGCAAGGGCGAACGATTCGTCTCGATCATCGCCATCTTCTCCCTCGTCGGCATCGCCCTCGGCGTCGCCACGCTGATCGTCGTCACCTCGGTCATGAGCGGCTTTCAGGCCGAACTGGTGACCCGCATCCTCGGCCTGAACGGTCACATCACGATCGACGCCTACGCCGGCCGCAAGCTCGACGACTACCAACCCCTGGTGACCAGGATCCGAGCCATCCCCCAGGTCGCCTCCGCCACCCCGGTGCTCGACGGCCAGGCGCTGCTGAGCACTCAGGCCGGCGGCGCCCGCGGCGGCCTGGTCCGCGGCATCAGCCTGGATGACCTGCGCGCCCTGCACCCGATCAGCGACCACATCGTCGCCGGCAGCCTGACCAACTTCACCGGCGATGACGCCATCGTCGTCGGCGTCGGCCTGGCCACCACCTACCGGCTGCGGATCGGTGATCCGCTGACCGTCATCTCGCCCGAGGGCGCTGCCACCGCGTTCGGCACCATCCCCCGGGTGCGCGCCTACAAGGTGGTGGCGGTCTTCGATGCCGGGCTGAACGACTACAACACCGGCGTCGTGTTCCTGCCGCTGCCGGCCGCCCAGGTGTTCTTCCAGAAACCCGCCGCCGTCACCGGCATCGAGATCAGGCTGCACGACCCCGACCAGGTCGACGCCGTCGGCCGCGAGCTCACGCCGCTGCTGCAAGGCCGCCCGGTCTACGCCCGCGACTGGCGCCACGCCAACGACACCATCATCGGCGTGCTGCAGGTGCAAAAAGACACCATGTTCATCGTGCTCGGCATGATCGTGCTGGTGGCGGCGTTCAACGTCGTGTCCTCGCTGATCATGCTGGTAAAGGACAAGCGCGCCGACATCGCCGTGCTGCGCACCCTGGGCGCCGGCAGCTTCTCGGTGATGCGCATCTTCCTGATGTGCGGCGCCTTCGTCGGCGTCACCGGCACCCTCATCGGCACCCTGATCGGCGTCGTGTTCTGCCACAACATCGTCGCCATCCAGCACTTCGTCGAGCACATCACCGGCGGCCGCGTATTCGACGCCTCGGTGTTCATGCTGACCGAACTGCCCAACACCATCGACTGGGCCGACGTCGCAGAGGTCGTGGCCCTCGGGCTGATCCTGTCGCTGCTGGCCACACTCTACCCAAGCTGGCGCGCGGCGCGCACCGACCCGGTAGAAGCGCTACGACATGAGTGATCCATTGCGCCCGCACGCCACTATCCGCCCCGGCCCGGTAAAAGCGCCGCGCCATGACTGATCCGCTGGTACTGCGCGCCGTCACCCGCACCTACCGCGGCGACGCCGGCGACCTGGCGGTGCTGCGCGGCGCCGACCTGACGGTGCGCGCCGGCGAGATCGTCGCCCTGGTCGCCCCCTCCGGCGCCGGCAAATCCACCTTGCTGCACACCGCCGGACTGCTCGACCGCCCCGATGCCGGCGCCGTGCTGATCGAGGGCCGCGACGCCGGCAACCTGCCCGACGCCGCCCGCACCGCGATCCGCCGCGACACCATCGGCTTCGTCTATCAGTTCCACCACCTGCTGGCCGAGTTCACCGCGCTGGAGAACATCGTGCTGCCGCAGATGATCGCCGGCCGCCCCCGGCGCGCCGCCGACGACCGCGCCCGCACCCTGCTGACCGCGTTCGGCCTCGCCCCGCGCCTCGGCCACCTGCCCGGCAAGCTGTCCGGCGGCGAACAGCAGCGCGTCGCCATCGCCCGCGCCCTGGCCAATGCCCCGAAACTGCTGCTAGCCGATGAACCGACCGGAAACCTCGACGTCGCCACCGCCGAGGCGGTGTTCGCCGAACTGCTGCGGGCCGTGCGCGATCATGGCCTGGCGGCGCTGATCGCCACCCACAACCCCGACCTGGCTGCCCGCATGGACCGCACGGTCACGCTGCGCGACGGGAGGCTGGTGTAGCTACCTCGGGCGACCGCATATAACGGCCAGGCGCTCGACAAACGGAATCCATGGTTCGGGCCGCTGTTACGAGGTGTACAACCCGACATCCGATGCTTCATGGTCGATCATCCCAAGGATTGATGATCTGACGACAGATTCCCTCGAAATCGGCTACATTCCGGGTAACTACCGTCATCCCGTGCACAAGCGCCGTCGCGGCGATCAACGCATCGCGTTCCGAGCGGGGAGCCGCGACGTGCAAACCTGCGCACCGTTTGGCAACGGCCGTATCCACCGGCAAAACACGGCCGTCAAAAACCGGCAGAACACGATGGTCCATCCAGGCGCGCAGCACCGCGCCCTGTGCCTGATCCCTTCGTTCGATCAGCAGGATGCCACGCTCCAGTTCCAGGATGCTGATCGCGGACAAAAACAAGGCTGACGGCAGGATGCCCTTTGCCCAGACAGTTACGTTGCGGTCAGCCTTGCCATCCCTGGCCTTGCGCAATTCGGAAACGACATTGGTATCAAGCACATACATCAGGCCAACAAGTCGACAGGACGAGACACCAAAGCTTCAATGCGCGGCGGCTCGAAATCGATCTCCGCCACCCCAGGCATTGCCAGCAGATCTGTGATGCTGACCTGGCTATCGGTGAGCCTTCGGTAGTCGTCGATGGTCAGGAGGACATGAGCCGGCGATCCACGATCTGTAATGAAAACAGGGCCGTCCTTGGCAGCTTTTTTGGCTCGACTCGTGTCCTGGTTGAACGCCCGGCTGGACAATGTGGTAACCGGCATTGGGGACATCTCACGAAAACTGTAGCTATGTTACTACATTGAGCGCTTATGTTCAACCCGTTGCGTGCTAAGCCCGCCCGGTAACCGCTTTGACAACCGATATGGCACCATCCATCAAGACATCATGGAACGCACGCGATGATGCAGATGTCGGTCACCATGCACCCGATCTGGCAGACCGGCGGTGTCATCCTCGCCGCTGCCATCGTCGCTGCCCTGCTGCTGCAGATCGTGGCGCACCGCATCCTGCCGATCAGTTTGCGGCGCGAACAAACCGAGCTTGGCGCGGCGATCTTCTCGGTGGTCGGCGTGACCTACGCCGTCCTGCTGGCGTTCATCGCCACCGCCGCGTGGGAGCAGTACAGCGCCGCCGAAGCGCTGGCCCGCCACGAGGCCGCCCTGATCGGCAACATCTACCGCGTCAGCCATGGCCTGCCCGAACCCGCCGGCACCCAGATTCGCGCCGAATTGACCGCCTATCTCACCCACATCATCGATGTCGAGTGGCCCGCCCAGATCGCCGGCGAGGCCATCCCGCCCTCGGAACCCCTGCTCACCATGCTCGATCAGGCCATGCTGCGGGCCAAGCCCGCCGACATCGAGCAATCCAACGCCCAGACCTTCCTGATCGGAGCGCTCAGCGATGTCGCCACCGCCCGCCGCGACCGTCGTCTGGCGAGCCACGGCACCATCCCCGAACTGGTCTGGGTCGTGCTGCTGTCCGGCGGTGCCCTGATGGTGGCGTTCAGCTTCATACTGGGCGGCCCCACCCCGGCTATGCATCTGCTGATGACGGCGATCCTGGTGGCCTCCGGGGTGCTTGTTCTGCTGCTGATCGTCGGCCTGAGCTCACCGTTCCACGGCGCGCTGACCATCCCCCCCGATGCGTATACCGGCGTGCTCGCCGAAATCAGGGCGTCGCCGTGACTGAAACCGCATCGCCACCGGCGCCTGGTCGTCAGCGCCTGGTCGTCAGCGCCTGGTCGCCAGGGGTCAGCTCGAATGTCCTGTCACCCAGGCGGCAAGTCACCCAGCCAGCAAGGCAGCCGAGGTATCCTGCAGAGCCAGCAGGCACTTGATCGTGAATTCCACCTGATCATAGAAATGTTCCGGATCCAACTTGCTGATCTCACCGTCATCGGCAATCGCGACAAGATACTGAGGCACCGGAATATAGCCGATTGCAGGTATTTTCGCTCGATGGAACGGTCCCCCCTCACCGGAGAACGCGCCGCCGCTGAGCACCGCCGCCCGGTCCAGGAGGCCCACCAAGGATTGGTCGACTATGCTCAATAGGGCGGGATCAGCGGGACCAGGTTGGTCCAACTGAAAGCTCGGTTGCGTAACATAGCATCTGGCTTGCTCCAACTTGCCGGTCGCAGCGTACTCCAGACCCGAATCCGTCTCGACATCCTCCCACTCGTTACAACCGAAGTGTTCGATCGTCAGGCTGGCGACAGTATTGCTGATGATCTGCGGGTGCTGTGCTATCCAGTCGCCGCTGGACCCGAGATAGAGGTGGCTAAAGTGTCCCGTTGCCACCATGAATGCAATGCTTCTCGGGCGTTGCGACTGCGGGATACGCGCAAAGTATCGCGCCACGTGAAGAAGCGCGATGCCTCCATTCTCCTCGGCGATGTTGGGACCGTCGGAGTGCGTATTGCACACCAGGAACTGGTCATCAGCGGAGCCGTAGTTCGCCCCGGGAAGAATGCCCCATACAGTACTGGTAGCCACCTGGTTGATCGTGGCTTCAAGCGCGATCGTGACCTCGGTGTTTTGTCCGGCGAGATTATCCTTGACCCATGTGCCGGTCCCTTCGGTCACCCACAATGCCGGTATTCCACCGGTCGTCGCCGCCGGATCCGAACCCTTTTGGCTGCCTTGCGGATACGACGAGAATGGTGCCTCAAACGGAGCGTACTGGCCCGCCGCATTCCCGTCCGAAATACCCACCCACCCAAGGATAACGCCCAGCACACCAGCGTTGGTCGCGTTAGAGATATCCGGCGGATCTTGAATGGAGTACGTCGGGTTCGCCGCGATTGAAAGGCTTTCTTGGTTGACTTGCCCGCTGTCGTAAGTTTCGTTAACGTTATAGATCGCCGGCGTCACAAAACTGCTGCCTAGCGTAACGGGATAGTCCACATAGGCAATTTTGCCTGACGCATCGGCCCAGTTGATGCTTCCGGTTCCGGCGAATGTGCCCAGGTTTATCACCGACGCGGTTCCGCTGGTTGTCGGCGGGATGATTTTGACATTGACGCCGTCGGCTCGCGGGTAGCCTCCTCCGACGCCGGAAGCCGCCAGCGCGGTGGCTGGAACAAGCGGCAATCTTGCCCCGGTGAAACCGCCAGTGCAGTAAGGGAAATAAGACGCGACCGGAATCTCTTGCCCTGCCGCCGACAGACCCCACGAGGTTGCCGCCCAATTGGGGTAGTTGTCGAAGGTATCCTCAAAAACCCGGCCCCCGACTGGCTCGAGAATATCGGTAAGTTGCCGGCGCAGATACGCGACGTATCGCCTGTGGTGTGGCTGGCCGCACAGCCTCGTCGGGCCAAACTCGTCGTTCACGCGGAGCAACTCTGCCCACATTTTCGACGGGCTGGCCAAGTCGTTCAGCCTGAATTCGGCGGCCGCCGAAGACGTGGCCCGCAAGCCAGCCGCCAGCGGAAGCGACGCCGTCACCCCCTTGATAAATCCACGCCGCGGAATTGGCATGACATTCCCCCCGTTTTTGCGGCTAACCGGCGCCACTATTGGTTTTCTTCCTAATCTACGATACCGCGACAGGGCAAATCGGCCGCCTCCACTCATCGGCCAGCCATCGATACGTCCCGGCACCGACGTGGCGAGCGCCGCGTCTGGTCAAGCGGCATGAAAGCAGAGATCCCGCTGGCAGATCGTCAGCCGCCCCGCGCCAGCCCTTGTCCGAGCGGCGACTTTGGCGAGGGTGTCAGGGATTGCCCAGGCAAAGCAGGACTGAGCGGATTCCATCGAGCTACGCTATGCAAGTTAGGCGCGACGCTCGCAATGGCAGATCCGCTCAGCGGCTGGATCAGCGCGGCGGGATCTGACAAAAGCCTACATCGCCGGTTTGCCGAGGTCAGGCGCGCTGCCCAGGCTCAATGTCCGCGCGCATTCAAATCGCGATCGCGTAAGCCGGCCGCCGAGGATCCGCCCCGGCGCCAATCAACCCGGTCCCGGGATCGCTCACGATCGCCTCCACCGAACCGGCCAGCCAGGTCCACTCCGGCCAGTCCTGGATGATGTGCCCGCGCGCCTCCAACTCGTCCCTGGCGGTGCGATCGATGCGTCCCTCCACCGCCAGACGCCCGGGGAAATACTCGAACGGCGCGAATGACGACGGAAACGAATACGACGCCACCCGGGGCGCCTCGATCGCGCTCTGCGGGTCCATCCCGAAATGCATCACGTTCAGCACCACCTGCAGCATCGCCTGGATCTGCACATCGCCCCCCGGCGTGCCGAACGGCATCACCCCTCCCGCCTCGGTCACCAGCATCGCCGGGTTCGGCGTCAGCCTGGGCCGCTTGCCCGGCGCCACCCCCGCCGGATGCGCCGGATCAGGCCGGCTTTGCGAGCCCCGCCCCGACGGCGTGATCCCCAACCCCGGCACCACCGGCACATTGCCCGACCCATCCGATGGCGTTGCACTGAACGCGTTGCCCCAGCGATCCACCACACAGCAGTACGAGGTATCCGCCTCCACCCTCGGCAGCTCCGCCGCGCTACCGGCGAACGACCGGCCCCAGTCACCCGATCCAGGGGCCCCCAATCCAGGGCCCCCCGCCAGCGGCGCCGGCATCGCCCCGAACGCCCGATCGCCCTTGATCATCGCCGCCCTGGCCGCGATCGTCGCCGGATCCAGCAGCCAATCCAGCGGCACATCGACAAATCGCGGATCGCCGAAATAATACTCCCGATCCGCCAGCGCCAGGTTCAGGCACTCGACGATCCGGTGCAGGTAATCCGCCGAGTTGTGCGCCAGCCCGTCGATCCCAACCTGCTCGACCAGCGCCAACGCCTGCTGCAGCGCCGGCCCCTGGCACCACGCGCCGCAGGTGATCAACTGGTGTCCGCGCCAGCCGCGCCGCACCACCGGCTCGATCGCCGACCCGTACCCCGCCAGGTCGTCCATCGACAGGTAGCCGCGTTCTTGCTCCTGGAACCGCACGATCGCGCGCGCGATATCGCCGCGGTAGAACGCATGGTGCGCCGCATCCAGCCCGGCCAGCCGATCCGGCCCAGCGGCGCGATCCTGGTCGGCCATGAACTGCATGGTCCGCGCCAGATCGGTCTGCACGAATTTTTCGCCCGCCTTGGGCACGCGCCCATTCGGCAGATACACCGCCGTATTCGACGCCCAACGCCGATACTCCTCCGCATGCGACCCGATCGAGCGTTCCAGCAACGGATACACCGCGAATCCCTCTTGCGCGAACCGGATCGCCGGCGCCGCGACATCGGCGAACCGCATCGTGCCATGCCGGCGCAGCGCGGTGATCCAGGCATCCGGCGCCCCCGGCACCACGGTGCGCAGCACGCCGTCGGGGATCGTTCCGCCATGATCGCGCATGAACAGATCCGCCGGCAGCGTCTTCGGCCACCACCCCAGACCGGCGATGCTCTCGGTAGTGCCGTCCGCCAGCCGGATCAGGATCGGCGCCACCCCGGCGAAGTTCACCAGGTCGGGCTGCAGCACCCCTAGCGCGATGCCCGCCGCCACCCCCGCATCGATCGCGTTGCCGCCCGCCTCCAGAACCCCGAACCCCGCCGCGGCGGCCAGGTAATGCCCCGCCGATACCGCGTGCCTGGTGCCATAGACCGTCGGGCGATGGGTCATGCGCCGTGTCCTTATTCTGTTGCTCGGGGACTGTTCCGCTGGCTGCACCGTGCGGCAAAACCACCCGGCGGTCCAGACCGTCCCAAGATCGTCCCGGGGCGCCGGTTGACACGGCTCCGAGGCCTGTATCACATGCCGCCGCCGGTTGTTGCGCATCCGGTTGGCTGCGACACCTTGAATAGACAATCGTCATATCCAACGGCAGGGTTCGTTGCGATACGGCGCGGGGAGTGAAACCGAATGAAGTCCACGATCCTGGCGCTCGCTCTGCTGTGTGCCGCCGCCGCCGGCCCGGCGCAGGCCCAACCGGGCGCCACCGCCGCGCCAGCCGAGATCAAGATCGGCGCCCTCTACGCCAGCTCCGGCGCGTTCGCCAGCATTTCGATGCCGGTATTCGATGGCTTGAAACTCTGGGTCGATCAGGTCAACGCCGCCGGCGGCGTCCAGGTCAAGCCGTTCGCCAAGAAGATCCCGATCAAGCTGATCGCCTACGACGACCAGAGCAGCACCGCCACCGCCGCCACCCTGTATAACCAGTTGATCACCCAGGACCACGTCGATCTGCTGGTCGCTGATTCCGGCTCTGTATTGACATCGGTCGGCGTGCCGATCGCGCGCGAGCACAAGCAGTTCCTGTTCGACGTCTCCGGCACCGGCGCCGCGTTCTTCACCAAGGACAACCCCTACATCGCGCTGATGGCCGCCCCGGTCTCCTCGATCTGGCCGCACTACATCTCCGACTTCCTCGACGATGAGGGCGCCAAGCAAGGCATCAAGACGGTGGCGATCCTGTATTCCACCAACGACTTCACCGGCACCCAGGCCGCCGCGCTGAAGGGCTTCTTCCAGCATGACGGCAAGGTCAAGATCGTCTACGACCAGGGCGTGCCGACCAGCACGTCGAACTATACCGTACTGCTCAACAACATCGCCGCGCTCAATCCTGACGCGGTGCTGGAACTTGGTTACGTCGGCAACGACATCGCCTTCCTGCGCAACCTGCAGGACAGCGGCAACCAGTTCCGCTTCGTGTTCACCATCTACGCCGGCACCGAAAAGGACGAGATCCAGAAGAACGTCGGGATCCCCGCGATGACCCACATCTTCAGCTACGTGCCGCCGTCGAACTATGAATACACCCCCAATTTCGGCATGACCCAGCAGCAGTTCCGCGCCGCGTGGGAGAAAAAATATCCACCCTCGTCCGGCGTCGAATTCGGCGCTAACGCGGTCTACGGCTACATGACCGGCCTGGTGATCGAACGCACCCTCGCCACCACCAAAAGCCTCGGCCAGATGGACATCCACGACGCCGTGTTCGCGCTGTCCGACAAGTTGAAGACCCTGGACGGCACTTTCACCCTGCGCCAGGACGGCGCCCAGATCGGTGAGGTCACGCCGCTGGGCCAGCTACAGCCCAAGGGCAAGAACGAACTCGACCTGGTCGCGGTCTATCCGCCCGACCTGGCCAAGGGCAAGGCAGTCCTCGGCAAGTGATCCGCCGACCCAAGGCCGCCCCCGTCGCCCAACCGCGTCACCGATCCGCGCGCCACCGCCGGCCCGACCGGTCCATGACCGGGCGACCCACGCCAGCCACCCCGACATGCTGACCGGCGCCATCGTCGCCGGCGTCGTGTTTGGCCTCTATTACACCCTGGTGGGCCTCGGCCTGAACCTGGTGTTCGGCGTCATGCGCATCGTCAACCTCGCGCACGGCGACTTCATGATGCTGGGCGGCGTCGCCGCCTGCCTGCTGTACGCCGGCTTCGCCGTGCATCCGCTGGTCGCCGTCGTCCTGGTGATCGTCGTCTTCGTGCTGATCGGCCTGCCGATCTACTACCTGGTGGTGCCCCGCCTGCTGCGATCGCGCGACGCCGAGATGCTGTCGCTGATCCTGTTCTTCGGCCTGTCGCAAATGATCGAGGCGCTCACCACCATCGCCCTAGGCGCCACCGAGCGGTCACTGCCGCCCCGGCTGCTGGGCGTCGGACCCTTCATCCTGCTGGGCACCCGGCTGCCCAAAGCCTGGATCTTCAGCGCCGCCGCCAGCGCCATCGCCGTCCTACTTGTGTATCTCTACCTGTATCGCACCCGGCTCGGCACGTTAACCCGAGCGGTCATGGTCAGCCGGGACGAGGCGTTGGCCACCGGCATCGATGTCAACTTCGTCTCCGCCCTGGCGTTCGGCATCAGCATCGCGTTAGCCGGAGTGGCCGGCGTGTTCGCCCCCTTCATCCTCGGCAGCATCACCCCCAACATGGGCGTTGCCATCAACATCACCGCCTTCGCCGTGATCGTCGTCGGCACCCTCGGCAATCCGCTCGGTACCCTGCTGGGCGGCATCATCTACGGCGTGTCGCTGATGCTGATGCAGACCTACCTCAGTTCCTGGGCCAATCTGTTGCCCAACCTCTTGCTGATCGCGGTGCTGCTGGTGCGCCCCGAGGGCCTGCTGGGAAGGCAGGTGCGGCGTGCCTGACACCGCCGCCGAGGCCCGCACGAGGCTGATCCGGCGGGTTGCGCTGGATACTGCGATCGCCGCCGCCGTGGTCGTCGCCATGGGCGTCGTCCGAGGCGTCTATTCCAACGAACTGATGCTGTTCAACTTCATCGTCTATCTCGCCCTGGCCCAGGGCCTCAACATCATATATGGTTTCACCGGATACCTTCCCTTCGGCTATGTCGGATTTTACGGGGCAGGGGCCTACGGCTTCTCGCTGGTGGTGATGCACCTGCACGCCCCCGCGCTGCTGGGGATGGTCGCGGCCGCCGCCGCCGCCCTGGTGCTCGCCGTCATCCTGCTGCCGCTGCTGCGCCTGTCTGGCGCCTACTTCGCCATCGCCAGCCTGGCCGCCGCCCAGGCGGTCTACGAAATCGTCGCCAACCCCGATCTGCAAGACATCACCAAAGGCCCCTACGGCGTCTCGCTGTCCGGCGTGTTCGCCCCGGCGTTCTCCTACTACACCGCCTTGGCGGTCCTGGCCTTCGCCCTGGCTCTGGTGGTGTGGCTGCGCAACTCCCGCTTCGGCATGTCGTTGCAAGCGATCCGAGATGATTCCATCAGCGCCGCCATGGCCGGCGTGTCGGTGGTGCGCGGCCGCACCATCGCTTGGCTGCTGTCGGCGCTGGTCGCCGGCCTGGTTGGCGGCGTGTTCGCCTGGCACATCTCGGTGTTCTACCCCGAAACCGCCTTCGACCTCAGCGTCTCGATCTTCGCCACCGTGTTCCTGCTGTTCGGCGGCGCCACCACGCTGTCCGGCCCGCTGCTGGGCGTGTTCATCCTGTATGGCATCTACAATGTCATCGGCATCGCTGTGCCGCAGTATTTCCAGTTCACCTACGGTGCGCTGATCGTGCTGCTGGTGCTGTTCCTGCCCAACGGCCTGGTGTCTCTGCTGACCAGCCGAGGCATCCGTGTCCCCTGAACCGCTTTCCCCTGAGCCGCTGCGGCCTGAACCACTGCCCCCCGAACCGCAACCGCCTGAACCGCCGCGGCCTGCATCGCTGCTCCATGAACCGCTGCTCAGCGTCGATCATCTGGTCAAGCGTTTCGGCGGCTTCCGAGCGCTCGACGGCGTCAGCTTTCACCTCAACCAAGGCGAGGTGCTGGGACTGGTCGGCCCCAACGGCTCCGGCAAGACCACCTGCATCAACGTGATCTGCGGCCTCTATCCCCCCGATGGCGGCTTGGTGATCTACAACGGTCGCCCGATCGGCCGCGAGAAATCCCACCGCCTGGTGAAAGCCGGCATCAACCGCACCTTCCAGTCGCCGCGCCCGTTCCTGTCGCTGACGGTGCGCGAAAACATCGAGGTCGCGGCGCATTACGGCGAACCCCGACCCGGCTTCGACATCGACGCGCTGCTGGCGCTGCTTGAACTGGATCGCTACGCCCAGCGCCCGGCCGCCGAACTCAACAGCGCGCAACAAAAAACCCTGGACCTCGCCCGCGCGATGGCCACCGAACCCCGCCTGCTGCTGGTCGACGAACTCGCCGCCGGCCTCAACCCCGCCGAACTGTCGCGCATGGCAGAACGCCTGCGTGCGCTGGCCGATGCCGGCATGGCCCTGCTGGTGGTCGAGCACCTGATGGGCTTCATCGACCAGGTCACCGACCGCGTCGTCGTCATGGCCGCGGGAAAAGAGTTCTTCGGCGGAACGTTGGCCGACGCCACCCGCGACCCCGAGGTCATCCGCGTCTTCCTGGGCGGCGGCCACCATGGCTGAACCTGGGTCAACCGAACCGACAACGATCCTGCGCGCCGCCAACATCGAGGCAGGCTACGGCCGCGTCCAGGTGCTCTGGGGCGCGGGCCTCCAGGTCCAGGACAACCAAAGCGTGGTCCTGCTGGGTGCCAACGGCGCCGGCAAGACCACCTTGCTGAAGGTGATCGTCGGCCTGCTGCCGGCCTGGCGCGGCGCCGTCCATCTCGGCCCCAACGAGGTCACCACCTGGCGCACCGACCGCCGCGTCCGCCGCGGCATGGCCTACATGTCCGAGATCGGCGTCTTCCCCGGCCTGTCGATCGAGGAAAACCTGCGCGTCGGCGGCCAGTTCATCGAACGCTCAACGCTACGCCACCGTATCGAGGAAGTCTACGCCGACTTCCCCGACCTCGCCCAGCGTCGCGGCGCCCTCGCCGGCAGCCTGTCCGGCGGCCAGCGCAAGATGCTCGGCATCGCCAAGGCGCTGGCCTCCTCGCCGCGGCTACTGGTGATGGATGAACCCTCGGCCGGCCTGTCGCCGTTGTTCGTCGGCCAGGTGATCGAGGTGCTCAGCCGCTTCCGCGCCGCCGGCCTGGCGATGCTGATCGCCGAACAGAACGTTGCCTTCCTGGATCTCGCCGATCGGGTGTTCACGCTGGATGGCGGCCGCATCCGCTTCGACGGCAGTGTGGCGGAGTTGCAAGCCGATGACGGGCTGCACCGGACGTATTTCGGGCTGGCGTGAAGCGGATTCAGGCATGATCGCGCTGAGTGGGACGTCTGCGGCCCGTGCCATCACCGGGCCGCGACGCATCTTCGAAAACGCTCGGTTTCGAACGGAAGGTTCCGACCTCTAATCTTCTGAAGGGTGGCTCCGCGAAACCTGCTATAATGACGCATGATTTCGATTCGAGGTTCGAATGGTACACATTTATGGGTCGCTTGACATTGCAAATGATCTTAGGTCGCGGCGTGAGGTGCTGTTTGGGTTGATCGCAGCCTTCGCGAGCGTCGTGGTCAGTGCAGAATTGCAGCAACCGCCGCTTTGGAAGGAACCAAAATTGCCTTCATGCGAAGCTCGCCCTAGTCCCTTCAGCGCGGCATTCTCCAGCGACTTCGGGGCTGGCGTTGGTATGCAGTGCAACCTGTCTGACCTGCCAGCATCACCAAAGGTGATCGTTAAAAACGCGCCCCCTTTTATCTCGGTGGGTCGCCCTAGTTTTTGATGGTTTAGTGCAGCGACTCCTAAGAACCGCACCAAATGGCGCGGCCGAACCCGTCATCCATAGCTGGACCTACAAGATCGGCGAGGCGGCGTGATAAGAGTCGATCTATGGAAACGCTGTACTAGTGTAACGACTGGCTTGGACGTTCGCTCAAAGGAAGCATAGAAACGATATCGCGGAAGCGAACAAACCGGCGTCCACCTCTTGCTTTACTGATGCCGGAGCCATCGCCGGACAGCAGCAACCCTCTGTTGACGCCAGACGTAGCCTTTCTGCCATTGATCCTGGCGCGTCATAGCAACATCCACGAACATGCCCAAATACACATGCGTCCAGAATGCAATGAACATGGCGACATAGGAAAGCTCGATGGCAAACCGAGAGATGTACGGCTGCGGATATGATTTCCCAAGCAACACGACGATGCTTGCAATGGCAAGACCCATATAGATACCAGAGAGTTGCGTGCTGAGGCAGGTCTTTATGCCGTCCATTGCCGCAGCCCACGCACCACGAGTGACCATCGCCACGCAGATGATAGCAATGGCGAACTGTGGAGCCAGCCGGTTGCGGTCACACGCCAAAAAGGCCGTTGCTGACGCGAGGATAAGAACCTGTTCCAGCGTCGTGGTCAGGTTTCGGTAACGGCGCAGCCATAACACAACATGGCTGACCATTTTCATAACGCCACGATTATAGTGAAGTGGCGGTTGATCGTCGGAACTCATCGAACGCTCCTGAAAGCTTAAATCGGGGCGCGGAATCTGCTACACCCGCTGCTTCAGAGCCAAGATAAATCCTGGAGTCGCCGGAGTGTGCCGGAGAACACATTCGCTTGATTGTGGTTGCGATGTCGTGAGCTACATGAGCCTATCCGACCCAAGTATCGCGTGCCTATCAAGTACCTACAGGCAGATATTCCGCAGTGCGCGCAACAGCGATTAATAACGAGTAACTAGCATATCACTGGAAGATTGGCTAGGGAACCATAATCCCTTGGTCCACAACTCGATTCAGACGGGCCATTTCAACTTCTTCACGACTTCGGAGCATTTCGCGGCAAACCTTGCCGCTCGCACTGCCCTGGATCTTGCATCGGTTCATTGCGGGTTCGCAAATTCGTTGCAGTGCTGCCGACTTTGCGCGACGGCTGGTTCCAGCGACGAAAGTCGTGAAGGTCAACTTCGCCAACTCAGGTCTACAAGTCTTACCGGATCGGCCTGCCGCCAGCCGGCATCTGGCCGGTCCTCCTCACCCCAACCCCATCCGCTTCAACTCCGCCTCCCGATCCAAAAACTGATGCTTCAACGCCCCCAGCACATGCAGCGCGACCAACGCGTACAGCGCGTACCCCGCCCACACATGCACCGCGAACCACTCGGCATGAAAAGCCTCCTTCGGCCCCGCCGGCATATCCCGGATCGCCGCGATCCGAAACCACGGGATCACCCAGAACAGCCGCAGCGGATGCGCCGCCGCATTCTTGAACGCCGAGTCATGCAGCCAGCCTGAAATCGGCAGCAGCAAGATCAACCCATACAACCCCGCATGCGCCAGATGCGCGCCCACCCGCTCCACCCGCCGATACCCGCTGGGCAGCGGCGGAGGCGGATGCGACAGCCGCCACAGAATCCGCACCAGCACCAAACCCAGCACCGTCAACCCGAACGACTTGTGCAAGTCGATCGCCGGACGGCCCCACGTATCGGGCAGCGCATCGGCGCTCAGTCCGAGCACCACGTTGACCACGATCAGCGCGGCGATCACCCAATGCAGCACGATCGCCACCCGCGTATAGCGAGCGGCCCGCGGCGGGGCCGGCACCCCACCGGATGATTGAGTGACTATTTGTGACACTGGCTGGAATATTCGCCGCCCGGCGACAGTTTCAAGCTAGCCGCTTACACCACGGGATCTGTTTCCGCCCCATGTCGTCCTTCACGCTTGACCTGGAACGGGCGCGCCACGCCACCTCGCCGCGCTATGCACCGCCACCGACACCGCTGCGCGCCGTGCTGATCCATGGCGGTATAACGCTGCTGTGGGTCCTGCTGTTCCTGCGCGCCTTCGGAGCCGAGACTGTCTTCGCCTGGTCGATCGGGGTCGCCTATATCGCCTACGACACCGCCTTGCTGCTGTTTGTTTTTGTCCAGACCCTGCCGCTTGTCCGCCGCGCAAAACGGGCCGCGCCACGCGGGCAAGACGCACCCGGACAACATCAACCCCGCACCCTCGGCGTGATCATCGCCGCCCACAACGAGGCTGCCGTGCTGCCGCAAACCCTGGCCGCGCTGTTCGACCAGACCCCACCGCCTGAAGCAATCGTGATCGCCGACGACGGATCCACTGACGCCACCGCCGACCTGCTCGCTCGCCTCTACCAACTGCAACCCCCCGCCCTCGGCGAGATCAGCGCGGCCAGCCCACACCACCCCAGCTTGCGGTGGCTGCGCCTGCCACACCAAGGCAAGGCCCGCGCGCTCAACGCGGCCCTCGAATCCATCGGCACCGACCTGGTCATGACCGTCGATGCCGACACCCTGCTGGACCCCGGCGCGGCCGCCGCGATGCGCCACGCGTTCAGCGCCGACCCGTCCCTCGTCGCGGCGACCGGCGTGCTGTTTCCGGTCTGCTCGGCAACCGCCGGCGGCCACCTGCTGCAGTGGTTCCAGACCTACGAGTACATGCGCAACTTCCTCTCGCGCTACGCCTGGGCGCGCCAGGACGGGCTGCTGCTGATCTCCGGCGCGTTCGCCGCCTACCGCCGCCAACCGGTGCTGGCGGTCGGCGGCTTCGACACCGACTGCCTGGTCGAGGACTACGAACTCTCCCACCGCCTGCTCAACCACGCCGCCGCGCACGCCTTGGGCTGGCGCACCGACGTGATCGGCGCAGCCCGAGCGCTGACCGACGCGCCCAGCACGATCGGCGCCTTCCTGCGCCAGCGGCGACGCTGGTTCGGCGGCTTCCTGCAGACCCAGCTATGGTATCGCCACATGATCGGCGCCCCCGGCTACGGCCGCCTCGGCACCCGCATGTTGCCGGTCAAGGCATTCGATACCATGCAGCCGCTATACGGCCTCACCAGCATCATCCTGCTGATCGGTTACGCGCTGACCGGACGCGACACGGTGGTCAATCCGGTCGCCGGGATCATCGGCGGCAAGATCGCGCTCGATCTGCTGTTCTACCTCTGGTCGATCGTGCTGTATCGCCACTGGGTCGGTCCGCGCGCGCGGGTCAACATCGGCTGGGCGGTGCTGGCGGCGTTGATCGAGCCGTTCAGCTTCCAGCTGCTGCGCCACAGCGGGGCGGCGCTCGGCTGGGTCACGTTCATCACCGGGCAGCACCGCTGGGACCCACGAAAGCCCAACAAATTCGTTCCTTAAACAGACCGATGATCCCGCGACATCGGCCCGCGCTGGCTGCTCCCGCTATTTGCAACTTCGCGCGGTGGCCGGTTTTCAGCCCAAAGTTCCTAATATGTTCTTGACATTTGGCCCCGACTGAGCCAGCATCACCCCGTGATTTCTACAAGTGGTTTCAATAACAGGAGGACCCATCGATGCCGGTATCGCCCGTCCCATCCGGCTACCACACACTCACCCCCTACCTGATCGTCAACGGCGCCGCCCGCGCGCTGTCCTGGTACGGCGAAGCCTTTGGCGCCAGGGAGCAGATGCGCCTGCCGGCACCCGGCGGCCGCATCGGCCACGCCGAGATGGAGATCGGCGACAGCCGCTTCATGTTGGCCGACGAAGCTCCCGCCCATGACGCCAAGGCGCCCGCTGCGTTCGGCGGTTCGCCGGTCAGCCTGCACCTCTATGTTGCCGACGTGGACGCCATGATGGCCAAGGCGGTCGCCGCCGGCGCCACGGTGAAAAGCCAGCCCGAGGACAAGTTCTACGGCGACCGCCTGGGCACGCTGACCGATCCGTTCGGCCACACCTGGCACATCGCCACTCATATCGAGGACATAACGCTGCCCGAAATCGAACGCCGCATGAACGCCATGTCCTCCTCGACCTGACCGCGCATCGACCCGGTCGGCGAAAACCCTGCTGGCTGGGGTGCCAACGATCCCGGCCAGCGCAATGCTGGCTCGTTGCTCAACCATCGCGGCCGCTTGCCGCTTGCGACCGCGATGACACCCACCCCCGGGCCAACCACGGCCGGACAGTAGTCGACTCCGCCGTGTCGATCGGGCTGGACGGTAATCGATCCCGCCGCCGGGCCGACCACGGCCGGCACGCTCCCGACCCCGGTCGCACTCACCGCTCGGTCGCCTGTCCGTTACCCAGACTTAATGCAGTCAGCGACCACCACGCACCCGCCAAAGCCCGCAAACCCGCCGCCGCCCACGGTCCACCCCCGCGGCGCTACGCAAGCCGTGATTTCAAGCCGGCCAAAGATGCGTCTATCACCACGCATCCGAACCGCCAACGACGCGCCCGATCGGCGATTTTCTCACCCCCGAAACCCAATCTGCACAGTTTGTTAACATCCCGTCCGGTATAGGGACCCGCGTGAGATACCTGACCGACTTCGCTGACCAAGCCGTCATCATCCCGCTAGTGATCGCGATCGCGATCGGCCTCGCCTTTCAAGGCTGGCGCCGCGGTGCATCCGCCTGGCTGCTGGTGGTGGCCGCAACCTTCAGCGTCATGTTGGCGCTGAAATTGATGTTTCTGTCGTGCACGCCGGTGTTCGGCCCGTTCGACGTGCGCAGCCCCAGCGGACACGTCGCCGCCGCCACCATGGTGGCCGGTGGCCTGGCCGCCATCCTCAGCGGTCGCCGCGACATCATCCTGCCGGTGGCCCTGCTCGCCGCCGTCGTGGTCGGCATCTCCCGCCTGGTGCTCGGCGCGCACTCACTGCCCGAGGTCGTGCTCGGCGCCGCCGTCGGACTGACTGGTGCCATCGCATTGCTGCGTTTCTCGGGAGCGCCGCCGCGCCTGAACATCGCACCGCTGGTCGCGGTGATGGTAGCCGTCGCGGTGCTGTTCCACGGCCTTCACCTGCCGGCCGAGGCCGCGATCCGCCACACCGCCTACGCCGTCGCGAAATATGTCCCCGTCTGCCGCGGCACGCCACAATTCCAGCGCCATTTGGCCAATTGATGCAGCGTCCTGACAGCTCGACGACGGCGCTCCGGTCGAAGCGGCGCCAAGAGTTGCAACGACGTGGTGGCGCGAATCACAGCGGACCCTGCCGCTCGCAGGCCTCGACATAAGATCTCAGGACGGCGTTCACCTGGGTCTGCCAGCCCGCGCCTTGGCCTTATGAACCAGTCGATAACCTCGGCATCGAGCCGCATGGCGTTTCGCTGGCCGCCCTTCCGGCATGAAGACGCCCACCAAGCGCCAGGATGCCTCATCCGGGCCATGCTACTCTGTGTCCGCCTGCGCGGCGACTTCCCACCTCTGCAGGCGTCAGCGCGGCAACCCGGTCTCTGTCCGTCGTGCTGTCCGCTTCGCGGAACGTAACGTCTGGCTGCGGAATCAAAGGTTTTGTACAGGATTGAGCCATGAGGCGGCGGGCTACCCTTTAGATGAGCAGGCCGCCGTCCCAACCCGGCGAGGGGGGTTACTTCCCGCCGGAAACGCGACCCTTCTTGGTCTCTGCTGTGGCCTTATGACTGCCAGCCATGGTGCTCTTGTTGCCCGGAACGACCGTCGATCCGGTTGCTCCACCCTTGTGCGGGCTTGCAGCGGCAGTCGATTCCGCCGTTTTACCAGTCGTTGTCTGTGCCAAGGCACCTGTCAGCGGGCTGATCGCCAGCATAACGGCCAATACGATGTTGCGTTTCATGTTCACTCCGAAGGCAGCGGATTGGCACATTGCCAAACCCAGAACGTATCATTGAAGCAAAACGAGGCTCTACTATGGCACATCCGTGGCGCGAGAATGTGCGAATCGAGCAACACGATTCCGCCAATGTGCCTAGGCGCGCCAAAAGCGCGCGATGTAGATCGTGACTACTATGATCGCTGCCAAAACCAGAAATCCCGCTATTGTGGTGATAGGCGGAAGAAACATCCGAAAAGTCTCCACAAAAACAGCAATTTAATGCTGTTTTGTGGCTTGTTCGTGTCGGCTTTGCAGCTATTCCGGGGTATTGTTGAAGGACGCCCGTTGGCTTACTTTTCGGAGCTATCGGACAACCCCTCCGAGATCGTCTGATACCAGCCGCTGACAGGGCCATGCCGAATCGGCGACGGAACCGGTGAAGGGCGATCGCCGGAAAGCGTCGCACCATCCGGCGGGACACCCAAGCGTTCCGGCCTACCCGCCCTGCAGCGCAGCATCACCACTGTAGTGGCGGTTGACCACCGGGAACAGCCCATAGCCGAACCGCACCGCGTGCGGGTCCGCCAACGCCTGCAGCCGCAGCACGATCGGCGCCACCGCCATCAGCCCGCGGTTCTTCCTCCCCAGCGTCTGCATCGCTGCCTGCACCGCCTCGATCAGCGCCTCGTCAAAACCCGGCAGGGCGCTGCCCGGAGACAGCAGCAACACACCCCGATTGCGCAGATTGATCCGCCCCTGCGCCGCCGCCATCACCTCCAGCACCGCCGCGCACAGTACTGGCGGATCCCAGGCTTGGCCGAACGGGTATTCGAACCGGTCGAACACCTCCAGGTGAACGCCAACCGTCTCGGTGCCGCCGACCGCGAGATTGAAACCGCCGACCCGAGCCGGATATCCCACCGGCTCCTCGAATCCCACCCGGTTGCCCATCAGTGCCAGCGCGTGCGCCGCCGCGAACGGCGCCAGGCCGTGCAGGCCGCAGCCGCGGTCGCCGACCGTCGCCGCCATCGCCGGAAACAGCGGATGGCGCGACCAGGTGGCGACGAAATGCAGGAAACCGGCGACGTGATCCACCGCATTGGCGGTCGGCGCATCGCCCATCGCGGCCCACGAAGCCTCCCTCATCGCGGCCCGCAGGTGCCGCACCGACCATGCCAGCGCGTGATCGGGCAGGCCGGTGAACGGGTTGGCCGGATCTGCCGCCACCGCCGGCAGCGCGCCGCCGACATGACGCTCGAACGCCGCCTCGGCCTGGTCCAGCAGGCCTTGGGAAAACCGATAGGTCGGATCCGGCGTCGCCGGCCGGAACAGCGGCGCCAGGCGCTCCATCTCGGCGCGTCCCACCAGCGCGACCCGAGCCGGCACCTTCATCGCCCGCGGCCGCGGTTCGGCCGACGGCTCCGCGGTGCTGACGAAGGCCGGCAACATCCTGCCCTCCGCCAAAGGCGCCGAGGTCGTCACTGATCCGCAGCGGCCGCAGCGGATGCCGACACCGAGGAACTGCGCCGGGTCGAAACCCTCGATCAACAGGTTGCCGCAGCCGCAGCGCAGTGCCTCGCCGCCGACGCCAAGCAGGACCGGCGCATCACCGGCCTGCACGAAGTGGACCTCAGCGGTCACCCGAGGGGCGGCCTACAGCCAGGAAAACAGGTCGTTGAACCAGCCCCGCTTCGGCGCCGCGATGATCGGCGTCTGGCCGACATTGGTGGCCTCGCCGAGGGCTGCGTTCTGCCGCAGCCGCTGCGATTCCTTCTGCGCATCGACCTGGGCATGCTCGATGTTCGGCTTGCGCCAGTACAGCACCTTGTCGATGAAGCTGTCGTCGTTGGCGGCGTAGCGGGCATCCTGGTCGATCCGGCTACGGATATCGCTCGGCGCCGGCGGTCCGGCCTCTTGCACCAATGCCGCCTCGCCGGCCGAAGTGCCGGTTTGCGGGGGATCCAGCGCGGTCTGCGGCACCAGCGCTTCCTGCGCCTGCTGACGCTCGGTCTGTTCCTGCGGCCGCGCCGCGCCGGGCCTGGGCGGCCGAAGGTTGTAGTCCGGCGGCATCGACAGCGGTGCCCGGGTGGTCACGGTGTATTCGTCAGGCGCGTCCCGGGTCAGCCCGAAGGTGCGCGCCAGCTTGTCGCCGCCGCAGCCGCCCAGGCTCAGCAGGGCCAACGTCAAGCCACCGCCCAGCAGCAGCCGAGCACCGCGAATCGGGCGGGAGGGAAGGGTTCGCATGCGTCGCTCCATACTCATTGACGTGGCTGCGCCGCAAGGGTGCGGCTGATCGTCGGAGCGTGATCCGTGCCGGTGGCATCACCGAAGCGGTGAATCACGCGATCAAACAAATCATTAGAGTGGGGTCCGTGAGCCAAGGCGAACGGAAACCGCTCTAAGTCCGGAGGCTGGGCGAGGGCCGCCGAGGCGGCAGCGCAAGCAGCATAGCAAGGAACAGGCCGGCTGTCGTGGCCCACTGCGCGATCGCGAAGGCATGCGCATAGGCGCGCTCTCCGCTCGCGCCGCCGAGAACCCCGAAGAACAGGCTGCCGATCGCCGCCACGCTGATCGCCGCGCCGATCTGCATCGCCGAGTTGGTGATCCCGGCGGCCACCCCGCCCTGCGCCGCCGGCACGTCACCCAGCACGGTCGCGAACAGCCGCGGAAACGCCACGCCCTGGCCGAGGCCGGCCAGAAAGACCGCCGCCGTCAGCGCCGTGCCGTCGATGCCGAATGCCACCAGGGCGCCGACCACGGCATAGAAGGTGACCTGGATCGCCATGCCGATCGACAACAGCCGTGGCCGCAGCCGGACCATCGGGGCGCTGATCAGCGGGCCAACGAACAGCCCGAGACCATAGGGCACGATGGCCAGCCCGACCTGCAGCGGTGGCAGTCCTCGCCCCTCTTGCTGGTACAACCCGAACAGCAGGTAGAAACTGGTAGTGAAGAAGAACAACGCGGCGACCAGCACGCCGCGGCGGAAACTGGGAATGCGCAGCAGCGCCATGTCCACCAGCGGCATGCCGCCCAGCCGGCGCAACCGTCGCTCGTAGCCGATGAAGGCCGTGATTAGCACCGGTTCGGCCACCAGCATGGCAAACACCCAGGCCGGCCAGCCCTGCTCGCGCCCGACCGACAGCGGCACCACGATCGCGGCCAGCACCAAGGAGATCAGCGCCGCACCGCCGAGGTCGAGGCGGACGCTGCCGCCTCCTCCGGTCTCCGGTATGATCTTCCAGCCCAACAGCAGGGTGACCGCGCAGACCGGCAGGCTGACCAGGAAGATCACCCGCCAGCCCAACCCGGCCGGATCCCACTGCAACAGGGCGCCGCTGCTGAACTGGCCGATCGCGGCGGCCATCCCCATCATCACGCCGTACGCACTCATCGCCCTGGCCAGTTCCCGCTCGTTCGGGAACAGCGCTCGGATCGAGCCCAGCACCTGCGGCAGCAGCACCGCCGCGGCCGACCCTTGGGCGATCCGGGCGATCACCAGTTCGGCGGCGGAGGCGGCGATGCCGCAGACCAGGCTGGCCAGGGAGAACCCCGCCAGGCCGATCAGGAAGCAGCGCTTGCGGCCATACAGATCGCCGAGCCGGCCGCCGGTGATCAGGAACACGCCGAAGCCACAGGCGTAGCCCGAGATCACCAGTTGCAGTTCGGCCGGCGTCGCACCCAGGCTGTCGTGGATCGAGGACAGCGCCACGTTGACGATGAAGAAGTCCAGCGGCGGCATGAAACCGCCAGCCAGCAGCACGACCAGCGCCGCCCAGCGCAGTGCGGCTGATTTTTGGTCGGACACGCCCACTCCCTAAATTTGCCTGGTGCCCGTTTGTTACGCCGTGGACACCGTTATCCGCCGCGCCCGGTTCGGCTGGTGCGGCGTTCGTTGAACGCTAGTGTCCCGAGTCCGAAGCTCGCCATATCGGGCGAACATCAGTCTCGCGACACTCGCTCTTTGTTTTCAGTGGCCTGCCGATCCATACCTCCGCCGCTTGATGCGCCGAATTCCGGGGCAGGACATTAGCCGATGATCGCCCCGAGCGGAACGCCCAAGGTCCGGGCGTGACACCGGCGGCTCGCAGTCGGACAGAAAATGATTTCCGCATGCACGGTCCGGTTGAAAATCGTTTAGCATCCGGCTTGCATGCTGCCACCGCAAAACCGATTGGATCCCGACGGCTATTACCGCTGTCTTGGCGTGGCGCCGGAAGCGTCGCAGGTCGAGATCGTCGCGGCGTTCCGCGGCAAGGCGAGGCGGCTGCACCCCGATGTGCCCAGGACCGGGGATGCCGCTTCGTTCGTTGCCGTCAGGCAGGCCTATGACGTGCTGTCCAAGCGGGACCGGCGCGCCGCCTATGATCGCAAGGCCCGCGACATGGCGTTGGCGGTGACCGATCCGACCCTCGCGCGGCGAGGCGCCGGCCCATCTGAGGACCCGCTGGGCGGACACTACTCCTCGCCGTTCGATCTCGCGCCCGGGCAGACGCGGTCCACCGGTTCCACGGCCGCTCAGGGTGGGTCTGCCGGTTCCGCGGCGAGGCGGGAATCTGCTGGTTCTGCGGCGGTGCAGGGCGGGTTCGCCGGCAAATCCCAGGCCTGGTGGGGCGGGTTCTCGACGACCCTGGGCGCGGGCTGGCAAGGCCGGACCTCGGGCGCTCCGCAGGCACCGCAGGCGGGGGCAGACCCAGCGGGGGCAGGCCCAGCGGGGGCACGCCCGGTGGGGGCCGGCCGGGCGGGGGTGCTGCAGTCCAGGGCGTCGGAGATTCCGCTGCTGATCTGGGTCGGGCTGGCGGCGTTCCTGTGCCTGAGCGTCTATCAGGCGGCGGTGCACTTGATTTCGCCGCGGCAGAAGGTGGTGCAGGCCGAGATCAGGCCGAACGCCGCCGTCGTCGATCCGCTGTCGCCAAGCGCGCATGAGGCGGTGCTGTATGGTCCCGCGCCGGTGCGATTGGCCGGCGTGCCAAACTTCTACGTGGGTCCGGGTGCCGGTCCGGCGATGCTTTGGGCGCTGGACAAGCAGCGTAACATGTTGCTGCCGCTTGGCCGGCTGCCACCGTTCAGCATGGTCCAGGCGATCCGGCTGTTCAGCCAGAACGGCATGGTAGAGGTGCTGGTGAACGATCGCGGCAACGGTCTGATCAGCGCGGCCCGGCTGACCCCGGGCGATCCGGCCGCGGCGCATCGCGCCTATTGCGGCTACAACGCGGGGCCCGCCCCGCGCGACGGCGAATTGCTGGAACGCCGAGGTTCGGGGACCGGCCGGCTGGAGTTGGAGAACCGCGCGCTGCAGCCCGCGGTAGTGAAACTGCGCGACGACTCCGGCGCGGTGGTGGTCTCGGTGTTCCTGGAGCCGCAGGGCCACGCGGTGCTGGATGGCGTACCGAGCGGGACCCTGCATCCGGAATTCGCCATCGGTGAGTTGTGGAGCCGGGCTTGCAACTCGTTCGCCGCCGGGATGCGGGCATGGCGGATGCAGGTGGCGCTGCCCTCGCCGGCCCAATCGCGGTTGGTGGTGGAGCCCGATGCTGGCCCCCAGGCGGCGGCCAACATTCCGGATCAGGCGTTCGAGCGGAACTGACGGCGGGGTCGCCGGGTGGAGGGGAGTGCCGCCGGGGCCAGCGCGGCGGTCGTCCGACGCGACCGAGAGGACGCCGCCCAACTCGACTTTGGGCGCTCTCAGGCGACGACGGGATTGGCGGCGCCGGCCTGGGCGCGGCGCGACTGCCAGAGGGCGACGAAATCGATCGGCTGCAGCAGCACCGGGGCGAAGCCGCCGTCGCGGGTCACGTCGGCCAGGATGTTGCGCGCGAACGGGAACAGGATGCGCGGGCATTCGACCAGCAGCACCGGCTCGACCGCGTTGTCGGGCAGGCCGTTCAGGGTGAACACGCCGGCATAGGTCAATTCGGCGACGAACACCGTCGCCGGGGGAGTGGCGGACTGGCCGTTGGCCTGGGCCGAGGTGTCGTGCGCCTCGGCGCGGATGACGATGGCGACTTCGAAGATGCTCTGGCCTTCCTGCACCCGGCGGGCCTGCACGTCGAGGTTGATGCTGACCTGCGGCTGGGCCTTGAGCTGGCTATAGATCTGCGGCGCGGCCGGCACCTCGAACGACAGGTCCTTGACGTACTGGATGTTGACCACCAGCGGCTGGGCGGGCTGGGCGGTGGGCTGCGGAGAGGGGGTGGTCTCGGACATTTCGGGGCTCCGTTGAAAAGACCGCGCCGCCGGCGGTGTTCGGGTTGGCGCGCCGGGTAGCACGGCTGGGGGGTGATTGCCACCGGGTTTACCGTTGCGGTGGCGGGTGAGGCCAGACCGGGATCAGGCGGCCAGGGATCGGAGGGGCCAGGGATCGGAGCGGCCGATTTTCAGACGCGCCAGACCAGACGTTCGGGGGCGGCGCCGGTCGGATCGCAGCGCAGCCACTGGCCGTTGGCCACGCTCTGCCCGGTCAGGCTGAGGATGAAGCCCCAATGGCTTATCACCAGGGTGTTGCCCCAATCCTGGCGCCGCGCCAGGTCGGCTCGGAAACTTGCGGCGCGGTCGATCACGCCGGCCTCGGGTTCTTCCTGGGTCGGCCACCAGATGGTGTCCAGTCGGGAGAAATCGAGCGCCGGCCAAGCGCGTTCCAGATCGGGGCGCGACGAGCCGACGTCGCAGGCGAAGGCAAAGCGTTCCCGCACCGCCGGGTCGATGATGAGCGGCAATCCCAGCGCCTCGGCGACCGGGCGGGCGGTCTGCAGGGTTCTGGTGTAGGGCGAGACGATGATGCGCTCGATGCCCTGGCTCGCCAGTTGCCGGGCGGCGTCGAGGGCTTGGTCGTGGCCGAGTTCGGTGAGCTTGGGATCGATCAGTCCAGGGTCGCGGCGGGTGGCACTGAACAGCAGGTTGAACTCGCTCTGGCCGTGACGCAGCAGGATCATGGCGGCGGCCATACAGGGGTTCGGGGTGGCGCGGCAAGCCTGTGTTTGGGCATCCGACCGACCGCCGCCCGATGGTGGACGCCGCGGGTCTGGCGCTGCCCTGCGATCGGATATTTTATTTCGTGGACGCTGCACGTTGGACGTTTCTCTGCGATCCGATATTTTGTTTGAGTATCCGATTCACGCTTCGAATCGTGGACGCTGCGCGTTGGACGTTTCTCTGCGATCCGGTATCAGGCGGCGGATTCGGGGCGCCGGGTCCGGGTTTCGTTTGGCATGTCCGCGCCGCGCGCCTATCTGTTGTGTCGACAGGAGGTATCGGCATGGGTGTGAGCGGCGGATTTCCGATTGATCTGGTGCTGTTTGGGATGATCGCGGCCTTCCTGGTGCTTCGCCTGCGCAGCATTCTGGGCAAGCGGACCGGGTTCGAGCGCCAGGCGCCTCCGGTCCAGTCTGGGCCGCGGCCGGCGCCGGGCCCGGTGATCGATGTCAAGGCCGAACCGCCGACGCCGCCGGCCGCCACCACGGTGCCGGAGGTCGCCTCGGAGACCGGGCAGGCGCTGGAGCGGATGCGGACGCTGGATGGCGGGTTCGATCCGGCCAGGTTCCTGGCCGGGGCGGACCAGGCGTTCCGGATGATCGTGGCGGCGTTCGCCGCCGGCGACCGGGTCGGGCTGCGCGCGTTGCTGGCTGACGACACCTATCGGGCGTTCGAGCAGGCGATCAGCGCGCGGGAAAAGGCCGAGGAGACCCAGGTCAGCGAGATCAAGTCGATGCAAAAGCTGGCGATCGAGCAGGCCGAGCTGAAGGGGCGGGTTGGGGCGATCACCGCGAGGATCGTGTCCGATCAGATCAGCTACACCAAGGACAAGGACGGTCGCCCGGTGACCGGCGCCGACGCGGTGACCGAGATCACCGATCTGTGGACGTTCGAGCGCGACCTGTCGCAGCAGGACCCGACCTGGCGCCTGGTCGCCGCGCGCAGCGGCTGAGGCTGGGGATCGCTGATGAGCGGGACGAAGCCTCGGGTGGGTCTGTTCGTGACCTGCCTGGTCGATCTGCACCGTCCCTCGGTCGGCTTCGCGGCGATCCGGCTGCTGGAGCGGGCGGGGTGCCAGGTCGAGCTGCCGCGGGCGCAGACCTGTTGCGGGCAGCCGGCCTACAACTCCGGTGACCGGCGCACCGCGCGCGATCTGGCGGTGGGGATCGTCGAGGCGTTCCGCGGCTATGACTACGTGGTGGCGCCGTCGGGATCGTGCGCGGGAATGCTGCGCCACCATCTGCCGCATTTGTTCGATGACGACCCGAACCTGCGGGCGCAGGCCGACGCGATGGCGGCGCGGACGTTCGAACTGGTCAGCTTCCTGAACGATGTGCTGAACGTCAGCCATACCGGGGCGGCGGCGCCGAATGGATCGGTGACCTATCACGATGCGTGTGCGGGATTGCGCGAGCTGGGAATCAAGCAGCAGCCGCGCGATCTGCTGGCGGCGGTGGGGGCTGAGGTGGTGGAGATGACCGATCCGGAGATCTGCTGCGGGTTCGGCGGCACATTCTGCGTGAAATACCCCGATATCTCGGCGCGGATGGTGTCGGACAAGACCGCGGACATCGTGGCCACCGGGGCGGAGACGGTGCTGTCGGGCGACCTGGGGTGTCTGTTGAACATTGCCGGGCGGCTGCGGCGGCAGGGGCATCGGGTGCATGCGCGCCATGTGGCCGAGGTGCTGGCGGGGATGACGGACGATCTGCCGGCGATCGGTGAGGGCCGGGGTTAGGCGCTGGTTGCCTGGGTCGGGTGGTGCGGGTTTGCCTGAAGCGGTTGTGCGTGATGGTGGGTGGCTTGCTGGGTGGCTTGCTGGGCTTGGGCGGCCTGGACCCTGAGTGCCTTCCTGGCCAGGCGTCTTTCGGTGTGGCGCTTCCGATAGGATTGCGTCCAGGTCATGGCTTCGGGTTTGCCCGGCGCGACGACGGCCGCGATCGGGCTGGCATCGGCCGGCGGCTGGGTGGCTTCGGGCGGCGGGGCGGCAGGCAGTCGAGCTTCCGGCGGTGGGGCGACGGCGATCCCGGGCTGTCGGGCGGGTGCTGCGATGCCTGGTGTTTTGTGGTGGGGTGTTTTGTGGTGGGGGGCGATCGGTTTCGGCTGGGCCTCGGTTGCCGGCAGATTGGCGCCGGCGCGGCGGGAGCGTTGCAGTTGGTCGAGTTTGCGGCGGGCCTTGTGGCTTTCCCGGCTGAGGCTGACGGCGCTGCCGCGGAGGCGGAGGATTTTCGCCAGCGACAGGTCGGGATTGGCGGCCTGGCCGAGCGCTTCGAGCGCGTGTAGGGCGAAACCGATGATGTCGGCGGCGAGGCCGAGTTCCTGCTCGTCTGCGACATTGTAGGCGGCCAGGGTCTGGCTGGCGGCCTCGCGCGCGGTGGCGGGGCTGGCGGCGGTGACGAACAAGGCGGCGAGCCGGAGGAGGATGGTGTCCAGCACGGCGGGGGCGATGGTAGCCGGGAGGGACATGGGGCTAGCCTTGCTAAGTTCGAGGTTTGTTCGTGAATAATTAGGGGAAAATTCCGTATCATACAAGGATAATTTCCTGAATTAGTGGCGGAGGGCAATTTGGAGCGGCTTTGGCGGTGGTGGGATTTTGCCCCGCCCCGGCCTCGCATCCGGGTTGCGAATGGCGATACCGGCGGTGGAGCGAGGCGTCATGCCCGGACGCTTGCGGCGAGGCAGGTTCCCCGGGGATACGCTTGGCCTATGCCGGACTGCTCGCCGCGCGAACAGATCGGACGGCTGTGCGGCCGGCGGGCAAAAAAGTATCATTGCTGCGGTGCAAATCGCGTTGCGTTAAGAGATTTGCTGCTTCTAAGTCTGTCGGATCAGGCGGGTCACATAGAATGCCCTGCCGGCAGGGCAGGAGCGATGCGGTTGGATCCCGATCTCGAGCTGGTGCAGGTGCGTGCTGACCAATCGTTCAAGGTCTGGTCGCACGGCTATCCTTACCGAACCGTCCGCTGGCACTTCCACCCAGAATATGAGCTTCATCTGGTCACCGCCACCGACGGCTATCGTCATGTCGGCGACCATATTGGCGCGTTCACGCCGGGCGACCTTGTGCTCACTGGACCGAACCTGCCGCACAACTGGATCAGCACCGTGCGCGAGGGCGAAACGGTCGATGAGCGCTGCCTCGTTCTGCAGTTCGCCGACGCTTTCGCGCAGACCTGCATCGCGTCGTTTCCGGAGTTGCGGATGGTCGAGACGTTGCTCGCCGAGTCGCGCCGCGGCGTCCGGTTCGAACCCGCCGTTGCCGAAAAGGTGGCGCCCTTGATGCGCAGCCTGTTGGGCGCCGAGGGCGTGCATCGGATCGCGCTGTTCATGGCCGTGCTCGACCTGCTGACGCGCGGTCGGCGCGCGCCGCTCGCCAGCATCGGCTTCCAGCCGAACGCCTCGGCCTACCTGTCCAGCACGATGAACGTCGTGCTGCAGCATATCGGGCGTAACTTCACGGGCGACCTCTGCGAGCAGGACCTGGCCAGCCTCAGCCGCCAGAGTGTGAGCACATTCTCCCGCTCCTTCCGCAAGCACACGGGCATGACCTTCGTCGGCTACGTCAACGCGCTGCGGGTCGAGCTTGCCTGCCAGCACCTGATCCAGGCCAACCTGAGCGTGACCGAGATCGGCTACGCCGTCGGGTTCAATAACATTTCGAACTTCAACCGCCAGTTCCTCGCGCTGAAGGGCATGGCGCCGTCGCGCTTTCGCGCCCTGCGCCGTGGCGGGCGCAGCCTGGCCGTGGCGGCCTGAAAACAAACAACGGGAGACGACGCCGATGACACATCCGACCATCCGGGCCGGGACCATCCGGGCCACGAGGATCCGGGCCGCGAGCATCCCGGCCACGCCCATCCGGGCCACGCGCATCCTGGCCGCGCCCATCCTGGCCATGGTGGCGGCCGGCTTGCTCGTCGGGACCGCGTCCGCCGCGCCGCTGGCCAATACCCGGGTCGCGTTCCTGATGCCGGACCAGAGCTCGACCCGCTACGAGCAGCACGACCACCCGGGCTTTGTCGCGGAGATGAAGAAGCTTTGCGCCAGTTGCACCGTGCTGTACCAGAATGCCGACGGCGACGCGGCGCGCCAGCAGCAGCAATTCAACTCCGCGATCACGCAGGGCGTGAAGGCGATCGTGCTGGACCCGGTGGACTCCACGGCCGCTGTCTCGCTGGTGAAGCAGGCGCAGGCGCAGGGCATCAAGGTCATTGCCTATGACCGGCCGATTCCCGACACCAAGGCCGACTTCTACGTTTCGTTCGACAACGAGGCGATCGGTCGCACGATCGCCAAGTCGCTGGTGGATCATCTGAAGGCGGGCGGGGCGCCCAGCCAGGGCAGCGGCCTGCTGGAGGTCAACGGCTCGCCGACCGACGCCGCCGCGGGGCTGATCAAGAAGGGCATTCACGAAGGCCTAGCCGATGGCGGCTACAAGACGCTGGCCGAGTACGACACGCCCGATTGGGTGCCGGCCAAGGCGCAACAGTGGGTTTCCGGCCAGATCTCTCGCTTCAGTGGCAAGATCGTGGGCGTGGTGGCCGCCAATGACGGCACGGCCGGGGGAACCATCGCCGCCTTCAAGGCTGCCGGGGTCAATCCAGTGCCGCCGGTGACCGGCAATGACGCGACCATCGCCGGGCTGCAGTTGATCATCGCCGGCGACCAGTACAACACCATCTCCAAGCCCAGCGAGATCGTGGCCGGGGCAGCGGCCGACGTGGCTGCCGCCCTGCTGCAGGGTGAGACGCCCAAGGCCGACACCACGCTGTTCGGCACGCCCACCAAACTGTTCACGCCGACGCTGGTCACACGGCAGAACCTGAAGCAGGCGATCATCGAGCGGAAGATCGACGGCAAGCCGATCGAGTCTGCCGCCGCGCTCTGCGCCGGGCGCTACGCGGCGGGCTGCAAGCAGCTTGGTATCTCGCCGTGAGCGGCGGCGAGCCGGTCCTTAGCCCACGCGGCGACGGGCCGGTCCTGAGTCTACGCGGCATCGGCAAGACGTTCGGCGCGGTCTCCGCGCTCAGCGACATCGACCTCGACGTGCATGCCGGCGAGGTGGTGGCGCTGGTGGGCGACAACGGCGCCGGGAAGTCGACGCTGGTGAAGATCCTTGCCGGGGTGCTGCAGCCGAGCAGCGGCAGCATGACGTTCGGCGGCCAGGCGGTTTCGCTGACCGGGCCGAGCCATGCTCTTTCACTGGGGATCGCCACGGTGTTCCAGGATCTGGCGCTGTGCGAGAACCTTGACGTCGTCGCCAACATCTTCCTTGGCCGGGAGCAGGGTCCCTACGCGCTCGACGAGGTGGCGATGGAAATCCGTGCCTGGCGGCTGCTGAACGAGCTCGCCGCCCGCATTCCCAGCGTGCGGGTGCCGATTGCCTCGCTTTCGGGCGGCCAGCGGCAGACGGTGGCGATCGCGCGCTCATTGTTGCTCGACCCGACGCTGATCATGCTGGACGAGCCGACCGCGGCGCTCGGCGTGGCGCAGACCGCCGAGGTGCTGAACCTGATCGAGCGGGTGCGCGGTCGCGGCCTCGGCGTGATCATGATCAGCCACAACATGGAGGACGTGCGTGCCGTGGCGGACCGCATCGCGGTGCTGCGGCTTGGCCGCAACAACGGCATCTTCTACCCGGACGCGTCGAACCAGGAGCTGGTCAGCGCGATCACGGGGGCGGCCGACAACGCGGTGTCGCGCCGCGCCGACCGCCGCGCTGACCGCCCCGATGGCCGCCACGCCGACCAGCGCACACCTGGGGCCGGGCCGTGAGCGGCGACGGCGCCGCCCCGCTCGACCGCGCCGATATCCGTGTCCGCGACGACGCAGGCCTGGTGGGCGCGCTGCGCGGCTTTGCCGACCGGGTGCGTTCGGGGGACCTGGGCTCGCTGCCGGTCGTTGTCGGGCTGGCGATCATCTGGACGGTGTTCCAGGTTCTCAATCCGGTCTTCCTGTCGAGCAACAACCTGGTCAACCTGCTGTTCGACAGCTCGACGACCGGCGTCATCGCGCTGGGCGTCGTGTGCATCCTGATGGTGGGGGAAATCGACCTGTCGGTGGGTTCGGTCAGCGGGTTTGCCTCGGCGCTGGTCGGGACGCTGTGGGTGAACCAGGGCTGGCCGGTCGGGTTTGCCATCCTGGCGGCGCTGGCCGCCGGCGGCGTGATCGGTGCGGTGTATGCGGCGCTGTTCAACCGGCTGGGGATGCCGAGCTTCGTGTCGACACTGGCTGGGCTGCTCGCGGTGCTGGGCTTGCAGCTTTTCATCCTGGGTAACACCGGTTCAATCAACCTGCCCTACGGGTCGTGGCTGGTCGATGTCGGCCAATTGCTTACCGTGCCGCACGTGCTTTCTTATTTGCTGGTCGCGGCGGCGGGGCTGGCGCTGTTCGCCAGCGGCTGGCGCACCCGCATGCGGCGGCTTCGGGCCGGCCTTACGCCGCCCTCGGTGGCCGGAATCGCGGTCCGCGCCGTGGTCTTCACGGCCGTGCTCGAGGCGGTTGCCGCCTACCTCAACGCGGCCCGCGGCGTGCCGTGGATGTTCTGCATCTTCGTGGCCCTGGTGGTCGGCATGGACTACGCGCTGCGCCGCACCCGTTGGGGCCGCGCGATGACGGCGATTGGCGGCAACCGGGAGGCAGCGCGGCGTGCCGGCATCAACGTGGGCGGCATCTACACCAGCGCCTTCGTGCTGTGTGCGGCGTTGGCCGCGCTGGGTGGCGTGCTGTCCGCCGCCCGGCTTGCCTCAGCCAGCCAGCAGGCGGGCACCGGCGACGTGAACCTGAATGCCATCGCCGCCGCGGTGATCGGGGGTACCAGCCTGTTCGGTGGTCGAGGCAGCGCCTATTCCGCGCTGCTTGGCATCATCGTCATCCAGTCGATCTCCAGCGGCCTGACGTTGCTCGATCTGTCGTCATCGCTGCGCTACATGATCACCGGCGGGGTGCTAGCGATCGCGGTCATTGTCGATTCCCTAGCCCGGCGGTCCCGCCTGTCGCACGGCCGTGGCTGAGCGCCCATCCATCCCTGGACCATTATCAGCATGACCGTGCATGCCGAGAATGGTCCAGCTGTTTGTTTTGTCGCATGATTCACGCGCCTCGCGCGAAACCGCGCGTCCTTCGGACGACGAACGTTCCGCCCAAGCCGCGATCATGCCTTAGCGGAGCCAGTGCATGACCCAGGAGCTTTCCGGCCAGGTCGCGGCGATAACCGGGGCCGCGTCCGGCATCGGGCTGGAATGCGCCAGGACCATGCTGGGCGCCGGCGCGCGGGTGGTGCTGATCGACCGCGACGCATCCGCGCTGCGCGCCGCATGCGCCGGGCTGGGCGAGGGCGCCATTGCGCTGGAGATCGATCTGCTGTCGCCGGCGAGCGTCGCTGGCATGATGCCGGCGATCCTGGGGCAGGCCGGGCGGCTTGACATCTTTCATGCCAATGCCGGGTCCTATGTCGGCGGCGACGTGATGGGGGGCGACCCGGATGCGTGGGATCGCATGCTCAATCTCAACATCAATGCCAGCTTCCGCTGTGTTCATGCGGTGCTGCCGCACATGGTCGGGCGCGGCAGCGGGGACATCATATTCACCAGTTCGATCGCCGGGCTGGTGCCGGTGGTGGTCGAGCCGGTCTACACGGCGTCCAAGCACGCGGTTCAGGCGTTCATGCACACGTTGCGACGCCAGGTTGCGCCGCACGGCATCCGGGTGGGCGGCGTCGCGCCCGGCCCGGTGCTGACGCCGCTGCTGCGGGACTGGCCGCAGGCGAAGCTTGACGACGCGTTGGCGTCCGGCAGCCTGATGGAACCGCGGGAGGTGGCCGCGGCGGTGCTTTTCATGCTGACCCGGCCGCGCAACGTGACCATTCGGGACCTGGTCATCGTGCCGCAGCGGCTCGACCTCTGAGCACGGGGGCAGCGATGGTGGACGCAGTCATTGGGGTCGATATCGGCACGCAGAGCACCAAGGCGGTGCTGGTGGCGGCCAACGGCGCCATCCTGGCGCAGGCCTCGCGTGCCTATGCGCCGGATACCCCGCAGCCGAACTGGGCCGAACAGCACGCCGGGGTGTGGCTGGCGGCGGTCGAGCAGGCGGTCGCGGAGGTGGCGGAGGGGGCGCCGGACGGGGTTGGGGCGGCGGAGGTGAAGGCGATCTGCATCTCGAGCCTCTATGGCGGCTCCGGCATTCCGGTGGACGCCGATATCGAGCCGCTGCATCCCTGCCTGATCTGGATGGACCGCCGGGCGGAGGCGCAGGTTGCGTGGGTCGAACGGACGGTTGACCTTGACCGGTTGCGCGCCGTTACCGGCAACGGCGTCAACAGTTATTACGGTTTCACCAAGATGCTGTGGCTGCGCGACGAGCGGCCCGATGTGTGGGGACGCACCGCCTACCTGGTGCCGCCTAACGCCTATGTTATTCACCGGTTGACCGGACAGCTTGCGGTGGATCACTGCTCCGCCGGGAATATCGGCGGGGTGTATGATATTGCCGCCCGCCGCTGGTCGGGCGAGATGCTCGATGGGCTGGGAATTCCGCGCCGCATGATGCCTGGCCGCCTGGTGCAGTGCACCGATGTTGTCGGCGGCCTGCTACCCTCGGCTGCCGCGCGGCTTGGGCTGCCGGGCGGGATCCCGGTCGTCGCCGGAGGGGTTGACGCGGCCGTCGCCACCTACGCCGCGGGGGTGACGGAGCCGGGCCAGCAGGTGGCGATGATCGGCACCAGCATGTGCTGGGGCACCATCGCGCCGGCGGCGGATGCCTCGCTCGGGCTGGTTTCGATGCCCTACGTCGTCAATGGGGCGCACGACCTCTACGTGTTTGGCGGTGCCAGCACGGCCGGGGCGTGCGTTTCCTGGTTCCGCGAGCAGTTCTGCCAGGCCGAGCAGGCAGCCGGGCGCGAGCAGGGGACGGACCCGCACGTGTTGCTGGAGCAGGCCGCCGCCGCCATCGCGCCGGGTTCGGACGGGCTGGTGTTCCTGCCCTACCTGATGGGCGAGCGGTCGCCGATCTGGGACGGCGAGGCGTCGGGGGCGTTCATCGGGCTGAGCCTGTTCCATACGCGTGCGCACCTGTACCGCGCCGTCCTGGAAGGCGTGGCTTACGCGCTGTGGCACAACATGGAGGCGATCTCCGGCGCGCGGCTGAGCGAGCGGTTGATCGTCGTGGGCGGGGCGGCGCGGTCCGACGTCTGGATGCAGACGATTGCCGACGTTACCGGGTTCGCCGTTTGGACGATCCGCGAGGATGTCGAGGCGGCGCTCGGTGCGGCTCGGCTTGGCGCGATTGGCGTTGGGCTGATCGGGGCCGAGGATCGAGATACCTGGATCACGCTGGTGGAGCGGGCGGTTCCGGAGCGGGGCGCGGCGGCGAGGCTGGAGGTTGGCTATGGTGTCTATGCGGCGCTGTATCCGCAGTTGCGCGCGTCGATGCACGCGCTTTCGGCCATGCGGGCGAAGCGGGTGGGGACGTGATGACCTGGATGTGGTCCAAAAAGCGCTGCCCGATATGCCTATATGACCTGCGGAATAATAAGTGTTTTAAGGCGGTTATAGATTGGATGCTATGGCGTACTTCGACTCGCAATGGAGTTCATTGCGGGTGAAGTTGATCGATTGCATCTCCTTCTCGGTGACCTAGATCGCATTTAGGTAGGGGTTTGCGTCGATCTCGCAGCAGAACTTGAGGCCAGTTTGCGTTGTTTCGATCCGATCAGCTGAATAATACCTAATGGCTGACCGGAGGCTTGCCGCGCCAGTTCATTGCGATGAAGGCTGAATATCTGGGAGTTCCTGCGACAGAACGACCTCGGCAATCGCCTCTACGCCACCTGCGAGTCGATCGTCGATGCATGTTGTGTCGCTTGAAACAAACTGATCGCGCCACCCGAGCGCATCCGGTCCATCGCGACGCGCGAATGGGCCAAAACGGTCAGCTCATGAGTCCGCTTTGGTATTACTTGCCAACTGACAATTTTCAATACATCGGTTGCTCATTGATAATTCCCAAAACATTAATTGCCAACTGATAGATTTCATCAATACGACCGGGACTGTGCCGCGCGTTCAGCGTGACCGAGCTTCGAGACAACCGCCTCGACATAGGCGGCAAAAGGTGATTCCTTGCCGAGCAAATTGGATTCGAGACCCATAACCGATGCAACCTTATTCCTATTCGACCTCATATTCGCCGTTCGAGTTGGAAAATCATCTTCCTTCCACAAGACGGCCTCAGGAATTAGCCAACGATCTTGCGTTTACGCTGCGTTGCGTAAACCGCCACAGCTTCAACCTCGCGTTGATGAAGTATATCAATTTTAGTGGCTTTTTAATTACTGGCCAGCATTCAGGCACCCATTGGATAAAATGGATGCTGAGCCATGCCATAGCCCATCACTATGGAGTTCCACCACCGCGATACTTTAATAATGATTCGTCAAATGAGCTAATCGGGCACCCAAAACATCCTCGGCCCTATCCAACATTGCCGCGCATTGCGAGTTCTCACTCAATTCCGCCTTACGCTCTCCAGTGGAACTGGGTGCGCCGCGTGCGTAAGCCACCGCCTTATGCAGTAGTGGTGCGAGACGTACGGGACCTTTTGATCTCGAATTACGAAAAATGGCGGACTACATACAATGTGCCGTTCAGCCATTACGTGGCCGGCGATCCCCTGGGTAAGGCTTATGTCTGCGATGCTTGGTGGTATGTGCGCTTCGCCAATCGCTGGGGTGACATCGCCCAGCGCCACCCAACGGAAACGCTCGTATTGCATTATGAGGATTTCCGTAAGGCTCCCGGAGACGGTCTACGGCGGATTTGCGATCACTTCCAGCTTGAGGTGATGGATGTCGATATAGATGCCGGCGTCGCGGTTGGGTCCAAAGAGATCATGATGCGCCATCAGGATCCAAACATCGACGAAAAGCCGGTTCGGCCGGATGGCCAAGGTGACACCGGCTTTTCCCAAGATGACCTCGCTATGCTAGGCGGCATTCTCCATCGCCACCTCCGCCATGACTTCGGCTATGCGTATTTTGAGCGGCCGCGGGGCTTCACCGGATGAGCTGAGGGCCTGAGCCAGAACGACTGCTTCAATCGTCGGGGGTTCGAGGTTGAATGTGTAGTTCCTCACCGTGGAAGTCTGCGGGCCTATAAGAAAAAAGAGAGAACCTTTTTTCTGGACGATGAACCGCACAATTTCACTGGCTGAGCGACTTTCTAATCTCTACGGTTCGTGGCGTCTTTAGGATTAAATCAGCACAAAGGGACTGCTTTCTGGACTACTCGGCCTGTCTCTAGCTGACTATGCAGCAAATAGGTATTATAGCGAACTTATTCGTCCATTTGATCACACAGTCGCCACGGTTAGCGGACGGATGCAAGTTTGTACTGCGAACACATAAAAAGAGGGGAGCCGCCGATATTCAGGCAGCAATTTTACCGATGAGTCGTATGTTTGTGCGAAAAAGTCTGTGAACGACTGACATTGTACTTGGTTTATCCATAGGCTATCCTTTCAACTCGCCAGCATGGCCTGGGCGCAGGCGTCCAGGATGGCGTCTGTGTCGAGGCCGTATTCGCGGTAAAGGTCGGGGATATCGCCGCCCTGGCCGAACCGATCTGGGCCCAGCGGCACGACTCGCTGGCCGCGCACCGAACCGAGCCAGGCGTGGGTCGCGGGGTGGCCGTCGAGCACGCTGACCAGGGCGGCGCCGCGGGCCAGGGGAGCGAGGATGGTCTCGATATGGGCGGCGACGTCGCGCTGGCCGTTGCGGCGGGCGCGCTGGGCGGCGAGCCAGCCGGCGTGGAGGCGGTCGGGTGAGGTGATCGCCAGCAGCCCGGCGCCGGGTTCCTCGGCGGCCAGTTCGGCGAAGGCGGCTTCGGCCTCGGGGGCGACTGGGCCCTGGTAGGCCAGGGCGATCCGGGCGTTGGGCGCCGGGGGCACCACCCAGTGGGCGCCGGCGATGACGGCTGCCGGGTCCAGGGTGCGCTGTTTCTGCTCCAGCGATCGGGTGGACAGGCGCAGCCAGACGGCGGACCCGTCGGGGCGCTGCATGACGTCGAAGGCGTGGCGCAGCAGGATGGCGAGTTCGTCCACGTGGGTGGGCTCGAAGCTGGCCAGGCGATCGGCGGCCATGCCGATCAGCGGTGTGTTGACCGATTGGTGCTGGCCGCCCTCGGGCGCCAGGGTGATGCCGGACGGGGTGGAGACCAGCAGGAAGCGGGCGTCCTGATAGCAGGCATACAGCAGGGCATCGAGGCCGCGGTTGACGAACGGGTCGTAGACCGTGCCGATCGGCAGTACGCGGGCGCCGGTCATGCCGGGGGCGAGGCCAGCGGCGCCGAGCAGCAGGAACAGGTTCTGTTCGGCGATGCCGAGCTCGATGTGCTGGCCTTTGGGGGACATGCCCCAGCGCTGGGCGGAGGCGAGTTTCGAATCGCGGAACACGTCGTTGCGGGTGTGGCGGTCGAAGATGCCGCGGCGGTTCACCCAGGGGCCGAGATTGGTCGAGACGGTGACGTCGGGCGAGGTGGTCATGATGTGGGCGGCGAGGTCCTTGAAGTCGTCGTTGCCGCGGCCGATCTCGGCGAGGATTTCGCCGAAGCCGCCCTGGGTGGACATTTTCCGCCCCGACAGCCGGGGCAGCGGCAAGGCGGGGGGGACATGCACCGGCGGTGAGGTGAGGGTGCGGCCCTGTTCGGTGAGCGCGGTGCCGAACGGGCAGTCGCGCAGGAAGGCGGCCAGTTCGGGCTCTTGGATGTCGAGGCCCTCGAACTTGTCCCATTCGTGGCCGGGGCGGATGTTCATTTCGTGGCGGAACAGTTCCATCTGTTCCTTGCTCATCAGCCCGGCGTGGTTGTCCTTGTGGCCGGCGAACGGCAGGCCCATGCCCTTGATGGTGTAGGCGATGAAGCAGGTCGGCTGGTCGCCGTCGGCGTCGGCGGCGCGCAGGTTTTCGATGATGGTCTCGATGTCGTGGCCGCCGAGGTTGGTCATCAGCGCGCCGAGTTCGTCGTCGGTGAGTTCGTCGATGATAGCGCGGGCGCGGGAGCGGCCGAGATCGGCGAGCAGCGCCTGGCGCCAGGCGGCGCCGCCCTGGAACGTCAGCGCGGCGTAAAGGCTGTTGGGGCAGTCGTCGATCCAGTCGCGCAAGCCGTCGCCGCCGTCGCGGGCGAACGCGGCTTCCAGCTTGCGGCCGTATTTGATGGTGACGCAGTTCCAGCCCATGTCGCGGAACAGGCCCTCGATGCGGCCGAACAGGCGGTCGGGGACGACGCTGTCGAGGCTTTGGCGGTTGTAGTCGACGATCCACCAGACGTTGCGGACGTCGTGTTTCCAGCCTTCCAGCAGGGCTTCGTAGATATTGCCCTCGTCCAGTTCGGCGTCGCCGCAGATGGCGATGTGGCGGCCGGGGGGCAGGTCGGTGCGGCCGAGATTGTGCAGCCGGGTGTAGTCGGCCATCAGGGCGGCGAAGCTGGTCATGGCGACGCCGAGGCCGACCGAGCCGGTGGAGAAATCGACCTCGGGGCCGTCCTTGACGCGGGATGGGTAGGGCTGGATGCCGCCGAACTGGCGCAGGCTTTCAAGCTTGTCGCGGGTTTGGCGGCCGAACAGGTAGTTCATCGCGTGGAACACCGGGCCGGCGTGGGGTTTGACGGCGATGCGATCCTGCGGGCGGGCAACCTCGAGGTAGAGGGCGGCCATGATCGAGATGACCGAGGCGCAGGACGCCTGGTGGCCGCCGACTTTCAGGCCGTCGCGGTTGGGGCGTATGTGGTTGGCGTGGTGGACCATCCACGACGACAGCCAGAGCAGCTTGCGCTCGAGCTGGTTGAGGATTTGCACGTGGCGTGATTGCGGGGGGGCAAGCGGAGTGATCGCGGTGAGCGGCGCGTTCATGGGAGGCCTCCCGGGCGGTGTTGGCGTTCGCTGATTTTCGCACTGTTGTCGACGGGAGTCACCAGAGGGCGGTTCGAGGTGCGTGCGTGTGTCGCGGCCTGAGAAACCTGCCGCACATCGCTATTTGGTACGATCTCATGATGTGTAAGGTTATTCGCATACCATCGCCTAGTGACGCCCGGCATATCTCATACTAACGCAACCCAACTGTGGAGATTTGTCAGCATGTAATACTGTATATTGTGCAGTAGTACACGCGCATGACTGGCACGATGATTGCTTGGATAGAGTGAGCCGCAAATGACGTACGAATAGGAGACCACGGTTCATGCGTAACCTCTGTCGATCGGCGTGGTATCCGCAAAGGGACTCGGACATCCTGTCGATGTCGTGCGGGAGTTGAGAGAGTGGCGGTCAGTGACGAGGAACGCGGCTATTCCATCGACCGCAAGCGTGTAGCGCTCGCCTACCTGGCGGAGACCGTAATTGTCGCCGCGTCGCTGGTGGGCGCGGGTTTGTTCGCCAAGCAATACGGCCATCAAGACAGCGACACCATGCTTATGATGATGCTGGCGCCGGTGGCTTATGCGGTGGTTGAATTCTGCCGGGTGCCACTGGCGATCTCAATTCGGACCCAAAGCTCATTTCTGTTGCGTGCCGTCGCGGTGCTGGGTGTGCTCGGCGCCGGTTGTGTGACGGTCAAATCGATGTCACAACTTGGTGAGATCATGTTTCGGCCGCGGCTGTACGATGTGGTGCATGCCCGCGAACGGCTGGCCGACGCACAAAGCGCCGCCGACAGTGTCACCCAGCGTATCCGGGTGGCCGACGCCGTGATCGATCAGCGTCGCAACGAGTTAACCGCCGCCGGGCAGCAGCTTGCAGTGAGCACCGAGAAGCTGGGCAGCCTGCCGGAACAAAAATGTCTGCCGATTTCCGGTGTTACCAAGGACGGTCGCGCCTGGAAGAACATGCGCTGTAGTGCCGATCAGCGCATCGCACCGTTGGTGCAGGGCGTGAGCAACGCGACAGCCGATCGCAAGCTGGCCTCGGACCGGCTGGACGAGGCGCGGACTGCGCGTGCCATGCTGGATCCGAGGGTGACCGACCAGACCTTGCGCGACACCAAACTGGCGTATCGGGAGGCGGTGCTGAACTCACAGCTTCATTCTTTCGCCGCGATGGTGTTCGGCGAGCAGCCGACCGAGGTCAGCGATGGCGAAATCCATCAGTTCCTGCGGATTTTCGTCTTTGTTCCAGCAATCGGCTCGGCCTTCGCGGCAACCTTGATCGCGCTGATGTCGGTGCAACGGATCAAGCGGGTCCCACCGCCGGTCGAACTGGTAGACGATGCCGGGCAGTACATCCTGGAGCCGTTCGCCCAGTTGATCATCCGGGAAGCCACTGCTGCCGCGACCAAGGCCGCCGTCGACAGTGTGAAAGCCGCCGCCGACAGTGTGGTGGTGCGTCCCGCGTTCAACAAAGCCTAAGAGGGCATGGTCGTGCTTCTGCGTCCAACGAACAGCAATTCGGGCCTCGCCGCAGCGGTGAATAACCGCATCCGAGCCGACGGCTCAATGATCGCGGCGAAGTCTGCCATGTGGCGTCTGGTCGGCGTCGGCGCGCTTTGCCTGATGGCGGGCTGCGGCATCGGCGCGGCGCTGTTCGGCTACGCCTACGTGGCCGACAGTCGCAGCTCGGCCGAGAAGATGGCGACGGCTTTTGCTGCCGCGCTGGATCACGCCAACCTTGGAACGGTCCGGCTCAATCCGGAATCAGTCGTCAAACTCGATCCGAACGCAACGGTTAAAGTTGATCCGAATGCGGCCTTGAAAGTGGATGCATCGGCCGTGCACATGACAGCCGACCTACCGCATCCATCCGAACGGCAATACACGGGCGGTTCCAACGCAAGAGTCGTCACGGATTACACGATCTTCAAGACTGTCGAGTTTGGCGCTGGAACTGTAATAACCGGCTGGAATTTCACGTCGAGTGAGCAGGACCGACCCAACTCTCAGTTCTGTTATTATGCGGCGCCCAGTGTCGATGGGGTCATTTCGGTTCGCATCGAGCTTGCAAAAGAAGGGCAGTATCTTCCGATAGCGCAGAACAACAGTGCCAATGTTGACACGGCGGCGGCGGTTCAGAAGTGCATCTGGTTTCGGTAGAAACATCGATCATCGGGGAGCTTCTTGGCGGCGTGCCCTGGCGAGCCCGACCTGGGCCGCCAGGGGATCGTCACGCCGGCCTCCGGCAAATCGAGGTCAGCATCGATCCCCGGTGAGGGTCTCGGCCTCCCAGGCGGAGGAGCGGCGGCGGACGGTGATCTCGGGACGGTCGGTTTTCAGCATCACGTAGGCCAGGATGGTGGGGACGGCAGCATATTCCATCGCCTTGACCCGGCGGTGGTCCGAGCGGTGGAGGGGGATAGGACTTCGAACACCACGGTGGGCGAGACGATGTCGCTGTCCTGATCCGGTTCGGAACAGATGATGCTTGCGTCCGGGTAGCGCACCCGACCATGTTGCACCAGGGCGACCGTCAGCCGGGTGGTGATCCAGTTATGGGCGAGACTGCCTCTGGTCATCGCGACCGGCTGGATGCCGTCGAATTCGAACCGCAGGTCTTGCGCCCGTTCCCAGGCCAGGAATTCGTCCACGGTCAGTGGCTTCAGCGATGGGCTCATGCGGTCTGGTTCCATGCACCTGACCGGCGCTGGGGCCTTTAGCAGCGGGATCGGGACCCGCGTTCTACTCCGCCAGATTAGGCGGCGCAGCTACCGGCGGACTGGCGGCTTGCCCTGCGGGGTCAGCGGGGTGGCGCTGAGCGATCCGCCGTGGCGGAGCTTCTCGACCGAGGTCTATATTGGGCTGGCTGGAGTGCGCCCCTGCGGGTGGACAGTTTGAGTTCGTAGATTTGACCCCCCTGATCGGGCTTCTGGAGACTAGAAGCCATGACCAAGCATCGTTCCCATAGTGCGGCGTTCAAGCGGCAGGTAGCCGAGGAATTCATCGCCGGGGAGGCGCTGCATGCGCTGTCCAAGCGCCACGACATCTCGCGCCAGCTGATCCGGATCTGGGTTGGCAAGTTTGAAGCCGGGGCGTTGGATGATGATGTCCAGGCGGCTGACCTGCTTCAGGAATACGAAGCCAAGATCGCAGCTCTGGAGCGGATGGTCGGTCGCCAGGCGCTGGAGATCGAGATGCTAAAGGGGGCTCTCAAGCAGGCACCCCGGCCGAAAAGCGCGAATACCTCCGTCGTCACCGGCCCCGTGGCATCACCGCCCGCCGGGGGTGCGAACTGATGGGGCTGGCGCGCTCGACGTTCTACGACGCACCGCCCATCGCGGCGTCTCAGGACGATCTCGTCCAACGGATCAGCAAGATCTGTGACGAATTTGAGTGCTACGGGTACCGACGGGTGAGTGCGGCCCTCCGCCACCAGGGTATGGTGGTGAATAGCAAGAAGATCCGCCGCCTGATGCGCGAGCATGATCTGCAACCGAAGCGCCGCCGACGGCATGTCGTCACCACCGACAGCAACCATGCCAGCCCGATCTTCAAGAACCTGACCAAGGGCCTGGTGGTCGAGCGCTCCAATCAGCTCTGGATCGCGGACCTGACCTATGTGGCGATCCCGGGTGGCTTCGTCTATCTCGCCGCCATCCTGGACGCCTGGTCGCGCAAAGTGATCGGCTACGCCATCAGCCGATCGATGGATGCCCGGATTGCGATCGCCGCCTTCAAGGCCGCCATCCGCCTGCGTCAGCCGCCCAAGGATTGTGTTCACCATTCCGATCGGGGGGCGCAATACGCGTCGGACGCCTATCGCACTTTGATTGCCGAGTACGGCCTAAAAGGTTCGATGAGCCGACGCGGCAATCCCTATGATAATGCCAAAGCCGAGAGCTTCATGAAAACCTTGAAGGTCGAGGCGGTTTACTTGGCAGCCTATGAAACCTTCGAGGATGTTACCGCCGGTCTTCCACGCTTCATCGACGAGGTCTACAACACCAAACGACTGCATTCAGCGCTTGGCTATCTCAGCCCGGCCCAGTTTGAGGATCAACACACCCGCCAGACGGTCAAAATGCTGGCTTGATTCTGTCCACCCGCAGGGGCGCACTCCAGGCGGTGGTCTATATCGCGTTCTGTTTTGCCATGTCGAAGTACAGCCGCGGGCTGGAGCGTGAGCTCAATCGGTCGCGCGGGCGATGACGGGGGTTTGCGGATGAGTGAGGCGATGGCGCGGGATGATCAGGTGGCGGGGGCGCCGGCAATCACGCTGGACAAGGTGAACAAGTGGTACGGCAGCATGCACGTGCTGCGGGATGTGTCGCTGATGGTGGCGGAGAAGGAGCGGGTGGTGGTGTGCGGGCCGTCGGGGTCGGGCAAGTCGACGATGATCCGCTGCATCAACCGGCTGGAGACCCACCAGAAGGGGCGGATCGTCGTCGATGGCACCGAGCTGACCGACGATTTGCGTGCGCTGGACACGATCCGGCGCGAGGTGGGCATGGTGTTTCAGTCATTCAATCTGTTTCCGCATTTGACCATCCTGGAGAATTGCACGCTGGCGCCGATCTGGGTGCGCAAGATGCCCAAGGCGGAGGCGGAAGAGGTGGCGATGAGTTACCTGCGGCGGGTGAAGATCCCGGAGCAGGCGGGGAAGTATCCAGGACAGTTGTCGGGCGGCCAGCAGCAGCGGGTGGCGATCGCCAGGGCGTTGTGCATGAAGCCGAAGATCATGCTGTTCGATGAACCGACCTCGGCGCTCGATCCGGAGATGATCAAGGAAGTGCTGGATACCATGATCGGGCTGGCCGACGATGGCATGACGATGGTTTGCGTGACGCACGAGATGGGGTTTGCCCGGCAGGTGGCGCATCGGGTGGTATTCATGGATCGCGGCGAGATCGTCGAAAGCGGGGCGCCTGGGGAGTTGTTCGAGAACCCGCGGACGGAGCGGTTGAAGCTGTTTTTGAGCCAGATATTGCGGGGGCATTGAGGCGGGGGCGCTGGCGGCTCGCACCGGCAGCACCAAGACGTACGCGGTCGCGCGGGCTTTACGCAACGAGTTGCAGCGGCTGGACGATGCGATGTCGCTGCGCGAGCGGTTGCGTCCGGTTCAGGTGCGCGTGGCGTCGCGGCCGGCCACCGGGCTGGACGCCGACAAGGCGTTCTACGACGAGCTCAGCGGCGAGGGGTGATGTTCGTCGATGCTTCCGCCATCGTCGCCATTCTGACGCAGGAGCCGGAGGCCGAGGCGCTGATCGATCGGCTGGAGCGCGCGGTGGGTCCGATCAGTTCGGTGATTGCGGTGTTCGAGGCGGCGCTGGGGCTGTGCCGCAAGAGCCATGTCAGCGTCGAGGAGGCGGAGGCGGATGTGGACGAGTTTCTAGGCAGTGCCCGGGTGACGCTGGTGCCGGTCGGGGCGGGGGAGGCGACGACGGCGTTGGCTGCGTTTTCCCGCTACGGCAAGGGTCGCGGGCATCCGGCGCGACTGAATATGGGGGACTGTTTCGCTTACGCGGTGGCGAAGGGTCATCGGGTTCCGTTGCTGTACACGGGCGACGAATTCAGCAAGACCGATATTGGGTAGGAATGATCCGACGCGGGCGCGCGGTTATTGTTTGGGGGATTGTTGCATTTCGCGGCGGGCATCCTCGATCAGGCGGCTTTCGTTGCGGTGAATGAAGATGATGGCGGCCAGCAGGGCGGCGGCGCCGATCACCGCCATGGCGATGCCGACCGGTCCGCTGATGCGTTTGGCGGCATCGCCCAGGGCGTAGGCGCCGAAGCCATAGAGCGATGTCCAGGCGAGGCCGCCCAGCGAATTCCACAGCAGGAAGCTGTGCCAGGGCATGCGGTTGGCGCCGGCGAGCAGTGCGGCGAAGGTTCGCAGGATAGCCACGAAACGGCCGAAGAAAACCACCGCGGCGCCGTATTTGCGGAACAGGAAGCGGCCGAGTTCCAGCCGGTCCTCGGACAGTCCGAGCTTGCGGCCCCATCGTTTGAGCATGCGGAAGCCGATCCAGCGGCCGATGAAATAGCCGATCTGATCGCCGCAGATCGCCGCCGCTGCGGCTATGGCCACCAGCAGGACGATGTCGAGATGGTGGGTGCTGGCGGTGTAGAGCGCGGCGGCGATCATCAGGCTCTCGCCGGGCAGCGGCAGGCCGATGCTTTCCAGCATGATGATGACGAAGACAGCGGTGTAGCCGTATTGCTGGAACAGGCTGTCCAGCAAGTGCAGCGGCAGCAGTGACATTTCGGGACGGCCCCTGGGTGTCTGCCTGCGGTATCAGGAATTTGGGCGGCGGGGAACGGGGGGAATTTTGCCCAGGGCTTGATTTGCGATGTCGTTTGGCCGGGTGGTCACGTCGAGTATCAGATCGCCGGCTGGCTGGCTGTCCGGTTTGTTGCCGTAACGGACTTGAAGGCGGAGGCAAGCTTGTCCGAGGTCAAGGGCAGTGGAACGAGGTGGCAGTGGCGCAGAGCTGTCAGACCGTCGGGATCGAGTTTGTCGGATGTCGCGCTGATGACGATGACCGGCATGGCGGGGCGGACGCGGGTGAGCGAAGCGACAGCCTCGACCTGCGCCGAGGGGTCGCGGATGTCGATAACGGCAAGATCGAAACGATCGGGTGCGGCTTGCATGGCGGTCCGCATATGGTCGACGTCGTAAAAACCAACCGGTTCGTATCCTAGGGCCGCGACGACTTCCTCGTCGTGCAACTGTCGGTAGAGATCGCCGGCCAGCAGCAATACGGTCTCGCCGTTGCCGAACAGTTGGGCGTTCGACGGGACCGCGACAAGATCTGCTGCTCGCAGCAGCCAGACTTCAAATCGGCTGCCTTCGCCCGGGGTGCTTTCCACATGCATCGTGCCGCCATGCTCTTGGACGATGTCGCGCGCGGTTGCGAGGCCGAAGCCATTGCCGTCGGAGCGTGTGGTGAAAAAGGGCTCGAAGATGCGGGCCATGGTTTCGGAAGCCATGCCCCGGCCCAGGTCGGAGACGGTTAGTTGCACGTAGCTTCCCGCCGCCAGGCGTCCGTGGCTGAACCGGCGTTCTTGCGGCAACGCCGGCAAATCAAGGGTCAATGTCACGTCGCCATGAAAGTCGATCGCCTGCGCGGCGTTGTTGCAGAGGTTGATGATCACCTGCTGTAGCTGCGCCGGTTCACCGGTCACCAGGCAGCGGCCTTTAGACGGGCCATCGGCGGCGATTCGGATTTCCGCGGGCAGGGTCCGCGTAAGCTGGTCGACGGTCTCGGCCAGAAGGGATGCCATGTCGATGCAGTCGCGGCGGATAGCGCGCTTGCGTCCATAGTTGAGGATCTGCTCGATAAGTGTTCTCGCCCGCTCACCTGCCTGGCGAATACCGGAGATCTGCTGGGCGAGCTTCGGGTCGGCGGGGGCGGAGTCCTCCATCATTTCGGTATAGCCCAAGATCGTTCCGACGATATTGTTGAAGTTGTGGGCGACGCCACCGGTGAGGGCGGCGACGGTTTCCACTTGTCGCGCGCGCTGGACGGATTGCTCCAGCCGAGCGCGGTCCCGCGTCAAGAGTTCACGGCGGACGGCGTTGGCGATGGCGTCGAATGCCATTCGCAACAGCGTAAGCTCGGGCGGGTTGCCATCCTGCCTTGGCCGCAGGCGATCCAGACCCAGCAGGCACGAGATCCTGTCGCCGTCCTGGGTTGCGATGGCTGTCCAACTTTCGACGCCGGCTGAACCCAGCGCTTTTTTCATCGGTCCGTCTGGCAGCGTGTGTCGATCGCCGATGTGGGTGACACCGTGTTCGGACGGCGAGAGGTCAGCGGCGAGCCGTGCCGCGTCGTGCGGCCAGTCGGCCTGGTAGGGGACGTCCGGCTTGGCCCAGATGAAGGTTTGCGCAGAATCGCCGAGCACCAGGAAATAAGCTCTGTCGGCTGCTTCCAGATCGGCGAGTTCCGCCAGCGCCAAGACGACGAGGTCGGCAAGTTCGCTCCCGGTCGAACTGATGAAGCGCACCGACAGAGACGCAACGGCGCGTTCGAATGTGACCCTTCGCCGCGCGGCGAGACGGCGGCGATGAAGGTGGGTGCCGAGATTTATGACTTGGACCAGCAACAGAAGTGAGGTCGCGTAGAGCAGGATGCGGAATCGGGCCGCCCGGGTCGCACGTGCCTGCTGGGCGAGCGCGATGCTGGAGGAAGCCTGCATTTGTTGTTCTGCCACCGGCAGGCGGAGAATATCCTTGAGAACAGTGTCGGTCGCGGGAAGCAGATTGCGAAGCAGCCGGCCATAGGCAAGCAGTGCCGCGGCTGGATCGGCCAAGTCGGCGGGGACCGGTTGCGCCGCGAACAGGCCGAGTTGATGGCTGACCTCTTGCACGGCGTCGGGCGAGGTGTCGAGCGTCAGTTGCAGCATCGCGGCGCTGAGATTATTCACCGCCTGGGTCAGGGAAGGGGGCGCGGTCGGCGCCTGCAGCCGGCGACTGAACACCTGGAAATAGGCCAGCGCATTCTGCAGCAGCGCATTGTCGGATTTGAACGTTTCGTCGAGAGATGCTTGACGCGCGGTGAGGCTAGCGAGTGGGGTCGGATTGTTCATGGCAGCCGTCCGCATCCGCGCCAGCGCGGCATCGATCAGCGATGTGGCCTGATTCACTGGATCGTAGTTGCGCAGCAGGCCGGCGCGCAAACTGAGAAGATCGCTATGCAGGGCGCTTTCATTCAATGCGAAGTCGTTCAAAGCCGCGCTTGCGGCTTCGAGGTCAGGCCGGTGGGATGTTATCCCGATCATCGAGCCGGCCAAGGCGAGCAACAATGGCGTGGTCAGGATGACGGACGTTCGCGGCGTCATTGGGCCGGCTTCCGCACCGGCGACCCATTGTAGTCTCCGGTAAGCGTCTGGAGGAACGCGACGATTTCCTGATCCTGTTGGTCGGTCAAGGTCCGGTTCAGTTGAGCGGACGCCATTCGCCGCACGGCCTCGGCCAATGTCTGGGCGCTGCCGTCATGGAAATACGGAGCGGTCGTGGCGACGTTGCGAAGCGATGGAACCCGCAGCAGAATTGAGCCGGAGTGGGTCAGCGGGTGGAAGATGCCCGAGCGCTCGAACAGATTACCACCGACGTTGGCGCCTTGATGACAGTCGATACAACCCATCGACCGGAAGACATGGTAGCCTTGCAGTTCGACGTCTGAAAGTGCTGAGGTGTCGCCTTCAAGCCAGCGATCGAAGCGGCTGGCGGGGGTTGTCAACGATCGCTCGAAGATGGCAATTGCATCTACAAGGTTGTTGCGATCGGCCGGATGGCCATAGGCTGCTTCGAAGCGGGACTTGACGTCGGCGGCCTGATTGAGCCGATCGGCGGCCTGTTCGGGGGTGTTTGCCAGTGTTTTGTGGGCACGCAGTGCGCTGACCACCTGATTTTCCAATGAAGGTTGGTCGCCAGCCCAATCCAGGCGGAAGTTGAGAGCCGCGTTGAAAACGGTTGGCGTGTTATCCGGCAGGGGCACGCCGGAGACCTGGTCAAATCGGCTTCCGCTGGCACCGTTTGTCCGCAGATCGTGGCACGAAGCGCAGGCCAGCTTGCCGGTGCCGAACAGGCGCGGATCGTGAAACAGCGCATCGCCTAGCGCGAGCTTGAGTGGATCAGCCGCCGGCGGCTGGGGTGTCGGCGTGATCGGTTGCTGTAAAGTTTCTGTTGATACCGTTGCGCCGAGATTTATCGCGGGCGGAGTGCCCCGATACGCCAGCAGCCATAACCATCCGCCGCATGTCAGACACACGAGCGCGACACTTACAACGGTAAACCAACGATCAACCCGGCGCCACATGATCATATTGACGAGTGGTCCTTTATTTGTCGACGGTCTTCAACCCCAGGCGGAGCTTGGCGAGACAGCTCGCGTTGTCAAATTGAAATCGGCTGCAAATGTAATAATCAGAGTGTTTTTACCGCACCGACAAATTTGTATCCGATCCCCCGTTCGGTTTGGATCAACTGTGGTGTCGTGGGCTCGGCTTCGAGTTTGCGGCGCAGGCGCAGGACCTGCACGTCGATGCTGCGGTCGAAGATGTCCTCGTGCACCCGCGTTGCCTGCAACAGGTGTTCGCGACTCAATGGCCGGCCGGGTGCTTCGAGAAACGCCACCAGGAGGGCGAATTCGCCTTTTGTCAACGGAATCGCCTCGCGCGACGGATTGCGCAACTCGCGCCGGCGCTGGTCCAGTTGCCAGCCGTCGAAGTCGTATCCTTGGGTCTTTTCGACGGTGCGAGCCAGCCGGCCGCCTGCCTCTTGACGGCGCAACACCGCGCGGATGCGTGCCAGGAGTTCGCGCAGGCTGAACGGTTTCGCCAGATAGTCGTCGGCGCCGACCTCGAGGCCGATGACCCGATCGACCTCGTCCTTGCGATGTCCGGTGATGATGATCACCGGTATATCGGATTGGCGGCGGATATCGCGCAACAGATCCAGGCCGTCGTCCTGATCCAGGCGAAGATCGAGGATTATGAGGTCCGGGGCGTGAACTGCAAGCTGCTGCACCATTTCGCGGCGGCCTGACGCGCAGGCGACCGCGATATCCTGCCCGGTGAGATAGTTGGCCAGCATCTGCCGCATACCGGAATCGTCTTCAACGATCAATATAGAGCAGGAGTTGGCGCCCCCGTTCATTGGCATCACCTCAGCGGCCCCGGCAAGGCGCCCGCTCATCGATCATCCATGGTCATTCCGCAGCGTTGCTCGGTCTGCCGAAAAAGGCGGAGCGCATATAGTGCGGAGCTGGTTCCCGCACAAGGCGGATACGGAATCCGGCGATACGCGGGAGAAATGCTGCTGATATTGCAGGCGTAACGCAAAGATCCGGGTCTGCAATCCGCTTGTAGGCGCAGACGGGGAAGATCGCTCCGATCACCAATGGCAACGGAGAGATCGAGATGCGGCCAAGCAAGTCTGAACGAATGCGCTTTCGACCGAGCAGGGGATTGCGCGCCCTGCGATGGGCGGGTCACGCGATGGGGCGGTTCGAGAGGCTGTGCCTTCGCTGTCTGAGAGCGGCCGGGCAGGCATTTGTCGAGGGTGTCACCGCTTACGCCAGCTCGATGCATGGGGTTCCGAACCCGCTTCAGTTCAACGCGCGGCCTGACGAAACCGTTTCGGGGAGAGGCGCTGACGGGTCGGCGGACATCATGACGTCGCACTATCAGGAGATCGACGAACTGATCGCCTGGCTGGAGGCGCAGAGCGATCAGGCGCGGTACCGGCTGGGTGAGACGGATATCGCGCGTGGCGAGTGGCTGACCCAGGCGCGGGCCGAGACCGACAGGACAACGTGAGCCGTTTGCCGCGCCCGCCCCGATCGGGTCGAGCCGTGCGGCGGAGATGTAGCGGGTGTTCGAAGGGAGCGTTTGGACGATGAGGAATCTTAAGCTGACTGGCGCGGTGTTGGCCGCGGTGGCGATGGCGCCGGGGGCGCCGACGCTGATTTCGGCGTGGTGGCACCAGGGATGGCGCTGGCAGGCAGAACTGCCCGCGCCGCCGGTCGATGGGTGGCATGGAGCCGAGTTGGATGGGTTTGGATGGGAAGGCAGGGCGGCGGTCATTGACGCTGCTCCGCCCGTCATTCCCACCCCGTCCGTGGTGGTCGATACCGCATTGTCGTTCTGCCCGACCAAGCTTGCATCGACCAAGTTGCGGGGTGGCGATCCTTGCGAGGACTGACTTTGCTACGGCGGTAACGCAATCCACCGAGGCCGAAATGGGCTCGTAATCCAGCAATTCTACTAAGGACCTTTGACGGAGATTTCCAATGCAACAGACTCAGTCCTGCGACCATCAGTCCCCGGACCATCAGGTTGCGGTTTGGCTTTCGCGATTCGAAGAGCTTCTATCGAATCATCAACTAGAGGCGGTGATGGAGCTCTTCCTGGTTGATTCGTTCTGGCGCGATATCGTGTCGTTCACCTGGAACATCCATACAGCCGAGGGGCGGCAGGCCATAGATGAAATGTTGCGAGCTTGCCTGGATATGGTGAAGCCAGCGAGCTGGCGGCCCAATGGTCCGGCGCGCGAGGTAGACGACGTCGTTGAGGGCAGCTTCGACTTCGAAACCGCGGTCGGCCGCGGCAGCGGCATCCTACGACTGAAGGATGGACGCTGCTGGACGATTCTGACCACGCTTGTCGAGCTGAAGGGGCATGAGGAAGCGATCCGCCACCGGCGTCGGATCGGACTGGCGGTTGAAGAATATCACCATGGCCGCGAAACATGGCGCCAGCGCCGAGAGCGCGATGGCAGTGAAATTGGCGTCGCGCGGCAACCTTATTGCCTGATAGTCGGTGCTGGGCATTGCGGCCTGGCACTCGGTGCGCGGCTGAAGCAGTTGGATGTTCCAACGCTTCTGATCGATCGTCTGGAAAGGCCGTCGGATGTGTGGCGGAACCGCTACGACACGCTGGTGACCAATTCGCCTGCCGCAGCCGATCATATGCCGTATATGCCGTATCCCGAGAATTGGCCGGCGTTCCCATCCAAGGATCAGGTTGCCAATTGGCTCGACGCCTATGCATCGATCATGGAGCTTGACATCTGGTGTGGCACCGACTGTCGCCGAGCCGTGTTCGATGAGGCGTTGGACGAATGGAGCGTCGAGGTGGTCCGGGATGGCCGAACCATGACTTTGCGGCCCAAACAACTGGTTTTTGCGACCGGATTTTCCGGGCCGGCAAATGTCCCGGAATTTCCCGGCGCGGAAAGTTTCGCGGGCGAGCAGATCCATTCGGCGTCCTTCCGCGCGGGTCATGACTACAGCGGCCGGCGATGTGTTGTCATTGGTGCTGACGTGTCGGGACACGACGTATCGGCGGCGTTGTGGGAGGCTGGGGCCGATGTCACTATGGTGCAACGATCTCCGGTGATCATCATCCGGCGTGATTCCCTGATGAAGATCTTCGCGGAGCTCTATTCCGACGGGGCTGTGGATCGTGGGATGACGCCTGAGGCGGCCGATCTGATGCTTGCCTCGCTGCCGTTCCGACTTATGGCTGATCAGCACGCCAAGATTTTCGCCGAAATCATGCGGCAGGACTCGGAGCATTACCGGCGGTTGGAGCAAGCCGGTTTTCTGCTCAGCGATGGCGAAGACCATTCTGGATTTCTGCCACAACTGTATCGACGCGGCGCGGGGTATTATGTGGATGTCGGTGCTTCGAAGCTGATTATCGATGGCAGCATCAAGCTTCGCAGCCGGGTCGGCATTGAGGCCGTTACCGAGCGGGGAGTGTTGTTGAGCGACGGGACCGAGTTGCCTGCCGACGTCATCGTCTATGCAACCGGTTTCGATCGAGCAAAGAATGCAGCGTGGGAGATCTTGCCTGACGAGGTGCGCAAAGCGGTCGGCAGGACTTGGGGCTACGGTTCGGGTGTTCGCGGCGATCCCGGTCCATGGGACGGTGAATTGCGCAACGTGTGGAAGCCGACCCGGCAGCCCGGTTTATGGTTCGATGTTGGCGGGTTCTTGCACTCCCGGTTCTACTCGCGCGCGCTGGCGTTGCAGATCAAGGCGAGGGAGGTGGGTATCGCCACGCCGGTGTATAAAATTCCGAAGACGCATTGCGCCGAATGAGCGGTCGGTGGGTCTTGGGGGACGGGTTGGGGATGGGGGGGAAAGTGGTTATAACTCGGGACCCCGGGCGAGTTGCGGTTACAGCGGTGTCAGCTTGACGCTGAAACCGCAACGACAATCGGGGAAGGCTTGAGCGCGCCCTTAGCTCAGTTGGATAGAGCAACAGCCTTCTAAGCTGTGGGTCGGTGGTTCGAGTCCACCAGGGCGCGCCAAAAATCGGTCGGTTATGGTTAGTGTTGTCAACCTGTTGGGGCAAAAATTTTGTTGGTTCGGATATCCTCCGCGTCGGAAACAGGGCAGGCCAAGCCGCCCATCAGAAGGCTGGCGGCGAGCATACCAAGGCAGTGCATGTTCATGACAAATCACCATTTGTTCTGGGCGGCGGGACGCGCCGGTGAGACATCCTGTTGATCAGTGGCGGTAAACGGATCACCGAAATAGGGAAATATGTCGCGGGTCCGGCTTTTGTCCGGTGCGACGCCGTCTTCCAACGCGGCGTTCGATGCCAGCGTCAGGATCACATCCATCACGTCATCCGTCAGCGCGCGGCCGTTGAACCCGGCGAAATCGAACGCAGCCGGCGTATCCAGCTCATAAGGCAGCATGGTGGGAAACAGGCGGCCGACCATCTGCTTGGCGTATTCAGATGGATTGGCCGCGGAGCCCGACAACGTTGTGATCTTCTCCGCGACAAGGCCGACCTGCGCGATGAACGGCGACTGATCGTCGGCGGGAGTCGAGCGGTTGAACCTCTCCTTCATATCCGCCTCGGGCATGAAAAGGTTTGTCACCAGGGGCAGCCCCCACCGGGACACCTGCATTTCCGGCGCATGTCCATACATTGACGCGGTCGCCCAGGCGCGGACCATGCCACGACCGATCGAGCGGCTGGGGAGCTCCAGCACGATGGCGGTGACGTTGCGCCTGGCAAAGAAATTCTCGCGATTTCGGAAGGCTTCCGGATCGAATTTGTTGTCCTTGAACAGGGCGTTACGAAAGACGGTAAGGGCCGCGGCATCGCCGGCGAACAGGTCTGGCGCCAGGCCGGCGTAGAGTCTCAACCCCGATCCAGCCTGGACAATCTCGCCGGTATGACCCTTGGCTATAAGCTCGCCAGCGGCACCGCGCCGCGCATCCTGTCCGGTCGCCCGGCTCAGCGTTACCGTCTGGACGTGTTTGTGCTCGTCGCCATCGGCATGCCGAACCGAACCGAACTGGATCTTGAACGTTACCTCCTCGTGAAGATCATTATTAATATCGAAACGGAATGCATAGAGGCCTTCCGCATGGAACGTCTCGGGACTCGATAGGCCAGCATCAGGGTTCACGGTCATCGCCATCACGGTATGGCCGGCCGATCCTTGAAACAGATACATGTCGCAGAGATTGACCCGAGGATCCCTCAGAACAGTTGGCGTATCGAAGTGATGAGACATCGGCAGACCTCACGACACTGAAGGACGAGGCAGGAAATACGGGAATTGGTCTTGCAACGGCACCGGCCGAGGCGCCGCGGCCGTGCTGCGGCCGGTCAGCAGAGCTGCCGTCAGGGACCTGAGATCATCCGCCGGATGGCGACCATTCTGGCCGGCGTAGCTGAAGCCGGTCGGATGATCTGGCCGGAAATGAATCACATCCGGCAGCAGCATCAAGGCGAGCCGTCGCCCATACGCGTTAGCGTCGGAGCCTCTGACATCGGCCATCGCGCGAGCGATGCTTTCGGAAACTGGTCCGGCAAAACGCGACCGGTCATGGTCGGGCGACGATGCATGATAGGCAGTCGCCAGATCTGGATTGGCGGCAAGGTAGGCTGCGAAAAGAGGATTGCCCACACGCGATCGGGCGCCATCCGAGCCGCGGAGTTCGGCCCAGACACGTAGGGTCTGGTTTGGCTGCACAAACTCTGCGCGCGGTTCCAGCACGACTGCTGTATACCGCTGGCATGACGTTTCGGTCGGCCATACAACTTCGCCAACAAACAGCCTGGCTTCGTGACCGACTGACATTTGGCCGTCCCGAATCAGCCAGGACCGGAGACCAGTATGGATATGCGGGTCGGAGATCTTTCCGCTCGGACCCAGAAGAGCGAAAACCAGGTTATGACTTCCACACGGTCGAAAGACGAACAAATCGCCGTCACAACCTGTTGGCGGTATCGAGGGCCGTGTCCGCGCCGCCGGGAACGTGACGCAACCGGTAGCGCCAATCAGGAGTGAACGCCGTAAGATGCAGGATGCCATTGCTGGCGTTTCTCCCCGTGCGCTGAAGTCATGTCCTCCGCAATCCAAGACGATGTTGAGCGCGATCACCAATGCCGTCTCTGCATGGCTTTGATAGTTGACCCATGGCGCGCGCCGATCGACCCGATGGATCAGCCGTGGCTCGGTTTCGGCCGGAAGGGTGTCAATCCGGTATGCGAGAGCTTTCTCGGGCGACAATGACCTCGCGCCACCGCGCGCCACCCGTCCAAGGGTGCGTGCTTGTGATCGCGCCTGCCGGTTTGGTCGAAGCGGTCCGTTGCCGCTCCGATCGGACACTATCGGCTTCCCACTGCTCAGGCGCCTCGGGCAGGATTACAGGGGCACCGGTAATTTCGAGGCGGGCTCTAAACGGCGCCGACGCGCCCCGCAAGTCGACCCGTGCTCGCTTGAGAGCGCTCAGTGGCATCAGCGTGTGCGCCTGATGCGGCCGGCCAGGGGTAATTCTGGACCGCGCGCGTGAACGCCGCGACCGGTGCCGACCAACGACGGCCGGCGACGGTGACCAGGCTGACATTTCGCTCGACCGAAGGCGACACGACCGGACAACCGATGACACCCGGGAACGTGGCGGCGTATTCGGGCAGAAAACAAATACCCATCCCGGCGGCAACCATCGTCAGGATCCAGTCCTCGCGTTCACTGCTGTACGCCTTGACCAGATTGGCGCCATGCTTTTGGCACAACTCGTCAAGCACGTCGTAGAATTCGCAATTGATCCGCGAAAGGTAGACTTCGCCGTCAAGCTCCGGCACGCGCACGCTGCCCTTCAGGGCAAACCTGTGACCCGCCGAGCAGGCTATGACGAATCGCTCCGAGTAGAGCTTTGTCGCATGCAACGGCGTTGGAAAGTCACCCGGACGAGCCATCAGCGCCACATCAACAGCGCCGGTCTCCAGCAACTCGCAGAGCCGGTCCGGAACGGCCTCCAGTAGCGTGATCTCGACGCCAGGATTGTCCATCCTGAAGCGGTCCAGAAAGCGGACGAATTGTACTGGAGCGATCGTGCACATGACGCCGAGCGCGAGATTTGCCTCGTCGAGTTTGAGGAAGCGTTCCGCCGTTCGCTTGACCTCCCCGGTGCGCGTCATTACCTCGATAAGATGCGGCTCAATCAATCGACCGAGGTCGGTCATATGCGTGTTGCTTCGCTCACGGGAGAAAAGTAAGCCGCCGAGTTCATCTTCCATCTTTTGGATGGCGCGAGTCAGGGCGGGCTGGCTTACGCGGCACTCCTCGGCTGCTTTGGTGAAATTGAGCGTTCTGCCCAACGTGAGGAAATATCGGATCTCCTGCAATTCCATGGCGGTTCCTCCAAAACGTCATCATCTGGCAAAACGTCATCAACTGGCAAAACATCATCAACTGGTCGGGCGGCCGAGGCTGACGGCAACTATCGCAGTCTCTCATACCCCTTCGACGAATAAGGCTTTCGACTTCGATCCGACATGGCGGAACTTGGCGGCAGCCTGGTAGGCCGGGCTGTCGTACCAAGCCCGTGCCGCTTCCATGTCGGGAAACTCGAGGATCACCGCACCTTCTACGGCTTCCCCCTCCCGCTGGTCCAGCGTGCCGTAGAAGGCGAGCGGCTTCAACGGGTGGTTCTGCGCCGCCAGGGACGCCCTTGGTCCATACTCAGCCAGCGATGCGGCGTCGGTCGTCTTCTCGCGGATCATCACAAAATAGGCGGACATGGCAGATACTTCCTGTGTCAGAGCGGTAAAGCTTCGTTGTTCGGCCTTTCCCAGGTCGCCGCGGGGGCGATCCGGAAGCGGCTGCCGATCGGGCCCCTTGAACGCTGCTTGAGCAGGCCGCGGAGCCGTTGGTCCAAGTGGTTCAGACCTGCGCCAAACCACCGTCGACGGGAAGATCGATGCCGGTGACGTAGCTCGATTGATCCGATGCCAGGAAATAAGCGCCGGCAGCGAGTTCCTCCGGAAGGCCGAGGCGGCCGAGCGGCGTCATCGAGGCGAACACTTTTTTGGCGGCATCCGACGCTTCGTCGCTGTTGAACTGACCGCGGAGGATTGGGGTCTCCGTCGCACCCGGGCTCAGCGCATTGACCCGGATGCCCTTGTCCTTGAGTTCCTGTGCCCAAACCCGCACCAGGGCGCGCACACCGGCTTTCGCTGCGGTGTAGGTGCCGTGAGCCGAGATGCCCTTCACAGCGACGATGGAGGAAACGACGACGATCGAACCGCCACGGGTCATCAGCGGCAAGGCCTTCTGAACTGTGAAGACAGTGCCCTTCAGATTAATGTCCATCGTCTTGTCGTAATGGGTCTCGGACAGATCGAAGATTTGGGCATGCTCGATGAAGCCGGCATTCGCGACCACGATGTCGACGACACCTTTATCGGCCTTGACCGTCGCGTAGAGCCGGTCGAGGTCGGCCAGGCTGGTCACGTCGCCCTGAACCGTCGTGACGTTTTTCCCGATCTCGGCCTTGGCGTTCGCCAGTTCGGATTGACGGCGGCCGGTGATGTAGACGTAGGCACCTTCCTTGACGAAGCGCTTGGCGGTCGCCAGACCGATGCCGCTCGATCCACCGGTGATGACGGCGATCTTTCCTTCGAGATGAGACATCACTCGCTCCATGGTGCCGCATTGCAGGCGGCGTTTGGGTGGTGAGCAGTCCCGAAGAGCCCCCGGGTTGCCGCTCGTGACATGAGTATTGCTATTCCTCATTGGCGGTGTCAGACCGGTTGAGGTGATAACGGGTATTCCTCCGGGGAATGATGGATCGATTGCAGACCATGGCCGCGTTCGTGCGGGTGGTGGAAACCGGTTCCTTCTCAGGTGCGGCGCGGCAGCTCGGCGTGGGCCAGCCCGCCGTGTCCAAAACGATCGCGCAGCTCGAGGAGCGGCTTCAGGTGAGGCTGCTAATACGCTCGACCCACGCTCTCGCGCCGACCGACGCGGGACTGCGATTCTACGAGCGCGCCCGACACGCAATCCAGGAGGTCGATGAGGCGGAGCTGGAGGCGCGAGGCACGGGGGCTGGGCTGTCCGGCCGCCTGCGGGTCTCCACGGCGACGACCTTTGCTCGGCTGATGATCGTGCCTCGCATGCCAGAGTTCCTGGCGCGCCATCCCTCTCTCGACATCGACGTGATCCTCGATGACCGTGTCATCGACCTCGTTTCCGAAGGCATCGACATCGCTCTACGGCTGGGGGTCTTGGCCGACTCCTCGGCGTTGGCGCGCAAGATTGCCAGTAGTGGCCGATCGGTGGTCGCGACGCCGGCCTATCTGAGCCGAGCCGGAACGCCCAAGATGCCGGCCGACCTCACCCATCACCATGCGGTGGTTTACAGCCAGCTCGGTGATACCTGGGTGTTTCGGAAGGGTGATACGGAGGTGTCCGTTGCCGTGCGTGGCCGGCTGCGGGTCAGCGCGGCGGAGGCGACCCGCGCAGCGGTGCTCGCCGACATGGGGGTCGCGGTTGTGTCCGACTGGATGTTCGGCCCTGAACTCGCCAACGGTGCGGTAAGGCGCGTTCTGTCGGAATGGGCGCTGCCGCCGATCGATTTGTGGGCCGTTTTCCCAACCGGACGGTTGGCGAGCGCGAAGGCTCGCGCCTTCGCCGATTTTGTCGAGGACGGCCTGAACAGCAGAATGGTTTGACATCCGCTTTCAAACCCGCCGCTGCAACGAGCCCGATCGTCCGACCCCTGGTCTCGAACGCTGACCGCAAAGGATTCGGATACTTGCCTTCCGGCAAAAGGAACTAGCCGCCGCCGCCTTCCAGGGGCGAGCCGTAGCTGAACCGTCTCATTTCTGCCATGTGCTGTTTGGTCCCTTGCGGCATTACCATTCTGTCAGAGCCAAATTCGATACTGTCAAGCGGTACGGCCACCAATTCATCTTTTTTTCCCAGATACTTTCCCACAGAGAGTATTGCCCGAGGTTGGCCAACCTTCGGATCGACCAGAACGTCGTCGATCGTGCCGATTTCCTCTCCTGCAGCATTGTATATACGTGCGTGCAGCAATTTACTAATACGTAACGTGTGGTCTGCCATGACAGCAGCTTTTGCAGGTGACATCGGCTTGGATTGAGCAAAGCTCTGGGCACCTGTCCCCAGGGAAATAACTAAAAGTGCGGCACCAATGGTCAGTAATTTCATATTATGTTTCCCTCTGAGGATATTAACCGCCGGCTTGGCGATTGTGCAGGTCGTCCGGATTACCGGCGGCGTCGAGCAGAAGCCGGTTGGACCAGCCACCTGCCTCTTCACCGAAGCCAGCGCGCATCAGCGCTTCGAGCGTTGAGATTGCGCCACCCAGGAATTGTTCCACGCCGATCATCTCACTGCCTGTGTTCTCCAGATGGTCGACATGCCGGATCCGCTTCAACTTCTGACCATTTACATAAGGCGACCATGGTCGCCGGAAAAGCTATTGGTTGGATAACGGTTCGGCATGGCGTGCGAGAGATCGTTGCGTATCAATAAGTGTCTCTGACGTTACTGGGAAATGACGGATCTGGGGCGATGGCAATCCACCCGCCTAAAGCCGGCGCCGGCATGCGCTCCCGGGCTCGACAATTGTGTGTCTAGACTATATTCAGCATGACTGTGCATACGGAAACTGGTCTAGCTCTTTGTTTTGTCGAGCGATTCACGCGCCTCGCGCGAACAGTGCGTCCTTCGGACGACGAACGTTTCGTGCAGCGCGATCGCGCTCTAGCCAATCCACGCTCGGCTACGCTTCCGGATAATACATGGAATCCGCGTGCGGCTTGCGGGCATCTGCTACCGAGGCTGCCGGCCGTTACGATGTATTGACATGCCGGGCCCGGAAATCATGCGTCAGCCCGACAATTTCGTCCGGCTTTTTATCGAACACAAAATGCCCGGCGTCGAGCAGAAGCACCTCGGCCGCAGGGACGTCGCGTAGATACGCCGCTGCCTCCGCGGCCAGGAACGAGGGGTCGTAACGACCCCGCAACACCAGCAAAGGCGACTGGGTCTGGCGCAGCCAGGCTTGCCAGGCTGGGTAGTTGGCGACGTGGGTGCGATAGTCGTAGGTCGGCCTGAATATCGGCCTGCCCAGGGCGGCTCAAGGGTTTGACGGATTGCTATCAGCAACGGACCGGCCCCGGTCGGCTCTCAGTGGGAGGGCTTGGCGAGACCAACCTTGATCAGGCGGTTCGGATCGATCGTAGTGTCGCCACTCCCGGGGGAGAAGGTCGGGAAGCCGCTGAGCTGGTCCGGCGTATAGGCGACCACCTCCATGTCCTGCCCCAGCAGCACCATCGCATCGATCGGAACGGCGATCGGCCGGCTCCCGAACCCGAAGAAACCGCCATACTGGATCACGGCAAAGATCATCCCCTTGCCATCCTGCATCACCGCGTCGACCCGGCCGAGGCGGGTCTGGCTCTCGACCGGTTGCAGCACGGTGCGATGCAACAGATCGCCCACCCGGACCGGCTGCGGAAACCGCATCGCGGCAGAGGCCGCCAGGGACATGCCGGGCGGCGGCGGCATGCCTCCTGGGACCCTGCTCTGTGCGTTGGCGGCAAGGCCTGGAACTGCCAGGCCGACAGCCAGGCAAAGCGCCGCCCTCATGCAGGCCCGCGGAAGGGTCAGTGATCTGTCCACGCCGGCTCCTCGTTCGGGCATCTAGATGCCCGCGAACCACGGGAAGCCCAGCTTTTCCCAATAGCCGCCAGGATAGGTGTTCGTCACCTCGATGGCGGTGATCCATTTCGGGTTCTTGTAGCCGAGTTTGATCGATGTCCGCAGCCGCAACGGGTAGCCAAAAGGATCGGCCAGCGTTGCGCCGGCGTAACCGGTTGCAAGCAATGTCTGTGGATGCAGTGCAGACGCCATGTCGATGCTGCTCGGATAGTTGTCGGCCGTCCGGAAGGCGACATACTTGGCGTGCAGGTCCGCACCGACATGTTCCAGGAAGCTGCGCAGCGTAGGGCCGGACCACTGGCCGATGTAGCTCCAGCCCTCCACGCAGATATGCTTGATGATCTCGCTTTGCTGCGGCAATGCAGCCAGGTCGCTCACCGTCCAAGGCCGCTTTTCGGCGACAAGGCCTCCGACCTCGAGCCTCCATAAGGCGCCATTCACCGGCTTGACGTCAACCACGTCATAATAGGCATTGAACTTCGGCGGCTTCAGCACCATCGATGCCGGGTAGGTGGGCGCAAGCTTGTTCGGATTGAAAAGCCAGGCCTGCACCCCGTCGTTCAGCCGGGAAATGGCGAGCAGCGCAGCCTCGACGGATTCGGGCCGCTTTACGTCACAGCCCGTCAGCATCGTGAGCATGCCCAGTGATAATCCACCACGGAGCAGCCCGCGCCGTTCAAGCGAGCGGATGAGCGGCCGGTGAGTATCGAGACTGTCGGCCAGGCTCGTGCCGTCGGCCGGGCGAAAGGGAGAACTCATGTGTGGCGCACCTAAGTATGACGACCGGGTTGTCCGGGTGATCTTGCGATCCTGGGGCCGCCCGTCACCATCGCTACCAATGTCTGCGGGATGAGCAAAGCCAGGGCGACGTGGACGATCAGGAAGCCGAAGATGATCGTCATGCCGGCGAAGTGGATCACACGCGCCGTCTGAAAGCCGCCCAACACAGCGACCAGGCCGGAGAACTGAATAGGCTTCCAGATTGCGATTCCCGTAATTACTTGTGCGATCCCCGCGAGGATTACGATGATATAGAGCAGCTTCTGGACCGCGTTGTAGACAGTCAGGTCCTCGTGCGCGAGTTTGAAGTGGAGCGTGTCTCGGATGGTTGCCCACACTTCAGCAATGCGGATCGGCAGCATCCGTTCGCGCAGGCGGCCGGTGATTATGCCGTAGACAAGATAGGTCAGGCCGTTGAGCACGAGCAGCCACATGCCGGCAAAATGCCAGTTCAGGCTCCAAGCCGCCCAGTCCCCAAGCCGCAAGAAGTCCGGGAAGTGCAGGCCTCTGATAATGACGTCGTCATTGTAGATTCCCCAGCCGGACGTGATCATCACGATCATAGCCACCGCATTGATCCAGTGCATGATCCGCACAGCCAGCGGGTGCAGGCGGCGGCCGCTGCCGGCGGTATGGGTCGCGACGATCATGCGATCCGCCAATCCGTGGCGCGATCCGTCATCGTGTTGCCATGGCTGGTGAACGGGCCGTTCGATTCGTAAGGAACACGACCGGGGCTTGCAGCGGTCTGGCCGGGTCCGGGTATCGGCTTACCGAGGACTGCCGTGGTCGGGGGAAGTAAGCTCAACATTCGCCTCTCTTCATGGCTGGGCGTCCGGCGGTGAACAACCTTCGCAACGGGGTTGGGACCGGCGCCAACCTGAGCGGAGCCTGCCGCACTAAGGAAATAAAGGGAAGCAAACCGACCAATGACGCCAATGCTTTCGACGCATGATTGCGATAACCTCGGCATCGATGCCCCCGAGAGATGGACCGCGCGACTGGCGGGCGGTTTGTCTCGTGGCAAGCGCCGTCAACAAATAACTGACTAAAGCGGCCGCCAATCTGTCCGGTCGGCCTGGATAGGTTGACTCGGCAAACAGCAGTGATGCCGCGGTCCGCGTCCCATGCTTCCCGGCCTGGAATCATTCGCGGCGCGGTCTTGGCCACAACTGATCTCAAGCTTCCATTCGCACGAAGCGTCGCTCTCAGCACCCCTTGAGACGAGTTCGCGCGTCTGTGGTTAGGGATGAACCTTAAATCATAGAGACGATGCGCAATAGGCATTGGCCCGTGCATGAAAATTCGCCGTCTCTGGGGACTGAGATTATTGGAATGCGGTGCAATGCGCAGTGGCATCAGTCGGCGCGACGTCCTGGTCACGAATGGCGGCGTTCCGGTAGCCGGCCCTGTGCGTGAACCATCCGCGGTTGCGAACGTACCGTGCCGACCGGACGTATTCGTTTTCAGGACCGCGGACAAGCATAACCTGGTCACTGTAATTCCTGATGGAAATGCAGGCCGCGTGGCTCAACCCGATTATGGGGTTTCCAGGTTCCTATCCACGCCGGCAAAAGGAACTTGGCGGTGACCGGGCCACCTCCAAGGAGACTCGGCCTGATGTGGGATCGCCGCGAAGGCCGGTTTCGGTTGCGGGGGCGTTCCCCGCTTTTCTCGACCGCTAGACACGGGTCTGGGCGGGGTGGGGAAGCAGGCCTTGCTCCAGCCCTGACAATCGCCAGACAAAAACTGCCAAGAATTAATTTTGAATAGCTAAGGATTTTTACATGCAACTAGCAGTTGCCCATCGTGCCACGTGAACCTTGCCACGGATACCGATTATGTAATCTCGCGTGCTCACATCGGACTGTCGAGACATGGGAGCCAATAGCCCGTTTCAGGGTGGGAGGCCCGACCGATGATCCGATCCACCTTAATCTCCGCCCACCGATGACTGACCCCATCGATGACTGACCCCACCGATGACTGACCCCACCGGGGCTGTCGCGCATCTGATTCAGACGGCGCTGACGCCGGTGTTCCTGCTGTCCGGCATTGGCATTCTGCTCGGGCTGTTCAACACGCGCCTGGCCCGCGTTTCGGACGATATGTCACACGCGGCCGACCTGCTGAGCGGCGATGTCAGCCCGGCGGATAACGTCAACCTGCGCCGCCATCTGGTTCGTCTTGAACATCGCAGGTGGTTATTGGACGCCTCGATCGTGATCGGCGCCGTCGGCGGTGCTTCGGCGTGCGCCGCCGCCTTCGTCCTGTTTCTCGGAAGCGTGGGTAAGTCGGCGGTCGACGGCTGGTTGATCGGGCTGTTTGCTGTCGCCTTGGGTTGCACGGTCATTGCGCTGGTCGTGTTCCTGGGCGACAGCCTGCTGGCGTGGCGTGGGCTGCGCCAGGAAGGCCTCCTCCCGCGATCAATTACGAAGGTCACGAAATGAGCGTACGCGTGACATGTCCCGCCAGGGCAAGACGGGTCGAGATTGACCCATTTTTGGTCGGTCGATTCAGCTGACTGGTCGGCCACCAAATGCCAGGATCGGACCACCAGTACAGTGTTTCCAAGGAACGACTCCTATCACGCCGGCACCGTGATCTTGTGGTGTGGACAACGGGCTCGCGGTTGAGGTTTTCGAGTTACGCAATGATCCGTTGCTTCAATTCGGCTAACGCCGTTTTCATCGCGGCTCCGAGGTTGACGGATCGGTCTGATACCTTGCCGGCATTGGACCTGCGATCGCGTTCCCCATACTTCTCCTCGGGTTCGAAGAGCACGGCGCCGCCACCCACCACTGCTTCTCGGAAGACGTATTTCCCCGACGAACGCGACACACGAGGCAAGCCGATGCATGACAACCCGATTCACACGTTCCTACTGTTTCTCACGGGGCAGATCCCAGACCAGGTGGCACTTGGAGATTTGCGTTGGCTAACAGTCGCGCTGTATTGGTTCTTGCTAATCGGTGGCATCGCCATTGCGGTCGTCAATTGGCGTCGCGATCCCGCGCAACGAACCGGCTATCATCTCTGTGTATTCTCGTTACGCATGGTGGCCGCCGGAATGTGGTGGCTCGGGACGTTGTGGAAACTGCCGCTGCCCGTCTCGGCCGGTTTCAAGTTCTGGCTTGCACAGACGGTCAAGTACAGCGCGCTCTCAGTTCACTCCGACATCATGCAGATCTTCCTTAATCACATCGCAGTGGTTCAGCCGCTGGTTTACCTCTCCGAGGTGTTCTTCACCGCCTCGCTCATGCTTGGATTCCTGGTCAGGCTGTCCGGCGTCCTAGCGGCTCTGTTCACGCTCAATCTTTTGATCGGCCTCTATAATGATCCGACCGAGTGGCCCTGGACCTATGTCGGCATCATCGGAATGAGCACGATGTTTGCGCTCACGGGAGCCGGACGAAGCCTAGGCCTCGACAGCCTGTTGCGCCTGGAGCGACCGCTGTTCCTTACTTCGGAAACGTCCTTGGCGAGGGTCTACGACGCCTTGTCGTAGCACCCAGCGTAGCGTTGCATATGCGGCCGATAGGCGGCACCAGGCGCCCTCGCCCAGGATGTCGCGAGACAATTGCGCTCTTCAGGTCGGAGAAACATCGCCAGGATGCTTTATCAGCATTTCAAGGTGCATGATGCATCTCGCACCTTGGCGTAAGCGTTGCGGCGCCCCCACCTAGCGCCGGTTGCCGCAAATATGCTGCGTCGGGTCTATGGAAATCGACGCACCGCCAACCGAGCCCCCAGCCGAATCAAAAGGTTCTCGTACGAGCGCTCGTACGAGTTCCCGCGGTTCCAGGGTTGAGCTGATCACCCGCGGCGAGCCGCGCCGTCGGTGGTCCACCGAGCAAAAACAGGCGATTGCGGCGAAGAGCTTTGAGCCAGGCGTGTCGTCCATGGATGTCGCCCGCGAGTATGGCATCAGCAGCGGCCTGATTTCGACATGGCGCAAGGCGTTGCTGGCTGCGCAGCCCAACTCTGCCGGTGCCGGTGCCCAGTTCGCCCGCGTCCAAATCGCCCCGCCACAGCGAATTGCGGCGTCAACGGATCCAGCCATGCGACCCGAACCTCCGCTGCGACCGGTCAGCCTGATCGAGATTGTGCTACCCGATGGCACGGCGGTGCGCGTGGATACGCAGATCGATCCGCGCGCTTTACGCCGCGTGCTGGCGGCGCTGCGTGGATGATCACGCTGCCATCGGGGGTGCGGGTCTGGCTGGCGTGTGGCCACACCGATATGCGCAAGGGCATGGATGGCCTGGCGATGCTGGCCCAGCAGGTGCTGGAGGAGGATCCGTTTAGCGGCGCGTTATTTGCCTTTCGTGGCAAACGGGGTGGCCTGATCAAGATCCTTTGGTTCGATGGGCAAGGGATGTGCCTGTTCAGCAAGCGATTGGAGAAGGGCCACTTTCTCTGGCCAACTACCAATACGGGCCGAGTGTCGCTGACTGCGGCTCAGGTGTCGATGTTACTGGAAGGCATCGACTGGCGGATGCCGCCGCGCGTCCGGCGACCGGAACTGGCAGGTTGATGGCGCTGCTCACGCAGGATTCAATTGGTGCGGCACGAGGCACAGCTTCACCGTTCGCCGGTGTCCATCGTCCCCACGCCACTCCCCGAGGATCCCACGACGTTGCAGCACCTGCTGCGCGAAGCTCAGGCAGAGATCACGCGGTTGCAGATGTTGATCGCCGGTTTGCTGCGTCATCGCTTCGGCCGCCGATCCGAACAGCTCAGCGACGAGGCGCTGGATCAAGGGATCGAAGACCTCGAGCAGTCCCTCGCCGAGCAGACGGCCAAGATCGAAGCGGTCCAACCCGCACCGCGTGCCGCGCCGCCAAAGCGTAACCGCGGTTCGTTGCCTGCTGATCTGCCTCGGGTCGAGGTCGTGATCGATGTCGCCGACAAGACCTGTCCCTGTTGCGGTGCGCCACTGCATCTCATCGCCGAGGACCGGTCCGAGATGCTGGATCACGTGCCTGCCCAGTTCCGCGTCCAGGTCATCCGCCGTCCGCGCTATGGTTGCCGGGTCTGCGAGCAGGCCGTGGTGCAAGCGCCCGCGCCGGAGCGGCCAATCGACGGCGGCATGGCCACCGAGGCGCTGTTGGCGCATGTGCTGGTCAGCAAATATGCCGACCACCTGCCGCTGTATCGCCAGGCGCAGATCTTCGCCCGCGCGGGCGTCACCCTGGATCGTTCTACATTATGCAATTGGGTGGGCCGTGCCTGCTGGTGGCTGGAGCCGCTGCATGCGCTGATCCTGAACACGGTGCTGTCATCGCCGAAGGTCGTTGCCGACGATACCACCTTGCCGGTGCTGGACCCGGGCCGGGGACGCACCAAAACCGGGCGGCTGTGGTGCTATGCGACGGACAATCGCCCATGGTCCGGACCCGGGTATCCTGCCGCGGCCTATGCCTACAGCGAGGATCGCAAGGGCGAACATCCGGCAACCCACCTGAAGGGCTTCCAAGGTTTGCTCCAGGTGGACGGCTATGCCGGGTTCAATCAGGTGCAGGCCGTGACCAATCAGCGGCCCCACCTGGCCTTTTGTTGGGCTCACGCGCGGCGGAAATTCTACGACGTCCACGTCGCCACAAAGTCGCCGATCGCGCACGAGGCGTTGCAACGGATCGGCGCGCTTTATGCGATCGAGAGCGACATCAGCGGTCGATCCGCAGAGGACCGCCAGCGTGAACGTCAGCAGCGCAGCCGCCCATTGGTCGAGGCCTTGCAGGTTTGGTTGCGCGAGCAACTCGGTCGGCTGTCCGGCCGCTCAAAGCTGGCGCAGGCGATCCGCTACACCTTCAACCATTGGGAGGGATTGCTCCGGTTCCTCGACGATGGGCGTCTCGAACTGGACACCAACATTGTCGAGCGTGCCATGCGCCCCATCGCCCTCGGGCGCAAAAACGCATTGTTCGCCGGAGCCGACAGCGGCGGACGTCACTGGTCGATCGTCGCCACGCTGATCCAGACGGCTAAACTCAATGATGTCGAACCTCTTGCCTGGTTGACCAACGTCCTCATGCGTATGTTGTCCGGACAAACCAAGCGAAATGAATTGGACCAGTTGCTGCCTTGGAACTGGAAAATGTTGAACCAGACCCGGGCGATCAGCTCGGCGTAGGCATCACAAGGCACGTGGCCTTGCCGTAACGCTTACACCTTGGCCGTCGGCTGTGTACGTTCAATGAGAGACAGCGGGCAGACGTTGGTTCCGCCAGTTCTCGCGCCAGCGGACCCTGTTCAGATCGAAACCCGCTGGGTACAGGCGCCGCGGCCAGGAACAGGATGGATGCGGCGTATTGGGTGCGGCTCGACGGCCGTTTCGGAACGGTCCGAGCGGACCGCGCCGAGCTACCGCCGATTTCGCTGTCGCGCCTGCTGCGGCAAACAGTTGAACGAGCGGGCTACCTACTTGAACGAACCGGCACGTCCGAACTCGCCATCAGTTACGACAATCCGTCATCCTGTGTTCTTAGGAGGATCAGACCTAAGGCAAGATTGCACGTCATCACTGGTGGCAGCAGCGGCATTGTGCTGGCGATGGCGAAACGGTTCGTTGATGAGGGCGCCTATGTCTACATCACCGTGACGTGGTCCCAGCTCTGCGGCCGCATGATCATCTCCATATACGCGATACTCTTTTCACGGGCTCGCGGCGGCGGTTGGCCCAATCCAGGCCGAACGCCGAGCCCCAGTCATGGACGACGAGGGTGACCCGCTCGCGCACATCCAGAGCCTCGAGCGAGGCGTCGAGGTAGCGTCGCTGCTCGACGAAGCGATACGAGCCGGGGCGGCTTTCAGGCAGCTTGTCGGAGTCGCTGGCAATTGGTTGTCTTCACGCGTGATGTAACTCTTTCGACCTGCCGCCGCGGAGCATCGCGCGCTATCGCGTGGACCCGTCAGCGAGGTGCTCGGCGACGCCGCCCGGCTGGCCGGCCAAGGTGTGCGCCGTGTTGACCAGCGCGAAGTGGCTGAACGCCTGAGGAAAATTCCCCAGCTGCCGACCGGCGGCCGGGTCGTATTCCTCGGCAAACAGGCCAAGGTCGTTGCCATAAGTGAGCAGTCGCTCGAACAGCGCTCGCGCGTCGTCGACGCGGCCGGAAAGGGTCCAGGCGTCACAGAGCCAGAAGCTGCAGGCCAGGAAGGCACCTTCGTGACCGGGCAGCCCATCGGCATCGCCGCTGTCTGTCCGGTAGCGATAAACGACGCCGTTCTCCAGCAGCTCTCGCTCGATCCGTGCGATCGTGCCCAGCACGCGCGGATCGTCCGCCGGCAGGAAACCCAGCATCGGGATTTGCAGCAGCGCCGCGTCAACCCTGTCGGCTCCGTAATACTGAACGAAGCTGTTGGTGGCGTCGTCGTATCCATGTTGGCAAATGTCGGCATGGATTTCGTCACGGGCGCGGCGCCAGTCCTCAATCGGCCCGTCGAGGCCGAATTCGGTAGCACTTGCCACCATCCGATCGAAGGCGAGCCAGCACATCACCTTGGAATAGACGAAATGGCGGGGCGCCCCACGCACTTCCCATAGGCCCGAATCCGGCTCACGCCACAGCATCAGCAGATTCTTCGCGATGGCGCGCTGGAGCGGCCATACCTTGTCCATGTCGGGCAAGCCGGCGCGCCGCCCGGCATCGAACGCGCCGAGCACCGCGCCGTAGACATCGAGCTGGCGCTGGCCGTGGGCAGCGTTGCCGACGCGCACAGGCCGGCTCTGTTCATATCCCGGCAAGTGATCGAGTTCGACCTCGGTCAGCCGCCGCTCGCCATGCAGCCCGTACATGATCTGCAGCTCGTCGGGGGCCCCGGCGGCGGCCCGCATCAACCACCAGCGCCAGGCGCTGGCCTCGTCATGGAACCCCGAACCGCTGAAGGCGTAGATCGTCAGCACCGCGTCGCGCAGCCAGCAAAAGCGATAATCCCAGTTGCGCACACCGCCGGGCATCTCGGGCAACGAGGTGGTGGGCGCCGCCACGATGCCCCCTGTCGGGCGGTAGGTAAGCGCTTTGAGCGTGATCAACGAGCGCCGCACGACCTCGGCATGGGGGCCCATATAGGTGCAGCTTCGAGCCCACGACTCCCATTCCGAGATCGTACGCTGCAGCAGCGCATAGGGGTCGCGCGGCAGCGGTGGGCTTTGGTGCGAAGGAAACCATTCCAGCATCGTGGCGACACTCTGCCCAGCCGCGATGTCGAAGCGTGCCCGGGTGGAAAAATCGACGTTGTCGAGATCGATGCTGCTGCTGAGTCGCACCGCGTCCGGCCCCGCGGTGGCGACGATCATCCCCTCTTCCCGTATGACCCAAGGCGCCCAGGCGCCGTAGTTGAAGCGCAGGCGCAGGTCCATGGCGATCTCGACCTGACCAGCGATGCCACGAACGATGCGGACCAGCTCGTGCGTGCCGCCGACGGCGGGACGCGGCATGAAATCGAGCACCAGAGCCTTGCCGTTGTCGGTCTCTATCGTGGTCTCAAGCACCATCGTCTCGGGCAGATAGCGCCGCGAAAAGCGTGCTTTCGGATCCGGCGTGCCAAGCTGCCAGGCGCCATGGCTGCGATCGCCGAGCAATGCCGCGAAGATCGCTTCTGAATCGAAGCGTGGCACGCACAGCCATTCGATGGTGCCGTCGCGATGGATGAGAGCCGCGCCCTCGGTCGATCCGATCAGCGCGTAATCCTCGATCGGGCGGACCGATCCCGTCGGCGCGGCCATCAAGTCTGCCTCTCGGCGGCAAGGGAATGCCAAATGCGATGGTCCCGTGCCAGCAGCGTATCGGCGGCGTCGGGACCGAGGCTGCCTGGCTGGTACGGATCGGGCTTGCCGCCGTTCGCCCAAAGATCGAGAAAAGGCTGCACTGCCGCCCAGCCCGCCTCGATCCCGTCAGCTCGCTGAAACAGCGTCCGGTCGCCGATGAACAGGTCGTAGAGCAGCGACTCGTAACCGACCTGACGGGCGATGTCGAAGCGATCGGCGTAATGAAAGTCAAGGCTTACCGGCGCGGTGGCCACAAGCGGACCCGGCTGCTTAATCAGGATGTCCATGCGCAAACCCTCATCAGGCTGGATTTGAATCACCAGGCGGTTTGGTTGCAAGTGGCCCGCCGACGTGTTTTCGAACTGGGTGTGCGGAACCGGCTTGAAGGCGATGACGACCTCGCTATCCCGCACTGCCATCACCTTGCCGGTGCGAAGGTAGAACGGCACCCCCGACCAGCGCCAGGTGTCGATCATCAACTTCAAGGCGACGTAGGTCTCGGTGCTGCTGGTTTTGGCTACGTCAGCGACGGCGGTGTAGGCAGGCACATGCTGCCCGTTCATTTCGCCCGCGGTGTAGGCACCGCGCACGCCGTTCCGTTCGGCGTCCTGGCGCGAGTAGACCCGGATCGCCTTCAGGAGCTTGGCTTTCTCGTCGCGAATGGCCTCGGCGTCGAAACTGTTGGGCGGCTCCATCGCGACCATGGCGAGCAATTGGAACAGATGATTGGGGACCATGTCGCGCAGCGCACCGGTGGCGTCATAGAACTTGCCGCGGGTGCCGACATCGACCGTCTCGGCGACGGTGATCTGGACATGGTCAATGCAGTCGCTTGTCCATAGCCGCTCGATCATCGTGTTGGCGAAGCGCGCCGTCATGATGTTCTGCACCGTCTCTTTGCCCAGGAAATGGTCGATGCGATAGACCTGCGTCTCGGCGACACGCTTGATGATCCGCGCATTCAGCGCCTTGGCGGATTGGAGATCCTGGCCGAACGGCTTTTCGATCGCGACGCGGCGAAAGCTGTTTGGGGTTTCGTCCATCAGCCCGTGATCAGCGAGCTTTTCGACGATGACGCCGAAGTAACGCGGCTGGACTGCCAAATAAAACGCGGCGTTCCCTGTCGGCGCGCGCGCGATACGCTCGGCGATCGCCTGGTAGATGTCGTTCTGGTTGAAATCGCCCTGGATGTAGGAGATGCGTTGGCGAAGCCGCTGCCACGCCTCGCCCCTCTCGACCGCGCCCTCGCCGCCTGTTTCAGGGTGGAAGTCATCGAGCGCCTGCCGCAACGTCGCATCGTCGCCGGGATCGATGCCGACGCCGATTATGTGCAGGCTGTCACCCACCAGCCCCGACCGCGTCATGTTGATCATCGCCGGCATCAGCAGTCGACGAGTGAGGTCGCCCGTGGCGCCGAAGATGACAATGGTGACGGATGGCGCCGCCGGGATTGAACAGTCGGTAGAGGGCATGGGGCATCTCATGATTGGCGAGGGGGTTGATCGTTCGAAGGCCGGCCCGGCATCTTAGGTTGGCGATGGGCGTCCGCCGATTGCCGCAGCAGGTGGAGGTGGCCGTCCGGGTCACGCAGCAGCGCGTCGCGATCGGCGGCCCAGACAGTCCGCGTGGCCGCAATGTCATTCGGCGCCGACGGCTCCGCTGGACGTCCCTTGGGCGTAAGGTAGGCCAGTAGCTTGAGATGCGGCGGTGCTTTCCGGGGCATAAGCGGCACGACGGCGACCTCGGCTTCCTCGAGTCCGTCGAGCGCGGCCCGCGCCAGGCCGCCACACAGCGCCGGCGTTCGCGCAGCCAATCCCAGCGCCTTGTAGAAGCGGCGGCCGGCCTTGGCATCGGCGACGCTGATCGCACTGTGATCGATGCCGAGCAAACCCCCGCCCTGCCAGGAACTGCGAGAGCCCGGCGGGACTTGCAGCAATTCCATCGGATGGCCGTCCGGATCGCGGAACTTCATGGCCGTGGAGTCGCCCGAGGAGGTGCGCAGCGTCACCGGACCGACAACGGAGATACGCGTGTCGCCGAGCGCCGAGATACGGGCCCAAGCCACTCCCACGTCGTCGGTGACGAGCGCGAGATGCTGAAAGCAGAGATCGGCGGCGCTGGCGTTGCTGGGATAAGGCCGGCCCGGCCGATCGAAACGGTCGAGGTCGATCTGCTGACCGCCAAGGCGGAGCGGCAGGCGGGTGCCCCCGCCCTCGAGTCCCAGCAGCGCCATCTCGTTTCGCGGTATCGGTCGGGGCCTGCCGATTGTGAAGCCAATGCTTGCATAGAAACGGGCCAGCCGCTCTGGGTCCGTGGTGGTCAACCGGAAGGCGGTGATGGCGCTCACCCTGGCGGTCATCATAGCCGCTCGCGGATCCGGTCGGCGACACGCAAGGCATTGGCAATGATGGTAAGCGTCGGGTTCACCGCCCCGATCGATGGGAAAAAGCTTGCGTCGGCCAGATAGAGGTTGTCGATCTCGTGCGCTCGGCAGTCGAGGTCGAGCACCGACGTGGCGGGATCAGTGCCGAAGCGCGCGGTACCGGCCTGGTGCGCGGTGCCGCTCAGCGGAATGTTCTTGCCGAGGTAGAGACTGCGCTCCAGCAGCACATGCGGATGGCGGGCCTCGGTCAACACCTGGGCCAGTTTGCGCCGCAGGTGGGTGAGTGCCTGCGGGTTGGTCTCGGTCAGGTCGAGATGCACCTTGCCATCCCGATAGTAGATCCGGTTATCGGGGTGGGGCAGGTCCTCGGTCTGTAGCCAGAAATCCATCGAATGACGCGCCATCTGCTCGAACGGCATTCCCGGCAGCCACTCCAGCCAATGTGGCAGGGCCTCGCCGCGGATCTGATCGGCATGGCTTGTCGCGCACATCTGCACCAGGCCGAGCGGGTAGTCCCAATCATCCGCGCCAAAGTAGAAATCGCTGAACGCCAGAGTTTTCTGGAACACGGTGTCGTTCGGTTCGCGCATGATCGCCGCGACGACGCTCATGTTGTGGCGCATGTAGTTACGGCCAAGCTGGCCGGATGTGTTGCCGAGCCCATTCGGGTGTGCGTCGTTGGCTGACCGCAGCAGCAGCAGGGCGGAGGAGAGCGCACCGCATGCCACCACCACGATGTCCGCCGAGAAGGTTTCCTCGCCACCATCGCGGGTGACGTGGACGGATCGGACGCTGTGGCCGGAGGCGTCGGTCTCCAGGCGGGAAACATAGGCGCCGGTCAGCAGTGTGACGTTGTCGTGGGCGGCCAGCATCGGATCGACGCAGATCACCTGCGCGTCGGCCTTGCCGTTCGTCGGACAGGGAAACCCATCGAAGTAGCTGCACCGGATGCAGGGGCTGGTCGGGGTTGCCCGGCCATCATTTTCGTCGAGCAGGATGCCGAGCGGCAGGTGGAAAGGATGTAGGCCGATGCCGCGCAGGTTCTCGTCCAGTCGTGCGATGCGGGGTTCGTGACTGACAGGTGCGTGAGGATAGGGGCTGCTTGCCCAGGGTTCGCTGGGGTCCTCGCCGCGCTGGCCGTGCACGTGGAACAGCCGTTCGGCCTCGGTGTAATATGGTTCGAACGCGTCATAACCGAGCGGCCAGGCCGGCGAGATGCCGCCGGCATGCACCATCTCGCCGAAGTCGCGTTCGCGCAGGCGAAACAAGGCGGCGCCGTAAACCTTGGAATTGCCGCCGACATAATAGTGCAGTGCCGGGCTGAAGCTGTCGCCTTTGGCATTGGTCCAGGTTTCCCTGGCCTGATAGAGGCCATCGACGAAGACGTCCTGCGCGCTCCAATTGCGGTCCGAGCGCGTCAGATAGGAGCCGCGCTCAAGGATCAGGATGCGCTTACCGGTCGGCGCCAGCCGATGGGCAAGCGAGGCACCGCCCGGACCACTACCGATGACTATTAGATCGTAATGATTCGAAGGCACTGACGAAATCCTTTATTTTCGCGGGGACCGGTCGTTTTCGATCGCTTCCAATCAACGACAGAGAACCAACCTCGCAGCTAATGCTTTTGGGTTATGGTTCCGATAGTCCGGTAAGTGGCGGTGGCGTGTTGCTCCGCCCCTTGGTGAAAGTAAGCCTCCAATCGACTGGAGAGACTGGTGGGCTTCGTTGCGGTCAGCGGTCGCTCTTGTTGCTCGATGTCATCGCAGCCCCGCATGACAGCATCATCGGCACAATCATCAAAACCATACCGTAAGACTATTAGCGGCGTCAGGTGGTTCGGTGTCTTTGTCGCCGCGAAGACGGTCGATCGGCGGGATGTGCGGGCGATATCGTTCCACGTCGCCTGTATATTGATGACTTCGATCGTAATCCCGCGAAACCGCCGCCGTGAGGCGGTCCATACAACGACGCGAGGAGAAAAAGCATGACCAGTGGACCAGGATCGGCCGCGGAGTTTCACGCCAGGGAACGCCTGGAAACTCCTACCGACCTGGGGTCGGAAGCGACACGCGATATCTCGGCGGCGCTACGCGGTCTGCTGGCGGATGTGTTTGCTCTTTATCTCAAGACAAAGAATTTCCACTGGCACATGAGTGGACTGCACTTTCGCGACCATCACATCCTGCTCGATGAGCACGGCGAGCAGATCTTCGCCATGACCGATCCGATCGCCGAGCGAGCGCGCAAGATCGGCGGGACGACCCTGCGGTCGATCGGCGACATCGCCCGCAAGCAGCGCATCGCCGACAATGACGCTCCGTACGTCGAACCGCAAGGCACGCTTGCAGAACTGCGCGATGATAATCAACGGCTGGTGTCGATCATGCGTGAGGTGCACGGCGTTTGTGAGGCGTATAGCGATGTCGCCACGGCAAGCCTGCTCGAAGTCTGGATTGATGAGGCGGAACGCCGCACTTGGTTCCTGTACGAGCTGACACGACATGAACGTGGGGCCAACGGCTGATCACGACACGTCAGTTGGGCTCCGCGCGGAATCCTATTCTTTGTGCAGAACGATTGTCCGCATGCGGTATCGCCAGCCCCGTGAGGAACCTGCCGGCCCAGCCATTTCTACATTTGATCTCTTCGAGAGACCTCCACGGCGGTCTATCGACCTCATCCTCAGGCAGTATTGGCGACAGCGCTATTGGTCTTCCCGCCTTACCGGGCCAAACCCGTGTGATTAAGCTCTCGGTCAGCTCGGTGGCTTTGGACGCATTCCAGAGAACGGAGTCGTGCATCGCCATCCGGGTTACGCTTCCGACGCCGCTATCCCCGAGGCTTGGCGCTTCGATCCGTCCAAGCCAGTTGCCAGTATCACCGTAACCCCATCGTCTTGACTGCCGCCTCCCCATTATCAGTTTCGAGCCGTTGGACGATCGTTCTGCGAAATCGCTATTTTCCTTGAACCAAGCCGCTGAACGTCTGCCAGTCTTTGGGGGTAGCGTCCCGCCTGAGCAGGACGCGGGCTCGGCGACGGCAGATGGGTGTCGTCAGCACGAGCCAACCCGGCGACGTGTTTTTACCAGTGCGTCGGCTGCGAACGCCGGATGCGAAGAACGCACGGTTGAAGAAGCTGCTGGCAGAGGCGATGCTGAACAACGCGATGCTAAAGGACATGGCTGAAAAAGTGGTGACGCCCGCCGCACCGCGAGAGGCCGTAGCGCATCGGCGTGGGCGTCACGCGATGATCGAGTGTCGGGCTTGCCGAATCTTGGGCTAGGATCAGACGGCGATCCGCTACTGGTGCATTCCATTGCGCCGCGCAAGCGGTAGCAGAACGCGGATGTCGAGAGCTTCAACGGGCGGCTGCGGGACAAGTGTCTGAACGAGACGGTGTCCACGTCGCAGCGACAGGCGCGTGCGGTGCTGGTGGCGCGGCGGCAGGACGACAACGAGGTGCCCCCGCCGGGGGAGCAGCCATGGCGCGAGTTGCCTCCTTGGCGAAACAAGAACACTACGGCAAAGAAACATAATAGGATCGACGTCTGTGGCAGCACGAATGGATATGAGCGCACCTTGGGTCAGCTTGGCGATTGCCACTTTCCTTCTGTTGGGAGCCTTTGTTGACGCACGGCGAGATACCGCGAGACCTCTGTGGCAACGCCTCGTCATCCGACTGGCAACCCTCGGGGGGATGAGCTGGCTTTTGCAGCGATCCGTCGGGTTGCCGACGGTATCGGCGGCCCAGTTGTCAGTCGGCATCCGCCTCTGGGCTCAATTGTTGGAAATCGGCTGGTGGATGTTGGCGGCCCGCGCCGCGGTTGGTTTACTGCGGCTGATCGTGGTGATGGAGGGGCGGCCGCGTGAGACCCGGTTCATCTCGGACCTTCTCGCAGGGGTGATCTATACGGCGACCGGTCTGGCGGTCGTGAACTACGTATTCCAGGTGCCGATCGGAGGGTTGATCGCAACCTCAGGGATCATTGCCATCGTCCTGGGCCTGGCCCTGCAGAGCACCTTGTCGGATGTATTCTCCGGTATCGCGATGGGGGTGGAGCACGCTTATAAACCCGGTGACATGGTGTGGGTGGAAGGCGGCATCGAGGGCCAGGTTGCCCAGATCAGTTGGCGATCCACCCAGATCGCGACGCTGCACAATAGCATTGCGGTCATTCCGAATAGCCTGATCGCGAAATCACGCCTGGAAAACCGTAGTGCGCCGACATCGACGCGTAGCGTTACACTGTCAATCAGCGTCGATGCTTCGGTCGATCCGCGCCGCTGCATCGCCGCGCTTCAGTCGGCCGTGCAGGCCTGTCAAATTCCGCTCCCATCACCTGAGCCGGTGGTCAGTTGCGTCGGTCTGCAGGGGGACGGAAACCTTTACCAAGTCCGTTTCACAGTCGTCACAAGTCGCGATATCGAAGCCGCGCGCACGGAAGCGTTCGCGCTCATGCATCGGCATCTGCGCCATTCTGGGATCGGCCTCGGCGTGCCGCGTGTTAAGCCCTTGCCGGCCGCACCGATGCCGACGCTCGCCAACCTGATAGCAGAGTCCGACCTGCTCGGGCCGCTCGCGGCTGACGAGCGCGGACTGTTCGCCGAACACTTCGAGGCTGTGCATTACGAGACCGGCGAGGTTCTCGTAAGACAGAATGAGTTGCCGGGCGCCATCTTCCTGATTGCACGAGGCACGGTCGATGTGACACGCACCGAGGACCACGGCACGCGTGTGCTCTTGCGGGCCGGACCGGCCGACAGCATTGCCGCCATGGCCTTGATCGCGGACATGCCAGCGCTGTTCACGGCAACAGCTCTGACATCGGTCAAGGCCTACCGTCTGGACAAGGCCTCGATAGCCGCAGTCATGCGGATCAGGCCCGAGCTGGCAGAGACCCTTGAGCTACAGGCGCGGCGAGGCAGCGCCTGGATCCGTTGCGAGGCTGCGGCGCACACAGATGATAGTGGCGAAGCGCCTGGCATTCTGCTGACCCGGCTGCGCCACTTCCTCCAGAGATTGAACGTCTGAATGGGTTCGGTTTGGCCGGTTCGCCGCGGTTACCCGCGCCGGCAACTGGCCAGCAATGCCGGCAGGAAGAGGAATGTGGCGAGCAGGGTGCAGCCGAGGCTGACCAGCAGCAGGTCCCCCATGCTGGCGGTGCCAGGGTGGCGGGAGAGCGCGAGGGAGCCGAAGGCGGTGGAGGTGGTCAGGGCGGAGAACAGGATCGCTCGGGCGGTGGCCGAGGTCAGCGGCGAGGTGCGGCCGGCGCGCCAGTTCATCACGAAGTAGACGTTGAACGACACGCCGACGCCCAGTAGCAGCGGCAGGGCGATGATGTTGGCGAAGTTGAGCGGCAAGGGCAGCACGACCGCGACGATCACGGTAAGCAACGACGACAGTAGCAGGGGCGCGAGGACCAGGGCGGTATCGCGCAGGCGGCGTAGCGCGACCGCCAGAATGATGGTGATGGCGATCAGCGCGCCGATTGCGGCGAAGCGGAAGGCGGCCACGATGGTCTCGGCGCTGCGCACGATGGTGACGGCGGCGCCGCCCGCGCCGGGGACGACGGCGGCGACCTCGGCGACGAAGCGGTGCAGACCGGCGCTGGTGCGCGCGATCTGGGGCTTTGGCATCACCTGGAGCTTGGCGCGGCCGTCGGGGGTGATCCAGTCGCGGGCCAGGTCGGTGGGGATGTCGGCCTGGGTGACGGGGGCGGTGGCTTGCAGGGCGGTGCGCAGTTGCTTCATTTGCTGGGGCAGGAAGCGGGTAAGGGCGGCATTTTCTTCGGTCAGGCGCTGGTCGGGCGCGTTCCGCAGGTTTTGCAGATCCTCGGCGATCGGCTTGAGGGCGCGGCCGGCGGGCTTTGCCGCGGCTGCGGTGATGGCGGGAAGCGCGTCGCGCACCGCGGCACGCAGGGCCGCTGCGTCGGGAGGCGATTCGGGCGACACGTTCAGCGTGGTCATCAGGATGTTGGCGGCGTCGGCGATCAGTTGGCGTTTGCGCGTCTGGTCGTCCGGCACCAGGCTGTTCAAGGTCAGCACGCCGTGCACCGTCGGCAGGGCGCGCAGTTTGGGGGCGAGTGACTCGGCGGCGGCGAGCGAGGGCTCGAGGATCTCGATGCTGTAGGGGCTGGTGACCGGATCGGCGATCAGGTCGTTGAGGGTCCTGCACCGACTCGGTGTTCTGGTTCTTGGTGTGCAGCGGGTCGCTGTCGAAGCGCAGCCACGGCAGCAGGGCTAGGCCGAGCAGGGTGAGCAGCAGGGCGGCGGCGAGCATCGGGTAACGGTGGCGGACCAGGGCTGCGTCGATCGGGCGGGCCCAGGTGAAGCCGACCTCGGCGGCTTCGGCGGCGGGGCGGAACAGTGCGATCAGCGCCGGCAGGATGGTCAGGGTGCAGATGAACGCGAGCAGCATGCCGATACCGGCGATCAGGCCGAGCTGGGCGACGCCGGCAAAGGATGTGGGGGTAAATGCCAGGAAGCCGGCGGAGGTGGCGAGCGCGGCGACCAGGATCTGGCCGCCGCTACGCTGTCCGGTGTGGCCCAATGCGGCGACTGCTGGCCGCGTGTGCAGGCTGGCCTCGCGGAAGCGTACGGTGAACTGGATGGCGAAATCGACGGCGAGGCCGACGAACAGCACGGCGAAGGCGACCGAGACCAGGTTGAGCGTGCCGACCGCGAGGGCGGCGAAGGCGGCGGTGAGGTCCAGGCCGAGCAGCAGCGTCAGCACGATCGGCAGGATCAGGCGCCAGGAGCGGACGGCGATGAACAGCCACAGCGTGACCAGAAGCAGGCTGCCCGCCAGGCCGACCGCGGCACCTTGCGCCACGGAGGCGAATTCGTCGTCGTCGAGGGCGACGGAGCCGGTGATGCGCACGCGCGCGGCGCCGTCGCGCACGAACGGCAGTTTGGCCGCGGCGTCGCGGATCGCCTGGGTCGCCGCCGCGCCGGGCTGCAGCGCGCCGTAATTGAGCCGTGGTTTGGCCAGCACGAAGCGGTAGCGCCCGGCCAGCGATGCCACCGGGCCGGCCATCAGGTTTTGCCATGACAGCGGCGCCGGGTCGGCGGCGGAGAGGGTGTTGTGGAAGGCGAGCAGAGCCGGTTCGAAGGGGGTCAGGCTGGCCTGGCCTCGGCGTGCGGCCTCGGCGATCAGCGACAGCGCCTTTGCCAGGCCGCGCAGGCTGGGATCGGCCGCCAGATAGCCGAGGAACGGCTGGGCGTCGATGGTCTGGTTCAGCAGGTCGGTCAGCGGGCCCGGATCGAGGAACAGCAGGGCGTTGCGTTGCAGGTAGGGCGAGGCGTCGGGGCGGCGCACCAGGCTGAAATGGGTGGTGTCTCGGCGCAGGGCGTCGGCGAGGTGGGCGGCGGTGCTGTCGGCCTGTTCGGGGATTTTGGCGTCGATGACGGCGACCAGGAGGTCCTCGCCTTGCGGGAAAGCAGCCTGCAACTCGGCCTGGCGCTGCTTCCAGGGCAGGGTCATGGAGAACAGGCCGTTGGTGTCGGTGGTGACGCCCAATCGGGTGTGGATAATCCACAGGCCGGCGGCGCCCAGCAGCAGTGCCAGCAGCGCGGCCATTCCCGCCCGACGTCCGCACGCGGCGGCAAGGTAGCCCAAGCCCACTCGATCAGGCCTGCAGCGGCAGTCGTCGCAGACGGACCCAGGTGATGATCATCAAGGTGGTGGTGCAGACCGCCGCCGCCGCCAGGATGGGGGTCAACCAGCCGAGCCAGGCGAGCGGGCTCATGAGGTAGAGTGCGTCATCGGGATCGAATCCCCAGCGGCCGGAATAGGCCCGGGTGTTCGAGGGGCTGCGTTGCTCGAGTTGCTCGGAGAAGGCGTTGCAGGCCAGCAGGGCGAGGGCGGTGAGGATGCCGAGCGGGATCGCCCAGTGGCCGAGCCACGTGTGGCGCAGACCGATGCCAATGGAGGCGAAGAACAGCGCGTTGACCAGGTTGTCGCTGTAATAGTCGTAGATATGGCCGCCGCGGGTCATCATGTTGCCGACGCGGGCGAGTTCGCCGTCCGCGCGGTCGAGAAACGCCGATGCCAGCCATAGGGCGCCGCCCCAGGCCATTCCAGCCCCGGTTCCGAGCGCGAAGCAGGCGCAGGCGGCGATGCCGGAGGCCAGGCGGAGCGTGGTCAGGTGGTTCGGCCGCAGTGCGGTGCCGATGAAAGGGGTGATCATCAGGCGGGCAAGCCGGTGGGTCCAGGAGGTTCCGATCATGGGGCGAGGCTTGGCATTGGCTGGACGACGGGGCGTGACCGCGGGGGGACGATGGGGCGGCCTTCGGCATCGACGACAGGGCGCGCCTCCGCATCGATCGTGAGGCGCGCCTCCGCGCGGACGATGGGGTGCCTTTCGGCGTGGGGCCAGGCGAGCAGGGCGGGGACGCCGAGCGCGACCTCCCGCAGGCGCTTCATCAGCGAGAGGGCGATCGCCATCTCGGGCGAGAGGCCGAACAGTTGGCCGATGATGATGTAGCCTCCTTCCTGGATGCCGAGTGCGCCGGGGACGGCGAAGCCGGCGGCCTTCAGCGCCTGGCCGAGGCTTTCGATGATGAGTCCCGGAACGATGCCGACATCGTGGCCCAGGAAGTGGAGTGCGAGGCACACCTCGACGCCGCCGAGCAGCCAGGAGATCATGTGCCACAGCGCGGCCTGGGCGACGCGGCCGGGCGAGCGGTAGCAGGCGATCAGGGCGTCGTGCAAGCCTTCGACGTTGGCGGTTCCGGCCCAGCCGAGGGCTCGGCCGAGCCGCAGCAGGGCGGTTTCGATGACCGATGCCAGGCCGAACCACTGGGCGGCGAGAAAGCCGGCGGCGAGGGTGGCGGCCAGGGTAAGCCCGGTGATCACGTAGCCGGCGATGCCGCTGTCGGCCACGGTTTGCAGCAGCAGGACCAACCCGAGAAGGGTGAAGGCGATCTGGGTCAGCATTTCCATGGTCAGGTCGGCGACGGTTGCGGCGATCGCAGGGGCAAGCTTCATGCCGTGGCGCTGCAGCAGGCGCGCGGCGACGAACTCACCGCCGATCTGCGCCACCGGCAGCAGGTTGTTCACGCCCTCGCGGATCCAGCGCAGCACCAGGAAGGTCCGCAAGGTTGGCCGTGGGGCCTGCTCGGCGATGCCGCGCCATGCCAGCGCCGAGGCGACAATCTGCGGCAGGTGGATCGCGATCACGCTGATCATGCCGGCCCAGCCGGCGTTGGCCAGCAGAGCCAGGATTCGGGCGAGGCCGTAGCTTTGCAGCAGCCACGCCGACAGGCCGAGGCCGAGCAGACCGCCGATGATGGCACCGAACCTCATGAATGGGTCTCTTTCTGATTCGCGGCGGTTCGACGATAAGGTCGGCTACATTACATTTCGGAGCAACTTAACGCCATGCCACCCCTTCTGCTGACACCGGGTCCGTTGACCACGTCCGACCGAACCAGGGCGGCGCTGGGCCGCGACTGGGGATCGCGCGAGGCTGACTTCATCGCGCTGAGCGAGGGGGTGCGGGCGCGCCTGGCGATGCTGGCGGGGGTCGGGCGAACGCATGTCGCGGTGCCGATGCAGGGCAGCGGCACGTTCGCGGTGGAGGCGGCGGTGCAGACGCTGGTGCCCTTGAATGGGCGCCTGCTGGTGCTGGTGAACGGGGCCTATGGGCGCCGCATCGTGGACATCGCTGGCCGGCTGGGTCGCGCCTGGGTGGCGCTGGAGGCGCCGGAGGACCAGCCGATCTCGGCGGAACGCGTGGCCGAGGCGCTGGCGGCCGACCGCGACATCAGCGACGTGGCGTTGATCCATTGCGAGACCACCAGCGGGCTGCTGAATCCGTTGCCTGAGATCGCCGCCTGCGTGCAGCGGGCCGGGCGGCGGCTTCTGGTGGATGCGATGAGTTCGTTTGGGGCGGTGCCGATCGATGGCGGGCGGATTCCGTTCACCGCGTTGGTCGGTTCGTCCAACAAGGGGCTGGAAGGGGTGCCGGGGGTCGGCTTCGTGATCGTCGAGGCGGCTTACCTGCAAGGGTGCGCGGGGAATTCGACCAGCTTGAGCCTGGACCTGTTCGCGCAGTGGCGGGGCTTCGAAGCGAACGGGCAATGGCGTTTCACGCCGCCGGTGCAGGTGGTGGCGGGGCTGGCCTCGGCGCTGGATCAACTGGAGGCCGAGGGCGGCATCGGCGCCCGGTGGGCGCGGTATCGGCACAACTGCGAGCTGCTGGTCGAGGGGATGCGGGCGCGTGGGTTCAGTCCGTACATCGCGGCGGCGGACCAGGCGCCGGTGATCGCCACGTTTTTGGTGCCGCCGGGGGGCTGGTTCAGGTTCCAGGCGTTTTACGAATTCCTGCACGCGCGTGGGGTGGTGATCTATCCTGGCAAGCTGACTGGGGTGGAGAGTTTCCGCATCGGCTGTATCGGCGCCGTCGGGGCGGACGACATGAGGCGGTGCCTGGCCGAGGTCGATGGTTTCCTGGCGGAGCATCGGAATGGATGGACGGCGGCCTAAGTTGGTTCGCAGCCGGATCGTGCGGGCGCCCATTATCGCTTCGGTTCGCTGGCAGGAAGTAGTTACGTGTCAGTAGCGACCTTTGGAGGCTGTTGGCGCCAGACCGTCAGATCAAGAAGAAACTCCTACGCTTGTGCGACAGACGAGAATCTGAAGGACTGCCTATCCCGGCTCTATGTTGGTGGCAATGTAGCAAACGGATTGATCACCGGCACGCTCAGCGGCGCGAAATGCCGGAGGTTGCGCGATAAGACTGTCAAGCCATTGTGCTTTGCCGTGGCCGCGATGATGATGTCACCCAACCCAGGCGCCTCGCCTTGCCCGCGCGCTCGGTCCGACAGTGCGCCAGCGATACGCGCCGTAGGTGTATCGAATGCGAGAATCCGGTCGCTATACAGATGCAGCACCGCTTGCAGCCAAGCGCTCAGACTGTCGCTTTTGCGCGTCACACCTCCGCGCCGCAGCTTGGCGATGCCGTCTTCGATCTCCGCCACCGTCACTACCGACAGGTAGAGCAGCGCCGAATGCGCGTCCATCCAGGCAACGAGCTCGGCCGGCGCAAGCTGGGACGGCGCCCCGGCCGAGAGGACGTCGGTATCGACCAGATACAATGGCGGTCAAAATTCTGTTGTGCGCAGGGGCGTGCGATCGCGCTCCGGCAGCTCGTCCGGACCGATCGGCGCGGACATCAGCAACTGGCCGAAGGATGGCACTTGAGAAAGCCGTTCCCATTCCTTGAAACTCAGGACGACGGCTTCGCGTTTGCCATGCCGGGTGATGATCGCAGGCTCGCCCCGCACGGCCTCATCCACCACGGCCGACAGGCTCGCCTTCGCGTCCCGGAGCTGGATTTCCCGCATGCTGGGCCTTTGAAACCGGTTGTGACTACTGTAGTCATATAAGACGGACCCGGGAAGCAGCAAGACCCCAGGCGCCGCGGCGGCGCTCTAGAACAGGCGTTTTTCGGACCACCTGGGTCACGTCGTGGGTGGTTGTGCATCACGCCGCAGAAAGGAGCGGAAGCGCTGGGCGACCTCGTGCGGGGCGATGGTCGGGCGTCCGAGCTTGGCGAGCGAGCCCGGCAGGATGCGGACGTGCAGCAGAACCGGGCCTTGGGTTGACAGCGCCTGTTTGAACGCTTGGGTGAAGCCGGCGGTGTTGTCGCAGGAGAAGGCCTGGCGGTAGCCGCAGGCGAGGGCGATGGTGGCGAAATCGACCGATGCCGAGGCGGTGGCCTGGCCGCCGGTGGAATCGTGCACGCCGTTGTCGAGGATGACGTGCAGTAGTCCGGGCGGCTGGCAGGCGCCGATGGTGGCGAGGCTGCCGAGTTTCATAAGGGCGGCTCCGTCGCCGTCGAGCACGACGGTGCGGCGGCCGGTGGTGATGGCAACGCCCAGCGCCATCGGGCTGGCGCAGCCCATTGAGCCGACCTGATAGAGGTGCTGCTCGCGGTCCGCCAGGGTGAACAATTCGCGGCCGGTCTTACCGGTGGTGACGATGATGGGGACCTGGTCGGGGATTGCGGCGAGCACGGCTTCCAGGGTGGCGAGGCGCGAGCCTTTTTCGGCGTGGTGTCGCAGGTCGATGTGCTCGCCCGGCTTGGGCAGTATGCGCGGCGGTTGGTCGAGCGGTTCGTCCCGCAGAACGCCGTTTTCCAGCACCAGGGCGAAGGGCAGGCCAGTGCGCGACATGGTGGCGCGGGCGTCATGCAGCAGCGGGTCGAGGGCGTGCGGCTCGTCGGGGAAGCGTTGGTGCGGGATCTCGATCACGTCGAGCAGGGATTGGGTGATGCGGCCCATCAGTTCGTGCTGCGGCTCGTCGTTCAGGCCTGGCTGGCCGCGCCAGGTGACGATTAGCAGGGTCGGGATGCGGAACGGGCGGTTCAGCGAGGTCAGCGGGTTGACGGCGTTGCCGAGGCCGGAGTTCTGGCACATGACGGCGGTTTCGCGGCCGGCGAGCCAGGCGCCGGCGGCGATCGCCACGGCCTCGCCCTCGCTGGCGGCGCCAACGTAGCACAGCGTGCGGTCGCTGGCGGTGCGGTTGATCAGCGGGGTAAGGAAGCTGCAGGGGACGCCGGTGTAGAAGCCGATGCCGATGCGCTGCGTGGCCCGCAGGAAGGTGGCGGCGTCGATCATGAGAAGGCCGCGGCCTCGGTCATGCGGAGGAACTCGGCATCAGGAGAAACGCCGCATCAGGAGAAGTTCCGCGCTTCCGCCAGGTCGGCGGTGTTGTCGACGTCGAGCCAGTGGCCGGTGATGTAGTGCACGGCGACCGGGTGATGGCGGATCAGGCGTTGCAGCAGTGCGGGCAGGTCGGCGTTGTCGAGCACTCCTTCTTCGCCCATCGCGGCGAGTTCGTCACGCACCAGGCGGGCGCCGTGGGCGCTGAGGTGGATCAGGCCGATCCATTGGCCGCTGGCGGTTGCCGGGTCGGCGGCGATCCCGGTCAGCAGCGCCGGTTCGTCGTCGTGGTAGAAGCCAGTGTTGCGGATCGATGCACTGACCAGATCGCGTGGATTGGCGGCCGCGGTGTGGGCCGAATCGACCACGACGGTGATGTCGGCGTCCGAGGCCAGCAGTTGGTCGAGGATGTAGCGGCGGAACAGCACGTCGCCGTAGACCAGGACGGTTTCACCCTCTAGTCGGGGCAGGGCGCAGGCCAGCGAGGCGGCCTCTCCGGTGTCGGCGTAGGCGTCGTTGTCGATCACGGTGATGCCGGTGGTGGGGATTGCCTGCTTGCGATAGCCGCGGACCACGGCGATGTCGTTGACGCCGCATTCGTCCATGGTGCCGAGCAGGCGGAACAGCAGCGGGGTGCCACGGACATCGATCATGCATTTCGGCCGATCGGCGGTGGCTGCGTCGAGATCGGTGCCCCGGGATGCCGCCAGCACGATGGCTCGGATCGAGCGGGTGGCGGGCAGGTAGCGGCGAGTCGCTTCCTCGAGTTCGTCGTTGCCGGTGAGGCGGAAGATTTCGCGCACGCTGGTGACGCGGCCTTCGACCTCGAGCAGCGACTCGGTTTCGGCGATGTGGGAAGCGGTGTCGCGCATTGCCGCGATCGAGGCGCGCACCAGGTGGTTGGCCCAGATCACTAGGGAGATGCCGGCGCGGCGGAAGGTTGCGGCCGGCGTGGCGTAGTACATCGTCGGCACGATGACGATCGGGCAGCGGCGGTCCCAGCGCTGCATGAAGTCGGTGATCTCGGTGGCGTTGGGCTGCTTGGAATGCACCAGGATCGCGTCGGCGCCGGCGGCGTGATAGGCCTCGGCGCGGCGCAGGGCCTCATCCATGGAATGGCCGGAGATCAGGGCTTCGGTACGGGCGACGATGGAGAAGCTGTCGTCGGTCTGGGAGTCCTTGCCGGCGCGGATGCGGCCGCAGAACTCGGCGATGTCCGCCAAGGGCTGGCGCTCGCCCAGGAAGGAATTGGTCTTGGGGAACAGCTTGTCTTCGAGGCAGACGCCGGCGATGCTGCGTTCGCCCAGCTTGCGGACCAGGCGGCGGACGTTGTTGAAATTGCCGTATCCGGTATCGCCGTCCACCAGGATCGGCAGCGTGGTGGCGTCGGCCATGAACTCGAACACGTCGAGTGCCTGGGTCCATGACGCCTCGTTATTGTCTCGCAAGCCGAGCATGGCCGAGATCGACAGGCCGGACGCCCAGACGCCTTGAAATCCGGCTTCCTCGACGATCTTGGCGGACAGGCCGCTATGGGCCTCCATCAGGAAGGCGAGGTCGGGCGAGGCCAGGCAATGGCGCAGCTTGGCAGGTCTGGACAGCGGGCCGGCGTCGGCGGGAGCGGCGACCTGGTTCATGTCGTTTGGCATGTCTTCTCCCGGAGAGTCCGGATTGACCGGACGAAAGGACTGTGCGGTGTAATAGTATTGCCTCAATTAGACAACCGTGGATAAATTTCGAATGAGTATCGACTTGGGTGGGGACTTGCCGACCTGCGCGCTGATCCTTGCGGCCGGGATGGGGCGGCGGCTGGGTTCGGGCGGGCTGGAGGTGGCCAGGCCGGGGGTTTCGGAGGTGCCTAAGGCGTTGCTGGAATTTGGCGGCCGGTCGCTGCTGGCACGGCATGTCGCGATTCTGCGCGGGCTGGGAATCGGGGCGATTACCGTGGTGATCGGATTTGGTGCCGAGCGGATGCGGGCGGCGTTGGCGGGGTTGGCTGACGGGCCGGCGGTTTCGGTTGTAATGAATCCTGACTATCGGGAAGGCAGCGTGGTGTCGCTTTGGGCCGGGCGAGCGGTATTGCGCGGTGGTGGACCTGTTATCCTGATGGACGCAGACGTGCTGTATGATGCTCGGCTGATGGGTCGTCTGGTCAACAGTCGGAAGCCTGACTGCTTGTTGCTTGACCGCGAGATCGAGCCGGGGGATGAGCCAGTGAAGCTGTGTGTTCGGGATGGCCGGATCGTCGATTTTCACAAGCGGCCGACCGAACCGCACGACTGGCACGGCGAGTCGGTGGGTTTCTTCCGGTTGTCGGCCGCGGTGGCCGAGGAACTCGCGGGCAGGAGCGAGGCTTATGTCGACGGCGGTGGTCGAATGATGGAATATGAGGAGCCGATTCGCGACATGATCAGGGCCGCGGCGGCGGATCGTTTCGGGTTCGAGGACATCAGTGGGCTGCCATGGACGGAGATCGATTTTCCCGAGGATCTGGTAAAGGCCAGGGCCCTGGCCGCGGAATTGTCGGCATGAGCGTATCGGCGGTCGGCTTGGCTGGCGCGGCGGATCGCGACCCGACGGCGGGGCAGCGTGGGCGGATGGCGCGGGACGGATATCTGGTGGTGCGGGGGTTTTTCGGCGCCGATCAGATCGCCGAGCTGTTGCGCTGGACCGAGGAGTTGCAGGCCAGGCCGGAGCTGCCGGGGCGGCATTGGGTGTATTACGAGGACAGCCTGACGGAGCCTGGGCGCCGGGTGATCCAGCGGATGGAAAACTTTTGCCCTTTCCATGCCGGGTTTGACGGGCTGATCCGGTTTGGTGCGATCGCGCGCTGGACGGCTGGGCTGATGGGTGGCCCGGTGGTGCTGTTCAAGGACAAGATCAATTTCAAGATGCCGGGTGGCCCGGGGTTCAAGGCGCACCAGGATCAGCAGGCGGGCTGGGGTCGATATGCGCCGATTTTTGTTACGGCGATGGTCACGCTGGATGCGGCGACGCTGGAAAACGGATGCCTGGAGATGGTGCCGGGGCGTCACTTTGAAGGTTTGCTGGGGGAGGAATGGAAGGCGTTGGACGAAACCGGGCTGGAGCTTCGCGCGGTGCCGACCGCGGCTGGCGATGTGGTGTTTTTCGACAGCTTCGCTCCACATGCGTCGAAGCCGAACTTCACGGATCGGCCGCGGCGGATCCTCTATCTGACGTATAACCTGGCCAGTGGCGGCGATCATCGGGATCGCTATTATGCCGATAAACGGGCGGCGTTTCCGCCGGACATCGAGCGGGATAGTGGCAAGGACTATGTGTTCCGGGTTTAGGGCCGATGCGGTTGTTTGAGTGGTTGATCGGCAGGGATTCTGATGATCGCGGGTTTGTTGCATAGGCGATATTTTCTGGCGTCGAGCGGGGCGATGCTGGTGGCGGTTCCACGTGTTGGTGACGCGGACAGCGCGGCGGTTGCGCCGATTCGACAGCTTGTCCAGGGGCTGCTTCGGGTGATGAAGGCGGGACGTGGCACGCCGTTCTCGGTACGGGCCGAGATGCTGGGTCCGGTGATCGACCAAACCTTCGACCTCGCGACGATTCTGAAAACGTCGGTTGGGTTTGGCTGGGATACGTTGTCGGCGGATCAGCAGGCGAGTTTATCGGCGGCGTTCCGCCGCTACACGGTGGCGTCGTATGTCAACGCGTTCGATCAGAATGATGAGCATTTCGAGGTTAATCCGGATACCCGGGTCTCCGGTAGCGATCAGGTGGTGCGGATGCGGATCGTGCATGATTCCGGGGAACAGGATGAGCTGGACCATGTGATGCGTCAGGGTCCGAAGGGTTGGCGCGTGGTCGATATCCTAGCTGACGGCGTGATCAGCCGGGTTGCGGTGCAGCGTTCGGATTTTCGCCAGGTGCTGAGCCGGGGTGGTGCTTCGGCGCTGGCCCAGAGCCTGGAGAGCAAGTCGACTGATCTTTCGACCGGGTGAGTTGAAGTGCGACCGGACGGTGCTTCGGTTCGGTGGTTCGCACGGACCGCCTGGCACGGAGGGTCAGGAGCCCACGGAGAGACGAAGCGGGGTTCCGGTGTCAAAGGCGACGCGCCTTCCGTATTTGGAAACCAACCGGTCGCGGTGCGCGGGATTTTTGTTCTGATTATATGCCGCGAAACGGGGCGTTGAGGCGCACGATGGTGAGGTTGAGGAAGGCGGCGAAGGAGACCCATGCGAGGTAGGGCAGCAGCAGCAGGCTGGCGGTGCGGGAGATCGGCGCCAGCAGCACGATCGGCAGCAGGACGGAGAGCCACAGCAACGGCACCTCCCACAAGGCCCAGTCGGGTCGGCGCAGCCTGAAGAACAGCGGGCTCCAGCCGAGGTTGGCCACGCCGTTGAGCACGAACAGGGCAACGATGAGAATGCGGCTGGCGCGATCGGGGGCGGCGCGCCAAGCCAGCAGCGCGGAGACCGATGCCAGCCCCAGGATCAGCGTCCAGGCTGGGCCGAACAACCAGTCGGGCGGCTGCCAGGTTGGTTTGCGCAAGGTGTAGTACCAGGGTGACAGTTCGGTCAGGAAGGCGCCGAACCCGGCAACGACGACCCCCCAGGCGGCAGCGACGATAATCTGGAGGGTCACGCAGAGACCAGACCCAGCAGATGCGCGAGGTCCTTGAAGAAAATCTTTACGTGGGCGGTCGGGCTGGTGCGGGTCAGGCGCTTGTTCATGTAGGAGTCCCAGGTCAGGCGTTGCACGTCGGGGTCCTGGCACATGCTGACGAATCGCTCGCGCCGCTTGTCGCTGGAGTACCAGAACCACTGCATCATGCGCAGGATCCAGAACACCCGGCCATGCTGGCGCATGAAGCGGCGGCGAGCGGTGCGCAGCGCGCGCGGGTTGCCGTCGGCGAGAAATTCATCCGCTGCTTCACCTGCCAGGCGTCCACCATCCATGGCGTAGTAGATGCCCTCTCCTGACGCCGGTGCAACCACCCCGGCGGCGTCGCCGGCAACCATGACGTCGCGGCCGTCATCCCAGCGGCGCATCGGGTGCAGCGGGATCGGCGCGCCTTCGCGGCGAATCGTTTCGGCAGTGCCGAGGCCGGCGGCCTGGCGCAGGTCGGTGACCGAGCGGCGCAGCGAGAACCCCTTGCGCATCGACCCGCTGCCGACGCTGGCGGTTTCGCCGTGCGGGAACACCCAGCCGTAGAAATCCGGTGACAGGCGGCCCTGGTAGTAGACGTCGCAGCGGGTGGCGTCGAAACCTTCGGGGGGGACGCGCAGGATCTCGTGATAGGCGAAGACGTGGGGGATTTTGGCGGCGCCTTGGAGGCACTGGGCGGCGACTGCGGATTTGGCGCCGTCGGCGCCGATTACGACTCGGGTGCGGACCGAGGTCTCGGGGCCTTCCTTGGGCTGGAAGTGGACTCGCGCGGTGCCGTCGGAGTCGTGTGAGATGGTGTCGAACTTGCCGCTTTGGCGGGTGGCGCCGTTGGCGGCGGCGCGGTCGCGCAGCCATTCGTCGAAGGTTTCGCGGTTGACCATGCCGACGAAGCCGTCGGCGATCGGCATGTCCACGGCTCGGTCCGAGGGTGCGATCATGCGGGCCGAGGTGATGCGCGCGGCCAGCAGATGATCGGGGATGCCGAAATCCTGGATCAGCCTGGGCGGGATGGCGCCGCCGCAGGGCTTGATGCGACCCGCGCGGTCCAGCAGCAGGACCGAGCGGCCTCGGCGGGCCAGTTCGTTGGCGGCCGTAGCGCCGCACGGGCCGCCACCGACGACCACGGCATCGTAGGTTTCGATCATGTTGGCATCCTTAGGGCGAAGGCGGTGACCAGCATGCCGATGACGTAGAGCGTGGTCCCGGTGGCGTTGTACCAGGGGGCGTTGGCCCTGGGTGCGGCCATCAGGCGGACCATCAGCAGCAACTGCGTCATCAGCAGCAGCGAGACGACGAAGGCGGAGGTGACGAAGCCCCAACCCAGCAGCAGGGCGATCACTGCGACCTGCGGCAGGGCCATGGCGATACAGGCGGCGCCGGCGGCTCGTTCGGTGCCCAGCAGGACGGGCAGCGAGGCGATGCCGGTCTGGCGGTCGCCGTCGATCGACTTGAAATCGTTCAAGGTCATGATGCCGTGGGCACCGGCGCTGTAGAGCGCGGCGATGGCGAATATCTGCCATTCGGGCCGGGTGGCGGTCATCACTGCGGCGCCGGTGATCCAGGGCAGACCTTCATAGCAGGCGGCGCAGGCGGTGTTGCCCCACCAGCCATTCTGTTTCAGCCGCAACGGTGGCGCGCTGTAGGCCCAGGCCAAGGCGAGGCCGACGACCGCCGCGCCGAAGCCCCAGCGGCCTAGCGGGGCTGCGACCAGCAGTGACAGCACGGTCCAGGCGACGGCGATCAGCAGGCCGCGACGCCCTGGCAGCCGGCCCGACGGGATCGGGCGGTCGGGTTCGTTGATCGCATCTACATGGCGGTCGAACCAGTCGTTGACCGCCTGGCTGGTGCCGCACACCATCGGGCCGGCCAGGATGATGCCGAGGATCACCGCCCACCAGCGTTGTGACAGCGGCACGCCCGACGAGACCACGCCGCAGCCGAACGCCCACATCGGCGCGAACCAGGTGATCGGTTTCAGCAGTTCGAGCATCGCGGGCATGCGTCGTGTCGGGGGGACGGCTTGGCTGGCGACGAGGGGTCCGGCTACGCCGGGCCATGATGAAGTCGGGGCTGTATCCACGGCGTTGGGTCCTTCAATCCGCACCCGCGGCCTCGGGGTCACCGAGACCGTAGCGACGCAGTTTCACGTAGAGACTTTGGCGGCTGAGACCGAGCATCTCGGCGGCCGAGGCGCGGTTGTCGCCGGTGAGGTTGAGGGCGGATTCGATACACAATCGCTCGATCACGTCGGTGGCCTCGCGCACCAGATCCTTGAGCGCGACGCGGCCGATCAGTTCGGTGAGGTGTTCAAGCGATCTTGGCATGGCGCGTTCGACTCGCGGTGCGCGCTGCAGCCGTCGGCCGACGTCGCGGATGGCGAATCCGAAGCATGGCTGGCCGCCGTTCATGACGGTAACGGCGGAGACCTCGACGTCGGCCGGTTCGCCGAGCTCGCCGCGCAGCAGGCTGGCGAACAGGCGCACCGAGCCGTGTTGGCGCATATTGGCGATCAGGATATCCAGATCGACACCGGAACGGCCGAGCCAGCGGCCGAGCGGCTGGTCGCGGGCCTGTTCCTCGGTGGGCAGTTGGGCGAGTTCGAGGAAGGTGGCGTTGGCGGTGATGATGCGGCCATCAACCCCGGTGACGACGAATCCATCGGGCGCGCTTTCCATCAGCTTGAGCAGCTTGGCCTTGAGTTTCGGCAGCACGCCGGAGGCTGGTTCACCGGCGGGTTGGGCGATGCGCAGCAGGCAGGCGACGCCGGCCTCGTCGCGGAACAAGGAGGCGGTGACCACGACCTCGCGGTCATCCTGCAGCAGGCGGGCGTGGACGTCGTCGGCTCGGCCGGAGGCGCGCACGCCGGCGAGCAGCAGTTCGACACCTTGCGCGGTATCTGGGGTGAAGCCGTTGGTCAGCGGCCAAGCGGCCCCGGGTTCGGCGGCGTGGGCAAACAGCCGACGGGCGGTGGGGTTGCTGTCGAGCACCTTGTGGGTGGCGTTGTCGACGATCAGCACGGCGTCGGTCGCCATCTGGAACAATAGCCGGTAGCGGGTCTCGATGTAGCGGATGCGGATGTAGTCGCGCTCCATCGACTGCTGGGCATCGACCAGGCGGCGCTGCAGCGAGGAAACCGCGCGCAGGTCGCGGCCGAAGGCGACGATGCGTTCGGCGCTGCCGGTGCGGATCGCGGCATAGAGGATTGGTACGTCGGGGCCATTGGTGGCGGGATGATTGAGGTGGCGCCAGCGCGGCTGTTGTTGGGATGAGGCGCCGGCGATCAGCATTTCGACTTTGGCGCGGCTTTCTTCGGTGACGGTGCTGATCCAGGGCTTGCCCAGCCAGTTGGCGTGGCCGGCGAGGTCGTCCGTCAGGTCCTCGGCAGCGATCGAGACGTCGCGGATGGTGCCGCTGGCGTCGAGGATCAATGCGATGTCGGCGGCTGCGGTGATCAGCGCCGCCGCGGCTTCCGCATCGATATCACCCAGGGCTGTTTTTGGGGCCTTGAATGCCTTCACGGTCAGCCGAACCCTCCGTTCTGAACACCGGGCCCTGGATTGACGATCAGTCGGCGGCGGCTTGCATCGCCAGCAAGCCTCTCGCCTGGCGGACGGCGGCGGGGGCGTCGACCGCGGTTGCATCGGCGCCGACCCGGGCCACCAGGTCGGGGCGTTCGAGCAACAGCGGTCCGCCCACCAGCACCGCCAGATAGGGGTTGCGCGATGCCTTGCGGACCGCGCTGATGCAGGTTGTCAGTTGATCGAGGCGCTGCATCGAGCCGATCGAGAAGCCGACGACATCGGTCCATGCGCCGCGCACCAACCGGGGGGCGTCGTAGCCGGTGGACACCGGGGCGCCGGCGACGTTCCAGCCCTCGCGGCGAAAGAACTCGGCGAGGATGACGAGGCCGATGGTGTGCTGTTCGCCGGGCGCGGGCAGCAGCAGGACGGTATCGGCGTGGGCGGACTGGCTGACGGCGGCGGCCTGGAAGTCGGGCGAAAGTTTGCGCGCGATCAGCTGCAGGCGGCCGAGGCCGATAGTCACATGGGTGAAATCGCAACGGTCCTGCTGCCAGAGGTCGCCCAGCTGGCGGGCGGCTCGGGTGATGATGCCGAGGTAGAGATCGGCGGCGGTCACGCCGTCGGCTTGCAGGCGTTCGATAAGGGCCCAGGCTGCTTGGTCGTCGGGGCTGATTAGCCGGTGCACCAGTTCGGTGGTGTCATCGGAAGTTGTCGCCGGTTCGGCGGTTCGCGACGACGCGGCTGACCGCGCGAGGACGAGACGCGGCAGGATTTCGCTCTCGACGATCTTTTCCAGCAGCGCGGATCGGCGGTTTGGCGCTAGTGATCCCAGGTGTCCGAGCGGACGTTGATGTGGAATGGCGCCGCCCGGAGTCTGGCTTCCGGGGGTCTGGTTTCCCAGGGTCTGGCTTAACGATCGGCCAGGCGTTTTTTGGCGCGGCTTGTTCGGGCCGGGCCAGCTGGATGAGTCGGCGACATGTTCCCCAAAGCTCATGCTCTGTCTCCCCCTTTTAGTTCATCGCGGCCCGCCCCTATTGTCAAGCACGGTTTACGTACGGGGCGCTTGACAGTTTGCTTCGACGCGCTCTAGCCTTCCAACACGTGCTGCATCTTGCGCAGGGAGGGCGAGGTGGAAAATCTCACTGCTATTCCACGATGGGCCGGTCGAACATCAAGCGATTTGCGGTTAACAGACGGGGCCGGCGAGATGGATGGCGATTGGTCGCCGATCTGCGTCGAAGCCCACCAATCCTTCGCTTTATTGTCAATCCATGTTTACGCTTGATCTGCTGAATCGGGCCATCGGCGGGGCCGACTGTTGCCCTTGGGGCGCAGCCGCGGGGCGACGGCTGCATCAGTGCAGCCCGCTGCGGGGGCGCCCGTTGTACACCGCCGACGAGCGGCGGCGGCGCGACGAGTCGCGGTGGACCATGGTGCAGGGTGTGCTGGCGCCAATGCAGTTCGCGGTCTTCCTGGTCAGCGTGAGCTTGGTGCTGCGCTACCTGGCGACCGGCAGCGGGCTGGGCGTGGCGACCGCGTCGATCGTGGTGAAGACGGTGGTGCTGTACGTCATCATGGTGACGGGTTCGATCTGGGAGCGTGATGTGTTCGGGCGCTACCTGTTCGCCCCGGCGTTCTTTTGGGAGGACGTCGTCAGCATGCTGGTGCTGGCGCTGCACACCACCTACCTGATCGCGTTGTTTTCCGGTGCGGTTGATGCCGAACGGCAGATGTGGCTGGCACTGGCGGCGTACACATCGTACGTGATCAACGCCACTCAGTTCGTGCTGAAGCTGCGCGCGGCGCGCCAGCAGGAACATCTTTGGACGGCGGGTGCCGCGCTGGGTCAGCCTTCGTGAATGCTGTTCCAGACAGTGCCCTGGTGAGTGAACGGCCGGTGTTGCGCGAGCGTGGCCAGCGCGAGGTGTTCTGTGGCCTGACCGGGATCATCTGGCTGCATCGCAAGATCCAGGATGCGTTTTTCCTGGTGGTGGGATCGCGCACCTGCGCGCACCTGATCCAGTCCGCGGCCGGGGTGATGATCTTCGCCGAACCACGCTTCGCCACGGCGATCATCGATGAGCGTGACCTGGCCGGGCTGGCGGACGCCAACGACGAGTTGGATGAAGTGGTGACGCAACTGCTGCGGCGGCGTCCCGACATCAAGTTGTTGTTCCTGGTCGGGTCGTGTCCGTCGGAAGTCATCAAGCTGGACCTTTCGCGTGCGGCGCTGCGGCTGGGGCGGCAGTTCGGGCCGGATGTACGGGTATTGAACTACTCGGGCAGCGGGATCGAAACGACATTTACGCAAGGCGAGGATGCCTGCCTGGCATCGCTGGTGCCGGTGCTGCCGGCTGGCGGGGCGGGCGAGCTGCTGGTGGTGGGTGCGCTGGCGGACGTGGTGGAGGACCAGTTCACCAGACTGTTCAGGGCGATGGGAATCGAGCGGGTGCGGTTCCTGCCGCCTCGTCGGGCTATGGCGCTGCCCGCGGTGGGGCCCGGCACGCGCTATCTGCTGGCGCAGCCGTTCCTGGCGGACACCGCGCGGGCGCTCGAGGAGCGTGGCGCCGAAAGGATTGCTGCGCCGTTTCCGCTGGGGGTCGAGGGCACTACGGCGTGGCTGCAGGCGGCGGCCAGCGCTTTTGGGGTGGATGCTTCGACGTTTCGTGTGGCGACTGAATTGGCGCAGGAGCGCGGACGTCGGGCGGTGGCGCGATATCGCGGCGAACTGGCTGGACGCCGGGTTTTCTTGTTTCCCGACTCGCAACTGGAAATTCCGCTGGCTCGGTTTCTGTGCCGCGAATTGTCGATGCGGGTGCTGGAGGCGGGCACGCCCTATCTGCATCGCCAGCATCTGGCGGCGGAGCTGGCGCTGTTGCCGGACAGCGTGGTGTTGAGCGAAGGGCAGGATGTCGAGCGGCAACTGGATCGCTGCCGCGCGGCCAGGCCGGACCTGGTGGTGTGCGGGTTGGGACTGGCCAATCCGCTGGAGGCAGAAGGTCTGACCACGAAATGGTCGATCGAGCTGCTGTTCAGCCCGGTGCAGGGCTATGACCAGGCGGGCGAGCTTGCCGAGCTGTTCGCGCGACCGCTGGTGCGGCGCACACGGTTGGCGGTGTAGCGCGATGAAGCTGACGCTGTGGACATATGAAGGTCCGCCTCATGTCGGGGCGATGCGGGTCGCGACCGCGATGGAGGGGCTGCACTACGTGCTGCACGCGCCGCAGGGCGACACCTACGCCGACTTGCTGTTCACCATGATCGAGCGGAAATCGAAACGGCCTCCCGTGACGTATACGACGTTTCAGGCGCGCGATCTGGGCGGCGACACAGCGGAGTTGTTCAAGAATGCCGCGCGGGAGGCGTATGAGCGGTTCAAGCCGGCTGCGCTGCTGGTGGGGGCTTCATGCACCGCCGAACTGATCCAGGACGATCCCGGTGGGTTGGCCAGGGCGCTAGGGTTGCCGATCCCGGTGGTCGCGGTCGAGTTGCCGGCCTACCAGAAGAAGGAAAACTGGGGCGCGGCCGAAACCTTTTATCAGTTGGTTCGGGCGTTTGCGGTGCGCCGCGAACCTGGTGCGAAGGCGCGGTGCAATATACTTGGGCCGACGGCGCTGGGATTCCGGCACCGCGACGACGTGACCGAGATCGTTGCTTTGCTGAAGCGGCTTGGTGTTGCGGTGAACGTGATCGCGCCGCTGGGGGCCGAGCCGGCGGACCTGGCGCGGCTGGGCGATGCTTCGTTCAACATCGTGCTGTATCCGGAAATCGGATTGCAGGCGGCGTCGTGGCTGTCGCGTCAGTTCGGTCAGCCGATGGTGAAGACGGTGCCGATCGGCGTTGGGGCGACCCGGGATTTCATTGCGGAAGTGGCGGCCTTGGCCGGGGTCGATCCGTTGCCGGTCGAGTCGCGGCTGCCCTGGTATTCGCGTTCGGTGGATTCGACCTACCTGACCGGCAAGCGTGTGTTCATCTTCGGCGACGCCACCCATGCCATCGCGGCGGCCCGGATTGCGTCCGAGGAGCTTGGTTTCACGGTGGTGGGGCTGGGATCGTACACGCGGGAATTCGCGCGCGAGGTTCGTGCGGCAGCAATTCATTACGATGTCGAGGCTTTAATCACGGACGACTATCTGGAGGTCGAGGCGCGGATCAGCGAGTTGCAGCCGGAGCTGGTTCTGGGCACGCAGATGGAGCGCCACATCGCCAAACGGCTGGGGATTCCGTGCGCGGTGATCTCAGCGCCGGTGCATGTGCAGGATTTCCCGGCGCGCTACTCGCCGCAGATGGGTTTCGAAGGGGCGAACGTCATTTTTGATACCTGGGTGCATCCGTTGATGATGGGCCTGGAGGAACATCTGCTGGGCATGTTCCGTGACGATGTGGAATTCCATGACGACGCCGGTGCGTCGCATCTGGGTGGCACGGCGCCGCCCGATGTTCTGAGTCCGGCATGGGACACCGCGGCGGAGACGGAATTAAAGAAGATTCCGTTCTTTGTCCGCGGCAAGGCTCGCCGTAACACGGAACGTTTTGCCGCCGATCGTGGCTTGACCGGTATCACCTTGGAAACGCTGTACGATGCGAAAGCCCATTACGGCCGCTGACCGCACTGCGATACGGGTTGTCGTGGTGACGATGGATAGTCACCTGGGCGGCGCGTTGACCAGGGCGGAAGGGGTATTGCGGCGCCAGTTGCCGAATCTGGAAGTCACGATGCATGCGGCCGACGAATGGGGCGGCAATCCCACGGCCTTGGAGGCGTGCCATGCCGATATTGGGCGGGCCGACATCGTTATCGCAACGATGCTGTTCATGGAGGATCATATCCGAGCGGTGCTGCCGGCGCTGGCGGCGCGGCGGGATCACTGCGACGCGATGATCTGCATGCTGTCGGCCGGCGAGGTGGTGCGGCTGACCAAGCTTGGCAAATTCAATATGTCGACCGAGGCGACCGGGGCGATCGCGTGGCTGAAGCGGATGCGGGGCAAGGGGGGCACCGGATCGAACGCGCGCGGGCAGATGAAGATGCTGCGGCAGATCCCGCGACTGTTGAAGTTCGTTCCGGGCACCGCGCAGGACGTGCGGGCCTATTTCATGACCTTGCAGTATTGGTTGGCGGGATCCGAGGAAAACCTTGGCGGCATGGTGCGGCTGCTGGTGGGTCGTTATTCGGCCGGCGATCGGGCGCATCTGGCCGGGTCGCTGCGGGTGACGCCTCCGGTCGAGTATCCCGAGGTTGGACTGTATCATCCGCGGATAGCCGGTCGCATCGTCGAGCGGCTGGATCAGCTTCCGGCTTCGGGTTTGGGCGGCCGGGTTGGGCTGTTGCTGTTGCGATCCTATGCGCTGTCCAGCAACGCGGCGCATTATGACGGGGTGATCGCGGCGTTGGAGGCGAAGGGGCTTCAGGTGGTCCCGGCATTTGCCAGCGGGCTTGACCAGCGCGAGGCGGTGACGCGTTATTTCATGCACAACGGTCGGGCGAGCGTGGATGCGGTGGTCTCGCTGACCGGGTTCAGTCTGGTCGGTGGGCCGGCGTACAACGACGCGCGTGCGGCCGAGGACCTGCTGGCGGGGCTGGATGTGCCCTATATCGCGGCGCATCCGGTCGAGTTCCAGACCTTGGAACAGTGGAAGGATGACGCGCGCGGCCTGCTGCCGGTGGAAGCCACCATGATGGTAGCGATTCCGGAGCTTGACGGGGCGATCTGTCCGATGACGTTCGGCGGCCGGTCGGCATCGGCGGGTGAGGCGAAGCGGCGCGATATGGTGGCGCACCCGGAACGGACCGCCATGCTGGCGGCAAGGGTTGCGCGTCTGGTGGAATTGCGGCGCAAGGCTCGGGCGGAGCGGCGGATCGCCATCGTGCTGTTCAATTTTCCGCCCAACGCCGGGACGGTTGGAACGGCGGCGTATCTGTCGGTGTTCGCATCACTGCTGAACACGTTGCGCGGGATGCGGGACGCCGGCTACGAGGTTGAAGTTCCCGACGATGTCGATACGCTACGCGATCGGTTGCTGCTGGGCAATGCATCCTTGTTCGGTGCCAACGCCAATGTCGCGGCCAGGGTGAGTGCCGATGAGCATGTGCGGCGGCAGCGCTGGCTGGGCGAGATCGAGGCGCAATGGGGTCCGGCGCCGGGGCGGCTGCAGACCGACGGCGCGTCGTTGTTCGTGCTGGGCGCGCAGTTCGGCAACGTGTTCGTGGGCGTTCAACCGGCCTTCGGTTACGAAGGCGATCCGATGCGGCTGCTGTTCGAGCAGGGATTTGCACCGACGCATGCGTTCTGCGCGTTCTATCGCTGGATCAATCAGGAGTTCGGCGCCGATGCGGTGCTGCATTTCGGCACTCATGGCGCGCTGGAGTTCATGCCTGGCAAGCAGGCCGGGATGTCGGGTGATTGCTGGCCCGACCGGTTGATTGGCGATCTGCCGAATTTCTATCTGTACGCTTCGAACAATCCATCCGAGGGCATGATCGCGAAACGCCGCGCCGGGGCATCGTTGATAAGCTATCTGACGCCACCGGTGGCTCATGCCGGGCTGTATCGCGGGTTGCTCGATCTGAAGGCGTCGCTGGACCGCTGGCGTGCGCTGCCGCCGGATGCCGATGATGGCCAGCGCGAGTCGTTGGCGGCGCTGATCGAGGTTCAGGCCGGGGCGGTGGATCTGGCGGCGAGGGATCCCGAACGACTGGCGGCTGATCTGCTGGAGCTGGAGTACACGCTTATCCCGCACGGCCTGCATGTCGTGGGCGAAGGGCTGAACGAGGATCAGCGCCGCTCCATGCTGGATGCCGCGGGGGTGAGCGATGCCGCGGAACGCGCTCGTTTGGATGGGCTGTTGGCCGAGGATCATGAGATCCCTTCGCTGATCCATGCGCTGGATGGTGGCTACATTCGCCCGGCGCCGGGTGGCGATCTGTTGCGCACCACCGAGGTGCTGCCGACCGGGCGCAATCTGCATGGGTTCGATCCGTTCCGGATCCCAAGCGCATTCGCGGTGCGTGATGGTGCCAGGCAGGCGGATCGTCTGCTGGAGCGCCACCAGGGGGACGCCGGGGCGTTGCCGCAAACGGTGGCGATGGTGCTTTGGGGCACCGACAATCTGAAGACCGAAGGGGGTCCGATCGCGCAGGCGCTTTGGCTGGTGGGCGCCGAACCACGCTGCGACAGTTATGGCCGGGTGTGCGGTGCCAGCCTGATTCCGCTGGAGGTCCTGGGCCGGCCGCGTATCGATATCGTGGTGACGCTGTCAGGGATTTTTCGTGACCTGCTGCCGTTGCAAACGAAACTTCTTGCCGAAGCTGCGTTGTTGGCGGCGACCGCCGAGGAGCCGATCGAGCAGAATTTCGTGCGCGCTCATGCGCTGGCGTTTCAGGCCGAGCATGGCGGAACGATCGAGGACGCGGCGTTGCGGGTGTTCGGCAATGCGGACGGTGCGTATGGGGCGAACGTCAATCAGTTGATCGGTAGCGGCACTTGGGAGGATGAGGGTCAGTTGGCCGATGCGTATCTTAAGCGTAAGGGCTTCGCCTATGGTGCCTCGGGCCGGCCGCAGCGGCACGACGCGGTTCTGTCGCATGCGCTTGCTCGGGTTGATATCACCTATCAGAACCTGGATTCGCTGGAACTGGGTGTCACAACGGTCGATCATTACTTCGACACGCTTGGCGGCATCAGCCGGGCGGTGCGACGGGCGCGCGGCGGTCAGGCGTCGGCGGTGTATATCGGCGACCAGACGCGTGGCGATGGCACGGTGCGGACGATTTCCGAGCAGGTGGCGCTGGAGACCCGCACGCGCGCGCTGAACCCGAAATGGTATGAGGCGTTGCTGGCGCACGGTTACGAGGGGGTGCGCGAAATCGAAGCCCATGTGACCAATACCTTCGGCTGGTCGGCGACGACGGGCGAGGTTCAGCCCTGGGTTTACGAGAAGCTGTCAGAGACATTCGTTCTGGACCCGGAAATGCGGCAGCGGCTGGCGGCGTTGAACCCGACGGCGTCGGCGAAGATCGCCAATCGGCTGATCGAGGCGCACGAGCGCAACTACTGGACGCCGGGCGAGGCAATCCGGGAAGCATTGCAGCGCGCGGGTGAGGAACTCGAGGACCGGCTCGAAGGGATTGGATTGGAGGCAGCGGCATGACGGTGATCAGGCGAATTCCGGGTCGCGGCGACGGTGAGGGCAGCGTGCAGGTGCAGATGGCGCCCGATATTCAGATCGGCAACGCGCAGGTTTTCGCGGTGTACGGCAAAGGCGGCATCGGCAAGAGCACGACGTCTTCCAACTTGTCCGTTGCGTTCTCAAAACTTGGCAAACGGGTGCTGCAGATCGGTTGCGATCCGAAGCACGATTCGACATTCACTCTGACCAAGCGGCTGGTGCCGACGGTGATCGATATCCTGGAGAGCGTGAATTTCCACTCGGAAGAATTGCGCATCGAGGACTTCGTCTATGAAGGCTACAACGGCGTCATGTGCATCGAGGCGGGCGGTCCGCCGGCCGGCACCGGGTGCGGCGGATACGTTGTCGGGCAGACGGTGAAGTTGTTGAAGGAGCATCATCTGCTGGAAGACACCGACGTGGTGATCTTCGACGTTCTGGGTGACGTGGTGTGCGGCGGGTTTGCCTCACCGCTGCAGCATGCCGGTCGGGCGCTGATCGTGGCGGCCAATGATTTCGATTCGATCTTCGCGATGAATCGGATCGTTGCCGCGATCCAGGCCAAGGCGCGCAACTACGATGTTCGACTGGGCGGCGTGATCGCCAACCGCAGCGCCGCGACCGACCAGATCGATAAGTTCAACGACCGGACCGGATTGAAGACGCTGGCGCATTTTCCCGACCTGGACGTGATCCGCCGGTCTCGGCTGAAGAAGTCGACGTTGTTCGAAATGGACGCGACGCCGGAAATCACGGCGGTGCAGAACGAATACCTCCGGTTGGCGGCGACGCTGCTGGCTGGAACCGAAGCGCTGGAGACTCGGCCGCTGAAGGACCGGGACATTTTCGACCTGCTGGGATTTGACTGATGCCGACGCTGACTTATGCGGCCCGCCGCGGGGAGTTGCTGCAATACTTCGATCGCACCGCGGTCGAAGCCTGGAAGCGGCTGACGTCGGATGCGCCGGTGAACAGCATCCGGGCCACGGTTCGTGCCGGGCGGGACGACATGCGGCGCACGCTTTTGGGCTGGCTCCCCGATGATCTGCACGGCGTGCGGTTACTGGATGCCGGTTGTGGCACCGGGGCACTGGCGGTGGAGGCGGCGCGGCGCGGCGCCAGGGTAGTGGCGATCGATCTTTCGCCTTCGCTGATCGGGCTGGGCCGGGAGCGGCTGCCGGCTGATCTCGACATCGACTTTCGAGTCGGCGACATGCTGGATCCCGAGCTCGGTCGTTTCGATTACGTTGTAGCGATGGACTCGCTGATTCATTACCGGCCGCGTGACACGGTTCGGGTGCTGGAGGGGTTGTGTCAGCGCAGTGATCGGGGGGTGCTGTTTACCTTCGCGCCGCGCACCGCGGCGTTGAGCGCGATGCATGCGGTGGGCCGGCTGTTTCCGCGCAGTGACCGCGCACCGGCAATCGAGCCGGTTCGGCCGCGCAGCATCGAGCGTCTGATTGGCGAGGCCGTTTCGGGCTGGGGTGTCCGGGGCAGGCATCGGGTGGCGCGAGGATTTTATATCTCTCAAGCGATGGAGCTGGTCCGCCGGTGAGTGCGATCGGGACAAAATTTGCTCGGGGGTGGACGCATCTGGGGACGCGGTTTCTGCCGTTCGCAGATGCGGCGACGCCGGAACTGCCGCTGGGTCGTCTGCTGCGTCTGTCGCTGTTCCAGGTGTCGGTCGGGTTGGCGGTGGTGCTGCTGATCGGCACGCTGAACCGGGTGATGATCGTCGAGCTTGGTGTGCCGGCCTGGCTGGTGGCGGTGATGATTTCGCTGCCGCTGGTGTTTGCTCCATTCCGGGCGCTGGTGGGGTTTCGGTCGGATACGCATCGATCGGTGCTGGGTTGGCGGCGGGTGCCGTATATCTGGATGGGCACGCTGATCCAGTTCGGCGGGCTGGCGATCATGCCGTTCGCGCTGATCGTGCTGTCGGGCGACAGCAATGGCCCGCCGATCATCGGCCACCTGGGGGCGGGGCTGGCGTTCCTGCTGGTGGGCGCGGGGCTGCACACGACTCAGACGGTCGGGCTGGCGCTGGCCACCGACCTGGCGCCGCCGGAATCGCATCCGCGGGTCGTTGCGTTGCTTTGCATGATGCTGCTGGTTGGCATGGTTGGCGGTGCGTTGACCTATGGCGCGCTGCTGGCTCATTTCACCGAGATAAAGCTGATCCAGGTGGTGCAGGGGACCGCACTGGTGACGATGATCCTGAATGTCTGCGCCTTGTGGAAGCAGGAGGCCAGGGATCCGTCGCTGACCGCGCGCGACCGGGTGCAGCCGACGTTCCAGGAGGCTTGGCAGTCGTTCAGCGCGACGCCGTATGCGACCCGGCGGCTGGTTGCGCTTGGCACCGGCACGGTTGCTTTCAGCATGCAGGATATTTTGTTGGAGCCGTACGGCGGTCAGGTTCTGCACCTCGCGGTGGGAACGACGACGCTGTTGAGCGCGGTGCTGGCGTTCGGTGGCTTGAGTGGTTTCGGGGTCGCGGCACGATTGTTGGGACGCGGTGTGGATGCGTATCGTCTGGCGGCGTGCGGTGCGCTGACCGGGCTGGCAGCGTTCAGCCTGGTGGTATTCGCGGCGCCGCTGAATTCGATCGCGCTGTTCGCGATGGGAACCGTGCTGATCGGTTTTGGTGCCGGACTTTTCGCGCACTGCACGCTGACCGCGGCGATGGGCACCGCCCGCAGTGGGCAGATCGGGTTGGCGCTGGGGGTATGGGGCGCGGTGCAGGCGTCGGCCGCCGGCACCGCGGTTGCCGCCGGCGGCCTGATCCGCGACGGGGTATCGATCCTGGCCAGCAACGGTGTGCTGGGGCAGGCGATGAACAATCCGGCGACCGGATACTCGGTTGTCTATCATATCGAAATAGCGTTGCTGTTCACGACCTTGATTGCCATTGGTCCGCTGGTAAGGCGGCCAAGCATGCCAAGCATTGGGCTTGGTGAACTATCGTCCCACTCGCTCAGCCTTCCGAGGTGATGTCATGCAAACCGGAGCCATCACAGGCTATATCGATGTCGCACAGGTCGCACTTTACACGTTCTGGCTGTTTTTTGCCGGCCTGGTGTTTTATTTGCGCAAGGAGGACAAGCGCGAGGGCTATCCGCTGGTGACCGAGCGGTCCGGGGTGTTCTTGCAGGGGTTTCCGGTGATGCCGTCGCCGAAGACCTTTCTGTTGCCCAATGGGGAGATGGTTTCCGCCCCTAGGGTCGATCCGCCGCAGCCGCCTTTCGATGCGCAGCCGGTTGCATCCTGGCCGGGTGCGCCGATGCATCCGGTGGGCAACGCGATGCTGGCCGGGGCGGGACCCGCGGCGTCGGCATTGCGAGCCGACGTGCCGGATCTGATGCAGGAAACACCGGAGCACCGGGTGGTGCCGTTACGGGTTGCCACGGATCATACGGTGGACGAGGAAAGTCCTGATCCGCGCGGCAAGGAGGTGGTTGGCGCGGATGGTGTCGTCGGAGGTGTGGTGTCGGATCTTTGGGTCGACCGTGCCGAGACGCAAATCCGTTATCTTGAGGTAACGCTGCCGGCGGGGGTGTCGGTGCTGGTGCCGATGCCGTTGGCGAAGGTCGACGCGGCCGGGCGGGTGATGGTGGCCTCGGTTTTGGGATCGCAATTCGCCGACGCGCCGAACCGGGCCAATCCCGACGCGGTGACGCTGCGCGAGGAGGACCGCATCCAGGCTTATTACGCCAGCGGTTATATGTACGCGACGCCGAGCCGGGTGGAGCCACTGCTATGAACGAGCACGATTACGAGCCGGTACCGGGGCTGCCGGGACCACTGCCTAAGGGCGAAACAATTCTGTGGCAGGGCGCCCCACGCTGGCAGGCGTTTGCTCGGCGCGCGATGCGGGTGCGGTGGGTTACCGGGTATTTTGTGTTGCTGGCGATATGGGGTATTTTCGGGCGACTATCGTCTGGAACGCCGCCAGAACAGGTTTTGCTGTCAACGCTTCGGCTTGCGGGGTTGGCAGCGGTGGCGATCGGCTTGCTTGTGCTGTTCTCCTGGTTGGTTGCCCGCACCACGCTTTACACCATCACCACGCGCCGGGTGGTGATGCGCTTCGGCATCGCGATGCCGATCACCATTCAGATTCCGTTCGGAATGATTGCATCGGCCGGCGCGCGTAGCTGGCCGGATAGCACAGGCGATATCGCGTTGACGCTGCTCGCGGGCCAGAAGATCGGCTATGCGGTGCTGTGGCCGCACGCTCGTCCGTGGCGGACCGGCAAAGCGGAACCGGCGCTGCGCGATGTTGGGGATGCGGGCGCGGTTGCACTGATTTTGGGGCGGGCGTTGTCGGCTTCGGCGGCGCAGCCGGCCAGGGCGATCACGGTTCCGGTGGGCGAAACTGCCGCCGGCGGCGCGCATGTTCCGGCAGCGGCGTAAGGGAGTAGGGTCGATGAGCAAAGCTCCGTTTCCCCGTCCGATCCTGTTTGCGGGCGGCGCAGTGATCCTGCTGTCGATCGTTACGGCAGCGGTGGGACGGCTGACCGGAGCGGCCAACAGCACGCCGACCGCGCCGGCGGTCGTGTCGCGCGAGCTGTTGTTCCGCGATCGGCCGAACGGTGCCGTGGCGGTTTATGATGCGCGCAATACCAAGGTGCCGATCGAAATGATCGCGCCGGAGACCAACGGTTTCCTGCGCGCAACGGTACGCGGGCTGGCTCAGCAGAGGTTGCGGCAGGACGCGAGCGTGTCGGTTCCGTTCCGGCTGACCGAATGGGCCGACGGGCGTCTGACGCTGGCCGATCCGACCACGGGGCGAACGGTGGAGATGGAGGCGTTTGGCATCACCAACGAGTCGGTGTTCGCCCAGCTGCTGACCGCGCGGGCCAAGTCATGAGGCGGGTGGAGGTTCCCTGCACGGTGGACATCGAGCAGACGGCTGACAGTCTGCATGCTCATGTCGTGCCGGAGGGCATCGAGATTCAGCCGGGTGATCGCGTGCTGGTTCACGGTGCCCCGTCTCGGGTTGCGTTTGGCGATCGGTTGGAATTGCGCTGTTCGGCCACGGTGATCAGGGCGACCGCCCTTGGCCGGCTGTGGGCACAGATCAGCGGACTGCTGGAGTTCACTGCGTTGTATGAAGTCGGGTTCGAGCGGAGGGAAGCGCCATGAAGCCGGTCACCGAAACCACGCAACTGGCGCAACGTGATACCGTGCTGAGCCCGCGGTTCTATACCACGGATTTCGCCGCCATGGACCGGCTGGACGTGACGCCGGTGCGCAAGGACTGGGACGAGCTGATGGCGGAATTCGCGCGCGACGCGAACAAGCATCATTTTGTCCGCAACGCGGATTACGACATCGACCTGTCGCTGATGCCGGCGGATCTGCGCGAGGAATTCATCCATTTCCTGGTCAGTTCGGTGACCTCTGAATTCTCGGGCTGTGTGCTGTATGCCGAGATCAAGAAGCGGGTGAGCAATCCCGACATCCGCGACTGGTTCGCCTTCATGAGCCGCGATGAGGCCAGACATGCGGGCTTCATCAACGACACGCTGAAGGATTTTGGTGTCGGTGTCGATCTGAGTTTCCTGACCAAGGTGAAGAAATACACCTATTTCCGGCCGAAATTCATCTTCTACGCGGTGTACCTGTCCGAGAAGATCGGCTACGCCCGTTACATCGCGATATTCAGGCAACTGGAACGTCATCCGGACAAGCGATTCCACCCGATCTTCAAATGGTTCAAGGAGTGGTGCAACGACGAGTTCCGCCACGGCGAGGCGTTCGCGCTGATCATGCGGGCCAATCCGGATATGCTTTCGGGGGTCAACCGGATTTGGATCCGGTTTTTCCTGCTGGCGGTATTCGCGACGATGTTCGTGCGTGATCATGGCCGCCCGGTGTTTCACCGCGCGCTCGGGCTGGACCCGACGCAATATGACATGCAGGTTTTCCGCATCACGACCGAGATCTGCAAGCAGGTGTTCCCGGTGACGCTGGATCTAGACAATCCGGCGTTCCTGGCCGGGCTGCAACGGCTGTTGCGGTTGAGTGGCCGGATCGAGGCTAACAAGGGACAGTATGGCCTGGGCGGCATTCTGAAGGGGCTTGGGTTGAAGGCCTCGGCGGCGGTCACGCTGGGGCGGTTGTTTTTCATGCGGCCGCGACAGCACGAGCTGCCGAGGGAAATCCGCATGGCACCAGCCTGGTAGGGCAGGGATGGCGCAATTCGGGCTCCCGGCGCTGCACGGCCTGCTGATCTGGTGGTTCAGCACCGGGCTGATCCTGGTGCTGGATGGTCTGCCGACGCGGACCTTCCGGTGGAGCATGGCGGCGGCGACCGCGGTGCTGATCGTTTCGGTGTTCGGGCTGGTGACCAGCGCGTCCGACACCAGCGTGACGGGTGCCTATACCGCATTCACCTGTGCGGTGCTGATCTGGGGATGGCTGGAAATCAGCTTCTACATGGGGTTTGTCACTGGGCCTCGGACCCATCACTGCAAGCATGGCTGCGCCGGCTGGCGTCATTTCGGGCATGCGGTTCAGGCCAGCCTATATCACGAGATCGCCGTTCTGGTTCTGGCCGCGATGGTGCTCGGTCTGACCTGGCACGGCAGCAACCACTTCGGGACGTGGACATTCGTCGTGCTGTGGTGGATGCATCAGAGCGCGCGGCTGAACGTGTTCCTGGGCGTCAGCAACCTGAATGCCGAATTCCTGCCCGAGCATCTGGCGCATATCAGAAGTTTCTTTCGCAGCGCGCCGATGAACCTGCTGTTCCCGTTCTCGGTCACGCTGTCCACCATCGCGGCCGTGCTGCTGGCGGAACGGGCGTTCGGCGCGGCGGATCTGTTTCGGCGCACCGGCTACACGCTGGTCACCACGATGATGGTGCTGGCGATCCTGGAGCACTGGTTCCTGGTGCTGCCGGTGTCGGCGACGAAGCTTTGGAACGGCCTATGGCAGTGGAGCCTTGGCGTACGCGGGACACCGGCCGAGGCGCCTAGACCAACGACGAAACAAGCAACGATCGGGGGACGCCCATGAACTACGAGCAATTCTTTCGCAAGCAGATCGATGGCCTCCGCCGCGAGGGCAATTACCGCGTATTCGCGGACCTGGAGCGCGTGGCCGGTAGCTTCCCCCGAGCGACGCACCACAAGGGGGTTGGGGAGGCCCAGATCAGGGTGTGGTGTTCCAACGACTATCTCGGCATGGGCCAGCATCCGTCGGTGATCGCCGCGATGCACGAGGCGCTGGATCGGTGCGGAGCCGGCGCAGGTGGCACTCGCAACATCGCCGGCACCAACCACTACCACGTGATGCTGGAGCGGGAGTTGGCGGATCTGCATGGGACCGAGGCCGCGCTGCTGTTCAACTCGGGCTATATGTCGAACTGGGCGACATTGAGCACGCTGGCCGGGAAGATCCCGGGCTGTGTGGTGCTGTCGGATCAATCGAACCATGCATCGATGATCGAGGGGGTTCGCCACAGCCGTGCCGAGAAGCGGATCTGGGCGCACAACGATCCGGAGGATTTGCGGCGTAAGCTGGCGCAGCTCGATCCGGCGGTGCCGAAGCTGGTTGCCTTCGAGTCGGTTTACTCGATGGATGGTGACATCGCGCCGATCGCGGAGATCTGTGACGTGGCGGACGAATTCGGTGCGATGACGTATCTGGACGAGGTCCATGCCGTGGGGCTGTATGGTCCGCGTGGCGGCGGGGTAAGCGAACGCGACGGGGTGGCGCACCGACTGACGGTGATCGAGGGGACCCTAGCCAAGGCGTTCGGCGTTGTCGGCGGCTATATCGCGGGGTCGGCGTCGATGTGCGACTTCGTGCGCAGCTTTGCCTCGGGGTTTATCTTCACCACGGCGTTGCCGCCGGCGGTGGCGGCGGGGGCGCTGGCGAGCGTCCGCTATCTGAAAGGCAGCCAGGCCGAGCGTGGGCAGCAGCAAAGGCAGGTGGCAACATTACGGCGCCGGCTTGATGCCGCGGGGATTCCACACTATGACAACCCCAGTCATATTGTTCCGGTTATGGTTGGCGATCCGGTGCTTTGCAAGCAGATCAGTGACCGGTTGCTGGACGATTTCGCGATTTACGTGCAGCCGATCAACTATCCGACCGTGCCGCACGGAACCGAGCGTCTGCGGATAACACCGTCGCCGATGCACTCAGATGCGGATATTGACCATCTGGTGAATGCGCTGGGCACGATTTGGTCGGAACTTAGTGTGCTGAAAGCGGCTTAAGCTAATATGCAGCGGCACAACAAGAGGAGACGGCCGACGTGAGCAGAGAATTCGAGAAGGCGACCCGGCGACAGATGATGCGGGCGGGGCTTGCGGTGGTCGGCGGTATTGTGGCTGTGAGCAGCGCCAGCGCCGAGGACAAGATCGCCCAGGCGCAGGTGCAGTATCAGCAGACGCCGAAGGACGGCAACAAATGCAGCACCTGCGTGAACTTTCAACCGCCGAATGCGTGCAAGATCGTCGCCGGTACGATCAACCCGAATGGCTGGTGCATTGCCTACGCGCCGAAGGAGCAGACCAAGGGATAGGGCGCGATCCGCGCCGGCATTCCGGCGCGGTCTAGACCGGAATTGCGCTGACTGGAATCGAGAATCCCTCTTCCGAAACGGCTGTAATCTGTGATTCGAGGGACTCCGGCATTGTTCGGAGGCGGTTATGGCGTGGCGACGTGGACAGGCTTTGGATCAGGATTTGCGCGACCGCGTGCTGGCCTGTCCGGATGCGACGCTGGCTGCGGTGGCGGAGCGGTTTGGCGTCAGCAAATCGTATGTCTCGAAGGCGCGAGCACGGTTGCGCAACTTCGGTCAGTCGACACCCGGCCCACAGCACAACCATGTGCCGCTCCGGCTCGAACCGTTCCGCGACGCCTTGAAGGGGTGACGGCCGTCCCGGACGCCAAGCTGCGTGATCTGCGTGATCTGCGTGACTGGCTGCAGGCGACCCACAACGTGCGCGTCAGCCACGCTGTGATATGGAAGGTGGTGGCCCGGCTCGGCCTGACACACAAAAAAAGAATCTCAGGGCCGCCGAACAGGACCGCGCGGACATAGTCGAGGCCCGGCTCGCCTGGTCCAAGTTGCAATTGACGCTGGACCCACGCCGCCTGGTGTTCCTGGACGAGACCTGGGCCACGACGAACATAACGCCATCGCACGGCAGAGCACCGAAAGGACAGCGTCTGATGTGCTCCGTGCCGCACGGGCATTGGCACACGACGACGTTTCTGTGCGGATTGCGCACGACCGGGCTGGTGGCGCCCCTGGTGCTCGATGGCGCTATCAACGGCGACACGTTCCTCGCCTATGTCGAGCAGTTCCTGGTGCCGACCCTGGCCGCAGGCGACACCGTCATTCTCGACAACCTCAGCTCGCACAAGATCGCTGGCGTGCGAGAGGCGATCGAGACCGCCGGTGCCAAACTGCTCTACTTACCGCCCTACAGCCCCGACCTAAACCCGATCGAACTCGCGTTCTCCAAGCTCAAACGGCTGCTGCGAGAGGCGGCAACCCGATCAGTCGAAGCGCTATGGACGACGATCGGCCAGCTTCTAACACGGTTCACCCCTACCGAGTGCGCCAACTACATCCGTCACTGAGGCTTTGCACACTCAGAGTGATTCCGGTCTAGCCTTTTGTTTTGTCTGATGATTCACGCGCCTTGAACGTTTCGCCCGGCGCTATCGGGCTCTGGCCTACTTCTTAGCCGGCAGCGGTTCCGGGTTGGGTGACAGGCTGCGCAGATAGGCGATGACGTCAGCGCGTTCCTTCGGGTTAGGGATGCCGACGAAGGTCATTTTGGTTCCCGGCGCGTAGGCGCTGGGCTTTTTCAGCCACTGGTAAAGTTCGTCGTAGGTCCAGGGACCCTGCTTGCTTTTCAGCGCGGCCGAATATTCAAAACCCTTCATATGCGCGTGCGGTCCGCCGACGACGCCATACAGGTTAGGGCCGATGCCGGCCTTGCCGCCATCGTTGAAGGTGTGGCAGGCGATACAGCCCAACTTATGTGTGTCGGCTTCGCCCAGCTTGGGGTCGGCGGACGCGAGCAATGTCTCAACCGGGGGTTCACCGGCTGGGGGAGCTCCGGCCGCAGCCGCAGGGGCGGCAGCCGGTGGTGCTGCGGTCGGCGAAGGCAACGGCAAGGGGTGTGGTGAGAGTGTGTGCAGGTAGTCGATGACGTCGGCGCGCTCCTTATCGTTCTTGATGCCGGCGAAGGTCATTTTCGTGCCTGGTGCGTAGGCGCTGGGCTTGTGCAGCCATTCGTTCAGCTCAGCAAACGTCCAGGGGCCCTTTTTAGCCTTCAGCGCGGCGGAATATTCGAAGCCCTTCATGTGGGCATGCGGGCCGCCGACGACGTCATATAGATTCGGTCCGATGATAGCCTTGCCGCCGTCATTGAAGCTGTGACAGGCGACGCAGCCCAGTTTATGGGTATCGGCCTCGCCGGCCGCCGGATCAGCCTTCGCCAGCAGCGGCGCGATTGGTGGCAGTTGCGGGGCGGCCGGCTTGCCGGAGGGTGCGACTTTGGGGATGTCGATCGTGATCGCCGGTTTGGCCGGATAGTGTTCCTGGACCAGGATCGTGCCGACGGTTCCGGTCAGGAAGAAGGTGATCCCCGCGACCAGGACCGCCGCGATCCCTTTGTTGACCTCCATCGAGTCCATTCAGCCAAGCTCCCAGTCCACATGTACCGCGGTTTCCTCGCAGACATTGTGGTGGACGTCAATTTAGCTAGTGCGTGCCCAGGGCGAATTTTACCGCCTGGACACGCACTTGGTTTGGCTTTGCGTTCAGTGCGACACGGTCTGCAGTTCGGGGAAATCCTTAACCATGCTGACGCCGAACAGCGGTTTGTAAACGCCGTTGTGGCAGGTGGCGCAGTTCACTTTCGGCGAATCGCCTTCCGGCCCAAGCCGGGCCTGCGGGAAGACGCCGTGCAGCGGGCCGAGGTAGTTGTTGTTCAGGTCGCGCACCATGCGGATGCCGTACCAGGCCACCGCGCGCTGCGGCGAACTCTGATTCCAGTCGCGGAAGGAGCGGGTTTCGTGGCAGAACGTGCAGTTGACGCCGAGCGACTGGGAGAAATTCATCATTAGCGCATAGGTCCAGTCGGTTTGCTTGATCGACGATCTGTCGGTGCCGGGCAGGGCTTGTGTCGACTCGACGCGGATGTCGGCGTCGCCTTCGAGGAACGGGGTGAACGGATCGAACGGCAAGGAGCTGCCGCCGGCCACGGCGGTCGGGTGGTTTTTGCCCGCGGGCGACTGGGCCATGCCGCCGGCCTGCAGCGGTCCGGGGTTGTTGAACCAGATGTTGGCCGGAACCGGCTGGCCGCGGTGGCAGGTGTAGCAGGTCACCCCGGTTTCGGCGACGTGGGACTTCCAGTTGGCGTTGACGTTCTGCACCATTTGGATCATGCGCCGCGCGACGACCTTGGTATAGAGTCCGTCGGAGGCCATGTTGTTGACGTCGTGGCAGTAAGCGCAGCCCTGCGCCGGCGACACCCAATTGGTGATCGAGGCCATCAGGCGGGTGAAGTTGCCGACGCTTTCGTCGCCCAGCACCTTGACGTTCTTATAGACAGCGCTGGCCTTGGGACCACTGTCGGGCAGTCGCGGCAGCGAGACCGGGACCTTGTTGGCGGCAAGCTGGTCGGCAACGATTCTTGGATTGTAGATCTGGTCCATCGCGGTGCCGCGATAGCCGCGTTGGACGCTGTCCATCGGCGGACGTTCGGTCTGGAACAAGATCACCGCAGCGGCGGCCAGGACGAAGCCGCCGAGGGTCGAGCGAAGCGGGAAGTTCATTTCATCGCTCCCAACGTGGCGGGGTCCGTGACGTGTGGGAAGACCGCGGGATAGGATGGTGCGATGCCATGCTTCACGCCCCACAGGTACCAGTTATCGACGACCGTTCCGGTCAGCAGAATGCCGATGCCTCCGACCAGCGGGCAGAGCACGGCGAACCACCAGGCCCAGCGATGGATCGACTCGGCGGTGGCGTTGAAGCCCATGGTCCAGCGCCAGAACAGCGCGCCACGCTCGAAGGCGGTGCCGCGATCGACGATCTGCTCGACCTCGCGTTCGGCGCCGAAACGGCTGGTGGCGAGCACGGTGGCGCCGTGCATCGCGAACAGCACGGCGGAGCCGTAGAGGAAGACGATAGATAGCATGTGGAACGGGTTGTAGAACAGGTTGCCGTAACGGATCGAGAACGCAGCGGTCCAGTCCAGGTGGGGGAAGATGCCGAATGGCACCGCCTCGGCCCAGCTTCCCATCATGATCGGACGGATGAAGCCGAGCACCAGATACAGCCAGATCGCGGCGGCGAACGCCCAGGCGGTGTGGGTGCCGAGGCCGAGTGCAATGGCCCGGCGATACATCCGCGTCCACCACAGCAGGATCGAGGCGGTGAGGAAGAAGCCGGCCATCAGCCACCAGCCGCCCTGGGCCAGAGGTGGCAGGATCGACAGGCCGTAGGCCGGCGGCGGCGGCTCCAGCGCGAGCCACGGCAACTGGCGAACGAACTGGATCGGGCTCCAGTCGACCGAGGCCCACATGTTCAGGCCGATGATCTCGATCGCGAAGAAGCCGCAGATCAAAGAGGCGACGCCGGTGAAGCCGAGGTAGATCGGCCCCACCTGGGCGTCACCGATCAAGCCCAGCAGGTGGGAATGGAACGGTTTGCCGGAGCGCTTCCAACTGCCGTGTGGCAGGGCGATGCCGCCGTGCAACGGTCCGCGGACCTGGACTCGGGTGAAGATGTTTTGATATTCAGCCATGGTTTCCTCTCCGCTTTTCGATCAATGCGCCCAGATCGGCAGATTGAGCCACCAGCTCCACCACTCGGGCCAGCCGCGGCTCCAGAACGGTCCGCTGATGATGATGCAGACGGCACTCCAGAACGCGGCTGAGACCGCCAAAAACATGCCGAGGCGATGGATGCCCAGCGTGCCGATGGAATAGCCGATGGTGTCGCGGAAGTAGGCGTTTTCCTGTTCCGCCGACTTCACCGCCTCACCTTTGCGTGGATTGGCGGCGGACAGCACCAGTGAGGCGTGCAGGCCCAGCGCCAGGCAATTGGTGAAGAAGAAGCTGACGGCGATCATATGCGCCGGATTGTAGTGGAAGTGCAGATACTGATATCCGGTATTCGATACCCAATCGAGATGGCTCATGATACCGTAGGGAAACCCGTAGCCCCAGGCGCCCATCAGCAGGGGGCGCGCGACCACCAGGGTGAAATAGGCCAGGATGGCGAAGCCGAAGGCGACCGGGACGTGCATTCCCATGCCCAGCTTGCGGGCGATCTCGGCCTGGCGCAGCGCCCAGGAGCAGAACGCGCCGAGCGCGCAGATGGTAATCAGTTGCCACAGGCCGCCGTGGGCCAGCGGTGCCAGGGCCAGGCCGTAGCTCAGGTCCGGCGGGGCGATGCTGATGCGCCACAGGTTCCAGGTTGGCCCGATGGCGGCGCCCCAGACGATGAGCGCGGTGCCAAGGATAGCGAAGAACGCTGTCGTGACACCAAAAAATCCGACGAAGAACGGTCCCACCCAGAAGTCGAACAGGTCACCACCGATCAGGGTGCCTCCCCTGACCCGGTACTTCCTTTCAAAGCTCAGCATGGCCATTGCCAGGGTCTCCTATCGATGGGCGAGAAGCGGTGACGGACCGGGCTGCTCGGGCATCCCGTGTCCGCCACCGTGGTCGAACACAGTTACTTCGCGGTGGGTGGCAAAGGCGCCATTTGTGCCGCGGTCGCACCATGGTGCGGCCCTTCCAGCCAGTTGAACCGGTCGGTGCTGAGCAGGATGAAATGGATCAGCAACGCCAGCACGAACAGGAAGACGCTCAACGCGACGAGCACCCGCCTGGGATCGAATAGCAGCCAAAGTCTCCACATGATCGCTTCCTCCTAGACGAGATGAGAGATCGCGTGGAACGCCGTTCCGCCGGCATTATACAGCCACGAGGTGGCATAGCCGTTCGGTCCGGGCAGCCAAGGCCGCCACTGCCACGCGAGGAAGTGCGCGACGATGGCGATTACGGTGAAGACAATAAAGCTCGTGATAAAGATACCGTGGAACTCTTTTGCCTCCGCCTCCGTCAACCCCGTTACCGAGGTTCCTGTTGGGGTGATAGCCATGTGGTTACTCTCCAGTCTCGGCCTCGTGGCCGCTGTTGCGCCCATCCCGCGCAACTGGGCTTGCCGTAAAAGCGGGCCACGGCGCCCATTCCGTTCGGAGACCCGACGGAATTCCGAATAGGCCGGCGGTCACGCGAGCTGCCTTTCGGCGAGCGCGGCGGCGACGCGGATCGCGGTGACGCGATCCTCATTGGCCTGGCGGACTGTGGTTTCGACCCGGTCACGCAACCGCTTGGCGGCGGAGATGCGGATCAGGAATGGTTCGGTTTCGAGGTGATCGTCGAACAACTGCTGGGCGTCGTCGTCCCACGGCGTGCTGGTGTTCAGCCGTGACGGTGTCGGTTCGATCTTGTCGAGGTCGGTCCCCAGCGGCAGGATGGTGAACAGCGCGTCGAACAGCGCATTGCAGAATTCCTGCACGATATAGGTGGCGCCCGCGTAGCCCATGAACGGGGTGCCGGTGGCACGGCGGATGATGGCGCCGGGGAAGGACGCCGGTATATACATGCTGCGATTGCCGGCTTCGGCTGCGTACATGCGTTCGTTGTACGATCCGAACACCACCAGCGGCGGTTTCGTCTTCAGCGCGGCGCGGATCGCGGCGTTGTCGGGCTTGACGCCAGCGCAGCGCGACACCGCCAGCGTGCAGGGAATGCCCATCTCGGCTTCCAGGAAGCGTTGCAAGCCGCGGGTATAGGTGTCGGTGGCGACGACGCCGAACGAGGCGGTGGCGAAGAAATCCTGGGTGACGCTGCGCCACAGATCCCAGATCGGCTTGATCGTGGTGTGCTTCTCGCGCTCGATGAACGGTTCCGGATCGAGGCCGGTGATCTGACCGAGTTCGCGCAGGAAGCTGGTGGTGGTGAACAGCCCGATAGGGGCCTGCAGATAGGGGCGGTCGAGGTCCTCGCACAGCTTGCGGCCGAACTCGCGATACATGCAGATATTGGCGTCGGCCTGGGGCAGGCGCTGGATGTCGTCGATATGGGCACCGAGCGGGAAGGTAAGGTTGATCTCGCAGCCGATGCCTTCGACCAGGCGGCGGATTTCGGCCACGTCGGACGGCATGTTGAAGGTGCCGTAGATCGGGCCGATGATGTTGACGCGGGGCTTGGCGCCCTCGGGACGCACATAGGGTTTGGGCTTGGCGCGCTTGGCGCCGAATTCGGTCCACAGCCAGTAGATCGCGCGGTCGGCGGCCTGCCACTGGTCCTCGTCGATGGTGCGCGGGATGAAGCGCAGCACGTTGGACCCTTCGGGGGTGACGCCGCCGCCGATCATTTCGGCGATGCTGCCGGTGACCACCACCGCCGGCATGTCGGGGTCCTGCGTCGCGGCGGCGCGGCGCATGGCGTCCTCAGTGCCATTCCGGGAAAGTTCTTCCTCGGACAGGCCGGTGACGACGATCGGCAATTCGTGTGGGGGCAGCGCGTCGGTGTAGTGCAGCACGGCGGTCACCGGCAGGTTTTCGCAGCCGACCGGTCCGTCGATGATCACCCGCAGGCCGCGGATCGCGGTGAAGGTGTAGACCGCGCCCCAGTATCCGCCGGCTCGGTCATGATCCAGCACCAGCATCGGTCAGGTCCCCACCGCTTGGGTTGCCTTGGCTTTCGCCTCGCGGGCGCGGCGGTAGCGGTCCTTTGATCCGGGCGGGTCCTTGGGTATGGCGGTCCAGCCGTAGCCGGCGGTTTCGCCAGCGCCGACGTTGTCGAAGAAGCTGACCATGCGGGCGAAGCGCTCGCGCCCCTTGGTCTGCGCGGCGACGATCGCGGCCAGGGCGGCGGCACCGGGGGCGCCGAACAGCGGCCGGGCGGAGACCATGTTGGTGAAGTAAAGTGCCGGGATGCCGAGCGCCTTGGCTTTTTGCACCAGCGGCGTGGTGCCAACCGCGAGATCGGGCTGCACGTCGACCATCGCGGCGATGTCCTGTTCCAGCGAGGCGCGGTACTGCACGTGGGTGCCGTGGGCGTCGAGCCACGCGCGGTCGGGTTCGCTCCATTCGGTCTTCGGCAGGGCGGTGCCGACATAGGGGACGCGTGCGCCGGCTTCGATCAACAGGCGGGCGACCAGCAGTTCCGATCCCTCGTAGCCGGAGACGGTGACACAGGCGTCGATGCGGTTGGCGGCGAAGGCGGCCTGGATCTGCGGCAGGGCCTTGGCCTTGGCGGCGTCGGCGCTGATGCCGGTGGCGCGCGCGATGGCGTCCAGCCAGTCGGCGGTGGCCTCGACGCCGACCGGGCCGGAGCCGACGATGGGGCGGCCGGCGGCCTGCATCTCGCGGATCGATGCGGTATAGAAAGGATGAACCGCGGCGGCGGCGGCGCAGTCCAGTGCGCCGTAGAGGTCGCGCCACTCGCGTGAAGGCACCTGCGGCCCGACGCCGAGGCCCATCGGTGCGAGCAGGGCGCCGACCGCCACCGGATCGACCGGGAACAGCTCGCCGATCAATGTCACGGTGGGCAGTCCGGCCTGTGCGCGTGGGCGGGCAACGGGGCCGGCTTCGACTTCGGTGCGGGCGTACCGCAGCATGGCGCCGGCCAGCACGTCCTTCGCCTCGGCGTGGGTTGGGACGCCGAAGCCAGGGACGTCGATGCCGATGATGCGCACCCCGTCGATGGCTTTCGGCAGGCGATCCAGCGGCACACCGGAGGCAGTCGGCACGCACAGGTTGATGACAACCACGGCGTCATAGTCGTCGGGTTTGGCGGTCTCGAACACCGCGTTGCGGATGTCCTCGTAGAGTTGGCCTCGCACCAGGGATTCCGAATTGAACGGCACGTAGCCGACGGTGCGTTTGGCGCCGTAGAAGTGGGAGGTGAAGGTCAGGCCGTAAACGCAGCAGGCCGACCCGGACAGGATGGTCGCGGTGCGGCGCATGCGCAGGCCGACGCGCAGCGATCCGAACGCCGGGCACATCGATTGCGGCTGGTCGTGCGGGCCCTTGGGATAGTCGGTCATCAGTCGCTCGAGCGATTGGCTTTTGCCGGCGGCGCGCGCGGCTTCAAGCATCGTTTCGCGTCCGCCGTGGCAGCCCGAGGTGATGTCGCCGTCCACGTCAGGAGCCTTCGTAGATGACTTCGAGCGACGGCTTATCGAGCACGGTGGCGGCGCACATGTCCTCGGTGGTGGCCGGATCGAGCACCACGTCGCGGCCGACCGCGTCGCCGGCGAACAGGCCCAGCAGCGAGTCGTGGGTCAACGGGGTCGGGCGCACCGGCGGGGCCAGGGCAACCTGTTCGGCGAGTTGTTCGAACACCGACGCCCAGCGGCCGCCGGGCTTGCCGATGATTTCGTAGTTGGCGCTCTTGCGGCGGATGTCGTCGTCGGCGGGGATCGCCGACAGCACGGGAATTCCAACCGCGCCGGCGAACGCCTGCGCCTCGCCGGTGCCGTCGTCCTTGTTGATGACCATGCCGGCGACGCCGACATTGCCGCCCATCTTGCGAAAGTAATCGACGGCGGAACAGACATTGTTGGCGACGTAGAGCGATTGCAGATCATTCGATGCAACAACGATCACCTTCTGGCACATGTCGCGCGCGATCGGCAGGCCGAAACCGCCGCACACCACGTCGCCCAGGAAGTCGAGCAGCACGTAGTCGAAGCCCCACTCGTGGAAGCCGAGTTTCTCCAGCAGTTCGAAGCCGTGGATGATGCCGCGGCCGCCACAGCCACGGCCGACCTCGGGACCGCCGAGCTCCATGGCGAAGACGCCGTCGCGCTTGAAGCAGACATCGCCGATCTTGACGGCTTCGCCGGACAGTTTCTTCTTCGAGGATGTTTCGATGATGGTCGGGCAGCTGCGGCCGCCGAACAGCAGCGAAGTGGTGTCGCTTTTCGGATCGCAGCCGATCAGCAGCACGCGCTTGCCCTGTTGCGCCATCATGTAGGACAGGTTGGCGAGGGTGAAGCTCTTGCCGATGCCGCCCTTGCCGTAGATGGCGATGATCTGGGTTTCTTTCTTCACCGGACCGGTGGCGGGGGCGTCGGGTTCGATCGCCGCCTCGGTCCGGAGCAGGGAAAGGGCCGCATCAAAGGGTGCGTTCATGCGCAGGCTCTCCAATCGAGGATCATTTTCAGGCAGGCGGGATCGCCGAACGCGGTGCGGTAGGCAGCATCGGCATTGGCGGCTTCGGCTCGATGGGTGATCAGGCCGTCGAGCGACAGCTTGGCGTGGTCGATCAGTTGGCGGACAGCCTGCAGGTCTTGAGGCTGCCATTGCGCGGCGACGCGCAGGCGGGCTTCGCGCATGAAGGCCATCGGGAAGGCGAACGACAGCCGCTCGGCGTAAAACCCGGCCAGCACGATCTCGCCGCCGGGGGCGATGCGGGCGATCAGGGTGTCGAGCAGGCCGGGATCGCCGCTGGCATCACAGATGCAACGATAATCTTTGCGCGGGTCGTCGTCAGGGCGCAGCACCTGGTAGCCAGTAGCGCCGCTGACGCGCTGGGGGTTGGTTTCCCAGACAACCGGCGGCGGAGCGCCGGCAGCGAGTGTCAGCCTTGCCAGCAGGCGGCCGACGACGCCATGGCCGACGATCAGGTCGGGCGGCTGGCCTCCGGCGATAGCGTGCTGCGCGGTCGCCGCCAGCGCGATCAGCGTGCCGCGTTCGGCCAGGTCCGGGTCGATCGTCACGGCGCGGGCGGCGGGCACCACGAGGCGGGATGCGGCACCGCCGAACAGGCCGCGAATTTCGCCGAAGCAACTGGCTCCGGCGACGAACACGGTTTCGCCAATGCGTTGCTGAAAATCCACACCGGCGGCGGCGATGCAGCCGACCGATTCGTAACCGGGGACCAGCGGATAACCCATGCCGGGGAACGGCGGCATGGTGCCATGCCACAATAGCCGCTCGGTTCCCGTGCTGATGCCGCTGAAGGCGATATCGACGACCACGTCCGCGACGGTAGGCGGTGTCAGGCCAATCCGGTCCAGGGAGAGACTTCCAGGTCTATTGAGCACTACTGCTAAGGCTTCCATCCCTACCTCTTGCCGAGCCGTTTGGCCGCTAAGCACGAGAATGTCTGTCATCTTAAGTTGACGGGTTGATCTGTCAACCGGGATTTACGGTTTCACTTCACGGCGGCAAGGATTCGCACCAGCATCGGCTGCGGGCTGGGCATCAGGCGGACCCGCGTGAAGCCGGCGGTGTGCAGCATGGAGGTCAGTTCGTCGGGGCGCCGCGGGCGGCCGCTGCCCATCGCCAGCAGGTAGAACAGAAAGTAGGCCTCCATGCCGCCGGCGGCCGGTGTGCCGGCCATCGGTTCGGCCAGCAGCAGGGTGCCGCCTTGGGGAAGGGCATTCCAGGAGGCCGACAGGATGGAAGCGGCCGCCTCATCATCGTGATCGTGAACGACTCGCACCAGGCTGACGATGTCGGCGCCTTGCGGCAGTGGATCGGTGCGGAAATCGCCGCCGAAGATGCGGGCGCGCGAGTCGAGGCCGGCTGCGGTGAAGCGCGTCCGAGCGTGTTCGGTCACCGCCGGCAGATCGAACAGCATCAGGTCGAGGCGGGGCGCGGTGGTGGCGGCCTGGACCAGGAAGGTTCCGTCACCGCCGCCGACATCCATCAGGCAGTGATGGCGGTCGAGCCGGTAGCTGGCCAGCACATCGGCGGCGACCAGCGGCTGCGAGGCGGCCATCAGGGTGGTGTAGGCGGCGACATCCTGGGCCGGCAGGTTGGCCGGATTCGACCCGGCGGCGTAGGGCCATAGCTGTCCGAGCTCGGTGCTGAGGTGCTGGCGTCGCAGCAGGCCGACGGGATCGCGCAAATCGGCGTAGAGCGGCGCATGGTGCTGGATCATGGCGGTGACGGCGGGATTTCCGACCAGCGCGGCGCCGAGCACGCCGAGTCCGAAGCGGTCTGGGCCGCGGTGCTGCAGCAGACGGAGTGCGGTGGCGGCTTGCAACAGACGGGACGTGTCGGCTGGCGGCAGTGACAGTCGTTCGGCGATCTGGTCAGTGGTGCGTGCGCCGTCGCGCAGGATTTCGAACAGCCGCAACTGAACGCAGGCTTGCAGCACCTGGCTGTAGACGAAGCCGGCGCAGAGGTCGAACAGCGCGGTGGCGCGCCTGCGGGCGATTGGCCGGGTCAGCGGGAACGCGGTGGCGCGGCGCTGAAACCCTGGATTGGCCAAAAGCCGGTTGCGCAGATCGAACCAGCGGGAGGTCAGGGTTTGTAGCACAGGGGCTTTTGCGTCATGGCCAACGCGGGCAGGCTGCGCGCGCGTTGGGGGCTGGCCCCGGCAGGACGTGAGGAGCCTGGCCAAGCCCGGCCAAAACTCGGCGCGGTCATGCCTCGGTGCGGTCATGGCTCAGCCGGGCGGGGTCATGAAGCGCTCCGAGCCGACCCAAATCAGTTACTCTACGCCGCGCGTTGCGAGAGGTCCTTGGGCAGCAGGCGGCGAGCCTCGCTAAGGGTCAGCGCCTTCAGGGCGGAGGCGCCGGGGCAGGGCGGGATCGAATCGGCGGCTGCCTCGGCCAGCGCCTCGAGATGGCGCAGCGCGCCGTCGACACCCATCGTCAGGGCGGCGTTGGGACGGCCGAGGGCCAGGTCCTGGCCGATCGGTTTGCCGAGGTCGGCCTCGCCGGACAGCACGTCGGCGATGTCGTCGGCGACCTGATAGGCCTCCCCGAGGCGTTCGCCCAGTTCGCGCCAGGGCTGTGGTTCGGCTCCTGCGGCGGCGGCGCCGAGCGCGGTGGCGGCGGCGAACAGGGCGCCGGTCTTGGCGCGCTGATAGCGGGCCAGATCGACGCTTGGCTCGCATTCCCACGCTTGGCCGGCGGCGATGCCGGACGGCAGGCCGGTGGCGCCGGCCATGATCAGCAACAGCGCCGGCAAACGTGCCGGGGCGTCGGTGGCGCCCCAGGCGATGGCCTGGAACGACAGCACGATCAGCGCGTCGCCGGCCAGCACCGCCAGCGGCTCGTTGAACGCTCGATGAACCGACGGGCGCCCGCGGCGGGTGTCGGCATTGTCGAAGCAGGGTAAATCGTCATGGATCAGCGAGGCGCAGTGCATCAGCTCGATCGCCGCGGCGGCGGCGTCCGAGGCGCCCGGCTGGTCGTCCCCGCAGGCCGCTGCGACAGCGAGGCAGAGCCTGGGCCGGATGCGCGCGCCGCGGGGAAACACCGCATGCCGCATGGCGGCGGCGAGCAGCGGTGGGGCGTCCGCGGTATCGACGCGATCGATCGAGGCCGACAGGGTCCGTTCGATCCGGGTGATGGCGTCCATGGCGATCCTCCCCTCGGCGTGTTGATTTTCGGGTGTCTGTTCTTGGGCGTCGGTTCTTTGGTGTCTATTTTAGTTGTCGATCAGAGTGTCAGATCATATTGACACATAAGTCAACGGCGATCTGGGGTCCGAACGGGTGCGAACGCCACGAGTCATCGTGATCGGTGCTGGAGCGGGCGGCCTTGCGGCGGCGATCGAGCTGGCGCGGCAGGGGGCGGAGGTGACCGTGCTGGAAAAACAGCCGGCGGTGGGCGGCAAGATCCGCGTCGATACCGCCGGCATCGATTCTGGCCCGACCGTGCTGACGATGCGATGGGTGCTGGAATCGTTGTTCAGTGACGCCGGGGCAACACTGGCCGATCATCTGACGCTGCATCCGGCTGACCTATTGGCGCGTCACGCCTGGGGACCGGACCAGCGGCTGGATCTGTTCGGCGATACCGCCCGGTCGGCCGAGGCGATCGGCGCCTTCGCCGGAACGGCCGAGGCGGATGGGTTCCGGTCGTTCTGTGCCCGCGCGCAAACCGTCTATCGCACGCTGGAAGCGCCGTTCATGACCGTGCAGAAGCCGTCGGCGATGTCGCTGACCGCGGCCGCGGGGTTGGCGCCGATGTTCCGCATCTCACCGTTCGCCACGCTATGGAAGGCGCTGGGTGAGCATTTTCGTGATCCTCGGCTGCGCCAATTGTTTGGCCGTTACGCGACCTACAGCGGATCATCGCCGTTCCAGGCGCCGGCGACGTTGATGCTGATCGCGCATGTCGAGCAGCAGGGGGTCTGGCTGGTCGAGGGCGGCATGGTTCGGGTGGCGGCGGCGCTTGGCGGGCTGGCAACGCGGCTTGGGGCCACGGTGCGGGTGTCGGCTCCGGTTGCCGAGATCATGGTGAACGACGGGCGGGCGAGCGGCGTGGTGCTGGCCGGCGGCGAACGGGTCGCTGCGGACGCGGTGGTTTGCAACGCCGACTATGCCGCGCTGGCCGATGGTGTGCTGGGCGCCGCGGTGGTGGGATCGGCGCCTGTGGCGATGCGCGAGCGACGCTCGGCCTCGGCGATGACCTGGACGTTTTCAGCGCTGACCGAGGGGTTTCCGCTGACCCGGCACAACGTGTTCTTCGGTGGCGACTACGCGGCGGAGTTCGATGCGGTGTTCCGCCGCGGCGGGATCACCGCCGAACCGACGGTCTATGTCTGTGCCCAAGACCGCGCCGGCGTCGACCCTGGTGGTGACCGAACCGCCGCGGCCGGGGTGTCCCAAGGCATCTCAAGCGGGGGCGAAGGCGAACGGCTGCTGGTCCTGATCAATGCCCCGGCCAATGGCGACCGGGTTCAGCTTTCGGCATCGGAGATTGAGCAATGCACGACCCGGACGTTCGCCCAGTTGGCCCGATGCGGGCTGACGCTACAACGCCGGGGGGAGGCGGTGGTGACGACGCCGGCGGACTTCGCCAGGCTGTTTCCGGCGACCGGGGGGGCGCTGTATGGGCAGGCGGTACACGGGTCGATGGCGGCGTTTCGCCGACCGGGGTCGCGCAGCGCGCTGCCGGGGCTGTACTTGGCGGGGGGCAGCGTGCATCCGGGTCCGGGGGTTCCGATGGCGCTGCTGTCGGGTCGGCTGGCGGCGGCGAGCGTGCTGCGGGACCTGACTTCTCGGTGACGCCGCCGGCGGGCGGCTATGCCTGGTGGTATGTCGATGCGCTGAGCGACGACGGGGCGTACGGGATCACCCTGATCGCATTCCTGGGCAGCGTGTTCTCACCCTACTATGCCTGGAAGCGACGGGCCTGGAAGCGAGGGCGCGGCGAGGCTGATCCGCTGCAGCACTGCGCGCTGAACGTGGCGCTGTATGGCAAGACCAGGCGCTGGGCGATGACCGAGCGTCGGGCGGCCGCGATCAGGCGGGGTTCGGACTTTCTGGGGATTGGGCCGAGCTCGATGTCGTGGGATGGGTCGGGCCTGACGGTGCTGATCGACGAGGTCGGGGCGCCGTCGCCTCGGCGGATCCGGGGCCAGGTGCGGCTTTATCCGTCGGCGATCGAGACCCGGGTTCGGACGCTGGACTCGGCCGGGCGGCATCGCTGGCAGCCGATCGCGCCCTGCGCGCGAGTGGAGGTGGCGCTGGATCGGCCGGGTGTGGCGTGGTCCGGGCCGGCATATTTCGACAGCAATGATGGCGACCGGCCGCTGGAGGCGGATTTCGTTCGCTGGCACTGGGGCCGGGCTCGGGTGCCGGGCGGGACGGCGGTGCTGTACGACGTGGAGCGGCGGGACGGACCGATGAGCCTGGCGATGCGGTATGACGATGCCGGGGGGGTGACGGATTTCGAGCCGCCCGCCGCGGTGGAACTGCCGGCGACGATGTGGCGGGTGCCGCGCAAGATCAGCGCGGTGGCCCCGGCGGTCGTCGAAACGCTGGAGGACACGCCGTTTTATGCGCGTTCGCTGGTTGGCGCCGAGATCATGGGGCAGCGTGTCACCGCGATGCATGAGAGCCTTTCCATGGAACGATTCGCCACCACGTGGGTGCAGGCGATGTTGCCGTTTCGGATGCCTCGTGTTTGATGCGGCGGAACCGAGACGGCGGGGCGCCGTTCTGCGTTGGCTGGTGACAACACTCTGTGACAGGGATGGAATGAAGCATGGTGGATCGACGGGTTCGGCTGGTCCGGCGGCACGGGATTTCGGCGATGCTTGGTTTGTTCGCCATGGCGATGATGGGCTCGGTTTGCCTGGCGGATGCGCCCAACGCCGACCTTATCGCGCGCGGCAAATATCTGGCCGATGCGGGTGACTGCATGGCCTGCCACACCAAGAAGGGTGGCGAGCCGTTTGCCGGAGGGCAGTATCTGGACACGCCGTTTGGTCCGCTGTCGACGCCGAACATCACGCCTGACCGTGACACCGGGATCGGCAAGATCACCGATGACCAATTCTACCGGGTGTTTCATCAGGGCATCGGCGAGGGCGGCGAATATCTTTATCCGGCGATGCCCTATCCCTGGTTTACCAAGGTGACCCGCAATGACGTGCTGGCGATCAAGGCATATCTGATGTCGCTGAAGCCGGTGCATTCACCCCGGTTGCCGAACAAGATGTCGTTCCCGTTCGATATCCGCACCGGAATGCTGGCCTGGAACGAGGCGTTCTTTCACGAAGGCACGTTCAAGCCCGATCCCAGCAAGTCGGCCGAGATCAACCGTGGTGCCTACCTGGTGCAAGGGCTTGGACATTGCGGCGAGTGCCACAACGGTAACAGTCTGCTGGGCGCCGGGGGTGCCGCCGGACAGTTGCAGGGCGGGTCGGTCCAGAACTGGTATGCGCCGAACCTCACGTCCGACGTGCATCAGGGCGTCGGCAAATATACCGACGACCAACTGGTCAGCTATCTGAAGACCGGTCAGGCGCAGGGCATGGGCGCGGCCACCGGTCCAATGGCGGAGGTCGTCCACGACAGTCTTGGCAAGCTGACCGATGCCGACCTTCACGCGATCGTCGCCTATCTGAAGTCGACCAAGGCCGAGGCCACCTATGTCAGCACTGAGCGAACGGGTTACACCGGGCGGGCGCCGGCCGGGCGGGAGACCTATCTGAGCTATTGCTCGTCCTGTCACCAGCCTGATGGCAAGGGTCTGAAGGGCGCGGTCGCGCCGTTGGTCAACAACGGTGCCGTGCTGGCCAAGGGGCCGCAGGATGTGCTGCGCTCGATCCTGGGCGGCATACCGGCGAAGAATTCCGACGCGCCGATGCCGGCCATCGGGCAGGGCATGACCGATCAGCAGGTCGCCGATGTGGCCAACTACGTGCGCCAGGCCTGGGGCAACAAGGCTCCGCCGAATGCCGGTTCGGGCACGGCCGGGGAACTGCGGAAGTCGACGCCGGTGGCGATGTATGGAACGTTGCATGGCCCGTGTCCGGCGGTCGCGCCGGCGGATATCGCCGCGGCGGTGAAGGATCCGAAGACCGGCATCCAGGAGGCGCTGCAAAAGACGACACAGGCCACGGTGCTGCAGACGGTGGAACAGATCGTGCCGAAGCTGAAGGCGGCGGTGCCGCAGGCCAAGCCGGCGGACATCGTGAACGGGCTGACGCTGGCGTATTGCCCGGTGCTGCGGCAGGACGCGACGATTCCGCAGCAACAGAAGGCCACCGAAATCGGCCAGTTCGGCGAGCGGGTCTACTCGGAACTGCACAGCAAAGGGAAGGAGTAGGTCCGGCCGGATCGTTGTCGGTCCGGGCTGGGCGTTAGGTCGCGGCAGGAAGTCGTGTGATGACCCGGCGAGGTCCGGTCATCACACGGCAGGAATGGCCCGCGGTTTCGGGTGTCGACGACTTTACGAGAAGGGAATGGCCCGTGGTGACGCGGGGAGGTTAGGCCGCGGGAGGGCCTGTGCCGCCCGGGGCTTGTTCACTGCCGGCGGATGGTTGGGTGCCCAGGGGTTGGATACCCAGGGCGGGATCGCTGTTTTGGGCCTTTTCGCGGTCGCGGCGTTTGGTTCGGCGCAGGCTGTAGAGTTCCCAGAACAGGAAGCCCAGCACGACGAACTCACCGAGCGCCCATTCCCATTGGGCGCCGTGCGGCCATTTCATGCGGCCCAGGTCGCTTCGGCGGGACGCCGCTCTGGCGCCTGGCGCGGTTTCGCGGTGGCGGCGACCAGGTAGCCGCAATAGGTCGCCAGCACGAACATCAGGCCGGCGTAATCAAGCGCGGTCAGTAGTCCGGCGCCGCCGAACACGAAGTAGAACAGCGACAGCTTCAGGGCGAAAACGCCGACGGCAAAGAAAATCAACGGCCGGACGATCTGGCCCATCGCGGCGAATTCCGGGCGGATCGAGCCGGGGCGCGCGGGCGACAGCCGGCGACTGCGGTGCTTGACCAGACCGGCGGCGATCAGCGCCAGCCCGGTGGCGATCAATCCGATACCAAGCCAGTCATGCATCTGAGGCCTCCTTCAGGATTGCACACGCTGTTGTTGTTCCAGACGTTCGAACAGTTCGATGGTCCACCGCACGCGCTGCTGCACCGCCCACCACGGCGGCGATGGCTGTGGCTCGGTCGGCCGAGGCGATGCCTGGACGACGGCATCCACCAGGAATACCCCTTCCGGAACGCAGCCGCCAGCCAGCCGCCGGGGCAGCAGCATACCCGGCAGGCCGGTGGCCAGCACCCGGAGCTTGCGGCGATTGGATACCACTGCCCTGGCGGAGACTGCATCCAGGTCGCGGCGGGCAACCTCGCGTCCGATCTCGGCATAGAGTAGACCCGCCGCGCCGATGCCGAGGCGGCAGGTCAGTGGCAGACGGGTGATGGCGGCGGCGGCGCCGCGGTAGTGCTGCTCGGCGACCTGGAGCAGGCGGGAGACGACGCGGCCAAGCGCGGTGCCGTGAGTCGGATCGGCGAGGAAACGGTCGGGGTCGATGCCGGCTTCGGCGAGCCAGTCCAACGGCAAGTAAAGCCGGCCGGCGGCGGCGTCCTCGCCGACGTCGCGGGCAATGTTGGACAGTTGCATCGCCACGCCAAGATTGACGGCGGCGGCGAGCCTTGCGCGGTCGCGCACGCCCATCACCATGGCCATCATGGCGCCGACGGTTCCCGCCACCCTGACGGCATAGGCACGCAGCGCGCCGAGGTCGGGATAGCGGCGTCGCTCGGCGTCCCAGGCGAAGCCCTCCAGCAGGGCTTCGGGCAGACTACGTGGGATGGCGAAACGATCGACCACTCTTGCGAAGGCGCGATCGGCGGGCAGCGCGAGCGGTCGTCCGAGGTAGGCGAGATCGAGGCGTTCGCGCAGCCAGGCCAGATTGCCGCCGCCGCCATCGATGACGTCGTCGGCGTCGCGGCAGAATGCGTACAACGCGACCGCCGGGTCGCGGATCGTCGCCGGCAGCAGCTTTGCCGCCGCGTCGAAACTCTTCGACCCCGCTCGCAAAAGTGCGCGGCAGGCACGCTGGTCGGCGGTTTCGAGGTCAACGCGCGGCGGCATGCGGCACCACCCGATCCAGCACCTTGGCCGACGACAGCACGCCCGGCACGCCGGCGCCGGGATGAGTACCAGCGCCGACAAGATAGAGCCCTTTTATGTCCTCGCTACGATTGTGCGGGCGGAACCAGGCGCTTTGGCGCAGCACCGGCTCCAACCCGAAGGCGGCGCCTTGCCAGGCGCACAGCCGATTTTGAAAATCCAGCGGGGTGATCAGTTTCGAGGTGACGACGTGGCGGCGCAAGTCGGGCAGCACGGTGGCCGACAGGTGTGCCTCGATCGCTGCGCGGTAGGGTTCCGCGGCGGTCTGCCAGTCGGTCGCGCCGGCCAAGTTGGGCACCGGCGACAGCACGTAGAATGCGTCGCAGCCCGGTGGGGCGAGCGAAGGATCGGTTGCCGTCGGGCGATGTAGATAGAGCGAAAAGTCCTTGGCCAGCAGCTTGCGCTTGAAGATGTCGGCCAGCAGTTCGCGATAGCGCGGACCGAGCAGGATCGTGTGGTGTGCGATGTCTTCGTAGCGGTGGTCGGTGCCGAAGTGCCAGACGAACAGGCTCATGGAATAGCGGGCTCGTCGCAGCTTGCGATCGGTCCAGCGGCGGCGTGATGCCGGCGGCAGCAGCTTGGCGTAGGTCCAGGCGGCGTCGGCGTTGGATACCACGATGTCGGCCGAAATGGTTTCACCCGATACCAATTGGACACCTTGGACGCGGTTGCCGGCGACGGTGATGCGGGACACTTCGGCGTCGTAGCGCATGGTGCTGCCTTGGGCTTCGATCAGGTTGACCAGGCCGCGGACGACCTCTCCGGTGCCGCCCATGGCGAAATGCACGCCCCAGCGGCGTTCGAGATACGGGATCAGGGTATAGATCGCGCTGGCGGTGAAAGGATTGCCGCCGATCAGTAGCGGGTGGAAGCTGCAAACGATGCGCAGCTTCTCATTCTTGATGAAACGGCTGACCAACCGATAGACGCTTTGGTAGCCGCCCAGCCGGATGAGATCGGGGGCGATCCTGGCCATGTCCGCAAGCGAGTTGAACGGTTCGGCACCGAGTTGTTCGAAGCCGACGCGGCAGGTGACTTCGCTGAGCCGCATGAACCGCTCGTAGCCGTCGAGGTCGGCGGGGGACAACCTGCTGATTTCGCGGCGCATCGCGTCCGGGTTGCCGCTGCAGTCGAAACTGGAGCCGTCATCGAATCGGATACGGTAGAACGGCGATACCGGCTGCAAGGTCAGGTCGTCCTGCATCTGGCGGCCGCAGAGTTGCCAAAGCTCCTCGAGCAGGAAGGGCGCGGTCAGGATGGTCGGGCCAGCGTCGAAGGTGAAGCCATCCTGGCGGAACACCGAGGCCCGGCCGCCGGCGGCATCGAGTTTTTCCACGACGGTGACCCGGTAGCCGCGGGCGCGCAGCCGGATCGCGGCGGCGAGGCCGCCGAAGCCGGCGCCGATCACGACCGCATGCGGCGGGGCCGGGAGTGTTGGAGCGTGGAGGGATGGTTCCGTCAACAAGTCCATACACCGAAGTGTAAGCTTAGGATGACAGTTTTGGCTAGGGGTCCAAGCTTGCAGTTTTGCCACCCGAAGAGCGGTGATCAGCCGAACCAGCGTTGCCTCAGGTCGGCCAGATGCGCCACCAGGGATGCCGCCAGAGCAGCCGGCAGCCAGGGCCAGGTGGTTCCATCCAGTGCCGCGCGGATTGCCAACATCAAGAACACACCGGGCAACAGCATCAGCACGATTCCGATCGGGCGTATCGCACGGCGTTCCGTTGCTTGCGCGGGTTCGACGGAGCCAGGGGGCGCTGTCTCGCCATGGGCGGCGGAGGCTGACGAACCGCGCGGCCGCGGCGGGGTCGAACGATTGGCGACGCGTCGGCATGCGAGGAGCAGGCCGATCGCCTCCAGCAGCGTCAGGGCGAGCACCAGATCAACGATGTGCGGCGAGCTAAAAATCCGCTGCATGCTCGCTCTCGCTCGGGCGCGTCACGGTGCGGCGGATATGGTGGATGCCAAGGAATGCCACCGCCGCGACTACGGGTATGCTGACGCCGATCGCCAGCGCGGGGTCGATGTGCAGGCCGGCGAAGCGCAGCGCCTCGGCGGCGTGGCCAACCAGGGCGGAGACGTAATAGGTCACCGCGGCGACCGACAGGCCCTCGACGGTCGATTGCAGGCGCAACTGCAAGCGTGCTCGGCTGTTCATCGAGGCCAGCAGTTGCTGGTTCTGTTGTTCGCGCGTCAGGTCGACCCGGATCGACAGCAGGTGGGTGGCGCGGTCCACCCGCAGGGAAAGCGATTCCTGGCGGCTGGCGATGGAGCGCCAGGTGTTCATCGCCGGTGCCAGCCGACGTTCGGTAAATTCACCGAACGTCTGCAGGCCGGTGATACGCTGTTCACGCAGTTCGTCGATGCGCCGGCGCATCAACTCGTAATAGGCGTCGGCGGCACCGAATCGGTAGCGCATTTCCGACTGCTGATTTTCGATCTCGGCCTCAAGCTGGGTCAGGCGGTCGAGCAGCGCGGGTTCCTCGGCTGGCTTAACCGATACCAGCAGCGCGGTGATGCTGGCGAGTTCACGCTCGGAGTTGGCGAGCACGGGCCCGGCGTGACGGGCCACCGGAAGTGCCAGCAGCGCCAGGAGGCGGTAGGTGTCGATTTCCAGCAGACGTTGCGCGATCCGCCCGGCCTGCCAGGGTGTTGTCGCGTGGTCCAGCATCAGGTGGCGGCTGAAGCCGTCGGCGTGGATCTGAAGATCGGTCAGCGCGGTGACGGCGGCACCGGACACGGCGGCGCCGACCGGCATGTTGCCGTCGAACCAACGGGTCGCGATGGCGGCCAGGTCAAGCGGGCTCGGTTCGGTCTTGATCAGGGCGACGTGGGCGGCGACCATGACCTGGCCTGGAAGGGCGGCGACCCAATCGGGGGGCAGTTCGGCAATCGCGGGGCGATGGAAGGCGTCGTCGGCATCACCTTCGGCGATGAAGGTGAAGCGGACGAACTCGGTGTGCCGCTCCCATTTGACCCGCAGCGGGCCGAGCTGGGCGCTGAAGTGCAGCACGCTTTGCGGTGGCGGTTCCAGGTTGTGGCGGCGGCACAGGTCGCTGATCGCGGCCCAGCCGGCTTCGCGCTGCGGCGTGTCGCAGAGCAGCGCCAGGTAGGACAGCCGGGACGGGGCGATCAGCGGCTCCGGCGGGCGGGCGTGCACCTCGTCGTTCAGTTCGATCCGCTGGGGGTGATCAGCCGGCAGCTTCATGCGGCACCAGCGGGCGCAGCAGCGCGGCGATCTCGGCGGGACGCTCTTCGTGCGCGAGGTGGCCCGATCCGCGCAGCGAGACCAGTTCCGCGGTCGGCACCAGGGCACGCACCCGATGGGCTTCGGCCGGCGGAACCATGCCGTCGCGACTGCCCGTGACCAGGACCAGGCGGCAACGCAGGACTGGCATATCACGCTGCAGCGGACGCAGGTCCCAGTTGGCCATCAGCGACAGCGCGCCGTGGACATGGCCGGAATTGCCGGCCAGCCGGCTGTACAGCCGCATGCCTTCGGGATCGATGATGGACCCGGTGGACCGCATCATGCGCTCGACGCTGGGGCGGGACCCGGCGAACAATGCGAACGCCTTGGCGGTGACAGTTGAGCTCGCCAGGAACCTGGCGGCAGGGCCGAAGAAATCATTGGCCATGCCGGGGAACGGCAGCAGCGCTCCGGCCAGGCTGACAACGGCGATCGGTTCGATGGCGCCTTGCAGGGTCATGTGCACGGCGATCGCGGCGCCGGCTGAATGTCCGACGGCGAGGGCGGGCCGCAGTCCCAGTTCGCGTAGCATGGCGTCGATGCCGTTGGCCACCGCGACGAGCGAATAGCCCGAGGCGCGGGTCGGCGAGGCGGTGAAACCGTGTCCGGGCAGATCCGGCGCCACGACGGTGAAATCCGTTGCCAGCATCGGCGCCAGGGCGCGGAACGAGTGGGTGGACGCGCCGGTGCCGTGCAGCAGCAGCACGACCGGTCCCTGGCCCAGCACCTGGACGTGCCAGCGCAGACCGCCGGCCCGGACAAACCGGCTGGAGGCACGGTTCGGCCAGTCGCGACCGTCGCGCTCCCAGTTCAACCGCCCGCTCACGCCGCGGCGGCGGCTCGGACCGCGCGTGAAAGAGCGCCGGCATCGGCGTACGGCAGCGGCAGGTAGTGCGCCGCCATCTCGGTGGCGATGCGGCGGGCGAACGGGTTGGGCCGCGGAGAGGTGTCGATCAACAGCGCGGCAACCCTGGAAGCGCGCAGCGCTTGGGCGGCTTGAATGGCCTCGGCCTCGGCGCGCGGGCGGCCGCCGGCTCCGTCACGCGCGATGTTGGCGTGGGCGTCGGTCAGCAGTGTGATCACCGGGGTGCGGCCGGCGCGGCGGACGGTTTCGGCCAGCGTGGTCGCTGCCTCGATGCCGGCTGCCAGCGGGGTGGGACCGCCGCCGGGCAGGCCAGCCAGGCTGCGTTTGGCGCGGAGCAGGGATCCGGTGGGGGGCAGCAGAAGCTTGGCGGCATTGCCCCTGAACGCGATCAGCGCCACCTGATCGCGGCGGACGTAGCAATCAGCCAGCAGTAGTTCGACCGCGCCCTTGGCTTCAGCCAGGCGGTGCATCGCGGCGGACCCGGATGCGTCGACCGCGAACACGGTGGTGGCGCCGATGCGCTGGCGAAAGCGGACGATGCGAAAATCGTCCTTGCGCACTTCGAAACGGCCGGAGCGCCGGCGCAGCGCCTGCCACGGGGCGGCGGCTTTCAGGGTTTCCAGTACATGCAGCCGAGCGCCGTTGCGCGGCTCGCCTGGGCGGGTGCCGATCGGACGGCCGCGGGTGGTGGAGGATCGGACCTGACCGGCGCGTCCGGGTGCGCGGGCGGGTCCTCTTGGCGCGTCGTTCGCCACCAGGGTTGCCAGCAGATCGACTGGCAGGGCCGCCTTGACGGCGTCGAGCACGACGTCGGATAGAGCTTGGTCGGGCAAGGTTTGCGGGTCCGCGGTCGGGTCTTGCGGGTCCTCCGGGGATGGGTCCGGCTGTTCGGCGGCGTCGGCCTGCTGGGGGGCGGGGAATCGGGTCGCGCGCGGCGTGAGAACGAGCCGCGCCGCTAGTCCGAGGTCAGCGTCGGATATCTGACCGCTGCCGGATCGAACCGCAGCCGCGCGGGCTGCCCGCAGAGCCAGCAGCGGGGCGCGAAGCGAGTCGATTCCGAGTGCCAGTGCGGCGTGGCACAGGGCTTCGGCGGCGGTTGCAGGCGCGGTTTCGAGCGGTGTGGGGTCGAGCGATGTGGGGTCGAGCGATGTGGGGTCGAGCGATGTCGGGGCTGGCGGGGTGGCGGCCGAGCGGGCGATGTCGCGTAGCGAGACCTCGGTAAGATCGATGTGGAACGCCATCCGATCCAACAGTGATGCCGGCGTGCGTTCGTCGCTTTCGACACCTTCGTCCAGAGCCACGATGGCAAAACGAGTCGGCAGGACCCGCGCCAGTCCATCGCGCTGCAGGGTGACGGCGCCGGTGTCGAGCGCGGCGCGCAGGCGGGCCTGGGTGGCGGCATCGATCCGTTCGGCCATGGCGAGTATCACGACGCCGCCATCGGCCTCCGCCAGCAGGCCTTTTTGCGCCACCGGGCGCCCGGCCTGCAGCGTCGCGGCGAGATCGAGTCCGCCAAGCAGGCGGTCGTCACCGACGTGCAGCGGCAATCGGCGCACCGGTCGTTCCGGCGGCAGGAATTGATGCAGCAGCTTCAGGAAATGATCGCGCACCGGCCCGGCCGCGGCGCGTATCGACAGCCCGCCCAGGCCGATCGGGTCGACCGTGAACAGCTCCAGGGATCGCAGCGCGTCGGCCCAGGCGGCCGCCCCGCTCATGGGCCGAGGATCTCCTCGGCGGCCCGGGCGACGCGGGTGCTGGCGACGGCTTCGTCTAGCGGGTTTCGACGCAGGCGATGGCCCAGCACCATCGCCGCGACCCGGCGCAAATGGGTGTCGGCGAGCTGAGCATCGTCGTTCAGTGCTGCCAGGGCGCGTGCGGCGCGGATCAGCGTCAATTCGCCACGCAGGCCATCGGTGCCGAGGGTCATGCATAGCCGGGCGGCTTGTTCCAGCGCGCTGTCGGCCACCAGGACGGAAGGAAGTCGGTGTTGTGCAGCAACAATCTGGCGGCGCAGCTTGTCCTGCGGTTTGCGCCAGCTTTCGGCGAACGTTACCGGATCGGATTCAAACCGGTCACGGCGGCGGATCACCTCGACCCGGGTCGGCAGATCCATCGGCGTGCGCACTTCCACCGAGAGGCCGAAGCGGTCGAGCAACTGCGGCCGGAGTTCACCCTCTTCGGGGTTGCCGCTGCCGATCAATACGAAACGGGCGGGATGGCGAACGCTCAGCCCCTCGCGCTCGACCACGTTCTCCCCGGACGCGGCGACGTCGAGCAGCAGATCGACCAGGTGATCCTCGAGCAGGTTGACTTCATCGATGTAGAGGAATCCGCGGTTTGCGCGAGCCAGCAATCCGGGCTCGAACAGCTTGACCCCGGTCAGCGCGCGTTCGAGGTCGAGCGCGCCGACAATGCGATCCTCGGTGGCGCCGAGTGGCAGATCGACGACCGGCACCGGCGCGGTCTCGCTTTTACCCTTGCCGGCGGCGCGGCATTCGGCGCACCAGCGATCGAGTGAGGCCGGATCGCAGCGGTAGCGGCAGCCGGCCATGACCTTCATCGGCGGCAGCAGGGCGGCGAGCGCCCGCACCGTGGTGGACTTGCCGGTGCCGCGATCGCCGAACGCCAGCACGCCGCCGATGCCCTGATCGACGGCCGCGATCAGCATCGCGAGCTTCATGTCCTCTTGCCCGACGATCGCGGCGAACGGGAAGGCGGCGCGTGTCACCGGCGATGCTTTTGGCTGACGGCTGGGGCACCGCTCGGACTGACGGATCGGCTGGGATGCATCGCAGCGTTATCACGTGGGCGGTTGGGAGGGTCAAGCCCGGTTGTCAATGATGCAACCAACTGTCATGCGCGGATGACACTCGCCGGGCTTTCACTCGCTGGAGGAATGCCAGATCAGGTAGCCCAGCATCTCGGCGGTGCGGGTGACGGACTGCCGGATCGATTCCAGCATGTTCGGCATTTGCGCCGGATCGACTCCATCAGCGATTTCCAGGGCGGCGAGTTGGGCGTTTTCGAGCACGGTGGAGAGAAGGTTGCGGAACACCAGATCGGATTTCGAATCGAGCCGGCCGATTACTGGGCGAGGCTGCTGGATCACGCCTTCCTGGAAACGCCGGCGCGCGCTCTCGGCCGCCTTGCGCTCTGTCAGGTCGGTGAACATGAGGGTGAAGCCGAGCAGGCGGGCCTGCGGCGCGAACACCGGGTCGGCCCGGACCAGGAACGGCATCGGGGTATCGAAGCGGCCTTCGAGTTCGACCTCGCCTCGCCAGCCGCGGCGGTTTTTCACCGCCTCTTGCAGCGCGGGCTCAGGGGTGGCGAACAGGGTCGGCAGATCAGACACCGAGGATGGCCGCTTGGTGTGCGGCGGCAGCAACGCGTCGAATGCCGAGTTGATCTGCAGGATGATCCCGTCGGGGTCGGTGATGACCACCGGATTGCCGGATTGCTGCACCTGGCGGCGGACCTGTTCGACCTGATCCTCGGCGATCAGGGCGCGCACCGAGCGAAACTGGGTAACGACATCGCTCACGCTCTCACCGATCATGCGCGCGGTGGCGAGGTCGGCTGGACCCCACGGCTCCGCCGTGGCTTCCACCAGTTGGTGCCACTGGGCGAATGAGCGACGCGGGGAAAGGGTCAGGGGATCGTCGCCGGCGAGATGCGGCTCGAACGGATTGCCGCCCCAGGTGACGGTGCGGATTCGCTCGGGCCGTAGCCAGATCAGATATTCGCCCGCCACCGAGGAGACCGGAACCGCCAGCAGGCCGCTGGCGATCGGGGTCAGCGCGGCGAATTGCGGGGCGTCCTTGGCAAAGGCCGTGGTGGAGACAAGAGCGGCGCGCGGTTGCTTATCCAGCCAGGCGGCGATGTCGCGCAGCGCGGCAGTGCTCGGAACTTCGCCGACGGTACGCACCTCGCCCTCGAAAATCAGTGCGGCGCCGGTTGCGCCAAGCGGTTCGAGCAGGGCGGTGGATCGATCGAACAGGGCGTTGCGCCAGTCGCCTTCCTTGGAGATCACCCGGACCATCTGTTGTTCCAGGCGACGGACCGAGAATTCAGCCTGGGCCTGGATGAAGCTTTCCAGCGCGGCGATCCGGGTTGCCACCGCTTCGGCCAGCAATTCGCAGACCGCGCGCTCCTCGAAGTGCATGAAGCGGGGGACGTAGTGATGGCACGATACCAGCCCCCACAGCTTGCCGTTGACCAGCAGCGAGACCACCAGGGTACCGCGAACGCCCATGTTCTTCAGGTACTGCACGTGAATCGGCGAAATGCTGCGCAGCGAGCAGAGCGACATGTCCAGATGATCACCGGTGATCGGCGACAAAGGTGGGGTCAGGGCAGCCGGGGTGTATTCGACGTCACGCAACACGCGGACTCGGTTGCGCTCGTACAGGCGCCGGGCGATCTGGGGGATGTCGGTGGCGGGATAACGATTGCCGAGGAACGGTTCGAGCGTTGGTTCCCTGGCCTCGGAGAACACCTCGCCATGGCCTTCCTCGTCGAAACGATATACCATTACGCGATCGTAACTTGTGAGATTCCTGAAGATGCGGGCGGTTTCGTCGCACAGCGCGCGCAGGGTTGACGCCGCCATGATCGCCTGCAGGGCTTTTTCCAGGTGATGCGACAGCTCGACGGCGGGGCCGGCGCGTTCGAGTTCGATGATCAGGCCGCCGCCGAGTGGGCGGTGGATCAGGCAATCGAATTCACGGCGGCTGCGACCGACGTTGCAGCGGACGCCACGGATGATTTCGTGCAGCGGATCGGCGAAATGGGGATGCAGCCGTTCGGCCAAATTCCCTGGAATCTGCTCCAACGATTTGCCAATGGGATTGCTGTCGAGACCGAGGAACGAAGCGGCGTTGTCACTGACCTGGATGATTGCGTTGTCGGTTTCGCGCACCAGCAACAGAGCGCCATGCGGTTGAACCGAACCAGCCAGATGAATTTGTTCGCGTTCGCAGTTTAGAAGATCGGCCTGCCCGAAGGCAGGCGTCGCGGCCGCACTAGTCGGCACAGTTCATCCTCCCGACTTGCTTATGCGTCGGAGTATGGACCCGTGCGTGAATGTCCGTCCATCTCGTACTGAGCCAGTTTTTTGTAAAAGCCTTGTCGGCTCATGCCGAGAATTTCGGCTGCGGCGGTGCGGTTGCCGTCGGTGAGGTCGAGCGCGGCGACAATGTAGTGGCGTTCCACCAGGCCGACCGTGTCTCGAACCAAGGAGCGTAGCGAGGCCTTGCCGGATTGTTCGATGATCGCGGCGAGCGCGGCGTGCAGGCTGGGGGAATTTTCACTGACCGGGACGCGGCGGCTGACGTCTCGTAACAACAGCGCGATGTCGTTTGGCTTGGAAGCGGAATCGCCGGCGGCGGAGATTTCGACAGCGGTATCGCCGCCGAGTTCGCCGTGGATGCTGGTAGCGAACAGGCGGACGGAACCGTAACGGTTCAGATTGGCGAGCAGGGCGGCCAAGTCGGCTCCCGGCTCGGACAGCCAGCGGCTGAGCGGTTCGCCGAGCACGGCGCCCTCGGCACCGGCCTCGGCGAGGTCGAGGAACGCGCGATTGACCCGGCGGATGACGCCGTCGCGATCGGTGACGACGAAGGCGTCGGGCAGGCGATCGATGAAGGTATCCAGCTTGGAGCGATCGGTGTCGCGCACGGCCGGTGCCTGAGCGCCGCCGGCGGGGGCGAGTTGAACGAGGAACATCGGGCCCGGGTCGCTGGTCATCAGCGAGGCCCGCACCAGCCATGGGGTGCGTTGCGGCCCGAGGTGCAACAGCACGCCGGGCGCGCGGCCGGCCTGGCTGACCCGTTTCAGCATCGCTTGGAACTGGTCGCGTTCCTCGGCGGCCATTTCCGGCAGCAGGTCGCGGCCACGGGCAAGGCCCAGCGCGCGCATCGACGCCGGATTGGCTTCGATAATGCGCAAACTGTCGGCGTTGAGCAGCAGCACGGCCTCGTTCGAGGCGTCGAACAGCAGGCGGTAGCGGGTCTCGACCTCGCGCAGCTTCCAATATTCCTGCTCCATTGCCTGTTGGGCGGCGACCAGCCGCGACTGCAGGTCGGCGACGGCATTCAGGTTGCGCCCGACGGCGATCATCCCGGCCTTTCCGCCGAGACGGACGGTGGTGTATTCCATCGGGACTTCGAGGCCGCTGGGGAAGCGCTGGTTGACCTGACGGAAGGCGGAGACGCCGTTTTCGCGAGCGTCGGCCAGCATGCCCATGACCTTGCCGCCGAGGTCGTCGCCAAAGGTTTCGACCCATGGTCGGCCGCGCCAATCGTCGATCGGTTCGTCGCAGACGGTGTTGGAGACCATCACGTCCTGAATGACGCCGTCGAGGTCCATCATCAAGGTGACGTCGGGCTGTGCAATGTTGATGCCGGGCGGCAGCGCGATGGTAATCGTAACCTCCTGTAGACGTCACCTTCCGAAGTGGGTCAGCCCACGGCGGTTTACAGCCCAAGACGAGCGATTTAGGCCGCGTTCCGGGGTCCTGGAGGTTAAAGTTCGATCACACCGCCGCGCAGGCCCTTGGTGACGGCTTCGGCTCGGCTGGTGGCGTCGAGCTTGGTGAACAGGGCCTCGAGATGGAATTTGACGGTATGGATCGAAATTCCTAGGCGGCGGGCCATGGCCTTGTTGCTAAGGCCCTCGCCGATCAGGCCCAGGATTTCGCGCTCCCTCGGCGTCAGCAGCGGCATGTCGTCGGCCGGCGCGAAGCCCTTGATATCGGGCGCGGCGGTGGAGCGCACCAGCAGGCCGGCGGACACCGCGCGCAGCGCGGCATCCAGTTGCTGGGCGGTGGCGTCGGGCGTCAGCACGCCGGCCGGTGCCCCCGCGGGTGAGCCTCGGGTAAGTGCAACGACCGGCGCCTCGGCTTCTTTCGGTAACGGCGCGGACCCCCGATCCATATCGCATAGCTCCACGTCCGGGGTTTCGTCGGTGAGGGTATGGCCGGCGGCCTGCAGCAGCGCCGCGAGGCCGTGGCGGCGCACCGGATCGGTAGCGTGCACACGGACCCGCAGACCACCGGTCCCGCTCATGCCGGCGGACGAGCGGCGATGGTCACGCTGATCGCCTGCACCGCGCCGGCGCGCAGCACTCGCAGCGCGGCGGCCTGGCCGATGCGGTCGGCATTCAGCACGGCCGACAGGGCGCGCGGCCGATCGAGCGCGCCGCCATCGATGTCGAGTACGATATCGCCGGGCAGGATGCCGGCCGTCTCGGCTGGGCCGCCGCCGGCGAGGCTGACCACCATCAGCCCGCTGTCGCGGCCAGCGGACTGACGGAAACTATCCGGAATTGATACTGGTTGCAGACCGATTCCGAGCCAGGCGCGGGGGATTCGGCCATCTTTGAGCAGCGGGTCGATGACGCGGCTGAGCGTGGCGGTCGGGATGACGATGGTGCGCCGGCGCGGCCCGGAGGTGGACATGCCGATCAGGTCGCCGGTCAGCGAAAGCACCGGGCCGCCCTCGTCGATGCCCAACCTGGTATCGAGCCGGATCAGCGCATCGATCCGGCCGCCTGCCATGCTCTGCCAGGCCTCGCCCCGTGCGTGCACCATTGCCAGCCGCGCGGTTGGATGGCCGGCGGCATCGGCTCCGGCCAGCAACGCGAGGCTGCCGACGCGGACCGCTCCGGCCGGCGGTGGTAGGGCGCCTTCCAGGGGTGCCTGCAGCTTCAGCACGGCTACGTTGGTGCTGGGGTCGCGGCCCGCCAGCGTCGCCTGCACGATTTGGCCGCCGCGCACCACGGCACACGCGGTGGCGTCTTGCGGCAACGTCTGTTCCGAGGCGACGACGACATCGGGGCGCCACAGGATGCCACTTCTCGGCTGCCGGCCGGTCTGGATGCCGACGACGACCGGTGCCGCGGCGGCGATGCGGTCGGCGAGAACGGACGATAATTGCTCGATCATATCCATGCGCTGATGACCTCCTTGCATGGTCGCAGCTTGCGCTGGTTTTGCCGGCGCTGGCATCGGGCGGATGGCCGGGACGCCGCCTCGCCTGATGGCCGGGTGCCGGCGTTTGATTTGGGCAAAGACGGGACGACTTCCATGCCTTCGGCAGGCCGGCGTGTTCACGGGCTTCTGACGGTTGCGGCGCAACCCCTGGGGCGGTTGCGGCGCAACCCCTGGGGTTACCGCCCGCTCGCGTCTTGGCAACAAAGCGAACCGTCGTGGCATCATCGCTATCGGGTCGGCGCTGGCGTATTGGTCGATCCCGCTGCAGGCGGTGTATTGCGGCGCCAAGTCGGCGATCCGCGGCTTCACCGACACTCTGCCCTCCGAGTTGATCCACGACCGGGCGGGGATCGGCTTGTGTATGGTGCATCTGCCGGCGGTGAACACGCCGCGGGTCGATTGGGCGCTGAACAAGCTGGGCCGACGGATGCAGCCGGTGCCGCCGATCGACCAGCCGCAGGTTCCCGCGCGCGCCATCGTGTTCGCGGCGTTTCATCCCAGGCGTGAGATCTGGGTCGGCTTTCCCACCGTGGTGGCGATCCTGGCGAATCGCATTGCGCCTGGCCTGGCCGATTGGTATCTGGCGGGCAGCGGCTCTATACTTGGCAGATCACCGGCGAACCGCAGGCGGCCGACGCGCCGGCCAACCTATTGACCCCGGTTGCGGGCGATGTGGGCACGCACGGACGGTTTGGCCCGGAGGGCGCGCGTAACGAAAGCTGGGAGATGTTTACCAGCCGTCATCGGGATGCGGTCGCGGTCGGGGTGGTCGGCCTGCTGTTCCTGGTAAGCCGGCGGCTGTTATGGAAGCGACGGTGACGATGCGGCCGGCCCCGGGCGACCTCGAAGGAGCAAGCGCATGACCGATGCGGACAAGATCGTGCTGTTTCATTGCCCAAATTCGCGGTCCAGTGGAACGCTGGTTCTGCTCGAGGAACTTGGCGCCCCCTTCGAACTCCGGGTAATGAACATGCAGGCCGGCGAGCAGCGGCAGCCGGCCTATTTGGGTGTCAATCCGATGGGCAAGGTGCCGGCGATCCTGCACGGCGATGTGCTGGTGACCGAGCAGGTGGCGGTTTATCTATATTTGGCTGATCTGTTTCCGGGGGCGGGTTTGACGCCGCCTATTGGTGATCGGAGGCGCGGTTCGTATTTGCGCTGGATGGCGTTCTATGCCGGGTGCTTCGAGCCCGCCGTGGTGGACCGTGCGATGAAGCGCGAACCCGGGCCGCTGGCGATGTCGCCTTACGGCACGTTCGACACTGTCATGGCAACGTTGAATACGCAGCTTCAGGCTGCTCCGTTCATGCTGGGCCAGGCGTTCTCGGTGGCCGATGTGCTGTGGGGTTCGGCGTTGGGGTGGACCACGCAGTTCGGTCTGGTTGCCGAAACGCCGGAGATCAAGGCCTATATCGGCCGGGTCAGCGAGCGCCCGGCGGCGGTGCGGGTTCGGCAGCAGGACGCGGCGCTGGCGGCACAGCACAAGACGTCATGACATTGGAACGATGACGGCGCCTGGAATTGGTCGGATCAATTTGGCCGAATATTGCCGAAAACAGCAGATCAATTTTGCTCAGGGCCAGGCGCGATGCCGGATAGCGATGCAGCGAGTTTTCCGATCTCTAACCGCAACCGTCTGCGGCGGCGGCACGAACGCGGCCGGTTCGACAAGGCGACGGTGTATGACATCCTGGATTCCGCGATGCTGGCGCACATCGCCTATGTGATCGATGGCCAGCCGTACTGCACGCCGACCGGGTTCTGGCGCGAGGATGACAGTCTGTATTGGCACGGGTCGTCGGCCAGCCGCATGATCCGCAGCCAGTCGGGGGGCGTGCCGGTGTGCGTGACGGTGACCCACTTCGACGCCATTGTGCTGGCGCGCAGCGGCTTCCATCACTCGGTCAACTACCGTTCGGTGATGGCCTTCGGCACGGCGCGCCTGGTTGACGGCGAGGCTGAGAAGCGTCGGTTGATGGATCGCTTCGTGGATCGGCTGTTCCCTGGCCGATCGGGCGAGATCCGGCCGCCGACGGCGCAAGAGATGAAGGCGACCAGCTTCGTGGTGATGCCGATCGACCAGGCGTCGGGCAAGATCCGTTCGACCCATGTTTCGGACGACGAGGAGGACTATTCGCTGCCGATTTGGACGGCCCGCATTCCGCTGCGTCAGGTGCTGGGCGAGGCTGAACCGTGTCCTCGGCAACTGCCTGGGCTGAAGGTTTCGCCGGGCATGGCGGGGTATCGTGATGGGCGTCTGCTGGAAGAGGCTTTGCGGGACGCGTTTGATGTGACGTATCCGGACTGATTGCCGGGGGACTTGCGGACGCCTGCCGGAGCTTGCGCCACACCGCCCTGTGTGGCAGGGTCGCGTCATGGCACGCATCGAAGACCTTCCCCAGCCGACCCGCGACGCGGTGTTGAGTATTCCTTGTCCGGCGTTCGAGACGACGCCGTTCGTATCCGGGCCGCCGCTGGCGCAGCGCCGGGTTGCGATCGTGTCCAGCGCGGCGCTGATCCGACGCGGCGACAAGCCGTTTGCATTCGGGTCCGGGGAGTGCCGCTTTGTTGCGGCTGACACGCCGGCAGCCGATCTATTGCTCAGCCACGTGTCGATCAACTTCGACCGCGCCGGGTGGCAGCGCGACATCAACGTGGTGTTTCCGATCGATCGGCTGCGCGATCTGGCCGGGATGGGTGAGATCGGCGGCGTGGCGGAGACGCATTACACCGTGATGGGGTCGACCGACCCGGCGGAGATGGCAGCGGCGGTGGACCAGATCGAGGGGCAACTGCGGCAGGAACGGATCGATTCCGTACTGCTCAGCCCGGTCTGACCGCTTTGCACGCGCGCCGTGTGCGCGCTCGGGCACAAACTGGAAGAACGCGGATTTTCGACGGTGGCACTCGCGTCGGTGCGGGCGCAGGCGGAGAAGACGCGGCCGCCGCGCGCGTTGTGGACCTCGGCCATGCTGGGGCGGCCGGTCGGGGAGCCGGAGGATCCGGCGTTTCAACTGCGGATCATTCGGGCGGCGTTGCGGTTGCTGGAGCGGACGGATGGGCCGGTGATCCTGGAGGATTTCCCGGATGACCCGCCGGGGTGGGTGGATCATCCGGGCTGGACGGCGCCGGGAACGGATCCATCGGATGCGTTTGCGGCGGAATTGACGGCGATGCTGCCGCTTTGGCAGGTGGCGCAGGCGCGGTTCGGCCGCACCTCGGTGGGGTTGAGCTTCCAGGCGCCCGAGGCGTGGCCGGGGTTTGTGGCGGCGCTGCTGGATGGGGGTCTGCCGACGGTGGCGGCGCTGGGCACCACGGCTTTGTCCGCCAGGTTCCTGTGCGATGACATCAAGGCGCTGTATGGCGAGGCGGCCCAGGCGGTGGGGCCGGCGCCTTCGGCGCGGCAAGTGGATGGCTGGTTCTGGCGGCGGACCGCGGCGGGTGGGTTGTTGCGGCGGCTGCGGCTGGTGGCGATGCAGAGTGAGAACAATGCGCTGAAGACGGTGGGGGGACGGTTTTTCGTGCCGGCGCCCTGGGTGGAAGGGTAGGTCGGGGGCGTCCGCGCGGGCGAGAGGGCGGCTCATTGCCAGTGCGTCGCCGTCGCACAACGGGATCTCATGTTACATCAAACAATTAAAGGCAGCGGCCACACGGTAAGACAGACGTCCGTTATCTCGATCAAATCCCGCCGCCGCGGCGATTAAACCCCCTGAGAACTCGCCGCACAAGTCGGCATCGATCCGACCGATTGCTATCCGAGGGTAAGGACCGCGGCAAAGTAACAATAATCCGCGTTGATCAGCCTGATTCCGTGTTTTCGACACCCCAAGCCCGCCCAGATCGCCAAAAAGCCGGCATCGCGACCTGGGTCAACCACGCCCTTTCCACGCCACCAATCACCGTCCCCACCATAACCCCGAAACAACCCGCCCGGCTCTGCGGCCTCGTCACTTGGGCCGGAAATTATTCTTTCGTAACCAGGAAAACCCCCCTATACCCCGGCCGAACAAACATCGAACCCGAAGCCGAACCCATGTCACTTCCCGCCATGTCACTTCCCACCATGTCACTTCCCGCCACGCTGCCGAAAACCCTTCCCACCGCCCTCCTCGAAACCATTATCACCCGTCTCGCCCCGCTCTTCCTCATCGGCGCCGCGGGCAACGCCGAAGCGGCCCGCCACGCCGCCGCCCACATGCTCGTCGCCTATCACCCAAAACCGGCGAGGAACTCCGCCTCGCCGCCAACATCGTGGCGTTCAGTTTCCAGTCGCTCGAAGCCCTCTCCCAGGCCGCCACCGCCGATATGTCGCTCACCCGCATCCTGCGTTTGCGCGGCAGCGCCGTCACCCTCAGCCGCGAATCCGCCAAGGCCGAACGCCGCCTCGGCGAACTGCAGACCGCCCGCCGCAGCGCCCCCGCCACCCAACCGACGGCCACCCAACCGACGGCCACCCAACCGACGGCCACCCAACCCCTTGAAACCCAGCCCGAGATCCCCCAACCCCGGATTGAGAAAGCCATCGCCCTGATTCAGGACACCGCCGAAATCGCCGCCACCGCCGAAGCCAGCAACCAGACCTGGGACCAGGCGCACGAACAACGCCAGCGCGACGCCCGCATCGCCGCCAGCCTGCAACGCGCCGAAGCCCGCGTCGCCGCCCTCGCCTCCGTCCCAGCTCAATCCGTCCCGCCCCCGCACGTCGAAACAGCCGGCCACCATCCGGCCTGACCCGACGCCCGCCCCGCGACTGCCGCTCGCGATCAGGCCGAAGGTGGCATCATTCCGGCAGGCCGTCGCGATCCCCGTCGATGCCACGTTGATGACCCGAAGTCGCCGCGACCAAGGGTCCCGCTCAGTCCGCCACCGCCACCGCTTCGATCTCGATCAGCCACTCTGGCATTGCCAGCGCGCTCACCCCCACCAGGGTGCTGGCCGGCGGCGTCCGGCCGGCGAAAAACGGCATCCGCGCGCCGCCGATCACGGTTCGGTATTCAGGCTTGTAGTTCACCACGAAGGTCGTTGTCTTGACGATGTCGGCGTAGCCCACCCGGCGGCGCCCAGCGCCAGACCCAGATTGCGCATTGCCTGCTCGGTCTGCGCCGCCAGGTCACCCGCGCCGACCAGCGCTCCGCCCGCGTCGATGGACACCTGCCCGGACACATAGATCATGCGCCGGCCCGACGCGACGACGACCTGCGAGAATGCCGCGTTGTGCAGCAGCCCTTCCGGACGTGGATAGTCCACTGTGCTCATGCCATGAACTCCTTTTGAGATTGGCCAGACGTCGATCAAGCTTCTCGGCCCCGGCGGCGTTGCTCCGCCCCAAGCCTGCCCGTCACGCTGATCCGGCGCCGCGCCGGGGTTGCGGCCCGTCCCCCCGGCTGCGATCCTCCGCGGCAATAGCACTTCGCCCGGGAGCGCGCCATGAGCGACACCTTGCCCACCGCCACGCGGGTCTCCGACCCCGGAATCCGCGCACTCTACCGGTTGGAAAACCGCTGGCAGGCCTGGCTCGACGTCGAGGCCGCACTCGCCCGCGCCCAAGCCGAACTCGGCATCATCCCACCACCAGCCGCCGCCGCCATCGCCGCCGCCGCGCGGCTGGACAAGATGGACCGAAACCGCATCGATGAAGCCCTGGCCCGCACCGGCCACACCATCGTTCCGCTAGTCTGGGAACTCGGCCGCATCGTCGGCGATCCACATGGCGGCTGGGTGCATTGGGGCGCCACCACGCAGAACATCACCCAGACCGGCGACCTGCTGGTGCTGCGCCAGGCACACGACGTGTTCCTGCGCCAGATCGGTGAAATCCTGACCGCCATGGCCGATCTGGCCGACCGAGGCGCCGACCTGCCGATCGCCGGGCGCACCCACGGCCAGCACGCGGTGCCGGCCACCTTCGGCTACAAGGTCGCGGTCTGGATCGACGAACTGCTGCGCCACACCGAACGCTTTCAACAGGCCGCACCCCGACTGTTCGTCGCCATGCTGGGCGGCGGCGCCGGCACCTTCGCCTCGCTCGGCCAGAACGGACCCGCCGTGCAACAGGGCATCGGCCGACTGCTCGGATTCGGCTCGATGACCGTGCCGTCGCGCGCCATCGGCGACCACCTCGCCGAAAACATCATGCTGCTCGGCCTGCTCGCCGCCACAAGCGGCAAGATCGGCCGCGAAATCTACACCCTGATGAAGACCGAGTTCGCCGAACTCGAGGAACCGGTGCCCCCCGGCACCGTCGGCAGCTCCACCATGCCGCAAAAACGCAATCCCAAGCTGTGCCAGGACATCATCGCCGCCGCCGCCGACATCCGATCCCAGGTCCCGCTGGCGCTGGAAGCGATGATGACCGAACACGAGGCCGACCGCACCACCAGCCTGATGATGGACACCGCCGAGCAGCGCGCCTGCATTGCCACTGGCGACATGCTGGCCCGAATGGCCGAGGTGATGCGCGGACTGCAACTCGACCCCGACCGGATGCGGGCCAATCTGGACCTCGGCGGCGGCCTGATCATGGCCGAGGCGGTGATGCTGCAACTCGGCGGCCCGATCGGGCGCCAACACGCGCATGACGCAGTGTATGACGCCGCCCAGCAGGCCTTTGTAGAGCGCCGCCCGTTCGGCGAACTGCTGGCCGCTGACTCCCGCGTGCGGGCGCACCTGAACGCGAACCAGATCCAGGCACTGCTCGACCCCACCGCCTATACCGGACTATGCGCCGACATGGCCCGCCAGGGCGCGGCACGCGCGCGCCAGGCCGCGCAACATCTGGGCCGCCCCGCCGCCCGCCCTGCCGCGACGGAGCAGCCGACATGACCGAACTCGACGTCACCCATCTGCGGTCCTGGATCGGCCGCCAGGAAACGCTGCACGATCGGGTCACACGCTTCCCGATCGCCGCCCTCGCCGCCACCCTTGACCGTGACGATTCGCCCCCCGTTCCAGGCGATGCGCTGCCGCCGCTGTGGCACTGGCTGTACTTCCTGCCCACCGCGCCACAATCGGTGCTCGGTCCAGACGGACATCCCGAACGCGGCGGGTTCCTGCCGCCGGTGCCGCTGCCGCGCCGGATGTGGGCCGGCGGCCGGTTCACCTTCCATCAGCCGCTGCGCGTGGACGAACCGATCACCCGCACCTCCACCATACAAGACGTCACCGTCAAGCACGGGCGCAACGGAACGCTCTGCTTCGTGCTGGTGCGCCACGAGGTCTCCGCCGGCTCTGGCCTGGCCTTGGTCGAGGAGCACGACATCGTCTATCGCGCCCCGCCGCGCCCCGGCGACCCGCCCAGCCCAACCGCCCCGGCGCCGACCGACGATGTCTGGCGCCGTCGGGTCCAGCCCAGCGAGGCGCTGCTGTTCCGCTACTCCGCGCTGACCTTCAACAGTCATCGTATCCACTACGACCGGCGCTACGTGACCGAGACCGAGGGCTATCCCGGGCTGATCGTGCATGGCCCGCTGATCGCCACCCTGCTGATCGACCTGCTGCGCCGAAACACCGACCGCGCGGTGGCGACGTTCCGCTTCCGCGCCGTCAGCCCGCTGTTCGATACTGCGCCGTTCTCGCTGCATGGCGTGCCCAACGATCACGGCGCCTCGCTCTGGGCAGCCAATCCGGACGGCAACCTGGCGATGCAGGCCGAGGCCACCTTCTGACCAAGCGCCGGACACGCGCACAACGATAGGAACATAACGATGATGCGCCGCCGCACCCTGTTGCTCGCCGCCCCCGCCGTGATCGCCGCCCGAAGCGCCGCCGCCGCCCCGGCGGTGAAGGTCGGGGTGATGTTCCCGCTGACCGGCAACTCGGCGGCCTCGGGTGCCGAGGCGAAGGCCGCCGTCGAAGTCGCGGCCGAGATCATCAACACCGGCCACCCCGAACTGAAGGGCCTGACCGTGGGCACCACCGCCGGCCTGCCCGGCCTGGGCGGCGCCAGGATCGAGCCGATCTACGTCGACCACCGCGGCGATCCATCGATGGCACAGAGCCTGGCGCTGAAGCTGATCACCGGCGACAAGGTGGCGGCGCTGTTCGGCTCCTACCAGTCCTCCACCGCGATGACCGCGACCGCGGTGGCCGAGCGGTATGGCGTGCCGTTCGTGGTGGCCGATTCGGTAGCCGCGAACATCACCGGGCGAGGCTTCAAATACACCTTCCGGGTGACCCCGATCGCTGCCAACTTCGCCGATAGTTACATGCGATTCCTGTTGGACCAGAAGAAAGCCGGGCGCCGCGTTCAGGATGTTGCCATCGTCAACGAGAACACCGATTACGGCAGCTCGGTCGGCGATGCGATCGCCGCCGAAGCCGCCAAGGTCGGATTGCCGGTGTCGATACGCGTGCCATACAGCGCCAACGGCGCCGACGTCTCGGCCCAGGTGCTGCAACTGAAGGCCAAGAACCCGTCGGTCGCACTGTTCGTCAGCTATGCCTCCGACGCCATCCTGTTCATGCGCACGATGAAGACGCTGGATTACCTGCCGCCGATGATCATCGGCGATTCGGCCGGCTTCTCGGACCCCGCGTTCCTGCCGACCGTGGGCAACCTGGCCAACGGGCTGGTCAATCGCAGCGTTTGGAGCAAGGGGCCGCCGGGCAGCCTGTCGGCCCAGGTCAACGCGATCTACCAGGCCAAGACCGGCAACGAAATCGGCGATGTCAGCGGCCGTTCGCTGCAGGCTTTCTTCGTGCTGGCCGATGCCCTGAACCGCGCCGGCTCAACCGATCCCGCCAAGCTGCAAGCCGCCTTGCGCGCGACCGACATGCCGCGCAGCGCGATGATCATCGGCTACGACGGCGTCAAGTTCGATGCCAGCGGCCAGAACATCGAAAGTGCGACCTACCTGACTCAGCTTCAGGGCAAGGCCTATGTCACCATCTGGCCGGCTGACGCCGCGGTGGCCAAGGTGCAATGGCCGATGACCGGATGGCGATAGCTCAGGCCGAGCGCTCCTTGCGCAGCGCCAGCCAGCCCGCGAGTCGACCGTTGTCGGGCGGATATTGATCCGGCATGACCGTTATTTGATCGATTCTATCGATCCGAAAATGGCGGTAATCGTTTCTCATCTCGCACCAGGCCGCGATTAGCGTCACGTCCACGTAGTAGGCCAGCGCGATCGGCCACACCGTGCGCCTGGTGCGGCGGTTCCGCTCGTCGACATAGGCCAGGCGCAGCTTCCGTGTATCGCGGATGGCGCCGCGGATCTCCGACAGATCGACACCGTCGGACACCAGCGCGCTACCGCCCGAAACATAGAACGGCGCCGCATCGAAATAGGCGCGCGTCTGGTCCGGCAGCACCACGGCGATCTTCGACAACACGCTGGCGGCGGCATCTTGCAAGGCCGGGTCGCGCAGCCGCTTGACCAGTTGCGCGCCGACCGCGATGGCGTCCACCTCCTCGGTGGTGAACATCAGCGGCGGCAGGTCGAAGCCGCGGCGCAGCACATAGCCGATGCCGGCCGCGCCCTCGATCGGCACCCGCCTTGCCTGCAGCGTGGCGACATCGCGATACACGGTGCGGGCGGTCACCTCCAGCCGTTCGGCCAGCCCCGCCGCCGTCATCGGACCCTTCGCCGAACGCAACGCCTGGATGATATCAAACAGCCGATCGGCTCGGCGCATGGCGGCCCCCCGAGACTGCTGACACAACGCTGTCAGCAGCGCGGTTTTAGCATGCAATTCCTCATCACGGGAGGAGTGGGCATGCAGCCGACCGCCAAGCCGAACCGAGTAGCGCGGATCACCGCCGCGACCAGCCTGGGATTCGCCGTCGTGCAACTGGATACATCGATCCTGAACGTGGCGCTGCCGCGGATCGGCGCGGCTCTTGGGGCCAGCCTCGATGGGCTGCAATGGGCGGTCGACGCCTACCTGCTGGTGTTCGCGGCACTGCTGCTTTCGGCCGGGGCGCTGGCCGACCGGATCGGCGCCAGGCGCGCCTTCATCGGCGGTTTCTGGATCTTCGCCGCCGCCTCGCTGGCCTGCGGCCTGGCCACCTCGACCGCCATGCTGGTCGGCTTCCGCGCGGTGCAGGGGATCGGCGGGGCGCTGCTGGTGCCCTGCTCGCTGGCGCTGATCAATCACGCTTGCGCAGACGACACCGCAGCGCGTTCACGAGCGATCGGCATCTGGACCGCGTCCGGAGGGGTGGCGCTGGCGGTGGGCCCGGTCGCCAGCGGTATCCTGCTGACCACATTCGGCTGGCGCTCCATCTTCCTGGCCAACCTGCCGATCGCGGCGCTGGGGGTCTGGATGGCCGGCCGTTTTGCCGTCGATACGGTCGAGCCGGCTCGGCGCGGCATCGACGCGCTTGGCCAGGTGCTGACAATCGTTGCACTGCTGGCGCTGGTCTGGGCTATCATCGAGGCCGGCACGCGGGGCTGGACCGCGACCGTCGTGCTGGCTGGGTTGGCGCTGAGCGCGAGTGCCGCCGCCTGCCTGCCCTGGGTGGAACGCCGGGCGCGCGAACCGGCGATCCCGCTGGAGTTCTTCCGGAACCCAATCTTCAGCATAGCAACGATCGCCGGCTTCCTGATCAGTGTCAGCATCTACGGTCTGAGTTTCGCGCTGACGCTGTATTTCCAGAAAGTGCTATCCTACACGCCGGCCGAGACCGGCTGGGCGTTTGTCCCCTTCGCCCTCGGGGTAACGGTGTCGAACCTTGCCGGCGGATGGCTGTCGGCGCGGGTGGGCGCCCGGGTGCCGATGGCCGGCGGCCTGCTGCTGGCGGCGGCGGGGTTCTGGCTGTTGCGCGGCCTCGGTGCCGATGCCGCTTACGCGTCGATGCTGCCGGCGCAACTGTTCGTTCGTTTTGGTATCGGCTTCGCGGTGCCACCGATGACCGCCGCACTGCTGGCGACGGTGCCGCGTGCGCGATCGGGTTCGGCGTCTGGCCTGCTGAACGCCATGCGCCAGGCCGGCGCCGCTGTCGGGGTGGCGCTGTTCGGCGCGCTGATGCGCGGCGACATGGTGGGCGGTTTCAGGATTGCCGTAACGGTGTCCGCTGCATTGCTTTTCGTTGCCGCTTGCTGCGCCGCGTTGGGCATCCGCGGCGAACGCCGGGCCGGGCTCTTTCGGGGGTCTGCCGAAGCGAGCAGACTGGGATCAAACAGGAGGCAGCGGGTGTGAGACAAGTTGCGACCAAGGTGCTGATCGCCGGCGGCGGTCCGGTGGGGCTGACAGTGGCGATGGACCTGGCCTGGCGCGGCATCGCCGTGCTGGTGCTGGAAAGCCGCGCGCCCGGCGAACCACCTAGTGTCAAATGCAATCATGTCAGCGCCAGGACGATGGAGATCTTTCGCCGCCTAGGCGTGGCGCGGGCGGTCCGCGATGCCGGCCTGCCGGCGGATTACCCCAATGACGTGGCGTTCCGAACGACGACGACGGGAACCGAGCTTTCGCGGATTCCGATCCCTTGCCGGGCCGACCGCTATAGTGCAACCGGCGGCCCCGATACCTGGTGGCCGACACCGGAACCGCCGCACCGGATCAACCAGATCTATCTGGAACCGGTGCTATTCGCCCATGCCGGATCGATGCCCGGCCTACGCATCCTGAACCGTGTGCAATTGACCGGCTTCAAGCAGCATGACGATGGCGTGACGGCGAGCGCGGCCGATCTGGATGGCGGCGAGGACCTGACTATCTCGGCCGACTACCTGATCGGCGCCGACGGCGCGCATTCGCTGGTGCGACGGCACATTGGCGCCACCCTGAGCGGCGATGCGATGCTGGAGCAGCGGCAGTCCAGCTACATCCGAGCACCGGATCTGCTGCGGGCCACGCCGACCAAGCCGGCCTGGGCGAACACGTCACTCAATCCGCGGCGCAGCGCCAACATGTTTGCCATCGATGGGCGAGAGACCTGGCTGGTCCACAACTACATGCGCCCCGGTGAGACGTTCGACACCGTCGATCGTGAATGGTGCATCCGTACCGTTCTGGGCGTCGGCCCGTCGTTCCCGATCGAGATCATCGCCAAGGAGGATTGGACCGCTCGGAGAATGATCGCTGACCGGTTCCGCGACCGGCGGGTATTCCTGTGCGGCGATGCCGCGCATATCTGGGTGCCTAATGCCGGATACGGAATGAACGCCGGAATTGCCGACGCGATGAACCTATCGTGGATGCTGGCCGGCGTGCTGAAAGGCTGGGCTTCGCCAGCCATCCTCGATTGCTACGAGATCGAACGGATGCCGATCACCGATCAGGTGTCTCGTTACGCGATGGCGACGTCCACCGCGTTGGCGCGGCAACGCGGCGTTGTGCCCGACAACATCGAGCACCCCGGCCCCGACGGCGACGCCGCCCGCGCCAGGCTTGGTCAGGACGCCTACGACATCAATGTCGGTCAGTTCTGTTGCGGCGGCCTGAATTTCGGATCGTTCATAGAACAATCACCGATCATTGCCGGCGATGCGTCGGTCGCGCCGGGCTACACGATCTACGACTTCACGGCGTCAACGGTTCCGGGTTGTCGCACGCCGCATATCTGGCTGGCGGATCGCGAATCACTATACGACGTGATGGGCCCCGACTTCACGCTTTTGCGATTCGATCGGGACATCGATGTCGGGGATTTCGCCGCCGCGGCGGCGCGCAAGCGGGTGCCGCTGAAGGTGGTCGATGTTTCGACAAACGAGCCCGTCTATGCAGAGAAACTGGTGCTGTCGCGGCCGGACCAGCATGTCGCCTGGCGCGGCAACGCCGCACCGGCGGACCCGGCCGGTTTGATCGACCAGATCCGCGGGGCACGGGGCGCGCGCGGATGAACCGGCGTCAGGCTGCCTTGCGGTCCCCGGTGGCGCCGACCAGTTTCATCATCTCGCAACAGAAATCGGGCAGAGCGTCTGGACTGCGCGAGGTCACCAGATTACCCCCAACGACCACGGATTTGTCTTCCCAGATCGCGCCGGCGTTGGTCAGGTCGGCGCGCAGTGACGGCCACGAGGTCATGTGATGACGCGCACGCCACGGCAATCTTTCCGCTGGCGATGTCTTCCAAGCCTCAGGCTCCTCCGAATTCGTGGCAACGGGCGCGCCCGCGGCGCGTTGCGTTAAAATGCCGCCATGTGGATGCACGGTGAGGCGGTTTGTGATCTCAGGTCAACTCTTACTAAACCGCGATTGCTCACCATAGAATGACAAGAAAATTCTGGCTTATTCGAGTTTAGACAGTAAGTGCCGGCGGTAACACGCCAGTGGAGGATACGATGGACGACGTTGGACTTTCCCACGAACCTTCGCGCGCCAAGGAATTGTCCAATCGTTTCCGGGATATACGCGCCGCTACCGAGGCTCTCGCGGGCGGATTGACCGAGGCGGACCAGTGCGTCCAGTCGATGCCCGACGCCAGCCCGGTGAAATGGCACAGAGCCCATACGACGTGGTTTTTCGAGCAGTTCGTGCTGGTTCCGCAGGTGGCGGATTACCAGGTGTTCGATCCGGCTTTCTGCTTCCTGTTCAACTCCTATTACGAGGCTGTTGGACCGCGGCATCCGCGCCCAACACGCGGCCTGGTGACGCGGCCGTCCGCCTCGGAGGTGACGCAATACCGCCGGCACGTCGATAGCGCGCTGCGCCAGGCGATTCCACTGCTGGGGGCGGATGTGCTCGGCATCGTCGAGCTTGGCCTGCACCATGAACAACAGCATTTGGAACTGCTGATTACCGACATGCTGCACGCGTTCGCCGCCAACCCGCTGGATCCGGCCATGATCGCGGATTGGCGCGAACCAATCGGTCATGATGGCGAAACGACGTTCGTGGCATGCGGTCGCGGACTACATCGGATCGGCCACGAGGGCGCTGGGTTTTGTTTCGACAACGAAACTCCATCGCATGACGCTTATTTGCATCCCCACGCCCTGGCCTCGCGCCTGGTGCGCAATCGGGACTGGGTCGAGTTCATCCGCGACGGCGGCTACCGGACCTCGTCGCTGTGGATGTCGGACGGCTGGGCCGCGGCGCAGTCCAATGAGTGGCGGGCACCGCTGCATTGGCGTGAACACGACGGGACATGGCTGCAATTCGGGCCGGGCGGCCTGGCGGATCTGGTTTTGGACGCGCCGGTGCGCCACATCAGTTGGTACGAGGCCGACGCGTTCGCTCGCTGGAGCGGGGTTCGTTTGCCGACCGAGGCGGAATGGGAAGCGGGGCGCACCAATCCGGCGATTCACGAGACCACCGGCTATGTCTGGCAATGGACTGAAAGCGCCTATCGGCCATACCCCGGGTACCGGGCCGCGGTGGGTGCGATCGGCGAGTATAACGGAAAGTTCATGATCAATCAGATGGTTCTGCGCGGTGGGTCGATGGCCACGCCTCGTGGCCATGGACGCCCCACCTATCGGAATTTCTTCCACCCCGACAAGCGATGGCAGTTCAGCGGCCTTCGTCTGGCAAAAGACCTATAATCGGAGGCTAACGTGCCGAACGATACCGGATTTGTGCCGCATGATACGCGGGCAGACGTGGTTGATGCTGCGATCTCGGGGTTGAGCGCTTCGCCCAAGACGCTGCCGCCCACCCTGTTCTATGATGCCGAAGGCTGCCGGCTGTTCTACGAGATCACCAGGCAGCCGGAATATTACCTTACGCGAACGGAAACCGTGTTGTTGCGCTCAATCGCACCGACGCTGGTGCCGGATGGCTTCGGCGATGCGGTGCTGGTTGAATTCGGCGGCAGCGACGAGAGCAAGGCTCGGATTCTGCTGGACCGCCCGGACACGTCGTTTCAGACCTATGTCTCGATTGACGTGGCTGAGGTGGCATTGCGGGCGATGCGCGACCGGCTGGAGGTTTCGCATCCCGGCTTGACGGTAGTTCCGGTGGTTGCCGATTTCATGCAACCGCTCCAGTTGCCGGCGCTTGGGTCGCCACGCATGGGGTTCTTCCCTGGATCGACGATCGGCAACCTGGATCCAGCGGCGGCGACACGGTTCCTGGCGGCGGCGCGGGTCTCGCTTGGCGCGGACGCGTGGTTCCTGCTGGGGGCGGATTTGCGCAAGAGCCCCAGGGTTCTGCTGCCCGCTTACAACGATGCTGCCGGAGTGACGGCGGCGTTCAACCTCAATCTGCTACGGCGGCTGAACCGCGAGGCCGCGGCGGATTTCAAGCTTGATGGGTTCCGCCACGAGGCGATCTGGAACGACCGTGACAGCCGGATCGAGATGCATCTTGTATCGGATCGGGAGCAGTCGGTTTGCCTGGCTGGGCGTAGGATCGACTTCTTCGAAGGGGAATCGATTCATACTGAGAACAGCTACAAGCACACCGAGCAGAGACTGGTAGCGATCGCACGCGATGGCGGATGGGAGGCTCAGCGGGTCTGGAAGGATCCGGCCGGGTGGTTTGGGATTTTCCTGCTTCGAGGTGGCTAGACCACGGATTTGCGGTTTGCTGGGAGGGCGGGGTTCATCCGCCGGCTGGTGGGGGTCCGGCGCCCCCACATGTCGATTTGCGATGTTTGCCGGAGGTCGATGGTCCCGCCCGGTGTAACGGCGGGGGTGGCGCGGTTAGGCGGCCATTTTGGTTTGGTCGCCCATCAGGTAGGCGCGCAGTTGCAGCCGAGCGCGGTGGACGCGGCTTTTCAGCGTGCCGATGGCGCAGCCAGTCTGCTCGGCGGCGTCCTCATAAGATTTCTCTTGCAGCACGATCATGAAGAGCGCCTCGCGCTGGTCGGGCGGCAGACGCTCGAGCGCCCAGCCGAGTTCGCGCAGCGCGGTGCGATCTTCGTGCGCGGCGGCAACGGGAACCTCGGGCATGTTCTCGGTATCGGTGAATTCGCGCTTGCTGCGAACGCTGCTGATGAAATGGTTGATCATGATGCGATGGACCCAGGCCGAGAAGTTCGTTCCGGGGATGAAGCAATCGCGCGCGACCAGGGCCTTGGTGGCGACGTCCTGCGTCAGGTCGTCGGCAGCCGCGCGGTTACGGGTCAAAGCCAACGCCCAGACACGCATCTTCGGCATGAACGAAATGAGTTGATCGTGAAATTCCTGTGGCATGGTCGACGCCTCCTGATCGTTCAGTTGTGGCTGGCCTTGTGGACCTGTGGGCTGAACCGGAGGTGTGCAAGGCGGCTGACATGACGGTGATGAACAGGTTGCGTTACGGTTTACGTAAGATGTAACGATCGCGTTAGCGTGATGTCACGTCGGCATGAACACAATCACTTTTATTGTGCCCGCGCTCGGGGCGCCGCATGACTGAGGCAACGCCGTACACAGCGGGGGATCAACGTGCGTCTTGCCATTTCGGCCGTGGCAGCGGTTTCCGGCCTTGCTCTGCTGGGTCTTTCGATCTACGGGCAGCCCGCGATCTATCTTCATCAGGCGCGTGAGCAGTGGAATTCGCTGCTGGACGGGGCACCGGCGGAGCCGACGGCCGAGCCCGATCACGATATCGCGGGTGGGCGTGTGGCGCAACTGCAACAGCGGGTGACGCAACTCGAGGACGAGTTAGCCAGCAAACCGGAGCCGTCGCCGGCGAGTCCGGAGGCTGTGGCGCCGTCGTCCCCGGCTCCGCCCGAGACGGCTCGGCTGGGGACAAGTCAACTGGAGGCTGCGCTGGCCGCCGCGCCGCCGGCGGTTGCGCCGCTGAGCGGTCCGCCCCCGAGTAGTCCGCCGCCGAGTGCGGCAGGTCAGAGTGCGGCGCCTTCGGCTGTTGCGGTGCCGCGGAATTTGCCGCCGCAAGGTTCGGTGCTGGCCTCGGCGGCGGCGCTGTCTTTGCCGGTACCGCCGGCTTTGCCGGTGCCGCCCGCGCCGCCGGTGGCTTTGCCCGCCTCGGCTGTGCCGCCGGCACCACAAGTGGGGGCGCCACAACAGGCAGCGCCTCGGTCGGCGGCGCCTGAAGGCGCGGAGGCGCGTCCAGCGGCGGCTGCCGCGCCGGCGGTCGCGGTGCCGGAACGGAATGAAATCGCTGCCGCTTCGTCGGGGCCGGTGCCTGCTGGCGTCGAAGCGGCTGGGCCCGGGTCCAGAAAGGACGTGGCGGCGATGACCGCGGCTGAACGGGCCGATACGGCGAAGGCAGAGCCGGCGAAGGCAGAGCCGGCGCCGATCGAGGCGGTGCCGAGCGGGGCGCCGGGTGGGGCGGATTCGGGCGCGGCGGTTAAGACCGAGGCGGCGAGGACCAGACCAGGCAGGCCGGAGGCGGCCAGGGCAGGGGCGGCGAGGCCACAGGCGCCCAGGACCGACGCAGCCAGGACCGACGTGGCCAGGACCGACGTTGCCAGGACCGACTCGGGCAGGACCGACTCGGGCAGGAACGGATCGGCCAGGGGCGGGGTTTCCAGGACCGAGCCGGCGAAGTCGGCGCCGCAGAAGCTTGCGTTGGCGAGGCCGGCACCGCCGCCACCACCGCCACCGGCTCGTCAGGAGCAGCCCGACGATGCGCAATCGGTATTGGCGCGTTTGCGCCAGCTTGCCGCGCCCGATGTTGCTCCGCAGCAACCGGACAATCCGCCGGCGGAGCCAAGACCGCGGATCGTCTCATCGCCGACCTTGCCCAAGCTGAACGCGGCGCGGGCGGCGTTAGCGGCCGGACGGATCGAGGATGCGCGGCGCTTGCTGCAGGAAGCGCAGCTGCAACTGGTCTTTCGTCCGGTCAATGGAGCCGGCGACGAATCGCCGGGCGCGGCGAGGAGTTCGGCTGACGTGGCGCATGCGCTCGATGCATTGAGTGGCAACGACGTTGCATTGAGCCGGCGCTATATCGATGTGGCGGCGGCTGATTTGTCGGGTGGCGGTGCGCGCGAGCCGGTTCAGCAATCGGAAATCCGCGCGAACGGCTATGCGCCGGCCTACCCTCCGCGCTAGTATCGCGAATCAAGAAAGCGCGATACATTGCTGTTCGCTTTCAGGACTAGCACGCAACAGGTGACGCTGCCGTTACGTCAAGGGGCGCTGGGATTTGGCTGGAATCGGCTGACCTTGGTTGGCATAAGGCTTGCTGCGTGGCGTTGGTGATCGTGTTTCGAGGCTCGCGCCTGGCCCTGAAGTGGATGCGAGGGGCGAGATGCGGGTCGCGCGATGAGAGTTGCCGGATGACAGGTGCCACACGGGTTTAGTAAAGCCGCCTTGGGCGAACGTCAGAGTCTTCGCTGAACCAACCGACAGGGGTTAACAACACATGAATGAAGAAGCCATCCGCATGGTGCTCCCAAGCAACGAAACCGGACGCTGGGTTCGGCGCCCCCGGGTGATCGCTCCGGCCGGGATCGTGTTCGCGGGGGCGGTTGCGTTGGCGGCGTGTTCCCCGGTGCCGGACCTGCCGCCGGCGCCGATGGAGCCGGCGGCGTCGACCTACACGGCCAATCTGCCGCCGTATCGGATCCAGGTGGGTGACACGCTGGATGTGCGTCTGCTGCTGAATCCGGAACTGAACGAGGAAGTGACGGTTCGGCCTGACGGTCATATCTCGACCACGGCGGTCTCGGACGCGGTGGCGTATGGCCGCACGCCGGCCGAACTGGCGGAGACGCTGCGCAAGGGCTACGCGAAGGAGTTGCAGAATCCGCGGGTGACGGTGGAAGTGAAGTCGTTTGCTCCAACCAGGGTCTATGTCGGTGGCGAGGTGAACACGCCGGGCGAGTTCATCACGGTCGGGCCGACGCTGACGCTGTCGCAGGCGATTGCGCGGGCGGGCGGCACCAAGCTGAGCAGCGACGATGGGTCGGTGTTCATTATCCGGCGCGGTCCCGGCGACAAGCCGAAGTTCCTGTCGGTGAAATGGCGGGCGTTGCGCCAGGGTCGCGATCCGGATGCCGATATCCGGCTGGCGCCGTATGACGTGGTGTATGTGCCAAAGCTTGGCATCGCCGAGGTCTATCAGTTCTACAACCAGTATATCGGGCAGTTCGCCAACCCCAGCTTCGGGTTCTCCTACCTGCTCAACCCGACCAGCACCGGGGGTTCGGTTGTTGCCGCGCCGGTGGCGGGCGCAGCCGCGCGATAACGCGAATGCGGCGTCGGGTGGTCCGGCGCCGCGTTTCGATCCGCTGATAGACGTTGCCCTGGGCCTGTCGTTTGCCGGGACGGGTGCCTGGGGTTGCGCGTGGGTTGAGTGTTGGCCGCGACGTGGCGAGACAAAAGGTCGAGTAAACCATTCATGGGTGCATCAGGGTGGAAAACGCGAGCCGATGAACGGGCGGGGGCGCCGCGATTCGTTGGCATGACCTTTGCGCTTCCGGGGGATGTTCGTTTCACCGCCTTGGAAAGCGGGGCAACCTTGGCGCTGCCGGCAGGCACCTTCACCGGGCTGGATATCGCGGACCGTCAGACGCTGGCTGACTGGCTGGAGGATGCCGACGGGATCGATACGGTGATGGATTTTTCCCCTCGACGGTGGAACGTTGCCGGGGCGCGCGGTATCCTTGGTGTTTTCGAGGCCGGCAGGGAGATCGCGACGTGGCTGATCGTGCGGGAAGGGTCGGGCTGGATTTTGTTGCGGTGTCGCGATGGTTCCATTTCTAACTTAACGAGCCGGCTGGCGGACGTACTGCGGCTGATCGACAGGCAGCGCGGCGGCTGAAGGGTGGCGCGCCTTGCCGGTGGGCGGGGCGCATCGGTGCGGCGGGCGGGGTCGGAATGCACCCGGCTTGAACGGTCCGCCCAGCGCGATCATGCTCAGGCAATGATGTTTCCGATCACCGAGCATGTGGCGGGCGGCGAACGCCATTCGACGTTTTATCTGAGTTGCGGCGCCGCCGATGCGCCTCCGCTGATCTTTGTGCATGGCTGGCCGGAGCTGTCGATCAGTTGGCGGCATCAGCTTCCGGTGTTCGCGGCGCTGGGTTTTCGTGCCATCGCGCCGGATATGCGGGGCTATGGCCGGTCCAGCGTTTACCCTCGGCACGAGGACTATGCGCTGGAGCACAGTGTGGCCGACATGCTGGATCTGCTGGACGCGCTGGGGCGGGACAAGGCAGTGTGGGTGGGCCACGACTGGGGCAGCCCGGTGGTGTGGAGCCTGGGCAGTCATCATCCCGAGCGTTGCCTCGGTCTGGTCAATCTGTGCGTGCCGTATCTGCCGGGCGGATTCACGCCGGGGGAGACGGGTCCGCTGATCGATCGCGGTGTGTATCCCGAGGCGGAGTTTCCTGCTGGCCAGTGGGACTATCAACTGTTCTACCAGGAGAATTTCGCCAAGGCGGGGGCGGATTTCGAGGCTGATGTGGCGGCCACGGTGAAGGCGCTGTTCCGCAAGGGCAGTGCCGCGGGCAAGGGGCAGCCGTCGCGCACCGCGCTGGTGCGGCGTGACGGCGGCTGGTTCGGCGGCGCGGGACGAGCGCCCTCGGTGCCTCGGGATGGCGAGGTGCTGAGCGAGGCGGATTGCAGCGTTTATGTGGCGTCGTTGCAGCGCAACGGGTTTTTCGGGCCGGATTCCTGGTACATGAATCATGCTCGGAATGGTGCGTTCGCGCGGCAGGCGCGGGATGGCGGCCGGCTGTCGATGCCGGTGCTGTTCCTGCACGGGGCGTTTGATTACACCTGCGAGACGATGGACTCGCGCCTGGCGGAGCCGATGCGGGCGTCTTGTGCGGATCTGAGCGAAGTGGTGGTTCAATCGGGGCACTGGATGGCGCAGGAAAATCCGGTCGCCGTGAACGCGGCGCTGGCGCGGTTTTTGGCGACCAAGCTGGCCGACGTCTGGCGGGACGGTTGATCATGCCGCCGGGTGGCGGGGGACGGATCCGGATCGGTGTCGGCGGGTGGACCTATGAACCCTGGCGCGGGGCGTTCTATCCGGATGGTCTGGCGCACCGGCGGGAGCTGGAATTCGCCAGCCGCAAGCTGACGGCGATCGAGATCAACGGCACCTATTATGGGTCGCAGAAGCCGGCGAGTTTCATCAAGTGGCATGATGAGACGCCGGAGGATTTCGTGTTCTCGGTCAAGGGGTCGCGCTTCACCACCAACCGCCGGGAGCTGGCCGAGGCCGGCGAGTCGATCGATCGGTTCTTCAGCAGCGGTGTGATGCATCTGGGGGCCAAGCTGGGGCCGATCCTGTGGCAGTTCATGGCGACCAAGAAATTCGACCTGGCCGATTTCGAGGGCTTCTTGCAGCGGCTGCCGAGATCGGTGGAGGGCCGAGCAGTGCGTCATGCGGTCGAGGTGCGGCATGACAGTTTCCGCACGCCGGAGTTTGTCGCGCTGGCGCGCGAGCATGGGGTTGCGATCGTGGTTGCGGGGGATTCGGTGTTTCCCCAGATCGCCGATCCGACTGCGCCTTTCGTGTATGCCCGGATCATGGGGACGGCGGAGGGGGAGGCGCTGGGGTATAGCGCGGGGGCGCTGGACCGGTGGGTCGATCGCGCTTGCCAATGGTCCGTGGGTCAGGTCCCGGATGATCTTGAAACGGCAGGTCCGGCCAGACCTGAGAGCACGCCGCGTGACGTCTTCCTGTTCGTGATCAGCGGCTTCAAACAGCGGAATCCGGCGGCGGCGATGGCGATGGTCGGGCGGGTAGGCCGCGGCGCCTGAGCGGCCGGCGCTTCGGGTACGGGATTCGCGTATCGCCCTGTTGCCGACCCTCTAACGGCGATGGTTCAGTTCTGCTTGATTCCAAGCTGGGCGGCGATGCGTCTGGCGGTGGCTTCGCGCCGCGTGGTGAGGTCTCGCAGCGCATTCCGCGCCGCGGACAGGATGGCCGGCGGTGCGGTTTCGGGCGTACCGCTGTTGAAGGGCGGTTCGGGCGCGTAGACCATGTCGAGTTGGATGGCTTGCGCTGCCGCCTCGCCGCGCAGCTCCGCGGCCAGGCGTAGCGCACCATCGATGCCTGAGGTGACGCCGGCGGCGAACACCCAGGTGCCGTCCACGACGACACGGTCGTTCACCGGGATCGCTCCGAAGCAGGGCAGAAGGTGGAGCGACGCCCAGTGCGTGGTGGCGTGGCGTCCGCGCAGCAGACCGGCCGCCCCGCACAGCAGCGCGCCGGTGCAGACCGAGAAGACGCTGCGCGCGCCGGCGGCCTGCTGGGCGATCCAGCCGAGCACGGCCTGATCCTGCATCAGCGCTTCCTGGCCGGGACCGCCCGGGACGTGCAGCACGTCCAGTTGTGGCGCATCGGCCAGCGCAGCGTCCGGCGTCAGGCGGAGGCCGTTCATGTCGCGCACCGGTTCCGCCGTCCTACCGTATATCCGGTAGGTGGAGTTCGGGATGCGGGACAGCACCTCGAACGGGCCGGTGAGGTCGATCTGGTCCAATGCCTCGAACAGCAGGGAGCCTATGGTCAGATGCGTATCGGGCTTGATCATGTGCGGTCTTTCGGACGGTTCTGTGTTGAGGCGGAAGATGGGGCCGGCGGCGTTGGCGTGCATGCCAAAACCCCCTCGCTTCCGGCCAAAAATCGGCGGGTTGAACGGGTCGGCATTTGGCCTTCACGCCGAGCTGGAAATCAGTGCGCGCCGGCGCCGCTGGCGGTGGATTTGCGCATTGCGACCGAGGTCACCAGGGCCAGCAGCAAGGCCGCGCCCATCAGGTAGAATGCGTCGCTGTAGGCCAGGAAATAGGACTGCGCCCGCACGCCGCGGCCGATCTGCACCACCGCTTCGTGCCAGGCGGAGGCGGCATCGCTGATGCCGTTCGACATGAAATACGCCTGTAGTGACGCAATGCGCTGCCTGGTCGCCTGGTTCAGCAGCGAGACGTTGGCGGTGATGATGCTGGAGTGGAACTGCTCGCGCTTGGTGACGAAGGTTTCCAGCGCGGCGATGCCGATCGAGCCGCCGAGATTGCGCATCATGTTGAACATGGCCGAGGCGGAACCGGCGAACTGGCGTTCGATGCCGCCGGTGGTGAGCGCCGAGAGCGGGGTCATTATCAGGGCCTGGCCGACGGCGCGCACCAGGTTGGGCAGCAGCAGCTGGGGAGCGGCGTAGTCGGCGCTGATCCACAAGTTCATGAAGCAGCTGGTGGCGAACAGGGCGAAGCCGACGGCGACCAGCAGCCTGGTGTCGATATAGCGCATCAGCGTGGGCACGAACGGGATCAGCACGAGCTGGGGCAGCCCGGTCCAGGCCAGCACGAAGCCGACCTGTTCGGCGTTGTAGCCCTGCATTTGCGAAAGATAGACCGGCAGTAGATACACCGATCCATACAGTGCCATGCCCATGATGACATTGGCGAGGCTGCCGAGGCCGAAGTTGCGCCGCAGCAGCAGGCGCAGGTTCAACAATGGGTCGCGGATGGTCAGCTCGGTCCAGAAGAACAATGCAAACGAAACCACGGCAATGATCGACAGGCGGACGATGAAGGTGGAGCCGAACCAGTCGTCCTTGTTGCCTTCCTCCAGCACCGTCTGCAGCGAGGCCAGCCCGGTGGCAAGTGTAACGATACCGAACCAATCGCCGTGGCGCAGCATGCCGAGTTGCATCGGCGCCTTGGGCAGGGTGGGCCACAGCGTGGCCAGCATCAAGGCGCCGGGGATCAGGTTGACGTAGAAGATGTATTGCCAGCCGTAGGTCTCGGTCAGGTAGCCGCCGATGGTGGGGCCGATCGCCGGGGCAAAAGTCGCCGAGATGGCGAACAGGGCCAGCCCGATCGGTTGCTTGGCGCGCGGCAGCATGGTCAGCGTCAGGGTGAAGGCGAGCGGGATCAGCACGCCGCCGAAGAAGCCTTGCAGGGCGCGCAGCACGATCATCTGGGCCAGGTTGTGGGCGAAACGCGCAGGCCACCGACATCACCAGGAACATGAAGGTGTTGGCGAGCAGATAGCGCCGGAGCGAGAATACCGGGGCGAGGAAGCCGGGTGAGCGGGATGACGACGATCTCGGCGACCAGATAGGCGGTGGGAGATCCAGCCGCCGTCGTCGATGCCGGCGCCGATCGCGCCCTGGATGTTGGGCAGCGAGGCGTTGGTGATCTGGATGTTGAGCACGGCGATGAAGGCGCCGATCATCGCCGCGGATACCGCCATCCAGGTCTTCATGTCGGCCTGGGGTTCGCTGTCGGCGGGTGGCGCGGAATTGGGCATGGCGGTGCGGGACTGGGTGGGTGCCGGACGGGTTGGATCAGCGCGGCGGGCGGGTGTCGATCGAGGGCTCGACCGACATGCCGGGGCGCAGCACGTCGGCCGCGGTTCCGGAATCTTGATCGAGCACGATCTTCACCGGCAGGCGCTGGACTATCTTGGTGAAGTTGCCGGTGGCGTTGTCCGGCGGCAGCAATGCGAATTGCAGGCCGGTGGCCGGCGCGATGCTATCCACATGGCCGTGGATCTCGGCGCTGGGGAAGGTGTCGACGGAAATCTCGACGGATTGGCCGGGATGCACGTCGGTGAGTTGGGTCTCCTTGTAGTTGGCGACGACGTAGACCGCGTCGAGCGGCACGATCGCCATCAGTTGGGTGCCGGCCTGGACGTATTGGCCGACCCGCAGCGTGCGCGCGCCGACGGTGCCATCGATCGGCGCGGTGAGTTCGGTGTAGCCGAGGTTGAGCCGGGCCTGCTGTTCGGCGGCGCGGTAATGCTGCAGTTGGGCCGTGGCCCTGACCCTGTCTGCCTTCAGCACGTCGATCTGCTGGCGGACCGCCATTAGCGACGCTTGGGCCCGGCCGAGGTCGGCGGTGCGCTGAGTGAGCAGCGATTGGCTCTGCTGGTCCGACTGAATTGTGCCGGCTCCGGAACGGGACAGCGTCTGATAGCGGGCATGGTCCTGCTGGGCGAAGCGCAGCGCGGCATCAGCGCCGATCACCTGCTGGTTGGCCTGCTCGATCAGCGAGGCCTGCAGGGCAAGCTGGGCATCGATCGAGCCGATCGCGGCCTCGGCGGTCTGGCGGTCGGCGACGGCTTGGTGCAGCGCGGTCTGGTAGTCCCGGTCGTCGATCCTGGCGAGCACCTGGCCGGCCTTGACCGGCTGGTTGTCGGTGACCAGGACCTGGGCGATGTAGCCCGGCACGCGCGGGGCGATCAGCGTGTTGTCGGCCTCCACATAGGCGTCGTCGGTGTCGATCATGAAGCGGCCGGTGCGCCAGTATTGGGTGGCGTATTGCGCCGCCGCGGCCAAGCCCAGCACCACGAGGGTGCCGAGGGCGGCGCGCTTGGCCCATCCCTTGCGGCGAGTGCCGACGGGCTGGCGAATGGTTTCCGGAAGGCCGGTTGCGGCTCTTTGTGCTGTGGTAGCCTGGTCCATGAGAGTTCTTGCCGCCTATTTCGCTACACAATGTAGCGGCGGGGATGTGTGCCGGATTCCGCCGTATACAACCCGTGCTGGTTGGAAATACGCGACATGCTGTATTGGAATGGCTTGTCTCGGGCGATCGGTCGCCATATTGCTTGCAGGAGCCCGTCATGCAGTCTTTGGAAATTGCCCGACCGCCCGGACGACCGCGTTGCGATGCGACGCGCACCTCAGTGCTGGCGGCGGCGTATGATTTGTTGGCCGAGGGTGGTCTGAGCCGGTTCACGATCGAAGGCGTGGCGGTGCGCTCGGGGGTGGCGCGCAGCACGATCTATCGCTGGTGGCCGTCGAAGGGTTCGTTGGCGATGGAGGGGTTCCTGCAGGCGACGGCGGCCGATCTGGCGTTGCCGGCATCGGACTCGGTGGTGGCTGACCTGCAGGCGACGTTGCGGCTGTTCGCCAGGCTGGTGCGCGGCAGGGCGGGACGGATCATTCGCTGCATCATTGCCGAGGGTCAGGGCGATCCGGAGACAATCGAGGCGTTTCTGACCGGTTTCGTGAAGCCTCGGCGCGCCGAGGTGAGGGCGGTGATCGCCAGGGGCATTGCGTCGGGGGAGTTGCGGCGTGATCTGGATGTAGAGATCACCTGCTCCAGCTTATTCGGTCCGCTGTATTTGCGCATGCTGTTGAACGAGGGTGTGGACGACACGTGGGTGGACCGGTTGTCCGGCTTCGTTCTGGCGGGGTGCCTGTCGGGGGCGGGTTGATCGCGGCGCCGATTTGACGTGTTTTGGCAGGCCCGGGCGGCGGCGGCGGACAGGCGGGCATGGCAGCTACCCTTGCTGGGCGGGGGCAGGTTCGCGAGGATGGTCTATAAGCCTGCTGGTCAGGACCTTGGTAGGATCGTCGCACATGTCCAAGCCTTCGATGTCATCCCCCTCGGGGTCAAAGTCTTCCGGGTCCGCGTCTTCGGGGTCGGCGTCTGGAGCCTCGCGGGCGCGCGGGCGGCATTTCTTTGCCAATCCCGGCCCGACCAACATCCCCGACAGCGTGCTGCGAGCGATGGACCGCAACAGCATCGACTTCAACGATCCGGAATTCGTCGAGGTTTATGACGCCGCGTTCTCCGGCGTGAAGCGGGTGCTGCAAACTCAGCAGCATCTGTTCATGTACAACGCCTCGGGGCATGGCGCATGGGAAGCCAGCCTGACCAACCTGCTGTCGCCGGGGGATGTGATCCTGGTGCTGGAGTCGGGCTACTTCTCGGAGGAGTGGGCCGCCATGGCGCGCGGCCATGGGCTGGAGGTGCGGTTGGTGGCGGCCGACTGGCGCCGCGGTGTGGACATCGCCGAGGTAGGCCGCGCGTTGGCGGCGGACGGCGCGCGGGCGATCAAGGCGGTGTGCGTGGTACACAACGAGACTGCGACCGGGATGATGCTGCCGTTGCCGGCGATCCGAGCGGCGATCGACGCGGCGGGGCATCCGGCGTTGCTGCTGGTGGATACGATCTCTTCATTGGGGTCGCTGGAGTTCCGGATGGACGCGTGGGGGGTGGATTGCGTAGTCGGCGGCAGCCAGAAGGGGCTGATGCTGCCGACCGGCATGAGCTTCACCGGGGTATCCGACAAGGCTCTGGCCGCGCATCGGCAGGCCAAGCTGCATCGTTTCTATTTCGACTGGACGATGATGGCGAACCGGGCGCAGAAGAGCTTCATCGGCACCATTCCGGTGAACATTTTCTATGGTCTGCAGGAATCGATCCGTCTGCTGGATGACGAGGGCCTGGACAACGTCGTGGATCGTCATGCCAGGCTGGCGGAGGCGACCCGGCGGGCGGTTCAGGTGTGGGCCGGCAATGACGGGCCGAGGCTGTTCTGTCTGTCTCCGGAACGGTATTCCAACTCGGTGACCGCGGTGCTGATGCCGGAGGGGTTCAACCCCGACGCGCTGCGCAAGACGGTTCGGGAGCGGTTCAATGTTTCTTTGGGCGGGGGTCTGGGCAAGCTGGGCGGCAAGATTTTCCGCATCGGGCATCTTGGCGATCTGAACGAGCCGATGCTGCTGGGAGCGTTGGCGGCGGTGGAAATGGGGATGCGGATCGAGGGCGTGCCGCATGCGCGCGGTGGGGTCGAGGCGGCGATGGCGTTCCTGGCGGAGGGGTAGCGGGTCGGGGCCGATCCTGGTTCACCGATCGGCCCTAGATCGACCCCTGGGGTTCGCTTGATTTCAGTAGTAGCGCCAGCGGCGGTGGCGGCGGTCCCATGAGCGGTGGCGGTAGCGGTGGTGGTTCCAGTAGTAGTAGACCGGCTGGATCGACGTGGCCTGCGACAGGGTGGTTCGCCCGATCAGACCGGTGGCCGGGGCGGCGGAGGCGATGCTGGCGGTGGCGAGGAGCAGGCCGAGGATCGCCAGGGTACCCAGGGTGATGTTTCGCATGTCATGGCTCCACTCGATGTCGGTTCGAGCGATGTATTCACGCTGGCGGTGATTCGTCCAGACGTCGGAGGGCCGGCGCCGGTTCGGTCTGGCATCGCGGTGATCGATTTGGAGACATGGCGCGGGTGATGATGGCCGGATGTTCGAAGCGATACCGGACATTTGTCCAGGCCCTCGCGGTGGGTGTGGTTTCGCTCTGGGCAGCGAACGCGGCCGGTGCTCGCACGCTGGCGGATCATCATGTGACGCATCCACATCATGGTCCGCCGGGGCGCGGGCGGCCGCTGGTGGTCGTGGACCCTGGCCATGGCGGCAAAGACCCTGGCTGTATCGGGCTGCGTGGCACGCGGGAGAAGGATGTCGTGCTTGCCACCGGCCTGGCGGTTCGCCATCGGATCGAGGCTGGACACCGCTATCGTGTGGCCATGACGCGGACCGGGGACGAGTTCATAGCGCTGCGTCAACGCGTTGTGTTCGCGCAGCAGCATCATGCGGCGCTGTTCATCTCGTTGCACGCGAACCACGCACGTAACCACTTGGTGCATGGCGCCAGTATCTACCGTTTTGCCTATCGCGCATCGGACCTGAGCAGCGCGCGACTGGCTGAGCGGGAGAATGGCGCCGGACTGCTTCCGGGGCCGAGATTTGGCCGCATGCCGCCCGCTGTCGCCGACATTCTGTCCAGTCTGATGCGGCGGGAGACGTGGCTGCATTCCTCGGTGCTGCAGGCCAGCATGGTGCGGTACCTGGCGAGCCGGACAACGCTGCTGCCCGATCCGGATCGGCACGCGCATTTCGCGGTGCTGCGGGCGCCGGACATCCCGAGCGTGCTGATTGAACTGGGTTTTCTGTCCAATCCGGGGGATGAGCGTCAGTTGCGGCGGGCCGCGCATCGGGCTGGGCTGGCGCGCGCGATCGTCGATGCGATCGACGCCTATTTCCGGACTGTTCGCGGCCAGCGGGCGGTGCGCGGGTGATCGTCAGCAGGCGGTCGCCTTGAAGCTCTTGGTCGGTGTGACGAATTCCTGCTGCGCGGCGACGGTCAGGATCTCGGGTGATGCGGCCTGCGCGGTTTGTCGCAGCACGCCGTGGATCGATGACCCGGCGGCCTGCAATGCCGCCACCGCACTGTTGGTGCGCAGGTAGTGGAACAGAAACAGGGCGGCGATCGCATCGCCGGCGCCGTTGATGTTGAGTTGCAGGCGGGGGGTGCGCAGCAGGTGGAAGCCGTCCTCGGCGGCGGTCATCATGTCGATGCAATCGGGCGGCGTGGTGTCGGTTTCCAGGCTGGTCAGCAGCACGCAGGCCGGGCCGCCGGGGCGCAGCATGGAGCGGAGCCGCAGCATTGCCTGCCTGGCTCCGGCCAGGGTGGAACAATCGAGCCCGGTCAGGCGTTCGATCTCGAATCGGTTGGGGGTGGCGATATCGGCGGCCGGCAGGGCTTGGAGGCGCAGGAAATCTTCGATCCCGGGGCGGACGTAGACGCCGGTATCGGTGTCGCCGATCACCGGGTCGCAGCAGTATAGCGCGGCTGGGTTGGCGTGGCGCACCGAGGCGATGGCGTGCAGGATGGCGTCGCCGATGTCGGCCTGTCCGACGTAGCCGGTTAATACGGCGTTGCAACGTGGCAGCACGCCTCTTGCGGCGATGCCGTCCACCAGATCGCGCACCGATTGACCGGAATAGGCGGTGCCTTGCCAGTCGCCGTAGCCGGTGTGGTTGGAGAACTGCACTGTGTTGATGGCCCACACTTCGGCGCCGAGGCGCTGCAGCGGGAACATCGCGCTGGTGTTGCCGACGTGGCCGTAGGAGACCCAGGATTGGATGGAGAGGATGTTCATGGCGGTGGTGGCTTTGTTCTGACGGTGACTGTCTGGCTGTGGCTTGGGCCGCTTCGTCGGCTGTGTCGAGAACTGGCCCCGACGGGGTGTCGGTTGGTTGGCGCGGCGCCGATGGGTGCTGGTACGGTCGGTCGATAGCTTGCCGTTTTGGGATTCGTTAAGCTATGGCACGGAGATGGCTACGCGGGGCACGGAGCGCCCCGGCGTTTCATGGTGGCGGTGCATGGCGCACCGGGTGTTGGCGCGTGGCGCAGTGGGTGTTGGCGCGTGGCGCGTTGCCGAACGAGTCGCGGGCTTGGCGGTCGAGGTGCATCGGGTCGGTGGTCGGCGGAGTGCCCGGTTTCGAACCCGGTCGGTGCTGATTGGGTGGGCACCTTGGGTGGGCTCTGGGCGCAGAGTCTGGTGGGCTTGCGAGACAGTCGGCGGAGGTGCCGTTTCATGCTTGGTGCGGCAGGCTATATACGGCGCTGGCGCATCCGCGCCCGAGATCCGGATATTGCCGGGTCGGTTGCACACCAAGGATATCATGCCGCATGTCAACGCCGTTGCTGTTCCAGCCGGTCCGCTTCCGCTCGGTTACCGCGCGCAATCGGATCGTGGTCTCGCCGATGTGCCAATACAGTGCGAATGACGGGCTGGGCAACGACTGGCACGTTCAGCACCTGGGGGCCCGCGCCGCCGGGGGTGCCGGGATCGTGTTCACCGAGGCGACGCATGTGTCGGCGGTTGGCCGGATCACGCCGCACTGTCTTGGCTTGTACAATGCCGAGCACCAGGCGCTGTTGGGGCGGCTCGCGGGTGTGATTACGCAGGGCGGATCGGTGCCGGGGATCCAGATTGCCCATGCCGGGCGGAAGGCGTCGTCGCAGGTGCCTTGGCAGGGCGGCAAGCCGATTCCGCTTAGCGAAGGCGGCTGGGTGCCGCTGGCTCCGAGCGCCTTGCCTTCGGTGCCGGGGGCGACAGATCCGCGCGCGCTTTCCGGCGGCGAGATCGGCGACATTATCGGCCAGTTTGCCGCTACCGCGGCGATGGCGCGGGAGGCCGGCTTCAAGATCCTGGAGATCCACGGCGCGCACGGCTATCTGGGCCATTCGTTTCTGTCGCCGGTGTCGAACCGGCGCAACGACGCCTATGGCGGCGACGCGGATGGGCGATCGCGCTTCCTGCTGGAGGTGGTGGAGGCGGTGCGTGGCGAGTGGCCGTCGGAGTTGCCATTGTGGGTGCGGCTGTCTTGCTCTGACTGGGTGGCGGGCGGCCTGACGATCGAGGATACCGTGGCGCTGGCGCGCAGGCTGGCCGCCACCGGGCAGGTGGATTTGATCGATTGCTCGTCTGGTGGGGTGTCGCACGAGCAGACGATTCCGTCGCATCCGGGCTATCAGGTGCCGTTCGCCGAGGCGATTCGCCATCGGGCGGGGATCGCCACAGGGGCGGTCGGGTTGATCACCGAACCCACACATGCGGCCGAGATCGTCGCCAATGGCAGGGCGGATGTCGTGCTGCTGGCTCGGGCGATTCTGGCCGACCCGGGGTGGGCGTGGCGGGCGGCCCGGGCGCTGGGCGTGCCGGCGGACGTTCCCAGCCAATATCTCCGCGCCGGGTTGTAGCGCCTGATCGGCGCCGGCGGATGGCGTCCGCGTTGCCGATCGCGCCGTGGTGCGCATTGCCGGTCGCGCCGGGCGCGCTTTGCGGTCGCGGCGGCGGGCGTTGCCGGTCGTGGTGGGCGGGCGTTGCCGGTCGTAACGGGGCGCGCTTTGCGGTCGCGCCGGCACCGGCGTTTGGGTGCGCATTGCCGATTGCGGCGGCGCCCGGCACAATGACGTGTCCCCATCCGGGATCTACCGGAGTCGGTCCGGCTGGCGGAGTTTTGGATGTCTTCTGGTTTACGTTTGGGCGCCCTGGTTTGCGTCGGGTTGCTGATGCTGCCGCTGCTGGGGTGTGTTCCCCCTGCCAACACGTTTGCTCCGGTGTGCCCGACGCCTCGGCTGATACCGGCGTTGGCGGATGTGACGCGCTACGGCGGTCCTGGGCCGGCGCATGACGTGACCGACCTGATCCTGCAGGCGCGGGTGATCGCGGTGAACGGAAGCTGCCAGGCCGGCGATGAGAAGAATACGCTGGCGGCGAAGGTGAAGGTTTCGATCTCGATCCAGCGCGGCCCGGCGATGAAGGGGCGGCAGGCCGACGTGCCGTTGTTCCTGGCGGTGACCGAGGGCGAGACGGTGCGTGACAAGAAGGTGTATCCGCTGCATCTTAGGTTTCCGCCAAACGTTGACCGCCTGACCATCACCAGCCCTGACATCGATCTGGACTTGCCGGTTTCGGCCAATAAAACGGGTGCGTCGTACAGTGTCATCGCCGGATTCCAGCTTTCCGCGGCGGAATTGGCGGCGAACCGCCAGGCTGGCGGGGGTTGATCGGGCGCGATTCGCGGCTGGCGGGCTTGCCGGCGGGGCCGGAGTCCGGCTTGTCGGCAGGGTCGGAGTCAGGATTACCGGCGGGGGCTTTGCCAGCTTAGCCGGCGGCGGCATTGTCGGCGGGGTCGAAAGGTCCGATATAGGAGGGGCATGACCGATACCTCACCGAAAGGCCGTCCCAACCAGGGAAGACGTCGAGGCATGAAGAAAGACGACTGGGAGATCCCGTCCAATCTGCAGCCCGATCCAGGCGATTACTCGTTCGACCTCGAACGGGCGATGAAGGCTGTGGTCAGCCTGAAGACCTATGTTCCGGCCGACGCCTTCACCGCCGGAACGCTGGGTACCGAGCGGGCGGGCAGCGGAGTGGTTATTTCGGGCACCGGGCTGATCGCGACCATCGGCTACCTGATCACCGAGGCGGAGACGCTGTGGATCACATCGAACGATGGCCAGGCGGTCCCTGGTCATGCGCTGGCGTACGACCAGGAGAGCGGGTTCGGGCTGGTGCAGGCGCTGGGCAAGCTGGATGTGCCGCATCTGGAGCTTGGCGATTCGGATCGGCTGAAGGTCGGCGATCAGGCGGTGTTGTCGGCCGGCGGCGGGCGTCATCACTCGATCGAGACGCGGATCGTCGGGCGGCAGGAATTTGCTGGGTATTGGGAATACGTGCTGGATGATGCGCTATTCACCGCGCCGGCGCATCCGTTCTGGGGCGGCTGTGGGCTGATCGGTGGTGATGGCAAGCTGATGGGCATCGGGTCGCTGATCTTGCAGCAAGGTGACGGCAAGGGTCGTCGGCTGGACATGAACATGGTGGTGCCGATCGGATTGCTGGCGCCGATCATGGAGGATCTGCTGAGTTATGGCCGGGTTAACCGCCCGGCTCGGCCTTGGCTGGGGCTTTATGCCACCGAGTCGGACGAAACCCTGGTGGTGGGCGGCCTGTCGGACAATGGTCCGGCGGAACAGGCCGGGGTGCGAGCGGGCGACCGGATCCTGACCGTGAACGACGAGGAAATCCCTGATCTGGCGGGGCTGTGGCGGCGCGTGTGGTCATCGGGCAGCGCCGGGGCGGAGGTGCGGCTGCGGCTGGAGCGCGATGGGTCGCCGAAGCGGGTGTCGGTTCGGTCGGCGGATCGGGCGAGTTTCCTGAAATCGCCCAAGTTGCACTGATATGATATGACTGGCGGCGATAGGGCTGGCGGCGATAGGGCTGGCGGCGATAGGGCTGGCGGCGAAACCAAGCTGCGCGGTGCGATCGTGCCGGTGACGCCGTTTCAGCAGAACTGCTCGATCCTGTGGGACGAGGCGAGCAAGGTCGGCATGGTGGTGGATCCGGGCGGCGATGTGGAGCGGATCCTGGCGGCGGTGGAGCAAACCGGGGCGGCGATCGAGAAAATCGTGCTGACCCATGGTCATCTGGACCATGCGGGCGGGGCGGCGGGTCTCCGCGATGCGTTACAGACGCGGTTTGGGCAGGAGCGGTTGGGGCGGCCGGTGCCGATCGAGGGTCCGGACCTGCGTGACCGGTTCCTGCTGGATGGGATCGCAGAGCAGGCGGCGGCGTTTGGTTTCGAGGCGCGGAATGTGACTCCGGATCGCTGGATGGCGGAGGGCGACGTGCTGGCGCTGGGGCCGCATCGTTTCGATGTGCTGCATTGCCCAGGGCACACGCCGGGGTCACTGGTGTTCGTCAACGCGGCGGCGCGGTTCGCTCTGGTGGGCGATGTGCTGTTTCAGGGTTCGGTCGGACGGACGGACTTCGAGTACGGCGACCACGCCGCGCTGATCGCGGCGATCAAGACCAAGTTGTTGCCGCTGGGCGATGATCTGTCGTTCGTGTGCGGCCATGGTCCGGGGTCGACCATCGGGGCGGAGAAGGCGGCCAATCCATTCCTGCGCTGATCGCGGCCCGGGGCTTCGGTTCGCCGCTGCCGGGGAAGAGTTGGGGTTTGGACTTCGTCGAGGGGCTGCGCCGGTTCAGCTTCGATGGCGTGCCGACGGGCGCGTTCGAGCAGGCCGGGCTGCGCTATTTCGTCAATGCGTTCTGGACCGCTGGACAGCGGCGCGGGCACAGTCTGCACGAGATCAGCTACCGCGCCTGCTTCAAGGGCCAGCTTCCGGGGTTTTTCATCGAGCGGCTGACCGAACCGGGCGATCGGGTGTTCGATCCGTTTTCCGGTCGCGGCACCACGGCGGTGCAGGCGGCGTTGCTGGGCCGGGCGCCGGTGGCCAATGACGTCAATCCGTTGAGTGCGATGTTGTGCGCACCTCGACTGGATCCTCCATCGGTTGCCGAGGTGCGGACGCGGCTGGCGGGGATCGACCTTTCCGGGGCGGGGGGCGATCCGGCGGAGGCGGATTTACTGGCGTTCTATCATCCCGACACGTTGCGCCAGATCCGCGCTTTGCGCGGTTATCTGCTGAACGGGGGGCTGCTGAGCGGGGGGCTGCTGGAGCCGGGGGTGCCGGATGCGGTGGACCAGTGGATCCGGATGGTGGCGATCAACCGGCTGACTGGGCACTCGAACGGGTTCTTCTCGGTCTATACGATGCCGCCGAACCAGGCGGTCTCGGCGGCGTCGCAGCGCAGGATCAACGCGGCGCGTGGGCGGGTTCCGCCGCCCCGTGACGTGCGGGCGATCATCCTGAAGAAGACGGTGAGTTTGCTGGCCGATGGTGCGCCGCCGCTGCATCCGCCGGCGCTGCTGCTGACCGGGGCGGCCGAACAAACGCCTGGGCTGGCTGATGCGTCGGTGGACCTGATCGTGACGTCTCCGCCGTTTCTCGATGTGGTGGATTACGCGGGTGACAACTGGCTGCGCTGCTGGTTTGCCGGGATCGATGCGGGGCGGGTGCGGATCGACCGGCATCGCGACGTGCTGGCGTGGCAGGGTTTCGTGCGGCGGGGTTTCGCGGAGTTTGCCCGGGTGGTGCGGCCGGGCGGGTTTGTGGCGTTCGAGGTGGGCGAGGTGCGAGGTGGCCGGGTGTTGCTGGAACGGCACGTTGTCGCGGCGATCGAGGGGCTGCCGTTCGATGTCCTGGGGGTGATGGTCAATCAGCAGAGTTTTACCAAGACGGCGAATTGCTGGGGGGTGGGGAACAATCGCGGGGGCACGAACACCAATCGGATCGTGATGGCGGTTCGGCGGTAGCGGCGGACGCCGGTGTTTGCCGCTGCGAAACGGCGCAAGCCATGTTCACCATGGGATCGCCGCACTGGCCGATTTCTTGCCCGGCGGGTTTTTGCGCTGTGGTGGCGGCGCATTTGCGAGGTACCTCATGGCGCCCGGGCAGAATGAACACGACAAATGGCATGCTTCCGCGTTCGTTTTCTGACGAGCGTCCGCCATGGCTTGGATTAGTTCACCTTTCGTCCCAAAAAGGACTACGGTTGCTCGCCGCGAGGTTATGCGGCCATGTTACGGTAGAATGTTCACGGAGCCGCGAGGGAAGAGACGACCCAGAATGTCTTGGAGAGAGGTATGAGTAAAACCATAGTCGAAGACATTGTGGAGGCAGTCTGACATCGATTTGGCAGAGCAGGCAATTTCTAACGTTTAAGGCCGAAAAGACGGCGGATCGTCGCGCGTTATGCGCTTGGGTTTTGTTCCGCGTTCCCAAAAGGTAATCAACCAAAGTAAGCGCTTGATCGGCTAATCGACGCCGCCTTGGCATTCAATTGCCCATTGTTGCCGGCCCCGGCGCGGGGGTGGCTGCGATGGGATTTTTCAACGGGCGCAACATGCGGCGGATTTGTAAGCATTGCGTCAGCGAAAGAGTTTGCGGTATCGGTCGGGTGCCGACAAGCTGAGGAAAATCTTGCCGTGGATGGAGCGACGGGACTGATGGGCGAGGCCAGGGGGGCACCGCTGGTCGCGCATGTGTTTCCGAGCTTTGCCGTGGGCGGCGCGCAAGTGCGGTTTGCCGCCATCGCCAATCATTTCGGGCCGGCGTTTCGTCACCTCGTGGTGGCGCTGGACGGGGATCTGGCGTGCCGGGAGCGGTTGCGGCCCGATCTGGATCTGACATTTCCCGCGGTCGCGGCGGCCAGGGGCGCGATGATTGCGAATGCATGGCGCTATCGGGGTCTGTTGCGGGCTTGGCGGCCGGATGTGCTGGTGACCTGCAACTGGGGTGCGATCGAGTTCGCGCTGGCCAATGTCTTGCCGGTGACCCGGCATCTGCATGTGGTCGATGGCTTTGGGCCGGAGGAACGCGAGGCGCAGATCGCACGGCGGGTGCTGACGCGGCGGTTGGTATTGCGGCGGACGCCGGTGGTGCTGCCCTCGCGTCGGCTGGTGAGGATTGCCGCGGACGTATGGAAGTTGCCGCGGAGCGTGGTGCGTTACGTGCCGAACGGGATCGACCTGGCGCGGTTCGCTACCGGCGGTGGCCAGCGTTTTCCGGGGCGTATTCCGGGGCGTTTCCCGGGGCGTTTTCCGGGGGGTGGCACGGGGGTCAGTTCGGGGGGGCCGGTTATCGGTACCGTGGCGGCGTTGCGGAGGGAGAAGAACATCGGGCGGCTGTTGCGCGCGTTCGCGATGCTGTCCTCGGGGCGGCTGGTGGTAGTCGGCGATGGGCCGGAGCGCGGTGCGCTGGAGGCGCTGTCGGCCGCTCTGGGGGTGTCGGAGCGGGTGCGTTTCGCGGGTCATCATCAGGACACGCCGGGGTTTTATGCTCAGTTCGACATTTTCGCTCTGTCGTCGGACACCGAACAGATGCCGCTGTCGGTGATCGAGGCAATGGCCAGCGGGTTGCCGGTGGTTTCGACCGATGTCGGCGATATTGGGCAGATGCTGACGTCGGAGAATCTGCCTTACGTGACGCGGTTGGACGATGCGGCGCTGGCGGCGGCGCTGGGGGGGTTGATGGCGGACCCCGATCTGTGCCTGCGGATTGGGGTGGCGAACCTGGCGAAGGCGCGGCGGGATTTCGATCAGTCGGCGATGTTCGCGGCTTACGCGGCGTTGTGGCGCGGGGAGGCGGACGCCTCGGCGGAGGCCGGGCGCGACGTGTCGGCGGGGGTCGCGCAGGAGGCATTGGCGGGGGTCGCGCAGGACGCCGTGGCGGGAGTCGGGCGGCAGGCGCTGGTGGGGGCCGGGCGGGATGCGGCGGTAAGGGCCGGGCAGGACGCGGTGGCGGGGTCGCGGCCGGCGCCGTGGTGATCGCGGTTCGGGTCGGCGGGGTCGCGGATTTCACCGAACTGGGCAGGTGCTGGCGGGAACTGGAACGGCGCGCCGAGCTGTCGTTTTTCCAGAGTTGGACCTGGGTGGGGTGCCTGGCGGCGGAGCGGTTTGACGACCCGGTGCTGGTGGCGGCGACCGAGGCGGGGCGCACCGTTGCATTGGCTTTGTTCAACCGGGTGCGGCGCTGGCCGGGTCCGGCGGTGCTGTTCCTGGGGGCAAGCGGGTCGGCGGACCGCGACAGCCCCTGGGTGGAGCACAACGGCGTGCTGGCCGAGGCAGGGCGGGCGGAGGAGCTGACCGAGCGGTGCCTGGGTGCGGTGACGTCTCGGTACGAGGTGGTTTTGCCGGGGGTGGGCAGCACGCAACAGGCGACGCTGCGGCGGGTGGCGGGGTTGGTTCGGGTGCAGCGGTCGCAGGCGTCGCGTTTCGTCGATTTGGCCGGTCTGCGCGAGGCGGGGAAGGACTATCTGGAGGAGCGCAGCGCGAATACTCGCCAGCAGATCCGCCGATCCGACCGGATCTACCAGCGCGAGGGACCGATCGTGGTGCAACGGGCAGACTCGGTGGCGGCAGCCTGGGCGATGCTGGATGAGATGGCGGTGCTGCATCAAGCGGCATGGCGGTCGCGTGGTGAGCCGGGTTGCTTTGCCGCGCCGTTCTTTCGGCGGTTTCATCGGCAGTTGATCGCAACCGCGGTGCCGCGTGGCGAGGCGGCTTTGCTGAGAGTGATATGCGGTGGGTCGGTGATCGGGATTCTGTACAATTTCGTCCATCGCGGGCGGATGCTGGCGTACCAGAGCGGGTTCGCCTATCGGGCGGCGAATGCGGCGGCCAAGCCGGGGCTGACCTGCCATCATCAGGCAATCCGAACGGCGAGCGAGCAGGGGCTGGCGGTCTATGACTTTCTCGCGGGGGAGGATCGCTACAAGGTCAGCCTCGCGGATGAAACGCAGCAGCAGATCTGGCTGGTTGGGGGTCCGGTGTGGTCGCCTGGCTTATTGCTCCGGGTCGGGCTGCAGCGGTTTCGGTCGGTGCGGTTGGCTTCGATATTGTCGGGTTCAGGCGGTGCTCGCTGGCGTAGTCTACGGCCCGGTTCAAGCGGTGGCGGTTCGGCGGCGTAGGGCGTCGCGGAGGCGTCCGGCGGCGTGGCGCAGCAGGTGGGCGGCGCCGGCGGCGGATCGGGGATTGATCAGCAGCAATCCGATGCGCCGGCGGCGCTGAGTGGCCCAGCCTTGCTTGTAGGCATCGTCGCCGCGGCCGAAATCGATGTGCTCCGCGTGGTCGTGATCGAGCAGGTGGCGCAACATCAGCGCGGTCAGCACGGTGCCGGGCGAGTGCGCCTTGAACGCCTCGTCATGGGCCAGTTTCAGCACGATGGCATGGCCGTCCTTCAGCACCCAGATCTGCACCGCGACCGGGTCCGCGCCGATCGACCAGAGGCCGAAGCGCAGTGTGCGCTGGGTCGCCATCGCCCGCATCAGGGCGACGTTGAAGCTGGGGAAGGGTTCGGGCTGCTTCCAACTGCGGCGGTAGACCGATTCGAATGCCCCGGCCGCGATGTCAAGCTGATCGGGCTCGGTGAGCAGGTCGAACCGGGCGTCGGGCAGTTTCTCGGCGCGGCGCAGCCGGCGGCGGATGGTCTCGCGCAGCGCGCCGGGGCGGCGGTGCAGGTAGGTTGACCAATCGAGGCCCTTCACCTCCTCTTGCCAGTTTCCGAAATGTTCGAAGTGCAGGACGCGCAGGCCGGCTTGGCGGGCGCCGGCCCGCAGATCTTCCAGGGCGCTGCATTCGACGGGCAGGGCGTCGAGGCGGACCATGCCATGGCCGCGGCAGAATCTGGCGAAGGCGGTCATGGCGGCGAGCCGGGCGGGCGGGTCGAGACCGGCGGCGAGCAGGGGAGTGTAGTCGCAGCTATAGGGCGTGGTCAGACTGGTCAGCCGGTTGGCGGTGCGGAGCAGCGGCAGTAGCGCGACGACGCGGCCGGCCGAGCGGATCTGCACGAAGGCGGGTGTCGCGCCGGCCGGCATCGCGTGGGCGAGAACGACCTGCCACCACGACCGGCTGGCGAAGATGCCGGGGGCGTCGTCGAGCAGTGCCAGCGCCTCGGGCGGCAGGTGTTCCAGGGTGGTGACGACCTGGAGGTCAGCGCAGCTTGTAAAAGGCATATCCGATCCATTCGTGCAGCGCGTAATAGCCGGTCTGCCAGGCACTGGCGCGGGGAATGAAATCGCCGAGCTCGAGCGTGGGCGGGTCATCCAGGTCGGTGGGCGCGGCGGTGACCGTCAGGCCGGCTTGCCGGAAGGCGAGAACGGCGCGGCGCATATGCCACGAATGGGTGACCAGATAGATCGAGTCGATGCCGTCGGCGCGCAGGATGTCGGCACTGAAGCGGGCGTTTTGCCAAGTGTCGGCGGATTTTGGCTCGACCCAGCGGACTGGGGTCTGAAAATCGTCCTGCAGGCTTTGCGCCATGACCGCGGCCAGGGACGGGTCGTCAGGACCTGGGACGCCGCCGCTGACCAGGATCGGCAGGCCGGTGCGCCGGTGCATCATCGCCGCGGTGCGCAGTCGGTCGAGGGTAAGCAGTCCGGGCCGGGCGCCGAGTTTTTCCTGGTGGGTGTGGATTTCGTTGGCACTGAGGACGACGATGGCCTGCGGCGGGTGGTCGGCGGGCGGGGTCGTCGGCAGGTTGGGCTCGAGCGCGCGGAGCATGCTGCCGGATACGATCGGCATGCCGAGCAGGATGAGGGCGATCAATGCGGTCCAGGTAAGGCGGCGGCCGAAGCGACGCCAGCCGGCGCGCATGGTCAGGCCGGCCACGGCCAGGATGACCAAGCCTGTGGGCGGCAGGATCAGGCCGGAGAGGAGTTCCCGCACGTCGCGATCAGGCTGCTGAACCGTTGATCCAGGCCAGCACGTCCGCCAGGCCGGTGCGCAGCGGCACGCGGTCCGCCAGGCGCAGGATGCTGTTGGCCAAGGTGGGCAGGCCGACCGAGTGGCGGATTTCACCGGCGCGGGGCGGGGCGGTCTCGACATCGAGTGGGTGGCCGGTCAGGTCGGCGACCAGGCGGGCGAGGGCTTCGACCGAGGTAGCGGTGCCGGTGCAGACGTTAAACACCGGGGCGTCGGCCGGGCGCAGGGCCATGGCGGCGAGCAGCGCTCGGACCACGTCGGCGACATGGATGAAATCGCGGGTTTGCTGGCCGTCGCCGAAGATTTTCACCGACCTGGCGGCGGCGATGCGCTGGCAGAATATCGAAATCACGCCGGAATAGGGCGATTTCGGGTCCTGGCGCGGTCCGTAGACGTTAAAGAAGCGCAGGCCGGCGGTGGGTACGCTGTGGACGTGGCTGGCGACCCTGGCGTGCAATTCGCAGCCGTATTTGTCGGCGCCATAGGCCGATAAGGGCCGGCAGGGGTCGGTTTCGGCGATGGGGACGCGGGCGGCGTCGCCGTAAACCGCGGCGGAGGAGGCGTAGACCACGGGTATCGTGCTGTCCTGGCGGCGGATCACGTCGAATACAGTGATGGTGCCGGTCAGGTTGGCGTGGTGGGTGCCGAGCCAGTCGGTGACGCCTTTTTCGACCGAGGCGATGGCGGCGAGGTGGAAGCAGCCGTCAACGCCCTGGATGGCTTGGGCGACCGCCGCCGGGTCGGCGACGTCGCCCTGGATCAGGGTGGCGGCGGGTGGCAGGTTGGATCGGAGGCCGGTCGAGAGGTCGTCCAGCACGCGGACGGCGTCGCCCTTGGCGACCAGCGCGTCGCACAGGTGGGAGCCGATGAAGCCGGCGCCGCCGGTGACGAGGTATGTGCTCAACGGCGGGGTGCCTGGTGATGCGGGACGCGGGCTGAGCGGATCGCGTCGGGCGATGGCCGGTTCGGATCGCTATTGGCGATGTGGCATGGAGCGATGCGGGCGGCGGTGGAAACCGTGGTGGGTTGGGTCAAAGTGGTGCTTCCCGGCGACAATCGTTGCACTGCCAGTGTGCCACGTTGTCGGGGCGAGATGAAGCGCGGAATGGCCGGCGGGGTCGGTGATCGGCCTATCGTTGGAGGGTTTGGCCGTGCGGCGAGGGTCGGCGCGCCACGGCCACGGCGGCGGGCGGCCCGATCCGGCAGTCCGCCGGCGTTGTTCCGGGGTATCGGGTCCAGGTCTGGGTGCGGCCCAGCAGGGGGACGCCAAAAAAACCGCGCAAGGCGAGGTTGCCGTTTGGGTCGAGGTGAAGTTCGGCACCCCAGACGTGGCCGTTGCGCGGATCGGTGATGTGGCCTTTCCACAGGTTGGGGCGAATGCGCCTGGCGTCGGTGATCAGCGGCAGGTGGCATTGCGAAATGCCGCGATAATCCACCGGCATCGGGTCGGTCGGGCGGTCCAGGAACAGGCCGACGAAGCGGCCGCAGAGGTTGGTGCCACAGAACGAAATGGCGATCACGGCGCCGCGCCCTGGGGTGAGCCACAATCCGGTGGGTGCGGGTGTGGCTTGTCTCGCGGCCTGGGATGGCTGGAGCGGCAGCAGCAGGAGGATCAGGCCGAGAAGGCGGCAGGCGAGGCGGCGAGTCATGTCCGGTCGATGGTGGTTTGTCCGCGCCGGTCTGGCGGGGTGGTTCCTATATAGGATGCAACTCGCGGCTTTCGATGAAGTCGGCGCCCAAGGCGGTCAGTCTGTCGCGGGCGTCATCCAGCGTGGTGCGGCCTGATGCGGTGGGCAGGCCGATGCCGCGGCAGGCGTCCTGGATGATGGTGACCGAGAAGCCGAGGCGGACGGCATCCTCGGTTGACCAGGCGACGCAGAAGTCGGTGGCGAGGCCGCACAGGAACAGCCGGGTGAAGCCGCGCTGACGCAGCCAGGCCTCCAGGCCGGTGGGGGTCTGGCGGTCGTTCTCGAAGAACGCCGAATAGCTGTCGAGGGCGCGGCGGAAGCCCTTGCGGACGATCACCTCGATGCGGGTCTGCTGGATCGCCGGGTGGATGGCGGCGGTCGGGGTGCCGGCGATGGCGTGATCGGGCCAGAGGATCTGGTCGCCGTACGGCAGCTTGATGGTGTCGTAGGGGCGGTGGCCGGGGTGGGCGCTGGCGAAGGAGGCGTGGTCGGCGGGGTGCCAGTCCTGTGTGGCGAAGGCGTGATCGAAACGGCCGAGCAGACGGTTCACGATCGGCACGATCGAATCGCCGTCGGTGACCGCGAGTTCGCCGCCGGGCATGAAGGTGGGCTGGACATCGACCAGGCCCAGGATGTCGGTTTGGGGATCGAATTGCATGCGCAGTCTCTTTTGTTTGGCGCGGTCTCTCTTGTTTGGCGCGGTGCCGCCGGGCTAACTTCGTGCGGTTGAGCTGGACCGACAATAACGACCGAGGCGAACCGTGGGGAAAAATCGTATGTCGCGCTTACCGCTATCCGGGATGGCGCTGCTGGCCGCTTTGACGGCGTCCGCTGTCGCGGTACCGACGGCCAAGGCCGCGGTGTTGCGCTGGGCGAATGACGGCGATGTCAACGCGATGGACCCGGCGACCCGGCAGGAGACGGTGCAGCTGAGTTTCCTGGCCAACATCTATGAGCCCCTGGTGCGGCGCAACGCCAAGCTGGGGCTGGAGCCGGCGCTGGCGACGTCGTGGGAAAAGATGTCTCCAACGGTGTGGCGATTTCATCTGCGCCCTGGGGTGAAGTGGCAGGACGGGTCGCCGTTCACCGCCGACGACGTGGTGTTCACGCTGAAGCGGATCCTGTCGCCGGATTCGTCGATGCGCGCGCCGATGTCGCCGGTGAAGGAGGCGCGCAAGGTCGATGACCTGACGGTGGATTTCGAGACCTATGTTCCTGACCCGATCTTCCTGCAAGAACAGACCAACATGCTAATCATGTCGAAGGCGTGGTGCGAGGCGCACAATTCGGCGGAACCGGTAACGATCGGCAAGGACGATAACTACGCTCTGCACCATGCGATGGGCACCGGGCCGTTCAAGCTGGTGTCGCGGGAGCCGGACCGGAAGACGGTGGTGGAGAAGAACCCGCTGTGGTGGGACAAGCCGCAGGGTAATCTGGATCGGGTGGAGTTCGACGTGATCGCCTCGGCCCCGACCAGGGTGGCGGCGTTGCTGTCGGGCGAGGTGGACATGATCTACTCGGTGCCGCCGCAGGACATTGCGCGGATCAAGCAGGCCTCGGGATTGAAGGTCCTGGAAACGCCGGAGCTGCGGACGATCTATCTGGGCTTCAACGAGGACCGGGCGGAACTGGCGACGTCGAACGTGAAGGGCAAGAACCCGTTCAAGGACCGCCGGGTGCGGGAAGCGGTGGCGCTGTCGATCAACGAGCCGGCGATCGTCAGTCGGGTTATGCTGGGGCTGGGGCATCCGACGTGGGAGATGTGGGGACCTGGGGTCAACGGCTATGACGCGGCGCTGGATGTGCGGCCGAAGGTCGATCCGGCGAAGGCCAAGCAATTGATGGCGGAGGCGGGCTATCCGAATGGCTTTCGGGTGGCGCTGGACTGTCCGAACGACCGCTATGTGATGGACGAGCAGATCTGCACCGCGATCGTTTCTATGATGGCTCGTATTGGCATCAAGGTTGATTTGAACGCGCAGACGAAGGCGAAGTATTTCAACAAGATACTGTCGCCGAATTACAATACCGACTTCTATTTGCTGGGGTGGACGCCGGCGACGTATGACGCTGAAAACGTGTTGTATACGCTGTTGGGGACGCGCAACGGCAAACGGGGTGAGGTCAACGTCGGCGGTTATTCAAATCCGGCGCTGGATGAGCTTACCGAGAAGATCGGCGTCGAAACCGACGAGGCGAAGCGGAATGCGATGATTCACCAGTCGATCCTGATCCTGCAGAAGGATTTGCCGACGGTTCCGTTGCACCAGCAGGTGATCGTGTGGGCGATGAAAGACAACGTCGATGTGGCGCAGCCGGCCGATGATTTCTTTCCCTATCGGCTGGTGCGGGTGAAGTGAGGGTCGGCGGTGCCGCGCTGTCAGGTTGTTTCTGTGTCGATTGGAAATAGTGCGTCGGCGTCATCGACCTGAAGCAGATGATAGACGCTGAAGCGGTAGGCGGGTCCGAGCGAGACCTCGGGCGGGGTGAATGGGAACGCCAGGTTGCCGGCGGTGGACAGGCGGCCGGGGTAGCCGAAATGCAGCAGATATTGCTTGCATGTGCGCACCACTTCGGCGGCGCGCTGCGGGGTGGCGGCGATGCATTCGGCCATGATGAAGACCTCGTTGGGGGGCGGTTCGTTGTCAGGCACCACCATGCGGACACCGTCGATGCCGTAGACCCGGAAGCGCAATGTGTAGTCGGGCGGGTGGGATTCCGAGACCAGGGATTGGACGAGGTCGGCGACCTTGGGCAGCAGGGTCTTGCATTGAGCGATGAACCTGGGGTCGGCGGACCCGCATAGCAGCACCGCGCGTTCGCCGATCTTGCGGGCGCCTTCGAGCTTGATGGTCGGTTGGGTGGTGTCGCGCCAGGTCGCGCCGCTGACCCGGGTTCGACGGTCGTCGATAGCCTGGTAGTGGGCGTGGGTGAGGTCGAGCGTGCCATCGGGTTCGCGCATGGTGAACGGGTCGGCTTGCTCGTACAGGCTATGGGCGGCGACCGAGGTGGGGGTAGCGCTGCGTTCGGGGTTCATGCTTTCCAGCACGAAGCCGTCGTGGTCGAGTTCGGCGAGGATCGGGTCGCGTCCGCCTGGGACGCAGCACAGCGAACCGCACTCGATGATCTTGGCCATGTGCATGGCGAGGCCGACCGGGAAACCCAGGATTGCCGGCAGCGCGGCGAAGATCGCGGTGTCGCAGGCTCGGCCGGCGACGATGACGTCGGCGCCTGCTTGCAGCGCTCGGCGGAATGGTCCCATGCCCATCTGGCCGACGATTTGGGCGGCCTCAGTGATGTCTTCGGCGGTAAGGTCGGGCATGTCGTCGAAACTGGTGACTTTGCCGGAACGAACGGCGTCTTGCAGCAGGGCGCGGGGGATGTCGGCGCGGATCGAGGCCAGTTGAAAGTGCAGACCTTCGACGTTGGCGATGTCGCGCAGCATAGCCAGCGTAGCGTCGAGGTGGGGCGCGGCGCCGGCGGATCCGGCGCTGCCGATGACCAGCGGAACGTCGAGTTGGCGGGCGGCGAGCAGCACGCGGCGGAGGTCTCGGCGGGTTGCCTCGGGCGCGGTCGCCATCTCACCCTTGCCGAGATAGGTGGGGCCGATGTCGATCGATCCCATGTCGGCCCCGATCAGGTCCGGGCTGAGGTCGATACCTGCCTGGAACGATGCCGCGGGGATGCCGTAGCCGAGTTGGCCGGAGGCCCCGAGCAGGCGGATCGGGCGGGGGTTGTTTCGGAGTTCGGCGATGATGCGGGTGGAGGCGGTCATATCTCGATCCCCAGCAGCGGGGCGTGTTGTTGCGCGCCGTAGACGTCGTAATCACCCGGATCGCCGGCCATGATGGCGCGGGCCATGACGATCTTGATGGCTCTGCCGACCGGGTAGGGGATGATGGCGAGTTGTTCCGGGGACACTCTGTATAGGCGGGCGATGTTTTCGGCGCTGAGCGCGGGGGATTGGGCGACGCTGTGGTAGTCGGCGTCGGTGGCCAGCATGATGTCGAGCGTCAGGCGCCTGGGGCCGGCGTTCTTGCTGCGGATAACCTGGGCGATGTCGGACAGTTTCATGGCCGGTGCAACTCCGCCCTGGGCCGGGTCACGGTCAGGGTGCCGCGCTTGAAGGCGACCAGAGGGGCCTTGACCTCGGCGATCACCTGTTCGGGAGATATGGCGTCGAACACCACGATGTCTGCGGGGTTGCCGATGGCGATGCCGTAGTCTGGCAGGTTCATAATCCGGGCGGAACGGTCGGTCAGCATGGCGAAGCATTCGCGCAGGCGGTGCGGTTCGCCGACCTGGCAGACATTGGCCTGCATGTTGGCGATGCGGACCAGGTTGCCGTCGCCCAGGGGGGTGAACGGGTTGAGAATGTTGTTCGACGAGATCGAGCAGTTGACGCCGTGTTCGACCAGCAGGTTGGCGTCGGCGACGCCTCGGCGCACGCTGTGGTCCTGGTCGCGGCCCATCATGTAGAGGTCGGTGGCGGGCAGCACGCTGACGGCGACGCCGGCATCGGCGATCTCGGCTGCCAGGGTGCGCAGATCGGCCGGCGGCAGGGTGGAATATTTGCAGCCGTGGCCGACCGCGACGCGGCCGCCGAGGCGGTATTTCCGGGTCAGTTCGCAGACCAGGTGGATGTCCATGTCGGCGGGGCTGTTGCCGGAATCCAGATGCATGTCGATGTCGGCGTCGTAATCGCGCGCGAGGTCGAAGATGCGGTGGATGTGGGCGGATTTGTCGGGATCGTAGTTCGGCGCGGCGCCGATGACGCGGGCGCCGCGTCGCAGGGCCTGTACCAGCAGTTGGTCGGAGCTTGGGTTGTTGGTGAGGCCCTCCTGGGGGAACACGCACAGCTCGATGTCGATCGCCCAGGCGTAGTCGCGGCGGAGTTTTTCCAGCGCGTCGAAGCTGCGCATCTCGACGCCGGCGTCGAGTTCTGTGTGGGCGCGCATGCGCTGGGTGCCGTGCTTGATGCAGGCTTCCAGGGTGGTGCTGGCGCGGTGGTAGACGTCCTGTTCGGTGAAGCTTGACTTGACGGCGGCGACGCGGGGCACGGCGTTGGCGTTGCGGCCATCCTCGGGCGGGCAGCGATCGATGATGCGGGATTTGTCGAGGTGGATGTGGGTTTCCACCAGGCCGGCGCAGGCGAGGTTGCCCTCGGCGTGGTATTGCCGGGCGTCGGCGGACAGGTTTGGCTCGATCGCAACGATCTTGCCGTTGGCAGTGCCGAAGTCGACGACTGGGCCGGCGGCCAGGCGGGCGTTGCGGATGATCAGGTCCATGGTTTGTCCTTGCAGGTCGGCGGCGTCGCCGTGTTCGGCGATTGTGTCACTGGGTGAGGCGGGTGATGCGTCCGGCGGTCATGCCGCCGTCGATGACCAGTTCCGATCCGGTGACGTGGCTGGACATGTCGGAGGCGAGGAACAGGATGCCGTCGGCGACCTCGGACGCCTCGCCGGCCTTGCCGAGCGGGACGCTGTTTTCGGCGACGGCGTAGGGGTCGATGGGGCGGTTCTGGCCGACCGGGATCTTGGTCCAGATCGGGGTGGCGATGATCCCGGGGTGCACCGAGTTGACGCGGATGGCGTCGCCGGCCATCGCGCATTCCAGCGCCATCGACTTGGCGAACAGCCGCACCGCGCCCTTGGTTGCGCTGTAGCCGGCGAGGCCGGCCGACCCGCGCAGACCGGCGACCGAGGACAGCATGACGATCGAACCGCCATGGCCGGCTCGGCGCATCGCTGGAATGCAGTATTTGACCGAGAGGAACACGCCATCGACGTTGATCGCCATCTGGCGGCGCCAATCGGTGAGCGACATGTCGATGGCGCTGCCCATGATGCCGATGCCGGCGTTGGCGACCAGGATGTCGAGCCGCCCCAAGCGTTCCGCCGCCGCGATCACGGCGGGCCAGCCGTCTTCCTGGCTGACGTCGTGGTGCAGGTAGGTGGCGTCGAGTTGTTTGGCGAGCGCCTCGCCGGCGGTGTCGTCGATGTCGGTCAGGAACAGTTTCGCGCCTTCGCGCGCCAGCACGTGGGCGGTGGCGGCGCCGATACCGGACGCTGCCCCGGTGACGATTGCGACCTTGCCATCGAGTAGGGCCATGGGGTTTCCTCCGATTGGTTGCGTTGAGGTAAGCGGGCCGGTTCCACGGGGGGCTGTCAAGCCAGGGCTTGACCGATGGGTTGCGGTGGCGTCGCCGCGGTGAGATAGGCAAGTTGCTGACTGGTTTGGTATTTTGGCGGCATTGGCGGTTGACTCCGCGGTGCTTGCGGCTATAACGCGCGGGTCCGGTCGCCGGGGCGGTTAAACGCTTCGGGCGGCTTTTGTTGGCTGGAACGAGTTTCTGGAAAGTTTGGTCCCATGTTCGCTGTCATCCGCACCGGCGGAAAGCAGTATCGCGTTACCCCCAACGCGGTGCTGAAGGTCGAAAAACTGGATGCCGAGGCGGGCGGCACGGTGACGTTCAACGATGTGTTGGCGGTCGGTGTGGACGGTAACCTGACGCTTGGGTCACCGGTGGTTGCCGATGCGTCGGTGACGGCGACGGTGATCGCGCAGGACCGGCTGGACAAGGTGATCATCTTCAAGAAGCGGCGTCGGCAAAACAGCCGTCGCCGCAACGGTCACCGCCAGCACGTGACGGTGCTGCGGATCGGCGGCATCAGCGCCAACGGCCAGACTTTTGGCGCGGCTGCGGGGGCGGAATCAGGCGCGACCGAGCCGGGGGAACGCTTGGCGGAGGCCGCGCCGGGGGAAGCGCGGGCGGAGGCGGTTGCACCGGTGGCTTCGCATGGCGCCGAACCAAGCGGCGAAGCGTCAGCGCATGAGACCAAGGAGTAGTCTGTCATGGCACACAAGAAGGCGGGCGGGTCCTCGCGCAACGGGCGTGATACCGAGGGAAGGCGGCTCGGCATCAAGAAGTTCGGCGGCGAGAAGGTGATCGCTGGCAACATCCTGGTGCGTCAACGCGGCACCAAGTGGTATCCTGGCAGCAATGTCGGGCTGGGCCGCGATCACACGATCTTCGCGCTGGTCGATGGGCGGGTGAAGTTTACCCGCAAATCCGAGGGCAAGGTGCATATTTCGGTGGAGCCGGTGCCGCTCGCGGCCGAGTAGCGCTAACTCCGCTGGTTGTCGTTTGCGGGGGCCGGCGCCATGCCGGCCCCTGTGGTGTTTTTGGCGTGGTGTTTTTGGTGGCATGTGATGAAGTTCCTCGACCAGGCCAAGATCTACCTGCGCTCCGGTGATGGCGGCGACGGCGTGGTGGCGTTCCGGCGCGAGCGATTCATCGAGTTCGGTGGGCCGGACGGCGGCAATGGCGGCAAGGGCGGCGATATCGTGTTTGTCGCCGAGCACAATCTGAACACTCTGATCGACTTCCGCTATTCGCAACATTTCCGGGCGCGCAAGGGCGGCAACGGGGCTGGTTCGGATCGCACCGGCGCGGGCGCGGACGGCGTGGTGGTTACGGTGCCGGTGGGGACGCAGATTTTCGCCGACGACCAGGAGACGCTGCTGGCGGACATGGACCGAGCGGGCAAACGGATCACGCTGCTGCGCGGCGGCGATGGCGGCTTCGGCAATGCGCACTACAAGAGTTCGACCAATCGGGCGCCGCGCAAGGCGACGAAGGGGTGGCCAGGCGCGGAACTCTGGGTGTGGCTGCGGCTGAAGCTGATCGCCGATGCCGGGCTGGTGGGGCTGCCGAACGCCGGGAAATCCACCTTGCTGTCGGTGGTGTCGGCGGCGCGTCCGAAGATCGCCGATTATCCGTTCACCACGCTGCATCCCCAGTTGGGGGTGATACGGCTGTCGGCGGCGGAGGAGTTCGTGCTGGCGGATATTCCGGGGCTGATCGAGGGGGCGCATGAGGGCGCCGGTCTGGGCGACCGTTTCCTGGGTCATGTCGAGCGCTGCGCGGTGCTGTTGCACCTGATCGATGGCGCCGCCGGGGACGTGGTGCGGGCGTGGCGCACGGTGCGCGGCGAGATGGCGGCCTATGGCGGGGGGCTGGCGGCAAAGCCGGAGATCATCGGGCTGAACAAGAGCGACGCGATGTCGGCGCGCGAGGCGTCGTCACGGATGGCCGCGTTGCGCAGGGCGTCGGGGCGGCCGGTGTATCTGGTCTCGGGTGCTACCGGGCAGGGGGTGGCGGAGGTGCTGCGGGCGCTGCAGGGGGCGATCGGCACGGCGCGGGATGATCGCGCGGAACGGGCGGCGTGATCGTGGGTGAGGCGATGATTCCCAGCCTCGGTGCGGCGCAACGCGTCGTGGTGAAGATCGGCAGTGCGCTGGTGGTGGACCAGAAGCACGCCGCGCCGCGCACTGCGTGGCTGGACAGTGTCGCCGCCGACATTCAGGCGCTGCGCGACCGCGGCGCCGAAGTGATCGTGGTGTCCTCGGGCGCGATTGCGTTGGCTCGGCGCAGCCTGGGGCTGATGCAGAAGCGGCTACGGCTGGAGGAGCAGCAGGCGGCGGCGGCGGTTGGGCAGATCCGCCTGGCGCAGGCCTGGAGCCAAGCGCTTTCGGCGCGTGGGTTGACGGCGGCGCAGTTGCTGCTGACGTTGGATGATACCGAGGATCGGCGGCGCTATCTGAACGCCAGGGAGACGCTGAAAACGCTGTTATCGCTGCGCTGCGTGCCGGTGATCAATGAGAACGACACCGTGGCGACGGCGGAGATCCGGTTTGGCGACAATGACCGGTTGGCGGCGCGGGTGGCGGAGATGGTGCATGCCGATCAACTGATCCTGCTGTCGGACATCGATGGGCTGTATAGCGCGGACCCTCGGCGGGACCGTGGCGCGGTGCATATTCCGGTGGTGGAGGCGCTGACGGCGGAGATCGAGGCGATGGGCGGGGAGCCACCGCCGGGTTACTCCTCGGGGGGGATGCGGACCAAGCTGGTTGCGGCGCGGATTGCGAGCCATGCCGGGTGCGCGATGGCGATCGCTCTGGGCGATGTCGAGCGGCCGCTGCAGGCGCTGGAGCGCGGCGGGCGCTGCACCTGGTTCCTGCCGGTGCCGGAGGGGCGCACCGCGCGCAAGCGCTGGATAGCGGGATCGCTTTCGGCGCTGGGAACGCTGACGGTCGATGCCGGTGCCGCGCGGGCCTTGGCCAATGGCCGATCGTTGCTGCCGGCGGGGGTGCACGGGGTCGAGGGGGTGTTCGAGCGAGGTGATCCGGTGACGATTGCCGGGCCGGACGGGGTTGCGCTGGGGCGGGGACTTTCGGCCTATGCCAGTTCGGATGCCGAACGCATCGCCGGGCATCGGTCCGATCAGATCGAGGCGATACTGGGCTGGCGCGGCCGCGACGAGATGGTACATCGTGACGACCTGGTGCTAGGGTAGCAAGCGTGTGCCAATTGGCGTTCCGTTCGGACGTTCTGTCGTGGTTTCCGGTCGATAATCGAGGAACAGCAAGAGCGACAGAGGAGTTGGGAGCATGACGCGCGTTCTTCTTATTGGCATCAAGCCAGAGGCCGTCGACGTCTCCGATCCTGACCTGCCGCCGGGGACCACGTCGGAGAAGATCGCAGCTGGGATTGATGCGACCCTGTCGGACATGAAGGCGCGCGGTTGGGAGGGAGGCTTCTGCTCGATCCTGACGGACGGCAGCGCCGAGGCGACGATTGCCGAGTCGCTGGCCGAGCCGTGGGACTGCATCGTTATCGGCGGCGGCATCCGCATACCATCAAAGGGCTTGCCGTTGTTCGAGCGGGTCGTCAACGCCATCCGCCGTGGCGCGGCGGGAACGCCGATCGCGTTCAATACCTCTCCAAACGATACCGCCGATGCGGCGGCGAGGTGGCTGGACGAGGCGTGATCGCCATCAGGTCGGGCGTCATGGAGGGCGAGTGTGATCTCGGCTATCATACGCTGCTTACGCCGATCGATCGTCGCCGAGCGAACAGCGTGATGACCCGCACGAACGATCCAACGCCCGCTCCGGCGATCTGGAATTCGAGGACGGACTGGCGGCAAACCACTCCTTATTACCGTTACGGATGGTCGGTGCCGGCCGTGATGAGGCGGCATAAGCGGACGGCAGCTTTCGGGAGTGGCCAACATCGGTCTAAAATGACGTCCACGGTGATGCAGCGAAGGGGGAAGGCGACGATGACGATCAGCTTCCAGCATGTTCACATCAAAACCCGTGACGTGGCGCGGACGGTGCAATATTACATCGAAAATTTCGGCGCCAGCAAGAAGGCGGAGATACCGGGCCGCGGGTGGCAGGTCGATCTGGCTGGCACTCAGCTGAATATCACCGGCATCATCAATGAACAGAAGCACGCGCAGCATCATGGCATCGAGCACATGGCGGTGGTGACCGACGATTACCCGGGGACGCTGGCGAAGCTGCGGGAGAACGGCGTGGCTGTGCTGGAGGAGTTGAAGGGGGATCGGGGCAATCGGGTTGCCTTCGTGGCGGCGACCGATGACTCGCAGATGGAAATCATCGAAAAACTTTAGGATCGCGGCGATGGCGTTGAAGGATCTGATCCCGTTTGGGATGTCGCTGCCGCATCGATCGCCGGAGCCGATCGGCATGGACGCGGTGCGAGCAGTGGCGGTGCGGGCCGAAGCGTTGGGGTTTCGCGATCTTTGGGTGACCGAGAATACGCTGGATCGGGTCACGTCGTTCGATCCCGTGGTGGTGCTGACCTATGCCGCGGCGGTGACGTCGCGGATCGGGTTGGGGGCGTCGGTGCTGGTGCTGCCGGTGCATGATCCGCGGATGGTGGCGCATCAGTGGGCGACACTGGATTACGTCAGCGATGGGCGCGCGTTGATGGGGGTTGGCATCGGCCAGCCGCGGCATCTGCAGGAGTTCCAGATCCCGGGTGAGGGAAGGGTTGGTCGGTTTCGTGAGCAGATCGAATTGATCCGTGCGCTGTGGAGCCAGGAGAAGACGACTCATCACGGGCGGTTCTACGATCTGGACGAGGCTGGGCTGGGAGTGCGGCCGGTGCAGCGGCGATTGCCGATCTGGATGGGTGTCGGCCACCCCGATGCGATCCGCCGGGCGGCGGTACTGGCGGACGGCTGGATGGGGGCGGGCGGGTCGAGTTCGGAGGATTTCCGCCGCGCGGTGCCGCTGTTGCGGGCGGCGCTGGAGCGGGCTGGTCGCGATCCGGGTGGGTTTCCGATTTCGAAACGGATTTTCATCGCGGTGGATGACAACCCCGATGTCGCGCGTGCCGATCTAGCGCGCTGGTATGGCGAGGTTTATCGCAATCCGGAGGGCACCGACACGTCGGGCATCCACGGCACGCCGCGCCAGGTGGCGGAGCAGTTGCAGGCGATGATCGACGCCGGGGCGAACCATCTGCTGCTCAACCCGGTGTGCCGGTATGTGGGGCAGCTCGAGGCATTGGCGGAGGTCGTTGGTCTGGCGTGAGTCCGTGTCTATACAGCGGTGCAGACCCGGTTAAGCTGATCCGTTTCAGGAGGGTTGGCCGTGGATTTCCGGATCACCGAGGCGCAAGAGCGGCTGCGCCGGCGTTGCCTTCAACTGGCGGCCGATTTCGCCACTCGATCGGCCGAGCACGACCGCGATGCGTCGCATCCGATCGAGAATTATGACCGGCTGCGTGATGAGGGTTTCCTGGCGCTGACGATCGAGTCATCGCTTGGCGGCTTGGGCTTCGATTTCCTGGGTCATACGCTGGCCTATGAGGCATTGGGGCAGGGCTGCCCGGCGACCGCGCTGGCGTTCAACATGCACGCCTCGGTGGTGATGCCGGTGCTGCGGAGCCCGGAGGTGACGCCAGCGGCAAAACGCTTCCTGGCCGATCTTGTTGTGCGGCAGGGCAAGATGATCGGCGGCAATTTTTCCGAACCGGGCACCACGTCGCTGATCGGGGCGCGTCCTTTGGCGGTGCGCGCGCGCAAGGTCGAGGGCGGCTGGCGCGTCAGCGGGCGGAAGATGTTTGCCTCGATGCTGGAGGCGGCTGACTACGTGCTGGTGATGGCCTATCCCGAGGATGCCACCGGACCGATGGCCGGGATACTGCTGCTGGTGCCGCAGGATGCGCCGGGGCGCCGGGTCAATCCGAACTGGGACACGCTGGGGATGCGGGCGACCCGCAGCGATCAGTTGGTGCTGGAGGATTGCCCGGTCGCGGACAGTGCGGTGATGTATCAATCGGACGATACGAGAGCGTTTCGGTTGGCTTATCTGAATTGGTTCTGGGGGTCCTATACCGCGGTCTACCTGGGGCTGGCGGTGGCGGCCTACGATGAGATCAGGCGCGTGGTGTCCGATCGCCGGCCGGCGGGCTATGCGCAACCCTTGGCCTACCATCCCGACGTCCGCCGCCATGTCGCCGAAATGAGCGCGGCGTTGGAGGCGGCGCGGCTGGTCACCTACCGGTCCGCCTGGCTGAGCGATACCGACGGCCCGACGCCTGAGACGACCGCCGCTCTGTATCGGGCGAAGTATCTGGTCGGGGATGCGGTGAGCAGGATCACCCGGACCGCGCTGACGCTGGGCGGGGCGCACGGAATCTTCAAGGGGTCGCGGCTGGAGCAGCTGTTTCGCGATGGCGCGGTGGCGGAAATTCAGCCGCCGCCGGCGGATTTCTGTCTGTGGAACGTGGGGATTCACGAACTTGGGCTTGACCCCGCGGACTTGCTGCCTCCGTTGCGGGAAGCTTAGTGCGCTGCCGCTAGTTTAGGCCGCGGCGACCTCGATCGCGAGCATTCGTGCCGAAGCCGCCATTTTGTCGTCGAACGTCATCAGCGATGCCCCAAGGCGCTGCGTGATCGCCATGTTGATCGCGTCCGGCGCCCTGAGTGTCAGATCCAAGCGGCGAAGAAACGTTTCCGCGCCTTTAATGTCTACGGCTGAGGTTTCGATTCGCTCAAAGCCACGCGAGGTCAGACTGTCCAACGTGGCAAACGATTTGCGCGCGGCGGCCACCGTCATTTCGCCCCTGCGAACCCTGCGAGCAATGGCTGAGGCGACCTCGGCGGACGCGAAGTCGCTGATGATTAAATTCGGGGTCGTGTCGTTGATATGGCGGAATGCGCGTGCGGTCAGCGGATCGGTCGTCAGCATCGCGACGAGGACGCTGGCATCGAGATACAGCTTCACCGCTCGTCTTCATCGCGCATCCGGGTCAACAGCGTCCCGGCGTCGTGCTTCGGAGACGCGTCGGCAACCTGCGCCCTGAGCCAATCGAGATCCTCGCGGGTAACCGGACGGGATACTGGCTGAAGCGGCTTCAGTTCCACGACCGGATGACCGTGGCGGGTGATGACCACTGACTCGCCCGCCAGGGAGCGGTTGATCAGATCGGAGAGGCGGTTTTTCGCTTCGGCAACACTGTGCTGGGTCATTGATCCAGATTATGGCTATTGGATAGCCAATTGTCGAGCGGTGACCGTCGGCTGATCCGGCAACGGGCGTTCAACACGTACCGGGACTTGGCACGTGCCGGGATTTGGCGCCGGACTTGCCCTGTCGGTAAACTGCGCGGCGACGCGACGCGAAGGATCCGCCCGGAATGAACGACCAGTTGAGCGAAGACCCGCAACTTATCCTGGACTGCATCCAGAGCCAGGCCAGCCGGCACGAAACACCGTGCGGGGACGGCAAGATGGTCTGGCATCTGTGGGATCGGTCGGGCGGTACCGCTCCGGTCGTGGCGCTGTTCCACGGTGGGGCTGGGTCGTGGCGCCATTGGGTCCGCACCATTCCAGCGCTGCTTCCGACCTATCGGGTGCTGGTGCCGGATCTTCCGGGCCTGGGCGAATCCGACTTCCCGCCCGACGGCGAGGATGCGTTTGCGATCGCCGGGATCGTTGCCGATGGCATCGATGCCATCGTTGGTGCCGGCACAAGCTTCGAGGTGGTCGGGTTTTCCTTCGGCGGCACGATGGCGGCCTGTGTCGGCGCGCTGCGTGGCGAGCGGGTGCGGTCGGTCACCATCATCGGGTCGTCGGGGGTGGGCGCCCTGGGATCCTCGGTCAAACTGGAGAAGGTGCGTCATCTACAGGGCCAGACGCGGCATGACACCCATCGTACAAACCTGGGTCGGTTGATGATCGCGGACCCGGCGAAGATCGACGAACTGGCGATCCTGATCCAGGATTGGAACACGGTGCGGTCGCGGCTGCGGACTCCGGCGATCTCGCGCAGCGGGGCGATCATGGCGGCGATCGATCGCCTGGTGTGCCCGCTGAACGGCATGTGGGGCGAGTTCGATGCGCCGGCCAACCCGAAGGGTCCGGAACGAGTGGCGACGCTGCGGGCGCACTGCCCGGACGCCGACATCCGGCTGATCCCGAAGACCGGCCATTGGGCGGCGTACGAATCGGCCGAGACGGTGAACGCGTTTCTGCTGGAGATGCTGGCGCGTACTCGGCCCTGAAGTGGGCGCCGAGTGGGGACGCCGGCGGGAGAAAAAAACGATGACAGAACGATCTGACGGCGGCCGGTTCACCGGGCCGGGTGAAATGATGGGCAATGCCGGACCCGGCATGCTGGCCGGGCTGCGGGTGATCGAGATCGCCGATGAGCGCGCCGAGTATACCGGCCTGCTGCTCGCGGGACTGGGCTGCGAGGTGATCAAGATCGAGCCGCCGGAGGGCAACGCGACGCGGCGGATCGGACCGTTCCTGGACGACCAACCGGGTCCGGAACGGTCCTTGTTCTTCTGGAATTACAACCGCAACAAGAAGTCGGTGGTCATCGACGTGCAGGCGCGGCCGGACGATCTGTTGCGGCTGTTGGAGGGGGCCGACATCTTGCTGGATTCGTCCTGCGGTGCGGTCAACGCGGCCTTGAAGCTCGACCGAGCGGCGTTGAATGCGCGGTTTCCGGGGTTGATAACGGCGCGAATGACGCCGTTCGGGGATGACGGCCCGTGGGCCGACTTCAAGGCGTCTGACCTGATCCACTTGGCGCTGGGCGGGGTGATGATGAATTGCGGCTACGACCCCGATCCGAGGCTGGAATATGATACGCCGCCGATCGCGCCGCAGGTCTGGCACGCCTACCACATCGCCGGGGAGCAACTGGCCACCGGCGTGATCGCTGCGCTGATCTCCAGGCAGCGCGACGGGCAGGGCCAGGACGTATCTGTCGCGGTGCACGAGGCGGTATCGAAGAATCCCGAGCTGGACATCATGCATTGGGTGATGCGGCGGGTGCCGCTGTGGCGTCTGACGTGCCGGCACGCGCTGGAGACGCCGAACCATTCGCCCAGCATCATGCACACCAAGGATGGCCGCTGGTATATCTCGCATGGCATGGGCGCGCGCGACCTGAAGGCGCTGGTGCCGTTACTGTCCAACTACGGCATGCAGGCCGATCTGCAACCGCCGCCGCCGGATGCCGATCTGAAGGCCAGGGCGGTGCCGGGTTCGACCGCCAGCGACGAGACGCGGGCGCACATGATCGACGTCGTGCAGCGTTTCGCGCGTGCCTGGACCTATCAGGACATGCCGTGGCTGGAGGCGCAGGAGGCTGGGTTGCTGTGGGCTCCGATTCGCAAGCCGCATGAGAACGCGCTGGACCCGCATTGGATCGCGCGCGGATCGTTTGCCGATGTCGAGCATCCCGAACACGGGCGGTCGTTCCGCTATCCCACCAGCAAGTGGTTGGCGACGAGGACCAGTTGGCAGGTCGGGCGGCGGGCGCCGCTGTTGGGTGAGGACACCAATGCGATGATGGCGGAGCGGGGGCGTGCGCCGGCGGTTCCGGCGCGGCCGCGCGGTGATGCGGGCGCGGTGAAGTCGGCGCTGCACGGCAAGCCGTTTGCCTTGCAGGGGGTGAAGATCCTGGATTTCGCGTGGTTCCTGGCCTCGGCGGGGGGGACGCGTTTCCTCGCCGCGATGGGGGCCGAGAGCTACAAGGTGGAGTGGAAGGACAATCCCGACACCAGGCTGGCGGCGATGGCCCCGGTTGGTGGGCGGGCGGCGCGGGACGCCGCGACCGGACCGCTGCCGGGGGTGAAGGACCCCGACATGGGCGGCCAGTTCAATAACAAGAACGCTGGCAAGCGGGGCATTTCGCTGAACATCCGCCACCCGAAGGGGCTGGCGATCGCGCGCGACCTGGTGCGGGTCTGCGACATCGTTGCCGAGGGGTTTTCGCCCGGCGTGCTGGCCCGGCTTGGCCTTGGCTACGACGAGATGCGGAAGATCCGCCCCGACATCATCTATATCCAGCAGGCCGGGATGGGCGCGCACGGCACCTATGGGCGGATGCGCACGGTGGGTCCGGTTGCCGCGGCGTTCGGCGGCCAGGCGGATATGTCGGGTTTGCCGGAGCCGGCGATGCCGGTCGGGTGGGGTTACTCCTACCTCGACTGGATGGGTGCCTATGGCTATGCGCTGGCGTTGCTGGGGGCGCTGTATCACCGTGAGCGCACCGGCGAGGGGCAGTGGATCGACGCATCGCAGTGCGAATCGGGGCTGTTCCTGACCGGCACCTCGATTCTGGACTGGTCGGCGAATGGCCGGGCTTGGAGTCGGTATGGCAACCGCTCGCCATACAAGCCGGCCGCGCCGCATGGTGCGTTCCGTTGCATGGGCAACGACCGCTGGGTGGCGATCGCCTGCTTCAGCGAACAGGAATGGCGGGCGCTGGCCGGGGTGGCCGGTCATCCCGAGTGGCTGGAGGACCCGCGGTTCGCCACTCTGGCCGATCGGATGGTTCAGCAGGACGCGCTGGAGGTCGCGGTCGGCGGTTGGACCGCGACTCGGGGTGCCGAACAGGTGATGATGGCACTGCAGGCTGCGTCGGTTCCCGCCGGGGTTTGCCAGACCGCGGAGGACCGTTGCGATAACGATCCACAACTACGACATCTGCAATGGCTGACCGACGTGACCGGCAGCAAGATTGGCACCTGGCCGGTATATGAGTTGCCGATGAAACTATCTCGTACGCCGGCCTATATCGGCGGTCCGATCGATCGCGGCGCGCCCGGCTATGGGGAGGACAACGCCTGGGTGCTGAGCGAGCTTCTGGGGATGAGCGGTTCGGACGTTCAGCGGCTGGCGGAAGAGGGGGTTATCTGACAGGTCGGGGGTCAGTCGGCCTGGCGATCCCAGCGTGGGTCATATGATCGATTCGGACTGTCCGAGCCAGGCATCCCACCAGATCGGGACCGCGGCCAGGGGAAGCGGACGGGAGGCCAGAAAGCCTTGGACTTCGTCGGCGCCGAGGGCGCATATCCGCTGCCAGATCGATTCGGTCTCGACGCCTTCGGCGACCACGGTCAGGCCGTGTGCCTTGGCCTGGGCGATTGTGGTTGCCAGGAAGTCGTGGACGGCCGGGTGGTCGGCCTGCTGGACCATTTCCTTGTCGAGCTTCAGGCTGGTGAAGGGGAGATCCAGCAGTGGCGCCAAGCGCGGCACGGCCGGGCCGACGTCGTCGATCGCGGCGTGGTAACCGAGGCGGCGCAGCCGGTCCAGCGAGCGGCCCAGCCTGGCGAAGTCATCGACCGGGCGGCTTTCTGTCAGTTCGATGACAATACGCTCAGCCGGCAGGCGGGTGGCGATGCGCTGGGCCTCCAGCAGGTCGAGGGCGGCGGGCTGCAGCAGCACGTCGAGCGGGAAATTCACCGACATGCGCGGGCGGTGCCGGGCCAGGAACGGCCCGGCGAGGTCGGCGAAGGCGCGCGCCGATACCAGGCTGGTGAGTTCGGCGGCGAGGCCGGCGTGCTCGATCTGGGGCACGAAGCGATCGGGGGAGAGGGTGCCGCGTTGCGGGTGGTTGAGGCGGGCGAGGGCTTCGAGCCCGACCGGGTTGCGGTCGGCCGCGCGGACGATCGGCTGGTATCGGTTCTCGATCATCGCGCCTTGCAGGGCGGTGGTGAGTTCGGTCACGCCCATGGCGGGTCCGGCGCGGCAAGGGGACGCTGCCATCAACGCCGCCTGCACCGAGCTGGACGTGGCGGTCGGAACGGATCGGATGCACGGATATCGGGAGTCGGGCGATCCGAGCACGAGCATATCGGTGTCGGGGGCGGCGACTTCGGTGACGAGGCCGGCGAGTTCGTCGAGCAGTCCCTCGGCATCGTTGCGATCGACCAGGAGGTGGGAATAGTGCGAGCTGGTTCCGGCAAGCCGGGCGAGGGCATTGCGGGCGTCGCAGGTCAGGACTTCCCCGCCGCCCAATGCGATGGAGGCGCCGCGCACCGCGGTGAACCATTCGCGGCTGCGGCTGACCAGCAGCAGGTTGATTATCGACGTGCCCGGATCGCGGCGCCAACTGGGTCTGCCAGATGGATCGGTTGGTGCGGGCAGGCTTTTGTCCATGCCCAGTCCGTTACACGACATCGAAGAATTCAGCGAGAGAAATCCCGGTAATTAGACGTTAATAGCTCGTCAATCACCGCAAGGTGTTAGAGCGTCCTCCTCGGAGCGCCTGCGGTGGTGCGAGCAGTGGGAGTTTGCAACCGAGCACAGGTCAATCGAGGTGGAAGTTCGGCTTGCGCTTGTCAACGAAGGCGGCCATGCCTTCTTTCTGGTCGGGCGTGCCGAAAAGCGAAAGGAACAGCGCTCTTTCGTGGCGGACGCCCTCGATCAGGGTCGATTCGAAGGCGCGGTTGACGGCCTGTTTGGCGAACTGCACCGCAACCGGCGATAGACTGGCGATTCGGTCGGCGATTTTCACGACCTCGGGTAGCAGTTGGTCCGCCGGGAACACGCGTGACACGAGGTTCGCGCGCTCGGCCTCGGCGGCGTCCATCATGCGCGCGGTCAACACCATGTCCATCGCCTTCGACTTGCCGGCGGCGCGGGTCAGCCGCTGGGTGCCCCCGGCGCCGGGGATGACGCCGAGGTTGATTTCCGGCTGGCCGAATTTGGCGGTGTCGGCGGCGAAGATCATGTCGCACATCATCGCCAGTTCGCAGCCGCCGCCGAGGGCGAATCCGGCGACCGCGGCGATCACCGGCTTCTTGATGCGCAGCACGGTTTCCCAGGCGGCGCCGATGAAATCCTCAACCATGGCCGCGGGGTTGGTGCGCTCACGCATTTCCTTTATGTCGGCGCCGGCGGCAAAGGCGCGGTCGTTGCCGGTGATGACGATGGCGCCGATCGCCTTGTCGGCGTCGAAAGCGAGCAGTTGCTGGCCCATTTCGCGCACCAGGGCGTCGCACAGCGCGTTCAGCGCGGCGGGACGGTGCAGGCGGATCAGGCCGACGCGGCCCTGGGTTTCGACGATGATGTTCTCGTGGCTGGTCATGCGCGGTGCTCCCGGAGGTGGCGGATCGGTGGTTGGTCGGGGACGTTCGAGGCGATTTCGCGTCCCTATAGCAGAGCGTGGCGGTGCGCACAGGCGGGGTGGTGCTGGGCGGCGATGGCCTGGGACGCTGGCAGCGAGGGCCGGGCGGGGGCGGGTTTGACTTCCGCTTCGGCGGCATAACTGCGATGCCGCGATCCCCGGTAATTATTCGGACCTCGGAGCTCCATCTCAACGGTCCAGCCCGGTGATGCGTCCACGGGGCGGCCCGCAGTGCCGTCGTGGAGGCGGCATGTGGGCACAATCATCGCGATCACGGTGGGACGATCAGAGCGCGGGTGTCGGACCGGTGATCTTGAGCAAATAGGAACCTTGCCATGTTTAGCCTTGCGAAAACCAATGCCGCGGCGGTGCTGGGCCGGCGCGAGGTGCTGGGGATACTGACAGTCGCCGCGCTGCCGCTGGCGGCGCTAACCGTGGCGCGGCCAGCGGCGGCGGATAGCTCGCAGGCAGACGCGATCGCCACGGTCAGGCAATTCAATGCAGCGTTGCTGAGCACGATGAAGGCCAGCGCTCGAGCGGATTTCGGGCAACGCTTCCAGGCCCTGAAACCGGCGGTGGATCGGGCGTTCGACCTGCCGGCGGTGCTGGCGGTATCGGTGGGTCCGTCCTGGGCCAGCCTGCCGTCGGCGCAACGCGACAGCCTGCTGGATGCGTTTCGTCGCTACACAGTGGCCAGTTATGTTTCGAATTTCGACCACTACTCGGGCCAGAGCTTCAACGTGCTGCCGCAAACGCGCGAAGTCGGTGCCGGCAGGCTGGTGGTGCAGAGCAGGATCCAACCGGTGAGCGGCGATGCGACCGAGCTGGATTATGTGATGCAGCAGACGGGATCGGGCTGGAAGATTGTGGACGTGCTGGCGGCGGGCACGATCAGCCGGGTGGCGGTGCAGCGGTCGGACTTCCGCCACCTGTTATCGAGCGGCGGCGGCGGCGCTTTGCTGGCGAGCCTGCAGCGCAAGACCTCGGACCTTTCGGGTGGCGCGGTGGTGTAGGACTTATCGCTGGGTCCTGGGGCAATAGAAGGTGCTGCGGCCGGACTGGACGATGCGTCTGACACCCGGGCAGAACGGATCGGCCGGGCCGCCGCGTGAGGCGATGCCGGGGCAGCCGGGGCAAGGTTCGCCTTCGCGGCCGTAGACCCTGAAGGTGTGCTGAAAGTAGCCGAGTTCGCCGTTAGTCTGGACGTAGTCGCGCAGCGACGATCCGCCGGCGGTGATCGCCTCGGTCAGGGTCTGCTTGATGGCTGGGACCAAGCGTTGGGTGCGAGCGCCGGGCACGGTGTGGGCCAGGCGCTGGGGCGAGATGGCGGCGCGGAACAGGGCCTCGCAGACGTAGATGTTGCCGAGGCCGGCGACGATCTTCTGGTCGAGCAATGCGGCCTTGATCGGTGTCTTCTTGCCGGACAGGGCGGTGGCGAGCACCGCGGGCGAAAAGGTTTCGTCCAGCGGTTCGGGTCCCAGCCCCGCCAGCAGGCGATGGCGGTCCTCGCGCTCGGTTTCCACCAGGTCGACGGAGCCGAAGCGGCGCGGATCGACGAAGCCGACGCGCCAGCCGTCGTCGGTTTCCAGTTCGAGATGTTCGTGCAGGGTGATGGCGTTGCGTCCCTCGGGGCCTCCCCCAGGGCGCCCCCCTGGGTGCCCGACCGGTTCCAGAAGCATGCGGCCCGACATGCCGAGATGCAGCAGCACCGACCAGCCGTTATCCAACCGCATCAGGATGTATTTGGCCCGGCGGCGGAAGCTGGTGACGCGGGCGCCTGTCAGCGTGGCGGCGAGGCCGGGGGGCAGCGGCCAGCGCATGTCGGGACGGCGGGCGACGGCGCGCAGCAGCATGCGCCCTTGCAGGCGCTGGCGCAGGCCTCGCATCACGGTCTCGACTTCGGGGAGTTCCGGCATGGGTGGTTCCAGGATATACACCTCGGCCATGAGCGACCATCCCGCAGGCAGCGTCGATTTCGGGTTCCGACAGGTGGAGCGTGGGGAAAAGGCGGCGCTGGTGCGTGGCGTGTTCGACAGTGTGGCGGCACGCTACGACCTGATGAACGATCTGATGTCGCTGGGCGTCCATCGGGTCTGGAAGCAGATCTTCATCAGCGATCTGCAGCCGAATGCGGGGCACATGCTGCTGGATCTCGCGGGCGGGACCGGTGATATCAGCTTCGGCTGGCTGCGGCGTGGTGGCGGGCCGGTGCTGCTGAGCGATATCAACCAGGCCATGCTGTCTGTCGGGCGCGACCGCGCGCTGGAACGGGGCTTTGGCGGCGAGGTCAGCCTGCTGGCGGCGGATGCCGAGACGCTGCCGCTGCCGGATCGCTGCGTGGATCGGGTGTCGATCGCGTTCGGTCTGCGCAACTGCACCGACAAGGCAGCGGTGCTGCGCGAGGCTCGGCGGGTGCTGAGGCCTGGGGGGCGGTTTCTCTGCCTGGAGTTTTCCCGCCTGCGGGTTTACGCGCTGGGTCCGGTCTATGACGCCTGGTCGTTCGGGGTGCTGCCTCGGCTGGGGCGGATGGTGGCGGGGGACGCCGAGAGCTACCGTTATCTGGCCGAGAGCATTCGCACCTTTCCAGGCCAGCAGGAACTGGCGGCGATGATGCAGGATGCCGGGCTTGGCCGGGTCAAGGTGCGCAACCTGTCGGGCGGAATCGCGGCGATCCATTCGGGATGGCGGCTGTGACCTGGCGGTCGCGGGTTGCTGGGTCGGGTGGGTCGCGATGGCCGTTGAGGAGATGACTGGCGAGAGGACGACCGGCAAGACGGTGCTGCTGATCATCTCGGGCGGCATCGCGGCCTACAAGGCGCTGGAGTTGATCCGCCTGCTGCGTCGAGCCGGCTTTGGGGTCAGTTGCGTGCTGACCGACAATGGCGGGCGGTTCGTGACGCCGCTGTCGCTGCAGGCGCTGAGTGAATCCAAGGTGTATGCCGACCTGTTCTCTCTGACCGACGAGTCGGAGATGGGGCACATCGAACTGTCGCGCGCGGCCGACCTTCTGGTGGTGGCGCCGGCGACCGCCAACATCCTGGCGAAGATGGCGGCCGGCGTGGCCGACGACCTGGCCTCCACGGTGTTGCTGGCGACCGACAAGCCGGTGCTGGTGGCGCCGGCGATGAACGTGCGCATGTGGCTGCACCCGGCGACGAGGGCGAACATGGCGACGCTGGCGGGGCGCGGTGTGCATGTCGTGCAGCCCAATGAGGGGCCGATGGCGTGCAACGAATTCGGTCCTGGCCGGCTGGCGGAGCCGCCCGAGATCCTGGTCGCGATCGAGTTATTGCTGGCGGGCCAGACGATCGGTGTGGCGTCGGCGCCGCTGGCGGGTCGGCACGCGCTGGTGACCAGCGGCCCGACGCATGAGCCGATCGACCCGGTACGCTACATCGCCAATCGTTCGTCCGGTCGGCAGGGCCACGCCATCGCGGCGGCGCTGGCGCAACTGGGTGCGCGGGTGACACTGGTGTCGGGTCCGGTCAGCGTGGCTGACCCGGCCGGCGTCAGCGTCCTGCGTGTCGAGAGTGCGCGCGAGATGCTGGACGCCTGCAAGTCCGCGTTGCCCGCCGATATCGCGGTGTTCGCCGCCGCCGTCGCGGATTGGCGGGTGACCACAGCGGCTAGCGGCAAGATCAAGAAGCAGCCGGGCGCCGAGCCGCCGACGCTGGCGCTGGTGGCGAATCCGGACATCCTGGCCTCGATTGCCGCCGCCGGCCCGGAGCGTCCCAGACTGGTGGTCGGCTTCGCGGCCGAAACCGATGACCTGATGGCCAACGCCCAGGCGAAGTTGGCCCGCAAGAACGCCGATTGGATCGTGGCCAACGATGTTTCGCCCGGCAGCGGGATCATGGGTGGCGCGGAGAACGCCGTGCATCTGGTTTCAGCCTCGGGCATCGAGACGTGGCCGCGCCTGCCGAAGGACGATGTGGCCCGGCGATTGGCTCGGCGCATTGCCGAGACGTTCGGCTGAGCGGGGAGCGGCCTTGGCTGATCCGTCGGTTGCGGCCGCAGGACCTGCCGCTGCTGCGGCCGTTGCGGCTGGAGGCGCTGCGTCGGCATCCCTCGGCGTTCGGTGTGGCGTTCGAGGAGGAGCAGGCCGACGATCCGGGTCGCCTGATCGGCGAGCCGCCGAGTGTCACGTTGGGCGGCTTTGGCGGCGGCGTGCTGGTCGGGTCGGCCAGCATGGTCGTTTCGCAGCGGGTGAAACAGCGGCATAAGGGTCACGTCGTGGCGTTTTACGTTGCTCCGGCGTGGCGGCGGGCGGGTTTGGCGCGGGCGCTGCTGGACGCGCTGGTCGAGCAGGCGCGGGCGCAGGGCCTGGTGCTGTTGACGCTATCGGTCACCCTCGGCAATGCGGCGGCTCGGGGCCTGTATAGCGGCGCCGGGTTCTCGGCGTATGGCGTGGAGCCTATGAGCCTGCGGGTCGGGGACGAGTTCGTGGATGCGGAACTGATGGCGCTTCGGCTGGATCGGGCGGCCGGCGGCACGCTCTGAACGGTGGGTTCAGTGCGGCAACGCCAGGGTCGCGACGGTGCCATCGTCGCCGTCCATCGCCAGTGAACCGTCGTGCCGGGCGGCCAGACCGCGGGCCAAGGCCAGGCCTTCGCCGGCGCGAAGCTTGCCGGCGAAACCCCAGCCGTTGTCGAGCACGGTCAGCGTGGTGCGCCGGTCATCACTGACCAGGCGGACGGCGATACGCCCGGCGGGGCGGCCCTTCATGCCGTGCTTGACCGCATTGCTGATCAGTTCGTGGGCGCTGCGCAACACCGCTTCGCGCAGATTCACCGGGCAATAACCGCGGATCGATATACCGACGCGGATCACCTGATCGGAATGGCGCATCATGTCGACCACCGCGCCGGCCAGTTGGCGAAGCCGTTCCGCCATTGGCCCGGGTGCGTTGGTAAGCCCGAACAGCGCGTCGGAGATCGTCGCTGATAGGCCGATGCGGTGTTCCAGTTCCTGCACGATTCTTTCGCCTTGAGGGGTGTCGCCAATGCCCGGGGCCTCGGCGAAAACGGCGATGATTCGCTGCAGCGCGTTCTTGGTGTGATGGCGCAGTTGGCGCAGGTCGAGTTCCTGTTCGGCGGCGTTATGATCTTCGCTGCCGTCCGGCATACGACGGGCCAAGCGGGGAAGTGGCTGGTCCCGTTGGGCGTCGGTGTGGCGCCGCACGGCAGGCATGAAGGTAGCGACTTGCGACATGGCAAAAGCCTTCTGGTTTCGATGCGCTGTCGTTTCTGGGCGCATATGAACGATGACGCCTTAAAATACGGTTAAGGGCGTTCTTCCTGGGATGGTGCGAATCGTACGCGGGAAAGTTACCTACGTCAATTGTTTTTTGCTAATTGGTGGCAGTTTTACCACATCATGCTACAGCATGTTTCGATTACGGTGGTAATCGCCCCAAAAATGCCTCCCTCCTCCTGCCCGTGTTTCGGCCTGGGCGTTGGTTGGGCGCCTTATGAAGCAAAACGCATCGGCGTTTCCAGTGCTAGCTGACGGATTGCGGCGTTATTCGCAGCAAGTTCGATCGGCGAGGTCCAGATTGGCGCGCGGATTGGCGGCTGAGGCCGGTTTGCTGGCTGTCGGGGTCGATCGGGTCGCTTTCATTGCCCGACCCTCGGCGGCCGGCACCGATGCGATTCGCCGATTCTGGGGTGATCAGGCGGGCAGCAATTCGGAGACCAGCGCGTGCCATTCCTGCTGCAGCGTATTGTCGGCTGGTGGCCGACCGGCGCGACCGTACCAGTATTTTGCGTTGGACGGGTCCGGCTCCTTGCGGTGCAGATAGGCGTGCACCGCCGCGGCGGTCGGACCAGGATCGGACTGGGCGCATTGATGGGCTTTGGCCCAGTCGCCCTTGGCATCCCACCACAGTGCCTGCAGCGACAACGAGGCGGTTTGCGGGGGGGTGGTGGCGGCGAGCGAGTCGCGGAATTGCGCAGGGTCCATGGTCAGGCCGCCTTTGCGATGGATCGGATCGAAGTCGCGCGTCAGTGCCGAGATGGATGGGCGCATGGCGTCGGTCAAGGGCATGCGCGGACGCCGACGTGGCGGGGCGTGCGTTGCGGCAGCTTGCCGTGGCGATTGACCCGCGGCGATTGACCCGCGGCGATTTGGCGAAGGCGCTGCGCGGTTGGCAGCGCGGCTTGCACCAGGGCCACAACCTTCGCAGGATGCGCCGGGAGGCGACAGCGATGCGAATTGAGATCCAAGAGCTGCATCCTGGCTTTGCCGCCGAGGCCGGTTCGATCGACCTGTCGCGGCCGCAGCCGGCCGAGGCGATCGGCGCGATCCGCGCGGTGCTGGATAACTACCCGGTGCTGGTGTTTCGCGAGCAGTGTCTGAGCGACGAGCGCTTGCGTGATTTCGCCGCCCGGTTCGGGCCTTTGGAGATTGGCCGAGCGGCCGCTCGGCCGGGGCGCCGGCGGTTGGCGATTCCGCAGATCGGCGATATCTCGAACCTGGACGAGGACGGCGGGGTCCGGGGGCTGAACGACCGCAGGCGACTCGATAGCCTGGGCAATCGGTTGTGGCATACCGATGCGTCCTATATGCCGGTACCGGTGGTGCTGGGCTTGTTGCATGCGGTGGCGCTGCCGCCACCCAGCCCTTGGGGCAACGGCGAAACCGAGTTCGCCGATATGCGCTCGGCATACGATAGTCTGTCGGCTGAGACCAGGCAGGCGATCGACGGTCTGACCGCGGTGCATGACGTGTTCTGGTCGCGCGCGCAGATCGGCTTCAGCGAATTCCCCGCGGACGAGCGCGAGCGGTATCCCGCGTCGCGCCAGCGGCTGGTGCGGCGCCAGGCGGGTAGCGAGCGGCGAAGCCTGTATCTGTCGGCACATGCCTCCCACATCGACGGCTGGCCGGTGGCGGATGGGCGGTTGTTGCTGTTCGACCTGAACGCGCACGCGACGCAGGTTGGCTTCGTTTACCGTCACAGTTGGCGGGTCGGCGACCTGGTGATCTGGGACAATCGATGGACGATGCATCGCGGCCGACCGCACCAGGAGGACCAGCCGCGCGACCTGCGCCGGGCGACGACGCTGGATACCGGGTCGAGTTTCGAGGAAGCGGCGTAGAGGGCGTGTTCCAGGTTCGGTATGGATCATAGGGGAATGGCATGAGCTTGGCGTTGGACGGGATTCGCGTCATCGACATGACGCACAACCAGGCGGGACCGGCCTGCGCCCAGATACTGGGTTTCCTCGGGGCCGATGTGATCAAGCTGGAGGAGCCGAAAGGCGGCGACGTCGCGCGCACCAACATGCGTGACAAGCCCGACAGCGACAGCCTGTTCTTCCTGATGCTGAATGCCAACAAGCGCAGCCTGACGCTGAATCTGAAGAGCGAGGAGGGGAAGGCGCTGTTTCGCAAGGTGATCGCCGAATCCGACGTGCTGCTGGAGAATTTCGGCCCCGGTGCGCTGGATCGGCTGGGGCTGGGCTACGATGCGCTGGCGAAACTCAACCCGCGGCTGATCTATGCCACGATCAAGGGGTTTGGGACGTATGGCCCGTATAGCGGCTACAAGAGTTTCGAGCCGATCGCTCAGGCGATGGGCGGCGCGATGGCGGTGACCGGGTTTCCGGAGAATCCGCCGACCTATGTGTTCCCCGCGATCGGCGATTCCGGCACCGGCATGCACATGGCGATCGGTATCCTGGCGGCGCTGCAGCAGCGGCATGCGAGCGGTGTGGGGCAGCATGTGGAAGTGTCGATGCAGGATGCGGTGGTCAATCTGATTCGCGTCAGCCTGCGCGACCACCAGCGTCATGGCCATCCGCTACCGCGTGTCGGCAACCAGCTTGGGCGCACGGTGCCGGGGACGACCTATCCTTGCGCGCCGGGCGGAGCGAACGACTATGTCTATATCTTCGTTCAGCCGCAGATGTGGAAACCGTTTCTTGCCGCTATTGGGCAAGCCGGATTGGCTGACGACAAGCGGTTCGCGACCGCCGATGCAAGGTGGGAGAACCGCGATGCGCTGAATGCCATCGTCGGTCGCTGGACCGGTGCGCGCGGCAAGCACGAGGTGATGCGGATCCTGGGCGAGGCCGGAGTGCCGAGCGGCGCCTGCCAGGACACCGCCGAGGTACTGGCCGACGAGCATCTGCGTGCTCGGGAGATGATCGTGGAGGTCGATTTCCCGACCCGGGGCACATACCAAACGGTTGGATGTCCGATCAAGTTGTCGGCGTCTCCGGCCGAGATTACGCGTCCGCCGCTGCTTGGCGAACATACCGATGAGTTGCTGCGGGCGCTTTGCGGGGTGGATTCGGAGGAGTTGCGGCGGTTGCGCGATGGGGGCGTGGTGTAGGTATGATTTGCCGCCGTTTGCGAGGGTGACTGTATAGCTGGGCACTATAGTATGCCGTGTTAAGTAATTGCTAATAGATATTCTCAAAAAACGAATTTGACATTCAAGCATCGACTTGTGATGATGGGGTCATCGCAGACTGCTGATCTGCTCGCGGTCCCAGGACGAGGCTCGGCCGGACCGTTTGCCCATTCGGGCAGATATTGAAAGCCCTGATGCGTCTTACCGAGGGTCATTTGGATCAACACATTCTGACTGAGGGATGCCGGCGGATCAGCCGTTGCAGGCGTTCCGAGCGGGTCGTCCGGTGGCGGCGCGGTATCGAGCCGAGCGAGCGGTCGATCAGCCTCGGGTCCGGGCCGGGGGCAGCCATGACCGGCGAGCGGCGACGCACATGAGCGACATGCAGTCCTCGGGGACCCACACTTATTACTGGGCCAATGGATATGGCGGCTCCTGGGGCACCGCCGCGAACTGGTTCGACGCCAGCGCCGGGACTGTGGCCGCGATTTCGCCAGGCAGCGGCGCCAGCGTCGGCATCAACGGCGGGGTGCGCGAGAATTTCACCGACATCGTCGGCGGCGGGGCGGCGGCACAGCTGGCGATCAGCAACGAGGTGCTGCTTTGGGGAAGCGTCGCGGTCGGCGGCACCGTGGCGCTTGCCGGCGCCGCCGATCTGGAACTCGACGGCGGGGCCAGTCTGTCGGCGGCCGCGCTGAGCGTTGCCAACGGCGCATCGCTGGAGGTTGGCGGCGGCAGCACCGCGGTGGTGACTGGGGCGGCGACGCTGGCGGCCGGTTTCCTGGTCGCCACCAACGGCGGCAAGGTGCAGCTTGGCTCGTTGATCGCCAACAGCATCAACAATGGGTTTGTCAACGCCGGGGGCACTGTCGCGGTGGATGGCAATTCCTCGATCGAGATTGGCACCACCGGCGCGGCGGCGCTGGGCGCGCTGACGATCGATCGCGGTTTTTCGGCGGCAGTGAGCGGTGTGATCGACGGCAACGTCGTGGTCAACGGGATGCTGGGCGTGCAGGCGCACGGTGCGCTGGCGATCGATCTGGCGGACCCGTTCGGCAATCCGCAGGGCATCTCCGGCAGCGGCACGCTGGCGTTGAGCGAGAACAGTTTGCTGACGCTTGGCATCGCTGACAGCTCGGCGATCCGATTTACCGGACCGGCCGGCACGCTGGCGCTGAATGTGCTGCCGAGCGGGACGATCAGCGGCTTTGCCGTGGGCGATGTGATCGAGATTGTCGGTCATGGCAGTGCGCTGGCAACCGGGGTCAGCTACACGCAGACCGGCAGTAGTGTCGCGACGCTGACCTTGTCGAGGGGCGGTGTCTCGGTGGGGACGCTGGCGCTGGCGGGCAATTACGCGGGCAGCCTGTTTCACCTCGGGGTCGATCCGTATGGCGATGCGCTGATCTCACTGCAGACCATTGGCAGCGCGGCGGCGCAGCCCAGCCTGATCGTCGGCACGGCGGGTTATGACGCGCTGAACGCGACGGCGAACAACCAGACGCTGATCCCATTGGGCGGCAACGACCTGCTTGGCGGTGGCGGCTTCACCGGGATCGACTTCAAGGATACCAGTGCCGACTTGACCGGGGCGACGATAACGGGGTTCGGCACATCGTCGGTGATCGACCTGACCGACATGAATGTAGCGACGGTGTCGGTCGGTTATACTTCAGGCGCCGGCGGTCTTGGCACGTTGAGCGTCAGCGACGGTACGCATGCGGCGAGCATCGGGCTGATGGGCACTGCGCTGCCGCCGGGTTATTTCTCCGCTGGGCCGGATGGCGCTGGGGGGACATCGGTTCAATTCACCGCGGTGAATACCGACGCCTATCTGTTCGGATCGACGGTGGGCGGGTTTGCCACGGCGGGCAAGTGGCAGGATGTCGCCACTGGCGGCACCGCGGTGCTGGCGCCGAGCTATGGCAATGCGGTGACGATCGCGGGTGGCGGGACGGTGAGCAGCGACGTCACCGGGACCGGTTTCGCCGCCAGCCTGACAACCAGCGGCAGCGTGCTGCTGTGGGGCAGCCTGGTGATCGGGGCCAAGGTAGGCGAGGTCAGCGGTGGGCTGACGCAGAGCGGTGCGCTGGTGCTGGACGGCGGGGCCAGTCTGTTGCTGGCGGGCACTGCCGCGACCGGTGGCCTGGTCGAGGTGGGCGGTGCCAGCACGCTGACGGCGGCCGGGTTGGTGTTTTCCGCCAATGCCGGGTCGTTGCTGGCGATCAACGGCGGCTTTGTGCAGGCGGCGGCGGTGCTGCCGGTGGCGAGTTACTCCGGCGGGGCGCAGTATGACACCTCGGTGATCGGCGTGGACGGTGCTTCCAGCATCGAGTTCGGCACGCTGGGCACAGTGGCCAAGGGTGCGCTGACGATCGATAGCGGCGTGGCGGTCGATCTGGCCGGAACCATCGACGGCAACGTGGTAGTCAACGGCACGCTGATCGTTGCCGGCACGCTGGCGATCGCGCCGTTCGGTTCGGCGCAGGGGTCGATCGCCGGGGCGGGCACGATCGCGCTGACCTGGGGCGACATGCTGACGCTGACCGGGGCGGACAGCGCCTCGATCCTGTTCAGCCAGGCTGCATCGGGCGTCGCCGCCAGCAGTGCCGAAACGCTCGCGCTGTCCGCTATCATGCCGAGCGGGACGATCAGCGGATTTGCCGCGGGCGACGTGATCACCGTGGCGCGGGCGGTGACCGGTGTCAGCTACAGCCAGAATGGCGGCGGCGGCAGGCTGACGCTGCTGAACGGTGCGAGCACGGTCGGCACGTTGAACCTGGCGGGGGTTTATGCCGCCGGTCAGTTCCAGGTGCAGGAGGCGGCCAGCGGGCTTTCCAGCAGCATCATTTACACGCCGGCGCCGAGCACGGTGAGTGGGAACCAGATCAGCGGCAGCGGTGATAGTTACAGTTGGAACAACACTGGTGGCGGGGTTTGGAGCAATTCCGGCAACTGGACCGACACGACGCTTGGCGCGACGCTGTCAACCGCGCCGGGCGCCGGCAACGCGGTGATCATCAACGACTCGACCGGGATCGACGCGGCACAGGTGATCTCGGGCAATGGGGCGGCGGCTTCGCTGACCATTGCCGGCGCCGCCAACACAGTGCTGACCGGGACGATATCGGTAGCCGGGCAGTTTGCCGTCGCCAGTTTCGGCGCCGGTTCGGGTGACGTGGGGTTGAGCAACGGCGCGACTCTGATGGCTGGCAGCCTGAACGTGACGTCGCCGCTGCAGCTCTCCGGCGGCAGCGTGCTGACGGTGCTGGGGTCGGGCGGCGGCAGCTTCGTTTCGGGCAGCCTGGGGGTGTTTGGCGGCAGCGCGGTGGCGGTGACCGGGGGCACCAGCGTTCTGACCGGGACGATCGCGGTGGATGCTGCCTCGAGCTTCGAATTTGGTGGCGTGGGCGGTGCGGCGGCGGGCGCGGTGACGATCGATGCCGGGCAGGCGCCGACGCTGCAGGGGGTGGCGACGATCGCGGGTCGGCTGGTGGTGAACGGTAACCTGCTGGTCTATTCGGGAACGATCGGCGGTTTTGCCGGGTCGGTCGGGTCGATCAGCGGTGGCGGCACGATCACGATCGGGGCGTTGGGGCCGTCGGGGTCGCTGACGCTGAACGCCTCGGACAGCGCCGCGATTGCGTTCCAGCCGTATTTGCTTGGCGGCGTCGCCTTTTCGACCGAGACGCTGGTGTTGAACGGTCCGCTGCCGACCGGGGTGATCAGCGGCTTCATAGCCGGTGACAGCATCATTGTGGGACGCACCGCTACCGGCGTGGCCTACACCCAGACGTCTTCCGGTCAGGGCACGCTGACGCTGACCAACGGCGCCACGACGGTCGGCATTCTGACGCTGAGCGGCAACTATGCGGCCAATCTGTTTCAGCTCGACCTTGCCGCGGCGACTGGGTTTGCGACGATCTCGGTGCAGAACGCAACCAGTGGCGCGGGCGGCGCGGCTGCCGATACCGGGTCGCATGCCTATGGCTGGGCCGGCGCCAGCGGCGGCACTTGGGGCTCGGGCGGCAACTGGATCGACACCACCGCCGGGGTGGTGCCCGGCACCATGCCGGGGACGCTGGATCCGGTCAGCATCGCCGGCAGCATGGTTGCCGGACAATATACCAGCATCGGTGGCAACGGGTCCGCCGCCAGCCTGACGATCAGCGGCAACGTGCTGCTGACCGGGCAGATCTCGGTTGGCGGCCAGGTGCAGGTGGTTGTCGGGTCGGGGCTGTCCGGCGCGCTGGTGCTGGCCAATGGTGCCGGGCTGACCGTCGGGGGCGGGGCTACGGTGACGGGTCGGCTGCAGGTCGAGGCTGGTAGTTCGGCGACGATTGCGGGGAATGCGACATTGCTTGGCGGGTCGTTGCTTGCGTTGGGCGGCAGCAGCCTGCAGGCCGGCGGACTGATCGGCAACGGTGGTGGCGACATCATCGTGGTGGACGCCAACTCCAGCGTGCGCGTCGGGTCGCCGACGACGGCCTATGCCGGGACGCTGTCGCTGTCGCCCTCGGCGACCGCGGTGTTCTCCGGTTCGATCTACGGCAGCGTGGTGGCGAACGGCGCGTTCTGGGTCAATGCCGGGGGTTCGCTGATGATCGACATGACGGGAACCGCCAAGAGCGATCCGTACGAGGCCAATCCGACGGTCAGCGGGTCCGGCAGCTTCTTTCTGACCGAGGGCAGCACGCTGGGGCTTGGTGTAGTTGACAGTACTGCGATCCAGTTCGCTGGCCCGAACGCGACGTTGCTGCTGGCGGCGCTGCCCACCGCCTCGATCAGCGGCTTTGTCGCCGGCGATACCATCCAGGTTGACCAGACGGTGACCAGCCTGGTGTTCAGGCAGGTGAGCGGGTCGAGCGCCACGCTGACCCTGAACAATGGTTTCAACTATGTCGGGACGCTGAAGCTGGCGGGCAATTACAGTGCCGGCAACAATGCGTTCCATCTCGATTCGGCGGCCAACGGGGCGACGGCGGTGATTACCCTGCAGTCGCTGCAGATCGCGCCGATGCAGCCGACGCTGATCCAGGGCACCGTCGGGTCCGACCTGCTGACGGCGACCGCGAGCGGGCAGACCCTGACCGGGCTTGGCGGCGGCGATACGCTAAGTGGCGGCGGGTTTGGCGGGCTTGTGTTCAAGGATGTCACCGCGTCGCTGAGCGGCAGCACGATCAGCAGTTTTGCCACCTCCGACAGTGTTGATTTCACCGATCTGAGGGCCGCCGGTGCGGTGGTGAGTTATGGCAACGGGGTGCTATCGGTCAGTGATGGCACGCATTCGGCGATGCTGGGTCTTGGGTTTTCCAGCGTGCCGGCGACGGGTTCGTTTCACATCGCCAGCGACGGCGCCGGGGGGACCAACCTGACCTGGCATTGACCCCGGGTTAAGCGACGGTTGGTCGGTGTCAGTGCTGCAGCACCGGCAGTGCGATGTGGATGGCGATCAGGATCAGCACCAGTACCACGGCCACCCGGATCAGGCCGCCGAACAGCCGCAGCGCGCCGATGATCAGCAGCACGGCGACGGCGACCAGGATCGCGGTCTGGATTGGCGGCGGCAGCCCGAGCTGGGTGAGCTGGGCGCGCAGCCAGACCTCGACGGTGACAAGGGCGGCGACGACAATGTTGCCCAGCGAGACCAGCAGGTCGAGCAGGCTGTGGACGAAATTCGAGACGCTGTTCATCGTGCTGTTCCCAGGGCCACCATCGGCAAATGAGATCGTGCCGAAGCGTGGTGAATTAAAGATTTTGTCACCGGATCGTGACGGTATCGCTACGTCTTGTCGGTGCGCTCAGCCATTGCATATCACCGGCAATCGTGACGCGCACCGTCCCGCGCGCTAAACCGGGGGACCAATCGGAGGAACGGCCATGACCGCGATCGCGATGAATTTCGCTTCACCCCGCCTGTTGCTGGTCCAGGCCGGGGCGGTTCGCCAGATCGCCGAGGTGCTGGCGAAGTTCGGGCTGTCGCGGCCGTTGGTGGTGACCGATCCGTTCATGGTCGGTTCGGGGCACCTGCGGCACTGTCTTGACCCGCTGGCGGCGGCCGGTCTGGCGGTCTCGGTGTTCAGCGACACCGTGGCGGACCCGACCGATACGGTGATCGAGGCCGGGGTGATGGAACTGAAGCGGGGCGCGTTCGATTGCCTGATCGGGTTTGGCGGCGGGTCGCCGATCGATACCGCGAAGGCGATGGCGATCCTGGCGGCGGGTGGGGGCAAGATGCGCGACTACAAGGCTCCGTTCGCCGCCGATCGGGGGGCGCTGCCGGTGATCGCTGTTCCGACCACGGCGGGCACCGGCAGCGAGTGTACCCGCTTCACGGTGATCACCGACACCGAACGCGACGAGAAGATGCTGATCACCGGTCTGGGGGCGCTGCCGCTGGCGGCCCTGGTGGATTACGAGCTGACCTATTCGGTGCCGCCGCGGACCACCGCCGATACCGGTGTTGACAGCCTGACCCATGCGCTGGAGGCGTATGTGTCGAAGCGCGCCAATCCGGTTTCGGATGCGTTGGCGCTGTCGGCGATGGGGTTGATCGGCGCCAATATTCGCGTCGCGTACGGCGAGCCGCGCAATGCCCTGGCGCGGGAGGCGATGATGCTGGGGGCAAGCGAGGCCGGGCTGGCGTTCTCCAACAGTTCGGTGGCGCTGGTGCATGGCATGTCGCGGCCGATCGGGGCGCATTTTCATGTGCCGCACGGGCTGTCGAACGCCATGCTGCTGCCGGCGGTGACAAGTTTCTCGGTCGGGGGAGCGGAGGCGCGCTATGGCGAGGCGGCGCGGCGGATCGGGTTCGCCGCGGCACAGGATGGTGACGGGGCGGCTGCGGCGAAGCTGATCACCGGACTGGAGCGGCTGAACCGGGATCTTGCGGTGCCGACGCCGGCCGATTGGGGGATCGACGAGGCGGCTTGGAGCGGCAAGCTGGCGCTAATGGCCGAGCAGGCGCTGGCCTCGGGGAGCCCGGCGAACAATCCGACGGTGCCGACGGCGGAGCAGATCGTTGGGTTGTATCGCGAGGTGTGGCGGGGCGCGGCGGCCAATCGCTGACGGGTGCGCCCCGGGTTTGAAGTTCGCCGCGGCAGGCGAACCCTGGTCTAGCTCTTTGTTTTGTCGCGCGATTCACGCGCCTCGCGCGAACAGCGCGTCCTTCGGAAGACGAACGTTCCGACCAACGCGATCATGCTGTGGCCGGGTTGGCCGTGCAGCGCTGATCCGCCAGCGATCAGTCCTTCAGCGGCGGAGTTCCCTCGTGGGCGATCAGCAGGTCATGCATGTCGGTGGCGTGTTCCTCCTCGACCACAAGGATGCCTTCCAGCATCACCCGGGTTGCCGGGTCGTCGTCGCCGAAGTAGCGGATCAGTTCGCGATAGTGGTCAACCGCGATGCGTTCGGCGATCAGATTTTCCTTGATCATGTCGATCAGGTTCTCGCCCTCGGCGTATTGCGATGCGGACCGCGTGGCCATGCCCTCGGGGTTGAAGTTGGGCTTGCCGCCGAGCTGGTCGATGCGTTCGGCGACCGACATCGCGTGGGCCTGTTCTTCCCTGGCGTGGTCGGCGAACTCGGCCTTGACGCCCTCGCTGGAGATGCCGGTCGCGGTGACGGCGTGCATGGTGTAGCGCAGCACGCAGACGATCTCGGTCGCCAGCACCGATTGCAGGATCTCGATCGCCTTGTCCACGTCGCCGCCGTAGGTCTTGGTGATCAGGCCATCGGACATGTTCTGCCGAGCACGCTGGCGCAACGTCTTGACGTCGGTCAGGAACGGCTTTTTGGGGGCGTCTTTGCTGATTGGGGCGTTGCTCACCGCGATCTCCCGTTATTGGTCGAACTGTGTGGACCGCTACCTAATGCCGCTTGGCCGGGTTGGCGAGGCGGCAAGTGCGCTGGGTCGGCCGGTTGACTTGACATTCCTGTCATCCGCTTTCCAGGCTGGCGCTTTCCAGGCTGGCAACAGGGGGGAGACGATGAAACTGTTCGGCACCGTTCGCTGGGCCGTTGTGGGGCTGTTGTTCCTGGGCGGCATGATCAACTACCTGGATCGCGCGGCGCTGTCGGTCGCGGCACCGTTGCTGAGCAAGGAACTGAGCCTGTCGCCGGCCGAACTGGGGATTGTGTTCAGCGTGTTCTTCTTCGGTTATGCGGCGTTCTGCTTCGTTGGCGGCTATGCGTCGGATCGGATCGGCGGCAGGAACGTGTTCGCCATCGCATCGGTTGTGTGGTCGGTGTTCTGTGGCCTGACCGCGATGGTGTTCAGCTTCGGGTCGCTGCTGGTCGTGCGGCTGATTTTCGGCATGGGTGAGGGGCCGTATGGGTCGGCGGCCAACAAGCTGGTGAGCAACTGGTTTCCGCGCCGTCAGCAGGCGACCGCCGTGGGATGGGCGAATGCCGGAACGCCATTGGGTGGGGCGCTGGCTGGGCCGATCGTCGGATTCATCGCGTTGACCTGGGGCTGGCGCGCATCGTTCGTGATCATTGCCGCGATCGGGCTGTGCTGGTCCGCGGTCTGGATGCTGATGGTGACCGAACGCCCCGAGCAGAACCGGCATATCAGCGCGGCGGAGGCGGCTGAAATCGCGGCGGATCAGGATGCCACCACGGGTGGGCCGGCGGTATCGCTGGGGTCGCTGCTGGCTCGGCCCGCGGTGCTGGCCACGGCGTTCGCGTTTTTCGGCTACGCCTACATCCTGTATTTCTTTCTGTCCTGGTTTCCGACCTACCTGACCACGGCTCGGCATTTGAGCCTGCAAAGCATGAGTTTCGTCAGCACCATCCCCTGGTTGTTGGGGTTCATCGGGTTGGCGGCCGGCGGATCGGTGTCCGATGCCATATTCCGGATCACCGGCAACGCGGTGCGAGCGCGCAAGCTGGTGCTGGTGGTGGGGCTGCTGATTGCTGCCTTGTGTGTCGCGCTGGCCGGCAGTGTCGAGACCGTTCAGGCCGCGGTCGGGCTGATGGCGGTGTCGGTTTTCTTCATGTATCTGACCGGCAATACCTATTGGGCGATCATCCTGGACACGGTCGAGAGGGACCGCGTTGGCGGGGTTGGCGGGTTCGTGCATCTGATCGCCAACCTGGCGGGGATTGTCGCACCCTCGGTCACCGGGTTCATGGTGCAGGCGACCGGGGGCAGCTATGCCGGGGCGTTCGGTCTGGCGGGTGGCATCGCCGTGCTAGGGGCGCTGTCGGTCGCGGTGTTCGTGCGGGCACCCTCGGGTTCGGCGGGTTTGGCGGTGGTCGGCACCCGGTTGTGAATGCCGCCGGGTCAATAGGTCGCGCCCGAGGTGGGATTGGCGATGGTGTCGGGCGGTCCTGGATCGGCTTCCAGCGCCATCGGTTTGCCCACGGTCTCCGGCCCCAGGAAGGTGCAGGCGAGGCCGACGACCAGCATGCAGGCGGCCAGGAACAGGAAGGCGGGTGTCACGGCCTGCGCCGTTGCCTTGGGTGAGACGAGATTATCCGCTCCCGCGATCAGCGCGAGACAGAGCGGGCCCACCACCTTGCCGCAGCCGTTGGCGGCCTGGGACAGGCCGGCGGCACGGGCACCGAGGCGCACGCCGTAGGCCTCGACGGCCCAGGGGGTGATGTCGGAGGCCTCGCCTTCCAGGAACAGCGAGGTCACGATCATCGCCAGTACGAACACCGGCACGCCGATCATGAAGACCGGCTGGTAGGAGAACGCGGCCAGTGCCAGGGCCGCGGCGGCGCCATAGCCGGTGATTTCGCCGCAGCGTTTGCGGCCGAGCCATTGCGCGAGGAACGAGAACAGCACCTTGCCGATCAATCCGGCGGCGGTGACGTAGACGAAATAGACGGCGGCCTGGCGGGCAGTGATGCCCAGCAGCAGGGCGACGACGGTCGGCCCCCACAGCAGCATGCCGTAGATCGCGGTGGCGAGGCCCAGCCATGTCAGGCCGACGAAGGCGAACAGCCGCGGGTGGTGCAGAAGTTCGCCGAGGCTGGCGCGGGGCGTGACAGGGGGCGCGACGGTGGGCAGCGGTATCGTCTCCGGCGGCACCCGCAGCGTCCACGCCACGGTGGCTCGGGCTTCGGCGAAGCGGCCCTTGACTGCCAGCCAGCGGGCGGATTCCGGCAGCGCGAAGATATAGACGAAGCCCATCAGGGCGGGGACCACCCCGAGCGTGGCGACGCCTCGCCAGCCCAGCACGCCCAGCAGGTTGGCGGAGGTGAGCGCGGAGAGAAAGCTGCCGAAGGTGGCGAACACGATCAGCAGGCTGGTGACGACGGTGCGGTATCGGGTCGGGGTGTACTCGACGATCAGGGCGGTGATTGCGGTGGCGCATCCGGCCAGGCCGACGCCGACGAAGAAGCGCAGCACGGTGAAGGTCATCCAGTCGCCGTCGCGGACCAAGGCGATGCTGCCGGCGGCGATGGCGCAGACGAAGCTGCCGGCGACCAGCATTTTCTTGCGACCCCAGGCATCACTGAGCGGTCCCCAGACCAGGGCGCCGCAAATCGCACCCAGGCCGCCGCCGAGCAGCATGAGCGATGATTGGCCGTAGGTGAGATGCCATTGCGGCCCGACCACGGCGACGAGATAGCCGACGACGAAGAAGTCGAAAAAATCGAGTGCTGCGCCGACCGCCAGCAGGGCGAACAGGATCCAGTAGCGGGTATCGAGGCGGCCGCGATCGAGGTGTCCCAGCATGGCCTCTGTGGTCACGGAATCCATCGTGTTTCCTCCTGGTTTTTTCCCGATCGAGCCGGTTGCTGCTTGCTTGGGCGTCAGCCTTGGCCGGAATACATCGCCGGCGGGGTGGAGGGTAAGCCGGATTGGATTGCGCGCAATAGTCCGTTTTCAGCCTGATGGGCGTGGGGGACGGTTGCGGTCGCTCAGGCGTCGCGGGCGACCCAGTTGCCGTGGAAGCCGAAAGGCACGCGATGGCCGAGCTTGACCGTGGCGATCGGTCCTTGCTGAACTGCATTGGTATCCAGGACCAGCAGGTCGCTGCGGCGGTCCGCGGCGCGCCAGGCGACGGTCATCAGCCAGCCGTCGCCCTCGGGCGCGGAACGGGTGCGCGGCACGAAGATCGGCTCCGACACGGCGTCGCCGGGCGGGAGCGTCAGTTGGTCGCGGCGCCCGGACGCCAGATCGAGCCAGACGATGGTATCGAGGGTGCCGTCGGGACGGGATTTGCCGGCGAAGGCGCCGAACCGGTTGGCCGAGCCGGCGCGGCGTTCGTCGAAGCGCGGGAATTCGCCGGTCATGTCGTCAAGATCGCTGGACTTGAAGGCGTCGGTGCCGGCGTCGAGGTCCAGCGTCCAGCGCTTCAGCCTGGCGCGGGTGGCGGCCGGGTCTGATGGGCGGCCATCGGCGCGGGGGAACAGCGGCGGTTCGTCGTACTGCATGACATCGGCGACGATCCGGTTGCCGTCGTCCCAGGCGTTCATGACGTGAAACACGAAGCAGGTCTCGGCGCGGAACCAGCGTAGCGAGGCAACGCCCTTGTCGCGGCGGATCACCCCGATATGGCCGCCGAGGTCGGGGTCCCAGGCGTAGGGCATTTGTCCAGACTGGGCGCGTGCGAGGCTGAAGCCGAGCGGCAGCACCGGGAACAGCACGTGTCGGTCGGTAACCGCGAAGTCGTGCACCATGCTGCTGTATGGGGCTTCGAACGGGTCGAAGCGGGTCACCTGGCCGGCCCCTGCGATGGTGCCGTAGGTCATGCCAGCGGCCTTTTCGCCACCGGATGCGTAGCCAAAGAACACCATTTCGCCAGTGATCGGATCGATCTTCGGGTGGGCGGTGAAGGGACCTCGGAGCGCTCCGGCGAAACTTTGCACGCCGCGCGTGGCCAGCGTCGCGGGGTCGAGTTCGAACGGCAGATGCGCTTCCTCGAGCGCCAGCAGGCGACCGGCGTGGAAGACGATACTGGTGTTTGCGACGCCGGTATCGGCGAGGCTGGCGTCCGGGTCGGGGGGGCCCGCGAAGGCCGGTGGCAGGGAACGACCGGCGGCGTTTTCGGCGCGCCATTTGTCGGTGCGGACCCAGCGGTTGCGGTAGCTGGCGCGGCCATCGTGCAGACGGAACGCGTGGATCATGCCGTCGCCGGCGAACCAGTGGTGCTGGGCTGGGTCGAGCGGCATGAACTGCGGGTTGGGGCCGTTGCGGAACAGCGTGCCGTTTAGCCCGCGCGGCAACTCGCCGATGACCGGCAGGTCGGTCAGGTCGTATTCCTGGTGGATCGGCAGGAAGTTTGATTCGGTATCGAGGCTGGCGCTGTCCGACATCGAAGGCCTCGCGGGATCGATACAGTCTATAGAGACATTGTTCGATCACGTGGCGGATGACAAGTCCGATGGCGCATCCGGGGTCAGCCCGGGCCGGCAAGCGACAGCGTGGTGTCGATCATGTGCCCGGTTGGATCCCGCGGCGTGGACGTGGATCGCGTGCCGGGGTACAATGGATCCGTCCCGGATTGGTGACCGCGTTATCGGCCGGCGACGGGGCCGTTCAACGACAACTGACGGCCGACCAGTTCGGCGAGTACGGTCGGCGAGAGGGGTATCGTCGGCACCAGCAGAAATGGTTGCTTGGGCTCTGCCGGCGGGTTGGTTGAGGTCTCGGTCCCGGCGGACGACGTGGCGGACACCGGTGTCACCGAGGCGGCGCGGTCAAGCGGCGGGTACGCAGTTCCGCCCGTTGCGGATACGGTATCGATCGACATTAGTGATAATCCTGTCTGATGTCCCCAATAACGCAAAGCAGCCGTAAGTAGCAGGCAAGATCGGCAGCACCGATAGAAAGCAATCGGTTGGCAGCAACCGAAGCAGCAATCGACGTGCCACGGTTACCGGCTTGATTCAGCGAAAAACACTTGGTGGGGAGCCCGGCGGATTTTGCCGATGGGCAAGCTCTACCGGGCAATTTCCGCCGGTCGGCCGATCGGGTCGGCATCGCGTCTCGCCAGCGCCAGCAGCCGGTCCAGCGCTGGGCCGTCGGACAGCACGGCGATCTTCTCGGCCGCGGTCAGGGCGGCCCATACGGTGTCCAGGCAGTCGGCCTCGGTCAGTTGGGCGATGCCGGTCAGCAGCGCGACGTTCAGCGGATCGATGCGCGGCCGGCGCGGCGGCGGCAGCATTTGCCGATGGGCGGCCAGCAGCGCCGGGTCGTGCAGCAGCGCCGAGACGCTGTTGGGCGCCGGCTTAGCCAACGGTTCGATTGCCGACGTGCGAGCCAGCGCCTGGGCCCGACGCAACACCTCGGGCGGGTGCACTTCCTCAGGGATGCGCAGCAGGCCGATGCGCCGCAGCGCCATGCCCAGGGATCGCCGGGCGGTCAGCGCGGCCAGCGGGACCGCCAGCGCCAGACCCAGCACCACAGGCAGCATCCATAGCGCCAGGTAGGGCGAGACCGCCCAGGCACCGATGCCAAGCAGCACGCCGAGGATGGTATGGCGCCGATACAGCCGGACGACGTCGCGCAACGGCACGCCGCCATCGTCGCGGCGTTGCGCGTTCCATCCGGAATCGCGGCCGAGCAGAATGGCGACGACGTCGATCGACTGGGTAAGCATGACCACCGGGGCCATCAGGCCGGCGATCAGCGTCTCCAGCAGCAGGCTTCCGAGCAGGCCCAGGAAGCCGCCGCAGCCGCGGCGGAGATCGCGATGGGCCATGACGGTGAGCATGCCCAGCAGCTTCGGCACCAGCAGCAGCGCCATGGTGCCGATGAACACCCACATGGCTCGCACCGGGTCGATCACCGGCCATTGCGGGAACAGGGACTTGCCGTTGCCGGGGAAGTAGTCAGGCGGAATGAAGCGCGCCTGCAGCGCGATCAGCACGCCGGTCAGCAGGAAAAGCAGCCACAGCGGAGCTGTGATGTAGGACCCGATGCCGGTCAGTAGATGCATCCGGCTGATCATGTGCAGGCCGCGTGCCGGGAGCACCGCCATGTGCTGCAGGTTGCCCTGGCACCAGCGCCGGTCGCGCACCGCCAGGTCGATCAATGACGGCGGACTTTCCTCGTAGCTGCCCTCCAGGCCGGGCATCATGTGGATGGCCCAGCCGCCGCGGCGCATCAGGGCGGCCTCGATGAAGTCGTGGCTCATGATATGGCCGCCGAACGGTTTGCGGCCTGGCAGTTCGGGCAGTCCGGCCTGTTCGGCGAAGGCGATGGTGCGGATCAGCGCGTTATGGCCCCAGTAGTTGCCCTCGGCGCCGTGCCACCAGGCGATGCCGTGCGCGATCAGCGGGCCGTACACCCGGCCGGCGAACTGCTGCATCCGGGCGAACAGGGTGGCGCCGCCGGTGATGATCGGCAGGGTCTGGATCAGGCCGACGTCGGGATGGGCCTCCATCGCGCGGACCAAGGCGAGCAGCGTGTCGGCGCGCATCACGCTGTCGGCGTCGAGGATCAGGAACTGCGGGTAGGCGGCGCCGAACCGGGTGACCCATTCGGCGATGTTGCCGGCCTTGCGGGCGGTGTTGTTGGCGCGGTGGCGATAGAAGATGCGGCCGGGACCGCCGGTTTGGCGGCACAGATCGAGGAACGCTTTTTCTTCCTGGACCCAGACCTCGGGGTTGGTGGTGTCGCTGAGGATGAAGATATCGAACAGATGGGCGGCGCCGAGGCCCTGGATCGCTTCGTCGATTGCTTGCAGGCCGGCGGTTACGCGGGATGGGGATTCGTTGTAGGTCGGCATCAGCAGCGCGGTCCGGGTCGAGGGCAGGGCGCCCGGCGCGGCGAGGCGTTGTCCGCCGCGGGTGAGGACCGAGGCGAAACCGGCGATCGCGCTGGTGAACGACAGCGCGATCCAGGCGAACAGCGCGACGAACAGGGCAAGCATGAAGACCGCCAGCGGGGTGGCGCCGTTAACGGCCAGCACGCGGTACATTTCCCGAGCGCCGAATCCGGTCATGACGATGGCGCCGCCGATGACCAGCAGCCGGCGCAGGGCCATGGCGCGTGGCGCGGATGCGAAGCGGCCGGAGCGGGGCGGGGCGTAGTGCTGGGACGACTGCGGTGGTGGCGCCTGATGCGGCGACGCTTGGTGCGGCGAGGTTTGGCGCAGCGACTGGGTCGGCATCGCCAGCGGCGCATCCGGCGGCAGCGGCTGGAATGGCACGCCGGCGTCCATGTCAGCCTTGGGTCCAGCGATAGATCCAGGTCTCGGTCAGCGGTTGATCGGCCTGCATCAGCTTGGCGTGCAGTTCCACCAACTTGTTGTCCTGGGTATCGAGTTCGATGCTGACCCGCCAACCGCTGACATCGGGGTTGGGTTGTGTCACGGCGCTGACGATCTTGCCCTTGTCGCTGCCGACATCGAGCGCCGGTGGGGCTTCGGGGTTGAGGGATTTCAGTGAGTCGCCGACGAAATCGATGATGAATTGACGGTGTTTCTGGTCGAACGACAGCCCGCAGCGGGTTTGCAGGGTCTGCGCCAGTCTGACCTCGCCGGGTGGTGCCCAGCACCAGTGCAGCCGATAGCTTCCCAGATACTCGCCCTTGGCCCTGAGCGGGTCGTGCGGGCGCCAGAATGCCACCATGTTGTCGTTGACCTCGCGGTCGCTGGGGATTTCCACCAGTTCCACGACGCCCTGGCCCCAGTCGCCGATCGGCTCGACCCAAAGTGTAGGGCGTTTCTCGTAGCGGCTTTGCAGGTCCTGATAGTCGATGAAGGCGCGTTTGCGCTGGGCCAGGCCGAAGCCGCGCGGGCTGGTGTCGGCGAAGGCGCTGATCTGCAGGTCGCGCGGGTTGGCGAGCGGGCGCCACAGCGCCTCGTCATGGCCGGTGCGGATCTGCAGGCCGTTGGAATCGTGAACCGCGGCGCGCCAGTCGTCGAAGCGCATGTGGTCGTTGGCATCGAACAGGAACATGCTGGTCAGCGGTGCCAGGCCGGCCTGGGTGATGTCGGTGCGCGGATAGATCGCCGTTTCGGTGTCGAACACGGTGTCGTTGCCGGGGCGGATGGTGAAGCGGAACGCGGCGGTCGTGCTGGGGCTGTCGAGCAGCGCGTGGATGACGATGATGTCGGCGCCCGGCGCCGGGCGTTCCAGCCAGAACGAGCGGAACACCGGGAACTCCTCGCCGCTGGAATCGGCGGTCTTGATTGCCAGTCCGCGTGCCGAGAGCCCGTATCCCTGACCTTTCGCCACCGCCCGGAAGTAGCTGGCGCCGAGGAAGGCGCATAGTTCGTCGGAGCCATTCGGATGGTTCAGGGGGTACTGGATGCGGAACCCGGCGAAACCGAGGTCGCCGGTGCTGGGGGCCAGCTTTTCGAAGCTGAACATATCCGAGCTGTAGGGGATCGGTTCGGCCTTGCCGTCGGCGACCTGGAAGATGTTGACGCGGTCATGATAGATGTAGCCACGGTGGAAGAACTGGGCGGTGAACTTGCGCCCCTGTCCGTGCCATAGCGCCTTTGCCGGATCGAAGCGGATGCCCTGGTAGGTGTCGTAATCCAGCGTCTTGAACGGCGCCGGCAAGGTGCTGTCGGGAGCCTTGTAGGGCTGCAGCGAAAGTTGGCGCGCCATGTTGCGCACCGTGGCGCCGTCGAACGGCGTAGCGGTGGGCGGCGTAGCGGTGGGCGGCGTAGCGGCGGCCGGCGTGGCTGCGGGCGCCGGATCGGCGGCGGCGGCATGATGGGCGGCGGAGACGACCGGCAAGGATGCGCCGGCGGCGAGGAAAACGCGACGAAGCAAAGGTAACCTCCGAACGGATGGGCGGTATGGATAGGGGCACAACGGTGCTGAATTGTGGCGCTATGGCGCACATGGGGTCGCCTCGTCGCGCGGTGGCTTGCAGGAACTTCGGCTTACAGGAATTTCAGGGCCATGAAGCCGCCGATCACCCCGATTGCCAGGGCACTTGTCACCAGGGTGAGCCATTTCTCGATAAAGTGGCGAACCGCGTCGCCGAAGAAATGCAGCAGGGTCGCCACCAGGAAAAACCGCGCGCCTCGGGTCAGCAGGCTGGCGGTCATGAACAACCAGAAATCGAAGCCGGCGGCGCCGGCGGCTATTGTAACGATTTTGTAAGGGATTGGTGTCAGGCCCTTTATCAGGATGATCCACAGTCCGTATTCCTGGAATCTAGCCTGGAATACCTGGTAGGCCGGGCCATAGCCGTAGAGGTGCAGGATCGGCTGTGCGACCCGGTCGAACACGGCGAACCCGATCAGGTAACCCAGCGCGCCGCCGATGACGCTGGCCACGGTGCAGATCGCGGCGAACCGCCAGGCGGACCGCGGCTTGGCCAGCGCCATCGGCACCAGCAGGGCATCCGGCGGGATCGGAAAAAAACTGGCCTCGGCGAAGGCGATCAGCGCCAGCCACCAGTCCGCGTAGGGCGAGGCGGCGAGAATCATGACGCGGTTGTAGAATCTGCGCAGCATGGGTGGGCCTTAGCAGTCGGGGCCGAGCGGGTCACGCACTCGTTGCGGATCGTGGTGCGCTTGCGGGACGTTCGGTGCAAGAACCAAATGGGGGAAACTATCGCAGCCGGAAGCGCTGGATCTTGCCGGTCTGGGTTTTCGGCAGGGCGGGGACGAACACCACCGAACGGGGATACTTATAGGGAGCGATCGCGGCCTTGACATGGTTCTGCAGCCGTAATCGGGTGGCGTCATTCGGCGGTATGCCGTCGGTCAGCACCACGTGAGCCTGCACGATCTGGCCGCGGTCGGCGTCGGCGATGCCGATCACGGCGCATTCGTTGACCTCGGGCGCGGACAGCAGTGCGGCTTCGACCTCTGGGCCGGCGATGTTGTAGCCGGCCGAAACGATCATATCGTCCGAGCGGGCGGCGAAATGGAAGCTTCCGGATGCGTCGCGCACGAAGGAGTCCCCGGTCAGGTTCCATCCGTCGCGGACATAGATGCGCTGGCGAGGGTCGGCGAGGTAACGGCACCCGGTCGGGCCGCGCACCGCCAGGTGACCGACGGTGCCGTCGGGGACGTCGGTCATGTCGTCGTCCACGACGCGGGCTTGATAGCCGGTGACTGGGCGCCCGGTGGACCCTGGCACCAGATCGTTGATCCGGTTGGTGATGAAGATGTGCAGCAGCTCGGTGGCGCCGATGCCGTCCAGGATGGGTTTGCCGGTCTGGCGCAGCCATTGGTGGAAGATCGGCGCCGGCAGGGTTTCGCCGGCCGACACGGCGATGCGCAGCGATGACAGGTCAGCGCCTTCGTCCATTGCCTGCAGCATCGCTCGGTAGGCGGTCGGCGCGGTGAAGCTGATGGTCGCACGGTAGGTCTGGATGATGTCGATCATGTTCGGCGGCGAGGCATGTTCCAGCAGGGTTGCCGCGGCGCCGAAGCGCAGCGGGAAGATCGCCAGTCCGCCGAGTCCGAAGGTGAACGCCAGCGGCGGCGAGCCGACGAACACGTCCTGTGGGGTGACCCCGAGCACTTCGCTTGCGTAACCGTCGGCGACGATGAGCAGGTCGCGGTGGAAGTGCATCGTCGCCTTTGGCTCGCCGGTTGTGCCGGAGGTGAAGCCAAGCAATGCGACGTCGTCGCGTCCGGTCGGCACCGCGTCGAACCGCACCGGCTTGCCAAGAGCGACGCGGTCGAGTTCGGCGTCGTGGTTGGCGGTGCCGTCGAAGCCGACGACGGTTTTGAGGAACGCGCTGTGCTTGGCGCAGTCGACCAGTTCGTCCATCAGGCGGGTGTCGCAGAGCGCGAGGCCGATCTCGGCCTTGTCGACGATCTTGGCCAGTTCGCCAGCGCGCAGCATGGGCATGGTGTTGACCACCACGGCGCCGGCCTTGGTGGCGGCGAGCCAGCAGGCCACCATCGCCGGATTGTTAGCCGAGCGGATCAGGATCCGGTTGCCGGGAACGATGGCGTAGTCCTGGACGAGGGCGCGGGCGATGCGGTTGGTCCAGTCGGTCAGTTCCTTGTAGGTGCGGTGGCGTCCGTTGCCGATCAGCGCGGTGTTGTCGCCGAAGCCCTTGGCGACCATGGCGTCGGTCAACTCGACGGCGGCGTTCAGTTGTTCGGGGTAGCTGAAACCATCGAGCGGCAGTTCCGGCCATTGGTCCGGCGGCGGCAGGCGGTCGCGGGTGAAGCTATCGGCGTGGGCGGAGAATCCCAGCATGGTGCGTTCCAGGCGCCAGCCAGCGGCGGGAAGTCCGCCGCGGCCGTGCCGGGCGCAGATTGCCGCGTCACGGCGCCTGCGGCAATGAGTAGGGTCGCCGCCGGGCTTGTCCGCGGGAAAATCGCGGTCCTATATGGCGCCAAGTCGGGGACGTCTTGTCGGCAAAGCCAGGTGCCGGCTGAAGCAGAGCGCCCTGCCAACGGAGACGCAGCCACGATGCCCACCACTGTTGCCCGCCTGCTGGCGGATAGTCTTGAAGCGCATGACATCGACCAGATCTTCTGCGTGCCGGGGGAGAGCTATGTCGGTCTGACCAGCGTGCTGAGCGAGCGCAACTCGATCCGGATGATCGTTTGCCGGCACGAGGGCGGGGCCGGGTTCATGGCGGTGGCCGATGGGCGGCTGCGCAGCCGGGCGGGGGTCTGCATCGTGTCGCGCGGGCCGGGGCTGTCGAACGCGATGGTGTCGCTGCACTCGGCGTTTCATGACGCGACGCCGTTGGTGATGCTGGTGGGGCAGGTCGAGCGCCGCGATTTCGGGCGGCTTGCGTTGCAGGAGCAGAACTACTCCAAGTTGCTGTCCGACGTCACCAAGAGCGTCATCGAGGTCAACGAACCGGAGCAGGCGTCGGAGGCGATCGCGCGGGCGTTCCACCTCGCCGAGAGCGGAACGCCGGGTCCGGTGGCGGTGATCCTGCCGGAGGATATTTTCGACCAGCCGACCGACGCGGAACTGAACCTGCCTCGGCCCCGGGTGGTCGCGGGACCTCGGGCGCAGGACCTGGAGCGGCTGGCCGAGATGCTGGCGCAGGCGGAGCGGCCGCTGATCCTGGCGGGCGGGGCGCTGTTGGCGGACAGTTTGTACGATCGGGCGGTTTATGCCGATCTGCGGCGGCTTTCGGAGCATTGGGTGCTGCCGATCAATCCGACCCATCGGCGGCCGCAGTTGTTCGATGCTCGGCATCCGAATTATGGCGGCTACATGGGCATTCGGGTGCCTCCGGCGCTGATCGCGGAGATGAAGAAGGCCGACCTGATCGTCGCGCTGGGGGAGCGGCTGAGCGACACTGTCAGCCAGTCCTATAGCTTTCCGGCGGCGCCTCAGCCGCAGCTTCCGCTGGTGCATATCTGGCCGGACCCGAACGAGGTTGGCCGGGTCTGGCGCGCCGATCTTGGCATGCCGTGCGATCCGTATGAGGTGGTGAAGAGCCTGCTGGCGCTGAAGACTCCAGTCGACGCGGGTAAGCGTCGCGGCTGGGTCGATGGGTTGCACAAGATTCATCTGTCGTTGCTGGAGAAGACCTGGGAGCCGACCACCGACGGGGTCAACTTCGCGGCCGTGGTCTGCGAGATCGACAAGCATCTGGCGGATGACGCGGTGGTCACCTCGGACGCGGGGAATTTTGGGTCGTTTCTGCATCGGTATATCGGTTTCAAGCCGGGGCAGGAGTTTCTGTCGTCAGTGGTGGGGGCGATGGGGTCCGGCGTGCCCATGGCGGTTGCCGGATGTTTGCGCCGGCCGGGGCGGCAGGTCGTCGCGTTCGTGGGTGACGGCGGCGCGCTGATGATGGGCAACGAGATCGCCACGGCGTGTCAATACGGCGGCAATCCGATCGTGGTGATCTCTGATAATTCCATGTACGGAACGATAGGTATGCACAGCTATGTGCGCTATCCGGACCGCAAGTTCATGGAGGCGACGCGGTTGACCAACCCCGACTTTGCCGCGTGGGGGCGGTCGTTCGGGGCGGAGGGAGTCACGATCCGCGAGGAGTCCGAGGTTGCCGAGGGTGTTGCCCGGGCGTTCGCGGTGAAGACCCGGCCGGTGGTGTTGCACTGCCTGACCTCGGCAGTGCAGATGAGCGCATGGCGGCGGTTTCAGGGTGATGGGGCGCTGGCGTAGGGCATGTCCGGTCCGAAGGTCCCAACACGGCGGCCAAAACGATATTCGATGGCGCCCTTTCCATATTTCGTTCGGCCGAGGCTGTCAGCCAAATCCTCCATACCGTTGACGCCGGATGATAGTAACGCGTTGCAGCGGTCCGATGTCCGTCCGGGACGACACTAAAGCACAGCGACGCCCCCGAGGGGTTGGCCTTACTGGGCTGCCGCCACCTCGACGCCGACCCGGCGTGGGATGTGCAATCCCACGGCGCAGATCACCATGCTGGCGCCGGTGAAGGCGGCAAGGCCGTAAAGGCCGCCGGAGAAGCTGCCGGTCTCGGCCTTCAGCCAGCCGACGATCGCCGGTCCCAGGGCGCCGCCGATATTGCCGAAGGCGTTGATGAAGGCGAGGCCGCTGGCCGTCGCGGCGCCGGTCAGCAACATCGTTGGCATCGCCCAGAACGGGCCTTTCGTGCCGTAAAAGCCGGTGGTTGCGAGACATATACCGAACAGCGACCACCAGGTGCCTATGGTGGCTCCGGCGATCACCAGGCCCAGTGTCGACATCGCGCAGGTCAGGAACAGCAGCCAGCGGCGGTCGCGCAGGCGGTCGGACAGCCAGCCGAAGCCGAACATCGAAATCGCACCGCAGACATAGGCCAGGCTGGTGACGTAGCCGACGCCCATGTTGGTCGCACCCAACGCCTTGATGATCTGCGGCACGAACAGCAGGAGCCCGAGACTGGCGGTGACGATCCCCAGATAGTTCAGCGAGAGTAGCAGGATTTTCGGATTGGTCATCGATTGCAGGATATTGAACTTGCCGCCGCTCTCGACCGCGCGGCGCTCGGTTTCCATGGTGCCGGCGAGCCAGTTCCGCTCCGGTTCGGTCAACCAGCTTGCCTGCGCCGGCCTGTCGGTCATCGCGGCCAGGACGAAGCAGCCGATGATGACGGTGGGGAGAGCCTCCAGGATGTAGATCCACTGCCAGCCCTTCAGGCCGAGCACGCCGTCCATGCCGAGAATGGCGGTGGAGATCGGGGCGCCGAGGGCGACCGAGACCGGCAGAGCCAGGGTGAAGGCGCTGATGATGCGGGCACGATGGCCGTCGGGGAACCAATAGGTGAACAGCAGCAACACGCCGGGAAACAGTCCGGCCTCGCCGGCGCCGAGCAGGAAGCGGATGACCAGGAAGCTGGACGGTCCCCAGACGACGGCGGTGAGGGCTGAAATGAGGCCCCAGGAGATCATGATGCGTGCCAGCCAGAGCCGCGCGCCGACCCGGTCCATGACCAGGTTGCTGGGCACCTCGAACAGCACGTAGCCGAGGTAGAACGCACTGGAGCTGAGCCCGTAGGTCCAGGCGTCGAGACCGATGTCCTTGTTCATGGTCAGGGCGGCGAAGCCGACGTTGATGCGGTCGATGTAGCAAAGCAAGTAAAGCAGCATGGTGAGCGGAAGAATGCGCAGGTAAACCTTGCGCATCGCCGACGTCTCGATCGCACTATCCATCGATGTTGCCTCCCGGGCATGAGTTGCGGCTTGTGGGGAACGCCGCGCTTAGGCCGCAAAGTGTTGCGTATTTCGCCAGCTTTGCAAACGACGGTGCCGGGACCTGGTGATCGGCGCCCGGCATCACCGCTCGACCCGGGCCGGCGCTGTGGCGGGCGTGCGGTGGCGGGATGGACCGGACGACCCGCCAGGGATAGGATGCGGATTGAGATTGAACGCAGATCCTTGAACACAGACCGAGGGGAGACCATCGAGATGGACACCAATGTCGCCACCCCGACTTTCGACCGGACCACCGAAGACCTAGGCAACATCGTCGAGTTAGGCCACGTGAATGTGCGGGTGCCGGATCAGAGCAAGGCGATCGCTTACTATCTGATGGGTCTCGGCCTTACGCGTGACCCGTATCTGATGGCTGGGCTGGACAACATGTGGGTCAATGTCGGCCGCGGCCAGTTCCATCTGCCGACGCGCGGCGCCGACGTGGTGCGCGGCACCACCGCCCTGGTGATGCCCGACCTTGAGGCGCTGTTGAAACGTCTGGACTCAACAAAGAAATATTTGGAAGGCACCAAATTCAGCTTCCGCGAGGCGGGCGACACGGTGGAAACGGTGTGTCCCTGGGGTAACCGCATCCGGGTGCACGCGCCTGATGCGGCGCGCTTCGCTGCTATGCGCGTCGGCATGCCGTATGTCGAATTCGATATCCCCTCGGGCACCGATCTGGCGGCGATCGCCAAGTTCTACGTCGAGATCCTCGGTGCCATCGCCGGTGTCGCCAGTGACGACCGGGGTCCTTACGCCTGGGCGCGCACATCGGCGGAGAGCCAGGTGATCTACCGTGAGACCATCGCGCCGCTGCCGGAGTTCGACGGCCACCACATCCAGATCACCCTGGTGGACTTCTCCGGCCCGCACCAGAAACTGCTGGAGCGCGGCCTGATCAGCGAGGAAAGTGACCAGCACCAATATCGTTTCCTCGATATCGTCGATGTCGACAGCAACAAGCCACTGTTCCGCATCGAGCACGAGACCCGCAGCATGCGTCATCCGATGTTCGGCCGCACCTTCATCAACCGCAACCCAGACATGACCAACCGCAATTTCGTTCCGGGCTACGAAGTCGGTTTGTGGGCGCTGAACTGAGGTCTGCGAACTGAGGGCTGGACGATCGGCAGCGTGATGTCCGGCGCGGCGTGATGGCTGGCCGGGCGTGACTTGGCTGCGGGTCGTGTGGTCGGGCGTCGCGTGGCCTGGTCGGCAGGATGGTGACGGTCAGCATCCAAGGCAATCGAAGCGGAGCATCCGATCATGGCGCTGGAGCCGTATCACGTCGTAGCGGTCAATACCTCGAAGGCGTCGGAGAACAAAATTCATGACGACGCCACCGCGCGGCGGTTCGGCTTCAAAGCCGGCTTCGTCGGTGGCGTCAACGTCTATGCGTTCATGACTCACCTGCCGGTGCGGCAGTGGGGTGTCGACTGGCTGCAACGCGGCACCGGGGAGGCGAAGTTCGCCAAGCCGGTCTATGCCGATGCCGCGGCCGAGGTTGCCGGCGTGGCGGATGCCGACGGGCTGGCCCTGACCGTTCACAGCGAGGGCATCCTGTGTGCGACCGGGCGGGCGGCGCTGGCGTCGAAGCTGCCTCCGGCGCCGGTGCTGGGCGACTTCAAATCCGTGCCGGTGCGCACCGAGCGTGCCGTGGCCGATGAGGCAAGCCTCAGGATTGGTGACTGGTTGGGGATGATTCCGCAGCCGGTCACTGCGGCGTCGCACGCGCAGGACCTGGCCGACATCGGTGAAACCGATCCGATCTACGCGCGGGAGCAGATCGTCCATCCCGTCACGATCATGCGGTGCTGTAACTGGGCGCTGAGTCATAACGTCATGCTACCAGCGTGGATGCACATGGGCAGCGACGTCCGCAACCTGGGCCTGGCGCGGGTCGGGGACACGCTGACCGCGCGCGGGCGGATCACCAAGAACTACGAGCACAAGGGCCACAAATGGGTCGAACTCGACGTCATGGTGGTGGCCAATGAGACGACACCGATCATCCGGGCGAGCCACATCGCGATCTACCGCCCGCGACAGGTAGCCGAGGCGGCGTAGCCGCCAATTCTGGCGGCGTTCAAGACCACAGGCGCCGCTGCGCGGTCGCCCGTGAGGCGAGTTGACCGGCCAGGGAGGACCGCTCTGGTGGGTGGTTCCCCGGTTGTAACGCGGCCGCCGCATACGCATTATGCCGGCAAACAACAATGCCGCTTCCGGGAGCAGACCAATGACCGACGCCGCGCCCAGTTACCTGCACGGCGCCTCTGACCAGCCGATGCTCGGCGACACGATCGGGGTGCATTTCGACCGCACCGTCGCGCGCCACGGCGCTCGTCCGGCGCTGATCGCTCGCCAGCAGGGGATTAACTGGACGTGGTCGGAATTGGCGGCCCGGGTCGAGGCCTTTGCCGCCGGGCTAGTGGCGTTGGGACTGCGGCCGGGCGAGCGCGTCGGCATCTGGTCGCCGAACAATGCCGAGTGGATCATCACCCAGTATGCCACCGCCAAGGCCGGGTTGATCCTGGTCAACATCAATCCGGCCTATCGGCTGACCGAGGTGGAGTACGCGCTGAACAAGGTCGGCTGCCAGGCGCTGATCACCGCGACGCGGTTCAAGACCAGCGATTATGTCGGTATTATCAACACTTTGGCGCCTGAACTTCGCTCGGCGCGGCAGGGTTCGTTACATGCGGCCAGGCTGCCCGCATTGCGCTCGGTGATCCAGATCGGTGGCGACGACCCCGGTTGCTTTCGGTTCGATCAGATCGCCGAACTGGGGCGGGACGCCGACCGGCAGCGGTTGCGGGACCTGGCCCCGCTGTTGCAATTCGACGATCCGATCAACATCCAATTCACCTCGGGCACCACCGGATTGCCCAAGGGCGCCACGCTGACCCACCATAACATCCTGAATAACGGCTTCTTCATCGGCGAGGTGATGCGTTACGGCGAGCAGGACGCGGTCTGTATCCCGGTGCCGATGTATCATTGCTTCGGCATGGTGATCGGGTCGCTGGCCTGCATGACTCACGGCGCCGCCATTGTCTTCCCAAGCGAGGGTTTCGATCCACTGGCGACCCTGCAGGCGGTCGCCGAGTACCGCTGCACGTCGCTCTATGGGGTGCCGACGATGTTCATCGCCGAGCTGGATCATGCTGATTTTGCGAAATATGATCTGAGCAGCCTGCGCACCGGCATGATGGCGGGGTCGCCGTGTCCGGTGGAGGTGATGCGGCGGGCGATCCGCGACATGCACCTGAGCGAGATGACCATCGGCTACGGCATGACCGAGACCAGTCCGGTCAGCACCCAGACCCGGATCGGCGATACGCTGGAAAAACAGGTTGGCACGGTTGGTCGCCCGCACGCGCACGTGGAGATCAAGATCATCGACAGCGATGGCCGTATCGCGGCTCGTGGCCTCACCGGCGAATTGTGCACCCGCGGCTACCCGGTGATGCTGGGCTACTGGGACGAACCGGAACGCACCGCGGAGGCGATCGACAGCGCCGGGTGGATGCACACCGGGGATCTGGCGACAATGGACCAGGACGGCTACTGCGCCATTGTCGGGCGCATCAAGGACCTGGTGATCCGTGGCGGGGAAAACATCTATCCGCGTGAAATTGAAGAATTCCTGTATCGCCATCCGGCGATCGTCGAGGTTCAGGTGTTCGGCGTTCCCGACCCGCGGTTCGGTGAGGAACTCTGCGCCTGGGTGAAGCCGCGGGCCGGGGAGACCCTGACCGAGGACGAGGTCAAGGCCTTCTGCAAGGACCAGATCGCGCATTACAAGATCCCGCGCTACGTCCGGTTTGTCGATGAATTCCCGATGACCGTAACCGGGAAAATGCAAAAATATCTGATGCGTGAGACGATGATTGAAGAACTAGGTTTAACCTGAGATTGGAGGAAATCAGATGCGCTGGGCACGCTTCGACCAAAATGGCTCGCCATGTTACGCGGTTGTCGAGGGCGACACCGTCATTCCGGTTCGCGGCTCTCCGTTCGAGGCGTGGGAGCGCAGCGGGCAGCGGCTGAAACTGGCCGACGTGCGGTTGCTGGTGCCGGTGGTGCCGCCGACGTTCTACGCGGCCGGGATGAACTACCCCGAACATGTGCGTGAAGTTGCGGAAAAGGTGGGGCAGAAGCCCAACCTGCCGGCGCGGGCCGATGTCGGTTATCGTGCCAACAACGCGCTGATCGCGCAGGGCGAGGCGATCGTGATTCCGGCCGATGCGACCGACCAGGTTCAGTACGAGGGTGAACTGGTGGTGGTGATTGGCCGCAAGTGCAAGGGCCTGACGCGGGACAACGCTTTATCCGCGGTGCTGGGCTACAGCATCGGCAACGACGTCAGCGAGCGTACTTGGCAGAAGGCGGACCGCACCCTGTGGCGGGCGAAGAACACCGACACCTTCAAGCCGATGGGGCCGTGGATCGAGACCGAGGTGAAGCTCGAGGACCTGGTGACCAAGGTCAGGCTGAACGGCGAGCAGCGGATCGCCTTCCCGACCAACCATATGATCTTCGGTGTCGTCGACTTCCTGGTGAACATGACGACGTCCCTGACGCTGTATCCGGGCGACGTGGTGTGGATGGGCACCGAGGGGGCGACCGCCAACATGCAGCATGGTGACCGGATCGAGGTCGAGATCAGCGGCATCGGCACGCTGAGCAATCCGGTCGTGCGGCAGGGGAAGTGACGGCCCCGATCTGATCGTTCCGGGTCGGCTGGTGAAGCCGGCAGCGGCGGTGCCTGTGGATGCCGCGATGCCGGATTGCGACGCTGAAGTCCATAACGTCGGAGAAGGTGGATCAACTATGCAAGCAGCGACCGGCGGCAACCTCGCCAAGCAGAAGCTCGCGGCCAACGACCTGGTGCTGTGTTTCGGGGTCAACCAGTTGCGCACCCCGAACATCGCGATGATGGCGGCGGCCTGCGGCTTCGATGCACTCTACATCGACCTTGAACACAATCCGACATCGCTGGAAACCGCTTCCGGCATCTGTGTCGCCGCGATGGGACTGGGCATCACTCCGATCGCTCGGGTGTCGTCGCATGATCCGCATGATTCCACCCGCATCCTGGACTGCGGTGCGCAAGGCGTGATGGTGCCGCACGTCAACACCGCCGCCGAGGCGCGCGCGATCGTCGAGGCCTGCCGGTTCGCCCCGTCTGGCCACCGTTCCGCCGCCGGAACCGTGCCATCACTGGGCTATGCGCAACTGTCGCAGCCGGATATCTGCCGCCGGCTGAATCAGGAGACCCTGCTGATCGCCATGATCGAGACCCCAGAGGCAGTGGCCAACGCCGAGGCCATCGCCGCGGTCGAGGGCATCGACACGCTGCATATTGGGTCCACCGATCTGTCCACCGAGATGGGGATTCCCGGCGACTACCGGCACGAGCGGATGCGCGATGCCTATGAGGCCATCGCTCGCGCCGCCAGGACGCACGGCAAGTCGATGGGCGTCGGCGGGGTGCGCCAGGATGTCGAATTCCAGTCCTGGCTGCTTGGACTGGGTGTTCGCTACCTGACCAGCGGGTCCGACACGCTGTATATCCTGAGCGGCGGGCGGGCGGATGTGGCGCAGATCAGGGCGGTGGCAGCAGCCGCTGGTGCTGGAACAGCTTGAACCATTTACGAAACATAAGCTCGGTGTCCATGACTTCGTGAAATCCGGCTTGCCTGAGCTTGATCGTCGAAACGATTGCCGGTGATCCCGGTTCGGTGTGCCCATAGCGCATCTGGTAGTCGGCGTACTCCAGTGACAGGCCGACGAAATCGGCCAGCGCGGGGGACAGCAGCGCGTGGCGCTGACGGACGCTGTCCCAGTCGGCGCTGCCCAGCGACTGCAGCAGGAACGGCTCGTCAGGGCCGGGCTGCATGCCGACCGCCTCGGCGATCGCCGGCCAGATATTGGGCCAACTGAAGACGTCGCCGTTGGTGACGTTGAAGGTCTGGTCTCGCGCCGCGTCGGCGTCACCAGCCCAGGCGATCGCGCGCGCCAGCAGGTCGGCATCGACCGCCTGGCTGACCCGTTCGGCACCGCCCGGATAGGGCAGGATCGGGCCGCGCTGGCGCATCACCGCGGCATGCGCCCCCAGCGCCGGGATCAGGTTCATCGCCCCGCCGATCGCCTCGCCGATGATGAGCACCGGGCGCAGGATAGTGAAGCACCAGGTCCTCGCCGCGCGGACGCCGCGCAGATAATCTTCTTGCGCCCAATAGAAGTTGGGCTGTTCGCGCATGTCGGACCGGCCTTCGCGGGCCGGCACCGCGAGCGGGCGGACGTGCACCCCGTAAGCCTTGGTGCCCTGCAGCAGGGTCACATGCCGCAGGCCGGTGGCCGCCTTTAGCAGCGGATCCAGCAGGTTGCTCAGCATCCGGCCGTTGGTTTCGATCTGGCGGTCGTCGCGCCATCCGTCGACCAGGCCGGGCAGTTCGAACAAGGCGGCATAGACCAGGTGGGTGACGTGCGACAGGGATGCCGCCGCATCCCGACAGGCGGCGGCATCGGTCAGATCCAGGGTGACGTGCCGCGCCTTGATCCCCGGCGGCGAGCGCCGCGACAGGGCAATCACCTCACAGTCCGGTGCCTGAGAGAAGTGCTTGAGCGCGGCATATCCCACAAGCCCGGTGGCCCCGGCCACCAGCACGGTCTTTTGCGCCATGGTGTTCATACTCCGGAGCACAGATTACCACTGCCGGGCGCCGCGACACCATTGTCCCCGGTGTAATCAATCGGCCGCTCGTCCATGCACCACGTTGTGCACGAAACCCAGTTTCGCGACCACGGACGAGGTCAGCACAAACGGGTAGAGGTCGGGGTTTCCCATCGCCCGATTGAGGCTGTTCATGGCAAAGGTCAGCGGCAGCCAGGCGGCGATGATCTCGGTCATGCTGATGGTATGGTAGGCATCGAGATCGATCGAGGTCGACAGCGCCTGATCGCGGATTAACCGCGGCTGCACGCTGATGCCGAACGCATGGGCCATTTCCAGTGTATCGATGATGTGCAGGTAGTGCGCCCAGGTCTCCGCCCAATCCTCCCACGGGTGGGTGCTGGCATATTGGCTGACATAGTGCCGTTGCCAGTCGAGGGGTGGACCGTTAGCATAGTGCGTCCGCAGCGCGGCCTGATAGTCCTGGGTTTCATTGCCGAACATCGCTCGGCATTGCGGCAGTCGGCCGCCGTCTCGGATCAGCACGTCCCAGAAGTAGTGGCCGACCTCGTGACGGAAATGGCCCAGCAGGGAACGGTATGGCTCGTTCATCTGGGTACGGCGGCGTTCGCGTTCGGCGTCATCGGCCTCGATCAGGGCGATGGTGATGATGCCGTTGTCGTGTCCGGTCATCACCTTGGGGCCGGTCGGATCGGGGCTGTCGGCGAGGAAGTCGAACGCCAGCCCATGTCGAGGGTCGTCGATCCGGTTGTTCAGCGGCAGCTTCAACCGCATCAGCGAGTAGAACAGATGATGCTTGGCGGCTTCCAGGCGCTGCCAGCGCTGCAGGTTCGACGGCTGCGTCAGGTCGGGGATGATGCGATTATGGCGGCACGCCGGGCACTGGGTTGCGTCGCTGTCGGCGGGAATCAGCCAGTTGCAGGCGAAATGCGTGGCATTGCCGCAGAACCGCATTGGGTGTTCCGGCGACGCCAAAGCGCGGAACAGGTCGTGCTCGGGTCGGAGTGCGGATATGATCATCTCGGTCGGCAAGTATCCGAGCCGATGGCCACACGATTCGCAGCGTGTGTTGTCGAAGTAGAGCGCGCTTCCGCAGCTTTGGCACTCGAACAGCCGCATCCGGCATTTCCCCGTCTATCAGGGCGGGATATGGGCATCGGCGGGCTGCGACCAATGTGGCGACGGCGTGCCCGAGATCACGTCAGCGCAAGGCCAGTGGTCGGATGCCGCTGTGGCCTGGTCTAGCCGATTGTGTTATCGATATGATTTACCCGCCTTGAACGGTTCGCCCGGCAAAATCAGGCGATAGCCGCCAAGCGTTTCGCCGAGGGATCGGCAGGCCGAGGTTTTCGCGCAGGGTGGCGCCGGCATAGTCCTTGCGGAAGAGACCCCGCCGTTGCAGTTCGGGTACGACGAGGCGGACGAAGTCCTCGAAGCTGCCTGGCATGTGGGTGCCCGCCACCACATAGCCATCGCAGGCGCGTTCGCTGAACCAGAGTTCCAGTCGATCGGCGATGTCTTTGGCGCTGCCGACGATCGCCTCACGCGGGCGGCCGCGGCGGGTGATTTCCAGAAAGTCGCGCACGGTGGGGTCGCGGCCGGTCAGCCGCATCACCCGATCGCGCATCGCCTGCATGCCCGACATGCCGGCGAGTTCGTCCTTGCTGAAGGCTTCATCCATGGCCTTTTTCTTGAAGTCGAAGTTGAGTGCCTCGGACAGCAGCGAAAGACCATCGACCTCTTTATACAGCGAGTCGATCAGCGCCATTTTGTCTTCCGCCTCGGTGCGGGTTTCGGCCACCACCGGATAAGCGATGGTATTGACTGTCGTCAGGTCCGGATCGCGGCCGAGCCGGGCGATCTCGGTCTTGAATTCGGTGTATTGGCGTTTGCCTTCTTCCAGGTCGGCGTAGCCGACGAAGACGGTTTCCGCCCAGCGTGCCGAGAATGTCTTGCCGCGGGCGCTGGCGCCGGCCTGGATGATCACCGGATGGCCCTGCGGCGAGCGCGGAACTGTGAAGGTGCCGGATGAATTGAGGAATTTTCCGCGGTAATCCAGCCGGTGCACCTTCGACGGATCGGCGAACCGGCCGGAGGCCTTGTCGACGATCAGGGCACCGTCTTCCCAGCCGTCCCAGCAACTGAGCACGATGTCCATGAACTCGTCGGCGCGGTCGTAGCGCAGGTCGTGGTCCATATGGACTTCGCGGCCCATGTTGTGCGCCTCGCCGTCGTTGACCGAGGTGACCACGTTCCATGCCGCGCGGCCGCCCAGCATGTGATCGACGGTCTGGAACCGGCGGGCGACGTCGAACGGTTCGTAATAGGTGGTCGACGCGGTGGAGCCGACGCCGAGGTACCGGGTGCCGAAGCCCATCGCCATCATGGTTGCGACCGGATCGATCTTGACGACGCGGACGCCGTTGGCGACGACCTCGGCGGGGTTGCCGCCGTAGATGTCGGGCATCGCCAGGCGGTCGTCGAAGAAGGCGAGTTGGAATTTTCCTTCCTCCAGCACCTGGCCGATTCTCTGGTAGTAGGCGGCGGTGGTAAAGTCGCTGCGGGCGTCGGGATGCCGCCAGGCGCTTGCCAGGGTGGTGCAGTTCTGCGCCTGCAGGAAGCCCACCAGGACCATTTGCCGCATTGATTCGTCTCCTATCCTATCGGCGGTGGTCGCGCCGAACGGCGGTCCGGCTGGACGCGCTGACCGGCGGAACAGTGCCGAGGGCTACACGCTTTCGGTAGTAGTCTGGGCCGAACCACGGCAATGTCCAGGCAGGCTCGGCCCGGGCAGCGCGTTGCGGTTTGCGTAGTGCGGTTCAGAACTGATAGCGCCGCAATCCGCCATCCACCGGGATCACCGCACCTGTCACGTAGCGCGCCAGCGGTGACGCCAGCCAGACGGCCATCACCGCGAGGTCTTCCGGCTCGCCCCAGTAACGAACCGGAATCTCGGTCTCGGCGAAGTGCTTGCGGTAGTCTTCCGGGTAGTTGCGCCGGATCTGCTCGCTCATGATCCGCCCCGGCGGGATCGAATTGACCGTGATGCCGAACTGGCCGACCTCGCGTGATAGTCCCTTGGCCCAGGCATGGATGCCGGCCTTGGCGGAGAACGCGGCGTTCAGGTGCTCCGGTTCGCTCTTGCCGGTGATGTTGATGACGCGGCCCCAGCGGTTCGCGATCATTTTTGGCAACAACGCGTGGGTCAGTTGCCGTGGGCGGGTGAAATTCAGCGTCATCGCCTCGGTCCAGCGTTCCTCTGGCGCGTCGATCGGTAGCACACGGCTGCCGCCGGCGTTGTTGACCAGGATGTCGATGTGTCCCAGGGCGTGCAGCGCAGCTTCGGCCAGTCGCGTTGCGGCATCATCCTGCATCACGTCCTGCTTGAGCAGGATCGGGCGCGGATGCTGGGCGGCCTCGACTTCGTCGGCCATCGTCTCCAGCAGTTCGATTCGGCGAGCGGCGGCGACCACCCGCACACCCTCGGCGGCCAGGGCCTTGGCGATGGCGCGGCCGATGCCCATGCTGGCGCCGGTCACCAGGGCGGTCTTGCCGTGGAGTTGCAGATCCATGTGTTGATCCCCCTTTTGGTGTTGATCCGCTCGGCGCGCTGGCGCTTGATCGCCGCCACATTGGCAACAGAAGCCGTGGTGCCATAGCTTCGACGCGTGGTCCAGCAGCGGACCGGAGGAGCCATGATGTCCATCTTCGAGCAGAACCTCGATCGCCGGCCGGCGAACCATGTGCCGCTGTCGCCGGTTTCGTTCCTGACCCGGTCGGCGCGGATCTGGCCGGATCGGGTCGCGGTGATCCACGGCGAACGGCGCTTGAGCTATGCGCAGTTCCTGGAGCGCGCCCGGCGGTTGGCGTCATCGCTGGCGCAAGCGGGCGTCGGGACCGGCGATACGGTGGCGATCATGGCACCGAACACGCCGCAGATGCTGGAGGCGCACTACGCGGTGCCGATGCTGGGCGCGGTGTTGTGCTCGATCAACGTGCGGCTGGATGGCGCCGCGGTCGGTTTCATTCTGCGTCATTCGGAAGCCAAGGTGCTGCTGACAGATACCGAGTTCGCCGCGGTGATCGCTCCGGCGATCGCGGAGGCCGCGATCCTGGTGGTCGATATCGACGATGCCGGCGGTGAGCGGATCGGCCAGATCGAATATGAGGACTTTCTGCGCCGCGGTGATCCGGCGCATCCGGTGCGGCTGCCGGACGATGAGTGGCAAGCGATCGGGCTGAACTATACCTCTGGCACCACCGGCAATCCGAAAGGCGTGGTGGCGCATCATCGCGGTGCCTACCTGAACGCCTGCGCCAATGCGCTGACATTCGGGCTGACGCCGGAAAGCGTTTACCTGTGGACGCTGCCGATGTTTCACTGCAACGGCTGGACCTATACCTGGGCGGTGACACTGGCGGGGGGCACGCATGTCTGCCTGCGCCGGGTGGAGCCGGCGCCGATCTTCGCCGCGATCGCCGAGCACCGGGTGACGCATATGTGCGGAGCGCCGGTGGTGTTGACGATGCTGATCCATGCCCCGCCAGCGGCTCGCCGCGACTTTGACCAGACGGTGAGGATCGCCACCGGCGGTGCGGCTCCGCCGTCGGCGGTGATCGCGCAGATGGAGGCGATGGGATTTTCCGTGCTGCATCTGTATGGACTGACAGAGAGCTATGGGCCGTCCACGGTATGCCTGTCGCAGCCCGGCCTCGACGCCCTTTCGATCGATGACAAATCCGCCTTCATGGCTCGGCAGGGTGTGAATACGCCGATGCTGGAGGAAGCCGCGGTGCTGGATCCCGCGACCATGCAGAAGGTGCCGGCGGATGGCGCGACGATGGGCGAGTTGATGCTGCGCGGCAACACGGTGATGAAGGGGTATTTGAAAAATCCAGGGGCCACCGAGGAGGCGTTCGCCGGTGGCTGGTTCCACAGCGGCGACCTGGCGGTGACGCATCCGGACGGCTATGTCGAGATCAAGGACCGCGCCAAGGACATCATTATTTCCGGTGGCGAGAACATCTCCTCGCTTGAGGTCGAAGAGGTTCTGTACCGGCATCCGGCGGTGATGGAGGCGGCCGTGGTTGCGCGTCCGGACGACAGGTGGGGGGAGACGCCGCAAGCTTTCGTGACGCTGAAGCCCGGCGCCGATGCGGTGACGGACGGCGAGATCATCGCCTGGTGCCGGCAGCACCTGGCGCACTACAAGTGCCCGCGATTCGTGACGTTCGGGACGCTGCCGAAGACCTCCACCGGGAAGATCCAGAAGTTCGACCTGCGGGAGCGGGCGCGGCGGGGATGATCGGCGGGCGCGTGATCAGGTATTCATCGCGTCGAAGAAATCATTGTTGGTCTTGCTGTATTTCAGCTTGTCCAGCAGGAACTCCATCGCATCCACCGTTCCCATCGGGTTCAGAATACGCCGCAGCACCCACATTTTCGTCAGCGTGCCGCGCTCGACCAGCAGTTCTTCCTTGCGGGTGCCCGATTTTGTAATGTCGATGGCGGGGAAGGAGCGCTTGTCCGACAGCTTGCGATCCAGGATGATTTCGGAGTTGCCGGTGCCTTTGAACTCTTCGAAGATGACCTCGTCCATGCGGCTGCCGGTGTCGACAAGCGCGGTGGCGATGATGGTCAACGACCCGCCTTCCTCTATGTTGCGGGCGGCGCCGAAGAAGCGCTTCGGCCGCTGCAGCGCGTTGGCGTCGACACCGCCGGTCAGCACCTTGCCGGACGAGGGGACCACGGTGTTGTAGGCCCGAGCCAGGCGGGTGATGCTGTCGAGCAGGATCACCACGTCGCGCTTGTGCTCGACCAGGCGCTTGGCTTTTTCAAGCACCATCTCGGTCACCTGGACGTGCCGGGTAGCCGGTTCGTCGAAGGTGGAACTGATCACCTCGCCCTTCACGCTGCGGGCCATGTCGGTGACTTCTTCCGGCCGTTCATCGATCAGCAGGACGATCAGGAAGACTTCGGGGTGGTTCGCCGCGATGGCGGAGGCGATGTTCTGCAGCATCACCGTCTTGCCAGTGCGCGGGGGCGCCACGATCAGAGCGCGCTGACCCTTGCCGACCGGAGAAATCAGGTCGATCACCCGGGGAGTGAAATCCTTCACCGGCCCCTTGGCGACGGATTGGAAGTTCTCCATCTCCATCTTCAGGCGTTCTTCAGGATATAGCGGGGTCAGGTTATCGAAGTTGACGCGGTGGCGCACCGCGTCGGGCGGCTCGAAATTGACCGCATCGACTTTCAGTAGTGCGAAGTAACGCTCGCCGTCGCGCGGCGCGCGGATCTGGCCATCGACCGAATCCCCGGTGCGCAGGCCGAAGCGGCGAACCTGGCTGGGGCTGACATAGATGTCGTCGGGACCGGCGAGATAGTTGGCCTCCGGACTGCGCAGGAAGCCAAAACCATCGGAAAGGATTTCCAGCGTGCCATCGCCATGGATCGCCTGATCGTTGTCGGCCAGGTTTTTCAGGATCGCGAACATGATGTCCTGCTTGCGCAGCGACGACGCGTTCTCGACTTGCAGGGATTCGGCGAAGTTCACCAGTTCGGCTGGCGATTTTTGTTTCAGTTCAGCAAGATGCATGATGTGTTGCCTGGACGTGAAGGTGCAAGACGGGCGTGGGGAGAGCCTGAACGAATAATGGGCGAGCAATGCCCCGAGGTTCGTGGCGGATCGGATTTCTGGGTTCGAGGCCGGGTCGGCAAATGCGCGACGGCCTGAAATTCAGGAGGGACCCATATAATAGGAACAAGGCCGGGGTTCGTCAATGCTTTAGATACGTTGCTCTGTTACGGTGGCCCTGGGGCTGTCGGATTTGGCGGGGCTATCGGATTTGGCTGATCGAGAGCGGCCGGCGTCGGCTGGCGAATCTCATCCCAGACGGTCAAGCGCCGCCTGCAGCCGGCCAATCTCGAAGTTCATCGTCTCGAGCCGTTCGCGGTTCTCTGACACAACTGGTTCGGGCGCGCGGTTGACGAAATCGGCGTTAGCCAATTTCTGCCGCAGCTTGTTTGCCTCCCCGATCAGTTTGTCGCGGTCCTTCAGCAAGCGGTTCCGTTCCGCGGAAATATCGATCAGATCCTGCAGCGGCAGCACGATGGTGATTTCATCCAGCACCGCCTGGGCGGACCCTTGTGGCACTTCACCGGTCAGCAGCCGCACATCGGAGGCTCGGGCCAGGCGCCGGATCGCTTCGTTCCAGCGATCGACGCGTCCCAGTTTCTCGTCCGAGGCACCCTGCAATAGCAATGGCGAGGGCTTCGACGGTGGCACGTTCATCTCAGTGCGGACGGAGCGGACCAGCCCGATCAGGCGCACCACCCAGTCGAGTTCGGCGCGAGCCTCGGCGGCGTCAGGTACCGGGGTGGGGTCAGGCCACGCGGTGCCGATCAGGCTGCACGCTTCGCCGTATTCGAAGCGATCCCACAACTCCTCGGTGACGAACGGGATGGCCGGATGCAGCAGGCGCAGGATGAGCCCCAGCACGTGCGCGGCGACGGCGCGGATTTCCGCGGCGTCGGCCGGATTTGCCGCCGGGCTCAGCAACGGCTTGGCGAATTCCAGGAACCAGTCGCAGAATGTATTCCAGACGAAACGATATCCCGCGGCGGCATAGTCGTCGAAGCGATAGGCCTCCAGCGCCGTGGTCGCCTCGCCGATCGTCGTGTTGGCCTCCACCAGCAGCCAGCGCGACAGTGGTAGACGCGCGGTGGTGGGATCAAATCCGGGCTCCGGCCGCACGCCGTTGAGTTCGCAAAACCTGGCGGCGTTCCACAGTTTGGTGATGAAGCCGCGGTAGCCCTCAACCCGGGATGGGCTCAGCTTGACATCGCGTCCTGGCCCGGTCAGCGCACAGATGGTGAAACGCAGCGCGTCGGCGCCGTAGCTGTCGATCAGGTCGAGCGGGTCGATGACATTGCCCCTGGACTTCGACATTTTCTGGCCGCGTTCGTCGCGCACCAGGCCGTGGATATAGACGGTGCGGAATGGCACATCGCCCATCATGTGCAGGCCCAGCATCATCATCCGGGCGACCCAGAAGAAGATGATATCGAAACCGGTGACCAGCACATCGCCGGGGTAGTAACGTTCAAGTTCCTTGGTCCGGTCCGGCCAGCCCAGCGTGGAGAACGGCCACAGGCCCGAGCTGAACCAGGTGTCGAGCACGTCCTCGTCCTGGGTCAGGGTCTCGTCGCGGCCGTAATGATTGCGCGCCTGGGCCGCGGCGGCGTCCTGATCCTTGGCGACGAACACGGTCCCGTCCGGCCCGTACCAGGCCGGGATCCGGTGCCCCCACCAAAGCTGGCGGGAGATGCACCACGGCTGGATCTCCCGCATCCAGGCAAAGAAGGTGTTCTCCCATTGTTTCGGAACAAACACGGTCTTGCCGGTTTGCACCGCCTCGATCGCCGGCTTGGCCAGCGCCTCGGCGTTGCAATACCATTGCGTCGTCAGCAGCGGCTCGACCGGCACCCCGCCGCGATCACCGTGCGGCACCTGGTTGGTGTGCGGTTCGATTTTGTCGAGCAGGTCCAGCCGCTCCAATTCCGCAACGATGGCGGCGCGAGCGGCGAACCGAGACTGCCCGGCCAGGGAGCGCACGAAGCGTGGGTCGGCCACCTTGGGTCGCGATTGCAGCAGCGGTTCGATCTCGGCGAGCGTGACATTGGCCTGCCGGTCCAGCACCGATGGCATCGCCAGATCGTGGCGCCTTCCGACCTCGAAGTCGTTGAAGTCATGCGCCGGAGTGATCTTGACCGCGCCGGTGCCTTTCTCGGGATCGGCGTAGGCGTCGCCAATGATCGGGATCGACCGCCCGACCAGCGGCAGAATCGCGTGTTGGCCTATCAGCGCCGATAGGGTCGGGTGATCGGGATGCACCGCGATCGCGGTGTCGCCCAGCATGGTCTCGGGCCGGGTGGTTGCAACGATGATGAATTTGCCCGGGTCAGCCTCGATCGGGTAGCGGATGTGCCACAGCGATCCCTTCAGTTCGCGGTTTTCGACCTCGAGGTCTGAGATTGCCGTTTGCAGCTTCGGGTCCCAGTTCACCAGTCGGCGGTCGCGATAGATCAGGCCTTCGTTGAACAGTTTGACGAAGGTTTCCTTCACCGCGGCGGACAGGCCCGCATCCATGGTGAATCGTTCGCGCGGCCAGTCAAGCGAGGCGCCGAGGCGCCGCAACTGGGTCGTGATGGTGCCGCCGGATTCGGCCTTCCATTGCCAGACGCGGTCGACGAAGGCCTCGCGTCCGACGGTTCGCCGGTCCTTGCCCTCGGCGTCCAGCAGCCGCTCGACGACCATCTGGGTGGCGATTCCGGCATGGTCGCTGCCCGGCTGCCACAGCGCGTCGCGCCCCTGCATGCGGCGCCAACGCACTAAAACGTCCTGCACGGTGAAGGTCAGCGCGTGTCCCATGTGAAGGCTGCCGGTGACATTCGGCGGCGGGATCATGATGGTGAAGGGCGGTGCGTTGGAGTCGGGATGGCAGGCGAAGCTGCCCGCGTTTTCCCAGCCGGCGTAGAGCCGGGGTTCGGTATCGCCCGGAGCGAACCGGCTATCCAGTGTCATGATTTTCTCCCGCGCGACACTTTTGCGCGCGATAATCCTTTGTGCGCCGCCCTTTTCCGCGCGACTTTTCCAGGCGACACTCTGGCGCGAGCCGGCGGTTTATCGATTGCTGAGCCAGTCCGCGAAACGATCGCCTTTGCCGGTTCCGCCATCGGCGAGCTTCGCCGGGTCGATCAAGGAGCCACGCGGCTGACGACCCTTTCGATCTCGCTGCGGACCAGACGTTCGACCATCGGCGGCAGGTTGATATCCAGCCATTGCTTCAGCAACGGACGCAATTCGGCGCGCACGATATCTTCCAGCGTCGGTCCGCCGGCATAGACCTGGGTCGCGCGTCCGGCGGCGAGGGTGCGGACCAGACTGTCGACCGAGGACGCCGCCGCCGCCGCCGCTTCGGGCGCCACCAAGCCGGGTATCAACGGTTCAAACGGGTCAGCGTGCGCGGGGGTCGGCGCGTCGTTTTCGTGGAGCGGCGGTTCGGGTTCCGGCGCTATCGGGTCCGGCTGCGCGGCGACCGGCGGTTGCGGGTTCGCGGTCGGATGATCGGCTGCGCCGGTTTGGGAGATCATCATGGACTGATCCAGCAGCAGCACATCGTCATCCGCCGGCGGGGGTTCGGCGACGGCGGGTCGGTCCAGGGCCGGCGGTCTGTCCGGGGCTGGCCTTCTGTCCGGGGCTGGCGGTTTCTCCGCAGCCGGCGGTTCGGGCGCGGACGCCGGTTCGGCGGGGGCGTCGTCATCGTTCAGGATGCGTCGGATGGAGGCGAGGATCTCCTCCATTGATGGGTCGGCACCATCGGCTGTCGCAGGGGAAGGCGGTTGGTTTTTCATGGCTACAACTCGGGTTCATCGGCCGGGCTGGCTGGTGGCGTAGTCGGCTAGACCAACCCAGCGGTCCTTGACCGCCTGATAATACGCGGTTTCGTCATACAATGGCACCGGAAGATGCAGGTCCCTCGCGGTCAGCCGCCCGATCGCCACGGCAACCGCGTAGGAGGCGGTGATCACCTGCGAAAGGTTTTGCACCAGCGTGGTGCGTGACTGCAACAAAAGCTGGGTTGCGTTCAATACGTCCAGGGTCGTCCGGCTGCCGACGATGGCCTCGCGCTCGACGCCTTGCAGGGCGACGTCGTTGGCGCGGATCTGGGCTCGGGTGCTGTCGGCCGAGGACTTGGCGGCCGCCAGGGTGTCCCAGGCCTGCACCGCGTTCTGCACGGCGGTGCGCTTGGCGTCATCGATCAGCCGCTGGGTTTGCTGCTCCGTTTGGCGCGCCTGGCGAACGGCGGCGTATTCGGCTCCGCCCTGATACAGCGGCACCGAAAGCTGGGCGACCACCTGGTAGCCGTTGGCATTGGTGCTGCGGCTGCCGGCGTTGTTCTGCTGGAAGGTCTGGCCCTGCAGGCTGATCTGCGGCAACAGCGCGGCAAACTGCACGTCGATCGCGTCCTTGGCGGCGGCATCATTGAACACCGCGGTAATCACGTTGGGGTTATTGATGGTGGCGAGCTGGGAGGCTTGCTGCTCGCTGTGCACCGGCAGATTGAGCGGCTGTGGTTCGACCAGATTATCCGGCGGGAACACGCCGATGATCTGCTGGAAGGTGCCGCGGGCGGTCTGCAGGTTGCCGACCGCGGTCTCACGCGTCGCCCGGGCGCCTTCCAGCGCGGCTTCGGCCTGGGCCACGTCGGTGCGGGTGATCTCACCGACCCGGAAACGATCGTTGGTGGCCTGCAGCTGTTTGGCCAGCACCTGCTCGTTGTTGATATCGAGCGCCAGCAGTTGCTGCGCCTGGATGACCCCGACATAGGCGCTGACGCTGTTGTTGAAGCTGGTCTGCTCCTGCGCGATGAGAGTGGCGCGTTCCGCGTACACCTGGTTTTTGGAACGGTTGACGTTGGCCTGGGTTTTGCCGCCGTTGTAGAGGTTTTGCGTCACGGTTGCCTGGGCGGTGCCGATCAGGCGGTCGGTCTGGACGTTGAGGATGTTGCCGGTCAGGCCGTTGTAGGCGCGAGAGACGCCGTCGCCGTACCCGGTGCTTCCGGCCAGCACCACGGTGGGGCGCCAACCGGACAGCGCCGTCGGCACGTTTTCGTCGGTCGCTCGCAGCTTGGCGCGTTCAGCCTGCAGCGCGGGCTGATTGGAATAGGTCGCGGCCAGTGCTTCGCTCAATGTGTGTGGAACGTGGGGCGCCGGCGCGATGGTCGGCGGCTTGGCGGTGGCCGACGATGTCGGCGCGACCCTTGGCGCGATCCGACGACCCGAACTCTGCGCCAGCCTGATGTGCCTCGCTGTCCGATTGACCGGCGCCTCGGGTGAGGTTTGAGCCGAGGCGGAGGCGATGAGGGCAAGCAGGCTGAAGCCGGCGAGCAAACCGTGACGCAAACCCATTCCGGACCCCTTCTTTCAGCAAATCGCCGGCCGCGTTGCTGGCCTATGGGACGACCATCGGCGGCTCGGTTTATTATGGAACGGCCGCGGTCGTCGTGAAATAAGATTCCGCCTGGTGTCCCCGAGCTCTCTGCTTTCCGTGGCCTGCTGATGCGATACGTCCGGCGCGAAGTGCGGCGAATTTGTGGGGCAGAGCACAGGTGTCGCGAATCAGAGAAGCGCAATACGTTGGTTTTTTTCTGTTCGGCATCGGCTTCACCGGATCGCCGCTGTTGCGGTCAAAAGACGAAAGCCGGTGTCGGTCGCAGCGACGGGATCGGCGGGGTGGCACAGTCGAACAGCGGGGAGATGCCAAGTCCGGCGGCGGTTGCCTCAGCGACTACCGCCTGGGTGATTCGCCCCTCGGCATGGATCGCGCCGACGATCCGTCCGGTCTCCTGCTGGGTCTGCGCGATGAGGGCGGCGGGAATGCTCGGCACGGCGCCTTCGATCAGGATAAGGTCATAGGGCGCCAGAGCCGGCCAGCCCGCAGCCAAGGGACCCGCGACAAGGGTCACCCCGGGCGCTTCGACCGACAAAGCGGCGGCGGCGATCGCCAGCAGCGGGGCTGATTCCTCCAGCGCGGTGACGCGACAGCCACAGGCGGCCAGCACGGCGGCACCATAGCCCGTGCCGGCGCCGACCACCAAAACACGCTCGTTGTCGCGCAGCGTCGCGGCCTGCAGCAGCCTGGCGAATACCATCGGCTCCATCAGGAAACGGCCGTCGCCCAAAGGCACGTCTTGGTCGGCATAGGCCAGCGCCGTCACGCTGGCCGGCAGGAAACGTTCTCGCGGCAGGCGACGCATCGCCGAGAGGACGCGCGGGTCGGTGACCCGGTTGGGACGGACCTGGCTGTCCACCATGCACTTGCGGGCGCCGGCAAAGTTGTCGGCGGGGGCGATATCCTCGGCTGGGGTTGCCATTTCGTGACTCGGTTACAGGGGAGGCGGCGGATCTTATATACGCGCGTCGTCGGGCGGCAAACCCAGCTTTATCCGGCCACCTGCGATTTTGGCCGCTGGTGTTGCCGATCGTTGCTGACGGGCTTTCGCCTCGACCGACTTCAGGCCGCGTCTTCCTTGCGATCGCGGATCTTGACGTAAGCCAGCCTGGCGTGTTCGCCGCAGTAGGGCTTGCCGGAGACCGAGACATCATCACAAAAACGGAACGTTTTTGTTCCAGGCTCGCCGATCGGCCAGCAGCAGGACGGGGCGGAGCGCCGGGCCTGGATCGGCGCGGACGGCATGATCGGGCGCGGGGCCGGCGCCGCGACCGGTGCCGGGGGCAGCGCCCTTGGGACGAAACTCGGCGTCGATCGCAGCGACTGGACGTTGGCGGCGGGCGCCACGGAGGCGATGCCGGTGCTAGCCAGCGGCGGGAGCGTCGGTCCTGCCACTCTGGAATACGGCGCGGGGCGGTCCACCGCGGGTTTCATGACGTCGCGCCGGATCGGCGACGGACGAGCGTCCAGGTCGAGCCGGTGGGCCTTGCCGACGATGGCGTTTTTGGAGACGCCGAGCCGACGACCGATTGCTGCGGTGGAAAGCCCTTGCGACCAGAGATCCCTCAAATCTCGGATCGTGTTCTCGTCCCATACCATATGCTGGACCCTTTTCTGACTCTACCCACTAGATACAGTATTGGGTCAGTGAAGCGGTGGCAACGAGTTAATCGGTCCGAGTGGCAGAATCCTGTGGACAAAGCGGGCTGCTGCTGGTCGTCGTCAGGCCCGGCCATTCGGGGGAGGAGATTTTGTCCCGGCTTCAATCTAGGATTTCGGGCGAGGATGCCGCTGATACAGCGCCGCCGAGTGCCACGGCGGACCTCGACACCGGAGGACCTACGATGGACAGACGCCAAGCCGGCCGGATTTTTTCCGCGGTCGCGATCATGTTGATGGTAGGCGGCATCAACGCTGGCCTGGCGGTGGCTGACGAGATCGGCCCTAATCAGGCCGGACTGATCCATCGGCTACTGCCGACCGTGGTCAACATCGCGGTCAAGAAGAACGAGCCGCCGGGGCCTGACGCTTCCTCGGCGAGCGTGAGTTCGCCAACGCCGCCGGCGGACGCCGGGTCCAACATCAAATCCTATGTCGGGTCGGGTTTTGTCATCGATCCGTCCGGGCTGGTTGTGACCAACTATCATGTGGTGGAGGACGCGTTCGAGATCACCGTTACCTTTTCGGACGGCGAGCGTCTGACGGGAAGGATGCTGAGCGCGTCGCGCCTGGCCGACCTCGCACTGGTGCGGGTGCAGCCCAAGCATCCGTTGGCGGCGGCGCATTGGGGCGACAGCGACAAATTGCAGGTGGGCGATCAGGTGTTCGCGGCGGGTGATCCGTTCGGGGTGGGTCTGTCGGTATCCGCTGGCATCATCAGCGGGTTGAATCGCGACATCCAGAATTCGCCCTATGACGATCTGATCCAGACAGATGCCACGATCAATCACGGCAACTCAGGTGGTCCGTTGTTCAATATGCAGGGCGCGGTGATCGGGGTGAACTCGACGATCCTCTCGCCCACTACCGGGTCATCGGGTATCGGTTTCGCCATACCATCGGCCAGCGCGCATTTCGTGATCGACCAGTTGCATACCTACGGCTGGGTTCGTCCCGGCTGGATCGGCATAAAGATACAGACGGTGACCAATGATATCGCCGACGCGACGGGTATGTCGCGGCCGGAGGGATCGATCGTGTCCTGGGTGCTGCCGAACGGGCCGGCGGAAAAGGCCGGGTTAGCGATCGGCGACGTCATCCTGCGCTATAACGGCGCCGCACCAAGCGACGAGCGGGCCTTGCTGCGCGACATTGCTCACACCCGGGCGGGTGACAAGATGAAGTTGCTGGTCAGGCATGACGGTGGAGAGCATGACGTTGTTCTCGCCGCCGAGGAATGGCCGCGCAACCAATGGGACAAGAATGACGCGCCGACGCCGGTGCAGCGGCCAAAGATCAATGTACCGCCCAACCAGGGGCTTTCGTTGGCGCCGCTGCCGCCGGATGACAAAGCCAAGTTGGCGGCCTCGGTCGGGATGGAGGGCGTACTGGTGACGAATGTGGTGGCGAATTCCGACGCGGCGACCCGGGGGATGGCGAATGGCGATATTATCCTGCGCGTCCAGGACAAGCCGGTGGCGACGCCGGACGAGGTGAAGCAGGGCGTGGATGCGGTCCGCGCCGAGAAGCGCGGCTTCGTGCTGATGCTGGTTCTGCCAAAGAAGTCGAAAGTGGCGGGGCCGAAATGGGTTGCGCTGCAGTTGGACCCGGCCGGCGGGTAGCCTGGCGGCCGATTATCAGGCGCACACTAGTATCGCGCACCCTCTCGCTGATGGGTCAGCAGTACGTTTGCACCATCACACTCCGGGACCAGCACCTGGTGTCCCGAATCCGAAGTTCGCCCTATCAGGCGAACATTGACCTGGCGACACTCGATTTTTGTTTCCAGTGGCCTGCCGATCCCATCCGTCCGCCGCAAAGTGCGGCGAACTTCTGGGGCAGGGCACTAGCTGAAGTTCGACTTCGACAACGAGTTGATATCCTGGAAGGTGATTTTGGTTCCATCTGTCAGGCCGATGGTTACCGATCCGTTGGCCGAGGTCTGGTTTGCCAGTGCGTTGTCGGCCTCGCTGGCGCTATATCCAACAAGATCGATCTTGATCGAGGAGGATTGGAAGATTCCGGTCACCAATTCGGTCCCGCCGGCCTGGCCGTTGATGAACTCGAACACGCCGTTGCCGAATGGTGAATTCACCGTGGCGGTTCCCGCACCGCCGACGAAGGTGTCGGCGCCGCTGCCGCCGATCAGCAGATCATTGCCGCTTCCGGCGCTGATCGAATCGTTGCCGGATGATGCCACGGCACTGAGGGTTTCGTTGCCCGATGCGGCGGTCAGTACCTGATCGCTGATGCCATAGGCCATCAGCTGGTCGTTGTTGCCGCCACCGACCAGTGTTGCCGGACCGTCGCCGGCCATCAGGTAGTTGTTTCCCGCCGATCCGCCGACGATATATTGCGATCCGGTAAAGCCAGCCGACCCGAGATAGGTATCGCTGCCGGTGCCGCCAAAGATTGTCGAACCGCCGGCGCCGCCGATGAACAGCAACTGGCTGTCGCCGCCGCTGACCTGGTCCCGAGTAGCGCCGGAGGCATCGACGGTCTCGGCGCCGGACCCGCCCGAGATCGAATCGTCCCCATTGGAGACTATTAGATCCTTGCCGCTGCCCAGCAGGATCGCGTTGCTGCCGCCACCGGCGCCGATCGTCGCATTCACTGCATTGAGTGCCGAGATGACGTCGTTACCGCCGCCGGAGTAAAGCGACCAGTCACCGGTTCCGCTGGTGAACAGCCGATTATCGCCGCCGCCGGCCAGCACTGATCCGGATCCGGCCGAAGCAACGAATGTCAGATCGGTCGTCACGTCGGACAGGATCGTTTCGCCAGATGTTCCGTTACCAAACACCAGCGCCGGACCAGGTTTGGTGACGAGGTCTATGGAATAGCCTTGCGGCATGATGAAGAACGGGTTCTGGGTTTGCACGAAAGCGCCAGTAACACTTGCCGGAACCGTCGGCGGCGGCACGCCGTTGTCGGGATCAGTCAGTATCGTTCCGGCTACGATACCGGCATTGATGCCAGCCGCGACTTGCTGTGCCAAAAGGAAATTAGATGTGGTGTCGTAACCTATGCTGATGGTCTGGTTTTGACTTCCATGAATAGTAACGTACGAAACCATGGGTATGCTGGCTCCCCGCGCCGGTATGGTTCATCTTGCTCTACTATCCCGAGCAAGCCGGATCATGGCAACCACGAAAACAGTATTATCCAAAGCCAGGCGGTTGGGCTCCGTTTGATTAGGCAATATTATCTATATCACATCGTATGATTTTTGATTAATTATACCGATTTGTTCAAAACCTATCCCGGCGGTCATTATGTAAAGACAACAAACCTGCGCTTGTTTGAACGATTTCAGCCATGTATTGTCTCTCCGGGCGCCGAGCTGCGGTGTCGTATTGGGCTGAACGAGGCCGCCTTATGCCGTTGACAAAAATTTAGATGTTGTCGGAGCGTGTTCACTAAGGCGTGAACGTGCATCCGGGCTGATTTGGGACAGGATTTTGCGTCGTTGAAACGGCCCGCGGATGGAGACCGATCAGGCGATTCCGTGCGCGCCATGGCGGCTAAGGTCGGCGGCGGAAGAAAATGAGTGGTGCGAGGTCGATACGTACGAGACGTGTCGCCAGTCGACGATGACGCATTAACTTGACATAAGTCAAGGCAGTACCGGCGATTGTTAGCCCCAAGTAGGAATGTCCCCTCCGTCCAAAGTTAGAATGTCCCCTTTTGCGCATGCTTGGGGACGCAATGGCCGAGACGGGGTTGTGGATGACGCAGGCGGAGCGCGATCGCGCCTATTGGGTGCGCCAGTCGATCGAATGTCGGTTGGGCCAGGCTGAAGCAGCGGAGCGCGTTGGCCTCAGTGTCCGCCAATTCAAGCGCTTGGTGCGTAAGGCGAAGACTGAGGGCGACGCGGGTCTGGTTTCGCATCAGCGCGGCCGGCCATCGAACAACCGGATGTCGGCGGCGCTGCGCGGTCGTATCGCGACGCTGCTGAGGGACAAATACCCCGACTTCGGCGCGACGCTGGCGGCGGAGAAGCTGCTGGAGTTGGACGGGATCGTCGTTTCGGCAGAGACGATCCGCCAGATGCAGATCGGCCTTGGCCTGTGGCGGCCCAAGCGCCGCCGGGCCAGGCGGGTGTTTCAGCTCCGCCAGCGGCGTCCGCGGTTTGGCGAGTTGATCCAGATCGACGGCAGTGCGCACCACTGGTTCGAGCGGCGCGGGCCGCGCTGTGCGCTGATCGTGTTCATCGACGACGCCAGCGGCCGGCTGACCGCGCTACGCTTCGCCCCGGCGGAGACGACGGCGGCCTATCTGGCGGCGCTGCGCGGCCACGTGCTGGACCATGGCCGGCCGCTGGCGTTCTACTCCGACCGGCACGGCATCTTCCGGATCAACGCTAAGGACGCCACGAGCGGCGACGGCAAGACCGAGTTCGGACGGGTGGCGGATCGGCTTGGGATCGAGCCGATCCATGCGCTGACCCCGCAGGCCAAGGGTCGTGTCGAGCGCGCCAACCAGACCCTGCAGGACCGGCTGGTCAAGGAGATGCGTTTGGCCGGCATTGGCTCGATCGAGGCGGCGAATGGCTTCGCGCCGGCGTTCATGGCGCGCTTCAACGCAAAGTTTGCGGTGCCGCCGCGCGACCCGGCTTCGGCGCACCGGCCGTGGACGAAGACCGCGCAAGCGTTGGACGACGAACTGGCACGGCGCGAGCAGCGGGTGCTGTCGAAGGCGCTGACCTTCCGCTCCGGCGGGACGATGTATTGCGTCAAGACACCCGGGCCTGGCACCGCGCTGCGCGGCGCGAAGGTGACGCTGCATCACTTTCCCGACGGTGCGCTGAGGGTGCATTACAAAGACCGGATCCTGCCGGTAACGGCCTATGCCCGCTATGCCATGCCCGCCCCGGCGGTGGACGGCAAGACCATCGATGCCCGGATCGACGCAATGATCGCTGCGCGGCACATCCCCAACGCCGCGGTTGAAACCGTCCCGGGGTGAGTACAGCCCGCGTAACAGCCGCCGCAGCCGTGGATAAGTGGCCCGCTTGCGCCCGATTCTGAACGATCACTCCAGCGGGCCACTTACCCACCGCTCCAACACCGCGATTGGACTAACGCTTGACCGGTGCCCACCCCCCGCCCAGCCCACAGGGGACATTTTAACTTTGGGGAGTCAGGGGACATCTCTACTTTGCATTGACAGGCAGTACCGGCGATGCGTCATGGAGAAAGGTATTCGGCAGCGGATGACGCGATCGGCCACCTTTGTCGGCAGGACATCGTGACGGTTGTTCCGACCAAAGCCGGGCTTGTCGTATTGACTTAAATATGGATGTCCATAGTGACGCAGCGGTGACCGGAACGGATTGGCGCGGCCAAATTCCGCGCAAGGATCGGCATCCGGTCGCGCCGGTGCGGCCAGTGTGTCAGTTCCATTGCGCGTGTTCCGCCACCAGTGCCAGTCCGCGGGCGGCAGCCTCACCGTCATGGCGTTCGGCGTAACCGCCGCAGGCGGTGATCGCTTTGGCATACAGCGCAGTCAGTTCCAGTGCGCCGATCACCTGCACCACCTCGGCAGCGGCGGACGCCATCGCGGCGCGCACCTCGTGCCCGATCAGGATGCCGGAAAGATAGGCCGGCGCGTCGGATTCGTTCAGCCGGTTCGCCAACGCCAGGGCGCGCACGCCGAACAAGTGATGCAGCAGGCCACCAGGATCGGCCGAGCGCGCGATCCCGGCATCGAATGGCGTGCCGTCGGAGGGGCCGTCGCGCATCATTCGGGCCAGGATGGTATGGCCGCGCAGCGCGCCGAATGCCTCGCCGGTCATGTGGGTGGTGAAGCCGACGATGCGACCGCCCTCGACCCGTACCCATTTCGAGTTCGTGCCCGGCAGGCAGGCGAGACCGCCGTCGCGCAGCAGCGGGGCGATGCCCAGCGCCTGGGTCTCCTCGCCGCGCATGACCTCGGCGACGCCGGCGTCGTCGACGCCGGACAACCCGGGAACCAGTTTCACCCGAGCCCAGTCGAAGCCGATATCGACCAGCGCGCCGGCGAGTTCGGCCGGGCCGGCCGGGCAGGGGAGATAGGGCGTCTCCTTCCAGCCCTGGCGGCTGCCGATGCTGCCGCAGAGCAGCACGCGGTCTTCGCCGGCCGCCAGCCAGGGGCCGATTTCCTCGCGCAGCGTGTCGCCGAAACGTCCGTCCGGCACGTTCAGGATGCCTTTCGGGCCGGCGCGCCGGTCACGGATGGCGCCGTCGCGCCCGACGCGAAACGCGCGGAAGCTGGTATTGCCCCAATCGATCCCGATCATCGCGTTTCCTCTTCCGGATTTGAATCGCGTTGCAGCGTAATACCGTTTGGCGCCGAGGCGAAAACGTCGTCGTCAGCGCCGAAGCCTTCATAGCCGCCAGCCGATAACATCGGTTGACCGGCGGCTGCCAAGTCCGCACACCAGCTTGATGCTCTTGGACCGGAGTCGCATAGCATGGCGGAAGCGCTGACCGCGGACGGGCTGGGGGCGCCGCACGGGTTTTTCACCCGCCGCGGTGGTGTGTCGAGCGGTCCGTATGCCAGCCTCAACTGCAGCCTCTCGAGCCGCGACGAGCGCATCGCGGTGCTGGAAAATCGCGCCCGGGTCGCCGCTTCGTTGGCGATCGAACCGGGGCGGCTGCTGGGTTTGACACAAGTGCACGGCATTCGGGTGATTACCGCGACCGAACCCTGGGGCGCCGGCGCGGGCGAATCGGCCGACGCCATGGTCACCGCCGAAGGCGACCTTGGGCTTGGCATCGTGACCGCCGACTGCGCGCCGGTGCTATTCGCCGCGGCGGGCGGGGCCATCGTCGGCGCGGCGCACGCCGGCTGGCGCGGCGCCGTAGCCGGCGTGCTGGAGGCCACCGTCGCGGCCATGGTGGCGCTGGGAGCCTCGGCCGGCGGCATCGTTGCCGCCGTCGGCCCGTGCATCGCGCAACAATCCTACGAGGTCGGGGCTGATCTGCGCGACGCCGTGCTGGGGCGCTCGATCGCCGATGCGGCGTGGTTCGCCGCCGGGCGACGGCAGGATCGTTGGCAATTCGACCTGCCGGGCTACTGCGCTGGGCGCCTGCACGGCGCCGGTGTCGGGCACGTCATCGTGACCGGCATCGACACCCTGGCCGCGGAGGACCGCTTTTTCAGTCACCGCCGAAGGACGCTGGCTGATGGCGGCCCGATCGGGCACCAGATCTCGGTAATTCGGCCAGCTTGAGCCGGCCGCTCCTGCGGCTGCGCATGCCGCGCCGACCCAGCGCGCGAAGCTTCGTGCGTCGAACCCGAGCGGGAGTATTTGCGGAAACGCAATTTGTCCCGCCGCGAGCCGTAGGCACAAAAAGAAAGCCTCTTCCGGCGTCGTTCGGCATCTGCTTGAAGCTGGCGGATGATTGCTCGTCTCGGCCTTCTGGCGCTGTTGCTTTGCTTGTCCGTATCCGCTTGTGGCGACCTGCCGGAGCCGTTCCTGGGCAATCCCGGCGCGACCGCGCAGCGGCTGGCGAAGCCGCTGACTCCTTTGCTGGCGGTGCCGCCGGGCACTGACACGCTGTTGCCGGACGCCGCCAACCGGGATCTGGCGAAACAGCTTGCCACCGCGCTACAGGCCACCGAGGTACCGGCGATGGTGCGGCAACCGGCTAAGACCGATTGGCGCCTGGTGACGCGAGCCGAACTCGACGGCAAGGGCGTGAAACCGATGTTCAGCGTGCAGGATCCTCAGGGCAAGGAGCGCGGCAGCGCGGTGGGCGAGGTGGTGCCTCTGAAAGCCTGGGCCAACGCCGATCCGGCGTTGATACGGCAGGTCGCCGCCGAGGCGGCGCCCAGGGTCGGAGCTGTCCTGACCAGCATTCGGATCGCGCACGACAAGGCTGATCCAACCAGTTTGTACAACAGGGCGGCCAAGGTGGAGGTCGTCGATGTCACCGGCGCCCCGGGTGACGGGGACCAGACCCTGACGCAACAGATGCGGGCGCGGCTGGCGGTGCTGGGGCCGGTCGTACTGACCACGCCGACCGGGGCCGACTTCGTGGTTCAGGGCCAGGTCAAGGTAGTTCCCATTCCAAAACGGAAACAGCGGGTCGAGATCCAGTGGGTGGTGAAGACCGCGTCGGGAGACGAGCGCGGTCGGGTCGTGCAGTTGAATGAGATCCCGGCCGGCACGCTGGACCACTACTGGGGGGATGTCGCGGTGGTTGTTGCCACCGAGGCATCGGCCGGGGTCAACGATGTGATCCTGCGCCAGTCCGGTCACGACCCGAACCAGACCCGCCAGTCCGCCAACCCGGACCAGACCCGCCAGTCCGCCAAGTAACCAAGTCCGCCAAATAGCGATGGGTCGGGGAACGCCGGCGTCACGATCCAACAGGGAACTATTGCCCTGGGCCCGTGGTTCCGGCATAGCAAGTTGCGTGGACGGAAAATCGCTGCCGGTTTGCCGTCGACCAAGAATGCGTTGGCAGAAAAGGGAGATTGCATGATTCGTCGCTCATTGGCTGTTGCCAGCCTCGCTGTTTTGTTCGCCGGTCCGGTGTATGCGGCGAGCATGAAATATGATGCCGCTCTGACGCCCTCTGCCGAGGTTCCGCCGACTAAATCCACCGGATCGGGCGAGGCCAGTGTCACACTGGACACCGCGACGCACGAGATCACCTGGAACGTAACCTTCAAAGGCTTCAGCAGCGCGGTCACCGCGGCCCATATCCACGGCCCGGCCGCGGCTGGCAAGAATGCCGGCGTGGTCGTGCCGTTGGGCAACGCGCCGACCAGCCCGATACATGGAAGCAAGAAGCTGACCTCGGAGCAGGAGCAGCAGCTCGAGGCCGGAATGTACTATATCAACGTCCACACCAAGAGCAATCCGAGTGGGGCGATCCGGGGCCAGTTGATGAAGGCCGAGTAGCCGCCGCCGCAGCTTTGAACGGGTATCAACCGGGGGCGATGCGTCCCCGGTCGATGCGGATCGCGTGTAACACCGAGGCCAGCGTGACCCGTGCCATCCCGTCATGCACGCCGATATCGGACGCGGTCACCGGGACGATCTGGTTGGCGTGGTCGAACGCCCGGGTGGTGCCGAACAGCGCATAGGTCCGGGTGCCGGTTGCCGCGGCGATGTTCATTGCCCCGGTGTTGTTGCCCACATAGAATGCGGCCGCCGACAGCACCGCGATGACTTCAGGCAGATCCCATCCCAGCATCGGTCGGGCGCGCGCGCCGCGCTCACCCAAAAGCCGCACGATGGTAGTCGCCGAGGTTTGGTCCTCGGTGCCTCCCACCAGCGCCAGCATCGGCCATCCGGCGTCCAGCAACGTCGCTGCCAGGCTGGCGAAACGGTCGGTGCCCCATTGGCGTAAACGCTCGCTGCTGCCGATGCCGATGGCGACGAAGCCACCCGGCGTGGCGCCCAGGCGCGGCAACGCCGCCCGCAGTGCGGCTTGGGAAACCTTGAGCCGCGGTTCGACCGAGGGCGGCATGATGCCGGCAGCCCGCAGATAGCGGGTCGCCCTGGTGTGCTGATGCAGCGCCTTCACATCCGGTGGCAGGAACGGGCCGGTATTGAGGAACCAAAGCTGCCGACCCCAGCCGTAGCCACGCCGATCGGGGATGCCCGCCATCCAGGCTGATGCCGCCAGACGGTCGCTATGGTGCAACAACACGATCGAGCCGAAGCCGCGCTCCCGCAGGCCGTGGACCAGGCGGCGGAACCCGCTGATGCCGTCATGCGCGCCTCGCCGGCGGTCGCCGGGATTGAGGTCCACAGCCATGACGTCGGCGATCGCCGGATCGCCGGCCAGAAGCTGATCGGCCAGCGACCGCGGCTTGGCCAGCAGGGTAACCGAGGTGCAGGCCTGGGCGGCGATGGCGCGGATATGGGCCACATGCCAGACCATATCGCCGATGCCGGGCAGCGGCTGAACTACCGCGACCGGATGCCGGTACGGCGGCCATGCGGCCTCTGTCAACGCCCGCCGCCGGTTGTTTCGATCACTGACACGGGCCCAGCATGGCACGGACCGCTTCGGGTCCCAACCGGTAGATCGCGTTACGATCCGCACCTACTCGATCGGGTCTGCATCGACCGCAGTGCCTGGGGGCGGCCTTCGCATCAGCAACAGCAGCAGGACCGCGGGCAACGTGGTGGCGATCAGCAGCATGTAGTCGTCCGTATAGGCGGTGATCGAAGCCTGCCGGTTCACCACCTGGTCGAGCAGCGCCATGCCATCGCGTGTGCCGGGATTGAACGCCTGGACGGCCAACAGTGCTCTGTTGAACGGGGTCAGCGTCGCACCGATCATCTCGCGCAGCGCCTGGGTGTTGCGTGCCAGCACGGTGGAGGTGACCGACACGCCGATCGCCGCGCCGATATTGCGCAGCAGTGCGAACAACGCCGCCCCTTCGGTTCGCAAGGCGGGGGCGAGGGTGGCGAATGCCAGGATCTGCAGCGGCATGAAGACCAGACCCAGGCCGAAGCCTTGCAGGACAATGGTCAGGACGAGGGTGCGTTCAGCGACATCCGGCGTCCAACCGGTCATGATGTAGAACGACAAGCACAGCAGGATCAAGCCAGCGCCTGCCAGGTAGCGCGCATCCATCCGGGTGGCCAGGCGCCCGCTTATCATTATCGCAACAAAATTGCCGAGGCCGCGCGGTGCCATGACCAGGCCGGCGGTTTCAACCGGGTAGTTGCTCAACACCTGCAGCCACGGCGTCATCAGCGACAGGGAGGAAACCAGCAGCGTGCCGACCGCGAACATCAGCACCAGCCCGGACACGAAATTCCTGTCGCGGAACAGGGTCGGGCGCAGCAACGGTTGGTGCGCGGAGAACAGATGGACGACGAACAGATATAGCCCAAGGCCGGCCAGGATGGCCTCGATGATGATCTCCCTGGAGGAGAACCAGTCCTGGTCCTGGCCCCGATCGAGCATCAACTGCAAACCGGCGATCCCGGTGGACAGCACGGCGAACCCCAGCCAGTCGAAGCGCAAGCCGTTGTCGTCGCGGGCGTCGGGCAGGAAGATGATCAGCCCCGCCGCGGCCAGCAATCCGAACGGCAGGTTGATGTAGAACACCCATCGCCAGTCATAGTACTCGGTGAGATAGCCGCCGAGTGTTGGGCCCATGATCGGGCCGATCATCACCCCCATGCCCCAGATTGCCATGGCGAAGCCGCGCCGCTCGGTCGGGTAGATGTCCAGCAGCGTCGCCTGCGACAGCGGCACCAGGGCAGCGCTGAACATGCCCTGCAACAGGCGGAATGCGACAATCTGCGCCAACGACTGGGCCGCGCCGCACAGCATCGACGTCATTGTGAACGCGATGATGGAAACGATGAAGAGCCGCTTGCGACCGAACCGGGTGGCGAGCCAGCCGACCGGCGCGGTCATGATCGCGGCCGCCGTGATATAGGAGGTCAGTACCCAGGTGATCTCGTCGAAGCTGGCGGAGAAACTGCCTTGCATGTAAGGCAGCGCGACGTTCGCGATGGTTTGATCCAAGGATTGCAAAAGCGTCGCGCCGATCGCGGCCGCCGTGATCATAGCTCGGTGCGGTGTGTCCGACGCGGTCATTTGCCGCGGCGGGGGTGCGCCAACGGCCCTCGGAAGAGGGTTTTCCGCACTGGTTTTTGCGTGCACCGACGACCCACGGCGCCACCTTTGATTGAGATCGCGGGTGCCGGCAGGATGTAGGCAATGTCTGATCGCGGTCAATTAATGACTGTTTCCGAGTTTGTCCGGTTCTTGTGACCACGCAGGCTGTTGTCTTCGGGTAATCTGTCGGCCCGCGAACAGTTGTGGTTCTTGGAGGCTCGCATGGCGACATGGCGCGATCAGGTGGCGCTTGTGACGGGAGGCGGCCGCGGCATTGGACGGGCCATTGCACGACGGTTGGCGCGGGAAGGTGCATCGGTCTGCGTCAACTATCTATCGCGCGCCGATGCCGCCGAATCGCTGGTGGCCGACATCGTCGCCAATGGCGGGCGGGCGATTTCGGTGGCGGCCGATGTGGCGGATGACGCCGCGGTGGAGGGCATGGTGGACCGCGTCGCGGCGGCGTTCGGGCCGGTGACGATCCTGGTGAACAACGCCGGGCTGTCGTATCCGGCCTCGCTGGAAAGCTACGATCCGGAGAAGCTGGAGCGTATGCGCCAGGTCAATGGCGACGGCGTCATCCACACCACGCGCGCGGTGATGACCGATATGCGGCGGCAGAAATACGGCCGCATCGTCAACATCACCTCGATCGCCGCGATCGGTACCGCGCTGCCGGGCAATGCGTTCTACGCCGCGACCAAGGCCGAGGCGCAAATCCTGACCTTGCGCTTTGCCATGGAACTGGGACCGCACGGCATCACCGTCAACGCCGTCGCGCCTGGGTTCATCCAGACCGAAATGACCCGCGGCACGGATGAGGAGGCCTGGAAGCAGCGGTCCCAGAAGATCGCCGCCAGCGCTATGCTTGGCCGTGTCGGCGACCCGGATGATGTCGCCAACGCAGTAGCATTTTTCGCATCACCGGATTCGGGGTGGGTGACGGCGCAGGTGCTGGCAGTTGACGGCGGCCGAATGGACTATGTCGGGCGCTGACGCCCGTTCTTGCAGGCCGGCAGGGGTGATGTTCGCGGCGCCACGCGGGCGGTGACGACTTGGCGACTGAAGCGCCGCAACAGCACCCCTTGAAGTTTTAAGATGACCGGTCATATTGGCCCGCATGGCGAGATCGTCATCCCATGATGTTCGAGAACGGTTGCTCGATGCCGGTGTCCAGACCTTCAGCAAGTCCGGGTTCAACGGTTGCAGCGTGCAGGACATCACCGACGCCGCCGGCGTGCCGAAAGGCTCGTTCTACAACCACTTCGAAAGCAAGGAGGCTCTCGCCGCGGCGGCACTGGAGCACTATTGGACCTCGGGGACCTGCGACCAACTAGGTATCCTGACCTGCGCCAGTCTGTCGCCACGCCAACGTCTGCGTCGGTATTTCGAGGTGGCAGCCTCGGATATCGCGAAGGTCAACTTCACCTGCGGCTGTCTGGTCGGCAACATGGCGGCCGAATTGTCCGACCATAGCCCGGTCATCGCGGCCAAGCTTTCCGACATCTTCAGGGGTTGGAGCCGACAGGTCGGTGCCTGCATCCGCGACGCCCAGGCCGCCGGGGAGATACAATCGACGGCCGATCCATACCAACTCGGCGCCTTCGTCCTGAACGCGTGGGAGGGAGCGGTGCTGCGGGCCCGAATTGAGAAAACCGAGCGTCCGCTGCGGCAATTCGTCGAGACGCTGTTTACCAGTTTGCTACATTAGAAGCACGATCGCGCTGAACTGAACGTCCACAGCGCCTGAATCGAGCCATCGGACAAATCGCCAGAATACTTTCAGCGTGCACAGTCGAGCGGAAAGTATTGTGTGGCGTGATGCTGCCGGGCGGAGCGTTCAAAGCCCGTGGATCACGCGATTAAACAAAGCATCCAGCGTTGCCGGGCAAAAGTCGCCCGGAAGCGCGCCGGAACCGAGACGAGACCTCTGTTTGCATCAGGAAATAAGATGACTGGTCAGCTTGAAAGCGTAGTGCTCGACCGCGACGCCCCACCGGCTTCGCTACGCCGGCGTCCCTGGCTGTGGCTGGGGGGCATGGCGATTGTGCTGCTTGCCGGAGGGGCCGCGCTGGTCGGCCCGAAATTGCTGCACAACGCGCACACTGCCGCCGCCCAGCCGTCAGCGCCGCCGCCGCCAACCGTGACGGTCAGCGCTCCGGTGCAGCGCGACCTGGCGAGCTGGACCACCTTTACCGGCCAGTTCTCGGCGGTGGACTACGTCGAAATCCGCGCCCAGGTCAGCGGCTATCTCACCGAGATCCACTTCACCGACGGCCAGATCGTTCACAAAGGCGACCTGCTGTTCGTGATCGATCCGCGACCTTATCAGATCGCCTTGCAGCAGGCCTCGGCGCAGATGTTGACAGCGGCCGCCGGGCTTGAGCTCGCCAACCAGGAAATCGCCCGCACCACGGAACTGCACCGCCGCGACTTCGCCTCCGGTGAATTGCTGGACCAGCGCGTGCAGCAGCAGCGAGCGGCACAGGCCGCGCTTGACCAGGCCGAGGCCGCGGTCCGTTCGGCTCAGCTCAACCTGGAGTTCACCCATATCACCGCGCCGCTGACCGGGCGGATCAGTTCGCATCGCGCCTCGATCGGCAACCTGATCGGCGGCGGCCAAAGCGGGGTGACACCGACACTGCTGACCACCATCGTCTCGCTCGACCCGATCCATCTTGACTTCGACATGAGCGAGAATGACTACCTGGCCTACCAGCGCTATCTGCAGGGCCAGCACGGCGGCCCGATCGATCATACCGTCGAAGCCAGCCTGAGCGACGAGAAAACCTGGACCCGGCGCGGCACGCTCGATTTTATCGACAACCAGATGGATCGCGGCAGCGGCACGATCCATGCCAGGGCGACGCTGCCGAACCCGGATCTGTTCATTGCCGCGGGCCAATTCGCCCGGTTGCGGCTGCCCACCTCGGCGGCTCGACCGAGGCTTCTGGTGCCGGACTCGGCGGTGTCGACCGACCAGTCGCGCAAGCTGCTGATGACCGTCGCGGCGGACGGCAGCGTGGTGGCGAAACCGGTCGAGCTCGGGCCGCTCAGCGGCGGCCTGCGGATCATCAATGGCGGTCTTGCCCCGACCGACCGGGTGATCATCAACGGCCTGATGCGGGCCCGTCCCGGCACCAAGGTGACGCCCCAGCCGGGCAGGATTGCCGCCCCGGCACAAAGCTGAATGGAACAATGACCGCGGGGTCGCCCGCGACAGGATCAAACAACCAGACCGCGATGACTTCCGTCGGAAGCAGTCGCGGCCGCAGGAGCGGCTTGCATGCGCCTATCTCATTTCTTTATCGACCGTCCGATCTTCGCCACCGTGCTGGCGGCGTTCGTCACCATCGTCGGCGCCGTCGCCTATTTCACCCTGCCGGTGGCGCAGTATCCCGAGATCGCGCCGCCGACCATCCAGGTGACCGCGACCTATCCCGGCGCCTCGGCCGAGGTGATCAGCCAGACCGTCGCCACGCCGCTGGAGCAGCAGATCAACGGCGTCGAGAACATGCAATATTTCACCAGCCAGGCCACTGGCGACGGCAGGCTGACGGTGACGGTGACCTTCAAGCTGGGAACCGACCTCGATACCGCGCAGGTGCTGACGCAGAACCGGGTCTCGATCGCCCTGCCGCGGCTGCCGGACGCGGTGCAGCGGCTTGGGGTGACGGTGAAGAAGAACTCGCCGGACATGCTGATGGTGATCCATCTGTCCTCGCCGGACGGATCGCGCGACCAGCTCTATATGTCGAATTACGCCACGCTGCGGGTGAAGGACCAACTGTCGCGCGTGCAGGGCGTTGGCGACGTGCAGATCTTCGGCGGGCGCGACTACGCGATGCGGATCTGGCTGGATCCTGACAAGGTTGCGGAGCACGACCTGACCGCCGGCGAGGTGGTGTCCGCCCTGCAATCGCAGAACGTGCAGGTCTCGGCCGGCGTGCTGGGCCAGCCGCCGGTATCCAAGCCGGGCGCGTTCCAACTGAATGTCGAGACCCTTGGCCGGCTGACCGATCCGGCGCAGTTCGGCAACGTGATCGTAAAATCCGACGGTGCCGGCCGGGTGACGCGGGTGCGCGATATCGGCCGGGTCGAGCTAGGTGCGCAGGACTACGGCGCCAATGGCTACCTCGACCGGCTGAACGCGGTGCCGATCCTGGTCTATCAGCAGCCGGGATCGAACGCGCTATCCACGGCGCGCCACATCCGCGAAACGATGCAACGCCTGTCGAAGGATTTTCCGCAAGGGCTGCGATACGACATCGTATACGACACCACCCTGTTCATTGCCCAGTCGGTGCATGAGGTGGTGAAGACGATCCTGGAGGCGGTCGCCCTGGTGGTCGTCGTGGTGATCGTGTTCCTGCAGACTTGGCGCGCCTCGATCGTGCCGATCGTGGCGATTCCGATCTCGTTGATCGGCACATTCTCGATCCTGTCGGCGCTGGGCTTCTCGCTGAATAACCTGTCGCTGTTCGGACTGGTGCTCGCGGTCGGAATCGTGGTCGACGACGCCATCGTGGTGGTGGAAAACGTTGAACGAAACCTTCGCCTGGGCATGGCCCCGCGCGAAGCGGCGCACCGCACCATGGACGAGGTCGGCGGCGCGCTGATCGCGATCGCACTGACGTTGTGCGCGGTGTTCATCCCTTCGGCATTCATCAGCGGCATTTCCGGGCAGTTCTTCCGCCAGTTCGCGGTTACCATCGCCGCTTCGACGGTGATCTCGTGCCTGATATCGCTGACCCTCAGCCCGTCGCTGTGCGCGCTGCTGTTCAAGCCGCATCAGGCGGCGCACGACCAACCGCAGCGGCGGGCGTTGCTGGCGCGGCCGTTGTTCGCGTTTTTCCGGGTGTTCAACCGCGGTTTCGAGTGGCTGTCCGATCGTTACGGCAAACTGACCGCGCGATTGATCCGCATGAGTGCGGTGGTGCTGGCGGTCTATGCCGGGCTGATCGGACTGACCGGGCTGCAGTTCAGCCGAGCGCCCACCGGGTTCATTCCGGATCAGGATCTCGGGTATCTGATCACCGTTATCCAGTTGCCACCAGGCGCATCGTTGGAGCGCACCGATGCGGTGGTGCGCAAGGCGACCGATATCATCCTCGGCACCCCAGGGGTGGCGCACGCGGTGCCGTTCGCCGGCTTCGATGGCGCGACGTTCACCAACGCATCGAACGCCGGTGCGATCTTCTCTCCATTGAAGCCGTTCGAGGAGCGTCATGCCAAGGGACAGGACGTCGGTTTCGTGCTGAACCAGATGCGCCAGCGGCTGTCCGGCATCCAGGACGCCTTTATCATCACCATCCCGCCGCCACCGGTCGCCGGCATCGGCACCGCCGGCGGCTTCAAGATGATGTTGCAGGACCGCGAGGGGCTTGGACCTGAGGCGCTGGAAGCGGCGGCGCAGGACCTGGTCGGCGCCGCCAACCAGATCCCTGGGCTGGTCGGTGTGTTCACTCCGTTCAGCACCCGCACACCGAGCGTGTTCGCCGATATCGATCGGGTCAAGGCAGAGAAGCTCGGGGTCACGCCCAGTCAGGTGTTCGAGGCGATGCAGGTCTACCTGGGGTCCGCCTATATCAACGACTTCAACTATCTTGGCCGGACCTACGAGGTGACCGCGCAGGCTGACGCCCGGTTCCGCTCCAGCGTCGAGGATATTGCCCGGCTGAAGACCCGTAACGCCGCCGGTGCAATGGTGCCGATCGGATCGGTGGCGCGGCTGCATTCCTCGACCGGGCCGTACCGCGTGCCGCGTTATGACCTGTTTCCGGCGGCCGAGGTGCAGGGCAGCACGCTGCCCGGCGTGTCATCGGGCTATGCGCTGACCCAGATGGAGCAGCTCGCCGCCCGGCGGTTGCCGCCCGGCATCGGCTTCGAATGGACCGATCTGGCCTATGAGCAACGGGAGGCCGGCAACACCGCGCTGCTGATCTTCGGCGCCTCGGTGCTGTTCGTGTTCCTGGTACTGGCGGCGCAGTACGAAAGCTGGACGTTGCCGCTGTCGGTGGTGCTGATCGTGCCGATGTGCTTGTTAGCGGCGGTGACCGGCCTGCTGATCCGCGGGCTGAACGTCGATATCCTGGCGCAGATCGGCTTCGTGGTGCTGGTCGGGCTGGCGGCAAAGAACGCCATTCTGATCGTCGAGTTTGCCAAGCAGGCAGAGCAGGCGGGTGCCAGCGCGGGCCAGGCGGCGATACAGTCAGCCCGCACCCGGTTGCGGCCGATCCTGATGACGTCATTCGCCTTCGTGCTGGGAGTGATCCCGCTGGTGCTGGCCAGCGGCGCCGGTGCCGAGATGCGCCAGTCGCTCGGCACCGCGGTGTTCGCCGGCATGCTGGGCGTGACCGGGTTCGGGTTGATCTTTACCCCGGTGTTCTACGCGGTGATCCGCCGCGTGTTCGCCGGGCGCAGAGGTCGGTCACGGGCTGCCAAGGGGGCGATCGGCGCGCCGGCCGAATGATCGCGGTCGCCGTTGCTGAAGGCTGCCTTTGCCGCTTTTGAATCTATTCGATGTGACCTACCTCACCAAAGTAATGCGCCGACTGGCGTAAGTTGCGTTCATCGATTTCTCCAACACCGAGGAACTCAGATGCGACGCTTTGCGGTTTCCCTGCTTGCGCTTGCCACGGTTCTTGTGGCGGCGCAGCGCGGCTTTGCCGAACCTGTCAGCGCGGCGGTGCCTGGTGAGGCCGCGGCGCTCGTCAAGCAGCCTCCGGCCCATCCGGCGTCCGCCTCGTCCTCAGATGCAGCGGCGCCGGCCGATGGCGGGCGCGACGACGACTTTGTCCCCGTCGGATTCGGTTGGGGTTAGAATCGTGAGCTTCATCGTCGCTGGCTGCGCGCTTCTGCTGGCGCTGATCGTCAGTAGTTTGCTCGACGGTAGGCCCGCTGGCGGCGAGCGCGGCGCCATGTCCAATCCGTTCGTGCCGGGTGATGTCAAAGCTGAGGCCGACAGCCATTTTCACGGCGCGGAATGCCGACCCGATGGCCAATAGGTCGGTGTACCTACCCGGCCGCCAATGTGCGCATCGCCGCCGAACGCTCGAACAGCCGCAGCAGCAGCCGTATTGCCTTGCCTCGCGGTGTCTCCAGTTTCGGGTCGCGCGACAGCAGCACCGCCGCGTCCCTGTGCGCCATGTGCAGCAACGGTTCGTGTTCCACAGGATCGGCCAGTCGGTGGCCGGGCAATCCGGCCTGGCGCGTGCCCAACGCATCGCCGCCGCCGCGCAGGCGGAAATCCTCGTCCGCGATCAAGAAGCCGTCATCGGTATCGCGCAACAGCGTCAGCCGCCGCCGAGCGGTTTCGTTCACCCAGTCCTCGTGCAGCAGCAGGCAGAATGAGGCAGAGGCGCCGCGTCCGACGCGCCCGCGCAGTTGGTGGAGCTGTGCCAGTCCGAAGCGTTCGGCGTGCTCGATCACCATCACCGAGGCTTGCGGCACGTCGACCCCGACCTCGACCACCGTGGTCGCCACCAGCAGTCGCATGGTCCCGGCGGCGAACGCGGCCAGCGCGGCATCGCGCTGCTCGGCCGTCTGCTGGCCGTGCGCCAGGCCGACACGATTGCCGAACAGCCGCCGCAGATCGACGCAGCGCTGCTCCGCCGCGGCGACGTCCAGCACCTCGCTTTCGGCCACCAACGGGCAGACCCAGAACACCTGCGCACCCTCGTCGAGTTTGCGGGCAACGGCCTCCAGAACGGTCGGCATGGTGCCCAGCGAATGCAGCGTGGTGCGGATCGGCAGCCGTCCAGCCGGCTTCTCGGTCAGCCGGCTGACGTCCATCTCGCCCCACTGGGTCAGCAGCAGGGTGCGGGGGATCGGTGTCGCAGTCATGATCAGCACGTCAGTGCGCTCGCCCTTGGCCCCCAGGTTCAGCCGCTGGGTCACGCCGAAACGGTGCTGTTCGTCGATCACCGCGACCGCCAGATCGCGATATTCCACCGCGTCCTGGAACAGCGCATGGGTTCCGACGACGATCTGCACGGACCCGTCCTTGATGCCGCGCAGCAGCCGCGCTCGCTCGCGGCCTTTGATCGACCCGGTCAGCAGCGCCACCGGCAACGGACAGAGCCGGGTCAGGGTGCGGAAATGCTGCTTCGCCAGCAATTCCGTTGGTGCCATCAGGGCGGCCTGCTTGCCGGCCTCGACCGCGCGCAGCATTGCCAGCAGCGCCACCAGGGTTTTGCCCGACCCGACATCGCCCTGCAGCAGCCGCAGCATCCGCCGCGGCGACGCCAGGTCGGCGTCGATCTCGCCCAAGGCCTGTTGCTGAGATCGGGTCAGCGCCAGCCCGAAGCGTTGCATGGCGACGGCGCGAAACCGGGAATCGCCGATCAGCGGCTGGCCCGAGCGGGCGCGCACCCGGCCGCGGATTACCGCCTGCGCGATCTGGCCGGCCAGCAACTCGTCGTAGGCCAGGCGCGCTCGCATCCGGCGGGGGGGTGGTTCGCCGGCCGGGGCCTGGACCGCCCGCAGCGCTTCGGCGAACGGCGGCCATCTCTCCCGCTTCAGCAGCGCTGGATCGTGCCATTCGGGGAACGCCGGCAGCAGATCCAGCGCCTGTGCCAGCCCGTTGGCGACCTGGCGTGGCCACAGGCCGGCGGTCATCGGCCATATCGGTTCGATCCGCGGGATCCGGTCGGCCTGCTCCGCCGGCACCAGGTGGTCGGGATGGGGAATGGTCAGCCGGCCGTTGAACAGATCGAGCTTGCCCGACACCAGCAATTTGGCGCCGGGCGGTGTCTGTGTTTCCCTGGTGAAGCGGAAGAACACCAGTTCGGCCGTGCCAGTGTCGTCCTTGACGATGATCCGCCAGGGCTGGCGCGAGGTTGCCGGGCGTTCGTGCCGCACCACTTCCACGGCGAGCGTCGCTACCGTGCCGGGCCTGGCCGCGCGGATGGTCGGCCTGGCGCTGCGATCGAGATAGGATTCGGGCATGTGGAACAAAAGGTCGATCACCCGGTCCCCGCCGGTCGCGCGCTGGATCAGCCCGGCTACGACTGGTCCCATGCCGCGCAAACTGGTCAGGGGCGCAAAAAGCGCGGCAAGCGGATCGGCGTTCACGGGCTGACAGCCAGGGTGGGCACGGTTATATGACGGTCGGGACATGACCGAACCAGATCATCCAACCCCGGGCGCCTCGGATAGCGGGGACTCGGGAGGCCCGGCGTCCGACGTCCGCCGCAGGCGGCTGCTGTTTCGTGCCACGCATCGCGGGACGTTCGAAAACGACTTGATGATCGGCGGATTCGTACGAGCGCACCTCGCGATGTTAACCGAACCGGACCTCGATGCGTTAGAGGCGGTTATGGAGATCCCTGACACCCACCTGGCTGACTGGCTGACCGGACGCGTGCCGATCCCGCCGGAGGAGGACACGCCGATGCTGCGGCGCATGCGGGACTTTCTGGCACGATGAGCGATTCGATCAGGCTGCCGGTGGCCAAGGGCCCGGCGATCAGAGCCCCGGGGATCGAGGCCCCGGGAATCAGGGTGTGGGGTGCGCCGGAGGGGTGGGACGCCTTCCTGCTGGCGCAGCGCCGTCGCGAACATCCTGGGTCGGTCTTGCACGTCGCCCGCGACGATGCCCGTATGGCTCGATTGGTCGAAGCGCTGGCTTTCGTCATGCCCGAGGCCGAGGTGCTGCGCTTCCCAGCCTGGGACTGCCTGCCGTACGACCGGGTCTCGCCGAATCCGGCGCTGGTGTCCGAACGCATCGCCACGCTGGCCAGGCTGTTGGAGCAACCCAGCGGCCCGCGCGTCGTGCTGACTACGGTCAATGCCCTGGTGCAGCGCGTCCCCCCGCGTTCGGCGTTTGCCGGGTCCAGCATGGAGCTGTCGGTCAACGGCCAGGTCAAGCCGGAGCAGCTTGCCCTTTATCTGGAGGCCAACGGCTATGGCCGCGCCGGCACGGTGATGGAGCCGGGTGAGTACGCCATGCGCGGCGGTATCATCGACATCTTCGCCTCGGGCGAGAGTGAGCCGGTCCGGCTGGATCTGTTCGGCGATGCCATCGAATCGATCCGGGTGTTCGACCCGTCGTCCCAGCGCAGCGCCGGGCGGCGCAAATCGCTGTCGCTGCGCCCGGTTTCCGAGGTGCCGCTGGGCAGGGACTCGATCGCGCGCTTCCGCACCGGCTGGCGCGAGCTGTTCGGCCAGGAGGCGGCTGCCGATCCGCTGTATCTGTCGATCTCGGACGGACGGCGCCATCCCGGCATGGAACACTGGGTGCCGCTGTTCCATCCGACGATGGAGAACCTGCTCGACTACCTGCCCGACGTCGCGGTCAGCCTGGATCACCAGGCCGATGAGGTGCTGGATTCGCGGCTGGAGATGATCGCGGACCACGCGCAGGCTCGCAAAGCCATCCCGCGCGATGGCGAGGTGCCGTATCGGCCGATCCGGCCGGAGATGCTGTATCTCGATCGCGCCGGCTGGGACGAGATGCTGTCGTTCGGGCCGCTGCTGGGGTTTACGCCGTTCGTCAAGCCCGATGCGGCCGATGGCATCGACGGCGGCGGGCGTCCCGGCCCGGTGTTCGCCCAATCGGCGGGCGGCCTGTCCGCTTCCGGGCCAGGCATCAACGTGTTCGAGCAGCTTCGCGGCCAGACCGAACGCTGGACGGCCGAGGGCAGGCGGATCGTCATCGCCGCCTGGACCCGCGGGTCGCGTGAACGGCTGACCAGCCTGCTGCGCGAGCACGGTTTCAACAATTTCGCCCAGGAGGAAGACTACGCCAGCATCCGACGCAAGCCGGCCGGATCGGTGTCGCTGGTGGTGCTGGGCGTCGAGCGCGGCTTCGTCGCCGAACGCATCGCCCTGGTCGGCGAGCAGGACCTGCTGGGGGAACGCATCTCGCGGCCGCCGCGCCGGCGCAAGCGGGCCGATCAGTTCATCGCCGAGGCCACCGAGATCGCCGAGGGTGACCTGGTGGTGCATCAGGAATACGGCATCGGCCGCTACGACGGGCTGGCCACTCTGCACGTCACAGGCGCGCCGCATGACTGCCTGCGGCTGATCTACGACGGCAGCGAAAAGCTGTTCCTGCCGGTGGAGAACATCGAGGTGCTGTCCCGCTACGGCAGTGAGCACCAGGGCGCCGCGCTGGACCGGCTGGGGGGCGTTGGCTGGCAGACCCGCAAAGCCAAGATGAAGCAGCGCATCCGCGACATGGCCGGCGAACTGATCCGCATCGCCGCGCTGCGCAAGATGCGCGACGCCGACACCATGGCGCCGCCCGAGGGCAGTTGGGATGAGTTCTGCTCGCGCTTTCCGTTCGCCGAGACCGAGGATCAGTCTCGCGCCATCGCCGACGTGCTGGAGGACCTCGCGGTCGGCAAGCCGATGGACCGGCTGATCTGCGGCGATGTCGGCTTCGGCAAGACCGAGGTGGCGCTGCGTGCCGCGTTTGTCGCGGCGATGTCGGGGTCGCAGGTCGCGGTGGTGGTGCCGACCACGCTGCTGGCCCGCCAGCATTTTCGGACATTTACCGCCCGCTTCGCCGGCATGCCGGTCAAGATCGGCCAGTTGTCGCGCATGGTCACGGCGCGCGAGGCGGCCGAGGTCCGTCGCGGGCTGACCAACGGCGAGATCAACATTGTCGTCGGCACGCATGCCCTGCTGGCGAAGTCGGTCGAGTTCTCCGACCTGGGTCTGCTGATCGTTGATGAGGAGCAGCATTTCGGCGTCGCTCACAAGGAGCGGCTGAAGGCGCTGAAGTCCGATGTACACGTGCTGACGCTGACCGCGACGCCGATTCCACGCACCTTGCAACTCGCTCTGACCGGGGTGCGCGAGATGTCGGTGATCGCCACGCCGCCGGTCGATCGGTTGGCGGTGCGCACCTTCATCATGCCGTTCGATTCAGTGGTGATCCGCGAGGCTCTGCAGCGCGAGCGGTTCCGTGGCGGGCAGGTGTTCTGCGTCGTGCCTCGGATCGAGGACCTGCAGCGGATGTCGGACCGGCTGCGCGAGATCGTGCCGGAAGCCCGCACCATCCAGGCGCATGGCAGGCTGGCGCCGACCGAACTGGAACGAGTGATGACCGAGTTCGGCGACGGCAAATACGATATCCTGTTGTCCACCAACATCGTCGAGAGCGGCCTCGACATGCCGGCGGTGAACACGCTGCTGATCTATCGCGCCGACATGTTCGGACTGGGTCAGCTGTATCAGCTGCGCGGCCGTGTCGGGCGCGGCAAGCAGCGCGGCTACGCCTATCTGACCTGGCCGCCGAACCATCGGCTTTCCGTCGCGGCAGAGAAACGACTGACCGTGATGCAGACGCTGGATGCGCTGGGCGCCGGCTTTACCTTGGCATCGCACGACCTGGATATCCGCGGCGCCGGCAATCTGCTGGGTGACGAACAGTCGGGCCATATCCGCGAGGTCGGGATCGAGTTGTATCAGCAGATGCTGGAGGACGCGGTCAGCGACATCAGGGCAGGGGAGGGCAAGCATACCAGCCAGGAGCGCGACTGGACGCCCAACATCTCGCTCGGTTTGCCGGTGCTGATCCCCGAGGAATACGTGCGTGACCTGCCGGTGCGCCTGGGGCTGTATCGCCGCATCGGCGCGCTGGCATCCGATGCCGAGAGCGATGCGATGGCGGCGGAACTGGTCGATCGTTTCGGCAAGTTGCCCGAGGAAGTCGACAACCTGCTGGGGGTGGTTGCGTTGAAGCGCGCCTGCCGGGAGGCCGGAGTCGAAAAGCTGGAGGCCGGGCCGAAGGGCATGGTGCTGACGTTCCGCGGCAACGCATTCTCCAACCCCGCTGGCCTGATTCGCTGGCTGTCGAGCAAGGGCGGCATGGTGCGGCTGCGGCCGGACCATAAGCTGGCGATCTCGCGCGATATGGATGTGGTTACACGGCTGCGGTTTGCGCGCGATACGTTGGGGGCGCTAGATCAGATCGTGCGGCAGGCGAAGGCGGCTTGAGGCAATGCTCGTGGCACCCTGGGGTATTGAAGCCGTCGGCGCGTGAGCCGATCTTGGCGATCCTATGACGCGAGAGCTTCGAGGATGCGGCACTGGGCGATTGTGCCGCGGCGACATTGCCCGATGAGCGATTCCAGCTCCTGGCGCAACGCCGTCAAGTTGGCCAGCTTTTGGTTCACCTCGGCCAGATGCTGGCGGGCAATAACGTCGACGGCTTCACAGGATTGCTCGTTCTGGTCGGCCAGATCGAGCAGCGCACGGATCTGTTCAATGGAAAAGCCCAGATTACGGGCACGCCGGGTGAAGCTAAGACGGCTGACATGGGGAGCTGAATAATCCCGATAGTTTGCCGCTGTTCGGGGCGGTGCCGGCAACAGTCCGATGCGCTCGTAATAGCGGATCGTCTCCGTCTTGGTATCCGCCGCCCGAGCCAGTTGGCCGATATTCATCGCGCTTGACCTTGTAGTGACTACAAAGTTTAGATGGTGCGCCATTGCGCGTTGTTGAGGCGTTTGCATGGCCTGCTGTCACGATTCTGCTTGTTCCCCCGGCGCTGGCTGCGATGCGCCTGGCCCGTCATGGCGGGGCGCGGTATGGGTGGCGCTGGCCATCAATGCCGGGTTCTTCCTGGTCGAGATGGTGGCTGGCGCGGCTGTCGGGTCGGCGGCCTTGCAGGCCGATGCCCTGGACTTCCTGGGCGACGCCGCGAACTACGCAATCAGCCTTGGCGTCGCCAAAAAGGCGCTCAAGTGGCGCTCCCGCGCTGCAATCGCGAAGGGTGCCACCATGCTCGGCTTCGCACTTTGGGTGTTGGCCAGTGCAGTATGGCACGGGGTCCATGGCACCGTGCCACGCGCCGAGGTCATGGGCGTAGTCGGGCTTGCCGCACTGATCGCCAACGGGAGCGTGGCGCTTATGCTTTATCGGTTCCGGAACGGTGAGGCGAATATGCGCGCGGTCTGGATTTGCTCTCGAAACGATGCCATGGGCAATGCCATCGTGATGCTCGCTGCAATGGGCGTTTTCGGCACCGGTACCGGCTGGCCGGATGTGGTGGTCGCCGCTGTCATGGGAGGTCTTGGCCTGTGGGGCGGATGGCAGATTGTCAGTCGCGCATGCAGCGAACTCCGCGCCGATCGTGCAAGCGCCTCGGGCGTGGAGGTCAATCATCCCCCCAACGCGCATGTCCTGCCTGCGACGGTGCGGTCATGGCTGCGACGAAACCGCCCCAGTTCATCCTCGCCGATGCTCTGAAATCGTAACATTTAGATCAGTCACCAGTCCGTTGGCCAGTGAATAGACCCAGCCGTGCACGGAAAGATCCTGCCCGCGTGCCCAGGCATCCTGCACAAACAGGTCGGAGGACACGTTTTCCACTTGCCGCTTGACGTTGAGTTCACATAACCGATCTAGCCGCGGGCGCTGATCGGTGATCTTTTCGAGTTCGCCTCGGTTAGCGCTGTAGACCTCTCGGATCGGGTGCAACCAGTGATCCACCAGGCCGCGTCGCCGTCCGTCGACAGCTGCCGCGATGCCACCACACCCGTAGTGACCCACGACGATGATGTGCTTGACCTTGATCACGTCGACGGCGAACTGCAGAACGGACAGGTAGTTTGCATCCTGCGGCGACGCCAGATTGGCGACATTGCGATGGACAAACAATTCGCCGGGGTCCAGATCGACGATCTGGTTCGCCGGCACTCGGCTGTCGGAGCAGCCGATCCATAGATAGTCCGGCGCCTGCTGGCTCTCCAGTCGCTTAAAGAACCCGGCATCGGCGGCGATTTTGCGCGTCGCCCAGGCCCGGTTGTTGGCTTTCAGATGGTCCAGCATTCGCTGATCCAAGAGGCGATCCGCCGCTCGGTCAAGGCCCTTGCACTGTCGGACGTGCGGTATCGACACCCGACACGGCATCCAGTTCCGCGACGGTGATCGGTTCGCTGCGGATCACCACCAGGTACATCAGCGCCGAGAACAATCCGATTGCTGCGCTGACCAGCAGCGCCGGGGTGAAACTGCCGGTCGCCTGGACGATGAAGCCGGTTACCGTCGGGGCCAGCGCGCCGCCCAGATAGCCGCCGAAATTCTGGATGGCGCCCAGTGACGCCGTGCAATTTGCCGGTGCTGCCACAGATGCCAGCGCCCACGACATGCCGCTGGCCGACGCGCCGAACATCAACGCCGCCGAGATCGCCGCCACCGCCATGAAGTCGCTTGGGGTCTCCGCGGCGGCCACGGTGAACGCCACCATCCCCAGCAGGCCGACGATGACCGGGATCTTGCGACTGTTGACCGGCGAGAACCCACGCCGCATCAGCCAATCCGCAATCCAGCCGCCGCCGATGCTGCCGACCACCCCGAAGGCGAACGGTATGGCAGCGACCAGCCCGGTCTTCGGTATCGACATGTGCCGCTGCATTTCCAGGTAGCCGGGCAGCCAGGCGAGGTAGAGCCACCCCATATAGACCACGCCGAAAAAGCCTAGCACCAGACCCCAGGTCGTGCGGAACCGGAACAAGCCAAGCCATTCCGCCAGCCGCACCGGAGCCTGGCTGCGCGGCTCCTCGCCGTCGGTCAGGTAGTGATGTTCCTCGTCGGTGAAATGCTGTTCGGTCGGATCGCGATACAGCAGGAACCAGACGGCGGCGACCACCACGCCGGCCACTCCCATGATGCCAAACATCCAGCGCCAGCCGAAGCCGATCATCAGCACGGTCAGGATCGGTGGCGCGATCGCCGGCCCCAAAGAGGAGGTGCAATTCCATGTCCCGGTCGGCAAGCCTCGGTCGCGTACGTTGTACCAGTCGCGCACCACGCGAACCGCCGAGGAAAACATCGGCGCCTCGCCAAGCCCGAGGAACACCCGAGCGATGGAAAATTGCCAGAACGATGTGACAAATCCGGCGGCGGCCTGGGCGATCGACCACAATCCAAGCCCGGCCGCCAGCAATCGGTGCGGTCCCACCCGATCGACCAGCGCGCCGCCCGGCAGTTGGGCGAAGGCATAGGCCCACAGGAACGCCGACAGCAGCAAGCCCATGTCGGCGATCGACAAACCCAACTCGTTACGAATCAGCGGATTGGCAATCGACAATGTTGACCGATCGAGATAATTCAATGTCCCCGCGATCACCAGTATGATCAGAGCAGAGCGTTGTCGGCGCTTGATACTGGCTGGAGCGGTTGGTCTAGGCATGCAACGTCCTCCCGCGAAGGTCTGTTACGGCTTCGCTTCAGGGACATGATACAGGGTGATGTCGACCCGACAATGGCGAGTGCGATCACGTTGGTTTGGTGCCAAGCCGCCCCGGTTCGACATTGACGGCATGTCTCGGGTAGGTTTGCCCACGGCAGTGAAATTGGAAGCAGGGACGGAAGACAATGGCTGGCAACGCGCAAAAAATCATCGACCTCGATCGTCAGCGGATGACGGCGATGGCCGAGCAGAACGTCGCCATGTTGGACAAGGTGCTGGCGGATGATCTGATCTACACCCACTCATCGGCGCGCCTCGATACCAAGCAGAGCCTGATCGGTGCGATGCAATCGGGCGCCACCGTCTATACTTCGGTTGAACCGTCGGATGTGGTGGCACAGGATCTGGGTGATGCGGTGGTGCTGACCGGTATCGCTGCGATCAGCGTCAACTCGGCCGGCAAGACGAACTCGTTCCGGGTCCGTTTCACCGATGTCTATGCCAGCAAGGCCGGCCAGTGGCAGATGGTGACCTGGCAGAGCACGCGCCTGGGTTGACCCTGGCAACCGTCTCGGTTTGCGGCCAAGGATGTTGGAATCGTCTGATCCGTCGGCATTGCCCGACCCGCCGGCTTGACCCCCGCCGCGCGGATCGCCGCCGCCATCGAACTGCTGGAGGTGGTGGAGGGTGCGGCGAAACGCCCCGCCGATGCCATCGCCAACGACTTCTTTCGTGGCCGCCGCTACATCGGTTCGGGTGACCGCAGAGCCGTTTCCGAACGGGTGTGGACGGTGTTGCGTGCCCGTCGCCGGCTGGGCTGGTGGCTGGGTGAGGCGTCCAGCACCCCCCGTCTGCTGGTCGCCGCGTCGCTGCTGCTGGAGGGCTGGACCCATTCAGGTGTCCAGCAATCCTTCTCCGGCGGCCAGTTCGCAGCGGCCCGGCTGGATCGGGTCGAGGCGGCCGCGCTGGACCGGATCGAGGGCCACACGCTGGACTATCCCGACATGCCGGACGCGGTTCGGTTGGAAATCCCAGACTGGTTGCTGCCGCGTCTCGCCGCCCGGTTTGGCCGCGACTTGACCGAGGAACTCGCCGCGCTGTCGCGGCCCGCCAGCCTTGACCTGCGCGTCAACCTGCTGAAGACCAGCCGCGATGAGGCGAGAGCGGCGCTCGCCGCCGAGGGGTGGGATGCGGTGCCGACCCGGTTTTCGCCCTGGGGCCTGCGGATCGACGGCCGCCGCCCGGTCACCAGCGGTCCGGCGTTTCAGTCCGGCCTGGTCGAGATCCAGGACGAGGGCAGCCAACTCGTCGCCGCCATGGTCGGGGCCGCGCCCGGCATGCGCGTGGCGGACTGGTGCGCCGGTGCCGGCGGCAAGACCCTGGCGCTGGCTGGCGCGATGCACAACCGCGGCCAGATCGTCGCCTGCGATGTTTCCGCCGCGCGCCTGGACGGCGCGCTGCGCCGGTTGCGCCGGGCCGGTGTGCATAATGTCGAGCGCCACCTGGTCGAACCCGGCGACAAATGGGTTAAACGTCGCGCCGGAAGCTTCGACCGCGTGCTGGTCGACGCACCCTGCACCGGCACCGGAACCTGGCGTCGCAATCCTGACGCCCGCCAGCGGTTGAAACAAACCGATCTGGCCGAGCTGCTGCCAAAACAGGCCGCGATCCTGGACACGGCGCAGAGTTTAGTTCGCAAGGCGGGGCGATTGGTTTACGCTACATGCTCGATTTTGGCAGAGGAAAACGAGGCTCAGGTGACCAGCTTTCTGCTCCGCCACCCCGAGTTCGCCATCGTCTCGTTGGCTCGGGCGTGGCCGCTTGATCAACCGCCACCCAATGGCGGCGACTTCCTGTCGCTGACACCGGCCCGGCACGGCACGGACGGATTTTTTGCTGCGGTGCTGGAGCGCTCGGCGTGATTTCGCTGCGCAAAGCGCGTGTCGCTGACGCGATCGCGATTGGGGCGGTCCACGTCGCCGCATGGCGGAGCGCCTATCCAGGCATTCTGCCGGACGCATTTCTTGCCCGGATGTCGGTCTCGCGGCAGGCGGCGTTTTACGATGCGGCCATCCGCGGCGGCACCGGCGTCACCGTGGCCACCGCGTCGGGCACGGACGTTCCGGTCGGCAGCGGTCCTCGCATTATCGGCTTCACCACCGCCGGGCGGGCGCGCTACATCGAGATCGCCGGCAGACGTCTGGCGGAAGGCGAGGTCGAGACCCTGTACGTGCTGGACGACTGGCGCGAACGCGGCGTGGGTCGCCGGCTGATGCGCGCCTCCGCCGCGCATCTAGTGGACATCGGCTGTCGGTCGGCGTTCCTTTGGGTGTTGCGCGACAACCCCAGCCGCTGGTTCTACCAGCGCCTTGGCGGTCGATCAGTTGCCGAACAGACGATCCAGATCGCCGGTCAGTCGGTGGCGCAGACGGCGTTCGTCTGGGACCCGATCGAGCAACTGCTGGCCGCTTCGCCGCAAGCGTCTTGACCGGCCGCGCCCGATAAGTCGTCACAGGTCACGATCGATAAGGTGTCAAGGCCACGCTCGATAAGGTCCTCACCGATGACGCTCTATAACTTAAACAGCCGCTTCGCATTGCCACCGGCAATCGCCGCTCGGGTCGCATCGTCGAACGATGTCACGGACGCGATGTGACCGAGCGGGTCATACTCACCCATGTCGTATGGGTAATCTGTCCCAAGCAGGATTTTTTCCGGCCCGAACAATTTTACCAACGCCTCCAACTGCTCGGGGGTGAATACAATGGTATCGAGATAAATCTTCTTCAGGTAGAAACTCGGCGGCTTCGGCAAGCGTCCGCGCGCATCGCTGCGGGCTCCCCATGCATGATCCGCTCGCCCGGAATATGCCGGCAGATAGCCCCCGCCGTGTGAGGCGATGATCCGCAGATCGGGATAGCGTTCCAGCACTCCATCGAAGATCAGGTGATGCAGTGCCATCGTGGTATCCAGCGGGTTGCCGATGACATTGCTGAAGTAGAACCGGCCGAATCGCCTGGGTTCGGTGAACCCGCTGGGGTGGATAAACACCACCGCGCCGAGCGCCTCGGCTTTTGCCCAGAATGGCTCGAACGACGGATCGGAGAGTTCCAAGTCGCCGACGTGGGCGAGCACTTCGACGCCCTTCAAGCCGAGCACTTTCACCGCGTGTTCCAGTTCGGTGGCGGCTGCCTCGCCGCCGGCCTGCAGCGGCACGGACCCCATGGCGGCGGGGATCCGTCGTGGTTCCTGGGCGGCGATGGTGGCGACGCCTTCATTGACCATGCGAGTTGCCTCGATGCCGACCTCGGTGGGCACCGCGTAATAACACTGCGCCGGGGCGGGGCTGATGATTTGCGCCTCCACTCCCATGGCGTCGAAATCCCGCATTCGCAGTGCCAGATCCACCAGGTTTGGCATGCGGTCCTCGTCCTGCCTTCGGGTCAGGATGCGGGTTTCCTCGGTATAGACGCTGGCTCGCTGATCGGGGTTCTGGTGCGGCCGAGCACAATCAGCCGCGGCTGGCACCTGCACATGCGAATGGATATCGACCGACAGGCCGCGCGGCCTGAATTCGCTTCCGGGACGCGCATGCTGGCGTGCCGCCGTAAGATCGTAGCGGTTATTCGGAGCAGCCATCACATTGTTCTCCGCTGAAATTCGTTATTGCGCACTATCCCACTACTTCGCAGCAAACTTATCGAATATTCAGGTTCAATCGGATGGCTTTAGTGTGAACTTGAAGCGGACTTCTCCGCGAACCAGGCCCGGCGAATTTCTAGGCCCCCGACCCTATTCCGCGTCGCCTGTTTCGACAATGCGACGCGGCACCGCCGCCTGGAGGTCGCCGACGCCGGTCTTAGCAGCATGCGCAAGATCACGAACTGGTGTTTCAGGCGGTTCGACCAGGTTGGCACATTGGCCACGGATTGACGCGAGCGAAACCGGCTTCGGGCTGCCGCTGATGTGCCAAAATGCCAGGCTGACGCCGCATAACGGGAGCGGCGGCAGGGCAGCGTTTTTCCTGCTTCCGCCAAGCTCGCAGGGTCAGCCGGCGGCCGTGCTTCCTAAGGTTGTGTCTCAACCCGAACAGCAGCGCGGCGTTCTGTCTTCTATGTTACATAAATCTCGCACCACATCCTATGCCCGATGCTGAGTCGATACGGACCAATACTGGCGCGCGGGCTGAGAGACTCCTGGGATGGCGGCCTGCCTTTAACCATGGGTGCGATGTTGCAATGCAAATGACGAGATCGCTACCGCTGGTGCTGAATGTCGACGCCGCCTCGGGGAGCCGCGACCTCAAGACCCGGTCACTGCAAGGCGGCGAGATGGAGGTTCTGGAAGCCGACAGCGGCGTCACGGCGCTAGAGGTCATTGGCCGACGGCGCCCAGCGCTGGTCTTGCTGGATCTCGAATTGCCTGGCGCCGATGGCGTGGAGGTCTGTCGCCGCATCAAGTCCGAATGGCCCGATATCATCGTCATCCAGCTTTCCGCCAGCGCGGTCAGGCCCACCGCACAGGTTCCTGGCCTTGATAGCAATGCGGACTGTTACTTGCGGGCGCCGGTCGAGCCGGTGGAACTGATCGCCGTCACCCGAGCGATGCTTCGACTGCGACAGGCGGAGTGCCAGGCGCAAGAGTCGAGCGAACGGTATCGGATGATGGTCGAAAGTGCCGTCGACTGTGCGACCTTCACCTTGGGTTTGGACGCTCGGATAACGAGTTGGAATTGTGGCGCTCAGGCGATCCTCGGATACTTGCCGGACCAGATCATCGGCGAGCCGTGGTCCTGCATATTCATTGCTGACGACATCGCCGCCGGGGTGCCTGAGGCGGAAATGCGCGCCGCCGACTCCTGCGCCAGCGTGCGGGCCGAGCGCTGGCACCGACGGCGCGACGGCACGCTGTTCTGGTCGAGCGGCCGAATGGCGGCGTTGCGCGACCGCCGCGGCGACGTCGCCGGATATCTGAAGATCCTGCATGACCACTCGATCGAGAGGCAGGCGCGCGACGCACTGGAGGCTCTGAACGCCGACCTCGAGAACCGCGTCGCCGAACGCACCGGCGATCTGGTCAAGGCCAACGAGCGAGTCGACACGCAGCTCGCCGAACGCGCGAGCGACGGTGAGAAGATCCGCCAATTGCAGAAAATGGAGGCGCTCGGGCAGCTCACCGGCGGCATCGCGCACGACTTCAATAACCTGCTGACGGCGATTCTCGGTGGTTTGGAGGTGACCCGCCGCCGCACCGACGACCCTAGGAGCCTGCGGTTGATCGACAGCTCGATGAGTGCCGCGCAGCGCGGCGCGAAGCTGATCGCGCAACTCATGGCGTTCGCCCGCAAGCAGAACCTGCATGTCGAGTATCTACCGTTGAATACGCTGGTGCGGGAGATGCAGGAACTGCTGGAGCGGAGCGTCGGCACAGCGGTTCGCATGGTCTATGATCTGGCGCCCGATGCGTGGCCGGTGATGGCGGACGCCAACCAGGTCCAGACCGCGCTGCTGAATTTGGCGATCAACGCGCGTGACGCGATGCCGGATGGCGGCACGCTAAGGATCGCCAGCGGCAATGTCAGGGTTGGGGACGCCGAGGCTGACGTTGCGGCCGGTGCGTATGCCTGCCTGACGGTCCAGGACAGCGGTGTCGGCATGTCCGAGGAGACCAAGGCACGCCTATTCGAACCGTTCTTCACCACCAAGGAAGTCGGCAAGGGCACCGGCCTCGGATTGGCCCAGGTCTATGGCTTTGTCCGCCAGTCGGGCGGGACTGTCAGGGTAGCGAGCACTCTTGGGCAGGGTACCACGATCACGATCCTGCTGCCCCGTGCGGCTGAACCGCCGGCGGAAGCAGCTTCGGTCGATGCGTGCCCGGCCTCCGGCGCACCGCCTGGATGAGGACGCAAAGCGTCGCGGCGGCGCGCGGCAACAGGGCAAACCGGACGCGGCCCGGCGGCTACGGTTTCTTGTAGATCCGTTCGACCTGTTGCTGGGCGAGATGCATGGCGCGCTTCGGATCCATGGTTCCCGAAACGGTGGCAGCGAACATATCGACCACGATGAAGTTGGCGAACACCGCCGCTGCCGCAGGGTTGGGGGTCTGCGGCCAGGACACCGAGCGGGTGTCCTGAGCGGCTTTGGCGAATGGCGCGATCTTCGGATCGCTTTGCCAGATCGGATTGTCGGCGAATCCTTTCAGGCTTTGCGTGGTAAACCCGGCCGACTTTGTGATCAGCGTCGGATACTGTGGCGCTTCCATCAAGAAGTTGATCAGCGCCTTCGCCGCCGCAGGATACTTCGTGTAGCGGAAAATGACCATTGGGTCGACGCGGTTCTGCGCCGTGGGCACGCTGGCCGGACCGATCGGCATTGCGGCATGATCCATGTCGGCGGCGATGTCTGGGGCGGTCTTCTTTGCCTGCGTATAAATCGAGATGCCGTTATTGGTTAGCGAGCAGTCGCCTGCCAGGAACGCGCGGTTATTGTTGATATCCATCCAGGACAGCACACCATTGATCAGCGTCGGATAAAGCAGTTGGGCATATTGCAGGGCCGCCAGCGTCTGCGGTGACTCGATCGCCGGCCTGCCGGTTTCATCGGTAACCTTTCCGCCGAAAGCCCAGAGCAGCCAGTAGTTGAAGTTGTTGGCATCGTTGACTGCGTGTCCGAAGGAGAAGCCTGCCGGATGGTCGATGCGCCGCAAACCCTGGCACAGTTTCAGCAGCGCATCGGTGGTTGTCGGAAAGCTGTCGAAGCCGGCTTGGCGCATCCAGGACATCCGATAGTTCAGCAGCGAACCGACGACGAAGATGGGGATGCAGATCCAGCGTCCGTCTTGCGTGCCGTAGTCGACGCAGACCTGATACCAGGGGCCATGCTTGTCACCGAGATGATTGGCGAGGTCGGTGACGTCCACCAGTTTGTCGGCGACAAGGTGGGCGGTGGTGTTCTGCGTCCAGATGATGTCGGGGCCGGATCCGACCTGCGCGGCGAGCGCGGTCTTCGATGGCAGATCGTCCTGGTTGATATTCTCGATCCGCACGCCGACACCGGTGGCGGCGGAAAACGCGGCGATGTTGGCGGCCGTGGTTTCTCCCTCGGCGGGCAGGAAGGTCGAGCCGCGAAGCAGTCGCAGACTGGCGCCCTTCTCTGGCGTGAATGGCTGTTCGGCGGCCCAGGTATTGGCCCAGTCGAGCAGCACGGTGCCGAGTGCCACGGATTGCAGGGCACTTCGGCGGGTGAGCGGCATGGTTTCCTCCGGGTTATTGTTGGCCGCGAGCATGAACCAAACCGCCGAATGGCGTAAAGCGACGGTTGTCCGAGGGTCGGTGCCAGCGTGCGCTGCCGGCCGAAGGCCGGATGGCGGGCGTGCTGGACAAGACGCACAGGACGCGGCAGTGCTGGAGAGGGGCCATTTCCGATAGGACCGTTATGAATCGTATGATCACCTTGTCTTATCTGGCTGTCGCGCTCTGGCTGAGCGGGTGTGATTATCATGTTGCCCCGGCCCCGACGGGAGTTGCCGCTGGGCATAACTGGCTGGAAGGGGGTGGTGGTTGACCCCCAACCGGGCCAATCGAGTGGGCGGGGTCCGCCGCAAAACCCGGGGTGAGATCGACCGGCGCGTGAGAGGACGGCCGATCGCTAGGTGGCTTTCAAGAGCCTTGGCGAGTGATCCGTTCCGAGATGTGCGCGACAACGATCCCGAACACCCGGATCGTCGCCTCGTTCATTACCGTGCGACCATCCGGCTGCAAATAGAGCCATTGCTCCATTTCTCCACCGAACGGGGTTTTCATCGCGTAGCGTAGATGAAACAAGTTGCCGTAAGCCTGACCCCGCACGGGTCCGGAGGCCCCGGTGAGGGTCGCGGTGTAGTTATGGGCGTCGAGGCGGTGCATCAGCCAAGTCCGGGTCTGCGGCGCATCCTGGTCGACGGTAACGGTCTGTACCAGGCGGAAGATGCCATCTGGCAGCGCCTGCCCGAGCCCGACAACCCGTAGATGCCCGGTTGGCGCACCGGCCCGGTTCTGCAGCACTCCGGTCGAAGCGGTGGCTCCGGCGAAGAAGTCTTCCGGCAGCATGCGCGGCGCGCTGCCTGCAAAACTCCGCGGCGACAGCACCCGGTCGCAGCCTGTAAGGCAGATTGCCAAGAGCAGGAAAATGCGGATTGGTCTTGCAATCATGGTCGCCTTACCGCTGGTTACATCACGCTGGGGCAAAGTTTCGTCACGGCGGCGATCGGAAGTGGCTGAAGACATCCACAAACGGCCTATGGCCTCTTTGTCATGGTTTCCAATTAGCATCAAGTAACAGATCGCGTGTGGGCTTTACAGCCGGCCATGCCCGTGCGGTGGTGACAGCAAGCAGGGACGGGGAGGAAACGATGGCGAAGCAAGCCACTTTGAAGCGCCGCGGCGTGCTCGCGGCGGCCGGCACGCTTCCCATGTTGAGGACCGCTCGTGCCGACCCGCCCAGCGTGACCTTCGGCATGATCAGCCCGCTGTCCGGCCCGTGGGCGCGTGAAGGCGAGTTACAGCGTGGGGGCGCCGAGATGGCGATCGACGACCTCAATGCGGCCGGTGGGATCAAGGCGCTTGGGGGCGCCAGGGTTCGGTTAATACAGTTCGATGCCGGCGATACGGCCGAGAAAGCCAAGGACGCGGCGCAGCGGATGATCTCACAGCATCCGAATATCTGTGGCGGGTTCGGCGTGTGGCTTTCAACTTTCACCCTGGCGGTGACCGAGGTCACCGAGCGGGCGAAAATACCCTGGTTCACCCAGTCTTATTCGGACCTGATCACCAGCCGGGGATTCCACTACATCTTCCAGTCGTCGCCGACCGCCGTGGATCAGGCGGAAAAGGCGCTGCCAACCATCCTCGACCTGGCGCAGCGGACGACGGGGAAGCGGCTGAAGCGGGTGGCGATCATTTCCGACAATACCGCATCCTCGGTCAGTTTCCTGAAACCGATCCGTGCCCACGTTCTGACCGATCTCGGGCTGACGGCGGTGGTGGACGAGGTATTCACGCCGCCGTTGGCCGATGCGACGACGCTGATCCAGCGGGTGCGTTCGGCGCGGCCGGACTTCCTGTTGGCGCTGCCGTCGAATGTGCCGGACGACAAGATCATCCTGGACAAGCTGGCGGAGTTTGGCATGGGTGGCGGCAAGCTGCCGGTGGTCGGCAGCGGCGGTCACTGGGCGACGCCGGAACTGGTTGCGAATGCCGGCCGCGGCGTGGTGCAGGGCCTGATGATCATCACCGCCGGAGGGGCCGGCAAAGGGCTCGGTGATATCGAGCGGCGATATACCGCCCGGACCAAGGAGCCCTGGACGCTGCAGGAACCGATCATGGCTTACGGCCACATCAAGCTGCTGGCTCTGGCGGTGGAGCGGGCGGGCAGCACCGACCGTGGCGAGGTGGTGGCGCAAATCCGCGGCTTCGATCTGCGCGATGGTCCCGCGTTGCTATTTCCGGGGCGTCACGTGCAATACGACCAGGCTGGGCGGCGGGTCGATGCCAAACTGATGATCGTGCAATGGCAGGATGGGCGGATCGTCACGACCTACCCACCGGAAATGGCGCAGGCGGCGGCGGTCTGGCCGAAGGCATAACGGAGTTTTCGCCCGGGCGTGAATGTGCGGGCGTAAACGCGGCGGGCGCCGCGTCGGCCGGGATTGCCACCTGTCATCAACCGGACGCTTGCAGACTCCCCGACACCCGCCTATGTGGGGGCGCCAAGGTAGCGGAAAGGCTTCCCCCGCCCATGGCGTTCGACATTCCCCAACAGGCGCGTCCCGAGTCCACCCCGTCGGGTGTGGCGTACCCTCGGGTGGAGGAGGCCTTGGCGTTCGACGACGTGCTTGTCGTGCCGGCCTATTCCCAGGTGTTGCCATCCTCCACCAGCACCGCGACCCGGCTGACCCGCGGCATCACGCTGAACATTCCGTTGATATCGGCCGCCATGGACACTGTCACCGAAGCGGAAATGGCGATCGCCATGGCTCAGCTTGGCGGCATGGGGGTGATTCATAAGAACCTGACACCCGCTGAGCAGGCGGCCCAGGTGCGCCGGGTGAAGAAATTTGAATCCGGCATGGTGGTGAACCCGCTGACGATCCATCCCGACCAGACACTGGCCGACGTCAAGCTGCTGATGACCACACAGCGGATCAGCGGCATCCCGGTGGTGGAGCGCGAAACCAACCGGCTGGTCGGCATCGTCACCAACCGCGACGTCCGCTTCGCCGTCGAACCCAGCCTCAAGGTTTATGAGCTGATGACACGGGAGAACCTGGTCACGGTCACTGCCGATGTCGGCGCGGACCGGGCGAGGCACCTGCTGCACAAGCACCGCATCGAGAAGCTGATCGTGGTCGACGACAGCTATCGCTGCATCGGGCTGATCACCGTCAAGGACATGGACAAGGCCGAGTCGCATCCGCTCGCCAACAAGGACGAGCTTGGCCGCCTGCGAGTCGCCGCGGCCACCGGCGTCGGGCCGGACGGTGAGGCCCGGGCGCGCGCGCTGATCGCCGCCGAGGCCGACATCATCGTGGTCGATACCGCGCATGGCCACTCGGCGGCGGTGATGCGCGCGGTGGAGGCGATCAAGACAGCGTCCAACACCGCCCAGGTGATCGGCGGCAATGTCGCCACCCCCGAGGGTGCTCTGGCGCTGATCGAGGCCGGAGTCGACGCGGTCAAGATCGGTATCGGCCCGGGCAGCATCTGCACCACCCGTATCGTCGCCGGTGTTGGCGTGCCGCAGTTCACCGCGGTGATGGAGACGGCCGCGGCGTGCCGGGAACACGGCATACCCTCGATCGCCGATGGTGGCATGCGGACCAGCGGGGATGTGGTGAAGGCGATCGCGGCAGGGGCGGATTGTTGCATGATCGGCAGCCTGTTCGCCGGCACCGATGAGGCTCCGGGCGAGGTGTTTCTGTATCAGGGACGGTCGTACAAATCGTATCGTGGCATGGGCAGCCTGGGGGCGATGGCGCGGGGTTCGGCCGATCGTTATTTCCAGCAGGATATCAGGGATCAGTTGAAGCTGGTGCCGGAGGGGATCGAGGGCCGGGTTGGCTACAAGGGGCCGGTCGGCAATGTCGTGCATCAACTGGTCGGCGGCCTGAAGGCCGGTATGGGATATACCGGCAGCGCGGATATCGGCTCACTGCAGGCGAATACGCGATTTCGGCGGGTGACCGGCGCCGGCTTGCGCGAGAGCCATGTGCATGACGTGGCGATCGACCGAGAGGCGCCGAACTACCGCCAGGATTGAGATCCTCGTCGGACGGCCGGTTAGTCCGGGTCCTGCGCGTGGTCGAGGACTTCGACGGTCCGCCGATACAGCGCCTCGGCGCGCTCAGGCGATGCGCCAACGCAGACCACGCCCAGCTTGCCGTACTCCGACAACGCACCGATCAGGTGGAAGACGACGCCTTCATGCACCGTGCCGTCGTAATGCAGTCCATGCAGCACCGCGACGTCGACCAGATCGGACGGTGTCAGACCTTTGTAGTGCGGTGCTTCGAGATTGTCCGACGCGTAGTAGAACCGCGGTTGGCCGGCCGGCGTTCGGAACAGGCCGGAGACCGGATCGTAGGCGCCTCCGGTCAGCAACAGCAGCATCAGAAATGGATGCGTGGTGCCGCCTTTGCGCAGGTTGAGTTCGATGCCGTAGTGACGCCAGGTGCTGCCCCGCCTCGTGGAGATGAAATCGATGGCGAAGCGCCCCAGTACGCCGCGCTGGCCAAGCAGTCTGGCGACCTTGGCGGCTGATTCCTGGATCTGCAGCCGGTAGGCCTCATCGGCCGGGAACTGGCAGCCCAGGAAGGCCTGGCCCTGCAACACCTGATCGTGGGTGGATACGGCTTCGACGTAACCGAATGGGTCGATGTTGAACTGCGCCGATGGTGAACGCTTCTCATCCGCCTCTATGAAGGCCTCGACGACCGCACCCATCTCGCACACCTTGGCGCGGAAGCCGTCCCAGGTCATGCCCTCGGCCTGGAACGTCAGGTTCGGCAACCGGTCGGCGATCCAGGGCGCCAGGGCGTCGCCGGTCGGGGCGCCTTCGAATTCGAACGCGGCGTTGCCTTCGCCGGAAATGCCTTCGTTGAGCTTTACCACAGCGCGCCGCAGAGCAGGGTTGCGTGCTTTCAACGCGGTCAGGGCGGCTACGATATCGGCCTCGCTCGTCAGGTCCTCGGCGCCATCCGGCACGCTGACCCCGGCTTGGCGCATCAATCGGCGGCCGCCAGTTTTCGATCCGAGGGACTGCAGATCCGGATCGCAGCCGTAGATCGGCACGCCGAGGCGAACGGCCAGGCTGCGTTCCCAGGTGGAGACGGTAAAGGCGGTCATGTAGGTGTTGCCTGGATCGCCGATCGCTTCGCGCACACGGGCGAGCAGACGCGGACGCGCCAGGACCTTTTCGCTGAGCGGGCGGGTGGTGCCGTCGAAGCAGGCCAGCATGGTCAGTCGTGCGCGCGCATGCTGGGCCGGAACCCCCTGCAGCAGATGCAGATAGTAGTCGATAATCGTTTCTGAAACAGGCTGACTGGTCAGGTAGATCAGCCGCGCCCGCGGCAGGCGGAGCAGCATCAGCATGCCGAGCATGCGCTCTTCGTAATGGTGCACGCCGGCAATGCCGGACGCCATTTCCGGATCGACGCTCATGCTGGGCACCACCACGATCGTCCGCGATGCGGTGCGGTCCGGAATGATCTTGTCGAATAACGCCGGCAGGGCGGACTGGAGTTTGGCGAAGGCTGCCTGCTCATTCAGCAGTGGTGTTTTGTGTTGGCGGGTCAACGTTTCACCTCCTGTCGGGCTTAGCGGACATCCGAGTCTGTCGGTGATCGGGACGCGGCGATAGTCCACGCAAGCCCGGGCACGCCCACCGTCTTGCGTCAGACAGATGGCAGCTTCGACCAGGATGCCAAACTCCGTGCTTGCAATGATGCTGCGCTGCACAATATGAAGCGGATTGCATCTTCGCGTTATTGTGATGAAGGCCCTTAAAGCAATGCGACAACCGGACCGCCACGATCCCAGCCGAAACTCCAATCCTGGTGGCACATCCCACGGGTCGTCATGGGCCGCCTGGCTGCCGGTTCTGGCGGCAATGGCGATCATGGTGACAGGTTGCCTCAGTACCTTCCTGGTGCTTCAGCTCGATGAGTTTCGTCCCAAGGTCGGCGACATCGTCGCCTTCCGCGCCGGATCGCAGGACACCGACATGTGGCAGATGAGCGTTCCCGCGACGCTGGTTGCCGGGGCGCCAGGCGCGGCCTGCGCGCTTGATCCGAACGTGATAGCCCAGAAGGGCGGCAGTCTGATTGTCGAGGGTCGCCGGGACGAGCCGTCGGTGGGCTATCTGGTGCATTGGGCAGGGTCCGAGACCGCTTCGGCGTCGGGCAACTGCGGTGCGTCCGCCAACCTCCTGGTATCGCGCACCGATCTGCAGCGGCTGGCCAATGCGGCGGGCGGATTTGGCGTCGGCGATAAGGGGATCGTTCAGTAACAGACCCGCCCGCCGGCCCGTGGCGCAGTGCTTTGCGCGCGGGAGCCTCTGGATGCGCGTGCGCCTGGACTGTTAGGATGTCTGATGTCGGTGACTCAGGCGCCCGTGTTCGAGGCTTTCATCGTTCCCCACCGCAGTCTGACGCCCAAAGGTGTCCTGGTAGTGGTTGGTTTATTGGCGGTGTTGACCGCGGCCATGGCGTTGCGTTTCTGGTTGATCGGCGCGTGGCCGGTGGTTGTTTTCAGCGTTGTCGAAGTGCCCGTGGTGGTGCTGTTGCTGACGATCAATCTGCGCCGGGCACGGGCCAGCGAATTGATCATGCTGAGCGCGCAGGCGGTGACTGTGGTTCGGACGGATCCCACCGGACGGCGGCAACAGGCGTCGCTGCCGTCTGCCTGGTTGCGCGTCGACCTCGATCCTGGCCGCGGTATCCCGCGCGTGATGCTGAGCAGTCATGGGCGAGGCTGGGAAGTTGGTGCGTTCCTGCACGAGGCGGAGAAGCGGTCGCTGTTCGCCGCGCTAAGCGATGCGCTGCACGGGCTTAGAAACCCGCGTTTCGACAATCCGCAACTTCGCGAAAACTGATCGGAAACTATTGGGTCGGGTCGAGGCGCGCCGCTTCAGCTCTCGGCGGGGCCCATGGACTTGATCAACTCGAACACACGCTTTCGGATCGCGGCATCGGTTATGCGGTAGTAGGCCCGCACCAGTTCAAGCGTCTCCCGCCGGCTCAAGGTGTCGTCGCCGAAGGGATCCTGTTGTTCGGAGCCGCCGACCCGGCGGCTTGGCACGCCACCGAAGTTTGCCGCCAGGCTGTCGGGCATGTCGTCAAAGAAGAAGCTGATCGGTACATCGAGGACACGGGACAGGTCGAACAAACGAGACGCGCCCACCCGGTTGACACCACGTTCATACTTCTGCACTTGCTGAAATGTCAGACCAAGAGACTCGCCCAACCGTTCTTGACTCATCCCGAGCAATGTGCGGCGGAGACGGATCCGAGAACCAACGTGTACGTCGATCGGGCTGGGGCGCGATTCCCGCTCACTTCCTACTACTTGTTCGGCCCCTACCATGAGTTTCGTCCTCTTTCCGTGGCGGACCCAATAGTCTGTCCCCTGCTTATCGCACCGCCTGCGGTTTTCGGACAAGGAACTAGACTACTGATTAGAGGAACTGCGATTGGTCTGCAACCAAAAATTGTCAACTCGCGGGAAATTTTACAGCAAGTGATAATATATCTGTCAACTAATACAAAAATTAGCACGAAGTCTGGGTCGTCTCCGCCAATTTCCGTATAGTCCGGTAACCAAAGAGAGAACGGCTGCGCCCGCAGGTAGAATCAAACCCAGCCTTGCGTACAATGGCATTGCAAGTGGCGCCGGCAAATCCACCGGCAAAATCCCAGTTGTTTGCATCCCGATACGGCCCAATTCATGGCCTTTGCTGTCGAATGCGGCTGATATGCCAGTATTCGCTGCTCGAAGTAGCGGCAGGCCTTCTTCCACTGCCCGCAACCGGGCTGCCGCCAGATGCTGGCGCGGACCGCTGGAGTTGCCGAACCAGGCGTCGTTGGTGACATTGACCATCCAGTCAGGCCGATCCGACTCGTCGACGACCTGATGCGAGAAGATCGCCTCGTAGCAAATCAACGCTCCGACCGGAGGAATGCCGGGGATATGCAAGGTCCGAGGCCCCGGACCCGGTGCGAAGCCGCCCCCCGGCACCACCTGAAATCCCAGCGGCAGCCAGTTCGGCTGATACTCGCCGAGTGGAACCAGGTGCCATTTGTCGTAGATCGCCTCGATCTGCCCAGTCGGGCCCAGCGCGAACAGGCTATTGCGCGGATGTCCGGTGGCATCGAAACGCACCGCACCGACCAGCGCGGTGGCCCCGCCGGCTGCGTCGGCGATCAGGGTGCGCGCCGGGCCGTCGGTCTGCAACAACGCCGGACTGGCGGTTTCCGGCCACACCACCACCGCCGGACGCCCCTTTGCCTGTGCCACCGCCTGGCGTGTCAGGGCCAGATAGTGGCGGAAGATCGAGACCATCAGCGCTTGGTTCCATTTCTGCCCCTGGGCCACGTTGCCCTGGATCAGCAGCACGGTGAGGTCCGGACCGGGCGGTGCTTTCTGGTCCAGCCGGATGATGCCGAACCCGCACCACAGCGCCAGCAGCGCCAGGCCGCCGGAGCGCCATGCCCGGCTCAGCAAAGGTGTCGCGGCCAGCAGGATGGTCGCCAGTGTCATCCCATGCACCCCGACCAGTGACGCCGGCTGGATCATGATGTCGCCGAGCCGGCCCGGGAATTCCCAAACGCTGCCGAGCGGGTTCCAGGGAAAGCCGGTGGCGACGAATTGGCGGGCGAGGTCGCCGAGTACCCAGGCGCCGGCGAGCGTCAGCGCGGCGCGCCAGCCGGGGGGTGCCCACCAAGCCACAGCGGCGGGCACGGCGATGAACACCGCGAGCACCGCCGCCAGCCCCGGTACCGCGAACGGCACCAGCCACCAGAAGCGTGCTGCCTCGATCAGGATCGCCTCGGTAATCCAGTACAGCCCGACCAGATGCAGCCCGAAGCCGAACCACCAGCCCCGTCTGGCCGCCACCGCCGGGCCGGGAGCGCCCTGGATCAGGCACAAAAGAACCGGAATGCCGATCAGCAAAGCCGGCAGGGCAAAAATCGGCGGCAGCGCCAACGCCGAGCTTGCCCCGCCCAGTACCGCGGTGACATCGGCACGCCAGCCGCGCAACGCGGACAGCCGAGCGGTCAGCGTCTTCAGGCGGCTGCTCATGGAGCGCGGCATCGGCGGATCAGTCCGGCGTGTCCCGGCCTAGAAGTTGGTAATGCTTGATGTATTTGTCGGTTACCAGATCGGTCTGTACCACCACCGCCACATCCGTCGTGTTGAACTGCGGATCGATCACCGCGCCGTCACCGACAAAGCCGCCCAGACGAAGATAGCCCTTGATCAGCGGCGGCAGGCGGGTCAAGGCGGCGCGGACCTCGGTCTCGTCGGGATCGAGCCGGCGCATTTCGACGTAGCGGTGAGGCAGGGCGCGCGGACGCACCGAAACGGGTGCCAAATGGTTATAGTAAAGATAGGTCAATTCCGGCGCCAGAGCGTCGGGATCGATACCGGGCAGGCTGGCGCAACCGAACATCAGCTCAATCTTATGCAAGAACACATAGGCGCCGATTCCCCGCCACAACAACTGCATGACCGAACGGTTACGATAGTAGCCGTCGACGCAGGATCGCCCGAGCTCCAGGATGCTCCCTGGGATCGCTTCGATCCGGTCGATGTCGTACTCACTCGAGGAATAGAAACGCCCGATCCGGCGGGCCGCCTTGCGGTGGATCAGCCGATAGGTGCCGACCACGTTGCGCAGACCCTCGCCGAGGCCATGATCGACCACGAGCAAATGGTCGGCTACGGTATCATAGATGTCCTTATCGCGCTGGGTCCGGGAGGTTTCGCTATCAGCCTTGGCGCCCAATTCCTGATAGAACACACGGTAGCGCAGCGCCTGGACTGCGTCGATCTCGTCCGGGCCGGCCGCCAGCCGAACCCCCAGGCTGCCGCTACGAAGCTCGGCAAATGGTTCGATCGGGTCCGTGGTGACGCTCGCCTGGCTCATCGGCTGGGTCCCTTGATCGTGCCGCGGAGCCGCGGATCACCGCCGCCGGCGGTGGCGCCGCGACTGGGGGCCAGATCCGACCGGTCATTTCCGAGGGCGTCGTCGCCGGAGGCTTTATCGTCGGGGCTTACTGGGGCTGCAACGCCGCGATCGCCATCGCCGCCCGGATGACCGTCGAAACCCCGTTCATCCTCGGACCGTCGGTGGTGCGCGCCAAGTTGCGCCCCAAGGCGCCGCCCAAACAATTCAAGCCGCAGCGACACCACGTCAAACCCCAGGCGGGCTGCGATCGCATGCATCAGACGCTCGTGTTCGGGGTCCTGGAACTCGATGACCTTGCCGGTCTCGACATCGATCAGATGATAGTGCGGACCATCCTCGGACGGCTCATAACGCGCTCGTCCGCCGCCAAAGTCGCGCCGTTCGAGGATTCCCTGCTCCTCGAACAAGCGGACCGTGCGGTAGACCGTCGCGATCGAGATGTGCTGATCGAGCGTCGAGGCCCTTCGATACAACTCCTCGACATCGGGGTGATCGCCGGCCTCGGACAGAACCCGAGCAATCACCCGTCGCTGGCCGGTCATCTTCAGGCCACGTGAGATGCACAGGCGCTCGATCCGCGATTCCATACGGTTCCTTGCGGTCATTCCCCGGTCCGTCCCTGCCTGCGAACGTCCCGAGCAACCGCATACAATGCCAAGGCAGTCTCAGGGAAGCCTGTGCCTTTGGCAGCGCCCAACACCAAGTCAGTGACCGATCCGCCGGAACGCTGTGAGCCTCGACCCGTTCGGCGCTGGACCGACGGCTGCTTCAGGGCATAACCGTGGTCAGCGGCCTGACGTGCGATGCGTGCCCAGACCGATCTGCTTGGCCAGCGTCGAGCGTTTCTCGGCATAGTTCGGAGCAACCATCGGATAGCTCGAGTCGAGCCCCCATTTTTCACGATACTGCTCAGGGGTCAGATTATAGGACGTAGACAGGTGTCGCTTCAGCATCTTCAACCTTTTGCCGTCCTCAAGGCAGATGATGTAGTCGGGGAATACCGACTTGCGGATCGGCACCGCCGGCTGAGCCTTCTCCGCCGGGGCGGCGGGCGCATCGCCGATACGAGACAAGGTGTCGTATACCACTTTAATAACATTCGGCAGAGTGCCGGTGTCGGTGTCGTTATTGGCCGCGTGCGCCGAAACGATCTGCGCGGTCAGCCCGAGAATTGCGGTGTCAACCGGCTTGTCAGCCATTGCAGGACCTTTCTAGATTGTTTTCTTGCACATATATATGAAAGCGAATCACGGTCGCGCAACGGCGACTGGATAATTTCAATAAAGGTCGTCGTGTCATCTGTGCAACATGTAACCCGAGAATTGGACATTACAGGCGAGATTTGTCCGATGACTTTCGTCAGAACCCGTTTGGCCTTGGACCGAATGGCGCCGGGCGAGACGCTTCTGGTTTCGTTGCGGGGTGCTGAGCCGTTTCGCAATGTTCCCCGCACAGCGGCGGAACACGGCCACGAGATCCTGTCGCTGGAGACCGACGCAGCAGGAATCAGCCGATTATTGATCCGGCGCGGCACCGCCCGCTGATCGGTTCAGATCAGGTCGAGGCGCAACACCAGCGCGTCGGAATTATCTGAATAGTAATGCGGCCGCGTTCCTGCCTCGACAAAGCCCGCCCGCGCATAGAGCAGGCGAGCCGGCTCGTTGGCGACCGACACCTCAAGAAACATCCTCGCGGCACCCATCGCCGCTGCCCGGATTGTTGCATCGTCAATCAAAGCGCTGCCGATCTTCTCCCGCCGCATCTCCGGGCGCACGGCGAGTGTCAGGATCTCGGCTTCGTCCGCCGCCACCCGGACGAGGATCATTCCACCGCGCGGACAGATCAGTCCGAATACGTTCGGCAGCGCCAATTGCAGGCTGAAGACATCGCGGCTCCAGGCATCGGCGGCGGCAAAGGCCGCGGCGTGGATCGCCGCCATCAGGCCGCAATCGGCTGCCGCCGCGCGATACATCACCTCGGCGGCGGCGGTGCCCCGCCCGGCAACCTGGCCTCCACCGGATCGACATACAGTGGTGCGGCGGGCAGCGCGCGGATTTCGCCGCGATGGCGCCGCTCCGCCACCTGGGCGATGTGGCGCCCGGTCGGCAACCGGGCATCGGTCAGCATCACGTCACATCCTTGGGCGGCAAGCCGACTGGCAACCTCGGCTGCGGCTCCGCCAGCCATCGCAATCGGCCCTGACGGGTGTGGCAATTCGGTCAACCCCAGCGACGCCACCTCGTCTCCGACTTCGAGGAAGATTCGGCCGCGTCGGCTGATGGTAGCACACCACAACGTCCGGCTACCGAGCAGGGGGAGCGAATCGGCGAGCGCCTCGCCCACGGTCACACCGATCAGGGGACGACCGGCGGAGACGGCGATTCCTTGCGACAGCGCCACGCCGCCGCGGATGCCGGTGAAGCTGCCGGGACCGACGGTTACCGCTATGAGATCGAGGTCGACCGCATCCATCCCGGCCTCGCGCAGGCAATCCCGGGTCATGACCGGCAGCACCGAGGCGTGACCACGCTCGAGATCGCGTTGCAAGCCGGCGACCACCATGCCGTCGGCGACGATGGTCGCCGAGCAGCGCGCCACCGCCGAATCGAGCGCCAATATCCGCATGCCGCGATCAGGCTATCTCGGCTGGCCGTTCGCGCAAGCGCGAACGCATCAGGCCAGTTGGCAGGCCTCGTCGAAGGGCAGTCTGGGAGACCTGTCGAAAACCCCCGTTGGGTCGCCCTGGCCGAGGTTGACCAGGAAGTTCGACCGCCAGCCGTTATCGGCAAAAAATGCCGCATCGACCTTGGCATTGTCGAAGCCCGACATCGCGCCGACGTCAAGGCCGAGCGATCGCGCGGCGATCAGCAGGTAGGCACCCTGTAGCGTGCCGTTGCGAAACGCCGTGGTGGCCGCCAGCGCGTCGTTGCTGGTGAACCAGGAGACCGCATCGGGATTGTGCGGAAACAGCTTCGGCAGTTTCTCGTAGAATTTTGGATCGTATGCAACAATCACGGTTGCCGGCGCGGACATCGTCTTCTCGGTATTTCCCGCCGACAACGCCGGAGCGAGCTTCTGCTTGCCGTCCTTGCTACGCACAAAGACGAAGCGTGCCGGCGAGGTATTGGCCGAAGTCGGTCCGTACTTCAGCGTGTCGTAAAGTTGGTGCAAGGTGTCATCGGTGATCGGCGTATCGAACCATTTATTGTGGGTACGAGCCTCTCTGAACAGCAGATCGAGACCGACGGCGTCAATCGTCATAGGCAACTCCTGATCAGTGACATGATCGCGCAGAGCGAAACAGACACGGTCGATCCGGTATCGGCTTGTGCCACCAAAGCAGCATTCGACAATTCGTGCTGCGGTGCAGCGTGAATGATGCGCCCGCTGTCGTCAACCGTGGGGGATCACAATTCGACCTGCTCCACGCCGACGACTTCCGGGATGTAGTGCTTCAGCATGTTCTCGATGCCGTGCTTCAGCGTGGCGCTGGAGGATGGGCAGCCCGAGCAAGCGCCTTGCATGTGCAGACGGACCACGCCCTCGCGAAAGCCGCGGAACACGATGTCGCCGCCATCGCCGGCGACCGCTGGGCGGACCCGGGTGTCGAGCAATTCCTTGATCTGATCGACCACTTCGCGATCGGCCGGATCGACGTCTTCCTCGTTGAAATCGGCTTCGTCACCCTCGATCACCGGGCGGCCGGCGACGAAGTGATCCATGATGACGCCAAGTACTTGCGGCTTGAGTGCCTGCCAGGAAATCTCGTCGTTCTTGGTGACGGTGACGAAATCGCCGCCGAGGAACACGCGCGCCACGCCTTGCAACGCGAACAGGTCGGTGGCCAGAGGACTGCGCACGGCCGTGACGGCGGAAGCGAAGTCGGCGGTGGAAACACCCATCACGTCGCGTCCCGGCAGGAACTTCAGCGTGGCCGGGTTCGGCGTGCCTTCGGTTTCGATGAACATGGCAACCTGTCCTGTTGTGCGGGTTTGACTAATCCGGACCGCGCTGGTCCTGTCTGGTTATGCCGATACATCGGGCGAAACAGGCCGCCTGACAAGGGGAAAGGCAGACTGCGGCGGCGGACCGCCTATGCACTCCCCGATTAATCCGCGGCGACCGGCGGGCGCCAACCGGCCCGCGCCAGTTATTCCGCGGCTAGGCGCACTGCGCCTAGCCGAGCGGCATCGGCGTAGGCCCGCACCGCGGTGCCGAACTGCTCGAAGATTGCGCGCGACAGCGTGTCGGTCTGCCAATCGTATTCCGGGTGCCATTGCACACCCACTGCGTAGCCTTGGCTGGCGGCGACGCAGACTGCCTCGATCAGACCGTCCGGCGCGATGCCCTCGGCGACCAGTCCCGGAGCGAGCTTGTTGATCCCCTGGTTGTGCAAGGAGTTCACCGCGATCCGCGTCGTGCCGGCCAGGTGGTGCAGCCAGCCGCCCGGGGTGACCCGGATCGAGTGCGCCTTGCTTTGGCGCAGCCGCGCGGACGGCTGCATCGGCGTGGAATGATCCATCCGGTCCGGCAGGTCCTGGATCCGCTGGTGCAGCGATCCGCCGAGAGCGACATTCAACTCCTGAAACCCACGGCAGATCGCCAGCAACGGAACTCCGCGCGCCACCGCCGCTCGGATCAGCGGCAGCGTAATGCCGTCACGGTTGGGATCCTCGTGCGTGCCCTCGGCATGCGGCGGACCATCATACAGCGTGGGCTGGACGTTGGAGCGGCTGCCGGTCAGGACGATGCCGTCGAGTCGCTCAAGCAGGGTCTCGATGTCGGCGGTTGGGCCGTTGGCGGGCAGCAAGACCGGGACGCCGCCGATCACTTCGTCGGTTGCTCGCACGTACGTGTCGGAGGCGGCATGGTTCGGCATTCCGAAAACACCGAACTGCTTGGTGCAGCAACTGATGCCGATTAACGGCTTGACGACGCGGGCAGACCTCATGTCAGGAAATATCATTCCCCATCTTGGCGACAAAAAGAAGGGTTTTTCGTCCCGCGGGACACATGCCCGTCATGCAAGCCGGCCATTTCATCCCTGTTTCGCCGCTGGCGGACTGATTTGCTCGAACAGTTGCGGGTCGAAGCTGCCGCCGAGCTGAATGTTGTAGAGGGTGACGTGGGTTTCGCGCCGTTGCGCGTCCACCACCGTCCATTGCCGCAGACTGAGCGGCGGATCGGAGAAGATCAACGTCAGTGAGCCATCGCCGGGGCTGTTGGTGCGCACCAGCGTCAACTGGATCTGGCCCGGCACGTGCTGGATGCTGGTCACCGTCACTCCATGGCCGGACAATTCAACGTGCTTCGCCAGCAGGATGCCCAACGGCGTGCGGCCCAGCCCGATATTGGTGGTTTGCTGCAGCGCCGAGTCGTGGAAGGTCAGCACGCCGTAGGCGGCGATCAGCAGGAAGGGAGACGGTGGGTCGTACTGGAAGCGCATCCGGCCTGGGCGTTGCAGCCATGCGGTGCCTTGAGAAACCCCGCCGTCGCCGGCCACCTGCAGGAAGTGCGCCTTGAGCGTCTTGAGCCCGTTCAGGTAATCCTGGATGCGGACGATATCCGCCTGGTCCTGGGCGGACAGCACGATCGATGTTGTTGCCCTGGCGGTTAGGCTGAACGGCAGCAGCGCGGCGGACAATTGCAGGATGCGGCGACGAAGCATCCGCCAGATGTGGCGCTTTGGTTCGTGGTTTGCAAACCCGGCGCCGTGCCGCCGCTATTCCGCGGCGACCGGCAGGGCGGCGGTCTCGGCGGAGGCTTCAGCCCACAGCTCGGGCCGCAGTTCCTCGCGCCGGTTCGGGAAGAACAGCGCACAGCCCAGCGTGACCACCGAGAACGCCGATAAAACCATGGTGACCACCGCCACGCTGCCGGTGCGCTCATAGAGTATGGAAACCACGGGGGCGGCGGCGGCGGCGCCCAGGAAGCCGACGAAGAACCGCACGGAGTAGATCCGCGCGCGTAACGCCGGCGAAATGTAGCGCGCCGCCATGGTCTCGTTCACCGTTACCTGGCCGAAAATCGACGCCGCCACCACAGCGGCCAGCGGCAGCACCAGCCAGCCTTGCGCAAAGGACAATGCCAGCATGGCCGGTGCGAGCAGCAGGCTGACCGGCAGGAACACCTGCTTCAGCGTGCTGTGGTCGATCATTCGCCCGATCGAGAACTGGGTCAGCGCGCCGCACAGGGTGACCAAGAAGGCCGCCAACCCGACCAGCGGCAACAGGCTGGCAGTACTCGCCAGGCGTTCCTGCATCAGCTTGGGCAGCAGGATGGTGTAGGCGTTGAACACCAGGCCGGACGAGATCGCGATCAGCATCAGCACGACGACGGCGCGGCGGACCAGATGGCGCGGGATCGGCGGAAACGGACGAGCGTTGGCGTGGGCGCTGACATGGGCCAGCGGCGTACGCATCCAGCACAGCCCGGCTACCGCGCACAGCAAGCCGGGCACGACGAACGCCGCCCGCCAGCCGACCTGGTTGGCCAGAAACGCCGTCACCACCGGCGCCAGCGCGACACCGAAGTTACCGAACACGCCGTTCACGCCGATCGAGCGGCCGGGCTTGTCGCCGGCGGCCTCGACCAGCATCGTGGTGCCGATCGGATGGTAGATCGAGGCGAACGCCCCGGCGAGCGACAGCGCGACGGCCAGCATCGCCGGTGAGTGTGCGGCGCCGGCGCCGATCAGGCTGACCCCGGTGCCGAGGAAGAACGCTGTCATCAGCGTCTTGCGACCGAACCGCGCCACCAGCCAGCCTTGCGGCAGCGACAACAGGCCATAGAACACGAACATGCCCGTCGCCAGCGCCAGGATCGGGCCGTACGACTCGCCGAACGGACCGCCGCGAACCGCCATCGCCAACACCGCGGTGGGCAGGATCAGCAGGCTGTAGTGGGTTATGGTGTGGGCGGTGTTGATGAACACGATCTGGCGGGTCGCTGGGGTCATGAACGGCGTTTCCTTCGCTTCGGCGCTGGAGTGCGATCGCGTTTGGCGGCATCACCAAAAGCGTGAATCGCCCTCGCGAAATGAGTTGCCAAGCATTATCGGTACAACCTGAACCGATAATGCCTTAGTGTAGGCTGTCGTTATGGCGATGTCTGGCCAAAATTTGTCGCGTACCGGCCAAAGTCGTTTGCGGCCATTCGAACGGGCACCACGGCCGATGGTCGGCTACGCCTTTGACTACGCGCCGGGGCACGAGACCGGACTGCATCGGCATCCCCGGGCGCAGTTGCTGTTTGCCACCTCCGGGGTGATGCGGATCAACACCGACGCGGCGCTGTTCACCGTGCCGCCGGGAACCGGGCTCTGGGTGCCGGCGGACACGCCGCACGGCGTTCGCATGGACGGCCTGGTGCGGATGCGGGCGTTGTTCCTGCGCGCCGATGCGGCGGCCTCGGGACCGTCGTCGGCGACGGTGATCGCGGTATCGCCGCTGCTGCGCGAACTGATCCTGACGGTGTGCGGGGAGCCGGTGGTGTGGGACGCGAGTGGGCCGATCCGGCTGGTGGCGGCACTGGTGCTGCACGAGATCAGGCGTGCCGGCACCCGGCCGCTGTCGTTACCCGCCTGCAGCGATCCCAGGCTGCTGCGGGTGGTGGCGGTGCTGATCGCCGATCCCGCCGACCCGCGCGACCTGGAGGGCCACGCGGCGGTCGCCGGCGCGTCGGTGCGCACCCTGGCGCGGCTATTCCGGGCCGAGACCGGCATGAGCTTCCAGCAGTGGCGGCGGCAGTTGCGGATGACCGAGGCGTTGGCGCGGATTGCCCGCGGCGACCCTGCGAACCGCGTGGCGGTTGCCGTCGGCTATGCCAGCGTGCCGGCGTTCGGGGCGGCATTCCGCGAGACATTCGGCACCACGCCGGCGATGGCCGCGCCCAAAGCCGGGGTCGCACCCGCCTAGTTTCAGATCACCAGTCCGCCATCGACATGGATGGTCTGACCGGTGACGTAGCCGGCGGCCGGCGAGGCAAGGAACTCGACCATGGCGGCGACATCTTCCGGTAGGCCGATCCGTCCCAGCGGGATCCGGGCGGTCTGCGGCGACAGCGCGTTCGGGCCGATGGCTCGGTGGGCGTTCGGGTCCTTGCGGATGAAACCAGGCACCACCGCGTTGACGGTCACGCCGCTGGGGCCGAGTTCGATGGCCAGCGCGCGGACCAACGCCTCGAGCCCGGCTTTGGCGGCGGCGGAGGCGGGGAAGCCGGGCAGATCGACGCGATAGGCGTGCGCGACAAAGCTGGATATGGCGACAATCCGGCCGTCGGCCGCGCCGCGCAGATGCGGCAGGGCAGCCTGCGCGAGGCGGAAGAAGGCGCCCTGGATCGACTGGGTAGAGGCCGTCAGCGCCTGGTCGGTCAGGTCGGCGAACGTGGTGCGATCGGCGAAGCCGGCGTTGCTGATCAACACGTCCAGACCGCCGAAATGGCGCGTCGCGCTTAGCACCAACTGTGCCGCTGCGGCCGGATCGGCGAGGTCGCCGAGGGCAACTTCAGCCAAACCCCCGGCCTCGCGGACTTGGCGCGCCACCGTCTCGGCGCCCGTGGCGTTGCGTCTTGTGTGTACCAGGATTGCGCTCCGCGGCCCGGCCATAGCCCGGCAGATCGCCGCGCCGATGCCGCTGGCCGCGCCGGTGACCAGAATGCTGCGCGGTCGCTCCATTGGGGCAGAGAAGCACGCCGTTCGGCCTGGCGTCGAGATGGTGGGTAAATCGGCAACACGGCCGCAGGATGAACCGGCGGTGGGAAACATTTGCCGGGTGATGGCGTTGCATGCGTCACCACCAGGGAGTGTTTCGATGCGACGTATCATCCTCGCCGCCATGCTTATCGGCTTCACCGTCTCGGCGCACGCGGCGGACGACAGCAGCAAGAAGCCAGCGGGAACCGCGAAGGGCGCCGCGGTCGGCGCGCTAGCTGGACACGAAGTTGGCAGCGGCCATGCGGTTGCTGGTGCCGCCACCGGGGCCGCGATCGGACATCATCAGTCGAAGAAGGCCGAGGAGTCCAAGTCGAAATAACCGCGCCGATTGCGTCACTTGGCGGCTCGTTATAGGACGGCGGAAAGGCAACGAAGGAAGCAACCGCCATGACCCGGGTCAGCGTGCTGTATTCGGAAAAATCCTATGCCGACGACAGCGTGGAGCAGCGGGTCTACGGCCCGGACGTGCGGGTGATGTTTCCGCCGGCGCCGACCGCCTCGCTGGCCGATCTTTCGGATGCGGACTGCGCGGCTGCCGAGGGATTGATGATCCTGCGGTTCAAGGTGAATGCCGCCGACCTCAAGCGGTTCCCCCGGTTGCGCGCGATCTGCCGGATGGGCGTCGGGTATGACAACCTGGACCGGGCGGCGGCGGCGGACCGGCAGATCGTGATCCTGAATGTGCCGGACTACGGAACGACCGAGGTTGCCGATCACGCAATGGCTCTGGCGCTTTCACTGCGCCGGGGCCTGTTGTTGCATCATGAGGCTCAGCGTACCTCGCCGCCGGCGGTCTGGCGGTATGTCGATGACCCGCTGGTGCGGCGTTCGGCGGTGCAGACATTCGGCATTGTCGGGATGGGCCGCATCGCCACGGCCGTTGCCTTGCGCGCCAAGGCGTTTGGCTTCCGGGTGGTATTCCATGACCCGTATCTGCCGAACGGGGTGGAACTCGGCCTCGGCATCGAGCGTGCGGCGACGCTGGAGGCATTGCTGGAGCAGACCGACACGCTGTCGGTGCATGCGCCGTTGACGCGCGACACCAGGGGGCTGTTGGGGCTGCGGCAATTGTCTCTGCTGCCGAAAGGGGCGGTAGTGGTGAACACCGCGCGCGGGCCGATCATCGACATCGATGCGCTGGCGACATTGCTGAAGAGTGGGCACCTGGCCGGGGTCGGGCTGGACGTGGTGCCGGTGGAGCCACCGGTCGAGCCGGTGCCCGAGCTGCTGCGGGCCTATCGGGCGCGCGAGGGCTGGACGCTGGGCCGGCTGATCATCACGCCGCACTCGGCGTTCTATACCCCGCAGGCGTGGGACGACATTCGCAGCAAGTCCGCCGAGACCATGCGCGCCGCGTTGCTGGGCCCGCGGCCGCAGAATGTGATCCCGCCGGAGAGCGATTGAACGGTTGTCCGTGCCGAGCTCGGATCAGAGCGCGATCGCTTTTGGTGGCATCACCAAAAGCGTGAATCGCTCTGGTGAACAAAGAGTTGCAAGGCACGATCGGTTCGACCTGATCCGATCGTGTCTTAGCGGGTGAACCCTTCGAGTTCGTCCTTCGCCCAGTCGATCGACTGCTTGATCGTCTGTCCCGAGACCAGCTTCGACACCATCGTCGGGATCAGGCCGCGGTTCCACGCCTGGACGCCGATATCTGGTGGTCCGGATGATCCGGTGACATAATATTCCGCGTCGTGCCAAGGCCGGATCGGATAGTTGTATACCGTGCCCTTGGGCGGCTCGACCTGCTCCCAGATCTTGAAGTCGGCCATCGAGGCATAGGGCGGAATGTCGTAGCCGGAGACCGCCGTGGTCAGCGTCTCCATCTGCTCGCGGGCGCCGAGATAGGCCAACAGCTCGCGCGCCGCCGGCTTGTTCTGCGCGAACGACCAGAGGCCGAAGAAATACGGCCGCATCGGCACCATGCGGCCCTTGGGCCCGCGCGGGTTGGGGAAGGTCCAGCAGTCCGCCGCCACCTGCGGTGCGTCGCGCTTGGCCACCGCCCACGCCGAGGGCGGGTTCCAGATCATCGCCGACTTGCCGGAGATCAGCGCTCGGTTGTTGGAGGCATCGTCGTAGCTGACGGTGTCTGACGGCAGGAACGGCACCATGCGCTTGGCGTATTCCAGCGCTGTCCGGACGTTGTCGGAATCGACCGTGATGTTGCCCTTGGCGTCAACCAGATCGGCGCCGAACGCGCCAAACGTGGCGCCCCAGGTCTGGTTCGAGTCAGTGGTGGAGCCGCAGCCGAAGCCGAATGGGAAGCCGGCCTTGTGACAGGCCTCCGCCGCTTTCAACTGGGTCTCATAGGTCCAGTCGGCGGACGCCGCCGGCGTCGATGGATGATTCGGGAACCACGCCTCGACGTCGATTCCGGCGTATTTCTTGAACATGCTGATCCGCGCGCAACTGGTCAGCGGCGCCGAACCCCAGGCCACCGGGATCGCCCGCCAATGCCCGTCGGATACCCCGAGATACTCGTAGGCGCGGCCGATCTTGCCATACTTGGCGATGAATCCGTGCATGATGTCGTCGACCGGGTCGAGCTCATCGGCGTATTCGTGCACCGACCACATATCGAAGGCATAGACGTCGTGCCCGGTCTTGGCCTGCGCTTCGGCCGCCATGGTGATGTTGATCTTGTTGCCGATGGAGGTCAGGAAATCGAGCGTGACATCGACCTTGTTCTTCTCCGCCCAGGCGCCGACCAATTTTTTCATTGCTTCGTTGCCGGCCGGAACCCAATGGTCCCACAGCGCAACGCTGAGGCGGCCGGCGGCCCCGGCGGAGCGGATGTTGACCAGCGGAAGCGCGGCCGCGGTGGCACCCAGATGCAGGGCCTTGCGGCGGCTGAGGCGGGATTTCATTGTGGTGATTCCTCCCGGAGAGCCGGACATTGTCGCCGACCGTTTTTTGAATGGGTGGAGTATTCCCCAACATCGGCGATTGAACAAGCAAGCGGCCGCGTTTACCGGCCTATGGTAACAAGCGTGACGGACGGGACGGTCGATGATCCAAGTAACCAGGACGCTGGCGATCGACGAGCGGGCGTTGCAGGAGACGTTCATCCGAGCCTCCGGACCCGGCGGGCAGAACGTCAACAAGGTTGAAACCGCGGTGCAGCTTCGACTGTCCCTGGATCATGCCGGTCTGCCGCCGCCGGTCCGCGCCCGGCTGGAAAGGTTGGCGGGCCGCCGGCTCACGCTGGACGGCGACATCCTGATCTCCGCCCAGCAACACCGCACGCAAGAGCGCAATCGCGCCGAGGCGATGGCGGCGCTGATCGAGTTGATCCGGCGCGCCGGCGTTGCGCCGATCCGGCGGGTGCCGACCAAGCCAAGCCATGGTTCAAAGCTGCGGCGGCTGGAGCAAAAGGCGCACCGGGGACGGCTGAAGCGCGGGCGCGGCAAGAGCGACCCGGAATGATTGTTGTCCAGTGGCGGCCGTGCCAGCGCCACAGGGGCGCCGGCTGGGCTATTCCGCCATCGGGCGCCGTGTCCTGGTTCCCAGCGCGCGTTCCAACGCGTCGCCGACCTGCAAGACAAGTGCGTCCTCGAACGGCCGGCCGCCGATCTGCAACGCTAGCGGCAGGCCCTTGCTGGAGAAGCCGTTGCACATCGACAGTGCCGGTGCGCCGGTGACGTTGAACGCGCGATTGAAGAATGGCTGGAATCCCGAAGCCATGGAATCCTCGCCGATCGGTCGTGCCGGACATCGAGCGGTGGGGAAAACCACCACGTCGACGGTCGTCATCACGTCGAGGAATTCGGCGACCAACCGGGCGCGCTCGCGCTGCGCGTTGATGTAGTCGACGGCCGAGATGAAGGCGCCGGCCATCAGCCGGTGGCGGCCGAACGCGCCATAGAGTTCCGGCGCCGAACGCAGCCAGTGTTGATGGATCGCATAGGCCTCAGCGCGGGCGATCAGGCTGCCGCAGTCGGCATAGGCGGCGAACGGCGACAACGTCACGTCGCCGACCGCCGCGCCGAGGTCGCGCAGCGCCCGTAGGCTTGTTTCCAGCGCCGCGATTGTTTCCGGATCGGTGCGCAGGTCCTGTTCGAAGAAGTGCCGCACCACGCCGATCCGCAGCCCGGCCAGCGACTTGCCGAGGCCGGCGGTATAATCGATCGCCGCCACCGCGGCGCTGCCGGGATCGGCCGGATCGTAGGAGGCCAGCACCTGCATCATCAGCGCGCAGTCCTCGCTGGTCCAGCACATCGGCCCGGCGTGATCGAGCGAGAACGACAATGGCAGGATGCCGCGCCGGCTGAGCAGGCCATAGGTCGGCTTGTGGCCGGCGATGCCGCACCAGGCGGCTGGTCCGCGGATCGATCCGCCGGTGTCGCTGCCCATCGCGCCCATGCACAATCCGGCGGCAACCGCGGCGCCCGATCCGGATGACGATCCGGACGGGTCGAGCGACACGTCCCACGGATTTCGCGCCGGCGGCCACGGCAGGTCGAACGACGATCCGCCGATGGCGAATTCCCAGGTCGCCAGCTTGCCGGTAATGATAGCACCAGCGCTACGCATCAGGTTTACGGTGAAGGCGTCGTCGCTGGGGATGTGGTCCTTGAACAGCGCCGAGTGCCCGGTGGTGCGAATCCCGGCGGTGTTATAGATATCCTTCAGGCCGATCGGGATGCCATGCAGCGGTCCCTTCCAGCCACCGCCGGCGATCTCTGATTCTGCCTTGGCCGCGTCAGCGATTGCCTGTTCTTCCAGCACCAGAAGATGGCTGTGCAACACGGTGTCGAGCAGCTTGATGCGCGCGATGAAGGCCTTGGTCAGCTCAACCGGCGATAGTTGGCGGGCTTTGATCTGGGAGGATGCCTGCGCGATGGTCAGGAAATGCAGGTCGGTCATTCAAACGTGCCTTCGGCTTGCAATCGTAGGCCGAGGGTTAGCAAGACCGATACCACAGGACGGTATCGATCTTATCACGCAATTGAATCACTCCATCAGCCAGCCGCGGTCGCGCAACAGGACCGGCATCGAGGTCTCTGCGTCGCGCTCGGTCGGCGTCATGGCGAGCCATTGCCGCAGCCGCTCCAGCACGCGCCGGGTGGGCAGCGCCAGAGGTAGCGCCAGCGCCTCGGTCATGCCCCAGAACCGTAGTCCTTCCAGTTCTCCGTCGCCGGCGAGTTTGCCGTGGACGTGCTGTTCTTCAACCACCAAGAACCTGGCGTTGAAGCGCATCGGCAGGCCAGGAGGGGTGACCGCCCTGGCGAGGTATTGCAGCACATCCAGCCGGGGCGGATGGCCAAGCGAGAGACCGGTTTCCTCCAGCAGTTCGCGGGCCGCAGCGGCGGCCAAGCCGTGGGCCATCGCGCCGTTGGTTCGCTTTCGCAACGCTCTCTCGGTCGCCGGGGACAGCGACGTCGCGCACGGCGCTTTCAGGTCGGCGCGATCCACCCGGCCGCCTGGAAACACCAAGCGGTTCGGCATGAAGCGATGGCTGGCGCCGCGCATTCCCATCAACATGTGCGGCTCGCTGTTCCCGCTTCGCAGCACGATCAGGCTTGCGGCGTGCTTGGCTCGGACCGCCGCGCCCCCAGGCGCACGGGGTTTAGCGCCGACCGGGGCGCCCGGGTTCGCGTCGGCGGGCGGGATCGAGTGTGTGGCCACGGGGGCGCCTGCTGCGTGTCCGGCGGTTGCACCGAAATCGCCGTGACCGTCTGTTCGGTTGCGGGCGGCGTGCTTGGGTCCGACCGGGAAGGCCTCATCAGGCAAGATCGAAGCCCCTGGTTTTCAAGTACGCCAAAAAGCCGAAACGTTCTGGTACCGAAAGTTGGCGGGCGGCGTTCTCGCTCCAGCCGACGCCCTCGCGCGGCGGGTAGACGTCGTTGTTCTTCAGTGCGGCCGCCGCCACCGGATCGCGGGCGGTGCGGCGCTGATCATAGGCCGCGATCTCGGCGTCCAGCCCGCTGTCGTCGTAGCGTTCTCGATGCACCACGACGGACGGCGGTAGCCGCATCGAGAGCGGCCGACGGAACACCGGCCAGCCCACGCTCAAGCCGGCAACCGGATAAACGCCCGACGGCAGACCCAGCAGCGGCGACACCCGCTCGATATGGCTGCGCACGTAGCTGATCGGGCAACTGCCCAGGCCGACCGCATCGGCCGCGGTGATGAACTGCGCCATCGCCAGCGAACAATCGACGGCGGTGTTGAGGAAGGTGTCCAGGTTGTTGTTGGCGTGCGGCATGCCATGCATCTCGCACAAACGCTGGCCACGCCGCATGTCGCCGCACCAGACCAGGAACACCGGAGCGGTGGCGATCCAGTCCATCGTGCCGATCCAGTCGGCGATCTGTTTGATCCGCCCGGGGTCGCGCATCACCACCACCGAGAACTGCTGCAGGTCGGATTTGGCCGGCGCCGACTGTGCCGCCGCCAGCAATGCATCCAGCAGCGAATCGGTGACCGGCTGATCGGTGTAGCGCCTGGTCACGCGCCGATCGATCAACGGCGCGACCGAATCGGGGATTTCGGCCCTCGGCAGGTCGATGCCGAAGCGACCCTGTAGCAGGGCCTGGGTGTCAGCCATGGTCGATGCCTCCGCATTGTGGTCGCCGCACGTTACCCTTGCCGGAACACTCGCCAGGCGCAAGGCTCGCCGCCAAGCCAACGTTCCCTGTCAAGTCAACGCTTCAAGGAGTCGTCGATGCCCGCATCCTATGCCGATCACCGAGCCCAGTTGAAAGCCATTCTGCTGGCTTGGGGCATGCCGGCCGACAACGCCGAGACCACATCGGAGATCCTGTCCTGGGCCGACCTGCACGGGGTGGACAGCCACGGCATCTCGATGATCCCGGGCTACGACGCGCTGCGCCGGTCCGGACGGGCGCGGATGGACGCGCGGCCGACGATCATCAAGCAGACCCCGGTCGCGGCGCTGGTGGATGGCGGCGGTGGCCTCGGTCATGTGCCGGGACATTTCGCCATGTCGATGGCGATCCAAAAAGCCGCCGGCGTCGGGGTCGGGATCGCCGTGGTGAAGCACTCGGCGCATTTTGGCGCCGCCGGATACTATTCGCTGATGGCGGCCAGACGAGGGCTGGTGGGGATGTCCTGCACCTCGGCGTCGGGCATCCAGGTGGCGCCGACATTCGGCAAGCAGGCCCGGCTGGGCACCGATCCGTGGTCGTTCGCCGCACCTAGCGCGGATGGGGTGCCGTTCCTCTTGGACATGGCGACGACGACGGTGGCGGCCGGGCGGATCCGCAACAAAGTCAATGAGGCACTGCCGACGCCGGATGGCTGGGTGCTCGATTCCGAGGGGCGGCCGTCGAACGACCCGCTGGTCGCTAAGGAGAAGGGCGGCTTCCTGACCTCGCTGGGCGGGTCGCCTGAGAATTCCAGCTACAAGGGCTACGGCCTGGCGGTGATGGTCAACATTCTGGCGTCCTGCCTGTCGGGTGCGACGTTGATCACCGATCCGATGCACACCAAACGGCCGGTCGGCATGGATATTGGGCATTTTTTCATGGCGATCGACCCCAATCTGTTTCGCGAGTCGGGGGATTTTGAGGCTGACGTGGCGAGCTTCATGGCGGCACTACGCGGAACCACGCCAGTCGATCCGGCGCGTCCGGTCATGGTGGCCGGCGATCCACAGTGGAAACATGCCGAGACCCGGATGGCGAATGGGATTCCGGTCGGCGTCGGGCTGATGCGCCAGGTCCGCCAGATCGCCCAGGCCGCCGCGGCGCCATGGTTGTTGGATTAGCGGGCATGCTCTCGGCGATACCGCCTATGACGAAGACCGGCTGCGCGTCTTTCTGGACGCGCGCGGGAGCGTCGCGGTGATCAAGACCAATCCAACGCGCGAGACCATTCCTGAATGCGATGCGACGATATACGAGCAACGCAATCTCATCGGGCTTCGCGACCCTGGCGCGGCCAACGTTCACGACGTCCAGTGCGGCGGCTGCCAGTTCCAACCCGAGGATGTCGGCGACCACCAGCCGGGCATCCATAGATTGCCGTGCCCGGCCGCCGGCACATACTGGCCTTTCGCCCACACATAGCCGGTGCCGTTCCAGTTCCAGTGTCCCGGCTGCCACATCAATGGTTCAGCCGTCACCGGCGGCCTCGGGATCACCTCGCTGATCAGCGGCGGCACCGGAGGGTAGTTGTTGGCCTCAGATGGCGACGGCTGTTGGCAGCCCGCCAGCAGGCTGACGGTCAGCAGCGCGGCCAGGGTGAAGGATCGTGTCATGGTCTCGCGGGTCTCCTGCGGTGGGGGATCATTCCGGCACGACGATGGATACCGCGGCCTGGGCGGCGATACCCTCGCCGCGGCCGGTAAAGCCCAATTGTTCCGTGGTCGTGGCCTTCACCGAGACGCAGCCGAGATCGACGCCAAGCAGATCGCCCAGCCGCTGGATCATTGCCGGGGCGTACGGGGTGATCTTCGGCCGCTCGCAGATCAGCGTCACATCGGCGTTGACCAGGCGGCCGCCGCGGGCGGCGATCCGTTCCGCCGCATGAGCCAGGAAGTCGGCGCTGTCGGCGTCCTTCCAACGGGACTGGCTGGCTGGGAAATGGCGGCCGATATCACCCTCGGCGAGCGCACCATAGATCGCGTCGCACAGCGCATGGATGCCGACATCGGCGTCGGAGTGCCCGGCCAGACCCTTGTCGTGAGGCACCTGCACCCCGCACAGGAATAACGGGCGGCCGGCTTGCAGCACGTGGACATCGAAGCCGGTGCCGATACGCGTGATCAATCGCTCCGCCATGATGCGCTCCAGCCGGACCAGATCCTCGGGATAGGTTAATTTGATGTTGTCGTCCGATCCGGCGACGACCGCGACCGTTTGTCCCAACGCTTCCAGCAACGAGGCGTCGTCGGTGGCCTCCTCCAGGCCTGACCGATAGGCCGCCAGCAGCGCCTCGAACCGGAACGCCTGCGGCGTCTGGGCACGGAACAGCCCGCTGCGCGGCACCGTCTCGGTGATCACGCTGCGCACCACTCGCTTCAGTGTATCGGCGACCGGGGCCGCCGGGATGGCGCCGGATGATTGGCGCAATGCAGCCAGCAGGGCAGGGATCGTAGCGGGCGGAACGACCGGTCTGGCGGCGTCGTGCACCAACACGATGTCTGGGGTGTGTGGGACCAGCGCCTCCATCCCGGCGCCGACGCTGTCCTGCCGGGTCGCGCCACCGGCGATCGTCGGCAGGCAGTTGGGGACCCCCCTCAGCGCGGCTTCGATCGCACCGGCATCGCCGACCGGCTGCAGCAGGGACACCTGCGCGGCCAGCGCCTCGGCGGCATGGCGGATCACCGGTTTGCCGGCGAGGCTAAGGAACTGCTTCGGGGTCTCGGCACCGAAGCGCGAGCCGGTTCCGGCGGCGACGAGGATGGCGGCGATGCGCATGGCGCCGACAGATGCCGTTACGCGCCCCGTTCGTCAATGAGAAGCAGGCGCCTCGGGATCAACCCCGCCGTTGCCCCGGTCGCGGCTCAGCAAGCCGTGGCGACGCCGGTGCAACAGAGGCTTGGCCTTGCTTGTCCGGCCGGCGCAGGCGGAGCCGGCGCATCTCGACCAACTGCCAGATCAGCAGGATCGGCGCTGCCAGCACGATGTCGCGGGCGCGGCGGAGCAGTGAGACTGCCAGTGACAATTCCGGTGGCACACCGAAAATCGCGCCCAGGCCGGCATAGCCCGCCTCCTGCACGCCGGCGTTCACTGGCACGAGGAAGGCAACCGCAGCCGCGGCGCTCAAAAGCGCCTCGATCGCCAGGGCGTTGGCGAAGTCGATCGGAACGCGCAACGCCCGGTAGGCGATCCAGCCCGCCGCGCCGGTGGCGATCCAGCCGATCAGGTGGATCACGAAGCCCATTGCCAACCGTCCGGTGTGACGGTAGATCCGGTCAAGTTCGGCCTGCAGCAGCTCAAAGCGGTCCCCGGCATCGGCGAACCATCTGCCGGCGATGCGGCGGCCGATGCGGGCAAATACCGGCGCGGCACCCTTCTGCACCCAGACAAAGCCGAAGCAGGCGAGCACCGCCAGTCCGACCCCGACCTCCAGCGGCACGGCAAGCGCCGATTGCGGCGCGCGGGCCAGCAGAATGCCGAGACCGATACAGGTGAAGGCGATCTGGGCCAGGAATTCCGCGGTCACATCCACCACCGTGGAGGCTGTGGCGGTGTGCCAATCGATGCCATGCAGGGTGACCGCCCGGGCGCCGAACACGAACGCGCCGATCTGCGAGAACGGCAGGCAGTTGGCCGACGCGTCGCGCACCATGCGGCCCCAGATCAGCACCAGCGGCCGACGCATGCGGGGTGAGGGGATGATCACATCCCAGGCCAGGCCGAGAACCACGAACACCAGGACTTGCCAGCCGACGATGAACCCGAACTCTGGCCAGCCGATTCGGCTGACCGCGGTGACGATGTTGCCGAAGCCGTAGTAGGATACCAGCAGTACTGCGACGAGCAGCCCGAGCAGGGCCAGGATGTAGGACAGGCGTTTCATTCTCGGCGGCTTCTGCCCGCGCCGCGGCGCCAGAGCAAGCCTGGACTTCGTGCCGCGAGCCCGCGCAGCCCCGGTCTTGCCGTCGCGCCACGACACGGGCAGAAGCCCAGGCATCGGAAGGGAGGCGCCATGACAACCCTGGTGACAGGCGCGACGGGCTTTGTCGGGTCGGCGGTCGCGCGAGCTCTTGCGGCTCGCGGCCATGGCCTGCGCCTGCTGGTTCGCTCGACCAGTGATCGCCGCAATATCGCCGGGCTGGACGCAGACGTCGTCACCGGCGACCTTACCGACGCCGATTCGCTGGCACGTGCCGCTGCCGGCTGCCGTTATGTTCTTCATGTCGCCGCCGATTACCGGGTCTGGGTGCCCGATCCGGCGGTGATGCTGCGGGCCAACGTCGATGGCGCGGTCGCGATGGTGCGCGCCGCCGCGGAGGCCGGAGCCGAACGCATCGTCCATTGCAGCTCGGTCGCCGCGCTTGGACAAATCGGCGACGGCAGCGTGGCGGACGAGGCAACGCCGACCAACGAGGCCGATTTCGTCGGTGTCTACAAGCGTTCGAAATACCTTGCCGAGAAAGCCGTGCTGGAACTTGCCGGACGCGACCGGCTGCCGGTGGTGGTGGTCAATCCGGCGGCCCCGGTCGGTCCGCGCGACATCAAGCCAACACCCACCGGCAAGATGATCCGCGACGCGGCCGCCGGGCGCATGCCGGCCTATGTCGATACCGGGTTGAACATCGTTCACGTCGACGACGTCGCCCTGGGTCATGTGCTGGCGCTGGAACACGGCCGCCCGGGCGAGCGCTACGTATTGGGCGGGGAAAACATGCTGCTGAAGGACGTGCTGGCGTTGGTCGCCGATGTCGTGAACCGCCGGCCGCCCTCACTGCGGCTGCCCGAGGCAGCGGTCTGGCCGGTGGCGTTGGTGATGGAGAAGCTGGCGAACCTGACCGGCATCGCACCGTTGGTGACGCGCGACCATCTGAAAATGGCGCGCAAGAAGATGTTCTATTCATCGGCCAAGGCGACGGCCGAATTGGGCTACCACGCGCGGCCCCCGCGCCTGGCGGTGCAGGATGCGGTTGCCTGGTTCCGCGCCAACGGAATGCTGGCGCAATGACCACGATGGCGGCGCTCGCCTTGCTGATCTGGATCTATCTGATCTTTGCCCGCGGCAGCTTCTGGCAGGCCGGGCCGGTGCTGCCGGTGGCCCACCCGGTCACCGCGCCGTCGGTGGCGATCGTGGTGCCGGCGCGCGATGAGGCACCCCTGATCGAGGCCACGCTGCGCTCCTTGTTGGCACAGGATTACGCCGGGCCGTGGCGAGTGATCCTGACCGACGACGCCAGCACCGACGGCACCGGCGCCATCGCCCGCGGCATCGGCGATCCGCGCCTGACGGTGCTGGCCGGCGCGCCGCGACCGGCGGGCTGGAGCGGCAAGCTGTGGGCGGTCTCGCAAGCTGTCACGGCGGCCGACCAGGCCGACCTGGTGTTGCTGACGGATGCCGATATCGTGCACCAACCGGCGCATCTGTCATCGCTCGTTGCCCGCATCGAGCGATACGGCCTCGATCTGGTTTCCGAAATGGTCAGGCTCGCTTGCGACAGCCCGGCGGAGCGAGCGCTGGTGCCGGCGTTCGTGTACTTCTTCCAGTTGCTGTATCCGTTCGCCTGGGTGAACGACGGTCTGCGGGGCATTGCCGCCGCGGCTGGCGGAACGATTCTGATCCGGACCCGCGCCTTGCAGCGGATCGGTGGGGTACAGAGCGTGAAAGATGCCCTGATCGACGATGTCGCGCTCGCGGCGGCGGTGAAAAAAGGCGGCCGGATCTGGCTCGGGCACGCCGATCTGGCGCGATCGGTGCGGCCATATCCTTCGGTTGCCGAGATCTGGCGGATGGTCGCCCGCACCGCCTTCGTGCAGCTTCGCTACTCGGTGCTCCTGCTAGCCGCCACCACGCTTGGCCTGGCGCTGATCTTCCTGGCTCCCCCGGCGACGACGTTGCTCGGGCACGGGCGGGCATTTTGGTGCGGCTTGGCGGCGTGGATGATGCTTTCGGGGTCGTATCTTCCTACCTTGCGTCGATTCGGGCGCTCATGGCTTTGGGCGCCGTTGCTGCCAGCGATCGCTGGGTTCTACATGGCCGCGACGATCGGATCGGCGGTGAACCATTTTCGCGGCCGCGGCGTGGCCTGGAAGGGACGCGCCTACGAGGGTGCCGGCGGATGACCGAAACGGACGTATCCACTCTGGCCGATGTCGAGACGTGGTCGGGCAAGGGCCGTCACGACGAGAATTTTCCCGTCGGGTCCCGGTTGATCGCGCGCCGCCACCGCGAACCGATCCATCGTTATTACAGCTTTGCCCGGAACGCAGACGACATTGCCGATTCGGCTTCGCTTTCCGCGCAGCAGAAAATCGACCGTCTCGACATCATGGAAGACGTCCTGCTTGGGCACCGGCAGACCGGTTCGCCGAGCGCGGCGGCGTTGCGGGCTAGTTTGTCGCGGACCGGGATCACGTCGAAACACGCGACGGATCTGCTGGTCGCGTTCCGCCAGGATGCGACCAAGCTGCGCTATGCGACAGTCGAGGAACTGCACCACTATTGCCGCTATTCGGCGGTTCCGGTGGGCCGCTACGTGCTGGACGTGCATGGCGAGAGCAGCGATTGCCACGCGCCATCGGACGCGCTCTGCACGTCGTTGCAAATCATAAATCATATTCAGGACTGCGCCACCGACCTGGCCGAGCTTGATCGTTGCTATCTGCCGCAGGCCCTGCTGGCGCAGTTCGGTGCCTCCATCGAGGATTTGCGCCGGCCGGACGAGACAGCCGCCTTGCGCCGCGTTTTCATGGCGTTGCTGGAACAGGTCGATCGGATGAACCTTGAAGCATCGGCGCTGCCGAAAGCTGTCCGCGACCGCCGCCTTCGCGCGGAAACCGCGATCATATGCGGTTTGGCGACCCGCCTAACCAAGCGGTTGACCCGTAACGATCCGTTGGCGAAGCGCGTCAAGTTGCAGCCCGCTGACGCGGTTTTCAGTGTGCTGGCCGCGGCGCCCAATCTGCTATGACTGCATCCGGCACGACAGCGCGTACAATGACCGCCCGACCGACGCCACTGGGTGCGGCGCAACAGGACCTGGACGCGGTGGAACAGATCGTGCGCGCGGCGGGGACGTCGTTCTACCACGGCATGCGCGTGCTGCCGCCGGACCGTCGCCACGCGATGTATGCGATCTATGCGTTCTGCCGGATCGTCGACGATATCGCCGACGAGTCTGGATCGCTGGAGGAGAAACGCCGCGGCCTGGCTGCGTGGCGCGATCGAATTGCCGCCGCGTATCTGCGCCGTGCCGACGGGCCGGTCACCCGCGTGCTGACGGCGGCGATACCGCGGTTCGGATTGCGGGCCGATGATTTCATCGCCGTCATCGACGGGATGCAGAGCGATGCCGAAACGGTTGTGGTGGCGCCGGATATGGCCGTGCTGGACCTTTATTGCGATCGTGTCGCCTCCGCCGTCGGACGATTGTCGGTGCGGGCGTTCGGCGATGCGACTCCGGCGGCCGATCGTGTCGCCCATGCGCTTGGAAGAGCGTTACAGATGACCAACATCTTGCGCGATATCCAAGAGGACGCCCAGCGGGGGCGGATCTATCTGCCACGGGAGTATTTGCGTGCTGCCGGCGTAGCTGCGGATCCGGCAACCATCCTGATCGCGCCGGGATTGCCCGAGGTCTGCGAGCGACTGGCGCGACTGGCTCATGACTACTTTCGCCAAGCCCGCGAATCGATGCGGCAATGCGATCCGGTGGCGATGAAACCGGCTCGGCTGATGGCAGCGACCTATGATGCGATCCTCTCGTTGCTAGAACGACGAGGTTGGAAACGGCTGGATCAGAGGGTCAGTTTGCCGAAATGGAAGAAACTGTGGCTGGCGTGCCGTTACGGGCTGTTTTAGCGCCAGGATGGCGGCTTTGCGGCTAAATTTTCTTGCCATCAGACCCTATGCCGATGCAAAATAATCTCAGTCGGTTAGGTGAAAAATCTTGGCCCGACCGTCAACCCGCTCGCCCCCGCCCCCGTCAAACCCATCCGGAGCCATGCCCGTGATACCCTCGTTCAAGCGCCTGATCGTCGCGCTGGCATTCGTTGTGCCGGCGGCAGCCCTGGCTACGTCGCCGGTCATGGCGTCCAGCCATCACCGGACGAAGCACCATTCGTCGGCCCACAAGTCCAGCAGACACAAGACCAGCCATGCCAGGAAGTCCACCCGGTCGACCGCTGGCTGATAAGCCCGTGCTGACCTCTCCCGTTCGCGGGAGAGGTGGTTCTAGCTTGCGTTGGCCTCAAGCAACGATCGCAGCCCGGCCAGAATTTGTGTTGGAGGCGGTGGGCATCCACCGATTTTCAAATCCACCGGGATGGAAAGTCCGGTGCCGCCCAGAACCGCGTAGCTGCCCTTGAATACACCGCCGTCCAAGGCGCAGTCACCGACCGCGACCACCCATTTCGGGTCTGGCGTCGCATCCCAGGCTTGTTCCAGCGCCGCCTTCAAGTTTCGGGTCAACGGGCCGGTGACCAGCAGAATGTCCGCATGACGCGGGCTCTCTACGAAGCGCAGTCCGAAGCGTTCCAGATCATACACCACGTTGTTCAGCGCTCGCAGCTCCAGTTCACAGCCGCCGCAGCTTCCGGTGTTGACGTGGCGTATTGCCAGGCTGCGGCCGAGTCGGGTTTGCGCGGCGGCCTCCAGCCGGGCGCGCAGCGACGCCGTCGTTTCGGGGTCGGCCGGACCGACGGCTTCGGATCGGGGTTTCAGTGTCATCACAAATCCATTCCGGACGCGGGCAATGCCAAGGAGGCTCGGATCAGCGCGACGTCCGTGGCCTCGGCATCCCGCAGCACTCGTTCGGCCAGCGGCCATAGCGCCCAGCCGGGATCGCGGGGGAAGGCGGCGGCGATCTGGCCGTGATCGAGTTGCAGCCAGTGCCAGACATCGCCACGAGGCGATTCGGCGCAGGCGATGCCCTCGCCGCTGAGCTGCGGCAGAACGATGCCGACCGGTCCGTCCGGCAGTCCGTCGAACGCCGCCGCGATCAGTCGCAGGCTTTCGCCGATCTCGAAAATCCGCAGTTGCTGTCTGGCCGAAGCATCACCCTCGGAACGAATCGCCAGGCGCGGGCTCAAGCCACCATAGCCGGTCGAAACCACCATCCGGCCATCGAACGCCCGACCCGACGCCCGACCCACGGTGCCGCCGACGCCCAGCGTGGCCGCGAGTTCCCCGGATGCCCGGCCCAAACCGGACAGCACCGAGGACAGCGCGGGCCGCTCGTGCAGTCGGCGGATGCCGTCCAACTCGGAGGCGATCGCGCCCAGCGAGCGCAGGATGACCTCGGTGCCGCCGTCGGCGATGTCGACCGCGAGACCGCCGGGCACCACGCAATCCATCAACAACCGGTGGCCGAATGCCATGTGCGACGTCCGCAGCAGGTTTTCTCGCAGCATGCCGCATCGCGTCCACACCAGTCGAGCGCCCGCCAGGCGGCCCACCTCGGCAAGGTTGTCGAGGTGGGCGGCGATCCGTTCCATCTCCAGCAACACGATCCGCAGCGTGGCGGCGCGCGGCGGTGCGGTAACCTGCATCGCTGCCTCGGTGGCCTGGGCGAACGCAACCGAATGGGCCACGGTGGCATCACCCGACAGGCGGGCGGCGAAGCGGGCAGCGGTGCGTGGCGATTTGCCGCGCATCAGGCTCAGCACACCTTTGTGGGTGAAGCCCAGCACCTCCTCGGCGTGGCGGATGGCATTGCCATTCAGGGTCAGGCGAAGATGCGCTGCTTCGTCGACCAGACCCCAAAGCGGCCCGAGCGGAAGCAGCATCGAGTCCGGCCGATCGGTGGCTTGCAGCAGCGACGTTTCGGCGCTGTCGCGAGGCTGCGGCCGGATCGCCATCGGCCGGACCTGCGGCCAGTGGCCGTGATCGAGCCAGGGACGCGCGTCAATGCCGCCCTGCGCCTCGTGTCCCCAAAGGTCGCGGATCATCCGCTCATACGGCACGGCGCCGGGCAGTGCCGGGGACAACGCCGGATAGCGCCCGGCTTCAACCGGGGTCGAGACCGGCACTATGGTCAGCGCTTCGGGGTTCTGGAACAGTGCGTAGGCCTGTGTGGTGTCGGCCCAATGGGCCAGCAGCGTCCATGACTCGGTCATCGAAGCCTTGGCAAGGGCGGTCCAGCCTGTGTGCGATAGGACGCTGCGCCGCCAGGGCTGGCACGCTTCCGCGTGTGCCAACCGCACGATATCGCTGGCGGTGCCTGGCCGGTGGCGCCCGATGTCGAGCGTCATGTGCGGCCGGCCGTCAGGATGCGCCACCAATGGACCAGCCCGTTGGGGGCGAAGTAGCCGGCGAACACCGCGAGCAACAACGGCAGCCAGACAATCGACGGCACCATCAGTCGTGTCGGCAGTTCAGGCCAGCGGCGCGGCATGCTGGCGAGCATGATCGGAACCAGCGCCGCGCCAACGACAAGCAGCAGCCAAGGGTCGTGCGCGCTGATTGTCAGCACCACCAGGGCAAGGCCGGGAAAAACCCCCAGCGGCGGGATGCCACCCAGTGCGGCGATCGCCAGTGACCGGGCCGGACGGCCGTTGAACCTGGCGGCGGAGCGAGACAGGATCAGCAGGACCAGCAGGGCCAGTGCGGCGAAGCGTCCCTCGGCGTGGCCGATGCTGATGCTCAACGCGGCGATGCTGGCCTGGGCCAATTGCAGCAGGGCCACGCGATGCAGCCGAACCGGGTTGGCCAGGCGGATGGCGCAGGCTAGCAAGGCAACCAGGGCGATTCCGGCGGCGATCCCCTCCACCTCGGGTGGCCACGCGGTCAGGTTCGCCAGGCGCAATATCAGGACCACCAGAATCACCGCCAGATCCGGAACCACGGCCGCGATCATTGCAAGACCGCTGAACAGGCTGAACGCACCAAGCAAGGACGGTGCGGCAACCGGCGGCGTGGCCGGCAGCAGCATGCCAAACAGGACCAGGCCGGCGGCGGTGAACGCCAGCACTCCGCCGCGCCAACGGCGCGACAGAGTCGGCAGCAACGCCGCCGCCATCGCGGCCACCACCGCCAGCCATGCCACCATCGGATCTGGCGCACACACCGCGATTATGCCACAGGCGCTCTGCGTCCATGCGGTTGCTCGGCGCATGGGGCTGCGCGCTTCGCGGTTTCGCCGGGCGCAGACACGCAGCACGCCATCCAGACCGAGCAGCGGTGCGAACACCGAGGCTAGCGAATCGAGCGGAACGATCAGCGTTGCGGCGAACAGGGCCGCCGCCAGCGTCAGATCGATCCGTCGCAGCCAGCTTGCGTCGAACGTCAGGCTGGGCATCCAGGATTTGCCCCGGCCGGGAGGCTCATGCCGTGGCGAGGAGGCGATGGCCGGCACCAGCAGGCCGGCGGCGAGCGGCAGCGGCAGCACCAGGCAAGCCGTGGGCAGCAGCAACGAGGCTGCCAGCGTCGGCGGTTCGGCAACCAGGCATCCGGCGAGCACGATGCCGTTTTGCAATGCGACCAATGCGATGACCTGCATGGGCGGGTGGGAGCGGTTTGCCGCCAGCAACACCGACAACAGGACGACCGTCAGCGCCAGGGCGAGGCTGCCTTGCGATTGGCACAGGGTCGCCAGAATGGCGGCAGCGGCGATTGCAACTTTGGCTCCTCCGACCGCGGCCGCGCGTCGCTCCGGCACGGGCGTTATATGCCGGGCCAGAAAGATGCCCGCGCCAAGGATCAGTGGCGGCAGCCCCAACAGCGGGCGGTGAAGCTCCGCGGCGGTGACCGCGACCGCGGCGGACTGTACCGCCAGCAGCAGCGCCGCGATGCTGAGCTGCCTGGTAACGAGCAGGGCAAAGGCCATCACCAGCGCCAGCCCGGCGCTGCCTTGCGCCAATGGAGTGGCCATCGCGGTCATACGGTCCCCGTGCTGGCCAGGACCATGATGGTGGCCAACAGCGCCAACAGCGCCGCGACGCCGACCAGGTCGGACAGGCCTCGGCGGGGAACCCGGCCCAGAAAGGTCTGGACCGCCGATAGGCCGACGGTGAACGCCGCGAGTTTCACCGCCCAGCACGCCAAGCCGATCAGCCAGCCCAGCGGAAAGCCGCCGGCGCCGGCCATCCCGATCGGCAGGAACAGGCCGCCGATAAGATCGATCCACACCAGCCGCCGCAGCCAGACGGTGATCCGCGATATCGCAAGGTCGGTACCGCTTGCCATCTGCCGCAGGCCGTCGTCGTCCGCGCTCGCCTCGGCGAACAGCAGCGCCAGCATCGCGGTCAGTGCGACTGCCGAGGCCGCGGCCGGCAGCAGCAGCCCCTCCCGCTGCTGGGCGATGATCAGATCGAGATTGAAGTTGCCGCCGATCAGCGCGAGGCTGACCACGGACAGCATCAACGCGGGTTCCGTCAGCACGGCACGGGCGCTGGCACTCTGCGCGGCCAGCGCCGGCAGCGGGGCGCCGCAATCCAGGGCGGCGAGGCTGCTGGCGATACGCGCCAGTGCCAGAAGCGAGACGATCACAAGAACGTCGGCCAGCGGCGCCAGCGCCATGCCCAGGGTGAACGACGGCACAAGGGCGGCGGCGGACAGGGTCGCGCCAAGTGCAACCGCCGGAGCCAGCCGCGAGACGACCGAAGCGCTGTCCATCGCCATCGGGGTTTTGCGCCAAAGACGCGCCAGATCCTGCCAGGGAAGCAGCAGCGGTGGGCCGGTTCGGCCGCCCAGTCGGGCGCTGACCCAGTCGAGTGCGCCAGCGAATGTCGGTGCGGCGGCCAGCATCAGGACGATGTGCATGATTTGCGTCAGCAGCGACAACAGCGAGCTCATCCCGTCAGCGCCCGTGCCAGCAGCAGCACGCCAAAACCGGCAAGCACGATCCACAGTCCGGCGACGCCTGGAAACGGCCGCGACATTGCCCTTGATGTCGGCCATTCGACGCCAGTCCACGGGGCACGGGTCCATGCGGGGCGAGGCAACGCGAGGCCAAGCCATGCGACGGCGGGCGATGCTGCGCCGGGTGATGGGTCTCCGGGTGATGCCGCTGGGGGCGATCCAGCTCGGGGCGATGGCGCTCGGGGCGATGCCGCTAGGGGCCGGGTCGGCACGGGCGGCGCTGGCACGAACCCCTCGCCGGCGGATTGCGCCGCCGGATCGCCGAACGGAAGCCCGAGCGGAGGCAGCATCCCATCCGCCCAGATCCCGGCTGTCTTGGCTTCCTTGCGCGACCAGCGAGGTGTCTGCAGCACGATCGCAGTTCCCAGTGCCAGCAATGCGAACACCGAAAGCGCCGGATAGCTCGGCGACGAGACCGAGGGCGGCAGCAATGACAGCCCGAAGCCGCCGCCCGGCGGAGTGCCGCTCAGCGCTCGGATCGCTGGTTCGCCGAAAGCCCAGATGATCGGTCCGGGTAGCAGGCCGGCGACCAGGCAGAGACCAGCCAGCGCGAGCAGGACGCCGCGGGCGGCTGACTTGGTCTCCGTCGCACCGGCACCCTGCGGCGTGCGCGGTCGGCCGAGCACCGCTGTGCCGAGCAGGCGGACCGCGGCGGCGGCGGCAAGTGCCGCCGACAGTGCGATGGCGGCACCGATCAACGCCAGTGGCAACTGGAACAGCAGGCCTCCGGTTCGTGGCGCCGATCGGATCGACTCGAACAGCAGCCATAGGGTGGCGAAGCCGAGGCCGGGAGGCAGCGCGGACAGACCCAGCAGGCCCACGGTCAGGGCGCCGGACGAGGCCGGCATCGCTTGCACCAGGCCACCCAGCCGCGACAACCGCCAGGTGCCGGCACTGGCGCCGATCGCGTGCGTCGCCAGTGCCGTCAGCACTCCGGCCACGGCGCCGCCGACCGCGGACAGAAAGCTGGCAGCGAATGCAAAGGCGGCGGCTCCAGGCAAGTCGGCGGCCCGGGTGATCAACGCAAGTCCGATCCCGGCCGTTGCCAGGCCAGCCTGTCTGCGTATCAGGCACAACACCGACCGGTCGATTTCGGCATGGCGCGCGGCCGACCAGCCCTCGATGACCGCGAGGGCACCGCCGCCGAGCAAAAGGACGAAGCCGAAGGTGGTTTGATTGGCCGCGCCCGCGAGGTCGGCGATTATTCGCAGCAGCAGGTAGCAGCCGAAGGGCATCAGCACGCCCCCGGTTAGCGCATTGTGGGTCCAGCATCGCTGCTTGGATCGGTGCCAGATCAGGCCGGCGACGGCGACGGCGGTCAACGCGGCGGCGGCGGTCGCGCGGCCGGGATCGATCGGCGCGGCGCGGATGGCATCGAATCGCGGGGCGAAACCGACCGGGGCGAGCAGGCAAACCGCCGCCAGCAACAGCAACGGGACCAGCAAAGTCGCCGCACGGTGCGGGTTGGCGTCCGCGAACCGGATCGCGCCACAGGTGACGCTGAGACCGATCGCCAGGGTCATGCCGTCTGCCGCCAGCAGTGCCAGAACGGTGCCGGCGAGGCATAAAGCGATGCTCCGCGGGCCAGCGTCCAGCCTCGGGGCGGCGTCCGTTGCCGGAAACGCCGCAGTGAGGAAGCCGGCCAGGAACACCACCCCCAGAAAGAACATCGATAGCGAATCGAGAGCCAGATGCAGCGCCAGGCCGGGCGGCCCCACCGGCAGCGTCAGCGCCGCCGCCGGAGCGCGTATCAGCAGAAGCCCGACGCAGGCCAGCATGCCCAGGCCGGTCAGCAGCATCGCCAGCAGCCGGCCAACGGCAGGCTGCAAGCGGGTGCCGAAACCGCCCAGCAAAACCAGCGCAACGGCGTCCAACGCCACGAACAGGAGGATCGGGTTGCTCACCGGCGATAAGGTAACACCACTGCCCGGATTCGTGGGGACGGTCAGCGATTGGTGAAGCATTGTCTGCCTACGGCTTTTCAAGGACTGCGACATCGTAACGGCACGCCGAGAGTCACACGCTGAGAGTCAGGGGTGACGCAACGTGGCGCAGGATTTATCGTTGAAGCTGCATGACATTCTCCTCGGCACGCGCCGCGCCCTGGGCGCCGATCCATCCAAACGGTGACCGCTGATGCCGTATCCGGTGGCCAGCGTGTTTCCATCTCGCTCATTGCGCACGCTGGTGACGCGGCCGATCAAGGACGTGATCGCCACCGAGGTGGTTGCGTTGTTCAATGACCGATCGCGCGGCGAGAAGCCGGTGGTGCGGCGTCCCGACGGCCTGTTTGGGCCAGATGCGGTCGCCTGGCGGGTTCACGGCGATGTCACCTCAATGATGGTCGGCGGCGTCGCGGGACTGTTGTTGCAGATGCTGCACCCGGCGGTCCTGGCAGGGGTGTGGGATCATTCCAACTTTCGGTCCGACATGCGTGGCCGGCTGCGGCGCACGGCCCGTTTCATCGCGCTCACCACCTATGGCGGCCGGGCCGAGGCCGAGGCAACGATCGCCCGGGTCAGCGCGATCCACAACCGCGTCCGTGGCACCTTGCCGGACGGCCGTGCCTATGCCGCGAACGATCCCGCACTGCTGGCATGGGTGCACGTTACCGAGGCGACCAGCTTCCTCGACGCCTGGATGCGCTATGCCGAACCGCGCATGTCGGCGGCGGATCAGGACCGCTACTTCCGGGAGATGGCGAGGATTGCCGTGGCACTGGGCGCCGATCCGGTGCCGCGAAGCCGCACCGAGGCGCGCGAATTGATCCGGCGGACGCGGCCCAATCTGGTGTGCGATGCGCGCACCCGGGAAGTCGCCCGGCTGGTTCTGACGCAGCAAGCGCCGCGCATCATGGCGGAGCCGTTGCAGGCGCTGACGATGCAGGCCGGCGTCGACCTGCTGCCGTCTTGGGCGCGACAAATGCACCGCTTGGCGGTACCGACAGTGAGCCGTCCGCTGGTGCGTGCTGGTACGCTTGGGATCGCCCGCACGCTGCGCTGGGCGTTCCAATGAACCCGCCCGTCTTGCGTTCACTCGCTGACCCAGCCGCCCTCGGCGAAGCGTGGGCGTCCGCGTTTCAGGCCGCCTCACGCGGTGGCGCGGCGACCAGCCAGCAACCGGCCGACGCGACCACGAGGCCCAGCACTGCCAGCAGGCTGAGTCGCTCGCCCAGAATAACCCAGGCAAGCAGCGCGGCGGTGCCCGGGACCAGGTAGAAGTTGGCGCTAACCCGCGCCGCCGACCCGCGCGTCAGCATGGCGAAATAAAGCCCCATCCCGCCCAGCGAAACCATCACCGTGTTCCACGCGGTTGCCACGACCGCGCCCGTGGTCCAGTCGGCTCGGGACGTTTCAAGCAGCCACGCGCCGAGCGCCGAGACCACGGCGGCGGCAATGAACTGCGCGGTGGCTCCGGGAAGCAGCGGAACGCCCCGGCAGAAGCGCCCGAAATACAGCGTCCCGGCGACCAGACCCAACACACCGACAAACGCCAGCAGCAGGCCCTGGAAACGCGAGGTGCTTTCGAACGCGGCATATCCCACGACCAGTCCGACGCCAGCCATTCCCAGCGCCAGTCCAAGCCACTGACGGGAGTGCAATCGCTCGTGCAGCAGCACGACCCCGAGCACCGCGGTCAGCAGCGGCGTCAGCGATTGCACCAACGCAATCTGGGCGGCTGGTGCCAGTAGCAGCCCGACATGCGGCGCCATCAGGCCGATCGCGTTCAGCAACGCGCCGGCGACCGCGCAATGCAGCCAACGCCAACCGCTCAGCGGCCGCCAGGACCGGCGCAGCAGCAGCATGACCGCCACCAGCACGACGGCGCAGCCGGCCATGCGGACAGCGACGAACAGCAACGGCGAAATGTGTCGCAGACCCGCCTTGGCGGCGATGAACGATGAACTCCACAGCAGCACGAACAACAATGGGGCAAGCCGTGTCAGCATGCCAGCGGGCGGCTGTCCGCGGACTGACGGATTTTCAGGATTGCGATCAAGCGTGACGTACCCCGGCTTGCCCCAGATTGCCGGTGTGCTCGTTGAACCTATCCGGCCCCAGCGGTTGCGGCCGGAAAATCAGTGAACGACGAGTCAAACCGATCATCCTCGAATCCGCCACCCTGTTTCGGCCTTATCCCGCGCCTTCGGGTTCGGCGCGATCTTGCATCCCGACGCATCTTATCGCAACGCAGCCGCTGCGCGTCAGCAGCGCCCGGATGGCTCCCAGCGCAGGTCAGGATACCATCGTATCCGGAGTTTGATCGCGGAGTCGTTGGCGGCCGCGAACCTGAGCGTTGCTCAAGCGGGCGTCGTAGATCGACCGCGGCTCGATGGTGCGGGCAACCAGTGTAGCGGTGGCAACCACCAGCAGCATCGGCACGACCGCGGCGCGGGCGTATCCGGTCAGCTCCATCATCAGCACCATGGTCGAGACCGGTCCTTGCGTGGTCGCCGCCAGCATCGCCCCGGCGCCGAGCAGCGCGAAGAGTCCGGGTGGCACGCCTGGCCAGACCCATGCCCAGGGCAAGCCCAATACGCCACCCAGCATCGCCCCGAACGCCAGCGACGGCGTGAACAGACCGCCGGGGGCGCCGCTGCCCAGGCACAGCAAGGTGGCGGCGGGGCGCAGCAGCGCCAGAGCGATCAGCAGCGTCGGGCCAACCTGTCCATTGAACGCCAGTTCGGCGACGTCGCGCCCGTTGCCCAGCAGTTGCGGGAAGCGGATCGAGGCCGCGCCCAGGCAGGCAAGCGCAACGACGGGCGCCAGTAGTCGGCGCCAACCCGTTGGCTTGTGGCCGTCGACCCAGGCGACGGATCGAACGAACGCCACCGAGACCACGCCGATGACGGGTCCGGCCAGCACGGCCCAGGCGGCGCTTGAAGGCGAGCCGTGAAAGGCCGGGATCGCATAGGTCGGCGCGTCGGGTAGGAACGCCCAGGAAACCCCGGTTGCCACCAGCGAAACCACCAGTGCTGGCAGCACGAAGCGCAGAGCCAGAGCGCCGCGCAGCACTTCCAGCGCGAACAGCGCCCCACCTAGTGGCACGCCATAGGCGGCCGACATCCCCGCCCCGGCACCGCAGGCGACCAGCAAACGGCGTTCCTCGTCGCTCAGGCAGGTCCGGTCCGCCATCAAGTTGGCAATCACCGCGCCGGCCTGCTTGGGTGCGCCCTCGCGTCCCAGGGCCGCGCCCATGCCGACGATCAGCACCGACAAGGTGGCGCTGCCCAAGGTGCGCAGGGCTGGCAGCCGGCCCGCCTGGAACCAGATCGCGGCGGTGATATCAATGGCGTTGCCGCTCGTCAGCCGTCGCAGCAGCACTTGGCCGGCTGCGGTCAACAGCCCGGCGCCGGCCAGCACCGCCAGATGGCGCCACGGCGGCGTTTGGGATGCCGCCGCCAGCAGATCCAATCCTTCGCCGCCCCACGCCATATGCTGTGTCAGCTCAAGCAGCCCGGTCAGCGCGGCGGCGCCGAGGCCGGTTCCCGCCCCGGTCAGCACGATCGCGATCCAGAATCCGGCGGCGCTGCGCTGCGCCAGGATGGGCTGGATCATTGCCGGCCGATATCAGCCATCGTGCCAGCGCAGCCGGCTTGGCTCCTCGCCGCCTGGATTGTCGATCGCCACGTCCTCGAACGCCTGCCGCGCCTAGGGCTTGCGGGCCTCGATGAACGCCGAGGCAACGCAGTCCTCGACACCGCGCCCTGGCGCCCAGCTTGCGATCAGCTCCCGGCTTTCGGGCTTTACAGCGATGTTGATCCGCTCGAAACCCACCGCCGCCAGCCAGGCCTGAAGCTGTTCCACCGGCGCCGCCCCGGCCACGCAACCGCAGATCAGGTCGGCGTCGCCACGCAGGTCGGCCGCCAGCGGGCCGGTGTTCACGACATCGGAGATCGCCAGCCGGCCGCCCGGCTTCAGCACCCGCAATGCCTCGCGGAATACCTGCTGTTGGTCGGGCACCAGGTTGATCACGCAATTCGACAGAATGACGTCCGCGACGTTGTCGGCGACCGGAAGGTGTTCCAGTTCGCCCAGCCGGAATTCGACATTGGCCGCGCCGATCCGGGTGGCATTGTCGCGCGCCTTGGCCAGCATCTCGTGCGTCATGTCGATCCCGATCACCTGCCCGGTCGGCCCCACCGCCTGGGCGGCGAGGAAGCAGTCGAACCCGGCCCCGCTGCCTAGGTCGATCACCGTCTCGCCCGGCCGCAGCGCCGCGATCGCCCGCGGGTTGCCGCAACCGAGGCCTAGGTTGGCGCCTTCGGGAACCGCCGCCAGGTCAGTGTCGGAGTAGCCCATTGCCCGTGCCTTGTCGGCAGCGTCCGCCGGGGTGGTTGGCGCGCAACATGACGAGGCCGTGGCGGGGCACTCCGCCGGATCGGTGGCGGCAATGCTGCCGTAGCGGGCGCGGACCAGCGTCTTGACGTCGGGGCTGTCCATCGAGAGGGCTCCTTGTTGCTGGTCCAGCGGACCGATCCGGCTTTCCCGTCAACGATCATCGAGAGGCGGAAATCCGTGCCGCAGGAGAGGTTATGCTGTCGCTGCCATCAGTGAAAGCTATGGGCGTGTTCTATGTCGATGTGGCATCACCGCCATCAGTGACAGCGAGTTGATTGCAATGGGCGCTATCAGCGTTCGAGATCTCGACGATGACCTGTTGGCTCGCCTCAAGCGCCGAGCGGGAGCCTGCTCGGGCACGCCGTATGTGACTGCTGCTATCTAGCCCTACGGATGCGATTTCGTGACCGCGGATGCTGCGGTCCGACAAAAGGTTCAGGGTGCCCGCCTGCCGATCAAGCTGGGGCTGCTGAAGGATCTCGATCCCTGATCGGCGCGTTCTTCCACCATCCGCATTGCTCCGTGCGTCGCGGCTTACCACCCCGGCCTCGTTCAATCCGCCAAGCCGGTCTAAGCTGGTATCCCAACGGCGCATCGCCGATCAGAGACTTTGATCAGAAGGGAACCAAGCCAACATGCCCGAAACCCGTTTCCCGCCATTGTCGCACGAGCAGATGACGGACGAGCAGCGTGCCGTGGTCGATGCGATCCAATCCGGACCGCGCGGCGCCGGCCTGCGCGGGCCGTTCAACGCCTTGCTGCGCAGCCCGGCGCTGTGCGACCTGGTGCAGCGGGTCGGCGCCTATGTGCGTTTCGGCAGCTCGATTCCGGCGCCGCTGAATGAGCTTGCGATCTGCATGGCAGGCCGCAAATGGGGCGCTCAATACGAATTCTATGCCCACCGCCGGCTTGGCATCGACGCCGGCCTGAACCCGGCGATCCTCGACGCCATCGCGCAAGGCCGGCGCCCGGCGGGAATGAGCGGTGACGAAACCATCGTCTATGAGTTCGTCACCGACCTGCTGTCCACCGGACAGGTCTCCGAAGCCCGCTACGGGGCCGCGATGGATCGCTTCAATGAGCGTGGGATCATGGATCTGGTGGGCGCAGTCGGCTATTACAGCCTGGTCTCGATGGTGCTGAACGTGGCTCAGGTGCCACTGCCGGAAGGCGAGGCGACGCCACTGAAGCCGCTTTGAGGTTCGACCTGCCCGGGGTTCGCGGCGGGCAGGCAACCAACGATCCGCCCCGCGGAACGCCCAGGCGTGGCGCGAATCGCCTGCCACGAACGTGATCGGCGGGGTCGCCAGAGCGGCAGGAATTTGAATTTCATCGTTGCTTCGGGCACCAACCTCAGAGCGGAGGTGTGGATGCCGAGACAGATGGGCTGGGCGGCTTTGCCCGCGTGGCTTACCCTGATGGGCGTGACGCTGTTGACTGCGGGATGCACCATCCCGTCGGCTTCGCCGGTTTATGCGCCCTCGGACGCCACCCAAGCGCAACCGTTGGATACCCAGCTGAATGCCCAGTTTGCCCGGTTCGCGTCGCAACTTGCGATTGATATGCCGGGGACGGTCATGGTTTCCGCACCACCCGGCACGTGCGGCCCCGCCGCCGCGCCTGTCGTTCATCTGGTCGTCCCCGAACCGGTGCTGTTTGCCACCGCCAGCGATCAGCCGGCGCCGGAGGCGACCAGCGCGCTGGATGACATTGCTGACCGGGCCGAACGGGAGGTGCCTGGCGCCGCGGTCACGGTGTTAGGACATACCGACTCGGTGGGTTCGGATGCCTACAACATGGATTTGTCGGAACGCCGCGCCGTTACAGTGCTGCACGCACTGGTCCACCGCGGACTTGATCCGAACCATCTGACCGCGATCGCCATCGGCAAGCGCCAGCCGATCGCCGATAACCTCACGCCCGAGGGGCGTGCCCGCAACCGGCGCGTCGAATTCCTGGTCTCCCGCTGCCTCGCGGCCAATCTGGCCGTGGTGGCGGCCGCGCCCCGCGACCGCGCGTTGCTGGCGCCCGAGGACGAGGCTAACCGACCGGTCGAGGTGCTGCGGCTGGACCCCGCCGGCGCCTACGGCATGGTTCCGTTGACCAATGTGTTGCTCAGATCACCCGAGGCGGACCAGCCGCGGGCTGCCGCGCTGCGGGTCTCGGCTCCGGCGCGGCCGTCGGCCATGTCGCCACCTGTCGCACTGGCACGTCCGGCACCGGCTCCCCAATATCAACCCCGGACGCTTTCGCCCGAAGTCCAGCGCAACCCGCTCGGGCCGGCCGTGCCGTTCTGAACACGAAGGGGGCAAGCCGTTGGCAGGTGTCACCAACCAGACCGCACTCGATGCGCTGAAGCCGGCGTTCGGCGCCGCGATGGCTTTCCCGGTCGAGCAGGTAAACGCGCTACGCGCCACGCCCGAGTCGTTGATGGAACAGGCTGGCCAGGAAGCCGCGTTCGGCCGGATCAGCGTCAACGACGACGGGCTGACCGCGGGCGGCCGCCTGCATGTGATCGAGCCGGCCCGAGCGTTGCTGGCGCGATGGCGTCAGACGCGGCGACCGTTCGATGTGGCGATCGAGCCGAAGATGCGCGCGATCCGCGCCGCTCAGGACGTGGAGAACGAAATCGCCGCCGCGCGGCAGCGCGCCGAACGCGATGAGCGAGATGCCGAGGCCGGGCTGGAAGGTGACGAGCACTACCGCCGCCTGCGCGAGGATTTCCGTGTCGCGGATACCCGCTATCAGCGGATCAAGGCCGATCACGAAAACCGCGATGCCAACTTGTCGGCCTATTATCCGGCATACTGGGTCGCACTGCTCTGCATCGGCGTGGCCGAGTGGCTGATCAATTACGACGTGTTCTTCCTGTTCGCCGGTGTCGTCGCGATCGCCGCCGGGGCAACCATCATCATGGGCGTGCTGCTTGCCTTCGCCGCGGACGGCCATGGGTCGCTGTTCAAGCAGTGGTCGTATCGCTTCGGTGAGCATCGCGACGCGATCGATCGCCGCGGCGACTGGCGCATGCTGGCGTTATCGACGTTTTCCCTGCTGATCGTGCTGCTCGCCGCGGCCGGGTCGCGCTACGCGGCGGTGATGCACCAGCTTGCCGGTCAACCGGATATCAATCTGCTGGGGGCGGATGCGCAGATCTCGGTCGACCCGATGCGCGATGTACTGCTCAGTCTGCTGTGGAATCTGATGGCTTGGGCGGTCGGCGTATTCATCGCCTATATGGCGCACGACAAGGATCCCGATTTCATGGACGCGACCCGCCAGTTCAACCGGGCGCACCGGCGCTATCGGCGGCGGCGGCGGCCGATGGTCAATCGGATCAGCCAGATCAAGGCCAGGCTGACCAAGGACATCGAGCGACTGGAATCGGCGGCCCGCACCAAGGCCGCCGACGTCGCCGAGGAACGCGCATTGTTGTCGCAGGTCGACAGGCACGAAGCGGCGATCCTCGCGGCCCTGGCTGCCGTGGTGCGCGGCAACGCGCAGCTCTATCACGCCAATTTGGCGCAAATGGCGGCATCCTTGGCGGCGTCGCCGCGCGGGGCGGTCACCATCGAGCGCGTCGGTCCGCGTGCCGGTCAGATCAGCCTTGGCGACTTCCGCAACGAGGCCGTCACCGTAACCCCCGATATGATCCGCGGGCTGGGCTGATGCGAATCGCCCGGATCATCGCCCTGCTGATCATTGTTGGCGCCGGCAACCTGCTGTGCGCGCCGTCGTGGGCGCTGTTCGACAATTACGGCCTCGACGCCTCGTTCTGCCAGCAGCCCACGCTGCGCAGCACCGTCGTCTATATCGACGACATGATGATGGCCGACGGTCAGACCGAGTGGGCGACCAAGCTGGCGACCAAGCTGCGCGCGACACTGACACCCGGAGAGCGGGTTTCCGTGGTGCGGCTGTCGCCTGCCAACGGTCAGAGCAAGGAGTATTGGTCGGGTTGCTGGCCCGACTACCCGGCTGCCAGGAAGGCGGCGCTGGCCAATCAAACCTACATCCTGGAGCAGAACCCGCTCGATCGGATCGCCGACCAGAAGAAATACTTCATTCGCGATCTCGGCGCGGCGGTGACGCGAATCTACCTCGACAGCAAGCGTCCGCCGCAGGCGGTGGGCATCTCCGCCGCCAGTCCGCCGCAAAAGCAGATCCTGCGCGCCCTCGCTTCCGACGAAGGCCGCTTCTCCGACAGTGCCACGACGATCCGCGCGATCGTCTATTCCGACCTGGCCGAGAACAGCGACCTGGGTTCGGTGTTCCAACCCGCACCGGCCGAACCGCCGGCATACGGCCAGCGGCTCGGGTCCTATCTGCGCCATGGCGTGTTCTACGATTACGGCATGGGTCAGGACGTTCACGGCGACCCCGCGTTCCCGGAGCGCGCGCGGGCGTTCTGGAACGCGGCCCTGCGTTCCATGGCGGCTACGGTAATCGGATTGGGGGCGGATCTCAACGTTCCCAACACCCTGCCGACGCAGGCCTATTCCTGGCCGGTGACGCTGACGTTCGACGGCCAGCCGTTGGATGGCAGACTGTCGCTGCTGGTCGGCGAGGACGGCAACCTGGTCGATAGTTCGCTGGGTATTTCGCGGCTGGGTTCGGCGGCGCTCAGCGGCACCTTCAAGTGCGCCGATCAGGCTACCGCGTGCCGGCTGGAAGCCGAGACGGCAACTGGGATCGCCACCAGCGCACCCTCGGAACTGCTCAGCCTGAGGGGCAGCGTGAAAGCGCTGGCCGGCAAGCTGGGGGTGAGGGGGCAAAACACCACATTCGCACTGAAGACCGGCGAGTCGGACGACTGATCCGGACCGGCGCACAAGTCCAGGCCGCCGGCGGTCGATTGCGTCTTGTTTCATCCGAAATGTGACCGCCAGGCCCGAATCGGCCAGTGCAAACAGAAATCCAAACACATTCGATTCTTCGAGAGAGCTGCGCACCAATGCAGGAATGGATACAGATAGTTGCGGCGCTGTTGATGCTGGTTGCCTTCGTTTTGGGGCAGTTCGACTTGCTGGCGGAGAATACCTGGGCCTACCTCTGCGCCAACCTGATCGGGTCCGCCATGATGGCGGCTACGGCCGTTCTGGCTGCCCAATGGGGTTTCTTGCTGCTGGAGGGATGCTGGGCGCTGGTCTCGCTCTACGGTCTGGCGCGGAAGCTGCTCGGCGCTCCGCCGCCGGCATTACACTGAGGCAGGGGATTCATGGGTCTCGCCCTGCAATTCGCCGGCGCCATCGCCATCCTGGCCGCCTTCGGCCTTATGCTGCTGGGACGAATGGGACGCCAGGATCGGGCCTACCTCGTGCTGAATTTGGCCGGCGCGGCGCTGCTCACCGTCGATGCATGGCTGGAACATCAATACGGATTCGTGCTGCTGCAAGCCGTGTGGGCCGTCGTCGCTGGTTGGGGATTGATACGGCGTCCGCGGGGCGCCCGACCATCGCGGCCACAGCGCTGACCATGGAAGATCCGAAACGAGGCTGCCTCGCAGGCCAACGACAGGCCACGACCACCAGCATGCAGGCTTCTGTTCGCCACCCGTTACGCCGGCTTATTTCGCCCGTGCGCGACGCCGATTCTACGACTGTGATTCTGGCGACAGAACGATGCAGCTCGAACGGCCGTGGGTGATCTTTTGGCAGGCCCCGATCGCGGTCTCGCGTGACATTCCGGTCATCCGCGCACGCCACAGCACCGTGCGGCCCTGGTGCACGCTGGTGACGAACGGATGCGCGACCGCGAGTTCGACGTGGGCGTGGTGCTGTGCCGCCGCCAGCGCGCCGTGCGCCTGACCTTGGTTGGCGAAGGCGCCGACCTGGATGGCCCACGGACCCGGCGCGGCGGGCCCGTGACGGACCGGCGCGGCGTCGGCGGCATTGGCCGACGCGATCAGCCGGAAACCGCCGCGCGGCGGGGCTGGCGGGATCGGTGGCGTGCTGACCAGGGCGTATCGCTGCGGCGCCGGCATGCCGTGGCGCGGCGCCTCCGGCAGCTGCGCGACCTCCACCGGCAGGCGCCGCGGCACTCGTCCGCCGCGGCCGGGCTTTGCCCGCGCCAGCATCACCGGGCGGCTGTAGCGCTTGCCGGGCGGAATGTTGATCGGCAGCGTGTTCATCGCCATCTGGTCGGCGGCCGAGCGGCTGTTGGGGTAGATGCCGCGCAGGTTGGGGCCGATCATCGCGACATAGTGGCGGGTCTCGTCCGGCAGCGGCCGCACATTCGCCAGGTAATCGTCCAGCCGGGCTGGACCCGCGTTGTACGCCGCCAGGAAGCCCGGTGAGCCATAAATGTCGTACATTTCCCGCATGTAGGCGACGCCGGCGATGATGTTGTCGTGCGGATTGAAGGGATCGTCGCTGAGGTTGTAGCGATTGCGTAGCTCGTCATAGGTCTCCGGCATCACCTGCATCAGTCCCATTGCGCCCGCGCCCGAGGTGATCAGGTCTCCGTTGCGGTATTCATTGCCGCCGGACTCGACCCGCATCAGCGAGCGGATCCAGATCTCGGGAATGTCGAACCGGGCTGCGGCTTCCCGGATATAGGGTCCCCACGGGTCCTCGGCCGGGCCGGGAGCGGTGTAATTGTGTCTGGCGTGGGCGACGTAGCGGGCAGACTCCCTGACGGCGTCCTGGTGCGGGACCGTGCCGCAAGCCGCCAGCGCGGTCAGCACGGCGACCGTCCCGGCGGCGCGAAGACGCCACGGGGTAACCAATTTGCCAAGGTCGAAGGTTACGGATCGGCCAGCGCCAGCTCGGCAAGTCGCGGCCGCGAGGGCATTGCGGCGGCCGCCAACGCCGCGGAAGATGACAACTTGGTCCGGTTCGGTCATACGTTGGCGACTCCGAGGCGTCGGGGCGAATCGGACCGATACGGCATAGAATCGGCTGCCGTTTATCCTATCACTCAGGAACGGTGTCTAAGCCCCTAAACGACTTCTATGTTTCAAGCAAGTCATCTCGACTAGGTGGCGAGCGAATAAAATCGCGGGGCAAAATTCGGGATTTCGCCGTCGGATCTCCCCTCATCCCACGGAGGTGAAAAGTTACAATCCGGCAATTTCTAGCCGTCGCGACCGCAGCAAAACCGCATGCGAACCACCTGCGTGTTGTGCCGCTGCGTCGAATGCGTTAAGCGCCGCGCGATATGAGCAGTGCTGCCACAACGATCGCTCCCGCCATGGAGCTGAGCCTGCGGGCGGACGGGACAATGGCCACCCGAAACCGCCGGGCACTGGCCGACATCGCCGGCGGGATCAGGCTTTGGCGCTTGGCCTGGGCACTGGGCTGGCTGGATATCCGACTGCGCTATCGCGGCTCGATGCTGGGGCCGTTCTGGCTGACCATCTCCACCGGCGTCATGGTCGCCTCCCTCGGCTTGCTGTATTCGGCGCTGTTCAAGCTGGATATGCATGACTACCTGCCGTTCCTGGCGCTGTCGCAAGTGCTGTGGGGCTTTCTGTCGGTCCTGGTGTCGGAAGCATGCACCACCTTCACCGACGCCGAGAGCGTGATCCGTTCGGTACGGATGCCGTTCTTCGTGTTCTCGATGCGCGCCTTGATCCGCAATGTCATTGCGCTGGCCCACAATATCGTCGTGATCGTCGCCGTCTTCGCATTCTTCTCGACGTGGCCCGGCTGGGAGGCGCTGCTGGCGCTCCCTGGGCTGCTGGTCTGGGTGCTGGACGGGCTGGCCTTGACCCTCCTGCTGGGCGCTTTCTGCGCTCGCTTCCGCGACATCCAGCCAATCGTCAACAGCGTGATGCAGATCGCCTTCTTCGTCACCCCGGTGATCTGGAAGCCGAGCCAGTTGAGTCCATCCAGTATGCAGAAGCTGGCCCTGAACCCGTTCTTCGATCTGCTGGAGATCGTCCGCGGCCCGTTGCTCAACAGCGACATCGCTGCGACGACCTGGATCGGCGCGATCGGCTTCAGCGTGGTGCTCTGCGTCATTTCCTGGGCATTTTTCGTTCGCGCCCGTGGCCGCGTCACGTTTTGGGTCTGACCATGGCCGTCAAACCGCTGCATCCCCCGGCTGTCATCGACGTGCAGGATCTCTCGGTGCTGTTCCCGCTGTATCACGGCAGTTCCCGTAGCCTGAAAAAGATGGTTGTCGCCGCGGCGTCCGGGCGGCTGGCACAGGACCAGCAGCAGCGCGTCGTGGTCCGCGCCCTGAGCAACATCAACCTCCACCTGCAAAGCGGCGATCGGCTAGGTTTGGTCGGGTCCAATGGCGCGGGAAAGACTACGCTGCTGCGGGTGCTGGCCGGCATCTACGAACCCGTGCTCGGCCGGTTGCGCGTCAAGGGCAGCCTGAATGCGCTGCTCGACCCCAACCTCGGGATGAACCTGGACCTGACCGGGCGGGAGAATATCCTGCTGCGCGGTCTGTACAACGGCCTGCCGCGATCGGCGGTGCCACGGCTGGAGGAAGACGTCATCGAATTCGCCGGACTAGCCGATTTCATAGATCTGCCGGTGCGAATCTATTCGGCCGGCATGGTGGTGCGGCTGGGATTTGCCCTGGCCACCGCGATCAAGCCGCAGATCCTGCTGATGGACGAATGGTTCCTGGCCGGCGACGCGTCGTTTCTTGAGAAAGCCCGTCAGCGGCTTGAGGAGATGGTCCGTGGCGCCGACATCCTGGTGCTGTCCAGCCATCAGGTGGACATCGTCGAAAGCTGGTGCACCAGGGTACTTTGGCTTGATCAAGGTCATGTCCTCGCCGACGGTCCGGCCGAGGAGGTGCTCGATCGCTATCGCGGGGCGGTCACCGAGCAGCCGGTGGCGGCGCTGGCATAGCCAGGGCTATGGGGCGCCTCCGTGGCTGGATGAGCTTCCCGGCTGTGGGCAAAAAGCCTTACTTCGGGCTCAGGGCTCTCTCCATCGCGTTGGCGATGCCGAACAGCCGCGCGTCGCCCATCGTCTCGCCCATCAGCATCAACCCGACTGGCGCCTCGCCTGGATGATGGCAGGGCAATGAAATGGCGCATCGGTCGAAGAAGTTGCCGAGCGCGGTGTTGCGTAGGATCAGCATGTTGGCGCTGTTGTAGGCGCGCTCGTCGTCAAGATCGGCGATCCGCGGCGCGATGATCGGCACGGTCGGCATCAGAACACCGTCGAACCCGGCGGTCGCGCTGTCGAAGCCGCCGATCAGCCGGACGCGCGCCTGCAGCAAATCGATATAGTCGGCCGCGCTGATATGTTCACCGCGCGCGATGCGCACGCGGATGCGCGGGTCGTAACGCGAGCCTTGGGTCGCCAGCAGCCGGCGGTGCCACGCATAGGCTTCGGCGGCGGCGAACCCGCCACGTGCATTGAGCGTGGGCAGTTCGTCAAACTCGGTGAAGCGGGTGCGCTCGATCCGCGCGCCGGCGGCGGACAGTTTGGACAGCGCTTTGTCGAACGTCGCGCCGACGCTGGCGTCGATGCCATCGAGCACAACGTTCTCGGGCACCGCCAGGTGCAAGCCGTTGAGCCTGGCCGGTATTGGCGGCGTTGGAGGTTCGCCTGCCAGAATTGCATCGATCCGCGCGCAGCACGCGACGCTGGGTGCGAGGGGTCCGACCGAGTCCAGTGACGGCGCCAGCGGCAGCACACCGCTTATCGGCACTCGCCGTGCGGTGGGTTTATAGCCGACGATGCCACAGAACGCGGCCGGAATGCGGCACGATCCACCGGTGTCGGTGCCCAGGCCGGCCGCGGCCATGCCGTCCGCCACCGCCACCGCGGTACCCGAGGAGCTGCCGCCCGGAATCCGCCGCGACGACCGCTCCCACGGGCTTGCCGGCGTGCCGTGATGGGGGTTGATGCCCAGGCCGGAAAACGCGAACTCGGTCATGTTCACCCGGCCGATCGGGATGAAGCCGGCTTGCCGCAGGCGTTCAACGACCGGGGCATCGACCTCGGCTGCTGGCGCTTCCGCCAGGACCACCGAACCGGCCGGCGTCGGTTCACCGGCAACGTCGAACAGATCCTTTAGCGCGACCGGGATGCCCGCATAGCGCCCAGGCGGCCGGCCATCACGTCGCATCAGATCGACCGCGTCCGCCATGGCGCGCGCCGGTTCGGCATGCACCTTGATGAAGGTTCGCTCCCCCTCGCCGTCGGGATCGCCGATGCGGGCCAGGCTTTCCTCGATCAGCGATCGGCTGGTGATGGTTCCCGCGGCCAGGGCCTGGGCGAGTTCGTCGATCCTGCGCATGATGCCTCCGCTGAGAACCCATGGAGCATGCCATGACTGACACGCCTGCCAAGCCGGTTCTGTTGACCGGAGCCTCCGGCGCGCTGGGCCGCGTCCTGGTCCGGTCTTTGGGTGCTCTGGGCTGGCCGCTGGTATTGACCGATATCGCGCCGTTTCCCGATCCGATACCCCCGGGCGCGGCGTTCACCCGGGCCGACTTGTCCGACGGGGTTACGATGCTGCGCCTGGCCGAGGGTTGCGGCGCGATCGTCCATCTGGGTGGCGTGTCAGTGGAACGGCCGTTCGAGGAGGTCATCGGCCCCAACATCCGCGGCCTGTATCACATCTACGAGGCGGCGCGGCGGGAACGGGCGCGGGTGGTGTTTGCTTCCTCCAACCACGCGGTCGGCTTCCACGAACGCTGCGAGAGCCTGCCCGCCGACACCCAGTTCCTGCCCGACGGCTATTACGGATTGTCGAAGGCTTATGGCGAACTCATCGGCCGAATGTATTGGTTCAAGCATGGTGTCGAGAGCGTCAACCTGCGCATCGGTTCTGCGATCGGCGAACCGGTGAATGCGCGGATGTTGGCGTCCTGGTTGTCGTATCCGGACTTCTCCCGGCTGGTGGAACGCTGCGTGCTGACGCCGAAGGTCGGCCATGCGGTGATCTGGGGCGCGTCGAACAACGCCCGGATGACGTGGTGGCGCGATGATGCACGCGCCGCACTGGGCTGGACCCCGATCGACAGCGCCGACCCGTTCGCCGGGCAGCTCGCCGGTGCGGTGAGCGGCGATCCGGTGGAAGAACGTTACATGGGCGGCGCCTATTGCTCGATCGAGTATTCGCGCACCCAGCCGGCATCGATTTGGGGTCACAGCGATGTCTGACGGCGTGCTGCATGTCGGCCAGAGGCGATACTCGTCCTGGTCGATGTGCGGGGCTGGCTGGCGGTGCGACCTGCCGGTCTTGACGTCGATGTCCGGCTGATCCGGTTCGAGCGTCCGGGGCCGACCCCACGGGATAGCTCCGATACCGTATCCACCTTAGGTCGGTACGTCGCCCTGCAGCATCAACCGATATAAATAACGCGCCTGGCCCATGTCATAATCGCCATTTGCCTTATGTAACAAACATCTATTGTCCCAAATCACCAGATCGCCCGAGCGCCGTTCGTGACGGTATTGAAATGCCTCTTGCGTCGCGTGGTGCAGCAGTTCTTCCAGTAACGGCAGCGCCTCCCGATGGTCGAAGCCGACGATCCCCTCGATCCGGATCGGATTGATGTAGATCGACTTGCGGCCGTTTTCGGGATGCGTGCGAACGATCGGGTGCAGCACCGCATTTGGCACGCGTTCCCGGTTTGCCTCGGATAGCCGCATCAGTTGGCGGTCGCTGTGGCTGCTTTGATAAACATGGATCGCCATCAGCCCGGCGATCCGCTCCCGCATCCCTGCCGGGAGCGCAGAATAGGCCGCGGCCATGTTGGCGTACTGGGTGTCTCCGCCGACATCGGGCAGCGTGACCGCGTGCAGCAATGTGGCCTTCGGCGGCCTCGTGTCGTTGGAATGATCGGTGTGCCAACCCTCGCCGGGAATGTATCGAGTCCCATCGGGATACCGGTCTTGATTGGAGATGTAATGAACTTCCGGGCATTCGGGGATGGCGAACCGAGTATTATGCTGGTGGAACACCGTCCCGAACAGTTCCGCCGCGCCCAGCACCTGCGTCGGCGCCAGATCCTGGTCGCGCACCACCAGCACTCCGTGTTCGACAAAGGCCCTGTTGAGCGCCGTCCGTTCTTGAACAGAAATCGACTGCCTCAGGTCGATCCCGATCACCTCGGCGCCGGTATTGCCGGTCAAGCGCCTGATCTCCATCGCCGATCTCCCCCGTATCGGCGGGCAGTCTAACCGCACCGGCGGGTCACGTCACGGTTGGCCGGCTTGACGCCCTGGCGTTCCGATCCTGATTGAGCGGCGGAGGTATCGGATGGGCTGGAACGATGATGACGCGAGGTAGATGAGACACCGGATTGCGCTGGCCAGGAAGGCCGACGCTGAACTTGGCAGGAACGCAATCGGCTGCGTCACCGGTCGCAATGGGGAGGGCATCGGGGAGGGATGCAACGAAGGCGGCCTGTGTCACGACGTCAACGCTCACGGCGAAATCGTTTCGATGCGTAGCGCCCGCTACGCGGTGCCGTGCTCTTGTGCCCATCACCCTTGGGTAAATCACCCCTCGGCGCGCAGCACCGCCAGATCGCAGCCTTCATCGGCCTGCAAGACCTGATCGGCGATCAGTCGGTCCCAGCCCCGTTTCGGCTTGGCTGGCGGCTTCCAGCCTGCTCGCCTACGCTGAAGCTCCACATCGGAAACCAGCAGGTCCAGCGACCGCGCCTTGACCGACAGGCGGATCCGGTCGCCGCTCTCCGCCAATCCCAGCGGCCCACCGGCCGCTGCCTCGGGCGTGATGTGCAGCACAATGGTGCCGAACGCGGTGCCCGACATGCGGCAGTCGCTCATCCGCACCATGTCCTTTACGCCGGCCCGAGCCAAACGGGACGGGATCGGCAGGTAGCCCGCTTCCGGCATTCCCGCCGGGGTCAGCGACCCAGCATTCTTTAGCACCAGGATATCCGACCCGGTCACCTCCAGTTCCGGATTGTCGATCCGGGCCGCCAGATCCTCCAGCCCGTCGAACACCACCGCCCGAGCCTCGGTTTCGAACAGCGCAGGGGTGGCGGCGCTGCGCTTGAGGATCGCACCCCGAGGTGCCAGGGACCCGAACAGCGCAACGATCCCGCCGACTGGCGACACCGGTTCGGCGAGCGGCCGGATATATCTCCGATCGACAAAAGCCGGTTCGAGCAGCCGTTCACCCAACGGCAGCCCGGTCACGTCTATCGGGTCCAGATGCAGCAGGTCGCGCAACTCCCACAGCAGTGCGGGCATGCCGCCGGCGGCGTGGAAATCCTCCATGTAGCCGTCACCGGTCGGCTTGAGGTCGACCAGCACCGGGGTGGAATCCGAAAGCACGTTCAGGGCGTGCAGATCCATCCGCACGCCCAGCCGGCCGGCGATCGCGGTCAGATGGATCAGCGCGTTGGTCGACCCGCCCAGCGCCAGCAGCACCCGGAGAGCGTTCTCCACCGCATGCGCGGTCATGATCTGGGACGGCCGGATCGGCTGCTCGATCAGCCGCACCGCGAGCGCGCCGGCCTCTTCCGCAGCACGCAGCCGGTCGGCGTGTACCGCCGGGATCGAACCGTGGCCGAGCGGCACCATGCCGAGGGTCTCGGCCAGGCAGGCCATGGTGGAGGCCGTGCCCATCACCCCGCAGGTTCCGGCGGTGGTTGCCAGGCGACCCTCGAGCACACCGATGCGGTCCTCGGTCACGGTACCGGCGCGGTACTGCGCCCAGTAGCGTCGGCAGTCGGTGCAGGCCGACAACCGCTCGCCTTGGAACGGCGTGGCCAGCATCGGCCCGGTTACCAGTTGCACGGCCGGCACGTCGGCCGAGGCTGCCGCCATCAGTTGCGCCGGCACGGTCTTGTCGCAGCCACCGACCAGCACCGCCGCGTCCATCGGCTGTGCCGTCAGCATCGCCTCGGTATCCAAGGCGGCCAGATTGCGATAATGCATCGATGTCGGAAACAGTGACGGTTCGCACAAGGATACCGTCGGGAACGGCATCGGCAGGCCGCCGGCGGCCAGCACGCCGCGCCTCACCGCCTCGATCAGTTCCGGCATCGTTCGGTGGCAATTGTTGTAGGCCGATCCGGTATCGACGATCCCCACCACCGGACGGTCCAGCATGGCCTGCGAATAGCCCATCGATTTGGCGAACGACCGGCGCAAATAAAGCGCGAAATCCTTGTCGCCGTAGTTGGCCGTGTTGCGGGCCAGGCCGCGCGTCGCTGGGGTGTTTGTCATGCAGGGAACGATAGTCCTGGACGATCCGATGGTGAAGTGCGCCAAGGGTCCATTATCAAATAATTGTGACTTTGGCTATCTCATCGGCTACCAAGCCCCGGAAACTGAGGGAGCCGGCGGCTTGAATCTCCGTATTTTTGTCAGAATCGTTGCCCTGTTTGGCTTGTCCGCCTGCGCGCCGACCTATTCGCCGGACTCCTACGCCAGCAATGCGGCGCAGCAGGCGAACAAGGTCGAACAAGGCGTGGTCGTCGGCCTGCGCCCCGTCGCGGTCAGTGCCGCCGGTACGGTCGGCGCGCTGACCGGCGGCGCCGCCGGAGGCGTCGCCGGCTCGCAGGTGGGCGTCGGGCCGTTCAGCGCGCTCGCGGCGCTGGGTGGGTCGCTCGCCGGCGGCCTTGCCGGGTCGGCCGCCGAACACGTGACAGCGGACACCCGGGCGTTCGAGTATATCGTTCGCAAGCCGAACGGCGATCTGGTCAGCGTGACGCAGAACGACAAGATGCCGCTGGTTCTCGGACAGAAGGTGCTCGTGATCGCAGGCCTCCAGGCCAGGGTGGTGCCCGACTATACGGTGCCTCCGGCGGCGTCGCTGGCCAAGCCGGGCGCCATCCCGGTATCGGCGGTCACGGCGGTTGGCGCACCGGTGGCGGCGACGCCGGCAACGCCGCAGCCAGCCGCAAATCCGTCAGCCGGCGCACTGCGAACTGCGACAAGCTTGCCTGGCTCGGCCGACCCCGCCGGATCGGGTGCCAGCCCAGCGCCCTAGCTTCGCGCCGGCGCTGAACGGCCGGGGCTACGAATCAGGTGGCCCTTTTAGTTCGACGACGTTGCCCTCGGGGTCGGAAACGTAGATCGATGGTCCCTGACCTTCGGCGCCGTAGCGGGACGCCACGGGCGCGGGGTCGGCGCCGCAGTCTCGCAGATGGGCGACGATAGCTTCAGCGTCGAACGGATCGACAAGTAGGCAGAAATGATCCAGGTTGCGGCCTTCGGCACCGGGCGCGGCGCCGCCTTTCGCCCCCAACGGGCCATCGATCGGCACCAGGTCGATAAGCGCACTGCCGGCCCGAAGCTGGTATAGGCCCAGGGTCTCCTGCACTTTCTCCACCTGGCATCCCAGCACTTCCTGATAGAAGCGCATCATCGCGCGCAGATCGATCACCCGCAGCACCAGATGGTCCAGATGCGTGATGGTCAGCATTGTTTCGCGCCTTTCCACTTCGGCCTTCCGATCTGGCCTTCCAATCCGCTTGGCCAAGCCTCACAATATGACCATGTCCCGACGCTCGGTAGAAGTCACGACGGACCTGGTGTTGCGGGCATACCGCCATGGGCTGTTCCCGATGGCTGAGGGACGCGCCGGCGACAAGCTGTTCTGGCTCGATCCGATCAAGCGAGGCGTGCTGCCGCTGGATGGGTTCCATCTGTCTCGCCGGCTGTTGCGTAGCGTGCTGTCGGACAGCTTCACCGTCACCGCCGACCGTAACTTCGCCGGTACTATCGCCGGTTGCGCGACACCGCTGCCGGATCGCACCGACACCTGGATCAATCCGCAGATCGAGCGGCTGTTCACCGAGTTGTTCCGCATGGGTCACGCCCATTCCGTCGAGGCTTGGCAATGCGGCACGCTGGTTGGCGGGCTTTATGGGGTTGCCCTCGGCGGCGCGTTCTTTGGCGAGAGCATGTTCAGCTTTGCCCGTGACGCCTCCAAGGTTGCGCTGGTGCATCTGGTGGCCCGGCTGCGGCTGGGTGGCTTCACGCTGTTGGACACGCAATTTGTGACCGCGCATCTGGCGCAGTTCGGCGCGGCCGAGATCCCGCGCGAGGTCTACAAGCAGCAACTCGCCGATGCGGTGGATCGTCCGGCGATCTGGCTGGCTGACCCGGGTGGGGCCGCCCTGGCGGCTGAGTTTCGCGGGCTGGCGCGGCGCGGCACGGATTAGCCGGCGGCGCCAGGGCGGCGGGACGCATGACGATGCAGAAGTTCAGTTGCTTTGCCGAATGCGAACGCACCGTAGCACACGCGAGAACCCGCCCCGGTCTCGAGACGAGCGAACAAGGCCGCGTCGGCGCCCAACATCCAACGCTCATGACCCGGCTGTTTGTGGTGGGTCTTAAGGGCGTCGATGTCGTACGCCGCTTTCGGGCCCACCGGGCCACCACCGTTGAGGCGAGAGCTTGACGGGACGCCACGCTTGTCGGCGTCCCATAACCGCGCGAGCAGAGAGGTTATCGATACGTCCCACCCAGAGCTGGGCCACCAAACGGAAGATCTTAAGATATTTATGAGAACGTTTCTGCGGCCTTGGTGCAAATAGTTAAAATAACACATTCTCCAGATCGGCATTTTTGGCAACAAGGTTTCGACGAGAGCATAATACTCGCAGAAGTCTGGATTACTCATTCGGGCAGAGCGCGCGGCTGGAATAGCGCACTCGGTAGCCGGGCACGAAAGAGCGGTGGCGCAACGGTGGGGTTCGGCGGTTATCGCGCCGAAATCCGGACCAGGGCGGGCCAGCCGCGGCGGAGCGGCGACTGTTCGCTGCAGGCGGCGAGATACAGCGCTGATGCCGCGAACACCAGCATGGCGATGTCGGCGGTGTTAGCTAGCCCCGGAACGTGCAGCGGCAACAGATCGGCGGCCAACATCAGCAGCACGCCGGCACGATGTGGCCGCATCGCCGGGCGCAACGGATTGCCACGGCCGGCGGTCGCTCGGCGGAACACTGCGCGCAAGCCGACCAAGGCAACAAGGCCGAGCAGAAGGATCAGCAGATTGGCGACCGCCGCGCTGGCATTCCAAGCGGTCACGAATTCGGAAAATCCCGGTGTCCGCGAAACGATCCACGCCAGCGCGGCACTATCGATACAGAAACAGGCGGCCGTTTCGCGGTGGACTCCGATCCGGTCGCGAACCAGATCGGCGGCTGGCTGGAATAGCCGTTCAATGATTGCGTCGTCGAGCGTTGCGAGGGTAGTCGGCATGGCGGGCACCCCCACGGGATTTATCACGAGATCGTAACCCTAGGCAGATTGCGGCGGCCAATGTCAAGCAAATCAAAACAAATTTGCGGCCACACCGAGCGCGGCGGTGGCGGCGCCGGCTCCGATCAAGGCGGCGCCCATGGTCAGCGCGCGCATCCGGGTGATGACCGAGACCGATGCCAGCACGATGGCGATCTCCAGGCCGCCGACGGCGTATTCGAAGCTGTGATAGCGGTGCGCGGCGTGGTCGCGGTCGGCTTCCTCTTGGTGTGCCTTGGCCTGAAGCTGTTTCATGCCGTCGCCGCTCGCGGGGTCGTCGTGCATGCGGGCGGCGTTGTCCCTGGCATCCTTGATGCGGGCCTGGATCGCCGGATCGGCGGCGTTGGGCAGGCTGGCCAGCATCTCGGCCTCCGAGGTCCGCACCACCGCGCGGACGTTGCGCGCCTGGAAGAAGGCCCAGTCGTTCGACAGCGAGACGTGATGGGTCAGATAGGCGTTCTGCGCCTGTTTGCCGCCGATTTCGGTGACCGCGAGCGCGGCGGCCAGCAGCGAGACCAGCATGGCGACCCGGCGCGCCCAGGGATCGGCGTGCGGGGCGTGTTCCTCGATCGTCTCATGCGCTCGTTCCATCGATTCGCTCATCGGGGGTCTCCTGCTGGGGTCGTTGCGGTTTGAATAGTTCATAAACGGAGACCGTGGCCGGACGAAAGCGCGACGCGGAAATGCTACGTGGCGAGGATGGGCGAGGGGCCGTGACAGCCTGGCTACCGGTAGTGTCGTGCCGCCCTTCGCTGGCGATGGTGCTCGGCATCGCCGGGCCCGAAGCCCCGGCACAAGTCGCGGTGAAGATGTCGCCAAAGACACCAAATATCAGGATTAGCCGCATGGCGGGATGAGTTGCCAGGCTTGCAGCTTCTTTCGTCGGCCGGCTTCGTGTCAGGTTGTGGCGGGGCGATCGACGCTACCCGGCGGACCGTACCGCCTCCAGCACGAAGTCGAGCGCCGCTGGATCATCAAGGCCGGTGAGATCGCCGCGCACCGAACCGGTTTCGGCCGCCTCTCGCAGCAGCCGTCGCATAACCTTGCCGGCCCGCGTCTTGGGCAGAGCGGTCACGACGTAGACCTGACGCAGCCGGGCGATGCCGCCGATCGCGCGCTCCACCGCCGCCGACACGTCGGCTCGTACCACCTTCTGTTCGGCTCCCTGCCGCAAGGTGATGAAAGCGACCGGCATGGTGCCCCGCACCGCGTCGTTGACACCCACCACGGCGGCCTCGGCAACGCCCGGCGATGCGGCCGCCGCGCCTTCGATTTCCATCGTGCTGATCCGGTGCGCTGCGACGTTGATCACGTCATCAGCGCGGCCCAACACCCAGATCTGGCCGTCGCGATCCAGCACCGCCTCGTCGGAGGTGGCGTAGGCGCCCGGGAAGCGGCTGAAATAAGTCGCCTGATAGCGGTCCGGATCGTCCCAGATGGTGCGGGCAAGCGTCGGGAACGGAGCGGTCAGCACCAGGTTGCCGCGTGTGCCCGCCGCCACCGGCCGGCCGAGATCGTCCAGCACCGTGTAGGCGTGGCCCGGGACCGGCGTGCCGCAACTACCCGGCTTGGTCGGGTCCACCCCATGCACCGGATAGGTCCAGGTCGACCCGGTTTCGGTTTGCCCATAGGCATTGATCACCGGCACATCCAGGATGCGCTCGGTCCATTCCGCGGTTTCCGGATCCAGCGGCTCGCCTTGCGCGGTGATCAGCCGCAGTCGCGGTGGCCGCTTCGCCCGCACCACATCATCACCAGCGGCGCGCAGCATGCGCAGGCCCGTTGGCGCAACCAGGATCTTGGTCACACCGTGGCGCTGAGCCATGTCCAAGACGCGCATGCGATCGGGATAGTCGAGTGCGCCCTCGAAACAGAACAGCGTCATGGCGTGAGCCAAACCGCCGATCACCGCCTGAATCGGAAAGGTCAGCCAGCCCACATCGGCGGCGCACCAATAGATGTCGTCCGGCTGCGGTCCGACCTGCCACTGCACGTTCGCCCAGGTGCCGATCAGAAAACCCGCACTGCTGTGCACAACGCCCTTCGGCTTGCTTTCAGTGCCGGAGGTGAAGATCAGGAACGCCGGGTCATTTGCCTCCAGCGCGACGCATGGGCAGTCGGCGGTCTGCTGGGTCAGCAGAGCGTCCCAGCCGACTTCGCTCGGCTGAAGATTTGGCTTCGATCCGGTGCGATCGACAACAACGGTGTGGCGCAGTGTGCCGATCCCGGCCCGCGCGGAACGCAGGTTGGCCAGCAGCGGCACGGCGCGACCGCGGCGCCAGGCGGCATCCGCGGTGACCACGACTTTGGCCCGCGATGCCGCCAACCGCAGCGCCACCGCTTCGGGGGCGAAACCGGCGAACAGCACGGTGTAGATCGCACCAATGCGGTTGCAGGCGTGAATCGCCACGAACGCTTCCAGCAGATTCGTCAGGTAGATCGCCACGACGTCGCTTCGGTTTACGCCCAGGCTGCGCAGGCCGTTGGCACATCGTGCCACCTGCTCGCGCAGTTCGCGGTAGGTGATGCGGCGCACATCGCCCGGTTCGCCCTCCCAGATGACGGCGTCACGGTCGGCGGTGGCGGGGTTTTCGGCATGGCGGTCGACGCAGTTGTCGGCAACGTTGAGCAGACCGCCGGCATAGTAACGAAAATCGCCAAGTTCGCCGTTCCGAAGCTCGTCCCAGGGCCGCATCCAGCGCATGTGCCGCGCCGCCCATTCCCAGTACTGGTCCGGCCCCAATGCCTCGGCGGCGCGCGCCTCGGCCAGCAGTTCCGCCTGGGTGTCGAGGCGCCAGCGGTCGGGCAGCGGGGTCAGTTTCGCACTGGTTAGGGCAGTGACGGCTTCCATGACTTGGGTTTCCTGGTTTTTGTGCGGAGCGGCCGCTTCCGTAGTTTTAAGCCTTCGACGAACACCCCGTGTAGCGCCAGCGCGGTCAGGCTGGCCGCGATGGCCGCGACGCTCTTACCGGGGCGCGGCGTGTGCCATTCCACCGACCAGTTCATCGCCCCCAGCAGCAGCAAGCGCAGGTGGGCCAGGTCGGTGCCGGGACGAATCGCGCCACGCTCGGCGGCGTCTGCCAGAACATCGCGCCACCACTGCTCATACTGTTCGCGGCTTTGCATCGTTGCGGCGCGCACATGAGGCGGCACGTGGCCGAAGATGCGGATGTTGGCGCCGGTATAGTCGTCCTGTTCCAACAGCGCATGCAGATGGGCACTGATCGCGGCGTGCACCCGTTCCGCCGGCGCGGCGTCGGGGCCTAGAAGGTCGACCCGCCGACGCGCTTCCTCCGATACCGTGGCAACCCCGGTGTTCAGCACCTCGGTGACGATCTCTTCCTTGGAAGCAAAATGGTAGTACAGGCTCGCGGTCTTCATGCCACACACGGTGGCGATGTCGCGCAGACTTGTTTCGGCGTAGCCGCGCTGGCGGAACAGCCGAGCCGCGTGGTCCAGGATCATGCGGCGGGACCCGGTATGCGATGGATCTGGGATGGGCTTCAGGGCGGCACTCATCTACCGAACGTTAGTTTGGTGGGTTTGCCGTTGTCAAGGTTGTGGTTTTCCCCCGCTGGGTCTCTATGAAACTGTTCATGGAACATGCAAATGACGCTTCGAGTGACCGCCGAATCCACCATTACCTGTCCCGTCTGCGGCACCTCCAAAACCCAGATGATGCCGACAGACGCCTGCCAGTTTTTCTACGACTGCACCGGATGTGGAGTGCTGCTGCGTCCTAAATCCGGCGACTGCTGCGTTTTTTGCTCCTACGGGACCGTCCCGTGCCCGCCGATCCAACAGGCAGGCGGGAAGGCTGCCATATGCGGCTGCGGTGGTGACAGTCCGATGTGACCAGCCAACCATCACACCCATACATTGACACCCATCGCCTGAACTACCTAACGTTTGACAGGTAGTCGCCGGAGGACCCCTTGGCCCCTGATTCCTTAGCGCCCAAGCCCGACGCGAACAACACACGTCCAGACCCCTACCTCACCCCCGAACACGACCTGTTCCGCGCCCAACTGCGCCGCTTCGTCAACACCGAGGTCAAGCCGCACGCCGAACCCTGGGAACAGCAAGGTTCGGTCCCCCGCGACGTGCTCTGCCGAATGGGCAGCCTCGGCTTCCTAGGCGTGCGCTACCCCGAAACCCATGGCGGCAGCGCCATGGACACAGTTGCAACCGCGGTGCTCGCCGAGGAACTCGGCCGCTCCACCTTCGGCGGCTTCGCCATTACCGTGCTGGTCCACACCGACATGGCATCCCCCCACCTGGCCAATGCGGGATCCCCTGTCCAACAGGCAGGCTGGATGCCCGGCATCATCGCCGGCACCACCATCACCGCCGTCGCGGTTACCGAACCCGATGCCGGGTCCGACGTCGCCGCCATCCGCACCATCGCGCGGCGCGACGGCGACCACTACGTGCTGAACGGCACCAAGCTCTACATCACCAACGGCGTGCTCGCCGATCTGGTGTTTGTCGCCGCCAAGACCGACACCGCCGCAAAGGGCAGCCGAGGCATTTCCATTTTTGCCGTCGAGCGTGGCACCCCCGGCTTTGGCGTCGGCCGAGCCCTTAACAAGCAGGGGTGGCTGTCGTCGGACACCGCCGAACTGGTGTTCCAGGACTGCCGCGTCCCCGCCGATAACCGCATCGGCGAGGAAAACCATGGCTTCTACGCCATCATGCGAAACTTCCAGAACGAGCGCATCGTGCTGGGCGCCCAGGCGATGGGCGAGGCCCAGGCCATGCTGTCGATGACCCTGGATTGGGTTCGCACCCGTTCCGCGTTCGGCGCCACGCTGTGGGACAAGCAGACCGTCCGCCAGCGCCTGGCTATGCACTCGGCCGAGGTCGAGGCCGCCACCCGCCTGGTCTACCACGCCGCATGGCTCGACGCCCAAGGCCGCGACTGTGTGCGCGAGGTCAGCCAGGTCAAGGCGCTATGCGGCGAACTGGTCAACCGCGTCGCCTACACCTGCCAGCAATTCCACGGCGGGATGGGCTACCTGCGCGACAGCGCCATCGAACGCATGGTGCGCGATGCGCGCGTCCAGTCGATCGGCGGCGGCGCAACCGAGGTAATGCTGGAAGAAGTCGCCAAGCGGCTTTGACCCCGGTCAGTCAGGGAACATTCGATGCCGGTTCTGCAATCCAGATCGCGCCGCGGGCCGGAGTTCGATCGCAACGCCGATGCCTATGCCGACGTGCTGCGGCAACTGCGCGGCCGCCACCGCCAAATCCTCCGCGGCGGTGGCGACAAATTGCGCGCGCGCCACATCGAGCGCGGCAAGATCCCGGTGCGGCAGCGCATCGACACCTTGGTGGACCCGCTCTCGCCATTTCTGGAACTGTCGCCCTTGGCGGCCTGGGAACTCTACAATAACGAAGTCCCTAGCGCCGGCATCGTCACCGGCATCGGCGTAGTCAGCGCCGTCCCCTGTATGATCATCGCCAACGATGCAACCGTGAAGGGCGGTTCGTTCTTCCACGAAACGGTCAAGAAGCACCTGCGTGCACAGGAGATCGCCTTCGAGAACAAGCTGCCTTGCCTTTATCTGGTGGACTGCGGCGGCGCCTATCTTCCCGAGCAGGACCGGGTGTTCCCCGACCGCGATCATTTCGGCGGCACCTTTTTCCAGCAGTGCCGCATGTCGGCCGCCGGCCTGCCGCAACTGTCCGCCGTGTTCGGGGCCGCAACTGCAGGCGGCGCCTATATCCCCGCACTGAGCGATGAGGCGGTGATGGTGCGCGGCTCCGGCCGCATCCACCTCGGCGGTCCGCCGATCGTCAAGGCCGCGATCAGGGAGGTGGTCGACGGCGAGACACTCGGCGGCGCAGACATGCAAACCACTGTCTCCGGCGTCGCCGACTACCTGGCCGAGACCGAACTCACCGCGCTTCTGAAACTGCGCGACATCGTCGCCGCGCTGAACTGGCCCGCCAAGCCGCGGCCACCGCGCCAGACCCGTCCACCGCTGCACGACCCGGCCGATCTTGGCGGCATCGTCGGGGTTGACCTGCGACGCCCGTACGACGTGCGCGAGGTCCTCGCCAGGATCGTCGATGGCAGCGAATTTCAGGAGTTCAAACCCGGCTACGGCCCCACCCTGGTTTGCGGGTTCGCCCGGATTCACGGCGAACCGGTCGGCATCCTCGCCAACAACGGCGTGCTGTTTTCTGACTGTGCGGTCAAGGGCGCGCACTTCATCGAGTTGTGCGATCAGCGGCGCACCCCGATCCTGTTTCTGCAGAACATCACCGGCTTCATGGTCGGCACCGAGGCCGAACGGGGCGGCATCGCCAAGCACTCCGCCAAACTGGTTTACGCGGTGTCGAACAGCCGGGTGCCCCGCTATACCTTGATCATCGGCGGGTCCTACGGCGCCGGAAACTACGGCATGTGCGGCCGCGGCTTCCAGCCGCGGTTCCTGTTCTCCTGGCCGAACGCGCGGATCGGCACCATGAGCGCCGACATCGCCGCCGGCGTGGTGACCGACCTGCGCCGCTCCAGCCTGACCCGTGACGATGCCGACGAAGCGGAAATCGCCCGCATCGACCAGCAGACCCGCACCCAGTTCGAGGCGCAGAGCACGCCGTATTACGCCACCGCCCGGTTGTGGGATGACGGCATCATCGAGCCTGGCCAGACCCGCGACGTCATCGGTCTTTGCCTGGCACTGGCCGCCCGAGAGATCGAGCTTCCGGGCCATCGCCCGGTCTACCGGATGTAGCCGGCATGATCGGTTCGCTGCTGATCGCCAACCGCGGCGAGATCGCCGTGCGCATCATCCGTACCTGCAGGCGCCTCGGTATTCGCGCCATCGCGGTCTATTCCGACGCTGATCGCGGCGCGTGCCATGTCGCCGCCGCCGATCAGGCGATCAGGATCGGCCCGGCGGCGGCGCGCGACAGCTATCTGCGCGCCGATGCCATCATGCAGGCCGCGGTCGGGGCCGGCGCCGAGGCGATCCACCCCGGCTATGGCTTCCTGTCCGAGCAGGCGGAGCTGCCGACCATGTGCGCTGCGTCGGGCCTGGTCTTCGTTGGACCGTCGGCCGACCGCATCGCCGCCATGGGAAGCAAGATCGGCGCCAAGCGGATCGCCGCGCTTGCCGGCGTGCCTAGCGTCCCCGGCTACGCCGGCGACGATCAGTCCAACGCCCGCCTGGCCGACGAAGCCCAGCGCCTGGGCTTTCCGCTGATGGTGAAGGCGTCGGCCGGCGGCGGTGGCCGTGGCATGCGCCGTGTCTTCACCATGGCAGAGCTGATTCCCGCGCTGGACCTCGCCAGGCGCGAGGCAGAGTCGGCGTTCGGCGATCCATCCCTGCTGATCGAAACCTTGGTCGCGCGTCCGCGCCACCTGGAGGTTCAGGTCGCCGGCGATCAACACGGCCACGTGGTGCATCTGTTCGAGCGCGATTGCTCGGTGCAGCGCAACCACCAGAAGGTCCTAGAAGAGGCGCCGGCACCAAACCTCGCCCCGTCGATCCGCGCCAAGCTGCTCGATCGCGGCGTGGCGCTGGCCCTGGCCATCGGTTACGACAATCTGGGCACCGTGGAATTCATCCTGGAACAGGGCCAAGACGAGCCCTGGTTCCTGGAGATGAACACCAGGCTGCAGGTCGAGCACCCGGTTACCGAGGCGATTACCGGGCTGGACCTGGTGGAATGGCAAATCCGCATCGCTTCGGGGGAGAATCTGCCGCTCGACCAGGACACCATCACCGCCCACGGCCACGCGATCGAGGCTCGGATCACCGCCGAACGGGCCGAGCTTGGTTTCCGTCCCGATGCCGGTAGGGTCGGGTGCTATCGCCAGCCTCCATCGATCCGCGTCGATAGCGGGGTCACGACGGGGTCGGACGTGACACTGTTCTACGACTCGCTGCTGGCCAAGGCGGTCGGGGCTGGTGACACGCGCTATGCCGCGCGGAAGCAGCTCGCAGCCGGCTTGCGCGACTTCATCATTCTGGGGCCGGCAACCACCTTGCCGTTTCTGGCCGATGCCGTCGAGCACCCGATATTCGCGCAAGGCCGGGCGACGACCCGGTTCATCGACGATGCCTTCCCGTGCGGCTGGAAACCGTCGCGGCGGCACGCGCAACTGGCCCGCGCGGTGGCATGCGCGCTGACCATCCGTGACGGCGGCCCCGCCACATCCGCCTGGGACAGCCTGACCGGGTTTCGCGTTCTGCAACCCTCGGGAGGCTTGGCGGAAGCACGCGTGATGGTCACCCAGGATGGTGATGTATCTACTGTCGTCGTCGCCGCACTCGCCGACGGCCGCCGGCGGGTCAGTAGCGATGACGGCGCGCTGGAATTTCGCGTGCGGGTCGACGGCTGTGAGGTCGAGATCGACACCGGTGGTCAAATTGTCAGCGCCCTGTACTGCCGGACAAACGATACGATTTGCTTGATACTTGCCGGCGAGACCTATAGTTTAGTCGTCGGATCCGAACTGGAAACGGTATCCGCGGCGGCAGGTCTGGCGGCTGGATCGAGCGCGGTCGTCGCTGTAATGCCTGGCGTCATCGCCGAACTACGGGCGGTCGTCGGCGACAGGGTCGAGGCCGGGCAGGTGGTCGTCGTCCTGGAATCGATGAAGCTGTTCGCCTCGCTGGCGGCCGACATCGCCGGCGTGGTGGTGGATGTTGCGTGCCAGGTCGGCGATGCCGTGCCGGCCGGGCGGCGGCTGATCCTGATCGAATCGGTTGCGGCCGACCCCGGGTGATCGAGGCACGGCACGTTGCTTGGCCGGGATAGGGCGGGCTAATGCCAGGAGGCCGAGGAGATGAGAGAGAGGTCGGGCCGCCAACAAAGCCCATCGACTCGTTCTCGCCATCATCTTCGCAGCGGCTGTGGGGTTTGCGATCCCACACAGCAGGGACGCTCAATTCGCCTTCCAACACGGTTCGCAACGAACTGAACCGACCACATTGTCGCCGACCCTCTGTTCGACCAAGCCCCGTAGCGCCCGGATTTAATTTCGATCGGTTTGTGTGGCATAACAAATTCGGAGAGGGAGGGATTCGAACCCTCGGTACCCCGCAAAGAGTACAACGGTTTTCGAGACCGCCCCGATCGACCGCTCCGGCACCTCTCCATCACAACCAGCCCAGCAAGCGGCACACCAGCACCGTGACCTAGCCGCTAACGCCTCGCCGATGCAAGCGCCGGCAAGATACTCCAACGTGTCTCGAGCTCCCGGATGTCCCAGCCGGTCAAGCGCCCTGTCGTTCGCCCGCCGGTCCAACGATGCCTGGCAAACTCCTTCCGTCGGGCACGAAGCGAGCCCCCCAACGCCAGTACCGGCGGCATCCCCTTGCCCATGCCAAAACGTGGTGAACTAATACCCCCGGGACCACGCATCGGGGGCGGAACATGGCCAAGCTGACCTGGGAACACATCCATCTGCGCTCAACCGACCCCGAGGCCACCGCCGGCTGGTACCACGACAAGTTGGGGGCGGAGGTCATCAAATCCAGACAGCCCGACGGGTCCTGGCGTATCGACCTGAACCTGGCCGGACAAAAAGTTTTCATCGCCAAGGCTCAACCCGGTTCGGCCGCCCAGGCGCCGTCGTCGCCCTATCTCGGGCTCGACCATTTCGGGCTGACAGTCGATGACATAGACACCGCCGTCGCCGACCTGAAGGCCAAGGGCGTCCACTTCACAATGGATGTGACCACCAATCGCCCAGGGGTGCGAATGGCCTTCCTGAAGGCCCCCGAGAACGTCTCCATCGAACTGATCCAACGCGGCTAAGCCGCCCGTGCGCCACGCACCAAGGCGCTAAACCCGATCCTCCGCCGCGATCAGCGCCTTGATCGCCCCCAGATCGCGGACAAACGCCTCGTATTCCCGAGCCTTCGCCGCCGCGTCGGGAATGCGCAGCAGATACGACGGATGCACCGTGACGAACACGGCCTGCCCGTCCGGCGCACGCATCGGGCGACCGCGCTCGCGGCTGATGGTCACGCTGCGGCCCAGCCCGGCACGCGCCGCCGACCCGCCCATCAGCACCACCAGGCGTGGCCTCAGGTGGACCCGCTCGACATCGAGCCAGAACTTGCAGGCCTGGATTTCCGGCACCTCCGGCGTCTGGTGGATCCGCCGCTTCCCCCGCTGGGAGAACTTGAAGTGCTTGACTGCATTGGTGACGTAAACCATCCGGCGGTCGAGTCCGGCCTCTTCCATCGCCCGGTCCATGATCTGTCCCGCGGGTCCGACGAACGGTCGCCCGATCGTATCCTCCTGATCCCCGGGCTGCTCACCGACGAACAACGCCACCGCATCGGCCGGTCCTTCCCCGAACACCGTCTGGGTCGCCGGCTCATACAGCGGGCAGCGTTGGCACCCCGCGGCCTCGTTCGCCGAATCGCGCAACGCTGGGTCGGACTTAGGGTGCAGCACGACAGGACCCAGAGGCGCACGATCCGGCGGCCGCGGTATCTCGTCCAAGGCCTCGGCCTCGGGAACCGAGACCCCCGGCACTGCCGCCCGCAGCAGCGTCTCGTGCTCCGCTTCCCACCAGGCCCGCAACGCCCCGTCGTCCGCCACTTGGCGTAGCCCGGACCCGAACCGCAGCTCGCGGCGGTCCCAGTGCGCCGCGCCATCCGGGGTCACGATCGACAGCGCCAAGTCGGGGAACCGCCGCACGATCAGTTGCGCGTTTGCCGCCAGCACGAAATGCGCCGGTTCGAACCAGCCGACGAAGCGGGCCGCGCCGCCCTCTTGCACCGCCAGGTAGCGCATGTGGGTGCGCATGCGATGGGCGTCGGCGCGAACCGCCAGCGCCATGCGCCGGACCGTTGCCAGGTCGCGGTCGGGGTCGCCGCCCAGCAGCTTTTCGCCCTGGTGTAACCGCCAGAACAGGCCGTAAAGCAGGCCAAAGCGGTCCGCTTCGCGCGCCTGGATCGCCAACGCGGCCAGCGATACCAGTTCACGCGGAACCTGGAAGCTGCCTGACCCAGCCGTTGCATCGGTCGCCTCGCCGCCGATGGTCCAGGCCAGCGTCTGCGGCGCGACGCCGGCCAGAATCAGCCCGCGTGTGACCCGGCGCCAGCCGTCCCAATCGGTTTCGTTCCGCAGCACAATGGTTTGCATCGGTGCAGCAAACCCCAGGATGGATGGCTTTCCAAGCCCGGGTTTGCGACTATTGTGCGGCCCGCATGGCGCGTTCTTTTTGGCATTCGGCCTGGTGGCTGCTGGCGGCGGCCAACTTGTTCTGGGCCGGCAATATCGTGCTGGCCCGAGGGCTTGCCGGGCAGGTTCCGCCGGTGTCGCTGGCGTATTGGCGCTGGACCGGAGCCTTTCTCGTTTCGGTCGGGTTTGCCTGGCCGGGGCTGAAGCATGATCTCCCGATCATGTTGCGACGGTGGAAGATGATGCTGCTGCTGTCGGCGACCGGCATCGCCTGCTACAACACGATGTCCTATATTGGCCTGACCAGCACCTCGGCGCTGAACGTGCTGTTGCTGCAGTCGGCGACACCGCTGATCATCATCGTCTGGGCCTATCTGCTGTTTCGCGAAACGCCGACCATCTGGCAGGGCCTGGGCGTGTTGGTCTCACTGGCCGGCGTGGCCGCCATCGCCGGTCACGGATCGCCGCAAATGCTGGCGCGCCTGCATCTTGCCAGCGGTGATCTCTGGGTGCTGGGTGGGCTGCTGATCTACGCCTTCTATTGCGTCACCCTGCGCCAGCGCCCGGCGGTTCGCCCACTCAGCTTCCTGGTCGTCGCGATGGGCATCGGATCGGTCATGATGCTACCGTTCATGCTTTGGGAGTATGCCGCCGGGGCCAGAATCCACGGCGGTGCGTGGTCCTACGCGGCAATCGCCTACACAGCCGTGCTGCCGTCGTTCGTTGCCTACCTACTGTTCAACCGCGGAGTTGAGTTGATCGGCGCCGCGCGAGCCGGCCAGTCGATGCACCTGATGCCGCTGTTCGGCAGCGTCCTCGCCGTCCTGTTTCTGCACGAGACGTTCCACATCTACCACCTATTCGGGATCGCGGCGATCGCCGCAGGCATTGGTCTGGCCTCGATCCGCTCGGCGCCAGGCCGCGCGGTAGTACGAAGTCCCACCACAACGTGATCCGGTAAAGACACGGAATGCTTGATCAAGGCGCGTCATCGCGCGCACGTGATTGCCTTCGATCCGGGGGCCTGATGCAACGATCGTCTTTTGTTATTGTGATGCTGGCGATGCTATTGGGCGGTCTGCCCGTCGCCGCGGAGGTGACGCCGCCGCAGGTCAACCAGCCGACGGCGGCTCCGCAACCGCCGTCAACCGCGGTCCAACCGACAACCGCGGGCACCACCCAATCACCACCGCGTGGCGCCGCGCAGGCGCCCTCGACAACGTCCGCCCCGACAACCGGCGTTCCCCCGGCGCCTGGCGCGACGCAGGCCCCGCCTCCTGCGGGCGCCGTACACGCCGCACCACCTCCCGGGCCTGCGACGGCACCCCCCGCCACCGAAGCACCCTCGCCGCCGCAGGGCACCGCCGCCAAGGCGGCACCGGCGTCCGGCGCGGCCGAAGCCCTGCCGCCAGCCACCGCCTCGCCGCCCCCGCCACCCGCAAAAAGCGCGGTGCAGTCGGTGTCGCCCGAGGCGGCCGAGGCCATTCTGGGCCAGCGCGTCACCGATCAGGAGGGCAAGGACATCGGCCGACTGGTGGACGTGTTGGTTAACGTCAGCGGCCAGCCGCAGGCGGCGGTGATCGACTTCGGCGGTTTCATGGGCGTCGGCAACCGCAAGATCGCGGTCCACTGGGGCGCGCTGCATTTCACCCCGGGAGACCCCAAGCGCAAGGTCACGCTGGAGATGACGCCCGACCAGATCAAGGCGGCGCCAGAATTCCTCAATACCGACAAGGCGGCCCCCGTGGTCACCCCGGCGAACACCGCCGCGGCATCGCCTTGATCGCGTGATGCCGCGCCTCGCTCTACGGCGACCGGGAGCGAACCGAGCCCTCGACCTGGTCAATTTTTTCGTCGCCGATGTGCAGACCGGGTTTGGCCCGTTCGTCGCGGTCTATCTGACCACCCATAAGTGGACCCAGATCGAGATCGGCTACGCCCTGACGCTGGGCACCATGACCTCGCTGGTCAGCCAACTTCCGGCCGGCGCGCTGGTCGATGCGCTGCGCAACAAGCGGATCGCCGCCTCCGGGGCACTGGTCGGCATCATCGCCGCCGCCCTGCTGTTGGCGGTGCAGCCGCAGCAACTGCCGGTGCTGGTGGCGCAAATGCTGCACGGTTTCGCCAGTTGCGTCATGACGCCTGCGATCGCGGCGATCAGCCTGCACACCGTTGGGCACGCCGCGCTGGGCGAGCGGCTTGGCCGCAACGCCCGTTATGCATCGATCGGCAACGGCCTAGCCGCCGCCGTCATGGGCGCAACCGGCGCGTACTTCTCCACCCGCTTCGTGTTTCTGCTGACCGCCGCGCTGTGCCTGCCGGCGCTGGCGGCGCTGTGGTCGATCGGTGCCGGAGAGCATGCCAGGGCGCAGACCACCAGTCGAGTGCTGGATCTTGCCGGCCTGAAGCGGTTGTTGGTCGATCGGCGGCTGCTGATTTTCGCCATCTGCGTGATGCTGTTCCATCTGTCCAACGCCGCCATGCTGCCGTTGGCCGGCGCCGAGGTGACCATGCGGGCGGGCCATCTTGCCAACCTGATCATCGCCGCCTGCATCGTCGTGCCGCAGATTGTCGTCGCGCTGATGTCGCCCTGGGTGGGGCGCCTGGCCGAGACCGTCGGGCGCAAGCGCCTGCTGCTGCTGGGCTGGGGGGCACTGCCGTTGCGTGGACTGCTGCTCGCGGTTCTGCCCGGGTCTTGGCCGCTGGTCATGGGACAGTCGATCAGTGGTGTCAGCGCCGCGGTGTTCGGTGTGTTGCTGCCGTTGCTGGCCGCCGACCTGACGCTTGGCACCTCGCACTTCAACCTGTGCATGGGGATTTTGGGATTGGCGATGTATCTCGGTGCGGCCGTCAGCACGACGCTGTCGGGCGGGATCGCCGATAGCGCCGGGATGGAGACGGCTTTCATGGTGCTGGCCGCGGTCGGCGCGGTCGGGTTTCTTGCAGTCTGGTTGGCGATGCCGGAGACGCGGCCGGATCGATCGTCGATCAGTTCCGCAGTTCAGGAATGATCCATAGCGGCTTGTCGCCGCGGACCACGCGCTGGCAGTTGTCGAACGCGTTGCGAAATCTGGTGTACTGATTGTCCCAGGTCGGGCCGGCGAGATGCGCGCTCAACACCACGTTCGGCAGCGCGAATAGCGGGTTGTTGGGCGGCGGCGGCTCGCTGTCGAACACATCCAATCCGGCGCCGGCAATGGTGCCAGCCGAAAGCGCCTCGATCAGCGCCGGTTCGTCCACCACCGGGCCGCGGCAGGTGTTCACCAGATAGGCCGATTGCTGCATCATCCGGAACTGTGCCGCGCCCATCATGTGCCGGGTCGCCTTGCTCAGCGGCACATGCAGCGACACCACATCCGAACTGCGCAGAACCTCCTCGAAAAGCGCGAATCGGACACCGAGTTCATCGGCCTGATCCTCGGTCAGTCGGACGATGTCGTAGTATTGCACGTGCATTCCGAACGCTTTCGCCAGCCGCGCGGTCTTCTTGCCGATCGTGCCCAGCCCGACGATACCCAGCGTGCGGTTCTTCAGTTCATAAAGCTTGACGTCGTCGACATTGTTGCCGCGCCAGCGGCCGGCGGCGACGTTGCCGTGCTGCCAGACGAGGCGCCGGCACACCGCCAGCATCAGCAGGATTGCGTGTTCCGACACCGCGGTGGAGTTGGCGCCGCCATTGTTGCAGATCGGCACGCCGGCCCGTCGCGCGGCTTCGATGTCGCAGCGGTCGTAACCGGCCGAAAGCAATTGAATCAGCTTCAATTTCGGGGCGGATCGGTAGAACGCATCGTTCATGGTGCCGTCGCCGAAGCCGACGAGGCAAACAGCATCGGCCAACGCCGCGTTGAATTCGGCGCTGCCGTGACGAGCGATCACCGTGTCCAGATTGGCCGGCAGCAACTCTCGCGCGACGCTGATTTCGTTCAGCGGATTGTCGGCGATTACAATCTTGGCCATCGTTCCCCCCAAGGCTGTGGTCTTTAGGTCCGGTCTTCGATCGATGAGCGTAGACCGGTTTTCCCGGCACGCCAAAATCGTGGCCCCGCCGCGTGCCCAAGCCGCGGGCAGATCCGTTAAGGTCAACGATGCTGAAATTCTGGGCAGTTGAGTAATTCGGATCATCGCGCGCCAAGCAAGCGGCACGAACCCAGACACCGCTCAAATTGCTGTCTCCCGCCAGAACCTGCCGAAAACGGATGTTTCCCTGACCACGCCGGACGCCGCTGGCAGAACCCGGCACCGATGCAGCGCGAAGCCACCAGTCGGCCTTTAGTCTCTGGCACGTTTGTTGCTTGTCAACATTGCATAGGTAGCCTTGCCGTCCATCAGGACGGGACATCGAAACAACAAACCGAAGCAACAACAGGCACGGGAACAGTCACTGATGTCACTGGACGAACCCTTTCTATCCCGCCGCGGTCTAGGTCGCCTCGGAGTTGCCGCGGCAACGCTGGCCGCGGTCGGCACCGCCAAGTCGGCCACATCCACGGCGCAGTCGCCAGCCGCCGGCGGCACCATCAAGGTCGGCATCCTGCATTCGCTGTCCGGCACCATGGCAATCAGCGAGACCACGCTGAAGGATGTCATGCTCATGCTGATCGATCAGCAGAACAAGAAAGGCGGCCTGCTCGGCAAGAAGCTGGAGCCCGTAGTGGTCGACCCGGCGTCCAACTGGCCGCTGTTCGCGGAAAAGGCGCGCCAGCTTCTCTCGGTCGACAAGGTCGCCGCGGTATTCGGGTGCTGGACCTCGGTGTCGCGAAAATCCGTGCTGCCGGTGTTCGAGGAACTCGACGGCATGCTGTTCTACCCGGTGCAATACGAGGGCCAGGAGTGCAGCCGCAACGTTTTCTACACCGGCGCCGCTCCGAACCAGCAGGCCATCCCGGCGGTGGACTACCTGATGCAGGAAAGCAACGTCAAACGCTGGGTCCTCGCCGGCACCGATTACGTCTATCCGCGCACCACCAACCAGATCCTGGAAGCCTACCTGAAGTTGAAGGGTGTCGCGCCAAGCGACATCATGATCAATTACACGCCGTTCGGCCAGTCCGACTGGCAGAACATCGTCTCATCGATCAAGCAGTTTGGCTCCGCCGGCAAGAAGACCGCGGTGGTCTCGACCATCAACGGCGACGCCAACGTGCCGTTCTACAAGGAACTCGGCAACCAGGGGATCAAAGCCACTGACATTCCGGTGGTGGCGTTCAGCGTCGGTGAAGAAGAACTCGCCGGCCTCGATACCAAACCGTTGCTCGGGCACCTGGCGGCCTGGAACTACTTCGAGAGCGTCGATACCCGCGAAAACAAAGCCTTCATCAAGCAATGGAAGGCCTTCACCAAGAATCCGAAACGCACCACCAATGACCCGATGGAGGCGCACTATATCGGCTTCAACATGTGGCTGAAAGGCGTACAGAAGGCCGGCACCACCGACGCCAACGCGGTCATCGATGCAATGATCGGGGTTTCCGTGCCCAACCTGTCCGGTGGTTACTCGGCGTTGATGCCGAACCATCACATTACCAAGCCGGTGCTGATCGGTGAGATTCAGGCCGACGGCCAATTCAACATCGTTTCCGAGACGCCGGGCCTCCTCGTGGCCCAGGAATGGTCGCCCTACGTCGCGGACACGAAGGACCTGATCGGCGACTGGCGAGCGCCAATGAGATGCGGTGCGTTCAACGTGAAGACCGGCACGTGCACCGCGGGCAAGAAGGCTTAATCGCCTGATTGCCGGAAGGGGGCGGCCGTTTCCTCCCGGCCGCCCCCGTTTCTATCCTTCGAAGGATGCGCGATGCGTCGGCTGATCCCAGCATGGCTCTTGCCGATAGTCGTGGGTCTAGCTGTGATGGTTCTGGCTGTCGCGGTTCTGGCCCCATCACCGGCGCGCGCCGAGGCCAGCGACGATGTCTATGGCGAACTCGCCGCCTCGGCCCTGACGATATCTCCGGTAGCGTTCGATTCGGTGCGCCGCGGTGTCGAGCAACTCGCGGTATCGGGTGATCCGCGTGCCGCCGCGGTGATTGGTGCGCTGCATGACGGCCTGCTGTATGCCCGCGATGATCGCGCGCTGTTCATTCAGCAGCCCGACGGCAAGTATATCGACGCCCGCACCGGAGCCCCGGCGCCGGACGTCAGCGATGACGATGTGAAAGCGGTTCGGGTCAACAACGCCGTGCGCAGCGCTATCGACGAGGCGCTAGGTGTGCTGCAACTGTTCGCCCCGGATGCGTCGACCCGGCTGCATGCGGCCTCGGCGGTGTTCACCTCGCACGACCCCGCCGCTCTTCCTGCCTTGGACAAGTCATTGGCCAAGGAAACCAAACCCGAGGTCAAGCGACGCATGCAGCAGGCACAGGCCGCCGCGATGCTGTCCGCGCCAAATGCCAGCCAGAGCGGTAAACTCGCCGCCGTGGCGACCCTGCGGGCGCGCGGCGATCAGGACGCACGCAGCCAGTTGGCGGCACTCGCCGGCCAGTCCGGCCCGGTCGCCAACGCCGCCGCCGCCGCCGTGGTCTCGATCGATCGCGTCCTGCAAATCTGGAGCCTGGCGGAAAGCGTGTATTACGGCATCAGCTTGGGTTCGGTGCTGCTGCTTGCGGCCGCCGGACTGGCGATAACCTTCGGCGTGATGGGCGTCATCAACATGGCGCACGGCGAGATGGTGATGATCGGCGCCTACGTAACCTTCGTCGTGCAGCAGTTGATGCATGCCTATCTGCCGTCGCTCTACGCGATCAGTCTGCTGATCGCGGTGCCGATGGCCTTCCTGGTCTCGGGCGCCGTAGGCGTCGCGGTCGAGCGCAGCCTGATCCGCTGGCTCTACGGCCGGCCGCTGGAAACCCTGCTGGCGACCTGGGGCCTGTCGCTGGTGCTGCAGCAAGTGGTGCGCTCATTATTTGGAGCCAACAATCGCCAAGTCGATACGCCGGGCTGGATGAGCGGTGCGTTCCAACTCGGCGGCCTGACGCTGACCTATAACCGAGTGTATATCATTTTGTTCGCGTTCCTGGTTGTCGCGGCGCTGATGGCGGCGTTGCGCTACACCCCGCTCGGGCTGCGCATGCGCGCGGTCACCCAGAACCGCCGGATGGCCGCCGCAATGGGCATCCGCACGCCGTGGATCGATGCGCTGACCTTCGGGCTCGGTTCGGGCGTGGCCGGCATCGCCGGCGTGGCATTGTCGCAGATCGACAACGTGTCACCCAATCTCGGCCAAGGCTACATAATCGACAGCTTCATGGTGGTGGTGTTCGGCGGCGTTGGCAATCTGTGGGGCACCACAATCGGCGCGTTGACCTTGGGCATCGTCAACAAGTTCCTGGAACCGATCGCCGGCGCGGTGCTGGCCAAGATCGTCGTGCTGGTGCTACTCATACTGTTCGTGCAACGGAATCCTCGCGGCATGTTCCCGCTCAAAGGTCGAGCGGTGGAGGCATGAAGCTCGATCGCACCACCTCCATCACCCTGGTCGTGGTCATCGGCGCGGCGCTGCTGTTGGCGTTGCTGAACCAGTTGACGGCGGTTGCCTCGGCCCTGCATGTGCCGACCTACGTCATCGCGCTGGCCGGAAAATACCTCTGCTTCGCCATGTTGGCACTGGCCGTCGATCTGGTCTGGGGTTTCGCCGGTATCCTCTCGCTCGGCCATGCGGCTTTCTTCGCCTTGGGCGGCTACGCCATGGGCATGTATCTGATGCGCCAGATCGGCACCCGAGGGGTCTACGGCAACGCGATGCTGCCCGACTTCATGGTTTTCCTCGGCTGGAAGCAGTTGCCCTGGTACTGGCACGGCTTCGACTGGTTCGGCTTCGCCATCCTGATGGCCCTGCTTGTGCCGGCGCTGCTGGCCGGGGTGTTCGGCTGGCTGGCGTTCCGCTCCAGGGTCACCGGGGTCTACCTGTCGATCATCACCCAGGCGCTGACCTACGCTCTGCTGCTGGCGTTCTTCCGCAACGACATGGGATTCGGCGGCAACAACGGGCTGACCGATTTCAAGGACATCCTCGGATTCAATGTGCAAGCCGATACGACCCGCTCGGCGTTGCTGGTGATCTCGGCCGTGGTCTTGTGCGGGCAGTTGCTGCTCGCCCGCTTTGTCGTCGACTCCCGCTTCGGCAAGATCCTGATCGCAGTACGCGATACTGAAAGCCGCACCCGGTTCCTCGGCTACCGCCCGGAATCCTACAAACTGGTGGTCTGGGTGCTGTCGGCGGTGATGGCCGGGATCGGCGGCGCGCTGTATGTGCCGCAGGTCGGCATCATCAACCCCAGCGAATTCGCCCCCGGCAATTCGATCGAGGCGGTGATCTGGGTCGCGGTCGGCGGTCGCGGCACCTTGGTCGGCGCGATCCTCGGTGCGATCCTCGTCAATTTCGGCAAGACCTGGTTCACCAGCGCACTGCCCGAGATCTGGCTCTACGCGCTGGGCGCGATGTTCATCTTCGTCACCCTGTTCCTGCCGCGCGGTGTCATGGGTCTGTTCCGCTCGCGCGCGCCCAAGGAACCCGAACCCGAGGCACCTGCGGTTGCGGCAGCGCACGAGGTGACCGGGTGAGTGAAACCGCCGACACGCTGCTGTATCTCGATGGCGTCACGGTCACGTTCGATGGATTCCGCGCGCTGAATGCGCTTTCGCTGGTACTGAGCGAGGGCGAGATGCGCGCGGTGATCGGCCCGAACGGCGCCGGCAAGACCACGATGATGGATGTCATCACCGGCAAGACGCGACCCGACAGCGGCAAGGTCGTGTTCTCGCGCGGCACCGACCTGACCAAGCTGGATGAGCCGGCAATCGCCTCATTGGGCATCGGCCGCAAGTTCCAGAAGCCGACGGTGTTCGAACCGCAGACCGTATGGGACAATCTGTTGCTCGCCCTGGCGGGCGATCGCGGCACCAGGTTCATGATGTTCGCGCGCGAGACGCCGGATGAAAAACGTCGGATCGAAACGATATTGCAGACCACCCGGCTGCAGGATCATCGCTACCGCCGCGCTGCCGATCTGTCGCACGGTCAGAAGCAGTGGCTGGAGATCGGCATGCTGCTGGCACAGGAGCCTTCGTTACTGCTGGTCGATGAGCCTGTCGCCGGCATGACCGATGCCGAAACGGAGCAGACCGCGGCGTTGCTGCGTGAGATCAATCGGACGCGTAGCGTGGTTGTGGTCGAGCACGATATGGCGTTCGTCCGCGCCTTGGATGTAAAGGTCACAGTACTGCACGAAGGTTCGGTGCTGTCCGAAGGCTCGATCGATTTCGTCAGCGATGATCCCAAGGTCATCGAAGTGTATCTGGGGCGCTGATGCTGGAAGTGGAGAAAGTCGATCTGCACTACGGCGCCGCGATCGCGCTGCGGCAGGTTTCGATCCGCGCCGATGTCGGCGCGGTGACCTGCGTGCTGGGACGCAATGGTGTCGGCAAGACCTCGATGTTGCGAGCCATCGTCGGCGCGCACCCAATCTCGGCCGGGTCGATCCGCTGGCAGGGCGAGGAGATCTCCCGCCTGCCGATGTACGAACGGGCGAAGCGCGGCATTGCCTGGGTACCGCAAGGGCGCGACATATTCCCGTTGCTGACGGTGAAGGAAAACCTGGAAACCGGATTCGCCGTTCTACCGCGCCGCGAACGCAGGCTGCCGGATCAGATATTCGACCTGTTTCCGATCCTGAAGACCATGCTGCGCCGCTGCGGCGGCGATCTGTCCGGCGGCCAGCAGCAGCAGCTTGCCATCGCTCGGGCGCTGGTGACGAAGCCTCGTCTGATCGTTCTGGATGAGCCGACCGAGGGGATTCAACCCAGCATCATCAAGGATATCGGCAGGGTCATCGCGCTGTTGCGTGCCGGCGGAGACATGGCCATCCTGCTGGTGGAACAGTATTTCGATTTCGCTCACGAACTGGCGCAAACCATGGTGGTGATGGATCGCGGCGATATCGTGCTGGCGGGTCGGCGAGAGGACCTTGACGAGGCCGATGTGCGGCGCCGGCTGTCTGTCTGAAATCGTTTCGCTGCAGCGCGCGGTTGGCGAACTGCACGTCGCGGTCAAGCGTTACGGAACCGATACGGTACTGCGAGACCTGCGTCAGGTCGGCTGCCTGAAGGCCAGGTTTCCGCGTCGCGTCGCCGCCGGCTGGATCGACATGGTGATGCTGAACACCGGCGGCGGAGTGGCCGGCGGAGACCGCCTGGATGTGTCGGTCGTCGTTGACCCGGATTGCCACGCCACAGTTTCCGCGCAGTCCGCCGACCGGTTCTACCGAGCGCTGACCGGGGATGCGCCGTCGATGGTGCGGACGCGGGTGACGGTGAAAGCGGGCGCGGCGCTGGAATGGTTGCCGCAGGAAACGATCCTTTTCGATCGCAGCGCACTCGACCGTCGGCTTGAAATCGATCTGGCCGACGATGCCCGGTTTCTCGGCGTCGAGACCGTGGTGTTCGGCCGCACCGCGATGAATGAGCGTGTGCGGCAAGGCTGGTTGCGTGATCTGATTCGGGTGAAACGCGGCGGCGAATTGCTGTTGCATGACGCGGTTCGTATCGACGGTCCGATCGACGACCTGCTGCGCCGAGCCGCGGTCGGGGCCGGGGCGGTGGCGTCGGCCACCCTGATCTACGCCGCACCCGATGCCCCAATCAGACTGGATGCCTTGCGAGCGGCGTTGGGCGCGGCCGACGCCGCGGCCAGCGCTTGGAATGGCATGCTGGTCGCCCGTATCCTCGGCGCCGACAGTGCCTCGGTGCGCGCGACAGTGATTGCCGTGCTGGCCGCGCTGCGCGATGATCGCCCGCTGCCGCGGGTGTGGTTCTGCTGATCGAACAAAGAGGCTGCCCGGATGAACCTGACCCCGCGAGAGAAGGACAAGCTGTTGATATCGATGGCGGCCATGGTGGCCCGTCGCCGACTGGACCGCGGCGTCAAGCTCAACCACCCTGAGGCGGTCGCGCTGATCACCGACTTCGTCGTCGAGGCGGCACGCGATGGGCGCAGCGTCGCCGACCTCATGCAGGCCGGCGCTCAGGTGCTGACACGCCAGCAGGTGATGCCCGGGATCGCCGAAATGATCCATGACGTGCAGGTGGAGGCGACATTCCCGGATGGAACCAAGCTGGTCACCGTGCATGACCCGATTCGGTAGGGGCGAGACAGGACGTCAATCTTGCGTCGTCGTATCGATCCATCTTGGCCGCTTCCGTGGTTTAGAACGGCATCGTGGCGGATAGTGCCGCTTGCTAACCCTTACGGTCCTTTTAATGGAGACCCAAGGAAGTACACCGCGCATCGGACCCCGAGTGGTCAGATGCTGTCGATCCTTTCCGCCAGCCACATCTTGATCAGCGACTGGTACGGGACATCACGCTTATTGGCGGCGATCTTGATCCGCTCCAGCAGCGGAAGCGGCAGACGCAGGGAAATCGCCAGCGTGCTGGGCTTGAGATTGGGCATGCGAACCCGCTCCGCCGTTTTCCAGTCGACATAGTCCGTCGAATCATTTTGTTCCCAGAAGCGGCGTTCCTCGGCCTCGGTGACGAAACTGGGGGCCGGCTTAGGCGGTTTGTTCATAATGAAGTCGTTCCTTGCGATGCATGTCGCGTGCAGAGATGACTCTGATGAGACGGCCGCGGTCGCGGAGCGTGAACGTGACGTGCAAGCGACGGTCATCGTCGGTCCGCCCCAAAGCATGGAAGCGGCTCTCCGTTTGTCCATGCCGTTCATCCACGGCCAGCAAAAGCGGATCGTTGAAGAACATCTGCTCCGCTTCTGCCTGGCTAACGGCGTGCTTTTGAGCGCTTTTTCGGTCATTGCCCGCATCCCAATCAAAGCCTTCGATGAGCGCAAAGTCGATCACGCAGATGTATATGTCAGAAATATACATCGATTGTCAAGGCACCCGCATTCGGCTCTATCGGTCCACCCGCACCCATGCCAAGATCGCTTGCATCCCTCGATCGACCGACCACAGGCCCGTCCATGATCCCCGGTGAGCTCCTCCCCGAACCCAACGACATCGAACTCAACGCCGGCCTGCCCCGCTCGGTGCTGACCGTCGCCAACACCGGCGACCGGCCGATCCAGGTCGGCAGCCACTATCATTTCGCCGAAACCAACCCCGCCCTGTCCTTCGACCGCGACCGCGCCAAGGGCCAACGTCTCGATATCGCCGCCGGCACCGCGGTCCGCTTCGAACCCGGACAGACCCGCGAGGTCACCCTGATACCCTATCGCGGCACCCGCATTGTGCATGGCTTCCGCGCCCAGGTGATGGGACCGCTCGACTGATGGCCCGCATCACCCGCGCCGCCTATGCCGAGATGTTCGGCCCCACCACCGGTGATCGCGTCCGACTCGCCGACACCGACCTGATCGTCGAGGTCGAAAACGACTTCACCATCTACGGCGAGGAAGTAAAATTCGGCGGCGGCAAGGTGATCCGCGACGGCATGGGCCAGTCGCAATTCTCCCAGGCCCAAGGCGCCGTCGATACCGTCATCACCAACGCCCTGATCATCGACCATTGGGGCATCGTCAAGGCCGACGTGGCGATCACCAACGGCCGCATCGCCGGCATCGGCAAGGCCGGCAATCCCGACGTGCAGCCCGGCGTCGATCTCATAATCGGCCCTGGCACCGAAATCATCGCCGGCGAGGGCAAGATCCTCACCGCCGGCGGCATCGACTCGCACATCCATTTCATCTGCCCACAGCAAGTGGATGACGCCATCGCCTCAGGCATCACCACCCTGGTCGGCGGCGGCACCGGCCCTGCCACCGGCACCGCGGCGACCACCTGCACCCCCGGGCCATGGCACCTCGCGCGCATGCTGCAGGCCGCCGAGGCACTGCCGGTCAACCTCGCCTTCGCCGGTAAGGGCAACGCATCCCAGCCCCAGGCGCTGGAGGAAATGCTCCGCGCCGGCGCCGCCTGTCTGAAACTGCACGAGGATTGGGGCACCACCCCGGCGGCAATCGACAACTGCCTGACCGTAGCCGATCGTTTCGACGTCCAGGTCATGATCCACACCGACACGCTGAACGAATCCGGCTTCGTGGAAGACACCATTGCCGCCTTCAAGGGCCGCACCATCCACGCCTTCCACACCGAGGGGGCCGGCGGCGGCCACGCCCCCGACATCATCAAGGTCGCGAGCCTTGCCAACGTGCTGCCAAGCTCGACCAATCCGACGCGTCCTTACACCACCAACACGATCGACGAACATCTCGATATGCTGATGGTCTGCCATCACCTCGACAGCCTGATCCCCGAGGACGTCGCCTTCGCCGAAAGCCGCATCCGCAAGGAAACCATCGCCGCCGAGGACATCCTACACGACCTCGGCGCGCTGTCGATGATGTCCTCCGACAGCCAGGCAATGGGGCGCGCCGGCGAGGTCATCATCCGCACCTGGCAAACCGCGCACAAGATGAAAACCCAGCGCGGCCCCCTTCCCACCGATACCGATCGAAACGATAATGCCCGGATAAAACGTTACGTTGCAAAATATACTATCAACCCGGCGATCGCTCAGGGCTTCGCCAACGAAGTTGGCTCGATCGCTGTCGGCAAGTTGGCGGACCTGGTGGTGTGGTCGCCGGCGTTCTTCGGAGTGAAACCCGATCTGGTGATCAAGGGCGGTTCGATCGCCTGCGCGCCGATGGGCGATCCGAATGCCTCGATCCCCACGCCACAGCCGGTGCACTACCGCCCGATGTTCGGCGCCATCGGCCGTGCGAGGGGGGCGAGCTGCGTAACCTTCGTTTCGGCCGCGGCACTCGACGCCGGAATCGGCCAGACGCTCGGCCTGCAGCGCCTGCTTGTGGCAGTGTCGAACACCCGCGGCGGAATCGGCAAGCAGGCCATGATCCACAACAACGCTACCCCGGCGATCGAGGTCGATGCCGAAACCTACGAGGTCCGCGCCGACGGCGTGCTGCTGACCTGCGACCCGGCCACCATCCTGCCGATGGCGCAGCGGTACTTCCTGTTTTGATGCACGTCACGCAAATCCTGGCCCAAGGATGCTGGGACACCAGCCAAGAGGTCGATCGCGTGCAGATCGACTACGACCTTCGCTTCCGACGCCGTATCGTTCTCTCTACGCTGTGCGGAACCGAATTACTGATCGACCTGCCTCAGGCAGTGCGGCTGCGCGACGGTGACGGGTTGCTCGTGGAGGCCGGCATCGTCCGGGTCTGCGCGCAGCCCGAGCCACTGATGGAAATCTATGCCCATCGGGCGAGCGAACTCGTCCGCATCGCCTGGCATCTCGGCAATCGCCATCTACCGGTACAACTGCTGGGCGATCGCATCCGTATTCGAACCGATCACGTCATCGGCGAAATGGTCCAGCGTCTCGGCGGCCATGTCGATTCAATCCAGGCTCCGTTCGACCCGGAAGTAGGCGCGTATGCCGGCCGCCACCCTCACCACCACCACGACGATGACGACCATCCTCATCTCTGAAAAACGCGACCCCACGACGCCAACTGCTGAAGCCACATATCCGCAATGTCGCTTCCGACAACCCATGGCCGCACCAGCCCTGTTGCGCCTGCTAGCCTGGCTGTCCCCGGCCTTTCCGACCGGCGCTTTCGCCTACTCCCACGGCATCGAATGGGCGGTCCAAAACGGTGACATCAGCAACGAAACCACCCTGCGTGCCTGGTTGAGCGAAATCATCACCCACGGCACCGGCCGAACCGACACCATTCTGTTGCGCCACGCTCACCGCGCCGGCGCCAACCTGGCGGCGCTGACCGACATGGCCGAACTCGCCCGCGCCACCGCGTCCTGCCGCGAGCGCCAGAGCGAATCCCTCGACCAGGGGCGCGCCTTCATGCTGGCCGCCGCACCCTGGGGCACGCCGCCAGTACCCCAGCACATCCCCTATCCCGTCGCGGTTGGCGCGGTTACCGGCCAACATGGCATCCCAGAAAACACAATCGCAGCCGCCTTTCTGCAAGCCTTCGCCAGCAATCTGATCTCCGCCGCCGTTCGCCTTGTGCCACTCGGTCAAACCGCCGGTCTGCGAGTCTTGGCGGCGCTCGAAGTCACTATCCTGACGGCCGCAACGGAAACCGAATCCGCCACGCTCGACGACCTCGGCGGCTGCGCGTTTCGATCCGACCTCGCCGCCATGCGTCACGAAACCCAACACACAAGGTTGTTCCGTTCATGACCTCCTCCCCGCACGGCCCACTGCGTGTCGGCGTCGGCGGCCCCGTTGGCACCGGCAAGACCGCGCTGATGGACGCGCTTTGCAGGAAATTCCGTGAAAGTTACGAAATCGCCGCGATCACCAACGACATCTACACCAAGGAGGACGCCGAATTCCTCACCCGAGCCGGGTCGTTGCCGCCCGATCGTATCGTTGGCATCGAAACCGGCGGCTGCCCGCATACCGCGATCCGCGAGGATGCCTCGATCAACCTCGCCGGCGTCGCCGATTTGCGGCAAAAATTCCCCGCTCTCGATCTGATCCTGATCGAGTCGGGCGGCGACAATCTTGCCGCGACCTTCAGTCCGGAACTGGCGGATCTGACGATCTACGTGATCGACGTGTCGGCCGGCGACAAGATCCCACGCAAAGGCGGCCCCGGCATCACCCGCAGCGATCTGCTGGTGATCAACAAGATCGACCTCGCACCCTATGTCGGGGCCAGCCTCGAAGTCATGCAACGCGACGCCAAGCGGATGCGCGCCGATCGTCCGTTTGTCTTCGCCAACGTCCGCGCCGGCACCGGGGTCGATGACATCGCCGCGTTCATCCAGAACCGCGGCGGCCTCCCGCCGCTCTAGCCAAAACCCACCCACTGGCCGACACTACAAGGCAGCAATCGGAGGGGGGATACATGGCTGACGACAGACGCGCACAGGGCAAGGCGATACGCCGCAAGTTGATGGGCGAGGCGTATGCCGACAAAATCGACAACGGCCTCTATCAGCATCCGATCATGCAGAAATTCGCCGCCTACACCCAAGAGGCGGTCTTCGGCACGCTCTGGAATCGACCCGGCCTGGATTTGAAAACCCGAGCGCTGATCTGCGTAATTTCGGATGCAGCGCAGGGGCGGGAGGCGGAACTGAAAATCCACCTGCGTTTCGCCCGCAACCAGGGTTGGACCGAGGAGCAACTGTCCGAAGCGCTGCTTCATCTTGCCGGCTATATCGGCGCACCGCTGGTGCGCGAAGCCCTGCTGGCAGCGATCGAGACGTTCAAGGAGATGGCCGCGGACTAGCTACCGTAGCCGACAGGACAGACATGCGAGACATCAATAACAAGACCGCGATCGTAACGGGTGCGGCGTCCGGCATCGGCCTGGGCATCGCCACCGCGCTGGCCCATGCCGGCGCCAACATCGTGCTCGCCGACCTTCGGCCCGAACCGCTGGAGGCCGCGCGCAAGACCATCGAAACCATCGGCGTTCGCGCCATCGCGGTCACCACGGACGTGTCCGATCCGGATTCGGTGGACCTCGCCGCCAAGACCGCGCTCGACGCCTTCGGTGCGCTGCACATCGCCATCAACAACGCCGGCGTGGCGATGCATGGCACGCCGCTCGAACAGGTCAGGCCGGAAGAGTGGGACTGGGTGATCGGCGTCAACGTCCGGGGAGTGATCAACGGCATCCGCAGCTTCGTGCCGATGATCCGCCGCCACGGGCAGGGCGGTCACGTTGTCAACACCGGGTCGGTGTCGAGCCTGTTCGTCCGCGAGGGCCGCAACCAGGGCGCCTACGCAATGTCAAAATACGCCGTGCTGGCGCTGTCCGAGGCGCTGGAGCAGGAACTGGCGGATTCCGGCATCGGCGTGTCGGTGTTATGTCCTGGCGGCGTAACGACATCGATCTTCGATTCGGCGGCTACCCGGCCAGAGCGCTTCGGTGGCAGCTATCGGCGCCCGCAGCAAGAGGCAATGAAGTCGGCATTCGCCGCCGACGCCTTGTCTCCCACCGTCGTCGGCCGCCGTGTGCTGCAGGCGATCAAGGACAACGAATTCTACATCCTGACCCATACCGGAGAACGCAAGGTCATCACCGCGCGGCTGGATCGGATCAGAGCTGCCTTCGATCGCGCCGATGCGGTGATGCCGACCATCGACCGATCATAGCAGCAGCCGTTCCTGTTCCACCGTAGCGCGCCCCCGCCCCGGGCCGCCCTGCGCCACCGCATCCACCTCGCCATCGCCGAACGTCAGCCGCAGCCGCCCGCCCGGCTTGACCGAAGCGGCGCTGGTGATCGGCAGCCCCGCCGGATTGGTGACCAGCACGTAGCCACGCCGCAGCAGCGCCAGTGGCGATGCCGCCTCCAGCCGAGGCCCAAGGCCAGAAAGATGGGCGCGGGCCTCGCGCAGCGACGCCCGCAGTGGTGCCTCCGACAGCCGCGCGATCGTCCGATCAGCGTGCGCGCGCAGCGTCGTCAGCGCGCGGTGCACCCCGCCGGCCAGGCGTTGCGACGCCAACTGCAACCCGGAACGCCGACCCGCCAGCAGGTTCGGGGCCGACAGCCGGAGCCTCAAGCCGCGGTCGCGCACAGCCTCGCGCGCTGCCGTTGTGAGCTGGCGTGGGTCGGGCAGCCGGCGCTCGGTCGAGGTCAACACTACCCGCCGGTGTGCCACCAGCGTCGGCAGCGCCAGTAATGCTCGGTCTACGCGATCGTCCAGCCGTTGCCGCGCCGACCCCAGCAAGGCCGGCAGGTCGGGAATGCCTCGTTCGGCGCGGTTCAGCCGAAGCCGGCTCTCCTGCGCCAACCGGTTCAGCCCGCTGACCAGCCGCGACGCCTGGTGTGTCAGGTCGGCCACCAGGTCGGATCGCGCCGGGATCGCCATCTCCGCCGCCGCCGTCGGCGTTGGCGCGCGGCGGTCCGAGACATGATCGATCAGCGTGGTGTCGGTCTCGTGGCCAACCGCGGAAATCAGCGGGATGGAGCAAGCGGCTACGGCGCGCACGACGATTTCCTCGTTGAACGCCATCAGGTCTTCCAGGCTGCCGCCGCCGCGAGCCACGATCAACACGTCGGGCCGCGGCGGATCGCCGGCCGCCGTCATCGCATCGAAACCGGCGATCGCCGCGGCGATGCGTTCCGCCGACCCCTCGCCCTGCACCGGCACCGGCCACAGCAGGATGCGGCGCGGGAACCGCCGTGCGATCGTCGTGCGGATGTCCTGAATGACCGCGCCGCGCTCGCTCGACACCACGCCGATAATACCGGGCAGGCGCGGAATGGCGGATTTGCGGACGGCGTCGAACAGGCCCTCGGCCGCCAGCCGCTGACGGATCATCTCGATGCGGGCCAGCAGCGCGCCGACCCCCGCATACTCCATGCGTTCGATAATCAACTGATAGGATGACCGCTCACCGTAGGCCGAGATCCGGCCGGTGGCGATCACCTCGATGCCGTTCTCCGGCATCATGCCCAGCCGCGGCACAGTGGTTTTCCAAACTACGCCCGATATCTTCGCGCCTTCGTCCTTCAGCGACAGGTAGATGTGGCCCGAGGGGTAACGCTTCACCTCGGTCAGTTCGCCGCGCACGCGGATACGGCCGAAGGTGGTCTCCAGCGTGCGCTTTACCGCGCCGGAAATCTCCGACACGGAGTATTCCGGCATATTCGAAACCGGGGCGGGGCGTGGATCGTCCATCACCCTAATCTATGTTAGTATCCAGACACAGAGAAGCGCCAGACGCGGCGCGCCGACAATTCGGCGCGTGAATCGGATACTCAAGAAAACACCGTCGCGTCGAGCCTCTCTGATGCACGATACTACACCAAGCCTGCATGGACACGGGAGAACGCGATGAAGGTGCTGGTCATCGGCTCGGGCGCGCGGGAGCATGCGTTGTGCTGGGCGATCGCTGGCAGTCCGTTGTTGACCAAGCTGTATTGCGCGCCAGGCAATCCGGGGATCGCCACGCTGGCCGAATGCGTGCCGATCGGTATGCTGGATATCGCCACCCTGGTCGGCTTCGCCCAGGACAATGCCATCGACCTCGTGGTCCCAGGCCCGGAAGCCCCGCTTGTCGCCGGCATCACCGACGCCATGGAAGCGGTGGGCATCGCTTGCTGCGGGCCTACCCGAGCGGCCGCTCAGCTGGAGGGCAGCAAGACGTTCGCCAAGCAGGTGTGCAACGCGGCCAGTATCCCGACCGCGCTATGGGAACGCTTCGACGACGCGGCTGCGGCGCTTGCCTTCGTGCAGCGGCGCGGCGCCCCGATCGTGGTCAAGGCGGATGGCCTAGCGGCCGGCAAGGGCGTCGTGGTCGCCGCGACCGTGCAGGAGGCAATCGCTGCGATAGATTCCATAATGCAGCAAAAACGTTTCGGAGAAGCCGGATCCGCCGTCGTCATCGAGGAATGTCTGCTGGGCGAGGAGGTGTCCTTGCTCGCGCTGTGCGACGGCACCGACGCGCTGTTGCTGGGATCGGCGCAGGACTACAAGCGGGTCGGCGACGGCGACACTGGCGCCAACACCGGCGGTATGGGGGCGTATTCGCCGCTGCCGCGTTTCCCGGTCAAATTGGAGGATGCCTGTCTCGAACTGATCATCCGCCCGGCGCTGGTGGAGATGAAACGCAAGGGAATGCCGTTTCGCGGCATCCTGTTTGCCGGCCTGATGCTGACCCAGGAGGGCGCGAAGCTGATCGAGTTCAACGTCCGGTTTGGCGATCCGGAGTGCCAGGTTCTGCTCGCGCGCATGCAATCCGACCTGCTGCCGGCGCTGCAGGCGGCCTGCGACGGAGAATTACGTGACTTCAACCTGCGGCGGATCGACCGGGCCGCCGTCGCAGTCGTTTTGGCCGCCAACGGCTACCCCGAGACGCCGACGCTTGGCTCGACGATCAACGGATTGGATCGGGCCGCGGCGATGCCGGATGTCTCGCTGTTCCACGCCGGAACCGAGGCCGGGCCGGACGGCACAGTCGTTGCTGCCGGCGGCCGGGTGCTGACGATTTGCGGTGTCGGTGCGGACATCGGCCAGGCGCGGGAACGCGCCTACGCCGCGGTGGATGAGATCGCCTGGCCCGGGGGCTTCTGTCGCCGCGACATCGGCGCCCCGCCGTGAGCGCCACCGAGGCGGCGCGCGGCGACCGCATCGCCAAGTGGCTGTCGCGCGCCGGTGTCGCCAGCCGGCGCGACGCCGAACGCCTTTTGGCGGACGGATCGATCAGGCTGAACGGCAAGACCGTCACCCATCCGGCGACATTCATCGCCTCTGGCGACGTCGTGCAGGTGAACGGCAAGGTGGTGGACCAGCCCGATCGCACCCGGGTTTGGCGCTATCATAAGCCGGAAGGCCTGGTCACCACCCACAAGGATCCCGAAGGCCGACCCACCGTGTTCGACAAGCTGAGGCATCAGTTGCCCCGGGTCATCAGCGTCGGGCGGTTGGACCTGACCAGCGAGGGATTGCTGCTGCTGACCAACGACGGCGGTCTGGCACGCCAATTGGAACTGCCGTCCACCGGTTGGCTGCGGCGCTACCGGGTGCGCGTGTTCGGCGCGCCGAACCCCGCCGCGCTGAACGCGCTCAGCCGAGGCGTGACCGTCGGCGGCGTGCGCTACGGCCCGATCGAGGCGGCAATCGACGCCCGCACCGGCGACAATACCTGGCTCAGCATCAGCCTGCGAGAAGGCCGCAACCGCGAAATCCGCCGCGTCATGGATCACCTCGGGCTTTCGGTTTCGCGCCTGATCCGAGTCGCCTACGGGCCGTTCCAGCTCGGTCTGCTCGAACGCGGCGGCATCGAGGAAATTCCGCCCCGCGTACTGCGCCAACAACTTCCCACCGAGGCCGGCGCACCCCCGCCGTTGCCGCGACATCGCCGCTAAAGCATGATCGCGGCTTCGGCGGAACCTTCAAGGCGCGCGAATCATGCGACAAAACAAAGAGCTAGACCACTTTCCGCACGCACAGTCATGCTGAAAATGGTCTAGTGCGGATCGTCGCTGGTGCCTGGCGCGGTCGCAAGCTTATCGCGCCGCTGGGCCAGGGAACCCGACCCACCGCCGATCGGGTGCGACAGGCGTTATTTGACATGCTGATGCACGCGCCCTGGGGCGGGCGTCGGTTGATCGAGGGGGCCGTGGTGCTGGACGTGTTTGCCGGGACCGGCGCACTGGGATTGGAGGCGCTGTCGCGTGGCGCGGCCACGGCTTGCTTCATCGAGCAGGATGCCGCCGCGCTGCGCGCCCTGCGGACCAATGTGGCCGCATGCAAGGCGGAGGGGCGAGCGGAGGTGGTGGCGGGGGATGTGCTTTCTGCTTTTGGCGCCCGACAAGCAGCCTGCAAAGGCAGGACGGGCTACGACGGTCCCGAGGTTGGCCGCCTGACCACCGGCGCTTCCCTCGTCTTTTTGGATCCACCCTATGGCCAAAACCTTGTGGCTCGCGCACTCAGTCATCTGACAGACACCCATTGTATCAAGCCGCGAGCGCTGATCGTGGCGGAGCTTGGACACTGCGAAACATGGCTGCCGGATTCTGAGCTGTTGGCCGAACGTCAACACGGAGCGGCTCGGGTGCTGATCTTCCGCGCTGGGTGAGACACCTGTAAGATGCAATATCGTAATGTCACTGGGCCCATGGTCATCTGTCCGTGTCAGACCGCTGCCGCGCTGACCGGCCTATCCTGTCAGTTCGAGCAAACAAGATGACTACGCCCGGTATTCCGACGGTATCGGCAGGTTGTTCGCGGGATTGGTGTCGTGCCTCGAAATCCGCGTCACCAAGCTGCCGCCGACGAGCCGCTGCAGGTCAGCTTCAAGCTTATCCGCGATCTCCCTTGGATAGACCTCCTTACCCGAGACACGCAGCGCAAAGCTGCGGCTATGCTTCGCGCGCTTGACCGGGTCTTCGATCGTCGCCTTCGTCCACTGGTAAAGCGGGAAACTTTCCGGGCCCTCCTTCTCAGCCGCCGCGACATAGCTTTGGAAGGCGTCGAATTGGCTCACCAGTGTCGCGTGGTGTTTGTCCAAAATCTCTTTGAGGGGGTGGAGCGTCGAGTCGTTGCGATCAATCCGCGCCACCTCGGCCGCCTCGTCCGTCAAATAGGCCCTGAGCTGATACTGCCACTGCTCTTTCACGCGCATCTCCACCGGCTCTCGTGCCGCCGCGGTCATCCAACGCACCCAGGAACAAGATGGGCCCGACACCCCGGACCACCGCGCCTCAATAACTCCGCGGCAACTCCAGAACATGTTCCGCCAGATATGAAAGGATCAGGTTCGTGCTGATCGGCGCCACCTGATACAGCCGGGTCTCCCGGAATTTCCGTTCGATATCGTATTCCTCGGCGAACCCGAAGCCGCCATGGGTCTGGATGCAGGCCTCCCCAGCCGCCCATGACGCCTCGGCCGCCAACAGCTTCGCCATATTTGCCTCCTCGCCCGGACTCTCGCCGGCTTCGAACTTTTCGCACCCGGCCTGCACCATAAGTTCGGCCGCCCGCATCTGCGCGTACGCCCGCGCCAGCGGAAACTGGATGCCCTGGTTCTGACCAATCGGGCGGCCGAACACTTGCCGCTCCCGCGCGTAGTCCGCCGCCTTGCGCAAAAACCACTTGGCGTCGCCGATGCACTCCGCCGCGATCAACAGCCGTTCGGCGTTCATCCCATCCAGGATGTAGCGGAAGCCGCGTCCCTCGGCGCCGACCAGGTTGCCCGCCGGGATCACCATGTTGTCGAAAAATATCTCGGTGGTGTTGTGGTTCATCATCGTGCGGATCGGCCGGATCGTCAGCCCGTGGCCACGTGCTGCTCGCATGTCCACGATGAAGGTGGACAGGCCGTCGGTGCGCTTCCCCGCCTGGTCCTTCGGCGTCGTCCGCGCCAGCAGCAGCATCAGGTCGGAGTGTTCGGCGCGGCTAGTCCACACCTTCTGGCCGTTGACCACATAATGACCGCCGTCCCTACGGGCAAACGTTCGCAATGAGGTCGTATCGGTCCCGCTGGTCGGTTCGGTGACACCGAAAGCCTGCAGCCGGAGTTCGCCCGTGGCAATCTTCGGCAGGTAGCTCTGCTTCTGCTCGTCGGTGCCGTGCCGCAGGATGGTACCCATGATATACATCTGGGCATGGCAGGCGGCGGCATTGCCGCCTTCGGCCTGCACCGTCTCCAGGATTGCCGCGGCGGCTGAAAGCGGCAGTCCGGCGCCGCCATACTGTTCCGGGATTAGCGCTCCCAGGTAACCGGCTTCGGTCAGCGCGCGCACGAATTCGGTCGGATAGCCGCGCTCCTGGTCCAGCCTACGCCAATACTCGCCGGGAAACCGGCTGCACAGCTTGCGGACTTCCTCGCGGATTTCCGCGTGTGGGTCGGGGTGCAGGGTCTCTTTCATGGCGCTCTCCAGGATCAGGCTGCCGTGGTTATGCTGTTTGCCCCTGGTCCGCCAACTTGCAAGGGCCAACTTGGAAGGCCGTGGGGGTGCCCAAAGTCAGATGGGGCGCTTGTCGGGTGACCGGAACATGCTGTTATCGGCACCAGCACCGCTTCGCTCAGAAGGATTGCGCCATGCCGCCAAACTTAGCGATCTCCCCATTCGACCAATTTCAAACCTGGATGGCGGAGGCGGAAAATTCCGAACCGAATGACCCGAACGCCATGGCCGTCGCCACTAGCACGCCAAATGGCCGCCCGTCGCTGCGCGCCGTGCTGCTCAAGGGCGTCGATCAGCGCGGCTTCGTCTTCTACACCAACAAGGAAAGCCGCAAGGGCGACGAGCTCGCAGCCAACCCGAATGCCGCGCTGCTGTTTCACTGGAAGTCGCTGGGCCGGCAGATCCGCATCGAGGGGACGGTGGAACACGTCACCGACGCCGAGGCCGACGCCTACTACGCTACCAGGGCGCGCATTTCCCGGCTCGGCGCCTGGGCATCGCAGCAGTCCCGCCCGTTGGCCGACCGCACCGTCCTGGAACGCCGCCTCGCCGAGGCCGAGCAGCGCTTCGCCGACGAAATCCCGCGGCCACGCTATTGGTCGGGCTACCGGATTGTTCCCCAACGGTTCGAGTTCTGGCAAGACATGGCGTTCCGGCTGCATGACCGCACTGTCTATCTACGATCGGCCGCGCAAGACTGGGAACAGACCAAGCTCTTCCCATAAGCTTCCACCAAGTTTCCCCCAAGCCTGCCCCAAGCCTCCCCGGGGGGGCTTCCCCGAAGCTTGATTTTTGCGATGCCGAACACACTTGCAACGCCGGCACAAACCTGCCTTGCTCCGCGACGTGCCCAGAATGACTGTGCAGTCTGAAAACGCTCTGATTTTTGCTTCATCGCATGGCTCACGCAGAGGGAAAATTGCGCCGCGGAATTCCGCCGGAAAAGGCAAGGTTCCACACGCAAAATTCCGTTGGTCGCGACCATGCCCTGGCCGCAACACTCGACTGAAGGAGCTGACCATGGCCATACGCAAGCTACTGCTGCCGCTGACCGGGACCGCGGCGGGCGAAGCCGCCCTGGCGTCCGCCCTGACGATTGCCCGGGCGTGGAACGCCCATCTCACCGCTTTGCACGTCCGCGTCGACAGCCGCGATGTCGCGCCGCTGGCCGGTGAAGGCCTGTCCGGTGCGATGATCGAGGAAATGATGTCGGCCACCGAAAAGGAGAGTAACGATCGTGCCCACGCCGTCCGCTCGATGTTTGACCGTTTCGTCGCCAGCCATGACGTGATCGTGCAGGAAGCTCACCCAGGCTCCGATCATGCCACCGCCAGCTTCGCCGCGGTGACCGGGCGCGAGGAAGACATCGTCGCCCAACAGGCCCGTCTCGCCGACCTGACCGTGGTGCCGCATCCGGACGCCGGAGAGGACGTCTCCTCGTCCGATGCGCTGCATGCGGTGCTGTTCGATTCCGGCCGCGCGGTGCTGATCGCCCCCCAGATCGCGCCACCCAAAATCGGCGCCAGGGTCTGCCTCGCCTGGAACGGCACCGCCGAATCCGCGTCCTCGGTACAGGCGGCGTTGCCGTGGATGCAGCGCGCCGAAGGTGTCGCTATCCTGTCGGCGGACGGTTACCAGCGGCGCGGACCGGGTGCGCCTGACCTCGCTGCTTATCTCGGGCTGCACCAGGTGCACGCCGATATCGTCACCTTCCGTGCCGCTGGCGGCTCGGTCGGAGCAGGGTTGCTTGGCGCCGCCGCCGAGTTTGGCTGCGACCTGCTGTCGATGGGGGCGTATTCGCATTCCCGGCTGCGACAACTCATTCTCGGTGGTGTGACCCGGCATGTGCTGGAGCATTCCAAGCTGCCGGTAATGATGAACCGCTAGCCGCCGTCGCGGACATTGGCCGGCGGCGCAATCAGCCGGCCGACCCTCCAGGCCTCCAGTACTACGCCCCGCGGCGTCCGCGCCCACCCTATCCGCGTGGATGCGTTTTGTGCCAAACCGCAAGCAGCGCGGTATTGTCCACCGCGATATAGCGCTGCGTGGTGGACAGGCTGGCATGGCCCAGCAGATCCTGGATCGAGCGCAGGTCGCTGCCGCCGGCCAGCAGATGCGTCGCGAACGAGTGCCGAAGCGCGTGCGGCGTCGCGTGCTCCGGCAGTCCGGCGCGCTGGCGATATGTCCGCAGCACCCTCTGCGCCATCGCAGGGTCGAGCCGTTTGCCGCGCGCACCCACGAACAGCGGGCTGTCCGGGCTTCGGTCCGGATGCAGGCTCAGCCAGTCCTCGATCGCCGCCCGTACTACCGCCAACACCGGCACGATCCGGGTTTTTGCCCCCTTGCCGGTCACGGTGACCGACAGGCTGGCACGCAACGCGACCGCATCGGCCACATTCAGTCCCAGCGCCTCGCCGATGCGCAGCCCGCTGCCATACAGCAGCGAGAACAAGCCGATATCGCGCGCCTGCATGGCCGGCGCGTCAGACACCTCCCCCACATGAGCTAGTACGTCCCGAGCTTGCGGGATGCTCAGCGCTCGCGGCAGGGCAGGGCGCCCCCGGGCGGTGGAGACCAGGCGCACGGCGGTGACCTCGACCCCGAACCGGCGCGTCAGATAGCGGACAAAACTGCGCAACGCCGACAAATGCTGGGCCCGTGACGAGGTCGCCAAGCCATCGTTCGCGAGCGTTGCCAGCCAAGCCCGGATATCGGCTGCCCGCAGACCGGCCAGCTCAACCAAATTAGCCTCTCCGCCCAGATGCCCGGTCAGAAAGCCAAGGAAACCCGCCAGCGCATGACCATAGGCTTCAACCGTATTGGCCGCGGCGTGCCGCTCCTGCTGCAACCAAGACAGGAACCCGATCCGAGCCGCCTCGGCGGTGATCGCCGGAATTGACCCTTGCGCGGGCAACGCGCTCTGCACGTCCTTTGCCGAACGGCGCCGCATCAGGACCCACCCGATCCCGAACGCATGGACGGCGCCGGCCTCAAACCGGCTTGTCGCCCGCCACTGTCACGCGGAACCCCGACCGCGTGTGCGGCCAGTAATCCCACATCGCTCTGTGTTGCACACAGCGGTTGTCCCAGAATGCCACCGAGTTCTCCTGCCAGCGGAACCGACACTGAAACAGCGGGTTTTCGGCATGATTGTATAGATAGGACAGGATCGCCGCGCCCTCGTCACGCGGCACGCCCACCAGCCGCTTGGTGAAGCCGCGATTGACATACAGCGCCTTCCGCCCGGTAACCGGGTGCGTCCGGATCACCGGATGTTCCGCCCTGGGATAGGTCGGCTTATCGGTAATCCCGGCGTTCTTGTAGGTGCCGCGATAGGCCTCCTCGCCATCATGCACCGCCGCCATGCCGTCGAGATACTGCTTCATCGGCCCCGATAACGCTTCATAGGCGGCGTACATGCTGGCGAACAGCGTATCCCCACCGTGCGGCGGACACTGCTTGATATAAAGGATACTCCCCATCGGCGGTTCCGGATCGCAGGAAACGTCGCTGTGCCAGCCTTCCCCGTTGGCCCGAGGGCTGTCCTTGTCGGCATGGATGATCATCAGTTCTGGATGTCCCGCGGCATGAGGCGCGGCGGGATGCAGATGCAGGCTGCCGAAATTCCGGCCGAACGACAGGTGCTGTTCCTGGGTCAGATGCTGGTCACGGAAAAAGATCACGCTGTTTTCGGCCAGCGCCCGGTGAATCTCGTCCATCTGATGATTTGGTGGCGGCCCGGATAGATCAACTCCGCCGATCACCGCGCCAATGATCGGCGTTAACTTGTCGATGGTGATGGTTTCAAACGGCGCCGCCTCGTCCACCACGTGACGATAGCGGGGACCGTTGTTGCCGCGCAGCGCGCTCATGCCTGAAGCCTTTCCCGTTGGAACGTCGCCCAGGATCATCGGCCTGCCGCCGTCGGATCGCAAGCCGATCGGCCTGCCGCTTAAAAGGGCAACAATTAGGTTGCATATTTACCGCATGAGCATGGACGCGGTGTTCCGAGCCTTGGCCGTTCCGCACCGACGCCGGATCCTCGACAGGTTGCATGCGCATGATGGCCAGACCCTCACCCAGCTTTGCGAAGGTCATTGCATGACCCGCCAGGCGGCGACCAAGTACCTCAACGTCCTGCTGGCGGCCAATCTGATCGCAACCCTGAAGCGCCGTTGGCAAAAGCTGCATTACCTCTACCCGGTGCCGATCCATGACGTCGGCGAACGCTTGATCGGCAAATACCGACGCGCTCACCTGGACGCTCTCGCTGACCTCAAAAGCGACCTGGAAAGAAAAGCCGATGACCAATGACCGCTTTGTCTACGTGACCTACCTCCCGATTTGTTTACGTGACCTACCTCCCGACCGCCCGAGACGCCCTTAGTCAGGCCCTGACCGATCCCAAGTTCACCCGCAAATACTGGTTCGGATGCTGGCAGGCCTGCGTCTGGGCCAAGAGCGACCCTTGGAAACCGATGTTTCCCGACGGCCGAGTGGCCAACGGCGAGGTGCTGGAAATCGATCCGCCGAACCGCCTGGCGTTGAAATGGCGCAACAAATTCCGCCCTGAACTTCGCGATGAGGGTTTCTCACACGCAACCTTCGAGCGCGACCCGAGCGGCGATGCGGCCAAGCTGGCAGTGATCCACGAGATCGACCGGCCAAATTCGAAATTCATCGCCTTTGTGTCGAACGGTTGGCCGGCAATACTATGCAGCCTGAAGTCGTTGCTGCAAACGGCACCACAATACTGCGATCCGACTCTGCCGACTGACCCGGCAAGCCGATCACTTCCCAGCGGCCAGCAACAGTGCGATGTGGCCGTCGGTCTGCTTCAGTGCATGCGGATTGGCGCCAAATAAATGTCCGGCGGTGCGGCTGTTGGCGGCAAAGCTGGCGGCGTCGTTGGCCATGTCGACGCTGACCGACCTATGGCCTGCCTCATGCAGAGCTTCCAGCATCGCCACCGCCGTCTGCCGTCTGCCGTCCCGGTGACATGCGCCAGACAGGCGTCCACCACCAGGACGTTTCGGTTCTCCGATTCGGCCGTCGTGGGGTTTGGGCTGATTAGCGCGACACCGATGTGGCGCCGACGGCGCCTTTTTCCGGCAGCCAAGCGTCGGTCCAGCCGGACCAATCGGCCTTGGGATCGGAGGCTTTGACCTCGGTGCGTCCGGGGCCGCTGCGCTGGACGATGGAGATGGCGGTAGCGGCGCGAACGATCTGGCAGTCGATCGGTCCGTCGACGTGCTGGCCGTGGCGGCGGGCGCCGAGTTTGTCGAGGTCGGCTTCGGTGCGACAGACCACGGCGCCGGGGTCCAGCCGCGGCCAGGCCAAGGGCTGGGCGGCGATGTCGGGCAGGCGCGGCGCCGGTTTCTTTGGCATCAGGCCGCCGGCATCGAAGGAAACATTGCTGTCGTTGGGCTGGGCGCCGGCGGGCACGGTGATGGCCAGGGAGCCGAGACAGGCGCCGATCAGCAGCATTCTCGATGTTGGTTTCATGGATTCCGCTCGCTTCAACCGGAAGTTCTATGCGTCCTGCGGGTTGTTCGATCAAGTCGGTTTTGCGCGTTTGGTGGTTGGGGCCGTGGCGCGGTGGGTTCCGGGGACGTGCCGGGTTGGTCGGCGAAGTCGTGGACTGCGGGCAGCGTGAGCAACAACACTCGATATCCGTCGGACACCCACCACGGCGGAGACCTGACCGTCAGATCAAGTCCAGACTTTTACAGATTATTAGGTCGACGCTCTCAGCAGCCGGCGGAGCACCGGCGCGCTGGGGCGCCCAGATCATCAATCGCCAATCCCGGTAATTGTCAATTCCGCCAACTCGGAGGAGAGCATCCCGGATGAAAGCCGCCATCTACAATGGTCCCCGCGACGTCGCCGGTGACCAACCCGTCGGTGCGGTCCGCCATCGAGGCGGCGGTGGCCGGCGAGCCGTCCATGGCGCCCCCACCTCAGTCCCCCAGCACGCTCGCCGGCGTCTGGGACCGCGCCGCGGCGCGCCTGCGTTGCTCCGCCGCTCAAACCGCGTAAACTGATCGGCAACGACCACGCCATTAACCCAGCCGACAGGAAAACCCACCCGATGCCGCTGACCGCCTCCGCCGAAGCCGCCCGCGTGAACCGCCGCCGAGGCTCCGCCGCCGACGGCGTCTGCTTCTGGCATACGCTGTACCTCGGCACCACCCGCTACAACATGGCGCCAGGCACCCCCGACCCGGCCCCCGACGCGCTGTTCCCGATGGCCTTCCTTGTTGAACAGGACCCCGGCACCACCGCCAGCGCGCACTACCACCAGCAGGACCAGTTCCAACTCGTGGTCCGCGGCCACGCCAGCCTCGGCCTTCACGACGTCCGCCCGGTCACCGTCCACTTCACTGGCGCCCACACCGCCTACGGCCCAATCAGAGCCAGCCAGGATGAAGGCGTGTGGTACTTCACCCTGCGCAACGGCTTCGACCCCGGCGCCCGGTTCATGACCATGCCGGAAAACCGCGTCGCCCTGCGCGCCGTTCCCGGCCGCAGCCACCGCGAATCCGTCGCCGGCCCACTGCAAGCCGCCTCCGCCCCCGGCGAAACCCTGCTCGGCCCCGACCCCGACGGCATGACCGCCTGGCGCTATCGCCTGGACCCAGGTGCCCCTATCAGCGGCCCCGACCCGGCCGACGGAGGAGGCCAATACTGGGTCATCACCAAGGGCAGCCTGACCCGCCAAGGCGAGACCCTGCCGCCGCTGTCCTGCGCCTTCGTGTTCCCCAACGACGCTCCGTTCCAGGCCGGCGCCGGCCCCAGCGGCCTTGAGGTCATCGCCATGCAGTTCCCCCGCCGAACCACCCACTGACGGCCGCACGCCAGATGCCCCCGACACCGATTCCAGCAAAACCGATGTCCAGGCAAATCCGCCTCAACGCCTTCGACATGAACTGCATCGGCCACCAATCTCCGGGCCTGTGGACCCATCCCGACGACCGCGCCGACACCTACAACACCTTGCACTACTGGACCGACCTCGCCCGCACCCTGGAACGTGGCAAGTTCGACGCCCTGTTCCTCGCCGACGTACTAGGCGTCTACGACGTCTACCAAGGGTCCGCCCGCACCGTTCTGCAACACGCCGTCCAGGTCCCGGTCAACGACCCACTGATGGTCGTCCCCGCCATGGCACTGGTCACCGAAAACCTCGGCTTCGGCATCACCTGCGCGCTGTCCTACGAACTGCCGTACCCGTTCGCCCGCCGCATGAGCACGCTGGATCACCTGACCAATGGCCGCGTTGGCTGGAACATCGTCACCGGCTACCTCGACAGCGCCGCCAGAGGCATGGGCATGCCCAAGCAGGTCGCCCACGACGACCGCTACGACCTGGCCGAGGACTACATGCAGGCCACCTACAAACTATGGGAGGCAAGCTGGGAAGACGGCGCCGTGCTGCGCGACCGCGCCGGCCGCCGCTTCGCCGACCCTGACAAGATCCACCGCATCCTGCACGAAGGCCCGCACTTCAAGGTCGACGCCATCCACCTCTGCGAGCCCTCGCCGCAGCGCACCCCGGTGCTGTTCCAGGCCGGCGCCTCCAAACGCGGCCGCGATTTCGCCGCCCGCCACGCCGAGTGCGTGTTCATCAACGGCCCGTCGAAAACTGTCATCGGCAACACCGTCTCCGACCTGCGCCGCCGCGCCGCCGCAGCCGGCCGAGACCCGCACGATCTGATCATCTTCACCATGCTCACCATCATCACCGACACCACCTCCAAGACGGCTCGGGACAAATACCAGGACTACCTCGGCTACGTGTCCGAGGAAGGCGCGCTGGCCCTGATGTCGGGCTGGACCGGCCTCGACTTTTCCCAACTCGCCCCCGACGAGGTGGTACGCTTCAACGGCCAATCCAACGCCCAGACCTCGGCGCTGGAGGCCTTCACCACCGCCGATCCCGATCGCCAATGGACGGTGCGCGAGATCGCCCGCCACGCCGCCATCGGCGGCCGCAGCCCGGTGCTAATCGGCTCCGCCGCCGAAGTCGCCGAGGACCTCCGCGCCTGGGTCGAGGAAACCGATATCGACGGCTTCAACCTGGCCTACACGCTGACCCCCGCCAGCTTCGCCGATATAGCCAACCTGGTGGTACCCGAACTGCAATCGCGCGGCCTGTTTAAACACGACTACGCCCCCGGCACGTTCCGAGAGAAACTGTTCGGCCGCGGCCCCCGCCTGCCCGCTACCCACCCTGCTGCCGCGGTTAGGCTCGCCGCCCATCCACCGCACCGCGACCCGGTGTAGCCCAACGCATTCACCCCCCGTGCCACAGGCGAATCGCATAAGGATTTCCAGCCAGCGATGGACACGGCTCGAATGGATAGATTCTTATTTATCCTCCCTATATCTCGAGGATTTGTATGGCCTCGGCGTGTGGCTGAGCTGCCGGATTCGCGAAACGGTAATGCCCGTCGGCACAACTTTCTGGATATCCTGACGATTGCCTCAATCTGCGGCGCCGGACGCTGCGTCGATTTTTGCCGATGGATTTCGGCGTGGAAAAAGGGATTGCCTCCGGCGGTTGGGTTCACGATGGTGCAGCAGAAGACCATCAAGGCGATCTGCCGCGAGTTGAGAGTTTCGCGGAAGGTGGTGCGCAAGGTTCTGCGATCTGCGGCGACGGAAATCCAGTACGAGTGTAGCGAGCAGCCGCTGCCGCGGATCGGTCCCTGGCAGGACACGCTGGATGGGATCTTGGCGTCGAACGAGGCCAAGCCGGTGCGCGAACGTTTGACGCTGATCCGGGTCTTCGAGGCGTTGCGCGGTCTTGGTTACGCAGGCGGCTACGATGCGGTGCGGCGCTATGCCCGAGCCTGGCAGCGTGACCGTGCTGCTCGTGCGTGCGTATTCTCACGAGACCCAGGAGATGGTGTTCGACGCGCATGACCGGGCGCTCGGCTTTTTCAAAGGCACCTACGTTCGCGGCATCTAAGACAACATATGATCTCTGGTCCGCTCCGGGCTAGCGCCAGGTCCCGAGACGTTCGGCGGCGGCGCGGATATCGGATTCGAGGCCGCAATAGCTGAAGCGAACGAACCGGTTGCCGCGGGCGTGGTCGAAATCGAGGCCGGGGCTGGCGGCGACGCCGGCTTCGGCCAGCATGCGGGCGCAGAATCCGGCGCTGTCGTTGGAACGGTCGGCGATGTCGGCGAACAGGTAGAACGCGCCCTCGGCCGGTGACAGGCGGGTGAAGCCGGCGGCCGGCAGCGCCGCCAGCAGGTGATCACGGGAGCGACGGTAGCGGGCGACGTTGGCCTGGAGTTCGTCGTGGCAGTCGAAGGCGGCTTCGGCGGCGATTTGGGAGATATAGGGGGCGCTGATGAACAGGTTCTGCGCCAGGCGCTCGACCGGGCGGGCCAGGTCGAGCGGCAGCACCATCCAGCCGATGCGCCAGCCGGTCATCGAGAAGTATTTCGAGAAGCTGTTCACCACCATGGCGCTATCGCTGTATTGGGCGGCCGAGGCGATCGGGCTGTCGTAGTTCAGGCCGTGATAGATCTCGTCGCTGATCAGGCGGATGCCGTTATGGTGGCACCAGCGCGCGATGGCGGCGAGTTCGTCGGGGTGCAGCATGGTGCCTGCGGGGTTGGCCGGGCTGGCGACGATCAAGCCGTCGGGTGGCGGGTGCAGTTGCTGCAGCATCGCCAGGCTGGGCTGGAAGCGGGTTTCGGGGCCGGCGGGCAGGATCACCGGGCTCATGCCGAGGGCGGTCAGGATGTTGACGTAGGGCGGGTAGAATGGCGCCGTCAGGGCAATGCGGTCGCCGACATCGAAGGCGGCAAGGAACGCCAGCGGGAAGGCGCCGGAGGCGCCGAAGGTGACGGCGATGCGCTCTATCGGCAGGTCCAGGCCATACCAGGACGCGGCGTGGGCGGCGATGCGTTGGCGCAGCGAGCGCAGCCCGAGCGCCTCGGTGTAGCCGAGTGGGTGGCCGGAGCGGAGGGCGGCTTGGGCGGCGGCGACGGCGCCGGCGGGGGCGCCGGTGCCGGGCTGGCCGACCTCCATGCGGATGATGTGGGGGGCGCCGGGGGGCAGCGCGGCCTGGCGGTCGTTGGCCGCGGCGATCACGTCCATCACCATGAAGGGTGGCGCGGTGGCGCCGCTGCCGATTTTCAGTGTCATCGGATAGCTCCTCGGGCCGGCGTGGTGACGGCGGATTTACTTTGTCATGCACGGCGCGGTTGAGCCACCGGGGATTGAGGCGGCACGTCGTGGATGACCTGGCCGAGCCGGGTCATGACACGGGATCCGCGTTCGCGGTGCTATCGCTGGTCGCCTTGGCCTTGGTCGATCTGCCAGCTTATGGCGGTGGCCATGATCTTCAGGGCGTCGCCTTGCTGGGTGCCCTGGATGGTGACGATGCAGGGCTTCGCCACGCCGGTGCATTTGCCTAAGCGATGGATCTCATCGGGTTGCAAGTTGGAGACAATGACGCGGACACGCTGTTTTGGGCGCGCGCCGCTGCCCATTTCACAGAATGCGGCGTTGCAGACGATGCGGCCCGGTCCGACGGTTGTCGGTTCAGCCGCCTCCTGCACGTTTGCGAGGGCCGGCAGTGCGGCGGTGGCGAGAGCGGCGGTGGCGAGAGCGGCGGTGGCGAGAGCGGCGATCAGCATTGCGCTGCCGCGTCGGGACGGTTGGCGCCCGGCGCAAGTCGGTGGTTGAGTCAGTTGGCGCCCAGCGCCAGGCCGTATTGTCGTGGATCGTTGGCCCAGCCGCATCGGCCGTTCTCCCCTGGCAAATACTGTCCACAGGCGATGACGTTGGCGCGTCCCGGATCGGGGACCGGCACCGACATCGGACGATCGGTTCTTAGCGTGTTGATCAGCGCGTCGGCGACCGCGAGCGGAGCCCCCGCCTGACCCGACCCGGCGGCGGCGGCTCGGAACGCCTTGATGTTGTCGTTCCACACCAGTCCGGCCGATAGCAGCGGCGGCGGCACGGCGGCGGGCGAGGCGGCGGCCAAGAAGCCGAGGCCGGGCATGATGCGCCCGGTGCCGAACAGGTTGTTCATGGTCAGCGCGCAGGCCACCGAATCGCCATACCGATCCAAGGTGACGAAGCTGGTGGAAGCGGGGAACAGGGTCGGTTCGGGGCTGGGCAGGTCATGCGTGGCGAGCGCCGCCTCGGCGGTGATGCCGCCGGCGCGGAAGCGCGCCACCACGGCGAGGGCTCGGGCCATCGCGGCGGTGGTGTCGTTCGGTTTGCGGGCGAGAACGTCGAACGCGGCCTCGGCGCCCAATCCGCCGTCGGCAGGCGGCGGCAGGAAAGCGACCTTGTCGTTGCGGTAATTGCGCACCAGCGGGTGCGCGAGCTTGGGCAGCGCGCCGCGCAGGTCGGAGAACTGCAGCGGGCCGCCGATCTGGGCCGAGGCGACCTCGATGCGATGCGCCAGGTTGCCCTGATACATGTCGCCAACCCCGGCGGTGCGGATCTGCGCCAGGGTGGAGGCGAGGTCGGGCTGCTGCAGCAACTGTCCCTCGGTCAGCACCTGGCCGTCGTGGCTGAACACCGCGCGGGCGTTTGGGTCGGCCAGCAGCGGGCCGGACACTACGGCGAGGTCCTTGGCCAGGGCGCGCGATACCGGCACGCCGGCGCGGGCGAGTTGCTCGGCCTGTGTTACCATCGAGTCGAACGACTGATTGCCGTAGCGCGCTTGCAGCAGGAACAGGCCGCGCACCATCAGCGGCACCGCGGCAGGGCGATCGGCGTCGGCGCCGGGGCTGGCGGGGGCGGCGGGTGTGAACATCACCGCCTCGGGCAGGCCGCGGGCGGTGGATTTGGGGTCTGGTCCGTAGGCGATGCAGGCGCCCCCGCCGCCCAGGCCGGCGCGCGAGGGGTAGGTAACCGCCAGGGTCAGGCCGACGGCGACCGCGGCATCGGCGGCGGTGCCGCCGGCGGACAGCATCTCACGCCCAGCGAGCACGGCGCGCGGCTCATCGGCGACGACGCCGCCAAGGAAGCCGGCGACGTAGCCGGGCTGGCCCGGGGGCGGGCCGTTGTTACCCAGCACGCTGCTGGTGACACTGTTGAGAGTGGAACAGCCGGGCAACAGGGTCAGCAGGGCGAGGCAGACTCCGGCTGGACCGATGCGCCCCAGGCGGCGGGTCGATTCGGTTGGAGGCGTGGCGGCCGGCCAGGTTGCTGCCGACAAGGTGGCAGACTGCGGCGTCGGGGACTGCGGTGTATCCATTATTGTGCCGCGACGCATTTTATTCATCTTGTCGGTCTCGCCAGCCATCGGGTTTTCAATCGTGGAATCGCCGATCCAGGGGACCGCGTTGTAATCTCAAGCGAGGTTGCCATAGACGGCTTCGGCATCAGCGGCAACCACACGGCTGGGCGGGGGTTGGGCGGTTTGACTTGCGTCGCGGCTGGTTCCGAGGCTTAACGCGAGGACACCGCCGTCCGGTCGAGGAACCTGCCATGATCCGCCTGTTGCTTTCCGCGCGACCGTCATTTGGTCATAGGCTTCGAGGCCCAAGGCTTGGCGGTGTGGCGCTTGGCGTCGTGACGCTTGGCGGTGTGGTGCTGTCGTCGATGTTCTGCGTGAGCGCGTCCAGGGCGGCGGAGTTCACGCCGGCGCAGCGGGCGGAGATCGTGTCGATCGTGCGCCAGGCGCTGAAGCAGGACCCCTCGATCCTGCGTGATGCGGTGGTGGCGCTGCAGGCGGACGAGGGCGAGCGCGGCCAGCAGGCCTCACGCGTGGCGATCGCGCAGAGCCAGAACCAGTTGGTCACGCCGGCCGACCCGGTGGCGGGTGACCCGCACGGCGACGTGACGATCGTCGAGTTCTTCGACACTCGCTGCCCGTATTGCCGCAGGCTGGAGCCAGTTATGGATAAACTGCTGGCAGCCGATCACCGGGTTCGCCTGGTGTACAAGGATCTGCCGATTCTTGGGCCGGCCAGCGTGCTGGGAACCAAGGCGCTGTTGGCGGCTCAGCAGCAGGGCGCCTATGACAAAATGCGCGAGGCGGTGATGCAGTTGCCGCCCGACACGACGATCGGTCAGCTCGAGACGACGGCGCGCGGACTGGGGCTGGATTGGCCGAGGATGGTGCGCGACATGGATGCACCGTCGGTGCAGGCGCGGATCGATGCCAACCTGGCGCTGGCGCATCGGTTGGGGATTCAGGGGACTCCGGCGCTGGTGATCGGCGACAACCTGGTGCCGGGGGCGGTGAACCTCGCGGAGCTGCAGAAGGCGGTCGCCGAGGCGCGGGGCGGGTAGCGGCTGGGGCCGATCTGGCTATGTGGTTTTGCGGAATTTCCTCAGGCTTCGCAGGTTGTCGGGTCTTGGCTGGTTGGGGAAGGTCTGTGGCCAATTGGTCCAGGATACCTCACCGACGTAGATGTCGCCGTGGCGGTCGACGCATAGGCCGTGCGGGGACAGGAATTGATCGGGTCCGAGTCCCGGGCCGATGCCTCCGATCCTGGAGAGGCGTTTGCCGGTGTGATCGAGGATGGAGACCCGGGGGCCGAGATTGGGAACGTTGCGGTTCACCGCGGCGACCGGACCTATTTCTCCGACGTAACAGACTGGGCATTTGCCGGGCGGCATGAACAATCCGCTGGGGCGGTGCAGGTTGTTCCACTGGGTTTCGTACTTGCCGTCGGCGTCGAACACCTGGACGCGGTGGTTCTCGCGGTCGGCGACGTAGACCCAGCCGTCGGCGTCGCAGGTGATGTTGTGCGGGATGTTGAACTCGCCCGGATCGGTGCCTGGGCCGCCCCATGACAGCAGTGGCCTGCCGTCGGGAGCGTATTTGTGGACGCGGGCGTTGCCGTAGCCGTCGGAGACGTAGAGATCGCCTTGCGGCGACATCGCGGTGTGGGTGCAGCGGTGGAATGGATCGCCGCTCATGTAAGGGGCGGGTTTTCCCGGCGTGCCGAGGGTGAGCAGGATCTTGCCTTCGGTGGTGCACTGGCGGACGGTGTGGTCGGCGTCGTCGGTGAGCCACAGGGTTTCGTCGGGGGCGACGAAGACGCCGTGGGCGCGGGGGAAGATGCCCTCGCCCCACGAGCGCAGGAAGTTGCCGTCGCGGTCGAGCACGATCATCGGGTGTTCGCCGCGGTTGAAGACGTAGACGTTGTCGTGGCTATCGACCCCGATGCCGCCGATTTCCTTGAACGACCAGCCGGGGGGAAGTTTGGCCCAGTCGTCGACCGGTTCGTAGGTGAAATCGCCGCTGCCCATGGTGGTCATTTTGGTTTCCCCTGTTGATTGGTCCGAGGGGAAGCTTGTCATGGGGGGTGCGGTTCGGCCAGGGCGTCGGCGGGGGGCGGCTCTTCCAAGGCATGGCGATGAAAGCTTTGCCGTTTAGGAGAAATCCATTGGGGGACAGTAGATTCGAGGAAAGCGCGGTATCGCTTGGGCGTGGCCCGTTTCCCCCCGGTCTGCTAATAGAGCGACTGAAGCTGAGCAACTGCCGCCCCTGCGCAAACCTCAGCCGCCTTCGCCAATACGTAATGTTGGTGAAATTTCAGCGTACGTTCGCTGCGAATCGAGTATCGCGGGGCGGCCAGACTAACTGCTCAGGCCGCTGCTATCGCAAGCCGGCTTAGGGCGCGCGACCGGCCGATCAGCGGCAGCAGGTAGGCGAGATCGGGGCCAGTGTCGTCGCCGGTCAATGCCAGCCGCAACGGAGGAAGCAAGGCATTCTCCGGGCGGCCGGTATGGCGTCGCAAAGCGGCGATCCAAGTGTCCCAGACCGCGCTTTCCCAGGGTTCCGGTGGCAGCAGCGTCCCGGCGGTCAGCAAAAGGTCGCGGGCGCCCTCGATCCCGGGCGGCACGATGATGCCACTGACCACATTCCACCAGACACGTGCCTCATCCAACAGGTCTAGGCTGCCTCGGATAGCCAACCAGAAATCCTCAGTGGCGCCAGGCGGTAGGCGATCGGCAACGGCAGTGAAATCCAGTTTCCCGAGGACGCAGCGGTTGATTCGCAGCAGCGCGGCCGCATCGAAGCGCGAGGCCGCGAAGTCTGCCGGTTGCAGCCGCCTCGCCAATTCATCGAGCGTCAGGGGGTCGCCGTATGGCGCCCCCTTGCCGCACAACCAAGCAGCGAGGACCACGGGTTCGATGCCGTCGTGGCGCAGGCCGCGCAGCGGGGCGTTGCCAGTTCGGCGCCGCCCGGCCTTCGGCTCATCGCTGAGAGCGGGAACATGGCCGAAGCGCGGTTTTCTCGTCCCGCCCAGGACTTCGAACAACTCAATCTGGATGGCCGTGTTTCCCGTGCTATCGTCGCCGCGGATAATGTCGGTGGTGGCAAAATCAAGGTCATCGACCACACTGGCGAGGATCGGCGTCGGATGGCCGTCGGGGCGCACCAGCACGGGGTCCGAGACCGCGGACAATGCCGCCTGCCGCGGGCCAAGGATCAGATCGTTCCATTGCAGCGTTCGGCCTGACAGCTTGAGCCGCCAGTGCGGCCGCTTGCCGCCGGCCTCGGCGTCCTGACGCTGCTTTGCCGTCAGCGAAAGCATCGCCCGGTCGTAAATCGGCGGCTGGTTCCGCTTGCGGCGAAACTCCCGCTTGGCCATGAGTTCCTGCTCGGATTCAAAACACGGGTAGAGCAGTTTGTCGCCGATCAGGCGGTCAATGGCGGGCTGATAGACTGCCATTCGTTCGGATTGGCGAAACGAGCAATGCCAATCGATGCCCAGCCAGCGCAGGTCCCGAATGATCTGGTCGACCTGGGCGGGACGCGAGCGTTCCGCATCCAGATCGTCCAGCCGCAGCAACATCTGGCCGTTGCCGCGACGGCCGAGCAGGTCGTTGGCCAGAGCGATGCGGGCGCTGCTGATCGACAGATTGCCGACCGGAGCTACTGCAAAGCGGACGCGAATCACGCATCATCCTCGTCGAAATCCGGATCGATGTCGTCGCGGCGCGGGTCGAGGGAACGCCAATCGCGATCTTCCTGACTGGACCGACTGTCAACGAAGTCACCGAGCTCGGTTGCACTTTTCCAGCCGCCCTCGTCGGCATTAATCACGACCGCGTCTTCACCGAAGGCAAACCAGGCTTCCAGCAAGTCCTTGGATGACATGCCGGGAACCCGGCAGCGTTCGACCGAATCGCGAACATAACGGCGGGCGAACGCATTGGCATGCATCAGGGTGTCGAAGCCGCCGACTTCCTCGGTGATGTTGTCTTGCGCGCCGCCGGACAGGTCCAGGATACGCACGCGCCAGCCGCCGTCAGGCGCGAACAGGTCGCTCATGATCTCGACAGTGGGGAAATGCTCTTGTTCATCCCGACAAGGTACGGTCCGAGGTGGGCTGAATCAACCGCGCCCGCGAAACGGCGCCAGCGCGTGATCGCAGCGCGTCCAGGATGGCGCGGGCGAGGGGAGTTCGAAACAAATCGGCAACGTCAGGAGTCAGCCGCCGACGCCAGTTCGGACGTTCCCGGTCGGTGCCGGGCAGGTTGACCCCGATCCTTTCTCCAGCCAGGTCGTCGGCCTGCACCAGCGCCAGCAGAGCCGGCGTGGCGGCGACGAAAGCGTGCACCGCGGCGGCGAACGCCACCGGCATCTTCTGACGCGGATCGACCGCCTGGGCCAGCCACCCCTCGCTCCGCAACAACTGGATCAGGGCGGTCTTTTCATCGTCGCGAATCTGCTCGGCCTGTGCATCGTCCAGTAGTGACAGGGCCCGCTTCTCGGCGATATCGGTGCCGTTCCACCAGCCGGCCAGCGTTGCGAGGTCATGCGTCGAGACGCAGGCGGCGGCCAGCCGGGGCCATTCCGCCGCCGGTCGGATCAAGCCGTCACGGCGGACGAACCACAGCACGCTGTATGACAGGATGTTGGCGGCGGCCAACGCCTCCGACATGCCTTCGGGGACGGTGCCCAGATCCTCGCCGACCACTAGGCAGCGGGCGCGATGGCTTTCCAGCGCGACCTGGGCGAGCAGGTCGGGCAGCGGATAGGTGACATAGGCGCCATCCTTGCCCTCGGCACCCTCCGGGATCACGAACAGGCGGCGCAGACCCATGACGTGATCGATCCGCAGCGCACCGGCGTGCCGCATGTTGGCGACCAGCAGTTGCTGGAAGCCGCTGTAGCCATCGCGCCGCATGGCGATAGGATCGGGTGGCGGCAGGCTCCAATTCTGGCCTTGGGCGGCGAACGGATCGGGCGGAGCGCCGATCGACGCGCCTCGCATCAGGGTGTCCTGCGCCGACCAGGCCTCGGCGCCGTCCGGAGCGGCGCCGACCGCGAGGTCCCGGTAGAGACCCAGGGACAGGCCGGTCTCGGACGCCGAGGCGGCGGCGGTGGCAAGTTGCTGGTCAGCCAGGCATTGCATGAAGGCGTGGAACTCGATTGTCTCGCGGTGCTGGGCGGCGAAAGCAGCGACCGCCCGAGCGTCGGGATGGCGCAGTGCCGTGGGCCATTTCTTCCAGTCGGAGCTGCCCCGGATTTCCGCGATCGCCTCGAACGTGGCGAAGCGAAGCAGCGCGGGCGGGATCGGTCGGCTGTTGCCCGGCCTGAGGGCGGCGCGCAATACCGCGCGTTTGGCCTGCCAGACGGCTGCATAATCGACCGGGCCGGGCGGCGAGGGGATGTCGTCGCCACCTGGAAATCTGGAGACGTCGATGTAGATCGGGTCTAGGAACCGCCGATCGGACGGTTGATACGGGCTGGCTCGGTCCCGATCGTGCGGAAACAGCGCGTGCAGCGGGTTGAGGCCGATCATTGAAGCGCCGGCCTTGACTGCTGCCGTCGCCAGCCGCGTCAGGGTGGTGAAGTCGCCGATGCCCTGGTCACCAGCAGACCGCATTGCGTAAAGATGCGCCGAAACCCCGAAGCGCCGCTCGCCGTCCAACAGTTCCGCCGGCAGGTAGCAAGTGTCCGGCGCGACCGTCAGGTGGCAGGGCCGCTCTGGCCGATCCTCGTTCAGGATGCGGTGCCGTCCGATTGGTTGCGGCGGCAGAACCAGGTCCTTGTCCTGGGTGTGGAACCGCTCCACACTGTGGTCTTCGCGCAGCAGCGTGATCCAGGCTGGGCGGGATTGGCCGAGGCGGACAGGGATGGCCTGCCCCTGCCGGGCGGTCAGCACTGGCGGTAGCGGGGAAAGCAGGGCGAGCCGGGCCAAACTGTCGTTCAGGTCGTCTGGGGTTGCCGCGGGAAGCCGCATCGCAGCCAGCAGGGCACGCTTGGTATCGACCGGCACCCGGTGATAGCCGCCGCCGACGTCCCACCAGATCGGGTCGATGCCGGCCATCGCGGCAATCCGGTCGAGCTGCGCATCAGTGGTCTTGCCTGATGCCGGTCGATGCAGCGCTATTTCCACAGACTGTCCGGTGCCGCGGATCCGACCTTGCGCCGCGCTGCTGGGTTCGCCCGCGTCCAGGCTGCTCGCCACGCCCTGGGTTTTCGACGCGGTAGGGTTTTTCGGCGCGCCGATATACCCCTGGGTGTCGTGAACGGACAAAGAAGAGTTGGCCGCGCCGCCCAGGTGCGGTTGCGCCGGCTGGGGTGTCGCGTTCGGCGGTAAATCGGCCAAGGGGTCGGACGAGCGCTCTGCTTTTTCCTGGAAAACGGTTACCGATCGTGGATTTATGGTGAGGTGTTGATCCACCGCCGGGCCGTTTGTCACCCCACGCCAGAAATACCCCGGCCGCGCCGCCGGTAGCATGATCTCGATCGGCGTATGGTCGGCATGGAATACCAGTGCCGTACGCAGGCCGGCGGCATAAGGCACGGCGATCAGCGTGCGGCTGGCGGCGTTGTTCCAATCCGGCACGGTCATCGCGGCACCATCGGGGGCATGCCACGTCACGTCTTGTATCACATCGCCGTCGGCCGGCTGGCCGGTAAGTTCGCGGCCGTCGAACAGCGGACCCAGCGAGCGGCGCAGCGAGATCAGAGCCGCGGTAGTTTCGATCAGCGCGTGATCGGCGGACGCCCAGTCGATCCACGATCCGGCATTGTCTTGCGCGTAGGCGTTGTTGTTGCCGTGCTGCGTTCGCCCAAGCTCGTCACCCATCGACAGCATCGGCGTGCCTCGGGACAGCAACAGCGTCGCGAGCAGCGCCCGCGCGTCGCTTGACCGCGCTGCCGCGATCTGCGGGTCGGAGGATGGACCCTCGGCGCCGTTGTTCCACGACAGGTTGTCGTCGGTGCCGTCGCGGTTATCCTCGCCGTTCGCCTGGTTGTGCTTTTGCTCGTAGGCAACCAGGTCGGCGAGGGTGAAACCATCATGCGCGATGACATAGTTGATGCTGCGGGATAACGGGCGCTGTCTCGCAGTACTCGGCGCGAAAACGTCGGCCGACCCGGCGAAGCGCGTGGCGAGCGCGCCGACCATGCTGGCGTCGCCGCGCCAGAAGCGGCGGACGGTGTCGCGGTAGCGGTCGTTCCACTCGCCCCAGCGTGGCGGGAACGCCCCGAGCTGATAGCCTCCGGCACCGATGTCCCAGGGTTCGGCGATCATGACGCAGCGCGACAGCACCGGGTCCTGCTCGACGGCGGCCAGGAACGGGGCGTCGGGGTCGAAGCCGCTGTCGCGGCGGCCCAGCGTGGTCGCCAGGTCCAGTCGAAACCCGTCCAGCCCGCCGTGGATCGCCCAGGCGCGCAGTGCATCCATTCCGAGCCGGAGCACGTGCGGGCGGTCCATCGCCAGGATGTTGCCGCAACCAGCATCGTTTGCGTAGCGTGAGCGATCCGCCGTCAGCCTGTAGTAGCCGGCGTTGTCCAGGCCGCGCATGGACAGGGTCGGGCCAAGCTCATCGCTTTCGCCGGAGTGATTCAATACAACGTCGAGGATGACGCTTAGGCCGGCGTCGTGCAGCGCATCGACCGCGGCACGGACCTCGGGCCAGCCACCTGGCGCCAGCCTTGGATCGGGGGCGAGGAAAGCGATCGGGTTGTAGCCCCAGTAGTTGGACCGGTGCAGCGGCGGCAGATGCCGCTCATCGACCCAGGCGGCGCTGGGCATCAGCTCCACCGTGGTGATGCCGAGCCGCGTCAGATGACGGAGGCTGGCGGGGTGGCCGAGGGCGGCATAGGTGCCGCGGATGCCTGCAGGAATGTCCGGGTTGGTCATGCTGAAGCCGCGGACGTGCAATTCGTAGATCACCTGGCGGTCCCAGTCGAAGGCTGTTCGTTTGCCAGCCGACGCGGGCGGTGTGGCGGTGACGATCGCCTTCGGCATCAGCCGTGCGGTATCGTCGTGGCGGGGACCATCGCCATCGAATAGCAGCGGATCGAGGCGAAACGGCCGGTCGATGGCGATCGCCCAGGGGTCCAGCAGCAGTTTGGCCGGATTGAACCGGTGGCCGCTGGCCGGGTCCCACGGGCCGTAGGCGCGCAGCCCGTATCGTGTGCCCTCCGGGACGCCGGCGATGTGGCCGTGGTGGATGGGTCCGGTACGGGCGGGCAGGCGGATCCGGGCGGTTTCCAGGTCAGCGGCGTCGAACAGGCAAACAGCGACAGCCTCGGCGTCGGGCGCGTGTATCGCGACGTCGATGCCATCGCCGAGGATGCTGACGCCCGGTGTGTCGGGGGAACCGGGGCCGGCCAGTCTCACGGCCGGTCCCCGAGCAGCGACTCGAACAGGGCGACGTATCGGTGGGCGGAGGCACGCCAGGACACGTGGGCCGCCATTGCGTTACGCTGCATGCGCCGCCAGGCGGGCTTGTCTTGCCAAAGCACGAGCAACGTTTGCAGCGCGTATCTCAGCGCCTGAGGTGTGGCCGGCCAGAACTGCAGGCCGGTGGCGACCCCCGCGGCCAGTGCGGCCGGGTTGGCGTCGATCACCGAATCCGCCAGGCCGCCGACGCGGGACACTACTGGGATCGCGCCGTAGCGCAACGCCGAAAGCTGGGTCAGTCCACAGGGCTCGAACCGCGACGGCACCAGCATGGCGTCTCCGCCGGCCTGGATCAGATGGGCGAGCACTTCGTCGTATCCGATCGTGCAGCCGACCGAGCCGGCGTGGCGATCGGCGGCGGCGGCAAAGGCCCGCTCCAGCCACGGGTCGCCGGAACCGAGCATGGCGAACTGCATGCCGTCGGCGACGAGAGTGTCGATCTGGTCCACCAGCATGTCCAAACCCTTTTGCGATGTCAGCCGGCTGATAACCCCGACCAGCAGTTTTTCCACGCTCTGGTCCAGGCTCATGTGCCGCTGCAGGGCGGTCTTGTTGATAGCGCGTCTGACGAGTTTGTCGCGCGTATAGTTGGCGGCGATCAGTGTGTCGGTCGCGGGATTCCAGATTGTGTCATCGATGCCGTTCAGGATCCCCGAAGTCATGTCCGCCCGACGGCGCAGTAGCCCATCCAGCCCCATGCCGTTGTCGATGCCGGTGATTTCGCGTGCGTAGGTGGGCGAGACGGTGGTGATTCGGTCGGCGTATGCCAGGCCGCCTTTCAGCAGGCTGACATCGCCGTGGTATTCCAGACCGTCCAGGCTGAAAGCGGATGTCGGCAGACCCAATCGGGGAAATAGGCTGGCCCGGTAGCGCCCCTGAAAGGCCAGGTTGTGCACCGTCATGACGGTGCTTGGCCGGGGGCCGGAATGGAAATGCAAATACACCACTGCCATCGCCGCCTGCCAGTCGTGCGCATGTACGATGTCGTATTCGAGGTCCGGGACGATCCCCGCCGCCAACGCTGCCGCCGCGGCACCGAGGCCGGCGAAGCGCAAGCCGTTGTCTGGCCATTCCTGGCGATCGAGGCCAAGATAGGGATTGCCGTCGCGCGCATACAGATGTGGTGCCTCCACCACAAGCAGGTCGAGCCCGGCGGCGTTGCCGCGCAACACCGCGGCGGGGCCGCCGAACAGGTCGGCAAAGCGATGAATGACAGTGGCGTTGCTTAATGCCTGCAGAACGGCGGGAAAGCCTGGCACCACCGTGGCGGTCTCGGCGCCGACTGACGCAAGCGCGAGCGGAAGCGCGCCGGTGACATCGGCGAGGCCGCCGGTCTTGACCAGCGGGTAGATTTCGGACGCGACAGCGAGAACCCGAATCAAGCCTGCAGGCGATCGATCATGGGCTGCGTTATCAGGCAGATGCCGCGCTCGGTGCGGCGGAATCGGCGTGCGTCGTCTATTGCGTCCTCACCCACCACCATGCCGGCGGGGATGCGGACGCCTTTCTCCACGATCACGTTGCGCAGCCTGGCACCGCGGCCGATATCGGCGTCGGGCAGGATCACCGCGTTCTCGACCCGAGAATAGGAATGCGCGTGAACGCCGGTGAACAGCAATGACTGGCGCAGGAACGATCCGGATACGATGCATCCGCCCGAGACCAGTGACGAGATCGCTTCGCCGCGCCGGCCGACTTCCTCGTGCACGAACTTGGCGGGCGGGTTGATCTCGGCGTAGGTCCAGATCGGCCAGTCGCGGTCATACAGGTCCAGGGCTGGGATGATGGCAGTCAAGTCTATGTTGGCTTCCCAATAGGCGTCCAGGGTGCCGACGTCGCGCCAATAGGCCTCACGTTCGGCACCCGAAGTCACGCAGGAGGTCTGGAACCGGTGGGCGACGGCTTTGCCGTGCCGCACCAGATAGGGGATGATGTCCTTACCGAAGTCCCGGTTGGATGCCGGGTCGGCCTGGTCGCGGCGCAACTGATCGATCAGGAACTTGGTGCTGAACACATAAATGCCCATGCTGGCCAGGGCGGCGTCGGGGTTGTCGGGCATCGGCGGCGGATCGCTGGGCTTCTCGACGAAGGCGATGATGCGGTCGGTGCTGTCGATATGCATCACGCCGAACGCGGTAGCCTCCATGCGGGGCACTTCGATGCAGCCGACCGTGACGTCGGCATTCTGCTCGATGTGCTGCAACAGCATGAGCGCGTAGTCCATCTTGTAGACGTGGTCGCCGGCCAGGACGACGATGTACTCGGGATTGTAGCCCTCGATGATGTCGATGTTCTGGTACAGCGCGTCGGCGGTGCCGGCGTACCAATTGTCCCCCGAACGCTGCGATGCCGGCAGGATGTCGAACCCCTCGTTGCGTTCGGGGCGCAGAAAGTTCCAGCCGCGTTGCAGGTGGCGGATCAGGCTGTGCGCCTTGTATTGCGTTGCCACGCCGATCCGGCGAATGCCGGAATTCAGGGCGTTGGACAGGGCAAAGTCGATAATCCGGCTCTTGCCGCCGAAATACACCGCCGGTTTGGCGCGCGTATCGGTGAGTTCCAGCAGGCGCGACCCGCGGCCGCCGGCCAGGACGTAGGCCATGGCGTCGCGGACGATCGGGGCATGCAGTCCGGGACGCCGGGGCATCACGTCCTCTCCGTTATAAACATTCTGGTCGATATTTGAACAATACCCGGCAGTGCAAAAACATGCCAGGGCGCGCGATGCCGAACGGCGAGTGACACGGTTCGGTCAGCGCCAGGCGTGACCGATAACCGCGACGGGGTTCGCGCGGCTTGCATCAACTTGACGCTGACCGCATCGGGTTGGATCCCCGGGAGGGCTCGATTCTGCGCCAACCGGTGGGGCCGCGGCTGCTAAGAGTTCCTCGGCTGAGCGAGGTTTGCGCCGGAGGTGGCCTTCTACCAGCCGCGAGCTTGAAACCTCCCGCTTCGGCAACGGCAATGACCTGACGAGGCTGCTCGACGCCACTGCCGCCTGCCAAATTTGAGTCGCATTCGCATTATGCCATCCTTCAAGGTCGGTCGGTTGAAGTTTTGCAGGAGCCCGAGCCCCCAAGCCGGAGCATTTGCTTGGAGGGTTTACTGTCATGCACGTCGCGTCGGCGCCGATACTGTCTGCTGGTTCAATGTCAACACGAAGATCGCAATCTGGCCTGATTGATGCGGCCCGGTAGTTGCGGCCCCGCGGATGACGGCGGCAGCTCAACCGCCCCTCCTCGGCAACCTCGCCGCACGCGGCGCGGTGCGCAGCGCGACGATTGCGATCGCCGAGACCAACGCGCAGCAAGCCACGTAATACAGCCCGCCGGAGAAACTGTTCGTGGTGGTCTTAAGCCAGCCAATCACCACCGGACCGACGATCCCACCGAAATTGGCGAACACGCTGATCATCGCGATCGCCCCCGCCATGGCGGCACCGCTCAGGAACATCGGCGGCACGGTCCAGAACATTGGTCGGGCGATGCCGATGCCGATCTCGACCAGCGTGACCGCGATCAAAGCCCATGCGGATGTCGCGTAGAATCCCATGCCGATCCAACCCACCGCGCACAAAACCAGCAAGGCCGAGAGAAGCGGGCGCTTGTCCTCGATGCGGTCAGCGAAATAGCTGCCGCTGATCATGGCGAAAATACCAACCAGCGACGGGACCGCGACGACCCATCCGACAGCGAAATTGCTAAACCCCCAGCCTTTGACGATCAGCGGTAGGAAATAGCCCATGCAATAGGATATCGAGCCAAAGCCAAAATAGGTAATGCACAGCAGCAGCACACGCGGATCCACCAGCCCCCGCCGAATGCTCAGTTGACTATGCGCGGCTTCCACCGAGGCGCGTTCCCGTTGCATCGTCGCCGCGAGCCATGCCCGACTCTCGGGCGTCAGCCAGGTAGCATTCGCCGGCCGGTCGGTCAGCAGGCGCAGCACGACGAAGCCCAGCACGATGGTCGGGATCCCTTCTAACAGGAACAACCATTTCCATCCGGCCAACCCGAGGGTGCCATTGAGCTCGAGCAGGCTGGTCGCCAGCGGTGCGCCCAACGCGCCGGACGCCGGAATCGCCAGTACCAGCGCGGCATTGACCCGGGCGCGATAGCCTCGTGGAAACCAGTAGGTCAGATACAGCAGCATCCCCGGGAACAGCCCGGCCTCGGCGGTTCCCAACAGGAAGCGCACCAGCAGAAAGCTGCGCTCTCCGGACACCAGTGCCATGGCACTGGCTGCGAGTCCCCAGGTGATCGCGATGCGTCCGATCCAGCGCCGGGCGCCGATCCGCTCCAGCAGAAGATTGCTTGGCACTTCGCACGGAATGTAGCCGAAGAAAAACGCAGCGACGCCAAGGGAGTAGGTGTATGCCGTAAGGCCGAGGTCCTTGTTCATCGTCAGCGCGGCGAACCCGAGGTTCACCCGGTCGATCAGGCTCAACAGGTACAGCAAGAAGACCAGCGGCAACAGACGCCAGGCGACGGTCCGGACCGTCGCGCTTTCGATATCCTCGACCACAGCTTCCCCCCTCAACCAACCGATCTCGTTGTCGAGATCGCTGCCTCGCGGCCCCTGCCGCAGTAGCCGACGTGTGCCGGCGCTTTTTGTTATCGCGGCAGCCCCCGCCGCGACGTGGCGGCAGTAGACATCGCCCCGAGGCGCTGGAAAAGCCGTCACCGACGATCCGGGGTCGGCACAAAGCGCGTCAGGCATGAACTTCGAGAAACCAGCCACCGTCCGTAGCCAACTCGCGCTCGGTGGCCTCAGGCTAGTTCGCCGCGATCCGTCTCAAATCCTCATCTGAAACACTCCCGTAACGACCAAAATATTGACTGAAATCGTCGACTTGCCCGGACCTTCAGGGCATACGTTGCATGCCACCGGCATCTCCCCCCAAACTCATGCGGTCGATAGGGAGAACACACATGGAAGTTCGTCTGGACGGCCGCAGCGCAATCATCACCGGCGCCAGCAAAGGCCTCGGCCTTGCCATGGCAAAGGAATTCGCTGCCTCGGGAGCGAACGTTGCAATCTTGGCGCGCAGCCCGGATTCGCTGGCGGAAGCCCTTGCCATCGCGTCCGAAGGCGCCTCCGGACAGGTCGCCACGTTTAAGTGCGATGTCTCGAAGGCCAGCGACATCGCCAAGACGTTCGATGACGTGGTGAAAAGGTTTGGCCAGGTCGATATCCTGATCAATAACGCTGGCATATCGCGCGCAATGCCATCCGAGCAGATCACCGATGAAACCTGGCAAGAGGACCTCGACCTGAAGCTGTTCGCGGCGATCCGGCTGGCCCGGCTGTGCTGGCCAGGGATGAAGTCACGCAAATGGGGCCGCATCATCAACGTATTGAACACCGGTGCCAAAGCCCCTCGTGCCAATGGCGCACCAACGGCGGTGTCACGCGCGGCAGGCATGGCACTGATGAAAGTGCTGGCCGGAGAGGGCGCGCCACACGGGATCCTGGTCAACGGCATGCTTGTGGGGTTGATCAACTCTGATCAGCACAAGCGCCGCCATCAGCGTGAGGGGTCAAACGAGCCGTACGAAGCGTTCACCCAGAAAATGGGCGCGAACGTGCCGCTGGGGCGTATCGGCAAGTCAGAGGAGTTCGCGGCGATGGCCTGTTTTCTTTGCAGCGATCACGCCGGCTTCACTACCGGGACAGCCATCAACATGGACGGCGGCGCCAGCCCGGTGGTGTGACCACGCCGGGTCCGGTCATTGCCGCTGAGGGCTGAAGCGCGGCAAAAGCTGGCCCCTCAGCGCTCGACGTGGGTCGGCACGTCCCACACCAGATCGGCATACTCCCGGATCGCGCGGTCCGACGAGAACCAGCCGACATTCGCGGTGTTCAGGATCGAGGCCTGCCACCAATCCTGCGGCCGACGCCACAGATCGGCCACCTTGCGCTGCTTGGTGTAATAATCGTCGAAATCGGCGCAGACCAGGAAGTAGTCGTGGTAGCGCAATTGATCCACAAGCCCGCGGTAACGGTCGCGTTCGTCCGGCGAAAACACCCCTTCCTCGACGCTGGCCAGCACCTCGGAAAGGATCGGCGAGGCGGCGATCAGATCGGTCGAATCGACCCCGGTGCCGCGCCGCGCCGCCACCTGCTCCGCGGTCAGACCAAAGATGAACATGTTGTCTTCGCCGACCCGTTCCAGCAGTTCGATATTGGCGCCGTCCAGCGTGCCGATGGTGAGCGCGCCGTTGAGCGCGAACTTCATGTTCCCGGTGCCGGACGCCTCCATGCCGGCGGTGGAAATCTGCTCCGACACGTCCGCTGCGGGGATGACGACTTCGGCCAGGCTGACCGAGTAGTTTGGCAGAAACACGATCTTCAGTATGTTGCGCACGGTGGGATCACTGTTGATCACCCTGGCGACGTCGTGGATCAGCTTGATGATCAGCTTGGCCTGCTGATAGCTGGCGGCGGCCTTGCCGGCGAAGATTTTTACCCGCGGCGTCCAATCGTCCATCGGCCGCGCGCGGATGGCGTTATACAGCGCGATGGCTTCCAGGACGTTCAGAAGCTGGCGCTTGTATTCGTGGATGCGCTTGATGTGGACATCGAACAGGGCGGCCGGATCGACGCGGATTTCCAGCTCGCGTCGGATCAATTCGGACAACACCAGCTTGTTGGCAAAGCGGCTGGCGGCGAAGCGGGTCTGGAAGGCTCGGTCATTGGCCAGCGGACAAATCCGGGTCAGCGCATCTTCGTTGTCCAGCACATCGGGGCCAGCCTCATTCACCAACAGGCGGGTCAGCCGCGGGTTTGCCTCGTGCAGCCAGCGGCGAAACGCGATGCCGTTGGTGACATTGACGATGCGGTCGGGAAACAGGTCGTGCAAATCGCGGAACACGGTTTCCCGCATGAGGCCGGTGTGCAACGCTGAAACGCCATTGACGCGGTGCGACCCAAGGAACGCGAGGTGGCTCATGCGGACACGCCGGCCCTGCTGTTCGTCGATCATCGACACGCTGGACAGCAGCGCTTCATCGTCGGGATGAAGCTGGCGCACGTTGCCCAGGTGCAACGCGTTGATCAGGTAGATGATCTGCATGTGCCTGGGCAGCAGGCGCTCCATCAGCGGCACCGGCCAGACCTCCAGCGCCTCGGGCAGCAGGGTGTGGTTGGTGTAGCTGAAGGTTGCCTGGGTCATGCGCCAGGCGTCTTCCCAAGGGATCTGATGCAGGTCGAGCAGTATGCGCATCATCTCGGCAATGCCGATCGCCGGATGGGTGTCGTTCAACTGGATCGCGGTCTTGTCCGGCAGGTTGCCGATATGGCCGAACGCCTTGATGTGCCGGCGCACCAGGTCCTGCAGCGATGCCGAAACGAAGAAGTATTCCTGGCGCAGCCGTAGTTCCTGTCCCGCCGGCGTGGCATCGGACGGATACAACACCTTCGAGATCGATTCGGCCCGCACCTGCTCGGCCAGCGCGCCGGCGTGGTCGCCATGGTTGAACGCGTCCAGTCGTAACGGGTCGGCCGATCGCGCCGACCACAACCGCAACGTGTTGACCCGGCGGCCGCGCCAGCCGACCGAGGGCGTATCGTAAGCCACGGCCTCGATCCTTTCGGCGGGATGCCAGACATGGCGCACCGCCGCTTCCGAGATCGGTACCGCCTCGATCGAGCCGCCGAAGCCGATCTCGTAGCTGATGTCGGCGCGGTGGAATTCCCACGGCGTGCCGAGCGCCAGCCAATCCTCGGGATATTCCTGCTGCCAGCCGTTCTTCATCACCTGACGGAACAGCCCATGCTCATAGCGAATGCCGTAGCCGTGGGCGGGGATGTTCAGCGTCGCCATGCTTTCCATGAAGCAGGCGGCGAGACGGCCGAGGCCGCCGTTGCCCAAGGCCGCGTCAGGTTCCAGCGCGCGCAGCTTGTCGAGATCGACATCGAGGCCCGCCAATGCCGCGCGCATCGTGCCCAACTGGTTCATGTTGTTCAGATTGTCGAACAGCAGGCGGCCGATCAGGAACTCCAGCGACAAGTAATACACCCGCTTGGACCCCTGTTGATAGGCAAGGTCGATGCCCGCCAGCCAGCGATCGACGATCCGGTCCCGCAGTGCATACGCGGTCGCCATCAGCCAATCCCGCTCGGTCGCGATCGAACGGCGCTTGCCAACCTGATAGGTCAGTTTCTCGAGGATCGCGGTCTGCAGCGCGGCGACGTCTTCTTCGTCGCCAACCAAATCTTCCGCGTTGTCGGTGAATTGCGCCGACACGTCTGATCCAAGCTCCACTATCAATTACCTTTGCGCGACCTCGACCGACGCCACGAAAGCATGTTTGCTTGGTCCGCAGCAACCGTTTGCGTAGTAATCGTCTGGCAAAGTGTTGGTTGATCAGCGGGACCGGGATCGTTTCACGCGGATGCCTGGCAACTGGCGGTATCCGCGTGGTTCGCGACAATTCATTGCGGCTTTGCGCGGGCAGTTTGAGCGGGCGGAAATTGCCCGGCTGGGGGCGTGGCCAGGGGGGGCCGGCCGGGCTGTGCCTGACCTGGCGGGGTTTGGCTGGGCAGGGTCTGACTGGGCGGGGTTTGACTAGCCGGGGTTGCGGCCCGCGTGGGATCGGTGGTCGCCAGGATTCGGCCGCTCGGTGGCCATGCCCGCACCACCGCGTTGCGCCAAACCACCGCGGCGGCAACGGCCAGAGCCAGCACGACGAAGGTCATGGCCCAGGCGCCGATCAAGCCACGCTGCCGGCTCAACCCGGCCGTGGTGGAGGCGGTGAGCCGGTCCATCGCGGTCGCCGTCGGAGCCGGGGACGCGGCCGCCGGCTCAGCGTCGGGGGCGCTATCCGCCAAAGCCGCATCGGAATCCGCTACCGCTGGTGCGCTGGCGCCGGCTGGGTCCGGCGGTGAAACATTGTCGTCGGCCTGGGCAGCCGGAAGCCACTGGTTGTCGCAACGCGCGCAACGGACCATTTTCCCGGGTGTTAGACGGGAGTCCGGCACCTCGTATGCGGCGTCGCAGCTCGGGCAGGCAATACGCATTGAGTTCCATGACCAAGGGCGCCGGGTATAATGCGGCGAACCGCGCGGCGTTCCAACGGGATTCGCGCCGGGCCGGGCTGGCATTACAGGCCTCCGAGTCGCGGCGCGGCGACCGGATGTCCGGAGATGACACGGTCGCCGCAACCGAGGCTGCCAGTGGTGGGAAGGCCGTCCCAGCCGAGCCGGGCGCCTCGGCCAGAGCCAGGGAGAGTGCCGGGATCAGATCAATTGCCGTTGCGTCGGTGGGATGCTGCCAGGTGGCTCTGACAGGGCGGGTTGGCGCAACACCGGGCAGGCAAAAACCTATCGCCGAACGAAGCGAAATGGCAAGAACCATGCAGTCCGGGTAATTAGCCAGCATGCTACGATTCGAGGCAGTCGGGTTGCGCTACGAGCGAAGCGGCGGTCGGTCAGCGGCGGCCGCCGGGCCCGAGGTGCTGCACGACATCAGCTTCCGGCTGGAAGCCGGTGCCTTTCGCTGGCTGCTGGGACCGTCCGGGGCAGGCAAGACCAGCTTGTTGCGTCTGCTCTATCTCGCGGAGCGGCCGACTCGCGGTCAGTTGACCTTGCTTGGCACCGATGTCACCACCGCGCCGCGGCGGGCGTTGCCTCTGCTGCGAAGGCGGATCGGCGTGGTGTTCCAGGATTTCCGTCTACTGCCGCATCTTTCGGCGTTCGACAACGTTGCCCTGCCGTTGCGTATCGGCGGGCGCCCGGAAGGCCAGATCCGCGCCGATGTGGGGGAATTGCTGCGCTGGGTGGGATTGTCAGGTCATCTCGACGCCCGACCGGCGGAACTGGCTGGCGGCGAGCAGCAACGCGTCGCCATTGCCCGAGCCGTGATTACCCGTCCGGCGCTGTTGCTGGCGGATGAGCCGACCGGAAACCTGGACGACGGGCAGGCCGAACGGTTGATGCAGTTGTTCAAGGAACTGAACCGTATCGGCACCACGGTGATCGTTGCCACCCATAACGAATCGTTGGTGGCGCGACATCCGGCGCCGGCCCTGCACATTGCCGGCGGCCGTCTCGCCGCCAGCACCGGCCCCGCGATCGGGCGTGATGGTGGCTTGATGCGAGGGCATCTGCTTGGGGAGGAAGCGAATCGGTGATTTCACTGCGGCCTTCCGGCTTCGACGAGTTGGGTCTGCGCCGCGCATTGTCCGAGCGCATGCTGCCGCTGCTGGTGGCGGCGATGGCGTTCCTGGCGGCGCTCGCCATGGCCGGCTGGTTCGGTACCGCGGCGCTGTCGCGACACTGGCGGCAGGGCGCCGGGTCGTCGCTGACGGTTCAGGTGCCGCAACCGTCCGCCGCATCGGCGCGCACCAGCGAGACTCGCCTGACCGCGGTGCTGGGCTTGCTGACCGGTACCCCCGGTGTCGCCTCGGCGCACGCGCTGTCGGATCAGGAACTGTCGGACTTGCTGAAGCCATGGCTAGGCCAGGGAGCCGAACGGTTGGCGATCCCGATTCCCGCAGTGATCGCGGTTCGACTGACCGACAGCGATGCCAGCCTGTCGTCACTGTCTCGGCGCCTGTCCGAGGCCGCGCCAGGCACGTTGGTCGAGGATCACGGCGTCTGGCTGCGGCGGGTCGCGGTGCTGGCGCGCAGCCTGCAGGCCTGCGCCGGGCTGGCGCTGCTGATGGTGGCCGGGGTGGCGGCGGCGGTGATCTCGGTGGCAACCCGGGCCGGCCTATCGACCCGGCGGGAGGCGATCGAGATCGTCCACGGCCTGGGTGCGACCGACAGCTACATCGCAGGCCGGTTTGCCGCCAGGGCAACTATATTGGCGGCGGTCGGGGCAACAGGGGGCGCATTCGCGGCGTTGCCGATCCTGTTGACCCTGGCGCGCATGGCAGCGCCGTTTTCCGGTGACAGCGACGCCGCCTGGGACGGATTGCAGGCGGCGCTAGCAACTCTTCCGGCACCGCTCTGGCTGGCCTTGCCGGGGCTGCCGGTCGTCGCCGCGGCAATCGGCTTCGCCACCGCTCAGGGTGCGGTCCGTCGCTGGTTGCGGCGATTGCCATGACCGGCCTGGTGCAATGACCAGCAACGCGGGATGGCGGCCGATCGGCGACGACCACGCCGCGGCCGAAACCATGGCCGGGGCCCCGGTGGCTGAAGCGCCCGTGAGTGGGGCCACCGTAACTGGAGCCCCCAAGACTGGAGCCCCCAAGACTGGAGCCCCCAAGACTGGAACCCCAGTGACTGGAACCCCAGTGACTGGAGATGTCGTGATCGGGGCATCCACGACGGGACCGCCGGTGCCTGGGAAGCCGGCGCCCGGCAAACCGGATGGAACGACGATGGCAGGCGGAAGCCTTGACGGACTGGTCCCGAACAGACGGGCGCGGCCGGACGATGATCATCCCCGGGAATGGAGGTGGCGACGCCGCGTCATGCCGCGTCTGTTGGTCGCGCTCATCGCGGTCATGGTCGCCGCCTGGGTGGGCGGCTTCGTCTGGTTCGCGACGGTCACCGGTCGACCGGCCCGATCGCCACCTCACACCGACGGTATCGTCGCCCTGACCGGCGGTGCTGGCCGGGTGGAGTTGGCCTTGCGCCTGCTGGCGAGCGGTCAGGCGCGCCGGCTGTTGCTGAGCGGCATCGGCGGGGGCACCGAATTGGCCACCCTGGGCCGCCTAGCAGGGGTCGACACGGCGGGTTTAGCCGATCGCATCACGCTGGGCCGCTACGCCGCCTCGACTCGCGGCAATGGCGTGGAGACCGCCGTCTGGGCGGAGCAGAACCGCATCCGTTCGCTAATCGTGGTGACCGCGGGGTATCATATGCCGCGCGCGTTGGCGGAACTGCGCCGAGCGGTGCCCGATGTCAGGCTGTATCCTGAGCCGGTGCTGGCCGCGCGCACCGATGTCGTCGAAAAGGGTCCCGGCATGCGGATGGAGGCGGAGGAGTATACGAAATACCTGCTGACCCTGTCGGGTCTTTCGGCATGGTTCCCACGCCGCGAGCCGCTGTCCGCGCCTGTGATGCCGGGTGGGGCCGGGGCATGATGGTTTTGCGTTCTGCGCTGTTCAATGTGGTGTTCTTTGCCGTCAGCCTGGCGATGGCCGTGTTGGCCACCGGGGCGCGCTACCTGGCGCCGGAGCGGGTCCTCGGGGTGGCCATGTTGTGGGCGCGCTGCCTGTTGATCTCGGTTCGGATCATCTGCGGCATCCGACTGCAAGTGAGCGGGCTCGAGCACATCCCGCGCGGTGCGGCACTGATTGCCTCGCGCCACCAATCCGCGTTCGACACTTTCGTGTGGCTGACGTTGTTGCCGCGCTGCTGCTACGTGTTCAAGGACGACCTGTCGCGGATTCCGCTGTTCGGTCCGTCGATCAGCGCGGGCGGCATGATCGAGGTCGACCGGAACGGCGGCGGCGCCGCGATCCGCGGCTTGTTGCGTGGGGCGGAACGGGCGGTGCGGGAGCAGCGCCAGATCGTGATCTTCCCCGAGGGCACTCGCCGTGACCCCGGAAGTCCGGGCAGCCTGCAATCCGGCATCGTGGCGTTGGCCTCGCGCACCGGCCTGCCAGTGGTACCGGTTGCCACCGATTCGGGCCACCTCTGGGGCCGCCGGGCATTCCGTAAGCGGCCGGGAACGATCCGGATCTTGATCGGGCCAGCGATTCCTTCGCGGACCGAGCGGAAAGCGCTGATCCGGGCGTTGGAGGACGGCATGACGGCGCTGGATCGCGGACCCGAATAGCCGCCGCTGAGGCCGCGCGGACCCTGTGGAGAACTCTGTGCGGAAGATTTGCTCACGGTTTTGAGAAGGCTTGAAAAACATCCTGCAATCACCTGAAACGATGGCATTAATGATGAACATTACTGAGTTGCACATAATCATCGAGTTTGTGGACGAAACGCTCACGTTCGTCTCCAGGTTGAAGGCCGAACACCGGCTGCTACTTTGTCGCCGAAGCCGCGGTATTCCCGGAAAAATGCCCGCCCGTCAGCCGGGCGCATGATGCGCAGGGGATTCTGGATCGTTCTCATTGTCCCGATCGTTCTGCTGGTGGGCGAGGCTATCTACTGGCGAATCGCGGCCGAACGGCTGCGGTCAGGGTATCAGGCGTGGGCGGCTGAACAGGTTGCTGACGGCTGGCAAATCGAATCGGGGCCGCCGTCGATCGGCGGCTGGCCTCGGTCGGCTGTGGTGACGGTGCCTAACTTGACACTCCGCCATGCGGGGCCGATGGTCCCGGGCGATGTGAGACTGGCGTTGGCTGGGCTAGATCTTTCGGTCGCGCTGTTCGATCCGACCACGTTGGGCCTGTCGCTGGACGGACCGATGCATGTGCGAGCCGGCGAACTGCCTGATGTGATCGTCACCGGTGAGACCGCGGTGGCGACGGTGCCGCTGCAACCGACCGGACCGCAATCGGTCGCGCTGCACGCGCGCGGGCTGCGCCTGGAACCGGCGACCGGCGCCTGGCACTTGACGGTCGGCCTTTTGAACGCCCAGGCGGAAATCGCTGACTCTGCCGCCGCGGGCCAGCCCAAGCCGGGCACCTCATTCTCCATCGGTTCGGAGGCGATTGCCCTGCCGGCGGTCGTCAGATGGCCGCTTGGGACCAATGTCTCGTCGCTTTCGGCGGAGGGGACGCTGACCGACCTGCCGCAGTCTGACGGCCAAGACAGCAGGCAATGGGCCGAGGCTTGGCGGAATGCCGGGGGGTCGCTGAACATAGCCCATCTGGCGATGGGGTGGGGGCCGTTGGGTCTGACATCCTCGGCCAGGCTAGCGTTGGATGATCAGCTTCAACCGATGGGCAGCGGCAACGGGCGGATTATCGGCTATGCCGAGACGCTTGACAGGCTAGCGGCGTCGGGAGCGCTGACCCGGCCGGCGGCGACGGCTGCGAAGGCGGTGCTTTCGCTGATGGCGGCTACCAGCGACGCGGATGACCCGTCGTCGGTAGATGTACCTCTGAAGCTACAATATCGCACACTCTCTATAGGGTTGGTGCCCTTGCTGAGGCTGCCGGAAGTAGACTGGCCGGCGCGGTAGTGGTATACAGACTTATGCGAAACGGGTTCCAGAGCCTTCGAATTAGCGGCCCGGCTGCCTAGCAGCCGGGGATAGTCCCGCTTTTTTGATCATCCGCCTGGAGATTCTTCTGATGTCCGTTGACCTGACACCTGAACAGCCGTCCGTCGTTTTCGTCCGATTTTTGCTCGATGCCGATGTTTCGCCGGGGCTTCTATCGCGCCTGTTGCAGCCTTATGCAAAGCGTGACCTTGTGCCTGACCGGATGTGGTCCCACCGTGCCGGCGATACGGTTCACGTGGAGATCGCCATGGAGGCGATGCCGGCGGAGGTCGTCCACCTTGTGGAGGGCAACCTGACCCAGGTGGTAGGCGTGCGCAGCGTATCGCGCGTCGCCCGATCCTGCCTGCGTCAGGTAGCCTAGAAACCGGTTTCCGTTCGTTCCGATCCGGCGAACAAGCCGGCGTGGGCCACACACTTTCGGCCTAGGCCAGGCCGCCGGTTCGGCAGGTCGCGACGGCCGTTGTTGGCGATCCCGATTGGACATAGGCTGCGTCCGAGGCTGATCGAGCCCAACAAATCGCCGAACAGAGCGAGCCAGACGTCGAGGAAACCGGATGCAGACCCCCAAAGGCGCCTGGACAGTCGCCGGCATGTTGTTCCTGTACATGCTGGTGAATTTCGCCGATAAGGCGGTCGTCGGCCTCGCCGCCGTGCCGATCATGCGCGAACTTGGCCTATCGCCTCGGGAATATGGCCTGCTGGGATCCAGCTTTTTCCTGTTGTTCTCGATCTCCGGCATCCTGGTCGGCTTCGCCGCCAATAGCTATTCGACCCGCCGGATCATCCTGCTGATAGCAATGGTATGGGCACTGGCGCAATTTCCCATGATCGGGACCGTCAGCTTCGCCACGCTGTTGATTTGCCGGATCGTGTTGGGCGCCGGCGAGGGACCGGCCGGGTCGGTCGGGCTGCACGCCATCTACAAATGGTTCCCCGACGAGAAACGCACCATCCCGACCGCGATCCTGTCGCAGGGCGCGGCGGTCGGCGTCGTCGTCGCGCTGCCGCTGCTGAATATGATCATCGTCCACGCCTCCTGGCACTGGGCCTTCGGAACGCTCGGGATCGTCGGATTGTGCTGGGTGGTGGGCTGGTGGTTGCTGGGCCGGGAAGGCCCGATCGTCGACCCGCCGATGCCGGAGGCGGGCTCCTCACGGGTCGGTTACTCCCGAATCTTGCTTGCGCCGACCTTCATCGGCAGCGTGGTGGCCTGCTTCGGGGCCTATTGGGCACTGTCGCTTGGGCTGACCTGGTTCACCCCATTCGTGATCAAGGCGCTGGGCTTCTCGCAGGCCAGCGCCGGCTTCATCTCGACACTGCCCTGGCTGATGGGCGCCTGTACGGTCATGCTGGCGGGCTGGACCTCTCAGATACTGGTGGCGCGCGGGGTCAGCAGCCGGATCGCCCGTGGAGTATTGGGCTGCGTGCCTATGATCGTTGGCGGCCTGCTGGTGCTGGCGGTGCCGCACGTGTCCGATGCGGCCGGGAAACTGGCGCTGCTGGTCGTCGGCGGCGGACTGACCGGTCCGATCTACGTGGTGTGCGCGCCGATGATCGCCGAATTCACTCCGATCGCGCAGCGCGGGGCGGTGATCGCCATCTTCGGGGCGATCTACACCCTGGCCGGCATCATCGCGCCCTATGTCAGCGGCAGCCTGATCCAGGGCGCGACCACGGTGCTGGATGGCTATCAGAACGGCTACATGGTGAGCGGTTCGGCGCAGATCATCGGCGGGATCGCCGGGCTGTTGCTGATGTGGCCGGCCCGGGATCGTGAGCGCATCCTCCGGCACCGGATCGCCGCGGCGCCGGTCGGCGCGGTGCGAGGCGCCTGACGGTTCAAGGCTCAGGGCCGTTGTTCGGTTTCGGGCGCCGTAACCTTGTCGCGGTAATGGCACCAGGCTGCCGCCACGCAGCGCCAGCACTCCGGCCGTCGCGCCTTGCAGACGTAACGTCCGTGCAGGATCAGCCAGTGATGGGAGTCACGCAGACGTCGGCGCGGCAGGCGCTTGTGCAGGCCGTCCTCGACCTCGCGCGGGGTCTTGCCGGGGGCCAGGCCGGTGCGGTTGCCGAGGCGGAAAATGTGGGTGTCCACCGCCATCGTGGCCTCGCCAAAGGCCACGTTAAGCACGACATTGGCGGTCTTGCGGCCGACCCCGGGCAACGCTTCCAACGCCGTGCGATCGGCGGGCACCTTGCCGTCGTGGCTTGACTCCAATTCACGGGCGAGTTGCACGACATTGCGGGACTTGGTCTGCCACAGGCCGATCGAGCGGATGTGGGACGCCACGCCGTCCACGCCGAGTTCGATCATCGCCTTCGGCGTCGGAGCGACCTGGAACAAGGTCTCGGTCGCGCGGTTCACCGAGAGGTCGGTGGCCTGCGCCGACAACACCACCGCCACCAGCAGGGTAAACGGGTCGGCGAAGCTGAGTTCGGTTTCCGGCGCCGGGTTATGCGCCGCCAGAGCGTCGATGAAGGCGCTGACCTCGGCCCTGGTCATCGGCTTCGGCTTGCGCGGCCGTTGTGGCGGCGGGCGGGGCGCGGTCCTGGCCGCCGCGGTCGGCATCAGCGGCCGTCCGCTTGGGCGGCGGCTTTCAGCATCGCATCGGCGGTGGTCAACAGGCGGGCGAAACGATGCGCCCAGGCGTTCTGGCCGTTGGCGTCGGCGATCAGGTCCTGGCGGATCTCGATCTCGACATGCGGCAGCCCACGCTGCTCGCCATGGGTCGGGACGCTGTAGTCGCTGTCGTCGGTAATGGCATAAGGCGCGTTGTCGCCGACAATCAGATCGGGTTCGTTGCGCAGCAGATCCAGCAGGATGCGCGCCAGCCGCGCGTCCTTGTTGTACAGCATGCCGACCTGCATGGCTCGGGCTTCGCCTTTGAACGAAGGCGTGAAGCTGTGCATCGCGACCAGCACCGAACGGCGGTGCGCGCGAGCGTCCAACAGGCCGCGGATGCGGTCGTGGTAGGGGGTGAAGATGGCGGCGACACGGGTGGCTTTCGCCTGTGCGGACAGGTCCTTGTTGCCGGGGATCTCGGTATATTCGCTGACCTCGGGCATCGCGCTTGGCCAGGACGGGTCGCGGTTGCAGTCGATCACCAGCCGGGAATAGGTCTGCAGCACCGCGGTGGCATCCAGCAGGTCCGCCAGCCGTTCGGTGACCGCGGCGATGCCGATGTCCCAGCCAATGTGGCGTGCGCGTTCAGCCTCGGCCAGGCCGAGGTCGCCGAGCGCGGTGGGTATCGCCCGGCCGGCGTGGTCGGCGGTGAGCAACAGGTCGGAGGCACCGGCTTCGCGTAGCACACGGAACGGCGGCGGATCGTCGGCAGTCAGCAGCATCGGCGCCCCTGGTTGCAGCGGTTGCACAATGCGCTAACGTTGGCGCATGGACAAGGAAGCCAAGCGGGCGCACCACGACCTGGGCGGGGCGTCGAAATTCATGTGCGAGCCGGTGGACACCAAGCCGCACGGGCTGACAGATTTCGACCGCGAGGTCGATGCGCTGCGCCAGATGCTGGCGGCGAAGAAGCTGATGTCGGTTGATGAACTGCGCCGCGGAATCGAGGCGATCCCGGAGGCCGAATATCATCGGCTGAGCTACTACCAGCGCTGGATACGCTCGATCGCCGACAACCTTTTGCGCAGCAGGGTCATTACTCAAGAGGAACTTCAGACGGCAATGGGCGGTTTGTGATGTTCGCGGCCGGCGATACCGTGCGGGTCAAGGACGCCTGGCCCGAGGCGACCGGCCCGGTGCACATTCGTACGCCGCATTACGTGCGCGGCGTGACCGGTGAGGTGGTGCGGCGTCTGGGCGAGTTCCCCAATCCCGAGGACCTGGCGTTCGGCCGAGCAGCTGAGCGCCAGGGGCTTTATCATGTGCGGTTCCGCAAAGGCGCGATCTGGCTGGAAGCCAGGCCGGATGACGAGCTGCTGATCGAGATCTTCGAACATTGGCTGGAGCGGCCATGAACATCCTGGACACGGATAGCGACCGTTTGCTGTTGGCGGTTCGGTCGTTGTTGGAGAACAAGGGTATTGTGTCGACCGAGGAAGTCCGGCAGCGCATGGCGGCGACCGATGCGGCCAGCCCGGGGCAGGGCGCGCGGATGGTGGCTCGCGCCTGGGTCGATCCCGGGTATCGGGTGTCGATGCTGGAGGATGGGGCAAAGGCCGCCGAGGCACTCGGGATTCCGATGCGCGGCATGCCTCCGCTGGGGGTGCTGGAGAATACTGCCGAGGTGCACAATCTGGTGGTCTGCACGCTGTGCAGTTGCTACCCGCGCGCAGTGTTGGGATATCCGCCGTTCTGGTACAAGTCGGCGGCTTTCCGGGCGCGGGCGGTGCGCGATCCGAGGGGGCTGCTGGCGGCGGAGTGGAAGACGGTCATTCCGGATGCAGTCAAGGTTCGCGTCGTCGATTCGACGGCGGATTATCGTTGGATGGTGCTGCCGGCCAGGCCCGCAGGCACGGATGATTGGGATGAGGCGCGGCTGGCAGGGATTGTGCGGGAGGGGGATATGATCGGGGTGACAGTGCCGAGGATGGCTTAGAACATAGCCTGCTGCTCGCCGCCGCTCCAGCACTTGCCGCGCATCCGCTCCGAACGAGGGCACCCGTTCCGGGCGGTGCGTTCCGGGCGGCTTTCCATAAGATTTTGAGATTGATGGGGTCGTAGGTGGCGCAACCGGTTATCCATACCACGGATACCGTCCCACCATGCTCTGCAGCGCCGCGAGGCTCAGCAAGTTCATGTGGGCCTCTGGATCAAACCCGGCCGCGAGTTTCACGCCGGCGTCGGCATCACCGCGCGCGGCGGAGCCAGACAGCGACAAGCGGATAATGCCGGCAGCCCTGAGACCGGCTTGGTCCGCCCGCATTGTCGGGATCACTTGCTGGGCGACATCGGTTTTCGTTTTCGTGCCAATGCGCCAACGCCCTTTTGGGCGGGCTGTAGCACAGCCGCGACGTGGCCACCGCGTTGAAATGGCGGCAGCGTTGGCATCGGTGTCAGCAGGGGTGGTCAGCCCTCGCGGCCTGCAATATCCCAGCCTGAGTCAGGATATTGCAGGCGCCGAAAGAAGATCTTCCCGCCACGGTCAGGTCAAGTCGAAGCGATCGAGGTTCATCACCTTGGTCCATGCGCGGGCAAAGTCGTGCACGAACGCCCGCCCGAAGTCGTCACTAGCATAGACTTCCGCCAGGGCTCGAAGTTGGGAGTTCGAACCGAAGACGAGATCGACGTTGGTGCCGGTCCACTTGACCTCACCGGTCGCGCGACTGCGCCCCTCGAACGCCCCTTCGGACGTGGCCGACGGCTGCCACGTCAGATTCATGTCGAGCAGGGTGACAAAGAAGTCGTTGGTCAACGTCTCGGGCCGGCTGGTGAAGACACCGAGTTTGCTATGCCCGACGGTTGCGTTGAGCACGCGCAGGCCGCCGACGAGAACCGTCATTTCAGGGGCGGTCAGCGTCAGCAGGTGCGCCCTATCCACCAACAGCTTCTCGGCCGGTTGCTGCTGTCCTGGCCGCAGGTAGTTGCGGAACCCGTCCGCGGTCGGTTCCAGTACGGCGAACGACTCCACGTCGGTCTGGTCCTGCGACGCATCGGTGCGGCCTGGCGTGAAGGCCACCTCGACAGCGTGGCCGGCTTTGTTCGCGGCTTGCTCGACGGCCGCGCACCCGCCAAGAACGATCAGGTCGGCGAGCGAAACCTTTTTCCCGCCGGACTGCGAACTGTTGAATGCGGTCTGGATCGGCTCCAGCGTCTGCAGGACCTTCGCCAATTCGGCCGGCTGGCTGACTTCCCAAGCGTTCTGCGGCGAGAGGCGCAGGCGGGCCCCGTTCGCCCCGCCGCGTTTGTCGGTGCCGCGGAAGGTTGACGCCGACGCCCAGGCGGTGGTGACCAGTTGGGAAATGGTCAGGCCGGAGGCGAGGATCTTGCCCTTGAGGGCGGCGATGTCCTGCTGGCCAATCAGTTCATGATCGACGTCGGGGACCGGGTCCTGCCAATGTTGCGGCTGCGTCGGAGCCAGTGCGCCAAGGCAGCGTTTGAACGGCCCCATGTCACGGTGCGTCAGCTTGTACCAGGCCTTGGCGAAGGCGTCCGCAAACGCGTCCGGGCTTTCGTGGAAGCGCTTCGAAATCGGCGCGTAGATCGGGTCCACCTTCAGGGCCAGGTCGGTGGTCAGCATCATCGGGGCATGGCGCTTCGATGGGTCGTGCGCGTCAGGCACGATGCCCGCGGCGGAGGGATCCTTCGGCGTCCATTGTGACGCGCCGGCCGGGCTCTTCGTCAGTTCCCATTCGAAGTTGAACAGGTTGTCGAAAAAGTTGTTGTCCCACTTCGCCGGTTGCGTCGTCCATGCGCCTTCCAACCCGCTGGTGATGGTGTCGCCGGCGTTGCCGTGGCCGAAGCTATTCTTCCAGCCGAGGCCCTGCTGTTCGGTGCTGGCGCCCTCGGGTTCAGGGCCGACATATTGGTTGGGGTCGGCGGCGCCATGGGTTTTACCAAAGGTATGTCCCCCGGCGATCAGGGCAACCGTCTCCTCGTCGTTCATCGCCATGCGCGCGAAGGTTTCGCGGATGTCGCGGGCCGCGGCGAGCGGATCGGGGTTGCCGTTCGGTCCCTCGGGATTGACGTAGATCAGACCCATCTGGACGGCGGCGAGGGGGTTCTCCAGCTGTCGGTCGCCAGTGTAGCGCTTGTCGCCGAGCCAGGTGTCCTCGGACCCCCAGTAGATGTCCTCTTCTGGTTCCCAGATGTCGGCGCGCCCACCGCCGAAACCGAACGTCTTGAAACCCATCGATTCCAGGGCACAATTACCGGCCAAAATCATCAGGTCGCCCCAGGACAGCTTGCGTCCGTATTTCTGCTTGATCGGCCACAGCAATCGACGCGCCTTGTCGAGGTTCGCATTGTCGGGCCAGCTATTGAGCGGCGCGAAGCGTTGGGTGCCGGACGCAGCGCCGCCGCGGCCGTCGCCGATGCGATAGGTGCCCGCGCTGTGCCATGCCATGCGGATGAAGAACGGCCCGTAGTGGCCATAGTCGGCCGGCCACCAGTCCTGCGACGTCGTCATCAGTGCGAAAAGGTCCTGCTTTACCGCGTGCAGGTCGAGGCTCTTGAACGCCTCGGCGTAGTTGAATCCTTCGCCCAAGGGGTCGGACTGCGGCGGGTTCTGGTGGAGAATCTTCAGGTCGAGCTGATTCGGCCACCATAGGCGGTTCGACATTTCCAGAACGACCGCGTTCCTATCGGTCTTGCCGATGACTGGGCACTTGCTCTCGTCGTCCATCTTCTCTCCGATCATCGCGCGCGTTGTTCCACGTGTCCGAGGGCATAGCCCGTCGGCGTGGGTCGATCCAGTTGGTTTTATCCGCAAACTGAGAACGATTCGATCAAAATAGGCTGGAAAGTTCGCTAGCCAGATGGGACATATCTGGATCGCCGGGGCAGATCGTCAACAACCGCCGGCGTTTGCCGGATGGACGCGGCGAACGCAGGCGGCGGGATTCCCGTGCTCAAGCCGCCTTTGCCACCGCTCGTTTCGACACCACGCCGATCAGGTGCGCCCGATATTCGGCGCTGGCATGGATATCGCTGTTCAGATCATCCGCCGGACTGACGATGCCGCCAATCGCGTCGGGCGAGAAATTGGCCGACAGTGCTTTTTCCATCTCGGCGTGGCGAAACACCCCGCCCTGGCTCGCGCCGGTGATGGCCAGCCGCGCGCCAGTTGGGAATTTCGCCACGAACACACCGACGATGGCGTAGCGCGAAGCGGGGTTGCGGAACTTCTCGTAGGCCGATTTCTCGGGGATCGGCAGCTCGACGGCGGTGATGATCTCGCCCGGTTCCAGCGCGGTGGTGAACATGCCCTGGAAGAAATCGTCAGCGAGGATCGAGCGGCGGTCGGTCTTGATGGTGCCGCCGAGCGCCAGCAGCGCGGATGGGTAGCAAGCGGCCGGATCGTTATTCGCAAGAGAACCGCCCATGGTGCCGCGATGGCGCACCGCCTCGTCGCCGATCATAGAGGCCTGATGCTGCAGACCGGGAATCTTGGCCTTGATGTCGGGATTGCTGGCGATTGCGGCGTGCGTGGTCATCGCTCCGATGGTTATCTTGTCACCGGAAACAGTGATTCCGGAAAGTCCCAGTTTGGCCAGGTCGATCACCGTGGACGGCTTGTTCAGTCGTTGTTTCAGTACAGGAATGAAGGTCTGACCGCCGGCAAGCGCCTTCGCCTCCGGGTCGTCTGTCAGGATCTTCACCGCATCTGCAAGGCTGCCGGGCTTCTGATAGGTGAAATCGTACATTGCGGTATTCCCTCTGCCTCTTCGTTCCGGCCGCTGTTTGCGGCGTTTGGTCGCTGTCGTTCCGGTCGGGTCGCGGCAGCTAAATCCGGCGCGCGGCCCTGGCTGGTCTATTCCGCCGCAATCCGCGGTTGGGCACCTTGGATGATGGACCAGAGTTTGGCCCCGGTCGCCGGCATGTCCAGATGTCGTATACCGTAGTCCTTCAGTGCATCCATCACGGCATTGATTACCGCCGGCGGGGAACCAATCGCACCGACTTCGCCACAGCCTTTCGACCCCAACGGGTTGTGCGTACACATGGTGTTCTCGGTGGCGACCGACAGCCTGGGGATGTCGTTTGCCCTGGGCATCGTGTAGTCCATGAACGACCCCGTCAGAAGTTGTCCACTGGGGTCGTAGTTGCAGGCCTCCATCAGCGCTTGGCCGATGCCCTGGGCGACGCCACCCTGCACCTGGCCTTCGACGATCATCGGGTTGACCACGCGGCCGACGTCATCGACCGCGGTGAAGTTGATCATCTCCACCGAACCGGTTTCCGGATCGATCTCGACCTCGGCGATGTGGCAGCCGCCGGGGAAGGTGAAGTTCTTCGGATCGTAGAACGCGGTTTCGTCGAGTCCCGGTTCCAGTTCCTCGATCGGGTAGTTGTGCGGCACGTAGGCGGCCAGCGAGATGTCTGTCAGCGTCTTCGACTTGTCGGTGCCGGCGACGCGAAATGTGTTGTCCTTGAACTCGATGTCCTCGACCGAGGCTTCCATCAGATGCGCGGCGATCTTCTTGCCCTTGGCGATGACCTTGTCCATCGCCTTGACCATGGCCGATCCGCCGACCGGAAGACTGCGGCTGCCATAGGTGCCCATGCCGAAGGGAATCTTCGCTGTATCGCCGTGCACGACCTCGATCTGGTCGAATGGCACCCCGAGCTGATCGACCACGAGTTGCGCGAAGGTGGTTTCGTGTCCCTGGCCGTGACTGTGGGTGCCGGTGAACACGGTGACACTGCCGGTCGGATGAACCCGGATCTCCGCCACCTCATACAGTCCGGCTCGGGCGCCCAGTGACCCGACCACCGCCGACGGCGCGATGCCGCAGGCCTCGACATAGGTGGAGATGCCGATGCCCCGCAGCTTGCCGCGCGCCTTGGCCTCGGCACGACGAGCCGCGAAACCGTCCCAATCGGCGTTCTTTAGGCCAACCTTCAGTGTGGTTTGGTAGTCGCCGCTGTCGTACTGCAGCGCCACCGGGGTCTGATAGGGGAAGGCGTTGGCCGGGATGAAGTTCTTGCGCCGCAGTTCGATCCGGTCGAGGCCGGTATCATGGGCGATGACATCGACCAGCCGCTCCAGCAGGAAGGTCGCTTCGGGGCGGCCGGCACCGCGATAGGCGTCCACCGGCACGGTGTTGGTGAACACCGCCTTGACGTTGCAGTAGATCACCGGGGTTTTGTAAACTCCGGCCAGCAGTGTGGCGTACAGATAGGTCGGCACGGCCGGCCCGAATGTGGACAGGTAGGCGCCCATGTTGGCCAGCGTGGTGATGCGCAGGCCGAGGAAGCTGCCGTCCTTATCGACCGCCATCTCGGCGGTGCTGACGTGGTCGCGGCCGTGCGCGTCGCTCATAAAACTTTCGCTGCGCTCGCAGGTCCACTTCACCGGGCGGCGCAGTTTGCCGGCGGCCCAGGTGACGATCGCTTCTTCCGCGTAATGGTAGATTTTCGACCCGAAGCCGCCGCCGACATCCGGTGCCACGACGCGTAGCTTGTTCTCCGGAATGTGCAGCACGAAGGCGCCCATCAGCAGGCGGATCACATGCGGGTTCTGGCTGGTGGTGTAGAGGGTGAAATCGCCCGAGGATGGATCGAAGTCACCGAGCGCGACGCGCGGTTCCAGGGCATTGGGGATCAGCCGGTTGTTGGTCAGGTCCAGCTTCACCACGTGCGCGGCGTTGGCGAACACGCCGTCCACCACCGCCTTGTCGCCGATCACCCAGTCGTAGCAGAGGTTGCCGGCGGCGCCGTCATGCAGCTGAACCGCGCCAGGGGCGACCGCGTCGGTCAGGTTTGCCACCGCCGGCAGGTCGGTGTAGTCGATTTCGATCAATTCGGCGGCGTTCTTCGCGGCCTGCTTGGTTTCCGCGATTACCACGGCGACCGGGTCTCCGACATGGCGCACCTTGCCCACCGCAAGCACCGGATGCGGCGGTTCGGCCATCGGCGAGCCGTCCTGGTTGTGGATCTGCCAGCCGCACGGCAGCCCGCCGATGTTTTCCGCCACCATATCGGCGCCGACGAATACCTTCACCACGCCCGGCGCGGCTGACGCCTGGGCGATGTCGATGGCGTTGATCGTGGCGTGCGGTCGGTCCGATCGCTTGATGATGGCGTGCAGTTGGCCGGGGCGGTTGATGTCGTCGGTGTAGTTCCCGCGGCCACTGAGGAATCGGACATCCTCCTTGCGGCGAACGGCTGCGCCGATGCCCTCGAATCCCATAAGTGTTCCCCCCGATTGTTATCGGCCGCGGCGCATTATTCGGCCGCTTTGGCGTGCATCAACGGATGTGCGGCGGCGATCGCTTTGACGATGTTGTGGTAGCCGGTGCAGCGGCACAGGTTGCCTTCCAGGCCTTCACGGATTTCCTTCTCGGTCAGCCCGTCCGGATGCGCCTGCACCAGGTCGACCGCGGTCATCACCATGCCAGGGGTACAGAAGCCACATTGCAGGGCGTGATGTTCGCGGAACATTTCCTGCATCGGATGCAGCGTGCCGTCCGCCGCGGCGAGGCCCTCGATCGTCAGCACGCTGGTGCCGTCCGCCTGAAGCGCAAGCATGGTGCAGGCTTTCGCCGAAATCCCATCGACGTGCACGACACAGGCGCCGCACTGGCTGGTATCGCAGCCGATATGGGTGCCGGTGAGGCCCAACTTCTCACGCAGTAATTCAACCAGCAGGGTGCGTCCTTCCACCTCTACCGTGTGCTGCTTGCCGTTGACCGTCAAGCTGACCTGAGGCATCGCTTTCCCTTTCGTGGTGTCGCTCTACGCGTCGAGCCGCCAGGGGCCTTAAGCCGGCGCGTGGCCGATGCCCGTGGACGATCCCGCTGATAAGAGTTTGGTCAATCAGGGCAGGCGTGGTCAAGCCGGGGGGCGATATCGGTCCGCCTGCCCCGGAGTGCTCGCCCGGCGAGCCGCGATGAGAGGCGAAGAACCGGCGTTGCTCACATCCAGTATTGCCACACCCTGGCCTGCATTTCCCGCAGTCGCTCGGGCAGCGAGCGTCGATCCCATCGCCCGAGATCGACCTCACGCGCGACCTGCATGTAGTGCCGCATGACCGCCTCAACCTGCCCCGCGGTGTTGTGCCCGAGCACCACCGCGTCGACCTCGTTGTTAAACACAACGCTGCGGCGGTCGAGGTTGGATGAGCCGATCACTGCCCAGGTATCGTCCACCACCGCCAGCTTGGCGTGCAGCACGGCGTCGCGCATCTCGTAGATGTGCGCGCCGGCCTCCAGCAGGTCGCCATAGGCGGAGCGGGAGGCATAGACCGCGCTCTGCACATCGCTGAAAGCCGGCGCCACGATCCGGACATCGAGCCCGGCGCGGGCAATCCGGGCGAGTTCCTGACGTTCCTGATGCGGTGGGATGAAGTAGCCGCTGCACAGCCAGACCCGTCGGCGGGCGGCTTGCATGGCGGTCATCAGCGAGGCGTAATACAATGGACTTCGGTTGCCCGGCGAGCTGCCGATGATGCGGATGGTCTGCACGCCCTTTCGCGGCAGCGAGGGGAAATAGTCGGCCGGAGCGGCAGCGGGCGCCTTCTGCTCCCGCCAGGTGCCGAAGAACAACTTCTGCAACTCCGCTACCGCCGGGCCTTCGATCCTGATCGCGGTATCCCGCCAATATGCCTTGCTGGTGTCGCCGTTGGCCGGAATTCCCGCGCTGGGCGGGTTCTGATAGGCGGTGTCGAGGTTGACACCGCCGGTCAAGCCGATGCGGCCATCGACGACGGTGATCTTGCGATGGTCACGGTCGTTCGGAGACCAGCCGATCCGGTCCGCGAAGGGGTTGATCGGGTTGAACTCCAGCACCTTGGCGCCGGCTTTGCGCAAGGCGTCGAAGAACGCCGCCGGCGTGTGGCGTGACCCGTAGGCGTCGTAGATCATGTTCAGCTTCACGCCCGCCGCCAGCCGGTCATGCAGCAGGCTCGATAGCTGCACGCCATCGGATTGGACGTCGGCGAGGATGAAATATTCCATATTGATACTGTCGCGGGCCTCACCGATCGCCTTGAAGATCGCCTGAAATGCCTCGGTGCCACTGGACAACAGGGTCACCTGGTTGCCGAACACGATCGGGGCCGCGGACAGCCGGCGCTGCAGGTCATATTGCTGCTGCAGCGGATCGGCGTTAGTGCCGGGCCGGGGGTCGGCCGGCGGCGAGCGATCCGCCCCCGGCGCTAAATCGGGCTGCGGCGGACGCCGAGACAAGCCGACGTCGTGTCCACTGAGGCCGTCGATGTTCGGTACTGACGCGCACCGACTGAGCAGGCCGGCGGCGCTGATCGCGGCAATTCGGCGCCTGCTAAGTGGTCTCGATCCTGAAACAGGCAAACGTCATCCCCTTGGTTCCGCAGCAACAAACGTGCCCCATAAGCCGAATTTTAAGCGAGCTTCAAGCCTACCGCGAACAAATCAGCGTCAGTTCAGACCGATTTCTGCCAATATCTAATAGTATTATAACCGAGACGTAATGTAACAAACGGACAAGGAATATCCTTTGTCACCGATATGCGGCGAGCATAGCATTGATCGGGCGGCGGCAAATCGTTGTTGTGCCGATCCGGCCGTGACACACCTGATTGCGCGGCCGCGGCGTGACGTCGGTAAGCCATTGCCAGACACGCGCTCGCTGCTAAGCTTGAATCGATAGCGCGCGAAAGATGGCGTGCAGCGGCGAAAACTATTTTCGCGACGCGACCAGGAGGGACAACAATGGAAATCCGTGGCCTTGGCTACATGGGCGTCGGTGCTTCGGACCTCACCGACTGGACGACGTTTGCCACCGACTGGCTGGGCATGCAGATGATAGAGCGCGGCAATACGGCCCGCGCCTTCCGGATGGACGATCGCACCCAGCGCCTGGTGGTGGATCGGTCGCTGGCCGAGGGAGACCGATATTTCGGCTTCGAGGTCGCCGACGCCATCGCGTTGCAATCCCTGGCCGCTCGGCTTGATGCGGCTGGAGTTGCGGTTCGGCAGGAGCCGAAATCACTAGCCGATCAGCGCTTCGTCCAGCAACTGATCAGCTTTGACGACCCCGGTGGCAATCACCTGGAGGCGTTCTGGGGTGCCGCCGTTGCCGATCAGCCGTTCCGGCCCGGTCGAGCGATCTCTGGCTTTCGGACCGGCGCGCTGGGGATGGGGCACGTGGTGTTCCATGTGAAGAACATCGACGACCTGCTGGGATTCTATCGAGACCTGCTGGGTTTCGGCGTTAGCGATTACATCAGCACGCCATTCAGAGCCTATTTCATGCACACCAATTCTCGGCACCACTCGGTGGCGCTGATCGAGACCGGTCGGCAGGACCTGCACCATCTGATGGTCGAGCTGTTTTCGCTGGACGACGTCGGTCAGGGTTATGACATCGCGCTGGGTGAGCCGGAAAAAATCGCCACCACGCTGGGTCGCCACCCGAATGATGCGGTCACGTCGTACTATCTGCGCTCGCCGGGCGGCTTCATGCTGGAATACGGGTGGGGCGGCAAGGTGGTCACGCCCGGGGACTGGACGCCGAGCGAGGTGACCGTGGGGCCCAGCCTGTGGGGCCACGACCGCGCCTGGCTGCCGGAGGATCAACGCCGGCGGGCGCGCGACATGCGCCTGAAGGCGGCGGCCGACGGCACTCGGGAGCCGCTGCAGGTGATCGACGGCAACTACAACCGGATGGCCGGGGTTTGCCCCTGGTGGGATGCCGCGGTCGGGGCGTCCGGGTAGAACTGAGTGAAGCTCAGACGGAGCGTCATTTGCTGCGAGCATAGGGTCGGGCGAGGTTGAGCAAATCATCCAATGGCGGCAGTCGCGGTCCGCTGCCGTCATCGACCGGTGCTACGACGGTCACGCCCCATCGCGAAAGCGTCGCCAGGGACGCCTGAGCGGCGGGATGGTCCAACAGTGGCTGGTTCAACGACGGGCCGACGATTACCGGCGTGCCGCGGCCGATTGCCTCCGCCGCGATCGACAAAGCGAGATTGTCCGCAATGCCGTTGGCCAGCTTGTTGAGCGAATTGAAGCTGCACGGCGTGAACATAATTACACCGCGCGGTGGCCGTGGGCGGATCGCCTGGTCAAAGTAAGACCCGACGACCTGCACGCCTGCGATGTCCGCGAGTTCGCGCTGCGCGATGACGCGCGACGCATTGGGCGTTGGCACCACCATCATGGTCTGGAAGCCGAGCGTCAGCAGACCGCGCAACAACTCCGGTGCCCGGTTTGCGGTCGTCGCGCCGCTCAGCAGCAGGTAGGCGACGTCAAATTGCTCAGGGGCAGGGGTGTTGGGCATCCGGGGTGGATTACCTGAAATGGCCGGTGCAGCCCAGGTGGGCCGTCCAGGCGGGGCGCTGACTTAGGCCAACCGCTCGCGGCAGATCGCCGACAGGCGTTCGGCCAGGAAGACGATGACGAACACGATGATCAGCAGCAGAGAGACCTGCCGGTATTGGAACAGGTTCATCGCCGTCAGGAGCTGGAACCCGATGCCGCCGGCGCCGACAAAGCCCAAAACCAGCGACGAGCGGATGTTCTCGTCAAGCCGATACAGGCCGATACCGGCCAGCGCGGGCAGCACCGACGGCACCACGCCGTGGGTGAAAACCTGCATCCGGCTGGCTCCGGTCAGCGACAGCGCGTCGATCGGCGACATGTCCATATTCTCGATCGTTTCGGCAAACAGGCGGCCCAGCATGCCGACGGAATGAACGGCCAAGGCGAGGCCGCCCGGAAACGGACCGAGCCCGACGGCGGTGACGAACAACAGCGCCCATACCAGGTCGGGCACCGATCGGGTGAAGCCGATGACGCCCCGCGCCAGATAGTATAGCCATCGAGATGGCGTCACGTTGGCGGCGGCGAGCACCGAAAGCGGCAACGCCAGGATGATGCCCATGACGGTGCCGAACAGGCCGATATCGAGGGTTTCCAGTGTCGGCCACGCGACATCGGGCAGCGCGGAGAAGTCGGGCGGCATCGAGCGACGGACGATGTCCACCATGCCGTGGAAACCGCTGACCAGATCCTGTGGCCGGGCCTGCACGACGATCAGTGCCTGGACCAAGACGGCCATACTCAGAACCACGAAGACGGCACGCAGGGCGATCGCCAGCGAGCGTGCCCAGCCGGGCGTGGTGATGTCTGCTATCCGCGAAGCGATGGGAGAATTGTTGGCGCTCACGCCGCGCGCGCAACGTAGAGACTATTGACCTCGTCGACGGCGAGGCGGGCGCGTTGGCGATCGAAGGCCACCGTGCCATCGCGCATGCCTACAACGCGGTCGGCATAAGCGAACGCCAGGTTCACCTGATGCAGGACGCAGAGTACCGCGAGACCCTCGTCATGAGCGAGCCGGCGAAGCAGCCGCATGATGTCGTTGGCCGCCCCGGGGTCGAGGCTGGCGACCGGCTCGTCCGCCAGTACCACTAGGGGATGCTGCAGCAAGGCGCGCGCGATCGCCACGCGTTGCGCCTGACCACCTGACAGGGTGGCAGCGCGTCGGTCCGCCAAGTGTGCCAGCCCGACTTGTTGCAGGCAGGCGAGGGCGCCCGGCAGTTCAGATGCCGGAAGGCCGCCCAGTGCGGTCCAGGCCGTCTTGTGCCGAGCCAGGGCGCCGCAGACCACGTTGGCCATGACGCTGCGGCGCCGGACAAGGGCGGCGTGCTGGCCGATCAGCGCCAGTACCTGGCGCGCCTGGCGGAGTTGCAGTCCATTCAGATCCGCCAGATTGCGCCCGCCCAGCCAGACATCGCCGGTGCCTGGCCGCAATGCTCTTGTGATGCAACGGAGCAGGGTGGTCTTGCCGCATCCGTTGCCGCCGAGGACGACCAGCAGTTCTCCGGCGCGCACCTCCAGATCGATGCCGCGCAAAGCCTGCGTGCCGTTCGGATAACACAGTGTCAGCCCACGCACCGACAAACGCACGTCTGACGGGCGGTCCATCGCTGGCCGGTTCAGCTCAGTTTGTCCAGGTCGATGTGCAGCGTCTTCACCAGGTCGCGGACGCCGTCGTAGGCGGCGTCAGTCTGCGGCACGAAGCGTGCGCCGCCGAGGCCCATGATCTTGCGGTCGGCCTCGGGCAGCGTGCTGAGGTCGAGCGTCTGCAGTGCCTTGGTTACCCGGTCCTTGAATGGTTCGGACAGGTCGCCGCGCACGGTGATCGGGTCGGTCGGGATCGGGTCGGACTTCCACAGGAAGATCAGATCGCCGTCCTTGTAGTGGCCGCGCTGGGTCGCCGACTGCAACTGCTCGCTGTTGAGTTCGCCGGCGTCGACCTTGTGGTTGTATAGCGCCTCGTATGACGCAGTGTGGCTACCAGCGTAGAGCGCCTTGATGTCCTTGTCGGGATTGATGCCGGCCTTGCGCAGCCCGTAGGCCGGAAACAGGTGGCCCGAAGTCGATGCCGGGTCGGAGAAGGCGAACGAATGGCCGCGGATTTCGGCCACCGTCTTGATGCCTGATCCAGGGTAGGTGACCAGGCTGGCCCAATAAGTATCGGGCTTGCCGTCCTTGCTGCTGAACGCGGCGACCGCCTGGGCCTTGGCCACCTGGTGCGCCAGTACATAGCCGAGCGGACCGAATTCGCCGATTTCGAGCTTGCCGTTTCGCATCGCCTCGATTTCGGCGTTGTAGTTGGTGGCGATATAGACCTTCACCTGGCAGCCGATCTTTTCGCCCAGCAACTTGCCTATATGGTCGTAGATCGGGACGAGCTTGGCGGAGGTATCGAATGGCTCCACGCCGAAGCGAACGACGCCGTCGTTGGGGCAGTCCTTGGCATCGGCCGCTCGCGCGGCGGGGGCATCGGCTGCGCGTGCGGCTTGCGGGATGGCCGCAGCAATGGCGGCAGCCAACACCGCCGCCAGCGCCGGGTTGCGTTGCGGTTTCATCTGCATGTTCGACCCCTGGCAGATCTTTTTTCTGACGGACTTCTTTAGGCCACAGGGCGCTTAGTTGGATGACAAAGCCATGAACATTGGCGGGCGTATCCATCGTTGGAGATGGCTGACGCACCGGGGCGCAGGACGTGCCGACGCTAGCCCGCTACCGCGGCAAGCTGCTTTCCCCCATCAGGAACTGATCCACCGCCCTGGCGCACTGGCGGCCCTCGCGGATCGCCCAGACCACAAGCGACTGCCCGCGCCGCATGTCGCCGGCGGCGAACAGTGCCTCCCGCGAAGTGCGGTACTCGACCGTGTTCGCCAGAACGTTGCCGCGTTGGTCCAGCTCCACCCCCGCCTGGTCCAGCAACGCGCCGCGCCGCGGCCCCAGGAACCCCATCGCCAAAAGCACGAGATCGGCCTTGATTCGGAATTCGCTACCGGGGATTTCCCGCATCGTCATGCGGTCGTCCGGCGTGCGCTGCCACTCGACTCGAACACAGTCCAAGGCCGCAATCCTGCCGTCCTTGCCGACGGCGTTCTTGGTCAGCACCGCCCAGTCCCGTTCCACCCCCTCGTCGTGCGCGTGTGAGGAGCGCAGCTTGACTGGCCAGTCTGGCCAGACCAACGCCTTGTTCTCCTTCACCGGCGGCTTCGGCATGATCTCGATCTGGGTGATCGAAGCCGCGCTCTGGCGCGCCGAGGTGCCGATGCAGTCCGATCCGGTATCGCCGCCGCCGACCACGATGACGTGCTTGCCCTTGGCGCTGATGCCGCCCTCGGGCGCCGCCTCCGCCTCGTCGTCGCCGGCACCGCGCTTGTTCTGCTGGATCAGGAAATCCATCGCATAATGGATGCCGGTGAGCTCGCGCCCGGTGATGTCGAGGTTGCGCGGCCATTCGGCGCCCCCGGTCAGCACGACGGCGTCGAACTCGCTCAGCAACTGGTCGATCGAGACGTCGGAGCCAATTTCGGTATTGGTGCGGAACGTCACCCCTTCGGCCGCCATCTGGTCAATCCGGCGATCGATTAGATGCTTTGCCATCTTGAAGTCGGGAATGCCGTAGCGCAGCAGGCCGCCGATGCGATCCTGCCGCTCGATCAGCGTAACCGCGTGACCGACGCGAGCCAGTTGTTGCGCGCAGGCCATTCCGGCCGGCCCGGACCCGACCACCGCGACTGTCTTGCCGGTGTTGGCGGTCGGTGGAACCGGCACGATCCAGCCTTCCTCCCAGCCGCGATCGACGATGGCACACTCGATCGTCTTGATGGTGACGGGATTGTCGTCGATGTTCAGCGTGCAGGCCGCCTCGCACGGGGCCGGGCAGATGCGGCCGGTGAATTCCGGGAAATTGTTGGTCGAGTGCAGGTTGATCAGCGCCTGCTGCCACTGGTCATGATAAACCAAGTTGTTCCAGTCGGGGATCTGGTTGTTGACCGGGCAGCCGGTGTGACAGAACGGAATGCCGCAATCCATGCAGCGCGCGGCCTGGGCGTTGAGCTCAACGGGCGGCAGCGGCTTGACGAATTCGCCGAAGGATTTCAGCCGCAGCTCGGTTTTTTCGTAAATGCGATCGTGCCGCTCGATTTCCAGGAAGCCGGTTACTTTACCCATGATCGTCTCCACACCGATTACGGCTCCGAGCATTCAACCCATGCCGCATCGACCGTTTGTCAATTTTGTGCCCGACTGAACCGCCACCGATGTTTGTCGATCTGCGCTCGCCGCAAATCGACCGGTTCTTCTCAGCGCAGCCCAAGCTATTCGGCGGCGACCGCGGCGGTGGCCTCGGCTTGCTGTTCCAGCAGGGCGCGCTTGTAGTCGCGCGGCATCACCTTGACGAAGCGCGATAGGGCGCCGTCCCAATCCTCCAGCAACGCCCGCGCCTTGGCACTGCCGGTGAACAGCAAATGCCGCTCCACGACGATGCGCAGCCGTTCAGCGTCGAAGCGTAGCGGGTCACCCATGCCGCTGTCATCGACGCTGGCGGCGCGTTGCCGCGGCCGCCCGGGTTCGTCGGCAAGTCCGAGTTCGGCTACGCCGATCGCCTCCAACTCGACGCCGGCCATATTGCAAAGCCGGCTGAACCGAGCGTTTTCGTCGTAGACATAGGCGACGCCGCCAGACATGCCGGCAGCGAAGTTGCGCCCGGTCTCGCCCAGCACCACCACCACGCCGCCGGTCATGTATTCGCAGCCGTGGTCGCCACAGCCCTCGGCTACCGCCACGGCGCCGGAGTTGCGCACCGCGAACCGTTCGCCCGCGACGCCCTGGAAATAAGCCTCGCCGGCAACCGCGCCGTACAGAACCGTATTGCCGACAATAATGTTCTTCGCCGGATCTCGCTTCGCGGCCGGCGGTTGGCGCACCACAACACGGCCACCTGACAGGCTTTTGCCGACGTAGTCATTGGCATCACCGCTCAGGTAAAGCGACACGCCGCGTGCCAGGAACGCGCCGAAACTCTGGCCGGCGTTGCCATCGAGATGGACCGAGATTGTGTCTTCGGGCAGACCGGCATGGCCGTATCTGCGCGCGACCTCGCCCGAGAGCATGGCGCCGACCGTTCGATTGACGTTTCGTATCGGATGTTCCAGCCGCACCGGCATCTGTTGTTCCAGCGCGGACGCCGCTTCCTGGATCAGCTCCTTGTCCAGCGCCTTGTCGAGGTGATGATTCTGCGATTCGCTGCGGTGAGTGCCAACGCCAGGTTTCAAGGCGGGCTGATACAGGATTCGGCTAAGATCGACGCCGTGCGCCTTCCAGTGCTCCACCGCTCGGCGCGGGTCCAGCTTGCCAACCTGGCCGATCATTTCATTGAAGGTGCGGAAGCCGAGCCTGGCCATCAGGTCGCGCACTTCCTCGGCGATAAAGAAGAAGAAGTTGATGACGTGTTCGGGGGCGCCGGTGAAGCGCTTGCGCAATACCGGGTCCTGCGTCGCGATGCCGACCGGGCAGGTGTTCAGGTGGCACTTGCGCATCATGATGCAGCCCGCGGCGATCAATGGCGCGGTGGAAAAGCCGAACTCGTCGGCGCCGAGCAGCGCCCCGATCACGACGTCGCGGCCGGTTCGCAGTCCGCCATCGACCTGAACCGCGATCCGCGAGCGCAGTTCGTTCAGCACCAGGGTTTGCTGGGTCTCGGCCAAGCCGATCTCCCAAGGTGAACCGGCATGGGTCAGAGAGGTCAACGGGCTGGCCCCGGTGCCGCCTTCAAACCCCGAGATGGTCACGTGATCCGCCCGCGCCTTGGACACCCCGGCGGCGACGGTGCCAACCCCGACTTCGGCGACCAGTTTGACGGAAATGCGTGCCTGCGCGTTGGCATTCTTCAGATCGTGGATCAATTGCGCCAGATCTTCGATCGAGTAGATGTCATGGTGCGGTGGCGGCGAGATCAGTCCGACGCCCGGCGTGGAATAGCGCACGCGGGCAATGTTGCGGTCCACCTTGTGGCCGGGCAATTGGCCGCCTTCGCCGGGCTTGGCGCCTTGCGCCATCTTGATCTGGATGTCGTCGGCGTTGACCAGGTATTCGGTCGTCACCCCGAACCGCCCGGATGCCACCTGCTTGATCGCGGAACGCTGGGAATCGCCGTTTGGCAGCCGGACGTAGCGATCGGATTCTTCGCCACCCTCGCCGGTGTTTGATTTGCCGCCGATCCGGTTCATCGCGACCGCCAGAGTGGTGTGGGCTTCGCGCGAGATCGACCCGAAGCTCATCGCGCCGGTTGCGAAACGCTTGACGATCTCCTTCGCCGGTTCGACCTCGGCCAGCGGTACCGGGGTCGGTGCGAACTTCAGGTCCATCAGGCCGCGAATGGTCAGCAGGCGCTCGCTCTGATCGTTGATCGTGCGGGTGAAGGCGTGGAAGTCGGCCGGCAGGTTGCCGCGCACGGCGTGCTGCAATTTGGCGACGGTTTCCGGGGTCCAGGCATGCGCCTCGCCGCGCAGGCGGAAGGCGTAATCACCGCCGACGTCGAGCATGCCGCGATAGATCGGGTTATTGCCGTAGGCCGATCGATGGCGCGCCACAGCTTCCTGGGCGATCTCGGTGAAACCGACGCCTTCGATGGTGGTTGCCGTGCAGGTAAAACAACGTTCGACGAATGCCGAGCTTAGCCCGACGGCGTCGAAAATCTGCGCGCCGCAGTACGACTGATAGGTGGAGATGCCCATTTTGGACATCACCTTCATGATGCCCTTGCCGACCGCCTTCAGGTAGTTCTTCTTCACCTCGACAGCCGAGATAGTCATCTTGGAGCGGACGCGGATCTGCTCCAGCGTTTCGAATGCCAGATATGGATTGATTGCCTCGGCGCCGTAGCCGGCCAGCACACAGAAATGATGCACCTCGCGCGCTTCGCCGGTCTCCACCACGATGCCGGTGCTCATACGCAGGCCCTGGCGGATCAGGTGGTTGTGCACCGATGCGGTGGCTAGCAGGGACGGGATCGGGATGCGGTCCTCGCCGACTTCGCGATCGGACAGGATCAGGATGGTGTAATCGGCCAGCACCGCCTCGGTCGCCTCCTGGCAGACCCGCGAGATTGCCTTCTCCATCCCGTCGGCGCCGTCAGCCGCCGGCCACGTGATATCGATGGTGCGGGTGCGAAAGGCGCCGCCGGCAACGTTGTCGATGTCGCGGATCTTCTCCAGGTCGGTGTTGGTCAGGATCGGCTGTGCGACCTCCAGCCGCAGGTAGTTGCCGGCGTGGTGCCCCAGCAGGTTGGGCCGCGGCCCGATGATGGAGACCAGCGACATCACCAGTTCCTCGCGGATCGGATCGATCGGCGGATTGGTGACCTGGGCAAAGTTCTGTTTGAAGTAATTGAACAGCAGCTTTGGCTTGTCCGAAAGCACCGCCAGCGGCGTGTCGGTGCCCATCGATCCCAGTGGGTCGTCGCCCAGCGTTGCCATCGGCTGCAGGAAGAACTGGATGTCTTCCTGGGTGTAGCCGAACGCCTGCTGATGGTGCAGCAGGGCGTCCAGATCGTTTGGCCGGGGCAGCGCGCGCTGCTCCTCGCTTTCGGGCAGTTCCTCCAGTTTGTATTGGGTCTGCTTCAGCCACTCCGCGTATGGGTGCTTCCGGGCAAGCTTCTGCTTGATCTCGGCGTCGTCGATGATGCGGCCTTCTTCCAGGTCGATCAGCAGCATCCGGCCGGGCTGCAGCCGCCACTTGCGGACGATCTTTTCCTCCGGCACGGCCAGCACGCCGGATTCCGATGCCAGGATGACGTAGTCGTCGTCGGTGATGACATAACGCGCCGGCCGCAGCCCGTTGCGGTCCAGCGTCGCGCCGATCTGGCGGCCATCGGTGAAGGCGATCGCGGCGGGACCGTCCCAGGGTTCCATCAATGCGGCGTAGTACTCGTAGAACGCCTTGCGTTCCGGATCCATCAGCGGATCGTGCGCCCATGCTTCCGGGATGAGCATCATCATCGCATGCGACAGCGAGTAGCCGCCGGCCACCAGGATCTCCAGCGCGTTGTCGATGCAGGCGGTGTCGGATTGGCCGTGCGGGATGATCGGCCACATCTTGTTCAGGTCGGGCCCGATCAGGTCGGATTCCATCGATCGGCGGCGCGCGTACATCCAGTTGACGTTGCCGCGGACGGTGTTGATTTCGCCGTTGTGCGCGAGGAACCGGTAGGGGTGCGCCAGCTTCCAGGAGGGGAAGGTGTTAGTGGAGAAGCGCTGGTGAACCAGCGCAAGCGCCGAAGTGGTCAGCGGGTTGCCGAGGTCCTGGTAGAAGCTGCCGACCTGGGTCGCCAGCAGCAGGCCCTTGTAGACGATCGTCCGGGTGGAGAACGACGGCATGTAGAGTTCGGTGACGCCCGGGATCTTCCGCTTCTCGGCCAGGGCGCGGAGGTTGTTCAGGATCTGCTTGCGGATCGCCAGGATCTTGCGCTCGAACGCGGCCTGGTCGCGGATCGACATGCTGGACCCGACGATCGCCTGGCGGATCACCGGCATGGTTTCGATGACAGTTTTGCCGAGCCCGGTCAGGTCGATCGGCACGTCGCGCCAGCCGACAATGGTCTGGCCTTCCTTGGCCACGACCTGCTCGAAGTGCTGGATGACGTGCTCACGCGCGGCAGCGTCGCGCGGCAGGAAGCACATCGCCACGGCGTAACGGCCAGCGGCTGGCAGGGACTTGCTGTTGGCCCGTGCCCAGTCATTCAGCAGCGCATCCGGCATCTGGATCAGGATGCCGGCGCCGTCGCCGACCAGCGGATCAGCCCCGACCGCGCCGCGATGATCGAGGTTCTCCAGGATTTTCAGACCCTGGGTGATGATGTCGTGGGATTTTCGTCCCTTGATGTTCACCACGAAGCCGACGCCACAGGCGTCATGTTCGTTTTGCGGATCGTACAGGCCTTGTCTGACATCCTTCTGCATAGCCACGACTTTCCTTGGCGTAACGTATCTGCCGTTGCGGGGTGCGCGCGGGCGCAATGGACCGTTCTGCCTGCTGGATGAACGAAAGGCAATGGTCCTGACGCACCGCAGCGTAAGCTAATTTCCGCGCCAGCGGCAAGCGATCGGTTCGGCGCCGGCAGACGACGTGCCGTTGAGCAGAAACCCGGCGCTATAAGCCAGTCTTACCCCGTCACCGACCCCGCTCGGCGTGGCCGCCCAGATCTCAAGACCGGCGGTGCCCGCCTCCCGCGACACCGATCCAAGGCCGCCACTGCTTGCACGACAACTCGGCACCGGCGTGAACCGGGTCACGGCAAGCCATGGCAAGGATCAGCCTCGCTTGGCCGCGGCGAAAGCGTGATCTGATATAGTGACGGCCACAGCTTGCCGGTAACGAAAACCCGATCGCCCGCCGCGTCGTAGGCGATGCCATTCGCCACATCCACCGCCCGATACTGCGAGGCCAGCGTCAACAAGTTACTGACATCGATAAGCCCGTCGACATCCCCGGTCTTTGGGTTGATCCGCACGATCTCACTGGTCAGCCAGATATTGGCGTAGATCTCGCCCTTGATCCATTCCAGCTCGTTGATGTTCTTGATTGGCCGGCCCTCACAGGTGACGTGGATACGGCCAATCTCGCTCTCGTTCGCCGGATCCAGGACGCGCAGGTCGCTGGTTCCGTCGCTCATGAACAGATGGGCGTCGTCCTTGGTCATGCCCCATCCTTCGCCGCTGTAGTGGAAGTCCGACAGCGGCTTGAAGCTGCCGAGGTCGTAAACAAATCCGGTCTCGGCCTTGTAGGTCAAACCGACAATTCGGTCCTTCCAGGTGACAATACCTTCGCCAAAGTATTTTGGATCGAGATCGTATTGCTGCAGCACGGTGCCGGTATCCAGCGCGACCTTGCGGATCGAGGATTTCCCGTTCCGCCCGGTACTCTCATACAGGAAACCGTCCTGGTAAAGCAGTCCCTCGGTAAAAGCAGTCGGATCGTGCGGGAAGGTCTTGACGATCACCGCATTATATTCAGCGACCGCGGCGATCGACCGGCCGGGACTTGCCGCGGCAAGACCGACCATCATCAACGCAGCCACTCCGAACATTCGCATCGTCATTGCCATGCCCCCCAAATTCAATCCGCCTAGCCGGTGAAGCCCGATTGAACGCCGAAGCCTCGTCGGTCAGGTCCAGCCCTTGAATGGCAGCGCGACTGGTTGGACCGCCGCCTTGTCCGGCCAGACGGCGAAGTACTTCTTGCCCTCCAACTGGACAAGCAATGTCGCCGCCAGGGTATTCTGTCCCTTCTTGTCGTATTTGATGCCGTTGTAGCCAATCATCAATTGTTCCGGCTTTAAGTCCTGGCTCACCAGCGCCGCCTGAATCTTAGCCGGCACCGTCGACCCAGCTCGGTTGATCGCGTCCATCAGCGCCAGGAACCCCGCCATTCCGCGCGCCGATGTATCGTCCAGCGCGTGCCCGGCGTGCTTCTGATAGAGTCCGTTCACCACATAGGACGCCGAACCGGGCTTGCCAATTTCGAACGAACTGCGGTTTACCGCACCCTGCGCCAGATCACTCACCGCCTCGATGAACGCGTCGTCGGAAAAGCCGGAATCATCGCCGATCAACACCGGGGGCTTCCAGTTCAACGTGTGCATCGTCTTCATGAACAAGATCGAATCTGATGTGTAACTGACGAAGATCACCGCGTCCGGGGCAGCGCCTTTCAATTGCAAGACCTGTGCGCTGACGTCGCTGGAATTGGCGTTATAGGCGATTCGCGGATCCACCTTCAGCCCTTTGCCGGTGGCCGCGGCAACGATCGCACTGCCGGTCGAGGTGCCGTATTCGGTATTCTCATTGACCAGCGCGACCTTGTCGATCTTGAGCCCCGCCGCCTTGCGCTCGGTGAGGAACGATGCATAGGCCGCACCAAAATCCGTGCCGATTGGCGTCGGTCGGAAGAACCATTTGAAACCACGTTCCGTCAGGCTTGGGGCCGACGACTCGCTGGCCATGAAAGGGATGCCGTATCGTTCCGCGACCGCGCTGGCGGTCAACGTGCAACTGGATTGATAGCAACCGGCCAAGGCGACGACCTTGTCCTGGGTGATCAGGCGAAGCGCCTCGCTCTGTGCGATCGCCGGATTGCCCTGGTGGTCGGCAAAGATCACCTCCACCTTGCGGCCACCGAGACCGGTCAGCCCGGCGCCACGCGCAAGCGGCAGGTTGGGCAGATCGGGGTGCGGATTATTGATGATATCGACGGCGACCTCGATCGCCTGCTTGACTGAGATGCCGGCCGATGCAGCGCCCCCGGTTAGCGGATAGGGCGCGCCGATCCGCACCGGCGCATCGGCGGCGCGCGACCGCCGCGGCAGCACCGCAAGCGCCGCCAGACCCAAGCGGGCGATCGATCGGCGGGTGGCGTTCGGCATCTCGTTTCCCTTTGCAGGTCCCTGGATATGCATAGAGCATGATCGCGCCGAGCGGAACGGGCCGACCCCGGTCAGGCCATCAGGTCGGCCAGTTCGGTCATGCTGGACACGATCAGGTCCGGCTGATACGGCCAGCGCGCGAACGGACGACGGCGGCGGTCGATGAACACCGTGGCCATGCCGGCCGCCTTGGCACCTACACAGTCGAACTCGTGGTTCGCCACGAACAGCACCCGATCCAGCGCCACACCCAGCTTGCGCGCCGCCATTTCGTAGGTTGCCCGGTGCGGCTTGAACGCGTTCGCCTCGGCCACCGATATCACCGCATCGAACGGAATGCCGTGATACGGCTTTGCCCGCTCCAGCATGTCCGGATCGCCATTGGACAGCACGGCCAGCTTGAAGCGCGTCTGCAGACGGCCGAGCGCCTCGGGAACTTCGGGGAAGCAACGCAGCCGTTCGATGGCGGCGACAAGCCGGCGAACCTCGTCCTTGGTGTGGGCGATGCCGGCCCGGTCCATCACCTGACGGACCGAAAGCTCGCCGATCTCGCGATACGCCATATGCTCACGCTGCAGCAGCGCGTCGATCATCGAGTTTTCGAAATGCGTGCGCCGCCACCAGGTGACGAAGCTGTTGGGATCGCCGGCCCAGCCCTTTGCGCGGAGAAATTCGGCCGCGGCTTCACTCAGCCCGCCCTGCATGTCGACGACGGTGCCGTACTGGTCGAACATGCAGACCGTGACGGATGACTTCAGTGTTGCGATATCGGTCATGGCTGTTCCCCGGCGTGGACCATGTTGGCGAACCGCTGGCCCGAAGTCGAATATACGAAAACCGAATATCCGCGCCAAATGTCCCTACCGAATGTCCCTTGGTCGTATTGAATTTGGCCGCGTCGCCGCCGATCTCAGGATCGTCATCGTAAGGAGCAGGCAGTTGAAGGTTGGTGTTCCGAAAGAGATCAAGACCCGGGAGTATCGCGTCGGCATGACCCCCGCCGGGGTGCGCGAACTGGTCCAGCACGGCCATGCTCTGCTGGTCGAGCACGACGCCGGCGTCGGTATCGGCTTCGGCGATGACACTTATCGCGCGGCGGGCGCCAGCATCGTTGACAACCCGGCCGAACTGTTTTCCGGCGCCGAGATGATCGTCAAGGTGAAAGAGCCGCAACCGCCTGAGATCGCCCTGCTGCGCCGTGGCCAGGTGCTGTTCACCTACCTTCATTTGGCCGCCGACATGGCTCAGACCCAGGGGTTGCGGCAGTCAGGCGCCACCTGTATCGCCTACGAAACCGTCACCGACCGCGCCGGATCGCTGCCGCTGCTGGCGCCGATGAGTGAGGTCGCCGGCCGCATGGCGGTTCAGGTCGGCGCCCACTGCCTAGAACGCGAGCAGGGCGGGGCTGGCATCCTGCTGGGCGGGGTTCCCGGCGTGCCGCCGGCCAAGGTGGTGGTGCTGGGTGGCGGAGTGTCCGGCACCAACGCCGCCCGAATGGCGGTGGGCCTGGAAGCTAGTGTCACCATCATCGACAAGTCACTGACCCGGCTGAAGGAACTGGACCTGCAATTCGGCCCGCGCGCGACAACCCTGTTCGCCACCAGCGAGGCAATCGAGCAGGCAGTTCTGGCGGCCGACCTGGTGATCGGTGCCGTGCTGGTGCCGGGCGCGGCCGCGCCCAAATTGGTCACAAGCGAGATGATCGGGCGCATGCGGGCGGGCGCGGTCGTCGTCGACATCGCCATCGATCAGGGCGGCTGTTTCGAGACCAGCCGGCCGACCACGCACTCCGATCCGGTCTTTATCGAACAGGGTGTGGTGCATTATTGCGTCACCAACATGCCTGGGGCGGTGGCGCGGACCTCGACGTTCGCACTGACCAACGCCACGTTGCCGTTCGTGCTGGCGCTCGCCGGCAAGGGCTGGCGGCAGGCGATGCTTGACGATCCGCATCTGGCTGCGGGCCTCAACATTCACGCCGGGCAGGTGACCCACCTGGCCGTCGCCCAGGCACTCGGGTTGCACTACACGGCGGTGCGGGACGCCCTGGTGCCGATGGTGCAGACCTGAATCACGCGTCAAACGACCGGCACGCCCAGTTTGCCCGCGAGGCGTCAGGGCGGGGCGTCAGGGCGGGTGCCAAGCAGTCCAGGCAGATCAAGCAGCGACTGCACCACGGCGTCGGGTGCCAGGTCCAGCATCTCGGTTTGTGACCGCAGGGCCCGGTACATTGCCGCCGGGCCAATCTGGGCCGCCGCCAGCTCCTGGCGGAGTGCCGCCGGCGTCACCCGCTCGATCCGCGCCACCTTGAAGCCAAAGCCGCGCGCCCCGGCGACGTCAAATCCGTTTGAGGATACGAACATGACCTCCTGTGGCCGGACGCCAAGCCGTTCCTGCACCAGTTCATAGGCGCGCGGGTCCGGCTTGAAGGCCTGCTTGGCATCGACGCTGATCACCGCCTGAAAATATCGCGCCAGCCCACTGTTGCGGACCAGTGCGTCCAACATGTTCGGGCTGCCGTTGGAAAGAATCGCCAGCCGGTACTGTCCCAATTGCCGCAGCGCTTGCTCCGTCTCGGAGTAGGGCGACAGCGTGTCGTAGGCATCGACGATTGGCTCGACGACCGCGGCGTCGGTTGGAAGGCCAAGCGTACCCAGTGTGTAGCGAAGTGCGTCCCCGGTGACGACACGGAAATCCTGATAGCGGCCCATTAGCGAGCGCAGCCAGCTATATTCCAACTGCTTCAGGCGCCACACCTGGGTGATGTATTCGCCGTGACCGGGAAACGCCGCCTCTGTGGCGACGGCGACCGTCTGAACATCGAACAGTGTGCCATAGGCGTCGAATACGATCGCCTTGGTCGTCATGGCCTTGCCGCCGTGGCTGCCCCGTCGCGGATGTCGTCGGTCCTCATGGTGATTCACGCTCGAACCGGGCGCGGTCTGCCGGCAATAGCCGCACTTTCATATGTACTGCGGCATCATCGTCATGGCGCTCCACCACTTCGCCGTGCTGATAAAGCCACGCCATGCGAGCGCCGTCCTGCGGCGGAATGTCATAGTCCGCGACCTCCATCCCCTCGGCGACACGCTGGTCGATGGCCGCCTTCAGCGCAACCAGGCCGTCGCCTGTCATGGCCGAAACCGCCACCGCGCCATCGCGCAGCGGAACCCGAACCGCGCCGCCCAACAGGTCTGCCTTGTTTAGCACCTCGATCGTTCGCTCCGGCCAGCCCGGGTCCAGCGTGCCGTCGGCGACCATGTCGTCCAGCACCTTGATGACGTCGCCGCGCTGCGCCACCGTCTCGGGGTGAGCGGCGTCGCGGACATGCAGTATGACATCGGCCTCGGACACTTCTTCCAGCGTCGCCCGGAACGCCTCGACCAGTTCGTGCGGCAACTGGCTGATGAAACCGACGGTATCGGACAGGATCGTTCGCCGGCCCGAGGGCAGCCGCAGTCCGCGCATCGTCGGATCGAGCGTCGCGAACAACTGATCCTTGGCGGTGACCTCGGCCCCGGTCAAAGCATTGAACAGCGTCGACTTCCCAGCGTTGGTGTAGCCGACCAGGGCGATCACCGGAAACGGCACCCGCCGGCGGGCTGACCGGTGCAGCCCGCGGGTCCGCCGGACCTGCTCCAGGTCCTTGCGCAACCGGACAAGGCGATCATCGATCAACCGCCGGTCGGCCTCGATCTGGGTCTCGCCAGGGCCGCCGAGGAAGCCGAAGCCGCCGCGCTGGCGCTCGAGGTGGGTCCAGGATCGTACCAGCCGGGACCGCTGATACGCCAGATGCGCCAGCTCGACCTGAAGCGTGCCCTCCTTGGTGGCGGCGCGCTCGCCGAAAATGTCCAGGATCAGGCCGGTGCGGTCGATAACCTTGCAGCTCCAGGCGCGTTCCAGGTTGCGCTGCTGCACCGGCGACAGCGCAGCGTCGACGATTACCACTTCGATGTCGTTTTGCTTGATCGCTTCTGCCTGGGTTGCCACCTGGCCTTCGCCGAACAACATCGACGGGCGCCGGGTGCGAAGTGGCAGTATCGCCGTATGCGAGATGATCAGCCCGATCGACGCGGTCAGACCCACCGCCTCGGCCAGTCTGGCTTCGGCCGCCCGCGGCTGCTCCGCACCGGGCAAATCCCGACCGGGCACATCCCGAACCTGTCGTTCCCAAGGCAATATGACAGCCGCGCGGATCGCATCCGCGTGGCTATCCAAGCCAGCCGGATGCAGACTGGCGGTATCAGCGCCTGGTGGACCCGCCATGTCCGGGTACCCCGGATTGATCGATCGGGATTTCACTGGGCGGATGATCAGTCGTTCCCGGTCACGCCGCTGAGTTCCCGAGCAGGCGCCGCGGCGCCTTCCACCTTGGTAGCATCGAACAACTGAATCGGCGCGCCCGGCATGACGGTGCTGATGGCGTGCTTGTACACCAGTTGGGTATGCCCATCCCGGCGCAGCAGAACGGAAAAATTGTCAAACCAGGTGATGATCCCCTGGAGTTTGACACCGTTCACAAGGAAAACCGTTACCGGCGTTTTACTTTTCCGCACGTGGTTCAGGAACACGTCCTGAACATTCTGCGATTTTTCGTTGGCCACGGCCACAATCCTTCTTTTTCTAGATGTCAGTTCTGTGTGCGAGTTCTGGATGCGAATTCTAGCGCAAGTTCACTTGAACCGAGTTCCGGGGGTTCGTGGCATGGCCCACCGAGTTCGGCTACTTTAACAGCACACCCTCCTCACGCAAGGTCACGTAATCGTGCGCGAAGGTCATGAGCGGATGTGAAATGGATATGCGGGGCGGCGCGTTCAACGCCCCCATTGTGATCCGCATTGCCGATAAGCACGGCCGTCACACCGGCGGCGCGCGCCGCCTGCATATCCAGCGCCGTGTCGCCCATGTACCAAACTGAGGCGTCGCTGGCGCGGCGCAAATGCGACAAGGCAAGCTGGATCGGCGCCGGGTCGGGCTTGTCGGCGGCGGCGTCGCCGGCACCCACCACGGCGCCGAAAAACCCATCCCACCCCAGATGGGTGACTTCCCGCCGCAGGAAGGCCCCGGCCTTGTTGGAAATGATGCCTTGCGGCCAGCCGACTCCCGCCTCCAGCACCTCTGGCACTCCGGGCATCGGGCTGACATTATTCAGGTGTTGCTGCCTCAGGGTTTCGTAGAAGATGTCGCGAGCCTGCTCCCATCGGTCGCCAAACATCACCGGGAAACTGTCCCGCAACGAGACGCGGACCCGATTTCGGGTTTCGTCCACGCTCCAAAGCTCGCGGCTGAACGCGGCGAATGCCGCGTTCAGCGCGGCGGTGATGCCGGCCCACCCGTCAACCAGGGTGTTGTCCCAATCATACAGCAGCACAGACGGTCGACGATCCCACATCAGGGCTGCACGCTGATCGGCACCGTCATGGACTGTTCGCGCCGATCGTCATTGTCGGCTGGGGACATTGGGTCGTCGGGGTTCAACCCGTTGGGGGCCCCGACGCCTTCGTTCGAAACGCCGCCGGTCAAGACGCCGGACCCCGGGTCGCCACCGGTCGACATGTCTGGGGCCGGATCATCGAACTTGGACGCCGGGCGCTGCAGGCGCGCCAGCACGCAGGCGTTGGCGCAAACCCGCAGCCAGCCGTCGAACGACAGGTCGTGGGCATTTTTCTCCGGGGCAAAGCGGTCGATGTAGCCTTTCAGCAGGCCGGGCATGACCACCTCCACCATCCCCGCCGGTCGGTCACGTTCGGCCTGCACCACCCATAGCAGGGTCGCTTCGCCATAGCGGTTCAGCGCCATGTGCAACGGCAGAATTTCCTCTTCGGAAACCGCTGACCCAAATTGATAGACGAAGATTTTGTCCGCGGCTTCGAGTTCCTCGATGAACTTGCGGCGCAGAAACCGCAGCCGGGCCGATTCCTGTTCGCGCATCAGCCAGACGCTGCGCTGCCCCTCATAGACGAAACTATGATACACTAGGCCAAACTTTCTTTCGTGGATCATGTACTCCTTGCGGGATTCCCCCTCCAGTCGCGGATCGATATCGTCGATCTCGCCCAGGCCGGCGAAGCCGCTATCGATGCCGCGAATAAGGTTGCGCATGAACGTGCTGGAGAATCGCAGCAAACCCAGCGGTTCGGCGTCGCAGCGGCGCTGGAACAGGCCAAACTCGCAGTTCTCGCCAAGTGATTCGAACGCCAGTGCGATTTGCGGAAGGGTGAGCCCGGTACGGCTCGTTGCCCATTGCGCCAGTTCGCCGCCGGTATGCACGCCAAAATTCGACGCTTGCGACGCACCCAGCATCAACCCGGTCGGCAGACGCCCGTGCCGAGCGGCGGTTGTATACGCGATCCTAAGCAGCTTCGCTCCGGACACGGCGAATGCCAACGACCGATCGTCGGCGATATCGAAAAAATCTTGCGGGCAGGCCGCATCCGGGTGTTGCAACGTGACCACCATCCGGTCGGCCCGACGGGTAAGGCTGGCCGGAATACGGTAGCCCAGCAGGGTCGGGCGGCTAATCTCGCTCGACCCGACGACGTTGTCATCGACCGAGACGATCAGCCGCTGACCGGGCAATTCGGGCGCGTGAACGAACGGAACAACATCGAGCATCAGCACATACTCGTCCGCCTCGGCGAGCCGGGGAAACACCAGATGGCTTTCCGCGCCGACGCACCAGGTGAAGGTATCCTCGGCCCGCGCCCAGCCGCCACCGAGATAGGCCAGACTATTGCCGGTTGCCGCGAAGCTGATCGTCAGGTCACATTCGACTGCCATCTGATGCCTCGTGTTTCCGATCCCTAAAACGCCAATGTCCAACGTCTGCGCGCCGGTTCCAAAGGATTGACTACTATTTGATGAAAGCCCCATTTGACAAGCGCCGCGAACGGCTAAAAAATCGATACAATTGGCGCACTCTCCACAAAACGATAAGGATCCCGCGACATAAGACGTCGTCTCGCTGTCGCGGGGATTGGCCGGATCACACCGCGGCACTGCTTGACGGGTCGCCGGCCGCCGTCCACATCTGCGTTGCCATGTCAACAACCCGCCTTGTCATCGATCATCGTACCCAGGTTCCGCTCAGGCATCCTGAAAAGGCGCACCGGCCGGACAACCCGATTCAGCGCAAGCCGGCATGGATCAGGGTCAAGGCGCCGACCCACCCGATCTACCACCAGACCAAGGCGCTGATCCGCGACAACCGTCTGGTGACGGTGTGCGAAGAGGCTGCCTGTCCCAACATCGGCGAGTGCTGGTCGCAGCGTCACGCCACGATGATGATCATGGGAGACACCTGCACCCGCGCCTGCGGCTTCTGCAACGTTCGCACCGGTCAACCGCTGCCGCTCGTCGCCGATGAACCCGCCCGCGTCGCCGACGCTGTCGCCAAGCTGGGTCTGCGGCACGTGGTGATCACCTCGGTGGACCGGGATGACCTGCCGGACGGCGGCGCGGCGCATTTCGCGGCGGTTATCGGGGCCATCCGCCAGGCCGCCGTCGGCACCACGATCGAGGTGTTGACGCCGGACTTCCTGCGCAAGCCAGGCGGGGCGGAAATCATTGCCGCCGCCCGTCCCGACGTTTTCAACCACAACCTCGAAACGGTACCGCGGCTCTACCCGTCGGTGCGGCCGGGCGCCCGCTATTACCAATCGCTGCGGCTGCTGGATCGGATGAAGCAGATCGATGCATCGATCTTTACCAAGTCCGGACTGATGGTGGGCTTGGGCGAGGCAAAAGCCGAGATCATGCAGGTTATGGACGACCTACGCATCGCCGAGGTCGATTTCCTGACCATCGGCCAATACCTGCAGCCGTCGGTCAAGCACGCCGCGGTGGACCGCTTCGTCACCCCGGACGATTTCGCCGACTACGCCTCGATCGCGCGGGCCAAGGGGTTCCTGTTGGTTTCCGCCACCCCACTGACCCGTAGTTCCTATCATGCCGATGCCGATTTCGCTTCGCTGCGGGCGGTTCGGGAAGAAAAACTACGGGCAGCTCGGGAAGCGAAAGTGCCGACAACGCGAGAGCAGAGCGCGCCGATACCTCGCGACGAGCAACCGGCTCAAAGCGCCATTTGATGCCCGGTATCTGATGCCAACGCACGCGGAGCGGCGGATCCTCCCCTATAGCCAAGAACAACTGTTCGATCTGGTCGCCGACGTCGGTTCCTATCCGCAGTTCCTGCCCTGGTGCGTGGGCTCCCGGGTGCGCAGTCGTACGGACACCGTTCTGGTGTCCGACCTGACGATCGGGTTCGGGCCGTTCCGGGAGACCTTCACCAGCCGCGTGACGCTCGATCGGCCCAAGCGGGTCATGGTGAGATACGAAAACGGTCCGTTCAGGTATCTCAACAACCAATGGGACTTCGCGCCACACGAAGGCGGCACCGAGGTCGCGTTCTTCGTCGATTTCGAATTTCGCAGCCGGATCCTGCAGGCCGCCATCGGTGTCGTTTTCAACGAGGCGGTGCGTCGCATGGTGAACGCTTTTCGCAAGCGCGCCCGCGACGTCTATGGACCCCCGGTGTCTACTGAAGTGGCTCTGCGTGGCCAGCCTCCCGGCACGCCAGTCTCGTAGCCGGTCGCTGGCACAATCGGCCCATCCAACGACAGACCCATCTCACATAAGAGGATAGCCGCATGGTTTATGCGCCCGTTCAGCCGGACCAATCTCTGCCGCCGATGCGGATCAACCTTTTCTCCGATACCCAGACCCGCCCCTCCGCCGCCATGAAGGACGCGATGATGCGCGCCGAACTCGGTGACGAGCAGAACGGCGATGATCCCACGGTGAACGCGCTGTGCGATCGGATGGCGGCGCTGCTGGGCAAGCCGGCGGCAATGTTCCTGCCCTCCGGTACCATGTGCAACCAGATTTCCATCCTAGTGCACTGCCGTCCGGGTGATGAGATCCTGGCCCACCAGGACGCCCATATCGTCGCCAACGAGGGCGGTGGCCCCGGGGCCCTGGCCGGGGCCGTGGTTCTCGGTCTGCAAGGCGCCCGCGGCATGTTCGAAGCTGCGACGCTAACGGCCGCGCTGCGGGAAAAACGCCGGCACGCGCCGACGCAGACCCTGGTCGCGGTGGAGCAAACGTCGAACGCCGGCGGCGGTTCGGTCTGGCCTTTGGCTTTGCTGACCGAGGTGTTGTGCCTGGCCCATGACGAAGGCATGCAAACCCACATGGATGGCGCCCGGCTGATGAACGCGGCGGTCGCCGCCGGCGTGCCGGCCAGCGAAATGGCGCGGCACTGCGATTCCGTGTGGCTGGATTTCACCAAGGGAATGGGCGCGCCGCTAGGGGCCACGCTGTGCGGGTCCGAAGCATTCATCGACCAGGCATGGCGCTGGAAACAGCGGCTCGGCGGGTCGTTGCGGCAGGCCGGTCTATGCGCGGCGGCCTGCCTCTACGCGCTCGACCACAACATCGATCGATTGGCCGAGGATCATGCCAACGCCCGCGACCTCGCAAGCGGCCTGGCGCGTGTGCCAGGGCTAGCAGTGGAGCAACCGGAAACCAATCTGGTGTTCTTCGACAGCAGCGCCACCGGCCTGACCGCCGAGACCCTGGCGCGGCTGGCGCGGCGCCAGGGCGTATCGGTCTCCACGGTTGGCGCCTATCGGCTGCGGGCCTGCACCCACCTCGACGTCGACGCCGCGGGGGTGACTCTCGCCACTGCGGTCATTGCCCAGGCGGTGAGATCGCCCAAGGCATGAAACCGGCGGCGCATCATGCACCCCCGTTCCGATCCCTCAATTCGCCGGCCAGCGGCGCGTGGTTCAGTAGCGCCGCGAGGATCGTGCCGCCCGCGACATTGCCAAGGAAGGTCGGCACCAGGAAGCCGAACAAGTAATCATCGACGCTGGCGTGTCCCGCCAATACACCGAACGCCGCTTCGACCGATCCGGCGATGATGTGCGGAAACTGGCAGATCGCGATGACGTAGGTCAGCAGAATGATGATCGGTGCCCGGCTGGCGTTGGCGGCCGGCAGCAGCCAAACCATCAAGCCGATCAGCCAGCCGGCCAACCCACCGGTTATCATCGTATGCCAGAACGGCCCCTTCATCGTGATGGCCGACAACTGCTCCATCGCCTGCATTGTCGGGGCGGGAAAAATGCTCCGTTGGGCAGCGATCGCGGCAAAGATCCAGGTGGCCGCGATGTTGGCGATCAGCACGATGACCCAGACCCGCAGGGTCAGCAGGACGGTGCCGAGGTTGCGTCGTGTCAGCGTCGGGATCACCGCGGTTAGCGTGGTCTCGGTGAAAAGTTGCTGGCGACCCAGGATGACGATCAGGAACCCGATCGAGTAGCCGAAGCCGGAAACCAGCGGCCGCCATGATGTGTCGGGCAGGCGCGCCTGCAGCGTCGCCTGAGCCAGGAACGAAAACCCGATCGACAGGCCGGCGGCGATACCTGACCAGGCCAGGCCGCTGAACGAACGCTCGAGTTCCTCCTCGCCCTGGTCGCGGACGATTTCGTGGATGACCAGCGCGCCGATCGGTGCTCCGGCGGCGGCCTGGCGCTGCTCCTTTCGATCTAGATGTGGTGATTCTTCTCCGGCCTCGGCCATGCCTGCTTCCCACTGATATGCGCGAGCGTAACGCTCCGAGCGATGCAAGGATCCTGACGCGGTCTCGGTTTGCGCCGGCCGGTCCGCCGCCACCGGTGACAACGGCGGCGGATCATGCTTGGTTAGTCGCTCAGCCCCGGCCCGTTGCGTCGCTGTTTCGGCCACACGCCGGCTGCCGGGCGCCTGAGAAGCGAACGGATCATCCACGTGCAACTGGCATCCAGACTCCATCGAGCCGACGACATCGCGGCGGTTCAGGAGCTGTATCACGCCAACGGCTGGACAGACGGACTGCCGATCGTGCCACCGACCCAGGCGTCGGTCGAAGCCTGTCTGGAATGGGCCATGATTCCGCCCGACCAGCTTCTCGGCATCGAACCGGTGCGGGCGCAGCCGGTGACCGCCGAGAAACTGGCGATCAACGCGGTGATGGCCGGCTGCCTGCCGATGCATTTTCCCATCGTGGTGACCGCCGTCACCGCCATGCTGGATGCGAAGTTCCTGCTGCACGGCGCCACCGCCAGCACCGGCGGCTGCGCGGTTTTTGTCGTCCTCAATGGCCCGATCCGCCACGAGATCGGTGCATCGGGCGGCTTCAACGCGCTGGGCAACTCCGATCGCGCAACCGCGGTGATCGGCCGCGCGCTGAGGCTGGCCTTGATCAATATCCTCGATGTCAGGCCCGGCGGCATCGATCGGTCCACCCTGGGCCATCCGGGCAAGTTCAGCTATTGCGTCGCCGAGGATGAGGACGATAGCCCGTGGCAGTCGGTCGCCAGCCAGCGCGGAATGCCGCCCGGCGCCTCTGCCGTAACGGTGATGGCCGCCGGCGCACCGCGTCAGATCATGAACGAATGGACCACTCAGCCCAAGGAGATCCTCGAAACCTTCGCCGCCGAGATGCGCGCCAATCTACGACACTACTCGCTGCATCCCGGCAACTACGCGCTGGTCATCCCAACGCAGTTGCGCGACCATCTGCAGACCGCAGGCTGGAGCAAGACCGATGTCGCCGCGTTCATCCACCAGCGCGCGCGAATCCCCCGGCGCGAATGGGCCGACGTCGGCAAGGCGGCGGTTGTGCGCGACCGCGGCGACACGATCTATCCGGCTTTGCCCTCATCCGACCATCTGCTGGTCGTCGCCGCCGGCGGCCCGGCCGGGGGGTTCGGCGCGGTGATCCCGCCCTGGCTTGGACATAAAAGCCGCGCGGTGACGATGCCGGTCGGGGTGTGTGTTGACTGCGAGCCCCCGAACGGCCGAGCCGACCCCGAGTAAATCCGCCTGAGTGGATCTGCAACGCCGAGGAGAACGCTTGCATGGTTTTCAAGGTTCTTGATCCGACCAATGAAGCGGCGCCACCGCTTGGGCAGTTGGCGGCACGGCCGACTTCGCTGCGCGGCAAGACCGTTGGCTTCATCTCCAACGGCAAGGAGGGGACGAAGGGCTTCTTCGCCCACCTGGATCGGATGTTGCGGCAAGAGTTAGGCGTGGACGACGTGGTCAGCTGCGTCAAGTCGAACTACAGCGCGCCGGCGGATGGCTATATCGTCGGAGAGATCGCCAACTGGGATGCCATCGTCACCGGCATCGGCGACTGAGGCAGTTGCTCGTCGTGCAGTCTGCATGACTCCATAGTTGCTGAGCGTATGGGCGTTCCCGCGGTGGCGGTGATGACCACGAGGTTCGTCAGCGCCGCCGAATTGATGAGCCGGGTGCTGGGTATGCCGGGCTTCGCGTTCGCGGTGATCGACCATCCGGTCAGCAGCGCCAGCGACCAGGCCCTTGCTGCGATGGCACAGGCTACGATCGAACAGGCCCGCGGTTTGCTGTCGCTGCGATAGGCCGCGCTGAGCGGACCGCCCATTGTGCAACGGGGCGTTCCGTCCGTCGCGATCACCCGCTAATTCGATGCGGAGCGCGAGCCGAAGCCAAGGAAACCGGCGCTTGGGACTGGCGTGCCGCCGTCATTGGCGAACAGCTTTGGTGTCGCCACCGGTTTGGCCGGGATAATTCCCCCCGTCTGAACCAGCTTAACCGGCACCTTCTTGCCCGGGCTGGCCTTGGCGGTGTTGTCCGACAAATTTGCCGGCTGGGCGCCGAGCCCGACCGCCCGTGAACCGCGGCTGGAGTCCTCGCCGCGCATCGACAACAAAAGGAATGAGATATCGTTGCGGCCGAGATCGACCGATAGCTCCATCGGCGTCATGCCCAAAACATTGACGCCATTCAGGTCGGCGCCGCGATTCAATGCGTCTCGTGCTGAAGCGATATCGCCGCGATTGATCGCGTCGAACAGCGCGTCGGTCGGCTGCATGTCGCCGGCGGGCCTGGTGGCCGGCGCGGCGGGCTCTTTCGCCCTGGACCCCGGCATTGCCTCCGGCGCCGGCTCGGGCGGCTTCTGTGGACGATTGGGAAGTTGTCCGGCGTGACCGGTGGTGCCGACCGGTCCGGAACCGAGCTGTGCCCATGCCGCGGAAGGCCTTATCACGCCCAGGGTGAGTCCCAGAGCCAGCATGGAAATCCGTGGGCACCGGCAAGCAGTCCTGGCAAATCGGTTCATGGCCCAGACCTTCCTGGCATCAGCCGTGTTCTCAGCGCGAGTCGGTGGCTTCCATAGCAGCGATCGGTCGATTGCGTCGACAGTTGGTGAGACCGCCCCTCTACATCAGCCGCGGTTCAGCACCAGGAAACCCGCGTTGAGATAGGCAGCGTAGAGGCACCATGCACCATAGGGGATCATCAGGATCGTGGCGGGTCGGTGAATCCGCCGGAATGACCGGATCGTCAGTGCAATTAGAAGCAGCAGAAGGATCATCACGCCCATCGCCATGGCGGGGCTGTGGAGGCCAAAAAACGTCGGTGCCCAGATCGCGTTGGCCGCAAGCTGCCAGCCCCAAAGTCGCAGCGGCGGTGCGGCGCCGATTCGCCTCCATACCAGCCAGCCGGCAACGCCAATCATCACATAGAGCGCCCCCCAGACCGGCGCGAACAACCAATTCGGCGGCGTCCCCGCGGGCGCGTGCAGCGTCAGGTACCAGTGCTGGACCGCCCGCGCGGTCATCGATCCGCCGACCAGCCCAACCAGCAGGCACAACCCAACAAAGCCCACTAACGCAAGCGTCGGCGAGACCGGCATGGATGAGCCCGGATACGAACCCCAGTCGTTTGGACCAGATTGCTGGAAGACACGTTTCCTTTCGTGATCCGATAGAGCTTTAAGTTATGTGATCACATTGGGTAGCTTCACGGAAATCCGCAAGTTTCAACTGGGCTGATCCGGGTTGTTCGGGGCCGATGTTATCGCCACGGCAAGATCGCGGCGTCGCCCGATCGCTGCTGCCCGCCAGCATCGCAACGCCTGATCAGCGAGGAAGTGGGCTGCGGGTCGCGGACCGCGCCTACTCACGACAGTTGCGGCGACATCAGCTGCCCTCTTGCCGCGACCGCGACAGTTTCTATCACAATTATTTGTGCGCTGGAATATGGCGCCTCCCGGCGGGCAGCGCCCAATCGGCGGTGTCGTCGATCGGCAGAACCGGGCGCGGCATATGCCGCCAGGCAAAACGCGACAGGATCGGGCTGGTAAGGCCCGGTGCATCGACCTCGATAACCTGGTCGTGGCGGAAGAACTCGTCGAAGCCGCCGCGAAAATGGCCGCGCGATTTGACCACCACGACACGGGCCGCGGCGATGTCGAGGCCGAAGCATTCGAAAAAGATCGGGTCGGCGCATTGGTAGCGGTGGGTCAGCACTATGACGGTGATCCCGGCGAGCGTCAGCGCGGCTGCCTGGCCGATGTCGAGTGTGTTGTTGGCGTAGATCCCGCGCCGGCCGCGGATTGATTGGTCGCGCAGCGCGGTGACTATGGCCGGCGCAGCGAAGGGCTGCGAAAACATATCCCCGCCGTCGCGGTTGAAGCGCGCCTGGAACGCGGCGCCAATGCCCTGCTCGTGCGCTTCGGCAGCCAGCGCGGGGTCGTGGATGACGCCGATCAAGGCGTCTTCCACGCCAGCTGCATGGAACGACCGCAGGATCGCCATGGTATTGCCGCGGCCGCCACCGCCTGGGTTGTCGGCGACATCGGCGAAAATCAGCGGCGTCTCGGTGGTCTTGGCCAGCCGAACGGCGTCGTCGAGGCTGGTCAGGGCAGGGCGGAACCGGTCGCGACGATCCCAGCCGGCCTGGGCGATTTCGCCGGCGAGGGCGTCAGCCGCGGCCTGATCAGTGGCAGTCACCACCACAGTCAGGCCGTTGAACGGAGTGTCGGCATAGGCAAACCCGCCCATCACCGAAACATTCAACACTCGTCCGGCGTAAGGCGGCTCCGCCATGCGCCGTTGGCCGATGTCGATCAGTTCGCCGTATGGCCGTTGAGCTGCGTCCTTGCCGGTGAGCTGGGTCACCGTCGGCGGCACGATCGGCAGGCGGATATGGGCCAGAAAGCTTCTTGTCCCGGACATCAGGCGACGCAGCAGCACCGCCGCCTCGGCGCCGCGCTCGCGCATATCGAGATGCGGGTTGGTGCGATAACCGACGAAACCGTTCAGCAGCCCGACATCGGCATCGGAGACGTTGGCATGCAGATCGAAGGTGGCAACCACGGGAGTGTCTGGGCCGACGATGCGGCGGACCAAATCCAGCAGACTTCCTTCCGGGTCGTGGTCTTCGGTGGTGAGACCGGCGCCGTGCAGCACGATGTAGACGCCGTCGAGACCGCCTGCCTCGGTCAGATCGGCTTCCCAGCGCCGCATCAGTCCATCAAAAAATGTCTGGTCGACCGGGCCGTTCGGTTCGGCCATCGCCAGCAGGCTGGGCAGCGGCTGCCACCCGCCCGACTGGTCCATGGCGGCAAGGAAGCCGGGCAGTTCGCCCAGCATCCGCGGGGCAGGGGAGCGAGCTTCGGCGATCAGTTCCGCGCCGCCGATCAGCGTGCGGGTGCGAAAATCGGCTTCGGTCGCGACAGGGGCGAAGCGGTTGCACTCAATGGAGAAGCCGAGCAGGGCGATGCGGGGCGGCTCTCTCACGCTGTATACGCCCAGGTGATGGCGCCGGTTTTCCACCAGTCCGACAGGCCGGCCGCGATCACAGGGCGATCCCCATCAATTCAGCGATCCGAGGCGTCGCCTTCAGCCCGGTGCCGGTCAGCACCAGCACGGTGGTTTGCTCCGCCGTGATGGTGCCGGTACTCAGTAATTTGGCGAACGCCACTGCAACCTGGGCGCATGTGGGTTCGACATAGATCCCGGTGCGCGCCAGATCGAGCGTGGCCTGGGCGATGTCCGCCTCGGTGAGCGCCACGGCACCGCCGCGAGTTTCGCGCAGCGCGCCGAGCACCTCGCGCAGGCGAATTGGTCTGGCGATTGCGGTGCCTTCCGCCATGGTGGGGGTGATCTCGGTCGCCACCGGCTCATCCGAACCGGCCAGGAAGGCGGCAGCGATCGGGGCACAGTTCGCCGGCTGTGCCGCGAAGATGCGCGGCAGGAACTCAATCTGGCCGGCCCGCAGCAGCTCGGAGAAGCCGATTTCGCAACCCAGGACGTTGGAACCGGCGCCGCATGGCACGATGACGTTGTCGGGGGCGCGGAAACCAAGATCCTCCCACAGTTCGTACGCCAGGGTCTTGGTGCCCTGCAGGAAGAACGGGTGCCAGTTGTGGCTGGCATAGAAGATCTCCGCCGAACGGGCGAGGGCGGCGTCGGCGGTGTCCTGGCGGCTGCCGGGAACCAGTTCCACAGTTGCGCCGTGAGCCCGCATCTGCAGCGTCTTGGCCGCGCTCGTCGATTCCGGAGTAAGGATCGTTGCCGCCATCCCGCCGGCCGCCGCATAGGCCGCGATCGCGGCGCCGCCGTTGCCGGAGCTGTCCTCCAGGACGTGATCGACGCCTTGCGTCCGCAGCAGCGACAGCATGACGCTGGCGCCGCGATCCTTGAAGCTACAGGTCGGATTGAACCACTCGCATTTCAGGTGCACCTGAACACCGGCGACGCTGCCGGGGATCAGCGGGGTCGCGCCCTCGCCCAGAGTGATCGGGTTGTCCGACTGCAGCGGGAAAGCCGCTCGATAGCGCCACAGGCTGCGCGTGGCCGGGTCGATCTGTTCACGCGTCAGGCCGGGCAGCGGTGTGAGCAGCAGGGGCGCGCGCTCCTCGCCGCACCAGCGCGGCTGGTCGAGCGGGAAGGTCGCGCCGGAGCGCGGATCGATGTAATCGGGGATCATAGCCGGAGTTTGGTCGGAACCGCGCCGACTCTCAAGCCAGCGAGACGGCCAGGGTGTTGTGGTCTGGCCGGATGCGGCATTATCCAGGGCCATGATCGATCCGACGATTCTGATCACCGAGTTGACCCGCGACCTGGTGGCGCTGGACAGCCGCAGCTCGGTCTCCAACCTTGCCGTCGCCGAGCGGCTGGAGTCGGAACTGCGTGGGTTCGAGGTCGAACGCATCGACTATACGGATCGCGCGGGTGTCACCAAGCGGGTGATCGTTGCGCATCGCGGCGGTGGCGGAGGGATCGCGTTCTCCGGCCACATGGACACGGTGCCGGACACCGGGTGGCAGGACGATCCGTGGTCGGCGCGGGTCAACGGCGATGGCATGCTGTACGGACTGGGCAGCACCGACATGAAGGGGCCGGTGGCGGCCGCGCTGATCGCGGCGCGCGGACTGGTGGCAACGCTGCCGGTGACCCTGTTGCTGACCACCGATGAGGAAACCACCAAACAGGGCGCGAGGGCGATCGTCGAGCGGTCGGAACTGGCGCGCTCGGTTCGGCCGAGAGGCATACTGGTGGTGGAACCGACCACAATGCGCCCGGTGCGCGGTCATCGCAGCCACATTGCGTTCAGCTGCGTGTCATTAGGGGTGCAGGCCCACAGTTCGATGGGCAAGGGACGCAATGCGAACTGGGCGCTTATACCATTCCTGGCCGAGATGAAATCAGTCCACGAGAAGCTGTTGACCGACCGGTCCCTGCAGGACGACGCCTATGACCCGCCGTTCAGTGACTTCAATCTGGTGATCGACAATCACGGCACGGCGGTCAATGTCACGGTGCCGGTGGCGACGGCGCGGATCAAGTTTCGCTACTCGGCGAGGATCGACCCGACGTCGGTCCGGGCGGCGGTGCACGACGCGGCTGCTCGCCATGGCGTGACGGTGACCGAGGCGGAGGAGGGGTGTCCGCCCGAGCTGGCGGCGGACCATCCCTTCGTGGCGCAATGCATCGAGGTCAGCGGTCAGTCTGCCACCACCGCTCCGTTCGGCACCGATGCCTCGATCCTGCAGGCGATTGCCCCCTGCGTGGTGATGGGACCCGGCGATATCGCTGTCGCCCACAAGCCCGGCGAGGCGGTTCGCATTGCTCAACTGGCAGCGGCGGTGCCGGTATTCCAGGCGCTGGCCGCGCGGCTGTCGGGTTGAGCAACCGGAGGCCGGTGCAATGCCCGGCGCTGAGGCGGGTAGGCGGCGGCCTGTGTACGAACAACCGAACGCAAGGGCTGCCGATGGCGAGACCCACCCTAGCGGGTGCCTGTACCGGAAATTGCAACTCTCTTCATTATGAACTGCGTGCCTAAGTGACATGTGTTGGACGCTTGCCATGCACCCGTTGAAGAACCGGCCCGATGGGCCCTTGTAATCACCGTGAAAAAGCGAAAGCGACCGATGCTAGGCGCCCGATGGACCTGATCAACGGTCTGCACACGTTCCTTCGTGTGGTTGAAACCGGGTCGTTCTCCGCCGTAGCGCGCGAGACCAATGCCAGCCAGTCAGCGGTCACCCGTCAGGTAGCCCAACTCGAGGAGCATTTCGGGGTTCGGCTGCTGCATCGCACGACCCGCAAGCTTAGCCTCACCGACGAGGGTCAGGACCTGGTCGTAAGGGCGCGGCACCTGCTGGAGGAAGCCGAGGATCTCGAAGACACGTTCGGCAAGGATGGCGGTGCTCCCACCGGCCTAGTCCGGGTCGGCGTCCCGGTGGGCGCTGCGCTGTTGCTGGTTCCGGACTTTGCCGCGCTGCTGGACAAGCACCCCGGCCTGGCGGTCGAACTCGTGGTCAGCGAAGTCTCCGATGACCTGGTGGCGGAGCGGCTGGATGTGGCGCTGCGGTTCGGTCAGTCGGCGGATACCTCGCTGGTGTCGCGGGCGTTGGCGACGGTCGGGTCCACGGCGGTGGCGGCGCCGGCCTATCTGGAACGCCACGGCGCGCCGGAGCATCCTTCGGACCTCCTGGATCATGCCTGCATCATCCAGGATACCGGGCCGGACAGCACGCACTGGGCGTTTTCCGGCCCCGACGGCGCGGTCGAGGTCGAGGTCACGGGTTCATTCAGATCAAACAACAGCCTGGTCGTGCGCCAGGCGGCACTGGCCGGCCACGGCATCGCGCTGCTGAGTGATCCGCTGACCTTCAGCGAAGTCCGTGCCGGACGATTGTATCGTCTGTTACCAAACTACGTGGCGCGGCGCCGGCCATCGTTCGTGGTCTATCCGTCCCGCCGGCACCTTGCGCAGCGCACGCGGCTGGTAATTGATTTCCTGATCGAGGAGTTCCGGGAACTGGACTCCCGGATGCGCGACCGGCGGGAGTGGGGGGACAACGACGCCACCTGGCTGGCGTGAGTTTATTTGTTATTCGATCGGGACAAATATTGAATGCCGCATCGTCCCCCCGATCGACTTTGACAGGTGACCCTTGCCGCTTATGTCCTCGACCAGAATGACCTCGCCGGCACCGATCTCGCGGGCCTCGCCGTCGCTGGCGGTGATCTTCACGCCGCCGTCCAGGTTGATGATGTACTGACGGCGCGGCGCCGGGTGCCAGCTAAGATCGTAATCGCCGGCGGTTTCACGGAAGATGATGCCATTGGCCGGCAGGCGGGCCGATAGCCTGCTGCTGTTGCGATCCTCGACCCATTGAACCTCAATGTCGCGCCAGTGAGTTTCACCGGTCCCGTCGACGTATATGTTGTGGATGCGCATTGTTCTTCTCCGCTTTTGATCGAGATCTACGCCGGGGCGGTCTTCGGCATGGTGAGGAACTCATGCATCACATGCCAGAGATCGGCCCGTGTCAGGCTCATGCCGACGGCGTGTGCCGCGCCCGGAATGACCGCGTATTGCTTGTCCGGTGTCGGCAGCTTGGTGAAAAAGTCGAGCAGGTCTTCCTCGGTGGAAATACCGTCATACTGGCCTCGAACCATCAGCACCGGGGACTGCACCTTGGTGGGATCGACCAGCGGTAAGTTGGCGGTCATGTCCAGATATGTGCCGGTAGGGACGCTATCGCCGTTCGGCATCTCGGCCTTGGCGATGGCCAGCGGCACACGTGGGTCAGAAGTGCCGGGCTTGTCGCGGGTGAAGATGCTCTTGATCATATTCTCGCCGCGCGGGCGGCGGTTGTGGGTGCGGTAGAATTCGGTCTGCTCGCCCCGCTTGGACAGCGTCGGCGACCCTTTGCCGGTATAGGTGAACGCCTCCAGCACCAGGCGATCCACCCTGCCAGGTTCCGCCACCGCGAACGCCGCGGCTCGGATTGCGCCACTGCTTTCGCCCATGAAATGGAATTTAGACTGTCCGGTCTCGTGTTCGACAACGGGGGTCGCGGCCCGCAAATCAGCGACGCCCGATGCGATGTCGGAGTTGCCGGAGGTCACGCTCGATTTGCCGTAACCCTCGAAATCCATCGTCCAGACGTCGAAACCATAACGCGCGAAGACATTCATCAACGAGTATTCGCCAGCCCCAGGGACCGTCAGGTCGAAACTGGGCAACGCCGAGATCGAAGATCCGTGCACCAGAAACAGCACCGGCAGTTTCGCCTCGTTCGGCCCTGGGGCATGTAGTCGCTTGCGATACATCGCCAACGTGACGTCGCCCTTCCTGGCCTGGTAGCGCGCGGTCCAGAATAACTCGCCGGCAACGGCGGGCACCGCGACCGCGGCCGCTGAGAGTGAAGCGCTGAGGAGAACGCCGCGTCTGGAGGTGGTGGTTGTCTGGTTTTTCCCCGCCATGGTTAGCCTTCTTTGTTTTGCTCGGCGATATTGAGGACCGATTTGCATGCTGCGTCCAGGGAGCGAACGGCCGTGCACAGCGATTCCGCGTCGCGGACCGCAGCGTACGGTTGACGACGTAATGCCGTCGATGCACCTGACCCGGGCAATAAAGGGGGGATTGTCCATGCCCATCAGTCGCCGCACGATCGCGCTGCCGCTGGCCATGTTGCTAGGCATGGGACCCGCGCTCGCGGATAAGCATCTTGGGGCCGATCAGGTGCGTGCCGCCGTAGCTGCGGCACACGGGGGGAGGGTCGATCTGTCCGGCAAGGACATGTCAGGCGATGACCTGAGCGAACTTGACCTGAGCGGCGCAAACCTTACCGGAGCCGACCTGTCGCGCGCCAACCTGCATGGCGTGAAACTGGTGGACAGCGACCTCACGGGCGCCCGTCTGGTCAACGCCGACCTGACTTTCGCCTGGTTCATCCGGGCCAATTTCACCCACGCCGATCTGCACGGTGCAACGCTGCAGACCGTGGTCACCTCCCGCGGGATGGAAAACACCAAGGACCAGGCAGCCAAGTTCGTCGGGGCCGACCTTTCCGATACGCATACGACGGTTCACTTCAGCTTGTATGACATGCGCGGCGCCAATTTTTCCCACGCCGACATGACCGTGGTGATGGCAAACCAGTCGATGGGCCTGTTGCGCACCGAGTTCAACGGCTGCGATCTGGATGGCGCCAATTTCGCCGCTGCCGGCTTGGGTCACGTGGCGTTCCACTTCGCTCGGCTGCACGGCGCGAATTTCCGCGGCGCTGACCTCACCAAGGCGGAGTTTATCGGCGCCTATCTCGACAATGCTGATTTCACCGGAGCAAAAACCGACGGTGCCGATTTCGAGTCGGCCACCTTGACCGGCGTGAAAGGGCTGAAGATCGCGCCGCCGTGAAGGGTGGCAGGCGCTGACGGACAAGAAGCCGTCATTGGCCTGCCCGCAGCGCAATCGTCACAAACCAAGTTTCTCCGATGCCATCTCGGTACCCTGCACTCGCGACGCGATCTTCTGGAAGGCGATGTCTCGAGCGACGTCGGGTGATCCGTGCTTCGGCTTCACGTCGATGCTGAACGGCGAGAAGCCGCAATCGTCGGTCGAACCGAGACGCTCCTTGGCGATGTATTTCGACGCCGTGATCAGATCCTCGCACACCTCCTCCGGTGTTTCGACGCGTGGATTCTGTGGATTTATCACACCTATGAAACAAACCTGGCCGACACCGTTGGCATCCTCCCGGCTGTGCTGTCCGCACAGTTTATAGACCCGTTCCTTGTCCTTCTCGCTGGACAGTTGCATCAGGAAATATCCAGCATTCATCTTGAACATGCTGGGCAGCAGTTCGGCGTAGTCGACGTCGGCACTGTGCGTTGCATCGCAGTCGCCACCCGGGCAAGTGTGAATCCCGATATTCTTCCGCTCCTCGGGCGAAAAGCGATCGAGCACGCGATTGTTCAAGGCGATGAATTGCGACAGCATCCCGCGGCCGGTCCAGGGGTTCGCGGGATCGTTGCGGCAGGCAAGGCGACCCTCGGTGAAGTCGATCGACACCCGCTTGGCCCCGGCGGCGAACGCGCCGCGGATGTCCTGCTCGCATTGTTCGACCAGGTCGGACAGAAAGGCATCCCGCGTATAACCCGGGACCTCGCCATCGAGCGGATATAGCAATGCCAGCATCGAAGGCGCGATGACCGCCTGCTTCAGCGGCTTGGTCGCCATTTTCATGGCTTTTTCGACGTAGTAGGACGAAAACGTTCTGTAGTTGAATGGGCCGCCGGTCAAACGCGGCAGTTGCCGATGATGTCCATCGGAAAAGATCGCGAAATACTGCCCGTCACCTGCTAGATTGGCAGCCAAACCGGTTCCGGCAAGCGTATCGGCAAGCGGATAGGTCGCAAAACTCGATACACGCTGTTCGCCGTCGGATATGATTGGTGCGCCCGTCGCTTCGCCCCGCCTGATCGAATCCAGGCAGGCCGCATCCTGTTCGCGTTCCAGTTCCGGGTGGGTGATCTTGCCGGCGTCATAATCAGCCAGCGCATGTTGCAATGCGATCGGCCGCGGCAGCGAGCCGACCGGTTCGGTTGGAATCGGCATGTCATTCGCCTCCCAGTTTGATCCGCATTGATCGCGGTTCTTGGTTATCCCGTATCAGGGCCGCCCACTTAAACCGTCGTCGGACCACCCAGTATCGTTGTTGCTTGTGCCGACAACACGCCGCCATTGCCGTGCACCAGCGCTAGTTCAGCCCCCGCGACCTGGCGCGGCCCACATTCGCCGCGCAACTGCCGCACCGCCTCGATCAGCAGGAACAGCCCATACATGCCGGGATGGCAGTACGACAACCCACCTCCATTGGTGTTGACCGCCAGCGACCCGTTCGGCGCGATGCGGCCACCCTCGACGAAGCCGCCGCCTTCGCCCTTGGCGCAGAAGCCCAGATCCTCCAGGAACAGGATGGTGTTGATGGTGAACGCGTCGTACAGCGCCACGACGTTGATGTCGGACGCCCGGACGCCGGCTGCCCGGTAAGCCCGCGCCCCGGATTCGATCGCGCCGGTATGGGTCAGCATCGGCATCGAGGTGATCGACGCGTGGGTGATCGACTGCCCGCTGCCCAGCACATAGACCGGCGCGCGTTTGCCGGCGCGGGCTCGGTCGGACCGAACCAGTACGATCGCCCCGCCGCCGTCGGTGACCAGGCAGATGTCACGCACGGTGAACGGGTCGCTGATTGGGCGGGCATTCAGCACGTCGGCGATGGTCAGCGGCTTTTTTTCCCATGCCACCGGATTCAGCAGTGCCCACGCCCTGGCGGCCACTGCGACCGCCGCCATCTGCTCTCGGGTGGTGCCGTATTCGTGCATGTGCCGGCTGGCCGCCATGGCGTAGGCGGAAGCCGGCAGGAACGGCTTGTATGGGGTCTCGTACGGATTGAACTCCCGAGCGCTGGAGGCACGCCGGCCCACGGTGCGCTGCGTGCTGCCATAGGCGACCACCGCGACCGAACATAATCCAGCCTCCAGCGCGGCATGGGCATGGGCGACATGGACCTCGAACGACGATCCGCCGACGATCGTGCTGTCGGTGTAGGCATTCGGCAGACCCAGGTATTCCGCCAGCGACATTGCCGAGGTTCGAGCCTGGGTCGTCGCGCAGAACAGCCCATCCACCGCCGCCAGGGTCAGTCCGGCGTCATCCAGCGCGCGGTGGATGCCCTGCGCCATCAGGTCGATCGGGCTCATTAGCGCGGCAACCGCGCCCAGATCGGATTCGGCGGCCCCGACGATCGCGACGCTGCCGCGAGTTGGGGTTGTGTGCGCGGCGGTCATCAGACGCCCTGCGCCGGCGTGAACACCGGGTAGGGGTCTTCGTCGCCGCCTGGGGTGTGGACGCGGAATTTTACTCGCATGCCAATCTTCACCGCGGACGGTTCGATGTCCTCCACCCTGGTCATCATGCGGAAGCCTTCATCCACATCCACCAGGCACACATTATAGTTGGCACCCTGTTGCGGATGGACGACGGTGGTCGCGTGAACCGTGCCGAGCCCGCTGCTGACCCGCCATTCCAGATCTGCCGCGCCGGTTTTCGGGGCAATGACGCGAGGATAGAATACCGTCTGACCCGCCGACGGACTAAATTGGTAGCCCAATTCGCCGCGCTTCAGATGGGCGATGTAGGTCGCCAGTGGCGATTCGGCTGCATTCGGCATGGCGTTGCTTCCCCGGCGTTTGAACTTCAGGCTAGCAACCCAAGCGACCGTGGACAAACCTACCGGAGCTGCCTGCACAGGACTCTTGCACCAGGCTGGGGTTGAGACCAAATTCGGCGAATGGCGACGACCCGTTCCAAAACCGATGCTCCCGGCCCCGTTGCCTCCAGGACGGATGCCCCCAAGCCTGAATCGTTCAGGCGCGCCGCTACCGATGCGCCGTTGCCCGAGGGTTTTCTGACCGGCCAGTTGCTGATCGCCATGCCAGCCATGGCGGATCCGCGGTTTCAGCAAAGCGTGATCTACGTCTGCGCTCATACCCCGGAAGGCGCCATGGGGCTGGTATTGAACCGCCCGGTGGTCAAACCGACGTTCGACGACTTGCTGAAGCAACTCAGCGTTGAACCACTGCCGCCGGTCCGTCAGATCAAGCTGTGCGCCGGTGGCCCGGTCGAAAACGCCCGCGGCTTCGTCCTGCACACCAGCGATTGGACCGGGGAGGGAAGCCTGAAGGTCGGAAGCAGCATGGCCCTCACCGCCAGCCTGGACGTGTTGAAGGTTATCGCCGAAGGCGGCGGCCCGCGGGAGTGCCTGCTGGCGCTGGGATACGCCGGCTGGGGACCGGGCCAGCTCGACGAGGAAATCCAACAGAATGCCTGGTTGTCGGTGCAGCCGGATGAGACGCTGCTGTTCGATGCCCAGCATGACACGAAATGGCGGCGCGCCTTCGCCAAGTTGCGGGTTGACCCGCTGTTGCTGTCCGATACAGCCGGCCACGCCTAGTATCCGCTCGCAAAGACGCCGAGAGGCCGAGCGTCAACCATTCGGCGCATGAGGCGTAGTTTCAGACAAACGCGATGCATCACGTCTCTGATGCGCTAAATTCGGCGTTGACGCGTTAAGTTTCCGCTAAGATTTCCTCGGTACAACCCCCTGCGACATATGCCGAGGAATTGGTCGTGGCCGCAGCGTTACCCGAAATCACCGCCATCCTGCGCGAAGTGTTGCGGGACAATAGCTGTGAAGTCGCCGCGACCACCCGCTTCGAGGATCTGCCCGGCTGGGACTCGATGGATCTGGTCGCCGTCGTGGTCGAGGCTGAATGCCGGTTCAATGTCCAGTTCGAGCTTGTCGAGATCGATCGGCTGACCACCGTTGGTGATCTGCTGCGTATGATCACGGCCAAGCAGGCGCATTTCGCGGCCTGACCGCGGTGACGTTCAGCAGTTTTCCATTCCTGTTCGGCTTTCTGCCACTGGTGCTGTGCGGCTTCGCATTGGCTGCGCGCTGCGGGGAAGCATGGGCGAAAGCCTGGCTGATCGCCGCGTCGCTGTTGTTCTACGGCCTCGGCGCCCCGGCGTTCCTACCGCTGCTTGTGCTATCGGTCGGCGGCAATTTCGCCTTGCTGCACGCGATGCACCAATCAGCCCGGCCCGGCCGCTGGGCAATGCTCGGCGTCGCGCTGAACCTGGCGGTTCTGGGTTGGTTCAAATATCTTGACCCGATGCCCGCGCTCGGGCTGAGTTTCTTCACTTTCAGCCAGATCGGCTGCCTGCTGTATCACGCCGGCGGCGACACCGATCCGCCGAAGGCACGCGATTATGCCCTGTTCGCGGCGTTCTTCCCGGCCCTGCTGGCTGGTCCGATCCTCAATCCGGGAGAGCTGTTGCCGCAATTCGCCCGCCGCGGCGGCTGGCGGCTGACCGCCGATAACCTGACGGTCGGCAGCGGTTTTTTCCTTGTAGGTCTACTGAAAAAGACCGTTTTGGCGGATCCGCTTTCCGGCGTGGTCGGGCAGGGCTTCGCCGATCCCGCCGCTCTGACGGCGTTTCCGGCCTGGCAGGCCGCGATGGCCTACTCGTTGCAGCTCTACTTTGATTTCTCCGGCTACACCGACATGGCGATCGGGCTGGCGTGGATGTTCGGCCTGCGGTTCCCGGATAATTTCGACCGGCCGTATCGGGCCGCCTCCGTGATCGAATATTGGCAGCGCTGGCACATGTCGCTTACCCGGTTCCTCATGAGCAACGTGCATGCGCCGCTGACCATGGCGGTGCTGCGCTGGCGCAAGCGGCACCACCGGCCGATCGGTCAGGCTGCGCAGGCGAGTTGGGCCGGGTTCTCCACGATGATCGCCGGGCCAATCCTGGTGACCATGGTGCTGATCTCGCTGTGGCACGGCGCGAGTTTGCCGTTCCTGCTGTTCGGGCTGCTGCACACCACCTTCCTGCTGGTCAATCATCTCTGGCGGATAAAGCGCGGTCCGGCTTTGCCGACCCTCGCGAGCGTCGCGTTGACCTATCTCTGCGTGCTGGTCGGATCGGTGCTGTTCCGCGCCACGAGTGTCGAAGCCGCGGCATCGATGCTGGCTGGAATGGCCGGCTTGCACGGAGTGGGCGCGATCCACCCGGATATCCGTTTGGCCACCGACGTCGCCTGGCTATTGGCGCTCTATGCCATCGTCTGGCTGGCCCCGACCACGCGGCAATGGATGCTTGGCGATCGACGCCTGTGGCTCGCGTGGCGGCCATCGCCGCAGTGGGCGATGGTGCTAGGATGCGCAACCACGCTGGGTGTGCTGGCAGCCGGGGGAACTGGCGAATTCCTCTATTTCCGGTTCTGACCCGGTGCGCTATCTGCGATTTTTCGCGCTGTCCGCCGGGCTAAGTTTTGCCCTGGTCTGGGGTTGGGTGGCGGCGATGCCGATGGCCTACATGGACATCGAATACGCGTCCTGGCAGGCCAAGCAGCGGATGCTGGACCGTTGCGACCTTGGGGAGGCCATTATTCTTGGCGATTCCCGCGCCGCCGCCGACATCCTTCCCGCAAGACTGCCGATGCGCGTCACCAACCTCGCGGTGGGCGGTGGCGAGGCGATCGAGGCACTGTCGGCGCTGAACCGGGCGCTGGCCTGTCCGACGCCGCCGCGGCTGGTCATCATCTCGCTGGATCCGGGGCATTTCAGCCGGCCGGATCAATTCTGGGACCGCAGCGTCCGCCTCGGGTTCGTGACCGGCTCCGATATTGCCGGGTTGCGTGAGGCATCGCTTCGGACCGGCGATGCCTCGGTATATGCCTCCCATCCGCTCGATGGCGTGCCCTTGGCGGTGCGGGCGTGGTTGTACAATGTCCGATTTCCGCCGCTGTATTTCTCCAGCCTGGCGCATGGCGGCCTGGTGTTTCGCTGGCGGCGGAACGAGCGCATACTGGCTGGCACCCTGGCCTCGCGCGGGCACTACTATTTCGGCACCGATCCAGGTTCCAGCACGGTCACCGTCGATGCCCATATGGACCGGTTTCGGCCGCTGCCGATCTTGGACCACTACTTCGACACGCTACTGGCGACGTTGGATCGGCACGGCATCGAGACCCGCTTCATTGCCATGCCGGTGAATGACGCGACGTGGCGCGAGGTCCACCCGGCGGTGCGCGACGGCTTCGCCCACTACCTGGCGGCATACGAGCGTCGCTACAAACATTTTCATGTCGCCTCCGATATAATGCCGCATTGGCCTGACCGGTGGTTCGGCGATCGATTTGGCCACCTCAATCCCGCCGGTGCCGAACGGTTCAGCGATCAGCTTGGTCAGCGGCTGCAGGACGCGCCACCCAGTACGCAGAACGAGGCGCAGAATGGATGGTTCAGCGAAACCGGCGCTGCTGCCCCAGCCAGGGTGGTCCCCATCTCGAAGCGCGGGTCATAGGCCAGCAGAGTGCAGGCCAGCACGACGGGGGAGGCGGCGTGGCGGCGCTTCACCACCATGCGGGCGCCCGAACACATCACGTCGTCGGCCGATCTGTGCAGGATGGCCCAGCAGCCGGTGGTAATCTCCGGCACATCGCGCTCCGGCTCCATCTCCGGGAACAGCATCAGCCGCACCGGGTCATGAGCGTCCACAGGGATGTCGTGCGCGGCAAATAGCGCGGCAAAGCCTTGGCGCAAGGAGGCTTCGGTTTCGCCGGTGAAGCGGCGGCCGGCGACATCGATCCTGAAGCCGTTACGCGCCAGCCAGATCAGCCCGTCCAACGCCGGAGCCCAGCTTCTGCGTCCACGCTCCTGCTCATGGATGGCGCTGTCGTAATGGTCGATCGAGACCCGGATGGTCAGCCGGTCGCCGTAGCGCTGGCGCAATGTCAGCAGGTCGGAGCGCAGCTTGCGCAGCGGCTTCATCGCATTGGTCAGCACCAGAGCGTCCAGCCCGCGTGACAGCACGGCCCGCAGCATGGCGATGATGGCGGGGTTCATGAACGGCTCGCCGCCCGTGAAACCGATCAGCCGGGTGGGCAGCCGGTCACGGGTGATTTCGTCCAGATAGGTCTCGACCTCGGTCGCGGTGAGATAGGCCAGGCGGTCGTTGCGCGGCGATGATTCGATGTAGCAGTTGCGGCAGGTCAGGTTGCACAGCGTGCCGGTGTTGAACCACAAGGTCTCCAGCGCTCGCAGGGCGACGGTGGCGCGGTTGTCGCCGCCGGCGGTGACCAAGGGGTCGCGGAACTTGGCTGGGTCCAGTGTGCGGGCGATCTGGTCCACGGGCTTTCTCCGGTCAGGTGCGTGCCGGCGGATGGGTCGGTGACCGGGCGCGGGTTGGGCGAACCTAGGCAGGCAGCGGCCACTATCCCGGCGGGATCGATCGCACAAGAGCGAAGCGTTGAAGCGGGGGCTGATATCCATCGCTGAACGCGGTGTGGGCATCAAGTCGCGCGTTGCGAGGCAGTTCCAAACCAAGGCCAGGACAGAAGATCCACGCCACAGGCCAAAGCCTCGTGGATGGCGAAGCTTGATATGCGGCCAAGGACATCAGAATATTGGCGCCCTTATCATGGAAAAGATGGTGGCGCGCTCGATGTCGCATCCGAACCGGATGATGCTGGAAACCGGCAGGTAGCCAAGTCGGCATCCTGCCGTCACGACCGCCGCAACAACGGAGCAAACGTCATGGCCGCTGCGCTCGATCACCTTCTGGTTCTGGACCTGACGAGCCATCTGTCCGGACCGTACTGTGCGATGCTGCTGGCCGACCACGGCGCCGAGGTCATCAAGATCGAGCCGCCAAAGGGCGATTCCGCGCGTGGCATGCCACCCTTCATCAACGGCGAAAGCGCGCCGTTCATGACGTGGAACCGCAACAAGCGCTCGGTTGTGCTGGACCTGAAGCAGCCCACCGACAAGGACGCGCTGCTGAAGCTCATCGATCGCGCTGACATACTGGTGGAAAACTACCGCCCCGGCGTGCTCGATCGGCTCGGCCTTGGCTGGCCGGTGCTGCATCAGCGCAACAAGCGGCTGATCCTGGCATCGATCTCGGGGTTCGGCCAGACCGGCCCATACAGCGGGCGCGGCGGCTTCGACCTGATCACCCAGGCGATGTCGGGCCTGATGAGCACCAACGGACCCGCCGACGGACCGCCCCACCGGCTGCCGATCGCGATCTCCGACGTCACCGCCGGCATGTTCCTGGCGTTCGGGGTGCTCGCCGCGGTCGAGGCTCGGCATCGCACCGATGAGGGCCAGCACGTCGAGACTTCCTTGCTGGAAGCGGCAACGTCGCTCGCGGTCTATGAGTCCGCGCATTACTTCGCCACCGGGACAAGGCCAGAACGGATTGGCCAGGCGCATCGCGGCAGTTCGCCGTACCAGTGCTTCCAGACCGCTGACGGCTACATCACCGTCGGTGCCTCGCAACAGAAATTCTTCATCCAGTTTTGTGAGCTTGTCGGTGCGCCGGAGCTGGTCGATGATCCACGCTTCGCCAGCAACGCCGAACGGGTTGGCCACAACGATGCGCTGGTGGCGCTGCTGGCCGGCAGGCTGCGCGCGCAGCCCTCGGCACACTGGCTGGCGGCACTGGAGCGGTTAGGCATCCCGGCCGGGCCGGTGCTGCACTACGATGAGGTCTACACCGATCCGCAAATATTGGCTCGCGACATGGTGGTCGAGACCCATCACCCTGTTACCGGGCCGTTTCGCACCATGGGCGTGACGGTCAAACTGTCCGCCACGCCAGGGTCGGTGCGTCGTGCCGCTCCGCGTCTGGGTGAGCACACCGACGAAGTCCTGAACCAACCCAAGGCCGCCGAATGATGTCCAACCAAGCCGAGAAAGCCCACCGGTTTCGCGCGTTGCATCAGGCCGCCGACAGCTTCGTCATCGCCAACGCCTGGGACGCCGGATCGGCTCGCATGCTCACCGCGCTGGGCTTTAAGGCCCTGGCCACATCGAGCGGTGCCTGTGCCGGTGTGCTGGGACGGCGTGACGGCGCGGTGTCGCGGACCGAAGCGCTGGCGCATTGCCGGGCGATCGTGCAGGCGACCGACTTGCCGGTTTCGGCCGACCTGGAGAAAGGGTTCGGCGATACGCCGGAGGCAGCCGCCGAGTCCATCCGGCTCGCCGCCGAAATCGGGCTGGTCGGGGCCTCAATCGAGGATGCGACCGGCAATCCGGCGCAAGCGCTGTTCGAACCCGCCCAAGCGGCTGAGCGTATCGTCGCCGCGGTGGAAGCGGCCCGGGCGATGTCGTTTCCGTTTACCTTGACCGCACGCGCTGAAAACTATCTGCGCGGCAATCCCGATCTGGATGACACGATCCGGCGCTTGCAGTCCTTCGAAATCGCCGGCGCCGACGTGCTGATGGCGCCGGGTCTGCCGGACCTCGATGCGGTGCGTGCGGTCTGTGCCGCATTGTCGCGGCCGGTGAATTTCATGGCCGGCATCAAGGGCAAGTCGTTCACCGTGGCGGCGCTGTCCGGTGCCGGCGTCAAGCGCATCAGCCTGGCGACGTCGCTGTATCGGGCGGCGATGACTGGCTTGCTGAACGCGGCGAAGGAGGTCTGCGAAACCGGCACGTTCGGCTATCTCGACAACACCTTGCCAACCCCCGCCTTCAACGCGTTCATGCGCGAATAGCTCGACCGCCCGAACCCTGCTATCGGCGATTCGGGCGGCATTCGAAAAGGCGGGTGTATATCAGGCCGGGGTGGACGCGGAGACCCGACCGTCAGTTTGCGACGTGATCAGAGTGCGCCGCTGGACGGCAAGCGACCCGCCGACTGCCGCGGCGATCAGGCCGAGCAGCAATACGCCGAAGCCGGCGAACGACGCGGTGGAGACCGCCGCCGCGCTGTCATCGGCCGCGACTTTGGCGCTTTGGACCGCCTGGTCGCGGACTTGCTTCAGCTTGGCCTGATTGGCATCGAATTGCTTGGCCGCGTCATCGTGGCTGATTTTCAATTGCGCAGCCATGATGGCGATGACCTTCTCCTTGGCGGCGGGGGCATCGCTGCCGCCCTTGGCGTAGGTGACAAGATTCGACGCAACCTCTTTTTGGGCATCCTTCGGCGACATGGTGGCCGGGTCAGAATTGGCGGGCTGAAGATATGACTGAGCCTCCTGCTTGACCATGTCGGGCGATATTCCGGCCGCCTGGGCCACCGGCTTGGCTGCGTCGCTGATGCCGCTCCCGGCCGCGCCGGCAAGCGTGCCCAGTGCCGAAAATCCACCGCCGATGATGCCGCCGATCGCCGAGGTCAATAGCCAAAAGATCAGCAGTGTCGCGATGCCCCAGGTGACCAGGCCATGCAGGATGCCGTCGAAACGAATTTCGATTCCGGCAAGCCAAGCGGCGACATAGCCGCCGGCAAACAGCGCGATGCAACTGCTGACCACCCACCAGATCCCAGCTCCCATCCCAAGGTTGCCGGCGGCGGGTGTGCTGGCGGCCGTCGTATTGACCGTTCCCAAGCCGATTCCCGCGCCCAGCAGACTGAGCAGCAGTTGAATGGCAACAACAAGAACCACGCCGCCAAAGATGGCGCCCCAGGAAATTCGTCGATGCAAATGGGACCGGCCGGAGAACGAGTTGGCCGCTGCAACGTCTGTAGCGGTTGGTCGAGACATTTGGGGACTGTAGGCGCTAGTGGACAAAGCTTCCTCCTGAAGCAGATCGAGAGCGCAACCGCGCACCCGAAAGGGTATTTTTATATCTCTTCTATTCGTAACGCGCGGCCGGAATCGCTTGATCGCGTGGCGGAATCCGCTCGATCTGGGTGTCAGAACAGGCTTTTCGAAAAAGCGTGATCTCCAAGGTTTCCGCCTGTGGCTCTACGGCTTCATTCCGCACAAGCCTCGCAGACACGTCTGCGATTTGCCTGAGCGGGCTCTAGTTGGGCGGATTGTCGTCTACCTGTTACGATCAACGGGATAACGCCGCTTCGTTGACTCGGTTGCATTTTGCATGGATTAACTCTAGCGAGCTGATGCCACAGATCTTCCGGTCCGGCCCACCTATACAAGGGTTTTGGCGATACGCCGCGGGTCACTGCAAATGCCAACCGGTTCGTCGCCGACAGTGGTCGGGGCTTCGATCGAGGATGCGACTGGTGATCTGGCATAAGTGCTGTTTGCGCCGAAGCAGTTAGTCAAGCGTATCGTCGCCGCCTTGGCAGCGATGCGGTCGATGCGGGACGTTTACCTCGACCGAGGTGACCCGGCGCTGAATGCGTTCATGCGGGGATAGGTGGGCCGTCCGTTTTGTGCGGCTCCTTGGTCTGGCCAAGGCGGCTTTTCCCGCCGCCCTCGTTTGGCGCTGGGCGTTCCAGCTATTGCCAATCTTGGAGCTTGCGGCGGTACTACTCGCGTCGCAACCAGCGTCAGTGAGCGTAACACCGTGGGTCGCCGGATTTGCTCCCGGATACCGACCGACATTCTGCATGACAAAAATATTAATGATTGTAGCCACGGTAACACTCGATTCCGCATGGCCTGAACTGATCGGCTGGGGTCTAATAAAAGTCTGTGAAGCAAAGTAGGGAAGCAAGCATGCGGCGACGGACGTTCATGGCGGCAGCCGCCGCGCAACTCGCCGTGCCGGCGTTCAGCCGAGCCGCGGATCGAACTTTGAAGTTTGTGCCACAATCGGATTTGGCAGTGCTCGATCCTATTTGGACCACGGCCTACGTGACCCGCAACCATGGGTTCATGGTCTGGGACACGCTGTATGGCCAAACCGGGCCAGCGAACGCGTTCAAGGCCACGCCGCAGATGGTGGCGGGTCACGTCATCGCGGATGACGGCAAGTCCTGGACGTTGACCTTGCGTGACGGGTTGCTGTTCCATACTGGGGAGAAGGTGCTGGCGCGGGACTGTGTGGCCAGCATCCAGCGATGGGCGAAGCGGGACGCATTTGGCCAGGCTCTGATGGCGCGGACGGATGCGCTCACCGCGCCGGATGACAAGACGATCGTGTTCAAGTTGAAACGGCCCTTCGCGTTGTTGCCCGAGGCGCTGGGGCACTCCTATTCGAACATGTGCGCCATAATGCCGGAGCGTGTGGCTAAGACAGATGCCTTTCAGCAGATCTCCGAGGTGGTGGGCAGCGGACCATTCCAGTTCAATGTCAAAGAACGTGTTCCGGGTTCGTTCGTGTCATATCAGCGATTCGAGCTATACAAGCCTTGCCCAACCGGCAAACCGGACTGGACCGCGGGACCCAAACTCGTTCATTTCGACCGCGTTGAGTGGCACGTGATACCCGACCCGGCCACTAAGGCGAATGCACTGCAATCGGGCGAGGTCGACTGGTGGGAGGACCCGACCAGCGATTTACTGCCGATGTTTCCCAAGAGCGGTGATGTGAACGTCGCGATCAAGGATCCAACCGGCGAGTGCATGATCATGCGGCCCAACTTCCTGTATCCGCCCTTCGACAATCCGGCCGTCCGTCGCGCCTTGCTGGGCGCAATCCACCAATCCGAGTTCATGACGGCGATGATGGGAACCGACAAGGCGCTGTGGAAGGTTCCGTGTGGCTATTTCCCGCCTGGTACGCCGTTGGCCAACGACGCCGGCATCTCAGCACTACCGTCCGGGCCGCCCGACTACACGAAAGTCAAGGCGGCGCTGAAGTCGGCGGGCTACAAGGGCGAAAAGATCGTTTTCATGGCATCCACCGACCAGGCCAACTTGAACGCGCTCGATGAGGTAGCCGACGACGTGCTGAAGCGCGCCGGCCTTGATCTGGAGTATCAGGCGACCGACTGGGGCTCGGTTGTGCAACGCCGGTCGCTGCGGAAGTTACCCGCTGATGGCGGCTGGAACATGTTTATTACTGGGTTTGCTGGACTGGATCTGTCGAATCCGGCCGGCGACCTGCCGCTGCGCGGCAATGGAAAAAGCGCATGGTTCGGTTGGCCGACTAACTCGAAGATGGAAGATCTGCGCAACGCCTGGTTTGAAGCCTCCGATCTGACGGCCCAGAAAAAGATCGGCGCCGAAATCCAAACCGAAGCATTCGACTTCGTCCCCTACTTCCCGCTCGGGTTCGCTTATCAGCCAACCGCTTTCCGTAAGGATATCAATGACATGATGGACGGCTTTGCGATCTTCTGGAACGTGCGCCGGAGTTGACCGGCCGAACAATGATGCGAGCCTCTGCGTCCTTTGCGGCAGTGGCAAGTGTTGCGGCGTCGCCGGTGTGCGGCGCTCCGGCACGTAAACAGAAAGTCCGAAATGGGCTAACGAAAGATACCAAACTATCGTTACTTGACCGTTGCCACCCGCAGCGCGTTCGTGGTCCCGGAATGACCGAACGGCACACCGGCGGTGACCACGATCTCGTCGCCGTGCGCGGCAAACCCTTCCGACAGCGCCACCCGTCCCGCCCGAGCGACCGCCTCGGTCATCGAATGCACGTCGGGCGTGATCGCGGCATGAACGCCCCACACCACCGCCAGCAGCCGCGCGGTATTCTGGTTCGGTGTCAGCCCGATCACCGGCGCTTCCGGGCGTTCGCGCGCCACTCGTAGTGCAGTGCTGCCCAGCGCGGTGAACGCCACGATCGCGCTGGCTTCGATGGTGCGTCCAACCTGAGCGGCTGCCGCGGCAATGGCATCCGCCGCGCTCTTTTCGGGCAACACGCGCGAGGCATCCATCCCGGCCCGCCAGCCACCATCCTGCTCCACCCTGGCGACGATGCGGTCCATCATATTGACCGCCTCATAGGGGTATTGGCCGGCCGCGGTTTCACCCGACAACATCACCGCATCGGCGCCGTCGAACACCGCGGTGGCGACGTCGGAGGCTTCGGCGCGGGTCGGGGCAGGGGCGCTGATCATGCTCTCCAGCATCTGCGTCGCCACCACGACCGGCTTGCCCAGCGCACGCGATAGCCGCACGATGCGTTTCTGCGCCAGCGGCACTTCCTCGGGCGGCAGTTCGACGCCCAGATCCCCGCGCGCCACCATCACCGCGTCGGTCAGCGCCAGGATCGCCGGCAGGTTGTCCAGCGCCTGCGGTTTTTCCAGCTTCACCATGACCCAGGCGCGACCGTCGATCAGACGCTTCGCCTCGACCACATCCTCGGGCCGCTGCACAAACGACAGGCCGATGTAGTTGGCACCATGCGAGACGGCGAATTCCAGGTCCTCGCGGTCCTTCGCCGTCAGCGCCGGGATCGGCAGCACCACGTCCGGCACGTTGACGCCCTTGCGGTCCGAAAGCGGGCCGCCGACAACGCACTCGGTCTCCAACGCCTCGCCGCGTTTGTGCACCACGCGAAGTCGCAGCTTGCCGTCGTCCAGCAGCAGCGAGGAACCGATCAAGGCCGCCTCAATGATCTCGGGATGCGGCAGGTTGACGCGCTGAGAGTCGCCCGGAGTCGCGTTCAGATCCAACTGAAACCGTTGACCGGTCTGTAGGTGGACCCGTCCACCGCCAAACCGTCCGACCCGCAGCTTTGGCCCCTGCACATCGGCCAGGATCCCGATCGGGCGGTCGAAGCGCGCCTCGAGCTCGCGGATCATGGTGAAGCGCGCGGCGTGATCCTCGTGGCTGCCATGCGAGAAATTCAGCCGGAACACGTCGGCACCGGCCTGGAACAACCGGGTCATCACCTCCGGCGAGGAACTCGACGGGCCGAGCGTGGCGATGATCTTGGTGCGGCGGCGGCGGCGCATCTTCGGGCGAACAGCCATGGAAATTCCTTCGTGTTGCTCAAGCTTTTTGTTTTGTCGCGTGGTTCGCACGTGGTGAATGTTCCGCCGGGCGCGACCGCCCGTCAGCGATCATGGCTAAAGCATCATGGCGCTGAGCGGAACGTCCCGGTTGCCTGGATCGCGCGATAAAAACGAGATCGGGATGTCATCACGAGAGATCATAGGACTGCCCACGCGGCTGCCCGGATTGAAACATGGCGCTGATATGTTAGCCTCAGTCACCGATCCGGAGAGACGCCTCATGATGTCCCCTCGTCAGGCGGAATTTCGAGCCGCCTACCGTGCTCAGATCGCACCCGCCTATCATGGCGTGATCCACGTCGCGCTGATCTATCTAATCGGCGGCGCGGCGCTTTGGTACGCGGCGTGCCAGATTCGCAACGCTACTTTGGCGCAATGGCTGGTCGCCCCCGCCGTGGTGATCCTGGCCAACCTGTTCGAATGGCTGTTACACGCCCAGGTCATGCACCGCCCACGTCCCGGCCTGATGGGCATCTATAACCGCCACACCTTGGCGCATCACCAGTTCTTCACCCAGGACGCGCCATATCATGACACCACGCGCGATTACCGTATCGTGTTCTTTCCGCCATACGCGCTGATCGCCTTCCTGGTGATGGCCGCGGTATTGGGCTCCATTCTGGCGCTGCTGTGGTCGGCCAACGCCGGCTGGTTCGTCGTCTGCACCGCCGCCGGCATGTATATGAATTACGAATTCTTCCATTGGTGCTGCCATGTGCGGGACGACCGCGTGCTGCGCCGTGTGCCGTTCGTCAACACCATCCGGCGGCACCATATCGCCCACCACAACACGGCGATCATGATGCACCGCAACATGAACCTGACCTACCCGTTCGCCGACTGGCTGTTCGGCACCAGCGACCTGAACCGCGGCCTGCTCGGGCATTTGTTCAACGGCTACGACACGCGCTTCATCCGCGCCGAGATGCCGAAACCACGCCCCGGCGATCGGCCCGCGCCGGCGATGGCAGGGGAATAGACCGTGGCCGTTACCATCCGGGACATCGCGCCGCGCAAGCGCAACGTCGCCTCGTTGGTCGGCGGCTATGTCATCGCCGTCGGCTGCTTCGTGCTATGGCTCTTGTGCGCCGCTCAGTTGACGCGATGGCCACCTAGCCTGACCTTGATCGCCAGCGGTCTTTTCGTGGCGGTGGCAATCGGCGTCTGGATCCGGCTGGCCGACCTGTAACCGGATCACCCGTGGCCGGCATCCCGGACACAACCGCGGACGCCATCGACATGGCGTTCCCGCAATCACGGCAAGCGCCCACATCCGCAGCGGAGAACACCCGATGCCAGGCCATCGCGTAGAGGACCATTACGCCGGGTCAAGCACCGGACTCGAAATCGCTGCCCGCCTCCTGCAGGCGCTGCGCGTCGCCCACGGCACGGATGTCGCGATCAACCCCGAGACACTGGCGCCGTTGGACCATGTCCACGGCCGCGGCGTGCGGGCCACCCAGCAGCTTGTCGACTTGCTGGACCCAGCGCCGGGCGAGTCGATCCTGGACATCGGCAGCGGCATCGGCGGACCGGCGCGATGGATCGCCATGAAGTTTAATTGCGGCGTCACCGGCGTGGACCTTACCCCGGCCTTCTGCGATGCGGCGCGGGCGTTGAACATCGCGGCGGGAATGTCGGACCGGGTGAGTATCATGCACGGCAGCGCACTCGATCTGCCGGTTCCCGATGCCAGCTTCGATCGGGCCTATTCGCACAACGCGGTCATGAATATCGCCGACAAGGCGGCAGTCTATCGCGAGGCCTTTCGGGTGATCAAACCGGGTGGACGGTTGGTGTTATGCCATATCAACGCCGGATCAAACGGCGCCGGACCAAACAGGCCGCCCGAATTTCCCGTGCCATGGGCGGCGGTGGCGCGAAACAGCTTCCTGGCAACGGATGCGGAAACGAGTCGGGATCTGGCCGCGGCTGGGTTCAAGATCCTGGCGTTCCGCGATGTCTCGCAAGCCAACCTTGCGGATGGCGTGGCCATGCGGCAGCGAATCGAGCAACAAGGTCTGCCGCCGGTCGGGGTGCATGTGCTGATGGGCGAACAATACCAGCGGTGCCGGATGAATGCGCAGCGCGCGGCTGAGGACGGCCGCACGCGGGCAGTGGAGATCGTGGCCCAAAAACCATTTTGACTGTTACGCGCAAGCCGGACCGTTGACCCGCATGACGCCGATGCTCGCGGCGGTCCGGCGACGAACCGGCGCTGGTATCATCCGGCCTCGGCGCCGACCAGGCCGCGGGCAAACTCCTCGGCGTCGAACGGGCGCAGGTCGCCTGCCTTCTCGCCAACCCCCACGGCATGGACCGGCAGCCCGAAGGTTTCCGCCAGCGCAACCACGATGCCGCCCCTGGCACTGCCATCCAGCTTGGTGACAACAAGGCCGCTCACCGCCACCATCTCCTTGAAGATCCTGACCTGCTGCACCGCGTTCTGTCCGGTGGTCGCGTCCAGCACCAGCAGCACCGAGTGCGGCGCGGTTGGATCCTGTTTGCGAAGCACCCGGATGATCTTGGCCAATTCATCCATCAGCGCGGCCTTGTTGTGCAGCCGACCGGCGGTGTCGATCAGCAGCACGTCAGCGCCGTCGGCCTTCGCCCGGGTCAGCGCATCGAACGCCAGGCCGGCCGAGTCCGCGTTCTTGCCGCCAGCCACCACCGGGGTTCCGCTGCGGTCACCCCAGATCTGCAACTGCTCCACCGCTGCCGCGCGGAAGGTATCGCCGGCCGCCATCACCGCGCGCCTGCCTTGCTCCCTGTAGATCTGCGCCAGCTTGCCGATCGTCGTGGTCTTGCCGGTGCCGTTAACGCCGACCACCAGCACCACGTGCGGGCGGTGCGCCGGGTCGAGTTCCAGTGGCTTGGCGACCGGCTCCAGGATGGCTACGATTTCCTCGGCCAGGGCTTGCCGGATCTCCTCGTCGGTCACTTCCTTGCCGAAACGGGTGCGGCGGAACGCGGCAATCACCTTGGCGGCGGCTGCGGTGCCGAGATCAGCCGAGATCAGTAGTTCCTCGAGTTCTTCCAGCGCCTCGTCGTCCAGCCGGCGCTTCCGGAACACCGCAGAGATGCCGCCGGACAGTTTCTGCGTGCTGCGCGACAGGCCTTCCTTCAGGCGCGAGATGAAACCACCGAGCGCCATCAGGCGACCTCGGCCAGCAGCAGGTCACCGGTCGATCCGGTGACGGTCGCGCGGACCAGCCGGTTCGCCTCGATTGGCCGCGCCAGGCGGACGGGGGCGAAATGTTCACTGTGGCCGGACTGATTAGCCTCGGTCAGCAACCAGATCTGCCGCCCGATCTGACGGGCGAAGAAACGGCCCGCTTCGGACGCCCCCGCGGCGCGCAACGCGGCGGCACGAGCCCGGCGCACCGGCTTGGCGACGGCGGGCATCCGCGCGGCCGGGGTGCCGGGGCGTTCGCTATAGGGAAACACGTGCAGATAGGGCAGGGCGGCCTCTTGCACGAAACGCAGCGTGTCTTCGAACAGCGCCTCGGTCTCGGTCGGAAAGCCGGCGATCAGATCGGCCCCGATGGCAATGCCGGGGCGCAGGTCGCGGGCGCGACGGACCACGGCCATCGCCTCGGCGCGCGAGTGGCGGCGACGCATCCGTTTCAGGATCAGGTCGCTGCCGGCCTGTAGCGACAGATGCAAATGCGGCATCAGCCGCGGCTGCTCGGCGATCAGGCGCCACAGATCGACGTCGATCGCGGCAGGGTCGATCGAGGACAGCCGCAACCGAGGCAGCTCCGGCACCGCCAGCAGCAACCGCCGGATCATCTGGCCAAGCGACGGTGCTCCCGGCAGATCGGCGCCGTAAGAGGCGACATCCACCCCGGTCAGCACGATCTCCTGATATCCCCCGGCGACCAGCATGCGCACCTGCTGGGCGATCGCGCCGATCGGCACCGATCGGTTCGGACCGCGGCCGAACGGGATGATGCAGAACGTGCAGCGGTGGTCGCAACCCTGCTGCACCTGCACGAACGCCCGGGCTCGCGTGGTGAATTCGGTGACCAGGTGCGCCGCGGTTTCGCGCGCCGCCATGATGTCGGATACCGCTGATGTGGCGTCCGGCAGCCAGTTTTCGGGCCTCAGTTTGTCGTCGTTGCCCAGCACGCGGTGAACGTTGGGCAATTCCGCCCAGGCGGCGGGATCGATCTGCACCGCGCAGCCTGTGACGACGATGCGCGCGCCGGGGCGTTCGCGCGCCAGTTTGCGGATCGCCTGGCGCGCCTGACGTTCGGCCTCCGCCGTCACGGCGCAGGTATTGACCACGACGGTATCGGCGCGGTTCGCCGACAACCCGCGCATCACCTCGCTTTCGTAGGTGTTCAGGCGACAGCCGAAGGTCAGGATTTCGACCGTCATTGCGGGTCGGTCTTCAGTGCGACCTGGCCTTGGAAGCTGGTGGCAACCGGTCCGGTCATCAGCACGTCGCCGTCGTCGCGCCATTCGATGTCGAGCGCACCGCCGTCGAGGATGACCGTGGCGCGCCGGTGGGTCAGTCCCCGGCGATGGGCGTTGACCAGTGCGGCGCAGGCGCCGGAACCACAGGCCAGGGTCAGGCCGGCGCCACGCTCCCAGACCTTGAGTCGAATGGTTTCGGGATCGAGCACCTGGGCGAAGCCGATGTTGGCGCGCTGGGGGAACATCGGATCGCGTTCCAGCGTTGGACCCAGCGTGGTGACCGGCGCGGCGTCCAGGTCGGGCACGAACACCGTCGCGTGCGGGTTGCCCATGTTGGCGGCGGCGGGCGCGCCAAGTAGCTCCAGTTGCAGCGTATCCATCGGACGGGCGAGCGGTATGTCGGCCCAGTCCAGCCGAACCGGCCCCATATTGACCTCGACAAGCCCATCGGCGCGCCGAGTGGCAGTCAGATCCCCCGAAACGGTGCAAATGGAGGCGTCGCTGCGTCCGGTTTGCCGCAGCAGGATGTCGGCCACGCAGCGCGCCGCATTGCCGCAGGCGCCCGCCTCGGAGCCGTCTTGATTATAGATGCGCATGAAGGCGTCCGCCGATTGCGCGGGCTGGATGACAATCAATTGGTCGCAGCCGATCCCGAAGCGGCGGTCGGCCAGCGCCGCGATTTGTGCCGGATCGATGTCGAAGCGATGTATGCGCTGATCGAGGATGACGAAATCGTTGCCGCAGCCATGCATCTTCAGGAAGCAGATGGTCATGCCACGGATATAGAACAGATTGCCGCTGGCGCACAGCCGGCGGTCCCGCCGGGCATCCTCGACCACGGCGTCGCCGGCCGCGCCGATTACAGCGCGGCCGGCGCGTGAATGGTTCAGATCAGGCGGCGGGCGACAAACGTGGAATCCGCAGTGGTTCGAGCGCCGGCGTCATCGGTTCCTGCGGCGCCACCTCGCGGATCATGTAGCCGCGGCCCCAGATCGTTCCGATGATGCCGTCAGCGCCCGCGCGGGCCAGCTTCTTGCGCAATTTGCAGACAAAAACGTCAATGATCTTAACCTCTGGTTCATCCATCCCGCCGTAGAGATGGTTGAGGAATGCTTCCTTGGTCAACACCATGCCCTTGCGCAGAACCAAAAGCTCCAGGATCGCGTATTCCTTGCCGGTCAGGTGCACGTCCTTGCCGTCCACCGACACTTCCCGGCTATCGAGATTCAGTTCCAACCGGCCGAACCGCACTGTTGGCTGGCTGAAGCCTTTGCTGCGGCGGATGATGGCCTGCATCCGCGCCAGCAACTCGGCCTTGTCGTATGGTTTGGTGATGAAATCGTCGGCCCCGAGGCTGAGCGCCTTGACCCGAGCCTGCGGCAGCGTCAGGCCGGACAGGATCAAGACCGGGGTGTCGTTGCGCGACACCCGCATGCGCCGCACGACCTCGAAACCCTCGATATCGGGCAGCGCCAGATCGAGTAGAACAATGTCGTACTCATAATGGCGCAGCAGCTCCAACGCGTCTTCCCCGCTGTCGGTCTGATCGACCACCGAACCGGCAGCCTTCAGCATCAGCGTGATGCCGCGGGCGGCGATCAAATCTTCTTCCACCAGAAGGACGCGCATCCGGCCTCTCCTTAACCAAACATGAATGAATGTATATCACCATTGCGTGTTTTTGGCTAACATTTTCTCAACGAAATCATGTAATTTTTGCTGATGATCGCTGAATCGGCCGAATTACATGCGAATGTACACAGAACATGAATATTATTTGGACATTTAGGTGTCAATAATACGTTATAATCTCGTTAAGAGAGTGGACGCCTGTAAAGCACGCCTGCGTCGCACCCAGATCGCCGAAATCAGCGGAACCGTTACCAACCTGCTGGGCCTCGTCGTCGAGGTGGAAGGACTGACCGGGCTTGCCGCGATTGGCGATCGGCTGGCGCTTCGCACCCGTCAAGATCGTATCGTTCCGGCCGAAGTGATCGGGTTTCGTGACGCCGCGCTGCAGGCGATGGCGTATGGCTCGCTCGACGGCCTGGCGCACGGCGCCAAGGCGCTGCTGCTCGGCGGGTCCGAAGCGATGTTGGACGTCGGGTCCTGCTGGCTCGGCCGAGTCATCGATCCGCTGGGCAACCCGCTCGACCAGGCGGGGATTCTGCTCGGCGGGTCGCAACCCAGATCGACGCGCGTCACACCGCCCGAGGCAACCACCCGCGCCCGTCTTGGTAAGCGCATCGATCTCGGCGTGCGCGCGCTCAACTGCTTCGCCACTTGCCGACAGGGGCAGCGCCTGGGTCTGTTTGCCGGATCGGGCGTCGGGAAATCGACGCTGCTGGCGATGCTGACCCGGGGCACCGCATGTGATGTGGTTGTGTTGGCGCTGGTGGGGGAGCGTGGGCGCGAGGTGCGCGACTTTATCGAGACCGAGCTTGGCCCGGACGGGCTGGCGCGCGCGGTTGTCGTAGTGGCGACCTCGGACTCACCGCCGCTGATGCGCCGTCAGTGCGCCTACACCGCTATGACGATTGCCGAACATTTTCGTGATCAAGGACTTTCGGTGCTGTTGCTGATGGACAGCGTCACCCGGTTCTGCCTGGCGCTGCGTGAGATCGGGCTGTCGATGGGCGAGCCGCCGGCAACCCGCGGCTACCCGCCCAGCGTGTTCGCGGAACTGCCGCGGCTGTTGGAACGCGCCGGACCCGGTCCGGTGCGTCCGGATGGCAGCGCCGGGCAGATCACCGGGCTGTTCAGCGTGCTGGTCGAAGGCGATGACCATAACGAGCCGGTGGCGGATGCCGTGCGTGGGATCCTGGACGGGCACATCGTCATGGACCGCAAGATCGCCGAGGCCGGCCGCTATCCGGCGATCGACGTGCTACGGTCGCTGTCGCGGGTCGCTGCTTCTTGTCTTGACGAAGCGCAGACCGCCACGCTGCGGCGCGCGCGGGCGATCCTGTCGCTGCAAGGCGAAATGGCAGACATGGTCCGGTTGGGCGCCTATCGACCCGGCACCGACGCGACCGTGGACGAAGCGTTGCGGCTGACCCCGGCGATCGAGGAAATTCTGCGACAGGCGCCGGGCGAGCGGTCCGACTTCGTTGAATCGTTCGAGCGGCTGAACCTGGCATTGGCGGGCTGAAGTGCCCGGCGATCGGCTGCTTGTGTTGCAGGCGGTGCGGCGTCGGGCGGTTGAGTCCGCCCGCCAAGCGCTCGCAGCCTGCCTGCGCGCCGAGGCCGAAATTGCCGCGCGGATCGGCCTGCTTGATGCATCCGCACGGCGGGATCTGGCAATCAGCGATACCTGGGAGGACGGCCATCACTTCCAGGAGATGGCGGCAATCCGGTCTGCGGCCAGGCGGGAGGAACGCGACATGGCCGCATTGCAACTGTCTGAGGCCGCGACCGCTTCGGAGCAGGCACGAAGCATTCTCACAGCTACGCGAACCGCGGCGGAGGCGGTGGACCAGTTGATCGCCGAGCGGGCGGCGGCCAGTCAGGCCGATGCCGCCAGGCGGGCGCAACACGAGTTGGACGACATTGCGCGTTCGGCCCGTCGGCGCGCCGCTCGCCCGCGCGCCCCGACAAATAGCAAATGATTGCGCCGGCGAACCTTCGAGGCGCTCGAACGCCAGACACGGACGACCCATTCGGGGGGGGCTATGATCGTCCCGCAAGTGGTGGGCGGTCAGGAAATGCCCCGTCAGAACTCAGTCGGGTAAGGCGCGCACCCATCGGGTTTTTTGAGTATGAAACGAATTCATGCCGCAAAGTCGTTTCGGTCAGCTTCGAGAAACCCGTTTCATCACGAGAAATTGCCGCGACAATCCCGGCATTCCCAGGACCTCTGCATTAGATCGAGAGTTATGAATACGATGTCTATTGCAAGAAGCTGTAGTTTCACGGAGCCGAACGGCATACACACCGTTCTCGTCGTCGAGGACGAAATGATGGTGCGGATGCCGATTGCGGAGTATTTGCGCGATTGTGGCTACAACGTGGTCGAGGCCGGCGACGCCAGCGAGGCGATTGCGGCGATGGACAGCGACGACCCGGTCAGCCTGGTGTTCAGCGACGTCCGCATGCCGGGAAAAATGGATGGGTTTGCATTGGCCGAATGGTTCCGTTTTCATTACCCAACTGTGCCGGTGCTGCTGACCTCGGGTTACGGCGGAAGAACTGTTCCCGCGGCCACGATCCCCGGCGCCAGGTTCATTGAGAAGCCGTACTCGCAGACCCAGGTCGCGCATCGCATCGCCGCGCTGCTCGACTCGTGACCGTTTCAGCATTGTCGATTGTGTGCGGTGCCGCAATGGCGTGCGCCAGCCAAATAGTGCGTCCGGCTCTCAGGTTTCCAGATTAATCCGCCGGGCGGCGGTGGGGCATATTTCAGGTTCCCGACCGAGGCCCGTCCGGTGGCGAGAACCTGCGCCGGAATTGCGCCGTTTCACGCAGGAGCGATTTGCTTTGCGCCCACTGCATCGGGTCTGGTCGGCTGTCTGCAAAGGAGAGGCGATATGAAGCGGTCACGGATCTCGCGGGCATGGCTGCTGCCGACCTGTGTTGCGGCGCTGGCGTTACCGGCGGCCGGTTTGCGCGCCCAGGATGCTTCCCAGCAGGCCCAGTCACAGTATCAGGGGTTGGGGGATTCGCCTGAAACACCATCGACCTTGGACAAGGATTACGGGCTGTCGTTCCTCGGCGGGCCCGGTTCCGATCAGCAGAAAACCATGGCACCAGCCAAGGTAACGCCGCCTGCAACCGACTTCTTCAAAGAGACGCCGCCGTCCGAAGGATCGCCGTTTTCCCGGGATCCGGCGCCGTTCCGCTTGCCGAAGCCGCGTTCGGTCGGCCGCTCCGACACCGAAACACCGCTCTATACCACGACCGACGGATCAGAAATCGCCGGCACCCGTTCGCAGGACACTGAAACGCCGCTGTTCGACGACGGTTCGGATACCGCTGATCGGGGCTCCAACCGATCGATCACAGGCACACCGCGATAGGGCGGGACCGTATGAGGGGCCGGAGCGCGTGGTCGGCTGGAGCGGGTGAAGGGAATCGAACCCTCGTGTGCAGCTTGGGAAGCTGCCGTTCTACCATTGAACTACACCCGCAAGCCATTAATATAGCTAGGTAAACCGTCATTAATCGTAGTTGGCCGAGTTTCGCAGAGGTTCGTGGCGATCCGTGGTGTGGTCCCACCATTCAGAGATGGTGATACAGATTGATCCACGAGCTTCTGCTGTGGCGGATATGCCAGCGGGCGTTAGTGCGGTCAAGCTTCGACGGCCTCTCGTCAAACTGATGAAACTAATCAGAGGCACCGCCAGAAGCGAGCAACCGTTCTGAACAGCAGTTCTGTCGTGCCGGCGTAACGCCGCCATTTCCGGCGGAATCCCTAAAGCGCCTGGCCGCAGACGGCCTTGAATCCGCATCGCTGGCAGCGCCAGGCATCGCGGTGGCTTCGGTCTACCGTTTCTGCCAGCCGCTCCTGCCGTATCCGCTCGGCCCGCTCCAACACGCGGCGCCGGTCGTTTGAGGCGTAGGGGAGCCTGAACTGCCTGTCCGAGTATTCCAGAATTCCGTTGCGGACGATCGCGCCGTTATCCTCAAGCAGGACGGCGTAGGCCATTAATTGGTCGGTGTCCCATTCCCGTGGAGGGAAACGTCCTATCCGGCGCTTTTTCACTTCGACTGGCGTCGCATGGCCTTGGGACTCGTAAACATAATCGGGTTTGCCGGTCAGTCGGCTCGTGTGCGAGTTGATCGGTGACGTGATGCTTTGTTTGTCGGTATCCGAATAAACCAGCTCACCGACAAAGCGCGGCGCGGATCTGGCCCGCAGGACCAGCGCGAGGATCAGCAAGGAGACGCCAGCGATGAGAAGGGCGCCGATCATCGCGCAGCAAGGATCAGTGCCAGTCCGATCAGCAGAATGGCGGCTAGTATGAGCCATCCTGATAGCCGGGGCGTGAGGGCGGCGGAGTGAACGCGAGTGCCGTGCGCTTCATGGTAGTCGGTCCCGGCCGCCTGCAGCTGTGTATGAGACGTCGGAGCGCCTCGATCCTTCAGGTGGAGCGCGCGCGCGCAAAAACTGTGCGTAGCGATATCCGAGGCTCGGATGTAGCGTTCGGGCATGGCGCGAGGGTGGGGCGGACGTGACGAAAAAGCCAGAGCGATTGCGCCGCTTGCTGACGGTGCAATCAGGGCTGTGGCCCTTTCGGCCGCGGCGGCTTTGGATACGGCACAAAACTCACCGCGCCCGGCTTTGCATCGGCGACCGCTCGGACGACAGGAGCAGAGTTGCCAGCAATCACCGGCCAGGTGTTCGTGCCAATGACCACTATGGCGACGCGACGGTGACGGAGGTTTTGCTGGAATCGCAGATTCTGGTCGGCCGTCACAAACACTTCGAAGCCTGCTTGTTCGATGGCATCCAGAAGATCGCCGTTTGTCAGAGTTGCCCAACCACGGTCATAGGCGACCTCAACGTGATGGGCGGTCAGGAACTGTGCGATGCGCCGCGGCGCGCTTTGGTCAATCAGGACGCGGGCCACGCTGCTCCCTGACCTGCCGGATCACGGCCGTTACGGTCTCGACCGGCACGTCGAATAAGCCCGCGATCTCGGCCGGCGAAACACCGGCCTCGGCGTTGTCGACCACAGCCTGAACAGGAACGCGGGTTCCCTTAACCAGAGGGACGCCCGACACCTTGCCGGGAATGGTTTCGATGAATGACATGCGCCGCCCTTTCAAGCAGATCTTAGCACGAATTGCTCCATCGGCCTACCGCTCGATCCCGTTCCCCCTCTCCAGCGCCGCCGCGTCCTGCCACTGGCGGACAAGATCCGATGCGCGGTCCTCTTGGTATCTCGCGACGTCCGGCGTATCGGCGGCGATTTCCTCGGGCGACTTCTGACGCGAAGGCTGTTCCGTATTCGGCGCGGCCTGTTCCTGCTCCGGGATCTTCGTCTGAGTCGGCTCCAATCGCCTGTGCCCATCCTGTTGTGCTTCATGCCCCTTTCCCAGGTCTGACGGGACCGTCGGTAATTCCCTGGCATGGTCGGAATAGAACTGAATGATTTTTTCGGTGACGCCGCGCTCGGCTTTCCACGGGCTCGGGCGCTTATCCCAGCCGCCGTCATAGAGTGCGACGCGTTCGCCCTGGGCATTGTGTATCTCCAACTTGGATATGTGCCCGCGCTGAATCCCGTGGACAGACGGCTCGGCCCAGACCTTGGCGCGGTAAGTGTGATCGCCGACCCTGCCGGTTTGCCACAGATCGGTCGTCATCTCGGTCTGAACCTCGGGGGATTGCGCCGTGGGCAGCGATTTTGCGTTATCGTTGGCTTGCGGCAGGTCGGGGGATTGATCCAGGACCTTTGCGGTGACGCGGCGATCCACGGGCTCCTTCGTTACTTCAGGCTTGACAGGTTCTTTCGCAGCTTCATTGAACCGCACCTTGTTGGCCTGGCGTTTCGCCTCCCATTCGCTCTCTCGCGTGGGCAGGCCGTTCTCTCTGCGGAAGTCGGCCCAGGCGCGATTCTTTTGGGCGTTGAATTGCTGTTTCTCGGCTTTTTCCTGTCCAGCTTCCTTCGCGTGCGCTTCTTGCAGTTTGAAGCGCGTGATCTTGTAATCCATCGCCGCATTTGCCAGAGCGAAGTTCGCGGCTCGCTTAAGTTCGCCCTTTGCTCTCTCCCTGAGATGCGGCTCGGAGAATTTCCTGACTTCCGGGGAGCTGCGGATCGGCGCCATGACGTCCCGCCCCTCGATGATCTTGCGGAATTTGCCCGCCAACATCGTCAGATGCTCGCTGGAACCAATGCGGGAAAGTGATTGAGTGAAGGCGTGGCGGATTGGGTTTCGGCCCTTGAACATGCCCTGTTCAAGCATGGCGCGCGCCAGCCTAAGTCCCTCGTGACGTCGATGCGGGGTATAGGGAGGAGTGAGTTCAAGCACGGGCGCTTTCGGCTTGCGCGGTGCGAAGGCGGTCTTGATGTCGGCTTTGAGGTCGTCGTATTCCCGCTCGATGGCCTTCTGCTGGGCCAACCGCCCCTGTGCAGCGGTGCGATGTTTCTCGGCCAGAGCGGTCCGTTTGGTTGCCAGCTGTTCCCTCAGGCTGTCGGCCTTAACGTGTACGGCCCTCATCGCGGCGTCATGCGCTCCTGAAAGCCCGGCGCGCGCGGGCTCAGGCTTCGGCGGCCCGAATTGCTCCCGCGCGGCCTTTGCCTTTTCAAACCCGTCACGGGCTGCATCCTTTTTGTGTTCCATGATTCTCTCGTGCTTTGCCGCGCGCTTAAAACTGCGGATGGTGTTGCGGGAAACCTCATACTCATGAGCCCAGCGGTCGAGCTTCAAGCCGTCGTGGGCGAGCGACGCGGTCCGGCCGGTTTCTGGATGGACAAGATTGACCACGACGTGGACATGCGCATGAGGCCGGTCGGTGTGCTGGACGATCAGCGCCTGGTGTTCTGACAGGCCGAGCAGTTTGAGTGTGTCCCGTGCCTTTTCCATCATGTGCGTGGGATCTGGTTTGTCGTCCGGGTGCCAGCTGAGCGAGTAGTGGTACACGGGTTTTTCGTTTTTGCGCCCGGTTTGCTTGATGCCATTCCGCGCCTTGACGGCGGTGGAGGCTTCGCAAGTGGTTTGCATTTCGCGCCAGGATCGTTCCGGGACTTTACCGCCCATATTGAGCATCTTGACCGCGCCGACGCGTTCCTTGGTATCGCGGTCCTTATCGTGCAGCACGTAAGCGACGGTGGATTTGAAGGAACTGCCGCGTCCCGTTCCACCGCCCCTAGCAACGTTCATGTGTCGTCGATGCGTTGAATGAGGGCCCCGAGCTGCCCGAGCACTGCGGTCAGCATTTCGGGCGATATTGGCGCACCCTTAATCTGCTGGAGATAGCGCAGGATAAGATTCAGGGTATTTCGATCGTCAGCGCTTAAACCACTTGGTCGGTCCTGCGTGCCTTCAAGGATGAGAAGGCGAATCAGGTCCGACATGGTGACGTTGAGCATGGCCGCGGTTTGCTCGGCCTGAATGCGCTCATCCGGCGTTAAGCGGGCCTTGATAAACTCTGTGCGGTTCTCTTTTAAGGGCACGGATAGGGTTCCTGTTTGTGGCCCAAAAGCACTGTTGACCACCTGACCTACGCCCCAAATAATCACCCTGCTCCTTACTTACAACTCCCAATGCCACATTAAGTAAAACCGTGCATAAAATGTGTATAGAACCGGCTAAAATTGCCTGACTATAATTCCGAATTCCCTCCCGTTTATACGCATATCATGAACAGAACAAAGCAATATTGTTGTGCTGATATTGCTGGTAAATATAAGTGGGTTTGGTAGAAATAGAGGTAGGGAAACGCAGCCCCACAGTGGGGAGAAAGCTAGGAGAACGTGCAAACCGCATATATCGGAAACATCGACAACACGAAAAACCAACTCGCCCTAAAACGTAAACTGTCCGACTTCCTGGACGAATACGATGAAAAGACCGCCGCTGTTAAAAGCGTAGTCAGTGCCTTCGCCGAAGCCGGGTCAACTCTCAAAACGGCCTGCTGCATCGGTGGAACGTGGGGACAGACGACGATTGAAACTGGCCGCGTAGATGAACGGGATGTTTTAAGCTCGCTCCTGAAGTCAGCATGGCTGCACGTCTACAATTATCTTCCTATCGAGTGCATTGCATCGGCTGAAGATAAGAAGCGGCTCGCGCAAATGATGACCAGCCCGCCGCCCTTCACCATCGAGAACATCCGGGATAAATTCGGGAAGTATATCATTGATCCACGGGGCAACATCCTGCGCGGTCTGGCGGAAGTGTTCGCGTCCCTCGATCCGGCTTACAAGTCGCATGACAAGGTGAAAATCGGTGTGTCTGGATTGCCTAAGCGGGTGATCCTGTCCGGCTTTGGGGAATACAGCTACGGGTCATGGGGCAGGGAGAAACTCACGGACGTAATCAACGCGCTCGCGGTGTATCAGGCAAAGCCGCTCGTTGAATATCAAGAAATAGATGCGCTGAGAAAGGACGAAAACGCGTTACTGTCCTCCCGTGGAATCCGCCTCCGCACCTTCTCTAACGGCAACGGCCACCTATTTTTTGAACCTGACACGCTCCGGGACATCAACCGCGCTCTCGCTGAATACTATGGCGAAGTGCTGGCCGATTGCAGCGATGACGATGAACCGGAAAAGCGGCAAAGCACGGCGATATCGAAAGACCTGCAATATTATCCGACACCGAAAGCCGTTGTTGAGCGGGTTATAGGGAATCTGCATATCCAGAAGGGAGAGCGCGTTCTTGAACCATCATGCGGTTGTGGTCGCTTTCTTGATGCTTTACGCGCTGCCGGTGCAGATGTCTGGGGCGTTGAAGTCGATCCAGTGCGAGCCGGGATGTGCCGCGACAAGGGCCACAACGTCCTAACCGCCAACTTCCTCGAAACCGTGCCGACTGGTGACATGGATCAGGTGGTTATGAACCCGCCATTTTTTGGCCGGCACTACGCCAAGCACATTAAGCATGCGCTGATGTTTCTGAAACCGGGCGGCAAGCTGACGGCGATCCTCCCAATTACGGCGCGGTATGACCACGGGGCGCTTGATGATCTGATTAAAAGCCAAGGCCGCTATAGTTCGCCATGGTCCGATTTGCCGGTCGGGTCATTCAGTGAAAGCGGGACGAATATCAATACGACCGTGCTGACGCTGTATGCGCCGAAGGGGTGAGCCAGACCGTTTACACGGTCCCGCCTTACCCCCTCGCCGTCCCTCTCCGGCTGCGACTTGTGCACATATCCACAGGCCGCCGCAGTGCTCCCAACGAGCATGACGGAGGCGGCCTGTGGATATGTGTGCAAGTCTGTCACTGATGTTGAAGCTGCTATATCCCAGGATTATGACCAGAACAACGCAACGATATTACGCCTTTTCTTCGTGCAAGTAAGCAATGAGTTTCGTATAAATAATCAACGGAACGACAAACAAACAAGAGGAACGCCATGAACACCGAAATTCAAACCGCCCTGAATAACTACCGTGTCGATCAAAATCGGGAGCGCGGCTGGTCGATAGAAGCAGAAAACGCTTCATACGCCGCCCTGAAATCCGCGTGTGAAAAGCATGGTGTGGAAATAAACAGCCTGTTTCGTCCCAATAGCGTTGACCTTGCCGGTGCTGGTAAAGCTGTCATCACGGGCGCAGGTCCATACGCGCTTGAGGTTTTCGATCCTGCGGCTGTCCTGCCCGCTTCAATGACGGATGGCGTGACGGTTCATGTGTTTGATGCGGGGAAACACTTCGACCTGATGCCTGGCGTATCGGTCGTCGATCACCGCATAACGGCATAAGGGGGGATATCATGGAAACCAAAACCGTCCAGCAAGCAGCGGAAGATTTACACATTGCATGTATGGATGCGGGAAAGGTCTATGCCGATGTCCGCAAAAACCTTGAGGCATGGGAGGATAGATTTTCCGAGCGGATGAATATCGTCACAAGCCATGTCTTCCCGCCAATCCCTGACTGCTCGCATGACTGGTGCGCTTACTTTGAAGGCACGGAAGAAAGCGGGAACTATGGATGGGGTAAGACGAAACGCGATGCCATTCTGGACCTGATAAACCATTTTGCGAGGACGTGATGGAAACACAAAACAAACGCCCACCGCCCTACATCCTCGGCTCAATCTGGAAGCGGCGGGACGGAAAACAGGCGGTCATTATATCCGATGAACTGCATGGCCGTGTCCGCGCCGTTGCGGTCGGCTCCAGCTATCCGGCGGAACTGCCCTATCTGGTCTATGCGGACTTCGGCCATGTCAGCAAAACAGAGAACGAAAACCCCATGGACCTGATTTCCCGGGATGAGGACGGGATCGTTTGTAAGTGTGGGGAGATCGTCGATGTCGCTTGATAGATGCGCTGGCTGCGGCTCCCCCGTCGATACCGACGACGAACCGGAAGCCTATAGCCTGATGGATGAGAACGGGATTGAGGTGCCGGGGGATATCTGCCGGTGCTGCTATTGCCGGGATGCGTTGATCGGCGAACACGCGCCGGATGACCGGGCAGCGATTGATCCCTGAAACCGTTTAAACAACCCCGCCAACCGGGATGCGTTGGAGAAAGCTGAAGGAGAACGTGCCTAACTGGTGTTCAAATTACATCCTGATTGAATCAGGTGACAAAGCTAAGCTGGACGAAGTGCTTGATGGTATTTTAGACGCCATACATCAAGTCGATTTTAACAAGCTCATCCCCATGCCCGCCATTCTCTCAAAAACAGGACATGGAACCCGAGAATTTGACGGGAAAAAGCATACCGCATGGTATAGCGAGGGCCATGGCAAGGATGATCTGAACAGGCCCTTTACCGATGAAGAAAAAGCCGAACTCGCCAAGATCGGATTTACAGACTGGTATGAGTGGTCATGCTCGAACTGGGGAACGAAGTGGAACGCTAGCGGGACCGAGACTAATGAAGACAGCAAGGAATTCGGACAGATAGAAATCCGGTATCAAACCGCTTGGTCGGCCCCGGAACCCGTATTAGCAAAAATGTGCGAGATGTTCCCGGATGTCGAGTTCACCTTCCGGTGCAGGTATGAAGATGACCATGAATATCCGCACGAAGTAGCAGCTTAACCCGCCCGGCGCGGCTCGCCGGAGAAAGATCAAGGAGAACGTGAAAACAGATATCTACGAAAAAGTCACCGCGAAAATCATCGAGGCATTAGAGGCCGGAACACGCCCATGGTCGCAGCCATGGAACGCCGAACATGCCGCCGGGCGCATTACCCGGCCCCTCCGCGCCAACGGTGTCCCGTATAACGGAATAAACGTGCTCCTGCTGTGGGGCGAGGCGATGACGAAAAGCTTCACAGCCCCGGTATGGTGCACGTTTAAGCAGGCCCTCGAACTCGGCGGCAGCGTCCGCAAGGGTGAGCATGGTTCGATGGTCGTCTATGCCGACAAGATCAAGAGACGGGACGAAAAGACTGATGAAGAAAAGATCATCTCCTTCATGAAGGGTTACACGGTCTTTAATGTTGAACAAGTCGATAATCTACCGGCGCATTTTTACACCGTGGCCGCGCCGCAGATCGATCCTGTCCAGCGTGACGCCATGGCGGATGCGTTCTTCAAGGCAACGGGCGCGAACCTCAAGACCGGCGGCAACAAGGCCTATTATTCGATCAGCACGGACCATGTGCAGCTTCCGCCCTTCGAGGCGTTCCGGGACGCCGCCAGCTTCTACGCGACCGAAGCGCATGAGCTGACGCACTGGACGCGGCACGAAAGTAGGTTGAACCGGGAGTTCGGGCGCAAGCGGTGGGGCGATGAGGGGTATGCGGCTGAGGAACTGGTGGCCGAACTCGGTGCGGCTTTCCTGTGCGCCGACCTCGGCCTGACGCCGGAGATTCGCCCGGATCACGCCAGTTATATTGAGCATTGGCTTAAGGTGCTGAAGGAAGACAAGCGTGCGATTTTCACTGCCGCCAGCCATGCGCAGAAAGCGGTGGACTTCCTGCACGGCAAGCAGCCGCAAGCTGCATCCATCCAGCATGCCGCGCCGGGGGTGGCGGTATGAGCGCGGAAGAGAAAAGTGCCGTCTGGGTTCACTGCGGAGACTGCACGCATGAATGGGTGCTGTTTTATACGCCAATCGATGCGCATGACCTGGCGAAGTTTGGAAAGTCCTATTGCCCGATGTGCGTTAGCAAAAAGGTCTTCATGGGCAGCAAGGCTGATGCGGGGGCGGCGCCATGAGAACCATCGCCGAACCAGAATTCGCGCAGCGCATCCGCGAATCCCTCTCCGAAGTTTCCGCCGATATCGGCGCGGTCACCGGGCCAGGCCGCTCGGGGGCTGTAGCGGCTGTCTACGCCTCCCACATCCTCGGCGTCCCGTTTATCCCGTTCGGTCAGTCGTGCCCGCCAGAGCTGGGCCGGATGCTGATTGTGGACACGGCGATTCAAAGCGGTCGGACGCTGCGCAAGGCCGCGAAGAAATACGGCGATGCGAACCCGCATCTGGTCGCGGTATATGCGGAGCCGCCGAGAATTACGTTTTGGTATGAGGCGGGGGTCGGGCTATGAAAAGCGACCTGATCGACATAGCCGGCACGATCCAGCACGAAACCGATAAAGCCTATCTGGTCGATACTGGGCTGGAGAAGCCGGTATGGCTGGCGAAATCGATGGTTGAGCACGATCCGGCGGATGGCACGTTCGCCATGCCGGAGTGGCTGGCCATGGAGAAGGGGCTGATCTGAAGCCGTTTAAACAACCCGGCCAGCGCGGACCAGCTGGGGAAAGAGCAAGGAGACAATGAACATCATCCACCCGGCTACCGGGGAAAAGGCCGTATCAATCGACGAGGTGAAGCTTGCGCTGGGCGCTCATGCAGAAGGCGCGGCGCGATCCGGTCCTCATGCGAGGGATTGAGATCATGTGCGGCAATCCGGCCTGTCTGAGCGATTGGCACAGGGTCGCTGCGTATCGGGGGAAGCAGATGGAGTTGGGGCTATAAACGATCCGGGATTATCGCTAGAAGAATGAAAGAATATAACTCAAATATGGTATTGTACCTAGTATATTGCTCCGGTACAGTCCAGGTCATCAGGTCATGTTGACCGGGTATTTCAACGCCAAGGAGATTGAAGATGTATATCGCAAAAGTCCAGTACGAAGAACCAATCCAAACAGAATTACAGCGTCCCCGTTTCGTCACCTTTCGCAATCGCGGGCTGATCGATGTTCGGGCCATTACGACCTTTGGAATATCGGCTAAAGACCCCAACAATACAAATCCAATCGGCTACTTTGGCACGGGCCTGAAATACGCTATCGCCGTGCTGCTGCGCCATGACATACCTATCACCATCATGAGCGGGCTGGATGTTTATAAATTCAGCGTCCGCCGGGATATTGTTCGTTCAAAGCCGTTCGAGCTGGTGTGCATGAATGGCGAGCTTATCGGGTTTACGACAGATCTCGGAAAGAACTGGGAACTGTGGCAGGCGTTCCGAGAACTCTACTCAAACTGCGTCGATGAGTTTGGCAAGACCGAAGCAGATTCGGACCTAGCGGAACCGCTAGAAGGCGTCACCCAGATCATCGTTGAAAGCGACAAGTTTGTCGAACTCTTCGTTAATCGGTCGGAAATCTTTATCCAGGGCGAACCGTTTGAAGAAACCGAACATGCGAAAATTCACGGTGGTCAGTCAAACCATATTTTCTATCGCGGTATCCGTATTAGTACGATGCACAAACCGCTCATGTATCGCTACGATATTCAAAAACACATCGATCTTACGGAAGACCGGACGGTTAAGTTTTCCTGGCAAGTGAGCGACTCAATCGTCGATACGGTTCTAACCAGCGACGATGAGGAATTTATTGAAAGCATCCTGACCGCGCCGGATCACACCCATGAATCCACGCTTGACTTCATGGATAACCGGGCTGTGGCGTCGGATACCTTCCGCAAGGTTGCGGGGGAGCTGCGCCGGACAAGGCCAGACAAATCAAATACATCGGCCATGCGGTTATTCGAACGTGATCTGAAAGTCGTCGATAAATTCAAGACGTTCAAACCGGATCAGGACGAGCAAGCTATTCTGACCGATGCAATCGATTTTCTCGCTAAGATGGGCTACTACATCGACGAATATCCGATCATTTTCGTCGAGACGCTGGGCGAAAGCACGCTAGCGATAGCAGAAGATGGAAAGATCGTTCTGACGCAAAAGATATTCAATATGGGCCGGAAGATGCTGGCCCTGGGTCTGCTGGAAGAATTTATCCATTTGAAATACGGTTACACCGATTGCAGCCGGTCTATGCAAAGCCACCTGTTCGAGTTGGTTGTCCGGCTGGGTGAAACTGTGACGGGGCAGATCCTTTGAGCCCGGTTGAATTTACCGCAGCCCTGAAAACCCTTGGCCTCTCGGAATCGGAGGCGGCCAGGGAGTTCGGGATCAAGGACAGTCGCTCCATCCGGCAATACAAGACAGGGGATAGGAAGATCAGCGGGCCGCTGGCGTATGCCGTGCGGTCGCGGCTTGAATTCGGGCCGCTTTGAGGGCACTTATGGTTGTCCGCCGCCGATAAGTCATCGCTTCATGTTCTCAGGCACCTTGCCGCCATTCTCCGCCAGCTTCTGCATGACGGCCTTATGAAGGGCGACATTCTCCTCGGCTGAACCGTCTGCGCCGGCATGGACGTTCAGCTCCTGGGCCAGCTCCTTCCGGGCGTTCAAGCTGGAGTCCAGGTCGAGCAGCTTGAGCAGATCGACGATCGAGCTCCGGTAATTCCCACCGCCGCCTTTCTGCTCGGCCATTTGCGACAGGACCGCCCCGACGTCTACAGGCGCCTGCGCCTGGCCTGCGGCTGAGATGTTCTGGCTCGGCGACGCCGGGCTGCCGGCGGTCGATGATGCCGGGGCGGACGGGGGCACCTCAGCGGGCTTGGACGCCGTCTGTCCCATCCCGACAGCCGTCTCGGCGGACGAGAAGATTTTGGACATGATCGAACCGAAGATGCTCATGAGGACCCCGACTGGCTGCTTGTCATCAAGCAACGCCGCCGTGGCCGGGCGGTTGCTTAGTTTGGGGCCTGCCCGTGAAGAAGCGGCCGCTGCAAATCGCCCTACTTCCGCCCCCTTGACCGCAACACAGGCACCAGAATCGCGCACGCGAGCATTGCGGCGCAAATCAGTCCCGCCGGGGTGGCGCGCCAGGTAGCGGAGACCGAAATCCATTTACCGACGCCGACGTTGACGGTCCCTTTCATCTCCTCTGGATGCGGAGCAGCTGTCGGTGATCCGATGGGGGCGGTGCGGCGGCGAGATCGGGGGGCGACGTCTCATGTGGCATAATTGAAAGCTTCCCTGCGGTGAGCCGATATTTGGACGCCTATTTCCGGATGGCAAACCCGCTGACAATCCGGAGATCATTCGCAATCATTTTTTCGCGTGTTCGCAGCCATTTTGGCCAGGCTGCGTTGGTCTTCAGTCAGGAGTCCGCGACATGCTGCGTCTTCTTTCGTTGCTTGCGATCCTCTCCATAGCGGCCTGTTCCGGGCCTAAACTGCCGCCGCCGAATACCGCCCAGGCGACGTATGACGGTCGCGCCCGGGCGGTGCAGGTGACGATCAGCAGCTTCGCCATGCCGACCTCGGCGTCGTTGGTGTCGGCATCCGGGGCGCGGTATCCAGCTGCCGGCCTGTCGCTTTTGAGCAGCCCGCATGTGCTTTACAATCAGCCCCCGACGATTGGTCTTGGCATCGGCGGATTCGGGTTCAGCGGCTGTTGCGGATTTGGCTCTGGCCTCGGTGTCGGTGTGCCGGTTGGAAAGCCCACGCCAGCAGAAGTCAGCAATCAGTATGTGGCGTCTGCCGTGATACCCCTGCCAGCCGACTACATGGCCATGTGGGCGACCTATCACGTCGAGGTATTTACTGGCGGCCCACCGCTGACGTTGCCCGCGCCGACGCCGGTGGCGCGATAGCCGTCGCCGGTCGTGGGATAGGGGGTGCTCCTCGGATAAAACTCATGCTACGGTTGTATTGCAGTGAGTAGGGACAGCCGATGCGAAACCCATGGCTCAAGAAAAACCCGGCAATGAGCATGTTTTTAAGCGCGGCGAACGCCTGGGGCGGCGCGTTTCGTGGTCATGCGGCAGCGGCGGCGAAGCGGAATATGGCTGCGGCGATGAAGCCGGTGGCGGCGAAGAAGAAAGGCCGGAAGCGCCGATCTTTCTAGCTGAGATTCAGTCCGGCTGAGTCTCATAGATCATGCCGTCCGTCGGCAGCGCCCACGGCTGGGCGCTTCTTGTCCAGTAATGCGTGGTCGGACGCAGCCAGGATGGATCATCCAATGTACCGCCACGAACATTGCGATGGTATCCCGGCGGCTCGGCGCCCAGCTTCGGGCCGCTATAGAGCCACACCCCGCAGTCTGGACAGACCCAGCGGCTCTTGGCGCGTCCCTTACCGGTGACGCCGCCGGGAAGGGCAACGGCCTCCTTGCCAGTTTGATGAAACGTCTCGGTCGGCACCAACATGGCCAGCGAGAAAGCGCTGCTCGTCATGCGCTGACAATCAGTGCAGTGACAGGTGTAGACGTCGGGCGGCTTTTGCGTGATCTGGTAGCGGATCGCGCCGCACAGGCATCCGCCGGTCAGGGGCAGTTCCATGGCTACGCCCGATAGGTGCTCAGGATCGTCGCTTCCATAACCTCGGGCTCGCCTGGAAAAACGCGGGCAATCTTCGAATCGCTCTTGTTTCGCAGCGCTGCCGCCTGCGTTGAGGAGTTCCGTGCATTCTCCTGGGTATCGAACGAGCCGAAGGTGCCGATCCGGCCATCGTAGATATGCATGACCGAATATCGGATAAGGCCGGGAAACGACCGGATGATCTCGCCACCCTCTTCTTCAAGCGCGGTCGTGACCTCATCGACGGTCGCGGCGCTCTTGTAAATTCTGCCGATGCGGTGATGACGCCCTTCGGGTTTCACGCGGCCTTCGATCATGAGGCCAACCTCGCCGTCGATGTTTTCATCGATCTTATAGTCCCGCATGATCGGGGTTGCTTGAACCCAATCCTTGGCGATTTCACGTCCACGGTCGGCGTCCCCTCGGCTCTGATAGAGCGAAGACGATCCGAAGCGGCCATCCGTCAGAGCGAGTGTGGAATAGAGCATTAGACCCGGGCCTTTCTTCAGCCTGGGGAGGAGGTCCTCATTCGCTATCGAGCAAAGTTCCTCTACGCTCGCGCCGCCGGACCCTGAGTATATGCGTGCTACCACATAAGACATTGAATCCTCCCGCAATATTTTTCTTGATGCGTGGAGTCTTCACAATCCGCTGTTGGAGTCAATGCTTTTCGCTCGACAGAAGATTTCGTTTTGCTGTTCTGTGGCCGCCTGTGTTGCTCTGAGGATTTTGCGCAACGACATTTCGCGCTTAAGTGGGGCTCCGGCTCAATGCGCCCATTACTTCGCCTGTTGTACATCTTCGCACTGATGTATATAACGCGACAGGAGAGGAGTTTATCGTCGTCATGGGCGGGGTTGATGATTGCAAGTTGAAAAACCTGGCTGATCGGCTTGAGATTTACGGCATTCATGGGGATTTTATCGCGACCTATGAGAAGCCGCGATTTTATGAAGAGGGCGTCCTAATATACGTGATGCAGGCAGCAAGAAAACATGTCTTTTTATCCGTCGATGATGATCTCCATCATCTGGATGCAAAAGATATCTGGATCGACGATCTCAATTCCATCGGCGGTCTGCGTCTGAGCGAGGAGACGGTTGCCGAGTACGTTCGATTTTTCCTCTGGATCGCGGGCGCGGGGCGCAGCCCGTTTGTCATCGTTGAGACCGACGGGCTTTATAGGACAGCGGATCAGTCGACCATTCAGCCCGCGCCGCTTAAGGTGATCGCGGTATCATCTTATCCGCGTAGTTTCACACTTGCGGCGGCGATGGTCCATGAGGGGAGGTTGCATCGCTGTGAGCTGGTCGTCGCCCCCAATGGGATGATCGAAATGACAAGCGATGATGAGGGCGTCGAGGTTTACCGGCTGAATGGCTGACTATGTCTAAAACAACGCAACGATATTACCCATTCTAGGCGTGTACATTCAGTCCGGATTTGCTACAACTAATCAACGGCGGCGATGGAGCGGCCCAAGAAGAAGGAAAAAGATGATGGAAAAAGGCGCAACAATCGAAGTCGTTTGTGACGGGGTTACGGAAGAATTCGATACAGCGACCGCCGCGACTGGGCGCTACAAAGACCTCCAGGATCAGGGCAAATCGCCCGTTTTGTACGTGGTCACTCGGCACAAGATAATCTTCTAGGGGAAGGCGCTTCGGCCCGGCCTTTCTCGATGTGCCGCAACAGCCTGGTTCCTTCCGGGTGTCCGTTTCCGGCGGACAGTCATGGCACGTCGAGGCACGTTCAACACCGGCCAACGCGGATGCAGTTGGAGAAAGTCAAAGGAGAAAATGTCGCCACCCACAATGAACGTATGCACCTACAACCCCGGCGATATTTCCGGCGATATGCCCGGCGAAAAATTGGGTGATGTCATTATGTGGTTTCAGGAAAAATTGAAATCAGTCCCCCTTGAATACCGCGAGATCGCGGAGGTGGAGTTCAACACTGACGAATACAGCACAAGCATTCGGATCACGTACGAACGCCCGGAAACAGCGGAGGAGCGGGCGGAACGGGAAGGGCGCGAGAAGGCTGATCTGGAGCGTCATCGCCTGAAGGAGCTGGATACGCTGCGGCGGCTGAAGTTGAAATACGAGAGCGTCTAAACGAGGCCGCCGACAGGGTGTGTCGGAGAAAGAATAAGGAGATTGTGCTATTTGAGCCTTTACGCGTTTTGATCGCATGCGAATTTTCAGGAACGGTCCGTAACGCATTTTTGGCTAAAGGCCATGATGCTTGGTCCTGCGACCTTCTGCCAACCGAGGACGGGAGCAACCGTCATATTCGGGGCGACGCGCGGGACGTTCTGGATGATGGGTGGGATTTGTTGATGGTTGCCCATCCTCCCTGCACCCGTCTTTGCAATAGCGGCGTGCGCTGGCTGTCCAAGCCGCCTGAAGGCAAGACGCTGCAACAGATGTGGCGGGAACTGGATGAAGGCGCGGGCTTATTCTCCGCCTTCTGGAATGCCCCCATCGATCGGATTTGCATTGAGAATCCAGTTATGCACAGGCACGCGAAAGAGCGGATTCGCAATTATCAAGAATTCGCGCAAAGCGTACAGCCTTGGCAATTTGGTCACGGAGAGACGAAACGCACATGCTTCTGGCTGAAAAACCTTCCGCCCCTGACGCCGACTGATATCGTCGATGGCAGGGAAAACAGGGTTCACCGTGCGTCGCCGGGGCCGGAAAGGTGGCGCGAACGGTCGCGGTTCTTCAGTGGCGTAGCAAGTGCGATGGCAAGTCAATGGGGTGATCTGGGCCGTTATTGTCCAGGCGCATCTGCCGGTCGGCAGATGGAGTTGACGCTGTGATCGACCTCGAACCCATCGTCCGCGAAGCCGGGGGCCGGGGCCTGAACGGAGATGCGCGTGATGCGGCAGCTGCATTCCTTTGTGAGTGGCATGGCGGCGGTGCGAATGAGCACGGATCGGATATGGAATGCGAAACCGTGGTGTTAGCGAAGGTGCGCGGATGCAGCGCACGCGTCATGTTGATGCTCAATGGCCGTGGGCATTGGCTTTCCGGGCATGATTTCGAGGCCCAGGGCTTCGCTTCGACATCCGGCGGTCCATCTGTCTGGGCCGGATATGCCTTCGAGACGCGACAAGAGGCGCTCCAGCACGAGTTGGCCGCAGCGGCGGCATGGTTCGACCAGATCGCCAACGAGACGAGCAGCTGTGCGTCTGAATCTCTTAAGTGCGATGCGCGGGAATTGACGGGCGTGCTGTCGAAGATGGTCGAGGGCGGGATTGCTCCGGCGAACGTGGCAAAGCCGGTAGCCAAGGCGATGCAACTCGACTTGTTTTAACCAACCCCGGCGGAGGCCGGAGAAAGCCAGGAGATCGTGGAACGGAAACATGAAAGCGACACAGAGTTTGAGGAAGTAAAAGCTGGGGAGGTAACTGCCTACCCGGACGGTGGATGGAATATAAGACGCGACGATGGCTGGTCTTTCTTCGTACCCGCCAACAGCCCCGCTACCCCGAAAGTTGGCGACACATGCCGCTTTTACGGCAAAGGCATTGGCTACGCTGTGCGCGGCCTGACGATCAATGGCGAAGTCGTCTTCTACCGCACGCTGGATGAGGAACAGGATCACCAGGAGCATGAGTCCTACGGCACGTTGCCCCAGGACGTCATCGACAAGTGGGACGCAGGTAAAACAGTCTGGTCGATTGAGATGGGCGGTTTCGGTCCGGGATATGAACAGGCCATCCAGGTCACGGCGATAGAGATACTGCGGCAGATGATCGCGGAAACCGCTGATGCCTCCTGCTGGGATAAGGGCGGTGGGATGCGGGCCTATGCCGACACTCTGCACGAAAAGATCGGCGACAAACTCTCCAGTTTGGGCTTATCTGGTGCGCAATTTGGCGCAGCGGTCAGTATCGCTGCCCGCATCTACAAAGATGGCCCCCGTGAATTCGTCAGGACAACTCCTAGTGACCGGAAGATCCAGGACCCTGACAGCATCGCCACGGTGTTCTCCGTCACAGACGAGGCAGGGGGCGCGGCGACCGTCGATCTCATGGAGGATGAATACCCCTCTGTGCCGTCGCCCCCGACGCCCGGAGGCCCGTCATGACCCCTGCCTGGCACAAAGAGGCCGTCCGCCTCCACCGCACCGGCCTGAGCGTCCCGGATATCGCTGCGGCGACGGGCAAGAGCGCCGCACAGGTCCGCAGGGCGGTCAGGGGCGTCTCCGCAAGCCCTCAGAGGGCCGCGCACCTGCAGGGCAGGGATATCGACCCCAACTGGCCCAGGGAGGCTGTGAGGCTGCGGCGTAGGGGCATGCAGATCGCACAGATCGCCCGCAAGATCGGCGTGACCCGGCAGGCGGTCAGCATGGCGTGCAGGAAGGCGGGGCTGCCCTCCGGGAAGCCTGGCGGGGACTGGCGGAAATTGGGGATGCCGAGGGCGTCGGAGATAAAGGCCTTGGGCCAGAAAGAAGGAGAAAGTGAAGCAGTCTAAACAGACATCTAGCGCCGACCTTGCGGCTATGAAAGCGATCTTTATTGCACGAAACGGCGTTACGAAGTGTTTGCCGGCTGGCAACGTCGAGCCGCCGGCCCAAGTGAAAGCTCCGTCGCCCGCGCCAATCCCGGCACCAGCTTCGCCGCCGCCTCCAAAGAAATTAGCGCCGCCGCGTGACTTGGGCGCCAAGCCGGTCCTCATGTGGGTTCCTGCAACCGAACTCCATATTAATCAAAGCTATCAGCGGAACGTGTCGACGAAGCGCGGTCAGGCGGTCATCAAGGACATTGTCGCACACTTCCAGTGGCCGCTTTTCCAGCCGATCACAATCACGCAGCGCGATGAAGCTGGATACTGGGTGATCGACGGCCAGCACCGGATGATCGCTGCACAGCAAATCGGTATCCGCGAAATCCCAGCTGTGCTGCTCGATAATCTCACTTCGGCGCAGCAGGCTTTGGCGTTCGCCGGCATCAATGGCAAGCGAGTCTCCGTCAACGCTTATGCCATCCATCATGCGATGGTAGCGGCCGAAGACCCATTAAGCGCCCGCCTGGCCGCCATTTGCGAAAAAACCGGCGTTTCGATCCCTCGATATCCGAAGATGGCGACCGTGAGCAAACCTAATGAAACGATGGCCATTGCAGCGCTGAAAACTGCGATGCGTGTTCACGGTGACGATGCCCTCATTTGGGCGCTGCGCCTGCTCCGCGACGTTTATCCCGATGAACCAGGCATGATCACCGCCACTGCCGTCCGGTTGTTGTCGGCTTTTTACGCGGCCTATGCGGACTTCCCGATTCACGACAATACGATCCAGTCCGTGCTGCTCGATAAAGACCTTGATCAATTGCGGGAAGAAGCTTCGCAACGGTCGACAAACTCGACCGGCCGTACGCCATGGATGATCGCTGCCCTTGCCGAGGCCTATAACGAGGCGCTACCAGCCGGAAGACATGCGTTGCCAATTACTCAGGCCTCGTTGGTCGGGATTGGTGGGCGGTTATGACAGACCACATCGATATGCGGACCATCAAGGCCGATGCTCTGGCGGGCGAGCCGAAATCAGACCTCAAACTGCGCCCGTCCTGCTGGACCGCCCGCGAAGCCTTGGCCTGCGCCTATTGTTGGACGGAATTCGCGAATGCCGAAGAGCGGCAAGACACACCTGAAACATACTGGCTGTCGATAACGGAGAGAGCCCGCAACGATTGCCGGTCAATCGCCAATAAAAAACTGCTGCTGGCGGTTGCCCGTGGGCACGCTGTAGCCGTTCCACCGGTCGCGGGACTTCAAGAGGGGCAGTTTGCCGCGTTGAAAGAGGCTCTGGGGATAAAAGCCGATAATCGCGTCCGTAAAGTACTGAATGCTGTTGTATCTACGTTCAAGCGGGGTGCGGCATGACCCAACCCTATGACCAAGGCCTGATCGACGGCATGGGCGCGGCTTCCATGATGCTCGATGTTTCGGAACAGGATATCCGGCTAGCCGCTGGCGAACTGACCCCGGATGAGATGCGGGCGGTGAAGGCGGTGCTGGCGTGGCGGAAGGCGATGATTCGGCTGAAGGCGGGGCTGGAATGAGAACGACCTTGATGCTTGGCCTGCTCACTGTATTGACGTTGTGCGCTTGCCGTGAAGATGAGGCACGCGAAGCTCTAATTGAACAAGGGTATACCGAGATTCAATTGACAGGCCCAGTAGTCTTCGGATGCGACCAAAACGATCTTTTCAGGAACGGCTTCATTGCCACATCACCCGCGGGTATTCGAATAAAAGGAACCGCATGTGGTGGCTTCCTCAAGAACTGGACAATCAGAACGGCGGGCCGCGCATGAAGATCAAAACCGTGGATGATCTGCGGGCGTATGTGCAACGAAAGCCCTGAAGGGCAGAAAGACTAGACCATGCCTACCACAACTCAATCGTTCGCCCACGTCGCCAACCGCCTCGTGCGCCAGGCCCTTGAAGCCGACCCTATCACCCTCAATCCGAAGCTGATCCGCGCCCTTGCCCATGACGCCCTGATCCATGCCGAGATCGATCTTGGCGATCCGGACGTTCACAACGCCGGGCAGCGGATGGAGATTGCGGAGGAGGCTGTCAGTGAAGCGGATCCGGTGCGGGCGCATGGGATCGTGCAGCGGTTTTGGAGCATTTGAAATCATCCCCCACGTAGACGAATGGTAGAGTCACCGGTCTCAAAAACCGTAAGAATGTCGGTTCGATTCCGACCGTGGGGACCACTATTTTATTTAGCCGCCGCCGGGGAACAGGCGGAGAAAGCAGCGTCACCATGGAAGACCAACCCTTCACCCTATCCCCCGCCCAATCTGCCGCTTTCGAGCGCGTTCGCGCCTTCATCAAGGTCACGCCTGAAGTCGAAAGCCTCCTGTATGACATCGACCTCCTGCCCGAGCAAATCCTGTGCTGGCGGGCCGATATCGGGGAACGCGATTGGTACCGGATGATGCTGGTGGTCGGGCATTTCATGGTGTTTGCGGAGAGGCTGGCCAGGCCGTCGAAGCTAGCACCGCCGCGGTACGGCTCCAGAAACTGCGGAGTGATGCCGGAGCCGTCCCAGATCACCGAACGGCCGCCCGACCCGGCGCCGATGCGCCCGATGACCCGCGAAGAGTTCTACCGCGCCGAAGCCGAACGCCGCGTTCTCAGGATGCGGGGAAGTGCCGACGCGCCGGGGTTTGAGGCGTGTGTGCAGGTGGAGATTGGGGAGATGCGGGGGCGACTATAGCCGTCTATTGGATGACAGATCAGGAACTCTGTCGCCAGTGGTTTGAGCGGCTTCCGCCTCATCAATCAGGTCACACATCTCCTCGCTGCATTCCATTATACGAGCGAGAATAGATGGCATGCGCCCTAGCCGATCAGGAAAGAAATTTGCCTCTTTCTCGATCAGATATTGCGACATTTGGAATTGATGTCGGCCTATAGCGTAATGCAAAGCTGACATGCCATTTGTCGGGTGTACGGAATTGACGTCCACGCCCCGGCTTAAGAGGATCGACATTTTCCCTACATCGCCGTCGGCGGCGCTTTCAAAAATCGTGTAGTCATAGCCACCGCATACGAGAACGTCGCTCATTTTATAAACCTAATAGGAGTTTTTACCGCCATAAGTTCTAGTCTGCTAAACTGTCTGTCAGACAGCTTCCCAACCCAAAAACCGTCCTCGGTATTCTCGGCGCGGACAAAGTACGACGTTGACTCAAATCTATCACGTACCGTCGCTATATAGCCCTCTGCAGTGTTGATTAAAGCTCCGTCATAGTCCTTATTGGTAAGTCCGATGAATAAGTGCCCAAGATATGATCGTGTCTGTAGCTCGCCCAGAAAAAGGATAAGAAGATCCTCACGGGTACGGCTTTCGTGGCTGCCGAATTGGATCGTTGTATATTTATCTTCGAATGGAAGCGTCAGCGGATATATACGGCACAGCGCCATGCCGATATCGAACGCGGGATCATGATACTCAATATTCTTTGCTGCGAATTCAGCGCAAGCAGCGGTGAAACTATCGGCTGATCGCATATAAACAGGCGGTTTATCTTTATCTTCTTCTTTTTTGGGAGGTATGGGCGTCAGGAATCGCTGCATTGTCTTGAGTGGCGCGCCGACCCGTTTAGCGATTGTCGGCACGCCGATCCCATGTTCCTGCCCGTAATATATAAACTTCTGCCGAATCACAGCCCGTTCGTCCTCGGTGAAAACCGGGCCGTCATAGGCATCTTTGGTCTCCTCGGATGGCGCTTTTTCCCTGTCCAGCTTCCGTCCATCAAGAAACGCGGCCACTTCGGTCAGGAAGGCTTGCAACTCACGGGGTGTCGCGCCGGGAAGTTTCTCCGTTGCCAGGAAAACCGCTATCTGCGGTTCTGTGACGAGCGCCTCGGTCTCAGTGTTTATCCGCTTGATCAGGTCAGCGTAACTCAGCCCGTGTTCCCGCTGATAGGCCACCAGGCGCTGGGCGATACTCCATGATTCCGACGCGTCCATAATCCGTCCAGCCACATTCTGATACGCGCCTCGCTACCACAATCGAGGAGCAAGGTCGATGGCTGCCCCCATGGAGCAAAAGGTCAGGAAGAACAACCACGATATCCGCGAAGTATGGCAGCGTCAGGCGATTGACCTGACAAGGCCGATCTTCGAGGAATCGGGCTACCGCATCGCAGAAAACATCATTCCCAGCTTTGGTTTTCCGTCCGGCGGTAAGAAGTCGAAGGTTGTAGGCGAATGGATCGGACCTGAGGCTACCGGTGGCCCGCATGAGGTCATCATTCGAAGCGCAATTGATGACCCGTGCGAGATCATCTGCGCGATGCTTAACCAGCTTATCCATACGATCACGGGGCCTGAGCGGAACAAGGCCTACCGGGATATCGCACTTAGTATTGGGATGGATGTCTCGGCTGGGCTGAAAAATGCCAGACCAAAGCCGCATCTACAGACACGTTTAGACGCGATAGCGAAGGAAGTGGGGCCGATCCCTCATCAGGCCATCGACTACGATAAAGTTCGCGTGAAGGGTGCGACGAACCGTCCGCCAAAGCAAGGAACACGCATGCTGCGCGCGGAATGTGTATTCGTAGAGAACGAGAAGCGTTGCGGTTATCTGGTACGAGTGTCTGCGGAATGGGCGCGTGTAGGGCCTCCAGGCTGCCCGAAACATGGTCCAACACGTATCGAATGGCCGGATGGCGAACAGCCTGAACAGCCCTCCGGACCCTTCACCATCGACGGCGCCGCCGAGGAAATCCCGACTGTCCCGCGTCTGGAGGCCGCAGAATGACCTTCGACGACATCATCGACAGCATCACCGCAGGCCAGTTCTGGGCTGGCGTTGTTTTCATCGCCGGGCTGATCCTGATTGCCAGGCGCTATCGGATGGGCGGGACCACGCGCGGCTCGGCGCACTGGATGAAGCTGTGGCAGGCGGCGTGGGCGCGGGTCGGCGCCGCCGCCGCTGGTATCGGCCTGTTCCTGTGGGTCGATCTCCAGGGCAATCCTGGCTTCCTGCTGGGCGACTGGCGCGGCATTCCAGTGTGGCGCTTCCACATTCCCTGCCTCCTGGGCGTTTACTACAGGGGCGCGTCGAACATCCTCACGGTTGGTTCACCGCGCTCGATGAAGGGTGCCGGCGTCATCATCCCCAACGCCCTTCGCCATAAGTTCTTGGCCGTTGTTGATCCTGGAGGCGAAATCTCCGCCGTCTGCGTCAAGGAATGGCGGAGGCAGGGCCTCAACATCCATCTGCTGAATCCGATGGGTGTTCACACCGGTCTTCCGCACAACCTGGCGTCCGGCAGCTTGAATGTGTGTGACGATCTCGACCCGAACAGCGATTCGTTCGCCAGCACCGCTCTGCTGTATGCGTCGCAAATGGTCGGCTCCGCGCCACGCGGGGAGGACGGGAACTACTTCCACCAGAAAAGCTTCGGCGCGTATCAGGCGCTATTCATGCACGTGAAGATCAAGGAGGCGCCAGAGCGTCAGAATCTTGTGCGGATTCGCCAATATCTTCGCGGCAGTATGCTCGAATGGGCCCAACTCGTTACCGACATGACCGATAGTAAGGACGCGATCGTCAAGGCTCAGGGCCATGAATGGCAAAGAATGATGATAAACGAGCCGAAGGCATTCGGCGGCATCATCTCGACCATGGAAATCGCCACGAAGTGGCTTGATGACGTGGCAATCCAGAACTCGGTTCGCCACTCGAACATTCGGCTAAAAGATCTGAAGGGCTACGACGAGCAGGGCAGGAAAATCAAGGGCGCGGTGTTCGCGGTCATCCTTCCGCTGGAGTTCAAGACCAGTCATGCCGCGTTCGTTCGTCTCGCTATCACGAGCGTTCTGCGGACCATGATGGATACCGAGAAAAGGGCGCGATCCCGGGTGTTGCTCCAAGTGGATGAATTTAATTCATTGGGGAAATTTGACGCACTTGTCCAGGCGCTGTCGGAGATGGGCAAGTACAAGCTCCGCATTCACCTGGTCACGCAGAGCATCGCGCAGGCCAAGGATACGTATGGCGAGGCCGGATGGAAGGTGATCGAGGGTTCGTGTGACGTTCGGCAGTATCTGTCGGCCTGGGGACTCGATACGGCAGAACACGTTTCGAAAATGTGCGGTGATACGTCTATCGTAGAGAAAACCGCGAACGGTGAACAACTCATATCTCGCCACTTGATCACGCCCGACGAGGTCATGCGCATGTCGATGATGGAGCAGATTGTCTTCATCAATAACCTGTCGCCCGTGAAGCTGCGAATTCGTCCATACTGGGAACGTCCTGGGTTACGGGGCAAGTTCTATGACAACCCGTTTTATTACCCAGAGCGGACACCCGGCCTTCCCCTATCGTTCCCCCTCCAAGCCCTGCTCGGCTTCGGGTTGCGCGTCCTGTCCGGGCTGATCGGCCCCGGTGCCGTTGTCGCAGCCATCGCCGCCGCTGTCGCCTTCGGAGGCTTCCTGTGATCGACGCGCTATGGCTGTGGTTCATCGCTTTGCCCCCGCTGGCGATGATCCCGGTGGGGATCGCCTCCATCGTGATCGCCTTCGTGTCGGTCAGGGTCTTTCTGGGCGTCTGCGGGGTGATACTGGCGGCCATCGCCTACGGCATATCCGCTTTCGTTAGGGCAGCGGTCCCGGCGATTGCGGGCCGCATCATTCAGGTGGGCGCCATGCTGCTGTTCCTTATTGCGGCGGGATGCGGAAAAGCGTGGGCGCCCTTCGGAAACGCCATTGACCGCAGCGCGGAGAGAATGGCCGACAGAATGACGCCGGAAGAGAAAGAGAAGGTCATTGAGGACGCGCCGGCGATCCTTGGTCTGTCAGGCGAGTTCACGAAGCAGGAGATGGAGGACCAGTTCAAACGCCTGATGAAGATCTGCCATCAGGACGTGACTGGCGTCGCCTGGATGTCGCAACGGCTCAACCAGGCGCGGGACGAACTTCGCGCCGTGAAAGGATGGAAGAAGTGATCAAAATTAAGCACGCCTGCGCGCTGAAGGACGAGAACTTTACAATCAGCTACGAGCGTATCGACGGTCGCTTCAAGCCCATTCCGGATGCTCCCGGAGCAAAGCCGACGCTCAAGGGCGGATTTCAATCCATGCTGCGGCGCGAATCGGCGGCGGTTGAGCGGCCAGCTTCCATCAATCTCGCCGAACTCGACCGCCCGCCATGTCCCGGCTGCCGCGACACGGTGTGGATTATCTGCGGGGATTGCCAAGCGCATGTCTGCGGTGCGCTGTCGCCAAAGGGGTCGTTCATGTGCCGCAAGAGCTGCGGCGCGTTCGGTTCGACGACACCCGCGATGACCTGTGATGCGGTGGATGGCAGTGGCGGACGCCGCGCGGCTCTTGGCGGTCCCGCAAATAAACAGATCGGCGCACCGGTGAAAAGACTCAGGTGACCACGCTCTGTCCATGTTTTTTTGGCTAAATCGGTCTTGTTCCCGAGATAATAGGTAAAATCATGTCACCCGATGACAAATACAAAGATCAGAACGCCGAAAAGCCCGCCTGGGTGTACAACGAAGCAGGCGTCCTGGTGCCGCGAACCCCGGAGCGGATCTCAAAGGATATCGCTGGGCGGGATGCGCGGATCGCGCGGGAAAAGGGCGAGCAGGAGGCGGCTAATAGCCAGCCGCGCAGCCGGAATGTTGAGATTGAGCGGTGAGTATCCGGCGTAAGCGCGGCGGGCACTGATCATGGTTACCAAAGCCCGCCGTCGCGCCCTGTATCCCGAACCGCAGGAGTACGAGGACGCGTCCACGATACCTGTGACGATTCGGCTGGATCCAAGGTTGTTGAAATGGCTACGCGAGGTGGTTGGGCCGGACTCGCTTACGTTCTCCGTAAACGAAGCTATCGTCACCGGCATCCGTGCGATGAAGGGCGATATCAGCATCTCCACACTGCTGCACGTCATGGCCCGGAATCAATGCATCGCGCCGGTCGAGGCGATGTACGGCAAAATGGGGGATGACGCGCGGCGGGAATCGGGATTGCTGTTGCAGGCTGCGGCCCTGTGGGCAGAGTTCAGCCGCTCGCCTCTTTCCGCCGTCGAAGAGTTCGACCGGATTCCGGAGGCAGACAAGGGGCCATTACTGCAGGCCTGGCAGGCCGTCGCGCCGGGACGCGATATCGCGCGGGAAATAGATGGCTGGCGCGCGAAGGCCCGTCGGGCGCTTGGGGAGCGATCAGATGGATCGCCTGACGATCTTCCCCAATGGGAACCTGGCTGCGGAGATTTCGACGATTTAATCCCCTTTTAGACATATCCGACCAATTGCGTTAAATAGCTCCTGATTTTACGGGAGTGACAGCTATGCCAGCGTCGCCACGCAAGAAAAAGGCTGCGGTGCCGGATGGGATTATCGGGGAACTCGCGCAGCCCGGGGCTATCGAATCCATGTCCATGCCGGATTTGAATGCTTTGATCGCGCGAGCGACGGCGGCGAAAGCCGGGAAGCTCGAGGCGGCCCGAAAAACCCTGTTGGAGGAAACCCGCGCGAGGTTTCAGGAACTGGATCTGCCTCTGAATGCGCTGGTGCCGCGGGAGCCCGCGCTGTCGGCGGGCAAAGGAAATCGAAAACCGGCTCCGGTCAAATATCGCGGTCCTGACGGTACGTCCTGGAGCGGAAGGGGCCGTACGCCTCGGGTATTTGCGGATCTGGTCTCTCAGGGCCGGAAGATGGATGAATTTCTGGTTCGAAAGAGGTAGGCCATGCCCGAGGAGCCATACTACTTTACGATATCGGCCAAAGAGGCCGCAGCAGCTCATGCGTGGGCGGAGGCGCATGAATGCAAGCCGGTGATCGATGTGCCGCTGTCAATGGGGGAGACGTTCTCATATACGTTTACGCCCTCCATGATGGGGACCTGGGTCACGATAAACTGCCTTTATTGTGGGGAGCGGAAGGGCCTGACCGACTGGTCTCGATACTGACCAAACGGTGTCCTGCCTAGGCGCTCTATTCTTCCGTTTTCGGAGGATAGGGCATGGTTTGGGTTATCGAGAACGTCCTGGTGCATGTCACCGCGGTTATCATGTCGATTTCTGTCGCCGTGATGCTGGTCGTCATTTTCATCCAGCGGGCCACCATCGAAAAGAGAAAGGAAGAGAACGCAAAGCACGGTCTACTGGACGTTCGGTATAGTCCGTTTAGCACAGAAAAAATGCAAATCGCCATTGAACGATATTGCAGGTTGGCCGGATGGCAAGACTGCCCGACGACGGAGGATAGCCAAAATCGCCACCGTGACCGGCTATTGTATCGGGAGAAATACGTCCGGTTCCGGAAGGGGGTTGAGATCGCTAACCCAGTCTGCATCGTCCGATTTGCGGTGGAGATATGCGGACTGGATGTAAGGACCGCTGAAAACTGTGCCGAAATGATCGTTCGGCAACAAAACTCCTACGCCCTAGACAATAAGGCGACGGTTGAGGTTGTGATCACGGACCTCCTTGCGGAAACCGGGGATGTTTTTGAGGCTATCGAAATAGCAAATCTTCTCCATTCCGGTTGCCAAGGCCGCGACTGGAGCTTTTGGCATGACGTCCACCGCGAATTAAAATATCGGACAGTCGGTGCCAAGGTGCTGGACCATGAGTAACTGGCACGAGGTCAGTATTGAAACCAAATACCATGAATCTAACAAGCCCGTATACAGCCGGGCATCGGAATACTATTCGACCCAAAAAGTCCTCACATGGATGCAGGGCCATTTCCGGACCGCCCAGGACGCAAAGCAGGCCCAGGAAGCGCATAAGGACTGGCAATCTGGAAAAGCGGATAAGACTCCCGACGCTGAACGCTGGTCCGGGTTCGTGTCCGCGATTAGGCAGATGGAGCGGCGGTACGAACATCTTGGGATCCAGCTCGCGCGGGTTGAACGGGTGGATTTTTCAGGGGTGCGCAAGATTGAGCGGGATACTGGCTGGGAGCGTTAGCTTTCCATCGCAATCATCGCGTCGGCGTAGTGCCAGCGCATCCGCGCTAGCCTGCGCATGACGGCCTCGTTGGTTGGCCTATCGGTTTCTGAATACTGGCCGAGGGCGTCCGCCAGCGTGATAGGAGCGTGGGCGGCGTAGTATTGGCGGGCGCCCTCGGCCGTATTGAGACCGTTGGCCGGACAGGCGTGCGCTTCAGAAAAATAGGCGCTGTGCCGCTCCTCGATCATCCGCACGATGTGGTCGGCTAAATTGCTGTTGAAAATATTGTCCGTGCCAAAATGCAGTTCATCGTAAATCGCGCGGACAGTTTCTTTCCATCGTTCTTCCATGCGCATAGTGTAACAGAGTAATACCGCCAATCAACCATATTCCTTCCGCACCATCTTTCCCCACCTCCAAAGATCCCGGACATCATGATTCGCCTCCATTGTCGCCACGCCGATCTTGCCGACCTTGAAATGGTGATCAAGCGCAAGGTTGGCGACGATCATCCCAACGTAGAGCGCGGCGACCGTTCTGGCGATGTTCATCAGAACGTTGTCGCTGACTTTGAACTGGTCGGTGATCTTCGCGAGGATGAAATAGGCCGGGCTCATGGCCATGAAGGCGACGCCGAAGTGGTAAATGGTAAATTGGTGCATGGTGCCTCGCGGAAAATGCGAAGCTTACCGAGGTGTGGCTGGTCAGGAGATGGACAGTTACCGGAAATCCGCCGCCAGCATGGCCGTCGCTATCGAACGCGGATTGGCCTTGGTGTCACGCCATGACATTCCCATAGCCTGGTCGCGGTATTCGGCCGCACGGCCGCCGAAGCGGTCTGCGCCGTGACGCGCAAGACTCCAAGCGTCGGTCAGGACGATGCGGCTGAATTCGTTCCGGATTACGCCTGGGTCGTGTGCGGGTGTTTTATGGCGCATCGCGTCTCCGATTATTTAGGTGATCGAATTCCGATTTTATTATAATGTATCCGGAACGAATGGAAAAGAAAGAAGTTAAAATGCGCAGGATTATCATGCTATGCGTTGCGCTGGTCGGCCTTACGGCTCCGGCGCGGGCGGAACCGGGTAGGGTTCTGGCATGTCATGACGGAGATACGTGCCATGTCCTGACAGCCGAGGGCATTATCAATGTCCGAATGGCTGGTTTGGACGCGCCGGAAGATCCATGGCCCGGCCGCTGGGTCAAACAACCCGGCGCGGATGAAGCCCGCGATGCCCTATGGAAGATGATCGGAGATAAGACGGTTGATCTTGAATGCACCGGCCAACACAGCTACCGCCGCGACGTTTGCCGGACCACCGTCAGGATTGACGGCAATCCGGTGGACGTGAGCGAGGCTCTGGTTAGCGAGGGCTGGGCGTGGAGCGCGATTCAATTCGAGCCGGCCCATGACCGCGATCAGCGGATGCCGGACCTCCAGGCTGCCGCGCAGGCGGCGGGGAGAGGGCTATGGGGGCTTCAGGCGGGTCGGCGGATACCGCCGTGGGAGTGGCGGCATGGCGGGCGTTGACCTCCGGCCAGTAATGCGCCTCATACACCATTAACGCCGCCTCCAGTGTCTCCTGGATGGGAAGGCGGCATTGCCTGACCATTGCCTTCAGCCCGGCATCTGAATAGGTCCATCCGTCCGGGATACGGAGCGACTTGTGTGCTTCAGCAAGCGTAATTTCAAGCCGCCTGTCCTTCTGGATTGCGACTGTTAGGAGTCGGCGCAAACCCGCGATGCGGGTGGCGCGGATGATGTGACGGGTTTCTTCAAACATATGTACCTCCGCCCGAAGCGTAGGGCACGAGGGCAGGACACATAGTGGTCAGAGGACCTAATTGCTGAACTGTGTATTCGGCATATGGTTCAACTCGTCCTTGGTTGCCCCTGCCATGATGACCTTGTTCTTGCCATCGATCTGGAGCTTGTCGATCGGCACCGAGACCAGCTTCGCGCCGATGCCGAGAAAGCCGCCGACCGATATGACGGCCATTGCGACCTGGTTCTGCTTGCTCAGAAAGAGGTCCGATACATCGCCGACCTGCTGGTTCTGATCATTGTAAACCGCGGCGCCGATGATCTTGGAGGCTCGATAGCCATTGTCGAGGCGCACGGAGGCGACGGTCAGCTTAGGGTGGCTCGGGGTTCCGGGGGCTGGCTGCGCCAGGGCGGGCGCCGCTGCCGCCAGCGTTGCCAAGGCCAAGGCAGCCATCGAATGTCGAAGCATGTGCGCCGTCTCCCATATTGCGTTGTTTGCAATCAGTAAACGCCCTCGGAGGCAGCGGGTTGCGGAGCTGATTCACCGCCGGTGACAGCGGCACGCGCCGAGATATAGGCCATGTACGCTATGCCAATCCTGTCGTGCATATCGTCGGTCGCAAGTTCGCCGGCTGCTTCCGCCAGCGCATCTGCTGCCTTGAGCGCAACTTCGAGTGCGCCCCGGTCCGTTTCTGTGCGCCCCGGTGGCATTTCCTGCGCGCCGGTCGCGGCGTCATCCACCTGGTACGATCCGTTTGTCGCGGGGATGGATTTATTACCGCTTACCCCTTCACGTAAATTTACCTCGCGGGCCAATTCTGGCGCGGGCGCGGCGGCGAGCATGGCATTCCAGATCGACGGTGCAGACAATGTTCTTCTGAACTCATCTACTGCAGCACAATTCATTTCTACCGTCGGCTCCCTCGGCACCATAACCCAATCCCCGCTGGCGGCGATGGCGTTGCGGCGCGGGCAAGGCAAGCATCGCGTTTTATCGGTAGGGTATCCGATCGGCGGGCAATCGTCGCATAAATCCTCCACCGTCACACCCGGCAGCGCGTCGGCTGGCGGATTGGTGCGGAGTAGGCCGCGCTGCGTCAGATATTTCAAGGCGTGCTCTAAAGTAGAATGACACCCGTAGTTAAGGTGATTTTCTAAATCGTCATCCGGCTCAAAACCGAGGATATCTTTAATAATTTGCCGCATAAGCACATACAAATCATCTCCGCCCGACCGTGGCGCGGTGTTGGGGCGGGCGTTCCATGCGGCTTGCCATGTTTCCCAATGCGTTTCCGCAGTTCTTTGCATGGTTCTATGCTTAGCCCACGCTTCAAAAGCATCGCGGCATTCCGGCATCTCGTTTTTCGCGTCGGTCATGGCTTAATCCTTTCCAATATTCTCAATCCAGATTTAGTTGCTCCACACGGGTTCCATCCGGCAGATATAAAACAAAATCCGGGATTGGCACTCCGCACCGCCGACGCACGGACATAGGTGTAATGCCTTTGACCAGGCCAGCAGAAATCAGCGATTTCGTCAGCTTGTCGGATAAGGTCCGATGATCTAATTGGCCCTTCATTTCTGAAAACTGCGCAATTAATTCCTGTCTGTCCCGACGCATCAATAAACTTTCGCCAAACAAAGATTGCTTCGGCCGCGCGGGTTCGGAGGACAATCTTTTCTCCCGGCCCGCAGAATAGTTTGCGCACCCTTCCGTCTTTGTACTGATAGGCGGAATAATGCCGCTCATACATTGCGAGGCAGGAGGCGTCCCCGTCTTTGGTGAGATACCAGTCAGGCATTCCATCACGCACCACCCCGCACCCCATCCATCGCGGCGGCGATTGCGGCGTATGGGTTGGGCCTGTGCCTCTTATTTGATCAATTTTGCCGTCATTGCGGCGATAAAAGCAGCAGGCAAAAGTATCCTCGTCCAGATACTGTCGTAAGAAATCTAGCCGCCATCCTTCCAGCACCTGCCCCAGCAACGCCTCCAAATCCGGCTTTGCGGGCGCGGGGGATTGGGTGTATAGCGGGCGGATAATAACCGGCTGCGTTGCGCTAGTATAGCGATCCACTAGTTCATCGGCGTATTCTTTACTATCCCCTGTATGAACAACTTCCGCGTCTATTGTTACCTGCCATGCCACCGCCTCCCCATCCGTCTGCCCGGCGCAGCGTGAGGCGATTTGCAGGGATTCGAGGACAGTGTCGGCATGTCCGCCCGTATACATGCGCCACTCATTTTTGCTTTTGAGGAATTGCAGCGCCTTTTCAAATTTGTCCTGGGTCATGGCCGTATCGCCTTTCCGATGAAGTAGAATATGAGAACATCACAGATCATGGCGATAAAAACCAAATGGCCGGGATCAGCGAATTTATTGTTGATTTTACTGGCAGCCGCCGAGAGCCAGCATATTGCCCATGTCAGCATCCCGTTTCCCCTTTGCCGGTCAGGGCTGCAATGCACTCAGCCTTTAATGTTTTTTCGGTGCGGCTTGTATGTGCAGAGCATTTCTGCAACGCCGCCCTGTACCGCTCGATCTCCGCCACAAGCTTCGGGGCGTCGGTGAGGAAGAATGCGGACGCAATGTTATAAAATTTCACATCATCAGGCTTGTAATCTGTGTCGATGATCGTGTAGCCGCGTGTTTGCAGGACAATAGAAAGCCGTGCCGAGGCCTTCTCTCTCGCCGCGATAACGGCTTTCAGTTGGGGGAGGTGGGTCATGATAGAGCCCTTCCATCGATAGCAACCACGTAGGCGTTTTCACCACATTTCACGAAGCCAAGCAGTTTGGATGGATACGTCTTTCCGTCCCTTACTTCGTCGGCATATTGAACATCATGCATCTGACGGCAATTTGGGCAGATTGCTTTTTCGCCTATGTAGGCATCCAATTCATCGGTGCCTATGGCCATAAATGGCATGTCGTCCATCTACTTCTCCCCCACCCGTTCCAGGTATGCGCGGGCGCGATTGCCATTTTCTTTAATAATTATTACCTGCCAATTGTCTTTATTATCGATAAGAAACTCGTAGTTCTTAAGATCACCATAAAACCGTGCCATCTCCTCCGCCTCCTCGCACCGCTTTTGCAGCCGGGCGTTCTCGGCGTGGAGGGCGTCGTACGCCGCCAAGACTTCAAGCGAAAAACCAAGCGATACATGATAGAATGCGTCGCATTTGCCTTGGGTTTTTGTCCGCAGTTCGGCAATCGCATCCGGCGCCCTCATTGTCCCCGGATCGCATATCTCGCAGCCGTCGCCGCAGGGGTCGTATCGGCAATCGCAGTGTTCCATTAGATAATCCCCTCCGGCTTGATGACCTCAAGGCAGTCAATCGCATGGCTGTACTCGCGCATCCCCGCGACGCCATGGTGTTTAAACGCTGCGGCTTTGGCTCGGTCGAGCGCGAGATATACGGCGTTGTAGGCGTCTATCCTGTCGTCCTGCGGCTCCAGGATGGCGATGCCGCGCGCCAGGCCGGGCAGGCGTTTGATCCGGCCCCGGCGTTCGAGGGCCTTCAGATGCGTGGCTACGCCCGAAATGCTGTTGAGCCCGGTTGCCGCCATGATCTCCCGTAGCGTCGGGCACAGGCCGTTATGCTCTTTGGTGTAGGAGGTGATGGCGTCGAGCACGGACTTTTGTCTGTCTGTTACACTGTAAATCATATGAACAGGATAATCACAAATCGAAACAAACGGCAAAAGGATGTTGAGTAATTCTGTTGCGTATTTGAGTAATTAAATTACGTGCGCTCTGTCCATCCGCTGACCAACAGGCCTATGCCAGTCTGGGGCCTCTTTCAAGAGGACGAGCGGATGGCAAAGCCGCATACGCACAAACTTGTCGTCACGTATCGATCAGGCCGCACGGAAACCCACACCTTTCCCAGCTTCACGCAAGCCGACAAAGAGCGCGCCGGCGTGATCATGGTCCCGACGGTCGTATCGGCGAGGATTGAACCGATTGCCTAGTCCAGTCTGTGTCCGGTCGTCCTGCCGTATTCCTTCAGGAGATCAACGGGAGATGGTGATGGGAAAGATAACTCCGATGCGATCAAACAGGATCGTTTTTTATGCCGTGCCTGTCGAGATCAAAAAACAGCGTCGACGCGCGCCGCTTTGGCTCCGCGTTCTCGCCTGCATTTGGGTTGGGGTGTCACTGCTGGCCCTCTCGGCGGCCCATCAGGACGGGATGCCGCTACCCGGCATCTGGCAGGCCGGGTTTTGGGTCTTCGGTCTGGTAATGGTGTTGGACTGTAACAGCTGGAAGAGGCGGTAGTCGAAAAGGTTGTACTGGCGGAGATTTTCATTCATTCTCCTTCCTGACCAACCGGTCCAACAACAAAGGAAAACCCCCATGTCCAACGGAACATTCAGCCAAACAATCCTCACCGGCCGCGTCGGCAAGGATCCGACAACGCACACCTTCAATGACGGCTCCAAGCGCGCGGCGTTCAGTTTGGCAACGTCTGAAAGCTGGAAAGACGGCGAGGGCGCAAAACAGGAGAAGACCCAGTGGCATTTGGTAGTCGCGTTCGGCCCCGTCGCCAACATCGTCTCGGATTACGTGCGGCAGGGCGACCTTGTGCAGGTGGTCGGCCAGAACGAGACGCGGGAGTATGAGAAGGATGGTTCGAAGCGCTCCGTCACCGAGGTCGTCTTGCGCGGGCCGAGGGCGTCGATCGGGTTGCTAAATTCAAAGCGCGAGCCTGGGTGAGGCGGTTTGAATGCAAAGAAGCACCCTCGACCGGTTAGGGCCGAGGGTGTGGTATGCAAGCCCGCTGTGCGTAATACCAGGGGAGAACGGGATGTCTTCGGACGGAAACTTCAAAGCAGTCGGACGGTTTGAGCTCATCAAGTTTGAGGCAGGAGGCACAGAGCCGGTCGCTATCATTGGATTTGATGGTGTCGGGGGTGCCGCGCACGTTCGCATGGGAGCGGACGGAAGCGCGGAGAAATTCAGTTCTATTGGATTGGCTTTGTTGGTTGATTGTATGCCTGAAGGTGAAGAACGCGACTATCTCGATGTCGTTCACGCTGCGTTGGAGGAACTCGTTGACGCTAATTTCAGAGTGATCGAGCAGATTGAAGATGCCAACAGCATGAGAGACGCAAGTGATGATAATGCCAAAGAGTATATCGAAAAGGCGAGGACGCTGTTAGCGCCCCTATATCGGCGATGAAATATAACATCACCCTCGACCAGTTAAGGTTGAGAGGGTTCGGGGCTATCGAGGGTTTACGGAGGTCTATCTGGCGGATAAAGCGTTGCTGCAGGGCGACGAGGGCCTGATTGAGGTGGCGCGAATCCGTACTGTGATGGACGTTTAGACTGCTTGACGGGCAATCATCGCGCCGATTAGAACTGCCGCCCATTTCAGCCCAAAGGACCCGTCCGTCATGAACTTCTCGAGCGCATCGCAGCTTCATTGGACCTCAAAGAGTTTCGCCGACACCGTGAAAACACAGGCACTCCGTCCCTTGATTCTGGCGTATGTCGCGAATGTCCATCGATCGCTGTTTTCGCACGAGCTCCTGGATTGCGTCATGCATTCTACAGGATTGCATGAGCGGGCGCGCTATCGCGTACGGATGCAGACGCTTGCACGGCCCTTCATTAACTCTGATGACTTGCAAGTTGTTAAAGACAGCCTTCGGGCGATGGCAAAAGCTGAGTGGCTTACGTTTAGGACATTGGCCTTTCCAGGCGAGCGGGATATTCCCGGTGATCCGCTTGAGCCGGGGGATAGGGAAGATATCCTTGGTTCGGTAATCGCATATGCTGATGGGGGCGCGGCGTTGCAGGCCACGCTGGAGAACCAGGTCACAAATACCTGGACGGCGGTCGAATCATTATACCGCCGTCTTTGTCGGGAAGCCTGTCATGTGCGTGATCTGCACTCGGTGCCATCGATCAAGCCAATTGATCCAGACGCGTTGCGGTTTGCGAGCCTGCCTTCCGCCCGGAAAAGCTATCGTCAGGTTTTTGGTCCCGATCCAATTCCAGCCGCTATGAGTGATCAGGCGTTAGATATCCTGTCTTCGCTGCGCCATGCGCTGGAACACAATGCCGGTTATTGCGATCTTGAGTATTTGAACCGGGTTGATTCGTATCCTGCGCTGCCAAAGGCCAAAATGGGCGACAAGATACTCCTGGATGGGCCAGCGACTTTGGCGTTTGTTCAAGCGGTCATTCCAGTCGCCGAGGGTCTGATCCACCAGGTTGATGACTGGATACAGTCGCGGCTTTAAGTGCTAAGGGCGCATCCGAGCCCTGCGACTCTAAATCAACAGCGGTTCGTCGTCCTTGACCTCTACCGCCTCCAGCAGTCCCGGCCCGTCGTTCCGGACGCTGCTGACGTTCCGCCCAACCGGCCATACCCGAAGGCGGTCGGCCTCGGGCCATTACAAGGCGCGTCCCGGCGGCGCGCCGATAGCACTGCCGGGGCCAGCGGCGGTGTGAGACTCGCTTCAGGCTTTCTTCGCAAGTCCCTCGGCTTTATGCGCGGCCTTCCGTCCGGTCTTTGCGCTCTTGACGATGTATTGGGGTTCGTTCTTCGAAGCCGCCACCTTGTGGCCCTTGATCTGCGTCGCAGAGGTCTGCCTCTTTTCAACCGTGCCGCTCGTCTTGCCCTGGGCGGTGTTCCACTCGACCTTGTCGCCAGCTTTCAGTGATTTCGCCATCGGTGTACTCCTGCCGCTCTTGGCGATGGAAATGAGGGCCAAAGGCGGCCTGCCTACGCTGGCTCACGGTGTTGTCAATATTGGTTCTTTCTGCTCGCCATCGTCCCCGCGTCGTTCGGATGATCCGGGATCTCCTTCAAGCAACGGCAATGGAGACGCGGCGCGTTCGACACTAGCTGCGGCGGCAAGATTCACCAGTTCCATCGTTCCATCCTGCTTTTCGCCGCGAAGCACGATGCTGAGCGAACCGTTGGGGAGCGGGCGCTGGAGAGCGCTAGCCTCGGACCACGGCGCCCGCAGCCAGGCCTCCCGTTCCTCCTCGGTCGTCAGAATGGCAGGCATCGCCTGCGGGTGAACGGTTGCGATCTCGGCGTTCGGCTCGGTTGTCAGAAACCCGAACAGATCGGCCGCCACTTCGCTCTCTCTTATCTTCCGGACGGAGGTCCATCGGGTCCATATGCCGGCGAAAAACGCCAGCGGACGATCGTCGCTTAGCGCAAACCAGATCGGTTGTTTCGATCCGCCGGGAGCTAATTCGTTTTCGGAGAAGCTGGTGAACGGCACCAGGCACCGGCTTTCCGGTCCAAGCCACCGTCGCCAATGAGGGGATCCGACGTTGCGGATGTTTGTGACGCCGGGATCGGTCTTCTTGCCCTTCAGGGCAAAGACCGGCGACGGCATGCCCCATCGCGCCAGGACAAGTTCCTTGCCGTCCGGGCCGTTCCGGACGATGGGAGCGCCGTAATCCGGGAAGATGCCGGGCAGTGGCGGTAGATTGCCGGTTCGGTCCGTCATCGCGCGGGTAGCGGCAAGGATCGCCTGCTGGCCCTTGGTCACGCTGTAGAGGTTGCACATGGCGCCTCTATAGCAGGTCGGGCATGGGAACGCCCTTCCCAGGCTAAGTGTCCGGCAGCTGTCATTTGCTTCTGGTGCAAGCCGGCCGCGCGCCAAGACGGCGTGGTGATGGTGCGGGACCGGGAAAGCTGGAAGCGCCGGTGAACGGCGGTGTTCGAAGTAAACGCAGAAAAGCCCCGCCCCGGCATAAGCCAAGGGCGGGGCTGATCGAAGCTATCCAGCCGGAGGGATGTTGGCCCCGGCCAGAGATTGCTAACTGCTATATGTGCGTGCTCATAAGATGGAAATGCAGCCGCCATCCGAACAGGCAGAAAATACGACCCCCACTATGAAGGTGCGCGCCTGGAGCCGCTTTCTGTCAGGCGCTCGCTTCGTCGAGAAAGTGGTTTTAGGCCTGTGGCTCGGTTTAATAGGCGCGGGCATCGCAGTGTTCGCGGCGGCGGTGCCGAATCTCTACGCCGACGAGCCTATGATGCGATGCGGCGCGTTGGCGGTTACGCAGATTACACTCGAGGCGATTATCTTAGGAGGGATGGGCGCAATTGTGCTAATCGCCACCATTTTTCGGCTAGCGCGATTTTTCCTAGAAATCCGCATGCCGAGGCGGCTCTGCATTGTGAGGTTTTCTGCGGCTTTGTTATGGTTGGCTGCCGGGGTCGCCGGCGTCGTGGTATTTTTCAATCTGATCTACGGCCTCGAATGGACAATCAATCACCCACCGAGTCCGCCGCCGGACATAAAGGAGCACTTCAACGCGGAAGTATGCAGAAACCTGATAACCGACTCCCATCCGCATAATTGGTTTAGCGATCACTTGGGCATGCCGCCCGCAGATAAGATCAAGTAGCCGGCCAATGGTTATGGAGTCCGCAGGGAAGGGTTGGCAGGCTTTCTCACAAGCCTGACAGAAACGCGCGAACTTCGATGGCGTCCTGCTCATTGCCGTAGGCATCCTGATGCAGCCCATCAAGGGTCATAAGGTTCGCAGGTCCGCCAGATCCATTGCCTCGCCATTTGAGAGCATCCGTCGTGCTTCTGATATTGACCCTGGGGAAGGCGTATATGAACGTTCCGTCAGATACCTTGGTATCGACCCAGGAATTGAGCTGGGACGAATAATCTGCCACGGCCCATCCGGCCACGTAGGTCTGATCGCTATCCTGGTTCCATACGCTGCCTGTCGATGTGGTGCGCGGCCCAAGCTTGAAGAACATCAGCCGATTGCTTGTAATTCCATTTGCCTGAAGACCGGCGACGATCGTCTGGATGTTCGTCTCGATCGTAGCGACGTTCGCCGTGCCGGAGTTGCCAATATCATTGGTGCCAATGCCGACAATCGCCGCGTTACAGTATTTTGCCAGCACTTGCCACTTGGTATTGGTCCCGGTGAAGAACGCAGCAGTAGTGCCCGAGCGGGCCACGTTGATGGGGCGGGGATTGGTGAAACCGGAAGCGTCGTGCATGGAGTGCTGGAAAAATCCGATTCCATAAGGTCCCTGAGCATTACCGCTCTCAGTGCCCAAAACCATGGTGCTATCGCCAAGGCCAAAGACAGATATACTATCGCTAGAAGGGTTGCCCAAAAGCATCGGCACACCCGACAGTTTATTGTCGACCGCAGGCGTCGTGCCGCTGTATGTAACTAGTCCGGTGCCATCAACGCCGTTGGTGATTGTAGTATTAGCTGGCAAGTAGAATATCGATTGAGAACCCGAGTAATCTGCTGTCGGGATATAATTGCTGATCGTGTTGGCGCTTCCGCTCGTCTGCAGCTCGTAGCGCAACCAGTACACGGCGCCACGCGGAAATACGGTCAGCCCGTTTGCCGCTGCTGAAACCGTATCGAACACCACATTGTTCTCGCCGCTTGCCATCGTGTATGAGCGTGAGCCGTTTTTATACAACGGTATAGAAAGGCCGGTATTAGTCTCAATCGAGACTTTCAATATCGTGACCGCATTGCCGGTATTCTGTTCGCCGCCGCTGTCGTACCAATTATAAAACATGGCAGTCAGGGTGCGCATGTCTTGGCCTAGAACCTCAGGCTCTCGATCAATCAAGTTTGTGAAACTCGACATAGTCTGCGAGCTGTTGGCTATCTTGTTCTGGACAGACGCTACCCTCAACGGAAGCAGGGCGGAACTTTGGTTGAAGCCTAGAGGATTGACGACGCCAGCCTGTGCGATGGGCGTCGTCAATAGCATTAGCGCAATAAATAGCGTTTTCAGGACATTCTTCGAGCCCAAGCCCGATGGTTTCAAAAACATGATCGTGCTGCCTTTCTACCCGTTAGCGCAAATCAAGCGTGGCAACACACAACATGCTGGCGCCGTCGGAGGTGCAGGACAGCAAGTCAACCTTGCCCGCCCCCGTCGATAATGTCGGCGCCGTCCCCGACGGCCATTTGAACACCGCGTTCCAGGTGATCGTCCGGCTGCCCGTGCCGTCCTGGATGACGCGAAGCATATAATTGCCGCCGTCGATCATGTTCGTCGGAGTCGCCATGGTTCGGTTGCCGCCCAGAGTGACTTTGGCGGTCTGAGCGGTATTCAGGTTCCAGGTGACCGTAGCGGCATCGGTCAGGGTGGCCGTGCCGAAATTCTGCTGGGCGGTGTATGTGGTCGGAGTGGCTGCCGTGATCAGGGCCGCGCCGTTCACATACAGACCCGTCGCATTGATCGTCCCCGCGCCTTTGTCGCCGCCCGTGACCGTCGGCGGCACGGTAACCCCGGTGTCGCTCTCGAACCGGATGACGGACGTCAGCGTGATGCTGTTCGGTGGCGTGATGGCGATATCGCCATAGGTGCCCGTCGCCCCGGTGGTCCAGTTCTGCGACGCATAGGCCCGGAAGGACGCCTGCGGGCCGACCAGGGCTGTGCCGTTGTAGCCATAGGCGTTGAAGCCGCCCATCTCATCGTTGGCCTGTACGGCCGTTGGGGAGGCCGCTGTGCCGTCGGATCGGACGGCGGTAAAGAATGCCGGGGCCGCGAAGGCGTCGGCCTCCAGGCGTGTTGCGGTGCCGTCTATGTTGCCTCCCTGCAGGATCGTGCCCGTTCTTGGGGCTGAAAGCGCAGCTGCGTTGCGATCGATGGTAAGGGCGCTGGTGAAGGCGACCGCGCCCGATAGGGTCAGATTGCCGTTCAGCAGACCCAGCGTGGCCCCGTTGGTGCCGGTGTTTGCCGTCGCGGCTGTGCCGAGGGTCGGCTTACCCGTGAGGTCGCCGTAGGCTCCTGTGGATGCCACTGAAGCCAGGCCGAGCAGCGAGGCGGCGGAGGCCGGCGCGATGGTGGTCATTGACCCAGCGGAGTTGAACAGAAACTGACCGCTCGTGCCGGGGGCGTGCGTCTGGTCATAGACGGCGAAAGCAGCGGGGTTGGTTTGAAAGCCGCCCGGCGTGCCGGCGCGCACCATCGGGATGATATCGGTGCCGGTCAGCGTCCCGGCCGCCGGATAAGCGCTGATCTGCACGGCATTGGCCGGGGCGGTGAAAGCCAGCAGGGAAAGCAGGAAGGCGGCGGTAAAATGGCGCATCAAATAGTCTCCATCGGGTTCTGGGATTCGTCTTGCATTGAATTGAGGGATTGGTCTTGCATGGCCGGCGAACCGCTATCTTCAAGGATCTGGCCGGACTCGTCCTGCATCGGCGCGCCGTTCTGGTCGAGCAGTCCGGTGTAGGGCGCGGCCTTGATGGTCAGGATGATCGTCGCGCGCAGGCGGGGAGTAAAAGTCATGCGATCCCCGCGTAAACCTTGATGAGAATTGACGTCCGCGCTCCGTCGCCCTGCGAAAACTCGATTAAGGCAGGCGGCGTCATCTGTAGTTCTCCATACAGCCAGCGCCACGGGATGAGATCACCGTTCTTTGGCCGGGGGTCGATGTCGATGTCGGTCAGAATGGCGGATCGAATATTCAGGGCGATGACGCCGGTCTCGACCGCGATGATGCCGCCGTTCGAAACGGTGAGAGAGAATGCGGGAACCGCATCGGCATAGGCGGTTTTGAAGCCGACGCTCAACGTCCAGGTGGAGACGTCCACCACCGACCCATATTGATCGACGAAGGCGAGTTCCGCGTAAAAGGAATCGCCCTGCGTCATTTCGTAGAGCAGCGGCGTCATGGTTTTGCTATCTGTTGAGTGTTGAAGGCCCAGCTTTGACTGGACCTGCGGCCAAGCGGGATTGCGTTGAAGTTCTGAGGCCCACAATACGCGGGTACGCGACTTGACCTCGATGACCACGAGACCGGCGTTGACAAATTCCTGACGGGTGATCTACATGATTGCGACGCGTGTCTGGTAATTGCACCGCGTCTCGTACATCCGACCTGAAATTGTGGACACGCTCTAAAGGCAAACCATTGATGTGCCGTGCCGCCTGCGGTCGTCCGCATCAGGTGTGATCTAAGTCACAGTCGAAACTCTCAATTGAATGCAATGTAGTTCCAGAACGAGCGCAAGCACCCCGCCGTTTTTCCATGGAGCATTCGGGAAACCGTGTGCCCTCGCCGCGCACGACCGGTCCATGCGGGCGCAGCCCGACATGTTTTTGAAGTCAACAGGAGCAAATAATGCCGTCCCTTGCACCGATTGCCATACTGGCTGAATTCCAGCAACAGCTCGTTGGAAACTGGAGAAATCAGGACTTTGGGCAAAATGCTCATGGTGTTGCCGTCGGCGGAGAGGAGCACCCGCTATCCTACAATATTATGCCATTGCCGCAGACATCCGATCCGGATGGATACATCTTGAAGAATTTCAAGTATCACGAGAGGCTGCATTTCAACAATGACGATGTTGAACACACTCTTGCCGTCGCGGCCCGCGCTCCCAACCGGGGAGGACAGGTGAATCAGGACGCGCGCGCGTTGTTCTACGAACAACAGGTCATATTTGCCGAAGGTCCCGGCGCGGGCACGGTAGTGCATGTGGAGAACGGAGCCTGGCTGTGGCTACCCCGGTATATTCAGCAGCCTGGACCATATCCCGCTGACCCGCCAGGAACGCTAGTCTCGAATGCGCTTCAACAGCCATCGAATATGACGATTGCCAAGCAGATTTCGGTGCCGCACGGCAATTCAATTCTCGCCCTTGGCAACTTTGACACGGTGCCGGGACCCAACGGAGCCGGGGCATGGAACGGAACCTCCATCATAAACGGAAGTCCTGTAATTCCTGATGGCGCATCCCCTTATCCGGCGCCAGAAGTACCGGTTCCGCTTCCCCTTGGCGATCCGATTCCGCCAGTATTAGAATCAATTCTCAATGCCGATGAACGCTATTCCGCGCTCCGGGCAGATCCCGCTGATTTCGAGAATCCCCATCCGCAACTTACTCAGTTTCCCAACAAGCCGCTTCAGGAGGCCGTCGCAATCATCCGGCCCGAATCTTTCATGCACTGGCGTGTTACAACCCAACCGCTGTTGGGCGGCAAAGGCGTGGTAACAAACATCCCGTTCGAACAGGAAGTTTCGAAGGTCAAAGACTACTTTGCCGACTACTGGCTCCTTTTTAAGGATGGGAAAAAGTATCTGGCCTATACCCAGACGATCATTTTGATCCTGAGGATTCCAATCGCACAAACAGAAAGGGTCAAGGAATACGTTTTCCCGCACGTCACCTGCAATACCGTTACCTTCTGCGACTGACCCTTTCGGGCGCGGCTGACGAATCGGTTCCGTCAGCCGCTGCTCGAATCAGCGCGTATTTGTCGTGATCGGCCTCGTTCCAGCCGCCCGCACCACGGGCCTCAATGTTGCACCTATATCGGCGGCGGAGTAGAGGCGTCTGTATTCCACGCATCCGGCATCGCCCTCGACTCGAACGCGAATCCCCCCAGCTGCGACATTGCGTCATCGTCGGGCTGGGTGAAATAAAACGTGCCGTCAGGGCTGTCTTTGACGGTGTCCCAGGCGGTCGTCAGCGCGGCCAGTACATTTTGACCGGTGGCGTCGATCTTTCCGATGATTGATCCGTCATCCATGACCGTATAGCCACCGGCGCGGGCCTTTGCGGCATAGGCGGAATTGACCGCATTCAGACATGCCTGGGCTGCATCTTGTGTTTGAAATTCGAGGATCAGCGTCTCATTCATGAAATGCCCCACTTGGTTTTCAAATAGCTGTTTACCGCATCGAAGTCAGGGCCGCCGTTTCCATTATTAAACTCTTGCGCATACAACAAGATCTCTGCGTAGTTCACGACTACAGCTGCCGAAGTGGCGCTATTATAAGATCCGATATACATTTGCGTCTGCGTACCTGCTGTGGGTTCCGCATAGAAAGACCCGATGACGCCGTCACGTATGGCATAAAGGAAGTTATTCGCCCGGCTGATCCCGCCAACAATGTGCGGCAAAAGGTCCTGGGTGATCGCCAGTTGCCCACCGTGATCCGAGTTGCCGCGCTTGTTGGAAAGCACGCCGCTCGCCTCGTTGATATTGCTCAGTCCGTTGGAGCCGAGATAAAAAAACTGACTTGCGCCTTGCGCTATCAGGTCCTGCTTGACGATGAACATCGTCCATGGCTGGCTGGGGCCGAAATACGAATATAGCCCTGCGGGCAGAATCATGTTTTTGGCGTTGGCGTATAAAACATTCAAGCCGTTGATGGTGTTGCTGCCGCTGACCATCTGCTTCGCGCCAGTTGGTTGCATGGCGTTATAACCATTGCCGGATTTGTCGTTCCACTGGTTGACCGAACCGGATACCTGCGCGATGGTCGAGGCATCGGCGGCGTCAAGCCAGAGCGCAATGTTGGGGATCGAGGTCGGCTTGAACGGGCGCGTTCCAGACTGGGGCAGGGCCAGCCCTAAACCAAGACCAAGCCGCATCAGATAATAATCCCGGCAATTTTATTGCCGCCGATCACCGGCACCTGCACGGGATCGTTGCCAGGATAGGCCTTGCTGGCATTACCCTTGGCGGCAGTCGGGCTTAATCCGATGGCGAACTCGAACGGCGCGTCGGCCCACACCGCCGCATATTCAGCGCCAGCCGGTGCGGGATTGGTGGAGCCGCCGGTGGTGATGTCGATCGTCTCGCTGGCAATGAAAGGGCCTTCGGTCTGCATATCGACCCCGGCGATAAAGACGCGGTTCCATTTATGCCATGCGACGTACATGGTTGTGGCCATTCGGATCTCCTAAAATGCTATTGGGGTTTCGCGCCGAGATCGCGCAGCTTGTTTCGGACGGTCAAATAGTCCGGCATCATGGTTTGCAGGGCAGAGCAGTGCGATGTATCAACGGCAAGCCGCGCGCAGCCCGTCGCAAGGACGTTCAGCTCGTCGAGGGCTTTGAGCTGCACGTCGTCGGAATAGGCATAAAGAGGCGGCAGCACGCGGGGAACGCGTGCGGCTGCGCTTTGCACCGGCGCGGATGATCGAACGGCTACAACAGGCTTAAAACCGTCCAGTGCGCAGGCTGTCAGCAGTGTCAGCAGCGGTAGCAGGAGGAACGGCCTCCATGGACGCGCGGTCGGCGTTTTCCTGTTTGACGTGCTGCAACTCATTCTCATCCTTCCCCAATTGAACGTCGTCATCGCGGCTTTTGTTTTTTCCCATGATGCCGGAGATGATCGAACCGAAAAATCCGATGACCGCCGCGATGATCGGGCCCATTTAAGCCGCCGGGGTTTCAGTTGCGGGGGTGGGGGGCGTCAGCGCGGTTTCAACAGCTGTCACGTCCGTTAGGGCTTCCGTGGTCAGGATGTGCAGCGTGTCGTCCAGAAGAGCCGTGCCGGTCGCCTTGACGTCCGCGATGACCGCCGAGCCAGCCGCGCCCTTGCTTTCCGCGCCGGTCAAAACTCCAGCGACATTTTCAGCGATGGTCGCGCCGGCCTTTTCAAGGACCGGTAAGCCAACGGCCGCCGCTTCAGCCGCCAGCTTGGCAATTGTTTTCGGGATCAGGGCCAGGACGGCTTTTACCTGCGGGCTGAGCTCGCTTTCGCCGGCAATCCATGCCTCGATATGGGCCGGGATGTGTTCGATGCCGCTGATGATATTATGAAAGCCGCCGCCGGTTGATGTGTCGGTCATGATGATGCCCTGTTATTGGTTAATTCGATGCGCTATGGTACCGTCTATTTCGCCCGTTGTACAGCGGGCGTTTCAGCTAACTTCTGATTGGATGCCACAAGGCTGACGATGGTCTTGTCCTTTTGCGTTCTCATATGGTCGTGCGCCCACTGAATGAATGCCGTGATGGCCAGGCCGACGACTGTCATGGCGACCGTATTGATTTGGTCCTGGATGGCGTCGGTGACGGTGAAGCCGCTGTCGTTCATGATGGTGACGACGCAGTTGGTTATGAGGGTTGCCGCCATCGCGGTATTGCCCATGACTACTTTCATGAATGGTGTCCTTAAATCAGGGGTAAACGGTGGGGTCGAGTTGAATGTGGTCGAGATCGGTAAAACAGGATTTGCCGAGGGCTTTGCGCCCGGCGACGTAGCCTGAATAAGCGGCGTCTGCGGATGGCTGTTGGTCGAGGCGGCAATTCCAACAGCCACCCCACTCAATCGCGATCCCAAGTTCCACAGCGGCCTGGCGGAATGCCTCGGCGATGACGTGGTAAGGCGCGTCATCCCACGTTCCCCTGCCATCAACGAAGGCCATAAAATCCACGGCCTTGCCGGTCAGGTGGCGGGAATTCATCGTCTCAGACTTCCCGGACGCGACGCACTGAGCCTCTTCCTCTTCCGTCCTCAAGCCCTCGATGATGGCGAAATCGAGGGGCGAGATTTGCAGCGTGCGGACGACCAGTTTTTGGAGATCGGGATGGACGCCTTGAAGATTTACGAGGGAGTGATGCGAGAGCTGGAAGGTCAATTGTCAGACGCTTTCTCGACCTTGATGCCGCAATCGAGGGAAAGATTGCAGGCGCCATGGCCGCGTTGGTGATTTAGGGGGCAGATGATATGCGGGGTGCAGTATGGCTTGAATGCGCAGCTGGTCAGGACCAGCACGGCTATAATGCTGGTCCGCATGAGATTACTCGGTTTGTTAACGCGTTTTCTTGCCGATTTGAATAAGCACTTCGGTAATTTTATCCGTCACTTTCTCGGCGTGCTTTTCCTGTTTTTCAGCCCAGTCCTTGCGTTCCTGGCGATGACTATCCTGAATAGTCTTCATATCCGTCCTCCATTCATCCCGTTCGCTTTTATGCCAACGCATCAGGAGGACAATTAGTCCCGCAGCTAATAACATAATTAGAACGGTTAAAAAGCACCACGGCCCGAAGTCCTTGGCTATTTCAAGGGCTTGTTGAGGCATATCACAGCCTTTTTCCGATTTTGCGGAAGTTCCGGTACTGCCTCCATAAGGCCCAGATCAGACACGCTATAACGAAGGGACGTATAAAATATATAATGGTCCAGGTTGTATGGCCGGCGTTAAAAGCGCCCGACATACCAAAACAGGCGGTAATCAGGAACATCATCGAGTCGGCCAGATAGACGCGGGACATGCTTCGGGCAATCTCGGCCCGCGAGCGCCGGATGAATGCCCACAGAAGGAGGCTCAGAACGAACCCGAAGGCCGACAGGATCAGGGTTATGAGGCCGGTGATCTCCTTGTATTCGATGAGGTATTCTATCATGATTTTACTCCACCCGTTTCTGAGCGGGTTCTGCTGGTGTCAATAGTATTCAGTCACTTCGATGTAGCCGGACCCGCCGCTTCCGCCGGGATTTGTGCCGCCGCCAGCGGATCCGCCGTAACCGATGTTGAAGGTGTATGTGGATGCCGGAGACGAGATGAGCTTGCGTGCATATTCGCCGCCCGCGCCGGAGCCGGAGCTGTTAATGGACCCGGAGCCGGACGCGCCGCCACCTCCACCGCCGCCGGAATTTGCCGCTGCTGACGATGCGGCCCCGCCAGTCACCGTTCCTGCCGCACCAAAGCCCATCTCGCTGTTGCCGCCCGTGGTGCTATCCGCCGCGATGAAACTTCCGGCCTGTCCAGCGCGCCGTTTATCCGCCGAGCCGGAACCGCCTGTCCCGCCTGGGCCTGGATAGGCTGTGCTGCTGAAACCTCCACCACCGCCTCCGCCAACCGCGTAAATGGTGTCAAAATTAGTCGCGCCGCCATTGCCGCCGTCATAACGCGAACCGCCGTAACCCCCGCCACCACCACCGCCGCCGACCATCTCGACAAGGATGGAAGTCACGCCCGCCGGGCGCGTGTAGGTCGTTCCGCTGGTCAGGTATTGATAGGTCGGCGTGGATGACACCAACGGCTTGCCGCTAACCCTCTGATATGTGCGAATTCGCCAAGCCCCGGAGCCCAGATATTCGACTATCGCGGTATCGCCAGCCGCCGTGACGATGTTCGCCAGGCCGGGGCAAAGCAGGTTCGAGCTGTGCGTAAGGGTCAGCGCCGCCGTGAATTCGATCAGGTAGATCGGCGAAGTTAAAGCTGCAGACGATCCGAACGATGTGATCGTCGTCGTGCCGGTGATCATGACGTTCCGGCTGAGGATGCTGCCGAGATCACAGGTAGAGGCCGAGGATATCGACCCTTGCGCGCCGAACCCGCCGGGGCTGAGGGCCGCAAAGTTACGCTCGTCGGTGATGATGGCGTTGGTGATCGAGGTCGTGCTGGTCTGAAGCAGGATCTGAGCGACCGGGCTTTTGCCGGACGGAATCGCCGGTGGTGTCGGCGAAACGGCTTCGGTGCCGGTGACGACCGATGCGACGCCTGTCACGTTATCGATCACCACCCGGTCGATCCGGGGGTGGGAAGCAGGCGCGGTGATCGTTCCCGTGCTCTGCGCGGTCTTCTCGGTCAGCGTCGTCCCGTCGAAGAGGCTGCCGGCGTCCAGCATGATCGTCATGTTGGGGGAAGTCTGCGCATGCGGCGCGAACCGGCCGACGATGCGCTGCGCGGCGACGCTGTTATTATCGATGTTATTTTTATAGACGGACCCGGTGACGGCGGTATTATTGAGCAGGCTATAAGGCGCGATCGTCATGGGTAGTCTTTCCGGGCAGCTAGATGCCCTTGGCCTGAATCGTCACAGTTCCGCCGACGTCGGTGCCGCTGGCGTTCCAGACGTGGATGACGCAATCGGTGGTTGTTATCATCGATGCCGCCGCAAAAAGCGCGGTAGAGGAAATCGCCGTCGGCACGACATACGGAACGTCATGGAATGGCTGCGGGAAGGTCACTGTCGTCCCGCCCGCCGCGATGGTGGCGTTTTGCACCTGCTCGATCAGCGGCGACCGATCCACGGTGTAGGTGAAGTCATTCAAATACCCGACTGCCCCGGCGCTCGGATTGTAGATGATCTTCATGTTCAGGTAGCGGACCGGGACTTCGCCGACGGTCCAGTCAACATACGTCCCCGGATCGCTGCCGGTCGTCCAGGCGTCGAGCTGGGTCGAGGCCGTCGCGCCGCCCGATTGCCCCGGTCCCGCCGTGATCTGGTAGGCCGAGTGAATCCGCAGGCTATTGATGTACCCAATGTCGAAAGACGGTGTGATGTAATAGGCCGTCGAAACTGGATCGGTGACAAAGTTGTTGAAGATCGTGAAATCGGATGTCGAGTTCGCCAGCGTTGTGCTGTCTGGAACGAGAACGCCCGTCCAGTGACGGACGAAGCCGACCATTGTCCCGGCCCAGTCCGCTTCCTGGACTTGAACCGTCGTGGTGTCATTGTTGTTCACTACGACAAGGTCGAACGTCGCGATGTGGGCCGAAACCTGGTCCGCGATGTCGCGGGCCTTGATGCCGAACGTCCATGTCCCCGGAGGAACGGCGGCGTTGGTCATCTCCGTGCCGCGGCTGGCCTCGGTCAGCAGCGTGAATTCATGCCAGTCGGTCTCGCCCATCGCGGCATAGCCGATGTCATAGCCCTTGAGGGCGTAATCGGCGACCTGGCTCCAGGTGAAGTTCACCGTGTTGCCGTTCTGCTGGACGACGAAGTTGGCCACGTCGTCCGGGTGCGGCGGCCCTTGGATCGTGTACGAATAGGGCTCGACATCGGCGAGCGATTGCTCGCCCGCCTGGAACAGGTTGAACGACAGCAGCTTGACGTAAATCGTCTGGCCGATCTGGCTCTTGTCATAGCCGTAGACGAAGATCGCGTCGTCCAGGCGGGCAAACTGGCTGCCGGAGGCGTGGGAGCTGGCCGTCGTCCCGTACATCCCCCGGCGCAGATAGGTCAGGTCGTAAGTGTTCGCGCCGGTCAGCGTCGCGGTCTGGTAAGCAGCAAGTTCGCCGCCGACGTAGCAGAGCGTATGGCCCTGATCCGCGTCGTCTTGCGTCCCGGACAGCAACTGGCCGTCGCTCTCGCTCAAATCGACCGACAGCGTGTGCATCGTGTCCGGGTCCGGCGACGAAGGCAGGGTGGCCGTCAACGCGCCCTGGCGGGCCTTGTCGAGGACTCGGCCGGCTAGCTTATAGTTCTCGTCGTCGCTTGATATGTGGACCTCGGCGCCGCCCCACAGGTCGCCGCCGGAGATCGCCATCCATGCTTCGAGGCCGGAGGTGGTTCCAAGTTGCACGGGCGGCTCGAAGATAACCGGTACATTGCAGTCGCCGGGATCGGCATTGTAATTCTGGCTGTAGCCCGAACTCGTTTGGAACGAGTAGGCTGGGGCGTGGCCGGTCCCGGCAAGGTATTGCTCGACGGTGAAATCAATCGTGCCGTCGCCGTTGATATCCATCTCAAGGATGCGGACCCACTGCTTGTTGAGGCCGAGCTTGGCATCCGTGATTGAAATGATGTCCATCGGATCGAGCGCGATGTACCGCTCGTCGGTGCTGAACGTGTACTGGTTTCTGACCAGGTTCCGTTGAAGCTGCAGGCGGGCGGACAAGTTGGCGGCGGTCGCGTTGCAGAAGATATGGCTTGCCGACGCGGTGATCTGACGCAGACCATTGGCATCTATCGAGGCCTGATCGTCTGCTTGCGCGATCTGGGTGTTGTAGTCGTTCGTGCGGTCCAGATATTCGACCTGAACCGAATTGTAGGCGTCGGAGGGACGCGTCCGTTTTAACTGAACTGGTCCGGCGTCCTTTGGCAGAAAATCATCGTCGTCAAGATCGAACAGCGGTTCCGACGGCGGCGTGTAGGTCTTGCCGTTGCCGGTAACCGTCTCGTCCCCATAGGGCACGACGGTCAGCTGCATCTGCGACCAGACGAATTCGCTGTTGGTCGCGGTCATCAGGTCGGCGAGCGTGCTGTTCGCGGCCTGCTGCTGGTCAAGCATGAAGGACACGAACAGGCCCGTCGAGATAACGTAATTCTGGTAGGTGGTCAGATCGCCGACCATCGCCGCGGGAAAGCCGCAGCCGCAGTGTGGATCGGACAGGAAGTGCGTGACGACCTGCGATGCGTCGGCGTCGTAACCGTTGATGGTGTCCGAATAGAAGCCCAGCACTTCGAAATTGTGGGACGGCATGGACGGAGAACCGTTCGGCAGTTCGTATCCGGCCGTCCCGGCATAGGCCAGGCCGCGATAGTTCAGAGCGACGTCCGGGTGGTGGACCGTCATGAAGTCCCACGCCAGCTGGTCGTAGCCGCCGGTAAAGCGGTTGAAATACTGCAGCGCGGCGTCGACTTCCTTGTCGCGCCATAGCTTGCCGTAGCCTTGAATCGGCCCTTCGCAGGCCGCGAACAGGGCAGAGATGCTGTAGATGTAGTTCAGAGTGCTGCCGCTGTTGCCGCCTGCACCCTTGCCCGCCGCCCCGCCCGTCTTGTAGGACCGGGAAGCGAAATCGCCGTACCAGATAATGTTGGGCGCGAGCCGGACGCTGCCGTAGACGATGGCGATCGCCTGGCCGGCCGTGGATGTCTGAAGGTTGATGCTGGTATATGCGGGCTGTTGCTGCGCCTGAACCTTTGGTTTACCGAAAAAGGACATTCACACTTCCAATAGCTGAAGAATTTGCGCTCCCGTGGCTTGCTGCCGTTCATGGTCAGCCACCCTGCCTGCTCGACGTTCTCCATCACCACGCCCTGCTTGACGTGCGCGTGGATGACGGTCGGCCAGTCGACGACGATCGCTCCATGACTATAACAACGACCAAATTTCCATAGGACGATATCGCCTGGCTGCGGTGTTTCGACTTCGCGGCAGTATTTCAGCACCCCGTCGAGATAGGTTTCCGTCGAGCGATGCAGGTTGAACTGCGGGCTGTAGTATTTAATCTCGAAATCGCCGAGTAGGCCGCAAGCTTTGGCGACAAGAACGACCAGCGTCATGCAGTCGACGCCGACGCGTTTGAGTTGACCTAACACATGATACTTCGTGCCCACCCAAGTGCGGGCTTCGGCGACGATTGCGGCGCGGGTTTCCTGCTCGATATCCATTATGTCAAGAAGCCGTTTCTGCAATCGGAATAAAGGGTTGGCCATGAAAGTTGGCCTGATTTGAAAACTTGCTGCCACACGTCGATAATGATTTGTCGCAGCCGACGTAAATACTAAACCCGTCCCCCGTCGCCGGCGCACTCGGGAACGGTACGATGACCTGAATCGTGCCCGTCGTGTAAGTCTTGACGGTCCGTGATAGTCCGGCGTTTGCACCGCTTGTGAAGGTGATGACACCGAGATCATAATAACCAGATGAGGCCGCCAAGCTGGCGCTCACAACGCTGGCGGTTGATCCACTGGTCGCGGTTCCGACGGCCGTAAATGTTGCGCGATTCAGGGCGCAGGATGCGTCAAATAAGGCATTGCTGCAACTAGCTTGATACAGCCTGCGCGGCATCTGAATATCCAAAAGCTGCCGGAAGTCGGCGACGTTGAACGTCACCTTTTCCCGGCCCAGATCGATCTCGGACACCTGGCCGCCGTCGAGAATGATCGACCCGACCGCCGCGGCCGATCCGGTCGGCATGTAAGCCCGTTCGCGCATGACGGTCGCGTTGTCGAAAACACCGTTGACGGCAGCGACAATGAATGGAACGCCGTTGATCGTGGCCTGCTTCGGCATCACGTCGAACGACAGCGTGCTGACATCGAGACCGTTTTTCCAGGTCGATTTTGCCGGACTGGTTTCGAACGCCGCGCCGCCGCCAAGTCCAGCGGAGAAGGTGAATCCGTCATGGACGATGTCCATTCCATACGAGGTGTAACGCAGCACCGTGCCGGAGGATAATGTGATTGTGTAAAGTGTGGCTCCGAAAAAATTCCGGCTCGCCCATAATGCCAGCAGATCCGAGGATACGGCTTTCATTCAAAACTCGCTCGAAAACTGAACCGTATCCGACGTATAAATTCCGGCGTACGAATTTTTCGTCGATAACGTCGGGTTGTCGAACCGGCACGGGAAATAGAAGCTGAAATCAGCCGTGATGACCTTTCCGGCTGCCGGGGCGGACGTAAATGTCAGAACGCCCGGCGTCGCGGTGCCGTAGGCCGAGACAGACCAACCCGACGTTTGGTTAACGCCGTCCAGATAGACCTTGCTGACCGTGTGCGGGGCGAGGACTGGTTCTACGAAATTTGCCCATGAACGCACGAGCTGAAACGCCGTCTTCGTCCCGTCGCCGGTCCCAATGGCCTGGCCGGTCACTGCATTGTCCGTGGCGTCCTGGTACAGGAATGTCCCGAACATGCCGTTGCAGGCGTTATAGATGCCGACGAGGGCCTGATACTCGGCGTTGGAGTCGGCCCGCAGGAAGTTGTAGGCCAGCGTCCAGCGGTGGCGCGGGTAAAGCCGGTTGCCGATGGCCGACCGCTGGCCGGACACCGACTCAATGACGTTGTTTCCCGTCCAGTCGAAGTCGTGCTGGACGTCCCAGCCGAGGCCGGGGAGGGTCGGGAATATGGCGGTCATCGCATTGCAGCCCGTAGGTCACTGTTGCCGTTGCGATGAGCGGTCCTGACCGCGCTGGCGATGGCGTCGGGGTTGGAGCGCAACATTTCCTGAAAGGACTTCGCGTCGTGGGTTTGAATGTGGACGTGGATGTCGCCGCCTCCGGCTGCACCGCTCTGGCCCTGTCGCCACGCCTCCGCAGCGCTGGCTGGCATGATCGTCTCGCCCGCGTGCACCATGGCGACATGATCCGAATTGATCTTCCAAGCGCCGACGTCGTAGGAGGCGAGGCCTTCGTAGGCCAGTGCACTGGCGTAGGCTGTGGCAGCTGCCGCCGGGGCCAGGATTGGACCGACGTACGGGATAGCGGCCGTGGCAGCATAAGCGCCCGCGCCTGCCTGCGCAGCATTTGCCGCAATGTTGGCTCGTGCGGCGGCCTGCGTGCTGGTTTCACCAAAGATAAGGGTGGCTAGTTGTTGCTCAGCCCACTTTTCCAGCACACCCAACACGGCGGTGAGCATTCCGTCCATGACCGAAGCAACGGCCTGTCCGAACGTTTCGGTGCCTTTGATCATCCCTGTGATAGCGGAGTTGAATCCGCTGAACATCGAATTGAAAAACTGCTGGAACTTCTGTTGTTCTTGCTGGACATGCTGGTTGTCCATTTGCTGCTTTTTTCGCAGCTCGTCCTGGTAGTTTTTGGCGTCCTTGCCGTATATTTGCAGCAGATAGGCCAGCTTCTTGTTTTCAAGGGCCTCGACCTGCGCAAAGTTGCCTTGGGCAGCTTTAATTTTCTGGTCGTAGGCCGCAATGGTGGCTTGAACGTCCTTTTGATATTCCTGATTTTCGAACGAATAAACCTTTTCGACGAGGGCGTTGTATTCTTTCGACCCCTTGTCCGCCGTCGCCAGTTTGGCCTTCCAGAAATCCTCCTCGACCTGTTTGGCTTTGTCGCCAAAGATTTGCTGCGCTATCAGCATGTTGTCGAGCTCGGCCTGCCAGGCCTGCATCTGATCTTTGTCGCCTTCCTTGCCCATGTGGTCGCCGGGCGCGCCCATACCAGGCTTGGGCTGCTTATCTTCAGATGGTTTCGGTGGAAGTGCGTGCTGCCACAAAGCCTTCATCTTGGTGGCGTAGTCAGTCCAGACATTGGTGGCGTTATCGACCATCTCCTTGTCTCGGACGGCCATGTCCTTGCCCATCTGGTCGTAGGCTTCGGAAGCACCCTTCATATTGAAGGTTGCGGCATCCTTTATCATGACCGCAGTCTTCAACGCCATCTCCCCGATATTGAGGAATGTGTTTTTTGCGACATCCCACATCACATCGAAGATGGAGATAAGGCCGGTGATCGCCGTAATCAGGGTGTCGATTGCTACTTCGATCGCCGTGAGAACATAGGAAACCGTACCGCCGTCGCGAGCGGAAGCTACGAAGCCTTGGGCAAGGAAGGTAAGTTCGCTGACGACCGCGTCGATCGCCGGCTTAAATTGTTCGAAGAGGGTGTTGCTGACGCCCTGAAAGGACGCATGCATATTCGTTATGCCCTGTTTTGTCTGCGCAAGCGCATCGTCCATTTCGGTCGTCATGGCGGCGCCGGTGTCCGTAAGCGCGGCCTTTAGGTCCTCAAGACCGGAGCTGCCACGGTCGAGGACTGGTATTAAGTCGGCGCCCTGCCGCCCGAACAGCATCATCGCAACGGCCGTCTTGTTGCCGCCGTCTGCTGTCTTCCCGAAGGCGTCCATTACCTCCGTTAAAATGGCATCCAGCGGTTTTATCTGACCGCTGGCATTACGGACCGAAATGCCTAATGTCTCAAACGCAGCGGCCTGTGTACCGGTGCCCTTAGCTGCGTCCTGAATTCCGACCGAAAATCTCTCAAGGCCGTGCCGTAGTTCTTCGAGCGAAACGTCAGACAGCGATGCGGCGTACTGGAGAAGGCTGACTTGTTCAACCGACAAGCCAATCTGTTGCGCGGTCCGCTCGACCTGCAGGCCCAAGTCTGTAATGTGTTCGAGGAAATCGTCAATTTTCTCGATGGCGAAAGCGGCAATCATCGCCTCGCCAAGTTCGGTGAAGGTGTCCTGAACGCCTTTGCTAAATTCAGCTAGTCCTTCGAGCTGCTCCTTTACGGCGTTGACGCCCGCAACCACGCCTTCGATGGAAGCACCGAATTTCACACTTACGTCTTCAGCCATGAACCGTTCCGCCTTCTTGCACGTTCAGCAGGTCAGCCGGATCGCCCTTGACCTTGGATTTTCTCGCCATGTGAACCGCTGCCAATATCAGATGCGTGGGCGGGTTTTCAGACCATTCCTCGTGCAGGGCCATCAGACGGGTCCAGGTCAGGCTGTCTTCCCAATAATCCCATGTCGTGCCCGGAAGATTATTGCAGGCGCGGGCGATGATCCTATCCCAGTCAGGGAGTTCACCGCCTACTGCGCTTCCCCCTGGCTGTCCTGCGCCTCCGTCTTTTTCATGTAGCCTGTCTGCTGGACGATGACAGGGATTGCCTCGAACAGTTCACGGGTTCCAATGGGGCTGTCCATGAACGCCACCTTGCTGAAGTCAGGCGTGCCGCGCTGGACGGCCAGGAATACGCACTCCAGAAGATCGTCGAACTGTTCGGTGGTCATCGCGTCGACCTTCATGCCGCGCAGCCGGCCCAAGGCCGGGCCGATGATGCGTTGCTGTTTCGGTGCCAGTAAAGGGATTGGATATTCTTTGCCGGCCAGCGTGATTGTCGGGTCCATTAGGTGCCAACTCCCATCTTGTAGACATTCGGCGGGGTGCTGCCATCGGCGAACGCATCGAAGTCGAATTCCGAAATCATGAAGCCGTTATTTTTGAACGGGAACGTCATTTTGCTAAAGACTCAGGCATACAGGCGCATGGTCACGTTCTGGCGCCCGGCGACGGCAGTCGCGCCTTGCTGCATGAATAACTGGAAGACAGGATTGACGCCCATGGCCTGGTTGGTGACCAACATCTGGCTGCCAGTTGTGGCGACATATGTATAATTCAGGAAGATCGCAACGCCTTCATCTCCGGCGGCGAACGTATAGACGCCGGTCGTCAGGTTGACGCTGTATTTGCCGGTTGCTTCGCTGCCTGCCGTGACGGGTGTGAGTTGGCCGCCAGCGGCGTAATAGACGCCCTGGTCGGTAATGCCACCGGTAATATGCGACGCGGTGACAATGTATGAACTGGAGGCCGGAATCGTATGAGCTTCAAGCTTAACCAGCTTTTCGTAGCCTGTCAGGTCAGGGGACTGCCCGCTATAGAGCGTCGAGATCAAGCCAAGGTCGATCTTGCCGGTCTTGGCTTTCCCGGTGATCTTGCCTTCGCCGCGCGCGACCAGTTCGGCAAACTGGTTCTGGCCGTAAAGCATTTGCGTGCTGGCCGAGATATCAATCTCGACGTCCTGCAGCGTGCCGACAAGGGCTGGAGCGTTGCCGGCGGATGTCAGGAACACGTCCCCCGCCCCGAAGGCGTACGAGGTTGTCTGGGTCATGGATATCTCCGTGAAATGTTAAGGGACTTGAATTTTCAGTGGAATGCGCGCCAGGCCGACACCTTCAAGGTCGCCTGGATCCTTGGCGAGCGTCCCCTCGATCCAGCAATGCTGGACCATGCCGCCAAGCGTGCAGACTTGGTCGAACGGGGGCGGGGCGTCCGACGTCAGCGCGGCGGCAACCTTGTCGATCAAGAGATTGAGGGTGGTGATGGGCTCTTCGTTCGGATCGAGTCCGGCGTTGGTGTATAGATAAAGCGAGATGTCGATTGTCGCGTTGTCCGGGAGACCCTCGATGGATTGAACATGCGTTTCGGACGGCTCGACGATGAACAGGGCCGGCATTTCGGGCGACGTGACGTTCTCCGGCAACCGAAAGCGGCGGGAGATCGTGTTAAATTCGGGCAGGTTATCTGTAAGGCGTTGTTTGAGCGCGCGCATGATCGGTTCGCGGGTGATCATGGCAGCAATCCTTCCTTGACGGCTTCCTTCATGCCCTCTTCGATTTCAGGCTGCATGTCCCGGAACGTGGGCAGCATGTAGGCTCGCTGCGGCATTTTGATTTCGTACGGACCCTTGATCCGTCCAACGCGCTGAATGGTGCCGCCGAATTCATGGATCGCCGCGTACTTGACGCTCTTGTCGGAAAATACCCGCCCGGTGACGGAGGTTGCCGTCGCTGTGACTTCGTCCGTGATGCTGCGGCGCAGATTTCCGGTACGGACGTTCAAAACCTGCCCGCTAAGCTTGTCCTGCTGGATCCGGCTGACCAGTGTTAAAGCCAGCTTCGTGATCTCCTTGCGCAGGCTGTCCCGCAGGCGATCCGGCATGAACTGAAGCCGGGTCATGATTGTCCGGTCATCGACCTCGACGGTGATCATATCGGCGCCATGCGTTTGAAGGGCTGCAGGGAGAGCTTCACGTAATCCTGCATGTCTTTCAGGCTGTAGGCCGATGTCGTCATGCCATTGGCGCTCTGCGACGATTGCCCGATGCGGCTCTTGTATTTGTATCGCTCGGCAACAGTCTCGATGCAGGCTTGCTCCAGGACGTATGGTACATAGCTGTAACTGAGCAGTATCGGTGACCCCGCTTCGCCGGGATTGAACACATACTGCCCCGGCACCTTCGCATTGAGCGCGTATTGCCCCAGGGAAGGCGCTGCGGCGACCTTCATCATCCCCTGGCCGCTGCCATAGGTCACGCCCTCGTCACGCGCCCATGAGCCGTATGGAGCGTCAGCGGTGACGATTGCGGCGGCGGTCTGTGGCTCGCCGATAACGGCGTAGCCGGCCTGGTAGGTGATCGAGCACATCTGGCGGAAACCACCGCAGGTCAGGTTGACCGTCTGCGGGCGGCCTGGAGGCACGCCGTCGTCGGGGTCGAGCCAGTAGCCAGTGAGGGACTGAGCGCACGCCGTGACATTGGAGACTGAGATCACGGGGTAATTCTTCAACATCCGGACCGACTGGCCGGAACTTATGAACTGATCCGTCCATTGGCGCTTCAGGATGTCGGGACGGGACAGGTAGGAGAGGATCATGCCGCTGACCTGGCTGATCAGGCCGGAGAAGAGGGCGTCGTCCTGTTCCTGATTGGCGAGGCCGAGCCAGGCTTTGAAGGCCTTCAAAGTGGTCAGGTCAGGCACGGCGCTCTCTCATTCTGGCGAGATACTCGCGCCGGATCTGCTCTCGGGCTTCGCTGGCGTCGATGGACTTGGATTCGCCGCCGCAGTCGCTGCAGGTGTCCCGGATGTCGGGGTCGTAAATGGCGTGCATCGGTGCGCCGCACTCAAGGCAATGGACAAGACGAAAGTCCTTGATCCCGTGATAATAGGCCGCCATCGCTGCACTCCCGGAAACTGGCGGCGCGCGCGGGGAAAGGAGCAAAACCCGCGCGCGCCGTGGTGGTTATCAGACCGCGATGTTGGTGATGACGCCCATGGCGAAGGGCGCGTAAACTGCCAGGCATTCATCGACATACACGCCGTATTCCGTGCCGCGCGTGGTGCGGGCAAAGTCTTCGGAGTAGTATTCGCGGCGGGTCAGCACCTCGGCAACGACAGGGGTTTCGTTGTTGCGGTACCAGGAGGGCAGGGTCGTCGCCCAGCCCAGGATCGTGCCGTCCGGCAGGTTCGGGTGAACCATGATCGACGCTTTCATGCCGCCGTACGGGTTGCCGATGGGGCTGAAGTAAGCCTGGATCGTGCCGCCGGCGGACAGCTCGATGGCGCCGCTGTTGTCATCCTTGTTGATGCGCAGCAGGGGTGCCGAGCTGTTGTTCAGGATCTTGGTGTAGATCGAGTCCGCCGTGTTGGCGCTCATCATCAGCATGTCGACGCCGCAGCGATAGTTGTTCCACATCGTCTTGAACATGTTTTTGATCTCGACGATGCCGCCGGCGCCGTCTGGCGTGAGACTGGTCGGGCCGCCCGCCGCGGTGCAGGGCATGGAGTAGAAATAGGCGTTGTTGCCGGGGATCAGGGCCGTGGTGGACAAGCCGTCGAAGGAAGAAACGGCGTTGGCGCCCGTCTGGGTGCCGTCGTTGTAGCTGCAGTCGGCGGTGACGTAATCGGCGGTTTGGCGGGTGCCGGTCACAAACGATTCCAGTTTCAGGTAGTTCACCGTGGTGATGGCCTGCAGGAACATAGCGTTCGGCGCGCCGGTGGTGCCGACATACCATGCATAGCCCATCGCGCCCTGGACGTTCGGGACGTAGCCGATGAGCGCCTGGCCGGTGCTGACCGCCTGAGCGCCGGAGATCGGCGAGCGGTTGGAACTGCCGCCGTTGACAGTATAGGTCTTGCGGTCGTTGCCGTTGATGGTGACGCTTTGGATCAGGCCGCCCACGGCGGTCGAGTTGCCCATGCCTTCGAACGTCAGGGCGACGGCGCAGACATAGTAGGTGCCGGCGGGGACCGTCGAATTGGCGTCGGCGGCGGCGCTCGTGGTCAGAGCGGAGGGCGTGCCCAGGCGGAGGTTACGGTTGCCGCCGAGCAGGGTGGACTCCTCTTTCAGCCACAGCGATTCCATCGTCAGCACGCGGTCGCGGGCTTCGACATCCATGAAGCCTTGGGAGCCGAGCTTGGCTTCGTCGGTGGTGAAGCCTTCCTCGCCCTGGGTCACGTATTTCGCGTTGGCGTCGCGGGTGAGGATATTTTTGGTGGCGCTCCGCTGTCCTTCGGGGACCAGGGCGATGTTCTGGACGCCGGAGCCGACGATGCCGGTCAGGACTTTCCAGTTCAGCGCGATGCCGGGGGCGTTGCGGGCCGTGCGGGGCAGCATGTCGCGGACAGGCGTCAGGAACGGGATGTGTTCGAGAGCCGGGGCGCGCAGGTCGTAGGCGTTCAGGCCGAGCGACTGGGTGATGCCCGATTTGTTCAGGTCACCTTCGGCGTTGCCCTTGTTCAGCGGGGCGTCGAGGCTTTTGCGCATCTTTTCGATGGCGGTGGGGTTGATCTTACGCATCTGGATAATTCTCCGTTATGGGGCTGAAATGGTCGGAAAGGGGGGTTACTTGCGCTTGCTGTCTTTGCGCATCTGTTCGCGGGCCTCGTCCGGGGACATGCCGTTGTATTTGCGCATATCGACCTCGACGGGGACTTCGGTGGTGTCCGGTCCCTCGTGGCCATTCAGAAGGGTTTGATACTTGACGCCCTTGGCCATGGCTGGCTGGGCTTCGAGATGCTCAAGGCGTTTCGCCATATCGACATTGACCGATTTCAGATCGGTGATGCCTTTGGTCATCTCCTTAATGCCATCGGTCAGTTCAGTGACGGTCTTTTCAAGATCGCCTTTCGCTGTTTTCGTGGCTTCAAGTTCGGTGGTCAGCGCCGCGGCGTCGGCGGCGGCCTTTTCGAGTGCGGTGTTGTCGGGTGCGGGATCCGCTGGCTTGAAGTCTTTCAGCAACTCAGCGTTGCCAGTGGCTTTGCGCAGGGCTTCGACCTGGTTCAGAGAGAGGCCGGCGGCTTTCTCGGCGGTGAGGGTGGCGGTGGCGTCCGCCACGACCTGAGACAGGAAGTCGCAAAGAGAACCGAGGATCGGTTTTAAGTCGGCAGGCAGCGTGGTTTCCTTGCCGACAAAAATCGTGTCCCACTCGAGGCCGTCCTGAAGCCAGCTCAGGCTGGTGATGGCATCGACAACGGTGCCGATGTCGATCAGGCGCTTGCCTAGAGTATCCGATGCCGCTTTAACGCATTCGGCCAGCGCGGCCTTCTTCAGCGCATCGGCATCGTCGGCCTTCTTGACGTCTGCTTCCGTGACGATTTTGCCTTCGCCATCCTTGGCCGGTTCGGCTTCGGTGGCCTTCTTAAGCGGCGCCTCGGTGGGGGACGCCAAAGCCTCCTTCGCTTTTGCCAAGGCATCGAGCGCGCCCGTGACCGCATCGCTGGCCTTGGTCAGCTCAACGGACAGATTGTGGTCGATAGCGTCCTGTTTCGCTTTGAAGAATGTCCCGTCTTTGGCCTGCCAGCCTTGCTGAACGGCAACGCCGACTTCTTCAGCGTCAACGACGGCTTTGAACTTGCGCATCTCCATGGTGCCGTCGGCCTTGACGTATTCGAACTTTGCCACTGGGATGCACGGCACATCGACGATGGAGATTTCTTTCAGGATCGGCGTGTAGCGTGTTAGTTTGAGGTCCGCTGCATCAGCCCAGCATTTCGCGTAGGCGCCGCCGATGGAGAAGCCGGTGTAGGCACCCCCGGCAACTTTGTTCCATTCGTTAATGTCTATGATGTGAGCTTTGCCCAGAATAGATTTCGTATCGGCGTCGTAGGTGATTTCCTTCAAGACACCCGCAATGACATTGCCGTGCTGCGCACGGATATTGCCGAGGCTTTTGCCGCCAGTGGCCTGTTCACGGTCGACAGACCAGGATTTGAACGCCGGGACGGCTGTTTCATAATCCATGATCTCCCTGGAATGATCGGCGACTTCGGCGGCGAGAACGCCCCAGACCATTTGTTGCGCGGCGTCGGCCTTGGTCAGGCGCATGAATGCGTTAAGGTTTTCCATTGAGGTCCTCTGAAAAGAAAAAAGCCCCAGGACGGGGCTTCGAGTTGGGGTAGGAATGGGGTCAGTCTTCGATGATTGACGTAATCGCGCAGCTGCAGCGGGGGTGCGCGGGAACCGTCGAATCGCCGCTGGAGAACACGTCGTCGAGGTCAATCGGGCCGTCTTCAGCATTGCCGACGCAGATGGGGCACGCGGTCGGATCGTCGAGCCATTGCTTCTTGATCTTGATGCCGAGGTCACGGGCCTGATGGAGGCCGGTGAGCGCGCCTTGTCCGCTGGCGATGGCCGTTTCGGTGTTGGCGATCAACAATGCCCGTTCATCCGAGAACGGTGCCGAGGCCGCAATCCGATCGGCGATGCCGTGGATGTCCGTGTCCTGCAGGCCATCGGCAATGACCGCCCGCAGCTTGTCGCGGGTGCTGTCCGTGATCTGCGTCACGAGATCCGCAGCGTGATCCTGCGCCCATGACACTGATTTCTGGCTGACCTGACCAAACAAACCGGTGCCCATCGTCGCGCCCGTGTTGTCGAGGGCAACGCCGGCGGCGTCGACAGCCACGTCGGACATGGGCCCTGAGAGCGCGTTGAGGTCGCCGAAGTCAAAATTCAGCTGGTCGGCGATCTTGTCGGCGCGGGCCTTGCGCTCGTCGTCCGTCTCGTCGGCCTTGCGCATGATCGCCATGCCACGCAGCTGGGCGGCCGTATGCTGGGCCGCGTGATGAAGGTTGGTGCTGACCCGCTTATGGATAGCGGCCCGCGCAGTCTTCGCAACCGCACGATCCAGCGGGTTGGTGTAGGATCGCTTTTTTCCGAGGGCCTTGGCCGGCTTGCCCTCCTCTTTGTCGGGGACGGGCTTATCGTCGTTTGCGGGCGGCGGATTATTCACGGGTTCGGGCGGGTTCTTCGCGGTATCCGTCGCCGCCTGCGAGCCCGCGACCTTGGCGTCGTCCTGGGCCTGGATGGATTCCGGCGAGGGCAGGGGCATGAAGCCGACTGCGGTGATGATCGCCAACTGATCCGCGGCGCCGGGGATCGGATCGCGGCCGATATCGGCGCGCGCTTCGTTGATGCTGATAATCCCGGTCGAGACGTCGATCTTGCGAATGTTCGCCGCGACCTGCGGGTCTTGTTCGGCATCGTTTTTCCACTGGAATTCGATGTCGTCGAAGCCGAAGTCCTGAAAGATGATGCGGTCGATCAGGCCCTTGATGAAGCTCTGGAGCGGGCCAAGGCCTTCTTCCAAAGCCGCCTGCTGTGCGGATTCCGCGGTGGCGCGGTTTACCTGCTTGACGAACGGCGTCGGCGATACCGAGAAGGCGAAGCAGATGATGCGGGCGAGCCATTCGTCGAAGTCGTCTTTAAGCGTCGCGTCGACGATCGCCTGGAAGGATCCGGGCTTGCCGGGCAGGAACGCGGCTTCCTGCCGTGCCTTGTTGTTCCCCTTCATCAGGGAACTCCACCAGGACTGCAGCGTGGACATCTGATCGGCGCTGACGCTTGGGTCGATCCAGAAAATGCCCTTGTTCAGGTTGCCGTCGGTGTAGTGGCTCAGCTGCGTTTGTGCGCGCTCGATGGCGGTATTGACGGTCGTGTATATCCACCGGACAGGACTGTAGCCGTAAATGTCGCGCGTGCTGACATTTCGGGCGGCGTAGAGAAGCTCGTCGGTCGTGAAGTTGTTGACGATAGAGCCCTTGTGCACCTGATGGTAGGCCGGGTCCGGCGGGGGCGGCCGGCGGCCCGTGCTGTCACCGAGGAGTGCGATGGTGTCGCCCGGGAGCAGGTCGAGGGAGTAAAGTCTCCCTTTCATGTCGCGGCATTTGTAGATCGCCACGGCGTCGATGACGAACAGATCGTCGAGCAGGCGGCGCAACCAGCTGTTCCAGTCGAGGTCTTTGTCCGGATAGCGGAAGAAGTTTTCGACCAGCTTTATGCGCGGGTCGTTCGGGGTAACCTTGCTGTCGATCCTCGGCCCGATCTGCCAGGGGAGCGACTGGATCTGGTCCTTGCGGCGTTCGATGACGATACGCAGAAGATCGCAGTTCTCGACGAGACTCCGGCATTCGGCGTAGCTGACGCGGCCCCTAGGCTTCGGCGACAACTGCATGTTGAAGCCGACCGGCATGTCCCAACGGAACGGCTGGGTGCCGGCGGGGGCATTCGGTCTTAACGGTTGGCCGGGCGACAGCCAGGCATTGGGCGTGATTTCGGATATGACGTAGCGGGCGGCCTCGACGACGCGCGTGGCAATACCGGGTGAATCGCTCTTGCCACGCGCCATGTCGGTTTAATCAGTTTACGCGGATCGAGTTGATCTTCGCGAAGGTGGCGGATGCCGCTGTTTCCGTCAGCACGGTTTCCAGCTGCAGCAGCACCTTGTCGCCGGGGTTCAGCGTCGCGCCGGTGACAGTGAAGGCGATGTCAGCGCCTGCGGAGGTGACGGCGGACGCAACGCCCGGGCCGATGTCTGCGCCGGAGGTGCCATCAGCGCCGATGCGGTAGGCTTTGATTTGCGCGGTTTTGACGGACAGGGTACCGGCGCCGGAGGTGGCGGCGTTGACGGTGACAGTCAGGTTTTTACCCGCGATATAGTTTGACGGCAGGACGTATTCGAACACCGCATCGTCGGTCTTGGTGTTGCTGTTGGCCGCTTCCGAGACCAGGTTGAAGCTGGTGCCGAGGGTGATGCCGAAGCCGAATTTACCGGCGGAGGCGGCTGCGGCCAGAACGGAACCGTCGGTGTTTTTAAACTCGCTCAGGCGCAGCGATGTGGCATAGAGGCCCGTCGCGCCCTGCAGCTGGGTTGAATTGCCAAACGCGCAACCGTCATTCAGCAGGTCGGTCACATCGACGCTGTTGACGCCGACCACGCCCGCGACGCCGAGGTTGCCGTTGCTATCAGTGGTGTATTTGTTGCCGCTGCGGGGGACGTAGGTCTGGCCTACGATGCCTTTCATATTCGTGATCATCGATGAAATCCTCTATAGGTTGGGGAAGGGCTATTTCTTTTTGGGCGTCAGGATGGACCGGGCCGGTTCGGCGGGCTGTTCCGCGACTTGCGCGGTGGCGGGTTCGACATCTGATGGTTCGGGATCGGGCTCGATCACAGGAATCGGCTCGGGGATCGGCGCGACTTCGACCGCAGGCGCCAACTCGGCTTCGGTCGCCTCGCGGGCCGCGCCGCTCTCGATCAGCGGTTCAGCATGATCGCGTGGAACATTGCGCAGAATGTTGTTGCCATCGGCCTTATGCGTTTTGCCTTCGAAATACAGTGCGTGACTGACCAGCAGCTTGAGATGCTTGAACGGCGACACGCTGGCAAAGCCCGCGCCTTGCTCGCGCAGGGCAGGGATGTCGCGCTGCTCGACGTTAGCGATCAGGCCGTCTTTGTCGGCGGTATAGGACTGGCCGTTGACGCCGGTGAGTCGAGCGCCGGGGGTCGCCTTCATAAAAATCATGGCTGGGCTTTCTGATCGTTCAGGAATTGGAAGAAGCCGGCGTTCGGGCCGGCGGTTACGCCTAAAAAATCCGATATGGCATCGCACATAGGGTCGACCTGGTCGTCGTGCGCGTGGCTGTCATCCGAAGTAAAGGCTTCGCACTCGGAAATGAAATCGTTGATCCAAGGCGCTGAAAGCGGAAGGCAGACAGAACCGCATTCGATGTATGCGACAACATCCATGACGCGGGTTAATTTGTCTTTATGACGCTCGATACCGACAATTGGTATTCCAGGCTGGCCGTGACCGCCGCGCCGCAGGTCCTGTATCAAGCCGGTACCGCTTGCCTTGTCTTCGACTTTCATTTGCCGGAGGGCGGAATCCGTCATCGATTTATGCTTTATCCAAAAGTCGATTGCAGCCCGTTTGAGATCGGGCGCTTCCCATTTGCCCCGAATCATGTCCAGGAGATATATTTTGTCGTCTTCACCTTTTCCCCAGCACTGGAAAACGCTGTAGTCGTTCCGCTCGCCGGTTTTCTGGGCGGTATCGGCGTAAATTGTCCGATAGACTATTTTCGGTGCTGGAACGCGGGGAAACCATTGGCCGCGAATAAGATTGCCACCAAGAGCGACCGGGGATTGCTGGTACTGGCCGGAAAAAACAAAGCGACTGATTCGATTGCCTTCTTTGTCCGAGGCTGCGCCACGTTCCATATCAAGGAGTTCGTTCAGCGCCTCCTTTTGCTGCCAGTATGAAAAGCGCCCTTGCTCATCGCGGACGGAAGCATCGCAATGAGAGAGCATCTCGGGGCCAAAGCTGACGATTTTCGTTTCGTCCAGCAGAGCCGGGATTTCGACACAGTGCCATTTGCCAGGCAGGTTCCCTGCTTTTATGAACGCGGTCGGATCATCCTCGGCCAGCCGCTGCATGATGACGATGACGGGCGTGTCCGGCAGGGCCTTCCGCGATTTGACGGTGGAGATCAGGCGTCGGTTTGCTTCGGCCTTGGCGGGCTTGCTGAAAGCCTCGTCGGCCTTTAACGGATCGTCGATAAGGATTGCGCCGTTGAAACCAGACGACATGTGCCCGGCGCGAAAACCTGTGATTTGGCCGCCGAGAGATACAGCATAAACGCCGCCAAGCTTGCGGCCTTCCGCATCCACGACATTCCACCGCGCTTTCGATTTCGCGTCGGTGGCGATAGGCAGGGGCCAAAGCGTTTGAAACTCTTCGGACTGAACCATGTCCCGCGCCGTCTCGGAATTGAGCAGGGCTAGTGTGTCAGAGCACGAAATATGGAGAAAGCGAGAGCGGGGATTGATCGCCAGGCCGCGCGCAATCAGGTTGATTATTACCAGCTCAGTTTTAGAGCTGCCGGGCGGGACGTTTATGACGACATTCTTGATCTCGCCGTCGATTATTTGCTGCACGGTGCTGGCAACTATATAGTGGTGCCAGTTGACGATGAATTTGAAACCGTTGCGCTGCTTGAAGAAGAAGCGGGTGAAGTAGAGGTGGTCGTCTTCGCACTTGGATCTAACGATTTCCCGATACTGAGGGTCGTTTAAATCCATTACACATCTTGCTCTGCCTGCCGGATCATGGCCCTTAGCTCATCGCCGGTGACGGCAGCGTTGGCGGTCTGGATTGCCCCGCCGTCCGGGCCTGAAAGTTCGATGTCCTTCTTGTCGCGCCAGCCGAACCTATTCTTCATTGAAAAGACCCACGCAGTTGCGTTGAATCCTTTGAGTTCGCCCATTACGGCCATGCGGCCGGCGCGCTCCCACCAGGCTTGAGAAAGCATTTCGCCTTGGCGCATGGCCTCTTGGAAGTCCGCCTTATCGCCGTCGTTCTGCCAGTTGAAAATGGTCGAGTAGGCGATGCCTAGCTCGGCGGCGACCTCGTGCTTGCTGGCGCCTTCCCGCATGAGTTCGACGATACGCGAGCACATGGCCGGATCGTACTTGCTGGGCCGGCCGCCGAGGTTGGGCGCGTCTTTCTCGTCGGGCATGATGCTACTCGCGGGGTAGGCCAGCCGCATCGGTGACGCGGCGGAGATGGGGATCACGCTCCTTTCCGGGAAAGGGGTGGCTACTGAATTGTCCTGATCGCGGCATCCGCCTGATGATCGATATAGAACCCGACCAAACGCTGATATTCGCGAATCGGAATGCTGAAATGATCAGGGCCAGGCAGGTGGCCCGCAGCGAATGCGTCAAAGAGATTCATGAGATCGCGCCCTGGGCAGCGTTAAGCACGCAGCCTCGGCCACGGGCATGCGATATCGACACGCCGATATCGGGAGATGGAATTTGGCGCACCCGTCCGGAGTGCTTTTGAAGGCGGGACGAACTGGATCAGCTTTTATGTCAGGGAGGACTATGGGGTCGGTCTGATGTCGTCGGGAGGCGGGCCGGACGGGCGCAGAGGAAATCCGCACAACAAAAAACCGCCTTTGCGGGGCGGTCTGTTACGAAGCGGCGGAAACACTATTGAAACAATTCTGCCCTATTTCGCGCGGAAGGTCAAATCTATTTTTTCATCTTTCTGTATTCAGCCATTGTATAGGAAGGCCATCCCATCATTTTGCAGTATGCTATCAGCCCACCGTAAAACCTGCTGGTAACCGTCTCACGGTGGATCGCGCGGACTTCGGCCACGTCGCGGACCGTTTTCTCGAAGACGCCAATGTCAAGAACAATCTGTGCCTTGTGGATCGGGCATATCTCCAGCCAGGAAAGAAGCGCGCGGACGGCAGGGTGCTCCTTGGCCAACGCGGCATCATGCAAGGTTCCGCGCACGCGGTTCAGGTCGTTGGATCCGTAACCCATGTGGCCGACCCGCATTTGCCAGCCCAATGCGATATCAGCCTCGGCTTGTACGGGGTTAGGTTCTTTTCGAGTTCCCGGCGCGACCGGCGCTTAAAAACTGTCCGATGGCGCTCGCCGCTGATCTTCTGGTCGACGGCTGATATCTCGGCGTCTGGATTTAATTCTTGCAATTTCTTCCCCATTAGTGACGGTTTTTCGTTATTGTATCACAGAGAATCGAAGAGTTCATTCGCTTTCGTCGGAAGATTGGAGGATCGATTGTCACTCAAGGATTTCTTTTTGCGTATGGCCGAGGCAATCACCGCGCGCGACCTGGACCACGTCGAGGAGTGGTTTACCGAGGATTTTAAATTGCATGAGCCAGGGATGAAAGTTCCGACAGGCCATGAAGGCGCACGCCTCATGCTGGCAACGTTCCTCAAATTTGGATCGAGTATGAAGGTCGAAGTTCTGGACATGATCGAACAGGGCGATCGTGCAGCGGTAAGATGGCTGTTTTCGGGGGAGAGAGACGGCGAAACTGTCGTCTTTCCTTGCATTGCCATGTACCGGTTCGTCGACGGTCGTGTTGCGGAGGATTGGGGTATCACGTCGACCAGAGGGCCTTGGCCGTAGTCAGCTCTCCAGGTCGGGATCGATCGCGCCCTGCTCCTTTAGCAGCTTCTGGAGCGCAAGCCCCTGCGGCGTCGCGCCGCTGCGGCTGAGGAACTCCGGCATCGGCGTGTCGGTCGGCCGTCCGCCAGACGATGCATTGGGTTCGTGGCGGACTTGATAGAGGCCCGTTGCATCGTCGTGGAGCATCTGCCAGCGGTCGCCGTTGGAGCTGCTATGGAACGTCGTGGTGGTAATCATGTCGGCCTCTCGTGTTAATCGGTGGCGCGCTGTGACGCAGATCACAGCCTGAGCGTTCCCCTTCCCCTATATGGTCGGTCGCCTGCGAGCGCGGGACGGGGCGGCGAGGTGCCGCAACCTGCGTTTCGGGCGACATTCCACAATCAGGGGACAACAATGCCCATCGTACCGCCGACTCTCTTGTCGACTTTCGAAGTGCTGTTCACGCCACAATTTCCACCTGGCCTCGGTCCGACCACTGTCCAGAAAGCGGACGAACTCGCGATCAAGGGCTTCTTCCTAACGCTCGCGAATATCAACAGCGCGCCGTTCACCTTTGACATCGGGTTCCACTGCAACGTCAATCCGGCAGGGCCTCCAGTGCCGCAGCGCACGCTCGCCAACGCTACGGCGTTTCTCGATGACGGCGTGACGGGCGTGCCTCTCACATTCACGGCAAATCCAAACGGGGTGGATTTTTCGCTTCGAGTGACCGTCAACGCTAGGGGCACGGTCCTGGTCGGCGTGCTGCCGCAAATCTTCCTGGGCAGCACCTTGCCTACCGCGAATGTCGAAATCCGGGGCTGGGTCGACCTGAGATTGCCCGCGCTCATCAAGCGGCATTTCCCGTTTTTCTTTGAGCCGCAGTCGCAGTTCCCTGTGCCGATCATTGCGACGCCCGAGCAACGGATCACGTTTCTGCCGTTGCCGACAGACGCGGCGACGGCGGTCGAGGCGCAGACGGCCTTCGCGTTGCCGTCGGCGAGCGGACATGCGGAACTGCAGATTCCTCCCCAGCCGGGCGGCCCGATCATCGTCTTCCCGAAGCCTGAGCAAGCGGAAATCAGTGCGGCGGATGCCAGGCTGCTTGAGTCTGTCTCCCCTGAAACCCTGAGCGCGCTGATGAGCGGGGTTGCGGCGGGAGAGAGCGGAGGACGGCAGGTGCACAAGGTGAAAGAAAAAGCGTAACGCCTCAGGGCGAGGGGAGGCCAAGATGTTTGGCCTCCCCTCATTTCGCTTTGAGAGACGCCTTGAACGCCATCTGCGTGAGCGAGCGCAGAACCTCGTCCATCGCGCCGGCGCGCATCAAGTCCAGCGGCGAGCGCGGCGCTCCCCGGGAGCGCTTTCGCAGCCATGTCGGGTCCATGCCAGCATGGGCGAGGGCGGTGTCAATTTCAGCGAGTGTGGCGACGATGCGGGTTTGCTCGCTTGAGAGCTTGAAGCGCGGCCGGTTCCCCGTCGTGGGCAGCTTTCCGTCATAAGCGACCAACTCAAGCGCCTGGTCCTCAGGGACGCCCCAGCGGTCGATCAAAGACCAGAAGATGGTGCTGGATGGCTGGGGCATGGGTCCTTGGGCTGCCGCCGGGCTGCTCTACGACAAGCCTACCGGCGGAACGCGGCTAATCCTCCATTCTGAACCCGATTTTGATGATGACCTGGTAATGGGTGATTTTGCCGTTGGCGATCTCGGCGCGCTGTTCTTTGACCTCAAGCCATGCCAGATGCCGAAGCGTCTTCGAGGCGCGTTCGACCGCCTTCTCGATTGCATCGGCGTGGCTGACATCAGACGAGCCTGCAATTTCAGTGATGCTGTAGGTTTGGTTCGCCAAGTGCGTTCTCCAGTTGTGATTGCCGGCTCTGGAACGCGCGAATGTCTCGCTGGTGGCATTGATGGTTCGAAAAACTGCGGCTGCGCGATCCGCGCCGCCACGGAGATCTAGCGAGGACGGTCGGCGATCTGAAGAATCGAGCGCGCCAGCTTCTTGATCTGCCGCGTCGACCTGTTCCCGTGCTTCACGGGCTGGCGAAGCGCCCCGTTGGCGTGGAAGACGCACAGGCCGTCTGCTCCGGGCTGATACGACCGGCACAGGGCAGGGCGGTCGTCGTATATGCCGCAGCGGCCGTTGGGGAGTAGCTTCGGGCAGGAATAATAGTAATCGACATATTCGGATCCCGTCTGATCGTCGGTAAAAGTATGGTTTATTTCGATCGGCACAAACGGCAGTTTCCATTCTTCCATTCTGGCCTCGGCCGCCGCAAATCCGTCGTCTTTCCAAAAGGTGATATATTCGCCTGGTCCAGTGGACAGCGTGAGTTTCTTGCAGCAATTGCCCGGCTTCGGGCAGATGTCACAGAGGCTTGTCACGACGCCATGCTCCACCGCGTCCACGCGCTTTCGGTCTGGCGCGGCGGCATGCGATCGCACGCAACGCTATACAGGTAAGACAGGAAAAGAAGCGCATCGGCCGGGTTCAGAAGCTTAAGCAGTGTAAAGCTTCTGAAGGTGCCGATGAAAATCGCGGGGGTTATAACCAGAAACAGTAATCTCCACCCAAACTGTGTGATCCGTCTCGCATTTCTTGACCCTAAGCGGGCCGCTGGAGAATCAGCGGCTAGGTATAGAACCGCCGCGCCGACAAAATCCGCCAGGATCCATAGGTAAGATTCTTTCGAAATGAGGTTTTTTGCGACGTCCGCGAAGAATGTTCCGGTCAGAAAGAAGCGAGCCACGCCCGCCGGGCCTGCATCGGGAAAGCGGTCGACGATCGGCTGGAAGATCCGGTCGAGGGCGAAGTCGTCGATGCGGCGGGGGATGGTGGTTAGGTTCACGATGCCACGCACCAATGGCACGAACACTGCGCCATGATGAAAATGATCAGCGCCAGCATTGACCAGTCGATAACGTTTTCAAGGCTGAAGAGAATCGGGTGCTCGTCCCTCCATCTCCACTTTTGACGCTCGCCCTCGCGGTCTTCTTCGGCCATACCTAACGACCCCGCCGCATCGGCGGATCCCGTGGTGCTGCTGGAGGAACGTCTTTCCGGGCGCGCTGCGTTGTCTCAAGCGCCTTGTTCTCTTCCCGCATCTCCGCTCGCGTCCGGTGGCGCTCGCCGGAGCGGTCGATCCAGCGGGCGTTTATGGCGGCATGGCCCTTGTCAGTGACACGGTAACCATCGGTCAGGAAGTCGAAGTCGGCGGGGCGACGCGCCGCTGTGAAGTCCGCCCAACCCTGCGCGTCCCCGTCCGTCAGAAAATCCCGCATGACCGCCCTGTCGTCGCCTGGGGTGTGCGTTTCGATGGTGACGTCCCCCGAAGGAACGACCCGCTTCAGCCCCACCTCGAGTTCAACAATGCCCAATGTCCCGATACGAGGATGTTCGGCTTCCAAAGTTTCGATGCTGGGGAAAATCGTGGTGCCGTAGGGGTTTTGGAGACGGTCAATCCATGCGTCGTGGCAAGTGAAGGCGGCGATGGTGCGTTCACTTTCGGGCCGCTGTTTTGGGTCCGCCCTGTCGTCGAATTCGCCGATCGGCACGATCTTGTGCGTACCTTCGAGGACAGGGAGCATTCGTTCTGCGAAAGTGGATAGTCCCATCGCGCGGTGCGCCAGCTCAACGTGCCGGACGTCCGCCCATACAGGCTGGTCCGGCTTAACTAGCAGTCTGCGCAGTTCGTCGGCATCGCCATTGATGGACGGTGCGTGTTTCCCTCGGTCCATGTTCGCCCTTACCAGGCGCGCAGCCAAGCCAGCCCGCGCCGCTTCCTCTTCCCGCCGTTCGTCATCCGCATGAAGCGCCATAAAGAAATTATACGTGCCCCGGCTGTATTTTCGTTCGGCCTCGCTAAGCGTGAACCCGCTGGCTGTCGCCTGGCCGAGATAGATCCGATCATCCGCGACGCTTCTGATGATGCCGCCGCTGGTTTTATAGTTCGCCGGATGCGCCATGATATCCGCGCATAGATCAGCCACCGGTCCGGTGGGGTTCGGTTCGATGGCGTGGGTCACAGGCGCTTTGCCTCCGGGCGCGCCAGACGGCTGTTCTGTAATCAGTCGATGCGAGAATGGTTTTCTGAACATCCCTTAGTCGTAACAGAAAATTCGGGTAATTTTGTTTCTTTTGCTGGCCGGAGTCCCGCAGTTCCCCGTTAACCAGCGTGGCTATTTACCTGGCCTTAAGTGCCCCGGCGCTACCGTCCTCCATTGCCCGTCCGATCCCGGCGGCGGCAAAACCGAGGAAACGAACATGAAAACCATCATCCCAATTGCTTGCCTGCTGATCGGCATCGCCGCTGGATTTTATCCCGGCCAGTGGCATGGCGAGGTCATGGTGCTTCAGGCCAATGCCGAAGCGCCCGGCGTGGATCCAACCTACGCGAACGCGCTGTCGGACGACGCGGTGTATCGATCGCGGGCGCGGATGGAGGTGAAGGGGAAGCGGTGAGGCGCTTGTTGCGACTTACCATCGGCCCGCTACATCCGGATTATTGATCTGGTGTGCCGCAACCGGCACTCTCCGGGATTGTTTATCTCAAATAGGGCGATAGATTTCACGGTCTGACGCATGTGTTGCGCACGACCGGGCGCGGGCGCCGTATCTGCTGGCCAAGGACTGGAGATGAGCGAACGCGAACTGCAGCGCTTGAAGGACAGGCTGGCGGATCTGAGCCCGTCGAACAGAGGGTATCAACCTGCTTCTCACGCGCCGGATCGCGGACGGGAAGGGGATCGCGGACGGGAAGCTGGAAAGCCAACGCAGATTCCGCCTGTCGGCTGGAAAGACATCTTGGTCCGGGCGTGGGGCGAAGTATCGAACGAGAACCTGTTTCTCGTCGCGGGCGGGGTTACGTACGCGATCCTTCTGGCTCTGTTTCCGGGTCTAGCCGCGCTCGTATCCATTTACGGCCTCGTTCTGGATCCGTCACAGATTGAAAAGCAGGTGGCATCCCTATCCGGCATTCTGCCGGAACAGGCCCAGCAAATGCTCTCGGACCAGCTGCACGCGCTCGTAAGTGCATCGACGGGCGCCTTAGGGTTCAGCGCGATCTTCGCGTTGCTGCTTGCCTTGTGGAGCGCATCCCGCGGCATGAGCGGACTGATCACGGCGCTGAACATTGCGTACGAGGAGCCGGAGAAGCGAGGATTCTTCAAACTGAACCTCGTCGCCATCGGTCTGACCATCGGGCTGACGATCGCCGGAATTTTCGTCGTCGCGCTTGTCGGCGTGCTGCCGGCGGCCGTGCAGGTTCTACCGCTCGGGGCTATGAACAAATGGCTTCTTCTAATTCTCGAATGGCCGATGCTCATCGGCTTTTTCGTGGCCGGCCTGGCAGTGCTGTACCGGTATGCCCCTGCACGGGACGAGCCGCAATGGAAATGGGTTTCGCCAGGCGCTGGCGCTGCGATGACGCTATGGATCATCGCGTCCATCGGCTTCACCGTCTACGTCGCCCACTTCAACAGCTATAACAAGACTTATGGCTCGCTGGGCGGCGTCATCATCTTGCTAACCTGGCTTTACATATCTTCTTTCGTGGTTCTATTCGGGGCGGCGATCAACGCGCAATCCGAGAAGCAGACGCGGAAGGATTCGACCGTCGGCCATCCGGAGGCCATGGGACGGCGCGGCGCGCGGGCGGCTGACACGCTGGGAGAGGCGCACTGAGCTCTAGTCGCGGCGTCGCGGCGGAATCTTCACCAAAAAGCAGGACGTCGCCATGCGCAGCGTGAACCTTCTGAAACTCGCGATCGACGCGGAAATTCTTCGGTACAAATCCATGGCCGCGCGCCAGGGCAGGCGGGCCGCGTTTGGCGTGATGGCGCTGGTTTTCGGAATGGGGGTTCTGATCACGCTGGAAATCGCAGGTTGGCAAGTAGCAGGGATGTACCTGCTCCCGATCTACGCGACTCTCTGCGTGTTGGGGTTTAACTTAGTGGTCGCCGCGGTCCTCGCCTTGATCGCCATGCGCTCCAGCCCAAGCCGGACAGAGATCGACGCCCTGGACGTCAGGAAGAAAGCCGTGCAGGCATTGCAGACGTCGCTGACGTTCTCCGCGCTCGTCCCAACCGCCGGCTATTTGTGGAGAAGACGGGGCAACAAACGGAAGCTTCTTACGCAGCAGAAGCGGCGATGACCTCAGGCGCGGTGTTGGCGGCGACGTTGGGCTCCTAGCCGCCTCGAGCGATACTACAGGAGAACAAAATCTTGATCTCGGTTGAAAGCCACCGCGCTCCTCACCAATGTAAGAGGTGCTTACATTAAGGAGGAACGGATGTTCAAGTATCTTCTCGCCGCCGCTCTCGGGTTGGCGCTGGTCTCGCCCGTCTTCGCGGCGGACAATGACAAGGCGAATGCCGGAACCGGCAAAGGCGCGGCCGTGGGCGCCGTGGCGGGCCATGAGGTCGGAAGCGGCCACGCTGTCGCTGGTGCGGTTACCGGCGCTGCGATCGGTCACCATGAAGAGAAAAAAGCCGAGAAAAAATAGGCTGGCGATTCTGGTCCGTCCCGTTCAAGGGGCAGACCAGCTATCGTGATCTGGGTGGGAGTTGTGGCCGGGTCGTCCACCACCTGCGCGGCCAGACCATGGAAAGGCTTTCGAGTGCAGGTATTCCATGGTCTGGAACGCGCTTGAGCCGTGTTCGCTCATGATTAAAGCTTGCCTTCCCACTCCATCTCCATTGCGGTATAAAGGTCGTAACGTTTTCTTGGCGTCCCTGCACCCATGACATCAAGCACACCCCTCAAGATCGCTTGATGCTTAGGATCTAAGTTTGCAGAGCCCATATACTGGATGGACACTCGACCACGGTCAGGTGTTCGTATCGCGGCGATTGCAAAATCTACATGCCGAAGTTTCGGCAAGCTACGCCAAGAGCGTTGTGCGACCACACCAGGGATCATCCAACGGACGCGATCGAATGTGATAAGCGCGACGCCGACGGCACTGGGCAATTCGAGGATTTTTTTGGTATCCCTTATCTGATCTTTACATTCTGCAATCTTGTTCTGAAGTTTATGAAGAAAAGTATCGGTAAGTTTTTGAAGTTTCTTACGTTCTTCTGGATTAAGGCGTTCGCGGAAACTTGGAATTTGTTCACGCGCAATTTTATACTTAAAAATCAGGCTTTCAAAAAAAGCATTCAAGACCTGGCCTTTTCTCTGCTGCTCCGGGGAGTCCAAGTAGGCCTTGTGCTCAACGATAACTTTACCGTGAAAAAGCGAATAATCGGAAAGTTTTGTACCTCGTGGCGTGTGCGCCGACACGGGATGCAGGTTCCTTGCGTGGCCGGCTCGCATTATCGTAAGATGAATTGTCCTGTGAAGGTCGCTCTCGAACTTTTCTTCCGTTAGCATATAACGCTCCAAATTTAGCGATATGCAACTGCTGCCAAGGGTATATGGTCCGTCGTCACCGCTGAGGCCATCGCGATTACGGTTGACCGCCACTTATCTCCTTTTTGTGCTTCAACAACAGGAAGGCTGAGGTGATCAAACGCCAACCAAAACGAGCCCTTGTTTCGGACGAGTGACAGCAGTGTAAAGCAGCTGTTGCATTTCCCTCTCGTTGTCTCGCCCGCGTTTCCTAATGTCGGGGACATCACAGAAGGCCCAGCAAAATGTGCTTCCTTCGGCGGCAGCTGCGCCTTGTCGCCCGAGAACAGTACGAACGCGCGCGTCATGTGGCGGCGGATGTGCGCCATCAGTTCCGCAGGAATCATGCTGGCCTCGTCTATCACCACAACATCGGCGTCGATCGGCTCAGCCTTCCTGTCGCGGACGAAGGTGAGCTTGTCGCCATCCGGCTTCGGCTTCAGCCCGAGCAGGCTGTGGATGGTGCGGCAGGGGATCTCGACGAGCCCGGCCTGGCGAAGTTTGGAGGACAGGACGGCGACAGCTTTGTGGGTCGGCGCGGTCATGGCCACGGAGAGTTTCTTGTCGCGCCAGTCGCGGGCTAGGTTTTGCATGAGATATGTTTTCCCGGTGCCGGCTGCTCCGACCAGCAGGTGCCGCTGACCCCTGCCGCGCGCAGCCAGGATCTCGTCGACGGCGCGCTGCTGGTCGTTGTGAAGGGTCACGGCGAAGACTTTAGGGCTCCAAATACTCTGAACCCCTCCGCGCCATCCTTCGTCGTTTTGTGGATCCGGACACGTATCCCGCGGCTGTGCGCGGCGCTGTAAATCGAGGCGCGGGTCTGCTTAGGCGTCGCTCGAAAGTCTGCGGGCACGAAGAAGCTCACGCCCTCGGTCAATTCGCTGAAACGCAATTCGCGTGGCGGGATCAGCGCTGGTGGTGAATATCCGGTCTCAAGTTCAAACAGCACGTCCTCCTGTTTGTTACAGATACGATATTAGACAGGATGTTTTGTCAGCGTCAATCAGCGTATTTGAAAACGACACAGATTATTTGCTGTTGTACGATTTGTCGTAGACATTTCCCAAGTCACGCCAATGGCTTGCGAGGCGACTACTACTATACTACCTATACTATAAAGATATAGATATATATATAGGAGCCTGTAGCACTATATAGCTTACCATAACCTATATAGTCTATATGTCAGTATATATCTCTGTAGAACGAAAAAAGCTGTAGTCCGTAGTTTGTAAGTTAAATCAGACACATAGGCAACGACAGGCCACAACAATGTTGTAGAAACCGCTGTATTACGTATACTTAAGTCCATTAATATATTAGAGTGTCCTAATATAAATCGGGAAGGTCAAAATTAATTTTGCCTCTTGTACCCGATATTATTTTGTATGATGCTGTTTGAGCAGATCGACTTCTCCACTCCGGGACATCACTTCATGCAAGACTTTTTGTCGGCCCTCAGTGCCGCCGGGTACCGCCCGAAGAATGGACATATTGTTTCCGACAATAGCTGGCATCGCCTCTATTTCATGGACGAGAAAGGTGGCGGCGATAGTGGACGTTATGTCCTGCGTGAGCAACCAGACGGGTTCGTCTTTGGCAGCTATGGCAGCGAGAAAGACCCCCAAGGTTTCCAGGCCTGGCACAGCAAAATGGGCGGGGAGCTGTCCAAGGCCGAACGGCAGGAGCTGACCGCGCGACTGAAACGGGAGAAGGCCGAAGCGGAAAAGGAGCGGCGGGCGGCTTATGAGGCAGCGGCGCGCGGGGCGCAGGAATACTGGAAGGGACTGAAGCCTGCCGCTGGGAACGAATACAGCGCGCGCAAGGGCATCGTCCTCGAGGGCATACGGCAGGACGGAGATACCCTGGTCATCCCGATGTTCAGGGACGGCAATATAGTCAGCTTGCAGGAGATCCGCCCGGACGGGTTTAAGAAGTTCCGAGATGGTTGCTCGGTGCAGGGCGCTTATTTTCCGCTGGCAACCCGAGATGAGGACAAATCAAAGATTATCATTGCTGAAGGATGGGGAACCGCGGCGAGCATCCGCATGGCGACTGGTCTGCCAGTAGTCGTGGCGTTCACCGCCGGGAACCTGCTTGAGGTCGCCCGGTCGATGAAGAAAAAATACCCGGATTCGCGATTCATTTTCGCCGCGGACGGGGATTTCTGGAGCTTCTCTCCGACCGGCCATAAAGGGGCAGGATCTCCGGACAAGAAAACGGTTGCTGGCGATGATCCTCACTGGGTGGAGTGGCGCGCGGCAGGCTTCCTCTATAACGCCGGGGTGGAGAAGGCCACGAAGGCTGCTGCGGCCATAGGCGGCGCGTTCGTCGTCGATCCCGGGTTCGGTGACAACGACCCGGGCAAGCGCACCGATTTTAGTGACCTACATTTAAGCGCCGGCCTGGACGCCGTGCGCGAAAGAATTCTGGGAGTCGTGCCGCCGGCGCCACCTCCAGAAGAAGCCCCCGACGGGATTCCTGGCCCCGGCCACGATCTGCAACCCGTCGGGGGTGACGCCGGGGATTACCCAGATCCGCACGAAACCGACGAGGAGAAGCCCTTCAAGATCCTCGGGCATAGTGACGGTCACTATTATTTCCTGCCGCGCAGCTCTGGCCAGATCGTCAAGCTGTCGCCCACGGCGCTCGGGAGCATGGTTAATCTGTTCCGGCTATGCCCGCTTCACTACTGGCAGGACCATTTTGGTGCTGGAGAGGAATCAAGCCGCAAGATCGCCGAGTTTGCGGCGAATGCCCTGATCACGACGGCTCATGAGGTCGGCATCTTCAGGCCTTCCAATATTCGCGGTATCGGCGCCTGGCTGGATGATGGCCGGAACATCCTGCATTGCGGCGATACGCTGATGGTCGACGGGGTGTCAGTGAAACCGCACAAGCTGCCGAGCCGCTTCGTTTATCCGCTGATGAGCGCGACGGTGCATATGGACGCGGAGCCGCTGTCGAACCGGTCGGCGATCCGCCTGCGTGAGATCTGCAGCAAGCTTTCCTGGGAGTCGAAGCTGTCGGGCGACCTGCTGGCTGGCTGGTGCGTCATCGCGCCGGTTTGCGCGGCGATTCCGTGGCGGCCGCACATCTGGATCACTGGTGAATCGCAGAGCGGGAAGACGACTGTTCTGGAAAATATAGTTTCGAACATGGTCGGCGCGATGGCGCTGCACGTCGAAGGTGGAACGACGGAAGCGGCCCTGCGGCAGATGCTGGGGTTCGACGGGCGGCCTGTGATTTACGACGAAGCCGAGGCGGAAACCATGAAGGATAAGACCATCATGGAGGGCCTGATGCAGCTGGTGCGCCGGTCTTCCTCTGGAGGGAAGATCGTCAAGGGGTCGGCCAGCGGAGAGGCGGTGCAATATACGCTGCGGGCGTCGTTTTGCTTTTCGGGTATCAACCCTGTGATCAAGCATCGCGCCGATGAGAGCCGGATCACGCAGCTGGTTTTGAAGAAAGCGGCGGTTGCTGATGCCGACCAGTATTATCAGGGCTTGCGTCAGGAGATTAGGGAGACGCTAACCCCCGAATTCGGGCGTGGGCTGCTGGCCAGGACGATTAATAATCTCGGCGTTTTGGTTGGAAATTGCCGTGCGTTCGCGGATGCTGCATCGGACGTGCTTTGCGACCGGCGTGCGGCAGATCAGATCGGCGCCATGCTGGCGGGCCTATACCTGCTGAGCAGTACGGCAGCCGTGGATCACGATAAGGCTGTGGCCTGGATACGGGCGCACGACTGGACTACGCACACGGCGATTGCTGAGCAGTCCGATCCTGAGCGGCTGATCATGTTCATCGCCACCAAGATTATCCGGTATGTGTTCAATGGGACCAATCGAGAGGCGACTATAGGCACGCTGATACAGCGCGCGCTCGGCCGGTCGAAAGACTGTCTGACGCCGGACCAGGACGCGGAAAACATCCTGCGGACATATGGCATCTGGCCAAAAGCGGAAGGCGTGCTGATCGCCAACAAATCGCCGAACCTGGAAAATCTGCTGAAGGACACACCGTGGCATAGCTGGGCCCGGACGCTGGCCGATCTTGGTGGGGCCGAGAAGCACGCTGCCCTGTATTTTGCGCCTGGGTTTTCACAGCGGTCTGTTCGTGTGCCGCTGGCGGCTTTTGGAATTGGGGAGGGACGATGACGAGATATTATTTTCATGGTGATCTGGTAGAGGCCGGCGGCTTTTACTGCGCGTCCTGCGACGCCAAGGTTGATGGCGCGGAGCATTTCGCGGCAGGCGCGTGCGCGGACCCGCAGCGTCAGAAAGCCCGACTGAAGGCAACCAAGAAGGAATATGCGGTCCTGAAGAAGCAGGGTTATTTCAGGCCGGACGACGCGGAAAATGTGCTGACTGGACGGGTAGCTGGCCGCCGGAGAGACCGCAGTGAAGCGTGGTAGAGCTTTACCCTCATCAGATCGATCTTAAGAACGAAGTTCGCGCGGCGTTCAGGAAAACACGATTTGTCCTGATGCAAGCGGCAACAGGATTCGGCAAGACCCAAACCGCGGCTTCCATGATCGCCGACGGCCATGCGAAGGGCAGTACGGTCTGGTTCATCGTTCCCCGGCGCGAGCTGGCCAGGCAGACGGCAAACACGCTGGAAAGCTGGGGCGTGCCGTTCTCATACATCATGGCAAACTACGCGCATAACCCGTACGCCCGGGTTCAGATCGTGTCACTCCAGACGGTGATGCAGCGGTATGGCAAGCTGAAGGCTCCGAATCTCGCCATGATCGATGAAACCCACGTTAGCGGCGCGTCGATGGATGTATTGGTGGCGTGGCTGAAGAAGAATGGGACGTTCATTCTCGGCATGTCTGGCACCCCGTGGCGGCTCGATGGACAGGGCCTTGGCAAATATTACGACCACATGGTGTGCGGCCCTTCGGTGCGGTGGCTGATCGATAACAAGTTCCTCTCGGATTTTAGGGCGTTCGCGCCGTCGCGGCCCGACCTGTCCGACGTGAAGACGGTTGGGGGAGATTACGACAAGAAGCAGCTCGCCAGCAAAATGGAAGATGACCGCGTCCTGATCGGCGATGCGGTGAGGCATTACCGGCAGAACGCCATGGGTCGGTTGAACATGGTCTATGCAACGAGCCGCAAGCATTCCGAGATGATAGCAACGCAGTTCAGGGATGCTGGCATTCCGGCGATGCACATGGACGGTGAGACGCAGGACGCCGACCGGCGACGGATCATCCGGGCGTTTGCGATGCGCGAACTTCTAGTTATGACGACAGTGGATATCGCAACCTACGGATTCGATTTGGCAGCAAATGCCGGGATGGACGTGACCGTTGAGGCTATGTCGGACTTGCGCCCGACGAAATCCCTGGCCCTCCAGCTGCAGAAATTCGGCCGAGTGCTTAGGCGTAAGGATTATCCGGCAATTATCCATGATCATGCTGGAAATATTCGAGAATTTGGCCTTCCGGATACGGACCGCGAATGGACGCTCGCCTCGCGCGACCGGAAGAAGGCCGGTGGAGATGATGAACGGACAATCGCCAGCCGCCAGTGCAGCGCTTGCTTCTTTGCGCATCGACCCGCGCCAGCCTGCCCGAACTGTGGCCACGTCTACCCAATCCAATCCCGCGAACTCGACCATATCGAAGGCGACCTGGCCGAGGTAACCGGCCTGTCACCAGAGGACCAGGCCAAACTCCAGCGCCGCAAGGAACAGGGCATGGCCAAATCCCTGAACGACCTGATCGCACTGGCCAGGGCGCGCGGTTACGCCGCACCCGAAGCATGGGCCGCCAAGATTTACACAGCAAGAAAAGCAGGGGGCGGGGGATGATCTACGGGAAGGATTTCGTGCTGATCGATGCGGAAAACACACCGGAGAACCTTGAAGAGGTGCGGCGCTATATTAAGCGGCATAGCCTGACGGAAGAACAGGTGAAGATCGTTCGATATGGAGACAAGTTGGAGAACTTGAAATTGCAGGTGAAAACAGCGGCGGAGATAAAAGGGGGCTGAATGGGCAAGCAAGCTGAGACAGGGGTTTGGAAAGGCGTTCAGCTGGGATTATCGCCGCTGGGCTTTAGGCTGTTTCGCAATCAGCGGTACAAGGGCCAGGTTGTCAGCGGTGGCAAGATCACCGGGGCATGGGTGGACGCAGGGTTGGGCGGAGATGGTGGCAGCGATTTAGTCGGATATCGTCTCGTGCGCGTCAGCGAGCAGATGGTGGGGCAGATCCTACCGGTGTTTTGCGTGCTGGAGACGAAAGCAGGGAAAGGCCGGGGCACGGAGGAGCAGAAGGCGTTTGTCGCGGCGGTAAAGCGCGATGGCGGGATCGCCGAGTTCATTTGGTCACCCGAAGAAGCAATACGCTTATTCTCATAATAACTACGCAATATTATTATATCATAGGTATTTGACGTGTCTGATCTATCAGTCTAGTTTGATAATGCAACAAAGCAGAAGGGATTCGGGATATTTAAGTGGAACGTCAGATTTTAAATCCTGCCACCGAGGGAGAGTGGCTTGAGTTGAGGAAGCTGGATGTCACCAGCACCATGTCAGCTGCGCTATTCGACTTGAGCCCTTATCTCACTCGTTTTGAGCTCTATCACGCAAAGCGCGACGGGTTGGAGCTTCCCTTTAATGAAAATGAGCGCATGGCGCAGGGGTCGAGGCTGCAGGATTATGCTGCCGACGAGATCGCTCGAAAGCACGGTTGGACTGTGTGGCGTGCTGATGAGTATATCCGGATTCCTCAGTTGCGAATGGGTTCGAGTTTCGATTACCGAGTTCTGTGCCCAAAGCGAGGCCCGGGCATTTTAGAGATTAAGGGTGTGGACCATTTCCGCCACAAGGAGCTGTGGGTGGAGGAACAGGCACCCGAGCACATCGAGATTCAACTGCAGCAGCAGCTGGAGGTTCGGGAGGATTACGAATGGGGCATGATCGCCGGGTTCACTTCGATTTATGATTGGCATGAATATGAGCGGCCGAGAGATCGCGAGTTTGGCGCAGCTATCGTCAAAAAAGTTCGAGAGTTCTGGACCGACGTCGACGCGGGCCGGGCACCAGATCCCGATTTCAGTCGCGACGACGCGGTCATCAAAGCCCTGCACAAAGGCGGCGATATCCTCGACCGCACGGAAGATCTGGATTTCAACGCCCTCCTCGCCCGCCACCATCGCCTTCAAGCCGAGAAGAAACAGGCCGAGGACGATTTCAAAGCAACTCAAGCCGAGCTGATCCACCGCCTCGGCAACCATAGCGAGGCGTTCGGCCGGGACTTCAAAATAAAGGTTTTGATGGTCAAGGACAGCCCCGGCACCCTTGTCGAGGAGAGTATGGTCGGGACCTATCTAGGTGCCAGAAAAGGTTACCCGCGCTGCACCGTGTCAGACCTGCATAAGAAGCGGGGCGAAGCATGACCCGCCGCATCCTCGCCATCGACACGGAAACAACCGGCTTCCCGAAGAAATACGGCGCGCTAGTGCAAGACGGCCAGGCCCGCGTTTGCCAGGTTGCGATGTTGCTGTGTGATGAGACGGGCAAGTCGCTGGCGGAATTTTCTGCGCTGATGAAGCCGGAAGGCTGGGCGGTGGGAGAGGAGGCGGGGCAGGTCCATGGCTTCACGACGGAATTGTGCGCGGCCTGCGGCGTGTCATCGAAGGCGACATACCTGTTTTATCGCCGCCTGGCTGAAATGGCTGACGTGATAATCGCGCATAACTCGGAATTTGACCGCAAGATGATGGATATCGAGGCCGCCTATCATGGCTATCAGCCAGCCGACAAACCGTGGAAATGCACGATGAGCATGACAGTCGATATCTGCAATATCCCGCCAACTGAGAAGATGCTGGAGGCAGGTTTTAATAAGCCGAAATCGCCGAAGCTCGATGAGGCGTTACAGAAGGTTTGCGGGAAGTCTCTGGGCGACGCGGCGCACGATGCCCTTTGGGATGTGCGGGCGTGCAAGGACATATACTTCGGACTGAAGAAGGTGGCGGCATGACACCCAATTTTCTGAACCTCCATGACATGGCCAACGCACCCAAAGACGGCACGAATATTGTCTTATTGTTTATCGTGGAGGGCAAATGGTTCCTCTGCGAGGGACATTGGAACGGAAAGCACTGGGCCGGATATGACTCGATCAGCGAGAGAATCATAGAATTTATATCCCCGGTCAGGTGGGCTCATCACGGGGACTTTCTTGACAGATTCGAAGGCGCCTAACGCTCCAGCACCGACGAATGATAAACCAACGGAGCAGAATTGAAGGAGACTATGACTAAAGGAAAGCAACTGACGATTACCGAGACATTACGTAAACAGGAAAGCGAATTCGCGTCCCTGTTACGCTCATCCGGCACCGACATCAAGAAATTCATGAATAACGCCCTTATGGCGGTGAATGAAAAGCCGGAAATCAAGAGGGGAGAGGTTAGCACGCGCTCCGTCTTCGCGGTCTGCTCCCGCGCCGCCAACGATGGCGTCGTCCTGGACGGCAAAGAGGCCGCCATCGTCATCGGCTGGAACGATAAAACAAAATCGAAAGAAGCCCAGTATCGCTTGATGAGCGGGGGCGTCATGAAAATGATCCGTCGCTCGCCGGAGATTTCGTTTATTGCGTGCCAAGTCGTCTATGAAAACGACATCTGCGAGATCAACTTCGTCACCGATGAGATCCCTGTCACGCATACAATCAATCTGAAGATGGCTCGCGGCGAGCCCATCGGCGCATATGTTGTCGCCAAACTCGCCAGCGGCGAGTGGACCAGTCCTGAGTATATGTCAAAGGCGGAGATCGAATCCGTCCGTGACAATTACTCCGCCAAAAATAAGGACGGGAAAATCGTCAGCCCAATGTGGAACAAGTCGCCCGGCGAGGCGTGGCGCAAGACGGTGCTGCACCGGGCCAAGAAGCGGCTGCCTATCGGCGACCGAGAAGAACAGGTTCTGCGTCAGGATGAAGCCGACGAAGTGGGCGGCGAAATCATCGACAATACCACTGGGGAGGTTACTTCAGCCGAACCGCCAAAGAAGCGCCAGACCCGTGCCGCGCAGGCGGTCAAAGACGCTGTCAAAGGTGATGCCGAGCCGAAGAGTGACGTTCTTGATGCAGAATTCACCGAGGTTGAGGATGACGGGCTTGATCCTGAGGTGACTGAACCGGCAGCCATCGCGGAAGAAGAAATCCCGATGTAATCCAGAAAATATAGGGTGACGCTCGATTCCATATTGTCGCCAGGCATAAAGGAAGGCTATGCTTGGCGCTTCCACGCTTGAACAACGGTGGCTGGGGGAAGGAAAACCAATGATACGTTTGGTCGCGCTGATGCTCGCCCTTGTTGTCGGTAGTTGTTCCCCACCGGATCCGCCGAACGTACGGGCGGGAAAGCAGACGTCGAAGCCTATCCGTTGGCGCGCGGATGCCGATTGCATTCGGGACGTCGACGTTCCCCTCGGCTTAACGCGGGACTCCCTCGCACTTGAGTGCAGCAAGAGCCGGGCCGGGAAGTCAGACTTCATCGCGCTCGCCTTGAGCGGCGGCGGAGTAAAGGCCGCGGTGTTCTCAGCCGAATCGATGTTTTATCTGCAGGCGCTCGGGCTTTTGCACCGGACCGATGTCGTGTCTTCGGTCTCGGGCGGCAGCTTCACGGCGGGCGTCTACGCGCTGTCCTGTGACCCTGGCGACGATCGGAACGAGGTGTGCAAGAGGCGTCTCGCGGAAGACGATAAAGGCCTGGTCTGGCGGCATGACGACGTGCTGAAGACCGTCGGGCAGGGATATACGCGCCTTGTGTATGAGCAAATCGCCCGCCTTGTAGTGCCTGGCGTGCCGGGAACGATAAGTTCCGATCGTTTTGCCAGCTACATCGATGACCGCTTTTTCGGACACACCTTCGACGGCGGGCGTCAGCTACTTTTCAAGGACGTGAACCCGCGCCGCCCGCTGCTCGCGGTGAACTCGACGATCGTGAGCGCGAACCGGGCCGGCCTGGGTGGGTCAGGAGACAGGCTTTCCTGCTATGGTGACAGCCCGAACGTCACCCGTGGCTGGCTGCGGCGCCGGACGCCGGACGAATTCTACCATTTTGCCTATACAGACGTATATTTCGATCTCATTCGGTCTGATCTCGACCAACTTCCTGTTTCCCAGGCTGTCGCGGCTTCTGGTGCGTTCCCGGTGCTGATTGATCAGCCGAAGCTCACCGATTTCTGCCGCAAGGACAAGGATGACAGTATCATCACCCTCACGGACGGCGGCACGAACGATAACCAGGGCATTGTCGAGATCTACCATATCCTGGCGGAACTCGCCTTTGGTGAAAGACGGTCGGATGTCCCTGAGGATGAGCTCCAGAAGGTTCGGATGAGACCGGGCGATGCGGCTTTCATTTTCGTCATCAATTCGAGCGTGACCGATACGACAGGCCCTTCTGGAAGCGGCAGCGGTGAGTTTCCGCTTGGGGCTTTTGGGCTCGTAAACGGAATAATAAGCAAGGTCTCCGAGGCCACGGATGTTCTTGGCTCGACGAACTTTAATCTCCGTCGAAACCTATACTTCGATTATGCGAGGGCGACCGACATTCAAAAGATATCGGTAAACTCGATCGATATCGGCCTGGATAAACTCGACCAGTATCCGACTGGCGGCTCAATTTACAACCTGTGGAAAAAGGCGGGAATTCTTGACACGCCGGATACGGGGGGAAAGACGGACGTTCGCGCTATAGATCAGGTCATCCGCGCGCGCGTCGACTTGCAGGCCGATGTTGCGAGAAAGCTTATCCATAGTGCGGACAGCCGACGGCGGATGGCGCTTTCTGACTATCACCCCCAGTGCTACTTCGATATTCGCGGACAGATTGATTCGTCGCTCGTTAGTATTCCCGACGATACCCAAGCCTGTCTGCGAGAAGCGGCGCGCTGGTCGGTCGCGCTGAGCGCGGACGAGATGTGCCTGGGTTTAAGGGCCGGTGAAAGAGCGCCCGCTGGATTGCGCTGCAAGGACGGCCTTCCCGCACTTGATTCCCGCGTGCTCGGCGGCGTGGCGAGGGACAGGGAGGTTTGCAAGGCTGTCATCGACAAGTTCATCGCTGCCCACCCGGTAAAGGATCCCTCGGGCAATCGAGAGGGATGTCATAATCTTAATGATGAATGACAGGCCAGGCCCTGACGCCGCGCCATCGTCATTTCCCGCGATTTCGTCGCCAAATTCCACCTGCAGGTACATCGCGAAGATGACCCACCCGCCGAGCGGCGTCGCAAACCACATTGCTCGTCGGTCAACATTGGCGGCTGTTGCGATAAGCCCGCCAGCGCTCCCGATCATACCGGCTGTCACCGCGGTCGCTTCGTCGAGCCGCCGGCGCTTGAACATGGTCCACGGGTGGGCAACGACGCCTGTAAGGCTCAGCGCCCAAAAACAAAAGGCCGCCGATCTCGACCGGCTCGGGCGGGATGTCATCAGGCGATAGCCGGAGTAACCCAGGAGCGAATCGAGGATAGTCCAGGCGATACCGAAAACCGCGCCAGGCGGGGTGAGTGCGGATTTGTCGAGATTGCGATACCATTGATCCGTTTGAGGGTCTCGATCCGGGCGGAAGCTTGCACCAGAAAGCTGTGCGATAATCACGGCGGATGCCGCGCAGGCGGCGGCGAGGGGCTTATTCAGCATGGAGCTGTTAACGCCAGACAGCAGGCCAAGGCGGGATGAGCTCACGTCCGTTTGAAGATGCTAAACGATACAAGGAGGGCGCCGCTCCTGCGACGCGATTAAGACGGCAAGCGGGGTCGGGGAACTTCGGCAAAATTACATCGCGATACCACCGATCAGTTCAATGCCGCGCGGTCGGTCAACAAGGAATGTCGTGATGGATGATTGGGCTCTGGCTCAGAGGACTCGCCGAAACGGATTTGTGCAGCGAACATTATTGCGTTTTGGATGCGCGGAGGATGCCGAGGGCGTACCGACCTTGCCGCGAAAGGTGTCGATCTGGCTTGGGGTATACATGATCGCATTTGGCGTGCTGAATTCTAGTGGGTACAGCTTCGGCCATTTCGATAGGCTTAAAACTACCGGCCTGGTAGGCATCCTGTTGGGCATGCTGGCGGCGCATGTGCTTCTGTGGTCGTCGGTGTTGGACTCTCCTTCACTTGTGCAAATGGCGAGCGCGATCAGGGGAACGGGTCATACCGCGAGACTCACAGTCAGCGACGGTAAATCAGTATTGCTCATGCTAGTTTTTAGCTTGGTCGTCGGGCTTCTGATTGCTGTGCTGGCGGTAGCTGTTTATGAAGAGCACAGGGACGGATATAGACTTTTCGTGCAACTTCAGATCTGCGTGGTTTTCAGTGTATTCTGGCCGGGTCTGATGTGGCTGGGCTTCTGGCTAATGCGACGCTGGTTACACGCAGAGGCCCAAGAGGCGAAGGTTGGTACCGACCCCCGCCTGTTGGCCCGACGGGTTTTCCAAAAGATCGGCTTCGTGCTGTTGCTGGGTTCCGGCGTGCTGCAGCTGCCCTTGCTGGTGTTCGGTTAATCGTCTCCCCACCCATACCCATCCGCATAACCCGGCGGGCACATCGTGACCGGAAATGTCTTCGGGATGACCAGCTCGGGCGCGATGTCATAGACATTTTGTCGGCCGGGTCCGATCGCCGGCCGGATCACCAGCCGCCCGGCGCGGAGAAGCGCGCTTAAGGCAGACGACACCTGGTTCGGGCTTCGATTCAGCAGGACGGCGATCGTCGGGCTCGTGATATCCCGCCGCGAGGCTTTCAGCCGTCTGGCAACGCCCATCACTCTCGCTTCGAACGGTGTCACGACGCCGCTGGCCGATCTTTAAACGCCCGCGCCCCATGCTCGGGACAATATCGGCCTCGCCCCCGTGAGGCGCCGCAGAAGGCCGCCGACCCGTCGCGCAGATCTCCATCCCACCACAGGCATTCGCGGGCCTCCACGGCGGCGCTGAAGCGATCCAGGCTCAGGCGGTCGACGGCCTGGCGCTTGGCCTTGGAGAGCTCGATGTCTGGCTTGATAGGGCGCACGATGGGCGGGCTCGGGGCACGCGGGGTATTGGGCGTCCGGCGCGGCGCGGATCGACCGGCCAGCTCGTCGCGATGGCGTTTGATCGCGCCGGCCACCCGGTTGCGGGAGACGTGGGCCGATTTCGCGATCTGGGTGTAGGTTTCGCCGGCCAAGTGGCGGCGGTGCCAGTCGGGGGACGGGTTGTGGGTCATGCAGCCTCCGGGATCGTTATTTGTGAGGGCAGGTCGAGGCCGTGACAGAACCATGCTGCGTAAAACCAGGACCCCCCTTCCTTGCCGTTCGGGGTCGTGAACTGGATGCGTCCGGGTGGGAGGATCAGTTGGATCCCGTTCTTTCGATACATGGCGACCCGCCCCTGTTCCCCGAGTGCTGTGATCGGCAGGAGCAGGGCAAACGGCTTTCCGATATCGAAGCATCGCTGAAGCCATGCGTCTTTGATCGAGTAAGGCGGGTTAGTTATGATGCAATCAAATTGAAATTGAGCGGAAGCCAGGGGCGACATGAAGTCGAACCCATCCGCGATATCGGTACCTACCACTTTTCGGCCATCGTCTTCGATGTCGCGAACGATTTGCCGTTGTCCGCATGCCGACTCCCATATGGTCCAGCTGCGTGGGATGTAGGGGAGCACAATCCCAACCGCACCGCGCTCGGTTTGAAAAATGTCGGAGCGACCGGCGCCCTTTGGCGGCATTTTGGTTTTAAGCACGGCTCCCTATAAATTCTCGACCTTCCGGTCGTCCGAATGCTCCACGCGAATGCTGAGAATGTCCCGCCCGCGTCGATGATTGAGCGCGCTGTATTTTTCGTCGAGCTCCTTCTTCGTCGCGCAATGCACCGCCTCGGTGACGCATTCATCCGGCGAAAACGGGGACGTTTTGGTTATAATGATGCGGTAGGTCATGCGCGGCGGTCCTTGTGGATTGACCAGAACACGAACCGCAGCAGAAATCGCTCGTGGGGCTTCAGGCGTTTGTCCTGGGGGTGGACGGCGTAGAGGCCACGCAACAGGTAGATCTCCCAGGCGAATTGATCGTGTTGCGCGCAATCAACCGCAGCCGGATCAGACGGCGCCGGCGCGCGAGCCTTAGCCGGTTTGCGGGTTCGCGTTGCGTTGATCTCTGCATATTCGATCCGGGCTTGGATGTTGCGATTTTTTTTTGGCATTACTGGGCGGGCACCGCTTTGCTGCGGGGCAGCCGTCCTACACCATTCTTCGCGCGGACGGCTTTCCAGCGGGCGGCGAACGCCGTGACCATGTTGGGATCGAATGCGGATCTTCGGGAACGCTGGCGCTTTCGGCGGGCGGCAAGATCGGCCTTTCGTTGCAGATAGGCAGCCGACTGGTTTTTATCGTAGGACACTGTTTCCTCCTGGTTTACGCGGTGGCGCGCCTGAGCACGCCGCCTGGCAAATCAGGCTGCTTTGGTGTCGCCGATGTTTGGGTCAGCGGGGGCTGACTGGGGAGTGACATCCGCTTTGAACAGGATTGCCCGAACCGCGCAGTCTTTCGCCTCCAAAAGCTTGCGCATCGCTACGGTCTTTTCGGGATTAGCCGGGAGATCGACTTCAAGCTGCCGGGCGAGATCGCCGAACGGTTTGCTGACCGTCTTCAGATGTTGCGGCAGATGATCGCAGGTGAAGAACTGAATCAAGTTGTTTTGCATGGGCTATCCCTATTGCTTGTTGGGTCTTGCGACCTGAACCGACCTGGCTCATTCGGGCCATCGCGCACTGTTCACGATGGCCCTGATGAATCAAGCCTTCGCTTTTTTCACGGGCGCTTTCTTCATAGGCGTCTTTGCGATCTTCGCCGCCGCTTTCTGCACGGCCGCTTTGGCCGGCGCTTTCTTTGCGGGTGCAGGGGTGGCTGATTTCTTCGGTGCTGCTTTCGCGGCCATGGTCGTTCTCCTTGTTTAAGTTTCCCAGTCGATGGAACGGGTGATGCTTATCATTACACGAGATCGAAACAATCTCAACGGGAATAATATAACGGCCAGCTGAGCGAGGTGATTTGTCCCTTGGATAGAGTCTCATAGGCCCGGATTAACTTCGCGGATGCTGACTTCACCCCGGTTTCGCATTCGGAGATGTAGCCTCTGGCTATTCCCACTCGCGTTGATATGTCTTCGAGTGACATGCCTTGCTCTTGGCGCCACTCGCGCGGTTTCGATCTTTGCTTTCTCATATTGAAGTATTTCCACATTGATAACTCCCTATCAAGGATTGAATATAGCCAGTATAAATACGCAATAAAGTTTCTCAGAAAGCGGATTGTACTGCCTGTCTCTGTGTGAGAATATACTCTATCGTATTTTAGCACGGGATGGAGAAAATGGCGGATCTTACAAGCAAACAAATCAAACGCCTGACAAAGCTCTGCGACAAATATCAGGACGAAGGGGAATTTAAGATGAACGACAACGAAGGGCTTCAAGCCATTGCTGGGGTGACGCGGATCAAAATGGACCGTGACGATTATAAGGACCAGGCCGTCCTCGCCCAGCACTCAAAGTTCGCGGTCCACTGCACAGTCGCTGTCGCGGCGCTCCTGATGGCGGGAAGCGGTATTGGCCTGACCTGGTGCATTGCAGTATTTCCTGCGCATCCTGCCGTCACAGTGATGCTGATTACGACGGCGCTGTTTTCGTTGTGGCTGTTCACGGCAGTGGAGGACCGACTATGAAGCTCTCCATCGATGTCTTTAACAGCCGCGCGCCGGTCTGGCTGGCGGACGATTTCTTTCAGAAAATCACGGGAAGCTACCAGACTAACTTCAATCCGATCGGCGGCATGTGCTGCTTTGACGGTATGGTTATCGCCGACAACCGCCCGCTGCCGTCGGACGATTACCGGCCACTGCTGGAGCTGATCCACGCAAATTCGAATGTGCATCCCGCAAGTGGCCTCGTTAGTTGCGGGCCTGACGTCGGCTGTATCTATTAGGATGATCAAGCCTTGCCCAGTTACCACCCGCTAAATCGAGAAAGAAAACGCTTATGTCTGACAATTCTTCGACACGCCATTGCATCAAGGCCGTGGTGTCATCTAACGCAAAAGTCGTCAGGGTCATTTTCCCGGCATGTTTTATCGGAAAATACATTGATAGCGTGGCTTACCGTACAGGTCGTCATAAAATCAATTTTGATGATGCATATGATGGCGAGATGATCGGTCGGTTCGTAGATAAGGATGGCGTCGAACGCGGGAAGATCGACTTCGAGGCCCATGCGCTCGGCCTTGAGGGGCTTGTCCCTGGAAAAGTGAACACATGGTGGGCCTGGAAGCGCGATCGTGATTTGTTGCTCGGCACGCTCTTTACCGACTTGTGCAGCCCGGAAGCGAAGCAGGGAGAAGTCGGACCTGCCGTGGCCTTTATCAATCAATGGATTTCAGAACAAAAAGGAACGGTGCGGATAGAGAACGGGCTTTTGGTGGCGAGGGCATAAGGCGTGGATGCCGAAAAGATCGTTAAGCACCTGAAAGCTGCCCTACTCGAAACGATTGACGAGCATGGACCGATCTATCTCCCGAACCGTGCGAACTGGGAGTCGGTGCTGGTGTGGTTGAACGTAGAGTTCGTCAAAGAGGTGCTGGCTACTGACCTTTGACCAGACGCTGTCCATTCATCAACCGCTAACCTGAAGGATAAATTCAGAGAAAGCCGACTGTCATGCGTACCACCACCTTCAACGCCTCCGCCATCGACCGCGCCAAGGCGGATTTGGTCCCGTTCCAATCGAACCTGATGGTTCAGACCGCCGACGGCAGCGAGATTCATGCCGTCTGGGCGGTCGGCGATTTCGTGGATTTCGAGCTGGGCGATCCGATTGAGGACGTGATCGATTTCTGGCCGGACGAGCGATTTCCCTTTGGCGGATTTATGCCGGGGTGGACGCCGTGAAGTCAGACACCTTCATCATCCGCCGCCACGCCAATTTGCGCGACCTGCCCGAATGGCTCAAGGAACGCGCTTACACCGCATCAATTTACGATGCCGAGGCGCGCGGTTGGCGGACCATCGCTCTGACCAGCGGCGGGGCGCAGGTCGGCGAGGTCGTTGTTCTGATGCCGGCCTTGTTCCCAGACGCCCTGATTGCGGTGCTGCATGGGCAGAAGGCGGAGGCAGCATGACCGCCCGTCTTGCCTTCCTCTCCGGCGTTCTGACGGGTGGCGTGGCCGCATCAGGTTTCTTTGTCTGGTACGGAGCGATCATCCTTGGTGATGTGCAGCTGGAACTGCATCGTCTGGATATGTCCATCGGCAAGGTGACCGGCGCGTTCGATCTCGCATTGTCCGACAAGATACCGGCGAGGCATTCCAAATGATGTCGCACGCTCTCGCGTTTGCCCGTCGTGGCCTGTCCGTTCTTCCGCTGAACGGGAAGTTTCCGGTCACGCCGAACGGGTCACAAAAGCCGACCTTGCTCTTGCGCCCACGCGACCGGGTGTTTAGCGTTCTTGCTAAGGTTGCAAGTCGGGCATAGTATCTGGAGATTGCATTTATCATTTGAGCCGCCTAGTGCTATCGGCATAATGTGATCGACATGATACTTTTTTCTAATAGAAACCTTGCAGTTGGAGCATCTCCATCCCTGAAGCTCTTTGATTTCCTGTATCTCTGAAGGCGTGTGAGATCCAGTCACACCAGCCAATCTTGCCCGGCGATTCCGCTTATGTGCTTTGTGTTTCTCGGGAAATTGCTTGCGGTATTCCTTAATATATGTACGGCGGTGTTCTTTATGCTCCGCTGTATAGCGTCGAACGTGCTCCTTATTGTTTCTCATCCATATTGTGTTCTGAGCCCGTCTGGCGACTGCAGTTCGCCGGTTGTACTCTTTTTTCGAGGCGCAAACCCGCTCTCGATTTTGCTCGTTATAAATTTTTTTGCGTGTTTTGATGCGCTCGGGATGCCGTTGTCGGTAGCGTTTTAGCTTTTCGATAGCACAATCATGGCAGTCACGAGTTAAAGCCTTACGGTATGTCAGGTGTCCATTTACACATGGCTTGAGTGTAAAATAATACTTTGAGTTTGTGTCAATCGCCTCTTGGCGAGTACGCGGAAGGTCGTCTAGGATAATTCCCAGCATCTATTGCTCCCATCAAGCTGTGGATGTCAGAGCTGCATCGGCGATGACACGCCTGTGCGGCTCGTTTAATAGCTGGATTATATCTCGATATTGCGATATAGCAACGTGATGTCAGGATATTTGTGATGACTATATTGCTTGATTTTGCACTGGCCTATGCGAAACGTGGGATGCGTGTTTTTCCAGTAAAAGGTAAATGGCCCCTGATTAAAGGTGGCTGTCTGGCTGCCACCACTAATCAACAGAAAATCAAAGAGTGGTGGTCAATTTGGGAAAACGCTAATATCGGGATAGCGACTGGAACAGTTTCCGGCGTATGGGTTTTGGATGTTGATGGCGCAGAAGGAATGGCTTCTTTGCGCTCACTCCAAGAAAAATACGGACCCCTGCCCAACACAGTTGAGGTCATCACCGGCGGGGGAGGAAAACATCTCTATTTTCGCTGTACCGCGTCCATGGGCAACAGGGTTAAATTCCAGTCGGGCCTTGATACCCGTGCAGATGGCGGTTTTATTATTGCCCCGCCAAGCACGCACCCCAACGGCCGCCTGTATATCTGGGGTCCGAACTGTGCCAACGCGATAGCGGATGCCCCCCAATGGCTGATCGACCTGGTCCTACGCCCGGCGTGCAGGGTCGAGTTGAACCCGGGCGGACCGGTTCCCGAAGGATCGCGGAATGACACGATAGCGCGAATGGCCGGACGGCTGCTGCGCCAAGACATGGACGGGGATTTCGTCCTTGATCTCCTGCTGGCGTTCAACGAATCGCGCTGTGTGCCGCCGCTGCCAAATGCGGAGGTTAAGCGGACCGTCGAAAGCATCGCGCGCATTGAGATGGCGCGGCGGGCTAAGGATGCGCGCCCATTGCAAACACCCGCCGAACCGCGCCCCTGACCCGCTGCATCGACCACTGCTTTATCCCGGCCTTTCGTTTCATATCAGTCTGATCTCCGGCCGCCTTGCGTCGCATCTGGGCCTGAAACCCTTTCGTTACCCCGGCGTTCATCACCGCAGCTTCGGCAAGAAAATCGATGGCCGAGTCTTTGACCGGCCTGCGGCTCAGGTTGCGGACGACGTTGTTCCAGATGACGTCTTCGGTTATCGGCTGACGCAATCCGAGAGGCAGCCTGTCAGCCGTCTCTTTCATCTCCTCGCCGCGACTGAGGATCATCCATGATGAAATTCGGTGCCTCGAAGACGAGACATACGCCCGGAAACCATCGACGGCCGATGATCCACTTGGAGCGCAGAAAATATGGCGGTCGGACGTTAAGCCTTGTGCTGACTCGATTGTGAGGCATTCGCCTAGAGCCAGCATCGACCGACCATTGTGATCAAGCTTCGACCAGGCGACGAACCCTTCCTTGCCGCTTTCCCCGCGCAACAGCAGCCCGTCATCCCTGACCTCAACGACGGTAAGGACCGACCCGTTATTTCCGATCTGCGCTTCAATGCGCCCGAATTTCGCCCTGGTTCGTTTAAACAGTCGGACCTTGTCGCCTTCCGAGATGTGAAACTCGAATTCGTGCCCGCGCCCATTCGTGGCCCGTATCAACCGCCGATCCGGCCCGACGGTCCCGGCGGCCTGCCGCCGCTTGCGGATAGCCTTACTGATGTCCTGCGCATCGGCGTTGGTGGGGGCGGACAGCGTCAAATCGCCGCCTTGCTCAATCGCCAGATCCGTGATGCGCTCAATGGCGTCGGTCCGCGTCCCCTCGACCAGCTCCGCGGTGCCGTCCGTGCGCTTCATCGTGAGGGCCTCGGCGATCCGGCCCTCGCGGAACATCCCGGCGATTTCCCGCTCGCGTTCTGATTTCTGGCGGATCGTGGTCAGGATCTCGGGGATTGTATCGGCACCGAGGGCCTTGCGGAGCAGATCGATGACCGGCCCGGCCTCGATCGCGGTGCATTGCCGGTCGTCCCCCACAGCGACGATCTTGAACCCGAACCGCTTTTGCAAGCGAAGAAGCTGCAGCAGTTGCCGCGTGCCGATCTGGCCCAATTCATCGATGACGATGACGCTGTCACGGCCAACCGTCGTGAACCCGTCGGTGATTCCGTCGATTAACGGCTGAAGGGCAAATGTCTTGAGCAGGGGTATGCCGGCATCGGCCAGCGCGTTCGCCTGCTTCCAGCCGAGCGACGTGCCGAGAACGGTTAGACCCTGTTGGTGCCAGGCGTCGACGAGCGACTTGAGCAGGGTCGTCTTGCCGGAGCCTGCGGTTCCAACCAGCACGCCAAGCTCGCCGCCCAGGCCGAGGGCCTCCACGCCCTTGCGCTGCGCAGCGCCATGGTCGCCAGTGAACTTTATTCCCGTGCGCCGGATCGCGGCGTTCAGCTCTTCTGTCGATAAGCTGCGCGAGCGATCCGCCGCCGCGTCCCGCGCCAGCTCGATCAGCTCCTCTTCCTGGTCGCGGTGGAGGACCGTTGTGATCCGGACGCCCTTCTCCGTCTCGGCATAGAGCAACTGCGTCAGCCGATCGTCCTGAATAATGCCTTCCTGGACCATGAGGCGGGTGACGGCGCTGATATCGGCGGTCGTCCGCATCCCCTTGGCGATCAGCCCACGGACAGCCTGCAATCGCGCATCGGATCCTGTGATGACGGCGCGCCGCGAGAATTCCTCGGCGAGAAAGGGCAGGGCGGTGTCACGGGCGGCGGCGATGTTGTGCGGCGCATGGGGATCGGTGGTGATCGACGCTTCGTGCCTCCAGCCCATGGCTTTGGCCTGAGCGAACCAGGCCTCAAAACAGGCGAGATCGTCGGTCTTGGATTTTCGGCTGGCCTTCGCGCCTCCCTTTAGGAAATCGATGCGGTCCTGGTCGGGCATGGCATCCCAGTCCAGGCCGCGCGATGCAGCTTCGGCCCGGGCAGCAGCCTGCGCGTCTTTCGTCCGCTTGCTGAATTCCTCGCATACGCTGTCCGGAATGGCGCTGGCCTTGGCCATGCGAGTGCGTGCGTCAAGTTCCATCTCAATGCCGATGGCGCGCAGGTTCCGGGCGAGCAGGGCCTGATAGACGGAGCCGAATTCCTTGATGCGATTATGAAGCTGCTTGGTGTTGATCGCGACGATTCGCCCGTCTTCGGCCACCGTGTAATTCGGCACGATGTTGTGGGAATGGAGATGCGGATCGCCACGCAGGCTGGGCGAGACGGTGTAGAGTTCGGTGCCGACCACGCCCGTTTTCGGATCCGGCCGGGTGATAGCAACGGTCGGGCGCGCGGTGAAATGTTCGATGGAGATCCAGGCAAACTTACCCGCCGCTTTGACCTGCCCACCATTCGCTCCGACGCGTGTGCCGACCTGCTCCTCGACGCAGCGAAGCGCTTCGTTCGTTGCGTCGCGGTGGGCCTGGAGGATCGAGGCCCTTACCGCCTCGTTCTCGGCGAAGGCCCACATGACGGAAACCGACTTCGGCGCCGCAAAGCATAGATCCATGCCGGATATGCGCCTGCGCGTGCCGTCCTTCGTTTCGGCCATCAGCTTGCGTTTCCGATCGGTGACCGGCTTTCCGTTCGCTTTCGCGCCGCTGAGGATTGCCTTCAGCGCCGCTTCGTCGATCACCGAGCCGGGCGTGAGGGCGAGGGCTTTCGCGAGGATAGGATCGAGATCGGCGCGGACCCTGGGCGTCGATCCCATGGCGTCGAGAAGGGCGGGGTCCAGCCCCGCGGTTCGCAGGTAATATTCGGAGGCCCTTTGATAATCGTCGGGGAGTGTTTTCTCCAGCAGATGCGCGGCTAACGCGCCTGCCGCGCTTTCCGCGCCCGCAGCGATTTTCGCAAAGACTAACAATCGTCCTTTGGTTTCTGGCTGAGCGCCCGTTGGATCGTCTCATTCATGCCGTTCACGGCGCGGGCGAGGCTGGCCAGTGTTTCTTCGAGTTCGCCGGACGGCTCGTGGTCCACGGCCTCAATCAGCTGGTCGAGTTTTTCAATCTGGGTTTTAAGCATCGGCACCTGCTGGTCGCGCAGAGCGGAAAGAACTGCATTAAAACCTGCTTCTAAATCATCAAACCGATTGCCGATATTTTCAATTCCGGCTAAAATTTGATCAATACGCCTGTCCATTTTTGGGTCTCCGGGGCTACCGCAGGTAGCAATGGTGCATAAAAATTCGACGAGGCACTCTCGCGACAATTATGCGATAATCTTGAGTTAAATATAATCTCGCGTCATATTAATCGCAAGAACCTTTAATGCACTGCGTCAAAATGAACCCGCCCAAGCTTAAAACCCTGGCGATATTAACCCAGTCAACGGTCTCGCCGCTTTATCGCTGGCTCTGGGAGGAGTTCGACCTGATCGAGGTGAACCGCAAACGCTACGGCACCGACTGGCAGGCTCTTGCCGAGCTGGCGAATAGATATGGAATTATGGCTGGAAGAGGGAAGAAACCAACCGCGAATATCGTCCGGCAGACGTTTTATCGGGTGAGGGCAAGACGGAATCGATCGGTGATGGGTCGGTTCAATCGGTCTGTCCAGGCAGTGACCACCTCCAGCCTGGTAGAATAGTTCAATATGGCCGCACCGATTTTCCTTACCCCCGAACCGACCACGCTCTCCGGCGGCGATGTGTTGTTCTGGCTGTTCGCGCTGGCGATGCTGATCGTGCTGCTCAGGCGCCGGCGGATAAATCTATCCGGAAAATGGGGCCGCGTTTATGTGTTCGAGCTGGTTAGGTTCCCCGGCCATTACAAAATCGGTCGCACAAGCCGGAGAACAGCGACGCGGCAAGCCGAGGTCGAAATGGATATGCTGGGCGGCGAAGGCACGCGGCTGGTGTACGTGGTCAACGTCCCGTTCTCGAACACGGTGGAGGATCTGGCGCACCAGTACCTTCGCCGCTATCGCTATCGCTGCGCCGGAACGGTTGAGATGTACAGATACAGCCAATGGCGGGCTATTTGGGCCGTCCGTAATGCTGCCAGGAACACCATGCGAGCGGCTGGCTGGCGGATCAGCGCGATGGATAAAAAGATCGCCTGGCAGCAGCGGACGGGAGGAAACAGGGAGCGGATTTTCTGAATTTTGTCCCGGATGTGTCCAGGGGAGTTCACGTATCCTCGGAGGTCTAATCGATCTCCCAGTGGAAGGTATCGTGATGCTGCCGCCAGAACATGACTCAATGAACCTGGTATGGGCCATAGTCTTTTTCATCGCCGCGTTGGCGATGCGCAAGAAAAAGAGGCCGCCTGGCGTGATCGTCATCACGCCTGTACACATTGTTGGTGTGAAGAAGAAAAGCGGGTGGCCGGGTTTCGTTGTGATCTGCGTCTTTCTGTTCATCGCATGGGCGATTTACAGCTAAGTCCGACCAGGACGACTACCCATCCGATGGCCCCAAGAGCTTCGCCGAGGATGGCGGCTATTCTAACGTCGTGTCCTGGGCTTTCGCGCGCGCACGATCGTTGTCCTGGTCGCTCGCGGGACCTCGGCCTCGTCATGGGAATTGGCCGGCCCGTCATCGTCTGGCAGATCGTCGTCGCCGATTGCGTCGATCGCTGCATCAAGTATCGCCAGCATCATGCCGTCGGGGATCGGAACGAACCTGGAACCCGGGAAGCGGTTCTGGTGGTAGTAGGCGAATTCGGCCCGGCGAGCGGCTTTCAGCATGGCTTTTGTGGTTTCCATGCTCCCTATATATGCGACGCCAGCGGATCGTTCCAGTGTCGCTTCGTTGGGGTCAACGCCCGCCGCTTGCGCCGAATCCAAATTCCATCATAAACAGCGTTATGGCCCTGATTTTGCTGATTATCATTCTGGTTCTGCTGTTCGGCGGCGGCGGAGGCTTCTACGGCTATCGAAGTGGAGCCTATGGCGGACGCGGGTTGGGCGGGATCCTGTTCCTGGTGCTTGTGGTGGTCGTGGTCGTCTATCTGGTGAACAGCCTGTTGTTGGTCGCGCCGACGGTTGGCCCGGGTGCTGCGCCCGCCACGTCCCCAGCCGCGCGCCCGTAGTCAGGGCGGCTTCGGCTTATCACTCGTCGCCGGGGTGTATTGCATGCCCGGAAAGTGCCTCGTCCAGAACGCCCTCTCGGTGTCCGTTGGCACCATGCCGCTGCCAGCCGGGATAATGCCGTCGCCCTCTAAAAGAGCGGTCGCTTTATCGATCACCACATGCAGGGACATATTCCGGCGGACGCCTCCTGGGGTCCCGGCCATCATTCGGAAGTAGGTGTCCTCCAGCGCATCGGCTGCGGCAAAGCGAAGATCCTGCTTGGGCTCCGGTGCCATGTCCTCCCGATAGCCGAGATGGTCGAGCAGCAGCCGGATTAAATCGGGGGCTGGCGTTGCTTTTCCCGCGCGGGACTGCCTGACGTATCTTTGCTTCACTGGAACCGCCCGTCTTTCCGGCGCTTCGGTTTCAGGCGCTCGATCTCGGCCTTGAGATAGGCGATTTCGGCTTTCTGCGACTCGATGGCGGTGAGGGCGAGTTTCCACAGTTCGGAGCGGGTTCGGGCGGGGAGGGTGTCGATTGTGGTCATCGCTTCCGTCCGATCTTCTTGAGCAAATCGCGCAGGGCTTCTTCGACCGCGCCGGTCAGGGTGTCCCTATGCCGAAGAACCTCGCGGGTCAGGGCGGGGTCGAGGCGCATCGTTCGACGTATCTTCGGGTTTCCTCTGGGCATTTCTCTGTTGACTGTAGATGCATATGTGCATACAATATCGAAAACGGAATGAAATGTCCAGTGCCGCGTGAAGGGCGGTAGAAAGCCATCGATGTCCCGCAAGAAATCCACCCATCTCCACTTCACGCCCGGGAAACGGCTGTTCGTGAAAATGGTCGATGGTAGCTGCTTCGTGGACAAGTTCGTTGAAACGCGAAGCCGGCACATCGTCCTCGATGAGCGTGGCAAGGTCATGAACTGCGATCTGTTGAGCGTGACGATTTATCGGGGTGAGCGGATCTGATTAACCTGGCGTTCCCCATCCGTTCCTAGCTATGCTCGCCCGATGGGCCAGACCGCTTCGCAACGCAAACGCCACTCCGCCGTCATGTCGGGGAGGCTATCAGACTTCGCCGCATGGACGTTCTCGATATCTTGCGCGACCTGCCACCATCAACGCGTGCTCCCGGTCTCGGACATTCTGGTCGTCTATCGGGGTGACATTCTGATCCGGAATATGGTCACCCGGCTGCGCTGCTCTACGCCGGGCTGCGGCGCGCGGCCGGGCAGGGTGGTGATATCGAACCGGCAGACCGAGGTGCTGCTGATCGGGGTTGGCGCTTACGGCTAGATCCGTCCAGCATATGTCCGGACTATTTGCCGTAAAGCGGAAGGATGAAAGATGGCCCTCTGTTGGTTGACGTGCCGACGGCGGCGGCGATGACAGGCATCCCGCTGTCGACGCTGCGGAAGTCGTTCATGAAAATCCGGCCGCTTAATGTCCCGGCGCCCCCGCCGCACAAACGGATTGGCAGGGCAGTGTATGTGCTTGCGGACCGGCTGGAGGCTTGGGTGGCGTCTCTGCCCTCGCCGGAGGTCGCGAGGAAGAGGGGGCGGCCTACGAAGGCTGAAGACATTGCGAGGAGGAATTTGTGATGACGGGAAATCAGCCCAGTGATGATGGCGTTTTTGCGCAAACGTCCATTCAAACGTTAGAAGATCTAGTCGAACTTGGGCTCAAAGAAGGCTGGCCAGGACGCGAAATTGCATGCGCCCTGCTCGAAGCAGCATATGTGGCCCTTCAAAAACATAATCCCGGATCGTGGGAGGAAAGGGTAAGGGATTTCAAGTTTCTTGCGGCAGTGACGGCCATCTTTGAAGAAGACGGTGATCCTGAAAACTACAAGCAGTTGGTCGGTCCCATGCCAACGTTGGCTTACCTGGAGGCCGTGCATCAAACGGTATTGCCTAATAGGCGCGGATTCACTGGCACGGGCGCGTCCGCCGCCACCATTTCACTACTCGGCCCGCGCATTCAACCGCCCGCCCCTGAGGCGGTCGGCCAGCCTGTCGGTCCGTAGATGCGTGTAACGCGACAGCATCGCCGGGCTAAGATGACCTGAGATCGCCATGACCTCATGATCTCGCAGGTCGGTATATTCGAACAGGCGGGATATCGCTTCGTGGCGCAGGTCGTGCCAACGGAGGTCGGGGAATGTGTTGATGTCCCTGAATGCCTGCATAATTCCGTTGGTTGTCTCGATCGGTAGCACGGTGTCGCGGAATGACGGCAGGGATCGGAACGCTTCAATGGCCCGATTTGAGAGCGGCACGCGGCGGAGCCGGCCGTTCTTCGTCCGCGTCAAATCGAGAAACTGGCGGTCCAAATTGACCCTTGTCCATGTCAGATCGACTAGCTCAGCTTGCCGTATTCCGGTTTCGACTGCGATGACGATCGCGGCGCGCAGCCAAGAACGGCTTGATTTTTCAGCCGCCTTCAGCAGCAGCTCCTCCTCTTCGGGGTAGAGCCGCCGCTCCCGCCCCTTGGGCGGTCGCGGGCGAACACCCGGCTTGATGGGATTATCCAGCGTAATTCTGTGCGCGCGGCCCCAGGTCTGGACGACTTTGGATAGAGCGTTCATCCGATGAATGCAGGTTTGCGCACCAACCAGCGCAGCTGGCCCTACGCCTTGATCCTTGGCATTATCCTCGTCGAGGACTTCTTTTCGCCAGGTTATGAGGTCCCAGTCACGCAGCGCGGCGAGCGACCAGTGGGCGAATTTGGAGGATTTCCAATATGTGATGTAATTCAATTCATTCCGCGCGTTCGGGTTTTTACCCAAATGACCCTTCATCCAGTCGCAGGCCTCGGCGAGGGGAAGCGACAGGTTTCTTCTGGACGGGTTGATTGCCAGCAATCCGGGCCTCGGTTTCCCTCTCCCATTCTCTGGCCTCGGCCATTGTCTCAAATGTGCGGCAAAGGTTTACGCCCTTGCGGCGGATAAGAACGCGATACTGGTGCGCGCCACGCTGCAGGATGTTGCCCATAGGTTTCTGTCCCTTTTGATACAGAAAACCTAGCTATTTATGACTGGACAGGGCGTGGACATTGAAAAGATTAGTAGAAATGGCCGTTCACAAATCACGATATGCGATTGGGAAGCTGCCGTTCTACCATTGAACTACACCCGCGTCTTGGCAGGCTTCTAATCGTTTCCCTCGGGTGATGCAATTCGCCCGCCAGGCGGTCTGTTCGCCCGCCGGGTGGTATCGGCGCTCATACAATAGGGTTCCCCCAAGGATAACGCCTGTCCGGTTCCGACGCTGCAGTTGACGCATTGCCGATTTTGGCCCTATCAGCACCGAGTCGGGACCCCCCCGGCCCTCGTGATTTGTCCGGCCGGATTGCGGCGAGGTGAAACAAGCGCGCTAAACAGGCCAGTATCAGGCTCGGTTTTTTTCCGAACCGAAACTGCTCAACGGTCGGGCCAATACACATAGGGGCCCTGACGCATGACACCCGATCCATTCCGACCAGACCTGTCCCGTTTGGGCGCCGCTACCCGCTTGGTGCATGGCGGCACGCAGCGCAGCCATCACGGCGAAACGTCGGAAGCTTTGTTCCTGACCTCGGGCTATGTCTACGACGACGCCGAACAAGCCGAGGCGACGTTCGCCGGCACGGTCGAGCATTACCAATACTCCCGCTTCGCCAATCCGACGGTGGCCATGCTGGAGCAGCGCCTCTGCCTGATCGAAGGGGCCGAGGAGTGCCGCACCACCGCTACCGGCATGGCTGCCGTCAACGCCGCGTTGCTGTCGCACCTCAAGGCTGGCGATCGCGTGGTGGCGGCACGAGCGTTGTTCGGATCGTGCCATTGGATCGTGTCGACCTTGTTGCCCAAATTCGGCATCGAGGCTGAATTCGTCGATGGCGCTGATCTGGCGCAGTGGCAGGCCGCGCTGTCGCGGCGAACTGATCTGGTGTTGTTGGAAACCCCGTCTAATCCGATGCTTGAACTGGTCGATTTGCCGGCGGTGGCGGAATTGGCGCATGTGGCCGGGGCGATCGTCGTGGTGGACAATGTGTTCGCCACCCCGCTGCTGCAGCAACCGCTTAAGCTGGGCGCCGATGTCGTGGTCTATTCCTGCACCAAGCACATCGACGGTCAGGGCAGGGTGCTTGGCGGCGCGGTTCTAGGCCGCGGCAAGTGGATCAACGACGTGTTGCAGCCGTTTATCCGCAACACCGGCCCGGCGCTGTCACCGTTCAACGCATGGGTGCTGTTGAAGGGCATCGAAACCCTGGCTCTGCGGGTCGACGCGGCCAGCCGAACCGCCGCGACGATCGCCGACGTCCTGGCCCGCCACCCGGGCGTGACGCGGGTCTGGTATCCGATGCGCGCCGACCACAAGCAGCAGGCGCTGGCGCGACGGCAAATGAGCGCCGGTGGAACCGTGGTGACCTTCGAGGTCGCCGGTGGCAAGGATGGTGCCTTCCAGGTGATGAACCGTTTGCAACTAATTGCCGTTTCCAACAACCTGGGTGACTCCAAGTCGCTGGCAACCCATCCGGCCACGACAACGCATATGCGGATCGGCGAGCAGGAGCGCGCTCGGCTGGGCATCACCGACGGCGCCATCCGGCTTTCGATCGGGCTCGAGGATGCCCCCGACATCGAGCAAGACCTTCGTCAGGCACTGTGCGTACCACCCGCTCGGATGTCAGGGCTGGCAGCTAACGGACCGTGACGCCCGAGCGCGCTCGTCATACTCTATTTGAAACAATCAGGGAGATCGTTTCTTAACCGCCTTTTCTGAGGAAGGCCTTGGGCATCCCGCGCCGAGGTGCGATCAAATCCGATATCGATCTGACTACGAAACTGTTTTTCTAACCAGCCCGGCCGCCCGAGCGCCGCGGTCATCCCGCCGTCCTGGACAAACCCATAGGATTCGTCCTTGATCCGAAGACCCGGCAAGGCAAGAAGGTATGCTGTCATGTCGTCTGAAGATTCCAAGCCCGGCCGCGGCAAGCGCGCGACGTCTCCCTTGATCCAACCGCAGCGGTCAGGCCGTGCCGCTGGTTCGGCGCGCTCAGACTATTCGCGCACGACCCGCGATGTCCACGTCTCGGTCCGCTCGTTCTTTCTGGCCGATCAATCGCAGCCGGACGAGAATCATTTCGTCTGGGCCTATCGCGTGAAGATAGAGAATCAGGGGGCGGAGCCGATCCAGTTGCTGCGCCGCACGTGGCAGATCACCGATGCGCGCGGCCGTACCCAGCACGTGCATGGCGCCGGCGTGGTCGGCGAGCAGCCGCTGCTAGAGCCGGGCGAGAGCTTCGAATACACCTCGGGGACACCGCTCGACACGCCGTCCGGCTTTATGGTCGGCGCCTACCACATGCTGGTGCCGTCGTCGGGTGAGAACTTCGATGTCGCCATCCCGGCCTTCAGCCTGGACAGCCCGCATCAAACCGGTAGGGTACACTAGTTCCGCGGCGACGAGACGACGCCCTGGGGCACGAGCCGGCCGCCGGCTAATGAGGCTTGGTCCCTGGCGCGATTTGCCACGGCAATTTCCTCGACACACCCCGCCGATCCCTGACCCGCAAGCGCCCAACAGACTTGAGTTGCGACGTCCGGAACCGGCCCCATATCGCCCTAGAGATAAGACGGAGGAACCTGCTCGGTGAATATCGTAACGCCCGCCTCGAACCGCGCCACCAAGACGGCTGCCGCCAGCACCTCGGCGGAACAGCGCCCTACGCGTGAACAGGCGGAAGCGGCCATTCGCGTGCTGTTGCGCTGGGCCGGCGATGACCCCGACCGGGAAGGCCTGCGCGACACGCCATCCCGGGTCGCTCGGGCCTACCAGGAATACTTCGTGGGCTACGCGGAGGATCCAGTTGCGATGCTGGAGCGTACCTTCGAGGAGACCGACGGCTACGACGAAATCGTGCTGTTGCGCGACATCAGGTTGGAGAGCACCTGCGAGCATCACATGGCGCCCATCATCGGTCGGGTGCATGTCGCCTATCTGCCGCACCGCCGAGTGGTCGGCATCAGCAAGCTTGCACGAGTGGTTGACGCCTATTCAAAGCGCCTGCAGATCCAGGAAAAGCTGACCGCGCAGATCGCCAACACGATCCAGGACGTGCTGATGCCGCGCGGCGTCGCTGTCGTGATCGAGGCGGCCCATCAATGCATGACGACACGCGGGGTTCACAAGCCCGGCGTGACCATGGTCACGAGCCGCATGTTGGGGGCGTTTCGCGATAACGCGGCGACGCGCCGAGAACTGTTGGCGATGATCGGCAACCGAGGCCCAAACGTGCTAACCGCGTAGCTTCGCTGCCGGGCGGCTCGCCGTCCCTATTGCGGCGATTGCGTCGGCGAATAGGGTTGATCAGGCGGCGGCGCCTGATATGGCGGCTGCTGATACGGCTGACCCGGATTCGGCGACGTTAAGGGATACGCCTGCGAGGGTGGGTAGGCTGGCGTCGGCGGATAGGTCTGCTGCGGCTGATAGGGTTGCCCCGGCTGATCCGATTGGGATCGATAGGGTTGCCCGGGCTGACCATACTGCGGCTGACCGGCAGATGGGGACTGGTTTAGCGGCGCCTGCTCCACCGGCGTATCGGGGGCCACCGTGTTGGTTAGCCAAGTCCTCAGATTACGGCGGATCTGATACTCGAACTCGATGTTCATGTCGATCATCATGCTCTTGGTCAGCTCGTAGAGTACGCGGCGGATGTGGTCCAGTTGACCGGTATGGCGACTTTGAACCCGAGCCTCGGCAAATCCAAGCTGCGTGCCGCTATCGCTCAGGATGGTCAGCGACACGGCCATCGACCCCAGAATGACATTACCCTCGCGCGTCAAGGTTGCGTCCAGAATGGCGAACACTGCCTGGTTGGCGGTACCAAAGGCTTGCAGGCGGTCGCTTGCCATGGCCTTCAGCGCTTCAACCGGAGGCGAAGGGGCCTGGTTGCTGACGTCAGGTGGCACCCCCGACGGCACAAAACGCTGCTCGATCTTGATCGAGGCTACGTTCAGTTGGATCGGCGGCAGGTCATTGTAGCGCAACGCGTCGAATGCGACTTCGTCATTTCCCCCGCAGGCTGCGAGCGCGAGCGGCAGCAGCAACACAAAGCGGCGGTTCAGATTTGCGGGTGGCATGAAGGCGGGTGGTTCCTTGTTGGCCAGTCCGGTCGAATCATGGGCAACCGGACCGCTTGGGGCAGGGGAGGCGGGGCGCCAGGGGAATAGAGATTAGCAGCGGCCAGTGCAAACCCCCTTCCGGTCCGCCTCCGACGGCCGAACGGATCTATTCCGCCGGTCGCGGCGGCGCGCTTTGTCCATGCACGTTTTGACGCGGGAACCGGAAATCGTAATTGCAGAATTCACAGGTCATAACGATATCATTATTGACAGTCATGTGATCCAGATCATCTGACGGAAAGCCTTCCAGAATACTCGCCAGCCGGGCGCGCGAGCAACGGCAGCCGAATGACAGGGCACGGGCGCGGTCCGCCGCGACGCCCTCGGTATGGAACAGCCGATACAGCAGTCGATCCGCCGGCAACCCGTCGTCAAGCAGTTCCCGCTCGGTTGCCGTAGCCGCCAGCGTCGTCGCGGTGTGCCAACTTTCCTCCTGCGCGGCTTCGTTCAGGGCCGGATCGATGCCGCCGGCGCCGGCAACCTTCTCGAGGACCAACGCCGCGGCACGCCAGCCGGCCGCGGAGTGCTCGCAGGCCAGTTGCACCTGGCAGCGCAGTTGCTCGCTGGTGTCGAAATAATGCGACGCCATTGCGGCAAGCGAGTCGCCTTCGATCGCGACGATGCCCTGATGGCGATTCTGCTCGCCGCCTGGATCAACGGTGAAGGCCAGGAAGCCGCCGCCCAGCAGCGCCGCGGTCGAGGGTTGCGGATCGCGTGCGAGCAACGCGTCCAACCTGGTGGACCTGACCAGGGCGTGGCCGCGCAGTTCGCCCGCGTCGGAGCAGTCCGCCAGCAGCATCGAGATCGGCCCGTCGCCCTTGGCCTGCAGGCTGAAAGAGCCGCGAAATTTCAGCGCCGTGGACAACCCGGCGACCAGCGCCAAGGCCTGCCCGACCAAGCGGGTTACCGCCGGATGGTTGTTATGGCGGGTCAGCAACGCGTCCGCCAGCGTGCCCAAACGCACCAATCGCCCGCGTACAGGGCGGCGCGGCAAGAAGAACGGCAGCACGGCCCGTGGCACGACAAGGTCGGGCACCGGCGGACGGCCGCTATCGAGAAAGGCTGGCGTATCGGACATCACCGCAAGATAGTGATCTCCGCCCCGCGACGCTACCGGCGTCGCCGCGGGTGCCGGTCGCGTGACGAACAAATCACCCGAACAAAAGAGGCGTACCAATGAGACGTCGGCCAGGCCAGGGCGGGTCAGTCGCCCACATCGCGCGATCACCTCGACAGCTTCGCAGCCCCGGTTGCCTGACGGGAAATTGTGATTTTGGTCGGGTATTCATAGTTGCAAAGCGATGCGTCAGGCTATGAAAGCGGCTTCCATGAACACCTCGGGATCAAGATAAAATTCACGCAAGACCCTGAAATGCTCCGTCAGCTTGAACGACCGTTCCATCAGCCCGAAATCGGTCAGATGCAGCAGCATTGCGCCGGGGTAGGCCATCAGAAGCGGGGAAGGGGTCGCGATGACGAATTGTGCATCGCCGGAGTTCTCGGCCGTCTTCAACAACTTCAGAAACTCAATTTGTCGGAAGGGGGACAGCTCGGCCTCCGGTTCGTCGAACAGAAAAACCCCGATGCCATGAACGCGACTTCTAAATACCGTCAGGCAGGCTTCTCCGTGTGAGCGTTCGGACAGGGATCTGCCGCCGTAAGCCCCCGTGGCGTCGAAGTCGTCCACCTTTGCCAGCCATGACGGCCTGAGAAATCTATCCAGCATTTCGCCGCCATCGCCGCCCCGGGCATAGTTCTGGTTTCCACCGTATCGACCGAATCCGCAAAGGTGAGCAAGCGCCTCGACAATGGTCGATTTGCCGCTACTGTTGATTCAAGTCAAAATCGTAACGGCACTGGTAAATTCGACTTGGAAAGGCTCGGCGCCTATCGCGGGGATCGAGAACGGATAGACGGCTTGATCGGGCACGCGATCCATCATCAGCTCGACCCGCTTAAGAAACGGTGCCCGAAGGGAGGTATGGCTGGGTTTCCGACTCATTCTATCGCGCGACAATCATCCGTTCAGCACGGTTAGCCTATCGACGCCGAGTGGACCTCATGACTATGCGGCACGTCCCGGGGTGACGCAACGCCGGTTCACAGTGGGCGTTCGTCGCCCGAAGAACACGAGGCAACCGGTTGTGCGCCACCCAAACATAGGACGAAATCGATGAGCAATCAGTCTGAATCCAGCCATGATAGCCGATCCGATACGCTGGCCCACATAGCCTTGGTGCGCGATCATCTCGACAGCTTCGTCACCGAAATGCTGAAACGCGGCGCCAGGCATGATGCCAGCAAGCTGAGCCCGGCCGAGAAACCGACGTTTGACCGGGTGATGCCGTTGTTGGCCGGCATCGCTTATGGTTCGGCTGAATACCAGGCGCTGCTGGATAACGCTAAGCCGATGTTGCAGCACCATTACGCGCACAACTCGCACCATCCGGAGCACTACGGCGAACGCGGCATTGCCGGCATGGATCTGTTCGATGTTGTCGAGATGGTCTGTGACTGGATGGCGTCGGCCCAACGCCACCCGCAGGACGGGATCAAGCTAGCGCACAATGTCGGTCTGTTCCACATCGAGCCGCAGCTGGCCAGCATTCTGGCCAATACTCTGGCACGCTGGCCGACATCCGGCTGAGCAGCCTGTCGCAACCAGGCGGCACACCGCGCCGCTACACAGCCACGCGGCATCCCAAGCCGCCGGTCAGCGGCCGGATCATGTTGACCCCCAGCGCCCGGGCGTTGACCCAGAGGCTGTATGGGCTGACCAAGACCTGACTGAGCGTCCAGATCATCACCGCTTGCCACGGGTCGGTCGGGCGAAACAGCAGCACGCCGCCCGCGCTCGCGGCCATGCCAGCGAGGTTGGCGTATAGCGTGAACCGAGCCTGCCCGGCCGCGATCAGCGCCACGCCGGAAGGAAATGACAGCGTCGACCACGCCATCAGGCCGACCAGCGGCAGCGCCGCCTGTCCGGTGGCGATCCAGCGCGGACCCATCAGCAGCGCCACCATCTGGGTCAACATGATCGCCAACAGCGCGCACAGCGGAAACACCGCCGCCGCGCACCAGCGCAGCCAGCGATCGACCTGTGTCAGTAAAGCTTTCCGGTCACGCTGATGTTCCGACAGCGCCGGCAGCATCAGCCGCCACAGCGCGGTGAATGTCAGCTCGCGCACGCTATCGACCAGGCGGAATGCGATGTGTACCTGCCCCAGCACGGCGGCACCTCCGGTTGCGCCGATCAGCACCGCGAACAGACGGTAGCGCCCGATCAACACTAGCGTGGATGCGGTCAGCGGTCCTCCGACGCCCAGCAGGGAGCGTACCGCCCCCCAGTCCAGGCAGCGGGCGGGCGTCCAGTTCCGCCCGATCAGCAGGGAAAGCGCGCCAACGCTGCTGGTGACGGCCTGTTGGCATACCAGCGCCCAGCCGCCAGCCCCGGCGAGCGCGGCCACGGCGCCGACTGCCGTCCCCAGGCCCTGGCCGATCAGTGTCCTCAGCGCGAGGCGTTGATAGGCCCGTTCGCGCGTCAGCAACCCCTGCATAACGCCCGCGGCGCCGACCAGCGGCAGCGGCGCGGCCAGCACTAGCGCCATCGGGATCAATCGATCATCGTCCAGCAGGGCGGCAAGGCCCCAGCCGGAGGCTGCCTGCAACAACATGGCGATGCACCCGACGCCGCTCGACGCCCAGAACGCGCTCGACAGGATGCGGTCGTTGATGGCGGCCCGCTGTACCAGGGCGTCGGCGAACAGCGCGTTGACCACCACCCAAAGCACGACATGCACCGCCGTTGCCGCCGCGCCGATGCCAAACTCGGTCGGACCGACGATGCGGGCAACCGCGAACGAAGTAATCAGCGACAGGATGGCGGAAACCCCCGCTTCGAGGCCCGACCAGAAGGCGTTGCGCCTCATGCCGGCCTGCGCGATGGGAGCCGCGGGCGCAGCGAGATCTGGGGGCGCAAGCACAGCGTTGAAAGCGCTGCGACGAACGGCGGCAGCCACATGATGCGGGCCTGGTAACGATCGTGCGGCGCCGACAGGCTGCCGGTGATCATCGCGCTCAGAGGCAGGGCGACCAGCACGGTCAGCAGCAAACCGGCGCAAGCGGCGCGCCGTCTTATCGCGACCGGAAGCAACAGCGCACAGCACAAGATCCCGCTCAGTCCAGCAACCCGGTGCAGGAAAGCGAGTGCAGGCCGAACCTCCAAGCTACCTGATTGTTGCCGCGCGGCGGCATATTCGGCCTGCTCACGCGGTGGGAAATGCCGCTCGATCACCGGCGACACCTGGGCAGGCCAGGCGTTCAGGCCATCCCCGCTGGCGAACCGGGTGAGTTGCTCCAGCCCGTTGCCAAGCGCCGCCCGTGCCTCGCCCACTGGATCGGCCAGTAGCGCGGCAGTGATGATAGCCCCGGCCTCGCGGGACACGATCTTCGGGCCCCCGGCCAGGCGGAGCGGACTGTCCGCGGTCCACAGGAAGTCGTCGGAGTTAGCCGGGAAGCGGTCGAGGAAGCGGCACAGACCCCACTGCCGGGCCGGGCAGTCCCGGCGCAGGGCGGCCGTTCCGGGGCCGTCGTAGATTACCCGCGCCAACAGGAACACGTTGCCGAAAGGCGAGATCGCAAACCGCTTGTGCGCGGCGAGATTGACCCCGCACAGGCCGAGCACGGCCAACGCCGGGGGCAGTACGATCAGCAGCCAGCAGCGGGCGGCTGAAAGACGCGGCGGCGCCGAACCGCTTCCGAACGCCTCGCTGGCCGGTCGCAGCCGCCACGACCTCGCGCGACTGGCGATCGCGCCCAGCGCCAAAAGCACACACGCCAAGGGCAAGCTGGAAATCTGCGTGGCGATCATGAACCCGGCCAATCCCGCCACACCGACTTGCTGGCGCGGCGACAGCCGTTCCGGAACCCAGGCCAGCAACCAGATCACCAGCACCAGAAGCGCCGTGAACAGGTCCGGCATCAGTTGGCAGACCAGCCACGGCAGCCACGTGCAGGCCGATAGCAAGCCGAGGCCGGCGACGAAGGCGATCCCCGAGACGCGCCCCAGCGCGCCGGCGACCAGCCACAGCACCCAGGCGGCTAACAGCGCCTGCGCCACGATCACCGGCCAGACGCTGATGGTGGCGTGCAACGGCAGCATGAACAGCGAGTAAAATATCGGCCGGTCCCAGCCGGCATAGTGCTCGATCGCCTGGGACAAGTATGTCCCGGTGTCGGCGAACACGATCGGATAGCCGTTCCACAGCGCCGGCCACAACAGCGTGGCGGCCGCCGCCGGCACCGCCCAGAGCCCGGCCCGATCAGTTGCCATAGCCATCCGGGTGCGATTGACGCCAAGCGAAGGCGGTTGCGACGATATCGTCCAGGTCTTCGTGCATCGGCCGCCAGCCGGCTTGCCGCGCACGCTGGGAGGACGCCACCAGCACCGCCGCGTCGCCCGGCCGTCGGCCAACCACCTGATACGGCACGTCCAGCCTGGAGACCCGCTCGACCGAAGCGATCACCTGCCTGACCGAATGGCCGGCACCGTTGCCCAGATTCCACACCACCGGGTCATGCGCCAATGCCTCCAGCGCCAGCAGATGCGCCGTGGCCAGGTCCGAGACATGCACGTAATCGCGCACGCAGGTGCCGTCGATCGTCTTGTAGTCGTCGCCGAATACGTCCAGCGCGGCGCGGCGGCGCAGCGCGGCATCGATCACCAGAGGGATCAGGTGCGATTCCGGCCGATGGTCCTCACCCAGACGCCCGGCCGGATCAGCACCGGCGGCGTTGAAATAGCGCAGGCAGGCGGCGCGCAGCCCATGCACCTGACCCGCCCAGCGCAGCGCCCGCTCGATCATCCATTTGCTGTCGCCATAGGCCGATTGTGGATCGATCGGCGCGTCCTCGGCGATCGGTTCGGCGGTGTCGAGGTTGAACAGCGCCGCGGTCGAGGATAGCACGAACCGCCCCACGCCATGGCGCACGCAGGCATCGATCAGCCGGATGCCGTTGGCCGCGTTGTCCAGCAGATAGCGCATCGGCATGCGCATGCTTTCCCCAACCTGCGACAGCGATGCGAAATGAAATACGGCGTCCCATTTCTCGCCGCCCAGCGCCGCGTCGACCTTCGCGGCATCGGCGAGGTCGGCCACCACCAGCCGCGCCGCCGCAGGCACCGCCGCGCGATGGCCGGTGCGCAGGTTGTCTATCACGGTGACCTCGTCGCCTCGATCCAGCAGAGCGGCGACCAGATGGCTGCCCACATACCCGGCCCCGCCGGTGACAAGGAAACGCTGCGTCATCAACAACTACTCCCGGAAGTACGCTTTGTAGCGACGGTGATATACCCCCGCGTCGGCGTATCCGGAACGGAGATGGACGCGCGGATCGACCCTTGTCAGAACGGTTCCGATGACCGTGGCGTGGGCATCGCCCAACACCTCCAGCGCGTGCAGCAGGATACTCTCCCTGGTCGATCGCCAGCGCACGCACACCAGCGTGGCGTCGGCCAGCGCGGCGGCCACCCGGGTCTCGGTCATCGCCTCGATCGGCGGCGCGTCGAGCAGGATCAGGTCGTAGTCGGCGCGCGCCTCGGCCAGCAGTTGCTTCATCGCGTCGGACAGGAACAGGCCCAGTATGTCGGCGCCGGGTCTTCCGGCGGTGATGAACCGCATCCCGGTCATCGGATCGGTCTGCAACGCCTCGCGCCAGTCGGTCTCGCCGCGCAGCACGTCGGTCAGCCCCAGCGGGGCCGCGCCGCGTGACCTGGGCATGGCGCCAGCCTCGCCCTGCAATCGCTGCTGAAACGTCGGCTGGCGGACATCGCACTCGATCGCCAGCACGCGCTCCCCGTCCAGTCGGGCGGACCGGCCGAGCGCGATGCTGATCAGCGATTTTCCTTCCGCCGAACGGGCGCCCGTAACGGTCACGATACGGGGGCGATCGACGTCGAGCGATACCCCGGCGCGCAGGAAGCGCACCTGTTCGGCGAACGAGGTCAGCGGCCTGCGCACAACATAGTCGTAGACCTTCAAATGCCCCAGCGCGCGCCGACCCACCTCGGGGATCAGCGCCAGGCAAGGCAGACCGGTCAGCAGCCTGATCTGATCGCCGCTGCGCAACGTTCCGTCGGCAAGCTGAAGGATGTGAACCAGCACCAGGCCGACGAAAACCGAGCCGGCGATCGAGACGGCCATGGTCTGCATCATCCGCGGCGAAGTGGGACGGTCCGGCGGGATCGCCTGCGAGATCTCGTGTGCTTCCGAGGATTCGATCGTGGCCTGCTGCGCGGTTTGCTCTATCCGGTCCAGCACCGCCTGCAACTGACCCCGCGCCGCCTCCAGATCGCGGTTCATCGCGTTCAGCGGGATTTCCGCCCGAGCTGCATTCTCCGCCGCAATTTTCGCCCGTGCCAGCACATCCTCGAGCGCGGCCACGCGTTGCGTCGCAGCGTGCTGTTCGGCATGCGTCGCCGCCACCACGCGAGCGATTTCACTGTTCAGCGCGCGCTGCCCGTCACTGAACTGCCGCTGCAGGCTTTGCGCTTCTGGATGTGCGCTACCCAGCCGCGCCTGCTGCGCCTTGATCTGCCCCGCGAGTTGGTCTTGCTGCGCACGCAACGCCGCCACCGATGGCGCGATCGCCGCCTGTGCCTCCGCCCCAACCTTTCCGCGCGCCGCATCGAGGCGAGCGTTGGCGGCGGCCAGCTCGGCTTGGGCCTTGGCCAGATCCTCGGCCAGGTTGGTGATCTGCTCGTTCTCGGTCCCGGCGTGCATGCCCTGGCTCAGCGCGTGTTCGCCGCGGTAGGCCGACATCCGCTCTTCAACCTGGCGTACCTGGCGACGCAATTCGCCGGCTTGCCGCTCCAACAGGTTCGTCGCACTTTCCACGGCCCGGTGTTTGGCGGCGTATTGCTCCTTGATGTAGACGTCCATCGCGTTGTTGACTGCGGTGGCAGCAACTGTCGGGTCGCTGGCGGCGAAGGTGACCTCCAGCACATGAGACATCCGGACCGGAGCGGCGTGCAGAGCGTCCTGCACCGCCTGCATGGTGCGGTCCCGCGTTTGGTCGGGAGCCGGGCCATACACCGGCTGGTCCGGCGGAGCGTCGATCTCCATGCCCAGCAGCCAGCGCAGGTTTGTTACTGTGGTGCTGATCGCACGCGAAAGCGTGCCGGGCGGACGCAGCGCGGTGTTGAATTCGGGGTTTTTGAACAGGTTGCCGCGCTCTGCCACGCGCTGGGCGATGTGCAGGCTTTGCAGGATTTCCGCCTGGCTGGCCATCATCGCCTCGGTGGTCGGATCGGCGCGCAGGATGCTTTGCAATTCCCGCACCTTGTATTCACTCGGTTCATAGATTAGCTCGCCGGTGGCGGTGTATAGCGGGGTGATCTGGCGCAGCGTCAACCAGGCACAAAGCGGTATCAATACGATGGTGGCAAGAAACGTCATGCGCCGCTGGCGCAGCGCCGCGAGAAATCCGGGCAGACCGTCCTGCGACGATCCGCGCTGTCGGTCCGAGCGCCGTGACCCCGGATCGGGAAGCGGCGTCGTCCCCGAGATGTCCGCGGGCCTGTCGAGCATCCGCCTGGTTCGGCCTTTTGGTCGCGCCCCGGAACTTTTTTCCGCGGCGGGTTGAGCGAGAACACCTTCGTAGGCCGTTAATGCTTAAGATTTCGCTAATAGCGGCAGGATTTGCCGCATCGTGCCGCGCAGATGGGCGAGGACAAATCGGCGGAGCGGCGTTAACCAAATATTAGCGAACCGGATCGTATGTGTTGCCGGCCGGAAATCCGGCGCTCTGAGTGCAACCCTAAAACAGGGTTTCCCGCATCGTGCGACCGCTATTGTGTTTGCTGCTCTGTGTGCTCGCCACGGCCTGTGCTCCGGGCGGCCGCCTGGCGGAGCTTCCATCGCCCGACCCCGGCGCGTATCGGCTGGGGTCGGGCGATGTGGTGCGGCTGATCACCGTGGGTGACGACAGTTTGACCGGCGAATTTCGGGTCAGCGACAGCGGCGAGATCGCGTTGCCCATGCTGGGCAGCATGCATGCCGCCGGATTGACGCCCGACTCGCTGGCAGTCGAGGTCAGGGATGCCTTGGTCAAAGCCAACCTGTACACCGCGCCTTCGGTGTCGGTCGAGATCACCACCTATCGGCCGATTTTCGTGCTGGGTGAGGTCAGCAAGCCCGGCCAGTACCCTTACCAGCCCGGCATGACCATGGTGACCGCTGCTGCGGTGGCCGGCGGCTTCACCTACCGCGCGATCCAGGATTATGCTTCCATCGTGCGAACCAGCGGCGGCGTTGCAGTCGAGGGCAAGGCCATGCGGCAAAGTTTCATTCAACCCGGTGACGTCATCACGATTTACGAGCGCAGGTTTTGAGGCTTCCGCGTGTTACTGCCCTGCTGACGTCGCTGGCGGTTACGACAGCGGCGCATCCGGTTTCCCCCACAACGCCGATTCCGATTTCGGCGGTTCCCCCATTGGCTTCCGCCGCATTGCCGGCTCCGGGGCCGTTGCACATCATTGGCGGTCCCAGTACCGGCGGCTGCATCGCCGGCGCGGTCAGCCTTCCGCCGCAGGGCGCCGGGTTTCAAACCATTCATCTGGATCGCAGCGCGTTCTGGGGTGCGCCACAGACCATTGCCGACCTGCGATTGTTCGGGCGGGAGGCCGAAGCCGCCGGGCTGCCCACGCTGCTGATCGAGGATATCTCTCGCGCCCGCGGCGGCCCGCTGCCGGGCGGCCATGTCAGTCATCAAATCGGGCTGGACGTGGATGTCGGTCTGGACATGCGGCCGCGGCCGCCATTGTCGGCGTCCGACCGCGAATCCGTCGTGCTGCGCAGCATGGTCCGCCCGGATGGGCGCGACGTCGACCCGGCCGCGTGGTCGCCCGCGGTCGTTTCGCTACTGCACATTGCCGCCGGTCTGCCCGAGGTTGACCGCATCCTGGTCAACCCGGCGATCAAGCAGCAGCTTTGCCGCCAGGTGAGCGGTGACCGCAGCTGGCTGCATCTGATCCGGCCCTGGTACGGTCACGCTGCGCATATGCACATCCGGTTCCGCTGCCCGGCGGGCCAGGCCGATTGCGCGCAGGCACCGCCGCCGCCGCGAGGGGACGGCTGCGGCCCGACGTTGCAGTGGTGGTTCGATCAGTTGAATGCGCCGGCCAAGCCGTCCGAACCCTATCGGCCACCGCCGTTGCCGTCCGCCTGTCAGGCGATCCTCGCAGGCTAAGGGCCTGCGGAATAATAAGTGCTTCAAGGCGGTCGTTGGGTGGGTGCTATGGTGTAGTTCCATTCGCCATGGAACTCATCGCGGGTGATGTTGATCGCCTGCATTTCCTTGTGCGTGATCTTGATTGCCTTTGGGTAGAGGTTTCCGTCGATCTCGCAGCAGACCTTGAGGCCAGTTTCGGTTGTTGTCGATCCGATCAGCTGAACAATCACCTGATGGCTGACCAGTGGCTTGCCGCGCCTCGTGGTGATGAAGGCGAACAGGCGGTGTTCGATTTTGTTCCATTTGCTTGTGCCAGGCGGCAAGTGAGCCACCGTCACCGTCAGACCGGTCTGATCGGCGAAGCGCTGCAACTCGCGCTTCCATAGCTTGACTTGCGGCCCGTTGCTGCCGCCGCAGTCGGCGGTGATCGTTAGGCATTTGGCATTGGGATAGCGCGTTTGGCCAAGCTTGTACCACCAGCGCCGGATACTCTCGACGGCAAATGCCCCGGTATCGGCATCAACACCGACGCTGACCCAGCCATGATTGGCCGCGATGTCATACACGCCGTAGGGGGCGACCTTGCCCAACGCGGGGATCTTGAAATCGTGCACCCGCACCGCCTCCGGCTGGCCCTTGGGACGCAGTTCGCGGCCGTTGTTCTTGAAGTCGCCGACCAGTTCCTTCTTCTTGGTGTCGACCGAGATCGCCGGCTCGCCGGCGTTGGTCGCGGCCTTCACGGTGGCGTTGATGTGGGCGAACTGCGCATCCCGGTCAGGGTGCTTACCGCCTTCTCGGGTCTTGCTGTTGGCCTGACAGCTGTAGTTCAGCTCCCGCAGCAGATTGGCGACGACGCGCTGGCTGGCCTTGAACCCCTGCTCGGCGAGCGCCTTGACCAGGTGACGCTGACTGCGGCTGACCCAGCGCAACGGCGAACCCGGATCACCGCGGATCGCCGACTCGATTAGCGCTTCCAACGCTGCCGGCAGGCCAGGCTGATGCGCCACCGCAGGCTTACGCCCGGCGCCCGGACGGCGCACCCGCCGATCGATATCGTTGCGCGCAGACCGAAGCTCGCGCATGCCACGGTTGATCGTACTGCGCGCCAGCCCCGACCCTCGCGCGGTTGCGGTGACGCCGCCGAGCCCTTGGGCCAGCGCTTCATTGGCGGCGAACAAGCGCCGTCCACGCTCGTCGAGAAACGGGGCCGCCAACTGCCAGCGCGCGCGGATGTCGTCGATATCAATCACCGGCTCAGGTTAGCCGTGCGGTACCGCGTCGCAGCCAGCAAATTCGCGATTCTATTCCTGCGTTCTTAAAGTCGCTGCGATTCGATAATTTCTCGGCGGGTCCTAAGATCGGCTACGTTCGGCGCGCCATTCCGGCCTCAGCCGGAACGCGCTCAGTGGCTCCTGGGCGTAGGGCCGCAAACCGCGCAGCGCGGCGGCGGCGCGATCGAGGTCTTTCACCAGTGCTTCCAGCATCGGCAGGTCTTCGGGCTTTGGGCGCAGCCCGGTTGCCTTCATCCGCGCCTCGAATTTGGCATCGCTCACCGCGGCCGCCCCTCAGGTCGCCAGGGCGTTGGACATTGCCGGTCGCTTGCTTCGCCAGGTGTTCGCTTGCTCATAGGCATGGCCGGCGCGAAACACGGTGGCCTCGGCGAATGGCTTGCCGACGATCTGCATGCTGACCGGCAGGCCGCCTTCGCCGTAGCCGGTGCAGACGCTCAGCGCCGGCAGACCGGTCAGGTTAAACGGCATGGTGAAATTCGGGCGCTCGAACATAGCCCATTTCGGCACTTCGGTGATTTTCGGCGCCTCCGACGGCGCCGACGCGGTGATCAGGATGTCGAGGTCGGCCATCGCCTCGCGCATCTGCAGGCACAGCACCCGCCGTCGGCGCAACGACTGGACATAGTCCGAGGCGCCCATGAGGGCACCGAACGCCAAGCGATCCCGCATCAGCTCGCCATAGTCGTCGAAGCGCTCCTTCAGCCATGGTTCGTGTATCGCGTAGGCCTCCGCCGTCAGGATCACCCAGCCGGGCGCGTTGTAGTCCATCATCGGCGAAACCGTGACATCGCGGATTTCGGCACCCTGGCCGCGGAACAGGCCGATGGCGTCCTCGATGCCGCGTTTCGTCGCCGGACTGACCGGGTTGTCGACCTCGTGGAAGTGGCGAATCACGCCGATGCGCAGACCCTTCACGCCGGTGTCCAACTCGGCGCCGAAATCGGCCACCGGCCGGTCGGCACTGGCCGGGTCGAGCGGATCATGCCCGGCCATCGCCTGCAGCAGCAGCGCGCAGTCCTGCACCGTCCAGGCCAGCGGCCCAGTATGGTCAAGCGTCTGCGACAACGGCAGCACGCCGCGCCGGCTGCACAGCCCATAGGTCGGCTTGATGCCCGCCAGACCGCACAACGCCGCCGGGCCGCGGATCGATCCACCGGTGTCGGACCCGGTGCCCCCCAGCACCAATCCCGCGGCGACCGCGGCGCCGGTGCCGGAGGACGATCCGGAAGTAAAATGATCTGAATTCCAGGGATTGCGCGCCGGCGGCCAGGGCAGGTCGAACGACGGCCCGCCAATGGCGAATTCATGGGTGGCGAGCTTGCCCATCAGCACCGAACCGGCCTCGGCCCATTTGCTGACCACCACCGAATCCTCGGTTGGCACGTTGTGCTCCAGCAGCTTGGAATGACCCGTGGTCCGAATGCCGGCGGTGTTGTAGATGTCCTTGTGGCCGATCGGGATGCCGTCCAGCTTTCCCTTTAGCGCACCCGACATCATGCGATTTTCCGCCGCGCGGGCATCGGCCATCGCGCGGTCCTCGGTGACCAGCAGGAAGCTGTGCAGCGTCCCATCGAGTTTGCTGATCCGGTCGAGGCAGATACGGGTTAGTTCGACCGGCGAAAGCTGTTTCGCCGCGATCAGCCTGGCGGCCTCCGCGATTGATGGGAACAGCGCCATCATTTCACCTCCGGCGTGAAAACCACCGAGGGTTCGGCTTCGCGCGGCATCGGCGGGGTAGCGCGTTCGACCATCGCCTGAAACATCGGGTAGGCGGCGAACAACGCCGATTTTTGCGCCTGGCTGAGCCGCAGTCCGCTGCGGTCCACCAGAAAGCTGAATTCCTGTTTGTCCATTCCATCTTCCCCAAATCGCCGCGTCCCCGACGGTTGTGTCACGCCCGCTTTCTCCCGGCCAGCCCCGCCGACTTTTATACTTCGACCCCTTGCTTCACCCGCACGCAGCGAGCCATCGCGCAGGCTTGCGTCGTCACGACCGGGATCTCGCCTTGTCGACACGCATCGATGGCGTAACGGCAGCGCGGCGCTAAGGGACACCCCGGCGGCAGCGCCGCGAGATTCGGCGGACTGCCGGAAATCGCCTCCAGCGCCCGTCCCCTCATGCCGTCATGCACGGTCGAGGACAGCAGACCCTGTGTATATGGTTGCATTGAGCTGCGCATCAGCTGGCGGGTGGTGCCGGTCTCGACGAAACGACCGGCATACATCACCGCGATCCGGTCGGAAATCTCTGCCGCCGCGCCGACATCATGGGTGACGATGTTAGCCCCAAGTAGGAATGTCCCCTCCGTCCAAAGTTAGAATGTCCCCTTTTGCGCATGCTTGGGGACGCAATGGCCGAGACGGGGTTGTGGATGACGCAGGCGGAGCGCGATCGCGCCTATTGGGTGCGCCAGTCGATCGAATGTCGGTTGGGCCAGGCTGAAGCAGCGGAGCGCGTTGGCCTCAGTGTCCGCCAATTCAAGCGCTTGGTGCGTAAGGCGAAGACTGAGGGCGACGCGGGTCTGGTTTCGCATCAGCGCGGCCGGCCATCGAACAACCGGATGTCGGCGGCGCTGCGCGGTCGTATCGCGACGCTGCTGAGGGACAAATACCCCGACTTCGGCGCGACGCTGGCGGCGGAGAAGCTGCTGGAGTTGGACGGGATCGTCGTTTCGGCAGAGACGATCCGCCAGATGCAGATCGGCCTTGGCCTGTGGCGGCCCAAGCGCCGCCGGGCCAGGCGGGTGTTTCAGCTCCGCCAGCGGCGTCCGCGGTTTGGCGAGTTGATCCAGATCGACGGCAGTGCGCACCACTGGTTCGAGCGGCGCGGGCCGCGCTGTGCGCTGATCGTGTTCATCGACGACGCCAGCGGCCGGCTGACCGCGCTACGCTTCGCCCCGGCGGAGACGACGGCGGCCTATCTGGCGGCGCTGCGCGGCCACGTGCTGGACCATGGCCGGCCGCTGGCGTTCTACTCCGACCGGCACGGCATCTTCCGGATCAACGCTAAGGACGCCACGAGCGGCGACGGCAAGACCGAGTTCGGACGGGTGGCGGATCGGCTTGGGATCGAGCCGATCCATGCGCTGACCCCGCAGGCCAAGGGTCGTGTCGAGCGCGCCAACCAGACCCTGCAGGACCGGCTGGTCAAGGAGATGCGTTTGGCCGGCATTGGCTCGATCGAGGCGGCGAATGGCTTCGCGCCGGCGTTCATGGCGCGCTTCAACGCAAAGTTTGCGGTGCCGCCGCGCGACCCGGCTTCGGCGCACCGGCCGTGGACGAAGACCGCGCAAGCGTTGGACGACGAACTGGCACGGCGCGAGCAGCGGGTGCTGTCGAAGGCGCTGACCTTCCGCTCCGGCGGGACGATGTATTGCGTCAAGACACCCGGGCCTGGCACCGCGCTGCGCGGCGCGAAGGTGACGCTGCATCACTTTCCCGACGGTGCGCTGAGGGTGCATTACAAAGACCGGATCCTGCCGGTAACGGCCTATGCCCGCTATGCCATGCCCGCCCCGGCGGTGGACGGCAAGACCATCGATGCCCGGATCGACGCAATGATCGCTGCGCGGCACATCCCCAACGCCGCGGTTGAAACCGTCCCGGGGTGAGTACAGCCCGCGTAACAGCCGCCGCAGCCGTGGATAAGTGGCCCGCTTGCGCCCGATTCTGAACGATCACTCCAGCGGGCCACTTACCCACCGCTCCAACACCGCGATTGGACTAACGCTTGACCGGTGCCCACCCCCCGCCCAGCCCACAGGGGACATTTTAACTTTGGGGAGTCAGGGGACATCTCTACTTTGCATTGACACATCATGGGTGACGAAGACGATCGCCATGCCAAGTTGCTGCTGCAACTGCCGCAGCAGAAACAGGATCTGGACCGTAACATCCAGGGCCGTGGTCGGCTCGTCCGCCAGCAGCACGCTGGGCTTGCGCGCGAGCGCCAGCGCGATCATCGCCCGCTGCCGCATGCCGCCCGACATCTCATGCGGAACATTCTTCAGCCGCCGTTCCGGTGAGGGGATCCTGACCTGTTCCAGCAACCCCAGCGCGCGCTTCATCGCGGTCCCGCTGTCGCAGCCTTCGTGCTGCACAATGGTTTCGGCGATCTGTTCGCCAATCGTATAGACGGGATCGAGTGCCGCTATCGGCTCCTGAAAGATCATCGACACTGCGCCCCCGCGCAGCTTGGCCAGCGCAGCGGCCGGCAGCCCGAGGATCTCCTCTCCGTTCAGCCAGACCTCTCCCGATATCCCGGCGTAAGCGGGCAGCAATCCCATTAGCGCCTTCGCACATGCCCTGGGCCGGCAGCCATTCGTGCAGCACTGCGCAGAACACCACCAGGACGATGGCGCACCAATAATGCGACAACGACACGCCAATGGTGGCGATCGAGGAAAACAGTTTGTCCGGCCAGCGGCCATAGTACATTGCCGAGAGCATGCCGAACAGGATACCGAGCGAGAAACCTAGTACGGCGGCGGGGATGGCGAGAACCAAGGTATTTTTTAGTGCAACGACAAGTTGACCCCAGATTGGCGTGGCGTTGAAAACCGGCAGCCCGAAAGCACCGTGCAACGCGCGCAGCAGCCAGAGCAGATACTGCATGTAAAGCGGCTTATCGAAGGCGAACGCGGCCTTCATCTGGGCGATCACCTCGGGCGAGGCCTCGGGCGGCATCAGCATGTCGATCGGATTGCCTGGCACGATGTGCACCAGTCCAAACACGACCAGCGAAACCCCGAACAGGACGGGAATGGCCTGGAGCAGGCGGCGAATGGCGAACACGAGCATGCGGTCGGTTTTTCTCCGGATGCCAAGGGAAACTACGTTCGACTACGAAACGGACGTCATGCGGCAAAATTGTGCGCTGAGCCTATGTTGCGTTGCAACAACTCCGGTCGTAGCACACCGCGCGGTGCTGTCCAGAGCGGGATTGGATGATTTTTATGCGGTTGCATAAATTCCGTCGCACGACTAGCGTTTGAATGGGAATTGTGATCAATCACTAGGCATAAATGGAGTGGATTATGCACAACAGCGTCATTGATCCCTCGGTTATTGAACGGGTTGCTCAGCGCCGGGGCGGCTTGCGGGTGTTTGACCGCCTTGAGTCTAAGCGCACTGCCCATGTCGTGGTCGATCTGCAGAACGGTTTCATGGCACCTGGAGCGGTCGCCGAAATCGCCGAAGCGCGTGCCATCGTGCCGGCGGTCAATCGGATCAGCGAGGCGGTGCGGGCCGCGGGCGGACTCGTGGTATACATCCAGAACACGTTCGACGCCGAGGCGGTCCGCACCTGGTCGACCTACTTCGACCACTTCTGCTCGGCATCACGTCGCCAGCGCATGATCGAGGCCTTCACCCCGGGTGCCGAGGGCCATGCGCTGTGGCCGGCTCTCGACGTGCGGGTCGAGGATCTGAGGGTCCAGAAGCGCCGGTTCGGCGCGTTCGTGGCCGGTTCGTCGGATCTGCATGCGATCCTGCAGCGGCGTGACGTCGATACACTTATCATTACCGGAACCGCGTCCCAGGTCTGCTGCGAGTCGACCGCTCGCGATGCCATGATGCTGAACTACAAAGTGTTCTTCGTGGCCGATGGCACTGCGACTTTCACTGACCACGAGCATAATGCCACGTTGTCGGCGATGAGCTACACGTTCTGCGATGTTATCGAGTCAGCCGCGCTGATCGATCTGATTGGGCAGAAGCGCGCGGCCGCGATCGCATCGGAAGCTGCCGTGGCATAGGCCTTGGGTAATCGCGACCGATCAGGACGGGCCGGCCCGCTGGGTGGTTCGATCCGTGATGCGGCTGCGGGCAACGGAGTGCGGCTTGACAGTTTCGAGACGCGACCTTCTGGCTGGCGCGGCCGGGGTCGCAACGTTGCCTGCGATCCGGGGCACGCGGCCAGCCCGCAGGTGTTGCGTATCTGCATGACCGCGGCCGACCTGCCGACCACGCATGGCATCCCAAACAACGGCGGCGAGGGTTTTCGCTTGCTCAGGCTATCCGGCCTACAATTCTCTGGTGAACTGGGACTTTACCCACACCGACAAGCCGACCGACATCACCCCCGGTTCACCGCCTGGCGCATTGATGAGACCAACCCCGCTGCGCTGGATCTGCGATGTCCGCCAGGGCGCGAAATTCCATGACGGCAGCAATTTCACCGCCGATTCGGTGATATTCAATTTCGGCCGCATCTTCGACTAAGGGCCTGCGGAATAATAAGTGCTTCAAGGCGGTCGTTGGGTGGGTGCTATGGTGTAGTTCCATTCGCCATGGAACTCATCGCGGGTGATGTTGATCGCCTGCATTTCCTTGTGCGTGATCTTGATTGCCTTTGGGTAGAGGTTTCCGTCGATCTCGCAGCAGACCTTGAGGCCAGTTTCGGTTGTTGTCGATCCGATCAGCTGAACAATCACCTGATGGCTGACCAGCGGCTTGCCGCGCCAGTTCGTGGTGATGAAGGCGAACAGGCGGTGTTCGATTTTGTTCCATTTGCTTGTGCCAGGCGGCAAGTGAGCCACCGTCACCGTCAGACCGGTCTGATCGGCGAAGCGCTGCAACTCGCGCTTCCATAGCTTGACTTGCGGCCCGTTGCTGCCGCCGCAGTCGGCGGTGATCGTTAGGCATTTGGCATTGGGATAGCGCGTTTGGCCAAGCTTGTACCACCAGCGCCGGATACTCTCGACGGCAAATGCCCCGGTATCGGCATCAACACCGACGCTGACCCAGCCATGATTGGCCGCGATGTCATACACGCCGTAGGGGGCGACCTTGCCCAACGCGGGGATCTTGAAATCGTGCACCCGCACCGCCTCCGGCTGGCCCTTGGGACGCAGTTCGCGGCCGTTGTTCTTGAAGTCGCCGACCAGTTCCTTCTTCTTGGTGTCGACCGAGATCGCCGGCTCGCCGGCGTTGGTCGCGGCCTTCACGGTGGCGCATCCCGGTCAGGGTGCTTACCGCCTTCTCGGGTCTTGCTGTTGGCCTGACAGCTGTAGTTCAGCTCCCGCAGCAGATTGGCGACGACGCGCTGGCTGGCCTTGAACCCCTGCTCGGCGAGCGCCTTGACCAGGTGACGCTGACTGCGGCTGACCCAGCGCAACGGCGAACCCGGATCACCGCGGATCGCCGACTCGATTAGCGCTTCCAACGCTGCCGGCAGGCCAGGCTGATGCGCCACCGCAGGCTTACGCCCGGCGCCCGGACGGCGCACCCGCCGATCGATATCGTTGCGCGCAGACCGAAGCTCGCGCATGCCACGGTTGATCGTACTGTGCGCCAGCCCCGACCCTCGCGCGGTTGCGGTGACGCCGCCGAGCCCTTGGGCCAGCGCTTCATTGGCGGCGAACAAGCGCCGTCCACGCTCGTCGAGAAACGGGGCCGCCAACTGCCAGCGCGCGCGGATGTCGTCGATATCAATCACCGGCTCAGGTTAGCCGTGCGGTACCGCGTCGCAGCCAGCAAATTCGCGATTCTATTCCTGCGTTCTTAAAGTCGCTGCGATTCGATAATTTCTCGGCGGGTCCTAAGGGGCGCTGCAATATGCGCGTCGGTCGCCTCGATCGTTCGCGCAACGGTCTCGATGATCGACAAGTACGAAATGCCCGACGACAAGACGATCATCATTACAACGCAATACCGGTTCAACTTCCTGCCGGATCTTTTGACCCGAATCCTCATCGCCAGCCCGACTCAGTGGCAGGCAACCGGGCGGAACTGGGCGGCATTCGCTAAGCACCCAGCCGGCACCGGCCCGTTCAGATCACCAAGGTCGTGCCCGGGCAATACGCCGAGATGTCGCGCAACGAGAGTCACTGGGACAAGGCGCGGGTGCCGAAACTCGACAAGGTGATGGTCTACCCGATGCCCGAGGCGACCATCCGCGTCGCCGCGCTGCGCTCCGGCCAGGTCGATTGGATCGAGGTCCCACCGCCGGATTCGATCCATCGTTGAAGGCCGCCGGCCTGCGGATCAGCCTGTGGCCTTGGGTGCGGGCAGGCGATCAGCTACGCTGCCGATCGTGTCGGCCTGTACGATCTGTTGAACGGCACCGCGAAGCCGGCCGATGGACTGTATCCGGCGGACAATTCGGTGTTCGGCATGCCAAAAAACCATTACGAAATCGATCCTGGAAGGGCGTTGTTGAAGGACGCCGGCTAAGGACACGACAAGCTGATGAAGGCCAATATCACGATCTCGACCTCGGAATCCGGCCAGATGGTGACAATCCCGATGAACGAATTCATGCAGCAGAACTTTGAGGTGGTGGGCATCGACGATTTCAATGTGGTCGAGTGGGTTACTATGCCACGGACAGTTATTCTCCGGTCAACTACAATTGGGGACACTGGGACAACCCGGCGGCGACCGATTTGCTGAGGCGTGCCCAGGCCACGTTCGACAAGACCGAACAGACCCAGCTGCTGGCGCAGGCCCACGCGATGGTGGTGGACGGCGCGCGGTGGCTGTTCATCGTCCATGACCTCAATCCGCAGGCGATATCGAAAAAAATGATCGGGTTCAAGCCGACGCAGAGTTGGTATCGGGATTTTACCCAAATCAGCATGGCATGAGAGGCCCCAACAGAATGCTCAGACGCGACCTGCTTGCCGGCGTTGCCGCGGCGGCAACGGCAACGGCTACAGCACTGCCTGCCATGGCGGTCGGTGGCGGCACGCTGCGCGTCGCAATGATCGCGGCGGACCTGCCCAGCGCGCACCGGATTCAGAATAATGGTGTCGAGGGATATCGCTTCCTGGGCTATCCACCCTACGACGGGCTGGTGAACTGGGATTTGCGGTACCATTCGGACAAGCCGGCCGATATCACGCCGGGCCTTTTCACCGCGTGGAGGATTGACGAGACCAACCCGCTGCGCTGGATCTTCATGGTGCGAAAAAGCGTGAAGTTCCATAATGGAACCGATTTCAATGCCGACGCAGTGATCTGGAACCTGCAACGGATCTCACAATCTCCGCACTACGACGCAACTGCGGCACCGAACGTCAAGGCATCGGTCTCGATGGTGGGCAACTACGAAAAGTTGACCGACAGCACGATTGTGATGACGACGAAGTATCCGTTCAACTTCCTGCCCTATCTGCTGACCCGCATATTGAGCCCGGCCCAGTTCGACAAGGTGGGAAAGACCTGGGCAGCATTCGGCAAACAACCGGCGGGCAGCGGCGCATTCAAGATCACCCGCATCGTTCCGGGCCAGTATATCGAGATGGTGCGTAACGATGCATACTGGGACCCAACCCGCATTCCGAAGCTGGAAAAAACTGGTGGTCAGTCCGATGGCGGAAGCGACCACGCGCATCGCCGCTCTCAGGTCGGGCCAGGTGGACTGGATCGAGGTGCCAGCACCGGAGTCCATCCCGTCACTGAAAGCCGCCGGTTTCGTCGTCACGCTCTGGCCTTATCCGCACACCTATCCATGACTGCCTGAATACTGAGGACGATTAGCCGTTCAAGGATGTCCGGGTGTGCCGAGCGATGAATTGTGCGATCGATCGGCAAGGCCTGTGCAGCCTGCTGAATGGCATCGCCAAGCCGAGGGTTGTGCTGTGTCCGCCGGGCAATCAGTATTTCGGCGATCCGACGGAGCACTACGACCACGATCCGGCCAAGGCGAAGGCGTTGCTGAGGCAAGTTACGGTCCGGACAAGCCGCTGAAGGCCAAGATCATAACTCGACGTCCGGGTCAGGCCAGATGCTGCCGATTTCGATGAATGAGTTCCTGCAGCAGAAATTCGCTGGCGTCGGCATGCAGATCGATTTCGATGAGGTCGAATGGGGTGCCATCCGCAGTGATCCGAATGCCCCGGAGTCGCACGGCGATCAGGGCATCAACATAAGCCTCAGTTCGGTCGACCCGTCTTCGATGTTCCGATATTACGCGAAGGACAGTTTCTCGCCCACCACCTACAATTGGGGCCATTCCGATGACGCCACGGTCACCGCGGAGCTGAAACAGGCGCAGTCGAGTTTCGACCCGGCCGAGCAGACCAGGCTGCTGGCCGCAGCTCATGGCAAGATGGTGGACCAGGCGCCCTGGCTGTTCTTCGCGTATGACATCAATCCGCGCGATGTCGAAAAAGGCCCAGGGTTTCGCGCCGTTGCAGAGCTGGTTCGTAGATTTCACCCAGATTTCGATGGCTTAATCCGTTTCACCCGACGTCGAAACGTTCCCCGGCGGCTTGAAGCGCGCTGCCATCCGGCCATACTCCCGCGAGTCGAAACGGGAGTACCAGGATGTTCCAGGATTGCCGCGGCCTGCCCCTAACCACGGTTTCAGGCCAGGCGGTTGCCGCCTTCGATCATGCCGTCGACAGTTACTTGGGCTATCGCGTCGATATGCCAGAGCGGGTGGCCGAGGTATTTGCCGCCGACCCCGACTTCGTCCTGGCGCACTGCCTGATGGGCTACCTGCTGCTGATGGGCTTCCGATCCGATACCCTGGGCGCGGCGCGCACCGCCCTGGCCGCCGCCCGGCAAGGCAACGCGACAGCGCGCGAAAAAGCCCATGCCCAGGCGCTGGCACACTGGATCGAGGGCGACCCAGACCAGGCGGTGGCGGTATGGGACGACATCCTGCGCCAACATCCGCACGACATCCTTGCGTTCCGGCTTGCACATTTCGTCAATTTCTGGTCCGGCCGGCCGCAGGCGATGCTGGCCTCGGTGCTCTCGGTCGAGCGGCACTGGAGCGACGCGCTGCCCGGCTTCGTCGCAATCCTGGGGTGCCGCTGCTTCGCGCACGAGGAAGCCGGATCTTACCTTCAGGCCGAGAATGCAGGGCGTGAAGCGGTCCGCCTCGATCCGACCGACCTGTGGGCCGCGCATGGCGTGGCACATGTGCTGGAAATGACCGGACGCCGGCTGGAAGGCATCGCCTGGGTCGAGGGTCTGCAGTCAGGCTGGTCTGCCGGCAACAACCTGAAGCACCATCTGTGGTGGCACCAGGCGATGTATCACCTGGAGCTCGGTGACTTCGCCAAGGTGCTGGAACGCTACGACGCCGGTTTTCGCGATCTAGCGTCGCCGCTGACGGGGATCGCGCCGGATCTCTATATCGACGTGCAGAACGCCGCCTCGATGCTGTTCCGTCTGCGGCGCCACGGCGTCGACGTCGGCGATCGCTGGGCCGAACTGGCCGACAAAGCCGAGACCCGGATCGGTGATTGCCAATCGGCATTCACCTTGCCGCACTGGATGATGGCACTGGCAGCGACCGGGCGCGACCAAGCCGCCGCTTCCATGTTGTCCGGAATGCGCGACTTCGCCGCTGGCGAGCAGCCGATCGCCAGGCTGGTGGCCGAGGTCGCCCTGCCGGTTACCGAGGCGGTGCTGGCGAACGGGCAGGGCCGCCACGCCGATGCGGTGGCCGCGATGCGCCTGGTGATCGGCGAGATGCACCGGATGGGCGGCAGTCATGCTCAGCAGGACGTGCTCGAGCAGGTTTTTCTCGATTCAGCACTGAAGGCTGGGGCAGATCGCGATGCGCGCATGTTGCTGCAGCGTGTGGCCGGGCGAAACCCCATTCCGCCGGAGCGCCGGCGCGGTTACGCGATGGCCGCTGGGCTGCTGTGATGGCTGCCGGGCTACTGTGCTGAGCGCTCCCTCCCGCTCGATTCCTCAATCGCTCGCCGCCTCAAGCGCTCGCTTCAAGCATCGCTCGCTTCAAGCTCATCGATAAAGCCCGAGATCACGTCCAGCCCCTTGTTCCAGAACGCCGGATCCGATGCATCCAGCCCGAACGGGGCCAGCAGTTCCCTATGACGCTTGGTGCCGCCGGCCCGCAGCATATCGAGATACTTCGCCTGGAAGCCCAGGTGCCCGGACTGGAACACCGCATACAAGGCGTTCACCAGACAGTCCCCGAACGCATAGGCATAGACATAGAACGGCGAGTGGATGAAGTGAGGCACATAGGACCAGAACACGCTGTACTCGGGAGTAAACTCGAACGCCGGCCCCAGGCTCTCGGCCTGCACCTGCATCCATAGTTCGCCGATCCGCTCCGGCAGCAGTTCTCCCGACCGACGCTCGTCGTGCAGCAGCGTCTCGAACTGATAGAAGGCCACCTGGCGGACCACGGTGTTCAGCATGTCCTCGGTTTTTGCCGCCAGCATGATGCGGCGCTGACCGGGCGTGGCAGTATCCAGCAGCGAGCGGAAGGTCAGCATCTCACCGAACACACTCGCGGTTTCCGCCAGGGTCAGCGGCGTGTGCGACATCAGCGCGCCCTGCGGGCCGGCCAGCACCTGATGCACGCCGTGGCCAAGTTCGTGCGCCAGCGTCATCACGTCACGCGTCTTGCCGTGATAGTTTAGCAGCAGGTAGGGATGCACGCTTGGCACCGTCGGGTGCGCGAACGCGCCACCCGACTTGCCCGGGGTCAGCCGCGCATCGATCCACGGCTTGTCGAAGAAATCTTGCCCGACCTTGGCCAGTTCGGGGCTGAACGCGCGATACGCCCCCAGCACCTGTTTGGTCGCATCCGGCCATGCGATCAGCCGGTCGTCATCGTTCGGCAACGGTGCGTTGCGGTCCCAGTGCTGCAGCTTCGACAGCCCAAGCCATTTGGCCTTCATCCGATAGTAGCGATGGGATAGCCGCGGATAGGATTGCCGCACCGCGGTCGCCAGCGCGTCGACGACTTCGTCTTCCACCATGTTGGCCCGGTTGCGCAAGCTGCCGGGGCGAGGATAGTGCCGCCAAGTGTCCTCGATCTCCTTATCCTTGGCCAGCGTGTTGGTGATCAGCGAGAATAGCCGGATGTTGTCGCCAAACGCCGCGCCGATAGCCTTGCCGGCCGCCTCGCGCACCGACCGGTCGCGGTCGGACAGCCGGTTCAGCGTGTCGCTGACGGTCAGCGTCTCGCCGTTCAGCCCGATGCGCATGGCCGCGACGGTCTCGTCGAACAGCCGCACCCAGGCGGCGTTGGCGGTTAGGTCCCGCTCATGGTTCAATTTTTCCAACTCGTCGCTGAGTTGGTGCGGGCGGAAAACTCGCAGGTCGCGCAGCCACGGCCGGTAGCGCGCCAGCGCCGGATCAGCCAGCTTGGCTTCCAGCAGTGCGTCATCGATCCGGTTCAGTTCCAGCGGAAAGAAAATCAGGTCGCTGCTGATCGCGGTCACCCGCTCGTTCACCGTCTGGTAGAACCGCCCGATCACCGGATCCGTCGAATCGCCGGCGAACAGCAGTTGAGCATAAGACGCGATCCGGCCCAGGACCTCCTGGATACGCTCATATTCGGCGATCACCGCGGCCAACGCCGCTCCCGACAGGGTCGGCAGCGTCCCGCCATGGCCCTGGGCGAAGCGTTTTGCCGTCTGCTCGGCCCGCGCCAAATCGGCCGACACGGCGGGATCGTCGGCGGAAGCATATAGGTCGGACAAGTCCCAGGCCGGGAGAGCGTGGGTCGCGGTGGCGGCTGCGTCATTCATCGCGGATTTCATGTCCCTGGTCTGCTGCATGCTGGCGTCATGTAGGCTACAGGAGGCGAACGTCAAAGGGCGCGCGTCAAACGGCGCGACTGGGCCCGAGCCTGACCGAACCGGGCAGCGGAGGATGCGTGCAAGGCAACCCGACATGGCCGAACCTGGCCTCGATGATGTTCGCGCTGGCCCGGCAATGGCCTTCGCGGCCGATGCTGCGGGGCTGGCGCGACGGCGTCTGGCACACCATCCGCTGGGGCGAGTTCGCCCGCATGGCCGCGTCCTGCGCTCGAAATCTGCGTCAGGCCGGCGTCGCGGCCGGCGACCGCGTCTTGCTGTGCATGGAGAACCGGGCTGAATTCCCGCTGATCGAGACGGCGCTGATGGCGATCCAGGCGGTGCCGGTGCCGGCCTACACGACCAATACGGTGGACGACCACGCCCACCTGCTGCGCGACTCCGGGGCGCGCACCGCGGTGGTGTCCTCTGCTGCCCTGGCCGATCGTCTGCTGGCGGCCGCCGCCAAGGGAAATGGACTGCGACTGCTTATCGTCACCGATGGCCTCCCAAGCGTCGATGCCGGCGCCGCCAGGGTGCTACCGTGGGCAGACCTGATCGAGGATCAGCGCACGCCCGACGACGTCGCCGCCGAAGTCGCCGATATCCCGCCAACCGCGCTGGCCTGTCTGATCTACACCTCTGGAACCGGCGGGTCGCCGCGCGGCGTGATGTTGCCGCACCGCTGCATCCTGTCCAACTGCGCCGGCGCCGCCGAACTGGTGCGGCCGCTGCGGCTGCACGACGAGGTGTATCTGTCCTACCTGCCGGTGTCGCACGCCTATGAACACACCGTCGGACAGTTCTTCATGCTCAGCCTCGGCACCGAGATCGTCTACGCCCGCGGCGTCGAGCATCTGGCGGCCGATATGCTTACCGTGCGCCCCACCATCTTGACCGCCGTGCCCCGCGTGCTGGAGGTCATCCGCATGCGCGTGCTGACGCAGCTCGCGCGCGAGACACCGTTCCGCCAACACCTGTTCCGGACCGCGGCCGCGATCGGCCTGAAGCGGGTGGACGGGGAGCGGCTGACGCTGTTCGAACGGCTGCTCGATCCGCTGCTGGATCGCCTGGTGCGGGCCAAGGTGCGGGCGCGATTCGGCGGCCGCCTGGTCGCCGCGATGTCGGGCGGGGCGCGGCTGGAGCCGGAGGTCGGCCGCTTCTTCCAATCGCTCGGCATGACTATCATGCAGGGCTACGGTCAGACCGAGGCAGGGCCGGTGATCAGTGCCAATCCACCGGATGCGATCCGCATCGACACCGTCGGCAAGCCGCTTGCCGGGGTCGATGTGCGGATCGCCGAGGACGGCGAGATCCTGGTGCGCGGCGGACTGGTGATGGACGGCTACTGGAACCGCCCGCGCGACACCGAGGCGACGATCCGCGACGGTTGGCTGCATACCGGTGATATCGGTGAACTCGAGCAGGGCTACCTGCGCATCACCGACCGAAAGAAGGACATGATCGTGCTGTCCGGCGGCGAAAACGTCTCGCCGGCCAAGATCGAGGGCATGCTGATGGCCGAAACCGAGATCGCCCAGGTGGTCGTTACCGGCGAGGGCCGCAGCGGCGTCAGCGCGCTGGTGGTCCCCGCGGAGGGCTACGACGACGTGGGGGTGGCGGTGGCGATCAGTCGGACAAATTACCGCTTGTCGGTCACTGAGCGCGTCCGCAAGCATGCCGTAGTGTCCCCGTTCACCATCGACAACGGACTGCTGACGCCGTCGCAGAAAATCCGACGCGTCTTGGTGATGCGGGCCAATGCCCATATTCTGGCTCTGCTGCACTAAAAGGACGAGATGGTTGGGGGAACGGGTTGTTGGATTGATCAGCCATTGCGATGGCGCGGTTGCTCTGCTAGAGGGCGCGGCTCGCGTTTTTGTCCGATCGTGGATTTCTGTCAGGCCTCGCGCGATGCGCGGGGCACCTGTCGTTAGAGAAGGGGCGATGTCCCATGGCTGTACCCAAACGAAAGACTTCACCGTCGCGGGCCGGGATGCGCCGCAGCCACCAGGCCCTGCCGCAAGAAGCGCATGCCGAATGTCCCAACTGCGGCGAGACCAAGCGTCCGCATCACGTCTGCAGCCATTGCGGATATTACAACGGGCGGGAAGTGGTCGCGGCCGGCAAGCCGCTACGGGGCGCTGTCCGGATCTGAGTCCGGGTCGCGACGCACCCATGGTTCGCTCGTGACCAGCGGTCCCTTCACCCTGGCGGTGGACGCGATGGGTGGCGACAATGCCCCCGATATGGTCGTCCAGGGCCTGGAGATTGCGGCGGAACGCCATCCCTCGGCCCGTTTCCTGCTGGTCGGTGATGAAGCGGCGTTGTCGGCGTTGCTGGCCCGCAACCGCCGCGCTCGCGGCGCCTGCACCGTTCGCCACGCACCCGACGTGATCGGCAACGAGATGAAGCCGACCGCGGCGCTGCGTAGCCGGCGATCGTCGATGCGCGTCGCGGTCGATGCGGTGGCGAGCGGGGAGGCGTCAGGCCTGGTGTCGGCCGGCAACACCGGCGCGTTGCTGGCGTTGGCCAAGATCGTCATCAAGTCGCTGCCCGGGATCGACCGCCCGGCAATGGCCGGCATCGGGCCGTCCGCGCGGGGCGATGTCGTGATGCTGGACCTTGGTGCCAATGTGCAGTGCGACGTGCGCAACCTGGTGGAATTCGCGGTGATGGGGGATGTGTTCGCGCGCACCGTGCTGGGTCTTACCGCCCCTACTGTCGGCCTGCTGAATGTCGGGTCGGAAGAGCTGAAAGGCAATGATACGGTCCGCGAGGCGGCCGAAATCCTGCGCGCCAGTCATCTCGGCCCGCAGTTTTGGGGCTTTGTCGAGGGCCACGATATTGCCGCCGGCACCACCGATGTCATCGTCACCGACGGCTTTACCGGAAATGTCGCGCTGAAGACCGGCGAGGGCGCGCTTAAGCTCATCGTCGAGTTCCTGAAGCAGATCTTCAGCGGCAGCCTGCTCGGCAAGTTGGCCTACCTGCTGGTGCGCCCGGGTCTGGATCGGCTGCGGGAATGGCTGGATCCGCGCCGTTACAACGGGGCGGTGATGGTCGGGTTGAACGGCGTCGTGGTCAAATCGCACGGTGGCACCGACGCACAAGGCTTTGCTCACGCCGTCGATGTCGCCATGGACATGGTCACGCATCGGTTCAACGATCGAATCCGCGAGGACCTGGCGCGGATCGCGTTGGACAAGCCGGAGGACAAGCCAGAGCCGAGCGAGGATACCGAAGCCGATCGCAACGACCGCGAGGTCTCGGTTGCCGGCGATGCATCCGCCATGGCCTCACAGGCCGGCCAACCGCCACCCGACCAGCGTCGCAGCGGTGAAGCGTGTTGCAACGGCCAGCGCCGCAACGAGCGACCGGCCCGAAACGGGCACGCCCCCCAAGCGGAATCCCTGAAGCAGCAGCTCCCCAACGTCTCGCCTTACGGGCCGGCATCCGAACCGCTCATGGGGGACCCGCACGCGGGTGGTCCCCGCCCGGGCAGCAACGACGATCCTCAGTTCGCCACCGCCTGATCAGGACCCGTGATGCCGCTTCGTTCCATCCTTGCCGGCTGTGGCGGCTATCTTCCCGAACGGATCGTCAGCAACGACGAACTGTCCCGAACCGTCGATACATCTGATGAATGGATCCGGGAGCGCACCGGGATCAGACAGCGTCACTTCGCCGCCAGCCATGAGACGGCAGCGTTCATGGGCGCAGAGGCTGCGCGCGCCGCACTTGCCGACGCCGGCGCCACCGCCGCCGATGTCGATGCGATCATCCTGGCGACCAGCACGCCGGACCAGGCGTTTCCGGCGACCGCGCTGCGGGTGCAGGCGGAACTTGGGGTCAACCGGGGCTTCGGTTTCGACCTCTCGGCTGCCTGCGCCGGTTTCATCTACGCCCTGTCCGTCGCCGACGGGTTGATCCGAGCCGGGCAGGTGCGCGGGGTCTTGGTGATCGGCAGCGAGGTTTACTCGCGTATCCTGAACTGGCAGGACCGAGGCACTTGTGTGCTGTTCGGCGATGGAGCAGGGGCGGTGTTCCTGCGTGCCAGCGATCCGCGTGACGACGACCGGCGCGGCGTGCTGTCCACCCACATCCATGCCCAGGGCAGCCTGGGCAATATTCTCTACATCGATGGCGCTGTCGGCCAACCCGACCGGCCCGGCCACTTGGTGATGAATGGGCGAGAGGTCTTTCGCCACGCGGTCACGCGATTGGCCGAGGCGGTGGATGAGGCGCTTGCCGCCAACGGCTTGACCTATGCCGACATCGACTGGCTGGTGCCGCATCAGGCAAATAGCCGTATTATCAACGCCATGGGCAAGAAGCTGGGGTTGCCATCGGAGCGTGTCGTGATGACGGTGGACCGCCATGCCAATACATCGGCAGCCTCCGTCCCGCTGGCTTTAGCCGAGGCTCGCGCTGACGGGCGCATCCGCGGCGGCGATCTTATGCTGCTGGAGGCGCTTGGCGGCGGCCTGGCCTGGGGATCGGCCTTGGTCAGACTGTGAGCTCGACGTTAGGACCGGCCGCAAACCCCTGATCCATTAAGATTTTTACAGCGAAATCTTGACGTGCCGGCATGATCTGCATAGCGTCGGGCTCATGCTGACCATTACCCGCGCCCACATCGCCGAAATGATCTACACGCAGATTGGGCTTTCGCGCAATGATTCGGCCGATCTGCTGGAAGATGTGCTGGAGCGTGTGGCCGGCCGCCTGGAACAAGGTGAATCTGTTAAAATCAGTGGCTTCGGAACCTTTTCTATTCGACAGAAAGGGCGCCGCATCGGTCGCAATCCTAAAACCGGCGAGGAAGTGCCCATTCTGCCGCGCCGGGTGCTGGTATTCCGCCCCAGCCACGTCCTGAAGGCGCATGTCAACGGCACGACGCCCGGTACGGACGACGATGAATGATCCGGTTCACATAACGCCTGATCCCGGGGGCGATCCGTGGACTCGCCCGTGAGCGGTGACTTGACCCATGACGACATCGATCACCGCGTGCGGTCCCGGCCGAAGAAGGCCCCCAATGCTTTTCGCACAATCAGTGAGGTAGCAGACGATCTTCACATCCCGCAGCATGTCCTGCGGTTCTGGGAGACGAAGTTTCCGCAAGTCAGGCCGTTGAAGCGCGGCGGCGGCCGGCGCTACTACCGCCCCGACGACATCGTGCTGCTGCGGCGGATCGCCGATCTGCTCTACACTCAGGGCTACACGATCAAGGGCGTGCAACGACTGCTGCGCGAAGGCGGCGGTCAGTTGTCCGACGATATCCCGCCACCGACGGCGGACGAACGCGCCGCCGCCGAGGCCGAGAAGGCGGCGCTCGCTCCCACCGAACCGCCGCTGATCCCGGGGCTCGAACTGGTTTCGCCGCCGCCGGTGCTGGCGCAAGTGGTTCGCGGCATCATTCGCCCGCGCCCCGATGGCGAACAGGAACGGCTGCGTGTTCTCCTGCTGGAGGCGCTGGGCGAACTCGAGGCGCTCAGGGCACGGCTGGGGTAGGCTGCGCGAGGCCCGGGCCTGATACGACAGTCTACAGATCAGTCGCCACACCTCGTGCTTGTCGACAGTGGCTCCCTGTAATCGAAATCATTCTCCGCGGCCTCGAACAGTATCAGTTTGCCTAACAGCGTCGGGGAAGCGCGCATTGAGATGATGCGGGCGGTGTCACGGGCCCATCGGACGCAGCGGTCGCTTTCTCGTGGACGACCGGACCACTCCTTACGGTTTCAGATATGTCGTGGTATGAAATGACTATCAGGTCATTTCGCCCTGGGAGTTCTCTGCCTAACCGAGTCCGACCGTTCGAGGCGCTAGCGGCGCGGTGCGCTCCTTCCGGCAGCGACCCGGCGTCGAGTGGTGAGCGCGACCATGGCGTACCCCGATTGGACACGGTGATTGCTCACCGACTTGGCCACCGCGCATGCCAAAAGGGGGTTCGCAGGCTTGTTGCAGGAGCCTCGAGCCCAGGCGCTTGCTCACCGTCGACGATTGGGGTCGGAACCATCGAGCGCCGAGGGGCGCCACGACCGTCTGGAGAACGTCGACGACCGTGAAGGGAAGGTTACTTTCTGGCTACAAGCCAAGCGAGAGATTGAAGATCGTAACTCGAAAAGAACAACCACTGGTTTATGAATTTTAGAGTATACAACCGCATGTTCGGCCGTTATATTCGCCGCAGAAACAATCAAATCGAGTGAGTCAATCAGCATGTCAGCGTCGAGCATCACGATCTCCACCATTGCCGGTGACGACATCCTCAACGCTGGGGAGGCGGCCTCCGACCTGCCCATTAGCGGCACCACCACAAACGTCGCGGACGGCCAGACCGTTACGGTCATGTTCAACTCCGGGACTTTTACTACGACGGTGGCGAGCAATGCCTGGACGTTGGATATCCCGGCAGCCGACCTTGCTCCTGCCGTGTTGCCAGACGGCCCCCATACGGTATCGGCGGACGTCACCGATCCCGCTAATGGCTCAGCGAATATGACCCGAACCCTGACGGTGGACGAGACACCGCCGGCGGTGACGGCGGCGCTGACAACTGACACCGGCGCCTCGTCAACCGACGGGGTGACCAGGGACGACGCGCTGAACGGCACAGGCGACGCCAACGCGACGGTGACCTTGACGGAAGGCGGCGTCACGCTCGGCACCACCACCGCGGACAACACCGGCGCGTGGAGCTTCACCCCCTCCAACCTGGCCGATGGGTCGCATACCATCACCGCCAGCGAGACCGACGCCGCCGGCAACACGGGTACGACTTCCGTCACCTTCACCTTCGACACCACCGCACCGGTGGCGCCCAGCGCCCTTGTACTATCGGCGGCCTCGGACAGCGGGGCCTCCAACTCGGACGACATCACCAATGTCCCCCTGCCCACGTTCACCGGCGTTGGTGAGGATGGTGCCACTGTCACCCTGCTCGACGGCAGCACCACGATCGGCACCGGCACGGTCTCCGGCGGCGCCTGGTCGGTCAGCGCCACCACGGCGCTGACCGAAGGCGCCAACAACATCACCGCCACGCAGACCGACGCGGCGGGCAATACCTCCTTGGCCTCCAGCGTACTGAACGTCACCCTCGACACCATCCCCCCGGCGGTGACGGCGGCGCTGACAACCGATACCGGCGTCTCGTCAACCGACGGGGTGACCAGGGACGACGCGCTGAACGGCGCCGGCGACGCCAACGCGACGGTGACCTTGACGGAAGGCGGCGTCACGCTCGGCACCACCACCGCGGACAACACCGGCGTGTGGAGCTTCACCCCCTCCAACCTGGCCGATGGGTCGCATACCATCACCGCCAGCGAGACCGACGCCGCCGGCAACACGGGTACGACTTCCGTCACCTTCACGGTATTAGGTAGCAGTCGCCACCACAGGATAGAGGCGCGGCGCCGTGGCTTAGCCTACCATATGTGGCATGTCGAATTCATTTGTAATCAGCGGCTTGGTCGAGAAGCGCGCGGAGTTATCAGGTCTCATCACAGACCTGGAAGAGCGCACGCACCAAGCCCGCGCGGACATGGCGCACATAGACGCGGCGTTGAAGCTCTTCGATCCGGATTCAGTCCCGCAGAACATAAGGCCAAAGGCTCCCGCTGCGGCGCGCTCCGGGTTCTTCGCCAACGGTGAGATATCCCGCCGCTGCCGTGAGGCTGTCAGGCGAGCCAATGGTGATCCCATTTCAGCCGAGGATATCGTCCGGTGGACCATGTCGGAGAAGGGGCTTGACCCGGAGGACGCCAAAATCCGTTACAACATGATCAAGCGGTTTCTCGGTGCGCTGCATCGGCTGCAAATGTCCGGCGCAATCGGCAAGATAGGGCACGGGCTGGGTGCGCGATGGACGCGGCGCCCTTGAGGATTGTTAAAGAAGACTCAATGATTTGAGTCTCTTAGTATTTACCTAACCCATTGACTCTAAAACGGTTTTCCTTCTACAATGGCTGCATGAGTCGCGCAGAGTTTACGATTGCCTATGACGGACCGGCGCTGCGCGAGCACGCAATGGATGTAAGGGACTTGGCGCCAGCAATGCTAGGTCTGGGTCAACTCTTTGATGCGGCGAATACAATTCTCAACGGCGACATCGCCCGCGTCAAAGTTCAAGTTAAGGCCACCGAACCGGGGTGTTTTCAGATTACGTTTGAAGTTATTCAAACGGTCGGCGAACATCTTATGGCTCTGCTTACCGGTCCGGGCATTACTGCCGCCAACAACTTGGTCGGTCTTTTGGTCGGCGTTCCAACAATGGGTGTCGGGCTCATTGGCTTAATCAAACGCTTCAAGGGCGGTGAATTAGATAAAGTCGAGCCACTACCCGAGAACATCGTGCGCTTGATTAGCGGCACTGAGCAAATAGACGTACCGACGGCTTTATTGCGATTATATCAGGATATAGCGGTTCGTACCGCTGCGCAAAAAGTGATCGAGGAACCCCTGAGAAAAGAGGGAATTAACTCATTCGAAGTTCGAGAGAAAACCAGAGAGATTGTCAGAGTCACAGAGTCTGAAGCTTCTTACTTTGCAAAGCCCCATATCCCAGATGCAACTTTGGTTGATGATACTCGGGTCACCGCGTTCTCCATAATTTCTCTTGCTTTCAAAGAAGATAATAAATGGCGGCTCAATGACGGAACCAATGCAATCAGCGCCGCGATCGAGGACGCTGGCTTTTTGAGCAAAGTCGATACCAATCAGATATCTTTCTCCAAGGGTGACATCTTGCTTTGCAAGGTTAGGGTTGTCCAAAAACAAACCGATGGCGGCCTTAAAACAGAGTACACGGTGGTGCAAGTTATTGAGCATCGTCCGGGCATCAGACAAATTCCTCTGCCTCTGTAACCGGCCGCAAACTAATTAGCACGCTGCCAATACCCGCACCAATCAACCGAGGTAGGCGCCAACATCGCCAGCCCCGCTACGGCTTTGACCTGCTGGCCGTTGGCAACCCGGCGGTAATCCTCACGCCACGCGCTTTCCTGGGCATAGCGGACCAGATAGCGGCCTGCGATGTGGTGATGATGTCCAATCTCGGCCCGGCGCATCCGGGAGAAGAACTCCTCCGCACCGTTCGTGTAGACGCCTGAGCCGTCGCTGTAGAGCTTGCCGTGGTCAATCCGGGCCACGTCAAACCCGGCATGTAGGGCGTTCCAAGACGACGCTTCGTCAACCACGATCCTCGAAACCGGGCTCACCCGCTGGACGATGAACCCCATAGCGTCCACCTCGGCATTGAAGACGGCTGGGACGGTACGGCCACCGCGCTCTTTGACCACCACTACGACCTGACGCTTTCCGTTCTGGTTTTTGGCAAGGCGTCGGTCGCGGCGGTTCTCGCGATGGTTGGCAGGCTTCACGTACCCACCGAAGTAGCCGCCATCGATTTCGACAGTCTCGCCCTCGCCCCCGACGCGCATCCCCTTCAGTTCGAACGCCATCGCCTCCCGCAGCTTATGCGCCAGGACAAATGCGGTCTTGTATTGGCAATCCAAATCACGGGAGAGAGCCAACGCGCTCTTGCCCTTAACCTCGTTCACGAAGATGGCGATGGCCGCGAGGTATTGCCGCAGCGGCATCTTGTGGAATGCAAACAGGGTGCCGCTCGTGATGCTGAAGTCCTTGCGACACGCCTTGCAACGGAACCGCAGCGCGCCGGATGGGCGGCGGCATTCATAGACGGTCGGGCAACCGCAGTGCGGGCAGATTGCCTTGCCTTCATCCCAACGTACGGCCCGAAACACAGTCTCAGCTTCCAAGGCCGTCATGCGCATCACCGACGCTAGCGAGAGCGTCCGGGCTTTGGCTGAGAGAAGGAAATGCTGTGACATCATCGTATCCGGTGTTGATGCACCGAATATGATGACAAACAACCCTGTTGTCAATGGTCAAAACATCGAATATGATGATCTAAACACTGAATCCGGAGATGGTATGGCGACAGATATTGAATGGCAAAATCTGGTGAAGGGTATGCTCCGAGCGGAGCTGAAGCGCCGGAACGTCGGTTATCGTGAATTGGCGGTGAAGTTAGGAGAGATCGGCGTTCAAGAAAGCGAGCGGAACATAGCTAACAAGATCAGCCGAGGAGGATTTACGGCCGTGTTTTTTGTCCAGTGCCTCGTTGCAGTCGGTTGCCACACACTGCGATTGGGAGAACCTGCAGACGGTTAGCGTCTTTCACAATGTGGCTTAGAAAGATTGAACAATTAAGCTTCCAACGAAAATTACAGGCCACGCAGATGCCGCCAACAAAATTGCAACGATGGTCCAGGCTCTCCCTTCACGGGAGCCCGTTTGGTATGCCGCCGCCATAAGAATGCAGCCGAGAAGGATTGCCGGAAATTGTGGATGGACTGGCTTCGCCACGTTTGGGCGGCGGCGTGGGCTTCCGATGTCAAGTGGACGGATGTCGCGATTGTCCTGTTCACCTTTGGACAGGTGTGGATTGGCATTCAGCAAGCAAAAATTGCTCGGCGACAAACAGGGATCGCTGACGAAACCCGCGACATAGCTGTGTCTGCCCTTGGCCGCCCGTACGTTTTTATCGAGCGAGTCACTCACAACTATTCGGATTGCTATCGGGGAGATTCCGAAAGACTGCGGTTCATCTTCCAACTTGTAAATCACGGGAGTGGTCCGGCTGTTATATTGGGAGTATTTGCCGATGTCATCCTTAGCCCGGGTCCGATCAGTCTTAACCGGCAAGAAGAGAGCCCATTGACTCCATTTCCACCGAAGACGTCTTTTCCCCTCACGGGCTATCATATTTGGTCGGCTTACACTAAAATCGAACTTAGACCGCAAGAAGAGAGCTGGCGTTACGATTCTATCCCGTTCATCCTCCGCGCCGGAGAAAGCAGCCGCATCTTTGAAAGCGAAGCGTTTTGGACTTTCCCTCGGCCAGAGACCCCGGATTACAATCGCCTCCCTTTCATAATTCCAAGTGGGCATCACGGGACTGCGCCTTGGTTGATCGCCAGCGTCCGATATGAAAGCCCGTTCGGTACGAAGCATCATACCGGCTTGAGCGCACGCGGCCGCATGAATAGCGGCGCTGATCCATATAACGAGAAACCATTTACCGACCGTACCTAAACGCGGCCTGTGGTGGCGACTGCTACCTAATACCGTGTAGATGCCGCTGCCGGCGTTGTAGCTGCCGGCTCCGAGGTTGGTTAACCCGCCATTCGCCGCGGCCGACAGCTTCACCGTCAGGGTTTCAGTCTGGCCGACATTCAGATCGCCGATCACCACCCAGGCGAACGGCGCAATCGATGTGTGATCGGTGGCCGCTTGGCTGGCGACGGTATTGCCGATCGTCGGCGCCAGGGTGCCGGCGGTGACGATCACCGAGGTAGTGCTGTCGCTGACGCTGGACCCGGCGGCATCGGTGTCGCTGATCCGGAACACGGTGGTGACGGTCTGACCCGGCGCCACCTGCTGGGGGGTCGGTGTGAAGGTCAGCGCGTCGAGGTCGCGGGTAACGGCTGCGGCCGAACCGCTGTCGGTATAAACGCCTCTCAGGGGATCGAAGGTGCCGCTGCCGAGATTGGTCAGCGTGCCGTTTGCGGCGGCTGACAGCGTTACCGTAACGGTCTCGGTCTGGCCGGTGTCATCGCCGATCGTGGCGCCGGCCAACGGCACGATCGTGGACTGATCGCTGATCCGCTGGCTGGCCTGGCTGCCGCTCAAACTGAGGGAAAGGGGCATGCGAGCGGTTACAGTTCAGCTATGGAACGGCCGAACGGCTGATTTGCACGAGAAGGGTTAAAAACTGGTTAAGCGGAGGCGTGTCAGAGCTGGCTTTCGCGCCGAATTTGGTTGCAAAAGCTTCAGGCCAATCGTTTGCGACTAGACGAGCTTGGCGCGGAACGGCCGCGGTGGCACGGCAATCCGGTTCCGCTTGCCACCGAGGGGCGCGAGCATCCGAAGTAAACCCCGGGCGCTGTGCCACCGGTTCGGAGCGGCGTCACGTTGCCGACAGCGCCGGCAAAAAGCCGTGCTCGCGCGGAACCCGGCTGACGAACCGGGACAGCACAGGCTATCATGCCGGAAATACGGGAGGCAGAAAAATGCGCCTGCGATGGGGACTTGCGGTGGCAGCCTGGCTAGCTGCCGCCGGCGCGGCGACGAATGCCCAGACAGCCGCGGCCCAGACACCCGTGGCCCAGACACCCGCGGCCCAGGCACCGACGGCCTCGACGCCAGCCGGCGCCGAGCAACCCGCGGCGGCAAAACCTGCCCCGGCGGGGCAGCCGCTGCGCACCTACGGCCTTTCGCTGATGGGCAAGCTCGGGCTGCCTCCGGACTTCAAATCGTTCGACTATGTCAACCCGGATGCGCCGAAGGGCGGCGAGGTCGCGCTCAGCAGCGTCGGCACCTTCGACAGCTTCAACCCTTTCATCATCAGGGGTACCGCCCCCGGCGACATTGCCAGGGTCTGGGACTCGCTGACCAAATCGGACGCCGACCAGGCGGAGACCGAATACGGGCTTCTCGCGAAGGTGATCGAGGTGCCATCCGACCGCATGGGCGTCGCCTTCGAGCTGCGGCCGGAGGCGAAGTTCAACGACGGCACGCCGGTCACCGCCGAGGACGTCGCCTGGACCTTCGAGACGCTGCGCGAAAAGGGCCGGCCGTTCTTCCGGCAATACTACGCCGATGTCGCCTCGGTGACGGTCGAGGGACCGCGGCGGGTGGTGTTCCACTTCAAGTCCGACAATAACCGCGAACTGCCGCTGATCCTGGGGCAGATGCCGGTCCTGCCGAAGCACTGGTGGGCGGGGCGCGATTTCGAAAAGCCGCTGACCGATCCGCCGCTGGGATCGGGGCCCTATCGGGTCGGCCATTTCGAGTTCGGCCGCACGATTTCGATGGATCGGGTGCCCGACGTCTGGTCGAAGGACCTGCCGGTGATGCGGGGGCTGAACAATTTTGATCGCAGGCGGACCGAATACTTCCGTGACGGGACGGTGGCGCTGGAGGCGTTCAAGGCCGGACAGATCGACTTCCGCGAGGAAAACGTCGCCAAGGACTGGGCCACCGCCTACGACTTTCCAGCGGTGCAGCAGGGGCTGGTGAAAAAAGAACTGTTGCCGCACAAGCTGCCGACCGGCATGCAGGGTTACGGCATGAACACTCGCCGGCCGTTGTTCCAGGATGTCCGGGTACGGCACGCGCTGGCGATGGCGTTCGATTTCGAATGGGCCAACAAAAACCTGTTCTATGGCGCCTACACCAGGACCAAGAGCTATTTCAGCAACAGCGACCTGGCGTCGAGCGGCATTCCCGAGGGCAAGGAACTGGCGCTGCTGGACAAGTATCGCGACCAACTGCCGCCCGATCTGTTCACCAAGCCGTTCGAGCTTCCGGTCACCGACGGAACCGGCGACAACCGCGCGGAATTGCGCGGTGCCCTGGCGCTGCTGGAGCAGGCCGGGTGGAAGGTCAAGGATCGCAAGCTGGTCAACGCCCAGGGTCAACCGTTCCGCTTCGAGATCCTGCTGGACCAGCCGGCGTTCGAGCGGGTGTCCCTGCCCTACGTGCAATGGCTGGCGCGCCTGGGCATCGAGGCTCACGTGCGGACCGTCGATCCGGCTCAGTTCCAGCGCCTGACAGATACTTACGACTTCGACATGATCGTGGTCACCTATGGCGAATCGGAAAGTCCGGGCAACGAGCAGACCGGCTACTGGACCTGCGGCGCCGCCAAGCCGGAGGGCGGCTGGAACCTGATGGGGGTGTGCAATCCGGTGATCGATGACCTGGTGCACCGGGTGGTGTCGGCCCCGGATCGCGCCGACCTGGTGGTTGACGTGCATGCGCTGGACCGGGTGCTGCTGGCCGGGTGGTATGTGGTGCCGCAGTGGTACTTGCAATCGGTGCGCGCGGCATTCTGGGACCGCTTCGGCAACCCCGGCAAGCCGGTGCGCACCGGGCTGGAATTCGACAGTTGGTGGGTCGACCCGGTGAAGGCCGCCGCGATTGCCGCCGCCCGGAGCCACGGGCCTTGAGCGGTCGCCAGGGTCGGTTGCCCGCCATAAGGGGCATCGAGGCCTAATGGGCGCCTATCTGATTCGTCGTCTGTTGCTGGTGATACCGACGTTGTTGGGCATCATCACGATCAACTTCGTGGTCGTGCAGTTCGCCCCCGGCGGCCCGGTGGAACAGATGATCGCCGAACTGAAAGGCGGCGGCGCGGTGACCGGACGTATGACCGGTGCGGGCACCGCCGAGGTGATGCCGGTGAACGACGGCCATTACCGCGGCGCGCGCGGCCTGGACCCGCACATGGTGGCCAACATCAAGAAGATGTTCGGCTTCGACAAGCCGGCGCCGGAACGCTTCCTGCTGATGCTGCGCGACTATCTGACCTTCAATCTCGGGCGCAGCTTCTTTCAGGACCAGCCGGTGATGAAACTGATCCGCGAGAAATTGCCGGTCTCGATCTCTTTGGGACTATGGTCGACGGTGCTGGTGTATTTCGTTTCGATCCCGCTGGGCATCGCCAAGGCGGTGCGCGACGGCAGCCGCTTCGACGTGTTCAGCAGTGCCGCGGTGCTGGTCGGCTATGCGGTGCCGGGCTTCCTGTTCGCGATCCTGCTGGTGGTGCTATTCGCCGGCGGCAGTTTCGTGCAGTGGTTCCCGATGCGGGGTCTGCACAGCATGGGCAGCGGGTCCTGGAGCCTGCCGGCGCAAATCGTCGATTACCTGTGGCACATGGTGCTGCCGACCATCGCCCTGGTGGTCGGCGGGTTCGCCGGGTTGACCGTGCTGACCAAGAACTGCTTCCTGGAAGAGATCCGCAAGCAGTATGTGATCACCGCCCGAGCCAAGGGAGCCAGCGAACAGCGGGTGTTGTACCGTCATGTTTTCCGCAATGCGATGCTGTTGATCATTGCCGGATTTCCCGCGGCGTTCATCGGTATCCTGTTTTCCTCGGCGCTGCTGGTCGAGATCATCTTTTCGCTCGACGGACTGGGGCTGTTGGGGTTCCAGGCGGCGATCCAGCGCGACTACCCGGTGATGTTCGGCACGCTTTACGTGTTCACCTTGCTGGGCCTGCTGATGCAGATCGTCGGCGACCTGCTGTACACCGTGGTGGACCCGCGGATCGATTTCGAGGCCCGGCAATAGTGCAGCTTTCGCCGCTGACTCGCCGGCGATTGGCGATCTTCCGGGGCCATCGGCGCGGCTACTGGTCGCTGTGGATCTTCCTGGTGTTGTTCGGCCTGTCGTTGTTCGCCGAGTTTTTGGCCAACGACAGACCGATCCTGATCCGCTACGATGGTCATTGGTACGTGCCGGTGCTGCATGACTACAGCGAGGACACCTTTGGGTCCGGTTTCATGCCGACCGAGGCGGATTACATGGATCCGGAAGTGCAAGCCTCGATCAACGCCCACGGCTGGATGATCTGGCCGGCGATCCGTTACAACTACCATACCGTGGTGCGCCATCCGTCCACGCCGGCGCCGTCGCCGCCGGATGGCAAGAACCTTCTGGGCACCGATGACCAGGCCCGCGACGTGCTGGCTCGGGTGATCTACGGATTTCGCCTCTCGGTCCTGTTTGGCTTTACCCTGACGGTCATCTCGTCGGTGATCGGCATCACCGCCGGTGCCATCCAGGGCTATCGCGGCGGTCTGGTGGACCTGCTGTTCCAGCGCTTCATCGAGATCTGGTCCGGGATGCCTCAGCTTTATCTGCTGATCATCCTGGCCAGCATCATCACACCCAGCTTCTGGGTCTTGCTGGTGTTCCTGCTGCTGTTCAGTTGGATGAACCTGACCGGCGTGGTACGGGCGGAGTTTCTGCGCGGCCGCAACCTGGACTATGTCCGCGCCGCCAAGGCGCTGGGGGTGTCGGACGCCGCGGTGATGTGGCGCCATATTCTGCCCAACGCCATGGTGGCGACACTCACCTTCCTGCCGTTCACGCTGTCCGGTTCGGTCACCATCCTGGCCAGCCTGGACTTCCTGGGCTTCGGACTGCCGCCGGGGTCGCCGTCGCTGGGGGAACTGGTGTCGCAGGGCAAGAACAACATCCAGGCGCCCTGGCTGGGAATCACCGCATTCGTCGTGCTGGGCGGGCTGCTGACGCTGCTGGTGTTCATCGGCGAGGCAGTGCGCGATGCGTTCGATCCGCGCAAGACGCCGCGCATCGGGCGGCGCAAATGACCCGAGCGGGGCAAACCAGTCTGGCCGGGCAAACCAGTCTGGCCGGGCAAACCAGTCGAGCGGGCCATACCAGCCTGGTCAATGTCGAAGATCTGACGGTTGCCTTCGGTGGCCGCGTGGTGGTGAACCGCGTCGGATTTAACCTGGATCGCGGCGAGTCGCTGGCGCTGGTCGGCGAAAGTGGTTCCGGCAAATCGTTGACCGCGCTGTCGTTGCTGCAATTGCTGCCGCCGGGCGCCACCTGCCGGGGCCATGTGATGGTGGATGGCCAGAGCACGATCGGCGGCGGCGACCGGCTGCTGCGCCGGCTGCGTGGCGGCGTCGCCGGCATGGTGTTCCAGGAGCCGATGACCAGCCTCAATCCGCTGGCCAGGATCGGCAAGCAGATCGCGGAGGCGGTTCGGCTGCACCAGCGCGTCACCAAGAATGCGGCGCGCGCCAGGGTGATCAAGTTGCTGGGCGAGGTCGGGTTTCCCGATGCGGCGCACCGACTGGACGCCTATCCACATCAATTGTCCGGCGGCCAGCGGCAACGGGTGATGATCGCGATGGCGCTGGCGAACGACCCGGCGCTGCTGATCGCCGACGAGCCCACTACGGCGCTGGACGTAACGATCCAGGCGCAGATCCTGAAGCTGCTGGCAAAGGAGAAATCAGCGCGCGGCCTGGCGCTGCTGCTGATCAGCCACGACCTGGCAATCGTGCGGCGCTACGCCGACCGGGTCTGCGTGATGAAGAACGGCGGCGTTGTGGAGGCCGGGCTGGTGTCGGAGGTGTTCGACAACCCGCGCCATCCCTACACCAAGCTGCTGCTGGCGGCCGAACCGCGCGGCCGGCCGTTGCCGCTGCGACCCGACACGCCGACGCTGATCCAGGGTTCCGGGGTGAAGGTGCATTTCCCGGTGCGTCGCGGCGTGTTGCGGCGGACGGTGGGACATATCCGCGCCGTTGATGGCGTCGACGTGGTGGTGCACGAAGGCGAGACCGTCGGGCTGGTCGGCGAAAGCGGATCGGGCAAGTCCACCATGGGGTATGCGCTGCTGCGCCTGGTGCGGGCGCAGGGCTGCATCCGCTTCGACGGCACCGACCTTGCGAAGCTGGACAAACGTCGGCTGCGGCGACTGCGCGCCGATATGCAGATCGTGTTTCAGGACCCGTTCGGCAGCCTGTCGCCTCGGCTGACGGTGGCGGAGATCGTCGCCGAGGGCCTGGCGGTGCACGAGCCCTCGCTGTCGCGCGCCGAACGCGGCCTGCGGGTGGCGGCGGCGCTCGAAGAGGTCGGCCTCACTGCCGATATCGGCGACCGCTACCCGCACGAATTCAGCGGTGGGCAGCGCCAGCGCATCGCCATTGCCCGAGCGATGGTACTGAAGCCGAGGTTCGTGGTGCTGGACGAACCGACCAGCGCGCTGGATATGTCGGTGCAGGCGCAAATCGTCGACCTGCTGCAAATGCTGCAGCATGACCATAGCCTGGGTTATCTGTTCATTAGCCACGATCTGCGGGTGGTTCGGGCGCTGGCGCACCGCATCGTGGTGTTGCGCCACGGCGTGGTCGTCGAGCACGGACCTGCCGATGAGGTGCTGGCGCGGCCGCGACACGAATATACCCGGGCACTGATGGCGGCGGCGTTCACGCTGGACGCGGACGACAGCGTGGTGGTGGAAGAATAGGTCGTTGGTGGATCCGGGCGATAGTGCGCGGCTCAGTCCGCGTAGGTGAGTTGCCAGATCGTTGCGTCCCCCGCTGGCGGCGCACACCAGACCGGCACCGCGTTCCGGGTGCGCACATTTGGCTCGTGGCCCATCGCGCCGCGCATGGCGCGGAACAGGCTGCCGTGGGCCACCACCAGCACCGTCGGCGGACGGGCGATGCACCGGTTGATCGCGGCGACCGCCCGGGCGGTCAGCGCCGGGAAGCTTTCGCCGCCGTCTGGGGTCAGCCGCCCATCCACCCAGTCCTGAAACCCCCAGGCGGCCATTGGGGTGCCTTCCTGCACACCAAAGGACACCTCCCGCAGGCCGTCATCGATCTGGACCGGCAGCCCCAACTCGGCTGCCGCGATCTCGGCGGTAACGCGGGCCCTGGACAATGGCGACGAGATCAGGCTGCGGATACCTCGGTTGCGCAGCAGCAGCGCGGCGGCCCGAGCCTGGGCGAGGCCGGTGTCATTGAGTGGGATATCGACGGCCCCCTGTGACAAATCCTTCGTGTTCCAGTCGGTCTCGCCATGGCGCAGGAACCAGAACGCGACGGGATGGATGTTGTCAGCGGGGGGCGTGTTCATCGATCAGGCCAAGCCTTCCTGCTGCATCACGCGCTGCACGGCGGGACGCGCGAGCATGCGGTCGATATGGGCGGCGCAATTGGACGGCAGAGTCATGCCGGCGCGCTTGGACCAGAACTCTACATAGAAGATCGCGGAGTCGGCGATGGAGAATTTGCCGACCGCATAATCCTTGCCGTCCATCGCCTTGTCGATCAAGGCGAAGCCTTTTTCCGCGAGGTCCTTGCCGCGAGCCTTCACCGCACCCTCATCGGCTGCGTTCGGTGTGAAGTTGGACGGTCGGAACTGGCGCCCGAAGCCCTGCATATGGATGGTGGCCACGGCGTAGTCGGTGAGTTCCAACGCCTTGGTCTGCAGGTCGAGGTCATCGGGCAGCAGATTGGCGGCCGGATTCTTCTTTGCCAGCCAATAGGCGATCGCAGGGAATTCGGTCAGCACCGAACCGTCGTCGCGTTCCAGCGTCGGCACCTTCGACTTCGGATTGACGGTGGTGAACGGCGGTTTGTACTGCTCGCCCTGCTGCAGGTTCATGCGTTCGGCTTGGTATGGCTTGCCAATTTCCTCCAACAATATGTGGATACCGATCGAACAGGCGCCGGGTGCGTAATAAAGTTTCATCTGAGGTTTCCTTCCGGGTATTGCCAGTTACCGACCGCGGGGCGGTTCATTGCCAGGCACCGACCGCGGGGCGGTTCATTGCCAGGCATCGACCGCGGGGCGGTCGAGGCCGAGGTTCTCCCGCAACGTGACCCCGGTGTAGTCGGTATGGAACAGGCCTCGGCGTTGCAGTTCGGGGACAACGAGGCGGGAGAAGTCTTCGTAGGCGCCGGGCACGTGAGAGGCGGCGACCACGAAGCCGTCGCAGGCTCGGGTGGCGAACCATTCCTCCATGCCGTCGGCGACGTCCTTGGGACTGCCGATGAAGCGCGGGTGGTCATGGAAGGTGCCGCGCCGGGTGATGTCGATGAAGTCGCGCGGGGTGGGCAGACGATTGCCGAGCACGCGCTTGATGCGGTCGCGCATGCCTTGCACGCCGGTCCAACTGTCGAGTTGGTCCTGAGTAAACGGGGTGTCGATCGGCTGTTTGGAGAAGTCGAAGTTGAGCACCTCGGACAGCAACGACAGGCTGTCGATCTGTTTCGGCAGCGCGTCGATCAGGGCGACGTGGTCTTCCGCCTCGGCGCGGGTTTCGGCCACGACCGGGTAGACCCCGGCGCAAACGAAGACTTTTTCCGGGTCGCGGCCGGCGGCTGCCACCTGGGTCTTGAAGCCGGCGTAGTCGCGCTGGGCCTGGTCCAGGCCGTGATAGGCGACGAACACGCACTCGGCCCAGCGGGCGGCGAATTTCTGGCCGCGGCCGCTCTGGCCGGCCTGGATCAGCACCGGATGGCCTTGCGCCGACCTGGGGACGGTGAAGGGGCCGCGGGAGTGGAAGTATTCGCCCTGGTGATCGAGCCGGCGGACCTTGTCGGGATGGGCGAACAGGCCGGTTTCGCGGTCGGCGACGATGGCGCCGTCGTCCCAGGCGTCCCAGTGTCCCATGACGACTTCTAGGAATTCATCGGCACGGTCGTAGCGGCGATCGTGCTCGCCGTGCGAGGCGTGGCCCATGTTGAGGGCCTCGCCATCGTTCATCGAGGTGACGATGTTCCAGGCGGCGCGGCCGTCGGTGACCAGGTCGAGGGTGGCGAACACGCGGGCGACGTGGAATGGCTCGAAATAGGTGGTGGAGAAGGTGGCGCCGAGGCCGAGGCGTTCGGTGGCCATTCCCATCACGGTGAGGATGGTGATCGGGTCCAGTTTGACGCAGCGGATGCCGTTGGCGACGGTGTGGGCGTGGTCGCCGCCGAACCGGTCGGGCATCGCCAGGCGGTCGTCGAAGAAGCCGAGATGGAATTTTCCCGCTTCCAGGGCGCGTCCGATGCGGCGGTAGTATTCGGCCGAGGTGAAATCCTGGCGGGCCTCGGGATGGCGCCAGGAGCCGACGAAGTTGGTGCAGTTCTGCGCTTGCAGGAAGCCGACGAGTGTCATCTGTCGCATCGATGTGGTTCCCCGCCGGCTTTGGTAGGTCTTTATAGCGGGGTGGGAGGGATCGGGGAAGGTTGGCGTGGCGGATGCTGTCAACGCAAAGTTAGAATGTCCCCGCGGGTAATCGACACAATGCGGCTTCGACGGCACTTAGGTGGAAAAGTCTGATCTCGAGTTGACGGACGCTGTCACAGGTTCCGCGTCGAAACCAGCGAGATGCGACCCCTCTGATCCATTTATGGCATGCCGAGCAGCACTCTCTGCCGAGGGCCGAGGTCAAGGCCCACAGCCGTGAAGCGCGCCGCCACCGGCGGCGGCCTTGAGGTCGGTCCTCGGCAGAGGCACAGTCGAGCGCGTTATCGGGTCGCCAGATCGTCGAACGCTGTCGGTCAACTCACGTCCCTAGTACCCACTATCGCTGAAGCGCGAGTCATGATTCGTAGGCGGGATGAAGATCATTCCTGCTGCGACGACGGTCGCGTTGACGCCTGAGGACCGGCAGGTTCTGGAGGCGTTGGCTGCTTCGCGCAAAACCGAGGCCCGGATGCGCGATCGTGCGCGGATTGTGCTGCTGGCAAGCGCCGCTATGGCGTCTCGCGCGATTGCCCGGGAAGTCGGTTGCACGCCCGGCACGGCCTCGAAATGGCGGGTGCGCTACGCTAACCAGGGAATGGCTGGCCTGAGTGAGACTGGCGAGCGCGGCAACGAGCCCAAGTATGGTCCTGAGCACGGGCGGCGCATTCTGGCCCTGTTGGATCAGCCACCCCCGGCTGGGTATGCTAACTGGACCGCCCCGTTGTTGGCACGCGAACTGGTGGATATCCACGAGCAGCATATCTGGCGGTTCCTGCGTGTGCAGAAAATCGACCTGTCCAGGTGCAAATCCTGGTGCCAAAGCACGGACCCGGATTTTGTGCCCAAGGCCGCTGACATCGTTGGGCTTTACCTGGCCCCTCCGAGCCATGCCGTGGTGCTTTCGGTCGATGAAAAGCCATCGATCCAGGCGCTGGAGCGGACACAGGGATACCTGAAGTTACCCAATGGCCGGGCGATGATCGGCCAATCGCATGACTACAAGCGACACGGCACCTCGACGCTGTTCGCCGCGCTCGACGTTGCCACCGGCCAGGTCATCGGCAAGCACTACAAACGCCGTCGCCGATCGGAGTTCCGCGACTTCATGAACCGGGTTGTCAAGCAACATGAGGGCAAGGAGATCCACGTCATCCTTGACAACCTGTCAACCCACAAGCCGAAGCGGGATTTGTGGCTAGCGCGGCACCCAAACGTACATTTCCACTACACGCCGACCCACACGTCATGGCTGAACCAGATCGAAATCTGGTTCTCGATCCTGGCGGGCCAGTCATTGAAAGGCGCCTCATTCGGCAGCGTTGCCGAACTGGTGACCCACATCGAAAGCTTCATCAATAGCTACAACAAAAACGCCCGCCCCTTCGTCTGGACCAAAAGCGCCGTTCACCAAAAACGGCTCAAGCCATGTTTCGCGGTTTAGCGATTCTGGGTACTAGGTGGTCGCGCGCTGTAAAGATCAAACACCCGACTCCTGCGCCGCCCCCCGGGTCGAGATCCGCCCCGGCACCAGCCGCACCTCGCGCGGTGCCGCGATCCAGATCGCCGCCGCGGAAACCGCGCAGCACGCGATCGCTAGCAGAAACGCCAGCCGGTAGCTTCCGGTCGCATCATGCACGACCCCCGCCACCCACGGCCCGGCCGCGCCGCCGCCGACCAGTGGGACGGTAATGGCGCCAAAGATCGAGCCATAGTGCGGCCCCTCGAAAATCTCCACCACGATCGGCCCCATCACCGATGTCGCCGCGTAGCCGAAAAACCCCTGCGAGCCCACCATCAGGTAAAGGAGCGGATACGACGGGGCGTGCTGCAGCGCGATCAGCGCAACGTAGCAGACCGCAAAGCCACAACACGCCGCCATCCATACCCACTCTCGTCCGATACGATCCGACAACGCACCGAGGCCGATCTGGCCCGGGATCGCGACGACGCTGATGATGCCCAGCGACCACGCCGCGACCAGCGGTTTGAAACCGATCTCGATCAGATACTGCGTCTGGTGCACCTGGATGCAGTACCAGGCGAACAGCGCGCAGAAAAACCCCAGCGCGATCCACCAGAACCGGCTGGTGCGCATCGCCCGCGCCAGTGTCCAGTCAACCGCGGCCCACGCCGGATCGACAACGTTCGACTTGCCGCGCGACTGCGCCGCGTCCGCCGAACCCGAGGCGCCATCCGCCACCAGTCCGATATCCTCGGGTGCGCGCCGTAGCAGCAGGGTCAACGGACCAACGACCAGCAGCACCAGCAGCCCCATCACCCAGCACGACGTTCGCCAGCCGTCGCGGCCGATTATCGTCTGCAACCAGGGCAGCAAAACGATCGCCCCGGCCCCTGCCCCGGAAAATGCGATGCTGATCGCCAGGCCGCGGCGGCGCACGAACCAGTTCGGCAGGAACAGCGAATGCGCCGTATAGGTCGTCAGATTTGCCCCGGCACTGACCAGCACACCCAGCGTGGCATAAAGCTGCCAGGGCTTTTCGATCGCCGATGCCAAGATCAGCCCGCTGCTCATCAGGCATATGCCGCTGCCGATGACGATCCGCGGACCGTGGCGATCCATCACCCGGCCAAAAATCGGGCTCGTTATCGCCGAGACCAGGAAGCCGAAGGAAAACGCTCCGGCGACCAGAGCCCGGTCCCAGCCGAACTCGGTGATCAGCGGAGGCAACAGCAGCGAAAACGCGGTGCGCGCGGTCACTGCGAACGCCATGGTGACGAAGGCGATGCCGATGACCACCCAGCCGTAGTAGAACGGCAACCGCGACGACCAGTGAGGTTGCGCGCCTTGCATCTGATATCCCCATCCACGTGCTGTCCGATGGTGAACCGCCCGTGCGGTTTCAATGTTTTGAAGGTTCGATCAAACACATGCCAGCCAGTCAGGTCCAGCTTTCCCTGTCGAAACCCTACGATGTCATCGTCGCCGGCGGCGGCAGCGCCGGGGTAGCCGCCGCGATCGGGGCCGCGCGCGCCGGCGCCCGCACCGCCCTCGTCGAAGCCGCCGGCTGCCTGGGCGGAGCGTCCACCATCCGCAACGTGCTGACCTATTGTGGCCTCTACACCCTCGGCGGCGAAACCCGTCAGGAGGTGCGCGGCGTGGCCGAGGACGTGCTGACCAGGCTGCGGGTGCTCGGCGCGGTGACCCCGCCGTTCCGCCATCGCGGCGTCTTCGTGGTGTTCGATCCCGAGGCGGTGAAGCACACCCTCGACGCGCTTTGCGCCGAGGCCGGGGTCGATGTCCTGCTGCACGCCTTCATCACCGGCGCTAGACGCGATGGCGACCGCGTCACCGAACTGACCTTCCACGACCACGGCGGCCCCCACGCGATGGCCGCCGCCGCCTTCGTCGATGCCACCGGCGACGGCGATCTGGCCTGGCTGGCAGGCGCTTCCACCCGATACGGCAACCAGGGCGCGGTCAACCTCGGCACGCTCGGGATGCGCTTCGGCGGCATCGCCCCCGTTACCCGGATCGCGTTGCCGGCGTTCGAGGCCGCGATCAAGACCGCCAAGGCGCGCGGCGCGCGGCTGAGCAAGGAAAGCTCCGTGTTGGTGCGCCTGCCGATCTCGGGCGATCTGGCTTGCTACCTCGCCTCCGAGGACTACGACCCGCGCGACGTCCGCGGCCTGGCTCGCGCCGAGGCGGGCGGGCGAAGCCAGGCCTGGGCGTATCTGCAGGTCCTGCGCACGCTGCCCGGCTGCGGCGGCGCCTATCTGGTCTCCACCGGCCCCGATTTCGGCACCCGCGAATCCCGCCATATCGACTCGGGCGGGCAATTGACCTGGGACCAGGTCACGCAGCAGACACCGTTCGATGACAGCGTGGCGCTGGGCGCCTGGGGCGTGGAGTGGCACGACCGGACCAGCTTCGCCAGCAGCTTCGCCCCGCCGCCCGACGGCGCGGCCTACGAAATCCCGCTGCGTTGCCTGATCAGCAAGGACACAACCAACCTGTTCGGCGCCGGCCGCACCGCCGATGGCGATCGGCGCGCCGGTGCCAGCCTGCGGGTCATGGGGACGGCATTCGCCACCGGGCAGGCGGCCGGTGTCGCCGCCGCCCGCTTCGCCGATACCGGCCCAATGCAGGCGGCGGACGTGCGCGCGGCAGAGGTGCGGGCGCTGCTGAAACAGCAGGGGGCTTTGATCGATAAGGCTGATCTGGCGTCGATGCCGGTGCTGAAAACAATGCCCTCGTGACATGAACTTGGCACGTTGCGCGGCTCCGAGCGCGCGGTCGAAACCCGATACCGTCGGCAAGAGGGCGCAGCAAATAGGCGGGTCACCGAAACAGCGTGACACGGGCGCGAGACCGGGGTTCACCGGGTTGCGGCAAACCTCGGCCTCGAAAACTACACCAGCCGCGCCTGACGTACAGCGGCAGCGATGAAACCGGCGAAAAGCGGATGCGGCGCGAACGGCTTTGACTTCAGCTCCGGATGGTACTGCACGCCAATGAACCACGGGTGAGCCGGCAGCTCGACGATCTCGGGCAGGATTCCGTCGGGCGACATGCCGGAGAACTGCAGCCCGATCGCCTCCAGCGACGCACGGAAGTTGACGTTGACCTCATAGCGGTGGCGATGGCGTTCCTCGATCACCGCGGCGCCGGCGTAGATCGCCCGCACCAGGCTGCCGTCGCGCAACAACGCCGGATACGCCCCCAGCCGCATCGTCCCGCCCTTGGCGTCACGTTCGCTCCGTCGCTCGATCTGGTTGCCGCGCGCCCATTCGGTCAGCAGACCGACCACCGGCCGGTCGCAGCGGCCGAACTCGGTTGAGGAGGCATCTTCCATGCCGGCAAGGTTTCGCGCCGCCTCGATCACCGCCATCTGCATGCCGAAGCAGATGCCGAGGAACGGCACCTTGTGCTCACGCGCGAAGCGGACCGCCTCGATCTTGCCTGGCGTGCCACGTTCACCGAAGCCGCCGGGCACCAGGATGCCATGCACGTCCTGCAGCCGCTGCACGGTGCCGGGCTGCTCGAAAATCTCGCTGTCCACCCAGTCCAGCCGGACCCGCACCCGGTTGGCGATGCCGCCGTGCGCCAGTGCCTCCGACAGCGATTTATAGCTGTCCAGCAGGTTGGTGTACTTGCCCACCACCGCGATGCGGACCTCGCCCTCCGGAGTGCGCACCTTGTCGACTATGTCGCGCCAGCGCGACAGATCCGGCTCGCTGTCCAGGCCCAGCCCGAATTGGCGCAGCACTTCGCGGTCCAGGCCTTCGTCATGGTAGGCGATCGGCACCTGGTAGATGGTATCGACATCCAGCGCCGGGATCACCGCCTCGGGGCGGACATTGCAGAACAGCGCGATCTTGCGCCGCTCATTGTCGGGGATCGGCCGGTCGCAACGACACAGCAGCATCTGTGGCTGGATGCCGACGTTCAACAGTTCCTTCACCGAGTGCTGCGTCGGCTTGGTCTTCAGCTCGCCCGCCGAGGGGATATAGGGCACCAGGGTCAGGTGGACGAACATCGCCGCCAGCGGCCCCAGCTCGTTGCCCAACTGGCGGATGGCTTCCAGGAACGGCAGGCTTTCGATGTCGCCGACGGTGCCGCCGATCTCCACCAGCACGAAATCGACCGCTTGGGTGTCGCGCAGCACCACGTCCTTGATCGCGTCGGTGATGTGGGGGATCACTTGCACGGTGGCGCCGAGGTAGTCGCCGCGCCGCTCGCGCGCGATCACGTCCTGGTAGATACGCCCGGTGGTGGCGTTGTCCCACTGGGTGGCGTGAACGCCGGTAAAGCGCTCGTAGTGCCCAAGGTCGAGGTCGGTCTCGGCGCCGTCATCGGTGACAAACACCTCGCCGTGCTGATAGGGGCTCATGGTGCCCGGGTCGACGTTCAGATAGGGATCCAGCTTGCGCAGCTTGACGGTGAAACCGCGGGCCTGCAGCAGCGCACCCAGCGCCGCCGCGGCAATGCCTTTTCCCAGCGAAGAGACCACGCCGCCTGTAACAAATACATATCGCGTCATGGGCGCCCATCATACCGAACCGAATCGGGCTTGGGGAAGCCCGGTGGTGAGCGGCGCGGAATTAATCCCGGCGGGGTGGCAATCGACCATAAGCGGGACGTGGCTCTGGCGCTGCCTCGATGTTGAAAAGCTCGCCTAGATCAGACGCCTGACCCATGACGTCAACAGCGAGAATGGGCGTCGAAAGCGGCTTCGGCGAAACGTTGCAGGCCGCCGGCCACGCAGCCAGAGCGATCAGTTAGTCGGTGCGGACGGCCCCGCCGGCGCCGCTGGCGGCGTTGGGGCGTGGCCGGGGGTGGACGCCGGAGCGGGGGCGGAGGCCGGAGCCGGGGTGTCGAGGATCGAGCGGGTGGTGGACCCCGAGGTGCCGCGATTGAGCAGTGCCAGGGTCATCGACAGCCCCATGAAGATAACCGCCAGGATCGCCGTGGCGCGGGTCAGCAGGTTCGCGGTGCCGCGTCCGGACATGAACGATCCCATGCCCTGCGAGCTGCCGATGCCCAGCCCGCCGCCCTCGGAGCGCTGGATCAGCACGACGCCGATCAGCGCCAGGGTGACGAACAAATGGATGATCAGCAAAACGGTGGTCAACGCGCGGGACTTTCCGACCGACCTGGCCCGCGGATCGGGCCATCAACTTGGGGTATCTCTAACAGACTCGATGACGCTGCCCGGTGAAAAACCACCGATCGCCGGCCGGGCCTCTTAGCCCGCCTGGGCGGCGCGGGCAATCGCCAGGAACTCCCGCGGATCGAGGCTCGACCCACCAACTAGCGCGCCGCCGACGTTGGCCACCGCCAGCAGCGAGCCCGCGTTGGCCGGTTTGACCGAACCGCCATAGAGGATACGGATGGCCTGCCCGAGGTCGCCAAACTGGCGGACCAACTCCTCACGAATGAAGCCGTGCATGATGGCGACGTCCTCCTCGGTTGCGGTCTTGCCGGTGCCGATCGCCCAGACCGGCTCGTAGGCAAGCACGCCGGTGAACGGCTTCGGCAGGCTGCCGGCGAGCTGCCAACCGACGGCCTCGGTTTCCGCGCCCCCGGCGCGTTGGTCGGTCGTTTCGCCGACGCAGACGATCGGGGTCAGGCCGGCCTCGACCGCGGCCACGGTTTTTTCGCGCACCAGTTCATCGGTCTCGCCGTGGTTCAGCCGGCGCTCGGAATGGCCGAGAATGACCCAGGTGGCGCCGAGATCACGCAGCATCGGCGCGGCGATGTCGCCGGTGTGGGCACCTTGCGGCGCCTGATGACAATTTTGCCCGCCGACCGCGACGCTGCTGCCGTGCAACGCCTCGGCGACCGCAGCCAGGTGCAAGGCAGTCGGGCAGACCAGCAGTTCGGCGGCGATGCCTTGGGCGCCAGCGGCGATCCCCTGCGCCAGCGCCACCGCCTCGGCCGCGAGGCAGTGCATCTTCCAGTTCCCGGCAATCAGTTGTGGCACCGACGGCTCTCCATTGCTGTCCGAATATGCTGCTAGCGCACTGGTCATGAGCGTCAAGTGAGAACACCGGAATCGCCGCTGCGTGATCCGCCCGGTTCGCCCGATCGAAGCCTCGACGCGTTCCGCCGATCAGGCTGGATAAGAGAGGATCTTCCAAACCTCGCAGACGGCCGTATCATGGATCGCCCTCCTTGCGCGCACACCCCTGGCGACGCCCTTATGCCGCCAACAGCCGGAAAAGACCTCCATGAGCGAAACAGCAAGCCTCACTCAACCTGTCGGACAGACCGAGCACTTCGACATACTGATCGTCGGGGCCGGCATTTCCGGGGTCGGCGCCGCCTATCACCTGACCCGGCAATGTCCGGCCAAGAGTTTCGTCGTGCTGGAGGCGCTGGACAATTTCGGTGGCACCTGGTGGACCCACCGCTATCCCGGCATCCGCTCCGACAGCGACCTGCACACCTTTGGCTATCGCTTCAAGCCGTGGACCAGCGCCCCGATCGCCACCGCCGCCGAAATCCGCGCCTATATGGGCGAGGTCATCCAGGAAAACGACCTGGCCCGCCACATTCGCTACCGGCACAAGATCACCACCGCCAATTGGTCCAGCCAGGACAACCTTTGGACGCTCGAGGCCACAACAACGGATTCCGGCCAGGTGGTGCGGTTCACCACGAACTTCCTGTGGATGTGCCAGGGCTATTACCGGCACTCGGTCGGCTACACGCCCGAATGGCCGGGCATGGCCGACTTCCGCGGCCGGATCGTGCACCCGCAGACCTGGCCCGACGACCTCGACTACAGGTCCAAGCAGGTGGTGGTGATCGGATCAGGGGCCACGGCGGCGACACTGGTGCCGGCGATCGCCGACGACTGCGCCCACGTCACCATGCTGCAGCGTTCGCCGACCTATTTCCGCACCGGACGCAACGCCATCGCGCTGGCCGAGGAACTGCGCGACCTCGGGATCGAGGAAGCCTGGATCCACGAGATCGTGCGACGGAAGATCCTGCACGACCAGGACGTGTTCACCCGCCGGTCATTCAGCGAACCCGAGGTGGTGAAGCGCGAGTTGCTTTCGGCGGTGCGCGCCGAGCTAGGGCCGGATTACGATGTCGCGTCGCACTTCACCCCCAGCTATCGGCCATGGCGGCAGCGTATCGCCTTCGTGCCGGACGCCGATCTGTTCAAGGGCATCAGCTCCGGCAAGGCCTCGGTCGTCACCGACGAGATCGAACGCTTCACCGAGACCGGTATCCAGCTGAAGTCTGGCCAGGCGCTGGCCGCCGACGTCATCGTGACCGCGACCGGCTTTCACCTCAACGTGCTGGGCGACATCGCATTCTGCATCGACGGCGAAGAGCTGGTGTTCTCCGATACCGTGACCTATCGCGGCATGATGTTCACCGGCGTGCCCAACATGGCCTGGGTGTTCGGCTATTTCCGCGCCAGTTGGACGTTGCGGGCGGATCTGGTGGGTGATTTCGTCTGCCGGCTGCTCAATCACATGCACGCCAAGGGGGTGCGGCGGGTGAAGCCGGCGCTGCGAGCGGAAGACCGAGCGATGCCGTTGTTGCCCTGGATCGATCCGGAAAACTTCAATCCCGGATACATTATGCGCGGCATGCACCTGTTGCCGAAACGCGGCGACAAGGCGGAGTGGCAGCACACCCAGGACTATTGGACGGAAAAGGACGAGTTCCCGGAGATCGATCTGGATGGCGGGACATTCGTCTATGCCTGACCAGCCGGGGAAAGCCTCGATTCGTCTATTTTGTCACATGATGTGCGCACTTTTGAGCGGTTTGCTTGGCACGATCCTGTTCCATGCCGTCAAAGCGGCGACAAAATCGGTCGTTTTATAATGATGACGCATTTGTGACTGGCCGTCAGCGTGCCCACAACTCTGGTATTGCCCGGAGCGACGGTGATTCGCGGCGGCGGTTCGACGGCGGTCATCCGTCCGTGGCGCCAGGCAAAGGCGAGACCGTCCTCGCAAGGGAGGTAACAATGGAATCCGAACGCCTGCGACAACGAGTCCTCAGAGCGACTCTTTGCCAAGTCGAACGCGGGCTATTTCACATCAACTACCGCACCGACAGCATCGCGGCCGAATTGCACGATCTGCCGCGATACCAGCTCGGCGCCAGCGGCTCCGAGGCCAAGCGCCGCGTTGAAAGGACCGCTCGCAAGTGCGGTTTTTCAAGCGTTCTGTGGGATGACGCGATGGTGGTCACCGCCCCGCTCTCCGGCGCCGAGGTCCCCGCCGGCGCCGGCGCAACCGTCGGCGAGTAACAGCCGCTGCCGCCGGCCCAACCGTCGGCGGCATGATCGCGCGACAGCATTTGCGCGCCGACATTATCGCGCCGGACGAAACGGCCACGGCGCGTGAATCGTGCGACAAATCAAAGGGCTAGAGCGCTTCCGCGGTGCACGGTCAGCCGCGGAACGCTCTAGCCTTGCGGCCCGAGGCGCCGTATACGCAGCGCCGGTTTCCCACTTCCGGGCCTGTTCCGTCGCATGATGTCCCTATTCCGCCGCTTCACCGAGTCCTGGATCGCCCGGATTTTCTTCGTGATCATGGCGGTCTCGTTCGTCGGCTGGGGTATCAGCGGCGATCTGTTCCGGATAATGGGGCCGCCAAGCTGGATCGCCAAAGTCGGCGGCCAGACCATCGAAGTTCCCGCCTTCCAGGCCGAATACCAGCGGGCGATGGCTCAGCAGACCCGAAACCTGCCGTCGGGCCAGGAGGCGACCCCCGATCTGCGCCGCCAGGTCGGGCGGCAGACGCTGGACCGGATGATCGCCCAGGCCGCCCTGGCGGCGGAGTTGCGCGATCTGCGCGTGGTGACACCGGACGCAGCGCTGGCGGCGGTGGTTCGCTCGATGCCGGCGTTCCGGGGATCCGACGGCAAGTTCAGCCATGCCGTGCTGACGCAGGTGTTGCAAAACAACGGCTACAGCGAGGCCGGATTTTTGCAGCAGATGCGCGCCGATATCGCCCAGCAGCAATTGCTGTCCGCGGTCAGCGGATCGGTGGCCGCCCCAAACGTCGAGGTCAAGCCGCTCTACGAAAGCGAATTCGAAAAGCGCTCGGCCGATACCGCGCTGTTCGCGCTATCCGCCGCGTCTGAACCGGCGCCCCTGGACGAGGCCGCGCTGCAGGCCTGGTACAAAAACCACCCCAAGAGCTACACCACTCCGCAGTTCCGCCGCATCAAGGCGATCGAATTGTCGCCGCAGTCGCTCGGGCCGCAGATCAGCGTCACCGACCAGGAACTGCACGCCGCCTACGACGAGCAAAAGGCGGACTATCAGAAGCCCGAGACGCGGTCGGCCGAGGTGATCTCGGCGCCGGATCAGGCCAAGGCGCAGGCGCTGGCCGCGCAGTGGCGTGGCGCGCCCGCAGGCGCCGCGGGTTGGGCGGCGATCGGCGCGGCCGCGAAGGCCCAGGGCGCCTCGGCGATCACCCAGGATGATGCGACCAAGGTGCAATTCCCCGATCCAGACCTGGCAAGGGCGGTGTTCTCGGCCCCGGCGAATGCCGTCTCCGAACCGGTTAAGGGCCAGCTTGGCTGGTTCGTGGTGAAGGTAACCAAGATCACCCCCGGGGTGAGCACGACGTTCGATCAGGCCAAAGACGCGTTGCTGGCGCGGCTGCGCGCCTCGAAAGCCGCCGATCTGATGTATGATCGAGCCAACAAGCTGGACCAGTTGCTGGGCAACGGCACCGCGCTGGACGACCTGCCAGGCGATCTCGGGCTGATCGGAGTGGCCGGGACGATGAACGCGAACGGCGACACCGAGACCGGATCGGCGGCGCCGATCCCGGGCCCACCCGAACTGAAAGCGGCGATGATCGCCGCCGCGTTCAAGGCCCACCGGGGTGATGTGCCGCAGTTGACCGAGGTGCAGACCCCGTCCACCGGCGGGTCGGCGTATTACGCGGTGGCGGTGGAGAACATCATACCGGCCGGCCGCAAGCCGTTCGACGCGGTGAAGCAGAACGTGACCGAGGATTGGAAGCTGGACCAGCGGCGGCAATTCGAAAGCCACGCGGCAACCGCGATGATGACCTCGGTCAAGGCCGGCAAGTCGTTTTCCGATGCCGCGACAGTGGCTGGCGTCACGCCGAAGCTCACCCCGCTGGTGACCCGCGATCAGCCCAACCCGGATGTCCCGCCGGAACTGCAACGCGCCTTGTTCAACCTGAAAAAGGCCGAGGCAACGGTGGTCGAACTGCCGGAGGGATTCCTCGTCGCTCAACTGGCCGAAGTGGTGAAGCCGGACCCGGCCACCGACAAGGCCGGTTATGACCAAGCCCGCGCCGCCGTCAGCCAGTCGATCGGCAACGACATGGTCGACGTCTTCGTCGCCGCCTTGCGCCAGCGGGCCAATCCGCGGATCAACCAGCAAGGCTTCGACAGTGTCATCCAGGCACAGTAAAAGTAGGCGCAGGCTCAGCAACGGAGTGGTGCCATGAACCTGTCGCTCGCCCCTGGGATCGCCGCCTTCCGGCTGGCCTACCAGGCCGGACGCGGTAGCCTGGTGTGGCGCAAGACGGTGGCCGACCTGGAAACCCCGGTGGCGGCGTTCCTGAAGCTGGCGCACGGCCAACCCAATTCGTTCCTGCTGGAAAGCGTGGAAGGCGGCGCCGCGCGCGGGCGATATTCGATCATCGGCATGCAGCCGGATCTGGTGTGGCGTTGCCAGGACGGCCGCGCCTCGGTCAACCGGCACGCGCTGTCGGCACCGCACGCCTTCCAAGCCGAGACCAAGCCGCCGCTCGACAGCCTGCGGTCGCTGATCGCCGAATCCCAGTTGGAGGTGCCCCCGCACATGCCGCCGATGGCAGGCGGGCTGGTCGGCTACTTGGGCTACGACATGGTGCGCCAGATCGAGGCTCTGCCGGCGAAGAACCGCGACGTCATCGGCGTGCCTGAGGGCATCATGCTGCGCCCGACGCTGCTGGCGATATTCGACAACGTCAACGACGAGCTGACCGTGGTGACGCCGGTCTATCCGGCCGGCGATGTCTCGGCCGAAATCGCTTGGCAGCGCGCCATGTCCCGCCTGGACGCCGCCGAGGCCGCGCTGGACCGGCCGCTGCCGCATCAGCCGCCGCCGGTGATGCTGCCCGACCCGCCGGCGCCGGCCTCGAACTTCTCCAAGCCGGACTTCATCGCCGGGGTGGTTCGGTGCAAGGACTACATCGCCGCCGGCGACGCGTTCCAGATCGTGCTGTCGCAGCGCTTCAGCGTGCCGTTCGCGCTGCCGGCGTTTTCGTTGTACCGCGCACTGCGCCGGATCAATCCGGCACCGTTCCTGTTCTACCTGGACTTCGGCGGGTTCTCCATCGTCGGCTCGTCGCCCGAGGTGCTGGTGCGGCTGCGCGACGGGATCGTCACCGTGCGCCCGCTGGCGGGCACCCGCCGGCGCGGCGCCACTCATCAGGAAGACCAGGCGCTGGAAGCCGAACTGCTGGCCGACCCGAAGGAGCGGGCCGAACACCTGATGCTGCTCGACCTCGGCCGCAACGACGTCGGCCGGGTGGCCGCGGTCGGTTCGGTCAAGGTGACCGAGAGCTTCATCGTCGAACGCTTCAGCCACGTGATGCACATCTCGTCCAACGTCGAGGGCCGGCTGCGCCCGGGGCTGGACGCGCTGGACGCCCTGGCCGGCGGGTTCCCGGCCGGCACGCTGTCCGGCGCGCCCAAGGTGCGGGCGATGCAGATCATCGAGGAACTGGAGCCCGACCGGCGCAACATCTACGCCGGATGCATCGGCTACTTCGCGGCGAACGGAACGATGGACACCTGCATCGGGCTGCGCACCGCGTTGGTCAAGGACGGCATGATGTACGTCCAGGCCGGCGCAGGTGTCGTCGCCGACTCGGTGGCGGAGTCAGAGTACGAGGAGTGCCACCAGAAAGCCCGCGCACTGGTGCGGGCGGCGGAAGAAGCGGTGCGCTTCGCCGCCGGCAAGACCAGGGGAAACGCCGCCCGCGGCTGAACGCCGGGCTATGGCCCGCAGCCAGGGTTGCCGCGCCACGCGTCCGGCTCAAGACTGTCCGTCCGGCCGATCCGGCACCCAGGCGCGTAACGCCGCACCAGACACGGGAGGGAGAAAATGCCATTCTACGAACATAACGAACTCCGCATCCATTACCAGGAAGCCGGCTCCGGCATGCCTTTGCTGATCATCCCGGGCGGCGGGTTGAACTCGACGCTTTCCTTCCTCACCGAGGGCGCGCCGTTCAACCCGATGCAGGAGTTCAAGGATGAATATCGCTGCATCGCGATGGACCTGCGCAACGCCGTCGGAGGCCAGTCCTCGGGCCCGCTGGAGGTCGATCGGCCGTGGGACTCGCACGCCGATGACCAACTCGGCCTGATGGATCACCTGGGGATCAAGCAGTTCATGGTGATCGGCTTCTGCATCGGCGGCCCGTTCATCTGGAACCTGTTGCGGCGGGCGCCGGGACGCATCGCGGCTGCCGTGCTAGCGCAGCCCAGCGGGGTGCGTCCTGAGCAGCCTGACCTGTTCTACAACAACAATATGACCGGCTGGGGTCCGCAACTGTGCGCCCACCGGCCCGACATCACGATGCCGATGGTCAAGGCTTTCCTGACCAGGATGTACCGTTCCGATCCCGACTTCGTGCTGACGGTATCGCGGGATTTCGTCCGCGCCTGCCAGACGCCGGTGTTGGTGTTACCGGATGATGTCCCGGCCCATCCGTACGCGGTGGCGATGGAATCCGTGATGCTGGCGCCCAATTCCGAAGTCAGTTTGTTCCCGTGGAAAGACCCGAAGGATCGGATTCCGCTGGTGGTACGCCAAACGCGGTCTTTCCTGCGGGCCCATCGACCGGCGTCCGCGCGCTGAACTTCGCGTAAGCCAAAGCCGAAAATCTCCGATCGAGGTTTGTCGTGATCTTGCCCCCCGGCTTGCGCCTCGACATCGAGGACGACCCGATCGAAGCCGACATCGAGGTCCTCCCGCGCGGGCTGGAGGACTTCAACGAAATCCGCTGGCCGCGACATCAGCCTTGGAAACCCTTGGGGGTCTTCGTGCGGGATTCCCACCGCATCGTCGCTGGCCTAGCTGGAGAAACCTACAGCGGCTGGCTGTTCGTGCGATATCTTTGGGTAACGGAGGAACTGCGCGGCCAAGGGTTCGGGCGGCGGTTGCTGGATGCCGGCGAAGAGCGGGCACAAGACCGAGGTTGCCACTCCGCCTGGCTCGACACGTTCAGCTTCCAGGCTCCCGACTTCTATTTGAAACTTGGTTATCAGGTCTTCGCTGAACTTGACTGGTCGGCGGATCACAAGCGCATCTTCCTGCGCAAGCGGCTGCTGACGAACAGTGGACGACCACGCCCGGTCAGCCGGCAACCCGGCGCCGTCACCGGGAGAACAGCCGCGAAATGATCCCGTGCGTCGTCCGCGTTGCCTCTATCGCGCGCGCCCCGACGGTTACCGTTGCTGTCTCGCCGGCTGCCAGCAACACGCCCTCGGGCACTTCGTCGATGTGGATACGCACCGGAATCCGTTGCGCCAGCCGAACCCAGGTGAACACCGGACTGACCGACGCCAGACCCAGCGTGCCAGGATCATAGTTCGGCGAGCTAATGCCCCGGGCGATGCTGTCGACATGACCCCTTAGCGGCGCATCGAACCCCATCAACCCGATCGCCGCCGGATCGCCAGGGTGGATGCCGTGCAGCTTGGTCTCCTCGAAATATGCCGCGACCCAGAAACTGTCGCTGTCCAGCACGGATATGTTGCGGGTTCCCTTGGTCGCATAATCGCCCAAATGCAGCAGCAGGTTGGAGATATATCCGTTCACCGGCGAAACTACCTTGGTGCGCTGCAGGTTTATCCGCGCCTGCGACAGATTGGCCATCGAGGACGCAAACGCCGCCTGCGCGACATCGGCATTGGTGGTGTAGGTCTGTCTCTCCTCCACCGAGGTCGTCAAGGTTCCCAACTGCTTGCGCCGTTCGGCCTCGGTATTGGCGTTTTGCAGACTGGCTTGCTTGCTTTGAAAATCCGACTGCGCCGAGGCCAACGCCACCTGGTAATCGAAAGGATCGATTTCGTAAAGAAGATCGCCCTTGTGCACGAACTGGTTGTCGCTGACCGAGAGCGTGATGATCCGGCCCGACACCTCTGGTGCGATGCTCACCACGTTGGCCTGCACCTGCCCGTCGCGCGTCCATGGCCCGACCAGATAGTGGTTCCACATCCAGACCCCACCTGCTGTCGCGCACACCAGGATGAGCAGGGTCACAAACACCCGGATTGCGCGTCGACGCGGTATTAGGTAGCAGTCGCCACCACAGGATAGAGGCGCGGCGCCGTGGCTTAGCCTACCATATGTGGCATGTCGAATTCATTTGTAATCAGCGGCTTGGTCGAGAAGCGCGCGGAGTTATCAGGTCTCATCACAGACCTGGAAGAGCGCACGCACCAAGCCCGCGCGGACATGGCGCACATAGACGCGGCGTTGAAGCTCTTCGATCCGGATTCAGTCCCGCAGAACATAAGGCCAAAGGCTCCCGCTGCGGCGCGCTCCGGGTTCTTCGCCAACGGTGAGATATCCCGCCGCTGCCGTGAGGCTGTCAGGCGAGCCAATGGTGATCCCATTTCAGCCGAGGATATCGTCCGGTGGACCATGTCGGAGAAGGGGCTTGACCCGGAGGACGCCAAAATCCGTTACAACATGATCAAGCGGTTTCTCGGTGCGCTGCATCGGCTGCAAATGTCCGGCGCAATCGGCAAGATAGGGCACGGGCTGGGTGCGCGATGGACGCGGCGCCCTTGAGGATTGTTAAAGAAGACTCAATGATTTGAGTCTCTTAGTATTTACCTAACCCATTGACTCTAAAACGGTTTTCCTTCTACAATGGCTGCATGAGTCGCGCAGAGTTTACGATTGCCTATGACGGACCGGCGCTGCGCGAGCACGCAATGGATGTAAGGGACTTGGCGCCAGCAATGCTAGGTCTGGGTCAACTCTTTGATGCGGCGAATACAATTCTCAACGGCGACATCGCCCGCGTCAAAGTTCAAGTTAAGGCCACCGAACCGGGGTGTTTTCAGATTACGTTTGAAGTTATTCAAACGGTCGGCGAACATCTTATGGCTCTGCTTACCGGTCCGGGCATTACTGCCGCCAACAACTTGGTCGGTCTTTTGGTCGGCGTTCCAACAATGGGTGTCGGGCTCATTGGCTTAATCAAACGCTTCAAGGGCGGTGAATTAGATAAAGTCGAGCCACTACCCGAGAACATCGTGCGCTTGATTAGCGGCACTGAGCAAATAGACGTACCGACGGCTTTATTGCGATTATATCAGGATATAGCGGTTCGTACCGCTGCGCAAAAAGTGATCGAGGAACCCCTGAGAAAAGAGGGAATTAACTCATTCGAAGTTCGAGAGAAAACCAGAGAGATTGTCAGAGTCACAGAGTCTGAAGCTTCTTACTTTGCAAAGCCCCATATCCCAGATGCAACTTTGGTTGATGATACTCGGGTCACCGCGTTCTCCATAATTTCTCTTGCTTTCAAAGAAGATAATAAATGGCGGCTCAATGACGGAACCAATGCAATCAGCGCCGCGATCGAGGACGCTGGCTTTTTGAGCAAAGTCGATACCAATCAGATATCTTTCTCCAAGGGTGACATCTTGCTTTGCAAGGTTAGGGTTGTCCAAAAACAAACCGATGGCGGCCTTAAAACAGAGTACACGGTGGTGCAAGTTATTGAGCATCGTCCGGGCATCAGACAAATTCCTCTGCCTCTGTAACCGGCCGCAAACTAATTAGCACGCTGCCAATACCCGCACCAATCAACCGAGGTAGGCGCCAACATCGCCAGCCCCGCTACGGCTTTGACCTGCTGGCCGTTGGCAACCCGGCGGTAATCCTCACGCCACGCGCTTTCCTGGGCATAGCGGACCAGATAGCGGCCTGCGATGTGGTGATGATGTCCAATCTCGGCCCGGCGCATCCGGGAGAAGAACTCCTCCGCACCGTTCGTGTAGACGCCTGAGCCGTCGCTGTAGAGCTTGCCGTGGTCAATCCGGGCCACGTCAAACCCGGCATGTAGGGCGTTCCAAGACGACGCTTCGTCAACCACGATCCTCGAAACCGGGCTCACCCGCTGGACGATGAACCCCATAGCGTCCACCTCGGCATTGAAGACGGCTGGGACGGTACGGCCACCGCGCTCTTTGACCACCACTACGACCTGACGCTTTCCGTTCTGGTTTTTGGCAAGGCGTCGGTCGCGGCGGTTCTCGCGATGGTTGGCAGGCTTCACGTACCCACCGAAGTAGCCGCCATCGATTTCGACAGTCTCGCCCTCGCCCCCGACGCGCATCCCCTTCAGTTCGAACGCCATCGCCTCCCGCAGCTTATGCGCCAGGACAAATGCGGTCTTGTATTGGCAATCCAAATCACGGGAGAGAGCCAACGCGCTCTTGCCCTTAACCTCGTTCACGAAGATGGCGATGGCCGCGAGGTATTGCCGCAGCGGCATCTTGTGGAATGCAAACAGGGTGCCGCTCGTGATGCTGAAGTCCTTGCGACACGCCTTGCAACGGAACCGCAGCGCGCCGGATGGGCGGCGGCATTCATAGACGGTCGGGCAACCGCAGTGCGGGCAGATTGCCTTGCCTTCATCCCAACGTACGGCCCGAAACACAGTCTCAGCTTCCAAGGCCGTCATGCGCATCACCGACGCTAGCGAGAGCGTCCGGGCTTTGGCTGAGAGAAGGAAATGCTGTGACATCATCGTATCCGGTGTTGATGCACCGAATATGATGACAAACAACCCTGTTGTCAATGGTCAAAACATCGAATATGATGATCTAAACACTGAATCCGGAGATGGTATGGCGACAGATATTGAATGGCAAAATCTGGTGAAGGGTATGCTCCGAGCGGAGCTGAAGCGCCGGAACGTCGGTTATCGTGAATTGGCGGTGAAGTTAGGAGAGATCGGCGTTCAAGAAAGCGAGCGGAACATAGCTAACAAGATCAGCCGAGGAGGATTTACGGCCGTGTTTTTTGTCCAGTGCCTCGTTGCAGTCGGTTGCCACACACTGCGATTGGGAGAACCTGCAGACGGTTAGCGTCTTTCACAATGTGGCTTAGAAAGATTGAACAATTAAGCTTCCAACGAAAATTACAGGCCACGCAGATGCCGCCAACAAAATTGCAACGATGGTCCAGGCTCTCCCTTCACGGGAGCCCGTTTGGTATGCCGCCGCCATAAGAATGCAGCCGAGAAGGATTGCCGGAAATTGTGGATGGACTGGCTTCGCCACGTTTGGGCGGCGGCGTGGGCTTCCGATGTCAAGTGGACGGATGTCGCGATTGTCCTGTTCACCTTTGGACAGGTGTGGATTGGCATTCAGCAAGCAAAAATTGCTCGGCGACAAACAGGGATCGCTGACGAAACCCGCGACATAGCTGTGTCTGCCCTTGGCCGCCCGTACGTTTTTATCGAGCGAGTCACTCACAACTATTCGGATTGCTATCGGGGAGATTCCGAAAGACTGCGGTTCATCTTCCAACTTGTAAATCACGGGAGTGGTCCGGCTGTTATATTGGGAGTATTTGCCGATGTCATCCTTAGCCCGGGTCCGATCAGTCTTAACCGGCAAGAAGAGAGCCCATTGACTCCATTTCCACCGAAGACGTCTTTTCCCCTCACGGGCTATCATATTTGGTCGGCTTACACTAAAATCGAACTTAGACCGCAAGAAGAGAGCTGGCGTTACGATTCTATCCCGTTCATCCTCCGCGCCGGAGAAAGCAGCCGCATCTTTGAAAGCGAAGCGTTTTGGACTTTCCCTCGGCCAGAGACCCCGGATTACAATCGCCTCCCTTTCATAATTCCAAGTGGGCATCACGGGACTGCGCCTTGGTTGATCGCCAGCGTCCGATATGAAAGCCCGTTCGGTACGAAGCATCATACCGGCTTGAGCGCACGCGGCCGCATGAATAGCGGCGCTGATCCATATAACGAGAAACCATTTACCGACCGTACCTAAACGCGGCCTGTGGTGGCGACTGCTACCTAATACCGCGTCTATACTGATGTCGGGTCAGCCGCCGCCGTCACCCGCGACCTTGAAGCCCTGGTGTTCAATCCGACACCGCACCAGGTCGCCCCGGGCCAGAGCGTCACCACGGGATTCACCATCAGCGACACCGATGCCGCGTCTGCCCACACCACGAACAGCGCCACCACCGTCATCGCCACCAGCGGCACGGTGTTGCCCACCATCAGCGGAGCCATGCTTGGCCAGGCGGTGACCGCCCCAGCTACGATCACGCCATTCTCGGCGGTGAACATCACCGATCTCAACTACGGCCAGGTCGAGACCGTCACGGTGACACTGTCGGCGCCGGCGAACGGCACCCTGACCAACCTGGGCGGGGGCACCTATAGCTCCGGCATCTATACCGTCACCGGCACCGCCGCCGCGGTCACCGGCGCCCTGCACGGGCTGGTGTTCACCCCCACGCCGAACCAGGTCGCCCCAGGCCTGACCGCCACCACCAGCTTTGTCATCAACGACATTGATACCGCATCCGCGCGTGCCACCAGCGTTACCGCATCGGTGATCGCCACCGCCGGAACCATCGCGCCCACCATAACAGGCACCACCGCGCTGCAGACCGTGGGCGCCTCAGGCACGATCACGCCGTTTTCCAACGTGGTGATCGGTGAGGTAAACATCGGCCAGACCGAGACCGTTACGGTGGCGCTGTCTTTCCCGGCAAACGGGACGCTCACCAACCTGGGCGGCTTCAGCAACCCCGCGGCCGGCATCTATACCTATACTGGCTCCGCCGCCGCGGTGTCCGCCGCGCTGAACGGGCTAATTTTCGCCCCGACGCCGCATCAGGTCCAGCCGGGCCAGGCTGAGACCACAGTCTTCAGCATCACCGACATCGATACCGCCGGGGCCAGCGTCGTCAACAACACGACCTCGGTGATCGCCATCGCCGGCACCGTGGCGCCGACCATCACCGGCGTCGTCACAGGCCAGACGGTGGCGGCCGGCGCAACGATCGCACCATTTGCCGGCGTGGTCATCGGCGATCTCAACGTCGGCCAGACCGAGACCGTGACGCTGTCGGCGGCGGCGAACGGCACGTTGACCAACCTCGGCGGCCTCAGCCCCGCGGCTGCGCCCGGCGTCTATACCGATGTCGGCCCCGCCGCCACGGTCACCCGCGATCTGAATGGCCTGGTGTTCAATCCGGCAGCGCACCAGGTCGCGCCCGGTCGGTCCGTGACCACGGTCTTCACCATCGGCGACACCGACAGCGCCTCGGCCGTTGCCGTCGGTGCGGCGACATCCGTCATCGCGATGATTGGCGCGGTGGCGCCAACCATCAGCGGCACCGTCGCCGGGCAGATGATTGCCGCCCCCGGGATGATCCGGCCATTCGCCAACGTCGTCGTCGCAGACCTCAATTTCGGCCAGACCGAGACCTTGACCGTCACGCTGTCGTCAGCGGCAAACGGTTTCCTGAGCAACCTGGGCAGCGGCAGTTACAACGCCGGAGTGTTCACCGACATCGGCTCGGCCGCTGCGGTCACCGCCGACATACATAATCTGAACTTTTCGCCAGCCGCCAGTCTGGTGGCGCACGGCCAGACCGTCACCACCGGTTTCACCATCCGCGACATCGACAGCGCCGCAGCCAGCGCTGTGGACAACACGACCTCGGTAACCGCTACCGCCGGCATCGACGCCAATCCGGCCTCGCTTATTATGCTGCAGAATAGCAGCGGGCAAATGGCGCTGTGGCAAATAAATGGGCTGACGATTGCCGCAAGTGGCCTGATCGGGCCGAGCGCCGGGTCGTCCTGGTTCGCCATCGGCGCAGGCGTGTTCTACCCTGGCGACACGTCCGACATCGTGCTGCAGAGTCAGAGCGGCCCGGTCGAAACCTGGCAGGTGCGCGGCACCGCGATGATCAGCGGCGATCTAGTGGCGAACCCCGGCTCGGCATGGCACATCAGGGGCACCGGCGACTTCTACGGCGACGGCGCCACCGACATCGTGCTGCAGAACGACGATGGCTCGATCGCAGTTTGGGAAGCCCAGGGCGGCGCCCTCGTCAATGCCGGCATCGTTGCGCAAACTCCTGGTCCGGCATGGCATGTCGTTGGTACCGGCGACTTCTACCGCGACGGCAAGACCGACATCCTGCTGCAGAACGATGACGGGTCGGTGGCGATCTGGGAGATGCAGGGCAGCACGATCAACTTGAACAAAGCCGGCGTGATCGCACCAAGCATTGGCCTTGGCCCGGCATGGCACATCAAGGGCACCGGCGACTTCTACGGCGATGGCGCCACCGACATCGTGCTGCAGAACGACGCCGGCCCGCTGTCGATCTGGGAGATGCAGGGAACCACAATCGCGCAAGCCGGCTTTGTCACCAATCCCGACGGCAGCACCGCCAATCCAGGCGCGGCCTGGCATGTCATGGGCACCGGCGATTTCAACAACGGTGGCAAAACCGGCATCGTGCTGCAGAACGACAACGGCGACGTCGCCGAATGGCAACTCAGTGGCACAACCGTGGTCAGCGCCGCGATCCTGGCCAGCCCCGGCCTGCCGTGGAGCGTATTCGGCAGTGGCGATGGCATGCGATTCATCCAGACCACCGGACCGAATGAGATCCTGGCGGCGACGCCGACCAACCCCGATGAATTCGTTTTCACCAACGCGGCCGCCGGTTGGCACACCATCACCGGCTTCAGCGCCATCCAGGACCGTATCGAATTGAGCGCGCTGCGGTTCCCCGCCTTCGCAAACGTCCAGCAGGCCATCACCCCGATCGCCGGTGGCATCATGATCAATCTCGGCAATGGCGCCGCGCTGCAGCTGCCGGGTGTCAATGCCGCGTCATTGCACGCGAGCAACTTCGCCCTGACTTGAACCCGCCTCTCAGCGTAGACCGCGTCGCAGCCGACGCGAGGCACACCGCCTTGGCGTAAACCGTGCAGTCTCCCATACTGGCGCCGGCCGGCCCAGGCAGTCCGACATCCATAACGGCGGAAATCGACCGATGACAAAAGAAATCGACCCGGCCACGGTAACCGACGGCTTCCACCTCGTGGTGGATGCCCTGAAACTCAACGGCATCGACACCATCTACGGGGTCGCCGGCATCCCGATCACCGACCTGGCCCGGTTGGCGCACGCCGAAGGCCTGAAATACATCGGCTTTCGCCATGAGCAAGCCGCCGGCAACGCCGCCGCGATCGCCGGCTATTTGACGCAAAAGCCGGGCATCTGCCTCACCGTTTCGGCACCAGGGTTCCTGAACGGCATGCTGGCGCTGGCCAACGCCACCACCAACTGCTTCCCGATGATCCTGATCAGCGGGTCGAGCAACCGAGCGATCGTCGATCTGGAGCAGGGCGATTACGAGGAACTCGACCAGCTCAACGCCGCCAGGCCCTATGCCAAGGCCGCCTATCGCGTCAACAACCCCGAGGACATCGGCACCGGTATCGCCCGCGCCATTCACGCCGCGCTTTCCGGCCGGCCCGGAGGGGTATACCTCGATCTGACCGCCGACGTGCTCAGCGCGGTCATCGAGAGGCAGGCGGCGGCGAATTCGCTGGTCAAGGTGATCGATCCAGCACCGCGCCAGATCCCCGCGCCCGAGTCGATCACCCGCGCGCTCGACCTGCTGGCCGAGGCGCAACGCCCGCTGATCATCCTCGGCAAGGGAGCCGCCTACGCCCAGGCGGATGCCGCTATCCGCGGCTTTATCGAGACCACCGGCATCCCGTTCCTGCCAATGTCGATGGCCAAGGGGCTGCTACCCGACAACCACCCGCAATCCGCCGCCTCCGCCCGGTCCCTGGCCATCGGCCAAGCCGACGTCGTGATGCTGATCGGCGCTCGGCTGAACTGGCTGCTGTCGCACGGCAAGGGGAAAACCTGGTCGCCCAGCACGCGCTTCGTGCAGGTCGACATTTCGCCCACCGAGATCGACAGCAACCGCCCGATCGCCGCTCCGGTGATCGGGGATATCGCCTCGGTCATGGCGGCGTTCGCAGCCGCGCTCAAACCCGGCAGGATCAAGCCGAACACCGCCTGGGTCGATGCCCTGTCGGCGACCAAGCAAAAGAACGCCGAACGCATGGCGCAGCGCCTGAACGCCGACCCTAGCCCGATGAATTTCTCAAGCGCCCTGCGCGCCGTCCGCAACGCCCTGGCCAACCGTCCGGACGTCTATATCGTCAACGAGGGCGCCAACACGCTCGACTTCGCTCGTAACATCATCGACATGTACCAGCCGCGCCAGCGGCTCGACAGCGGTACCTGGGGTATCATGGGCGTCGGCATGGGTTACGCCATTGCCGCCGCGGTGGTCAGCGGCAAGCCGGTGGTCGCGATCGAGGGCGACAGCGCGTTCGGCTTCAGCGGCATGGAGATCGAAACGATCTGCCGCTATCGGTTGCCGGTCATCACCTTGGTGTTCAACAACAACGGCATCTATCGCGGCGACACCGACGGCAAATCACCGTCGCCAACCGGGTTCGTCACGAACGCCCGCTACGACAAGCTGATCGAGGCGTTCGGCGGCGCCGGCTATCACGTCACCGACACACCCAGCCTGACCAAGGCGCTGTCCGACGCGCTGGAGGCCGCCAAGCCGGCGCTGATCAATGTCGTCATCGACCCCAGCGCCGGCACCGAGAGCGGGCACATCCAGAATCTCAACCCCAAACGAGCGGTCGCGCACTGACGGCTGTGCGCGCCACCCGTAAAGATCCCGATCAAACCAGAATCAAGGCACTGTCAGCCGATACACCCGCGCCGCCGTCCCGCTGTACAGCGCGGTCTTCTCCGCCGCCGACGCCTCCGCCGTGATGCGCTTGAACGCGTTCCACAATTCGGTGTAGCCGCACGACTGCTTGTCCGGCGGAAAATTGCTCTCGAACATGCAGCGCTCGACGCCGAACGCGTCGATGCACGGCTCGATATATTGACGCCAGGCGGCGGCGAGTTCCTCCGACGACGGCGGCACGTCGCGCTCGTGGAACCCGAAACCGAACGACGTCATGCCGATGCCGCCAAGCTTGACGTTGACGTTCGGGCACTTCGCCATTTCGCGGATATCATTACGCCAAGTACCCAGGATTTCCGACCGCCGCCCGGAGTACGGCCCGACGCCCAGCACGCCGCCAACATGGTTCAGGATGATCGTGGTGTCAGGAAACGCCCGAGCCAGATCGATCCGGTATTAGGCAGCAACCGCCACCTGCGGATTTCCGGGGGAATCTTCATTTAAAGAGGGATTTTGGGAGCGACTTTTTCACCGTTGATATTCGCGATGCTAAGTTTGTGTTTGCCATCCAGGCAGCCAAGCTACGCGATGCAAGGGAGAAAGTGCTTGATGCGACAGATTGTCCGGTGGATCGCAACGGGTATTTTTGTTCTTTTTTGGGGAGTCGGCGGGGTCGGATTCCTGCAAGCAAATATTGCTGCCTGGGCAGCGACCGAACACTACGACATCTTTTTTGCAACCTTTCTAGGTTGGGTGGGGACGCGCATGCCTGACCTCACCTTCCTTCTAACAAACCACTCATTTTGGATTATTGCCGGGACAGTCACTGGTTTTGCGGCTGGGGTTTGGTTGGATGTATTGGTGAAGCGTCAGTCCAAAACGCTAGGTCAGGGATTAATAGATCCCAGCGACATATGCGTTAGGTTTCCGACAAAAGACTGGAATCTTCCGCTTAAAACGGTCTTCAAACAGCCTTATCGACACAAAATGGTAAAGATCGACGGTCAAGAATTCATCGAATGCGTATTTGATCATGTGACTGTGGTATTTGATGGAACTCGTCCGGCCCGGATCACAGACTGCAAGCGAAGCCCCGATATTACGATCGAGAGTGGGAATCCAATAGTTGTAAACACCTTCGAGATATTGGCAGCTTTTGGATTAATCAACAAACCAGAACGAGGAGTCAGAAAAATTGATGAAAGAGACCTAGACGCATAGTCCTATAGCTCTTCCAGACGCACTCCGTCCATCTCCAATGCAGCCAAGGTAGCCAGCAGAAACGTTGCAGCAAAAGTTCCCCGTTTAAGTTTTGCTTTGACCGTAGATTCAGATTCATCTGGCAGCCCATGCTCCTTCAGCCGATGCGCCAGATCAGCATACGTCAGCTTAGCACGCTTCAATTCGGCTTTGATAAAGCGCGAAGCCCGGTCCCGAAGCTCTTCCTCTGACGCCGCTAGTCCCATAGGTGACGCTCCCGACCTTTAGGTATCATATTCGTCGCTTTTCATGTTGACAAGAGCCTTTATGGGGTGTCATATACGTCTCTAAGGAGACGATTACGACCCAATGTCTCAGCATTTCCTTCTCTCAGCCAAAGCCAGGACGCTCTCGCTAGCGTCGGTGATGCGCATGAGCGATCTGGAAGCCGAGACTGTGTTTCGCGGCGTCCGCTGGGATGGAGGCAGGGCGATCTGCCCGCATTGCGGTTGCCCGACTGTCTACGAGTGCCGTCGTCCGTCCGGCGCACTGCGGTTCCGCTGCAAGGCGTGCCGCAAGGATTTTAGCATCACGAGCGGAACCCTGTTTGCCTTTCACAAAATGCCGCTGCGGCAATATCTCGCTGCCATCGCCATCTTCGTGAATGAGGTCAAAGGCAAGAGCTCGCTCGCCCTCTCACGCGATCTGGATTGCCAGTACAAAACCGCCTACGTCCTGGCGCACAAGCTTCGGGAAGCGATGGCATTCGAGCTGAAGGGGATGCGCGTCGGTGGGGAAGGCGAAACCGTCGAGATTGATGGTGGCTATTTCGGCGGCTATGTGAAGCCTGCCAACCACCGCGAGAACCGCCGCGATCGGCGCCTTGTGTCAACGCCGCTCCAATTTTCCGCATTTGTGCCGGAGTAAAATTCCCCCGTTTGGATTGGTGATCAGCCGTGTGTTGGATCGGCGCTCCTGTCCTTTGGAGGCCGTCCGCGGCGCGGTTGCGAGGGGGTAACCGGCGGAATGGGTCGCGTGCGCATTGTCTCTGGGACGAGGTCGGCATGTTGACGCAGACGATAACTTGCACCTTCGATCTGCACGACCACGGCGTGGTGCAGCAGGCGGTCGAGCAGCGCGGTTGCGACCACCTGGTCGCCGAACACCTCCCCCCATTCGGCGAAGCCACGATTGCTGGTGAGGATCATGGCGCCGCGCTCATAGCGGGCGTTGACCAACTGGAAAAACAGATTGCCGGCGCCGGCGCCGACCGGCAGGTAGCCGATCTCGTCGACGATCAGGAGCGAGGCCCGGCACAGGAACCGGATGCGCTCCCGCAGCGTGCCCTCTCGTTCGGCCCGGGCCAGTGAGGCGACGATATCGGCGAGCGGCGAGAAGTAGACGCTGCGTCCGGCGCGGACGGCCTCGACGCCGAGGGCGACAGCGAGGTGGGACTTGCCGGTGCCGGGCGGCCCAAGCAGGTGCAGCACCTCGTGACGGCTGATGAAATCGAGCTGTGCCAAGGCCAGGATGCGGTTGCGGTCCAGCGAGGGCTGGAACGAGAAGTCGTAGCTCTGCAGGGTCTTGACCGTGGTGAGCCGGGCCATGCGCAGCGCCGCCTTGATCCGGCTGCCCTCGCGCAGCGTCAGCTCCTCGGCAAGCAGGGTGTCGATGGCTTCGAGGGCCGAGGTTTCGCCGCGCTCGATCTGGCGCACGACATGATCGAGCGCCTCCAGGGCGCGCGGCATCTTGAGGCCGACCAGGCTGTGGCGAACGCGGTCCAACGTGGCTGGAGCGGCGGCGATCGGCGTCTCGCTCATGTCGGTGCTCCCCCGGCCAGGCGTTGCCCCACGGCGGCATAGATCTCGAGCGGCCGTCGCGCGACCACATCGCCGGAGCGCAGCGGCATGGGCGGCGCCTCTCGGGGCGTGGCGCTGTTGGGCGGTGGACGGTGCTGCCGGTGGCCGCCAGCAATCCGGCGCTGTCCGCGTCCCTCGAGCACGGGATGGGCGGCAATCTGCCGGCCCTCCTCGAAGATGTGCACCTCCCGGGTCAGCGTATGAACCTCGACGGCGCGACTGCGGGTGCAGTCGGGCACGCTGTAGAGATTGCCGCCGACGGAGATCATACCGTCGCGGGTGACGCGCCGCTCCAGCCTCAGCACGGCCTGGAAGGGGCCGACCGGCAGCGGCTTGAGGCTGGTGCGCTCCTCGGCAAAATGAGCAGCGACGACGCGCCGTGTGGTGGCGTGCACGCGGGCGTTGGCGTCCTCGTCGAGCCACCGGCGCAGCTGTTGGTTCAGGTCGTCGAGGTTGCGGAAGTTGCGGGCGAGGAAGAAGTCCTGGCGGATGTAGCGGAACGGACGCTCGACCTTGCCCTTGCTTTTGGCCCGGTAGGGCCGACAGGCCTTGGGCATGAAGCCGTAATGGCGGGCGCAGGCCAGCAGGGTGGCGTTGTAGACGATGCCGTCGTCGCCCTCGCCGGTGACCGCGGTGCGCATACGGTCATAGAGGATCTCGGCCGGCACGCCGCCGATCGCTTCGAAGGCCGCGACGTGGCAGCGCAACACCGCCTGCAGGTCCTGGTGCATGACGAACGTCGCCCAGATCAGCCGGGAGTGGCCCAGCACCATTGAGAACAGCCAAACGATGCGAACAGCGCCGGGCTCGTCGGTGAACTCGGTGCGGAACTGGGCGAAGTCAACCTGGGCCTGTTGGCCGGGAGACGTCTCGAACCGGCGCTCGAATCCGACGGAGGCTGCCGGCCGGACGTCGCGCAGGAACTCGGTGAGTTGGCTGTAGCCGCCCGCATACCCGAAGCCGCGTAGCTCCCGCAGCAGACGCCGGGCAGACAGGTCAGGATAGGTCGCCACGCGCTCGCGCAGGTAAGCGTGATGGGCATCAAGCAGCGTCGGCCGGGGACGGCGCGGGCCGTAGTGAGGCGGCTCGAGACCGGCCTGGATGTATTTGCGGACAGTCTTGCGGTCGATGCCCGTGCGCCGGGCAATGGCCGACACAGGCACGCCCTGGCGGTGCAGGTCTAGGATCATGACAACTTCCCCAAGTCGGACCACCAGCGCCGCCTCCCACGAAGGAGGGCATCATCACGCCGGCGGCTGCCCGCCACACAGGACGGGCTGTTGCGCGTCAGAGTGGGGAATTTTCAACCGGCACTTTTGGGGAGAATTCATCCGGCAGTGACACCTTGCTAAAAACCAGAACGGCAAGCGCCAAGTCGTTGTCGTTGTCAAGGAACGTGGTGGCCGCACAGTCCCGGCCGTCTTCAACGCCGAGGTGGACTCAATGGGGTTCATTATCCAGCGGGTCAGCCCGGTTTCAAAGATCGTGGTTGACGAAGCCTCGTCCTGGAACGCGCTGCACGCCGGGTTCGACGTGGCCCGGATTGACCATGGCAAACTCTACAGCGACGGCTCAGGCGTCTACACGAATGGCGCCGAAGAGTTCTTCTCCCGAATGCGCCGGGCCGAGATTGGGCATCACCACCACATTGCAGGCCGCTACCTCGTCCGCTATGCCCAAGAGAGTGCATGGCGGGAGGATCATCGCCGGGTGGCTAACGGCCAGCAGGTCAAGGCCGTGGCTGGACTAGCGATGATGGCGCCGACGTCGGTGGACTGGTGCGGGTATTGGCAACGGGCTCAAAAAGCTTAAATAGCAGAAATGCCGGTCACCAGCATCAAAGCATTGGAATTGCTGATAAACAACACAAAGCCTGCGTGATATGATTGCGTGATATGAATGCACATATCATAGCGCTTGCTTGTTAGACTGAAATCAGCGTATGCACTCAACATCGGTGATATGGTGAATTCAGATGTGGGGAATGGCGGACGAACCGATTGTTACACGCTCGCAGGTGCGCATATGGCAAGAGCGTCTCGCAGATATCCCATCGGAAATAACAGCACTTCAAAAGGAGGCGGATGATCTTGATCGCAAGCTAACAGCTGTGAAAATCTTAACAGGCGGCTCGTTACCCGATGACCTCCCCTCGCCTGACATGGAATCAGGGAGCCAAGAGACGCAGGCAGACCGACCGGCTGCGTCCTTCCCAGACTCAGTTTTGCTTGCGGTGGAAGCGTTGGGGGGAGTGGCACGTCCAGGTGACATTCGGACATGGTTGCGCGAGCATGGCTCTACGTCCGCGATACGCCTACAGGCGGACAAGCCATACATTTACGCCGTGATCATGCGACAGGCTCAAGCTCGCCGACTAATTAGGGAAGGCGATAAATATCGCCTTTCAACGAGTTCCCCGAAAGGGGAAACCGGGGGTGTGGCGCCCCCGGCAGCTTCAAAGCCTAACCCTCATTGATTTAGCGTGCCGTTCAAAGCGGCGTATGGAGGCAGGTGGTATATGCAACAATAAATTAACTTTCACGTCGCACAGCCTCTGCGCTCGGGCTATTCTAGGCCCGGGCGTAAGCGCAATAGCACAGTACACATAGGGCTCAAAGCCCTAATGATCTCGCCGCGTCCATCGCGCTCCGAGCCCGTGCCCGATTCTTCCTATCGACCCGGATAATTGCAGGCGATGCAGCGCCCCAAGGAACCGCTTGATCATGTTGTAACGGATTTTGGCGTCATCCGGGTCAAGCCCCTTCTCGGACATGGTCCAACGGACGATATCCTCGGCCGAAATTGGATCACCATTGGCTCGCCTGACCGCCTCCCGACAGCGGCGGGATATCTCACCGTTGGCGAAGAAACCCGACCGTGCCGCAGCCGGTGCCTTGGGCCTGATGTTGTGCGGGACGGCTTCTGGATCGAAAAGCTTCAACGCGGCGTCTACATGCGCCATGTCCGCGCGAGCTTGGTGCGTGCGCTCTTCCAGGTCCGTGGATGAGGCCCGAAAGTTCGGCGCGCTTTTCGATTAGGCCGCTGATTACGAATGAATTCGACATGCCACATATGGTAGGCTAATCCCAGCCGGCGCGCCTCTATCCTGTGGTGGTGCCTGCTACCTAATACCGGATCGATCGCGTCGACAAGTTGCGGATGATACTGCCATGACTCGAAACTGAGGCCCAGTTTCGCCAACTGCGCGAAGCCTTCGCGGAACCGGTCGTCCCGCACCAGATGACCCGGAACGCTGCGCGAGGCGAACTTCCCGACCGACGGGTCGGCATCCCAGGCCACCCCCTGGCGGATGCCGCGAAAGCGTCCGCCGCCGGCGGCGATTTCGGCCTCCAGCACGTCGCGCACCCGCGCGCCAAGCCTGAGGTCGGCGTAACCGATGATGCCCTCGGCGACGCGGCATGGCCCGTAATTGCCCGACGCGCTCATCGCCGCGATGCCGTTGACGAACTCGACCTCGCCGACCGGCGCCATTTCCGCCGGACCGTGGCGGCGATACATCGACTGGCATTCCAGGAAGACGGTGGCGACGATGTTGTGTCCGCCGCCGATATCGGCCAGCAGGTCGGGCAGGAAGTAGCTGCCGCGCTGCGGCGTGTCCCAAAGATGGTGGTGCGGGTCGATGATCGGCAGTAGCGAATCCAGCGCGGCCTCGGGGGGGCGCTTGCCCAGCCATTGCTTCAGTTCGCTATCGTTGCGATAAACGATGCCGCGATACTCGCCCTTCGAATCGCCGATCTCGGTCATCCCACCCCCTTTTCGTTGCTTCGCCGCCGCTCGCCGCGCAGGCACGCAACCCGCATCCGCGCCCGATCCGTTTCCGGCCAAGCCTACCCCGGCGCGGGCGAAACACAATATCAGCCGGCGATCGCGGGCGTCATCCGGTCACGGTTGACGGATCGGGCAATCTCGCCATGCTGTCGCCCAACATACGATCGCAGGAGGGATCACATGGGCGAGACAATTCAGTTGAAGGCCGCCGACGGCTTCAGCCTGTCGGCCTACGTCGCCGGTCCGGCCAACGCCACCAAGGGCGTGGTGGTGGTACAGGAGATTTTCGGCGTCAACCATCATATCCGCGATGTCGCCGACCGCTTCGCCGCGCTGGGCTATGCGGTGGTCGCGCCGGCGGTGTTCGACCGCGCCCAGAAGGGCGTCGAACTTGGCTACACCCAGGACGATGTCGGCAAGGGGCGTGATATTCGCATGAAACTCTCCGACCCGGACGTGATGAAGGACATCGAGGCCGCCGCTGGTCATCTCGGCGGCAAGAAGTTGGGCATTGTCGGCTATTGCTTCGGCGGCACCGTGGCGTGGTGGGGCGCGACACGGACGTCCAGGTTCGCCGCCGCATCCTGCTGGTACGGCGGCGGCATTCCGGGCACCAAGACCGAGACCCCGCACTGTCCGGTGCAGATGCATTTTGGGGAACAGGATGCCTCTATCCCGATGACCGACGTCGATGCGGTGCGCGCGGCGCAGCCGAAGGCCGAGGTCTATGTCTATAAGGGCGCGCAACACGGCTTCGGCTGTGATGAGCGGGCCAGCTTCAGCAAGCCGGATTACGAACTGGCGCAAAAGCGGACGGTGGAGTTGTTCGCCAAGAATTTGGGGTGAGTAGCGGTCTCACGATACGACCCCGTTTCCACTATGATCGATCAGGTTGCAGCCGCACAACCTGATCGCCGGGCCTCAGCCATCACCTTGCTTGCCAATTGATCACAACCAATAGCGTCGCAAGACCCCATACGGTTGGCAGCCAAACCATGGCCATACCCCCAGTCCAATTGCATCAACTGAACGGTCAGCAGCAATATAACGCTGGATCGTGCAATCACGCTGCACTCAATAGTGAAGGATAGTGTGTCCTAACGATCTCGACATAAGTATTCTCGACGATCTATACACACGCAAACATCCGAAATTCACGAAGTTTTCATGGCACGACCGTTTGTGATCGGAACCAAACAAGGCACGCCTGCGTCTTTGCTTGGATAACACCAGGGGTCGAATGATGAACGGATGGCGCGCCGCGACAGCGGCTGGGCGGGTCGGGGCAGGTCGGGTCGGGGCCGGGCGGGTCGGGGCAAAGTGGATCGGGGCAGGGTGGATTTGTGTGCTGTTGCCCTGCGCCGCAATCGCGGCACCACTGCCGGCCAACGCGCCAGGGGCCAAACAGGAAGCCGAACGGCTCGATCAACTGCCGCCGTTGCCGCCCGCGCCAGCCGGCCATATCGACCACTCCGGCCGAACAGAGTCCGGACGTGCGTCGTATTACGCCCATAGCTTCGCCAACCGGAAAATGGCCAACGGAAAACGGATGAACCCGAACGCCGATATTGCCGCCAGCAAGACCCTGCCGTTGGGCAGCGTCGCCAAGGTGACCAATCTGCGGAACGGCAAGACCGCCACCGTCAAGATCGAGGACCGGGGTCCCTACGTGAACGGCCGTGTCGTCGATCTGGCGCCGAAAGTCGCCAACCAGCTAGACCTGACCCACCGGGGCGTCGCCCCCGTAGTGGTCAAGCCGGTCACCCTCCCGCAACCCGACGGCCAGGTGAAGCTCGGGGCCGGGGCGGCCGAGGCAACCCCACAGGAAGTGCAACAGGCAATCGAGGCGACCAGGCAACTGACCAGCCCGAACGAAACCGCCGAGAAATAGCTACAGCACCCGCCCGGCGACGACGTCCAGCCTGGCGGCAAGATCCTTGTCACGGCATTCCGGGGACGTAATCACCGCGTGATCGAGCGCGCGGTCACAGCCGCACGGGCACAGGGCTCGATCACGCCCGATCGTCGGAACCACAGACCGCACCAAGCCGCGCGCTACCTCCGCGTTGCTCAGCAGAACCCTAACCACCGCCTCGACGGTGACATGGTCGTGGTCCGGATACCAGCAGTCGAAATCCGTCACCATCGCCACCGTCGCGTAGCAAAGTTCGGCCTCACGCGCCAATTTGGCCTCCGGCATGTTGGTCATGCCGATCACGCTGCAGCCCCACGACCGATACAGTTCGCTCTCCGCCTTGGTGGAGAACTGCGGCCCCTCCATCACCAGATAGCTGCCGCCCCGTGTCACCGGCAGCGACAATGACGACGCCGCCCCGAACAACGCCTCCCCCAGGCGGCCGCAAACCGGGTGAGCCATCGAGACATGAGCCACGATGCCATCGCCGAAGAAGCTCTTTTCCCTGGCAAAACTGCGATCGATGAACTGATCGACCACCACGAAGTGCCCCGGCGCCAGCTCCGGCTTCAGGCTGCCGACCGCAGACAACGACACCACGTCGGTCACGCCGCTGCGCTTCAACGCATCGATATTGGCGCGATAGTTCAGATGCGTCGGTGACTTCGGGTGGCCCCGGCCGTGCCGTGGCAGGAACACGCATTGCACGCCCCCCAGTCGTCCGAACAGCAACGCATCAGAGGGCTCGCCCCACGGCGTTTCGACCCGCCGCCAGGCCTTGTCCTCTAACCCATCGATATCGTACAGCCCGGATCCGCCAATGATGCCGATCACCGGCCGGATCAGCGGATCAGTGCCCGCCATCAATGATGCACGTCGGACCACACCTTGCGTTTCACGGCATAGGTGAGACCGGTCATGAAGACCAGGAACAGGATGACCCGCACCCCGACCTGCTTGCGCTCCACCAATTCCGGATTCGCCGCCCAGGCCAGGAAGGTGATGACGTCATGCGCCTCCTGCGGCAGCTTGTTGCTGGTGCCGTCGGTATAATCCACCGTGCCGTCCTGCAGCGGCGGCGGCATGTGGATCTGATGCCCGGGAAACATCTTGTTGTAGTACAGGCCTTCGCCGACCTTGAACCCCTTGGGGGCAGGGACGAAGCCGGTCAGGATGCCGTAGATATAATTCGGACCGCCCTCGCGCGCATTGACCATCAGCGAGAGGTCCGGCGGCACCGCGCCGTTATTGGCCGCCTTCGCCGCCGCGTCGTTGGCAAACGGCGACTTGAACTGGTCGGCCGGAGCCGCCGGCCCCTCCTTCGGGTTGCCCTGGTCGTCGACGCCGTCCGGCACGGTCACCGCCGCGGCCACCGCCTTGATCTGAGCCGCGTTCAGGCCGATCCCCGACAGATCGCGGTAATGCAGCAGCTTCATCGAATGGCAGTTGGAGCAGACATTGGAATAGATCTGAAACCCACGCTGCGCCGCCGCTATGTCATAGCCGCCGAACAGCCGCTCGAAGCTCCATTTCTGGTGCGGCATCGGCTCCTGTGCCATCGCCGGCGGGCTGCCGGCCGCCAGCGAGGCGGCTAAAATCACAGGCGCGAACGCTGCCGCCTGCAGAACCGAACGCAGTGACCCCATCACGCCTTCTCCATCGGCTTGGCCGGCGCACTGCCGGGCAACGGACCGCCGCCGCGTCTGCCCAGCACCGGCTGGCTGATGCTCTCGGGCAACGGCAACGGCCGTTCCAGCTTGCCGAGGATCGGCAGGATGACCAGGTAGTGCAGGAAATAATACACCGAGCAAACCCGGCTAAGCACGACCCAGATGCCCAATGGCTTGTGCGCCCCGCAAACCCCAAGGAGGATGACCGCCGCCACCCACACCCAGATCAACTGCCGGTATATCGGCCGAAACCGCGCACTGCGCACCCGCGACGTGTCGAGCCACGGCAGCACGAACATCACCAGCAGCGAGCCGAACATCATGCACACGCCCAGCAGCTTGTTCGGCACCGAACGCAGGATGGCGTAGTACGGCAGGAAGTACCACTCCGGCACGATGTCGGCCGGCGTCTGCAGCGGGTTGGCGGGAATGAAGTTGTTCGGATCGCCCAGGAAGTTGGGTGCGAAGAACACCAGCGCGGCGAACACGATCAGGAATACGCAGACGCCGACGCTGTCCTTGATCGTGTAGTAGGGATGGAACGGCAGCGTGTCCTGCGGCGACTTCACATCGATGCCCAGCGGATTGTTCGACCCGGTGATGTGCAGCGCGGCGACGTGCAGGAAGATCACGCCTACCAGAACGAACGGCAGCAGATAGTGCAGCGCGAAGAACCGGTTCAGCGTGGGATCGGCGACGCTGAACCCGCCCCACAGCAGGGTAACGATCTTCGGTCCAACCACCGGGAATACCGAGAACAGATTGGTGATCACCGTCGCGCCCCAATACGACATCTGGCCCCAGGGCAGCACGTAGCCCATGAACGCCGTCGCCATCATCAGCAGCAGGATGACTACGCCCAGCATCCACAACAGCTCGCGCGGCGCCTTGTACGACCCGTAGTACAGACCGCGGAAGATGTGGATGTAGGTGACGATGAAGAACATCGAGGCGCCGTTCTCGTGAACATAGCGCAGCAGCCAGCCGTAGTTCACGTCGCGCATGATGTGCTGCACCGAGTCGAACGCCAGAGTGGTGTTCGGCTGGTAGTTCATCGCCAGGAAGATGCCGGTGACGATCATGATCACCAGGTTCACCACCGCCAGCGCTCCGAAATTCCAGAAATAGTTGAAATTCTTCGGCGTCGGGAACACCCCATACTCTTTCTGCATCATCGTGAAGATGGGCAGTCGGGTGTCGATCCAGTTGATAACCGGATTGCTGAACTCACTCTTGGTCATGCCGGCCATGGTTGGTTCCCTGTCGGGGGTCAGACTGAACGGATCAGCCAACCTTGATCTTGGTATCGGTTGCAAACGCGAAAGGGAGGAGCGTCGAGGTTCACCGGCACAGCCGTGGCGCGGTCGCAGGAGGCCGCCGGGCACGGTCAAAGTCTCCCGCCACAATGCGGTCGCCGTCGTCCAAAGGGACGCGCTGGAACTCGGGGGCGCGGTCGGCGCTGCCCGAAGGGCCGCGAAAGCGGTTGCCAGACGGGGCGCGGTAAAGCTCGCCCGACGGGGCGCCGTAGAGGTCGCCGGAAGCGGTCGGGTGGGCGGTGGCGAAGTCAGCCATGGTGTCTCTCAAGTTCCCCTTCCAGCCGGGTCGCGGACACGCCTTACAGCAGGCCGGCCGCCAGACCAGCCCGCAATACTAAATCGCCCCGCCGGGTTGCCGCGGAAGTCGGCTTCGGCGCAGTCTGCGAACCGGCCTCACCTCCTGCAACCTGTTGGCAACAGGGGTTATCCCGACTGTCGCCCCGGAACAAGCCCCCATGACTGAAATTCCATCCATTCTCGCCTACCAAGCGCTGAAGCCCACCGTCCGCGCCTGGTTCGAGCACCTGCGCGACCGCATCTGCGCCGCGTTCGAGGCGATCGAGCAGGCCCAGACCGGCCCGCTGAGCGATGCCCCGGCGGGCCGCTTCCAGCGCACCGCCTGGACGCGTCCGACCGAGGATGGCCAGGACGGCGGCGGCGGCGTCATCAGCATGATGAAAGGCCGGGTGTTCGAGAAGGTCGGCGTCAACGTCTCCACCGTGTGGGGCGAATTCAGCCCCGACTTCCGCGCCCAGATCCCAGGCGCCGCCGAGGACCCACGGTTCTGGGCCAGCGGCATCAGCCTGGTGGCGCATCTGCAAAGCCCGCTGGTGCCGGCGGTGCATTTCAATACCCGCATGCTGGTGACCACCAAGGGCTGGTTCGGCGGCGGCGGCGACCTGACGCCAATGCAGCCCGATACCGCGCCGGCGATGCAGGACGCGGCGGATTTCCATGCCGCCCTGCGCGCCGCCTGCGACCGCCACGACCCAGACTATTATCCGACCTTCAAGGCATGGTGCGACCGCTACTTCTACCTGCCGCACCGCCAAGAGCCGCGCGGCGCCGGCGGCATCTTCTTCGACCATCACGAAACCGGCGACACCGCCGCCGACTTCGCCTTCACCCGCGATGTCGGGCAGGCTTTCCTCGACGTCTATCCCGGCATCGTTCGCCGGCGCATGGCAGAGCCATGGACACCGGCGCAGCGCGACCATCAACTGATCCGGCGCGGGCGCTATGTCGAGTTCAACCTCATCCACGACCGCGGCACCCTGTTCGGCTTGAAGACTGGCGGCAACGTCGAGGCGATCCTGATGAGCCTGCCACCCGAGGTCCGCTGGCCATGACCCGGTCTCGGACGCGGGCCGCTTCCGCCCCGATGGCCCGCGACGTCAGGCCGGCACGCCCGGCAGCGCCGGGGACGTAGCCAGCTTGACCGACATCGTCGGCGACGCGCCCGGCTTGACCGGCAGCGCCGTCTGGCCCAGCACCCAGCCCTCCCAGCGTTGGATCCATGGATCGGCCGGCGCCGTGTCGGGACGCCGCCCCGCCAGCACGTTCAGCACGCAGAGCACGCCGACAACGCTGTCGAAACGATCCTCGCCGGCTGCATCGGCGCCGAAACCGTCCAGCATCGCCCGTCGCATCGCATTATCCGGCACCGCCGCCTGCCGATCCGCCGCCGCCATCAAGGCCGCGGCGCTGGCACGCCGGTCGGCTTGCCGCCGCTTGCTGCCGCGCAACCGGATGCCCAGATGACGCAGCGCTTCGGCCGGATAGGTTTCCGCCAGCGCCACCGAACCCGGCGCCAGCAATGACCGGAACGCGCCCTCGAACGGCCATAGCCGCAGCCCGACCCGATTCGCCGGCGTCCCGTGCAACAACGCCGGCAGGATCAGCGATTGCCAGGCGGCGATCGCCGCCTTGCCGGATTGGTTGGCGCCCAGCGTCCAGAACAGCGGCGCACCGGCCGGCCGTTCGGCGGTCGCCCGATCGCAGTCGCGCGACAACGCTGAGGCATCCGCCAGGCCAAGCGCCAGGGCGTGAGAAAGCCGGGTCATGCCGGCCACGCCGCGGGCCGGATAGAACGGACGATCAGGGCCGATTTCGTCCAGCCGGGCGCAGACCGTAAAAAACCCCGGCAATCCTCCGAGACGACGCAGGAATTGCAGAAAATCCGCCTCCGGCCGGATCGCCGCATAGGCCCGCGGCAGACCGATCGGCAGATCAGCCCCCAGCGCGACCGCGCCGCCCGCGGCCTCCCGAACCAGGCGGGTGCGCAGCGTCGCAACCTCGCCGACCAATCTGGGTGCTGTCAGGTGCCATCCGGTCGTGCCGCGGCGAGCGATGGTCAGCCAGCGTTTGCGCGGATCGATGCTCCAGTCCGCATGCGCGGCGAGGCTCAGCATGACCGGTCACGGCGCGCAGTCCTCGAGCGGCAAATCCTTCGACCCAACCGGGGCGCGGTATCAAGCCGGCACACGGCCAGGTCGGCCTGTCGAGCGGTCCTGGGTCGCGTCAGGACCCGAATGGACGCTGCGCCCGTTCCAGCAGGCGCCCCAGCAATCCCGGCGGCTTCGCCGGCTTGACCACCGGCGCGGCCTTAAGCTTAGCCTTTGCCTCAACCTCCCGTTCGCGCTCCTTGCTGGCCAGCCATTTTTCCAGGCTCATGCCCGCCTTGGCGGCACGCTTGGCTTCGTAGGATCGCTGACCCTCGGTCAGGGACTTGGCGGTCAGGGACTTGGCGGTCAGGGACTTGGCGGTCACTGGCTTGACGGGGGGCTTAGCGGCGGACTTGTTATTAAGCGGTGCGGCGGTGGGCGGCTTGCCAGCCTGCGGGTTGGTCTTCGTCTGCGCGTTGGTCTTCAGCAACTTCACGTCGGTTCCCCAGCTTCCCGTCGTCTTTTCGCAGCCCCCTGATCAACTATCAAGCGCTTTGCCGGCGACCGCCCCGCGCCGACCCTCATCGTCCGGCCGACCCTCATCGTCCGGCCGACTCTCATCGTCCGACAGTGCATTCGATCTGACCATGCGGCTCGTCGGTCGCCACGAACACCTGGTTGGCGTTGTCCAAGCCGAACGGCGACAGGTTGACCGGCAAATAGTGCTTATTCGGACAGGCCATGGAGATGTCGGAGATTTCCGCCACCGCCTCCAGCGCCGCCATCCCCATGCGATACAGGCTGTCCTGGATGCTCGCGCTGTAGGTCGAGGCGAACAGCTTCAGCAGTTCGCCCAGCACCGTCGCGTTGGCTGCCGCGTAATCGCGCGGCACGTCGCGCCAGCGCCACGATGCGTTCATTGCCGTTGCCGCCAATCGGTCACTGGTCTCGGGCAGCGTGGTGAAGCGGTCCTGCAGGTAGTTCTCCCAGCCCGAACCGGTCGATTTCATGAAGGTGAAGCCGGATACACCCGATTCCGTGGCCGTCTCGGCGCGCGTCGCCACCACCTTGGCGAACGGCTTGCCGTTGTTGTCGAGCACGAAGCTGTGCTCGTGCGGCACCCCATCCACCGCCAGCCGCTGCCATTTCGTTTCATGCCCGCTGACCGTCGCGCTGTCCACGTCTGGGTATAGCTCCAGCAGCCGGCGAGCCACCGCCGCGCAGAACAGCTCGGTTCCCAGCGCTATGTTCTCGCGCGCGACCACATGGATGATGTTCTTTACCGTGTCAGTCGCCACCGAGGCCGCGTTCTCGGCCCGTGTGAAGGTCTCGTCGAAGTCGCCGGTCAGCATCGCCCGCACCGTCAGTTCGCGCACCTCGTGGCGGTCGGCGTCGCGATCGACGCGCATGACACGGACATTGTCCTTGCCGTAGGTCTTTCGCAGCAATGCCACTTCGCGATGCTCCCTTTGCTCGGCCGATCAGCCCGGCGGACGCGAACCATACCAGCAGACGCAATCCAGCGTGCCCTCGCCCGATGCAGCCGACGCGCGGCCCAAACCGACAAGTCGCCGGCCGCCGCCGGCAAACCGACAAATCGCCGGCCGTCGCCGGCAACCCGACAAATCCCCGGCCGCCGCCGGCCAAACCGCCACCCATCAAGCCGCGGCCACCCGACGCACGGCCCGCGCGCTGTCGCTACCGCGCCACGGACTTCGGCGTCGGCACCATCCGCGTTATCACCATCGCTCCTCGATCCAGGTGCTCGGGCACCCGAGGCGCAATCTTCGTTTTCCAGAAATCCGACTCGTAGACCGCGGCATACAACGCCACCCGCTGTTCCTCGGATTCGAACCGCCGCAGCCAGATATAGACCGACGGATCGGTTTCCCCCTGGAAACTGCCGGTGATCACCATTCCCTTGGACACCTGGAACGGAATGATCTCGGTCTCCATCATGGTCACCCAGCTGTCCAGCTTTCCGGGAAGCACCTTGTATTGCCGCAGTTCATAGAATGCCATCGTTGTTCCTCCTCCAGGATTCCCCGCAGCAAGCCACGCCGGCCCGAACGATGCAACTCAGCCGATGCATACTGGCCAATGCGGCCGCAACGGTGCGCCAGCCTCCCGTGCCAGCGTGGCCTCAATGGTGCGCCGGCGTCGCCTTCAGCGGCGGCGGCAGGTCCTTGCCGCCGGCACTCGCCCTGGCCTGGCGCAGCAATTCGCCGCAGCGTGCGTCATCCGCCTCGGACGTGCCGAACTGCACCGTCGGCAGGATCGCCAGCGGCAGGAACAACACCCCCAGCCCAACCGCCGCCCCGGCGCGCGCCGCGACCTCGGCGCCCGGCCGGATCGAGGGATCCTTGAACGTGCCGCCGATATCGATCCGGGTCGGCAGCGACCCGACGCTGAAATGCTTGGAGTCGGTCTTCAGCGCCAGATCGATGGTTTCCTTGCTCAGATTGACGTTGCCGCCGACATTGGTGATCGCCTCGCCGGTCTCCAACGTCATCGCCTTGAAATCCAGCACCCCGCGCTGCATTCCCAGATCGCCGACAAAACACTGCACCTCGGTCTTCGTCGGCACCCCAAGCGCCGAGAGCAGCGCTTTGCCGAACTGCAAGCCGGTCAGGTCGATCAGCACCGCCGACAGGTCGCCGCCGGCCATCGCCATCTTCACCTCGCCGTTGCCGTTCGCCATCAGCCCGGCCAGCGAGTCCCCGGTCGCATCGATCGCCCCAATCCCGCTGACCGACCCGGCGCCCTGGAAGGTGTGCGTCGCCGCCATTAGCCGCGAGACATCGAGGTTCTGCATCCGCAGGTCGATCCGCGCATGCACGTCCTTGGCATTGGTCGGTGTCAAATCGATATTGCTGATCAATCGACCCTTGCCGACGCCGAAACTGATCGGATGCACGGTGATCCGGCCGTCGACCACGTCCAGCGCGACGGTAACATTATCGAGCGGAATGTTCCGCCCCTCGATATGCGCCCCGTGATAGCGCAGATGGATGTCCGCCCAATCCAGCCGCGGCACGCTGATCGGCGTCTCCGGCAGCAGCTTGGGACTTGCATTGGCCTTCGCCACCGCCCGCCTCTCCTGCGGCGTGGCGTCCTTGGTCGTGGTCCGGCCCGGGGTGCCGCCGATAAACCCGTTCAGGTCCACCAGATCGACCCGGTTCGAGCGCAGATCCATGGTCACCACCGGCCTCGGCTTGCCGTTGATCTCGGCCGCGCCCGGCTGCTCCTCGATCGTGCCGGCAATGTCGGAGTTGCCAAGCCGCCCCTGGAAGTCCTCGAACCGGATCCGGGTGACGCCCTGCAGATCGAGCCGGCCGGCGATCTGATAGGCCGGCGTCTTCGGAATCGGAAACCCGACCAACGGCTCCAGCAACCCCATATCCGGCCCGCTGAACTTCAGCCGCACATTGGCGCCGCGAAACGCCAGCGGTTCGGCGATGGTGCCATCGAGTGCCACCCGCGTCGGTCCATTCGCGACGTTCAGATCGACCGGCCAGGGATGCGCCTTATCACGCAGCGATAGCAGCGCGCCGCCGACCAGACGAGCGGTGATCGGCTGCGCGGCGTAGGTACCCTTGGCGTCGACCACGATCTTCGCCGCGTCGCCCTGCCCCTCGGTCGCGACATCCGCGTTGAAATCGGCTTTCAACTTCGCCATCACCACGTGCGCGTCGGTATCGGAGATGCGCAGATCGCCGATCTTCACTGCGCCGCCGCCGCCACCGCCGCCACCGGTGGCGAGTTGGAAATTCGATGCCCCGTCCGCGTGTTGGGCGGCCAGCAGTCTGGCGCCGTCGACCCCGATCAGCGGCAGCACCAGGCCACGACCCCGCAGATACCCCCAGGCATCCGCCTGCAGCGTCAACGCCTTGATCGCAGCCAATGGCGGGTCGGCTTCAGGCCATCCCGGCGGATTGGCGACCACGACATCGTCCGCCGTCACCTGAACCACCCGGCCCAGCCGCACATGCAAATGACCGATCGTCACCTTGCGCCCGATCGCGGCCGAGGCCTGCGACTGCACGATCGGGATGAACCAGTCCCAATTCCAGAACACCGCCAGCAGCACCAGCAGCACGATCGGAACGCCGATCCAGGCCAGACGGCGCGAGGTGCGGGAACTTGCCATACCGGCGCAACGCCTGCTGGGACGCCGCGGTTTCCGTGCCGATCATCAACATTCGATCAGTGCCGGATCATTCGGTTATCGGCCGCTTGCTGCCGCCAGAACCGGCGCAGACCCAGAACGCATACAGGCAGCACCTGCTCGGCATCCGCCATCAGACCCTCCAGCGCATCGTCGGTCATCGCCTGCCCACCACGCTCCGCCTCCGGCAGGGTCATGCCGGCCAGGCTGGCGATCGGGATCAGCAGCATCGACGCATCCTCATCCGCCAGTGCCAGCTGCCAGGCCTCGGCCCGCAGTGTCATCGCCTGCATGAAGCCCGCCGCCCAGTCCTCGGCCACCATGGTGCCGGCCTCGTCCTGCCACAGGATCGCCGAATATCCCAGCGGCGTGGCATCCAGGCCGGCCTCGATCGCCGCGTAACGATCCGCCATCGCCTGCTCGACAGTCCGCCGCTCCGCGATATCGGCGTAATCCGGTTCCTCGCTGTCCCACACCTCGGCCAGCCATTCGTCGCGCGGCACCTCCTCGGGGCCGCAAACCAGGCCGGCAAGGAACCCGTCCAGTTCGGACAGGTCCATGCACCCCTCGGGCGCGCTGTCGGAGTTCAGAAATTCCGCTAGGTCGTCGAGCGACACCGGTTCCACCCTTCACCGCCATTGGTGCCGGATCATACCGCCAGGAACCCAACCGATGGAACGGTGCATCGCCGCCCGGCACCAGTCAGCCCTTCGCCGAATGACCGCTTCCTCCGCAAAATTCTGCGCCAGCGATCTCGCCCGCCGAAACCTTCGGCGCGCCCTCGATCATGCGATCGATCCAGGACCCAGGCTGAAGTCAACGGCGCCCGATCCGGATGCGGCGCCCGGCGGCTAACTCCCCACCGACGTCACCGCGCTGAACGGCAACGTCAGGCCGCCCATTTCGACCTGCACCGTGCCGGCGTTGTTCACCACCGACGTCGCCGTCCCGGTCACCGTGAACGGAACTTGCGATGTTGTGCCGTTGACGCCCAGCGCGGTGACGGTGACGTTGTAGGGTCCGTCCGGCATGGTGCTTCCGGTCGCGCTCTTGCCGTTCCAGGTCCAGCTGTTGGCTCCGGTACTGCTGGTCAGCGTCGCGGTCTGGACTTGCGCACCAGCCGAATTGTAAACCGCGATCGCCACCGGTTCGGCGGTAGTCGTGTTGAAGTTGATCTCGGCGTTGCCGTTTTGCAACGAAAGCTGGCTGCTGTTCGCCGTCACCGGCTTGCCGATCATCGATGTCGACTGCTCGATCTGGCTCGCCTGGGTCAATTGGATCAATTGGGTCAGGTCGCTGTTGGTGTCGATCTGCTGCTCTACCGAAGAGAACTGCACCAGCTCGCTGGTGAACTGGTTGGAATCCATCGGCGCCGACGGGTCCTGGTTCTGCAACTGGGTCATCAGCAGCGACAGAAAGTCCGAGAAGTTGCTGCTCAAGCTGCCCAGCGCCGTCGTGCCGGTCTGTGATACCGAACTGCCGGCCGAAGACGTGGCCCCGGTGGACGATGTGCCTCCGGTTGCCGCGGCGCCGCCGGTCGAGGCGATGCCGCCCGTCGTCGATAGAATACTTCCACTCATGTCACGATGTCCTTTTGACCATCAGGCGGTGATGTCCAAGCCAATTCGATACGATTGTGTCGCGGACGCGACAGCGGTCTGGCCGGCCGCCGGCGTCGCGCCCGTTTGACGGCTGGCGGCATAGGCGCCGCGCTCCCGCGTCGCATAGCCGCCGCGGCCGCCGGTCGATCCGCCGGCGTCGGACATGCCGGAGTGGCCCCGCCCGGAAGATCCAAATCCCGAGGACCCGGATGACGATCCGGGCTGGCTGTTGCCGTGACCTCCCGGCGATGCTCCCGCGTTGCTGCCCGCCGCCGCCTGGACCATGGCCGCGGCATGAAAGCTGACGTTCCGTCCGGTGGCCGGAATGCCTGCTTCATCCAGCGTGCGATGCAGTTGCGGCTGATCCCGTTGCAGCGCCAGCAGGGTATTGGGATTGTCGGCGGTTATCTCGATCTGGGTGTGCCCCGATGCCGAGCGGTCGATGCGCACCTGGACCATGCCGAGATCGCCCGGTTGCAGGCGAACCGTCATCTGCTGGCCACCGTCGGCGGTCTTTGCGAGCGTCAGCAGCGCCGGCGCGAGCTGTTCGGTCGGCGTCGCCGGGTGCGCCTGAGCCGGGGCGGTGGTGGCAGTCACGGTTGTCACGATGGCGGGCGTGACCGGTGGTGCCTGCGCCAACACCGCGGCCGACGGCGCGTTGGACTGCCCATCCGGTTGCGCCGGATCGGTCGCGATTTCAGCCGGACGTAGCGTGATCTTGTGGTCCGAGGCCGGGGCAGGGGGCTGAGCCGCCAGCCCGGCGATATCCGCCGCCGGAGCCGCCAGCCGCTGGTTCGCCTCCGACGCTGTCGTCTGACCCGACCCATCCAGCCGCTCAGCGGGCGCAGGCGTTGCCGGCGCATCGGAGGTCGCCACGGCACCGCCTCCGGCTTGGTTCGATGGTTCCGAAGCCGACCCGCCAACGCGGTCCGCGCCGATCCCCCATTGCGCCGAAATACTGTCAGGGCCCGATGGCGCCACCCCACCTGGGGCGGTCCCCTTGGCAGGCACGGTCCCGTTTGCCGTTGCCGCGCCGTTGCCCCCGGCAACGCCCGCCGCCACAGGGACCGCCGTCACAGCGCCCGCCGTCACAGCGACCGGCGGCGCCGACGCAACGAGAGCCGCGGCTACCGCCTCCTGACCGATGACGACCTGTGCCGTCGGATCCACGCCAGCGGCAGCGGTGGCCTGCGCGTCGGGACTTTGCGCATTGCTCTCCCGACCTCCGGCGGCCTGCCGGTTGGCGGCCCGCGCCGGTCCGGCCGCCGAGGTCGATCCAGACCTCGTGATCGGGCGGTTGTCCCGCGCCGCTTGTTGCGCGTCGGCGGCAGCCCGACCGTCCGGACCCGCCTGGGGCGCCATCGGCAAGCGCGCGGTCCCCTTGGCATCCGCCGGCGCAACGGCCGAAAGGGCTTCCACGTCGGGCAACGGCCCCCCCGATGCCGCGGCATCGCGCGTCGAAGTCCCGGCTGCCGCGGAGTTTGTCCCTGCGCTGAGCGCGCTGACCGCCGGCCTGTTGTCGATCGCCGCCCGCGGCGGCGTGCCGCCCGAAGCAGTCGTCGGTCTGGTCACTGGCGTACTAACCGCGACCGCCATTGATGTAGCCGCGGGCGTGCCAGCAGCCTGAGTCGCCGTCCCGGTCGTCGCGCCGGCCCCAGCCTTCCCGCCGACCGAAGCCACCCCGACCGCGGCCGGCGTCGCGGCCGTCGAAGCCGGTGCGGCTGTCGCCGGCTGCAACGTCTTCCCAGCGGCATCAGGCGAGCCGGCCGAAGCGCCGGCAGCCCCACGCGTCGGCGTACCCGCCGCAGCCACCGCACGCCCGGCCGTCGGTGTGCCGGCCGCCGTCGTCGCCCCATTCGTCGCTCCGCCAGTCGCCCCCGTCAGTTCGGTCGTCGCCCCGCCGCCCGCGCTCGAACCTGCCTTGGCCGACGCCCGCGCCGTCGCTGCATCACCATTAGCCCCCGCCGCCCCAGTCGCGGCATCCTGGACCGAGCGCAACACTTGCCCAAACCCGTCCCCGATCACTGCCGGCGGCGGTGCGGTCACCGTGTTGACGGCGATCGGGTCAACCGACGCAGCGATCGCATGGGCAACTGGCAACGTTCTTTCTCCTGCACGGGTTTTGCCGCGAAAACTTCATCCGCCAACAAGCAATGTCCGGGCCAAGCCAAAAGTCGCGGCGAACCGTCAACCCAAGCTCGCAATGCGGCAGAAACGACCTCGCGGATCCAGGCAATCGGCATAATTTGCCGGGCCCAACATCAAAACATCCGCGAATTCCGTCATTTCGCAGTTGGCACGCTTTATGCTGCTGCGCACCGCGATGCCGCCCGCTAGACCCCGAGCAGATCCTGGAGCGTTAAAACAATGTCTTTGTTCAGTGCGATCAACACTGCGATCAGCGGCCTCACCGCGCAATCCACGTCGTTCGGCAATATCAGTGAGGACGTGGCCAACAGCCAGACCACTGGTTTCAAACGGGTCGATACCAGCTTCAGCGATTACCTGACCACCAGCACCCCGACCACCAACGAACCGGGCGCCGTTGTCGCCCGTCCGGACTACGTCAATAACGTTCAGGGGGCGATTACCCAGACTGATAACCCGCTGGGCATGGCTATCGCCGGCCAGGGTTTCTTCGCAGTCTCCCAGTCCACCGGCAGCGTCAACAACGTGCCGACGTTCGATCCGCAGCAGTATTATTCCCGCGCCGGCGATTTCACCATGAACGCCCAAGGCTATCTGGTGAATTCGGGCGGCCAGTACCTGAACGGATGGACGGTCAATTCAAAAACCGGTGCGGTCGATCAGAATGCGCTGGTGCCGATCCAGGTGAACCAGCAGACCTACAACCCGGTTCCCACCTCGGACGTGACGCTCTCGGCCAACCTCCCCGCCACCCCGACAGCCGGCACCGCGACCGCCGCCGCGCCATTGTCCTCGCAGATCACCGTCTACGATTCGCTCGGCACCGCCCACACCGTCGACCTCAACTTCTCGCAGAACGCGGCCAACGGCTGGAATGTGCAGATCGGCGTGCCGGATTCCACCACCGGCTCCACCGATGCCGGATCGGCTTCGGTGAACTTCGGCGCGGCCAGCGGCAATCCGGTGCCCGAGGGCACCATCGGTCAGATGGCGGTTTCCGCCACCGACCCCGGCACGGTGACCACCGCCGGCTACGCACCCGGCAGCGCGGCGACACTGCAGTTCACCACGAATTTCGGCTCCGGCCCGCAAACCATCAACCTCAACCTCGGTAACTATGGCGGGACCACCGGCGTCACCCAATACGCCGGCACCGCCTACAGCCTGCTCGGCCTGACCCAGGACGGCGTTCCGCCCGGCAGCTTCTCCGGCGTCACCACCCAGGCCAACGGCGACGTGGTGGTCAACTACAACAACGGTCAAAGCCGCACCATCGCCCAGGTGCCGCTGGTGACCTTCAACGATCCGAACGCGCTGCAAAGCCAGAACGGTCAGTCGTTCACCGCCACCACCGCCAGCGGCACGCCGCTGGCCGAGTCCGCTGGTACCAACGGAGCCGGCAACTTGGTGACCGGCTCGATCGAGGGGTCCAACGTCGATATCGCCACCGAATTCTCCAACCTGATCGTGGCTCAACAGGCCTATTCATCGAATGCCAAAGTGGTTACCACCGCCAACACCATGATGCAGGTCACCCTGCAGATGGTCACCTGACCGCCTGACCCATGGGCCTCGATTCCGCCCTCTCGATTGCCAGCGGGGGACTGGCGAACATCAACGCACAGTTCGCGTTGCTGTCGCAGAATGTCGCCAACGCGGCGACCCCGGGCTACGCCGTCGAGGTCAGCTCGCAACAGGCGCTGACCGCCGATGGTGTCGGGCTCGGCGTTCATACCGGCCCAGCGACGCTGCAGATCGATCAGGCGTTGCAGGCATCCGTGACGCAGCAGAACGCCACCGTCACAGGCCTGCAGACCACCCAGACCGCTTTGCAGGCAATCGACAGCGTGCTGGGCACGCCGGGATCGGGCAACGACATCGGCAGCCTGCTCGGCAACCTGCAGGACAGCTTCTCCACCCTGCTGACCGACCCCAGCAGTCAGCCGCAGCAAACCGCCGTGGTGGCTTCCGCGAACTCACTAGCGCAGGGCATCAACACGCTCAGCAACGCCTATTCGGCGCAGCGCCAGGCGGCGCAGAACGACCTGTCATCCTCGGTCAACACCCTGAACGCCACGCTGGCGACGATCGGCCAGCTCAGCAGCCAGATCATTGCCCTGAAACCGACCAACCAGAGCACCGCCGACCTCGAGAACCAGCGCAACGCCGCCGTCCAGACGCTGTCGCAACTGGTCAACGTCAGAACCCAGGAACAGCCCAACGGCGATCTGTCGGTGTTCACCACCAACGGTCTCAGCCTGCCGACCCGCGCCGGCGCCGGCCCGCTCACACTCGCCAGTGCCTCGACCCCGGCGGGATCGTTCTACCCCGGCGGCGGCATCCCCGGCATCATGCTGGGAGGCTCAGACGTCACCAACCAACTGGCCGGTGGCCAGATCGGCGCGGACATCACCCTGCGTGACACCACGCTGCCGACCGACCAGGCCGAGCTGGACGAATTCGCCCAAGCTACATCCAGCCGGTTCGCCGCCCAGGGGCTGACACTGTTCACCGACCCGGCCGGCAACGTCCCGACCGGCGGCGGCACCCCGTCGCAGGCGGGCTATGTCGGCTTTGCCGGCGTCATCCAGGTCAACTCCGCGGTCACCGCCGATCCGTCGCTGGTCCGCGACGGCACCAACACCATCGCCGGCAGTCCCGCCGGCGCCGCCGCGTTCACGCCAAATCCGCCCGGCGGTCCGGCCGGCTTCACCACCCTGATCTCCAGGATCGCCAACTTCACCTTCGGCTCTCAGGCGCAGGCGGGCGTCGCCCAGCCGGCGTTGCACACCAACGGTCTCGGCGCCACCGGCAACCTGATCGCGCCGTTCAACGCCGCGGGCAACGCGCTGTCCGGCTACGCCACCAGCCTGGTCGCCTCCCAGGCCCAGGGCAGTGCCACCGTCACCAGCAACCTCGCCACCGAGCAGACGCTGCAAACCAGCCTGAACGCCAAGGTCGCATCGGTCAGCGGAGTGAACATGGACACGGAGTTGTCGCAGATGCTGTCGCTGCAGAACGCCTATGGTGCCAACGCCCGGGTGATTTCGGCGGTCCAATCGATGTTCACCCAACTGCTGCAGTCCGTGCAATGAGCACCACGATCGGCTCCGGCTACGGCATCATGCCGACCCTGATCGCCAACGCCGGCACCGTCCATCAGCAACTCGATACCCTGACCCAGCAGGTCAGCACCGGGCTGGTGTCGCAGACCTATGCCGGCCTGGGCAGCCAAGCCGGCGTCGCGCTGGACCTGTCGCCGCAACTGAACAGCCTGCAGACCTATCAGAACAACATCAGCCAGGCGACCGGCAACATGGGGGTCACGCAGACCGCGATGACCCAGATCCAGCAGATTGCCGCCACCTTCGCCGGCGACATACCCGCCCTGACCGGTCTCAACGCATCCGAGGTCGACAGCGTCGCCGCCCAGGCCAACGCCGCCCTGCAGCAGGTCGCCGACCTGCTGAACACCAAGTCAGGGAACAGCTACGTGTTCGCCGGCCAGGACAGCGCCAACCCACCGGTTCCCTCCGGTGACGCCATCCTGTCGTCGGGGTTCTACACCCAGATCAACACCGCGGTCTCGGCGCTGTCGTCCAGCGGCGCTGCCGCCACCGCCGCGACGACACTGGCGGTCGCCAGTTCGAATGCTACCGGCACCACGCCGTTCTCGGCCTATCTGTCGCAGCCCGCCGCCGCCATCAGCGCCCCGGTGGTGCAGACCGGAGAGGGCGGCACGGTGCAGACCGGTCTGCTCGCCAGCGCCAATTCGGCTTCGGTGTCGTCCGGCACGTCCACCACCGGGTCCTACATGCGCGACCTGATGCGCTCCTTGGCGACACTGGGATCGATGTCCAGCTCGCAGATCAACACCCCCGGATTTGCCGCCCTGGTGCAGGACACCGGCACCAGTCTGAACGGCGCCGTCAACGCAATGGCGGTCGACGTCGGCGTGCTTGGCAACACTCAGGCGAACCTGACCACAACGCAAACCCAATTGTCCGATACCGCCACCGCGTTGACGGGACAATTGTCGTCAGTTCAAGACGTCGACATGGCGGCGGCACTGTCCAAGCTGACCGCCACACAGACGCAACTACAGGCGTCGTACCGCATGATTACCACGGAAGGCAGTCTTTCCTTGGTCAACTTCATTCCTGCCTGAAAATCTTCGCTTTGTTCATCCAATTTTAACCTTCATCCGTCACTGTCCCCACCGAGCCCACAAAAAGCGGGCACATTCATCAGGACCCAAAGGGTAATTAGTCATGACTCTAAACTCCGTAAACACCAACATGGGCGCCATGGTTGCGCTGCAGTCGTTGGAGTCGACCCAGGCCCAGCTCACCGCCACCCAGAAGCAGATCTCAACCGGTTACCGGGTCTCCGACTCGACCGACGATGGCGCCACCTACGCCATCGCCCAGGGAATTCGGTCGACCGTCGGCGCGCTGACCACCGCCAACCAGCAGTTGGGCAGCGTGCAAGGCCTGCTGTCCACCACGCAGTCCGGCCTGAACAACGTGTCCAACACGATGGCCAGCATGCGCGACGTGCTGCAGAACATGTCGGGCCCCAACGTCACCGGTAGCGAGCGCACGAACTACGAAACCACCTACAATTCGCTGCTCTCGCAGGTGAAGGGGTTCATCCAGGATGCCGGCTACAACGGCAAGACACTGGTTGGCAACATCGCCGGAAGCACCGGCAGCTTCGGCCGCACCGCGGTGGTCCGCAACGACAGCGGCGCGACCTACGGCCTCGCTACGTTCGGCGGGGCGGCGATGTTCGGATCGATCAGCTTCACCGGCACCCAGCTCGGCGGAGCATCCACCGTCGCCGCCATGGTCACCGCCGGCGGCGTCTTCATGAAGCAGATGAACGCGGTCAACAACGAGCTCAACGTGGTCGGCAATTCGATCAACTACATCAACAACGAGACCACCTACAACAGCAACAAGATCGACGCCCTGAACAGCGGCCTGGGCTCGCTGATCGATGCCGATCTGGCCAAGGAGTCGGCCCAGCTTACCGCGTTGCAGATCCGTCAGCAGCTCGGCACCCAGTCGTTGTCGATGGCCAACCAGGCGCCGCAGACACTGCTCAGCCTGTTCAAGTAATCGGCCCCTCGGTCGCCGGCGGATCCAGCAACGGATCCGCCGGCCGCACCGGCTGAAAATGCATTCGCCCCGCGGAAGGGATCCATAGTGTCTAATCTCGTTCTCGAGCTGCGCCAGGGCGAAGTGATGATCGTGAACGGTGCGCCGATCCGCTTCCGCACCCGCTCTCGCATCGAACTGACCGCCAAGGCCCGCTTCCTGTTCGGCAAGCAGATCATGCCGCCCGACCAGGTGGACAGTCCCGCCCGGCGCATCTACTTCGCGCTCCAGTCAGCCTACATAGGCAACGAAACCGAACGCGAGGGCGGCCTCGAGTCCGCCCGCCACTTCATCGCCGATTTCCACGCCGCGACCACATCGGACCTGGTGCGCATGATCCTCGATCAGGCCCTGCTCGCCGCCGAGTCGGACGACTGTTACCAGGCGCTCAAGCTGATCCGCCGGATCATACAGCACGAAGACGCCGTACTCGGGAAAATCCCAAACGTCTCGATTCCAACAGGGAACAATGATCGCCATGCTGAACGCCAGCCAAGCCATCCAGGCCTATAAGACCGCATCGCGCTACCGGTCGCAGCGCGACCAGGAAGCCGATGTCTTCAACCACGTCACCGCCGCGCTGATAGGCGCCAAAGGCGCGACCCCGATCCGCCAGATCCGCGCGCTGGCCGATAATCGCCGGTTGTGGATGACCGTCAGCGACCTGTTGCGCGATCCGGGCAATGCCCTGCCGGACCCGCTGAAGGCTTCCATCCTCTCGGTCGGCGCAACCGTGCAGCGGGAAATGGACCAGGATGCCCCCGACTTCGATTTCCTGATCTCGATCAACGAGAACATTGCCGCCGGCCTGGCCGGAAAGCCCTGAGCGATGAGCAGCTCGCTCAGCTATCTGTCGATCCTCTACGGCGATAGCTCGTCCAGCGGGTCGTCGCTGCTCGACACCATCTATGGCATCGGGGCGTCTGGGGCCGGATCGACCGACCCGGTGCAGGCGCTGCAATCGGCCGAACAGAACCAGGCGCAAGAGGTCAAGGTGACCGCCGCGCAGCCGATGGTCAAAGCCGCCGTCGGCGCCTTCACGCAGGCGGTCGCCTCGGCCACGAGCATGACCCAGTTGCTCGCCAATCCGCAGTTCATGAACGTGCTGCTGACCGCCAACGGCATGAGCGACCAGATCGGTTACACCGCGCTCTCAACCAAGGCGCTGACCTCGAATCTGAGCGATCCCAACTCGCTGGCCAACCAGCTGACCGACACGCGTTATAAAACCCTGGCGGAAAAATACGACTTCTCCGCCAATGGACTAAAATCGATGCAGAACCCGGCAACCATCGCCGACATCGCCAACGATTACGCAACCGCAAGCTGGGGCGCCAGCCAGGATCAGGTCACCCCCGGCCTGTCCAACGCGCTGGCATTCAAGGCGCAGGCTTCGAGCATCACCTCGGTCGACCAGATCCTCGGCGATCCGACCTTGCGCACGGTGGTCACCACGACGCTCGGCATACCCGAACAGATCGCCTTCCAGAGTCTCACCGCACAGGAAACCGCGATCAGCTCGAAGATCGACATCAGTCAGTTCCAAGACCCGAAATTCGTCGAGAGCTTCGCCCAGCGCTACCTGATCGCCAACGCGGCCAACAACACCTCGTCCTCATCTTCATCCACACCCGACCTCACAAGCCTGGCGATCCAGGCCCAGGGCATTCTGGTCTGATTGTTTCTTCAACGGCTCAAAAGGAGTCCGTCGCATGGATACCATCAACCTCACCGCCGACGCCGATGCGCTGCGCCTCCGAGCCGAAGATCTGATCGATGCCGGCCGCTTCGGCGCGGCTCGGCCGCTGCTGGCCGCTGCACGCGCCATGGCGCCGCCGTCGGCCGAACTCAGCCTGGCCGCCGCCCGCATGGCGATGGGCAGTGGCGCGTGGGACCAGGCGATCGCCGAACTCGATAGCGGCATCGAAGCCGAACCAGCCCATGCCGGACTGCGCAAATGCCGCGCCGACATGCGCCAGCGGATGGGCAATAACGAAGACGCGGCGCGCGACGCCGCCGAGGCAGTGATCTGCGATCCAGACGACCCGCAAGCCAAGGCCATCCTCGGCATCGCGCTGCGTGAAATTGGACGTATCGCCGACGCCGTCGCCTGTCTGGCCGAGGCGGTCGCCGCCGAACCAGCCAATCACGGCTACCGCGAAGCGCTCTCCGCCGCTTTGGAAAGCACCGGCGATGCCGATGCCGCGCTCGCCGTGCTGACCGAAGGTATCAGGCTTTGTCCGGCCAGCGTCGCCCTGCGCAACGCCGCCATCCTGCTCTCTGTTCGCCGTCGCGACTTCACCGGCGCGGTCAGGATTGCCGAGAACGCCCGCGTCGCCGGAATTGCCGATGCCTGCACCTTCGGACTGAAGGGCCACGCCCTGTCCTCCCTCGGCCGCCACGACGAAGCCGCTCTGGCCTATCAGGACGCCCTCAAGCTTGGCCCGGAAGACCCCTATGTGCGCCACCTCGTGGTGTCCTCCGGCGCCATGCCGGATTCCAAGCGCGCCCCGGAGGCCTACGTCCGCACCGTGTTCGACGGCTACGCCGACCGATTCGAATCGCACCTGATCTTGCTCGGCTACCGCATCCCCGGCGCCATGCGCACCATGCTGGCGTCGCACCCAAAGGTCGCGGCCGGCCTGCCGATCGGCCCGGTGCTCGATCTTGGCTGCGGCACCGGGATGGCCGCGCTGGCGATCGGCGATCTGCCGCTTGGGCCGTTTACCGGGGTGGACCTGTCGCCGCGAATGCTCGCCCACGCCCGGGTCAAGCGGCTCTACGCCGAACTGCGGGAAGGCGACATCGTCACCGACCTGATGGCGCACGAGCAGCGGTGGCCGCTGATCATCGCGGCCGACGTGCTGTGCTATTTCGGCGCCCTGGAGGAACTTCTCGCCATCGTCCACCGCCGCCTGGAACCGAACGGCTGGTTCGTGTTCTCGGTCGAGCAGGTGCTGCCCGACCACGACGGCATCGTCCCCGGCAACGGCAAATGGGCTTTGCAGCGCCAGGGCCGCTACGCCCACGGCGAGGACTATCTCTACGACGCCGCCTGCGCCGCCGGTTTCCGCGTGCTGCGCGTCGATCGCCCGGTGGTCCGCCAGGAAGCCGGGGTAGACGTTCCCGGCCTGCTGTTCGCCCTCGAGCGCATCCGCCATGACGGTTGACGTCAGGCCCGCGCCACCCGGCCCAGACCTGCCAGCCCCAGACCTGCCAGCCCCAGACCTGCCCCGCGCCGACCTGCCCGGCATCGCCCTGCTGGCCGCCGGCCGCTTCAAGGAAGCGCTGGCGCCGCTGCGCCTCGCCCTCTCGCTCGGTAACGCCGTGCCCGCCACCCTGCTCAACCTCGCGATCGCCGAGGATCACGCCGGCGACCGCGAAGCCGCCCGCCGCATCTGCCGCCACGTCGCCGCCACGTTGCCCGACTGGGACGAACCCGTACTGCGGCTGGCCGAGAGCCTGCGCGCCGCCGGCGAACACACCGAGGCGGAACAGACCTACCGCCAGGTGCTGGAACGCAATCCCGCCCGTCCCGAAGCGCTGATCGCCCTCAGTGGCTTGCTGCTGATGCGCGGCCAGCCCGAACCGGCGCGCGATCTGCTGCTGCAATGCTGCGGCATCGCACCCGACAATGCCGAGGCCTGGAACACGCTGGGCCTCGCGTTGCGCGCGACCGACGCCACCGGACTTGCGCTGTCAGCCTTCATCGCCGCCCAGCGTCTGCGCCCCGACTGCCTGGACTACATGCTGAACGGCGTCGAGACCGCGGTTGACCGGAAAAATCCTGATCCCACCCAGGGCGACGCCGAACTGGCTCGTCTGACCGTCGGCTGCGAGCAGAGCCCGCTCAACCCGGTCCTGCAACTGGGCTGCGGCATGTTGCTGGAACGCCTGGGCCGCCGCGCCGAGGCGATCGATGCGCTGGAGGCGGCGACCGAACTGGCCCCGCACGACCTGGCGCCGCTGCGCCTGCTGGGCGGCGTGCTGGCCCGCTCCAGCCGGGTGCCACAGGCCGAGGCCGTGCTGCGGCGGGTCGCCGCGCTCGACCCGAACAACCCACAGGTCCACAACGACCACGCCGTCGTTCTGATGCGGCTGCACCGCCACGTCGAGGCACGAACCATCCTGCTCGATGTGCTCGACAAGATCGGTCCCAACGCCGCCATCTTCTGCAACCTCGCCAACGCCACGGCCTGCATCGGGCTGCAGGATGAAGCGGTTGTCATCGCCCGCCGGGCCATTGAACTCGACCCCGGGTCGGCGCTGGCCCGACGGGCGCTGTGCAACACGCTGCCCTATCGCGACGGCACCACCGGCGCCGAACTATTGCAGGCGATGCGGGACTGCTCCGCCGCGCTGGCCCGATCACCGCAGCCACCGTTGGCGAACACCCCCGATCCGCACCGTCCGCTCGTCGTCGGCCTGCTGTCAGGCACCCTGCGCTCGCACCCAGTCGGCTGGCTCACCGTCGCTGGCATCGAAACCCTCGATCCGGACCAGTTCAGCGTGATCTGCCTGGTGCAGAACGCCGCGCCCGAGGAACCGATCGCGCGCCGCTACCGCGCCGTCGCCCGCAACTGGATCGAGGTCGACGGCCTCGACGACGCCGCCCTCACCAGCCTTGCCCACAGGCTGGGCATCGACATCCTGATCGACCTCGGCGGCTACGGCGATGCCGCCCGCATGGCCGCCTGCGCCAACCGGCTCGCGCCTGTTCAGATCAAATGGGTCGGCATGCAGGCCCACAGTTCCGGCCTCGCCGAGATGGATTGGTTCATCACCGACCGCTGGGAAACCCCCGACGGGTTCGAGCCGCTCTACAGCGAGAAGCTGCTGCGACTGGATGACGGCTACGTCTGCTACAGCCCGCCGCCTCACACCCCCGACGTGGTGGCGCTGCCCGCCCGCGCCAACGGCTTCGTCACCTTCGGCTGCTTCAACAACCTGGCCAAGATCACCCCTCGGGTGATCGAGACCTGGGCCGAGATTCTGCGCCGCATCCCCAATGCCCAGCTGGTGCTGAAGACCCATCAGCTCTCCGACGCCGCGACCGCCAACGGCTTCCTGGCCGACTTCGCCGCGCTCGGGATTGCTGCCGAACGCATCGAAACCCGCGGCTCCTCTGGTCATCGGGCCTTCATGGGCCAATACGGTGACATCGACATCGTACTTGACCCGTTCCCCTATTCCGGCGGCCTGACCACCTGTGAGGCGCTGTGGATGGGCGTGCCGACCATCACGCTGCCCGGCGAAATCTTCGCCTCGCGCCATTCCGCCAGCCACATGAGCAACGCCGGTCTGCCCGACTGGGTCACCGCTTCGGTCGATGAATATATCGAAATGGCCGTCGCCCGCGCCACCGACCTGACCGCCCTGGCCACCCTGCGCGCCGGCCTGCGGCAGCAAGTCCGCCACAGCCCGCTATGCGACGCCCCGCGCTTCGGCCGCAGCCTGGGCACGGCGCTGCGGCTTGCCTGGCAGGAGTGGTGCATCCAGCGCCCGCTTGGTTGAAGTATTCAATTTCAAGACAGATGCATGCTGATCGACGCGGATAAGCGCGGGTAACGCCGGGCTCAATACTCAAGTATTAGTCAGGCATTCAAAGTCGCGAATGCCCTTAGAACCGGCCTTCTCGCGGTCTATTACGATAATGTCGTTGTCGGTGCCTGCGCGGCTGTTCTGCTCGTGCAGCACACGATCATTGTCGAACAAAAAGTAGACCGCCCCTAAACCTCCAGCTCTACACAAACCGGCACATGATCCGACCCACGAGGCCAGTCCCGCGCATCGCGCAGGATGGTCTGGCTACGCAGCCCCGGCTGAAGATCCGGCGTCACCCAGACATGGTCCAATCGCCGCCCGCGGTCCGATGCCCGCCAGTCCTGATTGCGGTACGACCACCAGGAATACAGCTTCTGCTCCGCCGGCACGAAGTGCCGCACCGCGTCCACGAATCCGGCGTTCAGCCACACATTCAGCCCCTCGGTCTCCGGCGGCGTGTGGCTGACCACGCCCAGCAATTGCTTGTGGCTCCAGACGTCCTGCTCCAGGGGCGCGATGTTCAGGTCGCCGACCAACACCGATCGGGCCAGGGGGCGGGCGGCGAACCACGCCCCGGCCTCGGCGACGAAGTCCAGTTTATGGCCATATTTCGGGTTCTGCGTCCGGTCCGGCACGTCACCCCCAGCCGGCACGTAGAAATTATGCAGCTCCACCGGCCCAGCCGGGGTCTGCAACGCCGCCGCGACATGGCGACAATCACCCTTGCCGCACCAGTCCGGCGCTCCCTCATGCACCTCCAACGGCACCCGCGAAAGAATTGCCACGCCGTTGTAGCCCTTCATCCCGCGAAACACCGTGTGCGGATAGCCCAGCGGCCCCAGCGCCTCGGCCGGGAACAATCCGTCCGGCACCTTGGTCTCTTGCAGGCAGATCACGTCCGGCCGCAGCGCCTCGACCAGCCTGTCCAGCAGCCCGACGCGCAGCCGCAGCGAGTTGATGTTCCATGTCGCCACGCGCAGCGCAGCCATCAGACGATGCGGGTCTTCACCGAACCGACGCCCTCGACAACGCCCTCCAGCAGATCGCCCCGCTGCACCGCGGCGACATTCTCCGGCGTACCGGTGTAGATCAGGTCGCCCGGCGCCAGCTTCACCAGCCCGGACAGGTAGGCGATCGTTTCCGGCACGCTCCAGATCATCTTCGACAGGTCGGAGCTCTGCCTCGCCTTGCCGTTGACCTTCAACGCGATCAGTCCGCTCGCGGGATGGCCGATCTTCGACGCCGGCACCAGCAGCCCGATCGGTGCCGAGGCGTCAAACCCCTTGCCCATGTCCCACGGCTTGCCTTCCTTCTTTGCCGCGTTCTGCAAATCGCGCCGAGTCATGTCCAGCCCAGCCGCATAGCCCCAGACATGCGCCAACGCATCCGCCTCGGCGATATCCGCGCCACCCTCGCCGATCGCCACCACCAGTTCCATCTCGTGGTGCAACTGTGTGCTCTTGGGTGGATACGGCATGTCAGCATCATTCAGCAGCAGCGCATCGGCCGGCTTCATGAAGAAGAACGGCGGTTCCCGATCCGGATCGCTGCCCATTTCCCTGGCGTGTTCGGCATAGTTGCGCCCGACACAGAACACCCGCCGAACCGGAAAAGCGCCGCCGCCCACGACGGGCACGGCGATGATCGCCGGCGCGGAGATGACGTAATCAGCCATTCGGTAACACCTCGTTTCGGATTGACCTGGACCGCAGCAACGCGGAACGGATGGGCGGAAATACGGCAAACCGCGGCATCAGGCAATGCCGCCACGACCCCGGCCCGAAACCAGCCGGCGCCGTTCCCCGACCCCGGCCGCGCGAAAGGACCGCGCGCAATTCGGCGAGCGGCCCTTTCGGCACGGGCGTGATCGCGGCTCGGGCTTCTACCCGGCCAGCGCCGCCCGCCGGCGACGCACGGCGCCAAGGCCCACCAGCCCGGCCCCGATGACCGCCAGGCTCGCGGGCTCCGGAACATTGACGTCTAGAACCGACGGGGTGCCGTTCTCCCGCGCGTAATACAGCGTCGTATCGCCGGTCGAGGCCAACTCGACGGTCTCGGTCACCGCGCTGGTCGGGTCGGCGGTGGTGGTGCCGATCCTGGTCGAACCCTGGTAAACGCTCGCGCCGTCGTCATGTGTGATCGTCAGGATGGTGCCGGCCGCCAGCGTGCCAAGGTCGATGGTAATGAACGAACCGTATTGATACCCGGACGCGCTGCCGCTGGACGCCAGGAACGTCGTCAGCGTGCTGAAGTCGGCGCCGGCTGGGGTGCCAAGGGCGCCTGATCCGCTGTAGCCGGAGATCAAGCTGCCGTTAAAGAAGTTCGAGTTCAGATCGCCCGTGTTGCTGCTGTTCTGTGCGGCGGTGTTGCTGAAGCTGAGCGGCCCGCTGTAACTGAACGTCGCCGTGATCGCCCCGGCGGTGTTGAAGCCGTCATGCGTGGCATCCGCCGTGAATCCGCCAGTCTGGTTCGCTGTGCTGTCGGTGATCATGTAGGCGTTGGCACTCCCGATGCCGATCATTGACGCCATCGCCGTCGCGATCAAAAAATACTTCGAGTAAGCCATTGTCGAGGTCTCCCTGCGGATGTTGAAGCCTTCGACGCGTCGTTCTGATGCGCCAGGTGCTCGCAAGTAAATGCAACCTCCGTGCCAAAGATACTTGCACGCAATGAAATGCGGCAGCAACCACGATTTCTAAATACAGGCCAAGTCATACCGAAAAAGACATATTATACACTACGTTTGTATTCAACCGGCTCGACGCACGCGTCGGAAAATATTACATCTCGGAAAGAACGCCGGCGTCACGATCCGCCACAAACCCCTTAGAACGCCGCGCACGCCGGTGCCACCGTCATGCCGACCAACTGTTGGTGGAACCGGCGCTGATACGCCGACCGGACCCGGTTCACCGCCGCCAGGCTTTCAGGCGTCTCGGGCAGCGCCACCAGCAACACCTTGGTCGGCTGCTCGATGGTCTTGCGCGTGATCGGATTCATCCAGCCGCCATCGGCATCGAATACGGTAAAGCCGTTCGCCAGATTGGCAGTCACCGTGTCATCCAGAAACGTCTGCCACTCGCTATCGGTCAGATCCGGGCGTCCAGGGATCGTTCGGCCCATGAACAGCGTAAACACCGCGACCGGCGAACCCACCCCAGGCGCGCAGGTGGTCCCAACGTGGGCCGCGCAAGCTCCCAGGCTCGCGATCAGCCAAACCGCCATGATCAGACGCACCAAGACCCGTTCTCCTCCGGCGCGATCAGCCGAACACCCGCAGCCCGCGCTTCCAGGTGCCTAGCACCACGCCCTCCAGCGCCCGCCCATCGAACGGCGTGTTCTGCGCCTTGCCGGGAAGCCGTCCGGCCTCCACCTGCCAGATCCGCTCCGGATCGAACAGGCACAGATCCGCCGGCGCCGCCTTGGCGATGCGCCCGCTTGCAACCCCCAGCAGGCCGGCCGGCCGCGCGGTCAGCAGATCGATCGCCGCGGCCAGCGTCAGCGACCCGTTATGCACATGCGCCAGCGTGATCGCCAGCAGCGTCGCCAACCCGGCACCGCCAGCCGAGGCCAGCGCGAACGGCTGGCGCTTGTCGTCGGCATCGCGCGGCTGATGGTCCGACGCAATGGCATCGATCGTCCCATCGGCCAGCGCTGCAACCACCGCCTGGCGGTCGTGTTCCTTGCGCAGCGGCGGCGACAGCTTGGCGTAGCTGCGGAAATCGCCGATCGAGGTCTCGTTCAGATCGAAATACGGCGGCGCGGTGTCACAGCTCACCGAAATCCCCGCCGCCTTCGCCGTTCGGATCAACCCCAGCGCCTCGCCGGTCGAGACATGGGCGAAATGCACCGCCCCGCCGGTCAGTTCCGCCAGCCTGATATCGCGTGCCACCATGATCGCCTCGGCCGCGGCAGGAATCCCGGGCAATCCCATCCGGGTCGCCTGCTCGCTCTCGGTCGCGCTGCCGCCGGCCGCCAGCGAGGGCTCTTCGGGGTGCTGCACGATACGGGCGCCGAAGCCATGCGCGTAGGCCAGCGCCAGCCGCATCAGCCGGGCAGGGCCCACCGCCCGCGATCCGTCGGTGAACGCCACCGCCCCGGCCTCGCGCAACAGGCCCAGTTCGGCCAGTTCCTCGCCCCGGCAGCCTCGGGTCACCGCGCCGTACGGCAGGATCGTCAGGCTGCCGGTCTCCGCGCCGCGCGTGCGCAGCAACTGCACCAGCGCCGGATCGTCGATCGCCGGCTGGGTATCGGGCAGCGCCGCCAGCGTGGTGATCCCGCCCGCCGCCGCCGCCGCCGCCGCCGAGGCGATGGTTTCGCGATACTCGAAGCCGGGCTCGCCCAACGCGGCGCGCATATCGACCAGCCCGGGGCACAGCACCGCCCCCTCGGCCTCGATCACCAGGGCACCCTCCGGCGCGCCGACCGAGGCGGCAAAATCGACAATGCGGCCATCGCGCACCAGCAGATCGCCCGGCATATCCACCCCGGAGCCCAGAATACGGGCGCCGCGGAACAGCGTGTCAGGGTTCATTCCGGCGATGGTCCCGCGACAGCATGTCCAGCACCGCCATGCGCACGGCGACCCCCATCTCGACCTGCTCCTTGATCACGCTGCGCAGCTTGTCGTCGGCCACCGCGCTGTCGATCTCGACGCCGCGATTCATCGGACCGGGATGCATGACGATGGCATCTGCCTTGGCCAGCGCCAGCTTGGCCTCGTCCAGGCCCCAAAACCGGAAGAACTCCCGCGCGCTTGGCACCTCCCCACGCGACATCCGCTCGCGTTGCAGGCGCAGCATCATCACCACGTCGGCCCCCGCCAGCCCCGCCGCAACGTCGTGGAACACGCTCACCCCCAGTTCGGCCACCTCGGCCGGGATCAGCGTCGGCGGCCCGACCACCCGCACCTGGCAGCCCATCGTGGTCAATAAATGGATGTTGGAGCGCGCTACCCGCGAATGCGCGATATCGCCGCAGATCGTCACGATCAGTCCAGCGATGCGGCCCTTGCGCCGCTTGATCGTCAGCGCGTCCAGCAGCGCCTGGGTCGGATGCTCGTGCGTTCCGTCGCCGGCGTTGATCACCGCCGCATCGACGATCTGCGCCAGCAGGTTCGGCGCCCCGGACTGGTCGTGGCGCACCACCAGCAGATCGCAATGCATCGCGTTCAGCGTGGCCGCGGTGTCGATCAGCGTCTCGCCCTTGTTCACCGAGGATGTGGCGACCGACATGTTGATCACGTCCGCCCCCAGCCGCTTGCCGGCCAATTCAAAGCTGGTGCGGGTGCGCGTGCTGTCCTCGAAGAACAGATTGATCAAGGTGCGCCCGCGCAACAGGTCGCGCTGCGTCTTGCCCGACCGGTTGAGCAGTACATAGCTCTCCGCAAGGTCGAGCAATTGACTGATCGCGGGCGGTTCCAGCCCCTCGATCGCCAGAAGATGTCGTTGCCGGTAGAACACAAGGCTTGGTTGCAGCAACCGGCACCGGGCGTCAACCGCGCCCAGCACCCTGTCTCGCCGCCAACCGGTTCGGCGCGGCGACCGTCAGGTCCGCGACGCCGGGGCCCGCCCCGGCTTGGCGAAATAATCACCGATCGCGTCGCGAATCGCCTGCGCCACGACCCGGCGGTATTTCGCCCGGTTCAGCAACGCCTCGTCATGGCGGTTCGACAAGAAACCCATTTCCAGCAGGACGCCTGGAATGTCGCGCGCGCCCAGCACATAGAACCGAGCCTGGCGGGCCGGCGCGGCATCCATCCGGATGTCGTCGTTAAGATTGTCGATCATTGTATACTGCAGCCAGGCCGACCCAGCGCTCGGTCGCGGACCGACAAGCGCGTCGGCGATCTTTGCGGTATCGGCCGGCCCCGCCGCCAGATGCGTGATCGAGTCCGCGCCACCCGGTCCGGAGCGCACCCAGACGCTGGCGCCGTGCGCGTGTCGGTCGCGGGAAGCATTGGCGTGGATCGCGATCAACAGGTCCGCGTCGTGCGACCGGGCGAAACCGACCCGCCCGGCCAGCGACACGAACACATCGCTGGTCCGCGTCATCGCCACCCGATACCGACCTGTCGCCAGCAGCAGACGCCTGAGTTCCAACGCGGTGGCGAGCACGACATTCTTCTCCAGCGTGCCGGAGACTCCAACCGCCCCCGAATCGCGCCCGCCATGGCCCGGATCGATGACAATAAGCGGCCGTTCCGAGGCCGGCGCCGCGTGCTTCGCCGCTACCCGGACATGGTTCCGCGCCGGATGGCGGCGGACCACCCGGGGTTTGCTGTCGGTTCGGGCGTAATGACGAGCCCGGGGCGTTTCGCGTCGTGATTGGCTGGCTTTCGTCGCCGGCCGGGAATGGCCGCGCCGCACCGCGTGCTGCCCTTGGACCGGATGCGGCCGATGATGCCCGACGGTCCGCGCCCGTGCCGGCCCCAGCAGCAGCGCGCCACACAATGTGACGCAGGCGGCCAACCGCCAGATCACCCGCCATCTGGTTGACATCCGCGCCACGCGGCAAGCAACGCCGGTCAAGGTCGCCTATATCTCCCGCCACCAAAGGCGGGCATCGCATCTCGCGGTCGGTTCGATGTCCACCCCGGCTCACTCCCACGGACTTTTCCGTGCTGCCACCCCAGATTGTTTTGTTAACCTAAAATAACGCCTGATCAATCGCAAGGCTGCTTCTCTTAATGTATTGTGATAGCTAGTTTCAGCGGCCTTATTTCCGCCGGCATAGGAACGATCCGGATGCCCAGGCTGCGCCGCGTTCTCGCCTGTCTTGCCTCCTCAATCTGGCCCGGCTGGGACCGCCGGACCTGCCTGTGCGCCGCCGCCGTCCTGCTGGTGCTGGCCGGCGGCCTGGGTTCAGCGCTGGGAATGCAGCCCCCCGCGTCACGATCGACGACCGCGCCTCCGGGCGGCCCGACGATCGGTACCGATACCGGGCTGAAGCTGCCGCGTTTCGCCGCCCTGCGCAGCGGCACGGTGAACCTGCGACGCGGGCCCGGCCTGCGCTACCCGATCGAGTGGGTCTTGCGCCGCCGTTTCCTGCCGGTGGAGATCCTGCGGGAGTTCCAGGACTGGCGTTTTCTGCGCCTGCCGGACGGAACCAAGGGCTGGGTGCATCGAGCCCTGCTGATCGGCCGCCGCGGCTTTATCGTCGTCGGATCCACCGCCGCGCTACGCCGCGCACCTCGGTCCGGCGCCCACGCCGCGGCCCTGTTGCAGCCGGGCGTGATCGGGCGCCTGCTGAACTGTCCGGCAGCTTCCGTGTGGTGCCGAGCCGCCGTCGCCGGCCACGCTGGCTATCTGCGCCGAACTGCCGTTTGGGGCCTTTTGCCGGCGGAGGCGATCGCCGGCTGACCCCTGAACGTCCAGCCCGTTCGCACTCTAACTCCTATGGGGCGCCCCCTATGGAGCGACGATGGAAGCCAGGCCGGCGAGAGACTGCGGCGCGCCTCTCGCCGCTTATGTCAACCTGGCTGCGGCGCCGGCGCCGCCCCGCCGGTTGGTGGCGGAGACGCCGGCCGTCCCGCCGTCGGCACCGACGCGCGTCGCGATTCCGGTGCCGGGTCGTCTACCACCTTGCGGATGACCGGCTCGCCCCGCAGCACGGTGCGGATTTCATCACCCGACAGTGTCTCGTGCTCCAACAGGCCACGCGCTAGCCGATGCAGTTCCTCGACATTCTCGGTCAACAGCCGACGGGCCTTGTTGTAGGCGCGATCGATGATGTCCTTGATCTCGCCGTCGATCTCACGCGCCGTCGCTTCCGACACGTTCTTGTTCTGCGTCACCGAGTGCCCCAGGAACACCTCCTGGCTGTTATCGCCATAGGCGATCATGCCCAGCTTGTCCGACATGCCCCACTCGGTGATCATCCGCCGCGCCTGATCGGTCGCCATCTTGATATCGCCGGCCGCGCCGTTGGACACCTTGTCCGGGCCAAAGATGATCTCCTCCGCCGCGCGGCCGCCCATCGCCATGGTCAGCTCCGACAACAGCTTGGACTTCGACTTGGAGTAACGATCACCCTCCGGCAAACTCATCACCAGGCCCAGCGCCCGGCCGCGCGGAATGATCGTCGCCTTATGCACCGGATCGCACTCCGGCTCATGCATCGCGCACAAAGCGTGACCCGACTCATGATAGGCGGTCATCCGCTTTTCCGCCTCCGACATCACCAGCGACCGGCGTTCGGCGCCCATCATCACCTTGTCCTTGGCCGCCTCGAACTCCGCCATTGCGACCACCCGCTTGCCAAGCCTGGCCGCTAGCAGCGCACCTTCGTTGACCAGGTTGGCCAGATCGGCGCCAGAGAACCCAGGCGTGCCGCGCGCGATCACCTTGGGATCCACATCCGACGCCAGCGGCACCTTGCGCATATGCACCCGCAGGATCTTCTCCCGCCCGTTCACGTCCGGGTTCGGCACCACCACTTGGCGGTCAAACCGGCCGGGCCGCAGCAGCGCCGGATCCAGCACGTCCGGGCGGTTGGTCGCGGCGATCAGGATCACGCCTTCGTTCGACTCGAAGCCGTCCATCTCGACCAGCATCTGGTTCAGCGTCTGTTCGCGCTCGTCGTTGCCGCCGCCCAGGCCCGCACCGCGATGCCGCCCGACCGCGTCGATCTCATCGATGAAGATGATGCACGGCGCGTTCTTCTTGCCCTGCTCGAACATGTCGCGCACCCGCGACGCGCCCACGCCCACGAACATCTCGACAAAGTCCGAACCCGAGATGGTGAAGAACGGCACGTTCGCCTCACCGGCGATGGCCCGCGCCAGCAGCGTCTTGCCGGTGCCCGGAGGACCCACCAGCAGCACGCCCTTGGGGATCTTGCCGCCCAGCCGCTGGAACTTCTGCGGGTCCTTCAGGAATTCGACGATTTCCTGCAGCTCGCCCTTGGCCTCATCGATGCCGGCGACATCCTCGAACGTCACCCGACCCTGCTTTTCCGTCAGCATCCGCGCCCGGCTCTTGCCGAAGCCCATCGCCCGGCCGCCACCCGACTGCATCTGGCGCATGAAGAACACCCAGACGCCGATCAGCAGAAGCATCGGGAACCACGACAGCAGATAGTGCAGCAGCGGATTGACATCGCTGTCTTCCGGCTTGGCGATCACCCGCACGTTCTTGTCGGTCAGCGTCTTCACCAGCGCCGGGTCGTCCGGAGTGTAGGTCTGGAACGTCCGCCCATCGTTCAACTGGCCGGACACTGTCCGCCCCTGGATCACCACGTCGCGCACCCGGCCGCCATTCACCTCGGTGATGAAATCCGAGTAGGCGATCTGGGTCGAATTGGTATGGTTCACCCCAGGCTGGAACAGGTTGAATAGCACCACGAGCAGCAGGGCGATGATCACCCACAGCGCGAGGTTGCGGCCGAAATTGCTCATATGACTTTGCTCACGTTCTCAGTCCGCCCCAGGGGTATCATGTTTCGGGCATCGGGTTTCGGGCGTCAGGCACTCCAGGCGAGCTCACGGCCCGACCAACAGGCTTCTACATGGTGTGCAGGACTGATTGCTACATCCCTGCTTTTTCGCGATCGTCCACCAAGCCACCGCGAATGACAACCGGGAAGTGGACCCGGCGGCCGCAAAAGCCATAGCACGATCGCGTTGCAAACATCCCAATCGCGCGGTCAGACAAACAGCAAATCTCGTTCAGCAGGCAACTCCAGCCCGAGCATACGCCGGCGCCGGCACGAAGGCCGCCCCGGCAACCGGCCGGGCAGGCGCGAACCAGATATTCATTCCTGCCCCATGCCCGTCGATCGCATAGCGCAAATGCGGCACCGCGACCAGCGAATTACCGACCCTGACGGCGGGAAGCGTGCGCAGCACAGCGGACGGCAGGTCGGACAGGCGGCGAAATCGCGCCGCATCCGCCCCCAGCTTGCCGACCGTCGCCTGCGGCGGCTGGCCCGTGACACTCACCCGAAACCGCCTGTCCCAGGTGGTTTCCCCTGCAACCGCGACCGCCTGCATCACCGCTTGCTCTTCACGCACGATCAACAGTCCGTCGCCGAACCGGCCCGCCGGCATAATCCGCACCCCAGCCACCGTCGCCGGCCTCGGCTCCGCCGCCAGCTCCGCGACCTGGTCGGCGCTGGCGGCATACCCGGCACCGCCGATCGCCTGCAGCAGGCCGGCCAGCGCCGCCGGCCCGATCCGCCCAGGGCGCAGCAGCGCGAACCCCTCCGGCCGGATCATCGCGCACGCCGCCAGTTCGGCGCCGGCCTCGGCCTCCTCGCGCGCCCGCATCGCGCCCACCGCGGCGATCGCCCCGGCCAGATCGCAGCCACTAGGTCCGCTGCCACTAGGTCCGCTGGCATCGGGTCCGCTGGCGGCCAGCCTCTCGCCCGCCAGGCGATGCCGTAGCCTGGGCCGCGTCGCCCGAGTGTCCTGGTTCGACGGGTCCTCGATCCAGCTGACACCGCGGCCGGCAAGAAAACCTCGCAGCACCGCAGGCTCGATCCCCAGCAGCGGACGCAGCAGGCGCACCCCGGCGATCTCACGCAGCGCTGCCATCCCCGCCAGGCCGTGCGTCCCGCTGCCGCGCAGCACCCGCATCATCACCGTCTCGGCCTGATCCGCCTGATGGTGGCCAAGCAGAAGGTGCAGCACCCCGGCGCCACGGCACGCCTCGGTCAGACTTTGGTAACGCCCGATCCGAGCCCGCTCCGCCAGCGCCGAGCCGTGCGTCAGGCCGGCAAGCCGCAGCGTCCGTGCCTCGATACCCAGGCCGGCAAGCCGCTCGACGGTGATCCGGGCTTCCTCGGCCGAGGCCGGACGCAACCCATGATCGACCACCAGCGCCAGCGCCGATCCGTCGCGCGCACGCGCCCAGTCCGCCGCCAGGATAGCCAGCGCCATGCTATCGGCACCGCCGGAGGCCGCCACCGCCAGGGCAGGGCAGGGCTCGAACGGACCCAGCCGCTCCATCGCCGGCGCGAACGCCTCGATCAGCCCCTGAACGGCGCCGGGAACGGTGCCAGGCGCGTCCGGGCTAATGGCAGCCGGCCTTCTGCGCCGTGGACGCCGCGCCGGCGGCGATGTCGGCCCGCTGCTGCGGGAAATCCGTCCGCAGCCGGGTCAGCGTGTCGCACGCCGCCTTCTTCTCGTTGATCGCCGCCAGCGACCCGGCCAGACCCAGCAGCGCATCCTGCGCGTGGCTGCCCTTGCGCGAACTGTTATAGGCATCGTCGAACGCGATCGCCGCCTGCGCATTCTGCCGCTGCCCCGCCAGCGCCTGGGCCAGCAGCAGCCTGGCGTCATACGCCCGCGGCGACGTGCGGTTGCTCAGCACCTGGCGCGCCGACGCCTCTGCGCGAAGGTAATCGTGCCGCGCCAGGGCGCTGTTGCCGTCCTGCAGTTCCTGTTCCGGCGTGCGCGGACCAGACGGCGGCCGCGGCGCGGTCGGAGGCGGCGTCAGCGTCGCCGTGGCCTGTCCCTGGCTCTGCCCCCGAGCCTGCCCCCGGGGCGACCCCTGGGGCGGGTAATCCGGCGATCCCGTCCCTGGCTGAGCCGCCCGCGGATTGATCTGGAAGGCCAGGTCGTCGATCCGCTTGCCAAGGTCCTCGTTCTGGCGCTGCAACTGGTTCTGCGTCTCGTCGATACGGCCGCGCAACTGACGCACCTGGTCCTCCAGCGTATCCACCCGGGTCAGCAACTGGGCCACAAGGTCACCGCCGCCGCCAAGCTGTTGCGACGGTGGCGCATAACCCGGTGCCCGGTTGCCCGCTCCACGCATCTGATCCTCCGCCGAGCGCAGTTCCTGCCGGAGCTGATAGATCTGGTTCTGCAACGCGATGCCCTCGCGGCTGTCGACCTGCGCATCGACCGGCGTCACTGACGCCGCCAGCAGAAAACTCGCCACGAGTACCCATTGGCAGAGACGCAACGGACACGAAGCGTCCGCGATTCGGTGCATCAATTGGATAGTCAAACCAATGCCGACGTGTCGCGCGTCGCTGATGCGCGACACCAGGGGAACCATCAGACGCATGCCGACTTCCTCAATGTTTATCCGACCGCGCCAACATAGCTCGTGATACGCCGGCGCGGCAGTCCGCCGGGCGCGCCCCAGCGCTGGTCCCTATTCGGACGCCGAACCCAGATGGCGGGCGATATACGGCGGCAGGTTGAACGCGCCGGCATGGATCTCCGGCGTCCAGTATTGCGTCGTCCCGATTATCCCGCCGCTCGCCGCGCGCTGTCGCAAGATTTCCACCGGCGTCGCCGCCAGCGAGGCATCCTTCGCCGCCCATCCCAGCGCCATGAAGCCGCCGACATAGGTCGGCACCGCGGCGACGTAGGCGGTGACGTGCCCGAACGCGCGGCGCCGCCGGACGCTGGTCTCGCGCAATTCATCGGCCTGCATGAACGGCACGCCGCACTGGTTCACGATCACCCCGCGCGAGGTCAGAATACGGGCGCAATTGCGATAGAATGCATCGGTGAACAGCACCTCGCCGACCCCGATCGGATCGGTCGAATCGACGATGATGACATCGAAACAGACATCCGGCGCGCGCCGCACGTAATCGATGCCGTCGCCGATCGCCACCTCGGCCCGCGCATCGCTCCAGGCGCCGCCGGCGATGTCCGGCAGGAACTGTTTTGCCAGCCGGATCACCTCGCCGTCGATTTCCACCATCACCGCCCGCCGCACCGTGGGGTGCTGCAGCACCCGCCGCAGCACCCCACCATCGCCAGCGCCGATGATCAGCACGTCGCGCGCTGCGCCATGCGCCAGCAGTGGCACATGGGTCAGCATCTCCTGATAGACGAACTCGTCCGCCTCGGTGATCTGGATCACCCCGTCCAGCACCATCACCCGCCCATGCGATGCGCTCTCGAACACCACGATGTCCTGGAACGCGCTCCTCACGCGCGCCAGTTCGCGCACCGAGCGGAACCGCTGGCCCCAGTCGGGATACAGCGTTTCGTTGATCCAGCTATCGGTGGACATCGCATTCGCTCCGCGCCGTCATACCCAGCGGCCGCCCGACCGCTCAGGCGATCAGTCCACGCCGCTGCTCACCCAGGTTGACCTGGCTTGGGTCGAACGCCGCCTTCAGCGCGGGAAGCCCATGATAGGGATTGCAGGCACCGCACATGAAGATGTCCACGGCGGCGAAATCCCGCTCCGGCCACGTGTGGATCGAGATATGACTCTCCGCCAGCACTAGCACGCCGCTGACCCCGCCATTTGGCGAGAAGTGATGGAAATGGCCGTGCAGGATGGTCGCACCCGCAGCCTCCGCCGCGTCGCGCAAAGCCCGGTCGATATGATCGGGATCGCACAGGTTCGACGCGCCCCAAAGGTCCACCAGCAGGTGCGTGCCGGCGAATTTGACGCCGTCCTTCTGCACGAAATAGTCCTTCTGGACTTCCGCAGTTGTCCGCTCAGCGTCGGACTGCATCTGGTTGCTGCTCGGAAGTTCCGAGACCATCCCCAGTGGGCTGAGTGCGTTCATCGCGTACCCCTTCCTACCAGTAGACGGCCTGTTGGATAGTACGCGCGAAAACGCGCCCACTGTCCCCTGGGGCCAAGGCTGCGGAACATGATGATTAGGGGGGGTGGGTGCAAGCCTCTTTTTGCCGCCCGCGATGAGAAAACCGCAACCCGCCCCTCCAACCGAACAACCCGCGCAGCGCGATCTAGCCAACCCGCGAAGCGCGAGATCCAGCCGACCCGCGGAGCGCGCTCAGGGAAGCACGCGGGGCGCGAGAACCCCCACCATTGCCGCGTCGGTCAAATCCGCCCGTCGAGGCGCGATCAGTTCACCGTGGCTGCGGGTCGCCCCGCAGCGCCTTCAATCCCGCCGGCAACGATGCCGCCAGGCTGACCTCGCGTTGTGAGCGCTTGATGTCGGCCGTGGTCTTGATCGGTTCGGCGATCAACAGCCGGAACATGTCGGCCAGCGGCCCAGGCCCGATGCGATTGCCATAGTGCCCGCGCAGCTTCGCCAGTTCCGCATCGTCGCCGGCTCGCGCGCTTGCGGTCGCAAGCCGCAGCACGGTCCGCGTCTGCGCCTCGTTCAGCATCCCGCTGTCGGGGACCGTCAGCCCCAGGTTGTCCGACCAGGCCTGCTCCGCGCCCGCCCAGTCCGAGGCGTTCTCCAGGATCTCGGCGCGCGCCTGCGTCGCCGGGCCCGAGCGCAGTCCCGCCAGCATCGCCGCCGCGGCGGACGGATTGCCCAGCCCGGCGACCGATCCGGCCCGCACGATGGTGCGCTGCTCGGCCAGATCAGGCGCCAGGCCGTCGGCCTCGGAGGCATCCAGATCGGCTTTCACCCCGGCATTGTTGCCGTCACGCGCGTCAAGCCTCGCCAGGCTGAGGCCGAAGCGCGCCTTCGCCACATCGGTCTTCGCCGAGTGCAGCAACTTCTCCAGCACCGGTTTGGCCCGTTCCGGAAGGTCCAGCGCCTCCAGCCGATCCGCCAGCAACTTCTGCACCGTCTCGTCCTCGCCGGGACCGGGCAGCAGGTCGGCGTTCTCGTCCACGCTGGCGACGAAATCGATCGCCGGCAGTTGCTGCTCGCCCTCGGCCCGCACCATCGCGGCGAACATCTCTCTCAGCCGCTGATGCACCGGCGCCGCCTGATCCGGAAAATCCGCCTCCGCCTGACGCAGCATCGCCAGCGCGGTGCGCCACTGCCCGGTCTGCCCGCGCAACTCCGCCACCCGCTCGCGCAGCGCCAGTTCGCGACCGTCGCCGCGCCACGCGTAGAGCAACTTGTCGAGCGCATCCGCCGCCGCCGCCTTGTCCAGCTTGCCGGTGGACAGCCGAAGCTCGACGGCGCGCACCGCGGCACGGGCGCGGTCGAACTGATCGTGTCCGTTGCTCAGCGCGTCCAGCATGCTCAGCGCCTGATCGGTGTCGCCCTCGGCCTGGCGCAGCATGGCGCGGGCAAACTCCAGCTTCGGGTCGTCCTTGCGTTGATCGAGCAGCCGTACCGCCGGATCGAGTTGGCCGCCCTTGATCATGGTCTCCAGGATCAGCGGCAGGATGTGGTCCTGAATCACCCTGGGATACTGAAACACCAAAGGAGCGGTTGCCGCCAACACCGCCGCCGCGCCGGGTGAGCCGTCGTCGGCCATCGCCTGGCGGATCGCCCGCCACAGCGAAATCTCGTCGGTGCCGTCCAGCCTGGGGTCATTCAACCCATCGGCGTCCTGCGGCCGCCCGGCCAGCACCGCCGCGATCGCGGTCAGCGCCTCGGTGTCGGCCGAACTGGCCTCCTTGGGGTCTTGCTCCGCCGCCAGATGCAGCAGGCTCTCCGCCTCCGCCGCCATGCCCAGCGACAACAGGCTTTGCGCAGCCAAATGGCGCTTCGGGCCGCGCGCCAGCGGGGCCGCCGCCGCGGCGTCGTTGAGCTGGTCGCGCGCCAGGCGCCGCAGCGCCTCGGTGGGTATGGTGGATAAATTCAGCCGCCGGGTCAGCAGCGCCGCACCCATCAGCGCATCGGTGGCGCTGCTCTGCGGCGACAGCAGCAGTCCATTCGGGCCACCTGTCAGGCTGAAGCCGGTCGGCGTCTGACGCAATACCACCGCGTCGGCCAGCGCCTCGACCGCGACGCCCTGGGTGGTCGGGCGCAGCACGAATTCGGAGCCGCGGCGGATATTGCTGATCGCCTGCCCAGGCCGATGCTGGGTGCCGACCAGAAGCGTCGCCCCGGTATCGGGATCGGCCAGGCTGACAACGTCGCCGGGTTGCTCCGCCGCGAGATCCAGATGCCCACCGGTGAAGGTGGCGAAGATCGGCTGCTGTTTCGCCTCGCCGTTCAGCGCCGCGACCCGCCAGCCGTATGGCAACTGCGTCAGGGCGATCGATTGGCCATGCGCAAGCGGGATGCGGACCAGCGTGCCGTTGGGCAGAAGCTGCACTGAGGCCGCACCGAACGCCGGATCGCCACGCAGCGCGCTCATGTCCACCGGCCGCCTTTCATCGAACACGACATAGGCAGTGTCGCCGCCGCGGAACGCCGCTGCCGCGGTGGTGGCATCGAACGGAATAAGCAACCCCGTACCGTCCATCTCTTTCGGCAGCCTCACCCGCCTGGCCAGCAGCGACAGCGGGCCGTCGCTCTCCGGCATGACATCGCGTCCGGGCGACAATGGTTCGGTTGTCTGCACAACGTTCGGATCAGCGTTGGATTGCCCCGAAGCGGCTTGCCCCGAAGCGGCTTGCCCTGAAGCGGTTCGGCTCGGCACCGTCTGCCCCGGCACGGCATGCCAAGCCGCCCTTTGGCCCGACGTGGTTTGCCCCGAAGCGATCTGAAGCGGCCCGGTTTGCCCTGCGGCCGCTTGCCCCAACCCGGCTGGCCCGGACGCTGCCAGCCCGGACGCTGCCAGCCCGAGTGCGCCCGGCCCGGCCGACGGCGCCCCCGTCCGGCTGGCCAACGAAGATCCCGCCAGCCCTGTCGCCGCCGGCCCCGCCGCCACCGGAGTCCGCCCAACAGCCGCCGCGTTCGCCGCCGCCGCCGATCCGCCAGCCGAACGTCCACCCAGTTCCGGCGACGAGGCCATGCTGAGCGCCGGATGCTCCCCCGCCCGAGGTCCGGCCCAGCCACCCATGACGTCGATGATCACACGCCCGTAAGCCCGCATCGCGTGGACCCTCGCGCCACGCCGCAGGGTCAGTTCCAGCGTCGAACCGTCGGTCACGATATCCACCACATTGGGCGGCGACGCCGGCGGCCGGCCCAGTACGATCCCGTCGGCGAACCGCACCAACACATGATTACCGTCCTGCCGCACCTGATACTCGGTCCGGCCTTTGGTTTCGATCACCACGCGTCCATAGCCGGAATGGGTGAGTGACCACACCGCCGTGCTGCCCGGCAGGGCAGGGGAGGACGCCGCCGGCACCGCCGCCTGGCTCACCGCCGCCGCAAGATTGGTCTCCACCACCAGGACGACGGCGGCCGCCAGCGCGCGCGATGTCCGGGGCCGGGTCATTCGAAACCGGACAGCAACATCATTCGAAACTGGCAAGCAACTTATCGATGTCGGACTGATCCATCGCGTGCGCCGGAAGCTGCGGGCCGTTCAGCAGGTCCGCTTCGGTGGCGATGCGATCCGCCGGACGCGCCGCGGCGCTGATCCCCGAACCGAACGTGCCGACGATCTGTGCCACCTTGCCCTCGATCGTCTTCAGCGTGCTGACCACCTTGGTGATCCGCTGCCCGGTGATGTCCTGGAAGCTGCAGGCTTCATAGATCTTCGTGGTCGCCGCCTGCAGTTTCTCGGCCGAGCAGCCGGTGACCGTGGCCGCGACCTCATCCAGCATCTCGCAACTCTCCAGGATCGCGTCGGTGGCGTGCGCGGTGTGCTCGACGATGGCATCCAGTTCATCGGTGGCGAACGGAATATCGTGGTCGGTGATGTCGTCCACCTTCAGCGCCGCGATCTCGGTCTTGGCGCTGGCGATCATCCGCCCCAGCTCCTCGACTTCGCGCAACAGGGATGACTCCTTCACCGTCAGTTCGTCGCTTATGGTTGTCAGCACGGCGCGCACCACCTCGGTAATCATCTCGGGTTCGGCTTCGGCCTGTTGCCCCCTGATCTCGGTCAGCTTGCGCTTCAGCGCAACGAGGCCGACCGGGCCGGCCTGATCGCCCGACTCGAACCCGGACTCAAGCATGGACATGGCCCAGCACTTTTTCGATCTTGTCCTTCAACGTCTCGGCGTTGAACGGCTTGACGATGTAGTTGGAAACCCCCGCCGCCTTGGCCGCGATCACGTTTTCCGTCTTGCTCTCGGCGGTGATCATGATGAACGGCAGGCTCTTCAGCCGGTTGTCGGCCCGCACCTCCTGCAGCAGCTGCAGACCGGTCATCGGCGCCATGTTCCAGTCGCTGATCACCAGCCCGAAATTGCCGCCGCGCAGCTTGGTCAGCGCATCCGCCCCGTCCGAGGCTTCCTCGACATTGTTGAATTCGATCTGCTTCAACAGGTTGCGGATGATCCGCAGCATCGTCTTGTAATCGTCCACGATCAGCACATTCATCGACTTGTCGATCGCCATTTCACGTCTTCCTTTGCTGTTGCGTTCAACCACCGCTGACCGGGGGCTTCAGACCCGCGACGGGCGCCATCGCCGAGTCACGTCCTCCCGACACACCCGACGCGTCGCGCCCGGTTCGCATCTGCGCCAGCTCCGCGGTCACATCGCGCGCCTTGTCTGGATTCATCGCCGCCATGATCGCGGCCGCCTTGGCGTCCTTCATCCGATCCATCACCTGCAGCAGAACCGGCATTGTCAGGTCGTTGAAGATCGTCGCCGCGTCCCTCGGCTTCATCACTTCGTAAACCTTGACCAGGCCCGCCCAGCCGGCTTCCACCTTGCGCTTCTGTTCGGCATCCAGACCTTCCAGCTTGGTCTGCAGCGCCTGCATCTGGTCCACCCTGGCGCTCAGCGTGCGCTCCGCCGCCGCCAATACCGACTCCCGCGCGTTGATCGCCTGTGCCCGAGCATCGAGCTCCCGGCGGCGCTGGCGAAGCTCTTGCAGCAGCGCCTTCTCACTGTCGCTGACCGGTGGCGGGGCGCCCGAGGGCTCCGCCGAAGGCTGCGGCGCCGCCGCTCGGGTCGCCGCCGCGGCCGCCGCGGCGGCAATTTTCTGCCGCGTCGGGGGTGCCGGCGTGGCGGGCTCCTTGGTTTCATCCGAGCTCGCGGCGTTGGCGCTGGCGACCATGCCGCTGTCCAGCAGCGCGCTGTCGCTGACCGTCGCCTCCAGCAGCACGCCGCACTTCAGCAGCAACACCGCCGCCATCACCGTGATCGTGGTCGGCAACAACCGTGGCGCCGGGACCTTCAGCATCAGCGCGCCAGCCGCAACGCTTGCAGCAGATTGCGCTCGACCTGGCTGCCGCCGCCCGCCGCGCTGGGTTCCGCCGGCTGCACCGCCCGCTGCTGCGCCCCCCGCTCCTGCACAAGCGGCCGGGCGGTCCGCACCAGTCCGTCGAGCCGATCGGCGATCCGCTCGCCGCGTTCGCTCAGGAACGCCAGGTCGTCCTTCAGCGACACCGATTTGCTCAGTTGAGTTTCGATCTGCCGCCCGGCGCTGTCCGCCGCCGCGTGCAGCCGCTGGATGCCTCCCTCGGCCTGCTGCGTGCTGGCGTTGAAGTGCGTCACTAGCGCCTCAAGCGAGGCCCGATCGCGCTTCAGCACACCCAGCGCTCGCTCCAGCCGCATGGCCTGAAAAAGGGTCGCGCCAAGCAGCACGACGAGGACGATTTCCAGGCTCCATTGCATGCCCGTCATGGTGCCTCGCAAACCTTAACAAACGGTTTAAAACCGATCCGGTATCGGCGCCCGCGACAACTCGCGCTCGATCTTGACCGCGACATTGTTGTTCTTCTGCCCCATCTTGCCGTCGAACAGCGTGACTGATCCGCAACGCACCGAAACCTTGCCGCCGGGCGCGGTGTTGAGCAGAAGCTGCTGCCCGGGTTTCAGGTTTATAACGTCCGACAGGCGCATCACGTGCTCGTCCAGCACCACCGACAGCTCCACGTCGGTGGACCACAACTGCTCGGCCAGATGGGTCTCCCAGATCGAATCGCGGCCGAACTTCTCGCCCATGAACTGCTGCAACAGCAGCTCGCGCACCGGTTCCAGCGTGGCGTAAGGCAGCAGCAGCTCCACCCGTCCGCCGCGATCCTCCATGTCGATGCGCAGCCGCGCCAGGATCGCCGCGTTGGACAGCCGGCTGATGGTGGCGAACCGCGGATTGACCTCCAGCCGTTCGAACTTGAAGGTCACCGGGCAGAGCGGGTCGAAGCTGGTGGAAAGGTCCGCCAGCACCACCTGGATCAGCCGCTCCACCAGGGTACGCTCGATCGTGGTGTACGGCCGCCCCTCGATGCGCATCGCCGCGGTGCCGCGACGCCCGCCCAGCAGCACGTCGACGATCGAATAGATCATCGCCGAATCGATCACCATCAGGCCCTGGTTGTCCCACTCCTCGGCCTTGAACACAGCCAGCATGGCGGGCAGCGGAATCGAGTTCAGATAGTCGCCGAACCGCAGCGACAGGATGTTGTCGATGCCGACCTCGACGTTGTCGGAGGTGAAGTTGCGCAGGCTGGTCGACATGATCCGCACCAGCCGGTCGAACACGATCTCCAGCATCGGCAGGCGTTCATAAGACACCAGCCCGGAGCTGATGATCTTCTGCATGCCGGTATGCGCTTCGCCCGACGAGGGGCCATCATCGAACCCAAGCAGGTTGTCGATTTCCGCCTGGTTCAGCTCGCGCGCCGGCTGCACCCCTTCCACCGCCGTGCCATCGCCATCGGCATCCGTCGCCGCCCCCCAGGCAGCGGCGAGTTCTTCCTCGCTCGGCTCGGACGAGCCGCTCATTGGATCAGCATCTGGGTGAAAAGGATGTCGTTGATCTTGGCCGGAGCGACCGCGACGTTGGCCCGCGACAGCAATTCCTCGCGCAGCCGATAGGTGCCGGCGGACCCGCGCAGTTCCTCGGGCCGCATTTCGCGCAGGTAGGTCTGCATCATGTCCTGCAGGCGGGGCAGTGCGGCCTTCACTTTCTCCGCATCCTCCGGCTTCGCCACCTCCACCTTGGCGCCCAGCTTCACGTAGCTGGGCCTGTGGGCGGTGCTGTTGAGGTTGGCGATCAACTCCGGCAACTCGACATAGGTCGGAGGCACCACCTTGGCGGCCTCCTTGTCATGGGCATTGGGCTTACCCATGCCCAGCAGATGCGGCAGGATGCCGGTGAACCACAGCCCCCCACCCACCAGCAGCAGCACCGCCGGCACCGCGATCATGATGATCAGCTTGCGCTTGCCGGCCTTCTTCGGCGGCGCGTTCGCGGCCTCATCGGGCTTGGCTTCGGGCGGGGGGGAACTCATGCCCGCCAGGGTGACAGCAAAGCGTTAATTAAAGGTTGATGAAAGCCGTCAACGCCAGGAGTCAGGCGGAACGCCCCGCGCCCGCCGGTGACCGAGGCACGCCCGCTTCTGACCAGCTCGCCGCCACATCAGCCGCCCCTGGTTGCCACCTGCAGTGCCCTCCAGCGCGGGCCCGGCACGGTGCGCACCTTCGGCAGAACCAGCATCATCACGAACTCGCGCTTGTCGGTCCTGGCCGCGTCGATCCCGGTCTGCACTTGCTCAGGCGTGGCAACCGGCTTGTCCTGCACCCGCAGAATGATGTCGCCATCCACCATGCCCTGCACCGCCGGATCGGTATACGGCGTCACCTTGGTGACCAGCACCCCGTGCAGTCCCTCCTGCAGTCCCATCTTGGCGCTTTGCTCAGCGTCCATCGTCGACAGCGACAGCCCCAGATTGCGCTGGATGACGATCTTCGGCTGAGCCACCTTGGTCGGCGCGTCGTTGGCCTCCCACTGGTTGCGCGGCCATAGTTGCGTGGTTATCGAAACGTTCCGCTCGGCACCGTCTCGCCGCACCAGCAAGGCGATCTTGTCGCCGACCGGAGTCGTGGCCAAATGGCGCAGCAAGCCGCGGTCATCGCTCGGCGCCTGGTTGTCGAAGCGAAGAATAATATCGCCGATCTTCATGCCGGCCTTTTCCGCCGGCCCATCCGGCAACACCCACGACACGATCGAGCTGTTCTGCTGCGCCATCCCCAGCGCCTCGGCGATCCGAGGTGTCACCTGTTGCACCTTGATGCCGATCCAGCTGGGACGGACCCAGCCATAGGTGCGCAACCGGTTGATTACGAAGCGCGCGTCGTTCGACGGCAGCGCGAAGCCCAGGCCGATCGATCCGGTGGTCGGAGAGATGATCGCCGAGTTCACCCCGATCACTTGGCCCTGGGAGTTGAACAGCGGGCCGCCGGAGTTGCCGTGATTGATCGTCGCGTCGGTCTGGATGTAATCATCATACGGCGAGTTCTGGATGTCGCGATCCAGCGCGCTGACGATCCCGGCGCTGACCGACAGGCCGACCCCAAACGGATCGCCCGCGGCAAACACCTCGTCGCCCACCCCGACCATGTCGCTGTTGCCCCAGTGCGCCGCCGGCAACGGCCGCTTCGGATTCACCTTCAACAGCGCCAGATCGGCCAGCCGCGCCGCGCTCAGCGTCTTCGCTGGCAACGTCGTGCCGTCCGAGAAGCTGACGGTGATCTCGAACGCATCCTGCACCACATGATAGTTGGTCACGATCAGCCCAGACGGGTCGATGATGAAGCCGGACCCGCCGTAGCCCTTGATCTCCTGGCTGGAATCGCTGATATCTCCGGATTCCATCGGGTTGGCCGGTATCCCATTCGTGGGCGCCACCTTCGTGGTTGCCCCCGCCGCCCCAGTTCCACCCGCGCCCGCGCCCCCCGCTCCAGTTGCCCCGCCGCCACCCGCCGAACCCGCGGGCGCCCCGGCCATCGCCACCCCGGCGTCAGGATTGTGGGCGATTTCCAGTTTCCTGACCGATATGTTGACCACCGTCGGCAGCAGATTGCGGATCAGCTCCGACCGGCTGGGAGGTGCTCCATCGGCCAGCGCGGACCCCGCCCAACTGGCCGCCAGCATGACCGCCGCGGCCAACAGGGCACGGCGCTGCAAACTTCCGCCAAAAGGTGTGGCCTTGGGCTGCGAAGCACACGTCGCCCGAAACAGCGCTTTCATGGCACATCCTCCGGTTGAGGCATCATACGGCACAGAGTTATCACATATTTGCAACAAACATTAACAACTAGCACGCATCCCGGATCTGGGCAAAATCAAACTACCGCATCCGCTGATCCCCACGCTTGCCAGACGCATGCCTGTGGCGATCGGCCGCCCCATCAAACAGCGATACGTCGTCCCGGCCAATCCGAAATTGGCGCCGGCGCGGGCGTCGCGAAACGCGGTAACACGAAGCCGTGTCAGCGGCACGAAGCGTGTCCCCGGCTCGGTCGATCAACCGCCGCTGGCCGTCGGTCAGGCGAGCAGCGTGAAACTGCCTCGACATCACTCTCGCCCCACCATCAACACCGCCTTGCCCTCGACCTGGCGGTCGCGCAACGGCCCGGTCACCCGCAGGATATCCCGCCAATCGCGCTGCACGCCGATCCGCGGCCGCAGCGACCCATCAGCTACCAGCGACACCAGCAAGCCCAGATCGGGGGCAAATCGCTCCTCCGCCTCGGAGGTGAAATAGCTGAAGCTCTGCAGCCGCGCGTTCGCCGCGCCACGGAAATCGCCGAACCCGATCGAACTCGGCTCACCCGAGGAGTTGCCATACACCACCACGGTGCCCCGCGCCTCGACCAGCGCGATGGCCTTCCTCAGCGATGCCCCACCGGCCGACTCCAGGATCAGCCAGAACCGGCCCGTGGCGTGGTCGATGTCATCGATCACCTCGGCCGCGCCAAGCGCCTGCAATCCGGCACCCCTGTCCGACCCGCGCGCGACCGCGGTGACACGGGCCCCCGATCCGGCCGCGATCTGCACCGCCAGGTTGCCGACACCGCCGGCTGCTCCGGTGATCAGCACCCGCCGGCCTATCAGCGGACCGCCGTGGCGCAGCGTCCGCAGCGCGGTCAGCCCGGCGACCGGCAACGCCGCGGCCGGCGCGAAACCCATCGTCTCCGGCAGCGCCGCCATCCGACGACCCGGCACCACGGCGCGCTCCGCCCATCCCGCCTCGTCCACCAGTCCAACCACCCGGGTCCCGGCGGCCGGTCCGCTGCCGTCCTCGGCCTGGCGCAGCACGATGCCGGCAATGTCCTGGCCCGGCACCCAGCCTTCCTTGTTGCGCGCGAACGAACTCAATTCGCCGCGGTTGAGCGAAAACGCGTGCACCTCGACCAACGCCTCGTCGCGCGCCGGGGCCGGGTCGGTAACCTCGCGCAATTCGATCGGGTCGGGCCGGTTCGGCGTGTTGATCTCCCGGCCATGTCCAAGCCGCTGCCCCAACCGTCAAGCCCCCGGCGACGCCTGTCAACCGCGCCCGATGTTGATCGCGGCGGCCAGGCGGTCCACCAAATGTCCCACCATTGTCACCACGTCACGATCGCTGCCGACTGGCCCGGTAGCACTGAAATGACCCCGAACCGGTACCGTCGCGGCGCCGGCGTCGCGCCGCGCCACCAGCCAGTCGGCATCCAGCGTCGCCACCCCGGCCGCCGTCACGTCCAGCCGCTCGATATTGACCAGCACCCGCAAATTCGCCGCATCGCTCAACGGCCGGTCGGTCACCAGCGCGTCCGGGCGCCGTTCGGCAAGCCGCTGGGTCAGCCGGTCGGTAATGCCCAGCGATAGCCGGCTGGCCCACCTGCCGGAACGGCTGCGTCGCAATATGCTGCCATCGTCGCGCACCACGATGTCCTCGGTGTCCAGCGCGTCGGGAATGCTGACCCGGGCAACCGTGATCACCAGCTTGGTGCGGCCGGCCGGCGACGCATCCACCGCGGTCTGCGGCGCCGAAAGCGTGAACACCGTCAGCGGGGGCGCCCCGCACGAGGCCAACAGCAACACCGCGCAACACGCCCCGGCGATCCGAACGACCGACACCCTCATCGCCGCCGCCCGGTCAGCAGAAGTTGCGGATTATGCTCGACGTCGTTGGCGAAGCCGCGCAGCGACGCCGCGGCGGCGGCCAGATCGCGCAATGTCGATTCAAGGTTGGCGCGCGACGCCGCGCGGTTCGAGGTCAGCCCCCTGACGTCACCCAGCAAGTCGCGCACCTGCGTCATCGTCTGGTTGGACGACGCCAGCAGCGTTTGCAACTCGGCGCCGCGCTGATTGAGCTGCCGATCGCCGCTGCTGGCAAGCTGCCCGATCGAGCCCAGCGTGCTGTCCAGCTTGGCCTGCAAGTCCCGGATCGCCTGGTTGGTGGTGTCCACCGTCTGGGTCGACCGGTTCGATGTCGCGGTCAGGCTCTCGACCAGCGGCGGCAGGTCCTTGTTCAGCTTCTCGGCCAGCCCGCGCAGGCTCTGCAACGTCGCGGTGGCGTTGTCGGCCAACTCGCGCAACGGCAATTGACTGAGTTGCTCCTGCGCCTTCTGCAGGGTGGATTGCCGCGTCGGAATCTCCGGCAGGCTGGCAATGTCGGGGTGCAGCACCGGCGCCGAGGTCGGGTCGAAATCCAGATCGATCTGCGATTGGCCGGTGACGAAGCTCTGCACGTTCAATTCGGCCCGCAGGCCCCGTTTGATCAACGCCGGCAGATCGACGTCGCTGTTGGCCGCCTGGCGGGTGATCAGGGCGTGGCCGGGTTCCAATCGCACGGTTACCGGAATGTAGGCCACACTGGTCTTCGGGTCGAACTCGATGCCGATACTCTCGACCGCGCCGACCGGCACGCCGCGAAAGGTCACCGGGGCGCCCACCGACAAGCCTTTGATCGAGTTCTGAAACACGATCGCCGCTCGGATGCTGGGATTGAACAGACTGAACTTGCCGAACATCACGATGGCGGCCAGCGCCAGAACGATGCCGCCCAGAACGAAGGCGCCGACCGCTGTTTGCTTATTGGCGTTCATGGCTTGCCGCGGTCTCCACTGGGCTGGGCTTCGGCATTTCGGGCTTCACCATCTCGGGCTTCGGCACCCGTGGCTTCGGACCCCAGGGTTTCGCCGCCCAGGGTTCCGCCGCCCAGGGCTTCGGGACGCTCGCGCCGCATGAACGCCTCCACCTGCGGGTCGGGGCAACTATCACGCAACACTCGCGGCGAGCCATGCGCGACCGCGGTCTTGGTCTCGGCATCCAGGAACACCCCATCATCGGCGATCGCGAACAGGCTGGGCAGCTCGTGGCTGACGATGACGATGGTGGCACCCAGCCCGTCGCGCAGATTGAGGATCAGATCGTCCAGCCGGCTCGAAGTGATCGGGTCCAGCCCGGCCGAGGGCTCGTCGAAGAACAGCACATCGGGGTCGAGCGCCAGCGCCCGCGCCAGCCCGGCCCGCTTGCGCATGCCCCCGCTCAGCTCCGAGGGCAACTGCTCGACCGCGTGTTCCATCCCAACCAGACTGAGCTTCAGCCGCACCAGCCGGCCGATCGCTGCATCCGAAAGCCGAGTGAACATGCGCAGCGGCAGCGCCACGTTCTCGCCGACCGAAAGCCCGCTCCAGAGCGCGCCGCTTTGGAACAGCACGCCGAACCGCCGCCCAGTCGCGGTGCGCTCCGCGGCGCTGCCTGCCCAATAGTTCCGGCCATCCACCAGGATAGACCCGGTGGCCGGGCGCAGCAGACCGATCATCGCCTTCAGCACCGTGCTCTTGCCGCAGCCGCTGCCGCCCATCACTGCGAAGATGCTGCCCCGCCCCACGTCGAACGACAGCTCGCGCTGGATCACCTTGGGGCCGAACGCCAGGGTGACGCCGCGCACCGACAACAGCGCATCCGCGCCGGCATCCGAAGCATCAGCCTGGTCACGCCGCGATATCACCGTCCGATCACTTTACAGTCCGGCCACTTTACAGTCCGACCACGTTGGCCAATACCGCGAACAGCGAGTCGAGAGCGATCACCCCGACAATGCCGGTGACCACGGCGCGGGTTGCTGCGCTGCCGACATCGGCGGCGCTGCGCCCAGCCTTGAGCCCGATGCGGCAACTGGTCACCCCGATCAGGATGGCGAAGGCGATCGATTTCACGAAGCCGAACGCGAATTGGTCGAACCCGATCGCCCCTAGCGTCTGGTTCAGGTAGCCCGGTCCGGTGACGTTCAGCATGGCGATCGATACCACGAAGCCGCCCATCATGCCGACCAGGCAGCCATACAGATAAAGCAGCGGCATGGTGAAAACCAACGCCAGGATCGAGGGCAGCACGATGTAGTCCGAAACCGGAATGCCGAATACCTGCAGCGCGTCGATCTCCTCGTTGCCCTGCATGGTGGCGATGCGCGCGGCATAGGCGCCCCCGGTTCGCCCGGCCATGACGATCGCCGTCATCACCGCCGCCATCTCGCGCACCAGCGCCAGCCCGACCAGGTTCGCCACGTAGATGTCGGCGGCGAACTTGCGCAGTTGCACGGCGCCGACGAAAGCCAGGATGGCGCCGATCAGGAAGTTGACCACGCTGATGATGATCAGCGCCGAGGGGCCGGCGTCGCGGATATTGGCGAACAGATCGACCGCGCGCATGCGGGCCCGTCCGCTCAGCGCCCGCGCGCCGCCGCTCGTGGTGTCGCCGAGAAGGATGCTCAGCACGCCGATCTCGGTCAGCACGCCAATGGTCTGCCCACCCAGCCAGGTCAGCGGGCGGAACCGCCGGCGCGGCGCCGTTCGCCGCTCCGCCAGCCGGTCGGGCAGCAAACCCAGCAACTTGCGGGCCGACTCCGGCAGGCCGGTGGTGTCGATGCCGACATCCTGGTCGTTGGCGGCACGCCGGACGTCCCACAGGAACGCGATCAGGCCGCTATCCCAGCGCCCGACGCCGGTGATATCCAGCACCAGGGTCTCACGACCAGTCTGGCTGTCGCCGCGTTGACCGAGCGCGGTGTCGAAGAAGTCGGGGATGCGGCCGGACTGGGCCAGCCAGTCACCGGTCAAGGTCAGGATCGCTCGGCCATCCAGCGGTTGGACCTGCCATGCCGGCGGCAAGGCTGAGCGGTTCGGAGGAATCAAGCAGTCGTCATCCGGTCCGGAAGCATATCAAGGCCCGACCGATCCGGCCGAGGCCGAACCGGTGGCGCAAGTCGGCGCATCAAGCACGACGCGGGGCTGCGGGCAAGCCGCGCGCGAGGCGGACGGCCCGGCGGAGGCGCGATACGCTCAGGGAATTGGCACATTATCGGCCAGCGAATTTGATTCGTGCTGGTAAGTTTTCGAGTTCTCGTCAAGCCACCTCGTCGGTCACCACGTTGAAGCCCGCCAGCGTGCTGGGGCCGAAAATCGTCGACAACGCCACGTCGGTGGCATCGCGTCCGCGCGCCATCAGGATCCGCCCGATGCGCGGCGTGTTGTGGCGCGCGTCGAAGGTGTGCCAGTGGCCGCCCAGATAGGCCTCGAACCAGGCGCTGAAATCCATCGGCGCATCGACCGGCGGGATGCCGATATCGCCCAGGTAGCCGGTGCAATAACGCGCCGGAATGTTCATGCAGCGGCACAGCGTGATCGCCAGGTGCGCGAAGTCGCGACAGACCCCGCGGCCCTCGGCGTGGCCGGCAAACGCTGAGCGGGTCGGGTCGGCGTGGTGATAGCCGAACTCGATCCGGTTATGCACGTAATCGCAGATCGCCTGCACCCGCGGCCAACCCTCCTGGGTCTGCCCGAACAGCGACCACGCCAGGTCGGTCAGCCGATCCGTCTCGCAATAGCGGCTGCCCAGCAGGAACATCAGCGCATCGTCGGGCAGGTCCTGGATGGCATGCTGCGGCGCCTGCGGCAGCACCGCGTCATGCGTGCCGGGGTCGCTAACCACGAACTCGGTCGAAATCCGCAACTGGCCGGCCGGCGCCACGATGCGGTGGCAGATATTGCCGAAATCGTCGCGATATTCGCTCGCCTTGATCGGCGGGTCGAACCAGATCCGATGCGGTCCGATGACATCGGACATGCGCGACGGGTGCACGCTCAACGCCAGCAACATCGGCGTCGGCTGAGGGCACTGGTAGGTAATGTCGAAGCCGGCGTTGATCTGCACGAGGGGGGTCTCCGGCGAGGGTTTGATTAACTGAACCGAATGGTCAGCGCCTGTTCAGCAAGCTGCCATACTGCACAATCCTCGGCCCATGGGCGCTGCGTTTGCACGCGGGGCGGGCATTTCGCCACACGTTAACGCGAGGTTAGCCGGTGGTCTCGGCCTGATGCCGCAACATCCGGGCCCCGCACGCCGATCCGCATCGCGCTGAACGCGTTACCACCCCGGAACCTAAACGCGTTCGGGAATCCGATACGCAGCGAAAACCCTTACGCGGCGAAACCCGCAATCAGAAATCCACAAGCAGCGGAAAACCCAAACCTCATCGGAAGGAGTTCAAAATGCCGGACACCATCGCCGAGATCGCCCAACGTCACGGCTTCAGCGCCGACGCCGCTCGCGCGGCGGCCGAGGCGCTGCGCCACGGCGGCGGCCGGATGGCGCAGTTCGACCATCCGGAACTCGGCGGCATGGGCCAGTGGGCCGCCGGCGGCATGCTGATGATCGGCGAAATGTCCAACCACGCACTGAAGGCGCGAGTCGACGCACTGTGCCGCGACCTGGCCGCGATGCCCGGCCCGGCACCGGCGGCGGGACAATATCCCGCTCGGACCGGTCAGTGGTGGCCCTCGAACCTGGGCCGCGCGTCAGCCACCGGCGAACAGAACGACATGCGCTACGCCTGCTTCCCCGATCAACGCCGCCTCGCGGTGATGCAGAACGGCCAGGTCCGCCTCTATGACACCGGCCAGCATCGCATCCTCGGCGTCTCGCAGCAGCAGAGCGGCGAGCAGATCCTGTGCTTCACCAGCCAGATCGGGACGGTGCGGCTGCAGGATCTGCAACCGATGTGACGCCCATCGCCGCTCCGCCTACCTCCGCGCAGCCATACGTGTTTTGCAATGCTGAAGCCTATCCTGCCCGGAGAAATGAATTCTAAGTTAGCCGACCGGCAAAGAAGCACACTTCATGATCATCGCGCCGATCGCAAAAGCCTGCTCCGGCCGGCTGCACTACGCCTGGATCACCCTGGCCGTGGTGTTCACCGCCATGCTGGCCGGCGTCGGCGTGCGCGCGGCGCCCGGGGTGATGATCGTGCCGCTGCAGCAAGCATTCGGCCGCGACGCCCCATCATCGTGTCGTGGATCTTCGCCGCCCACCAGGTCGGCGGAGCCATGGCGGCGTTCGGCGCCGGTGCCGTGCGCAGCCTGTCCGGCAGCTACCTGATCGCCTTCGTCGCCAGCGGGTTGGCCTGCCTGCTGGCCTCGATGCTGGTGTTGCGCATGTCGCCGCGTGGCGCCCCGATCGCCGCCGCGGAGTAGCCTCGCACCCTCGCGCGACGCGACCAAGGCGCCAGATCGCGGTCGCACGAACGGCTCGATAGGGTAAGATTTCCCCCGCGCGGCGAATTGTGCGGTGATCTGCCCATGCCCCCCCTCGCGACCCTCGATCGAACATGACCGCCGGGGTGATCCGCGTCGGCATCTCCGGCTGGACCTATGCCCCCTGGCGCGGCGTGTTCTACCCCAGCCACGTCAAGCGCGAGCAGGAACTGGCCTACGCCGCCGGCCAGGTCCGCGCCATCGAGATCAACGGCACGTTCTACGCCATGCAGCGCCCCGAGGTGTTCGCCAGTTGGGCCGAGCAGGTGCCCGCCGAGTTCGTCTTCGCGGTCAAGGCGCCGCGCTATATCACCCATGTCCTGCGGCTGCGCGACGCCCAGGTCGCGGTGGCCAACTTCATCGCCTCAGGGCTGCTGCGGCTGGGCGTGCATCTGGGCCCGATCCTGTGGCAGTTGCCGGCCAATTTCCGCTTCGACCCGCCCCGCATCGAGCGTTTCCTCAAGCTGCTGCCACGCGACACCGGCCACGCCGCGGCGCTCGGCCGCAACCACGACAACCGCCTGCGCGCCCCCGCCTGGCTCGAGGTCGACATCCGCCGCCCGATGCGCCACGCCCTCGAGATCCGCCACGACAGCTTTCGCTGCGCCGAGTTCATCGAACTGCTGCGCGCCCACGACGTCGCCCTGGTGTGCGCCGATTCGGTAGCCTGGCCGCGACTGATGGATGTCACCGCCGATTTCGTCTACTGCCGCCTGCACGGCTCGCGGGAACTCTACGCCAGCGGCTACGACCATGCCGCGCTCGACGAATGGGGCCAGCGCAGCAAGGTCTGGGCCCGCGGCGAGGAGCCGAAATCCACCGACCGCGTCGGTGGTAAGGCCAGGGCACGCAAGCGCGACGTGTTCGTGTTTTTTGACAATGACATGAAGGTGCGCGCTCCGGCCAACGCAATGGAGCTGATTCGCCGCCTGCGCGCGTGACCGCTGGGCCATGCGCGGCTAACCTCGGATCTCGACATCGGACAGGACAAGATCATGGAAGCACCCGCCAGACCCGCCGCCACCATCATGCTGCTGCGCGACGGGCCGGACGGAATCGAGGTGTTCATGGTCGTCCGCCATCACGCCATCGACTTCGCCGCCGGCGCCCTGGTGTTCCCCGGCGGCCGGGTCGAGGAATCCGATCAGGAACTGGCCGCCGGGGCCTGCCCGAATCCCGCCCGGCTGGATCCCGAGGCGCTGGCATTCCGGGTCGCGGCGATCCGCGAGACCTTCGAGGAATGCGGCGTGCTGCTCGCCCGTCCGCTCGGATCCGACGCGCTCATCGATGCCGCCACCCTGAAACGGCTGGAGGATCAGCACCGCGCCGCGCTCAACGCCGGCTCGATCGGCTTCGACGCCGTGCTGGGGTCCGAGGGCCTGCTGCCGGCGCCCGACCTGCTGGTGCACTTCGCCCATTGGATCACCCCCTCGACCCAGCCGAAACGCTACGATACGCATTTCTTCCTGGCCGAGGCGCCGATTGAACATCTGGCGGTGCACGACGGCCGCGAAGCCGTCGAATCGGTCTGGATCACCCCGGCTCGAGCCTTGGCCGACACCGAGGCGGGCCGCTTCAAGCTGGTGTTCGCCACCGCCAAGAACCTGGAAAAGCTCGGCCGCTCACGCAACGTGCACCAAGCCATGCAGACCGCGCGCGGCGCCAGCGTGGTGACCGTGCAACCCAAAGGCAGCAAGCTCGACGGCAGCAAGCGCCTGCTGCGCATCCCGCAGGAAGCCGACTACGGCGGCACCGAATTCATCGTCGATTTCATGCCGGCATCGTAAACGTCACCCGCCCACTCCCGCACGCCGCGCCCCGAGCTTCGCTCGACGACCCTCCGAAGCGCTTCTCGGACATCCGGTTGAACGTCGGCATCTCCATGAAGCCGCCGCGCAATGCAATATCCGAGACATCCCGGTGTCGCGACCGGATAGTCTCGATCGGTCGGGTGAAATCAGCCATGCAAAGGTCATCGCAGCGCAGCCTGTTCTGGCGCATGGCTTAGCTGGGTCGAGCCCCCGCGACCGACCAGGTCGATGATGATCTCATCGCAGTCATCCTTCCTCAAACGCTGACCGTCGCGGCGCGTGTGGATCGCGTCCGACGCATGGCCCACGAAGTCACATCCGCCGCCGGACCGTCAGCGTAACGGCTCTGTCCGGCGCCTCGCGCCGTTCGCCAGGCGGCGACACAGGATCAAGCGTGAACCCAGAAACCGAGACGCCATGCCTATCGATCCGCATAGGAAAAGAGCCTTAGTCATAATTATAATGGTATGCAAATGGTGTACTTCGGTCTAAAGCAACGGTTCGGTAGCGAGCTGATTCCTTTTTGGATACGACATGATGCGGTTCTCGCGGCGCGAGTTGATCAAATGGGGCACGGTCAGCGGTATCGCGCTCAGCATGACCCGGCTCGCCGACGCAGCGATTCCAAGCTTCCTCGAACGCGAGACCCTGCCGGGTCGGGGGATCCGCCATCCCGCCCTCGGCCGTGTCGACGGGGTCGCCAAGGTGACCGGCGCCAAGCTCTACGCATCAGACTTTCGCAGCCCTGATCTGCCCGGCTGGCCCGCCGAGACCCATCACGCGCTCCTGGTGCGCTCACCCGATGCCAGCCATGTGTATCAAGGCCTCGACCTCGACCGCCTCGCCAGGATCGCCAGGCCGGCCGTGGTCATCACCGCGCCGGATATCACCCGCATCGGCGCGCGCGTCCCCGAGTTCTACGCCGGCGATCTGTTCTGCCCGCCCGGCACCACACCGCTCTACCTCGGCCAGCCGGTCGCGCTGCTGATCTTCGACAGCTTCGACGATTATGACCGCTCCCGGGTCGCCATGCGGGACGGCAACTATCTGCATTTCGGTGCCGAGACCGGCCCGGTGGCGGGCCCCAACTACGGCGCCTTCCGCTTCACCCGCGTCGCCGGCCCCACCCCGGACGCGCCGGACGTCTATTCCCCGATCCAGGAGGGCTGGATCAGCCCCGGCTTCGTTGAGAGCAATGGCAGGCCCGTCTGGCAGGTGCTGCCGGACGCCAAGGGCCCCGAATACGTCAAAGGCGCCACCCACGGCGCCGCGATACGCCACCAGCTCGCCAAACCCGATCCGGCGCTGCTGGTGCTCGATCGCTCGTTCCAGACCCAGTCGATCGACCCGATGTTCCTCGAGCCCGAAGCCGGCATGGGCTACTTCGAGCCAACCGCCAAAAAGCTCGAGATCGTGCTCGGCGTGCAGTCGCCCTTCGAGGCGGCAAGCGCCATCGCCACCCTGCTGGGCGAAGCCATCGCGGACTTCAAGCCGGCCCGCATCGACGGCCAGTTCTGCTATGTCGGCGGCGGCTTCGGCGGCCGCGACCACACGCCGTTTCCGCTCTACGTCGCCCTGGCGGCGATGTTCTTACCCGGCCGCGCCGTGCGGCTCGCGCATGACCGCTTCCAGCAGTTCCAGGGCGGCATCAAGCGCCACGCCTTCAAGATCCGCAACCAGATCGCGGTCGACCGAGCCAGCGGCCGGATCACCGCCTTCGCCGCCGACCACGTGCTCGATGGCGGCGGACTGATGAACTATTCGGTCAGCGTCGCCGTGGTGGCGGCGACCGGTGCCATCGGCATGTACGACGTGCCAAAGGTCGATGTGACCACTGTCGCCGAACATACCCGCGGCGTCACCGCCGGCTCGATGCGCGGCTACGGCACGGTGCAGGGCCTGACCGCGCTGGAAACCCTGATCGATGAGGTCTGCACGACCCTGCAACTCGACCCGATCGAATTCCGCCGCCGCAACGCGCTCAAGGTCGGCGGCCGCACGCTGACCGGCAATCCGCTGTCGGTCTCGGTGCGCGCCCCGGAAATCCTCGATCGGCTCGACCGCCACCCGATCTGGCGTCAGCGCGCGGCGGAAAAAGCCAAGGCGCGGCCTGGCTTCCTCATCGGCACCGGCGTCGCCTGCGCCAGCAAGGACTACGGCACCGGCGCCGACTGCTCGCTCGGCACCGTCGAGATCGATGCCGAAGGCCGCGTCTCCATCCACGGAGACGCTGTGGAGATGGGCAACGGCATCGGCACCGCGCTCGCCAACCGTGTCGCCGGCCATATCGGCGCCCAGGCCGAGGCGGTCACAGTCGCCCAGGTCGGCGTGTTTGATGCGCTCGGCCTGGTCACCTCCGGCGATCCCTATTCAATGACCCAGAAAGAACAGGACAAGGCGGCGGCCCTTCCGCGCTGGGTTCCGTCCATCTCCTCGGCCACCAGCGCCTCGATCGGCGCCCACGTCGGCACCCAGGCGGCGGCCGAGGCGGCGCGCGTGGTGTTCCGCTTCGGCTTGTGGCCTGCCGCGCTGGCACTCTGGGGCATCGCACCGGCCGATCCGCGCGCCCTGCAATGGCGCGACGCCTTCTGGCAGGATCAGATGCTCGTGCTCTCTGGCCTGTTGCCCTTGCCGTTGAAAGCGATTGCCGCCGAGGCGCACCGCCAGGGCGGCGTCACCGCTGCCATGACCCACGCCTTTTCGCGCTGGGCCTGGTCGCAGGCCAGCTTCAGCCTTCAGGGCGAAGAATGGTCCGCCGATATCGACGCCCTGGCGGTGCGCCGCGGCGCCGGCCCATTCCAGGTGCTCGACCGCAAGGCGGCGGCGTTTCCCCCCACCGAATATAACCGCATCGGCACCGCCTTCGCCTCCATGTGCGGCACCACGGTGCGCGTCGAGATCGAGTGCGCCACCGGCGCACTGCGCATCGCCAAGGCCTACAGCGTCGTCGAATGCGGCGAGGCGCTGGTGCCGCAGATCGTGCTCGGCCAGGCACAAGGCGGCTTCGCCATGGGCGTCGGCCAGGCGCTGCTGGAATTCCTCCCGCCGTTCGAGGACGGTCCCGGCAATGGCAACTGGAACCTCGGACGCTACGTGGTGGCCCGCGCCTCTGACCTGCCGCTGCACGATCTCGAGATCGACATCCTGCCGCCGCTGTCACCGCGCGAGCCACCCAAGGGCATGGCCGAGGTGGTGATGATCCCCGTCGTCCCCGCCCTGCTCAACGCGATCCGCGACGCCACCGGCCACCGTTTCCAATCCCTGCCGGTGACCGCGGCGATGATCAAGGGAGTGCTCGCGTGACCGCGCTCAGCCTGACCATCAATGGCCGCACCGTCGGCCCGATCGAGGTGTGCGACGACCTCTCGATGAACGATTTCCTCCGCGAGGTGCTGGGCATGACCGGCACCAAGTTCGGCTGCGGCGCCGCCCAGTGCCTCAGCTGCGCGGTGATCGTCGATGCTGACGATGGCAGCAGCGCCACCAGGCCGACCTGCATCGCCGCTGCCCTCGACTTCCAGGGCGCCAGGATACGCACCGTCGAGAGCCACGCCGCGTCCGGCGTGCTCACAAAGCTGCAGGTCAGCTTCATCGAGCATTTCGCCTTTCAATGCGGCTATTGCACGCCGGGCTTCCTCAATGAGGCGCAGGTGCTGCTGGAACGGCTTGCCAGGACGCCGATCGCCCGAGAGGACGTCGAGCGCACCATCGCCGAGGCGCTGGACGGCCATCTGTGCCGCTGTTCCGGATACGTAAAGTACCATCAGGCGGTGCGCGAGGTCGTCCTGGCCGACCCCTCCCGTTATCTCGCCTAGGAGATGATCGTGCGAGGCGGACCATATGAGCCCGGTAAACCATGCGATAACGCAAGGAAACCAGGTCCCGCCGCGCCGGGCAGGATTGCAACGATGACGCAATGGCGGCTTCGCGCGCTCATCGTGGTCACCCTGCTAGCGGCTGCATTTGCCCCTCGCTCTGTTGCTCGCTCGGTGCTGCCCAGCGATGCAAAAACCCTGGCCGCGCCTGCCGATTTCGCCTCCATCGCCGATCCCAAGGCGCGCTCGGCAGCCTATTTCACCGAGTTGGGCAAGGTGCTGACCAATCCGCGCTGCACCAACTGCCACCCGCGCACCGACCGGCCGCGCCAGGGCGACGAGGCGAGGCTGCACCAGCCGCCGGTGTTTCGTGGCGCCGACGGCTTCGGGTTGCCGGCGATGCGCTGCACAAGCTGCCATCGCAACGCCAATTTCGACCCCGCCCGCATGCCCGGGCACAAGGAATGGCATCTCGCACCCGCCGAGATGGCCTGGGAAGGCAAATCCGTCTCCGAGATCTGCGCCCAGATCAAGGATCCCAAGCGCAACGGCGGCCGCTCGTTGCACGATCTGGTCGTGCATATCGGCACCGATTCCCTGGTCGGCTGGGCCTGGGCACCCGGGGCTGGTCGCACGCCGGCGCCGGGCACGCAGAAACAGGCCGGCGCCCTGGTCGAAGCCTGGGCCGAAAGCGGCGCCGCATGCCCGTAACGCAGCTCGAAATCCCGGCCGCCACCGCGGTGGCCTTCGACTGGATAACGTGGGCGACGGTCAGATCGCCGGAATTGGAGAATCCCCGGAATTGGAGAAACCGATGAAGAACTGGCTCAAGACGAACGCGTTGCTGTCGGCCGTGGTTTGCGCCGCCGCGACCCTCGGCTCTGCCTGCGCCCAGACCCAGTCCACCGTTCCGGACTACATGAATGTCATTGTCGGCGCGAAGGTGCCCGATGCCGCCGCCAGTGCGAAGCAGAACATCCTGGCTCTCAACGCCGGCATGTTCGAGCTCTATGGCGAAGCCGGCACCCTGGTGCAGAGCAGCATGCTGGCGCAGCACCCGGTGATCCTCGGCCTGTTCTCCGGCGCGGGAGGACGCTTCATCCTCTATCGGCCGGGTCAGCCGCCGCTGGAGGGGCCGCCGGTGCCCGAGGTCTATCAGTTGCTCAAATCGGTCGGCCACAGTGTCATGGCGTTGGGCGTCGTGGTGGGGCCGCATATCGGCAAGCAGCATGACGTCTCGTTCCAGCCCTCGCTGCTCGCCTACCGGGAACGGCTGAAGGCGGCGCAGGCAAGCCTCGACAACACCAGCATGCCGGTCGAATGGCGCGACAACAATCGCGCGCTGATCGCCGAGAACATCGCGTTCATCGACAAGGTCACCGCCGGCCAGACCGTCAGCTTCGCCGATATGCAGGATTTCGCCGCCAAGCAAAAGGATCGTTTGAAACTAGACATCAAATGGGCCGCCGATACCCAGGTAAAGCACTGGATGGGCGTGCTAGCGGATTGGAAAAAGCAGCTCGGCCCTGACTGGAGCAAGCTCTATGCCGCCAGCAATACGATCTATGTAGCCCGGCAGAATAACGTTCTGTTCAGCATCCTCGCCCAGTTCTTCGGCCCGAACGACATCAATTCGCGGCTCATCCTGATCGAAACGGTCTCGTTCACCTCGACCCCGCAGGACATGCTGGAGTCGCTCACCCGCATCATCGCTGATCGCACGGTAGGCGAAACGTTCTTCCACAGCCGCTATCTGATGGATTACGAGCTGATGGGTGGCGACGCCCGCGACAGCATCGAAGCCGAGACCAAGGCGCGCGGCATGACCACAAATCTTCCGCCCAAGGTGCCATTCGGCTCGCACCAATGGCCAACCCTGGTCACGCCCGGCCCCGGCCCGACCTCGCTCGCCGATCTGCCATGATGCCGGCGGGGCCCGCTTCGGGGAGGTCTGTTCCGGCCAAGCCCAGGCTCGGCTTGACATCCGACAATCCCACACCGAGCGCCCGACGCATGATCAAGTCTGACGCATGATCAAATCCATGGCCGTGCGTTGCCGCTCCTGGCTTTCGCGCGGCGCGCCCCGAGCACTGCTGCTCGGTCAACTCGCCGTGCTGGGGATGATCGCTCCGCAACCGGCTTCGGCACAAACCGCACCGGACTGGCTGACCGGTCTGCCGCGCGAGGACTTGCATGTGAAAGCATGGCCAGGCAACAAGAAGGTTGCCGTGATCTTCGTGCTTTATGTCGAGGTATGGGGCCCTGGCCGCGGCCCGAACCTGCGCGACGACATGACCTCGCGTGACCCCGACGTAGTGAACGGTGCGTTTCGGCAATACGCCATCGAATGGGGACTACCACGCGTCGGCCGACTTTTCCGGGAACAAGGCGTACCCCTCAGCTTCGCGCTCAACGCCCTGTTCCCCTCCAGCTATCCCAGGTCTGGCGGGAGCTCCGCGCCACCGCGCCGCGCGCGCCGATCCTCGGCCACGGCATGAACAACTCGACGCAACTGCTCCCGCTTACCCAGGGCCTCGCCGCCCAGGAGGCCTACATCAAGCGCACGCTCGACATGATCGAGCGCGACACCGGGGAGCGGCCCATCGGCTGGTCCAGCCCCAGCGTCTACCCAAACATCGACACGTTTTCCGCGACCACGGCGGAAGGCATTCGTTACACGCTGGACGGGATGGATTCAGATGTCTTATCGCTGTTGCACTCGCCGTCCGGGCCACTGCTGCAAATTCCTTATCCGGCAGTAACGGTCGACATGGGCCACTACCTCACGCGTGGCCTGGAACCGGTCGATCTTGAGCGACTCTGGATCGACTACGTCACCGAACCAGCCCACGAAGTAACCGCTGATCCGCGCCGCGAGGCAACCGTGGTCGCCATCGGCCTGCATCCGTTCGTCGTCGGCACCCCGTCCGGCGCGCTCGCGATGCGCCGGGTGTTGCAGGCGATAAAGAAACTCGACGCCGTATGGCTCACCGACACACGCGCACTGTTCGATACATTATAATGGCCCTTTATCGCGAGCACATAGGCCACGCCCTAACTCTGGACGGTATGGTTACAACCTCGTGGTTTCTGAACAAGGCGCTATCCCAGGAGCACGCGGACGCAATGCTCAAAACGCTGCCTGGATACAATGGCCTTCGACAAGGCAGAAAGACCTCCGAGAGACAGTTTGCATATAGTTACAATTCTGCTGAGAAGACTACGATGGTCGCCTTGTCTCAATTTCATCAAGGTCTTTACGTTTTCACGCTGCAACCTGCCCGAGCTTTATAAAGTTTTAGCGATCTGGCCAAAGTCAGTTTCGAACAAGCCCGGAGATCTTCGCAAGATCCTCTCAGGACCCCAGGCGGAGGAGTGGCGGTGCCTATACAGAGGCTCGCTCTTTCCGTTACGGCAGGAGCTATGATCAGGTGCTGAGAGATTGTCCCAGAATCGCCAGCACCCTAAACATCCAAATTCGCTACCTTCAACGCATTCCCCACGATGAAGTCCCGCCGCGGTTCCACCACGTCGCCCATTAGCGTGCTGAACACCTGCGCGGCATCCTCCGAATCGCCCACCTTAACCTGCAGCAAGGTCCGCACCTGCGGGTCCAGCGTGGTCTGCCAGAGCTGATCGGGGTTCATCTCCCCCAGCCCCTTGAAGCGCTGCACCGACAGTCCGCGCCGGCCGTGCGCGATAATGCGGTCATAGGTTGTTGCCGGGCCGGCCACCGACGGCTCCTGCGAATCCAGCTTCAGTTTAGCCGGGACGCTGAAGCGCTGGGCCAGCGCGGTGGCGCGTTCCGCCAGCCAGCGCGCCTCGGCGCTGCGCAGGGCAGACGGTTCCAGGGCATAGCGTTCGGCCACGCCGCGCACGGTGCGCGACAGCGTCAGGCCGTGGTCGGCGCTGACCACCCAGCCTTGTTCGGTCGGCAAGGAGACCGCGTTCAGGCGGGTCGCGAATTCCGGCGCGGCGGCGGTGGCGCGGACCGCGTCGGGGGTCAGCACGCCGGCGATCGCCGCCTGTTCAAGCAACGCGACCGGAATGACCGAGGACAGCCGCTTTAGGTTGTTGGACGCCTCGCGCAGCAGGTTGACCTCGCGCCGCAGGTCGTCCTTTTCATGCACGTCGCCGTTGGCGTAGGTCAGACGCGCGTCGGCCAGGGCCTTGTCCAACAGGAAGGATTCCAGCGCGTTGTCGTCCTTCAGATAGCGCTCGTCGTTGCCGCGCTTGGCGCGATACAGCGGCGGCTGGGCGATATATAGATGCCCGCGCTCGATCAGGTCGCGCATCTGGCGGAAAAAGAAGGTCAGCAACAGCGTGCGGATATGCGAGCCGTCGACGTCGGCGTCGGTCATGATGACGATGCGATGGTAGCGCAGCTTGGCGGCGTCGAAGCCGCCCTGTTCGACCGCGCCAGGGCCGATACCGGTGCCCAGCGCGGTGATCAGCGTGCCGATTTCCTGGCTGCCCAGCATGCGATCGAAGCGGGCGCGCTCGACATTCAGGATCTTTCCCTTCAGCGGCAGGATCGCCTGGAACTTGCGGTCGCGCCCCTGTTTGGCGGACCCGCCGGCGCTGTCACCCTCGACGATGAAGATTTCGCACTTGGCGGGGTCGCGTTCCTGGCAGTCGGCCAGCTTGCCGGGCAGGGTGGAGACATCCAGCACGCCCTTGCGCCGGGTCAGTTCGCGCGCTTTGCGGGCGGCCTCGCGCGCGGAGGCGGCGTCCATCACCTTCTGGATGATGCCCTTGGCCTCTTTCGGATGGGTCTCGAACCAGTGCGACACGGCATCGGCGACCGCGGCCTGGACCACCGGCTGAACTTCCGACGAGACCAGCTTGTCCTTGGTCTGGGAGGAGAATTTCGGGTCCGGCACCTTGACCGACAGCACCGCGGTCATGCCCTCGCGCATGTCCTCACCGACCAGTTCGAGCGAATCCCTCTTGCCCATGCCCTGGGCGTATTTCGTCACCACGCGGGTCAGCGCCTGGCGGAAGCCGGCGAGGTGGGAGCCGCCGTCACGTTGGGAAATATTGTTGGTGAAGCACAGCATCGTTTCATGGAAACTGTCATTCCATGACAGCGCGAATTCCGCTCGGATGCCCATTTGGTCATCGGCGGTGCGCAGGCTGATCGGTGGCGTGAACACCGCCACCTTGGAACGGTCCAGCCACTCGACGAAGGCCACCAGCCCGCCATCGTAACGCATGACGCTTTCCACGGCCGGCGAATGACGCTCGTCGCGCAGCACGATGGTCATCCCGGAGTTGAGGAAGGCCAGCTCGCGAAGCCGGCGTTCCAACAAGGTGTAGTCGAACTCGGTCTTGGTGAAGGTGCCGGGGCTGGGTTTGAAGGTGACCTCGGTGCCGCTGCCGCGATCGGCTGGGCCGACGATTTCCAGTGGGCCGTCGGGGTCGCCGTGCTGGAAGCGGATGCGGTGCTGCTGCCCGAGGCGCCAAATCCTCACCTCCATCCATTCCGACAGCGCGTTCACCACGGCGGCGCCGACGCCGTGCAGGCCGCCGGACACCTTGTAGGAGTTCTGGTTGAACTTGCCGCCGGCGTGCAGGCGGGTCAGTACCACCTCGGCCGCCGAGATGCCTTCTTCCTGATGGATATCGGTCGGGATGCCGCGTCCGTCATCGCGCACGGTGACGCTGCCGTCGCCGTTCAGGGTCAGTTCGACGCGGGCGGCAAAGCCGGCCTGGACCTCATCGACCGCGTTGTCGATGATCTCAAACGCCATGTGATGAAGCCCCGAACCGTCGTCGGTATCGCCGATGTACATGCCCGGGCGGCGGCGCACGGCGTCGAGGCCCCTGAGCACCGAGATCGAGGCGGCATCGTAGGCTTCGGGGTCGGACCCAGAGGAGTCGGAATCGGGGGGCGGCGCGGCGTTGTCGGACATGCCGGGGGGGCGACTCCATGCGGTGCGATTGATACTCTAGATAGATAGCATCTAGCGGGGTGCGGGGACAGGGGTTCGATCGGTTTCGGACCGAATAAAACGACTGTCGGCGAGCAGGTCGCCAGCGCCTGTCAGCAGCGCCTCGGCGTGCGCCGCCAGCGGCAGGAAGGTGTCGGCATCGGTGCCGGTGACGATGACCTGCGCCGGCAACGTGACCAGAACGTTCCATAGCGCGGCTCGCCGGCCAGCGTCCAGGTGAACCGACGGTTCATCCAGCAGCAACAGCGGGGCAAAGCCGCGCGCCGAGGCGATCAGGCCGGCATGCGCCAGCACGATGCCGATCAGCAGCGCCTTGTGCTGGCCGGTGCTGGCCAGCGCAGCCGGTGTGCCGGTGGAGACATCGGTCAGCCGCATGTCGCAACGGTGCGCTCCGAGAGCGGTTATTCCGGCCGCCGCGTCGCGCGCCCGATCGGCCTCCAACCCGGCGCGCAACCAGTCCTCCACCGCCAATGCCGGCAGCGAGGTCAGCCGCTCGACGATCGGGCAGGCCAGGCTGATGCGGCTTGGTGGGAACGCCTGGGCGAGGCTGACCTCGATCTGCGCGTTGAGCCGAGTCACCAGGTCAAGGCGAGCGGCGGAGGCGGCGACAGCGTGGCGGGCGATCGCGTCCTCCAGGCCGGCCAGCCAGGAGCCATGCTGGGGACTCCTGGCGGCCGCCGTTGGGTCTGTCCCTGAACCGCCCGCTGGGGCGTTCCCTGGCCTACGCTGCGCCAGCAGGCGATTGCGGCTGTGGACGGCGGTGTCGTGGGCCGCTATTTCGCGGGCGTGGCCGGGCTCCAGCGCCCACACCAGGCGGTCGAGGAAGCGGCGGCGGCCGGTCAGGCCATCCTGGAACAATCGGTCCATCTGCGGCGTCAGCCAGACCGCGGCGACCACACGAGCGATGTCGGCCTGGCTGCGCGTAGTGCTGCCGTCCAGGCGAAACACCCGTCGGTCGGTGTCGGCGTCGGTGCCGGTACCGATGTTGATTTCGCCGTTGCCGGGGCTGGCTTCGCCGCTGCCGGGACTGGTCTCGCCGTTGCGGGTGTGGAAACGGGCGTTTACCGCCCAGCCGCCGGCGCCCCCTTGGCGCGCCAGGTCGGCGTGCCGCGCGCCGCGCAGGCCGCGGCCGGGCACCAACAGGGACAGCGCCTCCAGCAGGTTGGTCTTGCCGCTACCGTTGGGGCCATACAGCACGCTGATCCGCGTCGCCGGCCGCCAGGTCAGCGCGGTGTAGTTGCGGAAATCGGTCAGGGTGAGGCGACTGAGGCGGAGCACGGCTTGAACATGGCGATACCGCGCCTCAGCGTGAAGGCGTTGGTCCTGCCAGCATGGTCGAGCCATGTTGGGATCGTCGCCCCGGAACGGATAACGGGGAACCGATAACCGGGTGAAGCACTGCGCGGGCAAAACCGATGGGGCCATGGCGGTCGGTGCGGCGTCACCCAGGATTTCGTCGAGGATGCGATGGATCGCCGTCGGGTTGGCGACCGCCGCCATCGCGCTGAACTACTTCGACCGCTCGGCGCTGGCGATCGACAACCTGACGATTCGGCGGGAATTCGGCATCATTTTCTCGGTTATGGGCGCGTCGGCGGGGGGCTGGGTCAACAATCCCGTTACCCGCGGCGGGATGGAACTGATCGCCAACTGGCGGTCAGCTTCACCGTTTGCCGGCCCAGCCCTCGGCACTGACCTGGTTCATCTCATCGATCGCAACCAACAGCCCGTTATCACTTTTCAATAGGCCGAAGACGTCCGAGATCCGAGCAGCCGGCCGCGCCGATTTTGACCTCGATCCGACCGATGGGAAGTTTCTCCAAGCTGACTTTGTAACCCGGTCGGACGCCGAGATGGGCCAGCACACCCTTGCGCGAGGTAACCTGACCCTTGGCGGTGATGGTCAAGGTGGTCATGGCAGCTTCGATCGTGCGACGGTCGGAATGGAACGCGATATTGCCTGGCGTTCAACTTCGATATTTCGATGGGCAGCCGCTGCCACAGTGAGCGAGCACGCGCGACCAAGGGTCGCGCTAAACCCGCATCGGCATCAGCACATAAAGCGCACTGGCATCGCCGGCGTCCTGCACCACCGTCGGCGCCGAACCGTCGGAGAAGCGAAATTCCACCTGCTCGGGGATCTGGTCGGTAATGTCGTTCAGGTAGCGGGCCTGAAAGCCGATTTCGAGCGGCCCGGCATCGTATTTCACGCGCTCCGCGTCGAGTTCTTCGGTGGCGGTGCCCTGTTCGGGGCTGGAAGCCGAAAGCACCAGCAGATCGCGTGCCAGCGACAGTTTCACCGGGCGCGACCGTTCCGCCGAAATCGCCGCCACGCGGCCGACCGCGTCGGCGAAATCCTTCTTGCCGACGCGCAGCACCTTGTCGTTGCCGCGCGGGATCACCCGCTCGTATTCGGGGAAGGTTCCATCGATCAGCTTGCTGGTCAGCAGCATCTGGTCGGCGCGGAACTGGATGCGGGTATCGGACAGCGCGACCTCCACGTTGCCGGTCACCTCATCGAGCAGTTTTCGCAGTTCGTTGACGGTCTTGCGCGGAATGATGACGCCGGGCATGGATGTGGCGCCTTCGGGCAGCGGTTCCTCGACCCGAGCCAGCCGGTGGCCGTCGGTGGCAACCGCGCGCAGCACCGGGGTGCCCTCGCTGTCGGCGTGGTGCAAGTAGATGCCGTTGAGGTAGTAGCGGGTTTCCTCGGTGCTGATGGCGAACTTGGTGCGGTCGATCAAGGCGCGCAGCATGTGCGCCGTCACGCCGAATTTGTGCGGCAGGCTGCCGGCGGTCATCGACGGAAAATCCTCGACCGGCAGCACTGTCAGCTTGGTGTCGTAGCGTCCGGCGCGCAAAGCGAGCTGGGCATCGCCGCCGGGATGATCGAGTTCGACTTCGGCGCCGTCCGGCAGCTTGCGGACGATCTCATACAGCGTGGCGGCCGGCGCGGTGCAGGCCCCGTTGCGTGACGATGCGGCGGGCACATCCTCGACGATGGCGATTTCCATGTCGGTGGCGGTCAGCGTCAGTTTGCCGTCGCGTACGGCGATCATGACGTTGGCCAGAATGGGGATCGTGTTGCGGCGCTCCACCACGCTCTGGACGTGGGCCAGCGCCTTGATCAAGGTGGCGCGGTCGGCCTTGAGCTTCATGATCGGTTCCTACTCAGGTCGGGCCGCCGCTTCTGACCCCCGCACGGCGAGGAAGCAGGCGAATCGCACCTGCCAGTGTAGCAATTCGCCTGGCGTTCCGCCAAGGACCGTCGTGCATGCGCCAAGGTTTTGGCTTGGCGTTTGTCCGGAGTATCGGGCGCCGGTGGTCCGCCTGGCGGAGCGAGGCGGAAAGCGTCGTTGCCCGGTCGGCGGTCAGGGGCGCAGTAGAGTGCGTGCCACCGCGTCCTGCCAACCTCGATACTTTTCGGCACGCTCAGGCTCTGCCATCGTCGGTCGGAAGCGCCGTTCCGCCGTCCAGCCCGCGGCGAACGTCTCGATGTCCGGATACACGCCGGCCGCCATGCCGGCCAGGTAGCCCGCCCCCAGCGCGGTGGTCTCATGCAGGGCCGGGCGGTCGACTGGCGCTGCCAGGATGTCGGCAAGGAACTGCATCGTCCAATCGCTGGCGCTCATGCCGCCATCCACCCGGATGACGGTATCGCCGGTCCATTGGGACCCGAGGTCGGCGCGCATCGCCTCCAGCAGGTCGCGGGTCTGGTAGGCGACGCATTCAAGCACGGCACGGGCCAATTCGCGACGGGTGGTGCCGCGGGTCATGCCGGTGAGGAGCGCGCGCGCGTCAGTGGCCCAGTGGGGCGCGCCGAGGCCGACGAAGGCGGGAACCATGTAGACCGCCTGCGCCGGGTCGGCTTCGGCCGCCAGCGTGCCAGTTTCGGCGGCGGAGGCGATCAGTCCAAGACCGTCGCGCAGCCACTGCACGGCGGCGCCGGCGACAAAGATCGACCCCTCGAGCGCATAGGTGCGCACGCCGTTCAACTGGTAGGCGATGGTGGTGACCAGGCGGTGGGTGCTGGGGATCGCCGTGGTTCCGGTGTTGAGCAGGGCGAAGCAACCGGTGCCGTAGGTGGATTTGACCATGCCGGGGCGGAAACACGCCTGCCCGATCAGCGCGGCGTGCTGATCGCCGGCGACGCCGCGGATCGCGATGGCACCGCCGAACAGGTCCGCCGTGGTGGCGCCGAAGCTTGCGGCGCTGTCCTGCACCTTGGGAAGCATGGCGCGGGGAACGCCGAACAGCGCCAGCAGATCCGCATCCCATTCGCCGCGATGGATGTCGAACAGCAGGGTGCGGGCGGCGTTGGTGGCATCGGTGGCGTGCACCACACCGCCAGTCAGCCGCCATAGCAGGAAACTGTCCATCGTGCCGAACGCCAGCGACCCGGCCTCGGCGGCGGCGCGTGCGCCTTCGACGTTGTCCAGCAACCAGGCGATCTTGGTGGCCGAGAAGTATGGGTCCAGGAGCAGGCCGGAACGGGCCGCGACCAGCGCGGCATGCCCGGTGTGCTCCAGTCGTTCGCAGAGGTCGGCGGTGCGACGATCCTGCCAGACGATGGCGTGATGGATCGGCTTGCCGGTGCGGCGGTCCCAGACCACCGCGGTCTCGCGCTGATTGGCGATGCCGATGGCGGCGATGTCGGCGGCGGTCAACCCGGCGGTGGCGATTGCCTGCCGGGCGGTGTCGAGCACGGTTGCCCAGATTTCTTCGGCGTCGTGCTCGACCCAGCCGGGCCTTGGGTAGAGCTGGGTGAATTCCTGCTGCGCGGTCGCCACCGGCGTGCTCGCGGAGTCGAAAACGATGCTTCGGGTGGATGTCGTGCCCTGGTCGATGACGAGGATATGCGGCGCCGTTGCGTTCAAGTCATGGCCCATCGCTCAGCAGTCCGTCGAGGGTCACCGGGCAGACCTCCGGCACCGGCAGGCGCGGTTGCCCGTCGATGGTGTCGGGCAGGCCGGCGATTGCATCGACATGGAGACTGGCCAGGTCGATACGTTGCCGCATGCCCGGGGTGAACCTTCGTCGCGCCAGGCGTCTGTGCAATCGTGCTTCCGCGCGCCAGCCCTAGACTGCCGTCGCCATTGGCCAGGCCTCGGCCTTGAGATCGTGCAGCAGGGCCAAGGTCAGATGGGAGTCGATCGCACTCCCTCGCTGCGTCCCACGTCTGCAATCTCCTCGGCGAGGTTGGTCCAGTCGAGATCCGCCTCGTTGACCAATTCGCCGGCGCCCCTGCGGCGCAGCAGATCGGCCTGGTGCTCGGACCAGACGAGAATGTCGGCGTCATAATCGCTCATGCCCCTCTCCGATCTCAGCTTATCGGTTAGTCGGTTGTTTGCCGCTATTGTTCTACAAAGCAAGCAACCATGCCAGCAACTGAGCGATGCAGGGTACCGCGAAACCCAACCTTCGATCGCGCCTTGGCATGCGTTTTCCCCGCCCCTGCGGGCTCTTGCGCGTCTGTCGGGCCCGGATGATTGCCACCAGGACGAAGGATCGCGGCCGAGGCCATGCACTTTGCCGGGCTGGCGGCCGCGTTTGATCCGGATCGGACCCGAAGCGGCCGAGGCACCAGGTTCATGCCGCGACCCCGGTCTCGCGCACGATCCGTTGCATCGCGTCCTCGACCGCGGCGATCTGATCGGCCGAGAGGCGCAGGCCAAGCTTGCCGCGTCGCCAAAGGACATCGGCGGCGGTGCGTGCCCATTCGACGCTCACCAGATAGCGCAGTTCCGCCTCGGTCAGGTCGGCGCCGAATACCCGGCCAAGATCGGCCTGGCATGTGGCGTCGCCGATCAGCCGGTCGATCCTGGTGCCGTAGGCCCGCAGCAGCCGACGCAGGGTCGGTTCGGGAAGGAATGCGAAGCTCGTCGCGGCGGCCGCCACCTGCCGGTCGAAACCATCCATCGCGAAGTCGCCGCCGGGCAGCGGCTGGCGCGCTGTCCAGCCGGCGGCGAGGCCGGATACTTCCGGCAGATGCGGGCGCAGCAGCGCCAGCGATGCCTCGGCCAATCGGCGATAGGTGGTGATCTTGCCGCCGATGACTGACAGCAGCGCCGGCGCCTGGGGCGGCGCATCGAGTTTCAGCACATAGTCGCGGGTGGCCTGCTGCGGCGCGGTGGAGCCATCGTCGTAGAGCGGCCGCACGCCGGCGTATGACCAGACCACCATGTCCGGTGTCACCGTCTGGCGCAGGTAAGCACTCGCCGAGTGACAAAGGTAAGCGATGTCGGTCTCACTGGCCCGCACGCCGGCGGGGTCGCCGGTGAAATCCTGGTCGGTGGTGCCGATCAGGGTGAAATCGCGTTCATAGGGGATCAGGAAAAACACCCGGCTGTCGGCGTTCTGGAAGATGTAGCAGGCGTCGTGGTCATACAATCGCCGCACCACCACGTGGCTGCCCTGCACCAGCCGGACCGCGGTCGGCGCGTTGGCGCGGATCACCGATCCCGCGACCTCGGCCACCCAGGGGCCGGCCGCGTTGACCAGTGCGTTCGCCTGGATGACGCGGCGGCGGTTGGTGGTCTCATCGTGCAGGGTAACCATCCAGCGCCGATCGAGTCGTTCGGCCGACACGCAAACGGTGCGCGGCGCGATCGTCGCCCCGCGATCGGCGGCATCGCGAGCGTTGAGCACGACCAGACGTGAATCCTCCACCCAGCAGTCCGAATAGGCGAAGCCGCGGGTGAACTCGGGCTTCAGCGGAGCGCCGGCCGGGTCGGTGCGCAGGTTCAGCGTGCGCGTCGGCGGCAGGTTCTTGCGACCGCCGAGATGGTCGTAGAGCAGCAGGCCCAGTCGCAGCAGCCATGCCGGGCGCAGCCGGCGGTGGTGCGGCAGGATGAACCGCAGTGGCCAGATGATGTGCGGCGCGATAGCCCACAGCACCTCGCGTTCTCGCAGGGCCTCGCGCACCAGACGGAATTCGCGGTGTTCAAGGTAGCGCAAGCCGCCATGGATCAGCTTGGTGGAGGCGCTCGAGGTGCCGGAGCCGAGGTCTGCCTTTTCGCAAAGCAGCACGCGCCAGCCGCGCCCGGCGGCGTCGCGGGCGATGCCGCAGCCGTTGATGCCGCCGCCGATGATCGCCAGGTCGTAGGGGGAATCGTTGTCCATGGCAGCGGTCACACGGACTGGCCACGACCAGCGGATCGGGTCGGGTCTGGTGGGCCCGCGCGCGGCAACCGGTGCAATCCGCGGTTCCAGACTGACGTTACGGCCGGTTGTCGTTTCAACAAAATCGGGCGCTTTAAGCGTTCCGCCCAAGTCGCGATCATGTGCTAGACGGCTTCGAAAAGCTTTTGTCCGATATAGCCGCCCTGGGCCGGTCCAGGCGGGCAGGCAAAAATGCCGCTACCGACATGGGTGGTGTACTGGTTCATCGCATCCAGTTTCGACATCTGGTCGAATATCCTGATGAACCCGGCCCGCGGATCGCGCTGGTAGCAGATGAACAGCAACCCGGCATCGAACTCGATGCCTTGGCGCCACGGCGGCCAGCGTTCCGCGGTGAAGTTGGAGCCATCGTTATAGGAGTATGCGCGGCGCAGGATCTGGGCGCCACCGTTGCTTTCCGGCGCGCCCAGGCGGACATGGGCGGTGTCGGGGATGATCGAATTGCCATCCTTATCGGTGCGGTCGAGGTCGAGCGGATCGAATTCATTTTTCATACCGAGCGGCGCGCCGGAATATTTGTGCCGCCCGATCACTTCCTCCTGGAACGAGATCTCTGTGCGGTCCCAATGCTCCAGCGCGATCCGGATGCGGCGGGCGACCATATAGCTGCCGCCGTGCATCCAGGCGGGACCCTTGTCGGTGACCCAGACCACTTCATTCAGTCCCGCCCTCGGCGAACCGCCGGACGTCGCTTCCGGACGCGTGGCAGTGGGATTTTGCGTGCCGTCCTTGAAGCCCATCAGGTTGCGCGGGGTGTCTTCGGCAGCGTAGTTCGACATGAACCCGGTCTGCGTCCACTTCAAGTCGGCTGTGCCGTATGCGATGCGCGCGAGTTGGCGGATCGCGTGGAAGGCGACCTGGGGGTCGTCGGCGCAGGCTTGCACCGAGAGGTCGCCCCCGGTTTGGGCCGCGACCAGTTGTTCGCCGGTGAAGGCGGGTAGATCGACGAAGGCTTCGGGCCGGTGGCCTGCCAGGCCGTAGCGGTCCTTGCCGTTCTTGACGAACAGGCCGGGACCAAAGCCGAATGTGATGGTCAGCCGAGCTGGGGCGAGCCCGATCGCCTCGCCGCTGTCGCCGGCAGGCTTGTCTTCGCCCTGGCCGTAGGCGTCCATCGGCTGGGCGGGGAGCCCTTGAGTCATGCGGGCGGCGGCTTCGGTCCATGCCTTCAGCATGGTGACGATCTGGTCACTTCTGTCGGCGGCCAAGTCGAAGGTGGCAAAGAACGTATGGCTCTGCAACGCGGTAACGATGCCACCCTGGCGTGGCGCGTAGAACGGTTCGGTCAGGCCGCGGCCGGGTCCCTGCGCTGCCGGGGTGATGCCCTTTTGGGTTGCTGTCTGGGCGCGCAGCGCGGTCACCGGGGCCGCCGCCATCAGGCCACCCGCGGCGGCGAGAAAGCCGCGACGGGAGGAGAACGGACATTTGCCGGTCACATCATCATCCTTAGTGGGCGAGGACGAGTGTGTTGGTCTCGTCCTGCACGAAGTAGAAGCCGTTATCGCCGGGTGTCATGGCGATGCCGAACAGGTCACCGCTGCCCGGCGGGGTCTGCGCCTTGTTGGCGTCGATCCAGCGAGCGTAGATCTGCTTGCCGGAGGTCGGATCGATTTCCACCACCTGGCCGTTCAGTCCGTTGATGACCAACAGGTGGCCGTTGGCCGCCTTGGTCATCGCCAGCGGACGCTTCAGCAAGCCATCCTTGGTGACGTCCTGACCGAGACCGGCGCTGGTGGTGCGCGTCGGCGCGTCGGCGATCGCGGCGATGCGGTTGCCGATGGCATCCGACACGTAGAGCGTGCTGCCGATCAGGCACAGGCCGGTGGGGCCGATGATGAACACATCCTTGTCGGCCTGCTCGCCCAGGCCGTTGGCGATCTCGGTCTGGCTGGTGACGACCGGTGGTTTGCCGGGGGGAATTGACAGTCCGATGCGGAGCACCGTCGCCTGGTTGACCACCGGCGGGCTACCATCGGCGGAACCAACGCCGAAGCCGGTCATACTGACGAAAAGCGTCGCGGTCTTGCCGTTGTCGATCACCGCCATGTTGCCCCACGGCCCGTTGATTTTCGGCCCGGCCATGGTGCCGGCGACGTCACCCTGATTGTTCAGCACGATCAGGCAGCCGGGCCCCTTGGTGCCGGTGGTGCCGTCCTGGCTGGGCAGGCTGCCGACGATGACCCAGCCGGATTTTAGCACCGCCATCGCCGTGGTCAGCCCGACGCCGCCGGGGCAGGACGGCAGATGGCGAGGGATGGAGGCGAACAACGACAGGCTCTTCGTCTTCGGATCGATCGAGACGATGGTGGTGCCCAGCCCCTGCAGGTTGTGCTTGTCATTGAAGTTATCGACCATCACGTCGCCCTGGCGAAGTTTGCCGGACGTTAGCGGCGAAATGACCACCGCGTAGGGGTTCTGATCGCCATTCGACGGCACGGTCGAGGTGACCAGGCTATGGCGGCGTATGCTGCCCAGATAGCCGGCCTCGTCGGTGGCATGGGCGACGACCGGGCAAGCGGCGCCGATCGTGGCGGCGATCAAAACGAACCGGGCGAGCCGCATGCGGGCCTCATCTGATCCAAGCGTTGAGAGAATGCGAGTAAGTCGCATGTAAGCAACCTTCGGGCTTGAGTTCAAGGGAGCCGGGCCGGAACGTGACGGGCGGAATGGGGTGAGAGACGATCAGAAACTGATGTTGGTGCGCACGCCGAGCACCGCCTCGTTGGCGATGCGCTGGGTCGGATTGAGCGGGTTGGCGATGCCGCCGCCGGGCAGGAAGGTGTATTGGAAGTCCGGCTGAATCTGCCACCAGCCGGCCGCCTGGTACTGGTAGGTGACCTCGATGAAGTTCTCGTTCGTGCGGATCGGGCTGGCGCCGTTCAAGGCATTGCTGTCTTGATCGAAGCCGGTGACGTTCCCGCCGACCTTGGCGATGCCCCAACCGACTCCGAACGTGTCGTCGTCGCGGCCGGGCAGCGGCGCCTTCATGGTGATGCCGGCGTTGACGCTGAACGAGATCAGGTTGCGGTCTCCTGGCGCTCCCATGATCCGGGCGAAGACGCCGATGGTGCGTGCCCCGGCCGGATCGGGTCGCCAGATCGCCTGATCGAACACGCCATACAGGCTGAAATTGCGCCGGCGCATTTGCGGATCGCCGCTGCTGAGCGGATTGGCGAGAGAAATGCCGTCGGCATCAAACCGCTGGTCAGGAAATGATGCGGTATCGAACCAAGCGCCAAGCTTGTAGGTGCCGGGAAGACCGCTGGGCTTGTTGCCCGTATCCATGTCTCCGTTGGCCGGCTGGTTCAGGGCATACTGCACCTCGGCGATGAACAGCGCGCCGGTGCCGAGATTGAAGCGGGTGCCGGTGCGTTCGGCGCCGCGCAACTGGCTGTCGTCGTTGAACGGTCCTCCGGGCGGGTTGTCGTCGAATACGCCGGCCAACAGGGTAAAGGGACCGATCGCGTTGGCCCGCGCGCGCACCCCCAGCGAGGACAGCGGATAGGCCGGGCCTCCGGCGTAGAGATCGACCGAGGGCAGCATCGGCCAGCCCATCACGGTGTTAATGAACAGGCTGGAGCCCGTGCTGGTGATGAACTCCTGGTCCACGCTTTGCTGCCCGATCTTCACGTCGAAGCGGCCGTCCAGGAAGGCTTGCTGATACCACAATTCCCACAATCTCGTGGTGTCCTGGGCCTCGATGCCGCTGGCGGTCTGCAGGGTCTGCAGATTGTCGGTGCTGAGGTTGCGGCCGTGGATCTGCAATGCGCTGACGTTGAACGTGCCGCCTTGCAGGCCGAACGCCTTCTGGGTGTCGACCCCGAGGCTCAACAAGGTAAGTCCGTCATAATCGAAGCCGGTATGAGTGCCCCCGGTCACATTGCCGAGCACCTCGCTGGTCTCCTGTAGACCGATGGTGATGCCGTAATTGCCGAGATAGGTACGCAAACCGCCGACATCGCCGAGCAGATTGGGGCGGGTCCACAGCCCGGTTTCGAATCCCGGCTCGGCCGAGGCGGCCGGCGCCGAAGGGGTTCCAAGAGCTTGTGAGTGGGCGACTTTCGGCACCGCGAGTGCCAGCAGCAATATCGATAGCGCTGCTTTGTGCCTGGCCAGGCGCGGCCAAGGGCGCTGGCCGGGGCAGTCTTCAAGGCGGTCGGCGGTCATTCGGACTCTCCAGGTCTGCTTGGTGGACAGCCCAGGGACACCAATCGGCCGGGCTGTTCATGCGAATGATAATGCGAATCATTCGCGTCTTGCCATCACGGATCGGCGTTTCCGCAACCGGCAGAGGGGTTTTAGTCCGATGCTGACGCAGTGTTGATCTTGAGCGGCCACGCGACAACGGGGCCATCCACCAGCAGGCCGGTTTCCTCGCCCGGCTTCGGCGCGGCGTGGCCATGCACCCGGGCGCTGAGAGCGAGCAGGTCGGCGGTTGGCAGGTCAACCGCTGGCAAACTGGGGGCCGGCAAACTGGAGACTGGCAGTTCCAACCGGATGCTGGCGTCGTGGCCGTAGTAGGTGACGTCCGACACCCGGACCCGCAGCGCCGCCGTCGGATCCAGTCGGACCTGCTCGGGCCGTACCAGCACATCGACGTCACCCGTTGGCATGTCGTCGGCGAGGGTCAGCGTGCCCAAGGCGCAGGCGACGGTGCCGTTGCTGGCCCGCCCGGGCAGGATGATCGCGTCGCCGACGAAGCGGGCCAGGTCGGCATCGATCGGACGGCGATACAGCGTCTGCGGCGTCGCCACCTGCACCAGCCGGCCGCCGCGCAGCACCGCGACTTGGTGGCCCATCGACAGCGCCTCGGCCTGGTCGTGCGTCACCAGCAGGGATGTCGCGCCGGCGGCGGACAGCGCGGCCGCCACGGCCTGTCGGGTTTCGGCGCGCAACGCGGCGTCAAGCGCGGAGAACGGCTCGTCCAGCAGCACCAGGCTTGGGGCGGGAGCCAGGGCTCGGGCCAAAGCCACACGCTGCTGTTCGCCGCCGGATAGCTGGTGCGGGCCGCGCGCGGCATAGGAGGCCGGCAATCCGACCCCGCGCAGCAGGGCGACGGCTCGGTCGTGGTCGCGGCGTTGGCGCCTGGGCAGGCCGAACAGCACATTGTCGGCGACGGAGAGATGCGGGAACAGGGCACCTTCCTGCGCCACGTATCCGATCCGGCGGCGCTCGGGCGGCAGATGGCGTTCGGCACAAGCGACCATGCGTCCGTCAAGCACGATGCTGCCGGCATCCGCTCGTTCGAAGCCGCACAGCAGGCGCAGCAGCGTGGTCTTGCCGCTGCCCGAAGCGCCAAGGATCGCCACCAGTTGGCCCGATGGCACGTCGAGGTCGAGTCCGCGCAGCACCGGCTGCTCGTTGAAGCTCTTGGTCAGGCCGCTGATCGAGAGTCCCGTCATCAGCGCGTCCCGGACAACGCAGTGGCGCCGAACCGTCGCGCCAGCAGCCAAGCCGAGAGCAGCGATATCAAGGTCATCAACGCGGCATAGGGGGAAGCAGCGGCAAAGGCCAATGACGAGGTGTTGGCCCAGACCTGTGTCGCCAGCGTGCGGGTGCCGATCGGCGCCAGCAGCAGGGTGGCGGTCAGTTCGGTCATGACGGAAACGAACACCATCGCTGCCGCTGCCCCGAGGCCCGGGCCAGCGAGCGGCAACAGCACGCGCCACAGCACGGCGATCCAGCCCAATCCAAGCGAGCGTCCGGCGTCCTGCAGTCCGCGCTGCACCTGAGCGAGCGCGACGCGGGTGCTGACGAGCGCGAGCGGCAGGAACAGGATGGCATAGGCGATGATCAGCAATGCCTCACTTTGGTAAAGCGACTGCATCCGCTGCACCGTCAGCGAAACCAATGCCAGCGCGACCACGATGCCGGGAGTGCCCTGGGCGAGATAGGCGCTGCGTTCGACCAGGGTGACCAATCGGCTATCGTATTGGGTGGCGAGCATGGCGAGCGGAAACGCCAGCAGCAGCGAAGCGGCGGCGCCGGCCGCACCGAGTTGCAACGAGGAAAATGTGGCGCTCAACAGTGCCGGGGCACTGACCGCCTCGGGGGTGATCGCGGCCGAACCGTGCTGCGTCAACCAGTAGGTGATCATGCCGAGCGGTATGCCGAGCGTCGCCACCACCAGCAGTGCGAAGCCAGCCAGCACCGGGTAGCGGGCTCGGCCGAGCCGGTGAGGCGTCGATGCTCGGCGGCTGCCGCGCCCGACCCTGGCGTAGCGTGCGCCGCCACGCACCCATAGCTCCGCCGCCAGGCAGACCAGGCACAGGGCCAGTAGGATCATTGCCAGCAGGGCAATCTCTGATGGGTCGAAGCCGGTGCGGTATTCGGCGTAGATCTCGGTGGTGAAGGTGCGGAAGCGGAGCAGTGAGAGGGCACCGAACTCGACCAGCGTATCGAGCGCCACCAGCAGCATGCCGCCCAGCAGGGCCGGGCGCAGTTGCGGCAGCACGACGCGGCGGAAACTGCCCCAGCCGGTTTGGCCTAGGGCGCGCGCGGTCTCCTCCAGCGCCGGGTCCATGCCGCGCAACGCGGCGGCGACTGGCAGATAGACCAGCGGGTAGTACGAGCAGGTGACGACGACCACGGCGCCCGCAAAATCCTGCAGGCGGAGGCTGAGCGAGATCCATGCGAAGCTGGAAACGAAGGCCGGTATCGCCAGCGGCACCGCGGCGAGCACGCCCCAGACCTGGCGGCCAGGAAGGTCGGTCCGCTCGACGCACCAGGCCGCGGCGGTGGCCAGCACCGCCGACAACAGCGTGGTCGCCAGCACCAGCGACAAGGTGTTCAGCAGCAGCTCCCCGACCAGGGGGCGGAACACCAGGTCGATGGCATCTTGGCGATCGACCTGCAGGGCTTCGTTTATCGTGTAGGTCAGCGGCAGCAGGACCAGTGCCGCAACCACCAGTCCGGCGGTCAGCAGACCACTGGGGATGCGAAGGCGGCGCGGCATGGACAGTGGTCCGTGGCTGATGCTCAGAGCAGTCCGGCCTGACGCAGCAACTGGGCGGATTCTCGGTCGTCGCCGAGCTGCGCGACGGTCAGCGCCGGCGGCTGCAACTGGTCGAACGGCTTCAGCAATGGGTTGGGGGCCACGCCCTCGGCCAGAGGATACTCGAAGTCGATGTCGGATCGGGCCAGCATTTCCTGCATCGGCTTGCTGACCAGGAACGCAACGAACCGCTGCGCCGCAGCCTGGTTGTGCGAGGATTTCAAGATCCCGGCGCCGGAGACGTTGATCAGCGCGCCCACGTCGCCATTGCTGAAATGATGGATCTGACTGACAGTCTTGTCGGCGCCCTGTTCGGTGCGCAGCCGGGCCCAGTAGTAGTTGTTGATCACGCCGGTGGCGACCGCGCCGCGCTCGACCGCGGCGACCACACCCTCGTCATCATCAAAAATCTGGGCGTTGGCCTTGAGACCCTTGAGCCAGGCGAGCGCGGCCGGCCTGCCCTTGATTTCGGCCACCGCCTTGACCAGCGGCAGGAAGTCGGCGTCGCTGGGGGCGATGGCGACCTTGCCCTTCCAGGAGGGCTGCGCGAGATCCATCAGCGAGGCCGGGAGATCGGCTGGCTGAATCATCTTTGGGTTGAACGCGAGCACGTTCTCACGCGCCAATACGCCGATCCAGTCACCGTGCGGTGAACTGTATTTAGCCGGCACCCGTGCCAGGGTCTCGGGATCGATTTTCGACAGCAGACCCTTTTCGGCCAGTAGCACCAGTTCCGGCGAGTTCTCGGTAAAATAGACGTCGGCTGGGGAGTGGGCGCCTTCGCGGATAATCTGCGCCGCGATCTCGGGCGCCTCGCCATGATGGCTGCGGACCTTGATGCCGGTAGCCTTGGTGAAGGCGTTGGTGATCATGTCCACCGCCTGCTGATGCTGCGCGCTATAGAGGGTCAGCGTCGTGGTCGCTGAAGTCGCCGTCGGCGCGTGGCCGGCGGGCGGCATGGCGGCGGCCGATCCCAGCAGGCCGGCCGCGGCTAGGCCGGCAAGGCGCGCGAAATCGCGACGGGACAGCGAGCGGCGGCGAGTCTGCATTGCGGGAACCCTTTGGCATACCGGCGAGGCCGGGTGGCAGCGAGGCGCCGTCTATATGCAAGCGCCTCGCAGTTGCAGTCCGCTAACACCGGCCGGGGGCGTGGTCAATTCCCCGCCTGGACACTCCGAGCTGAACACGTAGGTCCGAGTGGTGCGCGCGACGGCAGGTCGTCGATTGATGTCTGGATCGCCTGGTTGGCTGGCACAGGAGATCGGAGTGTCTCGGCAGACCCGGTCACACGCGGTTGCCGAACTGACTTCGCCGTGGGCGCTTCGCGGGCAAGACGGTTTCGCCAGCGTCTGCGATGGAGATTGGGTGGTCGGACGGTCGGGAATTTCTCCGGCAGCCGTCTTTGACGCCCGGCGTCAGAACGCTGCCTCCTGCATCGCCATCATCGCACCCTTGCCGGACTTGATGGCGGCCAGCAGGCCGCCGACCTGCGGCAGGATGCGCTCCACGTAGAACCGGGCGGTAATGAGCTTGGCCTTGTAGAAGGCGGCGTCGGTGCCCGGCCCGCGCAGTTTCTCAACCGCGATCACCGCTGATCGAAGCCACATGAAACCGAGCGCCACCAGGCCGAACAGGCGCAGATAATCGGCGGCGGCGGCGCCGGCTTCCTCGGGGTCCGTCGCACCGGTCGTGGCGATCTGAGCGGTGGCGAGCTGCAGGGCGCCGAACGCCTTGGCGAAGCCCTTGACCATGTCGCCGAGTTGCGGATGACCGCTGTGGGTTTCGATGAAGTCGTTGACCGGATGGAAGAAGGTTCGCAGCATCCGCCCGGCACCCTGCGGCAGCTTGCGGCCGACCAGATCCAGGGCCTGGATGCCGTTGGTGCCTTCGTAGATCATCGAGATACGGGCGTCGCGAACCAGTTGCTCCATGCCGTTGTCGCGGATGTAGCCGTGGCCGCCGTAGACCTGCATGGCGATATTGGTCGCCTCGAAACCGAGGTCGGTGAACAGAGCCTTGACCACCGGCGTCATCAGCGCGGTGAAGTCCTCGGCCCGCTGACGCGCCTTCGGGTCATCGGAGCGCTGCAGTTCGTCCAGTTCCCGCGCGACCCAGCCGCCGAGTGCGCGGCACCCCTCGGTGTAGCCGCGAATGGTCAGCAGCATGCGGCGGATGTCGGGGTGGACGATGATCGGGTCGGCCGCCTGGTCGGGCGCCTTGGCTCCGCCGAGGGCGCGGCCCTGGATGCGGTCTCGGGCATATGCAACCGCGCTCTGGTAGCTGGTCTCGGCCGCGCCGAGACCTTGGATGCCGACCGAGAGACGCTCGCTGTTCATCATGGTGAACATCGTCGCCAGGCCCTTGTTCGGGGTGCCGACCAGCCAGCCGGTGGCGTCCTCGAAGGTCAACTGGCAGGTGGCGGAGCCCTTGATCCCCATCTTGTGCTCCAGCGCGGTGCAGATCACGCCGTTGCGGGCGCCGGCGCGGCCATCCGCGGCGGGCAGGAATTTGGGCACCAGGAACAGGCTGATGCCGCGGCTGCCGGCCGGTGCGTCGGGTAGCCGAGCGAGCACGAGGTGGATGATGTTCTCGGTCAAGTCGTGCTCACCGGCGCTGATGAAGATCTTCGTGCCGCCGACCTTGTAGCTGCCGTCCGGTCGCGGTTCGGCGCGGGTGCGGAGCAGTCCCAGGTCGGTGCCGCAATGGGCCTCGGTCAGGCACATCGTGCCCGACCAGGTGCCGTCCACCAGTTTCGGCAGGTAGGTGTTTTTTAATTCGTCCGATGCGTGACTGGCGATCGCTTGATAGGCGCCGTGGGTCAGACCGGGATACAGGCTGAACGCGAGGTTGGCGGAGCAGATCATCTCCTCGATCAGCTTGTTCAGGCTTTCCGGCAAGCCCTGGCCGCCGTATTTCGGGTCGGCGGCAAGCGCGGTCCAGCCGCCCTGGCGGAACGTGTCGTAGGCTTCACGGAAGCCGTTCGGGGTCCGCACGACGCCGTTTTCCAGTACGCAGCCGATCTCGTCGCCGGGTGCGTTGGTGGGCAGCAGGACCTGCTCCGCCACCTTGGCGGCTTCGTCCAGGATGCTGTCCATCAGTTCGGCGGATACCTCCCGCAGCCCCGCTAGCTTGGCAAGCTCGGTGCTGTCGTGCAGTTCGTGCAACACGAAACGCATGTCACGCAGTGGTGCCTTATAGGTCTGCATGGGATCACCTGTTGATGGGATCACCGGTGGGCACGATTGATCCTGGCTGACCCGATCGAGTTGGTCCGAGCTGTTTGTTTTCAGCGGCCTGCCGACCCCATTCGCTCGCCGCGAAGTGCGGCGAACTACTGGGACAGGACGCTAGACGGCTTCGGCCATCTTGTTGGCCTCGATCTTGCGCCGAGCCGCCTCGCGCCGATCGTCGAACTTGGCCAGCCGGCGGCGGGGGTTGGGGTGGGTTTCGTTTTCCGCCTCGCCGGGACGCTTCTGGCTGCCAGCCCAGCCGTGCGCGGCGATATCGAAGATGATGTTGGAAAGGTCGGTGTGCTTGACCTCGTAGCCGTGCGGGTTGTTCGGATCGCCCATGATCCACTTGCCGCCAGCGGCCCGGGCCTGCTGACCGGAAACGATCACGTCATCGACCCAGAAGCCAATGTGATGGATGCCGACGAAATCGACGCCGGTACCCTGCGACGCTTCGTCTGACTTGAAGTGCAGGATCGCCAGGTTGACGACCCCATCGGTCAGGAACACGCCCTCGGCCAGCGGACCGTCGATTTCCGCGACTTCTTCCAGTCCGACTGTCGCTTTGTAGTATTCCGCCGTCTCCCACGGGTCCGCGACGCTCAGCGCGACGTGGCGTAGAAAACCCTTGCTCTTCACCGTCATGGCTTCGGCTCCCTGGATTGTTGTCGTGCGGTGAGTTTGCCTCACAGACCGGTCGCGGGGCAAATCACCCGCCGTAGGTTGCGCGCCCGGCTGTCCGGATGTCGCGGCCGATCAGGCCTGCTTGCGCTCGATCAGGCTGCGGCGGATCTTGCGGCCGCGTTCGACCTTGTCCTCGATGTAGGCGGCATCGCCCCAGCGCACGGCACGCGCCATGGCCTGCGCGTCCTCCATGAAGCGCTGCAGCATTTCCAGCAGTGCCTCGCGGTTGTTGAGGAAAACGTCGCGCCACATCACCGGGTCCGATGCCGCGATGCGGGTGAAGTCGCGGAACCCGGAGGCGGCGAAGTTTACCACCTCCTGGCGGCTTTCATCCGCCAGATCATCGGCGGTACCGCAGATGGTGAATGCGATCAGATGCGGCAGGTGCGAAACGATCGCCAGCACCCGGTCGTGATGAGCGGGTTCCATCCGTTCGGTCTCTGCCCCGCAGCGCCGCCACAGTTCCTCGATTTTGGCGATCGCCGCCTCGTCGGTATCGGGAACCGGGGTCAGCAAGGTCCAGCGCCCCTGGAACAGCTCGACGAAACCCGAATCGGGTCCGGAATGTTCGGTGCCAGCGATCGGGTGGGCGGGCACGAAATGCACTCCGGCCGGCACCAGCGGGCCGACATCGCGGATCACCGACTGCTTGGTCGATCCCACATCGGTCAAGACCGCCCCCGGCGCCAGATGCGGCGCAATCCTGGCGGCGAGGTCGGCAAACGCACCGACCGGGGCGCACAGCATCACGCAGTCCGCGCCCTTGACCGCCTCGGCCGGATCGAGTTCTACCCGATCGGCGATGCCAAGCTCCACCACCCGGTCCAGGGTCTTGCGGGTGCGAGCGTTGACGACGACTTCCGCCGCGATGTCGCCGCGAAGGCGCGCGATGCGGGCGACTGAGGACCCGATCAGTCCCACGCCCAGCAGTGCGAGCCGCTTGAAAACCGGATCAGCCACGGGCTTGCCGGGTGAATTCGGCGAAGGCATCGACCACCAGGCCGACTTCGTCGGCTGTGCCGACGGTGACCCGCAGACAGTGCGGCAGTCCGTAGCCGCCGACCTTGCGAACGATGATGCCGTTGGCACGCAGGAACGCATCAGCCGCGTTCGCGGCCTGGGTGGTCGCCAGGTCGACCAGCACGAAATTGGCCTCGCTGGGCCAGACCTTGAGTCCGGCTGCCTCGATCCCGGCCGCCAGCTTCGGCCGGTATTCGGCGTTATGCGCACAGCCTTTCTCAACCCAGCCCGGTTCGCCCAGCGCGGCGATCGCAGCGGCCTGCGCGGCGACCGAGACGTTGAACGGTCCGCGCACCCGATTCAGCACGTCGACAATGGCCGGCGGCGCGTAGCACCAACCGATGCGCATCCCGCCCAGGCCGAAAATCTTGGAGAACGTACGGGTCATCACCGTGTTGGCGGTGGAGTCCACCAGTTTGACGCCGGCGTCGTAGGCGGGGCGGGTCACGTATTCGGCGTACGCCGCGTCGAGCACCAGCAGCACCTCGGGCGGCAACGCGGCGCGAAACCGGGCGACGTCCGCAGCCGGCACCATCGATCCGGTCGGATTGTTCGGATTGGCCAGGAAGATCAACCGTGTGGCCGGAGACACCGCTGCCAGCATGGCATCCAGGTCGGCGGTCAGATGCCGCTCTGGCACTTTGATCACGCGGCTGCCGGCGTAGGTCCCGGCGATATGATAGATGGAAAACCCATGCGCTGACATGATGATGTCGCGTCCTGGGCCGCCATAGGACAGGCAGAACTGGTACAACAGGTCGTCGGACCCGGCGCCACAGACGATCCTGGCGGGATCCAGGCCCCATCTCTTTCCAAGTGCCGCACGCAGGGGGTCGGCGGCGCCATCGGGATAGCGGTATGCCTCGGCGGCCGTCGCAACAATTGCCGCCCGAGCCGCAGGTGGCACGCCGAACGCGCCCTCGTTCGACGACAGCTTCACCGTCCGGTTCGCGCCCGGCAGTTCCGATTCGCCGGCAACATAGGGCTCGATGCGCAGTATTTCCGCGCGCGGGGCTGGGCTGTTCACCGAACCGGCATCCCGACCGGCAGCGCGTAACATCCCAGCACGATCGGACGACGCGGCAGGGGGCGCAGTTCGGCCAGCCGAGGGTCATCGTCGTTGAGGTGACCCTCGACCTCGACGAGGACATCGGCGATCGATGATCCCGGGTGGCGGTGCACCAGCATCGACTGCTGCGTCAGTCCGGCCTTCGACATCGCGCTGTACAGCTTAGCCGGGGTGAGGTCGCCATCGCACTGCAAACCGACGAAGGAGTGATCCGTGCCACTGGCGTCGGCGGGGGTTGCGGCCACCACCAGGGCCTGCTCCACGGGTGCTCCATCCGGACGCGGCGCCCAGAACGGCATGCGGGCGATGATGTGCAGCTTCGGTTGCCGGCGCAGCAGGGCCACCCACCAGGTTTCAATTTCCGATGGATACTTCAGCACCGCCACCGAGGCGATTCGCTCACTGACATCCTGCAGGGCCTGATCGGCGGTGGTACGTGTGCGCAATGGTGTCAGCGCGCCGAAGTGCTCGCGCGCAAGTTGTGTCAATGAGGCTGCCTGATGGTCATCGCAGACGGAGAGTGAAAATCCGCCTTGCATGGCGGTTGTGCCGGCCAGCAGCTCGCGCCAGATCCGCACCACGGCGGCGGATGGCAGCGCGCCTCGATGGCGGCCCAGCAGCCGCCGGATGATCGAGGCTTCGCGTCCCGGCCGGAACGCCGCCGGCTTGGCCGAGCGGGCAACGTATTCGACGATGCCTGCGCGTTCCATCAGCAGGTCGTGCAGCGTGTTGTCGATGCGGTCGAGTTCGGCTCGCAGGGCAGGCAGATCACCGCTGCGCCAGCCGTCCACCGGAGCGGGTTCGGCGGCATCGGCGACAGTCGGGACGGACGCAGCGGGCGAAACATCAGCGGTCGGTACGGAACTGGGCATTATTCTCGCCGTCGGAGTGGGTATCAGACTTAGCGCACGATCGCGCCGGGCGGAACGTCCGCGACGGAGGATGGTGCGATCGAACAAGTGGGTGAACCAGGATCAGCGCGTGCGGTTGGGCGGCAACGGTCTAGCGGATGCGCATCAGTCTGCAAACCCATTCGGCCCACACCCATTCGGCCCACACCCATTCGGCGAAGGCCGTCGGTGCCCGGTTGCGAGCGGCGGCGGCAGGTCCTATGCAATCGCCGCGATGGATCAGCCAACCACCCGCGCGGACCCGGTGGAAACCGACCGTCACAGCCACGTCACATTCGATGATGGGATCATGCTGGAGTGCGGCACGGCGCTGCGCCATCATACCGTCGCCTATCGCACCTATGGCACACTGAACGCGGCACGCTCGAACGCGGTCCTGGTATGTCACGCGCTGACCTTGGACCAGTATGTCGCCGAGGAACACCCGATCACCGGAAAACCGGGCTGGTGGGACAGCGTGGTTGGTCCGGGGCGGCCGCTGGACACCAACCGCCTGTTCGTCATCTGCCCCAATGTGCTCGGCGGCTGCATGGGCAGCACCGGGCCGTTGAGCAATCGCGAACTGGCGGACGGAACCGCGGCCGACGAACCCTGGGGCACCGATTTCCCTCCGGTCACGATCCGCGACATGGTGCACGCGCAGAAACGCCTGATCGAGCATCTGGGGATCGAGCGGCTGTTCGCCGTGATCGGCGGGTCGATGGGCGGCATGCAGGTTCTGCAATGGGCGGCGCTGTATCCCGATTCGGTGTTCGCGGCCCTGCCGATCGCCACCGCATCCTATCACTCGGCGCAGAACATCGCCTTCAACGAGGTCGGGCGTCAGGCGATCTTCGCCGATCCGGATTGGCAGAACGGCCAGTACTGGCGGACCGGTCGGTTTCCCGCCCGTGGGCTGGCGGTCGCCAGGATGTGCGCGCATATCACCTATCTGTCTGAGGAGGCGCTGAGCCGCAAGTTCGGCCGCCGGCTGCAGAACGCGCCCAAGGACAGCACCGAGGCGATCAACCTGTTCGGTGAGATGTTCGAGGTCGAGAGCTATCTGCGTCACCAGGGCAGCACCTTCGTGCAGCGTTTCGATGCCAATAGCTATCTGACGATCACCCGGGCGATGGACTATTTCGACCTCGGCGCCGATGTCGGCGGTGATCTGGCCACCGCGTTCAAGGGATCGCGCACCCGGTTCCTGCTGGCGTCGTTCAGCTCCGACTGGCTGTTCCCGACCGAGGAAAGCCGGTCTGTGGCGCGGGCACTGAACCGCGCCGGCGCCAACGTATCTTTCGTGGAATTTCCAACCGACAAGGGGCACGACGCGTTCCTGCTGGAGGAGCCGGACTTTCATCGCACGCTGGCGGGGTTCCTGCGCGGCTGCGCGATCCATGCCGGGTTGGCCCCAGTGGATGTCGGGGCCGAATGAGCACGCTGGATCCGGTGCGCTTCCTGGCCAAGAACATGCGGGTCGATCTCGCCTTGATCGCCGGCATGATCGCGCCGGGCGCGCGCGTGCTGGATATCGGCTGCGGCGACGGAACACTGATCGACCACCTGTTCCAGACCAAGGGATGCGACGCCCGCGGCATCGAGATCGACATGGCCGAGGTGACCCGGGCGGTGGCGCATGGCCTGCCGGTGATGCACGGCGACGCCGATTTCGACCTGGCGCACTATCCCGACGGTGCGTTCGACTACGTCGTGCTGTCACGAGCCTTGCAGGCGGTGGAAAAGCCCCGTGCGGTGCTGCGCCAGATGCTGCGGATCGGCACCCGCGCGGTCGTCAGCTTCCCGAATTTCGGCCATTGGCTGGTGCGCTGGCAGTTGCTGTCCACAGGCCGGATGCCGATGACCGCGACCTGGGACCGGCCGTGGCACGAAACCCCAAACATCCACCCCTGCACGATCCGCGATTTCTTCGTGCTGTGTGAGGAAGAGGGCTATGTCGTGGAAGCCTGGCTGGCCGCCGACGATGGCGGACGGCGGTTGCCGTGGCGCCGGTTCTCCTGGCTCGCCAACCTGTTCGGTGAACAAGGGGTGTTCCTGCTGAGGCACCGATAGGGACCTGGGAATGGTGCTGATCGGGTCGCGGCGGATGGATGCTCTGGCGTCCCGGCCACCCCGGCGGCGGTCTCGGCGCATTCGGTTCGCGGTGCTGATCTCGCTGCTGGTTCACGTGGTGATCGGCGTGCTGCTACTGGTGACGGTGCGGCGGGAAGAAAAGTCGGAGTTGCTGCCCCCGCCCTCGGCGGTGACGATGCTGTTCGACACCGGACGCAAGACCGGGCCGACACTGCCGAACCCGCAGCTTCAGGCCAAGCCATCGACCCCGTCGAAGGTGGCTCCGAAGGCGCAGCCGCTGCCGCTGCCCCCGGAGCCGCCACCGGAACCGTCGCCGTCTGCACCGACACCGCCGGCGCCTACACCACCTGTGCCGACGCCACCTGCGCCGACGCCACCTGCGCCGACGCCACCTACGACAGAGCCGACGCCTGCGGTTCCGGCACCGACGCCGTCTGTCCCGGTGCCGCCGTCACCGGCTGCCCCAAGGCCGCATGTTCCGATACCGCAATCAACGTCGGAGCCGGCTCTGGTTCTGCCGCCGCCAGCGGTCGAGCCGGCACCGCCGGCGGCCAGGCCGTCGCCGATACCAAAGTCGCCCCCGGTTCGACCGCCGCCGCGACAGGCGACGCCGCAAAAGCCGTCGAATTTCCCGGCGCCGATGAATTTCAGTTTCGGCACGCCGCGGCTGGCGTTGCGCTCGTCGAACCGGACGCGGCCGGCACCCCATATCCCGGGAACCATCGACATGTCGCTAGGGCCGGCGTCCCGCGGCGCGGCGGACGATACGCCGTTCTCGGACCGAGATCAGGATCGCGAAGGTGCCGACTGGCGCAACGCGCTAAGCCGATGGGTCGCCGAACACGCGTATTATCCGATGGAGGCGCGGCGTGACGGTGAAGAGGGCGACGCCAAGGTCCGCGTCGTCGCCGATCCGAACGGGCGCGTCAAAATGGTCGAGTTGATCGGGAAGTCGGGTTCGATGTGGTTGGATCTGGCTCTGCTGGCACTGTTCCGTGATCAGAATATTCCGCCGTTGCCGTACGGCACCAAAGAGCCGATCGACTTCAACTTCACCATGCACTATGTGTTGATCCGGCCGCGGTAGGCTCAGTTATTTCGATTCTATACCATAACGTTCTCAGCCAGCAGCGGATCAGGCTGCCGGCAGCAGGTTGGTCTGCGCGAAGTCATAGCCCCTGGACAGCAGCGGAGCATGCTCCTTGGCGACTTCGTAGGACGCGCACTCGCCGAGGTTGAGTAAGTCGGGATGGCGGCCCTTGCGATAACGCAAGAAGGCGTCTCTCGCGGCGCGCGCATCGGGCAAGGCGGCGCGGCGCCTGCGAACTGCATCGGGAATCAATTCGGCTCCGGCATTCTCCAGCACCTGTCAGACAGCCGAGGATAGCCGGTGTGACGCGCGAAGATGCAATTGCCGCCTCGAGGCGGCGGATCGTGACGCCAGAGACATGACCCCACTTGGCCAGATCTGTCTGTTCCAGACGCAGGAGGGCGCGGGCGGCGCTGATTGGCTGGGGCGAGATCAGCATGAGCGAAACATATCAGGCCGAGCGTTGTTGATCGATGGCCCGGCATTTCACGACTAAGCCGCCTCGGCGAGCACCAGTCTCCGGCGCGGCACCGCTTGCAGCGGCATCGCCGCGTAGACATCCTTGACCGCCTCGGTCAGGGTAACGCCGGCGAAGCCAGGCATCATTCTACGTCCGGCGCGTTCGAACAGCGGGCTGCTCCGCAAGACCACACGCAATCGTGATGGCGGCATCCACAATGCTGCGTCACGCCGCTCGACCCGAAACAGGCCGCCGGCGAGGAGCCGGCCAAGCTGACCGGTGGAGTACGGCAGGCCATGGCCGAACGGCGTGCTTTCGCGGTAGGCCCACATGCCGCTGCGGTTCGGCGCCACGATCAGCAACCGCCCGTCGTCCTTCAGCACCCGCCAGGCTTCACGCAGCAGCCGGCGCGCATTCTCGGCCATTTCGAGGCCATGCACGAGCAAGATGCGGTCGAAGGTCAGGTCACCGAACGGCAGACAGTCTTCTTCCGCCGCGCAGGACAGGTTCGGCATGCCCGGCGGCCATCGGGCGGCGCCCATTTGCGCCGGCGTCAGCGCGACGCAACGTGCCGCCTGGTCGCGCCACAGCCGCAGGTAGGGCATGGCGTACCCGATGCCGAGCACGGCCTCGTGCGGGGCGGCGGGCCACATCGCCAGCAGTCGCTCACGCAATACCCGTGCGGTTACGGCGCCACGGGCCGAGCCGTAGAACTCCGCCGCAAGATGTGCATCCGCTGTCATATCCATACTATAACACGTCAAGCGGTTTTCGATCGAATGAACGAATGCTAGGGTCCATCATGACAATCACAGCATCCCCGGTCCCCATCCTGAGAGACAACTACGCCTGGCTGCTGCGCGACAGCGGTACTGGCGCCACCGCGATCGTCGATCCGGCTGACGCCCGACCGATCATCGAAGCGCTGGAAAAGGCCGGTGGGCGGCTGGACATGATCCTGTTGACCCACCATCACGACGACCACATCGCTGGCGTCGATGAGGTCCGCGCCCGGTTCAAATGTCCGGTTGTGGGTGCCGCGGCGGACCAGCACAGGCTGCCGAAACTGGATGAGGCGCTGCGGGAGGGCGACACCGTCCGGTTGGGCGATGCGACCGGGCAAGTGATCGATACCCCCGGCCACACGCGCGGCCAGATCAATTTCTTCTTCCCGGACGGCGATATCCTGCTGTCGGGTGATACGTTGTTCAGTCTGGGTTGCGGACGCCTGATCGAGGGCACACCGCAAGAAATGTATGCCAGCCTGCGCAAGCTAGCCGCGCTGCCGGCCGACACCAAGGTCTGCTGCGGTCATGAATACACTGAAAGCAATGCTCGGTTTGCTCTCGCAGTCGATCCGAAGAACGCCAAGTTGCACGACTTCGTCGCCAAGGTGGAGCAGTTGCGTGCCGCCGGCCAGCCTAGCGTGCCGTCGGTGCTTGGTGACGAAATGAAGGCAAATCCTTTTCTTTTGGCGCCCGACGCCGCAAGTTTCGCGACATTGCGGGCGAAGAAGGATAGTTTCTAGTGTCCCGAGTCCGAAGTTCGCGATATCAGGCGGGCATCGGCCTTGTGGCACCGGCACTTTGTTTTCAGAGGTCTGCTGATCCAGTACGTCCGCCGCGGAATTCGGCGAACTTCTGGGGCGGGACACCAGGGCCTCGGGGTCCTACGTTTGCCGTTTCCCGCGCGGTGCCCCCGGTTCGATGGTTTCAATGGGCTTTGCCTGCGTCCGCCGCATTGTGCGGCGAATCCCGCAGGCAGAACATCAAGGAGTCGATCGGCTGTGAAGCTCTATTATTCACCGACCAGTCCATATGTTCGGAAGGTCGTCGCGTGTGCAATATTTCGCGGCCTGGACGGCCGGATCGAGAAGCATACGACCAACCCGCATGCCTCGCCGGCCGACCTGGTCGCGGACAATCCGTTATCGAAGGTGCCTTGCCTGATCACCGATGATGGATTGTCGCTGTTCGGCAGTCAGGTGATCTGCGAATATCTGGACAGCCTGGGTGAGGAGCTACCGCTATTCCCCGCCCATGGTGCTCCGCGCTGGCGGGCACTGATGTTTCAGTCGCTGGGCGACGGCATCCTGGACGCCGCCGTGCCGTGTCGGGGCGAGCAGGGCAGGCCGCAGGAGGCGGCCCGCGATGCCCAGATTGCCCGCTATAAGATGGCGATCGGCCGAGCAGTCGATACGCTTGAGGCGGATCCGCCGCACAAGCACATCGACATCGGCTCGATCACTGTCGGCTGCGCGCTTGGTTATCTGGACTTTCGTTTTGCATCAGACGAGTGGCGAAACAGCCACGCGAAGTTGTCCGCCTGGTATGAGGCGTTCGCCGAGAACCAGGGCATGGCGCAGACTGCCCCAGCGTAGTTGGTCTACGACCGGCGCTTGTCGGCGTTGCCCCGGATCATCTGATCCGTCCGGCCGGCGGCTTCGTTGACCAATTGTGTGATGAGCGAAGCCTCGGGCAGGTCGCGCCAGAAGTGTTTGGGCATATGCCTTTGCATCATCCGAGCGTTGGACCGCGCCGGGTTGAAGATGGCGGCGTAGTAGCGGCGCCACCACTCCTCCACCGCGTCGTTCGAAGACCCATCCTCGCGGCGCAGGCCCGGGGCGAAGCGTTGGGCGTGGCGGTCCCAATGCAGTGTCAGGTCCGGCGTCAGGATGGAAAATCGCATGTTGGCGAAGCGGTCGATGAAGAAGGCGGACGTGCGTCGCAGGACGCGATGGCGGGGCTGGTACCATGCAATATAGAGTTCGTCGTCGTTTTCCCGAACCATGCGAAACCGCAGAAACGCCGTCATCCGGTGTTGATCGTGTCTGACCGCGTCCGCCATCCGCAGCAGCCGATGCATCAGCGGATCGGAAACTTGCCGCATGAGCGCGGATTCGCCGCGGTCGAGACGCCACAACGCCTGATACAGCAGGGACCAGCGCTGGTCATCGCGATGGCAGATGACGGCCGACGCAAGCGTGACGAAGGATCGCGGGACGGCGGCGATCCTTTCGCCCTGGGGCAGTGCTCGTTGAAATAGCGATTCGGTTTGCCCGCTGCTCCATGCAACGCCGGCGGGTGCAACTCCGGCCGCCAGAAGCCGGCGCGCGATGCTACGGAATTCGTCGAGATCGTCGGGCCGTTGGACGATTGCCGCGTAGATCATCCGAACAGCGAAAGCTGCGCCGGCCGCGACGTCATGATCGCGGGCAGCCGGGTCCGGTCGAGCAGCCGCACTGGTCGGTGGTCGGCGGCGACGACGAAAGGGAGCAGGCGCTGGACCGAACCGGCCAGTCGCTTCAGGTCGGCCAGGCGCAATCGGCAATGGACCCTGGCGCTCAGCAATCGGCCAACCGAGCGGACACCGAGGCCCGGGACACGCAGCAACACCTCGCGGTCCGCGGTATTGACGTCAACCGGAAAACGATCCTGGTTGCGTAACGCCCAAGCGAGCTTCGGGTCGATCTCGGGGTCCAGCATGTCGTCGCTGGTTCCAGCCAGTATTTCGGCCGCGGAAAATTCGTAGAACCGCATCAGCCAATCGGCCTGATATAGCCGATGCTCACGTTCCAGCGGCGCCGGGCGAGCAGGCAGGGCCCGGCTGGCATCCGGAATCGGCGAGAATGCGGAGTAGTAGATACGTTTCAAACGATACTTTTCGTATAGGCTATTGGCCGCGGTCAGGACCACGGCGTCACTGCTGTTGTCGGCACCGACGATGATCTGGGTGGTTTGCCCCGCCGGCGAAAATTGCGGCGACCTCGGCTCCATTTTGGCATCGGCGATCTGGTGGGCCAGATCGCTCATGGTGCGGTGGATCGACTGGACCTGTTTTTCCGGCGCGAAGCGCCGCAGACCGTCGGTGGTCGGCATCTCGAGATTGATCGACAGCCGATCCGCATAAAGCCCGGCCTGTCGGATCAGGTCGGCACTGGCATCCGGGATGGTCTTGAGATGGATGTATCCCCGGAACGAATGTGTTTCGCGCAATGTCCGTGCGACGCGGACCAGACTTTCCATTGTATAATCCGAGGAACGAATGATTCCGGACGAAAGAAACAGACCCTCGATGTAATTACGCTGATAAAACGCAAGCGTCAGGTTGACGACCTCGTCCACGGTGAAGCGGGTGCGCCGCACGTTCGAGGATTGTCGGTTGATGCAATACAGGCAGTCATACACGCAGGCGTTGGTCAGCAGAATTTTAAGCAACGAGACACAGCGCCCGTCAGGCGTGTACGAATGACAGATACCATTTCCGGTGCTCGATCCCAAACCCGCGCCGTCGCGGGAATTTCGCTTCGGTGCCCCTGACGATGCGCACGAGGCGTCATATTTCGCCGCGTCGGCCAGGATCGCCAACTTATCCATGATCGGAAGCGCCGATGATTGGGTAGACGTCACGTTCTTGGTATGTTCGAAAATGGCAAGGCCGTCAAGCGCTGTTTCCATGCTTGACCGATGGCTTGATCGACGAACCGGGACGACCGAAAACACCGGACAAGCGGCGCCGAGCATATCGGTGCTGGGTGCAGGGGTCTCGAAGGTCGACGACGTGGGGTCGGCAAGCGCGGTCGGTCAGCGGTTGCGTCCGCGGCCTGTCTTGGCTTGCAGCGCATCGATCATCTTGGACGCCTCGGCCTTGGTCAGTCCGGGGTCGAAGGTTTCGCCCGCCTCCTCGCACAGGGTCTTCAGATAAGAGGCCTGCGCGCCGGTCATGGTCTCGGATCCGGTGGTCCAATCATCGGGGTCTTTCTCCGCGTTGGACGGGGTCGCGGGATCGTTGATGGCTTTTGGGTTTTCGCTCATGAAGCCGCAACGCGGCCGATCTCTCTTTGTTCCCCAGTTTCATCTGTTGCCGCGGATTTAATATTCGAATTGATAGGTCAGCCCGACGCTCGCGGCGTCGGCGCTGCTGGTCGCGCCGGTTGCCGAGGTCGATCCGGAACCCGCGGTCGTTTCCAGTTTCAGACCCTTGGTGATATCCACCTGCACCGTCGCCTGCGTGCCACTTCCCGACGCACTCTGCTTGGCGCCCAGGTAGACGCCGCGTGTCAGATAGCGTCCCGCCTCCAGCGTCGGGCTTCCAGTGCTGCTGCTGCCGACCGACAGTCGATCGAGGCCGAACGTGGTGCGCAGGCTCTCCAGCGGATCAAACCCCGAGGTCGCCCCCGACAGTGAGGCCAGCGCCGCGGCGATCTGGGCAAGCTGCAGCGGGCTCAGCTTCGAGGTGCTGGTGCCGAACAGAAGCTGCGACAGGATCTCGTCCTGCGGCATGTCGGGCACGCTCGACAAGGTTATCTTCGGGTCCTTGGCGCTGCCGCTGACCGTCAGGGTGGCGACGATCGTCGCGGTGGTCGAATTCGCCACGAAATGCACCGATGGATTGGCAAGGCCGCCGCCGCTGAAGTCGATAGTGCCCTCGGAGAAATTCAACGTGGTGCCGATCACGCTCAGCGTGCCCCGCCGCAGGTGCAGTCCGCCATCGGGAACCGGTTTCGCCGCGGTGCCGCGGATGTGGATGACCCCGCCAAGCTCGGCGTCCAGGCCACGTCCGCGGATGAACACCTGCTCCGGCGCATCCAGGGTCAGGTTGAGCGCGATCCTGGATTGCGATTCGGTCTCCGGCGGCGGAGGCGGCGGCGCATTGGCGTCTCGCACCGGCAGCACCGCGACGCTGGGCGGCAGCTTGTCCGGAACGCGGATATCGGCGCGCCGGACATGCACCGTGCCGCCAGCCCGCAGATCGCCCATGACGTCGCCCTGCACCGTCAGATTGGCATCGATCAAAGCGGTGATCAGATCGCTGGACAGCGGACGAGCATTATCGGCGGTGAAATGCAGATCGACCGGCATGGACCCCGCCAGGCTGATCGAGCCGCTGCCGCCCAGCGTGCCCGGACCGGCCTTGCCGCTGAACCGGGTCAGCCGGATGGTATCGCCGGTCGCCTGAACCAGCGCTGCCAGATTGGTGACATGGGCGCCGAGCACATAGTCCGTCACATCGCCGTTGCTGAGTTGGGCGGTTCCGTTGACCCGTGGCGCCGACGTGGTTCCAGTCACCGTGGCATTCAGATTGACCTCGCCGCGCGCCCGCCGGCCTTGCGCGGTCAGCAGCGGATTGAGCATCGCCAGATCGACATGGCCGTCGGTCTTCAGATCGAGAGGGCCACCTTGTGACAAAGGCGCCGACCCGGTGATCGAGACGTGCGACGGCCCCGCCGTCAGCCGAGTGTCGAGCTGGGCCGAGGTGCCGTGCAGGTCGGCCCTTGCCACCAAATTGGCGGCGGGCAGCGCCTGCCCGGGCCCCTGGCGCTGTCGCACGCCTGTCGCGGTGAGCTTGATGGTGCCCTCCGGCCGAATACTGGTGCCGGTCAATCTGGCGTCCGCCGCGATCACCCCATCGGCGGCGTAGGCGGGATCAATGATGCTGCCGACATCGGCCGGCAAGTTGCGCAGCGAGGCGGTCAGGTCGAGCTTGGACCCGGCGCTGCCAGCCACCGTCAACACCGCCTGACGAAAGCCGAGGCGCAGGTGATCCATCGAAACACCGTCGGCAAAGGCAAATTTCGCCGGGGCGAGCAGATGCAGTGTTTGCTGTTTCCAGATGGCTTCCATTCTAGCCAGGGCCAAGGTCTTGGCGGTCGCATCCAGGGTGCCCGCGGTGTTCAGTTTCGCCGGGCCGCCGGCGAGGTCTGGCGAATCGGCCACGAGGGTAAGGCCGACCGCGTCCATCGGGCCTTTGGCGGTAGCTTTCGCTGACACCGACCGGGCAGGGCCGGCTGACACGCCATCGGCGGTAAGGATGCCGTCCAGGGCAGGATGTCCGTTCGGATCGGTAACCGTGGCGTTCAGCACCGCCCGGCTGATCGCCGCCGTTCCCGGCAGCGCCGCGTCGCGCACCGTCAGCAGCAGTTTTGCCCGCTTGTCGTCGGAATCGAGCGTGGCATTGGCCTGCCCGGTCAACGTCCGACCCAGCAGCGGCTGCAGGTCAGCAAGCCGACCAAGATCCACCTTAAGGTTTCCGGTGGGCACCACCGCCGGCGGGGTCAAGCTGGCGGTGCCGGAGGCCTGCAGCGATTTCCAGGACGCCTTGGCGATGTTCACCTTGGCCGCCCCGTCGGCCTCCTCGGCGGTTAGCGCCAGGGTCAGCGGCGCATCCAGCAGCGTGCCATCGGCATCCACGCTGGCACGTGGCCGGCTGGGCAGTCCGGTCGCATCGACCTTGGCGGTGATATGGCTTGGGGTGTAGCCCTTCGCCGTCAGATCGGCGCCGATATCGGCCTGCACGGCCAGATCGTTCAGCTTGCCGCCGGCGTGCCCCTTGGCGTCGACGCGGCCCGCCAGGCTGGGCGTGACAGCGGCCAGGTCGGCCAGCGCCACCGTCCAATCGGCGTTGACCGTCTGATCGGACAGCCCGCCCCGAGCGGTCACCGCCAGCGCCTTGCCGTTCACCGCCAGCCGGGACAGCGTGATGTCCTGGTCATGCATCGATGCCGCCAAATCGATGCTGGCGTTGTCGCCGATCAGTGCGGGGGCCGGGGCCTGGCCACCGGTAATCGCGACCCGGCCCTTCACGGCCGCGGTGGTTGTGCCGCCCTGCGTCGCGGCCTGGATATCGAGATCGGTGTGGCCGGCAATGTCGATGCCCGCGGCTGCCGCGAGGGGCGCCAGGTCGGGCAGCACCAAATGCGCCTGGAGCTGTCGCGCGGCCCCGGTGTTCGCGGTTCCGTCGAGCGCGACCAGGGCGTGGCGCAATTTGAAGCTCACCGGTCGATCCGGTTCATCGAGCCGGGCGGACGCATCCAGGATCACCGGGTCGGCCGCGAACAGGTCCGGCTTCGGGCCCGGCACGTGCAGGTCCCGCACCGTTGCGTGCAGCCGGACCGCGCCCGAATTGCCGGTGACATCGGCGGCCAGCGAACCGATGCGCGCCCCGCCGGCTTCGAGCGAATCGATTTTGACCGTGCCGTTCGCGTCCGGCTTGGTGAACGGACCATGCACCGTTGCGTCCAACAGCACCGATTGCCACGAGATCCCGGCGGCCGGCGCCATTGCCGGCGCCTGCGCCTTGACCGCCAGATCCGCCGCCTCGTGGTCCAGATCGACCGAACCCGACGCCGACGCGGCAAGCTTCCCGGCGGTTATTCCCACTTTCGTGCCCAAGGCATCGCGCGGGCCATTGACCGAGGCCTCGATCTTGATCGCACCGAGATCGGGCAGATGGGCGGCGCTGGAGATCAGCCCCTTGGCAGGCTCATCGGCGTTCAGCGTGGCGCGAATATCGTCCGGGGTGACCCGCCCGTTGACCGCATAGTGGCCCGGACTGTCCAGCCGCCGGACATCGAGTTGCACCGTCCCCTGGGTCAAGGTCGGCAGGTCGGCCGCCCCGTCCACCGCCAGTGTGGCAGCCACTCCGGCGACCGGGGCACCGATTACTGCCTGATCGATGTGCAAGTGGCGCACATCGACCCGCACCGGCAAACTGAACGAACCGCTGCTGGTCGTCTTGCTTTCAGACTGTGGCAGCCGGGTAAAATCCACCCGGTCGGCCTGCAGCCGGTCGACCTGAGCGGTCCGCTGCAGCAGCTTCAGCGGCGACCAGTCGAGCACCAGATTCGAAACCGTGACGTAGGGGCCCTTGGCATCCGATATCTGGATCTGACCAACACGCAGCGCATCCGGGAAGCGGCCGGCCAGACCCTGCAGCCGCACCATGCCGCCGGTCAGGCTGGCGGTCTGGTTCTCGATCAAGCGACGGCCAGGATCGACATTGGCGATCAGCAGCACAAGGACAACCAGAACCACCGGCAGTGCCAGCAGCACCAGGGCGATTCCCGCCAGCCATTTCAGCACGCGGCGGGTCAAAAAGCCTGTCCGATGCCGATATAGACCTCGAACGAGTCACCGCCCGGCAGCTTGTTCAGCGGAACCGCGAAGTCCAGCCGGATCGGCCCGATCGGGGTGTAGTAGCGGGCTCCGACGCCGGCCCCGGCGTGCCAGTTGCCGGCGAACGGCGCGCCGTTGGCGCTGACCTGACCCACGTCCATGAACCCCACGACGCCGTAGCTGCTGAGAATACGCTGCCGCAGCTCGACGGTCCCGGTCGAGATGGCATTGCCCCCGCTTGGGATCCGGTCCGGAAATTGCGGCCCCAGTGTCTGATAGCGGTAGCCGCGCACGGTCGCGCTGCCGCCGGCGTAGAAGCGCTGGTCCGCCGGCACGGCGAAGATGCCGGCACCGGCCACCTGGCCCACCAGGCCACGCAGCGCAAGAATGCTGCGCCCGTCGTTGAAAACGTCGAGATAGGTCGAGGCGGCCAATTGGCCGATCAGGAACCCCGCGCTTGGCGGGCCGATCGAGTAGGTCGGGGTGATCGACAACAAGGCGCGGATACCCTGGGTGGGATCCAGCAGATTGTTGGTACTGTCGTATTTCAGGCTGGCCGGGATACCGGCCAGGTTATAATGCCGCGTCACATCCTCCTGCAGGATCGATTCCTGTTCTCCGGACAGACCCAGACTGGCGGTCCAATACTGCGAGAGTTTACGGTTGATGGCGATCTTCTCCAGCAGCGCGGTCTGGTCGTAGGCCTGCAGGCTTTGCTTGATGGCGTTCAGGTCAAGCTCCAGCGTCTGGTCGCGACGCAGGAAATCGGGCTTGAGGAACTGCGCCCCGGCCGCGTAGCCGGGCCGTACGATCGCGTCGCCACCCGCCTGGTAGGAGGCGGTCAGATTCAGCTGCTCTGCGTTGCCGAACAGGTTGCGATCGTGCCAGCCGGCTGAAAAATTGATGCCGAGATCGGTCGAGTAAGCGACCCCCGCATCCACCGCATGCAACGGCCGCTCGGTGAGGTCGAATTTGATCGGCAGTTGCCCTTCGGCATCCAGCGCCGATGCCGGTATTGCCCGCACCACCGAGAACACGCCGATCGAGGAGAGGTCGATGCGTGCCCGCTCGATTGCCTGCGGGCTGAAATCGTCGCCTTGGTGCAGCAGCAGACGCTTGCGCACAAAGGACTCGTTCATGTGCTTCAAGCCGCTGAACTCGATCGGGCCGATATCGGCCTTCGGACCGGCATCGGGTCGGAAATCCAAATCCAACAAATTCTGGTCCAGGTGCAGGGTGGCAATCGGCACCGGAACCTTGGCCAGCGGATAACCGTCTGAACGCAGCGCATCCAGCAACCGGCCCTGGCCGGCAAGAATCTGTGCCGCCATCGCCGGCTGGCCGGGGGTGAGATCGAGCTGCGGTGGAATATCTGGCGGCACTTTGGTGGAAACCGTTACCGTCCCTAGCTTGAAGCGCGGACCGAGATCGAACGCCACTGCGACCTGCAGAGGCGGTTTCGCCGGAGCGCTGTCGATGATCGCCGAGAGCGCCGGATCATCCAGCCGGTGCCCCGCGATCGTAGTGGTGACCTGGGCCTTGTAGTAGCCGAAGCTATGCAGCGCGGTTTCGAACCGGGCGGCGTCCTGACGAGCCCGTTCGGTGAGCGCGAAGCCCGCGACCGGCGCCGATTTCTGCAGTGAGATCAGGGTCGAACTGCCCTTCAGCGCGGCGTCGAGGGCGCTGTCGCCGGTCGGCTTCAGCGTCACGGCGTAAGGTTGTGGATCGGCGCCTTGAGAGCGCCTGGTCAGCACGATCGCGGTCAAGATGACGAGAAACAAGGCAAGCCACCGCAACACGGCGGGCATCTCTGTCCGAAGGCGGTGCATGAACCCAGCTCTACTCCACAAACATTCGCGCCGGGTTTCGCCCGCCGGTCACGCCCGCGCCATTGTTCCCGCGCCCCCGCGAGGCTATGCCAATCGACATGGTCAATCAGTCGGATCGAAGCGAACGGCCAAGCCGCCTGGACCGGCGATCGAGCCTGCTACCCGATCCAGATCGCATACCGGGATATCTGCTGCAACTGCCAAACGGCCGCGAGGGATGGCTGCTCGCCCGCCGGGTGCGTTGCGTCCGACGCAGCCTGGCGGTCCTGGTCTGGACGCTTCCCGCGATGTTGATCCAGACCGTGTGCCTGATATTGCCAGGGCACGCGAAAGTGGCTTTCGCTCGGTTCTTTTGGGCGATTCTGACCCGCCTGATCGGGATCAAGGTCCGCGTCATCGGCACTGTGGCTGGCCCTGCCGATGGCCGCGCTGTGATGTTTGTGTCCTGCCACTCGTCATGGATCGATATCCCGGTGCTGGGCGGCACGCTGAAGGCGCGGTTTGTCGCCAAGGGTGATGTCGCGGGCTGGCCGGTCATCGGCACCATCGCGCGGCTTGGGAGAACCGTGTTCGTTTCGAGATCGCGTGCGTCCACCGTCAAGGAACTCGATGCCATGCGCCTGTCGCTGACGGCGGGCGACAACCTGATCTTGTTCCCCGAGGGCACCAGCTCGGACGGGTCGCGGGTGCTGCCGTTTCGCACCGCGTTCTTCGCTGTCGCCGCGGCTTCGGCGGCCGACGACCCTGCCTGCCTGCCAATGATCCAGCCGGTGTCGGTGGTGTATGACCGGTTGGGCGGATTGCCGGCCGGGCGGGCCTGCCGCCCGGTTTTTGCCTGGTATGGCGACATGGACATCGCCTCGCATTTCTGGCGCCTGGCGCAATACACCGGGCTGCGCGCGACGATATTGCTGCACGCGCCACTTGACCCAGCCGGCTTCGGCGACCGCAAGGCGCTGGCTCAGGCTGTATGGCAAATCGTTGCGGATGGAGCGTCCGCACTGCGCCAGAACCGCCCGGCGCATCCGTTGAATGTGGCCGCGCAGCCGGCGTCCGGGATGGCCGCCTCGGAGCCGGCTTATGCCCGAACGGTTGAGCCTGATCGTGGGCTGGCGCAGCGAGGGCTGGCGCGGCAATATCCAGGTTAGCTCTCCGGCATATCGAACAATGGCGCGGCCGAGCGCGGCGGCTTCAAATCGAGGTGCTTCCAGCCGGGTTCTCCCAACATCCGGCCTCGGCTGGTGCGGAGCACGAGACCCTCTTGGATAAGGTAGGGCTCGACCACGTCCTCCAGCGTATCGCGTGCCTCGGCCAGAGCGGCGCCCAGGGTTTCGACCCCGACCGGGCCGCCGCCGTGATGTTCGGCGATCCGGCGCAGATACCGCCGGTCCATCGCATCCAGACCGAGACGATCGACCTCCAGCCGGTTCAGCGCGGCATCGGCGACGGCACGATCGACCGGGCTATCACCTTGCACCACGGCGAAATCGCGCACCCGGCGCAGCAGCCGCCCGGCGATGCGCGGCGTCCCCCGCGAGCGGCCGGCGATCTCGGCTGCACCGGCATCCGTCAGTTGCAGGCTGAGCAGGCGGGCGCCGCGGACGATGATCTGGCGCAGTTCTTCCGGCGTGTAGAACACCAGCCGAAGCGGAATGCCGAAGCGGTCGCGCAAGGGCGTGGCCAACAGTCCGGAGCGTGTGGTGGCGCCGACCAGGGTGAATGGCGGCAGGTCGATGCGCACGCTGCGGGCGGCCGGCCCCTCGCCGATGATCAGGTCGAGCTGGAAATCCTCCATCGCCGGGTACAGCACTTCCTCGATTGCCGGCTGCAACCGGTGGATCTCGTCGATGAACAGCACGTCCCTGGGCTGCAGGTTGGTCAGGATCGCCGCGAGATCGCCGGCCTTGGCGATCACCGGACCCGAGGTCGCGCGAAAGCCGACCCCGAGTTCACGCGCCACGATCTGTGCCAGGGTGGTCTTGCCCAGACCGGGCGGCCCATGCAGCAGCACATGATCCAGCGATTCGCCACGCGCCTTCGCGGCCTGGATGAACACCGCAAGATTTTCGCGCGACGCCTGCTGTCCGGTGAAATCGGCCAATGTCTGCGGCCGCAGCGACGCCTCGGGCGCATCGTCCGGCTGGCGGGCGGCGGAAACCTCTCGGTCGTCGGGCTCGGTCATCCCGCGGTTCTCTGCGCCAGTTCCTTCAGGCTGTCACGGATCAGAGCGTCCAGTGTTGCGGTTTCCCCCAGCCGTTCAAGCACACGGGCAACGGCCGGTTGGGCTTCGGCGCGCCGGTATCCCAGGTTGAGCAATGCCGACAGCGCGTCGTCGGCCGGCGTCGCGGCCGTTATCGGGGTATAGATGACGCCGCTTGGTGCCGGCATGGTGCCGGTCTTGTCCTTCAACTCGGTCAGCAGACGAACCGCCAGCCGCGGCCCGACGCCCTGTGCCCGGGTCAGGCTGGCCTTGTCGCCGGCGGCAATCGCGCCGACCAGGTCGCGCGGCGACAGCGACGACAGGATGGCCAGCGCCACTCGGCCGCCGACGCCCTGAACCGTGGTCAGCAGGCGGAACCAGTCGCGTTCGGCGGAATCGGCAAAACCGTACAGCACGATGGCGTCCTCGCGCACATGCGTTTCGACCAGCAGCTTGGCGGCGGCCGGTGGTTGCGGCAGCGCCGACAGCGTGCGCGAGGAGGCCTGCACCAGATAGCCGACGCCACCCACATCGATGACGCAGGTGCCGTCGGATAGCGCGTCCACCCGTCCGGTCAGTTGGGCGATCATTCTGCTTCCGGTGTTGCCGAGAGGAGGTTTGGCGATGGCCGCGAATCGGGCCGCGGCCTAGTATACAGTATTGCCGCCGGTTTGTCGGGCTACGTTGCCCTGCTACCGGCGCCCCAGTTCTGCTCGAGGTTTCGTATCAATGCCGGACTGAAATGGCATGCCGCCTGTTCCCGCGCGTAGACGGCGCAATAGCGGCGGAACAGGTCCAGGGGTTCGGCGGCGACGCGGAACGCGCGCCGGTTGCCGATCGCGCCCACCGAACCGGCACTGGACAGCATCGCGACTGTCCGCTCGATCGCTGTATCCATGTCGTCCGGCGGCACGATTTCGTCGCAGATCAAGCGACCTTCCGGACTGTCGCACAGCAGCCGCCGTTCCGCCTGGATCAGTTGCCTTGCCAAGCGCTCGCCGGTGAAGCGGGGCAGCCGGAGGTTGGCGGCGCCGGGGATGATGCCCTCCTTGCGCGCCGGCAACGTCATGAATGCGTCCTCGGCTGCCAGAACGTAATCCATGGTCAGTAGAATCTGGCAATGGCCGCCGATCGCGAAACCCTCGAGCGCGGCGATCCATGGTTTCTCGGTGCCGGCGCCGTTCACGTCGTCGGGCAGCGCGTCCGGGGTTGCGACGCCACGCAGGAATTTGTGCACGAAGCCCAGGTCGCGCTGCAGGTACCACAGGTAGGGGATGGTGCCGTGATACAAATGCGTCAGATTGATCCCGGCGCCGAAGATACGGCGGCCGGCATATTTGGCGTTTTCGACCGGCTGGCCGCGCAGCACCGCGATATCGGTGCCCGGGTCCAGCGTCGCGACGTCCACCGCGATCTCCATCGCGTCGATGGTGCCCTGGTCCTCGGCGTTCAGGTAGCGCGGGTTGCTGCTGAGCAGATGGACCGCACGCCCGCGGCGTTCGACCCGGGCCGGTCCGAGATCGACGAAACCCTGTGCGTCGAGTGTCGCCAGTGCCGCCGCTGCTTCCGGCCGCGCCAGCAGCATGGCGTGACAGAGGTTCGTGCCGCAGCGCGGATGCGCCAGAACATGCGCCAGCAGAAGACTTTGATCGATCTCCAGGCCCTGCTTGTCGTTCAGTTTCAGGGCGTGTTCGGCGGCAAGTTGTTCGTCGTTCGGCACCAGCCCGGGATATTCCTCGGCGGCGCGCCGTAGCAGATCCTCGATGCGCACCAAGCGGCTGAAGCCATCGGTCAAATTGTCATACACCGCCTCGACATTTTCCCGCAGGAACCGCTCCCGCTCGGAACGATCGGTAAACATGGATTTCAATCCTTCGGCCGCAGATCGAGCACCCGCCTGGCCTTGCCCTGCGAACGTTCCAGCGTCCCCGGTTCGACCACGCGCACCTTTGTCGTTACGCCAGCGAATGCCTTGATCGAGTGCTCTGCCTGCTGCTCCAACGTCGCCAGCTCTGCGGCGCTGAGTTTGCCGGCCAGGGAAGCGCGGGTTTCCACAATTACGTCGAGTTCGTCCAGGCTGCCGGGGCGGCGCAGCTCCAGCAGGTAGTGCGGTGCCAGTTCATCCTGCTTGGCCAGGACGGCCTCGATGTTCGAGGGAAACACGTTGACGCCGCGGATGATCAGCATGTCGTCGCTTCGCCCGCTGATCCGATCGATGCGCCGCATTGCCCGCGTCGTCGCCGGAAGCAGCCGCGTCAGATCGCGGGTGCGGTAGCGGATCACCGGCATGCCTTGTTTGGTCAGCGTGGTGATGACCAGTTCGCCGATCTCGCCCTCGGCAACCGGTTCGCTGGACGTCGGATCTATGATCTCGGGGTAGAAATGATCCTCCCAGATCGTCAGCGCATCCTTCGAATCCGCGCATTCCTGCGCCACGCCCGGTCCCATGACCTCGGACAACCCGTAGATGTCGAGCGCCTGCAGATTTAGCCGCCGTTCGAGCTCGCCGCGCATGCCCGCGCCCCACGGTTCGGCGCCGAAAATCCCCAGACGCAAACTGCAATTTCTGGCATCCAGGCCCTGCCGGTCGAATTCGTCGGCGATGGCCAGCATGTAGGACGGCGTGACCATGATGATGTCGGGCGTGAAGTCGTTTATGATCTGCACCTGTCGCTCGGTGAATCCGCCGCTCACCGGAATGACCGCGGCGCCGAGGCACTCGCCGCCGTAGTGCGCACCGAGACCACCGGTGAACAGCCCGTACCCATAGGCCACATGGATCTTGTCCGAGGCTCGGCCGCCCGCGGCACGGATGGATCGAGCCATCAACCGGGACCAGGTTTCGATATCGTGCCTGGTGTAGCCGACCACGGTCGGCTTGCCGGTGGTGCCGCTGGAGGCGTGGATACGAACGATCTGGTCCATCGGCATGGCGAACATGCCGAACGGATAGTTCTGTCGCAGATCATCCTTGCTGGTCAGCGGAAACTTGCCGATATCCTCAAGACCGCGAAGATCGTCGGGATGCACGCCTGCGGCGTCGAACCGCTTCTTGGTGTGCGGCACGTGTTCATAGGCGTGGCGCAGCACATCCCGCATCCGGGCAAGCTGCAACGAGTGCAATTCATCGACGCTTGCGGTCTCGATCGGATCGGCGCCGATAAGATCCGCGTCTGACATTTCAGATCACCGAAGCGGTCCGCAGCCGCTGAAGCTCGGCGTCGGACAGTCCCAGCCGCCCCTGATAGATCTCGGTGTTATGGGCACCGAGTTCCATCCCGAGCCACTGCACTTTGCCCGGGGTTTCGGTGAGGCGAGGAACGACGTTCGGAATGGCAAGTTCCCCCACCCGCTTGTCTTGCACGCGCAGGATGTTGCCGCGCGCCTGGTAGTGCGGATCCTCGAAGATCTCCTCGATCGAGTAGACCGGTCCGCACGGGACCTGGCTGGTTTCGCAGCGGTGCATCAGGTCGGCGCGGTCCAGCGTCATCGTCCACGCACCAACGGTTTCGTCGACCAGCGCCCGGTCGCGCTCGCGCGCCGCGAGTTTCCCCCAATTATCATCGGCCGCCAGTTCGGGACGGCCCATGGCTTCAGCGAGGCGGGCGAATATCTTGTCATTGGTGCAGGCGATCGCGATCCAACGCTCATCCTTGGTCGGATAGTGGCTATGCGGCACGACGTTGACCGTGCCGGGTCCCATGCGCTGACGAACATAGCCGCTGTGAGAGAACGCCGGCGCAAGCTCGTCCAGGATGCGGAAGATCGGCTCATAGAGGCCGATATCGACGACCTGGCCGCGCCCGGTCTTGTCCCGTGCCTGCAGCGCCAGCAGCGTCCCCAGCGCGCCGTAGAGTCCGGCCATGTAGTCGGGGATCGTTGCCGAACCGGGGGTGACCGGCGCGCGATCGGGATATCCGGCGAGGAATGACAGGCCACCGAAGGCGTTGCCGATACGGCCGAAGCCCGGCCGGTCCTTGTATGGGCCGGTTTGCCCGTAGCCGGAAATCCGCACCATGATCAGCCGGGGATTGACCGCGCTCAGCACGTCGTAACCAAGTCCCCATTTCTCCAAGGTGCCGGGTTGAAAGTTTTCCACGATCACGTCGGCATCGGCGACTAGGCGCTTGAGCAACGCAGCGCCATCCGGCTTGCGCAGATCCAGCGTGATGCAGCGCTTGTTCCGAGACTCCGACAGCCAGGGCAGTGAGTCCCCGCATTCCGTAATGGTCCCGAAACGGCGAGTGGCGTCGCCGACGCCCGGAAGTTCGATCTTGATGACATCGGCGCCGAACTCACCCAACTGCGTCGCACAAAATGGCCCGGCCAGGAAGGTGGAGACATCGAGAACCTTGCAGCCCTGCAGCGCCTGCACATCGATCATCGTGCTGCCTCCAGCACGCGACGGGCGCGTTGCACGATCGGATAATCGATGAACTGACCGTCCAGTTGGATCGACGCCAAGCCTTGGGCCTCGGCTTTCTCAAACGCCGACAGGATGCGGCTGGCCTGCGCCACGGCGGCGGCGTCAGGCGTGAACGCGGCATTGGCCGGTTCGACCTGGTCGGGGTGGATGCACATCTTGCCCTGAAAACCCAGCGCGGCGGCATGCCGGGCGGAGGCGATGAAGCCTTCGGCATCGCGCAGGTCGGCCCAGACGGTGTCCATCGGCGGCTCCATGCCGGCGGCCCGCGACTGCAGGACGCAGGCGGCGCGATGCGGCAGCAACTCGACTTCGGAACGAGTCCATTGCATGGACATGTCCAGGGTAAAGTCGCCGGCACCGAACGCCAGTCGTTTCGCGCGGGTGCCGGACTGGCAGATCGCGGTAAGATTGCCGATGCCAAGCGCGGTTTCGACGATCGGAATCAGATCGATCTGTCCCGGCGCAAGCCCGCGTTCACGTTCAAGGTTGCCGATCAGCCAGTCGGCCGCGCGCAGTTCGTGCGCGTGTTCGACCTTGGGCAGAACGATCCCGTCCAGCCCGGGATGAACGATGGCGACCATGTCTCCGTAGCACCACTGGGTGGTCAGCGCGTTGACCCGGACGTAGAGCTTGCCCGTTCGGGGCTTGCCGAACGCTGCGGACACCGCCGGCCGCGCTGCGACCTTCTCGGCGATCGCCACCGCGTCTTCGAGGTCGAGAATAACCCCGTCGGCGGCCAGCGTGAGCGCCTTCTCGACGCGCCTGGCGTGGTTTCCCGGTGCGAACAGCAGGCTCCTCATTGCGCTGCCCTCCGCCCCGCGTGCCAGTCGGCGGCGCGAGGAATCGGCAGCCCGAGATTTTCGCGCAGCGTCGCACCGCGATAGTCTTTCTGGAACAGCCCGCGCCGCTGCAATTCGGGCACCAGCAGGCGGACGATGTCCTCATACGATCCCGGCATATGCGTCGCGGCCAGCACGAAGCCATCGCACGCCGGTGCGGTGAACCATTCCTCCATCTGATCGGCCACCGATTTCGGCGTGCCGCAGAACACTTTGTGTTCCGCAATGGTGCCGCGCCCGGAGACCTCGACAAAGTCCCGCACCGTCGGGTTTTTCTTGCCCGAGAACTTTACCACCCGTTCGCGGAACCCGTGCCAGGAAAACGCCGCCAGTTCGTCATCGCTGAACGGTTCATCGTAACCCTTGGCGCCGAAATCGTAGTTCAGCACTTCGGAAATCAGCACCAGCGCATCCACCGGCTTGGCCGATGCCTCGATCATCGCGCGCTTGGCTTGGGCGGCGTCCTCGGATTCCGCGACGATCACATAGCAGGCCGGCGCGACATGTACCTGTGCCGGGTCGCGGCCAGCCGCGGCGACCGCCTGCTTGAACGCGGCGTATTGCTGGCGTCCGGCTTCCAGGTTGTGAAAGATCATGAACACCAGTTCCGCCCATTGCGCGGCAAACGCCTGACCGCGGCCGGACTGGCCGGCCTGGATCAGCACCGGATGGCCTTGGCGCGAACGCGGCACACTGAACGGTCCGCGGGACTTGAAGTATTTGCCGGCGTGATCCAGCCGGTGCACCTTGTCCGGGTCGGCGAACCGGCCTTCCTTGTCCAGGACTAGCGCGTCATCCTCCCAGGTCTGCCAATGGCCCATGACGACTTCCATGAACTCATCCGCCCGGTCGTAGCGCGCGTCATGCTCCATGTGTTCGGCATGTCCGAAATTCAGCGCTTCGGCACTGTTCAATGAAGTAACGATATTCCAGGCCACGCGGCCCTTCAGCATCAGGTCCATGGTCGCGAACACTCGGGCTACATGGTAGGGTTCGTAGTAGGTGGTGGAATATGTGGTGCCGAGGCCCAGCTCCGACGTTGCCATCCCCATCGCCATCAAGATGGTGGACGGATCCATTTTCACCACGCGGACGCCGGCAGCGACCGCCTCAGCGTGATGACCGGTGTATAGATCGGGCAACGCCAGGCGGTCATCGAAGAACGCCAACTGGATCTTGCCATCCTCCAACGTGCGGGCGATCCGCTGATAGTATTCCGGCGTGGTAAAATCCAGCATCGAGGACGGGTGCCGCCACGACCCCGGCAGGTTGGAGCAGTTCTGCGCCTGCAGGAAGGCAACCAAGGTCATCATGCGGTTCATCGGCCAGTCACCTTCACAGTACAAGTCACCTTCAAAGTCATGGGCTCGCTTTCAGATCGGAAGATCGACGTCCAGAAGCGGAGCGTGCTGCTGGCAGCCATAGACATCGGTGTCGCCAAAATCCCCGGCCGGCACCAGGCGGGGAAACGTCGCCTTGAACGCGAACGCGGCATCATAGGGGGTGAACAGCACATCTCGTTCAGGGACATCATAAAGCCTGGCGATCAACCTGGCGCACAGCGCGCCGGTTGCCTTCACCCGCTGGAAGGTTTCGTTGTCCTCGAAAACCACATCGACGGTCAGTTCAAATGGGCCCGCGTTCTTGCTCTTGCAGACCTTGGCCACGTTTTTCAGCAATGCCATGTCACAGGTTCTCGTAGGCGATGGGGAATGGTTCCGTCGGGTCGTCCAGTTCGGCGACGTGATGGATGCTGAAGCGATAAACCGGGTCGACCTCGATATCGGATGGCGAAAACGGGAATGCCATATTGCCCTCGCGGCACAGCCGGCCGGGGAAGTCGGTGTGCAGCATATTGGTGCGCGCCATGCCGAGCACCGCGCTCGCCATCTCCTGGCTGTGCTGTGACACGACTTCCAGGACGAACCCCAGCTCATGCGGAACCGCACCGCGCAATGGCTCGCGCGCTGCCATGACACCGTCGCGGCCGTAGATACGAATGCCAAGATGATAGGAATCGGCCGAGGCGCCGAACGCCGCCGCCTTCACTTCGACCTCGTCGCGAACGCTGGCGATGAAATCGTCAAGCCGTCCAATCAGCAGCGGGTCGCGCGTCCCGCACACGCAAATCGAGCGGTAGCCAGCCAGTTCGACCCCTTCCAGCTTGACCGTATAACGCTCTGCCGGGTTCCAGCGCATGCCGGAGATCCGCACCGCCCGATCACTGACGGCCTCGAAACGACATTCCGAGGTATCGAGCATTCCGCCGGGTTCGACGTGATGCACCGGACTGCTGTTTTCGTGCAGCGAGTGATTGGCGATCGACAGCGGCGTGCAGCGCCGCGCCGGGTTGGTGGGCTCGCACTCGACATGATCTTGCCGCACCGTGACGAACAGGCAGTCATGCCCTTTCGGGATCGACGGCGTGGCGCCACATTCCAGCATCTTGCCGGCATACCAGGCCGGCGCATGGGACAACCCCGCCCGAGTGGCGGCGGCCGCCCACGATGCCGGGTCGCTCGCCCGCCCGGCCAGCACCACCCCGGCACCGGCATCCAGCGCCCTGGTAAACGGTTCTGGCCCCATCATCGCGACAATCCGGGCGCTTCGCTCGATCGTCTGGTCGGTCAGCGCCGGCTGCCGGGCCAACGGCATCACCCGGCCCTCGGCGACCCGCCGCTTGACCGAATCCTTATCCTGCTCGGCCTCGATCAGCGCCAGCTTGAAATGCAGCCCGTCCTGGCGCGCGATCTCCCGCGTCATTGCCGCCATCATCGCCAGGTGGGGCGCCCCGCCGGAGCCGCCGCAAGTCCCGATCAGCAGCGGGATACCCGCCTCGACCGAGGCATTCAGCATCAGCCGCAGATCGCGGCGGATGGCGATCGGGGAGCAGAACGGCTTGCCCGCGCCCAGGTAGTGCGGACCCGGATCGACGCTGCCGCCATCGACGCCGATGACGTGCGGCCGGCGTTCCAGCCCGGCGCGCAGCGAGGCCTCCGGGAAGCCATAACCAAGGATCGCACTGGTCGATAGCAGGCGGACTTCCTTGCTCACCCGGGATTCACGAAATCGAACCTGGCCATTGTTCGCCTCCTCCTGTGCAGGAAATGCACTGATCGAGCGTGATGGGCAAGCCGGACGCCGACGGGTCAGCCGCCCAGGCGCAGCGCGACGCTCCGAGCATGGGCGTGAAGACCTTCGGCTTCGGCCAGCGCGACGGCGGCGGGGCCGACTTCGTCGAGGGCCGCCCGGGTCGCGGATACGAACGTGGTGCGTTTGAGGAAATCGAACACCGACAGTCCGGAGGCGAACCGCGCGGTCCGTCCGGTCGGCAGCACATGGTTCGGCCCGGCGACGTAATCGCCGATCGCCTCCGGGCAGAACGATCCCAGGAATACCGCCCCGGCGTGACGCACCCGCGCGAACACCGCATCGGGGTGGCGCAGCATCAGTTGCAGGTGTTCGGGCGCCAACCGGTCGACCAGCGCGACAGCCTGATCCCAGTGTTGCACTACGATGATCGCCCCATTGGCCTGCCAACTGGCGCCGGCAATCGCCGCCCTCGGCAGGGTCGGCAGTTCCGCTGCCACCGCCGCCGCGACCGCATCGCCGAATGTCGGATCGTCAGTGATCAGGATCGACTGGGCAGCCTCGTCATGTTCCGCCTGGGCCAGCAAATCGACGGCGATGTGGCGGGGATCGTTATCCGCGTCGGCCAGCACAACGACTTCGGACGGTCCGGCGATATTGTCGATCCCGACCCGGCCGAACACCTGACGCTTGGCCTCGGCGACATAGGCATTGCCCGGCCCGACGATCCGGTCGACTGGCGGGATGCACGCGGTGCCCCAGGCCAGTGCGGCAACCGCCTGAGCCCCGCCGATGCGATAGACCTCGGTAACGCCGGCCCGCCTGGCGGCGGCCAGCACCAGCGGGTTCAGCACGCCATCGGGCGTTGGCACGCACATCGCGATCCGCGCCACCCCCGCGGTCCGGGCGGGCAGGGCGTTCATCAGCACCGACGAAGGGTAGGCGGCTTTGCCGCCTGGCACATACAGCCCAACCGCGTCCAGCGGCGTCCACCGCATGCCCATGGTGATCCCGGCCGCGTCGGTCATCCGCAGATCCCGCGGCAGTTGTGCCCGATGAAACGCTTCGATGCGCGTGGCGGCGAGGTCCAGGGAGGCGGCCAGTTCGGCGGGGACGGATGCGGTCGCGGCATCGATCTCGGCGCTGGAGATACGCAGTCGGTCCACGGTCAGCGTCTGTCGGTCGAAGCGCGATGTGTAGTCGATCACCGCGGTGTCGCCTTGCGCGCGCACCGCGGCGATGATGTCGGCAACGGTTCGATTTACTGCCTCGGTGGTTTCTCGATCCTGCGATAGCAGGGCAGTGAAATCGGCTTCGAAGCTGGCGTCGGCGGTGCGGAGGCGGATCATTGCCCCGATTTAGCCTAAGTGAGGTGCCACGTCATCGGGGCGCCCCCGGTGACTATCGGGTATCGCCCCTGCAAGCTGGTCAACGAACCTGCCACGGCACGGCTTCGGAGGCGGACAAGCGGCCGTCGAGTTGTTCGACCACCCGCAGATCGAAATTGCCGGAAGCCGCGAAAATCCGGTCGGGAACCTTGGCTGTCACGAGATCTCCGACGGCCACACAGGCCAGCCGATCGGGTCCAAGATGGATTTCGCTGTCTGGCGCAACCGGACCGCGACACTCCGACCCAGATCGCGGACGACCGGTCCGGCTGAGTGTTGAAGTCAACGCCCCGGGTGACCGGGATTGGACTTTCGCATCACATCCAGGTCGCTGCCGACGACGGGCGTGGCGGTTCCCGGCGGCAGCGTGCGCGGTGGCAGCACCGTCATCAACCCTGCGCCGACCCAGGCTCCGCCAATCCGAGCGAACGCGCGTCGATCCGCGGCAGCGTGCAAACCGCCAAGAGCCGCCGCGCAGTCGACAGCGCCGGGCGTTCAACCAGGAACCACGACAACACCGCGACGGCGGTGGCGATCGGCATGCAGACAAACGCGTTGACCAGCGGATGCGCGGTCGGAACCACGGCGGCGAACGCTTGCTGCACGACGAAACCGTAGACATAGACGCCGTAAGAGAAATCACCCGGCAGGCGCAGGCGCAGCAACAATGATGATTGAAAAATGCACAATACCGAATAGATCACGGCGCAGTAAAACAGCGCGTGGGCTGGCGGGTTGCCCCAAGCAGCCAGGGCGCAGAGCCATATGATCAGCGCCAGGATGGCATTCAGCGGAAGGTCTCGCTTGTGAACCGCGGCGGCCATGCCGCCCAGAAAACACAGCGTCGGACCCTGCGCCTCGGCGCCGCCGAACGGGAGGTCGGGGTGGCAAAGAACAAAGTATGCGGCGAGCGCGATCGCCAGCGTCGCAGACGACCGCCGGACAAACGTTCCCAGTAACGACAATAGACCAACGACGACATAAAGTCGGGTTTCGGCCGGCAGGGTCCACAGCGATCCGTTGATGCCGTAATGGCTGTCGGTAAATACGCCCGGCAGTCGCCATTGCAGGTCGGTCAGGGTCAGATTGGCGGCGATATAGCGAAGCGTCAGCGGATTGCGCAGGTAGTCGAAAACGGGCAGCCCGGTGAACAGCGGCCCGACGATGAAGGCGGTGATCGTCAGGCATACAATAAGCCCGGGGAATAGCCTCGCTGCGCGCATGACGGCGAAACGCACGACGGAGCGGCTTGTTATCATGCTGTCGGTTACGAACAGGCCGCTGAGGAAGAAGAAAACCTTCACCGCCACGCCGCCCGAATAGTCGAAGCCTATCAGCCAGTGGACTGGGTCGAGATATCCTGGCCGCGGACTGAGCGCGCCGGCGTGGCCGAAAATCACCGTTAGCGCCAGCAGGAGCCGAAGCAGGTCGTAATTGTTGGCATCGCGCGCCATGCGGTCCGACAGGGAGGCCGGCCGGATCAACCGATATGCCCGGCGAACCAAACCGCCCGGTTGCCGGGGTCTGGCCAACCGCACCCCAGCCATGCCGCCCGGCCTCTGCACGCCGGCTGTCGCGATTTGGTTCCGCACTGAAACAGCCACCTTTCGACGGTAACAGACCGTATCGGTTGCGCTGTTTTAGCGGCGTAAGCTCGAAGTTGTGGGAAGGTATCATAACGTGTTGGTGTGGATCAAGCGCGCTGTGACGTCCACGCCGTGTCGGTTATCCCGGACGTTCAGACCGTTCTTTTGCCTCCAGCGCGGCCCGAAACCGGGCTATCCAGGCGGCGACCGCCTCCGGCTGGGTCTTCAACGCCGTCCGATTGACGATCAGACGGCTGGTGACCGGAGCGATAACCTCGGTCTCGACCAGACCGTTGGCCACCAGGGTGGACCCGGTTTGCACCAGATCGACGATCACCCGGCACAGGCCGAGGCCAGGGGCCAATTCCATCGAGCCGTTGAGCTGCACAACCTCGGCATGGATACCGCGGTCGGCATAATGGCGGCGCGCGATATTGGGGTATTTCGAGGCAACCCGGACCTGCGACCAACGCGACGAATCGTCGGTGCCGGCGGTCTCCGCCGGTTCGGCGACCGAGACCCGGCACTTGCCGATACCCAGGTCCAAGGGCGCGTAGATCTCGGGGTAATCGAATTCCATCAGCACGTCTGCGCCGCAGATGCCGATATGGGCGGCGCCGAAGGCGACGAAGGTCGCAACGTCGAACGGCCGCACCCGGACCACGTCCAGCAGCGGATCATCGGTTGGGAACCGCAGTCGGCGGCTGTCCTCATTGGCGTAGTCGGGGGCGGGGATGATGCCGGCACGAGCCAAAAGGGGCCCGCATTCGGAGAGGATGCGTCCCTTCGGCAGCGCCAGGATCATCGGCGTCGTCAGGTCCGGTCCCAACGAGGCGGCGGCAAACGGGGCGGTCATGGGGGCTCCGGCTTTCTGGTGGCGGGGCGTTTACAACAGGCGGAAGACAACCGGAAGCCCCGCGCCTGGGGTGCGCCGGGGCAAGGTCGGGCGGCCGGTTCACGCTAGTGCGATTTCCGTTCGCCTTGGCTCACGGACCCCGCTCTAGCACTTTGTTTGATCGCGTAATTCACCGCTCCGGCGATTCCACCTGTGCGGATCACGGTCATGCGAGTAATGCTTGCCTGCACGGCGCGAGATCGGCGATTGTTACGCGATCCACTGCCGAAGCGACGCTCCCGATGCAGGGCTTCCTGCGAACCTACGCCGATATTGACCTGCAGCAGCCGATGGACGCGGCGGTGGTCATTCCCACCGTGCTGCGGCCGCATCTGGCGCAGGCGCTAAACAGCATTTTCGCCCAGCGGTTTGCCGGCCGTATCCACATCATGATTGGCATCGACTCGATCAAAGGTGAGCTCGGCGTGATCGAGCAGGCCTGCGCGTCGCGGCCCTCGCACTGCGTCGTGCAGGTGTTTTGGCCCGGGTATTCCACCTCTGTCCGCCACGGCGGTCTGACCCCGCCCGGCGATGGCGGGGCGCTTCGCGTGGTGCTGACCAACCTCGCCAACTCGCCGTACGTCGCCTACCTCGACGATGACAATTGGTGGGGGCCGGAGCATCTGACTGATCTGCGGCGGGCGTTGGAGGCCGCGGAGTGGGGGTTCGCGTTGCGCTGGTTCGTTCATCCGCAAACCCGCCGGCCGGTGTGCATCGACACTTGGGAGTCGGTGGGACCGAATCGGGGCATGTTCACCGAACAGTTCGGCGGTTTCGTCGATCCCAGCTGCCTGATGATCAACAAGCTGGCCTGCCCGTCGGCGCCGCATCACTGGAACTTCCCGCTCAAAGCCGATCCGATGTCGGCAGATCGCAATGTGTTCGCCTTCCTGTCGCGCGGCCACAAGTGCCAAGGCACCGGTCGGGCCAGCGTGTTCTACGCACTCAATCCGAACGACGGGCTGCATCCGATGCGGGTCCGGCTTATGGGATCGACCTACCAGCAGGCCGGCACGACCGAAACGGCTTCGCTTGCGACGCGGGGTTCGGGCAACGCAGTAATCGCAACTGGTTGAACCGATAGTGCCCCGCAAGTCGTAATTTGTGGCGGGCGATTCACGCTGTTGGCGAGGCCACCAAAAACGATCGCGCGCTAGCCCAGCATGGCGCGATTGCGGGCCACGCTGCGCGTCGTCGGATGGTCGGCGCCCAGTGCTTGGGTATAGATCGACAACGCCCAGTCCAGCGCCTGACGCGCGGAAAATCCATCGCCCATGTCCCGCAGCACCCCGCCCAGGTTGTTCGCGTCGCGCCCGACGCTGGGATGGTTGCGCCCGAGTACTGTCTCATCGATCGCCAGTGCCCGCTCGAACGCTGCATGGGCGCCGTCTAGGTCGCCGATATCGTGCAGCACCAGCCCGATATGGTTGATGTCGGTTGCTGCCTCCGGATGCTCCGCGCCAAGCGTCTCGGTATGCAGCGCCAGCGCTCGGCGCAGCTGCGCCTGAGCATCCATCACGTCGCCCAATTCGTGCGACAGCCGCCCGAGGTCGCGCAGATCATTGGCAAGATCCGGGTGCTCGACCCCAAGCTGGCGCTGCCGAGCCTCGATCAGGTGTTCGAGGTTGTCGCGCTGGGTGCGAAGGTCGGCCAGACCTGGGGCCTTGTGCCCATCGGTCCCGCCAGGATCTTCCTCGTTCATTCCCCCGACCCTGCTGCCGCGATCCCTGGTGAACGCGTGGCGTCATACTCGGCCGAGATGTCCTTGCCGGTGTAGTCCGGCATCAGCGCGGTCGACACCAGGCTGATGACCGCGCAGGCGGCAATGTAGATCGCCACCGCATAGCCGGTGTGGTACGCCGCGAACAGCGCGGTCGCGATCAGCGGCGCGGGGCCGCCGGCGATGACCGAGGCGAGCTGGTAGCCCAGCGAGGCGCCGCTGTAGCGCAACCGGGGCGTGAACGCCTCGGCGATCAGCGCCGCCTGAGGTCCATACATCATGTCGTGCGGGATCAGCGACAGCACGATTGCGATGAAGACCAAGGCAGGGGCCCCGCTGCCCAACATGGCGAAATACAGGAAGCCGAAGATGCCGGTCGCCGCCGCGCCGATCAGATACATCTTGCGCCGCCCGATAAGATCCGAGATATGGCCCGACAGCGGAATGGTGATGAATGAAACGCAGGACGCCACCAATACGGCGGCCAGCACCAGGTCGCGTGACAATTTCAGCGTTCCGGTGGCATAGGCGTAGATAAACGCCGTGAAGATGTAGAACGGCGCCTGTTCGGCCATGCGCAGCAAAGCCGACAGGATGATCTCGCGCGGCTGCTTGCGGATCACCTCGGCGATCGGCGCCTTTTCGATTTTGTTGCTCTCCAGTAGCTGGCGGAACACCGGCGTCTCCAGGATGCCGAGGCGGATCCACAACCCGATGCCGACCAACACGATGCTCAGGATGAACGGCGCGCGCCAGCCCCAGTTGATGAAGTCGGCGCCCGACCAGGAACTGAACGCTAGGATCGCCAGGTTCGCCAGGAACAGTCCGCTGGGCACGCCGAACTGCGGCCAGGACGCGACCAAACCACGCCGCTTGTGGCCGCGCGACCACTCCATCGCGATCAGCACCGAACCGCCCCATTCGCCGCCGACGCCGATGCCCTGCAGCGTCCGTAGCACGGTCAGCAGGACCGCTCCCCAGATGCCAATGCGGTTGTAGCCGGGCACGAATGCAACCAGGAAGGTCGCGATTCCCATCAGCAGCAGCGTGGCGATCAGCGTCGCCTTGCGGCCGATACGGTCGCCGTAGTGGCCGAAGATCGCGGCACCGATCGGGCGTCCGATGAAGCCGATGAAATAGGTGCTGAATGCCGCCAGGGTACCGGCCAGCAGCGACTCATGGGGAAAGAAAAGCTTGGGAAAAACCAGCCCGGCGGCGGTGCCATAGATGAAAAAGTCGTACCACTCGATGGTGGTGCCGACGGTCGCGGCGATCACCGCCTTGCGCAGTTGCGCACTGTGCTCGCTGTCGCTGATCCCGCCGACCGCGGTTGCTCCGGACATGGTTCGTTCCTCCCCTCAGCCCCTTGCTGGCGACAGTAGTCGCCCCCAACCTCTCCTGGAGGGCGGTTACCCCGATGGTCGCTCAGACGGCGGTCGCCCTGATGGACGCTTGGGCGGCAGGCCGCTCTTTGGCAGAAAAAAACTTTTGTGCCGCGCCCGAGGTCTCGGCAATCAGCGTTAAGGTGAACGACCGCCGCGCAGCGAGGCGGGATCCCGGGCGCGCGGCACCCAGGTCCCGGCCGCCGCGAGACTTAAAGCTGCGCTTCCGCGTATTCGTAGTTCGCCAGATTATCCAGCCAGTTCTGCAGGTAATCCGGCCGGCGGTTGCGGAAATCCAGGTAGTAGCTGTGTTCCCACACGTCGCAGCCGAGCAGCACCTTGCCCTCATTGGTGGCCAGCGGGTTCGATCCGTTCGGCGTCTTGGTTACCTTCAACTTGCCGTCGGACCCCAGCACCAGCCACGCCCAGCCGGACCCGAACTGACTGACGCCGGCGGCCTTGAACTCGTCCTTGAACTTCTGCACGCCGCCCAGGTCGGAGCCGATCTTCGATTCAAGCTTGGACGGGATCTTGCCGCCCGACGGGCTCATGCTTTGCCAGAACACGATGTGGTTCCAGTGCTGCCCGGCGTTGTTGAACACCGGGCCGCCGGCGCTGGCGGTCGATTTGACGATATCCTCGAGCGGCTTGCCCTGCAGCGCGGAATCCTTCTCGACGAAGCCGTTCAGCGCGGTGACATAGGCCTGATGGTGCTTGCCGTAGTGCAGGTCGAGGGTTTCCTCGCACATGCCCTTCGCCCCCAGGGCCGTCTTGGAATAGCCGAGGTTCGGCAGTTCAAAAGCCATCATCATTCTCCCGATATGGATTGCGCTGATCAGATTGCAGTGCAGCGACGCCTCTGAGCGACCTGCGACGGTTTGTTAGCTATGGCGACCCCGGCAGGGCGTCAACCCACCGGCCGGCCCACGGCTGGAGGGGCCTGCACCGGTCGCCCGCGGCCTTGCCTTGGACGACGAAGCACATCACCTCCGGGCCATGAACGAAGCGATCGCCGCCCTGGTTCGCCGCCATGACCCAGATCGGTTCCTGACCGCGCTATTTGCCCCGCCGCAGCGCCGCGACGCATTGCTGACTTTGTATGCGTTCAACCATGAGCTGGCTCGGGCGCGCGAGGTCGCCAGCGAACCACCCTTGGCCCTGATCCGTCTTCAGTGGTGGCGCGAGGTGGTCGAGGGCGAGACCAGGCGGCACGAGGTGGCCGCGCCGCTGTCCGAAGCGATTGCCGCCGGTAAACTAAACCCGGCTGACCTGTTGGCGATCATCGAAGCGCGGGAGGCCGAGGCGTATGGCGATTTCGAGACGCTGGCGGATTGGCGCGGCTGGCTGCTGGCTGGGGCAGGCGGGCTTGCGGTCGCCGCGGCGTTCGCCCTGGGCGCGCCGCGGCCGGCCGAGGCACGCCCGTTCGGCGCCGCCTACGGAGCCGCTGGGCTGCTGCGGGCAACCGGCGTGCTGGCGGCGCAAGGCACCTGCCTGCTGCCGCGTGATCTGCTGGCGCGACATGGTCTCAGTGCCGAGGCGTTCATCGACGATCCCGCCTGCGCTGCCGCTCAAGCTGCGCTGCGCGACGTGGTCCGGGAAGGCCGCCTGCTGCTTGCGGAGGCGGGCAGGACCGCACTGCCCCGCGCCGCCGCCGCCGCCGCCCTGCCGGCGGTCCTGGCGCGGCGCGATCTTGCGTGCTGGCCTGCGGTCGCCGTGCCGCGACGGCTGGGCGATCGGCTGGCCGTCACTTTTGCCGCCGTGTCGGGACGAATTTTACCTCGCACTTAATCGCTTGCGGCGAATTCGGTCCGCATCCTGGGCGCGCGCCGGCTATTCCGCCGGTGCGCCACAAAGAGAAAATCCGATGATCGACGCTCAAACCATCGCCCAGCGCTACATCGCCTGCTGGAACGAGGTCGACGCTGCCACCCGGCGGCAACTGGTGAACGCGCTGTGGATCGAGGACGCACACTACGCCGATCCGATGATGCAGGCGCACGGCCAAGACGGGATCGACGCATTGATCGGCGGGGTACACGCAAAGTTCCCCGGCTGCCGGTTCGAACTGGCCGGTCAGGCCGAGGGGCATGGGCCACATGTTCGGTTTTCCTGGAGCTTGATCCCGAACCATGGTCAACCGCTGGCCCGCGGCACCGATTTCGCCGCGTTGGCGCCCGACGGCCGGCTGGCCCAGGTGACCGGGTTCCTGGATCAGCCGCTGGGCGCGGCCTGACCCAGCGCGTGCCTTCACCGGCCAGGGGTGCAGCGGGGGTTCGGCGTTGTCGAAAGACTGGCCTTCGCCCGGATTTGCGCTAGCATTCCTGCGGTGAGGGCGCACCGAATGCCCGCTTCGCTCGGGCTCGTGTCTCGGGGCGCCTTCGATAAAAACACGGAGGTGCGGCCATGTCAGGAACACAAAACGGCAGAAGTCCCCGCTCGGTGGCTCTGGTCGGTCCCTACAGCAGCGGAAAATCCACGCTTTTTGAGGCCCTGCTCGAGGTGGCAGGATCCCCGGTCAAGCGACCGGCGGACCCGCGCAACCGGCCGATGACCACCGAGATCCGCATCGGACACTGCAACTACCTGGGTGATCAATGGTCCGTTCTGGACTGTCCGGGATCGATCGAATTCAGCCATCAGACCTGCTGCGCCCTGGCGATGGTCGATATCGCCGTGGTGGTCTGCGAGCCGACACCAGCCAAGGCCGCCACCGTGGCGCCGTTGCTGAAGACGTTGAAGGACGAGGGCATTCCCCACATCGTCTTCATCAACAAGATCGATACGCTCGATGGCGGCCTCGCCGACACGCTGGCCAGCCTGCAGGGTTATGCCGCCTGTCCGCTGGTGCTGCGCCAGATGCCGACCTTCGAGGGCGAAACCGTCAGCGGCTATGTCGATCTGATGAGCGAGCGGGCCTATCACTACCGCAAAGGACAGGCGTCCGAACTGATGCGGGTTCCCGACGCCCTGCGCGCCGAGGGCGAGGCCGCGCTCGACCGGCTGGTGGAAACCCTGGCCGACCATGACGACGCTCTATTGGAAAAGGTGCTGGAGGATATCAAGCCGACACCCGAGGAGCTGTATCGCGACATGCACAAGGATCTGCTGGCCGGCAGCGTGATCGAGGTCCTGGTCGGCGCCGCCGAACACGCCAACGGCGTGCGCCGGCTGTGGAAGGCACTGCGCCACGATACCCCCGATCCGGCCGAAACCGCCGAACGGCACCAGATCGTGCCGGGTGGGGCGGCACGCGCTCAGGTGTTCAAGACGGTCTACGCCGGTCACACCGGCAAACTGTCCTATGCCAGGATTTGGGCCGGAACGATCTCCGATGGTGTCCAACTCGGCGGAACCCGCCTGGGCGGAATTTATCGTTACTTGAACGGCGACCTGACCAAAATTCCGGAAGCAAAACAAGGGGACATCGTCGCGCTTGGGCGCCTCGATGGGGTGCCGACCGGCGCCACGCTGTCGCCCGGCGGTCAACCCGAGCCGCTGGCGTTTCCGCAGGCTTCGCCTCCGGTTTATGCGATGGCCGTCGCCACCACCGATCGCAAGGACGACGTGAAACTCTCCGGCGCGCTGCACAAGCTGGCCGAGGAAGACCCCTCGCTGTTCGTGACGCAAGAGGGTGAGACTGTTCTGCACGGCCAGGGTGAGATGCACCTGCAAACCACCGTCGATCATCTGGCGCGCGATTACGGGCTGAAACTTTCGACCCACAAGCCGGCGATCGCCTACAAGGAGACCATCCGCAAGCCGGTGCAAGAGCACGGCCGGCTGAAACGCCAGACCGGCGGGCACGGCCAGTTCGCCGACGTAAAGATCGACGTCGCGCCCAGGGCGCGCGGTGAAGGATTTCAGTTCATCGACAAGATCGTCGGTGGCTCGGTGCCGCGCAATTTCATCGCCGCCGTGGGCGACGCCGCCGAGGACGCCACCAGCAAGGGCCCGTTCGGCTATCGGGTGGTCGACGTCTCGGTGACGCTGGTCGACGGCGGGTTCCACTCCGTCGACAGCTCCGACATGGCGTTCAAGACCGCGACCCAGATCGCCATGAAAGAGGCCTTGGCGAAGGCCGATCCGGTGCTGCTGGAACCGATCGATCACGTGACGATCAGTGTGCCGAACGACTACACCGCGCGGGCGCAGCGGCTGCTGACCGGACGGCGGGGCCAGATTCTGGGCTATGCCGAACGACCCGATTGGGCGGGGTGGGACGATGTCGAGGCGCTGGTGCCCGAGGCCGAGATGCACGACCTGATCATCGAATTGCGCTCGCAGACCATGGGCCTAGGCACATTCCGCAAGCGGTTCGACCATCTGGCGGAGACCCGCGTGGTGCCGTGACGGTTGCGCGTCATGGTGTCCCCGATCATGCTGCGCCGACCTTCTGTCAGAGAACCCGACCGATGAACTTGTTCGACCTGACCGGCAAAGTCGCCGTCATCACCGGCGGCAACGGCGGTATCGGCCTTGGCATGGCGCGCGGCATCGCGTCCTGCGGTGCCACCATCGTTATCGCCGGCCGCGACCGAGGCAAGGCCGATGCCGCGCTGCGGGCGCTGCGCGAGGACGGTGCGCAAGCCAGCTTTATCGCCGCCGATGTGACAAAGACCGCAGACTGCCAGGCACTGGTCAGCGGCGCGGTCACGCTGCACGGCCGGGTCGATATCCTGGTGAACAACGCCGGCACCTCGGTTCGCAAGCTGCCGCAGGATCTGTCCGAGGACGAGTGGCACCATGTCCTGGATACCAACCTGACCAGCGCGTTTCGTTGTGCCCGGGCGGCCTATCCGGAAATGCTGCGCGGAGGCGGCGGCAAGATCATCAACATCGGGTCGATGATGTCGCTGTTCGGCGCGCCTTATGCGGTTGCCTACGCGTCCAGCAAGGGCGGCATCGTGCAGATGTCACGCGCGCTGGCGACCGCTTGGGCGAAGGACAACATCCAGGTCAACGCTGTCCTGCCAGGTTGGATCGATACCGATCTGACCAGGGGCGCCCGGCAACAGGTGCCGGGCCTGCAGGACAGTGTCGAGCAGCGTACTCCGCACGGCCGCTGGGGCACAGCCGACGACATGGCCGGGATCGCGGCGTTCCTGGCCAGTCCGGCGTCGGATTTCGTCACCGGCACGGCGATCCCGGTCGATGGTGGGTTCTCGATCGCGATGTAGCGGCGTTCGCGGTCGGATCGCTCCGCGGCGCAGTCGGCGCTGCCAACCATCTGTCGCTGTCGGCCATCTTGTCCCGCCCGCCGGTCCGTTCTTCACTGTGACGCTGGCACTGGAGGCTGGGATGGCACAACGCTTCGCAGGACGCACGGCTATCGTCACCGGCGGCGTCTCCGGCATCGGAGCCGCCATCGCCCAAGGCCTCGCCGCCGCCGGCGCAGCGGTCAGCCTGTGGGACAGCGACGAGGCGGGCCTTGCGCGATCGGCTGCGGCCCATACGGTGGCGCTGGATGTCGCCGATCCCGAAGCCGCCCGCCGCGCCGTTGACAGCACGATCGCGGCGTTGGGAAAAATCGACATCCTGGTCACCTCGGCCGGCATCACCGGCCCCAACCATTCAACTTGGGATTACCCAATCAGCGCATGGGATCGGGTGATCGACGTCAACCTGAAGGGCGTTTTCTACTGCTGCCACGCGGTGGTGCCGCTGATGCGGACCAATGGCTATGGCAGGATCGTCAACATTGCCTCGATCGCCGGCAAGGAAGGCAATCCCAACGCCTCGGCTTATTCCGCGTCGAAAGCCGGGGTCATCGGGCTGACGAAATCCTTGGGCAAGGAATTGGCGGCGAGTGAAATACGGGTCAACTGTGTTACCCCGGCGGCGGTGAAAACCCCGTTGTTCGAGCAGATGAGCCAAACCCAGATCGACTGGATGCTGTCGAAAATTCCGATCGGCCGCTTCGGCCTGGTCGAGGAAGTCGCCGCCTTGGTCCTATGGCTGGCCAGCGAGGAGTGCAGCTTCTCCACCGGCGCGGTATTCGACATCTCGGGCGGCCGGGCAACATATTGACGCCGCGTTGTCACCTGGCGGCGCCCCCGCAGGCGTGGCGAGCGCCCGGCAGGCGCCAACTCGCACGCAAAAATCAGCGCATAGAGTGTAAGGGCATGCGATGAATTCGGAAGATCTTGCGTTCCTGCCGGCCACCCGGGTCACCGAACTGATCCGCACCAAGCAACTTTCCCCGGTCGATTACATGCGGACCGTGCTGGAGCGGATCGACGCCTACGATCCGAAGGTCAACGCCTTCGCCTACCTCGCCGCCGATAAGGCGATGGACGCTGCCCGTGTCGCCGAGGCGCGGCTGGTGTCAGGTGAGCGCATCGGTCGGCTGCACGGCCTGCCGGTCACCATCAAGGACCTTGCCTACACCAAGGACATGCCGACCCAGCAAGGCAGCCTGATCCACCAGAATTTCCAGCCGGCCGAAGACACCCCGATCGTGCCTCGCCTGCAGCAGGAAGGCGCCATCATCATCGGCAAGACCACGACGTCAGAGTTCGGCTGGACCGGCGTTTCGCACTCGCCGCTGACCGGCATCACCCATAACCCATGGAGGTTCGGCTACAACGCCGGGGCGTCCTCTGCCGGAGCAGGCGCCGCCGCCGCCGCCGGGTTCGGTCCACTGCACCAGGGCAGCGACGGTGCCGGGTCGATCCGCATGCCAGCGCATTTCTCCGGGGTGTTCGGCCTCAAGCCCAGCTTCGGCCGGGTGCCGACCTACCCGGTCAATACCGGCGACTTTACCTCCCACAACGGTCCGCTGACCCGAACGGTTGCCGATAGCGCGCTGTTCCTGCAGGTTATGGCCGGCCCCCATCCGCTCGATTACACCTCACTCGAAGCTGGCCCCGCCGCGTATCCTGAGCGGCTGCGGGATGGAATCAAGGGCCGACGCATCGCTTACAGCCCCGATCTCGGCCATGCCCGGGTCGACCCCGACGTCGCCGCCTTGGTCCGCGCCGCGGCCGATCGCTTCACCGAACTGGGCGCCATCGTCGAACCGGTGGCGACGCCGTGGGCCGCCCCTGGTCCCGAACTGATCCGGTTTTTCTGGGCCGCCCATCTGACCCGTCTGAAGCCGCAACTGCAAACCTGGGAATCCCGCATGGACCCCGGCCTGGTCGCCTGCATCAAGGCCGGAACCGACGTATCGGTGGCCGACTACCAGCTCGCTCGCGAGCGAAAAATGGCATACATCGCCACCATCCATCGCTGGTTCGAGGACTGGGATTTCCTGCTGACGCCGGCCGTCTCGGTCGCCGCCTTCCCGGCCGAGAAACTGATGCCGGACCACTGGCCGCGACACGACTGGGACTGGGTGAGCTGGGCAGAATTTTCCTACCCATTCAACATGTCGTGGAACCCAGCCGCCAGCGTGCCTTGCGGCTTTACCGGACAAGGACTGCCGGTCGGTCTGCAGATCGTCGGCAGGCGCTTCGACGACCTGGGCGTGCTGCAGGCCGCTTCCGCCTTCGAGGCGATCCAGCCCTGGGCCGGCAAACGCCCATCAATGGCCTGACCCTGCCATGCTGGAAGCCGTGCACGCCTTTCTGCTTGGCTTTCCCGCACTGTTTTCCATCATCAACCCGATCAGCGGCGGCTTCATCTTCCGTGGCGTCACCGCCGACCGGCCGCCGGAGGCTCAGGCCAGGCTGGCCCGGTTGGTGGCGCTAAACTCACTGTGCGTGATGATGGGCGCGCTTTGGGCCGGGTCCTACGTGCTGGCGTTCTTCGGCATCACGCTGACCGCGCTGCGGGTCGCCGGCGGCCTCGTCGTCGCGTTGAGCGGCTGGCGCCTGCTGAACGCTCCGGAGACGCATGAGGACCGCAAGCAGCAGCAAGCCGCGACAGCGGACGGTATCGAGGACATCGCGCTGTTTCCGCTGACCATCCCGTTCACCACCGGCCCCGGCACCATCGCGGTCGCCGTCGCGCTGGGCGCGGGACATCCCCGGCTGTTCGCCGGGCTCGGCTGGTTCTTCCTCGGCATGACCGGCGCGGCGCTGGCGATGACGGCGGTGATCTGGGTCACCTACAGCTACGCCGACCGGTTGACCCGGATGATGGGGCCGACGGGCACGCGCACGATCACCCGGATATCCGCCTTCCTGCTGCTCTGCATCGGCGTGCAGATCATGATCACCGGAGTCGGGGACGTGCTCCGCCCGCTGCTGGTCGCGCGGTAGTGGCGGCTTTGACGGGATGTCGCCCTTGGCAGCGGGCCGAACCGTTCCATCGCGCGGCGACGCGGCACCCGTGCTTTTAACCGGTTGTTCGATTGCCAGATGCACTGGGAGTGGAGCGGCATGGGCTGCTGCAATGGGCAGTAGTCGGCATCAGCCTGGGTAACTGTAGCCTGTATATCCCAGTGTCTACTCATGGTGTATTCAACAGAGTGAGGTTGAACGTCCAATACATTCACTCATGCTGACACTCTCACGGCGAGCAAGAGCGGTTCGGCGGCCGTGCCGCTGTTGTTTAAGGGGACTGCTTTCCGGAGACTGATCCGCAAGCGGCAATTTGGGTCCGACCAGAGCCACTCCGCGACAAACAGCCAGTCTAGGCCGCCTTCGCCAACCGGATCCCGCTGGCGTCGAACAAGCTGAACAGCGCCGCCGTCTGCGCCTCGGTCAGCGCAAGATGCGGTGGGCGGATGTTGACCCAGCGCAGATCCCCGGTGTTGCGCGCCACCAGTGTCTTCAGCGCCGGAATCAGCGGCACCGCAGTCACCGCCTTGCGCGTCGCCGACAACACCTCCTGCGCCGCGGCCGCCTTGGCGCCATCCCAGTTGGCATAGACCTCGGCGCCCAGCGCGCAATTCACGTTCGACGCCGCGGTGATCGACCCGGCGCTGCCCTTCCGCAGCAACGACAGCAGCAACGAATCATCGCCGGCATAGACCTCGAATCCATCCCGCGCGAAAGCCTCGACGTAGGCCAGGCTGTTGGCATAGTCGCCGGAACTGTCCTTGATGCCCTTGACCTTGCCCGGGTTCGCCCCCAGCAAACGGGCGATGAAATCGACCGAGAACGGAATCGCCGACTGCTGCGGAAAATTGTACAGATACAGCTTGATGTCGCCACCGACGCGCTGGATTACTTCGTTGAAGTAAGCCAGCAGCCCATCATCGGATGGGTTCTTGTAATAAAACGGCGGCAACAGCAACGCGCCGCGGCAGCCCAGTTCGTCGGCGTTGCGGGTCAGCAACACGGTATCGGTCATCGAAGTCGTGCCGGTTCCAGGCAGCATCTTCGCCGCCGGAATGCCGCGTTCGGCCAACCCTTCCAGCACCGCGATCCGCTCGCTGACGCCAAGGCTGTTCGCCTCGCCGGTGGTGCCCAGCACCGCCAGCCCGCTGCAGCCGTTGGCCAGCAGCCAACGACAATGAGCCGCCATCCGATCGAAGTCGATCGAGAGGTCGGCGTTCATCGCCGTCACCACCGCGGCATTGATCCCGCCGTACAGGGCATCCTTCAGCATCACGTCGTCTCCTTCAGATCTTCGGGCAGCTCACCATCCTTCGACCGCACCGCCCGCGGCGGCTTGCCCGGCCAATCCACAACATGATCTTCAAGCGCGCCGGCACGGCGTTCGCTCACCGCCCGGCCGCGCACCGAGACGCCAGCCTGATGCACCGTATCGGGGTCTCCCGATACCAGCGGATGCCACCATGCCAGGCTCTTGCCGTCACGCACCCGGCGATAGGCGCAGGACGGAGGCAACCAGTCGATCGCCTGCAGCGCCGCCGGGGTAAGGCCGACGCAATCGGGCACCCGGCGTCGGCGGCGGGGGTAATCGCTGCAACGGCAGGACTGCAGATCCAGCAGCCGGCAGGCGACGTTGGTGAAGGACAGCTCGTTGGTGTCCTCATGCCGCAATTTATGCAGGCAGCAACGGCCGCAGCCGTCGCACAGCGCTTCCCATTCGTCCGTTGTCATCTGCTCCAGCGACTTGGTCTTCCAGAACGGCTCCATGGCCCGGGACCCTACAGCCGACGCCCCCGGCACGGCAAGGAAGCCTCTTGTCGCGCGTGGGCATCGCCGCCGTCCCCACCGGTCTCGTCCGCGCGGCACCGGTCTCGTCCGCGCGGCGCAATGCTGCCATTATAACAGATCCGATCATCCGGCCCCGATCGGCCACATTCACCGGCCACACTCAGGAGCAAAATCTTGCCGGCTTTGTCCAATCTGCCCGGATTCGCTCTGCTGACCTTGGGCCTGGCGCTGACGCCCGGCCCGAACATGATGTATTTGGTGTCACGCTCGATCTCTCAGGGCCGCGTGGCCGGCCTGATTTCGCTGTGCGGGGTCGCGGTCGGTTTCCTGTGCTACATGTGTAGTGCGTGCTTTGGCATCACCGCCCTGCTGCTGGCGGTGCCCTATGCCTATGACACATTGCGCTTCGCAGGCGCGATCTATCTGCTTTACCTCGCCTGGCAGGCGGTCAGGCCCGGCGGGCGCTCGCCCTTCCAGGTGCGCGTGCTGCCTGCCGACAGCGCGCCCCGATTGTTCGCCATGGGCCTGTTGACCAACCTGCTGAACCCCAAGATCGCCGTGCTGTATCTGTCATTGCTGCCGCAGTTCATCGACCCGGGCCAGGGCGGCGTGCTGGCGCAATCGTTGCTGCTGGGTGCGACGCAGGTGGCGATCAGCATCAGCATCAACGCGGTGATCGCGATGACTGCGGGCACCATCGCGCTGTTCCTGGCAAAGCGACCGTGGTGGCTGGTCGCGCAACGCTGGCTGATGGGCACCGTGTTCGCGGGCATGGCGCTGCGGATGGCGGCTGACGCGCGCCGGTAAGTGGCGAGGCATCGGCGCCGATCACGGCGGCCCGCCGCAAGCATCTCGGGCGGCGCGCCGCCATCAACCCGGATCGGCGTCGCCATCCTGATCGTCGCCTGATATGCCCTCGAGTGCGGCGATGTCGACCGAGGTCACGGTCCCGCCGGACAGGCTGATCCAACCGGCGTCGCGCCAGACACCCAGATGCTTGTTGACGAGTTCCCGACTCATGCCGGCCATCAGACCCCATTCACCTTGCGACAGGCGCAACCCAAGGCCACCCGGGTGATGCGGGTCCGAGGGCGCCAGTCTCGCCACTTGAAGCACGGTCTTGGCCAGCCGCGCCAGCGCGCTCCGTGCTCGGCTGTCGATCAATTGCCCCGTCGCCCGCTGCAATTTCCTGCTGGCCAGGCGAAGCAGCGCGAGCAACCCCTCGGGCATCCGATCAAACGTCTGGCGGAATTGCCTGGCATCGATGATCAGCAGCCGACCAGGCGCCAGAGCCGCGGCATCGGCGCCGCGGGTGCGGGCGTGCAGCACCGATATCTCGCCGATGCAGGCGCCCGGGCCGGCGATGTCAAGGACCAACTCGCCGCCATCGGCCAGCGGCACCGAGAGTTTGACGAAGCCTTCCAGCACCAGGGCGACGCTGCTGGCCGCGTCGCCCTGGCGGAAGATCAACTCTTGGCGTTTCAGCGGCCGAATTCTTGACCCGCGCAGCAAGGTGCGATGCTCGTGCCGCGGCAGGGTGCCCAATGCGGGGTGGGCGGCGATCAGCCGGCGCACGGTCGGATCAGCGTCCGTCGCGGCTTCGGCGGCGGTGGGGATCGGTTGAGCGTCGTAGGCGGCGGCTGAGTAGATCACCGCCGGATCGATGTCGTCGCCCGCGACATGACGTCCACGCCGCCCCGTCGGGAGTTCATTTGGCACCGGCATCGGGAGTCCCCTCATGCTTCATATCTGACCCGGGGTGTGCCGGCGGCGTATCGGGCCGGCGGCGAAAGCGTGTCAAAACCGTGGTTTAGGCGTCAGGAATCGCCTGTATTGGAGCGGGCGGATTGAGCCCGGACTTTCGCTTGTTCTTGGACCATTTTCGTGTCTGCGCCTGCCAAAAATGGCCTAACTCCTTGTTTGATCTCGTGATTCATGGGCTGTAAACGTTGCGCTCAGCGCGATAACGCTGTAGTTTCGGTATCCGACGGCAAGCATATGTTGTTAGCTGTGCTCGCGCCGATCGGGAATATTTCAGTATAGTCTTATTCGTTACTATACCGATCCTCGAATCAGTGATAGACCTCTGATCCGAGCGATCCGACCTACCATCGGAGGTGCTAGCCCAGCGTGATTTATACCGATCAAGCAATAAAATCCGACGCTCTGGCGAGATCATGGCGGTCGCCTGGGTATGGTCCAGATCCTGCAGGCCGCCGCGATTTTCCTGTGGGCGCGGGTTGGCTCCGCCGATCACCAGGACTTGGTGCGCGCGAGACATGCGCGTTTGCGATCCCGGTCATCGCGTTGGTGACGCCTGGCCCAGCGGTGACAAGCGCGACGCCAAGTTGCCCGGTCAGTTCGGCGTGCGCCTGCGCCATATGCACGGCTGCCCGCTCGTCGCGGACGTCGACAATGCTGATCCCATGCGCGTCGAGGCGCATCCAGATCGCATGATGTGGCCGCCACACAGCGTGAAGACGCGCGTCACGCCGCGTGCCTTCAGCAGGCGCGCAATGACGTCCGCAACGCTCTCAGGAGATGGTTTCATCTGATCCGTTCCTTTCTGTTACCAGGTGACGAGGACAAAACCATACGATTCCAAAACGATATACCCGATCAGGATCGCGCCGACCTCGCCGTCTGGCCGAAGGCAACCCATGCTCACGACTGCAGCCGGGCTTTGAGCGCGCGATGCAGGATTCTGCCGGTGACGTTGCGCGGCATTTCATCCTCCCCTAGGAACGAACAGGCACGCGGCCGCCTGAAGCCGGCCAGTCGTTCCTTGCACCAATCCAGCGACTCGGCCTCGCTGACGGCAGCGTCCTCATGCAGCACGACGACCGCCTGCACGCGCTCGCCCCATTTTTCGTCGGGCACGCCGACGACCGCGACATCCTTGACCAGCGGATGGGCGCCGCTCACCGCCTCGACCTCGGACGGATAGATGTTCTCGCCACCTGAGATGATCATGTTGCTCTTGCGATCGACAAGCTGGATGTAGCCTTCTTCGTCTCGAACCGCCATGTCGCCGACTGAGCAGTGCTCGCCCTTGAAAGCCGCGCGGGTTTTTTCGGGCAGGTTCCGGTATTCGTCGAATCGAAGTTCTTGCGCGAATACACGGTCGTCACGCCACCGCAATAGCCGAAGGCATTGGAGAAATTGACCGAATTGGCATGACACATCGGATGACGAGAAGCGCCCCGTCGGTGCGACGAATGCCAAGTTCGATTTCGGTCACCATCGACAACAGCGTCCCGCTTCGGTTGTTGCGAACAACGCCTTTCGGGTCGCCGGTGTTTCCCGACGTGTATATCAATGTCCAGGGATCGGACAGACGGACGGGCTGGCCGGGCTCACCGCCGCTCGCCTCGCCAAAGCAGCGCTTTCGTAATCGCGGTACCGGTGGGGGCGGGTCGTTACCCGAAATAGATGTAATTTTTTTCGGGAAAGGATAGATCCGCGCGGATTTCCTCGACCACGCCCGCCAGTTCGTCTTGCACGATTAGCGCCGTCGTTCCGGCGTTCCTCAGGATGAAGCGGACTTCAGGGCCAACCAAGCGGAAGTTGATCGGCACGACGATCACCCCGGCTTTCGCCGCGGCCGCATAGATTCCCATCTATCCGAGGCTGTTGTAGGCGAGCATCGCGAAGCGATCGCCCTTGTCAAGTCCGATCCCGAGCAGCGCGTTGGCCAGGCGGCAGGACCGCTCGTTCCACTGCCCAAAGGTCAGCGACCGGTCGAGATCACGCGCCCCAGCCGATCTCGCGACAGCCGGGCGTGAACCGACAGCATTTGCCGGAGGTCCAACAGATCTTTCACCATCGTCGCCTTGCCGGGCAGGGACGCCAAGCGGCCAGATTTTCGCGCGGACATACCCCGGCCGGTCGGGCCGGTGTTTTGCGAATGCGCTGGTCTGGGCGACCCCACAGCCGAGCATTTCAGAACTGCGCACTGACCGGTGTTCGCTGACGACGGAATGGATCCACTGCCACCTTCCATCCTGAGCCAATCGGTCATGTGTCCACGAAATCGGACAGGACCGTCAAGATCAGGGCCGCGCGGAGCGGGGCTTCGATGCGCGGACGGCACCAGCCTCACACGTTTGCCCTCGGTCGCCGGCGAGGACGGGACGAACGGCGGAATCGGATATGCCGGGAATTCCGGCCCGAAGCCGCCTCAATCATGGATTTCCTGGTGAGCCCGGTGGGATTCGAACCCACGACCCCAAGATTAAAAGTCTCGTGCTCTACCAACTGAGCTACGGGCTCGCCGGCGCGCTTTGAACGCCATGCCGGGCCGCGGGTCAAGCATCGCCTAGCCCGGCGGCCAGCGCAGGCCCGACGCCTAGGTCAGGCCGGCCGGGCGAGGATCAGGCGGCGTCCGCGGCCATCGACAGCTTCTCGATCTTGTCCGGGTTCGACACCGTGCCGCCGCCGCCGCTGCCACGCTTGATCTGATCGACCAGATCCATGCCGTCCACCACCTGACCCCAGATGGTGTATTGGCCGTTCAAGTGCGACGCCGGCTCGAACATGATGAAGAACTGGCTGTTGGCGCTATGCGGGCTTTGGCTGCGGGCCATGCCGCAGGTGCCGCGGACGAATTTCGCCTTGTCGGAGAACTCGGCGCGGATGTTATCCAGGTCGCTTCCGCCGGTGCCGGTGCCGGTGGGGTCGCCGCCCTGGGCCATGAAGCCCTCGATCACGCGGTGGAACACGGTGCCGTCGTAGAAGCCCTTGCGCGCCAGGGTCTTGATCTGCTGCACGTGCATCGGCGCGATGTCGGGCAGCAGTTGGATCACCACGCGGCCCTGTTTCAGGTCCAGATAAAGGGTGTTCTCGGGGTCGAGAGCCGGTTTCGAGTCACTCATGGCTGTCTCCTTCAGGACTGTTATTTCACGTCGGCGGCAACGCGCATGTGCACGATCCGGTCCGGATCACTGACGATACCACTGCTGCCGCTGCCGCGCTTGATCTCGTCGACATACTCCATGCCGCGAACTACCTGACCCCAGATGGTGTATTGGCCGTCGAGCGAAGGGGCCGGGGCGAACATGATGAAGAACTGGCTGTTGGCGCTGTTCGGCGCGCTGGTCCGCGCCATGCCGCAGACCCCGCGCACGAAGTGGCGCTGGCTGACTTCCAGCGGCAGATCGGGCAGCTTGCTGCCGCCGGTGCCGGTGCCGGTGGGATCGCCGCCTTGGGCCATGAAGCCCTCGATCACACGGTGGAACGGGGTGCCGTCGTAGAACCCCTGGCGGCACAGCGTCTTGATCCGCTGGACGGTCTTGGGGGCGATCTCGGGCAGTAGCCGGATCACCACGCGACCCTGTTTCAGGTCGAGATAGATGGTGTTCTCGAGATCGAGGTTCTGCGTCGATGGGGTCTGCGCAAGCGCCGGGGCAGCGCCCGTCAACGGCGGGACGGCCAGGGCCGTGATCAGTACGGCAGCGGGGGATAAGACCAGGGTGCGGCGATGCAAGACGCCCTCCTTCGAAGTAAAATGAGCTGGAAATTACGTTCCAGAACGGGTTAGCCGCGGATGCGCTGGAGAATGCGTTCCAGGGTTGTCGGCGGCACGAACGACGAGATATCGCCGCCCAGTTTGGCAACCTCCTTGACCAGGCGGGAGGCGATGAACTGGTGCGTCTCGCTGGCCATCAGGAACACCGTTTCGACGTCCGGTGCCATACGGTAGTTCATCCCAGCCATCTGGATTTCATAGTCGAAATCAGACACCGCGCGCAGTCCGCGGACGATCATCGACGCGCCTACCGCGCGAGCGAAATCGACCAGGAGGGTGTCGAACGGGATGACATCGATGACCATGTCGTTGCGGGTGGCGATGGCGGCGATCTCAACGCGCACCAGTTCGACCCGCTCCTCCAAGGTGAACAGCGGGCCCTTGCCGGTGCTCATGGCGACGCCCACCACCAGGCGGTCGAGCAGCCGGGCGGCACGGGCGATGACGTCGAGATGCCCGTTGGTGATCGGATCGAAGGTTCCGGGATACAAGCCGATCCGTCGCGTCGTGGGATGGGCGCGCTCAGCCATCGCTTGGGTCCCCGGGGTTTGGACTGTGGCTTTCCTGGTCCGGGCGATCGGCGCCCGGCGCGTCGGGGTCGCCACTATCCAGCCGTGCCGGATCGGAACCGGGACCGCCATCGGGGAGGTTATCCGGCGCGGCGCCATTATCGTCGGTGTCGTCCTCCAGCACAGTGAACACGCTGGTCACGTGCTCACCCTTGTCGACACGGAACAGAGTGACCCCCATCGCCTGTCTCCCGGTGGTGCGGACCTGATCGACCGGCACGCGGATCAACCTGCCGGCATCGGTGACCATCATGATGTCGTCACCCTGGCGCACCGGAAAGCTTGCCACCACGGTCTTGCCGTTGCGCGGCGCCAAGGTGATGTTGCCGATGCCCTGTCCGCCACGCCCGGTGACCCGGTATTCGTAGGCCGAAGTGCGCTTGCCGAAGCCCACGTCGGTGACGGTGAGCAGCATTTCCTCGGCGCCTTCCATTTCGGCGAAGCGATCGGCCGACAGCGTCACCTCGACGGTGATTTCCTCAGATTCCGTGGCCGATTCTCCAGTCGGCACATCTGCCGTCGATGCATCCACCGGAGCACCATCTGTCGCGACGGCCTCAGCTTCGCCATCGCCGTTGTGGCGACGCCTGGCATTGGCCTGTTTCAGGTAAGCCAGCCGATCTTCCGGGCTGGCCGCAACGTGGCGCAGCACCGACAGACTGATGACCTCGTCGCCGTTCAGCAGCCTGATGCCGCGCACGCCGGAGCTGTCGCGGCCGGCAAAAACGCGGACCTGATCGTCGAGCAGGCGGAAGCGGATGCAGCGTCCGTTGCGGGTCGCCAGCAGCACGTCGTCGCCCTCGCGGCAGGTGGCGACACCGATCAGGTGGTCGCCCTCGTCCAACTTCATCGCGATCAGTCCGGCGGCGCGGACGTTCTTGAAATCCGACAGCCGGTTGCGCCGCACGTTGCCCGACGCGGTGGCAAACACCAGATGCAGGCTGTCCCACAGGCTTTCGTCCTGCGGCAGCGGCAGAACGGTGGTAATAGTATCGCCACCCAATTCCGGCAGCAGGTTGACCAGGGCTCGGCCTTTCGCCGTGGGGCCGGCCTCTGGCAGTTTCCAGACCTTGACGCGAAACGCCTTGCCGCCGGAGGAGAAGAACAGCACCCACTGGTGGGTGTGGGCGTTGAAGCTCCGGGTGACGATGTCGTCGCCGCGCATGCCCGCCCCAGACCGGCCGCGTCCGCCACGGTTCTGCGCTCGGAAAGTCTCCAGCGTGGTGCGCTTGATGAAGCCGTCGCGGGTGATCGTCACCACCATCTGACCGGGTTCGATCAGGCTTTCGTCGTCCTGGTCCGCCAGCGCGTCGGCGATCTCGGTCAGCCGCGGCGAAACGATTTCGCGGCGCGCGGCGGTGAGTTCCTCGGTCATCACCTCCATGCGGCGGATGCGCGAGTCGAGGATCTCCAGCAATTCGCGGATTCTGCCGGCGACCTCGGTCATTTCGGCCTGGATTTTTTCGCGTTCCAGTCCAGTGAGGCGCTGCAGGCGGAGTTCCAGGATGCCGCGCGCCTGTTCCTCGGTCAGCCGCACCGTACCATCAGCGGCGATGACATTGCCCGGTTCGTCGATCAGGGCGAGCAGGGCGCCGATGTCGGCGGCTGGCCAATCGCGGTCCATCAGCGCAGCGCGTGCGGCGGGGGCGTCGGGGCTGGCGCGGATCAGGCGGATGACGTCGTCGATATTGGCCACCGCGATCGCCAGGCCAACCAGGTTGTGCGCGCGGTCGCGGGCCTTGCCGAGCTCGAAACGGGAACGCCGGAGAATTACCTCTTCGCGGAAGCGGATGAAGCAGGTCAGGGCGTCGCGCAGGCCCATTTGCCTGGGCTGGCCGTCATCGAGGGCGAGGACGTTGATGCCGAAGCTGGTCTGCAACTGGGTGAAGCGGAACAACTGGTTCAGCACCACCTCGGGTGTGGCGTCACGCTTCAGCTCCATCACGATGCGCATGCCGGAGCGGTCGCTCTCGTCGCGCATTTCGCCGATGCCCTCTATGATCTTGCCACGCACCAGTTCGGCGATCTTCTCGATCAGCGTCTTCTTGTTCACCTGATAGGGGATTTCGGTGACGATGATGGCCTGGCGATCGCGGCGGATTTCCTCGAATTCGGTCTTCGCCCGGATCGTAATACTCTCCCGCCCGGTCTCGAACGCCGCTCGGATGCCGGAGCGGCCGATGATCACACCTCCCGTCGGGAAATCCGGACCCGGAACGATTTTCATGAGCTCGTCGAGCGACAGGTCGGGTTCGGCGATCAGCGCCAGCGTGGCATCGATGATCTCGCCCGGATTGTGCGGTGGGATGTTGGTCGCCATCCCGACGGCGATGCCGTTGGCGCCGTTGATCAGCAGGTTGGGAAACTTGGCCGGCAGGACGAGCGGTTCTTTTTCGGTCTCGTCGTAGTTCGGCTGGAAGTTGACGGTATCCTTGTCGATGTCTTCCAGCAGCAGCGCGGCGGCCTTGGCGAGGCGGACTTCGGTGTAGCGCATCGCCGCCGGGTTGTCGCCGTCCACCGATCCGAAATTGCCCTGGCCGTCGATCAGCGGCAGGCGCATGGAAAAAGATTGCGCCATGCGCACCATGGCGTCGTAGATCGAGGCGTCGCCGTGCGGGTGGTATTTACCCATCACGTCGCCGACGACGCGGGCGGATTTGCGGTATGGCTTATCGGGGGTGTAGCCGGCCTCGTGCATGCCGAACAGGATGCGCCGGTGCACCGGCTTCAGGCCGTCGCGGGCGTCTGGCAGGGCGCGCGCCACGATCACGCTCATGGCGTAATCGAGGTAGGAGCGGCGCATCTCCTGTTCCAGGTTGACCGGCTGCATGTCGCCGTATGGGCCGGTCGGGTCCACGGGCGGGTCGGGTGTGTCGCTCAAGTCTCAATCCATTGTTCGCGTCCGCACGGAAGCAGGTGGGTGGGGTGTGCGTCCGACCGGCGCTTGATAGGCTGATTCGGGCGTTGTGGCGAGGGGTGAGTTGGGGCACCCGGGGCAATTGCCGGATCAAGCCGGCGCGGCCGGACTTTTCGGGCGGTCACGACGGTTATGACGGGATTTGCGGCCGGGGATGGCGCCGGCTGCCGGCTGGCTCGCCCTGACACGGCAACGCCTGTATAAGGCGGCAAAGCAATCGCGAGGACGAAATGGCGGAGATCCTGGCGCTGGAGATTTCGCACTATCTGCCGCTGACCGGGCCTGGCGGCGGTATCCGGCGGCTTCGGTGGAGGACAGCATCCGGCAGGCAATCCTGAACTGGATGTGCCTGGTCGTGCCTTGCACGTCCTTGAGCGCAAACCCGAGGAGCTTGGTTTAGTGGATACCTGGATCTTCAATTCGTCGAAAACCTCGGCGCCCCCATGACGGGTTCTCCCGCTGTAGCTGTAAGGGCTTGTTCACCGATCGCGGCGAACCATCAAGCGGCGGACCGGTGAATAGTGCCATGCGCGATATCTACACGCGGCAGGACCTGCAGCGGCTGATCAACCCGCGCCTGGTGGCTGTCGTGGGCGCGTCGGAAACGCCAGGCTCGTTCGGCGAGCGCACGCTGGCCAACATGGTGGATTTCACCGGCGAGGTCGTCGCGGTCAATGCTAAGTACACGATGTTGCTGGGCCGTCGCTGCGTGCCGAGCCTGGCGGCGATCGGCGGGTCACCCGATTGCGTAGTGCTGTGCGTGGCGCGCGCGATGGTGCCGGACTTGGTGGCGGCGGCCGGAGCGGTGAAGGCCGGCGGGACGATCATCTACGCGTCGGGCTTCAGTGAAACCGGCAAGCCCGATCGGGTGGCTGGGCAGGAGGCTCTCGTCGCGTTGGCACGCCATCATGGGGTTCGGCTGGTCGGGCCGAATTGCGTCGGGCTGGCCAACACCGCGTCGCGGGCGGGGCTCAATTTCATGCCGGATTACGCCACGATGGGGCATTGCCGCGGACCGGTCGGGATCGTTTCGCAAAGTGGTGCGCTGGGCTACGGCATGCTGCAGGCGATGGGCCGGGGGATCGGCTTCACCCACTATCTCGCGGCCGGCAATTCGGCGGATGTGGACGTCTGCGATTACATCTCCTATCTGGCGGAGGATGGCGACACCCGCTCGATCATCTGCCTGTTCGAGGGCATCAAGGATGGCGGGCGGTTCCTGCGGGCGGCCTGCAAGGCGCGCGACGCTGGCAAGCCGTTGATCGTCTACAAGGCGGGCACCAGCGCCGCGAGCGGCAAGGCGGCGCTGTCGCACACCGGGTCGATCGTCGGATCAGCGGCGGCCTATCAGGCGGCGTTCCACGACGCCGGCTGCATCGCGGTGAACGATCTGGAATCGGTGCTGGAGCGGGCGAACTTCTTCGCCAAGACGTCGGCGCCGGCCGGCGGTCTCGGGGTCGGTGTGCTGTCCACATCCGGCGGCGCCTCGGTGATCAGCGCCGACAAGGCCGAGCAGCATGGCGTGGCGTTGCCCGGCTTGGCGGCAGCGACGGCGGCGGCGCTGGATACCGTGGTGCCGGAATTCGGTTCGGTGGCCAATCCGTCCGACCTGACGGCCGAGGTGCTGAAGACCGCCGAAACCTTCGGTTTCTGTCTGGACGCGTTCGTTGCCGATCCGGGTTATAGTGCCCTGGTGATTCCGATGGTGTTCGCGCACGCCTCCTCCAGCGGCGCGCGGGCGGTGCGACTGAGTGAAACCGCTCGGCGCTCCGATCGTGCGATGGCCGTGGTCTGGATGAACGAATGGCTGCAGGGTCCGGGCAGCGAGGCGTTCGATCGCGATCCCAGGGTCTGCACGTTCCGTTCGACCGACCGATGCTTTCAGACGTTGCGGTCATGGTTCGAATGGCATGCTCGCCGTGCTCGCCCGCTGCCGAGGCGAGCCCGGATGGCGCCGGAGGCTGCCGCTGGTATGGCTCGCGGGGTGATCGGATCGGCTGGGCGAGCGCTGACCGAGGCGGACTCAAAGCGGGTGCTGGCGGCCTATGACATCGCGGTACCGCGTGAGGAGCTGGCGGCGGATCCGGATGCGGCAGCCCAGGCGGCGGTACGGATCGGTTTTCCGGTGGTCGCCAAGATCGTCTCGCCCGACATTGCGCACAAAACCGAGGCCGGCGGGGTGGCGCTGTCGCTGCGATCGGAGGATGAGGTGCGGCAGGCGGCGTCGGCGATCCTGGTCTCGGCGCGGGCCTACGCGCCAGAGGCGGTGATCGATGGGATCGGCGTGCAGCAGATGGTTGCCGGGGGCATCGAACTGGTGGTCGGGGTCAAGCAGGATCCGCAGTTCGGTCCGCTGATCGCGGTCGGGCTTGGCGGCGTGGCCGTCGAGTTGTGGGGTGATACCGCCGTCCGGCTGGCTCCGGTAGGACCGGAAACGGCGCGCGAGATGGTCCGCAGCCTGAGAAGTTTTCCGCTGCTGGACGGCTATCGCGGGGCGGCCAAGATCGATCTGGATGGGCTCGTCGAGCTGATCTGCCGGTTGTCGGAAATGGCATCAGACCTTGGCGACGTCATTCAGGAAGTCGATATCAATCCGGTGATCGCGCGCGCTGACGGGGTTGTGGCCGCCGACGCTTTGGTGGTGACTCGCAAGCTGGGCCAAGCCCGTGAGACGCAAGGCTGAGGGGACGTTGTTGATGCTGTCGCACCAGGATAACGAACGGCTGACACGGATCGGTCGGGGTGCTCCGATGGGGGAGTTGTTCCGGCTCTATTGGATTCCGTTTTACCCGGCCAAGGACTTGACCGCGGACGGCCAGCCGAAACGCATCAAATTACTGGGCGAGGACCTGGTGGTGTTCCGCGATTCCGAGAACCGGGTGGGACTGATCGCCAACGCCTGCGCCCATCGCGGCGCACCCTTGATGTTTGGCCGTAACGAGGCGTGCGGCATCCGTTGCGTCTATCACGGCTGGAAATACGACGTGACCGGGGCGGTTACCGATATGCCCGCTGAACCTCCGGCCAGCCGGCTGGCCGCGCGGGTAAGGATCACGGCATATCCGTGCCGGGAACGGAATGGTGTGGTCTGGACCTATATGGGGCCGGACCCACTGAACCCGCCGCCGCTGCCCAACATGGAATGGAATTTGGTCCCAGACGAAAACGTTGTCGTCACTTTCCGGGTGCAGGAGTGCAACTGGCTGCAGGCTCTGGAAGGCGAGATCGACTCGGCGCACGCCCCGATCCTGCACGGCCGGATCGATGCCAAGGGGGCGATCGCCGACTGGATTGCGGCGAAGGACCTGAAGCCGATGATCCAATCGATCCGCCAGGACTTTGGCGTCAGCATCGCGGCTCGGCGGCAGTTGGGCAACGACAAACTGTACTGGCGGGTCAATCAGTTTCTGATGCCGTTCTATTCGCTGGTGCCGCCGCAGTCGAAATTCCCTGATCTGAGCGGCCATGCCTGGGTCCCGATGGATGACGAGCATACGCTGTGCTTGATGTTTTCCTATCATCCGACTGAGGCGCTGTCGGAGCGGACTCGCGCGGTGTTCCTGGATGGCCATAACGGGCGCGAGAGCGGGCACGCCAGCCGAAACGCGTACGCGCCGAAAAGTCCCACGACACCCTATAATGACTTCTGGACCAAGTACAACCCTGAATCGGGCTTCCTGTTCGACTATGAGAGTCAGAAGGCCTTGTGGTTTTCTGGCCTGCCCGGCCTGTGGGTGCAGGATGCGGCATGCCAATCGGGTCTGTCGCCGATCTATGACCGCAGCACGGAACATCTGTGCAGCAGCGACGCGGGGATCGTGATGGTGCGCCGGCTTTTGCTGGACAGTGCAGCCGACTACAACCAGCGCCGGGCGAAGCCCCCAGGGGTGGACGATCCGGACGTGTTTATCGTGCGAGCGGTGTCGCTGACGCTGGACGAGGGGATCGGCTGGGCGGATGCGGGTGATCGGGTGATGCGGGCGAGGCCAGGCAGCGGGTTCGGTTATCAGCTTTGAGAATGGCTTAGGCCGGCGCTGTGCCGTAGGGCCTATTCCCGCAGGGATCACTATGTAGTCCGAAGGCGCGATCGCCATCGCGCGGCTGGATTATCGACTTTAGAGACTGACCCGAAAGTGCCTGAAGCGGCGGTGGGTGTCGCTGACAGTTCATAGAATTTTCGTGTCAGTACGTCTTTTATTATTGGTCCGCTATCAACACAATGACCTGAGGGTCGCATCATAGGCGGCAGTGCCCTCGGCTATCTCGCCTCGTCTGCTGAGTGCGTGGGCTCGGGGTGCCACGTTGCAGCAGCCGATATGGCACGATGAAGAAATTCCCGTGCGGAAAAACGCAAACCTCCCGGCATCTAAAGTGTGAGCTGATTCACAGCCTGACCGCCGTTCGCGGGTTATAGGCTGTCAGTCGGCCGGGTCATCCGCGGTCCGGTTGCGGGCCAGACTCCGCTGCCATCCCGGTCTTGGCAAGTAAGCCAGGCGTGGTGTTCACAATAGTCCAAGTACAGGAGATTGACACATGAGAGACAGGATTTCGTCCGAGCGCTTCGCCGGTCGGAACAATACCGATGGCCTGGGTTTATTGGCCGATCTTGCAGGTACCTGGAAGGGCAGGGGTTTCAACCTGATTGCAAGGCCCGACTTCAAGGACAATACCGATCTTTACTTGCAACTCAACCAGACCCGCGAGACGTTGACCTTCGAACCGATCGGATCGCCGGTTCCGAACCGCGGCTTCGGCCAGGATGATATTGCGCTGTTCGGGCTGACCTATCTGCAGAAGATTACCGATGCCGGCGCGGACGGCGCGCTGCACATCGAGCCCGGTATCTGGGTGACCCAACCGAGCACCGATTTCCCACCGCAATCCGTTGCCAAGCCGGGCCAACTGGTCGCCAGGATGGGCAGCATCCCGCACGGCAACGCGCTGTTGGCGGAGGGTGTCGCGGAGCCTTTCGTGGGTCCTCCGGTGCTGACGGTTCCGGGAAGCCAGTACAGTTTCTCGCGCTTTCCATCGTTCAACAGCACCCCGTTCGCGGTTTCGCCGACCGCGCCGGGGATTGTGTTCAACGCCGCCGGATCGTCCGAGCGGCTGACGGCTACGACCGTGCCGGCGACGCCGTTTCCGCAATATGATGTCAGCGTGCCGATCGGTCCGATCCCGGCCGGTCCGTTCAATCCTCCGTTCACGCTGAACACGCGCACGCCGTTCGAGACATCGCCGCCGGAGCCGCCGCTGCCGCCGAGCATCCAAGGGGTTGCGATGCAGGATCTGGTCAACGACCCGATCCTTTTATTACAAAAAGACATCGAACGGCTGGTGGCTGACGGATACTCCTTCGAGGGCACCGCGCTGAACATCGCGACGATGACCCCGCTGAGCTTCCTGACGGAGCGCAACTCGGGTGCTCAGGGTGCCACGGCGCAGGTGCAGGTGCCATCGTTTGGCGGCGGGATCGAGAATATCCAGTTTCTGCAGGGTGAGAGCCCGGTGGTCGGCGGGCAACAGGAACTGCAGGAGAATGCGCAGACGGCGATTGTCTATGCGACGTTCTGGATCGAGAAGGCGACCCACAAGGCGACCGGGCACGGGTTCATGCAACTTCAATACGCGCAGATGGTGGTGCTGAACTTCCCGATCCTGCATTTGCTGCGTGGGACACCACCCGCCTACGTCAACCTGGGGTGGCCGCACGTCTCGGTGGCTACCTTGCGCAAGAGCTTTGGCTAAGTGCGGCGCGGGCTCGGATCGTGATTGGAATCCGAGCCTGCGGGCTCAGGTGCTGGATGAATTGAACGCGCCGCCGTCCAGCAGCAGGTTCTGGCCGACGATGAAGCTGATCTTGGCCGAGCACAGAAAGGCGCAGGCATCGCCGAACTCGGCCGGATCGCCGGCGCGCCCGGCCGGGGTCTTCGACAGCCGCTCGTGCACCAGTTCATCCACCGGGCGGTTGCTGGCTCGGGCCGCCTGCTCGAAGCCGCCGCGCAGGCGGTCGGTCAGGAACGGGCCCGGCAGGATATTGTTGATCACCACGTTGTAGTGTGCGACCTGACGGGCGAGACCGGCGACGAAGCCGGTCAGGCCAGCGCGGGCGCCGTTGCTCATGCCCAGTTCAGGGATCGGCGACTTCACCGAGCCTGAGGTGATGTTGACGATGCGGCCGAACTTGCGCTCGATCATGCCGTCGATCACGGATTTGATCAGAAAGATCGGCGCCAGCATGTTGCCGTCCACCGCCTTGATCCAGGCTTCGCGGTCCCATTCGCGGAAGTCGCCGCGCGGCGGCCCGCCGTTGTTGTTGATCAAGATATCCGGCGCCGGACAGGCGGCGAGGGCGGCGGCGCGGCCCGCCTCGGTGCTGATGTCGCCCGGCACGGCGGTCACCTTGGCGCCGGTCAGTTGACGAATTTCGCCGGCGGTCTGCTCCAGCGCGGCGGCGGTGCGGGCGGTGATGACCAGCTCCACCCCCTCGCGAGCCAGGGAAATGGCGCAGGCCCGGCCGAGCCCTTTCCGGGCGGCGCAGACGATGGCTTTCTTGCCTTGCAGTCCGAGATCCATGGATCGTTCCCCGTTTGAGTGGATGGACGCGACAATACCAGGGCGCCCCGGGCTCGCCTATGCCGCGGCCTCCCGGGATCGCGAAACAGGCGGTTTTTCGCTGGGGTCTGGACCGGCTCGGGCGGATGTGACAACGATGTCACGCGTCGGTCATTGCGCAACACCGCGTCAATCCGATCTAATTCGACGATACACTCCATTCGGCAGCAAGGTGACGCGATGAAAATGACGAAAATCGGGATCGCTTTGTTGGCTGGGACCAGCTTCGCGGCCGGTTGCGCCGTCGCATCCAATGGCGGGATGTTCCCTGCCGCCGCCCAAGGGACCAACCAGAAGCAGACCTATCAGATGCTGACCTTGTTCAGCACAGTGCTGGACCGGGTCCGCGCCGACTACGTGGAGCCGGTGTCGGATCGCACGCTGATCGACAACGCGCTGAACGGGATGCTGACCGGGCTGGACCCGCACAGCGCCTACATGACCGACCAGCAGTGGCACGACATGCAAACCGAGACCTCCGGCAAGTTTGGCGGCATTGGCCTGGAAGTGACCGACAATGCCGGGCTGTTGCAGGTGATCAGCCCGATCGACGGCACCCCGGCGGCGGCGGCCGGCCTGCTGCCGGGTGACCTGATCACGGCGGTGAACGGCAAGACAGTCGAAGGATTGAGCCTGAACGACGCGGTTTCCGAAATGCGTGGGCCGCCGAACACCGAGGTTCACCTGATCGTCAAGCGCCAGGGTGTGACCAACCCGATCACGGTGGCGCTGACACGCCAGATCATCCATGTCGAGACGGTCAAGAGCCGGCTGATCAACGACATCGGCGTAATCCGCATCAGCGAATTCACCGAACGGACCGATCCTGGCGTGCGCGAGGCGATCAATTCGTTGCGTGCCCAGGCCGGCGGTCATCTGCGCGGGCTGATCCTGGATCTGCGCAATGACCCGGGCGGCCTGTTGGACCAGGCGATCGCGGTGTCGAACGACTTCCTGCCGAGTGGCGGGATCGTCTCGACCCGGGGGCGGCACTCCGACGACGACCAGAGCTGGTCGGCCAAGCCGACCGAGGACGTGTCGGGCGGCCTGCCCATCGTGATATTGACCAATAACGGGTCGGCCTCGGCGTCCGAGATCGTTGCCGGTGCGCTGCAGGATAACCATCGGGCCCTGGTTCTGGGCACCCAATCGTTCGGCAAGGGATCGGTTCAGACGATCTTTCCGCTGGCCGGCAACGGCGCCGTGCGGCTGACCACGGCGCGCTACTATACCCCGTCGGGGCGGTCGATTCAGGGCGTAGGTATCACGCCTAACGTCGTAGTGCAGGAAACCCGCACCCCAGAGCCGCATTTCGCGCCGGAGCACGAGGCCGACCTGCAGCACATCCTCTCGGTGCCGGGCAGCAGCACGAAGCCGGCGCCAGCGCCGCCGCCGGCGGTGCTGCCGGAGGCGGCGGGGCAGATCCCTCGGTTGCCGCCGGAGAATTGGCCGAAGTTCGATCCCAAGAAGCCCGCCACTGACTTCCAATTGCAGCAGGGGCTGGTGTTGGTTCGGGCAATCGTTGCGGGCAGCAAGGCGGCGTCGCGGTAGGCGGCGGCGGCTTTGACCCCACGTTGGGGTCACACACGGAACGATGGCTAACTAGCTTTGCACTGCCGCGTCGATGACGGGCAGCGCTGCGCCGACGTCGGCATCCGCTGTCGGAGCGCGCTTGGCGAAGCGACGCGCAAGCCAAGCGCAGACCACGAGCTGCATCGGGTGGTACAGCATGATCGGCAGCACGACGACCCCCAGTGTCGGACCGGAAAACAGCACGCCGGCGATCGGAATGCCGGCGACAAGCGATTTCTGCGAGCCGCAGAAGACTAAGGCAACCTGATCGGCGTGACCAAGTCCGCAGAGGCGCGCGCCGATGTGGGTAATCAGCAGCACCGTTGCCAGCAGAACGGCGACAATCAGCCCGAGCGCGACGAATGTCGTCGGCGGTAGTTGGTGCCAGATCCCGTGCACGACGGCTGCGCTGAACGCGGTGTACACCACCAGCAGGATTGAACCTCGGTCGGTGATCGCCAGCACCGACCGATTGCGTGCGGCCCAGGCTCCGATCCATGGCCGCAGCAGATGCCCGACGATGAACGGCAGCAACAGCTCGCCGAGGATCTTCCACATGCCGGAAGCGTCGATCGCGCCGCCATATAGGTGGGACATGAGGCCGAACAGCAGCGGTGTGAGCAGCAGACCAATCAGGCTGGACGCGGTCGCCGCGCAGACCGCGCCCGCTACGTTGCCTTGCCCTATGGAGGTCAGCGCGATCGATGACTGAACGGTGGATGGCAGCGCGCACAGGAACAGCACACCGAGCACCAGCGTCCGGGTCAAGGCATGCGGGAACAGCGCGGTGAGCGCAGTCCCTAGCATCGGAAACAAGACGAACGTAGTGGCGGCGATGGCAAAATGTAGCCGCCAATTGGTCATTCCCGCGATGATCGCGTCACGCGACAGCCGCGCGCCCTGCAGGAAGAACAGCGATCCGATGGCGAACATCGCGAGTGTGCCGAAGATGGTGGCGCTGATCCCGCGGCAGGGCAGCAACGTTGCGAGCGTCAGGGTTGCTGCGAGGGCGAGCACGAAGCTGTCGGGTCGCCACTGGCTGATGGTTCGGCTGAGCTGACTTGCCTTAAGCATGTTCCGTTCCTACCGCACTCTCCCGAGCAGAATTTCGCATGAAATGGTTTGCCGCTGTGAAGTGGCTCACAGCGGAGTCGGGTCCGCCAAGTCCATTGGCGTTGACAGCCGTAAAAAACGTGCCAGCATAAGTTCTGATTGGTGCAGTGAATTTTTGCATTGCGCCCCTCGTTACTTGGCTCCTGGTCGCGAGCTTCGAACGCTGGATCGGACATCGATCCATGATTCGCCCTGCACCGCAGACGTCGTGATTTATCAGCGGTCGCAGCGCCCGACTTCAGCGTAGAGGCGATGCCTTGTCGTCATATGAACGGATGATGTCGCCGAAGAATTTCTGAGGGACAGACATCAGAAATCAAAGGATCGTGCCGATGCTGAACGTCGTCGATTATTCGGAGGTCGTGCAGCTGATCTATGAGGCGGCGCTCGATTTCAATCGGTGGCCGGCCGTGCTCGAGCGGCTGGCGGACGAGGTGGGTGCCTCGGTTGCCTGTTTGGTTAGGCAGGACTACGCGAAATCCGAAGGTGCGATGATCATGGTGCGCACTGATCCGAAATTCGCTCAGCTCTATGCAGACTATTACGTAAGACTAAACGTTTTTGCGCAGCGCGTTGGCAACCGACCCCCACAGACATTTGTGACTGACCGGATGTTTATATCGAAAGAGGACCTATTCCGTACAGAGTTCTACGATGGCTTTATGAAACCTCAGGGCGTTCACTCGCTGTTAAACATGTTTTTGCTGGCTGACGGCGAGCGAGGCACACGGATCGCGTTAGCCCGCTCGCCGCAAGCTGGAGAGTGGGAGCAGGAGCATATAGAGCGGCTGCGCCTGTTTGCGCCACACACGCACCGCGCCGCGTCGATCAATCGGCAGCTTGAGCTGCTTCGGCTCGGGGCGGAAGGGGCGGTGTCAGGACTTGATCAGCTTGCCCACGGGGTTCTTGTTGTTGACGCCGACTGCCGAGTGCGTTTGATCAATCTGGCTGCTGAGGCCATGCTGGCCGCGGCCGACGGTTTGGTGAGCGGTGTTCAAGGCGTTGCAACCGCGAACCGATTGGAGACCGCGACGCTTCGGCGTATGGTCGCCGAGGCCGCGAACGGTCAGGTGTCGAGCGCGTCGCGTTTCGCACTGAATGTCACGCGGCCGGCATGTTGTGGTCACTATTCACTGCTCGTGATGCCTTCAGGTTCGCTACCAGGCTGGTTCTTAGGACAGCGGCCAGGCGCGATCATTTTTGTCCGAGATCCGGAACGTGCGCCATCAGCGCCTCCGTCCCATCTTCGGCAGGTGTACGGCTTAACCCCGGCGGAGGCGGCGGTTACCATGGAGATCGTGCGCGGCGGCGGGTTGCAGTCCGCGGCGAGCGCCATGGGCATCTCGCTATCGACGGCGCGCACCCACCTGCAGCGCGTCTTCCAAAAAACCGGAACCCATCGGCAGGGCGAGTTGGTGCGACTAGTCGTTGAGCTGCAGGCGGGGCTTAACTTCGATTGTCTATCAGGGGCGACGGGGCGTTTAGCCAAAATACGAACCAGTCACAGGTTGGATTCCCAATCGGTGCCGTAGCGTCGTCGCTGCGGGTCCTGAGCGGACCCGGCCCTTCGCCATCTTGGCATCGAGGTTTCGTGGCGCTACACAGTTGCCAGTTACGCCGCTGGCAGGAAACGCCTCGCATGATCAACAAGATCGTCCAATCAATGGCCGACCTGATGGCTGACATCAAGGACGGCTCCATCGTCCTGCTAGGTGGCTTCGGCGCGGTCGGACAGCCAAATGCGCTGATTGACGGCCTGATCGAGCAGGGTGCCACCGGATTGACCGTCGCCTGCAACAACGCTGGCGCCGGCCATACCGGCCTGGCTCGGCTGATGGAGCTTGGCCGGGTCGGAAAGATCATCTGCTCGTTCCCGCGCAGCTCCGACCCGGTAGTATTCGAGACACTGTATCGCGCCGGCAAGATCGAGCTGGAGATCGTGCCCCAGGGCACCCTGGCGGAGCGGATGCGTGCGGCGGGAGCGGGGGTTCCGGCATTCTTCACCGCAACCGGCGTCGGCACCAAGATGGCGGTGGGCAAGGAACATCGGGAGATCGACGGGCGCACCTACATCCTGGAGCAAGCGTTGCCGGGCGATGTCGGGCTGGTCGAAGCGTGGGAGGCCGATCGCTGGGGCAACCTCACGTTCAAGCAGGCCGGACGCAACTTCAACCCGGTGATCGCTACCGCCGCGGCGCTGACCCTGGTGCAGTCCCAGCACATCCGTGAATTGGGTGAGATCGACCCCGATCACGTGGTCACGCCAGGCATCTTCGTGGACCGCGTGCTGCACGTGCCGTACGGTGATCCGTCGGGGTTCTGATCAGAGGCGCCCCCGCGCGACGGCGCGCCTCGGCAACAACGCGACGGCGCGCCTCGGCAACAAGGAGACGTATCCTATGTCCGCTACCGAATCTGGGTTCAAACCGTTCAGCCGTCAGCAGATGGCGCAACGCGCCGCCTCCGATATCCCCGAGGGATGGTACGTCAATCTGGGCATCGGCATCCCGACCATGATCGCCGACCATGTGCCGTCCGAACGCGAGGTGATCTTCCACTCCGAGAACGGCGTGCTGGGGATGGGGCCAGCGCCGGAGAAGGACAGGATCGAGCCGTGGCTGATCAACGCCGGCAAGCAATACGTCACCATGCGGGCCGGCGGCAGCTTCTGTAACCATGCCGACAGCTTCACGATGATCCGCGGCGGGCATCTCGATCTATGCGTATTGGGCGCGTTCCAGGTCGCCGACAATGGCGACATTGCCAACTGGGCAACCAGCGAGAACGACACCGCGCCGGCAGTCGGCGGGGCGATGGATCTGGCGGCCGGCGCCAAACGGCTGTGGGTGCTGATGGAGCACACCACCAAGGACGGCACGGCCAAGCTGGTGGCGAAGTGCAGCTATCCGCTGACCGCACCGGGCGCGGTGAAGCGCATCTATACCAACCTGGCGACGATCGACGTGACCGAGCGGGGGTTTGTGGTGCTGGGCATGGCGCCAGGGCTGGGGTTCGAGGACCTGCAGGCGCGCACTGAGGCGAAGCTGCACCGCGCGTCCTGATTTTAATCCCGGCCTGACGCGCACCCCTTGTCTGGTGTCCGTCGTTTCATGCGCCTTATGCCCTAAGCCCGTGCCTCGAGAATCATACTGAACGATGTTTCCGCGGCACCCCGGATCGAGCCAAATCCGCCCGCGGTGATCACCTCGCGAAGCTTCGCCTCGCCGGCCTGGTCGCCCAGTGCAGCGCCGACCTCCTGGTCGGGGGATGTTGGCACGCAGACCAGGGTCCCAATGTTTCCCCCCGGCTGTCACTGATGGGAGCTTTTTACGCCGAACCAGGGTCCGAGTCTAAGTCGGGATCGGTGGGTAAGCGGGCACCGGTATACGTTGCGGGCCGCCACGCTACCCGAGAGCCGAAGGTCCGTGATTGGTGTGCAGACACAGACAGCTTTCGACGCGAAAGTTGCTACCGCTCTTGCGGATGACGCTCAGCCGGCTGAGGAGGCGCGGCCGGGTAGGATAACGAGCTTGCCGTGAGCCTGCCCGCTCTGACTGACGTCGAGCGCCGCACGCCAATCCTCAAGGCCAAAGCTGCGAGCCACGGGCACCGTGAACCGTCTCTCAAGGGCAAGCTGGGCGAACTCGCCGAGTACGTCATGACGCAAGGTAGCGTCTTCCCCGAGGCTGCTACGAGCGCCAAGCTGCGAAGCCGCCTCGAAGTCGGTGATCGTCAGGACATGGCGAGGATCGCCGCCGGCGATGCTGATGAGATCAGGCAGCACACCGCTCGCGGGAGCGGTATCCAGAACCAGATCGATGGCTCCGCCGGCGATGTCGATCACTCGATCGACCATCCCGTTGCCGTAGGACGTCACCTTCGCCCCGAAGCCACGCAGTCGGTCAGCGAATGTCTCACCGGCGGTTGCGATCACCGTTGCGCCGCGAATCAGCGCGATCTGCACCGCCGCGAACCCGACTGTCGTCCCCGCCGCATGGATCAGGATTGTTTGGTTCGCGCCAACGTCGAGATTTTCAAGGCTGCGAAACGCCGTCTCGACCGCCATCGGCAACGCGGCCGCCTGGATAAGGTCCAGCCCCGCCGGAACAGGCGTCCAGTGATCCATGATCGCGTAATCCGATGCGCCCGCGCTGGCGCAGCCGGCATAGTCGGCCGTCCCCAAAACATGATCGCCGACGCCGACATCGGTCACCTCCGCGCCAACCGCATCGACAGGGCCGGAAACTTCCAGCCCGATCCCGCGAGGAAGATCACCGGCGAACAGCCCCCGGCAAAGGGCCCAATCGGCAGGGTTGAGCCCGCATGCATGCACGCGGATCCGGACGCGGCCAGAACCCGGGTCGGGAATCGGCGCCTGCTCCAGCCTCAGCACGTCTGCCGGTTCGCCATAGTTGTGGAAGCGAAGAGTCGTCATGGTGGCAGCGCTGGGTTCAAGGTCGGTCATCGCAGGCCTCCGATTGCCTCGTCAGGTGCATCAACGCGAAAATCGTCGTTACGTCTCTGGTCGTTGCTTCTCTCGACCTAGTTTGCATCGGCTTTGACCGCGTTTGCCCGCGGCTCGGCGCCATCGCCTTTGACCGCCTGCTCCAACATGGCTCGGGCGATTTCGCGTTCCCCCATCACCACGGTGGTGGCGCCGTGCTGGCTCAGATGTTCGACAGCGCTATCGAAATGGGCGCGGGCGATGATGTCGATGCCTGGATTGGCCGCGCGCGCCTGCTGCACGATCTGGCCGGCTTCGAACGCATCCGGAATGGCCACCAGCAGCAGTCGTGCCATCGCGAGGTTGGCGGATTTCAGCAACTCGGGATCGGCCGCATTGCCCAGCCGCACCTCGACGCCGCGGTCCCGTAGCGGCTGCACCGCCGCATCGCCGGCCTCCATCACCAGAAGCTTCCAGCCGTTGCGCAGCAGCCCCTCTGCCAGCAAGCTGCCGACCCGGCCATACCCCACCAGCACCGCGTGGCCCTGCAGCGTCGTGACGGGGTGTACGATCGGCGGCGGCGGCACTGCGTGTTTTGCCGCCGATGGGACTTCGGCATGCCTGTCGGCCCACGATTTCATGCGGCCGGCCACCAGGAACAGCAGCGGATTCAGCAGGATCGACAGGATCGAGGCGCCCAGCAGCAAATCGCGCCCGCGTTGATCGAGCAGGCCGAGCCCGATCCCGAGCGTTGCGAGGATGAAAGAGAATTCGCCGATCTGGGCGAGTCCCGCCGCAATCGTCAAAGCCGTGCCGGATGGTTGGCGCAGCAGCCGAAGGGTCAGGAAAGCCACCGTCGGCGTGCCGATGACGACCACGCCAAGCGTCGCCAGCAACGGCAAGGGATCATGTATCAGCACGGTCGGATCGAACAGCATGCCGACCGAGATGAAGAACAGCACGGCGAAAGCGTCGCGCAGCGGCAAGGTTTCCTCGGCCGCGCGCTGACTGAGCTTGGATTCGCTAAGCACCATGCCGGCGACAAACGCGCCCAGGGCAAACGACACTCCGAACAGTTCGGACGCCACGAATGCGACCCCCAGCGCCACCGCCAGCACCGACAGGCGGAACAGCTCGCGTGACCCGGTATGGGCGACGTAATGCAGCACCGCCGGGATCACCCGCCGGCCGATCACCAGCATCAGCGCAACGAAAGCCACGACCTTGCCCAAGGTGACGGCCACGGTGAAGCCTAGTCCGGACAGAGTCAGGGTGGTCGGAGAATTGTTGTTCAGCAACGGCGCGATCACCGGCAGCAGGACCAGTGCCAATACGGTCACCAGATCCTGGATCACCAGCCATCCGACCGCGATATGCCCGCGTTCGGTATCCATGATCCGGCGCTCTTGCAGAGTGCGCAGCAGTACCACCGTGCTCGCCACGCTGACAGCCAGGCCGAAGACCAGTTCGGCGCCGAGGGGAAGTCCCAACAGCCGCGCGACCCCCATGCCCATCGCGGTGGAAAGCGCGATCTGGATCAGCGCGCCGGGAATCGCGACCGCACGCACCGCGATCAGGTCACTGACCGAAAAATGCAGGCCGACGCCGAACATCAACAGGATGACGCCGATCTCGGCCAGTTGCAGAGCCAGGCCTTGGTCGGCCACGAAACCGGGGGTGAACGGCCCAACTGCTACGCCGGCCAGAAGGTAGCCCACCAGCAGCGAGATCTTCAGCCGGTTGGCGAGCGTGCCCAGGATGAAGGCGAGGCAGAGCCCGATGACCAGGATGGCAATAAGCGGGCTCTCGTGGGACATAGCCTTTGGCCTCTGCGTGGCGGATTTTCGAGGTGCGCGCGGCAAGGGTAGCACTTCTGCAGGCCGAGCCGGATTGTCATGCCGTTCGGTCATCGATCCGAAGCATGCCGCTGGTTACGTCGCGGCGATACTATAAGCTTGGCGGAGGTCAACGCGAACCGGCCAGCGGAATCTCCTTCGCCCACTCGCCTGTCTCGCCGGCTGGCACATGCTCAGCCTGACCCCGGCGGATCGCGGAGCTGGCAGGAGGACCTGATGGCGAAACTCGATAACAACGACATTGCGGCCCACAGCGGCGGGTTCATCGCCATGCTGGACGACGCCTTTCGTCGTTACGGCGCGCCGGACGGTCTGCCGGCGCGGTTGCGGGATGCAGTGGCGGCGACACCGCGGCACCGTTTTGTGCATCGCTTCCGTGTCGGCGACGGTGCGTTGCAGGACCTCGACGCCACGCCGGAGCAAACGCTTTCGGCTGTCTATAGCGATCAGGTGATACGCCACGTGGATGCTGACGGTGAGCTGTTGCTCTCGTCCAACTCACAACCGAGCTACGTGCTGTGGCTGCTGAACCTGCTGGCACTCGAGCCGGGGCAAGCGGTGCTGGAGATCGGTTCCGGGTCCGGCTGGTTGGCCGCGATTATGGCACGGCTGGTCGGCCCAGGCGGCAAAGTGGTCGGGGTCGAGCTGATCCCCGACCTGGCGCGGCAGAGCCGGACCGACCTGGCGGAAAGCGGGATCGGCAACGTCGAGATAATATGCGGAGACGGCACGCGAGGGCACGCCGCCGACGCTCCATACCATCGCGCGATCATCACCGCGGCGACATGGGACCCTCCGGCCGTTCTGTTCGAGCAGTTGATCGATGGTGGCCGCGCGCTGGTGCCGATCGAGTTACGCGACGGTAGCGGCTGCGAGGTGACCGTGCTGCGCCGGCAGGGCAACGTTCTGGTCGGCGAGCGCATGATACCTGGCTGGTTCGTCCCGTTGCAGGGCGTTGGGCAAGACCGCGCCGGGGCGTGTCGCCGGCTGGAAACGCTGCCCTTGTGGAACCAGGTGCGTGGTCAACCAATCATGCGTCGGGGTTTGCCGCTCGGGGCGTCGGCACGCCGCGGCCCGACCCCCATCGCGACGCAGTTCCGCGGCTTCCTGGGCCGCACCGAGCCAGGCCAGGTGGCGGCGGCGACGGAGGACGAAGCCAAATGGACGCCCTGGCGCCCGGCGCAAGCCAGCCTGCCGACACCGCCGTTCGGCCTGGTGGACGACGCCGATCGTTCACTCGTGGTGTGGGATGCGGGTGAGTTGCTGATGTACGGCGGTCCAGCGGCCACCCTGCGTCTGGCGCGCGCATATGCAAGCTGGGCGGAGCTTGGACTGCCCGGCCCGGGTGCGTTCGCACTGCGGGTTCAGCCGGCCGATGCCGCGCCGCCTGCCGGCGGCTGGGTGGAGCAGCGAGGGGCGAGCGCGCTTGCCTGGCGGCTGAAGCCTGATGCGGCGACTTGGCGCGACCTGCTTGGCGGCGCCGGGCAGCCGCCGGGCGAATAGGGATGTCTTCCAGGGTTTGGACGATCCCCTACAGCGGCTCGGTATCCAGCGCGTAACCGGCGGTGCGCACGGTGCGCACGACATCCAGTTCCTGCTCGCCGTTTATCGACTTTCGCAGGCGGCGGATATGCACGTCCACCGTTCTTGGTTCGACATGGATGTCCGGCCCCCACACCGCGTCGAGCAGTTCCTCACGCGAGAACACCCGGCGCGGGTGAAGCATGAAGAATTCCAGCAGCCGGAACTCGGTGGGGCCGAGATGCACCCGGCGCTGGTTGCGGGTGACCCGATGCGACGCCAGGTCCATTTCGATGTCGTGGAAACCAAGTTGTCCCTTGACCGGAACGGCGTTGGAGCGGCGCAGCAACGCGCGCATGCGGGCCAGCAGAGCCTCGATATTGAATGGTTTGGTGATGTAATCGTCGGCCCCGGTGTTCAGGGCGCGCACCGCGTCCTGGTCCTCGGTGCGGGCGGTGACCATGATCACCGGCAGGTCGCGGGTCGCGGCGCGGCGGCGGATCTGGCGGCAGACCTCGATGCCCGACATGATCGGCAGCATCCAGTCCAACAGAACCAGATCGGGTTGGGATTCGGCGATGCGGGTCAGCGCTTCCTGTCCATCACCGGCTTCCTCGACCCGGAAACCCTGCTTTTCAAGATTGTAGCGCAACATGGTGGCAAGCGGCGCCTCGTCCTCCACCACCAGCACAAGGGGCTTTGGCAGGCTGGACATACTGTCAAGCATGGTGGTCTCCGCTATACCTGAGCGCACGATCGAGGTCTCCTGCCCGCACGGTTAACTCACGATTGGAACTAATCCTTCGGCCGGACGACGGTATATGCGGAATGATCGCCCTTGGGTCGGACGTCGGGTATCGCCTCGCCCTCCACGGCGTAATACACCGTTTCGGCGATATTGGTGGTGTGATCGCCGATCCGCTCAAGGTTCTTGGCGATGAACAGCAGGTGGGTGCAGGGCGTGATGTTGCGCGGATCTTCCATCATGTAGGTGATCAGCTCGCGGAACAGCGCGTTGTAGATGTCGTCCACCACGCGGTCGGAGCGCCAGACCACGATCGCCTTGGCGGTGTCGCTGGACCCCAGGGCATCGATGATCGACTTCAACTGGTCTTGCACCAGATGCGCCATGTGGGCGAGACCGGCCAGCGAGTAGGGTAGCCTGAATTGACCAAGCACCATGCTTCGCTTGGCGACGTTGGCGGCGTAATCGCCGATCCTTTCAAGGTCGCCGGTGATCTTCAGCGCGGCCACGACTTGGCGCAGATCTCCGGCCATCGGCTGGCGCAGCGCCAGCATTCGAATGACGAACTGCTCGACATCGCGTTCCAGCTCATCGACCTTGGGGTCGTCCTCCACTGCGCGGGTTGCCGCCGCGCTGTCACGGTTCATGATCGCCTCGGCGGCAAGCGCGACCTGGCTTTCAACGATGCCGCCCATCTCGGTCAGCATGTCGCGCAGCCGCTTCAGATCGTTATCAAAACTCTTCACCAGGTGCTCGGTCGAATTGGACATCGGGAGGGACCTTTCCAGCTCAGCCGAACCGGCCGGTGACGTATTCCTGGGTGCGCTTCTGTTTTGGCGAAGTAAAAAGTTGCGCCGCCGGAGCGCATTCGATCATTTCGCCGAGGTAAAAGAAAGCCACCTGATCGGCGCAGCGAGCGGCCTGCTGCATGTTGTGGGTGACGATGGCGATGGTGAAGTCGTGCTTCAGTTCGTCGATCAGTTCCTCGATCTTCAAGGTGCTGATCGGATCCAGCGCGCTGGTCGGTTCATCCAGCAGGATGACCTCGGGTCGCACGGCGATGGTGCGGGCGATGCACAGCCGCTGCTGCTGGCCACCGGACAGACCCATGGCAGAAGTTTGCAGGCGATCCTTGACCTCACCCCATAGCGCGGCGCGGGTCAGCGACCACTCGACGCGTTCCTCCATCGCGGACTTCGACAGGCGTTCGTGCAGCTTGACGCCGAAAGCGATGTTGTCATGGATAGTCATCGGGAACGGGGTCGGCTTCTGGAATACCATGCCGATGCGGGCGCGCAGGGCGTTCAGATCCATCTTCGGATCGATCAGGTTGTCGCCGTCCATCATCGCCTCGCCGGTGGCGCGCTGGCCCGGATAGAGGTCATACATCCGGTTGAGCACGCGCAGCAGAGTGGATTTGCCGCAGCCGGACGGTCCGATCATGCCGGTGACCTGACGCTCCGGAAGGTCCAGCGCGATGGCTTTCAGCGCCCGGTGATCACCATAGAAGAAGTCAAGGTTGCGGATCGCGATGCGTGTTTCGTTCATCGCCGCGTTGGAACGCGCCTGGATGCCGCCCATGATTTCGATCTTGCCAGCTTGATCCTGGCCAGCTTGATCCTGGCCAGCTTGATCCTGGCTTGATGTCGCCGTTGCGCTCATAGTCACCTCATTTCGCCCGACGCAGCACCAGCCGGGCCGCGATGTTGATAGCCAGCACGCCGACAGTAATCAGAAGCGCGCCGACCCAGGCGAGCTGCACCCAATCCTGGAATGCCGATCCGGCATATTGGTAGATGGTGACCGGCAGGCTAGCCATCGGTCGCCCCAGGCTGAGCGACCAGTTTAGGTTGCCCAGGCTGGTGAACAGCAGCGGCGCGGTTTCCCCGGCAATGCGCGCCACCGCCAGCAAGATGCCGGTGGCGATGCCCTGACGGGCGGCGCGATAACAGATCAGCACGATCATCTTCCACTTCGGCGCGCCCAGTCCGATGGTCGCCTCGCGCAGCGACGGCGGGATCAGCCCCAGCATGTCTTCCGTGGTGCGCACGACGATGGGGATGACGATGACCGCCAGGGCCAGGCAGCCGGCGATTCCGGAGAACCCGCCCAGCGGTTCGACCATCAACTGGTAGATGAACAGGCCGATCAGGATTGAGGGCGCCGACAGCAGCACGTCGGACACGAATCGGACGGCGTTGGCCAATGCCGACCCATGGCCGTACTCGGCCAGATAGGTGCCGACCATGAGGCCGATCGGCGTGCCGACCGCGGTGCCGATGGCGGTCTGGATCAGGCTGCCGACGATCGCATTCAGCAGCCCGCCGCTGGATCCAGGCGGCTTGGTGCTGTTGGTGAACACGCCGAGCGACAGACCGGTGACGCCGCGCGAGATCAAGGTCAACAGTATCGAGGCCAGCAGCCCGAGGCCGATCAGCGTGGCGAGCAGGCAGGCCGCCTTGATCAAGCTGTCGGCGCGGCGGCGGCGCACCCCAAGCGAGCGAGCGACATGGAAATTCTTGGCAGCGCCCGGGATGGCGGCTTGCGTGGTTGTGGTCGCGCTCATGTCACACTGTCATATCTTAGGCCGTCATACCTTAAGCCTGGGCCGCAGCAGCGTGCGCGAAATCGCCAAGACGATGAACGAGATGACGAACAGGATAAAGCCCAGAGCCAGCAGCGAGGCCAGCTTGAGGCTGCCGGTGGGGCTTTCCGGAAACTCCAGCGCCACCAGGGATGCGATGGTGTTGCCGGAGGAGAACAGGCTAGGCGAGATCCGGTTGGCGTTGCCGATCACGAAAGTGACCGCCATGGTCTCGCCCAGCGCCCGCCCGAGGCCCAGCATAATGCCGCCGACAACCGAAACCCGGGTGTAGGGCAGAACGATCGAGCGCATCACCTCCCACGTGGTGCAGCCGACGCCGTAGGCAGATTCCTTGAACACCGGAGGTACCGTGTCGAATACGTCGCGCATCGTGGCGGCGATGAAGGGGATGACCATGACCGCCAGGATCAGCGCGGCGGTGATGATGCCGGTGCCGAACGGCGGGCCCGCGAACAGGTCCTGCAGCACCGGAATGCCGTCGAACAGGTTGATCATCGTCGGCTCGACGGTGCTCGACATGATCGGCACGATGACGAAGAAGCCCCACATGCCATAGATGATCGACGGCACCGCGGCGAGCAGCTCGACCGCCGTTCCGACCGGCCCGCGCAGCCATGACGGCGACAGCTCGGTCAGGAAGAAAGCGATGCCGAAGGCCAGCGGCGTCGCCAGCAACAGCGCCAGTACCGAGGTCAGCAGGGTGCCGTAGATCGAGACGCCGGCGCCAAACACCTGGCGGACCGGGTTCCACTGGGTGGAGAACAGGAAACCCGGTCCGAACTGGCGAAAGGCCGGCAGTCCGCCGATGAACAGCGACAGGATCAGGCTGCCAAGCAGCAGCAGGACGAAGATGCCGGAGATGCGAGCGGCGGCTTCGAACAGCCTGTCGCCGATGCCTGACCTGCGGCTGGTCAACTCGGGGACGGAATCAGCTACCGCTTGGCTCACTGGGCTAAACCCTGCCTTCACATGGTGCCCGGCACCGCCTTCTGCCATTCCGCCCGGATCGCGGTATGCACGCTATCGGGCAGCGGTATATACAGCAGGCCCTTGGCGATGTCGCTGCCGTGGGTGAATCCCCAGTCGAAGAACTTCTTCACCGCGCCGCTCTGGGCCGGATTCTTCGGGTCGATCGGCAGCAGCACAAAGGTGGCGGATTCGATCGGCCAGCTTGCCTCACCCGGCTGATTATTGAGATCGATAGCGAAATTCTGCACCTTCGACCAGTCGGCACTGGCGGCGGAAGCCTCGAACGCGGCCATCGTCGGTGCCACGAACTTGCCGGCCTTGTTCTTCACCAGCGCGGTGGTCAGGTGGTTCTGCGTGGCGTAGGCGCTTTCATCGTAGCCGATGCCGCCGGGAATCTGGCGCACCGTGCCGGCGACACCGTCGCTGCCCTTGGCGCCCGCGCCGCCCGGCCAACTGACGCTGGTCGAGGACCCGACCTTGTCCTTCCACTCAGGGCTCTGCATGCCAAGGTAGTCGGTGAACACGAAGGTGGTGCCGGACCCATCGGCCCGGTGCACCGTGGCGATCGACAGGCTGGGCAGTTTCAGGCCGGGATTGAGCGCGGCGATCGCCTTGTCGTTCCACTTGGTGATAGTGCCCAGATAGATGTCGGCCAGCACCGGGCCGGTGAGCTTGAGCTCGTTGGTTTTGATGCCGGGAAGATTGACGATGATGTCGACGCCACCGATCACGGTGGGAAACTGCATGAGTTTATGGGTGGTCAACTGATCCGCCGCGACCGGCATGTCGGAGGCGCCGAAATCGACCGTGCGGTTGTTGATCTGGTTGATGCCGGCGCCCGACCCGATCGCCTGGTAATTCAACGTGACCCCAGTCGCAGTTTTCGAGGCATCGCCCCATTTCGAATAGATCGGGGCGGCGAAGGTCGATCCGGCTCCGGTGATCTGCTGCGCCTGGGCGGCGGATACGGTGAGACCGGCCAGGCCAATGGCCATGACCGCTGCGGCAAATTTCATTTGTGGTTCCTCCTCGGGGGGATCGCGATAGGCGCGAAGTCATCGTAGGAGGCAATGGTGATAGCCATATTGCAATTTTGTGACAGTTGGATGACAGCGGCGTCGGATGGCGGGTTCGGATGTGGACGTCAGGAACCTAGGCTCAGTTGTATCCCCAGAACCCGCTCTGACCGGTCGCGGGCCCAATGCTGGGCCCGTACGAAGTGCCCGTGGTGGAGACGCCCGGGTTTGGCGATGTGTCCGGCGTCTGCCCAGGGGGGGAGGCCGGCGGCGGCGGCGGTGGCCCACCAGGGCCGGTGATGCCGAGCGAGCCGGGACCCGCGGAACAGCCGGCCAGGACGATCAGCAGGGCGGCAGCCAGGATCACGCGCATGTGTGGAGCTTGCGCCGAGATTACGCCGCCTGTCCACTATTCACGATTGTCGCGACATGATCGTTGGGCCGCGGGACCTGGTTCAAACGATGTGATTGATCAAGTATAGAACTTTCGCTGGACCTAAAGTGACGAAGGGGATGGAAATTGTGTCTCCATCGGACCCGAGTTACACTGTCGTTCAAAATGTCCATTGGCTTCTGGAGGGCACGATGACCCGCGTGGTCGAGGTAAGCAAACGGGCGTGGAATTTCTATTCTGTCTACGGTTTTGCCGAGACCGCCAAAGTGGCGTCGCGACGAATGCGCGGCGGGCTGGGCCTGCCTTCCGCAAGGCAGAAAGCCGATGACGAACACCACAAAGCCGTTGATGCCAGGTTCGATCGCGTGCTGGGAACAGATACCGGAGGTGAGTTCCATCTGGATCGGCTGAACGTCCTCGGTGACAATTGGACGGCCGGCGTGGGTTACCTGGCGAGCGACCCGGTATGGATTGAACAAGCGCTGCTCTGGCTTGCCCTGGACTGGTCGCAATTCACCTTTCTCGATCTCGGATCGGGAAAGGGCCGGGCTTTACTGATCGCTCGGCAATATTCTTTTCGGAGAATTGTTGGGGTCGAATTCGCTGAGGAGTTGCATCGGGTTGCCTGCCGCAATTTTTCTGGCCTCAACGACGCCCGTTGCGAGCTTGTTCTCGGTGACGCCACGACGTATGAAGTCCCGTCCGAACCTCTGGTAGTTTACCCTTATAACCCGTTCAGACCACCCTTGCACGGACGGGTTGCCGACCGGCTGGCCGCATCCTGGAGGCGGTATCGCCGGCCGATCCATGTCGTCTACGCCTACCCCGCGCATCTGAGCGACTGGCTGCAGGCGGGCTGGGTGGAGACTTACAGCGCCACCGATTTCGTTGTGCTGCGACCGGTGGATGACTCCGCCGCCGGGTGACCGGTCCCTCGGCCTGCTGCTTCGGGCCAAATTCGGTGGGAAAGACAGGTATTGATGAAGTCGCCCGAGAGTTCGGCAATCCGCTTATGCATACTGTAGTGATTCAGGGCGTGATCAAGTTCCGGCACAACGATCATCGAGCTGCCAGGGAATTCATGTTCGCAGTTAAAGTCCCTGCCAAACTCATTGAAGAACTCGAATAGCCCGGTATCTCCTGGGGCAAACATAAAAAGCGTTTTTACGCCGCGACGTGACAACGTATCCATCGCCCGTCGGCTAAAGGTGATCCAGCCGATGGAGTAAGACGATCCAATCGTCTGAGCAAGCTTTGTGACTGTTTTCAGTGTCTTGTCATTGAGTCGCTGCAACTGCGCGAGCATCAACGTGTAAATGCTAACCTCACGCTTGAGCACCCGTCGCCAGACATTTTTCTTGATCGTCTTTTTGATGAAGTGGCCCAGCCCGAACGATTTGTATTTGGCAAAGTCGATGGATTTATCTAATCGCCAGACAAAAAGCGGCATGTTAACCAGTAAAATCGCATCGATTCTTTGTTCGGTCAACGCGGCGCGCCAGACATGGTAAGCCCCGGAACAGATCCCGTGAACGGCGAAGTCCGTGAAGCCGATCTGTTGCATTGCATCAACAGCCGCGACGATGTCAGGTGTTCGGTCGGTTTCAAACGTCGAACTGACGAGGTCTTCACGACCGATGGGTCCAAGGCTATCGCCAAGTCCGGAAAAGTCGATGCGAAACGAGGCTATTCCTTGGATAGCCAGAACGCGGGCGAAATTCACGGCGCCTCGGGATACCCCATAGTGTGGATTTCTCCCGGTATTGGCTATAATCACCACCCTTGCACAGTTGCCCAGTCTTGGTCTGGATAAAATACCGAACAGGTGGTTGCGCGGTCCGAAACGGATCGGCGTTTCGATCCAGCTGTCGGAAGCAATCGAGGTTTCGGATATACAGTCGATCATCCGGGTGTGGATGGCCGAGGTCCGAGCCGACGTATCGATATCCGGTGGCATGGCTTGGCACAGCCATCCGATGACCTTAGAAAAATCAGCGTTGCTCATGGTATCAGGATCATGGCGGAGTATTTCTTCCAGGCCGGTAAAGGCCTCCAGGCTGACCTTCACACCAAGCTTCCGCCAAGCATCACAGCAATCAGAGATCGCAGTGGAAGTGCCATGTGAGAAAATGACGACTTGCTGTTCGGAATTGAGCTTGACATGCCGTAGGTCGACTTGGACGATCCGTTGGACTGTTTCGGCCGAAAGTTGTACGTCATTAAAGTCGAGATGCTTATTTGCCTTTAATCCATTTTGCAGTTGGGCTTCCACAAACAACTGGCGTATATAGGGACGACCGCGGGTAACGGGTGCAAGCAATATCAAGCCTGAAATATCGCTACGTTGCCCGGCGGTCAATGTCGCGAGAGCGGCACCGATTCTGAGACCCACGAGGACCAGGTGCCGCGCACCGGTCGCGGTCCGCAACCAGTCCGCCATCTGGTCAACGCTGTTCAGCCAGGCCGCCAAGCTTTCTTGATCTTCGATGTCGCCTGAATCACCAGTACCAGGATAGTGATATCGCATGGTGGGATAGCCGGCGTCGGCCAGGTTGTCTGCAAGTACACGGAAAGCTTGATAGGAATCCCGGGCGTCTTTATCTAGCCCGGTACAAATGAGTACAGCCACACTGCCTGCGGAAGTTTCACGATTTGTGTGTAGCCACCCAAAACAATTATTTACGATAACCGGCTGCACAGCCGTTTTCCTCTTAGGTAGCAATTTTTCTCGCCGCAAGCATCATCTGCGCCGGCGGTAGCATCGAGGCGTTGCATCCATTGCCAAACGCTTTGTCCCTCTGAAGCGACGTTCCTGTGGAGCCGGCAGACGTCTCACCAACCCTGGCGTGCTCACTCGGTTTGTCCCTGGTCATCAACGTTTATTCTATATCACTCAATAGACCGCGGAATAAGGCGGTGTGTATCTAATCCCGCGAAGTTGATTCGGCGGCGCTTGCAGCCGACTTTGGTGTCGGCGTTGTGGAACCAACGCTGAAGGCACCGATTGCCCAGACGGGTCGTGTGGGTTGCCCGAACCCGGCAAGAATGAAACTGCGAGTATTTGTTGGTTCGGAGCGGACTTTTCTGACCATCGCTCGCCGGGAATGCGTCGCCGGCCAATCTGCTAATCTGCATTTGTGGCGGCGACAAATACGCATGTCGTTTCGCTGCGTCGTCGGGGATGTTATTTCAATAAATAATGAGTGGTTTCTTCCAAGATATCTCGAAATCCTACAGCAACGACATAGTAGATTACAGAATATTACTGAATATTTCTTTCAAATTTCCTTGAACGTTAATTCTGCTGACTGTATGGATGGCTCGGTTCGCAGGCAATAGGAGTTGCCTCGACGGAATAGTCCAACGACGTTTAAGGATACCTCAATGACTAAGACAGCGACTGTTCAACTTGGCGCTTACATTGGCTATCCTATATCTGGCGACAGTTCAACCACGGCGGCCGCCCAGGCGGATTTCAATTCATTCACCGCAGCGATGGGCCAGGCGCCGACCGTGCTGGATGAGTATTGCGACTATACCCAGCCCGAAACAAACTGGGTGGGTCAGATGAGCTGGCTGGCAGGCTCGCTAGCCGGCAACGTCTGGACATCCGCGGCGTCCGGCATCATTCCCGACATCGGCATTCCAATGGCGTCGTCCGCCAACGGTGAGACCGCCGATCAGTCTTTTCAAAAGATCATCAGCGGAAGCGAGGATTCAATCTTCAACGGAATCTTCCAGGATTGGGCGAACGACGGCTACAAGACGTTCTCGATCCGGCCGGGCTGGGAGATGAACGGCACCTGGTATCCGTGGGCCGTCAACAGCGGCAATGTGTCGGATTTTACCGCTGCATTCCAGCACATCGCCTCGCTAGCCCACAATTTCGCCGGAGCGAACATTCAAGTCATCTGGTGCCCTAGTCAGGGAGATTTTGGCGGCGGCGTCAGCCCGGCCCAGCTTTACCCGGGAAGCAGCTATGTCGACCAAATCGGCATTGATACCTACGGCAAACCAATTGGTGGCGATGTCCCGAATGGTTCGCCAAGCAGCCCAAATGACTACACACTGGCCACCGCGATTAAGATGGCGGAGACCAACCAAAAGCCGCTTTCCATTCCCGAAACCGGTGGACTTGACACCACATTCGCGGCCGAGCTCGGCGGCGTGGTGGCAAATGCCGAGACCAACGGAGGTCTGAAGGTCGCCTCGGTCAACATTTGGGACGTTCCTGGCGGTGCCAGCGGCGGCACGCTTGAGTGGTCGAATAACGCGACCTATTCGGCGGCGTGGAAGAACGCGTTCGACGAGATCACGGCGGCGGGTAATCTTCCGGCCCCGACGCCGACTCCGACACCTGCGCCGGCCCCGACGCCGACACCTGCGCCAACGCCGACGCCGACCACGGCTGATACCCTGACGCTTTTCATGTCCGAGGATGCGTGGAAAGGCGACGCCCAGTTCGTTGTCCAGGTGGACGGACACCAGGTCGGTGGTACGCTGACCGCCTCGGCACTGCAGGCGGCGGGCGACAGCAAGGTTTTCAACCTCGCCGGCAACTGGGGCCCAGGCGGCCATGACGTTCGGATCCAGTTCATCAATGACGCCTACGGCGGCACGCCGTCCACTGATCGAAATCTGCATGTCAACGCCATCGCCTACGATGGGACGACTTACGCGGGCACAACCGCCGGCCTGGATTCGAACGGATATCGTGATTTTTCGGTCGCCGGGGTCACCCCGACGTCCGCTCCGCCCGCGGATGTGCTGACGCTTAAGCTATCGGAGGACGGCTACCAGGGCGATGCGGATTTCGAGTTGACGATCGACGGAAAGCAGATCTCGACACCGCAACCGGTCACCGTCCTGCACAGTTCAGGCGGCTGGGAAAGCATCGCCTTCGCCGGCAACTTTGGTGCTGGGACGCACACAATCGGTGTAACATTCACCAACGATCTTTATGGTGGCACCCCGAGCACCGACCGGAATCTTTATGTGAACGGCATCGATCTCAACGGCACCCACTATGGCAGCGGGGTCACACCGCTCATGTCCACAGGCGACACCGCCACTTACCGCCTGACCACGGCGCACTGATCAGCGGTCGGGCTTGTGCTGCTGGCGGCGGCGGAGCAGTCCGTCACCTGTCGTCGGACCTGAGCGGCACTTCGACGATGCGGCTGCCTCTGGCGCGATCTCAACCAATGCTGGGTTCACCGCGGACCTTCCAAGCGGCCCCGACTGGTTCTACAACATCGATCGGTCTTCGCGTGCGGGATACGCAAGATGTGGTCAAACCCATGATACCAACCCTGACCAGGCGAAGCCTGTTGAGCGCCGCGGGGTCGCATTTGCTGTTCGTGCAGAACCATGTGAATGCGGGGGCGTCGGCGGTGGGGACCGCGTCCGCGGCGTCGGCGAGACCACTGATACCGCTTGGGGCTTATTTCGGCATGCCGAACGGAAAAGCCGGCGGCCCCAGCTCACTGTATCCGGGTTTCCGCGCACAATGGGATGGTTTCGTAAGGGTCATGGGACGGGCGCCGACGGTTTACCTGTGGTTCAACGATCAGACCGTGGCACCGGACGGTTCCTTCAGTTGGATGCAGCAGGGTCGCTACGGTGCCGCGGTGATGCGAAGCGACAGCCGTACGGCTGGCATCATCCCCGCCATCGGCGTTCCCTTCGCGTTCCGGACCTCGCGAGGCCTGAATAGTGTCTTCAGCCAGATCGCCCTCGGTCTCTATGACCAGCAGATCACCGGAATGCTTGGAAACTGGCGCAGCGGCGGTTACAGCGTCCTGTATCTGCGCCCGGCATGGGAATTCAACCTGCCTCAGTTCTCGCCAGTCGATCGACAAAATCTACCCAGTTTTCTTGCCGCGTGGCGGCGGTTCTACGCAGTGGTCCATGACTACGCGGATGCAAATGACATGCGGATCAAGGTCATCTGGAACCCGAACGTCGGCCAGAACCAGAATGATTATTCCCTTACGGTGGCGCAGCAGTATCCTGGGGATGACTATGTCGATGTGATCGGCATGGACATCTACGGCAAGCCAGCGGACGGCAACGCCGATCATTATCCGGATCTGGTGACTTCGGACCCGACATATTATTTGATCTCATCACTTCTGCCGATGGCCAAAGCCAGCGGCAAATCGATCGCATTTTGCGAGATGGGCGGCACGGACATAGTCTTCGCGACGAAGTTCATCACAGTTCTGAGCCATTCGCCGGTGCCGATCGAGTTCATCACGATGTGGGATCTGGACGACGCCTCTGGCAAAGAGTCGTGGAGCAATCCCGCGGACCATCAGGCCGCGCTGGCTAGCCTATGGGCTGCGGCGCTTGGCGCCAATGGCACGTTACGCAATCCCTGAGCACAGTCGCGGGGGGGGGCGAGGGGCGATTATTTGGTGCAGACAATCAATGAAAACCACGCCAGGCTGCGGGGCTCAGGAACCGCCAGCAGCACTGTGTCGATGGCATCGAACACCGCACGGACGGTTTGACCATCGCGAAGCGTACGAAAACAGCAGTGCCAGCAGCGCAGTCAGGCCGAAATGTTGCAGCGCAACGGAGAGAGAGAGCTTTCCTGCATGGTCATAATATAGGTTTTGGCCAGCGGATGCTCATCGACGGTGCGCGCATTCGGCGTCAACATGCGGTAGAGGCCAATGATCGGATTTGTCCCCATCGGCTCCCAAAACACGGCGTTGCCGTCGGGCCGCAGGACACGGGCTACCTCGCGTGATGCCTGTCGCGTATCAAGATGATGGATGATTCCAATGCCGAACACCGAACTGACATCCGCCGAACGCCAGATTCGTCGTACCCATGACTTTATAGTGCGCGTTTGGGGCGGAGTTGTCGGCCTTTGCGGTGTTGATCGCGACATCTGAAATGTCGATTGCCTCGATCTGCCTTGCAAGCGGCGCGATCTGCTGCTGCGTCACGGCGGCATTGGCGCAGCCATGCTCAAGCACTTCGGCGCCGGTTGCGAAGCGCCGGGCGGCTCGGTTGTAAGCCTCGGCTCTGGGCGCGATCGCCCAGTAGAATTTGTCCTGAGCCGACCGGTTGTCCCCGACCGCTAATCTCGCATTTATGGAAGTTACGCTCACTAACCATCCGCTCGGTCGTCCCAATCATATCGTAGAGGCTCGCCGATGATCCAATAAACGACCATAGTCTGCAATTCTTGATTCGTCAATTGTGTTTTGCTCTTTCGTCAATAACGCAATTGCCCAAAGGAATATTGAACTTATGCTATATTGTTGGCCTCCCCCAAGCGCAGGCGTTTTGGGGTCTTTGCCACGAAATGCAATCTACTACTTCTAGTTGTATAACTTAATGTTTATATTGATCATAAGTCGTAGTTCAACACTTTTTTGCTCAAGGGTTAACTCAGAGCACATTTTTTTTCAACTTAAGGTAGGCCTGAGCATTGGGTAAGGACGACGAACCCTGAACTTATTGAGAGCGAGGACAATCACTCTTTATCGCTCCAAGCAGAAGTGGGTAAGATCAAGCTATGGATCAGCCTGTTACTCCGCACTGGCCGTGCGTTACCCGTCCGGCCGATGCGGAAGTTGTATTCTCGAAACGTCCATTTCATCACTTGCAAGAAATGAATTTGGGTTCCGAGGATGATGCGCATTCGCTATTTACGGTGGTTCGGTATCGCGGCTCCGCGCTGGGGTGGGATGACTTCGCGATTCGCTGCGGGGGATCGTTTAGGACTGCCTACCCTGCAGGCCGGATCGCCCAGATCGGTTGGGGCTGTCACCGATTGACGCGCCTGATGATTCTTCGCGACGGCATCCGTGTCGGCCAGACCGCTGTTGCGGTAGGTCTGGTGAATCGTTACTTCGTTGAAGGAATTCAAATGTTTCCGGGCACCCCCTCGCGGTGGCGATCGATAATGCAGGCGGTGCTGCGATTTCTCGGTCCAGGCAATTACCGTTACGGGTCGCCCTGGAGCCTGGAACCGGCGCGGGATCGGGACCTGCTGGCGATCGGACAAATATGCATCAAGTCAAGTCATCCGATCGACGTTTTCGCGATCGACTTCGCTCGATGGCCAAGTTGGGAAGACTATCTGAAGGCCGTCAGCAGCAATGCCAAGCGCAATGCCAAGAAAGCGATGCGCACCTTTGATGATCTCAGCTTTGATCACCGAACAGGCCTCGGATGTTTGCGCCATGCCGGGCCGCATGTACGGCTGCGTTATGGGCTGTACACGCGCAAGCGACTCAGCCCGAGAGTTTTGCGGTTCGCCACACGTTTCACTGTGCGGGTGTCGGTGCTCAAACGACGCTGTTTCAGTATTACCGCGACGGGCGCCGGCGAGGTCATTGCCGCATTTGGCGGCATCCGTTTTGGAAGCAACGTTTACTATCTGGAATCGAGCGCGCGGAAAAACAACAATGGCGTTTCCTGGCTGATGATGCTGCGGTTGATAAAGCAATCGTATCAGCGGGCTCCCGCCGGCGCCTTCGTGACGGGATATCACCGACATGGCACGCCGCTTTCGCCCGGCCTCGAGGTCTTTCGTGCGCAATGTTGCGCCGTAGCGCACCCCACGAGCGAGATTCTTTTTAGCTATGCCGCAACGGAACCCGCTCAACCTCAGCAGCGCGATCAATCGAAGAGTGGGCGCTATCTGCGTTTGATTCGGGGGCTTTTTTCGAGGCTTTCGTCCTGCACTGGGAACGAGACCGCGGTATCGCAAAGATCCGATTGGCCGCGGTTCCGGGCAGATTTGGCGCCGATCGAGGCGGCGCGGGTTCCGGCTCGCGGCTTTGACCATGGCGGGCGTCCTGCTCGCTCAGCGCTGGACGGTGAGGTTTTCAGTGTCTCCAGGCCAGGATAGGGACATCCATGCGAACCGCTGCGCCGAAGCCGTCATCGTCAAGCGTGCTGACCATCCTGGCGAGACGCAAGACAGCAATCATTCTCGTCGGGCTGATCACCGCCAGCCTGGCGTTTGGCATATCACGCTTGTTGCCGCCGCAATTCAGCAGCGAAGGCCGCCTGATGGTCGAGGGTCGGGCCGTCGACCCGTCGAGCAGTGTCGCCGGTCCCAGCTCGGCGGCGATCACACAGATCGATGTGCTGGAATCAATCGGACTATTGCGTAAAGTTAACGCCAAATACGACCTTGTCCACATGCCGGGTCTGCACCCAGAAAATCCGGTTGGGACCTGGATCGCCGGCCACGTCGAAAAGGCTAAAAACGTCCTTCGATCGTTGCTCGGCACAACGCCGATGATTCCGGACAATACGCAGCGGACACTTGACTACGTGCGCAAGCACCTCTTGGTAAAAGCCAACGACAACAGCAACGTGATTTCGGTGCGGTTTACCGCCGGTGATCCCCAGGTCGCGGCACGGGTGGTGAATGCGGTGATGGGCACCTATCTGGAAACTTTGGAAGCGGCGCGGCACGCGCAGATGCTGGGCGTCGATCAATTCGTCGACCGCAACATGATCGCTGCGCGGCGACAGGTTGATGACGCCGAGGCAAAACTCGCCGCGTTTGTTGCCGGGCATCCGGTGCTCGACCAACAGGGTAATTCGTCGGCGACGATTCAACTCTCGACAGATTCGGCGCAGCTTGCCAAGGCGACCGAGGAACTGGCCTATAACCAGGTGGCGCTGGAAACCATACGCGCGGGCAACCTCGGGGACGCACAGGAAGTTCTGAACTCCAAAGTGATCCAATCGCTGAAAGAATTGCAAGCGCGCACTGAACAACAGATTAGCGCGCTGTCCGAAAATGATCCGCGTCGGCGCGCGCTGCAGCAAAGTGTTGCCGGATTGAAGCTGCAGATCAACCGCGAGGCATCGGCCATCATGGCATCGTTGAAGCGCAATTACCAAGCCGCCAAGGCCAAGGTTGGGCTGTTGCAGACGACCGTGCAGCGGGATATCGACAGCAACCAGGCGACGATCGTCGCGGCGTCGCGGTATCGGCAGTTGGCGGAAGATGTCGGCGGCAAACGGCAGGTCTATATCGCCTTTTTGACGCGGGCTGATCAGATGCGGGTCGCCGCGATGCAAGGGTCGACGGCATATATTCTTTTTGCCGCGGTCCCGCCAACGCTTCGCGACCATGCGTTTGGAATCGTATCGCTGGTACTTGGGTTCCTCGGCGGCGCCGGCGTGATGACCGGCATTCTTACAGTGCGCCACACCACCTCGACTAGGGTGAATTCATCCACCGACCTGGCCGATTTTCCAGTGTTTGGCAGCCTGCCGGAGTTGAAATTCAAGAACGGTTTGATGGTTGGCACGCCGCAAGTCATGTCGCAGATTACTGAGACCTTCCGAGCGTTATGGTTGGCTGTTGCCTCGAAGGATTCGGGTAGCACTATCCTGGTCACCTCCAGTGAAGCCGGCGAAGGCAAGAGCACCATCGCGATCGAGTTTGCTCGACGTCTGGCCAACGATGATTTTCGGGTTCTGCTGATTGATGGCGACATGCGCCGTCCGCGTTTGTCATCGGCGTTTGATCTGCTCTCGGATCACACGCTTGAAACGCTGCTGGAGGGGCAATCAACGTTTGAGCAAGCGCGAGTTCGCGTGCAACCAGGTTTGGACTGCCTGATCGCCAAGGGTGGTGCGGCCAATCCGCTGAAGTTGGCGTCATCGCCGCAGTTGGAGGCGCTGGTTGCTGACGCGAAGAAGAATTATGACTTCGTCGTTATCGATGCGCCGCCGGTGCTGCATGTCGCCGAACCCACAGTGCTATCGCGGCTCTGCGAACGGATCATTCTGGTGGTCGAGGCCGGTCGGGTGCGAACCGAGTTTGTCGATGAGGCGGTGAGCCGTTTCTTGCCCGAGGATCAGGCAAAGCTTATGTTGTTGCTGACCCGCGTGCGGCCAATCTACCTCAGCAAGGTGGATGCCTACAGCGGTTATGCGGTCGCATCCTGACAGGGTCGGTCATGCGCATTCTGTTCATCACCACGCGACCGCCGTATGGACGTATGACTGGGCATAAGATGGGTTTGCGCACCTATGTGCAAGCGCTGCAGGCAATGGGTCACACCGTGATCGTTGCGTCGTTCGCGATCCCGGGCGACGAGGTGGCACCGGCGGATAATGATCTTGGGGCGGAGACTCATTTTCTGGCGCTCCCATCGAGGCGGCGGATCCTTGGCAACATCTTGCGCCAGCACTTGACGAATACGCTGAGCCTCAATGAATGCCTTTACGTCTGTCCGGCAGCGGCAGAGCACATTAATCAACTGATCGACCGCCGTTCGATCGACTTCGTGTTCGTCGACATGATCCGCACCGCTCGTTATGGCCAGCAGGCAAAACGCCCCTGGATGCTGGACCATGACGATCTTCTGTCCGAACGCTACGCGGCTTGGGCGTCCAAACAAGGCAGCGAGCAGAAGGCGATCCTGGGTTACCTGGAACCAGTCATTCCGAAATCCCTGCATGCGCCGACGCGATGGGTTTTCCAGCGATTGTTGCGGCGCGAGGCGCGCATCCTCGCCAAGCGCGAACTTTATTGGACCCAACAGGCCCCAGCCAGTAGCTTGCGAACCGACCAAGAAGTGACGCTGCTTCGCCGGCACTTGCCCAGCGCCCAAGTTTATCGCATGTCGGTGTCCGTTCCGATTCCCCCGCGCACCGCCGGCGAACTTGCACGCCGGCCCATGGATTGCATGTTTATCGGCGGTCTGACCTATCAGCCCAACCTCGATGCGCTGATCGCCTACTTAAGGGATATCGTGCCCGCCTTCGAGCGGATGAATATAACGGTTCCGACCCTTAAAGTCATCGGCGCCGCGCCCGCGGAATTGCGTCAGCAGGTGATGCATCCTCGGCTGGAATTTCTTGGCTATGTGCCGGATGTCACAGCTGAACTGCAGGCCGCGCAGTGCTTTTTCGCTCCGATCGTTTCGGGTACGGGGGTCAAGATCAAGGTGCTTGAAGCGCTGGCAGCGGGAGTGCCAGTCATCGGTTATCCGATGGGGTTGTCGGGAATCAATGGTCAGCCCGGTCGGGATTTCCTTCTGGCCGAGACGGCAAGCGATTTTGTCCGGTGTTTCAAGCGTCTGCGCGACGACCCCGAGTTTGCTGTCGCGGTGGGCGTGGCGGGCCGGGCGTTGGCGATCAAGCAGCATAGCCTGGACGCAGCGGTGAACGTGTTGCGACCAGAGCTCGAGATGGCATTTCGGCGCCTGGGTCTGGCGTCGGGATTGGCGCCGACCACCCCACCGTCGCCGGATCTGGTATCACCCGATCTGGCTTTACCGGGCCTGGCACCGGGTCTGGCCTAGACGAAAATGTATCTTGCACGGTCCGACAGTTGGCCGGTTCCGCAGCAGAGGCATCTGACCGTTTCCACGGCGAGCCAGGAATCCGCGGTGATCGGCTTCCTCAGCATGCAGATGTTCGCCCTCATCTATCTGCAGAAGCTGGCGCTCTTCCCCCAGTCCTTTCCGTTAAGCATCCCGATGCTGATCATGTTCGGCAGCATCGCCTACATGGTCGTGATGCGGAAGATGCAGGTATCGCCGGAACGACTGGGCTTCTACATCGTCTTCGTGAGCGTCGTGGTGCTCGCCACGTCGCTAAGCGGCGGATCATATGCCAGCCTCATTGACCTCGTGGTGCTTTACGGCTGCTGGACAGTGCAGGCGCGGACGTCGTCGCTGGCCTACCGGGTCATCTCGGACCGCTTCATCTGGCTGATGATCGTTCCCGCCGTCGTAACCATAGTGCAATATATATATCAAAAGCTTACTGGCCTGAGTAATCCGATCGACATGACCTATTTCGTGCCGCAGTCACTGTTGATGAAAGGTTTTGTATATATCGCCCATCATCCGTGGTATTCGTCGTTTATCCGCCCGAACGGCTTCTTCTTTCTCGAACCATCGTTCCTCTCGGCCTTCACCGCGACAGCGACGATCATCGAGATCGTATACTTCCGCCGCTGGTATTTCGTCGGCTTGATGGTGGCGGCCACGCTCATGAGCACCGGCGGCACCGGTATGCTCATGTTCTTGCTCGCGGCCCCTTTTCTGTTGGCGCGCGAGAAGCCGTGGCTGATCATCGCAGTGATCGGTGCGGCGATCGTCGGGATTCTGCTCGCGCTGACGATGGATATTTCCCTGCCGCTGATCTCGCGGATGGGAGAAATGCAGCATCGGGACAGCAGCGGAGGCGCCCGCCTCGTTGTTCCCGCGACGCAGTTCATGGAACATTTTTTTGATCCGACCTACTTGTTCTACGGCGCGGGACCGGGGTCGACCGTCAACGAAGTCGACGGGCCAATCGTCAAGGTTCTCAACGAATACGGCGTGCTGGCGGTCTTGGCGTATGTCCTGCTCTACACCGTCTTTGTCTGGCGAACTCCCAATCGTTCGCTGAAATTCAGTCTGTCCGTGATCTTTTTGTTTACCGGCGGGTATCTGCTCAATCCGATCATGATCGAAATGCTATATGTCTTGTTTTTTGCGGCTCAACCCCGGCGAACCGATTGAGAACAGCGCATGCGACTCTTGTGGCTTTCACGGTACATGCCGCTGCCCGCAGTTTCGGGGGACGTCAACTACACGCGCCAACTCGCCGGTGCCTTGGCGCAAGCAGGCATCAGCATAACCTTTCTTGGTCTGGTCTCGAGGGAAACCGATCTTGCGGCGTACCGGCGAGTGTCCGCGACCATCGATTGGGTTCCGGTGAATGCGGTGCCAAGGCGCACCCCATGGGCGTTGGTCAGCCGCTTGCCCTTGCAGACGGCGCGGTTTGCCACCACTGGATTCATCGCCGCGGTCAGTCATCAGCTCCATACCGCAACGTTCGATGCAGTCGTCATTGACTACTACGCGCTGGGCTGGGCATTGCCTCTGCTGCGGCGGATCGCGCCACGTAGCCTGGTGATCTACGTTTCGCATAATTTTGAGGCTGCGGCGGCGCGCGATATCGCCCAGTCTTTTCAGGGCAATCGTCTCAAGCGAGCGGCCCTACGAATCAATGCCAAAAAGATTGCCGCGCTTGAACGTCGCCTGACCGTCTCCGCTGATCTGTTGACCGTCATTACGGATGCGGATGGTCTCCGCTACCAGGCGCTTGGGCCCAAACGGCCCGCCTTGACGCTGCGGCCATGCTACGCCGGCAGCAAGCGGGCCGAGCGAACGATCACCTCGGCGGTCCCGCGCCGGCTCATTGTTCTCGGCTCTTTCACCTGGATCGCCAAGCAGATCAATCTGGTGCAGTTCCTCGGATCCGCCGACGCGGTGTTTGCTCGCCACGGCATCGAGGTGCGGATTATTGGGTCGGTGGCGGGCCAACTGATGAGGCAATGGACCCCGCATCTCAAGGCCATCCATTTCGAAGGGTTCGTGCCAGACTTGTTTGGATGCTTTGATCAAGCGCGCATGGGGCTGGTGATCGAGACTACCGGCGGCGGCTTCAAACTCAAGACGCTGGACTATATCTTTGGCCGATTGCCGGTCGCCGCGTTGGCCCATGCACTGGCAGGAATACCGGCAAAGGTGCAGCAACACTTCCTTGTTCAGAACACGCTCGACGCCCTGGTGCGGGACGTCTGTCGATACATCGACGACTATGACAGGTTGAACACGATGCAGCATGGTGCCTTCGCGGCGGCGGACGACCAATTCGACTGGGCGGTCAACGGCACCCGGCTGGCCGATCGCATCAGACAGTTCCGGCCCTGATGATCAGGGCACCCGCACATGTGCAGCTGGGCAAGCGGTCGGTGTTTTGGGCCGGATTGGATACCGGCGGGGCAGTCCTGCTGACCATGGCAACGATGTTGCTGATGGCGCGCCTGATGACACCGGCCATGTTCGGCACTGGGGCTCTCGTGCTTGGCACGATCCAGCTGTTGGATTTGTTCGCCGGTGGCCTGTTCCACGACGGATTGATTCAGGCTCCCGAAATCGACGATACCGCCTATGAAAAAGCGTTCTGGCTGATGATGATCGTCGCCGGCATGATGATCAGCTTGTTCCTTGTCGGCGCCTTGTTCTGTGACGATACCACTGCGGGCGGGGTGGCTTGGCTGTTGTTCGGCGCCAGCCTCTCACTGTTGCCAACAAGCGCGCTGGGGATCGCCAACGCGCGGCTGCGCCGCGACTTGTCGTTTCGCGACGTGGCGTTGCCCTCGCTGCTGGGACGACTTGGCGGCTGCGCCGCTGGTATCGGCTTTGCAGCATCGGGGTTCGGGGCCTGGAGTTTGATTGTCCAATATAATGCCGGCATGATGGTTCAGGCCGTAGCAACTTATGCAAGGACGGGTTGGCGACCGACACCGCGACTATCCTATCGTTCACTCTGGCCGATTTGCCGCTTCGCGCTGCCTTACGCTTTTATGCACGCGATGATCGGAATACGGACACAATTGTTCCAGTTCATGGTCGCCATCTTCATCAACCTGACCGGAGCGGGTTTTGTCAATCTGGCTTTCCGCTTGACCTCCACTCCGCTTGGCGTTTTGAATACAGCGTTCACCAATATTGGCCTGCCGCTCCTAGCACGCCAACAGCACTCGCAGGGTGACATGGAACGGGCCTATCTCGATTTGACCCGTTTGGTTTTGCCGGTGACAGTGCCGACGTTCGTCGGTTTGGCCTTGGTGGCGAAGCAATTCGTACCAATTGTCCTTGGAGCTGAATGGACCCGCAGTGTCCCTCTGGTGCAACTCCTGGCGATCGGTGGAGCGATCGCCTTCATGCGCTTCCCCGCGTCAACCGTGCTACGCGCACTCGGCTACGTGCGGTTCTCGTTTTTCAGTGCGATGTTTCAACTGGTCTTCACGACGATCGGCATGGTCGTCATCTTCTACGTCGAGGATTCCCACGCCCTGACCGCGGCTGTCGCCGTGTGGGTGATTCCAGCCCTCATCCAACTCCCGGTCGCCATTTGCTGTCTTCATCGGGTCGCGCGCATCAGTTTCCGAACCAGCTTGCGCGGTATCCTCCCAGTCATTGTAGCGACATTCGCTATGGTCTGTATGGTCCGTGAAGTCGATCTTACAACCGTCGATACTCCGATACTGACGTCCTTAATGCTTCAGATTGTCACAGGTGGACTGACAGCAATCGGTACATTCCTGCTGATCGATCGCAAATCCCGCCTCGTCGTTTTCTCATCCGTTCGGCGACGTGCGTGACGGGGGCAGCAGTGTTACGGCGAGTTCTTATCGACGGGTATTTCTTGCACAAACCCTATGGCTTCGGGCGCTTCGTCTTCGAGTTGTGCCATGCGCTCGGGTCGGCCCCGTCGGATATCGAGTACATCGTGGCTGTTCCATCCCGGATCGACGTCAACGGCTTGCCAAAACTGTGCAACATCACATGGTATCGTGTTGCCGACGCCAACTTCGCCTGGTGGGAACAGCGTGTAATCCCCGAGCTTGCTAAACGCCTGCGATGTGGTGTTATCCATTTTCCGTACAACACGCGGTCGGTGTTCGCAGGTTCGATCCCCACGGTAACCACCGTGCATGACCTCATTTTCCTGAGCGAAACCTTCCCGCTCCGCCTGCGCTGGATCAAGGCCCGACTGGCATCGATGTATGTGAAATTCGGCTTCCGGTTCGCGACCCCCCGCTCGAGAACCATCATCAGCATCAGCAGAACGACCCAGCAACTGCTGGCTCATCGAGGCATTCCGTCGGAGATGGTCTACAACTCGATTGATGGGTTTCTGTCGCTCGGGCCGAGCACCAGTCGGGGCCGTCCTGGGCCGCCTTACCTCCTGCATCGCGGCGGACATCTCCCATACCGGAACACCGGTCGCGTTATCGAGGCGTTCCGCCGAGCGCGCAAGGAATTCAACTTGGTAGCAGACCTCAAGATCATCGGCGTGCCCGACGGCGCGGACCGATGGGGTCGTGATGCGACCATCCACTATCTTCAGCGCATCTCGGATAATGAACTGGCAACGCTTTATGCCGAAAGCGCATGTGTCGTCAGCGCAAGTTTGCAGGAGGGTTTCGGATTGCCGATCATTGAGGGATTCGGCTTCGGAACGCCGGTGATCGCGTCCGATCTCGACCCGATGCGCGAAATCGCGGGGGACGCGGCGCTGCTGGTCAATCCTTATGACATCGAAGCCATCACGCGTGCCATGGTCGCGGTGCTGACCGACCCAGGCCTGGCAGAGACGCTGGTGCAAAAAGGTCGCGATCGAATGGCTGTGTTTGCGGGGAAGCAAGTCGCCGAGAAGATGACCAACCACTACGCCGCGGCATTCAACGGCATCTGAGTTCGGTTTGTTCAGGCATCACCCTACCAGGCGTAAAAGCGGAAAGGGCTGTCCTCAAGAACGCCGTCAACTGGCTTTTGCAAGACCCAAAGGTGATAGGAGGCGAGATTGCTGTTTCCTATCGAGAACCGAACGACATCATACAGATATGACACGCACCAAAGCGGGACAAAAAATTCGAAATAGAAGCTGCTGTAAAACCCTGGGACATGATACAGCTCACGGAATCCAATGGTCTTGTACATTTTTCGAAAACTTGAATACTGGGTCCGGTCATAGAAGGCTCGAAAGCCTAGTTCCGTAGCGTCCTCGGTGGTCACACGAAGCAACCTGCGCCCCAGACGCGGCGACAACATGCGATTGACGATGGCAAACGGCGCATAACGACTGGGAAATTGAGCGACAAAAAAACCGCCCGGTCGGAGCACGCTGAACACGTTCCGAAGGAACTGCTCGTTATCGGCGAAATGCTCCATGCCGGAGTTCGCCATCACCAGGTCTACGGACTCCTCCCGCACCGGGATAAATTTTGCCACGTCGGCGACGATTCTTTCGTCGAGAGCCGTGTTCAGCCGCATCTCCTCGGCATCTATGTCCGCGCCGATCAGGTGGATCCCATACCACTTCTTGTAATGCTCGGGAAAGTGCCATGCTTTCCCGGCGCCGACATCGAGTACCCGTCCGACCTCGGGATGGGACAACAGCATCGTCCCAACCTTGCGGTACACGCCGAACACGTTGGCCTCATGCACACTGCGCGGAGTGATCGCCTGGCAAATCCGTCGGTTGAGCGCAACAAACTTCCTGACTGTGTTCATCCGATGGAATTCCCGATGGCCAACCAGCTAAACCTGCATAGAACCGCATCAAGTCCGACCTACGCGCGACCTTGATAGGCGGACTGGCGGCTGGCGAACCCTGACGTCGTTTCGCCTTCCTGATAACGACTTCAAGCAGGCTCGGAAAGAGGTTGTTGCCGGCCAAGTGGGGTCTCGCGGCCAAGGCGGCGAACCGCTGCTATCTTTTCCCAATGATGCTGGTCGGCGTTGTCCGGCGACGCCAGAAACTGCGGATCGAGGCCCCTGGCCCTGGCGCAATTGCCGGCCACCACAGCTCGAAATCCGCCAAAAAAACAGGGCCGCGACAGGGTTGTCAACAATGCTTGTAACAGTTCCTGGCAAATGCGGTCTTGGCTTGACGGGCATTAGTACTACACGCTACTTAACTAATCGTCGGGGGATATTTCGTACCATGACGCAACAAGATGAACTTGTCATTCGTTCACGAGCACCCTTGCGTCTCGGTCTTTGTGGTGGCGGGACGGATGTTTCGCCCTACTGCGATCAGCACGGTGGGGCCGTGCTCAACCTCACCATCGATCAGTACGCCTACACCACCATCGAACCGACCACCGATGACCGGGTGACATTCTGCGCCTCGGATACCAATCAAGTATTCGAATCGGACGGTGTCGAGGCGATGGAGATCGCCGAACCGCTGGCCCTGCATCGGGCAACCTATCGGCGCATCATGCGCCAGTTCAACCATGGCGAAGCAAGGCCGTGCCGGATTACCACGTTCTGTGACGCACCTCCCGGCTCTGGGCTGGGCACATCTTCGACGATGGTTGTGTCGATGGTGAAAGCATACGTGGAGTGGCTGAACCTGCCGCTCGGCGAGTACGAGATCGCGCATTTGGCGTTCGAGATCGAACGGCTCGAGGTCGGCCTGCAAGGCGGTCGACAGGACCAGTATGCCGCAACCTTCGGCGGTGTGAACTTCATGGAATTCCACGCCAACGATCGCGTGGTGGTAAACCCATTACGGATAAAGAACTGGATTGTCTCCGAATTGGAGATGTCGTTGGTGCTGTTCAACAGCGGGCAATCGCGATCATCGGCTGCCATCATCACAGAGCAGACCGACAATGTCCGCAACCGCCGGGGTACGACGTTACACGCGCTGCACGAGCTAAAGCTCGACGCCTACCAGATGAAGGATTGCCTGCTCCGCGGCGATTTCGAAAGGCTCGCGGCGGTAATGCGCAAGACCTGGGATGATAAGAAGCAACTGGCTGACAGCGTCACAAACTCGCATATCAACACCGTCATGCGCGCGGCCTTCGCCGCCGGTGCCCAGGCTGGAAAGGTCACCGGCGCCGGCGGTGGGGGGTACATCATTTTCCTGGTGGCGCCGCAGCGGCGAATGGATGTCATCCATGCACTTCGCCAACAGGAGCGCGGCCAGGTGATGACGTGCCACCTCACGCGTCACGGCTCGCAGGGCTGGAAAATTCTGCCGCCGTTCACGCCGCCGCAGATCGGGAGCATGTTGGCCCTGCGATGACCGTGACGGTCCAGCAATGTGTTATCCTGGCAGGTGGTCTCGGAACCCGGTTGGGACCGCTCGCCGCGAAGACACCGAAACCGATCCTGCCATGCGGCGACCGGCCGTTCCTAGCCTGGCTGATGCGCGAGATGGTGCGCTTCGGCGTCATCGACTTCGTCCTGCTGACCGGCCATTTGAGCGAAGCGATCGAAGCGTTTGCCGCGACCATAAGGCAAACGCTTCCCGGTGTCCGGATCAGCCTCTCGCGTGACCCGATGCAAGCCGGAACCGGTGGTGCCCTGTATCACGCCCGCGACCGCCTGTCGGAGAAGTTCCTTCTATGTAACGGTGATACCCTGTTTGATTGCAATATCGCCGATCTGCTCGCCGGTGCACTGAACGACGATGCAATGCCACCCAGCGGCCGAACGGTGGTCGGACGTTTGGCATTGCGTCAGATCCCCGATGCATCGCGATACGGGGTCGTGGCGTTCGATCCCCCCTACATAGCAGCCTTCAAGCCGCGTCCCGAACCTGGTTCGGCCGGTTTGATCAACGCCGGCCTCTATGTCTTTCGTCGCGATGTGATCGATTACCTGTCGTCGGTATGCTCCCTCGAATCAGAAGCCCTGCCGATCATGGCGCAAGACCGCGCGCTGACCGGCTCCGTCGTGACCGGCTACTTTCGCGATATCGGCATCCCTGGCGACTACTTGTCGGCCAGCAGCGAATTGCCGTCGCTGTTGCGGCGAAGCAGCCTGTTCCTGATCGCTCCCGCGGTAGACGACCTTGCCACCATCGCCCGGGCCAGCCGCGCCGGATGGCATGTCTTCGGTTTGCACGACCGCGGTTCCAGCTTAGCCGAACGCGCGCGCGCCGCCGGGGGCACTCTGGACGCCGAACGGCATGGCCGCGTCGGCGCGCCGATGCTCGACGAGATCGTCAGCAGTTGGGAAGTGGACCCGGGACGAGCCGTGATGTTTGGAGACGGCGCAACGGAGCTGGGCTTCGCCACGGCATCCGGGATCCGAATATACCCCGACCGGCAGCCGACCTACCCATTCGAGACCGCATCGCAATGATGGAGCCCGACCCATGTCCGTACGCGAGGTTATCCTCAGTCAGATCGTTCAAGTTGCGGAATTTCAGGGCAAGCGGCTGGCGCCGCTGACCGACGATCTCAAGCTCACCGACTCAGGCCTGGACTCGCTCTGCATCGCCCTGGTAGTCGCCAACCTCGACGATGAGCTGGACCTCGATCCATTGTCACAGGAAAACGAAATCGTGTTCCCGGTGACGCTCGGCGATCTGATCCGGCTCTACGAGCATGCCGCCTAGAAGACCCTCGCTGTTCGGCCTGACGGCGCCCCACGGCGCGCGAGCGCTGTCGGATCGCGGCGCGCGCTTCAGGCTGGTCGATCTCGTGCAAGGTCGCAGCCTCGACGTCGATCCGCGGGAACTGCGCGGCCGCCGTGTTCTGATCGCCACCGACCGCCAACTGCCGGCCGCGCTGGCCATGATACAACTGGACGGCATCGCCGCCCGGATGGTGCTCTGCCCGCCTGATGTCTCCCGGGAACATTGCCTCGAAGCAATCGCGGACGCCGAGGTCGACACCGTTGTCTCCGATGCATCCGGCCCCGACCTGTGCCAGGCCGCCGGCCGGGTCAGGTGCTTCGATCGGATCGTCGGACCCCACGGCATAGCCGCCAGCCCAGGGGATGTGGATACCGAATGGGTTCTGTTCACATCCGGTACATCCGGCCGTCCCAAGCTCGTTGCCCATACCCTCACAAGCCTGGTCGGGCCGCTGGTGGATGGTGTCGGTACCGAGACGAAAACGACATGGACCACATTTTACGATATCCGCCGCTATGGCGGCCTGACCATCCTGATGCGGGCACTCGCCGGCGGCGGATCAATGGTCGTTTCTGACCCGGACGAAACACCGGCCGAATTCATGGCGCGCGCTGGGGCCGAGGCAGTGACCCATATCTCCGGCACCCCATCGCACTGGCGGCGCGCCTTGATGAGCGCGGCCACCGACCGCATGTCGCCCGGTTATGTGCGCCTGTCAGGCGAGGCCTGTGACCAATCGATATTGAACGCTCTGCGCCAGGCCTTCCCCGCGGCCGGGATCGCGCACGCGTTCGCCTCCACCGAGGCCGGCTTTGCCTTTGACGTTCGCGATGGCCGGGCCGGCTTTCCCGAGTCACTGATCGGACAGGACGGCGCGGTCAAATTACGGGTTAACAATGGTTCGTTGCACATCCGCTCGCCGCGCACCGCAAGCCGCTATCTCGGGGTCGGCGTGGCATCGTTGCTCGATCAATCCGGCTACGTCGACACCGGCGATCTCGTCGAACTGCGCGGCGACCGCTACTACTTTCACGGTCGCCGCGACGGGGTGATCAATGTCGGCGGCCTGAAGGTGCATCCCGAGATGGTCGAAGCAGTGATCAACCGTCATCCCAGCGTGCGCATGTCACGGGTTTCGCCGCGGGCCAATCCGATCACCGGGTCGATCGTGGTCGCCGAGATCGTTACGAACCTGCAGCTCGATGCCGGTAGCACCGCGTTCGATGCCGTCAAGAGCGAGATCCTCGGTCTATGCCGGGACACGCTTGCCGCGCACCAGATGCCGGCGATATTGAGGCTTGTGCCATCGCTTGAGGTTGCGGCCTCGGGCAAAATGGTGCGGCGTCGAGCATAACTGGTTTCCTCGCTGCGATGGCCTCGACGACACGCCTTGACCCCGTCCAGCTCAGATCGGCTCATTATTCACGGATTTCGATGCAAGGTGTGCTGTCACTGAACGGTAATCACATCATCGGCATAAGCCAGTGCTGGCTTTCATATTGCATTATCTTTCTTGCTTTTACTGTAGAAAATCCACTTAAGTGAGAAACTCAGCAGACGGCGGCTCTAAAGTAGAAGATGCTGATACAACAAGCGTGATAAGGCGATCGTTGATGCGAAACGCGACATTGGCGCTTCACGCCGGATTTGACATGGACCCGACAACGCGGGCGCTGGCGGTCCCGATCTACCAAACCGTTGCCTACGGTTTCGATGATGCCGAACATGCGGCGGCGCTGTTCAATCTGGAAGCGGACGGTCATCGCTACAGCCGGATCAGTAACCCCACCATCGCCGTGCTCGAACGCCGGGTGGCGGCGCTGGAAGGCGGACTGGAAGCCGTGTGCGTAAGCTCCGGCCAAACCGCGATCTACTACGCCGTCTCGAATCTGGTGCAGCCTGGCGGGAACGTGGTCTCGGTGCCGCAGTTGTACGGCACCACGCATTCGATGTTCGATCATTTTTTGCCCAATCTCGGCATCGATGTGCGTTTCGCCGCCAGCGACCGTGCCGCGGAGGTCGAGCAAGTAATCGACCACGGCACCCGCGCGATCTACTGTGAAAGCGTCGGCAACCCGGCGGGAAACATCGCCGATCTGGCGTCACTGGCGGATCTTGCCCACCGTCGCGGAATTCCACTGGTGGTCGATAATACGGTGCCCACGCCAATACTGCTGCGCCCGATCGAGCATGGCGCGGACATCGTCATCCACTCGCTGACGAAATTCATGGGCGGCCATGGCACAACGCTTGGCGGCGCCATCGTCGATAGCGGCAAATTCCCCTGGGCCGACCATCCGGAGCGCTTTCCGATGTTCAACCGGCCGGATCCTTCGTATCACGGCCTGATCTACAGCCAACGTTTTGGCGCCGCTGCTTATAGCGCGCGGTGTAGAAGTGTCTATTTGCGCACCACCGGCGCGGCATTGTCCCCGTTCAACGCATTCCTGCTGCTGCAGGGGATCGAAACGGTATCGGTACGTGTTGATCGCCACGTGGCAAATGCAAAGGCAGTCGCCGACTTCCTCTCCAGTGATGCAAGGGTTGCATGGATCAACTACGCCGGCCTTGAGAATAGTCCGCACTATCCCTTGGTCCGGAAATACCTGGGTGGACGCGCCTGTTCACTGCTGACGTTCGGGGTGCGCGGTGGCTTCGCTGGCGGCGTACGGTTCTACGACGCTCTGCGGCTGATCAAACGTGTGGTAAACCTGGGTGACTCCAAGTCGCTGGCCTGCCATCCGGCCTCGACAACGCATCGTCAGATGTCACCTGAAGCTCAACTCGCCGCTGGGGTGACCCCGGATGCAGTCAGACTGAGCATTGGAATCGAGGACATCGAAGACATCATCGCCGATATCGACACGGCACTCGATGCCGCCGTCGGCTAGCAGGATCGATCGGTGCGGGCACTAAATCCATGAAACGAACCGAGCGCCAGCCGTCTGGCGAACAGCCTGTTCCACTATCGATAGGCCTGGTCAACAACGCATCGGATCGCGCGCTGCATGCCACCGAAGCGCAATTTGTTCGCGTGCTTCAAGCGGCTTCCGGCAGTTTCGATCTGACATTCAAGTTGTTCACCACCCCCGAAATAGCGCGGTCCACACCGCCGCTCGACCGTGCCGGCAACCGATACGCCGACATCGGTGACCTGTTCGGCAGTCGGCTCGATGCGCTGATCGTCACTGGCATGGAGCCGCAGGCAAAGACGCTGCCGGACGAACCGGTCTGGGACAAAATCACCCGGTTGGTGGATTGGGCCGCCGACAACTCGGTCCCTGTCATCTGGTCGTGTCTCGCGGCCCATGCCGCGGTCCTGTATCTCGACGGGATCGGCCGAATGCGGCTGCCCGACAAACTGTCCGGCATCTTCGACTGTAACGTGCTGCCGTCCGGGCACATTCTGACGTCCGAGCTTCCGTCGCAATGGAGCAGTCCGCATTCACGCTACCATGATTTGTCGCGAGCGGCACTCGTGGCAAGCGACTATCAAATCCTGTCATGGTCCGATGAAGCCGGCGTCGACGTTTTTCTGAAGCAACAAGAAACCACGTCGCTGTTTTTCCAGGGTCATCCGGAGTACGACGCCGACACCGTCGCGCGCCAATACGCCAGGGACGTTCGGCGTTATCTTTTGCACGAAAGCAACGAATATCCGGCGATACCGCGGCACATATTCGACCCCACAACGGAAGCCGCATTGGCCGACGCCCGCGACCACGCCTCACGCAGCGGCGACGGACTGCATGACTTCGCGGCAATTGTCAGTCTGATACGTGGTGCCGCAACCAGCAGCCAATGGCAACAGTCGGCAATCGCTATTTATGCCAAATGGCTGAAGCTGGTCGCCCGCCAGGTTACGCCAGGTCGGTTCCCACACCCGTACGATGCCACGCCCGGCGGTCAAGATACGTTTGCCCAAATCGTAGGAGCCTAATCGAATGGATATGATGCGGGACATCGGATACAAACAAGTAATCGACGAGATCTGTGGCTTGAACTGGACCGGCGTCAGCAGCGACGACATGATCGCGGTTGCCTGGGGATACTATTATTTCTCAATTCAGTTCCGCGAGAATCTCGAAATCGCGCGTCAGTTATACCCGTCCGATGCCAAGCTGCTGCGACTTGAACAAGAGGAATGCGACACCAGCAACCTCTCGCCCTGGCCAAACGTCGCCGCACCGGGCGAGAGGATGAACCATGATGAATTCATGCGCCGCGCACTCGACCTTTCGCCGGTCTCGATCGAAAGCTCCCACCGTCTTCGCGCGATCGGCGCGGACTACCTTGCGCGGGTCCGCGCCGCCGATCCGGTCAGCTCAGCCCTCAGTATCGCCAGTTACGAAGATGGCGGGCTCGAGAGTGTGTTCACGGCCATGCTGACCTTCCGCCATTGGGACAACGATTGTCTTCGCGCATTCGGACACTTCCTGTCCGAGCACGTGCGCTTCGACGCCGACCCCGATCAGGGACACGGCGCGCTAGCCCGCCATATGGCGCCCGACGACCGGGTGCTGGAACTCTGGCAGGCGTTTCGTGACCTGCTGGTCGACAGTGCGCCGGCGCTTTCAAACTGATCGGCGCGCAGCGACAAAGCCATCGTCGACAACCAACACGCTGATTCGCGACAAGTCGGCGGTGGCGCCGCCTGCCTCATCCGGGCGGACCATGTCGCCAAAGCGCATGCCAAACCGCACATGTTCGGCAGAATAGTCCTTCAAGTCACGCACCATGGCGGACAGCGCGTGATCGTAAACCTCTATCGTCAGGAACAACCGGGCACCGGCCTCGGCCAGCGATTCGGCGTCGTGGCCGTGCAGCGGGCTGGCCTCGTCAATCAGGTGGATCAGCGTCCACGGCATGACGAACAACGGCAGATGCGATTGCTGCAACTGCAACTCGTGGATACGCCGCAAAAACGGCCCATCCGAGTCGCGATCCGCCGCCAGCAGGAACAGCCGGGCGGTGGAGCCGCTCATCATCGTAATCCTACCATTTACAATACGCAACATAAGTGCCGACTTGCCGTCCTGCATGCCGACCACGGCATCCTCAGCCGCCACAATGTGGGGCTTGGCGCGGGAAAACCGCACGAACAGCAGGCCAGTCACAATAGCGGTAATTGCCATACCAGTAACGACTTCCACCGCCGAGACGATGTGGCCGAACAACGTCGCCGGTGCCATCACTCCGTATCCGACGGTCGCCAGGGTTTCCACGCTGAAAAAGAATGCGTCCCCGAACGAACCCACCTTGGCATTGGCGATGCTGCCCGGGCTCAGCAGATACAGCAAGGCGAACGCCACATTGATTGCCAACCACAAGCCCAACGCCGCCAGGATGAAGCCAGGCCAGGGCAAGCTGACCGCCATGTGATAGGGATCGTGCCGGTCGAAGCGGGCGGCCCCCAGCTTCGACAAGCCGTATTCGGCGCGTCCAATCGGCACCGGCTTGGGCTCATGATGGCGCGGTCGGGTCGGCATGGCACCAAGCCTAACCGGGGCGCCCCGCCGGCGTCACCCTTTGCGTGCCGCGCCGCCGCATGCGATGAAATCCCAACCGCCGCGCCGACCGCCGCGCGGCCACGCAATGGGGGAAGCAACAGGCATGGCAACCGTGTCGGTCCGCGACGTTCGCAAGCGCTACGGTTCCACCGAGGTGCTGCACGGCGTCAGCGTCGAGATCGCCGACGGCGAGTTCGTCATCCTGGTCGGCCCCTCCGGTTGCGGCAAATCGACGCTGCTGCGGATGATCGCCGGGCTCGAGAACATCACCGGCGGCGAAATCGCCATCGGTGGCCGGGTGGTCAACGACGTCGCGCCGAAGGAGCGTGACATCGCCATGGTGTTCCAGAACTACGCGCTGTACCCGCACATGACGGTGCGCGACAACATGGCCTTCGCGCTCAGCCTGGCAAGCGCGCCCAAGCCGGTGATCGATCAGAAAGTCGGCCGCGCGGCAGAGATCCTGAGCCTGGCGCCATACCTGAACCGCTATCCGCGTCAGCTCTCCGGCGGCCAGCGCCAGCGTGTCGCGATGGGACGCGCGATCGTGCGCGACCCGCAGGTGTTCCTGTTCGATGAGCCGCTGTCCAACCTCGATGCCAAGCTGCGGGTGGCGATGCGGGCCGAAATCAAGGAGCTGCACCAGCGCCTGACGACGACCACGGTCTATGTCACCCATGATCAGATCGAGGCGATGACCATGGCCGACAAGATCGTGGTGATGAACGCCGGCAATGTGGAACAGATCGGCGCTCCACTCGACCTTTACGACAACCCGGCCAATCTGTTCGTCGCCGGCTTCATTGGCTCGCCGGCGATGAACTTCCTGAAAGGCAAGGTCGATGCCGGCGGGTTCCGTTCTGAAAGCGGGACGTCACTGCCACTGCCCTCGACCCGAGGCGTGTCCGAGGGCAGCCCGATCGTCTATGGCATCCGCCCCGAACACTTCCAACTTAACGGCGGCGTCCCGGCCCGCGTAAACGTCATCGAGCCGACGGGTTCGGAGACCCAGGTGATGGCCGAGTTCGCGGGCGCGCCAATCATCGCCGCATTCCGCGAACGGGTCCTGGCCAGGCCGGGTGAGACTATCCAGATCACGCCCGACCCTGCGATGGTGCATCTATTCGACGCCGCCACCGGCCTGCGCCTCCCGTCCTAGCTCCAGGCACGCCATCGCTTTGCCTTTTGTGCCGCTCGGCGGAATACTCCGACATCAGGAGTCGCCGGAAACCGGTCGCCGCGACCCCGCCTCCTCAACGACCGGTAGGGAGTGTGCAGATGTCCATCACCCGGCGCCAGTCGCTTGCGCTTGCCTCCGCATCCGTCGCGGCGACGTCAATTCCCATCATCGGCGCCGACGCCGCGGTCACCGACGTGCCGACCGCCAGCGTGGCACCGCCAAACTTCAAGCCGGAAAAGGGGGCTAAACTCCGCGTGCTGCGCCCGGCAAAGTTCATCGATCCCGATGAAGTGTACTGGCGCGCGAACACCAAGAAATACACCGAGGCGACCGGCGTTCCGGTGCGTGTCGATTTCCTGAGTTGGGAGGATATCCGGCCGCAAACGGCGGTCGTGGCGAACACCGGCGCCGGACCCGACATCGTGCTCGGTTTCAGCTCAGATCCGCAGATCTATGCCTCGAAGATCAACGATATGACCGATCTTGCCGACTATCTCGGGGCAAAGTACGGCGGTTGGCAGGAACTGGCGGTGCTGTATGGGACCAAATGGAAAACCAAGAACTGGATCTCGATCCCGGTTGGCGGTGGCGCCGGGCCGACGGTGTACCGCCAGTCCTGGGTCAAGCAGGCCGGCTACGACAAGATCCCCGACGACCTCGACGGTTTTCTCGCCCTCTGCCAAGGCCTGCACAAGATCGGCCATCCGGCCGGCTTCGCGCTCGGCCATGCGCTGGGCGATGCCAACGGCTATGCGTCGTGGCTGCTATGGTCGCACAACGCCATGCTGGTCGATGAAAACGGCAAGGTCGCACTCGATTCAAAAGAAACTATTGCTGCACTGAAATATGCTACCGAGCTGCAGAAGACGCTGGTGTCGGGAACGCTTTCGTGGAACGATTCCGGCAACAATAAGGCATTTGCCGCGGGCGATATCGGTCTGACGTTCAATGGGGTGTCGATCTACTACGTGCTGAAGACATCGCCCGATCCGAAACTGAACCAGATGGCAACCGACGTCCAGCACCAGGTATTGCCGAAAGGCTTGGCGTCACGCTCGCCGATGTCGGCAACACCGATGAACGCGATGGTTTTCAAGCACACGAAATATCCCGAGGCGGCCAAGGACTATCTGCGCTTCATGATGGAGGCGGATCAATACGGCCCCTGGCTGTCGAACTGCCTCGGCTATTGGTCGAACTCGCTGAAAGCCTATTCGAAAATGAAGTTCTGGACCGAGGACCCAAAGTTGCTGCCCTATGCGTCCGGCATGGACACGCCGTACTACGACGGCTTCAAGGGTCCGGTCACCGCGGCGTCGTCGGCGGTGACGGCAAACTACACCGTGGTGGACATGTTCGCCGAGGTGGTCACCGGCAACGCCACGCCCGAGGGCGCGGTGAAACGCGCGGCGCAACAAGCGGCACGCTATTACAAGGCGACCTGACACACCGCTGCCGACTTGTTGGCCCGTGCCACACGCGCTAGGCATGACGTTGACTGGTCGGCGCGCGGAAAGCGTTATGTTCGCCTCTGTCGCCTCCGGCAACGCCACGCCGCAAGTCGCCGTGAAACAGGCCGCTCGACAGGCCGCCATATATCTGAAGGGCTGAAACAGGGGGGCCGAGCATGGACGCGACGACCGCCGATATCGACCTGCAATGGAAGCCGAGAAAGCAGCATAGCCGCATCGGGCGCCTGTTCGATTCGAAGCCATTCCTGGTCTTCCTGTGCATGCTGCCCACCGCCGGGCTGCTGCTGATCTTCCTGACCTATCCGCTGGGTCTCGGCCTGTGGCTGTCGCTGACCGACACCACGATCGGCCAGGCCGGGCACTACATAGGGTTGGAAAATTTTCAGTCCCTGTTTGACGATCCGGTGTTCTGGGGCGCTGTATGGTACACCGTGTTCTATACAGCCGTAGCCACTGCGGGAAAGTTCCTTCTCGGTCTGTGGCTGGCCTTGCTGCTGAACCAGCATCTGCCGTTCAAGGCGTTCATCCGAGCGATCGTACTGCTGCCGTGGATCGTGCCGACTGTGCTGTCGGCGATCGCCTGGTGGTGGATCTATGACCCGCAATTCTCCATCATTTCCTACATCCTGGTGGACGTGCTGCATTGGCGCAAACACTACATCGACTTCCTCGGCGCACCCTGGCCGGCCCGCTGGTCGCTGATCGTCGCCAATATCTGGCGCGGCATCCCGTTCGTGGCGATCACCTTGCTCGCCGGCCTGCAGACCATCTCGCCGTCGCTGTACGAAGCGGCGTTGCTGGACGGTGCCAGCGCTTGGCAGAAGTTCCGCCGCATCACCGTGCCGCTGCTGATGCCGATCTTGTCGGTGGCGTTGACGCTGTCGGTGCTGTTCACCTTTTCCGACTTCCAACTGGTCTATGCGATTACCCGCGGTGGCCCATTCAATTCCACCCACCTCATGGCGACCCTGGCGTTCCAGCGCGCCATACCGGGCTCGCAACTAGGTGAGGGCGCGGCGATCGCGGTGGCGATGATCCCGTTCCTGCTGGTGGCGACGTTGGTGTGCTTCTTCGGCGTCGGGCGGCGCAAATGGCAGCAGGGGTCCGACAATGACTGACGTCGGCGTAGTCGCGCAAGAAATCGAGCTTGCCGCATCCACCAAGGATGCGCCGGAAATCCTGTCGTGGGATTCCCGCGCGCGGCGCACCATCACGATCTACATCCCGCTGGCGATCTTCGTCATTGTGCTGCTGTTCCCGTTCTACTGGATGGCGATCACCGCGATAAAGCCCGACTACGAGATGTACGACTACAAGAAGTACAATCCATTCTGGGTGCACTCGCCGACGCTGGAGAACATTCGCAAACTGCTGTTCGAGACCGAATATCCACGCTGGCTGATGACCACGATGGGCATCGCCACCGCGGCGACGTTCCTCTCGGTCGGCGCCAGCGTGCTGGCCGCCTACGCCATCGAGCGGCTGCGCTTCAAGGGTGCGCAGCATGCCGGCCTGGCGATCTACCTGGCCTATCTGGTGCCCCCGACCATCCTGTTCATTCCGCTGGCGACGCTGATCTTCCAGTTCGGTCTGTTCGACAGCCCGGTGTCGCTGATCCTGACCTATCCGACCTTCCTGATCCCGTTCTGCACCTGGCTGCTGATCGGCTATTTCAAGTCCATCCCCTACGACCTTGAGGAATGCGCCCTGATCGACGGTGCCTCCCGGCTGCAGATTCTGCGCCGGATCACGCTGCCGCTGGCGGTGCCCGGCCTGATCTCGGCCGGCATCTTCGCTTTCACCCTGTCGTGGAATGAATTCATCTACGCGCTGGCGTTCATTCAAAGTACCGAGAAGAAGACCGTTCCGGTAGCGATCCTGACGGAACTGGTCACCGGCGATGTCTATCAATGGGGGTCGTTGATGGCGGGGTCACTGCTGGGTTCGGTGCCGGTGGCGATCATCTATTCGTTCTTCGTCGAGTATTACGTGTCATCGATGACCGGGGCGGTAAAGGAGTAGCGCATCACTGCGAGGCCACCGGATCGACCGAGGAGTGTTGATGCTCGATCAGCCACTTGCCGTGAACCGAGGCGTAGATCAAGGTGAAACGCGCCTTGACCTCGGTGCGGCTGCCCGGTTGGTCACCGTCCACGGTAAATGTATACAGGCCAATGTCATAGGCGATGTTGCAGCCGGTTCGAATCGCCCTGGCGGTGACTTCGGCCTGCGGTGACTTCTTCAGGAAGTCGGTGAAGTATTGCTCGATCGCCTCCGACCCAATCAGCGGACCGTTCTGGATCGTCGGCAATAAAGTCGCATCCGGCGCATAAAGCGCCGCGACCTTGTCGGGGCGCTTGGTCGCAAGCGCCTTGTTCCACTGGTCAAACAGTTCGATACCTGCGCCTTGGTGGTCGTTTCGCATTGACTATGGGGGCTGACGCCGTGGTGACTGGCGCTATGGTGATGGCTCACCGCGTTGCGCGCGCACAGCGGATCCGGCGCACCGAAAATCACCAAGCCAACAACGAAAAACCCAGACGTCGACCCGCGCATCACCCGCTGTCCCCCTTTTCGCCGGATGATCGTCCGGAACGCCGGTTGCGGCAAGCCGCGCTGTCAGGGAAGCAACGGATTCCCGGTCTCGATATGCACCGGCAACTGCGCCGAGGACCAGCCGCCACCCAGTGCCTCGATCAAGGCGACGCTGGCCACCAGTCGGCTCTGCTGGATGGCCAGCGCGGACTGCTGATCCGACAGCAAAAGATTTTGCTCAGTTATGACGCTCGTGTAAGGCACCGTGCCGGCGCGATAGGCGTTGAGCGTGGCGATCACCGCCCGGTTGGTGGACTGCACGGCGGTGGCCTCGGCTCGGGCCTGCAGTTGCAGGATGCGCAGGTTCGACAGCGCATCCTCGACCCCCTGGAACGCGGTCAGCACCGTCTGGCGATAGCTCGCCACCGATGCGTCATAAGTCGCCCGCTGGGCCTGCACTGATGCGGTGCGAAAGCCGCCCTCGAACAGGGTCTCGGCACCGGCGGCGCCCAGCGACCAGAATTGATTGCCGACATCGAACAAGTGACCCAGCGGGCTGCCGGCATACTCGCCCAGCGCCGACAGCGAGATATCGGGATAGAAGGCCGCGATCTGCACTCCGATCAGGGCGTTTTCCTCCGCCATGGAGCGTTCCGCGGCGGCGATGTCGGGGCGACGCTCCAGTAGCACCGACGGCAGGCCAGGGGGCACCACCGGCACATCAGTCGCCAGCGGCGCCGCGTCGATCGAAAGCTCCGCCGGCGGCCGCCCGGTCAGCACGGCAATGGCGTGCTCGAACTGTTGGCGCTGGATACCGACCGCGATCAGTTGCGCCTGGGTCGATTGCAACTGCGCCAGCGCGGTGACGTAGTCGATGCTGGATGAAGTGCCGGCGCGATATTGGTTCTGCGTGATCTGCAACGCTCGCCGGAAGTTGGCGACGGTGTCGGTCAACAGTTGCGCCAGCGCATCCTCGGCCCTCATGTCGAAATAGTCGGTTGCCAGCGTGGCTTGCGCCGACAGCGCCGCATTGGCCAGGTCGGCCGCACTCACCCCCGCCGCCGCCCGGCTACTCTCGACCTGCCGGCGGATGCGGCCCCACACATCCAGGTCCCACGCAACCGTCCCGCTCAGGCTGTATTCCGTGCCGTTGCGCGAGCCGCCGCCGAACGATGACCCGATGGTGGTCCCGCCGGTCGAGGTTCCGCCGCTGCCGCTGGCGCCGCTGCCGCTGTGCGTGACACCGGATGACAGCGCAACGGTCGGGAACAGGCTGGCACGGGCTTCCGCGACGAGGGCGACGGCATTGCGATACTGCGCCTCGAACTGCTTTACCGTCTGGTTGGAAATCGCGACCGAGCGTTCCAGGCGGTCAAGCTCGGGGTCGCGGTAGACAGACCACCAGGGGCCCTTGTCGATTGCGTCGGCCGGCTGGCTGATCTTCCAGCCGGCCACTTCCTTGAACGCGACCGGCATCGGTGCGGTGGGACGCCGGTAGTCCGGCCCTACCATGCAGCCGGCCAGGACAAGGCAGGTTGCGACAAGGCACATCCAGCGGTGACGTATCACTCGGCCACCTGCGGCGCGGCCGATCCGGGAAACACGCGTTGCCATAGTCGTTTACAGTATAATCGAAGTCGATCCAGGTACAGATACACCACCGGCGTTGTATAGAGCGTCAGCACCTGGCTGACCATCAGCCCGCCGACGATGGAAATACCCAGCGGGCGCCGCAGTTCGCCGCCATCGCCAAAGCTCAGCGCCAGGGGCATCGCGCCCAACATCGCCGCGCTTGTGGTCATCATGATCGGACGGAACCGCATCAGGCAGGCCTCGAAAATGGCGTCACGCGGCGACAGCCCGACGTTGCGTTCCGCTTCGAGCGCAAAATCGATCATCAGGATGGCGTTCTTCTTTACGATACCGATCAGCAGGATCACTCCGATGAGGGCGATGATGCTGAATTCGATATGAAAAAGCATCAATGCCAGTATCGCGCCAATGCCGGCCGAGGGCAGGGTGGAGATGATGGTGATCGGGTGGACGTAGCTCTCATACAGCACACCAAGTACGATGTAGATCGCCAGCAGCGCGGCGGCGATCAGGATCGGCTCGCTGTTCAGCGACGCCTGGAAGGTCCGTGCGGTGCCCTGGAACGATCCGTGGATCGACGCCGGCATGCCGATCCGCAGCATCGCCTGCTGCACCGCCGCGGTGGCCTGGCTCAGCGACTTCCCCGGCGCCAGATTGAACGAGATGGTGGTCGCCACGAACGAATCCTGATGGTTGACCGCCAGCGCGGTGTCGCCGGGGCCATAGCTGGCGAACGATGCCAGCGGGACCATCGTTTCGGCGCTGGTGCTGACCGCGGCACCCGACGACGCGCTGCCCTTGCCAACATTGGCCAGCGAATTATTGGCCGCGTTGCGCGAGGAACTGGACGCAATGGTGGCCGCCGTGGTCGTGGTGGGGGCGGCTTTGCCAGAAGCCGCAACCGTGCCGACCACGGCATTCGACGTCTCGGTGCCCGAGGCGTTGCCGCCCGAGGTTGAGATGTAGATCTGGCGCAATGATTCCGGACTCTGCCAGTAGCGCGGCGCCACTTCCATGATTACATGATACTGGTTCTGCGCGCTGTAGATGGTGGAGACCTGACGTTGCCCGAACGCATCGTACAGCGTGTTGTCGATCTGTGCGGCGTTCACGCCCAACCGGCTGGCGGTCGCTCGGTCGATCACCAGATCGGTTTCCAGACCCTTTTGCTGCTGGTCGGAATTGACGTCGCGCAGCACCGGATCGTGCTCCAACGCCGTCACCAGCTTGGGTGCCCACTGGTAAAGCTCCGCGGTGCTGTCGGCCTGCAGGGTGTATTGATAGGCCGCATTGCTCTGTCGCCCACCGACGTTGATGTCCTGGATCGGCACCAGGAACAGCCGTGCCCCAGGCACCACCGCGAGCTTGCGGCGCAGCCGTGACATTACCGCATCGACCCCATCGCGCTGCGCAAGCGGCTTCAGCGCAACGAACACCGACCCGGTATTGGTCTGCGCCGCGCCGCCGCCGCCCCCCGAACCGGTGAACCCGACCACGCTCTGTACCGCCGGATCGTGCTGCACGATGCGCGCCAGGTCGCTCAGCTTCTGCTGCATCGCTTGGAACGAGATGCTCTGATCGGCCTGCAGCCGGCCGATCATCCGCCCGGTATCCTGCTGCGGGAAGAACCCTTTCGGCACGATCACGTAGAGCGCGACGTTCAGCACCACGGTTAACAGCAGCACCAGAAGCACGACGAACGAGTGCCGCAGCGACCACGCCAGCGTCTGTCCATACAGTTCCTGCGCCCGGTCGAACAGCGTCTTTCGCTTAGGCAGTTGCGCCGGCGAGGGCTTAAGCAACAGCGCGCACATCATCGGCGTAGTGGTCAACGAAATCGCCAGCGAAACGGTGATCGCCAGCGACAAGGTCATGGCGAATTCCCGGAACAGCCGCCCGACGATGCCGCCCATCAGCAGGATCGGCAGGAACACCGCGATCAGCGACACGCTGATCGAGATCACGGTGAACCCGACCTCCTTGGCGCCAAGCAGGGCGGCCTGGACGCGCGGCATGCCGTCCTCGATGTGGCGGGAGATGTTCTCCAGCACCACGATGGCATCATCGACGACGAAGCCGGTGGATACGGTCAACGCCATCAGCGACAGATTGTCCAGGCTGTAACCCATCAGGTACATGGTCCCGAACGTCCCGATGATGGAGACCGGGACGACAATCGCCGGAATCAGCGTGGCGCGGACGTTGCGCAGGAACAGGAACACCACCAGCGTCACCAGCCCGACCGAAATCAGCAGCGTGCGTTCGGTGTCGTGCAGGCTGGATCGTATCGTCGTGGTGCGATCGTTGGCGATCAGCAGGTTCATGTTCGCCGGCAGCGCCGCCATCAGTTGCGGAATCGCCGCCTTCACGCCATCCACCGTCTTGATGATATTGGCACCGGGTTGGCGAAACAGGATCACCAGCACCGCCGGGCGACCCTGCGACAGTCCGGCGTTGCGAAGATTCTCCACCGAATCATCCACCTCGGCAACGTCCGACAGCCGCACCGCGGCGCCGTTGCGGTAGGCGATCACCAGCGGCCGGTAATCCGCCGCGCGGGTCGCCTGGTCGTTGGTGTAGAGCTGGTAGTGGCGGCCATCGCTATCGATCGATCCCTTTGGGCTGTTGGCGTTGGCCGAGGCCAGCGCGGCTCGGACATCCTCCAGCCCGATGCCGTATTTGAATAACGCCGTCGGGTTCAGCTCGACGCGAACCGCCGGCAACGCGGCGCCGCCAATGATCACCTGGCCGATGCCGTTGATCTGCGATAGTTTTTGTGACAGAACGTTCGCGGCAGCGTCGTACATCTGCCCACGGGTCAGCGTCTTCGATGTCAGCGCCAGGATCAGCACCGGGGCGTCGGCGGGGTTGACCTTGCGATAGGTCGGATTGCTGCGCAGGCTGGCCGGTAGGTCAGCCCGCGCCGCGTTGATCGCGGCCTGCACATCCCGCGCTGCCCCGTTGATGTCCCTGTTCAGCCCGAACTGCAGCACGATCCGAACCGATCCGACGGAACTGGTCGAGGTCATCTGGGTGACGTCGGCGATCTGGCCCAGGTGCCGTTCGAGCGGACTGGCGACGCTGGTCGCAACGGTCTCGGGGCTGGCGCCAGGCAGTTGCGCCTGCACCGAAATGGTGGGGAAATCCACCTGCGGCAGCGGCGCCACCGGCAACTTGAAGAAGGCAAAAAGCCCGGCCAACGTGATGCCGATGGTGAGCAGGGTCGTGGCCACAGGTCGCGCAATAAAGACAGCCGAGAGATTCATACGGCCGCCCCAAGACAGGCCCGTAGCGTCGGCTGCGACCCAGTGTCGATCGGCCCACGCCTTCCTGTCGCCAAGCCGACAAGATAGGCGGGCAAACGATCAAGACCCGCCGCGCGGTAAACCGCCGGAAGCCGACCAACACTCTCGGCCACCCCCCCGCCGCCACGCCACGCCACCGTTGCCCAAAGACTCACGGCGCACCGCCCGGTACCAGTTTTGCCTGCCCCTTGCCGCCACCCAGCCGGGCCGCCAGGCGGTCGAACATCAGGTAGATCACCGGCGTGGTGAACAGCGTCAGCACCTGGCTCACGATCAATCCGCCGACGATCGCCACCCCCAGCGGGCGGCGCAGTTCCGAACCGGTGCCGTTGCCCAGCATCAACGGCAGCGCCCCAAGCAGCGCCGCCATGGTGGTCATCAGGATCGGGCGGAAGCGCAGCAAACACGCCTGGTGGATCGCCTCCCGCGGCGGCTTGCCATCCTCGCGCTCGGCTACCAGCGCGAAATCGATCATCATGATCGCATTCTTCTTCACGATGCCGATCAGCAGGATGATGCCGATGATGGAAATCACGTCGATGTTGTCACCGGCGATCAGCAGCGCGACCAGCGCGCCGGCCCCAGCCGAGGGCAACGTCGACAAAATGGTGATCGGATGTACGAAGCTCTCGTACAGCACCCCCAGCACGATGTACATCGTCAGGATCGCCGCCAGCACCAGCAGCAGCTCGTTCGACAACGACGCCTCCAGTGCCGACGCCGCCCCCTGGAACGCGGTAACGAAACTCGCCGGCAGCCCAATGTCGGCCTCAGCCTGGCGTACCGCCGCCACCGCGGCCCCCAGCGACGAACCCGGAGCCGTATCGAATGAAATCGTCGTTGCCGGAAACTGCGCCAGGTGGCTGATCTGCAGTGGCCCGGACTTCTGCTCGATCTTGACGATGGCCGTCAGCGGCACCTGGCCGGTGGTGGACGCCGCAGATGGCAGCCGGATCGCCGACAGCGCGTTTAGTGAGGTCTGCAGATCGGGATCCGCCTCCATGATCACGCGATACTGGTTCGACTGCGTATAGATCGTGGAGATGATACGTTGTCCGAACAGGTCGTACAGCGCGTTGTCCACAGTCGCCGGAGTGATGCCGAAGCGCGCCGCGGTCTCCCGATCGATCACCAGATCGACCGTCAGCCCCTGGCTCTGCAAGTCGCTGGCGACGTTGCGCAGATCGGGTGATTTGTCCAGTTCCGCCAACAGTTTCGGCACCCATTCGGTGAACGCCGCCAGATTGGGATTCTCCAGCACGAACTGATACTGAGTCCGGCTGACCGACGCATCGATCGTCAGGTCCTGCACCGGTTGCAGATACAACGACACCCCCGGCACGTCCGCGGTTTCCTGCTGCAGCCGGCGACCGATCTCGGTGGCGTTCAGGCTGCGCTGGTCCTTGGGTTTCAGGTTGATCAGGAACCGCCCGCTGTTCAGCGTGGTGTTGCTGCCATCGACGCCGATGAACGAACTCAGGCTGGACACGTCGGGGTCCTTCAGGATCGCCGCCGCCAGCGCCTGCTGGTGTTTGGCCATGGCGTCAAACGACACGGTCTGCGCCGCGACCGAGATGCCCTGCAGCACCCCGGTATCCTGAACCGGGAAGAAACCCTTGGGCACGACGCTGTACAACAGCACGGTGGCACCCAGCGTGATCACCGCGACCAGCAGGGTCAGCGGCTGATGATCCAGCACCTTACTCAGCGCCTGGTCGTAACGACCGATGATCCAGTCGAAGCCGCGTTCCGCCCGCAGGTCGAACTTGCTGCGCGCGGCGTCGGGACGATGGCGTAGCAGCCTGGCGCACATCATCGGCACCAGGGTCAGCGAAACGATCGCAGAAATAATGATCGTCACCGCCAGGGTAATGGCGAACTCATGAAACAGCCGCCCGACCACATCCCCCATGAACAGCAGCGGAATCAGCACTGCGATCAGCGACACGGTCAGCGAGATGATGGTAAAACCGATCTGCTCGCTGCCCTTCAACGCCGCGGTCAAGGGCGGATCGCCGGCTTCGACGAAGCGCGAGATATTCTCGATCATGACGATCGCATCATCGACCACGAAGCCGGTGGACACGGTCAGCGCCATCAGCGACAGGTTGTCGAGGCTGAACCCCAGCAGATACATCACCGCCAAGGTGCCGACCAGCGACAGCGGCACCGAAAGGCTGGGAATGATCGTCGCCGGCAGGTTGCGCAGGAAGAGAAATATGACCAGCACTACCAGCGCGACCGCCAGCCCAAGCTCGAACTCGACATCGGCGACCGAGGCTCGGATCGTCACCGTGCGATCGGTCAACACCGCGACATCGATCGCCGCCGGCAAGGTTGCCTGCAACTGCGGCAGCAACGACTTGATGGTGTTGACCACCTGAATCACGTTGGCCCCGGGCTGACGCTGCACATTCAGGATGACCGCCGGCGTTTTGTTGGCCCAGGCCGCCAGCTTGGTGTTCTCGGCGCCATTGACCACGTTGGCCACGTCCCTCAAGCGCACCGGCGAGCCGTTGCGGTAGGCGATCACCAGATCCAGGTATTGCTTCGGATCGCTGATCTGGTCGTTGGCGTTGATCGTCGTGGCCTGCGCCGGCCCATCGAAGTTGCCCTTCGGCGTATTGACGTTTGCATTGCCCAGCGTGGTGCGTAGATCGTCGATGTTCAGCCCATAGGCGGCCAGCGCGCGCGGATTGATCTGCACCCGCACCGCCGGACGCTGACCGCCGCTGATACTGACCAGCCCGACCCCCTGCTGCTGCGAAATCTTCTGCGCCAGCCGCGTGTTCGCCAGGTCCTCGACCTGGGTCAGCGGCAACGTCTTCGAGGTCAGCGCCAAGGTCAGGATCGGCGCGTCGGCCGGATTGACCTTGGCATAGATCGGCGGCGCCGGAAGGTCCGTCGGCAGCAGGTTGCCGGCCGCGTTGATCGCCGCCTGCACCTCCTGCTCGGCCACGTCCAGGCTGACATCGAGGCTGAACTGCAACGTTATCAGCGACGCCCCGGCCGAACTGGTCGAAAACATCTGGTTCAGGCTGGGCATCTGCCCGAACTGCACTTCCAGCGGCGAGGTGATCGAAGACGTCATCACCTCGGGACTGGCCCCAGGGTAGAAGGTCTGCACCTGGATGGTGGGATAATCCACCTCGGGCAACGCCGAGATCGGCAGAAAGCGGTAGGCGACGATCCCGACCAGCAGGATCGCCGCCATCAGCAGCGTAGTCGCGACAGGCCGCAGGATGAACGGGCGGGACGGGCTCATGCCGCGATCAGCCGGGGGTCATTGCGGCGGCTGCGGGCGCCGCTGGTGCGCCGGGTTCGGAGCCGACTCGCCCGGCGTAGTGCCGGTCGGCGGGGACCCCGACGTTCCCGCGCCTTTGCCGCCAGGCGACCCTACGGCAGCGGAGCCCCGCGCCGCCGGCAGGCTGACCGCGGCGCCGTCGCGCAGCCGGTCGGTGCCGTCGGTCACCACCCGATCGCCCGGTTTCAGCCCCGACAGCACCGCCTCGTACCCGCCATCGGTCGGACCGACCTTGATCGGGCGAACCGAGACCGTGTCGTTGGCATTGATCAGGTAAACGAAGGTCCCCGGTTCGCCGCGCTGCACCGCCGGTACCGGCACGCGAACCGTGTTCTTCATGGTGTTGACCAGCAGCCGGGCGTTGACGAACTGATTGGGGTAAAGCAGCTCGTCTGGATTGGCGAACATCGCGCGCAGTTTCAATGTTCCGGTGGTGGTGTCGATCACGTTGTCGATCGTGCCGAGCTGTCCGGTGGCGAGCAGCCTTGTGTTGGCTCGATCATAGGCCTCGACCGGCAGGGTGGCGCCGGCGCGTACCCGCTGGATGATGTCGGGCAGATTGTCCTCGGGCACCGAGAACAGCACCGAGATCGGCTGCATCTGGGTGATCACCACCAGGCCGCTGGTGCTGGAGGTCTGCACATAATTGCCGAGATCGACCAGGCGCAGTCCGACCTGACCATCGATCGGCGAGACGATGTGGCAATAGGCCAGGTTGACCTTGGCGGCATCGACCGCGCCCTGATCGGTCTGCACCAGGCCGGTGTCCTGCTGCACCAGGAAGCGCTGGTCATCCAATTGCTGCTGGGCGATTGAATCCTGCCGTCCCAGCGTCTGGAACCGCTTCAGGTCCGACTGCGCCTGCGCCAGCAGTCCCTGATCGCGCGCCAGCGTGCCCTGTGCCTGCTCCAGTGCAGCCTGGTATGGCCGCGGATCGATCTGGGCCAGGAAGTCTCCCTTCTTGACCACCTGGCCCTCATTGAAGCCGATCTGTTGCAACTCGCCGTTGATCTGCGTCAGCACGGTGACGGTGTCGAGCGAGGTGACGGTGCCAAGCTCGTTCAGCATGATGCGGACATCGCCGGTGTCGATGGTGGCGAAGCCGACCGGCTGGGCCGCCGTCTTCGCGCTGTGCCTGGCGCTGGCGACTTTCGGCGTCGGCTCGGCCTGGCGATGGGCCCACAGATACCAGCCGCCGCCCAGCAGGGCGATCAGGATCAACGAGGTCAGCACCCAGTAACCCCGACGCGACGGCCGCGTCACCTGGGTCTCGCGTGACGCGGGATCAGGAGCGACCCGGGTATCGGCCCGGTCAACGCGTTCGTCCATCCGCGGTCAGGTCCTTCGTTGTTGCCGGTCGGTGCGGCATTCGGATCAAGCAGCGGCCCGCGCCGGCCCCAGGGGCGCCCCCAGGGGAAACGTCAGGTGCAACCCGCCATGGGGATTAAGCATCGGACCCGTTGCCAACAAGCAAAAAGCCGGCAGCAGTTACGCTAATTTTGCCTTCGTTACACGAAGACACGCTGCTTCGGCCTGGGCGGGCAGCGGTTCGGGGTGGAGGAAAATTCATCGAAGCGACCATATCCGGTTGAAATGGCCCGATTATGATCGTGGCGTTGCTTGCAACCTTGTTGTTTTCAACAGCGACGGAGACCGTCATGCGAACCACTCGACTCGCGCTTCTGGCCGGAACCGCTTCTATCATCCTCGCCGGCTACGGCTGCATTGCCCACGCCGGGGAAACACGGCCCCAAACGTCGGCCAGCCCACTGGCAAACCACGTCATGATCCTGCGCCTTCCCGACGGACAGATCGAGCAGGTTCGTTACACCGGCAACGTGCCGCCGGCGGTGATCGTCGCGCCCAATGCGATCCCCGCGTCGGCCGTAACCGGCGACCCATTCGCCATGCTGGACCGGATCAGCGCGCAGATGGATCGCCAGGCCGAGACCCTGGTTCCGCGAGATCGGTGCAATGGGTCCGGGGCAATTCGGCGGGTTCGCAACGATCCCGGCGGCCGCGGCCCCAGGCGTGTGCATGCAAAGCATTCAGATCAGCTTCGATGGCAGAGGCGCGGCGCCACACGTGGTGTCGCACAGCTCCGGCAACTGCGGCCCCAGCGCCGCCCCGGCTGCTCCGGTGGCGGTTCCGCCGACACCGTGGGCTTGGCCGGCTCCGCACGTGATCGAGGCGGACGCACACAGCCCAACGCCGCGTTTGCTGCGCGTCGCCAGCGAACGGCAACACTAAGCTTCACCGACCCCGGCCGTGCCCGACTCTGGCCGTGCCCTACTCTGGCCGTACCCGACTCTGGCCGTACCCGACTCCGGCGTCGGCCGGGATCGCCGCCTGAAAGCTATACGTTGATGGCGGCGAGTGAGGAGGCGGTCGCCGGATCGACACCCGGCGTCGCATTGGCGCTGTAGGCCGACAGCGCGAACTGCTGTTGGAAGCTGTCGCTGTAGCCCGGCTTCCACTGGTTCGCCGTCCCGTCCGGAGCGATGGTCCCAAGGTTGGAAATATCGTTGCCCCAGGACGGCGGCAGGCCAGTCGGTTGCGCGCCGCTCGAACCCGAGGCGCTTGTCCCAAGACCGGCTGTCACCGTCTCCGGATCATCCGGCAGCGAACCATCGACGCCGGTTATCGTGCCGGCCGACCCGACCCCGGACGTGGACGTGCCGGTCAGGGCCGAGAGCACCGACTGGATGTCGGTCAGCCACCCCGATTGCGAGCCAGCCGATTGAGCGGAAACCGGATCAGCCGAAGAATCGCCGGCGCCATTCTCGCCGGTGGCCGGGGCTGAAGCGTCCGTCGCGTTGCCAAACGCAAGCAATGCCATCGCCGTGCCATCCGATAGTGCCCCCGAAGTACCGCTGGGCGAGGCGGTGCCGGTGGTCGGGTCCGTCGATGGTCCGACCGCCGAGTCCCAGTCGCCACCTTGGTCCGGCGACGAACTGGATATCGCTTGGTAGGCGCTGACCAGCGCCGCCCGGTCGTTTTGCCCGGAAATGGAAACAGACACGCTACGATACTCCTTACCGTTGTATGGCCAGCCCTGAGTTGCCAGCCCTGAGTTGCCCGCCGGGGTTTGCACGCGTCCGGCCGCGACTTGACTGTCGCCCGGCCATGACGTGCATGATCCGCGCCAATCGCGAGGCATTCAAAAGCTTGATAATTCCGCCCGCCGCCACGGCAAAATCTGCTCCCCCACCGCGCCGATCCGGCAACCATTGCCGCCCCTGCCGCACCGCTCCCTGCTGATACCGCTCCAACCAACTCTGCGCCCGCCGTCGGAGGCGGGAACCCGTTGCCCACCCGGCGCGTTCGTCTGCCTGGCACCTCCGCGGCGACCGCCGCCCGGGGCGCTGCGGCGTTGGTTGCGCGTACGGGACCCGGCCGGTAACCTCTGCCGCGCTCAGCACAGGGATGACTTACGCATGGATATGACGGGCGAGCGGCGGATACCGGCGCCGAGGCAAACCGTTTGGCAAGCACTCAACGATCCCGAGGTGCTGAAGCTCAGCATTCCCGGCTGCGAGAGCCTGGAGAAACTCGACGACGACCAGATGAAGGCCACCGCCGCGGTCAAGGTCGGACCGATCTCGGCTCGCTTTACCGGCAAGGTGCAACTGACCGACATTGATGCGCCGAACGGCTACCGCATCAGCGGCGAGGGGCAGGGCGGGGTGGCCGGCTTCGCCAAGGGTGGCGCCGACGTGGCGCTGGCCGACCAGGGCGCCGAAACCCTGCTGAGCTACAAGGTCAACGCCCAGGTCGGCGGCAAGCTGGCCCAACTTGGCGGCCGGCTGATCGACGCCACCGCCAAGCAGATGGCCGACGCCTTCTTCGACCGCTTCAGCAAGCAAGTGCAGGCGATGTCCCCGGCCACCGGCCACGCCGACCCGGCGACCGATCAGACCAGCTCCGCCGCGGCCCAGGCCAGCCCAGCGGCGCCAGGCCAGACCAGCCCGGCGGCGACCCAAGCCAGCCCAGCGGCGGCCATCGCAGTCCCGCCTGCACTAGGCAACCGTGCGCTCTCGCCCGAACGGGCCGAGGCCGCCGCCAGCCAGACCATGGCTGAACCGGTCGCCGTCGCCGTCAACGCGTCGCCAGCCGCCATTTCGATATGGTCGCTGATCCCGCGGGAGCCCTTCGGCCTGCCGCTCGCCGCCTGGATTGGGTCCGGCGTCTTCGTCGTCATGATCCTGCTGATGCTGGGAAGCATGCTGTAGTGACGTCGCTGCCCGCCACCGTCGCCGACACCGCCAGGCTGCTCGCCGACAACGGCTACATCGCCGACCTCGAACTGTCCACCACGGTGCACCTGACGCTGACCATGCAGCGCCCGCTGTTCCTCGAGGGCGAACCGGGCACCGGCAAGACCGAAATCGCCAAGGTGCTGGCAACCGGCCTGCAGCGACGTTTGGTCCGCCTGCAATGCTACGACGGCATGGACCTCTCGGCGGCAGCCTACGAATGGGACCACGCCCGCCAGTTGATGGCCATCCGCCTGGCCGAAGCCGCCGGCCACACCGATCGCGACGAACTGTCGCGCGACATCTACAGCCGCGAATTCCTGCAGGCCCGCCCGCTGCTGTCCGCGATCGACCCCGACCTGCCGCCGGCCGTGCTGTTGATCGACGAACTCGATCGTGCCGACGAACCGTTCGAGGCGTTCCTGCTCGAACTGCTCGCCGACTTCCAGATCACCGTGCCCGAGTTCGGCACCGTACGCTCGGCGACCCGTCCGGTGGTCATCCTCACCTCGAACCGCACACGGGAGGTGCACGACGCGATCCGCCGACGCTGCCTCTATCACTGGGTGGACTACCCCGACGCCACCCGCGAACGGGCGATCCTGGCGGCCAAGGCGCCCGGCGTGCCGGCCCATCTCGCCGACCAGGTGGTCGGCTTCGTGCAGCGCCTGCGCGGCGAGGAACTGTTCAAGCTGCCCGGCGTCGCCGAGACCATAGACTGGGCGCAGGCGCTGACCTACCTGAACAAGACCGAACTGACCGCTGGCGACGTCGACGACACGCTGGGCGTGCTGCTGAAATACCAGGACGACATCGCCAAGGTCCGCGGCGCCGAAGCCGCCCGCCTGGTGACCGAGGTCGCTGCCTCCCCCTGATCGCCGTACCGTTGCCCGCTACGCCTGCATTCCAAGATCGGCCGCCTGACGCTTCTCGAACGCCCGGCGCGTCTCGTCGTACTCTTGGCCGACAATACCGCCGCGTACCGAACCGGCCTCGACCGACCGATACGCCGGCCGCCAGCTCTCCGGCAGCGCCACCCCGTCCGGGGGAGCCAGCCAGAGCCGGAACAGGCAGCGCCGCAGCACCGGATCGTCATGGTCCTCGAACTCGGTCCGCGAGTGCAGCGTGACATGATTATTCAGGATCTGCATGTCGCCCGGGCGCAGATACATCGAATGCATGACCGCCGGCCGACGCAGGATTTCGTCCAGCAGGTCCAGCGCCTGATGCTGCTGCGTTGTCAGGGCAGGCACCCCCTCGATCGCCTGCGCCGAACGCAACCGGTTGCGGTTCCATTTGCTGAACAGCAGCCCATTGCGCCAATCGTAGATCGGGTTGGGATAGAACGCCGCCTCGTCCGCCGCCTGCTCCTGCTGGCGGCTGAAACAGAGTGGCTGGTGCAGCTGTTCCGCCAGGTCCGGCCGTTCGGCCAGCATCACCTGGTGCGCCGTCACCGAACTCGACACCATGCTCATGCCGCCCGACTTGGCGACGTTGTAGCAGGTCAGCAGCACGATGTCGGCGCTATCGGTGTGGAAGTCCAGATCCGCGTTGGACGAGTAGCCGCGTCCCTTGCCGGTGCGATAGACCGTGCCGGCGTCGCGCACCGCGGTCATGAACGGGCTGGCCTTGCCCTGCGGCCGAGCGACGCCGGCATGCAGGCCGATCGCCCAGGTCAACAGTTCGAATTGCTCCGCCGTCAGCCCGTCCCGCGGCATCCCACGCAGGATGGCGAACCCGGTGCCATCGCGAACCTCGCGCAGGGACGCGGCGACCACCGGCCACGCCGACCCGAGGTCGAAATCGTCGCGCCGGTAGTCCAGCAGCGTCTTCGCCGGCTCCGCCGCCTTGCGCACAGCCTCGGTAAGGTCGCGACGGGCATGGTCGTCCAGTTCGAACACCCAGCATGGGTCGGCTTGCAGGTCGTCGACGGTCCACGCTGCGCGCCTGTTCGCATGCTGCATTGGCACCTCCTTGGTCTATCCGGATGCATCTTGCGCAGTCTGGGTCACGTAGCAAGCTCAGGTGACAGCGCGCTGAGAGGTGCTCAGGCTCGCCGATCGCGGCAGCCTGGAGCTGGTGCGCGGAACGATCGTCGCGCACGCAGCGCCAACGCCGGAACATGGGGTGATCCTCGGCAATCTGGCTGGTGAGCTTTACAATCGGTTGCGCGGCCACGCCGAAAGTCGGCCGGAAATCGGCAGCGGCGCTGCACCGGACTACCAACAACGCGCCACGGTGCGCATTCCCGATGCGTTGATCCGCTGCGGGCAGCGTCCTCGGGTAGTATTCGAAGTGGTCTCGCCGTCTGAACTCACCCACAAACGCCAATGGGACCAGAAGCGAGCGGACCTGCAAGCCGTCGATGGGGTGCAGGAGATCGTCGAGATTTTTCAGGACGAGGTTCTGGCCCACGTCTATCGGCGGCCGCTTCGTGCCACGCTCCAGTCGCGAGACGCAGCCCTCGGTGAGGTTGAGATTTATGATGCCGAGGGAGAAATTCGACTGACACCTGAGTTTGACGAAGGTAACGAGGATTGAAGGAGCCGGGAGTTTCAAGCTGTCGAGGCTGTTTTGTGAAACTAACCCTTTTGCCTAATCAAATCCGTTTCAACAACTATCCTGAGCTTCGTTCTGAATACACCGGCATTACGTTTTGCCGTGGGCTTCCCAAGGGCTCGAGCCCACAAGTCTTGTCGTCGGCCTTCGATCGGAAAGGCCAAACCGCGATAAGCGCCATTACGGCGCGCTGGACCCGTCCGCCACCATCGTATCGCTCAGTTTTTGAGTGACGAGGTCGACCGTATGGTCGATCGCGGCATTTGGCATGCCAAGCTCATGCGAGATCAACTTCACCAGCAGATCGACCCGCTCAATTACCGGCGCCCCGCTGGCAATTGCGCGCGCCGCTGACGAGGGCTGGAGCAGGCTTTCCGCGGCCTTGGCGTATTTCGCGAACGGCACCTGATCCGTCGTGTCGGCTCCCAGCCGCCGTGCGATGGCATCGACATGCTCATAGATCGACTGCGAAAGCTTCAGATCGTGGTGCACCGCGTCGCGAATCGACCGCGGTTCCTGCGGCGTGATGCAGCGATAGTTTCCCGTCAACAGCATCGACCACTTCGCCAGCGGGACGAACAGCGAGTCGAACACCCTCAGCTTTACCGGAACGTCCCGGCCATCCAGCGTCACGGCGTCAATGTCGGACGCCAGCTCCCGAAGTATCCGGTTGTGGACCGGGTCCGCGAATGCCGCTGCCTTGAAGTTTGTCGGCAGGCCAACATGAAGGACGTTCGCCGCCTCCTCCGGAGGACGGAAGGCTTGCGGATCCGGCGAACAGAGCGACACCAGTCCCGGCTCGAACGGTTCCCACACTCCGGCATCGGTGTAAGCTTTTTGCAGATCCATGGCCTCTAGCGCCGGGATCCGCTTGAGATAGGCCAACGGCGGCATGTTCATGATCGAAAGACACGGCAGACCAGCCTCGGCGATCCCAGCCATGAGAACGCGGATCGCGCCGTCGGTGTATTGCGGCTCCTGCATGGCAAGAGCGACCAGGTCATAGCGTGAAAGGTTGACCTGATCGGGCGGGGTCGCGTCCAGCTTCCCGGAAAGGTCGCGCGAAAAGATCGCCCGGTGGTTCGGCTCGTCACTCAGCTTGATGCGAACTTCAGTGCCATCGCCGTTTATCAGGTCGGCGGTCTTCTTCCGGCACACCAGAGTCACGTTGTGACCAGCCATTAGCAGCTTGGTTGCCAGCAACGAGCCATAGGAAGCTCCGAGAACTAAAACGTTGCGCGCCATGCTTGAATCCTGCCTAGGCATGAGGAACGCCGCGGGCCGAGACTTAGGTTCAGCCCTCCTCGAGAGGAATGACGGGTCTTACCGCACCGTGATAAACACTGCAATTAGGTGGCGGTTATCGCTCCCCGCTGCCCAGCGCGCTTGCAATCCCCCCAACATCCGTTTGAATCGTATACCGGCCGACATCGCGTGGCGGTTCCGTGCCGCCGTCGCCGAAGCGGTCAATTGCCGTGGTTGCCATGCCCGCCGCCGGAGCGCCTCGGCCGATCGACAATCCACTGCTTGCAGGGTTGCGGACATGGCCGGTGCGGAAGCGGCGTTGGCTCGGTCAGGCCTGTTCGCCATCAACTGAGCTGTTCGCGGTAAGCGGCATACGGGGCGGGGCGGTCGCCCACATCAGCGCCACCTCCTCTGCGGTTAGCCCGTAAGCCTGGTTGACGAGGTCCGATAGGCGGCGCTCGAGACGCTGCGCTTCCGCGGCAGCTTGACGCGCTGGCATAATGGTCCCGGCGTGCTCGCGCTTGAGCCGCGCGACCTCCGCGGCCGAGAGCTGGCGCCGACGCGGAAGCGCGGCCCGGACTGCGGCGGCGAAGCGGTCAGCGTCGAGCCGCTCCGGTGATTCCAGCTCCCTACTGGGTCTGTCCAATCCGAACTCGATGCGAAGCCAGTCGTGGATACTGGCTTTGACAAGGTTTATGACGGCAACCTTCCTCGACAACTCATCTACTAGGCCTCCAGTTTCTATAGCCGGCGGTTCAGCTGGAACGGGGTATCCTTCGACGTAGCTTGTGAAATAACGCAGGGCATCGTCTTTGCCCCGCTGTGCTCTTCGCCACGAATACCATCATCCTACCGGCGCATTCAGGACCATTGCGAGCCAATCGTTAGAGCCAGGTAGAAAATAGCTGGTGTTGCTCACTGAACGCCCGCTCCGGTCTGGGAGGAAAGAGGCGGTCCAGCAAATGTCGACGTACAGCAGCTTAGGATTGTCGAATGCGTCGTAGTAGGCGCAAGATCTTAACTCCCACCAATATCGACCGTGATCTTCGCGATGACGTAGCCCCTTCCGCTCGCCGGGTTTGTCTCCAGGAATGGACTCGAACAGTTTCATATGAGCGTATAGAGCAGGGTAGGTTCTTGCGAACGTTGCCTCAGCGGCTACTTCGTCACCAGCCGTTGCCCACGGCCAAGCATAGTCGCGGCTGGACCTAAGTAAGATTAAATGTAGTCCGCTGTCCGGGGCGCTCCATCGCTGGACGTCCTGACCGCGCAAATAGGGTTTGATTATCTCTGCACTCGCGGGATCGGCGGCAACCAAACGGTCACGGGTGGCGGTGTCGATCATGAACGCCTCGTTGTAGCCTGTCAGAACGCCGCGATACGGCTTCACGCCCGCATACTCGACCAACGGTACGCCGGCGCGCCTGATCTTGGCCAGCAGGTCCATGACCGGTTTCGGCTCCAGCGCCCACCCCTCGCGTCCGAGGGACGTGCGAAGGAGTGGAAAGCTGGCCGCCTCCGCGGCCGCCCCAACTTGTCATCGGGCAATGTTTCTCGCGGCGGCACGGCAACGGTCAGGCATTCGGGCACATCCGTTCCGTCCGGCCGTCGCGCCACGACCACATTGGGGAACACATCGGCGTCAGGGAAGAAGGCGCGAGCGTGTCCGAAGTCGATAACCACCTCGGTCTCGGCGCGCGCAGGGTCGGTCAGCATGGCGCGCAACTCCCCCGCATAGCCCGCCTTCAGCCATTTGTTCGTGACGACGTAGGCGACGCGGCCACCCGGTCGCACCAGCCGCAGACCCTGCTCGAAGAAGTAGACATACAGATCAGCGGTGCCGGCAAAGATGGTGTAACTTGCAGCTAGCGCCGGCTTCACCGCTGCCAGATGTTCCTGCCGCACATAGGGCGGATTGCCGATGACCGCGTCGAAGCCGCCGTCCGGCACTGACTGTGTCAGGTTCCGCCATGTGTTCGGGAACGCCACGGGCCAGTGCAGGAAGCGCTCGCGCCGCGTCAGTGCCCGAGCGTCGGCGACCAGGGCGGCGGCAAGGCGCCGCCGCTGGTCGGCCTCGCCCATCGCGGCCAGCATCGGTTGCGTGCCGTCGTCCTCCGGCACCGCAATGACCACCTCGCCCGTGGCGATCTTGAGCGGGTCGCCGAATTGCGGCTCCAGCACGGCCTTGAACGCGGCGGCGCGGTCATAGGCGCGCTGCTGCTTCTCCGCTGCTGCGATCTTCTTCACCTCGGCATTCATCCGGCGGAGTTGCTCTGGGGACTTCAGCGGGCGCTTCAGCTTCGGATCAAGATTCACGTCCAAAGCATGACGCGCGGTCATCAGGCTGAAAAACGCATCCAGCTCACGGGTCGCGTCTTCGACGGCGCCGAATGCGTCGGAGGAGGCCTTTACCTCCGACACATCGTTGTCGGTGATCTCCTCGATGCGGGTCATGACCTCGGCGATGGCTTCGACCCGGGCGATTTCGCCGCCGGCGAGAAGGCCGCCGCCCTGGGCCACGGCGTCGAGCGTCGGCTTGACCCAGGCACCCACGATGCTGTCGCCGCAGCGCAGGTGGTGATCCAGGAAAGACAGCGGAGCGCCGACGGTGAAGGTGTGCAGCCAGAGCGCCACCTTCGCCAATTCGACCGCGAATGGGTTCTGGTCCACACCGTGGACGACCCGCTTGAGGATCATGCGGCGAATGACGTGACGGTCGTCGAGCTGTTCGGGCGTCACTTGCCAGCCATGGACTTCGCCGACGCGCCGGTACAAGTAACCTGGGCTGAGTATGCGCCTCCCCTGTTGGCCCGGGTCGCAGACGTCCGCGCGCGCATCTTCGATCAGGCGCGAGCGCCGCCAGCACGCGGTCGGCGAGCCAGTCCACCAGGCTGACGAGGAAGTGGCCCGACCCCATCGCTGGGTCGCAGACCTTCAATTCGAGTAACGCGGACGCTGGGTCCTTGGCAGAAAGTTCGGCCAGCCGAACGCCCACGGACCGCCGGTCACCTTTTAGCCGTTCGGCCGCGGTTTCGAACGCGCGCGCCCGATCCGCCACGGCTGGCCCAATCGCGCGTTCGATAATCAGCGAGACAAGTGCCTCGGGGGTGTAGTAGCTGCCTGTGTCATGGCGCTCGTCATCGTCGCGGTCGATCACAACCGCGCCGTCGTCCCCGAGCCGCAGGCCGAATTCCAAAATGCGCTCGTAAATGGAGCCGAGCTGCTGGACCGAGAGGTCGCGGTAGTTGACGTATTTCGGCTTGCGTTCGGCCTCTACATGGGAAAGCGCGAACACGATCCGTGCGATGACGTCATCGGGCAGTTCGACGCGTTCCAGAACCGGCGCGGCGTCGGTCTCGAACAGGCCGCCGTTGTAGGGCGGGATGCCGAGGCCGTCGTCGCCATGAGCGATCGCGGTGAAGATGCCACGCAGCCGCGCCCAGTAGATCGCCACGCGTGGCGATAGTGCCCGTCCTGCCGCACGCGCGTCGGCCACCTCGCGACAAATGCGGGTGAGGCTATAGGCGGCGTACGGCCCGCGCTCGTCCGGCAACAGGTCGCGGTCCTCGGCGTAGAGCACAAACAGCAGGCGGTAGAGCAGGATGAGCGCGCCCTGCCGGATCTGTTCGAGCCACGCGGCGCCGGGAACCGTCGGGCGGCCGCGGTCGTGCCTGGCCAGCGCGTCGGCGAGGACGGGAAATACCTCGTCGAAGACAACGCGCGACAGGTCGCGGGCTACCTTCTCCTCCCACCGCCGCCCCTGTTCCAAGGCAACCGTATGAAAGGTCCGGCCTTGCTCGGATGTCAGAAAGGCGGACCGGCCAAACAGCACCAGGAACAGCCGCAACGCGTGACCGGCGTCGATCCCGCGTGGGTCGAGCAGATCGGTCTCGCAGCCGGGCAGTCCAAACACGTTGCCGAGGTCGATTTCGAGGAAATCCTCCGAGACCGACAGCGCGCCCTGCCAATACAGGCGCCAGAGACGCCCATTCGTCAGCATCCCCCAGCGGAGCCCGCCGCGCGTGGCGTCATCGGCACGGCGGAGGTAGCGCAGGATCTGGGTAGATGGCACGCCCTCGTCGCCGGCGCGCCTGTCGCGTCCATCGACAGGCCGGTCGAGCGGGCGGTTCCAGCGCTTGGACTCCATCAGACACAGCCCGTGCTGGAAGCGCCGCCACGGCGGCTCCCCCCGCGCCCGTTCGAGCGTGACGGCGTCGGCGAAGAGCAACGCATCTGGCACGTCCGAGCGGCCCGTCGCCGACTGGTTCTGCTGCGGCAACCAGTCTGCCCAACCGAGCACCTGCTCGAGCACCGGTAAGACGAGGTGTGCTTCAGTTTCGGCCTCGTTTGGGGCACGCTGTCGCACCAGCGGGGCGAGCAACGCTTCCAGGCGAGCACGAGCATTTTCCAGCGTGTTGGCCGCTAGTGCTCGCCAAGCTTTCTCTCCGGTAACACCTTCCAAGAGGAAGTCGCGGGTGAATAGACCACCTTGGATCATGGGCGAATTGTAACCCTTACCGCCGACTTGGAGCGTTTTGAGTCGATTCGAATGCTAAACGGTAACACGCTAAACCCACAACCAACAAACTCTAAACGGCTCATTTTTGCCACCGGAACTTGTAGCGACCGGTGTCCGAATTGAGCGCAGAGTTGACTTCAAAGCGACAAGCGCTTTCCGTTCGGTTTACAGAAGTGCTGCCACCGATGCTTCCCCAACCCGCTTGCAATCCGCCGCAATCTCCGCCATACCCCGCCCGCCGGCTCGCGGGACCCTCCGCGCGCCGGTAATTCACACGCGGGGACCCTTTCCCAGCCAGCCAAGGCCCCCCAGCCTCGGCCCAGGGTCCGGTGCCGCAAGGCAACCCCCGCGGAGGCACAACCGGACGACAGGAAAGGAGCACGCCGATGGCGATGCCCGATTTCACCATGCGCCAGCTGCTTGAAGCCGGCGTCCATTTCGGCCACCACACCCGCCGCTGGAACCCGCGCATGGCGCCGTTCCTCTACGGCACCCGCAACCAGGTCCACATCATCGACCTGCAGCAAACCGTTCCGATGCTCGACCGAGCCCTCCGCGCGGTGCGCGACGTTACCGCCGCCGGCGGCCGCGTGCTTTTCGTCGGCACCAAGCGCGCCGCCGCCGAACACGTCGCCGACGCCGCCAAGCGCTGCGGCCAGTACTACATCAACCATCGCTGGCTCGGCGGCACGCTGACCAACTGGAAGACCATCACCGGCTCGATCAAGCGGCTGCGCCAGATCGAGGACCTGGTCGCCGGCGACACCCAGGGCCTGACCAAGAAAGAGGTCCTCGACATCACCCGCGACAAGGACAAGCTGGACCGTGCCCTGGGCGGCATCAAGGACATGGGCGGCCTGCCGGACATCCTGTTCATCATCGACACCAACAAGGAAAAACTCGCGGTCGAGGAAGCCTCCAAGCTGCACATCCCGGTGGTCGCGGTGCTCGACAGCAACTCCGACCCGACCGGCGTCACCTTCCCGATCCCCGGCAACGACGACGCGATCCGCGCCATCACCATGTACTGCGACCTGATCGCCGGCGCCGTGCTGGATGGCATCAGCGCCGAAATGGCCTCCTCCGGCGCCGACATCGGCGCCCGTGAGGAACTCCCCACCGAGGCGCTCACCGACGCAGAGCCCGAAGCCGCCCCGGCAACCGCCTGAACCCAGGAGAGCAAGATGGCCGCGATCACCGCTGCCCTGGTTAAGGATCTGCGCGAGCGAACCGGCGCCGGCATGATGGACTGCAAGCGGGCGCTGACCGAATCCGACGGCCAGATCGAGCCGGCGGTCGATTGGCTGCGCAAAAAGGGCCTCGCCGCCGCCGCCAAGAAGTCCGGCCGCGTCGCCGCCGAGGGCCTGGTCGGCGTCGCCTCGGCCGCTAATAGGGCGGCCGTCGTCGAGGTCAACGCCGAGACCGATTTCGTCGCCCGCAACGAAACCTTCCAGCAGTTCGTCGCCACCGTGGCGGCCATCGCGCTCAGCACCGGCGACGACCTCGACGCCATCAACGCCGCGGCCTTCGCCGACACCGGCCGTAGCGTGGCCGAACAATTGACCCATCTTGTCGCCACCATCGGCGAGAACATGACCATCCGCCGAGCCAAGGTGCTGACCGTGCCGCAAGGCGTGGTCGCCACCTACATGCACGCCGCGCTCAAGCCCGGCCTCGGCAAGATCGGCGTGCTCGCCGCCGTCGAGGGACCCGGCGAGTTCGCCACGCTGGAGACCCTCGGCCGTCAGGTCGGCATGCACGTCGCCGCCGCCCGCCCCGAAGTGCTCGATATCGACGCCGTCGATGCCGCCGCGCTGGAGCGTGAACGCTCGGTGCTGGCGGCGCAGGCCCGCGCCTCGGGCAAGCCCGACACCATCATCGACAAGATGGTCGAAGGCCGCATCCGCAAATACTACGAGGAGGTAGTGCTGCTGGAGCAGATCTGGGTGCACGACGGCGAAAGCCGGGTGCGGGCGGTGGCCAAGAAGGCCGGCGTCAAGCTGATCGGCTTCGCCCGCTTCCAACTCGGTGAGGGCATCGAAAAGCCGAAGGACGACTTCGCCGCCGAAGTCGCCGCCACCGCCGGCGTCTGAACCGTCAGACGTGCCGCGCCGCATCGAGCGTCGGCACGTCCCGAACCCAAGCGGCGGCACGGCAGTCATGACCGCCACGCCGGGTTGTTCGGCTTACCGTATGATCCCCCCACTTTGAACGCCTCACCCACCGGGTCCAGGCGCTGGATTGATTAGCCGCAATATCCGCTCTCATTCGGCCGATGACCGAACCGCGGCTTGTTCGCGACCGACGCTATCACTAGGGTGCGCCCGGCACGCCGTGCCCCGAACAAAACCTCAAGGGAGTCGCATGACACAGCCTGCTGTCTACAAGCGTGTGCTCCTGAAACTGTCTGGCGAGGCGCTGATGGGCCGTCGCGATTTCGGCCTCGACAACGACATGGTCAGCGCCATCGCCAACGATATCAAGGCTGTCGTCGCCATGGGGGTGGAAGTCTCGGTGGTGATCGGCGGCGGCAACATCTTCCGCGGCGTGTCCGGCGCCGCCTCCGGCATGGACCGCGCGCAGGCCGACTTCATCGGCATGCTGGCCACCGTGATGAACGCGCTCGCGGTGCAGTCCGCGCTGGAAAAATGCGACGTGCCGACCCGCGTGCAGTCGGCCATCCCGATGTCCTCGGTGTGCGAGCCCTATATCCGCCGCCGAGCCGAACGTCACATGGAAAAGGGCAGGGTGGTGATCTTCGCCGCCGGCACCGGCAACCCGTTCTTCACCACCGACACCGCGGCCGCCTTGCGCGCCACCGAGATGAAGTGCGACGCGCTGCTGAAAGGCACCCAGGTCGATGGCGTCTACTCCGCCGACCCGCGCAAGGTGTCCGGCGCGACGCGCTATCAGCAACTGTCCTACCTTGATGTCCTGGCCAACGACCTCGGCGTCATGGACGCCGCCGCGATCAGCCTGGCACGCGAAAATCACCTGCCCATCATCGTATTCAACATCCACGCCCCCGGCGCCTTCGCCCAGGTGATGCGCGGCGAGGGCGCCTTCACCATTATCGTCGAGCGTTAACCCATGATCGCCCTGAACCGCCGCCGCGAACCGGCCGCGGTCCGCGATCGAACCATCAGAGGGAGTGGAGAGGCATCATCATGGCCACCGCGGATCTGAACAGCCTGAAACAGGATCTCAGCCGCCGCATGGACGGCGCGCTGGAAACGCTGCGGCGCGAATTCGCCGGCCTGCGCACCGGACGTGCCCACCCGGGCCTGCTCGAACCGGTCAAGGTGACCGCCTACGGCACCGAGATGCCGCTCAATCAGGTCGGCACCGTCGGCACGCCGGAACCGCGCATGCTGACCGTGCAGGTCTGGGACAAATCAATGGTATCTTCGGTCGAAAAAGCGATCCGGGATTCCGGCCTCGGCCTCAACCCCGCGGCCGACGGCATGATGATCCGGGTGCCGATCCCGCAACTCACCACCGAACGGCGCAACGAACTGGCCAAGATGGCGCACAAATACGCCGAGGGCGCCAAAGTCTCGGTGCGCGGGGTGCGGCGCGACGGCATGGAACAGATCAAGGGCCACGAAAAGAAGCACGAAATCGGCGAGGACCTGGCCAAGAACTGGTCCGACGAGGTGCAAAAACTCACCGACCAATTCATTAAAAAGGTGGACGAAACACTCGTGGATAAGGAAAAAGATATCAGGCAGGTCTGAGGGCGGATCACGGCACCCATGCCTTTGATCACCAAGCGGGCAGCCCCGGACTTCATGTCGGAGGTCGACGTGTCATCAGCCGTCGCGGCGTCCCAGGACGTCGCCGAGTTTAACCCGATCGGCGCCGGCGCCGAGCGGCAGATTACGCCGCGCCACGTCGCCATCATCATGGACGGCAACGGCCGCTGGGCGAAGTCACGCGGCCTGCCGCGCATCGCCGGCCACCGGGAGGGTTCGCGCGCGGTCCGCCGCACCGTCGAATCGGCGATCCGCTCGGGGGTTTCCTGGCTGACCATCTACGCCTTCAGCAGCGAGAACTGGCGCCGCCCGGCCGGTGAGATCACCGACCTGACCGGCCTGCTGCGGCGCTACCTGCGGTCCGAAGTGGCAGAACTGAAACAGTCCGGCGTGCGACTTCGTTTCATCGGCGACCGATGCCGGTTCGATACCGATATCCAGACCGACCTGGCGGCTGCTGAGCGCGACACGGCGGAGAATGCCCGCCTCAACCTGACCATCGCGCTGTCCTACGGCGCCCGGGCGGAAATCGCCGCGGCGGCTCGCGCAGCGGTGGAAGCGGCCCGTGCCGGATGCCTCGATGCCGGCAATTTGGGGGAGGACGTGTTCGCCAGTTTCCTCGCAACCGCCGGCACCCCGGACCCCGATCTGATCATCCGCACCTCGGGCGAGCAGCGCTTGTCCAACTTCCTGCTGTGGCAGGCGGCCTATGCGGAACTGGTGTTCCTCGATGTGCTGTGGCCGGATTTTGACCAGGCCCATTTCAATTCGGCACTGAAGGAGTTCTCAAGGCGGGAACGTAGGTTTGGTGCTCGCAAGGACTGACCTGGCGGCGGACCGCCAACCGTCGGATCATGTCTCACCCCTGCAGGACATCAAGCGGGTCGGCCCGCCGACGCCGCGTTGGGGCGACCTGCGGCTGCGCATTCTGTCCGCGGCGGTCCTGGCGCCGCTGGCGCTGGGCTGTATCTGGATCGGCGGCCTGGCATTCGCCGGGCTGATCGCGCTGATCAGCATCGGCCTGTCCTATGAATGGCTGGCAATGTGCGGCAAGCACCCATCGCCCCCCGTCAAGCTGCTGTTCGCGCTGCTGTTCGCCGCCCTGCCGCTGGCGGTGGCGCTGATGCAGCGCGGCCACTCGGTCTCGGCGCTCGCCCTGCTTGCCGTCGCCACGCTGTCCGGCATCGCGCTCGACCGCCACCGTCTTGTCGCGCTCGGCATCCCCTATCTCGGTCTGGCAGCGCTGGCGCTGGTGTGGCTGCGCTGCCAAACCGGATCCGGTAATACCAGCGTGGGTTTTGCCAATGTGTTCGTGCTGTTGCTGGTAATCTGGGCCAGCGATGTCGGCGCCTACATCGCCGGCCGAGCGATCGGCGGCTGGCGGCTGGCACCGCGCATTTCACCAGCCAAGACCTGGTCCGGCGTGCTCGGCGGGGTGATCGCCGCCGCCACCGTGGGGTTCGCCGCATCAGCGATCCTCGGCACTGGGCTGGGGTCGCCACGCGCGGCCGGATTCGCCGCCTTGATCGCTGTCGTCGCCCAGGCCGGCGATCTGTTCGAAAGCCACCTGAAGCGCCAGTTCGGCGTCAAGGATTCCGGTTCGATGATCCCCGGCCACGGCGGCCTGCTCGACCGACTGGATGCGGTGTTGACCGCCGCCCCGGCGACGGCCCTACTGGCGCTGATCCTGGGATCTGGAGTAGTGCTGTGGAAATGAACGCCGGTCATGCTCGCTCCGTCTCACCCGGGCCGGTCTCGTCTGGGACCGCGCGTTCCGTCACCGTGCTCGGCAGCACGGGCAGCGTCGGGACCCAGACAATCGAATTGCTGGCCGCCACCCCCGACCGCTTCCAGGTCCGCGCTCTCGTCGCCGGGCGCAACACCGCGATGCTCGCCGAACAGGCGAAGGCGCTGCGCGCCGAGATCGCCGTGGTGGCCGATCCGTCCTGCTACGCCGCCCTGCGTGACGCCTTGGCCGGCAGCGGCATCAAGGCCGCCGCCGGCGGCGATGCCGTCGTCGCCGCCGGCGCCCTGGATGCCGACTGGACCATGGCGGCGATCACTGGCGCCGCCGGCCTCGCCTCCACGCTGGCGGCGATCCGCCGCGGCCGCTACATCAGCCTGGCCAACAAGGAAGCGCTGGTCTGCGCCGGCGACGTCATGCTGCACGCCGTTCGCGCCGCCGGCGCGACACTGCTGCCGGTCGATTCGGAGCATAACGCCATCTTCCAGTCGCTCGCCGACGGCAACCGTGGCGCGGTCGAGAAGATCGTGCTCACCGCCTCCGGCGGCCCGTTCCGCACCGCCAGCCTTGACCAAATGACCCAAGCCACGCCCGAAATGGCGCTGCGCCACCCGGTATGGTCGATGGGCGCCAAGATCAGCATCGATTCGGCCACCATGATGAACAAGGGGCTGGAGGTGATCGAGGCCGCCCGCCTGTTCGACCTGGCCGAGACCAGGATCGAGGTCCTGGTGCACCCCCAATCGGTGATCCACGGCATGGTCCACTACCATGACGGTTCGGTGCTGGCGCAACTCGGTTCACCCGATATGCGGATCCCGATCGCCCACACCCTGGCGTGGCCGCAACGCCTGGCAACCGTCTCGCCACGTCTCGATCTCGCCGCGCTCGGCCGGCTCGACTTCGAGGCGCCGGATTTGATCCGCTTCCCGGCCCTGCGCGTCGCCCGCGAGGCGTTGCAAGCCGGCGGCGGAACCCCCACCATTCTGAACGCGGCGAACGAGGTCGCAGTCGCCGCCTTCCTGGACCGGCGGATCGGTTTCCTCGCTATCGTCGAAACGGTGGAGCAGGTGTTGCAGCGGTTGGGAACGCCGAAGGCTGATTCGTTGGATCAAGTGCTCGCGCTCGACGCCATGGCGCGCCGCATCGCCGGCGACCTTATCGCCGCCCATATCCGGCCCAAGGTGGCCGCCAACTCAAGCCGGAACACCGACCCACCGCCAAGCCAGGCACTCCCCGCGCACGTCGTATGACCACCTCGTTGCGAAAGCCAATTCCGTGCTGACAGCCCTCCTCGATTTCGTTCGCAGCGCAGCGGCCTTCGTCGTCGTGCTCGGCGTTCTCGTCTTCGTGCACGAATTCGGTCACTACCTGGCGGCGCGCTGGCGCGGGGTGCGGGTCGAGGCATTCTCGATCGGCTTCGGGCGCGCCATCGCATCGTGGACCGATCGTCACGGCACCATGTGGAAGCTGGCCTGGCTGCCGCTTGGCGGCTACGTCAAGCTGCACGGCCAGGAACGACCCGAGGACGTGGAAGACGAGGTCCGCGCCCGCTGGGTCCCCGGCGAGACCTTCCACGACAAGCCAGTGGCTTCGCGCGCGATCGTCGTCGCGGCCGGTCCGGTGGCAAACTTCCTGTTGGCGATCGTCCTGTTCTCCGGACTGTTCATCGCCCTGGGCAAGCCCGTCACGCTGCCGGTGATCGGCGCGGTGCTGCCCGACAGCGCCGCCTCCCGCGCCGGCCTGTTGGCGAACGACCGGGTGGAAACCATCGCCGGCCAGCCGATCAAGACGTTCGAGGACCTGCAGCGCGTCATCACCACCCATCCCGACAAGACCCTGGCGATGACGATCAAGCGCGATGGCGCCGACCGACAGGTCGAGGTCACCACCGAGGCGCGCAATTCCGGTGGCCATCAGGTCGGTTTGCTCGGGGTGCGCGGCGGCGCCGTCGAGTACCATCATGTCAGCGTGCCGGCCGCGCTCTGGGGCGGTGTCACGCAGACCTGGACCATCACCGCGGAAACCGTCCATGGACTGGCGCAGATGATCCGCGGCACCCGCGGCACCGACGATCTTGGCGGTCCATTGCGGATCGCGCAGATGTCGGGCCAGATCGCCGAGCTTGGGATCGCCAGCCTGATCTCCTTCATTGGTGTGCTTTCGGTCAACCTCGGCCTGATCAACCTGTTCCCGATCCCGGTGCTCGACGGCGGCCATTTGCTGTTCTACCTGGCCGAGGCGTTGCGCGGCCGCCCACTGCCGCAGCGCGCCCAGGAATACGGCTTCCGCGCCGGGCTCGCCTTCCTGGCATGCTTGTTCGTTTTCGCGACCTGGAACGACCTTACTCACCTTGGGCTGTTCCGCTGGGTCGCCGGATTGATCGGCTGATCGCACCCTACCGGCAATAACTCGCCCCGCCCGGCGCGGCGAAAATACTTGTCCCGGCTGGCGCCGCGATAGTCCGGCTTTACCGACAATCGTCTATACGGTCCGACAGCCCCATCGCGCCGTTCGCCGACCCGCAACCCGCCCGAGTCGCCGAGAACCTCACTCCCGGCCACCGCTCGGGCTGCGGCCGTCCCCTGGGATGATGAAAATAGTTGATTGCGATCAATTAGTTATACGATGAGTGACAGATCGTTCATCGACCCAGTCCGGCACTAGCATCGCTCGCGACCCGCCGTTATGGTGCGCCGCGCTCGTCATTATCGCGCCATGATGCCTGCCTGTATTGTCGTTACGAGCATGCTTTGAAGCCTGTGCGCCGTCGGGGGGCGCCGTTGGGGGGAACAGACTTTTGTTGACGCTCCGTGCTGTGCGGCTTGTCGCCGCCTGCCTGATGCCCCTGCTGGTCATCGGAACCGCCGCCGCCCAAACTCCCACCCCCAGGCGCCACTCGGCGCCGGCTCGACCAGCACCGGCAAAGCCCGGCGGGGTCATCGAAAACATCAAGGTCGAAGGCAACCAGCGCATCGAGGACGGCACCATCCGCTCCTATCTGCTGGTCCAGCCGGGCGACCCGTTCGATCCCGATCGCATCGACCGCAGCCTGAAGACGCTTTACGCCACCGGCCTGTTCCAGGACGTCCGCCTGGGCCGCGTCGGCGACACGCTGGTGGTCCGCGTGGTGGAAAACCCGATCGTCAACCGGGTGGCGTTCGAGAACAATCACAAGCTCAGCGACGACCAGTTGCGTGCTGCCCTGCAACTGCGGCCGCGCGCCGTGTTCACCCCGTCAGTGGCCGAATCCGACCGCCAGCGCATTCTGGATATGTATGCCAAGCGCGGCTACTACGACGCCACCGTCGAACCCAAGGTGATCCGCCTCGAGCAGAACCGCGTCGACGTGGTGTTCCAGATCAACGAGGGCTCCGCCACCCTGATCAGCAAGATCGTGATCAACGGCAACAAGGCGTTCAGCGAGGACCGCCTGGCCGAGGTCATCGACAGCCGTGAATCGCGTTGGTGGCGGTTCCTGTCCACCGCCGATCAATACGATCCGGAACGGCTGGCGTTCGATAAGGAATTGCTGCGCCGGTTCTATCTGAAAAACGGCTACGCCGACTTCCAGATCCTCGATGCCAGCGCTGAGCTCTCGCCCGACCGCAAGGGATTTTTCGTCTCGTTCACCATCAGCGAGGGCGCCCGTTACAAGGTCGGCAAGGTCGATATCAACATCCAGCTTCGCAAGCTCACCCAGAAGGACCTGCGACCCGCCCTGCAGTTGGCGCCCGGCGACTGGTACGACGGCGATGCCGTCGGCCGCACCGCCGACATGATCGAGCAACTGGTGCATGACCGCGGCTACGCCTTCGTCGACGTCAAGCCGCGGGTCAGCCGCGACACCAAGAAGCACATCGTCGATCTGACCTTCGACGTCGGCGAGGGACCGCGGGTCTATGTCGAGCGCATCAACATCGTCGGCAACACCCGCACCGAGGACAAGGTCATTCGGCGCGAGTTCCAGCTCGCCGAAGGCGACCCATACAGCGCCGAGGCGGTTCGCCGCACCAAGACCCGGTTGACCGATCTGGGCTATTTCCAGACCGTCGATATCGCCACCAACCCGGGCGACGCCCCGGACAAGGCCATCCTGCAGACCACGATCGCCGAGAAGGCCACCGGTGAACTGTCGCTCGGCGGCGGCTACTCGACCGACGCCGGCGCCCTGGTCGATATCGGTCTGGCGGAGAAGAACCTGATCGGCACCGGCATCAATGCCAGCATCAACGGCGTGTTGGCGCAGCGCCGCAGTTCGATCAATTCCTCGGTCACCGATCCGTACTTCCTGGATCGCAATCTGGTCGCCGGGGCCGACTTGTTCCTGATCAACACCAACTTCCTGGGCACCGAACCATACGACGAAAGCCGCGCCGGTTTTGCCCTGCGATTGGGCTACGCGTTCAACGAGCACCTGCGCCAGACCTGGAGCTACTCGCTGGTCGATCGCCGGGTCTACAACGTCGAGATCGGCGCCAGTCCATTCATCCTGAACGAGGCGGGAACCACGCTGCTGTCGCAGGTCAGCCAGGTGCTGACGCTGGATTACCGCGACAGCAAGATCTTTCCGCATTCCGGCTATATCGTCGAAGGCGGCACCGATTTCGCCGGTCTCGGCGGCGACGCCCGGTTCGTCCGCGGCAACCTCAACGCCGCCTACTACATCCCGCTGGAACGCGAATTCGGCAATCCGGACTGGGGTTTGAAATTTTCCGGCAGCACCGGATACATGGCCTTGCTGCCCGGAGGGCGGGAAGAAATCATCGACCGCTTCTTCCTCGGCGGCGACAATCTGCGCGGCTTCCAGACCGGTGGCGCCGGGCCGCACGATACCAATTCGGGCGATCCGCTGGGCGGGCGTTTTCTGTGGACCCAGACCACGGAACTGCGCTACCCGCTGCCGGTTTCTCCCGACCTGGGATTGACCGGGCGAGCCTTCGTCGATGTCGGCGCGTTGACCGACTCATCGTTCCGCACCGGCTCCTGCATCGTCTCTCCAGGGGTTAGCTGCGATGTTCGATCCTCCGCCACGCCACGCGTCGGCGCCGGTGTCGGCATCTCCTGGCGCACCAGTTTCGGCTTGATAAATGTTGACTTGGCGCCGTTTGTGTACAAGCAACCAGGCGACCAGACACAGATTTTCCGGTTTGGCTTCGGCACGAGGTTCTAGTGGTTCAAAGCGACATCAAAGGCTTAATCAAGGCAACCGGCGTGGCTATCGCGCTTGGGCTGATCGTCAGTCCGCTGGCGGCCTTCGGGCAGCAGACACAATGGTTCGTGCCCGGGCAGGTCCGCCCCGCCGCCGCACCCCCGCCGCCCCACCCGGCACCGCGCCCCGCTCCAATGCCGGCTGGTCCGCCCGGCGTATTGCCGCTGCCGGGCCAGGCCGAACAGGCCGGCCTCAGTGGCCCGCCGCCGCAGTTCCAGCTGCCCCCGGCACCGGAAATACCGCCCATGCCGAAGGGCCAGGCGACCCCCGCCGCCATCGTCGGCATCCTGTCGGTGCCCGATGTGCTGCGCGTCTCCACAGCCTATCAGGCGGCCTACAAGGAACTCAACGCGCGCGGCCAGAAGCTGAACGAGGACGCGCAAAAGGAACAGGGCGCGCTGCGTGAACTCGGACAGGCGTTTGCCGCCGAACGCGCCAAGCTGTCGCCCGAGCAGATCCGGTCGAAGGAAAAGCAGATCCAGGATCGCGCCACCGAAGCGCAGCGCCGCTTCGGTGAGCGCAACCGAATCATCCAGGAGGCTGGACAATACGTCATGCTGCAGATCAACCGCACGATGGAGCAGGCGGCCCAGCAGGTGGCGCTGTCACGCGGCATCAACTTGGTTCTCAACCGCGCGCAGATCCTCGGCACCACCGCCGACTTCGACCTGACCCCGGCGGTCGTCGAGGTGCTGAACAAGGCGTTGCCCAGCGTGGTTGTCCCGCCTGATGGGGTGTCTCCGTTGGCAGTGGCGAGCGCCGCGGCTCCGGCGGCCCCGGCAGGCCATCCGCCGGCGTCACCAGCGGGCCACCCAACCCCGGCGGCAGCGTCCAACGCCACGAAGCCGCAGAAGCACTGACCCGTGGCGCCAAGCCCAACAGCATCGGATGAGGCTCGTCCGGAACTGGCGGGCGACCTGCGATTCTTCCAACGCGTCGGGCCCCACAGCCTCGCCGCCGTGGTCGACGCAACCGGCGTGGGCGAGGATCGCGCGCAGGCGCCGACGCGCCGGCTGATGCTGCACCGCATCGCCCCACTGTCCCACGCGACCGGCGAGGACGTCAGCTTCTGCCTCAATCACCGCAAATACCTGCCGGCGCTGGCCGCAACCAAGGCGGCGGCGGTGATCGTGCATCCGGATATGAAGGACCAGGTGCCCCCCGACGCCGTCGCCATCGTCGCCGCCGATCCGCTGGTCGCCTGGTCCAGGGTGGCCGGCTTGTTCCATCCCCCGCCACCGCTCAAGCCCGGCATCCATCCCTCCGCGGTGATCGCGGCCTCGGCCCGCATCGACCCCAGCGTTGAGGTCGGACCGCTGGCGGTGATCGGGGAAAATGTGCGGATCGGGCCGCGCGGGCGGATCGGCGCCCTGGCAGTGATCGGCGACGGTGTGCAGATCGGCTGGGACGCGCGGATCGGCCCGCACGCCAGCCTGTCGCATGCGCTGCTCGGTGACCGGGTCTATATCTACCCAGGCGCCCGAATCGGCCAGGACGGCTTCGGCTTCGCCATCACCCCGGACGGCTTCCACACCGTGCCCCAACTCGGCCGCGTCCGTATCCACGACGACGTAGAAGTCGGCGCCAACAGCACGATCGATCGCGGCGCGCTGGAGGATACCGTGATCGGCGCCGGCACGCGGATCGACAATCTGGTGCAGATCGGACACAACGTCCGCATTGGCAAGGCTTGCGTGCTGGTATCCCAGTCGGGCGTTGCGGGATCGACGGTATTGGAGGATCACGTCGTGCTGGCGGCGCAGGCTGGCCTGGCGGACCATTTGCGGATCGGCGGCGGATCTCGCATCGGTGCAAAATCCGGCGTCATGGCCGACGTGCCGCCGGGCATGTCCATGCTGGGCAGTCCGGCCCAGCCGGCGAAGGCGTTCTTCAAGGAAGTGGCAAGCATCCGGCGTTGGATCCGCGACGGCGGTATTCCGGCCCGCAACGACAGGCTTCCAAACGACAGACCGCCAAACGAAATGCCAGGCGCACGAAAGAACCGGGACGTGGATTGAACATCATGGATACCGAAGCCGCCCAGACGCCCGCCCAGACCGCACCGGGCCAGACCGCACCGGGCCATACCGCACCGGGCCATACCGCACCGGGCAAGACCATCAAGCTGATCGATATTCATCGCATCATGCACGATATCCCACACCGCTATCCGTTCCTGATGCTGGACCGAATGGTCGATGTCGTGCTGAACAGCTCCGCCATCGGGGTTAAGAACGTCACCGCCAACGAAAACTTTTTCGCCGGCCATTTCCCCAACCACCCGGTGATGCCGGGCGTGATGATCATCGAATGCATGGCCCAGACCGCCGCCGTGCTGGTGGTCGAAACCCTCGGCGGCGACGCCGCCGGCAAGCTGGTTTATTTCATGTCGGTCGAGGGCGCGAAGTTCCGTCGCCCGGTGGTGCCGGGGGACCAGTTGCGCGTGCACATCGTCAAGCAACGCAGTCGCGGCAACGTCTGGAGATTTCATGCCATCGCCCGGGTCGATGGCACGGCGGTCGCCGAGGCAACCTACTCCGCCATGATCATGGACCGCGCCCCGCCGTCCTGATCGGCCCACTGCCCTGATCGGCCCACTGTCCTGATCGGCCCACTGCCCTGATCGGCAATGCCCGCAAAACCTGGACCAAGCCGGCGCCAGCCTTGGCATTTTCGCCCGTTCACGCTAAAATGCTAGCCGAAACAGAGCGTTACAACATGACACCGGATACATCCGGCAACAATGATTGAGTTGGTGGCCAGCCGGGCCGCCCATAGTTTGGCCGCGATCACCCGGTATAGATTCGCGCCATCGGAACGGAACCCCATGGATTCAATGATCGAAAGCAGCCTGCACGCGACCCGTCGCGCCAGCATTCATCCGACCGCGATCGTCGCGCACGGTGCCGAAATCGGCCCCGGCGTGGAAATCGGCCCGTTCTGCACCGTCGGGCCAGACGTCGTGATCGAGGCCGGCGCCAAGCTGATTTCCCACGTCGTGGTCGAGGGCCACACCCGCATCGGCGAAGACGCTCAGTTATTCCCGTTCTGCACCGTCGGCCTGGCGCCGCAGGACATGAAATATCGCGACGAGCCCACCGCCTGCGAAATCGGCGCCCGCACCTTGGTGCGCGAACATTGCACCGTGCACCGCGGCACCGCCACCGGCATCGGCGTAACCCGGGTCGGAACCGACTGCATGTTGATGAACGTGGTCCACGTCGCGCATGACTGCCAGCTCGGCAACCATGTCATCGTCGCCAACAACGTGGTGATGGGCGGCCACGTCACCATCGGTGAGCACGCCGTGGTCGGCGGGTCGGCGGCAATCCATCAGTTCGTGCGGATCGGCCGCGCCGCTATGATCGGCGGCGTTTCCGGCGTCGAGGGCGACGTGATACCGTTCGGCAGCGTGATCGGCAACCGCGCCCGCCTCGCCGCGCTGAATGTGATCGGACTGCGCCGCCGCGGCTTCGACAAAGCCGCAGTGCAGCGCCTGCACGTCGCCTTCCGCACCCTGTTCAGCAAGCAAGGGGTGTTCGCCCAGCGTCTGGAAGAGACCCGCTCGAAGTTCGGTGATGATCCCCTGGTTGCAGAAATCCTCGGATTTATCGACGCGCCCAGCCCACGCGGTCTGATCCGGGCGGAATAAATCGCCCGGTCCAATACTCAGATCACTTATTCGTCAAGACGACTTATTCAACTCTTGGTGGTAGTGGTGGATCGGTTGCCAGCCTTGGTTCAGGCGACCATGCGGACAGGAGCACGGGCCTCGAACGCGTCGGCAAACCGGCCGCAAACCTCTCGCGCGTCGGTCTCATCAACATCGTCCACCCGCAAATATAGCTGCTCGGTCAAGCGTTCATACAGTCCTTCCCCGTTACGGGAAAAGAACCGCGTGCCGGCGACCGGCTGCCACACGTCCTTCATGATCGTCCCTCCTGATCATCGCCTCTGTCGGGTCTCGCTGGTTCGCGCGGAGAGGCTTCCGCGCGAAGTGCCGTTTCGGACAAAGCGCGCTTCTTGTCAATATCCCGGGCCGTCGATAACGAAACAAATCTGCTAGGTCTTGCCGGATTGAATACAATCGCGCGCACGGTCGCGTGAACATGTCGTAATATGTGCGCCGCAACATGAGGTCATCGGTTGCTGACTTCAAAACCGAAGAATAATCCCGTGATCGCGCTGACCGGAACCGTCCCATTCGCGTGAATAATGCGACAAAACAATCAGCTAAAGCGCGGGCTGCAAGTTCGCTGGCAGCGCGGCCGACCAAATATGCCGGCGCCAAAGTAGCATCAACCGTTACTTCGCCGGCTTCATGGTCGGGCGCATCGCCGGCGTCGATGGCGCCGCCGCGAGCCGCGAGAAGCTGACCAGGCTGCCCGCCGCGGCGAACACCGCCGCCGCCGCCAGCGCCAGCGACGGTCCAAACCGCATCGAGATGCCGAAACACAGCGCCACCAGCGCCGCCCCCACCGCCTGCCCAACCAGCCGGGACGTGGCGACGATCCCGCTGGCGCCGCCGCTGCGTTCGGGTGGCGCGCTCGACATGATCGCCTTCAGATTGGGCGACTGGAAGAACCCGAAGCCGGTGCCGCACACCGTCATCCGCCAGACGATGCCGACGACGCCGGGATGGCTGTTCAAAGTGGCGACGAAGGTCAGCCCGGCGGCCAGGATCGCCAGCCCGATCCCGCCCAGGATCGCCGGCGGATAGTTGTCCGACATCGGCCCCGCGATCGGCGCGGCGATCGCCGTCATCAGCGGCCACGGCGTCAGCAGCAGCCCGGTCTCCACCGCGCTGAACCCTAGCACGGTCTGGAAATAGAACGGCAGCGCCACGAACGCCAGCCCTTGGGCGGCAAACGAGCAAAACGAGGTTAGCGACGACAGCGCGAACATCGGCCGGCGATACAGGTCCACCGGCATCATCGGCGCCGGCAGCCCCAGTTGGCGGCGGATCAGCCCAACCCCGGACGCCGAGGCGATCGCCAGCGCCGACAGCGTGATCCACACGCTGGCGGCGTGCGCCGCCTCGCCGATACCGAAGATCAGGAAGCCGAAGGTGGCGGCGTTCAGCGCCGCGCTGGCGATGTCGAAGCGGTGCGGCGCCCGCCTGGTGTCCGGCAGCGCGCGAAACGCCAGGGCGAACGCCAGCACACCCAGCGGCACGTTGATCGCGAACAGCCATTGCCAGGGACCCAGGGACAGGATGCCGGCGGCAACGGTCGGCCCGACCGCGGTCGACACCGCGACCACCAGCGCATTGTTGCCCACTCCTCGGCCCAGCGACTTCGACGGGTAGATGAAGCGGATCAGCGCGGTGTTGACGCTCAGGATGCCACTGGCGCCAATGCCCTGGATGATCCGCGCCACCGTCAGGCTGGGCAGCGACCAACTCGCCGCGCACAGCAACGACGCGATGCTGAACATCCCAAGACCCCAGATATAGACCCGCCGATAGCCGATGATCTCGCCCAGCGAGGCGAATGGCAGCAGCGACATCACCATCGCCAGTTGATAGGCGTTCACCACCCACACCGAATCCGCCGGGCTGGCGTTCAGATCGGCGGCGATGGTCGGCAGCGCGGTGTTGGCGATCGAGGTGTCCAGCGAGGCCATCGCGATGGCGATCACCAGGGTGACGATAGCGGCGGTCAGACGCGGCCCGCGCAGGCCGTCTTGCAATACAGGTTCGGGCATCGGGTCCATGTCATCAAGACGTCGCGCAGGGTGACGCCGCCAACCGGCGGCAAGCCACGTTTCGCCGCTCCGGCCAGCGTTGCCTCAGGCAGGGCGTTGCCTCGGGCAGATGCAAGCCGGCAAGGGCCACATTGCGCCACAGCAAGCCGCCGCTGACCATCCCCTGGCCGTGGCGACCCTGGCACACCATGTTTGCATGCCATAAAACCCTAGGCCATGACCTCTGGGCCACAACCCCCGGCCTACACTCTGGGCCGTAACCTCTGGGTGGTACCGCCATGCCTCGCACCTCTGTTCTGCTTGCCGGTCTCGCCGTTGCGGCGCTGGTCCTGTCGCCCGGGCTGGCCGACGCGCGCGCCGGCGGCGGCGGCTCGTTCGGCAGCCGTGGCGGGATGACCTATTCGGCGCCGCCGTCCACCCACACCGCGCCGTATTCGGCCTCACCCATGCAGCGCAGCATGACCCCGCGCAATCAGCCCTCGCCCGGCTACGCATCCCCGGCCTTCCAGCGGTCCGGATCCGGGTTCATGTCCGGCCTGATGGGCGGTTTGATCGGTGCCGGTATCGGCGGCATGCTGTTTGGCCACGGCTTCATGGGCGGTGGTCTCGGGATGTTCGGCTTCCTCGGATTGTTGCTGCAACTGTTCCTGATCGTCGTCGTGGTGCGCTTCCTGGTCCGCGCCTTCACCGCCGGCCGCGCCCCGCAGTCCGCCGGCGGCCCCAACATGTTCGGCCGCGGCGCCATGCTCGGCGCCGGCCCCGCGCCAGCCCCCGGACGCGCCTCCGGCCCGCCCCCGATCGCCATCGGCCAAACCGACTACCAGCAGTTCGAGCAATTGCTTAAGGGCATCCAGGCCGCCTGGAGCGCACACGACCTGAACGGTCTGCAAGCCATGGCAACGCCCGAAATGGTCAGCTATTTCTCCGAACAACTCACCGGACAGGCAAGCCGCGGCGTACGCAACGTGGTCGATGACGTGACGCTGGTTTCAGGCGACCTGTCGCAGGCCTGGACCGAGCAGGGACGCGACTACGCAACCGTTGCGATGCGGTTCTCGATGGTAGACGTCACCCGCGACGCCGCCGGACGAGTGGTTGACGGCAGCCCGAACGAGCATGTCACCGAAACCGAAATCTGGACCTTCGTGCGCTCCCACGGCGGTCACTGGATCCTGTCGGCGATCCAGCAGGCGCGCTGACGCTCCGTGGCCCAGGCGCCCTGATCCGCTACTGGGCGGCGTTCTACTGGGCGGCGTTCATCCGCCGGATGGTGCCGGACGTGCTGTGGCCCTCGCGCAGGGTAACCAGCACGACCTTGCCGCCCCAGGACTGCACCAGGTCGCCGCCCACCACCTGCTCGACGGTGTAATCCGACCCCTTGACCAGCACGTCCGGCCGCAACGCCTGGATCATTTCCAGCGGCGTGTCCTGGTCGAACAGCGTCACCAGATCGACCGGCGCCATCGACGCCATTACCGTGGCCCGTGCCATCTCGTTCTGCAGCGGCCGCGTCGGGCCCTTCAGCCGCTTGACCGAGGCATCGGTATTCAGCGCCACGATCAGCCGGTCGCAAGCGGCACGCGCGTCATTCAGCAGCCGCACATGGCCGGGATGAATCAGGTCGAAACAGCCGTTGGCGAAGCCGACCCTCAGGCCGCGGCGATGCCAGTCCGCGACTTTCTCGATCGCCTCGTCCAGTGCGGCCACCTTGCGGTCGGTGGCGACCAGGTCATCCAGGTGCAAGGCGTCCAGCAGCTCCTGGCGCGACACCGTCGCGGTGCCCGGCTTGCTGACCGAGATCCCGGCGGTGGCATTGGCCAGCATCGCTGCCTCGGCCAGTGCCGCCCCGGCGCCCAGCGCGACCGCCAACGCCGCGACCAGGGTGTCGCCCGCTCCCGACACGTCGGCCACCTCGCGCGCCCTGGTCGGCAGATGCAGCGCCTCCATGTCGCGGCACACCAGGGTCAGCCCGTTGGCCGAACGCGTGACCAGCACCGCCTGGCCCGCGGTCGCCTCCAGCGCCACGCGCCCGGCGCGATCCGCTTCGGTATCGTGTTCGGCCTCGATCCGGGTCGCGACGCGCACCTCGTGCTCGTTTGGTGTCAGGATCGCAGCCCCACGATAGGCGGTGAAATCCGCCCGCTTCGGGTCGGCGATCACCACCTGTTCGGTCTGCGCCGTGCGCGCCAGGATCGCGTCCAGCACGCCATCGCACAGTACGCCCTTGGCGTAGTCCGACAGCACCACGACCTCGGCCGCGCCCAGGCTAGCCTCCACCGCCGCCATCACCGCGACCAGCCCAGCCTCGTCCAGCGGCGCCGTGGTCTCCTCGTCAAGCCGGAGAAGCTGATGCGATCCCGTCATGAAACGGGTCTTGCACGTGGTCGGCCGATCGGCGATCCGCACCAGCGCCGAACTAACGCCTTGCGTCGTCTGTAGCAGCCGATCGATGTCGTCGCCGGCGCTGTCGTTGCCGATGACACCAACCAGGATCGCCTGCCCGCCCAGCGTGGCGATGTTCAACGCCACGTTCGCCGCTCCGCCCAGCGTGTGGCGATGCTCCGCCGGACGCAGCACCGGGATCGGCGCCTCCGGCGATATCCGCTGCACCGCGCCGGTGACATAGCGGTCCAGGATCACGTCGCCGATGACCAAAATCCGCGCGCCGTGAAACGCCCGCACGATCGTTGCCAGTTCGCTATCGGTCGGCGGTGACGTCCGGCTGCTGTTGACCAGGCTGAGCTTCATGCGGCAACCTCCTCGGTTGACCTGTCCGCGGTCGACACCCGCCCGATGGCCGCCAACCGTTCAGCGGCGCCCGCGGGTCAGCCACGCCACGATGACAATCTATAGCAGCATCGGCGACAATGCTGCACCTGCAAAAAAACCGCCGACCCAGGTTCCATCGCGGCCGTGAAATCGTTATTGGTTGTGGCGCTGACCTCCGATTCAACCCGTCAAGGAGAGCCTGTGAAATACCTTCCGCCCTTCGAACTGATCCGTCGCTCGGTCGAGATCTCCACGGTGCGGGGCGAGCTTCGCGTCAATGTCTCATACGAGGACTTCGTGAAGATTTTGCGGACAATGATCCGCGGCGTGGAGGTCAATGAGACTTGGTACGCGCGCACCTACGAAGACATCGGCAGCGCCGTGGAAACCGGCGTCATCAGGTCCGCCAAACAGCATTTCGTCGATGACGGTTATTTCGAAGGCCGCCTGCCGTTTCCGATCCTGATAGACGAGCGTTGGTACCTGAAGGAGAATCCGGATGTGGCGGACAGCATCCGCAACGGCGCTGTCGGTTCTGCCCAGGAACATTTCAACAAGGATGGCTACCGCGAGGGTCGGCTTCCGTTCGGCCTATGACGCCGGTGGACGTCGATCCCCACCCGACAGCGAGGATCTGAACCAACGCCCGCACAAGCCCTCGATGGGACACCTGTCCGAATGACGCTTAAACCGCCGGTCTCGCAGACCAGTTCCCGCAAGCCAACCAAGCGACGCCCCGTCAAGCAGCTCGCGATGGCGATGGAACCTCGTATCGTCATCGAGATAGACCCGAAGGTCTCCGGCGGCTACATGCGCGGCCGCTTCGACGTCATGATCCGCGGCCGCGCCACCAGCGCGACGCCGATTCGCCAGATCAGGCTGCAAGTCGATGACTGGGTCGCCAGTACCGCGTTCTACGGCCAATCCGAACGCCCGGCCGACACCACGAACCCAGCGCCCCCCCGCCAGCGCGCGTTCCAGTTCAACCTGCCGCGCCCAGGCGATGGCCGGGTGGAACGATGCGCGTTCCAGATCATCGCCAGCTTCGAAGACGGCACCGAGCACGCCGAGGATTTCCAGATCGGCGTCGACCCGGCAACCGAGGATCAGGTCTCGGTCATCGCCGGCCCGACTCGCACGCTGACCGGCGGCTCCCGCCCGCATACGGTGTTGTATATCGAAAGCGGAACGATAGACCCAGACGGATTCGTTTCGATTATCGGATGGGCGGTGTCGCTGGGGCCGCTACTGGCGGTCCAGGTCAGCGCCGGCGACGCCCCGATCGCCAATGCCACGCTGGGCGCCCCGCGTGAGGATGTCGCCCGGGCGTTTCCGGCCTATCCGAATGCCCGCTCTTCCGGCTTCAGCCTGACCGCGCAACTTGACGACGCCGCCCGCGCCGCCAGCCACATCCATGCTCGCATCGTCTGCCCGAACGGGTTCGGACACCAGGAGGGCATACCCGTCGAACACTCATCCGCAACCGACGCCGCCGCCACCCGGCGCGCCCGCCTGGAATTCGCCCAAGCCGCCAATCTGCTACACCCGTTGGCGTTTTCGCTGCCCGAACAAGCCTACCGGGTCAGTGCAGAATCCCAGATGGCGGAAGCCCACCCCGGGCTGCTGTTCGCCGACCCCGAATTATCGACAGTCAACGACTCCGCGGCACAGGCGCCCTCGGCCAAGATCCGCCTGCACTGCGATGAAGCCACGCTGACCGCCGATGGCAGATTGGCGGTCGATGGCTGGGCGGTCTGCGGCGTCGGCATCGTTCAGGTGCGGATCCTGCTGGACGATGAAGACGTTGGGCTCGCCAGCGTCGGGCATGAACGCCTCGATGTCGGCGAAGCCTTCAACGATCTGCCGATGTCGCACCTGTCAGGCTATCGCTTCGAAAGACAGGTGCGCGATCGGTGCGAAGGCGCACATAAAGTCGTCGTCATCGCACGCAACCTGCACGGCAATCAGGCCGAGTATCAGATCGACACCATCGCCACCCCTGCCGCCACCCCTGCCGCCACCCCTGCCGCCACCCCTGCCGCCACCCCTGCCGCCACCCCTGCCGCCACCCCGGCCGCAATCCCCGAACCCGACCCGCCGCTGCCGGCGCCGACCGCTGACCCCGAACCCGAGGCCGAACGGGAAGCCGAGTTCCGTTTCGAATTGGACAGCCCGACGGTGTCGAACGGCACCGCGGTCGCCATCGTCACCGGCCGCCTCACCATCGATGGCTGGCTGCTGACCCGCTCTGGCGTCGCCAGTTTCGAAATCTATCTCGACGGCCAGCGCCTCGGCGATGCCCACTACGGCCTGGCCCGTCAGGACGTCGGATCGGCCTTTCCGGAATGGCCTGACGCACTGCGCGCCGGCTATGCGTTTCACTGCCCGCCGCGCAGCCTGCGCGATGGTGAGCACACCGTCGAACTGCGCATCCGCGCCAATAACGACGTGCGGCTGACCCGATCGTTCCAGATCACCGTGAAAAAGACCGAGGATCAGCAGGACTCCGCCACCGCGATCCGTCGCCGCGTTCCAAGGGTCGAGGCCGACATGATGACGACGTTGCTGAAAGGCCTGCAATACCGCCCGGCTTTCCGCTTCGTCCTGCGCCAGAACCGATCGGTCCAGCCCGAGCGGCTGCGGGCAACAATCGACGCGCTGCGGCTGCAGCCTTATGCCGACTGGACCGTCCTGGTGCTGGCCGCCGCAGACGACATCGCCGCCGAAACGACCGCGATCATCGATGCCGCGGCCGCCGAGTTGCGCAACCGCTTCAGCGTCATCACGCCATCCGACGCCGCTTGGTCCGCACCCTTGGCCCAGACCGATAGTCCCAAGCCACTGCTCTATTCGCTGCTGCTGCCGGGCGACGAACCAGGCGCGGACGCCTTGGCCGAACTCGCAGTGGCCAGCGGCCGGCACCCCGATCGCGACCTGCTCTACGCCGACGAGGTTCGCCTCAGTCCGGTCAGCAACGAAAAAGAGCCGTTCTTCAAACCGGATTTCTCGCCCGACCTGCTGCTGTCCACCAACTACATCGGCCGTCCCTGGGTCGCCACCGCGGCACTGCTGGCAAAAACCGAAGCCACGCCGGCCAGCCTGACCGTCCATGGGGAATACGACCTGCTGCTGCGCTGCGCGGAACAGGCGCTGGGCGTTCACCATATCCCCAAACTGCTGTGCCAGCGCAGCGCCGCCGAACTGGACGGCGCCCGCCGGGAGCAGGCCGCCCTGCAACGCGCGCTGGATCGCCGCGGCACCGCCGGTTCGGTGCTCCCAACCGCGATCCCCGGCACCTGGCGCGTAAAGCGGGCGGTAGCCGAGAAGGGCAGGGTGTCCATCATCATCCCGACCTGCGCCGCGCACGGCTACATCGAAACCTGCATCAACACGCTGCGCGCCAAGACCGCCTATCCGGACTACGAAATCGTCTGCATCGACAACATCCCACCCGCCGATGTCGCTTGGAAGGTCTGGTTGACGAACCACGCCGACAAAGTCGTCGAAATCCCCGACGCCTTCAACTGGTCGGTCTTCAACAATCGTGCCGCCGCCGCCGCCAGCGGTGAATACCTGCTGTTCCTGAACGACGATATCGAGGTCATCCAGGACGACTGGCTGGATGCGATGATGGAACATGCCAGCCGCCCCGAGATCGGCATCACCGGCCCGCAACTGCTATATCGCGACCGCAAGGTGCAGCACGCCGGCATGTTTCTTGCCAATAACGGGATCGGCCGTCACGCATTCCGCTTCACCGCCTCTGACGACCCCTGCTACTTCGGCCTGGCGCTCACCCAGCGCAACGTCATGGCGGTCACCGGCGCCTGCATGCTGGTCCGCCGCGACACCTTCGAACGCCTCGGCCGGTTCGACGAGGCGCACCAGATCGTCAACAACGATCTGGACTTCTGCCTGCGCGCCCATCGCGCCGGACTGCTCACGGTGTTCACTCCCTACGCCACGCTGATCCACTACGAACTGGCCAGCCGAGCCAATTTGAAGGACGTGTTCGACCTGACCCATTTCAACGCCGCGTGGAAGAACACGTTCGCGGCGGGTGACCCGTATTTCAATCCGCGCCTGTCACGACACGCCGACGACTATCGCCCCGATGACGAACCGGTAAGCTGGGTGGTCTCCGGCGCGCCGATGTTCCTGGCCCGCGACATCCAGCGCATTCTGGTGGTCAAACTCGATCACATCGGCGACTTCGTCACCGCCCTGCCACCGATCCGCCGGCTGAAGAAGCTGTTCCCGCACGCCCGCATCACCGTCCTGGCCGGCCCCGCCTCGCGCGCCTTCGTTTCGCTGGAACCCTGTATCGACGAATTCATCCCGTTCGCCTTCTTCCACGCCCGCTCCCAGCTCGGTGAACGCGAACTCACCCAGCACGACTACGCTGAACTCGCCGCCCAGTTGCGGCCATACCGGTTCGACCTCGCGGTCGATCTGCGCAAGCATCTGTCCACCCGCGACGTGCTGAAACACACCGGAGCCCGCTTCCTCGCCGGATTCGACTATCAAGGCCAGTTCCCCTTCCTCGACATCGCGCTGGATTGGGACGGAGACAGAACGTTGCAGCGCAAGCGCAGCCACGTGGTGGACGACCTGCTGTCGCTGGTCAATGCAATCGGCCACGCCGCCGAGGCCGACCGAGTGATCATCAGCCCCGGCCCCGACGCAATGCCGCTGGCCGAACTTCCCGACCCGGTGCGGGACTTGTTCGCCAAGCCGGTGGTCGCGGTGCATCCCGGCGCCGGCAACATTACCAAGCAATGGCCCGAACAACATTTCTCGGCGTTGATCGATCTGCTGATCGCCAACAACGGGGTCAACATCCTGCTGATCGGCGGTCCCGATGAGGTCGACGTCGCGCTGTCGCTGCAAGCCAACGTGCAGCATCCGGCCGCGGTGGTCTCGATGGCCGGCAAGACCTCGCTCGCCGACCTGCCGCGCCTTTTGAAGAACTGCGTGCTGTATATCGGCAACGACAGCGGCCCCAAGCACATCGCCGCCGCCGTCGGCATCCCGACCATCGGCATCCACTCGGGCGTGGTCGATCCGGTCGAATGGGGCCCGATCGGGCCGAACGCCGTGGCGCTGCGGCGCAACATGACCTGCAGCCCATGCTATCTGGCCAACGCCGAGGATTGCCCGCGCGCCCTGGCCTGCTTGCACTTCCTCGAGCCCAACCTGGTTTACGAAACCGCCGATATGATGCTCACTCGTGCGCCACCCGTCGCTGCCAAGGGCCCGCCTGTGCCAACACACCCTACGACTCCACGCAAGGCCAGGACCCCCCGCCGCCAGCGCACTGCCGAACCGGTATGATGGACGACACCGCGCTGCTCGACCTGGCGACCGATCTGGCGCAGCGGGCGGCAGGCGAAATCCTCGCTATCCGCGACCGCGGCTTCAAGGTCCACCACAAGCCCGACCGCTCCGTCGTGACCGAGGCCGACCACGCCGCCGAGGCCATCATCCTGGCCGGCCTCCGTCAGGCGCTCCCCGGCTGCAGCGTCATCGCCGAGGAAGAGGCGGCGGCCGGCAAACTGACCGTCGCGACAGAAGAGTTCTGGCTTGTCGACCCGCTCGACGGCACCCGCGAATTCACCGCTGGCGGCGATGATTTCGCCGTCAACATCGGGCTGGTACGCAACGGCAAACCGGTGCTCGGCGTGGTCGGCGTGCCCGCCAGAAATGAAGTCTTCGGCGGCATCGTCGGCATCGGCGGATGGCGCGCCACCGGTGGGTCGCGCACCCCGATCGCCGCCCGCCCGGCACCACCCGAAGGCCTGACCGTCGTCGCCAGCCGCCATCATGGCGATCAGGCCAGGCTCGATGATTTCCTTGCCGGGCGCCAGGTTCGCGAAGTCGTCAATTTCGGCTCCAGCCTGAAATTCTGCCGCCTCGCCGAGGGCCAAGCCGACCTCTATCCGCGCTTCGGCCGCACCATGGAATGGGACACCTGCGCCCCGCACGCCGTGCTGGCGGCCGCCGGCGGACGGGTCCAAACCCTGGACGGACAGCCCCTGCGCTACGGCAAACCCGGCTGGGACAATCCCCACTTCGTCTGCTGGGGCGCGCCATAGGACGAACCTCACAACCCCCGTGGGGCGCGCCATAGGACGAACCTCACAACCCCCGCACCGGCCGCTGTCGCTGGATAGGCACGGTCTTGACGCCCTCCACCGTCAAGCACACGCTGCCTACCAAGCAGCATGAGTCTGCGAAGGGAAGGCGCCGTTTCTATCTTCAGGGGACGATCAGATGAATCGCCGACTTCTCCCCCCGCTCGGCTGCCTGGCCGCGGCTGCCCTGTCGGTCATGACGGCGCGAGCCGAACCGTTCAAATGCCCTCATGTCGGGGGCGACTTCGTGTTCGGCCAGGAAGCCAACATCAACACCCTCGATCAGATGACATCGGCGACGATCTCGACCCGTAACATCGCCATGAACATCTACGAATCGTTGATGACCAGAGACGAAAACAATCATCCGATCCTGGAACTCGCCGCCGCCATGACGGAAGCACCGGATCATCTGACCTACACCTTCAAGTTGCGGCAGGGAATCCACTTTCATAACGGCAAGCCGATGACCTCGGCCGACGTGGTCGCGTCTTTCGACCGTTATGCGAAGGTCGGCAACCAGCGCAGCACGCTCGACAACGTCGATCGCTGGGACGCGCCGGACCCGGCGACCTTCGTGATCCACATGAAAAGGATCCAGCCCACCTTCATCGAGGCGCTGTCCTCGTTCAGCGTTCCCATCGTCATCATCCCGGCTGAGGACCGCGACGTGCCAGCCCAGCAACTGACCCACCCGATCGGCACCGGGCCCTATGAACTGGTCCAATCGGTACCCGGCAGCGCGGTGAAACTGAAGCGCTTCGATGGCTACAAGCCCAACACCAGTTTCCAGCAGCGCACCGGTTTCGGCGGCTACAAGCAAGCCTGCTTCGATACGGTGACATTCCGTATCGTAACCGAACCCGGTGCGAGGGTGGCCGGCCTGCGTACGGGCGAACTGCAGGGTGTCGAGGACGTGCCGGCGAAATCCGTGGCGGACCTGAAGCACGACAAGAACATCATCATCCTGCCGCTGAAGCACTGGTGGATCCAGATTGCCAACCCCAACACCTCCGACCCACCGACCGACAATCTACTTGTGCGCAAAGCCATTCAGGCCGCGCTCGACATGGACGAGATTATGGACGCGGCGTCCGATGGCAACTATCAGTTGAACGTCGGCTTCCAGTATCCGAACCAACCCGACTACACCGACGCCGGCAAGGACACCTACAATCTGCATGATCCGAAACTGGCCAAGAAATACCTCGCCGAGGCCGGCTACAAGGGCGAACCGGTGGTCCTGCTCACCAACAAGGACTATCCACCAATGTACAACTCCGCGCTGGTCATGCAGCAGCAGTTGCAGGCGGTGGGCATCAACGCGCAAATGAAGGTGGTGGACTGGCCAACCTCGGTGCAAATGGCGCTCAACACCACTAAAGGCTGGAACTTTCACTTCACCGGCTGGGGCACCCAACCCGCGCTCGGTGCCTTGGCAACGATGCAGTTCCTGGTGCAGCCGAACGCCAGCTACAAGCCGATGGATGGCAAAGACGACCCCGATGTGCTTGCCGCCTGGAACGACATGAACACGCTGCCGACACAAGAGGGTCGGCAAGAGGCTTTCGCCCGCATGCAGAAACTGGTGCTCGACCGCGTGTACGCGGTCCCGTTCGGCTCCTTCACCAAGGTTCAGGCGGTCCGCTCAAACGTTGCCGGTTTCGTCCCGTTCCGCATCCCGCGCATGGCCAATGTCTGGTTCAACCCCAACCCCTCAGGCAACTCCAACGTCGTGAACACTCATTGACCAGCGCCTGATGGGCGCCATCCTCGTTCGCAGGCTGCTGAGTGCGCTGCCGATCCTGCTGATTGTCAGCTTGATCACGTTCGCCATGATTCACCTGATCCCGGGCGACCCGGCGATAGCCATTGCCGGCATGTCCGCCACCCCCGAACAGGTCGCCAACATCAGGCGCGACCTTGGGCTCGACCAGCCGCTGCCGTCGCAACTCTGGGATTGGTACGCCAACCTGCTGCACGGCAATCTTGGCCGCTCGCTGCTGCTCGGCCAGCCGGTCGTGCAGGCTACCATGCAGCGATTGCCGGTGACGCTGGCGCTGTCCGCCTATGCATTGGTGCTGACGCTGATGCTGGGTCTGATCAGCGGCATCGTGGCCGCGCTGCGGCAGAACAGTTGGATCGATCAGGCCGCGATGGTGCTGGCGATGATCGGTATTTCAGTGCCCAGCTTCTACCTCGGTCTGCTGATGATCATCCTGTTCGCCGTCGATCTGCGCTGGCTGCCGACCGGAGGCTACGTCGCCCTGACCCAGGACCCGCTCGGCTGGCTGGCGACCTCGACCATGCCGGCGATCGCGCTGGCGCTGCTGCTCGCCGGATTGCTGGCGCGGATCACCCGATCGACCATGCTGGAGGTGCTTCGGCAGGACTACATTCGTACTGCCCGAGCGAAGGGGCTGCCTGAAAGATTGGTGGTGATGAAACACGCGCTGGCGAACGCCTTGATCCCGATCACCACCGTCGTCGGGATCATCGTCAGCCTGCTGATCTCCGGTTCGGTGGTGGTGGAGACGCTGTTCTCGATCCCGGGCATCGGCCAGTTGCTGACCCAGGCAGTGCTGAACCGCGACTACCCGATGGTGCAGGGCGGCCTGCTGATCACCACCGCGCTGCTGGTCGGGGTCAACATCTTGGTCGACGTCTGTTACGCCCTGCTCGATCCACGGGTGCGCTATGACGGAGCCTGACCGTGCCCGACCGTTTCGATCGACCATGCGACACCTGCTGCACCATAAGCTGTTCGTTTTGGGCAGTGTGCTGTTCGGCATCATCCTGCTGGCCGCGATCGCCGCCCCGGTGATCGCGCCGCTCGATCCCAACAAACTGTCGATGCGCATGAAGTTCCATCCGCCCAGCGCCGAGTTCATTTTCGGCACCGATAATTTCGGCCGCTCGTTGTGGTCCCGTGTGGTGTGGGGCGCCCAGCTTTCGATGTTCATCGGCGGTGCCGTGGTGGCGATCAACGCGGTGGTGGGCACCGCCATCGGCGCCGCCGCCGGCTACTTCCGGCGTCTCGACAACGGGCTGATGAGGATCAACGACGCGCTGATGGCCTTTCCCGCCGTGCTGCTGGCGATCGCTGTCACCGCCGTGCTGGGACCATCGGTCAACGACGTGATCATCGCCCTGGCGATTGTCTATACACCGCGCACCGCGCGTATCGTCCGCTCCTCGGTCATCGTGCTGCGTGAAATGGAGTATGTGGAGGCGGCGCGGGCCGCCGGTGCCGGGCATTGGCGTATCCTGCGCAGCCACATCCTGCCCAACGCGATGGCGCCGTTGATTGTGCAGCTCTCGTTTCTGTTCGCCTACGCCGTATTGACCGAGGCCACGCTGTCGTTCCTCGGCGTCGGCGCGGTGCCGCCGACACCGACCTGGGGCAACATCATGGCCGAGGGCCGGCAATACATGACCGACGCGCCCTGGATCATTGCCATCCCCGGAGCCGCGCTCATGATCACCGTGCTTGGCCTCAACCTGCTGGGCGACGGGCTGCGCGACGTGCTCGATCCCAGGCTGAGAATCCAGCAATGAATCGTGGGGCAGCATGACCCTGCTGGCGGTGCGCGACCTCACCACTTCGTTCCACACCGGCGGCGGCGAACTCACCGCCATCGAAAACGTCTCCTTCAGCCTTGATAAGGGCGAGATCCTTGGCATTGTCGGCGAGTCCGGCAGCGGCAAGAGCGTCACCGCCCTCGCCATCATGGGCCTGCTGCCACGCCCTGCCGCCCGTATCCGCGCCGGAAGCATTCAGTTCGAGAACCAGGATCTGCTGCAACTATCCAACCGCTCGATGCAGCGCCTGCGGGGCCCCGGAATCGCTATGGTGTTCCAGGAGCCGATGACTTCGCTGAACCCGGTTTTCACCGTCGGCGAGCAGATCATCGAAACCCTCCAGGCGCACGAGAACGTGTCGCGGAGGGACAGCTTCGCACGCGCGGTCGACATGCTGGAGAGAGTCGGCATTCCGTCCGCGGCCAGGCGCATGGCGGATTATCCGCACCAGCTCTCGGGCGGTCAGCGCCAGCGCGTGATGCTGGCCATCGCGCTGGTCTGCCGCCCGCGTCTGCTGATCGCCGACGAACCGACGACCGCGTTGGACGTGACGATACAGGCACAAATCCTCGAATTGCTGATGGACCTGCGTGACGAGTTCGGCATGGCGATCATCATGATCACCCACAACATGGGGGTGATCGCCGAAACCGCCGACCGCGTGCTGGTGATGTACGCCGGACGGGTGGTCGAACAGGCCCCCGTCGATCGGCTGTTCGATCATCCATCGCATCCCTACACCAGCGGCCTGCTGTCCTGCGTGCCGACCTTGGATCAGGATCACGACCGGCTGATCGCCATTCCGGGCAATCTGCCTGAGCCATCGAGGCGCCCGAGCGGATGCCGCTTCTCAACGCGATGCGTCCATGCTGTGCCGGCCTGCGGCGAAGCGATCCCGCCGTTGCGGACCCTGCAGCCGGACCACACCGCGGCCTGCATCCGGGTCGGAGAGATCGCCTGATGGCCCTGCTGGAGGCAATCGGATTGGTCAAACACTTCGAGGTCGTGACGGGTGGCTTGTTCCGCCGCTCCAGGACCGCGTTGCGCGCGGTGGATGGTGTCGACCTGACCATCCAGTCCGGCGAAACCCTGGGCCTGGTCGGCGAATCCGGCTGCGGCAAGTCCACCCTCGGCCGCCTGCTGATCCGGCTGATGCCGGCCACCTCGGGCCAGGTCGTGTTCGACGGCACCGAAATCATGACCCTCGATCCCAAGCGGCTGCGGGCGATCCGGCGCGGCATGCAGATCGTCTTCCAGGACCCGTTCGGATCGCTCAATCCGCGTATGTCGGTTGAACAGACGGTGATGGAGCCGCTACTCATCCACGGTGCCCGCCACGACGCCACCACCCGTGACGCCGTCACCGCAATGCTCGACATGGTCGGCTTGCCCACCAGCGCGCGGTATCGCTTCCCGCACGAATTTTCCGGCGGTCAGAGGCAGCGAATCGGCATCGCACGCGCCCTGATCCTGCGACCGAAACTGGTCATCTGCGATGAACCGGTTTCGGCGCTGGACGTTTCGGTGCAGGCGCAGATCGTCAACCTGCTGTCCGATCTGCAACGCGAACTCAAGCTGACCTATCTGTTCATCGCCCATGACCTCGGCGTGGTGAAACACATCTCGACGCGGGTTGCCGTGATGTATCTCGGCAAGGTGGTGGAGATCGCCGACAAGCGGTCGTTGTACGCGCGTCCATCGCACCCTTACACCCAGGCGCTGCTGGCCTCCGTGCCGATCACCCATCCCTCGCAACGCAGGCGCGGCGCCGGCGCGCGACCGCGCCTGACCGGCGACATTCCAACCGCGCTAGCACCGCCTTCGGGGTGCCGCTTCCATACCCGCTGCCCGCACGTCATGCCGGTCTGCCGAAGCCAGGAACCGGCGATGCGGCTGGCCGGCCCGAACCATCACGCCGCCTGTCATCTGCTGGCGGCCTAAACCATCCGACGGCTAGGCCGTTATCGCTCCTGGCAACAACAGGAGCACCGACCATGAAACAGCCCCACACTCAGCAATCGGTCGAACACACCGAAACCCAGCAGAACACCGGCAACCACAAGAAGCCCGGCATCCCGGATCAGCAGGGCGCCGATCGCTTCGGCGGCACGCGGACAGGCAAGGAGAATATCGAGAAGACGGACGACAAGCCGGTCCGCTGATGTGACAAATCCGCCCCGTCCCGTTATCGTCCGCGACGGGATGGGAGAACGCCGATGATCATCGAAGTCCGGACCTATCAACTGAAGCCCGGATCGGTCGCCGAGGTCGAAAAACGCTTCGGGGAATGGCTACCGCGGCGAGAAAAACTGTCCAGACTGGCGGCACTCTGGCACACCGAGGTGGGTCCGCTGAACGAGATCACCCATGTTTGGACCTACGACAGCTTCGAGCAGCGCGGCACTGTCCGCGCCGAGGCGATAAGAACCGAAGTCTGGCCGCCGCCGATCCAGGAATTCGTGGTGGCCATGCAAACCGAGGCGTTCATTCCGGCGCCGTTCTCGCCGGCGCTGGAACCGCGCCAGGTCGGGCCCCTGTTTGAAATCAGGTCCTATACCCTGGCCCCCGGCGCGTTGCCCGGAATGATCGAGCGCTGGGCCGCCAAGATCGAACAGCGGGTGAAGCTTTCGCCGCTGGTGGGGGCTTGGTATTCCGAGTTCGGCGGGCTCAACAAATGGGTTCACATCTGGGCCTACGCGGATGCCGCCGAACGTCAGCGAATCCGAGCCGACGCCGTCGCCCGTGGCGTGTGGCCGCCCGGCGGGGCCGCATCCGGTCTGGTGCTGAAGCAGGAAAACAAGCTGGTCATGCCGGCACCCTGCTCGCCGCTTCGATAGCGTTCGGAGGATACCATGAAAGTCGGAACCGCTCTCAGCGTCCTCGCCCAACCCGGACGCCCGGATGCCGCGCTGTACGGCGAACACATGGCGCTAGGTGATCTCGCCGAACCGCTCGGTTTTGATTCGCTGTTCGCGCTGGAACATCACTTCACCGGATACTCGATGTCTCCGGCGCCACTGCAATTACTCAGCTATTACGCCGGCCGCACCAAACGCATCACCCTGGGGACCTGCGTCATCGTGCTGCCCTGGCACGACCCGATCCGCGTCGCCGAACAGATCGCGCTGCTGGACGTGATCAGCGGCGGCCGCACCCTGATGGGATTTGGCCGCGGCGCGGCCAGCGCCGAATACGCCGGCTTCCGCATCCCGATGCAAGAGGCCAGGCCGCGCTTCGTCGAATCGGCACAGCTGATCATCAAGGCACTCCAAGAGGACGTCTTCGAATGGAAAGGCGAATTCTACAACATTCCCAGCGTATCGATCCGACCACGACCCATTTCTAATCCGGAACGCCGTTTCTACGCCTCCTCCGTCAGCCCGGAATCAGCCGAGGTCATGGCGAAGCTCGGTTTTGGCCTGCTGATCGTCATGCAGAACGAATGGCCCAAGGCCGCCGAGGACGTCCACCGCTACCGCGAAATGGTCCAAAGCGTCGGTCATATCCCGCGCCCGCCGATCATCCTCACCAACGTGGCCTGCGCGCCGACCCGGCAAGAGGCTCGCGACTGGGCCACGCGCTACCTCAGCGAGAAGTGGGATTCGATCGATAACCACTACCATTTCTCCGACGGTCATCTGGCTGCGGTGAAAGGCTACGAGTCCTACGGCAAGCTCGCCAAGACCTACACCAAGATGAAGGATGAGAGCTTCCGCGCCAAGGCCACGGATTTCTACCTCAGCATCCAGATCGTCGGCACCCCGGATGACTGCGTTCAGCAGATCGCGGAACTACGTCGCCTGACCGGAATGGATCACCTGGTGACGGAGTTCTCCTTCGGCAGCATGCCCCACCATCTGGCCGAGTTGAACATGCGGCGGTTCGCCGAGGACGTGCTTCCGGTGCTACAGCGTGACGCTGCGTTCCAGGGAAGTGTCGATCCGCAATCGGCGCAGACGCCGGCCGGCGACAATCGCCTGTTCGCACCCGCCTGAATTCAGGCACTTCTAGTTACGCAACGGTCTGCCTGTCTCCAGCGTATGTTCGATCCGGGTCAGCGTTGGCTCGGTCCGAGCCAGCCGCATGAACGCACTGCGTTCCAGATCGAGCAACCGCTGCTCGCTGAGCGTATCGATGATGTCGGCATCGCCGCCGCACAGAACCTCGGCCAGCGCCCCGGCGACCACCAGGTCATGCCGGGTCGCCAACCCGCGCCGGTGGAAGCTTTGCGCCGCCGAGGCAAGCCCCGCCTGGCCCGACCGACCCGGCAGCACGAACTCCGGCGGCCGCGGCGGGGCGTAACCATCCACCATCGACAGGGCCCGCTGCTTTGCGTCCGCCAGCAACCGGTCGCGATTCATGCTGATCCCGTCGCTCGGGCGCAGAAACTTCCTCTCCATCGCCTGCCGCGCCGACTTCGACACATCCGCCGTGCTGACCGTCTCGAACACCTTCGCGACCGCCGGCATCGGACCGCGCGGCAGTGTGGGGTCCGCCCGCCAGCGCGCCAGCATCTCGCCGCAGCCGCCCCAGCCCGGTATCAGGCCGACGCCGCACTCCACCAGACCCAGATAGGTCTCCGCGTGCGCCTGCACCGCGTCGGCGTGCAGCACGATCTCGCAGCCGCCGCCCAGCGCCATGCCGGCGGGGGCAGCGACCACTGGGAAGGGTGCGTATTTCAGAGCCTTGTAGGCGCCCTGGCCGGCGGCGATCGATTTCTCGATCTCTCCCCATGCGGCGATGTTGGCGGCAAACAGCGCCAGCCCGAGGTTGAAGCCGAGCGAGAAGTTGCTTGCCTCGTTATAGATCACCAGGGCCTTGAACCGGGTACCAACGACCTCGATCGATTGCCCCAGCAGTTCGATACTGTGCTGGTCCAGCGCGTTCGACTTTGACGTGAACTCAAAACAGGCGACGCCATCGCCGATATCCCAAAGCGCGGCCGACGCATTGCGCAGCACCGGGTCGGCGGCCAGCTTGATGTCTTCCAGCAACAGCACGCCGGCTGCCCGCTCGATGTCATGATAGCCGCCATCGGTCCCAAGATATTGCCGCCTGCCGCCTTCCACCCAGTAGAACCGCGCGCCTGCGGCATCGGCAAGCAGCTTCGGCACCGAAAAGTCTCGCGCCGCAAGCTGCTCGACCAGCCAGCCAGAACCCAGTCTGTCGGCCAGCTCAAACGGCCCCCAGCGCCAGTTGTAGCCCAGTCGCATCGCTGTATCGATGTCGGCGATCGACCCAGCCGCCTCGGGGATCAACGTCGCGGCATAGGCAATGGTCTGGGCCAGCACCCGGAACGCATAGGTTCCGATCCTGCCCGGCGCAGACAGCAAAACTCGCAGATCGCGTCCGGCGGCATTGATCTCCGGCAGCACCGGCTTTTGCGCCGGCCGATACGCGCCGGTGGCAAGGTCGATTACCAGCTTGCGACGCTCCGCCTGCGACCGGTCCAGCCGGTAGAACCCGCCCATGCCCTTTCGCCCGGTCAAGCCCTGCTCGATCATCCGCCCGATCAACGGCACGTCGCGGTCCACCTCGTGGAACGCATCGGATTTCGGCAGCACTGCCCGCATCGACGCATTGACCTGCGGTCCGAGATCGATGCCGACCAGGTCCATCAGTCCAAACACCCCGGTCTTCGGGATGCCCATCGGCGGCCCGATCACCGCGTCCACCTCCTCCACCGTCAGTCCCTGGTCGATGGCTTCCACCAGCGCCGACTGCAGCCAGTAGATGCCAAGCCGGTTGGCGATGAAGCCGGGGCTGTCAGCGCACCGCACGATGCTCTTGCCCAGTGCCACATCCGCAAACTCCGCCACGGCCGCCAAAGTCCCCGCCGCGGTGTCTGGGCCGGACACGATCTCCAGCAACCGCATGTAGCGTGGCGGATTGAAGAAATGGGTGATCATGAAATCGCGCCGAAACGCCTCGCCCATGTCCTCGGTCAGCCGCTTCAGCGCGATGGTCGAGGTATTGGAACTGATTGCGGTACCCGAACGGCGTACGCCCTCCAATCGGCGATACAGGTCCCGCTTTACGTCGGCCCGTTCCACCACCGCTTCGATGATCCAGTCGCAGTCGGCCAGCTTGCCAAGGTCGTCGTCCAGATTTCCGGGTTCGATCAGCCGAGCTGCGGCGTCGTGCATGAACGCGGCCGGGTCCGCCTTGCGCAGCCTGTCAACCGCGCCCTCGGCCAGCGCATTGCGATTGACGGCCCCGCTCGGCACCCGGTCCAGCAGCACCACCGGCACCCCGGCATTGGCGACCTGGGCGGCGATGCCCGCCCCCATCGTGCCGGCGCCGAGGATCCCAACCCGTCTGATCGGCCCAGGGGTGGTAGGGTTGGCCATCACACCCGTTCCAGGATCGTGGCGATGCCCTGGCCGCCGCCGATGCACTGCGTCGCCAGCGCATAACGCCCATCGGTCCGCGCCAGCAGCGAGGCCGCCTTGCCGGTGATCCGCGCACCCGTCGCGCCTAGCGGATGACCCAGCGCGATGGCACCGCCGTCGAGGTTCAAAATCTCCTCGCGGATGCCAAGTTCCTGGGCGCAGGCCAGCGCCTGGCTGGCAAACGCCTCGTTCAGTTCGACCACGTCGATAGCGCCGATTTCGATACCCGCCCGCGACAGCGCTTTCCGGGCGGCGGCGACCGGGCCGATGCCCATCACCTCGGGTGCGCAGCCGGCGACGGCAATCGACCTGATCCGAGCCAGCGGCTGCAGACCGTGCGTCTGGGCATAGCTCTCACTGCACACCAGCACGGCCGCGGCGCCATCGGTCAGCGGCGAGGACGTGCCCGCCGTCACGCTGCCATCCTTGTCGAACGCCGGCTTCAGACCAGCGAGGCCGTCCAGCGTGGTATCCGCGCGGATGCACCCGTCCTGTTCGACCGTCCCGCCTTTTCCGGTGATCGGCACGATTTCCCGCGCCAGATTGCCGGCGGCGACAGCGGCGGCAGCGCGCCGGTGGCTGCGGACCGCGAACGCCTCCTGCGCCGCGCGTGGGATCTGCCATTTGCGGGCAACGTTCTCGGCGGTTTCGCCCATGCCGACATAGGCCGCCGGCATCGCCTGCATCAGGGTGGGGTTGATCAGCGGATTGTAGCCCATCATCGGCACCCGGGTCATGCTCTCGATCCCGGCGCAGATGAAAACCTCCCCGGCGCCCAGCGCGATCTGACCGGCCGCGATATGGACCGACTGCATCGAAGACCCGCAGAAACGATTGACCGTGACCCCGGCGACGGATAGCGGCAGACCGGCCAGAAATCCGATCAGGCGGGCAACGTTCAGGCCCTGTTCGGCCTCGGGAAACGCGCAACCGACAATGATGTCCTCGATATCCTCGGGCTTCACCCCGCTGCGCCCGATCAGCGCTCGGACCACCTGCGCGGCCAGGTCGTCGGGTCGTACCCTGGCGAGCCCGCCTTTGCCGGCGAAGTGGAAAGGCGACCTGGCATAGCCGGCGATCACCGCGTTGGTCATGGCTGTACCCTCTGCTTTAGCCGCCGGCGGCCCGCCTGCCGCGAGCAGCCGGTGAACTCAAAGCCGCTTCCGCCTGCGCGCTAATATCGACCAGTTCGGACAGTGCGTCATCGATCGCCTGCCGCTGCGCCACGAGTTGGTCACGCCGGCTGGCGACCGCGGTCAGCAGCAGCCGAAGCTGGGCGTGCTGGGTGATGTCGGCGTCGTACAGATCGAGATATTCCTTGATCGTGCTCAACGAAAAGCCCAGCCGCTTGCCGCGCAGGATCAGGATCATGCGGGCGCGGTCGCGGCCCGAATAGACCCGCGTGGTTCCGGCCCGCCGCGGACTGATCAGGCCTTTGTCCTCATAGAAGCGGACCGCACGGGCGGTCATGCCAAGCTCGTTGGCCAATTCGGTCACTGTAAAGAGTCGCGGCTGAGCCATCGTCGGGCTATAAGTTCGACTGACCTATACGTCAACTGACTGACGTCAAACCGGCTTGGCCGCCGCGACCTCTGCGATCAGTTCCTTGCGCGACAACTTACCGATCACGGTCTTCGGCAGGCTGCTTCTGATCTCGACCCACACCGGCATCTCGATCGCCGACAGCTTATCGCGCAGGAAGTCGCGCAGTTCATCGCCGGAACGCACATCGCCGGCTCGCAGCGTCACAAATGCCATCGGCGCGTGTCCGCGATAGGCATCCGGGATAGCAATCACGATCGCCTCGGCCACCGCCGGATGCTCATACAGCGCGTCCTCGATGACCCGGGGATAGACGTTGTAGCCGCTGCAGATGATCAGGTCCTTGATCCGGTCTGTGACAAATAGATAACCGTCGGCATCCAGGTAGCCGACATCTCCGGTGCGCAGCGCGCCGTCGATGAAGCTGGCAGCGGTCTCTTCCGGGCGGTTCAGGTAGCCCTGCATCACCTGCGGGCCGCGCACGCAGATCTCACCGCGTTCGCCGCGCGGCAGGATCCGGTTGATGTCGTCCAGCGCGCGGATTTCCACCGCGGTGTCCTGCAGCACGATGCCAACCGAATCCGCGCGGATGATGCCGTCCGGCGGATTAGACGTTACCGCCGGCGAGGCTTCGGTCAGTCCGTAGCCCTCGATGACCCGACAGCCGGTCAGTCTCTCGAATCGTTCCCGCACCTCCGCCGGCAGCGGTGCGCCACCTGACACGCAGACCCGCAGGCAGGAGATGTCGACCCGGTTCCGCTCCGCCGCGGTGGCGATCGCGTTATAGATTGTCGGAACCGCATGCATGATGGTCGGCCGGTCGCGCACCAGGGACGTCATCATCGCACCGATCTCGAAGCGCGGATGCAGGATCAGTTCACAGCCCATGCTGATGCCGCCATTCAGCACCGAGGTCATCGCGAACACGTGGAAGAACGGCAGCACGCCCATCATCTTTTCCTGGCCCGGACGCATGCTGGGCATGTGGTGCGTGGTCTGCTGCGCGTTGATCGACAGATTGGCGTGCGTCAGCACGGCGCCCTTGGGCCGCCCGGTGGTGCCGCCGGTGTATTGCAGCACCGCGATGTCGTCTGGATCGATCGCCACCGGTTGCGACACGGCGCCGTCAACCACGACCCGCGAATACGCCACCACTCGTTCGCCGTAGGCCGGTCTGGCCAGCATGCCGCGCTTCAGCAGCGAAAACGCCATCCGCTTGGCCCTGGGCAGCGCGGCGGCGAACGGGCAGACGATGATCCGGGTCAGGCTTTCGATCGCGACGACCTTGTCGTGGATCGCGGCGAGGTCGGGCACCACCATCGTGGCGGTATTGGAATCCTCGATCTGCTGCCGCAATTCCCTGGCGACGTAGAGCGGGTTGTAGTTGACCACGACCAATCCGGCCTTCAGCGCCGCGTAGTAGAAGATCACGAAGTACGGCGTGTTCGGCAGGCACAGACCGATGCGGTCGCCTTGGCGCAACCCGAGTTGCTGCAGCCCGGCGGTAGCCCCATCAACCAGGGCGGCGAGTTGCGCATAGCTCCACTGCCGCCCTTGGAACGACATTGCCGGGCGGTCGGCAAACGCCGCCGCCGCCCGATCCAGCAGGGCGGGAACCGTCAGTGCGTGCAGCGGGGCGGGCGGCACCGTATCCATCATGTCGTCGCCAAGGGATCAGCGAGGCGCCGCGGCGCCGCGCGGAATCCAACAGACATGACGGCGTTCGGCATCCGCTGTTTCCCTCTCTGCGACGGTCATTTGCGGTAGCCCCGTTGACCTATCGGTTTCTTACTTGACGTAAACGGCATGGGCAGATTGCCTGTGCCGTCATCGAATTGCAACCCAATCCGCGGTCCGTGCCGGCCGGTCAGTCCGACACGGCCTCGGTTTCAGTTCCGACGATAGCGCGTGGCGCCACCTCCGCCATCGGGCAGACCTTTTCGGTCCATCGACAAGGTCTTTCACAGCGGACGATCGGCAGCGACGGCAAACGTCCCGGCAATGCCGCCGCTGATGGGAAGCTGGTCCGCAGCCAGCCGGCCAAGCACCATCGTCGGTCGTGAACCGACACCAAGACTGAACGCCAAGATCCGTTCGAGTCTTTAGGCGCAGCACCCCGGACCTATCGTCCCTCCCGCCGCCAGCCCAATACCATCAGCCCGAGCATTACCGGCAGCGACAGCCAGCCCGGCAGCAACTCCAGCGCCGCGACGCCGGTCACCAGATGATCGTGGCGCCGCTGCAAGCCGATCCAGGAACTGCCCGAGGCTGACCGGTCATCCTCGGTGCGCCGTAGTTCCGGCACTTCGACCCCCGTTGTCCCCCCTGCCAGCCAATGCACACCGCCGCCTGAAGCCCTGGCCAACGGTCCGGCTACTGTCGCCGTTGCCCGCAGATCGGCCAACTCCGGCGGATTGGCCGCGCCAGCCGCGGCATAGGCTGTCCTCGCCCCGGGCCCGCTTCCCTGCGTTACCTGCCAGACACCCGGAACCGTCGCCGCTCTGGCCGCCGTTGCGCGGCCCGGCGAATCCTCGTGCAGCTTCAAGGTCTCCTTCTTGCCATCCGGGTCGGTGACAACGACCTCGCCTGGCGCCCCAGGATCGGTCGATCGGTTCTCGATCCGCAATCGCCCGTCCACCACCCTGGCGGTCAGCGCGTTCTCCTCCAGATCGGGCTCCTTCATCAGCCAGTGCGCGATCCGCCGCAACAGTTCGGCCTGTGGGCCTCCGCCGTCATGGCCGCGCGACCACAGCCAGATCTGGTCCGACAACAACAGCGCGGTCCGCCCCAGCCCGACATGGTCCAGCGCCAGCAGAGGCTGTCCGTCGCGCGTGCGCAACAGCACCTCACCGCTGATCGGGCCAGGCTCGATCCGGCGATACCACGGTCCCCAGGTCGGCGGCTTCTCGTCGGGGCCGGGCGGATTGGTGCCGGACGGACCGGTGAGCGGCGGATTGGCGCCCCGCAGACCCTCGGTTACCGGATGGCGCTGGCCCAGCGCTGTCACCCAGGGCCGGAACCGCCCGTCAACCACCGCATCGGTCCGAGCCGGGCCGCCGGGCAGCACCGATCCAAGCGGCGTTGACGCGAGGCTGGTGGCGCCGGCGAATTCCGGCCCGACACTCATCAGCAGCGCGCCGCCCTGGCGCACGTGGTTGGCGATGTTGGCCAGATACGGCAGCGGCAGCAGCCCCCGGTTCTGAAACCGGTCAAGGATGATCAGGTCGAATTCGCCGATCTTGTCGACGAACAGCTCGCGCACCGGAAAAGCGATTAGCGCCAGTTCGTTCAGCGGCGTGCGATCATCCTTTTCCGGCGGTCGCAGAATGGTAAAATGCACCAGATCGACCGATGGGTCGGCTTTCAGAAGCCGCCGCCAGGTCCGCTCGCCCTGGTGCGGCTCGCCCGAAATCAGTAGCACCCGCAGCCGGTCGCGCACCCCGTTGATCTCGACGACGGCGCGGTTGTTCAACTGCGACACCTCGCCGGCCAGCGGACTGGCAGCCATCTCGATCACTGTCGGCCCGGCCCGGGTAATCGGCACCTCGATCCGCTGTTCGGTGCCGACCGGAACGCTTTCGGTGCGGAACAACTGCCCGTCGCGGCGCACCGTCAAGGTCGCGGTGTCGGTGTGGCTGCTGACCCCCAGGTCGTCGATCGCCACCCGCAAGGTGACCGATTTGCCGACGATGCCGTAGCCCGGCGCCTCGATCACCCGCAGCCGCCGGTCGGTCTCCTCACCCCGCCCGGTCAGCAACAGATTGAGCGGCGCGCCGCCAGGCGCGGTCTTCGGCAGGTCGTGCACCTGCCCATCGGTGATCGCGATCGTGCCGGCCAGCCGCGATCGCGGAATATCTGCCAGCGCCCGGTTCACCGCGGCGAACAATTGAGTGCCGGCATCGCCGGACTCCGGCACCGTGACGGTGCGCAGTTCCAGATCGGACAGATGCGCCGCCTGCGCCTCGATCGACTGACGCGCAACCTCGGCCAGATGCGCTCTGTCGCCGACCCCCATCGAGGCCGACTGATCCACCACCAGCAGGCCGATATCGCGCAGCGATTGCCGGGTCTCCTGCACCAACCTGGGGCCCGCCAGCCACAGCAGCAGCACCGCGAAGGCTGCCAGCCGAAACAGCGTGCCCCGACCGCGCCGCCAGAGCCCCAACCCCACCACCGCCAGCGACAGCAAGCCCAATGCAAACAGCAGCCAGACTGGAAGCAGCGGATCGAAGCGGATTGCGGCGATGACCTGTTCCGGGCGCATCACTGGCCCAGTCGCTGCAGGATTGCCGGCACGTGCACCTGATCGCCCTTGTAGTTCCCGGTCAGCGCGTACATCACCATATTGACGCCGAATCGATAGGCCAGGATGCGCTGCCGCTGGCCGCCGGGGATCACAGCGTACGGGCTGCTGCCGTCGGGATTCATCGCCCACGCGGCCGCCCAATCGTTGCCGCCGATGATCACCGGGCTGACGCTGTCATTGGTGCGATCCTGGTCGCGCTGCACCCAGACCGTGTCTCCAGTGAAACGGCCGGGAAAATCCGACAGCAGATAGAACGCCCGCGACAGCACGTGCTCCTCGGTCAACGGCGCGAGTGGAGGAATGATCAAGCTACGGGCGATGCGCTTCAGGGCGTCCTCGGTGCCGGGCGCGAAGCCGGCACCCGAACCGGAATCGCGTGTATCGATCAGGATGATCCCGCCACGGCTCATGTAGTCGTTCAGCGCCGTTGCCTGGGCGCTGGTCAAGTCCGCCTCGTCCGCGACGATCGGCCAGTACAGCAGCGGGTAAAGACTCAGATCCGTTTTGCCCGGCTGCACCGCGTCGGGTTCGTAAAGCGTCGCGGCGGTGCGCGCGTTGACATATTCCGACAGCCCTTCCAGCCCGGCCTTGGCGATGCTGTCCACTTGCGTGTCACCCGACACGATATAGCCCAGCCTGGTGTCGATCGCCGGGTTGGGGCTGCTGTCCAGCGCGTGCGCGGCCGGCGCCAGCAGCAACAGCAGCGCCGCCGCCGTGGCCGATACCCGAGCCCGCAGCAACCCGCGCAAGCCCAGCGAGATCAGCATGTCGACGCACAACAGCAGGATCGCCAAGGCCAGCATCGGCGGTCCCAGCGCACGCTCGCGCGCCGAACCCCTTACCGTTTCCAGCGTGGCGCCGGAAATCGGCGGGGCCGCTTCAGGCGCCGCGATGCGGTTTGCCAGGTTCAGCACCTGCCGCCCATTTTCTGGTCCATAGAGGCCCGGCGGATGCCGAGGCGACACCGCGGTCGCGGCGAACTTGTCGGCTCGCAGCCCAGTCGCGGCCGGTGGCGGCTGCGACAACAGCCCGAACCCGTCCAGCGTCTCGGCCGGTGCCAACGTGGCGCTACCCGGCGTGCCGGCGACGCCCACCGACAGCTCCACCAACCGGCGCAGCATGTCGACGAAAACCCCCGACAGCGGCAGGTTCGACCAGTCGGCATTGGCGGTGACGTGAAACAGCACGACCCGCCCGGCGCCGAGCGGCATCTCGGTCACCAGCGGCGTGCCATCCTGCAGCGCCGCCCAGGTGCGCCCGGCCAGATCGGCACTGGGTTCGGCAAGCACCTGACGCGTCACCTTGACATCATCGCCCACCGCCAGCCCAGCGAACGGAGACCGTGCCGGGAACGGTGCCAGCCCGGCCGGCTGGCTCCACGACATCGCACCGCCCAATTGCCGGTCGCCGGCCAGCAGCTTCACCGGCAGCAGCGTATCGGCGTCATTGGTCGCCGCCTCAGCGGTGCGCGGCCCGGCGAAGCGGATCAGCAGACCGCCCTTGCGCACCCACGCCTCCAGCGCCTCCCGCTCCGGGCCCGCCGGCAATGGTTTGTCAGCGAGCACCAGCACCGAGATATCCCGCTTCAGCAACGTCGCGCTGCCCTCGCGCAGCTCGGTGAACGGCTCCAGCGCGCGCTTCAAGAAGTAGAGCGACCCGGTGAACGGCGTGTCCGCGGCGGCCAGATCGCCCGACAGCAATCCCACCGGCCGCCGCCGCCAGCGTTCGTCCAGCAGCACCACGGACCCCGCGCTGGGCGGGCCCTCCAGCACCAGCCGGGTCAGCCGGTTGCGCACTTCAGGCGGCAACGTGATCGGCCCCGAACCCACCGAGGCGCCGGCGGGAATGCTGATCTCGGTCCGCGCCAGGGTCCGCCCGTCGCCGGTTTGCGCCAGCACGCCTACTTGCGTCGGCGCAGCGCGCGGCACCTGCGCCAGATGCGCCACCAGCCGGTCGGCCTCGCTGGTCGGCGCCAGCAACAGCGGCGCCGATGCGGTATCGCAGCAGATTTCGGTCACCGGTCCGACACCGCGCAACGCCGCTGCGAAGCGGTCGAAGTCGGCGCCGTCGGTCAGCCCGTCCGGTACATAGATCACCGAACCCCCGGCGTGATCGCGGATCACCGACCCCCCAGCGCCGCCGCGCCAGGCGCCGATCGCGTTTACCGCGGCGGCGCGGTCGGACGGCCAGGGCTGCGGCTGCAACGCGGCCAGGCGGGCGCGCAATTCGGTCACCGGCATGCTTGCCGAAACCGCGATCGCGGCGCCGCTGCCGTCCTGCGCTGTGGTCAGCAGCGCCGCCTTGCGCCCGGCGCGTTCGGCCCGGTCTAGCAGTGCGCCGGCGGCCTCCTTGCGCCGCAGCCAGTCGTCCGCCGAGGCCCAACCGTTGTCGATCACCAGCAGCACCGGACCGCGCCCCGCCAGCGCCGAACCGGCATCGATCACCGGACGCGCTAGGGCCACGATCACCAGTCCAGCCGCCACCAATCGCAGCGCCAGCAACCACCACGGCGTGCGCGCCGGGGTTTCCTCGGTGGCATTCAGCCCCAACAGGAAACGCACGGCGGGAAACACCTCGGAGCGTGGGGCAGGGGGGGTCACCCGCAGCAGCCACCACAGTAACGGCAACGCCAGCAACCCGACCAGGACCCAAGGCGCGACGAAGATCATTCGCCGCCGCCCCTGCTCGCGCCCGGGTCAAGCCTCATCGCGCCGCCAGTGCCTGGTAAAGCGTCAGCAACGCCATCTCGGGCGGCTGGTCGGTACGATGCACGCCAAAGCCGAAGCCGGCCCTGGCGCTTATCGAGGCCACCCCGTCCTGTTGCGCACGCAACCGTTCAGCATACGCATCGCGCACCGATTCGACGCGCGGGATCAGCGCGTCGCCATCGTGTTCCAGGCCACGGAAGCGGATCCGCCCTTGGTACGGCAGCGCGGTTTCCGCCGGATCCAGGATCTGCAGCAGATATCCGGTCACCGGGACCGCGGCAAAGCGTCCGATCAGGGCGCGTATTTCATCCAGCGGCGACAGAAAGTCGCTGAACAGCACCACCGTTCCATGACGCGGCAATCGTATATCGGGCGGCAGCCCGGCTTCGCTGTTCACTCCGGCTCCGCTGTTCACCCCGGCTCCGCTGTTCACCCCGGCTCCGCTGTTCACACTGTCCAGTTCCGCCGCCAATCGGTCGAGGCCGGTCCGGCTGGTCACCGAACGGGCACCTTGTTGCAGCATCATCACCCTCTCGCCGCCACGAAGCAGCAAGGACGCCAGCGAAAGCAACAGCAGATTTGCCCGGTCGCGTTTTTCCACCGCCACCTGGCGCGATCGCCAGCGCATCGACGACGACGAGTCGCGCCACAGGCAAACGGTCTGCGCCGCCTCCCATTCGGTTTCGCGGATGAACCAGCCGTCCGGCGCGCCGCGCCCGGATTTCGCCGATTGCCGCCAGTCGATCCGCGCCAATGGGTCGCCCGAGACGAACCTGCGAAACTGCCAGAAACTGTCGCCCTGACCGACACGGCGTCGGCCGTGCACACCCTGGGCCACGGTCGAGGCAACCCGATCCGCCGCGATCAGCAGCGCCGGCAGCCGCGCTCCCAACGCCTCGGCGGCCAGGGCATCCTTGACCATCGCGTTACCCGATCTTTCCCACCAACCGCTCGATCACCTCGGGCAGCATGACCCCATCGGCACGCGCCGAGAAGCTCAGCGCCATGCGATGGCGCAGCACCGGACGAGCCAGGGCGACAATGTCGTCGATGCTGGGCGCCAACCGCCCGCCAAGCAGGGCTCGGGCGCGCGACGCCAGCATCAGCGCCTGGGCCGCGCGCGGACCCGGTCCCCAGGCGACGTGACGCCGCACGATCTCGTCGCTGGTGGTTTCCGGCCGACAGCCGCGCACCAGCGCCAGAATCGCGTCCACCACCTTTTCCCCGACCGGCAACCGGCGCACCAAGGCCTGGGCCATGGCCAGATCATCTGCACTCATCGCCTGCAGCGGCTTGGCATCCTGCGCCCCGGTTGTAGCCAGCAGCATGGTGCGTTCAGCGCCGATGTCGGGATAGCTCACGTTGACCTCCAGCAGGAACCGATCCAGTTGCGCCTCGGGCAGCGGATAGGTGCCTTCCTGCTCGATCGGGTTTTGCGTCGCCAGCACGTGGAACGGGCGGGGCAGGGCGTGCTCCACGCCGCTGACGGCCACGCGCTGCTCCTGCATCGCCTGCAGCAGTGCGGACTGCGTGCGCGGGCTGGCCCGGTTGATCTCGTCGGCCATCAGCAACTGGCAGAAGACCGGCCCGGGAACGAAGCGGAAGGCACGCCGGCCGTCGGTCTCGTCGAGCACCTCGCTGCCGACGATATCGGCCGGCATCAAGTCCGGTGTGAACTGGATCCGCTTGGTCGCCATGCCAAGTACCACGCCCAGCGTCTCAACCAGCCGGCTCTTGCCCAGTCCTGGCACGCCAACCAGCAGCACGTGGCCGCCCGACAACAAAGTGATCAAGGATTGATCGATGACCTCGTCCTGGCCGAAAATCATCCGCCCGATCGCGCCGCGCACCTGAACGATCTGCGCGCCCAGCGCTTCCGCCGCCGCCAGCACTGCGTTCGGATCGGTGCTGATGGGACCAGCCCGGTTCGCGTTCGCCTGTGGCGAGTCAGCCATACCGCCCGACATAAGGATGTTACTCTCCGCGTTTAACTCGTTCGAACCATATAGACCCTTTCCCCGGCGGGGGGATGATCCCTATATCGCGCTCTTGTAAGGAAGCGTTGCTTCTCAAGGAGGCAAGTTAGGTGAACCAGACCAGCGCGCCCATCGATCTTGCCTCCGCGAAGCTGGTCGGGTCCGCGGCGGACCTGGCCCTTGCCGCCTGTTCCGATCGCCTCCGCCGCGCCAAGCCCACGCGTCATGTGACCGAGTGCGGCGATCTGCCGTTCCTGATCAAGCGCGACGGCACTTGGCTGTACCGGGGCACGCCGATCAACCGCAAGGAACTCGTCTGCCTGTTCGCCAGCGTGCTGCGCCGCGAGGAGGATGGCGGTTGGTGGCTGCAGACCCCAGCCGAACGCGGCCGCATCCAGGTCGAGGATGCGCCGTTCGTCGCGGTCGAACTCGATTGGACCGGCGATGGTCGCCATCAGGTGCTGTCCTTTCGCACCAACATCGATGAGATGGTGACAGCGGGACCTGACCACCCGATCCGGGTCTCCCACGATTTGATCACCTGCGAGCCCACTCCCTATATATTGCTGCGTCCCGGCGCTGCCCAGCACCTCGCGGTCGAGGCGCGCATCAACCGCGCGACGTATTACGAGCTGGTCGCCCTCGGGGTTCCCGAATGGGTCGGCAGCCGCCGTATGCTGGGCGTCTGGAGCCGCGGCAAATTCTTTTCCCTGGGCGAGTTGCCGCCCGGCGAGGCGTGACGCCGGACGAATTGCGGCTACGGCTGACCGAGATCGTCGCCCAGCCCCAGGTCGCCCAGCCCCAGGTCGCCGATCCGATCCTCGGTGACGAGGTGGCCAACGACCTGGAGCGTCCGCCGGTGCCAGCCGCCGTGCTGGTGGGGGTCGTGCTGGGGGAACAGCCATCGGTCCTGCTGACCAAGCGTACCTCCCACCTGACCCGTCATCCCGGACAGATCAGCTTCCCCGGCGGCCGCATCGACCCCGAGGACAACGGACCCGAGGCCGCCGCGCTACGCGAGGCGCGCGAAGAGATCGGCCTCGATGCCGGTTCGGTCGAAGTGCTCGGGCGGCTGACTGATCATGTGACCGGCACCGGTTATCGCATCACCCCGGTGTTGGCGGTGGTGCCCCCCGCATTGACCTATCAATTGTCGCCGCACGAGGTGGACGCGATCTTCGAGCTGCCGATGCATGTGGTGCTGGACCCCGCTTCGCCCAGGCGACAGCGCCAGCACGTCGGCGGCATCTGGCGCGAGTATTGGGTGTGGCCGCATCCGGAGCATTTCATCTGGGGCGCCACCGCGGCGATTCTGCTACAATTGGCACAGCGGCTGCGCGAACGCACGCGGCTGCATCAGGGGGTGACTTGATCCGTTTTCTCTATTTGGCTGCCGTCTCGGTTGGGCTCGCCGTTTCGTCCGCTTCGGCGTTCGCCCAGACCCGCATCGATTCCATCAACACCAGCTTCCGCTGGCTCGGACCGGACGACAAGATCATCGTCGAGCGCTACGACGATCCGCGCGTCAGCGGCGTGTCATGCTATCTGTCACGCGCCGAGACCGGCGGCATCAAGGGCGGCCTGGGCTTCGCCCAGGACCCCAGCCGGTTCTCGATCGCCTGCCGAGCGGTCGGTCCGATTACGCTGCCGGATTCGCTGCCGCGCACCGAGGTGATCGGTTTCTCCAAGGCGTCGCTGTTCTTCAAGACCTTCCAGATCCACCGTTCGCTGGATCGCGAAAAGCACGTCCTCGTGTATACAGTCGTCAGTACAAAGCTGATCAACGGCTCGCCGTTCAACAGCATCAGCGTGGTGCCGACCGAGGTGCACTAGCCAGTGTCCCGAGTTTGAGGGTCGGCAAGCCTCCGACTGCGATCATGCCGACCATCCGATCGCTCGCTCGCTTGTCCTGCCCCAACCCAGTCTTGCTATTGCGTCCGTCTGCAAAATGTTGCGCGACACCGGGACCGAGGTCGCGCTAGGGGGAAGACCATGGTGAAGTTCCAGCCAACCACGCTGGCCAGGCGGCGCTTTCTCGGCGGCGCCGGTATCCTGACCGCCTCGATCGGCGCCAGGCCGGCTTTGGCCGACAAGTCCATTAATCTCGACTTGCCCGGCGGATCGGATCAGCGCGACCTCACCACCGCCTTCCCGCAAAAAGCCGAGATGGTGCTGCAGCGCACCCGCCCGCCGTTGCTGGAGACCCCGTTCCAGGTATTCGATCGTGACCTGTTCACGCCCAACGACCAGTTCTTCGTCCGCTGGCACTGGGCGGCAATCCCCGAACAGGTCGATGTCGCAGCGTTCAAGCTTACAGTGCGCGGCCACGTCAACGCGCCGTTGTCGCTGTCGATGGCCGACCTGCTGGCCCTGCCGCGCTTCGAGATCGCCGCGGTCAACCAGTGCTCGGGCAATTCGCGTGGCTTCTTCCAACCGAGGGTAGCCGGCGGTGAGTGGGGCAATGGCGCCATGGGCAATGCCAGATGGACCGGGGTCCGGCTGCGCGACGTGCTGGACCGGGCCGGGGTCAAGTCCAGCGCGGTCGCGGTTCGCTTCAACGGACTGGACCAGCCCGTCGTCGAAGCAGCGCCCGATTTCATGAAATCGCTCAGCATCGATCATGCGCGTGACGGTGAGGTCATGCTCGCCTATCAGATGAACCATCAGCAGTTGCCGCTGCTCAACGGCTTCCCGCTCCGCCTGGTCGTTCCGGGATGGTATTCGACCTACTGGGTCAAGATGCTCAATGATATTGAGGTTCTGGCAGCGCCGGATGACAATTTCTGGATGGCGACGGCATACCGCATCCCCGACACGCCGGGCGCCGACGTCGCACCGGGAACGACTGGTTTCAAGACCGTTCCGATCAACCGGATGCTGCCGCGGTCGTTCTTCACCAACATAACAGACGCAACTACCGTCAAGCCCGGCGACAGGGTGCCGGTCCGCGGCATCGCGTTCGGCGGCGATCGCGGCGTGGCGCGCGTTGATCTCTCGCTCGATGACGGCCACAGTTGGCAGCAAACCACACTGGGACCTGATTACGGTATCTACGCCTTCCGCCAGTGGAACGCCGATATTGCCGCGCCGGCATCCGGTTCGCTGTTGCTGAAACTGCGCTGCACCAATACCGACAAGGTCGAGCAACCAGCCAAACCGAATTGGAACCCGGCTGGTTTCATGCGAAACGTTATCGAGACCGCCCGCATCACCGTTGCCTGACCGCCAGGAGGCTTGCAATGTCCCGCTTCATCACCCTTGGCGTCATCGCCGGCCTCGGGGCGTCCCTGGTCGCGACGCCCGCCATCGCCCAGCAACCCGTGGCGCAACCCGTGGCGCAACCCGCGGCGGCCGCATCGACCGTCTCGGCCGCCGGAATAACGCTGCACTCGGTCAGCGTCGACCTCCCGAACAGCGACCGCACGTTTCCTGGCAGCGGTGACGCCGAGGCGATCAACGCCAACTGCCTGACCTGCCACTCCGCCGGCATGGTGCTCAATCAGCCGACGCTGACCCGCGCCGCCTGGCGGGCCGAGGTCGAAAAGATGCGAGGCCAATACAAAGCCCCAGTCGACGAAGCCGACGTGCCGGCGATCGTCGCCTACCTGGCGAAGTACAAAGGGCCAAAGTAACCCACACCCGCCACCCGCCATCACCGTGCCCGCGCCGGGGGCACCTCCAGCCCGACGCCGCGCAGGTGGCTGAACAAGTCCCGCAACTTCTCCCGATCCGCCGCCGGCAGCGGCGGCTTCAGGATCGACGCCACGTTGGACCGCAGATGCGCCGCGTCGCCGGTGCCGAACAACACGACATCGACGCCCGGTTCGTGCCGCACATAGCGATAGGCCGCGTCGGTCAGGCTGCTGGCGCCGGCGTCGTGGATCAGGAACGACAGCGGCTCGTCGGTTTCCGCCAGCCACGCCGGAACCTCACCGGCCTTGGCCAGGTCCCGCATGGTCGCCCCAAGCTGCGCCGGACGGGCAAAGATGCCTCGCACTGCGAACATCATCAGCGTGCCGATCCGATTGGCGATGGTGTGGGGAAACACCTGTTTGCGTGCCACTTGGTCCATCAAGTGGAACGCCAGCATCGCGGTGTCCCACGGCCCATCCCTGGCGGCACGGTTCAGCATGATCTGTTCGGGATCGTTCGGCGCCGTTTCGGTGATACCCAGGAAGCGGAACTTGCCGCGCTCCCGCTGCTTCAACAGCGCCGGCGCGATCACCTCGCGGACGTGGTCGTAGGCGGCCGGCGGGACGGCATGAAGCTGGAACACGTCGACATAATCCAGCCCCAGGCGTCGCAGCGACGCATCCAGGCTGCGGATCACCTCGTCGACGCTGAACGTCTCGGTGCCCGCCGGTTTCGACGCCTTGGTGCAGACCACCACGCTGTCCCGCGCCACGCCGCGCAGTGCCGCACCGACCACGTCCTCGGTGCCATACACCGCCGCGGTGTCGATCAGGTTGACGCCAAGGTCGAGCGCGTTGCGGATGATGCCCACCGCGTGCTCATTGGACTGCCCGGTGCCGAGGCCCAGCCGGCTGAAGCCGCCGCAGCCCAGGCCGGCGACGCTGACCCGCAGACCGGTCCGGCCGAGCGTGGTATAGTGCATGAAGGCTCCTGGTGCTTGGGGATGATAGACGTTAACAGGGCGGTGCCGAACAAGCGACCATTCGATATTCAGGGCCATCGCGGCGCACGCGCGCTGTTTCCGGAAAACACGCTCGAGGGTTTTCTCGCCGCCTCCGCCCTCGGCGTGTCGGGGTTCGAATTGGATGTCGCCATGACCGCCGACGGCGTCGTGGTGCTGTCGCATGACCCGGCGCTCAACCCCGATCTGACCCGCGACGCCTCGGGCCGCTGGCTGGAACGGCGCGGACCCACGATCCACACCCTGCGCCACGCCGAATTGAACCGTTACGACGTCGGCTGCATCCGCCCCGGGTCGCGCACGGCGATGCTGTTTCCCGACCAGCGGCCGCGCGATGGCACCCGCATCCCCACCCTGGCGGCGGTTCTGACCGCGCTGCCGGATGCCCGCTTCACCATCGAGGTCAAGACCGATCCGGCTCACCCGGGCTGGACCGCGCCGCCGCACCTGCTGGCTGATGCCACAGTGGCAGTGGTCGACCAGGCCGGCGCCGCATCCCGCGTCATCGTCGAATCATTCGACTGGCGCGTGCCGCGTCACATCCATCGCACCCGCCCCGACATCACCCTGGCGTGGTTGACCCGCGCCGAAACCGTTCGCGATGCCGCCCTGTGGTGGGACGCCCCAGGGCTGAGCGCCATCCCCGGCCGCACCGTTCCCGCCGCTGTCGCCGCCGAGGGCGGACCGGTCTGGGCGCCCGACCACAGCGACCTGACCGAAGCCCAGATCGTCGAGGCCCACGCGCTCGGCCTGTCGGTCCTGCCCTGGACGGTCAATCGGCCCAGTGATATGCGCCGAATGATCGACTGGGGCGCGGATGGACTGATCTCCGACCGGCCCGACCTGGCGCTGCAACTGGCGCGATAGCGGCCCTGCCGGCGGCCGCCCTCTCGTAGTCCGGCGGTCCCAGCTCGCCCTTCTCAGGTCGCCCCTCCTGTGTCGCCCGTCCTGTGTTGGTCGTCCCAATCGCGCCGATCCGCTCTTGCGTGTTTTGCCGCGCCGATGCCTGATATGGCAGCATTTGACGCACGCCGCCGCGAGGGTTGGGATCATGGACCAAGCAGAAGCCAAGCACCTGTTCGAACCGACCGGCGATTTCCAGTGCCTGCACGAATTCATCCCCGCCGCCCGGGCCAGGCTGTCCGACCATATCTGGGGCTATCTGGTTGGCGCCGCGGAAACCGAGACCACGCTGCGGCGCAACCGTCTGGCGCTCGATTCGCTGGCGCTGCGCCCGCGGGTCTGTGTCGACGTGTCGAAGCTGGACCTCGGCACCACCCTGTTCGGCCGCCGTCTGCGCCTGCCGGTGATGCTGGCCCCGGTCGGGTCGCTCGAGTCGTTCCACCCCGGGGGAGCCGCGACCGCTGGGCGCGCGGCCTCGGCGTTCGGGATTCCGATCATGGTCAGTTCGGTCACCGCGCCCGGGCTCGAGGAAGCCGCCGCGGCGGCAACGGGGCCGAAGATCTTTCAGCTCTACGTGCGCGGCGACACCGCCTGGATCGACGACGTGGTGAAGCGCGCGGTCGATGCCGGCTACGACGCGTTTGCCATCACCGTCGATACCGCTGCCTATTCGCGCCGCGAGCGCGACATCGCCGGGCGCTTCGTCAAGCCGTGGCGCGCCGTCGCCACCGGACAGAGCTACCAGGCGGGCTTCACCTGGGACAACGTCAAGCACTTCAAGGATCACCACGACATCCCGCTGATCCTGAAAGGCATCGCCACCGCCGAGGACGCCGCGCTGTGCTGCGAACATGGCGTCGATGGCGTCTACGTCTCCAACCACGGCGGGCGCCAGCTCGACCACGGGCGCGGCTCGATGGATGTGTTGCCTGAGGTCATGGCCGCGGTGCGCGGACGCGCCAAGGTTATCGTCGACGGCAGCATCTGCCGCGGCACCGACATCGTGAAGGCGATCGCGCTGGGGGCCGATGCAGTCGCGATGGGCCGGATGTACTGCTACGCGCTGGCGGCGGACGCCGACGCCGGCGTGCACAAGATGCTGGAACTGCTGGAGCATGAATTCGGCGTCGCGATGGCGCTGGCCGGGGCTCGCAGTCTGGGCGAATTGCATCCCGGCTACGTTTTCCGCGACGCGCCCCGGGTCACCCAGCCGCATGCGCACAGCGCGTTTCCGCTGTTGCAGCCGACGCCGGAATACCGTCTGTAGCGGCGCGCTTGATTGGCGGGGGCGCCAGCTTGGCAGCGTTGCCGTCGACCCATGCAACGCTGCCAGTATCGCGACGTTAGAGCGTCTTCGGTGTAGTCCGGACGAGCGAGGCCACCCTATCTGTCTGTCTTATTCTATGATTAACGCGCTCAGAAGGTCGGTTCGGGGTGACTTTGACGGAACCGGCGACTTGATCGCGATCGAGAGGCTTAATGGCACGTAATCCGGCTGGTTCATCCACCCGCAATCCCCTGGTCATCGATCCTGGTCGCGAGCAGCGGGTGCGTGAGCGCGCCTATCATCTGTGGGAAAGCGAGGGCAAACCGCACGGCCGCGATGTGGAGTACTGGGAACGCGCGCGCGAGTTGATTGGCATGGAGGAAAGCGCCGGCAGTGCGCTGCTGCCCAATCCGCAGACCAGCCCCGAGTCGCCGCGCGAGACCGGTATCGAAGAGGCCGAGATCCAAGACAATCTGGGCGAGTTTCCTGATCGTCTAGCCGATCAGGGTGAGGTCAAAACGACGCCGGCGGCCAAGCGTCGCAGCCGGGCGAAGCCAAAAAAAGCGCCATAATCGATCACGCTGGCGTGGGGTGAAGTTTTTTTTACCCGCCTGCCCAACTGATGCCACACCCGACCCGCATTTGATGCCCAGCAGTTAAGAGCCGTTCGCGGCGCCGCAGGGATAGTCAGATGCGTTTCTTCAAAATCTATGGCCGGGTGCTTGGCCTGCTTGGGCGAGACCTTCGGATTGCAGGGTTTCTGGCATTCGCCAACCTGATGGTTGCCGGACTGCAGTTTCTTGATCCGGTGTTGTTCGGCCGGGTGGTCAATCTGCTTTCGCGATCGGACAAGCTGCCACATGGCGAGCTTTGGCACGACGCGGCGGTTTTGTTGGGCATCTGGGTCGCTGTCGGCATCGGCGGCATCGTCAGCAACATCGCTGTCGCGTTGCAGACCGAACGGCTCGCCCATCGGCATCGGATCAAATCCATGGGCCGCTACTTCCAACATGTTTTGGGCTTGCCGCTGTCGTTTCATGGCGGAACGCATTCCGGCCGGTTGATCAAAGGCATGCTGACCGGCACCGATGGCTTGTTCGCCACCTGGTTGGTGTTCTTTCGCGATCAGCTTTCGACCATTCTGTCGGCGGTGGTGCTGCTGCCGATGACGCTGTTCCTGAACTGGCGTCTGGGGCTGGTGCTGATCGCCCTGGTAACCATCTTCCTGGTATTCACCGCCATCGTGGTCAAAAAGACCGAGACCGCGCAACGCCGCGTCGAGGGCTTGAATTCTTCGCTCGCCGGCACCGCGCAAGACGCTCTGACCAACGTCATGGTAGTGCAGTCGTTTACCCGGCTCTCGGCCGAGGCACATCTATTCAGCGACATCGCCAACCAGGTGATCCGTCATCAGTTCCCGGTGCTGAACTGGTGGGCACTGGTGAACGTAATGACGCGCGCCTCCAGCACGCTGGCGATCATCACGATCGTGCTGGTGGGCACCTGGCTGCACATGAACGGCATGGCCAGCGTCGGTGAGATCGTCAGCTTCATGGGTTTCGCCATGCTGTTGATCGGTCGGCTCGAGACGGCTGCATCGTTCGTGTCCTCGCTGTTCTTCAAGCTGCCGGCGCTGGAGGACTTCTTCAACATTCTCGATGAGCGCAGTTCAGTGCCGGAGAAGGACGACGCGCGGGTGCTGTGGGCGCCGCGTGGCGAGGTAAGGTTCGACAACGTCTCGTTCGCCTACCCGGCCAGCGGTGCCGCGGTACTCAGCGATGTCAGCTTCCAGGCCCGCCCCGGCAAGTCGGTGGCGCTGGTCGGGCATACCGGCGCCGGCAAGTCCACCGCCATGACGCTTCTGCAGCGGTTGTGGGATCCCGATTCGGGCCGCATCATCATCGACGGTCAGGATCTGCGCGACATCACCCTGGACAGTCTGCGATCCAATATCGGCGTGGTGTTCCAGGAAAGCCTGCTGTTCAATCGCTCGATCCGCGACAATCTGCTGGTTGGGCGGCCGGAGGCGTCCGAGGAAGAAATCGAGCAGGCCTGCCGGATGGCCGATGCGCATGAATTCATCATCCGTCAGCAGAACGGGTACGACACCATGATCGGCGAGCGCGGCACCACGTTGTCGGGCGGGCAGCGCCAGCGGCTTGCCATCGCCCGAGCGCTGCTGAAGAATCCGCCCATCCTGATCCTGGACGAAGCGACCAGCGCCCTCGATGCGGCGACCGAGGCACGCGTCAGCAAGGCGTTGAAAACGCTAATGGCGGGGCGCACCACGTTCATCATTGCCCACCGCCTGTCGACGGTGCGCGATGCCGATGAGATTCTTGTGTTCGATGGTGGCCGTATTGTCGAGAGGGGCAATTTCAACTCGTTGCTTGCGCGCCAGGGCCATTTTGCCAGTCTGGTGGAAACCCAGCTCTCGCCCGCAGCGGCCGATATGGTGGCGGCGGAGTGATCACGTGTAAATGACGTGTGACGCCTGAGCATGATCGCGGTGGGCGAAACGTTCAAGGCGCGTGAATCATTCGATAAAACAAAGAACTAGACCATTTCCAGCATGCAGGGTCATGCTGGAGATGGTCTAGTCAGCGCGGGGACAGGATAGTACTCGGAAGCGTTGCCAGGCGGCCTTTACAGCGTGGCAACGCTCTCAATTCTATGACTGCCGCATGACTAACCTGTCTTGAACTTGGCCCCGGCGCAATCGCGCTCCCAGGCATTTTCGCGTCGCCCCAATGGATGGAACCCCGGCATGCTGCGATTGGCTTTGTTCTTTCTCGTTATTTCGATCGTTGCGGCGATATTTGGCTTTGGCGGCGTTGCCGCTACATCCGCCGACATCGCTCGTGTCCTGTTCTTCATTGCGATCGTGATCTTCGTCGTCCTGCTCGTCGCCGGTTTGATGGCGGGGAGTACCCTGTGGTAGCGCCTTTTGCTGCACTGCACGTCTAAAAGTTGCATTTTGATCATTGGAAAGCGCATGCTGCCTGGCTTGAGGAACTGCGGGTGCGCGATCTGGCCTGACGATCCGCTTCTGATGACCGGTTCGATCGCAATCTCGTCCCAAGAAAGAAGGGGCAGGAAGATGACGGTCGCTACAATTCTGAAGCACAAAGGTTACAGTGTATCAACGAACGATCGCTCCCACCGCCACGGTGCCGGACGTTGCCGTATTGCTGGCCGAACGCCGCATCGGCGCTGTTCTGGTGATCGATCATGAAGAACAAATGCTGGGCATTGTCAGCGAACGCGACATTGTCAGATGCCTGGCAGCCAACGGCGCCCGCATGCTGGAGATGACGGCCGGCCAGTTGATGACCCGCGCCGTGCAGGTTGCGAATCCCGGCACCACCGTGAACGAAGCGATGCAGCTTATGACCGTCGGCCGCTTCCGGCACCTGCCGGTGATCGACCATGGCACGCTGATCGGCTTGATCAGCATCGGCGACGTCGTCAAAGCCCGCATCATGCAGCAGGACACGGTGGTGGAAAGTCTCACGGCCTACGTCGCCGGATCAGCCTGATCATCGCAAACCGGCCAACAAGTCAGCGGCCAAAGGCCAGTTTTTCCCGAGCCGTTGCTTGCCGGCAACTGGATTATTCGCCGGATTAGCAATCGGTTAACGTTTGCACGCCATGTTGCGGCCCTCTGCGGAGGGCACACATGGCAGGTAAGCACGAGAAGAAGGGCGGCAAAGGCAGCGTCATCGTCAAAAAGTATGAGATCGTCGAGGGCGGCCACCACGGCGGCGCCTGGAAGGTCGCATACGCTGATTTCGTGACCGCCATGATGGCGTTTTTCTTGCTCATGTGGCTGCTCAACGCGACAACCGAGGACCAACGCAAGGGCCTCGCGGATTATTTCAGCCCGAACAATCTGCTGTCTCATGCGTCTTCCGGCACCGGTCAGCCGTTCGGCGGCCACACCGCGTTCGACGACGGAGCACTGGTGTCCGATCGCGGCGCCGTCGAGATCGTCCAGGGCAAGCGTCCGGTGGTCGAGCGCACCGATGATGGCGAAGACCCGGTTTACACCGAGACCCACAGAGCCAAGTCCGGCGACGGCGTCGGCCAGGGACCGGCTACCGAGGATCAGGATTCCGACACCGACGACAAGCCCATGGGGCAGAAAGCCACCCGCCCCGCGCCCGGTCCCGGGGGCGCCTCGGATGTGATTCGCCAAGGCCAGCCTGACACCCACACGATCACCGCGGCGGATCTGGCGGCGGAAAAGGCCCGCCAGGAGAAGGCGGCTTTCGAGCAGGCGGCTCGGCAGATCCAGGACGCAGTGCGCAGCGATCCGGCGCTGGCTGACCTCGCCAAGCAACTCACCATCGACATGACCCCCGAGGGCCTGCGGGTTCAGATCGTGGATGAGGTCAAGTTACCGATGTTTCCGACCGGGTCGTCGGTGCCGAATGAGCGGGCCAGGTTGCTGCTGCAGAAGATCACGCCGGTGCTGATGAAGCTGAGCCAGCCGATCTCGATCGCCGGCCATACCGATGCGGCGCCGTTCCCCGGTCCTGACCGCACCAATTTCGAGTTGTCGGCGGAACGCGCCAACGCCACACGACGACTGCTGGTTGAAAGCGGGTTTCCGATAGCGCGGGTGAAGTCGGTGACCGGTGATGCCGATCGTGACCCGCTGTTGCCGGCCGATCCGATGGCCGCGGCCAATCGGCGGATCGCCATTTTGGTCATGCGCCAGGCGCCCCCGGTCGCGCCCGTTCCCGCTCCGGCAGCCCAACAGCAGACCACAGCCGATGTTCCTGCCCGTGCCAGTCCCTGAAGCTCCGTCATGCTGACCATCGGCGGGTTGGTTCTGTTGTTTGCCTGCGTGCTGGGCAGCTACCTGACGTCCGGCGGCAGCATGGCGCCGCTGATCGAAGCCGTGCCGTTCGAGATGTGGACCATCGGGGGCGCAGCGATCAGCACGATGCTGATGGCCAACAGCATGCACGACGTCAAACACACGCTTGGCTCGTTTGGCAAGATGCTGAAAGGGGCGGCGTTCAAGAAGGCGGACTATATCGACCTGCTCAGCCTGTTGTATTTCCTGGTCCGCATCGCCAGCACCAAGGGGGCGATGGCGCTGGAGCCGCATATCGAAAAGCCCAGCGAGAGCGCGGCGTTCCAGAAGTTTCCCAAGGTCCTGGCCAATCATCACGCGAGCACGATCATCTGCGACTATCTGCGCATGGTCGGAATGAATGCCGACGATCCCAACCAGATCGAAGACGTCATGGCGCGAGAACTGAAGAAAACCCTGCTCGAGGAATTACATCCGTCGCACATCATGCAGACCATGGCCGATGCGCTGCCGGCGCTGGGGATCGTCGCGGCCGTGCTGGGTGTGATCAAGACGATGTCGCACATCGATCAGCCGCCGGCGATTCTAGGAGCAATGATCGGCGGCGCGCTGACCGGGACGTTTCTTGGCATCCTGCTGGCCTACGGTATCGCCGGACCCTTCTCCATCCGGATGAAAGCCATCGTCGAGGAGGAAGCGAAATACCTCGAGGTGATCCGGGCGGTGCTGGTGACGCATCTTTATGGCAACGCGCCGCAGGTCAGCGTGGAATCCGGCCGTAAAATGGTGCCGAGCGAGCACATGCCGACATTCTCGGAACTGGAAGAGGCGGTACAGTCCATACCGATGTAATCCGGGTGCGCTATGCGTAGAAGTCTGGATCAGGCATCTCATTCGCAGTTCCGTCGTCCATGTTTGCGAAATGGATGGACGCGGCGGGTGGCAAGCCTCCAGGTTCTGCGGTGCCCGAAAACCCTTATCCGATACCCCCGGCAACAAGAAACCGCAGCAACCATGCGACTCTACGACAAGATGTTGCAGTTCGTCAGCAGTCGCTTGGACGCGCCACGTCGCGGAGGCCTCACGCGCAGCAGCTTCTGGCATTGGTGGTCGGCGGCAGATCGATCACCGGGTTCTGGTCAAAGAAGCCGGAGGGCATGAGCTTGAAACCGCAGACAACACAAGGCTGCACCGGATGATCTTCCGGTCGCGGCAAATGATGCAGACCGAAACTGTGCCAAACAACAATGTCGGTATTTTCCAGATGCCGGTTTGCCCGCGTCCAGCTCGGTAGACCTTCCTCACCCTTGGACTGATTGACGAACTCGCCGGCGGGGAAGCGTTCGGCGGCGTCGAACGGCGTAACCCAGAGCTGGTGCTGAATGAAGCGCCCGCGCCGGCCCGATGGACTGTCCGGGTGGGTGAAGGGCTGCACCGAAGACCCAGCTTCAAGCTTATAGCCCGTCGCCTGACCGACCCAGTTCTTCTTCTCTGCATTGATGATGCGCCAATAGCGCATTTTGCCGAAGTCGAAATCGCGCTGCGCTTCTAGTTCCGACCGTAACGGTCTTTCCTCCATCATGAAAGCGTTGCCATGCGGATTGTCGGAACTGACGGGCAGGGCGCGCGTGTCGCATTCCACAACGGTATTGTTCGGCCCATCTACCTCCATATCGAGGCGCGCACAGAAGACATGTTGATGGATGTGGCCAACAACGCCTGGCGCCACCTCGGTGCCGAAGCGGCCTGGCTGCCCTGGATGACACGCCGCAGTGTTGATGATCCCGGTCGCCTTCATCTCGTACTCGATACGGCCGTCCTGGTGTAGATACCAATATGAGGCATATTCATAATTTCCGATCGTCGAGATCGAGGAGATCACCAGCCGCCGTGCCCGCCGCGCGTCCACACGTTGGGTCCGAACATCGGTGTGTTTCCACGACAGGCCGGCATCCTCCTCGTGCAGGCACACGCAATTCTTGATGCTGCGTGGGGACCCGAAAAGATCCGGCAATTCGGCATCGAAGTAGCGGATCGCCCCTAGGCAGTCGCAGCCAAGCGTGAGGGAATTCGCCATGCGGCCGAAGCCGATTTCACCGCTGTCGAAAACGTTCTTGCGGTAGTGGCTGCGCTCCGGCGTACCGTAGGGAACCACCATTTCGGCGATCGAGGCTCTATATAGGATCGGACGCCGCCGTCCGTTATGAGTATAACCGACAGTGTGCAGCACAAGCCCTTCACGGCCGTTGAACCCGACGCGGAAGTCCCAGTTCTCCCAACTGACCTTGTTGCCGTGGACACGGAAGCCGGGACCGTCGGGCTGCACCACGTCGAGCGGTGCCGAGGGCGCCCGGAAATCGCGTAGTACCTCTGCATCGTAGTTGAGCGGGGTGCGCGGCACGGGGATGTAATCGCCGTTTTGCTCGAAGTGGTCCTCGACCTTTAGAACCTCCAGCGTGCTGACGTCGATCAAGGCATGAAGGCCCTCGACCGGATGGGCGTAGTAGTTGTCGAGCGGAAAGCCGCGCATCCAGACGAAGCAATTGAGCACCCGGCGGCCTCGCTCGATCGCGTGGCCGAAGTCGCCCACTGTCCAGGGATCGATGCACATGAAATCGACCTCGTCCAGCAGTCCGCGGCGGTCCAATGCTTCGCGGAATCGCGGATCCGCCTTGACCTTGGCTTCAATCTGCAGGACCTCCTCGATCGCCACCATGGCGCGCGCATCTTCACGGAAGACCTGCCACAGAAGCGCGCCGTTCTCGAGGTCGAACTTGCCGGAAACAACACCCATGACGCCGCGGCGATAGATATTGAAGCGCGCCACCCGCTGGATGTGCGCGCCCTCGACATAGGCGCGCACGACCTCTTTGGACGGCTCGTCCAGATCGATGGTTTCCACGCGCAGATCGTCGCCCCAACTGTAATGGTCGCGGATAAGCTGGGTCGTCCGAGTGAGTTCCGCGGCCGAGAGTGGATCAAGCGGGTGTTGAAAGGAGGCTCCGGTGCCGGCCGGCTTCGTATGGCAGGATTCCACGTCCATGCGTCTGTTACCCCTGGTGTCTGCCGTCAGCCGAACGCTCGGTCGTCCATGAAGCGGCGAAGTGTGTTCAGAGTGATGCGGGAGACGTTGTTTTCATAGCCCTGCCACGGAAGCGAGCCGCACCAGGCGATCGAGCCTGTCGAGAAGATTGCGCCACCGGCGGCGGTTTCCATGAAAGTAAGATCCGCTCGCACTCGCTGATTCTGGTCGCCACCGAGGTTAGGCAGGGTTGACGTGAATTCCTCATTGACCAGTAGCATCAGCGGGCTATGACCTTCGGAGGAGGCGAGGCGTAGGATATTCGGCGGCGAACCAAGAGCTGGGTTGATGCAGTCCAGCTCGATGCCCGCGGCCCCGCCGCCGACCAATCCGAAGTCGCCGATGATTTCATCCGGCACGCCCTCGAAGATGAACGCGGCGCGCGGATCGTCGGCATCCGAGGTTCGTCGATAGAAGGATGATACGTCAAAACCCTGCGCCACGAAACCGATCCCCATCATGAGATTCGGCGGCCGGCCGCAGCGGCGCCACAGGCCGCCATATTCGCCGCTGAAGGAATGATAATATTCACCGGGCTCAGCCTCCCAGGATCGGATGCCGTCCTCTGCCCGCCTCACCTCGATGACGCCGGCAATCTCGTCATGAAAGGCGATGCGCCAATACCAGCCGTTGCCGCCCATATACATCAGCCGGCCACCGCGATCGAGCCACGCCTTCATCGCGTCCCACATCGCGGTGGAATGATATTCCGGATGCGAACCGGTCAGGATCACGCGGTAGTCCTTGATCAGCTCATAGCCGTCGTGATGCAGGTCTTCATCCGTTATTACATCGTATTCGATACCGTAATGCGCCAGCCAGCCCAGGAGATGTGTGTCGGCATTGTATTGATAGAGGCTTGATCCGTCGCCACCGAGCCACGAATGATAGCGCGGCGCGCAATTGAGCACCGGGCGCAAGCGGCTCGAATAGCAGATGCCTGACCCGTCCGCGTGCTTGTCGTACAGCGAATAGCCGATCTCCGGATGATCGTAGAGATAGACGTCCTGGTGGCCGAAATGCAGCAGCCGCCCCATCATCGCCTCCACGCCGGGCGTAATGATGTGGCCGGCGTGATTGGCATAAGCCATGTAGGCGCAGGTAGGCGCCAGAAACGCGACCTTCGGACGCTTCGTGCCGGCGGCCTTCGTCCGCGGCGGGCGGATGAAGAAGGGAATGTAGCTCTCCCGCATTGCCTCCGGCCCGGTCTCACCGCAACACAGATGCAGGGCGTAGGCGCCGCTCGCGAGGTCATCGGGAACCGACCAGACGATATCGGCGGGCCAGTCCGCGTCGTACACGTCGTCCTCATGAAAATGTATCGCTCCGTACTGCGCCGGCGCGGCTTGAAAGCTATGGTGCTCACCCGTCCAATTCGATCCCTTCATGCCGCGAGCGGGAAGGTTGACCAGTTGGCCGTGCCGGCGGGATGGACCGATATCGGCTACCCGCACGCTGTTGATTGCTTCCGAGAAGTTCCAGGCGGAGATCACGTGGGGCGAAAGTGCGGACGGCAGCGGATTGGCGGTCATCGCCGCCAGGGCCGGCTGGTCCCATTCACCATCAAGCAGGGCAGGGCCCTCGATCTTGCCGTTGAAATGCTCGCCGACCGTCCCGTCCGCCTGGGGCGCTCCCGCCAGATACACGCCGCCCTCAGTGTAACCGACTGCCAGGGGAAGCGCACCCCCTCTACTTCCGCTGTCCTGCACGCCGAAATCAGCTTGCAGCGCGGATTGACCCAGCCGAAAGCGCTGCTCCGCCAGATCGATCGTCAACGTAACGACATACCACTTGCGTTCCAGCATGCGGACCGCGAGTTCCTCCCGCCCGATCCTGCCCCGCCCATCACCAACGATGAGCAAAAGTCGTCCATCGTCTATCATCAGCTTGAAGCCACATTGAGCGGCGGCGTCCCACTGGGCCACCAGCACCTGACACGGACGCTCGGGCAGGGTCGGCCAGATCAGCGCGCGGAAGCTGAACGCCGGGTAGGAGGCAAGGGCCGGAAAATCCGCCGCCACGAAATACGAGCCCGCGTCGACCCGGCGTGGAACCCCTCGATACTGACCATCAACCCCACTGGGTAGATGCGGAAGATTAAGCCCCGGACCCGCCGGATTGCAATCACCATTGATAACCCGGACGACGCGCGCGTCATAACGATCACCCTCTTCAAGTGAGATGTGAAACGAGATTTCCTCGCCAGGTGCCACGCTGTAGCGGTCCGGATAGCCCAGAATCTTCAGCATCGAGGTTCTTTCGGAAAGAGCGCTTGGAAATCACCCGCCACTGGCTGATCTCAAAGGTAGGTTGATCCGCTCGCCCGTTGCCGCATGCCAACGGCGTCGGAAGACTTCCCATTCCGCTTCGTCGCGATCGATGAAGATCGGATTGTCCTCGAAGACCAGCGGCTGCCGGCGGTCGGCAGGCATTTCGGCGATCTGCCACTCGGAGAATGGCACGCGACAGAAAAGCACGATCTGTTTACCACTCGGGTCGTCCCGCAGCGTACTCAAGACGCGCATCAGACCGGGGCTGTGCTTGCCGACCGGATTGCTGCGGAACTCCTCGACAAACTGACGATCTGATTCCGGATCAATATGGTAACGACCCATCGAACTCTCCGATTTGGACGTGTCACGTCCGCGCATGGCACCGCCTGACCGACGGTGCGGTGATCGCAAAGCGCATGCCGCCGTGGCGCATAGGATCTGCAAGCGAAGTCCCGACGCCACGCCAAGCTGGTCCCATCTCCGTCGCTCGGTCCTGTCAACCGGTTACAGCCGATCAGGCACCGACAGGCGTTGCCGAGAATCCAATCCTCCTGCGCCGGAGCCAGGATACTCGATTCGAATGAAAATCATTATTCATCGACGCAAGCTGCATAAAATCCGACTCTTTGCCTGCAAAATGTGCTGGAAAAAACCGCTTGCAAACGCCTTCGCCTGCCTTAGCGTTACACGCGAACGGGTTGCATGATCTTTGTGCGGACGATCTCATAGATGGATATCAGGACTGTTTCGAACGCGAAAGCACGATCGCGGTGGGCGAAACGTTCAAGGCAGGTGAATCGTGCGACAAAACCAAGAGCCGGACCATTTCCGGCATGCACAGTCATGCTGAAGATGGTCTAGCGCGTCGTGATTGGCAGTCGCCTCATTGTTCCTCACGCCTTCAGGGTCAGGCTTCCATGATCATAACCTTCGGTCTGATTGCCATCTTTTGCGTCGCCGTCATCGTGGTATTGCAGCGCGCCCACGTGTCCGACAAATCCTTCACCGACTACGCGGTTGCCGACCGCTCCTTCGGCCCCGCCTATCAGATGATGTCGTTTCTCAATACCTGGTGGCCGGGGAGCATCTTCCTGGCCCTGACCGGACTGGCCGCCAGCGGCGGCGTCATCGGCTTCTACATGCCGATCTACAGCCTGCTCACCGTGGTGCTGATGTACGTCATGGCCGAGCGGGTCTGGCTATGGGGCAAGCTGTTCGACCTGAAGACCCAGCCGGATTTGTTTGCGCTGCGTTACAACTCGCGTGCCCTGGCGGTGATTGGCGCGCTCGTCGGTATCGTCTCGGGCATACCTTGGCTGGTACTCGGCTTCAAGGGCCTGGGCGATCTTTTCCAGTCCTTGTCTCTCGGCACGATGGGCGCAACGTCGGCAGTGCTGATCGGCGTGGTCCTGATGGTCATTCGCCAGTTCTGGACCATTCGCATGGGCATGCGAGGCGTTGTGATCTCCGACATGCTGCAAGGAATCGTCGCCTATGTCGGTGGAACGCTGATCGTTTTCGGTCTGATCGGCTGGTTGATCTGGGGCCACGGCTTCAGTGTCATGGCACTGCATGCGTCGATGCTGCAAGCGCCGGGCCTTGGTTCCAAGCCCGGCCCGCTCTACCTGTTCGCCATCATCTTCAGCGGTGCCATAGGCGGTTGGTGCTGGCCTTCCATCTTCATCCGTATCTACACCGCTGACAGCGTCCGCAGCGTGCAGCGCGCCGGCGCGTTGGGTGCGCCAATCTCGTTCTTCTATGCGATGGCGCTGGTGGTCCTCGGCCTGCTGGCCAGCTTCCTGCCGGAGGTCGCCAAGGCGCCGGATACCATGTGGTTCACCGTCTGCCGGATGGCGGGAGGTCCATTGCTGCTGGGTCTGGGCGGTGTCGCCGTTCTGGCCGGAACCATGGGTAGTGTAGACGGCGGCATCCAGGCCACCGGCGCGCAGGTCGCTAATGATATCGTCGGCAACTATCGACCACTCAATCACAAGCAGTCCGTCGTGATCGCCAAGATCGCCATGATCGCGGTGACCCTCATCTCGGCGTTGCTGGCGACACGGACGATCCCGCATCTCTTCACCCTCGCCATCCTGTCCTACCAGGGGATCATCCAGTTGGCGGTGCCGCAGTATCTCGGCATCTTCTGGAAGCGCGGCAACGCGGTCGGCGCGATAGCTGGCACGGTGGTCGGCTTCGCTATCGCCATCATCCTGCAGAATGCCTATCCCACCAGCATTGACTGGGCGTGGGGCCTCACCTCCGGCATTATCGCGCTGATCGTGAATGCCGCGATCTATGTCGGCTGTGCGGTGCTGCTGCCAAGCAACGCCAGCGAACGTGAGCGGGTGGACGGACTTTTCGCGCTGACCGGCAGCCACCTTCCCAGCGCTGGCGCTGTCGACGCTCTCGCGCTGCAACCGCGGCTTGGTCCGTCCTCGCGCCGCGCCTGATAACTCTCGATAAGGGCCGCATGCATGCCAACTCTCCTGCCTGCCAGAAGACCCCGCTCCGCCTTCATCTCGATCTGGTTCGTGCTGGACGCGGTCCTGGGTCTTTTCCCACCGGTTTACTGGATTGCCGGTGGGCCGCAGCCGCTGATCTTCGGGCTGCCCTGCTCGATCGTCTATTTCATGGCGCTGGCTTTCTTCATCGCCGCGAGCATCGTTGCCGCCTACTGGGATGACGAGAGCCGGGGCGCATTCGCCGGAACCGCCGAAAGCCTGTCGGCGCGATCGGGCGGATTGAACGGTTGAGTCGCTCCCACGTTCCGAATGCAGTCCAGTCGCGAAATGCCGCTTGATGAACCAGGCGAATGACCAACCCATCATCGCGGCGAAGATCCCGGTCACCGTGCTGACCGGCTTTCTCGGCAGCGGCAAGACGACGCTGCTACGCGCCGTGCTGGCATCAGCCGACATGGCGGACACCGCTGTGATCATCAACGAAGCCGGCGAAATGGGGCTCGACCATCTTCTGTTGGAGACCGTCGACGAACAGGTCCTCGAGTTACCGAACGGCTGTCTTTGCTGCGTGCGCAGGCTCGACATCGTCACCACGATGCATAACCTGATCGAGCGTCGTAATCGCGGCACCATCCGTGGCTTCAGCCGCATTGTCATCGAGACCAGCGGGCTCGCCGATCCTGCGCCGATTCTCTACACCCTGGCCGTGGATCCGATGCTCGGCCACGTGCTGACGTTCACCGCGGTGGTCACGCTGGTCGATGCCGTGGCGGGGCAGGGCACTCTGCAGCGCCATCCCGAGGCGGTGAGCCAGGTGGCGGTTGCTGACCGCATCGTAATTACCAAGACCGACCTGTCGCCGCCCAACAGGCTGCTGACGGATCTGCTGGACGGGCTGAACGGGTGGGCCGAACGGATCGAACTTCCCGGCCCGCGCGAACTGGCCCAGCTGCTGTTCGCGAAGCCGCCGGCGATGGCCAACCGGCGGCGCTTCATTGCGCAAGCGGTCGCACCGGAAGCGGCGCACACCGTGGCGATCCGCACGATCTCGCTGATCCTGTCTGAACCGCCCACGCGCTTTGCCTTCGCGCGTGCGCTCGGTGGGCTCGCAGCCGAACGCGGCGTGGACCTGTTGCGTGTGAAAGGATTGCTCAGCTTTGCGGATAGGCCCGACCGGGTTGCCGTGATCCATGCGGTGCAGCACACGATCTATCGGCCCGAATGGTTGGCGGATTGGCCCGATTCGGATGTGCGCAGCCGGCTTGTTTTCGTCACCCGAGGCATTGTCGCGGAGGATATCTTCGACCGCTTCGCCGCATTCGGACCCGCACCCTGGACGGCGGCCGAGCTCACCGCCGCGGTCTGACAGCACAGGAGACCTTGCCATGTTCGATCTCGTTATCACCAATGGAACGGTGGTTCTGCCGAGCGGCGCCGCGCCCGCGGACATCGCGGTGACGGGCCACGCCATCGCCGCCATCGCTGGCCCAGGCATGTTATCCGGCACCGGCCCGAAACGGGTCCTCGATGCGACCGGACAGATCGTCATTCCCGGCGGCATCGATCCGCATATCCACTGTTCAATGATAATGCCCGCCCCGGCCGGGGCGAGCTTCACCAGCGAAATGCCAAGCGTGGTGAGCAAGGCGTGCCTGTTCGGCGGCACCACGACAATGTGCGACTTCGTCTTCTGGCAAAACAGCGGAACGCTGCATGAGGCAGTGAACACCCGCCGCGGCCAGTTCGACTCGCAGTGCTACAGCGACTACGCGCTGCATCTCGGCGTCGAAAGTCCGCTGCCCACCGCGATCCTCAACGAGATCCCCCCGCTGGTGCATGCCGGCTATCCGACGGTGAAGATGTTCACCACCGATATCACCCCCGGGCGCATGGCCCATCTGACCAAATTCGGCGATATCTGGGAAGTTCTGCAGGTTCTCGCTCGCGAAGGCGGCCTCGCGCTGATCCACGCCGAGGACAATGACCTTGTTATGCACATGTACGAAAAGCTGATCGCGGAGGACAAGGCCGGCTTTGAGCACCTCGCGGAAGCGCACACGGTGATGTCGGAGGAATTGTCGTTCAATCGGGTCATCGGTCTGGCACAGAACGTGCCGGGGGCCGCGCTGTATATGGTGCACACCAGTGCTCGCACCGGCGTCGAAGCGGTGACCCGAGCCCGCGCCAAAGGCTTTCCAATCTATGGCGAGACCCTTCACCAATACATCATGTTCAACGCCGAGGACTACAAGCGGCCCAATGGGCAGATCTATCACACCTATCCATCGCTGAAGTATCCCGAAGACCAGAAGGCGCTATGGAGCGGCATGCGGTCCGGTGCGCTGCAATGCGTCGCCACCGACGAGGTGTGCTGCCCGCTGCAAGTGAAACTGCTTGGCAATCGTATCGACGATACCACCGGCGGCAATAGCGGTGTGGAGCCGCATATCGCTGATGTATACAGAGATGGTAACGAAACGCGGATTCAGTGTCGAGCACTTCGTCGATCTGGTTTCGACCAACGCCGCGAAGATCATGGGGCTTTACCCGCGCAAGGGCGTTCTGGCCGTCGGGTCCGACGCGGACGTCGTGCTGCTCGATCCCAAGCTGAGCCACACCATCGACGGATCAGCGCTGCATTCGGTCGATTACTCACCCTGGAACGGTTGGCAGGTCGCGGTGTGGCCGAGCATGACCATGCTGCGCGGCAAGATCATGGTGGAAGGCGGCCAGTTCAACGGCGATCTTTCCGATGGCACTTTCATTCCCCGCAAGATCCCCGAGCAGATCCGAAGCGGGCCGGCAGTCTGAGTGCGCCCGCGATCACGCTGAATGGCGGGTTCGCCAACATGCTGAGCGACGGTTGTCATGACACCGACGATATTGGAACGCGTTCAGAGACAGGAATGAAAAATGGCAGAACTGACGGAACGGGTGGCATTGGTCACTGGCGCTCAGCAGGGGATTGGCAAGGCGATTGCAATCGCCCTGGCAGCGGAGGGCGCGGACCTCGCCATCAACTATCTGGACGACAAGCCGGCGGCTGAAGAAGTCGCTGCATCGGTGCGCGCAGCGGGATGCAAGGCGGTGCTGTTGCCCGGCGATATCTCGGCCATGGCGACACCGGGAGCCTTGGTGGACGCGACGTTGAACGCCTTCGGCAAGATCGATATCCTGGTCAACAACGCCGGCGTGTTCCCGCGGGTGCGGTTCCTGGACATGACGGAAAACGACTGGGATTTCGTCCACTCGATCAACCTGAAAGCCGGCTTCTTCTGTGCGCAGGCGGCGGCGCGGGCAATGATCGAGGCAAAGCTTCAAGGCACGATCATCAACATCGCGTCGGCGGCGATCTTCGGCACCTCGCCACATGGTGTGCATTACGCCGCCAGCAAGGGCGGCGTCGTGTCGATGACGCGGGCGATGTCGCTGGAACTCGCACCGTGGAAAATTCGCGTCAATGCCATCGCGCCCGGTCTCACCGACACGGCGCAGCCGCGCTACGGGATGACGGAGCAGGAACTGGTGACGCAGGGCGCTGCAATGCCTCTCGGCCGGATCGGGCAGCCTCAGGACATCGCCAACCTTGCGGTTTTTCTGGCGTCCGGCAGGTCGTCGTTCATGACCGGGCAGACGGTCCACGCCAATGGCGGGACGTTCATGCCGTCGTGACGCCGCATCGGCCGCACGCGAGCGACTGTTCCCCAATCAGCTTTGAAAAGAGACGAACGTGAGCCAGGTCATAACGAAGACAATGCCGGATGTTGCCTACCAAGCAACAGGATCCGCGGACGCAAGGCCACTGACAGTGCGGCAGCTTGGCCCGACCTTCGCGGCCGAGGTCCAGGGCATGCCGATCCATGGCGACGTCAGCCCCGAACTGCTTGTGGAATTCGTATCTTTATTGCATCGGTATCGCGTCCTGATCGTACCGGAAACCAGAGTGGAGCCTCAGGCGCTGGTTGCATTCAGCCGCCGCCTGGGACCGCTGGAAATCCACAACCGGGTCGAAAACACGCTGCCCTCGTGTCCGGAGATATTCTGTGTCGGCAATGTCGAGCGGGACGGGATGAAGGCGTCGTTCTCCCGCGGCGTCGAGCAGTGGCATGCCGACAGCTCGTTCCGCGCGACGCCGTCCGACGCGTCGTTGTTCTATGGGGAGATCGTGCCGCTGGAGGGCACCGATACCATGTTTGCCGATGCCACGGCGGCATGGCGGATGCTGGACAAGGACCTGCAACGACGCGGCGACGGCCTGCATGCGGTGCATTCGCTGGAAACGTTGGGGCAATGGAACAGGCGGCAGAATCCCGACCGCCCGATGAACGCTGATAATCTGCCGACCCGGTTTCCGCCAGTTCGACAACCTCTGGTGCGGGTGCATCCAGTGACCGGAGCTAAATCGCTCTACCTCTGCCCGGCGGTGACCAGTCATATCGAGGGGCTGGAACCCGAAGCCAGCGAGGCGCTGATCCAGACGCTGATCGAACACACCACCACCGATCGATTTGTCTACACGCACCGGTGGCGGCAGGGCGATCTGGTGATATGGGACAATCGCGCGGTGCTGCATACCGCCAGCCTGTTTGACCACACTCGCTACCAGCGCCTGATGTATCGCACGACCGTGGCCGGAGGCGCGCCCGCACTGTCAGACGGCTGACAGCTCCCCGGTATGCATGAGCCTCCTGTCAGCCGGTCACGTCAGGAGATCGGCCTGAGTTTCGTCACCCGGCTGGGGTTCATCTCCGCCAGGTAAAAATTGCCCTCGGCATCGCCCCACATACCGTGCGCGCCATTCAGAACCGGTCGGCAGCGCGCCAGCAATGTGCCATCCGGCGCCAGCATGCTCAGCCGCGGCACTTGGTCGGTCACGTAAAGACGCTGACGTCCATCCTGGAAGACGTCCATCGGGTGATAAAAATCGGGCCAGACGGACAGCAGGTCACCGCTTGCGGAGAACACCTGCAGCCGGTTGTTTTCCCGGTCCGTCACCGCGACACGACCATCCGCCAGCGCCCAGATGCCGTGCGGCGTCGAGAACTGCCCGGGCTCTTTCCCAGGCGTGCCCCATGTGCTGATCAGGTTGCCGTCGGCACCGAATCGGAACACCCGGCTGGCGCCGTAGCCGTCGGCCACATAGATGTCGCCGGAGGGCGCGATGGCGACATCGCATGGGTGGTTGAACGGCTGGTTTGGCTGGTGGCGCCGACCCAGGCCACCGATGCGCCGGCCGGTCCGGTCGAACACCACGACCTCGTGCGCATCGCGGTCGACGACGTAAATGCGGCCATCGGGGCCGATCGACAGCATATGGCCGTCCACGATGTCCTCGCCCCAGGCGGCGAGGCGTCGGCCGTCGGGTGCGAGTTCGATCAGGGTGGGCAGCCTCGTATCGACATAGCAGTCGGCGCGCAGCAACACGAAGATATGGCCGCCCGCATCGCACACGACGTCGGTGACCTTGCCGCCGTCGCCTGGAATGTCGCCCCAGGGTCGCTCGATCACGTAGCGCTGTTCGGCCAGCGCCACATAGAGGCTTGGGCGTGCAGTCATCGACAACTCCCTGGCTTGGTGCGGAGGGTAGCGGGTCGGGCTATTGGCGCCGGATGCCATCGGTGATCGTCATGCGACGGCCTCCAGCGCGGCGAGGACCCTTTCCGGCGTGAACGGCAGGCTGGTCAGCCGTGCCCCACAGGCGTCCTCGATGGCGTTGGCGATGCACGCGGCGATGCCCAGGATGCCGGCCTCGCCGATGCCCTTCAGGTGGCCGACGCCGCGGCCCAGTCCATGTTCGAAGACCACGCTCTGGAAATCCGGCGGCAGGTCGCAAGTCTGGGCAACGCGATACGCGCGCGGCGTGGCGTTTTCCGGCGCCGGCCCGTCGTAGCGCAGTTCCTCGAACATCGCTTGACTCAGCGCCTGGACCGCCGCCCCTTCGATCTGCCCGTGGCAGGCCTGCAGGTTGACCGCCCTTCCCGCATCCGCGCCGACGATCAGGCGATGGATGATCACCCGGCCGGTTTCGCGATCCACCTCGACCTCGGCGCCCGACCAGCAGGGCATCCAGCACATGTTCTTTGCCCGCAACGGAGCCGTCATGTCGTATGGCTCCTTGAAAGCACCACGCCCGATGAACTCCCACCCAATGCCGCCATAGTGTGCTCGGATCAGCGGCTCCAGCGGATGCACGTGGTTGCCGACCCGCGCGGTCCACCCGTCCAGGGTAACCGAGGCGGCGGGACAGCCGAGGCGTTCGGCGACGAAATCGATGATCTGCCGGCGGACCTCCTGTGCAGCCTGCTCGACCGCGAGGCCGGTGACGATGGTGCCGCAACTGACATGCGTGCCGTTGTCGGGCGGCGTGTGGTCGGTATCGATCCGGGCGTAGGAGATATTGCGCGCCGGAAGTCCCAGCACATCGGCGGCGATCTGGCACAGCGCGGTTCCGGCGTTCTGGCCGATCTCGACCACCGCGGCGCTCAACATCGCCTCCCCGTCCTGGGTCAGCTTCAGGATCGCCTGTGCGTGATTGCCGGTGCCCCCGGCGTCCTTCAGCCCGACCGCGTAGCCTCGGCCGCGCCCGGGCGGACAAGGACCGGCGACGGCCAGGCGTTCGGCGACCTCGGTCATGCCGGCGCGCAGGTCGCTGTCCATGCCGCTGTCACCGGGTGCGAACGGCTCCATCGGTGCCAGGAAGTTGCGCATGCGGAAGGCCAGCGGGTCGAGGCCGATGCGGCGGGCGATCATGTCCATCTGGCGCTCGCCGGCCCAGGACGCCTGGGTGCCGCCGAAGCCGCGGAACGATCCGCCCGGCACGCAGGTGGTGCGCACGATACGGGCCTTGCTGTCGATCGCCTGCCAGCGATACGGACCGCCGATGCGGTAGCCGGCCTTGATCGCGACCGTGACCGAGGCATCGCTATAGGCCCCGCCGTCCAGAATGATATCCGCGCGTCGTGCCGTCAGCCGTCCGCCAGCGTCCACGCCCGAGGTCAGGGTCAGGATCGCGGCGTGCTTGGTGGTGGTCAGCATGCTCTCGTCGAAGGTCAGGCCCAGCCGCACCGGCACCCCGGCGACGCGGGCCATCAGCGCCACCAGCGGCTCCATCTTGCAGTAGGATTTGCCGCCGAAGCCGCCGCCTACCGCCGGGGTGTGGAAGCAGACATCGTGCAGCCGCAGCCCGAAGATACGGGCGATGTCGGCGCGGATGACGAACGGGTCCTGGTTGCACGACCACAGCTCCACGCGGTCGCCGGTCCAGCGCGCGACGTTGACATGCGGCTCCAGGTGGAAGTGGTGGATGCGGGTGAAGGCGAAGCTGTCGGTGAACACATGAGCCGAGGCGGCGATGGCGGCATCTGCGTCGCCGTAGCCGAAGGTGTATTCGCTCAGCACGTTGTTGGCGGGTTCGGCGACGTTGGTGGACGCCGTGCCGACCGGCGAGATGGTGCCGCCGGTCGGGGTATCGAACAGGGCCGGCGCATCCGGCGCCAACGCCGCGTCGGCGGTCATCAGGGCCGGCAACGGTTCATAGTCGACGACGATGGCCTGGGCAGCCCGGAACGCGGTGCGTTCATCCACCGCGACGATTGCCGCGACGGTGTCGCCGATGTAGCGGACCCGGTCGGTGGCGATCACCGGCTGGTCGCGCAGCCCGACGCCGTAGAATGGATCGGCGAGGCCGGCGGTGTCCGCACCGGTCAGGATCGCGGTGACGCCGGGGATCGCCCGCGCGGCGCTGGTGTCGATGGACCGGATACGGGCATGCGCATGGGGACTGCGCAGCAGCTTGCCATGCTGCATGTTCGGCACGCCGACATCGAAGCTGTAGATCGTGCTGCCGGTGACGCGGTCGCGCGCCGCGGGCAGCACCGCTGTCGTGCCGTCCATCACGCTGGCTCCCGCGCCATGCGCTTGGCCGCCGCTCGGACGGCGTCGAGGATGGCGGTGTAGCCGGTGCAGCGGCAGACATGCGCCTCCAGCCAATGGCTGATGGTGGCGTCGTCGGGTTCGGGATGCAGGCGCAGCAGTGCGTGCACCGACATGATCATGCCGGCGGTGCAGAAGCCGCACTGCACCGCGCCGGCTTCGACGAACGCCTGTTGCACCGGATCGAGTTGGCCGCGCGGGGCAAGGCCCTCGATGGTCTCGATCGCCGCGCCTTCGACCACGGCGGCGAAACAGGCGCAGGCGGTGACTGGGACGCCGTCCACCAGTACCGTGCAGGCGCCGCAGACCGCCTGATCGCAGCCGACCTTGCAGCCGGTCAGGCCAAGCTGCTCGCGCAGCATCTCGGCCAGGGTCTGTTCATCGGCCAGCATCACGCGGCGCGGCACGCCGTTGACGGTGAAGCCGCGTTCACGGGTGCTCATACGCTGTCTCCGGCTAGGATGCGTCGGGTCAAGACCTCGACCATGCGGCGGCGGTAGCTGGCACCGGCTCTTCCGTCGGACGCCGGGTCGGGCAGCCGACGCGCGACATCGGCGGCAAGTTCGGCTGCCGCCGGCCGAAGCGACGGCCGCGGCAGATCGAGCGGCAGGGTGACGCAAACCGGCCTGGGGTGCGCCATGCCGACCGCGATTCGCAGCGACCGGACCTGGCCGTTGACCTCGGAAAGGCCGAGCCAGAGCGTCAGTGCGGGACGCAGCGACCGGTCGGCGAATAGACGTAGCGTGGCCGGTTCGGGAATCCGGAAGGCGGTGACCAGACCCTCAGGGTTCCGGGCGTCGAGGCCGATATAGGCGCCGGACGCGACCTCGGCCGCCGCGCCCAGGGCCATCAGCGCCGGCAGACCGTCGTAATCCGCCTTGCCGGCCATGACATTGCCGCCGATCGTCCCGGTGAAACGCACCCGTGGATTGGCCACCGCCGGCCACAGCGCGGCGAGGTCGGGCAACACGTCGCGGATCAGCGGGCTGGCGGCGATGGCGGCGTGGGTCGCCATGGCGCCGATGCGCAGCGCGTTTGCCTCCGCGGCGATGTCGGCCAACCCGGGAATTCCGTCCAGCCGAATCACGCGATCGAGCGGATGGCCGTATTTCAGCCAGTCGATCAGGTCGATCCCACCGGCGAGGAAGGCACTGGTGCCGGGTTCCGCGCGCAGGGCCAGCGCGTCGGCCACCGATGCCGGCCGGTGCATGGTGAACGGAGCGATCTGTCGACGCGAGCGTAGCGCCACCAGCATGGCAAGGCTCTCCCTACGGTTGCCCGGAAAGGCGCGATTCGATCGGCTCCGCGCTGACCCGCTGATCGGCCGTGACAGGCCCGCTGTCGCGCGCTGCCATCCGATGGCCGGTCGGCTGCCCAAGGGACGCGCGCATCGGCCTTAGGGCAGCGGGTTCAGTCATCCAGCACCACCATATCGTCGCGGAATAGAACCGCCAGCGCAGTCAGCGATTCGCCGGCGCACGGGCCACCAAGGCAGTGGCCGCTGGCCGGATCAAACCAGGCGCCGTGCCCAGTGCACTGCAGGTACCGCCCGCTTGGCGTCAGCAGCCGCTCCGCCTCCCAGTCCAGTTCGATGCCCATATGCGGACAGACGTTGCGGTAGGCCACAAGGTGGTCGTTCAGGCGCAGCAAGATCACCGATGCGGTGGCGGAGAGCCGCACGATAACCGGCAGGCCAGCGATGACCTCGGCGGCCGGGCATAGCGGCGTCATCCCGAACGATCCGGCCTTCGCGGTCGGCAGAGCGCAGGGTGTGCCAGACTAGGCTCTGCCTGGTTTGGTCTCACTCGAATCCGCCGACGTTGATCGGTGCCCCATACCAGCGCCGCACGAACAGTTCGGCCAGGGCGACGGCGCCGTACATCGCCAGCCCGATAACGCACAACAGCGCGATGGCCGCGAACACCAGCGCCGTCTCGGCCGCGGAAGAGGCAAACATGATGATATAGCCCAGGCCCTCCTGCGCGGTGACGAACTCGCCGATCACCACGCCGATGATCGCCACGGTCACGCCGACCTTGAGCCCGGCGAAAATGTGCGGGATGGCGTATGGTATCCGCACATGCAGGAAGGTCTGCCAGCGGCTGGCGGTCAGCGACTGGCACAGCCGCAAGGCGGTCCGGTCCACCGAACGGAACCCGGTGGCCGCGGACACCGTGATCGGGAAGAACGACAGGAACACCGCGAAACACAGGCGCGACGTCGGTCCCATCCCCAGCCAGATGATGAACAGCGGCGCCACCGCGACCTTGGGAACGAGTTGGAAGATCAGGATATGCGGCCAGAACGCCTGCTCGACCCGACGGGACACGACCAGGGCGCCACCGAGCGCGATGCCGATCACGGAAGCCAGCAGAAAACCAACGACTGCATTCACCAGGGTCGGCCACGCCTGCGCCGCAAGGATCGGCCAGGCCTGGGCCAGCACGTCCCAGATCGCCGTCGGCGGCACCAGCAGCATGGGCGACACCGCCAGTTGGACCGTCAGCACCTGCCAGGCTAGCAGCATCGCCGCTGCGAACAGCACGGGCAGGAAGACCGGCCGGCAGGTACGCCAGTGCACCCGCGCGCGCACCGGCAAGCCAGGCCGCCGCCACGCCGGGAAATAGGTCGCGAGGCGGTGGTGACCCGACATGCCGGTCAGCTCAGGTACTTGCCGAACTCGGATACGCGCGCATCCACGGCGTGCCACTCCGCTTCGGTCAGCTTGATCTTGCCGCCCAGACCGGGCTTGTAGAAATTGGCGACTTCGGGGCGCTTCATGCCGGGTGTGGCGACATATTGCATCACCAGGTCGACCATGGCCCCGAGGGTTTGCGGATTGCCGTAGCCCAGGCCGTGTTGTTTCGCATCCGGCTTGGCGATGGCGTAGTCGTTGATCCCCATGCCAACCCGCAGGAACTCTTTTATTCCGGGGTTCAGCGCCATTTCCGGCAGCGCCTTCAGGAACAGGGACGTGGCCTCGTCGGGATGCACCAGGGTGAAGGCGAGGCTTTCGCAGATGGCGTCCATCATCGCCGCGCACAGCTCGGGATCCTTCGCCAGGGTCGCCCGCGTGGCGGTCACTGACGTGCCGTAGGACGGCAGTCCGACCGAGGAATACAGCATCCAGCGCACCGGGATGTTCTTCGACATGAAGATCGGCAGGCTGGAGGACGCAATGCCAGTCATCGCATCGATCTGTCGTTCCGACAGCACGCGCTCCAGCACCTTGGCGTCGGTGTTGACGAACTGGATGCCGTCGGTGGAGCACCCGGCCTTCTTGGCGTAGGCTGGGAAGAACGGGAACTCTGCCGAGGTCGGGACATCGCCGATCTTCCTGCCGGCGAGCATCGCCGGGGCGGTGATTGGACTGCTGGCCAGTACGCCGACGCCCATGCCGGCGTCGTAGGAGAGAATGCCCAGCGACACCAGCGGCAGTCCCTTGGCGATCAGCAGGATCATCGGGGTGCTGATCATGGTGGCGAATTCGAACTGCCCGCTGGCCACAGCCTGCCCCGCGGCGAGCGAACCGAAGCCACGACTGATGTCGAGGTCGATGCCGTGCCTGGCAAAGATCCCTTTTGCCTTTCCGGCGTAGAGAAAAACCGAGCTGCCTTCGGCCAGCCACGGCAGGGTGAACCTGACGGTGCGGGTCTGCGCGATCGCAGGTTGGGCGATGGCGGGCCCGGCCAGGCTGATGGCGGCGCCCGCAATGACCTCCCGACGGGTCAGGCGAACCGAGCGCGTCGGTTCGTTACTGCGGCGACAAGTCGAATGCCTGGCCACATTACGCCGCGAGTTGCGCCAGGTCGGGCAGCAACGGGCTGTCGGTGCCGATGACCTTGCCGGCGCGAACGACGCTGTCCGGATGCAGCAATTGTTTGGCGATCACCTGTTTTCCGTTAGAATCACGCAACGTCCATTCGCCCTTCAATATGCGGAAGACCGAGATATCGGCGTCCATGCCGGGCTTCAGCGCGCCGATCGTGTCCTGCATCCGCAGCAGCTTCGCGGCATTGCTGGTCGCCATCGCGACGACCTGAGGCAGGGTGACGCCCAGCGCCATCAGTTCGCTCATGGCGTGGTGCAGGCCATAGGGCGTGGAGAACGGCAGCGCGGCATCCTCGTCGGCCTTGTCCTCGGCGGGCACCACGTCGTCGGTGTCGGTGAACATGCCGCGATACCAGCGGCCACCGTTGGGATACTTGATGTTGTAGCCGTGCAGGTCGGCGCCCAAAGTGGTCGGCAGGATGCCGGCGTCGATTACCGCGCGGGCGTTGTCAAAGCTGAAATGGGCGCCGCGCCCGACGTCGATGGTGACGCCCTTGGCCAGCGCCTCGAAGATCAGCGGATGGATCGCACCGTCCGCCCCGACGAAGCCCGATGGATAGCGGGTGAACGGATGCGCCAGCACGTCGCCGGCGTCGAGCAGCGGCACGACCTGCTCGATGATCTCCCGCGGGTTGACGTCGCTGCCCTCTTTCTGCGGCCACAGCGTGCCGAGGTGGACATAGAGCGGCAGCCCCAGCTCGCGCCCCGCCTTCTTGCCCAGCTTCAGCGATTCCAGGCCCCAACGGGAGAAGCCACCCGGTTCGGCGTGCGCCTCGATGCCCTTGATCAGGTCGGGATACTGACGGGCGGTCTTGACGATGGCGGCGACGTTGATGCCGGTCGGGCCGTACAGATCGACGTAGCGGTGTCCCAGTAATCCGCCGGCCAGATAGCTGGAAATGAAGCACAGCACGCGGCTTTGCGACGGTTCGACGATGAACTGCTTGAAGCCGCCGAAGGTCAGGGCCGACGGGCCGCCCTGGTCGACCACCGTGGTGACGCCGCCGCGTACCCCCACGAGGTCGGCGTTCAGGCCGAAATCGCCGGTGACGTGTTCGTAGATATGTGCGTGCGTGTCGATCAGACCCGGTGTGACGATCGCGCCCGACAGATCCAGGCGCGTGGCGCCGGCCGGGACGGGTAGGTCGGGACCCACGGCGGTGATTTTGCCGGCGGCGACGGCGACATCCAGGATGCCGTCGGTGCCGGTGGCGGGATCGATGACCCGGCCACCCTTCAGCACCAGGTCACTGGTGCCGGGCAGCGACGATAATGTTGCGTTCATGCCTTCAACTCCTCAGAGAACGGTCGCGATTCGCGCCGGGCGGGCGATGGGAACCGGGGAAGTGAAGTAAGCCGATCATCCGCGCCAAGCCTTCTTCACCCGCCATTCCAGCACGGCGATGACGGCGTAGAGGCCGAGGCCAATGACGCACAATACCACCAGCGCGGCGAAGATGCGCGCGGTTTCGGCGCGCGATCCGGCGAGCAGGATGTACGACCCAAGGCCGCGCTTGGAGGAAATGAACTCGCCGATGATGATGCCGATGACCGACAGGGTGGCGGCGACCCGCATGGCGCTGAAGAAGAACGGCAGCGCATAGGGCACCTGAACATGACGGAAGATCTGCCCCGGGCTCGCGGTCAGTGACCGGCAGAGGCGGATGGCGTTCGGATTGGCACCCAGCAGACCGGTCAAGGTGCCGATCGCGACAGGAAAAAAGCTGATGAAGGTGGAGAACACCAGTCGGGACGGGGCGTCGATCCCCAGCCAGACGACGAACAACGGCGCCAGCGCGATTTTCGGGATAAGCTGGAACACGACGAGGTTCGGGTAGAGCATCTCGCGCAGCAGCGGAGAGGCAGCCAGGATCGCGCCCGAACCGGCGCCCAAAGCGGCCGACAGCACGCAGGCGGCGGCTGCCTCGGCGGCGGTGAAGCTGCCCTGATACAGCAGCTCTGGCCAGACCGCGGACAGTTGTTGGCCGATATCGCTGGGTGCCGGCAGGATGACCGGCGGAATGGCCCAGAACCGGGCGGCGGCCTGCCAGCCGATCAGCAGCACCGCCGCGGTCAGGATGGGCAGAAACAGGGTCAGCGCCTGCTCGCGGTCCGGCATGGAGATCATGGCCGGGGTATTTTGCGACGATCCACCCGCTTGGCGATCCCAACCGGTTCATGCATGCGCCGGCATCCGCGCCGCGCGATGGGAATGCTCGATCATCCCGCGCAGCTCGCCGCACAGCGTGTTGAAGATTTTCGTTTCGCCTACCGATGGATCGCGCGGGCGCGGAATCGGCACCGTGATATCGGCGACAACGGTCGCCGGTCGGCGGTTCATCACCAGCACCCGGTCGGCGAGATAGACCGCCTCGCGGATCGAGTGCGTGACGAACAGCGCGGTCTTGGTATAGCGGCTCCAGATATCCAGCAGCGCGTCGTTCATTTCGTCGCGGGTGATGGCATCGAGCGCCGAAAATGGTTCGTCCATCAACAGGATATCCGGATCATAGACCAGCGCGCGACAGATCGCCGCGCGCTGGCGCATGCCACCGGAGAGCTGATGCGGCTTGTGATTCTCGAACCCGTTCAGCCCGACCAGGCTGATCAGCTCGCGGGCCCGAACCATGTGTTCCTTGCGCGGACGGTGCAGCAACTCGATCGGGAACATCACGTTGTCCAGCACCGATTTCCACGGCAGCAAGGTGCTTTCCTGGAACATCACGCCGATGCTCGTGCGTGGACCGGCCATCGGCGCGCCGTCGACGTTGATGGTGCCCGAGGTGATGCTCTCCAGGCCGCCGCACATCATCAGCAGGGTCGATTTGCCGCAGCCGGACGGCCCGAGGATCGCCACGAACTCCCCTCGCCGGATGGAGAACGAGACGCCGGCCACCGCTTCCACCTTCCCCTTGGCGGAATCGTAGATCTTCCATGCGTTGTCCGCGCGAATGCACTCGCCGTGCGCGATGTCATTACCTAAAGAGATCGTGGTATTCCTTCACCTGTGCCTCGGCCTTTGTCCATTCGTCCGGCGATAGTTTGACGTCGCCGATGAACTCATTAGTGAACAGGTCAGCCGGGACCGGCGGCTTGTCGCCCGGGGCGCCGAGGTACTTCATCACGAGGTCGGTCATGCGGACATAGTCGGCTTCCTCGACGCGCCCGATGCCGTACTGTTTGGCCGGCGGCTCGATCACCGTCATGGCGAAGATGCCAAGGCCGGTCTGGATCTGCTTCGGGCCGTTGACCGCCAGTGCCGCCTCCGGCACCTGCTTGAGGAACAGGCTGACAGCCTCGCGCGGCTGCAGCAGGCAGAACCGGGTCGCCTTGGTCAGGCCCTTGGCGATGGCCTCGCACAGCTTGGGATCGGATTTGAGCACCTCGGGCCGGGTCAGCACGGCGTTGTTGTAGAATTTCAGACCGTAGGCACTGTACGGCATGAACCGGACCGGCTTGTTGTTCGCCACGAACACCGGCGCGATCGAGATGGCGAAGCCGCAGATCGCGTCGACCTGACGCTCCATCAATATGCGCTGGCGGACATTGGGATCGACCTGGACCAGCTTCACGGTCTTCAGATCCAGGCCGGAGGCTTTGGCGAATGCCGGCAGGAACGGATACTCGCCGGAATTCACCGTCCCACCGATGGATTTTCCGTCGAGGTCCTTCGGTACGCGGACCGGCGAGTCACCCAGCACAGCGAGCGTCATCGTCGCGTCGTAGCCGAGCGAGGCGATCGACACCGTGGGCAGGCCCTTGGCGGCTTGCTGGATACCGGCCGAGGCCGCGGCCAGGCCGAAATCGAAGCGCCCGGCACCAACCGCCTGCGCCGCGGCGACGGACCCATAACCACGGCTGATTTCCACATCCAGCCCGGCGTCCGCCCAGTAGCCGTTGGCCTTGGCGACGAAGGCGACGGCGTTGGAGCCCTCGGCCACCCAGGGCAGGGTCAGGCGTATCTTTCGCGACGGCGCGGCGCGCAGACGGTGCGACAGGATGAACGGGGCGGCCAAGGCCGTGGACGTCAGGATCGCTCGGCGGGACAACATGCAGCCAAGGCTCCTTTCGCAGGCTGTCGGAAACCAAGCAATCGTTGTGCCATGGAATGAATGGGCCTTCCGGCGGCTCTGGCCGACCAGGTGATCACTATGCGATCAAACGCCCGCATATTGGGCTACGCAGGGATAGTGGAGCCGTTCGCCGGCCGCGTAGTTTCACCTGTCGTGACGCCGCGGACCAGTTGGCACCCAAATTGCTGCGACGCATCACTGTGTCGGCACAACAACGAAATCGCCCTCGCGACCACACCTACCGGAGGTTCGCATGTTCCACCTAGGATGGTTCGTCGGCAAAGGCTATTCGGTGCATGAATGGAACAAACCCTGGAGCGGGACGATCGGGCAGGACTGGATGGAACCCGATCTCTATCTCGACCTGGCCCGAGCGCTGGAGCGCGCCTGCTTCGACTACATGCTGATCGAGGATGGATCGTTCGTCGCGGACGCCTACAAGGGGTCCGCGGAATACTACCTGCGCAACGCCTACGCGGTTCCGAAGTCCGATCCGCTGCCGCTCGTCCCGCTGCTCGGTCACGTCACCAAGCGCCTGGGCATCGTTGCCACCGTCGCAACAAGTTTTTATCCGCCGTTTCTGGCGGCTCGGCTCGGCGCCACGTTGGACCACCTGACGCATGGCCGGGTTGGCCTGAACATCGTCACCGCGCACAACGACCGTGCCGCGCAGAACTTCGGCCTCGACCGGCATTACGAGCACGACCTGCGCTATGAAATGGCCGACGAGTGGATGGAGGTCGTCAACCGTCTCTGGGCGTCTTGGGAACCGGATGCGATCGTTGCGGATCCGCAGACCGGGGTCTTCGCCGACCACAGCAAGGTCCACCCGATCCACTTCGAGGGCCGCTACTACAAATCCCGCGGCCCGCTGAATACCGCACCCGGGCCGCAGGGGCGTCCGGTGATCTGCCAGGCCGGTGGTTCGCCGGCCGGTATCGCGTTCGCCGCCAGACACGCCGACAGCGTTATCGCCAAGGTGCGCGGCGCGGCGGCGGCGAAATCGTTCCGCCAACGGCTGTCCGCGCAGATGCAACCTCTGGGGCGCAAGCCGAGTGACTGCAAGGTGCTGTTCGCCACGTCGGTCGTCCTCGGTGACACGATGGACGATGCACGCGACAAGCGCGCCAGGATGACCGCGGCACTGGCCGACTCGATGGAAACAAGGCTGGCCGGCATGTCCTATCTCAGCATGGTCGATTTTTCGAAATACGACCTGGACGCGCCGCTGCCGACGATCACGACCAATGCGTCACGGGCCTCGTTCGAGGCCTATCTGTCCGGCGACGGCGGCAAGACATTGCGCGATATGCTGCTTGACCCCAGCGGCGGCGGCCTCGACTTTGTCGGGACGCCCGACAGCATTGCCGCCGAGATGGGCGAGATCATGCAGGACGTCGGCGGCGACGGGATCCTGATTCAGGATCCGCTGACGCGAAAAACCGTTGCCGAGATCACCGATGGACTGGTTCCAGCACTGAAACGGCGAAGCCTGGTGCGAAAAGCTTACCAGCACGAGCGGTTCCGGGACAATCTGCTGGCGTTCTGAGCGGATCAGGCCACCGCTTCCTCGGTCTTGTTCACCATCCGCAGGAAGCGGCGCGTGCGCTCCTGGACCGGCCGGTCGAGAACCTGTTCGGCGTCGCCCTGTTCGACGATCACGCCGCCATCCATGAACAGGATGCGGTCGGCGACCTCGCGCGCGAAGCGGACCTCGTGGGTCACGATGATCATCGTCATGCCGGCTTCGGCCAGGCCGCGGATCACCGCCAGAACCTCCCCCACCAGCTCCGGATCCAACGCGGAGGTCGGCTCATCGAACAGCATCACCCGCGGCGACACGGCAAGGGCGCGGGCGATCGCCACCCGCTGCTGCTGGCCGCCTGACAACTGGTGTGGATATTGGCGGGCGTGGTGCGCCAGGCCGACCGCGGCCAGCAGGCGCATGGAGACGGCACGCGCGTTGTCGGGCGATTGGCCATAGACCGTCACCGGTGCCTCGGCGACATTGTCGAGTGCGCTCAGGTGGTCGAATAGGTTGAAGTGCTGGAACACCATGCCGATCCGCGCCCCGGCACGCGCCTGCGCCAATTTGCGGATGGAGCGAAAGCCGCCGCCGGGCACTCTTTCGTAACCGACATGACCGCCATGAACGGTGATCTCGCCCCAATCCAACGCTTCCAGATGATTGATCAGCCGCAGCAAGGTGCTTTTGCCGGAGCCGCTCGGTCCCATGATCACCACGACCTCGCCGCTGCGGACGGTCATGTCGACGCTTTTCAACACCTCCCGCGGGCCATAGGATTTCTGCACGTTCCGGCAGACGACGCAGGGGCCGGCGTCGGTGCTGGCCAGGTCGCGGCAGATGCTGGCGATCAGCGTGGGCAGACGCTCACGCGGCGGTTCGGGATGGGTCCCGGATTCCGGCACCGGCGGGCGGCCCCGTCCCATGGCCGTCAGCAAGCGCTGCCGGATGCCGCCGCGATCCTCCCGCATGAAATCGAACCGGCGTTCCGCGCCAAGCTGGGCCAGCGCGACGGCGCTGGTCATCACCAGGTAGATCATTCCGGCAGCCGCGAAGACCTCGAAGAAGCGGAAATTCTGCGCGACGATCTGTTCGGCGCGAAAGGTCAGTTCGTTTACGAAGATCACCGACGCGATCGACGTCCCTTTGATCAGGCTGATCGTCTGGTTGGCAAGCGCCGGAAGGATCGCCCGCATGGCCTGCGGCAGGATGATCCGCCGCAGGGTGAGCAGCGGCGGCATCCCCAGCGCGCTGGCCGCGGTGCTCTGGCTGCGGTTGACCGATACGATACCGCCACGGATTATCTCGGCGGTGAAGGCGGCTTCGTTCAATGAGAAGCCGACCACCGCGGTGGTGAAGGTGCCGAATGTCAGGCCCACCGCCGGCAATACGTCGAAGATGAACACCAGTTGCAGCAGCAGTGGCGTGCCGCGCATGAACCAGATGTAGAACCAGGCGATGCCGCTGAGGATCGCACTGCGCGACAACCGCAACAGCGCCAGGCCAAGGCCGAGGATCAGCCCCACCAGCATCGCCAGTCCAGCGATTTCGAGGGCCAAAAGCGCACCCTGCAACAGGAACGTCGAGGTCAGGTAGCCTAGAAGATGGGTCGACATGCCATCGATGACCTGCGAGAGACGCGGGCGCGCGGTTTCGACGCCCCGGTGGTAGCGGCCGGACTGCCGGCAATGACATCCGCCGATGCAGATGTCCCGTCCAGGCCGGACCGCTGCATGCTTTTTAGGCGTAACCGCCCTGTGTGACGCAGCCACTCGCGCCCGATCCTGATGCGGCGCCGCGCACTCATTTCGTCAGGATGACAGGCTGAAGCTGCAGCTTCGGATCCAGCTTGTACGACGCATAGATCTTGGCGATCTGACCGGTCGCCAGGGTTGCCGCCATGGCGTCGGCGATCGCCTGCTCAAGCTCCGTCCGCCCCTTGGCGGTGGCAATACCGACCTTGACGTCCGGCAGGAAGTTGAAGCCGGTGGTCATGGCAGGATGTTCAGCAGTCGCCGCCGCGGCCATAGCGGATGAGGACAGCACGATGTCCGCACGGTTCGTTTCGATCATTTGCCATGCGCTCGGTCGGTCCTGATAGGTGATGACCTGGATCGGCTGTTTACCTGCCTGCGTGCACTTCTGGTTGAGGTTGATCAATAGCAACGCCTCGACAGTGCCCAGACCGGCGACCGCGCGAACCCCACACAGATCGTCCAGCGACGTGATATTCTTCGGGTTGCCCTTGCGCAGCACGGCGGTATCGGATGCCAGGCTATACAGGACGTAATCGACCCGCTGGGCACGTTGCGGCGTGTAATACAGATCGTCCCACATGACGTCGATACGCCCGGATGCGACGGCCGGCAGCAGGCCCGACCATGCGGCGATCTGGAAGGTCACCGGAACGCCAATGCACGCGAACACGGCGCGGGCATAATCGGCGTCGGCACCCAGGATGTGGTCGGGGTTGTTCGGGTCATGGTAGCTGTAAGGCAATGACACCGCGTCCTGACCGACGACGACGGTCTTGCCGGCAAGACCGGGATAGCGCTTTGCCACCTGCTCCGGCTGGCATGGCTTCACGTCGGTGGCGTGCGCCTGGTGGCCCAGCGCCAGCAAGGCAACGGCGCTGACCGCGACCCGAAAGCATATACCGAACAGCCTGATCATCGCGTTGCTTTCTCGAAAAAAGGCATGGCGGGCGGGCCTATCAGTGCCTCGCCGCATATCGCGGATGGCCAGCCCGCATGTGATCCGGATCTAGCAACCCGCGTGCCAAAATCCGACGGCGTGCGCGCGGATTGCCTGGCATGGCAACTGCATGCCCGACAGCATTACATTCGAGGCGCCGAATGGCAGAGAACGAGATGCTGTTCCACATGGTGCATGGCGGCCCGAAGCCGGTCGCCCCGTTCAGTCATGCGGTGGAGTGTGGGGGATGGATCTTCCTCACCGGACAGATGCCCGATACGCCGGCGTCTCCGGGTGTGTTGCCCGACGGCATAGAGGCGCAGACCCACAACGTGATGGCGAACCTGAAGACGGTGCTGACCGGGATCGGGCTGGGGCTGCAGCACGTGACCATGGTGCGGATCTATCTGACCCATTTCGATAGCGACTACGCGCCAATGAATGCGGTCTACCGGGACTATTTCCCGCAAGGCCGCCGGCCCGCGCGCACCTGCATCGGCACCACCGGCCTGGCCTACGGCGCCAGGATCGAAATCGACATGGTCGCCCACCGGCCAGCCTGACGATTCCAAGGAGTCCCTTATGGCCCCGCTCGATCATTACGACGAACCCGGCGAGACGCCCTATCGCCGCCACGGCATCCCCAAACTCGGCTTCGAGAACTACTGGTATCCGATCATCCTGAATTCGGAACTTGGCCGCAAGCCGAAGGCGGTGCGGCTGCTCGGCCGCGACATCGTGCTGTTCCGCGATAGGAACAAGCTGTTCGCTTTGGAGGATCGCTGCCCACACCGCGGGGTCAAGCTGTCGCTGGGCCATTGCAGCTACCCCGGCAGCGGCACCATCTCCTGCCCGTACCACGGCTGGACGTTCGAGGGCGCCAGCGGGCGTCTGCTCGCGGCGCTGATGGAAGGACCGGACGCTGCTGTGGTCCGCAAGGTGGAGGTCCCCCATTATCCCGTTCAGGCCCATGCCGGCCTGATATGGCTCTGGCCTGGCAGCATGACGCCCGGCAACCTTGTCGACGAAGTGCCGGCGTGGATCGGCGACCAGGGCAGCTTCTTCAATATCTCGATGTATACGGATTACCGCTGCAACTGGCGTTGGCTGGTGGACAACTGGCCGCAGGACCACCACGCCCAGTATGTTCATCGCAACTCTCCGGAGCTGATCTTCCAGCCCCAGCTGCCCTACGCGCTGAACCTCGATCCGCAACCGTTGGAGGGCAACAAGGGTCTCGCCATCAAGCGCTCCGGTGGCATGACCGGGGCGGATTATCCCGGACTTGGCCGCTTCCCACGGCCCGAGTGGTGGCGGTTCATGAAGCCGACAGGCCGCGGCGCGACGGCGGGCTTCGAGAACTCGAAAGCTCGCAAGGTGTATGGGATCAAGAACCAGTCGGAGATCTGGCTACCCGGGTTGACCGTCGTCGGCCGATTGAGCGGCGAGTACTGCCTGATCCAGTGGGCGGTGCCGATCGATGGCGAGACCACGCGCTGCTTCAATATCAACAACTGGCGCCGGATGGGCCGGGGACGGGAGTGGTTCGCTCGGGCGCATTACTATCTGTTCCGTCGCTGGGTGCACGACCGGATGTTCTCCGATCAGGACAAAGCCCTGATCGAGTCGACGGTGCCGGGGCCGGAACGTCTTTCCAGGACCGATGTCGGGGTGATCGCGTGGCGCAAGTTCGCCGGTGCCTCGGCACGGCGCCCCGTTGGGGACCAACCCGCACGGCTCGATGTCGCGTGATGCAAACCTGCGGCGCCCCTTATTTGTCGATGCATCAGCCAAAGCAGATTTTGCACGACTGGGCCTCATGGCCATCGTTGGCCGGTCCAACGCGCCGATCCAACCGAGGCGCGGCCTGCAACAGGGTCCGGGTGTAGGGGTGCTGCGGGGCCGCGAAGACCTGTTCGGTCGGCGCACACTCGACGATTTCGCCACGCAACATGATCGCGACGCGGTCGGACAGACGCTGCACCACGGACAGATCGTGGGAGATGAACAGGTAAGTCAGGCCGAACATCCGGCGCAGATCCAACAGCAGGTTCAGCACGGTTGCCTGCACCGACATGTCCAGGCCGGAGGTCGGTTCGTCCAGGATCAACAGCCTGGGCCGTAACAGCAGCATCCGAGCCAGCGCGACCCGGCGCAACTGGCCGCCCGAGAATTCGTGCGGGAAGCCGCGTCCGGCCTCCGGGTCGAGGCCGACGGCGGTCAGCATGGCGTCGACGCGGGCATGGCGTTCGGCGGCGGGTCCGGTACCATGGATGCGCAGACCCTCCCGCAGTGTGGCACCGATGCTCCACCATGGGTCCAGTGCGGCGGCGGCGTCCTGGTGGACATACTGGATGTCGCGGCGGCGGGCGCGCGCCTGGCGCGGTGCCAGGCCGCTGACGACCGCGCCATCGAGGCGCACCTCGCCCGATGTCTCGCGCTGCAGACCCAGGATGGTGCGGCCGATCGTGGTCTTGCCGGAGCCGGACTCGCCGACCAAAGCGAGGATCTCGCCCTGCTGGATCGACAGGCTGACCCGGTTGACGGCGCGCGTGCGTTCGACTGTCGGGCGAAACCAGGAACCGGAGCCGCCCAGCAGCACGGAGAGGTCGGTGACCTCCAGGATCGGCTGGGTCATGCCGCGCGGATGCAGCGGACATCGGTGCCGGCATGGACGACCGCAGGCAACGCAGCGGAACACACTGGTTCCCGGTAGGCACAGCGCGGCCCGAAGCGGCAACCTTGCGGCATGCGGACTGGCGACGGCACGGTGCCGGGGATGCCGACAAAGGCGGCGGCGCGCTCCGGATGGCAGGCGAGCAACGCCTGGGTGTAGGGGTGGCAGGCCGCGTTAAGCACCGTCCGCACCGGACCGGATTCGACGGTCTGGCCAGCATAGATGACACAGAGCGTGTCGCACAGTTCAGCGACAACCCCCAGATCGTGGGTGACGAACAGCAGCGAGACATCAAGTTCGTCGACCAGTTCGCGCAGCAGCTTCAGGATCTCGTGCTGGGTCGTGACATCGAGCGCCGTGGTAGGCTCGTCGGCGATGATCAGGGCAGGGGCGCAGGCCAGGGCAGCGGCGATCAGCAGGCGCTGGCGCTGGCCGCCGGAAAATTGATGCGGGTAGCGCTCCAGCGCTTCGGCCGGATCGGGCACGCGCAGCCGGGTCAGCAGGTTGACCAGCCTGGCGATGTGGTCGCGCCGGGTGCTGCCCTGGGGGGCGTGGTCGCGCATGATCTCCAGCATCTGGGTGCCGACCTTGAACACCGGATTGAGCGACAGCAGCGGGTCCTGCGGGATGAAGCCGATGCGGCTGCCGCGGATGCGCTGGTTGAGTTCGGCCTCGGTGAACGCCAGCAGGTTCTCGCCCTCGAAGATGATTTCCCCGGCATTGACCCGCGCGGCGGGCGGCAGTATGCCGAGGATGGCGCGGATAAGGGTCGATTTGCCGCAGCCGGATTCGCCGACGACACCCAGCACCTGGCCCTTTTCCAGCGTCAACGTTACGTCATCGAGCACGTTGGCGGGGCCGGCGTCGGTTCGAAAGGCGATCTTCAAACCACGCACGGAAAGGGTCGGAATCATGGGACGGGCTGGACCGGCGTCATCGCGAACGCCGCAGCCGGGGATCGATCAGGTCGCGCAACCCGTCGCCCAGCAGGTTGAAACCCATGACCGTCAGCAGGATCGCCAAACCAGGATACAGCGCATACCACCATGCACCGGGCAGGTAGACGCGGCTTTGTGCGATCGTCAGGCCCCAATCGGGCGCCGGCGGCGTCGCGCCCATGCCCAGGAAACCCAGCACCGCCGCGGTCAGGATGGTGAAACCCAGCCCGATGGTGGCGCGGACGATGATGGGGGAGGCGGTGTTCGGCAGAATATGCAGAAACACGATGCGCCAGGGGCTGGCACCGATCCCGTGCAGCGCGTCGACGAAAAGCGATTGCGACAGGCGCTGGGCCTCCGCGTGAACGCTGCGGGTGAAGAACGGCCAATAGGTCAGTGACAGCGCCAGCATCGCACTTTCCAGCGACGGCGACATCAATTGCGCGATCGCCAGCGCCAGGATCAGTTGCGGAATGGCCAAAACCATGTCGGTGAAGCGCATGATCGCCTGCGACAGCGGCCCCGGCCGGTAGCCGGCGATCAGGCCGAGCGGAATGCCGATCGCCATCGCGATGCCAACCACGGTGAAGGCGACCTGAAGCGCGCCCCGCGCCCCCAGGATGACGCGGGACAGGATATCGCGGCCCAGATTGTCGGTGCCGAACGGGAAGGCGCCGGTGGGCGGTTTCAGGCGGCGCACCAGGTGGGACGCCGAGGCGTCGGCGGGGTAGGGCGCCAGCCAGGGCGACAGCAGCGCGATAAGCACCACCGCCAGCACCAGCGCCAGCCCGATCATCGCCGGCATGTCGCGGCCCAGTTTGCGCAGCACCGGGCTCATCGACGGTCCATCAGCCTCGGGTCAATAAGCCCATGCACCACATCGGTCAGGATGTTGACCACGGCGTAGACGACACCGATCAGCAGGGTGACGGCCAGCATCACCTGGTGGTCGCCGGTCAGAATAGCGTTGACGGTGTAGTTGCCGATGCCGGGCCAGTCGTAAATCGCCTCCACCACCACGCCGCCGGCGATCAGGCTGCCGAACAGCAGGCCGATCTGGGTGATCGTGGCGGTGACGGAATTGCGCAGGACGTAAAGCCAGATCAGCCGCTTGCGGCGGTAGCCCATGGCGCGTCCATAGGTGACGAAGTCCTGCTGCAGCGTATCCAGCACGCCGGCGCGGGTGAAGCGGACGATCCCGGACATGCCGCCGAGCGCCAGTGTCACCGCCGGCAGCACCAGATGTGCCAGCACGTCGCGGAACACGTCCCAGCGGCCGGTCAGCACGCTGTCGATCAGCATGAAGCCGGTGATGCGCACCGGCGGCGTCAGCGCATCCGACAGTTCTCCGCGCAGCGGCAGCCAGCCCAACCGCATGCAGAAGAACAGTTGCAGCATGATCGCCACCCAGAACGCAGCGACCGCCACACCCGCCACCGACAGGATGCGCAAGGCAAAATCCGGCCACTGGTTGTGGCGCAGCGCCGCGAAGACCCCCAGCGGCACGCCGACACCGATGGAGATCAGCATCGCCGCGACAGTCAGCTCCAACGTCGCCGGCAGGCGCTGGGCAATGTCCAGCGCGACCGGCCGGTGGGAGAAGGCGCTTTCGCCGAAATCGAACCGCATCGCGTGGCCGGCATAAATGAAGAACTGCTGCCAGACCGGGCGGTCGAAGCCATACTGGTGGCGGATCTCGGCAATCTGGCGCGGTGACGCGGAATCGCCCGCCAACGCCACCGCCGGGTCGGATGGCACGACCCGGATCAGCACGAAGATCAGCACCAGCAGGCCCAGCAGAGAGGGCACGACGAGCAGGCAACGGTGCAGGATAAATCGGAACATTATCGCCCAGTCTCGTGCTTCGGCGGCGCGCCAGCCGTCGATCCGCCAGGCCCGGTCACTGCGCGACTTGTACGGCTGTGCGATCGAACACTAGATCGAGATCCAGCGCATCTCGCAGCCTTGCCCGACCGTACAGAACCGCCTTCCTTTCACCCGATTGGCGATGCCTTGCAACTGCATGGAGTTGTATATCCAGATGTCGGGGCAGTCGGCAACGATCAGACGGATGGCTTCTTCATACAACGGCGCTCGGTCGGCCTGGTCGCGGCCGATGCGGGCCTTGCGCAGCAGCGCATCGACCTTCGGGTTGGTGTAGTACGAGGATGCCTTCCAGGTGCCGTGGAACTGGCTGTCGTACATCTGGCCAACCCAGTTCTCGGGATCGACGAAATAGGCGCTGACCCAGTGGACCCACATGTCCGGACAGGATTCCGGCTTCACCACGTTGGTGGTCATGTTGGCCCAGGTATCCGGCACGACTTTCAGGTTGATGCCAATATCGGCCAGGTCGCTCTGGAACATCTGCGCCGCCTGCACGCTCTGATCGTTTTCCGACTGCACGTGCAGTTCGATCGGACGCTTGACGTTGGCGCCCTCGGCGATGGCCTTGGTGATGTATTCCTTGGCCATCTTCATGTCGTAGTCGTAGCCTTTGATTCCCTTCGGGTAGCCCCACAAATTGTCGGGCAGCGGCGCCGGATCGCGTGTCGCGTAGCCGCCCAGGATGTCGTTGATGAAACCCATGTAGTTGAAGGCGTGGGCGAAGGCCTTGCGGACGTTGATGTTGTCGAACGGCGGCCGCATGTTCTGCATGCGCACAACGAAGATGCGCATCACCTTGTTCTGCTCGACATGGGCGATCTTCGACGCATTGATCCGGTCCACCTGGTCCGCCGGCAAATTGGTGTCGGTCCAGTCCATAGACCCGTTGAGCAACGCCAGGATGCGGGTCGAGGTCTCCTTGGTCGGGCGCATCGCCAGTTTCTTCACCGGGTTCCTGTTATCCTCCCAGCCCATGAAATGATCGGGGAAGATGTCCATATCGAGCACTTCGAGCGGCAGGTAGGTGTCCGGCACGATGCTGTAGGCACCCGATCCGGCATCGTTCGACGCTACCCAGGACTTGCCCCAGTCACCGTCCTTTTCATGTGGCTTGATGACGCGCTGGTTGACGATCGACACCAGCGGAATGGCCGCGAAGAACGGCGCATAAGGCTTGGACAGCACAAAGCGCACCGTATGCGTGTCCGGCGCCGTGACGTTCTGGGGCTTCAGGATCGGCAGGAAGGCGCCGGCGGGAGCCAGCTTAAGTCCGAGCACCCGATGGAAGCTGTAGACGACATCATCGGCGGTCAGTTCGCTGCCATCGTGGAATTTCACCCCGGGGCGCAACTTGAATTCCCAGGTCAAGCCGTCGTCGGACTGCGTATGGCTGGTCGCCAGCCAGGGCACGATCTCCGGCGGGTCGTTTTCATAACGGTACAGATTGTCATAGGCGTTGAACATGACGGTCTGCATCGGCACATCGAAGATCTGGTGCGGATCGAGGTTCGAGGGCAGGCCCCAGCCGGACACGAAGGTGCCGTTGTCGGCCGCGTAGCCCGGCAGCGTGACAAGCGAGGCGGCGGCGAGTACGCCGAAGCCGCGCCGGGTGAGGTTGACGGTTTTCATTCCGCCACCGCCGGTAGACCCGTCCAACGGCTGGCAGGTTTCGGCAGTCCGAGATTTTCGCGCAATGTCTTACCCTCATAAGCTGTCCGGAACAGGTCGCGTCGTTGCAGTTCTGGTATCACCATGTCGACGAAGTCGGTCAGCGACCCAGGCAGGAAAGCCGGCATGACGTTGAAACCGTCGCAGGCACCGTTGCGGAACCAGTGCTCCATGACGTCGACGATGTCCGCGGGCGTTCCGATGGTCAGCAGATGTCCGCGCGGGCCGGCGTTCAGCAGGCATAGTTCCCACATCGTCAGGTTGTCGCGGCGGGCGGCCTCCAGTAGCAGGCGCTGGCGGGAAAGCGGGCCGTTGGTGTCGGCCATGTCCGGCACCGGACCGTCCAGCGGATACTGCGCCAGGTTCGGCACGCCTATCGTGTGTTCCAGCACCTGGATGCCGACGCTGGGGTGGATCAGCGACTGCAGGAAATCGAATTTATCCTGTGCTTCCGCGCGGCTGCGGCCAACGACAGGATAAAGACCCGGCATGACCTTCACCTCATGCTGGGTGCGGCCGTAGCGCGGCAGGCGGGCCATGATGTCGCCATAGAATTCGGCGGCTTGCTCAAAGGTGTTCTGGGCGGTGAACACGAGCTCCGCCATGCGGGCCGCCAGATCGCGGCCGGTGTCGGACGCGCCGGCCTGCACCAGCACCGGTCGGCCCTGCGGGGAACGCGCGACGTTCAGCGGCCCACGGACGGAGAAGTGCTTGCCCTTGTGGTTCAACACGTGGAGCTTGGTAGTGTCGTAATTGACGCCTGATTGCTTGTCCCGGATGAAAGCGTCCTCATCCCAACTATCCCACAAACCGGTGACAACCTGGGCGAATTCTGCTGCTCTGTCGTAACGGTCGGCGTGGGCAGAATGCGTGTCGCGCCCATGGTTGAAGGCTTCTGCCTCATTATTGGACGTCACCAGATTCCAGCCGGCACGCCCACCGCTGATCTGGTCCATGGAGGCAAACTGCCGAGCGAGCGTGTATGGCTCATTGTATGTCGATGTGCAGGTGGCGACGAGGCCAAGATGCTTTGTCACCGCCGCCAGGGCGGACAGCACGGTGATCGGTTCGAACTTGACTGTCTTGCCCATGCGCCCGCGGGCCTCGGCCGAACCCATGGTGCTGACAGCGGCACTGTCGGCAAGGAACAGCAGATCGAACAGGCCGCGTTCGGCGGTCTGCGCAACGGCTACCGATTGGGCGAAGTCGGTGCCTGACTCGGCGAAGGCGTCAGGGTGGCGCCATGCGGCGACGTGCTGACCGGTTTCGTGGACGAACGCGCCCAGGTTCATCTTGCGCATCGCAGGCTGCTCCGAATCAATCTCTGCATCCAGTATGCAGCAAATTCCGTGCCGCTTACGACCCGCCGAATTGCCGTGCGGCCACCCACGCCGCGCCTGCTAAACCCGCGAGCTTTGGCGGTAGAACGGCACGTGGCGCTCCGGCGCGTGGTAGCCGTCGTAGAAGGCGCGCATATGCGGCAGCACGGATTTCGACAGACGGCGACGTTCGGTTTCGTCGTCGTTGAGCGGCTGCTTCAGCATGTCGCTGATCTGGCGCAGCACCGCATCGCGATCGATTCGGGTAAAGCGTCCGTCGCGGTAAACCACCTCGCCCGCCACCAGCACCGCGCGCACGCCCTCCACCTTGGCGCGCTGGATCACGGCATCCAGCACCGGCACCTCGGCGTCGAGGTAGGGGAAGCTGATCTGGTTCCAGTCGATCAGCACCATGTCGGCGCCGCGCCCGACTTCAAGCCGGCCCAAGCTGGCGCCGTATGGGGTGGTCATCGCGCCGCCCTCGCTGGCCATGCGGAACACCTGCGCCATGGTGGGCACGCGATCGTCCATGCCCGGCTCCCGATGCGCGCGCAGCACCATGCGCATTTCCTGCAGCATGTCGCGATCATCGTTGATGCCGGCTTCGTCCAGTCCGATGGCGACGTTCACCCCCGCGGCCTCCAGGTGGTTCAGCGGCGCCACGCCGGAGCGCAGCCGGAAGTTCGAGCTGCAGTTGTGGCAGACATGCGTGCCGGTTGCAGCGATCTTCTCGATGTCGCCTTCGGACAGCCACACGCCGTGCCCCAGCGTCAGTCGCGGCCCCAGCAAGCCGAAGCGCGCGATGTAGTCGAGCGCGGTTCCGCCGCCGCGTCGGTGCGCGTATTCCTTCTGGTACGCCGTCTCCACCAGGTGCATATGCAAGGGCGCGTCGTAGCGTTCCGACGTCGCCGCGAGCAATTCCAGTGCCTGGTCGGAGCACCAGTGCAGGTTTGCCGGCGCCAACTGGATCTTCACGCGGTCCTTGTCGTGATGCGTGTCGTGCAGGCTGGCGAACAGCGCGATGTTGTCTTCCGCGTCAAGCTGGAAGCGCTCGAAATACCGTGCCAGCAGCGGCTTCACCTCGGCCGGGACGCGGGCCAGGAAATCCTGATTTGACTCGTAGACCAGATGGTTCTGGTCGCGCAGCGCGAAGCAATACGACACCCGCATGCCGATCTCTTCGTACGCCCGGATGACCTGCTCGGCGCGTGCCTCCACCGCCGGCAGTTTGCCTGGCATCCAGCCGTGGATGTGCTGCACGGTGGTGATGCCGGAGGCGATCATTTCGAACGCCGAGTAAAGCGTGTCGAGATAAAGGTCGATGTCGCGGGTCACCATTCTGGTGCCGAACCAAAGTTCCAGCGCCATGTCGGGAGAACCGAGCTGCAGCGGCGTCAGGCCGACATGGTGGTGGCCGTTGACGAAGCCAGGCAGCAGCACCTCGTTGCCGGTGCCCACCACGGCAGCGTCGGGATACTGGCGAACCAGGCTCTCAAACGTGCCGATCGCTGCGATAACGCCGTCGCGTTGCAGCACCGCGCCGTTCTCGATCTGCTCCCAACTGTGCCGATCCAGCGCGCGCGTGACGACGTATTTGCCTCGGATGATGCTCTGCATCGTTGTTTTCCTAGAATGATCAGCCGACTTCGCTCAGTGCTTCCTGTTCGGCGAAGGCGCGGTCTACCTCGTCCTGCAGCAGCGCGGTGAGCTGGCGGCGCAGCGCGACCGCGGCTGGGCCTTCCAGATCGCGCGGACGGGGCATGTCCACCGGGATGGTGGCCTTGATCCGGCCCGGCCGAGCGGTGAACACTGCGATGCGGTCCGACAGCGCGATCGCCTCGTCGATGTGGTGGGTCACGAACAACACCGATGCGCCGGTGGCGTGCCACACATCCAGCAGGAAGCCCTGCATCTTGGCTCGGGTTTGCACATCCAACGCGGCGAACGGCTCGTCCATCAGCAGCACTTTCGGGCGCATCGCCATCGCCCGCGCCACCGCGACGCGCTGGCGCATGCCGCCCGACAGCTCGTCCGGCCGCTTGTCGAACGCTTCCGACAGGCCGACGCGCGCCAGCACCTCGCGCGCCACGGTGGTGCGTTCGGCCACGCTTGCGCCGCGCAGAGTCAGGCCGAAGGTGACATTCTGCCACACCGAAAGCCAGGGCAGCAGCGAGGCTTCCTGGAAGATCAGGCTGCGCTCCGGCCCCGGTCCGGTCACCGGCGCGCCATGCGCCTCGATCCGGCCCTCGGTGGATTCCTCCAGCCCCGCCACCAGATACAGCAGCGTGCTCTTGCCGCAGCCGGAAGGGCCGAGCAGGGAGACGAATTCGCCGGCGGCGACGTCGAGCGAGATGCCGCGCAGGGCTTCGTGCGCGCGGGCCGTTCCGGCGGCCCAGGTCTTGCCCACGCCGCGGCAGGACACAGCAGCGCTGGCTGCCTCCATGGTAGCGTCAGCCACCGCCCATGTTCCCCTGTCCGCGCGGCACCCAATACAGAATGCGCGATTGCATCGAGCGAAACGCGAAGTCGAACACGAAGCCGATCACCCCGATCAGCACGATGGTGAAAAACACAAGGCCAGGATTAAAGGTATTGCGCGCCATCATGATCACCTGGCCGAGCCCGTAGCCGACGCCGGTGGCTTCGGCGATCAGCACCACCATCCACGCGCCGAACAGGTTTAGCCGCAGCACGATCAGCAACCCCGGCAGGATCGCCGGCAGGATCACGCGCAGGAAGATCTGCCGGCGATTGGCGCCCATGATCCGCGCCACGTTTATGTAGTTGCGGTTGACAGCGTCAATCTGAGTGATCGTCGCCAGCACCATGGTAAAGAACAATGCGATGAACACCATGAAGATCGCCGGCTTGTTGCCGATGCCGAACAGAAAGATCGCGACCGGCAGCCAGGCCACCGGCGAGACCGGCGCCAGCAGCGTAACGGTCGGCAGCACCAGCTTCTCCACCGGCGCCCAATAGCGGATCGCAATGCCCACGACCAGGCTCGCCACGGTGGCGAGAAACAGCCCGGCGAGCACGCGCATGATCGAGGCGGCGCAGGTGATCAGCACCGCCATGCCGGGGGATGGGCCCGAGTTCGGATCGACGCCGATCTGCCAGCGCTCGGCCGTGTTGAAGAACTGCGCCTGCTCGGCAAAATGCCCGAGAAAGATGTGCGGCGGCGGCAGCAGGCGTGGGTCGGCCCAGCCGACATACCAAAGCAATTCCCAGATCCCGGCGAAGAAGCCGATCGAGACGCAGGTCCACAACAGCCGCGGCACCATGACGCGGGCCCAGCGCAACATCGCCTCGGTGCGACGCGGCGCCGCTCGTATGGGCCGCCGTTGCCGCAACGCGGGCAGGTCGGTGGCCGCTTCGCTCATGCGAAAAACCCTCAGGCCGACTTGTATTTCAGCTTGGAATAGACGTCCGGCGACTCCTTGATCGCTGCTTCCAGCAAGCGCCAATCGATCGCATCCTTGCTCGGCGGCTTTTTCAGATAGCCCATCTCGATCACCGATTGCACGCGCGTCAGGATGAACTCGGTCTGCGCGCGCTGATCGACCTTCGGCGGCTGCTTGGTGGCACCGATGCGGGCATTCTCCAGCGACAGCTTGTAGTACGGGCCGACCAGTTCGCTCAGCATCTTCTCGCGCTCATTCTCGAACAGATACTGCCCGTGCAGCATCGCCTTGATCAGCGCCGTGACGCCGTCGGGGTTCTTTTCGATCAGCTCGGTGCGAGCAGCCAGAACGCAGTCGGTATATTGCGGCCCGTAGATGTCGAGGCCGTTGGACAGCAGCACAGAGCCCTTGACGTCGTTCAGCAGCGCGGTCGCGTAGGGTTCGATCACCCCGGCGATGTCAATCGCACCGGCCTTGAAGGCCTCCACCTGCTCGGGCGTCGAGCCCAGGTAGCGGACCGTGATGTCGTTGAACGACAGGCCGTGCATCTTCAGCCAGTCATAAGGCAACACTTCCAGCGTATCGAGCTGGAAGGTGCCGAGGGTCTTGCCCTTCAGCTTGGCTGGTGTGTCGAGACCGGGCTGCGCGATGACCGTGCATCCCTGAATGCCACCGCCACCGACGATCTTCACCGGTGCACCGGCTCCGTGCAGGGCGAGAAAGCTGGTGTAGGGCAATACGCTGACGTCAACCTGGCCAGTGGCGAAGAAGGTCACTGCGTCGGCGTTGGTCGGGGTGTTGACGAACTGCAGTGTCACGCCGTCGTTCTTGGCGAGCTGCAGCATGTGGGTGATGAAGAACGCGCTGTTGCAGAAGCCGGTGCCGTGGGTGCCCTTGAACGTCGTATCGGGCGCCGCGTGCGCCGGCCCGGCAAAGGGAAGCCCGATCGTCACCACCCCGGCCGCGGCGGTTTTCAGCAGGGACCTTCGGTCGAAACGCACGCCGTGCAGGTTCGGGAATCCGCGGTCGCAATGCTGGCACATGGCGGTGCCTCCTTCCTGTGTGACGGGTGTAGACCAGGCGGTGTCACAGCGCTGGAAGGTCCGCAATTGCCGTGCCAACTGATTCACCCGGATTTCAGGCATTGCATTCGGCGCTGCTGCCTGCGTAAGGGTCAGAAGCTGGTGTAGTGTCACCACGGCGGCCGCATTGTACGCAATCTGATGATCACTGAGCAGTTTGCCCACGATCTGGTATCGGAACAACCTCAGTCGCCGCGGAACGAGGCGGCGTAGAGCCAGATGCTCCGGCGTTAGCTACGGCAGGCTATGACCGCGCCAACTGGACAAGCGCGGTCATAGCCTCTGGTGCGAAGCCTGACCCCGAGTTGCCGCCCGCCGCCAGCCTCGATACAGTCCGCCCTGCCCACGTCGGTCCCGCCCACCCATCGCCCCGTCCACTTTCGCAGCAAAGCCCTTCTATGACCGACCCCAGACTGCGCCAGATCACCGAACTGCTGACCCTGAAAGCCGACGGCATGTACGGCCTCAGCGCCGTAAACCAGCGCCAGCACGCGCTGCAAGCCGCCCATCTCGCCGAACACACCGGCTGCCCGGACTCGCTGATCGTCGCCAGCCTGTTGCACGACATCGGCCACCTGGTGCACGACCTCGGCCACAACCCGGCAGAGGCAGGCATCGACGACCATCACGAACAACGCGGGCACCAGTTCCTCACCGCCTGGTTCGGCCCAGAGGTCACCGAACCGGTGCGCCTCCATGTCGCCGCCAAGCGATACCTGTGCGCCACCGAAGCAGACTATTTCGCCAAGCTATCGAAAGACTCAGTGGTCAGCCTGTCGCTGCAGGGCGGCCCAATGTCGGCCAAGGAGGTCGCCGCCTTCAACGCTCTGCCGCAATCCGCCGACGCGGTGCGCCTGCGCCGCTTCGACGAACAGGCAAAGGTAGAAAACCGCGAAACCCCGCCCGTTCAACACTTTCTACCGGCGGTGTCACGCTGTCTGCGGGAACCCTGACCAGCCGACCCCGGACCCACTGGCCCACTGACCCACCTAAACTGACAGCGCGCTCCGACGCGCCTTCCGCTCGTGCTTCTCCAGGAACCGACCCACCCCCGGCAGCGCCTTCAACTGCGCCATCTCCTGCTCGGTAGGCAATTGCGGCCGATCGCGCGCAATATTTACCATGCATAGGAACCCAAGCGGTTCGTGTTCGGACGCGCGGAATTGGTGCCAGGTCCAGGACGCGATGCTCACCAGATCCAGCGGCTTCACCGACCGGATTTCCCCCCCGACCAGACATTCGCCATGCCCGCGGATCACCATCACCGCATGGGCATGCTGGTGCCGTTCCAACGTCGAATAGCCGCCGCCGTCGACCTCGAAATACCGCAACTCGCAAGCCAGACCATCCTCGTGGAAAAGCACCTGGCGCGAGACATCTTTGAACGGCGCGCCGCCATCCTGCTTGTACGGTTGATGGGCTACACCGTCCCAGCGGAACCCGTCGCGGGACGGACGAAAAGTCGGCTGTTGTTCGCTATCCATCGCTAGACCATGGTCGCGGCTGGCGAAACCTTCAAGGTCCGTGATCACCTTGCCAAAGCACCCTGCCGCGGCACCGACCAAAACACCCCCGGCAGACACCACCACAACCCGCATCACTCGAACACATGGCCCGACACCGCGCCAACGAACCGCGCGGCCTCCACGCTGATACGCTCGCCCGCCATCAACAGATTGCCGCCAATCAGCAGCATCGTATCCGGGCCATAAAAGTCCAGAATCTCCCCGGTCCGATCCAACGTCATCCCGCCTGCCGCCACCGGCAGCGCCGCCCGCATCCCACCGCCCCGGCGGGCATTCTCCGCCAACCCCCCGCAAGTCCGCCGCGAATACCCGAAGCGGCCGCCAAAGCTCGGAAAAATCACCGCATCCGCCCCAAGCAGCGGAAACAGCTTGCCGATCAGCAGTTCAGGCGCGATCCGCCCCACCCCACCCATACTCGGATGGGCAAGCCAGGCGAGCCCGGGGAACTCCCGCACCAGCGCCTGCAGCGTCGCCAAGCCGCAGATCATCGGCGCCACCAGCACGCAATCCAGCCCCAGATCCAGGGCCAGCCCGGCCTGCACCCGCAACTGGTCCAGATTGCCGCTCAGGCTGGGAACATAGCGGGTCGGATGGCCGCTCGCCCGCACCTCCCGACCCACCGCCGCGGCGCAGGCCCGCACCCGTTCGGCGAACCGAGCGTAGGACTGATCCGCCAGCCCGTGATCGTCCTTGATGAAATCCAGACCACCGCGCGCCATCTGCGCCGCCAGCGCCGCCAGCCCGCCCGAGGCCAGCCCCTGCGGCTTCAACGCCGACGCCGTCAGCGCCCGCCGAGGCACCCCCAGCCGCGCCCGCAGCCCCGCGATCCCATGGCGCGGGCCACCAAACAGCCGAACCAGTGAATCCGGGATGGCGATGTCGGCTAACACCACGTCGTCATGCAAGGACGTGTTGCCGAACACCATGTTCAGCAACTGGCCCGCATCGTCGCCGACCGTCGCGACAGCCAGCCCGATGTCCACCGCGAACACCCCATCACCCAGATCCTCGATCCGCTCGACCCGGCCGACGATCTCGGACAGCACGGTCTGGTCCCGGATCGCCGCAACCGGCATCTCGACGCTCTGCTCCACGGCGATACCCCGGGCGCGGGCCTCTATCTCGGCCGCACTGCCCCGCACATGATAGGTAACGCTGAACCGCCCGCTCATGCCGATGACAACACCGGCGCGTCTGCCGATGACAGCACCAGCGCGTCTGCCAATGGCAGCACCAACGCGTCTGCCAATGGCAGCACCAGCGCATCGACCGCGATGGCGCCGGCCTCGCCCAGCATCACGGGGTTGACGTCGATCGCCTGCAACCCATCGCCCAATGCCAGCGCGGCATCCTGCAGCGCCATCAGCAGATCGACGAACGCCTCGCCCGCCGCCGGGTATTTCCATCGCGGACTGGCCAGCACCCGTCCCAGGCTGGATCGCGCCAGACCCGCTTCGACGAAGCCCCGGCTGACCGGCAATGGGAACCGCACCACCTCGTGCAGCGCCTCGGCAAAAATCCCACCCAGCCCGGCGATCAGCACCAGTCCCACGCCATCCGCGCGGCTGACCCCGGCGATCGCCTCCAACTCGTCGCGAACCTGAGGCTGCACGATGACCCGCTTGCAGCCGACCGCGGCGCACGCCCCCACCACCGCGTCGGGATCGCGCAGACCGACATGCACCAGCCCGAGATCGCTCTTGTGCGCCACCCCCTCGGCAACGCCCTTCAGCACCACTGGATAGCCCACCCGCGTCGCCGCCGCGACCGCATCCGCCGTCGAACAGCATTCCAGCGTCGGCACCGTACGCACGCCGTATTCGGCCAGCAGCCGCAGGCTTTCCGGTTCGCTGAGCGGCCGCCCCGGCAGCGGTCTCGCCGCCAACCGCGAGACCGCCGCGCCCGCCGCGCCCGCCGCCTCCGGCGCCCCCAACCCCGCCCGCTCCGGTGCCCCCGCCGGCGCCTCGACATCCGCCGGCCCCGTCAGCAAGGCGCCGATCGCCTCCAACAGAATGTCGGTCTCGGTGAACACGTCGATGCCATTCTCACGGTAGCTCCGGCGCTCGGCCTCCGGCATGCCGCCCGGGCTCACCACCAGCAGCGGCTTGCCCGACCCCTCCCGCGCCGCTGCCATCGCCGATCGGTACGGCTCGCCTTGCCACGGGTTCATCGAATGCACCAAGGCCAGCCCGACCGAGACCCCAGGATCGCCCAGCAACAGCGCCGGCACCTCCGCCGCCCCGCGCATGCCCCCGAAAATCCCCATGTCCAGCGGATTGCCAATGCGGGAAAACAGCTTCCGCGCATCGATCGCCGCGTGGGTTTCCGCCGTCAGCACGGCCAGCCTCACCCCCAGCGCCTCGCACCGATCGGCGATCAATGACGCTCCGGCGCCCGAGGTCGACAGCGCCCCCAGCCCGCCCGGGCAACGGCCATACCTGTCCAGCAACGCCGCCGCCGTCATCAGCCCTTCCAGCGTCTTCACCGTCGCCACACCGCTGGCCGCGAACAACGCGCGATACGCCCCATCGTCCCCCGCCAGCCGAGACGAATGCGCCACCGCCGCGGCCGCCCCCGCCGCCGACCCGCCAATCTTCAGCGCCACGACATGCTTGCCCGCCTGGTGCGCCGCCAACGCCAGCCGCCGGAACCGCGGCCCGTCGTCCAGGCTGTCAATCAGCAGCGCGATCACCCGCGTCGGCGCATGGCCGATGCCGTACTCCAGGTAATCCAGCACCGACATGTCCGCCTCGTTGCCCGCCGAGGCAAACAGCGACAGCCCGGCACCCAACATCGCCAACCGCCCCGCCATCGCATCGAACAGCGCGCCGCTATGGGAAAAGATCGAGATCCCGCCCGGCTTCTGCCGCTTGGCGTGCGACGTATTGAACCCCACGGACAGCGGCAGATGGGCGTTATAGATGCCGTTGCAGTTCGGCCCGACGATGCGGATGCCCGCCTCGCGAGCGACATTCTGCAACTCGCGCTGGCGCTGTTCGCCGCCGGCATCGAGGCTCTCGGCATAGCCCGCCGACCCCACGATCACCGCCGAAAGGCCGGCCCGTGCGGCATCGCGCACCGCCTGCGCCGCGGCCTCGGCCGGGATCGCCAGGAACGCGATATCCACCGGTTCCGGCACCGACGCCAGATCAGGCCAGCAACGAATGCCATCCACCTCGCGCAGCCGCCGGCTGATGCCGTGGATGCCGCCCCGGAAACCGGTCTCGCGCAGATTGGTCAGCACGATGTAGCCGTGCTTGGTGGCCTCGTCCGACGCCCCGATCACCGCCACCGCGCGCGGATGAAACAACGTGTGCAGCGCGGCCTGGGTGGCGATCTGGGCTGGCATCCGGCGATTTCTCCTTCAATTTCGCGCGGCATGATGTCCACCCCCCGCTTCCATGTCCATGCGGCCGAAGCCGGGCTACCCTGGAACCACCCATCGAACGGAGACAACGATGACCGACCCGATCCTTCTGTCGGAAACAAGCGGCCACATCCTGGTGCTGACGATCAACCGCCCCGAACGGATGAACGCCCTGTCGCCCGAACTGTCCGACGCCCTGGTCGCCGCCTTCGTCGACGCCGGCGCCGACCCCGCCATCCGCGCCATCGTGCTGACCGCGGTGGGGGATCGCGCGTTCTGCGCCGGCGCCGACCTCAAGGCCAGGGCCCAGCAGGACGCCGAGGGCAAGCCGTTTCAACCGCTGCTATCCCGCGTGCAGCGCTACCTCTTTGAAGTCGTCTATGAAACCACCAAGCCGACGATCGCGGCGGTAAACGGTCCGGCGGTGGCCGGCGGCATGGAACTGGCGCTCGCCTGCGACATCCGCATCGCCGCCGACCACGCCCGCTTCGGCCTGCCCGAGGCCAAGCGCGGCAAGGGCGCCCATTTCGCCAACGTCATGCTGCCGCGCATGATCCCCTCCGGCATCGCCTACGAAATGCTCTACCTCGGCGAGTATATCGGCGCCGAGGACGCCCGCCGCTGGAGCCTGGTGAACCGCGTCGTCGCCCGCGGCCAGGCCCTGACCGAGGCCCTGCAAATGGCCGAGGCGATCTGCCGCAACGCACCGGTCTCGCTGCGCCGGATGAAGGAAACCGCGATCCGCTCCAACGGCCTGCCGGTGCCCGCCGCGCTGCGCCTGAACGAGGGCCTCAGCCCATACAGCAGCGAGGACCGCGTCGAGGGCATCCGCGCCTACGTCGAAAAACGCGATCCGGTCTGGCGCGGACGTTGAAGTCTGCCCCAGAAGTGCGCCGCACTTCGCGGCGGACCTATGGCATCAGCAGGCCGCTGAAAACGAACAGCCAGTGTCGCGAGGCCGATGCTCGCCCGATATCGCGAAATTCGGACCAGGGACACCAGGACGCCCACTCACGCCAACCGCATTCACGCCAACCGCATTCACGCCAACCGCACTCACGCCAGTTCCAGCCGCACCGCGACCGCCGCGGCGGCAATCACCGCATTGTCGCCGCGCTCGCGGTCGATCACGTCCAGCCCGCCCTTCACCGCGCGGACCGTAACGATACCGTGCGGCAGCGATGCCTTCACCGCCTCGGTATCCACCTTCTCGGGCTGCTGCACGCCGATCGTCACCTCGACGAACATCTGCGTCTTGGCGTCGATGCCCAGCGAGCCCAGCATCGACAGCGACGAATGGTGCAGCGCGTCCTGCACCGCCCGCAGCGCCGCCTTGGTGTAGTCCCCGCCGTGCAGGTCGTTGCCGCTGCCCAGTTCCAGGATGACGCGCTTGCGTGCCATGGTGATTGTTTCCTTACGCGATATCCAGCCACACCACCGCGGCGGCATTGGCGATCAGGGTGGACCCGGTGCCGTCGTCCGTGGCGATCTCCAGCCCGCCATCGACCACGCTGACGGTCCCGCTGCCGTGCGGCAGCACCGCCAGGACCGCATCCTTGTCCACCCGTTCGGGATGCGGCACGCCGATGGTGACCTCCACCTGCATCGAATCAGTGTCGAGGCCTAGCGCGGCGGCCACGCTCAGCGAATTGTGCCACAGCGCATCACGCAGCGCCCGCACCGCCGCCTTGGTCGGTTCGGCACCCCTGATATCGCTGCCCATGCCGATCTCCAGCACCATGCGTTTCAGCGCCATCCGATATTTCCCTTACTCGCGGCCTGCAACTTAACCGCCACCCCGCGTCCACGCCAAATTTGCCCCCCGCGCGCGTCCATGAAACGATGGCCCCCAAATAAACCAGCCCCGAATATATCAGGAGGACGCGATGGACGTCGGATTGCAGATGGTGTTCGCCAGCTACGGTTGGTCCGGGGTCTCGGACGAGCAGGTCTGGGACGAGGAAATCAAGCTGGCCCGTCTCGCCGCCGACAGCGGCTTCGACGCGCTCTGGTCGGTCGAGCATCACTTCAACGACTACTCGTTCTGCCCCGACAACCTGCAACTGATGGCCTATCTCGCCGCCGTCTGCCCCAACGTCGACCTCGGCACCGCCGCTGTCATCCTGCCATGGAACGACCCGCTGCGCGTCGCCGAACGCGCCATCATGGTCGACCTGCTCAGCAAAGGCCGCCTCCGCCTCGGAATGGGCCGCGGCCTGGCTCGGCGGGAGTTCCACGCCTTCCGCGGCACCATGGATGAATCACGCGGCCGCTTCGACGAGGCCGCGGCGATGATCGTCGACGCGCTGCGCACCGGCTTCATCGAAGGCAACGGCAAGTTCTACCCCCAGCCGCGCACCGAACTGCGGCCACGCCCCTACAAACCGATCGACGGACGCATCTACGCGGTGGCGTCGTCCGACGATTCCGTCGTGTCGGCGGCAAAACTGAACGCCAGGATGGTGATGTTCGCCGACCGGCCGTGGCCGATGCGGATGCCGGCGATCCAGAAGCATCGCGACCTCACCCGCCAACTGCACGCCGGCCCGGCGCTGCCGCCGCTATTGGCGGATTTCTGCGTCTGCACCCCGACCATGGACGGCGCCGAGGACAAAGCCCGCCAATACATGGGCAAATTCGTCGAAAGCAACTTCTATCACTACGAATTGCTCGGCGAGCACTTCAGCACCGTCAAGGGATACGACGCCTATGCCCAGAAAATCGCCCTGGCCAAGCAGGTCGGCATGGACGGCATCGTCTCGGCCTTCATGCAGGCAGCGGTTTGGGGCACGCCCGATCACATCCTCAGGATGTTCGACGAACGCCGCGCCCTGGTCGGCGACTTCGAACTGGCGACCTCGTTCCGCTTCGGCGGCACGCCATACGCCCTGGCCGAGGATGGCCTGAAGCTCTACGCCAAGGAAGTTCTGCCAGTGCTGCATTCGTGGAAGCAGCCGGTGGCGCAAGCGGCGGAATAACCCTCGGCGTCCCGCGCAACAAACACGCTCGCTCCGTCCCAGGCCGACACAAATACGCGATCCCACGGCGAAGAGGTCGCCGATGGTAGTGTCTGCAATGAATTTCCTGTGCGTATCCGTTATCACTGGCAAAAATCCGGTAAGTGATCTGCAACGGTGTCAAACCGACACTGTCTGGTGTCCTGCCCCAGAAGTTCGCCGCACTTCGCGGCGAACGGATGGGATCAGCAGGCCACTGAAAACCAGGAGCGAGTGTCGCGAGGCTGATGTTCGCCCGATAGGGCGAACTTCGGACGCGGGACACTAGCCCGCATCCGCCATTCGGCGGGAACTGGAACCGCGCAGATGACACCGGCTGACCGAAGTCAAAAAAGCGGCTACCGCTACCGCCATTTTGGCGGCTTCCGGCTGCTGCTCGCAATGCTGGTGATGTTTCAACACTTTGCCGCCGACTTGGCGCCACTGCCATTCGCCCGGGCGTTCGCGCCGTACCCGGTCGGCAACGTCGCCGTGCTGGTGTTCTTCGCGCTGTCGGGCTTCGTCATTACCGAGGCGATCGATTGCATCTACCGCGGACGCGCCGGCGCGTTCCTCGGCAACCGCCTGTTGCGTATCGTTCCGCACTTTCTGCTGGCCGTCGCACTGTCGATGCTCGCGCATGAGATTTTCAGGGCCACTGGCGGGGCGCGGCTATGGCGTTCGCAGCCGTCGTTTCCCGCCAACGCCTTCACACCGGCCAACGTGGCATTGAACTTCATCGGCATCACACCGTTCGCCGACCGCTCCATCGACTATAACTTTCTCGACATCACCTGGGCGGTCCGCGTCGAGATGGCGTTCTACCTGGTGATGGCCGGCTGCATCACGATCGGGCGAAGATTGCCCGGCAACAACGGCTTCACCATCGCGGCAACCGTCGCGTCACTGCTGCTGGTGCCGCTGTTCGTTTTCGCGGTGTATGGCCGCGGCGTCAGGATGATGGAGTTCCTGCCATATTTCGCCTTCGGCGCCGGGCTGTATTTCGCCACAATCGGCCGCCGCGCCGGCCGGCTGACCGTGGCGCTGACGGTTCCCGCCATGCTTTGGCAATGCCTCTTGCAACCGTCCCTCGACCCGGTTGCCGGCATGCCGGCGCCGTCGCTGGCGGGCCAGGTGATCATCCTCGGCCTGCTGCTGGGCGTGCTCAGCCTGCTCGCCATCAGTGACATCACCCGATGGCGCGACACCGACCGCGTGCTCGGTGGACTGACCTACCCGCTCTATCTGTATCACGAGGACGTGCTGGTGCTGCTGCTCACCTTCACCGTCGGCTACAGCTACGCCGTGTTCGTCACCGGCATCCTGCTCAGCCTGCTGGTCGCGATGGCATTCACCAGCCTGGTCGACCCGATCGTGACGCGCTACCGCGACAAGGTCCGCGGCGGCGCGCTGCGTCCCGGCAAACCAGCGCGATACGCACTGATCCAGCACTGAACGGGGCACATCTCGATCGCCGGAAACACGACCAGTATAGCAACCCGCCGATACCCGCTTGCCGGCAGCCGCCGTCGTCCGCACAATCGCCGCCTGGGACGGTTTCCTTGTCGGGACAAACATCATGCGCATCCGCCTGCTGGCCGTCATCTGCGGTCTGGCCACCCTGCTCGCCGCCACGGCCCCTGCGTGCGCGCAGACCTTGCGGATCGCGCTGCGTGAGGACCCCGATATCCTCGACCCGACCCTGGCCGGCACATACGTCGGGCGCATCGTGTTCGCCGGCCTCTGCGACAAGCTGTTCGACATCGACGCAAAGCTGCACATCGTGCCGCAACTGGCGCTGGGCTACGAATGGACCGACCCGCACACCCTGGTCATCCACCTGCGCCCCAACGTCAAGTTCCAGGACAATGAACCGTTCGACGCCGCGGCGGTGAAATACACCCTGCGCCGCTATCTCGACTTTCCCGGCAGCTACCGCCGCGGCGAGATCAACATGATCGACGATATCCAGGTGGTCGATCCGCTGACCGTGAAGCTGGTGCTGAAATCCCCCTCCGCGCCCCTGCTGGCGACCCTGACCGACCGCGCCGGCATGATCCTGGCACCCAAGGCCGCCCAGACCGAGGGTAAGGATTTCGGCCTCCACCCGGTCTGCGCCGGCCCGTTCAGTTTCAAGCAACGCATCGCCCAGGACCGCATCGTGCTGGACCGCTTCCCCGGCTACTGGGACGCCGCCAGCATCCACTTCGATCGGGTGATCTACCAGCCGATGCCCGACCCCTCGGTGGAGTTGGCCAACCTGCGCACCGGCAACATCGACCTCGCCGAACGCGTGCTACCGTCCGACGTGGCCGAGGTGAAGCGCGATCCCAAGCTGCGCATCGTCACCTCTCCGGCGCTGGGCTACAACGGCATCGTCTTCAACCTGGCGAACGGCCCGCGGTCGAAAACCGCCATCGGCCAGAGCGCGCTGCTGCGCCAGGCGTTCCAGGCAGCGATCGATCGCCAGGCGCTGGTCGATGTGGTGTTCAACGGCCTGTATCAGCCCACTGCCCAGGCGGTGTCGTCCGCCTCGCCGCTCTACCTCAAAGGCATCCAGCCGGCCCCGCGCGACATCGACAAGGCCAAGGCGCTGGTCAAGCAATCGGGCGCGCCGACCCCGATCGCGGTGACCATGATGGTGCCGAACACCCCCGACCAGACCCAGCTCGCAGAGGTGATCCAATCCATGGTCCGCGACGCCGGCTTCGAGGTGAAGATCAGCCCGGTCGATGTCGCCACCTTCCTGTCCGCCGGCAGCCAGGGCAACTTCCAGACCGCGCTGCTCGCCTGGTCGGGACGCCCCGACCCGGATGGCAACCTTTATGTCTTCCTGCATTCCGGCATCGGGCAGAACTACGGCCACTATGCCAATCCGATCGTCGATGCCGCGCTCGACGCCGCCCGAACCGCCACCGATCCCGCCGCGCGGCTGGCGCAATACGCCAAGATGATGCAGCAGGAACAAAAGGACCTGCCGATCATCTATCTGTATCAACCCGTCAACATCGTCGGCCTGTCGGCGAAACTGTCGGGCTTTCGCGCGGTGCCCGATGGGCTGATCCGGCTGCAGGGTCTGGCGATGCAAACCACCGCGGCGAAGTAACCGGCGGTGGGGTTCCGCCTCGGCAGCCGGCTCGCCCAGATCGTCCCGACCCTGATCCTGGTCAGCATTCTGGTGTTCGGCCTGCAGCAGTTGATGCCCGGCGATCCGGCCCTCGCCCTGGCCGGGGAGCAGAGCGGCGATCCCCAGGTGGTGGCACAGATCCGCCAGCAGCTGTGGCTGGATCGCGCGCTGCCGCTGCAGTACCTGCATTGGGTCGGCAACCTGCTGCACGGCAACCTCGGCTATTCCTGGTACACCCACCAGCCGGTCACGCAACTGATCGCCCAGAAGCTGCCGGTTACCGCTCAACTGTCTGTCATGGCGTTTGTCATCGCCGTGCTGATCGGCGTGCCGACCGGCGTGCTGGCGGCGGTCAAGCGCAACGGCCCGCTCGACTACCTGGCCAACGCCATCGGCCTGGCCGGCTTGTCGACGCCGACATTCTGGCTCGGCATCATGCTGATCCTGCTGGTCTCGGTCGACCTCGGCTGGCTGCCGCCGTCCGGTTATGTGCCGCTGACCCAGGACCCCGCGCGGTCGCTCGCCACCACCATCATGCCGGCCTTCGTGCTGGGCAATGCCATCGCCGCGATCCTGATGCGCCACACCCGCAGCGCCATGCTGCTGACCCTGGATCAGGACTATGTCCGCACCGCACGCGCCAAGGGACTGCCCGAGTGGCGGGTCATCCTCCGCCACGCGCTGCGCAACGCGCTGATCCCGGTGGTGACGCTGGGCGCGCTGGAATTCGGCACCCTGCTGTCCGGCGCGGTGCTGACCGAGCAGGTGTTCTCGATCCCAGGTTTCGGCAAGATGGTGGTGGATGCGGTGTTCGACCGGGACTATCCGGTGGTGCAGGGCGTCGTGCTGGTCACCGCCTTGCTGTTCATCGTGCTGAACCTGCTGGCCGATGTGCTCTACGCGCTGATCAACCCGAGGCTGCGCCGAGCATGACGATACGAGCATGACGATACGGGCATGACGATACGGGCACGACGATACGAGCATGTCGATGTGGGCATGACGATACGAACATGACGACAAAAGTATGACGATGAGCAAAACCCACGCCAACCCCGCGCCCGAACCGGCGACGCAGCCCTTCGCCAGCCCAACCCCGGACCACGCGCGATGACCGCCACGGCAACACCGGCGTTGCGTTCGATCGAACCGACCCGAGCGCCGCGCACACCCGCCAGCCTGGCGCTCGCCCGCTTTCTGCGCCGCCCGGCCGCGGTCGCCGGCCTGGTGGTGATCGTCCTGTTCGTTGCCGCCGCACTGCTGGCGCCGCTGATCGCCCCGTTCGACCCGATCGCCACCTCCTGGACCGCGATCCGCAAGGCACCCTCGGCGGCGCACTGGATGGGCACCGACGAGAACGGCCGCGACGTGTTTTCGCGCGTGCTGTTCGGCGCCAGGGCCAGCCTGCTGGCCGGCGTCGTCTCCGTGCTGATCGCCGCCGGGATCGGCGTCCCCGCCGGGCTGCTCGCCGGCTTCTCCGGCGGCTGGATCGACGCCGCGCTGTCGCGGCTGACCGATGCCATGCTGGCCTGCCCGTTCCTGATCCTGGCGATCGCCCTCACCGCGTTCCTGGGGCCGGATCTCGCCAACGCGATGATCGCCATCGGCGTGTCCACCGCCCCCCGCTTCATGCGCGTCGCCCGCGCCGCCACGCTGGAGGTGAACAGCGCCGACTATATCCAGGCGGCGCGCTCGCTGGGCGCCCGCGGCCTGCGCGTGGCGCTGCGCCACGTCGCCCCCAACATCGTCCCCCCGGTGCTGGTGCAGGCGACGCTGTCGCTGGCCGCCGCGATCATCGCCGAGGCATCGCTGTCGTTCCTCGGCCTGGGCCAGCAGCCGCCGTCACCGTCCTGGGGCTCGATGCTCAACGCCGCCCAGCGCTTCCTGACCCAGGCACCCTGGCTGGCAGTATTCCCAGGCGTGGCGATCTTCCTCTGCGTGCTGTCGTTCAACCTGGTCGGCGACGGCTTGCGCGATGCACTGGATCCGCGCGGGTCGTAGGCCGCCGTATTTCGGGCCGACGGACGGTCACCCAGACCCATTGACACGTCCCGTCGCACCATCTCAATGGGACGCAGGTTTCAATAGGGAGAAGATCCATGCCACTCCGATTGACCGAAGCGCAGCTTCAACACTACCGGAATGATGGTTTCGCCGCCCCGGTCAGGGTTTTCCCGCCAGCGGAGGCGGCGGTCTACCGCGCCGAACTTGAAGCCCACGAAGCGACCCTCGGCCAGCCGGTGAGCTATCCGGAGAAATCCAAATGCCACCTGCTGTTCGACTGGGCCGACGCCATCGTCCATCACCCGGCGGTGCTCGACGCCGTCGAGGACGTGATCGGGCCGAATATCCTGCTGTTTCATTTCACGCTGCAGACCAAGGAGGCTCACCGCGGCACGGTCGCGGTGTGGCATCAGGACGACGCCTATTTCAACCTCGATCCGGCCGAGGAGGTGACCGCCTGGGTGGCGCTCAGCAACGCGAACGAGCTGTCCGGCTGCATGCGGATGATCCCCGGTAGTCACAAGGCAGGCATCGCGGTCCACGCCGATACGTCCGTCGATGACAGCATCATTCGGCGGGTGCAGCAGGTCGGTGGATACGCGCCCCAGGACGGCGTGCTGGCGCCGCTGAAGGCCGGTGAGATGTCGCTGCACCACACGCACATGGTTCACTCGTCGGGCCCGAACAACAGTGACGACCGCCGGATCGGCCTGACGCTGAGCTATATTCCAACCCATGTACGCCCGACCGGCAGCATTCGGCCAGCCGCGCTGCTCGTGCGCGGGACGGACCAATACGGCTATTACCAGCCGGAAACCCGGCTTGCCCACGCCGACCCACCCGAGGCTCGGCTGCAAGCGCACCGGCAGGCGGCCGGGCTTTACTACGACCTGTCCAAGACCGAGGTCCCCGAACTATCCGCTACCCAGGTCGCGTGACCTGTCGCGGTGCGCGTCGGAATGGCCTGAAGACTGGCGGGGCTGCTTCCGGTGTCAAATTTGAAAAGGCAGTCGAAGGCGAAGATACTCGAAATATCGGGTTGGCATTGTATTGGAAGAGAAGCCGGATGGCCTTGGAGAGCTGGGAGATCATGCTCGACGTAATTCGGCCCGAGCTCGACCCGGCTCGCCTTAATCGATTCCTTACGGACCTGCCGGCCAACAAGATTAGAATTCAGCGATTAAAGTGGACAGGGTAGCGCCAACTCGTGTCCACTAAAAACCAGGGCTTTCGGATGAGGGAGGCCCCCGCATGGGCCGAGCGAGCTGCTTTTTCCATTCTGTCCGGTGCCGGTCAATCCCGCCTACGTCGCCCGTCCGCTTCGCCGCAAAGACCCTCACATTCCGTCTTCACAAGACCGTTGAGAAGGTGGAAGCCGCTTACGCGTCAGCCGGTCTTGCGGAGGTCGTGTCAGGAGTGACTGCTGGAGGTGCTGCCAGCGTGATCGGACCAGGCCACAGTTTGCTGGCGGTCTTAAACATAGTATCAGCCCGCTTAATGATCTCCTCTTCCCCCCAGCGGTTTTGTTCGAGAACAAATCTATTAAGTTCGATGTGAGTATTGGCGAGCTTCATTTTCTTTTCCCGAAACGGCAGATTGCCGAGCTCCGTATTGTATCCTGTCAGCGACAAATTGCCGAAGGTGTCCTTGAGGCGCGCGTGAACGGCAACGGCATGCGACCCGACTTCCGCCTTCCACTCGTTGGTCATGGTCTGCGGCATGAGATGTTCGATCGTAGCATTGCTCAGATCGACGCCTTCCTTATGTCCAAAAGCCTCCTCAAGTCGGAGCAGCACGTAGCGGGTATAGCCGCGGCCATACTGAGCAAAACTTCTGAAGTTCTCGCCGAACTCGATGTCGTTCGGGAAACGCCGCCCGCCGGCCCCCGCTGACATAGATGTGCCTAGCCATTGTACGTGATTGTCAGCGGGGAATTGGCGCGCCCATTGAAGAAAGAGCTTGTTTAACGCATTCGTTGGAACGACCGACACGGCCCGGCGAACGACGAAAGACTCAATAAGACCTAGGCAGTCTTCAAGATCTTTGACGCTGATCTTTCCGACGCGCCGCTCTTCGAACAGGCGGAGAAGCAGAGGATATGACGTTCCTACGTCGAGGCTTTTCAGATTGACAAGTCGCTTTCTTATTGAGGGTGTCTGCTCCAGCGACGGATCGAGGATGCTGGCGTACATTGCGGAGAAGCTGCTCATCCGAACCAACTCCGCCTCGACGTCAGTCGGTTCACCCATACCTTTCAGGAGTAACTTCGTGGCGGCGTAGATACCCCGTTGATAGACGTTGTCACCACCTTTCATGGCGTAGTGCCGTAGGAACTCGGGAATGTTGTCACCGAGCCGCTGCTCCATTGGCGCCCAATACGTTTTATAGATGCGCTCCTGCTCGCCGCCTGCCGACATCGAGTGCCGGAACCGCATCAGGATATAGTTTCGGACCAGATCCGCTTGCGTGAGTGGCTCGCCCTTGAAGTTCAGGCTTTCAAAGATCAGGTAGGGATCGTCGTCATCACCGAGGTTGATCATGACGACCTGCAATGCCCGCTCCACCGTCGTCAGAACCTTAGCGCGATCAATGGGGTCCCCGTTTGGGTCTATGCCTTTGAGCAACTGGTTTTTGAAGTAGGCATAGCCCTCGGACATTAAGCTCTGATCGTCGGGAACATAGCGATCCAAGATAATAGAGCGATATCGATCGCGATCGATTTGCGTGGGAACGAATTTCAGCGTGTCCTCTGGATCACGGAAACGGTTCGTAAGGTAGACTTCCTGAATACGCGCCGACGAGTTCTCGTCGAGCGTATCCCGAAGAGCTGCGAGCAAGATCGAGACCGTCGTGAGCCGCTGCTGCCCATCTATGATAAGGTATTTGCTGACCCCCACGGGTACACTGCGTGCGGGAACGGATACGATGGTACCCATAAAGTGCGCCGACTTGTCGTCGGCGTCGTATTGAACCAGAACGTCGTCCCACATCGTTTTCCAGTTCGGTAAGCGCCAGGAGTAAGGGCGCTGAAACAATGGGATCAAATTCTGCTTCTCGCCATTGAAGTACTGGATAACCTGGGCTGGTGACGCTTCCATAGTTTCCCCCAGAACATAACCTGCGACGACGGCTAGCAGACATTGGGGCCGCTCGGATAGCATCCCGAGGAACGTTTCGTCGCTACCCGAAATGTTCTCCCTCCGGTGAGGCTGCGAAAGAGGCGCGAGACCAAACCCAGTGCTGACCGCTTGAGCCCTGCCAGATTGAAACTCCACGCAGATTTTCTTGCCCTCCGCTTATCGGCCGCGGAATCTTGGTAGTCGGCCACGTCTCGAGCATTGGCCGGACTACCGTGGAGGTGGCGGCCGCGCCCGGTGCACGGCTTGCGGCAGCGGTGCTGAACCGCGCGGAGGCAGAATCACTCGCTCTGATGATACTAGGCTCAGCGATGGCAACGCTCGACCTGACGGAGCGGGTGACGCTGGAACCCAACTCATGTGGTTGTTGGTCACGCTCGGCGGAGCCATTGTCAGCCACATCGATCGAGAACTCCGTCACCCGGCGGAAACCGCAACGCGGCGGCGAGAACCGATCAGCATGCGCGCCAGCGGTTGCCGACAAGGCATCGACGACGCTTGATCTGGCGGCGAATTAGACGCACCCGCCCGCCGCGCCTAAACAACCCCCCGATGACCAACCCTGATCCCGACACCCAGGCCCGGCGCACCCTGCGCCGCCACCGCAGCTTCGCGACCGGCCTCCTGGTCCTCATGGCCTGCCTCACCATCGCCAGCTATTCCCTGCCGCCCAACTGGTGGGCCGGCCTGCTGCAAGCCTCCGCCAAGGCCGGCTTCATCGGCGGCATCGCCGACTGGTTCGCGGTCACCGCGCTGTTCCGCCACCCGCTCGGCATCCCGATCCCGCACACCGCCATCATCCCCAACCAGCGCCTCCGTCTCGGCCAGGCGCTCGGCCGTTTCGTCGCCACCCACGTGTTCACCAGCACCGAGGTCTCCAACGTCATCGCCCGCCTCGACCTGCCCGGCATCCTGGCCCGCTTCCTGGCGGACCCGGCCGCCGCCCGCCCCGCTGCCGTCGCGCTCTCCGGCGTGCTGCCCCGCTTGTTGGCCACGGTCGAGGACGGCCGCGCCCGCCGTATCGTCGCCCGCGTGCTGCCCAGGATCGTCGGCGGTCCCGCCGCCGGCCAGGTCGTCGCCCGCGCCCTGCACAGCCTGGTCGACGGCGGCCGCCACCAGGAAGTATTCGGCTTCGTCCTCGGCCAGTTGAAGACCACCCTCGGCGGCCGCGAGGGCGCCTTGCGCCACGCCATCGAGGAACGCGTCCGCGAACAGGGCGGCCGCCTGGTCGGCTGGGCGCTCGGCGCCTCCATCGCCCGCCGCGTGCTCGGCGTCATCAACACCGAACTCGACAAAATGAGCCCCGACGGCTCCGAACTGCGCGCCGCCTTCGACGAATGGGTGCGCCGTGAGATCAACCGCATGGAAACCGAACCGGAACGCGCCGCTGAGGTCGGCGCCGCGATACGCCGGGTAGTTGCCCACGAAACCATCCAGACCTGGATCTGGGACATCTGGGCCCGCCTGCGCGCCGGCCTGGAAGCCGACATCGCCAAACCGAACGGCCGGGTCGTGCCCTACATCCAGGACGCGCTGGGCAACCTTGGCACCATCCTGGAAGCCGACCCGCTCGCCCGTGCCCGGCTGCAGACCGCCGCCGAGGGCCTGGTGCGCACCATGCTCCCCACCGCCCAGGTGCGCATCGCCGACTTCATCGGCCAGGTGGTTGCCAATTGGGATAGCGCAACGATCGTCGACCGCCTGGAACTGCGCGTCGGCAAGGACTTGCAATATATCCGCATGAACGGAACCATCGTCGGCTTCCTGATCGGCGGCCTGCTATACGCGGTGCTGGACACCCTGTTCGGCCAGGCGCCGTTCTGAACCCGACTCATTCTAGCAAGGCATATGCGGTTCGTTCTGAACGATTCCGGGAACATGCAGCCTAATTTACTTCGTTGAGGTCGCGTCCGTTCGCTCAGGCCCGGCGAAAACCGCGCTTTCGTGATACCGGGACACGTCAGTCCGCTGTAGCCGCATGACGAGGAGGTGCCGATGCACATCGCTAGATGGATCGTGGCTTGCGTGGCGGTTTACAGCTGCGGCGGGATCGTGGCGGATTTCCTCGTGCCTTCTAGCCGCCGCAGCCCAGGGCAACACCACACTTCGGACAGGATCGGCCAATGATCTGTGAATTGACTACCATAGCCTGTCCGCTGCTGGCGATCCATGAGGTCGCCGATGGCGCGCGGGCTTGGATATCAGGTCCGCTCGCTGACGGCTCGCTGCTGGGCTGCTGGCGCACCGAGATCGGCACGCTGGGGCGCTTGCTGGTGCTCCGCAGTTTCGACACGGCCGAGGCTCTGGCGGTAGAGCGCCAGCGCGCCCTGCTCAGCGACACGCCTTTCAATGCGAGCAGCCGCGTGAAATCGCTCAGCATGGAGAGCTACGCGCCGTTCCCGTTCCTGCCGCCACCGCAAATCGGCGCTCGCGGCCCGGCTTACGAGTTTCGGACCTACCAGCTGAAGCCCGGCGGTCTGCCGCCGACACTCGTCGGCTGGCAGCAGGCGATCGCACCGGCGCGGGACTACACGGAGCGGCTAGTGATCAACATGTACGCGCTGGATGGGCCGCCGCGCATCACGCACATCTGGGGATTCAGAGATCTCTACCAACGTTCTGCTCTGCGGACGGCCGCGTATTCCAGCGGCGTCTGGCCACCCCGCGGCGGTCCGGACCAGATCGTGGAAGCGAGCTCGACGATCGCGTTGCCCGAGCCTGGCTCCCCGCTCGCCTGACGCCATGAGCAAAGTGGCGGGAGGACGACGGTCGCCAAAATGCTCTGAGGATGGCGTCGCAAAGACGCTGACATTGACCCTTGATCGACCGCGCCTCGGTCGCATGCCGGTAACGACTTCCCCCCTATCGCCGCCAGCTTGTCAGAGGCGGACAGTCCGCTCTGATTATGAGTTTCGGACGCCGCTTGGCGTCGGAAGTCTCCGTAACGACGAATCCGCGGGCCGGGACTGGCCTGACGACCCGGCTGAGCATTTCATCTTGGCGAAAGCTCCATGCTATGCTGCACCGTTGATCGGCTGCGGAGGGCTACCCTCGAACCCACACTGGATCGGATCAAAAGAACGGCTGAACCGTGATCCGATACCAGATGGCGAAGACACCCAACCTACAATCGTCGACGCAAGCGGAGCATCCAGGCCTTTCTTTGGTGCGGCGGCACTACAGTCTTTCAACGCAAATCACTAATGATTTCGGCAGGAGGGTTGTCAATGCGTGTTCTAGTGTCCTGCCTCCGAAGTTCGCCGCACTATGCGCCGGACGTAGGAGGCAAGCAGGCCACTGAAAACAAAGAACTAGTGGCACGAGACTGGGGTTCGCCTGCTATGGCGAACTTCAGACGCGGGACACTAGCGATCTGCTTGATCGTCGCAATGGTCTGCTGCGGTCGAGGGCCGGCGCGCGCCGACGACGCCGCGTCGGTCTCAACGGCGGATCATAAGGCGATCGAGCAGGTCATCACGTCGCAACTCGACGCGTTCCGCCGTGACGCCGGCGCCGCCGCGTTCAGCTTCGCCTCGCCCCACATACAGTCGGTGTTTGGGGACGCGGCGCATTTTATGGCGATGGTGCGGCAGGGGTATCCGCCGGTCTACCGGCCGCGCTCGTTCAAGTTCGAGAAACTGATAACGATCAAAGAACGGATCGTTCAGCGCGTCATGATCATCGGCCCTGACGGTTCGGCAGCGCTAGCGCTTTATAAAATGGAGCGCGAGCAGGACGGCACATGGCGGATCGATGGGTGTGCGCTGACGCAGACGGATGGGCTGAATACCTGAAGGATCGGGTCGGCGGTTTGGGCGAGCGGCAAGCCTGCAACACCAACATCCGCCAACGGCATTGTGTGTCAGGCAGCGCGATAAAGCTCAGCCGGTCTAGTGTCCTGCCTCCGAAGTTCGCCGCACTATGCGGCGGACGTAAGAGACAAGCAGGCCACTGAAAACAAAGAGCTAGTGGCACGAGACTGGGGTTCGCCTGCCATGGCGAACTTCAGACTCGGGACACTAGCTAGCGTGTCTGTCCCGAAGTCCAACAATGTGTGGATCAACCGCCGTAGCGGACACCGGAACCATAAACCCCGCTGGACAAAAACGCGTTGCTGGTGTCCTTGCCGATCGGGCAGGTCGCACGGCGGCTGATCCACCGCATGACAAACCCTCGAATCGAGACAGAAGCGGACCCTCGCCCATGCTACGGCTCTCAGTCCTCGATCAATCGACCATCGTCGCCGACCGCTCGCCTGACGCCTCGATCCGCGAAAGCATCGCCCTGGCCCAGCATTGCGAGGCTCTGGGCTACCACCGCTACTGGTGCGCCGAACACCACAACTCCGACAGCCAGGCCGGCACCGCGCCGGAGATCCTGATCGCCGCCATCGCCGCCACCACCCAGCGCATTCGCGTCGGCTCCGCCGGTGTAATGCTGCCGCATTACGCCCCCTTTAAAGTCGCCGAACAGTTCCGCGTCCTCGATGCGATCGCGCCCGGACGCATCGACCTCGGCGTCGGCCGAGCGCCGGGCTCCGATGGCCTCACCGCCTACGCGCTGAACCCCAGGGCGGACACCGCCGCCGACCAGTTCCCCGCCGACATGCGCGATCTGCTGGCCTGGCTCGCCGGCCAGAAGCTGATCGAGGGCCATCCGTTCCGCGACGTCCGCGCCCAACCTCAGGGCCCGACCACGCCCGAGGTCTGGGTGCTCGGCAGTTCCGACTACGGCGCCCAGGTCGCGGCCTATTTCGGCCTGCCGTTCTGCTTCGCCCATTTCATCACCGACGGCCACGGCGCCGAACAGGCGCTGGCACTCTACCGCCAGGGATACCGGCCCAGCCCACGCCATGCCTCCCCACACGCCGCATTATGCGTCTGGGCGATGGCCGCCGAGACCCAGCAGGAAGCCGACACCCTGTTCCGCTCGCGTGAAATCTGGCGGCTCAACCGCGACCGCGGCCTGTTCACCGCGCTGGCGTCCCCAGAACAGGCCGCCACCCACGTCTACTCGGACGCCGAAACCGCCCGCGTCGAACGCCTGCGCGCACGAGCCTTCTACGGCACCGCCGATCACGTCGGCACCAGATTGCGCGCGCTGGCCCAGCAGCACGACGTCGAGGAGATCGCCATCCTCACCACCCTGCACGATCCGGCAGCTCGACGGCGGTCCTACGCCCTGCTGGCGAACCAGATGCAGTAGGTTTCACCCGCTCCCGGCCGAAGCCCCCCACCGACCGTTGCGGACGCCAAGTCCAAGCCAATCAGCCGCTCAATGATCCGCCAGCCAGCCGGCCACGCCCAGCGCTGCAACCGGCATCGCGAACACCGCCCAATCGGCCCGGCCAAGCCCGGTCAGCACCGCCGCCACCGCTACGATCAGGCCAACCCCGGCAAGGTTGCGGCTGTCGCCGAACAGGGTCTTGGCAAACGCCTTCATGCCGCCGCCCGACGCGGCCGGGCGCGGATCAGCGGCACCAGCGCCTGCCCGCCGGCCAGGAAGAACGCCTCCAGCAACAGCAGCGACCAATCGCCCAGCGGCCAGACGTCGCCGGCCAGCGCCTGCAGCGTCCAGAACATGCCGAATGAAACGATCATCGCCCCGACCACGAACTTGATGGCGTTCTCCGGCACCCGCTGCAGCGGCGCCCGAATCGACATCCCGGCCAGGAACACCACCACCAACGCGGCCAGCGCGGCGCCCGCGTTCGCCATCCAGGCCCGGCTGTGCAGGCTGAACGCAACCACCAGCAGCCAGACCTCCAGCCCCTCCAGCAAGGTGCCCTTATAGGCGATCAGCCAGGCGGCGAACCAGTCGCCCTTGCTGACCGCGGCCTGGGTGTCGCGGAATTCGGCGTCCTCATCGTGCAGCGGTTTCAGCCCGGCCTGGCGAGCGATCGCCTTGGACAGCCAGCGCACCCCGAACAGCAGCAGGAACACGCCGATGACGAACTGGATGGCCTGCAGGTTCAGCCCCAGGCTGAACGCCCCCCCGGTCACCGCCGTCAGCGCCGCCAGCGTGGCAAGCCCCGCCGCCGCCGCCGCCAAGGAGGCGCCCCAGCCGATCGTCAGGCTGACCGCGAGCACGATGGTGAACGCTTCCACCCACTCCACCCCGGCAGTCAGGAACACAGGCAGCAAGGCCGGCCAGTCCATGCGGTGCGATCTCCTGGATGCAACGGCCGATGCGCCCGATCGGCGTCCGCCATTCGCGGGCAGAGGTCATATCGTCCGGCTCCGAGTGGTCGCAACTGTTTTGCGCCACCGATCGCCCCAGCCATTTGCCGCGACCCACCACGCCCCGTCACCCGAACCGGCCCCCAGACACCGCGGCAATCATTGCCCAATCGGCAGATTTTGCTGCCCTACCGGCGCCTGCTGTGGCCACCGCATCCAGCCTCCACAGCCAGGATCTGCCCCTCCCGCCCCTGGCACGGCGCTTGCTCCTCTCCAGCCCGGACCGTTCGGACAACGCCTTATGGACATCACCACCTCCCTCGCCGCCTCGCGCCTGGTTGCCCAGCAGCGCTTGATGGATATCACCGCCAACAACATCGCCAACGCCAATACGCCGGGGTACCGCTCCGAACGGGTGGTGTTCAGCGACTGGATCGACCCGCAGACCGGAACCGCCCGCACCCCCGGCAGCAAGGGCATCACCTACGCGCAGGACCGCGCGACCTATCGCGAATCGCAGCCCGGCACCCTGACCCATACCGCCAACCCGCTCGATCTGGCGCTCACCGGTAACGGCTACTTCACCGTCAACACCAAGGCCGGCCCGCGGCTGACCCGCGACGGCCGCTTCGGCCTGCTGCCCAACGGCACCCTGGCCGACAGCAGCGGCAACGCCGTGCTCGACACCAGCGGCAAGCCGATCCAGTTCGCCCCGACCGACACCCAGATCAGCATCGCCGGCGACGGCTCGATCACCACCGAGAACGGCCAGCTCGGCAAGATCGGCATCGTCCAGCCCGCCGACCAGATGAAGATGCGCGCCGAGGGCGGCACCAATTTCGTCTCCGACTCCCCCACCGCCCCGGTCGCCGCCCCCTCCATCGTGCAAGGCGCGATCGAGGACTCCAACGTCCAGCCGGTGATGGAGGTGACGCGGATGATGGACGACGTGCGCCAGTTCCAGTTCGTGACTCAACTGCTGCAGGCCGAGGGCGACCGCCAGCAGAGCACCATCGACAAGCTGCTGCCCTCCGGGTCCGGTTCATAACCCGATACCCGCCCCGCTCGTGACAAAACGCCACAGGAGACCACCCAATGCGCTCGCTTGATATCGCCGGCACCGGCATGCAGGCCCAGCAGACCAACGTCGAAGTCATCTCCAACAACATGGCCAACATGACCACCACCGGCTTCAAGCGCCGGCGGGCCGAGTTCCAGGATCTGATCTACCAGAACCTGCGTCGGGTCGGCGCCAACAGCTCCGACAGCGGCACCGTGGTCCCCTCCGGCGCCCAGGTCGGCCTCGGCGTCAAGACCGCGGCGATCTACCGCATCAACGAACAGGGCAACCTGCAACAGACCTCCAACACGCTGGACATGGCGATCCAGGGCAACGGCTATTTCCAGGTCACCATGCCCGACGGTGAGACCGCCTACACCCGCGACGGCACCTTCTCGCTCGCTGCCGACGGCACCATCGTCACCGCCGACGGCTACACCGTGCAGCCCGGCCTGCAGATCCCGGCCGCCGCCACCGGGACGACCATCAACACCTCGGGCCAGGTCCAAGTCACGTTGCAAGGCCAGACCGCGCCGCAGACCATCGGCCAACTGCAGCTCGCGACCTTTCCCAACGAAGCGGGACTGGATGCGCAAGGCGCCAACCTGCTGATGCAGACCGCCGCCTCCGGCGCCCCGGTCACCGGCAATCCCGGCACCGCCGGCTTCGGTTCGGTCGAGCAAGGCTTCATCGAAACCTCGAACGTCAACGTGGTCACCGAGATCACCAACCTCATCACCGCCCAGCGCGCCTACGAAATGAACAGCAAGGTCATCACCTCCAGCGACGAGATGATGTCCACCCTCACCAACCTGCGCTGATCCCGTGCGCGCCCTGGTTGTGGCCCTCGGCCTGCTGCTCTGCGCCCAGGCCCAGGCCGCCTCGCTGCGCAACATGACCACGTTGCACGGCCCCAACGTCTACCTCCGCGACCTGTTCGACGACGCCGGCGTCAACGCCAACCGAGTGCTCGGACCAGGCCCCACACCCGGCGGGCGCATCATCGTCGAGGCCGCCCAGCTCAACGCCATCGCCCGCCAGTTCGACGTCGCCTGGCGCTCGGTCTCGCGCGCCGACCGTGCCGTGCTCGAATGGCCCGGCCGCCCGCTGCCCAGGGAAGCGGCGCTCGACGCGGTGCGCGTGGCCATCACCGCCGGCGGCGCCGCCGACGACCTCGACATCGACCTGCCCGGCTTCATCGCCCCGATCGTTCCGGTGGGGGCGAAAACCAGCGCCACCGTCTCGCAATTGGAATATGACCCCAACTCGGGCCGCTTCACCGCCGCCCTGACCATCACCGCCGACGGCATGGACCCGATCGACAGCAGGATCAGCGGCCGCGCCGACGCCGTGGTCGATGCACCGGTGGCACTGACCCGGTTGCTGCCCGAAACCATCCTGCGCCCCGAAGACATCCACCTCGCCCGCATCCACGCCTCGCTCGCCAATGACGTCGCGCGATCCGCCGACCAGGTCGTCGGCATGCAACTGCGCCGCCCGCTCGCCGCCGGGCAGCCGCTGCGCCTGGCCGACCTGGTCCGCCCGCCGCTGGTGCAGCGCGGCGCCACTGTCCTGATCCAGCTCGCCTCCACCGGGCTGTCGGTCACCGGCCAGGCCATCGCCCTCGACGCCGGCGCCGAAGGCGAGCGCATCCGGGTGCAGAACATGACCTCGCACGCCTACCTGTTCGCCCAGGTGATCGGCCCCGGCCAGGTGCGGGTGACACCCGATGCCCCGCCGGCGCTGCCCCGCCAGCCGCCGCGCTACGAACAGCGCGTGGACGCCCAATGACCCTGACCCAATGACCCTGACCCAATGACCGCGCGCGGCATCCTTCTGCTGGGCTTGATGGCGGCATCGCTCAGCGCCTGCGGCACGCTCAGCCGGCTGTCCGATGTCGGACGCGACCCGACGATGACCCCGACCCAGGATCCGACCAAGGACCCCAAATGGCGCCCGCTGACCATGCCGATGCCGACCGCCCGGCCGTCACCGAATGAGGCCAACGCGCTCTGGCGCTCCGGCTCGAGGGCCTTCTTCAAGGACCAGCGCGCCGCCGCGGTCGGCGACATCGTCACCGTCCTGGTCAACATGAACGACGCCGCCAACCTGAAGAACGTGACCTCAGCGACCCGCGCCAGCTCCGAATCCGCCGGCCTGCCAAACCTGTTCGGGCTCGAGGCGATCGTGCCGAAGGCGGTCGATCCATCCAAACTGCTGTCGGCCAGCAGCGGCAACAGCAATGTCGGCACCGGCCAGATCCAGCGCACCGAGGCGGTCACCCTGCGGCTGGCCGGAATCATCACCCAGGTCCTGCCCAACGGCAACCTAGTGGTCGCCGCGTCGCAGGAATTCCTGGTCAACAGCGAACTGCGCGAGCTCAGGGTCACCGGTGTCATCCGTCCGCAGGACATCGCCTCCGACAACACGGTGCAGCACGACCGCATGGCGGAAGCCCGCATCGCCTACGGCGGCAAGGGGCAACTGACCGACCTGCAGCGCGCCCGCTGGGGCCAGCAGATGATGGATATCCTGATGCCATTCTGAAGCCGGCGGTGCTTCAGCGTGATCACGCCACCTGAAGCATGATCGCGCCAAACCGGATCGCGCGTCCCAAACCCAGCCCCTGCGCAACGGCCGGGGCGGATCGCGGCTCGGGCGGACCGTTCAAGCCGCGTGAATCATGCGACAATACAAAGAGCTAGCCTCCTGCCCCAGAACTTCGCCGCACTTCTCGGCGGACGGATGGGATCAGCAGGCCACTGAAAACAAACAGCCCGCAGCGAGCGAACGGCTCTTCCTGCTCAGGCTGACGGACAGCGCGGCGACGCCTCGACGCTCGCGACCCCATCGAGATTTGCGATCAGGCGCATGAGCAGGGCAACAAGCTGTTCGGTCTCCTCGTGCGTGAAGCCACTCAACACCTCGCGGTTTCCCCGGAGCAAAGTTGCGACCGCGTTTGGCAGGCGCGCCGCCGCAACCTCCGTCAGGGTGATGCGGCTGCTGCGCCCATCGGCCGGGTCGGGCGAGCGTCGGATCAGCCCGTCCCGCTCCATTCGGAGGAGCATCTGTGCCATCGGCGGTTGTTCGATCCTGGCAAACCGGGCGAGATCACGCTGCGTGCTTGCCCGGCCATCCTGAAGGGCGACCAGCACCGGCAGGTGACCGACGCCAAAGCCCAGCGGCTTGAGGCGCGCCTCACTCAGCCGGGCGAAGCCTCGCGCCGCCAGGCTGATCAGGTGCCCGGGCGTCGAAAGCACATCCAAGTCCATCGCAACTTACCCCTTGCAACGATCGGCACGCTGATACATACGTGCATATATAAATCCCCCGAATCCGGCACATCCAGACCGAGGAGAGAACCCGATGGACGGTGATGTCGAAGTCCTCCAACGCCTCTATGACCGCTTCAACGCGCGCGACATCGATGGCGTGCTAGCCAGCCTCGCCGATGATGTCACCTGGGCGAATGGCATGGATGGCGGTTACGTTCACGGTCGCGAGGCCGTGCGTCAGTATTGGACGCGCCAGTGGGCCATGGTCAGTCCGCACGTCGAACCTGTGGGATTTCACAAGCAAGCGGACGGCGCGATTGTCGCGAAAGTTCGACAGTCCGTCCGCGATCTCGAAGGCAAGCCGCTCCATGGCCAGACCCACGGGCTGAAGGACAAGACCGTCGGACACGTTTTCCGTCTGCGAAACAGCAAGGTGACCAGCTTTGACATAAAGGATGTCGCCCAGGAACCTGATCAGTTCGCCTGACACCAGAATGCGGCAAGCGCTGGGGCTGATGCATAGTCGCGGGGCGGGCTCGTCGAAACGGGTCGCGATACGGCGCAAGTCCTTGACCCGGCGGAAGATCGCCTCGATGCCCCAGCGTTCCTTGTAGCGCCGCTTGCCGTGGCTGATCGTCGGCTTGCCGGCACGGATGCCGGGCAGGACTGGCGTGATACCCCGGGGCCGGCAAATCGACGCCCAAACAGTCGGCGTCATGGCCCTTGTCGGCGATCAAGCCGAATGCCGCCACGGGCGTCGGCTAGCAGGTCCGTGGCGGCACGCAGGTCGCTGACGTTGCTCGGCGTCAGCAAAAGGACGTTGGGGAGAGCCAAACCAACCGTCAGTGGCGCGAGACTGAGGTTCGCCCGCTATGGCGAACTTCAGCCTCCGGACAAGACGTCAGCCCCTCACTTCGGCGCCGCGGCAGGCGGCGTGGACTCGGCCGGAGCCGTCGCCGCCGGTGCTTCCGTCCCGCTCTGCTTCGCCGCCGGGTGCGCCTTGCGCCGGGCATGCATCGCGATGATCTGGCCCCTGATCTCGCCGCCGGGGTTGGCCGCGGTATGCACGTTCACATACAGCTTCGATGAGTGCAGATACTTCACCTGCTCGTCGGTCAACGTCGCCGAACCGGTGATCGGGCTGGTCGGGTTCTTCTCACCCAGCGGCACCACCACCCCCGCGCTCTGCGCCCGCGTCGCCGGCCCGTGGATATGCGCCGCCGTGGCCGGACCGCTCAGCCCCTCGAAGGTCAGCGTGTAATCCAGCACCTTCGACGTCGTATCGAATTCGGCTTTCAGCCTGCCCTTGCCCTTCGAGTCGGTCTTCGGCACCTCGGCCCGGCCGGACAACCGAGCCGTATAGGTCACCGTCGCCGCCGAGGCGGCCGAAGCCAGCACCGCGGACAGCGCGGTGATAAGAAGTACTCTGCGAAACATTCATGATTCCCCAACCAAAGGTGGCAACCCTGACAACCGGCCAAGGCTCGGCAGCGGCTTGTCGTCGGCCGCCACTGGGGCCACCGTATTCCACGAAACCAAGGATGCCGCCATGCCCGACAAGATCGCGCTCCAAAGGATCGCGTCCCACACCGAAGATCCCCCGCCCGCCGATCCCCCGCCCGCCAATCACCGGGCCGCCGATCCCCCGCCCGCCGATCCCCGGGCCGCCGAGTCCCCAACCACACATCCCCGGCCCGCCGAACCCCGGCGCGCCCATGCCAAACCCGCCGACAACGACCCACTGCCGATTGGCCCGCCCGTCGATACCACCCCACGGCCGCTGCCGGTCCGGATCCCGATCCGTGGCCAATATGCCACGCTGGAGCCGCTGCACCGCCGCCACGTCAGCGAACTGTGGCACGCCGCACAGGGCGCCGACGACAGCTGGGCCTATCTCGGCGCCGGTCCGTTCGCTTCGGCCGAGGCGATGGGCCGTCACGTGATGGACGCCGCCGCCACCCACGACCCGATGGTCTGGGCGGTCCGCCCGGTGATCACCGGCGTCGTCTCCGGCTGGCTGGCACTGATGGACATCCAGCCCCGCAACGCCGCGATCGAGCTCGGCGGCATCTGGTTCGCCCCGCGCATGCAGCGCACGCGCGCCGCCACCGAGGCAATCTACCTGCTGCTCAAACTGGCCGCCGACGACCTCGGCTATCGCCGCCTGGTGTGGAAGTGCAATGCGCTCAACGCCGCCTCCCGCCGCGCCGCCACCCGCCTGGGTTTCAGCTACGAAGGCCGCCATCGCATGCACATGATCAGCAAGGGCCGCCAGCGCGACACCGACTGGTACAGCATCGTCGGCGACGAATGGGCGCCCCGCCGCGACGCCCTGCTGGCCTGGCTCGACCCATCCAATTTCGCCCCCGACGGGACCGCCCTGCACGGCCTGGCCGAACTGCGGGCCCACGCCGCATGAGTGGCACCAGCCTGCTGCCCTGGCGTCGCCCCCGCCTCAACGTGATCGTGCTGCACGGCATCATCGCCACCCGAGCCGGCACCCTGAACGCCGATTCGGCGCGCCCGCTGATCGAGAAAGCCTTCGCCTCCACCGGCCGCCGCCCGGTCATCCTCGACATCGAAAGCCCCGGCGGCTCGCCGGTGCAGTCGGACCTGATCGCCGGCATGATCCGCACCCACGCCGACCGCGCCGGCGTGCGCGTCCACGCCGTGATCCGCGAGGTCGGCGCCTCCGGCGGCTACTGGCTGGCTTGCGCCGCCGACGAGATCCACGCCAACCCCATGAGCGTGGTCGGCTCGATCGGCGTGGTCGGCGGCGGCTTCGGCTTCCCCGACCTGCTGGGCCGCCTCGGCATCCAGCGCCGGCTCTACACCGCCGGCACCCACAAGGCTCGGCTCGATCCGTTCAGCCCCGAGAACCCCGACGATGTCGCCTTCGCCAAGGACCTGATGGACAAGCTGCACGTCCGCTTCAAGCAGTGGGTCAAGACCCGCCGCGGGCCGCGCCTGAAGGCACCCGACGACGCCCTGTTCGACGGCGGCTACATGCTGGGCGAGCAGGCCCTCGCCGCCGGCCTGATCGATGGTCTGGCCACCGTGGACGAACTGGTGCGCGACCTCGGCGGCGACCGCGCCCGGCCGCGCCGCATCGCACCGAAGCGCTCCCGCCTGGCGCTGCGCCTGCCGCGACTGGCCGCCGACACCGTACTGGACGCCCTGGAAGCCAGGCTCTGCCAGATCACCCTGCGATGACCCGGAATCCCCACAACCGAACACGCCCCGCCAAAATCACAAGCCGCCAAAATCACAAGCCGCCAAAATCACAAGCCGCCAGATCACCGGCCCGCCGGACCACAAGCCGCCAGATCACCGGCCCGCCGGACCACAAGCCCGCCGGACCACAAGCCCGCCGGACCACAAGCCCGCCGGACCACAAGCCCGCCGCACCACAAGCCCGCCGGACCACAAGCCCGCCGCACCACAAGCCCGCCGACCACAAGAAGGAGGAACCCACCATGCACGCCGCGGTCTTTCGCCAAGGCTCCATCGTCGTCGATACCCTTCCCGACCCCACACCGGTCGAAGGCCAGGTGCTGGTGCGCACCCGCGCCTGCGGCATCTGCGGCTCCGACCTGCACGCCGCCAGCCACACCCACCAGTTCGTCGACCTGGCGCGCCGCGCCGGCAACCGCTGGGCGATGGACGCCGACCGCGACGTGGTGTTCGGCCACGAGTTCTGCTGCGAGGTCGTCGACTACGGCCCGCGTACCCCCACCCGCCTGGCCCCTGGCACCCTGGTCTGCTCGATGCCGATGACCTTGGCCGGCCAGACCGTCCACGGCATCGGCTACTCCAACGACATCGCCGGCGGCTTCGCCCAATACATGCCGCTGGCCGACCGCATGCTGCTGGCGGTGCCGAACGGCCTGCCCGCCGCCGCCGCGGCGCTGACCGAACCCATGGCGGTCGGCTGGCACGCGGTCCAGCAAGCCCGCCTGGCGCCCGAGGACGTGCCCCTCGTCGTCGGCTGCGGCCCGGTCGGCCTGGCGGTGATCGCCGGACTGGCGATCCGCGACCTGCACCCGATCATCGCCGCCGACTTCTCCCCCGCCCGACGCCAACTGGCGCTGAAAATGGGCGCCGACATCGTGGTCGATCCGGCCGACACCTCGCCCTATGAAAGCTGGCAACAGGCCGCCACCCCGCCCGGCCACGACCCCAGCCGCTACGCCCAGCTGTTCGCCATCGGGCCAAGGCAGCGACCTGCGGTGATCTTTGAATGCGTCGGCGTGCCCGGCGTCATCCAGCAGGTGATCGAGGGTGCCCCCGCCGGCGCCCGCATCGTCGTCGTCGGCGTCTGCATGCAGACCGACCGGTTCGAGCCGTTCTTCGGCATCGTCAAGCAACTCAACCTTCAGTTCGTGCTCGCCTATACCGCCCAGGAGTTCGCCGACAGCCTGCACCACATTGCCGAAGGCAAGATCGACGTCACCCCCCTGATAACCGGCTCGGTCGGCCTCGAAGGCGTCAACGCCGCCTTCGCGGAACTGGCCAACCCGGAACAGCACGCCAAGGTCATCGTCGACCCCTGGGCCTGATCCCCCCTTCCTGGCCTCACCGAACGCCAGCCTCGCCGCGTCCCCGCCAGGCCCGCCGCGTCCCCGCCAGCCCGCCGTTTCCCCGCCAGCCCCGCCGCGTCCAGCCCGCCGTTTCCCCGCCAGGGCCGCCGCGCCAGCCCGCCGTTTCCCCGCCAGCCCCGCCGCGCCAGCCCCAGCCGCGTCCCCGCCAGCCCCACCGGATCGCCAACCCCGCCAAGTCCGCGCCAGCTCCGCCGCTACCGTTTCCTCGCTCGCCTGCCGCGCGTGTCCCCGGCGAGTCCCGTCGTCTCCCCGGCTTTCCCGCGTGTCATGGCCAGGCATGGCCCGGCCACCCACGACCCGTGCTGAGCAAACCGGCACCGCCGACGAGGGCCGGTACCCCCGCCGACGCACCCGGCCGCAATGCGCCGCAATCGACCCGTCGCCCCGGCCGAGTCCGCCACGCGCACCGATCCGACCCGATTCCCGCCCACCGATCCCGTCGCTCCCCAGACCAAAATCCGGGACCAAAATCCGGGAAAACGAGCCCAGGATACGCTCCAAATCGCGGACTATAAGCACAATATAGGAAATATTACTTGACAACCCCGCGCCACCCTCGCTACAACACACCCCAGCCAACAACCCCCGGCCATCATGTCCGCCACCGCAACCGAACCACGCCCGACGTCGAGCCTCGACTTCCAGCCCGGCGACATCCTGCTGCAGCTGATCGTCACCCTGCTGGCGCCGATGTTCCTCGCGGTCTGCCGCGGCAACCTCGACTTCGCCCGCATCGCGGCGCTGCAGACCGTCGACGCCTACCGCGCCCGCAGCCCCGTCGACCTGATCGCGGTCGCCCAGATCGTCGCCCACGGCCTGGCCTCGGTCAGCGCCGCCTGCCTGTCGATGGCGGACGATATCTCGCTCGCGATGACCCTGCGGCTGCGCGCCAGCGCCAATGCCTCGGACCGCGCCTGCGACCGCGCCCGCCGAGCGCTGCAAAACACCCGCGCCAGCCCAGCCCCCGACCCGGTGCTCGCCCCCGCCCCGACCCGCGACCTCGCCCCCGACCCCGAGGCCGACCGCAAGGACGCCGAGGTGATCGCCCGCCTCGCCGCCGTGCGCCAGCAGGGTGAGGCGCTGCTGGCCCGCCACGCCGCCGCCCGTCCCGCCGCCCGTCCCGCCGCCCCGGCCCCCGCCGCGCCAACCCCCGCCGCGCCAAGCCCCGCCGCGATCGCCGATCCGGCGCCAACCCCCAACGCGCCGCCTCCCGCCGCGATCGCCGCTCAGGCGCCAACCCCCGCCGCGCCAACCCCCGCCGCGCCAACCCTGGCAATCCCGACCCTGGCAACCTCGGCCGATCCCGCAACCCCGGTCGCCAAAACCCCCCGCCAAACCACCCCGAACCCGGCAGTCCCGGCAACCCCAACCCCCGCCGACGCCGACGCCGAACCCAGCGCAGAAGAATTCCAGCAGCTCTGGGGTGCCGCGATGACCGTCGTCGCCAACGAATACTCCGCCAGCATGGCCGACCTGCCGCCAGACGAACGCGACGCCGCCCGCGCCCGCGCCGACGTGCTGACCAAAGCCGCCGCCGACCTGTTCTCCGGCAACGTCCCGCCTCGCCTCAGGTCAGGCGACCTCGGCACCGCCACCATAACCTGACCGCCACCCCCCATCGTCCTACCGCTTTGTCACGTGGAGCCCACCGCCAATAGAGGCACACTCTGGCATGGTTGGTCTGATGTTGCCTGCTCGATCGTTCACTACCGTGGCACTGATGATGGCGGCCGGTGTCCTGCTTCCGGGCGAGCCGGGACAGCTCATCGCGCAGGACCAGATCGTGCAGTCCAGCCCGATGATCGTCACCACCGACACTCCGGAATACTGCCTGCACCTGCTCGACCGGGTCAGCGAGATGGTCCGCCTCGCCACCATCCCGGTCCCTCGCGAAGTCACCGACCTCACCACCGAAGGTCACCGCATGTGCGCCCACGGCCAGACCCGCGGCGGCATCATGCGGCTGCGCAGCGCGCTGATGATGATGGAAAACGGCCACGCCGCCGCCGCCTACCGTTAAAGCGAGCCTCGATCGATAGAGCGGCTCTATCGCGGCATGGATGGGCTTTCTTGCATCCGCCGGTTTAAACGCCTCCAACTCCTTCTCAAATACATATCCAGTCTGCTCGGGAGGATCGGATGGCCCGCTACGAGCCATGGAATGAAGATCGAGCGCGCGCAATCATCTCCGCCAAGGCCGCCACGGATGGCGCCTGCCTGCCGATCCTGCACGAAATCCAGGCGGTTTTCGGCTGCGTCCCCCCCGCCGCCGAACCCTTGGTCGCCGCCGGACTGAACCTCACCCGCGCCGAGGTCCATGGCATTGTCAGTTTCTATCACGATTTCCGTCGCACACCCCCGGGCCGGCACCGCCTGCAACTCTGCCGCGCCGAGGCCTGCCAGGCGGTCGGCGGCGACGCCGTCGGCGCACAGGTGCGCGAGGCCCTCGCCGTGGACTGGCACGGCACCACAGCCGACGGCGCGGTGACACTGGAACCGGCCTTCTGCCTTGGACTCTGCGCCAGCGGCCCCTCCGCCCTGCTCGACGGCCGCCCGCTCGGACGGCTCGATGCCGCCCGCGTCGATCACATGCTGGACACCCTGGCTTGACCCGGATCTACGTCCCCCGCGACGCCGCCGCCCTCGCCGTCGGCGCCGATGACGTGGCAGCGGCGCTCGCCCCTCACGCCGAAATAGTGCGCACCGGCTCGCGTGGCCTGTTCTGGCTCGAACCGATGATCGAGGTCGCCACCAAAGCCGGCCGCATCGCCTACGGCCCGGTCAGCCCCGCCGACATCCCCGCGCTGCTGGCCGACGGCCTGCTCACCGCCTCGGCGCCCAACCTCCGCCTCGGCGTCCCCGAACAGATCCCCTTCCTGGCCCGCCAGACCCGGCTGACCTTCGCCCGCTGCGGCATCGTCGACCCACTCTCGCTCGACGACTACCGCGCCCATGGCGGCTTCGCCGGCCTCGACGCCGCCCGCGCCATCGGCCCCGCGGCAACCGTGGAAGCGGTGACAGCCTCCGGCCTGCGCGGCCGCGGCGGCGCCGGCTTCCCCACCGGCATCAAGTGGAAAACCGTGGCCGACACCCCGCCCGGCCGCAAATTCATCGTCTGCAACGCCGACGAAGGCGACTCCGGCACCTACGCCGACCGCATGCTGCTGGAAGGCGACCCGTTCAGCCTGATCGAGGGCATGGCGATCGCCGGCCTCGCCGTCGGCGCCACCAAGGGCTACGTCTACACCCGCTCCGAATACCCGCAGGCGATCGCCACCTTCGACCAGGCGCTCGCGATCGCCCGCGCCGCCGGCCTGCTGGGACCCCGCGCCCAGGGCGCACCGGAGCAAACCTTCGACATCGAACAGCGCCAAGGCGCCGGCGCCTACGTCTGCGGCGAGGAAACCTCGCTGCTCGAAAGCCTCGAAGGCCGCCGCGGCCAGGTCCGCGCAAAACCGCCGCTGCCCGCCCATGTCGGCCTGTTCGGCTGCCCCACCGTGATCAACAACCTGGTCACCCTGGCCACCGTGCCCGCCATCCTGCGCGACGGCGCCGCCGCCTACCAGGCCATCGGCATGGGACGCTCGCGCGGCACCATGCCGATCCAACTCGCCGGCAACCTCCGCCACGCCGGACTGTTCGAGGCCGGCTTCGGCCTCACCCTGGGCGAACTGGTCAACGACATCGGCGGCGGCACCCTGTCCGGCCGCCCGATCCGCGCTGTCCAGGTCGGCGGTCCGCTGGGCGCCTACTTCCCGCCCGCCCTGTTCGACATCCCGTTCGACTACGAGGCGTTTACCGCCAAGGATGGGCTAATCGGCCACGGCGGCGTCGTGGTGTTCGACGACACCGTCGACATGGCCCGCCAGGCTCGCTTCGCCATGGAATTCTGCGGCATCGAATCCTGCGGCAAATGCACGCCCTGCCGCATCGGGTCGGTGCGCGGCATGGAAACCGTGGACAAGATCCTCGCCGGCCACAACGTCGATGCCAACCTGGAACTGCTGCGCGACCTTTGCCACACCATGAAGTTCGGCTCGCTCTGCGCCCTCGGCGGGTTCATCCCGTACCCGGTGCTCAGCGCGATGAACTTCTTCCCGGACGATTTTCGCCAGGGCGATCGCCTGGCCGCTGAATGAAGGAGCCTTCGCTCATGTCGATGCTGCAAGAGATCGACTACGGCACCCCAGCCGTTACCACCCCAGCCGTTACCATCCCAGCCGTCACCACCCCAGCCGTCACCAACCAGGCCGACCCCGCCCAGGCCAACCCCGCCCAGGCCGAACCCGGCCAGGCCAACCCCGCCCAGGCAAATGTCACCCTGACCATCGACGGCCGCGAGGTCACCGTGCCCGAGGGCACCTCGATCATGCGCGCCTCGATGCACGCCGGCATCAAGGTGCCCCGACTGTGCGCCACCGACAGCCTGCAAAGCTTCGGCAGTTGCCGGCTGTGTTTGGTGCAGATTGACGGCCGCAACGGCACCCCGGCGTCCTGCACCACCCCGGTCGCGCCGGGGATGGCCGTGCACACCGTCAGCGACAATCTGCGCCGGCTGCGTCGCGGGGTGATGGAACTCTACATCTCCGACCATCCGCTGGACTGCCTGACCTGTGGGGCCAACGGCAACTGCGAACTGCAGGACGCCGCCGGCGAGGTCGGGCTGCGCGACGTGCGCTACGGTTACGACGGTGAAAACCACCTCGCCGCCCCGATCGATGCCTCCAACCCGTATTTCAACTTCGATCCCGCCCGCTGCATCGTCTGCTCCCGCTGCGTGCGCGCCTGCGAGGAAGTGCAAGGCACCTTCGCGCTCACCATCCAGGGCCGCGGCTTCGACTCCAAGGTCGCCGCCAGCATGGACGAGCCGTTCCTGACCAGCGAATGCGTGTCCTGCGGCGCCTGCGTGCAGGCCTGCCCGACCGCGACCCTGATCGAGAAATCGGTGGTCGAAATGGGCCAGCCGGAGCACGCGGTGGTGACCACCTGCGCCTATTGCGGCGTCGGCTGCAGCTTCAAGGCGGAGATGCGCGGCGATCAGGTGGTGCGCATGGTGCCGTGGAAGGACGGCAAGGCGAACCACGGCCACTCCTGCGTCAAGGGCCGCTTCGCCTGGGGCTATGCGCAACATAAGGACCGCATCCTGGCGCCGATGATCCGCGACAAGATCTCCGACCCGTGGCGCGAGGTCAGCTGGGACACAGCCATCGCGCGCGTCGCTTCGGAGTTCAAGCGCATCCAGGCCAAGGCCGGCAAGGACTCGATCGGCGTGATCACCTCGTCACGCTGCACCGATGAAGAAACCTACCTGGTGCAGAAGCTGGCCCGCGCCGCCTTCGGCAACAACAACACCGACACCTGCGCCCGGGTGTGCCACTCGCCGACCGGCTATGGGCTGGGCAAGACCTTCGGCACCTCGGCCGGCACCCAGGATTTCGACAGTGTCGAACAGTCCGACGTGATCATCGTGATCGGCGCCAACCCGACCGACGGCCATCCGGTATTCGCCTCACGCATGAAAAAGCGGCTGCGCCAGGGCGCCAGGCTGATCGTGATCGATCCGCGCCGCATCGACCTGGTGCGCACGCCGCACGTCGCGGCGTCCTTCCATCTGGCGTTGCGGCCCGGGACCAACGTCGCGATGCTGACCGCGCTGGCCCATGTGATTGTCACCGAGCGGCTGGCGGCGCAAGACTTCATCGCCGAACGCTGCGACACCGATGCGTTCGCCGACTGGGCGGCGTTCGTCTCCGAACCGCGCCACAGCCCCGAGGCGCTGGAAGCGACCACTGGCGTCCCCGCCGCACAGGTGCGCGGCGCCGCCCGGCTGTTCGCCACCGGCGGCAACGGCTCGATCTACTATGGGCTGGGGGTCACCGAACACAGCCAGGGCAGCACCGCGGTAATGGCGCTCGCCAACCTGGCGATGGTCACCGGCAACATCGGCCGGCAGGGGGTCGGGGTGAACCCGCTGCGCGGCCAGAACAACGTCCAGGGCAGTTGCGACATGGGCAGCTTCCCGCACGAGTTGCCCGGCTACCGCCATGTCAGCGACCCAGGCGTGCGCTCGATCTTCGAAGCCGAATGGGGCGTGCCGATCAACCCCGAACCCGGCCTGCGCATCCCCAACATGCTGGATGCCGCGGTCGATGGATCGTTCCTCGGGCTCTACGTGCAGGGCGAAGACATCGCTCAGTCCGATCCCGACACCAAGCACGTCACCGCCGGACTGTCGGCGATGGAATGCGTCGTCGTGCACGATCTTTTCCTCAATGAAACGGCCAATTACGCCCATGTGTTCCTGCCCGGCGCCACCTTCCTGGAGAAGGACGGCACCTTCATCAACGCCGAACGCCGCATCAACCGCGTGCGCAAGGTGATGGAACCGCGCGCCGGCCTCGGCGACTGGGAGGTGACCCAGGCGATCGCCAACGCCATGGGCTATCCGATGCACTACAACCATCCGTCCGAGATCATGGCCGAGATCGCCCGCACCACCCCGACCTTCGCCGGGGTGACCTACGACAGGCTGGAGCAAGGGTCGGTGCAGTGGCCGTGCAATGACGCCATGCCCGACGGCACGCCCATCATGCACGTCGATCGTTTCGTCCGCGGCAAGGGCAACTTCGTGATCACCGAGTACGTCGCCACCGACGAAAAGGTCGGGCCGCGCTTCCCGCTGCTGCTGACCACCGGGCGGATCCTGTCGCAATACAACGTCGGCGCGCAGACCCGGCGAACGGCCAACGTGGTCTGGCACGCCGAGGACCTGCTGGAGATCCACCCCCACGATGCCGAGGAACGCGGCGTCAAGCACGGCGACTGGGTCCGCCTGCGCAGCCGAGCCGGAGAAACCACCTTGCGCGCCACGGTGACCGAACGGGTGGCACCGGGCGTGGTCTACACCACCTTCCACCACCCGGTGACCCAGGCCAACGTGGTCACCACCGAATTCTCCGACTGGGCGACCAACTGTCCGGAATACAAGGTGACCGCGGTGCAGGTCTCGCCGTCCAACGGGCCGTCCGACTGGCAGGTCGAGTACCAGGCGCTGTCGGCGGAAAACCGCCGGATCGAGGCGGTGCCGGCGGGTGATTGAGGCCGTCGCCATGAGACCCCTGGCCGCCGCCGATGACTGACCCCATCGTCCGCGCCGCGCGGGTCGCCTGGCGCGGCGATGCCTGCGCTGACGGCCTCCGTTCGGTGCCGCGGGAAACCCCGGTCGCGCTGACCTACAACCGGTCCACCCACGCGGTGATGCTGGCCACACCCGCCGACCTCGAGGACTTCGCCATCGGCTTCAGCCGCTCCGAGGGGGTGATCGAGACCGCTTCCGACATCCTGGCGCTCGACATCGTCGAGGTCGCCGACGGCATCGAATGCCGCATGGACCTCGCCCCCGACCGGCTCGCGGTGTTGACCCGGCGCCAGCGCCGCCTGGCCGGCCCCAGCGGCTGCGGGCTGTGCGGACTGGACAGCCTGGCGGCGGCGATCCGTCCGGCCCCCGCGGTGCCCGAGGGCCGCGCCTTCAGCGCCGCGATGATCCAGGACGCGATGCGCGCGATGCCCGAAGCGCAGGTGCTGAACGCCGCCACCCACGCGGTTCACGCCGCCGCATTCTGGACCCCCGAACACGGCCTGGTCGCGCTGCGCGAGGATGTCGGCCGGCACAACGCGCTGGACAAGCTGGCCGGCGCATTGGCGCGCGGCGGTGGGGTGGAAGGCGGGGTGCCGGCGGCCGATGGCCTGGTGCTGCTGTCCAGCCGGGTCTCGGTCGAGATGGTGCAGAAGGCGGCGACCCTGGGTGCGGCGGTGATCGTCGCGGTCTCGGCCCCGACCTCGCTGGCGATCGAGGTCGCCAACCAGGCCGGCCTGACCTTGGTCGGTGTCGCCCGCGACGACGGCTTCGAGGTCTTCACCCACCTCAACCGCATCACCGCACGGACCACCCGCCATGTCGCATGACAGATTGGGCTACATGGCCAACCAGATCGGTCGTTTCTTCCAATCACAGAAACCGGAGACCGCGGTGGCGGCGATCGAGGACCATCTGCGGAAGTTCTGGGACCCACGCATGCGCCGCGCAATCGTCGCCCAGTTGGCCGACGGGAAGGTCGAACTGGACCCGCTGGTGCGCCAGGCGGTCGAGCGCCTGGACCGCGCCTGACCGGGCGTTCCGGTTGCCCGACCGGGTATTCTGATCGCTGACCGGGCGTTCCGATTGCCTGACCCTGCGTTCTGATCGCTGACCGGGCGTCCGATCGCACGATGAAGCATGCCGCCCGAACCGCGGCCAATCCCGGCAACGGCGTCGCCAATCCCGCAGCGGCGCAACTGATCCCTCAGCGGCAGCATCCCGATGACCCGAAGCAACCAACGTCCGTTTCGTGTTTCGCGACGGCCGGCGATCAGCCGGATTTGCTTTGGCAGCCTGCGACGGGGTCCATAACATCGACCCCAAGCGCTGAACAAATCCGCGCACACCAAGCAAACGACCAGGGAGAGACAGAATGACGGGCAACTCGTTCTTGAGCAGGGACCATATCGTTGCCGGCGCCAGGTTCAATCGCTGGCTGGTGCCTCCGGCCGCGCTTGCGATCCATCTCAGCATCGGCATGGCCTACGGCTTCTCGGTGTTCTGGCTGCCGATGACCCACCTCATCGCCCACGCCGATCCCGCGCTCTGCGCCGGGCAAGGCTTCGGCGCCGAACTGGTCAGCAAGACCTGCAACTGGACCGTGCCGGCGGTCACCTCGGTGTTCGAGATCTTCATCGCCGTGCTCGGCCTGTCCGCCGCGCTCTGGGGCGGCTGGCTGGAGCGAGCCGGACCACGCAAGGCCGGACTGATTGCCGCGCTGTGCTGGGGCGGCGGCCTTGTGCTGCTGGGCATCTCGGTGTCGCTGCACCAACTCTGGTTGGTCTATCTGGCGGCGGTGATCTGCGGCATCGGCCAGGGCCTGGGCTACATCACGCCGGTCTCCACCCTGATCAACTGGTTTCCCGATCGCCGCGGCCTGGCTACCGGCCTCGCCATCATGGGCTATGGCGGCGGGGCGATGATTGGCGCCCCGCTGGCGGTCTGGCTGATGGCGCGGTTCAGCGCAAACGGCATCCCCGGGGTGGCGCCGGCGCTGATCGCCTTGGGAGTGATCTACTTCATCTTCATGGCCGGCGGCGCGCTGGGCTTCCGTGTCGCGCCGGAGCGCTGGCAGCCGGCCGGGTGGACGCCGCCGGCCACAGAGGCGACGAATGCGATGATCACCCCGGCCAACGTGCTGGTCGATACCGCCTGGAGGACGCCGCAGTTCTGGCTGATCTGGGGCGTGCTCTGCCTGAACGTCACCGCCGGGATCGGGGTGATCTCGATGGCCAGCCCGATGCTGCAGGACGTATTCGGTGCCAAGCTGGTCGGGGTCGACACCGCCACGGCGCTGACCGCCGGACAGAAGGCCGCGATCGTCGCCGCAGCGGCCGGGCTGGTCGGGCTGATCAGCCTGTTCAACGCGCTGGGCCGCATCTTCTGGGCGTCGCTGTCGGACAAGATCGGGCGCAAGACGATGTACTACGCGATCTTCGTCATCGGCATCGTGGTCTATGGCCTGCTGCCGACCTGGGGGCACCTCGGCCTGCCCAGCCTGTTCGTGCTGTCGATCTGTGTCATCCTTTCGATGTACGGCGGCGGCTTCTCAACCGTGCCGGCCTATCTGGCCGACATCTTCGGAACCCAGATGGTGGGTGCGATCCATGGCCGGCTGATCACCGCGTGGTCGGTCGCCGGCGTTATCGGGCCGGCCTTGATCGCCGGGCTGCGGCAGTTTCAGCTCGATCATGGCGTGGCGCATAACCTGGTCTATGACATCACGCTCTATGTCATGGCCTTCCTGCTGTTCTGCGGGCTGGTGTGCAATTACTTCGTCAAGCCGGTGGATGCCAAGTATCACGCCAGTCATCTCGAGACTCAGGGCGGCAAGGACCGCGGGCTCGCCGGCACCCAGTCGGTGGCGCGTGGCGGCTTCGGCCTGGTCGGCGTGCTGGCCTGGCTTGCGGTCGGCGTGCCGTTCCTGGTCGGGCTCTCCATCGCCTGCACCAAGGTCGCCGCGCTGGTCTAGCCCTGGGTCAGGCCGACGATGACGGGCCGCTGGCGCGGGTCCGCGTGGCGTGCGCCGCGAGCCAGCCCATCGCGGCGCCGGGTTCGCTGTCGGTGGTCGGAAGATAGGGCTTGATGTCTAACAGTGCGGTGCCGTCGACGCAGTCCAGGTAGCGCACCTTCAGCGTGTCGGGGGCCGCGAGCCCGTCGAACGCAACGACCGACAATCCGATCGGATTGGGACGGAACGGCGCGCGGGTGGCGAACACGCCGCGCGACCGGGAATCGAACGGGGGGGTGAGGCTAAGCCTCGGCTGGGGTTGCGGGCCGAGCCAATAAAGCAGGATCAAATACGAGAAGCCGTCGAGACTGCCCAGGCCGTCGAGGAATTCGGGGAACAGTTTCGCGGCGCAGTCCGGCGCCGGATTGGGCTGACGGCCGTTGCGCGGGCAGTCGGCAATCGAGGTCCACGGCGTGTGCAGCGTGCCGATCGGGTGCAGCCGCATTTCGGATGTGTCGGGCACGGAAGATTGCCTTCAGGTAGGTCCCGGATCATCGGCCGGTGGCGCGGACGCGGCAAGCTTGGGGGTTGCTGGTGTCGGGGGTTGGCGTTGCACAGGATATGATCCGGGAGGGCGTTGGTTCGGCCGTCAATTGCAAATAGTAAGCAGCGTTTTGACTTGGATGGACGACACCGGCTCTGTGGCTCCGTGTCGAAGTTGTCCTGGCGCGGTCGAGTTGCGGCGCTCGTGACCGCTCGCGCCGACTGGGATGGTTGCGGTTCGATCCGCGCGGGCTGATCTACCCGCGACTGACCGTTGGGCGCTGGCCGATGATGCGTCCGGCGCCACGCCGCTCGGCTTGACACCGCCCGGCCACTGAACCTTGATCGGGGTCGCACCAGAAGCGGGAACGCGATGACCCAGAAGACCAAGCTGCGCGCCAGCTTCGCCGAAGCCGTGGCCGACATCGCCGACGGCAGCACCATCGCCTTCGGCGGTTTCGCCATGCCGGGCACGCCGTTCAACCTGATCAAGGCGCTGATGGCGCAAGGCGCCAAGCGGCTGACCCTGGTGGCCAATACCACCGGCGGCGCGCAGCAACCCAGGATGCCCGACATCGGCATGCTGGTGGAGAACGGCCAGGTCGCCAAGGTGATCTGCGCCTTCACCGCGGCGACGCGCCCGACCGATGTGCTGCCGTTCACGAAGTATTACGAGTCCGGCGAGGTGGAGGCCGAGCTGGTGCCCCAGGGCACGCTGGCGGAACGGCTGCGCGCCGCGGGGGCTGGAATCCCGGCGTTCTATACGCCCGCGGCGGTCGGCACCGAGCTGGCCCAGGGGCGCGAAACCCGCGTCATAGAGGGTCGTGAATACCTGCTGGAATACGCTCTGTCGCTGGACTACGCCTTGATCCGAGCTCGCACCGCGGACGCGGCCGGCAACCTGCGCTTCCACCGCTCGCAGCGCAATTTCGGCCCGGTGATGGCCACCGCCGCGCGCTGCACCATCGCCGAGATCGACGAACCGGTGCTGCCGCTCGGCGGCATCGATCCGGACGATGTGCATACACCCGGTATCTACGTCCATCGCCTGGTGCAGGTGCCCGCCGAACCCAACGGCATCTGGCCCAGCAAGCGGCAGGCCAGGGGACAGGAGACCAGGCGATGAGCGGCAGCAAGGGCCTCAGCCGGCAGCAGATGGCCGATCGCGTGGCGCGCGAGTTCCAGGATGGCTGGATCGTCAACCTGGGCGTCGGCATCCCGACGATGTGCTCCAACACCGATATCGGCGACCGCGACATCACCTACCATTCCGAGAACGGGGTGATCGGCTATGGCGGGGTGGCGCCGGAGGGGACGGAGGACCTCAACCTGGTCAACGCCGGGGGCCAGAACGTGACGTTGAAGCCGGGCGCGGCGGTGGTGCACCATGCCGACAGTTTTGGGGTTATCCGCGGCGGCCACATCGATGCGACCGTGATGGGGGCGTACCAGGTGTCGATGGGCGGGGATTTCGCCAACTGGAAGCTGAAGGGCCAGAAGGGCGGCGGCATTGGCGGAGCGATGGACCTGGCGGCGTGCGCCAAGCGGGTGTTCATCATCCTGGAGCACGTCACCCGCGACGGCAAGCCGCGGCTGGTGACGGCGTGCGATCTGCCGGTGACGGCGCGCGGCGTGGTGACGCTGGTCGCGACGAATTACGGGCTGTTCGAGCCGACCGGTTCGGGTTTCCGCCTGCGTGAGATCGCACCGGGGCTGACGGTGGACGAAATCCGCGCGGTGACGGGTGGGACGCTGAGCGTGGCGGACCGGCTGGGGACGGTCGCTGTTGGGGGATAAGGACGACCCAGGGCAACGCCGGTCGGCGGCGCGGGACAGCGCGATGGTGTTCGATACCAAGGTAGCTTTCCTGATCTTGGATAACCTGGCGGTGTGGCAGAAGCTGAACGTCACCGCATTTCTGGCGACCGGCATCGCCGCCGCCGCGCCGGAGGCGATGGGGCTACCGTATGAGGACGCGGCCGGTCGCGCGTTTGCCAGGCTGCTGGGTCAGCCGATGCTGGTTTTTGCCGCCGCTCCGCAGAACCTGCAGCGTGCCTATCGCCAGGCCGGCGAGCGTGGCCTGACGACGGCGGTCTATGTGCGGGCGATGTTCGCCACCGGACACGACGAGGCCAACCGGGCGGCGTTCCGAGCCGAACCGGTCGATGCGCCCGATCTGGTCGGCTTGGCTTTGCGCGGGCCGAAAAAGGACGTCGACAAGGCGACCAAGGGGTGTTCGCTGCACGCTTAGAGCGGTTTTCGTGCGCCTTGGCTGGCGGACCTCGCGCTAACACTTTGTTGGATCGCGTGATTCACCGCTTCGGTGATTCCACCTGCGCGGATCACGCTGAGCCGGACACTGAGCGGTTGCCTCTCCGCTCGACGGCCGGGACGTGCTAGACCATCTTCGGCGTGACTCTGCATGCTGATGATGGTCTGGGTCTTTGTTTTGTCGCATAATCCACGCGCCTTGAACGTTCCGCCGAAGCCGCGATCATGCTCTAGATCGTGGTAATGTCGGCCGACACGATCTTCGCCCTGGCCTCGGGTTCCAGCCGAGCCGCGATCGCGGTGCTGCGGGTCAGCGGGGCGGCCAGCGGACCCGCGGTGGCGGCGCTGTGCGGCGGCGTGCTGCCGGCGCCGCGACATGCGTCATTGCGCCGGCTGCGGGATCGGTCGGGTGCGCTGCTGGACCATGCGCTGGTGCTCTGGCTGCCTGGACCCGCCAGCTACACGGCTGAGGATTCCGCCGAACTCCACCTGCACGGCGGCCGCTCGGTGATCGATGGCGTCGCGGCGGCGCTGACCGAAGCCGGGTTGCGCCCCGCCGAAGCGGGGGAATTCACCCGCCGCGCCTTCCTCAACGGCCGCATGGACCTGCTGGAGGCCGAGGCGGTGCACGACCTGGTGGCGGCCGAGACCGAGGCACAACGCCGCCAGGCGCTGCGCCAACTCGAGGGCGCGCTGGGGGCGTTGTATCAGGACTGGGCAGACCGGTTGCGCGGGCTGCTGGCCTACCAGGAGGCGCTGATCGACTTTCCCGATGAGGACCTGCCGGCCGAGGTGGAGCAGCAGTTGCTGACCACGCTGCGCGCTGTGCGCGGCGAGATCCAGGATCATCTGAACGACGCCGGGCGCGGCGAGAAGCTGCGCGAGGGCCTGTTCTTCGCCATCACCGGCGCCCCCAATGTCGGCAAATCGACGCTGATCAACGCGCTGGCGGAACGCGAGGTGGCGATCGTGTCCGACATCCCCGGCACCACTCGCGATGCGCTGGAAACCAGGGTGGTGCTGGGCGGCGTGCCGGTGACGCTGGTGGATACCGCCGGGCTGCGCGAAGCCGGCGACAGTATCGAGGCCGAGGGCGTGCGCCGGGCGCTGGCGCGGGCCAGGGACGCCGATCTGGTGATGGTGGTGGTCGAGGCGGGTTCGGGGGCGCCGGCCGCGCCGCCCTTCGGCGAGCCCGGTGGCCTGTTGCTCGCCGGGCCCGGCTATCTGTTGCCCGCCGGGCCCGGCTATCTGCTGCCCGCCGGGCCCGGCTATCTGTTGCCCGTCGGGCCCGGCTATCTGCTGCCCGCCGGGCCCGGCTATCTGCTGCCCGCCGGGCCCGGCCATCTGCTGATCGCCAACAAGGCCGATCTCGGGTTGGAGGGTCCGCCGAACGCGCTGCGGATCAGCGCGATGACCGGTCTGGGGATGGCGGAATTGCGCGCCCGCCTGGCCGAGGCGGTTCGGCACATGACCGAATCGAGCGGCCCGCCGCCGCTGACCCAGGCGCGCCATCGCGCCGCCCTGTTGCGCGCGGCGGACCATCTGGATGCCGCCGAACGCGCCGACCTGGCCGAACTGCGCGGCGAGGACCTGCGCCTGGCGATGCGCGCGCTGGGCCGGATCACCGGCCATGTCGGCGTGGAAGATATTCTTGATACGGTGTTTTCGCGATTCTGTATCGGCAAGTAATGGTAGGAAATTCAGGCTTTATGGAGACGCGTTCCACATCCGCAGAAAGCGTATCGGCACCCGATGCCCGTGCATCGCCGCCACAAGCGCGTGAGCGAATAGCCCATGATGTCCGCACGTATTATTCGGCAGAGTGCAGCACCGGGATAGGCACCGTCCACTCAAGATAATCTCCCCATTTCCGGTCGATCATAGACCGGACTTTTTAATCACTTCGCCCGTGCACGCACGGCGGCCAGTCCGCCGTCAACGTCAATTGGACACCCGGCCAGCATCGACGGACGACCGGCGATCGCGCCACCCTGCAAGGCGTCGCGTCCCGCCGCTCAAGGTCAATTCGCCTTGACCAGCACGTAGCTTCCGGGGGCATCCTCGATCGGTTTCAGCTTGCCGTCGCCGGGCTGGCGGGCGGCAACCTGGGTCTTGCTGGAGGCGAGGATCCAGCGCTGCCAGTCGGGCCACCAGGACCCTGCCATCTCGGTGGCGCCGTGCAGCCAGGCCTCCGGTTCCGGCGGCAGGTCCTGGCTGATCCAGTGGCCGTATTTGCCGCCCTCGGGCGGGTTGACCACGCCGGCGATGTGGCCCGAGGCGGCCAGCACGAAACGCTTGCTGCCGCCCAGCAACTGGGTGCCGCGATAGGTCGATCGCCACGGTGCGATGTGATCTTCCCGGGTCGATAGGAAATAGGCCGGCTGCGTGATCCTGCCGAGGTCGATCGGCACGCCGTCGAGTTCGATGCCGTTCGGCCTGGCCAGCAGGTTTTCCTGATACATCCGGCGCAGGTAGAAGCTGTGCATGCGCGCCGGCATGCGGGTGGAATCAGCGTTCCAGTACAGCAGGTCGAAGGGGAACGGATCGTTGCCCATCAGATAGTTATTGACCACAAACGACCAGATCAGGTCGTTGGCGCGCAGCATGTTGAACGTCTTCGCCATCTCGCTGCCTTCGAGATAGCCGCGCTTGTTCATCTTGTCCTCCAGCGCCTGAAGCTGTTCCTCGTCGATGAACACGCCGAGTTCGCCGGCCTCCTGGAAGTCCATCATGGTAACGAAGAAGGTGGCGGTCTTGATGCGGTCGTCGCCCTTGTCGGCCATGTAGGCCAGGGTGGAGGCGAGCAGGGTGCCGCCCAGGCAATAGCCGATGGCGTTGACCTCGCGTTCGCCGGTGGCGGCCTCGATGGCATCCAGCGCGGCGAGGTAGCCTTGCTTCATGTAGTCCTCGAAACCCTTCTCGGCGAGCCTCTCGTCGGGGTTGACCCAGGAGATCATGAACACGGAATGGCCCTGCGCCACCGCCCAGCGCACGAAGCTGTTCCGCGGCCGCAGATCCAGGATGTAGAACTTGTTGATCCAGGGCGGCGCGATCAGCAGCGGGCGGCGCAGCACCTTGTCGGTGGACGGGGTATACTGGATCAACTGCATCAGCTCGTTTTGGTAGATCACCTTGCCCGGCGAGACGCCGATATTGTCGCCGACCTTGAAGGCGTCGGTATCGGTCATCTTGATGCTGAGCTTGCCCTTGCCGCGCTCCAGGTCGCCGAGCAGGTTATTGAGGCCTTTGAGCAGGTTTTCGCCGCCGGTTTCGGCGGTTCGGCGCAGCACCTCGGGATTGGTCAGCAGGAAGTTCGACGGGCTCATGGCGTCGATGAACTGGCGGGCGTAGAAATCGACCTTCTGCGCGGTCTTGGGGTTCAGGCCATCGACCTGGGTGACGACGTCCTGCACGAAGCGGGCGGACAGCAGGTAGGACTGCTTGATGAAGTCGAAGACCTCGTTTTCCTTCCAGGCGTCGTCGCGGAAGCGTTTGTCGCTGGCGCCTGGGTCGATCACCGGCGCGGAGTCCATGCCCATGATGCGGCGCGTGGTGTTCTGCCACAGCGTGACGTAATCCTGCCAGAAACCCAGTTGCGCCTGCATCAGGCGGCCCGGGTTGGCCATCAGACGGGCGGTCATTTCGAGGAAGGCGCGGCCGATGTTGAGCGGATCCGCGGTGTGATCCTGTTGCGCCTGGCGCTTCAGCCATTCGCCCACCAGTCGCTGCGAGCGTTCGGCGACGTCGGCCATCGAGCGGCCGACCACGGACGGGTCGGGCATCCTGAAGCCGGCCAGCTCCGGCGTCGCCGGGACGGAGGCGGCCGACGCGGCGGTCGGGGTCGGAGCAGCGGCGGGTGTGGTTGCAGCGACGGAAGCGGAAGTGCCTTTAGGGGAGGCGCCGTTGGAGGAGGCGCCGTTGGGGGAGGCGCCGTTGGGGGAGGCGGCGGAGTGGGAGCTGGCGGGGGACGTTCCCGCGTTCTTGTCGTTCGGCGCCATTGGAGACATCCTTTGCGTCGGCCACACCAGCGGCTACACAGGCCGCCGGCAGCGGGGAGCGGAACCGGCATATGGTGGTCAGCGAGACAGGCGCGCAAGCTAATGCCCCGAGGTCGAGGTTCGCCATATCAGGCGAACCTCGACCTCGGGGCACCAGCCATTTGTTTTCAGTGGCCTGCCGATCCCATGCGTCCGCCGCGAGGTGCGGCGAACTTCTGGGGCAGGACACTAGTGGGGTGAAAAAACCGAGGCAAGCCGGATTGCGGGGCGCTGCCATGTTGGTTTTGGCGGGCTGGACGCTGAGCGGCTGTTCGTCGTCATCGTCGATGAACCCGGTCAACTGGTGGCATCGTGCCGAGGGCGGCAAGATCGCTCAGCAGCGGCCGGCGCCGCCGGGGGCGGACCAGGCCTATCCCAACCTGGCGACGGTACCGGCGAAGCCGGCGCCGGTGGACCAGAAGGCGTTGGACCAGTTGACCAATTCGCTGATCGCCGATCGCACCAATGCGCAGCACGCGGCGGAGGCGTCGCCGCTGGCCGATCCGTCCTCACCCACCGCGTCGCCGAACCTGTTCGGAGTGGGTACCGCTCCGCCGCCGCCGCCGGCAGGGGTTGCCGCCTCGGCGGGGTCGTCCGCTGGGTCCGGGTCGGCGGGGACGCCGTTGGCGAGTGCCTCGATTCCGGCGGTCACGGCACCCTCCCCGGCGCCGTTACCGGCGCCACGCAAGCCGGTGCAGAGTGCGCCGCTTGACGCGCCCGTGGGGGCATCGGCGGGGGCATCGGCGGGGGCAGCGGCGGCTGATGCATCCGGCGCGCCGACTGCTGGGGGGGCGGCTGCGAACGCATCGGTTGCGCCGGGGTCGAGCGCAGCGAGCGGGACGGGGTCGAGCGCAGCGAGCGGGACGGGGTCGAGCGCTGCGAGCGGGACGGGGTCGAGCGCAGCGAGCGGGACGGGGTCGAGCGAGGCGCCCGGGACGACCATCGCGGGGGTGTCGCCGGCATTGCCGGCCGGTCCGCCGCCGCGCCCAGCGGCCGCCGGAGAACCGCCCGTGGCGGCGGCGGCACCGGCGCCGATGCCGGCGCCCGTGGGTGGTCCGTCGGCTCGGATCGTGTTCCTGGAGCGGGCGTCGAACCTGTCGCCGCCGGCCAGCGACGAGGTCAAGGCGTTCGCCAGCAAGCGCGGCAACGGCACGATTTCAGTAGTCGGCTATGGCGATTCGGTGTCGAGCGATCCCGATGCCCAATCGGCGGCGCTCGATCTGGGGCTGTCGCGGGCGCAGTCGATCGTCGATGCGCTGAAGTCGGCGGGCGTTCCGGGCAACGCGATCCGGGTCAGCGCCGAAGCGTCCGGTCGCGGCGCTTCGCTGCGGGTGATACAGTAACGGCTTCGCGCGCGATTTATTCGGCGGTTTCCGCCGCACTCCGAAAGGCCTGTCATGAGCAGCGATTCGTCCGGCGAGTTTCATCGCATCCGCCGCCTGCCGCCCTACGTGTTCGCCGAGGTCAACACCGCCAAGGCGAAGGCGCGCGGCGCCGGGGAGGACATCATCGACCTCGGCATGGGCAACCCCGACAGCCCGACGCCGCCGCACATCGTCGCCAAGCTGATTGAGACGGTGCAGGATCCGCGGTCGCACCGTTACTCGGTCAGCAAGGGGATCCCAGGGTTGCGGCGGGCGTTGGCGGCGTATTACCAGCGCCGGTTCGATGTCGGGCTGGACCCGGAGACCGAGGTGGTGGCGACACTGGGGTCGAAGGAGGGGTTGGCCAACCTGGCCTCGGCGATCACCAGTCCGGGCGACACCATCCTGGTGCCGAACCCGTCCTATCCGATCCATCAGTTCGGCTTCATCATCGCCGGCGCCGCGGTGCGCAGCATTCCGGCGACGCCGGATGAGGAGATGCTGCGGGCGCTGGATCGCGCGGTACGGCACTCGGTGCCGAAGCCGACGGCGTTGATCGTCAACTTTCCTTCGAATCCGACGGCCTATCTGGCGAGTCTTGAATTCTACAGGGAGATCGTCGGGTTCGCCCGGCGGCACGAGATCTGGGTGATGTCGGACCTGGCCTATGCCGAGGTCTATTTCGGCGACCAGCCGCCGCCGTCGATCCTGCAGGTGGCGGGAGCGAAGGACATCGCGGTGGAGTTCACCAGCCTGTCGAAAACCTATTCGATGCCGGGCTGGCGGATGGGGTTCGCGGCCGGCAATCCGCGGCTGATCAATGCGCTGACGCGGATGAAATCGTATCTGGATTATGGCGCGTTCACCCCGATCCAGGTGGCGGCGGCGACCGCGCTGACCGGTCCGCAGGCCTGCGTCGAGCAGATGCGGGGGCTGTATCGGGAGCGGCGGGACGTGCTGATCAAGGGGCTGGCCTCGGCCGGGTGGGAGATGCCGACCCCCGAGGGGTCGATGTTCGCCTGGGCGCCGGTGCCGCCCAAATATGCCTCGCTGGGCAGCGTCGAGTTTTCCAAGTTGCTGCTGGAGCGGGCCAAGGTGGCGGTGGCGCCGGGCTTGGGCTTCGGCGAGCACGGCGAGGGCTATGTGCGGATCGCGCTGGTGGAGAACACGCATCGGTTGCGGCAGGCGATTCGCAACATCCGCGGCTTTCTGCAGGCCGGGTCGAACGTGGCCGACCCGCTATTGTCGGAGGCGGAGGTTCGATGAGCCATCCGCTATCGGTTGCGCTGGCCGGGCTGGGGACGGTTGGCGGCGGCGTGCTGACGATGCTGCGCGACAATGCCGACATCGTCGCCGCCAGGGCCGGGCGGCCGATCGTGGTGACGGCGGTCTCGGCCAGGGACCGGACGAAGGATCGCGGGTTCGGTTTGTCCGGGCTGCATTGGTATGAGGATCCGGTGGCGCTGGCGGCGGATCCTGGCGTCGAGGTCGTGGTGGAGCTGATCGGCGGGTCGGACGGGGTTGCGCTGACGGTGGCGGAGGCGGCGTTGCGGGCGGGCAAGCCGTTGGTGACGGCGAACAAGGCGCTGCTGGCGGTACACGGCGCGGCGCTGGGCCGGCTGGCCGAGCAGGCCGGGGTGGCGCTGGGGTTCGAGGCAGCGGTGGCCGGGGGGATTCCGGTGATCAAGGCGTTGCGCGAGGGCCTGTCGGGCAACCGGATCAGCGCCGTGGCCGGCATCCTGAACGGCACCTGCAACTATATCCTGACGCAGATGCGTGAGCGTGGGCGGGAATTCGCCGAGGTGCTGGCGGATGCGCAGAAGCTGGGTTACGCCGAGGCTGATCCGAGTTTCGACATCGACGGCATCGACGCGGCGCACAAGCTGGCGATCCTGGCGGCGCTGGCGTTCGGCCGGCCGGTGGCGTTCGAGGCGGTGCATATCGAGGGCATAAGGCGGATTTCGGCGCTCGATATCGCATTTGCCTCGGAGCTTGGCTATCGCATCAAGCTGCTGGGGATCGCGCGGCGGACCGAGGCCGGGATCGAGACCCGGGTGCACCCGTGCATGGTGCCGGGAATGGCGCCGATCGCGCGGGTGGACGGGGTGTTCAACGCGGTGGTGGCGGAGGGCGATTTCGTCGGCCGGGTGATGCTGGAGGGACGCGGGGCGGGGGCCGGACCGACCGCGTCGGCGGTGGTGGCCGATCTGATCGATATCGCGCGCTGCCGGCTGACGCCGGTTTGGGGGGCGTCGGGGTCGGCGCTGTCGGATGCGCCGTCGCTGCCGATGAGCAGCCATGTCGGGGCGTATTATTTGCGGCTGATGGTGGTGGACCGGCCCGGTGTGATCGCCGACGTCACGGCGATCCTGCGCGATATGGGGGTGTCGCTGGAATCGATGCTGCAGCGCGGGCGCAGCCCGGGTGAGGCGGTGCCGGTGGTGCTGGTGACGCACGAGACGAAGGAAAGCGCGATGCGTGACGCGCTGGACCGGATTGCGGCGCTGCCGACGGTGATGCAGGAGCCGACCTTGATCCGGATCGAGTTGGGGTAGGGGGCGATGCGGCGGGTGTGTCGGCGGGGATGCTGCGAAGCTCGCGCTGGCCGTTCCGGATCGTCTGGGCCTGTTCCGGGCACAACAAGCCGGCGCAAACGACAGTGTTGTGTGCGATCAGGATTTCCCGCACCGAGGGGATCGTGGTGTACGCTCAGTCATTGGCCCAGGTTTCGGTCTGGTTGTTGGGCGACAGCGATACCGGGGCGGTGAAGGCGGCTTCCTCGTGCGCGTAACTGATACAGGTCGGGCATCCAAGAATTGCTTTCAGAGGCACCCTGGGAACGATACCGGGCGCGGTGATCACGCTGCGGGGGCCGGCTTGCGCGGTCAGGGGAACGTCGATCACGTTGCTTAGCTTTGACTGAATGACGGCTTGCCGGGGCCATTGCTCGCGGGTCGCCGTCCACGAGAGTTGGGAAATCCTGCACGGTCTTTGACCGGCGTTTGGCGCAACGTGGCTTCCAGGCGGCTGGATAGCACGATCGATGGCGCAGTGTGAGATTTGCTCGGTCGTCCCATGGCGTTGTCTCGGCGCAACCGCCAGGTTACTTTGACAACATTAGTGGTTGGGTCTGTAGTTTTGTCCGCCATGGCGAAGCTGACCGATCATACGACCTACGCGGACGCGCAACGTCTGTTCTCCACCGCCCGGTTTTGGGAGATGTTCGACGGCAGCCGGGAGCGGCTGAATATCGGGTGGGAATGCGTGGACCGTTACGCCAGCGAAGGCGGGGATGCCGGCGAGGGCAGGGTGGCGTTGCGCGTGGCGCACGCCGATGGGGGTGACGAAGCCATCAGCTTTGCCACTCTGGCGGCGGCGTCGTCACGGTTTGCGCATTGGCTGGAGGCCGAGGGCGTGATGGCGGGCGATCGCGTGGCGATCATGCTGGAGCCATGTCTGGCGTTCTATGCGGCGTTGTTCGGCACGATCAAACGGGGTGCGATAGCGGTGCCGTTATTCACCCTTCTCGGGGCCGATGGCGTGCGGCTGCGGACCGATGATTGCCGGCCTCGGCTGCTGCTGGCGGACACGGAAAAGGCCGGCCAACTGACGGTTGCGAAAGATTTGCGCGTCGTCGCCGTGGGTGCGGCGTTCATCGAGGCGTTGGCCACGTTTCCGGACCGTTACGAGGCAACGACCGCGTCGACCGACCTCGCGATCTTTCAGTATACGTCGGGCACCACGCGTGAGCTGCCGGCGGCGATCAAGCACACCCAGCGCGCGCTGGTGGTGGTGATGAACGCGGCGCTATATGGCACCGGCCTGCGGCCTGGGGATCGGTTCTTTTGTCCGTCCTCACCGGCCTGGGGCCACGGGCTGTGGCACGGCACGCTGGCGCCGCTGGCGTTGGGGATCGAAACCGGTGCCTATGGCGGCAAGTTCAGCGCCGAGCGGCTGTTGCAGGCGCTGCAGGATTATCGGTCGACCAATCTGTCGGCGGCGGCGACGCATTACCGCATGATCAAGAACTGCGACCGTGTTGGTGCGTATCGGTTTTCGTTGCGCAAGCTGTCGTTCACCGGTGAGCCGATCGATCAGGATGCCGTCGCGTTCACAGAACACGCGTTCGGCCGCAAGCTGTGCAGCATGTATGGCACGACGGAGGTGGGCGTGATTCTCGCCAACTACCCGGGCGCCGAGGATTTCGAGGTCAGGCCGGGTTCACTGGGGCGTCCGGTTCCCGGAGTGGATGTCGAGGTGCAGCGAGCGGACGGCACGCGCTGCGGGTTCGACGAATTGGGTGAGATCAAGGTGCGGCGCCACGATGCGTGGTTTCCGACCAAGGATCGCGGCCGGATGGATGCGGACGGGTATTTCTACCATGCCGGCCGAGCCGACGACGTGATCATATCGGCTGGCTGGACGATGAGCGCGGTCGAGATCGAGAACAGCCTGCTGAAGCATCCGGGCGTTCACGCGGCGGCGGTGATCGGCGTGCCGGATCCGTTGCGTGGCCTGGTGGTCAAGGCGTTCGTGGTGCCGGGTCCCGGGCGGCCCACCGATGCGGCGGCGATCGCCGACATCCAGAACTTCGTGCGTGGCCGTCTGAGCCAGCACGAGTTCCCCAGGGTCATTGCCTTCGTCGATGACCTGCCGCGGACGCCGGCCGGCAAGATCAACCGAAAGGCGCTGCGGGACGCGGAAGCAGCCGGCAGCCACACGGAGCAAGCATGAGCGCGGACCCCACTCGGCGTTTCCCGAAGATCACCGACAAGGCGGTGGATGCGTTACGATCACGGAAGAACATGCCCATTGAGAACACCGCCGAGCCATGGTGCCATGAGGCGACTCGGGACAACATACGGCACTACGCGCATGGCATCGGCGACGACAACCCGTTGTGGTGCGAGCCGGCCTACGCGGCAAGGACCCGGTTCGGCGATATTGTCGCGCTGCCGAGTTTTCTGTTCGCCACCAGCCGGATCATCTCGGGCTATGTCGGCGGCATTCCAGGCGTGCATGCGATGTGGGCCGGCGCGGACTGGACCTGGCACCAGCCGGTGCTGCGCAACCAGGCGATCGGCACCGAGGCGTGGCTGAAAGACCTGATCGAGCACGAAACGGAATTCGCCGGGCGGGCGATCCAGCAGATCTATCATGTGAATTTCTTCAATTCTGGCGGCGAGCTGGTGGCGGAGGCTGATAGCTGGTGCTTTCGCACCGACCGCGATCAGGCACGCGAACGGGGCACCAAGTACTCCGAGGTCCGCGCCCGTGCGCCCCGGGTGTATACCGACGATGAACTGGGTCGGGTGTCGAAGCTGTATGAAGCGGAGGTGGTTCGTGGCGCGGTTCCTCGTTACTTTGAAGATGTGAACGTCGGCGAGGCCTTGCCGACGATGGCCAAGGGACCGATGACCGTCACCGGCTTCATCGCTTTCGCCCAAGGGTGGGGTGGGCTGTATATCAGAGCGAACAAGCTGGCGTGGCGGCAGGCGCAGAATCATCCGGGCCTTGGCATCAAGAACCGGTTCGGCATTCCCGACTGCCCTGAGCGGGTACACTGGGAGCCGGAGTTTGCCTTGATGGTCGGCGCGCCGGGGGCGTACGATTATGGTCCGGAACGTTGTTCCTGGCTTACTCATCATCTGACCAACTGGATGGGCGACGATGGCTTCCTGCGGCGCGCGAGCTGCAAGATCCGCCGGCACAATCCGGAGGGTGATCTGCTTTTCATCGACGGCAGGGTGGTGCGGAAATTCGACCAGGACGGGCGCCATCTGGTCGAGATCGAGCAATCGGGGCACAACCAGGATGGCGAGCTTTCGGTGCTTGGGAGCGGGGTGGTGGAGTTGCCGTCCCGATAGCGGCGGGGCGGGTCAGGAGCGGCTGAGCCGGCAGCCGGTTTGGTCCAGGACACTGGCACTATTGTCAATCGACGTGCTGTATTGTCCTGGCACAACGCGTGTAAGGCTCTGCGTGACGTCCGATGAGGGCAGCATGGCGACAATCGTGGCTACGGGTGGCGTGGCTACGGGTGGCGCGGCTACGGGTGGCGCGGCTACGGGTGGCGCGGCTGCGCGGGCGAGCAGAGTCAGGCAGGTCCCGGCGCTGTCGCGCGGGATTGCGATCCTGCGCCTGCTGGGACGCGGCGATACGGCCTTGGGGGTGCATGAAATTGCCCGCTCGCTCGATCTGGTGCCGAGTACGTGCCTGCACATCCTGCGTGTGCTGGTGGCGGAACGGCTGCTTGCCGTCGAGCCTTTGACGAAGAAGTATCGCGTCGGCGCAGGGCTGGCCGTGCTGGCAAGAAGCGCGTTGCGTCATCACACGTTTCCCGCCGCGGCGCAGCCCGATCTCGATCAGCTGTCCAGGATGTATGGTGCCACGGCCATCGCGGTGGAGGCGAGCGGCCTGGAGCATATGGTGGTTGTCGCGCTGTCGCGGACCGATTCACCGTTGCGGGTGCATGTGGACATCGGCAGCCGATTTCCCGCGCTGATCAGCGCGACGGGGCGGTGCATCGCCGCATTCGGCAGCCACAAGTGGTCGGAGATCAAGCCGCGATTCGCCAAACTGCGGTGGGATATGCCGCCATCGCTGGCGCAATGGCGCTCGGAGGTGCGGGCGGCTCAAGTTGCCGGCTACGCGGTGGACGAGGGGCGTTATATTCGCGGCGTCAGCATCATCGCGGCACCGGTCCGGATGCAGAATGGATCGATCAACGCCCTGGTCGTTGTCGGCGTCGGCGAGCAGATGCGGCGGATTGGCGTGGCAAAGTTGGGCGAGGACCTGCGCGGCCGGGCTGCTCGGATTTCGCAGGCATTCGGCGCAGGGGCAGAGGTCGATGCCGATCGGAAGCGGCGCGCCGGGGCGGTTTTGCGCTGAGGCCGGCGGCGGTTAGACTGGGCCGATCCGGCGAGGGAAACGATCCATGGACTTCAAGCTCAATGCCCAGCAGCGTGAGATGATCGCCTCGGTGCGGTCGCTGGTGCAGCGCGAATTCAAGCCCAACGCGATGCGCTGGATGGACGGTACGTTCCCTTGGCGGAACATGAAGCTGCTGGCCGAACTTGGCGTGCTGGGAATGTCGGTGCCGGAGGAATATGGCGGCCTGGGCCTGCAGATCCTGGACACCGCGCTGATCCTGGAGGAGATCGCCAAGGTCGATTACGTCACTGCGATGGCGGTGCTGGGCGAAGCCGGGGTGCAGACACGGGTGATTGCGCGCTATGCGCCGGCCTCGATACGGGACCGTATCTTGCCGCTGGTGGTCAGCGGTGAGTGCGTGCTGGCGGTATGCATGACCGAGCCGCATGCCGGGACGGATGTGGCGAATTTCCGGACCAATGCCCGTATCGTCGGTGACCGGGTGATCCTGAAGGGCACCAAGACGCTGATCAGCCGAGCGCGTGAGGCGGGGATGTTCGTGGTGTTTACTCGGGTGGACGGCAAGCCGGGGCGTGAAGGTATCGGCTGTGCGCTGCTTGAGCCGAACACGCCGGGTTTTGAGGTGACCGGCACCTATCACACCATGGGCGGGGAAAACCTGCATGAGATCCAGTTCAACGATTGCGAGTTGCCGCTGGAGAACCTGGTCATCCGCGAGGACGGGTTCCGCCGGCTGTTGTCGGCGTTCAATACTCAGCGCTGCCTGAACCCCTCGATCTCGCTGGGGCTGGCTGAAGGCGCGTTCGACGAGGCGGTGAGTTACGTGCGCGACCGCACGGTGTTCGACAAGCCGATCGCCGACTTCCAGGGGATTCGCTGGAAGCTGGCCGACATGTTCAAGGACATCGAGGCGGCGCGCGGCCTGCTGTATCGCGCCTGCCTGACCGCTGACCCGTTCCCCGATCCGTTCATGGCGGCGTCGGCAAAGATTTTCTGCAACGAGATGTCGCTGCGGGTCACCAGCGAGGCCGTGCAGGTGCATGGCGGTTTCGGCTTCACCGACGAGTATCCGGTATCGCGGCTGTATCGCGGCGCCCGCTATGGTTCGATCGGCGGCGGCGCGTCGGAGACGTTGCGGGATCTGATCGGCAAGAAGATCGTCGGGGAATTCGACGCCGCCGACGGGATCATGGCGCTGGGGTCGTTTTAGCACCGGGGTCGCCGCCGGCTGGGCGGCGCCCCCCCGGGGCAGGCGGTTACGCCGCGGCCTTTTCGGCGCGCTGCGCCAGCTCGGTCGAGTAGTCGTCGGCGTTGTAGATGTCCTTGACGATCGACTTCAGCTTGGTCGCGTCATCCTTCAGCCCCAGGGCGCTGGCGTAGGCCGCGGCGGTGCCGAAACCCGCCAGTCCATAATGCGACATCCGCTGGTATTGCGAGATGATGACCAGATCGCGCAGGGCGCCGCTCAGGTCGTGTTCCAGCGCGTGCGTCTTGGCTTCCTCCACCAAGCCTTCCATGCCTTTGCAATGCTCCTTGCGGACCCGGCCGCCTTGGGCTTCGAGGACCGACTTCAGTGTTTCGGTGTGCTTGCCGATGCCGGCGACCGATTTCTCCAGTAGATCCTTCAGCTTCTTGTCGGAGGCCTGTTGACCGAGGGTTTTCATCACGCGTTGCATCTGGTCGTTGGCCGACCACAGGTCGCGCACTTCGTCGATGTAGATTTCCTTGAGGGTTTCGGTTGAAGCCATGCTGTTCACTCCGGTGTGGCGCGGTCTGGTGGGCTGCGCTCGTCGCCGCAACGCCGGGACCGGTTCAGGGTTTCTGCCGCCCCCGAGCGGGCGGGACACTATGGCTGCATCTGTTGGACGAAGTGGGCGCGCTGCTGGCAGGCGGAGATCAGGAACGACATATCCGTTCCGGTTGAGACATAACGTGCGCCCATTCGGACGAATTGCGTCATGAGGTCGTCGCGCGCGGCCAGGCCGCCCACGCCGACGTGTTTGCCGACGTTGGCGGCCGCGGCGATCGCTCGGGCGAAGGCGTCCTTCAGCCTGGGATGGTCGAACTCGCCGGTGATCCCCATCTCGGCGCAGAGGTCGTTACTGCCGATCAACAGCATATCGACACCCTCGGTGGCGATGATGGCCTCGACGTTGTCCAGCGCGGCGACGGTTTCCAGCATCACCACCAGGGATGTGGCGCGGTTCATCGCGGTGTTGATCGCCGCGCCTGGAAAGCTGCGATACTGGTAGTGCGATAGCGCGCCTCCGGCGGATCTGTTCCCCAGCGGCGGGAAGCGGACCAGATCGACCATCGCGCGGGCTTCTTCGGCGGAGCGAACATGGGGGGTGATGACGCCCATGGCGCCGCCGTCCAGCACTCGGCCGATATAGTCCGGGGTATTCGCCGGCACTCGGACCAGCGGCGTTATGCCGATCTGCTGGGCGCTGATGCAGATCTGACAGCAGGTGTCGATCGAGAGAGTGTTGTGCTCCAGATCGACATAGAGCGTGTCGAAGCCGGCGGTCTTGGCGATGGCGGCGATCTCGATCGAGCGTGCGAGGCGCACTGTCATCGATGCCACGACCGCACCGGCGGCGAGTTTTTCCTTCATGTAGTTGCGCAGGATGTCATCGAGTTCGGACATGGGGGTCTCCGCGTGGAACCCGGGCAGGGTGGGGACAAGACGGCCGGCCCGCAAGCCAGTCGGGTGGCGGCGGAGGCAAGGGCGAGAGGCAAGATGCTGGACGGCTATCCTCATACCCTGTTGGGCGGCATAAAACAGCGCGTGGCGATCGCTCAGGGCATGGCGATGGAGTGCGACATCCTGCTCGACGCGCTGACCCGCCAGCGGATGCAAGGGCGAGTTGTTGATGCTGTGGGATGAAAGCGGCGTAGCGTGGGCCGCTGGGGATGCAGGCCTGAAGAAGGCTTGCACCGCCTGGGTCAACCGGCTAGGAAACCCGCCCGTCTGACACCCCGGCGCTGCTGTAGCTCAGTGGTAGAGCACTCCCTTGGTAAGGGAGAGGTCGAGAGTTCGATCCCCTCCAGCAGCATCATGATTTCATTGATTATTTTAGCCATTCCGGGAAACGAGTTTGCTATAAACGGGGACAGTGTCCCCGTCCTTCCGGTTAGGCACCGTTCAAAGCGGCTACGGCGTTCCGCAGATACTCGGGACTGAACTTGGCGAAGACGCGCTGGGTGATCCTGCTATCCCCGTGCCCCAGCAGCCGGGCGATCTCATCCATCGGCACGCCGGCCATCGCCATCCAGGTGGCTCCGGTATGACGCAGGATGTGAGGCGTCACGCCTGGCAACTCGGCGCGGCGTGCAGCTGCACGCGTGCCGCTTTTCACGCTGGCGACCTTCATGCTCCCGTGCTCGACAACATACCGGCTCGTCGCGGCGTCACGGGCTTCGTGAAGGATCGGCCGTAGCTTGTCGGCGATTGGAATCACAACGCGGCGCTTGCCTCCAGCGACGTTGCCAAAGTCGATAAGCCCCGTAGCCAGATCAATCCCGTCCCATGTGAGATCGAGGATCGCGCCGGCCCGCGCCGCGGTGTAGAGAGCCAGGGACAGAAACACCCGGATATGTAGGGCATTGGCACCCACCAGCAGCCTATCGGCTTCGTCCCGGGTCAACCACCTGTCGCGAGGCGGCGGCTGGCGTGGGGCTTCGATGTGCGGGATGTGGTCGATCCACTTTTCACGTTGGGCCCACTTGAGTGCAGCCCGGAGAGTCAGCAACTCCCGAATGATCGTGCCGTCCTGAGTCGGCTTCTTGCGCTGCGCGCCCGCCGGCCCGACCGTATGGCCTTCGGCGCGACGCTGCGCCGTGTAGAAGCGCACGCGTTCTCGGGTTAGGTGTTCAGGTTCCAGATTGCCGAGGTGGCGCCGCAGTGCGTTGCTGGCGTACTCCAGCGCCCCATAGGACCGGACGACCGGCTTCCGATCAGCCAAATACCCGTCCAGGACCTTGATGATTGTGGGGGCAGGGGGCGGCTCCGGCGTCCCCCTGCCGGCGACAAACTGGGCTAGGGCCCGTTCTGCCGCGCGGCGGTCTTCCTGCCCAGTCGAAAGGCGTTGCCACGCCCCATCTTGCCACCAGCAGACATAGAATCGACGCCCACGTTGGGCGAGCCGGTATCTTGGGACGTCGAGCTTGGCGCGTGGCATTGGCGTTCCTCGTATTCTTCTATGTCGGCGATGCGGATGCGGATCAAGCCTCCGATCCGCAGATGTCCGATCGCTTCCGAGGCTACCAGATCATAGACGTGCCGGCCGGACACACCCCAGCGAGCGGCGACCTGCCGGACGCTGAACGCAGTCTGGACGAAGGCGGTCGGCAGGGGTGTGTTGAGCGGCATCGGCGTGCGTCCGTAGAACTGGCGCTCTACCTAATCAGGCCGGATCGGATGGCTGGTCAATGTCTGAGAACCACGCATCGCAAAAAGGGAAAGAGCGCCATGGCTGGCGCCATTTCCTCGAACTGGCCGGGGTTCAGCTAATCGAGCCGAACGGCGGTGGCCCGGGTGCCCGCTTGAAGCGTCGGTGATCGATGCCAACGGCCGCGGGAGGATCAGGCAAGCTCATGACATAGCTCAGCAAGCCGCTGAACAACGAGAGGATGTAGTAGGCGATCATGATCATCGCGCTAAATTCCGCGAGCGGAAGGTGGATGGGCGGCATTGCTGGCTCCTGAATACAGATGCAATTGACTACCAGTAGCCGCTTTTGCCGGCCTGTCGAGCCATAACCAGGACGTAGCATCGCAACGTGAATCCTGTCAGACAATTTCCAGTTACTGATGTATTACACGCCATCGCATCGATAATTACTCTGATGGGCCGTTAGAGATTACATCGGTCTGCTGGTCGGCTACGGCGTTAAACGGTTCATGGCACCGGTGATCTGCTGCCGTCAGCGGTGGTGGACCGCGCCTCGCCGGGCGCGCCTCGGGTGCTGAACACCCCTCTTTACCGTCGCCGGGATGCAACATACTCCTGTGTCATATGGGCGGTTTCACCGGAAATATACTGAGTTGGCTTAAGTCAATCGAGGTTAGGGGAGCGAGCACCCGGGCACGGTTCGACCGCGCTTGGACGTTTTCTGACCGCTGCTTCCGGTACGTTGAATGGAATCTCGTTACCGCTGGTTTGGGAGCCGCTTACCATCAGACCAAGAGTCTCTGGTTGTTCGCCGCGACTGTTTCGTTGTTCCTCTTAATCCTATCGGCACTCCTGAACGCTTTGCTCTTCGAATTTGTGCTACAGGCCGAGACAGTTTCCGCTATTATGCCATTCTGGTCACGTTTGGCTATCGCTGTAGCCACCGTATTATTTGGGTTGGGGTTCTTCAGCGCGCTGTTCTTCTTCGAATCGGAGCTCTTCGCCGCCATTTTCCAATGGCTGGCTAAGCCCAAATAATTATTTCGCCTGGATGCGCCCGGTTTATGCTACCCGATCAGGGACGACCTTGATCGGGCGGAGCCCGGTAGACGCTAAGGCGAAAACGATGAGCGACGACGACATCATTGTCGTGAAAATCCTCCCAGCCCGACGGGCCAAGGGATCACTCAGCTCGGCGAAGTGGGCGCATTCACGTGCCAGCATGCGCGATAAGGGTCATCGCGTTCGCGACAACCAGAAGCTGGCGACGAAAAAGCTTGCCAATCCATCGACACCAGGATCGAAGCGATGACGGAAGCTCGCGTGAATCCAGCGCTAATTGGGAAGGCAGGTGAGCTACTGGTCGCAGCGGAGTTGATGCGGCGAGGCGTCGAAGTCGCGTATCCGGCATCGGACGTCGGTGTGGACCTACTTGCCTATCGACTGGAACATGGGCAAAAGTCCGCCGGCTATTTCGTTCCCATCCAAGTGAAATCCAGGTCCGCCTCGGGCTACCAGTTCTTCAGAAGATGGTTCGATCAGGTTCCTGGGCTGGTGCTGGTGCATGTGTGGTTCGCAGCAACGACGCCCGAGTTCTACGTGTTCGGCAATCTTGCGGACGTAGAGGCGGCGCTGGATACCCATGCCAGATCACCCTCATGGCTGGAGCAGGGCAATTACAGCGTCACGGGTGCCACTGAACGCACAACAGCCTGATGCAGCCGCATCGAGACCAGTGGCAGCGCATCGTTGATCAGCTCGGCATTATTCGAGATAAGGCGGGGCCGAAGCTCTCGCCCACGGATATGGATTGCTAAACGATATTGTGCGCGGCCGCGCGGCAGTTTACGTGGCAATGCTAGCTGTTTCTTTCTTGGCGGCAGAACCGCATCTTGTTCTTGCTTGGCGGATGTTTTGCACCCGCAGACCTTGAGTGGGCGAAGCCGTCGATTCGCGTCAATGGCAATTTTGCGCTTCGACGCCCGACATCGTAAAAAGGGCAAATGAACCACCCAGACATATCGGCTTTCGACGTTGCCGAATACCTCGACAGTGCGGAGGCTCGCGACGAGTATCTGCGCGCCGCAATGGAGACCGAGGACCCTGCCCTCATTATCGACGCTGAAAGCGTTGTCGCACGTGCCGCTGCTATGTCAACCTAACCAGGTCGCCTCGGTCACGGCTTTAATTTTCGCCGAGCCTTTTTTTTGGCGCCGCTTCGGCTGCATTAGCCGTGCGAAGGCTTCGTCGATAGCGGCGGCCGGAGTGCCTAAAATATCCCCTCCGTACGACCTTCTCTTTACCGACGTTGACGGTGGTTTTTTGCTGTTCCGTGCCTGGCAAGTTTTGAGTTCCTGCTGCCGCATCCAGAGCCGAATTTTGGCAGGATCAAACGTCCATAGGTGCCCGAGCTTGATCGCGCCCGGAAGCTCCCCCGAGGCGGCGAAAGCTTGCACGGTCCGCACACCCAGACCGGTGATATCCGCCACACCCGAGGCTCGGATGCGTTCAGCCATCGGTGGTGATCCGCCGGGCCGCCTTGCGCTGGCGCTTCGCGAATTGCCGCTTCAGCCGACGAAGTAAGCCGCGCTTCCACGACAGGATATGCCGGGATTTCCGACCGAATGCGTCCAGCTCGTCACCGCCAACCGCTCCTTTTTGTCCCATATCTGGCACCTCCGGTGCATAAGGGCTCGGGCCCTAAAGATTTAATCGCTGTGGCCGCTATTAAAGTATCAGCGATCAGCTGACCAGCGGCGCCCGTCGGAACTCAGTCCAATAAGCGGCAATAGCCGCATCCTCAGCCTGCCGAGCTGCGGCCGCGAGCCGTGCAAAGTCGGCACCGCGGCTGTTGTAGTCGAGCACCAGTGTCGAAGCCGCGTTAGACCGCGCGGCCGCCAATTCCAGGACCGAGACCTGCCGTTTCGCGCCGGCGACAAAACCGGTCATCATGTCTGTGACGCGCTGCTCGATCGCAGCGGCGTCGTCGGCGGTGACGATGGTGGTGATCATCGGGCTGCTCTCCGAAACGGCCGGGCGATCCTGGTGGCGGTGACGGCGAGGACGTCGAACATCTGATTCGATCTGCTGACGCCGAGGTACTCGACGAGGCCGAGCACCCCGAGAACAGGCAACGTTGTCGCGAGTATAAATCCGGTCATTATGGTTTCGATCCTTCTATTTTGCGGCGCCGAAAAACCTTCGTCCTGGTTCGGCCTAGGCGCGGTATGGGCTGAATGTCGCCGATCAGACGTAGACCCGGGCCGACGTCCGGCGTCCGCTCAAGGAACACGACGCCGGCGGCCGCGAATGCCATTTCCAGCCTCGCCGTCATCTCCGGCTTGATCGCGAGTATTGATATTTCGTAAGCGCATAACGTAGATACGCTCACGCCAGCCACCCGGCTTAGGGCCTCTTGGCTCCATCCGATAATCGCTCGGCCAGCCTTACACGTCATCGGGGTTATCTTGGTTTCCATAGCGCCGAGATTACGGCACCACTACGACCCGATGCAACAACATACTTTTCAATCTGAAGCACCGAGGCAGTCATGATGCACCAATCTGGTGCGTTATTACTAGGTAAAAGCGGCCAAACTCCTTGGGTCTACCGTACAAATTTGTTCATTATGAAGCATTCGTAATGCCTGTCTGGGGTACGGAACGAACCGTATCCGGACTGGTGCGGCTCGGCTAAAGTCCTGATGCGAATCGGAGTAATGTGTGGTGCCGCCGGCGGATGTTCAGAACCGAATTTATGAGGATATCGGCGCGCTGAAGGCGCTCGTTTCTTCGATCGATGCCAAGCTGAACGGCCTGGCGCACGCGGTCGACGACCTGCGCGATGAGGGCATCGAGCACCGCGTAAAGACCGCTGAGCTGGCTAACGCTGGCGCAGGCCGGGGTGAAACGTTGTCGAGGTTGGAAACCAAGTTAGCCGCGGTCGAGCAGCGCGTCGACCGCTTGGCAAGCGTGCACCATCGGATAGGGGGTGCCGGTGCGGTCCTGCTGGCGATTGCCGGTGTGTCGTTCGAGGTGTGGCAGGCGTTGGTCGGGTTCCTGGCGAAGATGGCGAAGGCGCCATAGCGGGTATCGGGTGCGGTCTCACCCCTTGGTGACCAGTCCTCGAAACAGTTCTGTGAGTTCTGCGTTCCTTTCAGCCTCAGCACGCTGACGGTCGGCCTCTATGGCAGCGGCGTTGTGGCGTCTTCGGGAGGTAGCTTGCGTTTTTTGGTGGTGGCTTTGATGAAGTCGATTTGCTGGTCATCCAACCACCCATGCACTACAGCGAAGTCACAGACCACCGACGGCATACTCTTTGTGGGGTCTTTTCTGATCTTTTTGAAACCGCCGATTATCGGTTCTGCATTGAAGCCCATAAATTTTTTGATGCAGCAGTTGCCGACAACCGAAATCCAGCCGTTCAAGCAGTTCTGGATGTGAACGTGCTCCTGGATCTCGTGCCTGCACAGGCACTGTCCGCTTCGCTGCCCGGTCTGCGGGCCGGCGCTGCTCGCCGAGAACCGGAAATCCCATTCTCCGACGACAACCGCCCAGTTGTGGGTAATGCTCCGGGCTGTTATGCGGGTCTGCAGCGTCTCCATCATGCCAGCGGGCTCCCTCCCGAACAGCCATAGAGCGATCTGTTGTTCATAGGGTGCCATCGCAGCCTCGGACGTGCCGCGGGGCGGAGCAGGGAAAGGCCGCGGTGCACCCGTAGACCGGTTGTAGCCGGGTCCGTACTCGGTGTCGTCGGCGATGATGTTCATGGTCAGAGCCCCTCGGTGACTTTGACGCCCTTCGGCGGGGGCACGGTGTCGGCAAAAAACTGGTCCTGAGCATCAACCGGCGTGCCTTTGGGTGATGCCAGCCACGCCCAACCGTCCTTCACTATCACTGCCTTGCGGGCTTGCAGGTCCTCCATCGAGCGCCGGAACGCCTTCTTCTTCGTGTCCTTGTTGGTGTCGTCGGAGTTGGCAGGGTCGTCGGGTATCCCGCGGTAGAACTCCTTGCGCCAGGTATCGACAGGCACCCCGCGGCCGGTCTCGCCAATCGCGTCCGGCAGCGCCGTCCCGCCCTTATCGATGACCTCGCGCAGAACGGCCAGGGCAGCCCCGGCCTTGGTGTCAGGCTTCACCTTGGCGACCGGAGTCTGAAGGTTCGGCTCGTACCTTGGCACCAACGTGGTTTGCGGCTTGCCCGTTTTGGGATGTGGCGTTCCGGTGTCGGTCACCTCCATCCGGAAGGTGATCGTGGCCCCCATTTCCCCATCCTTCTGCTTCTCGCTGGTCAGGATTAGCAGATGGGGGTCGTTTTCATCCTTGGTCGCCTTGATCAGCGTTTCGAGGGCGCCGGGGACAGAGGTAGAACCGCGCGGGTGATTTCCCTCCCACCCGGGATGGTGGATAAGCATTACAAGGCACTCGAAATGGCGCGCCAGAGCGGTTGCGTGTTCCATGACCACGCTCATAATTTCGCTCTTGTCCTCTTGTTCGCCGGCGGTGTTTCGACTTTGAGTGTCGAAGATCACCATCCGCAGAGGCGTGTCAGGCGGCAGCGAGGCTTTGATCGCGTCCCCCAGCCCCAGCATGCTGTCCTCGTCCTGCAGTTTCGCCGGGATGGTGATAAACACCAGGTTTTTCCCCGGTGTGAACCCGTAGGCGCGGCGCATCGTCGGATTGCGCAGCCCGAGGCTGCTCTGGCCCTCGCCAAGTATGCTAACGACAGCTCCGCCGTACTCAAGGTCCCGGCCCCCCACTGCTTTGCACCGTTAGCGATGTGCAGGGATAGACTTTGGGTGATGAAGGTTTTGAAGGTTCCGTATTTACCGTAGACCTGGGCGACGCCGACTTTTGGGAGGAACCCGTCGACCAGCCATTCAAGCGGCGGTAGGCTGTCGGTGTCCTCATCATAGACGACGACCGCGCTGAATTTCTTTGCCCATTCCTTTCGCTTGCTGGCCGCCTCTTCCGCGTTGACCGCAGCAACCTCAGCGTCGAATGCTGCCTTGCCTGTTGGGCCTGTTGGGCCTGGTGGCCGGGTCAGCGCTTCGACATCCACCCAATCAGGCGGTATTTCCGCGGTGAAGCCGGTATCGTCCCGGTCAAACTCGTCCAGGAACAGGTCGTAGGTGATGCCGCCGTGCGCGAATGAATTGACGAACAGCCGGCCGCTTCTTCCCTTCAGAATTTTGGCCTTGCCAGTCCCGTACGCCCGGCCCTCGATCGGGTCAGCGAGGGTCTCGCCGATGTACCTGGCTGGGTCGGCCAGAACATCGGCGACCGTCTTTCCGGCAAGTTCGGGCTTGTCAAATTGGAGGACGAAAGCGCCGAGCAGCACCCCATCACGCGAGCGTTTGGCGGCATCACGGTCGGCGGCTGACGGTTCTGCCCGACCGGCTGCGTTGGCGATCCGGGTGGCGACATCAGCTTCGTATTTAGCCGCGGCGATTGCGGCGTCTGGAGCAACGCGAGCCTTGTCCTGCGTCATCAGCAGGTTGGCTTGCTCCTGCTCGCTTGTCGTCAGCGGCGGACAGGCGGTGCGACTGTCGAGCAAATCGCCGTCGACGTGCGTGGCCTTCCGCTTCTCCTGGGATTGAAACAGCGGCGGAGACACCCACGGCGCACCCTCGAAGACCAGGTGTTCCGGAGTGCCGACTTTTGCGTCCACCAAGGACCGGTCGAGGAAACTGCCGGCTTTGTTGATCCACCACCAACCGAGCCCCGCGAGCCAGCACCGGGCGCTGAAATCTTTCAGGAACCTTTCGGTATCAGAGCCGTCGCGAATGACGATGTAGTAATGAAGCCCGCTTTCCTCCGAGAGCCATTTTCCGGTTCCCATGTGTCCGACCCAGGACGAGGTGCTCGGCCTGACAACACGTGCGCAGTCACTCAGCTCCGGGATCACCTGGCACAGCGCAGGCCAGAACCCGCCGCAGGCGTCGACCTTAGCCCTGGCGGCGGATGACATCCCTTTCGTGTCAACATCGATCAGCAAAAACGCCGGCAGGCCGGGCGCAAACTCGAAATGCTTTCGCGTGCGAGCAATCGCCCCCGGGCTGTTGGGCAATTCGCTGTCGGTGACCACGGAAACACCGCGAGGCGTTCCGGGCTTCATCCGCCCGAGGGCGATGGCGTGGTACGGCTCGGCCAGATTGATTGCTTCCGCCAGATCCGCCACACCCGACACCGCCAAGCGGTTTGCGGTGCCATCGCTCATCAAGCAGTAGCTGCCGTCGGAAACCAGTGTGCCGTCCGCGGCGAGACCCAAGACTTTGCTCATGAGGCCCGACCTGGCCTTCGTGAACACCGTGAGTTCGATCGGCTCGTTAAGGACCGAAACGGGCTCCTGGACCCAGGTCTGGCCGGTCTCGCTGTTCACCTCAAAGATAAGGCCGGGAGAGAAGATTTCGCCATGGAGCGCTAGGCGCCAGCCGGCACGTGACGCAACAGAGAAACCGCCAGGAACCGCATTCATTTTTAGGCCCTCAAATCCATATGTTGTTGTCTTTGGATCGAGGGTCAGCTATATGGAGCCATCCCGGACTGCACAGCTGAACCATCGATCAATCGGCGCCCCGCAAGAGGCGCCGGTTTCGTTGTTGCTCAGTCAGCTTCGCGCTTCGCCCGCGGTGGCGGCTCAAACGGCGTGTTCACCGGCAGAAAACCCTCGGCGATCAATGCCGTCGTCATCAGCCGGCGGATCAGGCGAGAGGGTGACTCTTTGTACACTGCCAGTGCCGCGTCGAACGCGGTCGCCTGTGACTGGTAAAGACAGGTGGCGGTCGTCCTGACGATCGGTTCTTCTCTGATTGGTCTGGCCACGTCCGGGGTTCCTTCGTGTTAATCCTAAAGATTACTTACCACCCATCAGTTCGGTCAGGCAATCGCTAATTCGTGAGCCCAAAGAATATGAGTGCTGAATTTACTGTGATGTTGTGGCACCTATAGATGACATTACTTGTCGGATATTTTGTTCACACGGTGTTACCAGAAATAGCAGCCCGAGGATGTCGCGAGATCGGGCTTAATTCGTGGATATAAAATTTGTCAATGAAATCAGGGGGGACATCGAGGGGGACATGAGGGGGACATGGGGGACATCCGGGTCAAACGAGCCTAGGGCGTAGGGGGACATAAATGGGGGACATCAGGGGGACATGGGGGACATCGGTGCCCGGAAACCCGCAGAAATCCTCACCTCGGAGGGGGACATCAGGGGGACATCGTCTGGACGGGGCTTAAGCGGCATAAAGACTTGACAGGGGGACATCCTGGGGTTAAACGGTGGGCCGTTTACCCATGTCCCCCTGGAAATGCGGGGTTTTATTGGTGTCCCACCACAGCAAAAATCGGCATAGAAACCGTCTGGGCCGACATTGCCGAAGCAGGCAATCAACCATTTCAGCCAGCCTCAATTACGGAAATTGGATTTGGGATTGAAATTCAAATTCCCAAAAGCTCCGGGCGCGCACAGGTCGTTGTTTGAGCGACTCGGCCCGACACCGTAACCGCCGGGTTCGCATTCCCGGGCTGTCCAGTGTCATCACCCTCAGCGCAGACCCCGGCACGTAAACCGCGGCGACCACGCAAGCCGAAACAGGTCGAACCGTTCAACCCCACACGCCTGGTCTGGTTCTGCAGGATGGTAGCCGCCTTGCACGAGGCGCAGGCGACTGCCGGGTTGCCGCCGATTGACAACGTTACTTTGCGAAACCGCCTGCACCGGGTACTGCCGCAGCGTCGGATAGGCTACCATCACGTTGTCGATGCCGACGACCTCGGCATCGCCCGTCGTGTGGCGGGCCTACCGCCGAACACCGACCTCGGCCTCCAGACATTCCCGCCGCCTGTGCCACCCGTGGCCTCGCCGGCCGAAATGATCCTCAGCGGCGATCCACGTGTTTCCATTGATGTGCTGGCCCGCGCGATGGTCAAAAAGATGCTCGCCGCCGGGCTACGCCCCTACCGGCGGCCTGCGGTATATTACAAAATCATGTCGCACAGCGTCCTGCTCGATAACGGCCAGCGTGTTGTCCCGGTTTCGAGCCTGCCGGCAATCATGCGGCTTTTCGGCTTGGCAGGCGGCGACTATTTGCCGGTAGCGCCAAAACCACTGCAGGAGAAAAACAATGATCGATGAAGCCGCCAACGACACCCCCGCCAGCGCCCGCGCAGGCCGCAGGGAGGCCGCCAGGCTGCGCAAGGCGCTAAGCAGGGAGCGCGCCCGCGCCCGGGCCGCTGTGACCGCTGCAGCGCTCGCGGTTGCCATGGAAAATCAGCACGAATGGCTGGCACCCGCCGCAATGAGAAATTCGGTTCTCGACCACGCGGGCAACATGATCAGCGGAGCCCGGGTTCAGATTGTCAACGGGCTGCCGATTCGATCGAGCGGCCTACCGAACAACACCCCCACCCAGCACAAAATGGCGGCCGCCAGGCTGCAGGCGGACTTCAGCGACGTCGGGAACGGATTGAACGCTCCAGCTATCGATTATGGTGCCGTCGGTGGCGGGCGCGGAGATGGGCTGGGCGGCTTCGCTGCCATGCTGGCGCAACTAGACACCAGGCGACGTCTCGAAGGCGCCCTGACGTCACTTGGTGCCTGCGCCAGCGGTGTGGCACGCGTGGTGCTAGACTGCATACCGACCGCGGTCTGGGCGCCCGAAGCTGGGCTCACACCGATCGAGGCCGCAGCCTGGATCTCGGCCGGTATGACAAAACTGGTGTCGTTTTATTGGCCCGAGCCCGCAGATGGCCGCGCCAACCGCATCCGGACAGCTGCGTTTTCAAAATAACTATTGCCGATCGATCTCAAGGCGTATAGGTCCGCCCACGAACCTATACGAATGTGGCTTCGAGCCGGTTCATTAATCGGCTCAAAATGGGTGCTCAACTTGTGCCCACTGCCGACAAAAACTTAGTGGCGCAACTTGCGCCACTTAAACCAGGCGCCGGCCAGGGCTCATATTGAACCTTCGCGCCAACGAGCGGCATCAACGCCACCGTCCGCGATCTCGGCATCGAACACCGCATCGCAAACATTATTGCAAAATTATCGTTGACAGAGTGTGACATGCTATAGTAGCGGATTGATTATCTCTGGATCTTGCGCCTGGCGCTGATCGAGCCCCCAAATACCCGAGTCGTTTCTTCCGCAGGTGCCGTGAATGATCAGCATCAATGTGACCGCGGACATCAAAAAAGCCACCGCGCAACTGAACGAAATAGCGAAGCGGCAAATTCCGTTCGCGACATCGCAGGCGCTCAACTCGCTCGCCTTCTCTGTCCAAAAAGCGGAACGGTTCAACATCCAATCGACGTTGGCGCACCCTCGGCCGTTCACCGCGAACAGCGTCCAGGTCCAGAAGGCGACCAAGGCAACGCAGACCGCTACCGTCTTCATCCGACCCGAAGTTGCCAAATATCTCGAACCGTTCGAGGTCGGTGGCTTGCATGTGCTGCCCGGCAAGGGCGCTACATTGCTGAACCCGAAGAATGTTGGGCTGGATCAGTACGGCCAGCTCACGAAGAACAAGCTGAACCAACTGGCCGCGCGTCCCGATGTCTTTGTCGGCAAGGTCAATGGCGTCTCTGGTTTCTGGCAACGCCTTCCCGTTACGAAGACCGTACGCAGTCGTACTGCGCGAGTAGGGCAGAAGGTCGTCCACCACCTGAAGTTGCTGATCCGGTTCGGTGATGCGTTGCCGGTGACGAAGCGATTAGGCTTCGGCGTGTTGGGTGCCAAGGTCGTAGCTGCCGATTTCACCGCTGCATTCGGCGCTGCACTGATCAAGGCGTTGCGGACGGCGAAGTGATGCCACGCTACCGATGGTTGAAACCATCCATGAATACAACCCCAGGTTTGGGTCCCTCCCGCAACCATCCGTTTTGCGGGCAGTGCGAACTCGCTATGCGTAACTAGCTAAGATATATCGTTAGGTGTTTCCGTGATCCTAGCCGGCATCAGCGCCAGAGAGTTTGCGCGCCGTGACGGCTGCACTCACACGCTGGTCAATCGCAAAATAAAATCCGGCCACCTGGCCCTGTTACAAGACGGAAGTCTCGACCCGCAGCTAGTTGGAACAGGCTGGCGCGAAGAGAACCGGCGCAATGGAAACCCCGCTGTTTCCGCTGTCACCACAGCCTCCAAACTTTCCACTGGCCCGGCGGCGCGACCGAAGGCCGTGCCTGTAGCCAATCCCCTGCTTGAAATCGGCGAGACCCCCGAAGCCGCGGCCGAACGGATCGTGCGGGCATCTGGCCCAACGATGTCGATGGTGGAAGCCGAGCGGACGAAAGAGAACTACCTGGCCCTGCTTCGGCAGCTCGAATACGACGTCAAAAGCGGAGCCGTTGTACCGGTGTCCGACGTAGCTAAAGAGGTCGGCGCGCAGTTCGCCCAAGTCCGCACCCGACTTACCGCGATACCGGCCGAGTGCGCCCCGCGTCTGCACCGGTTGAAGAGCGTGGCCGAGATGCAGGATGCGTTGATGTCGATCATCGTGGAGGCGTTGGAGGGCCTGTCTCGTGAACCTGTCACCGTCCACTGACGATGACTGTTACGCGCGGGGCCGGGAAAGCCTTCGCGCCGCATTGATCGAGTGCCGCAAAGCAAACCTGCAGCCTCCGCCGAAGCTGACCTTGAGCCAATGGGCCGAGCGGTATGCGGTGCTATCGCGTGAGACATCAGCGCAGACCGGTCGGTTCAGGGCGTTCGGCTATCAGACGGGCATTATGGATGCCGTCACCGACCCGACGGTGACCGAGATATCGGTGCAGAAATCGGCCAGAGTCGGTTTCACCAAGATCCTCGACCACATTGTCGGCTACTTCCTGCAGGCGGACCCGAGCCCGGTGCTCCTGGTCCAGCCACGAGTTGAGGACGCAGAGGACTATTCCAAAACCGAAATCGCCCCGATGTTGCGCGACACGCCAATCCTGGCAGAGATCGCAGGCGACCCGAAGGCGCGCGACGGCAATCAGACGATCCTGAAGAAGACCATGCTGAACGGGTCAAGCCTGTCCATGGTGGGCGCGAACAGCCCTGGTGGCTTCCGGCGCATCACAGCGCGCATTGTCCTTTTCGACGAGGTGGACGGCTACCCAGCCGGCGGCGCGGGGTCGGAAGGTGACCAGATCGCCCTTGGGACGAAACGGTCCGAGACCTTCTGGAACCGCAAGATAGTTCTGGGCTCGACGCCGACGATCAAGGGAATATCCCGCATCGAGAAGTCCTTCCTCGAAAGCGATCAACGGCGCTACCACGTGCCCTGCCCACACTGCGGCGAAAAGCAGATCCTGGAGTGGGGCGGCGAGGAAACCGTCTACGGCATAAAATGGTCGAAGGACGCGAACGGCCAGCACCTGCCCGAGACCGCGTATTACCTGTGTCGCCACAACGGCTGCATCATCGAGGAAGTCGACAAGCCGGAGATGGTCGCCGCCGGCGAGTGGATCGCTTCGCGGCCCTTCAAAGGCCATGCCGGCTTCCACATCTGGGCCGGTTACTCATTATTCGTCAACGCCGCCTGGTCGAAGCTGGTAGCCGAATGGCTCCGGGTCAAAAACGATCCGCTCGCACGTCAAACATTCGTCAACCTGGTGCTCGGCGAACCGTACGAAGAGCGTGGCGACAAGGCGCTGAACGAGCGCTTGCTGGTCTCCCGCACCGAAGTCTGGGCCGGCGAAGTCCCTCACGGCGTCGCAATCCTGACCGCCGGGCTCGACACCCAAGACGACCGTGTTGAAGTCGAGATCGTCGGCTGGGGCCACAACGAAGAGCGCTGGAGCATCGCGCACGAAATCATCGAAGGCGATCCGGACGGGCCAACCCTATGGGCCGAGGTAGACGCCTTCCTGAAACGTACCTGGCGCCGTGCCGATGGCCGTAGTTTCGAGGTGATGGCGGCCTGCATCGACTCGGGCGGGCACCACACCGAAAAAGTATACGAGTTCTCAAAGGCCAGGCTCGGCCGGCGCATCTGGGCCGTCAAAGGCGAAAGCGCACGCGGCGGTGCCCGGTCGCCGGTGTGGCCGACCAAGCGCCCGAGCGCCAGGAACAAGCAATCGTTCAGGCCAATCATCATCGGCGTCAACGCGGCGAAAGACATCATCCGCTCACGCCTGGCGCTTGACCCGCCGAAAGCCGGCGAGCCGTGCCCTGGATATTTCCACTACCCAACCGAGCGCGACATCAACTTCTTCGCCCAGCTCGTGTCTGAGCGCCTGGTCACAAAAACGATCAACGGCCAGCGGTTCCGGGTTTGGGAATTGGCACCTGGTCGAGCGAACGAAGCATTGGACCTCGCGGTCTATAGCTATGCGGCTTTGTGTGCCCTTCAGCATTTCGGGCTGCAACTGAACAAGGCGGCGGACAAGGTTGCCGCCGAAACAGGCTACCACGCTGCTACGACACCCGCCGCATCGCCACCACCGTCCACGCCGACCCCGGTGCAGATGCGCGGGCCAACCATACACAGGGCGCAGCAGGCTTCCACGCCAGCGCGCCGCACCTTCTCCGGCCGCCTCGCCGGCGCCTAAACCAAGGACTCCATCAGCATGCGCTTCAACCCGCGGACATCAATCTTCGCGGGCATGAGCAACCCGCAGCTGCAGACCGCCCTTGCGAATGCGCAACAGGCGTACCTCGATCTGTCGAGCGGTGCCAAGGTAGTCACTGTGGCGTATGCCCAAGGCGATGGATCGAAATCTGTCACCTATACCGCCGCCTCGATCTCCAACATCGTGATGCTGATCAAAGAACTCCAGGCCCAGCTTGGTATCATCCGCCGCGCCCGTGCGCCAATCCGGTTTGCCTTCCGCTGATGCCCGTATCGATCCTCGGTCCCGATGGTCGGCCGTTGGCGCCGAGCCGTCCTAGCGGTGTCGCTGGTGCCCGGCCACACGCCGGCGCGCTGCACGGGCGCAGCAACGTGCCCTTCGACGCGGCCGACCTCTATTCGCCGCAGATGGAAGCCTGGACGCCGAGCCTGTGGTCGTCCGACGCAGAGCGGCAGCAAGGATATCGCGACCGGATCACATCCCGGGCCCGCGACGTCGAGCGAAACGATGGCTGGGCGCGCGGCGGCGTTACCCGCGTCCTGGACAATGTAATCGGTGCAGACTTCCGCCCGATATCGAAACCCGACTACCGGGCACTGCAGCACTTCACCGGCAACGCGGCGTTCGATCCAACCTGGGCTGACGAGTTCGGCCACGCTGTTGATGCCTGCTGGCGTGCCTGGTCGGACGATGTGAACCATTACTGTGACGCGATGCAGTGCCTGACGATGCCGCAACTGTTCTGGGTGGCACTCAGGCACAAGCTAATCGACGGCGACGCGTTGGCGGTCATGCTGTACCGGCCCGAGACGCTTGGTTTCGGCAAAGCGCGCTACGCGACCAGCGTCCAACTGATCGACCCAGACCGGCTTTCCAACCCGCAGCTTCGGTTCGACCAGAACAGCATGCGCGGCGGTGTCGAGGTCGATGACTACGGCGTGCCTGTGGGCTACTGGATCAGGCGGGCGCATGCCGGCGACTGGTTTTCAGCCGCGAAGTCGGTGCAGTGGGACCGGTTCGACCGCCGCACTTCCTGGGGCAGGCCGATCGTGGTGCATGACTACGATCACGACCGGGCTTCGCAGCATCACGGCGGCGTTGGTATCCTGACACCGATCCTGCAGCGCTTGAAAATGCTCAGCCGTTACGACGCCACCGAACTCGACGCCGCAGTGATCAACGCGATTTTCGCCGCGTATGTGCGCAGCCCGTACGATCCGAAGATGATCGAAGCGGGTTTGTCTTCGGAGGGCGTGGATACCGATGGTCTGGGCGAATATCAAGGAATGCGGGCCGATTATTGGCACAACAAGCGCGCGCTGATCGGCGACGCTCAGATGACCCACCTGTTTCCGGGTGAAGAGGTCGGCACCGTCAACGCCGCACGCCCGTCCACAAACTTTGCACCGTTCGAGACCGCAATCCTCCGGCATATAGCCGGCGGCATCGGCGTCACGTACGAGCAGCTGACCGGCGATTTCTCGCAGACCAACTATTCGAGCTTCCGCGGCGCCACCAACGAGATCCTGAAGACCTTCAACCGCCGCACGAAGGGATTTGAGGCCGGGTTCTGCAATCAGATCCGGGCTGCTTTCCTGGAAGAGGTGATGGAAGTCGAGGACGTTCCGCTACCCGCCGGCGCTCCGCCGTTCGAGGAGTTCCGGGCCGCGTACAGCAAGGCCATGTGGCTGAAGCCAGGCAGGGGCCGCGTGAACCCGATCGATGAAGTTCGCGCCTCCACGCTCGCAATGCAGGGCGGCCTGTCCACTCTGGAGGCCGAAGCGGCCGAGCAAGGGCTTGACTGGGAAGAGATTTTAGACCAGCGCGGTGTCGAAATCGCCCGGTTCAAGGAACGCGGGATCGAACTGCCCGAGGTCTACCAGGGCATTGCTTCGCAGCCCGATGGCGGCAAGATCGGATCGGGTGGATGACAGACTCTATGCACCTGCCGATACAGATGCTGAATAAGCCACTGGCGCTGTTGCCGGGCTTTGCCCTGGCTCCGCAGCGAAGTGCCACGGCCGAAGCGTCAGGGTTGCTAGGGGCTCTCGCTATCATTCCGATCTGCGGGGTTCTGGTGCACGGCCGCGGCGACCCGGATTGGGGGACGCTTGGGTATGGCAGCATCCGGGCGGATTTCTGTGCGGCGATGAGTGATCCGTCGGTCGCCGCTGTCGCCTTCGTCATAAACTCCCCTGGCGGTGACGTGCCCGGGCTCTTTGAGTTGGCCGACACCATATACGAAGCACGGGGCTCGAAGCCGATTGTTTCAGTGCTCACCGATGGTGCGTACAGCGCAGCCTACTGCATCGCCGCCGCAGCCGACATGATAACCGTGCCGATGACCGGCGGAACCGGCTCAATCGGCTGTGTCGTTGTTCATGCTGACGTCACCGAGATGATGCGCAAAATGGGTGTCACCACAACGATCATCCGATCGGGCTCCCGCAAGATGGAAGAAAACGGCGTTGAGCCGTTGAGCGATGTCGCGAAAGCCAGCCTCCAGGCAGACGTTGACCTGATGGCTGACATGTTCATCGAGCGCGTCGCCCTCTTTCGTCAGGGCAAGGTCACGGCCGACCAAATCCGTGCCTTCGAGGCCCGGACATTCCTCGGGCAGCAAGGTGTCGAAGCCGGCCTCGCTGACGCTGTTCTGTCACCCCAGGACGCCATCGCCGGGCTTCTTGAAGCCATCGCCTGAATACTCGCGGCAGGCGCCGCACCGACTGCAAACCCACGGAGTTACGACAATGAAACTACCTGTATTCGCGGGCGGCAGCGCGTTCGCCCATCTTATCGGCCGCGGCCCGAAGGCATCAGCCACCACCGCGACCGCCTCCGACGAAACCGATTGGAAGCAAGGCGAAGGCGAGTCCGACCAGGACTTCTCCGATCGCATGAAGAAAATCGACGACTTGCCGGACGAGCGGAAGCAAAACGAGGACGAGTCGGACAGCGACTATTCCGACCGAATGCACGACAAGGACGACGACCAGGGCGACGACGCCGACGACAAAGGCGACGACACCGACGCCAAGAAAGCCAAGCGCGCCCGCGCCGATGACGATATGGATGACGACGAGGAAGGCGATGACGGCTCCGACGGCGCCGAAATGAAGAAGAAGTCGGCGCGCTCGGCCCGCCTGCGTGAGCGTGCCCGTTGCGCGGCGATCTTCGCCGATGCCTCCGCTGGCAAGAACCCGGCGCTGGCCGCCACCGTCGCCTTCACCACCGACCTGCCGCGCAGCCAGGCCCTCGCCGTGCTGCGCGCTGGCGGCCTGGCCGTAGCTCCCGCCGCCCCGCGCAAGCCGACTTTGGACGAGCGCATGGCGGCTGTCCGCAGCCCCATCGCCGGAGCCGGCGACGTGGCAAATCCGACCGGTGTTCAGGGCCTCGCCGCCCAGATCATCGCTGCCGGCACCCGGCGCCGCGCCGGCGGCTGATCCTCGGCGAACCCAAGCGGCCGCGCTAGGCCGCCCACCCCCAAAGCAGAAAAGGCGTGCTTCAAATGGCTCTCACTCCTACCGTTGTAGGCGACAACCCGTTCATTCCGGGCGTGTTCGCCGAAACCTATGTCCCTGATCAACTGATCGCGGGTAATTTCCAGCTCGTGACCCAGCCGATCATCGTGGCGTCCGGCGCGGTTGCGCTGGCGCGTGGCACGGTGCTTGGGCAGATCACCAGCTACGGCGTCGTCGCGACCCCGGGTGCCAACACCGGCAACGGTACCGTCGGCAGCATCACCACCGGAACCGGCGCCGAGCTTGGCAATTACTTCCTATCGGCGACCAGCCCGACGGTCTTCACGGTGCACAACCCGGAAGGCGTCGCGATGGCAAACGCGACGGTCGGCACCGCCTACAGCGCTAGTGGTATCGGCTTCACCATCACTGGGGGCGGCACGGCCTTCGTTGCCGGCGACAGCTTCACGCTGGCGTCGACCGACGCGGTTGGAAGCTTCACCACTTGCGTGAAAAATGCCTCCGATGGCAGCCAAACACCCGTCGCGATCCTGGTTGACTATGCCAACCCGGTTAGTGGTGCGGTGACCGCCGGTGCCTACCTGACCGGTGAGTTCAACAGCAACGCGGTGATCTTCGATGCCTCGTGGACGATCGATCTGCTGACCACTGCGCTGCGGCCGTATTCGATTTTCCTGAAACCGGTCGTGTCCGCGGCGGACCCGAAGTAGCCGACGCGTTTCCTCAACCCCGCAAGTATCGCCCCCGCCTTTGCGGGGTTTCGTGGAGTAAAGTAAAATGGCCATTCAGGGCAACCTGGTGTATGACACCAACACCCTCATCCAGGTTGTTCCCAACCTGCTGCGGGCACAGTCGTTTCTGCTCGATACCTTCTTCCCCAACATCGTCACCAGCGACAGCGAGTTCGTGTCGATCGACGTTGATGTCGGCCTGCGGCGCATGTCGCCGTTCGTCAGCCCCTTGGTTCAGGGCAAGCTGGTCGAGCAGCGCCGCATTCAGACCAACACCTTCAAGCCGGCCTACATCAAAGACAAGCGGGCGCCCGATCTGCGTAAGCCAGTACGGCGCATGATCGGCGAGCGCATCGGCGGTGAAATGACCGGCGCCGAGCGCGAGATGGCCAATCTTGAGTTTGAGATGGCCGATCAGATCGACATGCTGACCCGGCGTCTCGAATGGATGGCAGCGCAGGCTCTGATGAGCGGCACAGTCACCATCTCCGGTGAAGGCTACCCGCAAACGCAGGTTGACTTCGGCCGCGACCCGTCGCTGACCATCGCGCTCGGCACCGGTGCCGGCTCTTGGGGCTACACCGCCGGCTTCTCGGCCAACGGCCGCGACCCGGTTCCGGTGCTCTCGATAGAGCAATGGCAGCATCAGATCTTGAAGCTGTCCGGCGCCAACGCCAACGTCATCGTGTTCACCACGACCCCGTACACCAAGTTCGTGAACGCCCAGGGCGTCGAGGGCGCGATCTACTATCCCAAGCTGGGCGACTTCGGAAACAGCGTGAACCCTGGTGCGACAATCGCCCGCGGTGCAGCGTATAAGGGCCAGTGGGGTCAGTATTCGTTGTATCTCTATAACGATTGGTACATCGACGACAACGGCGTCCAGCAACCGATGCTGCCCGACGGCACTGTGCTTATGTGCGGGGCGGACATGATGGGCACCCGCGCGTTCGGGCAGATCATGGACCCGGCATTCAACTACGAGGCGCTGCCGTTCGCTCCGAAGACCTGGATTTCCGAGGACCCGGCGCAACGCTTCATCATGATGCAGTCTTCCCCGATCGTCATCCCGTCACGCGTGAACGCGTGCCTGGCGGCGACGGTGTGCGCAGGCACCGTGATCTGATGGCGGCGGTCGTCGAGAAGGGGGCTGCGGCCCCCGCTCCACACCTGCTTGAAGCAACCGTCGCGCGGGGGCGTACTCTGTCCCTGAACGGCGTCAAGCACGGCCCGGGTTCCGTGGTCGAACTGACAGCGGACGAGCACGCCCACCTGCTCCGCGCTGGCTTCCTGCACGATCCACGGATCGTGCAACCGAAGCCCGGCATGGTGCGGACCGAACGCTCGTAAGCCGCCCATGGCCGTCGATTTCGATGCCCTGGTGATCGGGCCGTGCATCGCCGTGTTCGGTGAAGCGGTGATGTATTATGGCGAGGCCATCTTCCCGATCACCGGCGTGTTCGATGAGGCTTACCTGGAACTGACTCCGCTCGGCGTGGGCGGGATGTCTGACGGTAATTTCGGTGCGGTCAGCACCGAAAAGCCGGTCCTGGGCGTCCAACTTTCTCAGTTCCCGGTGCAGCATCAACCGGAGCAGGACGATACGCTGGTCGTAGTCCGCACCAACGCAACATACCGGGTCAAAGAGGTCCGGGTGGACGGCCACGGTGGCGCAAAGCTGCTGCTGAACCTCCAAGCTGGAATTGATCCGTGATTCAGGAAGGTGCCTTCGCCGACCACATCGTCGAGTGTGCGGCAGCGACCTTGATAGCCGCACACACGGCCGCGCAAGACCGGGTTTTCCCGATCCGCGACTGGCCAACCCGGCAAGAAATGTTCCCGCTGCTCATGCTGCAGACACCGGGCGAAAACAAAGCCTCCATCAACCGCGGCGTCCCGACGTTCAACACGAGTGTCGCGCTGATCATCGAAGGCCGGGTCGCCGGCACAGACCCAGAAAAGGTCGGCCGCGCTGTTCGTGACTTGAAGCGAGAAGTCGAGAACGCACTGCTCTGCACATCGGATTTCGTGCAGAACGTCCAGCAGTTCAGCAGCATACAGACCGTTTTCGGTGTTGACTCTGACGGCAAGCAGCACGCCGGCGCGTTTCGCATGACTCTCGAAGTCGAGGTGTTCCAGATTTACGAGCCGAACCTGTCCGAACCCCTGACAGACATTCGCGGCACGATCACCGACATCCTGAACGGCGGCACGCTCGCCATGTTCAACGTCAATCCGACCACCTGAAGGCTCCATCAATGTTCGTCAAGCCAGGCCCGAACCCGGAGATCCCCGGAACGCTGCTGAAGGTCCGCGTGCCTCGCACGCATGGCCTGTTGCCGGACGCCGGCCAAGAGGTGCCCGAGAACGCATTCTGGCTGCAGCGCCTGGCACACGGCGACGTCGTCATCCCACCCAAGATTATCGCCCGAAAGGATGCCTAACCAATGAGCGGTTCAAATTCCATCATCGTGCCCGGCTACCCGAGCACGAACCGCGTGCCGGGCGTCTATGCAGTTGTCGACGCATCGAAAGCCAACACCGGCACGATCAACCAGCGCACCTTGATCATCGGTCAACAGCTGTCCACGGCTCCCGCCGTTTCGGGTGTCGCGACACTCTCGGCCGGCGTGGGTGACGCGCAAGACAACTACGGCGCCGGGTCGTTGCTGGCCGTCATGGTCGAACGCTACCGCGCGCTGGACCTCACCGGCGAAGTCTGGTGCTTGCCGCTGGGCGACGCCGTTTCCTCAACCGCGGCGTCCGGCTCGATCGCGTTCGCCGGCACCGCGACGCAGAACGGCACCGTGCCGGTCTACGTCAACGGCCAGCTTATTGGTTGCCCGGTCAACAGCGGCGACACCGCTGTGGTCGTGGCGACGAATGCCGTCATCGCGATCAATGGCACCACCACCGCCGGCGGCAACCCGCTGACGGCGATCGCCACTTCGACGTCCGGCACCGTCACACTGACCGCGCGGAACAAGGGCACGCTGGGCAACCAGGGCACGATCCTGCTGTCGTTCAACGGGACGGCCGCGGGCGAAGGCCAGCCTGGCACGACCAACGTGGCCGGCATCACCGCGACCGTGGTGGCGTTCAACGGCGGCGCGACAGACCCTGTGCTGACCGCTGCTCTGGCGGCGCTGCCGGAAGAGCCGTTCGATTTCATCGTCGTGCCGTTCAACGATACCCAGAGCCTGAACGCGATCCAGGCGTTCCTGTCAGACGCTTCGGGCCGCTGGAACTGGTCGGTGCAAAAGTATGGCGGCGCGTTCACCGCGAAGAGCGGCACGCTGTCCGCCCGCACCACCTGGTCGACCGCCCGCAACGACCAGCATACCGCCGCGATCGGCGCCTTTGGCAGCCCGTCGCCCGATTGGCATTGGGCCACCGACTTCTGTGCGGCCTCGGCCGTGAGCCTGCGGGCCGACCCCACAATCCCGATCGGCGGCCTGACCCAGGGCGTCGCGCTGAACGTGGTTGCCCCGCCGGCGGCTGACCGCGACGGCTATGCCGCTCGTGAGACCATGCTGTTCGACGGGATCAGCACGTACAAGGTTGGCGCCGACGGCACGGTCTACGTGGATCGCGCGATCACGACCTACCAGCAGAATGCGGCAGGGTCGCCCGACAATTCGTATCTCGATTTGAATGTCCCGTATCAATTAATGGCCTACATTCGCATTCTTGAGACGATGCTGGGCAGCAACTTCAACCGGGTCAAGCTGGTGTCGGATGGCTCGCGCATCCCTGCCGGATCGCAGATGGTGACCAGCCAGACGATCCTCTACGCCGTGATCGCCCAGTACCAGCAGATCGCCAACAACGGCCTGCCCGGTGCTCCGGTCGGGCTGGTGCAGAACGCCGCGCAGTTCGCGCTGCAGGCTCAGGCTCAGAACGCGGGCGGTGGCGTCGTCACGATGCTGTTGCCGGTGCAGTTGGGCGGCCAGCTGATCGCGATTGCCTCGAACGTCCAGTTCACGCAGCCGTAATACTGCCGTCTCCACACACGACTGAATAGATCGCGGCCCGGCCGCACCGAATAGGAGTTTTCCACCATGCCAAATGTGCGGTTGGCCGGCATCGTCGCAATGACGATCGACGGCGACACCTGGGACGTCACCGGAGATGCGGCCTACGGCCCCAGCACCGTCACGCGCGAGACCTTGAAAGGTCAGTCGCGGGTCGAAGGTTTCAGCGAGATGCCGATGCAAGGCTACATCGCGGCCACGCTGCGCGCCCGCGGTGACACGACGGTCTACAGCCTGAACGGCAAGACGAGCACGACCATCGTGCTGCAACTCGCCAACGGGATCACCGTCTACGGCGCGAACATGTGGCAGGTCGGCGAAATCGAAGTTCGCACTCAGGAAGGCTCGTTCGCCATCCGGTTCGAGGGCGACAGCGTGACGGAGTCGACCATCTGATGTCCGACAATTTTCCGCCTCCGACCTTGACCATCGAGTTGGCCAAGCCGGTGAATTTCGACGGCCGTGAGTACGTGCAGCTCATCCTGCGGGAACCCACCGCGAAGGAAGTTCTCTCGGCTCTTGAGCACATTCGCAACGGCCAGAACGGGCATTCCGTGCGGAACATGGAAATGCACCTGGTCGCGAAGGCCGCCGGTGTGCCGCTGCCGGTGATCGAGCAAATTCCGATCTCGGCCCTGTTCCGTGCGATGGAGTACATCAGCACTTTTTTGGCCGGTTCCCCGACTATCTGAACCCGACGAGCTGGCACGACCTGATCGCGCAAATCGCCAGGTTCTATTCCTGCTCGCCCATGAGCATCGAGCGCATGACGCTGGCCAAGTTGGTCATCTACTGCGAGCGGGCCAACGACATGGTTCGGCGCGAGCGGTCCAGTAGTTCGGATCTGTTTTCGCCGAACTACAAGCCGAGTAGATAGCTTCGGGGTTTGAGCATGTCCGGCAGCAATCCCCAGATCGCAATTAAGATCACGGCCGATCAAGCCGCGGCGTCGAAGCAGATCCAGGCGTTTAACAAAACCCTGGGCGGCCTCGATAAGCGGTCTCAGGCGCTGACCAAAACCACGTCGAAGATGACCGACACAGTCGGCATCAACAATCTCAGCAAGAGCATGCGCGGACTGGCGCGGGAGTCGCTCGGCGCGTTCGAGAACATCGGCCGGATCATCACGCCGCTTGCGGTCATCACCAGCGCGGCCAGTGTCGCCGGCCTGGCCAAACTGGTCAGCGGGTGGGAGGACTACGGCACCAGTCTGCTCATGACCTCCCGTCGCGCCGGCGTCAGCGTGGAAAAGCTCAGTGCTTTACAAGGTGCGGCCAAACTTGCCGGCGCTTCCGCAGAAGGCATGTCGTCATCGCTGGTGTCGCTGCAGGACAACCTGACCGGCCTCTCGACCGGGCGTGCGGACCCGAAGTTCATCGCCGCGTTTAGTCAGTTGCACATCTCGGCGCGGAACGCGGGCGAAGCGATGCCCAAGATCCTGATGGCACTGTCCAAAATCCCGAACATGTCGGTGCGGGCGGCCTGGGCAACCTCACTGCTCGGGAGTTCGGCAGCCGAATTGGCTCCGATCTGGACCCGCAGCGCGACGGAAATCAGGAAGTATGTCGCCGACGGCGCGAAGTACAACACCACTACGACCGAGCAGGCCAAAGCCGCCGACGCGCTTCGCGAGAAGCAGGAAGAGCTGACCATCGCGTCGACCAAGTTGGGCAACACCATTGCCGGAGCTTTGGCGCCGGTGCTCACCCCGTTGATCACGGAATTGACTACCTGGACGATGAAGAACCAGGACCTGATCGCCTCAGATGCAACGAAGTGGTTCAACGATTACAGCCACGCTATCAGCGCCATAAAGACAACCCTCGAACCTGTCGTGAAGCTGTTCGGCGGCTGGCAGGACGTTATGGAGGTCATCGCACCTTTTATCGTGGCGCGCATGGTTCCTGGTGTCGGTGCACTTGAGGATGCGATCGTAGGGCTTGGCGTGAAGACAGCGTTCACGCTGACCAAACTCACCGCCCTAGCTGCGCTTGAAACCGCGACCGGAGGTGTTGTTGGGGCAGGCGCCGGCGCCACATTGGGTGCGGGCATCGTAGCAGGAGCAGTCGGAGGTCTGGCGGTCGCTGGCGCCGCTGGGTCGTATGTAGCGGGCAGGGACTCATTCACGCGGACATCTCAAGCAGGCAAAGAGGGCTTCACCATAGCTTCATCCGTCGACGACGCCGGCAACCCAACGGCCTATGCCAACCCCAAGACCGGGGAGACAAAGCCAGCCAGCGATTTCGATACGAAAGCGGCGGGCGCCGTGTCTGCCAATTACGTCATGGCGAGACTGATGAAGGACGGGCTATCGAAAGCCGCCGCCGCGGGGGAAGCCGCGCAGATGAACGCCGAAAGCAGTATGAACCCTACAGAGCAGGGAGACAAAGACGCTTCGGGCAAATATACGGCCTACGGCCTTTTGCAGTTGCACCCTGACCGTCAGGCGTATTTCAAGAAGCTTTTCGGCCACGACATCCGCCAAAGCACTGCCGACGAACAGATCGACTTCGACGCCATAGAGTTGCGTACAACCGAGAAGAAAACCGGCAATCTGCTTTCGCGAGATAAATCACCGTATGCGGCCGGTTATGACGCCACCGGCGGCGAGAGGCCATACGATCCGCTCGGCCTCAAGGCTATCGCACGCGGTATGGCGGCACGAGACATCTACAACGCCTACAAAGAACCACCAGCGCCACCCCCGTTGCCTGCCATCCAAAACGGCACCGGCACGGCCACGACACAGCCCACCGCGCCACCCCTGAACGGAAAAGCCAGCCTGCACGTGACCCTTGGCGGCAACGTCCCGCCCGGCACCACGACCAAAGGGTCGGTCGCGGGCAACGTGTTCGACGGGCCGCCGAAAGTCACTCAAACCACGTTGGCCGGACCATGAGCGGATTTCTCGGCGGCGACGTCGGCTCCCTGCTGAACTTCGCCAGCAACCTGAAGCTAGGCCCTTGGGCCTATGGGTTGCAGCCTGCATCATGGCGCGGCCTGTCGTTTGCTGTGCGGTCATCATCCATCCGCCGCGGCCGCCGCATCGCGGTGCACGAATATCCGTACAGCGACACGGTTTGGGTGGAAGACCTGGGCCGTGGAACCCGCTCGATCAGCTTCTCCGGCTTCCTGATCGGCGATGACGTCTACGCGCAGCGCGATGCCATGCTGGCGGCAATGGAGAAGCCCGGCCCCGGCGCCTTGGTGCATCCGTCGCTGGGCAGTGTCATGGCCTCCCTGGTCGGTTTCAGTGAGGCAGAGCAGGCCGAACAAGGCCGCACCGTTGAAATCGAACTGAGCTTCATCGAAAGCCAGAGTTCGCCGGCGTTCCCGACCTCAGCCATCGCTACCGCGCTCCAAGCGATCACCTCCGCCGTGCAGACGGCCGAAGCCACCGCGCAAGACTTCATCGGGGCCGTCACCACGGCGATCGGCGGCATCAACGCCGGGCTCTCCTTCGCCAGCAACGTGTTCGACACCGTCAAAGGCATCATCACCTCTTTCTCATCTCTGGCGATCAGCACGGCCGCCGACAGCGGGGCCACGCTCGGCGCTGTGCTCGGCCTGCCTGGCAACAATGGACGCTATGCCTACGGCGCGATCCCGCAACCGGCTACCGCGACCGTGGCAACCGTCATCGCCGGCCTGACCATCTCCCGTGCGGCCGTTGCGGTCGCCGGCGGCGCCACGACTGCGATAGTTGATCCGACCCTCTTGCCGGCTGCCGTGCAAGCCCTGACCGAAGCGGTGCGGGCTGTGGCACAAGCTCCGGCCGACCAAATCCGGCTGATGGCCAACCTTGCGGCCTTCAACCCCGCGATCACATCCAGTTCGGCGCCCGTCGGTGCGGCGATCATGGCGATCCAGGATGCCACGGTGCACCTGTTCCGCGCTGCGGCGTTGGTGAGCACCGCCAACGCGACATCGATCTACCAGCCGACCAGCTATGACGACGCGTTGGTTGTACTGCAGACGGTGACAGACCTGCTCGACCAGGAAGCGGTCGCCGCGGCCGATGCCGGCAATACCGCCAGCTACCTGGCGCTTGAGGCGTTGAGCGCAGCAATCGCCGACGATCTGCTGACCAGGGCGGCCAACCTGCCTAGGTTGAAGGTCGTCACCACAAAGACGCCGACGCCCTCGCTCGCACTGGCGTACGCACTGTATGCCGACGCCACACGCAGCGACGAACTGATCGCCCGTGGCAACCCGATCTCTCCGCTGTTCATGCCGTTATCTTTCCAGGCGTTGAGTTCATGAGTGGCGCGCAACAGGGCAATCCGACCGGCACGCTGACGCTGCTGGTGAACGGCCAGGCGCTGACCGGTTGGGAAGCCACTCGCGTTACCCGCAGCATTGACCGAGTGCCCAGCGATTTCGACATCGAGCTATCCGAACGCTATCCGACCGACCCTAGTCAGATGTCGGCCATGCCTGGCGCTACCTGTCAGGTGATGATCGACAGTGACAAGGTGCTGACCGGTTACGTGGACCGCGTTGTTATGCAGGTCAGCCCATCGCGGCACAACGTTCGCATCATGGGTCGGTCCAAACTTGAGGACATCCACGACTGCTCGATCACGCCATCTGTGTTGCTCGGTGGCAGCATCCTGACGGCCTCGCTGACCGACCTAGCGACCAGGATCTGTGCCCCGTACGGCATCTCGGTGAAAAACCTATCCAAGACGAACGTATCCCTGCCCACGTACACGGGCGACATCATCAGCGCGATCCTGACCGAAACCGGTTGGACGATCCTAGAGCGGGTTTCCCGATGCTTGGGCGTCCTGCTCTATGACGACGCCGACGGCAATCTGGTCATCGCAGATGTCGGCACCTCGACGATGGCCAGCGGTTTCGAGGAAGGCGTGAACATTCAAGATGCGGGCGTGTCCTTCTCCGCCGACGAGAGGTTCCACACCTACCTGCCGAACCTGACCAGCATGAACGTCGTCGGCGGTCCTGCCTCGATCGACTTTTCCAGCCAGGCCGTGATCGATGCCGACATACGGCCCGCTCGCCAGATGATCGTCGTGTCCGAACAGTTTCAGCTCACCGGCAATGACTCAGTGACGCCGTTCGCGGTAAAGCGAGCACAGTGGGAAGCCGCACGCCGGAAGGGCCGCAGCCAAACCATGTCTGTGGCCTGCGACAGTTGGCGCGACAGCGCCGGGACCCTGTGGCAACCGAACGCTTATGCGCCGATCACCCTGCCGTCTCTGAAGCAGGTCCAAACATCGGACCCATGGGTCATCGCGAGCGTCGGTTATTTGCGTGACCCGACGCGGGGCACCATCGCCGAGGTGATGATGATGCCGAAAGGCGCGTTCCAGCCGGCACCCGAACTTTTCACCAACCTTCTGCCGAGCGCGAACACCCCGGGTGGCGACCCGCTCGTGGACAAGCAGCTGACATGATGATCGAGCGGTTGTGGCAGCGCATTCAAAACTTCGTCGCGCCCGCGAAGCTGATGATCGCCGACGACAGTGGTCCGGTCATGCGCGCACAAATCAAGATCAGCTACCTGGAGACCCGCGACGGCGTTCCGGTGGTGCAAGAGTTCGGCTTCTCATCGGTGCCTCCGGCCGGCTCAGATGTGATCGCGGTCTATGTGAGCGGAGACCGCTCGAACGGCGCCGTTGTCGCAACCGGACACCAGGCCACGCGCCCCACTGGCAAGCAGCCGGGCGAGAGCGTCCTGTACAACGCCTTCGGCATGACGATCTACCTGACCCAGGACGGCATCGTCATCAACGGCGGCGGCAAGCCGATCACCTTCACCAACTGCCCGACGATCCTACAGAACGGTGATATCCACGCCACCGGACAGGTCATCCAAGGCTACGGCAGCGCCGATCAGGTCAGCCTTGGCACTCATCGCCACGGCACTGGCACAGCCGCCGCCGGCACCGTCTCGCCAACCGCTGGGACCTGAGCCATGGACATCGGCCTGCAGTGGGACGCCGCCAGCTTCCGCGGCGATTGGGGCGTCACGACCGGCGACCTGGCAATCGACCCGGGCGGCCTCCGCACTGCCGTTCTGCTTTCTCTGTTCACCGACCAGGTTGCCCCGCCTGACTATGTGCCTCCCGCTGGTTCACCCACCGGCCGGCGCGGATGGTGGGGAGACACGTTCGAGGGATACCCGATCGGCAGTCTGCTCTGGACGCTGGACCGGTCCAAGATCAACGGCTCAACCGCATTGCTGGCGCAGGTGCAAGGCATCTGCAACGCCGCGCTGCAATGGTTGATCGATGCCGGCGTAGTGGCGACCGTGACCACCGTGGCGACATACATGGGCGGCGGGAACATCGGCCTGAGCATCACGCTGACGCAGCCGCAGTCGCCGCCGACGACATTCAATTTCGCATGGAGCTGGCAAGGCGCCTGATCGCGCTGCCGCTGCCACGCCTGCCCAAGTGAGGCCCGATGCCCTATTCATATCCGACCCTGACCGATCTGCGTCAGCAGATGCTGCAGGGGATCAACGCGGCTCGGGTCACCGATGCCAACGGCAACATTCTGGTCGGGCTGTTGCAGCGGTCGGTCCTTCGTGTTCTCGCCAATGCGCAAGCCGGGCTCGCGACCGAGCATTACGGCTACATCGACTGGATATCCAAGCAGGCAGTCCCGTTCACCGCCACCGGCGAGTTCCTGGAGGGCTGGGCGAACCTAAAGGGCGTCACCCGGAAGCCGGCCACACCGACAACTGGCACGGCTGCATTCGTGGCCAATGCAACAACGACAGTTGTCTCCGGAACCGGCATCGTCCGTAGTGACGGCGTGACCTACACCTCGACCGCCGACGCCAGCACGGTCAGCGGCTCGATCACCGTCCCGTTTGTCGCCGCCATCCCCGGATCGGCCGGCAATTTCGAGACCGGTGCGGTGTTCAACCTGGCCACCTCGGTCGCCAACGTGCAATCCGTCTCGACCACCTCGACGCAGACCGCCGACGGTGCCGATCAGGAGACCGACGACGAGCTGCGGACCCGCATGCTCATCGTCTACGCCGCTCCGCCCCAAGGCGGCGACCGGCAAGACTACATCGAATGGGCCCTGGCCGTCCCTGGCGTCACCCGAGCCTGGATCGTGCCCAACGGTATGGGCGCTGGAACCGTGACTGTGTTCGTCATGCTGGACGATGCCGAGGCTGAGCACGGCGGTTTCCCGCAAGGGTCGAACGGCTGCGCCAGCAACGAACCGCGCGCCGCGACCGCAACAGGCGACCAGCTTACCGTGGCGAACGCTCTGTTCCCGCTGCAGCCGGTGACCGCCCTGGTCTATGTCGTGGCACCGACGCCGCAACCAACCGATTTCACCATCGCCGATCTCGGCAGCAACAACACCGCTGCGATGCAGGCGCTGATCGCTTCCGCACTCGCCGACATGTTCCTTCGTCTCGGCCAGGCCGGCGGCACCATCAACCCGACGACCGGTGCGCCCTGGGCCGGGATCGAGCCCAGCGACTGGTATGCCGCATTGGAGGCCATACCCGGCCTGTCGGAGTTCAAAGTGACCGTTCCGTCGGGCGCGATCTCACCGTCGGCGGGCGCGCTGCTGACGGTCGGCACTCTAACCTTCTCGGCCTGATATGCCCGCACCGATCTACACCGCGGCCGATTTCCTCGCCGGCTTTCAGGCCCTGCTGCCAACCGGACCGGTATGGCCGCGGGATGCCGACGCGGTTCAGACGCAGGTCGCGCTCGCGCTCACCGGGCTCTACCCGGGCAATGCCGGCCGGGCTGCGAACCTGCTGACCGATGCCTTCCCGGTCGCGCCGGTGGAACTGCTACCAGAATGGGAATCAACGCTCGGCTTGCCTGATCCATGCGCAGGACCAGCACCGACGCTTCAAGTAAGGCAGCAACAGGTCAACGCTCGTTTCATCGCCGGCGGGGGCCAGTCGGTTAATTACTTCGTCTCGGTTGCCGCTGCGCTGGGATACCAGATCACGATCACGCAGTTCACGCCCTCGCGCTTTGGGCAACCATTCGGCCAGCCGTTTGCGGGCGAGGATTGGGCATTCGCCTGGCAGGTCAATGCGCCGACCTTCAGCATCACTCACTTCACGTTCGGCCGGGATACATTCGGCGAGCCGTTTTCGAGCTTCGGCAATACAGTCCTGCAGTGCGAGCTGCAGCGGCTTGCCCCAGCGCACACGACACTGCTGTTTTCATACTCCTAGACTTAGGACCAACAGAAATGAATCGTATTAAAGCAACGAACTCGGTTGCGTTCTCAAGTCGCGACATCGCGCCCATAACCGGTACGCCGCAGTACGCGACAGATGGCAATCCCGCGACCGGAATACCGGGAACGATCTGGCCGGCCTACGCTTTTAACATGATCCAAGATGAGATCGTGAACGCCATCCTGGCGGCTGGGGTCACGCCGGACGACACGAACTGGGCGCAGCTTGCACAGGCCATTCAAACACTCGGCGGCAGCGTTGTTGGTTCCATCCGCAACGGGCTAATGTGGGTCACAGCCCCATCCATCAGCGCGACATTTTCCGCTGACGAGGTGGTTGTCGAAACAGCGCTCGCTGGCAGCGCTTTCCGTCTGGGCAATTTTTCGCACTCGATCAACCTGACTGTCACCGGCGTAAACGGAATGGACACCGGTTCGGCACCGACGTCTGGTTTCGTTGGCATCTACGCGATTTACAACCCGACGTCAGGCGCGTCCGCTTTGCTGGCAACCAACGCGACGACGGCCGCCGTTCCCAACGTGTATGCGGGCGGCCACATGCCGGCCGGCTACACCTTCTCTGCCCTGGTTAGCGTCTGGCCGACCGATTCCAGCGGGCGGTTCATCGTCGGCTATCAGCGTGACCGCAGCGTCGATTTCTTCAACGTGTTGGTCGCAACGATCACCAGCGTGGCCTCTTTAACCGCCCTCTCCGTGGCCTCGGTTATCCCGAAGAACGCCGTCGAAGCGCGGGGAGTAACGTCTGCGTTGTCTTCCGCCGCGGGGAGTCTGCTGTTTGACATTTTCAGTTCCGCGCAAAGCACGGGATGCCAGATCAATGCGTCTGCGCAAGCCCCCGGCGAAGGTATTTGGAACAGCTTCAGCACTCTGCTTTCTGTCGCGCAGACGCTATACTACACGATTACAAATGTAAGCGGGACAGTGATTTGCACGATCTACATGAACGGCTACAAATTCTGAGGTGTTCAACATGTTCGTCGCCTTTTCGGACACGACTGAAGCTGTCATTACGGCTGTCTTCGCAACCGCGCAAAGCGATACCTCGTTTCCCAACCAGGGGACGGTGGAGGCCAGCGATACGCGGTGGTCGGCTTTCTTCGCGACGCTACCAGCTTCGGCTCAGGCGGCTTTAACGCCGCCGACACAGCCCATTGTCCTGTTGCCGCAGCAAGCCGCTGCGGCCATGGCCGCCGGGATCACGCTCACACTGTCGGGCAGCATAACCCTGGCCTCCACCGTTTTCCCGACTGACCCCGCCACGCAGACCAAAATCGGCGGCGTGGTGACGACCTTGGTCGCTTCCGGATCGTTCCCGGGCGGAGTGTCGAGCTACCCGATGAAGGATGCCAACGGTACCTGGCACAGCTTCAACGCGAGCCAATACAAAGTCGTTGCTGGCGCAATCGCTTCCTACGCCGCGACGCTCGACCTCATCATCGATGGCAACCCGTTGCAGGCCACGTCGCTGCCGGCCGCCAGCGTAACCCTCACCGTCTGAGACCAGTCACATGCCCATCACCAATTCTACCACCGGCGCAGCCGGGCGCTATGAGGCGACCGTGCTGCATCGTTTCCTGCCACGTTGCAAGGAGTGCGGCAGCAAGCACCCGGATGCCTATTCGCCGCCCCTCGCGCCCGACGAGTGCCCCAACTGCGGTGCGCCGATCGAGGCCGCCGGGGAGCCTGTCGAGACCCCCGCCGTGATCACCGATACCCGCATCAAACTCGGGGTGTGGGCGATGCGCGTAGGTGCGGCAATCAAACGTTTTTCGGAGAAGCTGAAATGAGGATTTCCTACAAGGTGCACTCGATCACGCGCAGCGATGTGCCGATCACCGTCATGCACAACGGTCACGAGATTTCGGCGATGGCGCCTGGTTTCGTGGTCGAGTTGATCAGTGAGGACGAGGTGCAGGGGCACAGCTTCCGCTTCGTCCCGTCAGGCACCGACGACATGAGCATGTACGCGCCCGGTAAACGGGTGTCGGCTGATTTCCCGCCCGCAACCGGAGACGTGTCATGAGTTACACCGCTGAAGCCTTGCTGCCCGGTATCGACATACTCGCCGGCCCGCGTGCCATCATCCACGCCCTCGGCACAGTGTTCACCAACGCCGGTGCGGCGATCGTCACCAACCGCATGATCCAGGCCGCAACCGCGCCTAAGAACCTCGGTTGGGGTGTCGGCACCACGGCGGCGGCGGTTACGGATACCGCGCTCGGCAGCGAAGCGGCGCCGACCACCGGCGGCGGTCGCGTCGCCGGGACCGAGAGCAGGGCAACGACAACGGTCACCAATGACACCTATCAGGTGGCCTCGACCGTGACCGCGACCAGCACGCTGGCGATCACCGAGGCCGGCTTGTTCGATTTGGTCAGCGCCGGCAACATGCTGATCCGATCGGTGTTTGCCCAGGTGAACGTGAACAGCGGCGACTCCATCGCGTTCACCGCGCAGCTCAAATACATCCCGGCTTGATCGTGTCAGGCACCGCAACCTGGTACGCAATCGTCGATGCCAGTGGGGATCTGATCTCCACTGGCACCGCCATCGCCGATTCCGCAACCTTGGCTGCCAAAGGCTACACGGCACTCCAACTTGCCGGCAGCCCGGCCGGACAAGTCTGGAACACGGCAACCAAGAGCTTCGGCCCGCCCCCGGCACCGGTGACCGTGCTTTCGACGTGGCAATGGGTCCAACGGTTCACCCCGGCTGAGTACGCCGCCATCGCTGGAAGCACTGATGCGCAGGTCAAGATGTTCCTGCTGATGCTCTCGACCGCCGCCACTGTGAAACCGGCCGATCCTGTCGTGCAGCAGGGCCTGGCCTATCTGGTGTCGATCAACCTGCTGACTTCGGCACGCGCCGCGGTCATCGGAGCAAACTGACGTGGCCGGCGGTTGGCAGGTCGGTCCGCAGCTTGCGAACCCCGAAAATGTCGGTGCGGTCCCGGCGTCCACAAACCCGAGCACGGTTTATTCGAGCGACACGGCGTTCGTCAAAGGTCCTTGGCTGCAGCTTATCGCGGCCACCGCCTCTGACACGGCCTGGGTACTGGTCCAGCTTGAAAAACCCGGCGGGACGACCTGCGCGCTCGATATCGCCATCGGCGCCGCGGGCAGCGAATTTGTGGTCCTGGCGAACTTGAGTTTGTCGGGCACTGGCGATCTTCCGGCCCAGTATTTTTTCCCGCTGGTGATACCAGCCGGTACCCCGGTGTCCGCCCGGTTTGCTTCGGACCAACCATTTTACGGCGCCAACATCAACTTGACCCTGTTTGCCGACGGGGCGCTATCGGGCGGTGGTGGTTCCGCGATCGACACCTACGGTTTCAACGTCGCGGCCGGCGTTGGCACTCCCGTTGATCCTGGCGCGACGGTGAACAAGATGGGGGCGTTCGCCCAGCTCACCGCGAGTGTCACCAACGACCTTGCCGGGTTTTTCCTCGCCTTTGACGGTCAGGACGGACAGAACGGTTCGGGCGAGTCAGCCTGCACCCTGATGCAGCTTGCCATCGGCGCGGCCGGTTCGGAAAAGATCATTCTGCCGTATTTCTACAATACGACCTTCTCTTATTCTGGTTTCGTGACCGTGCTGAACGTCAATTCGCCCTACTTCCCGTTCCCGATACGGGCTGGGTCGCGGGTGGCGGTACGGATGCAAAGCCAGACCAATGTCAATCCCGACCGATTGATGGGCGTAACGCTTTATGGGGTGCGACAATGACCTGGGCTGTCAGCGCCAGCGGCACGACGACCGCGACCATCGGGACCGAGTTCGTGTTGGCGAGCGACGCGACCAACGGCACATATTATTTCCAGGTGCGGGGCAACAACCTGGTGATAGGGGATGTGCTCGAACTGCGCATATACACGCAAACCCTCACTACGACGTTCTCGACGCCGGAAGTCACCTGGAAGACCACGATCGGCCCGTCGCCGCCGGCGGCCTTCGTCATCGCGTCACCACCGCAGCCGAGCGATATCAGCATCAAAGTCACGCTGAAGCAGGTCGCTGGCACGGCGCGAAGTATCGACTGGAAGCTGTTGCGAACCTGAGCGGTAGCCGATGTCCTATTCATACCTGGGGCTGACCGAGGAACTCGCCTCGAAGGCCCAGCATGTGCTGTCGTTCCAGGCATCGTCTGCGGCCTCGTCGGCGGTGGTGCGCAATACCGGTGTCATCCGCAAGGGTTCGGCGCAGGGGGCAGCGGTGACCAGTGCTGTCGCGTCCCGCCCAACGTTTTCGCGCGCCTCGGTCGCCACCTATTTCGACGCCAGCGGCACCCTGCAAACCGCCGCCGTCAATGTCGAGCGGACCAACGCCTACACCTGGAATGGCACGGCGTTCGTCGGCCCTGCCACGCTACTAGAGGGGGCGTCCAGCAACAGCGTCGCCAATGCTCGATTTGAGGGCGCCGTCGTCGGAACACCGGGAACGCTGCCGGCGGGTTATCAAACCGCGTTCCTTCCAACCAATTTGAACACGGAGGTCGTCGGCTTCGGCACGATCGGCTCGTTGCCGTACTTCGATCTTCGGTTCTTCGGGACTTCGGTCAGTTCGGGCCGGATCTTCATTTACCCGAGCGAGGTTCCGGCCACGCCGGGTCAAACCTGGTCGCTTTCCCTCTACTGGGCCATATCGGCGGGCACCACGGCCGGGATGACCGCCGGGACAGCGGACCTTTCCGCCACGTGCATAGATAACAATTTCACCAACCTCGGGACTCTGTTCCAGACGACTGTCGCGGACCCCGCGGCGGCCCCGATTGCTACGCAGTTCAAAACGGGCGGAGGTGGGCCGACGCCGGCGACAACGGCGTTCCTGCAGCCGCTGTTCACTGTGGACGTCACCGGTGGGACGGTGGACATCACCTACCGGTTCGCTGGCTTCCAGTTGGAGCCGGCAGCGACACCCAGTTCGCTCATCCTGCCGCCGGTTGGCTCTCCTGGAATATCGTTCCGTGCTGCCGATATTCTGGCGCCGCCTGGGTCGCTCACTCTATTGGCCTCGGCGTCCGCAACGGCGGCACTTACCTCTGTCCTCGATGCGGCTCGCTCTTTGCAAGCGGCTGCGGCGTCCATCGCTGGTTTACGCCGGGTTATGTCGCGACGCCTTCCCGCGATCTCCGCCGCGTCGGCGCTCGCACGTCTCAGGTATTCCGGACACCGGACCGTGACGGCATCGGGCGCGGCGCTGGCGACCGTCAAGTTCTTGAAGGCCTTCTCGGTAATCTTCATAGCGTCTAGCGCGCCGTTCGCCTTCGTTGATCTGGAAAACGCCTTGTCGTTGCTGCTGCACGCCACAGCGGGTTCGGCCGCCGCGCTGCGTCGTGGCGTTTCCAGGACTTCATCCGGGATCGCGGCCACGACAACCGGGTTGCAGCGCCTGACCAGCCGATTGAGTTTTGCCGCGAACACCCCGGCCGCCACGATGCACCGGGCATCGGCCAAGCAGCTCACCGCTTTGGGCCATGCGACGGTGGTTCTCACCACCATCCGGGCATCGGCCAAGCAGTTCACCGCTTCGGGCCATGCGACGGTGGTTCTCACCACCATCCGGGCTCGCCTGGTCACGGTCTTGGCCGCGGCGGCATCAACCGGCACGCTGCGTCGTGGCACGAGCAAAACCGCCGTCGTGGTGATCACCACATCGGCGACAGTGACCCGATTGATCGGCCGGTCGGTGATTGCGGCCGCGGCCACGATCGCAACGGTTCGTCGGCGGTCCAGCAGGATCGTTGCGGCCACCACCGCGCCAACGGCAGCGGTCGGATTGATGGCTCTGCGGCTGCGCACGATTAGCGCGGCGTCTGCGGCGCGCGGCGTCGTCACCCGTGCGACCGGGCTGATCCGCCCCGTGGCGGTCGGGGCGTCTGCCGCGAATACGAAGATACGCGGAGCAGTATTAGCCGCCGTAGCGCGAGGTGGGGCTGTTCTGACCATCGCGCAGCCGCTGCGCAACCTGGTCCTCGCGGCCCAGGCTTCGGCTATCGCGACCTGGATCAACAACACCAGCGGGGTCCGCCGGCTGCCGCCCAAAATCCGCACGCTGACGGCCTATCTGGTGGACCGCGCGCTTCGGGTTCCAAACCCCGGCCGAACCGCCCGGGCTGTCCTGAACCGAACACTGAAGGCACCGCCAGAATGATCACCGGAACATTGACCTGGCCGTTGAAGCAGCCGGGTTCTGACCTCGATTACGGCCTCGATCTGAGCTGCATCCCAACATCGCAGACCATTACAATGGCGGCGCTGCGCATCCTGCCGTCGGGCGCCGGCGAGATGGTGGCGCAAAGCCTCGATCTGATCGGGACCGAGCTGGTCGCGGTGCTCGCCGGCGGTGTGCCGGGTCGTTATTACCGTGTTCAGGTGGATGTCACGACCAACGACGGCACGCTCACTCGCACGTACGAGTGGCTGATCGGTCTGCAGATCGATCCCGAGTTGTCGATCTATCCGCTGCCGTTGCCGGCCTCGCCTGGGTTCGGACCGGTGATCACCTGGCCATAATCAAGGACACCACCATGACCCTCGACCTCACGCCGATCGTCCAGCCCATCCTGGTCGGTCTCGGCACCATCATCACCGGCCTGCTGGCGATCTACGTGCCCAAGATCCTGACCGCGCTGCAGGCTCGCGCCGGCATCGCGCTGACCGATCAGCAGCGCGCGGTGGTGACCGGCGCGGTGCAGACCGCTGCCGGCATCCTCGAAACCGATCTGGACAAGGGCGTGCTGCAGCGCGCCCACATCAATGTCTCCAACCAGGCGGTGCTCGACCAGGCCCGCGCGGTCATCGCCGCTGTTCCCGCCGCGGCGACTGCGATGGGGCTAACGCCGGATGGGGCGGCCCGGATGATCGTAGGGGCGGTGGACACCGCTGCGCATGGGGTGGTTGCGGCTCCGGTTAAGGCTCCGATCGCTCTGGCAGTCGTGGAGAAATCGGGGACAGCCGATGTTCTACAGATTTCTTAAGTTGCCTTGGGAGGCAGGCCCCCCGTTAACGGAAAACTTGCGCCGGGCAACAGGAACCGGCTAGTGGGCGGTCGATACAATGTCGCTTTAGCACACTCTAAGGTTCGCCCGCTTGACGAATGAGGATTCAAACCTGGTCGCCCGTGGCCTGATTAGCGCGTTCGCGTTGCTCCTGTTTTTTGTCGTAATGCTTTCCGCGTGCGCCACAAAGCCACTGCCGCCTGTTTGGAGTTTCTACGATCAGTGCGCTCAATCCACCGCCTCATTTGTTGCGATGGCCGAATGTGGCAAAGCAAACCGATACGCGTTCTGCACAGCCCACAATGTCTGTTCGAGTGCCGGCAATGCCTTCGTCCTCTACACAGATAGCCTGATCACTTCGACCAAAGACCACGAAATGTCGGAAGCCGAGGCTCAAAGGAAATGGGTTGAGTTCCGCATGTCTCAGCAAAACGCTGATCGATCAGCCCGCATCCAAGCCCTGCAGGCGATGCCGAGATCAACCACCTGCTACAGTACCGGCTCGATGACACAATGCTACTAGGATGGCGCTGAATGGCGGTAGTACGGGGCGGATGATCCGCTTCCGCGCCGTAGGTTGGAGGAAGGCCGCAGGGGGAAACCCTAGCGGTCTTTTTTGCGTCTGCAGATTGGGTTATGCCACGTTGCAGGCATGAAAGCGTTTCAGTGTTTTCCGGTCACCGAGAATCTCGCCCAGAGGTGGGTGGTAAGGGAGGCGGAGAATGGCGGCGACTTTAAGGACATAACTGGCCTTCCGCGCTGTCAATGCAAAGTAGAGATGTCCCCTGACTCCCCAAAGTTAAAATGTCCCCTGTGGGCTGGGCGGGGGGTGGGCACCGGTCAAGCGTTAGTCCAATCGCGGTGTTGGAGCGGTGGGTAAGTGGCCCGCTGGAGTGATCGTTCAGAATCGGGCGCAAGCGGGCCACTTATCCACGGCTGCGGCGGCTGTTACGCGGGCTGTACTCACCCCGGGACGGTTTCAACCGCGGCGTTGGGGATGTGCCGCGCAGCGATCATTGCGTCGATCCGGGCATCGATGGTCTTGCCGTCCACCGCCGGGGCGGGCATGGCATAGCGGGCATAGGCCGTTACCGGCAGGATCCGGTCTTTGTAATGCACCCTCAGCGCACCGTCGGGAAAGTGATGCAGCGTCACCTTCGCGCCGCGCAGCGCGGTGCCAGGCCCGGGTGTCTTGACGCAATACATCGTCCCGCCGGAGCGGAAGGTCAGCGCCTTCGACAGCACCCGCTGCTCGCGCCGTGCCAGTTCGTCGTCCAACGCTTGCGCGGTCTTCGTCCACGGCCGGTGCGCCGAAGCCGGGTCGCGCGGCGGCACCGCAAACTTTGCGTTGAAGCGCGCCATGAACGCCGGCGCGAAGCCATTCGCCGCCTCGATCGAGCCAATGCCGGCCAAACGCATCTCCTTGACCAGCCGGTCCTGCAGGGTCTGGTTGGCGCGCTCGACACGACCCTTGGCCTGCGGGGTCAGCGCATGGATCGGCTCGATCCCAAGCCGATCCGCCACCCGTCCGAACTCGGTCTTGCCGTCGCCGCTCGTGGCGTCCTTAGCGTTGATCCGGAAGATGCCGTGCCGGTCGGAGTAGAACGCCAGCGGCCGGCCATGGTCCAGCACGTGGCCGCGCAGCGCCGCCAGATAGGCCGCCGTCGTCTCCGCCGGGGCGAAGCGTAGCGCGGTCAGCCGGCCGCTGGCGTCGTCGATGAACACGATCAGCGCACAGCGCGGCCCGCGCCGCTCGAACCAGTGGTGCGCACTGCCGTCGATCTGGATCAACTCGCCAAACCGCGGACGCCGCTGGCGGAGCTGAAACACCCGCCTGGCCCGGCGGCGCTTGGGCCGCCACAGGCCAAGGCCGATCTGCATCTGGCGGATCGTCTCTGCCGAAACGACGATCCCGTCCAACTCCAGCAGCTTCTCCGCCGCCAGCGTCGCGCCGAAGTCGGGGTATTTGTCCCTCAGCAGCGTCGCGATACGACCGCGCAGCGCCGCCGACATCCGGTTGTTCGATGGCCGGCCGCGCTGATGCGAAACCAGACCCGCGTCGCCCTCAGTCTTCGCCTTACGCACCAAGCGCTTGAATTGGCGGACACTGAGGCCAACGCGCTCCGCTGCTTCAGCCTGGCCCAACCGACATTCGATCGACTGGCGCACCCAATAGGCGCGATCGCGCTCCGCCTGCGTCATCCACAACCCCGTCTCGGCCATTGCGTCCCCAAGCATGCGCAAAAGGGGACATTCTAACTTTGGACGGAGGGGACATTCCTACTTGGGGCTAACAACTGGCCTTCCGCGCTATCGCACTCGCGCAGAGTGCGATAGCATGATGCGTTGTCTCGATGCGATCGAGAACGAAGACCGGTAGCCGCCAGCCGCGTCGATGAACCGCTCGCGAGTATTGAGCCGAGTCACATCAGCGGAACATTGATCGCAGAAATCGGGGTTAACGAAATGCGAAACAACATTGGCGACCCAGACCGGGATCAATTCAAACAGTTGAGACGTGTTGCCGATGCCGCCGAGGCTCTTCAGGCGAGCACTTTTACCACTCCCGGTGGAGTGCTTTGTGTTCCGCCAGGTATCGCTCAGGACGCATTCGTGGAGGCAATAGCCGCGTACCGGCTGTTCAAGGAGGTCGCCGAAAGCGAAATTGCGGATGAAGAGGAAGCGCTTACCATCCGAGTCGTGGGGGCGCTCGGGGAGCAAGCGGTCTTGGCTGAACTTCGGCGACGTGAGTGGATCGCAACGGATTTGAACCATCCTGTAAAAAACGCTCGGGACTTTGATATTTCAGCGCAAAAAGGTGCGCGTTCCGTTCGCATCAACGTTAAGACGTGCAGACCTGCCGCCGGACACGCCAGGATCAGAGCCTGCAAGAAAGGCGCGGTAGTAGTTCCCGAATTGAGCAACTCAGATTACATAATCATTGTCCGAATGGGTAAAGCGAAACACGACTTTTACATCATGCCGAAACATGTTGTGTTTCAGGAATGCCTGGATAGACAGACCAGTAATGTCCAGAAGGGCCGAAAGCCGGACGGGCCATTCAATATGTCTTGGAACGATAACTCAGCGAACCCGGGAGAATAAGGCTACAATATCGAGCGGAAGTGGGCACAATACCTTGAAAATTGGCAGATTCTGGAGAGCGGAACGGTCTGAATTCGATCCGCACGCCCGGCTTTTCGATGCGGCACAACTTCCGCCCCATGAAGGCGATCGCTGATCTAGCCAGCGAGAGGGCATTGCTCGGGGATCAGGACACCGCGATTTTTTGCTCAATCCGCCGCCTCATCGCTTCGATCGGAATAAGCGACGCCGATAACAATCTGTCGCGGCCGCCAGGGCAAGCCTGCGGCCTTTCTGCGTTTTGACCGCCCCCGAATTTGCTTAATGCCTTTTTTACGATACGATAATCTTAAATGATACACGTAGTTGTGTTTTAGGCGGACCCCATTTTTCGATACATCCCCTCAAACCAAAACGAAAAAGCCTAGTAAAAAACGAGGGGAAACCAAATCGATGGCAGACAAAGTCTACCTCGGCGGAACACACCGATTAGCCGATCCGAGAGCCTGGTCGCCGGCTGGCGCGCCGAAACCAGGCGACAACCTCACGATCCAATCCGGCACGGTCAATACGACCAACTCCGACATCGAGGGCAAGTCCATCTTCCTCGACAGAACCGGTTCGGCCCCGGTCATATTCAACATGAAAAATGCCTTCCTGGGTGCCGGATCGCCGATCACCACGGTGTCCGAGGACGGGGCCGTCGTCATCAACACCACCGGCAATGTGGTCAACGCCAGCACGATTGAAGACGCTCATGGCGCCTTGGACATCAATGTCAGCGGCGCCGGCACCTTCGCCACGTTCGACAACACCGGCAACATCATCGCGCCGGCGGGAACTGAACCAACGGTGATCGGCATCTCGGTCTCCCAGGACGCGGCGTTCAGCAACGCCGGCCAGATGACGGCAACCGGCTCGGGCTACAACGACGGCACAATCGACATTTCCGGGCTCGGTGCGTTCAACAACAGCGGCCACATGACCGCCGCCGGCGGTGACATCTTCGCCAGCATCGGCGGGAGCTTCATCAACAGTGGCAGTATCGGTGCCACCGGGGCCAGCGGCTTTGCTGAAATCAGCTTCGGCGGTTCGGCTTTGGTCAACAATGGGACCATAGGCGGCGGGAATGTCTTCCTCGGCGCAGCCGGCGGAGGCGTGGTCGACAACAACAATACCCTGGACAGCGGGAACGGAACGCTGACGATCGCCGCAGCCGTCAAGCAGTCGGCGTCGGCCACGACAAATGTCGATGATGGCAGCCTGGTTTTGGAAAGTTCGATGTCCGGCGGCAATGTGACCATCTCGTCCGGCATGCTGGAGTTCGGCGGCACTCACGGCTCGATAGGCTTTATTGGTGAAGCTTCGGCCGCCGGGTTCAGCTCCACCCTCAACATCTCAGCCGGCGGTACTCTCCAGTTCGATGGCACGTCGAACCTGAGTGAGATGCTGAAGGGCAACAACCTGATGGTCTACGAGCAGCCTAGCCCGACCGCCGCCAAGAGCCAGATCGCCGACATCCATCTGAACAGCGCGATGTACTCGGCTTCGTCGTTCCATGTTCAAGGATCGCAGATCACCTACGTTCCGCCGACGTCGGGTAATCAGCAAAGCGCGGGGCCGGCGCACTGCAGCGTGTGGGGATGATACGATACGAGCGGGGGCACATCACGGGGCTCGACCGCGTGATCGAGCTCGTGAGCGGGCACGACCACATAGCAGGTTTACCCGCTAAACCGATGCCGCGTTGCCACTGCCGCCGGTCGGTCATAACAGCGCTTTAGCCAGTCAGAGACATGTCGATAGGGGACAAGGTTAAGATGCCTCGCGCGCGATGGAGATAAAACCGACGCAACATTTAGGTCACCCACCGTGAAGCTTCTTGAAGCTAGCCAATTCTTGCCGGTAAGGACTCTATCGAGCACGCCAAGCGCCGTCTTTATGGCCTCTTGCGCATGTGGCCATGTCGCTCGCCGCAATTCGGCGAGTAGAGCATCCTGTTGCACCCACGGCTCTAGATGCCCCTGTGCCCACAGCGTCCAACGCCAGACGTCAGCCTCTTCCCCAGAGTCTGAAGGGTACAGAGCCTCCGCACCAACCGAGCTATACTTCTTCGCAAGATAGAGATTGATGGCAAGCGACTCAGAAAGAGCAAAGCCATCATCGACGATGGTCGGCACTGCCCCAGCCGGGTTGACGCGCAGAAAATCGGGCGTCTTCAGCGCAGCATCATCGAACGCGAGAGGGACGTGCTCGTATTCGAGCTTCAGTTCAGCGGCCGCCCAAAGGACGCGCATTGTGCGTGAACGGGGTGAGCCATAAATCGTCAGTGTCATGGCTGAATTTGCGGAAGGCTTTGAAAGCAGTCAATCACCTTGGTTGCGTCAGCGCCGGGGGTGACCACGATCACGTCGGCGAGCCTGGTCCCGACGAACCTCTATGGCGTCTGCCTTGATCGCGGCCGTATCATCCGCTTGAAGAACGCCGCGACCCGGGCGTCGGCCTCTGGATCATCAACGGCCGAATTCTTGGGCAGCTTCCATCGGCCGAGGTTTTTCGCCTCGACCACGATTGCCGTCGGCTTCTGCGCAGCCTGCGAGCGCACGGGTTTGCGCGGCGTTAGGCGCTTCGGGGGTTTGGCGGTGACTATCACCCTCTCGAAATGGCGCTCGGCGGACGGCTGGTCAAGGTGAAGGCGGCAGGCGGTTGGTATGATGCGTGCGCTGCGCCGTCGATTTGCGAACGACAAGGTCGTCTCCTACGTTCCAGGGTACTCTGCCCAGCGAAGGATGCGAATGAGAATGGCTGATGATGACGAAATGAAGAAGCGGAAATCAGGTTATCGAAAACTGAACACTCCACGGTATTATATAGTGACGTTTGATCTTAAAAACTCGGACGGGCGCCAAGCACATTATGCCAGATTCAAAAGACACCTTCAAACATTCCTAGGGTCGAACAATATAAATAGCATTATAAAACAATGTTACTTTATAAGGGCGAGGTTTCTCCCCAGAGATATAAGAACCGAGATGCAACGTGTGTTGTTGCCACAGGACAGTATCTTGGTAGCGCGATTGCAGGCGGGGCCTTCATATAGCCTGAAGCAGCCAGGAGCTGGTCGTAAGGCGAAACAATACTTCAGGGCGCTAACGGAAGACCAGGCAAGTGGAGATGAATGACAGGCACATGCTCGTGTTCGCACGCAGCGTGTAGCGGCCTGGACGGGCAACATACAGGGCGAAGCTAGTGAAGCAACGTTACAAGTATGCCGATCACTCCGACTAACACCGCCGCTATAGCAGCCCAAAGTGTGAACTGCGTGTAACGGAGCATCCGGCGTTCCCGAACCTCTTTGGCGTCGGCCTTCTCGCGTAACCAACGAAAGGCGAATTGCCGCTTCGTCTCGGGAATTATGCCCATGCCCCGATTAATGGCATCGCGAAGTTCCTGCTCGCCACCCCTCTCAAACTGTATGCGCCACTCGGGTTCGTCGTCAGGCATTGGTTCACCGATCACGGGAACGTATTTAGAACTGTCTGTCCGCCACGTGTCAACGGAGGCGAAACCGATCGGCCGCGGCCGACGACAGGTGCAAATGCGCCCGCGTCAACCTGCAGGCCGAGCACCGGAACTTCAATTCCTGCACCGGGCGATCCCCTAGGCCCCGGGCCACGATAGCAGCCAGGTCGGTCTTGGCTTCGCGGTCGCAGTTCTGGCACAGCAGCCAGAGGATGGCATCGTTCTTGAGGATGGCCCGAGCGGTGGCAGGAGTTTGAGCTGGGGCGTTCGGGCGAACCATCGGGCGGATGATGTTCGTATTATGTTCTTGGCGTCAAGTGCGACAACTCGCGCAAAGCGGTAGAGACAAGTCCGTTGCAATCTTATATCGTATATGTTACGTTCTGATCCTGTAGGACGAGTCACATGCAGACAATCGCAACGACCGCCATTGGTTTTTATATCGCGATATGGCTGTGGAACCGCGGCCAGCAGCGTGCAGCTGCCAAGCGCACCTTGCGCGGTATGCAGATACTTCACCCGCACCTTTACCCGACGCCGCAGCCGATCGACCGCGATAAACGGTTCGTCGGAATTTGCACACGGCTGCTCAATCTGATCTGCAGTGGGATCGTGCTTGCGACGATTGTCCTGCTTGCGTTCGTGATCGAGACCGTTGCGAACCGATAGGTCGGGATGAGCCTGTTCCAGTCGCGAGACCATGATTCAGAATAATGTATGGACTGAACTGGCCGGCACGTTCGTCGGCGTGACCGCTCTTGCCAACCATGATGAAGGCGGTTGGTGCTTCACGGAAACATACCAAGAACGTCCAAAGGATTGAAACCGGGGACAGTGTCCCCGTTTATCCTGCAAAACAGGGTCCAAAACGGGTCCACTCGCAGTTTCGCGATCAATGAAATCAATGCTCGCGGGCAGGGGCTGTGTGTTGGTAAGGGAGAGGTCGAGAGTTCGATCCCCTCCAGCAGCATCAACAAGTGAGCGGCTTTCCTCGCAAGCTCAACAGCGGTGCGGGGGTGGTTCAAGGCTTCGGGTTTGACATCTGCTGGCCCCAGCGCAGCCATACGACCGCTGGGTCCCCGGCGGATGACCGCAAAATCAGGAGAGTGCCGCCGCGAAGGCGGTAAACGACCGCGGTGGTAATGCGCGTAGTCCTCGATCAGGCCATCCGCGTGACAGGCGGGCATGGGGAGTGCGACGCCGCCGCTTTTATCGTTTCGGGCGGACGACCACGAAGGTTACGGCGCGGCGCGGCGGATCGGAAATTGCCGCCGGCATGGCCAGAGCAGCCATGGGCCCATCCTGATGACCTGCATGTGGCCATCCGGTTGGTCATTCGCCGGCTGCGCGAACCACCGCCACAACGGGTCTAATACTGCGACCGCTGGCCGTTGTAGTAGCCGCGCTGATAGGATTCGTGTTCGTTATTCTTCCAGGAATTGACCAGCAGCCCGCCGGCGAGACCGGCGGCGGCGCCTACACCGGCGCCCAATGCGGCATTGCCGCCCAAAGCGCCGAGCACCGCGCCGCCGGCGGCGCCGATTCCGGTACCGGTCGCGGCGCGCTGTTCACCCGGTGTCAGGTTGGCGCAGCCGCCGAGTGAAACGGCGACGACAACCAATGCCAAGGCAAAGTTCTTCATAGTGCGGCTTCCTCCGAGGTTGTCGCCAGATGTGTTCATTTCGATGCAGGTCGTTGCGCGGGCGAATGCGAGCATGGATATTGATAGATCAGAAACCGCATCAGGCCGAGCACCGCCGGTTCGGTCATCCGCTTGGGGTCGGCGTTGGCCCACGTCACGAACCGGGCCAGTGCTTCGTCGTACGACGGTCGTGGCGTCGGCAGGCAGAACGGCTGGCGATCCGCTCGGGTGACCGCCTCGTAGCTGAGTGCTACGCCAACCGCACCGTCGGCGAAGCCTCGGCAAAAGCTGTGCGCCACATGCATCATCGGGTCGTCGGCGCCGGCGCTGCACAGATCGATCAGATCGCGGGTCGAGCGCGGCGGGAACTGGTCGCGGGTGACCGCCGCGTGGGCCGCAGTCGACGCCGCCGCGCCGGACAGGGCAATTGCGCAAGCCAAGGTCGAAAATCGGATCACGTTTACCTCTCCTGTGGGTCGGCGACCCAAGTTTACCTCTCCTGTGGGTCGGGGACCCAACGCGATTGTCATGGCCATGATGGCTGAAAGCAAACCAACCTAACCGCTTCGACGGTGCTGACAACCTTGGAGACAGGCCGGCGGCGTCACGCTTGCGCTGGGTGGGGCGACGCCTGCGCGCAAGCCGGACAGGTAGGCCGCGCGGTGGGCCGGGATCAGTATCCGCGCCGGCGCTCCGACGGTTGGGCGAATGGATCGGTGACATATCGAAAACGTTGATCCCGTGCGATCCAGCCCCTGGCCGCCGCCTCGGTGGCGAAACCGGTCGCGGTCTGCGGCAGCGCCCCAACGCTGACGATCTCGACGGCGAAGCTGTCGTCTTCGCGATGGACTATGCGGTACGATGTGTCGGTCATGTTTCACGCCGCCATGCTTTGCCCCGCTGGTCAGCCGCAACGGAGGCGGCCGAGGTGGCGGTCAATGACCTGTTGGTCACTGAACGCCGCGAACAGGCGCCGCGTCTTCGGCCCGGGATACTATCGCGGCGGCGCGCTGCACTGTGACATCCTTCAGCACATGCACCCCGCCGGCGGCGGTCGCCAACTTGACCTCGCCCTGTTCATCGTAGATCGAAACCACGTGCCGCACCTGAACCATCAACAGGCCGCCGGTCGTGGTCTCGAACAAGGCCCAGTTCATCGCGCCCCGCGGGAGATCATAAGCTTGATGTAATCCGCCCGGCTGGTGCCATCGTAGGACATGCCGAATGGCTTCTTTTCGGTGTTTGCTGGCTTGGTTTCAACGGCGGCGGGCCTGGTCCGCTTCATTTTGGCATTGGTCGGCGGCACGATCGGGCGGGCGACCGCGACGCTGAGTTCAGTGGCCGCGCGCCCCGACCCGTCGGAGCGGCCTTCGCGCCAGGATGCGACGTCCTTTTGCAGTTGGTCCTTCATCGCGCCGGCTGATTGGTCCGCGCCTGGATCATCGGGTTGACCGGGGCCGGCCTCGGTCGGCTGATCGGTTTTGTTCATGCTGGTTTCCTTTGTGATGATCGGTCGCACCCTTTGGTTCGCGCCAATGTCGAGCAACCTATCCGGCCTTGCGTTGAACGACGCGGGTGCTGGTCAGGCCAGTCGGCGATCAGGTCAGCGTGAGGCTGACGGAATGACCTGTCCGGCGCGGAGGGAAGTGGACGGGGCAGGCACCCGGGCAGGTCAGGGACCCTCGCACGAAGCATTGCTGAATGTGCGCATGAGAGCGACAAAATGCAAGTCCGAGGCGCCTCAGCGCACGATCTGGGCTAGAACAGCTTATCCTGCGGTCCGAGTTTGACGATCACGTCGCTTGGGTCGGCCAGATTGAGCATCGCGCGGGCACGCTCGTCCAGAGTGTCCGGATCCAGGTGGCTGGCGCGCAGGCCGGAGACGCGGATACTCCAGGCATCGCGTTCCGCCCTCGCCGCGGCCTGGTCGACCAAGACCTCACGCAGAAGCTGTTGCCTCCGGGCGTAGGCCACCAGCCCGTGATCCCCCTGCGTGGCATTCCAGCCAAAATAGCCGGTGATCGCCAGGAACACCGCTGGTGCGACCATCATGCGGGCGCGTCGCTTCAATTCTCGGCCTAGTGACATCGGTCATTCCAGGATTCGCTGGGTGATTTTACCGCACCGGCTGCGTCCAGTGAACGAAAAAACGCCATCAAGCGGACGAATTTTCGACATTGCCGGTAATCATCGTAGGGGCTGGTTCAATCAACAAAGGAAACAGTCCAATGCCACTTCGCAGGCTAGCGATCGTACTGTGCTGCATGGTCACCACGCTCAGTGCGGTGGCGCCGGCGTTCGCCTATGACGATTGGCGCTGGCAAGGTCGTCGGGAATGGCGCCAACGCGAATGGCGGGAACACGAATGGCGGGAACATCACTGGCAACGGAAGTATTGGCCCCCCGCCCTGGCGGTCAGGCCGTACGGCAACTACGCTCCGCCGCCGGTGTTCTACCACAATCCGACCTTCTATCGCTGAGCGCGGAGCCTCGACTGCGGGATTCGCCCGGGAGGGACCCATTTGGGGGACCGCCGTGTTGACCCGGTGGGTGGGCGGCATCGCGTTGGCATGAGCCCATTGAAATGGGCGGCACGTTGAAATGGGCGCGTTGACATGACCGGATGGCGAACGCATCGTCCGGCCGCTGCAATCCAGGAAACGGCCGCGCAATGCCTCAACACAGCCTGCAACACCCGATCGAGGAGCTTTGGGAGCGCCGCGAAACCCTGTCGTCGGCCACCGGGGGCGAGGCGCGCGAGGCGGTCGAGGCGGCGCTCGACGCCCTGGACAGCGGCCAAGTGAGGGTCGCCGAGCCAGGTGCGGCGGGCTGGACGGTCAATCAATGGCTGAAGAAGGCGGTGCTGCTGTCGTTCCGGCTGACCGATTCGGCGGCGATGCAGGGGCCGGGCGGCGCGCCGGTGTGGGACAAGGTTGCGATGAAGTTCGCCGGCTGGGGGGAGAACCGCTTCCGGCAGGCCGGCTTTCGCGCCGTGCCGGGCGCGGTGGTTCGCCGTTCGGCATTCATCGCGCCGGGCGCCGTGCTGATGCCCAGTTTCGTCAATGTCGGCGCCTGGGTCGGGCGCAACACCATGGTCGATACCTGGGCCACGGTCGGCAGTTGCGCCCAGATCGGCGCCAACTGCCATCTGTCGGGCGGCGTCGGCATCGGCGGCGTGCTGGAGCCGTTGCAGGCCAACCCGGTGATCATCGAGGATGACTGCTTCGTCGGCGCCCGATCCGAGGTCGCGGAGGGCGTGGTGGTGGAGCGCGGCGCGGTGCTGTCGATGGGGGTTTTCATCGGCGCCTCGACCAAGATCGTCGACCGCTCCAGCGGCGAGATCTTCATCGGCCGGGTGCCGGCCTACTCGGTGGTGGTTCCCGGGTCGCTGCCGGGCAAGACGCTGCCGAATGGCTCGCCGGGCCCGTCGCTGTATTGCGCCGTCATCGTGAAGACGGTGGACGCCCAGACCCGGGCGAAGACGTCGATCAACGAGTTGTTGCGCGATTGATGGACGGCTTGGGCACGGAAACGGACCTGACCGATCCGTTGCCGCTGGCACAGGCGCTGATCCGCTGCGCATCGGTGACGCCGGCCGACGATGGGGCGCAACAGGCGCTTGGCACCATGCTTGGCGGGCTCGGCTTCAGCGTCCAGCGGCTGCGTTTCGGCGCGGTCGAGAACCTGTTCGCACGACGGGGCCATGGCGGTCCGCATCTCTGCTTCGCCGGCCATACCGACGTGGTGCCGCCGGGCGCGGCGGATTGGCGGACCGATCCGTTCGGCGGCGAAGTGCGCGACGGCCTGCTGTATGGCCGTGGTGCCTGCGACATGAAGGGGGCGATTGCGGCCTTCGTCGCCGCGGTCGCGCAACAGCCAGGTTCGGCGGGTCGGACAGGCTCGATCAGCCTGCTGATCACCGGCGACGAGGAGGGCCCCGCCACCGACGGCACGGTCAAGGTGCTCGAATGGATGCGGGAGAACGATCAACTGCCGGATTTCTGCCTGGTTGGGGAGCCGACCTGTCCGGTGCGGTTGGGCGATATGGTCAAGATCGGCCGGCGCGGCAGCGTCAACATGACGCTCGCGGTGAATGGCACCCAAGGTCACGTGGCCTATCCGCATCGGGCCGACAATCCAGTTCATCGGCTGATCCAGGCGCTGGCTGCGTTGACCTCGGCGCCGCTGGATGCCGGGACCGAATGGTTCGAGCCCTCGTCGCTGCAGGTGACCAGCATCGATGTCGGCAATGACGCCACCAACGTGATCCCGGCGGTGGCTCGGGCGGCGCTGAACATCCGCTTCAACGACCGCCATAGCGGCGTGTCGCTGACCGCCTGGGTGCGGGCGACGGTGATGCGATACGCCGAACGCTTCGACCTGGAATCCAGTGTCAGCGGCGAGTCGTTCGTAACCGAGCCAGGACCGTTGGTGGACTTGCTGCGCGATGCGATCCGCGGCGCGACCGGGATCGAGCCGAAGCTGGATACCGGGGGCGGCACGTCGGATGCGCGTTTCATTGCCCGTTACTGTCCGGTCGCCGAATTCGGCCTGGTCGGTGCCACCATGCACCAGGCCGACGAGCGTGTGCCGGTGTCCGAACTGCGCGACCTGGCTCGGATCTATCGGGATATCATCGCGGCCTTCCTGGCATGAGCCAGGGCTCGGTGCCGCGTAAGAGCATCCTGATGGGGATCCTGCGGATCGCCCGCGGCCGGGCTGACGGCGTCGACTGTTTCGGGGCGACCTCGCAGGCGTTCCTGTCCAGCCTGGCGCCGCTGGTGGCGTTTCCGCTGGTCGGCGCGATCCTGGCGGCATTCAGCGAGGGGCCGAGGCCGGCACTGACCGGTCTGGCGATGACGCTTTGCGCGCTGCTGACCCCGGCGGTGGTGTCGTTCGAACTGGCGCGGATCTGGGAGCGAGGCGAGGCCTGGGCGCGGTTCGCCACGGCGTTCAACTGGTGCGAGTGGATCCTTCCGGTGCTGGCCTGTTTTGTCATGGTGCCGCTGAGCGTGGCGATCGGCGCCGGCATGAGCGAAACCGCGGCCAGTTTCGTTCTGGTGGGCTGCCTTGGCGGCTACGGGCTCTGGCTGCACTGGTTCCTGGCCCGCAAGGCGCTGGGTCTGTCGCGGTCACGCGCCGTGGCGCTGGTGTTTCTGGTCAACCTGGCGACCGCGCTGGTGGTCATCGGCCCGCGGCTGCTGGGCAAGGACCTGGGATGAGTTCGGTGTCGGTCGTGACCCTTGGGCTGAATGCGGCGTTGCGACTGGCGCGCGGCCGGGCGGATGGCGTCGTGCTGGTGCCGAACGATCGCAAGACCATTGTGCGCAGCTTCTGGTCGATCGCGTTCTGCCTGCCGGCGGTGGCTTGCCGGTTGCTGATGTCCTGGCAGGACAGCGGCGTGCCGGCCGATGCCGGCCATCTGCTGGCACGTGAGTTGATCGTCTTCGTGGTCGGCTGGCTGGTGTTCGTCGAAGTGACCTATCGCCTGGCCCCGCTGATCGGACGAGCCGACCGCTGGGGCCGGTTCATCGCGGTGTGGAACTGGTGCAACGTCATCGAGGGCGTGCTGATCATCCTCGGCTGCATCCCCGGCGTGCTGGGTGCGCCGCCGATCGTCGATCAGGCATGCGAACTGGTCACCGTCGGTTGGGCGCTGTGGCTGGAATGGTATGCCACGAGGCTGGCTTTCGGTGTCGCGCCGCTGGCGGCGGTGGGGCTGGTGCTGCTGGACCAGTCGATCGGCGTTGTGCTGGCTTCGTTGGCGCTGATGATCGGTCCGTAGTTTACCGAGTCCGAAAGTTCGCCGTATTGGGCGAACATCGGTCTCGCAACATTCGCTCGTTGTTTTCAGTTACCTGCTGATCCCATTTGTCCGTCGCGAAGTGCGGCGAACTTCTGGGGCAGGACACAAGTCTTTGTTTTGGCGATTACGCACTTTGCAAACACGCGACCGGCGTAGGAAAAGGCACCCAGCATTTTGGAACGATCTACATCCCCGTGAGGTAAACGTTCGTTGCAATACCGGTCACCTTATCGTTCACGATGACGAAGATAGCAGCCCAACTTTTCTCAAGAACCAATTTGACCGTGCGCCCTGCAATACAAGAAAAAATATCGGCCGGCGGGTAATCTACCTGCCGGGCGCCCGGCGAGGTAAAGTCGGCGTAAGGTTGGTTGAAGTGCATTTGGCATTTGAAGCCCTTGGCTTCCATCCTGGATCTGGCCTCGGCTACTGCGGTCCCGATGGGAACGATGCTTATTACCGCTGCCTTGAATGATGCTGGATCAGGTTGGTAAATCCGATCCCACACGAGGCCGGCTGAACAGGCGTAAACGGCCGTACAAGCCACGAGTACGAAACCGATCAGCCAAAAAGCCGCCCTACTCATCCTTGGATCGGTTTCTTCTTATGCTTCGGCTTCTGTCTCGCGATCACCGCCAGTTTGGCACGGAACGCCGCCTCGTTCTCGTCGCATCCAAGATCGCGGGCAGCTTCGATGAAATGCTCAAACTGTGGCTTCTTATCAGACGACGGTGGCTTGGGTGCCGGCATCGCATACCTCAAGCGGCTGATCGTAGTCAGATTGACTTGCAAGTAACCATAGTGAGTCTCCGATCATCGGCTATTGCCGACGCGTGAGCGCAGTCGCCTCGTTTGGTACTGATGGCGCCGGCTTAGCTACGTTCTTGAGAAAGTATACGAGTGCATTCTGGATTTTGGCAGCGACAGTAAAATACTGCTCCTCCATCCTTGGGTATTCTGGGGGATTACACAGCGCCCGGTATAATCACTTTTGTTTTGTTGCGTGATTCATGCACCTTGGGGGTTCGGCCCTGCAGGATCGTGCTTGATCGCCTCGGTCGCGCGGAACGGGTTGTCCGGATAGCCGACGCCGATCAGCGCCAGCCCCTCGGGCGGGGCGGTGGGACCGGCGGCGGCGCGGTCCCGAGCCGCCAGTGCCTGGCTGACCCGCTCGGCGGGCCAGCGCGCCTCGCCGACCAGTTTCAGCGTGCCGGCCAGGTTGCGCACCTGGTGGTGCAGGAAGCTGCGCGCCTCGGCGGTGATTTCGACGATGTCGCCATGGCGGGTGACGTCGAGCCGGTCGAGCGTGCGGATCGGCGAGGCGGCCTGGCAGGAGGCGGCGCGGAACGAGGTAAAGTCGTGCCGGCCGAGCAGATGTTGGGCGGCCTGGTGCATGGCGTCGGCATCGAGCGGGGCGGCGACGTGCCAGACCCGTCCGGCCATCAGGCCTGGGCGGCTGCGCCGGTTGAGGATGCGGAAGCGATAGGACCGGTGGTCGGCGGAGAACCGCGCGCTCCAGTCCGGCGCCACCGCGACCGCGTCCAGCACGACGACCGGGTGCGGCTTCATGTGGAAATTCAGCGCATCGCGGACGGCGCCCGCGCCGTGGCAGTCAGGCAGATCGATGTGGGCGACCTGGCCCTCGGCGTGGACGCCGGCATCGGTGCGTCCGGCGACGATGCTGGCGACCGGTTGGCCGGCGTTGAGGTGGGCGGCGGCCTGTTCCAGCACCTGCTGGATCGACAGGCCATTGATCTGGCGCTGCCAGCCGACGAACGGGCCGCCGTCATATTCCAGCAGTAGCGCCCAGCGGGACATAGCGCGGGACGTCGCGGGGGACATCGCGCGGGTCATTGTCCAAGCACGGTGCCGGAGGGCACCGGGTGGCCGCGCAGGAAGGCGTCGGCGTCGAGCGGGGCGCGGCCGGGCAGTTGCACGCGTGTCAGTCGCACAGCAGCGTTGCCGCACGCCACGGTCAGCGCGCCATCCAGCACGGTGCCGGCGATTCCGGACCCGTTGGCGGGGTGGGCGGCGAGGATTTTCAGTGCGCTGCCGGCGAGGCTGGTGAACGTGCCGGGCCAGGGGTCGAATGCCCTGATCCGGCGGTCGATGATGGCGGCGGATTCGTGCCAATCGATGCGGCCATCCTGGCGTGACAGTTTTGCCGCGTAGGTTACGTCCGGCGCATGCTGGGGCATTGGCGTGGGCGAGGTCGCCAGCGCGTCGAGGATCAGCTTCGCACCGATCGCGGCGAGCGCGTCGTGCAGCATGGCGGTGGTGGTTTGGCTGCTGATCGGCACGCTTTGGCGCAGCAACATCGGGCCGCTGTCGAGGCCGGCCTCCATTTGCATGATGGTGACGCCGGTCTCGGCGTCGCCGGCGAGGACCGCGGCCTGGATCGGCGCGGCGCCACGCCAGCGCGGCAGCAGGCTGGCGTGGATGTTGAGGCAGCCTCGGTGCGGCGCCTCCAGCATCGGCGGCGGCAGGATCAGGCCGTAGGCGGCCACCACCGCGGCGTCCAGATGCAGGCGGCGGAACGCCTCGGCCGCATCGGGGTCGGTGCGCAGCCGGGCGGGGGTGCGTAGCGGCAGACCCAACCGGTCGGCCTCGACCTGCACCGGGCTGCGCCGCATCGCCTGGCCGCGGCCGGCCGGTCGCGCCGGCTGGCAGTACACCGCGGCGATGTCATGGCCGGCGTCGTGCAGGGCCCGCAGGGCGGGAACGGCGAACTCCGGGCTGCCCATGAAGGCGATGCGCATGGGCGTTCACCGTTTCCGTTCGTCTTGCTTCTGCCGTTGTTCCTTGGCCAGCCGGCGCATGATCATGTTTCGCTTGAGCGGCGACAGGTGATCGACGAACAGCACCCCGTCCAGGTGGTCGATTTCGTGCTGCAGGCAGGCCGCGAGCAGACCGTCGGCCTCGATCTGACGCCTGGCGCCGGCCTCGTCCAGGTAGCGCACCGTGACCCGAGCCGGGCGGGGAATGTCGGCGTATTGACCGGGCAGCGAGAGACAGCCTTCCTCGCGGGTGGCGAGTTCGTCGCTGGCGGCGACGATCTCGGGGTTGATCAGGCTGTGCGGTTGGTTTTTGTCGTCCGCGGCCAGATCGATCACCACCAGGCGCAGGCCGAGACCGATCTGTGGTGCCGCAAGGCCGATCCCGGGGGCCAGGTACATTGTTGCGAACATCCGCGGGATCAGCTCGCGCAGGGTATCCCAATCCGCTGGCTTCACCGGTTGGGCGCGGGCCTTCAAGATCGGATTTGGCGCGATCAGGATCTCCAGCGGCTCGATCTGCGCCGGTGTCGGGGTCTGGGTTTTGTCGTTGCTCATTCTGTCGCTGCATTTAAGGTACGATCGCGTTCAGCGGAACGTCTGCGGCGGTTAATCATGCGATAATATGCTCCGCCGCGCCGTTTTCGGCGGCGCGGCGGAGGGTTGGATTGATTTTGCTCAAGTCCGACTCGGGCGGCGCATTCCAGTGGTTCAAATCAGCCGGAGAGTGCCGCCTGATTTGAACCACTGGCTTGTGGTTTTTTGGGCCGATTCACCCGACCGCATGGGATGCTGCTGTCGGGATCGGACCGCTGGTGTCGCGAGGCTGAAGTTGCTGTATCAGGCGACCATCAGCCTCGCGACACTCGCATTTTTGTTTGCAGTGGCCTGCTGATCCCATAGGTCCGCCGCGAAGTGCGGCGAGCTTCTGGGGCACCGGGGCTCTTGAATCCGCTGTGGTGGCTGCCAAGATGTTGCGTAGCCGAGACGCCTTGACAGGGTTTCGGCGGTTGCTTCGCTCGTAGGAGGGGGCCTTGACGACCCGCATGTTTACTTCACCGCTTTTTTTGGGCTTTGACCACCTCGAGCAAATGCTCGAGCGTGCGTCCAAGACGTCGTCCGACGGCTACCCGCCGTACAACATCGAGCAAACCAGCCCGACCGGACTTCGCATCACGCTCGCGGTTGCCGGCTTTACCATGGACGATCTGCAGATCACCCAGGAGGACAACCAACTGGTTATCCGGGGGCGACAGACCGACGACAGCCAGGGCCGGATTTTCCTGCACCGCGGCATCGCGGCGCGGCAGTTCCAGCGGTCTTTCGTGCTGGCCGAGGGGATCGAGGTGAAGGGGGCCTGGCTCGATAACGGCCTGCTGCACATCGACCTGGCCAAGCCGCAGCCCGAGGTTCGCGTCAAGACGATCCCGATCACACGCAATAGCTCGGCTTCCGCCATGCGGCCGAACGGCACCGATGTTGGTGCCCTGGTTGACAGCAAGGCGGACCGATGAGGCGGCGGGGGCTGCTGGCCTCGCAAGCACCGACAGCGCTTCGGCAAGGCTGTCGTCACACAGGAGTACACAAGCGATGAATATCGACCCAGCCGACCAAATGGATTCCGCGGCCTCGCCGGCCGAGATGATCCCGTTCGACGTGAGGCATCTTTCGGAACAGCAACTTGCCGCACTTGGTGTGGCCCACATCGCCTACGTCAAGCCGGTGATGGTGAACGGCGTGCAGGGGTTCGCGATTCACGCCGCCGATGGCACGCCGATGGCGGTCGCGGGTGACCGCGAGGTCGCCGTCGCCGCGGTGATGCAGCACGAGATGATGCCGCTTTCAGTGCACTGATCGGCCGGCCCGGTGAGGCCGGTAAGCCGGCCGTCGGGTTAACGAGCGGCCGGCGCGGCGGGGCGTGATCCGGTGTTTGATCGGCGGGATCAGTTGTCGGCCGCCAGCGTGACCAACGGGGTGAAGACATAGCCGCCATAGCGCACGGTCTTGATGAAGGACGGGTCCTTCAAGTTGGTCTCGATCTTGCGCCGTAGCCGGCTGATCTGCACGTCGATGCTGCGGTCGAACACCGCCGCCGCGCGGCCGTGCACCAGTTCCAGAAGATCGTCGCGCGACAGCACCTTTCGCGGGTGCTGACAAAACACCAGCAGGATGCTGAACTCACCGCTGGTCAGCGGGCGGGACTTGCCGTCGGGGGAGAACAACTGTCGCCGACCGACATCCAGCCGCCAACCCTCGAATACCAGGACCTGCGGCGCCTCGGCCTGGCCTGGGTCGGTTTGCACGCTGCGACGCATCACCGCGCGCACCCTGGCTAACAGCTCGCGCGGGTTGAACGGCTTGGGCAGGTAGTCATCGGCGCCCATTTCGAGCCCGACGATGCGGTCGGTGTCGGCGCCCCGGCCGGTCACCATGATGATCGGCACGGATGACTTGCCGCGGATCCGGCGGCAGATGGAGAGGCCGTCCTCGCCTGGCAGGCCGACGTCGAGGATCACGCAGTCCAGCCGGCCGCCCGCCATGACCTGATCGAGGTCGCGCCCAGTGCGCGCGGCTGTCACCTCGAAGCCATTGTCACTCATATAGGTTTTCACCATTCGGCTGATTTCGGGATCGTCTTCGACGATGGCGATACGGGATAAAGAGTCCATGGCCCACCTTTCGGCCGCCAGATTGCCACCGCATGCAGTTCACGAACAAGTGTAACCTGTATGCGGAAACAAATTGACACGTTGGAGGTGGTCAACGATTGCTCGGACCGCCGATTGGATGCTGGGGTAGCCGAGCGCATACCGATCAGTATAATCGCCCCGACGTCGCGCCCCGGTTGTTCCGTGGGGCCGACCTTTGGCCCGCGGGCCGATCCCTGGGGAGTGAAGCATGAGTTTGAAAGCTGCGGCCTATATCGCGGGAGCGTGGGAGCACCCGACACGCAAGGCGCCGGACAAGTCGATCGCGCTGTTGCACGCCGAATGCGCCAAGGGCGCGCTGGAGGATGCCGGCCTGACCAAGGACGATGTCGACGGCTATTTTTGCGCCGGTGACGCACCCGGAGCGCTGGGTCCGCTGTCGATGGTCGATTACATGAACCTGAAATGCCGTCACGTGGACAGCACCGATGTCGGCGGGTCGTCCTATCAGGTGGCGGTCGGTCACGCGCTGGAGGCGATCGCGACGGGGCGTTGCAACGTCGCGCTGATCACGCTGTCCGGCCGGCCGCGCAGCGAGGGGCAGGCCACCGGCACCGCGCCCAGGCCCGGCAATCCCAGCGCGCCGGAAATGCAGTTCGAGTTTCCCTATGGCCCGGCGACGGCCAATCTCTACGGGATGTGCGCCGCTCGGCACATGCACGAGTATGGCACCACCAGCGAGCAGCTGGCCTGGATCAAGGTCGCCGCGTCACACCACGCCCAGCACAACCCGCACGCCATGCTGCGTGACGTGGTCAGCGTGCAGGACGTGGTCAGCTCGCCGATGGTGTCCACTCCGCTGCACCGGCTGGACTGCTGCGTGATCAGCGACGGCGGCGGCGCACTGGTGCTGACCAAGCCGGAGATCGCCAAGAGCCTGAAGCGGCCGCGGGTCAAGGTGATCGGGGTCGGTGAGGCGCCCAAGCACCAGGCGGGCGGCGACCTCGACCTGACCTATACCGCGGCGCGTTGGTCCGGGCCGCCGGCGTGGGAGATGGCCGGGGTCAAGCCGTCCGACATCAAATACGCCTCGATCTACGACAGCTTCACCATCACCGTGCTGATGCAGTTGGAAGACCTGGGGTTTTGCGAGAAGGGCCAGGGCGGCAAATTCGTCGCCGATGGCAACCTGATCTCGGGCACCGGCAAGCTGCCGTTCAACACCGATGGCGGCGGGCTTTGTTCGAACCACCCGGCCAACCGCGGCGGCATCACCAAGATCATCGAGGCGGTGCGCCAGTTGCGCGGCGAAGCCCATCCGAAAGTGCAAGTTCCCAACTGTGACCTCGCCATCGCTCACGGCACCGGCGGCGCGCTTGGCACGCGCCATTGCGGCAGCACCGTGATCCTGGAACGGGAGTAATCGACATGGCCGAAACCGCGCGCAAAATCCAGTTCGTCGGCAGCGCCGAGACCAATCCGGAAACCAAGCCGTTCTTTGACGGCGCGTCCGCCGGCAAGCTGATGGTGCGGCGCTGCACCAGTTGCAAAAAGGTGCACCACTATCCGCGCGAACTGTGCCCGTTCTGCTTTGGCGCCTGCGCCTGGGAGCAGGCCTCCGGCAAGGGCACGATCTACACGTTCAGCGTGATGGAGCGGGCCAATCCGCCCTACGCCATCGGCTATGTCACGCTGGCCGAGGGTCCCAAGGTGCTGACCAACTTCGTCGAGTGCGACTTCAAGGCGCTGAAGATCGGTCAGCCGGTGAAGGTGGCATTCGCCAAGACCGAGGGCGATGGACCGTCGATGCCGGTGTTCACCCCGGCCTGACCCGCGCGGCACGGGTCAGGGCCCGGACGGTCATGTGCCGGGCTCGATCGGCATGCGGGCGATGCTCAGCCAAGCCACCGGCGCTCCGGCGGCTTCCGCTGCCTGGGACGCCGGACACGAGGCGTCCCAGTCGGCGGCGATGAAGCGTCGGCCGCTGACGCCCACCGCCTGATCGGAGACCAACCAGAGCAGTGGCGGCAGCATGATCTCGGGCCGCAGCATCTTGGACCGGTCGCCGGCCTGGCCCACCAGCGGCGTATCGGTGGTGCCGCCGGGCACCAGGACGTTGGCGGTGACGGCGGTGCCGTCCAGGTCGGCGGCGAGCACCGCCATCGACGATTCGAGCGCGGCCTTGCTCGATCCGTAGAGCAGGTGACCGGCGCGGACCATGGTTCCCAGGCTGGTGGTCACGGTGATGATGCGCCCGCTGTTGGCCTGCAGCATGTGCGGCAGCACCGCGCGCGACATCAGGATCGGCGCGGTGGCATTGATGCTGACGAAGCGTTGCCACTGGTCGGGGGTGATCTGCCAGAAGCGGATCGGGTTGGCGCGCTGATCGGGGCGGATCGCCGCCTGGCCGATGCCGGCGTTGTTGACAAGGACCTCGATGCCGCCGAACCGGGTCATGGTTTCGGATACGATGCGATCGAACGAATCGGGCTGTGCGAGATCGGCGGTGAGCGGTGCGATCGGCTCGGGCAGGGTGGCAAGGCCGGCGGCGTTGCGATCGACGGCGATGACGTTAAACCCGGCGTCGGACAGGCCGAGCGCCATGGCGCGTCCCAGGCCGCTGGCGGCTCCGGTGACGATGGCTGTCTTGGGTGGTGTCGGCATTGTTGGTTCCTCCCGCGCCGCGGTGCGGCATTTTAGTTCTACGCCGCAGTTTGCGGCGAGCCGGGCGGGATGCCAAATCGTCGGCTGATCAGGGGGTCGTTACAGAAGGGTGCTGGTCCGTCCAGAGACCTGTCAATTTCCGGGCCTGATGCTATGTGACCGACGGTGGGCCCGGCTAATGCGGCACACTGAAAGGCGGCTCATCCGATGCTCACGCTCGTAAGTACTTTGGTATTGACGACCTCTCTCGAGGTCTAGTCTCGCGAGTCCGAAGTTCGCCCTATCAGGCGAACCCCAGCCTCGGGACACTAGCCATTTGTTTTCAGTGGCCTGCCGATCCCATGCGTCCGCTGCGAAGTGCGGCGAACTTCTCGGGCAGGACACTAGAATTTCACGCCCTTCGCTCTCGCGTCAGCACGGCCTCGCGCCGTGCGCTCTTTGATGCGGCGATGTTCGAGATTCGCGGCAACGCCAAGGATCGCAAAAACGATCTCGGCAAAGTCGGACGTGTTTCAAGGAACGGCTCGGCCAGTGACCGAATACCAGCCCCGGCTCGCTGCATTTCGCGGGCGATGTTGAGAAGGTCGGTCGTATCGCGCGACATGTTCCACACATCTTCAAGTCTGATCCGAAGGTCGACGACGCGGGGGGCAGACGCGTCACATTTGGCCAAAGCTCATTCCGTTCACCTGAGTCGCGTTTGCCGCTCCGATACTGGCCAAGCTCAATAGGTTGAGAGTACAGTCCAATGAGCCGGCGCAAGACGCATCGGATTTTTGGCTAAGGCACGGCATGATTAAGATAGTTATAGCAGCCGTCATATCAAACTATGTGCTCACCTTCTTTGTGATCGGCTTGATTGCCTCTGCGATAGCGATTGCGCGGATGCCACGGCCGATCAGCAGCGCGGTTGCGGTTGACAAGCTCCTGGCGTGGTATGTCCTTCTTAATATTGGTTTCATGTATCTAGTTAATTTCGTTTTCCACGTATTCTTCGGCCGGATCGCAGCTGCGTTCATTGGCTGGGCGGACAGCCCCTTTCAGGTCGAGGTTGGCACGGCGAGCCTGGGCTTTGCGGTCGCCGGCTTCATCGCCGCTTTTGCCAGTTTCGACCGCCGGCTCGTGGCGGTGATCGGCCCCGGCATCTTCATGCTTGGTGCCGCCGTCGGTCACGTCCAGCAGATGGTGACAACACATAATTTTGCGCCGGGCAATGCCGGAATCATCTTCTACCTGGACATCCTCATTCCGCTGCTCGGCTTCGTGCTGCTTTGGCTCCAATACCGCCAGAGGCGCCCGGGCTGGGCCATCCAGTAGCGTAGCGCTCGGCATAACGAGAAAGACCGAGTAATGGCGACACCAGGGCAGAGGGAGCTCTTCGGACCGGAGCGGCTATTGGCCTTCAGCGATGGCGTATTCGCTGTTGCCATCACGCTGCTGGTTATCGATCTGCGGCTACCGCCGGTGGAGGGAGGAGATGCGGCGATATGGGATGCGCTGCTGACCATGGGACCGAAACTGCTCATCTTCGTCTTTACCTTCATCATCATTGGGATGAGTTGGCTCGGGCACCACCGCAAGTTCAGCTACATTCGTCAGGTCAATAGCGGGCTGCTTTGGCTGAACTTGTTCTACCTGTTGACTCTCTGCCTGATACCCTTCGCGACCGGCGTGCTCAGCGAACACGGCGACCGCTTCGCGTTCATTCTGTATGCGGTCGTTATGACGCTCGTTTCGATGCTCTCAGCCGCACTGTCTGCGTATGGCTTGCGAGAGCCCTTTCTCGCCAATCGGATCCTGCAGCCTGGCGTTCGCCCGGACATGATCCTTTCACCCTTTTTCACCGCGATTGTCTTCCTGATGTCGGCAGCGGTGGCGTTTGGTGGCCGAATGAAGATTGCGCACTGGATCTTGCTTTTGATCATGCCTGTCTCGGCTTTTTTCGGCTCTCGCACTCGTAAAGCCGCCTGACCAGCACAGCGAACCTGTCCGGAAGTCTTGAATTCTAGACCACGCCTACATCCGGATACTTCAGAACGATTGCGCGAGTTCGGTAGTGATTTTTCCATGTCAAGATTTGAGTTAGGCGGCTTTAAGCGCTTCTCAATCATTTCGACCACCTTCGCTACTAAGCGCTTGCCCACCTCTATCGCGGCTCTCGCCCGTTCAGGAAAAATTCAGCTCGCCGGTCTCGGCAATGGCCTTGAGTTGGTAAGTGCGGCTCAGGAAAGCACGCAATTCCGGGTCAACACGGCTCAGCCGTCCAAGCTCACTCTGCACGCCGCGATGCGATTTCGCGAGCTTGCCGGTGATTTCCAGGATCAAGGCTTGCGCGGCATGCAATCCCGCGAGATACGCCTCGCGGCCTGCCTCATTGGGGCAGCGGTCGAGCATTCCGTCTGCCTTCCCCAGCGCCGCACGAGCCTTGCCGAGAAACGCGGCGGCTTCCGGCGTCACAGGTCGATACCGTCCGTGCGGATGCCAAGCATAAGCTGCGTCCGCTCATCATAGGCACCAGCGCGATAAGGCATCGCGTGCACAAATTCGCCGGTCTGGTCAATAATTTCGGTGCTCAGGTCGGCTAGTCGGTAGAGTTCGACGCCGCGGTCATCCATGTTGCTCAGGAACACCGCCACGTCGTAGTCGGACTCAGCACGCGCGTCGCCGCGCGCGCGGGAGCCATACAACACCACACGGTCAAGACGATCGCCATACATCTTGGTCAGCGCCTGACGGAAGCCGACGAGCACGGGATCGGACGAGGGATGAACCGGTTCAGTCATTCTCTCAAGCCTAGCATAACCGTGGTCCATTTGATATCGTGCATCCCGCGTGGAAACGCGCGGGGCACGCCGTCCCCCGCTCCGTAAGGTCAGGTCGGCGGGTTCGACGAAGCTCCCCTTTTAGCAGGTGACGCAGTCCCGACTGGGCGGCGGTTCCGGCATCGGCGATGCGGTGTTTGTATTATACCGCAGACCGCCGGCGTCTCGTATTCGCGGCTACGCCGGGGCGCCGATCACCAGGCAGACGTTCTGGCCGCCGAAGCCGAACGAATTCGATATCGCGTGGCGCACCGTGGCCGGGCGGGCGAGGTTCGGCACGCAATCCACCGGCAGAGCCGGGTCGGGCAGATCGTAGTTGATGGTCGGCGGCAGCAAGCCGTCGCGGATCGCCAGCAGGGTGAAGATCGCCTCCACCGCGCCGGCCGCTGTCAGGCTGTGGCCGATCATCGACTTGTTCGATGACACCGGGATCGATCCGGCCCGATCGCCGAACACCGCGGTGATGCCGACCCATTCCATCTTGTCGTTCTCCGGCGTGCCGGTGCCGTGCGCGTTGATGTAATCGATCGCCGCCGGGTCGAGCCCGGCGTCGGCCAGCGCGTTGCGCATGCAGGCGATGATCGGCTTGCCGTCGGGCGAGGACCGGGTGCGATGGAAGCCGTCCGCCACCTCGCCGCAGCCCTCGATCACGCCCAGCACCGTGGCGCCGCGAGCCTGGGCGGCGGCGAGGCTTTCCAGCACCAGGGCGCCGGCGCCCTCGGCCATCACGAAGCCTTCGCGGTCCTTGCTGAACGGGCGCGACGCCGATGACGGCGGGTCGTTGCGGGTTGACAGCGCCGACAACAGCGAGAACCGGATCAGGCTCTCGGGGTTGACTGAGGCGTCGGTGCCGACCACCAGCGCGCTGTCGGCTTCACCGCGGCGAATCGCCTCGACCCCAAGCTGGATCGCGGTGCCGCCGGAGGCGCAGGCGGTCGAGGTGGTTACCGGCGAACCTTTGGTGCCGAACCGATCAGCCAGGTTCTCGCCGACCGATCCGAACAGGAAGCGGCGATAATACGGTTCGAACGCTCCGCCGCTGGCGGCCCGCAACAGGTCGCTGTAGGACACGGTTCGTTCGGCGTCCGAACCGTGTTCAGTGCTCGGCTTGTGGTCCACGCCGGACGCCGCCGCCATGGCGAAACGCTGCGGCCACTCGAGCTCCACCGGCGGCAGCGCCAGGAACAGAGGCCCGGGGAAATCGCCGAACCGTCCGATGCCGGCCTCGGCGATGGCTTCCTCGATGACCAATTCGGCCATCCGTTGCGACAAGGCCGGGGCGGAAGGCTCGGTCACCGGCACGAAATCGACGGTGCCGGCGATCGTCGTGCGCAGGCCGTCGATCGGGAAGCGGGAGATCCGGTGGATGCCGGACACCCCGGCGGTCAGCGCCTGCCAGTTGGCCGACTGGCCCTGACCCAGCGAGGTGAGCACGCCCATGCCGGTCACCACGACGATGCGGCGGCCCAGGTGATCGGTGTCGATGGTCATTATGCTTCCCTGCGGGTTGCCCCCCCTCGGATGGGTGCTCTTGCTCAACAGCTTCAGGCGGCGGTGACGAGGGCGAGCGATTCGCCGCGCCAGTGGCCCCAGGATGTCACCAGGGCTTGCCGCAGCGGTGTTGTCATCGGCCGTTCGGCGGGCTCCAGCGGCGGGAACAGCGCGGCGTGGCGAACCGCCAACGCGGCGAACGCCAGGCTGGCCGGGAACGACGGCTCCAGCGCGTGGCCCAGCGCCGTCGCGGTGGCCCGCACCGGGACTGCCAGGTCAGCCAGGAACGTCGCTTCCTCCTGTGTCGCCGCGGCGACTCCCGAGGCGCCGGAGATCACCGCGGCTTCGGTTGGATGGTAGTGTGCGGCCATGGTCTGGAACTGCGCCTTGGCATTGGCGGCGGCCTCGCCCGGCAGGCGGCGGCTGCGGTCGGTGCAGATCGCGGCGATGTGCGCCCAGGCCGGTGCGCCCCGAATGGCGGCATGGGCTCGGGCTTCGATCACCAGGAAGCAGCCGACCGATCCCAGCACCAGGCCGCCGCCGGACGCCTGGCGCTCCCAGATCGGGCCGAATGGCGCCCTGCGCTGTAGTCCACCCATCTCATAGTGCAACACCACGTCCGCACGCTGCGCGTTGTATGACCCGCCGACCAGCATGATCTCGCCCTGGCCGGCGGCAATGCGAGCACAGGCGATGCGGACGGCGTCGGCGCCGGCGGCTTCCTCTCCCATGAAGGTGCGGGACGATCCGATGACGCCATGCACGATGGAGATGTTGCCGGCCAGCAGGTTGGACAGTTGTGCCAGGAACAGGGTCGGCCGCAGCTCGCCCTGCAAATGCTGGTTCAGAAAGAGTCCAGGGTTGGTGGCGTGCGGATAACCCGACAGCAGGGCCGAATCGACAGCGTAGTCGCGCTCGCCGCCGCCGGCCGCGACGATCATCCCCATCCTCGACAACAGATCGGTGTTGCCCTTTACGCCGGCTTGCTCCAGCGCCAGGCCGGCGGCGAACACGCCGATGCGCTGCCAGGCCTCCATCTGGCGCTGGTCGCCGCGCTTGGGGATCTGACGGTCGAAGTCCAGCGCGGCCAGCGGATGCACCGCGAAGGGGGCGAAGCTGGTCGGGTCCAGCACCGAGCGGAAATCGTTCAACGCCTGCCAGTGCGCGTCGGTGCCGCAGCCGAGGCTGGATACGATGCCGATGCCGGTGATCAGCGCGTCGCGGTCATGCACCATCGGCTGACCCGTCCGCGGCCTCCGCCGGGGGCAGGAACGCTGTTGCCAGCCCGATGCGGTGGGCGGTGGCGATCATCGCCGCGCGCAAGGTCGGGTTGGGGAACACCACGACTCCGTAGCGCAGTTCGGCGTCGGCGATTTTCTTGCCGCCGGCGGTGATGGAGGCCTTGGCGACCGCGTAGCCGGAGCCTTCGTGCAGCAGGGTTGCCTCGGTGCGCAGGTCTTGGGCGGGTGGGACGATGGATCGCATCTTGGCTTTTTCGACCTGGATCAGGAACGGCATCCGGGCACAGCGCAGGGTGGCGAGCACCAGCCAGCCTCCGGTCTGCGCCATGGTCTCGATCATCAATACCCCGGGCAGGATCGGATAGCCGGGGAAATGGCCCTCGAACACCGGGGACCGGTCGGGCACCTGGCCGGCGGTTGCGATGCGGCCGGCCGCGACGTCGAGTTCGATGATCCGATCGACCATCTGGAAGTATTCCAGGCGCATCAGGTCACACCGCTTGGGCGGCGGTCATGCCGCCTTGGCCGCCACCAGCTTGTCGATGTTGGCGCAGAGGTTCTTCAGCACGAAATACTCGTCGGTGGTAACCTTGCCGGCGTTCACGTCCTGGGTCCATTGCTCCAGCGGCATCTTGATGCCGAACGCCTTGTCGATGGCGAACGCGACATCGAGGAAGTCCAGGCTGTCGATGCCCAGGTCGTTGATCGCATGGCTTTCGGGCGTGATCTTGTCGGGTTCAATGTCGCAGGTGTCGGAGATGATCCCCGCCACGGTTTCGTACGTCGATGCCATGCCCAAGCCCCTGAGAAAGTCGCGCGGCACTAACATTGTCGCCCATGGGTGGCAAGAGTCCGCAAGAAAGGCAGGGCTCTGCCCGGACCCGCAAAGGGGGCGACGCCCCCTTTGATCCCATTGATTTAGGGACTGGGTAAGGAGGGGGCGACCGAGTTCGTTGCATTCCTCGAGTAGCCCCCTCCTCACCCAGTCCCTATACCGGGGTTCCAAGGGCCGCCGGCCCTTGGTGGGGTTCGGGGCAAAGCCCCGGCCTTGCTGTCCGACCCTCACTCCGTGGCGAGAATCGCGGCGGCGGCGTCGGTGAGCACCTGGCAGCCGAGGGTGATGTCCTGGTCGCTGGTGTTTTCGGCGTAGTGGTGGCTGATGCCGCCGATGCTGGGGACGAACAGCATTGCCGACGGCAGACGTTGTGACATGATCTGGGCGTCGTGGCCGGCGCCGGACGGCATCGACTGGTGCAGGCCGGGGGCGTGGGTTTGGGCGGCGGTCGACAGGGCCTGGCGGAAGCCTTGATCCATCGCGCTGGGGGCGGTGGTCGCGCGATGGGCGATGCGGACCTCGCAGGGGCCGTTGGCGGCTTCGGCCACCAGGTCGTGCAGCGCGGCGTCGAGCGCGTTCAGGATTGCCGGATCAGTATCGCGGAACTGGAACACCAGTTCAGCGGCGCCCGGCACGATGCTGGGGGCGCCGGGGTCGAGCTTGATATCGCCCGTCGTCCACACCGTGCGCGGCCCGGCGATCCGCGGGAAGTGGGTTTCGATGGCGGCGGCCAGCTTGACCAGCGCGACCCCGGCGTCGCGGCGCACCGCCATGCGGGTGGTGCCAGCGTGGTTCTGCTGGCCCTTGAACTGGATGCGGAAGCGGTGGCTGCCGACGATGGCGGTGACGATTCCGAGCCGCAGATGGTGGTCTTCAAGGTCGGCGCCTTGCTCGATATGGGCTTCGAGGTAGCCGCGGTAGCGCGCGGCGTCGATGGTCTGCCGCGGACGGTCGGCGAACCCGGCCTGGCGTAGCGCATCGCGCAACGAGACCCCGGATTCGCGATTGGCGCAGGCGTCGATTTCGGCCTCGGTCAGCAGGCCGCAGAACGACCGGCTGCCGATGAACGAGCCAAAATGGCCTTCCTCGTCGGCCCAGGCGGCGACGTCGATGCCGTGACCGAGGCTGCGGGCGACCTCCAGGCCGTAGATCACGCCGAGGGCGCCGTCCAGCCAGCCGGCATGGTTCTGGGTTTCCATGTGGCTGCCGATCAGCAGCTTGCGCCCCGGTGTGGGGTCGCGGCCGAAGACGTTGCCGATGCCGTCGATCGAGGTGTCCAGGCCGGCCTCGGTTAGCTTTGCTGCGAGCCAGTGGCGGGCTTCGACGTCTTGGGGGGAGAAGGTGGGGCGGTGCACGCCGGTTTTGTATTTGCCGATTTCGCCCGTCGCGTAGAGGTCGCGGAGCAGGCGGGTTGGGTCGATGGCGGGCATGCGTGGGCTCCTGGGGGCGGTTGCGCGTCGGACCGAAACGGCGCCATTCCGGCCGGGGTTTGTTCGTGCGCCGGGGTTTGTTCGTGCGGACGAGATCGCGCGCATGAGGCGGGTGAAGATGCTGATCAGCATTTCCCGCGAATCGGTCTTGGACGAGGCGGCTGTTTAGGGCCTGCGGAATAATAAGTGCTTCAAGGCGGTCGTTGGGTGGGTGCTATGGTGTAGTTCCATTCGCCATGGAACTCATCGCGGGTGATGTTGATCGCCTGCATTTCCTTGTGCGTGATCTTGATTGCCTTTGGGTAGAGGTTTCCGTCGATCTCGCAGCAGACCTTGAGGCCAGTTTCGGTTGTTGTCGATCCGATCAGCTGAACAATCACCTGATGGCTGACCAGTGGCTTGCCGCGCCTCGTGGTGATGAAGGCGAACAGGCGGTGTTCGATTTTGTTCCATTTGCTTGTGCCAGGCGGCAAGTGAGCCACCGTCACCGTCAGACCGGTCTGATCGGCGAAGCGCTGCAACTCGCGCTTCCATAGCTTGACTTGCGGCCCGTTGCTGCCGCCGCAGTCGGCGGTGATCGTTAGGCATTTGGCATTGGGATAGCGCGTTTGGCCAAGCTTGTACCACCAGCGCCGGATACTCTCGACGGCAAATGCCCCGGTATCGGCATCAACACCGACGCTGACCCAGCCATGATTGGCCGCGATGTCATACACGCCGTAGGGGGCGACCTTGCCCAACGCGGGGATCTTGAAATCGTGCACCCGCACCGCCTCCGGCTGGCCCTTGGGACGCAGTTCGCGGCCGTTGTTCTTGAAGTCGCCGACCAGTTCCTTCTTCTTGGTGTCGACCGAGATCGCCGGCTCGCCGGCGTTGGTCGCGGCCTTCACGGTGGCGCATCCCGGTCAGGGTGCTTACCGCCTTCTCGGGTCTTGCTGTTGGCCTGACAGCTGTAGTTCAGCTCCCGCAGCAGATTGGCGACGACGCGCTGGCTGGCCTTGAACCCCTGCTCGGCGAGCGCCTTGACCAGGTGACGCTGACTGCGGCTGACCCAGCGCAACGGCGAACCCGGATCACCGCGGATCGCCGACTCGATTAGCGCTTCCAACGCTGCCGGCAGGCCAGGCTGATGCGCCACCGCAGGCTTACGCCCGGCGCCCGGACGGCGCACCCGCCGATCGATATCGTTGCGCGCAGACCGAAGCTCGCGCATGCCACGGTTGATCGTACTGTGCGCCAGCCCCGACCCTCGCGCGGTTGCGGTGACGCCGCCGAGCCCTTGGGCCAGCGCTTCATTGGCGGCGAACAAGCGCCGTCCACGCTCGTCGAGAAACGGGGCCGCCAACTGCCAGCGCGCGCGGATGTCGTCGATATCAATCACCGGCTCAGGTTAGCCGTGCGGTACCGCGTCGCAGCCAGCAAATTCGCGATTCTATTCCTGCGTTCTTAAAGTCGCTGCGATTCGATAATTTCTCGGCGGGTCCTAAGGGGCGGTTGGTGATGGAAGGCTGGTTGCTGCTGTTGACGTCTTCGATGGGTTGTCGGCGCGGTTCGTGCGCTTGTTGGTTTTGTCAACACGGAGACACGAAGTTTATTATGGCGTGGTAATTGACGGACTGCGTCTGTTTGGTTGGAGGTCAGCATCTGGTCCGCGGTTGGAGCATTCGGGATGCCGGCGTGAGGTGAGCTCACCCCGGCATGCTGGTTCGGCTTACTTGACGCTGGAGTAGGGGGTTGGGCCCAGGATGTAGTTCGTCACCTTGGCGACGAGGGGGCCATTTGCCTCGGTCTTGGCGCGCGCGGCGTGCCATTCGGGGTCGGCCTGGAAGGCGTTCCATTTGGTTTCGCGTTCGGCAAGGGATTCCCAGGCCAGCATGTAGTAGAGGGTCATGTTGGATTCGCCGATCAGGGTGGTCCAGAAGCCGGCCTGGCGGATGCCGTGGCGCTGCCAGATGTTGAGGGTGATGGTGCTGAAGCGGGTGTTGAGGTCGGGCAGGCGGCCGGGCATGGCTTCGTAGATTCTGAGTTCGTAGATCATGGGTTTCCTCCAGGAATTGCGACGATCGAAGTCTGCTGCGGCGCTGCGTAGTGAGCAAGGGTATTGCATCCCAATTTATTGAGTGCGTGCTTTCCTTACGGTATTTTAATGATGATCTGCAGTTATCCGGTCTGAGTGCCTAAGAAACGACTTGTTGAAACAGGAGGGCGTTGCGTATGCTGAAGCACATTGTGGCGGCGAATCCCGTCCCAGAAATTAACCCGTCGTAAAGGTCTTTGGTCGAAACTCCTAAAGAAAGGCACCATCAAACATAGCGTATTACAATGACAGCGGCCAGCACGCGAGAATTCAATGACCTACCGTGGGGTGACGAATTGTTTCCCTACCTCCTTCCATGGGCGCTGGAGAAACAATCGTATACCAATATTGAGGCTAGACAAAACTGCACCAAGGCGGCCGGACTCAGCATAGAGCAACAGACTCGTAGACAGGCCGATGGCAAACAAATCGCCTGGGTCAACTACGTTGCCTTTGCGCTTAAGCAGATGACAGAATTGGGTCTTCATACCAGCGTCCAAAGACCAAGAGGCATAAAGCAGTATTCCGCCATTCCGGCTAAAATCCGGGCATATGTGCAATCGGCGGAAGCCAAGGCCATCGTCTTGGGCGACAGCCATAATCCCATTCTGGCGGATTTCGAAAAAGCTATTGTACACCACCCCGTTGAGACTGAGATTCTTCGACTGGTTAAGCAGCGCGTAGGGCAGGATATACTCCGTAGGTGGTTAATCGAGGATCGCGACTGCCGTTGCGGCTTTTGACAGAGGACTGATTTCTTTCAATACCGAAGGAGCTATTCTGGTCAATAAGGAGCTCGGGCTGGAAAACCAGCGGCTACTCGGTCTCGCGGACGACATTAAGGTGAAGATGAGTCCCGAGCGAGAAGGCTATATGATCTGGCATCGGCAGCATTTTGGTTTTGAGGACTCCTCCCCTTTCCTCAAGAAGGATTTTAGAGCCCATAAAAATGCTTTAGGACTGTCATCTGCTATATTGTCGTCTGTGCCGGATGATTCAGGAGCAGTCAATTCGTCGGCAATTGCAGGCTCTTAAGCAAGGGAAAAGTTGGTTGGTTTGTCAATGTGTTCGACCTAACTAAACCAGTTCGGCGCTGACCGCGAGGGTGGTGGCGGCTTCGGCGAGGCGGCGATCGAGCGTGCATAGGGTCGCGCCGTGCTCCGCCGCGATGGCGACGTGCAGGGCGTCGGCGGCGCGCAGGCCGAGGCTGGCTTGTTCGACATACCCGGCAGCGGTGCCGAAGTGGCTTCGGTTGACCGGCAGAACGGTCAGGGATTCGGTTCGCAGCCGGGTGAACACGCTAGCCAAACGGGCTCGGTCCGGGCCGCTGAGGTCGCCGGTGCGGACCTTGATGGAGAGGGCGGAGGCCAGTTCGGTGAGGACCCAGTCGCTGATCAGCAGGGTTTCCGGCCGCTGGCGTCCGAGCCAGGCCTGGATGCGATGGGTGGCGGGCTCGTTGGCCAGGGCGGCGACCAGCAGCGAAGTGTCGAGGTAGAGCGTCAGTAGCGGTCCTGGTCGCGCATCGTCCGAACCAGCGCTTCGGCTGGCTGGGTGGCGGGCGGAATCGTATCGGTCAGGGCGCGCAGCATCGCTATGTCAATGGCTGTTCGCGGGCGCGCGGCGGGGCGAAGTTCCGCCACGGGTTGTCCCCGCCGGCTGATCTGGACGCACTCGCCCGCCTCGGCGCGGGCGACAAGGTCGCTGAGATGCGCTTTGGCTTCCGCGAGGTTGATTGTGTCCATGTCGTTGTCCTGACTAAGTTGTTGGTCATATATAGGCTTGCAGTGGGGTCTGGCAAGTTCTGAGCGCCTGGGAGGCGGTCACGCCAGGGGGAGCCGGCTGTGCGGCTGTGCAGCGTGGGAAGGGGCTTCAATCCCGGGGGGCTTCTACCCTGGGAGGCTGGGCGTTGCGGTTGATCCGGGTCATGGGCGCGGGTAGGTTGGCGGGCTTTACGCCGCCTGTCCTTTCTCGAACTGGTATGTCCCGATGTCTCTCACCGCCGAACGGCTCGACCGTATTCAGCCCAGCCTAACCATTGCGATCTCCACTGTCGCGCGGCGCATGATCGCCGAGGGCAAGAACGTCATCAGCCTGTCGCAGGGGGAGCCGGATTTCGACACTCCGCGCAACATCAAGGACGCGGCGATCCGAGCGCTGGAGGCGGGCGAGACGAAATATACCGATGTGGCGGGGACGCAGGTGCTGCGCCGCGCGGTGGCGACCAAGTTCGCGCGTGACAGCGGCATAGAGTACAAGCCGGAGGAGATCATCGTCTCGACCGGTGCCAAGCAGGTGCTGTTCAACGCCATGCTGGGGACGCTGAATGCCGGCGACGAGGTGATCATTCCCAGCCCGTGCTGGGTGAGTTATCCGGACATCGTGACGCTGGCGGATGGCAAGCCGGTGCTGGTGCCGTGCGGGCAGAACAATGGCTTCAAGCTGCGCGCGGAGGACCTGGAGGCGGCGATTACGCCGCGGACTCGCTGGTTCATGCTGAACAATCCGTGCAACCCGACCGGCGCGGCGTACAGCGCGGACGAGCTCAGGCCGATCTGCGAGGTGCTGCTGCGCCACCCGCACGTCTGGGTGCTGACCGACGACATCTACGACAAGCTGGTATACAACGGCTTCAAGCCGGGCACGATCGTGGCTGTGGAGCCTCGGTTGAAGGATCGCACGCTGACGGTGCACGGGGTGTCGAAGTCGTATGCGATGACCGGCTGGCGGATCGGCTTTGCCGGTGGCCCGGTGGCGCTGATCAAGGCGATGGACAAGTTGCAGAGCCAATCGACCTCGAACCCGAACTCGATCGCCCAGGCGGCGGCGGTCGAGGCACTGCTGGGACAGCAGGACACGGTGGAAGAGATGCGCGTGGTGTTCGAACAGCGGCGCGACCTGGTGGTGGAGATGCTGAACCAGGCGCCGGGGATCAACTGCAGCAGGCCGGATGGGGCGTTCTACGTGTATCCGTCGATCCACGGCTGTATCGGCAAGACCAGCGAGGGCCGGGTGGCGATCAAGGACGACGAGGCGTTCGCATTGACCTTGCTGGCCGAGCAAGGGGTGGCGACGGTGCATGGCGCGGCGTTCTGCTATCCCGGTTACATCCGAATCAGCTATGCCAATGCGACCGAGGAGCTGCGCGAGGCGTGCGTGCGTATTCAGCGCTTCTGCCAGGGGATGCACTAGGATGTCGGGGGTGGGGACGATGCCGGGGCTGTCGCGGCGGATCGGCCGGGTCGAGTTGGCGGCTAGCGTGCGGATGACGATCAAGGCGCGGGAATTGCGCGCCGCCGGCAAGCCGGTGGTCACGCTGACCACCGGGGAGCCGAATTTCGACAGTCCGCCGCATGCCATCGAGGCGGCGTATCAGGCGGCGCTGAAGGGCGACACCAAATACCCCCCGCAGGATGGCACGCGGGCGCTGAAGGAGGCGATTCAGCGCAAGTTCATGCGCGATTCGCGGCTGGACTACGCGCTGGAGGAGATCACCGTATCGAACGGCGGCAAGCAGTGTCTGTTCAACGCGATCATGGCGACGGTGGACCCCGGCGACGAGGTGGTCATTCCGGTGCCGTCGTGGATCGCCTATGCGCAGATGACCCAGTTGTGCGGCGGCGTGCCGGTGCTGGTGAACTGCCCGCAGAACAACGGCTTCAAGCCGCGCGCCGAGGATATCGACGCGGCGATCACGCCTCGGACCAAGTGGCTGATCCTCAACAACCCGAACAATCCGACTGGGGCGTGCTGTTCGGCGGCCGAGATCGCCGAGATCGCCGCGGTGATGCGCCGCCATCCGCATGTCTGGGTGCTGTCGGACGACATGTACGAGCACCTGGTGTTCGACGGGTTTCAGCACGCGACGTTTGCCCAGGTGGCGCCGGACCTGAAGGGGCGGACGCTGACGGTTTCGGGGGTGTCGAAGACCTATGCGATGACCGGCTGGCGGGTCGGCTTCGCGGGGGGCCCGAAGACCTTGATCAAGGCGATGACGGTGATGCAGGGGCAGGCCACGGCGGGGATTTCGACGCCGGGACAGGCCGCCGCCACTGCCGCGTTGGACGGCCCTCAGGACGGCGTCGATGTGCAGATCGCGGCCTATGAGCGGCGTCGCGACCTGGCGGTGGAGCAGTTGAACGCGGCCAAGGGCATCAGTTGTCACAAGCCGGAGGGCGCGTTCTACGTGTTCCCGAATGTCGCCGGCTGCCTGGGCAAGACCACCGCCGGCGGACGCGGGCTGAACACTGACGAGGACGTCTGCCTGGCCTTGCTGGAGGAGAACTTCGTTGCCACGGTGTTCGGCGCGGCCTACCACATGAGCCCGTTCCTGCGCATCAGCACCGCGACGGCGGATGATGATCTGGCCGAGGGCCTGCGGCGGATCCAGACTTTCTGCGAGGGCCTGCGCTGAGCGGTGGTGGGCCTCGCCAATCCGGGCTGGCTGATCCGGGCTGGCTGATCCGAGCAGGGCGCGACGCCGATGGTGCCGGCATGATCGCGCTGATCGCGGCCTGCTGGTCGCAATATCCGGGTGTCATCATGGATGTTGACCGGGAGATGCCGGAACTGCGGGCATTGGACAGCTACTATCGCGGTCAGGGTGGCCGGCTGTGGACCGCCCAGGCGGGGATCGTCCAGGCGGGGATCGTCCAGGCGGGGATCGGCCAGGCGGGGATCGGCCAGGCGGGGATCGCCCAGGCGGGGATCGCCGAGTCGGGCACCGCGCTGGTCGGCATGATCGCGGTGCGGCCGATCGAGCCGCCGAGTTGGGAAATCTGCCGCGTCTATGTCGATCCCGAGCGACATGGGTTGGGCCTGGGTCATGCGTTGCTGGACCGGGCGGAAGGCTATGCCGCCGCGGCCGGTGCCCGGCGCCTGGCGCTGTGGAGCGACACGCGCTTTCACCGCGCGCATCGGTTTTACCAGAAACGCGGTTATGCGCGGGTCGGTCCGGTCAGGGTGCTGAACGATCTCTCGAATTCGCAGGAGTTCGGCTTTGTCAAGCTGGTGGATGGTTCGACCGTTGACCCTTCGGGCTGAGCCTGACAATCGCTTGACTTGACCAACCGCGCGGGGCTTGTGTGCCGGCCTGATGCCGGAGGGTCCTGATGCCAGGGGCCGTCGGGCCTGGCTTATTTTTCCTCGCCCATTTCCCCTCGCCCATTTTCCCCCGGGACCTCAACGATGCACGCCTACCGTAGTCATACCTGCGGCGCCCTGCGCGCCAGCGACGCAACGATCGAGGCTCGGTTGTCGGGCTGGGTACACGCCAAGCGCGACCATGGCGGGCTGCTGTTCATCGACCTGCGCGACCATTACGGCATTACCCAGTGCGTGTTCGCCGCCGGCACCCCGGGCTTCGCTGCCGCCGACGCGGTGCGGCCGGAAAGCGTCATCACCGTCACCGGCCAGGTGGTGATGCGCGAGGCCGGCACCATCAACCCGCGGCTGCCGACCGGGGAGATCGAATTGCGGGTCGCCGACCTGGTGGTTCAATCCGCCGCCGAGGTGCTGCCCATGCAGGTTGCCGGAGAGGAAAAATTCCCCGAGGACATCCGGCTGAAATACCGCTTCATCGACCTGCGGCGCGACAAGCTGCACCATAACATGATGCTGCGCAGCCGGGTCATCACCTCGATCCGGCGGCGGATGATCGAGCAGGGGTTCCTGGAGTACCAGACGCCGTTGCTGACTGCGTCCTCGCCCGAAGGGGCGCGCGACTTCCTGGTGCCGGCCCGGTTGCACCCGGGGAAATTCTACGCCCTGCCGCAGGCGCCGCAGCAATTCAAGCAATTGCTGATGGTCGCCGGGTTCGACCGCTATTTCCAGATCGCGCCGTGCTTCCGCGACGAGGCGTCGCGCGCCGACCGCTCGCCGGGGGAGTTCTACCAGCTCGATTTCGAGATGAGCTACGTCACCCAGGAGGACGTGTTCAACACCATCGAGCCGGTGATCGCCGGTGTGTTCGAGGAATTCGCCGACGGCCGGGCGGTGACCAGGCCGCCGTTCCAGCGCATCCCGTATGACGAGGCGATGCTGGCGTTCGGGTCCGACAAGCCGGACCTGCGCAATCCGATCCGTATCGCCGATGTCACCGAACACTACGCCGGGTCCGGTTTTGGGCTGTTTGCCCGCATCGCCGCCTCGGGCGGCATCGTCAGAGCAATTCCGGCGCCGGGGGCGGGGGCGCAGCCGCGCAGCTTCTTCGACAAGCTGAACGATTGGGCGAAGGCGGAGGGGCAGGGGGGCTTGGGCTATATCACGTTCGATGCCGAGGGTCCGAAAGGGCCGATCGCGCGCAACCTGGAAGCCGATCGGGCCGAAGCGATCCGGATGGCGTGCGGCCTGCAGCCGGGCGATGCGGTGTTCTTCGCCGCCGGCAAGAAGGATATCGCGGCCAGATTTGCCGGCACGGTGCGGACTCGCCTGGCGGAGGAACTCGGCCTGATGGAAAGCGGCAGCTTCCGGTTCTGCTGGGTCACCGATTTTCCGATGTTCGAGTTGAACGAGGAGACCGGGCAGGTCGATTTCAGCCACAACCCGTTCAGCATGCCGCAGGGCGAACTGGAGGCGTTGAACAGCAAGGATCCGCTGACCGTCAAGGCGTATCAGTACGATATCGTTTGCAACGGCATCGAGCTGTGTTCGGGGGCGATCCGCAACCACCGCCCCGACGTGATGATCCGCGCCTTCGAAATCGCCGGCATGACCGCGGCCGATGTGGAGCAGCATTTCGGCGGCATGCTGAATGCGTTCCGCTACGGCGCACCCCCGCATGGCGGCGCCGCCCCGGGGATCGACCGCATTGTCATGCTGCTGGCCGATGAGCCGAATATCCGCGAGGTGATTCTGTTTCCGCTCAACCAGCAGGGCGAGGACCTGATGATGGGGGCGCCGGCGGAGATTGCTGCGGCGAGGCTGAAGGAATTGTCGCTGCGGCTCGATATTGCGCCGATCAGGCCGAAGGCGGGGGCGGCACCGCAGCCGGCCGGGGCCGGCGCGCCGACGCCAGAGGCGGCGCCGAAGATCGCGGGTGGCTGAGACGCGAGGGGCTGAGACGCGAGGGGCTGAGACGCTGGTGGCTGAGACGCTGGTGGCTGAGACGGGGCGCGGCGCCGCGATCGGCGGTGGCGCATGGTGCCGACGTGGGGCTATGTTCACGCGCCGCATCGCGGCGACGTTCAAGCGTCGCATCGCGGCGACGTTCAAGCGCCGGTTCGCGGCGATCTTTCCAGCGGAGTTCTTCATGCGCCTTCCCGCCGCCCTCGGCGCACTGTTTCTGACCGCCATCTTTGCTGTTCCGCCGGCCCTCGCGGCCAATACCGCGGCGCCGAGCGTGCCCTCGGTGCCAAGCCTGCTGATCGCGCACAAGGCGCTGTATTCGCTGACCCTGGACAGCGCCAAGAGCAACGACGTGATCGCTGCCCGCGGCACCATGGGCTATGAGGTGACCGATGCCTGCGACGGCTGGGCGGTGCGCCAGCGGCTGAACATGACAATCACCAACGCCGACGGCCAGGACATCCAGATGGCCTCGGACTATGCCACCTGGGAGTCCAAGGACGGGCTGAAGTTCCGCTATCACATGCGCCAGACCACCGATACCGCGGTGACCAGCCAGACCGACGGCGAGGCGTCGCTGTCAAAGGTCGGCGGTCCCGGCGAGGCGCACTACAACTCCCCGCATGACACCACCAGCGCGCTGCCGCCGGGCACCCTGTTCCCGATGGCGCACACCGCCGCGATCATCGCCGCGGCGCGCGGCAAGAAGCATTTCCTCGCCCTGCCGCTGTTCGACGGCACCGACGAGAACGGGGTGGAGGACAGCTTCATCGTGGTGCTCGACTGGAAGCCGCCGACGCCGAACAAGTGGCCGACGCTATCGTCGTTGCCCAGCACCAAGGTCAACATCGCGTTCTTCGATCATGGCCCCGAATCGATGATGCCGTCGTATGAGGTGGCGATGCGGTATTGGGAGAACGGGGTGGCCGACAATATGAAGATGGATTTTGGCGAGTTCGTGATGAACGCCAAGATGCAGGAGTTCGCGCCACAGCCGCATCGGTGCTGAGGTTTGGGGTGCGGTTCTCCCTCGCTCCATCTAACCGGAAATGGCTACTAACGACGAACTGCGAACCACGCGCGCCGCGTGCCCGCGGCCAGCAAGAAAGTTGCACTTCATCCTAAAACCGATCTCTCTTTCTGCCGGCCGATTTCGGCTGGGACGAGTGCCGGGCTGAATGTAAGGCTAAAGAGCCAGGCTCGCACGTTTGGCGCTAGCCTGGTCGATCGTGCCAATCGCACCATGGTTGAAAGGCTGAATGGCAACAGCAATCCGAATCTCATTCTTTTCCAGTCAACCCGAAACTTGAGGCCAACTCATATTAGGCAACAACCCGACACCAAGCCGGCTCATTCGCAGACAGCTCAGGATCTGCGCCTCATGCGCCGGGATCAGCGCCGGCACCGCCTGTCAATGCAAAGTAGAGATGTCCCCTGACTCCCCAAAGTTAAAATGTCCCCTGTGGGCTGGGCGGGGGGTGGGCACCGGTCAAGCGTTAGTCCAATCGCGGTGTTGGAGCGGTGGGTAAGTGGCCCGCTGGAGTGATCGTTCAGAATCGGGCGCAAGCGGGCCACTTATCCACGGCTGCGGCGGCTGTTACGCGGGCTGTACTCACCCCGGGACGGTTTCAACCGCGGCGTTGGGGATGTGCCGCGCAGCGATCATTGCGTCGATCCGGGCATCGATGGTCTTGCCGTCCACCGCCGGGGCGGGCATGGCATAGCGGGCATAGGCCGTTACCGGCAGGATCCGGTCTTTGTAATGCACCCTCAGCGCACCGTCGGGAAAGTGATGCAGCGTCACCTTCGCGCCGCGCAGCGCGGTGCCAGGCCCGGGTGTCTTGACGCAATACATCGTCCCGCCGGAGCGGAAGGTCAGCGCCTTCGACAGCACCCGCTGCTCGCGCCGTGCCAGTTCGTCGTCCAACGCTTGCGCGGTCTTCGTCCACGGCCGGTGCGCCGAAGCCGGGTCGCGCGGCGGCACCGCAAACTTTGCGTTGAAGCGCGCCATGAACGCCGGCGCGAAGCCATTCGCCGCCTCGATCGAGCCAATGCCGGCCAAACGCATCTCCTTGACCAGCCGGTCCTGCAGGGTCTGGTTGGCGCGCTCGACACGACCCTTGGCCTGCGGGGTCAGCGCATGGATCGGCTCGATCCCAAGCCGATCCGCCACCCGTCCGAACTCGGTCTTGCCGTCGCCGCTCGTGGCGTCCTTAGCGTTGATCCGGAAGATGCCGTGCCGGTCGGAGTAGAACGCCAGCGGCCGGCCATGGTCCAGCACGTGGCCGCGCAGCGCCGCCAGATAGGCCGCCGTCGTCTCCGCCGGGGCGAAGCGTAGCGCGGTCAGCCGGCCGCTGGCGTCGTCGATGAACACGATCAGCGCACAGCGCGGCCCGCGCCGCTCGAACCAGTGGTGCGCACTGCCGTCGATCTGGATCAACTCGCCAAACCGCGGACGCCGCTGGCGGAGCTGAAACACCCGCCTGGCCCGGCGGCGCTTGGGCCGCCACAGGCCAAGGCCGATCTGCATCTGGCGGATCGTCTCTGCCGAAACGACGATCCCGTCCAACTCCAGCAGCTTCTCCGCCGCCAGCGTCGCGCCGAAGTCGGGGTATTTGTCCCTCAGCAGCGTCGCGATACGACCGCGCAGCGCCGCCGACATCCGGTTGTTCGATGGCCGGCCGCGCTGATGCGAAACCAGACCCGCGTCGCCCTCAGTCTTCGCCTTACGCACCAAGCGCTTGAATTGGCGGACACTGAGGCCAACGCGCTCCGCTGCTTCAGCCTGGCCCAACCGACATTCGATCGACTGGCGCACCCAATAGGCGCGATCGCGCTCCGCCTGCGTCATCCACAACCCCGTCTCGGCCATTGCGTCCCCAAGCATGCGCAAAAGGGGACATTCTAACTTTGGACGGAGGGGACATTCCTACTTGGGGCTAACAAGCGCCGGCACCGCCTTGACTTCGAAGATCACCGCGTCCTCAACCACGACATCGGCGTGAAACCCCAGCCCGATCGGGATGCCCTTATAGATCACCGGGATCGCCACCTGACGCCCGAACGCAATGCCCGCCTGGTTCAGTTCCAGGCAGAGACCGGCAGCACAAACCGTCTCCAACAGCCCAGGCCCGACCTCGCGATGCACGTCGATCGCCAACCCAATGGAGCGTTCGGTCAGCGCGCGATGCTGCAACACCATCGATCTCTGTGGCGCTCAGTGGGTTCGTCACTTTCTCCGTGCTAAACCTTAACAAAAGCCGAAGCCGCAACGCGTTCGCCCCTATGCCTCGTATTGACCCACCAAGCCCCACGCGCACACCCGGAGCATGACGAAACACGACCTCTCGGCGCATCCCGGCCTCGGCGTGCGGGCGTCGCGAAGGCTTTAACACGGAGAAAGATCAAGGCCACGGAGTGGCACGGAGCAGGTTTCCGGCTTCGCCAGCGCCTTTCCGCGGAATATCGGCCCAATTGGCATCGCCGCGGCCACGGCAACCCACGCCTCGAATACCAGTTAGCCCGTCGGGCCGCCGGTATCATTGCGCCGGTGACTGCGCCGCTTCGTCAAACTCATGATGTCCATCATGCGAGCGGCAAGACTGAGGAAGGCATGTTTGGGCGGGACGCCTGGGTTGCCTGCCGACCTCCTCTTGACCGCCGATCGGCATCTTGTATCTGTGCCCGGCGCTTCACGCGGAACTGATCGCAGACCGATGCCCGAAACGACCCTCCACGCCACACCCTCGGTGGCCGACCTTGCCGCGGGCACGCCTGTGCTCAGCGTTGTCGTTCCCTGCTTCAACGAACGGCCGAACGTGGCCCCGATGATCGCCAAGCTGGACGAGGCATTGGCCGGCACCGCGTGGGAAGTCATCTACGTCGATGACAACAGCCCTGACGGCACGGCCCAAGAGGTGCGCCGCATCGCCGGCGAAGACCCAAGGGTGCGCTGTATCCGCCGCATCGGCCGCCGCGGCCTGGCCTCGGCGGTGATCGAGGGCGCGTTGTCGTCCTCGGCCGACTATGTCGCGGTGATCGACGGCGATCTGCAGCATGACGAGACCCGGCTGCCGGTGATGCTGCAGGCACTGCGTGCCGGCGGTTACGATCTTGCCGTCGCCAGCCGTTACGCCGATGGCGGCGACAGCTCTGGCCTGCCCAGCAAGTGGCGGCACATGCTGTCCGACGGCGGCATCTGGCTGGCGCAGGCGTTCCTGCCGGTGCGGCTGACCGATCCGATGAGCGGCTTCTTCATGCTGCCTCGGGCGCTGTTCGAGCAGTTGGCGCGTGGCCTGAACGGCCAGGGTTTCAAGATCCTGCTCGACCTTGTGCTGAGCAGCACCGCGCCGCTGCGAGTGCTTGAGGTCCCTGCCCGGTTCCGCGAACGTGCCGCGGGGCAGAGCAAGATGGACGCGCTGGTCGTGGTCCAGTTCGCCGGACTGTTGCTGGACAAATTGTGCGGCGGGTTGCTGCCGCTGCGATTCTTCTCGTTCGCGCTGGTCGGCGCGCTGGGTGTGTTCATCCACCTGGCCGTGCTGGCGACGGTACGGCAAAGTAGTTCGTTGTCGTTCGAAACCGAGCAGGCGGTGGCGACGATCGCGGCGATGGTGTTCAACTTCCATCTGAACAACTCGGTCACCTATCGCGACCAGCGGCTGAGCGGGCCTGGGCTGTGGCGGGGATTGCTGCTGTTCACGGTGGTCTGCGGCTTCGGTGCGATCGCCAATGTCGGCATCGCCCAGGTCCTGTATGAGCGGCACACCGTGTGGACCATCGCCGGCGGTATCGGCGCGTTGATCGGCGTGGTGTGGAACTACGCCGTTTCCGCTACCCTGGTGTGGCGATCGCGATGACGGCGGGCGCAAGCTTCGAGTTGGTGCTGGCAGCGGTGCCGCCGGGCCGGTGAAGCTGCCATCGATCCGCGGGCCAGTGGCAGCTTCGGCTGCCGGCCTTGATCGGTTCGGCGCCGGTCCGACGTATCCGGCGAAGCGTCTCGTCGCCGCCGTGGCGGTGCTGACCCTGCTTCGGCTGATCGTCGCGGCGGTGGCGCCGCTGGCGCCAGATGAGGCGTATTACTGGGTCTGGTCGCACGCGCTCGCCGCGGGTTATGTCGACCATCCGCCAATGGTGGCGCTGTGGATCAAGGCGGGCACGATGCTGGCCGGGCAGACCGCGTTGGGCGTGCGCCTGCTGGGTCCTCTGGCAGCGGCGCTTGCGTCGTGGATGCTGTTCGACGCCGCCGGCGTGTTGTTCCCGGGCATCATGGCCGGGACGGCGGCGGTCATGCTGTTGAACGCGACGCTGCTGCTGGGCGTCGGTACCGTCATCATGACGCCGGACTCACCGCTGCTGTTCTTCTGGACCGCCGGGCTGTGGGCGGTGGCTCGGCTGGCGGCCGGCGGAGCGGGGGGGTGGTGGTTGGCGGCGGGGCTGTTCGGCGGGCTGGCGCTGGACAGCAAATACACCGCTCTGCTGCTGTGGATCGGCGTCGGGCTTTGGGTGTTGCTGGTTCCCGCCGTGCGGCCGTGGCTTCGGCGTTGGCAGCCCTGGGCGGCCTGCCTGATCGGGCTGGGGCTATTCGCCCCGGTCCTGGCATGGAACGCGGCGCATGGCTGGGCCAGCTTCGCCCGCCAAGGCGGCCGGGTGGAGGATTGGCGTCCGGCCCGCGCCGTCGGCTTCCTGGCGGAGCTGGTCGGCGGTCAGATCGGCCTCGCCACTCCGGTTGTCTGGGTGCTGTGCATGATCGCCCTGGTGGTCGCGGTGCGGCGAAGTTCGGCCGGGCGCGATGTCGGGTGGTCGCTGCTGGCGGCGCTGTCGGCGCCCCCGGTTCTGGTGTTCGTGCAGCATGCGTTCGGCGACCGGGTGCAGGGCAACTGGCCGGCGATCATCTATCCTGCGCTGGCGGTCGGTGCCGGCGGCCTGACGCTGACGCGGCGCTGGTGGGTCGGGGCGAGCGCCGTCGGGTTCGCGATCACCGCTTTGGCCTATGTGCAGGCGACCAGCGGATTGCTGCCGCTGCCACCGCGGATCGACCCGATTGCGATACGGCTGGACGGATGGGGTGCGCTCGCGCGACAGGTGGCGGCGCTGGGCAAGGCAGCGAACGCCGACTTCGTCGCGGCCGACAACTACGCCGTTGTCAGCGAGTTGGCGTGGCGGATGCCGCCGGCCGTCCCGGTCGTTGCGACAGGTGAACGCTGGCGGTTGACGACGCTGTCCCGGGCACGGATCGCCGGGCGCACCGGACTGCTGGTCAGCACTGCGGGCCGGGCACCGGATGCGGCGATCTGGACCGACGTCGAGCGGATTGGGGCGGCGACCCGGCCGGGTGCGCCGGGTCGCGGTTTCACGGTCTATCGGGTCACCGCCGTGAAGCGCGGCGCCTTTGTGGTTGCGCTGCCGGCGCGGCAATCGGGTGGAATCGCCGGGGGCAGGTAGTCCTGCCGCACGGTTTGGTCTGGGTCGTGGCCGTAATCATAATGGAAAAGGCGCCAAACTGTCCGTCGCACAATGGCTGCGGCATCTGTGTATGGAAATCCCTCGCGAGCGCGTTGAGCGCGTCGGTTGGATTCGGCTTCCGTGCGCGCGGCCAGGCGTTAGCCGCCCCGCGCTGCTTGCTATTCGGCAGCGGCAACCAAACTACCCGGTTCATTCGAAGCGGCCACCGGATGCCCGTCGCGACGCCACCAATCGAGCCCGCCGACCAGTTCCTTTGCGCGAAATCCCAGGCGTGCGAGCTTGTATGCACCCTTGGTCGATGCATTGCAGCCGATCCCGTCGCAATACACGACATACACTTTGCTGCGGTCGAGGCCTGAGGTGGTTTCCGCGTTCATTTCGTGATGCGGAAAGTTGACCGCACCGGGAATATGGCCCGCGATGTATGCAGCGCGAGAGCGGGCGTCCATCACGACGATGTCGGCAAGGGCGGCTTTGAGATCAACTGACAAATCCCATGAATCGGTGTGATACCGCAACTTGTCTCCCATCATCGTCGCGGCTTCACCCGGATCAGGCGCGCCAAACTCAAGCACCGCAGAAATCCCGTTCGCCATGATCGACCTCCATGCCCGATGAACATCCCAATCCTTAGTCACCAGATTTAAGGCTTAACCTCATGAAACAGTCAGGCGCAGGATGTCCGGCATAAACTGGACTACGACTCCGTGCGTGAAACCCGCAGCACGTGTTCGGCGATCGCCATTGATGCGGTCAGGCCCGGGCTCTCGATGCCGAACAGGTTGATCAGCCCGGCAACGCCGTGGGTCTGCGGCCCCTGCACGACAAAATCCTGTCCCGCTACGCCTTTTGGCACGATCTTCGGCCGGATCCCGGAGTACCCCGGCTGCAATCCGCCATCCTTCAGCCCCGGCCAGTATTTCCGCACCGCCGCATAGAAACTGTCCGAGCGTGATGGATCGACGGTGTAATCGATCGTGTCGACCCACTCGACATCGGGGCCGAACCGCGCCTGGCCGCCCAGATCCACCGTCAGGTGGACCCCGAGGCCGCCGGGCACCGGCACCGGGTAGATCAGCCTGGAGAACGGCGAGCGTCCGGACAGCGTGAAGTAGTTTCCCTTGGCGTAATAGGTTGTCGGCACCCGTTCGGCGGGCATGCCGCGCAGTCGGCCGGCCAATGCCGCTGCGTGCAGGCCGGCCGAGTTCACCAACAGCCGGCAGCGCAGCGTCATCGGGTCGGCGCCGCCGACGTCGATTTCGACCCCGCGCCCGACCACCCGCCCGCCCAGCACGGGGCTGAAGAAAACCCCGACCGAGCCGGCGTCCTCGGCGTCGCCCTGCAGCGCGACCATGAACCCGTGGCTGTCGACGATGCCGGTGGCGGGTGACAACAGGGCGCTGGTGCATCTGAGGTTGGGTTCCAGCGCCACCGCCTCGGCTTCGGTGAGCACGCGCATGCCTTCGACGCCGTTGGCCTCGGCACGTTGCTTGATGCCCCCAAGTAACGCGTCTTCCTGCTGGTTGGTCGCCACGATCAGCTTGCCGCAATTGATGTGCGGCACGCCCTTCGCGGCGCAGAACGCATACAGCAGGCGGCGGCCGGCGACGCAGAACCGAGCCATCAGGCTGGTGGCGGGGTAGTAGATGCCGGCGTGGATGACCTCGCTGTTACGCGACGAGGTTTCGGTGCCGATGGCCTCGGCGGCATCCAGGATGATGACCTCACGCCCGGCCATCGCCAGCGCGCGCGCCACCGCGAGGCCGACCACTCCGGCGCCCACCACGACGCAATCGACTTGCTCCACGCCGGTCTCCTTCAGCCATCCACGCTGCGATGCGCCACGGGTTAGGCTGGCGGCGACGTGGAGTCCATACGCGCCGGATCGGCGTGGGCAGCGTGTGTCCGCGATTGCCTCGATCGGTTCGTCGCCTTGGATCGGGCGGGATCGGTGCAGGAACCAATCGCTTGCGACTGACCGGTCAGGTCACGCGCGGAATCAACCGGCCCGCTCGAGGATCGCCAGGGCGGCATCGGATCCGGCCAGGATTTCGACCAGGCGAAGCTGATCGGGCGGCGCCAGGCGGTGACGCATGGCGTCGGCGGTGATGGCCTCGGTCGCCTTGCCGAGCAGCAGATCGTAAGTCGCGGCGCCGCCGACCGCGCGCGCCTCGGTCTCCAGCATCCGCAAACCGCGCGCCGCCGCTTCCAGCGCGGCCACGTCCAGCGCGGCCGAGGTCATGCCGATCCGGCTCAGCGGTGCCAGCAAATCCTGCTGCAGGCCGGCGGCAAACCGGGCTTCGCAGGCCGCGACAAGATGCCGCCTTGCGGTCCGCAGCCGGTCCCGGCGCGGGGCGCTGGGGTCGATCAGTCCGAGGTGCCGCAGCAGGCTGGCGATCCGCGCCGCCGCTGCTCCGGCATCGGCCAGGGTTCCGGTGGCGATACGGGATTCGATTCCATTCTGCTGTTCGAGCCGGCGCAGCAGCAGTTCGGCCGCTGCGTCGGTCGCGCTTCGGATGACGCTGTCCGGCAGGCCGCAGTGCCGCGTGTTCAGGACGTCGGCCGCCTCGGGCAACTGGTCCAGCAGCAAGGCGACCATCATCGGCATAGCCGCGCGGTTAGCTTTGTCCACCCGGTCGAGCATCGCCGCGATCGCGTCCGGTTGCGCCGGCAGCAGGCCGAACGCCGCGTCGAGGCGAAATCGATCGAGTGTCACGGCCTCGGCCAGCAGCGTCGCGACGGCGTCGGCCAGCGGGCGATAGCTGGTGATGCCGAGGCCGGTCTCGCCCCAACCTCCCGGCACGGCGGGGTCGGCCAGGATCGTGGCGGCAAGCGGCCACAAGGTCTGCCCGCAATGGGTGATGACGTCGATCTCGGCGGTGCTGCGGCCGGCGATTTCGCTGCCGAACGCCACCACCGCCTGGCCCATCGCGCGGCGCACCTGTTCGGCCATCGGCTTGATCACGCTGCGCGGTATCAACGGCTGGCCAAGCCGCCAGCGAGCGGCGCGGACCATCAGCAGGTTGAGCGGGTAAAACAGCAGCCGGGCAAAGCGTAGCGGCCTGGGCGGCCGCAGCACCGCGAGCCGCGGGCGCAGCGGCACGATCAGGAAGTCCGCCGATCCACGCTGGATCATCGCGTCTACCGCCGCCACGATCTTGAGGATTTGCGGGTCCGAGGCATCAATCAGAGCGTGCTTCATCGCATCGAAGGATGCGTCTGGCCTCATCGCATCGAGGGATGCGTCTGGCCTCATCGCATCGAGGGATGCGTCTGGGTTGATCGCATCGAGGGATGCGTCTGGGTTGCTCGCATCGAGGGATGCGCCTGGGTTGCTCGCATCGAGGGATGCGTCTGGGTTGATCGCGTCGAGGGATGCGTCTGGGTTGATCGCATCCGGCGATGCGGCTGGCGTCAGCGCGTCGGGGGATGCGTTGTCCATCGGGTTCCATTCGTCCGTCATGGCTTTCAAATGCTCATCGCCAGCAGCTTTTCGTTGCGCTCGACCAGGCGGAATGCGGCGCTGCCGGTGCGCCAAGCGTCGCGCTGGCTGGTCACCCGGCAAAGTTGCGTCATCGCTTCGGGCGGGATTGCAGCGCCGACCCATTGCAGCACCTCGCGCGGCAGCACCGGCACCAGCGGCGCTGCCTCCAGCAAGGCGGCGCGTCGCGACGCGGCGGTGTTGGCCGCGAGCCACAGAAGGCTGATCCGCTCCCAGCCGTCCAGCAACCAATCGCAGCGTGCCGAGGCGGCCAAGACGCTGTCCGGGTCGCTGATCCGACGCTTGAGCAGCCGCGCCGGATCGACCAACGCCATGCGGGTGGTCCGCAGCACAGCGATGCCGCTTTGCACTGCCCCCAGCATGGCGGTTCTGATGGTTTCGCCCAGTCCGCTGATGTCGGGATCGGGATCGGAGCGCAGCCAGTCGGAGGGATCCGCCGCGGTTTGCCCCAGCTGCGCGAGCAGACGCGGCAGTCTGGCATCGCGATCGGTGGCGGTGATCCCGATCGGGGCGAACAGATCGCCCAGCGCCGTCAGCGCCGCCGACAGCTCGGCCGCCGAGCGGCCAATCGCGGCGGCGATCTGGCGCAGCGCCAGCCCTGCCCGGTGCTCGATCTCCGCCGGTGTGCGCCGGCAGCCCGCGGTATCGGGATCCTCCGGCTCGACCAGCGCCGTCATCAGCCGCAGCCGCGCCAGCAGCCGCTGCGCGCGGTCCTGCGCCAGCGCGACCTCGGCTGCCTGGGCGGCGTTGCGTCCGGCGAGGCCTTCGCGGGCGACAAGCAGCGTCGCGTCGCGGATCGAGGCCGGCTCGATCGTTGCCAGACCCTGAAACCGCTTGAACAGGACGGCGTCGTGCAGTGTGACGTGGCATCGCGTGCGGACCGCGGGCCAGGTCAGCACATAGACGCCGCGCGCGCCCGACGGATTGGGCAGCAGGATCTCGAGCTCTCGATCGAGCGATTGGCGGACCCGCGCGCCGACCAGCACCGGCGTCGTGAAGTTCACGCTGACGCCGCGGCTGCTGAACGTCATCGGGTGCTCGGTTTCGTCGGGCGGAAGGGCTGGATCTTTCACCGCCGCAGGGTAGCCACCAACAGCTTAATCAATCCTTACCCGCGACGAAGCGGAACACGCGACCAGGCAGAACAAACGACGAAGCAGAACACGCGACGAAGCAGAACACACGACGAAGCAGAACACACGACTAAGCAGACTGGCGCGCCGCGACCGTCCGGCGCGTCCGATCACGCCTCGGGTTTGGTCCGACGGCTGGTTGCGTCCGCGCTCGCCATCCTGGTCGCCTCATGCAGGCGCAGGATGGTGCGGGCATTGGTGGAGCTGGTCGCCAGCGTATTGATGACCCCGGTACGCAGCGCGCCCAGGATGGCGGCTGCCTTGGTATTCTCGCTGGCGATCGCGACCACGTTGGGAATCCGACCGAGGTCGCGAGTGGTCAGGCCGATGACGCGGCCCTGCATGTTGGCGCTGGAAGCGCGGCCGTGAATATCGATGAAATCGTAGCCCATGATGTCGCCGATGGTGCCGGCGAGGCGGGCTTCGGCGACCTCCTGGGGCGAGAACCAGCCCATGCGGACCAAATTGCTGTCCTCGCTCAGATCGCCGATGCCGACCAGCGCCACGTCCGCCCGACGGGCTCGGTCCAGCGCCAGCTTGACGGTGTCGTTGCGGTGCAGCTCTTCGCGCAACCGGGCATCGGCGACCAGGGCCGGCGCGTATAGCGTCTCACTGTCACCGCCGAAGCGCACCGCCAGGCGGCGGCAGATATGATCGGGGTTCATGTGTTCCCCGGCGCGGACCGATCCGCCGATCGCACAGATGAAGGTGACGGCGCGGCGGGTCGGCGCGACGCAGTCGGCCACGGCGGCGACATTGCGGCCCATGCCGACGGCGACGGTCATGCTTTCGGTCAGGGTGCGCGACAGATGGTTGGCGACCAGGCCGGCGACGGCCAAGCGCTGTGCTTCCGGGTCGCGCTGATCGAGCGCGACCAGCAGCCGATCGATGCCGAATTCGGCGATGAATTCCTTCTCCAGGTCGTTGCTCACGCCGGGATGCTGGTGCACCCGGATCTCGACGATGCCGTCTTCCCGAGCGCGCTTGAGCAAGCGGCTGATCTTGGCGCGGGAGACCGAGAAGCGGCGCGACAGCTCTTCCTGGGTGATGTCCTGGTAGTAGTACAGGCTGGCGATCTCGACCATGGTGTCGGTCGAGACGTCGCCCCAATCAGCGGGGCGCGGGATCTCCTTGACGAAGGCGCTCACGGCTTGGGTTCCGGCTTATCGATGGCGGCGGGGGGGTTGTCAGGCGGACTGTACGGCCTGGCAACGTTATCCTCGAACTCACGGATACGCGCCACCTTGGGTCCGGACCTCGCGGGCTCGAAGTCGGCGGCAAGCCAGGCGCGCAGGATGGTCTTCGCCAACTCGGCGCCGATCACGCGGGCGCCCATGGTGATGACCTGGGCGTCGTTGCTCTTGCGCGCGCGTTCCGCCGAATACGGATCATGACACTGCGCGGCGCGAATGCCGCGCACCTTGTTGGCGCTGATCGCCATGCCGATGCCGGTGCCGCAGAGCAAGACCGCACGCTGGTTGCGTCCCTCGACGATGGATTGCGCGGCGGCGAAGGCGATGTCGGGATACAGCACCGGCTGGGTGTCGAAGGTGCCGAAATCCTCCACCGCCAGACCGTCATCCAGCAGCCACTGTTTCAGCGCCTGCTTCAGTTCGAACGCGGCCTCATCGCAGCCGATTGCGATCGTCATGCTGTGCTCTCCAACGAGGCTCGGGACAAGATGCTGCGTTGCACAAATGTTCATCATCTGAGAAGTTGCACGGTATCCTAGCCGGCCGAAATTGCAAAATCCTATTGTTTGGCTGTAAGATGGGCGCTGTCTTGCGAAACATTCAAGAGAGTTTGGTGTTTTGGTCGAAATTCGCCTTGATCACTCGTTCACTGGCTTGACATTCGTGCATTGGCTGGGCACGCTTTCCGAAAGTCGGCGGGAGGACAAACTGGGCACATCATCTCACCCCAACGGATCTCGCTCCGCCGCGGCGCCGCTGGCGGAGGTGCGACCATGAATCGGGTGATCAACGATCCAGAACAGATCGTCGAGGACAGCCTGCGCGGCTATCTCGCGGCCTGCCCTGACCTGCTTGCCGCGACCGATCACCCACGCGTGCTGCGCCGCGCCGGGGCGCGGGTGGCGGGCCGGGTCGGCGTGGTCACCGGCGGCGGGTCCGGGCACGAGCCGGCTTTCCTTGGCTATATCGGGCCCGGGCTGCTGGACGCGGTTGCCATCGGTGAGATTTTCGCCTCGCCGACCGCCAAGAGCTTTCACGCCGCGTTCGAGGCGGCCGATGGCGGCGCCGGCGTCGCTTGCCTCTATGGCAATTACGCCGGCGACAACATGAACGTGAAAATGGCGGTCAAGCTGGCGGCCAAGGCCGGGCTCGCGGTCGAGACCGTGGTGGCCAACGACGACGTCGCCTCGGCCGGACCGCTCGAGCGGGACAAGCGCCGCGGGGTGGCGGGCGAGATCATGATGTGGAAGGCCGGCGGCGCCCGTGCCGCCGAGGGCGGCAGCCTGGCGCAGGTGATCGGCGCGGCGCGAAATGCGATCGAGGCGACCCGTTCGGTTGGCATCGGCCTGTCGCCCTGCACCATTCCCGCTGCCGGCAAGCCGAACTTCACCATCAAGGATGGCGAGATGGAGGTCGGCATCGGCCACCATGGCGAGCCCGGCATCGCCGTGATGCCGATCACCACGGCCGCCGCGATGGCCGCCGACATGGTCGAGCGGATCATCGTAGACCTGCCGCTCGGCGGTGGCGACGACGTCGCGGTGCTGGTCTCCGGCCTCGGTGCCACGCCGCTGATGGAGCTTTATCTGCTGTATGGTCATGTCGACGACCTGCTGCGGGCACGCGGCATCATCCCGCGCCATCGTTTCGTCGGCAACTATTTCACCTCGTTGGAGATGATGGGCGTGTCGGTCACGCTGACCCGGCTCGATGGCGAGTTGGACCGCCTGATCGCGGCGCCGGCCCGTTCGCTCGGCCTGACGGTTCTGGAGCGCCAGACATGCAGTCGGTGAGCGAACGCCAGGCCGGGCCGATCGTGCTGGACATGGCCGCCGCGATTGTGCGTGAGCAGGGGATGTTGAGCGAAATCGACGGCAAGATCGGCGACGGCGACCACGGCATCAACATGGCCAAGGGCTTCCGTCTGGCCGCCGATCGGCTGCGCGCCCGCGGATCATTCGGGCTGGCGCATGGTTTGGCGACCTTGGGCGATACCCTGCTGAGCGACATCGGCGGGTCGATGGGGCCGCTCTACGGGTCTTGCTTCACCGAGATGGCGGGCGCGCTGGACGGCGCGCGGACGATCGATGCCGAACGGTTTGCCGCCATGCTGGATGCCGGTTGCGCCGCGGTGCGGGAGCTGGGCGATGCCAAGCCCGGCGACAAGACGCTGGTCGATGTGTTGGCGCCGGCCACCGCTGCGTTCGCGGTCGCGCGCAGCAACGGCGATCCATTCGAAGTCTGCCTGGGCGCGCTGATGCACGCCGCGGCGGCAGGACTGGAGTCGACCCGCGACATGGTTGCCAAGGTTGGACGCGCCAGCCGGCTAGGCGAGCGGTCGCGCGGCACGCTGGATGCGGGTGCTGCGTCCTGCAACCTGCTGCTGGCGACCATGGCCGATGGCCTGACCCGGCTGTTGCACCAGACCCAGGATCAGCAACACGGAACACAAGGAGTGTCGCGATGAGTGAGAGCACCGCGTTCCGCAACGACCTTCCCCGAAGCATGACAGCCGTCGTGGCCTACGCGCCGGGCGATTACCGGCTGGAGACGGTGGAGGTGCCGCGCGCCGGACCTGACGACATCATCCTCGAGGTCGAGGCCTGTGGCATCTGCGCCAGCGACATAAAAACATTCCAGGGCGCGCCGTCGTTCTGGGGCGATGGCAAGGGCCAGGCGCGCTACGTCAAGCCGCCAATGATCCCCGGGCATGAATTCATCGGCCGCGCCGTCGAGATCGGCGAGAACGTCGCCCGCAAGGGACAATACCGCCTGGGCGACCGGCTGATCTCGGAGCAGATCGTGCCATGCGAACAGTGCCGCTATTGCGGACGCGGCGAGTATTGGATGTGCGAGCGGCACGACGTTTACGGCTTCCAGAGCAACGTCAACGGCGGCATGGCGAAGTACATGCGGTTCCCCAAGGAGTCGCGGACCCACAAGGTGCCGCATGACCTCGCCATGGAACGGGCCGTGCTGATCGAGCCGTATGCGTGTTCGGTCCATGCGGTGAATCGCGGGCTGATCCAGTTGGACGACGTCGTGGTGCTGGCCGGCGCCGGCCCGCTGGGCCTGGGCATGGTGGGTGCGGCACGGTTGAAGAATCCGTCCAGGCTGATCGTGCTGGACACCAAGGCGGAGCGGCTGGAACTGGCAAAACGTTTCGGTGCAGACATAACCATGAACCCGCTGCACGAAGACGTTGTGCAGGCGGTGAAGGACATGACCGACGGCTACGGCTGCGACGTCTACATCGAAGCCACCGGCCACCCGTCCGCCGTCACCCAGGGTCTGAACATGATCCGCAAGCTTGGCCGCTTCGTGGAGTTCAGCGTGTTCGGCCAGGAGGTGACCGCTGACTGGAGCATCATCAGCGATCGCAAGCAGCTCGACCTGTATGGCGCGCACCTCGGCCCGCATTGCTACCCGTTCACCACCGCGGCGATCGCCGACGGACGGTTGCCGACCGAGGGCGTGGTTACGACGGTTCTGCCGCTGACCGAGTTCAAGACCGGTTTCGACATGATGAAGCAGGGCGATGGCTCGATCAAGATCGTACTGGTTCCGGAGTGAGCATCCCCGACGCGGCTTCGGCGCTTCGGTCCGCATCCAGGCCCGCGGGTCGGCAGCCGGGGACCGGACGGATGACCAGCGGCGGCAGGCTCGTCTTGGTGTCGGGCGCGGTGCTGATCCTGATCGCGGCGATGGTGATCGACACCAAGGTGGTGAGGATCGGTTCCAAAGCGGACGTACAGTCCAACGTGTTTTCCCCGACGGCCTTCGGCAAGTCCAATTTTCCGAAGGTGCAGGCGGCGGTCGAGAGCCGCGCGGTCGGTGCCGCCGAACTGGCGGCTGCCCTGGGCAAGGATCAGGCGGCGGCGGAGAAGCAATACGGCGTCGCATCCGATGCCGGCCCGGAGATTTCGGTCAAGTTCACCGGGCGGGCGGGCAAGCAGGATCTCGGTGTCTACGACGTATCGGTCGCGGGCGTGCCCGCTGCGATCCATATCACGGTGCAGACCGGACCGGCGATTATGGGGACCGACCTGCGCGATGGCACGGGGTCGATCACGTTCGGACAATTCCGTAATCAGATCGATTATCAGAACGCGGGCTCGGCGTTGAACATGGCAATGAAGAAAGAGGTCATTTCGAAGATCAATGCGGGCACCCTGACCGGCAAGACGATCTCGGTGGTCGGGGTGTTCCAGCTCACCGACCCGGATAACTGGGCCGTCACGCCGGTGCAGCTGAGCGTTCGATGAGCATGGGATCGGCGAGCTTATCCGCCACCCGGGAGGTTGTGCTCTCGGCGCGCAATATTTCCAAGTCGTATGGCAATACGCACGCCTTGAAAGGCGTCAATTTCGACATCCACCATGGCAAAGTCACCACGCTGTTTGGTGAGAACGGCGCCGGCAAGTCCACCCTGATGAAGATCCTGTCGGGTGTGGAGACCCCGACCTTGGGCGAGATCGAGCTCGACGGCCGTCGCATCAGTTTCTCGTCCACGGTGGATGCGCGCGATCATGGGATTTCGATCATCCATCAGGAATTGAGCCTGGCCCCCAACCTGAGCGTGCGCGACAACGTTTTCCTGGGGCGGGAACTGCGTCGGTCGACCGGCGTCGATTTCGACGAGGAAGCGCGGCAGACCAGGATACTGATGGCCGATCTGGAAGAGGACATCGACCCGGTGACCTTGGTCGAGGATCTGCGTCTGGGGCAGCAGCAACTGGTCGAGATTGCGCGCGCGCTCTCGGTCGACGCGCGCATCCTGATCATGGACGAGCCGACCTCGGCGTTGAGCGCGACGGAAGTCGAGGTGCTGTTCAAGGTCATCCGCGAGCTGACCAGTCGTGGCGTGTCGATCGTCTACATCTCCCATCACCTCGAGGAGGCATTGCAGATCACCGACTATGCGGTGGTGCTGCGTGACGGAACCATCACCGCGACGGCGGAGGCCAAGGACATCGACCTGCAGTGGATCGTCCACAATATGGTGGGCGATCATTTCGATCGCGGCTCGCCGCCGGCAGGCTACGGCTTCGGCGAGGTCGTCCTGTCGGTTGACGACGTGTGCGTCGCGGACACCGCCGGTTTGGGCAATCTGATCGTCGACCACCTGTCGCTCGACGTCCGGGCCGGCGAGGTCGTCTGCATCTATGGCCTGATGGGTGCCGGGCGTACCGAACTTCTGGAATCGATCGCCGGGCGCGTGCCGATGGCTGGCGGTCGGGTATTGCTCAGGGGCGCACCGATCGCCGGTTCGAGCATCGCCGAGCGGATCGGCAGGGGCCTTGTTTTGGTGCCGGAGGACCGTCAGCGTGACGGTTTGGTCCAGACGATGTCGGTCGGGCAGAATCTGTCGCTTGCCAGCATTGGCGCGTTCATCAAGCGTGTGCTGACGTCGCGGCCCCGGGAACGGGCACTGATCGAGGCGTCGATCCGCAACGTTCACATCAAGACCGCGGGTGGTGCTGCCCCGATCGGCTCGTTGTCGGGGGGTAATCAGCAGAAGGTGGTCATCGGCAAAATGCTGGCGACCGATCCGAAGGTCATTCTGCTGGACGAACCAAGTCGCGGCATCGATATCGGTGCCAAGGCGGAAGTGTTCCGCCTGCTTGGCGAACGGGCCGCGCAGGGGCTCGCCGTCGTGTTCTCGACCTCGGAAGTGCAGGAGTGCCTGAGCATTGCCCACCGGATCATCGTGATGCGCCGGGGCAGGATATCGGCACAGTTCGGGCCTGACGTGTCGAAGGAGGAGATCATGGCCGCTTCCGGCGAAGCCGTGGTGAGCTGACAACCCCAACAGCCAGGGTCCCGACTATGACAGACACTGTTTTGTCTCCAAAACGTACAGGCGTTGGCGTATTGTCCGGCGATTTCGAGCTGGGGCGGCTGCTGTTGGAAGGCCGCGCATTCTTCGCCCTGATTGTGATCGTATTGGTGTTTTCAATACTGTCGCCATATTATCTCTCAGTGAGCAACTTTCTGACGATGGCGTCTCACGTCGCCATTTTCGGAATCCTCGCGGTGGGCATGCTGTTGGTGATCCTGAACGGCGGCATCGATCTGTCGGTCGGATCCACGCTTGGACTGTGCGGCGTCATCGCCGGCTTTCTGATGCAGGGCGTCACCTTCAGCGCACTCGGCTACGTCCTGTATCCACCGGTTTGGGTTGTCGTGGTGCTGACCTGCGCTTTGGGCGGCTTCGTGGGTCTGGTCAACGGTGTGCTGATCGCGCGCTTCAAGGTTCCCGCCTTCGTCGCCACACTGGGCGTGATGTATGTGGCACGTGGAGTGGCGCTGCTGATCACCAACGGCCTGACCTACAACGATCTCGGCGGCAAGGCGGAACTGGGAAACACCGGGTTCAACTGGCTTGGGTTCAACCACTTGTTCGGCATCCCGATCGGCGTGTTGGTGCTGGTGGTGGTCGCGATCGTCGCCAACCTGGTGCTGACGCGGACCGCCTTCGGTCGATGGCTGTACGCTTCGGGTGGCAACGAGCGCGCGGCCGAACTTTCGGGGGTTCCGGTCAAGCCGGTGCAGATCTCGGTCTATGTGCTGTCAGGTGTCTGCGCCGGCATGGCAGGGCTGATTCTGTCGTCGCAGTTGACCTCGGCCGGACCGACGGCGGGCATCTCGTACGAACTGACGGCGATCGCGGCCGTGGTCATCGGCGGCGCGGCCTTGACCGGTGGTCGCGGGACGGTCCGCGGAACCCTGCTGGGGGCCTTTGTCATCGGCTTTCTGTCCGATGGGCTGGTGATCATCGGCATCTCTTCTTACTGGCAGACGGTTTTTACCGGTGCGGTGATCGTGCTGGCGGTGCTGTTGAACGCAGTTCAGTACCGCCGTCGACCCAAAACTCCTAGGCCAACCAAAGATCATCCGACACTCGTGTCGAAAGCGAGTTAGAATTCGTAATGGGAAAATAATAAAAAATTTATCCGCAATGCGATATCTGGAAAGGAAGAAGTCGTGTCCAAGAACAAACTGTTGCTGATGCTTGCCGCCGTGGCTCTGATCGCGCCAGGTGCGTTCGTCGCGCCCGCCGTCGCCGCGCAGGGAGGGTTGATGTCGATCATCGTCAACGACCCATCGAACCCGTATTGGCTGACCGAAGGCAACGTCGCCGCGGCCGAGGCGAAGAAGCTGGGCTATAAACCGAACGTCAGCGCCTCGAAGGGCGACACCAACACCGAGAGCAACCTGATCGACACCGCGATCACCAATCGGTCGGTGGCGATCATCCTCGATCCGGCGAACGCCAGCGGGTCGGTGGGCGCGGTGAAGAAGGCCATTGCCGCCCACATTCCGGTGTTTCTGGTCAATGCCGAGATCAATCAGGAGGGCCTGGCGAAGGCGCAACTGGTGTCCAACAACGCCCAGGGCGCCGCACTTGGGGCGCAACAGTGGGTACGCGTCGTCGGTCAGAAAGGCAATTACGTCGAGTTGCTGGGATCCCCGTCCGACAACAATGCAGCGACGCGGTCGAACGGTTACAAGACCGTGCTCAGCCAGTATCCCGGCTTGATCAAGGTCGGATCGCAGGTCGCCAACTGGGACCGGACGCAGGGCCACGACAAGATGCAGAACCTGCTCCAGGCCCACCCCGACATCATCGGCGTGATCAGCGGCAATGACGAGATGGCGCTGGGTGCGATCGCCGCCCTGAAGGAGGCGGGAAAGCTTTCGAGCATCAAGGTCGGGGGCTTCGATGGGTCGCCGGATGCGGTCGCGGCGGTCAAGTCGGGGGAAATGGCCTACACCGTGTTGCAGCCGGTGGCGGTTTCACCGCGAAGGCGGTCGAGGAAGCGGACTCGTTCCTGAAGACCGGAAAGACCGGGGCGCCGGCCGAGAAGCAACTGTTCAACTGCGTTCTCATCACCAAGGCCAACACCTCGCGCTTCGTGTCGCCGTTCACGCTTGGCAAGTGATGGCGACGCTTCGGGCTTATTAGACGCTGAATTCGATGGTCACCCCGAAGGCTTCCCGTGCCGGAACCAGCACGCTGGTGCCGATGCGGTCCCAGCCGCGAATACCGCCGGCGTCGAGCGCTGTCTCCACCGCATCCAGCGACAGGGTGCGGATGGTCAGCGCCGCCATGTAGTCGCGCCGGCCACGGCTGTCCGGCGCCGCTGCGCCCAACATTTCCCAAAGCGCCGGCGGGGTGACCACGTCGAACCGCGCCAGGCCCAGGATCAGCGAACACCCGTCGTCGGTCTGGCGCACCGGGCGGGCGCCGAACATGCGGGCGAACAGGCCGCCCAGTATCGCCGGGTCTTCGGCTGCGATGACCGCGCGGGCAACCCCGACGGCGGCATTGGGGTGCTGGCGCCAGGCGTCGCGCCAGACCAGGTCACGCGTCAGATGCTGACAGAAATAGAACCGTCCGGCCGGGGTGGCGTCGCGCCGCAGTTGCGTGGTGCGAAACACCGCGTCGCGTGGTTCGCTCTCGGCGCAGCAAACCGTCGTGTCGTCGGCGGTCATCGCCTCGACCGGCACCGGACGGGAGAATTGTCTCGGCGGGTCGATCGGCACCGCGTTGCGCAGCAGGGTCCGGTGTGTCGCGGTGGCGTTTTCGGTGCCGAACACCAGGCCGTCGAGCCCGAACGGGGCGGCCATCAGCTCCGGCCGGCTGTCCTCGCCTGGGCGGGAACCAAGCAATTCGAGGTAATCGGTGCCGAACATCGCCAGGTGGTTCATCGAACCCAGGGTGTGGTAGCCGCGCGGCGTCAGGCTGAATCCCAGGCGGCGGTAGGTTTGTGCGACCTCGTCGAGGCGGTCGCGGGCATTGACGACGACATGGTCGAGCGTGGGTACGGGGAAATCACAAGGCATATACGATGATCCCGATCATTGGCGGCCGATCGTCGCGCGACCGGCCCGGCACTGTTGGACAGGATTGACAGGGCAGGCAAGGATAATGCGGATGCCACGCTGGGCGTAACGGCGGTCTTCCGCTTCGATGGGTCCACCGTCAAGCCGGCGTGATCAGCGCCGCGGTCTTGGGGGGAACGCCAAGGGGAAACGCCGCTGGGGAAACACCCTCCGGGATTAAACCATGGCCCTCTGGGATTTTTTCTCGCCGCGGCCTATGTTCGCCTGTCGGTAGCCGAATGCAGCGCAAAGGATCCGGATCATGTCCGCCGGCCAACAACCTGTTCTGCTGCTGACCGGTGCCAGCCGCGGCATCGGTCATGCCACAGTCAAGCGTTTCAGCAGCGAGGGCTGGCGGGTGCTGACCATGTCGCGCCAGGCGTTCGACCCGCGCTGTCCCTGGCCGGGCGGGGAGCGCAATCACATTCAGCTCGACCTGTCCCAAGTCGATGTGGTGCGCGATGCGCTGCCTGAGATCAAGCGCATCGCCGGCGGCCGGCTGGACGCGCTGATCAACAACGCCGCGATTTCGCCCAAGCATCCCGACGGTCGCAAGATCAGCAGCCTGGAGATGGCCTACAGGGACTGGTTGCATATCTTCAACGTCAACTTCTTTTCCGCGATTTTGCTGGCCCAAGGGCTGAGCGACTATCTGATCGAATCGAAGGGCAGCATCGTCAACATGACCTCGATCGTCGGGTCGCGCGTGCATCCGTTCGCCAGCGCGGCCTATGCCACGTCCAAGGCCGGGCTGGCGGCACTGACGCGGGAAATGGCCAACGATCTGGGGCGCTTCGGGGTGCGGGTGAACGCGGTGTCGCCGGGCGAGATCGACACCGCCATCCTGTCGCCCGGCACCGATGAATTCGTGCAACGCGAAATCCCGATGCGACGGCTGGGCAAGCCGAACGAGGTCGCCGATCTGATGTTCTTCCTGTGCTCCAACCAGGCGATGTACATCACCGGGTCCGAGGTCCACATCGACGGCGGCCAACGGGTCTGATCGGCGGCGGGCGATCGGTGCGATCAACGCCGTCAGCAAACGTTTGGCGGGGTGCATGCCGTGCCCGAGGTTTCGCCGGTCGTGGTCGAGCAGGTGGCGCGGGCAATCAAGGCACTGAAGCGGCGCCACCGTATTGATGGCGGAGCAGAGCCTGCAATTTTGCGGGGCCCGTCTCGGACCGGGCCGCGGTGATCGAAACCGGCCGCAGCGGGTGGACCGCGACGGCGGCGACGCTGCGGGCCGATGCGGACGCGCCGGCTTATCCTGCGGTTTGAGTCATGCCCACGCGGCATCGTGCCCGGACAGCCAGCGACCGGGCGATGACCATGCCCGCGGCTATCGTGCCGTCGCGCAAATCGCTGGGTGCATCGCCCCGAGGTCAGCGAAGTTCTATGTCGCCATCATGCAGGGCGGACTCGGCACCGCCGACGAATACGTTATAATCAGGGTGCTGGAAATCGTGATATATGTAGATCTGGTTCAGCCATCCCTGATCGCGGTACCAATGCGGCATGCTGCGGTTGACCGCGATCTTCCGTGAATCATGGGTCTGATTGAATTCGTTGATCGCCAGCAACTCGCCTGTGTGTTCGCTGGGCAGCCATGTGTTGTTGCCGTTGATATCATCAAAATACATGAACACACGCGGTAGGAAATATTTGGACTCCACGTCGAACAGTTGCAGCGCGTCACGCGTGGAAGAGTAGAAGTCGAGATCGTGAAGTATCGCGCCGATCGGGGCCGGCTTGAAATCCTGCAGGAAGCGCGTGCGGGTTTCCGCCACGTCACCGATCACCAGCTTTGCCCGGGTCAATCTCTTGCGCAAGGCATCGACATCCATCCGGAACTGGCCACGGCGGAAGTAATGTGGGAAATCACGGTAATCCTCGGTTGGCGGCAATCCGGTTGCATTGTCGAAGCCGTAGAGTTGGACTTTGACCGCGTATAACTTCTCGATCTCGGCGATGTGCATTTCGGCGTTGAGCAGTCCGTTGCCGCCACCGCAGCCGAATTCGACAACGCTGATTTCCGGATATTTGAGCCGCGCGGCGAGCTTTACAGCTTCATGAATGCAGTGGCCGTAGTGCGGGCGATCCACCGCCGCCATATCGAGGCGCTGGGGGTACGACAACAGCGAGAAATACTTGACCAGCTTACGCGTTGCTACAACCCTGAGTGGCGTCGGATGGGTCAGAACTTTGAGTAAGGTCTGCTTCATCACATCCCCTCATGATATTCAGCGAGTCTAGCAGAGTTATTGGAATTGATACAACACGATGCTTGAATTTTGAACAACTACGTGCGATCCGGCAAGTAATGTCGCTGTTGACCAGCGTTTACCCCCCGGGCCGCGGCGCGATCAGCCGAAAATCAGCCAGCCGATGACGGGTCCAGCGATCCGTAGACCGCGCTCTCGAACCCGTCGAGCGCCTGCAACACTGTCGGGTCGGCGAACGGCAGGGTCTGGGTGAGCAGCACGCCGGCGATCTTGCGGACCGGGTCCAGCCAATAATAGGTGTTGTTCAGTCCGGCCCAGGCCAGGCTGCCGGCGCTGCGCCCGGCGGGCCCAGGGTCGGTGTTGATCAGGAAACTCAGGCCCCATTTCTTCACCATGCCGGGGAACAATTCGACCGGATTGGACAACTCCGGCAACTGCGTCGGCAGCGGGCCGACATTGAGCGCGCCGATATGGTTCTGGCCCATCAGGGCGACCGTCTCGGGTTGCAGGATGCGGCCGCCGTCGAGTTCGCCCTGGTTCATCAGCGCGCACAGGAACCGCATGTAATCCGAGGCGGTGGAGAACAGTCCGCCGCCGCCGGGATAGAATTCGCGCTCTTTCGCCGGCGGCGGTGCGGCGGTCGGCCGCAGCGAACCGTCGGGCTGGCGGGAGTGGACGGTTGCCAGCCGGGATTGCCACTCCGGCCGCTGGATGAAGCTGGTGTCGGTGAGCCCGAGCGGGGTGAAGATGTGGCGCTGCATGTAGGCCTCGAGATCGAGGCCGGAAGCGACCTCCACCATGCGGCCGGCGATGTCGATGTTGATGCCGTATTCCCAACGTTCGCCTGGATCGAAGTTCAACGGCGCGGTCAGCGACGCCAGGCGGCCGGTGCGGGTCGGGGGCAGGTCGGTGAGTTTGGCGTAGCGGTTCATCTCCTGGTTCCAGGTGTCGTAGACGAAGCCGGCGGTGTGGGTCAGCAGGTTGCGCAGGGTGATTTCGCCGCGCGGGGCGCGCATGATCGGCATGTCGTTGGCGTCGAAGCCGAGCAGGACCTTGGTTTCGGCGAGGAATGGCAGGATTTCGCGGGCCGGTTGGTCGAGTGCCAGCTTGCCTTGCTCGGTCAACTGCATCGCCGCCGTGGCGGTGATCGCCTTGGTCATCGAGGCGATGCGAAAAACCGAATCCGCGGTCATCCGCTGCGGCAGCGACAGGTCCCGGCGGCCGAACGCGGAACGATAGATCACCCCCTTGCTGTCGGCGGCCGCGGCGACCAGGCCGGCGATTTTCCCGCCGCCGACCGCGGCGGCGAGCACGCTGTCGATCAGCGCCGTGCTGCGCATCGGAGAGTCGGTTGCCATGCGTCCATCGCTGTCACGTCGGTCTCGTTTCAAGGTCCGGGCAGACTACCATTCGCTGGCGGTGGCTTGCAAACCGACCGTCGGCGCGGGAAACTGTGGTGACAGGGTCCAACAATGCCGGGAGCGTGGGAATGTTTGAACAAAACGTCACAGTAACGACAAAGCACGGCCGGATGCCGGCGTTCGCCGCTTGTCCGGATGGGCCGGGGCCGTTTCCGGCGGTCATCTTCTACATGGATGCGCCTGGCACCCGCGAAGAACTGCGCAACATGACCCGCCGGATCGCCAAGCAGGGTTATTTCTGCCTGCTGCCGGATATGTATTACAGGCTGGGAACGGTCCGGTTCGACATCCCGCGCCGCGACGACGCGATGTCGGGGGTGATCCGGGCATCGATGAACAGCATCACCAACGCCCTGGTGACAGACGATACCGCAGCGATGCTGGCCTGGTTCGATGCCAGCGACAAGGCCTCTCCCGGTCCGGTGGGCTGCGTCGGTCATTGCATGAGCGGATGCTATATCACGACCGTCGCCAGCAGATTTCCCCACCGCATCAAGGCGGCGGCGTCGTTGTATGGGGTCAACATCGTCACCGACAAGGCGGATTCCTCGCACTTGTTGCTGCCTCAGGTGAAGGGCGAGCTTTATTATGCATTCGCCGAACACGACCAATCGGTTCCGGCCTCGGTGATCCCGGACCTGCGCGCGGCGCTGGCGAAGACCGATGTCGCCAACTCCGTGAAGGTGTTCGGTGGGACCCACCATGGCTTCTGCTTCGCCGAACGGGCGGTCTATGACGCCGAGGCGGCGGAACAGACCTGGAGCGACATATTCGACCTGTGGAAGCGCAGACTGACCTGAGGCGGGTGCGGCCTTGCCGCGAATCGCCGGACTCAGCGCACCGAGGTGATGGCGTTGCGGTTCTGCGCCCAGGCCTCGGGCGTGGAGGCGGCATCAATCGGTCGCGACTTGCCGTAGCTGATGGTCTCTATGCGGCTGCGCTGGATACCGTGGGCCACCAGATAATCGCGATCGGCGGCGGCTCGGCGTTGGCCGAGGGCGAGGTTGTACTCTTCCGTGCCGCGTTCGTCGCAGTTGCCGGCCACCCAGACGTTGACCTGGGGATATTGCTGCAGCCAGGCGGCCTGGCGGTCCAGCGTGGCGGTTGCCTGCGGGCTGAGGGTGTTGCGGTCGGTGTCGAAGAAGATGCGATCGCCGGCCGACTGGGTGAGGTCTTCCTGGCTGCCCGGCGTGGCTCTGCCGGCGCCCGCGGCACCGGCCCCGCCTGCTCCGCCTGGGCCAAATCCGCCGCCGCCGGATCCGTTGGCGGTCTTGGACTCGTTGGCGGACGAACAGGCGGCGAGCAAGGCGACGCTGAGCAGGCAGGCAAGGGTCCGGTGTTTCATGAAGCATCTCCGGTCGGGTGATGTGGCCGCCGTGTTGTAGCCGGACGGCCTCGATTCGCGGCACGGTTCTAATGCTGTAACGGATGACAGGCGAGCCCCGGCCAAGAGCCGTGCGCCACCGACCCACAGCTCCGGTGGTTGGGGTTCCCCGGTTCACACATCCCACGCCGAGGTTGATGGCCGTGAAGTGGTGCCGCGGATCGGGAACATCTCAGGAAGATTGCCCCAAACCGCGCACAATCTAACAAGGCTTGGGCGAACAAGGATCGGGCGAACAAGGATCGGGGTGATCGCTGAGGAACTCGTTGCACTCAGTACCATTGTCGAGGACGCAGCTTTGTATCTGGAAGATCCGGGATACAAATCCGCGTGACAATATTGGAGCAGGGTGGCTCGGATGCTTCCACAAGATGCCAGCTTTTCAGCACATTACGAAACCGCGGACTGTCGACATGTGTAAACACTCCCGCCTCGGACAAGGCATGACGGAGAACCGCGACGGCCAGAACGACTTAATGTCGCGTATCGAGTTGGACGGAGCGAGCGTGGAAGCCGTTGAGCGAACCTACAACGCTTGGCTGGAAGCAGACGCACTGCGTGGCTCCCGCTGGGTTCGTGTGCTCGCGACCGTCGTGATGATCGGGGCAGGCGCGGGCGCATTGCTGCCCGATGCATCCATCCTCTATGCGCGGATATTTCTGTTTGCCGGGGTGCTTATCGGCGCGGCATGTTATCAGCGGGCCACGGCCAGGGCCTTTTGCATGGCCTTGCATCGCAGTTGGGCGGCAGGATGATCATTACGGGAAGCGAAGTCGGTGGGACACAGTGCCGCGTGCTGTTCCCGGTGGGAGCACCGCCGGCGCCAGCGCGAGCGTTTCCGTCAAATCCGACTGTAACCTCCCATGGTTCCAATCCGGCGCGGCCGCCATTTGCAAAATTTGGCTAGACCACTTTCAGCATGACTGTGCATGCTGAAGGTGGAACAGTGCGTCGTTCGGACGACGAACGTTCCGCCCAAGCCGCATCGGGCTCCCGGTCGTCCCCCCCGGGGGTCAGCAGGTCTGTCAATCGGTCACCGCCGCGTAGACCATGTCGCGGAACAACAAGCGATAATGTTCGCGCTGCACCGGTGCCTGGATCATCAGCACGGCGTATAACCGTTCGACCGGATCGACCCAGAACGTGGTGCCGGCCGCTCCGCCCCAATAGTAATTGCCGACCGATCCGGGAAACGGCGCCATGCCGGGGGCAGTGCGCACCGCGAAGCCGAGGCCGAAGCCGTGGCCGGGGGGCAGCAGATCGACCGCTCCGGTGATGCTGCCGAGGTGGTCGGAGGTCATCAGTTCGACGGTCTTGCGTCCCAGCAGGCGGGTCGCGCCGAGCCGGCCGTTGCCCAGCATCATGCCCAGGAAGCGGGCATAGTCCATCGCGGTTGCGACCATGCCGCCGCCGCCTGACTCGAACATCGCCGGGCGGCGGATATCCAGCAAGGCGACATCGATGCCGTCGTCGGGGTCCTTAGTGAACGGTTCGGCGATGCGGGATTGATCGGCGGTGGGCACCGAGAAACCGCTGTCGGACATCCCCAGCGGGCGCAGGATGCGTTCGGACAGGACGTTGCCCAAGGTCTGGCCGGAGATCACCTCGATCAGCCGGCCCAGCACGTCGGTGGAGCGGGAGTATTCCCAGACGGTGCCCGGTTGGTGCAGCAGCGGCAGGCCGGCGAGTTCATCCACCTGGTCGGCGTTGGTCTGCTTCAGGCGGGCGACGCGGGCTTCGCCGTAGGCCTTGTGGATCGGACCGGCGCCGCGGAATTCATAGGTCAGGCCGGAGGTGTGGCGCAGCAGGTCCTGGATGGTGATGGGATTTTTCGCCGCGGTCAGGGTGTAGCTGTCGCCGGAGACGACGCCGACCCGGGTATCGGCGAAGGCGGGGATGAATTTGCTGATCGGGTCACTCAGCAGCAAGCGACCTTCTTCCCATAGCATCATTGTGGCGACCGACACGATCGCCTTGGTCATCGAATAGATGCGGAAGATCGCGTCGGTCCCCATGGGCTGTTCCGAAGTCGGATCGAGCCGGCCGAAGCCCTGGTGGTAGGCGACCTTGCCGTGGCGGGCAACCAGTGCGACGGCGCCTGGGATGTGACCGCTAGCGATGCGCTCGTTCAGCGCCGCGGACAGGCGGGTTAGCGCGGCCTCGCTGAGGCCGACTTCCTCGGGCTTGGCGGTGGGCAGCGGTTCGGTCATCCGGGCGGTCCTTTGGTGGGCGGAGTTGGCAGTATCGCCGGATGCGCGGTGGGATCAAGCAGGTGTCCTCAAGTGGTGAGGCTCAATCGGCCGGTCCGCGTGGCGAGGGGTCCCTGGGCAGTTGGCGGGCGGCGGCGCAGTCATCAAGTTTCCTGCCGGAGTCTGGCCAACCGACGCGGGAGGGAGGCGTTTTCAATTAAGTAAAACTTGCGATGCAGTTGTATGAAATGGCACATTTGTGACTATGATTGTGACAAATTATTCAATAACATTCTCATAATAAATCGTGGATCGAGTGTTATCATGATAATGACACAAGCCTGAGCCGTCCTCGCTTTTACCAAGGCTATCGAGGGCCTGCCGTCACCTTCAACAAATGATGTCCAACTTTGCGCTTTGCGCACCGCACCGCACCGCGAGCGTGCTCAGCCGCTTCAGACGCCAGTCAACGGACTAAAAACGTCAGGCAACCGACCGATGAAAGATCTATACTTAACGGCTGACGAGATGTCCGCCCGTCGAGGCAACGTGCCAAGTCTGGATGGGCTGCGTGCTATCAGCATTTCGATTGTTCTGTTAGCCCATTTCGTCAGCGGGAAGATTTTTCCTGGTGGGCTTGGGGTGTACATCTTTTTCGTTATTAGCGGATTCCTAATCACACGTCTGTTGCTGGCGGAACAAGACGCTACAAGGACTGTTTCCTTAAAGGCATTTTATGTCCGTCGGATTTGTCGGCTCTATCCGGTTATCATCGTGTTTTCTTGCGTTGTGACGCTGATGGATATCGGTCTTCATCGCGCCTACGACCTGCTTGAGCCCGCCTCCGCATTGGGCTATTTTGCAAACTATTATTACGTATATTTGAATACGCATGGAATCCCGCAAAAAATGCCTTTCGAGATCTTCTGGCTCTATCAGTTGAAGAACATTTCTACATTTTATTTCCGCTTGCCTTCTGTCTGCTGAATGGAAATCCGCGTCGATTGATGTGGTTGTTGACTGCGTTATGTCTCGGATGTTTGCTGCTGCGGGTAACGGTCGCCGGGCTGCATCCTGAATATATCGATACGCAGATCTTTTATGCTCTATCGCAGTATCGCCTGGACTCGATTGGTTTTGGGGTCATCCTTGCCTTGGCCTGCCAGACGGTGGGCGGACGCGCCACTCTGCTTCGGCTGACTCACCCGGTTTATCCCATCGTTGCTCTGATGACGATTATGACCTGCCTGCTGGTGCGTGATCCTTGGTTCCGCGAAACCTTGCGCTACTCCCTGCTTGGCGTGTCGATTGTCGTGCTCGTGACAGCGGTGCTTTTCGGCAAGAACTACCGGTTCATTCACTGGATCTTGAACATGGCTTTACTGCGATGGATCGGTCGGCTGAGCTATTCGCTATACGTATGGCACGAAGGGGTAGCCTCCTTCCTGCCTGTCACCGGCTTGCCAGCCTGGCAACAAGCTACCATCTGTCTGGTTGCCAGCCTCGTGGTGGCGTCAATCTCGTATTATGCCGTTGAGCGGCCTTTCCTTTCGCTTCGTGGTCACTTTCGCGACCGGCGGGCGATCCGGCTGGCCGTGCCCATCGGCTTGTCCGAGAGTAGCGGAACCGGTTGATGATGGCGTTGGACGCCGCACGGCCGACCTAAGCGGGGGCGCCCAACTCCGTCCGCACCAATTGAACCCAGTACGCCGAACCCAGGGTCAGGATCTCGTCGTTGAAATCGTAGTTCGGGGTGTGGACATGATGCACCGATCCGTCCGTGCTGGCGCCGTTGCCGATCATGATGAAGCCGCCGGGGCGTGCCTGCAGCATGAAGGAAAAATCCTCCGACCCAGTGAACGGCGCGCAGTCGGTGTCCACCCGGTCGGCGCCGACCAGGGCGGTGGCGGCAGCGATCGATAGCGCGGTCGGTTCGGCGTGGGTGATCAGCGGCGGGTAGCGACGTTCGTAGATCACCTCGGCCGAACAGCCGAACACGGCGGCCTGGGTGCGGGCGATTTCGCCGAGGCGCTGTTCCATCAGGTCGCGGACCTTCGGGTTGTACGACCGCGCGGTGCCGGTGACGGTGACGCGAGAAGGGATGATGTTGGATGACCCGGGGTCGCCGCCCGCGACCGAACCGACACTGACGACCGCGGTATCGGCGGCGGCGATATTGCGGCTGACGATGGTCTGCAGCGCCATGATGAATTGTGCCATCGGCAGCGTGGCATCGGTCGAAAGATGCGCCCCGGCGCCGCCGTGGCCGCCGGTCCCGGTGAACGCCACCGACCAGGTGTCGGAAGCGGCGAGGAAGGCGCCGGTGCGGGTGCGGAACTCGCCCGCCGGGATACCGGGCATGTTGTGCATGCCGTAAACGGCATCGACCGGGAAGCGGTCGAACATGCCTTGGGCCACCATCTCGCGACCGCCGCCAAGGCCTTCCTCGGCCGGCTGGAAAATGAAGGCGACGGTGCCGCCGAAACTGTTGGGATGTTCAGCAAGCCAGCGGGCGGCGCCCAGCAGCATCGCGGTGTGGCCATCGTGGCCGCAGGCGTGCATTTTTCCTGGCACGGTCGAGCCGTGCGCCCGGTTTGCCACTTCCTGGATGTGCAACGCGTCGAGATCGGCGCGCAGGCCGATCGCGCGCTGGCCCGGCAGGCGGCCCTTCAACGTCGCCACCACGCCGGTTGTGGCGATGCCCTCGGTGACGTCCAGCCCCCAGGCGCGCAGTCGTTCGGCGACCAGCGCGGCGGTGCGGGTTTCCTCGAACCCGACCTCGGGATGACGATGGATGTCATGCCTGATCGCGATCAGTTCAGGTTCGTAGGCCTTGAGGTCGGCGATCAGGTCGAGCGGTGCCATGGGGCTCTTTCGTTGTCGGTGAGCAATTTTTTTTGCGCAAGTCCGGAATTGGCCGAAAACGCCCGGCGCTCCGGCCGACCCACAACGATCGCTCGCCGGCCGCCGGCTTTGATCAAGCTGACCATTTTTTCGCAGTCAGCGCAAAGGGTGTCAGTCGGACGTGATTTGGCCTGTTGATACCGGTAGCGTACCGACCAGGCGATTGCCCCGCGATGTCCCCGGCCGGTCCCGGATCAGCCCGATTACACCGTGAACTGTTCGGCGATGATGCGTTCCGACAGGCCCTGATCGGGGTCGAACAGTACAGTCACCGCAACCGAGCGATCTTCGCTGACGGCGACCGAGACGATGTCGCGCACCTCGGTGAAATCGGCCACCGCCGCGGTCGGGCGTTTGTCGGTCTCCAGCGCCTCGAACAGGACTTCGGCGCTGCTAGGCAGCAGCGCGCCGCGCCAGCGCCGGGGGCGGAACGCGCTGATGGGGGTCAGCGGCAGCAGATTGGCCGACAGCGGCACGATCGGACCATGTGCCGACAGGTTATAGGCGGTCGATCCGGCGGGGGTGGAGATCAGCACGCCGTCGCAGGACAATTCCGCCAGTCGCACCCGGCCGTCGATCAGGATGCGGATCTTCGAGGCCTGGCGCAGTTGGCGCAGGAGACTGACCTCGTTGAACGCCAGCGCTTCCTGGATGCTGCCGGAGGTGGTGACGGCGCGCATCCGCAGCGGGTGCAGTTCGGCGGCTTGGGCGCGCGACAGACGGGCGGGCAGATCGTCCTCGTTGTAGGCGTTCATCAGGAAGCCGACCGAACCCCGGTTCATGCCGTAGACCGGGACCTCCAGCGCCAGGACCTGGTGAATCGTTTCTAACATAAAACCATCACCGCCCATCGCCACGACGACGGCGGCCTGCGACAGCGGGCATTCGCCGTAACGCCCGATCAGTCTTTGACGTGCCTCGATGGCGATCTCGGTGGGGGCGGCGACGAAGGCGATCTGGCCGGCGAGGATGCTGCGGTCCTCGCCGATCGGCGGGCCGGAGACCAGCCCGCTCAAACCCGCTTCCTGTGTTCCAGCACCGGCATGTCGCGGCGCACCCGGGCGGTCAGGTCGGGGTCGATGCGCGCGGTGGTCCAACCGATGCCGTCCGACACCTGGGCGACGACGTGGCCCCAGGGGTTGACCACCATCGAGTGACCGTAGGTGAAGCGTGCCTCGCCCTTGCCTTCGAGATGCTTGCCCCAGGTGGCCGGCGCGGCGAACCAGCATTGGGTCTCGATGGCGCGACCGCGGATCAGCGCTTCCCAGTGGTCCTTGCCGGTGGCGAGGGTGAATGCGCTGGGCAGGAAGATCAGGTCGGCGCCCTGTTCGCGCAGCGTCCAGAACAGGTCGGGGAAACGCACATCGTAGCAGATGGCGCAGCCGACGGTGACGCCGCCGGCCCGGTAGGTGACGACCTCGTCGCCGGCGCCGTAGCTGTTGCTTTCGCGGTAGCCGGTGCCGTCGGGCGCCGTGATGTCGAACAGGTGCATCTTGCGGTAGCGCGCCAGCTCGCTGCCGTCGGGGTTGAACACCACGGTGGTATTGAACAGTTTTTCCGGTCCCTGCTCGATGATTGAGCCGCCGTGGACGTGGACCTTGGCGGCGCGGGCGATTTCGCGCAGGAACTCGTAGGCTTCACCGCCGGGCTGGTTGGACCCCTTCGCTGGCAGTGTTTCGGCGTTGGCGCCGCGGGTGGCGCGGTCACCACCGAGGGAGTCCCAGACCTCGGGCAGGCTGACGATGTCGGGGCGGTCCTGATCGACCGCGGCCTCGATCAGCCGCCTGGCCTGCGCGATGTTTGCGGATTTGTCGGCGCCGGGGTTCATCTGCATCACGCTGACGCGCATTCTTCGGCCTCCGGTTGGATGGCACGGTTTCGCGGGTTGGCCGCGTTCGGCATTGCAAACTCGGTGGCAGTCGCCGGTTGGGCGGCTGGTAGCTCGGCAGAAAAGCTTATCCGCCGACGGGACGCAACAGGGGTGGCATCGTGCTATGGTGCACCGCGGCAGCGAGGGGGGGCGGATGCGGCGGACCAAGGTGTGGGACTTGCCGGTGCGGCTGTTCCATTGGGCGATCGTGGTGTTGATCTTCTGTTCCTGGGCCACGCAGGAGTGGAACCACATGGAATGGCACGTGCGCAGCGGCTACGCGATCCTGACGCTGCTGCTGTTCCGCATCGTCTGGGGTTTCATCGGCAGCGACACCGCGAGGTTCACAGGGTTTTTGCGCAGCCCGGTGGCCGCGCTGCGGCACCTGGCGCGCATCCATCGCTCGGAGGCGGACCGCGAGATCGGCCACAACGCGGCCGGCGGCTGGATGGTGCTGCTGATGCTGGTGTTGATTGGGGTGCAGGCGGGGACCGGGCTATTTGCCAATGACGACGCCAACACCGAGGGGCCGCTGATGCACCTGGTCGACAAGGACCAGAGTAACTGGCTGAGCCATATCCACTCGCTGAATTTCACCCTGATCGAGGCGGTGATCGTGCTGCACGTGCTGGCGATCGCGGTGTATGCGGTGCTGAAGCGGCAGAACCTGGTGCGGCCGATGGTCACGGGGACGAAACTGCTGCCGGTGGACGCCGCGGCGCCACGGCTGGTGCGCCCGATCTGGGCTGTGCTGACGCTGGCGGCGGCGGTGGCGGTGGTGGCGTGGCTGGTGCGGGTATAGCGCCGCCTGATTCGAACCGCTATCTGTTGATTCGTGGGTCGATCCGCCCGATCGCATGGGGATGCTACTGTCGGGATCGGACCGCCAGATTATGGCTCCGGGGTCTCCAGCACCAGATCGAAGGTGATGCATACCGGGTTCTCGCCGCGACGCAGCCAGCCCTGATGCACCTGGCCACGCATGTCCACGACCAGCATGTCCAAAGCGGCGGTGCCCTGAGAAATCGAGCCGGTTCTCACCAGGACCTCGGTGGCATGATCATCGACCTGGCCGCCACCGCTAAAACGCGCGCCGACCAGGCTGCCGAGGCTGCCGCGAACGATGGCGTTGCCGAACCCATGGTTGCGCGCGATGGTTTCGAGCGCTTCCAGGATGTCCTGGTTCGGCTTGATGCGAGCGACCAGGCCTCCGCCACCACCGCCGGGACTCGTGTGGGGCTGGAGCAGCGTGAAATTGGTTTCGCGGTCGAGTGCCGCGTCGATACGGATGGAACGAAATCCCCAAGCGACCGCTTCCCCCGGTTCAGCGACGATGGTTTCAGATGGTAGGATATGGCCGCCGCGCCGGCTGCCGTCGGGTTCGATCCAGGCGCCATGGCAGTGTATCAACGGCTGGCCGTCGGCCCAGCCGAAGGTGGCGTTGGCCTGTTCAATGCGGGTGATACCTGATGGCGCACGCGGCGCGGTGAAGTAGGCGACATGGGACTCGTCATCGGCCGGACCCGGCATCACGTATCGGAACGGGTTCAGGGCGGTGGCCTTCAATACGATCGTGGCGCACTGGAATCCGGCCTCGACCAGCGGGCCGGTGACTGCCCGGTTCAGCGACATGCCGGGCTGCAAGGTGACGCGCAGCGGGTGGATATCGTCTTGGAATGCGTCGATCCGGCTGGGGTGGGCAGGACCGGGCTGGCGCAGCGACCGGATCGCGTCCATGGATGCTCCTGACGGTTGATCACACGGCAAGCTATCTTCAGGTTCGCGGCGGTCAATGGGGGATGGCGGTGCTGATACTCGTGGTCGGTCCCAGTGGTGCCGGAAAGGATACATTGCTGGGGATGGCGCGCCAGGCGCTGGCCGGCGATCCGCGATTTCGCTTCGTGCGCCGGGTGATTACCCGGGCTGCCGATGCCGGCGGCGAGGATCATGACGCGGTGTCGGAAGCCGAGTTCGCTCAACGGTCATTCGCGCTGCGCTGGCAAGCGCACGGGCTGCACTACGGCATCCCGTCGGATGTGACCGACGATATCGCGCGCGGCCTCACCGTGGTGGCAAATGTATCGCGCGGGGTCATCGTCCAGGCGGCGGAGCGGTTTCCGACGCGGGTGATCGTGGTGACCGCTCCACCCGACATACTGGCGCGAAGACTGGCCGCCCGCGGACGCGAGACCGCAGCGGACGTTGCGAAGCGGCTTGGCCGCGAGGTGGCTATTCCGGATCACGTTCCTGTCGACATCGTGGTGAATGATACGATCCCGGCAGCGGCGGCGGATCGTTTCGTCGCCGCTCTTATCCGCGCAGCGCGATGCGCTCCGCCAGGGTGAATGCGGCGCCCGGTGCGAGCTGAGTGAACAGGCAGATGTCCGCGACACGCCGCGGAACCGCCAGCGCCGGCGCGAACCAGGACTGCGCCGCCGGCAGCAACACGGCTTTTTCCGGTTCCGACAGGTGGCGCGTCAGTGTCATGTGGAAGAACCAGGTTCTGAACACGTAGGGATAACCCCAGCGTGCCAGCATCGCATCCTGCTCCGGCGTCAGCCGAGCCCGGCGTCGGTGCGCGAGTTCATCCTGGGTAGGGGGGGCGCGGAACGAATCGAGTTGTTCCACGCAGACATCGGCCAGGGCCTGCAGCGCGTCACACGGGGCCGTCTCTCGCAGCGCCAGAAAGCCGCGCAGATCGGCGACTGCCAGCAGCGGCAGTTCGAACGGCGCAATGTGGGCGGCGACCTCGCGCACGGCGGCGGCAAAACCGGCCCAGCTTGTTCCCTCGGTAAGCCGCATCGGCGGCTTCAGCGTGGCGTGGAAACCGTAGCGGCGCGGTTCGGCGGTGATTTCCTCGATGCCATCCAAGGCCGGTTGCGGTACTGCCGCATTGGTCAGCGGGTCGCGGCCCAGCCAGCGGGAACTCAGTCGCGTCAGCGGATCGTCGGATAGGGCAGCATAGTAGATTGCCACCCGAGCGGGCGCGGCCATCAGATCACTCTTTCACCGGCACTCCAGACCTGGCGCACGATCGGCAGACTGCCGAGTAGACGGATGCGGACCAGATCGGCGCGAAGGCCGGTCCGCAGTTGGCCGCGATCGTTCAGGCCAGACATTTGCGCCGGGTGATCGGAGATCATGGCGACCGCTTCGGGCAAGCCGATCGCCTCCTGCCGGGCGCACTGAAAGGCGGCTTCGACGAGGCTGGGCGGGACGTAATCCGAGGCGAAGGCATCGACCACCCCGGCCCGCAACAGATCGACCGCGTTGACGTTGCCGGAATGCGAACCGCCGCGCACGATGTTGGGTGCGCCGGCTATCACCCGCATGCCCGCTCGTTTCGCTGCCGTGGCGGCCTCGAGGGTGACCGGAAACTCGCTGATGCGGATGCCGTCAGCGGCGTTCTCGGCGATTTCGTCCTCGGTGCGGTCGTCGTGGCTGGCGAGCACGATCGATCCGCCGCGCACCCGGTCTAGCAGTGCCCTGCGGTTCGGGTCACGCAGTCGCGCGCGCTGCTCTTGCATCTGCTCGATCCGGCGTTCGAGAGTGGCCTCATCGAGGCCGTCCCGGCGGCGCAGCTTGCGGTAGAAATCCATGTTGGCGTACTGGCCGACGCCGGGGCAATGATCCATCAGGCTGACAATGCGGACCAGCGGATGATCGGCGACCGGATCGAGCAGATCCAGCATGTCCTGCGCCGGGACTTCGCAGCGCAGATGCAGGAAATGGTCGGATTTCAGCACCCCCGCTTCGGTCAGCGCGTCGAGATCGACGACGCCGTCCCGGAAGGTCTTGATCCGCTCCTTGTCGAAGCCGAGATCGCCCAGGCACAGGGCATCGAGCACCGTGGTCACGCCCGCCGCGGCGCATTGTGCGTCATGCGCGACCATCGCCGAACGCGACGGCCAGCGGGCAAGGCTGCGCGGCTGAACCTGCCGTTCGAGATTATCGGTGTGAACATCGACCACGCCAGGGATAACCGTATCTCCGGCGAAATCAATGGCTCGGCTGGAGTGTGACCGACCGGACTGAATATCGGCGATCGCCGTGCCATGCAGCACGATGGTTCCATGCAGCGTTTCATTCGGCAACACCAGGATCGCGTTGGTTAGGATCGTCTCCTGGTTCATGCCGCATCCTGGTAGGGCGTCAGGTTGAAAAGCCGGTCGGCGATGGCGTCGCGAACATCGGCGTCGTGGCAGATCGCGACGATAGCGCTGCTCGCCGCCTTCGCCTGCCGCACCATCGCTATCACGACCGCCCGGTTTTGTGCATCCAGCGATGCCGTCGGCTCATCGAGCAGCAGGATCGGATGGCCGGCGATGAAGCCTCGCGCCAGGTTGACGCGCTGTTGCTCGCCGCCGGAAAAGGTCGCCGGCGGTATGGCGTGCAGGCGGGCGGGAATATTGAGTTGCAGCAGCAGTGCCCGAGCCTTGTCGCGCGCGATGTCCTGTTCGATGCCGCGGGACAGCAGTACCTCGGCGACGACGTCGAGTGCCGGGACCCTTGGAACCACACGCAGGAACTGGCTGACATAGCCGAGGGTTTCCAGCCGTACCGCCAGGATGGTTCGCGGATCGGCGGCGGCGATGTCCACCATTTCGCCGTGATGGCGGATCAGGATGCTGCCGCCTTCAGCACGGTAATTGCCATACAGGCTGCGCATCAGGGTGGATTTGCCGGCGCCGGAGGGGCCGGACAGCACCACGCACTCACCCGCGCCGACGTCGAGGTCAACACCCGACAGCACCGGCATTAACAACCCGCCGCGCAGATGCAGGGTGAAGCTCTTGGCCAGCGACCGAGTGCTTAGCATCACGGTCATGCGTTGAGCACCGAACTGACAAGCAACTGGGTATAGGGATGGCGTGGGTCGTCCAGCACCTGGTCGGTCAGCCCGGTCTCGACGATGCAGCCGCGCTGCATCACCGCGATGCGATGGGCCAGCAGGCGGGCGACCGCGATGTCGTGGGTGACCAGCACCACGGCGATGCGGAGCCGCGCCACCAGCGAGCGGATCAGGTCGAGAAGTCGTGCCTGCACCGAAACGTCGAGGCCTCCGGTCGGTTCATCCATAAACACCAGGCGCGGGTGGGTCACCAGGGTGCGGGCGATCTGCAATCGCTGTAGCATGCCGCCGGAGAAGGTGCGCGGCAGGTGGTCGATGCGGTCTGCGTCGATCTCCACCTGCGCCAGCCAGTCGAGCGCCGCGGTTCGGATATCGCCGTAGTGCCGCGCGCCCTGTGCCATCAGGCGCTCGCCGACATTGCCCCCGGCGCTGACCGCCATGCGCAGGTTCTGGCGCGGATCCTGGTGCACGAAGCCCCAGTCCGAACGGTGCAGCGTGCGCAGCGCCGGGGCTGGCATGGCGTGCACGTCGTGCAGGCGGCAGTCGGGATCGCGATACCATACCACGCCGGTGTCCGGCGTTTGGCGGCCGGACAGCACGTTCAGCAGCGTGGTCTTGCCGGACCCGGATTCGCCGACAACGGCCAGGATCTCGCCGGGCCACAGATCGACATCCACATCGGACAGGGCGACGATCGCGCCGAAGTTCAACGCCAGGCCGCGACCGGATAGCAGGGTCGGTTCGGTCATTCCGCGGCGTCCCGCAGGCCGTCGGCGCCGACATGGCCGCTGGCGCGCCGTTCGGCGCAATGATCGGTATCGGAGCAGACGAACAGCCGGCCGCCGTGGTTGTCGGTAACCACCTCGTCGAGGTAGGAATCCGTTGCGCCGCACAGGCCGCACGGGTGCGGCGCATTGATCGCGCGAAACGGATGGTCGGCGAAATCTAGCGATTTCACCCGCGTCCATGGCGGGATGGCGTAGATCCGCTTCTCGCGTCCGGCGCCGAACAGTTGCAACGCCGGCATCATGTCGAGCTTCGGATTATCGAACGCCGGGATCGGGCTTGGCGACATCAGGTAGCGTTGGTTCACCATCACCGGATAGTCGTAGCTGATGGAGACCTGGCCGAACCTCGCGATGTCTTCATACAGTTTCACATGCATCAACCCGTAATCCGCCAGTCCGTGCATGCGCTTGGTTTCGACCCGGCTGGGTTCCAGGCGGGACAGCGGTTCGGGCTGCGGCACCTGATAGACGATGATCTGATCTTCGCGCAGTTGTTTCTCGGGGATCCGGTGCCGGGTCTGGATGACGGTTGCCTCCGCGGTCGCGGTGGTGGTGGCGACGCCGGCGGTGCGGGCAAAGAAGCGCCGGATCGAGACCGCGTTGGTGGTGTCGTCGGCACCTTGATCGATCACCTTCAGCACGTCATCGGCGCCCAGGATCGACGCGGTGACCTGGATGCCGCCGGTGCCCCAGCCGTACGGCAGCGGCATCTCACGCGACCCGAACGGCACCTGATGGCCCGGAATCGCAACGGCTTTCAGCAGTCCGCGGCGGATCATCCGCTTGGTCTGCTCGTCCAGGTAGGCGAAATTGTAGCCTTTCATCCCGCCACCTCCTCCGCCCGCATCCGCCGCACGTTCTGCAGTTCGCTCTGGAAATCGACGTAGTGCGGCAGTTTCAGATGTTCCACGAAGCCGGTGGCCTCGATGTTATCGGAGTGATACAGCACGAACTCGACGTTCTGCGCCGGGGCGGTCACGTCCTCACCCAGTTCGCCGGCACGCATCGCGCGGTCCACCAGGGCCATCGCCATGGCCTTGCGCTCGCCGAAGCCGAATACCAGGCCGTAGCCGCGGGTGAACTGCGGGGGTACGGTTTTGGAGCCCTTGAACTGATTGACCATCTGGCACTCGGTCAGCACGAGGTCGCCGATGTCGATGGAAAAACCGAGTTCGGCAGGTTCGATTTCGACCGAAACCTGTCCCATGCGGATTTCGCCGGCGAACGGGTGCGACCCGCCGTAGCCGCGTTGGGTGGAATAGCCAAGTCCCAGCAGGAAGCCTTCGTCGCCGCGCGCCAGCGCCTGCAGGCGGACATCACGCTGGGCCGGGAACGTCAGCGGGTCGCGGGTCAGGTCGCCGGGTTCGCCATCCGATCCGACGTCGGCTTCCAGCAGACCTTCGGCGCCCAGGATGTCCGGCACCCGCGGCATGGTTTCAAAGTCGGGCGTCTCTGATCGGCTACCGGAAGCAACGGGTTGATCTTGCAGCAAGGCAAAATCCAGCAGCCGATGGGTGTAGTCATAGGTCGGCCCCAGTATTTGGCCGCCGGGCAGGTCCTTGAACACGGCGGAAACCCGACGTTCGATCCGCATCGCGGCGGTTTCCAGCGGTGAGGAGTGGGCGAAGCGGGGCAGCGTGGTGCGGTAGGCGCGCAGCAGGAATGCCGCCTCGATCAGGTCGCCTTGCGCCTGCTTGATCGCCAGCGCGGCGAGTTCGCGATCATACAGCGATCCCTCGGCCATGACGCGATCGACGGCTCGGCCAAGTTGCTGCTCGATCTGGCCGACGCAGAGCGCCGGGGCCGCAGTGTCGCCGCGACGTTCAGCGGCCAGCCAGGCATGGGCGTTGTCGATGGCCCGCTCGCCGCCCTTGACCGCTACATACGCCATGTTCAGGCCTCCTTGATGCTGATGCCGCGGGGCAGCGCGGTCAGCCGATCGCCGGCGCACAGGATCAGGTCGATGCCGCGCGGATACAACGCGTGATTGCGTTGCCAGATGGCAGCGAAATCGCTGGGCAGGCCGTCGATCGCCAGCAACCCGGTCTCGCGCAATCCGGGACCTTCGATCTGGTATCGCCGGCCGGCGGAAAGCCCGGCGGAGAGCCCAGCGGAAAACGATGTGACCTGCAGGATAAGCGTCGCCGAGGTTTCCGGCATTTCATCGCTGCCGTCGTACAAAGTGGTCAAATCGGGCAGCGTCAATCCGATCGCGAACATAGCTTGCGAAGCCGAAACGATAGGTGCGCCGGTGTGGAACGCGATCCAGCTGCGCGCCTCGGCCACCCCCGGGTCAAGCCACAGCGGCGTCTCGTGATCGGCCAGCGTCAGCACGACCGCCGCCGCCGCGTCGCATAGTGGTGCCGGAGCCGTTACGCCGCTGACGGCATGGGGGGTGCCGGGGCGCGCCATCGCATCGAGCACGGCGCGGAAGCAGCTTTGCGCACCGGCAACGGGATCGGCGAAACCAGGGGACAGATCGTTGCTCATGCGCGCATCGTCTGCATGGCGAAAAACTGCACCCGGGTTGCCGCCGCCTTGGCCGCCCGAGTCTTCGCAAGCTGACCTTGCTCGCGTTGCAACGGGGCGATGACGCAGGCTTCCAACTTCGCCGTCCAAGCCTGATCCTGCATCAGCGCGTCGACCACGGCGGCGAGTTCGGCGCGCCGGTCTTCGCGGCCGGCGACATAGGCGTGGCCGACGAATCCGGCGTCGGTCCGTACCGTGCACCGGGTCACCGACATCTCTCCCAGATTGAACACCGATCCGCCCCCGCCGGTTCGGCCGCGGACCATCACCAGCCCAGCCTCGGGTCCGCGGATGATCGCATAGCCCGGCAGTTCGGCGCAGTCGCCCAGCAGGGCGGCGATGCGTTCGGCGGTTGCCCGCGCCAGCGCGGCCATCCAGCGGCGGCGGGCAGGGCAGGGGTGATCGGTGGATAAAAGGTCGTGCATGCCTGTCGGGTCTTGTTTAGATGTCTAGACAGCTAGACGCGCGCCGGTCTAACGTCAACCACGAAAGTGCCATCGCATCGCCGGGGAATGGATGAAACATCGATGAACGCGCCCGCCGATATGGATAACCTGACGATCTGTCCGGTGCACCGACAGGATGGTATCGCCCTGTGGCGTCAGATCGTCGGCCAACTGCAGGCCGAGATTGCCTCGGGTGACCTGAAGCCAGGTTCGCAACTGCCGACCGAGGCGGCGCTGTCGGCGCAATTCGGCGTCAACCGCCACACCGTGCGACGGGCGCTGGAGGAACTGTCGCGCGATGGGCTGGTGCGGGTGGAGCAGGGCCGCGGGTCTTTCGTCGCCGAGGACGTGCTGGAGTACAACGTCGAGCCGCGCACGCGCTTCGCGGAATGGATCCGCAAGCACAACAAGGAACCTTCGGGCATCGTTCGCCAGTTGCGCGAGATTCCTGCCGATGCGCGGGTCGCCGCCGGCCTTGGGGTGCGCGGCGGCAGTCGGGTCGTGGTGCTGGAACGTCTGGGTTTCGCCGACGACCGTCCGGTCAGTCTCGCTCGGCACTTTTTCCCTGCCGTGCGGCTGAAGGGGATGTTGCAGGCACTGCAGGCGACGCCGCGCATCACCGAGGCGCTGCGCTCTGTCGGCGTCGACGACTACCTCCGCCAGCAGACCCGGGTGACCGCCAGGCTGCCGACCCAGACCGAGGCGGATCTGCTGCGCATGGCGCGCAACCGCCCGGTACTGGTCACCGAAAATATCAACGTCGATCATGCCGGCACGATCATCGAGTTCACCACCGGGTGCTATCCGACGCCGCGGGTTCAGATCGTCTTCGAACCGTAAAGGTCTATAAATATGCACAATATGAGTATTACGGGCGGAACGGTTCTGCTGGCATCTGACGGACCGGTGAGGACCGACCTGGCGGTTGCCGACGGGCTGATCGAGCGGGTCGGTGAGGCGGGCAAGCCGGGGAGCCTGCGGCTGGATGCCACCGGATTGCTGGTGCTGCCCGGGATCGTCGATCTGCATGGCGACGCCTTCGAGCGTCAGCTTCAGCCCAGGCCTGGGGTGAATTTTCCGACCGATCTGGCGCTGCGTGATACCGAATCGCAACTTCTGGCCAACGGCATCACCACGGCGTTCCACGGCGTCACCCTGTCGTGGGAGCCTGGACTGCGCAGCCTGACCGCGTGGCGTGCCTTGCTGGCGGCGCTTGATGGCGGGTCGTGGACCTGCGACATGCGGGTGCATCTGCGGTGGGAGGCGTATAATCTCGACGCGCTGGAAACCGCGATCACCGATATCGAGGCCGGGCGCGTGCACCTGCTGGCGTTCAACGACCACACGCCGTCGATCTTGCGGAAGCTGAAAGATCCGATCGAGGGTGCGAAGTACAGCGGTCGTGCCGGCATGAAAATGGATGCGTTTCGCGGCATGGCGGATACGATCGCGTCACGTGCCGATGCGGTTCCCGCCGCGCTGGATCGGATCGCGGCGGCGGCGCGGGCGGCTGGGCTGCCGATGGCGAGCCATGACGACGACAGTATCGCGGCGCGCAGTGGTTTCCGCGAACATGGAGCCAGGATCTGTGAATTTCCGATGGCCGAGGACGTCGGACGCGCCGCGGTCGAGGCCGGTGACTTCGTCGTCATGGGCTGCCCGAACGTAGTCCGCGGTGGATCTCACCTGGGATGGGCCTCAGCCGCGCGTTTGGCCGAGGCGGGCGTCTGCACCGTGCTGACGTCGGACTATTACTACCCGGCGATGACGCGGGCGGCATTTATCCTGGCTGACCGAGGGGCGCTGGACCTGGCGCGTGCATGGGGACTGATCTCGGAAAATCCGGCACGCGCCGCGGGGTTGACGGACCGGGGAACGATCGCGGCGGGGAAGCGCGCCGATCTGGTGTTGGCCGATCCGGCGACGTCGCGGGCGGTCGCAACGATCGTCGGCGGCCGGATCGCGCATCTGACCGCCGAGGGCGGGATGCGTCTGCTGGCGGGTCGGGTTATCCGTTAAGGGCTCAGAGCGGCAAGATAGTTTTCCATCGCGGCACGCTTGGGCTCCGCCAAGCCCACCCCACCGGTGAAATGGACCAATCCGGTGGCGGACCGGGGCGCGGGCATGGAGATGTGATCGGCGGCCACTCGGTGTATTCGCAAGCTCCGGTTCAGAAGATCGGTTGCAAAACACCGTCGCTTGCGCAGCACGTAATTGGCGAACGGTTGATCGTAGCCTTCGTAGTAGTGCCGGTTTGCTGTTGAACGGGCATGGCCGTAAGTGCTCGCCAGGATCGCATCGAAATGCGGCTGTGCCATGACGGCGTTTGCAAATCCGATGGCACCGGAGGAAAATCCCGGTGACGATGGGTCGAATGGCACACCGTCACCGGCGAGCAACCGCCATCCGAACCAATGGCCGGCCGAAGTCGCCTCACCCTCGTCGAGCCGTCCTTCCTGTCGCAGGTTGATCGTGTTCGAACCGATCAGTCCCAACATCAGCTCATCGATGGGACGATCGCAAATCACGTCGGTATCCAGATACAGCAACGGCTGGGCCGACCAGAGCGCCTGGAACGCGTTCAACCGATAGCGGGCACAGCACCAGTCCAGCAGATCCTCACCCGTCACGGGTGCCACATGCAGCCGTTGCGGCGGACAGATCGGGGCAAGTTGCTGGCGGACAAGAGCGACGCGATCGGGACTCGTCAGCACGGCAATGTCGTGCCGCCAACGGCCGTGGGTCAGCAACGAAAATATCGAGGCGCGGAGGCAAGCGAAGATGTCCTCGCTGCCGAAAGCCGCGTAGTAGATCAGCGGCTTATACTTGTGCAGCCTGGTGACCTTCCATCCATCATGCAGCAGATCGAAGGACAGGACGGCGCCGGGTTGATCTGCCGGCCTGGCATCGATCAGCGAACCAATTGGCGCAACCAGGCCGCCGATCATCACATGATCGGCGTTGATTACAAGGCGGGAGGGGCGGGTGCGAATTCCGTCAGTCCACTCGGCGGCGAGTAGCTGTTTCAGCCACGGATCAGGCGGCGCAAAGGAGTTCGCCATTTTCGCATCCTCCCTCGGAGCGCCCGCGGCCTCCCCGTGACGTAATCGGCGAGGCGGCCTGCGCGATGTCCAGTCGCCGCGGCGCTAAGCGTCCGCGACCGCCGGTTGGGGCCGCCGCGGTAGACGCCCAGCCCTCGGGATCAATAGCCCGGCGGGGGATAATAGCCCGGAGGAGCCGAATAATACACCGGCGGCGGGGGGTAGTAGGCCGGCGGCGGTGGGTAATACACCGGCGGGGGAGGTGCATACGCCTGTGAAGCGATCACGCCACCAACGACCGCCGCGGCGCCAAGGCCAAGCAGAACACCGCCGACGCCGGGACCGTGGCGGTAGCCGCCATGATATCCGCCGTGATAGCCACCGTGGTAGCCGCCGTGGTTGCCGCCTCCGTGGCCGTGCCAATCGGCATGCGCCGCAGGCGCCGCCAGCAGACCCGCCGCGACTGGCGCGGCGATCAAAAGAGCCTTGAAGCGCATCATGCTTTTCACTCCTGAAATACGATCGTTGCGGAATATGGGTGCGCACAGTGACCGGATTGAGGCGCGGGCGCGCCGGTTTGATGATTTTTTCTTCACGTTTCGTTCGCTGCGCACGCCATCGTGTTAGCCCAACCGGCGTCGCACGCCCTGGTGTGGCATTCGCCTTGGTGTGGCATTCGCCTTGGTGTGGCATTCGCGGCCTAATTCGACGTCGGCGAATCCGCCAGATACGGAACGCGGCCGGCGTCAGCGCTGCATCTGCAGGATCTGACTCATCGGCATCATGTTGTGGTTCAGATGCGCCATGATCCAAAGCGACCCTCCGATCACCAGAAACACGATCAACACCCCGAACGCCAGCGCCATGACGTTGTTGACGTTGTCGGGGCCGCTGGTGATGCGCAGGAAGAACACCAGGTGGACTCCCATCTGGCCGATTGCCAGAACCGACAACGCCACCGGAATGCTGGGTCCCCAGACCAGCGTCGTGCCGGAGATGAAGAAAGCCACCACGGTCAGCAGGGTCGCCAGCCCGAGCCCGATGAGATAGGGCAGGACGCCTTCAACCTCTTGGCCGCCGGGCGCGGTGTCCGTGCTTTCCGGCTCGGTGTCGGCGTGGCTCATTGGCCGGCTCCCATCAGGTATACCACGGTGAACAAGGCAACCCAGATGATGTCGAGGGCATGCCAGAACAGGCTGAAACACAGTATGCGGCGAAGGATGTCAGGCCGGTAACCCTTGGCGAACACCTGCGCCATCATCGTCAGCAGCCACAACAGGCCGCAGGTGACATGCAGCCCGTGGCAGCCGACCAGGGTGAAGAACGCCGACAGGAAAGCGCTGCGGGTCGGGCCGTCGCCCTTTGCCACCATGCCGGCAAACTCGCGCACCTCGATGCTGAGGAAGGCCGCCCCCAGGATGAACGTGACCGCCATTGCGCCGAAGAACCAAAGCCCGTTGCGCCGCTGGGCGCCGATGCTGGCGATGCCGCAGGTGAAGCTGGACAGCAGCAGGCAGGCCGTTTCCAGCGCGACGTTGGGCAAATCGAACAGGTCGTGCCCGCTGGGCCCGCCGGCGGTGTTCCCCACCAGCACCGCGTAGCTGGCAAAGAAGGCGGAGAACATGATGATGTCGCTGAGCAGAAAAACCCAGAACCCATAGCCGACAATGATCCGCTTGGAGGCCAATGCGCTGATCGGCCGCGCCGGCACTCCGCCTCGCTCGATCCGTGGCGGGTCGCTGCTGCCGGCGGCTCCCTGGAACGCGCTCATGTGGTCACCCGGAGCCTGGACAGCGCCTCGGTGCGGACGCGGCGGTTGGCCCGGTCGATGCGCGCCACCTGATCCGCGGAAATGACGTATTCATCCTGATCGCGCCAGGCGAACACCACGAAGGTGGCGAACGCGCCCAGCAATCCGACGCCAACCAGCCACCAGATGTGCCAGATCAGCGCGAACCCCGTGAAGGTGGCGAAGAAGGCGCAAATGAAACCGGTTGGACTGTTTCGCGGCATCTCGATCGCGGTGTATTCGGGCTCATCGCGCAGCTTCGCCTGGCGGAGCGCGCGTTGCTTGATGCCCCAATAGAAATCCTCGCCCTCGATGGTCGGCAGCACGGCGAAGTTGAATGCCGGCGGCGGAGACGGCGTCGACCACTCCAGCGAACGCCCGTTCCACGGGTCTCCGGTCAGGTCGCGCAGTTCGTCGCGGTGGCGGATGCTGACCACGATCTGGGCGATCTGCAGGATGATGCCGCACAGGATCAGCGCGGCGCCGCCGGCCGCGATGATCAGCCAGGGATGCCATTCGGCGACATCGTAGTGCTGCATGCGACGGGTCATCCCTTCCAGGCCAAGCACATACAGCGGCATGAAGGCCACGTAAAAGCCGACCAGCCAGAACCAGAACGCGGCTTTGCCCAACCCGTCATGCAGGCGAAAGCCGAAGGCTTTCGGAAACCAATAGTTGTAGCCGGCGAACGACCCGAACAGCACGCCCCCGATGATCACGTTATGGAAGTGGGCGACCAGGAAAAGGCTGTTGTGCAGCATGAAGTCGGCCGGCGGCACGGCCAGCAGAACGCCGGTCATGCCGCCGATCACGAAGGTGACCATGAAGCCGAGCGACCACAGGATCGGGACGGAGTACACCACCCGGCCGCCATACATGGTGAATATCCAGTTGAACACTTTCACCCCTGTCGGCACCGCGATGATCATCGAGGCAATGCCGAAGATCGCGTTGACATCACCGCCGGCGCCCATGGTGAAGAAGTGGTGCAGCCAGACGGTAAAGGCGAGCACGCAGATCGCCATCGTGGCCATCACCATCGACCGGTAGCCGAACAGCGGCTTGCGCGAAAATGTCGCGATCACTTCGGAGAACACGCCGAACGCCGGCAGGATCAGGATGTAGACCTCGGGGTGTCCCCATGCCCAGATCAGGTTCATGAACATCATCACGTTGCCACCGGCTTCGTTGGTGAAGAAGTGGAAGCCGAGGTAGCGGTCGAGCAGCAGCATCGACAACGTCGCGGTCAGGATCGGGAACGCCGCGACGATCAGCAGATTGGACGCCAGCGCCGTCCAGCAGAACATCGGCATCCGCATATACTTCATGCCGGGGGCGTGCATCTTCAGCAGCGTGGTCACCAGATTGACCCCGGACAGCAACGTGCCGATGCCCGAGATTTCCAGCGACCATAGGTAGTAATCGACACCCACGCCGGGCGAGTAGGCGATCTCGGACAGCGGCGGGTACGGCAGCCATCCGGTGCGCGCGAATTCGCCAATCACCAGCGAAAGGTTGATCAGCAGCGCACCCGTAGCAGTCAGCCAGAAGCCGACCGAGTTGAGCGTCGGGAACGCCACGTCGCGCACCCCAAGCTGCAACGGGACGACGAAGTTCATCAGCCCAATGACGAACGGCATCGCGACGAAGAAGATCATCAGCGTGCCGTGCGCGGAAAAGATCTGGTCGTAGTGCTCGGGCGGCAAATACCCAGGCGAGCGGAAGGCCAGCGCCTGTTGCGAGCGCATCATGATGGCGTCGGTGAAACCGCGCAGCAGCATCACCATCGCGAGGAAGACGTACATGACGCCGATACGCTTGTGATCGACGCTGGTGATCCATTCCCGCCACAGATAGGGCAGCCACCCCTTCAGCACGACCAATGCGAGCACGCAGAAAAGCACAACGCCGACCAGGGCGGCCGCGAACAGCGGAATTGGCTGGTCCAGCGGGATCGCCGCCCAACTGAGCTTGCCCAGCATGTTCACTTCTCCGACCGTGGCGACACATTGAGGCTGGGTGAACCCATTTGCGGACCCGGTCCTGGCGGGAGTTGCTGCGTCGCCACGCGTTGGAACAGTCCAGGATCGGCCGCCCGGTAGGTAAACGGCGCAACATTCGTGCTTTGCTTGGCAAGCGCGGTGTAGGACGCGGAATCCAGGGTCGGACCGGTTTTGCGCGTTGCATCGACCCAGGCGGAGAACTGCTCCGCCGGCACCGAGCGCACGTCGAAGTGCATATCGGAGAAGCCGTCACCGCTGAAATGGCTGGCCAGACCGTGGAACGTGCCCGGCTTGTCGGCCTCCAGGTTCAAATTCGTCGTCATGCCGTTCATCGTGTAGATCATGCTGCCAAGTTGGGGGATGAAGAACGCGGTCATCACACTGGCCGAGGTCAGCACGAAATGAACCGGCACGCCGGCCGGGACCACAAGCTGGTTGACGCTGGCGATGCGCTGGTCGGGGTAGATGAACAGCCACTTCCAATCCATCGAGACGACCTGGACCTGAAGCGGCGGCGATTTCGACGCCAGCGGTTGCGCCGGATCGAGTTCGTGCGCACCGATCCAGGCAACCCCACCCAGCAGCATGATGACCAGCAGCGGGATTCCCCAGACGATCAGTTCGATGCGGCCGGAATACTCGAACTCCGGCAGGTAGGTGGATCGGGTGTTGGAGGCGCGGAACCACCACGCCACGCCAAAGGTCGCCGCCAGCGTCGGCAGGACGATGGCCAGCATGATCGCCAGGGAATCGATCATGATGGTCCTGTCGGCCATGCCCACCGGCCCCTGCGGGTCGAGCACCGCCGCCTGGCAGGCGCCTAGAAACAGCGGTGCCAGAACCACGGCCGGACGGGTAAACCGAGCGAGTGTCGATCGATGACGCGACGGTCCATGGCTGTCCGGCGGGGTGTCCGGCGTGACGCGCATCGAAAGCTTCCTTACGTCGTCGCTTAGGCCCCTACGATAGGGATCAGGCGCTGTGCTGCTACCGTGCTGGTGGTCACGCCTTCGCTAGTTGGCGATTTGAGGCTGGCTTGTGACTTGGCGCTGGATTGCGATTTGGTTGCCGACGGCAACCAAGGGGTCGGGAAACGCCCACCGAGGGACCGCGGCCTGCCGCCGACGGATGGGCAAAATGGCCTGATTTGCACCGTTGACTCGACCGGTCCGCTTCGTCAGTTTCCGTTCCGCCTGGAAATGCCAATAACCAAGGGAATGGCGGCTTATGGGGGGCTGCGAGGACAACGAAATCAACGGCCGGACGTGTGCCTCGGGTGCAGCCGCGGCTGCACACCCCGGCGCGACCGGCCGGACGCGGGCGTGACCAACCTGCTCGAGGCCTCCGGCCTCCATGCCGCCTATGGTGAAACCCGGGTGCTTCATGGTACCGACTTCGCCGTCGCCAAAGGCGGCGTCACCGCGCTGCTGGGCGCCAACGGCGCCGGCAAGACCACCACATTGCGAGCGATCTGCGGCCTGGTTCGGACCTGGGGCAATCTCACGCTCGACGGCAGGCGCATCGATGGCATGGCCACCGAGGATATCGTCCGCCTCGGCGTGGCTCATGTCCCCGAGGGTCGCGGCACGTTCATGGAACTGACCGTCGAGGAGAACATGCGTCTGGGCGCCTACAGCCGTCCGGCGCGGCAGACGACTGAAGATTTCGACCACATGTTCGAATACTTCCCGCGCCTCAAGGAGCGCTACAAGCAGCAAGCGGGTACCCTTTCCGGCGGCGAGCAGCAGATGCTGGCGATCGTGCGCGCACTTTTGCTGCGGCCCCGCCTGCTACTGCTGGACGAACCGTCGTTCGGCCTGGCGCCGTTGATCGTGCAGGAAATTTTCCGCATTCTGGAGCGCATCAAGCAGGATGCCGGCGTCAGCATCCTGCTGGTCGAGCAGAACGCGGCGTTGGCGCTGGAATTCGCCGAACATGCCTACGTGCTGGAGACCGGCCGCATCGTGATGGCGGGGCCGGCGGCCGAAATCAGCCAGGACGAGGGCATCCGCCGCTCGTACCTCGGGTATTAGGGAGGCAGGATGCTCGCAGGCGTCATTCACCAGATCATGTCGGGCATCGCCACCGGCGGTATCTACGCCAGCGTGGCGCTGGCGCTGGTGATGATCTACCAGGCTACCCACCACGTGAACTTCGCCCAAGGCGAGATGGCGACGTTCTCGACTTACATAGCGCTGACCTTCATCAATGCCGGCTTCCCCTACTGGATAGCGTTTGTTTTGGCCGTCGCGTTGTCCTTCGTCATCGGCGTGGCGATCGAGCGTATCCTGATGCGGCCGTTGGCGGATGCCCCGGTGCTGGCCTCGGTCGGCGTGTTCATCGGACTGCTGCTGGTCATCAACGCGATGAGCGGCTGGATCTTCGACTATACGATCAAGCGGTTTCCCTCGCCGTTCCCCGACCACCCGATGCTGGGCGGATACCTGTCGGGCCACGAACTCGGCTCCACTTGCGTCACGCTGCTGGTATTGATCGCGGTCTATCTCTTCTTCCGCCACACCAGGCTGGGGCTGGCGATGCGGGCGGCGGCGTTCAATCCGACATCCGCCCGCCTGGTGGGCGTGCGCGTCGGCTGGATGCTGGCGCTGGGCTGGGGCCTGGCGGCGGCGATTGGCGCGGTGGCCGGTTGCATGGTGGCACCGGTAGTGTTCCTCGATCCCAACATGATGTCCGGCATCCTGCTCTATGCGTTTGCCGGCGCGCTGCTGGGGGGGATCGACAGTCCGCTGGGGGCGGTGCTGGGCGGCTTCGCGGTCGGCGTGATCGAGAACCTCGGCGGTGCCTACCTGGTGGGAACCGAGCTGAAACTGACGCTGGCGCTGGTCATCATCGTGGCGGTATTGACGGTCAAGCCGACCGGCCTGATGGGGCGCCGCGTGTACAGTCGGGTATGACCATGCGGGGCTTCTGGATCGTCGCCGTCCTGGTTTTGCTCGGGGTGCTGGTGCCCTTGCTGAGCTTCACCAACTACCATCTGTTCCAACTGACGATGGTGGTGACCTATGCCATCGCCATCCTCGGCCTGGCGCTGCTGACCGGGTTCAACGGCCAGATATCACTGGGGCATGGCGCGTTCTATGCGATCGGCGCCTATACCACGGCGATTCTGATGGCAACGTGGAACGTACCGTACTGGGCCACGCTGCCGGTCTCGGCGGTGGTGTGCGCCGTGGTGGGGTTCCTTCTGGGCCTGCCTGCGTTGCGCCTGGGCGGCCTGTACCTGGCGCTGACCACCTTTGCGCTGGCCACCGCGATCCCGCAAATCCTGAAATACAAGCTGTTCGAGGATTGGACCGGCGGGGTGCAGGGTCTGGTGATCGACAAACCCGATGCACCGTTCGGGTTGCCGTTGTCGCCAGACCAGTGGCTGTATCTGTTTACCGCGGCAGTCGCGGTGCTGCTTTATGTGATGGCCTGGAACATTGTCCGCGGCCGCGTCGGGCGGGCGATGATGGCGATTCGCGACCACGCGATGGCGGCCGAGGCAATGGGCATCAACCTGCCGATCGTGAAGACCCGTACTTTCGCTCTCAGCGCGATGTACACCGGTCTGGCTGGATCGCTCAGCGCGATCGCGGTGCAATTCGTCGCGCCTGACAGTTTCGGCGTGGTGGTGTCGATTTTTCTGTTCGTGGGGTTGATCGTCGGTGGTGTATCTTCGATTGGCGGCACGCTGATCGGCGCGGCGTTTATCGAGTTCGTGCCGAATCTCTCCGATCTGGTGTCGAAGGCGGCGCCGGGCGCGGTTTACGGGGTGATCCTGATCGCGGTCATGTTCCTGATGCCGGCCGGGGCCGGGGGGTTCCTGTATTACGTCTGGCGCAAGCTGCTCGCCGGCCGGTCGGGACAAGCCGCGCCGCCGGCGCAGTCGGCCATGATCGACGCAGTGCCCTACGAGGAACCGACGCGCGAGCTGGCGGACCTGCCCCCCGGTGCGGCGTTTGCGCCCCAGCCGGTCGCGTCGAAGCGTCGGCCCGAGTGATCGGCGGAGCTTGCCGGTTGGCGCACTGAAATAGCCTATCGAACCAGTGACATCCCATGATTGGCGAAATAGGCGTCCAGTTGTTCGGGGGTCTGCGCGGTGGTTGCCAACGCTACGTAGGTATCGGGACGAAGCAGATAGACCGCATCCCGCGCAAGCCCGGCGGTGGCGTATGCGTCCTGCCAAGCGAACACGTGCAGCAGGACATCTCTCCGCCGACACCAATCGATAAGCGTCGGGGTGGCAACGCCATAGACATGAATTTGCCAGCCGATGGTGACGAACGTGTCGAAATTGTCGGCATTCGGCACCGGTGCCCAGGGCAGTCGGTCGCCGCCCCGAACGCTTCCGGCTCGTCCGGCGCTGATGGCGCTGTCATGATAAGCGACGGCAATCTGTGATACCGCGCTGAAGACGTAGTCCCGGGCAGCTTCGAACCGGAATAGCGTGTGCACGATCACCGGTGCCACCCGGGTGCGGATGAAGTCCGCCACGCGCCCCTCGGCGGTTGCGAAACTGAATACCCGGTCGGTGGTGGCAACCAACTTGAGTGCGAAGCTGCGACGCTCCGTCTGATAAGTGTCCAGCAGCGCATCGGACGCCTGTCCGGTCAGCGCCGCCTTTAGCTTCCAGGCAAGATTGATGGCATCACCTAGGCCGGTGTTCATTCCCTGACCGCCGGCCGGACTGTGCACATGGGCGGCGTCGCCCAGCAGAAAGCAGCGACCCTTGCGGAAATGCTCGGTCACCCGGTGATGCACCCGATAGGTCGAAAACCAACTGACCTGCCGCACGTCGACCTTCATGTTCTGGATGGCGCGCTGGCTGACATCCTCGAATTTCAGGTGTTCGGGATGGTCCGCGCGCTGATCGCGCACCGTGCCGATCAACCGCGCGTGACCTTGACCCGACAGTGGGAAGATCGCCAGGAAGTCGGCTTCGTCGAGATCGACATGGAGTTCGCCATCGAATGCCGGGCCGGTAGCCGTTACGTCAGCCACATAAAACACCTGGTCATAGGTGCCCCCGGGAAAACCGGTCCCGATTGACTGCCGAACAAGCGAACGGGCGCCGTCGCAGCCTGCGAGATATGCCGCCTCGCAGGTTTCCTGTTGCCCATCCGGGCGCCGCAGCGTGGCACTGATCTGATGCCCCGCATCGCTGAAGCCGAGAAGCTCGGTTTGTCGCTCGACGCTGACACCGAGGGCTTCAAGCCGTTGGACGAGAAGCCGCTCGTGCTGATCCTGGGCATAGGTAAGCGGCCCGTAGGGGGTGAGATCGGCGGCAAAGTTCTCGAACGAGACGTGTGCTTGCTTTCTGCCCTGAACCCAGAGATTGATCGCCGGGATATGATGTCCTTGCGCCAGGACGTCCCGCGTCAGGTCCAATTGACGGTAAAGCTCCAAGGTGCGCGCCTGAATCGCGACCGCACGCGACGTGGTGCCTGGAGCTTCGGTTTTGTCGATGATGCGGACTTTGACTCCCTGCGTGGTAAGCCACAGAGCCAGCGCAAGCCCGGTCGGACCCGCGCCGGAGATCAGGACATCGCCCTGGGCCAATGGTTCCCCCCCCGCTACATGGCGCATCGCCCTTCGTGTATAGCCTTCAGCACGGTCGGTGCGCGCCCAGACCGGCGCGTTTGACGCCAAGCCTTGCATTTGGTGCCATCGGACGATGAACGACAATATGCGGCAGCGAGGCTAAGGTATGAAGATTGAGGCCGGGTCGGACGCCCATAAGGACCTATTCTGCCGCCAGTTCATCGATACCCATACGGTGTTCGATCCGGCGGCGCTGGCATGGCCGGAACTCGACGAGGCGGAATTGGCGCGTCTTCGCGGCGTGCCGTTCTGGCAGGAGGTCTACCACACCGAGCGCCGCGCCGGGGCGATCGTCGATGCATTTACGCCCCACGTAAGCGACCCCGTGGTGCGCGAGGCGGTCGCCCTGCAGGGCGTCGAGGAAACCCGCCACGCCAAGCTGATCCGCGTGCTGATTGACCGTTACGCTCTCGACGCGACAGAACAGCCGCTGGAGGCATTCCCTGCCGATCTCGAAACCGCTTTCATCGATTTCGGGTTTGGCGAATGCCTCGACGCCTTCCTGGGCTTCGGCGCCTTCAAGACGGCCCGGCAGTCGGGCTTCCTGCCGGAAGCCATGTTCGAGATCTTCGATGTGCTGATGTATGAAGAAACCCGCCATATCGTTTTCTTCATCAACTACATGGCCTGGCGGGAAAAGCGTCGCGGCCACGTCGCGCTGACCCGGGCGCTGAAATCGGCCTGGTTCTACGGCCGCGCCGGGCGACGGCTGTTGGGCATGGTGCGACGCGGCCAGCAGCCGAACGACGGCCACGACTTTGCCATCACGCAGGCCAACATGTTCCTCGACGGCTTCAGCTTTCGGCGGTTTGTCGAGGATTGCTATCGCGAGAACGCCCGCCGCATGAGCGCCTTCGACCCTGGACTGATGCAGCCCCGGCTGCTGCCCGCGGTTGCCGATCTCGCGGTGCGCGGCCTGCGCCTGTGGGACAAGCGGCGGCCGCAGCGGCGGCTGCCTGGTTGATCCGGTTCAAGTCTGACCCATCAATCCCAGACCCCAGCCGCCGAGCGCCCCCAGCGGCACCACCAGCCAGGGCGGCACCGCCCAAAGCGTCAACAGCAGGAACGCCACCAGACCAAGTCCGAAATCAGCCGATGTATGCACCGCCCCGGTCCAGATCGGGGTGAACAATGCGGCCAGCAAGACGCCGACGACGGCGGCGTTGACGCCGCGCAGCGCCGCCCGGACCCCGGCCCGGTGGCGCAGCGTATCCCAGAACGGCAGCAAGCCGCCGACCAGCAGGAACGATGAGGCGAAGATCGACATCGTCGCGATCAACGCCCCAGCCCAGCCGTTTGGACCCGGGGTCTCCACCGCGCCGAGGAACGCGGCGAAGCTGAACACCGGGCCCGGCACCGCCTGGGTAGCGCCATACCCGGCGAGAAACACATCCTGCCCGACCCAGCCAGGCCGAACCACCGTTGCCTGCAGCAGCGGCAGCACGACATGGCCGCCGCCGAACACCAGCGATCCGGCGCGGTAGAACGCATCGACCAGCCTCAGACCCTGGCTGCCCGTGTCTTCCGCCAGCAACGGCAGGCCGAGCAACAGCACCAGGAACGCCAGCAGCAGTGACACCGCAATTGCCTTCGGAATGCGGACCCCAAGGCGCACCGGCTGTTCGATACCCGGCGGTTTACCTGGCAGGGCTGCGCCGATGACGGCACCCAGCACGATCGCCGCGATCTGGCCGAACGACGATGGGATCGCCAAGCATATCAGGCAAGCGGCGACAGCCACGCTGGCGCGGGCGCGATCAGGTGCCAGGCTGCGCGCCATGCCCCAAACCGCCTGTGCAACAACCGCCACCGCCACCAGTTTCAGCCCGCGCAGCCAACCGGCCTGCGCCAGGTTGCCGATTTCGCCGACGCCATAGCCGAACAGCGTCATCGCCACGGCGGACGGCAGGGTGAACCCGAACCAGGCGGCCAACATTCCGACCGGACCGCCCCGGATCAGCCCGATGGCCATGCCGGTTTGCGACGACGCCGGTCCCGGCATGAACTGGCACATCGCCACGATGTCGGCGAAGCTTGCCTCGGTCAACCACCGGCGTTTCGTCACCAATTCGGCCCGAAAATAGCCGAGATGGGCAATCGGGCCGCCGAAGCTGGTGCAGCCAAGACGCAGGAACACCACGAAGACTTCAAGCACCCGCGTCATCGACCGGAGCCACCCTACTCGGGCCGCGGGTTCATCGCCGGGGCGGGGCGGCCCCGCACACCGCGGCGTTAGGGCTCAACCGTTCGCCGAGGCAAGAAACTCCATCGCCGCCTGCACCCCGCCGGCCCGATGCGGCACGCCGGCCGCGCGCAGCCCCATCTCCACCCCGGTCAGTGCGCCGGTCAAGGATAACACGCCCAGGTCGCCCATGTGGCCGATGCGGAACACCCGGTCCTCGATGCGGCCGAGGCCGTTGCCGAGGCTCATGTTGAACCGATCAAGAATCATGTTGCGCAGGTTGTCGGCGCTATGACCTTGTGGCGTGCGGATCGCCGTCACCCCCGGGGCGTAGGCGGCCGGGTCGGCGCATTGCAATTCCAGACCCCAGGCGGCGGCGGCCAGACGGGTCGCCTGGGCATAGCGATCGTGGCGGGCGAACACCGCCGGCAGGCCTTCCTCGGCCAGCATATCCAGTGCTTCGGTCAGCGCGTAGAGCAGGCTGATCGCCGGCGTATAGGGGAAGAAGCCGGTCCGGTTGGCGGTCACCAGCGGTTCCCAATCCCAATAACTGCGTCGCGACCCGCCGGCCCTCGCCGCGGCCAGGGCCTTGTCGCTGATCGCGGTGAACGACAGGCCCGGCGGCACCATCAGGCCCTTCTGCGACCCGGCGATCGTGACATCGACCGCCCAGCCGTCATGCTGGTAGTCGGCGCAGCCCAATGAGGATATCGCATCCACCATCAGCAGCGCCGGATGATCGGCCCGGCTGATCGCCTGCCGCACCGCGGCGATGTCGGTCATGCAGCTTGTGGAGGTCTCGCTATGCACCGTGCAGACCGCCTTGATGCGCCGTTCGCTGTCCTGCTGCAGGATTTTACCGATAGCGAGCGGATCGGCGCCACGCCGCCAATCGGTCTCCAGGCTGACGACGTCGAGACCGAAGCGAAGCGCCATCTGCTCCCACAGATGGGAGAATTGGCCGGTGCGGCTGATCAGGATGCGATCGCCCAGGCTCAGCGTGTTGGCCAGGGCCGCCTCCCAGGCGCCGGTGCCCGAGGCCGGGAAGATGCCGATGGTCGCCGCCCTGGTCTGCAACAGGCCGCGCAGCTTGGCGACGATGTCGCGCCCAAGCGCGCCGAATTCCGGGCCTCGATGGTTGATCGCATTGCGATCCATCGCCTGCAGCACCCGGTCCGGCAGATTGCTCGGCCCGGGGGTCTGCAGGAAGTGGCGGCCGGAGACGAAGTTCGACATCGGGACGCATTCTCCACGGAAACGGCGGGTTAGAACCACGCCACGGCTGGGATTGCAACAACGTTGGAACCCGATGATGCGTTCCGGGCTGGCCGGAGCGGCCGTGAGCCGTTATGTCGGCCTCGCCCCAGGTTCCTTCAATGACGGACGCATCCAACATGGCCACATTGATCTTGACTGTCGTTGGTCCGGATCGCCCCGGCCTGGTCCGCGCACTGTCCGAGGCAGTCGCCGCGCATGGCGGCAGTTGGCTGGAAAGCCGCATGGCCAGGCTGGCCGGTCAGTTCGTCGGCATCGTGCTGGTGCAGGCACCCGAGGCGCTGCTGGATGATCTGCGCCGGCTTGAAAGCCAGGGCCTGCGGATTGTCGCGCAAACTGTGCCGGGGGACGCCGCCGGCGGCGATACCGGGCGCGCCCCGGCCAACGTCGCGGCCAACCCGGTGGCCGCGGCCACAATGGGGCCGCGTCTGGCGCTGGAGGTGGTGGGCAACGATCGCCCCGGCATCGTGCGCGACATCGCCCAGATCCTGGCCGGAGGCGGGGTCAATATCGAGGAGTTGACCACCGGCGTGGTCAGTGGATCGTTCAGCGGCGAGCCGTTGTTCCGGGTGACGGCGCTGCTGCGCGCGCCAAGCGAGGCGGCAGTCGATGCGATGCGGGCGGGGCTGGAGCGGCTTGGCAACGAACTGATGGTGGACATCCAGCCGGCGGGCGACGGCTAGACTGCGATCGCTTTCGGTGGAATCACCAAAAGCATGAATCACGCTGTTGAAAAAGGAGTTACGGATCGGCCGGTTGCTCGATCGGGGGCGCCCCCATTGTCCGCTTGTCCATCGTTGCCACGTCCGATGCCAGCCCGATCGACTGCAACACCCGAATGGTCAGGAAAGTGACATCGATCTCCCCCCGCCGATGGCCATGCCGAGCCGAACGAGGATCGGCGTGGTGGTTGTTATGCCAGCCCTCGCCGTTCGAGATCAGCGCGACAAACCAGTTGTTGCGGCTATGCTCGCCTGTTTCATAGTTGCGATAGCCCCACAGATGCGATGCTGAGTTGACCGACCAGGTTATGTGCCAGACCACGACGGTGCGCACGAACACGCCCCAGATCAGCAGGCTGGCGCCGAATTGTGCCGCCCGGGCCGCCCCATCGCCACCTGCCAGCCCAATCGCCAGGCCGCCCAGGAAGAACACCGCCCAAGACCCAATCATGATCAGCGGATACAGTGCCGTGCGTTCCATCCGCCGGTAGAACGGATCGCGCAGGATATCCTTCGCGTAACGGTCATAGATGCCGAGGCGGACCAGGTCGCGGTTGTGCACCAGCATCCAACCCACGTGGCCCCAGAAAAAAGCGACCAGCGGGCTGTGCGGATCGTCCCGCCGATCGGCCTGCTCATGATGTCGGCGGTGCACCGCCACCCAGCGTGCCGGAGTATCCTGCATGCAGCACACGCCCAGGACGGCAAAACCGTGCTCCAGCCATTTTGGGCAGTTCAGGCCGCGATGCGTCAGCAATCGGTGAAAGCAGAGGTTGATGCCAAGGGTCCCGAAGACATAGAGGCCAAGGACGGCCAGTGCCACACCGGTCCAACTGAATAACCCGGGCAGCAGCGCCAGCAGGGCGAGCAGGTGATAGATGACGACGGTGATCGCGTACGGCCAGACGATGCGGTGCCGATCCACCGCCGCCGGCAATGGCAGGCGCGTGGTCCCGGGCTGCAGGCTGGCGGTGGAGTGCGGGGTGCTCAAACCGAGTTCCTTTGTGCGGTTTCCGTCGCTGTCTCGGCTCGGGCGCGGCAAATGCCGATCCGGCCCAGCGATCATCTCGGCCTACGCGTTCGTCAGCGCTTGGCGGGTCGCCCAGGGTCGGAGGTCAGACAATCGGTGTTGCGGCGACATATTGTTGGAACGCCGGCCGGCGGCTCAAGCGGTCGTACCAGGCGCGCAGGGCCGGCATCTCCGGGCGGGTCAGTCCGTGGTAGTCCATGCCGAACCAGCGATGCGCATGCACCCCCCAGGGGATGTCGCACAGAGTGAAATCGGCGCCGGCGATATGGTCGTGACGGTCCAGCATGGCGTCGATCATGCGCCACGCGTGGGCAGCTTCGCCGATCGCCGTAGCCATCGCTTTCAGGTCTCGCTTGTCCGCCGGGGTGCGAACCAGACCCCAGAACACCGCCGTCATCGGTCGGCCCAACACGTTGTGCTGAGCGTCCATCCAGCGGTCGATATTGGCGCGCAGACGCGGTTCGGTCGGCCACAGCGGCGTACCCGACGCGTGTGTCTGGCCGAGATAGCGCAGGACGACGTTGCTCTCCCACAAGGTGAAATCGCCCTCCTGCAGCGTCGGCACTAGCCCGGTCGGGTTCATCGCGCGATATTGCGTCGTGTCGGTCTTGCCGAACGCACCGCCGACGTCGATCCGCTCGAACGCAAGACCAAGCTCGCCCAGCCCCCACAGAACCTTCATCACATTGCTGGACGTGTTTCGTCCCCAGACGATTCGCTGCACGACAGTTCTCCCCGTTTGGGTGGTCAAGCTAATCCGGCCGACGCGGAGCGGCAACTTGCATCGCCCCGACGCGGAGCGGCAACTTGCATCGCCGGATCAGGCGGGGCACACCGGGACCATGCGGCCTCGTCTCCCACCGCGAACCGTTGCCGTTGTCGCTGTCCTGGGCGCGGCTGCGGCGCTCGCCGTCGCCCATGCGTCGGAAGTGTGGGATGGCTTGGTACCCTGCGCGCTTTGTTTGCTCGAACGCTGGCCTTACCGGATCGTGATCGTGTTGGGGCTGCTTGCGGCAGTCCTTCCGCGCGGGCCGGCGCGGTTGCTCTTGGTGGTCGCGGTGTTCGCGCTGCTGGCAGACGCGGGCATCGCGGCGGTACATGTCGGGGTCGAATTGCAATGGTGGCCCAGTCCGCTGCCGGAATGCGCCGCCCCGCACCTCAGCGGCGGTTCGATCGCCGAGCGCCTGGCCTCGATGCCGGCACGCCCGTCCAAGCCCTGCGATGACCCAAGCTTTCTGATCCCGGGCGTGCCGATTTCGATGGCGGCGATGAACCTGGTGTTTGCCCTGGCATTCTCGGCGCTGCTGGCCATCTTGCTCTCACGCAGCAGGAGCAGGCGATGAGCATCGGACTTCCAGGCGACCCGACGCCTGAGCAGATGGCGGCGCGGATGATCCGGGTGGATCATGCCGGTGAATACGGCGCCACGCGGATCTACGCCGGCCAACTGGCGATACTGGGACGTGGCGGCAAGGGCGACTTGATCCGGCAGATGCAGGCACAGGAGCAGCTTCATCTGCGCACCTTCAACGACATGATCGCCGATCGCCGGGTGCGCCCGACGGCGATGCTGCCGTTTTGGCACCTCGCCGGTTTTGCCCTGGGCGCGATGACGGCCGCGCTTGGCGAACGCGCCGCCATGGCCTGCACCGTGGCGGTTGAGGAAGCCATCGACGACCACTACACGGCGCAGTTGGGGACACTGGACGAACTCGAAGACCTGGGTTCGGAACAATCGGCGCTGCGCCAAACGGTGGAAAAATTTCGCGCCGACGAGTTGGAACACCGCGACATCGGGCTGCAGCAGGGCGCCGAGCAGGCGCCGGGGTATCGGCTGTTGTCGCGTGTCATCAAGGCCGGATGCCGCGCCGCCATCGTCATCAGCGAGCGGGTGTAGTCGAAATCTTCCTGATTCCGCCACAATTCCGGCAGGGTTTCGACGTCTTCATGTGGTGACATTTCCTCTATGTGCTCTGCCATCCGTTGCCGGCGCCGGGGCCTGTCATGTTAGCCGGTCTCGCCTGGATCCTGCCGGCGCGGGCCCAGCCGGCCATTGCCCCTGCTCTACTCGATTACGCCGCCGGTACGCTCGGGGGCCTGATCGGCGATGCACGCCAGCAGGCGATCGCCGATGGGGTACGGCCCATCCCGGCCGGGATTTACCGCGCGTTGCTGGGATATTTCCCCTCGGCGCTGCTGCGGACCTGCCGATTTTCCGCCGTGGGGTCGCACGCCTTGACCATGCCAGCGCTGGCGTTCTCCTACGGCGATGCCACAGCGATCACGTTGGGTGAGGTCATCTTGTTCAAGAACGAGCGTGCCGCCGAGAACGATTTGAAGGTGTGGGCGCATGAATTGACCCACGTAATGCAGTATCAGCGCTGGGGCATTGACGGGTTTGCCCAACACTACGTGCGCCACAGCAATGCGGTCGAGCAGGAGGCGATCGACAACGCCAAGCGGTTTGTGGCCTGGCTGCCGCGCCGGGGTCTGCCGCCGTCTTCGCGGTAAGATATCTCCAGGCCGGCGGCGGAAGCACCCGTCGGCCGAACGTGCCGAATCCGCCGGAAGGCCGTGAAGCGGGTGAAGCCGGCATCGAATTGACTCCAATGGCACAATGTTAATGTATCAAAACAAAAAATCGGAAATCGTTCAGGCTGCAACAACACCTCACGGTTGAGTATAACGTTATCAATACGAAACTCCGACGTCATCGGCAAGATCGTCAAATAAAAGCTACGCCATGCGTAAAAAATAGGGCTTTCGATCATGGACTGAAGGAAAATGAGTGTTTTGACACCAATGACTGACCAAAGAACGTTGAAAAACCAGCAACGAAAGTCAAATACCATTAGTCAAACGATGCACACATCAACCCCGTCAAGAGCCCCGGCTACGCTATTAATAATTAGTTGACTTCAAGTTGCGGCAGCTTAATAAGTTTTGCGAAGTTGCCGACAGGGACTTGAACTTATGAGCACTTTGATGATCGCGGACCCACCGAAGTCGACCGCTGCTCCGTCCGCGGTGAAGTTGGCCTTAAACTGTCCGCAACGGGCGAATGTTTCGTTTACGGCAACGATGACGCTGTCGGCTGGTGCCGGCAAGTTCGCCGGGTGAGCGCTGGTAGGTTCGTCGTCTAATTGGCCGAGTATTAACTCAGGGGGTACAGCATGGCCGAACTGATTATCAATGGGAATACGACCGTCGCCTCGGGCAGTTACAGTCCGGTATCGGTGACCGGCGGCGCCACCATCAGTGAGGCTTCAGGGCAGACGGTAACGTTCGATTCCGTTACTGAGAGCCCCGGGATAACCGGGGTGAACTTTGACGCCTCTGGGGGCAGTCTCCTGACCCTGGATGGCGTCATAGCCACCGCGCCGACCGCATTGAATATCGGCGACGGCGGCACCATCGAGCTCGGCAGCAATATCAGCGGTCATTCGGGGGTCATCGCATTCAGCCCCGGCGATACCAACTCGGTGCTGATCTTCGATCCCGGCGTGGCCAACAGCAGCCTGGATCCGATCACGCTGTTTGCCAGCGGCGATACGATCGACGTCTCGGCGCCGATTTCGTCGGTCAACTACAATCCCTCGCATGACCAGTTGACCGTCAACCTTGCCGACGGCAGCGCCGAAATACTCAATGTGGTCATTGCCCAGAACCAGAGTTTCAGCTTCGCCGGCAACGACATTATGGCGACCTGCTTCGCGGCCGGCAGCCGGATCGATACATCGACCGGACCCGTGGCGGTGGAAGATCTGAAACAAGGCGATACCGTGCTGCTCGCCACTGGCATGACGCGCCCGGTGAAATGGATCGGCTGGCGCCACCTCGAGGTGCGGCGTCATATCGATCCCGACTCGGTTCGCCCGATCCGGATCAAGGCCCATGCCGTCGCCGAAGGCGCACCGCGTCATGACCTGCTGGTCTCACCCGATCATGCGATCTTCATCGACGGCAAGCTGATACCCGCCCGACTGCTGCGCAACGGCACCACGATCGTCGAAGCGCACGAGGTCGAGACGGTGACATACTTCCATGTCGAACTCGATGCGCACGACGTGCTGCTGGCCGAGGGGCTGGCGACCGAAAGCTACCTCGATACCGGAAACCGAGCTTCGTTTCAGAACGCCGGACTGCCTTTGCTGATGCACGCGGACTTCGACGGACCGGGCGGCCAGGCCCGGCGTGAAGCCGCGTCGTGCGTTCCGCTGGTCTGCGACGCCGCGCGCGTGGAGCCGATCTGGCGATCGATCGCGCAGCGAGCCGAGGCACGCGGACTGATCGCGGCGTCGGTCGAGACGACAGACGACCCGGAACTTTGCCTCGTCGCCGGCGGCAAGCGGATCGCCCCGCTCAGTCGGATCGATGGGCGCTACACGTTCATGCTTCCCGCCACCACGGCAGACGTGCGGCTGTCCTCGCGGACCGCGAAACCGTCGGTCCTGCGGCCATGGATCGAAGATCGCCGTTCCTTGGGCGTAATGGTGCGCCAGGTGATGGTCAAAAGCGGCCAGCATCACGAGACGATCGCGATGGACGATCCCAGGCTGACCGACGGGTGGTGGGCGGCCGAAGGCGACTCCGTCGCGATCTGGCGCTGGACCGCGGGAGACGCCGTGTTGCCGATCAAGCCCGGGCAAGCCGTTATCGAGGTGCTGATCGGAGACACCCAACGCTATCCGATCGAGTCCGCCGACCATGCCGTTTCCTCGCTGCGGGATTGTGCCTGACAAACTACGAAACGATCCTCGGTTGCGATTTGGTCCGACTCTTTGTTTGTTGAGCGATTCACGTGCCTCGGGCGGACAGCGTGTCCTTCGGACGACGAACGTTCCGCCCAAGCCGCGATCGCGCTCTAGCCGGGTTGAGAACGATGTCCGCGCCGCGCCGGTCGCACTCGCATGTCGCTTGGCTGAACAGCCGGCCGGTATGTGAATCGGGTCGGTGAACGTCCGATCCGACCCGACACGCTGTCGGGTCTGTTCGGCTGACGGCACAAAATTCCCGCCGGCAACCTTTCGTTAATCATTTCATTGTTAGATCACGGCCTGCCTCTTCGGGGTGCGCCGTGCATGTCTGAAATGCTTCTCGATCCGCCGGCGACGGCCTCACCGCAGAAGGCCACGCACGACCCGGTACGCGACGCGCTGATGGAAAGCCGCCAGCGCTGGCAGCATCTGGTCAGTCTGGCGACCGATCTGGCGTTTGAAACCGATGCCCAGGGTCGCTTCGTGTTCCTCGCCCCCGACACCGTGCTGGGATGGCCGTCGAGTTCGCTGATTGGCCAATCCGCCGAACGCCTGATCGACGATGATGCAACGGTCGCCACAATCAACCCGTTCCGCCCATTAGTCGAAATCCGCCACCACCGTGCCTGGCTGTGCTGTGCCGACGGCAGACAAGCCCTGCTGACCCTCTCGGCGGTGCCGCTTTACGACGCCGCCGGTCAAGTCGTCGGCGCCCGCGGTGTCGGCGTCGACATGACCGACGCCGATGTCGGGTCGATGCAGATCGCCGGTCGGCTGCGGCGCGGGCAGGTGCTGCACTACATCCTGATGCAGGTGAAGCGAGAAACCGAAGTCGACGCCATGATGGACGCCGGTTTGGGGGCGCTGGTGCACGCATTGGGCGCCGAAGGCGCCGCGGCCATCGGTGCTGTCTGCGAGGGTTCCGAGATCGGCTTATTGCATGAGTGCGGCGCCGGCGCCGCCGATGTGCTGCAGGTTGCCTCCAACGTCGTTGCCAGCGGCGGTAGCAAGGCAAGCTGCGTCACCGCCCCCGATGGGCGCAGCGTGCTGGCGATCGGCTGCGATATCCGCTCCGATCTGCCGGCCGGGCTGGCGGTCTGGCGCGCCGCCGGGTCGTGTCCGTGGGATCAGGAGGATATCGCGCTGGCCGGAGCGGCGGTCTGCATCGTCCGCATGGTGCTGGAGCATGAGGCGCTGCAGCGGGAGATGACCCTGCAGGCGCGGACCGATCCGCTGACCGGACTGCTCAATCGCCGCGCCTTCCTCGAGGAAATGCGCCGCCAGATCGCCAGGCTGGATCGGCAGGCCGAGCCGGGAACACTGATGTTCGTCGACATGGACGCGTTCAAGCTGGTCAACGACCGCCTGGGCCACGGGGTCGGCGACGAGGTCCTGGTTCAACTGGCCGAGGTTCTGCGCAAGCTGGTGCGGCCGTTCGACCTGGTCACTCGGCTGGGCGGCGACGAATTCGCGGTGTGGTTGAGCGGTGCCGATCACATGACGGCGGCCGAACGCGCCGACTACCTGTGCAAGACTGCGCCGCAGGAGCTGCAGGCGCTGCTGCCCGAGGCGTTCCCCAAGCTGGGAGTCTCGGTCGGAATTGCCACCCGCCGGGCCGGCAGCCACGAGTCGATCGAGGAACTCACCCGCCGCGCCGATATGGCAATGTACGATGTAAAGCGCAGCGGCCGCCGCCACTGGCGCGTGTCGCTGCTGGAAGGCGACTGATGAGCGCGGATGAGGCCACCCGCGTCCGCCAGAGCGTCTCGGCCAGCACCAGTCCCGACGTGCTGCGGATGCTGGCCAACGACCCGTCGGTGACGGTAAGGGCGAGCCTGGCGTTGAATCCCGCGCTGCCGGCTTGTGTCAGCGCCATTCTGGCCGAGGATACCGACGCTCGGGTGCGCACCATCCTGAGCCGCAAGTTGTCGAAGTTGACCCCGAACCTGAGCGACGCCGACCGCCAGCGCGTGCAGCGCGACGCGGTTGCCAATCTGACGGCGATGGTAGCGGACGCGGCGCTGCGGGTACGGATCAGCCTCGCCGAGGCGGTCAAGGACCTGCCCGACGGACCCCGCGACATCGTCCTGCGGCTGGCGCACGACCCGGCGGTGATGGTGTGTGAGCCGGTGATTCGGTTCTCGCCGATGCTGACCGATGAAGATTTGGTGGCGCTGATCGCGACGCGACCGCCGGCTTCGACCGTGATGGCGGTGGCGCGACGCCCGGAGATCGCCGAGACGGTGTCCGATGCCATCGTCGACAGCGCCGATGTCGCCGCGATCGGCGCGCTGCTGGCCAATCCGACCGCGCAGATCCGCGAGGCCACCCTGGACTCGTTGGCGGCGCAGTCCGAGGAACAGACCGACTGGCAAGGGCCGCTGGTTCGCCGGCCGTATCTGTCGCAACGCGCCCAGCGCATGCTGGCCGAGATCGTGTCCGGCCATCTGCTGGAAACCCTGTCTGCCCGCGCCGACCTTGATCCAAAGATCGCCCAGTCGCTGCGTTCGGTGCTGAAACCGCCGCGGCCTCGGGCAACTTCGGAAATCGCGGCGGACGAAGCCCGGGCCTTGGTCCAGGCAAAGGTGCGGGACTTGCACGCGGCCCGCCGGGTCAATGATGAGACGATCCTGTCGGCGCTGGGCCGTAATGCAACCGCCGAGGTGGCGGCGATGCTCGCGGCCAGGGCCGAGGTCCCGGCCGCGGTGATCGATCGCGCCTGTGCCTTGCGCAGCGCGAAAGGAATCGTCAGCCTGGCGTGGAAAGCCGGACTGAAAGTGCAAACCGCGACCGTTCTGCAGGTGGCGCTGGCGCAACTGCCGCCGGACCAGGTGCTTCGGGCTACGGCGGACGGTGATTTCCCGTTGTCGGAAAGTGAGATGCACTGGCACCTGACGTTTCTCGACCTGCCGGAGCGCCGGCAGCAAGCCTGGAAGCCGCGCCGGCTCGCCGAGTAGCCGACGCAGACTAACGCTTGATCAGCGTGCCCGGCCCAGCCTCGGTAAACAGTTCCAGCAGACAGGCGTGCGGGACTCGGCCGTCCAGGATGACCGCGCCCTTGACGCCCTGGCGCACCGCTTCGACGCAATTCTCCACCTTCGGGATCATGCCCCCGGTGATCGTGCCGTCGGCAATCCGCTGCTCAACCTGGGCAAGGCTGAGCGAGGGGATCAGGTTTTTGTTCCGGTCAAGCACCCCGGCCACGTCGGTGAGCATCAGCAGACGTGTCGCATTCAGCGCCCCGGCCACCGCCGCCGCGACGGTGTCGGCATTGATGTTGTAGGTCTGTCCGTCGGCGCCGATACCGACCGGGGCGATTACCGGCACCAGCCCGCCACCGGTCAGCGCGTGGATCACCCGCGCATCGACCGCGACCGGTTCGCCGACGAAGCCCAGGTCCAGCACGCGCTCGATCCGGCTGTCCGGGTCCAGGGTGCTGCGTTGCAGCTTGCGAGCCCGGATCATCCCGCCGTCCTTGCCGCAGACGCCGACCGCGAGCGCGCCCGCCTGAGTGATCAGCCCGGCGACGTATTTGTTGACCGTGCCGGCGAGCACCATCTCCACCACTTCCACCATCGCCGCGTCGGTCACCCGCAGCCCGTCGATAAAGGTGGACTGGATGGCCAGTCGTTTCAACATCATGTTGATCTGCGGACCGCCGCCATGCACCACCACGGGATTGATGCCGACCTGCTTCAGCAGCGCGATATCGCTGCCGAACTGCTTCGCCAGGTGCTCCTCGCCCATCGCATGACCGCCGTATTTCACCACCACGGTCGCCCCGGCGTAGCGGCGCAGGAACGGCAGCGCCTTGGCAAGCACATGCGCCTGTTCCGTTGCCGCGGCGATATCGACCGCGGTGACCGCGGCGATGTGTCGTTCAGCCGATGCGGTGATCGCGCCGACTTCGGTGGGTGTTTCGCTCATCAAGCGGCTTTAGGGCGGCACGGCGTGATCGGTCAAGCGGACCAACCGGGCGCTGCGGGGGCGACAAATTCGCCCGCCGGGACAGTCGCGTTAACGGTTCGGTAAGGCTGGCGGGATAGCCTCCATCCAGGTCGCGGCCGTCGCGGCGTTGTTAAGCAGGAGTTGGTGGGTGCAAGAAGCTCAGGCAGGCCCGCCGCTGGACCGCGTCGCCGGCGGCAGGCCCGCGTTCAGGCCGAATCAGGGGCTTTCCGTCGCCCGAGCCAGGGCCGACCGCCGGCTGGCGGACAAGGTTCTCGGGCTGCTGCCGCTGGGTGTCGCGGTGATCGACGCCGAACTCCGGCTGTTGTTCTGGAATGAGCAGATTGCCGGGCTGTTCGGTGTGCCACCGCTGATGGCCGCGGGCATGCCGCCACTCGGCGAAATTCTGGCCGGCGTGCGCAACCTGACCGCTCGCCAGCGCGATGGCATCACCACATTCGCCGCGGCCCGCGTCATTGCCGGCGATCGCGCCGAACCGGAAAGCTGCTTGCGGATATCCCTGCGCCGCGACCATCGCCTGGTGATCCAGCTACGCCCGATCGGTTCGGGCCGCTGGATGCTGGTCATCGACGATGGCCGATTGGCGGTCACCGCCGGACCGAACGGAGCGGCCGATGGCGGTGTCGCCTGGCTCGATCCGTTGACCGGACTGCACAATCGCCGGCACTTCAACCAGGTGTTGCGGGATCTGGCCGAGACCGACTGCTCCGACGGTGGGCACCCCAATGGGCACACCGTGCTGACGATCGATCTCGATCGGTTCAAGGCGATCAACGACACGCTGGGACATCCGATCGGCGATGCGCTGCTGTGCCTGGCGGCCAAACGGCTGCGCCAGGAAATCCGCGCCGACGACCTGTTGGCGCGGCTGGGCGGGGACGAGTTTGTCATCCTGATCGCCAGCGACGAGCGCGCGGAACCGCTGGCGGCCCGCATGGTCGAGGTGCTGTCGCGTCCGTTTCTGGTCGAAGGCCACGTCGCCAATATCGGGGCCAGCATCGGCATCGCCGGGTTCGTAGCCGGTGAAGCATCGGCCGACGACCTGATGCGCTACGCCGAGTTGGCGCTGTATGACGCAAAATCCGCCGGCGGTGGCACCTGGCGGCTATTCGACCCGGCGATGGCAGCGCAGGCGCAGGCGCGGCGGGAACTGGAGACCGCCCTGCGCAAGGCGTTGACGATGGACGAATTGTCGCTGGTTTACCAGCCGCAATTGAACGTTAGCACCCAGCGGGTGACCGGTTTCGAGGCTTTGCTGCGTTGGTCGCATCCGACGCTCGGTCAAGTGTCGCCGTCCACATTCATCCCCGTGGCCGAGGAGATCGGTTGCATCGTCGCCTTGGGCGAATGGGTTCTCAAGACCGCCTGCCAGGAGGCGACAAGGTGGCCCGCCGCGATCTCGGTCGCGGTCAACGTCTCGCCACGCCAACTCGGAGATAGCGGGCGGTTGGCTGCCGCCGTGCGATCGGCATTGCATTCCTCCGGGTTGCCCCCGCAACGGCTGGAGTTGGAGATCACCGAGGGTGCGATGCTATCCACCGATCCCCATGTGCTGGAAACCCTGCACGGTTTGCGCGCCAGCGGCATCCGCATCGCAATGGATGATTTCGGCACCGGTTATTCGTCGCTCAGCCAGTTGAGATCGTTCCCGTTCGACAAGATCAAGATCGATCGCAGCTTCGTCGCCGCGCTGGGTTTCAACCGCGAGGCGGCGGCGATGATCCAGGCAATCGCCACGCTGGGTGCCGGTCTCGGCATGACGACGATTGCCGAGGGCGTGGAGACCGAGGATCAGGCGGCGCTGGTCGGGGCGCACGGCTGCACCGACATCCAAGGCTACCTGCTGAGCCGCCCGATCGCGGCCGCCGCGGTGGACGAATTCATCAGCCGTTACTCCGACACTGCGACAGAATGAGGGCGCCAAGGCGATGAAAAGCAGGACCGGATCGCTCTATCGATTGATCTACTGCAGCCGCAACGTTATCGATCAGGCCGGCTCAGCCGGTGCAGTGGAACAGGAAGTGCGCGCGATCCTCGAGGCTTCGCGTCGCAACAACGCGGTCGAGGCCATTACCGGGGCCCTGCTATTCACCGCTTCGGGCTTCGCCCAGGTGCTGGAGGGCCCGCGGGACGTGGTTGAGCGCACGTTCGAACGCATCAGCGGCGACCCTCGCCACGCCGACCTGACGGTACTGAGCTTCACCCCGACCGAACGGCGCAGCTTCCCGGATTGGTCGATGGGCTGCAGCGGGCAGGTATCAGCTTCGGTCGCCGACCCGCTGTTGCCGCTGCTGGCGGATACGCATTCCGCCGGCCCGCGGGCGACGACCGGCAGCGACGTGCTGCATCTGCTGGAGAAAGTGGTCCAGCGGGAGGATGAGTGGATTTCGGCGTAGCGTTGCGTCGCTGAAGACATTCCTCAAACTTTCAGGCCGCATCGGCGAATCTGCCGACCAGCCCGGCTACGACAATTACCCGCTCCCCCGATCAATCCCGTCCCAGGAAGTCTCGCACCCGATCCGTCACCTGCTGCTTCGGAAACATCGCCGCCAGTGCCCGCGCACGGGTCAACGGGTCGCTGGCGAAGAAGCGTTCATACAGCACCTGGCGGTTGCCGAACGAACTGCAGGCGATATCCCATGCCAGGTGGAACAGCTTCACCCGGTCCCGCGCGGTGGAATGATCGGTCGCCAGATACTGCTCGATGTGCCCCGCCAGCGGGCCGGCCATATCCGCCTCGGTGGGCAGGATCATCAGGCTGGACGACCCCAGAAGCTGCAAGATCTCCACCATCTTCGGATAGGCGGTCATGAACAGGTTGCGCGTCGTCTCGGCCGGCAGCGGGGCAGGGCACATGATGCCCCATTCGTCCAGCTCGGCATCCGCCTCGGCGGCGCGCATGCAGGCTCGCATCAGTTCTGCATACATCACCAGTTCGCCGATCCGCTCCTCGGCGTGCGGCAGATGTCCGTTCCCCAAAGTCTCGGTGATCAGCAACGCCACGCCCAGCACCAACTCGCATTTCGCCAGGTTCTTGGCACAGCCCTGGTGCGCGGTATGCGCCGAGGAATGGGTGATAGACGCGGTGCCGTTCAGCAGCCCGACATCGCCATTGATGAAAATCCGCTCCCACGGCACCACCACGTCGTCGAAGAATACGATGCTGTCCATTTCCTCGAAGCGCGACCCCAATGGATGATCGAAATGCGACTTTTCCTGGTCGAAGCTGTCGCGGCACAGAAAGCGCAGCCCTGGCGTGTCGCAGGGGATGGCGAAGTTCAACGCGAACGGGCTGTACTGCTCGAGGTGCTGCGCCACGCGCGGCGAATACACCGCGATCTCGTCAGCCAACGGGCCAAGCGTTGCCAATACCCGAGCGCCGCGCACGACGATGCCGGCCGAGGTCTCCTTCACCACCTGAAGCGCGGTGCCCTGCTGCAGGTTGAACATTCCGCTGACATTGCGGCTGCGCTGCAGGTTGATCAGCGCGTGCGTCAGCACAAGGTCATTCTCGGCGATATAACGATGATATCGGCGCATGTTTTCGGCGTATTCCGGCTTGGCGCGGCCGAAATAGTCTGCCGATCCGGCCCAGCAGGCGAAGGTCACGTTCATGAAGTCGGGTGAGCGGCCCATCATGCCGCAGGTCGTGCGCGCCCAATTCAGCATCATCACCCGCCGGCGTTCAAGATCCTCGCGCGTACGGGGGATGATGAACGACAACCCAATCCGATCGCCTGCCTCGGCGCAGTCAAAGGTCATTGCATCGCGCTGCGCGGGGTCCGATTGAAGGTCATACAGCGATGCGATCGCCCGCGCGCCGCCGGCCAGACCCGGATGGGTCGTGACATCGGTGACACGTTCGCCGCGCAGCCAGACCTCGGTCTGGCGGGCCCGCAGGCCAGCCAGATATTGCGCCCCTGTGCGTGCCGCCATGGCGTGTCTCCCGCGTGGTCATGCCCAGCAGGTCATGCCGAGGCAGTTATGCCGAATGGGTCAGGTATGCCGGATGGGTCAGGCCGACCACGTTCGTGTTGAGCGACTGTCCAGGGCCGACGCGGTTGGGTCAAGCGGGGGCGCCAGACCGGCTGCTTCTACCACGCCCCCAGCAGCGTGGCGCGAACGGTTTGCGCGGCGATGACAGCCATGATCGGGACCGTCTCCAGCGGCTGGTCCTCGACCAGGGCATGCGCCACCAGCACCATATCGCGCGCCCTGCCGCGCTGCCTGGCCTCACCTGATGCCTGCAGCCACAGCGCCATCATCAGGAACCGTTCGGCCCATTCGGTGCGCTTATCCGGCAGTATCTCGGTTATCACCGCAGCGGCCATCCCGGCCTGATCGGTGCGCGGCAGCTTCGCCAACGCCTGCTGCACAAGCGGTCCATCTTCGTACCAACTGGTGAACACGTCGTCCTCGGCCATCCACGTCACGCCGCTGGCGAACCCTTCGGCGATCCCCGCCGGCGAGCGATCGTGCGGGTCCAGCAGGTCGAACAGTCTGTCCGCCTCGGCCCTGATATCGAGCCGGCGATCCTTCCACTCGGTCCCGCCCAGCAACTCGGCCATGTCCAGCAGTAACGCCGGGGGAACGGCGTTGCGCTCGACCGCGGTGCCGATGCCGTGCTGCACCAGGGTGTCGACGAATGTCTTGTCAACCCGAACGTGCGGGGCCGACATCTGGGCCTCGCGCATCAGCTTGGCGATCTTGCCGCGCGACACGTCGGGGTCGGCCCAGGTGTCCACCACGCCGGTGCCGTGACGCACAAGTACACCGCCGAAAAATCCCTTCTTCCCGGCCCGGCTGGCCACCAGCAGGCTCTGTGCGCCCGACCCATCGATCGTCGAGGCATAGAATTCCAGATCGGGGATCGCGCTCGGCCACGCACCGGTCTCGACTCCGCCCAACCTGGCCTTGCGGACCATCGCATCGAGCGGCGGCCGATCGGCGGCCGGTATCCAGTTGCGCACGGCAATCGCCCGACGCAATGCATCCGGCGACATGGTGTCCGGCCGCGCGGTCTGTTCCAGTGCGGCGGAGGCGCCGTGTCGCACCTCGGCGTCCTCGTCCAGCAGCATGATCGGCACCGCGTCGCGCAGCACGGCATGCGGCGACAGCGCCAGTTCGGTGGCCATGAACTGACGCAGCATCGTCGGCAGCATCGCCCCGGCGGTCTGCAACGAATGGATCACCTCGAACGGCGAGGATACCATCTTGGAGAGTTCGTCCATGAACCCGCGCAACGTCTCCAGCATCTGTTCGGGCGGACCGCGATCCTCGTCGGGTTTGAATCCGGCATCGGCCAGCGCCGCCTGCAGCGGCTTGGAGACCGGCACGCGAGCCTGGGTCAGCGCGCTGCACATCTTGAACCAGTCATCCTGCGGTATCGCTGCTTGATCACCCAACGCGATCAACCGCTGGCCAAACGCCTCGAGCATGTCGTCGGCCCAGCTCCATCCGCGGTCCTGCCGGTAGCGCACGAATTCGAGCTGCGATGCCAGCATCGACTGGTAGGCAAGCACCAGGGCGTCGTCGCGCTTGGCGGCCGACGCCGCGCTGACCAACGCGTCGGTGACCACCGGCAAGGCCTGCGGCGTCTGCTCCAGCCAGGCACGGTCTTCCAGATTGACGTCGGCGTTTTTCGTGCGGGCGATGCGCTTGGCGATCGCCTTTACCCGGTTGCGGTCGAGCGCTGTCGCCGGTGGCGGTTCGGATGGGTCGTCACCGATCAGCGGCACATCGTCGTCGTCGTCGCCCAGGGCCGCCATCAGATCGGCGAACTCCTCATCGTCGATGCCGGCGTCATCGAGTTCCTCGATCAGCGCGTCAATCGCCGTCTCGATAATCTCGGGGTCACCGGTCCGGCTGACCCGTGTCTGCCTCAGTTCCTCGATCTCGAAACTCCAGGACCCATCCACCGTGGCGGTGAACGCTGGATGGGACATCGTCACACGGAACTGGGTCCAGGTTTTCAGCGCCTCGATCTGCAGCTCGCAGGCGCCGTCGGCAAGCTCGATGGTTTGCAGTTCCAGCACCGTGGTGCCGACCCCGTTGCGGCGACCCTCCGACAACTTTTGCTTGTAGAGCTGCTCGTTGTCGGGGTCGAAGAAGTAATCGCTCAGCAGCATTTCGGCGATATCGACCAGCGCCTCGGAGATCCTATCGGGATCAGGAGCAGGGGTGGAGCGTTTTGCCATGATGATGTCCCCTCGATTGCGCCGAACCGTCGGCTTCAAGCGTCGAGTGGCGTAGCCGCGCTCAATAGCCCACTAGCGACGCCAGTTCTGCCCTCAGCGCTTCGATGCCGTCGCCGGTTTCGCTGCTGGTGGTCAGTATGCGCGGGAAGGCCGCCGCATGCGAGCGGGCCAGCGCCTGGGTGGCATGGATTTTTGGTAACAGCGCGGCGGGCTTGACGCTGTCGATCTTGGTCAGAATCAGTTGGAACGTCACCGCGGCGCGGTCCAGCAGCTCCATCACGTCGTGGTCGGCTTGCTTGAACTCGATGCGGGCATCCATCAGCAGCATCACCCGGCGCAGCGTCGGCCGGCCGCGCAGATAGTCGAACATCATGCCCTGCCAGTCGGCCTTGACGTCCCTGGAGGCCCGCGCGTAGCCGTACCCCGGCATATCGACCAAGGTCAGCCTGCCGCCCAAGTCGAAGAAATTGAGCTGCCGCGTGCGCCCCGGTTCCGACGAGGTCCTGGCTAGCGAATTGCGTCCGGTCAGCGCGTTCAGCAGCGAGGATTTGCCGACATTCGAGCGGCCGGCGAAAGCGATCTCGGTGCCCGACGGCGGTGGCAACTGATCCAGCTTCTGGGCGCCGAAGAAGAACCGGCACTCGGCCGCGAACAGCAAGCGCCCGGTTTCCAGCGCCGCCGCTTCGGCCTGCTGGAGCGTCTGCTGGTCGATCAAGTTCGGGCCAGCGATGGCTTGGCCAGCCGGGTGCGGCGCTGGATCAGCCATTGCTGGGCCACCGACAGCGTGTTGTTCCAGCTCCAGTAGATGATCAGGCCGGCTGGGAACTTCGCCATCATGAAGGTGAAAATGATCGGCATGAACTGAAACAGCCTGGCCTGCATCGGATCCGGCGGCGGCGGGTTCATCTTCTGTTGGGCAAACATGGTGCAGCCCATGATCAGCGGCCAGGCGCCGATATGCAGCAGAGGCACGTAGGCGGCCGGGTTGAACGGTAGCAGACCAAACAGGTTGAAAACGTTGGTCGGATCGATCTGCGACAGGTCGTGGATCCAGCCGAAGAACGGCGCCTGGCGCATCTCGATGGTGACGAAGATCACTTTATACAGCGAGAAGAACACCGGGATTTGCACCACCATCGGCAGACAGCCGGACGCCGGATTGACCTTCTCCGCCCGATACAGGCCCATCATCTCCTGCTGCATCTTTTGCGGATCATCCTTCAACCGCTCGCGCAGAGCTGTCATCTTCGGCGCCAACAGTTTCATCTTGCTCATCGAGCGGTAGGAATAGTTCGCCAGCGGAAAGAAAAGCGCCTTGACGAACACGGTGAACACCATGATGGCCACGCCGAAATTGCCGATCAGGCTGTTCAGCCAGTCGATCGCGATGAAGATCGGGCGGGTCAGGAACCAGAACCATCCCCAATCGACCGCATAGTCGAAACGCGGAATGTGAAGGCCGACTTCGTAGTCGTGCAGGATCGAGAACACCTTGGCGCCGGCGAACACGTGGCTCACCGTCGTGACGTCGCCGTTGGCCGGCGCGGTCAACGGGTCGGTCGAGATGTAATCGACCTGATAATGGTTGCCGTGGTCCCCGATGTAGCGGAAATTGACTTTCGATGGCACGAGCTGGTCGGGAACCAGCGATGTCAGCCAGTATTTGTCGGTAATGCCGGCCCAACCGCCGTTGGTGGTGGAGTCGTAAGCGATGTCGTGGTTCTTTTCGCCCTCGGACTTGGTCTTGTCGTAGGAGGTTTCCTGCAAGGTTCCGCCCACCTCGCCGAGCAAGCCTTCAAACAGAACATAATAGCCGGCCACCTCGGGCTTGTAGTCGCGGCGGATACGCGACCAGGGAAACAGCTTCACCGGCTGTCCGGTGGCGTTCTTCACGGTCTGGTCAACCGTGAACATGTAGTTGTCGTCAATCGATAGAACGATCTGGAAGGTCAGCCCGGCGCCGTTGTCCCACGACAAGGTGACCGGCCTTCCTGGTGCCAGCATCCCCGACGACGCGGCCCAGACGGTGGTGTCGCCGGGCAGCTTGATGTTCGCGCCAGGGCCGCCCGTCCAGCCGTACTGGATGTAGTACGGATGGTTCTGCGACCGCGGTTCCAGCAGCCGCACCAGAGGCGAGTCCGGACTGATCGTCTCGCGGTAGTCCTTCAGCACCAGATCGTCCAGCTTGGCGCCCAGCAGATTGAGCGAACCCTGCACCCGCGGCGCATCGATCTTGACCCGGGGCACGTTGCTCGGTTCGGCGGCCGGGGCAGGCGGCACGACCGCGCCGGGGGCGCCTTGGGCCGGAGTCGCCGTCGGCTCCGTGGTCTGGGTGGTCTGGGCGATTCGCTGGGGCAGCGGCTTGCGCAGATGCGGCGCGATCAGCATCTGGAAACCCAGCAAAATCGCCAGCGATACCGCGATCGCCAGGAACAGCCGTCTCTGGTCCATTAAAGCCCCTTCCGGCAAAGCCCGTCTGGGCCGCGCCCGTTCTGGCCAACCGCCGTTTGGCAACGGCCCACGGTCGGGTCAACCCCGGGCACCGGATCGATGCCCCCTTCATGCCAGGGGTTGCAGCGCAGGATACGCCGTGCCGCCAGTGCCGTTCCGCGCGCCGCGCCGTGCATGCGCAATGCCTCCACGGCATATTCGCTGCAACTCGGCCAGAACCGGCAGTGCGATCCGATCACCGGGCGCAGCGTCCATTGATAGGTCCGAACCATCCCAATCGCGACAGCGGCCGCACCTGCCCGCAGCGCGGCGGCCTTGGCCGGCTGTGTCATGCTCCGGTCCGATCCAGGGCGCGTCTAATATCAGCCTGCAGGGTGGCGAAACTACGGTGGCGCGTGCTGGCGCGCCCGATCAGCACCAGGTCGACACCCGCGACCGGGCGTACGGCGAGCAACAGGCGGGCGGCCTCCTTCAGGCGCCGCCGAGTGCGATTGCGGACCACTGCGTTGCCGACCTTCTTGCTGACGGTGAAGCCCAGCCGGGCCGGGTCGGTATCCTGCCGGGTTCGCACTTGCAACACCACTCCGCCGATAGCGGCCTTGTTGCCCGACGCCGCCACCCGCAAGAACTCGGGGCGTCGCTTCAACCGGCCAGGCTTTGCCCCAGTTGGTGGCGGATGCTGGGCTGGCATGGCAGCACACCAGCACTTCGCGCGTCAGGCGGACAGTTTCTTGCGGCCCTTGGCGCGGCGGTTTGCCAGCACCTTGCGACCGCCCACCGTCTCCATCCGGGCGCGAAATCCATGCCGACGCTTGCGGACCAGCTTGGACGGTTGATAGGTGCGCTTCACGACTGCTCTCCGAGAACCTGTGGCCGCGCCGGCTGGGGGAACTCCCGCCAGTGTGGCCCTTTCATGCCCGCCAACGGGTGCGCCTGTTCAGGCGACCCGCGGGAGCGGCGGCTTATACGGATGCGCCAGCCACCCGTCAATTGTCGCCCGTGGAGGCTCGCCAAATCCAGCCTCATGGCACCACAGTGGACCCGACCTGACATGACGGAGCTGTAACGTGGGCGCTATAGCCGCGCCATCACCGTTCGCGCGAATGCCTCGGCCAGCCGCCATTTCGTTTCGTTGCCAACGGCAAACACCATCTCCTGCAAACCGTCGCGCTCCAGCGCGCGGATCTGTTCAATCAGTTCATCGGGGGTTCCCACCAGGCAGGTATCCCTGATCAGTTGCTCATCGATCAATTCCGCCTCGCCTGGATGCAGATCGGTGTAATGAAACTCGTGGGTGCGGAAATGCCGATGTTCGGGCGGGGTCTGCTCGACCAGGGCGCAATATGGCTTCCAGATGCGACGCAGGAAATCCGGCGGCTCGATTCCGGTCTCTTGAACCATGTCGTAGAAGTAATACACGCTCGCCATCACGTTCGGCCCGATCGAGCGCTTCAACCGGTCGGAGTCCGGTGCCTCCCCCGGCAGCAGCAGCGCCACGTTGGTCAGGGTGGCATTGCGGAACCCCCCGATATCGCGACCAGTCCTCGCGGCGCCCTGGCGGACATGGCCCAGCGCATCCTGGACCGCTACGCCGCGCGGCGGGATCGCGAACACCAGGCCATCCCCATACTCGCCGGCCAAAGCCATCGCGCGCGGACCAAAACCCGAGACATAGACCGGAATTTTCGGCTGCAGGTTGATGAACCGGGTGTCGTGGCGCAGCATTTTCACCGGCCGTGACCGGCCCTCGAAGGCGTAGTCCATGACCTTGCCATCGAGCAGGCCGGTCAGCACCCGCAGATAGTCCGCGAAGGCGGCGATTTTCATCGGCTTCTGGCCCATCGTCCGCATTGCGGTGTTGCCGGTGCCGATGCCCAGGAACACCCGCCCGGGGGCCATCCGGTTCAGCGTCGCCATCGCCGCCACGTGCACCGGCGGGATGCGGGTGCCGCAGATCGCGGTGCCGGGCCCGATGCGCAGCCGCTTGGTCGTCTGCGCCGCCAGGGTGCAGACCGCATAGACGTCGGAGTACATCATCTGGCTGTCGGCGACCCAGGCCGAATCGTAGTTCAGGTTTTCGATGAAACTGAAGAATCCGATCTCGTCGATATCGGACATGATGCAGAAGCCGAATTTCATCGTGCGTGGCCTATTCATGGCGCCGGTCCGCGGCCGGCCGATGTGGAGTCTGCCGGACACCGCTGGGCGCGGTCAATCCGCTGCTCACAAAGCCCTCTGCACGCGATGACTTGCCGCTCGGCCGCTCGGGCTCAGGTGGCGGCATTATGACCACTCCCATGGCGCCGCACCGATGGCGCCGCCGCGATCGCTCGCCGAGCGCGACCCGATCAACCCGGCTCGCCGCTCCGGCACCGCCGGCGCGAATTGTGCTGTTGCATCTCGATCCATCCCGCGCCACAACATGGCGGCTAAGAACGTTCTGGCTGCGCCGGCAATGCCTAAAACCAGCGGAAAGATGCGGGCAGCGGTGAATCCGGACTGTATGAACCCTTGGTCGCGACTAGGCTGTTTCCCCTAAGAACGCCCGCCGGAGAACAACGCGTGTCAGCTACTACCCACGACCACGAGCACGACGATCATCACGGCCACACCCCGGGCTTCGCAGAGCGCTGGCTGTTCAGTACCAACCACAAGGACATCGGCTCGCTTTACCTGATGTTCGCGGTCACCGCCGGCCTGGTCGGCGGCATCCTGTCGATGATCATGCGTGCACAGTTGATTCATCCGCACAACGACATCGTCACTTCCGGCCAGGAATGGAACACCATCGTCACCGCGCACGGACTGATCATGATCTTCTTCACGGTCATGCCGGCGCTGATCGGTGGCTTCGGCAACTGGTTCATTCCGCTGATGATCGGTGCCCCGGACATGGCGTTTCCGCGGCTGAACAACATCAGCTTCTGGCTGTTGCCGCCGGCGTTCGTGCTGATCATGATCGGCCTGTTCTTGGGCGAATCCGGCACCGGCTGGACGCTGTATCCACCGTTGTCGTTGTCTACCTACGAGACCGGCATCGGCATGGACTGCACGTTGTTCGCGCTGCACCTCGCCGGCATTTCGTCGCTGCTGGGGGCGATGAACTTTATCGTCACCATCTTCAACATGCGCGCCCCCGGCATGACGCTGCACAAGATGCCGCTGTTCATCTGGAGCGAACTGGTCACCGCCTTCCTGCTGGTGCTGGCGATCCCGGTGCTGGCCGGCGCCATCACCATGCTGATCTGCGACCGCAATTTCGGCACCGCGTTCTTCGACCCCACCGGCGGCGGCGACCCGGTACTGTTCCAGCACCTGTTCTGGTTCTTCGGCCACCCCGAGGTCTACATCATGATCCTGCCGGCGTTCGGGATCGTCAGCCACGTGGTCTCGACGTTCAGCCGGAAACCGATCTTCGGCTATCTCGGCATGGTTTACGCGATGATCGCCATCGGCGTGGTCGGCTTTGTGGTCTGGGCGCACCACATGTTCGTCTCCGGCATCGATGTCGATACACGTGCCTATTTCATGGCCGCCACGTTGATCATCGCGGTGCCGACCGGCATCAAGGTGTTCTCGTGGATCGCAACGATGTGGGGCGGTTCCATCGAGCTGAAGACCCCGATGCTGTGGGCGATCGGCTTCATCTTCGTGTTCACCATCGGCGGCGTGACCGGCGTGGTACTGGCTAACGCCGGCATCGATGAGGTGCTGCACAACACCTATTACGTCGTCGCCCACTTCCACTACGTGCTGTCGCTGGGCGCGGTGTTCGGCATCTTCGCCGGCTTCTACTTCTGGATCGGCAAGATCTCCGGCCACCAGTATCCGGAATTCTGGGGCAAGGTGCATTTCTGGCTCACCTTCATCGGCGTCAACCTGACCTTCTTCCCGCAGCACTTCCTCGGACTGGCCGGCATGCCGCGGCGTTACCCCGACTATCCGGCGGCGTTCGCCGGCTGGAATTTCGTGTCCTCGATCGGTGCCTTTATCAGCGGGCTGGCAACGGTCGTGTTCCTCTATGTCTGTTTCCGCACGTTCACGTCCAAGGAACACGTCGCCGACAACTACTGGGGCGAGGGTGCCACCACTCTGGAGTGGACCCAGACCTCGCCACCGGCACACCATACCTATCTTGAACTGCCGATGATCCGCTGAATCCGATTGCTCCGGCGCGGGTCGGCATGGCAGGAACCGCCCCATGCCGACCCGCCCCATGCCGACCCGCCGATTTCTGCTGGCGAGCGCTGTTCCCGCGCTAACGTCGGCACCCGCCCTGGCAAACCCCGTCGATGGTTTCCGCGGCTTTCTCAACAGCGTAAGGGCCGAGGCAAGCCGGGCGGGCATCCGGCCGGCCACGCTGGACAGCGCCTTCGCCGGTGTCGCGCCGAACCAGAAAGTGCTGGATCGCGACCAACATCAGCCCGAGTTCACGCTGACCTGGGCGCGCTATCGCGGCTTGGTTATTACCCAAAAGCGCATTATCGCCGGCCGCCAGGCGGTCGCCGCGAACCGAATGCTGTTCCAGCGCGTGGAACAGCGCTACGGCGTCAATGCCGCCCCTATTGCCGGCATTTGGGGCCTTGAATCCAGTTTCGGCACCGGCACCGGCGATTTCCGGGTGGTCGAGGCGCTGGCCACGCTGGCCTGGCAGGGCAGGCGCGCCAGCTTCTTCCGCGGTGAATTGATGGCGGCGCTGAAAATCCTCGACCACGGCGATGTCGCACCCAACGGAATGACCGGATCCTATGCCGGCGCGATGGGTCAGCCGCAGTTCATGCCGACCAGCTATCTGCGCTACGCGGTCGATTTCGAGGGCAACGGCAGGCGCGACATCTGGACCAGCCGGCCCGATGTACTGGCCTCGATCGCCAACTATCTGGCACAATCGGGCTGGCGTCCGGGGCAGAGCTGGGGCCAGGCGGTTAGCGTGCCGCCGGGCCTGGACGCGCCCGGACGGGATGCCAGGCGCCCGTTGGCGGAATGGGCGCGGGCCGGCGTCCGACCGGTCGGCGGACGCTGGGTGGCGACGTCGGACACCCCGGCCGGGCTGATCGCACCGGATGGCCCGGGTGGCGAGGTATTCGCCGTGTTCGGCAATTTCACAGCGATCCGACGCTACAATCCATCCGACTTCTACGCCATCGCTGTCGGCCTGATCGGCGATCAGGTGTTGACGTGACGTCGGGCCCCGTCAGCGACCGGATGGGGCCGCCACGATTTATTCCACAGAGCCTGTGCGCGGTGGCCGCGCTTGCCTTAACCCTGGCCGGGTCATGCTGTAGCATGCCCCCGGCGTTGCATCCGGACCCTCACTATGTGCTTGGGAAGCCATATCAGGCCCAACATCATTGGTACTATCCGGACGAAGCGTTCGATCTTGACGAAACCGGTCTGGCCAGTGTGCTGAAGGACGGGCCCGCTCGGCTGACCAGCGACGGAGAGGTGTTCGACCAGACCGCGCTGGCGGCGGCCCACCCCACGATCCAGCTCCCGGCCATTGCGCGCCTGACCAATCTGGAAAACGGCCGCGAGGTGACCATCCGGCTGAACGACCGCGGCTCGGGTGACCCGCACCGCCTGGTCGAAATTACCCGACGCACCGCCCAACTGCTCGAAATGCCGATGAACGGTCTCACCCGCGTGCGCCTGCGTGTGCTGCCCACCGAAAGCCATGCGGCGGTAGACGCACTGCCCGGCGCCCCCAGGCTGGCGCTGACCGCGGCCCCGCGCGGCGGGTTCGAGGTCGCCGAACTGGCACCCCCGCCCGGCGTACGCCAGAGCGACCGGCAGGCATTGCCCGCAACCCAGGTGGTTGCCGCGGCGGAGTTTCAGACCCCCGCGCCGCCACTGCGGCTGCCCGAAACCGTCGGCCAGACGGCGGCGCGGCCGGGGAGGTTGATGGTACGGCTGGATAGCTTCGACGAATATCACTACGCAGCGGTGCAGCGTGCCAAGATGGCCGCCGCCGGCGCTCGGATCGTCTCGGTGCTGGATGGTCGCACACGCCGGTTCCGGGTGGATGTCGGCCCCTTGCCCGACATCGGGCGTGCCGACGCGGTATTGGATCAAGCGCTGGCATCCGGCATTCCGGATGCCAGGATCGTGGTGGATTAGGAGGTACCGTCGAGATGCTGACCCGTCGTCTTGGCTTGCTGGCATCCGCCCTGTTGATCGGAGCGGGACCGGTTCTGGCGCAACCGAAACGGTCGCCCGGGCATGCCGGCCGCAGAGCCAAGGCCGATCCCGCGCCGGCCGCCGGCAGTCCGGCCGACACGCCTCTGGGCCCGGTCGATACCACCGCGCGATGGGCCTATATGCAGGACTACAACACCGGTGCAAGCTTGCTGGAAAAGCAGGCGGACGAGGAAATGCCGCCATCCTCGATGACTAAGCTGATGACCATCTACCTGGTCTACGAGCGGCTGAAACAAGGTCGATTGAAGCTCGACGACGAGTTGCCGGTGAGCGAAAAAGCCTGGCGCATGCAAGGGTCGAAAATGTTCGTCCCGGTCGGCGGATCGGTGAAGGTGGAGGACCTGATCCGCGGCGTCATCGTGCAATCCGGCAACGACGCCGCCATCGTGCTGGCCGAAGCGATCGGCGGATCGGAGGAACAATTCGTCGAACAGATGAACGCCAAGGCCAAGCAACTCGGGCTGACGCATACGTTCTACAAGAACTGCACCGGCTGGCCCGACCCCGAACAGCACATGAGCTGCCGTGACATCGCCACCCTCGCCGGTCATATCATCCGCGACTTCCCGGAATACTACCATTACGATGCCGAGAAAACCTTCCGCTATGACGGTATCGAGCAGGGCAACCGCAATCCGATGGTGCAGAAAGGCACCGCGGACGGCTTGAAGACCGGCCATACCGAAGCCGGCGGTTACGGCCTCGTCGCCAGTTCGAAGCGCAACGGCCGCCGCCTGATCCTGGTGCTGAACGGCCTGGAATCGATGCATCAACGCGCCGAGGAATCCGAGCGTCTGATGGACTGGGGGTTTTTCAATTTCGAGGATGTCATGCTGTTCAGTGCCGGCGACGTCATCGAACACGTCCCGGTCTGGCTCGGTACTCAGCCAGCCGTACCAGTGGTGGCGGGTCGCGACCTGACCGTTACGATGCCGCGCAACTGGCGCAAGAAGGCCTCCGTCAAGCTCAGCTATGATGCGCCGCTGACTGCCCCGGTCGGCAAGGGCGACACGGTCGGCCAACTGACCCTGACCGGCGACGGCGTGCCGCATCTCGATGTTCCGCTGCTGGCGGCGGACGATGTGCCTCGGCTGGGACTGCCGGGTCGCGCCATGGCGGTGCTGTCGAAATATGTGACCGGCACTTGAGCGCGCACAGCCTGGTCGGCGCATGACAGCAGGCCGTTTCATCACGCTTGAGGGCGGCGAGGGTGCCGGCAAGACGACCCAATCCGCCTTGTTGGCGGACGCGCTGATCGCGCTGGGGATGCAGGTCATCCGCACCCGGGAACCGGGCGGCGCGCCGGGAGCCGAACTGCTGCGCGGCATCCTGCTGGACGGGTCGATCGATTGGGTGCCGCGGGCCGAAACGCTGCTGCATTTCGCCGCACGGGCCGAACATCTGGCAAATACCATCCTGCCCGCGCTGCGTGCCGGCAAGTGGGTGGTCTGCGACCGGTTCCACGACTCCACCCTGGCCTATCAGGGCTATGGCCAGGGAGCGGAGCGCGACCTCATTACCCTGCTGATCGACCGCTCAGAGGTGGCGCCGGACCTGACCATCGTGCTGGACCTCGGCGAACCGGTCGCCAGCCAAAGGATCCGCCGGCGAGGCGGTGGCTCCGACCGTTACGAACGCCTGGATGCGGCGTTTCATGCCCGGGTCCGCCAAGGGTTTCGCGAAATCGCCGCCGCCGAACCGAAGCGCTGCGTGCTGGTGGACGCGTCAGCGAATATCGCAGACGTCCACACCGCCATCATGACGGCGGTGCGGACCCGCCTGCTTGATTGATCCAGCCGCTTTGGACCTTCGGCCCAGCGAGCCGGATCTGGATCAATAGGCCAGCGCCTCCTGTTCGACCGGCACCCAGCGGCCGTTCTTCACCACGGTCAGGAACGAGCGGGTCGATCCATGATGCTGATCTGGCCCGAACGAAAACTTCGAGCCGAAGATATCCGTGTAGTCGTGGATGCTCTCCATGCCCTTGATGAAACCGTCGACCGTCAGGTCTTTGCCGGCGTTCTGCAGTCCGAGCAGAACCAGGTGAGCGGCGGTGTATCCGACTTCGCCGTGGAAGTTCGGCTCGCGGCCGTAGCGCGCCTTGTATTTCTTGGCGAACTCCTGCACCGCCGGACGCGGGTCGTCCGGATAGGCGTACAGGGCAGGGGTCATGCAGTAGAAGCCCTCGGTGGCGCCGCCGGGCAGTGACGCGATCGCGGTGTCATAGGACGCGAACTGGCCAACCAGATCGACATTCCAGCCCATCTTGCGCACCGTCTGGATGATGATGTTGGTGTCGCGCACGATGGTGCCCATCATGATCGCGTCACAGCCGGCATCGTGCAGCTTTTCCATCGCGCCGTTGAAATCGGTGTCGGTCGGGCGATGCGCCGTGGTGGCGACGACCTGCATGCCCAGCGCCTTGGTCTCGGCGACCACGCCGGCGAGCACGTCCTTGCCGAAGTCGGAATCCTGATACGACACGCAGAACTTCTTGCGTCCCTTTGTTTGCGCGAAATACTTCACCGCCGACCGCATTTCATCGTAGTACGAAGCGAATTGCGCGAATTTCAGCCGGTTGTAGGGCTCATACATCGACCGCGCGGCGGTCAGCGGAAACATGTTCGGCACGTCCTTGGCGAACTGCGCCGGCATGTTGGCGTCGTTCATCGGCGTGCCGCCGTCGCCGATCGCCAGGAAGATGTCGTCGTTGTTCAGCAGCTTGTTCATCGCCTGAACCGCGCGCGGTACGGTGTATTGCATATCCTCGGCAATGAACTTGATCTTGCGGCCGTTGACGCCGCCGGCGGCATTGGCTTCGTCGAAAGCCATGCGGATGGCGTCGGTGTTGTTGACCCCCTGGACGGCGGTGACACCCGACAGGTCAGAGGCCTGTCCGATAACGATTTCACTGTTGGTCACCCCGCGAGCCGGACTGGCCGCATGCGCCACCGAGACGGTCAGCAACAGACCGCCGGCAAGAACCGGCAGCCATCCTTTCATAGACTTCGACGTCATCGTTTACCCCTTCCCGGACTCGGCCGTACCATCACCGCCAAGACTTTTTGCTTGCCGGGCATTGCCCGGACCGCCGGACGCTAGCCGGGTCCGCGCGGCGCGCCAAGGGCCGACCGTCATGAACCGGGGGCTTTCCGACTGTGGCGCCCCGGCCCGACACCGCGTCAGCCGCGATGCCGACTTCAGTACTCCAGCCTGCCCTCAAGCTCCTGGAACGGGACCATGACGTGCTCGCGATACGCCGGGCGCTTCCGCAGGCGGGCGTACCATGCCGCCACATTCGCCACATCGGGCCGGTCGATGTCCAAGCCGAAGTAGCGATACAGCACCGTGCCGGCCGGGATATCGGCCAGGTTCGGCGCCTCGCCGCCCAGGAACGGCTGGTCCGAGAGCACCCGGTCAAGCAGCCGCATGTGCTGGCCGCAATCGGCGATCTTGGCCGCCACGGCGCGCATGTCCCGCAGCGGCTTGGGCGTGCGGTAGAAACCCCAGAACACGCCGTTGAGGAAGTCGGGCTGCAGGCTGGTCTGTGACCAATCCATCCAGCGCTCGGCTTCGGCACGCCGCGCCGGACCATCGGCCCAGAACCGGTCCCGGCCGTAGGTCGCCGCCAGATAGCGCAGGATGGCGTGGCTCTCCCACACCACGGCCTCGTCGTCCTTGATCACGGGCACGCGTCCGTGCGGGTTCATCGCCAGGAACTCGGGCGTGTCCAGCAGGCCGAAGTCGCCTCCCGCCGGTATGTGCCGGTGCGCGAGCCCGAGTTCGCCGGTCAGCCACAGAACTTTCTGGACGTTGAACGAACTGGTGCGCCCCCAGATGGTCAGCATCGCGTTCCTTTCAGCGCCGTTGTCGGTGCGGGCGGATGCGCTCGCCTTCCGCCAGGGCCTGTGCGCTGAACGAGCATTGCCCGAGCGATCACCGGCGTGGCGATCACCGGCGCGGCGTGGCAAATCATTTCTTACACGATCACCACCGGACGCACCGGCGCACCCGTCGCACCGCGGATCTTGGTCGCCAGCAGGATGAAGCAGGCGGCGTGGATCCGCGCCGCCGCCAGTTCCTCCAGCGCCAGGTTCTCGATCAGGTACACGCCGCACTCCGCAAGGGCGAACTGGTGCACCGGCATCAGCAGTGTCTTATCCGGGTTCGGCAGCACCTCGACCGCCATGTTGTCGGCACCGATCGCCACGATGCCCTGATCGATCAGCCATTTCGCCGCCGGCACGTCCAAGCCCGGTTCACCTTCCAGGTATCGAGCGTTGTCGACGCCGAAGTATCGCCCCCAGCCAGTGCGGATCAGCGCGATATCGCCAGGCTCGACCGCGAACCCGCCGTGGTCGGCGGCGCGCTTCAGGTCATCGGGCGAGACAGTTTGTCCCGGGCCGAGATGCGACCCGCCGGCGACGTCGAACAGCACCGCTCGCGTAATCATCGGCGGCGCATGTTCGATGCCCAAACGGTCCAGACCCCAATCCGTCACCACCTCGGCCGCCGGGTTGCCGTTGTACAGCATCTCTCCGTTGGAAAAATGCCCAAGCGCATCGATATGGGTGCCGACATGGGCGGTCATCTCGATGCGTTCCAGATTGGTCCCGGCGTCGTTGGTCGCGCCCATCCGGCGACGGCGCTTGATGGTGTCGCGCCAGGATCCGAAAATCGACATCAGGAACGGGGTCTGGTTCGGCGCCATGAACGGCGCGCCCATGAAGATGTCGTGGCTCAGGTCCCACACCTGGCCCCGCCGCACCGAGGCAAGCGCCGCCAGCCGCTTTTCCGCGGTCAGCAGATTGCCGGCGCCGATCTGGTCGGTTGGTCCCCACCGCGAGTGGCTGTGTATCAGGTTCGGCATCCTGGTGCTCCGTTTCCGTGGCGGCGACAGCGTGCCATCGCCGCGCCCGGTCGGGCAACTACATCCCAACCGGCCAACCCCAGGTCTCCATCGGCAGGGCAACGGCACCACGACAGGCGAAGACCAGGCGACACCGACCGCATCGCGGACCTGCGATGCAAACTGTCACCACACACTTGTCGCGCCCGCGCGGGGCTGGGCAACCGGGGCCGAGGCAGACATGGTTGTCCGATGTCGGATCTGAAACCGTTCTCCAACGCCCGCCTCTGGCTGTTGCTGGCCGCCGCCTTCGGCACTTTTTCCATCGGCGCCGGCTTCATGTACGCCTATACCGTGTTCCTGGTGACCTTCATCCAGGCCTTCGGATGGTCCAGAGCCGAGGTCTCGATCGCCTATGCGGTGTCGCAGATCGTCAGCGGGATCAGTTCACCGCTGGTGGGATGGCTGGTCGACCGTCTGGGACCGGGACGCCTGATCCTGATCGGCGGCTCGCTGCTGACCGCGGGACTGCTGGCCAATTCCTGGGCGACCCAACTCTGGCACATCGTCGTGCTGTACGGCGTGGTCATGACGCTGGGTGCCAACTGCCTCGGTCTGGTGGTGTTCGTGCCGCTGCTGTCGCGGTACTTCGTGCGCAACCGAGGCATGGCGGTGTCCGTCGTCCAGTCGGCCAACGGCTTTGCCAGGGCGTTCTCGGCGCCGGCCGCGACGCTGATGATCTCGGACCTCGGCTGGCGCGGCGCCTATCTGTGGCAGGGCGTGTTCATGGCCGTCCTGGTGCTGCCGCTGGCCTCGCTGTTTCGTGGCGTGGGGCGGGTCGGGCGTCGCCAGGGCGCTACAGACGCCGACGGCTGGACCGTCCGCCAGGCGGTGCGGACGCCGCACTTCTGGCTGCTGTTCTCGGTCTATCTGTTCACCGGCCTGGGCAGTTTCCTGGTCGCGCTGCATCAACTGGCGTTCGCGGTGAATGTCGGGTTCAACCAGCTCTACGCCGCCGAAGTGCTGGGGACGGGCGCGTTCCTGTCGCTGCCGGGGGTGATCGTGACCGGCACGCTGTCCGACTATGTCGGGCGCGAGGTATCGGCGGTGGTCACCTACGGTGTATCGATCCTGGGGGTGATTTTCGGCCTGCTCATCACCTCGCCCGATCAGCATTTGCTGCTTTGGTTGCACGCCTGCTTCTTCGGGTTGACCTGGGGCGCAAGAGGCCCGGCGATCACTGCCAAGACGGCGGATTTGTTTCCCGGCCCGAATCTGGGCGCGATCCTTGGCGTGATCACCATCGGCACCGGCCTGGGCGCGGCCGGAGGGTCCTGGCTGGCCGGTTACGTGTTCGACACCACGGGCAGCTATCGGGTCGCGTTCAGCCTGTCGATCGTATTCTACATCGCCGGCGGAATCGCCTTCTGGGCGTTGCGGCGCGCCCCGGCAATCCAGGTGTAGTGGACAACCGATGCGCCGGACAGGCATCTTCTTCCCCTGGTCGTCGAAAGCGAGGCCGCCATGTCCGATGTGCTTCTTCCGCTGACGCGGGATTTTCTGGCCTGGCTGGCGGCGCGACCGCGCGACTATGCTGATGTGATGGAGGCCTGGCGCACATCGTGTCCCCGGCTGACGGTATGGGAGGACGCGATCGATGCGGGCCTGGTGACCCGCAGCGCCGACCGACCGATCCGGATCGAACTGACGCCGCGCGGAACGGCGATGCTGGCGGCAAATCGGAGTCTACGATGACCGAGGATGACACCGACATATTGGTCTGGTCCGAACGCCTGGCTGACCCGCTCCGAAGAGTTGCCGCCGGCACGCGAAGCAACGACCAAGTGGATCGGGGAAACATCATCGAGGAAATCGAGAGCGTCGGAAAGGAAAAACACCACGCCGTCGGGTCCCTCCTGCTGCGCGCATTGCTCCATATGCCGAAGGCCGAAATCTGGACGGTGTCGCGTGACGTGGCGCACTAACGCTCCCAAGCACGCGTATTCCGCGCCCAGGCGGCAAACGGCTTCGCGCCGTCGATGCGGCAACGCCTCGATCTGAACCGGATCTATCGCCAGGCACTGCGGGCGCTGCCTGAGACGATCGACGGACAACCTCCCCTGCCAGTCTCTCTGGCGGTGCCGGAGGTCTGCTCGGCGACACTCGACGAATTGCTGGAAGACGGGTCATGACGTGGCTGCAACGGGGCAACCCGGCCAAGCGAATGGCCCGGTCCTGCCGATGAATTTTTCATTCTGACCTCTTCTGCTGCGTGGAGTCCGGCGCACAGGGAAGCCAGGGCTGCCGGCCCGTTGCATCCGGCGACGCTCTCTGGCTAAACCGCTGCCTTGTAACCAGGAGCAGCCGTCATGGCCGTCAACCCCGCCGACAGCCCCATCCTGGGCACGCTCTACGGCAGCGACGCGATGCGAGCGGTGTTCGACGAGTCGCGCTATTTCCAGCGCATGCTCGATGTCGAGGCCGCACTTGCCCGGGTTCAAGGCCGTCTCGGCATCATCCCCGAGGCCGCGGCCCAGGCGATCGTCGCCGCGGCAAGCATCGAAAACCTCCGCACCGAGGACCTCGCCGCCAGCGCCCGCAACGTCGGCTATCCGGTCGTCGGCCTGGTCGCCGGACTGTCCAAGGCGGCCGGAGAGGCGGGGGCCTGGACGCATTGGGGTGCCACCACGCAGGACATCATGGACACCGCCACCGTGCTTCAGGTCCGCGAAGGCCTGGACCTGATCGAAGCCGACCTGGGCGCGATCCTGACTGCGCTGATCGCCCAGGCCGACACACACCGTAATACCGTGATGGCCGGGCGCACCCACCTGCAACAGGGGCTTCCGGTCACCTTCGGCCTGAAATGCGCGGTCTGGGCGATGCCGTTCCTGACCCATCTGGATCGGCTGCGACAACTCAGGATTCGCGTCCAGCAGGTCGAATTCGCCGGCGCCGCCGGGACCCTGGCCTCGCTCGGGGACCAGGGCATCGCCGTGATGCAGGCGCTGGCCGAGGAACTCGATCTGGCGGCCCCGCTCGCCCCCTGGCACGTCTGCCGCGACGCGCCGGCGGAAACCGTCAGCTTCCTCGGCCTGGTTACCGGCTCGTTGGCAAAGATCGCCACCGATATCATCCTGCTGGCGCAGACCGAGGTGGGCGAAGTCGCCGAACCTTATGTCGCCGGACGCGGCCAGTCCTCCACCATGCCGCAGAAGCGCAATCCGATCGCCTCGGAATACATCCTGGCCGCAGCCCGCATGGTCCAGGCCCTGGTCCCGGTCATGCAGGGTGCCATGGCGCAGGACCATGAACGCGCCACCGGCCCCTGGCAGGCCGAGGCGCTGGCGTTGCCGCAAGCCTTCGTCCTCACCCACGGCGCGCTGCTGCACACCAGGGCGATCGCCGAGGGCATGGTGGTCGATGCGGCGCAGATGCGGGCCAACCTCGACCTGACCCACGGCCTGATCGTTTCGGAGGCGGTGATGATGGGCCTGGCCCCCGTGCTCGGTCGCGGCGAGGCGCATCACATCGTCAAACGGGCCTGCGATATCGCCTTGGCCGAGAAACTACCGCTCGCCGATGCGCTGGCGCGAGACCCGGCGGTGTCGGGCCGCCTCGACCGCGCCGCGATCGAGAAACTGATCGATCCGGCCAACTACCTGGGCAGTGCGCAGGGCTTCGTCGACCGGGTCCTGGCCGCCGCACGCTGAGCCCCGACCCAACGCCGGGCCAAGCGCCGGGCGGCGCAAAGCTGGGCCGAGCGCCGGGCGGCGCAAAACTGGGCCGAGCGCCGGACGGCGCCCACGCGGACCTAGCGCGCGATCGCTTTTGGTGGCATCACCAAAAGCGTGAATCGCTCGCTAAAACAATGACTAGCGGGGTATTATCGGGTCAACCAGACACCATAATACCCTAGCCGAGCGCGCCCCATGACAGCACGCGGCGGGTGCGGACCGCGATGACCGGAAGCGGGCCAAGCTTCATCGCACGGTATTGTGGGTAGCGCCGGCGCAACTGCTGTTGTGCCTGGTCGTGCTCTTCGCCCGCGGCCAGGATCTCGGCCGGCCCCCGCAGCATGATCCAGCCCAGCCGGGACCAGTCCTCGTCCCAGACGTCCACCGTCACCGCCACCGCCGGGTTTTCTTCGATGTTGCGGATGCGCTTCGGCTTGATGTCGCCACGTTTCGGTTTCTCGTCTATCGTGATGTAAAGCGACAGCTCGCTCAGGCAGAAACACACCGGCACCAAATGCGGCGCGCCGGCACGATCCGCCGTCGCCAGGTGCGCCACCCGGCCGCGGTCGATAAAACGCCGTTGCACATCACTCAGCATGGCGCCACCATATCGCCGATACCGCCGGACAGCGACCGGTATGGGCGCTGATCGGCCATATTCAGGGAGTAAACACCATGGCCGATGTCGCAACCAGCCAAACGACCGCCAAACTGCCGCGCACACCTCCGCAGATTCTTGGGCCGTTCTATCCGTTCATGCTGACGCCGACCGACAGCGGTGACCTGACCGGTGGCGGCCAGGCCAAGGGCACCATTCTGTATCTTTCGGGACGGGTCCTGGCGGACAATGGCCAGCCGGTGGCCGGCGCCAAGGTGGAGATCTGGCAAGCCAACGCCGCCGGACGCTATCCGCACCCGAACGACGAAAACACCGAGGCTGCGCTGGACGAAAATTTCAACGGTTTTGCCGTGACCAGCACCGACGGGCAGGGACGTTACACGTTCAAGACCATCCGGCCCTCCGCCTATCCGGCGGCTCCGGGGCGGTGGCGACCGGCGCACATCCACTTCTCGGTGACCGCGAAATACGAGCAACTCGTCACTCAGATGTATTTCAGGGGTGACCGCTACAACGAAACCGATAGTTGGCTGAACAGCGCCAGCCGCAAGGACCTGCTGATCACCGACCCGTCGCCGGCCGCCGGCAAGGAGCCGGGGTCGCAGCAGGTGACGTTCGACATCGTGCTGACCCGGGGATAATAGCGGCAGCCGTTCACCTGGCCAGATAGGGCGGCGTCACCGCCGCTCCGCCGCCTTTACCGTCTGCCACCCCGTCTCCATTTCCGCCAGCGACAACTCGGACAGGTTCTTTGCCTCGGCTTCAAAAACACGCTCCATGGCGTTGAACCTGCGGTAGAATTTCTCGTTCGCCAGACGCAGGCAAGTTTCCGGATCCAGATCGAGCTTGCGCGCCAGATTGGCCAGAACGAACAACAGATCGCCCACTTCATCGCTCAAGCGAGCTGGGTCGGCGTCTGAAAGTTCGTCGCGAAGCTCCTGAATTTCCTCGTCAAGTTTCGCCAGAACTTGGTCGGCGTCGGGCCAATCGAAACCAACCCTGGCTGCCCGGGCGGTCAGCTTCAGCGCTCGGGTCAAGGCGGGCAGGGCGGTCGGCACGCCGGCCAGAGTGCCCGATTGCCGCCGCGCCGCCCGTTCGGCGGATTTCTGCACCTCCCAGGCCGCTGTCTGTGCCGAGGCATCGCGCGCGGCGGCTTCGCCAAACACATGAGGATGGCGCCGTATCATCTTGTCACTGATAGATTTCGCGACCTCGGCGAACCCGAAAAGCCCAGCCTCCTCGGCAATCCGAGCGTGATAGACGACCTGGAACAGCAGGTCTCCAAGCTCGTCGGGCAGCGCGGAGAAATCGCGCTGCGCGATCGCATCGGCGACCTCATAGGCTTCCTCGATGGTATAAGGCGCGATGGTCTCGAAGCTTTGCGTCCTGTCCCACGGGCAGCCCGTCGCGGGATCGCGTAACGCGGCCATGATGTCGAGCAGGCGGCGGATTTCGGCTTCAGCCGAGACGGCGGGATCAGACATGGCGCCGCGATATTAGACCCGCTGGTCCGATGCAAGGCCTGTTGGCGCTTGATGCGGCCGGATGTCGGTCATCGCAAGGATTGATCGACACCCGGTTTGTCGGTTGATTGCCGTCGCATGGACGATGAACCCGATGACGCGCCGCCACCGCAACTACCCGGTGGAATATTCCACATGACGCCGTTGGGTCACCAGCGGCTGCAAGCGGAGCTGGCGGCGACCCGCGCCGACCGGCACCGTGTGGTGGAGATCGTTGCCTGGGCCGCCGGCAACGGCGACCGCAGCGAGAACGCCGACTACAAGGAAGGCAAGCGCCGGCTGCGCGAGATTGACCGCCGCCTGCGTTTTCTGATCAATCGTATCGCCCATGCCGAGGTGGTCGACCCGGCGCAGCAGACCCGGCGCGACCGGATATTCTTCGGCGCCACCGTGACCTACGCCAACCAGCGTGACGAGCAAGTCACGGTAACCATCGTCGGCATCGACGAGGCCGACATGGCCGCGGGCAAAATCAGCATCGGCTCGCCGGTCGCGCTAGCTCTGTTGCGGGCCCGGCGCGGCGACGAGGTGTCCGTGCGTACGCCGCGCGGGCCCGAGTTCCTGGAAGTCGTCGACATCACCTACCCATAACCGCCCCCCGATCGGTCGCGGGCGGGTCACGCGCCAGGCTGCCATCTGCTGGCTGTCGCGCGGCACGACACGATCGCGTCCGCCCGTGCGTTGTGTTGTCGTTCTCGGCCGAATCGGACCCGGGATAGTTCGCTCAGGCGGTCACCGCCAGCACGCGATCATAGAAGCGAGAGGCAGGGGCATGCAGGCGTGAAATTCGATTTCCGCCGACTTCCCCCAGCCTGCTAAAGCAACTTGCCGTGCAAGAACCCCAGTGCCGGCAACGGCTGCCACGATCGTGGCAGATCCGACCGTCGGATCGGCCTGACGTGATAGAGCGGCGTCGGCTGGCGGCTGTTGCGCAGGAAGTTGGCGTAGGCATCGACCTGCTGTTCGCGCCAGGCCTTGTCGGCGAGCGCCGCAAGGCGGCTGGAAAACACCTCGGCGACGCGGGTTTTTCGGCCGATCGAGGCGACCACGGCCCACAGCGTGTCGTCGCGATAGTTGTTCAGGCTCACCGGATCCACCATGACCTGAAGGCTGGCTTCTCGCGGGCCGGAAGGCAAGCGTCTTTGACAAATGCCCCGCACCCGGGCGGGGGGGACCGGCTGCCGCTCTCGACGCCGGTCGCGGCAAGGGCGTAGCGTGGCGGAAACACTGGAGGAATAGCGGCCATGAGCGGAGAAAACTGCCTATCAGGGCTGAAGATCCTGGACCTGACCCAGTTCGAGGCCGGGCCGTCCTGCACCGAGGCGCTGGCCTGGATGGGGGCCGACGTGGTCAAGATCGAGAACCCGAAAGTCGGCGATCCGGGTCGGTCGTCCGGCGGCAGGGGCGCCCATGATGCGTTCTACTTCCTGCAGTACAACGCCAACAAGCGTTCGGTCGCGGTCAATCTGAAGCACCCGCACGGACTCGACCTGGTCAAGCAAATGGCCGCCACCGCCGACGTCATGATCGAGAATTTCGCGCCCGGCGCGATCGAGCGCCTGGGGCTCGGCTATGACGTGATCCGGGACATCAATCCGGCAATCATCTACTGCCAGGTGAAAGGCTTCGGCGCCGGCAGCCGGTTCCAGAACAACCTTGCGTTCGACATGATCGCGCAGGCCTGCGGCGGGCTGATGTCGATCACCGGCGAAGAGGGCGGCCCGCCCTGCAAGCCGGGGGCGACGATCGGCGATACCGGCACCGGCATGTTGATGGCGGCCTCGATCCTGGGCGCCTACGTGCGCCGGCTGCGGACCGGGCAGGGGGAGCATCTGCAGGTCGCCATGCAGGACGCCATCCTGCACTACATCCGCAACGCCTTCGCCTATATGGAGCGGACCGACGGCCGCGCCGCGCCGCGTGCCGGCTCGAAGACCGTGGGTGGCGGCAATCCGCCGATCGGGGTCTATCCGTGCAGCGGCGGGGGGCCGAACGACTACGTCTATATCTACACCAGCGCGGCCAACCCCGAACACTGGACCCGGCTGCTGAAGGTCATGGGCCGTGAGGACCTGATCGGTGATGCTCGCTTCTCCAGCCCGGCGGCGCGCACCGAACATCGCGCCGAGGTCGATCTGATCGTATCGGAATGGACGCTTCGACACGACAAGCACACCGCGATGCACCTGGTCGGCAGTGCCACGATCCCGGCGGGCGCTGTGCTGGACACCCGCGAACTGGCCGACGACCCGTCTTTCGCGCAGCGCGGCATCCGCCAGACGATGCAGCATCCCGAAATCGGCGACTATGTCATGAGCGGATGGCCCGTTCGCTTCGGCGGCCGGCCGCCCGAAGTCAAGCCGGCGCCGCTGCTGGGCGAGCACGGCGAGCAGGTGCTGGCGGAGTGGTTGCGCCTCGATCCGGCGCGGATCGCCGAACTGAAGCGCAACGAGGTGGTCGGCTGATGGCGTATCAATATTGTTCGGTGCAGGATGAAGGCCGCCTGCGCGTCGTCACGCTGAACCGGCCGGAGGTGCTGAACGCGCTGCACGCCGACGCCAACGACGAGCTGGCGGCGATTTGGGACGAGTTCGCCGAACGCGACGATTTGTGGGTCGGCATCGTCACCGGGGCTGGGGGGCGGGCGTTCTCGGCGGGAAACGACCTCAAGGTGCAGGCCGGCGGCAAGCGGCGTCCGAACGGGCCGCGCGGCTTTGCCGGAATCTGCAACCGTTTCGACCTGGATAAGCCGCTGATCGCTGCGGTGAACGGGGTCGCCATGGGCGGCGGGTTCGAGACCGCGCTGGCCTGCGACCTAATCGTCGCGGCCGAGAACGCGGTGTTCGCGCTGCCCGAACCGCGGGTCGGATTGATCGCCGGGGCAGGTGGGGTGCATCGGCTGCCGCGCTCGATCCCGTTGAAGCAGGCGATGGGCATGATCCTGACCGGGCGTCGGGTGCCGGCGCGAGAAGGCTTCGAACTTGGCTTCGTGACGGAGGTGGTGGCGGAAGGCCAGGCGCTGGAGGCCGCCAGGCGTTGGGCAGCGATGATCCTGGAATGCTCGCCCAAGGCGGTGCGGGCCTCGAAGCAGGCGGCCTATCACGGCATGGACGAACCAACCCTGCAACAGGCGATGCGCACAATCTATCCGGCGCAGCGGGAAAACATGGAGAGCGATGACTATGTAGAAGGACCGAAGGCGTTCGCGGAAAAGCGCAAACCGGCTTGGCGGAACCAGTGAACGGCCAAACCGATGGCTGGCGGGATCGATGACCGCGGAGACAGAGTACGGCAAGAGCGGGGACTGGCGAGAGACCGGATTGGCGAGATTAAGGATCGGTGTAACCAATAACTGGTGGAACGAATGACTGACGGCGGGATTGATAACATGGTGAGCGGACCGGATTATGTTCGGCCACCAGAGAGAGCGAACAGACGTTTGCCTGACAGCGACGGTGCACCCGATCTGGCCGACCGGGTGGTCTGGATCGGTCTGATCGTTGCCTGCGGCACCTTTCTCAGTCCGTTGTTCGCCTGCGTCACGCCGTTCGCCGCGCTGGCCGCGCTGGCCGCGCTGAAGCTCGATGGGCGCGACGCGGCGGCGGTGGTTGGTGTGGTTTGGCTGGCCAACCAGGCAATCGGCTATTTGGTCCTGGGCTACCCGTGGACCTGGGACAGCGTGGCCTGGGGGCTGGCGATCGGTGGCTGCTGCGGCTTGGCGGCGGGCGCGTCCAGGGCGCTGTCGGCGCAACGGGCCGCTCCGCTGACGATCAGTTTGCCGTTCGTGGCGGCGTTCACCGTGTTCGAGTTCGGTCTGTACCTGGCCGGCTATGTGCTTCCCGGAAGCGGCGGGGCGTTCAGTGCCAGGGTGGTGTGGCAGGTGTTTTTGGTCAATGCGGTGACGCTTTGTGCTCTGGTCGCCTTGGCGGGGCTGGTCAGGATGGCGCGGAGCGCGGCGTGGACTGTTGGGTCGGATCATCGCCCCGGTGCGGTGTCGTAGAATCTTATGCCAAAGTGCGCTTGAAGCGCGACGCTCATGCCAGCGGCCCGACGGGCTGACTGGCATTCGCGGCGTGGGTTGCCGTGGCGGCTGCGAAGTCAATTGGATACCAGCTTCCCGTCGCCAACTAATGAGTCAAGTCTTCGGGCCGCTGGTATCAGACTAAATCCAGCGAGACATCCGATACCTTGCCCCGCTTCGCTGGTGCGGCCGGGGTTGAGGGCAAACGTCGGGACCTGACGAACAGTGTTCGACGATCAGGCAACCCGATGGCGCACTCGGTTGTGCTTCGGCCGAGGACCGACCTCAAGGCCGGCGTCGGTGGAAGCCAGCTTCGCGGCTGACCGCCGCAGGCGGCTTGGACTTGACGCCGGGCGCGCCGGCGCACGCACAATCAGCCATCGGAAGGGATGAACGTGCGCGACACCGCAGGTCCGGACTAATCGCTATTGACCTTCGATGTGGCGGTGCCGCGACGAAGGAGCAAAGCGGCGCTTCACCGTCTCTCGCATGGTCTGGAACACCACATACAGCATCGGGATCAGGAACACGCCGATCGAACTGGCCACGATCATCCCGGCAAACACCGCGGTGCCGACGGCGCGCCGGCTCAGCATCGCGGCGCCCTGCGCCCAGACCAGCGGGATCAGCCCGCAGATGAAGGCGATCGAGGTCATCAGCACGGCCCGGATTCGCATTCGCGCGCCAAGCGCGGCGGCGTCGCGGATCGGCAATCCGGCTTCGCGCTGTTCCTTGGCGAACTCGACGATCAGGATGCCGTTCTTCGCCGCCAGCGCGATCAGCACCACCATGCCGATCTGGGCGTACAGATCGAGCGACAGTCCGGCGATCTTCAGGCCGAAGAAGGCGCCCAGCACGCCGACGGTGACCGACAGCAGCACCGGGATCGGGATCATCCAGCTTTCGTACAGCGCCACCAGGAACAGGTAGGCGAACAGCACGGCCAAAGCGAGGATGTATCCGGTCTGCCCGGCCGCTTGTTTTTCCTGGTAGGCGGTGCCGGTCCATTCGAAGCTGTAGCCCGGCGGCAGCGTGGCGCGCGAAATCTGCGCCATCGCCTGCAGCGCCTCGCCCGACGATACGCCTGGTTTGGGCCCGCCATTGATAGTCACACTGCGGTAGTTGTTATAGCGGCTGATGACCTGGGGCCCGAGCTGGATGCGGATGTTGGCGACCGAGCGCAGCGGCACCATCTCGCCGCGGTTGTTGCGGACGTAGATCTTGTAGATCTCGGATGGATCGCTGCGATCGCGCGCCTCACCCTCGATATTGACCTGCCAGGTTCGGCCGAACAGGTTGAAGTCGTTGACGTAATAGCCGCCCAGCGTGGTCTGCAGCGCGTTGAACACGTCGGCCACCGACAGTCCGAGCGCTTGGGCCTTCTCGCGGTCGATATCGAGCCAGATCGATGGGTTTGACGCGGTGAAGGTGGAGAACACCCGGGTCAGCCGCGGGTCCTGGTTGGCGGCGGCGACCATGCCATGCATCACGCTGGCCATGTCCTCGGGCGGTCGGCCTTCGAGGTTTTCCAACTGGTACTCGAATCCACCGCTGGTCGACAGGCCGATGATCGGCGGCAGGTTGAACGGGAACACGGTGGCGGAACGGATCTGCTGTGCCGCGCCGAAGATCTTGCCGATCACCGCCTTGGCGCCGTCGGCAACGCCGGTCCGCTGGTCGAACGGCTTCAGCCGCACCACCAGGAACGCCGCGTTCGGCTGGTTGCCGCCATCGAGCAAGGAGAAGCCGACGATCGAGAGCACCGCATCGACCTGGGGCATCGGCCTGATCAGCTTCTCGACCTGCCGGACGACGTTCTTGGTGCGCTCGACCGAGGCGCCGTCGGGAAGCTGCACCACGGTGAAGATCGCGCCCTGGTCTTCCTCGGGCAGGAAGCCGGCCGGCGTTATGCGGCCCATCAGGAAGATTCCGACGGCGGCGGCGGCGATCGCCACCAACGACAGGATCGCCAGGCGCAACAGCCGCGCCACCACGGCGGAGTAGCCGTCGCGAACGTAGTCGATGCCGGTCAGCATCCAGCCGATCGGCCCGCGCGGGCGTGGCCCATGACGCAGGAACAGCGCGCACATTGCCGGCGACAGGGTCAGCGCCATGGTCGCCGACAGCAACATCGAGACGCTGATGGTCACTGCGAACTGGCGGAACAAGGTGCCAGACAGGCCGGGAATGAAGGCGATTGGGACGAACACCGAAAGCAGCACCAACGAGATCGCGATCACCGGGCCGGTGATCTGGGTCATCGCCTTCCTGGTCGCCTGCTTGGGCGACAAGTCGGGCTCCTCGTCCATGACGCGTTCGACGTTTTCCACCACCACGATGGCGTCGTCGACCACCACGCCGATGCCCAGCACCATCGCCAGCAAGGAGATCGTATTGGCGGAAAATCCGAACGCCAGCAGCACGGCAAAGGTGCCGATAAGGCTGACCGGGATGGCCACCATCGGGATGATGGTGGCGCGCAGGCTGCCCAGGAAGATGTAGACCACAGCGACCACCAGGACGAAGGCGATCGCCAGCGTCTTGACCACTTCATGGATGGTGTCGGAGACGAACGAACTGCTGTCGTAGAACACTCGCGACTTGAGCCCCGCGGGGTAGCGGGTGGACAACTCGTTCAGCGCCGCGCTGACGCGGGCCGAGGTCTGCACCGCGTTGGCGCCTGGTGCCAAGTACAGACCGATCGAGATCGCCGGGTTGCCGTTCAGCCGGCTGAGCGTGTCGCTGTTGGCCGCGCCCAGCTCGGTTCGGGCGACGTCCTTGATGCGCAGCACCGATCCGTCGGGATTGGCGCGGATGACGATGTTGCCGAACTGCTCGGGCGTGGTCAGCCGGCCTTGCGTCTGCACGTTCAACTGGAACTGGGTCTTGTCGCTGGTCGGGCGGGCACCGATGCGGCCGACCGCGGCCTGCACGTTCTGCGACTGGATCACCGCGATGATGTCGGACGGTGCCAGGTTCAACGCGGTCAACCGGTTGGTGTCGAACCAGATGCGCATCGAGTAGTCGAGCTTGCCGAACAGCGTGGCATCGCCGACACCGGGCACCCGGGTCAGCCGATCGAGCACGTTGATGGTGACGTAGTTGCTGATGAACAGCGGATCCTGCTTGCCGCCCTCGCTGTAGAACTGCAGGAACTCCAGGATCGCCGAGGAGCGCTTGCGCACCGTCAGGCCGACGCGCTGCACCTCGGGCGGCAGGCGGGCCAAGGCCTGCTGCACGCGGTTGTTGACGTTGACGGTGTCGATGTCGGGGTTGGTCCCCAGCTCGAAGCTGACGGTCAGCGAATAGGTGCCGTCGTTCGCGCTGTTGGACTTCATGTAGATCATCTTGTCGACGCCGACGACCGCTGCCTCCAGCGGCTGCGCCACGGTGGCTTCCACCACGGCGGCGGAGGCGCCGGTGAAGGTGGCGGTTACCGTCACCTGCGGCGGCACGATATCGGGGAATTGCGATACCGGGATCCGCATCAGCGATAGCACGCCGGCCAGCGTCAGCAGGATGGCGATAACGATCGCCAGCCTTGGCCGTTCGATGAAGACCGCCGATATCATGGTCCAGGGATCATGGTGCGGGGATCATGGTGTCAGGATCAAGTTGGGGGTCATGTCAGGACTTGCCGGCAGCCTCGGCCGGCGGCGGGCTGGCTGGCCCGGGGCTGACCTTGATGCCGGGACGGACCCGCTGGATTCCCTCGGCCACGACCATCTCGCCGGGCTTCAGGCCGTCCGCGATCACCGCGGTTTCAGGCGTCGACTGACCCAACTGGACTCGGCGCTGCTCGACCTTGTCGTCGGCACCGACGACATAGACGTATTCGCCCTGCTGATCCGACAGCACCGCCTTGCGTGGGATGCCCAGCGCCATGACCGGTTGAACGCCCTCCACCAGAACGGTGACGAAGGCGCCATCGACCAGCGGCCGCTCCACCTCCTGGCCGGCCTCGACGGGCCGGCGCGGCGGATTGGCGATCTGGGCGCGCATCAGGATGGTGTCGGTGGTGGCCGAGACTGAGGGCTCGACGTAATCGATCTTGCCTTCGTGGCTGTAGATCGAGCCGTCGGGCAGCCGCAGCTTGACCACCACAGCGTTCATGCCGCCCTTGTCGGCGTAGCGCTTTTCCAGTTCCGTCAGGGTGCGCGACGCTACCGGGAACAGCACATACATCGGGTCCTGACTGACGATGGTGGCCAGCGGCCCGCTGCTGGGCGAGACCACATTGCCGACAGTGATGCTGGTGCGACTGATCTTGCCAGCGACGGGGGCGCGGATCTCGGTATAGCCGAGGTTGATCTGCGCCGCTTTCAACTGCGCCTGCGCCGACAGCACCTGCGCCGCCAGAGATCGCTGATTGGCCACCGCGTCATCGACGTTGGAGCGTTGTCCGGCCGGTGTGTTGAGCAGCGATTGTGCCCGGGTCAGCTGGATGTTGGCGTTCGACAGTCGCGCGCTGGCGTCGGCGACGGCGGCTTCCTGTTGCTGCACAGTGGCTTCGAACGGGGCGCGTTCCAGGCGGTAGAGCAGGTCGCCCTTATTGACCTCGGCGCCTTCGGTGAACAACCGCTGGTCGATGAAGGCGGTGACCCGGGCGGTCAGCGCGACCCGGTTGATGGCCTGGATGCGGCCGACGAATTCCGACGTCTCGGTGATCGCGGTCTGCTTGGCGCGCGCCACGCCGACCGATGGCGGACCGCTGGGCATCTGGGCGTGGGCGGGCGGGGCCACCGACACCAGAAGGACGAGCATCAGGTAGGCGATAAAGCGCATCAACCAAAGGTCCTACCCAGACGCAAGCTGCGGTGCAACATGGAAAATTAACCCGGTGCGGGTGTGACGTTCATGATTCGACCGCGGCGGGAAACTGGTAGTGGACGCCACGGCTGCGAGCCGGCCATTTGTCCGGGGCATCAGCGGCGGAACCGCCGGTTTGGGCGGGGACGTCCGCTTTCCGCCGCGTCGGGTTAACTGAACCGTGATGGTGCGTCGGTCATGGCGTCGCGCACCTCTTCCTCGATCGCCTCCAACAATCGCGTGACGAAATGGCGGGGCACGCCCTTGGCGATGAATACCATGCGGGTTCGCAGGTCGTCGCTGGGCCAGCGGTCGAGGAACGCCGTCGCGCCGACCACGTGGCGGACGCCGTGGATAACGGTGGGGCGGCCGGGCATTTCCTCGATTGCCACCAGGCCCTTCAGGCGCAGCAATCGCGGGCCACAATGTTCCGCCACCGCCTGCAGCAGCAGGGTCAGCGCCAGGCCCGGCAGCGGCTGGTCCCGGGTCAGCGTAATCGTTTCTATACCGTTGTGTCCGCTCGGGCGCGGGATGTTGGCAAGGCGGTCGGCCAGAGTGGCGATCGAGGGGGTGGCGATGGAGGGGGCGGCGATGGAGGGGGCGGCGAACACCAGGGCGGGATCGGCCTGCGCTGTCGTCGCGCGCGGCGCGTTCGGGTTCAGTCTGGCCAGTCGGGCGAGCAAGGCCTCGGCCGGCGTTTGTTGATCGGTCTTGCTGATCAGCAGGCGGTCGGCGAGGGCGATTTGGTGGCGCGCCTCCTGGTGTTCGCGCAGTGTGGTCTCGCCGAACACGCTGTCGACCAGGGTCACCACCGCAGGGGCGAGGTGGCGCGCTGCGAGGTTTTGGTCGGTTATCATTGCCTGCAGGATCGGCACCGGGTCGGACAGGCCCGAGGTCTCGATCAGGACGCGATCGTAGTTAGCCGATCCGGCGGCGCGACGGTCCGACAGGTCGATCAGGGTGCGCGCGAGATCGGTCTGCACGGCGCAGCACAGACAGCCGGTGGTCAGGGTCACTACCGAGTCGTCGCTGGTGGCGATCAGGTCGTGGTCCAGTCCGACCTCGCCGAATTCGTTGACGATGACGGCGGTTCGCCGGAACGCTGGATTGCGCAGGATGCGGCTGATCAGGGTGGTCTTGCCGCTGCCCAGGAAGCCGGTGACGATGGAGACCGGGATCAGGCTGGGCTGGGTCGGCGGCAAGGTGTCGGCGCGACCGGTTCAGACGACTTTCCCGGTGTCCGCGTCCATCAGGTGCATCTGGTTGAGGTCGGCGGTCAGCGGCATCAGTTCGCCGGGTTCAGCGTGTGTGGCCGGATCGACGCGCGCGCAGACCGGGGCGCCGTCGACGAAGAAGTGCACCATGGTTTCCATGCCCATCGGTTCGACGACATCGACCGGCAGATCGACCCGTATCCAGCCAGGCTTGCCCTGCTCGTGATGCTCGAACAGGTGTTCGGGGCGCAGGCCGAGCACCATGTCCTTGTTCTTGAAAGCGCCGTAGCGGTCCGCGCGGGCCGGCGGCACCGGCACGGTGATGGCATCGGTCAGCCGTACCGCGAGGCCGCCATTGGCGCCATCCTGCACCCGGCACGGCAGGAAGTTCATCGCCGGGGAGCCGATGAATCCGGCGACGAAGCGCGTCGTCGGATGATGGTAGAGATCGTTCGGGGTGCCGACCTGCTCGATCACGCCGTGATTCATCACCACGACGCGGTCGGCCAGGGTCATCGCCTCGATCTGGTCGTGGGTGACGTAGACCGTGGTGGTGCGCACGGTCTGGTGGACCTTCTTGATCTCGGTCCGCATCTGCACGCGCAACTTGGCGTCGAGGTTGGACAGCGGTTCGTCGAACAGGAACACTTTCGGGTTGCGCACGATGGCGCGGCCCATGGCGACACGTTGGCGCTGGCCGCCGGACAGCGCGCGCGGCTTGCGGTCGAGCAGCGGCACGATATCGAGAATCCGAGCGGCTTCGTCGACCCGGCGCTTGATTTCGTCCTTGGCGAATTTGCGCAGCTTCAGGCCGAACGCCATGTTGTCAAACACGCTCATGTGCGGATAGAGCGCGTAGTTCTGGAACACCATGGCGATGTCGCGATCGCGTGGCGGCACGTCGTTGACGACATCGCCGTCGATCCAGATTTCGCCGGCGGTGATTTCCTCCAGCCCGGCGATCATGCGCAGGGTGGTGGACTTGCCGCAGCCGGACGGTCCGACCAGCACCACGAATTCATGGTCGGCGATGTTGAGGTCGATGCCTTTGACCGCTTGCACGCCAGCATCATATTCCTTGACGACCTTGCGGACGGAGACTTCAGCCATGGTGATTTCGTTTCCTCGCCTGGGGTTTCTTGGCCTGGGGTTTCTTGAAGTTCATCCCTTGGTGGAGCCGGCGGTCAGGCCGGCGACGTAGTAGTCCATCAGGAAGGCGTAGATGATAATCGGCGGCAGCGAGGCCAGCACACAGGCGGCCATGATCTTGCCCCATTCGAACACGTCACCGCGGATCAGGTCGGAGACGATGCCCACCGTCAGCACCATCTGGTTCGACGTGTAGAGGTAGGCGAGGGGGTAGAGAAACGCGCCCCAGGATATAGTGAAGGCGAAGATGGTTGCGGCGATGATGCCCGGCATTGCCACCGGGATGAAGATCTTCCACAGCATCTGCAGGTAGCCGGCGCCGTCGATCAGCGCGGCCTCATCCAGTTCCTTGGGGATGGAGCTGAAATAGCCGATCATGATCCAGGTGCAGAACGGCACCGCCAGGGTGGGGTACAGCAGCACGAGGCACCAGAAGTTGTTGATCAGGCCGAGTTTGCCGATGATCTGGAACAACGGAATGAACAGCAGGGACGGCGGCACCAGGTAGGTCAGGAAGACGCCGGTCGACAGCGTCTGACTGCCCCAAAATCCCATGCGCGACAATCCGAACGCCGCGAGCACCGATATCACCATGGAAACGGCCACCGTCACGACCGTCACGATCGCCGAGTTCAGGTAGTAGCGCTGGAAGTTCGGATACGTGATCAGGTACCAGAAATTCGCCAGCGTCGGGTGGTGCACGATCCAGGGGCTGCCGACCTGGGCGGAGATTTCGGCCGACGTTTTCAGGCTGGTCATCAGGGTGTAGAACGGCGGCGCCAGGAATATGACGACGAACACACTGAGCGCGATGTAGCTGCCCCATAACGCCCATTTGCGTTGCCGATGCAGGCTGTGCCTGCGGTTGGCCGCGACCCTGACCCGACCCGCAGTGGTCGCGCTCATGCCGCGATCTCCTGGGTGCGCCTAGTCACGCCGCGCAGCACGAAGAACGACGCGAAGGCCAGGATCGGGAACATGAACAGGCTGTCGGCCGCGCCGAGCGGAATGTCGCCAGACTGGATGCCGATCTGGAAGGCGTAGGTGGCGAAGATGTGGGTCATGTCCTGCGGCCCGCCGGCGGTCAGGATGCGGACGATGTCGAACTCCGAGAAGGTGACGATCAGGCTGAACAGGATGGTGATCGAGATGATGTTCCGCATCATCGGCAGGGTCACGTAGAACAGCTTCTGCACGGCGTTGGCGCCGTCGATCGCCGAGGCTTCATAGAGTTGCTCCGGCACCGACTTCAGGGCCGCCAGGTACATGATCATGAAGAACGGCGTGCCGCCCCAGACGTTGACCGTGATGGTGCAGAAGCGGGCGATCCAGCCGACGCCGAGCCAGGGCACGTTGGCGAAGCCGAACTGGTTCAGGATCCAGTTGAAGGCCGAGTAGGACGGGTCGAACATCCACCACCAGGTCAGCGTCGAGAGCGCCAACGGGATCACCCAAGGCACCAGCAGCAGGCCGCGCCAGATGCGCTGGTTCTTGCCGGGGATGTTGTGCATCAGGTGGGCCAGGATGAAGCCAATGATCACTTTCGCGGTCACCGCGGTGAGCGCGTAGAGGCAGCTCTGGAAGATGACCATCTGGAAGGTGTGGCGCCTGAGCAGGAAGGCGAAGTTTCCCAGCCCGACGAACGCTGTCATCTTCTTGTTCAGCATGCTGAGATAGATCGCGTAGAACGCCGGATAGATGACGAACCCGGCGACCAGCAGGATCAGCGGCAGGCACAGCAGGAAGCCGGTGGTCGATCGCCTTTGGGCGAACCGGCGCATGGTGCCGCGCCGGGTGGCGGTTCGCCCGGGTGTCATGACCCCGATCGGGATGCTGGTGCCGTCTGCCATCCGTTAAATCTCCCGAAGCCAAGCTGATATGGCGGAGGCCGGTTGTCCGTTGGGGCCAATGCCGCTGGGGTTAACTGCGCTGGGGTTAATTGCGCTGGGGCTTATTCCGTTGGGGCCAACCCGGTCAGCCGCCAGGTGTAGACGTTGATCCGAGGCGGATTGGCCGATCGGTTGGCGGTTGTTGCGCATCGTCAACCGGCGTGTAGCTGGTGACGCCTCGGTCGCCAGTCGTTCGGGCCGCGTGGCGCCTGCATTCGTTGGTCGCGGTCGGCGTCGATCGCCGGGGTATGGACAGGCGTCCGTCATGGCGTCTCGGGCGCGATCCGGCACGTTTGTCGTTGGTGGGTTGCCGCGCGGATGCGCATTCATGAACCAGTCTCCCTGCCGCGCTGGCCTGTTGCCAAGTCATTACCATTTTTGGCTTGTTCCGTTTATCGGATCAAGCATTCCGTCTGTTGCCGGCGCGGCAGTATCCATCAGCGCCCGCAATATCCCAAGGCGTCCACGCCTCGCATGGTCGCGAACATCTAGGCTAACCATTGCCGCGATGTCACGCAACGGCGCTTGCGCACACGTGTTGTTTTTCCGATCACAGATGCGACGGCGCCGACGGGTCGGGCGCGCGGCAGCCGCCTGAAGCGGCTGCCAGCGCCGTCGATTGCGTGATCAATCCATGATGGTTCGAGGTTGCATCGGCCAGCGGCGTCCGATCATGGTCGATCCCTTTGTTGAGTGGGCGAGTCAGGTTCGAGGTCAGGTGGGTCGCAATCTAGTGTCCCGAGTCCGGAGTTCGCCCTATCAGGTGAACCTCGGCCTCGCGACACTAGGTATTTGTTTTCATTTGTTTTCAGTGGCCTGCTGATCCCAGGCGTCCGCCGCGAAGTGCGGCGAACTTTCTGGGGCAGGACGCTAGCGGAGGAAGCCCTCCAGCTCATCCTGCGCCCAGGCGATGACCTGCGGGATCTGCTGGCCCTCTTTCAGGCGCGCCAGCATCTGATTGTGGATGGCTCGGCTATACACTTGCACGGCGACATCGGGCGGTGCCTCGGACGCGGTCAGGCTGGGCTGCTGATCGCTGGAGGGGCGGATCGGGTAATTATAGACGGTGCCCTTGGGGGGCTCGACTTCCTGCCAGATCTTGAAGTCGGTCATATTGGCGTACGGCGGCAGGTCGTAGCCCGAGACCGCGTCGCAGCGCGCCTCCACCTGGGGTCGCTGCATCAGGTATTCGATCAGCTCCTTGGCGGCGGTCTTGTTGTTGCTGAAGTTGTAGACTCCCCAGAAGAAGCTGGCGGTCGGCACGAACCGCCCCTTCGGGCCTTTCGGCGCGGGGAAGGTCCAGCAGTCCGCCGCCACCTTCGGTGCGTCGCGCTTGGCGACCGCCCACGCCGAGGGCGGGTTGAAGATCAGCGCCGACTTGCCCGAGATCAGCGCTCGGTTGTTGGACGCATCGTCGTAGCTGACCGCCTCGTCGGGATAGAACTTGACCAGCCGCTGGGCGAACTCGAGCACCTGATGCACCGCGTCGGACTTGAGCTGAATGTCGCCCTTGGCATCGATCAGGCTTGCCCCGAAGGCGTGGAACAGGGCGCCATGGGTGTCGGTCGCATCGGTGTTGGTGCCCCCGCCCAGGCCGAGGCCGAAGGTCATGCCGGACTTTTGCGCCGCCTCGGCGTATTTCATGAAGGTGTCCCAGGTCCAGTCGTCCGCCAACTTGGTGTTGTCGGGCTGGGCCGGATACATCGCCTGCAGGTCGAGGCCGTGCTGCTTGAACCAACTGATCCTGCCGCAGGGCGGCTTGGTCTGGGTGCCGCTGCTGGTGGGCACCGCGACCCAATGACCCTTGGTTTTCGCCAGGTAGGTGCAGGTCGGCGACACCGCGCCGTTGGCGGCGATCAGACGTCCCATCACGTCATCGATCGGGTCCAGCGCGTCGGCGTAGTTGTGTACGTCCCAGTTGTAGAAGGTCAGGGCGTCGTGACCGGCCTTGGCCTGCGATTCGGCGGCGCCGGTCAAGCTGAGTTTGTTGCCGTTGCCGGTGATGAAGTCGGCCTGCACCTCGACCTTGTTCTGCGCGGCCCAGGCATCGACCTGTTTTTGCATGATGGCGTTGCCGCCGGGGACCCAGTGGTCCCAGAAGCCGATTTTGACCGTTCCGGCGGCGCCGGCGGTACGGATGTGAACCAGCGGCAGCGTGCCGGCGGCGGCGCCGAGTTTGAGCGCGCCACGACGTGAAAGTCCGTTCAAGCGGATCATTGTGTTTGCCTCCCTGTGATGCGGCGAGCTTTGCTGCGCACGCCGCGTGTTTTTTTGGTCTCCTTATGTGGCGGTTGCGCCGAGGACTGCCGCACCGGGCACCGCAGCCGGCCGACGTGGACCGAGGGCGACGGTGGCGGGGCGGCAGGATTCGGCGGCCGCAACTGCTGCAGTGTCTCGGGGCCCGGGTCGCCGTGGCAGGCGAATCTGGGTCTCTTGACGCTGGCGGTTTGTGTTTAATGGCCTGCTTGAAGTCGCTGATCGTGCGGCGAACTTCGGACGCAGGACACTAGCGGGTAAAGCCCTCCAGCTCGTCCTGGGCCCAGTCCTGCACCTGCTTGATCGACTGGCCGCTCTGCAGCTTGGCCAGCATGGTCGGCATGGTGCCGCGGTTGTAGGCCTGAACCGCTATCTCGGGCGGGGCAGGGGCCATCGCGATCCAGCTTTCCTGCTGATCGGCCTTGCGGATCGGGTAGTGATAGACGGTCCCTTTGGGCGGTTCCACCTCGGTCCAGATCTTGAAGTCGGTCATGCTGGCGAACGGCGGCACGTCGTAGCCGGAAACCACGTTGCAGCGTGCTTCGACATTTTCCCGCTGCGACAGGTATTCGATCAGTTCCTTGGCGGCGGTCTTGTTGCTGCTGAAGTTCCAGATCCCCCAGGAGAACGCACCCAGCGGCAGGAAGCGGCCTTTCGGCCCCTTCGGCGCCGGGAAGGTCCAGCAATCCGCCGCCACTTTCGGCGCATCGCGCTTGGCCACCGCCCAGGCCGAGGGCGGGTTCCAGATCAGCGCGCTCTTGCCGGAGATCAGCGCGCGGTTGTTGGACGCATCGTCGTAGCTGACGGCGTCGGGGGGCAGATGCTTGACCAGTTGCTGGCCGTATTCCAGCGCCTGGCGGACCTGGTCCGTGTGCACCGTCACGTCGCCCTTGACGGAGATCAGTTCGGCCCCGAAGGCGGCGAACAACGACCCCGCGGTGTCGACGGAATCGGCGGTGGTGCCGAGACCGATGCCGAAGGTCATGTTGGCCTTCTTGCACGCCTCGGCCACCTTCAGCATGGTGTCGTAGGTCCAATTGTCGGCGTCGGGCGTGGCACCGGCGTCGGCGGGATACATCTTCAGCACATCCAGCCCGGCGTCCTTCAGCACCGAAATCCGGCCGCACGGGCCCTTGTTCTGGTTGCCCGAACTGCACGGCACCGCCAGCCAATGGCCCTTGATGTTGAACAGATACTTGCTCGCCGCGGCGACGGGGCCGTATTTGTCGGTCAGCCGCTTCATGACGTCGTCGATCGGTTCAAGCTGGTCGGCGTGGTTCTGCACCTCCCATTCGGGAAACTGCTGGATGTCGTGCCCGGTCTTGGCCTGCGCCTCGGCCGCCATGGTCAGGATGTTCTTCGATCCGATCGAGGTGATGAAGTCGGCCTGCACGTCGACCTGGTGGGCGGCGCCGAATGCCGCGCACTGCTTCTTCATGATGGCATTGCCTTCCGGCACCCAATGGTCCCAGAAGCCGACCGAGACCTTGCCCGCGGCGTGTCCGGTGCGGATGTGCACCAGCGGCAGCGCCGCCGAGGCGGCGGCAATCTTCAACGCATTCCGGCGAGAGACTTTGTTGGACGTAGGAAACACGTAACCTCCTGTTCGGCGCCGGTTGCGGGCCATTATGTATACGCCGCGCCTGACGGTTTCGCCGAAGCGTGACGGCCGTAGGCTAGTGCAGGTTGCGCGCCGAAGGCAATGGCGGGTCTGCCGCCATCGGGGTTGAGCCATCGCGATTGGGCCGGTGAGGTAGATACTTAGACGGAACGTTCACCCAAGGGCATGGTCTCCCTAGGGGATCATCACTTCAGGGCATAAATCGTGAAACCGATCACGCCGACGATATAGAGTGTTGTGATCGCCAGACGGATGTTGCGGGCATGGCCGCGAAACATCCGCGCGCCGATGAAGCCGGCCATGGCGGCACCGGCGAGGATCTGGCCAGCCCGCATCTGACCGGCCGAGACCTGATCGAGAAGCATGTTATTCTTGTGGATAGCGCCACGGCGTGGCCGGCTGCCCGGCCTCGGTATCCAGCGTCCATTGCGGCAAAGCCAGACCATCGGACACGTCGCTGAACACCATGCGGACGCGGCTGCCGATGCCGACCCGGCGCACCATATCGGCTGGCGCCAGCGCACCGTCCGGGGTGGTCAGATTGCCGAGCACGCGCAGCGCCTCGTGTTCGGTCGGCTGGCCGTTCTGGGTATCGAGGTCCACCAGCAGCACCATGTAGGGTGTATGCGCCTTGAACGCCGGCTGGATGGCGTGATGGACTTCCTCGTACGAATGCACCGCGCCCTTGCCTTGCACCGCGGTCCAGCTTGCGCGCGGACTGGCGCACCACGGGCAGGCGGTGGTCGGCGGATAGCGCAGCAACCGGCATTCGTCACATTTCTGCAGGTGGAAGTCGTGTTTGGCGCAATGGCCGAAATAGGCGAGGTTTTCCTGGTCCAGATCATCGACTGTCAGTGCCATACCCAGGTAATTGCCTTGTAGTGACATGCTGATTTTCCCCTCAGGCGATCCTCACCGTGCGTGGTGACACCAGTCGGATCGCGCAATACAACCTTAATGCGATCTAACCGCGCCGCATCACCATGGCCGACCCGGTCATCGGATTGGCCCAGCCGAGGTTGGCCGTCACCTCGATGTCCTTGACCTGGCGGCAACCGCCCTCGCGGTAGTCGTAGCTGTGGCGGCGCTTGCCGTCGGCCCCGACCGGGCAGGAATCGTCTGCGTCGTGGCGCAGCTGGCGGACGTTCTCGATCACCATGTTCATGCCGTGGGTGTAACCTTCGCACAGATGGCCGCCCGAGGTGTTGTTCGGCCGCCGGCCGCCTAGCCGTGTGATGCCGGACGACACGTACTCGCCGCCCTCGCCTTTCTTGCAGAAGCCATAATCCTCCAGTTGCAGCATGGCGGTGAAGGTGAACGCATCGTAGGCGCCGGTGGCGTCGATGTCGTCGGGTCCGACACCGGCGTTCGGCCACAGGATGTCGCGGGCGTAGTAGCCGGCGACGCGCGCGATCGGTCCGGCCTGGTAGTGCATGTCCATGCGCGGTTTGTTGCATCGCCCGACGATGCCCCGGATCAGCGCCGGGGTGTGGCGCATGTCGCGGGCCCGATCGGCACTGGTGACGATGATCGCGGTGGCGTTGTCGGTCTCCACGCAGCAGTCCAGCAGGTGCAGCGGCTTGCAGATGATCCGGCTGTTCAGCACGTCGTCCACGCTGTAGCGCTTTTTGTAATACGCCTTCGGGTTATTCGATGCGTGTTCGGAATGGACAACCTTGACCATGGCGAGCTGTTCCGGCCGGGTGCCGTATTCGTACATGTGGCGCATGAAGCTTGGGGCGAACATCTGGCCGGCGCTCTGGAAGCCATAGGCCCGGTTGTGCAACATTTCCCCGTTCACCGGCACCGCCGAACGCGCCCCGGTGCCGCCGATGCGGACTTGGGAGAATCCGTTCATCGCGCGAAAGATTGCAACGGTTCGGCACAGTCCAGCCTCGATCACACCGATAGCGATGCCGACCAGCGCCTCGGTCGAGGACCCGCCGCCGATGCAATCCATGTAGAAATTCAGCCTGGCGCCGATGTCTCCGGCCATGAAGGTGGCCGAGGTGCTGTCGTTGCCGGAATAGGACAGCATGCCGTCGATGTCGGAGGTCTTGATCCCGGCATCCTCGGCGGCGTTGCGCAGCGCCCAGGTGCCCAATGCGCGCGTGGTCTTGCCCGATCCGCGGGTGTAGCTCGTCTCGCCGACGCCGGCGATGGCGTATTTGTCGCGCAGGTATTTCGGTGTGCTGACGTCTGTGTTCGCCGGTAGCGGCATGGCGTATCCCCCCTCGTGGCCCGTCGATGGCACTTCAAAGCAGGCTGGCCCGTCGCCCGGCCGGCGTCAATCCGGGCGATTTTCCTCCCATTCGGCGTTGAAACGGTCTAGCGTGCAGGCAACAGGCAGGTGAGCCACGCGACAATGACTCGATACGATTTCATCGTCATCGGCAGTGGCCCGGCGGGGCGTCGCGCCGCGATCCAGGCCGCCAAGCTGGGGCGCTCGGTTTTGGTGGTCGAACAGGGCCGCCGGGTGGGTGGCGTATCGGTGCACACTGGCACCATTCCGTCCAAGACGCTGCGCGAAACCGTGCTGAACCTGACCGGCTGGCGCGAGCGCGGGTTCTACGGCAGCGCCTATCGGGTCAAGAAGGACATCGGGGCGAAGGACCTGATGATGCGGCTGCACATGACGCTGGACCACGAGGTCGATGTGCTGGAGCATCAATTTGCCCGCAACAAGGTTCAGACCATGCTGGGCCGGGCCCGCTTCCTCGACGCGCATGACATCGAGGTCACCGCGGGCGACGGCAGCGTCGGGATGGTGTCCGGCGACAAGATCATGATCGCCGTCGGCACCCGTCCGTTCCGCCCCGCCGACGTCCCGTTCAACGCAGCCAACGTGCTCGACAGCGACGAGATCATCGAGGTTCCCCACCTGCCGCGCAGCCTGACCGTGGTCGGCGGCGGAGTAATCGGCGTCGAATACGCAACAATCTTCAGCGCGCTCGACGTCAGCGTCACCCTGGTCGAGTCGCGGTCCAGCCTGCTGGATTTCATCGATCACGAACTGACCGAGGATTTCACCCACCAACTGCGCGACCGCGGCATGTCGATCCGGCTCGGCGCCAAGGTCGCACGCATCGAGTTCGAGCAGGACTGGCCGGTCACCATCCTGGAGAACGGCCGCCGCATCCGATCCGAGATGCTGCTGTACGCCGCCGGGCGGGTGGGCGCGACCGACAGCCTCGATCTGGCGTCCTGTGGCCTGACCCCGGATGAGCGTGGCCGGCTGAAGGTGGACCCGGCAACCTTCCAGACCGAGGTCGCGCACATCTACTCGGCGGGCGATGCAATCGGCTTTCCCAGCCTGGCGTCCACCTCGATGGAGCAGGGGCGGATCGCGGCGTGCCACGCGTTCAACATATCGCTGCCGCCGGCGCCGGATTATTTCCCCTATGGCATCTACTCGGTGCCGGAAATTTCCACCGTCGGCATGAGCGAGGAAGAAGTTCGCCGCCGCGGCATCCCGTATGAGAACGGCATCGCGCGGTTCCGCGAGACCTCGCGCGGTCACATCATGGGGCTGAACAACGGGATGATGAAGATGATCTTCTCGTTGAAGACGCGCCGGCTGTTGGGGGTGCATATCGTCGGCGAAGGCGCTACCGAACTGGTCCATATCGGCCAGGCGGTGCTCAATCTGCATGGCACGTTGGATTACTTCATCGAGAATACGTTCAACTATCCGACGCTGGCCGAGGCTTACAAGATCGCCGCGCTGGATGCCTGGAATCGCATGGGTGTCGGCCAGGCGGTGACCGCCACCGCTGATCTGCCGGAGTTTCACTGAGCGGCGGAGCGGGCGGCCCGGCGGCGGGCAGTGGCGGCGGCGAACCGGGGGGTTGCAGGTGCCGAGATTGAACGTTTCGCCTGGCACGGTCATGCTTGCGGAAGCTGCGCACCCTGCGCCCCGGAGCGGGCCGTCCGATGAACCAGGAGCGATCGATGACCGACTATGACGCCGACATTCTGGTTTGGTCCGAGCACCAGGCCGCGCTGCTGCGCCGGCGGGCCGCCGGCGAGCTGGTCAACGATGTCGAACTGGACTGGACCAACATCGCCGAGGAGATCGAGGACGTGGGCAGCAACCGGTTGCACGCGGTCGAAGCTCTGCTGACCCAGGCGTTGCGGCACATGTTGAAAGCCGAGGCGTGGCCGCTGTCCGACGACGAGCCGAGCTGGCGAGCTGATGCAATCGACTTTCGCCGGCAGGCTCGGCGGCGGTTTGTGCCATCGATGCGGCAAAAGATCGACCTGGCCGGGCTTTATGCTGATGCACTCGCCGCGATGCCCGATTCGTTGGAAGGCGAGCCGGCCCTCCCATTGCCGCAAGCCTGCAAGTTTACTTTGGACGCGTTGTTGAGCGACGAGCCGCGGCTTTGATCATCGCCGGCGGCTTGACCGCGTCAGGCAGCGAGGCCTCCAACGTGCTGCGCGTCCTGATCGGCCTGCGAATGCCGCACCACCGCACCGATCAATACAAGTGTCGGACCGCTGGGCGGGTTTGCCTCAAGCAGGTCGGGCAGCGTCGCCAGGGTGGCATGGACGTGGGTCTGGCGCGGGCGTGACGCGTTGGTCACCGCCACCGCCGGCGTGGTGGGGCAGAGCCCGGCCTCGATCAGGTTGGCGGCGACTCGGCGGAGCGTGTTGGCCGCCATGTAGGCGGCGATGGTGCCGCCGCTTGCCGCCAGCGCGCGCCAGTCGTGCGCCGGGACCTGCCCATCGCTGGCATGCCCGGTGATGAAGTGCACCGATCGCGCGACATCGCGGTGGGTCAGCGAGACCTGCAGGCTGGCGGCGGCGGCGCAGGCGGCGGTGACGCCGGGCACCACCTCGACCGGTACGCCGGCGGCGCGCAGATAATCGAGTTCCTCGCCACCGCGCCCGAACAGCAAGGGATCACCGCCCTTCAGCCGCACCACCTGGGCGCCGGAAAGTGCCAGGGTGACGATCAGCCGGTTGATCGCCGCCTGGTTCATCGCGTGGCGGCCGCATCGCTTGCCGACGTCGATGCGACGCGCGTCAGGCCGGGCGAGATCCAGGATCGAGGCATCGACCAGGGCATCGAACAGCACCGCGTCGGCGCGTTGGATCGCCCTCACCGCGCGTAGCGTCAGCAGGTCGGGGGCGCCGGGACCTGCTCCGACCAGCGTCGCGCCACCGATCGATGATGGTCTCAGGCGGCCCGGGTCGGCGTCGGGCGATCGGTCGGCGGCCGGCGATCTTGCATCAAGCGGCGGGCTGGCGAACATCGCGCAGAATCTCCTCCAGTTCAGGGACACAGGAGCCGCAATTGGTGCCGGCGCGCAGCAGCGCACCGATCTGGCGCACCGACTCCAGCCGCTGTGTGACCACGGCATGGCGGATCGCGTTGCGGGTGACCGCGAAGCAGGCGCACACCCGGGGGCCGTCGGCGGCGCTCGCGTCATACATCCGGCCGGAGAGAATTTTCGACCGCGCCGCATCCGGCACCGGCGCGCCCAGCATCGGGATCACCGCGGCCTCGGCGGGCAGCGCGGCCGGATCGCGCGTCAGGAACAGGCAGGCCTCCAGCGCGCCGTCGAAGATCACCGCCACGCGTAGCACGCCGCGGCTTGGGTCGGAGGCCTCGAGCCAATCGCCGGTGTAGGGCACATCGCTCCGGGGAGCATCGCCCTGGGACACATCGCTCTGGGGCAGACCCAGCAGTCGAACGGCGAAATCGCGCGCATCGCCGTTGTTCGGTAACGGCCGCAGGCCGGCCAGGCGATACATCTGGCCCTCGGCGATCGGCACCCGGACCCAATGGCAATCCTCCGCCAGCGCACCGCCGCCGCGGCGCAGCAGCAGGCCGTGGAAATGCACCTTGGCGGGGGCGAGCGTGGCCGGCGTCGCTTTCAGTTCCGGCTGGCCCGAGACCGGGTCGATCCTGGCGCTGACCAGGCGGGCGATCGGGCCGGCAGAGGTGAACCGATCGGTCCAGTGCATCGGGGCGAACACCTCGCCATGGCGCTGGGTGTGGCGCAGATCGGCCCGCAGCAGAGTTTCGCCGTGCTCGGTCGCAAGCCGCGTCAAGTCGCCTTGGCCGATACCGGCGGCCGCGGCGTCGATCGGATGGATGGTGAGCAGCGGTTCGGAGGTGTGCGCCATCAACGCCGGTGCCAGTCCGGTGCGGGTCATGGTGTGCCACTGGTCGCGCACCCGCCCGGTGTTCAGCCGCAGCTCCGCCGGTGGCAGGGCACGATACGGTGTCGGCACGAACCGGGCGCGGCCGTCCGGGGTGGAAAATCCGCCCTGGCCGAACAGTCGTCCGGCCTCCGCGGTGGAACCTTCCGGCAGCGGCCAGCGGACCGGCGCCATGGCGTCGAAGCCGGCGTCATCCAGGCGGCCCAGCGCGCTGATGTCGAACATCCGCCGGCCCTGATTGGCGTGGCCGGACAACGCGGCGTGCTCGCGAAACACCGCCGCGGCGTTGCGCCAGGCGAACGCGTCGGGCCAGCCCATGCGGCGGCCGACCTCGGCAAACTGCCACCAATCCGGGCGGGCCTGGCCGGGCGCGGCGCGGAATGGCCGCTGGCGCGAGATCCGGCGATCGGAGTTGGTGACGGTTCCGTCCTTCTCGCCCCAGGCCGCCGCCGGCAGCACGATATCGGCCAGCGCGGTGGTATCGGTCGCCCAGCAGTCCGACACCACGACCAGCGGGCAGGCGGCCAGGGCGGCGCGCACCCGGTTGGCGCGCGGCATGCTGGCGGCGGGGTTGGTGGCGGCGATCCACAGCGCCTTGATGCGCCCGTCGCGCACCGCGTCGAACAGCTCGACCGCCTTCAATCCGGGCTTCGGCGCCAGCGTGGGCGAGCGCCAGAACGCCTGCAACGCGGCGCGCTGTTCGGGATCGCTGAAATCCATATGGGCGGCCAACTGGTTGGCCAGGCCGCCGACCTCGCGCCCGCCCATCGCGTTGGGCTGGCCGGTGACCGAAAACGGCCCCGCGCCGGGCCGTCCGATGCGCCCGGTCGCCAGATGGCAGTTGATGATGGCGTTGACCTTGTCGGTGCCGCTGGCGGACTGGTTCACCCCTTGCGAAAACACCGTCATCACCCGGTCCGTGTCTGCGAACAGGTCGTAGAACGCGCACAACAGTTCCGGATCGATACCGGATTGAGCGGCGGCGATTCCAAGGTCGGCCGACTCCGCCGTAGCGCGCAGCGCATCGGCCAATCCGCTGGTGTGGCGCTCGACCCAGGGCGTGTCGATCTTTCCGGCAGCGTGCAGATAGGCCAGCAGGCCGTTGAACACCGCGACATCGCTGCCCGGCGCCAACGCCAGATGCAGGTCGGCCTGGTCCGCCGTCGCGGTCCGCCTGGGGTCCAGCACCACGACCTTTGTTCCGCGCTCAAGACGAGCGGCCTGCAACCGTTGGTAAAGCACCGGGTGGCACCAGGCGGCGTTGCTGCCGACCAGGACCACCAGGTCGGCCTCGTCCCAATCCTCATAGACGCCCGGAACCACGTCCTCGCCGAAGGCGCGGACATGCCCGGCCACCGAGGATGCCATGCACAGCCGCGAGTTGGTGTCGATGTTGGCGGTGCCGATGAAGCCCTTCATCAGCTTGTTGGCGACGTAGTAATCCTCGGTCAGGCACTGGCCCGAGACGTAAAATGCGACGCTATCCGGGCCGTGCCGGGCGATGGTGTCGCGGAACCCGTCGGCCACCGCCCGCAGTGCCTGGTCCCAGCCGGTGGGCTTGCCGAACAGCATCGGTCGGGTCAGCCTCGTGGCGTCATCAAGCGTCGCTGCGAGCGCCGCCCCCTTGGAACAGAGCCGGCCCTGGTTGGCGGGATGTTGCGCATCCGCGCGGATGGTCTGGTCGAGCTGGGCGAGCACGCCGCAGCCGACGCCGCAATAGGGGCAGGTGGTGCGCACCGGCCCGGTCATGCCTAGCTCAGTCAGAGCTCGGTCACCGCAAGCAGGACGCCGCCAGAGCCGGCCGGGTAGTCGATTTCGGCGATCTCGGGCAATGCTTCGAGCGGCACGGTGGTGGTTTCGACCGGTCCGAACAGCAGCGTATCGCGCAGTGCCGAAACATCAATTTCGTTACATATTAAATTAAAATACCAGGCACTGTCGGCGGCTTCGCCATATAGCACAGCCCCGATCAGTCGGTCGTCGCGGACCACCAGCTTCTTGTGCACGCCGCGGGCAGGGTCGCGGAACACCAGGTGGTCGGTCGTGTCGTCGCCAACGAAATCACCGGCCGAGAACATGTCGATGCCGGTGACCTTCAACCGGGTTCCGGTCGGCGCTGGGGTATATGTGCTGGCAGCCGTTCCGCAGACCCGATCGGCGACGATCCGCGCCATGTCGTACAGCGGCTCGACCAGGCCGAACAGCGCGCCGCGATGCTGCACGCACTCGCCCAGCGCATGGACCCGGGGGTCGCTGGTCAGCAGGGCGTCATCCACCTCGACGCCTCTGGCGCAGGCCAGGCCGGCCTGCCTGGCGAGTGCGATGTTGGGCCGGATGCCCGCCGCCATCACCACGATATCGGCTGGCAGACGCGTGCCGTCGGCAAGCTGTACGGCCTCGACCTTGGAGGTGCCGATGATCGCCTTGGTGTCGGCCTCGGTGATGACCTTGATGCCGCGCGCCCCAAGGTCGGCGCGCAGCAGATCGGCCGAGACCGGATCGAGCTGGCGCTCCATCAATGTCGGCATCAAATGCAGCACGGTGGTGGCCATGCCGTTGCGCGCCAGGCCGTTCGCCGCCTCCAGCCCGAGCAGGCCGCCGCCGATCACCACGGCGTTGCGGCCGGACTTGCTGGCCGCGATCATGCGTTCGACGTCGGCGATGTCGCGAAACCCGATGACCCCCGGCAGGTCGTGCCCGGGCAGCGGAATGATCACCGGGTTCGATCCGGTCGCCAGGATCAGCACGTCGTAGCGCCGCGTGGTGCCCAGCGCGCCGGTGACGGTCTTTGCCGCACGGTCGATGCCAATGACCGGTTCCGGGGCAATCAGTTCGATAGCGTTTTCATGGTACCAGGATCGGGGATGGGTGGTGATCGCCTCGAACGTGCGCTCACCGGCCAGCACCGGGGACAGCATGATGCGGTTGTAGCCGCCGTGCGGTTCGGCGCCGAACACGGTGATGGCGAAGGCGTGTGGGGCGCGGGCAAGGATTTCCTCCAGCGCGCGCACCCCGGCCATGCCGTTGCCGACCAGAACCAGGCGGGGGCGGCCGGCTTCGCGCGGGTCCGGCTTGGTCATCGCGACCTCGCCCTAGACCCGCGCCGCGCCGTGCAGGTCGGCCCAGGTGGTGCGCCAGCGGCGGCGCACCCCGGTGATGCTGACCAGCGCGACCGCGGCGAGCAGCGCGAACACCAGGAAGCCGGCGCCGTAGCTGCCGGTAAGCTGCTTCGAGTAGCCCAGGCTGGAGGCGAGGTAGAAGCCGCCGATACCGCCGCTCATGCCGACCAGGCCGGTCATGATGCCGATCTCGCGCCCGAAGCGCTGCGGCACCAGTTGGAACACCGATCCGTTGCCCATGCCGAGGGCCAGCATGCCGACGACGAACACCGGCATCGCCAGATAGATCGTGGGCAGGCCGCCGGCGATGGCGGCGAAGGCACAGGCGGCGACGGCGTAGAGCACCGCGAGGGCGCGCACGCCGCCGAACCGGTCGGCCACCGCGCCGCCCAGCGGGCGGACCATGGAGCCCACGAACACCACGGCGGCGGTGCAGTATCCGGCGATGACCGGCGGCAGGGCGTAGGCGTCGTTGAAGTAGATGGTCAAGGACGACGCCAGGCCGACGAAGCCGCCGAAGGTCACGCTGTAGAAGAACATGAACCACCAGCAATCTGCCTGTTTCAGCAACTGGAAGTAGGCCGCAAGCGGCTTAGGCGGCGGCGCGTTGGGGCTATCCTTGGCGGCGAAGATGAACACGCACAGCGCCACGCTCAGCGGAATGGCCGCCAGGCCGACGACGTTCTGCCAGCCGAACGCGATCGCCATCGCGGGGGCGAACAGTGCTGCCAGCACGGTGCCGGAGTTGCCGGCCCCGGCGATGCCCAGCGCGGTGCCCTGGAACTCGGGCGGATACCAGGAAGACGCCAGTGGCAGCGCCACCGCAAACGAGGCGCCGGCCAGGCCCAGCACGCAGCCCAACAGCAGGGTGGCGGCGAAACTGTCGATGCCGATCACCCAGGCCATGATCAGGCCGGCGATGACGACCACCTGCGCCCCGATGCCGACCCGTCTCGCCTTGAAGCGGTCCACCAGCAGACCGAGGACGGGGCGAAGCAGCGCGCCCGCCAGCACCGGCGTCGCAACCATCAGCCCCTTGTGCGCGGGATCGAGATGCAGCGCCTTGGAGATCGCCACGCCCAGCGGGCCGAGCAGCACCCAGACCATAAAACTGAGGTCAAAATAGAGGAACGCGGCAAACAGGGTCGGCAGGTGGCCGGCCTTGAGGAAACCCTTGTGCATTGGTGTTACTCGCGAGGGCAGGCCGCCGTTGGCGTGCCGGTCGGGCGGATGGAAGCGCCATTGCCAAGGGATTCGGCGCTTCAGGATCGGGGCCGGCCCTTCGTTGGGCAGGCCCGCCAGGGTCTCTAGGTCTGTGCGTGGCAACACCTATGGTGGCCGCGGACGAGGCCGGTCTCGCAAGATGGGTGCCAACTGGGTTTGCGGGTCGACTCTGCCGTCCCCGACGTGGCGCGACGACGCGATAGGCCAAAAATCAGTCAAATGTCGTATAAAATGTGACCAAATTGACTAAAATCGGTCGATTTCTGGATCGTTTATCGGCGACCGCGCATACCGGGTGCAAATGCATCGTCATTGGGCATCGGCAGCATCGCCGTGGTTTCCAGCGCCGGCAGCCCGGCCGCCGAATAGAGGCCCTCGGCCTCGATCGCCGGGCCCAGCAGGTCGGGACGGTAAACCCGAACCGCCAACGCCGCGAGGTCGGTCTGCTCGCCGATCCAGCGCCAGCGGCGCATCTGGGTCAGGAACCACAGCGCATGGGCGCGCGCCGGAAACCAGGCCTCCCTGGCATGGAAACGGATCAACTCGGCCCCGACGCCCCCCGGCAGCGCGGCGCGACAGGCCGCCTCCGGCAGGTTGAGCCCGTCGGGGTCGGCCAGCAAGCCGGCGATCCCGGCCGCGTGCTCGGCACGGTCGCAGTGCAGTTGCGCGCGCAGTACGGCGCGCAGCAGGTGATGCAGCGCGGCGGGATTGGCCTCGGCCCAGCTTTCCGCCACGCACAGGCATTTCTCCGGATGGAACGGCCAGATCGCCGAGGTGCCGAGCAGGACGCGACCCACCCCTTGGGCTTGGGCGACGTCGCCCCAGGGCGCACCGGCACAGAACCCGGTGATCGCCCCGCTGGCCAGCGCCTCCACCACGTTCTCGGGCGGAATGACCACGGTTTCGATGTCGCGATCGGGGTCGGCGCCGGCCGACGCCAGCCAGTAGCGCAGCAGCAGGTTGTGGGTGGAAAACGCGTGCACCGCGGCAAAGCGCGGCCGCGCCGGCTGCGACCGCAGCCATTGCAGCAAATTCAGCCGAGCGCCGCCATTGGTCAGGCTGGCGGCGGCCTCGGTGCTGGCGACGATCGCGTTGCCGCCCTGGCTGAGCGACATCGGCACCACCAGTCTGGCGTTGACCCCGCGCAGTCCGGCGCAGGCGGCAAGCGCCAGCGGCGGCAGCATCACCGCGGCGTCCAGCACGCCGTAGGTCAGCTTGTCGGCGATGTTCGACCACGACGGCTCGATGCTGATGTCGACCTGCAACCCATGCTCGGCGAACAGGCCGTCGGCCTGGGCCACGATCACCGGGGCACTATCGACGAGCCGCAACAGCCCGATGCGGACCGCTTGGGTCATTCCGCGTTCCCCTCCATGCGTTTGACCAGTTCGCCCGCGACATCGACGATGCGCCGGCCGCGCGTCATCGCGGTGCGCCGCAGCCATTTGTAGGCGTCGGGCTCGCTGAGCCGACGTTGCTTTATCAGAATGGCCTTGGCGCGGTCTATCACCGCGCGCTCGTGCAGCCGGGTTTCGGCTTGCCTGAGATCGTCGCGCGCGCGCTGATGACGGCGAAACAGGGCGACGGCGGCGCGCAGGATCGGCTTGACGTCGGGTGGCGGGGTGCCGATCGCATTGTATGACGAAACCCCTGCCAGGATGGCTTCTTCCATGAAGGCGGGATCGTCCTGATCGACGAACAGCACCACCGGGCGCTGATCCAGCGCAGCGACCTGACGGATGCCATCCAGCGCGTCGCGGTCGGGCCGCGCCATGTCCACCAGCACGACGTCGGGCGCCAGCCCGGCGACCGCGTCGGCCAGCGATTCGAGGGGCTTAAGGCGCACCACCGACAGTCCGGGGTCGGCCGCCAGCACGCGCGCAACGGCGCCGGCCCGTTCCGTGTCGTCGTCGGCCAGCAGAACCTTCACGTGTGCGCATCGCCGGCATGCATGACAACCTGACACGCAAAGCCTATGCCGCACCGCAGCATGCCGCGGCACCGCGGCTTTTTGACCGCAGCATGCCGTGGCATCACAGCTTTGACCTACGCATGCCGCGGCGCCGCGGCTTCGGTGCGCCGCAGCGCCTGGCGGGGTGGACGCGAATGCAGACCGGCGCCCTTCGGCGCGGGCAGACCAGTCGCCCACCCGGCGCGGATTGCCGCGACATCGGTCCGGCGGTAGCGTGACGCAACTGAAGGAGGCAGCCTGATGGCCCTGAGGCTCGGTTACAAGGCATCGGCGGAGCAGTTCGCACCCCGCCAACTATTGGATTTCTCGGTCGAGGCGGAGCACGCCGGGTTCGACACGGTATTCGTCAGCGATCACTTCCAGCCCTGGAGGCACACCGACGGCCACGCCCCGTCGGCGCTGGCCTGGCTGGGCGCGCTGGGTGCCAGCACACGGCGCATTGTGATGGGCACCAGCGTGCTGACCCCGACCTTCCGCTATCACCCCTCGGTGGTGGCCCAGGTGTTCGGCACGCTGGGGTCGTTGTTCCCCGGCCGCGTCATCCTGGGCGTCGGGTCGGGCGAGGGGCTGAACGAGGTGCCGTCCACCGGCATGGCCTGGCCCGAGATGAAGGAACGGTTTGCCCGCCTGCGCGAGGCGATCAGCCTGATCCGCAAGCTGTGGGCCGAAGACCACCTGACGTTCGAGGGCGAGTACTACAAGACCCAGGGCGCCACGCTCTACGACAAGCCGGCTGGGCACTTGCCGATCTATGTTGCCGGGGCGGGGCCTCAGGTGGCCAAGTATGCCGGACGGATGGCGGACGGTTTCATCTGCACCAGCGGCAAGAAGTGGGATCTGTATACCGAGACCCTGCTGCCCAACGTGGCCGAGGGGCTGGGGCTGTCGTCTCGGCCGAAGCCCGATTTCGACCGCATGATCGAGATGAAGGTGTCGTTCGACACCGACAGGCAGCGGGCGCTGGAAGATACGCGCATCTGGGCGGCGCTGGCGCTGACGCCGGAGGAGAAGACGACGGTGCACAGCCCGCGGGAGATGGAGCAACTGGCCGATGCGCTGCCGCTCGAACGCGCCGCCAGCCGCTGGATTGTGTCGTCCGACCCGGACGAGCATATCGAGAAGATCAAGCCCTATATCGACATGGGGTTCCGGCATCTGGTGTTTCACGCCCCCGGCAACGATCAGGCTCGGTTCATGAAGATCTACGGCGAACTGGTGCTGCCGAAGCTGCGCCAACGCTTCGGCTGAGGTGACCGCTCGCCTGGAGCTGTTTGCGATCCCCGGCCTGCCGATGGTGCAGGGTGGGGACGATCTGGCCGCGCTGATCCTGGCCGGGCTCGACCGCGCCGGGCAGGTGTTGCGCGATCGCGACGTCGTGGTGGTGGCGCAGAAGATCGTATCGAAATCCGAACGTCGCGTGGTCGATCTGGCGCAGGTGGTGGCATCGCCGCGGGCGGTCGGGCTGGGCGCCGAGGTTGGCAAGGACCCAAGGATCGTCGAGGTCGTGCTGTCGGAGTCGACCAAGGTGGTACGCAGCCGGGCGAACCTGATGATCATGCAGCACCGGCTGGGGTTCGTGATGGCCAATGCCGGTGTCGATCAGTCCAACATCGCCGCAGCGGATGGGCACCAGCGCGCGTTGCTGCTGCCGCTCGACCCCGATGGTTCGGCCGCGGCGATCAGGGCGGCGCTGGCGGCCCGCGCCGATGTCGGGGTGGTGATCAGCGACAGTTTCGGGCGGCCCTGGCGGCGCGGCACCGCCGGCGTCGCGATCGGTTCGGCGGGCATTCCATCGCTGATCGACCTGCGCGGCCAGCCTGACCTGTTCGGCCGTACGCTGGAGGTCAGCATCATCGGTTTCGCCGATGAGATTGCCGCGGCGGCGTCCTTGCTGCAGGGTCAGGCGGCCGAGGCACAGCCGGTGGTGGTGGTCCGCGGCCTGACCTGGCGGGCGCCGAACGTGCCGGTCGCGGACATGGTACGCCCGCCCGAGGAGGATCTGTTCCGGTGATCATCGCCTTGTCCGGCGGGGTAGGGGGCGCCAAGCTGGCGCTTGGCCTGTCGCGTGTCATGCCTGCCGAGGACCTGCTGGTCGTCGTCAACACCGGCGACGATTTCGAGCACCTGGGGCTGTCGATCTCGCCCGATATCGATACGGTTGCCTATACGCTGGCTGGTCTCGCGAACCGCGAGCTGGGCTGGGGCCGGCACGACGAGACCTGGTCGTTCATGGCAACGATGGAGGCGCTGGGCGGGCAGACCTGGTTCCGCCTGGGCGACCGCGACATGGCGCTGCACATCGAGCGGACGCGGCGTTTGAAGGCGGGGGAGACGCTGTCGGCGGTGACCGCCGATCTGTGCCGGCGGATGGGGGTTGGCCCCGCCGTGGTGCCGATGACCGACGATCCGGTGCGCACCCGGCTGCTGACCGATCTCGGGTGGCTGGATTTTCAGGAATACTTCGTGCATCGGCGGTGCGAGCCGGTGGTCAGCCAGTTGCAGTTCCAAGGCGCCGGGGCAGCCAGACCTCACCCGGCGTTCATTGCCGCGCTGGCTGATCCGGCGCTGGAGGCGGTGGTGATCTGTCCGTCCAACCCGTTCATCAGCGTGGAACCGATCCTGGCGATCCCAGGGGTGCGCGACGCGCTGATCGGCTGCAACGCGCCGATCATCGCGGTGTCGCCGATCATCGCCGGGCGGGCGGTGAAGGGTCCGACGGCGAAGATGATGACCGAGCTGGGGCTGGATCCGTCGGCTGGGACGGTGGCGCAGCGTTACGCCGAGCTGCTGGATGGCTATGTGATCGATCACGCCGACATGGCGGAGGTGGTGTCGATCGATGCCAAGGTCACCCTGGCGCGGACGCTGATGACCACGCTGGAGGATCGCGAGGCGCTGGCCCGGATCGTGCTGGACGCGGCGAAGGTGCTGCGGCGGCGCGAACTGCGTGGGCTCCGCCATAGCGGCCTCCGGTGATAGACGGGCGCCGATGACGGATGTGGAGCGATGACGGGCGTGGGGCGATGACGGGCGTGGGGCGATGACGGGCGTGGGGCGATGAGTGGGGTTTGGGCGGCGGTTCCGGTCAAGCCGTTCGCCGGGGCCAAGCAGCGCACGGCGTCGCTGCTGAGCCCGTCGCAGCGGGCGTTGCTGGCGGCGACGATGCTGGAGGATGTGCTGGCGGCGCTGGCCGGCGCTGCGCGGCTGGCCGGTATTCTGGTCGACACGATCGACCCCGAGGCGGCTCGGCTGGCTGCTCGATACGGCGCGCGCGTGGTCAACGAAGGGGCGCTGGACGGTCACACCGGCGCGGTCAACGGCATGGGCCGGGTGCTGCGCGCCGAGGGCAACGCCGCGTTGCTGACCTTGCCGGGGGATATCCCGCGTGTCACCGCGGCCGAGGTTGACGCGGTTGTGGCGTCCCGCGCCGGGGTGCCGGGTTTGACCATCGTGCCGGCGCATGACGAGCTGGGATCGAACGCGGTGCTGTGCGATCCGCCGTTCTCGGTGCCGCTGCGGTTTGGCGACGACAGCTATTTTCCGCATCTGATGGCGGCGCGGGCGCACGGCATCGAACCGGTTATCCTGCGGCTGCCGGGGATCGGGCTGGATATCGATCATCCGGCGGACCTGCGCGCGTTCATGGCCGCGCGGCCGCGCAAGCCGACGCGCACGCTGGCGCTGTTGCAGGCGTTCGGTTTGTAGGGGGTGCGCGGCGATCAGTTGGTCAGGTGGCTGGTTGAGCGCACCACGAGCTGCAGCATGTTCTGCATCTGCGTCTTGATGTCGTTCGCATCACTGGCGGTGAAGAAAAAGTTCGGCGACGAGGCACAGGCTTGCAGATTCGGCACAATCTGCGGCGAGATCGGCTGCACATTGTCCACGTAGAACGAGTTCGTCGGCAGTGGCGTATAGGGTGTGTAGAGCACCAGGATATTCACCCCCAGCGCCTTGATGGCGGCGCAATCGGCCGGGTTGAATGCGCCGATCTGGCGTGCACCGTTGGACGCATACTGATCATAGACGCCGTCGCTGACCACGAACAGGAAGCGCTGCGGTGCCTGATCGCCGCCTTGCGGCTGCGCTTGGTCGAGCGCGGTCAGATCGGTCATGGCAGCGCTGAAATAAGTGTCGGGACAGTTGCTGGAACAGTCGTTGATATCCGGAATGATTGTGCTGACGGATTGGGTTTCTGATGCGATATCGTAACTGAGTGGATTAATCGTGTGCAACACGTTTTTGGCGGCATCGGGCTGGCTGAACGTATACAGACCGAGCCGAAACCCGTTGGCAGCGTCCTGCCCTATCAGCGTGTTAATGAGACCGGTTACCGCCTGCTGCAAGACGGTGATGCGGAGTTGGACGTTGTTGTCTATCGCCAACTGATAATAGTCTTCGTTGGTCGTGCTCCAGTGGCAGGCGAAGGCGCAGCCGGGCTCGACATTGCCTGGCAGTGGGCCTTGTGGGTGGAAATTATTCGTCAGCGCCGTCATCCGCGCGATGTCGTCCGGCGTCGCCGCGACCGTCATCGATGATGACACGTCCATCAGGATCTGAATGTCTACGTACGGGTTCAGCGACAGGCTGGAACTGGAGTTGCCGCCGATCGGCAGTTCGGTGAACCCCAGCACGCGGGCGAAGGTGGTGGCGACCTGTGCGGTATAGCTGACGCTGGCATTGAACAGGCCGCCGTTGCGGGTGAGCGCGACATTCACCGGGCCCAGGGCGACGCCGGGCTGGTAGCCGCGCTGCGACTGGAACCTTGCCTGCGCCGCCGCGATGCCCTTGGGCACCGCGTCGGCATCGCCGGCCTTCCAGGCATTCGACGCCGCGGTGGTTGCCAGCAGCGCTGAGGAGTCGGCGGCCAGGTCGAGCTTGGCCTTGGCGTTGCTGGCCAGGCCGAAATCGATCGCCAGTGCCACCATCCCGGTCAGCGGCACCGCCGTCAGTGCGACCAGCAGCAGCACGTTGCCGCCGCGGCGGATGCGGCCGCCCAGGCCCAACCTACTGCCTACAGGGGCCGCCATCAGCTTGACGGCTCGCAGTTGTTACTGACGCCGGCGCCTCCGGCGGCGACCAGTTCGGTGTCGTTGTTGATCCGCGGTGAGATATAGGCCGATTGCATCATCGGGATGTCCCCGGTCACGAAGCCGAAGAACGCCGGCCGAAAGGTGTAGGAGATGTCGGCCACGAACAGCGATGTCGGGCCGAAATTGCCCGCCGGCAGGGTCTGATACGACGGCGCGTCGGTGTCCGGTGCCTCGGCCAACGCCCCGCATGGGCGCAGTTGCGTTTGGCCGAGGTCATTGGCCACGCTCCATTTTACCTTGGCGGTGTAGCTGCAATTTTCAGTGCAGCCGGACGGTGAGGCGCTGAAATCGACGGCCGAAATGGTGATCGCGAAGGTCTTTAGCGCGGGCGGGTAGGTCCAGCCGGGAAACAGCGCAAATGCTGCCGTGGTGGCCTGCCAGGCCTGTGCGTCGGTCAGCAGGTTCAGCGCAGCCGATTGCACCGACGTGGTGCTGGCGATCTCGGCTACCGACCCGGCGGCGAGCGTCATGCGCCGCGCGGTCAGCAGCGCGTTCGAGATGTCGATGGTGCCAAGGAACAAGGTCAGCAACACCGGCGAGATCAGGGCGAATTCGAGGCCGGCGTTGCCGCCGCGCTTGCGATGTCTGCCCATCCTAGCACCCGCCGGCAGGCGGCACGGCAAAGCCGCCCGGGTTTTCGTTGGCGAAAGACGCATTGCCGATCATGGCGGTCTCGGTCGGGGTCATGCCGAACAAGGCACCGAGCGATGGCGGGATGTAAACGACGTGCATATACATAAGTTGGCCGGGCTGACCGGGGCAGAACACGAAGCCGGTGGTCGCGGTGCTGTCGGGGGCATCCGGCACGCCGGGGTTGGTCAGTTGCTGATAATCCGTCACCGGCCGCAGATCGACGAAAAGGTTGCCGCAGGCCTGGAACTGGCCGAAGCTCGGACAGAACACTTTAGTAATAAAGTCCGCCTGGGTGTCGGCTGCTGGCACCAGGCCGAGCTGCACCTGGCGCGCCGCCGCCTGGGTGGCGTAATCGAGCGCCTGCTGCAGGTAGAAATTCAGTCCGACGCCAAGAACCGCCATAAGAAACAGGGTGAACGGCATGCACACCAAGGCGAACTCAATCGCCGCGACACCACGACGATCGCAACCTAGACGGAACGGATGCGGCCGGTTCATCGGCGAACGATGCGCCGTAATTGGTTAATACCGGATTAACGACTGGGGGTTCGCGAGCGAGGGTTGGACCGCGACGAGCTGTGCTGGCATTTACCTCGGAGTAACGAATCAGCGGCACACTGCGGCGATGTTTCGGGTCATCGTCCTGGCGCTGCTGCTGTGTGCCTCGCTGCCGGCGGTTCCGGGCGTGGCGATGGAGCCGGCGAGCGCCTGCCTGGCCGCCGCCGCCGCCGCGCAGCGCAAATGGGCGCTGCCGCCCGACCTGGTCGGCGCCATCGGCCGGGTGGAGAGCGGGCGCTTCGACCGGTTGACCCACCGCGTATCGCCCTGGCCTTGGACGGTGAACGCCAACGGCGCCGGCAGTTTTTTTGCTACCCAGGCCGAGGCGGTGGCGTTTGTTCAGACGCTGCAGGCGCGGGGTGTGCGGACCATCGATGTCGGCTGCTTCCAGGTCGATCTGTTCTTCCACCCGAACGCATTTGCCAGCCTGCAACAGGCGTTCGACCCGGATAGCAACGCCGACTACGCGGCCCGCTTCCTGACGGCTTTGCACAGCCAGACCGGAGACTGGTCCGCCGCGGTTGCGCGCTATCACTCGGGCATGCCGGTTGAGGGGGAGACCTATCGCCGCAGGGTGATGGCCGCCTGGCGATCCGGGGACATGGCGAGCGGCATGTTCGGCGGCGCGATCGAGTTGAGCAGCCAGGCGCCATTGGCCGCGCGGGTTGCGCAGTCGGATCGTTACGTCGTGCTGATGTCGGCGGAGGCGCGGTCGATCAAGGTATTTCGGCCCTCGGTAGCCACAAAAAATTGATCTTGTAAGCAATTCGTTAACCTTTGCTGCCCATGCTCGGGCCGCCTTGTCGTAGGGCGCTTTTATTTTGACCGTTTCGCATCCCGCGGGATCGGTTTGACTTCATGCCAGGGAGAGGCGGCCGACGATGTCCATCCGAGTGCATCTCTTCCCGAAGCGCGGAGCGGGCGGCTTTCGGCGAAAGGCGCAATCCGCGCTTGAAAAGGATATCTCTCATGTACGCTTATCTGACGACCTGGCTTGCTCTGAAGACCGACCGGCGCGCCGTCACCGCGCTGGAGTATGGCTTGATCGCCGCGCTGATCGCCGGGGTGATCATTACAGCGGTGACCACACTCGGAACCGATATCTCGGCCACCTTCACCAAGATCGGCACGTCGGTCGGCACAGCGAACGGCGGCATCAAGTAGCAACAGCAGGGGCTGTTTCGCAGCGCGGCACAGCCCCTACTATCATGCCGAGGGTCGGCCGATGACGTTGGCTCCAGTTGGTCTCCTGATCCTGATGGCGGCGTTCGGGCTGGCGGTCGCGACGCTGCACGACATCGGCTTCCGCACCATCCCCGATTGGCTGTCGGCTACTCTTGCCGCCGATGGCATAGCGCTACGCCTGCTCGACCATCACCTTCCCGCCGGCGTTGTCTGCGGCGTTGCCGTCTTCATTCTGGCCGCGTTTTGCTGGCGCCGGGGCTGGCTCGGCGGCGGTGACGTCAAGCTGCTTGGTGCCACGGCCATCCTAATACCGCCGACCCTGGTCCCCGGATTCGTCCTTGCGGTCTCCTTGGCCGGCGGCGTTCTCGCGCTGCTGTATCTGCTGCTCGAACGCATCGTCCCGGCGCCGCGGCTGCGCCATTCGGCGTCGTTCCTGCGCCGCGTCCTGATCGTCGAGTGCCGGCGCATCCGCCGCCGCACGTCTCTTCCCTACGCAACGGCGATCAGCGCCGCGGCGCTGCTGATGCTGGCCAAAGGCTGATCTCATGTTGCTCAGAATCGCCCTGTTCGTCCTGATGGCCGCCGGTCTCGCCGGGTTCGGGGCGGTCGCCTGGATCAGCACGCATCCCTCGGCACGGTCAACTGTCGCCGGCGCCCCCGTGCCGAAGGCGACCGTGCGGGTGCTCGCCGCCGCCCACACCCTGCGTCCCGGCGTGCTGTTGAAGCCCGACGACCTGACCGCCGCCGACCTGGCCCAATCCGCGGTCCCCGAGGGTGCGCGCCCGGATACCCCGGTGGCCCGCGCCGAATTGCTGGGCGCGATGGTCCGCCGCACCGTGGCGGCGGGCGACGTGGTGCTGCCAAGCCAGGTCATGCGCGCCGGCGAACGCGGTTTCCTCGCCGCCGTGCTCGGCCCGGGGCTGCGCGCCACCACCGTCGGGGTCGATGCCGTCTCCGGCACCGCCGGGCTGATCTGGCCGGGCGACCACGTCGATCTGATCCTGACCCAGACGCTGGACGACCCGACCGCGCCGCTGGGCCGGCGTATCGCCGGCGAGACCGTGCTGCACAATGTCCGCGTCATCGCCATCGACCAGGAACTGATGCAGGGCGCCACCGCGTCCAACGCGCCCAACGTCTCGGTGCCGCAATCGCGCACCGTCACCCTGGAGGTCTCGCCCGAGAACGCCGAACGCGTCGCCGTCGCCACCAGGCTCGGCCATCTCTCGCTGTCGGTGATTTCGGCCGACACCGCCGATACGCCGGCGCAGGACGGAACCAGCGAAAACGCATCCGTCCAGACCGCGTCGAGCAAGGCCGCCGCCGGCAAGACCGCCGCCGGCAAGACCGAGGCCCCCGCGCCGGCCCCGATCACCTGGGGCGGCGACGTCTCGGCCGCATTGAAGTCGGGTCAACGCACCGATCCCACCGCCGGAATCATGCATCTCTACCTCGGCGGGGCTGACGGCAAGGAGGTACATTTCTGATGATGACCCACCCAAAATGGGCTGGTGTTCTGTTGGCTGCCCTGCTTTTCAGCCTGCCTGCGGCGGCCCGGGTGGCGCCACGGCCGGGCGGCAGCGCCACGACTAGCATAACCGTCGAAGCCGGGTCCGGGCGGGTGATCCAGCTTGCCGGTTTGGCGGCCAACCTGTTCGTGGCCGACCCGAAAGTGGCCGAGGCAAGGCCGGCCAGCGCCAACAGCCTGTTCGTCTTCGGCCTCGCCGTTGGCCACACCACGATCGCCGCGATGGACAATTCCGGCCATTCGGTCGGCGTCTATGACCTGATGGTGGTGCCGTCCTCGGCCGCGGCCTCGCTCGCCGGATCGGCGATCAACCGAGCGCTGCCGGGCGATACGGTTCGCACCCGCGCCGGCGTCGATGGGGTCGAGATCAGCGGCCAGGTTGCCACGCCGGCCGACGCCGAACGCGCCGCCGCCGCCGCCCAGTCCTTGCTGCCAGACAAGCAACTGGTCGCCAACCGGCTGCAGGTCTCCGAACCGATCCAGGTGCTGCTGCGGGTGCGGATCGTGGAGATGTCACGCACCCTGACCCGTGATCTGGGGCTGAACTGGCAAAACCTGGCCGGGCGCATCGGCAATACCGCCGAGATTGGCATCGCCACCGCCTTTCCGCTGGCTGACCTGACCAGCGGGTCGGTGCCGCCGGCGGTGGGAGCGTTGGCGTTCCGCAAGACCAGCGTGGAGGCGATCGTCGATGCCCTGGCGCAGGATCAACTGGTCCACATCCTGGCCGAACCGAACCTGACGACCATGAGCGGCGAGCCCGCCAGCTTCCTTGTCGGCGGCGAGTTCCCGGTGCCGATCGCGCAGGAACAGAACACCATCACCGTCGACTTCAAGCAGTACGGCATCTCGCTGGCGTTCGTGCCCACCGTGATGTCGGGCGACCGCATCAACATGCATGTCCGCCCCGAGATCAGTCAGTTGACCGACCAGGGCGCGGTTCAGCTCACCGCCGGCAACAACAGCATTGTCATTCCGGCGCTGCAGGTTCGCCGCGCCGACACCACGGTCGAGATGGGCAGCGGCCAGAGCTTCGCCATCGCCGGGCTGCTGTCGGACAACGTCACCCACACCAGCAACGGCGTGCCGTTCCTGGGCGAAATCCCCGGCATTGGGGCGCTTTTTCGCTCCGACAGTTTCAAACGCCAGGAGTCCGAAATCGTGATCATCGTAACGCCGTTCATCGTCCATCCGGTCAACCAGGCGGCGCCCCTGCATGAGCCGTCGGATGGCTGGACTCCGCCGAACGATCTGGAACGCATCCTGCTGCTGCGCCAGAACGGCACTCCGGCGGCATCGCCGGTTGCCCATATCAGCGGCGACGCCGGGTTTATCGTGCAATGAGACCGCTGGTCCCCATCATGGTCGCGATCGGCCTGGGTGCGGTGGGCGCGGGATGCGCCGCCACCGATCCGCTGCTGAACACCAACGATTGGAACCCCACCGGGGCGAACGAAAAGAATATCGCCGCCCAGGTGGTCAATCCGGAAGACCTGGTGCACGGCCGCCAACCGATTGGCGGCTCCGACGGCGGCATGGCGGCGCTCGCGGTGCAGCGGCTGCGCACCAATCATGTCAAGCCATTGCCCGACACCGGCATCACCGACCTGCACGTGCAGTCCACCGGCAGCCCGTCGGGAGGGGGTTCGTGATGTCGGACGATCTCGCCATTCAGGTCGCCGCCCAAGTTACCGCCGGGCCCAGCGCGGTGTCGGGGCGCAGCGGACGCATCCAGATCCTGGCGTTCGTCACCGACGCGGACAGCGAGGCGGTGCTGCGCCTCGGGCTGCTCGCGGTCGGGCCCGAGGAGGTCATCATCCATCGCGGCAGCAGCCGCACCGCGGTCGGTGCGATGAAGAAGCTGCCAAGCCCGCGCGTGCTGCTGGTCGATATCAGCGGCGACGAGCAGCCGATGTCGACCCTGACGGCGCTGTCCGAGGTGGTCGAGCCTGATGTCCGCGTGCTGGTGATCGGCGAGCGCCAGGACGCCGATCTGTATCGCCAGTTGACGCGCAACCTCGGGGTCGCGGAATACCTGTATAAGCCGCTGAACGCCGAGGTCGTGGCGCAGCATTTCGGGCCTCAGGTCGCCCCCGCCAGCATCGCCCCGGCGAGCGCTCTGGGCGGGCGGATCCTGGCGTTGAGTGGGGTCTGCGGCGGCGCCGGGGCGACCACGCTGGCGGCCAACCTGGCGTGGTACCTGGCCAATGAGGTGCGCCGTCACACCGCCGTGCTGGACGCCAATCTGCACACCGGCAGCGTGGCCATGCTGCTGGGGGCCAAGCCGGGCGGCGGTCTGCGCCTGGCGCTGGAAACGCCGAAGCGGGTCGATGACCTATTCATGGAACGCATCGCCGAACCGGCCGGCGACCGGCTCGCGGTGATCGCGGCGGAAGAGAAACTGACCGAACAGCCGGCGATCGCGCCCGGCGCGGCCAAGCACCTGCTGCAGAAGCTGCGGCACCGTTACAACTACGTGGTGGTCGATGTGCCGCTGGAGCCGTCCGCCTGGCACGGCGAGTTGATCGAGATGGCGCGGCAGCGGGTGCTGGTGATGCAGCCCACGTTGCAGGCGGTGCGCGACGTGCTGCGCGCCATAGCGCTGCCCACCGGCTCGCAGCAGACCCGCCGGTCGCTGATCGTGCTGAACCACCTCGGCGCACCAGGCACGATGACGCGCCATCAGGTCGAGCAGGCGCTGCAGCACAAGATCGACGTGGTGATCCCGCATCTGCCACGCGTGGTCAACGCCGCCGCCACCATGGGCACGCCGGCCGCGGCGACCCGCGGCGGTTTCCGCGCCGCGATCCGCGATCTGGCGGCCGAGGTCGCCACCAGTGGAGCGACCGATGCCCCCACCAGGCGGTTCGGCTGGCCGTTCCGCCGCGGCGCGGCAAGATGACGCCCAGCCTCGGCACTCCAAGCTTCGGCCGGCTGCGGCAGGAAGCGGCCATCCCGGCGAGCGAACCAGCGGTGGTTGCCGCGGCGCCGTTGGGCAATCGGCCGGGTGCCACGCCGCTGATCGCAGAGCTGCGCAATCTGTGCCTGTTGCGGATCGATCCGGCCGCCGTGGCGGCTTTGCCACCGGACCGCCTGGCCCCTGAAATGGAGCGCCTGGTCGCCGAAATTGCCACCGAACGCCGGGTGCAACTGAATGGCCGCGAGCAGCGCCAGGTCGCCAGCGACCTGGTCCACGACATGCTGGGTCTGGGGCCGCTGCAGCCGCTGGTGGACGACGACAGCGTGCAGGACATCCTGGTCAACGGGCCGGACCGGGTGTTCGTCGAAAGATCCGGCAAGGTCACGCTGTCGGATGTGCGGTTCCGCGATGCCGCGCATGTCGGCAACATCTGCCAGCGCATCGCGTCCTCGATCGGGCGGCGGGTCGATGAGAGCAGTCCGATGTGCGATGCGCGCCTGGCCGACGGGTCGCGTGTCAACATCGTTTTCACCCCGCTGGCGCTTGACGGCCCGTATATCTCGATCCGCAAATTCGCCAAGCGGCGGCTGGATTTCGCCCAATTGGTGGAGCGCGGTTCGTGTACCACGCAGGTGGCTCGGGTGCTGGAGATCGCCGGGCGCGCGCGGCTGAACATCATCATTTCGGGTGGCACCGGGTCGGGCAAGACCACGCTGATGAACGCCATCAGCCGCAGCATCGATCAGGCTGAACGCGTCGTCACCATCGAGGACGCCGCCGAACTGCAACTGCAGCAGCCGCACGTGGTGCGGCTGGAGACTCGCCCGCCGAGCCTGGAAGGCAAGGGCGAGGTGACTCAGCGTGACCTGGTCCGCAACGCGCTGCGCATGCGCCCCGACCGCGTGATTATCGGCGAGGTGCGATCCTCCGAGGCGTTCGACATGCTGCAGGCGATGAACACCGGCCATGACGGCAGCATGTCGACGGTGCACGCCAACACCACGCGCGACGCGGTGGCGCGCATCGAGAACATGGTGCAGATGGGCAATATGGGTTTGCCACTGCGTGCCATCCGCGCGCAGATCGTCGGCGCGGTCGATCTGATCGTGCAGGTCGAACGCCAACGCGACGGCAAGCGCCGGCTGACCCAGTTGACCGACGTGCTGGGCATGGAAGGCGAGATCGTCACCCTGAACGACATCTTCCGCCTGGAGATCAACGGCGAGAACCCGAACGGCGAACTGATCACCCGCTACAAGGTCAATCGCGCCCGACCCAGCTTTCATGAGCGGCTGGGCTACTTCCAACTGGAGCGGGCGTGGACCGCCGCGCTGGAAGAGGCGGTCGGCGGATGAACCCGCCTCTGGCCTTTCCGATGGTCGGCGGATGAACCCGCCTTTGGCCTACCTGATGGTCGGCGCCTCGGTCTGCCTGGTCGGCCTGTTCATGAGCTATCTGCTGCTGGCGCGCGACCATCGGCTGGCGCGCCAGCGGAGCCAGCGCATCGAGGGCATCGCCAGTGCCCACCGACTGTCGCGTTCGGATGGCACTGAGAGCGGTTATCGGCTGGGGTTGCAGCGTCAGGGCGCCAGCCTGGCCAGCCGGGGGGCGAAACTGCTGCGCTATGACCCCTCGCATCGGGCGATCTACCCGGTGAAACTGATCGTCGTGCTGCTGGCCGCGGTGCCGCCGGCGGCGCTGTTTGCCCGCGTCGTGGTCGAATTCCTGGGTGTGGCGGGATGGCTGGCGCTGCCGGGGGCGTGGACATTGATCTGTCGCGCGTTCTACGGCTGGTGCGAGGATCGCCACGTCAACAGTCTGTTCAAGCAGTTTCCCGATGCGCTGGCGATGATCGTGCGCGCGGTGCGGGTCGGACTGCCGATGGTCGAGGCGCTGAAGGTGGTGGCGCGCGAAAGCCCCGAACCCACCGCCGCCGAGTTTGCCGGGCTGGTGGCGCAGACCTCGATTGGCGTGGCGCTGGACGACGCGCTGCGCGAGATGGCGGAACGCAACCGGCTGCCGGAATATCGTTTCTTCGCCACCGCGCTGTCGCTGCAGAGCCAGACCGGCGGCGGGCTTGCCGAGACGCTGGAGAACCTGGCCGACACCATCCGCAAGCGACTGGCGGCGCGGCTGCGCGGTCACGCGCTGGCGGCCGAGGCGCGCATGAGCTCCTACATCCTTGGCGCGCTGCCGGTGGTGACCGGCATCCTGCTGGCGTTGACCAACCCCAGCTATATCGGCGTGCTGTTCACCGACCCGAGCGGGCGCGACCTGCTGCTGACGGCGGTCGCGCTGCTTGCCGTCGGCGGCTTCATCATGCGCAGCATGATCCGCAAGAGCCTCACATGATGCCGCCCCACCTGCTTCTCGTGCTTGGCTGTCTCAGCTTTGGCATGGCCGGCGCCGGCTGGTGGATGCTGCGTGGCCTGGCGCGCCAGGAGCTGTGTGACCGCCGCATCGCCGAGGTGCGCCAGAGCGCCGATGCCTCGGCGCAGCACCGGTCCGAGGCCCAGGGCGGGCTGGCGTTCCGGCTGGTTGCCGGGCTTGGCGCGCTGCTGTCGCGCAGCGGCATTCTGCCGGCCTCGACACTGGCTGAGTTGGAGCAGACCCTGGTTTCCGCCGGCATGCGGCAATCCAACGTGCTGGGGCTGTTCATCGGTGCCAAGCTGCTGCTGTGCCTGGTGCTGCCGATCGCGGTCTACCTGTTGCTGCCCACCGGTGCGGTGGCGCCGGCGGTTCGGATGATGCTGATTGGCGGCGGCGCCATTGTCGGGCTGTTGCTGCCGGATTTCATCGTCCGTCGGCGGCGGGCGAAATACCTGGCCGCGGTGGGTCGCGGCCTGCCCGACGCGCTGGACATGCTGGTGATCTGCAGCGAGGCCGGACTTGGCCTGGAGATGAGCCTCGATCGCGTCGCCGGCGAAATCGCCCCGGCGCATCCGGCGATCGGGGCGGAGCTGAAACTGACCTGCGGTGAACTTCGGGTGCTGGCCGACCGTCGCAGCGCGCTGACCAACATGGGCACGCGCACCGGGCTGGAGACATTGCGCCGGCTTGGCGCCACGCTGATCCAGACCATGCAGTACGGCACCCCGCTGAGCCAGGCGCTGCGCACCCTGGCGACCGAGATGCGCTACGAGATGCTGATGCGGTTCGAGGCCCAGGCGGCGCGGCTGCCGGTGCTGCTGACGGTGCCGATGATCCTGTTCATCCTGCCGTGTATTTTCATCGTCGTTGGCGGCCCGGCCGGGCTGACTGTGGCGCGGACCTTCATTCACCACTGAAAGGTATGCAAAATGCGTCCTATCGTGCTGCTTTCACTGCTGCTATTCGCATCCTGTTCGTCCGGTCCGGGGCCTGCGTTCTCGACCGCAGCGCCGGGGCTCGACATCGCCGATGCGGCGTTGGCCAGTGGCGCGCCGGAGACCGCGCTGCATATCGCGCAACGCATTCTCGCCGGCGATCCAAGTAACGTTCCGGCGTTGCTGCGTGCCGGCAATGCCGAGGCCGCGCTGGGCCAGCGGGAGGCGGCGGCGCGCGACTTCGACCGTGTGCTGGCCGTCGCGCCGCACCGGGTCGAGGCTGAACTCGGTCTTGGACGGCTGAAGTTGGCGACCGATCCAGCGGCCGCGGCCGCGCTGTTCCAGCGGGTCACCGATCGGGATTCGCACAATGTCGCCGCGTTGATCGATCTTGGCATCGCCAAGGATCTGTTGGGCCGGCATGGCGACGCGCAGCAGTCCTATCGCCGCGCGCTGGCGCTTGATCCGGACCGCATGGCCACCAGCGTCAATCTTGGCCTATCGCTGGCGGTGTCGGGCGACCCGCAGCAGGCGCTGGGGATTCTGCGGCCGCTGGCGGCGGGACCGCAGTCGTCCAAGCGTACCCGGCAGGACCTGGCCGTGGCGCTTGCCCTGGCCGGCGACAACGACGCTGCCGCGTCTGTGCTGCGGACCGACGTCGCGCCGCCGCAGGTGCCGCAAATGATCGCCGCCTACCAGATGCTGCGAGCCAACCCGTAACCCGGCCGCGACCGGTTCGGAGCGGCCGGTACTGAAGCGCGGCAGGCTTCGGCCCCGGCGGACGGGTTAACGATCGGGGGCGTTTCCTGAAATCGGACGACCGACGGTTCGATTGCCGCACAAAACCTCGACGTCGGCGTGTTCGCCTTTATGTTCGGCAGCGGCGAGCAGGGCGCTTGCGTCGTCTTCGCATTCGATATCCATGTTGCCAACGGTCGCGTCATCCCAGTCGAGAAAAAACAGCGTGTAACGAGGCATCAAACGCTCCAGCGACGCAGGGTCCCGCAGTGCGGAGAAGGGGCGGGGCCGCTATCGTCATAAGCCGAAACAACTCTTTAATAATGTAAAATTTCCGCCAATTATCTAAAAGTTGACCCAGATGCTCGCATCTGGCACCGCTGTAGCGCGCGGGGTAATCTCATCGGCAAGCTATTCTTGCCAGCACGCAATATACCAGTCGCATAACTTCTGCTGAGTACACCTTTTTGTTATCCCCATTTTCGGTGGATAACTCCGTGGGCATCTGCGACGCGCGGTTTTGAAGTTGATGATAACTAACTCAATTAGTGGGTTGGTTACACTAATGCGACGTCTTCGATCGGCGTGTGATCGGGCCGCGCGGTGGTCGGGCCGAGCGCGAGCGCACCGAGAAACCCGGCATCGCCGCGACCAGTGTGACGAAGCTGAATGTTTCGTGCCCGGCGAAGCCGGCGGTCAGCCTGCTGTCTCGACGCAAGGACACCGGTGACGCGGCCGCGCTGCCTGTTCTTGCCGGAGGAATGTTTGCCGGTCGATGGGGGGTGCCCCCGGCGCCACCGCCGGACACCGTTGGCCCGAAACGATCGGCGCTTGGGTCGAAACCGTCATCGGCGCGGACCGGGGCCGAATCATCGTCCACACAATACGACAGGGCGCCGGCGACGCGGTCACTGCCGGCGCCCGCAATCACCACGTCCGAAATCACAACGTCCAAGACCACGACGTCCGCGCCGTGCCCTGGCTCTCTCGTGCCGCTTGAATCCATTTTCGTGTTCTCTATGCAGGCAATCATTGGCGCCGGTGCAACGCCGCGGGCTAAAATATTCGTCGCAAGATCAACGGCTAAAAGTTACTTGATCGCACTCACCTAGGTCAGCTCCGTCATCGCGGCCGGCAGCCGTTCCAGTTCCAGCGGCCGGTCCGAAGCGGCCGCGCGCGGCAGCCACAACTCCACGACGGTGCCTTGGCCGGGCCGGCTTTTCAGCCGCAACGCCCCCCGCGTCAGGCGGGCAAGGTCCTGCACCGAGGCAAGCCCGAGGCCGGTTCCCTTGCCGACCGGCTTGGTGGTGAAAAACGGTTCCACTGCGCGGGCGAGCGTGGCGGCATCCATGCCGACGCCGGTGTCGGCCACGCTGATCGCCACGTAGTCGCCCCCTGGCAGCGGCAACCGGGGCCCGCGCCGCTCGGCGTTTCGCCGCCTGCCCGCCGCCGCCCTGCTCGCCGCCCCCCTGCTCGCCTCTCCCATGCCCGCCACCCCGGAGACCCGGCGGTCCACCATCGGGATGGTCACGTTGCGCGCGGCAAGTTCGATCCGGCCACCGTTCGGCATCGCGTCGCGCGCGTTCAACGCGACATTGATCAACGCCAGCTCGAACTCGTCGGGATCGATCACCACCGGCCACAGTTCGCCGTCCGGCGATTTGATCCGGACATTGGTCCGCGTCTCCACCGTGCGAGCCAGCGTCTCGGTGATGGTTTCCATCGATGCCAACAGCGACACCGGCCTGGCACCGGTCGGGTCGCGGCGGGAGAATCGCAGCAGCCGACCGGTCAGCCCGATGCCGCGCTCGCTCGCGCGCAACGCCTGCGCGGTCAACCGGCGCACCTCGGCCGGATCGTCCGATCGGCATTCAAGCAGTTCCAGTGTTGACATCACGGTCTGCAGGATGTTGCGGAAGTCGTGCGTGATGCCGCTGGCAAGCTCACCCAGCGCGGCCAACTTCCGAGCATGCAACGAGTCCGACTGATCGGGTTGCATATCGGCCATCGCGGCCGCGGACATCAGTTTCGAGCGATCGAAGCCGGTCATAAATCACCACTTTCGCTCGGCTATTTACCGAATCCGGAGCTGTCCTGTCAATACGTTACGGAACAATAAGAAGAACGCATGTGTATGCATCCCCCGGCCTCGATGCTTGGTTCCGGCCGCCGGCCACAGACGATCCGTTGGCCGGCCCAAGCCGAAGTCAATCCGGCTGCGTCGCCTTGTGCGCCAGCAGCGCCATCAACCGGCGGTCGCGCCACTCCTGACGCACCGGCTGCATATTGACCGGCAACTCGGTGCGCCGGGCCGCGTGTAGCCGGTCCACCAGGGCCGCGTCCCACTCCAGCGGCTGCATCTGGTGCTGCATCTTGGCATACAGCGGTCCGTAGCGCCGGCAGTAATCAGCCAGTCCGCCCGGCGCGTTCAGGTCGATCGTCTCCAGCGGTCCCATGAAGCTCCAGCGCAGGCCCAGGCCGTGCTTGACCATCGCATCCAGATCGGCGGGGGAAATGACGTCATCGGCCAGCAGCCGGAACGCCTCGGCCAGCAACGCGCCCTGCAGACGGTTCAGCGCGAAGCCCTCGATCTCGCGCTTCAGCGTTGCCGGCACCTGGCCGGCGGCAAGCATGATTTGGCGCGTCCGTTCGGTGACCGCCGGATCGGTCCACGCCGCCGGACAGATCTCGACCAGCGGCACCAGGTAGGGCGGGTTCACCGGATGGGCGATCAGACAACGCTGGCGGGTTTTCAGATGCGCGGTGAACTCGCTCGCCGGAATCCCCGACGATGATGAGGCGAGCACCGCGTCAGCCCGAGCCGCGCGCTCCAGTTCGCTGAACATGGCGGTCTTTATTTCCACCCGTTCGGGGCCGCATTCCTGGATGTACTCAGCATCGCGCACCGACTCCCAAAGCGATTGCATCGGCCGGATCCGCGCCAGCACCGCATCGGGCGCGTCGGCCAGCAGGCCGGCGGCGCGCAGTTCGGGCAGCCGATCAGCGATGAAGGCCAGCGCCTGCGTGGTCTGCAGCGGGAACTGGTCCCACAACGCGACCGTGAACCCGGCCCTGGCGAACACGATGGACCAGGCCCGACCGATCAGCCCGGCCCCGATTACGGCGACGTTGCTCATGCTTGGTTCTCCCGCTGCGCCGAGATGCCACGACAGCGCCGCGCACCGCAACCGCCGCCCGCACTCGGCCAGCGGTCGGGGGCCAGCGATCGGGGGGCCAGCGATGGGGGGGCCAGCGATCGGGCCAGCTTGCGCGATCGATCCCATGGCCGCAGTTTCGCCGGCCTGGACAGGGGCAGGAGGCGGCAATGACCAAGACGACCCGGGTGGCGGTGCTGGACGATTGGCAGGGCGTGGCGAGCGGCGCGGCGGACTGGACGCCGCTGCAGCGCCGAGCCGAGGTGGTGTTCTTCGCCGACGCCTTCGCCGACGCCGACGATGCCGCGGCCAAGCTGGCGGATTTCGACATCGTGCTGTCGATGCGCGAGCGCACGCCGCTGCCAGCCGCGCTTATCAACCGGCTGCCGAAGCTGCGCATGCTGGGGATGACCGGCGCCCGCAACGCCTCGCTCGATACCGCTGCCTGCACCGCGCGGGGCATCCCGGTGTGTTCCACCCAAGGCGGCCAATATAACGATTCGGCAACCGCGGAGCTGGCGCTGGGGCTGCTGATCGCGGCGGCGCGCGGGTTGGCAGTGGGCGATGCGATGATCCGCGCCGGCGGCTTCCAGATGGGCGTGCCGGTCGGCATCGGCCTGGCCGGCAAGACGCTGGGCGTTATCGGGCTCGGCAGACTAGGCGGCTACATGGCCGCCTACGGCCGCGCTCTGCGGATGAATGTGATCGCCTGGAGCCCGAACCTGACCGCCGAGAAGGCCGCCGCGGCCAGCGCCAGGCTGGTGTCGAAGGACGAGCTGATGGCGACGGCCGATGCCATCAGCATCCACATGGTGCTGTCCGAGCGCAGCCGCGGCCTGCTCGGCGCGGCCGATATCGCGCGGATGAAGCATCGCGCGATCCTGGTCAACACCTCACGCGGGCCGATCGTGGACGAGGCGGCGATGCTGCGGGCGCTGCACGAAGGCAACATCGTCGCCGCGCTGGATGTCTACGACCGCGAACCGCTGCCGCCGGATCACCCGCTGCGCAAGGCGCCGAACACGGTGCTGAGCCCGCATCTGGGATACTGCGTGCAAGAGACGTGGGACGGTTTCTATCCGCAGATGATCGAGAACGCGCTGGCCTTCATGGACGCCAAGCCGGTGCGGGTCACCAATCCGGAGGCGCTGAAAAGCTAATTCCCGCTACCCAGCAATTCTCGCTTCAGCTTTTCGGTCGGCGGCGCCGGGCCGATGAAGGTGGCCAGCATCTCAGTGGCGAAGTGCGGATCGTTCACTTGCCCCATGGGGTGCCCGTTCAGGGTGACGTCGACGCCCTTGGGGGTAAACCACATCGAACTCTGGTCGCCGCGATGAACCGCCGGCACGGAGGCGAGAAAGCGCTGCACATCTCCAGGGTCCAGGTGGCACGCCGGCGGCTTGCAATTGCTGGCGAAGCCGTCCTGCCAAGCCTCCCGGGCGTCCTTCGCGTCGATATCGTGGACAAAGTGGATATTCAACAGCTTGCGTTCGGGGGATTGCAAAATACTGTCAGGGTCATCGCTCCGGCGTTCCAGATACAGGCCGGCGACGTAGATGTGAATTCCGACCACCGAGTAAGTCCGCAACCCGATGCCGTTCAGCCGCATGTTGACGCCATCGACGACGCGCGTGTCGGGCATCGACACGCCGTCCAGGCTGGCGGCATTGGCCGCCAACGGAGCCAGCGCGATCGCTGCGAGTGTCAGACCACGAATCATCGAGCCACCCTTACCAGTCTGCCTGGATTCCCGAAATCTATTCTGCGAGATTTAACGAAAATCAACCCGATACGGTTGCCCGACGGCGCCAGCCAGCGGCGGCGTCAACCCGCCAACCAGCGGATATCGTCCGGAATCGAGGTTGATCAGCTGGCAGTTCAATGCCCAAAGACAAACAAGTCAGCGCCATAGGCGCTTTGGCCAGGTCAAATACGAATTCTCGTTTCGATATAGATCAATTGGCCTGTTTCACGGCGACATCCGGACGCTTCGATCACAATGTGCATCAGGCGTCCCCGCGGACGTGCCCAGCGAAGCAGTCCGGCGGGAAAAACCCAGCGGAGGAGGATCAAACCAATGCCCGAAGACCACGCCGCGGTGCCCGGTATCGCCGACATGCAGTCTTCCGAGTGGCTGCGGACCGGCCGCCGGGTCGGTCGTCCGCATTCCGAGGTGACCGCCAATCTGGGACTGCTCGCCGAGTTGCAGGGCAGTTGGCGCGGCACCGGCTTCAATATCACCCCGCGCCCGTTCTTCGGGTCGGCACCGCCGTTCTTCCTTGAACTCAACGCCACGCAGGAAACTCTCGACGTCACCGCGATCACCGGTGACATCCCGAATCGCGGCTCGCGCCAGCCCGACGTCACCCTGCACGGGCTGCGTTATCTGCAGCAGGTCACCGATGCCGTAACGAACTCCGGTCTCCATATCGAGCCCGGTCTGTGGCTGCGGATCCCCGCCACCACCGACCCGGTGTCGGGGCCGACCTATGTGCGCCAGGCGGTTGTCCCGCACGGCGATTCGCTGCTGGCGCAAAGTGTGTTCGCCAGACGTGTCACCGGCTTTCCGACCATCGACCCGGTCGATTCGACACCGTTCCGGGGCAGCGCGATCGCCGGGCTGACCGGCAGACCGGTCGATCCGGTTACCGATGCCCACTATCTCGCGCAGTATCGCGACGGCGTACTCCCACCGGTCGGACTGCCACCCGGACTGGACGCCGCCAGAACGATCAAGGATCCGACGCAGGTTTTGTTGGCGCAGATCGACGGGCAGACCATCATCAGCACGGTGGCGATCGGACTGTCCACCGCCGCGCCCGCCGGCGGCATCCTCAATATCCCGTTCGTCACCACCAACGCCAATGCCGTGCAAATGGATGCGATAGTCTGGATCGAAACCGTCAAGCACAGCGATGGCGGGCACTTCATGCAGTTGCAATACCTGCAGCGGGTGATCCTCGACTTCGACGCCATCCGCTGGCCGCATGTCTCGCTGGCCACGCTGGTGCGACTCTGAGCGATCACCGGCAATTTCACCAAAGTGTCACTCCCTGCGCATTACGCACTTGCCATCCTTCAGTTAAGACCTGGTCATCGCCGAGGTATCGACTGATTCGACGCCGCCGGAACCGCAGAAGGATCGTCCTCATCAATGACCCGCAAGAAATTGTTCAGAACAACAGGCGCCGTTGTCGGCCTGTTGTCGATGCTCGGCAATGTGACGACTTCGTTCGCCGATGACTCTGTTCCTCCGGCACAGAAGTTGACCCTGGCACAGAAGGTCGAATTACTTCGCAAGAAGGTGAAGTATGTATTCGTGATCTACCATGAAAATGAATCCTTCGATCATTACTTCGGCACGTTTCCCGGCGCAACCGGCCTGTTCACCGCCCCGGATGGCGCCAAGCCGGCCAAGAAAACCCCAAGCTTTGTTCAGCAATACTTGGATACCTCGCTGAATGTGGCAACGATTTCGCCGTTCCTGATGCCGCAGGCGGTCACCTCCACCTCGGGCAGCATGGTGCCGATCTACCCGGCGGACGAGATTTCGGTCGATCACAGCCACCAGGGCATGGCCAACAGCCTCCATGTCGATCCCGGTACCAGCATTTCGGCCAACGACCGCTACGCATTGGACCAGGAGGGCCTGACCACCGATAGCTCCGGCAACATCGTCAAGCCCGACGGGTCGGGGCCGACCGCCATCACCCTGGCGCAGCAACAGAAGGCCGAAACCGATATCGGCCATATCGACTGCGATACGATTCCATTCATGTGGTCCTGGGCCAAGCACTTCGTGCTGTTCGACAATTTCCGCCAGACCATCATCGGGCCATCGACGCCGAACGCGATCTCGATCATCGCCGGCCAATCAGGCGAGACGCAGTGGGCGTTGCACAACGACCAAGGCGCCACGGTGAAGTATTCCAATCCATCGTTCCCCAACCCGCTGGGCGCCAGCTATGGGTCCAACGTGATGCCCAGCGACAGCAACGCCTACGTCCCGATCGTCAGCGATCCGGGTCCGTTCCCCGGCTCCAACCTCGACAAGAACGCGGTCAAGCCGCCATACAACTTTGACGAGGACCCCAACAATCCGACGCTGAACCTGACCTTCGCCACCCTGCCGCTGTCGTTCATGGGCAACACCATCCACAACATCATCGCCACCGATCCGAACCCGGCGGCGGACCTGCTGGACGTGCAGAACGACATCGCTACCGTGGCCAGCACCGACCCGACGGTGCAATGGGGCTGGTATCAGCAGGGCTTCGACGCCAACGACGCGTCCGACCCGTTTGAACCGCAAGGCACCGCGACACCGAACCCCTCCAACGATCCCGGGCTGAACACCGGCTATGTGTTGCACCACAACGCACCGCAATACTTCGCCTATCTGGCCGACAACCCGCAGGTGCTGAACAGCAACCTGCACGGCGCCAAGGACTTCTTCCAGGCGGTCGAGAACCGCACCCTGCCGGCCAGCGGCGGCGTGTTCTACCTGCGCGGCGGTTATAACAACAACGACGGGCTGGTGCCGGTCGATCCGACACCGGCGATCCAGCAGGCGTTCCTGGGCAACGACGACCACCCGGCCTACTCCGACCAGCAGATTTCCGAAGCGTTCGCCGCCAAGGCGATCAGCGACATCGCCAACAGCCCGTACTGGGCCAACAGCGCGATCATCATCACCTACGACGAGACCGACGGGTTCTACGACCACGTCTCGCCCGAGGCCCGCAGCAAGTTCGCCGACGGTTCGCAACTTGCCGCCGGGCCGCGGATCCCCACCCTGCTGATCTCGCCGTTCGCCCGGGCGGGCAAGATCTCGCACCAGTACAGCGAGCATGGTTCGGTGATCAAATTCATCGACGAGCTGTTCGGCCTGGTGCCGCTGGCAACGTTGCCCGACGAGGTCCGCGGCAAGGCGCTGGGTGCGGAAACGCTGGGCCAGCCGAACCTCGGCCCGTCGGATGATCCCGCCAACGACCTGGGCGACCTGACCGAGGCCTTCGACTACCGGATCCTCAGCGGGCAAAAGCCGCCGCTGTCGGCGTCGCTGGCGTCGTTCACGCCGGATCAGATCAGCACGCTGCCGCATCTGGCCACCGCCAACTACTCGCCCAACGGCTACACCAACGGCGCCTGCAAGGCGATCGGCATGCTGCCGACCGACTTCCCGACGGCGCAGGCCTATCAGAACGGCCAGCCGATCGACCCTTATCCGGTCAGCGTGAACCCACGTCCGACCCAGTCGCCCGGCACGCCGACCTCAGGCACCTGGACACCCTGACATTCCGCTATCCGACCGACAAGCCAAGCGACGACAATCGAGGGGACGCAGGCGCGGCTTGCGTCCCTTCCTCGCATCACCAGGACCCAACTTATGATTCGGCTGCTGACAGGCGTTCTCCTTGTGCTCGCTTTCTGCAATAGCGCCGGCGCCCAGACGCTGGCCTCGGTACGCGCCGCCCACCATATGACCTGCGGCACCATCCAGGAGGCTGACGACTGGAACGGCCAGGACATCCACGGCAACCTCTCGGCGCTGGGCGGCGAAATCTGCCGAGCCGTCGGCACCGCCATCCTGGGCACCCCCGACGATGTCAAGATCGAGGCCTTTCCGGCCGAACCCGAGGCTCTGAACGCACTGAAATCGGACGCGGTCCAGCTTGCGGTCGGCATCTCGCCCGCGGCGTCGACCGCTTTGCAGTACGGCGTCGGCTTCGGCCCCACGGTGTTCTACGATTCGCAGCGCATCATGGTGCCCAAGAGCAGCGGGATCACCGATCTCGCCGGCCTGCGCGACAAGCTGATCTGCGCATTGGACATGACCCCGCCGGAGCGCACGCTGCGCGACGAGATGACCGCGCGCGCCATCCCCTATGCGCTGATGACCCATTCCGAACAGGGCGAGATGGATGCCGCGGTCGCGGTTCACCGCTGCATCGCCGCCACCGCGATGGAGTCCCGGCTGGCACAGTCGCGCGCTGACTTCCATGCCCGCGCCTCCGACTTCGTCTTCCTGCCGGAGCATTTCGCGCTCAGCCCGATGGTGCCGGCGTTTCGCTACGGTGATGCAACTTTCGCACTGATCGTGGACTGGACGGTCAGTGCGCTGATCGAGGCCGAGGCACTCGGGATCACCCAGCAAAACGTCGCCGAGGCCAGCCAACGCGGCGACATGCGCGCCCAGCAACTGCTGGGCCACGATTTCGCCACTGCCCAGGCGCTGGGACTGGCGCACGACTGGGCGGCGAAGGTGATCGCCGCCACCGGCAACTACGGCGAAATCTTCCAGCGCACCGCCGGCGGCCCATATCATCTGAGCCGGGGGCTGAATGCACTATGGACCAAGGGCGGCCTGATGACTCCATTGCCGATGCACTGACCGCCGCATCCGGCGGCGGGTGCCCGCCGCGCGCGCCACCGGGCGATGCCATCGCCGCCAACCTCTGTGTGATCATCCCCACCCTGAACGCCGCCGCGACGCTGGCGGAGACCTTGGCTGCGCTGGGCCGCGTGCCCGAGATCATCGTCGTCGATGGCGCCAGCAGCGATGCCACCGTCGCCATCGCCGCCGCGTCCGGCGCCGTCGTGCTGACCGCCCCGCGCGGCCGCGGCAGCCAGCTCGCCGCCGGCGTCGCCGCCGCCACCCAACCTTGGCTGCTGTTGCTGCACGCCGACACCAGGCTGGCCCCGGACTGGCGCGCCGCCGCCCAGCTTGCCCCCGCCCAGGCCGGCTACTTCCGCTTCTGCCTCGACGCCCCGGACCACCAGGCCAGGCGGCTCGAGCGCCTTGTTGCCTGGCGCAACTGGTTCTTCGGCCTGCCCTATGGCGACCAGGGCCTGCTGATCCACCGCGACCTGCTACGCGCCGCCGGCGGCGTGCGACCCTTGCCGCTGATGGAGGACGTCGATCTGGTGCGCCGCCTGGGTCGCGCCCGGCTGGTGCCGCTGGCCGCCGACGCTGTGACCTCGGCGCGCAAATGGCGGGAACAAGGCTACCTGCGCCGCTCCGCCCGCAACCTGGTGTGCGTGTCGCTGTGGTTCGCCGGCGTGCCGCCCCGGCTAATCCAGCTTCTCTACCAATGAGGGACACCATCATCGTGTTCGCCAAGGCGCCGCGCCTGGGTACCGTGAAGCGTCGCCTCGCCGCCGGCATCGGCGAGCGGGCCGCGCTGCGCTTCCACCTCGCCACGCTGACCGCCCTGCTGCGCGATTTGCGATCCCGCCGCCGCTTCGATGTCGTGCTGGCGGTGACGCCGGACCGCGTGCGGCTGCGCCTGCCGGTCCGGGTCGATCGCATCGACCAGGGGCGGGGCGACCTCGGCGCACGCATGAGCCGAGCGCTGCGGCGCTACGGGCGGGGGCGGGTGGCGCTGATCGGCTGCGATATCCCCGACGCCGGCGCAGGCGACGCGCACGCCGCGTTCCGCGCCTTGGGCAGCGCCGATGCAGTGTTCGGGCCGGCCGCGGATGGCGGCTACTGGCTGATCGCGCTGGGCCCGCGGCGCCCGGCGGACCTGTTCGGCAATGCCCGCTGGTCCACACCCCACGCGCTGGCCGACACCTTGACGCGGTTTCGCCGGCATCGGGTCGGCTTCGTTCGCACCTTGACCGATGTCGATACCGTGGCGGACTGGCGCTGCTGGGCCGGCGGCCATCACGCCGGCCGAGCGCAACCTTGGTAGAGGAAAGTGTGGGTGCGAGGCCCCGCCAGCCGCGCGGTCGTCAAGCTATCGAAGCGAAATCCGCCGCCGGAAATCAGCCGCTCGATCTCGCGGTTGAGATGGCAGCCCCCGGCAACCCGTTGCCACAGCGGATCAAGCCGATCCTGCCAGCGCGCCACCGACGGCTCCGGCGCTCGGCCGTGCTCCACGAACAGCAATGTCCCGTTTGGCTTCAGCACGCGGCGCAATTCCGCCATGGCGCCGCGGGCATCCGCGATGGTGCATAGCGTCCAGGTGGTCACCACGCAGTCGATGCTGGCAGTGGCGAGCGGAATTGCCTCGGCTGAAGCCTCCAGCAATTCCACCGTCACGGCGGCCTCGGCGGCCCGTTCACGCGCCATACGCAGCAACGCGGGTGACGGCTCCAGGCCGATCACCGAGTGCGTCGCCGACCCATACAGCGGCAGGTTCAGCCCCGACCCGATGCCGATTTCCAGCACCCGCCCCGCGGCGGCGCCGATCACCCGCCGGCGGAACGGCAGCAACGCTTCCTGTCGCATCGCCAGATGCACCAGGTGCGGAAGAATACGGCGCTGGTAGAAGCTCATCGCGTGGTCTCCTCGACATCGACTGACCCGCCGGCCAAGTCCGCGGGTGGTCTAGGCACGTCTTGTCGTCGGCGCCATAGTCGGCACCGTTGCCGAAAGGATGCCGCTGAATGGACTTGCCATCGATCGTGCCGCCGCCGCATGGCCAAGCCTGGCCGGAAGCGCCGGCCGATGCCGCCGGCATGAACTGGATGTGGCTGGAGGAATCCGCCCGCTTCGCCGCCGAGAACGAGACCCAGTGGCCCACCGACCTGCGCCTGCATCTGGAAAGCGGCTTCTTCGAACCAGCCCCGTTCAACCAGTTGCTGGGGCCCATCCGACCGCGCGGCCCGGCCAACGGCCTGGTGCTGCGGCGCGGCTTCAAGATCGCCAGTTGGGGTGACACCGACCAGGTCGATTTCACCTTCTCGGCGGCCAAGAGCTACCTGAGCCTGCTGGCCGGCATCGCGGTGATGGACGGGCTGATCGCCGATCTTGACGATCCGGTGCGCCGCAGCGTCGATGATGGCGGTTTCGATAGCGATCAGAACCGCGCGGTGACCTGGCGCCATCTGCTGCAGAACACCTCGGAATGGCGGGGCGAGCTGTTCGGCAAGTCCGACAGCATCGACTGGCATCGCCAGATCGGCCTCGAGGGCAAGGCGCGCAAGGGCGAGCACCGCACGCTGGGACCGCCCGGCAGCCACTGGGAATACAACGACGTCCGCGTCAACCGGTTGAGCCTGGCGTTGCTGCGGCGGTTTCGCCGGCCGCTGCCCGAGGTTTTCGCCGAACGCATCATGGCTCCGATCGGCGCTTCGCGGGACTGGTCGTGGCACGGCTACAGCACGTCCTCGGTCGAGATCGACGGGCGCACGATCGAAAGCGTGTCGGGGGGCACCCATTGGGGCGGCGGCATGCTGATCCACGCCGAGGATCAGGCCCGGATCGGGCTGTTGATGCAGCGCCGCGGCGAATGGGGCGGACGGCGTATTCTGCCGCGCGGCTGGATCGGCGAATCGCTGCAGCCATGCGCGCTGAATCCGGTGTATGGACTGTTGTGGTGGCTCAACACCAATGGCGGGCGTTACAAAAGCGCACCGGACACCAGCTTCTTCGCCTCCGGCGCCGGCGGCAACCTGACCTGGGTGGCACCGCGGCAGGAACTGGTCGCGGTGCTGCGCTGGACCGATCCCGGCGCCATCGACACCTTCATCCGTTTGATCATGCAGGCTGTGGAACCATGAAAAGCTTCGATACCTTATCTGTCGAATTCCCCCAGGACCACACCGTCCTGGTGACGCTGAACCGGCCCGAGGTGGCCAATGCGTTGAACACCCAGATGGGGCTGGACCTTTTGGAGGTGTTCGACGGCTTCTGCGCCGATCCCGGCCGGCAGCGCTGCATCGTGATTACCGGGGCAGGGGTCCGCGCGTTCTGTGCCGGCGGCGACCTGAAGCAGCGCAACGGCATGACCGACCAGCAATGGCAGGACCAGCATTTGATCTTCGAGCGCATGATCCGCGCCGTGCTGGCCTGCCCGACGCCGATCATCGCCGCGGTGAACGGCGCCGCCTACGCTGGCGGGATGGAAATTTCGCTTGGCGCCGATTTCATCTACGCCGCCGAACACGCCCGCTTCGCGCTGACCGAGGTCACCCTGGGTATCATGCCCGGTGCCGGGGGCACCCAGACCCTGCCGCGCGCCATCGGCGGCCGCCGCGCCAAGGAGGTGCTGCTGACCGGACGGCCGTTCTCGGTCCAGCAGGCGTTCGAATGGGGCATGGTGAACCGCGTCTGCAAGGCGGAAACCCTACTGGCCGAGGCGCTGGAGACCGCGTCCGTCATCGCCGCCAACGCGCCGATCTCCACCCGCCAGATCAAGCAATCGGTCGATGTCGGGGCCGGCACCGACGTGCGCGGCGGGATGATGTTCGAGATCGAGGCCTATAACCGGCTGGTCCCGACCGAGGACCGGCGCGAGGGCATCGCGGCGTTTAACGAAAAGCGGAAACCGGTCTACAACGGGCGTTGAAACGAGCCATCGGCAACGAAACGGTGAAACCATGAACGCGATCAGCGACATCAAGTCCGGTTCGGGACTGACCCGAGCGCTCAGTGAGCAGGCGCGATCGCTGCGCTGGGACGATATTCCGGAACCGATCCGGTGCTGGGCGCGGCAGTGTGTGCTCGACACCATTGGCTGCGGCATCGCCGGCGCCGCCGACGACCTGGTTGCGATCCTGCTTGCCGAGATGGACGAACAGGGCGGCAAGCCGGAGGCCGCGGTGTTCGGCCATTCGGCGCGACTGCCTGCCGCCCAGGCCGCGATCGTCAACGGCGCCGCCGCCCACGCGCTGGATTTCGACGATGTCAACCTGGCGATGCCGGGGCATCCCTCGGTGGCGATCCTTCCCGCCCTGCTGGCGCTGGCCGAACAGCGCGGGGCCGGGGGCGCCGAGGTGCTGACGGCGTTCGTGGCGGGCTATGAACTGCAGTGCCGTATCGGCCGCTGTATTGCGCCGGGTCACTACGACGGCTTGGGCTTTCACGCCACCGCCACGGTCGGCAGTTTCGGCGCCGCGGCCGCCTGCGCCCATTTGCTAGGGCTTGACGCCGACCGCTTCGCCACCGCGCTGGGCATCGCCGGCACCCAGGCCGCCGGCCTGAAGTCGATGTTCGGCACGATGTGCAAGCCGCTGCACGCCGGCACCGCCGCCCATCACGGATTGATGGCGGCGAAACTGGCGGCCAGGGGCTTTTCCAGCCGCACCGACGTGATCGAGTGTGCCCAAGGGTTCGCCCGCACCCACAGCCCCGACTTCAACCCGCAACTCGCCCTGGAAACGCCCCCCGGCGGATGGTGGATCGCCGCCAACCTGTTCAAGTATCACGCCGCCTGCTACATGACTCATGCCGCTATCGAATCGGCGAGGCAGTTGCGCGAACAGCATCGGTTTGCCCCGGAACAGGTCGAGCGCATCGATCTGCGTGTGCAGGAATCCTGTGACCGGATCTGCAACATTGCCGCGCCCCGCACCGGCCTGGAGGCAAAATTCTCGCTGCGGCTGACCACCGCGATGGCGCTGGCGGGGGTCGATACCAGCCGGCTGTCCAGCTATTCCGACCAGGTCGCCGCCGACCCGGTGCTGGTGGCCTTGCGCGACAAGGTCTTGCTCGATCTGCGCACTGGCATCCCCAACACCTTCAGCGAGGTCGAGCTGTCGCTGCGCGACGGATCGAAGTTCACCGCCAGGCATGACGCCGGCATAGCCGCCACCGACATCGCCAAGCAAGGCCGCCGCCTGGAGGCCAAATTCGCCGCCCTGGCCGACCCGGTGCTGGGCAGCGCGAAGACCGCGACCCTGATCGCCGCCATCGCGCGACTGGACCAGTTGCCCGATCTGCATGCCATGATGGCTGCCTGCTCAGTCTGACCCGACATCGAAACGGAGTATCCGCGATGCGCCTGAAGGACAAAGTCGCCATCGTCACTGGCGGCGCCCATGGCATGGGCGAAGCCGAGGCCCGCCTGTTCGCCAAGCAAGGCGCCGCCGTGGTCATCGCCGACCTGCTGGCAAAGCAAGGCGAAGCCGTCGCCGCCGAGATCAACGCCATCCAAGGCCGCGCCCGCTACGTCGCCACGGACGTTACATCTGAAACCGACTGGCAAAGCCTGATTACCGAAACGATCGCGGCTTACGGCCGGCTCGACATCCTGGTCAACAACGCCGGAATCAGCGGCAGCGCGGTCGGCGACCCCGACGGCCTGGACGGCTGGCACAAACTGCTCGCGGTCAACGCCGCCAGCGTCTTCCTCGGCACCAAGCATGCCGCCGCCGCGATGATCCCGAACGGCCGCGGTTCGATCGTCAACATCTCCTCGATCATGGGCTTCGTCGGCGGGCCCGAAAGCCATCCCGGTTACGCCGCGTCCAAGGGCGCGGTGCGGCTCTACACCAAGGCGGCCGCGGCCAAATACGGGCCGTCCGGCATCCGGGTGAACTCGGTCCACCCTGGCTACATGCCGCCGATGCTGAACGCCACCAACGCCGCCGGCCGCGCCTCCAAGATCGAGGCCACTCCGCTGCGCCGGCTGGGTGAACCGATCGAGGTCGCCTACGGCGTGCTGTTCCTGGCCTCTGACGAAGCCTCTTTCGTCACCGGAACGGAACTGGTGATCGACGGTGGCTATATCGCCCAATAACCGAAGCACAGTAACCAGGAGACGCGCCATGGTTCAGGTCCCCAGCACGCAAATCCCCGGGGTCTATCACCGCCGCATCGGCGACATCGTCGTCACTGCGCTGTCCGACGGCTATCTCGATGGCACGGTCGAGGTGATGCAGAACATCGCCCCCGCGGAGGCGACGCGGATGCTTGCCGACAAATTCCGTTCCGGCCGGCGCACCTCGGTGAACTGCTACCTGGTGTATTCGGCCGGGCGATTGGCGCTGATCGAGACCGGATCAGGCGACTATCTGCTGCCCACCGCCGGGAAATTGCAGCAGAACCTGAAGGCCGCCGGCGTCAACCCGGCCGATATCGAGGCCGTTATCCTGACCCACATGCATCCGGATCACTCCGCCGGCCTGACCAACCCGAAAACCGGCGAAAAATTCTTCGCCAACGCCGAATTGGTGGTGCACGAGAACGAGCCCCGCCACTGGCGCGACGACGCCGCGATGAACCGCGCCGACGACCGCGCCCGCACGCTGTATTTCCAATGCGCGCGCGAACAGATCGCGCCCTACCACAACCAAACGCGGACGTTCTCGGGCGAGGTCGAGGTGTTTCCCGGCGTGACCTCGCTGCCGCTGCACGGTCACACACCGGGCCACTCCGGCTACAGGATTGCCTCCGGCGACAAGTCGCTGCTGATCTGGGGCGATATCATCCATGTACCCGAGGTGCAGGTGCCGCGCCCGGAGGTGACCATGGCGTTCGATACCGACCCTCAAGCCGCTGCCGCGACGCGCAGGCGGACGTTCGATATGGTGACCGCTGACCGGCAGTTGATCGCCGGCATGCATGTTCACTTTCCAGGTTTCGCCCATCTGGTGAAGCAGGGCGACGACTATCTGATGCTTCCCGAACCCTGGGATCAGGGGTTCGATGGGTAGGCGCCGGTGGTCGCGTTCGCCGGTAACGATCCGACGGCGGGGCAGGGGTCCTGGGCCCGCGCGCTGACCTTGAGTCGGCTTTTCGGGCCGTCGATATAAAATACATAAGTATGCCGTCGGCTTTACAAACGTCGTTCATACCATTGAAATAACGACTCATAATGATATGAAATCATAAAGCAATCGTAGTTGGCACCCGGCTTGCTGTTACTCTGACGAGCCACCGACGGCTCGTTATGGAGAAACCAGTCATGACCTCGCGCCCAATCATCGCCCGGTGCGCCGCCGCTGCCCTCAGCGCTGGCGCGTTCGCCGCGCGCCAGCCCATGCCACGGTGTTTGCCGGTTCGATCACCCTGACCGACACCACGGCCCATGACCCGCTGAACTTTTCCGGCAGCGGCAGCTTCACCTTGACGCAGACCAGCCTGAACACCTCGACCCATTAGGACGACGTCGCGACCTTATACTCTGGATCCGACCAAGGCGGGTCTCTACGACGACCAGATCGAAGCCACCTTCGATTTCACCCAGCCGGACACTCAAAGCGTTACCCATAGCCGTGCTGCCACTGATCTGGTGTTCAATGTGTTCGGCGTAGTTGGCTCGGGCGGCGCCATCACCTGGAACAAGCCGAATCCGTTCCTCATCGACTTCGCCACCGGCGACGAAATCAGCCTCACACTTGATGCCGGCATTTTTGGCCAGGGTGGCTACGCCAATACCGGCGATCTTTCGGTCGAAGTCAAACAGACCAAGGTGCCGGAGCCAATGTCGCTCTCGTTGCTCGGTGCCGGCCTCGGCGTCGTGGTTTCCCGCCGCCGCCCGCGCGCGATGGCAGCTACCGCCTGACGACCAGACGGGGTGCGGAGAATTGTCCCCACCCCGCATTCGTGGCCCCAGATGATCGGACCCACTCACGCCGTTCGTCCCTTATGCGACGCTAGACCATTTCCAGCGTGACTGTGCATGCTGGGAATGGTCTAGCGCTTTGTTTTGTCGTTGACTGACGCGCCTCGCACGTACAGCGCGTCCTTCGGAAGACGAACGTTCCGCCGAAGTCATGCTCCATGCATTACCCCCCAACCGCCCCCTGCGCCTCGACATACAGAGAATAAACCGACTGACTCGCCGCCATGAACAGCCGGTTCCGCTTGCGTCCGCCGAAACACACATTGGCGCAACGCTCCGGCAGCAGCACCCGTCCGATCAGCGTGCCGTCCGGGGCAAACACCGCCACCCCATCCTCGCCCTCCCCGCCCGAGAACCCGCACCACACATTGCCCTCGGTATCGCAACGGATCCCGTCCGCCCAGCCAACTCCGCCGAAGAACACCCGCCCATCCGTCACCCGCGTCCCGTTATCGACAACGTCATAGACGAAGGTGCTCTTCGCCCCCTCGTTCGGTGTATCGACCACATACAGCCGCGATTCATCCGGCGAGAAGCAAAGCCCGTTCGGCCGCGCCATGTCGCCCACCGCGATGGTCAGTGTCGCGCTGTAAGGATCGTAACGATAAACCCAGAACGGATGCTCTTGCGGCGCGGTATGCCCCAGATAATTCCCCCGCGTGCCGGCGCCGTTGTCGCTGAACCAGATGGTGCCGTCAGACTTCACCACCACATCGTTCGGCCCGGTCAGCTTCTTGCCTTGCCACTGATCCGCCAGCACCACCACCGACCCGTCGTACTCGGTCCGCGTCAGCCGCTGCGTGTCATGCTCGCAGGTGATCAATCGCCCCTGACGATCCCGCGTATTGCCGTTGGCATAGTGCGAGGGGTCGCGAAACACGCTGATCCCGCCGGTGGTTTCGTCCCACCGCAGGATGCGATCGTTGGGAATGTCGGAAAACAGCAGATAGCGGCCGTCACCGAACCACACCGGCCCCTCGGTAAAGTCGAACCCGGTGGCGATCCGGCGGACGCCGGTATTGGCGATGAAAATCTTCTGGAACCGCTGGTCCAGCACGGCGACGCTTGGGTCTGGATAACGGATCGGCCCCGGCATGTCCCAGCGCGTCGGTGATTCTGCCATGTTGCGTTCCCTTTCTGCGGCCGGGTCGAGCAGCCTGTCTCTCCCAGCCAGTCCCCCCGGACTTGCTTCTCGGGCTTGCTACCCCCGACCTTGCACTCCCCGGATCCAAACCTCAGCGCGTCGGATAGGTCTTCGGATAGATGATGTCAGCCGGCGGCCCGGGCGGGTCGGGCGGCCCCTTTTTGCCGCACCCCGCCAACAGCCCAACCGCCACCACCCAAGCCATCACCGCCCCCGCCTTCAGGCTTCGCGCCCTCAAGCTTCGCGCCCTCAAGCTTCGCGCCCTCAAGCTTCGCGCCTTCAGGCTTCGCGCCTTCAGGCTTCGCGCCCTCAGGCCCCGCGCCTTCAGGCCTCCCACCCTCATGCCAACGCCTCCAGCCAGCGCGCCGCCTGCGCCGCCACGTTCGCCGGCGCCGTGCCGCCCAGGCTGGTCCGCGACGCCACCGAGGCCTCCACCGTCAGCACCGAGAACACCGCCGCGGTGATCGCCGGCTCGACAGCCTGCATCTCGCCCAGCGACAACCCGGCCAGATCGACCCCACGCGCCTCCGCCACCGCCACCAGCCGCCCAGTGACATGATGCGCATCGCGGAATGCCAGCCTGGGCACCCGCACCAGCCAGTCCGCCAGATCGGTCGCGGTGGCGAACCCGTCGGCTGCGGCCGAGCGCATCCGCGCAACGTCGGGCGTCATGTCGCGCACCATCCCCGCCGTCGCCGCCAGCGACAGCGCCCACGCCTCGGCGGCGTCGAACACCGGCTCCTTGTCCTCCTGCATGTCCTTGGCATAGGCCAGCGGCAGCCCCTTCATCACCGTCAGCAGCGCCACCAGCCCACCCGTCACCCGCCCGGTCTTCGCCCGCACCAGCTCCGCCGCGTCCGGATTGCGCTTCTGCGGCATGATCGAGGACCCGGTGGTGAACCCATCCGACAACCGGATGAACCGGAACGGCGCGCTGCACCAGATCACCATCTCCTCCGCCAGCCGCGACAGATGCACCGCCCCGATCGCCGCCGCCGCTAGGAACTCCAGTGCGAAATCCCGGTCCGACACCGCATCCAGGCTGTTCGCCGTCGGCCGATCAAACCCCAGCGCCGCCGCCGTCATCTGCCGGTCGATCGCAAACGACGTCCCCGCCAGCGCCGCCGACCCCAGCGGGCAGGCGTTCAGCCGAACCCGGCAATCCGCCAACCGCCCCCGATCCCGATCCAGCATCTCCACATACGCCAATAAATGATGCCCGAACGTCACCGGCTGAGCCGTCTGCAGATGGGTGAATCCCGGCATCGGATCGCCGGCATGTTGCGCCGCCCGCCGCGCCAGCGCCGCCATCACGTCGCCAATCTGCCCGGTCAGCCCGTCGATCGCATCGCGCACCCACAGCCGCAAATCCGTCGCCACCTGGTCGTTCCGGCTCCGCGCGGTATGCAGCCGCTTCCCCGCTTCACCGATCCGCTCGGTCAACCGAGCCTCGATGTTCATGTGGATATCTTCCAGCGCGGCGTCGAAGCCGAACCGCCCAGCCTCGAGTTCCCGCCCGATCGCCTGTAGACCGGCATCGATCGCACGCTCATCTTCCGCGCTGAGCACCCCGATCTTCGCCAGCATCGCGGCATGGGCGCGCGAGCCGCGAATATCCTGCCGCCACAGCTTGCGGTCGAACCCGATCGAGGCGTTGATGTCTTGCATGATCACCGACGGTCCGCCGGCGAACCGGCCGCCCCACTGCATGTTGGCCGGCTCGTTGACCCGATCCGACGGCAGGCGATCAGGGGTATCGGTCACGCAGGGGGTTCCAACTCGATGATGATTCAGCAGGGGATGATTCAGCAAGGGACGATCCAGCGGATGACGATCCGGCGCCGGCCTTTCCTGGCGCTGGCCTCCGCCACCCTTACCACCGCGGCGTTGGCGCGCAAACCACGCGCCGCCACCCTGCCACCGCTGTCCGAGGGCCTCGATCCGGTCTCGCCGCCACAGGATCCCCCGGACGGGGTGTTCGTTGGCGCGGACGGCACCAGCCATCGCCTGGCCGACTTCAAGGGCCGCGGCATGGTGGTCAACATGTGGGCCACCTGGTGCGCCCCCTGCGTCGCCGAGATGCCGTCGCTGCAGACCCTGTCCGAAGCCTTGGCACCCAAGGATATCGCCGTGCTGCCGCTGTCCTCCGATCGCGGCGGCGCCGCCGCGGTGCAGGCCTGGTACAACGCCCACGACATCACCGCGCTGCCGGTGCTGCTCGACCCCAAGGGCGCGCTCGCCCGGGCGTTCGGCGCAGGCGGCATCCCCACCACCGTGATCATCGACACTGCCGGCAAGGTCGTCGCCAGGCTGGAGGGCGCCGCCGACTGGTCGGCCCCCGTGGCCCAGGCGCTGGTCCAAAAGCTGGTCGCCGGCTGACCGAGCACCCGGCAACGTATCCACGCGCCGTCCGTTATCTCCCGAACCACTATTGCCCGAACCACCGAACGGCAGGACCCAGCGCATGCCCGAACACCACGTCGCCTCCCTGACCGACCTGGCCGACGGCGCCATGCGCACCATCGAGGTCGAGGACCACCCGATCCTGCTGATCCGCGAAGCACAGACAGTGCACGCCATCGGCGCCGTCTGCCCGCACGCCGGCGCCCCGCTCGACCAGGGCATCCGCAACGCCGGCCGCATCGTCTGCCCCTGGCACAAGGCCGCCTTCTGCATCCGCACCGGCGCCCTGCTCGACCCGCCCGCCGTCGATCCGCTGCCACGCTACGACGTGCGCATCGACGCCCAGCGCATCCTGCTCAGCATCCCCCCAGCCGAACCCGCCAGCCCGACCCTGCCGCCCGACCGGCGCAGCTTCGTCATCATCGGTGCCGGCGCCAGCGGAGCGCTCGCCGCGCAGACCCTGCGCGAAACCGGCTTCAACGGCCGCGTCATCATGCTCGATCGAGACAACCGGGTGCCCTACGACCGCACCGTGCTCAGCAAATATACCCTCTCCGGCGAACCCAACGCCGAAAAATCGCCGCTGCAATCCCAATCCTTCTACCGCCAGCACCAGATCGAGCGCCGCACTGCCCGGGTCACCCGCCTCGATGCGACGCAAAAGCGCGTCGACTGCGCCGACGGCAGCAGTCTGACCTACGACGCCGCCCTGCTCGCCACCGGCGCTGACCCCGTCCTGCCGAAGCTGCCCGGCGCCGACCTGGGAAACGTCTTCCTGCTGCGCCGCCGGTCCGACGCCGAGGCCATCCTGGCGCAGGCCGAATGCAGCCAGCGCGCCGTCGTCCTGGGGGCCAGCTTCATCGCCATGGAGGTCGCCGCCAGCCTGCGCGAACGCGGCCTCGACGTCACCGTTGTCGGCCAGGAGACCGTCCCGTTCGCCAAGCAGCTGGGCGAGCGGATCGGCAACGTCTTCGTCGGCCTGCATCGCAGCAAGGGCGTCGAGTTCCGCTTGGGCCAAAAAGTCCAGGCGCTGCAGGGCGAAAGCAACGTCCAGGCGGTGATCCTGGCCGACGGCCAGCGCCTCGACGCCGACCTCGTGGTGATCGGCTTCGGCGTCCAACCGGTTACCGGTTATCTGCAAGGCGTGCCGCTGAACCCCGACGGCAGCGTCACCGTCGATGCCACCCTGCGGGCCGCCGACGGGCTCTACGCCGCCGGCGATATCGCCCGCTTCCCGCTGCACGGCGACGGCCCGCCAATCCGCGTCGAGCACTGGCGGGTCGCCCAGCAGCACGGCCGGATCGCGGCCCTGAACATGGCAGGGAACATGGCAGGGACCATCGCAGGGCAGGGGGCCCGCTACGACGCGACCCCGGTGTTCTGGACCATCCAGTATATGAAACGACTCGACTACATCGGCCACGCCGCGAACTGGGACGACATCATCATCCACGGCGATCTGGAAAAACCGGAGTTCCTTGCCTACTACGTAAAGAATGGCCGGGTCATCGCCGCCGCCGGCCTGGATCGCGACCAGGATACCGCCGCTCTGATCGAACTGTTCAACCAGCGCCACGACTGGACCCCCGACGCCCTCGGCGCCACTCCCGCCGAACGTTTCAAAACGCCCCGTTAAAACCATCACGAACCAAGCGGCGTCCGCCGTTCCTTGAAAAATTGGAGCGCCGCGGATATCAGTACAATATAGAAATCAATATGCGTTTCGCCTGGCGATGGAAAAACCTTGGAGCCCTTGTGGCTATCGGTCCCGATTATGAAACTTATGTTTGCAACCACCATCGTTTTCGCAGAATTGAAGGGGCTAGCAGACAGCGCCCCCCGGCATATGCTCCCGCAGCACCTGGTTCATCAGCGCCTGCCATCCCGGACCGCTCCGTCGGTAAGCATCCAGCACATCGGCATCCAGGCGCAGCGTCTGGTTCACCTTCTTGTCTGGCTTGGCCGGTCGCCCAGGACCCCGGCGCAGCATCTCAGCGGCTTCGGGACCAAACACTTCGGCAAACACTTCCAACGCAGGACGCGCATTGCGAATCTGTTCCCGCGTCCATTCTGGATTTTCATCGTCGGGACGGGATACCCGGTCGTCGTCTTTCTTCGCCATACCGCTGAACCTCCCTCTTATTGGCCTTGCGGAAACTGATCACGTGGACGGCCTCATCCCGGTAGGTCACCACCGCCGCATGCAGGCGCAGGCCGAGAAACGCCAATACGCCCAGTCTCCGCTCGCCATAGTTGAACCGAACGTCTTCCCACACCACCGCCGTCCCCCAATCAAGCTCATCCACCAGCTCGAACGACAGCCCCCGCTCCGCGATGTTGCGCGCGTTCTTCGCCGGGTCGAACGTTAAGTGCATTCGCTACATCCGAACCCAAGCCGCGTCAATAATTTCCGCTACAGCGATAATACGCCCGAGGTCACCCTACCGAAGCGGGCACCGTGCCACCATGACCACCCGGCGCGCCCACCAGCACATCGCCCAGCTTCTCCAGCAGATAATCCGCGTCCGCCGCGTCCACCGCCTCCACCTGCGTCAGCACCCGGCTGATCACCCGGCCGCGGAATCGCTCCAGGTCACGGTCCCCGCCGTCGAACCCGGTCTCGTCCACCACATCCACCGCCGCCCGCACCGCCTCGAACAGCGCCTCGGGCAGCCCCGCGCGCTTATAGATCGCAGCCAGCCCGCGCCGGCTCGGTTCGTGGATCAGGATCTGCGCGTTGTCGACCGGAATGTCGTTCCGCACCGCCAGCGCCGCCTCAAAAAACCCGATATCCCCGCTGCACAGCGCCCGCAGGATCAGCGACGGGGTCAGCCGCCCGTTGCGATGCATTTGCGCAATCATCTGCCGCAGTTCCTCGTCCGAGGCGCCGGCACTCAACCGGATGATCCCCTGCTCGCGCGAAGCCAGCACGATGTTGGCCGCCGTCGCCGGAGCCAGATCGTGCGCCTTCACCAGATGCGCCTGCAACGCCTTCGAAACCATCGTGACCATGCGCTCGGCGACCGTGATCGGCAGCTTCTCCCGCAACACCATCGCCTGCTTGACCCTGTCGCTGCCGGCGAACCGGGTCGCCGCGCGATGCAGCGTGTCCTCGGCGATGTTTGCGCTGTTGTTCGCCATCAGCACGACCACCGCCGGCTCCTCGCCATGCCCCACCAGCACATCCGCCACCGCTTCGGTCAGGCCAGCACGGCTCGCCACCGCCTCCTGCTTCAGCGATGAACCGCAGCGTACGATCTCGATCAGGTCTTCATCCGTCAGGACCACCGAATCGGCCAGCACCGGCAACGCCACGAACTCGACATCGTCGGCCAGCTTGCGCGCGATCTGGCGCGGCAGAAGCGGCGAGTGGCGCAGCGCCCGAGCCAGCGAAGCGCGCACCTCCTCGGCCACGTCACGCGCCAGGATGCCGACGATTTCCTGCGCCAGCCTGACCTCGCCCGCGGTCAGCCCGTTGGCCGACAGACCCGCCGCCAGCTTGCCCGCCAGTTCGGCGCGCACCTCGGGCGAGGGCTCCGCCATCAGCCGGGCGACATCCTTGGGGGAAAGAGCGACAGCCATGCAATCCTCGTGGTGGACACTGATTCGCCCCAGTGTCGGGCCGACAGATGAATAACCGGTTAACTCCCCCGAACCCCGTACCGCCATCACATCACCCCGGCAATGGCATGATGCCGCGAAGCTCGGTAGAACAGTCCGCGGCAGCCTGGATCCGGCCGCGATAACGCCATGGATGAACCAAGCTTGCAGCAAGCCTTGCCCGCCGCGCCGCCATCCCGCCAGCCGACGCCTATCCCCGACTCGGCCCGCGCCGCGCTCCGGCGCGCCACAGACGCAGTCCACACACGGCTTCATCGCCTCCCGGCCCTCGACTGCCTGGCGACCGGCCAGATCGACCGCGCCGCCTATCGCCGCCTGCTGGCCCGTCTTTGGGGCTTTCATCGCCCGATCGAGCACCGGCTGCGCGCCGCGCCCTGGCCTACCGCCGCCCTGTTGATGCCGCAACGACGACGCGCCCACCTGCTGCACCAGGATCTTCGCGCCCTCGGCGTGGCCTCGGCCGAGATCGCCGACCTGCCGCGGATCTCCATCGATCGCCTGCCGGCACTGACCGATGCCGCCCGCTTCCTCGGCTGTCTCTACGTGCGTGAGGGCGCCACGCTGGGCGGCCGAGTCCTCGCCGCCGCCCTCGACCCACTGCTCGGCCGCGCCACGCTCAGCGGCAGGCGCTTCCTGCTCGGCACCAGCAACGACCCGGCACTATGGCGCCTGCTGTGCGAGGCGCTGGAAACCGTCGAACCGAACAACCGCGACGGCTTGATCGCCGGCGCCAGCGAAACCTTTGCCGCGCTGGAGGCCTGGCTCGACTTGGCGCCACCAACAGGCAACCCGGTGATCTGACCCGGCCCGCGATCCCGACCAGCCCGCTGTCACGGCTTCGATCGACTCCTCGTCAATCGGACCCGTGCGGGTGACAGGCAAACCGGTATCTACCAACCGGGACCGGGACCATAACCCACGATGTAGCCAGGTCCCCACGGACCCCAGGCCCCCCAGTTCCAGGCGGGATCGGAATACATCTGCGCCGTCAGTTCCTGCTGATCGGCAAGACGCTGCTGCTGAATATGCAGCATGTACTGACTATAGGCCTGTTGCGATCCGACATACAGACAGTCACACACCAGCGGATCGGCGTACACATAGTTCACGGTACTACCGTGTGCGCGCTGAATGAAGCGATGCGGCGGCAGCCGGTTCAGCATCGCTTGACGTTCCGGCGTATTGGCCGGCCGAACGATAAACCCAGCCGCAGCCAGATTGTCCTCGTGCTGGGTTACCGTCTGCTGCGGCGTGGCGCAGCTGGCCAGCGCAAGCATGCCAAGCGCAGTGACAACTGATCTCAATCCGATGGCGCTGTTGCCGCCGACACACCGCAGTATGCTTGGACCCATCGTTTCCCTCCGTCCTCGCTGCGTTGCTAACTCACTGTCACAGACCAGTCCACCCCAGCGCTCCTCCCCATATCGGCTGGTGCAAACACGATACGCGCCTCGAAGCGGATACAGCGCATCCGGCACCCGGTTGCCGCCCCAGCCGACGGCGCCTAGGAGCGGCAGACCTTTCGACCGCAAGACCTGGATCGGAAGGCGGCGAGTGTGAGATCGGTAGCAGGTGGCCATTTGGCCGAATTCGTCATCGGTGGAAGCCGGAACAATGCAGGGGCCGTCCTTGACGCACCCGTCCTGAACGCGCCCACCTAAGACGTCCGCAACAACCCCAACACCCTCCCCTCGGTCAAAATCTGCGGCAGCACCTCGGGCCGGCCCCCACCCGCCGGAAAGAACACATATAGCGGCACCCCATCCCGCCCGTTCTGCCTCAGGAACGCGGTGATCGCCGGGTCCTGCTGCGTCCAGTCCCCCTTCAGATAGGTCACGTCATCAGCGGCAAACGCCTGCTTCACCGCATCCGTCCCGATCGCCACCCGCTCGTTCACCAGACAGGTCACGCACCACGCTGCCGTCATGTTCACGAACACCGGCTTGCCCGCCGCCCGCAGCGCCGCCAGCCGCTCCGGCGTGAACCGCTCGGCCGAGGTCTCCGCGGCCGCCCCGACGGGTGCCGTCGAGATCCCGCTCAACACCGCCAGCGCTGCCAGCACCGCCACGATCGCCACGCTCTGCCCGATCCGCCGGCGCTGCGCCGCGGAGCCCTGGGTGGTGCCGAACACCCAGGCCGCGAACCCCACCAGCACCAGCCCCGCCGCCGTCGCCAACACCCCGGTCGGCCCCGCCTCCTGGCTGACGACCCACACCAGCCACGCCGCCGCGCCATACATCGGGAATGCCAGACCCTGCTTCAGCACCTCCATCCAACGCCCCGGCCTGGGCATCAGTCGCCCCAGCCCAGGCAGCGAGGCCAGCGCCACATACGGCGCCGCCAGTCCCAGACCCATGATCGCGAACACCAGCAGAGTGACCGCCGGGGGCGCCGCCAGTCCCGCCGCCACCGCCACCCCCATGAACGGAGCGGTGCACGGCGTCGCCACCAGCACCGCCAGCAGGCCGGTAAAGAAACTCCCCGCGGCGCCCTGCCGCTCGGTCAACTGGTTACCGGCCCCGGCCAGCCCGGCGCCGACCTGGAATACCCCCGACAGATTGAGCCCGACCGCGAACAGCAGCCAGGTCATCGCCGCCACGAACACCGGCGAGGAGAACTGGAACCCCCATCCCGCCGCGGTCCCCGCCGCCCTGGCCGCCAGCAACGCCCCGGCCAGGGCAACGAAGGTCACCAGCACCCCAGCGGTGTACCAGACCGCGTGCCCACGCCCGCCATGCCCCCGTACCGCATGCTGGGCCAGCGCCACCGCCTTGATCGCCAAGATCGGGAACACGCAGGGCATCAGGTTCAGGATCAGCCCGCCCAGGAACGCAAACACCAGGATCTGCCCGAGCGGCGGCATCGCCGCCGGCGGCGGTGGCCCTGGTTCGGCGTTCACCGCCGCATCCACCTGCATCCCGGCCCGGTCACGCACCGACAGCACGCCCGACAAGGGCTTCGTCGCGTCGAACCCCGGGGCCGGCCGCAGCGCCAGCGTGAACCCGCCGCTGCGCACCGACAGAGGCTGCGCCGCATCGTCCTGGATGCGCCCCGGATCATCCGGAATGAACCAAGCATCGGTCACCGTCGCCGTGGTCAGCTCCGGCCCCTGCACGAACAGCGTCCCATCGGGCGAAATACGCGCCTTCCACGGCAGCGTCCGAGGCACGGCGGCGTCATGCGCCGCGAACAACCCGGCCTGTGCGGACGGGTGCGGTGTCCCCAGCGGCAGGTTCAAGGAGAAATCACCCTCCTCCGGCACGCAGATGTCCTTGCACACCAGCCAGCGCGCGTGCGCCCTGATCTGCCCGGTCGTCGCGGTCACCGTCACCGGCAGCACCACATCGCCGGTGTAGGCGTAGGTCATCACCGGTCCCTCGGACACTCGGCGCGGCGTCGGCCAATCGATCGCCGATTGCTTGACCCCCGCGATCGTCAGCTCCGGAGCCACCCCCGCGTCGCCCGGATTCTTCCAATAGGTGTGCCAGCCGGGCGCCATCCGCAGCCGCAGCCCGACCCGGAACGGCACCCCCGGCCGCATCGCGTCGGTCTCGCTGACCAGCGTCGCCACCACGCGCTTGCTGCTGACCGCGGCGCTCTCCAGCGCATCCGCCGGCCGCCCCGCCAATGCGCCCAACGCCACCACCAGCAACGCCACAACAAGCCGTCTCATGCCGTCTCCGCCCGTCGTCAACCGCGCTGATATGCCCCCGCCACGTCGCCGGCGCCAGTCGTGGGGCTTACCCTCGCGGATTTTTCGCTCTAGCGTTTCACCAACACGACAGCAGGGGAAACCGTGCATGACAACTACCGCCCCAGGCGCTGATGGCGCCAACGGATTCGGCAGCGACTGCCTCGCCGGTGTCCGCGTGCTCGACCTTACGCAATTCGAAGCCGGTCCCTCCTGCACCGAAACCCTCGCCTGGCTCGGCGCCGAGGTGGTCAAGGTGGAAAACCCCAAGGCCGGAGACCCCGGCCGCTCGCTCGGCGGCACACCCGGCCAGGACGACCCCTACTTCCTCAATTTCAACGCCAACAAGAAGTCGCTCAGCGTCAACCTGAAGGACCCGCGTGGCCTGCAACTGGTCAAGGACCTCGCCGCCAAGGCCGACGTGCTGGTGGAGAATTTCGCTCCCGGCGCGATCGAGCGGCTTGGCCTCGGCGCCGACGTAATCCGAGCGGTGAACCCCTCGATCATCTATTGCCAGGTGAAGGGCTTCGGCGAGGGCAGCCCATACGAAAAGAACCTCGCCTTCGACATGATCGCGCAGGCCTGCAGCGGCATCATGAGCACCACCGGCGAACGTGACGGCCGGCCGCTGAAACCCGGCCCTTCGCTGGGCGACACCGGCACCGGCATGCTGCTGTCGATCTCCATCCTCGGCGCGCTGTATCGCCGCAAGACCACGGGGCAGGGCGATCATCTGCAGGTCGCCATGCAGGACGCCATGCTGCACTACATGCGGATCGCATTCTCCTACCAGGCGCGCACCGGCAAGGCCGCACCGCGTGCCGCCGACAGTTCGGTGTCCGGAGGCAACCCGCCGATGGGCACCTTCCCCACCAAGGGCATCGGACCCAGCGAAGGCGGCGGCCTCAACGACTACGTCTATATCTACACCTCGCGCGCCAACCCGGAACACTGGCGCCGGCTGCTGGCGGTTATCGGCCGCGAGGACCTGGTCGGGGACCCGCGCTACGACAGCCCGGCCGCCCGGTCGGAACGTGCGGCCGAGGTCAACGAGATGATCGCCGCCTGGACCCGCCAGCACACCAAGCACGAGGCGATGCGGATCGTCGGCGCCGCCGGCATCCCCGCCGGGGCGGTGCTCGACACGCTGGAACTGACCAACGATCCGACGTTCGAGCAGCGCGGCATCATGCAGACCATCGACCACCCGGTGGTTGGCCCGTTCAAGATGGTCGCCTGGCCGGTGCGCTTCTCCGGCCACACCCCGCCGGTCAAGCCGTCTCCATTACTTGGGGCGAACAACACCGACGTGCTGACCAACTGGCTTGGGCTCGATGCCGCCGGCGTGGGCGACCTGCGCGGCGACAACATCATCGGCTGACCGCGACGCTGGGAACCCGCGATCGGCAACCTTAGGGAGAACACGACATGGCGGAACTCACCGGCTCGGAAATCATCGCCCGATGCCTGCAGAAAGAAGGGATCACCGATCTCTTTTACATCATGGGCGGGCCGATGCTGCTGGCCGAAGCCACCTGCGTCAAGCAAGGCATCCGCATGATCGATGTGCGCCACGAACAGGCGGCGGCGTTCAGTTGCCAGGCCTATAGCCGGCTGAAACAGGTGCCCTCGGTCTGCATGGCCGCCTCCGGTCCGGGCGTCACCAATCTGATCACCGGCATGGCCAACGCGCTGGTCGACTGCTGCCCGGTGGTCGCACTCGGCGGATCAAGCCCGCTGACGCAGTTCGGCCGCCAGGTGTTCCAGGAAATCGACCAGGTCGAACTGATGCGCGGCTGCTGCAAATACGTCGACCGGCTGATCAACCTCAAGCGCATCCCGCAGCAGATCAACTTCGCCCTGCAGAAGGCGATCAGCGGCAAGCCGGGTCCGGTCTATCTCGATTGCCCCGGCGACATGCTTTACCAGAAGATCGACGAGAACCTGGTGGACTGGAGCTTCGCCGGCCGCCCGATCCTCGACAGCCGTCCGATGGGCGACCCACGCCAGGTCGACGCCCTGATCGGCGCCCTGGCCGAGGCAAAAAATCCGCTGATCGTATCAGGCTCCGGCGTGATCTGGTCGCGCGCCTGGGCCGAAATGCAGGCCTTCGTCGAGGCCGCCGGCATCCCATTCTACACCACCCCGCAAGGCCGCGGCGTCGTCCCCGACGACCACCCATACTGCTTCCTGTCAATGCGCTCCGCCGCCTTCAAGGACGCCGACTTGATCATCGTGCTCGGCACCCGCATGAACTACATCATCGGCCACGCCAGCCCGCCACGCTTCGGACCCTCGGCGAAAATCGCCCGTATCGACATCGATCCATCCGAAATCGCCATGGCCGCCCGCTACGTCGACATCCCCATCGTCGGTGACTGCAAGGCAGTGCTGGGGCAACTGCTGCAGGCCATCAAGGGTCGCATCAACCCCGACAAATACGCCGGCTGGCGCAAGCAACTGGCCGACGGCGAGGCGGCGAAACGATCCTCCGCCGGTGCCAACAAGCTACAAGAGGACGGCGACATCCATCCCGTGCGTATGCTCGAAGCGGTGCGCGACTTCGCCAGGCGGGATGCCATCCTGTGCGTGGACGGGCAGGAGACGTTGAACTTCGGCCGCCTGACCATGCCCACGTTCTCGCCGGGGCATCGGCTGAATTCCGGACCGTTCGGCACCATGGGCGTCGGCATGCCGTTCGGCGTCGGCGCCAAGGTCGCCTGCCCCGACAAGCAGGTGATCGTGGTGCACGGTGACGGCTCGATGGGCCTGAACGCCATGGAGCTCGACACCGCGATCCGCCACAAGATCCCGATCCTGGTGGTGATCAGCCTGAACGGCGGCTGGACCGGAGACCCCAAGCGCGAGAAGCCCGGCCGCGATCTTGGTTACACCCGTTACGACAAGATCTGCGAAGCGCTCGGCGGCTACGGCGAGTACATCACCAAGGCCGAGGACATCCGACCCGCGCTGGAACGCGCGCAGAAGAAGGTCGACGAAGGCATGGTCGCCCTGGTCAACGTCCGCACCGATTACCGCGCCCGCTTCGCCGGCGTGGCGTTCTCCGATTACTCGACCTAGGCGGGCTTTTGAGGTCCGCCGTATCCAGCGGCGGACCGAGGCGATCGGGCACGCAGCGAACAGCGCATCCGGATTGGCGTTACCGGGCCGGCCCGGTAACCCAGTAAAGCGGCAGGCCAGCAATTGCGGGCCGTTCGTTATGTCTGATAGGCTACAACGCGATATAAAGCCAAAATCCAAAAGTCAACGATACCAAGCACCGACGCAAAAAAAATCGGGCAAAAAACATCGGAAGGAAACATCAATGCATCGAGTCGAACATCGATCCCGAATCGCCCGCCCCTGGCACATCATCGCCGCCGCGACGCTGGCCACCGGCTGGAGCGTAAGCGCGCTTGCCGCCCCGCAGACCGTGACCCTGCCCGGCAATCAGGCCTACCCCGAAAGCGTGACATCCACAGCGGACGGCACGCTCTATGTCGGCAGCTTCGCCTCCGGCGGAGTGGCGCGAGTCCGCCCCGGCCAGTCCCAGGCCGAATCCTGGATCAAGCCCGGCGCGTTCGACACCAGGTCAACGCTTGGGGTGTTGGCGGATGAACGCTCGAACACACTCTGGGTCTGCTCCAACGATCTGTCCGCGATTGGCGTTCCAGGGCCGTCAGCGGCCAAGGGCAGTGCGTTGAAAGGCTTTGACCTTGCCACCGGCCAGGGCAAGATCAGCGCGCAACTGCCGGGCCCGCACACCTTCTGCAATGACATCGCGGTCGGGGCCGATGGGTCGGCCTACGTAACCAATACCGCCGCCCCACAAATCCTGCGGCTGCGGCCTGGCGACAAGCAGTTGCAGGTATGGGCAACCGACCCCGCGTTCAACCCGCCGGCCAAGGGCGGCGGCCTGGATGGACTGGCCTTCGGCACCGACGGCAACCTTTACGTTGACACCTTCACCAAGGCCGAACTGTTCCGCGTCGAGGTCAAGGACGGCAACGCCGGCACCATAACCAGGCTTCAGCCGTCCCAGAAACTGGCGCTCACCGATGCGTTGCGGCCGGACCCGAGCGGCGGATTCCTGATGATCGAAAGCTCCGGGAAACTCGATCATGTAACGATCGAGGCCGACAGGGTGACCGTGCACACGCTCAAGGACGGCTATTCTGGCCCAACCGGCGTGACCCCGGTCGGCCACACCGCCTGGGTATCGGAGGGCCAGCTCGGCTATCTATTGGATCCTGCTAAGAAGGGGCAGTCGCCGCGGCTTCCGTTCAAGCTCTACGCGGTGGATCTAGCCCAATAAAAACAATATCCCCGGCACTTCACCACACCGTCGTCACCCCATAGGCCGGAAACACGGCATCGTTGGTGATGACGGTCAGTCCGGTGCGCAACGCGGTGTGCGATCGACATGCGATCCATCGGATCGCGGCGATGCGGCGGCAGGGCGTTCGCGGCCTCGGCATCGCCGCACAGCAACGTCACCTCGCGAAGCCCCAGTTCCGCGAGGTGTTTCGCGAAACTACCTCTCTCGGTCGGCAGCGGCGGCAGCTTTCCGCCCGCCACATTAAGGCTCAGTTCCCATTCATCGGCCCGCATCGCGTCCATGCCTGCGCGGCCCATCGTTCGTCCGCCGCCGCCGAAATACGCCAGCAACGCGCACGCGTCGGCGATGAACATCAAGCCCAGCCTTCGTCCTCGATCTCCCGCTCGGTCATCGGGTCAAGCGCGGTGGGATCGAAGACATAGCCTTCCCACCCCGGATGCCCGCGCCACAAGCCAGGCTCGCGGCCAATTACCGGGTCGACCGGCGATAATCGGGCAACCGGAACGCCGTTGCGCGCGATCACCACGTCTTCTCCGCTTTCCACCGCGACCAAAAGCTGCGAAAGCGTCGACTTCGCTTCATGGACGTTTACGGTCTTCATCGCAGGCTTTCCCACGGCATCATCGCTTCTGATTGGACCGGTCATGCCGAGTGAATCGTTGTTTCTGGCGCGGGATTGAGTGATCGCGCGCATGATTTACGCGCCTTGAACGTTCCGCCCAAGCGCAGATCATCCGGCCAAGCAGCGGATCACCCGCGCACCACGGCCTGCGTGCTCAATCGATCACCGCCGGATGATCCGAGGTGGCGCCGCTGCCCTTCTTCGACCCCCGCATCAGGAACAGCAGCAGCAACATCGGCATCGAAAGCAGCATCATCAGCTTCCAGTCGTTGTTGTAGGAGATGATCTGGGCCTGATGGTTCAGCATCCCGTTCAACACCTGCGCCGCCTGCGGCGTGTTCGGCATCAGGCTGGCATCGGCGCCCTGGAATGCCCGGTTCAAGGGCGTCACGAATCCCGACAGCACCGAGTGCTCGATCTGGTTGTTCTGTGCCACCAGCGCCCCGGTCACCGAGATACCGATCGCGCTGCCGACATTGCGCAGCAGGCTCAGCAGCGCGGTACCCTCGGTGCGCAATGCTGGTTCAAGCGTGGCGAACGCGATCACTTGCAGCGGCACGAAGACAAAACCGAGCCCAGCTCCCTGCAGCATAGTGTTCACCACCACCGTCATGTCCGACACCGCCGGAGTCCAGCCGGTCATCCGATACAGGCTGTAAGTCAGGATCATGACCCCCACGCCGATCAAGATCCGAGCGTCCACCTTGTTCGACAACCGCCCGGCGACCATCATCGCCGCCATCGTGCCGATGCCGCGCGGTGCCATTGCCAGCCCCGCCGTCTCCACCGGGTAATTGGCCAGATCCTGCAGCCACGGCGCCAGCAGCGCAGAGACCGCGAACAGCACCATGCCGACCGCGAACATCACCACCAGCCCGGCCGACAGGTTGCGGTCCTTGAACACCCTGGGCGTAATGAACGGCTTCTCCGCCGTCAGCATGTGGACGATGAACAGGTAGAACCCAAGCCCGGCCATGGTTGCCTCGATGATGATCTCGGTCGACCCGAACCAGTCCATCGTTTCGCCGCGATCCAGCATCAACTGAAAGCCGCCGATGCCCAGCGCCAGCACGCCGAAGCCGATCCAGTCGAACTTCATGCCCGTACCGGGCGCGGTCTTCGGCAGGAACGCCGCCATGCCGGCGCTCGCCAGGATGCCGAACGGCAGGTTGACGAAGAACACCCAGCGCCAGTTGTACAGTTCGGTCAGGTAGCCGCCCAAGGTCGGGCCCAGAATCGGCCCGACCATCACCCCCATGCCCCAGATCGCCATCGCCGATCCGCGCTTCTCGGGCGGATAGATGTTCAGCATCGTCGATTGCGACAGCGGCACCAGCGCCGCGCCGAAAACCCCCTGCAACAGCCGGAACGCCACCATCTCGGTCAACGTCCCCGCCACCCCGCACAGCATCGAGGCCACGGTGAACCCGATCATCGAGATCATATAGAGGTTCTTCAGCCCGAACCGCGCCGATAGCCAGCCTACTGGAGCAGTCATGATCGCCGCGGCGGTGATATAGGACGTCAGCACCCAAGTGATCTGATCGGAACTGGCCGACAGGCTGCCCTGCATGTACGGCAGCGCCACGTTGGCGATGGTCGAATCCAGCGACTGCATCAACGTCGCCATCATCGCGCACACGGTAATCAGCCCGCGATACGGAACCACTTCTTCTTGCCGGCCGGACATCGGAGCGCGCCCTAGAACAGGTCCGACAGCGTGCGGACGTGACCGGTGTCGATGTCGATATCGGCGCTCATGCCAGCCCGCAGCGGCGGATCGCCAGGCTTCATGTCAACCCGCACCCGAACCGGAATCCGCTGCACCACCTTCACCCAGTTGCCGGAGGAATTCTCCGCCGGCAGCAACGAGAAGTTCTGGTCCGTCGCCGGCGCCACGCTCTGCACCGTGCCCTTCCATCTGCGCCCCGGGTAAAGGTCGAAGCTGACGTCGACCGGATCGCCGTTCTTGGCATAGGTGAGCTGAGTCTCCTTCGGCTCCGCCTCGACCCAGACATGATCGGTCGATACCAGCCCGAACGCCGCGCTGCTGGCGCCGAGATACATGCCAAGCTGCAGCTTGTTCACCTGGGTGACGATCCCATCATACGGGGCCCGCACAACCGAGTGGTTCTTCTCCCGCTCGGCCTCGGCCACCGCAGCCTGCGCCTGCTTGAACGACGGCATATCGGCGGTGGCGATCTCGGGGTTGCCGTCCAACTTGGCCAAAAGCGCCCGCGCCTGACTCTCCGAGGCGCGCACCGCCTGCTGGTCGGCGGCCAGCTTGTAGCGGGCGTCGTCGGTCTCTTGCTGGGTCACCGCATGGGACTTCATCAGCGCGGAGTAGCGGCCATAGGTCGCCTGGTCGGCGTTGACCTGCTGCTGCTTGGCACCGGTGTCGCGCAGTGCCGCCTGATAATCCGCCTTCGCCGCCTCGATGTTCAGCCGCGTCTGATCCAGGTTGGCCCGCGTGTTGTCCAGCGCGATCTGGAATTTCTGCGGATCGAGGCTGAACAGCACCTGACCCTTGGTCACCGCCTCTCCCTCGTGCACCGGGATCGAGGCGACGATGCCGGACACGTCGGTGGACAGCACCATGCTGTCGGCCTGCACATAGGCGTCGTCGGTATCCACCCAGCGCCCGCTGGACAGCCAGTAGAGGCCGCCGCCGATCACCACCGCCACCACCCCGCCGGCCATCAGGCCCCAGCGCAGCAGCTTCTTGCGCGATCTTGCCCGCGACGCCGGCCGGGTAGCGATATCTTCGCGAAAGGTGGTGGTAGCTTGAGACATGGTCAGGCGAATCCGATTGTACACGGTGATGATCGTAAGCTAGCTTATTATCGTCCGATCTCAAGTCTTGTTGCTATGCACAATTGCGTTGCCACCGGTGCGAGACCTGCGGGTCTGCCGTGCTCCGCCTGTCGCACGCCCCAGCCGCGAAGCAACGCCCGGTTCGGCCAGACACACTTAGGACGTGCCCGCTTAGGACGCCCGAAAACCATTTGCCGGAACCATTTGCCGGAACCGTTTGCCGGAACCATTTGCCGGTCCTGGACTGCCGGCCTCCGTCGCCCGCAATGACCCGTGCACCGTAACGGAAAGGCACCAGCCAAGATCGTTTGCGGCCAAAATCACTCGCGGCCAAAATCATGGGTCCAGATTCTTGTTGTGTTCCTACGGGACCTATAGTAGTTAATATGGAACGAAAACAGAACTCCAGCTTAAGGATCTCGTATCCATGGCCCTAGCGACTACCACCGATCAGGCGACGACCGATCAGGCGACGACCGCTCAGGCGACGACCGCTCAGGCGAGGGCCGCTCAGGCCACGACCGAATGCGTCATGCAAACCATCCTTGATTTCCTGCTGCCGTTCTTCCTGGCCGCCGCCGGCGGCAATCCAGTGACCGCGCGCGCCGCGATCCGCCAGCTCATCGCCGCCCACAATGCGGTGGACGCCACCGAACTGGACCTCGCCGGCCGCATCGTCGGCTTCAGCATCGCCGCTCTGGATAACCTCAGGCTGTCGATGGCTGCCGACCTGCCGGTCACCAGGCTGCTGCGCTACCGCGGCAACGCCGTCAGCCTGAGTCGCGCCTCCGACCAAGCCCGCAAGGCGCTCGCCGCGCTGCGCGCAAACCCCGATCAGCCACACAAGATGCCGCGCCCCTCGGTGGCCCCAGCGCTCTCACCGCCCGCGCCATCCACGCCAGTTCCATCAACCCCATTCAGCGTCGCCGCAACCTGCTCCGCCCAATCCAATGCCGCCCCGCCACGTGCCATCCCTTCTATCAAGGCAATCGCCGCCCCTCCGGCGCCCGCCCCTCTGGCATCCGCCCAGCCCACATCTGCTCCGCCCACATCTGCTCCGCCCGCATCTGCTCCGCCGCCAGCCGCCCTGGCCGCATCTGCCTCGTCCCGCGCCACCTCCGCATTGACCAACAGCCGCGCAGCCAACCCGGCGCCGCTGGACATCGAGGCGATGAAGCGTGACGCCCGCATGCTGATGAACGCGTTCTCCAAGCAAGGCGCGTCATCCGCCGCGTCGATACCGGCGATCGCCGATCCCGCGACCCTGGCCGCGGCAGCCGCCCGAGCCGCAGTCGCTGCCACACGTCGGCCGAACCTCGGCAGTGCCCAAGGCGCATAGCAGCGCTACAAAAACCCCACACTGAGCCAAGGCACCGCCGCCACCACCAGCAGACCCGCCAGGACCGCCAACAAGTACGGCCAGATCGACCGCATCGCCGCATCCGGCGATACCCGCCCGATCGCGCAGGCAGCGTAATAGCCAACCCCGAATGGCGGCGCGAACAGCCCGATCCCCATCGCCAGGATCACCACCATCGCGTAGTGTATTTCGTTGATCCCGACTTGGCGGGCCAAGGGAAACAGCAGTGGCCCGAACAGCACGATGGCCGGAATCCCCTCCAGCACACTGCCCAGCACGATGAAGGCGACCACCGAAACCGCCATGAATCCCGCCGCCCCGCCCGGCATCGAGGTCATCGCCGCCGCCAGTTGGCGAGAAAATCCAGACTGGGTCAGCGCCCAGGCCATCGCCGTCGCGGTGCCGATGATCAGCAGGATGGCGCCCGACAGCGCCGCCGTCTCCACCAGCATCGGATATAGCCGCCGCCAGGCAAACTGCTGATAGATCAGCAGCCCGACGATCACCGCATAGACGATGCCGATGGTGGATACCTCGGTCGCCGTCGCCACCCCCTCGATCACCGCGCTGCGGATCACCACCGGCAGCACCAGCGCCGGCAGCGCCACCACGAAGGCGCGCCCGATCGTCCGCCACGGCGGGCGTGCCACCCCGGCCAGGTTCTCCCGCCGGCCGCGAAGCCGCGCGATCACCGCCAGCGCCACCGCCAGCACCGCGGCCGGCACCAGCCCACCGGTGAACAGCGCCGCGATCGAGACCCCGGTGACCGACCCGATGGTGATCAGCACCAACGAGGGCGGGATCGTCTCGCTCATCGCCCCCGACGCCGCCAGCAGCGACACCAGCTCGCCCTCGTTGAACCCGCGCCGCTTCATCTCCGGAAACAGCACCGGCGCCACCGCCGCCATGTCCGCCGCTTTCGACCCCGAGATCCCCGACACCAGATACATCGCCCCCAACAGCACGTAGGACAGCCCGCCACGCACGTGTCCCAGCAGCGCCGACAGGAATCCCACCATCGCCCTGGCCATGCCGGTCATCTCGATCAGCAGCCCCAACAGCACGAACAGCGGCACCGCCAGCAGGATCAACGAGCTCATGCCCTCGTCCATGCGCGAAACCACTACGCTCAGCGGCGTGCGGGTCAGCGTCGCCAGGTAGGCCAGGCTCGCCAGTCCGAAGGCAAAGCCGATCGGCACCGACAGCAGCACCGCCGCGCCCAGCAGCGCGACGAAGAACAGCACCAGGTTCCAGTTGCCTAAGCCGCTCAGCCACGGCGCAGCGAAATGCAGTATCACCGCCAGCCCGACCACCGCCGCCACCCCGAAGGCCGCGTCCGCCCATGACAGCCGCAGCAGCCGCGACAGCGCGGTGATCACCATGAGCACCGCGCCCACCAGGATCGCCACCGCCCGATAGGTATCGTGAATCCCCAGCGCCGGCGTCGTGATGTACCACTGGTCGGAGGCATAGTCCCACGCCGAGGGCACCACCATCAGCAGGAACACCGCGACCGAGGCCGCCGCCAGCGCCTCGCACCGAACCCGTCCCGCCGCCGACATGGCGCCCACCACCGCGGTCAGCCGCATGTGCTCCGATCGCTGCAGCGCGATCACGCTGCCCAGCATCGCCAGCCACAGGAACAGCATCGAGGCCAGCTCGTCGGTCCAAACCAGCGGCGCGTGCAGCACATAGCGAGCCATCACCCCGGTGAACAGCACCACCACCTCGGCCATCACCAGCACCGCCGCCGGGACCTCGGCGATCAGCCGCAGCGCCCGATCGATTCGCGCCGCGGCCAGACCCCGCGCCGCGACGCCCGCGGTGTCCATCACCGCCCGTCGCCCCTCGTCCCCGCGCCCCTCTTTCCTGCGCCCCTCGTCCCCGCGCCCATCAGACCGCCGCCCATCAGCCTGCAGCCCATGACAGGCTGGCGCTCACCCCGAACCATCGCCCATCACCGCCCGGCGTCCACCACCGCCGCTCAGTCACGACAGAACGCCGACCTCGCCCTCCAGGATGCCCCAGGCCTGGTCGCCATACTTCTTTTTCCACTCGGCGTAGAACCCGGCGGACTTAAGCGCCTGGCGGAAAGCCGGCTTGTCCACCTCTACAAAAATCAGCCCCTTGACCTTCAGGTCGGCCGCGACCGACCCGTTAAGCGCGGCGATATCGGCCCGCTCTTGCAGCGCCGATGCGTTTAGCTCGCGCGCCACGATCGCTTGGGCATCGGCCGGCAGACCCCTGAAGCTGCGCCGGTTGGCCAGCATCCAGAACCCGTCCCACATGTGGCTGGTCATCGAGACGTATTTCTGCACTTCGTACAGCTTGGCGATCTCGATCAGCGACAGCGGATTCTCCTGGCCCTCGGCGATCTTGGTCTGCAGCGCCGAATACACCTCGGAGAAGTTGATGCTGATCGGCGACGCCCCCAGCGCCTGGAACATGCTGGTCCATAGCGGCGACACCGGCACCCGGATCTTGAACCCCTTCAGGTCGGCCGGGCGCTTGATCGGATGGGTGGAACTGGTGATCTGGCGGAATCCGTTATCCCACATCTTGTCCATCGCAATCAGGCCGCGCTTGTCGATCTCGGACCGCACATAGGCGCCAAGTTTGCCGTCCATCGCCGGCCAGACCTGATCGTAGTCCTTGAACGCGAAGCCGATGCCGTTGATCGAGGCCGCCGGCACCAGCGTCGAAAGGATCAGCCCCGACAGCGTGAACATGTCGATCGCGCCGGAGCGCAACTGCGACAGCATGTCGGTGTCCGACCCCAACTGGTTGTTGGGAAACACCGTGATTTCGACCGCGCCGCTGGTCGCCGCCTTGATCCGCGCCGCGGCCTCCTGCTGGCGCACCGTCTGCGGGTGCGTCACCGGCGAATTGTTCGCCAGCTTCAGGCTGAACTCCGCCGCTCGGGCGCGGCCGGTGCCGATGGCGAACAAGGGCAGCGCGGCCCCGACGAGCAGGCTGCGGCGATGGACGGCGGTCATGTTGAAATCCTTGGGGTTTCTCTCCAGCGCCAAAATACCGGCTGCGGCCCGGGTGACAAGTGCAGAGGGTGACAAGAGGCAGGGGGGTGGCAAGGGGCAGGGGTCGCGGCCACAATCGCAGCCATGACCCACAGCCCCTATTTGTTCCGAGCCGCCGACCACGAACTACGCCAGGTCTCCGATCGGCTGAAGCTGCGCGAGGCGGTGTCCGGTTTCGGCATCGCGCTGCGCTACCAGGAACGCGCGCCCGACCCTGCCGGCGCGGCCGAGGCCGACTGGTGCCAAACCGGCCATTCCATCTTCATCCTGTCCGGGCGGATCCGTTACCGCTTCGACAGCCACACGGTCGAGGCCGGTCCAGGCGACATGCTGCACATCCCCGCCGGCCGCGAACACCGCCACAAGCCCGGCGTCGTCGGTCCCGATCCGGTGCGCTACGTGCTGACCGAGTTCGACTGAACCGTCCGGGGTAGATCGGCAGGCGTAGACGGGCGGGCGTAGACGGGCGGGCGTGGACGAGCGGGTATGAACGGACGGGCGTAGACGAGCGGGCGTAAACGTTTTGGTAGGGTTCTTGATCTATCCTCGGTCGCCGGAGACCGAAGAATGTTCGATACCGTGGTGCGCAGTTGGTTCCATCGATCGCTGCCCCCCGGCGCGGCGATCCCGGCCCCCGAAAGCGACGCCGAACCGACCCTGCCGACCGCCGCCGCCGCCGAAGCCCCGATCCGCTCCGCCTGGCCGACCGGCCGGCTGGACCTGGCGCACCGGCTGTGGGGCGACGGCTTCATCTTCCCCGGCGGCGAGATCGACACTCTGCGGCTGGCCCGTCCGCTCGGCATGTCGGCCGCGGCCAGCCTGCTGCTGGTCGGGGTCGGCAGCGGCGGACCGGCCGTCACCATCGCCCGCAACCTCGGCGCCTGGGTGACCGCCGCCGACAACGATCCCGCGCTGCTCGCATCCGCCCAGGCGCAGGTGAACCAGGCACAACTCGGCAAGAAGATCAGCGTCAAGCCCTGGGACCCGGACGAGCCGGACTTCGCCGCCAAGGGTCACCACCATTGCCTGGCGCTGGATCCGTTCCGCAATTCCCAGCCCGAGCCCATCCTGGATCGCCTGGCCGGGGCGTTGAAACCCGGTGGCCAGATCGTCATCACCTCGCTGGCCGCGCCGAAACCGCTGGATCCGGAGGATCGCACGGTGCGCCGCTGGGCCGAACTGGAAGGACGTGACCCGGCCGAATTGCTCGCCCCGGTCACCGTGACCCGCATGCTGGGGCGGATGGGCCTCGATGTCCGCGTCGCCGAGGACACCTCGCAACTCCACATCGAGCATGCGTTGCTGGGCTGGCGGGTGATGCTGCGCGACCTGGATCGCAAGCCGACCCGGCGCGAGGCGGTGCCGATGATCGCCGAGGCCGAACTCTGGCTGTTGCGCCGGCGGCTGATTGACGACGGCCGGCTGCGGATGATGCGCTGGCACGCGATCAGCCGGCTGCCAGTCATCTGACCCGACGCGGTTCCGGTCCGGTCGTGGTCCGGTTGGCTGCCCAACTGCTATCCCAACGGGATCCGCGCTAACCCGACCGCCCGTCCACAAACGGCTTCAGCACGGCGTACAGCGTCTCGTGCACCGGCGTCGGCACGCCAAGCTCGCGCCCCAGCGAGACCACCTTGCCCGATAGCCAGGGCAGTTCGATGCGGCTGCCGCGGATCAGGTCGTGTGCCATCGACGCCATCATCGCCGGCGGCGCGGCGCGGTTGAAGCCGACGGTGCGTTCCACCGCGTCGGCGGGGATGGCGATGCCCTTGGCCCGGCCGACCGCGGCGACCTCGGCATAGGCGCGGGCGAACAGCGGCTCGATGTCGGGATCGTCGCGCAGCGCGCCCAGCGGCGTGCGGGTCGCCGCGGTGATCGCGGCGTTGCTGGCCAGCAGGATGAACTTCATCCACAGATCGGTCAGGATACGGTCGCTGTGCGTGGCATCGAACCCGGCCTGGCGGCAGACGTTCAAAAACGCCTCGCCGCGCGCACTGGGGCGGCCGTCCAATTCGCCGAACACCAGCCGCATGAAGCTGCCGGTCTGGCGGATCACGCCGGGTTCGGCGATGGTGGCGCTGATCTGGGCGACCCCACCCATCACCGCTCGCCCCCTCATCACTGGCCGATGGCCATCCTGGGCGTCGAGGATCGGGATCAGCCGGTCGGCGGCGTCGATGCCGTTCTGCAGCGGGATCACCGCCGTTTCCAGACCGACCAGGGGGCGGATCGCGGCGCCGGCGGCCTCCACGTCCCACAGCTTGACGCAGAACAGCACGACATCGACCGCCCCGATGCTGGCCGGGTCGTCGGTCGCCCGGACCGGCTGCAGCACAGTGGTGCCGCGGCCGCCCTCGATCCGCAGGCCGGCCTGGCGCATCGCCCGCAGGTGCGCGCCCCGAGCCACGAAGCTGACCTCGGCGCCGGCGTTGGCCAGCGCGGCGCCGAACGCGGCCCCGACACCGCCGGCGCCGATGACGGCTATGCGCATGGATCGAACTCCCGGTCCTTCGAGGGGATGAGGTCGTACGGCAGGGCGAAACCGGGCAGCGCGGCGAGTCGGTGGGACCAGGCCTGGACGTTGGGCCAGGCGGCGATATCGAGGCCGCCCTCTGCCATGAACACCATGCGGCCCCAGCAGCCGATATCGGCGATGCTGAGGGCGTCGCCGACCAACCATTGGCGGCCTTGCAACGCCTGGTCGACGAAGCCGACGGCGGCCAGCGCCAGCGGGCGGAAATAGTCCATCACCGCTGCGTCGACTTGGCGGAACCGGCTGTAATGGCGGACCTTGGCGACGTTGGTGATGTTGTCCGCCTCCCACGACAGCCATTCGCGCGCGCGCCAGCGGTCCTGCTCGGTTGCGCCGGCGAAGTGGCCAGTGGTGCGGGCGAGGTAGTCCAGGATGACGTTGGACTGTACGATGGTCAGCCCATTGTGGCGCAGCGCCGGAACCTGGCCGTAGCGGTTGATCGCCAGGTATTCCGGCTGTTTCTGCACCCCGTGCTTGAGGTTGACGGTGCGGAAGCTGAACGGCAGCCGCGCCAGCGCCAGATAAAGCATCGGCTTGTACGACGAGCTGGAGGTGAAGCTGCCGAAGAGCGTCAGGCGGGCGGGGTCGGGGGTCATCGCCGCGCACAGTGCTGGGGATCGCGACGAATGGCAAACCGCACCGTCTCGGTGTTAGCCCCAAGTAGGAATGTCCCCTCCGTCCAAAGTTAGAATGTCCCCTTTTGCGCATGCTTGGGGACGCAATGGCCGAGACGGGGTTGTGGATGACGCAGGCGGAGCGCGATCGCGCCTATTGGGTGCGCCAGTCGATCGAATGTCGGTTGGGCCAGGCTGAAGCAGCGGAGCGCGTTGGCCTCAGTGTCCGCCAATTCAAGCGCTTGGTGCGTAAGGCGAAGACTGAGGGCGACGCGGGTCTGGTTTCGCATCAGCGCGGCCGGCCATCGAACAACCGGATGTCGGCGGCGCTGCGCGGTCGTATCGCGACGCTGCTGAGGGACAAATACCCCGACTTCGGCGCGACGCTGGCGGCGGAGAAGCTGCTGGAGTTGGACGGGATCGTCGTTTCGGCAGAGACGATCCGCCAGATGCAGATCGGCCTTGGCCTGTGGCGGCCCAAGCGCCGCCGGGCCAGGCGGGTGTTTCAGCTCCGCCAGCGGCGTCCGCGGTTTGGCGAGTTGATCCAGATCGACGGCAGTGCGCACCACTGGTTCGAGCGGCGCGGGCCGCGCTGTGCGCTGATCGTGTTCATCGACGACGCCAGCGGCCGGCTGACCGCGCTACGCTTCGCCCCGGCGGAGACGACGGCGGCCTATCTGGCGGCGCTGCGCGGCCACGTGCTGGACCATGGCCGGCCGCTGGCGTTCTACTCCGACCGGCACGGCATCTTCCGGATCAACGCTAAGGACGCCACGAGCGGCGACGGCAAGACCGAGTTCGGACGGGTGGCGGATCGGCTTGGGATCGAGCCGATCCATGCGCTGACCCCGCAGGCCAAGGGTCGTGTCGAGCGCGCCAACCAGACCCTGCAGGACCGGCTGGTCAAGGAGATGCGTTTGGCCGGCATTGGCTCGATCGAGGCGGCGAATGGCTTCGCGCCGGCGTTCATGGCGCGCTTCAACGCAAAGTTTGCGGTGCCGCCGCGCGACCCGGCTTCGGCGCACCGGCCGTGGACGAAGACCGCGCAAGCGTTGGACGACGAACTGGCACGGCGCGAGCAGCGGGTGCTGTCGAAGGCGCTGACCTTCCGCTCCGGCGGGACGATGTATTGCGTCAAGACACCCGGGCCTGGCACCGCGCTGCGCGGCGCGAAGGTGACGCTGCATCACTTTCCCGACGGTGCGCTGAGGGTGCATTACAAAGACCGGATCCTGCCGGTAACGGCCTATGCCCGCTATGCCATGCCCGCCCCGGCGGTGGACGGCAAGACCATCGATGCCCGGATCGACGCAATGATCGCTGCGCGGCACATCCCCAACGCCGCGGTTGAAACCGTCCCGGGGTGAGTACAGCCCGCGTAACAGCCGCCGCAGCCGTGGATAAGTGGCCCGCTTGCGCCCGATTCTGAACGATCACTCCAGCGGGCCACTTACCCACCGCTCCAACACCGCGATTGGACTAACGCTTGACCGGTGCCCACCCCCCGCCCAGCCCACAGGGGACATTTTAACTTTGGGGAGTCAGGGGACATCTCTACTTTGCATTGACAACCGCACCGTCTCGGATTCTTCAGCCGTGCGGCGACAGGCCGAATCGCCCTGCGGGTATCGACCCAGCGAGGCCGAAAACCATCTACCCCGAAGATGGCGGCCGTATCGCGCTCGCAACCAGCTCGATCATTTTGGCAATCAGAAATGGTTTGCGAACGAAAGCGGTAAAACCTTGGATCCGCTGGCGCACGTTGTGCTCAGGCATCGAGCTCATGATGATGCAGGGAATGTCCCGCTGCGCCTCATTTTGCCGCATTGCCAGGATCATGCTGGCACCGTCGAGCACCGGCATCATGTAGTCCGAAATGACCAGGTTCGGGCGCCGACCATTGGCCAGACGCTCGAGCCCGGCCCGCCCATTGCTTGCCCGCTCGACATAGTAACCTTCGTCGACAAAGACCATCTCCAGCAGTTCCGCGATGGCAAACTCATCTTCGACAATCAGGATGGTGTCCATCCCGGTCATCCCGGCCGATCGGCATCGTCTGCGCGCGATTCCCGCCGGCGGTCCTGGGACCCGGCAACAGGATCGGGGATGACCTCATGGGCCGTGCCGGTCGGGGGCGGCGTCATGGCCTCGAACGGGCCACCGACGCCGATCCCGGTCTCGCTGATGGCAAATTCGCGGATCGTGGTATCGAACGCCCCCTCGCGCACCTTGAGCAACGACATCATTCGGTACAGTCGCGCCCGGACTTCGACGTAGCGAAGCAGGATCATCACGTCACCCAAGGAGGCTATCCCACTCACCGGAGGCCGGAAGTCGGGTCCGGCGAGTTCCTGCAATTCCACGGTATAAAGTGTGGTGACGCCGAGCGCCCGCAACTCATTGGAGAGGGTGGACCAAAAGCGCACGATCCGGGCCGGCTCGACCGCGGCTTCCTGAAACACCGACATGCCGTCGATCACCAGACGCTTGACCTTTCGCCGTCGAACCGCGTCGAGCAGGGTGTGGGCAAGTTCATCCAGGATATGCTCACCCACGGGATACCAAAGGATTTCGACTTCGCCACGCTGTTCCGCCGCGGCGAGGTCGAAGCCCATCAAACCAGCCTTGAAGCGAAGCCGCGCGGCCGGTTCATAGGCGCCGAACAGGAGCCCAGGCTCGCTGGCGCTGGACTCAGACAGGAAATGTAGCGCGAGGGTGGTTTTGCCAGCGCCCGATGCGCCCATCACCGCGGTCATGCTGGCGACCGGAATGCCGCCATTGAACATCCGATCAAGCGAGGCGATGCCAAACGACAGGCGTGAGGACGAAAACAGCTCCGGGATTTCAGCCATCCTGAACACGGCCTCGATCCTCGGGAACACAGCAACACCCTGGCGTGAGATGGCAAAAGCGTGCTCGCCCTGCAGATAGTCGCTGCCGCGCAGCTTGCGAACCACAAACCTCCGCTCGATGCGCGAGCCATAGGCGCGCTGTGAAAGTTGGATCACCCCGTCCACCATCGTGCGCTCGACCCCTTGTGCGTCGTCAGACGCGGTGGTCAAAAGGAACATGGTGCAGTTGGTTAATGAGGCCAGGGTCTGCAATTCATGGGTGAACCGCTTCGTCTCGAATGTAGCCGTGGCCCTGGCCTGAACGGCGGACATGTCGTCAACGACCAACAGCGTCGCCTGGTGCGCCATGATCTCGCGCCGCAGCAGGTTTGAAAGGCCATTCAGTCCTTCGTCATCAAACGCTTGATAAGCGCTGATGTATTTCACCCGATCGGGCATCAGCGATTGGTCAAAGAATTGCATCGTTCGAAGATGCAGCATCATGCGGCCGTGGTTCTCGCCCAGCACGGTCACGAAAAGCGCGCGACTCCCCCGCTTGGCGCGGTTGTAGATGATCTGGTTGGCCAGGATCGTCTTGCCGATCCCGGGCGGTCCCTGGATCAGGTATAGGCCGCCAGACAGGAACCCGCCGCGCAAGATGGCGTCGATGCCCGGCACCAGGGTCGGCACCCGTTCGATCTCCAGCGCGCCCGCATCGGTTTCTTGTTGTGTCATGTTGTCCGCTGATCCGGGTTCGGTGGTTCGAGAGGAAGCATTACGGTAAAGGTCGACCCCATTCCCGGATGGCTGGCGACGAAAAGTCGGCCGCTCATGGCCTTGACGAGGCGCGCCGCCACCCAGAGACCGATGCCAAAGCCGCTACCCCGGTGCTGTGTCAGCACCTGCTCGAATCGACCGAATATCCGCGCCTGTTGATCAGGCCGCATCCCGATGCCCAGGTCCTGAACTTGCAGACAGGCTGATTGCCCATCCGACCGGAGCCGAACCGTCACCGGTTTCCCGGTGCCAAATTTGAGCGCGTTGGAGAGCAGATTTTCGATCACCTGCCCGACGGCAAGATGATCTAACTCGGCGAAGATCCCCTCGGCGATGTCGTGCGTAAGCGGCGAATTGCCATGCGCCGCTTTCAATTCGTATCGCTCGACGACCGAAATCACCAGGACGGACAGGTCGATCGCGGATGGATTGAGCTGCAGGTTATCGGCTTCGATCCGGCCGATATCGAGCAAGTTTGTCGCTCGCTCGATGAACTCCTGAACGGCGCCCTGCATTTCTTCCAACAGCGCGGTGAGACGCGGCGGGCAGGTTGCTTCCGCCCTGCGCGCGGAGGCCAGCGCCAGTTCCGCGAACCCTTGGATCGGCGTCATCGGGTTGCGCAACTCGTGGGCGGCGATGACAATAAAGTCGTCTCGGGCTCGGACCGCCAGGCGCAGATCATCCACGATCAGGCGCAAACGGGAGAGTTCGACGGCGGCGTCCTCGGATGCGAGATGCGGTTGATCAGTGCCCATACCGCCCTTCAACCGGTCCGACAGGCGGGCAGGGAGCGCGCGGCCGTGGTCACCGGCGGATGTCGATTTTGCGTCGGAGCGCTTCCCAAGAACGCATTATTTGCGGTCGAGCCCCCAGTTTCGGCATATCGGAGGGCCGTCTTGAAGTGACGAAGCCTGCATCGGTTATCCGTCCGAAGTACATTACAACCGCAAGGTGCAGCGATGCACGCTTGATGGTCGGGTGTCAAGATTGTCACGTTGCATGCTTCGCGGACGTTCGATCGCATGGTGATCGCCGGCGCATAGCGACCGCTGGCGAGGCTCCGCTTCGCGATGGTAATCTATTGCGACGAGGACTCGGGTGCTGCCGCGACGTCGTGCTGGCGGTCGGGCTCTGCCGTGATCGTGGAGCCATACAGGTCTTGGATGGCCAGGGCCGCACGGGCCGGCCCTGGAACGGGTCGCTTATGACTCCCCTGGCACTCGTCGCGCGGATCAGCGAGCATTACCCCCACCCGCGTCTCGTGCAGGATACCCTTGCCTCGGCTGCGCGGATGCCCGACTGTCCGGCGCCCTCGCACTGCCAAGCGCCCTCGATCACACGGTTTTCCTGGTAAGGACACAAAGCCATGTCGAACACCATGACCGACGCCAAGCCGCTTCCGGCGCCGCGCGACCAGCATTTGCGTGACCTTGCCGACTGCATCCGCGCGTTGTCGATGGACGCGGTGGAAAAGGCCAAGAGCGGCCACCCCGGCATGCCGATGGGCATGGCCGACATCGCCACCGTGCTGTTCCAGGATTTCCTGCGGTTCGACGCAGCGGACCCGCACTGGATCGACCGCGACCGCTTCGTGATCTCCAACGGTCACGGCTCGATGCTGCTGTATTCGCTGCTCTATCTGACCGGCTACAAGGACATGACGATCGACCAGATCGAGCATTTCCGCCAGGTCGGCAGCAAGACCGCCGGGCACCCGGAATACCGCCACGCCGACGGCATCGAGACCACCACCGGGCCGCTCGGGCAGGGTCTGGCCAACTCGGTCGGCATGGCGCTGGCCGAGCGGATCATGAACGCCAAATTCGGCGACGCGCTGGTGGATCATTACACCTATGTGTTCATGGGCGACGGCTGCCTGATGGAGGGCATCAGCCACGAGGCAATTTCGCTGGCTGGGCACCTGCGGCTGGGCAAGCTGATCAGCTTCTTCGACAACAATTCGATCTCGATCGACGGCGCCACCGGGCTGTCGGTGTCGGATGACCAGACGGCGCGGTTCCGCGCCAGCCACTGGCACGTGCAGGAGATCGACGGCCACGATACCGACGCCATCCGCGAGGCGATCAAGCAGGCCCATGCGGTCACCGACAAGCCGTCGATGATCTCCTGCCGCACCGTCATCGGCTTCGGGCTGCCGACCAAGGCCGGCACCCAGAAGGCGCACAGCGACGCGCCGGGCGAGCAGGAGATTGCCGGCGCGCGCAAGCTGCTGGGCTGGGATTCACCGCCGTTCGTCATCCCCAAGCCGCTGCTGGAGGCGTGGCGGACAATCGGTGAGAAGGGGCGGGCAAAGCGAATGGCCTGGGCCGACCGGGTAAAGGCCGCGCCGGACGGGTTGCGGCAGGATTTTGAGCGGCGCACCAGAGGCGAACTGCCGAAGGGCTGGCAGCGCGCCATCACCGCAGCGAAAAAGGAATTCGTCGACAGCGGCAAGGATATCGCGACGCGGGCGGCCAGCGGCGCGGTGCTGAACCACCTGTTCGAGGCGATCCCCGAACTGCTGGGTGGGTCGGCCGACCTGACGCCGTCGAACAACACCAAGGCGAAGAACCAGGTCGAAATCAAGCCGGGCGAGTACAACGGGTCCTATGTGCATTACGGCGTGCGTGAACACGGCATGGCGGCGGCGATGAACGGCATCGCCCTGCATGGCGGGCTGATCCCCTATGGCGGCACCTTCCTGACCTTCTCCGACTACTGCCGGCCGTCGATCCGGCTGGCGGCAATGATGCAGATCCGCACCATCTTCGTCATGACGCACGACTCGATCGGGCTGGGCGAGGACGGCCCGACGCACCAGCCGATCGAGCACCTGGCGGCGTTGCGCGCGATCCCGCATCTGGCGGTGTTTCGCCCCGGCGACCCGGTCGAGACCGCGGAATGCTGGGAGCTGATCCTGGACGACGCGCGGCGCGCCGCGCTGATCGCGCTGTCGCGCCAGCCGATGCCGCTGCTGCGGCGCGATACCGGCAGCGAGAACCGCTGCGCCAAGGGCGCCTACGTGCTGCACGAGGCTGAGGGCGGCGCGCGCAAGCTGACCATCATGGCCACCGGGTCGGAACTGCATCTGGCGGTCGAGACCCGCGCGGTGATGCAGAAGGACGGGGTGCCAACGGCGGTGGTGTCGATGCCATGCCGGCTGCTGTTTGAGGAGCAGGATGCCGCCTACAAGCGTTCGGTGCTGGGCGAGGGCACCGCCAGGGTCGCGGTCGAGGCCGGGGTGGAGATTTCGTGGGACCGCTACCTGGGGTTCGCCGGGCGGTTCGTCGGCATGCATGAGTTCGGTGCGTCGGGCAAGATCGGCGATGTCTACAAGAAGTTCGACATCAACACCGAGGCCGTGGTGCGGGCGGCGCGGGAGACCTTGGGGAGCTGAGGCGCCGGCTTCTTTCGGCGGCCGCGCAACTGGATTCTGATTTCGTCCGGAACGGCCGCGTCGCGGTTTGCGTTGTTGCCGCGAAATGACGCAGGCTATTTGGATCAGCGGGGCGACAAAGTCGAATGGAGGCTTCTGAAGCCGGCGGCGGCGATAAGCCGATTGCTGGGGCGCGGCAAGGCCGTCGTGCCGGCGCAGCGAAGGCCCGCAAATTCGCCAGGCGGTGGAATGAGCTCCAGGCTGCGCTAAACCCCTGGGTGCGGGACGGCCAGGGGTCTGGACCGGGCCGCTGCCGGCCGATGGTGGGCCGCGCTCCATCGCATGAAACATTGGGGAGCCATCATAATGAGCTTTGAACTGCGAATTGGCGGCCGATCCATCGACCGCTTCGAATCATCCGATGACGCCGAGACGCGGGCCAAGGAACTGGTGCGGGAAAACGCAGACATCGTGGTCGAGATCATCGACCTGAGCACCGGGCGGCCCTATGCGCCGGCGGCCGGGGCTGGCGACCGCGACGCGCTTGCCGGCAAGATCGGCTTTTGAGGAGGCGGGGCCGATGACCACCGCGACACGCCGGGCGATGACCGGGGCCACGCTGGCGGGGCTGGCCGCGGGCACGCTGGGGACAGTTCCGCTGGGAAAGGGCACGTTGGGGAAGGGCACGCCGGAAGCGGCCGCGGCCGAACCGAGCGGGGCGGAGTCGCTGCTGACGGTGTTCCTGCGCCACGACGAGAGCAAGACCCTGGCCGAGATCAATAAGCATCTGAAGCAGACTGGGTTTTTCCAGAAGTTTCCGCCACCGGGCATCGAGGTGGTGTCGTGGTATGTGCTGATGGGCATCGGCCAGGTGGTGACCTTGAACGTGCCGCCTGATCGGCTGCGCGAAGTCAACCGGGTGCTGGAGCAGACCGCCCGGGGGGGGCTTCCACACCGAGTTCTATCCGACCTACGACTACCGCCAGGGCGCCGCCGAGATCCGCAGGCAGATGCGGTGAGCCGCCACCACCGGGACGCGGTTTGGCGGGACAGTCTGGGCGGCAAAGGCGGGGCTATGCAATGATCGTCGCACGGACTTTTGTCATAAGGTTTCAAAGGCAAGCAAAATAATTGCTCTGACCAGGCTGCGGCTGAACGGTGGTTGGACGGCTGGGGCTCGGGTCATTCCAGAAGATTGCGCGAAGCCTGGGTGGAAGCCTTATGTAGCTCGAGCACGGGTGCGCCCATGAAGCGTTACGTCATCCTGATCGCAACAGTCTGCAGCCTGTTCAATACCCGGTTCGCGCTCGCCGCGATGTGGCGCTGTCCGGCCGGCTACCAGGTGCATGCCGGGCTCAACACCGACTTCCCGTCAGACGGTGTCAAGCGTGCTTTCATCGTCGTTCCTCCCAAGCCGTCCGACCGGCCGGCGCCGGTTTGGGTACCGATGACCGGCTCGGTGGAGTCGACCGACGACAACCTTTATGTTGAACGCAGTGGCGCGAACGCCAAGCTGGCGGATCACGGCTTCATGGTGATCGGTCCGATCCGCGCTTGCGCCGATCAGGATGCAAGGTTGCGTGCCGGCGTCTGCAACGGCCCTGGCCGCGCCGGTTGGACGTGGAACCCTTGGCACGAAGGCCGCTCGCCGAATGCCGCGGGGGACCGGTTCAAGACTGACGAGGGGCCGGACTCACGCTTCCTGGTCGCCATGGTCAAGTGCGTGGGCACCAAGTTTCCGCTGGATGCAAGCAGGCTGTATCTCGGCGGCATCTCGTCCGGCGGCACGATGACGAACCGGGCGCTGACCTTCCGCTCCGGCTTTTGGGCCGGCGGCATGCCGATCTCCGGCGAATGGTACGTCACCCGAGATGATGGATCGCCGCTTTCCTTCGATGCTGCTCGCAATGCGGTGCGCGACGCGCCCGAGGCGATCCATCAGGGTCGGGTCGGTCCGTATCCTTTGAGAGCCAAGCTTGGCCCGATGATCGTCATCACCGTCTGGGGTGGCGACGACGATATCTGGTATTGCGGCACGGTGCTCTGCGCGGACTACCGGCCGAGTACCCAGGCGGCGTCAAACTACTATTCGTCGTTCGATAACGTGGTGGAGGTGTCATGCACGGTTCACGATGGACACATGTGGCCGCAGGTGAACACCGACGCCTTCAACGCCTGGGCGCTGGACACGCTGGCCTCGTTCCCAAAGGGCGCCAAGCCCGGCGCATTCAGGCTCACCTCACCCCCGGAAGGCTATAGCTGCAAGCGTGGCCCGTTCACCGACCACTATGGTCGGGGCCCAGCTGGCTGACCGGATGGTTGGCCGGCGGATGAGGGCGGTTGAGCGCGCCGGTGATGCCACCTGCGCGGGTCGCGCCGCAGCGTGTGCTGCAATTTTGCGCGTGTTCCTGTGGGCCGTGTTCCTGTTGGGAACGGGGCTGGCGCATGCTGCGGCCAGCGCGGCACCGCCGGCTGATCATGGGAATGGCGTGATCGGGCAGATCAGCGGCGAAGGCGGCGATGCCACGCTTGGGGCCAGGCTATATACTGAGCGGTGCGCGGGCTGCCACGACCATCCGGCCGGCCGCATTCCGTCGCGGACCGCGATCGCGGACAACACGCGCGCCCTGATCACCACGACACTGTCCGGCGGCATCATGCGACCGATGGCGCGGGGCCTTTCGCTGCATGAGATGGCTTCGATCGCCACTTATCTGTCCCACCGCACCGCCGGCTTGGTCAGCGGAGGCGGCGCCGAAGCGCCGCCCTGCAACCGCAAACCCGCGGCGATCGACCTGAAGACGGCCGATCAATGGAACGGCTGGGGACGCACCGAGCAGCAGGCGCGCTACCAGCCCGATCCGGGTTTCACGGCGGCGGAGGTGGGGCGATTGAAGCTGAAATGGGCGTTCGCCTACGCCAACTCGCGCGGCGGTCAGGCGACGGTGGTGGGCGACCGTCTGTTCCTGAACGCTTCCTCCGGCACGGTCTATGCGCTGAACGCCAGGACCGGGTGCGCCTACTGGCGCTTCGACGCGCCGGCGCCGACCCGCGGCAGCATCGTCGTTGGCCGGTTGCGCGGCGCGCCCAGCGGTTATGCCATCTACTTCACCGATTACACCCGCAGCGCCTACGCGCTGGACGCCGATAGCGGCGCACTGGTGTGGAAGAGCCAGGTGGACAGCCAGCACGAGGTGCAGATGACCGGGTCGGTGGCGCTGCACGACGGTCGGCTGTTTGTGCCGATTTCGTCAGCCGAGGAGGCGATCGCCGCCGACCCCCGTTATCAGTGCTGTCAATTCCGCGGCGCGGTCGCGGCGCTGGATGCCACGACGGGCGAGCTCCTTTGGAAGACCTACGTAACGCCCGCGGTCGCGAAGCCGTTCAAACGGAACGCTGCCGGAACGCAGATGTTTGGTCCCGCCGGCGGTGCGATCTGGTCGGCCCCGACCATCGATGCCAAGCGCCGCCTGGTCTATGTGGCCACCGGCGACTCCTATACCGATCTGCCGTTTGACCGCTCCGACGCCATCCTTGCGCTGGACGAGCGGACCGGCGCGATCCGTTGGTCCAATCAACTCACGCGTGACGACAACTATATCGAGGGCTGCCACGGCCCCGGTCGAACCGCCAACTGCCCGACCAGGCTCGGACCGGATCATGATTTCGGCGCCTCTCCGATCCTGCATTCGCTATCGAGCGGCCGGCAGGTGCTGCTGGTCGGGCAGAAGTCGGGCGAGGTCTACGCGCTGGACCCAGACCATGGGGGCAAGGTTGTCTGGTCCAGGCGAGTGAGCCCAGGCGGTCCGCTGGGTGGGGTGGAGTTTGGCCTCGCCGCCGATGACGAGACACTCTACGTCCCGGTTTCGGACATCTATGTTCCCGCTGCCTTGGCCAATCCTGGGATTACGGCGCTTCGGATCGCCGATGGCGCGGTGCTTTGGACAGCGCGCACTCCGCGGAAGCCGTGTGCCTGGGACAATGTCTACTGCTTCCCCGGCGTGTCGCAGGCCATATCGGTCGTGCCGGGCGCTGTGTTCGGGGGGTCGATGGACGGCCGGTTCCGCGCGTTCGACGCCGCGACCGGCAGCGTGATCTGGGAATACAACACCGCTGCCGCACAGGTGATGAGCATCGGCGGTCACGAGGCCCAGGGTGGTGTGCTCGACGGGGCCGGTCCCACGGTTGCCGGCGGCATGGTCTATGTCAATTCGGGCTACTGGGGTCGTTCCGGACGGCCTGGAACCGTGCTTATGGCGTTTTCGATCGGAGCGCGTTGATCAGTGCGGCCGAGCATGCGTTGCGGTGGTGCGCCGGTCGGCCCGCATCGGAGCTGGTTGAAGCGCGGGATGTTACCACGCTATCGCTGAGCCGCCTTGGTCACGGGGGCGGTGCCGGGTTCGATGGTGACGGTGGCGGTGCGGCCGAGCACGAGCCGCACACCCGGAGGAACCGGATCCGGCTTGATTCGCACCGGGATGCGCTGCGCCAGGCGCACCCAATTGAAGGTCGGGTTGATGTTGGCCAGCAGGTCGGGGCTATCGCTGCGCTCGCGATCGGCGATGCCGGTGGCGATGCTCTCGACCCGGCCGGTGAGTAGCCTTGGCTCGCCCATCAGGCGGATCTGGGCGCGGTCGCCGACGTGGATGCTGGGCAGCTTGGTTTCCTCGAAGTAACCCTCGATGCGCAGCGTGGCGCTGTCCACCAGGGCCATTACACCCTTGCCGGTGGTGACGTAGTCGCCGGGCTCCAGCGCCACGTTGGTGACGCTGCCGTCGACCGGGCTGGTGACGATCGAACGGTTGAGGTTGAGCTGCGCCACGGCGCGGTCGGCCACCGCCTGGCGATAGGCCGCGGCGGCGGCCTCGGCGCTGGTCTGCCGCTGCTCCTGGGTTTCCTTGGAGACCGAGAGCTGGTTGAGCTGCTGGTAGCGGTTGGCTTCTCGGTTGGCTTCGTCCATCTGCGCCTTGCGGCTGGCGACGGCGGCCTCAGCCTGGGCGAGCGCCAGTTCGAAGCGGTCGGGATCAATGCGGAACAGTTCGTCGCCGCGTCTGACCGTCTGGTTGTCACGCACCATCACCTTGTCGACCAGGCCGGAGACGTCGGGGGCGATGGTGACGACGTCGGCGCGGATCCGGCCGTCGCGGGTCCAGGGTGCCTCCTGGTAGTAGGCCCACAGGAAGCGGCCGGCGACGATCGCCACGGCGACGATCAGCAGGGTCATCAGCGGGCGGCCGGAATTCAGTGCCAGTCGGCGGAGAAACGGTTTCATGAGCCGATCCATAGCGGCAGGGCGGCGGCAACCACCGCCATGATGATGACGAGCAGCGACAGGTCCACCAGCGGTCGGTGCCAGACCAGCCGGTAGAAGCCGACGCGGACCAGGATGCGGCGCAGCCCGGCAGTGAGCGCCAGCGCGATCACCGCCCATACCAGCAGGATTGGGACGAACACGCCATAGATGTCGACCTCGCCGATCACGCCGCGCGCCCGATCATGCCGCCCGCCCGATCATGCCGCCCGCCTGCTCATGCCGCCCGCCTGCTCATGCCGCCCGCCTGATCATGCCGGTCTCTGGGTCGGGTCGGGCGCGGCGGCGGCGTCCGGCGGCGGCTGATGCGGGAAAGGCGGGGGCCGGTAGGGCGGGGCGTCGGCGAACAGGCCGCGGCGGAGGCCGACCAGTTGCAGCAGCAGGTCGCGCGCATCCGCATCGGCGATGGCGGCATCCAAGGCGCAGTCGATGTCGCGCAGCACGGTGGCGGGTAGACGCAGTTGGCGACCGGCGGCGGCCTGGGCGGCGAAGTGCGCGGCGACACCGTGCAGCACGGTATCGACCGCCTGGCGAAGCGGCGACGTCATGACGTCGCGCTGGTTGCGCAGATCGGCCAGGTTGATGCCGATGCGCAGGTCGGCGAGGGCGTCCACGGCGGCCAGATCGTTGCCTGCTCCGACAGCCGCCAGCCGGGGCACCAGCAGGCCAAGGCGGTCGAGCAGCAATCCGGCCATGGTGTCGCGGTCGTGCAAGGCTTGGTCGTGCAAGGTGGGGCTGGTGGGGATCGCCGCCAGGTCGCGCCAGTCGGCGCGCAGCAGGCGCCGGGCGCTCCATTCCGCACCGACCGAGCGCATCAGCGCGGTGACCACCGCGGCGCTGGCGACGCCCAGCAGGGCAGCGAAGCTGCCATCGGCGTAGCTGACGAAATCGGCGGAATAGGCGCCTTGCAGGCTGAGCAGGGTGGCGGTGAGGAAGCCCAATGCGGAGCCCATCGGCTGGGTGGCTGGGCGGGCGATCAGCAGGCCGACGGGGATGAAGAACGCGGCGAGCACCAGCGCCAGCATCTCGAAATCATGCACGTTGGGCAGTATGGCGAACAGGCCGATGCCGACGGCGGCGACCGAAATCAGGGCGATAACGAGAAAGTTCTTCAGCGCCGGCGTCGGGTCGTCGAGGGTGGCGAACAGGCAGCAGGCGGCGGCGGCCAGCGCGGCCATGCCGCTGCCGGCCTGCCAGCCGGTGGCGATCCAGAACGCGCAGGCCAGAACAATGGTGACGGCGGCGGCCAGGCCGGACAGCACGGCCAGGCCTTGATCGTGGTGCAGCCGTTGCGGGCCGCTGGAAGGCACCGCCAACGGCAGCGCCAGCGGGCCGCCGCCTTCCTCGATATGGCGGCGCAGGTCGCGCATGTCCTGGCGCAGGTTGACCAGGTCGTGCAGCCGCAACAGCAGGCTGCAGCGCATCACCTGGTTCCAGCCGGCTGTGAGGTCGGTTTCGGCTTGCAATTGCTCGATGGCATGTCGCATGCGGTCGGCCTCGCCGCGCGGTGGCGGTGCCCCGGCGCGGACCCACACGCTGAGGTCGGCCAGCAGGTGGCGCAGGCCGGGGGTGATGGCGTCGGCGGCTCGCAATGCGGCGAGCCGATCGCTGATCGAGGACAGCACCGGCAACAGCAGCACCATGCGCCGCTGCAGTTCGCCGACCCAGCGCGTCGCGGACTGCCAGATTGAATCGTCCCAGGCGAGTTGGGAGGTGAGCATGCGCAGTTCCACGGCGTCGGCGGCGAGCCGGAGATGGGCAAAGGCGTTGGCCTTGTCGTCGGTTCCGTCAAGCACCTGCTGGGTCCAGGTGCTGGCGTTGCCGACCCAGGCGAGGATGCGCTCAGCCAGCAGCGGCCCGAGTTGGCGGGGGAACACCACGGTGGCGATGACGGTCGAGCAGAGGATTCCGAGCCAGATTTCCTCGACCCGGGCGAGTGCGACGTCCCAGATCGTGTCGGGGGCGTTAACGGCGGGGAAGCCGATCAGCGCGGCGGTGTAGCCGGCCAGCATGAAGAGGTAGCTGCGCGGGGTGCGGTCGAGCAAGGCGATGTAGAGGCAGCCTCCGGTCCACAGCGCCAGGGCAGCGCTGAGTAGTTCGGGGGCATCGACCAGGTTCGGCACCAGCACGATGGTCGCGATGGCGCCGATGGCGGTGCCGACCAGGCGGAAGATGGCCTTGGAGCGGACTGAGCCGATCAATGGCTGGGACACGATGTAGACCGTGGCCATGGCCCAGTATGGGCGGTCCAGGCCGATCGACATGGCGATGTAGAGCGCGAGCATGGCGGCGGCGAAGGTCTTCACCGAGAACAGCCATTCGTTGCTGCCGGGCCACGGGTTCATTGGGGTTTCAGGGGGCGGTCGCAGACGGGTTTGCCAGTCCGGGTGCGGCGCCGCTGTCTCGAACGGTTGGCCCGGCGACAATGATGTCGATCACGGAGGACATCGTTCAGCGTAAGACGAAATCGCCGGGCGACAAAGTCGGTGCCCGCAAGTCGAAGCATCACCCGTGCGGGGGCGGGATCTGGCGGTTTCCGATCGCGCCGTGCTGGCGCATGATCTCTGGAAGGCTGACGCAGATGCAAAACCGAGAGGTGACGATCATGTCTGAGAACGCGGCTGACAAGACGCAGGGTGGCGTGGCACCGGGTCGGGCTGGACAGAACGGCGGTGGACGGACTGGCAGTGGCCAAAATGGCGCTGGGATGACGGCGCGGGATGCGCTGGGCTCGATCCTGGCGGCCGCCGGCTGGCCGGCCGAGCGGGCGGACGGGGTGCGCTTTAGTGGCGGCGACGATCCGATCCTGCCGACGCCGTTCCGAATCGGTGCGGCCGGGGCGGCGACGCTGGCGGCGAGCGGCATCGCCGCGTCCGAACTGTGGCGGCTGCGCAGCGGCCGGGGGCAGCAGATCGGCGTCGATGTGCGCCAGGCCACGGCATCGTTGCGCAGCGGTCATTACATGAAGCTGGGCGACGGCGAGGTGTCGGCCGGGCGCAATCCGATCATGGGGGTGTATCCGGCCAGGAACGGACGCTGGAGCTATATCCACGCCAACTTCCCCAACCATCGTGCCGCCGCCTTGGGGGTGCTGGGCTGCGAGGAATCCAGGGAGGCGGTGACCCGGGCGGTGGCCGGGTGGGATGCGGCGGAGCTGGAGGAGGCGATCATCGCCGCCAAGGGCGCCGGCGGGATGGTGCGGACCCAGGCGGAATGGGCGGAGCATCCGCAAGCGGCTGCGATCGCATCATTGCCGCTGATGGAGATCGTGCGGATCGGCGACAGTGACCCCGAACCGCTGCCGGCGGGCGAGCGGCCGTTATCGGGCATCCGTGTGGTTGACCTGACGCGGGTGCTGGCGGGGCCGACCTGCGCGCGCACGCTGGCGGAGCATGGCGCGGAGGTGATGAAGATCTCGGCCGAACACCTGCCGAACCTGGGCTATCAGGAGTTCGATACCGGGCATGGCAAGCTGAACGCCTATCTCGATCTGCGGGAGCAGCGCAACCTCGATACGCTGCGCGGCCTGGTGCGGCAGGCGGATGTCTTCTCGCAAGGGTATCGGCCGGGTGCGCTGGGTGCCAGGGGGTTGGCGCCGGAGGAACTGGCGGCGATCCGGCCGGGTCTGGTTTATGTCTCGCTTTCAGCGTTCGGGCATACTGGTCCTTGGGCGTCGCGGCGTGGTTTCGATACGGTTGTGCAGACGGTCAGCGGGATCACGTCGCGGCAGGCCGAGGTGGTGGCAGGCAAGACTCCGGGTCCGCAGTTTTATCCGGTGTCGGCGATCGATTACTGCACCGGGTATCTGATGGCGACCGGGGCGATGATCGCGCTTGGCCGGCGTGCCGAGCAGGGCGGCAGTTGGCTGGTGCGGATTTCGCTGGCGCAGGTGGGCAAGTGGATCGTCGATCTGGGCGAGGTCTCGGCCGACGCGCTGGGCGGCGTGGCGGAGGAATTCAGCCCCGAAGAGCTGCTTGATTGGTCGATGGAGACGGAGACGCCGTCGGGTCGGCTGCGGCATCTGAAACCGGTGGTCCGGCTGTCGGAGACGCCGCCGTTCTGGGCCAGGCCTTCGGTTCCGCTGGGCTATCATCAGCCGGTTTGGCCCGTGCGGGGTTGAAGCGTACGGGACCAGGCTCGTGGGGGCAGCCGGAGCAAGGTCGGGGCCGTGGTTATCGGGGCGTGTCCGGCGATGCGCGGGCAGGTGGGCGGGGGTGAGCGGGGCAAGGCCGGGGCCGTGGTCGTCGGGGTGTGTCAGGCGATGCGCGTGGGGGTAGGCGGGGTCAGGCCGCGGGGGGCGCGGCGCCCTTGATCTGGGTTCGGTGCATGATCCGCCGCGACGTGGCCTCGAACGGGTCGCGCCGGTGCATGGTACAGCGGTTGTCCCACAGCACCAGGTCGCCGACCCGCCAATGGTGGGCGAAGCTGAGGTCCGCTTGGGTGGCGTGGGCCCAGATTTCGTCGAGCAGCGCCTCGGACTCCGGCAGGCTGAGGCCGTCGATCCAGGCCATGCGGCGGCGCCCGAGATAGAGCATGCGGCGACCGCTTTCGGGGTGGGTGCAGACCAGCGGGTGCAGGGTTCCGGGGGCCTGGCGCGGATCCTCGGTCGGGGTGACGCCCTGGCGCAGGTAGCCGCCGCTGTTGTAGGTGCCGTCGTGCTTGACCCGCAGGCCGAGGGCGCGTTGGCGCAAATCCGGCGGCAGCGAGTCGAAGGCGGCGTACATGTCGCAGAACCAGGTATCGCCGCCGGTGGGGGGGATTTCCAGCGCGAACAGCATGCTGGCCTTGGGCGGCGCGGGCAGGTAGGACATGTCGGTGTGCCAGACGGCTTCTCCGGCGCCAAGGCTGCCGATCGCCACGCCGTTTTCGATCACGTTGGAAACGACATAGATTTCCGGCATGCCGCCGGCGGTGCGCTGGCCGTTTTCCTGCACCGGGGCGTGGTCGAGGTCGCCGAAGCGGCGGGAGAACGCGGCCAGGTCGGCGTCGGTCAGGTCTTGGGCCGGGAACACCAGCACCTGGTGGTCGATCCAGGCCTGGTGGATGGCGCTGAAGTCGGCCTCGGCGATGGTGCGCAGATCGATGCCGGGCATCGTGGCTCCGAAGCTTGTGGCGCCGAGGGGTAGGGCTTTGGGGCCGGTGGCATTGGGGCCGGCGGCACTGGGGGTATTCGCACTGGGGTTCGCACTGGGGCGGTTCGGGGTGGCGCCGCTCGGGCGTGTCGGCGGGGTGGAGAATGTCGCGCTCATGAAGGTGCCTCCGGTGCCAACGGGTCTGGTTCCCCGGTTGGTTGGGACAGTATTAGGATTTGACGAAGTCGGCGGTCAATTTGGCGCACGGGCGGGGGGCGGCGCATGTGACTTGCCCCCGGGGCGTGGATTAGGGTCGCCGCCTGGAATCGCGGCAAGTACCTTAGGATCGTGGCAGGCAGGCTAGGATCGCGGCAGGCAGGCTAGGATCGCGGCAAGCACGGCAGGATCGCCGCAAGCACGGGGGGAGACAAGAATGGCCAGCATCAGTGCTAGGCTGGATAGGCTGCCGATGACCTCGGCGCACCGCACCGCGTTCGTCGCGCTGGCGTTCGCCTATTTCTTTGAACTGGGTGATCTGAACACGTTTGCCTACGCGGCGCCGGCGGTGATCCGGCAGTGGGGGATCTCGGTTGGCACGGTGGCGCTGATCACCTCGGCGAGCTTCGGCGGCATGACGATCGGGGCGCTGACCGGCGGAAAGCTGGCCAATGCCGTCGGGCGGCGGCGCGGCTTCATCTTTTCCACCCTGTTGTACGGGGTGTTCTCGTTGTTGAACGCGGCGGCGTGGGACGTGGCGTCCCTAGCGGTACTGCGCTTCATCACCGGGATCGGGCTGTCGGCGATGACGGTGATCGCCAATACCTATATCAGCGAATTCTTCCCCAAGCAGGTGCGCGGCCGCTACATGGGTTTCACCATGACGGTGGGATTGATCGGCATTCCCGCCACCGCCTGGGTGGCGCGGCTGCTGGTGCCGGTGGCGCCGTGGGGCTGGCGGCTGATCTTCGTCTGGGGCGGCCTTGGCATCGTCGCCGCGCTGGTTGGCCGCCGGATGGCGGAATCGCCGCGCTGGCTGTCGGTGCAAGGCCGCACGCGGGAGGCCGAGGCGGAAGTCGCCAGGTTGGAGCGGCTGGCGCTGGATCGATATGGCAGCCTGCCCGAACCGGATGAACAGCCAGACGAACCGACCCGGCCGCGGCCGCCTTACGGCACTCTGTTCCGCTCGCCGTATCTGGGGCGCACGGTGGTGCTGTCGGTGATCTCGATCACCGGGACGGTGGGGTTCTATGGGTTCATGTCGTGGGTGCCGACGCTGCTGTTCGAGCGCGGGTTCTCGGTGGTGAAGTCGCTGAGCTTCGTCAGCGTGATGGCGGTGTGCAACCCGCTGGGGGCGCTGCTGGCGGCGGACCTGATGGAGCGGTTCGAGCGCAAGTGGTTCAACACCGCGGTGTCGCTGCTGGTGGCGGCGGCCGGGGTGGCGTATGGTTTCAGCAGCGATCCGACGTGGATCATGGTGTTCGGCGCGCTGGTGGTGATCGGTCTGCAGGCCGGCGCGACCGGCGGCTATATCTATACGTCGGAGTTGTATTCCACCGATGTGCGTTCATTGGGCACCGGGATGACCTATGGGCTGGGCCGGCTGGCCAATGTGGCGGGGCCGTTCGCGGTCGCGGCGGTGTATGCCGGGCTGGGGTATGAGGCGGTGTTCGGCTTCGTCGCCGGCTGCTACGTGCTGCGTGGCCTGGCCTATGCGGCCTATGGGCCGCGCACCACCGGGCGCTCGCTGGAGGATGTCAATGCGGCGCTCATGCCGCGGCCTCGGCCGGCTTCTTAGGGCATTATCGCGTCTGGCTGACCTGATGATGCCTCGCGAGTCATTGTTTTAGCGAGCGATTCACACTTTTGGCGATGCCGCCTAAAGCTATCGCGCTCTAGCTGGGTTTTTCCCGGTTAGGCGGACTTGCGCGATCGGTGGCGGGCGGTCAGCGCGGTGGAGCTGGCGGGCGGGGCAGTCGGCGAGCGTGACGCCATGGTTGGGCTTAGTTCTCCCGCTTGCGCAGTTTGGCCACGTCGGTCTGCAGGAAGACGGCGTACCCGTAGACGGTTTCGTCGGGCTGGTTCCAGCAGACATAGCCGCGGCAGTCGTGCGGGCGGGCGTCGTAGACCGTGCACATGTGGTCCTGGTCGAGGAACTGGCAGGTCTTGTAGCCCTGCTTGATGCGCTTCTCACCCTTCTTGGTGACTTCGACGACGTGGCGTTTTTCGAACTCGGCGACGCTGACGGCGAGGTGTTTGGCCAGCCGCCTGATGTCGTCCCGGCCGACCCGGACGTAGCCCGCCATGCGGCAGCACAGGGCCGGGCATTTCAGGCAGTCGAGGCGTTCGTGATCAGCCATCCGGCATGATTGCGACGAGGCGGGCTGGCCCGCAATGGTTGTGCCGGACTGTTTTCAGCCTGGCTTCGCGTGCCGGGACCGTTTCGGCGCTTGGGCGGCCCACTGGTTGGGTCGGGCGCGTTACAGCGCCGTGGTCTTGAAGTCGGCCGGGACGATGATTTCCAGCACCTCGCAGTCGGGCGAGTAGTCCAGCACGGTGTGGCGGATGCCGCGCGGCTGCAGCCAGCAGCTTCCGGCGGACATCATCTGGTTGCCGTGGCCCTCGAAGTCGTTCTTCATCCAGCCTTGCAGCACGTAGATCAACTGCAGGTCGACGTCGTGGGCGTGTGGCTTGCGGACCTCGTCGGTGCAGGGCGGGGTGAACCGGATCACATGCGCCTGGCATAGCCCCGCGGTCGCCGCCGCGATTCCGAGGTCGCGGTAAAGCGCGTATGTGCGCAGGCCGTCGGGCTTGAAATCCTGCTGGTCGAGGTGGCTGACGGTGAAGCTGTGCGGCGCGCGGGGCCTGGCGGCCAGGGCGTCGGCTTGGGTGTTGGCCGCCGCTGGCTTGGCCGCCGCTCGCTTGGTCATTGGGGCGGGTGGCATGCGTGAGGCTGGCCGGATGTTGCGCGCGGCGGCAATCGGACGCGGGCGGCGCGCGGTGGGCGGCGGGACTGAGGGCCTGGCGGCGGGGTGGCGGGGGGCGGTCGTCTTTGCCGCGCCGGTCTTGCGACCGGGTTTGACCGGGGTGACCGATCCGGCGGCGGCTTTCTGCCTCGCGGCCGGCTGCTTCGGCGCGGTCCGCTGCGGGGCCGGTTGTTTCGTCGGCGCGGTCTTCGCCCTGGCGGTTTTGGCTGGTGCCGTTTTGGCCTGCGTCCGAGAAGCCGGGGCCTTGCGGGTTGGGGTTTTCTGGCTCGCGATCCTTGGGGTCAGCGTGGTCCGAGCCGGGGTCTGCGGGGTTGGCGTCTTTCGGGCCCGGGTCTTGCCTGTCAGGGTTTTGCTGGTCGCGGTCTTGCTGGCCGGAGTCTTGCTGGCCGCGGTTTTGCCCGCCGAGGTTTTGCCGGCCGTGGTTTTGCCGGCCGCGGTTTTGCTGGCCGAGGTCTTGCCGGCCGAGGCCTTGTGGGCCGGGGTCTTGCCGGTCGGGGTATTCCGGGATGGCGCCATCTTCGGTGCAGCCGGTGTGGCGGCGGTCTTGCCTTCGGATTTGCGCTGCGCCGCGGCAGCCTTGGCGGTGGTCTTGTCGGCGGGTCGCGGTGCCGGTTTCATTTTGCCGGGCGGTGTCGGTCCGGTGCTGGCTTTGGCCATGGCGTCGTCCCCAGTGATACCTTTCGATTAAGAACAGTATCGACTGGATTGCGGCATGCTTTCAAGAGGTCGTCACAAAGCTGATAGCGGACGGGCTGCCGACGCCGACCCGGACGCCGGTGGGGATCAGGCTGCCGGAGGCCTGATCGATGTGGAACACGGTAATCTCGTCGCTGTCCTGGTTGGCCACGTAGAGATGTTTTGCCCTAGGGCCCAGGGTGAAGAACCGTGGCTTGGCGCCCCCGGTCGGAAAGTTGCCGGCGTAAGTTAGCAGCCCGCTGTCGGGGGCGATGACGAACTGCACGATGCTGTCCTGGCCTCGGTTGGACACGTAGAGGTGGCGTTCGCAGGGCGAGGTGGCGATCTCGGCGGTGGTGTTTTGGGCTGCGTAACCGGTCAGCAGGGTGGAGATCACCTGTCGTTCGGTTGCCTGCCCGGCGGTCCAGTCGAACACGGTGACGGTCGAGTCCAGCTCGTTGTTGACGTAGAGCACGGGCAATCCGGGATGGAACGCGGCGTGGCGCGGCGCAGCGCTGGCGGCGGAGACGATGTGGGACTGTTGCGTCGGGATCAGCCGGCCGGCCTGGAAGCGGAAGAAGAAGGTGCAGTCGAAGCCCTTGTCGGGGATGACGACGAACTGCCCGGTCGGGTCGAACACGACGGCGTGCGGATGGGATGAGGACTGTTCCTTGGGGTTGGGGCCGGGGGTGCCCTGCAACGGGACCAGTTGGCTGACCGGCCGCAGGCTGCCGTCCGGCGCGAGCGGCATGACGGCGACCGCCCCGGTGGCGTAGTTGGCGATGACCAGGAAGCGTTCGCTGGGGTCGAGGGCGGAATCGACGGGGTTGGTGCCGCCGCAGTCCTGCTGGCTGAGCAGGGTGAGCAGCCCGGTCTGGCGGTCGATGGCGAAGGCGCTGATCAGGTTGCGGCCGCCGTGCACGCTGTAGAGCCGGGTCTGGTCGCGGTTCAAGGTGAACAGCGCCGGATTTTCCAGCTCGCCGACGTGCTGCAGGTGGGTCCAGCCGGCGCCGATCTCGTCCACGCGATAGACGTTGATGCCGTTGCCTCGGCCGTCGCGATCGGGGGTGGTGTAGCCGCCGACATAGGCAAACATCTTATTCTCCTTTTGCAGCGACGGCGTTGAACGCCTGATCGATGATGATGTCCGGCATCGCCGGATCGTCGGTGACGCAGCCGGTGAAGCGCACAATTGGCAAGGCACCGGCGCGCGCGGCTTGTTCGGCGGCGATCAGGCGGGGGATGTCGTCGCGGACATGGGCGCCGTGGTTGGCGAAGCAGCCGATGACCACGACCGGGTGGCGGCGCAGGCCGGACAGCGTCTCGGCGAGGAACGGCGGCTGTTCCAGGCAGGCGGGTTCGACGCGGGCGAACAACCCAGTGGCGACGACCCTGGCGGCGTGGCGGTGCAGCGCCAGTGCCTGGTTCGGGGCGCTGGCCGAACCGTGGCCGATCAGGATGATCGCGCTGCTGGGTGGGGCGATGGCGAGGTCGTCGCAGGCGGCCAGGGCCTGGCGCTCGATCAGGCCGGCGATCGCGTCGTGCACGCCGATGGCCGAGCACAGGATGGTTCCGGGCCGGCCGGCCAGGGCATGGGGGATGGCGACGCGGCTGAAGTAGCCGTCCTCCATGAAGAACGGCACCACGCGCAGGGTGGGCGCGGTGATGCGCCGCAGGGCTTGCTCGACCGTGGGGGTGCCGTGCAGCAGGGCGACCTCGATTTGGGCGAACCGGGGGCAGGCGGGCGGGGTGGGGTCGGATAGGGTGGGTTCGGGCAGGCTGGCCGCGCGTAGCGTCTGGGCGTGGCGGTGCAACGCGGCGGCGGCGTCGGGATAGCGCGCCGATCCGTGACCGATCAGCAACAAAGCGTCGTTTGCCGGCAAGGTTGTGCTCCGCGGCCGGTGGTTAAATGTTCGGGAGGCGTCGGCGGTTTGCCGGTTGCGCTGTTCTGACGCACATAGGTCTGAATCGAAGTGATGACAGACGCCAAGGAGTGGAAAATGGCTGACGAGCTACCCGGGCGGGAAGCGATGGAGTTCGACGTGGTCATCGTAGGGGGCGGGCCGGCCGGCTTGTCGGCGGCGATCAGGCTGAAACAGTTGGCGCCGGAGACGGCGGTCTGCCTGGTGGAGAAGGGCGGCGAGATCGGTGCCCATACGCTGTCGGGGGCGGTGATCGAGCCGCGGGCGCTGAACGAGCTGATTCCGGACTGGCAGGAAAAGGGAGCGCCGCTGGACACCCCGGCGCGCGAGGACCGGTTCATGCTGATGACCGAGAGCCGGGCGATCAAGCTGCCGACGCCGCCGCAGATGCACAATTCGGGCAACTATATCGTTTCGCTGGGCGACGTGGTGCGTTGGCTGGGCCAGCAGGCCGAGGCGCTTGGGGTGGAGATCTATCCGGGCTTCGCCGCCACCGAGGTTTTGCAGGACGCGGGTCGGGTTGCCGGCATCGCCACCGGCGACATGGGGGTGGGCAAGGACGGTTCGGCCACCGGGAACCTGCAGCGCGGGATGGAGTTGCGGGCGCGCTACACGCTGCTCGCCGAGGGCTGTCGCGGGTCGTTGTCGAAGCAGGTGATGACGCGGTTCGGTTTGCGCGACGGCCGCGATCCGCAGACCTACGCGATCGGGATCAAGGAGCTTTGGGAGATTCCGGCGGAGAACCATCGTCCCGGGTTGGTCGAGCACAGCCTGGGCTGGCCGCTGGACCGGGCGACCTATGGCGGGTCGTTCCTGTATCATTTCGGTAACAACCTGGTCTCGTATGGGTTCGTCATCGGGCTGGATTATGCCAACCCCTGGCTGTCGCCGTTCGACGAGATGCAGCGCTTCAAGACACATCCGGCGGTGCGCAAGCATTTCGAGGGCGGGCGGCGGATTTCGTACGGCGCCAGGGCGCTGATCGAGGGCGGCATGCAGTCGTTGCCGAAGTTGAGCTTTCCGGGCGGGTTGCTGATCGGCGACGCGGCGGGTTTTCTGAACGTGCCGAAGATCAAGGGCACTCATACGGCGATGAAGTCGGGCATGCTGGCGGCCGAGACGGTGGCCGAGGCGCTGGCCAGCGGGGGTGCAGCGGGCGGGGGCGCGGCTGAGCTGGACGGCTATGTCGATCGGGTGCGGGCAAGCTGGGTGTGGGAGGAACTGTCGCAGGTACGCAACGTGCGGCCGGCATTCTCCCGGTTCGGGATGTGGGGCGGGTTGGCCTACAGCGCGCTGGACACCTATGTGCTGCGCGGCAAGGCGCCGTGGACGCTGCACCATCGGCACGCCGACAACGAGACGCTGGCGCCGGCGGATGCGGCGGCCAGGATCAGCTATCCGAAGCCGGACGGGATACTGACGTTCGACAAGCTGTCGTCGGTGTTCATCAGCAACACCAACCACGAGGAGAACCAGCCGGCGCACCTGGTGCTGGCGGATCCGGCCAAGGCGGTGGCGCTGAACTGGCAGCAGTATCGCGGCCCGGAGGTGCGGTATTGTCCCGCGGCGGTGTATGAGTATGTCGGTGTGGAGGAGGGCGAGCCGAAGTTGCAGATCAACGCGCAGAACTGCGTGCACTGCAAGACCTGCGACATCAAGGACCCCTCGCAGAACATCAACTGGGTGCCCCCCGAGGGTGGCGGGGGGCCGAATTATCCGGGTGGGATGTGAGAGGCGGGCGCCATCCGGCGAAGCACGTCGAGGAATTCGACCAATGACACGGGTTTTCATGGTTCCGGTTTTTTGTCGCCATGCCGACGGGTTTTCGCGTTTTAGAATGCCGCACCCGGCCGCGGCCGAACCATTCCATCGTGCGGCTATGCGGCACCCGTGCGCTTGACCGCTCGGCCGGTTACGAGGCGTGGCCGAGCATCCGAGGTTTAGAGCATGGCGGACATCGACGAAGACCTTGGCATCATCGATGCCCACCATCATCTTTGGGACCTCGAAGGCCCGCTCCGCTACCCCTGGCTGGAGTCAGGCGAGCATTCGTGGCTTGGTGACTACTCGCGCATCCGCCGCAGCTACCTGCCAGGGGAGTATCGCCGCGACACCGCGCTGCACCGTGTCATCGCCACCGTTCATGTCGAGGCCGAGTGCGACCGTTCCCAGCAACTGGCGGAAACCGAGTGGCTGACCCGGATCGCCGCTGAAACCGGCATGCCGAACGCCATCGTCGCCCATGCCTGGGTCGATACCGAGGACGCCGAGGAGATCATTGCTGCCCAGGCCGCCAATCCGTTGGTTCGCGGCATCCGCACCAAGCCGGTGATTGCCGCCGGGCTCGGCCACTCGGTGCGCGGCCAGCGACGCAGCCTGCAGGATCCGGCCTGGCGCGGGGGTCTTGACCTGTTGACCAAGTATAATCTGTCGTGGGACTTGCGGGTGCCCTGGTATCATCTGGAGGAAGCCGCCGAGGTCTGCCGCGAGCATCCCGGATTGCGCACCGTGCTCAATCACGCCGGCTACCCGCTGGACCGGTCGAAGCAGCAGCTTGCGGTGTGGAAGCGGGGCATGGAGGCATTGGCTTCGTGCCCGCATGTCTGGTGCAAGATCTCCGGCCTGACGGTACAGGGCGAACCGTGGACGCTGGCGATGAACGGGGCGCTAATCCGCGAAACGATCGGCATATTCGGCGTCGATCGCTGCATGTTCGCCTCGAACTATCCGGTGGACGGCGTGAAGGCGAGTTGGGACTGGATTTTCTCGCAGTTCAAATACGTCACCGCCGGGCTGCCGGAGGGGGACAGGCGAAAGCTGTTTGCCCAGAATGCGCGGACATTCTACCGCATTGACCCTTGACCTTGTGGGCGCACTCGTGCGGGACGATCATGATCCGGCGTGGCTGATTTTCGGTTGGGGGTACAACTATGGACCTGAAAGACAAAGTCGCTGTCATCACCGGCGCCAGCGGCGCGATCGGTTCGGCTGCCGCGCGTCGGCTGGCGCAGGCCGGCGCGCGGATCGTCGTCGGCTACAACAGCGATCCCGATCGGGCGGACGCGGTGGCGAAGGCGCTGCCGGGGTCAGGCCACCGCGCCATCCGCATCCCGATGCTGGAAACCCCACTGATTCGCGAAGCCGCCGCCATCGTCGAGCGTGACTTCGGCCGCTGCGACGTGCTGGTCAACTCGGCCGGCTTCACCCGCATGATCCCGCACACCGACCTTGAAGCGCTGACCGATGACCTGATCGATGCGATCTTCGCCGCCAACGTGCGCGGCCCGTTCGCGACAATCCGAGCCTTCGCCGGGCTGATGAAGCGAAGCGGCGACGCGGTGATCGTGAACATTTCCTCGGTGGCGGCGATCGTCGGCACCGGCAGCAATATCGCCTATGGCGGGTCCAAAGCCGCGCTGGATACCATGGCTTTGTCGCTCGCCCGGGTGCTCGGCCCGGAAATCCGGGTGCTGACAGTGTCCCCCGCCGCCGTCGATACCGCATTCGTTCCGGGCCGGACCACGGCGATGGTGGAGAAGGTTGCAGCGACCACGCCGCTGAAGCGCGTGGTCAAGGCCGACGAGGTGGCGCAGGCGGTGATGGCGGCGGTGGTCAACCTGACCGCGAGTACCGGCTGGGTGATTCCCGTGGATGGCGGCAAGCTGGTCGGCTGAGGTTGGCCGCGAGGCAATCCGCTGGCATGCTGTGCCGATCAATGTGATGGAGCAACCGATGACTGACTGGGTGCGGGTCGCCGCGAGATCAGACGTGGCCGAGGGCGCCTGCCTCGGTGTCAAGGTCGGCGGCACGGAAGTCGCCATCTATCACCTGCCTGGCGGCGAATTCTGCGCCACCGCGAATGTGTGCTCGCACGAATACGCGCTGCTGTCCGATGGCTGGCTGGAGAACGGCTGCATCGAGTGCCCGCTGCACGCCGCCCAGTTCGACGTTCGCACCGGCAAGGCGATGGCGGCCCCCGCCGACGAGGACATCGCGGTTTACCCGATCAAGGCCGAGGGCGACGATTTGTTGGTTCAAGTCCCGGGGTGAATCGAGCAATGACGCGTTCGCCCATCGTCATGGCTGGACCGGTGTGATGACCGAGGCGACCACGATCGACTGCGACATCCACCCGCTCGTGCCGGCGATCGCGTCGTTGCTGCCCTATCTCGACGACCATTGGCGCGAAACGGTTGTCCGCCGCGGCATCGAAGATCTGACCACGATCGCCTATCCGACGCGCAACCCGGTCAGTTTCCGGCAGGACTGGCGGGACGACACCGGGCGCACCGCGACCGACGCCGCCACCCTCGCCCGCCAGGCGCTGGACCCGTTCGGCACCAGTCTGGCGATCTGCAACTGCCTCTATGGCGTGCAGGCGCAGTTCAGCGAGGACCTCGGCGTCGCCCTTTGCAGAGCGCTGAACGACTGGATCGCCAGGGAATGGCTGGATCGGGATGCCAGGCTGCGCGCCTCGATCGTCGTGCCGATGCAGAATGCCGAACTGGCGGTGGACGAGATCAACCGCTGCGCCCCGGATCGCCGCTTCGTCCAGGTGATGCTGCTGGTCGGGTCGGAAAATACCCTGGGTCGGCGCCGATACTGGCCGATCTACGCCGCGGCCGAACGGCACGGTTTGCCGATCGGCATCCACGCCGGCAGCATGTATCGCCATCCGATGACCCCGGTCGGCTGGCCAACCAGCTTCACCGAGGAATACGTCAACCAGGCGACCGCGTTTCAATCCCAGCTCACCAGCCTGATTGCCGAGGGGGTGTTCGCCAAATTTCCCGCACTGACGGTCGTGCTGATGGAATCCGGCGTCACCTGGTTGCCCGCCTATCTCTGGCGCCTGACCAAATTCTGGAAGGGGCTGCGCAGCGAGATCCCGTGGGTGTCCGACCCGCCCGGGTCGATCGTGCGCGACCGCGTGCGGCTGACCTTGCAACCGTTCGACGCACCGCCCGATCCGTCGTCCGTCATGCGCCTGATCGAGCATATCGGGTCCGACGACATGCTGCTGTTCTCGACCGACTATCCGCACTATCAATTCGATGGTGATAGCCCAATACCACAGGGTCTGAATCCTGCCTTGGCGCGGAAAATCATGGCGGACAATCCGCTGCGTACCTATGTTCGACTGACACAAAGGGAGACCACGCGATGAATGTGGACGTCCTCAATCGCTCCGGTGTCCAGGTGGCCGCGAGCTCGAAGCTGGCGATCGCTGATTGCGACATTCATCCTCGCCCGGCCGGCGTCGGCATCGGCGGCGTCAGCAAGTCGTTGTATCCCTATCTGTCGAAGCGTTGGGTCGACCATGTCGAGACCTTCGGCCTGCAATACCGCCAGCCGTGGGAGAAGGGGTCGGCCTATCCGAAGGGCCAGCCCCAGGCGTGCCGGCGCGATGCGTTTTTGCCGGACGGGCGGTCCCCCGGGAGCGACCTCGGCTTCATGGCGCAACAGCACCTCGATCCGAACAATGTGGCGCTCGGTATCCTTAATCCGCTGACCAGCGGGCAGGGGGCCACCAATCCACTGCTGTCCGCGGCGATCACCCACGCCACGAACGAATGGCAGAAGGCGGAATGGACGTCCCTGGACAAGCGCCTGCGCGGGTCAGTCGTGGTGCCGTACGAAGACGCCGCTGCCTCGGTGAAAGAGATCGAGTTGCGCGCCGGCGACCCCAACTTCGCCCAGGTGCTGCTGCTGAGCCGCACCGCCGAACCGCTTGGGCAGCGCCGCTACTGGCCGATTTACGAGGCTGCTGCCGCTGCCGACCTGGCGATCGGCATCCACGCCTTCGGCAACGGCGGCTGGCCCAACAGCGCCGGCGGCTGGGGCAGTTACTACATCGAGGAGATGGTCGGCCACGCCCAGGCGCAGCAGGCGCTGCTGGTCAGCATGATCCTGGAGGGTGTGTTCGAGCAGGTGCCTAATCTGCGTGTCGTGCTGACTGAAGGCGGCCTTGCCTGGGCTGCGGCCTTGGGTTGGCGGATGGACCGGCAATGGGCGAAGCTTAAGCAGGAACTGCCCCATCTGAATCGGGCACCATCGGAATATATCCGGACCAACGTCTGGTTCACCACCCAACCGATCGAGGAACCGGAGCCACGCACGCAGCTGGCGGAGGCGATCGAGTGGATCGGCTGGGACCGCGTGTTGTTCGCCACCGATTATCCGCATTGGGATTTCGACGATCCGGCGCAGGCGCTGCCGATCAAGCTGACCGAGGCGCAGCGCCAGGCGGTGTTCATGGACAACGCGAAGGCGGTTTACCGGCAGGGGTGACTTGAATTAGAGCATGATCGCGCTGGGCGGAACGTTCAAGGCGCGTGAATCATGCGACAAAACAATGGGCTAGACCATTTTCGGCATGCACAGTCATGCTGAAAAACCTCTAGTCGGCAGCATGTCGTGACATGAGCCTAACGATTCGATCACGCCGCCTCTAACCTCAGCCGGCATTATACTCTGCGGCTCTGGACGAAGGCCCGCAGCACGTTGTTGATCCGCGTCTGATAGCCCCTGCCGGTTCCCTTGAACCAGCTCAGCACGTCCGCGTCGAGCCGAATATGGATATCCTGTTTTCGCGCCGGAATGCCCACCACGATTTGGGTCCAGTCTGCCTCATGCGCGTCATCGGGATCTGCCGCGATGGAGGCTTCAAGTTCCTCTTCAGTCGTGGCGACGACCCTGGCCAAGTCGGAGAGGCTCTGGCCGTTGCGGCACAATGCCGCCAGTTCCTCAGCCGTATAGCGCTTGGTATCGTCTTTTTTCGCCATCTCTCGCCTTCCTCATGGTGATCACCCGGATCGCCGAACCGCGCCACGTCCACACCACCGCGATTAACACACCGTTGAGCGCGCCCACGGAAACCTATCGTTCCTCGGCGCCGCGCGGTGATGGAGCGCTGATCAGTGGCCCGGAGTCGAAAAACACTTCGCAGTCGATGAAATCGAGGCCCCTCTCAGCCAATACGGCCCGACGCTTGGCCTCTGACCATTCGAAATCCACGACCGATTATATCCACAAATTGTGGCTACAATCCAGTCCCTCCTTCGAGTTGGACCGATTGAAATTTCAACCCGGCAAGTTGATCCCACGCAACGCGAGACCGAAAGCATTGCTCCAACCCTTCGCCGGTGGCAGGGTCCGGCTCAATCCAACCTCGTAGACCGGAAGCCGCCCCGAGTGACCCTTATCCTGGCCAGCCGCCCCAACGTCTACTCGTCGTCCCCGCTCGACCGCATTGCCACGCGGCGGGAGGATCCGGCCTGGATCGCCGAGAGGCTGGCCGACCCCGAGACCTTGTTCGTGCCGGTCTGGCGGGCCAAGAATCTCGTGCGCGGCAGCGGCGAGGGCATTCCCGAAGCGGTTTATATCTCGGGCGAAATGGCCCACACGCTGCGCGTTCGTGAGGATGGTCCGTGGGCGTTTCTCGGCATACTGGACGACCGCGCGGTGTTTGCGCTCGACATCAGCGCCGCCGAGGACCCGGTTCCGCTGCTGCCGGAAAGCTTGGGCAGCTTCGTCGACCTGCGCTCGGTCGGCTGGGGGGTGCCGCGCCCGGAAGCCTCGGTCCTTGCCCATGCAAGGGGGCTGATGCACTGGCGTCAGCGGCACAAGTTCTGCAGCGTCTGCGGCAATCCGTGCGAGGTCAAAAGCTCGGGTCACGTGCTGCGATGCACGGTCTGCGAGACGCAGCATTTTCCCCGCACCGATCCGGCGGTGATCATGCTGGTCCATCGCGGTGACCGAGCGCTGCTGGGTCATTCGAGCCGCTTCCCCCGTGCAACGATGTATTCGACGCTGGCCGGCTTCGTCGAACCCGGTGAAACCCTGGAGGAAGCCGTCCGCCGCGAAGTGCTGGAGGAGTCCGGGATCACGGTCGGCGACGTCCACTACCACTCCAGCCAGCCGTGGCCGTTTCCGGGCAACATCATGCTGGGCTTCTATGCCGAGGCTCTAACCGAACAGATCACCATCGATCCGGAGGAGCTGAAGGATGCCCGCTGGTTCAGCCGCGACGAAATGCGCCAGCCCGACCAGCACGGCTTCGCCCTGCCGCGCGTCGACAGCATCGCCCGCCGGCTGATCGAGGATTGGCTGGCACACGGCTGATGCCCGCACTGGCGACCATCGGCTACGAGGGCACCACAATTGGGGCGCTGTTGCACACGCTGCTTGAAGCCGAAGTCGGGCTGCTGATCGATGTCCGCGCCGTGCCGCAGTCGCGCAAGCCAGGGTTCTCCAAGCGCCAACTCGCGGCGGCGCTGGATGAGGCCGGGATCGGCTATGTCCACCTGCAGGGTCTCGGCACGCCCAAGCCCGGCCGCGACGCGGTGCGCGCGGGCCACCCGGAACGGATGGAGGTCATCTTTGGCGACCACATGACCTCCGATCGTGCCCAGGTGGACCTGGCACGGGCAAAACAACTGGTCGGAGAACGCGCACAACGCCCGGTCTGCCTGCTGTGTTTCGAGCGCGACCACAACACCTGCCACCGCCGCCTGGTCGCCGAAATGATCGTGGCTGAAACGCGACAAAGCGTGGTGCATCTGGCCGTGCCATAAGCCGCAACGGCCATCGCCGACGCGGCATTTCAGGCCACCGACAGCCGCCGTTCACCACCGGCCAGCCATGATCGACCACTCGGACCGGTGCGACGTGGTTTGTCAGCCCTGGATGGCTGGGTTAGCCTCACACTCGCACAGCAGGAGCTTGGCAATGGACCAGATGTCGATCGACGACGCGGTTCGCTGGCCCAAGGGCGAGACCCGGGTGCCGTTTCAGGTTTATCGGAGCCCGCAAATCCTGGACCAGGAGCAGCGGCTGCTGTTCGAAGGGCCGGTGTGGAACTATCTCTGTCTCGAGACCGAAATTCCCAACATCGGCGATTGGCGCACCACGTTCGTGGGCCGTATGCCGGTGGTGGTCGCGCGCACCGAGTCCGGAGACATCGCGGCGTTCGAGAATCGCTGCCTGCATCGTGGCGCGCTGATCTGCCTGGACAATGCCGGCAACGCCAAGGATTTCACCTGCGTCTACCACGCCTGGCGCTACGATCTGGGCGGCAACCTGAAGTCGATCGCCTTCAGCAGGGGCGTCAACGGCAAGGGCGGCATGCCGGACGATTTCCGGCCCCAGGATCTTGCGGTGCGCAAGCCGCGCATCGCCACTTTTAGCGGTCTGGTGTTCGCGACATTTTCCGATGTGACTCCCAGCATCGAGGACTTCATCGGTCCCGAGGTCTCCGCCGCGCTGCGCCTGAACGCAAGCCGCAAGCTGCAGGTGATCGGCCGGTTCACCGAGGTGTTGCAGAACAACTGGAAACTCTACGCCGAGAATGTCCGCGACACCTATCATGCCAGCCTGCTGCACGTGTTCTTCGCAACCTTCCGCATCAACCGCCTGAGCCAGGGCGGTGGGGTCAGTGTCAGCGAAACCGGCGCCTGTCACGTGTCGACAACCCTGGCCCCGACAGAGGAGGCGGACAATTCCTATGACGGCATGCGGTCGGTGGACGACGAGTTGCGGCTGTCCGATCCCAGCATGCTGGATGCCGAGGACGAGCACGGCGACCGTGTGCGCCAGCAGATCATCTCCGTCTTCCCAAGTTTTGCGATGCAGCGCACCTACAACGTGATGGCGATTCGCCAGTTTGTCCCGCGTGGTGTGGACAAGACCGATCTCAATTGGATCTATCTCGGCTATGCCGACGATTCGCCGGCGTTGCGCCGACGCCGCTTGAAGCAGCTCAACCTCGCGGGACCGGCGGGGTTCGTTTCTATGGAAGATGGTTGCATCGGCAACTTTGTCGAACGCGGCGCGGCGGTGGCGGCCGATGGTGTTTCGCTGCTGGAAATGGGCGGCGCGGGGATGGAAAGCCAGGACACCAGGGCGACGGAAACCGCGATTCGCGGGTTTTGGAAGACCTGGCGGGCGATCATGCGGCAATGAGCGTGGGGTCCGCCGAGATGCTGTTCCGCGTCACCGCGCTGAACGCCGATTACGCCGCGGCGATCGACGACGATCGGCTGGAGGAGTGGCCGGGATTTTTCGTCGATCAGTGTCTGTACAAGATCACCTCGGCGGACAATCTGCGCGACGGCAACGAGGCCGGGATCGTCTACGCCGACAGCCGGTCGATGCTGGCCGATCGCGTGCTGGCGCTGCGGCGGGCGAATATCTATGAGCGGCAGACCTATCGGCACATCGTCGGGACAGCGCGGCTGATGCAATCAACCGCCGCCGAGGTCCGGGTCGAGACGCCGTTCCTGGTGGTGCGCACGATGCGGGACGGCCGGATCGACCTGTTCGCCGCCGGCCGGTACCGCGATTGGCTGGACGATCACGGTGACGACCTACGCTTCCGCGAGCGTATCGTGATCTGCGATTCGTCCCACTTCGATACGCTGGTGGCGATCCCACTGTAGAGCATGATCGCGGCTTCGGCGGAACCTTCAGGGCCTGTGAATCATGCAACAAAGCGAACAGCCGGACCATTTTCGGCATGGCGGTCCCGCTGCAAATAGTCTGGAGCCGATCGCTTTTGGTAGCATCACCAAAAGCCTGAAACGCCGTGGCGAACAATGAACTGCAGGCCACTATCGGTTTAACTGAATCGATAGTGGCCTCGCGACCGAGTTCAGCGGCGTCGCTCAGCCGCGCAACCATCCCGCCAAGATCGCCAGCATCAGAATCGCAACGATATTGGTGATCTTGATCATCGGGTTCACCGCCGGGCCGGCGGTGTCCTTGTACGGATCGCCCACGGTGTCGCCGGTGACCGCCGCCTTGTGCGCCTCGGACCCCTTGCCGCCGTGATTGCCTTCCTCGATGTATTTCTTTGCGTTATCCCAGGCGCCGCCGCCCGAGGTCATGGAAATCGCCACGAACAGTCCGGTGACGATGGTGCCCAGCAGCATCGCGCCCAGCGAGGCGAAGGCCGCGGCTCGGCCGGCGATGATGTCGATCACCAGCCAAAGCACGATAGGAGCGCCGATCGGCAGCAGCGACGGCACGATCATCTCCCTGATCGCCGCCTTGGTTAGCAAATCGACCGCCTTGCCGTATTCCGGCTTTCCGGTGCCTTCCATGATGCCGGGTATCTCGCGGAACTGGCGGCGCACCTCCACCACCACCGAACCGGCCGCGCGCCCGACCGCGGTCATGCCCATCGCGCCGAACAGGTATGGCAGCATGCCGCCGATGAACAGGCCGACCACGACGAATGGATTCTGCAGGGCAAAATCGACATGCAGGGCAGGGAAGTAGTGCGTCAGGTCCTGGGTGTAGGCGGCGAACAGTACCAGCGAGGCAAGGCCGGCAGAGCCGATCGCATAGCCCTTGGTGACCGCTTTCGTGGTATTGCCGACGGCATCGAGGGCGTCGGTGGTGACGCGGACCTCGGCCGGCAGGTCCGCCATTTCGGCGATGCCGCCGGCGTTGTCGGTGACCGGGCCGTAGGCATCGAGCGCCACGATCATGCCGGCCAGCGACAGCATCGTGGTGGCGGCGACGGCGATGCCGAACAGGCCGGCCATCAGGTAGGTGAAGATGATGCCGATGCTGATCACCACCACCGGCAGCGCGGTGGCCTCCATCGAGATCGCCAGCCCCTGGATCACGTTGGTGCCGTGACCGGTGGTGGAGCTTTGCGCGATCGACTTCACCGGACGGTACTCGGTCGCGGTGTAATATTCGGTGATCACCACGATCAGCCCGGTAACCACCAGTCCGGCCAGGGCGCAGACGAACAGGTCCCAGCCGTTCACGGTTCCGCCGCTGGTCAGCGGCAACGGTGTGGTCAGGCCGGCGGTGAGCAGGATGATGATGGCGATGCCGACTACCGACAGGCCGCCGGTCACGATCAGTCCGCGGTAGAGCGCCTTCATGATGCCGTTGTCCGGCCCAAGCTTGACGAAATAGGTGCCGGCGATGGAGGTCAGGATGCAGATCGCGCAGATCCCAAGCGGCAACATCAGCAGCGCATCGCGGACCGCGCCGGTGAAGAAGATCCCCGCCAGCAGCATGGTCGCGACGATGGTCACCGCGTAGGTCTCGAACAGGTCGGCGGCCATGCCGGCGCAGTCGCCGACGTTGTCGCCGACGTTGTCGGCGATCACCGCGGGGTTGCGGGGGTCATCCTCGGGGATGCCGGCCTCGACCTTGCCCACCAGGTCGGCGCCGACGTCGGCTCCTTTGGTGAAGATGCCGCCGCCCAGCCGAGCAAAGATCGAGATCAGCGAGCCGCCGAAGCCCAGCGCGACCATTGCCTCCAGCACCTTGCGAAGCTGCTCGTCGTCAATCGGGCCGCTGCCGCGCAGCACGAAAAAATAGCCTGCGACGCCCAGCAGGCCCAGGCCGACCACCAGCATTCCGGTGATCGCGCCGGCTTTGAACGCGACATCGAGCCCGGCGGCCATGCCCCGGCGTGAGGCCTGCGCGGTGCGGACATTGGCGCGCACCGAGACGTTCATGCCGATATAGCCGGCCGCCGCCGACAGCGCCGCGCCGATCAGGAAGCCGATCGCGGTATGAATACCGAGGATCAGGCCGAGCAGGATCAGAATGACCACCCCGACGATGCCGATCGCGGTGTATTGGCGGTTCAGATAGGCGCGGGCACCTTCCTGAACCGCCGCCGATATTTCTTGCATCCGGGTGGTTCCGGCATCCGCGGCAAGAACCTGCCGGCTGGTGATCAGACCGTAGACCAACGCCGCCAGGCCACACAGTATGATCAGGAATTTCGCCGCAAACATCAGGGGTTTCCCCTCCTCATTGGTTTGTCCAGGCCTGACCGCCGCCGCGCAGCGCGCGAATCACCATGGCCGCGGCGTATGCCAGATGCACACGCATCCGGCAATCGCCGATGGACGTTGTGTTACTTACGCTTGCAGGCCGCCGTCACGCGGCAGGCACCGTGGCGTCGTGCGTGAGACCGGCGTGTCAGGCCCTAACGGACCGGCTAGTGAAGGCCTGACATCACCTCCTGATCCGTCGGAAAGCGACCAGTCGCCCGCTTCGAGTAGGCCAGCCGGCCATCGACGGAAATCTCGAAAACCCCGCCGCCGGACCTGATCAGCGCGATCTTGGCGTCCGGATGGGCGTTCTGGATCAGGTCCCGCGCCGCGATCGCGCGCGGCTCGTAGCCTCACATTCCACAGTATTCGATTTCAATTTGCATCTTTGCAGTATTCCTTCGGGTCGTTGCGGCGCTATCAGCTTGGCATCGGGGGATGGAATCGGCAAGAAAGGAACGACTTCAGGATTTCACCATGACAGAACACCGTATCGTCCCCGTCATCTTGTCCGGCGGCTCCGGCACGCGGCTATGGCCGGTATCGCGCGACAGTTTCCCCAAACAGCTCTGGCCGCTGGTGTCACAGCGCACGATGATGCAGGAAACCGCGTTGCGCGCCGGCGACCCGGGGTTTGCGCCGCCCATCGTGGTCTGCAATCACGAGCACCGGTTCCTGATTGCCGAACAATTGCGCGAGGTCGGGATCGACAGCGCCCGCATCCTGCTGGAACCGGTCGGCCGCAACAGCGCTCCGGCGATCGCCGCTGCCGCCCTTTTGGTGGATGACCCTGACGCGGTGCTGTGGATGATGGCGGCGGATGCGGCGATCGCCGACGAAGACGCCCTGCAGAGTGCGTTGCGAGTCGCCGCCGAGGCTGCTCGCGCCGGCCGGATCGTCACCTTCGGCATGAAGCCGAGCGCGCCAGAGACCGGCTATGGCTACATCGAAATGGGCGACCCACTGCCCGGCGTGGACGGCGTTTACGCGGTGGCCCGGTTCCTGGAGAAACCTGACGCCGCGACCGCCTCCCGCCTGGTCGCGGACGGTCGGTATCTGTGGAACTCCGGCATGTTCGTGTTTACCGCACGCAGCCTGCTGGAGGAGCTGGAACGGCACGCCCCCGAGGTGCTTCCGGCGGTGCGCCGGTCATTCGCCGAGCGCAAGGCCGACCTGGATTTCATCCGGCTCGGCAGCGAAGCCTTCAAGGCCTGCCCGTCGATCAGCCTTGACTATGCCGTGGCTGAACGGACCGGCCGAGCCGCGGTGGTGCCGGCGGATCTGGGGTGGTCGGACGTGGGGAGCTGGAGCGCGCTGTGGCAGCTTGGGTCCAAGGATGCCGCCGGCAACGTGGCGCTAGGTGATGTCGTGCTGGAGGGTGCGGAGAACTGCTATGTCCGCAGCGACGGCATGTTGGCGGCGGTGGTCGGCCTGAAGGACGCCGTGGTGGTGGTGACCGAGGATGCCGTGCTGGCGATGCATCGCGGCCAAGCCCAGGACGTCAAGAAGATCGTCGAGCGGCTGAAGGCGGCCGGCCGCCCCGAGGCGGTCGCGCATAACCGAAGTTATCGTCCGTGGGGCTATTACGAGAGCCTGATCCAGGGCGATCGGTTCCAGGTCAAGCGCATCGTCGTCAGCCCCGGGCGGCAACTGTCGCTGCAGAGCCACTTCCACCGCGCCGAGCATTGGGTCGTGGTCAACGGCACCGCCAGGGTGACCCGTGACGCCGACAGCTTGATCGTGCAGGAAAACGAGAGCGTCTATCTGCCGCTGGGCTGCGTACACCGGCTGGAAAACCCCGGCCGGATACCGCTGACCCTGATCGAGGTGCAGTCCGGCGCGTATCTCGGTGAGGACGACATCGTCCGGCTGGAGGACACCTACGGCCGAGCCTGAGGCGCCGGTGGGTTTAGCTTGGCGGATGATCTGGTACTGCGCATCAGTGGAACGCGATACCTCGGTGTTTGTTTGAGTATCCGGTTCACGCGCCAAATCGCGGATGCTTCGCGTCTCGCGCTTCTCCTCGATCGGATACTAGGCGCCGCCGCGGCGGGCCAGAGGTTCGATGAACTGTTGTTCGGTGTCCCAGGGGAACAGTATCCAGGTGTCCTGCGACACTTCGGTGACGAAGCTGTCGACGGCCGGCCGTCCGGCCGGTTTGGCGTAGACACAGGCAAAATGTGCGTGCGGCAGCACACCGCGGACCACGCGCGCGGTGGTGCCGGAATCGACCAGGTCGTCCACGATCAGGAAGCCACTGCCGTCGCCGGCCGCGGCGGGCGGTTTGGTGATCACGGGCTCGCCGCGGGTCTCGTCCTGATAGGTGATCACGCAGACGCTCTCGACCAGGCGCAGATCCAGTTCGCGGGCGATGATCGCGGCCGGGATCAGGCCGCCCCGGCTGATCGCGACGATACCCTGGAACGGTCCCAGATCCATCAACCGCCAGGCCAGCGCGCGCGCGTCGCGATGCAACTGGTCCCAGGTGACGGCATAATAATGCGTTGCCATAAGCTTTTCTCGACGCAAACTGACCACGTTTGCAAGCGGGTTTTGCACCGCCCCACCGCCCCTGGGGTGTGCGGAGGATAGTGACTTTTTCGTCCACTGCGGCTTTGATACGGCGATGGACGCTCCTGTATCGATGCCTAACGCCGAAGAAATCGTCCCCTACCGGCTGTTGGCACCGGAGCGGCCGTTCGCCCCGGTGGTATTCACCTCGGCGCATTCAGGACGGGTTTATTCGACCGACCTTATGGCTGGTGTCCGGCTGTGCCCGCTCAGCTTGCGGCGCAGCGAGGATTGCTTCGTCGATGAGCTGTTCGACGCCGCGCCGCTGCACGGCGCGCCTTTGCTCGCGGCCAACTTCCCGCGCGCGTTTTGCGATGCGAATCGGGAGGCGTGGGAACTCGATCCCGCGATGTTCAGCGAGCATTTGCCGGACTGGGTGAATACGACCAGTTCGCGAGTGAACGCGGGTCTGGGCACGATCGCCAAGGTGGTGGCCTCGGGGGAACCGATTTATGCGGTCAAGCTGGCGTTCGCCGAGGCGGAGCGGCGGATCTACACCTATTGGCGCCCGTATCACGACACGCTGAACCGGCTGATCGGCGATATCAAGGAACGGTTCGGCTACTGTCTGGTGATCGACTGCCATTCGATGCCGTCGGGCCAGGGCAAGCGGGCAAACAGCCGGCCGGTGGATTTCGTCCTGGGCGACCTGCACGGGTCAGCCTGCGCCTCGCGGGTCACCCGAGCGGCCGAGGCCTTGCTGACCGGCAAGGGGTATCTGGTTCGCCGTAACGATCCCTATGCCGGTGGCTACATCACCAGGCACTACGGCCGGCCGGCTGAGGACGTGCACGTGCTGCAGATCGAGATTGCCCGGGCGTTGTACATGGACGAGGCCCGCATCGAGCGTCTGGCGCGGTTTTCCTTTGTTCGACGTCAGATCGCCGAACTGGTCGAGTCGATCACGCTGCAGGTTCACGACCTGATCGGCTAGACCATTGCCAGCGTGACCGGGCATGCCGACAATGGTCTAGCTTTTTGTTTTGTCGCACGATTCACGCGCCTCGCGCGATCAGCGCGTCCTTCGGACGCCGAACGTTCCGCCCCGCGCGATCGTGCTCCAGCGAGAGCGCGAGAGGCGGGTGCAGCCAATCAAGGCCCGTTCGGGAATGGGTAAGCGATCCAGGTAAGCCTGCTGCGGGGGTCAGGGCGCGCCGTCAAAGCAGGCGCGCGCGGCATGGATATCGGAATAACGACGGTCGGCCCAATCGATGAGGTTCGCCATCGGCTCCAGCAGGGATTGGCCTAGCGGGGCCAGGCGATATTCGACGCTCGGCGGTTTGGTTGGAAAGACATGGCGGGTGATCAGTCCGTCGCGCTCCAGATCCCGCAGGGTTTGGGTGAGCATGCGTTTGGAGATGTCGCGGATTGCGCGGTGAAGCTCGCTGAAGCGCTGCGGTCGCGTCGCGAGGGTCATGATCATGAGTATGCTCCATTTGTCGCCAATGCGGTCGAGCACGTCGCGCACCGGGCAGTGTACGGGCTCTGCTGACTGGGCGTCGTCCGATTGATATCGGCTGAATCGCTCGATCGCGCTCAATGCGGTGCTCATGCGGGTTCCCCTGGTCTCTCCTGGTAACAAAAAACTGCCTCCTTGAGGCGCACACTTAAGGTCTTTATGTGAGACCTGCCCCCAAACATAGACCCTATGGGGCCAGGAGAAAACGTATGTTTTTAGTGATGGGAATTACGGGAAAAGTTGGCGGCGCGACGGCCGCGCATTTGCTGGCGCAAGGCAAGAAGGTGCGCGCGCTGGTCCGCGACCGCGTGAAGGCGGCAAGCTGGCTGGACCAGGGCGTCGAACTGGTCGATGGCAACTGGAACGATCCGGCCGCCATCGTGCGGGCGCTCGAGGGCGTCGACGGCGCGTTTGTCATGTTGCCGGCCGTCTGGGCCCCCTCGCCGGAGTTCAAGGAGGCCAAGGGCGTCATCGCGAACTATGTCGAGGCGCTGACCAAAGTGCGGGTGCAGCGGGTCGTCGCGCTGTCGTCGATGGGCGCGAACAGAACCAGCGGGCTGGGGATGATCACGGCGCTGTCGCTTCTGGAGCAGGGCTTTTGTGACCTGACATTGCCGATCGCATATGTGCGAGCCGGCGGGTTTTTCGAAAACTTCCTTTACGGCTTGCACGTTGCCCGGGGCGGCGCGCTGCCCGTCTACTACAACCCGACAAATCGGAAATCGACCATGGTCGCGACCAACGACATCGGCGCCGAGGTCGCAACGCTTCTGAGCGGGCCGGCGTGGTCGGGGCATCGGGTCATCGAACTCGGTTCGATGGTGAGCGCGGATGAAGTCGCTGCGCAATTGGGTGAAGTCATGCAGCTCGACGTCAAAGCCTTTGCCGTCCCGCGGGCCGAGTGGCCGGCAGCGTTCGAGCAGTTCGGCATTCCGAAGGGCCAGACCGGACCCGCCGAAGCGGTGTTTGAGGCCGTCAACGCGGGATGGATGGACCTCGGGGTCGAGGGTACGGAGCACGTCGTGGGCACGACGTCCCTCCGCGATGTTTTCTCGGCGGCCCGGAAAGCTGCCACGGCGTAGGTCGGCGGATCAGCGATGGGATGCGACTTCCGGGACCTGCTCATCCGCGTCTCCTTCGGAATGAATGCATCGCGGTCGGCCATTTGGAGTGGCGCAACCGGCACCCGATGTACATCGCGGTCCTGGCAGAGGGTTTGAAATCGCCCGGTCGATGTGAACTGCGGCGCTAACACCAAGAAAGATCGAGAGGACACTAGCTCCCTGTTTTGTCTCATGATTTACGGGTCTTGAAGGTTCCGCCCAACGCGATCATGCTCTGGCTCCGGCCAGGCCGAGGACCAACGGAGGAAGCCCATGAGCCACGTTCTGACCGCCCAGGCCGGTTCAGTGCTGGAAGTCACATTCAACCGCCCGGAAAAGAAGAATGCCCTGACCGCGACGATGTATGCGGCAATGGTGGATGCGTTCCATCGGGCGGACGCCGACCCCGGCATCCGCGTGGTGCTGATCGGCGGCGCCGGCGACAGCTTCACCTCCGGCAACGACATCACTGACTTCCAGGCGCGTTCGGCGGCTGAGGCGGCATCGCCAGCCGCGTCATTCCTCGACGCCTTGTCGTCGCTGGCGACACCCCTGGTCGCGGCGGTCAACGGCGCGGCGATCGGCGTCGGCACCACCATGCTGGCCCACGCCGACCTGGTGATCGCCGCGCGTTCGGCGCGCTTCGTCATGCCGTTCACCAGTCTGGGTCTGGTTCCCGAAGCCGCCAGTTCGCTGCTGTTTCCGGCCCTGATCGGGCATCAGCGGGCCAGCGCGCTCTTGCTGTTGGGCGAGCCCATCGATGCCGAGACGGCGCACCGGTGGGGCCTGGTCAATCAGGTCGTCGCCGACGCGGAATTGATGGCCACCGCCCGCGGTATCGCCGCCAGGCTGGCTGCCTTGCCGGCGGCGGCGGTGCGCCAGACCAAGGACCTGATGAAGAACGGACGGCCCGACGTAGCGGGACGCATCGAGCAGGAAATGAGGCTGTTTCGCGACCGGCTGCGCTCACCCGAGGCGGCGGAGGCGTTTCAGGCGTTCGTGGAGAAGCGGAAACCAGATTTTTCCGGATTTTCGTAAGCCGTCGTTCGCATTCAGGGCCGACCGGGTTGGCGTGAAGTCGGTCGTGGCACGCCGGGTATCAACAGGCCAGGTCAAGGGTCGGGAAAATGACGCTTATTCATCACGCGGTCGCGGGTAAGGGCGAACCCGCTATCGTATTCGTTCATGGTTTCGGTTGCGCGCTCGCCGATTGGGATGCGCAGGTGGCGCATTTTTCGCAGCGTCATCGGACCATTGCCGTCGATTTGCGCGGACACGGCAAAACCCCCGGCGCGGCGGCCGAGTGCTCGATCGAACGCTACGGCGCCGACGTGGCCGAGGTGATGCGAGCGTTGCGCCTGTCCCCCGCATTATTGGTTGGGCACAGCCTGGGCTGCCGGGTGGTGACAGAGGCCGCGTTGCAGGCACCGCAGCAAACCGCCGCGGTGATCCTGGTCGATGGCAGCCAGTTCGCTTCGGCGATGGCGGAGGTTCTGCGACAGCGCTTCGCCGAACCGGACGGCCTGGCCACGCTCGTGAACGAGATGTTCACCGACATGTTCACCGCCGGCAGCGACCCGACTGTCGTGGCGTCCGTGCTCGACCGCGCCTTGCGACTGCCCCGGCCGATCGGGGAACGGATGCTGAACGATTTGCTGCGCTACGATGTCGCACGCCTGTCGTCGTCACTGGCCAGCCTGGTTGTGCCGGTCATGGCTCTGCAGACGACATACAGCAATGAGAAGCGCCAGCGGCAGTCGCTCGACCCCGGGCAGACCACGCCCTACCTCGACATGCTGCGCGCACGCGTTGCCCAGGTTCGGATCGAGGTCATCCCCAAGATCGGGCATTTTCCTCAGCTTGATGAAGCCGAACGGACGAACCGGTTGATCGAAAGCTTTCTTGCCGATGGGCTTCGGGCCGATTGATTTGCATCGATCCTCGTCGGTGCCACAGTCTGATGATGCCGGCGTGGCGCCGTTCTTGCTACACCGCCGACGACCCTGTCAGCGAGGCCTAGCGTGAAGATCGGCGTTTTCATCCCCATCGGCAACAATGGCTGGCTGATCTCGGAGAATTCGCCGCAATACTGGCCAAGCTTCGCGCTGAACAAGCAGGTTACGCTGACCGCCGAGCGCTATGGGCTGGATTTCGTGCTGTCGATGATCAAGCTGCGAGGGTTCGGCGGCAAGACCGAATTCTGGGACCACAATCTGGAGTCCTTCACGCTGATGGCGGGGCTGGCGGCGGTGACCACCCGCATCAAGCTGTTCGCCACCTGCCCGACGCTGGCGATTCCGCCGGCGATCGCGGCGCGCATGTGCTCGACCATCGATTCGATCTCCGACGGCCGCTTCGGTCTGAACCTGATCACCGGATGGCAGAAACCGGAATACTCCCAGATGGGTCTATGGCCGGGCGACGAATATTTCGGGCATCGTTACAAGTACGTGTCGGAATACATTCAGGTCATGCGGGAATTATGGGAAACCGGAAAATCCGACTTCAAGGGCGAATTCTTCCAGATGGAGGACTGCCGGCTCAGCCCGCGACCCAGTGTGCCGATGCAGATCATCTGCGCCGGCCAAAGCGAGGCCGGCATGGCATTCTCGGCGCAGTATGCGGACTACAATTTTTGCTTCGGCATGGGCGTCAACACACCGGTGGCGTTCGCCCCCACCGTGGTCAAGCTGAACCAGGCAACCGCCAGGACCGGTCGCAAGGTCACCGCCTATGCGTTGTTCATGATCATCGCCGACACAACCGATGAGGCGGCGCGCGCCAAGTGGGAGCATTACAAGGCTGGCACCGACCAGGAGGCGGTGCAGTGGCTGGTCGATCAGTCGGCGGTCGACAAGGCCTCGGGTGGCGACACCAATGTACGCCAGATGGTCGATCCGGTCTCGGTGGTGAACATCAATATGGGAACGCTGGTCGGGTCATATGAAACCGTCGCGCGGCTGCTGGACGAGGTGGCGACCGTGCCAGGCTGCGATGGTGTACTTTTGACCTTTGACGACTTCGTCAGAGGCACTGAGGATTTCGGCACGCGCATCCAACCGTTGATGCAGTCGCGCAAGCATGTGGAGGCCGCCTGATGAGTGACCCGGTAGCCGCCGGCTACGTCGCCCCCGACGCGTCCACAGGCAGCGTCACGCTGCCGGCCCGGCCCGAGCCGCTGCGGCTGAAGCCGTCGGAAACTGCGGTCATTGTGGTGGATATACAGAATGCCTATGCAAGTGTCGGCGGCTACCTCGACATCGCCGGCTTCGACGTGTCCGGCGCGCCGCCGGCGATCGCGAAAACCAAGCTGGCACTGGATGCCGCCCGCGCCGCCGGCCTGACGGTGATCTTCTTCCAGAACGGCTGGGACCCGGACTATGTCGAGGCGGGCACCTCGGGGTCGCCCAACTTCCACAAGTCGAACGCCCTGAAGACGATGCGCGCCAGGCCTGAACTGAAAGGCAGCCTGCTGGCGAAGGGCACCTGGGACTACGCCATCGTCGATGCGCTGACGCCGCAGGCGGGCGACATCGTCATCCCCAAGACCCGCTACAGCGGCTTTTTCAACACCAACATCGACAGCGTGCTGCGCGCCCGCGGCATCCGCAACCTGATCTTTACCGGCATCGCCACCAATGTCTGCGTCGAGTCTTCACTGCGCGATGCGTTCCACCTGGAATATTTCGCTGTCGTCCTGGAAGACGCGACGCATCATGCCGGCCCGGACTTCGTTCAGCAGGCGGCGCTCTACAACATCGAGAAATTCTTCGGCTGGGTCTCCACCGTCGCCGATTTCTGCGGCGCGATCGGGCAGAGCGCTCCGTTGACCGCGGCCGCGACAACTTCCAGCAATTGAGGACCAATCATGCCCAAAACCATCATCCTGCCGCCGGGCACCAGCACGCCGATCGCCCCGTTCTCGCCGGGCACGATGGCGGATGGGGTGGTCTATGTCTCGGGCACCCTGGCGTTCGACAAGGACAACAACGTGGTCCATGTCGGCGACGCGGCGGCGCAGACCCGCCACGTACTGGACAGCATCAAGGCGGTGATCGAAACCGCCGGCGGCAGCATGGCGGATGTGACCTTCAACTCCATTTTTATCCGTGACTGGGCTGACTATGCCGCCGTCAACACGGTGTATGCGGGATATTTTCCGGGCGACAAGCCGGCTCGCTTCTGCATCCAGTGCGGGCTGGTCAAACCCGACGCTTTGGTGGAGATCGCGACTATCGCTCATGTCGGAAAAAATTAGCGACCCGTGTGGCACGAAGTATATGGCCGCAGCAACCCTGGAGTGCCGACAGTTCTACTGTCCTCCGGCCTCGGCGGTTCGGCACTGTACTGGGCGGCGAACATTCCGGCGCTGGCCAAGTACTTCAGGGTCATCGCCTATGACCAGACCGGCACTGGTCGCAGCCCGGCAACCCTGCCGCCGGACTACGCGGTTGCCGACATGGCCGCCGAGGCCGCCGGCTTGCTCGACCAACTGGCGATCGACAAAGCCCATGTCATCGGCCACGCGCTCGGCGGCCTGATCGGTTTGCAAATGGCGGCGGATCGGCCGGCGCTGGTCGATCGGCTGGTGCTGGTGAACGCCTGGGCCAAGACCCATCCGCACACGCTGCGCTGTTTCAACGTACGCAAGAATCTGTTGGTCAATTCCGGCGTCGCGGCGTACGTCCAGGCCCAGCCGCTGTTCCTGTATCCCGCCGCGTGGCTGGCTGAGAGGCAGGCTTGGCTTGCCGACCAGGACGCTGCCGCGATCACGCATTTTCCGCCGACCGAGACGGTTCTGCGCCGCATCCAGGCGGTCGAGGCGTTCGACCTGACCCAGGCAATTGCCGGGATTACCGCACCGGCCATGGTCGTTGCAGCGCGGGACGATGTGCTGGTGCCGTGCACCTGTTCGATCACCCTTGCCGACCAATTGTCCGACGTTCGTTTGGAACTGCTGGATCAGGGCGGCCACGCCTGCAACATCACCGACCCGGACCGGTTCGACGCGATGGTCGGCGACTTCTTGCGGCCGACCTTGCCGACGTGACTGGCCGCCCAGGCGCGGACGCTGGGCGCCAATTGGCTCAGTCGGCCTCCGCCGCGACCTCGTGCAGATCGAGCGCCGCCGGATGGAATTCGGCATATCGCGCCAGGTAGAACAGGATGGCGGCCACCCCGAAATAGGATATGGCGACGGTCGGCGAACGGTTGATGCCGATGCCCTCGGCGCCATGAATGAAGCCGAAGAAGGTCAGAATGGTCCCGGCCATCGCGAATGCCGCCGCTTTCTCGAACGCTCGGTCGATGATGTAGACGGTGATCGCACCCAGAATGATGCCCGCCAGCGTCGCCCCGCCCCCCAGCGTCGCCAGCCCGTCATACAGCACGCCGACCTGCGCCAGCTTGGCGGACCCTACCGCCGCCGCGGTGGTGCTAGCGGCGCCCAAGGCGTTGTCGATCTGCGTCTTGCCCCACGCCGCCAGCTGCGGCAGCAGCGCCAGCACGATGGCCGGCGCATGGCGGTGCGGTGATTCCTGGAACGCCTGCGAACCGATCAGCATGCCGATGTAGAGCAGGATCGGCAGGATGGCGACCACCGGGATCAGTGCGCTGATCACCGCGATGATGCCGAACCAGGTGAGCACCAGCACGATGATGCCGGTCATCGCCGAATAGCCGATCCGGCCGCCCATCGCCTTCCAGCCGGGGTGACCGATATAGACGGCGTTGATGAACGGGTTCCCCATCAGACAGCCGATGAGGCTGATCACGCCATCGGCAGTCAGCACCCGGGTGGTCGGGAAGCTGTCACCGGCGGCGGCGGCGCTCTCGACGTTGTCGAGTGCCTCGATCAGGTCGTAGATGCCAAACGGAATTGCGGTGACCAGGATGACGCCGAGATATTTGAAACCGTCGAAGGTGTGGTGCCATGCCGGCAACGGCACCGAGAAGCCGAAGTTGGACACCGATGCGCCCAGCTTGGCCAAGGTCAGATCGCCATAATCCAGGCCGATCGCGGTCGACCCCCACGCGATCAGGGTGCCGACGGCGATCGCCACCAACCCGCCTGGAACGCCGCCGAAATATCGTGCCCCGCCGAACCAGTTGGCCAGGATCACCGCGAAGCAGACCAGCCCGATCACCGGTGTGGAGAACACTTGAGCCGCCGGGCTCATGGAAATGAAGGTAATCGAAATGCCGGCCAACGACCCCAACAGCGCGGCACGCGGCGTGATCTTGCGGATATAGGGCCCGATGAAGCCCCCCGCCATGAGCACGAAACTCTGGATGAACACCCAGGTCAGGCCTGCCTCCCAAGCCTGCATCGGGTCATTGGTGGCCAGCTTGATCGGCAGCATGACGACAAACGTCACCACGAACATGTGCGGCACGCTGATACCCGAAGGCAGCGCGCAGACATCGGTGCGGCCGGTCCGGCGCGCCAGGTTCCAGGCGAGGAACGCGTAATAGCCGGTGCTCAGGCACAACATCAGGCCGAGCGCGGGCAGAATGCGGCCGAACACCAGTTGCTCGGGCATTTTCAGCACGAACCGCAGCAGCCCGGTCAGCACCAGAACGTTGACCAGAATATTGGTGCCGAACCCGAACAACGCATTCCAGTCGCCGGCGACCCAGAACTTCGGCCGACCGCCAATTGCTGGATTCGCGCTCATTCTGCCGCTCCTTTCATCACGTTGCTTTGCCCGCGAGCGCCCGGGTGACGGCGGCCGATGGCGCAACCCAGCCGAAAATGCCTCCCTGTGCGGCAATCATCCGCAGCCCGATGTCGTGGAATTCAGGAAAATAGGACCCGCAGCAGTCGGCGACGACCAGGCAGTCAAAGCCGCGGTCGTTGGCCTCGCGCACCGTGGTATTGACGCAGACCTCGGTGGTGACGCCGGTGACCACAAGCTGCTGGATGCCCCGGTTCTGCAGGATGGCGTGCAGATCGGTGGCGAAGAACGCGCCCTTGCCGGGTTTGTCGATCACCGGCTCCCCGGCCACTGGATAGAGTTCGGGAATGATGTCGTGACCTGCCTCGCCGCGCACCAGAATGCGGCCCATCGGGCCGGGATCGCCGATGCACGATGCGCCGCGTCCGCGTATCTTCTTGGCCGGCGACAGATCCGTGAGGTCCGGACGATGGCCCTCCCTGGTGTAGATCACCAGCCCGCCGGCGGCTCGCCAGGCGGCCAATAGGGCCTGGTTCGGCTCGATCGTGCGGCGCAGTTGGGAAACATCATTGCCAAGCATTTCGCCGAATCCGCCGGGCTCGAGAAAATCTCGCTGCATGTCGATGATCAGCAGTGCGGCGGTGGAAAGATTCAGGCTGTATTCGTACGGTTTTGCCTCGATCCGCATTGTCGCCCCCGAGCGCGTGCTGGCGCGAGAGATGAAGCAAATTTTAGGCCAGCGGCGCGGAACCAGTTCCCTCAGATAATGAACACGCTCAGGGATCGGTTGTGGGCCTGATCGCCGCGCCCAACAGGCTGGCCCGCTCGCGGCGGAACAAGGCGCTGATCTCCTCCGCCACCGCGCGCAGCCTCGGCTCCCGCCGAAGCTCGGCATTCATCAGGTAGCCGGTCTCGTGGGTCAGGTCGGGCAGAACCCCGGACAGCCGTCGCAACGACGGATCCGGCTCGCCCAGCCAGACTGGCAATAAACCCAGCCCGACCCCGTCCCGCACCGCTTCCAGAATCATGAAGCCGCTATCGAAGCGGTGGGCGGCCGGCACGCCGTCAAGACCACGACGCGTCAGCCACTGCTCCGAGGCGAAATACCGATGGGCCGGGGTGAAGCGGACCCAGGGGTGCCGATGGTAGTCATCCTCGGTCAGCACCTGCCCGGTCTGTTGGATGGGGGCCTGTTGCATGAAGTCGTGGCTGGCGTATACGGCGAACGCCATGCGTCCCAGCTTGCGGGCGATCACCGGACCGTCCGTTGGCGCGTGGTCGGTGAGCACCAGTTCGGCTTCCCACCGGCCGAGGTCGGGCCAGTGCTTGTATCCAATCAGCAGTTCGATGTTCGGCAGTGCCGCCCGCAGACTGCGCAGCGAGCGGATCAGGAACAGTGCCTCCCATTCCCGCGCCAGGATACGGATTTCGGCGTGCCCAGGCTCGACACTGGCATGCAGGTCGCCGGCGGCTGCGGCCATCCGGCTGGCAGCCGGCAGCAGCGCCTCGGCCTTCGGCGTAAGCCTGTGGCCATCTGATCGCCGCTCGATCAACGTGGCGCCAAGAGATCGTTCCAGCACGCGCAAACGCCGCCCGATGGTGGCCAGGCTGACGCCTTCTTGTTGAGCGGCCCGAGCGTAACTTCCCTGGCTCGCGACGGCCAGCAGCAACCGGATATCATCCCAGCGAAGCACCACAGCCCTCCCGGGCAGCCTGTTCCGGCCGCAGCATGGCATCGCTTCCGGCTGCCGCAAACTGGCCCGTGTCACACCACACCGGTTCCCTGGGGTTGCATTTTTGCAAAGGCCGGTCGCGGCTTCGCGGACTGGCGCGGGTCGAAGGAACTGGCCTTTATGGCCATCCCCATGCTGGCGCTGCCACGCCCCATGGCGGACGCCATCACGCATCGACGGCGCCGGAAAGCTGAGGGATGATCGGGCCATGCATTTCGATTTGAAACTTTGGCGGATGACGGCTGGCCTGCGCGGGCGTCTGGCGCTCTCCAGCGGGTTCGGCCTGCTCGCCTTGGCGGTCGGGATCGCCCGCTTCGCCTTTCTCGGCCGGTTCCTGGCCGGGGTATTCCGCGGCCAGATGCTGGTGGCACCGCTGCTGGCCGCCACCGCGGCGATCCTGCTGCGCGCCTGGCTCGACCACCACCGCGCGATGATCGCCCACCGCACCGCCGCGCGGGTGCAGGAGACCCTGCGCGGGCAGTTGTTCGACAAGATCATCGCGCTCGGCCCGGCCTGGTTCGGAGCCGAACGGACCGGCGGCGTGATGTTGTCCATGGTCGATGGCGTGGAGCAGCTTCAGTCGTTCTTTGGTCAATACCTGCCGCAAGTGACCATCGCGATCTGCGCGCCGCTGGCGATTTTCGCCTTCATCGCCTGGTGGGACGTTCCGGTCGCGCTGGTGATGCTGGCTGCCGCGCTGTTCACGCTGATCCTGCCGGCAACGGTGCACCGCAAGACCGAAGTGGCCTCGCGCTCCAGGCAATCCGCCTTCAAGTCGTTCGGCGAGGAATTCCTCGATGCGGTGCAGGGCTTGCCGACGCTGAAGGCTTTCGGGCAGAGCGCTGCTTACGGGCGCATGCTGGCGGCCAAGGCCCGAGCGCTGTCGGACAGTACGTTCTGGGTGCTGTCGCTGAACGTGCTGACGCGCGGCTTCACCGACCTTGGCACCGCCTTGGGGTCGGCCGCGGCGCTGGCGCTTGGCGCCTGGCGTGTCCGTCACGGCGAAATGAGCCTGGAGGCGCTGCTGATCATACTGATGGCGGGAACCGAGATTTTTCGTCCGTTGCGCGACCTGCGCGGCGTGCTGCACCAGGGGCTGAACGGGCAGGCGGCGGCGGTCGGCATCCTGGAACTGCTGGACACCGAGGCGCCAATGCAGCGCGGTGCCCGCGCAGCCGAACTGACGCCGGAGATCGTCTTCGACAGCGTCGCCTTCGCCTATCCCGGCGGCCGCCGGCCGGCCCATAGCGGCCTCAGTTTTCGCATCGGCGCCGGTGAGCGCGTTGGCATCGTCGGACCCAGCGGCGCCGGCAAATCGACCATCGTTCGGCTGCTGTCGCGGCTGCACCAGGCGCAAACCGGCAGCATCCGCATCGGCGGCCGGGATATCACGGAGCTGGATCCGGAACAGGTTCGCGGCATGATCGCCATCGTCTCGCAGGACACCTATCTGTTTCACGGCAGCGTCGAGGAAAATCTCCGGCTCGGCCGGCCCGACGCGTCGCACCCCGAGGTGGTTGCCGCTGCCACCGCGGCCAACGCCCATGGTTTTGTCTCCGCGTTGCCCAACGGCTACCAGACCGTGATCGGTGAGCGTGGCACGCAGCTCTCGGGCGGGCAGCGCCAGCGCCTGGCGATCGCCAGGGCAGTGCTGCGCGATTCGCCGATCCTGGTGCTGGACGAGGCGCTGTCCTCGGTCGATGCCGAGAACGAATCGATCATCCAGCAGGCGTTGGATCGGCTGATGACAGGTCGCACCACGTTGATCCTGGCGCATCGGCTGTCCAGCGTGATCGGGGCCGACCGGATCCTGGTGCTGGACAACGGGGCGGTCGTGCAATCCGGCCATCATCGGGATCTGATCGGGCAGGACGGCCCGTATCGCGATCTGATGCGACCGCAAATGGGCGAACCGGACGGCATCGTCGGGCCCAGGCTTGCGGCCGGTCTTGGTCTGCCCGACGGCCAGCCCGATGCGCAGGCCACCGGCGCTGTCGTCGGCAGCCTTTCCGAGGACGCTGCGCTGGTGACCTGGCCGGCGACGATTCGCACCTTGTTGCGGGTCGTGCGTCCGTATCGTGACCAGTTGGCGGTCACCGTGCTGACCGGCATCGGCCGGGTGGTTGCCTTCATCGGCGTCAGCGTTCTGGGCGCGCTGGTGCTGGCGGCGGTGCGCAACGGCTCGTCGACCGCGACGCTGGTCACCGCGCTGCTTGTCACCGCCCCGCTTGCCGGCCTGCTGCATTGGCTGGAATCCTGGATCGCCCACGCCATGGCCTATGCGCTGCTGGCCGACATGCGGGTCGATCTGTTCAAAAAGCTCGATGCTTTGGCGCCGGCCTACTTGTTGCGCCGCCGCTCGGGCGACCTTGTGGCGCTGGCTACCCAGGACGTCGAGACCGTCGAATATTTCTTTGCCCACACCATAGCCCCGGCGATCGTCGCGGTGCTGGTGCCGCTCAGCGTGCTTTTCGCGATGGCCTGGATGGCGTGGCCGCTGGCCCTGGTCCTGGCCCCCTTCCTCGCCTACGCCGGCGCGTCGCCATTGCTCGGCCGGCGGCGGATCGACCGACTGGGCTCGTCTGCCCGCGGTGCGCTTGGGCTGATCGGTGCCTATGCGACCGAAACGATTCAGGGGCTGGCCGAACTGGTCATGTTTGGAGCCGCCGAGCGCCGACGCGACGGCTTCATGACCGCGGTGAAGACATATCAGGACCTGCGGCTGTCACTGCTGGCAGATTTGTCGTTTCAGGCCGCCGCGCTGGATGCCGTCACCAGCCTGGGTGGTCTGGCCGTAGCGGCGATCGGGGCGATGCTGGTGGCGGATGGCATGGTCGCGCCGGCGATGCTGCCGCTGCTGGTGCTGATCTCGGTCGCGGCGTTCCTGCCGGTTTCCGAAATTGCGCAGGTGGGGCGGCAACTGGCCGACACCATCGCGTCCACGCGCCGGCTGGCGGTGGTGGAGGCGGAGCCCGTGCTGATCACGGATGGCGCACGCCAGCCGACCGGCGGATCGGGGGTTCAGTTCGACGCTGTCGATTTTACCTATTCCGGCCGCTCGGCGCCGGCACTGACCGCGATGTCGTTCAAGGCGCCCCCCGGCGCCACGGTCGCCCTGGTCGGGCCATCCGGTGCCGGCAAGACGACGGTGGCTAGCCTGCTGCTGCGGTTCTGGGACCCGGTGAGCGGATCGATCGAGTTGGGCGGTGTCGATCTGCGCGACCTGACGCTGGACGGACTGCGCGGCAGTATCGCCCTGGTGGCGCAGGACACCTATCTGTTCAACGACACGTTGGAGGCGAATGTCCGGCTGGCGCGACCCGAGGCATCCGCCGAACAGGTTTTGCTGGCGCTGTCCCGGGCCGCTCTTGGGGGCTTCGTGGCCGGTCTGCCGGAGGGGCTGGCGACCCGGGTAGGTGAGCGCGGAGTGCAGCTCTCCGGCGGCCAGCGGCAGCGCATCGCGATCGCCAGGGCTTTCCTGAAGGACGCGCCGCTGTTGATCCTGGACGAGGCGACCTCGCATCTCGATACGATCAGCGAGCAGGCGGTGCGCGGCGCGCTGGACACGCTGATGGCCGACCGCACGACGATCGTCATCGCGCACCGGCTGTCGACGATCCGGGCGGCGGATCTGATTGTGGTGCTGCGGGACGGGCAGGTTGTCGAGACCGGGAGCCATGACGCGTTGCTCGTCCGTGGGGGTTTTTACCGGCGTTTGGTGGAGCACCAGATGTCTGGCGTCGCCGCCTGAAATCTAGCTTAATTGCTATATCGCAATTTTGCACCAGGCCTCCGAAAGCTGAGGTCCTTGGAGACCCTTGATGCGGCAGTTGCAGCGATGCGAAGCGGCGCACTTCAGCGATGCCCCAGGGCAGTCGAGATGCCGTTGGCATGGTGGATCACCACCTTTGAAAGCCCGTCGACTTCCGCCAGCGGAAGGCGCCATGCCGGGCCGGTCAAGCTGATACCGGCAATAACCTGCCCGGAGCGGTCGCGGATTGGAGCGCCGATGCAGCGCAGGCCCGGCTGGTGCTCGCCCTCGTCGGTCGCGTAGCCGGCCGCGCGCACCGTGGCCAAGGCCGACAGCAGCGCCGCTGGATCGGTGATCGTGGTTTCGGTGTAGCGCGTCAGGCCGGCATCGATGATCCTTCTCACCACCGCCTCCGGCTGGAAGGCCAGGATCGCCTTTCCGACGCCGGTGCAGTGCGCCGGGGCTTGCTCGATCGTGTGGGCCGCCAGCAACTTCTCCGGGGACGCGTCGGCGCGGTGAATGACGATGGCGCGGCGGCCGTCGAACACCGCCAAATGCACGGCTTGTCCACCCTGCCGGGTCAGAGCGTCGACAAACGGGCGGGCCTCTCGGTGCAGATCCATATTGGCGAGGACGGTATTGCCGAGCGCGAACAGCTTCATCCCCAGCCGGTAGCGGTCGCGTCCTAAATCCTGGTCCAGCAGACCGGTCTCGCGCATGGCACCGAGCAGGCGGTGCACAGTGCTCTTCGGATACCCGGTCGCCGCGCAAAGATCGGTCAGCGACAGGGTCCGATTACGCGCGGAGAAGGCATCAAGCACTCGCACGACCTTGACGAGCGACTTTAGCCCGTCGTCCGGGCGGGGGCCGGTTCTCCCGCCCTGGCTCATGACCGTTTCAGCATGTCCGTCCCGCTGACTGGCGGCATTGATCGTGCTGGCCTCCCTGATGATCACATCGCCAGCCACGGGTGCGGCTGGCGGCGTTGGCGAGATTATCCAGGCAGGCCGAGCATTGCCTTGTCGATTGCGCCCTTTAGCGTGTCGCTGAGGTGATCCATCGGCTGGCGCGGATAGTAAAAGCCGAGGCCCTGCTTGTGCTGGATGTATTTCGCGGCGGCCGGCAGCACGTCGTGCGGCACGACGTTCCACAGCGTGGCCAGCGCTCGGTGGATCCGCAGCGCTGTTGGGTGATCGCCCGCCCGCACCGCATTCCACAGCTTGACGCAGACGCCGGGCACTGCCGCCGTGAGTGCGCTGATCGCGCCATCCGCGCCCATGGCGAAGGCGGCGTAGAGCAGCGCGTCAACGCCGGTCAGCACGACGTTCCGCTCCTCGCATTGTTGCACCAGATCGGACACCGATTTCACGTCTCCGCCGCTCTGCTTCATGCCGACGACGCCGGGCACCTCACGCATGATGCGCAGCATCAGATCGACGGACAGGTAGTTCCAGGGAATAACGTTATAGATCAAGATCGGGATGCCGGTGGCGTTATAGATGGCGCGGAAATGCTCGATTGTCGCCTCGGCGCTGGGTTTGAATAGGTAGTGTACAGGGGTGATCTGCAGCGCGGCGATGTTCAGCCCGCGCAGGGCATTCGCCCGCTCGATCGCCTCACGCGTGCTGTTGACGATCAGGCCGGCGACGAGGGGCCTGCGGCCGGCGAGCGCATCGTGCGTTTCGTGCATCACGCGGACAAACTCGTCAAAGCTCAGCGTGTGGCCTTCGCCCGTGCTGCCGCCAGCGACCACGCCATGGGCGCCCTGCTCGACGACAAAGTCCATCTGTTCGCGCAGCGCGGAGAACACGAGATCCCCGTTCCGGTCGAACGGCATTGTGGTCGGCGGCAGGATTCCGCCCAGCGTCTGCTTCGGATTCCGCAGAATTGGGTTGGGCTTGGTATTGACGGGCAGAGTCTGGTCCATGGCGCTTCTCCTTCCTGAGGGTAAGTTCTTCGGGCGCGATCAAGGTCGGGCTTACAGATCGACCATGGCGCCGAAGTCGCACCCGTGATCATGCGACTCACGATGTGCGGTCAAGCCTGATCGAATGCTTTGTCCCGCTTTGTGGAACTTATCGCCATCTCGGGCTCGATATTTGAGGATTATTGAACCATGAGTTCCGACATACGGAACATCTCACCTCGGCAGCTGTGACGCGGTCGACATAGCATCAAGTCATGATGAAGACCGATCGTATCGGTAACGGTATTGTGGATTTTGGGAATATCCTGGTTCAGTCATAGTGTCGCTGGATGGGCTGGTAGCTCAGCGTCAGAGCACACGCTTGATAAGCGTGAGGTCGGATGGTTCAAATCCTCCCCGGCCCACCAAACGTGATGGAGTTGTCGGACGACCGCCGCCGTGGGGTGCGGAGCGGGCATGATTTCTTTAGGCGCACTCTTTAGGCGAACCGTCGATTTTCCTGGCGCCGTCCTGTCGCAGCACGCGCATCCCATTCCGTACCGGCATCATGCAGGTTTGCACGTTGGCTTGGCCATCCACTATCGCCAGGCACTCGAAACAGTCGCCCATCAGGCAAAACGGTCCACGCGGGCTTGCGGACAAAGCAGTGGTCCGGGTCGCAACGATCCCGGCGGCGAGCAGCGCCACCGCGACGCTGTCGCCCGCGCGCGCCGTGACGGCAGCGCCTTCGAACCAGATCGTCAGGTCGCCCCCCGGCGGCCTGGTCAGCATCAGTCAGCGGTGCCTTTGGGAAGCTTCTTCTCGGTGATCGTGGCGTAGAGCGCGACGCCATAGGGGATCGTCTCGTCGTTGAAATCGTAGCGGTGATTGTGCAGCGCCGCGGTGTCGCCGCTGCCAAGGTTGATATGCGCGCCGGGCACCTGCTCCATCATGAAGCTGAAATCCTCCGATCCCATGCCGGGCGGGCCGTCGCGGCGGACGTTGTCCTCACCGACCAGCGCGGCGGCAGCGTCGCCATAGGCAATTGCCTCGGCGCTGTCGTTCACCATCGGCGCGAAGATGACGCGAAAATTGACCTCTGCCTCGGCCCCGAAGCCGGCTGCGATACTGACCGCCAGGCGCTTCATGTTGTGCTCGATCGTGGTCATCACCTCGGGCTTCATGGTGCGCACGGTGCCGGCCATCAGCGCCGATTGCGGGATCACGTTGTATGCATCGCCGCTCTGGATGCGGGTGATGCTCAGCACCGCGGTGTCCTGTGCGGAAATATTGCGTGACACGATCGACTGCAGCGCGGTTCCCAGATGGCAGGCGACGACGACGGGATCGACGCTCTGCTGCGGGTGTGCGCCGTGCGCGCCCTTGCCGGTGATGATGATATCGAAGAAGGCGCCCCCGGCGGCCCTGGCGCCCGATCCGGTGATGAATTTGCCGACCGCCAGGCCAGGGCGATTGTGCATGCCGTAGACCTGGTTGCAGGGGAAACGCTCGAACAGGCCGTCCTTCAGCATTGCCAGCGCGCCGCCGACGCCTTCCTCGGCGGGCTGGAAGATGAAGTTGACGGTGCCGTTGAAGTTGCGGGTTTCGGCCAGGTATTTCGCCGCGCCCAGCAGCATCGTGGTGTGGCCGTCATGGCCGCAGGCGTGCATCCGGCCGGGGTTCTGGCTGGCGTGCGGCAGGCCGGTCGCCTCCAGGATCGGCAGCGCATCCATGTCGGCCCGCAAGCCGATCGCGGCCTGCCCGTTGCCGTTGCGCAGCACACCGACGACGCCGGTCTTGCCGACCCCGCGATGCACTTCGATCCCCCATTCCTCCAGCTTGGCGGCCACCAGTTCAGCGGTGCGGTATTCCTCCAGGCCGAGTTCCGGGTGGGCGTGGATATCGCGGCGGATGGCGGCGAGTTCGTCCTGGTAACGACGAGCACGATCGAGCGCGGACTGGGTCATCGGATGTTCCCGGGAGTTATTGACGGGACGAGTTTATCACGCGCCCGCGGGCTTGCCAGACCCGGTGTTGACGTGACGTGCAGTTACTTGGCGCAATCGCCCGACCCGAGGCGGCGGCACGCTCAGCCGCCACGGATAGGGCGGGAAACCTCGGGCGGCCGCCGGTGCGTCGGTCGCCGGTGCGTCGGTCGCCGGTGCCTCTGTCGCCGCCTGGGTGTCAGAGGGCGGCGAGGATCGCCTCGGCCTTGCTGGCCTCGAAGCCGCCTGGCGCCTCAATGCCGAGATGAGTGACCTTGCCGTCCTCGGCGATCAGCGCATAGCGCTGGCTGCGCCATCCCATGCCCCGGCCATTCAGATCAAGCTCGAGCCCGATCGCCTTGGCGAAGGCGGCGGCGCCATCGGCCAGCATGGTGATCTTGCCTCCGGTGCCCTGTTCCTTGCCCCAGGCGTCCATGACGAAGACGTCATTCACCGCGATGCAGGCGATGGTGTCGACACCCTTCGCCTTCATGGCGGCGGCATTCTGCACGAAACCGGGCATGTGCTTGGCGCTGCAGGTCGGCGTGAACGCGCCTGGAACAGCGAACAGGACGACTTTCTTGCCCTTGAAAATCTCATCGGTTGAGGTCTCTTTCGGACCGTCTGAAGTCGCCACCATCAGTTTCATCGAAGGGATCGTGTCGCCGACCTTGATCGTCATAGCTCATCTGCTCCCGCAAGGGTTTTGCTGAATGCCGCGGCGTGATGGCGGCAGGCCCCGAGTCCTAGCCGCGCGGGCCAGGGAAGTCACCCCCTCGGGGCAGGGCGCGGTTGAGCTGCCAGCAATGGTCCGGCTGAGGGTGCAGGCGACGCGGCGATGGCGGGTTGGCAGGATGTGTTGCTAAATCCATGACGGTGGGACTTAATCCGTATATCGCCGCCGGAATTGCCGGCGCTGGCTGCTATGTCATCGCGTACTTCGCAACCCTACAGGGCTGGTTGAAGGTCCGCGATTGGGGCTTTCCAGCGATCAATCTGCTCGGGGCTCTGCTCGTGCTGGTGTCGCTGGCCGATGCCTGGAACCTGCCGTCAGTCCTGCTGGAACTGTTTTGGGCGGCGATCAGCGTCTATGGGCTGCTGCGGTGCTGGGGCCGCCGGCTAAACCGCGATGAGTAGCGACGAGGGCGACGGACTGGGTCATGGCGCCAGCCGGGTCAGTCGTCGGTTCGGTGGATGTCGTGGACGCTAACACCCGCGTCGCCGTCCGAAACCTCCAGCCAGTCGCGGTGCCGCAGGGTGCGCCTGGTGTCCAGGTAGCCGCTGTTCCAATGCTGGCGCATCGAGGCAGCGCTGAACTCGTAGTCCTTGGCCTGGGTTTCGTAGGCGGCCTGCTGGTAGATCAGTTCCAGGATGGTGGCCTCCGGGAGGTGGGCGAGGCGGGCCTTGAGTGCCCGCTCGTCGGGGTCCAGCCTGTCGTCGGTGAGTTTTGCCAGCAGTCGTTTGGTGACCAGGTCGCGGGCGTGGCGGTCGCGGAAGGTGTCGGTGACGAGGCGCGTGCGGCTGGAATACTGGATGTCTTTTTGCCGAGCCAGCACTTCGTCCATGTCGCGCGGTGCGGGACCGCGGGCGCTGAACAGGTCGACCTGAAAGATCAGCATATGGCCGCATTCGACGTTGTCCAGCACGTGCTGCAGCGGCGTGTTGGAGACCAGGCCGCCGTCCCAATAGAGCTCGGTGCCGACCTGGACGGCGGGAAACGCCGGGGGCAGGGCGGCGCTTGCCATTACGTGGCGCGGCTGGATCTCGGTTTCCGTGCTGTCGAAATAGGCGAAATTTCCGCTCAGGACGTTGACCGAGCCGGCGGCGTAGCGCATCGCGCCGCTGTTCAGCAGATCGAAATCGACCAGGCGCGACAGTGTATCGTGCAACGGTGCGGCGTCGTAGAAAGCGGTCGCTGTGGCCGAACCGCGCGGGCTGATCCAGGGGTTCAACACGTTCGGCGTGAAGAAGCCGGGTTGACCCAAGGTGGTGGTCAGCAGCGCCGACCAGATGTTGGTGGCCTTGTGGGCGGCGTCTCCGTCCACGGTGAACAGGCTGACCGGTCGGGCGGTGATGCCTTCCCAGAAGTCTCGCAGGCGCTGAATGCGGCATTCGGGCGGATTGCCGGCGATGAGTGCTGCGTTGATCCCGCCGATCGAGACACCGGCCACGGTGTCGGGCCGCAATCCGGCCTCGTGCAGCGCCTGGTAGACGCCCGCCTGATAGGCGCCTAGCGCACCGCCGCCTTGCAGCACCAGAGCGACGTTGTCGCAACCACGCGGGCGCCAGGGGCGGCGGCCAGGCAGGATCGGCGGCAGCGGGCGGGACGGCATCAAAAGATCCATGGTTTCCTTTCGCTCCCGCGTCAAGTTTGCCGGGTCGCGTCGTGCATATCGAGTGCTTTGAGCAGCGGCAATGCTGGTTCATGATCCGCCGCCGGCGGCGGACTGGGCCGGGGAATTGGTTAAAGGGATAAGCCATGAGCCTGAACGGAAAAGTCGCCCTGGTAACCGGATCGACCAGCGGGATCGGGCTGGGGATCGTGCGTGCCTTGGCGGCCGCCGGGGCGGACGTCATGCTGAATGGTTTTGGCGACCAAGCCCAAATCGAGGCGTTGCGGGCCGAGATCTCCGCCACCCACGGCGTCAAGGTCGGTTACAGCGGGGCCGACATCAGCAAGCCGGATCAGGTCGCGGCGATGCTGGCGGAATGCGCGAAATCGATGCAATCGCCGGACATCCTGGTGAACAATGCCGGTATCCAGTTTGTCGCCAATGTCGAGGACTTCCCCGACGAACGATGGGACCAGATCATCGCGGTCAATCTGTCGGGGGTGTTCTTCGGGATGAAGGCGGCGATTCCGGCGATGAAGGCCAAGGGTTGGGGCCGGATCATCAATATCGCCTCGGCGCACGGATTGGTCGCCAGTGCGCAAAAGGTCGCCTATGTCGCGGCCAAGCATGGCGTGGTCGGGATGACCAAGGTGGCGGCGATCGAACTGGCGAACCAGGGCGTCACCGTCAATGCGATCTGTCCGGGTTGGGTGCTGACGCCGCTGGTGGAGAAGCAATTGCAGGACCGGGCGGGTCGGGACGGCTCGTCGGTCGCCAAGGAGAGCTTGGCGTTCGTCACCGAAAAGCAGCCGATGGCACAATTTTCGACACCGGAACAAATCGGTGGTTTGGCGGTATTCCTGTGCTCCGATGCGGCGAGCACGATCACCGGGGCGCCGCTGTCGATCGATGGCGGATGGGTAGCGCAATAACGTCGCTGTGATGTAGAACGCTGCCGGCTGGTTTCGTTGCGTGGGCGTCGGGCCCGCGCGCATGGCCGACGGAGTTCGCGATGCAGGTTTCCGAAGCTGCCCGGTTCACCGCTATGATGACGCGTTCGGCTGAGCTCAAGCGCCGGGTCGCCACGGAATTGGCGGATGCCGTCATCGGGGTTGTCGATGCCTGTGAGGCCAGCCTGCGCGGCGGCGGCAAGCTGCTGTTCTGCGGCAACGGCGGTTCGGCGGCGGACAGCCAGCATCTGGCCACTGAGATGCTGATCCGGTTGCGCGGTAGCCATGAGCGGGCCTCGATCGCGGCGCTGGCGCTGACGCTGGACCCGGCGGTGCTGACCGCGTGCGGCAACGACTATGGCTACGACCGGGTGTTCGAGCGGCCGTTGCGCGGGCTGGGTCGGGCCGGCGACGTGTTGTTCGGCATCACCACGTCGGGTCGGTCGGGCAACGTGATCCGGGCTTTGCAAGCGGCGCGGGAGATGCGGATCGTCACCGTGGGACTGCTGGGCGGCGGGGGTGAGCCGGCGTTGAGCCACTGTGATCTGGCCCTGCTGGTGCCCGATACCGAGACCGCGCGCATCCAGGAGTGTCACATCGCCTTGGGTCACGCGGTGCTGGAACTGCTGGAGGACCGCATCGTCGCGCGGGCCCTGTCGTGAAGGTTCTGGTCACCGGTTGTGCCGGTTTCATCGGTTACCATGTGGCTGACGCGCTGCTGGCGCGGGGCGATGACGTGGTCGGCCTCGACAGTCTGAACGCCTACTATGATGTGAGGCTGAAACAGGCTCGGCTGGATCGGCTGCGGCCGCGTCGAGGGTTTGCGTTTCACCACCTGGATGTCGCCGATAGGGATGCGGTGGCTGCGCTCGTGGCCGCCCATCCCGACCTGGATGGCATCGCGCATCTGGCGGCTCAGGCGGGGGTGCGACATTCGTTGGTGGATCCCTACGCGTATGTGCAGGCCAACGTAATGGGGCACCTGGTGGTGCTGGAGGCGGCACGGCGTCTGCCGCGGCTGCGGCACCTGATCTATGCCAGCACGTCGTCGGTCTACGGCGCCAACACCGAGATGCCGTTTCGGGAGACCGATCGGGTGGACCAGCCAGTATCGCTGTATGCGGCGACCAAGCGAGCGGACGAATTGATGAGCCACGCCTATGCGCATCTGTTCGGCTTGCCGCAGACCGGGTTGCGGTTTTTCACCGTGTATGGCCCGTGGGGGCGGCCGGATATGGCATATTTCGGCTTTGCGGTCGCGATCGAGGCCGGCGAGCCAATCACGCTCTACGACGAAGGCCGGCTGCGGCGGGATTTCACCTATATCGACGACATCGTCGCCGGGATCGTCGGCAGCCTGGATCGCCCGCCCGATGACCCCCGACTGCCGCGGCTGTTGAATATCGGCAATCACCGGGTCGAGCAGGTGGGCGAACTGGTGCGGCTGCTGGAGGAGGCGTTGGGACGGAAGGCAATCATCCGTTCGGCTCCTCGCCCGGCGGTCGATGTGGCCGCGACATTCGCCTCGGTCGAGGCCATCGGGGCATTGACCGGATATGCGCCGACGACGCCGCTTTCGGTCGGGATTCCGCGATTTGTGGCGTGGTTTCGCGAGTGGCGTGGCGGCGTGGCGGGAATTGGTTAAAATGCCCGCTTGACGCTGCGAACGCCTGGGCCTACATCGGCGTCCATCGAGACGGACGGTTTCTCTTGCTTTGGTTCGTCTCTTGGATTATCTTTTCCGGTCTGCATCGGGATAGATGCTCAGCAAAGCAACCTAG
>NZ_CBDICE010000006.1:1837500-3235000 GCF_965277165.1 Rhodopila sp.
TCAGGGTTTTCAAAGTAACCGCTGACCACCGGTCAAGTATCGCGGAATGTTCCGAATTCGGTTTGACCATGGCTCGGGCAGAGCGTTCCGGGTCGTGTGGTCATGCCGTTTGTGCTGCTCTTGTTGGGGTAGCGGTGCTCTTTGTTACTGTGAATCAGGTTCTGGTGCGTCTCTGGACGCGTCATCATGACGGTTGCCGGGTGGTCGGTGATCAGGTGTTGGAATTTCCGACAACTGAGGACTGACATCGGAAGACCGACCCAGATGCGTCGTTCGACTGACTTGTCTGACCGGGATCGCTGGCGTGTAAACGCGGCGCCCCAACGGTCGGCGACGAGAGTTCAGAGGCGTGTGAACGATCTTGTTGGATCGGCGGTTTGTCTGGTGCGTGCGAGTGATTGGTGCGTGCGAGTGATTGGTGCGTGCGAGTGATTGGTGCGTGCGAGTGATTGGTGCGTGCGAGTGATTGGTGCGTGCGAGTGATTGGTGCGTGCGAGTGATGGGTAGACGGCCGAGCGAACGAGATCCTGTTATGTGCGGAGTGAAGATTTGCGGGACTGTCCCCGAACAGTCGAGGGTGGTACTGTCGAGGGTGGCTTTGTCGAGGGTTGCGGTTGTTCCTGACACCCGACGACCTGAAGATTGTCACCTAAAGACTGACACCAAAGACTGCCTCTGGGGATGGTTTCTGTGCATGGTGCGGCTTGGCGCTTCGGCGCCGGGTCCGCGATATCGAGTATAATAAGGGCATTCGGTGGATGCCTTGGCACCAGGAGGCGATGAAGGACGTGGCACGCTGCGAAAAGCCACGGGGAGCCGCGAGCAGGCGTTGATCCGTGGATGTCCGAATGGGGCAACCCACCCGAAAGGGTATCTTCACATGAATCCATAGTGTGAAGAGGCGAACCCGGGGAACTGAAACATCTCAGTACCCGGAGGAACAGACATCAACAGAGATTCCGCTAGTAGTGGCGAGCGAACGCGGAACAGGCCAGTGGTCTTCGCAAGATAAGCAGAACGGTCTGGAAAGTCCGGCCATAGCGGGTGATAGCCCCGTATGCGTAAAGTGGCGAAGATCCTTGAGTAGGGCGGGACACGTGAAATCCTGTCTGAACATGGGGGGACCACCCTCCAAGCCTAAATACTCCCTGGTGACCGATAGCGAACAAGTACCGTGAGGGAAAGGTGAAAAGCACCCCGAAAGGGGAGTGAAAGAGACCTGAAACCGGATGCCTACAAGCAGTCGGAGCGGCCTCGCGTGCGAGCGCGGCGTGTCGTGACGGCGTACCTTTTGTATAATGGGTCAGCGAGTTTCCGTTCGCGGCGAGCTTAAGCCGGTAGGCGAAGGCGCAGCGAAAGCGAGTCTGAACAGGGCGTTCAGTCGCGGGCGGAAGACCCGAAACCGAGTGATCTAGCCATGGCCAGGCTGAAGGTGCGGTAACACGCACTGGAGGGCCGAACCCACGCCTGTTGAAAAAGTCGGGGATGAGCTGTGGCTAGGGGTGAAAGGCCAATCAAACTCGGAAATAGCTGGTTCTCCGCGAAATCTATTGAGGTAGATCGTCATGTGTTTACTCCGGGGGGTAGAGCACTGGATGGGCTAGGGGGACCCAAAGTCTTACCAAACCTAACCAAACTCCGAATACCCGGACGTATAGCGTGGCAGACAGACGGCGGGTGCTAAGGTCCGTCGTCGAGAGGGAAACAGCCCAGACCACCAGCTAAGGTCCCCAAATCGTGGCTAAGTGGGAAAGGATGTGGGAATTCCAAAACAACCAGGAGGTTGGCTTAGAAGCAGCCATCCTTTAAAGAAAGCGTAATAGCTCACTGGTCTAATCAAGAAATCCTGCGCCGAAGATGTAACGGGGCTCAAGCCACGTACCGAAGCTGTGGGTGCATCGAAAGATGCGCGGTAGCGGAGCGTTCCGTAAGCCTGCGAAGTTCTGCCCGTGAGGGGGGATGGAGGTATCGGAAGTGCGAATGCTGACATGAGTAGCGACAAACAGAGTGAGAAACTCTGTCGCCGAAAGTCCAAGGGTTCCTGCGCAAGGTTAATCCGCGCAGGGTGAGCCGGCCCCTAAGGCGAGGGCGAAAGCCGTAGTCGATGGGAACGGGGTTAATACTCCCCGGCCTGCTGGAAGTGACGAATGATCGACGTTGTGCGGACTTATCGGATTGTCCGTGCAACCACATTGTTCCGGGAAATAGCTCCAGCGTATAGACCGTACCCGAAACCGACACAGGTGGACTGGTAGAGCATACCAAGGCGCTTGAGAGAACGATGCTGAAGGAACTAGGCAAATTGCTCGCGTAACTTCGGGATAAGCGAGACCCACACTTGGGCAACCAGGGGTGGGTGGCACAAAGCAGGGGGTAGCGACTGTTTAGTAAAAACACAGGGCTCTGCGAAGTCGAGAGACGACGTATAGGGTCTGACGCCTGCCCGGTGCCGGAAGGTTAAGAGGAGATGTGCAAGCATCGAATTGAAGCCCCGGTAAACGGCGGCCGTAACTATAACGGTCCTAAGGTAGCGAAATTCCTTGTCGGGTAAGTTCCGACCTGCACGAATGGCGTAACGACTTCCCCACTGTCTCCAGCATCGGCTCAGCGAAATTGAATTCCCCGTGAAGATGCGGGGTACCCGCGGTCAGACGGAAAGACCCTATGAACCTTTACTGCAGCTTTGCAGTGGCCTCAGAAGAGAGCTGTGTAGGATAGGTGGGAGGCTTTGAAGCCGGGGCGCTAGCCTCGGTGGAGCCAGCCTTGAAATACCACCCTGAGCTCTGCTGATGTCTAACCGCGACCGGTCAGCCCGGTCCGGGACCCTGCATGGTGGGCAGTTTGACTGGGGCGGTCGCCTCCCAAAATGTAACGGAGGCGCGCGATGGTGGGCTCAGGCCGGTCGGACATCGGCTGCTGAGTGCAATGGCACAAGCCCGCCTGACTGCGAGAGTGACAGCTCGAGCAGAGACGAAAGTCGGCCATAGTGATCCGGTGGTCCCGCGTGGAAGGGCCATCGCTCAACGGATAAAAGGTACTCTAGGGATAACAGGCTGATCTCCCCCAAGAGTCCACATCGACGGGGAGGTTTGGCACCTCGATGTCGGCTCATCACATCCTGGGGCTGGAGCAGGTCCCAAGGGTTCGGCTGTTCGCCGATTAAAGTGGTACGTGAGCTGGGTTTAGAACGTCGTGAGACAGTTCGGTCCCTATCTGCCGTGGGTGAAGGAGACTTGAGAGGATTTGTCCCTAGTACGAGAGGACCGGGATGAACAGACCTCTGGTGCACCGGTTGTCACGCCAGTGGCACCGCCGGGTAGCTATGTCTGGACAAGATAACCGCTGAAAGCATCTAAGCGGGAAACTTACCTCAAAACCAGGTCTCCCAGGGGGCAACCCCGAGAGGGCCGTGATAGACCATCACGTCGATAGGCCAGATGTATACGGGCGGCAACGTCCTCAGCTAACTGGTCCTAATCGCCCAAAGACTCGATAGCAGCGGTCAGTGGTCAGCCGCCCGTGGTCAGCAATGGCCGCCGACGATCCGACGCGACACACCATGCATGGAAATCATCCCCAGGGAATGATCCCAGTGGAAATGATCCCAGTGGAACTTATCCGCAGGGAAAATATCCGCAGGGAAAATATCCCCGGACAGACCTCGCCTGAGACCGCCCGGCGGGCGAAACCGGCGGGCGGCGGCGAGCACACCGCACGACACACACCCAGAACCGATCCGTCCCGCCAGCCTGATACCCTGACCACTGAACAGGGCTGGACTGGACGACCTGGTGGCCATGGCGGGGAGCCTACACCCGATCCCATCCCGAACTCGGCCGTGAAAGTCCCCAGCGCCCATGGTACTGTGTCTCAAGGCACGGGAGAGTAGGTCGCCGCCAGGTCTTCCAATCTAGCCCAATACCCAACACTTGAGACACCAGGCGTAGGTAGCAAGGCCATCGGACCCAGGCCACCAGGACCTAGCTAGCTAAGACCCAGCCAACCTCAGAGACGGCGGCACGCCCGTATCGCCCGTCCGAGACAACACACCTCTTCTACCGCGGGGTGGAGCAGCCCGGTAGCTCGTCAGGCTCATAACCTGAAGGTCACAGGTTCAAATCCTGTCCCCGCAACCAGATTGTCCAACAATACCAACGCCGTCAGCCTCACCGCTGACGGCTTTTTGATTCAAAATACCGTAGGGCCTGTCGTCAATTGAGCCAAATCGCGCTGGCGGCGAGATAGACGGCGGCGAGGAAGTTGCGGGCGGTCTTGTCGTAGCGCGTGGCGATAGCGCGGAACTGTTTGAGTTTGGCGAAGAAATTCTCGATCAGATGGCGCGCCTTGTAGAGGTCGCGGTCGAACGGGCGAGTCGCGCGTCGGTTGGCCCGTGGCGGGATCACCGTGCTCTTGCCGGCTTCGGCCAGCGGCTCGATGACCCGGGTATCGGCATCGAATGCCTTATCGGCGATCAGAGTATGGGCGGCCATATCCGGCAACAGATGGTCAGCTCCGACCAAATCGTGGACCTCGCCGCCGGTCAAATGGAAGCCAACTGGATTGCCAAGCGCATCGACCAGGGTGTGGATCTTGGTGCTCAGTCCACCCCGCGAGCGGCCGATCGCTTGGTCCGCGCCGGCTTTTTTTTAGCCCCGGCGCTATGCTGATGAGCCCGCACGATGGTGCTGTCGATCATCGCGTATTGGTTGTCGGCATCGCCGGCGAGAGGCTCGAAAACCCGCAGCAAAACGCCGGACTTTGCCCAACGACTGAAGCGTCGGTGGACGTTTTTCCAGTCACCATAGCGTTCCGGAAGGTCGCGCCAGGGAATCCCGGCGCGGTATCGGTAGAGCATCGCCTCGATGAACAAACGGTTGTCCGCGGCGTTCGCTCCCACCGTCCCCGGCTGTCCCGGCAACAGGGTCTTGATCCGGTCCCACTGGTCATCACGCAAGCCATAGCGGCGCATCGGTCAGCCTTTCGATCAAGCTGACCGCCTACGAATCGAAGAATGCGCCGCGCCGGAATCTCCTAGTTTGCCTGGACAACCGATTTACGCTTAGCTGTTGCACGCTGGACTCAACACGCCAGTCCTTAATTGACGGCAGACCCTAGTGCGTATGCGTCCGGTCAGCCGCGCCTGTTGGCGAATGACGAGTTCTGGCAGGGCAACACCTTAAGATTAGCTTTAAGGTGTGTTCAAGGTCATGGCGGACGGAGCTGTTGAGATCATCACGGGGCGTGAGCGTCGGCGTCGGTGGAGCGTCGAGGACAAGCTGAAGATTGTTGGCGAGACCCTGGAGCCCGGCGCGTCGGTCAACCAGATTGCGGCTCGGCACGATGTCTATCCGGGCCTGCTGTTCACTTGGCGTGGAGTGCGCCCCTGCGGGTGGACAGAATCAAGCCAGCATTTTGACCGTCTGGCGGGTGTGTTGATCCTCAAACTGGGCCGGGCTGAGATAGCCAAGCGCTGAATGCAGTCGTTTGGTGTTGTAGACCTCGTCGATGAAGCGTGGAAGACCGGCGGTAACATCCTCGAAGGTTTCATAGGCTGCCAAGTAAACCGCCTCGACCTTCAAGGTTTTCATGAAGCTCTCGGCTTTGGCATTATCATAGGGATTGCCGCGTCGGCTCATCGAACCTTTTAGGCCGTACTCGGCAATCAAAGTGCGATAGGCGTCCGACGCGTATTGCGCCCCCCGATCGGAATGGTGAACACAATCCTTGGGCGGCTGACGCAGGCGGATGGCGGCCTTGAAGGCGGCGATCGCAATCCGGGCATCCATCGATCGGCTGATGGCGTAGCCGATCACTTTGCGCGACCAGGCGTCCAGGATGGCGGCGAGATAGACGAAGCCACCCGGGATCGCCACATAGGTCAGGTCCGCGATCCAGAGCTGATTGGAGCGCTCGACCACCAGGCCCTTGGTCAGGTTCTTGAAGATCGGGCTGGCATGGTTGCTGTCGGTGGTGACGACATGCCGTCGGCGGCGCTTCGGTTGCAGATCATGCTCGCGCATCAGGCGGCGGATCTTCTTGCTATTCACCACCATACCCTGGTGGCGGAGGGCCGCACTCACCCGTCGGTACCCGTAGCACTCAAATTCGTCACAGATCTTGCTGATCCGTTGGACGAGATCGTCCTGAGACGCCGCGATGGGCGGTGCGTCGTAGAACGTCGAGCGCGCCAGCCCCATCAGTTCGCACCCCCGGCGGGCGGTGATGCCACGGGGCCGGTGACGACGGAGGTATTCGCGCTTTTCGGCCGGGGTGCCTGCTTGAGAGCCCCCTTTAGCATCTCGATCTCCAGCGCCTGGCGACCGACCATCCGCTCCAGAGCTGCGATCTTGGCTTCGTATTCCTGAAGCAGGTCAGCCGCCTGGACATCATCATCCAACGCCCCGGCTTCAAACTTGCCAACCCAGATCCGGATCAGCTGGCGCGAGATGTCGTGGCGCTTGGACAGCGCATGCAGCGCCTCCCCGGCGATGAATTCCTCGGCTACCTGCCGCTTGAACGCCGCACTATGGGAACGATGCTTGGTCATGGCTTCTAGTCTCCAGAAGCCCGATCAGGGGGGTCAAATCTACGAACTCAAACTGTCCACCCGCAGGGGCGCACTCCAGTCATCGACCGGCAGGCTTCGCAGCCAATCGAGAACGGGTTCTTTGCCACGGTTTGTCGGCGGCCGGATTGCCAGTGCGTAGATGAACGAACCGATCGGCGAATCCGGTCCCCCCGTCGACATCGCTCAGAACCTCGGTGATCCGCGCCCGAGGCAGCATTCCGTTCAACCGAAGAGCCAGATCACGCGCGGCCTCGGGGATGGCGGGTGGGTTTGCCGTCCTCGATTTCGACGCCCGCGGGGCATCTCGCCTTGGGAAACCGGGCCTTAGCCATTTCCACTGAATGGGAGGCTGCTTCCCAAACTTGACCGCTGCCTGGCCGGCCCGGGACGACCGAAATGTCGTCGTGAGGGCGGTCGGTGCCGCAAAATTCAAGGGATCGAGTGATGACTGTCCGCTTCAACACTGTCGACGTCGATGGCCTGAAGGTGTTCTACCGTTCCGCCGGCGACCCGAACGCTCCGGTCGTGCTGCTGCTACACGGCTTCCCCAGCGCCAGCCACATGTTTCGCGACCTCATTCCGGAGCTGGCCGGCAAGTACCATGTCCTCGCCCCGGACCTGCCCGGCTTCGGCATGACCGAGCAGCCCGCCCGCAACGCCTTCGCCTACACCTTCGAGAACATCACCAAGGTGGTCGGCCGCTTCACCGATGTGCTCGGCCTGAAGCGGTTCGCCATCTACGTTTTCGACTACGGCGCCCCGGTCGGCTTCCGTCTGGCGCTGGCCCATCCTGACCGCATCACCGCGATCGTCTCTCAGAACGGCAACACCTACCTGGAAGGCGTGTCCGAGGCCTTCGCTCCGGTCCAGGCCTACTGGAACGAGCCGACCCAGGCCAACCGCGACGCCTTGCGCGACTTCCTGGCCCCGCAGACCACCCTCTTCCAATACACCCACGGCGTGAGCGACCCGGCGCTGGTGTCGCCCGACGGCCGCAACCTCGACGACTTCTACCTGGCGCGCCCCGGCAATGACGAAATCCAGCTGGACCTCCTCGGCGACTACAAGACCAACGTCGCCCTCTACGGCGACATCCAGGCCTATCTGCGCGACAAGCGGCCGCCGGTGCTCGCCATCTGGGGCAAGAACGACCCCTTCTTCATCCCGCCGGGCGCCGAAGCCTTCAAGCGAGACGTCCCGGACGCGGAGGTCCGCTTCGTCGACAGCGGTCACTTCGCCCTGGAGACCCACGCCGGCGAAATCGGCGCGGCCATGCGCGACTTCCTCGCCAAGCACCTCGGCTGACCGCCGCCGGGCGCCTCTCGCGGCGCCCGGCTCCCCTGACCTCCGAGGCCGCCGAAGGCGGACCCCCCTGACGGAGACTGCCCATGACCGCCACCCCGACGGACATCGTCCGCGACTTCTACGGCAAGCTCGCCGGCGGCGACGCCCCCGGCGCCCTGGGCCTGATGGCCCCGGACATCGAGTGGATCACCATGTGGCATTACAAGGTCGAAGGCCGCGGCCCCGGCCCTGTCGCCGAGGGCCTGTTCAAGCCCTTGACGGCAGAGTGGACCAGCTTCTCGCTCGTGCCCATAGAGTTCATCACCGAAGGTGAAACCGTGGTGTCGCTCGGCGATTTCAAAGGCGTCCACGGTGCCACCGGCAAGACCTCCCAGGCGCGCTATGCCCATGTCTGGACGGTGAAGGACGGGAAGATCGCCCGCTTCCGGCAGTACATCGACACCTTGGCGGTCGCGGAAGCTCGGCGTCCGTGATCTGCCGCCGGCCGGGCCACTCCGCCGGTGTCCGGCCGGCGCCCCTCATCCGACAACTTGCCTGAGAACCACGCCATGAGCCGCCCGCCGCTGCCCCCGTTCACCGAAGAGACCGCGATCCAGAAGGTGCGGGCCGCCGAGGACGCCTGGAATACGCGCGATCCGGCGCGGGTGGTCCTGGCATACGCTCCCGACAGCCGTTGGCGGAACCGGGCCGAGTTTCCGAATGGCCGCGAGGAAATCCAGGCCTTCCTCACCCGCAAGTGGACCCGGGAGCTGGACTACCGCCTGATCAAGGAACTCTGGACCTTCGCCGGGGACCGCATCGCGGTGCGGTTCGCCTACGAATACCGCGACGACAGCGGCCAATGGTTCCGCGCCTACGGCAACGAGAACTGGCGCTTCGACGCCGACGGTCTGATGGCCGCTCGCTTCGCCAGCATCAACGAACACCCCATAGCAGAGGCCGAGCGGCATTTCCGCTGGCCCCTGGGTCGCCGCCCCGACGACCACCCGGGCCTCAGCGACCTCGGCCTCTGACGCCAAGCCCGCCGGTGCACCGGCGATTACCACCCGCAGCCGAAAGGTACCCTGCCATGACCAAGTTGCTCTTCATCCAAGCCTCCCCTCGCGGCGAACAATCCAAGTCGATCCAGGTCGCTCAAACCTACCTCGACGCCCTCAAGGCGACGAACCCCGCGCTGGAGGTCGATGTGCTCCCGCTCTGGCAGACCGAACTGCCGGCGTTCGACGGCGACAAGGCCGCCGCCAAGGTCAACGTGATACTCGGCCAAGAACAGAACGCCGTGCAGAAGACTGCCTGGGAACAGGTCGTGGGGATCGCCTCCCGCTTCATCAGCGCGGACCGCTACCTGTTCGCGGTGCCGATGTGGAACGGCACGGTCCCATACCGGCTCAAGCACTACATCGACATCGTCCACCAGCCGGGTCTTCTGTTTGGCCTGAAGCCTGAGACCGGCTATTTCGGCCTGTTGGAGAACAAGCACGCCACACTGGTGCTAACCGCCGGCGCCTATGCCGACAGCTTCCCGTCGCCGGCCTTCGGGGTCGACCACCAGTCCACCTACCTCAAGGCTTGGCTCAACCAGGCCGGCGTCACCGCCATCGACGACCTGCGGTTCCAGCCCACGCTCCTGACGGCTGACCCGCAAGGCGCCCTTGAGCAGGCCAAACAGGCCGCGGTTGACCTCGCCAAGGCGCACGCGCGCATCTGAGGCCAGTAGAAGGAGTAAGGCCATGAACTCTGGAAAGCTTGAAGCCGCGATCCCCGGCACGGCCGCGCTCGCGGGCTCCGCGGCGGCGGCAAGTCCCATCCCTTCGACCACTGCCACAACCACCTATCACCACACTCAGGTCGACGGGGTCGGGGTGTTCTATCGGGAGGCGGGCCCCAAGGATGCGCCCACCATCGTGCTGCTGCACGGCTTCCCGTCTTCGTCGCGAGCATTCGATACGCTGATCCCGCTGCTGGCAACGCGCTATCACCTGATCGCGCCGGATTTACCGGGCTTCGGCCGGAGCGATGCGCCGCCGCCGTCGTCCTACGTCTACACCTTCGACCACTTGGCGCAGACCACGGATCATCTCCTCGAGGCGCTGAAGATCGAGCGGTATAGTCTCTATATCCACGACTACGGCGCGCCGGTCGGAATGCGGCTGATCCTGGCCCACCCCGAGCGCCTGCAGGTGCTGATCACCCAGAACGGCAATGTCTACCAAGCCGGCCTGGGCGCGAAGTGGAGCAAGATCGCCCAGTATTGGGCCGACCCAGCCGCGCACCCGGAGGTGATCGACGCCTTCCTGTCGCCGGAGGCGACCGAGCAGCGCCATACCTTGGGGACCTCGCACCCGGAGCGCTACAATCCCGACACTTGGACGGACGAGATCATGCATCTGTCCAAGCCCGGCCAGCGCGAGATCCAGGCGGCGCTGCTCTACGACTACCAGACCAATGTCGCCGCCTACCCCGCCTGGCAGGCATGGCTCCGACAGCATCGGCCGCCAACCCTGGCGGCATGGGGCGCCAACGACCCGTCCTTCATCGCGGCGGGCGCGACGGCCTTCCGAGCCGACCTGCCGGATGCGGAGATCCACCTGCTGGACGCCGGCCATTTCCCCCTCGATGAAAAGAACGACGAGACCGCCGCGCTGATCCTGACCTTCATGGCCAAGCACCCGCCCTCGGGCGCACCGGCCGAGCGATAGGGCCGCGACCGATGAGCTCGAACTTGAGAGGCATGGACCAAGCGGCGTTGGACACCGCCTACAACAATCGTAAGGCCGAGCCGGACCGTGCGGCCCTGATGGACCGCTACCGCTCGGAAAACTTGACGCTGCACGAGGCGGGCCCGGTCGAACGCGGCAATCAATACGACTCTGGCGCGCAGCTTCAACGTCGTCACGGCCGAGTTCACCCTGGCCCCCGAGGCGTCGGTCCCGCAGATCGCAGCTGGGATCCAAGCTCTGCTCGACCACCTCGCGCATAGTCCTGACAGCGTCGGGTACGGCGGCCGGCCGGTCTGCCTCTGCGACCACTCCGCCGGCGGACATCTGGCCGCATCCAACCGCAACCACCTATCGGTCTCGCTAAAAATGACGGTCAGTCGCCTGTTCGACCTGGAGCCCATCGCCCTCTCGTGCGTGAACGCCAATGGTTTCGTGCATACGGCAAAGAGGATCGGCAGTTCAATGCTGAAGGGCTCATGTCGTTGCGCCTCGCGTGCTGCTTTCGGGCCAATATCTACTTCGATGGTGAGGCGCCGTGGTCCGAACTGAATTGGGTGAGCAAGGTGTTTCTTTCAAGCAACGTTCTGCTCGGGATCGTACGGCACATCCGGCGCTGTCCGGCCACAAGCGTCGATCTCGAGCGAGGCGTGCGCGACCTCAACGTCCCACGGAGCATCCTCGACTTCCGTGGCCATGGTGATTGCGGGATCTATGCGGAAATCCTCAGCTCTGGCCGTCTTCGGCCCAGCGCCAAGCTTTCCTTGCTGGATGATCGGCAAGAAATGCCCGACGTGTTCGTCTCATCTGAAGCTGGGTACGACCTTCTCAACTCAAAAGGGACATCTCAGTGAACCGCCTATCGAAATACGTTCTTGCCACAGCCCTTTTTATAGGCACGGCACAAGCCGCGCCTCTGCCTTCGACCAATGCCTCAACGACCTATCATCGCGTGCAGGTCGACGGTGTCGGGATTTTCTACCGGGAAGCCGGTCCTGAGAACGCTCCAGCCATTGTGCTCTTGCATGGCTTCCCGTCGTCTTCGCGCGAGTTTGACACGCTCATTCCCTTGCTCGCGACAAAATACCATCTGATCGCTCCGGACTATCCCGGCTTCGGTCTGAGCGACGCGCCGTCGCCGACGAAATATACTTACACCTTCGATCATCTTGCCCGAACGATGGGTGACCTTCTCGAGAAGCTGAAGGTCACGAACTATACGTTGTACCTTCACGACTACGGCGCGCCGATCGGATTCCGTATCATTCTAGCACACCCCGATCAACTGCATGCGCTTATCATTCAAAACGGCAACATTTATAAAGCAGGCCTCGGAGCCCAATGGACCAAGATCGCGGGATTCTGGGCCGATCCGAAAGCTCATCCCGAGGTGCTCAACTCATTTCTTTCGTTCGATGCAACCAGGGATCGCCATATCGCCGGCACATCCCATCCGGACCACTACGATCCGGATAGTTGGATCGACGAGTATGCCGATCTGTCGCGGCCCGGTCAGCGCGAAATCCAAGGGGACCTGCTCTACGACTACCGGACCAACGTCGCGTCCTACCCGAAATGGCAGGCATGGCTCCGCGACCGTCAGCCCCCGACCCTTGTGGTCTGGGGCGAGCACGACCCTTCCTTCGTCGCGCCGGGTGCCGAAGCCTTCAAGCGGGATCTTCCGAATGCGGAAATCCACGTGCTCGACGCTGGGCACTTCGCACTGAACGAAAAGACGGACGAGATTGCGGACCTGATCCTCCGGTTCATGGCCAAGCATCCCGGATGAGGTCCGGAGCCGCGAGCATCGAATACGGTGTCGCGTCAGCGGCAGCGTCGAAACCGGGAACGCAATGCTGCCAGCACGCTCAGGGACCGAAAGGCTTGTCTACGGTCCAGCAGCTTCAATCCGGCGGGGGAGGTTCACGATGTCAGGTAAACTGAGAGATAAACCCCGCTCCGAATCTGCGGCCATAGTGGCGACAGGTGCGGCCTTTTTCATGATCGTTCTTGACACGTCGATCGTAAATTTGGCTCTCCCTCGTATCAAAGACGTTTTTCATGCAGACCTCACCGCTCTCCAGTGGCTCGTCGACGGATATGCGCTGGTTTTTGCCAGCCTGCTGCTGAACGCAGGAGTGCTGGGCGATCGCTATGTCGCCAAGCGCATGTTCTCAGCCGGTTTAGTCATTTTCTGTGCCGCTTCGGCCGGGTGTGGGCTGGCACCCGACATGGCAAGCTTGCAGTGCGCCCGGGCAATACAGGGTATTGGCGCTGCCATACTGCTGCCGAACTCGCTCGCCGCCCTGAATCACACGGTGCAGGATCCGGAACGCAGGAAGATCGCGGTGTCGGCGTGGTCCAGTGCAGGTGCCTTGGGCGTCGCCCTGGGGCCGTTAGTCGGAGGTGTGCTCGTTCAGTATCTCGACTGGCGGAGCATCTTTCTTGTGAACATCCCGGTCGGGCTGGTGGGCTTTTGGCTTGCGCGACGACACGTCGCCGTCGGTCCTCGCCAAACGCAAAGAGAGTTCGATCCAATCGGCCAGCTTCTGGCTGTCGCTACTCTCGCGACCCTGACGTACTGGATGATTAGTTTGGGCCGGTCGCATGCGTTCTCTGCCTCCATGATCATATCGGGCGCAGGCGTCATCGGACTTGGTGCCGCGTTCCTCTGGGTTGAGTCCCGGCAAGCGAACCCAATGCTGCCACTCGATCTTCTTTTTCGGCCTGCTCTAGGGTCGGTGGCGCTTGTCGGCCTTTTGCACAACGTTGGGATCTATGGCCTCATTTTCGCGCTGAGCCTTGCATTTCAGGAGCTGCGCGGGATGACCCCAGTCGGAGCTGGATTGCTATTCCTTCCCCTGACGCTGACTCTTGTCGCCGGAACGAGGGTGGGGGCGAAATTTCTGCACAAATCGGATCCGTTCGGACCCCAGATTTGGGGACACGCGGCCTCGGCGTCGGGTGCCATCACATTGGCCGTGATGGGGTTTGATCATAGCCTGATCACGATCGCCATTCCTCTCTGCGTCATCGGCTTGGGCGCCGGCGTCACGGTACCTTCAATGAACCTCTCCGCCCTGGACTCGGTTGAGCGCGAACGCAGCGGTCTGGCGTCCGGCATCCTGAACAGCGCCCGGCAGACCGGGGGCGTCATCGGTGTCGCATTGCTGGGTGCGCTGGTCGGAGGACCGCCCACCGCGGCAGGAGCGAGTTGGGCCTCCGTGGCTGCAGCTATCGCGCTGGCCGGTGCGTCCGCCCTTGCGGCTCGAATCGCAAGGCAGCGTCGGGCTTCGATGGCGGCTCCGGCCGAACTCGGATGAAGGGCATTCGGTCGACCTGCCAGCGCCAGACCGCCGCCTTGGTGACCCCGGCGCGATGCTCGTCAAGATACCGGGGCGCGGCAGAGATCACACACCGGACGTTCCCGACACGGGTCGCGATCAATCCAGAATCCGCAAGCTGTGCCAGACGCAGCGCAACGTCGATCGCCTCCTCCATGAGGCTGACTTGCCGGTTGAGAAGACGGTAGCGGAGCTGGACTGCGGGGAATTCCGTCCGAAAGGCGTCGACGATGGGCCGCAGGATCCTGGCGCCGAAAAGCACAGCGCCGGGATAGGCTTGTCGTATCCCCAGCTGCTGCAGGGCAGCCCTTGCGAGAGCAGGACCGCCGGGGCCGAGACGTCGCCGGCCCCGCGGTAGCTGATCGTTCGGCCCTGCACCACGCATGTGCGCTGACGGGTGACCGCAAACATCGGAACACGTCCTGAGCTACAGATCGACGTCGAGGGGGAGCTCTTCCCTTGCAAATCCCTTGCTTGGCCCTTTCCAATTTCCGCGGACATTCGCTAGGATCGCGAGGCGGCATTCCACATTCTGGTAAGCCCATGGATCGTCTGGACGCGATGCAGGTGATGCTCACGGCGGTGGGGTGCGGTAGCCTCTCCAAGGCGAGCCGCAAACTCGGCCAGCCGCTCGCCACCGTGAGCCGCAAGGTGTCCGAGCTCGAGAGCCACCTGAAGGCGGACCTCCTGATCCGCTCGTCCAAAGGCCTGGAGCTGACGCCCGCCGGCCGGACCTACATCTCGGCGGCCAGGACCGTCCTGGAGCAACTGAACGAGGCTGAGCGCGCCGCCGCCGGCGAGTACACCAAGCCCAAGGGCGACCTGGTCGTTACCGCCCCAACCATGTTCGGCCGGCTGCACGTCCTGCCCGTCGTCACCACCTTCCTCATGTCGTTCCCTGAAGTGTCCGTCGAGCTGATGCTGACCGACCGCGTGACCCACTTCCTCGACGACCAGGTCGACGTCGCCCTGCGTATCGGCGACCTGCCCGACAGCAGCCTGATCGCGACTCGCCTGGGCGCAACCCGCCGGGTGACATGCGCAAGCCCGGCCTATCTCGCCCCGCGCGCGGCCCCAGCCGTTCCGCAGGATCTCGTCGACCACGATGTGATCTCGTTCGAGAGCGTGTCGTCCCCCACCACCTGGCGCTACTGGGCGGACGGGAACGAGGTCGCCGTACCTCTCAGATCGCGCTTGAGCGTCAACACCATCGATGCGGCGATCGATGCGGGCCTAGCAGGCGCGGGGGTGGTCAGGACCAATTCCTACCAGGTCGCCGACCATGTGCGCGACAACCTGCTGCAGCTGCTGCTCGAGGGATTCGAGCCCCCGCCTCGGCCGGTGCGCCTTGTCTACGACAAGCGAGGCCGCCTGCCGCTCAAGCTGCGCGCCTTCGTCGATTTCGTCGTTCCGCGTCTTCGGGACCGGCTGACGGTCGCCGCGATCTAGCTCCGGCCGCGCCGATCGCCCGCGCGGGGCGGGCCTGGGTAGATGACCCGCTGGCAGCACCTCGTGCGCGACTACAGGCGCGTATCTACGTCTCTCGGGCCATGATCCTGGTCGCCATGGGCGGAAACCTCCTACGCCGAACCACGCACCCCTGAGTTTTCAGAGGAACTCTGAGCCATATAGCGAGGCGCGCATAGACCGGCGATCCTTACGGTTGTAGATACCCCTTTGATTTACAGCTTCAACGCGGTTCTCTATGCCAACAATTGTTTTTTCTGTAGTTCCTCCTCCGAAGTCGTGGGACGAGTTTGAGGATATTATGCTCGCCGCTGCTAAACTCCGCTATAACAGCACCGATTTTCAACGCCACGGACGATCTGGACAGAAACAGAATGGCGTGGATGTCTTCGGGCATGACGACGACGACCGCCATATAGGGGTTACCGGCCGATTTGTTCAAAACTGCACGCTAAGCTGCCGCGCTGGCATTCGATGGATTGAACGATTCTGCGCGTCACCCTTTGTCGCGCGGCCAATTCCAAAGGAGGGGATGAAGATTCGGCGGGCGTGCGGTTGGCGTAACGGTCGCATTGACTTAGTATTGGTAGGCCTTCCCGGTTAGTGCGGCTTTGAGCATTCTATAATTCGGACTGACCGATCCGTCATCGGCTCTCAGGTTGACAGGCAACTCAATGCCACCCTGCAGTTCAAGGTTGACGCTGCCTCCCAGGAAATGTTCCTTTTTCCAGTCATGTGTCCAACAGATCCCGTGGATCTCCATGACGGCACTCCAGTCGTATTTGTGGACTTTGTCGCTATAGTTGGTCCGAACGACAATTTCGCTCAGCGTCAAGCAGGTTCCTCGGCTGAGGCCTACTACCTGCTCGCGATCCTCAATAGCGGCGCTGTCTTTGCCAGGATCAAGGACCTCCAGGGCATCGGCGAGGCGGGAACCAGGCGTGACTTCGCCAGCCTGGTCTGGACTCTCCCCATCCCCGAATACGACGAGCGCGATGTCCTGCACCGCGACTTGGGCGCCGCGGCCAGCCGCGGCGAAACTGTGGCTTCCAGGGTTCCGCTGACCGACAGCATTTCGCGCCATCCGCACCGCCCTCGCCGAAGACGGCATCTCAGCCGAGATCGAGGCCTTGGTCGATGCATTGCTGCCTCCGTGAAGGGGTTGAGAGGCCACTCGAGCCACAGGCCGTCAGCGTCCACACCGTGGCCACCGAAACGGGCTGCTGGTAACGTCGACTTCTACACCATCGACAGGTCCCGATAGCCCCCCGCCGACAGCGCGTCGCAGTGCTTCCGAAATGCCGGATGGCCACCGCTGTAGCGCATAACCCGGCGGACCTGTTTGCCCTCCACGTTGCGGTTGATGCCGGTCATCCAGGAGTCGACCTCGGTGAACAGCAATCCTTCGTTGGTTTCGATGACGTGATCTGTCCAAACTTTCGCCGCCGATTGCGTCGCATCCACGCGGGTCAGGCCGTTGTCGCGCGCATGACGGATCAGCGCCGTGACCCAGTCGGAGGTGTATTCCACCGCACGCGGGAAGTTGCCGAGGCCGGCGTGCGGTCCCATCACCATCGAGAAATTCGGGAACCCGTCGACCAGAATGCCCAGCAGCGTCACCGGCCCGTCGGCCCATTTGTCCTTCAGCGACGCGCCGCCCACCCCTCTGATGTCGATGCGGTCGAAGGCCCCGGTGATCGCGTCGAAACCGGTCGCGTAGATGATCATGTCGAACTCGTAATCGGCGCCCGAGGTGCGGATACCGTCTGGCGTGATGCGCTCGATCGGCGTTTCGGTCAGATCGACCAGTTTTACGTTCGGCTGGTTGTAAACCTCGAAATAGCCGCTTTCCAGCGGCACCCGCCGCGTCCCGAAGCCGTGCGTCTTGGGGACCAGCTTTTCCGCGACCGCCGGATCGTTGACCCGCTGGCGGATCTTTCGCGCCAGATAGTCCGACATCAGCTTGTTGGCCTCGCGATCGAGCAGGACGTCGCGAAAATTGCCCATCCAGATTCCGAAGCCCGGTTCGCTATAGCGCTTTTCCCAGAACGCCTCGCGTTCCTCTTCCGTCACCTCGAACACAGAGCGGGGGTCGGCGGTGTGGATGAAGCAGCCGAGTGTTTCCTGGCAGCGGGCGAAGATATCGGCGTAATTCTTGCGGATTTCGCGCATCTCATCGGGTGTGACCTTGGCGTTGTGCAACGGCGCCGACCATTGCGCGGTGCGCTGGAAGACGGTCAGGTGGCGAGCGGTTTTGGCGATTTCCGTGATGGCCTGGATACCGGTAGCGCCGGTGCCGATGACCGCGACGCGCTTGCCCGCAAAGCTGACCGGTTGCTTGGGCCAGTTATGCGTGTGGCAGGACTGGCCCTTGAAGCTCTCAATGCCGGGCATGCGCGGCAAAACAGACGCTGACAGCACGCCGATGGCGGTGATCAGGAAGCGGGAAGTGCATTGCGTGCCGTTGTCGAGCGTGACCTTCCAGCTTCGGCCGTCTTCCTGGTAATGCGCCGCGGTCACTGTGGTTTTGAACTGGATGTCGCGCCGGAGGTCGAACTTGTCGGCGACGTGGTTCAGATACCGTTCGGTTTCCGGCTGGCCCGCGAAGTGCTCCTCCCAGTCCCATTCGTCGAGCAGTTCCTGCGAAAAGGAGTAGCCGTAGGTCCAGCTTTCGGAATCAAACCGAGCGCCGGGATAACGGTTCCAGTACCAAGTACCGCCGACACCGGAGCCGGCCTCGAACACGCGCGTCGTCAGTCCAAGTTCGCGGAGGCGATAGAGTTGATAGAGGCCGGAAACCCCGGCGCCGATGACGATCGCGTCGAAATCGGGGGCCAGCTCCGCGGACGGCTCACGCGCGGTTTGCACTCTGTCGTTCATACGCACCTCTCCTCCCGCTGCTTGTTCCATTCTCCCTAAAAGAAGACGAACGACCGCACTACGACATTCTTGCGGCACCTGGCGGTGGCGGGCGCGGTCGGATCGATGCACGCCGTATGGAACGACCAGCGCGAAACGGAACCATCCGTCACCGAGTCATAACATTTTAGCATCGAGACTTCGTTGGGCTTCTGCTGGGGAAACCAGTACCACTCGTGGTCGGGCCGGTAGGTAAAGCGGGTGGTTTCGCCCACGCGGTCGTCGTAGACACGGTAGTTGTTGATGTACGGCTGGTCGGCGAAAGACGGCCAGGCGCACAGCACGAAGGGAAACTGCTCGATGGTCTCTATAGGTTTGGCGAGATTGATCGACATGAACCGTCGCGACATCTTCGCGTCAGCCTGTTCCTCGGTGCAGTTCTGCGGGCGCCCGAAGTTCCGCAGGTTCTTGGTGAGCAGCTCGCGGCAACGCACGCGACCGCTGTTATCGTTCAGGTCGTTATGCACAAGCATGGCGTAGTTCGCGTTCACACCGGGGTTCTTGGCGTCCTGGTCTTCGGTGCGGTCGCCCGCGTAATCCTTGTCGAAGACGTCGTGGTTGTAGACCAGTGCATCCGTCGCGTTCGGGAAGAATTCGAGCAGGAGCTTCTCGATCTCCGGGTAGAACACGCGCTCCACCTCGGCCGAATCATAGATATTCGTGCACTTGGACTCGAGGTGCGCCAGCGAGACGCCGAGTTTGTCCATGCAGTCCGGGCTGTCGGGCGACAGGCCCGGGTGGTACTCGCCGATGCGCCGCGCGTCGCGTAGCACCTGCGGGAAAAATAGATTCCGCCGCCGGCTGTCCTGCTCGTTCTTGCGCAGCAGCGCCGCAACGTCGGCGTGCGCCGGATCGTGCCAGAGGGCGTTGGATGGAACGATGGAGTAGGTCGGGCGCTCATGGACCGTATAGGGCAGCGGCAGAGCCACGCCACCTTCGGGAGCCTTGAGGCTGTTCGAGCTGCGAATATAAGCGAGGCATTCGTCGTAGTCGCGGAACGCGAGACCCCATTTGGTCTTGATCGGGCCGGGCGGGGCGTTGTCGATCATGTCGATCATTCGCTGGCTTTCGCCGTCGGCGAGTTCGGCGAGTGCGTCCTCGATCGCCTTGGCGGTTCCGGCGTCGCCGTTCGTGTCGAACGCCAAGTAGGACAGGCCGTCGTTCGCGGCGACAGGTGGCGGCTGCCCTTCCGTGCGCTGAAGCGGCGGCACGTACGGTGGTTGCACTTGCGTCGTATCCGCCGCGACATAGCTGTCGGCGACCTCGAGCTGGCCCATGGTATTCCTCCGACTGTGTTTGACAGACAGTGGCACATGGAACCTGAATTGGCCAGATGACGGACTTTTCGGTCATGCGAAGGTGCGCAGGGCTTTCGGTGCGAACGTCGTGTTCCTTGCGAGACCGGAATATGCAAGAGGCGGCGATCGGTCCTTGTTCGGTCTGATACCCCTTCGAGCATGCGCCGTGGGTCAATGCCAAAATGTGTCTCGATCGAGCCGCTCGAGGAGGCTGGACAACGTCGAGGCAATCGCGGCCGAGGAGGGTTTTGGCAGGGTAGAACTGCGGAAACTATGACCTCCAAAACCATATCGCCGCAGGTCAGCCTAGTCCGCGAAACACTCGAGATTTCGGAGTTTTTCCGCAGCCTGTTAAGTTGCAACACCAGAGCGGGCCAACAAGACGGTGCCCGCCGGACGGATACAACGTATCGTGGATGCGCGTTTGGCAACGCAATGAAAGGTGGCGAACATGGGAAGGCTCGACGGCAAGGTCGCAGCGGTGACGGGCGGGGCATCGGGGATCGGCGAGGCGACGGTCAGGCGTTTCGTCGCCGAGGGCGCGAGCGTGGCATTCTGCGATCGGGACGGCGAGCGCGGCCAGCGCGTGGCGGCCGAGCTCGAAACCGCCGGCACCAAGGTCACCTTCACGCAGGCGGACGTTGGTACCGAGGCCGCATGCCTCGCCTTCGTCAACGGTGCCGCACAGAAGTTCGGGCACCTCGACATCCTCGTCAACAATGCCGGCATCCGTAAGTACGAGAAGGTCGACGAGGCGAGCGCGGCGAGCTGGAACGAGATCCTCAACGTGAACCTGATGAGCTACGCCTTCTGTGCCAAGGCTGCGGTTCCGCTGATGCGCCGCAACAAGGGCGGTGCCATCGTCAACGTCGCCTCCGTACGTTCCGTGGTCGCAGGCGGCGGCAACCTGCAGTACGACACCACCAAGGCGGCGGTGGCGGGCTTGACGCGAGGGCTCGCCGCAGACCACTCGCCGGACGGCATTCGTGTGAACGCCGTCGGCCCTGGCCCGATCTTTACGCCGTTCCATCAGCGCCGCATCGCAGCTTCCGGCGAGACCGTCGAGCAGTATAACGCCAAGGCTGCGCAAGGCACCATGCTGAAGCGCCCGGGCAGGGCCGAGGAGGTTGCCGCCGCGATCCTGTTTTTGGCCTCCGACGATGCCTCCTACGTCACCGGCGCTCTACTGTTCGTGGACGGCGGTATGACGGCGATGTGAGAAATATTCAGCTGGCGCTCACAGATCATAGCGTCCAGTTTGCTGCACTGCTCCGTATCAATTTAGTTCATCCGGGCTATGCGGATACGCCGCTCACCGAGAAACGTTTCGGCGATCCGGCCGCACGCCAGGTGCTGCTCGATCGCACGCCGATGGGGCGGCTTCGCACCGCCGAGGATATCGCCAATGGTGTGCTGTTCCTGGCGTCCGACGAATCATCCTGGGTCACCGGCTCGGAACTGGTGATTGATGGCCATGACGGCGCAGTAAGCGCTTATCGTTCCACGGTCCGGCCGCGCCGCTGAGGCCGACCGTCCACTGGCCCGGATCTGACGTTTCCCATTGTAGTATCAGTCGATTTGGATAGTCTCGGCAGGCAATCATAACCGCCCTCATCACCGCACCTTGATCCGTCTGCTACGCCGCAGCGAGCACGCCGACCAACCGACCGGAGGACACGCCATGACCAACTATCTGCACACCATGATCCGCGTCAGTTCGCTCGAGGACAGCATCGCCTTCTTCGAGGTGCTTGGCCTACGCGAGATCCGCCGCCGTCCGGACGAGAAGGGCCGCTACACAAACGTCTTCCTCGCGGCCCCCGGCGACGAGGCGGCTGCCTTGGAACTCACCCACAACTGGGATCCCGAGCCCTACACGGGCGGCCGCAATTTCGGGCATCTCGCCTACGCCGTGGACAACATCTACGACACCTGCAGCGCCTTCATCGCCCGCGGCGTGACGATCAACCGCCCGCCGCGTGACGGCCGCATGGCCTTCATCCGCACGCCGGACGGCATCTCCATCGAGTTGCTGCAGGCCGGTGGCGCGCTGCCGCCTGCCGAACCCTGGACCACCATGGCCAACACCGGTTCGTGGTAAAGTTGGAAGCTCCCTGGGACTGACTGGATCGTGGCGCGACTGGGGTGAAGAAAGGCATGAGCCCTGATTTGGACATTCTTTGGCAGACCCCGCCGCGTCAGCGTCACGTCCAAGCCGGCCCTTCCAGACCGCCTCGGCGTCGCTCAAATGCAGACGTCAGACCGATCGTGGCAGTAGATCGCCCTTCCTCTGCGACCCCTTGCACCCGGATGCCCCGAAGAGAACAATCAACACTGAGGCAATGAAATCGCGGTCGTGCCGCCAAGGGGAGAAAATGCCATGGACCTCGGATTGCAAGGCAAGCAAGCGATCGTAACCGGCGGCAGTCGGGGCATCGGCAAAGCCATCGCGCGGGAATTGGCGCGCGAAGGTGTCGATGTGGCGATCGTGGCGCGCAACAAGGAGGCTCTCGAGGCGACGGCGCGCGAGCTGGGAGCCGAGACCAACCGGCGCATCCTTCCCCTCGCGGCCGACGTCACCAGCAAGGAGCAGGTGGATCGCATGGTCGCCGAGGCGGCACAGCAAATGGGCGGCCTGCACATCCTGGTCAACAGCGGGTCCTCGCCGGGGGGCTCCGCCACCGCGATCGGCCCGATCGATACCGTCGTCGATGAGGACTTGCTGCAGGATTTCAACGTGAAGTATGTGGGCGCGCTGCGCTGTTGCCGCGCTGTCATTCCGTTCATGAAGCAGCAGGGCTGGGGCCGCATCATCAACATCAGCGGTGCCAACGCCCGAAACGCCGGCAATCTCAGCGGCGGCGCACGCAACGCCTCCCTCGTGCACATGACCAAGACGCTGGCGGTCCAAATGGGCCGCCATGGCATCACGGTCAATTGTATCCATCCCGGCACGACCCGAACCGAACGTACGCCGAGCCTGCTGGCTGCCCGCGCAACCCAGTTGGGCGTATCCCCGGAAGCGGCGGAGCGACAGGATTTTGCGCCGGACTCACCGCGCGGCAATGCCATCTGCCGCATGGTGGACGCCTCGGAGATCGCCTTCGTTACCGTCTTCTTGGCATCAGATAAGGCCTGGGCGGTCTCGGGCGAGTTGGTCGCGGCGACCGGGGGAGCCGGGCGGACCGTACATTACTAGGCCGTACTGACATCCAGTCGCGTTGACCGCGGCCGGTGCGTCGCGCCCGCTCGTCACGCCCGCTCGTCACTCTGGGCAACCCGGCTGCGATAACGGATAATTGGCTCGAACAAGCAGGAGGACGGCCATGCCAGTGATCGACGTCCAGGTTCATCCATTCGATCGAAATCATCCCGGCCGGCCGTGGGCCGGTCCCTCGCACGGGCTCAACTCCGCCACGGGCGAGGAAATGGTCGCTGCGATGAACAAGGTCGGCGTCGACGGCGCGATCATGGTGTCGTCGTTCAGCGCTTATGAATACGATCCAAGTTACGCGCTTGAGGTTTACAACACCTATCCGGACAAATTCCGGGTGGTGACGCCGGTTGATGCGACCGACCCGGCGATTGACGATGTGGTGGCGAAATGGGCGACGACGCAAGGCGCGCGCGGCATCCGCATCATTTTGCGCGACGGCCTGCCAATGGACGCCGACCATCCCGGCCTAAACCGGGCATTCGCCGCCGCCGCCAGACATGGTTTGCCGGTCAATCTGCTTTGCTGGGGCATACTGGACAAAGGCCTGCCGCACATCCGGCGACATCCCGATACGGTCATCGTGATTGATCATCTCGGACTGCTGCAACCCGCTCGCCCACCGGTTCCGGCCGACGTCTGGGCTGATCTACCGAAGCTGCTCGCTTTGGCGCAATACGGGAACGTAAGGGTGAAGATCAGCGGCGCCTGCACGATGTCGCACCGGCCGTTCCCATACGACGACATCTGGGAGCCGGTGCTTCGGGTCATTGGCGCGTTCGGGCTGGATCGTTGCATGTGGGGCACCGACTGGACGCGGACAATCGGCATGTTGACCTATCAGCAGGGCGTGGCGCCGTTCCGCGACACCAAACACCTGTCTGAGGACGACAAGGCGGCCCTGATGGGTAGAACGTTGCAGACAGTATACAAATGGTGATGCGACCGCGACAATCCGGCCACGTCACATTCTGGCGGAATGACCCAGGAGGCGGTTATGGCGCTGCTCATCATTGATCTCGACAAACATATCGGCGACCCCAAGGCATGGCGCGACATGTTCGGGGAAAAGCTTCCCGATCTGGAAATCCGCACTTGGCCTGAGGCCGGAAGCCTGGCGGAGATCGAATATCTCGCCTTCATGCATCCGGATTTCGATTCTCTTCCGGTTTTTCCGAATTTGAAAGCCATGTTCAGCCGCGCCGCCGGTGTCGAGTCCTTCGTTCAACATCCAAAGCTGCCGAAGGCCCCGCTATGCAAGGTAGAGCCGCCAGGCGGCGATCCGATGATGACGGAATACGTCGTCATGCACGTTCTTCGTTTTCATCGCGACATGCCCGGTTATCAGGCGGCACAGGCCAATCGGGAGTGGCGTCGCACAACGATTCTCCGCCCCGAACAAAGGCGTGTCGGGTTCCTCGGCTTCGGCATGATGGCGAAGGCGCCGGCGCTGGTGTTGAAGTCGCTCGGTTTCAACGTCTCGGCCTGGGTTCGCAACCCGAGGCACGAGAGTGACGTTCCGATCTATCATGGTCCCGGCCAACTTGGACCGTTTCTTCAGAAGACCGACATCGCGGTCTGCCTGTTACCGCTTACTCGGGAAACCGAGGGCATATTCTGCGCGCGGACCTTTGACATGATGCCACGCGGGGCGATGCTGGTGAATGTCGGGCGGGGGAAACATGTGGTGGACGAGGATCTGATCAAGGCGCTCGATTCAGGGCAGTTGTCATACGCCGCGTTGGACGCGCTGTGGCCTGAGCCGCTACCGCAAACAAGCCCGCTCTGGCTGCACCCCAAAGTTACCGTCATGCCGCACGTGGCCCGGCGGCCGACCGTTGCTCAGCTGGTGACTGAGATCGCAGCGAATATCCGAAACGTCGAGGCGGGCAGGCGGCTTTTGCAGGAGGTCGATATCATGAAGGGATATTAGCTGGGTCAGCGCGGCCCGTGTTTCATTACGTGGTTTCAGTTTGAAAGAGACCAATCCGATCGTTGAATCAATGAACAACGCCAGGGGTGTGACCATGCGACCGAACAAGATCAAGCAGATGTGGCGTGACGGGCAGTGCGTGACGCTGGGCTGGCTCTCCGTGTCGCACGGGTTCACGGCCGAGATCATGGCGCGTCAGGGCTTCGATGCCCTGTGCGTCGACCTGCAACACGGCACCGCTGAAATGAAAGACGTCGGGCCGATGCTGCAGGCGATCTCGCAGACCGACACGGTCCCGGTCGTGCGGGTTGCTTGGAACGAGCCGGCAACCATCATGAAGGCCCTCGACCTGGGCGCCTATGGCATCATTGTGCCGCTGGTCAACACCGCCGCGGAAGCCGCGATGGCGGTGGCCGCGTGCCGCTATCCGCCCGTCGGCATGCGCTCGTCGGGACCCGTCCGCGCCGTGCACTACGGCGGCGCCGACTACGTGGCCCACGCCAACGACGAGATCGTGGTCATGGCCATGATCGAGACGAAAGAAGGCCTTGCCAACCTCGATGCCATCTGCGCCACGCCCGGCCTCGACGCGGTCTACATTGGGCCAGCCGACCTGTCGTTCGCACTGGGTCTGGCCCCGCGCGGCGATAACCCTGATCCGCTCCATCTCGCCACCTGCGACAAGATCCGGCAGACAGCGCATAAGCACGGCATCAAGTGCGTCATGCACTGTGCCGGTGCGGCGTTCGCGGCGGGCGCGGTGAAGCGCGGCTTCGACATGGTGATGCTGACGTCCGATCTCTCGTGCATGATCGCCGGCGCGCGGATGCAACTCGACGAGCTCAAGTCCGAGACGGAATAAGGTCGGTGTCATGGTCGCCAGGGACCACGACACAAGGATCGCCTGACCAACGGGAAGCGTCGCGGATTTTGGCCGCGCGCCAAAGCGGGGAACACAGCATGCCTGACACCCACGTCGTGGCGGAACGGCCAGCTCAGGATCAGGTCGCGACCTATGACGCGATTGTCATCGGCGCCGGCATTTCGGGCATGTTCATGCTCTATCGCCTGCGCGAACTTGGCATGACCGCGCGAGTCTTCGAAGCCGGCACCAACGTCGGGGGCACTTGGTATTGGAATCGCTATCCCGGCGCCCGCTTCGATTCCGAAAGCTGGACCTACGGCTTTTCGTTCTCGAAGGAGCTGATGCAGGAATGGGACTGGAAGGAACATTTCTCGCCGCAGCCCGATACGCTGGAATATCTGAACCATGTCGCCGACAAGTTCGACCTGCGGCGGGACATGCAGTTCCGCAGCACGGTGACAGCAGCGCACTGGGATGACGCGGCGAACCAGTGGACCGTGACCCTGGAAAGCGGCCAGCAGGCGAAGTCGCGCTTCCTATGCACCGCCATCGGCATCCTATCCGCTCATACCCTGCCGGCCATTTCCGGCCGCGACAGCTTCCACGGCCCGGCTTACCATCCCGCGCGATGGCCGCACACGCCCGTCGACTTCACCGGCCAACGCGTCGGCATCATCGGCACCGGGGCCACCGCCATTCAGGCGATCCCCGAGATCGCCAAGCAGGCGCAGCAGCTCACCATCTTTCAGCGACGCCCGAACTGGGCCGCGCCGTTGCACAATGCCAGGATCAGCAAAGAAGAGATGGAGCAGATCAAGTCCCATTATGAGGAGATCTACGCCCACTGCGCCACCACACCGATGTGGTTCATCCATCAAGCGGACCGCCGCAACACCTTGGAAGTGCCGCCGGACGAGCGTGAGGCGTTCTGGGAGAAGCTATACGCCGAGCCCGGATTCGGCATCTGGTTGGGCAATTTCCGCGATATCGGGGTTAACGAGAAAGCCAACGCCGCGATCAGCGAGTTCATAGCCGGGAAGATCCGCCAGCGCGTCAAGGACCCGAAGGTGGCGGAGAAGCTAATCCCCAAGGACCACGGCTTCGGGGCCCGCCGCGTGCCGCTGGAAAGCGGCTATTTCGAGGCCTACAACCGCGACAACGTGACGCTGATCGATACGCTCCAAGACGAGCCGATCGAGCGCATCACGCCGAAGGGCATCAGGACCACGAAGCAGGAGTACGAATTCGATGTCCTGATCTATGCCACCGGTTTTGACGGCGTGACCGGGGCGTTCGATCGCATCGACATCCGCGGTACGAATGGCCTACGACTGAAGGACGCCTGGGCCGAAAGCCCGCGCACCTATCTCGGCATGCTCGCGGAAGGTTTTCCGAATATGCTGATGGTGCTGGGTCCGCACACCGCGCGTGGCAATATCCCGCAAGCCATTGAACATAGCGTGGAATTTCAGGCTGGCATGCTGCGGTTCGTGCAGCAGCACAACTACACGCGCGTGGAAACCAGGCCGGAGCAGGTGGGCGATTGGACCCGGACCGTGATCAAGGCGGCGGAAAAGTTGCTCTCCTCCAAGGTCGATTCCTGGCAAACCGGCGTGAACCGTAACGTCGAGGGCCGGGCCGTGCGCCGCGTCCTCGGCTATAACGGCAACGGCGTGCATTTCCGCCGGACGACCGACGAAGTCGCCAAAGGCGGCTATAAGGAATTGATGTTCCGCTAGGGTCGGCGTCCTCCGACGCGGCCGCATGCATATCCACGGTTCGGCCGCGTCTGACGGAGCACACCGTCTACAGGTGTGCCTTGGCCAGCATCATGTGAACCCCCTTGTTGCCGTCCACCGTCTGCGTCACGCGCAGGTCGGCGATGAGCGAGCACAGCATGTAGGCCTGGTTGCGCGAAAGGTTCGTGCGTAGGCAGACGTGCTTCACCATCTGGCGTACGGCCTGCTTGGCGGCGTCGTCGAGATCCTCGTCGAGGCCGATGGAAATGAGGTGCGTGGCGTTCTCGGCGAAGGGGAATTCGAGCTTGAAGTCCTTCCGCACGGTGAGGCGAAAGGTGCCGGCGAGCCCGGTTTCCAGCGCGGTGATGCAAACCTCGCCATCGCCCTGTACGCCGTGGCCGTCACCGGCCATGAACAACGCCCCCTCGTTGAACACCGGCAGATAGAGCGTGGTGCCCGGCTTCAGCTCCTTGTTGTCCATATTGCCGCCGAAAGCGCGCGGCACCGGCGAGCCGCAGCGGCCCCAAGCGCGGGGCGGCGCGACGCCCATGATGCCGAAAAATGGGTCGAGCTTGATCTCCGTTCCCCAGGGCAGCTTCATCGTGTTGTGTGCGAGATCTACGGCGGGGTGGATGGTCTCGTAGTCGGTGAACTCGTCAGGCAACGTGCCAAGCAGCGGCAAAATAGACACGAAGCCCCAGTCCATTGTCGGCTTCGCTTCGAGAATGTCGACTTGCAGGGTGTCGCCGATCTCCGCGCCGCGGACGTAGACGGGGCCGGTGATGAAGTGCGGGCCTGGGCCGGGCGGCAGCGCCTCCATCGCGGCGCGATAATTGGCCGGTACGCGTGTGGCGTCGGCCGGGAGAGAGTCTTTGCCTCCGGCTGGGAACGACGCGAGCGAGACGGTATCGCCGGAATCGATCGTCAGCACCGGCGGCGTCGTCGCGTCGAGATAGCCGAGCACCATGTTCTCGGGCGTCGCCGGAATGTCGTGGTGGTGTGCCATGTCAATGTCTCCGCGCGTGAGGGGTCAGAGCTGGACGCCGCGGGTCAGCGCGCCGTCCACGACGAGATTGGTGCCCATGACGAAGCTGGCTGCCGGGCTCGCCAGGAACACCGTGGCGCGTGCGATCTCCTCCGGTTTGCCCATGCGTCCGGTCGGGTTGAGGGCCAGCGCGCTGGCGAACAGTTCGGGGTTGCCGCGCTCGATGTTCTCCCACACGCCGCCCGGGAAGTAGACGTTGCCGGGCGAAACGATGTTCGCCCGGATGTTGCGCGGCGCAAGGCGGAAGGCGAGGCCCTGGGTGTAGTGCACCAGCGCCGCCTTGAACGCCCCGTACGGACCGGCGGCGAAGTCGATCTCGCGGCCCGACACGCTGCTGATCACCACGATGCTCGCGGCGTTGGACTTCTCCAGGTAAGGCATTGCGGCATCGACCATGCGAACGGTTCCCATCAGGTCGGTCGCGAAGCCGGCCTGCCACGCCGCCTCGTCGCCGCCCACCTGGAGGGCGCTGACATTCGCCACGCTGACGTCGATGCCGTCGAATTCGGCGGCGGCGGCGTCCACCCATCTGTGCAGGGCCGGCCCGTCGCTGACGTCCAGCGCCTGGCCGAACGCGGGACGGCCGTCGCGGCTCAGCGCCGCCACCGCGGCCTCCACCTCATCCGCGTTGCGGGCGCAGATCGCGACCTGCGCGCCTTCGGCCACGAACGCCTCGGCGATGGCGCGGCCGATACCTTTGGTGCCGCCGCTCACCAACACCTTGCGGCCGGTCAGTCCAAGATCCATGCCCAGTCTCCGTGGTTTGAGGGATCAGAGAAGGAGGTGCTGGCGGACGCGCTCCGACGTCACCTCGCCTTGCGGGATGGCTGCGACCACGCGGCCCTTCTCCATCACGCAGCAGCGGTCCGCCAGGGTGAGGATGGTTTCGAGGTTCTGCTCGACGAAAACGATGGTGGTGCCGAGTTCGTCGCGGATGCTGCGCAGCACGCGGACGATCGATTGCACCAGGTTGGGCTGCACGCCCTCCGATGGCTCGTCGAGCAGCAGCAGTTCCGGACCGCCGATCAGCGCGCGGCCGATGGCGAGCTGCTGCTGCTGGCCGCCCGACAGCGTGCCGGCAAGCTGCCGCCGACGCTCCTTCAGCACGGGGAAATACTGATAGACGCGGTCCGCGTGGCGCTGATGCCGCCCGGCGCCGATCAGCTCGCCGACCGCGAGGTTTTCCTCCACCGTCATGCGCGGGAACACCTCGCGCCCCTGCGGGATGTAGCCGATGCCGCGGCGGGCGCGGCCGTCGGCCGGAAGCTGCGTCACTTCCTCGCCGGCGTAACGGATGGTGCCGGCGGTGGCGCGCAGCAGGCCGATCAGACAGCGCATGGTGGTGCTCTTGCCGACGCCGTTGCGGCCGATCAGCGCGACGATTTCGCCGCGTTCGACGCCGAGTTGCACGCCGTGCAGTACCGGCGTTCCGCCATAGCCGGCGCACAGGCCGGCGACTTCGAGCATGCTGCCGTCACGCGACATGCGGCATGCCCAGATAAATCTCCGCCACACGCGGGTCCGCGACGATCTCCGCCACGCTGCCGTGCGCGAATACCTGGCCGAGATGCAGCACGGTGACGCGCGTTGCGATCTGCCGCACGAAGGCCATGTCGTGCTCCACCGCCAGCACGGTGACGCCCCCGACGGCGAGACGCAGCACGAGTTCGCCGGTGCGAAACGTTTCCTCGGGCGAGAGGCCGGCGGTCGGCTCATCGAGCAGCAGCAGGGTGGGCTTGAGCGCCATCGCCATGCCGATTTCGAGCCATTGCTGCTGGCCGTGCGAGAGTTCCCCCGCGAGGCGGGTCGCATCGGCGCTTAGCCCAAGCAAGGCGAGCAGCCGCTCCTCCTCGCGGGAAAGGTCCGGGAGCGGAACGTGGTGCTGCATGGCGATGTGCAGGTTCTGCCGGACTGGCAAGGCGCGAAAAACGCTTGGCGCCTGCATCTTGATGCTCATGCCGCGCTGCACGCGAGCGAAGGACGCCTCGTGCGTCACGTTTTGGCCGCGGAAATGAACCGTGCCGGACGTGGGCGCGTAGGTGCCGACTGCGAGCTTGAACAGCGTGCTCTTGCCGGCGCCGTTCGGGCCGATCAGGCAGTGGACCTCGCCCTCGGCGACGCCGAAGTCCACGTCGCGCACCGCCATGAACCCGCCGAAGCGCCGGCTGACCGACTTGAATTGCAGCAACTCCGCCATCTCAGGCCTCCCGCGGCGGCACGCGCCGGGTCTTCGAGCCGCGCAGCAGCGGCAGGCGGGCGAGCAGGTCGCCGAGACCGACGACGAAGCCGCGCGGCACGAACATCACCGTCGCGATCAGCAGCGCGCCCATCAGCACGAGCGCGGTTTCTTGGCTGTAGATCGTCAGCGTCTGGAAGCCGAACAGCAGCAGGAACGTGCCGACGAGCGTGGCGGTGAGGTCGGTGCGGCCGGAGAACGCCACCCAGATGATCGGCATCGCGGCAGCCGGCAGGCCGATGCTCGACGGCGTGATGAACTGGCCCCACGAGGTGTAGAGCACGCCACTGAGTCCGGCGAGCGTGCTGCCGAGCACGAACACGCCAAGCTGGTAGCGGCGCACGTCGTAGCCCAGCAGTTCCGCTCGCTGCGCGTCCTCGCGGATCGCCACCAGCACGTTGCCGAAGCGCGAGTTCGCCAGCATCCGCAGCAGCAGGTAAGTGACGATGAGGGCGACGATGAGGACGTAGTAGAGCAGGCTTTCCTCCAGCGTCACCGGCCCGCCGAACCATGGGATGGTGAGCGGGTCCATGCCCTGCATGCCGTTGAACCCGTTCAACCGCGCCTTGCCGATCGCCCATTCCGGCCCCGCCGTCTGGCCCAGGAAGTAGGCGAGGGCGAGCGTCACCGAGAGTGTCACGATGCCGAAGAACACGCCGCCGATGCGGCCCCAGATCATGAAGTAGCCGAGCAGCGCCGCCGCCAGGGCCGCCAATGCCAACGCGCCGACCAGGCCGGTGAGGGTGCCGAACGGGCCGTTGCCGAGATCGGTCGCGATCACGCCGTAGACGTAGCCGGCAAGGCCGAAGAAGAAGGTCTGCCCGAAGGAGAGCATGCCGCACAGCCCCCACATCAGGCAGAGGCCGAGCGCCATGAAGATCCAGACGAAGAAGTAGGCAAAGTTGCCGACGTCGTATGGATCGGCGAACAGCGGATAGACGAGTGCGGCGAGCAGGACGACGGTGGCGGCGCCCCAGAAGCCCGGCCCGCGCCCGATCGTCTGCGGCCCTTCGAGCAGTTTCAGCATCGGCGTCCGTTCCTCACGCCGAGCGCCGCGCGAGCCAGCCGGTGAACCCGTTCGGGAGCACGCGGATAATGAGGATGACCGCCACCAGCAAACCGATCTGGCCGATGATCTGCCCATACCAGGCGTTGAGCCCGGTGCGGATGATGGCGAGCGCCACCGCTGCGGGCGCGGTGCCGAGCAGCACGCTCGATCCGCCGACCACGACGGTGACGAAGGATTCCACGATGAAGCTTGCGCCCATCGTGGGGATCAGCGACATGGTCGGCGCGTAGAGCGCGCCGCATAATCCGGCGAGCCCCGCGCCAACGCCGAAGCTCAGTGCGTAGATGCGGTTCCGTCGCACACCGAGCGCCTGCGCCATGCCCGGGTTCTGCATCACCGCCCTCGCGTGGATGCCGAACCGGGTGTGCATGAACAGGAACCAGACGAAGCCGAGCACGGCGAGGGCGGCCGCGAACAGCACGACCCGGTAGGTTGAGAAGCTGTAGCCGCCGACGTCGAAGCCGCCCAGCGGCGTGCCGATGCCCGGGAAGGTGGAGCCCACGAGAACCAGCATGCCTTGGGTGACGACGAGGCTCAGCCCCCATGTCACCAGCAGCGAGTCCAGGGGTCGCGTGTAGAGCGGGCGGATCAAGGTGGCTTCCAGCAGCATGCCGACCAGAAACGGGACGATCGTGCCGCAGACCTGCGCGAGCGGCAGCGGCAGCCCGGCATGGTAGGTGGCGGCAGTGACGTACACGCCGCACATAATGAATTCACCGTGCGCCATGTTGATGACGCCCATCATGCCGAAGATCACGGCAAGGCCGGCCGCAGACAGTACCAGGAAGGCGAATACGTCACCGAACTGGTAGAAGCTGGCGAACAGGTTGCTCAACATGGCACGGTCCGACTCACGTCTTCGGCAGGTTGTCCGGCGTGTACTGCTCGTGCGGATCGCTCTTGAGCAGATTGCAGCCGACCTGCCCCAGCCAGTAAGGTTTGATTTCGCCGAAGTCCTTTTCGACATGCACCTTGTTTTCGCCGTCGACCGAGATCAGCCGCATGTGGTGCGAGCAGTGCTGGCTCTTGGGGTCGATGACGATCTGGCCTTCAGGCGCGGCGAACGCGGCCTTGCCGTCCGCCATCGCCTTGCGGATGTCGGGGAGCTTGGTGGACTTCGCCTTCTCGACCAGCATCTTGTACTGATGCACCGCGACCCAGGCGTTGTAACCCATGTCGTTGATGTAGACTTCGTTTGGAAACTTCGCGCGCCACGTCTTCACGAACGCCTTGGCTTCCGGCGTGTCGAGCTCCTCGAACCAGTTGGCGGTGGCGTACATGTCCTTCATCACGCCGGGCGGGAAGCGCTTGTGCTCGAAGCCGAGCATGATCTTGATCGGGCTGCCCATCGGCAGGTGCAGGCCCGCCGCGTTCTTCTGCTCGTAGAATGAGGACTGCGCGGCGCCCACGTCCAGCATGTAGAGCCAGTCGGGCTTGGCGCGCTGGATGTTCTGGATCGTTTGCGCGAACTGGGACACACCGAGCGGGATGAACTCCTCGCCGACGAACTCCACGCCAAGCGGCTTCATGATCGAATGGCCCCACTCGGCGGAGAGATGGCCGAAGTTGTAGTCGGCGGCGATGACGTAGACCTTCTTGCCGAACTTTTCGACCATCCAAGGCAGCAGGGTCGAAAGCTGCTGTTCGGGCACCGCGCCGTTGCTCAGCATGTGCGCGTCGCACACGCCGCCCTCGTATTGGTTCGTGTAGATGTAGAAGGTTTTGGTGCGGTCCACGATCGGCCGGATCGCCTCGCGCGAGGCGGAGGTGATGCCGCCGATCAGCACGTCCACCTTGTCCCGTTGCAGCAGCCGTCGGGCGAACTCCTGATAGCGGGCGTTGTCGCCCTGCGGGTCGAGATGGATGAGATCGATCTGGCGCCCCATGATGCCGCCGGCGGCGTTCACCTCCTCCACCGCGAGCTGCGAGCCGTGCAGCTTGGGCAGGCCGAAGAGCGCGAGGTCGCCGGACACGTCCTCGAGGAGACCGATCTTGATCGGCTCGCCGCTCGCGGCCCGGGCAGTGCGGGGCAGGGCGCCCAGCACCGGCAGGGTCGCGGCGCCGAGCAGCAGGTTTCTCCGTTTCATATGATACGACTTTCGATTGGCGGTGACGTATTGGCGGTGACGTGAGGGGTCGGTTCAGCCGATGGCGGGATGCTTGGCGTGGAAGTCGGTGGCGCCCTGGAACGCGTGGCCCGCCCGCAGCAGCGCCGCTTCCGAGAAGTGCGGCCCAACCAACTGGAACGCGATTGGCGTGGTCGCGTCGGTGAAGCCGCCGGGGAGGGTGACGGTCGGGCTGCCGGTCATGTCGAACGGGCAGGTGTAGTTGAGCAGCGCGGCCATCAACGCCGGGTTGTCGCCGGCGGTGCTCATGGCGGCGACGGTGAGCGACGCGATCCCCTGCGCGGGAGCCAGCAGCAGGTCGATACCTTGGAACATCGCCGCGACGCGGCCACGAAAATCGATCCGCCGCAGCACGATTTCCTGATAGCCCAAGCCGGTGACGCCGTGGCCGAGTTCGATCAGCGCGGAGAGCGATGAACCGTACTCGCTCTTGCGCGACGGCCAGGTGTCCTTGTGCGCGACCGCGACCTCGACGCCACAGAGCGGAAACCAGTCCTGAACGAGCTGCGACGTGTTGGGGAATTTCACTGGCACGACTTCGACGCCGAGCTTCTTCAGCGTGGTCAGCGCCGCTTGCAGCACCGCCTGTGTCGGCGCGTCGGTCGCCGCGGCCATCCATGCCTCGTCCACACCGAGGCGCACACCTTTGATGCCGCCGGCGAGCCGGGCCATGTAGTCGGGCACCGGGTCTTGCACCGCCGTCGGATCCTTCGGGTCTGCCCCGGCGATGGCGGCCAGCATCGCGGCCGCGTCGGCGGCGCTGCGCGTCATCGGCCCGATGTGGTCGAGCGTCGCCGCCAGCTCGAAGACGCCGTACCGGCTCACGCGGCCCCAGGTGGGCTTGAGGCCGGTCAGCCCGTTCGCCGCGCTCGGAAAGCGGATGGAGCCTCCGGTATCGGAGCCGAGGGAGCCGTAGCAGAGCCCGGCCGCCGTCGCGGCGCCGGAGCCGGACGACGATGCGCCCGACCAGCGGTCGGCGCCCCAGGGGTTCACCGGCACCGCGACCTCGGGATGATGATCGACATAGGCGCTTTCGGTGAGCTGTAGCTTGCCGAGCACGATCGCTCCGGCGCTCTCCAGGCGCTCGACTACGGTGGCGGTGTCGTTCGGCCGAAAGTCCTTGTAGATGGTCATGCCAGCCGCGGTTGGTACACCCTCGATCCAACAGAGGTCCTTCACCGCAATGGGCGCGCCGTGCAGCGGCCCCTTGATCTCGCCGCGCGCGATCTCGGCCTCCGCCTGCTTCGCCGCGGCGCGGGCCCTGTCCGCCATGACGAGCGCGTAGGTCTTGAGAGTGCCGTCGAGCGCGGCCACGCGCGACAGTATCGCCTCGGTCGCCTCGACGGGGGAGAGCTGCCTCGCATGGATCCGTTGCGTCAGCTCGACCAGCCCGAGATAGTGGATGTCACTCGCCATGTCCGTTTCCCCTATTAGAAACCACGCCAGTTGCCGCTGGCCTCGAGGGCCGGTGCGAGCCGGATCGGCGTCTCATCCTCGAAGCATCGGCCGACCAGTGTCAGCCCGACCCGCGGTGGCTGGCGTCCGGAGAGGCAGACATCCTGGTCGTTGAAGCAGCGGTCGTAGCGGTCTGCAGTCGAAACTATTTTTTCGGCACTCGGAATATGAATTGGGCATGCTGTTCTCGATGAGGGCGCCGTCGCAGTGTCGCGCACGGCCAGCGCGCAGCGGCGGAGCAGTGTCGATCGTTGGAATGCGCCGTGCCGGCAGTTAAGACACCGTTGTCCCACCGCACCGGTCGACACGTATGTCTATATGTTTTCAGCAGATCCAGGATTGGTGTCAACTCTGCGATTCCGATCCTGTGGGCGGCGGCCAAAGGTTCGGGAGCGGGCAATATATTCCTGCACACATCCGTGCAGGGGTTGCACAACAAGCCGGCGATGTGCCCTGAAATGAGGATGACGGCGGGCGTATAGTCACGCCAGCCCATGACCGCTTTCGCGCCCGAGGCCTTTATCTGCAGCGCCTGAGCGATCGCGTCAGTGGCACCGTGTTCCAGTGTCGTCGCAGCAACGATTTTTCCGCCATGGCTTTCAACATAGTCCGCGGCGCCATCGCGGTAGCCGTGCGCCCAATCGTCACCATGCATGGCAGGCGCGAGCTGTTTCGTGCCAGGCTTGCTTAACGCGAAAGCCGCCATCGCTCGGCCGGCTACAAGTGATGATCAGATATTTCCGCGCCAATCGTAAAATTCGCGCGCGGACTCCAAGCTGATCTTGCCGTTTCGCAGATCGGCCAACACCTGCGGAGGCTCACGGTCCTGTGGATGGCCATAGCCTCCGCCACCCGCGGTCGCAATCATCAGACGATCGCCCTTACGCAGTGTCGTGACAATCTTCGACTTCACCACTTCCTCGGCGCCATCCGCGCGCTTGATCACAGCCCGCGCGCGACCGCCTGCCAGCCCGCCATCGGAACCGGCGGCCTGGCAAAGATGTCGCTCTCCGCGATAGGTCACCGTGGCCTCGCCATCGAGCAGTTCGTATTCGTAGACGCCGCCAAGGCCGCCGCGTGCCTTGCCCGGTCCGCCAGAATCACGATGGAGCGCCGCGCGATGCACACGAATTGGGGCTTCCATCATCAATGCTTCGGCGGGAACATTGAGGCAGTTGCTCGCATCCGTTTCGATCACGTCGACACCATCGAACGCTGCTGACGCGCCGCTGCCGGAGACCAGAAGCTGTGACGTTACATAGCGACGCCCGTCGGAGCACCGGCCGCCGAAATGCATGATGACGGTTTCGCTGGCGCTATCGGCTGGCACGCGATCGGGCGCCGCCTGGCGCAGTGCGCCAAGAATGCAGCAGGCGACCCGCTTGATCGTCGAGGTGCGGCAGCCGGTCGGCGCCGGCTCATGCGGGTTGACCAGGCTGCCCACCGGCAGATTGAATCGCAGCGGGCGGAAGCAGCCGCCGTTGTTGGGTATCCGGCCCTCTGGATCGGTCACCGCCCGCAGCGCGAAACACGCGGCGGCATAGGGGCCGGACGGCATGCAGTTGAACGGGCCGCGCACCTGCGCCGAGGTGCCGGTGAAGTCACAGGTCATCGTATCGCCGTCGATCGTCACGGCAACCTCGACCCGAACGAGTTGATCCAGCTCGATCCCGTCATTGTCGAGGTAATCGACGTAACGATAGGTCCCGGGACTGAGACCGCGCAGGGCCTGGCCGGTCATCGTCTCCGATCGGTTGAGCAGTTCGTCGAAGAGCGCCAGCAGTTCTTCACGCCCAAAGCCGCCGGCCAGTTCAGTCAGGCGGCGTGCGCCGGTCGTGCAGGCCGCGACCTGAGCGTTAATGTCGCCCAACAAAACGTCGGGTAGGCGGACATTCTGCCGCAGCATCGCGATCAGGGTGTCATTCAGGACCCAGCCGGAGCGAAACTTCAGCAGTGGGATACGGATCCCTTCCTGGAAGATCTCGGTGGCATTGGTGGGGGTGGAGCCTGGGGTCATGCCGCCGACATCCTGGTGGTGCGTCATCGCCGCGCTGATCGCGATGACCCGGCCATCCACGAAAACCGGGGTCATGATGGCGATGTCTGGCAGATGCGTGCCGCCAAGATAGGTGTCGTTCAGGATCCAGATGTCGTCTTCGCCCATTTGCTCGAGCGGGACGGTTTGTAGCAGGCGCCCGACCATGGGTGTCAGGGCGCCGAGATGCACCGGCACCGCGAGCGCCTGTGCCAGCGTCTCGCCGCCCAAGGTAAACAGGCTGGCCGACGCGTCGAGGCCTTCCTTCACGATGGCGGAGAACGCGCTGCGCACCAGCGTGAGTTGCATCTCGTTGGAAATACCGTCGAGTTCGTTGCGCAACACCTCGAGCGTGATGGGATCGATGTCCATACTATCCTCGTGCCAGCAGCAGGTTGCCGTTACCCAGGACGGTGCCATGCCAGCCTGGCTCGACCAGCGTGGTGGTGTCGGCCTGTTCCACGATGGCGGGGCCGCTGAAGATCATTCCCGGCGGCATCGCCGCACGCAGGTAGATCGCGGCTTGCACCGGCGCCGGGTTGCCGGCGACGCGGATGATTCGCGGCGACTTGACCGGATCCGCCGCGGACGGGCAATATTTTTCCTCGTCCAGATGATCGCTGCCGCCGGCGCGGTGCACCGAACGCAGGTTCACGATGGCGGCGGGCCGTTCCATGGCGTGACCGTAGATACGATCATGCAGCGCCAGGAAGTCTTGATATAGCGCCCGCAATGGATCGGCGGCATCGAGCGCCACGGGCACCTCAAGATGGTAGGACTGACCAACGTACCATATATCGGCGGAGTACTGGATCGTGATCGGCATGCCGCCGATGCTTTCCTCGGCCATCAGGCCCGAGCACTGGCGATCCAACCCATCGAGCGCGTGGCGTATCTCGGCGATATCCAGTGTGGCAAGCTCGCGCGGAAACGCGGTGGCGACTTCGTGCTCGATGGGAGCGGCGAGCAGCCCGGCCGCCGACAGAACACCGGGATGGCGAGGGATCAGCACCTTGCCGATGCTGAGTTCGGTGGCGAGAGCCGAGGCGTGAATGGGACCGGCACCCCCGAGCGCAACCAGCGTGAAACGGCGTGGATCGAGACCGCGGCGGACCGAAACCAGGCGGATGCCTTCGACCATCTGCGCGTTCACCACGCGGTGGATGCCAAGGGCGGCATCCTCGATCGAAAGTCCGAGCGGACGGGCCACATGCTGCTCGATGCCGGCCCGAGCAAGGGCGGGATCAAGCGGAACGGTCCCGCCCGCGAAGTATTCCGGATCGAGCCAGCCGAGTACGACGGAGGCGTCCGTGACGGTCGCCTCCTGACCGCCACGGCCGTAGCAGGCGGGGCCCGGTTCTGAGCCGGCTGAATGGGGGCCGACGCGTAGACCGCCCGCGCCATCGATCCATGCGATCGAACCACCGCCGGCGCCGATGGCGTTCACATCCACCATCGGAACGCGCACTGGGAAGCCAGCGATCATGCCCTGAGCGCGGATCACTGGCTGGCCGCCTTCGACCAACGCGATGTCGCTCGATGTGCCACCGACATCGATGGTGATCAGGTCGGTATGACCTGACGAACGCCCAGCGATAGCGCCACCGATGACGCCAGCGGCCGGGCCGGACAGGAACAAGCGAACGGGACGCTTGCGCGCCACCGAAGTTCCGGTCAGTCCGCCGCGCGACTGCATGATCTGAAGCGGCGCACTGACCTGCGCAGCGGCGAGGCCGTCGTGCAGCCGCTCAAGATACCGGCCGACGATCGGCTTCATATAGGCGTCGAATGCGGTGACCAGAGTGCGCTCATACTCGCGGAATGTCGGATCGACCTCGGAAGAAAGCGAGATCGCGATGCCGTGGTGTCGCGCATCGATCAGCTCACGCGTGCGTTGCTCATGCCGCGGATGCAGGAAAGAAAAGACGTAGCACACGGCTATTGCCTCCACGCCGTCGTCGATCAGTTCCGCGACGGCGAGACGCACCGATTCCTCGTCAAGCGGGGTGACGACTTCACCCTGTGCGGAGACCTGCTCGATCACTTCCTTACGCTGCGCGCCGGGGGCGAGATACCCCGGGGTGACCGGCTTGAGCAGCACGCGGTGCAGCTCCTGTCGGAGTTGGGAGCCGATCTCGAGCGTGTCCTTGAAGCCAATACTTGTGATCAGGCCAATCTTTGCGCCTTTACGTTCCAGCACGGCGTTCGTGGCGATCGTCGTGCCGTGCAGGAAGCGCTGTATCTCGCTGGGCGCAACGTTGAGGTCTTGCGACAGATGCCTGACGGCGTCCAGGACGGCTTGGCTCGGATCACCTCGAGAGGTCGGGATTTTTAGGGTATGCATCGGCTGGCCGGGGCGGCGGCAGACGATATCAGTGAAGGTCCCGCCGATATCGACGCCGATGTCAACGGCCTGGGCGTGCATCGACATTCGCGTGAATACTCCACGGCATTCTTCAGCGATGAGGATTGTCGATCCCTGGGACGTTGGCTAGTGGAGGCAGACTTCACCCCCGATTGTGCTGGGTCTGGTCGGCTGCCCGCTTCGCTCTGACGCGGGTGCGGGCCATGCCGGGCGCGGCGACGATAGACCGCCGCACCGTGCGATCGGCTGACCCGGTATCGCGATATTGTCGCGACCGGCGACAACGTCCGGCGGCCCGGGCTTCGTGACCGAACGCCATGGCTCGGGCGGGCCCGGTCACGCGACGTAGACCGGCGTCAGGTCCTGGAACCGGCTGCGTGGCTCCACATAACCCCGCACCTTCGGTCCAAGCGCCCACGGACTAAGGTCATGCACCACCCACACCCAAATGGCCTGATCGACGATAGGGGTGTGCAACTCGGCCAGCACCTTGTCCTGCTCCGCCGGATCGCACGTTATCTTGGCCTGCTGGCACAGCTTATCGTATCGGCGACCGGATCACTGTAGCCGCCCCAGTTATAGCCCTTCGGCGGCTTCATCACGCTCCACCTCGTGTTGATCAATCGACCCTTCACCCAAGACTCCTGACAGGCTCGTGGTTCGCAATACGTTCCAAAGCTATCCCGCGGCGAACATCCGCCGTAGGTTCGAGCGATCCGACCGCGGCGCTGATCAGCGGACTCGCGACGTCGGCGGAACCGTGCTGGCGGGTTTGCGCGTCGAACATCATGCATTTCAGGTCTTGAGCGCACGCTGCATACCCCAGCGGGCGTGATGAGAGCGCCGTCACGCCTGAGGCGATGGACGATGGGGCCTCAGTCAATGATTTCGCCGGGCCGTAATTGGTGATTTGCCATGATCTGGGCTGCGGCCTAGGTGTTATTGTGTCAGGATGCCGAATAAAGGACTCCAACGATGATAAAATTGGCGATGATAAAATTGGCAGCCGCCGCCGCAATGATACTGACATTCTCGGTCGCAGCGATCGCGGCTCCCTACTGTTTGGTCATCCCGAATGGTTCACCGCTGTGCCAATACGTCGATGGCGCCTCTTGCGCGGCCGATGCGAATCGCCAGAACGGCAGTTGCCAGGTCAATCCGAACGAGGTGCGTTTGCCGGCCAGCCGGGTTGGCGAATACTGCCTTATCATGCCGAACGGCGCATCGCGGTGCGGCTACGCCGATGGCAATGTTTGCTCCCGCGACGCGCTGGCCCAGAAGGGTGCCTGCACGCTCAGCGCCGGGGCGAGAACGCAGCGGATCCCGGATGCCTATGCCCCCAACGCGGGACGTTGATGAATTTAGCACTCGCTAGCTAGAGCATGATCGCACCGGGCGGGACGTTCAAGGCGCGTGAATCATGCGACAAAACAAAGAGCTAGACCATTTTTAGCATGCACGGTCATGCTGAAATTGGTCTAGGGTTCTCCATATCGCGGATCGGGATAATCGAGTACCCGCACTTCCTCCGACACCGTGTCGAGCACGGCGCAGCTTAGTTGCCGGCCATTCCGGCTGTCCCGCGCATCCCCGGCCGATCCTGGATTGATCACCAGCACGCCGCCGACCCGCTTCACCACCTGACAATGCGTGTGACCGTAAAGCACGATGTCGGCGTCTGCCTCGGCAAACCGGTCCAGTTTCGCGCTGTGTGGGTGGATGTATTCGCCGCGCGGCTCCCAGGGTGTCGAATGGACCAGCAACAGACGCTTTCCCGCCAGCTCGAGATATCGTCGATACGGCTGTTCGGCCAGAAACCCCATCAACGCCGGGTCAATGCCTGGGCGCTGCCGAGCGCGGATGCCTGACGGGCTAAGAAATCCTTCCTCGTGATTGCCCTGGATGACGTGGGCGCCCCGTTGTTGCAACCGTGCCACGACGTCATTGGAAAATTGATACTCGAAGATGCTGTCGCCCAAGCAGAGCAACTCATCGACATCCTCCATCGCCTGCAAGGCCAATTCCAACCCCTGAAGGTTGCAATGCAAGTCTGAAACAACTCCGATTTTCAAGGCCTCGGCTCCGCGCTGACGTGAATGACCCAAAAGCAGTTTACCCGCCGGGCGGAACAGGTCGACCAGGCCCCGGCCGGTGCCGCGCCGTGGTGCCTACCCGTCGTTGACAAATGGGTTCTTCGTCCCGCGCAACTGCAGGCGGATGGGGGTCCCCGGAAGCTTGAACGTGTCGCGCAGACTGTTCACCAGATAGCGGGAATAGTCCTCGGGTGTTTGTTCGGCCCGAGTGCCGAATACGACAAAGGTCGGCGGCCGCGCCTTGGCCTGGGTCACATAGCGCAGCTTCAGCCGGCGACCGCTGACCAGCGGGGTCTGATGCGCCTGCAGGGCGTGCTCGAACCAGCGATTCAGTTCGCCCGTCGGGATGCGCTTGTTCCACACCTCGTACGCCTGACGCACGGCGGGCAGCAGGCGGTCGATCCCGGCACCGGTCAGCGCCGACAGAGTGACCACCGCAACGCCCTTCATCTGCGCGAGGCTATCCTCCAATCGTTCGATAATGGCTTTGCGCGCGGCGTTGCGGTCCGCCACCGCGTCCCATTTGTTCAGCGCCACGATGCAGGCACGGCCTTCGCGCTCGATCAGGCGGGCGATCTGCAGATCCTGGTCGTGGATGCCGCCGGCGGCGTCCAAAGTCAGCACCACGACCTCGGCCATTTTCAGCGCCTGAATCGCCGAACTGACGGACATCTTCTCCAGCGGCTGCTCGACCCGAGCGCGGCGGCGCAGGCCGGCGGTGTCGACGAGTTCGATCGCGCGTCCCTGGTCATCGGACAGGGTGGTCGCGACGGCGTCGCGGGTCAGCCCGGGTTCCGGCCCGGTGATCATCCGCTCCGTGCCCAGCAGGCGATTGATCAGCGTGGATTTTCCGGCGTTGGGGCGGCCCACGATGGCCAGCTTCAGCGGGCGATCTTCGTCAGCCGTATCGTCGATCACCGGCTCCCGCGGGAGGCGGTCGACAATTTCCGACATCAGGTTGGCGACGCCCTCGCCGTGTTCGGCGGAGACGCCGACCGGATCGCCCAGGCCCAGCGAATAGGCGTCCAGGATCGAAGCGCCGGCGGCACGGCCTTCAACCTTGTTCGCTACCAGCAGCACCGGTTTGCCCTGGCGCCGCAGCCACTGGCCGAAATGCTCGTCCGCCGGAGTCACGCCGGCGCGGGCATCCAACACGAACAACACCAGGTCCGCCAGCGAGACCGCGCTGGCGGACCCGGCGCGCATCCGCCCGGCGAGGGTCTCCGGCGCCGCTTCCTCGAGGCCAGCGGTGTCGATCAGGCGCACCATGCGGCCGCGAAGCTGGGCCTCGGCGTCCTTGCTGTCGCGGGTCACGCCGGGCGTGTCGGCGACCAGCGCGATGCGGCGTCCGGCCAGCCGGTTGAACAAGGTCGATTTGCCGACATTGGGCCGCCCGGCGATAACGACGACTGGCAGCCTGGGCGGCACCATGGTCCTACCTGAGCGCGATCAGCCGCGCGTCGTTGGTGATCAGCAGCACGGTGCCATCGGCCACCACGGGAGCGACAGGCGCGGCTGCCCCCGAAAGCGTGATATGGCCCATGACCTCGCCGGTGTAGGGACTGATCGAGAGCGCATCCTCGCTGGTTCCGGTGACGATCAGGCGGTCGCTGACCAACAGCGGCCCATACCAAGTCAAGGTGTCCTTGCGTTTGGCCGGATCGGCCCAGCGCGGCAATTGGGTGATCCAGGTGACGTGTCCGTCATTGATGCCGATCGCGGCGATCTGTTGTTGGGCCGAGACGATGAACATCCACTCGCCGGCGATATAGGGGGTGTCCTCGCCGGCGATCTGGCGATCCCACACCCGCCGTCCGGTCGGCACGTCGTTGCAGATCAGCAGGCCGCCCATGCTGACGGCGTAGACCAGCCCGTTGGCAATCACCGGCAGGCCCCTGATCGAGAGGAAGTCGGCCACCGTCGCTCGGCTTTGGGATGCGCCAAGACCATCGGTCCAGACCACGCTGCCGCTTTCTGCCCTCAGGCAGGCGAGTTCGCCGGAACCGAAGCCGGCAATCACAAGACCCTGGTAATAGGCTGCGGCGGGTTGGCCCAGCATGGCGGTGACCGGCGTGCTTGACTGATGCGACCACAACGGGCGACCGTCGGCGGCGGTGAATGCCAGCAACCGGTCGTCGATCGTGGTCACGAACACCCGACCATCGGCGATCGTGGGCGCCGAACGCGCCGGCACGTCCAGGTCACGCCGCCATTTCTGCTTGCCGCTGGATAAATCCAGCGCGACAAGTTGAAACAGGCCGTTGACCGCGTAAAGCGTCGTTCCATCGGCCCCCAGACCGCCACCCACATTGGTGCTCTTGGCGTGTTTCGGCTTGGTATCGACGCGCCAGAGTCGCTTGCCGTTGGTCAGCGCGAAGGCGGACACCTCGGCGGCGGAGTCCATGGTGAACACAGTGCCGTTCAGCACCACCGGCTGCGCCATGATGATCTGGCGGTAGCCGCCGCCCTCGCCGATGCCGACCTTCCAGGCCTCGGTCAGATGGTCGCTGGCGGCTAGATGTCCCATCAGGTGCGCCGGGTTGCCGCCGGGCTGCGGCCACGCTGCGTTGCGCACCGCCGGCGGCAACACGACCTCGGGCGCGCCTTCGTCGACCACCAGCCCACGACGGTCGGTGAACACCGATTCGCGCTTGCCCGGCAGGATCGTCTTCTTCTGGCTGAACAGAGTGTCGAAATAGGAACATCCGGCCAGGGTCAGCGGCGCCAGCACCGCGGTTCGCCGCGCCAGCATCGCGACCTGTCCCGCCGGCGCGGTCTTCGCGGACAGCTTCGCCTTCACGTCACGCCTTCCCTGTCGGTTGATTGCTTCACCGGTCATGTTCGTCTGGGTCCAGCCGTGCCTGATCACTTCGCGGCCTGATCACTGCGCGGCCTGAGCACCCAGCCCGACCAAAAGCGCCGAGGCGCGGGCACGCAAACCGGCGGGAGCCTCGATGTCGAACGACAGCATCCGCAGCGTTCCACGGGCGTCGTCCAGCTTGCCCTGTCGCAGGTCCAGCATCGCCAACTGCTCTTGCGCCAGGGTGGACCAGGGATTGTCGGGATCGGCCAGCGGCTTGAGACGAGCCTCGAGCTGGGTCGGATCGCCGTGGTCGAGCTCTCGTTCGGTGGCCAGCAAGCTGGCCAGATCGCGCAACAACTTGTCGGCGTCGGCGTCAGCGGCGACTTGGTTCCACAGCGCCACCGCGCCGGTTACGTTGCCGGCATCGGCCTTCAGTCCGGCGGCGCGCAGCCGGGCAAGGGTTCTGTAGCCCTCGGGTGCGGTGACCGCGAGCTGGTCGAGCGCGGCGATTTGCGCGGCCTTGGCGGCATCGGGCTGGTCCAGCGCATTTTGCACCGCGACGTAGCGGGAAGCGGCCGCGGCATCCTGGCTGGCCTGGTGCCGGTTCCAAAGTTGCCAGCCGATGGCGCCGCCGATGATCGCCGCGACCAGGACAATCAGCAGCCACGCATACTTCTTCAGCAGCCTTTCGGCGCGTTCTGCCCTGAGGTCGCCCTCGACCTCGTCGAAAATATCAACCACGCGGATTCTCTCGCCTGCCTGCTCCAGCCACGGCTTCCGAACGCCGGCGGCGGCGCGGACCATAGCGGCGTCGGGGTGTGGCTGCAAACCGCAGCGCCGGCAAGGGTTCATTTACCTTTGCGGCGCAGGATGGGCGGATGAAGATGTTTCTGCTGCTGAGTTTGCTGTCGCTGGCCGGATGCGGCCTGTCGACAAACCTTGCCGCCACGGTGGCGGTGGCCAGCAGCGTCGGCAGCATTGCCACGATTCATCGCAGCCCGGCGGACGCGGTCTATTCGTTTATCACCGGAAAGGATTGTTCGATCGTCCGGCTCGATGAAAACAAATCCTATTGCCGCCCGGTGGAACCACCCCCCGAACCGCCTGAGTTCTGCACCCGCACGCTGGGATCGGTGAACTGCTGGCGCGACCCCGCAACCTTGCCAGACCACCCGCGCGGCGTCGCCGAGGGGCCCTCCGTGCTGACGCCGGAGCAGGAGGCGAACCGGGTGCGCACCTGGCCGTGATGGTAGGCGCCGTGCGGCGTCATGGGATGATTGAGCTTTGCCGGGAATGTCGCTATAGCGGGGTCATCGCCTCCTGGTTGGGGGTGAGCGGGACCCGTAGCTCAGTTGGATAGAGCGTCGCCCTCCGAAGGCGAAGGTCGCACGTTCGAATCGTGTCGGGTCCGCCAATTCTTTCAATGGCTTAGCATCATCGGCCCAAGGCCGGTTTGAACCGCCGGAAGCATACCGGAAGCAAGCGGGTAATCCCGTCCCATCGACCGCTTTCATCCGACCGCCCTACCTTTTTCCGCGTCGACCGTGGGCTGCCTGTGGCATAAACGTCGCTTCGCTTGCCAGCGATCCAACATCGCCAGTGGATCGCCCCTGTGAGGGGAATGGCATTTCTGCTTCACGGGCTGCCCTTCGCCCGACACAAGCAGCGACCCGGGCACTCATCGAGGGTTCTGGCGGCGACGTCTCGCTGTCGACGAACGATGAAGCGACGCCCCCGCTTAGAGGCACGATCATCAGCCGTCTTTCGAAAGTGTTGGTTTGGCTGATGCGCCCTTGCCCTGCCCCGCCTCAGCCTGATGCCAAGGCACATAGTGTATTTTCCCTAATGTGCACTATCGGACCGTCCTTGGGGCGCCGCGCTGCGGTAGAGGTTCCAAGAACATAAACGATTTTTGCACCCGACCATCGGGCCAACGTGGTGTTCGTTCAGCCCATTCCCCCGAGGCTAACCATGGCGTTGCCGGCTTGTCCCCTAAAACCAGTAGCCCTCGCTGGTGCAACCATGCCAATGCGGCCGCGCACTGCTTGGACCCCCCAAACCAGCTGCGAAATGCTTTGGCATGAATCGTGTGTTGCCGACGACCATCAACCATCCCGAAGAACCCGGCATGATCGTCGGGCCCAAACCGCACCCCAGGCAGGCGAGCCACAACGCTAGGAGTTCGGAGTCGATCCCGGAGAGTACGGCGGATCTTCTTCGGAGAAAGCCGATCGGCCCGGCGTTGCCCTCGAGCTGCGGATAAGCAGGCCCACAGCGCCGTCAACACTTGACGCCGTCCCCACGGCAATACGCCAGCTTCAATCGCCAGGCAGCCGCCGGCGTACAGTAGGCCGAAGCGGTCCAGCAGCGACCGTGGTGCGGACCCTGGTCCCGCCCTCTTGCCGAGCCGGGCAAACTGTCGACTGAGCTTTGAGATCTTGGACGGCAGGTGACTTCGGCTTTTAACGAGATAGCGGAGATAACGACGGATCGGCACACCCCGGTTTCGATTGGCCGCCTCGGCCATCCGCTGAATGACCCGCACTGTTGGTCTCAGGTCAGCTGCGGTGGCGGAGAGGCTCGGCAGATCAAGTAGCGGTGAGAATTTGGAAGCGGCTGGGATATCAACGCAAGGCACGCCAACGAACCGGTCGTTCTCACGATCTGCCGCCCCGCTGACGGTGCTGGCGGAGGTCAGCAGGCTAACAAAAATGCCCCGCCACCGGCCCGCAGTCGGACGCTCTTTGGCTAGTCGGTCCTCCCCTGTTTGAAGCGCGAGCAGGCGCTCGTGCTGTCGCGGGGTCGCCATTCGTTCAGGATAGGCCACGAGGCTGCCGGCGAGAAACAGTTGGTCGCCGAATAACCTGGTGCGTTTTAGCAAACTGCCAGGCGCGACCCACCAGTCCGAGATCAGCTCATTCGGGGCGCAACCAACTATTGAGCCCACAAAGGCGGCTGCGATACATGTCTCCTGGTAGTTCAGACCAAAGAGATTAAATCCCAGATTTACGCCCTTGGCGAACCTTACTAATGGCGCTGCAAATGCGGCGGCGGCGAGCAAAATCAAACGGGATGACTTAGCTGCCGGTTTTGCCACTGACCCCTGCCAGCTTTTCAAAGTGCCCAACGTCGAAATGTGATTATCGCTAAATTCCTCGACCCACTTCGGTGGCAAAACCGCGGCAACCGCGGTCGGTGTGCCGATACATTCATCGCATAAAACAAACCCATTCAAATTTGGTCGCCAACCCAGATGCGTCGCGTAATGCAGCCGCTTTGGCGTTTCGGCAGCGATCGCTTCCTGAACAAAGCGCCGGGCTTCAGCGTCATTGGACGGAAGGGCGGCGTTTGCCCTGAGCAGCTCACGATATACGTAATTCACATTTCGCGAGCGGCCCCGTTCGATTCGAATATGCCGAATATCCTGATCGACAGTTAGAAACTGGAAAACCTCGTATGCCTCAAATGAAAGTTCATCATCGATATTCGCTACTTTCTGAAGATCAAACATCACCTTTTACCTTAAATAAAGCTGATACGAATGACACGCCCAAAACCTGCGCTGCATTAAATTACATTTTGAAGCGAGGAAAACTTGGATGTTTTTCCCTCCCGAAAAAAGAAAAAGTACTATCGGGTAGTTTAATCAATGAAAACAATTTGTTATGCCAATTTCCGAAAGCGGTAATGCTCGTTGCGAGCTCAATTATGCCTAATTAAGTATGCGACCGCCTGAGCCTAGTTGGAAGTGCCAGTAGGCGATGCGATCGCCACATCGGAATAACCCCCTGGAGACCGGCATTTTGCTGTCTACAGTTGACCTGATATGGTGAATTGATTGACCTGATATGGTGAATTGAACTGATATGGTGAAGCGGCTATTTGATTTGGCCCGATATGTTCAAGCGGCTATTTACCAGGTGCAGTCAATCTTTAACATTCCCTATTACATGAAGCGGAATACATTCTGAGGAGGATAAGAGATAGAACAAACAAACAAAGATTTTGAGAGAAAAAAGCAAAATGGCTAATAATACAATGGAATAGATCGATTATAACTTCACTAGAGACGGAACAAGTAGACCCGGAGCGCCGATTGCTTTGATTCTAAGAATTCGCTTTTCAACCCGCTTAATCGCAGCAAGCCAATCGCCAGCGACATAATGCAAAAGAAACGGAACACTTTTAATGCCTTGTATGTATGAACTTGTTTAAGAGCTCGAAGCCAGCTCAGGGATTTTTTGTATATTGTGATTTCCCCGCTTCCCTGGCAGCCCGGTGTCAAAGCATTAAGCCGATAACCAAACTTGCCAAAATAGTCCCGAATGGAGGCATACATCACTATTTGGCCGTCAGTAAAGTAGCAAGGTTAGAAACATCGCTTCAGCGGAATATTTAGACAGTAAGTTGTTGTGTTTTGAGGCTAAAACAACGGGTTTTTGATCACAACCTTACTCAATTGATTTTGAGAGATCGGATCGAATAAATTTAGGAACAAGGAAAATTTAGAATGAAGCAGAATGTTTTGTTTGAAGCGTATCAGAGCTGGCTAAAACAATGGGCTGTTGAGGGCCGGTCGTTGTGGTTTGGTACTCTGATGTTCAATCATCTTGGTTCGAATAAGAAAGTCACGGTTGCGGTCATGCAGCGGGAAATGCAGCGCGTATACGTTACCTTACTAAGTAATATAGTGAGAAATCCTCGAAATAAACCCGGCCTTAAATTACCGATTTTAATTGGCGCACCGGACAGCCCAGTGTTCAAGCATAAACCTCAAACCCGGTTTGCTGATTTAGCTCAAAATGAAGGCGTGCACTATCACTTCATACTGGCCATGCCGCTGGTGTCCCGGCTGCAAATGCCGCTTGATCTGCATATCAAAGATTACCAACATATCTATGTTGGTAATCAGGGCAATGTGCGCGTAGTCGACGTCAGGCCGATAACAGACTTGCGAAAAAAAATCGCCGATTATATGTTCAAGCATATGAAGCGTAGCACCTATAGTTTGGATGACATTTTGATTTTACCTGCAACGGCAACAAAAAAAGGCTTGACTTCAATGGATGCGTCCCTGACGCATAACGTTTTGATCCAACAGAGATCGCGCAGGACGCCTACATCTATGCTCTGATGCTTGGATTGGAAGCTGTAGCGCGCTGGACGACTGAAGCGGCTCGATACCGGCACGCAGACAAGGATCGGATAGTGGCGTCGGTAAGACGCGATCGTCCTGTCCCCCTCGCACGCTTTGAACGAAGTCGGTCAAATCCGATTCGCTGCGGGCGCCAACGACCGGCAAGTACGCTTCGCTAACGCTACGGTCCTTCCCACCCCCGAATTTTTTGAAGTCAAGGTGACGCCCGCTATGACATGAGACCGTGCCCTTGCTCCCGCCCACGGGGATCGCATTCCTGCCGCTGTCCGCTACAATTAGCGGGAAGGCTCAAATATGAGCCGGCCGCGACAGCGTAAGGTTTCAGATGCTGAAGTTCGCTGCGACTTATATCCCGACGCTACTTTTGATGCTCCTGATCGACGGGACGTGGATCGCCCTAGTACCCAGAATCGCTAAACCGCGAAACATGGCTTGAGCCGTTTTTGGTGAACGGCGCTTTTGGTCCAGACGAAGGGGCGGGCGTTTTTGTTGTAGCTATTGATGAAGCTTTCGATGTGGGTCACCAGTTCGGCAACGCTGCCGAATGAGGCGCCTTTCAATGACTGGCCCGCCAGGATCGAGAACCAGATTTCGATCTGGTTCAGCCATGACGTGTGGGTCGGCGTGTAGTGGAAATGTACGTTTGGGTGCCGCGCTAGCCACAAATCCCGCTTCGGCTTGTGGGTTGACAGGTTGTCAAGGATGACGTGGATCTCCTTGCCCTCATGTTGCTTGACAACCCGGTTCATGAAGTCGCGGAACTCCGATCGGCGACGGCGTTTGTAGTGCTTGCCGATGACCTGGCCGGTGGCAACGTCGAGCGCGGCGAACAGCGTCGAGGTGCCGTGTCGCTTGTAGTCATGCGATTGGCCGATCATCGCCCGGCCATTGGGTAACTTCAGGTATCCCTGTGTCCGCTCCAGCGCCTGGATCGATGGCTTTTCATCGACCGAAAGCACCACGGCATGGCTCGGAGGGGCCAGGTAAAGCCCAACGATGTCAGCGGCCTTGGGCACAAAATCCGGGTCCGTGCTTTGGCACCAGGATTTGCACCTGGACAGGTCGATTTTCTGCACACGCAGGAACCGCCAGATATGCTGCTCGTGGATATCCACCAGTTCGCGTGCCAACAACGGGGCGGTCCAGTTAGCATACCCAGCCGGGGGTGGCTGATCCAACAGGGCCAGAATGCGCCGCCCGTGCTCAGGACCATACTTGGGCTCGTTGCCGCGCTCGCCAGTCTCACTCAGGCCAGCCATTCCCTGGTTAGCGTAGCGCACCCGCCATTTCGAGGCCGTGCCGGGCGTGCAACCGACTTCCCGGGCAATCGCGCGAGACGCCATAGCGGCGCTTGCCAGCAGCACAATCCGCGCACGATCGCGCATCCGGGCCTCGGTTTTGCGCGAAGCAGCCAACGCCTCCAGAACCTGCCGGTCCTCAGGCGTCAACGCGACCGTCGTCGCAGCAGGAATGATCTTCATCCCGCCTACGAATCATGACTCGCGCTTCAGCGATAGTGGGTACTAGTCGCGCTTCCGATGTTCCGCGCGACACTTGGGCAAGATATGCTGACAGCAAGAGCCGTTCCTGCCGTCCTGTTCTATCTGCTCTATGCCGCAGGGATTATGGTGTTCGTGCTGCCGGCGGGGCACGGCGCCTGGCAGATGACGGCGCTGTACGGGGCGTTGTTCGGCCTGTTCACCTACGCCACCTACGATCTCACGAACTATGGGACGCTGAAGAGCTGGACAGCGACGCTGGCAGCCTCGGATATCGTATGGGGCATGGTGATGACTGCCGTGGTCTCGACGCTCGGCATGTTTGCGGGCCGGGCTGCGGTTCGCTGGCTTCCCGTATAAGCGTTTGAAAAGCGGGTGTTCAAAATCTACACGTGATAACGCATTTATCGCGTGGAGTGGATTTTTCTCGGTTGCTTTCGCTCTGCCGACCGGCGATTCTCGGCTTCATGGACGAATCAGCAGCCGATCCGGGCAGGGCAGAGGGGCTGACGTCGCAGTCGCGGGAAACCGCCCCCGTCGCCCTCGCCACACTGCCGACCCCTGCCGGCCAGGCCGCGCTCGCCGCCGCGCTGGCGCGGCAAGCCACCGCCCCCCCACCCTGCGCGCCTACAAGGCGGACTGGACGCATTTTTCCCGGTGGTGCGCCACACACGGGTTTGTCCCGGTCCCCGCCGCGCCGGCAACCGTCGGCGCCTACCTGGCCAGCTTGGCCAATACACGCGCCCCGACCACGATCCGCCGGCGGTTGTCGGCACTGGGCAAAATGCACCGGTTCAACGATTTTCCGTGGAACCCGGCGTATCGCGACATTCAGGGGCCGCGGCAAGGCGCGCTGCGCGCCCACGGCCGCCCGGTGCAGAAAGCCGCCGCGCTGACCCTGCCGATGCTGCGCCAGTTGCTGCTCACCTCTGATGAAAGCGCGCGCGGCCGGCGCGATCGCGCCCTGCTGCTGTTCGGCTTCGTCGGCGCCCTGCGCCGCTCCGAACTGGTTTTTCTCCATGTCGAGGACGTGGCCATCGGTAAGCGTCCGGCCTCAGACGCAGATATACTGATTGACTGTCTCGGTCAGGCAGCGCTGCGTTGATCAAGCCGCGGCCGAAGGTCGGTGAGGTTCCAAGGCAGCAGCTCGTGAACGCGATTAACCGGGTGATCGGCGATCTGGGCGATGATGCGGCGCAGATACGCTTCGGGATCGCGCCCATGCAGCTTTGCGGTCTCGATCAGGCTGTAAATAGCAGCGGCGCGCTCGCCTCCGGCATCGGATCCGGCGAAGGTCCAGTTGCGGCGGCCCAGGGCAATCGGGCGCATGGCGCGTTCGGCGGCCGAGTTGTCGATGCAGGCGCGGCCGTCACGCAGGATCAACGTCAACGCCGCCCAGCGTGCCAACGTGTAGCGTATTGCTGCCGCCAGGGTGCTGCGTCTAGAGACCCGCCGGCGGGTGGTTTCCAGCCACGTCTTCAACGCCGCCATCAACGGCGCGGTTTGCTGCCTTCTGACGCGCAGGCGCTGGTCGGGTGGACGGCCACGGATCTCCGCCTCGATCCGATAGAGCGCGGCGATCCGGTCCAGTGCCTCGCGCGCAAGCGGGGATTTGGTCGTCTCGTGCACGTCGAAGAATTTGCGCCGCGCGTGCGCCATGCAGGCGGCCTCGACGATGCTGTTGCCGTAGAGCCCGGCGTAACCGGCATAGCCATCGGCTTGCAGGATGCCGCGGAAGTCACGCAGGTGGGCGCGTGGATGCTCGCCCTTGCGGTCCGGCGAGTAACGGTAGAGCACCGCCGGCGGATCGGTTCCAGCGAACGGCCGATCATCGCGCACATAGGTCCACAGCCGCGCTGTCCGGGTGCGGCCCAGTCCGGGTTCCAGCACCGGCACCACGGTGTCGTCGGCGTGGACGCGATCGCCGCTCATCACATGGCGCGCCAAGGCATCGATCAGCGGACGGACCAGCCGCGCGGTCTGCCCAACCATGTCGGCCAGCGTCGAACGGCTGAGCTCGATATCCTCGCGCGCATAGATCTCCGCCTGACGATGCAACGGCAAATGGTCGCAGTACTTTGCCACCAGGACATGCGCCAGCAGGCCCGCACCGGCCCGGCCACGGCGAACCGGCAGGCTGGGTACCGGCGCCTGCGTGATCGTCTCGCAGCTCCGGCAGGACAGTTTCGGGCGCACATGGCGGATGACGCGGAAGCTGCCGGGGACATAGTCGAGGATCTCGGTCACGTCCTCGCCCAGAGGCCGCAGTGTGCCGCCACAGGCCAGGCAGGAGCCGGTCTGATCGTGACAGGGCGCGGCATGTTCGATGACATCGCGTGGCAGTGTCTCCGGCAACGGCCGGCGCGCCGGCTTGCGATCCTGAGCAATGGTCTCTCCCGCTGCCGCCACGTCGGCCGCGCCGGTCTCGGCGAGCAACTCATCGATGTCGGCCAGTGCCAGCTCCAGTTGCTCGACCTGCGCGCGCAGCTTCTCCGACGAGCGCCCAAACGTCAGCCGCAGCAACTTCGACAGGCGGGCCTTGAGTGCCTCGATCTCGAAGCGCTGCTCGATCAGGCCGCAGCGCGCGCTCGCCAGTTCCGCCTTCTGCGCCAGCACCATCGCCTGCAAGCTGGCGACGTCGGTGGGAAGATCGGATGCGGGGTCAGGCATAGGCCGAGGTTCGCCCGCCGATTCGCGTCGCTGCAAAGAAAAACGGCCTGCAAACGAAGATGTTAGCCGGCCACCTCCGGCTGCCAGGTGCGAGCAGGCATCCGCCAGTCGATGCCTTCGGTCAGCATCGACAGTTGCGCCGGCGTCAGCGACACCACGCCGTCCTTGGCCTGCGGCCAGACGAACCGACCGCGCTCCAGGCGCTTGGCGTAGAGCACCAGCCCCTGGCCGTCCCAGAACAGGATCTTCAGCAAATGACCGCGCTTGCCGCGGAACACGAACAGATGGCCGCTGAACGGATCTTGCCCGAGGTGCTGCTGCACCAGGGCGGCAACCCTCCTTCGCGTGCTCAGTCGCCCATCGAAGCCGCGACGCATGTCGGTCAGGCCCGCTGCCAGCCAGATCCTGACGCCAGCCGCCGGCGTGATCATTCGCGCAGCGCCGCAAGCACCCGCCGAAGCGAGGTCAGGCTGACGCCTTCCTCGACACGCACCCGGCTGCCATTCTTGAGTTCGATCTCGATCTGACGCGGCGCATTGCTGGCTCGTTCCATTTGTGCCGACATACTTCGAAGAGCGGCGTCATGTGTTTGCACGGGAAAGAACAACGGCTTGCGTTGCAGCGCCCGTTTGCCGCTGCGCATCTGTCGTCGCCAGGTGAACAGCAGTCCCGGATAGACATCGTGCCGAGCCGCGACCTGGTTGACCGACGCGCCCGGCTCAAGCGTCTCGGAAACGATCTTCAACTTGTCCTCGACGCTCCACCGACGCCGACGCTCACGCCCCGTGATGATCTCAACAGCCCCGTCCGCCATGACCTGAAACACCACCTTAAAGCTGACCTTAAGGTGTTGCCCTGCCAGAAGTCGTCATTCCGAAACAGGCGCGTCAGACCGGACGCTTACGAATGCTCGGGAGTTCCGAGAACTTCTTGAATACGAGCCCGATCGCTTCGCGCACTCTGGTATCGGGATCGATGTCGATGCGGTTGTGACGAACCTTTATGTAGCCGATCGCCACGGTGAGGAAGAGCTCACCACGACGCGCCTTCTGTTTGAGAGCTTCCAGCGAGCGCTGCCGAAGAATCGAGAGCTCCAGCTCGCTCATCGTGCCCTTCATGCCGAGCAACAGCCGATCGTTGGGGTGGCGAGGATCGCAAACGCCGTCCTCATCCACAATGATCGTGCCGACCAGGCCGCAGAACTCGATCAGGGTGTGCCAGTCGCGCCCGTTACGCGCCAGTCGCGACACCTCAATGACAAAGACTGATCCAACCCGACCTTGGCAAATCGCCGCCAGCAGGCGCTCAAACCCCGGCCTGCTGACACCAGATCCTGAACGGCCAAGGTCGTCGTCGATCACAACGACGTCTTGCCAGCCCAGCTGTCGCGCACGGTCCGCCAGACCATACTGACGGCGGCGGCTCTCGTGATTATGCAACAGCTGATCGGCCGTCGATTGACGAATGTAGATATAGGCCCCGCGGGTCAGGTGCTCAGGCGTGATCTTCGTCATCGTCTGCCTCCCCGGCCTTTGCCGCCGTGCAAACCTCGATCAGCATGGCCTGGAGCAACGTCAGCATCTGGCTCTTCTGAACCGGCTATAGAGCCGTCGGCGGTTCCTCCGCCTCGAACAGATCTCTTGGCTGATGGATCACCGTGCGCATCTTCCTGCCCTTTCTCCGTCTTCGATTCGGATCGGAGAAAGGCTAGGAGTGCGTCGATCTCGATGCGCAGGTCGCGCAAATGCGGCAACGCCAGCAGCGGATCGGGACAAACAACGTGATGAGAAGCCGCCTCTTGCATCATCCAGCACGGCACATGCGTCAGCGTTCCGTCCGGCTGGCGCACAACAAACACCTCCGTTCCGGCGAAACGCTGCCGCTTCAGGATCTCAACGTTCTGACCGTGACAAGGGTGATATCGATAAAAGATCCGTCCATCGACGTCGTGATATTAGGCAGTATGCCCCTGGTTCGTCGGGGGTCGGCAAAACCCATATCGCCATCAGTCTAGGGTACCTGGCGACACAGGCCGGGATCAAGACGCGGTTCATGACTGCGGCCGACCTGGTGCTGTTGCTGGAAACCGCGCAGCGCCAAGGTTGGTTAAACGAGGCGCTGCATCGGGCCGTCTCGATGTATCGGCTGCTGATTATCGACGAGATTGGATACCTTCCGCTATCGCGCGATCAGGCGAACCTGCTGTTTCAGGTGGTCGCCAAACGTTATGAGCGCGGGTCGATCGTGCTGACCTCGAACCTGACATTTGGCAGTTGGGATCAGGCACTTGCCGGCGATGCCGTGCTGACGGCCGCGATGCTCGATCGACTGATGCATCACGCGACCGTCGTGCAGATTGGCGGCGACAGCTACCGGCTGCGCGACAAGAGGAAGGGCGGCATCATGCCAAAGTCCGCACGTCACCCACTGTCACAGGTCGATACGGCAACTACGGCGCTCCCAGGGCCGATCGCCGAGAACCGGCCGAACCCATGATCCCGCCGTCGGTCGCCGACCTCAAGCCCGGCGTCTGCGACGCCCCGCTGCGCGGCTGCGGGGCTTGACCTCGGCACCCAACAGCGAGGCAGGCTTACATGCCGTAACGCACCACTACGTCCTGCGGCAGTCGGGTGGGTCAATTTTCAACCGGCGCCCCCCGCCACAGGTGGGTCAGTTTTCAACCGGCGTTGACATCCCGTAGCGGCTCGACAGCTCCGCCACCGTGCTGTCCTCGCGGACCGCCGCCAGTGCTACCATCGCCTTGAAATCAACCCCGTGCTTTTTGCGAACATTCGCCATCTGTAACCCCTGGCCGTCAGGCCGGTTTAAGGGCGAGTCTCTCTCTTAGCTACCTGTCCAGGATTCGGGGACCACCTCACTCCGAGACACCTGATTGCCATCCTATTACTCGGTGAATCTCCAGCATACGCCTGAAGCCGCGTTAAGCGGCTTTTCGCGGAATGGAAACCTTGTTCCCGCGATGCGCAATTTTGAAACACCAAACAGGCGCATGCCATGAAACGTGCGCCTGTAGGATTCTCGTCGCCCGTGGGCGAAACCACAGCTGGCTACACCTAGGTAACCGATAGAGATTGCAAAAACCTTAACAGTTTGTAACGGAACCGAATTCCCCAAATCACAGTTTACAACCTCAGGTAGCATTTTTGACTGACTGTGATCTGATGGATCGGTATGTAATAAGCCGGGAGGACAGCGGCGAATTCATTGTCGAAATCAAATTCGGCAACGGTGAAACGGTCACTGTGCGGGGTTTCAGCACCGAGGAAGAAGCCGAGAAGTGGGTCGATGCGCGATGGAGGGAAAAAGGACGGAAGCCGCGATAAACGAATGTCGCGGAACTGAAACCGGCGATTCACGGAGGTCCGGCTTTGTTCCGTTATTCAGCGTGAAGCAGTTCACAGAACAGCTTTGGAACTGCGCGACGCCGGTTACTCTTCCGCTATGTTGACGATTGGCCCATGCCGCCTGCAAGCCCAAACCTACAGCCCGGCAAAGCCCCACTTAGCCAAGATCAAGCCAGCGACTAAAAGCCCAATCGGAATTGGTAGAAGCTCAAACGCAGCGGCTGCCCGAGACGGATATGAGTAGAACTCGTCATACAAATACCCGGTCGGCGTGCATGCCGTAATAGCGCCTGCCAAGCACAGTGCGAGGTCGCCCACGAAGTGAAGCCAAACGCCCGCGATAATAGCCAGAATGTGCATGAGTAGCTGCCGGATGGAATACACCGGAGACTGCCTGCCAATGGTAAAGCAATAATTAATTGACCATCCAGCCAACGCGAGCGCACGCGGTAAAAAGTGTGCGCACGCGCGGGCAGGACAGCAATTAGCTGGTGATTAGCTGCGGGCGACGATCGGAAGATGAGTCGGAGCGGAAATGCCGGCGTAACCGCCACCCAGAACAACGCGGCCGAAATCTTTTGTGTCCTGGCTGTCGCGCAGGAAGCCCGCCGCTTCAATCTCCGCGCTATCACGGGCATAGTTGACGAGGATAATTTGTTTCATTTTCGGCCTCTGTTCTGTTGTTTCTTCGCACGCCCAACATCGCGTGCAACCCGAGGTTGAGGGCCAGTAGTTAATTATTGATTACCGGGAAACGTGAATTTCACACGATCGCACGCTGATACCCGGTGATCGACCAGCCAACGGCGCCGTCCATATGCTTCTCGAAACCATGCCGTTGGTCCGCTGGTGCCGAAGCGCCTTATCGACGCGCTTGTTCATCTGGCGCCGAAGCTTGGCATCGCCCGTGTTCATGCCCCGTTCAGCGATGATCCGTCGTGTGGGCTGAGGTGGCTCGTCCCATTTGTGCGGGTTGAGCGATGGTTGCCCGGATGGGCCGGGCCGAGCCTCGACGCAAAAAGGCACGGAATGCTGTGGCCGAGGCGGACGGTGACCGGAACGGCGAAGCGCGTTATCTTGGGTGAGTTCGATAACACACGGGATGCCGTCGCGAAACTGGTGCGCAAGCTAGGGTCCGTTCGCATTTAAGCACTTGGCGAATCGAGGAAGGTCCTGGTTTTCTGCGGTGATAGCCGGGGCAAGACCATGCAAGTTCTGACCGATGCGCAGTGGGCGAAGTTCGAAGCAGCGATCGAAGCGGTCAAGATCCGTGGCGCGCGTCCGCGCAAGCAAGAGCGGCGCACCATCGAGGCGATCATTTGGCGGCTCGGCAACGGCGCTAAATGGCGTTCGATCCCGGCCGAACTCGGCCCTTGGCACCACGCCTACCTGGGTTTCCGCCGCTGGGCGGTGAGCGGCGTCTGGGACCGGATCATGGCGCACGTGGTGGCCGAAGGAGAGCCAAAACTGGCGTTTGCCTGCATCGACGGCACGATCGCGCGGGCGCACCAGAAGGCGGCCGGCGCGGGTCCGAGCAAACCGACGATGTGAGTCTGCGATTCAATCGCAACACCGACGGCGAGACCCAGGCGCTTGGCCGGTCGCGAGGCGGTTTTGGCTGTAAAATCATCGGCCTTTGCGATGCCGCTGGCCGCCTTGTCGACTTTGTCCTGGCGCCGGGTCAGGCGCACGAACTGGCTGCCTCGGTGCTGCTGTTGCAGCGTCTGCCCAAGCCGCCGACCTGGGCGTTGGCTGACATGGCGTGCGACGCCAAGGTGTTCCGTTCGGCGGCGCGGGCAATGGGGTCGATCCCGGTTGTGCCGTCGCGCAAGAACACCAAGCAGCCGGAGCCGTGCCCAGACTACCTATACCGGCACCGCAACCTGATCGAACGCTGCTGGTCGCGCCTGAAAGAGTGGCGGGCCATCGCCACGCGGTACGACAAGACAGCGATCTCCTACGCCGCAGGTATTGCAATCGCCACAACGCTTGACTGGTTCAAGTCTTCCGGCTGACAGGTATTCAAATGCGAACGGACCCTAGCTGAGCGTTACGAGGCGCTACATTTCTGTTACGAGGCAGGTCCGACCGGCTTTGGGCTGTATCGCCAGCTTGTTTCCCTTGGGCACGCGTGCATGGTGGTTGCGCCTTCGCTCATTCCGCGTCGGCCCGGTGATCGGGTCAAGACCAACCGGCGGGATGCGCTGTCCCTGGCACGCCTGCTGCGAGCTGGCGAACTGACGGCGGTGTGGGCGCACGAGGCGGTGCGAGATCTTGTGCGCACGCGCGAAATTGCTGTCGAGGACTACAGGCGGAAACGCCAACACGTTACCTCGTTCCTGCTGCGCCACGGCGCAGCTACGATCGCAAGACGAGTTGGCGCGGCCGGCATAAGCATTCTCTCGTTTGGCAGACCTTCACCCATCCGGCGCAGCGACTGGCGTTTCAGGAGATGCTCAACGCGGTGCAAGCGACTGTTTGGGATTGACCCGGTTTTGGAGTGCGCCCCCGCGGGTGGACAGTTTGAGTTCGTAGATTTGACCCCCCTGGTCGGGCTTCTGGAGACTAGAAGCCATGCCCAAGCATCGTTCCCATAGTGCGGCGTTCAAGCGGCAGGTAGCCGAAGAATTCATCGCCGGGGAGGCGCTACATGCGCTGTCCAAGCGCCACGACATCTCGCGCCAACTGATCCGGATCTGGGTTGGCAAGTTCGAAGCCGGGGCGTTGGATGATGATGTCCAGGCGGCTGACCTGCTTCAGGAATACGAAGCCAAGATCGCAGCTCTGGAGCGGATGGTCGGTCGCCAGGCGCTGGAGATCGAGATGCTAAAGGGGGCTCTCAAGCAGGCACCCCGGCCGAAAAGCGCGAATACCTCCGTCGTCACCGGCCCCGTGGCATCACCGCCCGCCGGGGGTGCGAACTGATGGGGCTGGCGCGCTCGACGTTCTACGACGCACCGCCCATCGCGGCGTCTCAGGACGATGTCGTCCAACGGATCAGCAAGATCTGTGACGAATTTGAGTGCTACGGGTACCGACGGGTGAGTGCGGCCCTCCGCCACCAGGGTATGGTGGTGAATAGCAAGAAGATCCGCCGCCTGATGCGCGAGCATGATCTGCAACCGAAGCGCCGCCGACGGTATGTCGTCACCACCGACAGCAACCATGCCAGCCCGATCTTCAAGAACCTGACCAAGGGCCTGGTGGTCGAACGCTCCAATCAGCTCTGGATCGCGGATCTGACCTATGTGGCGATCCCGGGTGGCTTCGTCTATCTCGCCGCCATCCTGGACGCCTGGTCGCGCAAAGTGATCGGCTACGCCATCAGCCGATCGATGGATGCCCGGATTGCGATCGCCGCCTTCAAGGCCGCCATCCGACTGCGTCAGCCGCCCAAGGATTGTATTCACCATTCCGATCGGGGGGCGCAATACGCGTCGGACGCCTATCGCACTTTGATTGCCGAGTACGGCCTAAAAGGTTCGATGAGCCGTCGCGGCAATCCCTACTTCGAGGATGTTACCGCCGATCTTCCACGCTTCATCGACGAGGTCTACAACACCAAACGACTGCATTCAGCGCTTGGCTATCTCAGCCCGGCCCAGTTTGAGGATCAACACACCCGCCAGACGATCAAAGTGCTGGCTTGAAACTGTCCACCCGCAGGGGCGCACTCCAGCACGTGGTTCAAAGTCGCTGCTCGCGCAATTCAGTAGAGGCAGCGGCATCGATCGTTCGGATTTCCATCTCGATATCGTTTGCAACCTCAAGTAGTGATGCCTGCAGCCATGGATCGTCGCCAAAGTGCGCCATTTCCCGGAAATTCAGGATTAAAAGGCGCAATTCCGCCATAGACCGCAGTGCCATAAACGACTATGGCGCGAAGTTTCGATTGACGCACGCATATCGCGCACAATTGATACGATCGCGTTATATCAAACAGGCTTGTCCAACTTTTGGGTGCGGCCCTTTGCTGGGATCGAAAAAACAGCGCGTGGTGCTTCCATTTGCGTTTTGATATTTGCTAAGACACGCTGATGATCGGCTTAACAATCCAACAACGTTATCGCGTGAAGCGATTTATCAAAATCCTAGCTGACCGAGCAAATCTGCACGGTGAGCCACGGGAAGAACTTTTGCACCTGATGCTGCTATGGGCGGCCAGTCACACGTTTGAAGAATTTCAGAAAATCAAATCAGCGGCGGCGGACGCTGCCGAGTTACACGGCTGGTTGTGCTGGCAGGGTCAGGGCGAGCGTAGCAATCGCTAAATCGCTGCCGTAGTCGGCGGCATGCGCTAAGTTTGGTAGCATGTTATCACAACCGGAATCAAATTTCCCAACGGTTAAACGACTGAAAGGCTTGACCAATCCGGACATTGCCGAATTTTGGGCTATCAGGTAGCCGGGCAGGCCCGGCAGATAAGCTTTGGCCGTCGCGTCACGATCACCAGAAACTGCGCCGGGATCACGTCCAGCCGCTCGGACGTGTCCTCGCCGATCACCGTCATCGCCGCCCGGCAGCAAGGGCACGCGGTGTCCTCGGGCGCCAGCGTCACCTCGATCCGCGGCAGATGCGCCGGCAGCGCGCCACGGCTCGCGCGCCGCTTAGCTGCATTGTCTTTGCGCAGCTCGGCGTCCTGCTTCTCCGCCTGCGCCTCATCTTTGGCGATCGCCTGCCCGAGCGCTTCCAGGCCCAGCTGCAGCTGCTCCTCAGGCAGGCGTTGGGATCGGACGCCGAAATGCATCCGCGTCAGCTTCAGCAGCAGATGACGCAACCGGTCATTCTGTGTCGGTAAAGTGTCGCGCTCGGTGACCGCTGCATCGCGTTCGGCGAATGTCGCCAGCACCAATGGGCGCAACGCCTCTCCAGTTTCAGGCAGGCTCTGCTTTTGTCGAACGGCTTTGGTGGACCGTGAAGCACGAATGGGTCTACCTCCGCCCCGCGGCCGACGGGCTTGAGCAGAAGCTCAGTCTTGCTGAATTCTTCGACTGGTACAACCGGCGGCGTCCGCATCAGGCGCTTGGCTGGCAGACACCGGACGAGGGCCTATTCCGGCCAGGTGGCGCCGGCTACGGCAGCGGCGGCGTAGCGCATGGGGGAACGACGCTGTGAATTTGTGGACAGCCGGCTGCGCCGGTGCCCGCCTGACCGCTCAAGCGCGGTCCCCTATGGACAAGCCGGGGAAAACGCCTTGCGTTTCCCCCACCTTGCCCACAGGTCGGCGGCTGTCCACAAGCTTCACAGCGCCACCGCAGCAGCAGTAAGAATTGATTTTGATTCCGGGAAAGGCGAAACCTTCAGCCGGCCACGGGCCTTAGCTTATTCTTCCCGGACCTGTCCAGACCACCGGGACCACTGCAGACCCGAAGAACGCCGAGCTCCGCTACAACATGAACAAGCGATTCCTCCGAGCCTTCACCGGCTGCAAATGTCGGGCAAGATTGAAAAAATAGCTCACGGGCCGGACGCGCGGTGGATGCGACGATCGTGACTTATATTAATCACTTTTTAAGGGTATGAAGGGTATTGGGATCATCAGAGTTGCCAAAATGGCTTCAACCACCTCCGGCGGCGACGCCTTCGGTTGGGTGCAGAGGCAAATGTTAAACGCTTTATCGATTCAAACCGACGCCCGACCGTCGGCGCGTTTGCCAAGACATGTCGGCTACATTCGAATACCGACATCGATCGCGTTAACCCCGCGTGTCCTCTCGGAAGCCATGCGAAAGTTGCCAACTGAGGCGATTGAGAATGTTGTTGATTTGTTGATCCAAGAGTTGGACTGCCGACAGCCTGATCCTGATTTCGAAGCAGAGGTGATGGAATGCGGCGAAGCGGGCCATTAGGAGACTTGCTTTTTAGCTCAGAAGGCAACTGCTTCCCGCGTTTCGCGCATCTTGCAGAGCATTAACCATTCGCGTTAAGCGAATTGTTATAAAGAGGAGTGTGCCGGCTATGATCGCCAGCGATGCGCAGCAAAGCGCCAAGCTGGCTGATCGTTCACCTCCAACCCAAGTCGCGTCATCAGCGCCGTCATTCGCGTCATCGGCGCCTCCTGCGGGGTTCCCTGATTCGTCCGTCGCGCTTCGGTGGTCTGCACACCGGTCTCCCGTCGATGACTTCCACCACCGGTGCTGTCAGCCAACCCTTAATGATGTGAAGCATACGCCCATCGGCGACCCGCCGGGACAGGCTCCGCACCAGGGGCGAATGCGGAACCGAATAACCGAAGTGAAGTAGTCGCGAAGGTCCGCGTCCACCACCTCCCGCCGCCCATGCTGCGTCACGTGCCAGTATACCCGTCGGAGAGCCATCTTGGCGTCCAGCCCGGGGCGGGAACCATACTGCTGTGGCAGCAGGTCTGCCCCGAAGATGGGGCCAATGATCAACACCGCCGCCATCTGGACCACGCGGTCGCTGATGCACGGAATGCCGAGAGGCCTCTGGCTCCATTGCTCTTCGGTATCCAAACCCGCAGAAGGGGTTTGGGCGCGTAGCGCCCAGAAACCAACTCCTCCCGCAGCTTTTCTAGCCACCGATCCAGTCCCTGAGAGATGGCGTCAATCTGTTCGAACGTTTCGCGATTCCGCCGACCGCGGCGTCAGCATCGCTCAAAGCGAGGAGAAACCTCTTAAGGTCCCAGGCAGGGCCACGTCAGGCTCCTCGCCCGCTCGTTCATCGCAGTCTTGCGGCGCGGACGCTCCGGCGATCGAGAACCCCGCTGGGGGGTCTATAAGTAGCCGTTCTTCGTCAAAGCTAAAATATTGCCCGCATCCTACATTTATGTAATCCGCTACACAAATGCCCGTCGAACCCGCAGCCGCAACGAGCGCTCGTGTAATTATAATGTCTGCTAGCGACGGTCTTATACTGGCACCAGGACTTTTATGTGCAACTATTATATACGTCGCATCTAGCTCCCGACAGCGATGAATAACTTCGGATGGGCAGTAAATTGAGGAACTAAATGATTCCGCAACGACAAAGCCCTCGCAATCCAAGAACGTCGTCAAGAGTAACTCGGTATGCTCATCATTCAATCGAGCGATAAGATATTGGGTCAGCTCTTTTATATCCTGAAATTGGACGCGTTCGATGGTAGCAGCTCGAAGCATTTGCACGGCCGCTTGGCCATAAGTGGTCAAGACGTGCTCCGACATTACGTGGACTCCGCTAGGACGCGATACAGTAGGAAAGCGTCGCATGATTCTTACGATGCGCAACAAAGGCACCGGGTGTTCGGACACCCCCTGAGCGAGATCGATTCTGAGCATTAGTGGCGGCGCTACGCTGCCGATTATGATTATCGTGTCGCCGACGGCGCGGCTGCCTGCTGGGCGGAGGCAAAACTGGAGAAGCGCGCGCTCCGCTTTTGACGGACCCTTGATGCAGAAGTCTCGGCATTAAGTCAGATTGGGACATCCCGATCGCATCAATAGCATGCGCTGCCCCAAGGGAAAGTTCACAGGTCAGAATTGGACGCCACAACAAGCATGCCCAGCGTCGTTTGACGCCCAAGACTTTTTTCATTGCCTAATGCCCCGATAAAGCGTCGCCGCCTGGAGGTTGGAGCCATCTTGGCAATCTGATGTCCGGAAGATTATGGCTATTCTTTCTTAATAATTGGTAAACCGCAAACGTTGCGGCGAACCTAAGTTGCGGCGATTCCACCTAGCGCCGGTATCTGAAGATATGCTGCGTCGGGCGCATGGAAACGGACGGGTCCCGACCCGAGACAGCCGCTGATTCAAAGAGTGCTCGTATGAGCACTCTTGCGACTTCTCGCGATCGTCGGGTTGAAACTGATCACCCGCCTGCTGATCAAGACTATCTCAGAAATCACGACTCCTGCTCGGTGACTAGGGTCTGCCGTCAATTAAGGACTGGCGTGTTGAGTCCAGCGTGCAACAGCTAAGCGTAAATCGGTTATCCAGGCAAACTAGGAGATTCCGGCGCGGCGCATTCTTCGATTCGTAGGCGGTCAGCTTGATCGAAAGGCTGACCGATGCGCCGCTATGGCTTGCGTGATGACCAGTGGGACCGGATCAAGACCCTGTTGCCGGGACAGCCGGGGACGGTGGGAGCGAACGCCGCGGACAACCGTTTGTTCATCGAGGCGGTGCTCTACCGATACCGCGCCGGGATTCCCTGGCGCGACCTTCCGGAACGCTATGGTGACTGGAAAAACGTCCACCGACGCTTCAGTCGTTGGGCAAAGTCCGGCGTTTTGCTGCGGGTTTTCGAGCATCTCGCCGGCGATGCCGACAACGAATAGGCGATGATCGACAGCACCATCGTGCGGGCTCATCAGCATAGCGCCGGGGCTAAAAAAAAGCCGGCGAGGACCAAGCGATCGGCCGCTCGCGGGGTGGACTGAGCACCAAGATCCACACCCTGGTCGATGCGCTTGGCAATCCAGTTGGCTTCCATTTGACCGGCGGCGAGGTCCACGATTTGGTCGGAGCTGACCATCTGTTGCCGGATATGGCCGCCCATACGCTGATCGCCGATAAGGCATTTGATGCCGATACCCGGGTCATCGAGCCGCTGGCCGAAGCCGGCAAGAGCACGGTGATCCCGCCACGGGCCAACCGACGGGCGGCTCGCCCGTTCGACCGCGACCTCTACAAAGCGCGCCATCTGATCGAGAATTTCTTCGCCAAACTCAAACAGTTCCGCGCTATCGCCACGCGCTACGACAAGACCGCCCGCAATTTCCTCGCCGCCGTCTATCTCGCCGCCAGCGCGATTTGGCTCAATTGACGACAGGCCCTAGTGGGTAGCCGAAGCCGCTGGGTAGGAAGGGCGAGCCTCGAACGCGCGATCTGGCGCGCATCGCATGTTTAACGAGCGTTGGCATTGGCATGGCATCTTGCGCAGTTGTCCGGACGGTAGGGTGCGTCCGGCGCACGTCCGAAGCGAGGCGGGCCCGTTGCCGAAGCGCTGACCCCCATCCATAGTTTCATCAGCTGCTAGCTCGACGACAATGCCTGTCCGTTTTTCGAACTAGGAAAATTGGTGCGCGTTTGCCTCAAACCGTTGTAAATGAAAATTCTGTGATGATAAATGGGTTAACGGACTGCCCCGTAAGGCAGAAGCGATGGAGAACATAGTGTCCGAGGATCGACGACAGCTCACTGTGCGCCTTTCAGACGATAATAAAACTGTTGTAGTTGAATTCCTCCCGGCAAGCGGCGCAACTGGATTGCTCTCATTCAAGCTGGCCGAATTCACAGATTTTATTCGTGGTTTGGGAGCCGTGCGCCAACTTATGGTTGCTGGAGAACCGGCTCCGTCTTTGCAGGGCGCAAATATTCAAGCCGCTTATAATACAAGCTGGCATATCCAGCCCGATGCTCTTAGCGAAGGATCGGCTCTGACATTCTACCATCCTGCTTTTGGCCCAGTTGGGTTAGTTGTGCCCAAGGAGCAGATCCCCGCTATCGTCAGCTGCCTGACCGCCCATCTCGGCATACATACTTCCCCGGAAGGCAGACCAAACTAACTTTGCGCTCTATCATAATCTCTTCTTTCCTGCACCGATCAAGTGACGCGTTGTTCTTTAAGACGCGACCGGGATCGTTCCGATCAGGTTATGATGGAGATAGACAAGGAATGGCAACACAGCGGCTGCTTGCCCTTTCCACGAGGGAATCATCGAGATCGCATCTTCGCGTGGACGGTTGAGGGCAGCTCGAACGCATCAAGCCAGCCGGTTGCCCGCAAGCACGATCTCCGTTGTGCCGCACCACCTAAAGTGCATTTCTGTCGGTCCAGACACCTAAACTAAGTTAAGAGACCTGAGCCAAAAGAAGTGCCGCGGTGGCCACGCCATGATCTAACTAGTGTCCTGAACCATTAATCCGCCATATCATGTCGGTGAAGTGTTGTAAGTGCAGAAGCGCTCGACTGCGGCCAGGATGTCGTCGGCGGACTTGATCCAGCTGAAGGGAGCTGGTTCCGCGTTATGCCGATCGAGGAAGGCATTGATCGCGGCTTCGAGTTGCTCGACGCTGCGATGCACGCCCCGTCCGATCTGTTCTCGGTGAGCAAGGCGAAAAAGCGCTCGACCTGGTTGGGTCAGGAACTACTCGTCGGGGTCAGATGCACGCTCCAGCGCGGCCGCTTGGCGAGCCAGTCCCTGATCATCGCGGTTTTATGCGTGGCATACGGTCATGGCGTGCATACCGAGCCATTGGCTGACAGCCTTGTTTTCCAGGCCGTCGGCACAGGCCAGGATGATGCGGGCACGCAGTGCCAGGGCCTGCGCAGCCTTCGGCCGGCCCGCCAGGGCCATCAGTTCAGACCGCTCGCCGTCGATCAGCCTGAGTGCTTCCAAACGTCGACCTGCCATCATTGCCTCCCGCCGCGATGGAGGACGCCCGCAAGTCAAATCGAGCCGCACCAAGTGCAGTTTGCGAATCTCTGCTATGACGGATTTCGGACTCGGGACACTAGCGGTACCTCGGGCTGAAACGCGATCTCAGCCAGCTCGTATGCCTTACTGCCTCTCGGATGTAGCAGGATCTTGCCGTTCGCGAGAAACCCAGAATGGCGCAGAGAGTCGTTAATTTGATGGGCACTGGCACGGACCCGGGGTCGAAGAGGTTGAGCGTGGCGTCCATTGTGAGCCAACTCGGCACCGGCTTTGATATGCGCCTCCTTCCGGGGCGTACATGCGGAGCATCATTCCGATATTTATTGCATTACTAGACGGGCACGAAATAAAACCACCCGGCGCTCTCGGCACCTTGTCCTTTCGATACGGCTCGGAGTCATCATCAATTCCATCCTCGGCTGAAGAGTCCCGCTTGAAAAAGAAGGCTTCCAACTCATGGAATTATTCCGGAAATTGATACTTGCCTGCCTACTCTGTCTGTTGGTTGAGGAACAAGCACCCTGTATGCCTTCGGCGCCAACTATAAATGCTCAAATCAGTGTCATGGTCGGAGGTGGCAGGAAACCTGTCATTTTAGGATCAACCAACCTGCCGGATGGCTTAGAGGCTGTCATGACTGTGTATCACGGACGGCGGCTAATGGCTGAGGAAAGAGTAGTGATAGAAGAGGGGAATTTCCAAGCGGGCCCCTTTAGCGATGGCGGTAATCCTTATCCAGCCGGCATTTACACGATGTCACTCGAGTCTGAAATCAGCCAACTCCAGCCGGAGAAAGTTCAAGCTGTTATTGGCCATAATGGTGAGCTTTTGCGCGGCCCATTGGTCGGAAAGCACTCGCTTTTCCATTTCGAACGCATCGTTCGGCTCCAACTGACCGTCATAATTCAATAGTTGGCGAGTCAAATGGTTGGACCGCCGACATTGTCGGCTCGCCCCTATGCGGCAACGGTCACGACGGACTGCCCATGATCTTGTCGAGCGTGAGCCGCTGGGAGCGGTTGGCACGCGTCCAGCGGTTTCGACCGCCCTCGGCGGGTTGAGCGAAAGGATAAGACCGCATGTCCGCAGTATTGATTTGAAGTGGCTCGCCCCGCGGTGTGCAATGCGCGAGGGTTGCTAAGCTTGTCCTCATACGCTCATTATATGTAATCCAAGCTGCCCGGAAGTGTCGGGATCTCTCGTGGGTCCGATGTGTTGCTGCAACGTTTTCGGTTGATCGACCAAGGACGGCCGACCAGTTTGAGGAAGTCTGCAACGGTGAAAGGGTGTCCCAGTTCGCATGCTGCGGCGATGATCGCGTCTCTATAGAGCGCTTCGCTATCGAAGAGCAGGCCATCCATATCGAAAATGACCGCAGCAGGAAGTTTGTTCAAATCTTAAACAAGGCATGATTCTGATCCGAGGTCGCTCACCCCCTCCAATTTCGCCCTCTTTCCCCGCTGCTTGGTTGATGTCGGCTTCTCACATCCAAAGAGCCTGACTCGAAATCACCCTGCCGCCTCGTAGTCGCGGGCGACCCCGCGGATGAGCAGGAAAGCACATCGATAGCATGAACCAAGCGTGTGATGAGGTGATCAATGTCTCGAAATCCTTTGCGAGGCGACGGGCTCGGTTGACCCAGCCGAATGTCCGCTCGACGATCCAACGCTTCGGCAGCACGATAAACCGCTTGACCTCGCGATCGGTGTTGATGCGCCGAATCGACGAGTTGTATGTATCCCTCCGGTGAACGCCGCCTTGCGGTATTGAATCTGGCTGCTGATCCTAAGGGCGCTTTTACGAGCGCCGCAAAGGACGGAGGCAGGTTGCAGGATGGAGATCATCACCGGTGTTGAACGGCGGCGTCGGTGGCGAGCCGAGGACAAGCTTCGGATCGTGGCTGAGTTGGAGCAACCCGGCACCTGCTTTGCCGAAGTAGCGCGACGACACGAGGTCAGCCGGGGCCTGTTGTGGAATTGGCGACGCCAGGTGCGTGGTGGCACGCTGAGATCTGACACAGACCTGCAGTTCCTGCCGATTCAGGTGATGAGCGACGCGGCTGCGCCGGAGCCAACGCCTTCAAGCAGACCATCGTATCGGCAGCAGGCCGTTGCCGACGCCGCGATCGAGATCACCCTTCTGGACGGCACGACGCTTCGAGTGGGACGGAATGTCGGCACATCGGCGCTGCGCCGCGTGCTGGGCGCATTGCGCGGATGATCCCGGTCCCATCGGGGGTAAGGGTCTGGCTGGCGACCGGGACGACCGACATGCGCCGCGGCATGAACGGCCTGGCTTTGCAGGTCCAGCAGGCGCTGCAGCGCGACCCGCATATGGGCGACATTTACTGCTTCCGCGGCAAGCGCGGAGATCTTTTGAAGATTCTTTGGCATGACGGTCTCGGCATGTCGCTCTATGCGAAGCGGTTGGAACGCGGGCGGTTCATCTGGCCATCACCGACGGATGGGGTCGTTTCCATTACAGCGGCGCAGCTCGGTTATATGCTCGAAGGGATCGATTGGAGAAATCCGCAACGAACTTGGCGACCAGAACTGGCTGGATAATGAGTTTGGCCGTCACGTCGTTTTTCTGAAAATTCTGCGTGCATGACTACGGGCGAGTGTGATTCGCTCGTCACGTGAACACCACCTCCGACAGCCTTCCCGACGACGTCGACGCGCTCAAGGCGGCGCTGCTCGCTGAGCGTGCGGCACGGCGCGAGTTCGAGGCCCGCGCTTCTGGCGCAGAGGCGATGGTTGCACATCTGAGGCTGCTGATTGCCAAGATGAAGCGCGATCGGTTTGGCGCCTCGGCGGAACGTGGTCGCAAACTGCTCGACCAGTTGGAGATGCAACTCGAGGAACTCGAAACGGCCGCAGCCGAGGACGAAGTCGCTGCCGCCACCGCGGCGCCCAACAATACGACGGTGCGTCCGTTCGCCCGTTCCAAGCCGGTGCGGGCACCGCTACCGGCGCATTTGCCGCGCGAGCGCGTCGTGTTGCCAGCACCGACGAACTGCCCGTGCTGCGGCGGCACGCTCTCCAAACTTGGGGAGACGATCACCGAGACGCTGGAGAGCATTCCGCGCAGCTACAAGGTGATCCAGACGGTACGGGAGAAATTCTCCTGCCGGTCCTGCGAGACGATCACGCAGCCGCCGGCGCCGTTCCATGTCATCGCCCGCGGCCGCGCCGGTCCGGACCTGCTGGCGACGATCATGCACGCCAGTTCGGCGAGCATCAGCCGTTGAACCGCCAGAGCGAGCGCTTCTTTCGCGAGGGGATCGATCTCAGCGTTTCCACGCTTGCTGACTGGGTGGGCGCTTGCACGACAGGTCTCTCGCCTCTGGTGACGCTGATCGAAGCCCACGTGCTCGCTGCCGATCGGTTGCACGGTGACGAGACCACGGTGCCGGTGCTGGCCAAGGACAAGACCATCACCGGGCGATTATGGACCTATGTGCGTGACGATAAGCCGTTCGGCGGTCCGGCGCCGCCGGCGGCGATCTTCCACTACTCGCGCGACCGCACCGGCGAGCATCCGTGCCGGCATCTCAAAGGTTACGCGGGGATCCTGCAAGCCGATGCTTATGCCGGGTTCAACGAGCTCTACCACCACGCACGCAAACCCGGTCCGATCCGTGAGGCTGGGTGTTGGGCGCACGGGCGACGTAAGCTGTTCGTGCTGGCCGATGTTGCCAAGGCGCCGCTCGCGATCGAGGCGGTGCGCCGGATCGATGCGATCTTCGACGTCGAGCGCGACATCAACGGACTGCCCGCCACTCAGCGGCAGGCATTGCGCCAGGTCCGCGCCGCACCTTTGGTTACCAGCCTGGAGACCTGGATGCGCGGCGAACGTGGTAGACTGTCGCGGCACGCCGACGTCGCGAAGGCGATGGACTACATGCTGAAGCGCTGGGATGTGTTCACGCGATTCTTGAATGACGGTCGGATTTGTCTGACGAACAACGCCGCCGAGCGCGCGTTGCGCGGCATTGCCCTGGGCCGAAAAGCATGGCTTTTTGCCGGTTCCGATCGGGGCGGCGAAAGGGCGGCGGCCATGTACTCGCTGATCATCACGGCAAAACTGAACGACATCGATCCGCGCGCCTGGCTTGCCGACGTGCTTGCCCGCATCAGCGATCATCCGGCCTCTCGGTTACACGAACTGCTGCCCTGGCAATGGGCCCAGGCCAAGCGGGTTGCCCTCGCGGCCTGACGATGGCGGCACCGAGCTACGTCTCCACCATAGCCCGCGTCGCCAAGCTGCTCGGTGAACCCGAGGAGCTACTTCAGGACATCGCCATGGACATGGAGCCGGAAGATGGTTGCCTCTCCGTCTTGGGCCTCGGTGACGTATCGACCGTCGCCTTTACACCGCAGGGTGTCGAAAACCTCAAAGAGCTTCTCGCCGACCGTAAAAACTGAGCCGTAGCCGCGATCCGCCGCCCAGCCGATCCGCCGTCGCACTTCACCGCGGCATTCGGCGGATGCTTACAGTTGTATTTAGCGACGCCGTTCTACGGTGCTTGCCGCATGGTAGCGGTGCTGCGGCGGGATTGTTGGACGGTAAACCGCAAGCGGGTGCGACGTCTGATGCGCGTGATGCGGATCGAGGCGAACTACCAGAACCCGAACACCAGCCGCCGTCACCGGATCATGTTGTTTACCCCTACCTTTTGCGCGGTCTGGCGATTGATCGGCCGAACCAGGTGTGGTGCGCCGATATCACCTACATCCCGTTGGCGAAGGGGTTTGTGTATCTGGTCGCGGTGGGTGCGGCAGACGCCTTCCGGCACATCGACCCGCTCCGCGGCCCGATGGACTGGTTCAGCCGTCGGGTTCTCGCCTGGTGTTTGTCGACCGGCATGGACACCGAGTTCTGTGTCGAGGCCTTGCAGGAGGCGCTGGATCGGCATGGTTCGCCCGAAATTTTCAACTCCAATCAGGGGTGCAGTTCACCAGTCCCGCGTTCACCGGCGCGCTGGCGGCCAGCGGTGTGCGCATCAGCATGGATGGCAAAGGCCGTTACCCCCACAACATCTTCATCGAGCGGCTATGGCGCAGCCTGGAGTACGAGGACGTGCACATCAAGACCTACGCCTCGGTCCCTGAAGCGCGCCGTAGCAATCGGCGGCTGGCTGAGCCTCTACAACGACAAGCGCCTGCATCAGGCACTGGGTTATCGAACCCCATGCGATGTGTTCGGGGCGCGGCCGGTGACCTATGGATATGTGGACAACGCCTGCGCGTTGACCACACCCCCACAGGCCCAACGTCAACAGCAAGGAAGGGATTCAATCGAATTGGAAAAGAAGCGATAATTTCGTTGCCCCCGCGCGCGGGTAGGGGGAATTGGAACTGGCAGGAGTCTCTCTTAACTCACCCGGATTACTGTCCAGGGAATGGGGTCTACCTCAAACCCATCAGCACATTTCGTTTAAGGAATCTTGAGGGCGTGCTCGAGACGCAGCGGCAACATATCGCGCATAAGAACCCGGAGCCGGATCGGTACGTGAGGCGGTCCGATCGGCGGTGATGCACGGATTCTTTGGCAGCCCTGTTGCCGCGCGATCTCGCGCACCGCCCGCCGTTCTGCTATCAAACGAGGGTTAGTGCTTCGTGGGCATTGAGGTTACCGATGAGGAGGGTTGATTCAGGTCCCGACCCGAATTGGGCGGTGATTCCGTAATTGCCGCCAATGATGTTTACCTTGCCGCCGGTCACTGTCGTCAGGCTCGTCCCGGCGGGATTATGAGTGATGCTCGTCAGGTCTTTGGCCGTGATATCAACAGCCGCGCTTGGGTCGTAGCCATACCCAAAGATACTGGTCACCCCAGACACGCCGCCGGGCTGCAGAATTACGGTCGGCGAAGAGTTTGTCGTTAGATCATAGATGGTCTCATTCTTATCCGTCGCATTGAGGATGACGCCTACCTCCGTATTGGCGGCGATCATGAGGACACGGCTCGTCGAATTGTCATTAAGCGTGAGGCCGACGTTGCCGTTGAGCAGGAAAATGCTGTTATCCTCGTAAGTTTCGGTGACGAATCCCGGCTCCGAAAAGCTATTGAACTCACCCATCTCTTTCCTCCATATCGGTTGATGCACGGCCAGCGGGAATGCAGCCACTGCGCCGCGCTACGGTACCCGCCGCATCGAGCTTGCCGCAAAGATCGTCAGCGCGTTGTTCGGCCCGTTCCGCCCGAGTATGGTTGCACCTCCGCCAGTTAGCCGAAGCCACGCTTGAGCCAAAGGTCATTGGCGTAAACCTCCGAGCACGATTTGCCCGCTGATGTTGTGGGAGGCTTCCGAAGCCAGCCCAAGCGGGTGGCCCAAACCCAGAGTGGCGCAACACCACTAACTCAGAACGATCTAACAATGGAGGGTAGCGCGTCCGTATCTCTAGTAAGAAATGCAGGCAGGCCTGTTGCATCGGAAAGTGCTCAGTCGGCGCCATCCGCCTTACTAAGCCCGCTGCCATACATTATCACCTTCGAGCAAAGCAAAACCGCAGCGCTCAATTTCCTCAGTGATATCCGTTGGCATCTCTGCGCCGGCAGCCAACGAGATTAAAGATCCAAGGTCATCCCAGGGGCCATCCTCTTTAGGGAGGTTGGCCCCGGTTGGGTCGATCGTAAGCCCACATAGTGTAAACGTCTGCTTTGATCGAAATGTATGTAGTTTCATCAACTCGCTATAGCATCCCGTTACCAACGTTGCGAGCTTCATCGGTAAAATGCTTGCCAAAATTTCGAAAATTGCCGACGTATCACAACGCGCGACGACCCTACGCCCTTCTTCTCCGCCATTTGCATTGGCCCGCAGCCGTGATGTTCCATCTGTAGTGATTGAATCCTGTCCCAATTCTCACGAATCCCCTCATTTTGTTGACGCCGGGGTAGGCGCGATTCGCTCGGGTTGTGTAGCTGCTTTGACCCATGTCGGATGGGAGCGTCGAAGTGGCTGCGGTGTATCATTCTCGTCGGCGTTTGGAGGATGTGCGTGGGTTTATCGGCGGGCTGTATGGTCATGACCTGCATGCCAAACGGGTCGACGCGCTAGCGGGGGCCACACTCGGTGTGATGGCGGGCGCGTCGCTGGCGGTGGCGATGATCGGCCAAGCGCTGGCGCAGGCGCGCGGGTTGGTCACCAAGCATGCGGTCAAGCAGGTGGACCGGCTGATGAGCAACGCGGGCATCGACGTGTGGGACAGCTTTGCGCGCTGGGTCCCGCAGCAGGTGGGCAGCCTGACGAACATCCTGGTCGCGATGGACTGGACCGACTTTGACCATGATGGCCAATCGACGCTGGTGCTGAGCTTGGTGACGGGCCACGGCCGGGCTGCTCCGCTGCTGTGGCTGACCGTTTGGAAAGAAGAGATCGCAACCCGACGCAACGACTATGAGGACGCTTGCCTGCGGCGTCTCGCCGACCTCGTGCCGCCAGCATGCCGGGTGACGATCCTGGCCGATCGCGGCTTCGGCGACCACAAGCTGTTCGCCTTCCTTGGCGAACTGGGCTTTGGTTATGTCATCCGCTTCCGCGGCAACATCCTGGTCGCCGCCACCGATGGTGAGACGAAGCCTGCGGCTGAATGGGTGGGCAAGAACGGGCGTGCCCGCAAGCTGCGCGAGGCTCGTGTGACGGCGCAGGGTCGCAGGGTCGGCGCTGTTGTCTGCGTGCATGCGAAGGGCATGAAGGAGCCTTGGTGCCTGGCCGCGAGCGATCCGGAGGCGACAGCGGCGGTTCTGGTGAACCACTACTCCAAACGCTGGACGATCGAGCCGGCGTTCCGCGACACCAAGGACCTGCGGTTCGGCATGGGGCTGTCGTCCACTCGCATCGGCGAACCCACAAGGCGAGACCGCCTGTTGCTGGTCAGCGCATTCGCCGTGGCGCTGTTGACCTTGCTTGGCAGGGTCGGCGAGAGCCTGGGCATGGACCGGCTGCTGAAATCCAACACCAGCAAGACCCGCAGCCATTCGCTGTTCCGCCAGGGCTGCATGCTCTACGAACTGATCCCCAATATGCCAGAGCACAGGCTCGCCCCACTCATCGCCAGCTTCGCGCAAGCTCTCTCACAGGCGACCGAGTTCGCCGGCGCGTTTGCCGTTACCTATATGAGGGGATGATTGAGGTCCCAATTTAGACCTCAACCAATTGTTAACCAGTCGGCTAGCACATTCGGCTCTGCACATCAGATTTGCGGAGGAATTTGTCAGATGACCCAGGTAATCCACTTCACCTCAGCGAAGGGCAGCTCTTGGCCGTTGAAGCCGGCTGGGCTCGGCGATGTGGTCTGCATGCTCTCCGACGGGCTTGGTCCCGAGTGGGACATCGACCAGGTAATTAACTGCGATGGTGGCCTAACAATTATCGTATCCTCAAGCTGTGACCCAGACGCCATGCCGACCTTCGTCCTTTTTGAGCAAGGCAACGGAATCTGCTTGGGAACCCTTGAACACGACGAATGGCGAACCGAGCGAAGCCCCCAGAGTCTAGTGTGCTCGGTCACTGCAGTGGTTGCTAAAGCGAAAGTCGCCTCGAAACGAGATCATTCGGTATCACGTGTCCGACGATCACGGCTGACACCAAACGAGCACTTCTGAAACGCAAATTGCATTGTTATGAAGCGAGTCCGGCACCAGCAATTGGAAAGGTCGTTCCGGCCGATCAAACACCTGACGCCGGAGCTCCGGCGCAGAGCTGATCGGGCTAGGGCCCGCAGAATACCCTGTTTCGCCGACCCGCCAGTCTTTGAATTGCAAACGGAATGCAAGCTCGGCTACTTTAAGCTCTTACAAGGGGTCTATCATCCGTGACTGGGCCAAACCTTCCGAGCAATACGATCAGTCTAATTGATGGCGCCAGCCAGGTATCAAGTCCGGAGCGACTATCTGGTCCGGAGCTTGCGTCGTGGACTCTCTGGGCTGGATCCTTCTTGGCGGACCAAGCCTGTTACGTGAGTGGTGTGCTTGTCGCCACCACGAAGGGAGTGGTGCAGGCAGAAAAGCTGACCGCGGGCGACGTTGTCTTTACCCCCCTTGGTAGTAGAACCGTAAAGTTTAACGTTCAGTGGAGCCCAGTTGAACTGCATGCCGAGCGAACTGCGCCGGTTTGCTTACTCCGAGAGGCGATTGCCCCGAGTTTGCCGGGTACAGACTTGTTAGTAGCACCTTGGCATTGCTTGTGGGTTCGAAACCGCCTAGTACCAGCAACTCTCCTCATAAATTGCCTTACAGTGCGGCGTGGTCCTGTTGAGGCTGTTGTTTACAGCCAGGTTCAGTTTGAACAACGAACGCAAGGGCAATTGGCCCTCGGTTCTGATCGCGTGGCGCCAATCTGGAGAACGCTGGCAAATCGCGCGAAGCGCCTCGGCTACATTAGAACATCAGATAATGAAGAGCTGAATCGTGACGTGCGGCTCGTCATCAATGGAAAGTCGACCAACTCGATTGAAGTTTCCGGCAATGCGTGGAAATTCATCCTGCCACCGGGCCATAAAGTTGCCCAGTTGACATCATCGGGAAACGCAGCAGTCGTGGAAATTGTAACGATCACCCAGAATACTTATCAGGTTATCTCCGCCGACCATCCAAGCTTGACGCAGGGGTGGGGGGATTGCGAATGCGATGATCAAGTAATGTGGCGGCACGTATTAGGTTTTGCCCAACTGCCTATAAGCCACATCGTCGATAGCGGGGTAGTCATAGTTTATTTGAAAACGTAGCGCCCTAATTGCGCTGCAAAACAACCTGCGATGGCTGAATGCACATCGTCCCAAGGGAGTCCACGGCGGCCAAATTTAGCGCAGCAAAAGGAGTCTTCATGGGCTCCACCTATTTTATTAGGTCCTTTTTACGAAAAATATAATCTAGGTAACCACGGCGCAGGCGACGATCAGCCCACACGTAATCAGTTCCTCAGTTCCAGCATCGTGTCGACTTGAACCAATCGAGTGTGGCGGGCGATCGCAATGCCTGCGGCGTACGACGTGCGGTCTTATCATAGCGGGTGGCGATGGCACGGCGTGTGTTGAGACGCGACCAGTAGCGCTCGATCGTAAGCGGTGCTGGAGGGTTGCCAGGCTTCAGGGGTTTTGTTGGATAGCGGATAGAGACATATTGGGCACCGCGGTCGCTATGGTGGACCAGGCCGCCGCCCCTGATTTGCAGACTGCACAGCCGGGGCAACACTCTGCGCCATTGTCGATTCGAATGCGGCACAGACCCTAAACGAAGTTCGAGTGGTTTAGCGAGGTCACATCTTGGAACGTAACCTTCGTACCATCTCTCAATCCGATTGTAACAGATCCGTCCTTGAATGTCTGCTGCGCCAGAGTTTGGTCGACAGCTCCTCTTCCATATCCATCCAGATGGATTTTGATCAACGCAGGATTGAAGATCCCCCCCAACCAACTCGGTTCCTCCGGCTTCGTGGTTGGTGAACTCGAACACTTGCTCCCCGTATCCAGCTGTCACAGTCGCATCGCCGGAACCCCCAACAAAGGTGTCGGCGCCCCCGCCGCCGATCAAAACATCCTTGCCCAAGCCGGCCTGAATGGTGTCGCCGCCCGAAGCAAACGCCGACGAAAGTGTCTCGTTGCCTGAATCCGCGATGAGCGACTGATGCTCCCCACCATAGGCGAAGAGCTGATCGTTATTTCCGGCGCCAATGAGGGTGCCGACCCCGCGAATAAGAAGTTGTTGCCATCCGATCCGCCAACAATTAGTTGCTTGCCGGTTTGTCGGGCGGACCCCAGATAGGTGTCACTGCCGCTGCCGCCGAGAATCGTCGCACCGCCCGACCCGCCGATGAAGAGCAGATCACTGGCGTTGCCTTTCACGAAGTCACTTTGCGCTCTGCCCGCATTGATGGTTTCATGACCTGACGCGCTCACAACCGTATCCTTGCCGGTCGAGGTGACAAGATCGTCGCCTTTCCCCAGCAAGATCGAATTGGCACCTCCACCGGCCTCAATTGTAGCACTCACCTCACCTAGAGCAGCGATGATGTCGTTGCCGCCATCCGTGTGCAGTGACCAGTTGCCAAACCCGCCAACGGAGACTCTGTTGTCTCCGCCGCCCGCTACTACCGATCCGGATCCAGAATTTGCCAGGAATGTCAGATCAGTCTTTACGTCCGATAAAATTATTTCATTCGCTGCGCCAGAACTCAACACTGCCGCGGGTCCGGACTTAGTTACAAGGTCGATGCTGTAATCAGGTGGCATGGCCACAAAATTGGACGTGGCCTGAACCAATGCACGGCTGGCGCCAGCCGGAATCGACTGTGGCGCCCCGCTTGTGTCGTATTTGATGCTGATGGTGGCCGCCGCGATACCGGCATTGATATGCGTGACAAGCTGCTGCGCCAATTCGAGATTTCTAGTCGAGCCAAAACCAAGGGTTGTCGTCTGATCGCCACTGCCCTTAACCGTTACATAAGAAGCCACACCAGCCACCCTTCGCGAAGCGCTCGCTAGCCCAATGCAGACAACTCCTCCTTGTCACGCCAGCGTATGTTTTGCAACTACAAAACTATTATTCTGACGACAATGGAAGGCTGACTTCCTGCGCAGGCTCGTCCGCCGCGGCTTGCCCGACGTCAAACTGGTGGTCATAGGCTCATATATTATATCATACCAACTGCGGGTGAAGACGACTCCAAACCCCGCTGCATTTCCGACGACCGCGAGAGTACGATTCGCTTCCGCTACGGGCGGCGATTCGCCGCCTTGGAGGACGCTGTCAACGCCGGTCGAAAACTGACCCGCAGGGGCGCACTCCAGGGGTGGGTCAGTTTTCCAGCGGTGGCGACAGCTTCCGTCCGAGACACGAATTTCCGGCGAGAGCTGCATTCGAGCGTCGGGAAGAAGCTCTCGCACATGGCATTGTCGTAGGCGTCACCGACCGACCCCATGGAGGGCCAAACGCCGACCTCGCGGCAGCGATCGCCAAACGCGAGAGACGTGTATTGGCTTCCCTGGTCCGAATGATGAATGACATCGTGTGGTCGCCTTTGCCCCACCGCTATTTCCAGTGCGGCGAGCACGAATTCCGTGCGCGGTCGTGGCCGTTGCTGGCCCTAGTCTTGTGAGTAGGCTCGAGACACAAAAACACCGCCTCTGCGTATTCTGTCTAGGACCGTTTTTGCCCCACCATAAACGTCGGCGACCGTATCACCATCCCGCATGTCGCGCGGGCCGAGCGGTTTCCACGGCGCAAATGTACGAAGCAGATCACCACCAAACCTGTGGGCGGAAAATCCGGTAACATCATGGTCCGGCTCTGACTGAAAGATGTAAACGCGCATGAGTTTGGTAACCGTTTAAAGATAGGCTCAAAATCGAGTGGTCCAAATCCAGTAACCCAAATAGACGATGGCAGCGTTAATCAGCAGGAAATATACGGTTGGCCGCCACCGAATGACTTTACTTTTCAAAGGCAAACCTTGTTGGACCCCAAACAGGCGCACTCTTTTTAGACTGCGCCTGCCGGATCGGAGACCGATGCACCCGTGGGCGGCACCACAGCCGGCAATGCTCACGCTAACGGCAAGAGGTTAACAATCAGTTATCTGGGCTGCGAACCAGCCTTCACCATCCCTCGAGCACCAAGGTTGCCGACGGCGGCCAGGGTCTTACACGACAAACAGGCGCATCGCCGTGAAGCGTGCGCCTGTAAGGTTCTTGGCGCCCGTGGGCGAAACCACAGCCGGCTACCCGCAGATTAACAGCCGGGTTGTTAATGGCCCTTTAACATAGCTGATGTTACCTGAACGGATTGACTCTGGTAATTCGAATAACGGAGCATCATCCATGCACGCAGAAGAGGTAGCCAAGCTGCGGAACAGCGCTGGAATCTATCGTAGAATGTCGGCCGAAGGTAGTGATGTTCGTTTCCGAATCGCACTGCTTGAATTGGCCGCAGAGTTTGAGCAGGACGCTGCGAGACTTGAAGCAGAAACAGAGGGCCGACCAAGGTTACGGTCGCCGCATCCATCGCGCTCTCAACCCGTTGCCATTTTTCCCAATAGCGCCAGACATGTGCAAGCGGTGCAGCGCCCCAAGGAACCGTTTGCTTAAGGACTCGCGGAGAAATTATCGAATCGCGGCGGCCGTAAGAACGCAGGAATAGAATCGCGAATATGCTGGCCGCGACGCGGTGCCATGCCGCTAGCCTGAGCCGGTGATTGACATTGATGACATCCGGTCGCGTTGGCAGTTGGCCGCCCGGTTTCTCGACGAGCGGGGGCGGCGCTTGTTTGCCGCCAATGAAGCTCTGGCCCAGGGCCTTGGCGGCGTGACCGCAACCGCCCAAGCGACCCGTCTGGCGCGGAGTACCATCAACCGTGGCATCCGCGAGCTTCGGTCCGCGCGCAGCGACATCGACCGGCAGGTGCGCCGTCCGGGCGCCGGGCGCAAGCGTGCGGTGGTGCATCAGCCTGGCCTGCCGGCGGCCTTGGAAGCGCTGATCGAAGCGGCGATTCGCGGTGATCCGGGTGGCTCTGACGCAATGTTGGTGCTGAGATCGGCCACAGCTACACAGTCCCGATAAGACGGGCTCGCAGCAGGTCGAGATTGGCGCGCCCATACATCTGCCGCTTCACCAGTTTGAGCTTTGTGTTCTGCCCTTCGGTCTGACCGTTTGACCATGGTTCGGTCAATGCCGCTTTCACCGCCGCCTGGTCCTGAGCGATGCCTGATGCGAACGAGGCCATCAGGCCAAGCCGTGCATCCCCCAGCCATTCATCCAGACGTTTGTCTTTTCGGTGCTGGATCAGGCGATGGAAGCGATCGAGCAGATCTCGTGCCGACGTCAGATCCGGCACAGCCACTCCGATTATCGCGACTGTCCCGGCGACAGCTTTCGACAGCGTGTCGCGCTCCATTGTCATCATGCGGGCGATGCGGCGGGCAGACGGTGTCTTGCTGGGCCGCTTTTCCCGAGTAGCCGTTCCCTTGTCCTTTCACTTCCGCGTCGCCCATTCGGTAACGACACGCAGGCTGCCGGTAAAACCTATGGCTTTCATGGCGCGCCACAGTGCGGCACCGTTCTGGCTGCCATCGGTCCATGCCGTCTCAAGCTGCGTCAGAAACGGATCGAGTGAGCTCATCCGGCTGCGGAATATATCGGCGCGCCCACCCCGAACCACCTGGCGAACGAGCCCGCGTGATTTGTCGGTTCGCCGCATGATCTGTTTGATGGCCACGCCCCGAACCGAGAGCGCCAGGATCTCAGCATTCTCTGCCTCGCGGCGAAGCCACCCGGTATGCTGGCGCTGTTCAGCGGCGGTTAAAGCCTCCGGATCGAGGATGCCTGCACCGACGGCTTTGCGGATCGTGGTCATCGACCGTTGCACTGCGGTGAGGAAGGCAGCGCTGGCGTTTTCCATCAGGTGCCACCGGTCAGCGACCTGAACGGCGTCAGGACGGCCCTCCGCGGCGGCCTGCCTGTAACTGGCGCCTCGATCCCGCGCGATGATGGTGATCGACGGACGATCAGCCAGCCATGCCGTCGCCGTTGCGGCTTCCCGATCAGGCAGAATGTCGATGATACGCCGCCGTTCCAGGTCGCAGATGATCGTCCCGTAGCGGTGACCGCGCTTCCAGGCAAAGTCATCGATACCGATTACCCGCGGTTCTTCGCGGGGTTGGACGGCACGGCGTCGTACGACGCGGAGCAAGGTGTCGTTGCTCACGGGAAGCAGCAGACGTCGCGCGAAGTTCTGTCCTGGCCGTCCGCCCAACGCCAGGCCGAGATGATGCACGATTCCATCGAGGCGCATTGTGCGGCGTGCGAACGGGCCACCCACCGTGCTCTCAAATCGTTCGGCGAAGATCCGCTGACGGCAATCGGCATCGATACAGCGGAACCGGCGGGCGCAGACGGTCAACACAACACGCCGTCCCTGCGATGGAAGATCGGTCAATGTTCGCCGATAGCGGCTGTGGATACGGGCGGATACGGCGCCGCAGACCGGGCATGCGGCGGTCGTGCTGACTGGCGTTGCAGCAATCCGCAGTGTGTCGGCCTCTGTTTCGATACTCTCAATGGCGAGGCCGCACGGAGCAAGCGTGATTCCAAGACCCATAATGGCGTTTCCCGACCGATTCGCTGCTCACGGTCAGGGCAAATTGCATCAGCATTGAGTCTGAGCCCCTTTTGCATGCCGATCGGGGGGCCTTTTTGCGTACGTTGAGTAATCGCGGGTGTCTGTCCTGCGTATGACACGAGGTCCGGTAAGCTCGGCCTTGGTATCACCCAGCAGGAGAGCAGCCGTGAAGCAGTATGTCGGATTGGACGTGTCGCAGAAGGAGACAGCGGTGTGCGTCGTGGATCAGGACGGCAAGGTGCTGTTCGAGGGCAAGGCTCCATCGAACCCCGGTGCGCTTGCTCAGATCATCCGCAAACGTGCACCTGACGCGGAGCGGATCGGCTTCGAGACGCAGTGGCCCGAAAGATCGCCGTGATCCTGCATTGCATCTGGACGGATGGCACCGGCTTCGAATGGGGCACGGAGAAGAAAGCGGCTTAACAGGAAAGCAGAGATCCGGCCCGCGGGTATCCGCAGCGTCGGTCGTTGTCCCTGCCGGGACGGTGGTGTTGGTGACCTCGGTCAATCGGCTGAAGACGAGTTCCTCGGACTTCGCTGCGTACGTTGAGGCGCCCACCCCCGAACACAATCATGAGGCGTAGACCTCGGAAAGGACCCTGACCCCGGCAAGGCAGTGTTACCGGAGTTGACAGACACCCACGATTAAAGGGCCGATTGACACGCCTGCTGGTTCCAAAGCGTGAAGGCGCCGGGAATGACCTCTACGCCATAGCCCTTGGGCCAATGGTTGTAGCTGCGTGCGTCCGCAGCCACGATGTCAATGTTGTGAGCCTCGACGTGACCACCGCGCACCCGGTCACGCGCCAACAACTGCACCACGCCCGTGATGGTCAAGTCGCGCAGCACAAGCCGACCCAGTTGCTCAACCGCGGTATCATTAAAAGCAGCGTATCTGTCCGGGTCAGCAACCAACTGCAGGCTTTCGACCCGGTTACGGCGTTGTCGACGCTGCAATCGTCGCTGGCGCTGACGTCGTTGTGCGGGGCGGCCCGTTCAAGGAGCGGCCGCTGGCGAAGGGCGCCTTCTACCGTCCGACGTTGCTGGAGATCGGTGACCGTTCGATGCCGATCGCGCAGGACGAGGTCCTCGGCCCGGTCCTGGTCATGCAAGCCTTCGATACGGAAGCGGAAGCCGTCGCGTTAGCCAACAACTCCGAGTACGGCTTGGCGGCATCGGTCTGGTCGACGAATGTGGACCGCCCGCTTCGAATTGCCCGGCAGATTGATGCGGGCACGGTCTGGATCAACAACTGGGCCATCATCTACGACGAGACCGAAGAAGGCGGCTACAAACAGAGCGGCCTTGGACGATTGAACGGCGTGTCCGCTATCGACGACTTCGTTGAGTACAGGACCATCATCCACGAAATCGATCTGCAAGCGACCCGACAATGACCTTCGCCTGGCGCATTGCGTATTGGCAAAGCGAAATGACTGTAACTCCTTCAGGCGGCATCTGGGTACTACTTACTTAATCAGAACAAAAGAAAATCACACATCATGAATACTGCAATCATCGGCCTGGGAAACATCGGGTCCCGCCTGGCAAAAAACCTGACTGCTGGTGGCGAAGGCATCATCATCGCCGACAAGTCCCTGGCGAAGGCGGAGAAACTTGCCGGCGAGCTGGGCAGCAACGCCAAATCGATGTCGAGCCGCAAGGCGTGTCCGGACGGTATCCAAAATGGGCCTGTGGACGAGCAGCCGGCTGCCCGTCATGCAGAACTGTCCGGCAAAGACGGTAAGCGCTTTCTCGACTTTGGGCAGCGCCTTGTCCAGGTCGGCGTCGTCGAACAGCAGAATCGGCGTCTTGCCGCCGAGTTCGCCACCAAAGCGCTTCATGTTCCTAGCCGCCGCCGCCATCATCGCCTGCCCGGTCTTCGAGCTGCCGGTCAGGCTGATAACGGGCACATCGGGAGAGTCGATTACCACCAGCGTCACCATCAGCGGTGCCATGTCCGGGCCGGCCGGGACAACAGTTGAGGTGTATAACGGCTCCAGGCCTCTCGGCGCGACTCTCGGCAGCAACGGCGCCTGGACTTATATCGGGAATTTTACAGCGGGAACGTATAGCATTAACGCCAGGGCGACGGATCTCGCCGGCAATGTCGGCAGATCGTCAAATCTGGTCCTTACCGTCATGAATCCGGCCTCGGCCGACCCGGATACAGTGGTGCTGAATCTGTCAGAGGATGCCTATCTTGGCAACGCGCAGTTCACGGTCGCCGTCGATGGCGAGCAGGTCGGCGGCATCGGCACGGTGACGGCGTTGCACGGATCCGGTCAGACAGCGGCGTTTACCTTTAACGGCAATTTCAGCGCGGGTTCGCACATCGTCGCGGTCGATTTCCTGAACGATGAATATGCCAGCACGCCGCAGACCGATCGCAACCTCTACGTTAACTCGATCACGCTCGACGGGGCGACCACGGTTGAGACCGCGGTGCAGTACTCAAAGGGCATCGCAAATTACGCGATCGTCAGGCCGGCTGCGCCCGATACGCTGACTCTCAGCCTGTCGGAAGATGCCTGTCAAGGAAATGCCGATTTAACCGTTAGCGTCGATGGGAAGCGGTTCGGTGGCACGCAAAGCATCACCGCCTTGCATGGCCAGGGGCAGAGCGAGGATCTCACCTTCGAGGGTACCTTCGGCGCCGGCCCGCACACGGTCGCGATCGACTTCCTGAACGACCTATGGGGCGGCCCGAACACAACTAACGAGGACCGCAACCTGTATGTGAACGCCATCACCCTCGACGGGGTGACCACGCCGCAGAATGCCGCGCAGATGTCGCAGGGCACGGCGAGCTATACCGTCGTCACGCCCGCGCAGCCCACCGATACGCTGGTGCTGAACTTGTCGGAGGACGCGTATCTCGGCAATGCGCAGTTCACGGTCACCGTCGACGGCAAGCAGGTTGGCGGCGCGGAGACGCTGACCGCCCTGCATGAAGAGGGCCAGACCCAGGACTTTACCTTCACGGGTAGCTTCGGCGCCGGCCCGCACACGGTCGCGCTTGATTTCCTGAACGATGCCTATGCCGGCACGCCGCAGACCGATCGCAACCTCTACGTTAACTCGATCACGCTCGACGGGGCGACCACGGTTGAGAACGCGGTGCAGTACTCAAAGGGCATCGCAACTTACAGCATCTCCACCCCAACCGTGACCGGCGGCACGTCTGGCGACGACACGCTGACCGGAATGAGCTCGACGAACCTGATGGTTGGCAACGGGGGCAGCGACACTTACGTGATGCGGGCGAGCGACAAGACCGATACCATCGTGAACGGCGCCGGAAGCAGCATCACGGCGGCGGGCAAGCTGGAACTACCCTTCAGCCACGGCCAGCTACGGTTCGAACAGTATGGCAACGACCTGGTCGTCGACGTGTTGGGTACCAATCAGCAGACGGTCATCAAAAACTGGTACAATGGCGGTCAGCAACTCGCTGAAATCGTCAGCAGCGACGAGCTGAAGCTCGATACCGGCCTGCCAAACTTGGTGCAGGCAATGGCGACGTAAGCTGAACAGTGGTCACCGGTCGCAGCATCACGGCCTGCGTGGTGCTCGCCTATACCCAGCAAATACCTGAAAAAAAGGAGAATACCATGAAAAAAGCAGGCACAACCGTGCCCGCGCCACGTAGCGCGTTCGTTGTGTTCGGCGCGCTGAACGGCAGCCAATCGGCAAAGGCCGGCTGGTTCGGTCAAAACGACGGTGAGGTTGCCGCAAAACTGGCGGCGAAGGCTGGCTTGATGACTGTCAGGATATCGGGGTCGGCGTTGCCAAAGATGGCGAATCTCGTCGGCGAAGGCGGTATTAGCCCGCGTGGCCGGCTTCGTTTGACAGCCGTCTCCCCTAAAATACTCTCCCACTTGCGCTGGCCGCTGGTTTGAACAGGTCCAGGCCGAGCTCGGCGGATCGCTTGAGAAAATCGGCGCCAGCAGTGGTTTCACGTTTTTGCAAGACCAAGAGACCACTGACATCGAGCATTACACCGGCGGTGAGGGATGGATTTTTGATGGATGGCGGTGGACTTTCCCGGCGCGACAACGCCGGCAACGCCTGGGCGATCTATCGATCGTGATCGACCTTGGTCGTCCCGGGAGGCCGGCCGCTAGTCTCGGTACGCCCTGCATGCTCGTGATGTGGTCGAGTGCCACCCATAATTGGGCCGGTGCCATTGATGCAGCACATGGCTTTTGGCCACCCCCACGAGCGATGACCGGCCTGCTTGGTAGCCGGGTATTCCGCTGGACCGGCAACGCGGCAGGTGATGGTCCAGCTGGGACGCTACCACTGAAAGACGGCGCGTGGTTTTACCTTGTTCGATTGGCGGGGCTAAAGAGCATCGCGACATTACGCACCCATGTTGTGCAGCCGGCACTGGGGTTGCTGGCTGATCAAGACGTCGAAGTCGCCTTCGTTAAGGCGCCTAATGTCATGCGCTTTCTTCAGCAGCAAAACGCCTTCGTTCTCGAAGAATAAGATCGCCGCTAGGGCCGCGCCGCCCTACCAGCACGTCGCAACATAACGGCCACCGCAAAGGGCGAACTCATCGCAAAGCCCGCCCGTTGGCTTGTTGACGTCCCACACCGAAGCAAGGATGGAAATCGATGACAGCACGATCAGAGCGCGTTCGCGCCCTGAATGATAACCTGCGTACTACTGGGCAGGGCGGGGAGATCGTCGCGACCCGCGGTTTGCTTGCACTCGGGCCGGAGACGGTGGCGAAGGCATTTGCCGCGGTGCAGCGGTTCGCCGATTTCACCACCGACAACGACCCACACGGTGAGCATGATTTTGCGGTGCTGCAGCCGTGTGGGCTGCGGGTGATGTTCAAAATCGATTACTACAACGGCACGCTGTCGGGCCATTCGCCTGACCCGGCCGACCCGAAGGTCACGCGCCGCGTGCTGACAATCATGCTCGTCGAAGAATACTGAGCATCATTCAACGTTGTCTCACCATCATCAGGAGTTCACGCTCATGCCTGGTCGCCAGGCGAAGCTGATAACGTCAGCGGTTTTGCAACGCGTGCTGCGCCACCTGCACCAACACTCCGGTGATCCGGTGCGCGATCGGGTCATCATCCTTTTATCGGTGCGGGCTGGGTTGCGCGCAGCTGAAATCGCCCAATTGAGCTGGCCGATGGTGCTGGATGCCCGCGGTCGCATCGGCGATACCGTCCTGGTAACAGATCGGATCGCCAAGAAGAGAATGGGGCGCACCATCCCGATTCACCCGGAGCTGCGTGCGGCATTGCAGGGCCTCATGTCGCAGACCGGTGAGCGCGACGGCCCGGTTATTAGGTCGGCGCGCGGCGGGGCAATGCAGCCCAATAGCATTGTAAACTGGTTTGTCACCCTATTCGCGGTGTTACAAATTAAGGGGTGCTCATCGCATTCCGGACGGCGGACATTCATCACCCAGGCCGCACGAAACTTGCACCGTGCCGGCTGCAGTTTGCGGGACGTGCAGTTGCTCGCCGGGCATCGTTCGATTGAAACCACGCAATGCTACATCGAGGGACACACAGCGGGTCAGCGCAAGCTGGTCGGGCTGCTGTAGCGCGCCGGCTTCTCAACAAGCGTCCCGTCAGCTGAACGGGGCTGTCGACCTCACCTTAGCCCAACTTAGCGGATTCGCGGCAGATTGCAGAGGTCTTCATCGGAAACTCCCAGTTCTGATCTCGGGGGGCGGCCAAAATCGGCTGTAGTGAAGACCAAGCCTATTCCCAACCGCCGGTCTGTGTGGATAGTCACCAGTCGTCATGTTCCTGCGCTCGACGATTCGCCAGAAGGACGGCAAGCATCCCCGCTACTGGAGCGTCGTAGAAAGCTGCCGTGTCGGCGGTGGCCGCGTGGCGAAGCGCCCACTGCTTTACCTGGGCGAGATCAACGATAGCCAAGCCGCCGCTTGGCGCAAGACAATCGAGGTGCTCGAGGACGGCTCGCCGCAACCCCGCAAGCTGTCCTTGTTCCCCGAGGACCGCACCGAGGGCCTGGCACCCGACGACACGATCGTCCGTCTGAGACTGTTGGCGCTTCAGTTACGCCGCCCGCGCCAATGGGGTTGGCTGCTGGCTGGCCCGGCATCTGTGGGAAGAGCTGCATCTGGACCAATTCTGGTCGGACCGTCTGACGCCAAGCCGTACGGGCGCACGGTGGGACCAGATCCTGTTCGTGCTGACCGCATACCGGCTGATCGCCCCCGGCAGCGAATGGAAACTGCATCGCCAGTGGTTCGACCGCTGCCCGATGTGTTGGGGACTGGCGCGGACCTGGCCGAGGTCCACAAGCTGTATGCCTGCCATGACCGTTTGCTGGCGCACAAGGATGCTCTGTTCCGGCACCTTCGGCAGCCTCGCAGGATCTGTTCAACGCCAACTTCGACGTGCTGCTCTATGATCTGACCAGCACCTATTTCGAAGCCAACCCGCCGTTCCCGGAAGGCGACAAGCGCCGCTTCGGCTACTCGCGTGACCACCGCCCCGATTGCGCGCAAGTCGTCATTGCGCTGGTGGTGACACCGGACGGCTCTGATGTCCACTTTCAAGAGACACGGACGCAGATCCTCTTGCGCAACAATGCTGCGTGACGCGGGATGCAGTCGTGCAAGGCAGGAGGCGGGACCGCTGGACGTCGGTTGACCATCTCTGATGCGCGGATTGAATACCGCCTGTCCGGTTGCCGTCCGGGGCTGTCCCTATCTTAGGACGGGCATCAGCACGAGACTGGCCTCCAAGCGTCTGCTCGGGAATGCCCCACCGTGGCCCCGCCTCCAACCTTGCACAACGAATGATGAGGCGGTTGGGCCATTGGCTGCGGATTCGGCGCACCAGGCGCCGCAGATGACCGCGGATTTCAACGCCTGATGGCGTCGTGCCGGTCCGCAGCAGCACAGCTACCGGCCGCGATGGGGCGGTGTCGTAGACGTGGATCGGCAGGAAGCAGCGTTCATCGTAATGAGCGTTGAACAGCGAGAGTTGCTGTTGCCCATGCACGACATCGAGCGTGTCATCGATATCCAGGGTAACCGCGCGCGGTGGCCGCTGGTAGCTGGCGCAGTAGGTATCAATCAGCGCGTAAGTCATGCGCACCACCTCACGCAGGCTGGGCGCGTTCTCCCACCGCGACACGGTCGGCTGCGAGCACAGGTCGGTGCCGCTATCGGGCAACCGTCCGCAGGCCAGCTTGAAGCCGGGATCGGTGCGCAGGTGGTCGAGGTCGTCGGCATCCTCGTAGCCACAGGCAATAGCCAGCATGCGGGCGCGCAGGATGTCGGCAACACTGTGCGTCACCAGCAGCGGATTGCGCGGATCGGTGATCAACGGCGCGAGCCGGTCGGCGGTGCCGAGTTCTTTGTCGACCGCGGCGAGAAGCATCCCGCCGCCGTCGGAGGTGATGCGTCCGCCGTCGAACGCGGCAGTGACTTTCTTGCGTTCGACCGCTGGGAAACCGAATGGCAGAAGGCTATCTTCGAGCATGGCGGGTGTGGCAGCGTCCGATTCGATGGAAATTGGCTTTGACACCCGAGTCTCTACTTGAAATCAGACGTTTACGCGACATCCGCCCGCGAATCCCTGCCATGCGCTGAATAAGATGGGCTAGCTTGTGCAGGTTTGTAACCTGCGGGCCAATATTTGGTAGTTTGGGCCAAGTCCTCAAACGCTCAACCATTACCCTTAACGATCTCTGCCAGACCCGCCGCCGGTTTGGGTTGGCTCATGCCGAGTGTGTTTTACCCCAAATACTACGGATGGCTTGGTTTGAGCCCGCCGTCCCCTAATGGTGCCGTACAACGTTCCAGGCCTATACCTACCGGCAACCGCCAGTGTCTGTCAGTGCGTGTCAGTCCGTTAGACATTGGCAGCGGCAGACGCTAGATTGGTCCCAGGCCTGCCGTCCGCAAGTAGACGGTCGTATTGATTGTAACCGTGCGGCTTATTGATTGACGATAGCAGCCTTGATGCTGATTACGCGGGCCTTGCCGAGCGGTTTGGGGAAATCACGGGTGACGGTGCGCTTTCCGCCCTTCTGCACTCGGAGAAAGTTTGCGGCGGCTAGATGGGACAAAACCTCATCAGCCGGTAGTCCGGCGCATACGGCGTTGCGAAACCGTTCATTGGCAAAAAGAAACTCCTTACTTCCGCTGCCTGTCGGGTAGAGGATGCCGTAGGCTGACTGCAATTCCGCCGCGGTCATCGACGTTCGTTTTGTAAGGTCCACGAAACGGTCTCGGTTCGTCGTTATGTATCCCGCGACCGCATCGATACTGGACTTTGGCGTCCGCAGCGCGATCGCGTTGGCAGGCAAAAGAATCCGTTGATGGACCGTACTTACGGCGCCCAGCATGTCCTTCCACGGCCAAGGCAGAACGCCAAACTTATTCGCCAGCCGACCACTCGCATACACAAACGCAAATAGTCGGGCGACACGAGCTACCGGGCCGCCCCAGGCATTGGCGTTGACATGCCGAAGATAAAAGTTCATTCTCCTCTCGATATAGACCGCTGCTGCCTCCGGATCGGCGTGGGTCCATTCGACCAGCTGCTCCAGGAACGCGTGCCCGGCAGTGCCGTAGCATTGCAACGCCGCATCGCGCAGCTTATCGGAAAAACGTGATGGTGATGTGGTCGGATCATGAAGTTCCTCCAACACGCCCATCCCGCAGCCAGCATCCGCCGCCACATCCACTAGGCGCACGAGTTGGCCGGCCGCCAGCGGATGACCGCAAATCGTTGCCAGTTGGTCCTGGCTGTGTTCCGTCGAGCCCATGTACAATAACCTCCAGCTGAACCGAACGTGCCGGTCGGTTCGCCGTGCCTTTTCTTCACCGCCTGTCAGGCGATAGCCCGCGTGCAGTATCGTCCGCGCCGCATCCCGTGGCGTTTCACCGGCGAGGCTGGCCTCGTCCAGGAGCAGGAACGTTTCGTTATGCGACGCCGCGACTTGGTCAATTGCGTTCCGAGTGGCAAGCCAGGTTCGCGAAAAGCCAATCGTTCCGCCGCCGCCCCATATCGAACCGGCAGCGACGAGAACGCTTGTCTTGCCGATGCTGCTCGGCCCGACGAGGTGGAAACCGGCGGTGTCCAACCCTGCGCTGCGCATCAGCGGGCCGCCGAAGGCCGCCATCAGCGCGAACATCGCCAGGTTGTTGCCGTACGATGGCTTGGCTACCCGGTTTTGCCAGTCCGTGAGTTTCCCTGCCCGCCCGAAGCGGTGGCCGAGCATCAACGCAGACTGGTCAATGATCGGTTTCGAACCGTTTGAGGAGTAGGTTCGGCAAGGTGTCACGAACGTCCCAGGGTTTAGCCAGCCCGGGGTACTAACGATGTCGAAAAGGGCGGGATCCTTAGGCATAAAGCTGTCCAGCACCTGCTTTCGCGCGGTGCGACCTAGGGGCAGCTGCAGGTTAGTGATGAGTGCGGCCTCGCTAGCCCCCATTGGAATAATGAGCTGGGCCTTGCACCCGGCAGGGTCGCGCACGTCGAAAATGCGTGACCAGTCTTTGAGTCTCGCGTCCTTGCCGATCCCCAACAGCCGGGCTTGGCCATTCTTTATCGCGTTTTTCATGTCTGAACCTTTGCAAACTTTCGATCACTGATTGAAGCGTTCATTTTCGATGTCGCCGCACACCGTGCACACCGCGCACACCAGCAAAACGCGCCCCTGCGCCCTATCGAATGTCGAACACGGACGACAGAGCGCAGGCGACCAAGTCAAATCGCTACCCGTGCGATCGTGGGTTCCGAATCTTCTCTAGCCACGATTGCTGCAATGGGATCTCGCTCGTGCTATTGATTAGCCGACCAAGACGGTTTTTCGCCCATTGATCCAGTTCGCCCGTTGGATAAAGCGGAACTCGCCCGGCGCGATTAAAAGCCGGCCCGCCACCGACACTGGCGAGTTTGGCGAGCGTCGCCGGTGCGACGCGAAGGCCGTGCTTTATCTCTAGGTATTCGCTGGCCTCCCAACGTCGTAACCTGGGCTTTGAAAGGCGGACGGGAATGTCATTTGCAGGCGTAAGGTCGCGATCTGGGGTTTCCATGAATGTTTTTCCTCAAAAGTGGGTCGTGCCGAAAAAGCTGCGGTTACCGCGGCATTGCAGCACTTTCATGCTTTACCGGTTCGCATTTCGCGAATTATTTTTATTGAAATCGGTTGGTAATGCATCTCTAGTGATGTAATATTTTAACTGTGATCAGTCTCTAGATATTGGTTCGATAGAAATCTCTAGTGACTAGCTAACTCGCGCATAGCTGCGCGATGCGCCGCCGCCACGGGCGCCGGTTAAAGCGTCAAGAATGGGCGGTTTGGGAGGCCGATTTGGCATCAGCGGAAAGTTTGTAGTACGACCGGACAATAAGCCGCTAGCGCTATCGCGTGCCGGTCAGCTGAGGTTTCCGAACAGGGCCTCATGTTCCGCAACCGACCTGCCAAAGATATGAACGCCACGGCGTCCTCCATGCTTGACACCTGGCTACCCTTGCCTCGATGTTGGGTCTCGACAGCCCGGGTTGCTGACCTTGTCGACGGCCGTCCTGGGATGGTGTCTTAATCGGCAGGAGTCTGAAATGGCAGCACATTACCCGGCGAAGCGGACGGCAGCGCAGACACCGCAACAACGTTATCGCACAAACGATCGTCGCGCCGGCGTCATTCAGCTAAACGTTCGCGTCCAGGAGGAACAAGCCGCCCGCATCAAAAAATTCGTCACGGGGCTGCGAGAAAAAGACAAACCCAGCGACGCATTCGCGAAAGCATTTCCAGCCTCAGCCAAGGCGATTGCAAAGCGGCACGCAGCAAAGCTGTTACGTTTGCGCGGCTAACAGGCGCGTCGAATGTCGCGGGTGGATGTCTCAGTGCACATTGCGACAAATACACTGACGGACAAACATGAACCAAGCGCCAACGTCCGTCGAAGCAGGCACTGCGGCAAGCGCCTATGGGTCTGCCGCATTCTTCTCGAACGGCCGTGGCGCCGATCCGTTCGGGCGAACGCCGGACGCCGTACCAACCATGCAAGCTCGAATCTGAGCAGCCACCCGATCGGCCGCGGCGATCAAGACGGTGTCGAGAATGTGGGTATAGCGACTGGTAACCGTGCCCGATGCATGGCCTAGCAACGCCGCGATCGTCGGCTCGGAATACCCGGCATCGCCAGCCATGCTGGCAAAGCTGTGCCGCAGGGTATGTGGCGTAACGCCTGCCAGCTTCGTCCTGCCGAGAATCGCCCGCCAGGCGCCACCTAGGCCGCCATAAGGTAGATCGCGGTGTTCGCCGGGAAGCACCCACACGCTACCCTCGCGCCGAGCGAGCTGACCCAATATCTCAAACGCTGCGCCGCCAATCGGCCGCACCGACGCGCCTTCCTTCGTATCGACCATGCGAAAAGCATGGCCTGGCTCGTCAACCTCGGTCCAGCGTAAGCCGAGGATTTCGCCCTTACGACAGCCCGTCAGTGCTAACAGCCGCGCAGCCGCGACAGCCGTGACATTGACACCCTCTTGCGCAGCGGCATCAAGCGCGGCCCCGAGCGCGCCGTAGTCATCGGGGGAAAGTCGGGCGGTTCGTTTTGCATAAGCCGGCTTCTTTGCCCCGATGGCCGGGTTCACCGGGATAATGCCATCTGACATTGCGAACGATAGGATGCCACCCAGCAGGCCTGCCGAGCGGGACGCCACGCCTCGGCCACCGGTGACGATCGATTTGCCCCGCATTTTCGTCGTCTTTGCAATCTTGGCTGTCTTTCCCTCAGTAACGTCACGTATGAACCGACCGATATCGACGGGCGTCAGGTCGCGCACCAACCGACGCCCGAGGAGCGGACGGATGTGGCCATTGATGCGCCCGATGTCTGATCGGATGGTAAGGGTTTTCTTGGGCAAGCCGCGCTTTCCCATCACCGTACCGGCCTCAACGGCGACCATGTAGCTGTCACACAATTGGCTGACGGTCATAGCGGCTCGCTGCCCCTCCCGGTCCTCGGCTGGGTCTTCACCCCGGGCGATTTGCCCAAAAAGGCCGATGGCCTCCTTCCGGGCTTGCTCGCAGGTCACCCGGCCGTGAACCCCGAGCTTTACCCGACGGGTGCGACCCTTTGATCGATATTGGATGAGGTAACCGCGCTTGCCGGAAGGGTAAATTCGCAGCCCAAAGCCCGCCAACTCGTCACACCAAATGAAGTAGTCGACGGCCCGAATTTCGGCATCCTCGACCGTGCGTTTTGTCAGCTTTGGCATACCGAAGTCCCTTCGCTGCCGGAAGCACTACGGAAGCACGCGGAAGCAAATTGGGGAAGATGCTGGAAAAGGCGTAAAGCGGCGGAAATGGTCTAACGTACTGAATGACATAAGTTCTGGACGCATCCGTCTATTCCGGAAAAGGCCAGAAAATTGATGACTACAGCCCTCCGAAGGCGAAGGTCGCACGTTCGAATCGTGTCGGGTCCGCCAAACCCTGCGTTTCCGAGGCTTTCCAAGAGCGGGACAATATGACACGTCGACCGTGTCGGAGCTGCGAGGGTGCGGCAGCTTTCCCGGCAGCTTCTGAAGACTCGCAGACGACCTCGCCTTTCATATGCGACGCGCTAGCGAATGGTAGTGAGAAAGTATGGCGGGAATATTCCATTAATCTCGTCGAATCGGCCGTAGTGACCTCCAGCCTCTTGTTAGGCGAAGCGGCAGATTTGCGGCGGCCAATTCGCGACATGCGACGGCCGTCTGATTGCCGGGCTTTTGCAGGTTACCGGAGCGGTTTGCCGAGTACAACGCTGTTTCGGTCTGGGCACGTCTAAGCGTACGCAACTAAATTTTTAACGAGGGTCTTGCTCGCGGCCCCCATGAAGTGGTTACGTCACGGTCATCACGCAGGCAACCACACATACCTACCGATGATATCGAGGCACAAGGCTATCTCGTTCGCAGGCCTCCAATGGGGTGGGGCATGGTGAGTTATGGCCTCGGTATCCGGCGGCGCTTTGCCACGAGCGCCTGTTTAACGGTCCTGTCCCTGGCCGTATCGCTTGCGCTTTCGGGGCGGCTGCAGGCCCAGCCAGCGCAAAGGCAGGGTCCGCTGCAGGTGTGGTTCAGCCCGAGACAGGATTATTACAATTCGGCGACTCGGACACTGTCGTGGACCCATTACGACTTCCTCGCGATGTTCGAACCCAATGCGCACTGGCAGCGTGCGCTGGCCCAAATCGACGCCATAATGTTTGATACGAGCCATGCAGCGGAGGGGTTCTCTCGAAATGGCGTGCCGTCGCTGCCTAAAATCCGGGCAATGCTCGCTCGCCATGAGCTTAAGGTAGGGGGCGGGGGGTCGGTATTGTACACTGATGGCCTTTGTTCGGGTACAGCCGTGGAGGGGATGACCGGTGACAAGGGGTATGCCCGGGAAGCCGTTCTAACCACGCGGACCTGGCATGATGCCGGAATGCCGATGACCTACTTCGTAATGGATAGTCCGTTCTACTTTGGCTATGATTACAAACATGATAAATGCCATTTTTCAATCGAGGATGTCGCGCGCCGAACTGCCACGACGATGAGGATGATTAGGGCTTACTATCCAAAAATCATAATCGTCGATGCGGAGGGGCCTGGCGAACAGCTGCCAGCTCAATGGTTGCCCGATTATCACCGGTTTCTGTCGGCATTTCGCGCGGAATACGGGGCGCCGATCGATTACCTTGATATGGACCTTCATTGGACGGATACGTGGCACACTGGCTATCGATGGGTGACTGCGGCCAAGGAAATTACTGACGATATACACCGACAGGGCCTACGAGTCTCCCTAATCGTCAACGCTGAGGACCTGAACTGGGACCCTGACGTGCCTCCGCCTCGCGCTAATGCCTCCCCAAAGATCGCAATGACAGCAGACTACTGGATAGCCGCGGTGCGCAAACATATCGATCTCATCAAACGAAACGCGATCCAGCTTGATGCTGTGGACCTAGCGAGCTGGATGAAGTTTCCCCGTCAGAATCTGCCTGAAACAGACCCACTGGCCTGGACGGCAGTCGTTAACTACGCGCACGAGGTTCTTGCGCCGTCAAAGTGAATCTTGCGCCCATCTGGGCCTTATAAAATTTGAATAGGACGAAATGTCGGACCTGGCGGAGACGATTGGTCATTTAACCTTTGGCAAAGAAGGGAACGCCGACAGCTGCTTAGGTGCGGGATGGTCAGCCGGCGAAGATGGCTTCCGATGGATGATCGACGATCTGAGTGAATTTTGGTTTGATACTTTGGGAGCTGGGTCTTGCGTCCTGAGCCTTGATCTGCGTCCGTTGGTCGGCATGCCTTACCGTCCGATGCAACGGGTGATTATCCAGATTGGAGAGGTTGAGATATATCGCGCCGAGCTGTCTGCGCCCGTCGCTTTCAGCATTCCAATTCCATCCAGCGCACTTGGCGCCTGCGATCGACTTCATTTCACAATCCACCATCCAGACGCTGTACGCCCGATCGACTTTGCCGACATCGGAGATCATAGGAGGCTAGCGCTGTCGATTCGCGAAGCCCGCCTGCAAAGGGTCAGATCGACGGTTGCTGAACGGGAGACCAAGCCTTCCGAGAGCCCCGCCGCACCGGTCGTCATCACTGAACCAACTCGGCTTTCAACGGTATTCGTTGGTAATTGCCAAATGGATGCGCTGTCCCGCCTTTATCACCGAGTGTTACCCGCAGGCAGCGATCATATTGTGACATATATTGCATCCTATAACGATGCGACTCCGAGTGCTATGCAGGCTGTCGCGGATGCTACGGCGGTTGTGCAACAAGTATTGATCTCCGCCTCCCGGATCGGAGAACTTCCCACACATGGAAAGGTCTATCTGGTACCACACGTCAGCGCGGCCTTTCTGTGGCCCTACGCGGGAACACCCCACCCCCTAAATCGGCCTGAACCCGTCCTAGAACCGAGCGGCCCGTACAACGCAGAGTTGGGTGATGGTTTTCTTAACCGCAAAATCGCTGCTGGAGTGGCGCCTAATATTGCGATTGCGGATTATCTTACTGCTGAAGCTTCTATAATAAAACGCGCTGAGCGAATGATGGAACTGCACCTTCAAAAGCAACGCGACCGAGACGAAGCATGCGGCATTCCAATTGCGGCCCGAATTAGTGAGCACCTCAGTACAAGACAGTTCCGATCGCGGAATCATCCTGAACCGAGCATGTCAACATGGATTGCCGGCGAGGTGTTTACCCGCATGGGAGAAGATCCAGCCGCGATTGCCCGACTTATCGCGAGTCAGCCTGACGTGTTCCCGCCGACGGAAACTCCGATTCATCCGGCCGTAGCTCGCCATTTCGGTCTGTTTTCTGCACTTCCGGAACGACAATATCGTTTCTTCGAGGAAGGGAGTTTCACATTCATCGAATACGCAGATCGTTATATGCGCTACGATTGGAATGCATTGCTCGCTGAGGCGCTTTATGTGATGCGACAACAACGGACAGATTCAGCGCTGGCTAAGCTCAAATTGGCGCTCTCCACGGCTCCGCGCTCGACGATCGCGCGACTTGCATTTGCGGAAGCGTCGGCGCAACTTGGCCAGCTTGAGGACGCGATCGACTATGCTTACCAAGCCATCAAAATCGAACCAGATGGGGTGCTTGTCAAGAGGCTGGTCCAATTATCGGATCAATGGAAACTACGGAGATCTGCGTCAGTCAGGGCCTGATCCCAACTCGCCATTCTCCATTTGAGGGCCTTTTCTGGAACCCGGTCTTAGTCGCGTGCACTGCAACAGGCTCGATTTGCTTTTTCTGGCCTCGGAAAGGCGGGTAGTGTATGTTCATACGCACATCATCCCGGCGGGGAGCATCAGACTGTGATGAAAACCTTGGTCTTTTGCACATCATATGCGGAATCATTAGGAGTTTGGGAGCGACGCTGCGGAGTTTGGATGAAGGCCATCCTCAACTCGGGACTGCAAATCGACAAAGCACTAATCGTCGATGACGGTTCACCAATTTTGCCAAACTGGTCTCGAGTGGCCGTCGTATCGCCCGGACGATATGACGATCCGATACCAGAGGGTGTGAGTATTCACCATTTCGACAATCGGCTCGGCCGCGATGTTGATGGGCAGCCTTTCCCAGGATGGTATCGATCGTTTGCCTATGCCATCATGAGTGGCATAAGAGGCGGATTCGATAGGATCGTTCACATTGAAAGCGACGCTTTTCTTATTAGTGGTCGGGCGGTAAAGTTCTTTAACGAATGCGACCGTGGTTGGGTTTCGTTATGGTGTCGCTCATATCAGTGGCCCGAGAGCACCATGCAGATTATAAACAAGGACTCCTTCAAAGCCGCTGAAGAGTTTTTCTCGCGTCCATATTCCGATTATACTAAGCAGCCGTATAAGCCGATGGAGAAATTACTCCCGATAACTTCCATCAACAAAGATCTAGTCGGCGATAGATATGGTGAAATTTCCGACTCGGTTCCACTTGGGGCCGATTATGTATCTCAAGTCCGTTGGGGGCAACCTGAATCGTACTATTGGTGGCTTGAAAATCCCAGGTTTGAAAGTTCTCGAGATTTAAGAAGTTCTGATCTATCTCAAATTGAGCATAAATACCGTTGCGACTATCAAATTACATTCCAACACCAAGGGGTGAGCTACCTTGAATTTATGACATTCCTCGATCGCGAGATGTGTCCCCTAGGATACTTAGAAATCGGGACAGAAAACGGCGCCAGCTTGGCAAAAATCTCGTGCGACGCTATCAGCGTTGATCCTCGATTCAAAATCAGCCAAGATGTGATTGGGCGCAGGGAAAAGATGTTCTTCTTCCAGAAGACGTCGGATGACTTCTTCCGCGATCATGACCCTCGGCTCTTTCTTGAACATCTCGATTTGAGCATGCTGGATGGACTTCATCATTTCGAGGCTCTGTTGCGGGATTTTATTAACTTCGAGCGCAGCTCTCATATTGGTTCGATGGCGTTACTTCACGATTGTCTGCCGCTAAACGTTCGAATGACTTCAAGGCATCAGGAAACAGGCCCGGCTTCTGAAGACGAAATTACGAGGGGTTTTTGGACAGGTGATGTGTGGCGTGTTTTGCTGATACTTACGGAGTTCCGTCCGGATTTGAACGTTGTGGTGCTGGATTGTCCTCCCACTGGCCTCGTCCTGTGCAGCGGCCTTGATAGCACGTCAGACATTCTCAGCAGATGTTTCACCGAAATCGTCGATCGATATACGAGGCTAGACCTGGCGGGTTTTGGTCTGGAAACTCTTTGGAAAATTAAACCTATGCTCAGTAGCCAAAAAATTATAGCTGATCCCCAAGCATTTTGTGAGAGGTTTCGTTTTAGATAGGGTTTGACCGTTGGGAGAGCCACGAAACATTCTAGATAGTTTCCTATCCGTGTTCGAGCGCGCCGCCGTTAAACGGTCGCCTTCGACCGTAAGCAGGACACAACGCGTCCGTTCACGGACCTACTTCCGGATGTGGCGGGGGATGGCTTTTCAACGCCCGGACGCATAGCATCGGCGTGCCGGGGGTACGGGCATGGCAATGGGTCTTATATCAGCATGGCGTTCGTGGCTGAATCGCAGCCTGGTCCTGCGTGATGTTGAGCGCCACGCAGCCGACGTGAGGGAGGTCGATCGTTTCAAGGTCAAGGATCAGTTGACCTACGCGAACCTGGCGCTGGACAACAATGACCATCGGCTGGCAACCGAAATTTGGGTGAGGCTGATGGCCGATCACCGGACCGCTGTCCAGGACACTCCGCTCGCGCTCAGGATCTTGTTACGCCTGCGTCGATTTGATGAGGCGACCACGATTATGCGCCACGGCCAACAGCGCTCGCCGCGCAACCCCCGCTTCTTGCAGGGGCTCGGACAGATCGCCCAGGTCAAGGGCGATCATGATGAGGCTATTCGGATCTTCGCTAGTTTGCGCAAAAAATTTCCTGGAGTGATGGAAGGTTACACCTTGGGCGCCGAGTCGCTGAAAGCGGCCAATCGGCTGGATGAGGCCGAGCACCTTGTCGGAAAGGCAATGAAGAACTTTAATTCTCATATCGCACCGTTCTTGGAATACGCCCGCATTGCCATGTTACGGCAAGACTGGGAGGAGGCGTTGCAGCGCTGGCGCCCGCTCCAGGATCAATTCGCCCATGTTGCCGGGTTCGTTGGCGCCGCGCAGGCGCTAGTGCAGCTGGGGCGCCATGATGCAGCCGAGCAACTGCTTCAGGTCGCACGTTATCGTTTTGGATCAAGTTCAGAACCGCTGAGTGAGTACGCCAGGGTGGCCGAGGCAAGGGGCGACAACGCCGAGGCCGCGCGGCGCTGGAACGATGTGCTGTCCGGTTTCCCGCTGGATATGCGTGCCTACATTACCGCGTCCGAGGCGTTCGAGAGGCTCGACGAACCCAAGAAGGCCGAGGCCGCCCTGCGCGCCGCCATCGATCGTTTTCCGACAGAGATTCGCCCGATGTTGGACCTGGCTAGGCTGATGCAAATCAAGCGTCGGAATTTTCCGGCTGCCGCCGAGGCATGGGCGGCGGTGCGCGCCACCTTCCCGGACAAACAAGAAGCTTATACCAGCGGCGCCGAGGCGCTCCGTCGAAGCGGCAACGACGAACAGGCTGATGCCCTGCTTGAAGCGCACCGGATTCGTTTCAATTCGATCTAGTGATTAAGCCGACAATCCCAGCGCCGCCGCCGCCCCCTGCAGCGAAATAACCCTAACTCCGTCCCCAAGCCCTGCCGCCAGCACGCCGACATGCGGATGGTGCGTCAGCACGATAACCTGCACCTGCTCGCTCAGCGCCGTCAGCGCCCGCAATGTCGCCGTCGTGCGCGGATCGTCGAAAGTCTGCAGGATATCGTCGGCGACGAACGGCAGCGGCGAGGTGCCTTTCGCGTAATCCTCCAGCGCCGCGATCCGCAGCGCCAGATACAACTGATCACTGGTCCCCTCGCTCAACTGATCCAGCGATTTCCGCGTCACCCGGTCGGTCTCCAGCGCCACCATGATCTGGCCGTCCCGGCTGTCCTCGACCCGCACCCCGGCCTGGGCGCCTCCGGTGATGGCATGGAACACCTCGCCGATCCGCGCCAGCAGAGGCTGGTCGGCGCTGCTCGCCTGACGCTCGAGCGCGGCCTGCAACAGCGCGTGCGTGGTGTGCAGCAGCAGCGCTTCGTCGGCGGTCCGCGCCAGATGGGCCTGCGCCGCTTCGCGCCGGTGCGCCGCTTCGGCCGCATCCAGGCCGTTGCCCGCCCGGTCCAACGCGGCGGCGGCGGTGGCGGCGGCCTCCCTGGCGGTCTCGATCCTGGCGGCGCGCTCCTGATCGGCGGCATCGATCGCCGCAATCCGGTCAACGTCCGCCTCGGCCGTGGTCTCGCCGGCCCGCGCCGCCAGCGTCTCGACCGTTTGGCCGCCACCCTGCAGCGCGAGTTGCCGCGACGCCTCCGCCCCGTCCGCCCGCGCCGCGGCCACCGCTCGGATGCGCTGCAATCGGTGTTCCGCCTCCGCATCGGTGGCCACGAGCAACGCGGCGCGCAGGCCATCCAACATGACAGCGGCGGCGGCGGCATCGGCCACCGCGACGGCCAGTTTGGCCTCCGATTGCTCGATCCGCCGTTCGGCGTCCTTGCAGCGCGCGGCCTCCCGGTGTTCCGCTTGCAGACGATGGTGGAACGCCGTCGCCGCTTCGATCGGGGCCAGCGCCGCCAATTCGGCTGACAGACCGGCCAGACCGGCAACCTTGACGGCGAGCAGGTCGACCGCCGCGCCCATCCCATCGATCCGGCCCTGCTTCTCGGCGATCGTCACCTCGGCCTGGCGCAATTCCTCGATCTGAGCCATCGCGTCGCCGGTCGTGGCCGGCGCTTCGCCGTCGGGCCGCGCCAACTCGGCCGCCACGCCGCGCCACGCGGCTTCCCAGTCGGTCAGCGCCCGGGCCGCCTTCTCGGCGGCGATGGCCGAGGCCGCCCGCGCCGCCCGATGCTTGTTCGTCTGCTCGATCAATGACCGCCGCCGCGCCGCCAGGTCGCGGTCGGCTTCGATCAAACGGTCCGCCCGCGCCAGCACGGCGCCCAATTCCGCCACCGAAGCCGGTTCGGCGTCGATCGCGATGGCCAGTCGCTGGCCCAGCGTATTCAGCACGTTCTCAAGATCCGCCAGTTCCCTCGCCGCTGTATCGCGCGTGCAACGACAGGCCACGGCCGCCTCCCTGGCGCGCAGGAATTTGCGCAAACCAGACATATCTTCCGTGTCGCCGCCCGCCGCCCGAGCGATCGCCAGCAGCGTGCCCCGCGCCGCCGCCAGCGCCGCCGCCGTGCGGGTCAGCGCGTCGGCCTGCTTTCCGCGTTCGATCTCCAGAGCCGCCAGATGGCCGCGCAGTGCGGTCGCCTCGGCAACCTCCCGCCCGTGCGCTATCAGCGCATCAGCAACGCCATCCGCATGGCGCATTGCCCGATCCAGAGCGACCGCCGCTGCCGCATCCGGACGTTCCGGGCCGCACAGCAGCGCCCAAAGCGCATCGCGTTCGGCGCGCGCAATCGCCAGTGCGTCGGGCGCCGGCAGCATAGCTGTCCGTTCCAGCGCTGCCAGCCTGGCCTGCTCGGTTTCGATGTCCGCCACCCGAGCGGCGTGATCCCGCAACGCCTGCGCCTGCGCCGCCTCGGCCTGGTTCAGCGCCTTGCCGGCAGCCTCCAGCTTTGCGTCCGACGGCGCCGCGGTGGCGTTCAACGCAGCCTCGGGCAACGCACAGTCCGGAATCGCCGCCAGCGAGGTCCGCAGCGCTGCCTCGGCGTCGCGCAGCTTGCGTCGGCCGCCATCCAGGCGAATCCCCGGGTCACCGCCAGCGCGCAGCAGCCCGACAAGATCGCCAAGCGCCGCGACATCGCCCTGGTCCGGCAGGCCACCTAGTTCCCCCAGGCTCGCCGCCTGCGCCCGCTCGGCGGCCGTCAGGGCCTCCGCCGCGGCGGCCGCGTCGGCCGCCAGTTTCGGATGCTGACGGAGACGCCGTTGGGCGTCCTTGATCACCGGCACCGGCGGCAACGGCACGCCGGCGTTCCATCCCAGATCGCGGCGCATAGCCGTCGCCCGCGCCTGTCCAGCGGCCAGTTCCCTTTGCACCGTCGGCAGGTCGATTTCGCACTGCGTCGCGACACCGCGCAGGCCGCCTAGTGCGGTGATGTCGGTATCCGCCGCGATCCAGGCGGGATCGAAGTGCAGCGCGGCACGCGCCTCGCGCGCTGTCTGCAGGTCCAGCCGAGCGGCCTCGGCACCGCCGGCCGTTACCACGCCTTGCTGCAGCGCCTCGCGCCAGCGCCACTCGAACCCGTCGTCCAGGTCTGGCACATCCTGAGTGTCGGCCAGCACAAGGTGTGCCGAATGCGTGCGGCCGAGCCATGGGCGGCAGGCGCCGATAGCGCGCAGCCGCTCCCGTTCCGCGGCGTTTTCGGCCTGCTCACGCAACAGCGCCTGCAGCTGATGCGCCGTCTCCGTTGCCTGGCGTTCCAGCGTCTGCCAACCGTCCGGACGCAGCGCTGAACGCCGCAGATCGGAATTGCCTTGCTCCCAGAGACTCAGCGCGCTCCACAACGGCCGCGACCGGTGGCGCGCCGTGGCCTTGCCCAGCTCGTCGCGCTTGCGTTCCAGTTCGGCCAGCAGTTCGCGCACTCTGGCCATGCCGCCGCCAGCCGCGAACAGCACTTGTCCCAGACGGCCCTGGCTGCGAATCAGTTCGCGGCCACCTGAACGCAACAGCGCGGTGTCGAGGCCAAACAGTTCGCGGAACACCGTCTCATCCGCGCCACCCAGCAGGCGGCGTGCCTCGCCGGCAGAGACTTCGTCGCCATCGGACCGGGCAAGCGTGGTGCCGTTGCCCTTGCGCCGCACCAGCGACACAGCTCGGCCGTCGTCGACGACGTCCGCCAGCAGGCGCATGCGTTCGGTACCGAAACGGAAGCTCATCGCCGTGCGCGGTTCGATGCCGAACAGGAACTCGCCGATGGCCTGGCGGATTATCGATTTGCCGTAGCCGTTCGGCGCCACAATCAGGTTGACCCGCCCAGGAGTCGGATCGAGCGGCAGGTCAAGCTGCTCGAACGGTCCGTAACGCTCCAGGCGGAAATGCGCCAGACGCATCAGACCCGTGCGGACAGCGCCGCCTCCAGCCTGCGCTTGGCTTGCTCGATGATCGGTGCCGGATCGCCGCCGAGCAGTGGGTGACCCTGCGGCAAAGCCTCCCGTAGCTTGCCCAGCAGCAGGGCGGGCCAGTCGCCCAGCAGGTCGGGCGGGGGGGCGGCGGCGATGGCATCGATTTCGCTCAGCAGGCGGGTCAGGTTGTCGGGTCGCGCCGAGGCGTCGATCCCGGCCGGCGGACTGGTCCGCAGCTTGACCGATTCAAGCCAGAACAGATGGTCGCCGGTGATCGCCTGGGCTTCGTTCAGCACCTTGTCGCGCAACCCGTCGCCGGACAGCGCGGCGTGCGCCGGGGTGGTGCCGATCAGGGTGACACGCGCGGCGAGCGGCTGCGACGCGGCGTCGCGCGCGGCCTCCAGACCGGCTTGAACCCGAATCAACGCCTCGGCCTCGTCCGCCGCCCCGTCGATGTCCACTTCGATATGGGCCCAGCGCAACACATCGAGCACGCGGTGTTCGACCGACACGGCGCGATCGCTGACCGTGACCAGGCTGGCGCCCTTCGCGCCGGTCTCGCCGATATGACGGCCTTGCAGGTTGCCTGGAAACACGATCCATGGGTCGCGCGAAAGCTCCTGGCGTTCGTGCACATGGCCCAGCGCCCAGTAATCGTAGCCATGCGTTTGCAGCCGCCTTAGCTCGCAGGGGGCGTAGCGATCGTGCGCGGCGTAACCCTCGGCCGAAGTGTGCAGCAAGCCGATGTTGAAAAGCCCGTCGATCGGTTTCGGATAGCCGCGCGACAGGTCCTCCGGCACCGCGCGGTCGGCGAAGCTCTGCCCGTGGATGGCGACACCCAGGCTGTCCAGTATGTGGACATGGGCCTCGTCGTGGCCGAACGTCGTCACGTGCGGCATCCGCAACGATCGGGTCATGCGATTGGCGGCGTCGTGGTTGCCGCGGATGGTCAATACCGGGATCGCCGCCTGCTGCAGCCGGCGCATCTGGTTGGAGAAGAACAGGCCGGTGCCGAAGTCCGGCCAGTCGCCATCGTAGATGTCGCCCGCGATCAGGACGAAGTCGACTTTCTCCTCGATCGCCAGGTCCACCAGCTTGCCCAGCGCTTTTCGGGTCGCACCTCGGATTATTTCGGTGGGTGCCAGGGGATCGGCTTCGAGACCTCGCAGCGGACTATCAAGATGCAGGTCCGCAGCATGCAGAAATCGGACGTTCGTCATTCCGCCTTGATATCACTTCCCGCCGAGTCGGATAAACTGGAATTTCGATGCCATTCCCGGGAAGCGATCGGTTCGTGATAGACTGACGGTTGCGTTGCCTCGCCCGCCAACTGTGGCAGTGGCACTGTCGTATCTTAACTATGTCTGGGAATCGGAATGGCCAGTCTGCCGAACCGTCTGCCGGGGCTGAACTTCGATCTGGGCGAGAGCGCCGACATGCTGCGCGCCACGGTCGAGGCGTTCGCCGCCGAGGAAATCGCCCCACGCGCCGCCGCGATCGACCGCGACAACGCGTTCCCGATGGATCTATGGCCGAAAATGGGAGCACTCGGCGTGCTCGGGGTGACGGCAGCCGAACAATACGGCGGCGCCGGCATGGGCTACCTGGAGCACGTGGTGGCGATGGAGGAAATTTCCCGCGCGTCCGCCTCGGTGGGGCTGTCCTACGGCGCGCATTCCAACCTCTGCGTCAACCAGATTTTCCGTAACGGCAACGACGACCAGAAACGGCGCTACCTGCCGGGGCTGATCGACGGAACCCGGGTCGGCGCCCTGGCGATGAGCGAGCCGGGGGCCGGATCAGATGTCGTCGGCATGCGCACCCGGGCGGACCGCAAGGGCGACCGCTACGTGCTCAACGGCAGCAAGATGTGGATCACCAACGGGCCGGACGCGGATGTGCTGGTGATCTACGCCAAGACCGATCCGGCGGCCGGCCCGCGCGGCATCACCGCGTTCCTGGTGGAGAAGGGATTCAAGGGCTTCTCCACCGCGCAGAAGCTCGACAAGCTGGGCATGCGCGGGTCCAACACCTGCGAACTGGTGTTCTCCGATTGCGAGGTGCCGGAGGAAAATATCCTGTCCAGCGTCGGCCGCGGCGTGAACGTGCTGATGAGCGGACTGGACTACGAGCGTGCGGTGCTGGCGGCCGGCCCGATCGGCATCATGCAGGCCTGCATGGACGTGGTTGTGCCATACGTCCACGAGCGCAAGCAGTTCGGCCAGGCGATCGGCGAATTCCAGTTGATGCAGGGCAAGCTGGCCGACATGTACACCACGATGAACGCTGCCAAGGCCTACGTCTATGCCGTTGCAAAAGCCTGCGATCGCGGCGAAACCGCGCGCAAGGACGCCGCCGGGGCAATCCTGTATGCGGCGGAAAAGGCCACCTGGATGGCGTTGGAGGCGATCCAGGCGCTGGGCGGCAACGGCTACATCAACGACTATCCTACCGGCCGCCTGCTGCGCGATGCCAAGCTGTACGAAATCGGCGCCGGCACCAGCGAGATCCGGCGGATGCTGATCGGACGGGAATTGTTCGCGGAAACCGCGTGAGCGGTTGCGGGCTCGAGGCGCCAACCGCCCCGATTGCGGCACGCGTCGGCTAGGCATTATCGGTTTTGGTTGACCGTCCCGCACCGATCTTCTGGTGCAGAAATTCAGCACTTCGGGTTCCCGGCAAGGTCATCTCACCGCCGCGACCCTCTGCGTCGGGACGTCGTTGCGCACGACGCCGGGCAAAGGCCAGCTTGACCGTCGGGTCACTTTGACCTCAACCAGACAGGAGAAGACTGATGAATCGTTGTACTTTCGTGGGCATTCTGGCGGGCATTGGTGCAGCAGTTCCCATTCGTCATCGTGCGGTCGGTGCGCCGCCTGCGCCGAAAGCACGCAATGTCGTCCTCGTCCATGGGTTGTTTGCCGACGGGTCATGCTGGTCCGAAGTCATTGCCCGGCTGCAAACGGCGGGGATCAACGCCACCGCTGTGCAAAACCCGCTGACGACGCTCGAAGCAAGCGTTGCAGCGACGCGGCGCGCGCTGGCTCTGCAGGATGGTCCGACGGTTCTGGTGGGGCATTCCTTCGCCGGCATGATCGTCACTCAGGCCGGTGTCGATCCCAAGGTTACTTCACTCGTGTATGTCGCAGCGCGGGCTCCCGACGCGGGCGAGGACTATGCGGGCCTGGCAGCGCGATTCCCGACACCGCCGGCCTCCGCGGGCATCGTCTTTTCCAGCGGTTACGGGCAGCTCAGCGAGGCGGCTTTCCTGCGCGATTTCGCTGGCGACATTCCGACGGCGAAGGCGCGCGTGCTGTACGCCGTTCAGGCTCCGTTCGACCGTAGATTGCTTGTCGACAAGACGACGGTTGCGGCTTGACGGTCGAAGCCGAGTTGGTACGCGGTGTCCACGGAGGATCGGACTATCAATCCGGACCTCGAGCGGTTCATGGCGAAGCGGATGGGCGCGACGACGATTGAGGTAAAGGCAAGCCACCTCTCGTTGATCTCACACCCCGATACTATCACGAAGCTGATCCTTGAGGCGGCCGGACAGACCTAGATCATTGCCGAAGAAATCCTCGTTGTCATCTTTGTTGCATATGCAAGCAGACTGCGCAGAAACGGGTTCGCAGGCAACCGCCGTGCAATAGATGCCTTGGCAAGCGTCCGCCGGCAGCGTTGGGTCACTGAAAGAGCTTGATCTTCCGGGACACGTTGAAATAGTCCCTCACAAAGTCGATAATCTAGGTTACGCCGGCACGGACGTTTTCTGGCGTTGATGCTGGGTCGGATCGAGCACGCCCAAGCCGCCGCTCGAAGCCCGCCGTTGCAGCCCTGGCCGCAAGTTCGCGCTTAATGATTTCGTTAGATCGCCACACTGCTTGGTCGGCTGGCCGACCAAGCGAGGCGATCCATGGCCTTGGAACTGCACCCCCGCGGACCGAATACTCCCCGCGAACCGACCCCGGAGACTGGCCAGCCGTCATTTTTCTCTCGGCCAGGGCGGGGCGGTTGCAACTCCGTCTTGCTGTCAAATAGTGCGCCGAAGACGCCGCGCCGCGGCAACACCCAGCAAGCCCACGCTTAGCAGCGCGACCGACATCGGCTCCGGAACGTCCAGTGAATCCACGTAGAAGTCTACGCTGCTGCCATTGAAGTCGAACTCGCTGGCCGCCTCGCTTGCGCTCGGGCGGCTAAAAATCTCGTTCGTCGTCAGCGTGGTGTTGCTGTGGAGCCAGCCGGGGGCAGCATAGGTCAGACTGGTGGTGGAGGTCTTGTTGGGTAGCAACTGGAATTCGCCGTTGCCCGCAAAGTCTTGGAACAATAAGGCCAAACCTTGCCCGCTCACGGTATGGGTTATGCCGTCCAGGGTTAGGGTCAACTGGCTGTTGCCGATGGCGCCGGTCGAGGATACATCGTAATAAAATGATCCGGTTACTTGGTCGGCGACGTCACATCCAAACTTTCCGCTGCAGCTTGTTTTCAGGCCCCAAGCGTTGCTGGGGTCAGTAATCGAGGTCGTGGTTCCGGTGAAGTAGCCAATCATTTCAACCGAAGGCGTAGCGTGGGCGATCGCCGTACACAGCGGCATACTCGCCACGGCAGCCAGCATGAATAATCCGCGCTTGAAGGAAAACATACGTTGACTCCTGAATAGGCACATCATCATGCCGTGCAAGCGCAATCGCAAGTACCGTGCCAACTAAGCAACGGGTCTGAGTTATAAGGAACACTGATTTGATTTGTCGACATTTTAACAGATGACTGATCGTATCAACCTACCCCACAGCCGGCGCAAATCGCCCGGGCGACCGATTTCGCCGCATTCCAAGATCAAAGTATGAGATCGCAGTGAAGGATGTAAAAATCTACGACACACCCAAAGTCCGCAATGTCCTGCCAGTGTATGCTCTGACCATACCCAAGTTCATATTTGGGCCACAGGACAAAAGCTTAAGTAAGAGATCCTGCATACATGTGCGTAATAAATACCGGGTCACTACCTGAGTATGTGTAAAGTCCAACGACAAATGTGATTCCCAGCGCAGCCGCAGGCGCAGGCCTGTTCGCCTGTCCGGGTCGCGCGATCGTGCCTCCCCATCGTTAAGGCCGGTGGCCAATCCAGGACCATTACCGTTGGTCTCCCACCGCCAGGGCTCCTGGCTTACCCATGATGGAAAGTCACGAATACGTCCGTCCCGCGTGCGCCCGGAACCGATGATCGTGGCGCCATCGCCGGGCGCCCCTTCCGCGCCGGCTGCCGCGGCGGTAGACCAAGGACGAGATCATAACGACTGATGGGCCGGCATGCTGCGATCCAACCTGAACCTCCGATCCGAAGAGTTCTCCGCCAATGCGGCGGCAATGGGCGCGCTGGTGGCCGATTTACGCGAAAAGGTGGCCAACGCCGCCCAAGGCGGCGGCGTCGCCGCCCGCGACCGCCACGTCGCCCGCGGCAAGCTGCTGCCGCGCGACCGCGTCGCCGCGCTGATCGACCCCGGATCGCCGTTCCTCGAACTGTCCCAACTCGCCGCCTTCGGCCTCTATGGCGGCGACGTGGCGGCCGCCGGCATCGTCACCGGCATCGGCCGGGTCTCCGGCCGCGAGTGCGTCATCGTCGCCAACGACGCCACCGTCAAAGGCGGCACCTACTTCCCGATGACCGTCAAGAAGCACCTCCGCGCCCAGGAGATCGCGAGGAACAACAACCTGCCCTGCCTGTATCTGGTCGATTCCGGTGGCGCCTTCCTGCCGATGCAGGACGAAATCTTCCCCGACCGCGAGCATTTCGGCCGCATTTTCTTCAACCAGGCCAACATGTCGGCCCAGGCCATCCCGCAGATCGCCGTCGTCATGGGATCGTGCACCGCCGGCGGTGCCTACGTCCCGGCCATGAGCGACGAAAGCATCATCGTCCGCAAGCAAGGCACCATCTTCCTCGGCGGCCCCCCGCTGGTGCAGGCCGCGACCGGAGAGATCGTAACCGCCGAGGACCTGGGCGGCGCCGACGTCCACGCCCGCACCTCGGGCGTGGTCGATCATTACGCCCGGAACGATCACCACGCACTGTCGATCTGCCGCCGCATCGTCGCCGGCCTGAACCGGGACAAGCCGGCCGGCCCGGAACGGCGCCCCGCCGAACCGCCAAGATACGATCCCGCTGAACTGCACGGTGTGGTGCCCGCCGACCTGCGCGCCACCTACGACGTGCGCGAGGTGATCGCCCGCGTCGTCGATGGCAGTGTGTTCGACGAATTCAAGCGGCTCTATGGCACCACCCTGGTGTGCGGTTTCGCCCATCTCTACGGCTGCCCGGTCGGCATCGTCGCCAACAACGGCATCCTGTTCTCGGAATCCTCGCTGAAAGGTGCCCATTTCATCGAGCTGTGCAGCCAGCGCAATATCCCGCTGATCTTCCTGCAGAACATCACCGGCTTCATGGTTGGCCGCAAATACGAATCCGGCGGCATCGCCAAGGACGGCGCCAAGCTGGTCACCGCCGTGTCCACCACCGCGGTGCCGAAGCTGACGATGATCATCGGCGGCAGCTACGGTGCCGGAAACTACGGCATGTGCGGCCGCGCCTACGACCCGCGCTTGCTGTTCATGTGGCCGAACGCGCGGATTTCGGTGATGGGCGGAGAACAGGCCGCCGGCGTGCTGGCAACCGTGCGCAGCGGGTCCGCCGAATGGACCAAGCAGCAGGAAGAAGACTTCAAGGCCCCGATCCGCGCCCAGTACGACTCCCAGGGCCATCCCTATTACGCCAGCGCCCGCCTGTGGGACGATGGCATCATCGATCCGGCCGATACCCGCCGCGTGCTGGGGCTTTCGCTCTCGGCCGCCCTGAACAAACCCCGACACGACACCCGCTTCGGCGTGTTCCGGATGTGACCGCGATGTTCCGCACCCTGCTGATCGCCAACCGAGGCGAAATCGCCTGCCGCGTCATCCGCACCGCTAGGCGGCTGGGGATCGAAACGATCGCGGTTTACTCCGAAGCCGACGCCAACGCGCTGCACGTCCAGGCCGCGGACCGAGCCTACCCGATCGGCCCCGCAGCTGCGCGCGACAGCTACTTGAACATTCCCCGCATCATCGAAACCGCCCGCGCCGCCGGCGCCGAGGCGATCCATCCTGGCTACGGCTTCCTGTCGGAAAACCCAGCCTTCGCCGAGGCCTGCGCCGAGGCGGGCATCGTCTTCGTCGGCCCACCACCCGCCGCGATGCGCGCCATGGGATCGAAATCCGCCGCCAAGGCGCTGATGGAAACATCGGCGGTGCCACTGCTGCCCGGCTACCACGGCGACCGCCAGGATGCCGACTTCCTCGAACACCAGGCAGCGAGGATCGGCTTTCCCGTCGTCATCAAGGCGGTCTCCGGCGGGGGCGGCCGCGGCATGCGGGTGGTGACCGCGGCCGCCGACTTCGCCGCCGCGCTGACCTCGGCCCGGCAAGAGGCTGCATCGGCGTTCTCCGACGACCGGGTGCTGGTCGAACGCTATCTGCAGCGGCCGCGCCACATCGAGGTCCAGGTCTTCGCCGACACCCACGGCAATGTCGTCCATTTGTTCGAACGCGACTGCTCCGTCCAGCGCCGCCACCAGAAGGTCATCGAAGAAGCACCCGCGCCCGGACTGTCGGCCGCGCAGCGCGACCGCATGGGCACCGCCGCCGTCGCCGCCGCCCGCGCGGTTGGCTATGTCGGCGCCGGAACGGTGGAATTCGTCGCCGACGCCGAGGGTTTCTTCTTCCTGGAAATGAACACCAGGCTTCAGGTCGAACATCCGGTCACCGAAATGGTTACCGGCTTCGATCTGGTCGAATGGCAACTCCGCGTCGCCGCCGGCGAAACGCTGCCGGTCGCCCAGTCCGCCATTACCCTGTCGGGCCATGCCATCGAGGCGCGCATCTACGCCGAGGACCCGGCGCGCGACTTCGCCCCCTCGGTCGGCCGCTTGGCGGCGTTCCGCACCGCGACTGAAACCGATGGCGTTCGCGTCGATAGCGGCTTCGCCACCGGCGATACCGTGTCGGTCCACTACGACGCCATGCTGGCAAAGCTGATCTGCCACGGCCCGACGCGCGCCGCCGCCTTGCGCCGGCTGCAAAATTCACTCGCCGACTGCGCCGTCGCCGGCCTCGCCAGCAACCTCGACCTGCTCGGCCGTATCGCCGCGCACCCCGACTTCGCGGCCGGTGGCATCGATACCGGCTTCATCGCCCGCCATGCCGAGACCCTGCTCGCCGCACAGCCCAAGCCGCCGCCCGAGGTCCTCGCCATCGCCGCACTGGCGGTGCTGACCGCCGAAGCCCCGGCCGGCGATGATCCATGGGACGCGCGCGATCAATGGTGGCTGAACACGACGCCGGTTCGGGTGCTCGATTTCACCGATGGCAGCACCAACCATCCCGTCGCGGTGACGCGCGAGGCGGGCGCCTGGCGGATCGGCGGCATCCTCGGCAGCGCGGAACCGCCGCGCGACGGCCGCCTGTCCGTATCGCTGGATGGCGTCCGGCGCACGGTCAGCGCAACCGTCGATCATCACGTGGTGACGCTGCGTGACGACGGCCAGACCTGGCGCCTGACCCTGCCGGACCCGCTGGCGGCGGCGGAGGAACAGGAAGATGCCGGCGATCGCCTGCTCGCGCCGATCCCGGGCCTGGTGACCCAGGTCAACGCATCGGTCGGGGCACATGTCAGCCGAGGCCAGGTGCTGGTTGTGCTGGAGGCGATGAAGACTGTCTTTCGGCTTTCGGCACCGGCCGATACGGTGGTTGCCTCGGTCAACTGCGCCGCCGGCGAGATGGTACAGGAAGGCCAATCACTGGTGGGTTTCGCCGAGGTTGAATCAAACGCCTAGCGCGTGATCGCGCTGGGCGGACCATTCAAAGCGCGTGAATCATGCGGCAAAACAAAGAGCTAGACCATTCTCAGCATGCTCGGTCATGCTGAGAATGGTCTAGCTCCCGGCCGATATGTTGTTTCAATCGGTCCCGCACAAGGCCGCGATCCATCTCAGAGAAACATCCGATCGTCGCAATCCGCCGACCGTCGATGGCTGCGATCTTGGTTGTCCGAACCACGCTTTCACCCGGCACGTCGACCGCCGCCAGATCGCTCACCGCAACATTGTCCGGCCATGCAGCGTGTCGAGCGCCGTAATCTTCACGTAGAATAATGCAACCCTTCACCTCGCCATTGCGAGACCTAAATATTACCCGCCGGGACCGTGTCTCGGCGCAGTCGCAACCACGGGAACAGACCGATGACCAACATGACGCGCTCCATCTCCGCCGTCGCGCTGCTGGCAGCGCTCGGGGCATGTAGCGTCCCGCCCACCGTCGACCCCAACCAGGCCGCGCAAAACGCCAACACGCCGGGCTGGACCGGGCGCACCTTCGTGGTCGGATCCTCCAGCACTGTCGGGGGAAATGCCGAAGCGACCTACATTCAGCAGAAATGGGGGGTCGGCAGGCAGCGCTGACGCACGCCGCCTGTTCCCGCCGTCGGTTGCGTCATTCGCCCCCTGCTGTATTGACTCGCCACCAGCAGCAGCAGGAGGCAGCGTGCCACCCGAAACCGGCCTGCGTTCGGCCGCCGACAGCGTAGCCCTGGACTGGGATGTGGTGCGCGCCCATTTGGCCGCCCACGGCTATCGCCTGGATCTCGATCCGCCGCCGCGCCAGTTTGATGGCGGCCTGGCCAACCTGAACTACCTGATCCACCTGGACGGCAAACCCGCCGTGCTGCGCCGGCCGCCGATGGGCAATCTTCCCCCCGGCGCCTACGACATGGCACGTGAGTTCCGTATCCTCTCGCGCCTGCCGGACGCGCTGGCGTTCATCGCTCGCGGGCTTTACTTGTGCGACGACCCAACGGTCATCGGTCAACGCTTTCAGATCATCGAATATCGCCCCGGCCTGGTGATCCGCGAGCACCTGCCCGCCAACCTCGCGCACCGGCCTGAGATCGGCGTGCGGCTGTCGCAGGTGCTGCTGCAGACCATCGCCGCGATCCACGCCGTCGATACCAAGGCGGTCGGGCTGGGTGATCTCGGTCGGCCGGACGGCTTTTTGGCACGCGGCGTCGCCGGTTGGCGAAAGCGCGGCTTGGCGGCGATGCAGGATGGCACCGAAACCCTGCACCAACAGGTCGGACGCTGGCTCGAAACCAATATTGCGCCGGATGGCCCGCCGGGCCTGCTGCACAATGATTTCAAGCTGAATAACATTATCCTCGACCCGGACGATCTCTCACCCCGCGCCGTGGTCGATTGGGACCAGGGCACCCGTGGCGACCCGCTGTTCGATTTCGCCACCCTGCTGTCCTATTGGGTCCACCCCGACGATCCCCCGGCCCTGCACGACATGGAACAGATGCCCGCGGTCGAGGCGTGCCTGTGTCCGCGCCAGCAGGCGGTGGCGGACTATGCCCGGATCTCCGGCCGGGACATGTCCGACTTCGTCTTCCACCGGGTGCTGGCGATGTACAAATTGGCGGTGATTTTCCTCCAGCTTGGCCTGCGCTACCGGACCGGTGCGACGCAGGAGGCACGCTACGCGCCGCTGACCGGCATCGGCACCGGCATTCTGGAATTCAGCCACGAAATCGCCCAGGGCCGCGCATTCTAAGCGGCCCTCCGTCGCACCCTTTTGCCCGAGGATCGCCGCATGGATTTCTCCCTGACGCCCGAACTGCAGGAGTTGCAGCAGCGCGTGCGCACGTTCGTACGCGACCGGATCATTCCGCTTGAACCGGACAACCGCCAAACCGAGCACGGCCCAACCGAGCCATTCCGTCAGGAACTGGTGGCGCTGGCCGCCGCCGAGGGCTTGGTGGCGCCCCATGTCGGCGTTGAGTACGGCGGCCTCGGTCTGTCCCATGTCGCCAAGGCGATCGTGTTCGAGGAAGCCGGATACTCCCTGCTTGGCCCGGTCGCGATGCATATCTTCGCCCCCGACGAAGGCAACATGCACCTGCTGGAGGCCGTTGCCTCCACCGAACAGAAGGACCGCTGGCTGCGACCCTTGGCCGCCGGCAAGACCCGGTCCTGCTTCTGCATGACCGAACCGGCCCCCGGCGCCGGATCCGATCCCGCCGCGATGCGCACCACCGCGACCAAGGACGGCAACCATTACGTCATCAACGGCGACAAATGGTTCATCACCGGGGCCGCCGGGGCCGCCTTCGCCATCATCATGGCGAAGGACGACGACGGCAACGCAACGATGTTCCTGGCCGACATGGACACCCAAGGCATCGAGGTCGTGCGCGCGATGGACAGCCTGGACAGCGCATTCGCCGGCGGCCATGCCGTCATGCGGTTGAACAACGTACGCGTCCCGGCCGGCGACATCCTCGGCGAGCCGGGCAAGGGCTTCCGCTATGCCCAGGTCCGCCTCGCGCCCGCTCGGCTGACGCATTGCATGCGCTGGCTGGGCGCGGCGAAGCGCGCCCACCAGATCGCCACCGACTACGCGCTGAAACGCGAGGTGTTCGGGTCAAAGCTGATCGGCCACGAAGCCGTAGGTTTCATGCTTGCCGATAACGAGATGGATATCCGCCTCAGCCGATTGTCGATCCTGCATACCGCATGGCTGCTGGATCAGGGCGAGCGCGCCGGAACCGAATCGTCGATGTCCAAGGTATTCGTATCGGAAGCGGTCTGGCGGGTCGTCGATCGGTGCGTGCAGGTGCTGGGCGGCCAGGGCGTCACCGGCGAAACCCTGGTGGCACGCATCTTCAAGGAGGTGCGCGGCTTCCGCATCTACGACGGCCCGTCGGAAGTGCATCGCTGGAGCCTGGCGCAACGCATCGCCCGCAATGGACCCAACTGGTGAACGACTTCGACCTGACTGGTAAGGTCTGCATCGTCACCGGGGCCGGCCGCGGCATCGGCCGAGGCATGGCCGAGGGCCTGGCTCGGCATGGCGCCACCGTGGTGCTCAGCGGCCGCACCCTGGCAACGCTGGAAACCGCCGCCGCCGCGATCGGCGGGTCGGCGAGCGTGGTCGCCGCCGATGTCGCCCATGAAGTCGCGGTTGAGGGTTTGCGCGATACGGTCATGCGGCGACATGGCCGGATCGACGTATTGGTCAACAACGCCGGCGTGAACGCCATCTTCAAGGGCATCGAACGCATCACGCTGGCCGAATGGCAGGACATCATCGACGTCAACCTGACCGGCGTGTTCCTGTGCTGCAAGCACATCGGCGCCGCGATCGGGCAGGGCGGTTCGGTGATCAACGTCAGTTCGGTCGCCGGCCATGGCGGCCTGCCCAGATCGGTGCCGTACTGCGCCTCCAAGGGCGGCGTCGAGATGCTGACCAAGGCGCTGGCACTGGATTGGGCGGCCCGCGGCGTGCGGGTCAACACGCTGGCCCCGGGCTGGGTGGATACCGACCTGACACACGGTCTGCTGGACCACGATGTCCATGGCAAACGCCTGCTGGACCGTACCCCGATGGGACGTTTCGCCACACCCAGGGACATGGCGGGCGGCGTGGTGTTCCTGGCCAGCGACGCCTCGGCGTTCATGACCGGGCAGAGCCTGGTCGTCGATGGCGGCTGGGGAGCCGAGTAGGTCAGCCGCCGACCGTGGCTGCCCACGTGCCGGCGACCGCTTCCGCCTCGCCATCGCCGGGCCAGGGCGGCATGGTGATTGCGACCACGGCCAGCGGGCCGGCGTCAGCCGCGCGAAACTGAAACCGCACTCCGACCGGGATCGTCAGACATAGGCCGGGGCACAGCGCGAGGACTTCCTCGTGCCCGCCATGCGAGCGCCACATCTCGCCGGCCCCCGATAGCACATACCAGATCTCCTCGACCGACCGATGCCGAACCGCCCGGCTCACCTGCGTGGCCGCCAGGCTGAAATGCGCCATGCCGCCGGCCGCGAACGACAGCAGCACCCGCACCTCGGACCCGTCCGGGGCCAGCAGATCGGCTGTTGCCGGAAGCCTCATCGTCGAACCTGTCGGCATCCTGGGCTCACCCGCTCCTGGTTCGCTCCACGCTACGACAGCGGCTCAGCCAAGGCGAGAGAGCCGCGGCACGGACCGCGGCGGAGCGCCAAATTGTGATTTACAAATCAATATGATTACGGTATTAAAAATGCATTATCTTCTCAGTTTTGGGAATACAATGATGTTCAAACGGCCCGTTTTGGCGGCTGCCCTGCTCATCGGCTTGGTCGGCGCGGCCAGTGCCGACGTTTCGATCACCAGCGAGTCCGGTGCATGGAAGACGATCGCGGGCACCGCCACGGACGGCAAGACCGTCTGCGGCGCCGAAATCATCGGCCAGGATCGAATCCTTCTGATCAAATGGTTTGCCGGCGTCGATGGACTGATCATCCAGATCGCCAAAACCGGCTGGAACATACCGGATGGGCAACAGGTCGATGTCCTGTTCCAGTTCGACCAATTGGCGCCATGGCGGGCGAGGGCCGTTGGGGTTCAGGGGACCTCGGCCACCGGGTCCAGGGTGGAGTTCCGCATCCAAGGCGACGACATAACAGGCTTCATCGACCAGTTGCGCCTTGCCTCGCACATGTCCGTGGCGTTTCCTTCCGGCAGCGAACGCCCTTGGTCGGCCAGCCTGAAAGGCAGCAATATCGCGATAGTCCACATGATGCAGTGCGTTCGTTCGGTGGTCGCGGCCCGCTCGTCGCAGCCGTCCGGCGTTGCGCCATCGCAACCCGGCCCAAATGTGTCGCAGCCTTTCACCCCGGCGTCCCCGGTCGGTCGCCCCGCTGCGCCGTTCAGCGGGCCGCCGGCGCCGCCATATTCGCCCCGTTCGGTGGAGGGTGACATATAGCCGGCATCCGGCCGGCTTGACATCGGGCCACCCGCACCGAAACTGCAAGCCACACCGGGGTGCCCTCGTCGGGAGGGCTGAGATCACACCCGTGAACCTGCTCTGGGTCATGCCAGCGAAGGGAGTGGTCATGCGGATCATCGTCATCGGAGCCGGCGTGCTCGGAGCCAGCGCGGCCTTTCACCTCGCCCGAACCGGCGCCGAGGTCAGCGTCATCGACGCCAATCTGGATGGTCGGGCCACAGCCGCCGGCGCCGGCATCCTCTGTCCCTGGATATCGGCGACCGAGGACGTATCTTTCCATCGGCTGTATTGCGCCGGCGGCGAATACTATCCCGACCTGATCACGGCACTGAACGATGCCGGACCCAGCGATCTCGGCTACCGTCAAGCCGGTGCGATGCTGGTCTCCGGCGACGCTGAAGAACTTGCCTGGCTCGAACGCATGGCGCGGCGACGTGCCGCCGCGGCGATGGGCCGGATCACCCGCCTCGGCGAGGCGCAGGCGCGAACCTTGTTTCCACCGCTGCACCAGGGTCTGGGGGCGGTTCATCTGGCCGGCGGTGCCAGGGTCGACGGCAGGCGTCTGGCGGCATCCCTGCTGCGGGCGGCCGAGTTTCATGGCGCGAAGCTCTCCCGCGGCCACGCCACCTTGGCGGTCGAAGCCGATCGCGTCGCTGGCGCGGAGATCGACGGCCGCCGCATCCGGGCTGATCGAGTCATCGTTGCGGCCGGCGCCTGGGCCGACAAGTTGCTGCGCCCGATCGGTTTCGCAACCGCGGTCGAACCGCAGCGCGGTCAGATCGCCCACCTTAGGCTCGACGGTGTTAAGACCAGCGATTGGCCGGTGATCCTGCCGCCCGGCAGTCATTATATCGTGCCGTTCGACGCCGGTCGGATCGTCGCCGGCGCCACCCGGGAAACCGGCGCCGGGTTCGACTACCGAATAACGGCGGCCGGCCAGGCAGAGGTGCTGTCCGAGGCGCTGCGCATCGCCCCCGGTCTCGGCACCGCGACGACGATCGAGACCAGGGTCGGTTTCCGTCCGCTCGCCGCGAGGCCTTTGTTGGGTTGGGTGCCCGGAATCCAGGGACTGGCGACCGGCAACGGCCTGGGCGCCGCCGGGCTGACCATCGGTCCGCTTGCCGGGCGCCTGCTGGCCGACCTGGTGACCGGCGAGGCCGGCCTGATCGATCTGACGCCGTTCGATCCGGCCCGGCGCGAGCGGTCGGCGTTCGGTGCGCTGGCAGCGCTGCGCTAACCCAAGGCTTGGGAACGCCGCCAAGCTTTGAACTCTCCCCACGCTTTGAACGCTCCCCACGCTTTGAACGCTCCCCACGCTTTGAACGCTCCCCAAGCTTTGAACGCTCCGGGCAAACCGCCTACTCTGCACTGCGCGGAATGAAATCGCGGAGGGTCCACCTGCCATGTCGTCCGGTCCGCTGAGCGGCCTGCGCATCATCGACCTCACCCAGGTCTTCGCCGGCCCTTACTGCACCTATCTGCTGGGCCTGCTCGGGGCCGAGGTCATCAAGGTCGAACTGCCCGGCGGCGAGTGGTCCCGCACCCAGGGACCGCCCGGTCCGGCACGCGACGCCGGATTGGCCGCCGGCTTCGCCGCCCAGGCGGCCGGCAAGCGCATGCTCGGGCTGGATATCCGCACCCCGGCGGGTGCGGCGATCCTGCGCGACCTGCTACGCGGCGCCGACGTGTTCGTCGAGAACCTGACCCCCGGCACCCTGTCGCGTCTGGGTTTCGACCAGCGCGCGCTGCAGGTGCTGAACCCGAGGCTGGTGTTCGCCTCGATCAGCGGTTTCGGCCAGGTCGGACCGTTCGCGCCATGGCCGGCGTTCGACCACATCATCCAGGCGACGTCGGGGCTGATGTCGGTCACCGGCACCAAGGACGCCGCACCGCTCCGGGTTGGCCCGCCCGTGGTGGACTATGCGACCGGGGCGTACGCTGCCTTCGCAGTCATGGCGGCACTGGCACAGCGCGCCGCGGATGGCGGTTTCCAGCGCGTCGACCTATCGATGTGGGACTGCGCCCAGGCGCTGATGAGTTCGGCGATCTCGGCGCATCTGAACGCCGGCGTGACACCGCGTCCCGAGGGCAACATCCCGGCCAGCGGCAGCCCGTCCTCGGGCGTGTTCGACACCGCCGACGGCAAACTCGCGCTGGCCGCAAACTTCGAGCCGCAGTATCGGCGGCTGTGCGCCGCGATCGAGCGCGAGGATTTGCTGACCGACCCCCGCTTCGCCGATCGAGCCTCGCGGCTGACCCAGGCCGATGCCTTGCGCCTTGAACTTGCCGCCACGTTTGCAGCCAAGTCGGCGGCAGCGTGGGAGGCGGTCTTGATGGCGGCCGATGTCCCGGCCGGTCGGGTGCGCACCATCCCCGAGGCGGTCGCCGATCCGCACACCGCGGCGCGTGGCGTGTGGCGCGAGGTCGCAGCCGGGCAGGGGCCGGCAATGACGCTGCCTGGATTGCCGTTCCGGCTGAACGGCTCAGCCCCAGGTCCAACCGCGCTCCCGGCGGTCGCGGGCGCCGACACCGATGCGGTGCTGCTAACGCTGGGCCGGACCGAGGCCGAGATCGTCGCGTTGAAGCGCGACGGCATCGTCGCCTGAGTAAATGACCATCGTCCTGACCCCAAACCGGATCGCTATCGGTTCATCCCCCGCAGCGCCTCAACCACCGCCTTCGTCACTTCCTTGGTGGTCGCCGTCCCGCCCAGGTCGGGCGACAGGGTCCCGGCGGCGCAAACCTGCTCCACCGCCCGCATCAACAGGTCGGCGGCCGGTTTCTCACCCAGATGTTCCAGCATCATCGCCCCGGTCCAGAACGTCGCCACCGGATTGGCGATACCCTTGCCGGTAATGTCGAAGGCGCTGCCGTGGATCGGCTCGAACATCGACGGAGCCCGCCGCTCCGGATCGATGTTCCCGGTCGGCGCGATGCCAAGCGACCCCGCCAGCGCCGCCGCCAGATCCGACAGGATGTCCGCGTGCAGGTTGGTCGCGACCACGGTATCGATGGTCTGCGGCTTGCGCACCATCCGCATCGTCATCGCATCGACCAGCTCCTTGTCCCAACTCACGTCCCGGTAGTCGTGCGACACCAGTCCGGCGATCTCATCCCAGAACACCATCCCGTGGCGCTGCGCGTTCGACTTCGTCACCACCGTCAGATGCTTGCGCGGCCGTGACCGGGCGATATCGAATGCGAAACGCATGATCCGCTCGACCCCGCGCCGAGTGAAGATCGCGGTCTCGGTGGCGACCTCTTCGGGCAAACCGCGATGCGTCCGGCCGCCCTGGCCGGCATACTCGCCCTCGGAGTTTTCCCGCACGATCACCCAATCGAGGTCGCCCGGGCCCACATCGCGCAGCGGTGAGGTGACGCCGGGCAGGATCCGTGTTGGACGCACATTGGCGTACTGGTCGAACCCCTGGCAGATCTGCAGCCGCAAGCCCCACAGCGAGACGTGGTCCGGAATATCGGGATCGCCGACTGCGCCGAAATAGATCGCATCGGCGGTTCGCAGCCATGCGAGACCGTCCGGCGGCATGAATACGCCGTGCTTGCGATACCAGTCGGAGCCCCAGCCATAATGGTCCACCACCAGCTTGAACCCGCCATCGCGCGAAGCGACCGCTTCCAGCACTTCCAACCCGGCGTCGATCACTTCCGGCCCGATGCCGTCGGCGGGAACAGAGGCAATCCGGTAGCTGCGTGTCATGCTGCGCTCCTGGCCGCGGACGGCGTCGTTCCCGGTGTGCTGTTCGTCATCATCCGGCAGACGGATCAGACGGGCAGGCCACTGAGAACAATGAGTGACGCCAAAAAAAGGTCCGGACGCCACGGCGAACTTCAAGCTGGCGACATTAGCGCGTGTCGGTGATCGCACCAAGCCGACAGGAACCCATCCGTGGCGAGCCGCGTCCCGCCATGATAGAGGCTGGAGCATGGCCGCAATCCGCAAACGCCTGCCCGCCCGAATGACGGTCGATGAGTTCCTGGTATGGGACTCCAACGATGTCACCGGCCGGCGCTGGCAACTCATTGATGGTGACCCGGTGCTGATGGCGCCGGCGGCCGATGTGCATGGGTCCATACAGGCGGAACTGGTCCGCCTTCTAGGCAACCATCTTGTCGGAATGGGAAGTCGATGCAGGGTGGTGGATGCCCCCGGCATTGTCCCAAGGGTTCGCGCCAACGAGAACTTCCGCGTCCCCGACCTTAGTGTGACCTGCGCTCCGCCGTCGGGCGAGGTCATGCTGCCGGACCCGGTGCTGCTGGTGGAGATCTTGTCGCCGTCAAACGAGGCCAAGACCCGAACCAACATCTGGGCCTATTGCACGATCCCCAGTGTGCGAGAGATCCTCGCGGTCCGCAGCACCCGCATGGAGGTCGAGTTGTTGCGTCGCGATGCGGACGGCAATTGGCCCGACGCCGCCGTACTGGTGACGCCGCCCGGCCTGCTGGACCTGTCCAGTATCGGCTTTCGGACCGCGGTCGCGGACCTGTACCGCACCTCCGGCCTGTCCCGGTAGGGTCAGCGGCGCATTATTCCAGCCTGATCCGCCGCTCCCCCTGACGGGCGGGTTCCACCTCACCAACGATCGCCGCGGTCAGTCCACCATCCAGCAACGCCTCCAGGCACCCCCCCGCTCGGCTCGGCGGGAGACCGAGCAACAATCCGCCCGAGGTTTGCGGGTCGACCAGCAATTCGGTGCCCGGCGCATCGCCTAGCAGGCGCCGGTTATCCGCCGCCAACGTGCTCTCGATACCATGCGCCGCCAGTGCGCGTGCTCCGGGTAGCGCCGGAATTGCCTCCAGCCGCAGCACCGCGCCGACCCCTGACGCCCCCAGCATCTCCTGCAGATGTCCGGCCAGTCCAAAACCGGTCACATCAGTACCGGCCCTGGGCCGATGTGCCATCGCGATCCGCGCCGCGCCGGCGTTGGTGGTTCGCATCTGATCGATCGCCGCGATCAGCCACGGCGCTCGCACGTTGCCGCGCATATGCCCCGCCAGCACGATCCCGGTGCCCAACGGTTTGGTCAGGATCAACTGATCACCCGGTTGCAGGCCCGCCTTGCGCAGCACTCTGCCGGAATCCACCAGCCCGGTGACCGAGAAGCCAAGCGCCGTCTCAGACGCCTCGGCGCTATGACCACCGACCAGGGCGCAGCCATCCGCCCGAAGAATCTCGCTGGCACCCTGCAGCATTGCCGATAGTTCAGCGCCCATCTTGCGCGATGCGGCATAAGGCACCGACGCGATCGCCAGCGCAGTCCATGGCTGCGCCGCCATGGCATACAAATCTGAAAGCGCGTGCGCGGCGGCGATCTGGCCGAACACGAACGGATCGTCCAGAAAGGCGCGAAAGTGATCGACCGATTGAACCAGTAGCTTGCCCAGCGGCGGCTTCAGCACCGCGGCGTCGTCCAGCGTCGGCAGCAGGTCCGGATTGTCGCCCGCCGGCAATGTCGCGAGTGCCCCGGCCAGCACCTCGGCACTGACCTTGGCGCCACACCCGCCGCAGCGCATCGACGCGTCGGGATCCGGAGCCATCCGCATCTCGGTATACATCCGCATCCAGCGGCGGTCGATGCGGTCCTTCAGCCACCAGACTTTCCGTCCTTGAACCGCTACGCCGTTGCGCCAGCCGACCGCGCGGCCATGCCCCAGACCAAGGATCGCCAGCGCGTCGCGTTGCGGTTTCCATGCCTTCAACGTCGATCCGTTGGCCGCCCGCCGCAGATTGTCCGCCAGCGGCGGCCCCGCCCGCACCGCCCAGACCCCTGCCTTCGGCCTGGGGTCGCCTTCCACCGCCGCGCAATCGCCGGCGGCGAAGATGTGCGCATGGCTGACGCTGCGCAGCGCCGGAGTGACCCGGACGCAGCCCGAACGATCGCAGGCGAGGCCGGACTCGGCGAGCCATGCCGGTCCCTCCACCCCGGTCGCCCACAGTGCGGTCGCGACCTCGACAAAACTACCGTCCGACAGCAACAGGTGGCCGGCGTCCAGGCCGCTGGCGGTGACGCCTGAAACCAGTTCGACGCCAGCCTCCACCAGCGCCTGCCGCACCACGCGCCGAGCCGTGACGGGGGCGACCGTCAGCGGCTCGGGCGTGGCCGATACCAGCAACAGGCGGAAATGCCCGGCGAACCGCGCCGCTAGAGCCAAGGCCAGTTCCACGCCGCCCGGGCCGCCGCCGACGACCGCGATCCGGGCACCGGGGGCAAGCTCCGACTCCAGCCGGTACAATCGGTCGAGGAACGATCCAATCGGCTTCACCCCGATCCCGCTCGCCGCCGGCACCACCGGCGCGCCGCCGACATCGATCGACAACAGGTCGAAAGCGATCTCCGGCCGGCCCAGGACGGTGATCGCGCCCGCGTCCGGATCGACGCCGGTCGCCTCGGCCAGGATCAGCCTCGCACCCGCCATCGCCGCCAGCGGCGCGAGGTCGATATGCGCCGCCTGGTGCGAATAATCCCCCCGGATCAGGCCAGGCAGCATCCCCGAATACGGCGTCTGTGGCTCTCGCCCAATCAGCGTCAGGCGCACACCGGGCTCCGGGCGGATGGCAAATCGGCGGAGCACCTCGACATGGGCATGCCCGGCACCCAGCAGCACGATATCGGTCTCGATCGGACGGGACGCTTGCATGACCTACTTTAGCCGGCTTGCGGCGAGTCGTCCCGCACCGCGAATGGGCCGCGACCAAACCTGGTCGATCGTTCAAGATGCCTATTGGTGCCGACGATCGCTTCGACCGGACACCGGTCGATGCGCGCAGCGCCGCAGCAGTCTCAGCACGTCGGCCTCAGCGCCGTCCGGCCGCCCGACCACGGACCACAGCGCCAGCAGCACCGCGGCATAGATCGCCGCCCCGGCCGAAATCGCCATGACCAACCCGAGGGCGACGGGTCGATCTGACCATTCCGAACCGCTGGCCGCCAGAACCGCCGCCATCGCCGAGGCAGCCATCATCGGGCGCCAGATCCGTTGCGCCATCGCCGCCGCGCCGACGTCGAAGCGCCGCATCGCGGTCGCCAATGTCAGTGCCTGCTCCACCACCACCGCCACCGCGGCGGCGGCGGCCGCGCCGGTCAGGCCGAACCGCGGGATCAGCAGCGCCAGCAGCGCCACCCGCACCCCGGCACCCGCCAAGGTGATCCCGACCAGGCGCCCCAGCAGCGCATGCGCACTCAGCAGGTGCAGACTGAGATGCCCAAAAACCATGATGGTGAAGCTCAGCGCCAGGATGCGCAGCACCGGCACCGCCTGCTCCCAGCCCGGCCCGAACGCCAGGCCGACCAAGGGCGCTGCCACCAGCGACAGGCCAACGCCGGCCGGCAACGTCACCAGCGCGGCCGATCCGATCAGCCTGAGAAAGGTTTCCCCCACCGCCAGTTTCTGCTGCCGCCCAGCGGAGAAGCCGGCGAACGCGGCCCGGCCCAGCGGCTCGATCAGTTCCGTCGTCGGCAGCGCGGCGATCTCGGCTCCAACCGAATAGAACCCCACCGACGCCGTGTTCATTAGCCGTCCCAGCAGCAGCGAGTCGCTGCGGTCACGGATCAGCACCGCGATGCTGAGCAGCCAGGTCCACGACGAGTAGCCGGCCAGCCCTCGCCACGCCTTCAGCGACAGACCCGGGCGGAACGGATGCATCACATAGCCCATGACCACGCGCATGGTCTGGTTGACGCCCATCCCCAGCAGCATCGCCACATAGGACCGCAGCAGCACCGCCGCTGTTATCGCGGTGACGATGCCGCACAGCTTCGGCAGCACCATGATCGCGAATTCATTGTGGAAAGCCAGATCGCGGCGAAAATCGACAGTGCCGATGTTCGACAATCCATCCAGCAAAGGCAGGCAGGCGACGAACAGCAGCACCGGGCCAAGACGTGGATCGGCGAAAAACCCGGCCGCCGGATAGGCCAGCGCGGCCACCAGGGCCGCCACCGACAATCCGCGCAGCAGGTTCAGCGTGAACGCGGTGTCATAGAAGCTGCGTCCGGGCGAGCGTTCTCGGATCACTGCTTCCTCGGTGCCCAGCGTCAGCATGCCGTCGATGGTCTGGCTGAAGCTGCTGGCCAGGGCGATGATGCCAAAATCCGCCGGCCGGATCAGCCGGACCAGCACCAGGGTGCTGCACAGGCCGAGCAATCGTACCCCCAGCCGCCAGGCCATCACCCAGCCGGCACCCCTGGCGGTGCGGATCAGCAGACTGTCGGGGGAATGCAGCTCGGACACCGAGGTTTGTTATCATATCGACCCGGATACGCACAGCAAATCCGAACGTTCCGACCATGTCAGTTCGAACGCTGCGTTGGGTCCAGGTCCGGCCGTCCAATCCGTGGGCCATGGATCGACAGCCCCGGTGATGATCGATCTGTCATGACCGATCTGGACGAACCGGGGTCCCGCGGCCAAGATGCGGCATGAGCATCGTGCTGAATGACCTCGCCGGCGAAGATCCGGACATTCGCTTCAGTCCCTACTGCTGGCGCACTCGCTTCGCCCTGGCGCACAAAGGTCTACCGGTTGAAACCGTGCCATGGCGCTTCACGGAAACCGACGCGCTCGCGTTCTCCGGTCAGGCCAAGGTGCCGGTGATCCAGGACGATGGCAAAATCGTCCATGACAGTTGGGCGATCGCCGAATACCTGGAAGACCGATATCCCACGCCGACGCTGTTCGGCGGTGACACCGGCCGGGCCCATGCCCTGTTCGTGAATTCCTGGTGCGACGCGGTGCTGGTCGGAGGCATCGCCCGCTTCATTGTGCATGACCTCATGGCGGTCATCCACCCGAAGGACCGCGACTACTTCCGTTCCAGCCGGGAGGCCCGGTTCGGCGATACCCTGGAACACGTCCAAGCGGGCCGAGAGGATCGTCTGGCGGCGTTCCGCGACTCGCTGTTGCCGATCCGGCTGGTGCTGCGCCGGCAAAAATGGCTGGGCGGCGCGTCGCCAAGCTATGCCGATCATATCGTCGCGGGAACGCTGATGTGGCCGCGCTGCGCCAGTCGCTTCGAGTTACTTCAGGATAACGATCCCGTTGCCGAATGGCTGCATCGGATACTGGACCTGTATGGCGGCCTGGGCCATTCGGCCAAACGGGCATGAACGCCGTCGGGCAACCGCGGAAGCCAGCCGGTTGGCGCGAGGCCTGCCCGTGCCACATTCGGTTCACGCCTTGGAAAATTGAGTTGGTTCCAGATCCATTCGACCGCGGCGATCAACCGCCATGCCCGCAAGGCGTTCGCCTGTACCCGAACACCATCACGTCGCACCGATGACATGCAGGTCCAGGCGGCGGTCCTGGTGCTGGGTTCGGTGCTCGAATAGGTAGATCGCCTGCCAGGTACCCAATGTCGGCGCTGCTTGACGAACGGGAATCGATAACGTGGTTTGCGTCAGCGCGGCCTTGATATGGGCGGGCATATCATCCGGACCCTCGGCGTCGTGGCGATACCGGCCCGCTTCCGGCACCACGCGGCGGAAGAAGTCCAGTAGATCGGCCCGCACGTCCGGATCGGCGTTTTCCTGCACGATCAACGAAGCGGACGTATGACGACACCACACCGTAAGCAGGCCCATGTCGATCCCCTGCTGTCCCACCCAGTGGCGGATCGGCTGCGTGACGTCGTAAAGCGCCGCGCCGGTGGTGCTGACGCGAAGCGTGTGGATCGCCTGTTTCATGCCGCCGCCCTCATGTCCGCAAGCCATTCCCAACCGCACGTAACGCCCGGCACGGCTGCTTTCAGGACGTGGGCGATATAAGCGCCGGCTGTTCGCTGGGCGGTCACGTTGGACACGGCACCACTAACCGGCTTCCAGCGCCCGCTCCATCAGCCGCACCGAATGGATCGCCTCGCGCCCCGCCAGATCGCGAATCTGGTGTCGGCACGACGTCCCGTCAGCGACGATATAATGATGCGCGGCCGCCGCCCGCACCGCCGGCAGCAGATCGGCCTCGGCCATCGCCCTGGATGCCGCTTGGGTCTCCGCCTGATAACCGAACGCCCCGGCCATGCCGCAGCAGGAAGACGCGATCGGCAAGGCGGACAGCTTCGGGATCAGCCGCAGCATCGCCAATGCGTCGGGGAAGGCCCCGAACGCCTTCTGGTGGCAATGTCCATGCACCCGCACGGTGCCGGGCATTGGCCGCAGCGGCAGCGCGGGCTTCTGGCGCGCGATGAACTCGCTCAGCAGCAAGGCGCGCAGGGCGAACCGATCCGTCTCAGCCCCCGGCAGCAGTGAGCGGAATTCATCCCGCAGCGTCATCAGGCACGATGGCTCCAGGCCGACGATCGGCAGATCAAGCGGCAGATAACGCATCGTCCTGGCGGCTTCCTCGCGGGCCTTGTCCAGCATGCCGACCGCCAGCCAGGTCCGTCCGCAGCACAACGGTCGCCCGCCGGTGTTCGGCATAACCACCCGATATCCGGCGGCGGCCAGCAGCTTCAACGCCGCACGCAGGTTCTCCGGCTCGAAATACCGGTTGAAGGTATCGGCCAGCAGGTAGACCTCGCCGCGCGGCGACGCCGCGGTGACGGCGACCGCCTCCTTGTCCAGGAACTTGTCCGCCCGCCACCTGGGCAGCCGCCGCGTCGCCGACAGCCCCAAAACCCGCTCGGTCAGCCAGCGCAATGGCGGCAGGTGATTGCGCAGATTGGCGACCATCGACAATTGCGAAACAAGCGGCGCGTACCGAGGCAGTTCGGCGATCAGCGTCTCCCGCCACTTCACTCCGTGCCGGTCGGCCCGCGCCGCCGACACCTCGAGCTTCATCTTCGCCATATCGACCCCGGTCGGGCATTCCCGCTTGCACGCCTTGCACGACACGCACAGCGCCATCGCCTCGGCCATCGGATCCGAGGCCATCGCATCGGCGCCAAGCTGCCCGGTCAGCGCCAGTCGTAGCGTGTTCGCGCGCCCCCGCGTCAGATGCACCTCGTCCCGCGTCACCCGATAGCTGGGGCACATCACGCCAGCATCGAACCCGCGGCAGGTGCCGTTGTTGTTGCACATCTCCACCGCGCCCAGCATGCCGCCCAGCGCGCCCGGATGTTCCGACCAATCCAGCTTCGGGATAAAGTCGCTGATCGTGCCGTAGCCCGGGCTGTAGCGGAACAGCGTACGATCATCCATCCGCGCCGGCTGGGTGATGCGGTTCGGGTTCATCAGCCCGATCGGGTCGAACGCGTCCTTCACCGCCTCGAACGCGCGCACCATGCGCGAACCGAACATCGAATCGTGGAACTCGCTGCGCGCCAGGCCGTCACCGTGCTCGCCGCTATGCGAACCCTTGTACTCCCGCACCAGCGCGAACGCTTCCTCGGCCACCGAACGCATCCGCGCCACGTCGTTCGGGTCCTTCATGTTGAGCACCGGGCGCACATGCAGGCAGCCGACCGAGGCGTGCGCATACCACGTGCCCTTGGTGCCGTGCCGCTCGAACACCTCGTTCAGCCGTTCGGTGTAGTCGGCGAGGTCGTCCAGATCGACCGCGCAGTCCTCGATGAAGGACACCGGCTTGGCGTCGCCCTTCATCGACATCATGATATTCAGCCCAGCCTCGCGCACCGCCGCGATATCGGCCTGCAACGCCGGATCGACGGCGCGAACCACCCCCGGATGACCAAGCTCTCCCATCAACTCCTCAAGCTCGGCCAGCTTGGCCAATAACGGGGCGTCCGCATCGCCGTGGAACTCGACGATCAGCAGGCTGTTGGGCTCGCCCAGCAGCATCTGATCAATCGTGGCGCGATAGATCGGTATGCCACGGCCCAGATCGATCATCGTGCGATCGACCAGCTCGACCGCCTCGGGCTCCAGCGCCACGATGTGCCGCGATGCCTCCATCGCCTTGCGGAACGTCGGGAACTGGCAGATTCCCAGCACCTTGCGCGGCTTGATCGGGTGCAGCATCAGCTCGATCGCCGCCGAGAATGCCAGCGTGCCCTCCGACCCGACCAGCAGCCTGGCCAGATTGTCGCGACCCGACCCCCGAGCCGCCGGCGTCAGCGCATCGATGTTGTAGCCGCCGACGCGGCGCAACTGGCGCGGAAACCGCGCCGCGATCTCATCCGCCTCTGACGCCCCCAGCACCCGCAGGCGCTGGATCAGGTCGGCCACGGTGGCCGGCATTCGCTCGCCGAGATTATCCCCAATGGCCCCAAAGCGGTGCTGCGTGCCATCCGACAGCACCGCCTCGATCGAGCGCACATTGTCCGCCATCAGCCCGTAGCGAATCGACTTCGACCCGCACGAGTTGTTGCCCGCCATGCCGCCGATGGTACACCGCGCGTGGGTCGAAGGATCGACCGGAAAGAACAGTTTCTGCGCCCGCAAGGCGTTGTTGAGATGCCCCAGCACCAGCCCCGGCTCGACCAAGGCGGTGCGCGCCTCGGCATCGACATGCAGCACCCGGCGCAGACGCTTGGAACAATCGATCACCAGCGCCCGGTTGACCGTCTGGCCGCATTGGCTGGTGCCCCCGCCGCGCGGCAGCACCGCCACGCCCTCGTCGCGCGCGATCGACATCGCGGCGACCACGTCGTCGATCGTCTCTGGCACGATCACGCCGACCGGATCGACCTGATAGATCGACGCATCGGTGCTGTAGCGGCCGCGGCTGGCGCGGTCGAACAGCACCTCGCCCTTGATGTTGCGGGCCAGCCGCATGGCAAACGCCGCATTGTCGGGCATCACCGACTCGGCAAGATTAGCACTCATGCGAGGCCGATCGAACCGCGGGGCAGGGCACCATTCATCGCCGCCATGCTAATCCCACCCGCACCATTGGCAAAGCCGGCGAACCCCCGCAAGCTGGCGGCGCTGTCACAGGAGCACCGATGATGTCCGGCTCGCGCCACCAATCGCCCGCAACCGGGCACGTTGCAGGCCGTCATTTTCTGCAGATCCCTGGCCCGACCAACGTGCCGGACCGCGTGCTGCGAGCCATCGACCGCCCGACCATGGATCACCGCGGTCCCGAGTTCGGCACGCTCGGTCTCGAACTGCTGGACAACCTGCGAGCGATCTTCCAGACCTCCGGGCCGGTGATCGTCTACCCCGCGTCCGGCACCGGTGCCTGGGAAGCGGCGCTGACCAACACCCTTTCTCCCGGCGACACAGTGCTGATGTGCCGCACCGGCTGGTTCGCCCATCTATGGAAAGAAATGGCCGAACGCCTGCAGCTCGATCCGATGTTCCTCGACACCGACTGGCGCCGCGGCGCCGACGTCGCTGCCCTGGCGGACGCGTTGAAGGCCGACTCCGCGCATCGCGTCAAGGCGGTCTGCGTCGTGCACAATGAAACGTCCACCGGCTGCACCTCGCGCATCGATGAGGTCAGGGCCGCGATCGATGCCGCCGCTCATCCGGCGTTGCTGTTGGTGGACACCATCTCGTCGCTGGCCTCGATCGACTACCGCCATGACGAGTGGGGCGTCGATGTCACCGTGGCGGGATCGCAGAAGGGCCTGATGCTACCGCCCGGCCTGTCGTTCAACGCGATCAGCGCCAAGGCGTTGGCCGCCGCCGAAACCGCTGGGCTGCCGCGCAGCTACTGGGACTGGCGCCCGATGCTGGAGGCCAACAAGACCGGGTATTTCCCCTACACGCCAGGAACCAACCTGCTGTACGGCCTGAACGAGGCCATCGACATGCTGCTCGACGAAGGCCTCGCCAACGTCTTTGCCCGCCACGACCGCCACGCCGAGGCCACCCGCCGCGCGGTGCGCGCCTGGGGGCTGGAAATCCAGTGCGCCGACCCCAGGCACTATTCGTCCTCCCTCACCGCCGTGCGCATGCCCGAAGGCCACAGCGCCGACGCCCTGCGCGCCACCATCCTGGCTCGCTACAACATGAGCCTCGGCAACGGGCTGGGTATCCTCAAGGACCAGGTATTCCGCATCGGCCATCTGGGCGATTTCGGCGACCTGCAGCTTATCGGCACGCTGGGTGGCGTCGAGATGGGCCTGCGTGCGGCCGGCGTGCCGCACGGCCCCGGCGGCGTGCAGGCGGCGATCGACTATCTGTCCGGCAACGCCTGAGCAGTCTGGCAACGACCTGTTTTCGAATCCACCGCGCGGCGAGCCTATCCCGCCATCACCTTCCGCGGCGGTGTCTGCACGACCGGCACCAGCTCCGCGGCACTGAACGAGACCACGCGCCGCTCATTGCCGACAGGGCGGTACAGCGTATCGCGCTGCACCGGGCTGCGCACCAGCGACCCGATCAGTTGCTCCATCGCTTCGGGCGGGAATTCCTGACCATGCTGGGTTCCGGCGGCGCGTGAGATACTCTCGTTCATCAGCGTGCCGCCCATGTCGTTGGCACCGGCGGCAAGGCACATCGCCGCACCCTCGGGACCCATCTTCACCCAAGACGTCTGGATGTTGGTGATCAGCGGATGCAGCACCAGCCGGGCGACCGCGTGCATCAGGATCGCCTCGCGCAGTGTCGGCCCCTTGCGCGCCATGCCGCGCAGATACATCGGCGCTTCCATATGCACGAACGGCAGCGGCACGAACTCGGTAAAGCCTCCGGTCTCCGCCTGCAGATCGCGCAGCACTAGCAAATGCCGAGCCCAGTTCAGGGCGGTTTCGATGTGTCCATACATGATGGTGGACGTGGTGCGCAGTCCCAACGCGTGCGCGGCGCGTGCCACATCGACCCATTGTTGGGTGTTGATCTTGTCCGGGCAGATGATGGCGCGGGTTTCGTCGTCCAGAATCTCCGCCGCGGTGCCCGGCAGCGTGCCCAGCCCGGCGTCCTTCAGCCGAGCCAGGAACGCGGTTAGCGACAGACCCAGTGTTGCGGCGCCCTGAGTGACCTCCAACGGCGAGAACGCATGGATGTGCATCCCCGGGATCGCCGCCTTGATCGCCTTGCAGATGCCGACGTAGGTGTCTCCGGTGTAGTCGGGATGGATGCCGCCCTGCAGGCAGACTTCCGTCGCCCCGCGGTCCCACGCCTCTTGCGACCGGCGCACGATCTCGGCCATTTCCAGGTCATACGGCGTGCCACGCAAGGCCTCGTGCGTCTTGCCTTTGGAGAACGCACAGAACTTGCATTTGTAGTAACAAATGTTTGTATAGTTGATATTGCGGTTGACGATGTAGCGCACCGTATCACCGCTGACCGCCTTGCGCAGTTCGTCGGCAGCCGTAACGACACGCTCATAATCCATATCGCGCGCCGCGAACAGCCGCACGATCTCCGCCTCCCGCAGCCGCTCACCCGCGTTGGCCCGACTGATGATACGGTCCACGGCAGCATCGACCCTCGCCAGCATCACCCCAAGCGGTTTTGGCGCGAAATTCAGGCCTGGAGCCCACGCATCATCCCGCGCCCAGCCTTCGGCATCCGCCGATTGCATCACCCGCGTCGCCACCTTTGGGTGCAGCCAGCGCCCGGTGTCCGCCGCCCAAGCCGGATACACCGGCAGCCGAGCGACCAGGATCTTGTCCATCTCCGCCGAACGCAGGCCCAACGCCGCAAGCTCCGGCCACGGCGCCTCCGGATTGACGTGATCCGGCGTCACCGGCGACACGCCACCCCAATCGTCGATCCCGGCGTCGATCAACTGCTGATAGACCCCCGGCGACAGGTTGGGCGGCGCCTGCACGTGCACATCCGCCGGCAGGATCAGCCGCGCCGCGGCAATGGTCCAAAGCAGGTCGGCCAAATCTGGCTCGTCCGCGCCCGCCAGCTTGGTATCCGGCTTGGCGCGGAAATTCTGCACGATCACTTCCTGGATGTGCCCATGCTCGGCATGCAAATCGCGAATCGCGACCAGTGCATCGAGCCGTTCCGCACGCGTCTCACCAATCCCGATCAGGATGCCGGTGGTGAACGGCACCGCCAATTCGCCGGCCAGGCGAAGCGTTTCCAGCCGCACCGCGGGCAGCTTGTCGGGCGAGCCGTAATGCACGCCGCCCGGCTGGCACAAGCGCTCGCTGGTGGATTCCAGCATGATCCCCTGACTGGCGGATACTTCGCGCAGGCTTGCGATTTCCTCACGCGACATCACACCGGGGTTGACGTGCGGCAGCAGCGTGGTCTGTTTCAGCACCAGCGCGCACATCTCATGCAGATAGCTGATCGTGGTGTCATGTCCCAGCGCCGCCAGCGCCTCGCGTGCTGCGCGATAGCGCAGCTCCGGCTTGTCGCCCAGGGTGAACAGTGCCTCGGTGCAGCCGGCGGCTTCGCCCGCCCTGGCGATCGCCAGAACCTCATCGGCTGACAGATATACCGAGTGCCCGTGCTTCGGTCGTTCCGTGAACGTGCAGTAGTGACAAACGTCACGACACAGCTTGGTCAGCGGAATGAACACCTTCCGCGAGTAGGAGATATTTCGTCCAAACGCCGCGTCGCGCTTGGCTGACGCCTGCGCCATCAACTCCGCCAGCGGTGCGGTTTCAAACCAGGTCAGGTCGGTCATGTCGATTTCCGTACTACGTCCTCGGCAAAGCGCTGCTGGACGTCCAGTGTTGCCTGAAGGGTGGGCTGCTGGGCATAGATGATCAAGTGCTTGACACCAACAGCGGCGAAGGCGGCGGCATCCGCCAACATATCGCCGGCGCTGCCGGTGAACATCTGCCGCCGCCCGTCGGCGCCGGTCTTGGCGGTCCACCGCGGCGGCATGAACCAGACATAGGCGATGTCGATCGATGCCGGGTCGCGTCCGGCCTTCTCCGCCGCCCGATGCAGGCGATCGATCCCAGCCTTCAGCAACTCGGGCGTGTTCATCAGAATCTGCGCATTGTTCGACACCGGATACCAGCCGTCGCCGACCTGTGCCGCTCGGCGCAGGGCAGGGGCGCTCTCGCCGCCGACCCAGATCGGCGGATGCGGTTGCGATGTTGGCTTCGGCCGGAACACCACGTTTTCGAACCGCACGTGCTTGCCGTCCATCGCCGGCCGCTCGTCGGTCCACAGCGATTTCCAGGCGCGGACATATTCGTCGGTCACGGCGCCGCGATGTTCGAATGCCGGGGCATCGAGCGCGGCGAATTCCTCTTTCATCCAGCCGGATCCGATCCCGGCAATGACCCGCCCGCCGGACAGCACATCCGCCGTGCTCAACAGCTTCGCGGTCAGCACCGCCGGCCGGTACGGCACCACCAGCACCGAGGTCAGCAGCCTGATCCGCTGGGTAAAGCCGGCCAGGAAGGTCAATGTTGCGATGGCGTCGAAACATTCTCCCGTGGGCGCGCCAGGCCAGATGCCGTCAGCGGTGTACGGATAGCGCACGTCGGTGTGGACCGGCACGATCAGGTGGTCGGCCACGCCGATGATGGCGTAACCCGCCGCCTCGGCACCCGAGGCCACTGCCATGATGTTGTCCCGCGTGGTCAGACATCCGCGCGTGCCGATGTGGATCCCGAAGTCCATGATTGGAACGGCTCCCCGTTGCCTGTTGCCGCCGGATCGTGTGCTATCGGCGCCGATATCGCAATCCAGGCAGGAGGAACCCATGCAGATCGGTTGCAGCGCCCCGACCAGCGGTCCGTTGATCGAACCCGACAGCCTGCTTCGCATCGCCACCGAGGCCGAGGAATTGGGCTTCGACTACGTCACCGTCAGCGACCATGTGATGATCCCGACCAGCATCGCCTCGCGCTACCCATACTCCGATTCCGGCGAATTCCCGTCCGGCGCGGCAGCTCCCAGGCTGGAACAACTCACCACCGCCGCGTTCATTGCCGCGGCGACCAGGAAGCTGCGGATCGTGACCTCGGTGATGGTCGTGCCGCATCGTCCCGCCGTGCTCACTGCGAAGATCCTGGCGAGCATCGATTTTCTGTCCAAGGGCCGTCTGACCCTGGGCATCGGCGCCGGTTGGTGCGAGGAGGAGTTCATCGCCATCGGCACGCTGCCATTCGCCGAACGCGGCGCCGTCACCGACGAATTCATGGCCGTCTGCAAGGAATTGTGGACCGCGGACAATCCAGAATTCAACGGCAAGTACGTCCAGTTCAAGGACGTGCTGTTTCCGCCCAAGCCGCCACAGGGAAAAATCCCGATCTGGGTCGGTGGTGAAAGCGGCCCGGCACTGCGCCGCACCGCGAAATACGGCGACGCCTGGTACCCGATCGGCACCAACCCGCAATTCCCGATGGACACCTTGACCCGCTTCAAAGCCGGAGCCGCCAAGCTTCGCGGACTGACCGAGAAAGCAGGCCGCGACCCGGCCGCCGTATCGCTCGCCTACCGCGTTTCCTCCAACCCCGAGGCACAGCCGAAAGGCAGCGTCGATGGCGAGCGCAAACTGTTCACCGGTGACGCGGTGGATTACGCCGGCGACATCAAGGCGCTGCGCGATGTCGGCGTCACCGCCTTCGATTTCGGCCTGTTCGGCGCCGATGCCGAGGCGACGGTCGGCAATCTGCGTCGCTTCCGCGACGACGTCATCGCCAAGGTACGCTGATCATGCAGCTCGGCCTCACCATCGGCATGGCCGGTCCGCATCCGAAACTCGACATGGAAATGATCCTGGAGGCCGAGCGGCTAGGATTCACGCAGGTTTGGACCGGCGAAGCGTACAGCACCGATGCGGTGTCTCCGGCGGCCTGGATTCTGGCGCGAACCAGCAAGATCAAAGCCGGCACCGGGATCATGCAGATGCCCGCCCGCACCCCGGCCTGCGCCGCGATGACCGTGCTGTCGCTGCAGGCGCTGTCGGGCAACCGCTTCCTCTGCGGCATCGGGCCGTCCGGGCCGCAGGTAATCGAGGGCTGGCACGGCGTGCCGTTCGGCAAGCCGATGCAGCGCACCAAGGAATACATCGCCATCATCAAGCAGATACTGGCGCGCGAAAAGCCGCTGGAGTTCCACGGCGAGCAGTATTCCATCCCCTATGACGGCCCCGGTGCCTCCGGCCTCGGCCGGCCTCTGCGCAGCATCGCGCACGGTGATCCGGACGTGCCGTTCTACACCGCATCGATCACCCCGGCCGGCCTGCGCATGGCTGGCGAAGTCGCCGACGGCAACCTGCCGATCTTCTTTTCCCCCGACGCTCCTGACGTGGTGACAGGCCCGACGCTGGAAGGGCGGCGCAAAGTCGGCAAGACCATGCAAGGCTTTGACACTGCGCCCTTCGTCCGCGCCAAGCTGGGACCGGACGTCGCGGCCTGCCGCGACGCCATCCGCCCCGAACTTGCGCTGTATATCGGCGGGATGGGCGCCCGGACAAAAAATTTCTACAACGACATGATCACCCAGATGGGTTTTCCCGGCGAGGCGAAAACCATTCAGCAATTGTATCTCGACGGCAAGAAGAACGAGGCCGCCGCGGCGGTGCCGGACGCGCTGATCGACGCGATTTCGCTATGCGGACCGGCGGAGCGGATCAGGGATCGGCTGGCCGCGTGGAAGGACGTGGCGAAAGCGGGCCACCTCGGGACCATGGTGCTGAAGGGTTCCAGCATCGACGTTCTGCGCGTGGTGGCCGAGGCGGTGCTGTAGCCATGGCGTTTCCCTTGGTCACGGCCACCTATGCCGCCATCCTGGGCCTGATCCTGGCGGCTCTGTCGGTGTGGGTGGTGGCGACTCGGCTGCACACCGGCGTGCTGCACGGCGACGGCCGGCAAGAAGCGCTTGGCCGCAGAATGCGCGCCCATGCAAACTTCACCGAATACGTCCCGATGATACTGATCCTCATCGCACTTCTGGAGATGATGCGCAGCAACCTCTATCTGATCACGACACTGCTGATCATACTGGTGATCGCCCGCCTGATGCATCCGTTCGGGATGCTGGCGCCGGTAAACTCGATGCAGCAGTACATCTTCCGCGGACTACCGGCTGTGGCGACGCTGGCGGTGCTGCTGGTTGCGGCAATGACGCTGCTGTTGCGCTGTCTCAGCGTACCTTATGGCTTGCATTGATAGTTTAGATGGCCTGCATTGATAGCTTGGGCCGGGCGGGTTCGCGGTTTTCAGGCTGTAAACTCTTTCTGTAATTTCTTGACAAATTTCAGCCCGGGACACCGGTTTGCGCAGTGACTTCGCAACTGCAGCATCATAGATGCGGCCAGCGCCCACAAGGCGGCTCAGTGCGAAGGAACATTTGCGATGGATACGTCGAATTACTCTCCCGATGGTCTGGCTGGTGGCGCGTCGGCGCTGCGCGGCGGCCGTTCCAGCTATCAGGATCACACCGCTCGGGTGGCTGAACTGATCGAAGCCAAGAAGGGCACCTGGGACGGCATCAATGCCGAATCCGTCGCTCGTATGCGGCTGCAGAACCGTTTTCAGACCGGGCTGGATATCGCCCGCTATACCGCCGGGATCATGCGCCAGGACATGGCGGCCTATGACGCGGATCCGACCACCTACACCCAGTCGCTGGGCGCCTGGCACGGGTTTGTCGCCCAGCAGCAGATGATCGCGGTGAAGAAGCATTTCGGCACTACCAAGCGCCGCTACATCTATCTGTCCGGCTGGATGGTCGCCGCGCTGCGCTCCGAATTCGGTCCCCTCCCGGACCAGTCGATGCACGAAAAGACCTCGGTGCCGGCGTTGATCCAGGAAATTTACACGTTCCTGAAGCAGGCCGATGCCCGCGAACTCGGCAACCTGTTCCGCGAGGTCGATGCCGCCCGCGCCGCTGGCGACAGCGCCAAGGAAACCGAGCTGCTGAACCGCGTGGAAAATTACCAAAGTCACGTCGTGCCGATCATCGCCGACATCGACGCCGGCTTCGGCAACGCCGAGGCGACCTATCTGCTGGCCAAGAAAATGATCGAGGCCGGCGCCTGTGCGCTGCAGATCGAAAATCAGGTGTCCGACGAAAAGCAGTGCGGCCACCAAGACGGCAAGGTCACCGTCCCGCACGAGGACTTCGTGGCGAAAATCCGCGCCATCCGCTACGCCTTCCTGGAACTCGGCGTGGATGACGGCGTCATCGTCACCCGCACCGATTCACTGGGCGCCGGCCTGACCAAGCAAATCGCCGTCAGCCACACACCGGGTGATCTGGGCGACCAGTACAACGCCTTCCTGGACTGCGAGGAAATCACCGCCGACAACGCCCGTAACGGCGATGTCATCATCAACCGCGACGGCAAGCTGATGCGGCCGAAGCGGCTGCCAAGCAACCTGTTCCAGTTCCGCCCCGGGACCGGCGCCGATCGCTGCGTGCTGGACGGAATCACCTCGCTGCGCAATGGCGCCGATCTGCTGTGGATCGAAACCGAGAAGCCGCATGTCGAGCAGATCGCCAGCATGATGGACAGAATCCGAGCGGTGTTCCCGACCGCCAAGCTGGCCTACAACAATTCGCCATCGTTCAACTGGACGTTGAGTTTCCGCCAGCAGGTGTTCGACGCCTGGAAAGCCGACGGCAAGGACGTCTCCGCCTACGACCGCGCGAAGCTCATGAGCGTGGATTACGACGCCACCAAGCTGGCCGCCGAAGCCGACGAACGCATCCGCACCTTCCAGGCGGACGCGGCGAAGCGGTCCGGCATCTTCCACCACCTGATCACGCTGCCGACCTACCACACTGAGGCATTGGCGGCGGACAATCTTTCACGGGAGTATTTTGGAACCCAGGGCATGCTGGGCTACGTGCTCAACGTGCAGCGTCAGGAAATCCGCCAGGGCGTCGCCTGCGTGCGGCACCAGAACATGGCGGGTTCCGACATTGGCGACGACCACAAGGAGTACTTCGCTGGTGAGGCCGCGCTGAAGGCCGGTGGCACGCACAACACGATGCACCAGTTCGGCTAGCCGATCGTTCCGTTGCCTTGGAACGGCCAGGGGCATATCGCCCCCGGCCGTCCGTTTCAGCTCACCCGGCCGGCAAAACCTATACGCCGCAACCAACCCCGCCTATCCTCGAGCGCATCCGCGAGAGGAACCGCCCCATGCCAGACTCCCCCGTCGTCCGCCTGGAAAAAGACGGCGAAATCGGCGTCATCATCGTCAACTACCCGCCCGTCAACGCGCTCGGCCCCGGCGTCTCCGAAGGCATCATCGACAACCTCAACACCACCAACGCCGACCCATCGCTGAAAGCCATGGTGCTGATCGGTGACGGCCGCAGCTTCATCGCGGGGGCCGACATCCGCGGCTTCGGGACGGGGCGCAAGCGTGCCCCGATCGGCCAGCGCACCTACGACGTGCTCGACGCCAGCCCCAAGCCGGTGGTCGCCGCGATCCACGGCTTCGCCCTCGGCGGCGGGCTGGAAAATGCCATGGCTTGCCACTACCGCATCGCCGTGACGTCCGCCAAGGTCGGCCTGCCGGAAGTGCTGATCGGCATCCTGCCGGGCGGCGGCGGCACACAGCGCCTGCCGCGACTGGTCGGCGCACAAACCGCGCTCGAACTGATCACCACCGGCCGCCACGTTCCCGCCCCCGAAGCCGCCAGGCTGGGTATCATCGACGAGATCGCCCCTGACGGCGGCAGCCTGCGTGCCGCGGCGGTCGCCTACGCCCGCAGCATCGCCGCCACCCGCCCGCTGCCCAGGGTCCGCGACAAGACCGTCAGCGCCGACCCGGCCATCTTCGGCGCCATGCGCAAATCCATCGCCCACAAGGCGCGCAACCAAAAAGCGCCCTATTACTGTATAGACGCCGTCGAAGCCGCCTGCACCAGACCCTTCGACGACGGCATCCAACGCGAGGCCCAACTTTTTGCCGAACTGGAAACCTCCGACGAGGCCAAGGCGCTGCGCTACGCCTTCTTCGCCGAACGCGAGGTCGCCAAACTGCCCGACCTGCCCGCCACCACCGCCGCCCACGACGTCGCCAACCCGGCCGTCATCGGCGCCGGCACCATGGGCGGCGGCATCGCCATGGCGTTCGCCGATTTCGGCTACGACGTGAAAATCATGGATGCCAACCAGGAAGCCCTGGATCGCGGTATGCAACGCATCCGAAATAACTATGCCACCTCGGTCAAGCGCGGCAGCCTGGCGGAAGACGAAATGCAACGCCGCCTGGCACGCATCCATCCGGTCGCCAGCTATCAGCACATCAGCGACTGCGACGTCGTGGTGGAAGCCGTGTTCGAACGAATGGACGTCAAGCAACCCATATTCGCCAAGCTCGACGCAGTGATGCCGCCGAACGCGTTCCTGTTCTCCAACACCTCCGCGCTCGACATGGACGAACTGGCAGCGGTCACCAAACGCCCGGATCGCATCGCCGGCACGCATTTCTTCTCGCCCGCCAACGTGATGAAGCTGCTCGAGGTCGTGCGCCCGTCAAAAGCCTCGCCCGAGACGCTGATGACGGCGATGGCGCTGGGCCGCAGGATCGGCAAGATTTCGGCCATGGCCGGCAACACCGATGGTTTTGTCGCCAACCGCTCGCGCGCGCCATTCAACAGCGAAATGGTCATCCTGCTGGAGGAAGGCTGCCTGCCGGAGCAGGTTGACCGGGTGATGGTCGATTTCGGCTACCCGATGGGACCGTTCGCGGTCGGCGACCTGGCCGGGCTCGATATCGGCGCCGAAGGCCGGAAACGACGCGCGGCGACCAACCCGAATTACCGGAAACTGCCGATCGCCGACAAGTTGGTGGAAATGGGCCGCTACGGCCAGAAGACCGGCGCCGGCTGGTATCGCTACGAAACCGGCGACCGCACCCCACATCCCGATCCCGACGTCGCCGCCGTCATCAAGTCATTGGCCGCCGAAATGGGGGTCCCGCAAAAGGCCTTCACCGACAGCGAAATCCTGCGGCGCCTGTTGTTCTCGTCGGTCAACGAAGCCTGCCGCATCCTCGAGGAAGGCAAGGCCTACCGACCCAGCGACATCGACGTGATGTGGCTGCACGGTTTCGGCTTCCCGCGTTACCGTGGCGGCCTGATGTACTGGGCCGACGGCATCGGCGTCCGCGACGTCTATAATCAGATCGCCGCCTGGCACCAGCAATACGGCGACCGTTGGGCGCCATCGGGCCTGCTGCGTGATCTGGCCCAAACCAAAACCCCGTTGCGCGAAGCCAAACCCGCTCCGTTCGCTTGACAGGGTCGGCGCAAGCGCGCCCCAGGCACGAACTTGACGCTCATACTACACCTTCAAATCATTGTTGTATCGAATCATACACCGATCCGTTGGTCAATCTGACAGAGCCTGGCCGGTGACAACCCCCGCACCGGCCGCTTGCCTAATCCAGCGTTCCGAACCACGCTGCCCGCAATAAAACCGGGAGGCAACGAATGAACCGATCGATACCGCGCCGCGGCCTGCTTGCCGGCGGCCTCGCCGCCACCACCCTGCCACGCATCGCACGCGCCCAAGGTCGGCCAATCCGCATCGGCGTGCTCACCGACATGGTTGGCGCCTACGCCGCCAACACCGGCCAAGGCTCCGTCGTCGGAGCCCGCCTCGCGATCGAGGATTTCGCCCGGCAGCACCCCGACCTCAAGGTCGAACTGGTCTCCGCCGACTTGCAGTTGAAGCCCGACGTCGCGGTCGGCATCGCCGGCGATTGGCTGGACAACCAGGGGGTCGACCTGATCACCGACGTACCGCTGTCGTCAGCGGCGTTCGCCATCAGCGACATGGTCAAGGCAAAGAACAAGGCGGCGATCTTCAACGGCGCTGCCTCGGCCGAGATCACCGGCAAGCATTGCGGACCCAATCACCTGCACTGGACCTATGACACCTGGTCGATGCCGCACGCCGTGGTCGACGCGACAGTGAAAGAGGGCGGCAATTCGTGGTTCTTCATCACCGCCGACTATGCCTTCGGCCACTCGCTGGAAACCGACGCCGCCAACTTCGTCACCACCGCCGGCGGCAAGGTGCTGGGTCAAGCCGCGGCGCCGTTTCCCGGCACTACCGATTTCTCCTCCTACCTGGTGCAGGCGCAAGCCAGCGGCGCCAAGGTCATCGGCTTCGCCAACGGCGGCAGCGACACGGTGAACTGCATCAAGCAGTCCGCCGAGTTCGGCATCCAGAAGGGCGGCCAGAAGATCGCCGGCCTGCTGTTCCTGATCCACGACGTCCACGGCGTCGGTCTGGCATCGGCACAGGGCGTGCTGCTGACCGAACCGTTCTACTGGAACATGAACGACGGCACCCGCGCCTTCGCCAAACGGTTCGCCGTGCTGATGCCGGGAAACGTTCCGGGGTCGGTGCACGCGGGCCAATACTCGGCGGTGACCCACTACCTGAAGGCCTGCCTCGCGATCGGCGCGGAAAACGCCAAGGCGAGCGGCCGCGCCGTGATCGAGCGGATGAAGGCCACCCCGACCGACGATCCGCTGTTCGGCAAAGGCTGGGTCCGCAAGGACGGACGCGCCATCCACAATATGTACCTGTTCGAGGTCAAGTCGCCGCAACAGTCCAGGCAGCCATGGGACTACTACACCCTCAAGCGCACCGTTCCCGGCGACGAGGCGTTCCGTCCGCTCGACCAAGGCGGCTGCAAACTCGCCCAAAGCTGAATCGCCGACCCCGCCACGGAAAGTTCAGCGTCCGCCGCGTTGCCCCCGCGATCCCTTGGGCTATAGTCGTCAAGGAATAACGCAAATGCAGCCGGGGCGGAACCATGCAACAATATTCGATTGGTCAGGATCTCCTGCCCACTATCTACGACCTCGAAAATGACGCGGCCGGCATCTTCGCCGGTTTCAACTATCCATTCTCGCCATTATTGATTTCCGGCCAGGTCACCGATCCGGGGATCTATAATCTTCCCGCAACGACGCCGGTCACCACGGAAAGCGTCACCTATCAGGCCGCCGGGGTGCCGGTCAGCGACAGCTACACCGGAACCACGTTGTGGAACCTGCTCGCCGACGCCGGTGGCGTCAGCACCAGCATGGCGAAGAACGACATCCTGACCAAGTATGTGATCGCCACCGGCGCCGACGGCTACCAGGCCACGTTCTCATTGGGCGAAATCGATCCGATGTTCGGCAACCAGCCGGTCCTCGTCGCCTACGCCGACGCCGCCGGACAACTCGGGCCGCACGCCAGCGACGGACTGGCCCGCATGGTGGTCCCTGGCGATCTCGCCGGCGGCCGCTACGTGTCGGACCTGGTCAGCCTGCAGGTCGCCGGCCTGCCCGAACCCGGTCCCAGCGGGCCAGGGGGCGGGCCAGGGGGCGGGGCAGGGGGCACCTCGCCGCAGGCCACGCTGTCGGGCGCGGTGGCCGACCCGACGATCGTCACACCTGAAACCTTATCCCAACTATACAACGCCACCACCGAGACCGCGACTTATCTTGCCGGCTCCGCATCCACCACCGACACCTACACCGGCGTATCGCTATGGACCCTGATCCAGGGCGCCGGCCTGCTCACCGACCCAGCGGTCAAGAACGACCTGCTCGGTTTTGCCGTGGTGGCGACCGGCAGCGACGGATACCGCGCGGTGATCTCGCTGGGCGAAATCGCCCCGAACTTCGGCAACCAGCAAGATCTGGTGGCCTATGCCGACAGCAACGGCCAGTTGGGACCGAACGGCAGCGACGGTGCCTTGCGCCTCGTCGTCCCCGGCGATCAGGCCGGCGGCCGCTACGTCTCCAACCTGGTCAGCCTGCAGGTGATCGACACTACCATAGCGCATCAAGTTTAGAGTCCGCGCCACTCACGCCTCGGGCGTGCGCACGCGGACAAAATTCATCGGCTTCATGCTCATCACCACTTCGTCGTCCTGGTTGAGCACCTCCATCAGCCCATGAATCAAGCCACGATCCGGCTTGCTGCGTGATCGCCTGGCCTGCTGAACCGTCGCCCGCACCGTCAGCGTGTCGCCGGGCCGCACCGGCCGCGGCCACCGCAACTCGTCGATCCCCGGCGCCGCCAGGCCGTCATGCGGCAGGAAATTATCCACCAGCAGCCGCATCGCCAGCGCCACCGTCTGCCAGCCGCTGGCAATCAGCCCGCCGAACGGACCCCGGCCCGCGAGCGCCTGATCGACATGCATCGTCTGCGGGTCGTATTGACGGGCGAACTGAATGATCTCGTCCTCGGTCACCGTGAAAGACCCAACCCGATAGGTCGCCCCCACGGTATAATCCTCGAAACGGCGATCGGCGGGCGGCGTGGAAAATTCCATCAACATGGATCGGGTCGCTCTACTGTCTGTTGCGCGATCCGAGGCCCTTCCACAATGGTCCAACCGCTGACCTGATCGCAGGCTTCGCGCGCCGCGGACTTTCCGCCCCACGCCGTCGTGCGTTAACATGCGATATAGTGCATGACAACCGAATCCCCGGACCCGACCTCCCCACCGACCGTCACCCGGCCCAACCGCCGCCGCACCCGGCGGTCCCGCCGCCATCCCGCCGCGCTGCATGACACCGGCCGACGGTGACGCCGCCTTCCTGCACGCCCTCGGCCACCGGGTCCGGCTGCTGCGCACCCGCCGAGGCATGACCCGGCGCATCCTGGCGGCGCAATCGGGCGTGTCGGAACGCTACATCTCCGCCGTCGAGGTTGGCGCCGGCAACGGCTCGATCCTGCTGCTCCGGGCCCTGGCCCGGGCGCTGAACATCCCACTCGATGCCCTGCTGCAGGACACCCCCGAACCGCCCATCACAGCAGCCCCGCGCCGCCCGGACTACCGCGGCCGCATCGCGCTGATCGGCCTGCGCGGCGCCGGCAAATCCACCCTCGGCCGATTGCTCGCCGCCCGCCGCGGCGTCGCCTTCCTGGAACTCGATCAAGAGGTCGAAAAGGCAGCCGGCCTCAACCTGGCGGAGATCATGGAACTGCACGGCCAGGCCGGTTTCCGCCGCCTCGAACGCAGCGTGCTCGATCGTCTGATCGAGGCCCACCCACAAGCCGTCATCGCCGCCGGCGGCGGCATCGTCGCCGAGACCGCGACCTTCGTTCGGCTGCTGCAATGCTGCCTGACGATCTGGGTGATCGCCACGCCCGAACAGCACATGCAACGGGTGATCGACCAGGGCGATCTCAGGCCGATGCGCGACAACCGCCGCTCGATGGCCGACCTGCGCGCGATCCTGGCCAGCCGCGAGGCGCTGTATGCCCGCGCCGACCTGCGCATCGACACCACCGGGCGCGACGAGCAGGCAACGATCGCCGCCCTGCTGGCCATGATCCCGACCCCTGTGGCAACCGACCCGTTTGGCACCTGACCACTTTGGCCTGACCCCCCGCGCCTGACCCCCCGGCGCCTGACCCCCACCCCCCGCCCCACCACTCCCTGTTGCCTGACCCCACCCGGTCAGCGCAGCAGCCGGGCCGCCGCCTCGACCACCCGAGCCAGCGGAATTTCGTCCATCGACCCGCCAACCACCGCCACCGCGCAGCGCCCCACCGGGGCATAGGTCGCCGCATCGGTCGGACCGAACAGTCCGATGGTCGGCGCCCCAGCCGCGGCGGCCAGGTGCATCAGCCCTGAGTCGTTTCCTATAAACAACGAAGACCGCTGCAGCACCGCCGCCGCCACCGCCAGCGAGATGCCGCCCACCAGGTCGATCGCCCCCGGCAATGCCGCCAGCAGCGGCGCGGCCATCGCCGATTCCCGCGCGCCCGGTCCGCCCAGCACCACCGCAGCCGGGTTCGCCACCAACGACCCCGCCACGGCGCCAAACGCCGCCGCGAAGCGCTCCGCCGGCCACACCTTCGGGTCCCAGTTGGCGGTCGGTGCCAAGGCGACGATCGGCCTGTCGGCGGGCAACAGACCCGAGGCCTCGCGCTGGTCCGCCGTATCCGTCCAGACCACCGGCGAGGGCGGCGGCGACACCCCCAGTATGGCGCCAAGCTGGGCGATCTTCGGCCCCGCAACCCGGCGAAACACCGCCCGCCGACGGGTCGGCACCAGCCACGACAGCGCCGACCCGCGGATATCGACCACCAGGTCCCACACATGCATCGCCACGTCGCGCCACAGCGCCACCCAGTGCCGACCGCCGCTTTGCTTGCGCAGCACGATGGTACGCTCCCGGTTCGGCATCCGGGCGAACACGCCCTCCGCCACCGGCCCGCAGACCACGGTGATGCGCGCCGCCGGGTGGCGGCGAATCAGGTGATCCAGAAGCCCGGTGGACAGCACCGCATCGCCCAACCGGGTGGAGGTCACGAACAATATTTTCATCTGCGCCGACACTTACAGCACGATCGCGCCCGGTGCGGAACGTTCAACCCGTCTGACTCCGCCCGGCGGTTGTTCGCCGATATGGTTCGGGCCTAGTGTCCCGCCCCAGAAGTTCGCCGCAATTCGCGGCGGACGAATGCGATCAGCAGGCCACTGAAAAAAAGAGCTGGTGTCGCGAGACTGATGTTCGCCCGATATGGCGAACTTCGGACGCGGGACACCAACGTCGCGCCGCCTGCAAGAGGTTCAGCATGATGTCCGAGGAAACCCTCGTCGCACTGGGCGAAGACTATCCCGAACTGCGCGATTCGGTGCGCAAGATCTGCGCCCGCTACCCCGGCACCTACTGGAGCGGCCTGGAAGACAACGAAGCCTACCCCACCGCCTTCGTCGACGAACTCACCCAGGCCGGCTTCCTCGGCGCGCTGATCCCGGAGCAATACGGCGGCTCCGGCCTGCCGCTACGCGCCGCCGCGGTCATCCTGGAGGAAATCAACGCTTGCGGCTGCGTCGCCAGCCAGGGCCACGCCCAGATGTACATCATGGGCACCCTGCTGCGCCACGGCAGCGAGGCACAGAAACGCCGCTATTTGCCCGACATCGCCGCCGGCAAGATCCGCCTGCAAGCCTTCGGCGTCACCGAACCGAGCACCGGATCCGACACCACCCAGTTGAAGACCCGCGCCGTCCGCGATGGCGACTGCTACCTGATCTCCGGCCAGAAAGTCTGGACCTCTCGCGCCCTGCACTCCGACATGATGCTGCTGCTGGCCCGCACCACGGCCCCCGACCAGGCGAAAAAGCGCAGCGACGGCCTATCCGTGTTCCTGCTCGACATGCGCGAAAAGAACACCGGCAAGGGCCTCGAGGTTCGCCCAATCAAGACCATGATCAACCACAACACCACCGAGGTGTTCTTCGACAATTTCCGCGTCCCCGCCGACAGCCTGATCGGCCAGGAGGGCAGGGGCTTCCGCCACATCCTGGACGGCATGAACGCCGAACGCATCCTGGTCGCCAGTGAGGCGGTCGGCGATGGCCGCTGGTTCGTCAACAAGGCCACCCAATACGCCAACGAAAGGGTCGTGTTCGGCGCCCCGATCGGCAGGAACCAGGCGGTGCAATTCCCCATCGCCCGCGCCTGGGCTGAACTCGAGGCCGCCGACATGATCTGCCGCCGCGCCGCCGCCCTGTTCGACAACGGCCGCGATTGCGGCGCCGACGCCAACATCGCCAAGCTGCTGGCCTCGGAAGCCGCCTGGAAAGCGGCCGATACCGCAATGCAGACCTTTGGCGGCTTCGGCTACGCCCGTGAATACGAAATCGAGCGCAAATGGCGTGAGGTCCGCCTCTACCAGATCGCCCCGATCTCCACCAACCTCATCCTCGGCTACGTCGGCCAGCATGTGCTGGGCATGCCGCGCTCCTACTGACGAGCGGGAAATAGATCGGACAGCACCAGGCCGGGCGGATCCAGCCGCATCGCTCCATCGCGGATGATACGGGTGGTGATCTCGCCCGCTTCGTCGCGCTGGTGATGGATGATGACCTGGTTCTCGGTCTTGACGATCAGGTAGTGGCGCATCGACGCCAGACGGAAATAGTCTTCCAGCTTACTGCCGGAATCACGCCTTTGCGACGATGGTGAGACCACCTCGACCACGATCAGCGGATCGTTGGCTTCGGTCGCGTTGTCGTCGAGCGCTGGCCCGCACCTGACCATGGCATCGGGCTCATACAGGGTGTCGGCATCAACCCGCACCGTCATGCCGTCCGGAAAAGCCTCGCACGGCACGTCGGCCGCTCGGATCGCCTCAGCGAGTCTTGCATAAAAGCGGCCCTTCGCGCGCCCGTGCGCGGCCCGTTCAGGCGCCATGGCGACCACCTCACCAGCCACCAACTCGTAATGCTTTCCCTCGGGCTGCTCCATCGCCCAGACGATGAATTCATCCGCGGTCATCCGCCTCAATGCCGTGACGCTCATGACAGGTCCCGTTGGTCTTGATGCCAATATAGTGCCGACGTGGCGTTCGCGGAAAGCAGCAAGGCATCGGCGGCGGCCAGCGCCAATTTGACATCCGCCCCCACACGTTATTAAGCTATCCGCAAAGGCGTCGTATAAGTCATGCCACGGACCGGTCATTCGAATGTACCGGCCAACAGGGAAGGAGTAGCGGCCATGGTCAACATGAGCCGGCGTTCCGCCATAGCCGGGTCTGTCGGTTTGGCGGCGATGGGAACATTGGCGCGGCCGTATATCGCTAACGCCGCGGCGACAACCGCGACCGTCTGGCAGGTCCAGGGCTTTGTCCCTGAAGAAGACGCCGCGTTCCGCGCGACGGTCGCCGATTACGAAAAGGCCAGCGGCAACAAGATCGACTACAGCATCATGCCGTTCATGGCGCTGAACCAGAAGGCTGTGTCAGCGATGACCAGCGGCGACGTTCCGGATCTGATTTTCCACGACGCGCCCGAGACGATCCTGCCTCAATTCGCCTGGAACGACTCGCTGGTGGACGTGACCGATGTGGTCGACATCCAGAAGGCGAAACTCAGTGCCACGTCGCTGGCCTGCGCCAGCTATTACAATAAAGTGACGAAAGCCCGCAGCTTCTACCTTTGCCCGGTAAAGCAAGCCTGCGCGCCATTCCATATCTGGGGCGATCTGGTCACAAAGGCCGGGTTCAAACTCTCGGACGCGCCAAAGACCTGGGATGCATTCTGGGATTTCTTCAAGCCGATGCAGAAAGAACTGCGCAACAAGGGTATGCGCCGAATCTACTCGCTCGGCCTGCAGGTCACCTCGGTCGGACCCAACGACGGCAACGCCGTATTCATGGCCTTCATGATCGCCAATGGCGGCGCTGGCATCGTCACCCCGGATGGCAAACTGCACGGCGATGATCCGAAGGCTCTGGAGGCAGCGGAGAAATCCGTGGCTTACATGGCTGATGCCTATAAAGCCGGCTTCGTGCCGCCCGAGGCGCTCAGTTGGAACGACGCCGATGACAACAACGGCTTCCATGAAAAAGTGTTCCTGATGGATTTTGACGGCACGCTTTCCACCGAACTCGCCATGATCAAGGACAAGAAAGTCTACTTCGACGAGATGGTGACGATGGGGCTGCCGAACGGCAACGACGGCAAGCCGGTCCCGGCTTTCGTTGGCGCCGGCGGCGGTTTCATCCCAAAGGGAGCCAAGAATACCGCCACTTCGAAGGACTTCATGAAATACTTCATGCAGCCAGCGGTCATGGATCAAAATCTGAAGGGTGGCCTGGGCCGCTGGCTGCCGGCGATCCCCGAGATCGTCAAAAGCGACCCGTTCTGGCTCGATCCCAAGGATCCGCATCGCCCGCCCTATGTGAAGGAAGGCGCGCTCGGTCCAACCCTCCCCAGCTATAACGCCTACAATCCCGCCTGGGGCCAGGTGCAGGCTGAACAATTATGGACCCTGGCCGTGGCGGACGTCATCAAAAACAGCATGACGCCAAAGGCGGCGGTCGATAAGGCAATCAAGCGCGCCGAGGCGTTGTTCACCAAGTACAGCTTCGTATAATAATCAGTGAGGCGTGCATGAGCACAACACAACAGGCGCTTGCGACCGGACGGCCCTTCGTGGCCGCTCGGACCAGACACAGCGCCTGGCACGCTGGGTTGTTCGGTACGGACTTCGCTTGGGCGATCGCCTTTGCAATACCGTACGCCGTGATGTTCTTTGCCTTCGTCGTTTACCCGATCGGCTACGGGCTCTGGCTCGGTAGCAAACCCTCGCTTTACCCCGAGTTGTTCTCTGATCCGCGCTTCCTCACCGCGGTGCTCAATACCGCGCTGTATGTGGGCATCGGCGTTAACCTGAAGATGGTAGTCGCCTTTCTGTTGTCCGGCTTCTTCATGCGCAAGGGTTGGTGGGTCAAATCCCTGCTGCTGATCTACATCCTGCCATGGGCGATCCCGGCACTGCCCGCCTACATGTCGATCCACTGGCTGCTGAACGGCCAATGGGGCTTCCTCGACAACGCGTTGTGGATGCTGTTCGGCATCAATGGTCCGATCTGGCTGAATTCGCACTGGCTCGGACTGGGCTCGGACATCGCTGCCTATATCTGGAAGAACATGCCATTCTGGACGGTCATCTTCATCGCCGGCCGGATGGCGATCCCGCAGGAACTGTACGAAGCCGCCGACATGGACGGCGCTACCGGCCTGCGCCGCTTCCGCCACGTCACCGTTCCGTTGCTGGCGCAGCTCTATCTGGTCTCCACCTTGCTCTCGACCATCTGGACGCTGGGCGACTTCAACGCCGTATTCTTCGTCTCCGGCGGCGGCCCGGCGATGTCCACCGAGGTGCTGGCCACGCTCGGCATCCGCTACGCCTTCACCATCGCCGATCCACGCCTCGGCGTGGCCTGCGTGATGTGCGCCTTGCCGCTGCTGATCCCGATCGTGGCGGTACTGATGCACAAGCTGCGCACCCAGGAAGTCCAGCTATGAGCGTCACCGTGGCGGCGCGGCGGCAACCCCGACGGCCACGTTACCGGCTGCGCAAGGCGGTGGTCGAAACCCTGTGCCTGGCACTCGGCGCCGTGCTGATCATCTGGTCGCTGGTCCCGATCTATAACATGGTGCTGATCGCGCTCAGCCGGCACAGCGACGTCTTCAGCGGTGCGATCTGGCCCAGCAATCCGTCATTGCATAGCTTCGTCGTGGTCTTCACCGAGAGTTTCTGGTATTTGGCGCGGTTCTGGCATCAATTCGGCAACAGCTTCACCGTCGGCCTGGCAACGATGTTCCTCACCCTGCTGTTCGGATCGATGACCAGCTTCACCGTCGGTCGCCTGAGGCTTCGCCACGGCTGGCTGCTGACCAACGCTGCGCTGATGACCTACGTCATCCCGGCGTCCTTCCTGGCCATCCCGTTCTACCGCATCATGCAGATCTACGGGCTGGGCAATAACAAATGGTCGGTGATCGCCGCGATGGTCACCTTCGCCACCCCCTACGCCATCTTCATCTTCCAGCAATACGGCAAGTCGATCCCGATGGAGCTCGACGAATCCGCCCGCATCGACGGCGCCTCGCCATTGCAGATCTATGTCCGCATCTACCTGCCGTTGATGGCGCCCGCGCTGGTCGCCGTCGGAACCTACGCCCTGTTACTTGCATGGAATGAATATCTGTATCAGTTTCTGTTGCTGTCCTCGCCCGACGTGATGACCGTCCCGGTGGCTCTGGCGCAGTTCCTCAACAGCGACGAATCGCCGTGGAATTACATGATGGCCACCGCCACCATTTACGCGCTGCCGCCGATCATCATGTACTACACCTTCCGCCGCTACATGGCCGCCGGCCTTACCATGGGCGGAGTGAAGGGATAGAGCCAAATCGATTTGATAACATTATAATCCAACAACATCGCCCTCGATAAATCCGCGCAAACCCGCGGACACCGGGCTCAACGCCTTGACCTGAATCCGCGTTCATCCGCGGTTCAATACGTCATCCAGCCAATAGAACCGAGGCCGGCTTGACCCGATCTCCAGCCGCGGCATCCTCTGGCCGGACCGACCATCCCGGACCGACCCGAATCAAGGAATACCCATGGCTGCGAAACCGACGCCGTTCACCCTGTCGATCCCAGAATCGGCGATCACCGACCTGCGCGCCCGCCTCAGCCTGACCCGCTTCCCCGATCAGGCCCCCGACGCCCCCTGGGCCTACGGCACCGACCTGGACTACATGAAAACCCTCATCCCCTACTGGAAAGACCAGTTCGACTGGCGCGCCCAGGAAGCCGCGCTGAACGCCTACCCCCAGTTCAAGGTCCAACTGCCCGACGTCGATCTGCACTACCTGCACGTGCCGGGGCAGGGGCCGTCACCGACCCCGCTGCTGCTGATGCACGGCTGGCCCGGTTCGGTGTTCGAGTTCGCGGACATCATCCCACGCCTGACCGACCCCGCCCGCTTCGGCGCCGATCCGGCCGACGCCTTCACCGTCATCGCCCCGTCGCTGCCCGGCTACGGGCTCTCCTTCGCCCCCGGCCAGAAGCGCTTCAGCATAGAGGCTATCGCAGACTGCTTCGCCCACCTGATGACCGACGTGCTTGGCTACACCCGCTACGCCGCGCAAGGCGGCGACTACGGCGCCTTCACCGCGTCCCGCCTCGGCCACGCCCACCCCGACAACCTGATCGGCATCCACATCAACCTGCTGACCATCCAGCGCGACCGACCGCCGCCGGCCAACCCGACCGATGCCGAACGCCAGTATTTCCGCGACCTCGCGCATTGGCTCAAGGAGGAAACCGGCTACTCAACGATCCAGGGCACCAAGCCGCAAACACTCGCCTACGCCCTGACCGACTCACCCGCCGGCCTCGCCGCCTGGATCGCCGAGAAATTCCGCACCTGGACCGATTGCGCCGGCGACCTGGAATCCGCTGTCAGCCGCGACCACCTGCTGGCGAATATCTCGCTCTACTGGTTCACCGCCGCGATCGGATCATCGTTCTGGCCATACTACGCGCGCCTGCACGGCCAGTGGCCGATCCCCGCCGGAGGCACCGTCGGCGTCCCCACCGGCTACGCCGCGTTCCCCAAGGAAATCATCCGTCCGCCACGGTCATTGGCGGAGCATGTCTATACCAACATCCAGCGCTGGACTGACATGCCGCGCGGCGGCCACTTCGCGGCGATGGAGCAACCCGACGCCCTGGCAGGTGACATTCGGGCGTTCTTCCGTCAGCTAAAGTAAGTTCCAGGGCGCTGCCCTGGACCCGCAAAGGGCCGGCGGCCCTTTGATCCCTTTACGCCGCCGCGCGCAGGTCCTCCGTGGTCCCCGCCTTGATCATGTCGGCGCCCTTTTCGGCGATCATGATCACCGCGGCATTGGTGTTGCCCGACGGCACCGTCGGCATCACCGAGGCGTCCACCACCCGCAAGCCCGCAATACCATGCACCCGCAGCCGGTCATCCACCACCGCCATCGGGTCCGGACCCATCCGGCAGGTGCCGATCACATGATACGTGGTCTGGCCGTTCTCGCGCGCGAACTGCAGCCACTCGGCATCGGTCTGCACCTTGTCGCCGGGATTCATCTCATAGGCGCGGTAGCGGTCCATGATCCGGTTGCCGATGATGCTCCGCCCGATCTTCATGCCGTCCACCAGCACCCGCTGATCGATCGGATCGGCCAGGTAATTCGGCCGGATCGCCGGAGCCGCCGCCGGATCGCTCGACCTGGCGTGGATCGAGCCCTTCGATTCCGGCCGGCACTGATACACCGTCAGCGTCATCCCCGGCTCAGTCTCCAGGTCGCGCTTCTGCGCGTTGCCGTAGCTGGCATGAGCGAAATGGAACTGCACGTCGGGCTCTTCCAGCTCCGGCCGCGTCTTGACGAAGCCATACGCGATGCCGGCGGTGAACGTCAGGATGCCGCGCCGCTGCGTGTAATACTTGACCACCTCCTTGGCCAGCGCGAACCCGCGGCTGCGCTCGTTCAACGTCACCGGCAGCTTCACCCGCCAGTTCATCCGCGGCGCATAATGGTCGCGGTAGTTCTCCCCGACGCCCAGCAGCGCGTGCTGCACCGCAATCCCCACGCCCGATAACAACTCGGGATTGCCGATTCCCGACAGCTCCAGAAGATGCGGCGACTTGACCGCGCCGGCCGACAGGATCACCTCCCGGTTGGCCCGAGCCTCCCTGGCAGCGCCACCTTGGGTATAGGCCACCCCGACCGCCCGCTTGCCCTCCAGCAGCACTTTCGTCGCCAGCGCCTCGGTCTCGATCCTCAAATTGGGCCGGTTGCGGATCGGATTGAGGTAGCCGCGCGCACACGACCACCGCTCGCCGTTCTTCTGCGTCACCTGGAAGTAGCCGAACCCCTCCTGGCGGCCGTTGTTGTAATCCTTGTTGCGCGGAAACCCCTGATCCACCGCCGCGTCGATGAACGCATCCAGCAACTCCGCCCGCTCGCGCATATGCTCGACGTTCAACGGCCCGCCGCGCCCGCGCGAGTCATCGCCGCCGGGCGCGAAGTGTTCCGCCTTGCGGAAATACGGCAGCACCGAATCATAGCCCCAGCCGCGATTGCCGAACTGCGACCACGTGTTGTAGTCCAGCGGGTTGCCGCGCACATACAGCATGCCGTTGATCGAGCTCGATCCCCCCAACGTCCGCCCGCGCGGGATCGGAATGCGCCGGTTGGCCGCATTGGGTTCCGGCTCACTCTCGAAATTCCAGTTGTATCGAGGGTCGTTCAAAAGCTTGGTGAAGCCGGCCGGAATATTGATCCACCGCGAGCTATCCTTCGGCCCCGCCTCCAGCAGCAGAACGGTGCAGCGATTGTCCTCGCTCAGCCGGTTTGCCAGCACGCAACCGGCGGACCCGGCACCCACGATAATATAGTCGAACTCGGCCATCCTCTGTTCCCCCGCTTATGCCAATCCTATAGCCCCGGCGCCGGCACACAGGAAGACGTTGCCCCTCAACACATTCCCCCAAGACATTCCCCCTACGACATTACCCCACGACATCGCCCGAGATCCTGCCCGACCAACCTTGCCCTCGAACACTCTCCCCGAAAACTTGGCCCGAAGACTTTGCCCGGGGCAGGGGGTGTGGCAAGCATGAAGCCAGATGCGACAGCCAGAACGATTTTCCGTCCTCTCCCTGCTGCGCCACGCGGCCGGAAGGCCCTGGGACAGGCAGTGGCGCGACGCACAGCCCAAGCCGGCCTATGACGTGGTGATCGTCGGCGCCGGCGGCCACGGCCTGGCCACCGCCTACTACCTCGGCAGCCAACACGGCATTCGCAACGTCGCCGTCCTCGACAAAGCCTGGCTCGGCGGCGGCAACACCGGACGCAACACCACCATTATCCGCTCGAACTACCTGCGCCCCGAGAGCGCGGCGCTCTACGACCATGCCCTCAAACTCTGGCCAGGCCTGTCGCGCGAACTCAACTACAACGTGATGTTTTCGCCGCGCGGCGTGCTGATGCTGGCGCACACCGAGCACGACGTGCATGTGCTGCGGCGCCACGTGCACGCCAACCACCTGGCCGGGATCGACAACGAATGGCTCACCCCGGCCCAGGCCAAGGCGTTCTGTCCGCCGCTGCATATCGGCACCGATGCCCATTTCCCGGTCCAGGGCGCCGCCCTGCAGCGCCGAGGCGGCGTGGCGCGCCACGACGCCGTCGCCTGGGGCTACGCCAGGGCCGCCTCCGCAATGGGCGTCGACATCGTACAGAACTGCGCCGTCACCGGGATCCTGCGCGACGCCGCCGGAGCGGTCGCCGGTGTCGAAACGATTGCCGGCCCGATCGCGGCGCCCCGGGTCGCCGTGGTGGCAGCCGGCCATACCAGCGTGATGATGGCCATGGCCGGCCTGCGGATGCCGCTGGAATCGTTTCCCTTGCAAGCATTGGTCAGCGAACCGGTCAAGCCGGTGCTGCCCTGCGTGGTGATGTCGAACACCGTACACGCCTACATCTCCCAGTCAGACAAGGGCGAGCTGGTGATCGGCGGCGCGACCGACGCCTACACCTCCTACAGCCAGGCCGGAGGCCTGCACGTCGCCTGCGACACGCTGGCTGCGGTCTGCGAGTTGTTCCCCACATTCCGCCGCCTGCGCATGCTGCGGAACTGGGGCGGCATCGTCGATACTACCCCCGACCGCTCGCCGATCATCGGCCTGACCCCGGTGCCGGGGCTGTTCGTCAATTGCGGCTGGGGCACCGGTGGCTTCAAGGCAACCCCCGGGTCGGGCGAGATCTTCGCCGCCACCATCGCAAACAACCGGCCACACCCGATCGCCGCCCCGTTCGGGCTGGATCGTTTCGTAACCGGCCGCCTGATCGACGAGGCCGCGGCCGCCGCCGTGGCACACTGATGCTGCTGATCCCGTGTCCTTGGTGTGGCCCGCGGCCGGAAAACGAGTTCCGCTACGCCGGCCAGGCCCACCTGCCGCGCCCCGCCGACCCGTCCGCGGTCGACGACGAAACCTGGGCCGCCTACCTCTATCTGCGCGACAACCCCAAGGGCCGCCACCGGGAACGCTGGCGACACACCCACGGCTGCGGGCAGTTCTTCAACTGCGTGCGCGATACCGTGACCGACCGCATAGAGGTCACTTACAAACCCGGCGAACCGCCGCCGCGATGATCGCTCGGAAGCGGGTCGGCTCTGATCCTGCGCACAGTCAACCTGGTGCTGCTCGCCTAAGTGCCTTCGCGCCGAAAATCATGATTGTGGTGTTGCCGTGCGCGATGAGCCTGCCGGCCGGATCGATCATTCTACCTTCAGCCGTCGCGATCGTGCGGCCCCGATGGACGATCGAACCTTCAGCTCTGACCTCGCCAATGTCGGCTGACATGGGTCGGACCATATTCAATTTGAACTCGATCGTCGTTTGTCCAACGCCCGCCGGCAGCGTGGTGCGCACGGCGAGGCCCATGGCCGAGTCCAGCATCGCTGCCGTGAAGGCCGCATGCACTGTTCCACCTGGATTGTAGTGCTTTTCCTCAGGAGTGCCGCCGAACACGACCCGCCCGTCTTCCACCTCGATCAGGCGCATATTCATCAACGCCTGCATTGGCGCGACACCAAGCTTACCGTCGCGGATCGCCCGCAATTGATCCAATCCCGATAAGGCTTCCATAGCCTCCTTGGGGATCGGGGCGGCCGGAGGCGCATCGCGCGTGGCCATTGGGATCGTCATCTGAATTCTCCGTCGTTGGCGTGCCTCAGATATGGCAGCGTCAAGGCCGGAATTGAGCCGGAACTGCTTCGGCGGCGATCGAAGCATCGATCGAAGCATTCACCGGGGGACCGTGTTAACCGACAGCGATGCAACTCAGCAAATCCGCGGCGTCTCCATCGCCTACCAGCCTCCTCGCAAGGCTTGCGGGATCGGGTTGGCGAGTAGGGCGTGGCCGACCCTTCTACGGTTGGTGGATCGTCACTGTTTGCCTGGTCGCAAACTTGTTCGGCAATACGCTCGGTTTGTTCGGAGCGGGTGTTTATCTGCACGTTTTAGCTGGAACAAAAACCTGGCCGACCAGTCTCGTCTCTGGCGCGATTACGGTCTTCTACGTGACCAGCGCACTTCTGCTCATCCCGCTTGGCGGAATGATTAGCCGGTATGGACCGCGCCCTGTATTCACGTCAGGGGCGCTTGCCATGGCCGCCGGTGTTGTTGGAATCGGACACGCCAAAGAACTGTGGCAGGTTTACGCCGCCTTTCTCGTCGCCGGGATTGGCTGGTCTTGTTTGTCGACAACTGCCGTGGCAACGGCACTCGCACCATGGTTTGACAGATATCAGGGCCGCGCGGTCTCGGTCGCATTGTTAGGGGCGAGTGGCGGCGGCGCGGTTGGTGTCCCAGTTCTTTTGTTTGGAATCGAAAATTTCGGCTTCGCGGCGACGACAACCGCGGCGGCGCTGACCACCCTTGTTATCCTGCTACCGTTATGTTGGCTGTTGAAGCGGCGCCCCCAGGACATGGGACTGTTTCCAGATGGCGCTGAAACGAAAAGCGCGGCGGCAACCGCAAACGAACCGCGCTGGCGGCGGAGGGACGCACTGCGCACGTCGGCTCTTCGTGGCGTCATGTTATGTTTCGGCATCGGGATGATGATGCAGATCGGGTTTCTCACCCATCAGGTTACACTGCTTTCGCCCATCCTCGGAACATCTGGCACGGCCGCTACCGTCTCGGCGACGGCCATCGCCGCCCTGGTCGGCCGTCTGGCGCTGGCCCGCTTCGCCGACCAGATCAATGGACGCAAGACAGCCTTCGCGGTTCTGGTCCTCGCCGCTGTGTCGTTCGTGATCATGGCGCTTTCTCGTTTTCCGGCCGTCTTGGTCGGCGCGAGCGTTGTGTTCGGGTTGACCATCGGCAACGTCACAACGCTTTCGCCGATCATCGTCCGCCGGGAATTTGGCGCTGCGTCCTTCGGCGCGATTTTTGGAATAACCTCGTGCGGTATCCAACTCGGAACCGCGCTTGGGCCGGGCTTCTACGGCCTGCTGCACGATGCCTCTGGTGGATACCGTTTGCCACTGTTGTTAGCCGCCGGAATGGACCTTCTGGCCGGTATCATCATCGCGATCGGCCGCCATGGCGACCCTCATTCCTCGACGTAAAGTTGCTTCGCCAGGAACGCGGCGGACACAGAAAAGTCGCATAATGTATATTATGTTAAATCAAGGCGGCCTCGCCAAATCCCCTACGCTTGCAGCCCAAGCCGCCTTCATGGCAACCGTACCCCCATGCCAGACCAACCCGACCGGTTCGTCATCGCCGCCACCGTGGACCGCCTGATCTACGGCGACGACAACACCTTCAACTCCGACGACGCCCGCCTGCTGCTCGACGCGCTGCCGCGCAAGCCGTCGCCCTGGATCCAGCTCGGCGTCGCCGGCAAAATGTCCGGCGGATCCCGCCGAGGCTTCGCCGCCGGCGTCGGCGACGTGCGCATCAAGGACAGCAAGGATCACCAGTTCCAGTATTCGACCGGCGCCGACGCCTACACCAGAAGCGGTCAATGGAAATTAATGTGGATTGGCAAAAGCACACGCCAATTCGTTGAAATTGAACAAGTCATGTCCGACGCCACCGATGACGGCCGTGGCGCGCTGATCTGCTACGAGGCCGACGGCACGCCAACCCGCATGGACATCCGCTTCAACCGCTCGTTCCGCCTGTTCTGGTCGCCCGTGGTGGTCATGTTTCCCGGCTGGAAACCCTGGAAAACCCCGCTATAGCGCACCCCCACGCCTCGACCACTACGACGCTTCGTGCCAGCATGCCGGCCCTCGCAGATAAGGACCCAAGCATGACCCAAGCCCCGTTGGCTCGCTTCAAGGTCATCGATCTGACCCGCGTGCGCGCCGGCCCGACCGCGGTGCGCCAACTGGCCGACTGGGGCGCCGACGTCATCAAGATCGAATCTCCCGAAGGGGACGCCGGCCTCGGCGGTGACCGCCACGGCCCGGACTTCCAGAACCTGCACCGCAACAAGCGCAGCCTGACGCTGAACCTGAAATCACCCGACGGTGCCGAAGTCATCCGCCGCCTGGTCGCCCAAGCCGACGTGGTGGTGGAAAACTACCGCCCCGACGTCAAGTTCCGCCTCGGCGTGGACTACGACAGCCTCAACGCGATCAACCCGCGCATCGTCTATGCCAGCATCTCCGGCTTCGGTCAGGACGGCCCCTATCGCGATCGCCCGGGCTTCGACCAGATCGCCCAGGGCATGGGCGGCCTGATGTCGATCACCGGCGAGCCCGGCCACGGCCCGATGCGCGTCGGCATCCCGGTCGCCGACCTGACAGCGGGAATCTTCGCCGCCATGGGCATCCTGATCGCGCTCCTCGAACGCGAGCAATCGGGCAAAGGCCAATGGGTGAAAAGCTCCCTGCTCGGCGCCCAGATCTCGATGCTGGATTTCCAGGCCGCGCGCTGGACCATCGCGGGCGACGTGCCCGGACAGGCCGGCAACAACCATCCGACCAGCATCCCCACCGGCGTGTTCGCAACCGCCGACGGCTATATCAACATCGCCGCCGCCGGTGACGACATCTATCGCCGGCTGTGCCGCTCGCTCGGCGCCGACCACCTCGCCGCCGATCCGCTCTACGCCACCGGATCGGCCCGCTCCGCCAACCGCGACACACTGAACGAGGCGATCGGCGCTATCACCCGCGCCAAGACCTCCGCCGAATGGATCGAGACACTCAACAAGGCCGGCGTACCCTCCGGCCCGATCTACCAGATGAACGAAGTCTTCGCCGATCCGCAGGTGAAACATCTCGGCATGACCCGCACCATCCCCCACCCCGTGCTGGGCGACGTCGAGGTGATCGGTCAGCCGATCGAACTCAGCCGCACGCCCTGGACCATCCATAGCGCAACACCCGAGGCCGGCCAGCACACCGATCCGATATTGACCGAACTCGGCTTCAGCGCGGCCGAAATCGCCAAGCTGCGCCAGGGCAAGGTGATCTAGTATCCGATCGCAGAGAAGCGTTGAGACGCGTAGCGTCCACGGTTCGACGCGTGACTCGGATACTCAAACAAACAGCGACGTATCGCGCTTCAATGATGCGCGATACGAGATCGGACCGTTGAAGCCACCCGAATCATGCCTCAATACAACAGCGCGCCCATCCAACACCTGGCAGCCGACCCAACGCCCCAGATGACGATCAGACCCCGGCGACGCACCCGATACTCGAACCTCGGCGGCGGGGGTAAAAAACGGACATGACAGCTTCGCGAGGCGACCGCCGCAGGCGGCTCGGGCTTGACGCCGGCCACCCCGACGCAAGCACAATCAGCCATCGGAGGGGTCACAACCCAACAAGTAACCAACACAGGAGACGCCAATGGATTTTACCGGAAAGGTGGCACTGATCACCGGCGGTGGCGGCGGCATCGGCCGCGCCACCGCCCTCGGCTTCGCGCTGCGCGGGGCCAAGGTGATGGTGGTCGACGCCGATGCCGATCAGGCCCGAACCAGCGTCGACATCATCGCCCAGCGCGGCGCCACCGCCGCGATGGTGCAGGCCGACGTGACACGATCGGCCGCGGTCAAGGACTACGTGGAAAAAACCCTGTCCGCCTACGGCCGGATCGACGCGTTCTTCAATAATGCCGGCATCGAAGGCAAGGTCATACCCACCCAGGACTACGACGAGGACGTGTTCGACCAGGTGATCGCGGTCAACCTGAAGGGCGTCTTCCTCGGCCTGCGTCACGTGCTGCCGGTGATGCTGCATCAGCAGTCGGGCACGATCGTCAATACCGCCTCGGTCGCCGGCTTGTTCGGCTCGCCCGGAATGCCGGCCTACGTCGCCTCCAAGCACGGCGTGCTGGGGCTGACCAAGGTTGCCTCCGCCGATGTCGCGGCCCACGGCATCCGGGTCAACGCGGTCTGTCCCGGCCCGGTCGAGACCCGCATGATGCGCTCGCTGGAGTCACAACGAAACCCCAACGATCCCGCTGGTGTGCATGCCGCCTACGCCGCCGGCATTCCCACCGGACGCTACGCCTCGCCCGAGGAAATCGCCGGCGCCGTGCTGTATCTTTGCTCCGATCTCTCCGGCGACACGACCGGTACCCACATCGTCATCGACGGCGGTCGTTCCGCGACCGGCGGCGTGGCGCCAGTGAAACGACAGTAAGGGAAAAACACCATGCAAGACGTCTTCGAGATCATCGGCAACACCCGCTCGATGCGCCGGCTGAAACCCGATCCCGTACCGGACGAGATGATCAAGAAAATCCTGCTGGCCGGCACCGCCGCCGCCAACGGCGGCAACAACCAGACCTGGCGCTTCCTGGTGGTGCGCGACCCGGCGATTAAGCAAGCCGTGCAGACCTGGTACAAGAAAGCCTTCGATGAAGTCGTCGGCCCGCGCTACGCCAAAAGCCCAGCCCCGCCCGGCGTGAGCGGAGAAAAATACACCCGCCAACATGGCGCGGTCGAATACCTGACCGAGCATTTCCATGAAGCGCCAGTGTGGATCGTTGCTTGCCTGAAAGATGGACCAAACCCCGGCCGCGGCGCCGGAGCCTCGATCTATCCGGCGGTACAGAACATGCTGCTGGCAATCCGAGCATTGGGCCTCGGTTCAACCCTCACCACTCGGCATCTGCTCTACGAAAAGGAAGCCGAAGCCGCGCTCGGCCTGCCGCCGGGCGTGCACTCTTACGCAATCCTGCCGGTCGGCTACCCGATGGGCAAGTTCGGCCCGGTGGGACGCGGCAAGCTGTCCGACTTCGTCTATCTGGACAAATGGGAGCAGCCCTATCCGGCGGTCGCAGGCCCATAGCCCCTATCGAAGCGTCCCACGCCAACCGCGGCCGGCGCCAAAGCGCCGGCCAGGTGCGCGCCCCGCTTGAGGACCGTGACGCCCCCGGACTGACGATTGATCAGCGTTTTATGCAACGATCCAGCAACGGATTTCCGCTCAAGCAGATGTCATAAAGATTACATGGCGAGTCTATCGAAAGGCTGGTTTTTTTCCAGCGGATGATTACAAACGGATTACTTAAACATTGCCGCGGTGACCACCGCGGTTGCCACCGCCAACAAAATAACAAGCCAGGAACTCACGTTTTTGGTTTGTGCTGGAACGCCTTGGTTGCTGGTGTCCTGCCCGCGAACGCCGCCGCTTCACGCAGCAGTCGTCGCTAGTAAGCAGGTCATTGAAAGCGGGAAACGTACACGATGACGATGGCAATTCGTTGTGCTGTGCTGGCGCTGTGCGCGCTGCTGGTAACGTCGCTTCCCGCAAATGCCGGAGGTAACTCCTTCGCCGATCTTCTGGCTCGGGCAAAAGCACAGGACGCCGCCGGTCACAGATGGGCACCGCCAGGCGACAACGTGACCGAAACGGTCATGACCATGCTGGACACCATCAGCACCGCAACGCCAGACCAACTGGCCGAGCTCTCGGCGCTGTTGCAGCGCGACAAGCCGCCAGCCGACCCGCTTGCACCGGATAGGCAAACCGAAAACATGCCGGCCGACACCGCCACGTTCGCTACGCCCCCATTGGCCATGCCCCCACTAACCTCGTCCCCACCAACCCCATCCCCAACGGCCCCGCCTCAGGACATGCCCGGTCTGGCCGCAACACCCGCCCCATCAGGCGCGACTGAATCCGTGTCACCACCGATCGCCGACCAACCCACGCCGACACCGAATCCGACGCTGGCGACCGCTGAACCGCCGGCGACGCCGCTGCCGGATCAATCGGCAAACCAACCATCCAACGATGGCCAGAACAGCTCGGCCACCCCCAACTCGGCCACCCCCAACTCGGCCACCCCCAGCTCGGCCACCCCCAGCCCGGCCAACTCCAGCCAGGCCCCCTCGGGCCCGGCCGCACCCAGCCCGATCGCCGACACGATCACGCCCAGCAAGATAGCCCCAGATCCGCTCACACCTACCCAGGCCGCCCCCACACCGATCGAACCGGCCCAGACCACCGACGACCCACAGCGCGCCGCGATGCTGTTCGCCCGCGGACTGGATGCCGAACGCCGCGGCGATATCTCCGGCGCACGCCGCTTCTACGCCACCTCGGCCCGCCAGGGTGACGCCACCGCCGCGCTCAATCTCGGCCGCCTCTACGACCCCGCCTACCTCAAACAGACCACCCTGGGCGGCGTCGACCCCGATCCCGAACTCGCCCGGTTCTGGTACGCCACCGCCGCCAGGCTCGGCGATACCGGCGCCGCACCGCTGCTTGAAGCCCTGTCATCGAGGTGAACATGCGCCGCCGTTTCCTGCTCTCGGCCGTCCCCGCCGCCGCCCTTTTCGCCCGCTCCAACTTCGCCCTGGCCGCGATCGCGCGGCCGGCCACCATCGGCATCATGGGCGGCGAGATCGACGGCACCTTCATGCGCATCGCCACCGATCTCACCTCGGTGCTGAATTCCGACACCCTGCGGGTCGTGCCGGTGGTTGGAAAAGGCTCGCTGCAGAACCTCGGCGACCTGCTCCATCTGCCCGGAGTGGACCTCGCCTTGGTCGCCTCGGACGCCCTCGCCTACGCCCAGGCCAACAATCTCTATCCAAAAGAACTCAACAAGATCGAGTACATCTGCAAGCTCTACGACAACGACGTGCACGTCTGCGCCGGGCCCGACATCCAGGTGCTGTCCGACCTGCGGGGCAAGCCGGTCAATATCGACGTCGAGGGCGCCGGCACCAACCTGACCGCCCGCGCGGTGTTCAAGACCCTGGGCATCCAGCCGGATTTCCGCACCGAGGAACCGACCATCGCGCAAGACCGCCTGCGGCGCGGAGAAATCGCCGCCAACGTCTACGCCGCCGGCACACCCGTGCGCCTGTTCGCCACCCAACCCGCCGATACCGGCCTGCATTTCGTTGCCATTCCGTCGAACCCCGAGCTGGAGAAAACCTATCTGCCCGGCGGAACGCTCACCCATCAGGATTATCCTACCCTGATCGCTCCGGGTCAGACGGTGAATACCGTCGGCGTCGGCGTCGCCCTGGCCTGCTTCGCATGGTCGCCGGGAACCCCGCGCTACCAGAACCTGGTCACCTTCGTCGATGCGTTCTTCAGCAAGTTCCCGGCGCTGCTGAAGCCGCCGCACCATCCCAAATGGCACGACGTCAATCTCGAAGCCGCACAACCCGGATGGGTGCGCTTCGCACCCGCCGCCATGTGGCTGGCCCAGCACAACCCCGAGGCCCGCAACCCAACCGCGACGACCACCGCCGACCTCGATCAGGTCAGGATGCAGACCGATTTCGACGCCTTCCTGGCGCAGCGCGGCGTGCCAAATCTGACCCCAGCCCAACGCCAGGCGACTTGGCAATACCTCCAGCAACACCGCCAGCAGACTCAGGTAGCGCAGCCGTCCAAGTAACAAGTTCGCGACACTCGCGAGCGCCCCAACCACACAACCCCCTGCCGACGGGCAATCGCCGCTTCGTTCCCCCAGCGACCCGAACTCAAGCCGGCGACCGCTGGAGTAGGCAAAATCAGAGGCAGATACACGGGAAAGTGCGCGTTAATCGATCCAATCGTGCACCCGAAACGGCTCTATTCATGCTGCTGTAACGCAAATCTATCGTCGGCAAACCGCTGGTCCGTTACATATTACCGGGTTGCCAAAGGAAATCAGCAATGGACCTGCAGGAAACGACGAAGGGCTATGTCAGGGATCCGCTGGCATGGGCAGCCGAGTGCTCCGTCCACGCCAACAAGGAAACCGAGCCCGAAGCGCGCGACGCATTCACCCAACTGGCTCAGGAGTTCGAGTCCGTATCGGCGGAGATCGAGGGCCTGGTCAGCACTTTTGAGGCGTTGGCATCTCGAAAGCGTGGCGGCTAGAGCGCGATCGCGCTGGGCGGAACGTTCCTCGTCCGAAGGACGCGCTGCTCGCGCGATCGCTCGACAAAACAAAGGCTTGGACCAGGACCAGGATGCACGGTCATGCTGAAAATGGTTTAGCCGCCGAGCCCATGCCACGGCCGGTTACCGCCGGCGTCGAATGACCGTCGCGCTTCGACCATTCCGCCGAAGCCGGCATCCTGCCCCGTCGAAATCGGGGCCCCTCCGCAAACACCATCCGGACAACAGCGCCGAGACTTGCCTCATCGGATCACCGCCAGAACGACTTCGACCGCAATCATCACCACAATGATGATTTCCAGCAGCCCCGACCGGCTGCTCGACGCCTCGTCGTAAAGCGCGGTGTAGGTGTCGCGGATGATCGAGAGCTTGCGGTCCACCGCCGCGCTGACTGTCGGCACACGATACATCTCCAACGCCGCCGCATAGATCCGCGCCAGATAGACGTCCTCGGTCACCTGCAGCGCGTTGTCCACCTTTTCGGTCAGTTCAGTCACTTCGGCCACCAGCGTATAAAGCCGCCGCGCCAGATCGGCGAACCGCCGCGCGCCCGGCAACGACCATCGCCGGCGCTCGGCCTCCACCAGATTGTACATCCGCGGCAGTTCGGCATCCAGCAGCTCGTCGTAGTAGCGCATCTCCAGCAACTGCGCATTGGCGACCTCCAGAACGTCGATCACGTCGGTATCGCCGCGCGGCTCATAGATGAACGCCCGGTCCCAGGTCAGCACCACCAGATCGTCGGTGTAATAGGAATAGCGGTGGCGCAGCAGGTCGCGCCTGGCACCGTCCGACAGCGCGCGCTGCTCGCCCGACAACAGCGGCACCAGATCCAGCCGCTCGACCAATGCCCCGGCCGTCATTTTCTCGCTGAATGCATTGACCACGCCAACCAGGTAGTCCTCCTCCAGCGCCCGAACGGTTGGACGCACCAGCCCCTCACCGATGCCCTGGCGCACCCGCTCCAGCAGCTCGCTCCACAGCCCGGTATCGGGCGTCGTTCCGACCACCCGATCCACCGCGTTCAGCCGCTGCGCGAAGCCAGCCCACGGCAGATCCTGAACCGTCACCCGGATCGCGACGCTGACCACACCGAAGTCGTAAAGCCTGGCGGTCGCGATCGCCGCAAGCGGTCCGTCCGGCAGCGCCAGGCTGATGGTCCCCAAATTGAGCGCCACCGGTGCCACGCCAAATGCCACCGCCTTGGGCGGCGTGGTCGTCAGCCGCCCGCGCGTGCTGCCGGTGCGTACGGTACGGGCCCAGACCTGTTCGGCCTTGGCCAGGTCGATTTCGTAGCCGATATCGAACAGCCGGAAGGCCAGTATGGAGCCGAGGTCCACATCGACGCCCACCACCGAACTCATCAAACCAACCCGCCGCCGGACCGAGCCCGGCGACACGGTCCCAAATCAGCGGCGATGGCTCTCCGGCCCGATCCGGCCCGCCGACCGGTCGCCGATCCCCCCCGACCCCGCACCGGCCGACCCCGTACCCCTACTGCGCATCCCCCTGGCCCGACGCCTGCCGGTCCAGGAACCGCCGCGCGTTGGCCGGATCGATCAGCGCATGCACCTCGAACCGCGCCGGAATGATGTCGGCCCAGGCGTTCAGATGGGCGTGCAACACCTCGTTGGAGGCGACGTCGAACAGCACCACCGCGCCGCGTCCGACCTTGGCATGCACCGAACGCACTTCGCCAGCATCGATCAACGGCTGGATCCAGCGCCAGTAGCTCTGCCGCGCCGCCGTCACCCCGGACGGACGCTCCGGCCGCGGCTCGCTGACCACCAAAAACAGCATGCGACGTCTCCCAGCGCGCGATCGCTTCTGGTCGCATCACCAAAAGCGCGAATCGCTCGCTAAACAATGACTGTGGGGTATTTTCGGGTCAACAAGACACGATAATGCCCTGAGCCTCATGGGCAAGACGGTTTAGCCGCCCGCCGCCGCGCCAAAAAATCCCACGCCGCTAACCTCGATTGGCCCCCGGCACCCACAGCACGTCCGCCGCCGCGTTCTCGTTCAGCACCCGCGACAGCACAAAAAAATGGTCCGACAGCCGGTTGAGATAGCGCAACACCGCCGGATTGACGTCATCCACCGCCAGCACCGCTCGCTCCGCCCGCCGAACCGCGACCCGCGCCAGATGACCGAAAGCCGCCGCCTCGGTGCCGCCGGGCAGGATGAAGCTGCTCAGCGCCGGAAGCCTGGCATTCATCGTCTCGACCTCGGCTTCCAGCCGCGCAACGGCGGCCTGGGTCAGCCGCAGCCGGTCGCCGCCCTGGCCCGGCACGCAGAGATCGGCGCCGACATCGAACAGGTCGTTCTGCACCCGGCCCAAAATCGCGTCCTCCGGCCGCCCCCGGGTGCGGGTCCGCAGCACGCCGATGCTGGCATTCGCCTCATCGACCGCGCCGATCGCCTCGATCCTTGCGTCGGTTTTCGACACCCGCGACCCGTCGCCCAGCGATGTCTGCCCCGAGTCGCCGCCCTTCGTCACCACCCGATCGATACGAACCACCATGCGCAAATTCCTCAGTTGGCCTCGAACACAAACCGGAACGGCATGTCGAACGGCACCGCCCTGCCCTGCCGCACCGCCGGGCGAAACCGCCACTTCCGCACCGCATCGACCGCGGCGCGATCCAGCACCTCGACGCCGGAGCTTTGCGCCACATCGACGCTGCTGGCGAGGCCATCCTCGGACACATGGATCATCACCAGCACGGTGCCATGCTCGCCGCGGATTTCCGCTTCCGGCGGATAGATCGGCGGGCGGTTCCTGAATCGGTCGTCCGGGCTCGCCGGCACGATATTCGGCCCCAGCGCCACGGCGTTGGATTCGCTGTCGGTGCCGGCCAGGTCGAACACCGGAGCCTGCCGCCGCGCGGCCGGCGGCGGCTGCGCCGGTCGCGGCGTCGCTTCGGCGGCCTTGGCTGTCGCCGGCACCGCTTGGGCGGGCTTGGGCGGCGCCGCCTCGGCCGGCTTCGGCGCCGCCACATCCGGGCTCCGAGGCACCATCGGACCCGCCGCCTCCTGCGCCGGATCGGGCGGCTTTATCGCCGGTTTCGGCGGCTGGGCCGCTGCTGGTTTAACCGCCGGCGGCTGGGCCGCTGGTTTCACCGCCGGCGGCTGGGCCGGCCTCGCCGGCCTCGGCTGGGCCCGCGCCACCTGCTTGGGCGCCGGTCGCGGCGCCGCGCCGGGCTGGGCACCCTTCTGTTCCACCATCAACAACTCGACGGTGCCCCTCTCGCGCGAAACCGGCTGTTTCGGCAGCACGCGCGGCAGCAGCACGATCAGCAGCGCGGCCACGATGTGCACCGCCACCGACAGCCCTAGCGCGATCCAGACAAACCGCCGGCGCGGCGACACCGGCCGCCCGCGTCGCTTGTCCTTCAAAGCCGGCACGCAAATTCCCCGCGGTCCCATGCCACCGTCTCTAGACCATTATCAGCATGACTGTGCACGCTGAAAATGGTCTAACTCTTTGTTTGATTGCGTGTTTCACGCACTTTGAGGGTTCGGGGTTGACGGCGCGGCCTGAAAACGGTCCCGCTCTCCCTCCCACCGCGCGTCGGACCAGGACGGAGAGACACAGCAATGCCCGCCAACCTCCCCCCTGCCAACCACCCGCCCGAAAGACTCGACGCCTTCATGGCCCGGGCCAACGCGATCTACTACGCCACCCAGGACCCGTTCGCCGACTTCACCACCGCACCCGAGATCAGCCAAATGTTCGGCGAAATCCTCGGACTCTGGGCCGCCGTGACCTGGCAACTGCTCGGCGCCCCCACCCCGGTATCGCTGGCGGAAGCCGGCCCCGGCCGCGGCACGCTGATGGCCGACGCACTGCGCGCGGTGCGCCGGACCGCGCCGGATTTCGCCGCCGCGCTGCGCGTCCACCTGATCGAGACCTCGCCCCGGCTGAAAGCGGCACAGGCCGCCCAGGTGCCCGGCGCCGCCTGGCACGACGATCTGGCAACACTGCCCGCTCAGCCGACGATCCTGCTGGCCAACGAGTTCCTCGACGCCCTGCCGATCCGCCAGTTTGTCCGCCGAGGCTCCCGCTGGACCGAACGGTTCGTCGCCGCCGGGCAATGGGTCGAACAGCCGGTCGAACCAGGCCTGGCGCCCAGCCTCGTGCCCCAAGGCCGCGCCGCCGCCGAAGGCGACATCGTCGAACTCAACGAATCCGCCCGCCGCTTCGTCGCCACCTTCAGCCAGCGCGCGGCCCTGAACCCGGCGGTGGCACTGTTGCTCGATTACGGACCCGAACGCAGCGCCGCCGGAGACAGCCTGCAGGCCCTCGCCCGCAAACGCCCGACAGATCCGCTGCGAGCGGCGGGATCGGCCGATCTGACGGCGCATGTCGATTTCGCCGACCTGACCGGCGTGGCGCGCGACCGCGGCGCCGCAGTGCAAGGGCCGGTGCCTCAAGGCGAATTCCTCACCGCGCTCGGATTGTTCCGACGTGCCGAACGACTGGCCCGGGATCACCCGGGGGACGACCTGGCGGCGCCGGTCGCGGCGGCGCGCCGGCTGGCCGACCCGGACGCCATGGGTCATCTATTCAAGGCCATGGCGATCGCATCGCCCGGCTGCCCACCGCTGCCCGGCTTTCCCCCGCCCTGACCGTCCGCCGGCCGCATCACGACCATCGCTCGTGTCCTGCCCCAGAAGTTCGCCGCACTTCACGGCGAACGGATGGGATCAGCAGCTCACTGAAAACAAAGAGCGAGTGTCGCGAGCCTGATGTTCGCCCGATATGGCGAACTTCGGACTCGGGACACTAGAACCTTGTCGCCGCTTACCGGCATGGACATATCAAGCGCTCCAACTTGACGCGTCGCGCCAAGTCCGGTCCCGCCCGGGCAGCCGCGCTGCGGCCGAGGTAAAAAGATGCCCCTGCAAACCACCGTCTCGCCGCCGATCAGCCCGGCTACGCCCGCCAACCCGGCCCCGAACACCAGCCCGAGCCCCACAACCAACCCGGCCCCCGCGACCTCCCCGGCCCCGGCGACCTCCCCGGCCCCAGCGACCTCCCCGGCCGCGGCGAAGCCGGACCGGACGCTCGCCACACAGATCGTCCAGGACGGCGTGCGCCGCTACTTCGACGCTCGCCGCGACCGCGTCAAACCGTTCGTCGATCGCAACTTCTCGCTGTCCGGCTCACTCCGCCTGCACCGCGCCGCACTCGGCTGGGACATCGCCCGCGCGCCGTTGAACCTGACCATGGCCGCACCCCAGGTCGGCCTCCTGGTCGCCTCCCACGCTGCCCGCAAGCTCGGCGCCAGGCGCATCGCCGACCGCCTCGGCAACACCCGCCTGCTGGTCGATACCGAGGTCGGAAAAGAGCTCGCCTGGCGCCTCCACGCCGACCTCCTGGAACTGCCCTATCGCTGCGGTGACCGGATCACCACACGCGACGCGCTGGCCGAGACCATCCTGTCCGATCCCCGCGTCGTCGCGGCGCTGACCCCGGCGCTCGACGCCATCGCAACCAACGGCAACGATCCAGCGCTGCGCCAGCGGCTGGAAGCCGCGATGGCGGAATACACCCGTACCCGAGCCGCCGCGACCGAGATCACCACCGCGCTGTTCACCCTCGGCAGCGGCGCCGTGGCACTGCAGAAAATCACCCCCGGCGCGATGTCGCTCGGCCCCACCCTGGCCGCCGCGATCGCCCAGCGCGCCGCGGTGATGTCGTTCCCGATGGGCGGAGCAATCGGCTCGCTGTGGTACGCCATGTTCCCGGTGGCACCCTCGGCGTTGCTGGTGGCCGGCCTCACCGGAGGCCTGCTGGCCGCATCCACCGTCGCCTCGGCGTTCGCCGGCATCATCTCCGACCCGGTGCAGCGCAAGGTCGGCCTGCACCAGCACCGGTTGCGCCGTATGCTGGATGCGCTCGAACGCCAGACCCACGATCCCACCGCGCCGGGCTTCGCGGTGCACGATCACTACGTCGCCCGCCTGCTCGACCTGTTCGACGTCACCGGTGCACTGGTGCGCCTGGCGGTGCGATAAACCACCCGATCCCCGCGCCCGTCCGGCCCCCGCGCTCAAACCGGATCAGCGCAACCCCGACCCAGCCAGACAGCATCCGCCGAACCCAGGCGCGTGCGCCCCGATCCCAAAACAGATCGACACCCGCGACGATAGCCGGCGGCACAACACGGTTCGCAGGCTCCCAACCCGTCGGCTCGACGTCAGCCGAATAGTCCCTGTCCGTAGCTCCAACCCGGTCTCGGAGAAAACATCGCCGGCCGCCCCAAACGTCGCGCGGTCCGCGCCAGCGACGCCCGCGCCGCCAACGCTGCTACACGGCCTGCACATCGATCCCCTCCTGGCCCGGCTGCGGCGCACCGTCGAAGCCGTCACCGGAAGACAGCCGACGATCGACTTCGCCCTCCTCGCCCTGGCTAGCACCCGCGCGCTGCCCGAACACGCCCCGTTCTGGCTCTTCATGCTCGGGGGAAGCGTCGGCTGGGCCGCACGCGCGATGGAGCAGATCAGCTCCGGCAATCTCATCCGGCCCCGCGCTCGCTACCAGGGTCCCACGCCCGAGATGTGACGGCACCTCCGATGAACGAATTCCGCGTCCGGCCTCCCGCCACGCTCGGCCCCACCGACCCCGATCGGGACCCCCCCCCCGCGGGGCGCCGCTTTTGCCCCGACTCGACCCCGACAGGCTATCCTTCGCACTCCACCGAAGCCCCGCCCGCCCGGAGGGATCATGCACCAGCACGACATTCTCGACCGCTATCGCCACCTGCGCGAAATCGGCAACTGCCATCATCAGGCCGCCCTCGATCACGTCCCCCAGACCACCATCATGGAACGAGCAAAGCATCTCGGCCTGACCCATCAAGGCATCCTCACCACCGACAGCGACATGGAAATGGCGCTGGTGTTCGACCTCGCGGTCCACACCGCCAAACGCGGTCGCTCCAGAGCCATCGATCGCTACGCCAAGGCGGCTTCCCGCGCCGACGCCGACGAGACCCGCACGCTGGACGCGATCCGTCACGCCCGTTTCTCGCTCTGGCGCGTTCTACGCCACCACGACGTGGCCGGCTTGGTGATCGAGGATGTCCTTAGCGAACGCGAAACCTGGCTGATCGACGAAGCAATGACCGCCAGCGTCGCACCGGGCAGCGCGTTCGCCGCCAGGCTTTACTCGCCGGATGAATTTGCCATCACTTGCGGCACCGTAGTGCCGATCAGTGCCGAACTGATCGAAGAAGCGCTGCTGGAAGGCTGCTGGGTGCAAAATCACGAATTGCACGATATCGCCGACGATCCGCGCCTCGCCGTGGCGATCTATCGCACCGCCGTGGTCCAGCGCACCATGGAAACCGTGCGATTCCGCCCGATCGGCGCCAACGCCTGAATCCGGGTCGCCCGCTCCCACGCCTAAATCCGGGGCGCCCGCTCCCACGCCATCAAACCCTCAGCGTGGCTGGCCTCCAACGCCCCGACCCGAGCCACCGACCGGCGGCGACCCAACAAAGTGCTCGATCGCCAGTTTGGGAAAGATCAGCCCGAACGTCATCGCCAGGATGATCAGCACTGCGGTGCTGCCGTCCGCGACGGTGCCCAGCAGCAGCCCCGCCGGCGCCTTCGCCCCCGCCGTCGCCAGCGCCACCAGGCCGCCGCCCATGCGGAACAGGAACACCCCCGGAATCAGCGACACCACGGACGCGAACGCCAAAGCCGCGAACGGCAGCCGCAACCGATCCGCGATCGGAGTGATAGCGATCCCGACCAACAGACAGGCAACGAACGCCCCGACCTCGACACTGCCGCCCAGCAGCGTGACCACCATCCACCGTCCGGCATGAGCAAGCATGCCGATACCGATCGGGATCGGCAGCGACCGCCACGGCATATCGAAAAACGACCCATAGGCGGCCACCGCGACGCCGGCCGCGGCGACGTCCCAGGCCAGCGGCACCGGCACCGCCGACCCGGAAACCGGCAGGCTGATCCCCGCGATCGACAGCCCCAGCAGCAGTCCGGCACAGATCATCACGATGACCAGCCCCGCAAACCCCACCCGCGCCGCGCCCAAGGCGACCCGCGCCCGAGCTAGGTCCATCGCGCCGTTCAGCAGATGCGGCCCGGGCACCAACACCATGCACGGGCACACCGCCACCAGAAGCTGCATCGAGCTCACATGCGCATACGCCACCACGCCGCCGAACCCCCCGGCGAGCAGCGCGGCGGCGAACGGCTGGATCAAAGGATTGCGGCTGATGCCGGCCAGGCCGCGCCGCAGGCACGCCCCTGCCCCGGCGCTCAGCGCGATCAGGGCCAGGCTCAGCGGATGCGCGGCCCCGAAGATCACCCCAAGCGCGGCCGCACCCAAGCCCGCCATGCAGGCAAACCGTCGCAGCGACACCGGCGGCCGCACCGCGATCCGACGCAACCCCTCAGCGACCGCGCCGGCGTCGCTCAGGCCGTCACAGAACCCATCGATCACCCGGTTGGTGGCCGCCACCCTGCCCATGTCGACCCCGACCGGATCGGCCGCCCCAACCTCGACCCGGGCGCCCCGATCGTACACCACGCGCAAGCTCAGCTCGCCCCACCGAGGCAGCAGCGTCACCCCGCGCCCCAGCGCCGCGGCCAGCCGCTCGGTCGCCTCGATGGTCCGTTCCGTGGTCTGGCCGTTGACGAACAGCAGCGTGGCGGCGCGCAGGATCAGATCATCCGCCGCACCGGCCCCGGGTGCATCATCCGCCGCACCGGCCCCGGGCGCATCATCCGCCGCGACCGGTGGCCCCACCGCCGCCCGCCCCACCGAACCGGATGACCCGCCCAGCCGCGTCACCGCCGCTCACTGGCCCTCGGCGACATACAGCCTGACCATCTTGGCCGGATCGACCACCCGATCGAACTCCGCCTCATCGACAAACCCAAGCTGCAGCGCCGCCGCCTTCAGCGTCAGGTCGTGATCCATCGCGTGGTGCGCGATCTTCGATGCCTTGTCATAACCGATCACCGGCGCCAGCGCCGTCACCAGCATCAATGACCGATCGACATATTCCTGGATCTTGGTCAAGTTGGGCCGAGTGCCCTCGACCAGGAACCGACGGAAGTTGGCGCAGCCATCTGTCAACAGCGTGACCGAGTGCGCCAGGTTATAGATCATCAGCGGCTTGTAGACATTCATCTCCAGGTACCCGCTGGCACCGCCGAAGCCCACCGCGACATCGTTCGCCATCACCTGCACCGCGATCATCGTCAGCGCTTCGGCCTGGGTCGGATTGACCTTGCCCGGCATGATCGACGACCCGGGCTCGTTCTCCGGGATCATCAGTTCGGCGAAACCGGCGCGCGGACCACACGACAGCAGCCGGATATCGTTGCCGATCTTGTACAACGAAACCGCCAGCGTGCGCAGCGTCCCGGACAGTTGCACCAGCGCGTCATGCGCCCCCTGAACGGTGAACTTGTTCGCCGCGGTGACGAACGCCAACCCGGTCAGCGCCGCGATCTCCGCCGCCGCCGCCTCGGCGAAACCCGGCGCCGCGTTGATCCCGGTGCCCACCGCGGTGCCGCCTAGCGCCAGGTGATGGACATCGCCCAGCGCATCCTCGATCCGCCGCAGATTGTCGGACAGCGCCCCGGCATAGCCCGACCATTCCTGCCCCAAGGTGATCGGCGTCGCGTCCTGCATATGGGTGCGCCCGATCTTGACGATGCCGTCCCACTCCGTCGCCTTGGCCGCGATCGCGTCGTGCAACGCCCGCACCGACGGCACCAGCCGCTGCGCCACCCCCACCGCCGCCGCGATATACATCGCCGAGGGAAACGTATCGTTCGACGACTGCGACATGTTGACATGGTCGTTCGGATGCACCGGCGCCTTGCTGCCGAGCGGCGTGCCGGCAATCTGGCAGATGCGGTTAGAAATCACCTCGTTGACGTTCATGTTGAACTGGGTGCCGCTGCCGGTCATCCACACGTGCAGCGGGAACATGTCATGGTGCTGCCCGCCCAGGATCTCGTCGCACACCTGCTCGATCAGCCGCAACTTCGCGTCGTCGATCCGCTTGCCGGCATGGTTCGCCCGCGCCGCCGCCTTCTTCAGGATCGCATAGGCGGTGATCATCTCGCGCGGGATCAGGTCATGCCCGATACTGAAATGCTCCAGCGACCGCTGGGTCTGCGCTCCCCACAGTCGGTCGGCGGCAACCCCCACCTCACCCAGGCTATCGGTTTCCATGCGCAGGTCGGTCACGGTGATTCTCCCTGTTGTCGTGCTCCCAGCGATCAGCGCTGCTGTCGGGGGAATTGCCACGTCGGCGCGCGGCTCGCAACGCGGCTCTGGCCCATCAGAGCATTACAGGAACTCGCGATGCTGAAACTGTCCGGTCACAGAACCGGGCTCACAGCGGCTAAGCTGGCGAGAAGCCGCCACTTCATCCTCTCGACAAGTAACTCGCAGCGACGTTTCCACGCCTTGGCCTAGTATAAACGGCGCTTCCTGCGCTTCTTCCTCGCCGGCGGCTTCATCGCCGCCGCCATGTTCCGCCTCGCCGCCGCCGATGCATGACCGCGAACCGCACCGGCCCAAGCGTTTGCCGCGCTCAGGAATAGGCTCATGGCCGGGTTTTTCCTAAGCCAGGGGTTCCTCATCGTGTGTCCCTCCATGACGTTCAAAGCGGCGCACATCGGATGATGTCAAAACCAGCGCAACGCTGACCAGGAGCGACGCGGCGCCAACCGAGAGCACATCTTCAGCGCCGAAAAATTCCGCCGCATAGCCCGACATCGCAAAGCCGATCGGGCCTAGACCCATCGCCGCGAGACTATAAATGGAGGCGACACGAGATAACACGGCGTTGGGTATACTTTCCTGTAAGGACGTTTGCACCAGGATGTTGACGACCGCCAGGGCAACGCCGAACACGCCACTCCCGATCACGAGCAGAATCACCGAGGCATGAAGCGCCAGCAGCACGAGCGGCGTCGCCAGCAACGCGATCGCGAGCTGAACGACCAGGATCGGACGTGGAACATGGACCCGCAGGACGAGCAGCCCCCCCACAATGCCGCCCGCTCCCGTCGCCGAGGCGATGATGCCCCAAGTCCGCGCCCCATTTTGCACCGCCGAGAATAGCATCGGTCCGAGAACAAAGAACGGCGCGAACGCCAGCAAATTGAGCACCCCCTGCTGGACGGTGACAAGCTGCAGCCAGCGGTGGCGGTTGAACTCACTCCAGCCAGACTTGAGGTCGTCCAGCAATGAAGATCGGCGCGATGCGCTGTGATGCGCGATGTGGACCAATGAGATGCAGGTTGCACTCACCGCATAGGAAGCGGCGTCTAGTCCGATGGCAACCGAGGCTCCACCGAAGCCCACCAGGACACCGCCGAGCGCAGGCCCGACGATCGCCATCAGCGAGCCGGAGAGATTCAACACGCTGTTAACACGCTTCAGCCGGTCAAGGCCCGCAAGTTGCGGCAGCACGCCGCTCTCGGCCGGTCCATAAAAGGCCGTCCCGATACCGCCACATGCCGCGAGACCCAGGAGAACAGGCAGGCCCGGATGTCCGGTTGCCAGCAACGTCGCGAGTGTGGCCTGCGTGCAGCACCGCAGCAGATCAGCGGCGATCATCAGGTGCCGACGCGCCCACCGATCACCGACCACCCCACCGGCCAACATCAGCAGCACGATCGGCGCTGTCTGAGCGCCGATCACCAGCCCCACGGCGGACGCTGGATATCCCGAGCCGAGAAGCGCGAACGTGATGGCAACCGGGATCGTCGCCGTCCCCAGCGTTGAAACGCTGAAGGCCGAGAAAAACAGCAAGAAATTCCGATCTTGCAACAGTGGCAGCGAGCTTTCCGCGGGCGAGCTTTCATCGGACCCAGCCGAAACGTGCGACATTCGAAACTTCCGTGGAGCAGGTGGGAAGACGGGTAAGCGCGCCAGTCTTGCAACGTTCATACCAAGCCCGCGTTCCAGCCTCTAGCTGCGGGTGATGAGGATGTCATACCGCGCGCCGTCCGGCACGCGATCGAGGAGGCTGGTTGGCAGAGCGTGCCTTTTCCAGATCCATGGCGCGCGTGGCCTTTCCGACGTCTGTGTCGTCACCCTGATCTGAGGCCATACCGGCGGTAGCCTCCGATACACCGCGACCTTGCGCCAGTCTCCCAGCCGGGCCTGATTGCCGCACATCGCAAAGCTGCGGCAAGTCGCTCGTCTAGCCCTGAACGCAGAGAGCCACCCTCACTCCAGCGCCATCAACAACCCCGCCATCAGCCTGCCGCGATACGCTAGGCTGTCGATCTGGATGTGCTCGTCCAGCGTATGCGCCCCCGCCCCCGCCACCCCCAGCCCGTCCAGCGTCGCAACCCCCATCGCCCCGGTGAAATTGCCGTCCGACCCGCCCCCCGAACTCTGCGAACTGATGGTCAGTCCCAACCCTTCGGCAACCCGCCGCGCGGTGTCGTACAGCGCCATGCCACGCCCATCCGGCTCCCACACCGGCCGGGTAACCCCGCGCGCTACCCGGAACTGCACCTCGTTGGACGAAGCCCGCAAATCCAGCATCGCCGCCACCCCACGATCGAGGTCAACCTGCCGCTTGGCCATCGACAACGCCTCGCCCGTGCAATGGGTGGTAACGCAGTTGACCCACTGCCCGCCATGGATCACCCCGACGCTGAAGGTGCAGTCATCGGTGGTCATGTCCTCGATCTCGATCAGCTTGCGCGCCATCTCCTTGATCGCCGACCGCCCCGCCGCCAAAGCCGCCCCCGCATGGCTCGGCCGCCCGGTCGCCGCCAGGTTGAATCGCGCAATCGCATAACGCCCGGTCACTACCCCGCCATCAGGCCGAGCCGGTTCCGGTACCAAAACGTATTTATGGCGCGCAGCCTCGGCCTCGATCAGGTCGCGGGTGGACGGGCTGCCAATCTCCTCGTCACTGGTGAACAAAACGGTCACCGGCAGCCGAGTGCGCAGGCCGGCACGCGCCAGTTGCCGGATCGCCTCCAGCGCCAGGTAGTTGCCGCCCTTCATGTCCTGGATGCCCGGCCCCCACGCCCGGTTGCCCTCGCGCCGGAACGGCAGTTTCGTCAGCGTGCCGACCGGATGCACCGTATCCAGATGGCCCATCAGCAAAATCCCCGGCACCTCCGGCGTGGCATGGGCGAACGTCGCGCGCACGCAATCGCCAAGCCCCATCCGCCCGGCCACCCGCTCGATCCGAGCCCCCGCCAGCACCAGTGCGCGCGACGCAAGGTCCATCATCCGATTGACCGAGGCGCCATCGAAGGTCGGACTCTCGCACTCCACCCATTCGCGCAGGCCGCTCAGCATGGCGTCGGCATCGAACGGCAACGCGTTGGGGTCCATGCGGCTTGCTCCAAAAGGTTCGCCAAACCGTGCCACGTTCAAGGCAACAGCGCGAGCCTCTCGCCCAGCAGCCGGAACAGCCCATCCGCATCCACCGTCTCCAGAACCGCGGCGTTGACCGCATCGCCGGTCCGCCCCCAACGGTCGATCAGCGTGCGCCCGCGGCTCGGTCCCGGCCCCAGATCCATCCGCGCCGAGCAGTCGCGCACAGCAAACAGATCAGGCCGGATCAGCCATGCCAGTGCGCACGGATCGTGCAGCGGCGTGCCGGAATCGCCGAACCGGTCCAGCAACGGCACGCTGGCCTGAATATCGCACGCCGCACGCAAACAGCGCCCCGAACCCCGCTCGCGCCACGCCGCGATGCGGGCCGGAGTAACCAGCGCCTGCGCCGTCAGGTCCAAGGTCGCGAACACCACGCGGCAGCCGCTCGCCAGCAGGATCGCCAGCGCCTCGGGATCGCTCCAGGCGTTGAATTCCGCCGCCGGAGTGACATTGCCCTCGCCCCAGGCCCCGCTCATCAGCACGATCTGCCGCACCCGACCGGTCAGCGCCGGTTCGCTGGTCAGCGCCAGCGCCAGGTTGGTCGCCGGCCCGATGCCGACCAGCGTCACCGGTTCGGCCGCCTCGCGCAGGATCCGCCGGATCACGTCGCAAGCCAGACCCGGCGCCGCCGCCCCGCCCGGAGGCAACACCACCCCGCCCAGCCCATTCTCGCCATGAATGCGGACTTCGCTGGTGAACGCCCCCAGCAGCGGCCGCTCCGCCCCGGCATGCACCGCCACGTCCGACCCCGCCAGCGCGGTCAGCGCCAGCGCATTGGCCAGGGTATGACCCAGCCCGACATTGCCGCCCGCCACCGTCACCGCCAGCACCGCCAGTTCCGGCGAGGCCAGCGCCAGCAGGATCGCCACCGCGTCATCGGTGCCCGGATCGCAATCAACAATGATCGGTATCGCCAACACCCTGCTCCTTCCCAACATGGCCTACAACAGACAGAGACCACGGGGACGATAGCATGAGACGCTGCGAAGTATTCCGCCTACCCACCGCCCACCCCGCCGACGTCGGCGCCCTGCTCGCCTTGATCGGGTCCGGCCGCATCCGCGCCCACGACATCCGCGCCATCCTGGGCAAGACCGAGGGCAACGGCTGCGTCAACGACTTCACCCGAGCCTATGCCCTCAGCGCCCTGCGCACTGCGCTGTCCGATCCGCTGGCTTGCCACCCAGACCACGTCGGCGACCGCATCGCCATGGTGATGTCCGGCGGCACCGAAGGCGGCTTGTCGCCGCATTTGCTCGTCTTCACCGAAACCGAATCCGCGCCCGTCGCCCACCCAGCCGGGACCCTCGCGACAGCCAAAAGCCCAACCGGCAAACCCCCAACCGGCAAACCCCCAATTGGCAAAAGCCTGGCGATCGGCAAAGCCGCCACCCGCGCGCTAAGGCCCGAGGAAATCGGCCGCATCTCCCAGATCAAGGCCACCGCCGAGGCCGTCACGACCGCCATGACGCAAGCCGACATCACCCGCGGCGAAGATGTTCATTACGTTCAAGTAAAATGTCCGCTGTTGACCGCTGAACGCGTCGCGCAAGCCGCCGCCCGAGGCCACACCGTGGCAACCGCCGACGCCTACAAGTCGATGGCCGTCTCGCGCGGCGCTTCCGCCCTCGGCGTCGCCCTGGCACTGAAGGAAATCAGCCCCGACGCACTCGACGACACCGCCGTCTGCCGCCGCCTCGACCTGTGGTCCGGCCGAGCCAGCGCCTCAGCCGGGATCGAACTGATGCACAACGAGGTCATCGTGCTGGGCAACAGCCCGTCCTGGGCCAGCGATGCCGTCATCGCCCACCGGGTCATGCGCGACGCGATCGATCTGCCCGCCGCGTCGGCCGCGCTGGCCGATGCAGGCCTCGCCGTCAGCGATCTGGCCGTCACCGGTCAACTCGACCAGCAGGCCGCCGACCACCTCCTGGCGGTGCTGGCGAAAGCCGATCCCGCCACCAGCGGCCAGATCCGAGGCGCCCGCCACATCATGCTGGACGACAGCGACATCAACGCCACCCGCCACGCCCGCGCCCTGGTCGGCGGCGTGCTCGCCGGCCTGACCGGGCGAACCGACCTGTTCGTGTCCGGGGGCGCCGAACACCAAGGCCCCGACGGCGGCGGACCGATCGCGGTAATCGTCAGACGCCAGGTCAGCCGCTGACCGCCCCCGCCACCGACCGCCTTACCCACCGGCCGCCTCACCCGCTGAGCGCTTCACCCAAAGACAATGCCTCACCCGCTGACCGCCAGATGCCCATGATAGCGCGCCCGCAACTCGGTCTTCAGCAGCTTGCCGGTGGCGGTATGCGGCAGGCTATCGACAAACACCACGTCCTCCGGCAGCCACCACTTCGCGATCCGCGCCGCCAGGAACGCCAGGATCGACTCCCGGTTCGGCTCACACCCCGGCTTCGGCTGGACCAGCAGCAGCGGACGCTCCTGCCAGACCGGATGATGCACCGCGATCACCGCCGCCTCGAACACGTCAGGATGCGAAACCGCCAGGTTCTCGATCTCGATCGAGGAAATCCACTCCCCGCCCGACTTGATCACGTCCTTCAGCCGGTCGGTCAGCCGCACGTAGCCGTCGGCGTCGATCGTCGCCACATCCCCGGTGGCGAACCAGCCATCCGCATCGACGACCTGCCCGCCCTCACCCTTGAAGTAGCCCGATATCACCCAGTTGCCGCGCACCATCAGTTCGCCGACGGATCGACCATCATGCGGCAGCCGCCCGCCGGCGGCATCGGCCAGTTTCACCTCCACCCCGCACACCTGGCGTCCCTGCATCACCTGCATATCGATCATTTCCTCGGCGCTGGCCCCCTGGTGCTTGCCCAGCGGCGATCCGACCGTCACCAGAGGACTGGTCTCCGTCATCCCCCAGGCGTGCATCAGATACACCCCAAGCATGTCGCGGAACCGCTCGATCATGCTGCGCGGCACCGCCGTGCCGCCGGAGAACACCCGTTTCAACCGCAACCGCTCCAACTCCGCCTGCCGCGGCTCCACCCAGGCCAGGAAATTCAGCCACACCGTCGGAATGCCGCCCGCCGCCGTGCAGCCCTCCTGGCGCAGCAGCAGATAAATGCTCTCCGGATCGAGCCGAGGCCCCGGCAACACCATCTTGGCACCGCTCAGAGCCGCCGAGAACGGCACCCCCCAGGCGTTGGCGTGAAACAACGGCACCACCATCAGGATCGAGTCCCTGGCGGTGAAAGCGAACGCATCCGCCGCGCACGCGGCGAACGCATGCAGCACGGTGGACCGATGACTGTACAGCACGCCCTTCGGATTGCCCGTCGTGCCGGACGTATAGCACAGCGTGGACGCAGCGTTCTCATCGAACGCCGGCCACGCGTAATCCTCTGCCGCGGCGCCCAGGATGTCCTCGTAGCACAGCAGATTGTCCACCTTCACCGCCGGCATCGCGGCCGCGTCGCACAGCACCACCCAGCCCCGCACCAGCGGCAAATGCGGCGCCAATTGCTCGACCAGCGGCACGAACGCCGGATCGAAGAACACGTAGCCATCCTCGGCATGATTGATGATGTAGCGGATCTGGTCGGCGAACAGCCGCGGATTGACCGTGTGCAGGACCCGCCCGCTGCCGGTAACCCCGTAGTAAAGCTCCAGATGGCGATAACTGTTCCAGGCCAACGTTGCGACCGGTTGGCCGAACTGCACACCCAGCGTCTGCAACCCGTGCGCCAGACGCTTCGCCCGCCGCGCGATCTCGGTGTAATTGCTCCGATGGATGTTGCCCTCGGGATCGCGCGACACGATCTCGGTGCCACCGTGCCAACCGGCGGCGTAATCGATCAAGCTGGAAACAAGCAGCGGGCGGCTTTGCATCAGGCCAAGCATTGCATTAGCTCCCGGACTTTATCTGTTGAACTCCCTGTTCCGATATCGTGCGAACAAACCGCCGATTTGTAAAATCAAACGTCTGCCTGCATCGTCCGCTGCCTGTCGGTCGGGACGCCTTGCGATGATGCTGCTCAACGGGTTTCGAGTGCTGCAGATAGGACCCGGCCTGGCCGCCGCCGTGTGCGCCCGCCTGCTGGCCGATGTCGGCGCCACAATCACCCGCATCGATCCCGACACCGCAACCCCACTCGCCCTTCACCTCAACCGCGATCCCATCGACGACGACGCGTCAGCCGCCGCCGATCTGATCGTCTGCCAGGGCAGCCCAGCCACCCTGCGCCGCACCGGGCGCGACATCGAAAGCCTGCGCCGCCGCAACGCCCGCGCCGCCATCGTACTGATCTCGCCGTTCGGCCAGACCGGGCCGCAAGCCGAGCAACCAGCCACCGACCTGACGCTGATGTTCGAAAGCGGCATCGCCCGCATGCTGACCGGCCAGCTCATCGACCTGAATGAACCGCCGATGCGTCCGGTGGGGGAGCAGTCCGCCTTCATCGGCGGCCTCGCCGCCGCCTGTGCCGGCATGCACGCCGCGCTCGGCAACCCGGCCCAGGATGAAACCCGCGACCCCGGCCCGGTGATCGACGTCTCCATCCACGAAGCGCTGGCGACACTGGCAATAACCGAACTGACCCGAGCCGGCCAAACGGGCAAAAGCCCCCCCGATAAAAGCCTCACCGACAAAAGTCCCCCCGGCAAAAGTCCCCCCGGCAAAAGCCCCCCCGGCAAAAGCTGGTCGCGCCAACGCGTGGCCGACGGCAACGGCGCAACCGTCTGCATCCTGCCCGCCAGCGATGGCTACACCGCGATCTCGCCACGAGAACACCACCAATGGACCGCGTGGCTGAACGTGATGGGCCAGCCTGCGTGGGGAAGTGAACCGCGCTTCGCCACCCGCCAGGACCGCGTGGCCAACTGGGACACCCTGTACGCCCTGATGTCGGACTGGAGCCGGAACAAACCCAGGCAGTGGATCGCCGCCACCGCGCAGGCCGCCCACGTCCCCAGCTTCGCCTTGTGCGAACCCGCCGAACATCTGGCATCGGAACAACTCCGCCATCGCGGTTTCTTCCACGCCGCCACATTGTCCGGACAGAAGGTGCAAGTGCCCGGCTCGCCATTCGGCCTGCACCTCACCCCCGCTCGCCCCGCCGGCCCCCCCAACCCCGGACCGCTGCCGCTATCGGGCGTGCGCGTGCTCGACTTCAGTTGGGTGATCGCCGGACCCACCGCGACGCGCTACCTGGCCGCGATGGGCGCCGAGGTAATCAAGATCGAGGCCCCCGCCGGCGATCCCGCCCGCGCCTCCGAGCTACACACCGTGCTCGGCCAGGCCAAGCAGTCGGTCGTGCTGAACCTGAAACAGCCCGAGGCGATCGCGGTCGCCAAAGCCCTCGCCGCCCAGGCTGACGTGCTGGTGGAGAATTTTGCCACCGGCGTGATGGACCGCCTCGGCCTGGGCGCCGAGACCTTGCGCGCCATCAACCCCGGACTGATCTACGTCTCCGCCTCCGGCCTGGGCCGCGACGGCCCGGAAGCGCACGCGGTCGCCTATGGAACGTTACTTCAATGTTACGCTGGTTTCGCCGGCCTGAACCGCCACGAGGGCCTGCCGCCACGCGTCGGCATGGCGTGGCTGGATCCGATGTGCGGCCTGATGCTGGCGTTCATCACCGCCGCCAGCCTGTGGCGGCGCCAACGCGGCGCCGTGGCGCGGGTCGATTTCTCGATGCTGGAGGCAATGCTCTGGACCATGGCCGACCCGCTGCTGTCGGAACAACTGCACACCGACCCGCCGCCGCCGTCATCCGCGGTCTATCGCGCCGCGGGCCCCGACGATTGGCTCGCCGTCGACCCCGCGCCGAAAACCCGGCCCAACGGACCGGACGCAGCCAAAGCCGCCACCGCACTCACCCAGGCCGGAACCGCCGCCGCCGCCCTGGCCCGCTCGACCGACCTGGTCGACAGCGAACACCTGCAAGCCCGAGGTTTCTGGGACCCTAACGCCACCGGCCTGCTGCCCGGCCTGCCGTGGCGCGCGTCTTTCGGCCGCGCCACCGGCCCGGCGCCCGCCCTCGGCGCCGATACCGACCCAGTGCTCAGGCGGATCCTCGGACTATCGCCCGACCAGATCCGCCACCTGCGCGACGTCGGGGCCCTGGAGCAGGGTCGGGCTGGAACTGGTCTCGGCTGATCAAAACTCCCCACTCCGATAAGCCTCGTCCAACCGACGCGCCTCCTCCTCCGACGGCTCCGGCCACGCCTCGCCACGCTTGCGCAACGTCCCGCTGAACTTCGGCGCCCGCTTCTCGTTGAACGCGGTGCGCCCCTCCTCGCCATCCATCGTGGTCTGGATCAACAGCGAGTTCATCAGATTCTGCACATGCCACGCCTGATCATCCGGCAGGTTGCCGAACCGGACGACAAACTCCTTCATCATCCGCACCGCCGCCGGCGGCAGCGTAACGATCTGGCGCGCCAACTGCTCAGCCCGGGCCATCAATTGCGAGTGGGGAACGACCTCGTTGACCAGCCCGACCCGCAACGCCTCGGCCGCATCGAACGCCTCGTCCGTCAACAGGATCTTCATCGCGTCAATGTAACGAAGTTGCTTGACCAGCATGCTCGCCCCCGGACCGTTGCCCAGCCACCCTTGGGTCAGCAACGAGAACTTGAAGCGCGCATTCTCCGCGCTGGCAATGCGGATATCGGTCGAGGTCAGCAGCATGTACAGCCCCGCCCCCGCCGCCCAGCCGTTGATCGCCGCGATCACCGGCTTCCACACCCGGGGATAGTGGTCGCCCATCCGCCCGTCCACCCCGGTCTTCTGGCCATGCACCGTGCCCGCCAACGGCCAGTAGATCCGCTGGGTGCGAAGATACTCGCGATCCTCCGCGCTCAGATCGGGGCGCGGCGCCAGATTGTGCCCGCCACAGAAATGCCGCTCCCCCGAACCCGTGACGATAGCGCAGCGAATCGCCCGATCCTCCCACAGATCGACCCAAGCCGCCGAGATCGCGTCCGAGGTCTGCTTGTCCAGGATATTGGCCTTCGCCGGATTGTTCAGGGTGATGTAGGCGACCCCGTCCCTTTTCTCATACTCGATCGGCATCCGTGATCCCCCTCGCCCTGCCCCCAGCCACATCGTTATCCAACCGCATCACCCACCTCGCCGCCGGCGCCCCAGCATCCACCCCGGCATCCGCGCCCCAGCATCCACCCGGCATCGACCACGCCGCCGGCGGCCAACCCCGATGTTGGCACGCCCACCGGCAAGGCACCAATTTCGCCGCCCCCTCGCGCCCCGCCCCGATCACGCCGGGAAAGGTTTCATTAAGCTTTCGCTGCGACCATGCGGGCCGCACGCCAAGTCGAAAATCCCCAGGGTGACAAAACCATGCCGCTGATCGACCAGACCCTGCCCGCGCTCAGCGACACGCTGGTCCCGCCGATCGTGCGCGGCACCGCCGATCTCACCAGCTTCGCCTACCAGGGCAACGACCACGACGCGCTGATGCAGCGGATCGAGACCAGCACCGCGCCCAACCCGGCCCTCGCCCGCCAGGCCGCCCAGACCTACGACGCCGCCATCGCCCTGCAACTCGGCTTCCGCCGCGCCGAGGGCCTGAACCTGCAAGACACCGCTCTCGACGCCAGCCCGCTCTGGCGCGTCGGCGGCGCTCCCCAAGGCGCTCCCCGGGACGCGTTGCGGCTGCTTGCCTTGGTCGGCCCCGGCGACCTGATGACCAACACCCCGCTGGATTTCCTCACCAACCACCTGAACGTCCGGCTCGACCTGCTGTATCTGCTGCCCGACCGCCCCCTGCCGGCGTCGATCCCCGACCACGACGCCGCCTTCTTCGCCCTGGGTGAGGCCGACCCCGCCACCCTTGCACGGCTCCGCCGCCTGTTCGCCGCCTGGCCGAGGCCAGTGCTGAACGACCCAAGCTTCCTGCCGGCGCTGGAACGCGACACCCTGTCCCGCTCGCTGGCCGGGATCGCCAGCATCGCCAGCCCGACCGCCGTCGCCACCTCCCGCGCCGCGCTACAGGCCCATCTCGACACCGGCTGCCCGATCCAAGGCTTCGACACACCAACCGGACCCTACCCCTGCCTGATCCGCCCGATCGGCTCGCACGCCGGCGCCGGCCTTTCGCGCGTCACCAACCCGGCCGAGCTGGCAAACTACCTGCGGTTCTGCTTCGACCGGCAGTTCTTCCTCACCGCATTCCACGACTACCAGGGCGCCGACGGCCTGTACCGCAAATCCCGCGTCGGCTTCATCGACCGCCAGCCGTTCCTCTGCCACATGGCGATCTCGCAACACTGGATGGTGCACTACCTCAACGCCGACATGACCGAATCCGCCGCCAAACGCGCCGAGGAAGCCGCCGCGATGGCCGAATTCGACCACGGCTTCGCCCGCCGCCACCAGGCCGCCTTCGCCGCCCTGCACGAACGCCTCGGCTTCGATTTCTATTCGATCGACTGCGCCGAGACCCCAGACGGCCGCCTTTTGGTGTTCGAGGCCGATGCCGCCGCCATCATCCACCTGATGGACCCGCCCAACCTGTTCCCCTACAAACAGCCGCAGATGCGCAAGGTGTTCGCCGCCTTCGAAGCCATGCTCCGCCGCCGCGCCGCCGCACCCCGGGCCGCCGCGGCATAGCGCGCGATCGGTGTTGGTGGCATCACCAAAACGGTGAATCGCCCCCTACAACAATAAGCAAAGCCCCGGCTCGCCTCACCCCCGCCCGATCGCCTCCCGGATCGCCCGCGCCAGATCAGCCTGCTGATACGGCTTCGAAAGCAACCCGAGATCCGCCGCTGCCGCACCCCGCTCCCCCGGACCATGCCCCGCGGTGTAGCCCGAGGTCAGCAGCGCCTTCAGCCGAGGACGCGCCCGCCGCGCCTCGGCCACCAGCTCCACCCCGTTCATCCCCCCCGGCATCACCACATCCGTCAACAGCAGATCGATCGCCGGCGTGCCCGGCGCCGCCAGGATCTCCAGCGCCTCCGGCCCTGACCCGGCGATGATCGAGGCGTAGCCAAGATCCTCCAACTGCAGCGCCACAAGCTCGCGCACGTCGGCATCGTCCTCCACCACCAGGATCACCCCCGCACCCGTCTGCGCTGCCGGCGCGACCTCCGGTTCAGCCGCCTGCCCGGCAACCTCCGGCAGGTGGATGCCGATCCGCGTCCCCAGACCCGGCGCGCTGTCGATGCTCAGAAAGCCGCCCGACTGGCGCACGAACCCATAGACCTGGCTCAGCCCAAGCCCGGTCCCCTTGCCCGCCGGCTTGGTGGTGAAGAACGGCTCCGTCGCCCGCTCCGCCACCTCCGGCGCCATGCCCGACCCGGTATCGGCCACCTCCGCCACCACATAGCGGCCGGCCTGGGCATCGGCATGCCGCGCCGCGCCGCGCGCATCCAGCACAAGCTGCCGGCTGAACACCGTCAACGTGCCGCCGTCCGGCATCGCGTCCCGCGCATTGACCACCAGATTGAGCAGCGCCGAACTGAACTGCGCCGGATCGACCTCGCAGGCGCCGACCGCCGGATCCAGCGCGAACTCCACCGCCACCGACTCGTTCAGCATGCGGGTCGCCAGCACATCCAGCTCGCGGATCATGTCATTGATCAACCGCCGCTCCGGCCGCAACGTCTGGCGCCGGGCAAACGCCAGCAGCCGGCTGGTCAACTGAGCCCCCCGCGTCGCCCCCTTATGCGCCGTCGCCACCAGCCGAGACAGCCGCTCGTCCGCCGCCACCGCCCGCCCCAGCAACTCCAGGTTGCCCATGATCACCAGCAGCAGATTGTTGAAATCGTGCGCCACGCCGCCGGTCAACTGCCCGACCGCCTCCATCTTCTGCGCCTGCCGCAGCGCGTCCTCGGCCTGACGGCGTTCGGCGACCTCGGCGCTGACCCGCTGCTCCAGGGTCTCGTTGATCTGGCGCAACGCGTCCTCGGCCCGCCGCCGCTCCAGCGCCAGCCCGAGCAGGTTGGCCACCGCCTGCAGAAAGTCGATGTCGTGGTCGTCGAACGCACCCGCCGCCTCGCTATCGGCCTCCAGCACGCCGAACGGCTGCCCATCACCCAGCAGAATCACGTTTAGCGCGCGCTTGACCCCATGGTCCAACAGCAGGTCCGGCGTGGTGAATCGTTCCTCACCCGGTAAATGGTTGGAGATCACCGGCTTGCCGGTATGCAGCGCATACCCCGCCGGCGAGCTCATTTCCGCGCCGATCTTGACCTGCCCGACCACGCCTTCGTGCCAGCCCACGCCGGCCCGAACCAGCAAACGGTTCTCCCCGGGCAGATATTCCAGCACCTTGCAGAACCGCACCTGCATGCCGACGGCGGTCATCCGCGTGGCCTCGTCAAGCAGGCTGTCGAAGCTGACCGAGCCCAGCGCGCGGCGGCCGAATTCAGCCAGCAGCGCCTGCTGGTGCAGCCTGGCCTCCAGGGCGTCGCGGCTGGCGGCCGGCGGGGGTTGTTGGGTCACAATTCAGCACCGCGGTTCATGCAATTGTCCAGGATGGTAACGTTGGGTGTTCAGATACACCCGACCTAAGCGCCAGGAACCCGCTCCGGTTGCGTCCGCTTCGCCACCGGTCGTCCGCCGCCGGCACGCCGATCCGATCGCCGTCCCGGAAGCGCCCGTAACCGCGCCAGGACCCCATCGCCCAACGCCGTCCGCCCAACAAGCCGACCCGACCGGCCAGCCTCGCTTCGTCGGTGTGGCCCGGCCGCAGCCGCAGGCCAACCGACCGCCGAAGCCGGCCCGGGCTTGACGCCGGCCATCCCGACGCAACCCCAATCAGCCATCGGAGCGCACCGCGTCCGCGGCCGCGACACCACCCGACAGCGGATGGTGCTCCTCCACCACCCGGCGTAGCCGCTCGGCCTGGATATGGGTGTAAATCTGCACCGTCGCGATATCGGCATGACCCAACAGCATCTGCAGGCTGCGCAGATCGGCCCCCCGCGCCAGCATGTGCGACGCGAAAGAGTGCCGCAGCACGTGCGGCGACACCCGGGCCGGATCCAGCCCGGCCCGCACCGCGATCTGCTTCAGCAACAGAAAGAACGCCTGCCGGGTCAGCGCCCGCCGCGGATCGCGTCCGGCAAACAGAAACCGGCTGTCCGCACCCGCCAGCGCCAGCAACGCGGCCGCCGCCTGCTTCGCCGCCGCCGACAGCGGCACCATCCGCTCCTTGCCGCCCTTGCCCTTGATGATCATCACCTCCGCGCCCGCACCCACCGCGGCCCGAGGCAGCGACAACAGCTCCGACACCCGCATCCCGGTCGCATACAGCAGTTCCAGCGCCGCCCGGCCCAGCACCCCCGGCCGCCCGGGCTTTTCCGCCGCCGCCGCCATCAGGCCATCAACCTCCGCCTCGGTCAGGAACTTCGGCAACGGCTTGGGCAGCCTCGGCGTATCCAGTTGGCTGGTCGGATCGTCGCCCCGCATCCCCTCCTTCAGCAGGAACAGGTGGAACTGGCGCAACGCCGACAACCGCCGTGCCGCGGTGCGCGCCGACAGGCCGCGAGCATGCAGCGAGGCCATATAGGACTGACAACAGCCCGCGTCCGCCGCCGCCGCGCGCTGCCCCCGTCCGGCCGCGAAGCTGGCGAAATCGTCCAGATCGTTGCTGTAGGACTGGATGGTGTTGCGCGCCGCCCCGCGCTCCACCGTCAGCATCTCCAGGAATGCATCGACCGCCGGGTCCATCGCCATCACTCAGGGTCCATCGCCATCACTCAGTGGGCGGTGAAGGTGTCGTTCGGCACCGTCTTCTCCACCGCCTGCTGGTGCGGCGCCGGCGGAAACGCACCCAGCATCAACACGCCCCCGGCGATGGCGACCAGGCCGGCCAGCACAACGAAAAAGAAAATCCGGATCATTCAGGCTCCTGCACGCGGACTCCCGACGCCGCCAGCCACGGCCGCTCAGGTTCGCGGCCATTCCACTCGGCCAGATCAAACCAACCCAACCCCACCCAGCCAAATCCCATCCGGCCAAATCCCACCCAGCCAAATCCCATCCGGCCAAATCCCATCCGGCCAAACCGAATCGCCCAATCGCCTGGTCCGCGACCGCTGTGCTAACGTCCGCCATCATGACACGCAACACCGCTCTGCGGGAGACGACACCGGTCCCCGACACCATCGCCGGGCGTAGCATCGTGCTGGTCGGATTGATGGGCGCCGGCAAGACCTCGATCGGGCGCCGCCTCGCCGCGCGTCTCAGCCTGCCGTTCCGCGACGCCGACCAGGAAATCGAACTGGCCGCCGGCTGCTCGATCCCCGAGTTGTTCGCCCGCTACGGCGAGGCCGCGTTCCGCGACGGCGAGCGGCGGGTGATCCGCCGCCTGCTGGCCGGCGATCCCATGGTCGTGGCATTCGGCGGCGGTGCCTTCATCGACGACCGCACCCGGGAAACCGCGCGAACCGACGCGCTCACCGTCTGGCTGCGCTGCTCGCTGCCCACCCTGGTCCGGCGGGTGGCGACGCGCGACAACCGGCCGCTGCTGAATGGCGTCAACCGCGAGGAAACCCTCCGCCGGCTGATGCAACAGCGCCACCCGATCTACGCCGAGGCCGACCTGATCGTCGATTGCGGCGACGAGCCACCCGACTTTACCACCGCTACCGTAATGACCGCGCTGGCGGCTTGGAAACCGCCGCGACGGCTGCACGTGGTGCTGCCCAGCACCAGCTACGACGTGGTCATCGGCGATCGCCTGCTGGCCCGTGCCGGCGCCTTGCTGGCACCCAGGCTGGCGCAGAAACGCGCGGTGATAATCACCGACCAGACCGTCGCCAATCTGCACCTGGCCACGCTGCTCGACGGCCTGGCGCAAACCGCGATCGCGGCCAGTTCCATCATCGTCAAGGGCGGCGAAGCGTCCAAGAGCATGGACAGCTACCTCGACGTCACCGACCAGTTGCTCGAAGCCCGCGTCGAGCGCCGCACCGCGGTGATCGCGCTGGGCGGTGGCGTCATCGGCGACCTCGCTGGCTTCGCCGCCGCAACCACCTTGCGCGGACTGCCGTTCATCCAGATTCCCACCACGCTGCTGGCGCAGGCTGATTCCTCGGTCGGCGGCAAGACCGGGGTCAACACCAGGCACGGCAAGAACCTGCTGGGCGCCTTCCACCAGCCGCAAATGGTGCTGGCCGATACCGCGACCCTGGCCACCCTGCCGCCGCGCGAACTCAAGGCCGGATACGCCGAGATCGCCAAGGCCGGCCTGATCGGCGACGCCGCCTTCTTCGCCTGGTGCGAACGCCACGGCCAGGCCGTGATCGACGGCGCGCCTGACGCCCAGGCCGAGGCGATCAAGCGCGCCTGCGCCTTCAAGGCCGCAATCGTCGGCGACGACGAACGCGAGGAAAAACCCAACGACGGCCGCGCCCTGCTCAACCTCGGACACACGTTCGGCCACGCGCTGGAGGCCGAGTATGGCTACGACGGCGGCCTGCTGCACGGCGAGGCCGTCGCCGTCGGCCTCGGCCTGGCCTTCAAACTCTCCGCCCGCCTGGGCCTGTGCCCGCCGGCCGACACCGAACGGGTGATCGCCCATGTCGCTGGCGTCGGCCTGCCGGCGGATCTGTCGATGCTGAACCGCCGGTTCTCCGCCCAGACCCTGATCGGCCACATGCGGCGCGACAAGAAGATGCGCGACGGGGCGCTGCACTTCGTGCTGGCCCGCGGCATCGGTCAGGCGTTCACCAGCGCAGACGTGCCCGGCGAGGCGGTACTCGACCTGCTGCGCGACGAGGGTTGCGCCGCATAGAGGCTAAATCCTTTCGACTGCTGTCAGCCGCTCCCAGTTTTCATGGGCGAAGGCGGCCTTGTCCGCGCTCTCCAGCCCAGATTCCGCCAGGAACCGCCGCGCGTCCCCGCCCGCCCGATACTGATAGGGGTAGTCGGTGGAGAACAGCAGCCGGTCCGTCCCGACGATGGCAGCGGCACGCGCCAGATAGTTGGGGCTGAACATGCCGCTGGCGGTGACATACAGGTTACGGCGCAGGTAGCTCGCGATCGGCTGCTCCAGGCCCGACACGCGGTCCATCGCCGCCAGACGCTCGGCATAGAACAGCACCACCTCGCCCCAGTGACCGAGAATTACCTGTAGGCCGGGCAGGCGATCGAATGTGCCTGAAAGCACCAAGCGGATGAACTGGATGCCGGCATCGTAGTGCCAGCCAAGGCCGTACATGGCGAAGGCTGCATCCACCTCCGGCGTGAACCCCGAGTAATAGGCCGACCGGACCGCCGGGGCAGGCGTGCGCGGATGGAGCAGGACTGGTACACCGAGCGTGGAGGCACTCTCGAAGACCGGCCTCAGGTCCGGGTGGTCGAGGTTACGGTCCCCGACCCGGCCGCACAGCATCGTTCCCTTGAAGCCGAGCGCCCGGACGCAGCGTTCCAGTTCCAGCGCCGCCTCGTCCGGCATCCCGACCGGCAAAGCGGCCAACGCCTGGAAGCGGTCCGGGCATCGGGCGGTGGCTTCCGCCACGGCATCGTTGGCGCGGCAGGCCAGATCGACGCTCACCCGTCCCAGGTCGTGCAACGCAGGCGTGGTGATCGACAGGACCTGAACATCGAGGCCGGTTTCGTCCATAAGGGCGAGCCGGTCGCCGGCAAGGTCAATTAGTCGCCGCTCGATCTCGCCGGAATGTACCGCGACGCTCGGGTCCGTCGCCGCCAGCCCAATCGCCTCCCAAGCGTCGCGCAGGTCTGCCGTCAGATAATGCTCCTCGATGCCGATCAGCTTCATGCGCGTCTTTCCGTCGTCGCCTGTCACGATCACCACGGCACGGTTTTGCCGTGGCGGTCGATGAAGCGCAGGCCCGGCGTCCCCTGTTGCGCGACAAGCGTGTCGACCAACCGCGGGATGGTTTCCCCGATGCTGAACGGCGCCTCCGGCCCGCCCAGCTCCGTGCGTATCCAGCCCGGCGCCATCAGCACCATCGCCCGCCGATCGTCGGCATGGCGGGCGGCGTAGCTCCGCATATATTGGTTCAGCGCGGCCTTGCTCCCTCGATAGACTTCGTGCCCGCCCTTCTCGTTGTTGGCGATGCTGCCCTGACCTGACGACATGACGCCGATCAGCCCGGCAGGACGCACCAAATCCTGCAACCCTTCCACGGCACGCATCACGCCGAGCGCGTTGGTGAGCATGACCCGCACGAACTCACCGGTAGAAATCTCCGCAATGGTTTCTGCCTGATCGTTGTTGGCAGTACCGGCATTGACGAACAGCATGTCGAAGGCGCTGCCCGAGAGCCGGTCGCGCAAGGCTGCGATTTTGTCGGGTTCCGTGATGTCGATCTGCTCGATCGTGACCTGATCGGGGTGGCCTTGGGCGAGGTCGTGTAGACCGGTCCATCCATCTTCGCGGACCGTGCCGACGACGTGCCAGCTCTTCTTCACGAACTCGGCCGCCATGGCCTGCCCGAGGCCGCGTGATGCACCGACCAGCAGGACGGTACGGGATTGCTGATCGAAATGGTTCGTCATGGCGTAGCCCTTTCGCTGCTCGTCTCAAATGTGGTCGCAGTGGTGGAAGGCGCCAGACGCACGAAACGCAAAATACGATTGCACCAAACGCTATGGCAGACGTGAGCGCGCGGCTATACCCTCCGTATGGCAACCACTGATCTGAATCTGCTTTTCGCCCTCGACGTGCTGCTAGCCGAACGCAGCGTCACGGCTGCGGCCAAGCGGCTTGGGCTAAGCCCATCCGCGACAAGCCGGACCTTGGCGCGGCTTCGATCCGCAACCGGCGATCCACTGCTGGTGCAAGCGGGGCGTTTGCTTGCACCGACGCCTTATGCGGAGCAACTGGCGAGCCGCGTCCATGCGCTCGCGCAGGAAGCGCAAGCGGTGCTGACGCCGGTCGCGGGCCACATAGACCCGGCCTTGTTGGAACGGACGTTCACGATCCGCGCCAACGAAGGGTTCGTGGCACTGTTTGCCCCCGCTCTTGTCGTAGGCATCATTGAGGCAGCGCCCGGCGTCCGCCTTCGCTTCGCCCCCAAGCCCAACAAGGATGCGACCCCGTTGCGTGATGGGGCGATCGACCTCGAAATCGGGACGACGGCCCCCTCCGCACCGGAGGTACGCCGCCAGCTTGTCTTCCGCGACCGCTTCGTCGGCGCGGTACGCCTGCACCACCCGCTGCTGGCGGAAACGATGACGCCGCAACTCTATGCTGCTTGCGGTCACGTTGTCGCGTCACGTCGGGGCATATGGAAGGGACCGGTAGATGACGCCTTGGCCGAGCTTGGTCTGCGGCGCGAGGTCGTCGCCATCGTACCGAGTTTTCTCGACGCGCTGAATATCGCGCGTCGTTCGGACTTGATCGCGCTTGTGCCGCGCTCCTGCATCCGCGGTGAGGACATGGTGGCGCAGGGGCTTCAAGCGTTCGACCTGCCCGTGCCGACGCCGGAACTGGCGATCAGCGCCATGTGGCATCCGCGCCTCGACGCCGATCCGGGCCACCGCTGGTTACGACAGAAGCTCGTAGCAATCTGCCAAGCAGCTTAGGCACACTTGGAGCACGGGATACGCCGGCTATGACCCGCCACTCCATAGCGATCGACAGGCAAAAAGCTCGGCAGACCGATTTCCAAATACCACCGATTTCGATACTGTGGAGCGGGACTACTACCGCCGCACCGGCATCTTCCGATCATGCACACCATCGTCGTCACCCGCGAGCCGGCGGCTCGGGAGCCGGATGTCGTCAAGGCGGTTTACCTGGGATTTTGCAAAGCCAATGACATGATGGCCTAACACATCGCCCAGGGCATGACCTTCAACAACATGGACACGATGATCCCCTGGCTGACCCGCCTGGTCACCCAGGACCGCGAACTGCTGGGCGAGGATTGGTGGCCCTATGGCATCGCCGCCAACCGGGACGCGATCGGTGCCGTGCCGCGCTACAATTACCAGCAGGGAATCACCCGGCGCCGCTTCAGCATCGAGGACATCTTTCTCCCCTACCTGCTTGACACCTGATCCCCTCGACACCTGACCCCGGGCCTCGCCGACATCCCCACCCAGCCGCACCGCTTCGTCTAGCGTGCCTCGACGGCGCGCCCCGCCGCACCAGCTCGCCCGACAATCCCGACGACGACGCCGATGATGGCGATCGTCCGGCAAAACCTGCCCTACTCCGCGGCAGCCGCCGATGACGGCGACCGGCGCGCCGCCAGGTAGCGCGCGCCATCCGCCCCGGTGTGCTCCTCATGCTGAGTGCCCGCCGCAACGGTGCAGCTGTCCCCTGGCCCGAAGGTCTCGCGCTGGTCACCGCGCACCAGCGTCAGGTGACCGTCCAGCACGAAAAGCCGAGCATCGAAGTCATGGGCGTGGGACTTGCGGTGCTCGTCCGGCTTGATCTCGCCGTCGCGGATGTCATACCCCTCGCGGCGGACCGCAGCCTCAAATTCAGCTCTGTTCATGGTGATGCTCCCTGTCGCACGAAACTCTAGTATCCGATCGCATAGAAGCGTGAGTCGCAACGCGGCCACGCTTCTATGCGTGAATCGGCTACTTCCAACTAAGACCGACGTATCGAGCGTCAACGATGCGCGATAGGCGGACGTATCGAATCTGGTCAAACCGCAACGCGCGCCCGATCCGCCAGCCCGCGCCCTGTCGCCACCGCCGGCACGTCGGCGGCGGACCGCGACCGGCATGACGCTTTACTGGACGGTCCTGGCGGCTGCCATCGTCACCAGTGTTCTCGGGCAGACGCTGCTGAAGGCCGCCGCCGGGTCGGCCGACTTCGTCTCGCAACTGTTCGATCCGCGCACCCTTGTCGGTCTCGGCTTGTACGGCGGAGCGGCGCTGCTCTATATCGTCGCACTGCGACGCATCCCGATGTCAGTGGCGCTGCCGTGCACCGCGAGCTCCTATGTCGCCGTCGCCCTGATCGGACACTACGGCTTCGCCGAACCGCTGGGAGCGTTGCAACTGGGCGCGATGGCGCTGATTTGCATCGGCGTGGTCATGCTGGCGCTGGCCTGAGCGCCGCCACCCCTCGCCGAACCGCAAAATTAGCCTGGCGCGAAGGCGCCCTGATCACCGTGGCGCGAAGGCGCCATAAATCTGATCCCGGGGAGCAAACGCGGCATAGGCCGGATCGCCCATCCCGGCGCCGGAACCGCGGCCGACCTCGGCGAAATCAGCGTATACCGGGCCCTCGCCCGCCGGCCGGAGCGGCTCGCTGTCCCGCCAGCGCGCCATCACCTCCTCCCGGTACGCCCGCCCCAGCGCAGCCGTCTCGGAATGATAAGCCGCGATTGCGCTCGGCCAATCCCTGCTCGCGGTATACAAAGCATTGAGGAATGCGGCCGCATATCCGGCATTTTCGCGCGGATCGAACGCCGCCCGCAGCGACGCGAACGCCCTTGGATGACACATCAGGTTGACCTGCAGACAGCCGACATCGATCGACCGCACGCCACGCCGCAACAACGCCCCGACGGCGGCGATGGCGTCCTGCCTGGTGGCAAAGAACTGGCCCCTGCCCTCGACGTTGATCGACCAAGGCCACGGCCGCAAGCGGCCCGTAACGGACCCGATCCGGCCGGTCTCGGTCAAGCTGATGGCACCCAACAACCCGTGCGGCAGGCGCGTGCGGGCTTCCGCGGCGGTGACCGCGGCTTCGCACAGAGCCGCCGGGTCCGCCATCTCGGGTCGGACCGCGGCCGCACCGGTTCTGCCCGGCCCGCCCAGGCCGGCGATCGCCACCCGTCCAATCACCGGCCTTCGCATCACCGGACGCCCAACCTCGGGGCGGGCCACGGGGCGGACCACGGGGCGGAATGACGGCGTCGCCGTCACCGCTACCCGGGCCACCCGCTCACCCGCAATCGCCCCGGCAGAAACCGCGTGGGTCGCGGCAACAATGAGGACAGCAGCAAGGCAGCCGGGAAAACGCATCGGCCACCATATACACGAAATTGTGCTCATCACATCCAGATTGATCGCACTACAATATCATATCAAATGTGAATCTGTTTCCCACCCACCCCGGCCGGCGTTCGATTGTCCCGCGGTGTGGCCCCGCAACCCGGACAACTCGCTTGCAAACCCCGCCGCACCATCGCGCCAAGGCGGCGGATAATCAGGGAACCGAACCCCGAGCGCCGCCGGACCACACCTCGCCGATCATCGGCCGGGCCGGGAACCCACCAAATTGGGAAGCCATGATGGCGTGATTGTCACGCTCCCCTTCTGATGATGCTGTGGCACGCGCTCGTGATCCCGTGTGCGAGAGGTTTACGATAACACGTCAGATGACGAAACAGCCATCGTCAGCCACTGCATACGGAAATGCCCCAGAATGTCCGAAAGCCGGCCGCTCTCAACGGACACACGCCGATCGCCGTGCGTTGAAGCGACCTCGATGCTGAGGGTCAGCGTCGACGACCTGGCCCGCGTGCCGGCACAGCGCCTCGCCCGCCTGCTGCTGGAACGCGCCGCCGAGGACCCGACCCTGCTGACCCGGCTGTACGAAACCGTCGATCCGCATCACCCCACTTCAGCCCACCCACCATCCTCTCACCCGCGATCAGGCCAGCTCTCCCCGCTAACCCAGCCCTCCCCGCTAACCCAGCCCTCCCCATCAAGCCGCCCAGAGCCAGCCCGCCCAGAGCCATCCCGCCGCAACCCCGCGGCAACCCCGACCCGACCCGCCATCGTCGGCGACAGCCCGGCGATGCGCCAGGTCGCCACCCTGCTCCGCCGGTTCGAACAAACCGACGAACCGGTCCTGATCAGCGGAGAAAGCGGCACCGGCAAGGAACTGCTGGCCCGCGCCATCCACGATGGCTCGCGTCGCGCCAACCGCCCGTTCGTGGCGCTGAACTGCGCCGCCATCCCGCCGGGACTGGTCGCTTCCGAACTGTTCGGCTACGAAAAAGGCGCCTTCACCGGCGCCGTCACCCGCGGCATCGGGCAGATCGAGCACGCCAACGGCGGCACCCTGTTCCTCGACGAAATCGGCGACATGCCGATCGACCTGCAGGGCCACCTGCTGCGCTTCCTGCAGGAACGTCAGATCAGGCGCGTCGGCGGCCGCGAAACCCTCAGCCTGGACGTGCGCATCGTCTCCGCCACCAACGTGCGCCTGGCCAACGCCATCGCCGCCGGACGCTTCCGTGAGGATCTGTTCTACCGGCTGAACGTGCTGGCGCTGCCGGTGCCGCCGCTGCGCGACCGCGCCGACGACATCGCCGCGCTGGCAAGCCATTTCCTGCGCCTGGCGACACGCGACTTCAACCGCCCGGTGTCCGGCTTCACCGCCGACGCGATGGCGGCGCTGCGCCGTCACCGTTGGCCCGGCAACGTGCGCGAACTGATGTCGGTGGTGCGCCGCGCGGTGGTGATCGGCGACGGACCGTTGATCGAGGCCACCACCCTGACCGGCCTGCAAGACCCCCCGGTCGCGATCGCCGGATCGGCCACCCCGAAACCAGGCTCCGCCGAGGAACGCGCCACCCTGCTGGCAACTCTCGACCGCACCGGAGAAAACATCACCTCCACCGCCGATGCGCTCAGCGTGTCGCGGGTCACCCTCTACCGCATGCTGCGCCGCCACCGAATCGAGCTGAAACGCGGCCTGGCCGGCCCACCGATCGTGCGCCGGCCCCAACACGGGCCCCCACACGGGCCCCAACACGGGCATGGGCACGCGCTCGGCAACGCGCACGGGTAGAACCACAGCCACGGCCGAACCACAGCCCGGCAGCCCACCACGCAAGCCGACCCGGGGGTCGCTCCGTCAGGCCCCTACCCTCAAACCTTCTCGACCGAGGCACGCCAGATCTCGTCGATCGAGTGCGCCAGCTTGGCATTGAACTCGGCATCGCTCATCGAATGCTGCAGCCCCTCCGCCAGCGCCCGCGAAAAACTCGCCACCACCCCATGCTGCGCGGCCAGCCGCTGGCACGCCTCGGCCCGGCTGTAGCCGCCCGACAGCGCCACCACCCGAGCCACGCCCTGGTGCGCCACCAGCGGCGCATACAGGTCGGTGACCTCGGGAATCGTCAGCTTCAGCATCACCTGGCGACCCTCGGTCAAGGCGTCCAATTGCTTGGTCAGTTGCGCCAGCAGGATCGCCTCGGCCGCCGCCTTGTCCGGGCTCTTGATCGACACCTCCGGCTCGATGATCGGCACCAGCCCATGCCGGCCGATCTGCGCCCCGATGTCGAACTGCTGCTCGACCACCGCGGCGATCCCGGTCTTGGACGCCAGGTTGATCACCGAACGCATCTTGGTGCCGAACACCCCCAGCGTCACCGCCCGATCCAGCAGCGGATCAAGCCCGGGGATCGGTTTCAGCAGGCTCACCCCGTCGGCCTCCGCCTCCAGTCCCTTGTCCACCTTCAGGAACGGAACGACCCCGCGCTCCTCCCACAGATACGCCGGAACCGACTTGTTGTGCGCCCGCCCGTCCATCGTCGCCTCGAACAGGATGGCACCGATCACCTTCGCCCCAGTGAACGCCGGCGCCGAGATGATGCGCACCCGCATCTCATGCACCAGCTTGAACATCTCGGCATCGCCGCTGTAGGCGCTCTCCGGAACGCCGTACTGGCGCAGCGCGCCCGGCGTCGACCCGCCGCTCTGGTCCAGCGCGGCGATGAAGCCGCCCTTGCCGCGGATTTGCGTCATCATCTTGTCATTGGCCATGATCGTTATCCTTGCCCGAGCCCGGTTTGCCTGGAGTAGGTCGAGACCACACACCCCAAACGTGCCTGCTGATTGCAGGGAGCCGGGCAGAGTATTGCCATGGCGTTCGGGAGCCGTGCAATCCTCGCCCCGGTCAGGCCCCGGTCAGGCCCCGGTCAGGCCCCGGTCAGGCCAAGCGCCCGTACGTCCCGCCGGCGCGCGACCGATCGTGCTATTGGGAAAGCCATGAGCAGCATCACCGTCCGCAACCTCGATCCGGCGATCAAGAAGCGGCTTCGCCGCCGCGCTGCCGAGCACGGTCACGCGATGGAGGCCGAGGTTCGGCGCATTCTGCAGACCACTCTCACTGGCCCGGCGCGCCCGATCGCAACCAATCTATGCGCGTATCCGCGCCCGGGTCGATCCGGTCGGCGGCATTGACCTGAAGCTGCCGCGACGCGAACCGACCCGTGACCCGCCTCGGTCTGACTGATGGTCGTGCTCGACACCAAAGTCCTGTCTTCCATCATGAGCCGCCAGCCGCCGCCCGAAGTGGCGGCCTGGGTCGCCGCGCAACCCGAGGAGACGCTGTTTACCGCCTCCATCTGCCAGGCGGAATTCCTCGCCGGCATTGAGATATTGCCGGCCGGCCGTCGTCGCATCGCCCTGCAGTCCCCGGCCAGGGCCATTTTCGCCGACGACCTCGACGGGCGCATCCTGCCGTTCGATGCGGCGGCGGCGATTCGAGACCACCTCAAATACCCTGCCTCACCCGTCGCGCTTGACCAACCCCGCCGGCAGCGGCGCCCCCAGCACCCCCAGTACAGGCCGCCCATAACGCTCCAGTTTCGATGCCCCGACACCCTTGATCTGGCCCAACTCCTGCAGCGTCGCCGGACGCTGCGCGGCAATATCGCGCAGCACCGAGTCATGAAAGATCACGTAGGGCGGAATCGACTGGCCCCGCGCCTCGGCCAGCCGCCACAGCCGCAGCGCCTCATACAGCGATGCCTGCTGCGGCGACGCCTGCACCGGCTCGCCCCCGCGCCCCAATGAGACCCCCACTGAGCCCCCCACCCCCGGCCGGCTACGTTCCGCCCGCTCGGCCCGCACCACAGGCGCCCGCTCCTGGCGCAGCATCACCTTCGCTTCGCCGCGCAGGATCGGCCGGGCCTCGTCCTGCACCAGGAACAACCCGCCATGGCCTTCGGTGTCGACATCCAGCGCACGCCGCGCGATCAACTGCCGGATCAGTCCGCGCCAATACGTCGCGACGTGCGCGGCGCCGACCCCGAAGGTGCGCAGCCGGTCATGGCGGTGGCGGATGACCCCCTCGGTCCGCTCACCCCGCAGCACCGCCACGATGTGCTCGGCACCGAAAATCTGCTCCGTGCGATACACCGCCGACAGCACCATCTGCGCCTCGGTCGTGGCATCCAGCGTGACCGGCGGAGCCTCGCAGTTATCGCAGTGCCCGCACCCCACCTCCAGCGCCTCGCCGAAACAGCCCAGCAACGACTGGGTCCGGCAGCTCACTGCCTCGGTCAGCGCCACCATTTCCTCCAGCTTGGTGCGCATCACCCGCTTGCGCGCCTCCGGAGCGGCCGATTGCGCCAGCCAGTGCCGAGCCTGAGCGACATCCTGGCCGCCGAACAGAAGCAGCGTGTCGGCCGGATCGCCATCGCGCCCGGCCCGCCCGATCTGCTGGTAATACGCCTCCGGGCTGTCCGGCATGTCCAGATGCACCACGAAGCGCACGTCCGGCCGATCGATCCCCATGCCGAAGGCGATCGTCGCCACCACCACCAGCGCCTCACCCGAGCGGAACCTGGCCAGCGAGTCCCGCTTCAGCTCAGGATCGAGCCCGGCATGGAACGCCACCGCAGCGAACCCTCGCTGATTCAGTTTCGCCGCCATCCGCTCGGTTTTTGCCCGGCTGCCGCAATAGACGATGCCGCACTCACCCTGATGCCGGCGCAGGAATTCCAGAAGCTGCGCGGTCTCCCCCACCTTGGCCTCGGCCGACAGCCGCAGGTTGGCGCGGTGGAAGCTGGACACGAATACCTTCGCCGCGTCCATCCGCAACGCCGCCAGGATATCCGCCTGGGTGCGCGCATCGGCGGTTGCGGTCAGCGCGATCCGCGGCACCCCGGGATACATCGCCGGAATCCGAGCCAGTTCGCGGTATTCGGGGCGAAATTCGTGGCCCCAGGCCGACACGCAGTGCGCCTCGTCCACCGCGAACAGCGCCAGCCGCAAATGCCCCAGCCGCTCCATCGTGCCGTTGCTCAACAGCCGTTCGGGCGACACGTAAAGCAGGTCCAGTTGCTGCTCGATCAGGTCGCGGGTGATCGAACGCGCCTCCGCCGGATCGACCTCGGAGTGCAGCGCCCCCGCATTGACCCCAAGCTGGCGCAACGCCGCCACCTGGTCGTCCATCAGCGCGATCAGCGGCGATACGATCACCGCGGTGCCGGTGCGGCACAGCGCCGGAACCTGGTAGCAGACGCTCTTGCCGCCCCCGGTCGGCATCAGCACCAGCGCGTCGCCGCCGGCGGTGACGTGGTTGACCGCCGCTTCCTGCTGGCCGCGAAAGCCCGGAAATCCGAACACCTGGCGCAGCACCTGCGCCGGATCGTTGAGTATCGCTTCGGCCAACATTCCGCTGCTAAATACTCCTGACGCATTAACGCTTGGTTACGCCGTGCGACCGACTCGGCTTGTGCCGGCATAAGTAGCCGACTCGGCGGCTGCCGGCACGACTATAGGCGACCCGCGTGGGCTGTCGCCAACGGTCTCGTGATCACACGGCTCTTGACCCAGGACGATCGGATGCCGACCCAACACCGGATGACCCTAGAGAACCAAACCGCCGACCCGACAACCGCCGACCCGACAACCGCCGACCCGAAGACCGCCGATCCGACGCCGGTCACGCCACCCCCCGCGCCAAGCGCCGCCGCCGCCCAGGCCGCCATCCCCGCGCCAAGCGCCGCCCCCACCCCGGTCGCCACCCAGGCCGAAATCGAGGCCGCCGACCGCCGCGCCCGGGAATGGCAGTCGCCGACCGAAGGCAAGCTGCCGATCGGGTCCGACCGTCACCGCGACGCCGCCTGCCAGATGTTCCACGACACCTTCAACCCGTACAAGCCCTCCGTCATCGCCTGGCCCAGGCTCGACCCCGACGCGCTGCACCGGCTCACCAGCCTGCCGATCTGGGACATCGCCGTCACCACCGAGACCAAGGCCCGCGCCCGCATGCTGGCCTACGGCGAGGCCATCGAGGACCCGGCCTGGCGCGACGCCATCAGCCGCAACGGCTGGGAGGAAGGTCGCCACAAGGAGGTGCTGTCCAACCTGGTCGCCAGCTACGGCATCGCCCTGGTCCCCGAACCGCCGGACAAACTGCCAGCGGACGCCGAATGGGGCTACCTGGTCACCGGCTACTCCGAATGCATCGACAGCTTCTTCGCCTTCGGCCTGTTCGAAGTGGCCCGCCGCTCAGGCTACTTCCCCACCGCCCTGGTCGACACCTTTGAACCGGTGATCCAGGAAGAGGCGCGCCACATCCTGCTGTTCGCCAACTGGCTCGCCTGGCACCGCCGGCGCCTGGCCCCGCTACGGCGGCTGCGGTTCGAGGCGCGCGTCATCCGTGCCTGGATCTTCCTGGCGTGGGAGCGTATCGGCCTGGCGCGGGACATGGATGGCGGCGACAAGCCGGCGGTGGACAACAACTTTACCCTGAACGGCAGCAAGGCGGTCAGCGACATCGACCTCAAGCCGCTGGACCTGATGGCGATCTGCCTGACCGAGAACGACCGCCGCTTCGCCGGCTACGACCACCGCCTGCTGCGTCCCACCACCACCCCGGCGCTGGCCGCGCTGGCGGTGCGGATCGGCCGGCTGTTCCGGCGCGGCGCGGCGCCCCAGGCGATCGGCCCCGCAGCTTAGTGCCCGGTGGCTTAATGCCCCGCAGCTTAGTGCCCCGCGGCTTGCCACCGGCGGCTTGGTGCCGGCGGCTTAGTGCAGGCGGCTTAGTAATCGACAAATCCGCCAGACTCCGCCATATAATCGCTCCGCCAGATGATAACGCCGGCGGCCTCCGCCATAACAAGTCTCCCGTCCCGCCCCAGGGTAATCGCCATGATGTCAAGATTGCTGTCTCGCCACGCCATGCTCGCGCTGGCGCCGTGCGCCGCGCTGCTGGGTCTGGCCGCCGCGCCGGCCCACGCCAGGGTATTCGTGGGCATCGGCATTCCGTTCTACGGCCCCGGCTTTGTTCCGGCGCCGTACTACTATCCGCCGCCGGCCTATTACCCGCCGCCAACCTATTACACGCCCCCGCCCCCGGTGGTGTACACACCGCCGCAACAGACCTACAACCAGCCGCCGCCGGGCGGTCAAACCTGCTATGCCGGACCTTACGTCTGCCCGATGGAACGCCCGGTCGCCACCGGCGCCAGTTGCTATTGCCCGGGCAACAATGGTCAGAGGGTGTGGGGCCGAGCCAACTGATGGCGGCTGGCGACACCCCGCCCCACTACCGCCCAGACCAGCCCACTAACCACCACGACAGATCCGATACCGGACAAAACCCTGCCCCCGGCCACGCCGCCCCGATCGAGCACTACGCGCTGATCGGCGACTGCCGAACGGCTGCCCTGGTCAGCAAGCAAGGCTCGATCGACTGGCTCTGCTGGCCGCGCTTCGACAGCCCCGCCTGCTTCGCCGCCCTGCTCGGCACACCTGAAAACGGACGCTGGCGGATCATGCCCCAGGACCCGGTGACCCAGGTCACCCGGCACTACTGGCCTGGCACCCTGATCCTGGAAACGCTGTTCGAAACCGCGTCCGGATCGGTCGCGCTGATCGATTTCCTGGCGGTCGAAACCAACACCCTGGTCCGCATCGTCGAGGGCCGCACTGGCTCGGTCGCGATGCACATGGACCTGTCGTTGCGCTTCGAATACGGGTCGGCGATCCCCTGGGTGACCCGGCTGAACCACGGCAGCGGCATCCGCGCCATCGCCGGTCCCGATCAGGTGGTGCTGCACAGCGACGTCAAGCTGCACGGCCGCGCCATGACCACCATCGCCGCGTTCACCGCCGAGCCCGGCAAGCGCACCCGCTTCACCCTGACCCACGCCGCCTCGCATCTCGAACTGCCGACCCCGCCGGTGGCCGACCGGGCGCTGGACGACACCGACGCCGCCTGGTCCGGATGGTCCGGCCGCTGCCGTTATCGCGGAGCCTACCACGAACCGGTGCGGCGCTCGTTGCTGACGCTCAAGGCACTCAGCTACTACCCGACCGGCGGCATCGTCGCCGCCCCGACCACCTCGCTGCCCGAACAGCCCGGCGGGTCGCGCAACTGGGACTACCGCTACTGCTGGCTGCGCGATGCCACCTTCACCCTGCTCGCCCTGATGCACGCAGGCTACCGCGAGGAAGCCCAGGCCTGGGGCGCCTGGCTGCGCCGTAGCGTCGCCGGCAGCCCGGCCCAGTTGCAGACCCTCTACGGCATCGCCGGCGAGCGCTCGGTGCCTGAGTGGGAGGCACCGTGGCTCGCCGGCTACCAGGGCGCCGCCCCGGTCCGCGTCGGCAACGCCGCCAGCACCCAATTGCAACTCGATGTCTACGGCGAACTGATCGACGCCATGTACTAGGAAATGGTGCTCGGCCTGTCCCGCCCGGCGGCAGTCTGGCCGCTGCTGCGCAGCCTGATCACCCACCTGGAATCGATCTGGCAAAACCCCGACGAGAGCATCTGGGAGGTGCGCGGCGGCTCACGCCACTTCACCTTCTCCAAGGTGATGGTGTGGGTGGCGCTCGACCGCGCGGTCCGCGCCGCCGAAAGCTTCAACCTGCCGGCCCCGCTGCAGCATTGGCGAACGCTGCGCCACCATGTCCACGACGTGATCTGCCGCGACGGCTTCAACCAGCAGCGCAACAGCTTCGTGCAGTATTTCGGCGGCGAAACGCTGGATGCCAGCCTGCTGCTGCTGCCGCTCGTGGGCTTCCTGCCGCCCGAGGACCCGCGTATCCGCGCCACCGTGGAAGCGATCGGCCGCGACCTGATGGTCGATGGCCTGATCCGGCGCTACCGCACCAGCGAAACCCAGGACGGCCTGACCGGCGGCGAGGGCGTCTTCCTCGCCTGCAGCTTCTGGTACGTCGACAACCTCGTGCTGCAGAACCGCTATCTCGAGGCCCAGGCGATGTTCGATCGCCTGCTGGCACTGGCCAACGACGTCGGACTGCTGGCCGAGGAATACGACCCCATCGGCCGCCGCCAACTGGGCAACTTCCCCCAGGCGTTCTCGCATCTGGCGCTGATCAACACCGCGCTCAACCTCGACACCCACGCCGGCCCGGCGACCCAGCGCAGTCAGGGCAGCGAAACACGCGAGGATGAGGTGCCGGGCAAATCGTGAGACGAAGCGGCTTGGCTGCTGTTTTGTCGCCGGGCTGATGTTGGCGCCCTGCGATAGACTTCCATGAACTCCCAACTGTGCACGTCATGCGCTTACCAAGGCGGCGGCCAGCGAACGATTGCCGCCATCAGACTGACGGCGCGGAGGGCATAAGTAATCAGGAGCGGCGCGAAGTATTTGTGCCCAACCTTGCGCACCGCTAAACCCAGTCAAAGCGGGTGCGAGGGTGCGGATTTATTCCCGGGTGCCGTTTGGCGCTTTGTGAATATTCAAAACCACTGGGGCTTATGCGTCTTCACGCGCGTGACAGCCTAGCTAGGCGGCGCTTCAGGCTGGCGGAACTATAGGCCGGTTTAAATATCTTCTGGCGGGTATGGAGCGGCAAACCATGCCAGAGCCTATCCGATGTTCCTGATGTCAATTGCGGCAATAACCTGAGCTAACTGGCTGACGGCATTGGCCCTATCCACCTGATCAGTCTTGTATGCGTCGAGCACGGTCCCAAGGAACTTGTCCATTGCGGTGTGATCGCTTTCTGTGAGCGAGCCTTTTTCCGACGTCTTTTCCGTATCCCTGTTGTGGGCTGCCAGCCTGCTGATTTGCATCTCCTTAAGACCGGAACGGCGAGCTTTCCGTCCGAAATTCGGAATCTCCCTGCCCTAGGTTATTTTGGTATCAGTGTGAGTTCGATTGCCGATCTGCGTGTTAGTTGTGCGCCTCGATTTCTTTCCGCCGCCGGTTGTCCATGTGACCGTTGAATTCCCTACTTTTTCACGGGTTGTGATCCTCGCCGTCCCGCTTCCGTTTGAACGGATCGTGTATCGCGGGGGCTTTTACCATCTGTGAGAATTCCCCAAAGCACTGACCCCAGCCCCCTAGATTTCTTTTCCATTTGCCAGACCCTTGCCTCTTGGATGCGCACGTTGGCTGGTTGTCTATAAGCGAGCAAGTCTGACAGCCTTGGGCAAGGTAGAAATGCGCGAACCCGCATATAAGATGTATGCTTCATGATTCAAAAGACGAGCACGATTGGGCTGGTTACCATCAAGGTTCGATAGCCGAGGTGGAGGCACCAGCCCCCTTCGCTTACGCCAATTGCAATTGAGAGACCGCTAACTTGAACGCAGCAACCGATATAGAGGCAGCGGAATGCAGCATCGCAGTCTTTGAAGACGCACGAAGTGCTTTTGATGATTATAACCGTTGGTGTGATAAGGCTTTTCAAGGGATGCACAACGAACATGGTGTTGAGGCTAGAAGGCGAGTGAGCCAACTCATTTGGGGTCTTCGCCAGATAAAGCTACTTCTCTCCGAGGCTGCGGCGCTGAGAGTAATATCTCACCCGCCAATGCCATTTATTTCTGGTGAAGCAGCGCCGGACAAGTGGTTTGATTTAATGAAGACACCTGAAGTGGTGAACGCAGCCCATCGAGAATTGGCGCTCACCGAACCATTACAGTTTTTCACGGAGGCATTCTACTGTTTTGCAGCGCGCACTCGTTTCATAATTCGGCAATTGCCGAAGCTTGAAAACTTTGAAGCGACAGGCGTTCGCAACGTCAGAAATCATCTACTTGAACATCCAGAGGGCAAATCAAGTGGAGTGCTCATTACGAGCTTTGGATACGGCGGTCGCAACGGCCCAGTGGTGAAGGGGCTGCGCTACGATCATCAAGTGGATTTGTGGCCGGACCCGGGGCTGTTTGTAAATGCCGTTGAATTCGCAGAAAGCCTTAAGAACCGCTTGGTCCTAGCGCTATCATAACAAGATTGGATAATTCAAGCAGACCGGGTGAAATCTAATCCGCAACGGATTCCGATCGATCCCGTATCGTCAGAATCAGGGCTATGACGCACCTCACCGGTCCCGGCCGAGCCCAGACGCTGCTGCTGCCAGAATCGCTGGATGAATACGTTGGTCCGGAAAACCCTGTCCGCTTCATCGACGCCTTTGACCCGGCTGGACCTCACCGCCGCCAGGTTCACTCGGGTGGTCGCCCGGGTTATGCACCCAAGGATTTGCCGAAGCTCTACATCTACGGCTACCTCAACGGCGTCCGGTCGAGCCCCCGCCTCGAAGCCGAAACGCACCGCAACATCGAGGTCATCTGGCTGCAGCGGCAGCTGAAGCCCGACTTCAAGACCATTGCCGACTTCCGGCGCCTCAACCGTAAAGCCTTCGGTCCAATCTTCCGCCTGTTCGTGTTGCTGTGCCGTCAACTGGATCTGTTTAGCCGAGAACTGCTCGCCGTAGACGGTACCCGGATCAAGGCGGTCAACAACAAGGACCGCAATTTCACCCGCGCGGCGCTGGCGAGGTTCATCGAGTTGGCCGACGTCAAACTCGATGACTACCTGCAACGGCTCGACCGGAGCGATGCCGCCGAGAGCAACACGGGTGGTTCGCGGGTCAAGAACCTGGCCGAAAACGTCGCCGCGGCAGGCCCGTATGAACGCGGTCCTGCGTGGCTTCATGGAACGCCGTCACTAGGACCTGGAACAGGGGCCTGCCCGTCATGACCGGCCCCCACGCGCTCAACTTGCATCAAACGCATCGGCGAGCCGAGGCGCACGCCAGCACCATCCCGTCAAACCCCGCCTCCACCCCCGGCGGCAGATTATCCCGCATCCAGGCCCAGTCCATCTCGGTCCCCATATGCGTCAACACCGTACGCCGCGGCTTCAACCGGTCCACCCAGCCCAGCACTGTATCCAGGTTGGCGTGCGAAAAATGCGTGTCGCCGCGCAGGAAACAATCCACCACCCAAGTGTCCACGCCCGCCAGCGCCGCGAACGCCGCCTCATCCAACGCCACCACATCGGTCGAGTAGCCAAAATCCCCAATGCGCAGCCCCAGCGTCTCGACCCGGCCATGATTCTGCGCGAACAGCCTGACCGATATGCCGGCCGCCTCGATCGTCTCCCCCGGCCGCACCGGCTTTGCTTCAAGAACAGGGCGATAGAAGTGCGGCGGCTCCCAAGCTCTGAACGCGTAGCCAAACCGGTGCGTCATTTCCGCCAGCGTCTCCGCGGTGGCGAACGCCGCCAACGGCCGGCCCGCGATCCGGTTCAGGATTCGCACATCGTCCAGACCGGTGATGTGGTCGGCATGCGCATGGGTAAACAGCACCGCATCCACCCCAGCAATCCGACAATCCAGCAACTGGCCTCGCATATCAGGCGAAGTATCCACCAGAAGCCTCTGTCCCTGAACGATTTCCACGACAATCGAGGTCCGCGTCCGCCGGTTTCGCGGCTCCCCGGGGTCACACGCGCCCCAATCACCGCCACCATCCGCCCCGCCGATCATCGGCACCCCCGCCGACCCCCCGGTGCCCAGCAGCGTCACCTTCATGCAGCGGCTTTCCGGAACAACCGGCGAAAGTTCACCGTCGTCAGCTCCGCCAGCGCATCCGGCGCCACCCCGCGAACCTCCGCCAGCACCCGGGCAGTGTGCGCGACAAAAGCCGGCTCGTTGCGCTTGCCGCGAAACGGCACCGGCGCCAGGTAAGGCGCATCGGTCTCCACCAGCAGCCGATCCGACGGCACGTCGCGCGCGATCTCGCGCAGTTCCGCGGATCGGGGAAACGTCAGAATGCCGGAAAAGCTGATAAACCCGCCCAGCCGCAACGCCGCCTCCGCCAGCGCCCGGCCCGAGCTGAAACAGTGCAGCAGAAAATCAAACCCCCCGCCCAGATCCCGCTCTTGCTGCAAAATCAACGCGATATCGTCATCGGCGTCGCGCGCATGGATGCACAGCGGCACCCCGGCCAGCCTAGCACCTCGGATATGGGCGCGAAAATTCTCCGCCTGAACGTCGCGCGGCGAGCGGTCGTAGAAGTAGTCCAGCCCGGATTCACCGATCCCCACCACCCTGGGATGGCGCGCCAACGCCGCCAGCGCCTCCGGCGTCGGCACCGGCGCCTCGGCGGCATGATGCGGATGCACGCCCACGGTGCACCACAACCGGGTATCCGCCTCGACCATCGCCGGCAGCCCCGCCGACTGCGCCAGCGTCACCCCGATCGTCACCATCTCCCCCACCCCCGCCGCCGCCGCGCGAGCCAGAACGTCGGGCAATTCCATCGGCGTGAAGTAATCCAGGTGGCAGTGGCTATCGACCAGCATCAGGCCGCCGGCTCCACATAACGCGGAAACACACCCTGCGGCGCCGGCAAGCTCTGCCCCTCGGTCAACGCCACCCCAAGCGAGGCAAACCCGCGCGCGTCCTCCGCCACGCCCAGCTGATCCAGCATCCGCCCCATGCTGCCCGGCATCACCGGCTGCAGCAGCGTCGCGACCACCCGCAGCGTATCCACCAGCACCCGCAGCACGACGCCCATCCTGGCCTTGTCAGTCCGGTTCAGCGCCCACGGCGCCTGCCGATCGATATAGCCGTTGGCGGCGCGCACCACCTTCCAGACCTCCTCCAACCCGTCATGGAACGTCTGCTGGTCGAAATGCCCGCGCACCACCCCCAGCAGCGCGTCGGCCGAGGCCAGCAGCGCAGCGTCGTCCTCAGTCAACGCACCGCGCGCCGGCAGCACGCCGCCGCAGTTGCGCGCCACCAGCGACAGCGACCGCTGCGCCAGATTGCCCAAATCGTTCGCCAGATCGACATTGATCCGCGTGATGATCGCGGCGTGACTCAACGACCCATCGGCGCCGAACGGCTTCTCCCGCAGCAAGAAATAGCGCAGCTGGTCCAGCCCAAAAATGTCCGCCAGCTTGCGCGGCTCGACCACATTGCCCAGCGACTTCGACATCTTCTCGCCGTCCATCAGCCACCAGCCGTTCGAACTGACCCGCTTCGGCAACGCCAGCCCCGCCGCCATCAGGAACGCCGGCCAGTACACCGCGTGGAACCGGATGATGTCCTTGCCGACAAAATGCACGTCCGCCGGCCAATAGCGCCAGCGCGGCGCCCCCGGATCGGGGAACCCGCAGGCACTGACATAGTTCTGCAGCGCGTCCAGCCAGACATACATCACGTGGCCCGGCGCATCCGGCACCGGAATCCCCCAGTTGAACGTCGTGCGGCTCACCGAGAGGTCCAGCAACCCGCCTCGAACGAAGCTAACGACTTCGTTGCGACGTGATCTCGGCGCGATAAACTCCGGATTTGCCTCATAAAAGTCCAGCAGGCGCTGCTGCCAGGCAGACAGCCGGAAAAAATACGACGGTTCCTTCACCCACTCCACCGCCGCCCCGCTCGGTGCCACCCTTGATCCGTCCGGCCGCAAGGTCAGCTCCGCTTCATCATAAAAAGCTTCATCCCGAACCGCATACCAGCCTTCGTAATGACCGAGGTAGAAGTCGCCATTGGCCGCGATCCGCCGCCATAGCTCGGCGCAAGAACGCTTGTGCCGCGCCTCCGTGGTGCGGATCCAATCATCGTACGACACCCCCATGGCGTCGCTCATCGCCTTGAAATCAGAAGATATCCTGTCGGTAAATGTCTGCGGATCGACCCCCGCCGCCGCGGCCGCCTGCTCGACCTTCTGGCCATGCTCGTCGGTGCCGGTCAAAAACAGCACGTCATACCCGTCCAGCCGCTTGAACCGCGCCATCGCATCAGCCGCGATCGAGGTATAGGCGTGCCCGATATGCGGCGCACCGTTGACGTAATAGATCGGCGTCGTGACGTAGCAGCTCTGGGTCATGGTGATCTTCAGTTGGTGCCGTTCGCCAGGCCGGCAACGGCATCTAGGATTCGCCTTTAGCCTCCGCAGGCCGTGCCACAAGTGGTCCGACGCATCAACTCTTGACTGCGGCGCAATCGCCGGCACATTGAGCAGCGGCTGTGCCGGATGATTGGCCACGGGGCCGATGACCCACTCACTCGAAGCCTTCGCGCCGCGGTGCTAAAAGCTCAGCGAGTGAGAACGGAAGGCCATTCCAGATCATGGAAAGTGCAGCATGGGTCGCGGTGGCGGCGATTGCGTTCGTCGGAACGCACTTCCTGTTGTCTCATCCCCTGCGGCGACCGCTTGTCGCCGCGCTCGGCGAGGGCCCATTCCTGGCCGTCTATTCCCTCGTGGCCGCCGTGACGCTCGCAGCTTTGGGCTGGTCGTTCTGGGCGGCGCCCGTCACGACGCCGCTCTGGCCCGTCGGCAACACACTCTGGGCTCTTGCCACCATCGTTATGCTGCTGGCCTCGGTGCTGCTCATGGGATCGGTCATCCGCAATCCGGCGATGCCGACCGGCGGAGCACCGGGCCCGGCCCCCGAGGCCGCCCGCGGCGTCTTCGCCATCACCCGCCATCCCATGATGTGGGCGGTCGCGCTCTGGGGGTTATGCCATGTCGCGATCTATCCCATTGCCAAGAGCATAGTCGTCGCATCGGCCATCACCGTCCTGGCCCTGGTCGGCTCCGCCCTGCAGGACCGCAAGAAGGAACAGCTCCAGCCCGACACATGGAAAACTTGGGAAGCGAAGACGAGCTATTGGCCGTTCGTCGCCATCACCACGCGTCGCGCTACCCTCGGTGGGTTCGGCATGCACGACTTGGCGGGCGGGCTGCTGGTCTGGCTCGTCGCCACCTGGGCTCACATCCCGCTTTCCGGGTGGGCCGCGGGTATCTGGCGCTGGATTACCTGACGCATCTGGCGTTGGATTACCTGACATGGCTTCAATCAATCCGCGCGCTACGAGCGCAGCGCTCGGAATACCAGACCGTGCGAGTCGTTGCATAAGGGCCGCGAACGGCGAAGATTGGCGCGGCGCGAAGTTCTACCGCGGCCGCGCCGCCAGCCGACGCTCATACGCCTGCGCCAACAGCGTGCTGGGAAACAGCAGCACGAAATAGATCACCGCTACCACGGTATAGACCTCCAGCGGCCGATACGTATCGGCGGTGATCAGCGTACCATTATACAGCAAGTCCGGCACCGCGATGGTGGACACCAGCGAGGTGTTCTTCAACTGCGTGATCGACTGGTTGACGAACGGCGGGATCATCCGCCGGATCGCCTGCGGCAGGATCACCCGCCGCATCACATGCCACCGCCGCAGCCCCAGCGCTCGGGCCGCATCCCACTGGCCCTGCTCGATCGAGATGATGCCGCCGCGGAAAATCTCCGCGTAGAACGCCCCAGTGTAGCACGACAACGTCATGATCCCCGCCACCACTGCCGGGATCTGGATACCCAGCAGCACCGGCAGCGCATAATAGAACCAGACGATCTGCACCAGCAGCGGGGTGCAGCGAAACACCTCGATGAACGCCACCAGCGGGATGTTCACCAACCGCGAGCGCGACAATCGCCCCAATCCCACCGCCAGCCCGATGATCAGCCCGATGAAGATGGTCGCCGCGGTATAGGCCAAGGTGACCAGCACGCCGCGCCACAACAACGGCGCGTAGCGCAGCAGGAACACGAAATCCCAATGATAGTGCAAACCGGCCCCCCCGCCGTTGCTCGGCCGTCAGAACGTCAGGCCAGGCGGAATCTGAGCCTTGGTGACCCCGTCTTTCGCCAGCCCCTGCAACATCCATTCGCGAATCTGGCCGATGCCGCGGTTCATATCCAGCCACGCGTCGATCACCTCGCGGAACCGCGAATCCGGCTCCCGTTGCAGGCCGATGCAGCTCGGCAGCGCAACCGTCGGGTCGCTCAGCAGGTAAAACGGACCCAACGACGGATTCTTGCCGACGGTGGACAAACCCAGCAGCGCCGCCTGGATATGCGCGTCGGCCCGACCCGACTGCAGCGCCAGCGTGCACTCGTCGCGCGTCTTGAAGCCGACCAGGTTGGCTTTCGGGCAAAACCGCCGAGCCACCGTCTCGTGCAGGCTACCGATGTCGAACACGATGGTGAGCCCCGGCTTGTTCAGGTCGTCCCAGGTCTTCGGCACCAGACCCTTCTTCGCCAGGCAGCCGAACGGATGGATGATCATCGGGCGGCTGAAGGCGATCGACACGGCGCGCTGCGGCGTCGGATTAAGCGCGAACGCCAGGTCCACCTTGTTGGACTGCAGGTCGAGCACCGAGTTGCCATAGGTCGACTCGAGATACGTCAGCTTGGCGTCGAACACTTTCGCGATATCCAGCGCCATCGAGATCGCCGCGCCCGACCACTGACCGGTGACGAGGTCCTTCTGGAAATACGGCAGTTCCCCTGGCAGCGCGGCAATGCGCAACACCTGGGTGCGGCGGATCCGGTCATACGTGGACTCGGGCGCGGTGTCCGCGCGGGCGCTGCCGATCAACCCCGCCATCAGCGGAAACCCCGCCAAGACCGCCGCCTTGCGCCGCCCGATGCCGCTGCTCCACGGGTCCTTCATCGTCGCCTCGATCCTTCCCTTGGCCGACCCCGGCATCTAGCACGCCGAACCGACGGGCGGCACCGGCCGGTTCGGCGCCGGATCCCATGTGCGCCACATACATGCAAGCCACAGGCCGGCCGCCGCCGCGGATACGCGCCCACCCCGGCAAAATTTACCGCCCGCCACGAACGGGGTCGGTCCGACTCGGCGATCCATCCTATGCAGCCAATAGTCGGAGCATGGTCGCGGCCCGGGCGGACCGTCCGCGGCACGCCGATCGTGCGATCGACCAGGGACGATTTTCAGCGCGCGATCAGGCCGGCCATGGTCGGCGACGGCAGGGAGACACAGACGCATGATTCGGTTCGTGGCAACGGCCGCGCTGGCGATGCTGGCGCTGCTGCAGGCATCGTGTTCGGCCAACACGCCAGGCGAACAGCAGACCCTGGTGGATCGTTCGGCGCTGACGGTGCAGGACATCATGACCCAGACGGTGTCGAACGACCCCCGCACCCTGCTGCGCCGCGCCAAGGCGGTGATGATCTGTCCGCGCATCTTCAAGGCCGGCTTCTTCTTCGGCGGTGAGGGCGGCAACTGCGTGCTGCTGGCTCGCGCCGGCAACGGCACCTGGTCCTATCCGGCGTTCTACACCATCGGCAGCGGCAGCTTCGGCTTCCAGTTCGGCATCGCCGACAACGAGTTGCTGTTGATGATCCTGACCGAACGCGGGCTTAACGCGGTGCTCGACAGCCAGCTCAAGCTGGGCGCCAACGCCGGCATCGCGGTGGCCACGCTGGGGGCCGGCATCCAGGGTTCGACCACCACCGCGGTCGGCGCCGATATCGTCGCCTTCGCCGCCTCGCGCGGATTGTTCGCCGGCGTGGCGCTGGAGGGCAGCGTGATGGCGGCGCAAAGCGCCTGGGATCAGTCCTACTACGGCAAGCCGCTCGCTTCGCGCCAACTGGTGATGCAGATGCAGGGCAGCAATCCCGGCGCCGATCCGCTACGCGACGTGCTGACCCGCTACGGCTCCGCCGCAAACCCGGCCACGCCACGCCCCGGTTACGCACCGCCCTATCCGCAATATCAGCAGCCCTCAAGCGGCGGCGCTCCTGCCGGTTATGGCGCGGCGGCGCCGTCAAGCGGGCGGGCCCCAGTGCAGCAACAGAACCTGGCTCCCCGCTAGTCTCCTGCCCCAGAAGTTCGCCGCACTCCACGGCGGACGGATGGGATCAGCAGGCCACTGAAAACCAGGAACGCTGCCCGCCCGTCTCGCCGCTCTGCATCTGCTGTTCGCCAACGACCGCCGCGTATTCCAGCGACCAGGACCCTGAAGGGCTGCCAGATCAATGTGCCTTCGACTGGCCTTGCGCCGCGCCCGGTCGATCCGAAATAACAGATGCAACGGCGCATCCTTGGCCCGGTTCACCACCGCACCAGCGCCCATTGTGTCCGCCACGCGGGTGGCTGCCTGATTGACCCGCTGGGCGGTGTATGATGATGCTGCGCAAACGATATAGGTTTAGTTGATGGTCGCTTTCAGACTTCCCGCCAACAGCCGCATCAAGCGAGGTCAAAGCTACAAGGCGGCGGCCGGAACCAAGCGGGTCCGCGAGTTCCAGGTCTATCGCTGGAACCCCGATGACGGCAACAATCCGCGCATGGATAGCTACGAAATCGACCCCGACGCCTGCGGGCCTATGGTGCTCGATGCGTTGATCAAGATCAAGAACGAGATCGACTCGACATTGACCTTTCGACGCTCTTGCCGCGAAGGTATCTGTGGGTCCTGCGCGATGAACATCGATGGGTCCAATACGCTGGCCTGCCTGAAGCCAATCGAGGACGTGACCGGCGCGGTGAAGATCACCCCACTCCCCCATATGGCGGTGATCAAGGACCTGGTTCCCGACCTGTCAAAGGCCTACGCGCAATATGCCTCCGTGCAGCCCTGGCTCCAGTCGGAAACGCCGGTCCAGCCGGATCGCGAACGGCTGCAAAGCAAAGAGCAGCGCGCCAAGCTCGACGGCTTGTGGGAATGCATCCTGTGTTTCTGCTGCTCGACCTCGTGCCCCAGCTACTGGTGGAATGGCGACCGCTATCTGGGACCAGCCGTCTTGCTGCAAGCCTATCGCTGGATCGTCGACAGCCGTGACGAAGCCACCGGAGAGCGGTTGGACGAATTGAACGATACCTTCAAGCTGTATCGCTGCCATACCATCATGAACTGCACGAATACCTGTCCGAAGGGTCTCAACCCGGCCAAGGCGATCAGCGGCATCAAGCGGAAGATCTTCGAACTTCAAAACTGAAGCGCAAAAATCTGATCTCGACCTCACGGACACTGGTCGGAAGCACCGCGTCGAATAACCAGACGCGGCCCTACTGATCCATACCATGGCATGCCGGGCAGGACTCTCTGGCGATGGCCGAGATCACGGCCCATAGTCGCGAAGCGGACCGCCAGCGGCGGCGCCCTTTGAGGTCGGGTCATCGGCCGAAGGATAATCGTCCCGGCCGTCGGGTCGCCAGATCGCCGAACGGCGTCCGTCAGGTAGGTCCCGCCGTTTACACTTCCAGCAGTCGCCGGATCTTCCATAACCATCCGACAAGACCTGTCCCCACCCGCGACAGCGCCCGTCCACCGCCCAACCTTCGTGGCACTCCGTGTCGCTGTTCTCCTGCTTCGTGATCAATGCCAGCAAAGCCGGAAGATCGACGGAACCGGTCGCGCAGGCCGCAAGCCCCAACGCCTCGCCCCTCCCCAATCCCCCAACCGCACGCCATTTCTTGCACCAACCCCCTTGCACCCGCCGCCCCCCTCCCCACCTCAATCGATACTTTAGAACAAATCACGAACTTCAACCACGAATTTTGAGCCCGATGCGCAATCCCGCCTCCCCAGACACCGCCGACAAAGACCCCGCCGACAAAGACCCCGCCGACAAAGACCCCGCCTCCCCAGACACCGCCTCCCCAAATCCCGCCTCCCCAGACCCAACCTTTCCAGATCCCGCCTCCCCAAATCCCGCCGCCAAAGATCCCGCCTCCGAAACGCCTACCCCCAAACCAACAAAACCCAAGCCCGACAGCCAACCCCAACTCACCCCAACCCCCATCGCGGCCTACCACCGCGACGCCATCTTCCACCACCACGGCCCGTTCAGCCCCAGCTTCATGACCGAGGCCATCCGCACCCTGATCCGCACCCTGCCGCTCGACCCCGACGAACCCCAGTCCTGGCAAGACCGCCGCGCCCACGCCGCCCTGCTCGGCCTCGCCGCCCTGCACCCGCGCGACGAGATCGAGGTCATGATCGGCGTCCAGGCTTTGGCCGCCTACCACGCCGCCTCCGCCTGCTGGCGCATCGGCATGAACCTGCGTCGCCCGAACGGGGAAAGCACCCGCCACATCACCACCGCCGCCTCCGCCGCCCGCACCTTCGATGCCATGCTGCGCGCGCTGGAACGCCGCCAGGTCAAGCCGCTGGCTGTGCCGGTCGGACGCCCCACCCCGCGGATCTGGACCCCGGCCGACGATAACCCCAGCGCCACGATGGACCATATGCTCGATCGCTGCCTCGCCAATCAGCGCCGCGACGCCGCCAACGACCAGGCCGAACCGCCGCCCGCCTGGACCGAACAGCTCCTCGCCGCAGCCCAGGAATTCCTCGAACGCGAGCGCATCGAGCACGAGAACGAGGGCCTCGACATCGCCAATACCGAGGGCATCCTGCCCGGCGGCGGCATGATCGTGATGGCTGACCCGACACCGCAGCAAGCCGCCTATCTGGCCCGCCGCGTCGGCCTGCAATACCGCCGCGAGTTCGAGGAGAACCGCCTCAAGGGCATCCACAAGCTGCCGAAAATCCGCCCGATCCGCCCCGGCGACCTGATCCCATGACCCCGGCGACAAACCACCCGACCACCCCGACGGATCGCGCGGACCACCTGCTGGGAGTGGTGCTCGCCATGCTCACCCCGCTGTTGACCGTCGGGGGCGTACAGGATGCCCGCCTCGCCGCGCTGCAGGCGATCGCCGCCTGTCAGACCGGCGGGCAGGGCAATCTGGTAAGCATCTCCCAGATCGTCGGTTTCGCCATCGCCTCGCTGGACAATCTCAGGCTGTCGGCGCCGCCCGAGCTGTCGCTGTCGATGAAGCTGAAACTCCGAGGCAACGCCAACGCGCTCAGCCGCACCTCGCTGAACGTCTCGGCCGCCGGCGCCCATCCCCCGCCGCTCGCCGCGGCCGACCTTCCGGAGCGCCCGCCACCCCCGGCCGCCGAACCCGATCGCGACGACGCCGACCACCACAGCTCGGCGATCGCCGAGCTGCGCAAGGTCCGCGACCAGCTCCGCCAGGCCCGGGCAGCCGACCCCGCCGGCGAACCGCTCACCCCGCGCCAGCGCGACCTGGCCTGGGCCAGCGCGATGACCGAGGTCGCCGCCGAATACAGCACCGGCTTGGCCGACCTTCCCGCCGCCCAGCAGCGCATCGAACTGACCCGGATCAACGCCCTGACCCGGACCGCCGGCGCCCTGACCCGAGGCAACCCGTCGCTGAAAACCCGCCTGCTCAGCGCCACCTCCCTGCAGTCACCACCCCCGCCCGCTGCATCCCCGCCCGCTGCGTCCCCGCCCGCTGCATCCCCGCAACGCCAGTCCTTCTCCGCAGCAGCCTCGTCCGGCCCATCCCATCAGCGCCCGACGACGCACAGCTCGTCGCCGCAAATCCCGCTGCCAAAAAACCCGCCGCCGCAAAGCCCGCCGCTGCAAAATCCATCGCCGCAAATCCCGCCGCTGCTAAACCCGCCGCTGGAAAGCCAATCGCCGCAAAGCCCGCCGCCGCAACGCCCATCCCAGCAACACCCGCCCCCGCAACCCCCTTCGTCGCCGGCCACCCTGCCCAGCCCAGCCGCCTGAACCCAGCTCCCAAACCCGCTCAAATCGCCTCCCCCGCGCACCATCCGCTGGCCCAGGCCCATTGGAAATTATAGCCCCCGAGCCAGCCGGTCACATCCACCGCCTCACCGATCACGAACAGCCCCGGCACCGCGTTCGCCGCCATCGTCCGAGACGACAGATCGCGCGTATCCACCCCGCCGCGGGTCACCTCGGCCTTGGCGTAACCCTCGGTCCCCGACGGCATCACCTGCCAACCCGACAACCGCGCCGCCACCGCGCGCAGGGCTCGATCCGGCAGATCGGCCAGCCGCGTCGCCTCCGCCGCGCCGGACAGAGCGCTCGCCAGCCGGCCCGGCAACCGTTCCCCCAGGACCGAACCCAGCCCCGCCCGCGGCCGGGTCCGCTTGCGCGCCAACAAGAACTCCGCCGCATCGACCCCCACCAGCAGGTCGAGCCGGATCGGCCCCCGCCGCCAATACGAAGAAACCTGCAGCACCGCCGGCCCCGATAGCCCACGATGAGTGAACAGCACCGCCTCGCGGAACGCCGTCCGTCCGACCCCGACCTCGCAATCCACCGACACCCCGGCCAGCGGCCGCATCAACTCCAGCAGCTCGCCATCGAAGCAGAGCGGCACCAGCCCGGGCCGGATCTCGGTCAGCCGCAGCCCGAACCGGGTGGCGAGCCGATAGGCCAGCCCGGACGCCCCCAGCTTCGGAATCGACAGCCCCCCGGTCGCTAGCACCAGGCTGGCGGCGGAAAACCCTGCATGATCGGTCTGCACAGCAAACGAATCCGCGCGGCCGACATCGATCACCCGATGCCCCAGCCGCAACTCGACGCCGGCGGCCGAACACTCCGCCAGCAGCATCGCCACGATCTGGCGCGCCGAACCGTCGCAGAACAGTTGCCCCAGCGTCTTCTCGTGAAAGCCGATACCATGGCGACGCACCAGCGCCACGAAATCGGCCGGCGTATAGCGGGCCAGCGCCGAACGGCAGAAATCCGGGTTGTCCGACAAAAACCGCTCGGCCTGGGTGCCGGTGTTGGTGAAATTGCACCGCCCGCCGCCCGAGATCAGGATCTTCGCCCCCGCCCGCGGCGCATGATCCAGCACCAGCACCCGGCGTCCACGGTGCCCGGCTCGGATCGCGCACATCAGCCCCGCCGCCCCGGCCCCCAGGATGATCACGTCATACATCGGTCGGCCAGCATCGTGGGACCTGCCCCATCTCGGAATCTCGCCGCCCGGCTAGCCTGCGCGCGGCCGCGGCGCAACACGGCGGGGCGTCCCCTGGAGCGCCCCCTGGGAAGTCCCCCGGAGCCGCCACCACGCGCCGGTCGCGGATTGACGCAAGTGGCCCACCCCCTGCCCGACCATTCAGGTTGGTTGACCACAATGACCAGCGAAACCATCGATCGCGAGCTCGACCGCATGACCATCACCCAACGCGGCAAGACCGCCGAGCGTGTTTTGTTCGATACCTGCGCGGTCATCGGGCCGGCCAACGCCGAACCATGGCCGGCCCAGCGGAGCGCGCGGTCTCGCCTCAGCGGTCGGGCGACAACCTTGCCGGCCGACCCGCCCCGGTCTAGAACCCCGCACCCCATTCCCATCACCGCACGGACCCATCCCATGAAGCAGCAGGCGAACCTGATTCGCGCCGGCCAGGTGATCGAGCACGAAGGCCGCCGCTGGACCGTGCTGAAGCAGCAGATCATCACTCCCGGCAAGGGCGGCGCCTTCATCCAGGTCGAGATGCGCGACCTGAAATCGGGCAACAAGACCAACGAACGCTGGCGCACCGCCGACACCGTCGAGCGGCTGACCACCGAGGAAAAAGAATACACCTACTCCTACAGCGACGGCGCCAACCTGGTGCTGATGGACCCCGAAACCTATGAGGAAGCCCACATCCCCGCCACCCTGATGGGCGACGCCGCGCCGTTCCTGCAGGACCAGATGAAGCTGGTGGTCGACCTGGTCGAGGGCGACCCGGTGGCGATCCACCTGCCCGCCTCGGTGGTGCTGGAAGTGGTCGAGGCCGACCCGGTGGTCAAAGGCCAGACCGCGTCGTCGTCCTACAAGCCGGCCAGGCTGTCGAACGGGGTGAAGACCAACGTGCCGCCGTTCATCGAGGCCGGTGAGCGCGTCGTGGTGCGCACCGAGGACGCAAGCTACGTGGAGCGCGCCAAGGGCTGATGGCGTTCCGTCTCTCCCCGCATCTGACCGTGATGGCCAACGCCGCGCAGAAGGCGGCGAAACGGCTGCTGCGTGACTTCGCCGAGGTCGAGCAGTTGCAGGTCAGCATCAAGGGACCGTCCGACTTCGTCTCGCAAGCCGATCTGCGGGCGGAACAGACATTGAAGGAGGAACTCAACAAGGCGCGCCCCGGCTACGCCTTCCTGATGGAGGAATCCGGCGCGTCGGGTTCGGAGAACTGGACCTGGCGCTGGGTGGTGGACCCGCTCGACGGCACCACCAACTTCCTGCACGGCATGCCGCACTGGGCGATCAGCATCGGGCTGGAACGCCGGCTGCCCGATGGCGGGTCGGAGGTCCATGCCGGGGTGATCTACGCCCCCGCCGCCGACGAGATGTTCTGGGCCGAGAAAGGCACCGGCGCCTTCGTCAACGAGCGCCGGCTGCGGGTCTCCGCCCGGCGCGAACTGCACGAGGCGGTGTTCGCCACCGGCATCCCGTTCGGCGCGGTCTCGGGCCCGCGCCAGCGCGCGTTTGGCCGCACCTTGGGCACGCTGATGCCCCAGGTCGCCGGCATCCGCCGGTTCGGCGCCGCGGCGCTGGATCTCGCCTGGGTGGCGCATGGCCGGTTCGATGCGTACTGGGAACTTGGCATCAAGCCGTGGGACATCTGCGCCGGTATTTTACTGGTCCGTGAGGCGGGCGGCTATGCCACCGACGTTGCCGAGGGCGACCCGCGGCAGACCAGCAACATTGTCGCCGGCAACCCGCATCTGCATGCGAAATTGCGCCCGATCGTCGCCGAGGGCATGCGGTCGGCGGGGTGATTCGGACGACTGTCTGTATATCTTTGGGCGGAAGTCGGGCGAGGTTAAACGATAAAAAGTCACAAAGAGGTAGGCCCCTGTCGGATGGGTCGGAAGCGAGGCTCTGAATGCGGCGGATCGTGTTGCAACAGGCCGATATCACCTCCCTGGCGGTTGACGCCATCGTCAACGCGGCGAACCAGTCGCTGCTGGGCGGCGGCGGGGTCGATGGCGCGATCCACCGCGCCGCCGGCCCAGAACTGCTGGCCGAGTGTCGCACCCTCGGCGGCTGTCCGACTGGCGAGGCCCGGATCACCAAGGGGTACCGGCTACCGGCCAAATACGTGATCCACGCGGTCGGGCCGCGCTATCGTGACGGCCACCTCGGCGAGGCCGAACAACTGGCCGGCTGCTATCGGCACAGCCTGGAACTGGCGGTGGCGCACCAGGTGCGGACGATCGCGTTTCCGGCGATCAGTTGTGGGATCTACGGCTATCCGATCGCCGAGGCGGCGGGGATCGCAGTTGGCACGGTGGCGGCGTTCCTGGCCGATGACCGCTCGATCGAGCGAGTGGTGTTCGCCTGCTTCGGGGGCGAGGTGCTGGCGGCGTTCCAGGCGGCTGTGGGTTGAGCGGCCCGACGTCGGTGGCACCGGCCGCGTGAGTTCCCCGATTTGTCGTCGGTGGCTTGTTTTGGAGCGGCACTGATACCCCGACGTTGGTGCTTGCGTCGGGGTAGCCGGCGTCAAGTCCAAGCCGCCCGCGGCGTGCTCGGGGCTTGACCCCGGCCACTCCCGACGAAGCCGGGTTCGGTATCCGATGTGTCGGCAGGTTGGGTCAGCGCCTGCGCGTTTTGTCGGGCGATAAGCCGCGACATTGCACGTCGGAGCGCTCGGCCATCGTGCGGTCGGCGGCCTGGACGGCGACACCACCTCCGGATCCGGGGTCGGGGGTGTTGCACCGGACAAGCGACGCATAAACAATGGCGCGGCGGGTTTGGCGGATGATCGGCTCGCGGGCAAGATCGGCCGCGGGCGGCGGTCGTCATGCCACCCGCGATGATCCGGCGGGCGGGTGCCGGCGCGCCGCCGCCGGCCGTTTTAATCGGAAAAGGTTTTCCTTCATGTCCACGACGTATGGTGCGGCGGGGTCGGCCGAAGGGCCGGAGCTAACGCACCCAAGAATGTCCTGGTCGGCGATTTTCGCCGGGGTGGTTCTGGTCGTCGCCATCGAGCTCCTGCTCGGGCTGCTGGGTTCGGGGATCGGTCTCGGCTTCGTCGCACCGAACGCCGGGGGGACGACTGACGTCAACGGTTTGAGCGCGAGTGGTTTCAGCCTTGGCGCTTTCGGCAATGGCGTCGGTCTCTGGTTGCTGGCCAGCACGCTGATCGCGCTGGTCGTCGGCGGCTATGCCGCGGCCCGGTTGGCGGCGGTGGCGCAGCGTTTCGACGGCGTGCTGCATGGGCTGGTGATCTGGGGGCTGACCCTGCTGCTGGCGACCTGGCTGATCGGTTCCGCGGTGGGTGGGCTGATCGGGGGGGTGTCCTCGGTGATCGGGGGAACCGTTTCGGCCGCCGCCAGCGCGCTGGGCGGCGCGGCATCGGCGGTGGGCCAGGGTGCCAAGCCGAACATCGAGCGGATCACCGGCCTCGATCCAAACATGCTGCAACAGCAGGCGCAGAGCTTGCTGCAACCGCCGCCGGACCCGGCGAGCATGTCCCGGGCGGACGCGATCAAAGCGATCGGGGCGCAACTGCCCGATCTGGCGGCGGGCGGGGACAGGATGGCGACGGCGAAGCAGCGCATTGCCACGATCGTGGCGGCGCAGGCCGATATCAGTCAGGCGGACGCCGAGAAGCGGGTCGATGACGCCCAAGCCAGATTCGAGCAGGACAGGGAAGCCGCGATGCAGGCCGCGAAACAGGCTGCGCAAGCGAGCGCGGCGGCGGCCTCGCATGCGTCTTTCCTGGGGTTTGCCGGGCTTTTGATCGGCGCCATAGCGGCCGGCGGCGGGGGCGCACTGGCTGCTCCGCGCATCGCGGCGCCGGTCGGCGCGGCTGGGCACTGGCGGGCGGCCGATTTCGCTGATACGCCGGGCCCGGATGCCGCGCGGCTGCCGATAGCGGACACCGAACGACTGCAACCAAGGTTAGGGCTGACCGACATGAACGAGGACGAGATCAAGGGCACCGCAAGGGATGCCATGGGCAAGGTCAAGGACGCCGCCGGCGGGCTGACGGGCGATACGGGCATGCAGGCCGATGGCAAGGTGGATCAAGCGGCCGGCAAGGTGCAGGGCCAGTATGGTTCGGCCAAGGAGCAGCTTGGCGGCATGGCGGACAAGGCCTCCGACTATGCCGGTCGGGCGGGCGGCGCGATGGGCGATGCCGCGCAGGCGGTGCGCCGCAAGGCCGGCCAGGCGGGAGAGACCGCCTATGACGCCGCGACCCATGCCGGACAGTATGTCGGCCAGACGGTGCAGCAGCAGCCGCTGCTGTCCCTGATCGGCATCGCGGCGATCGCCTACGCGGCTGCGTTCTTTATTCACTCACCGTCCAGTCCGTTGGCGTCGGAACCGCCGCGGCGGCGCTTTCTGCGTTGAGCCGATGGCGCGCGCCCGGTTCGGCTGAACCGGGCGCTGGGTGGAGTGACGGGGGGAAGAGCTGACGGTGAACCTGCCGGCGTTCTTGCAGGCGCGTTTTGCGGCCTGGGGCGGGGGCAGGCCGGACGTTCGCGTTACGGGCGCTCACGACCCTACGGCTGCGGTCGACGGCAGGAGACCGGCTGTTCGTTCGTTGTGATTGACGCGCGTTCCGTGAAAGCCGCGGATTGTGCTGGCATGAGGGTTTTGGTGATGTTGAAGCTTGCGCTGATATTCTTTGTGGTTTCGATCATCTCGGGATTTTTTGGCTTTTCCGGGGTGTCGGCGGCGACGGCGGGAATTGCGAAGGTGCTGTTTTTCATCGCTCTTGTGGTGTTCCTGATCTTCCTCGTGCTGGCGTTCACCGCTGGGTCGCTGGTGCTGTGAGCGGGTGTTCCGCCTTAGCAGGCTGCTGAAAAAGCCCTGTGAAAATCGGATTTCGCGTGTAGTTGCAGCCGATTGACGGTTCCCACGGCAAATTTCGGCGATTTTTCCGGTGCGGCAAAGCCGCTGATGCGGCCTTGGGGAGATCCCGGGCAGACTCATCCTGTCGCCAGCAACCGCGGCAACCGGATCAGATTGTAAGCCGCAGCCTTGAACACAAACATCCACGCGACCCGCTTCACCCCGCGCAGCTTGGTTTGCGCCATGCCGCCGACCTGCTTGATCCAGCCGTTGGCTTCCTCGATCCGCTTGCGCACGACTTGGCTGACCCGGTAGCCGGCGTGCCGCGTCGTCCGCCCGTCAATGTTCGACCCGCGATGGGCGTTGATGTTCTGCGCCACATGCGGGGTGACGCCAGCGGCGCGGCTGTCGGCGACGAAGGCGGCGGTGTCGTAGGCCTTGTCGGCGCCAACCGTCTTGTGGCCGGCGTCCGGCAGAGCCTCCAGCATCGCCAGCGCCGCCTCCGGTTCTGCCGTCCCGGTGGCATGCGTCAGACCAGCGTCCACCACCAGGCCGTTGCGGTTCTCCATCAGCAGATGCCCGGTGAACGCTAGTTTGGCGCCTTCGCCGTTGGACTTGCGCGCCAGACGCGCATCCGGATCGGTGGTCGAGGCGTGGCTCTCGTTCGAGCGCTTCTCCTTGTGGAAGTTGCGTTCGCCGTTGCGCCCGGGGGCGGGCGGCTCGTCGTTGCCGTCCTTGCGGCGGAAACTCTTCATCGAGGCCCAGGCCTGGATCAGCGTGCCATCGACCGAGAAGTGCTCGTCCGACAGTAGCGCCTTGACCCGCGGCAGGTTCAGCACCGCGGCCATGAACGCCGCTGCGATGTCGCCCTCCAGCAGCCGGTCGCGGTTCTTGCTGAACACCGTCGGCACCCACACCGGATCGTCCACCGACAGGCCGACGAACCAGCGGAACAGCAGGTTGTAGTTTAGTTGTTCCATCAACTGCCGTTCTGAGCGGATGCTGTAGAACGCTTGCAGCAGCAGCGCGCGCAGCAGTTGTTCGGGCGGGATCGAGGGCCGGCCGTTCTCCGAGTAGAGCGCGGCGAACGGAGCGTCGAGGGCGGCCAGGGCTTCATCGGCGACGCGACGGATCAGGCGAAGCGGGTGGCTGCTGGGGATCCGGCTCTCCGGCCGGACATAGCTGAAAAGTCCATCCCGTCGCTGGTCCCAACCACGCATCCGAAGCCGCCCCCCGCTGCCAATCCGATGTGCTATCGAATCCGATGCGCCCGCGTCGGGGCAAGCGGTTTTTCAGCAGCCTGTTAGGCGTTGCGTGAGCGCTCGGATGGCGTGGGCGGCAGGCCGCTGCGACACGGCCATGTCGCGATCATGCTACCGGTCGAGCACGGCGCGGATCTTGCTGGCCAGGGCGGCGTAGCTGAACGGTTTCGGCAACAGTTCGGTGGCGGGTTCCAGCACCTCGCCGTGGACGATGGCGTTGCGGGCGTAACCGGTGGTGTAGACCACCTTCAGGCCGGGGCGACGCTGTCGGGCGGTGTCGGCCAACTGGCGCCCGGTGATGCCGCCGGGCAGGCCGATATCGGTGAACAGGACCGCGATGGCGGGATCCTGGGTCAGCACGCGCAAGGCCTGATGGGCATCGCCCACCACCAGGACATGATATCCGAGTTCGCGCAGCGAGGCGGCGGAGTGCTCGCGCACCGAGGGTTCGTCCTCTACCACCAGGATGGTTTCGCCGCGCCCCGGGGGTGGCTTGTCGGGTTCGGGGCGGGATTCGGCTTCCGGAGTGTCTGCCAGCAGGCGCGGCAAGTAGAGTTTGACGGCGGTGCCCTGCCCCGGCTCGCTGTAGAGCTTCACGTGGCCGCTGGACTGCTTGATGAAGCCCCAGACCTGGCTGAGGCCGAGGCCGGTGCCATGACCGACGTCCTTGGTGGTGAAGAACGGTTCGAACACCCGGTCCAGGGTATCGGCGTCCATGCCGCCGCCGGTGTCGCTGACCGCGATCATGACGTATTGGCCGGGGCTGACATCGTCATGGGCGGCGGTGTAGGCGTCATCGAGGTGGGTGTTGGCGGTCTCGATGGTGAGCTTGCCGCCTTGGGACATGGCGTCGCGGGCGTTGACCGCGAGGTTCAGCAATGCGTTTTCCAATTGGTTGGCGTCGGCGGCGGTGCGCCACAGGCCGCCGGCGAGCACGGTTTCCATCGCCACCGCCTCGCCCAGGGTGCGGCGCAGCAGTTCCGACATGCCGGCGACCAGCTTGTTGGCATCGAGCGGCTTGGGGTCCAGCGTCTGGCGGCGGGCGAAGGCCAGCAGGCGATGGGTCAGGGTGGCGGCGCGCTGGGAGCCCTGGGCGATCATGTCGAGGGCGCGGCGGATGCGCGCTTCATCGTCGCCGAGCGGAAGCTTGGTCAGCATGCGGGCGAGGGTTTCGACGCCGCCGCCGATCACTGTCAGCAGGTTGTTGAAGTCATGAGCGACGCCGCCGGTGAGGTGGCCGATCGCCTCCATTTTCTGGGACTGGCGCAGGGCTTCCTCGACCTTGGCGCGGCGTCCGATTTCGCTGGCGACCCGGCTCTCCAGCATTTCGTTAGCTTCAAGTAATGTATCCCGAGCCTGCTGGCGCAGGCGGGCGAGTTCGAGGTTGGAACGGACGCGGGCGGTCAGTTCGCGAGCGGTGAATGGTTTGACCAAGTAATCATCGGCGCCGGCGTCGAGGCCCTCGACGCGGGCTTCCTCGCCGGCGCGGGCGGACAGCAGGATGACCGGCAGGTCGGCCAGGGCGGGATCGGCGCGGATGCCGGCGAGCAGGCCGAAGCCGTCCATCCGGGGCATCATCACATCGGACAGGATCAGGTCGGGGCGGCGGGCCTGGGCGGCGGCGAGGGCAAGCTGGCCGTCGCGCACCGCTTCGACGTCATAGCGCGGGCGCAGCAGGCGGACCACGTAGTCGCGCATGTCGGCGTTGTCGTCGGCGAGCAGGATGTGGCGGCGGGGCTGGTCGCGGTGCTCGGGTTCGCCGCCGAGGTCGGACGGCATGGAGAAGGATTCCATGTTTTCGGCGGTGTCGGCGCGGATGGCATCGGCGCGGGCGGTATCGGCGTCGGGGGCATCGGCGGTGGGGGTTTCGGCGTTGGGGGCATCGGCGTCGGGGGGATCGGCTTCGGGCAGCCAGCGCAGCGCTTCCTCGACGAAGCTGGCCGCGGCGATGCCCTCAGGGGTGAGGCGGGCGGTTTCGCTGACCCGGTCGGGCGGCAGGTGGTCGCGGCCGAACGGCAGGCGGGCCCAGACTGTCGTTCCTGTATCGATGCGGCTTTGCACGCCGATGGTGCCGCCGTGCAGGCGGACCAGTTCGTTGACCAAAGCGAGGCCGATGCCGGTGCCTTCCATGGTGCGGCCGCGCTGGCCCTCGATGCGATGGAAGCGGTCGAAGATGTGCGGCAGTTCAGCCGCGGGGATGCCGATGCCGGTATCGGTGACGCTAAGGATGGCGCAGCGGTCGTCATCGGGGGCGATGTCGAGGCTGACGGTGATGCCGCCGGAGAGAGTGTATTTGAAGGCGTTGGAGACCAGGTTGAGCACGATGCGCTCCCACATCTCGGGGTCGACGTAGAGCGGGCGGTCGAGGCGCGGGCAGTTGGTGGCGAGGCGCAGGCCGGCGCGGTCGCAGGCGGAGCGGAAGTTGCTGGCGAGTTCCTCGGTGTAGGCGCCGAGTTCGATCGGCTGGAAGCGGGCGCGGACGCGGCCGGCCTCGATGCGGGAGAACTCCAGCAGGGTGTTGACCAGGCGCAACAGGCGCAGGCCGTTGCGGTGCACCATCGACAGCCGGTGGGTGGCTTGCGGGTGGGGCTTGGCGAGGGCGGTGATCGCTTCCTCCAGCGGGCCCAGCATCAGGGTCAGCGGGGTGCGGAATTCGTGGCTGACGTTGGAGAAGAAGGCGGTCTTGGCGCGGTCGATCTCGGCCAGTTCCTCGGCGCGGCGGCGTTCGGCCTGGTAGATCCGGGCGGCGGCGAGGCCAGCGGCGATCTGGGCGGCGACGAGGTCGATGAAGTCGGCATAGGCCTCGTCGAACGGGCGGTGCGGGTTGAGGCCGGCGATGAACAGGCCGCCCGATCCGGGTTGCTGGCCTTGGGCCGGGATCTGGGTGATCAGCAGCCGGCGTGGCGGCTTGTCCCAGGCTCCGGTGGGGACGCCGGCTACGGCGTCGAGGTTGCGCAGGTCCCTGGCAGGGCGGTCGCCAGGGTGGTCGGCGGGGGGTTCGATGGGGCGTTCCGCGGCGGGCCAGGGCAGGTCGGCGGGGCCGTCGATCAGGTCGGGGGCGGCCAGGCTGGGGGCCGGCGCGTTGGGGGCGGCCATGCTGGCGGTCGGCACGTTGGGGTCCAGGCTGGGGGCCGGCATGCTGGGGGCCGGCATGCTGGGGGCCGGCGGGCTGGGGGCCGGCGGGCTGGGAGTACCGGGGTGGCGGCGCAAGGCCGGGCTGTCGCCGTCGGGCAGGTAGATCAGGCTGCACGGCAGGTCGCGGGTGTTGCGGGCCAGGGCGGTGGCGACGGCGGCGAGCACGTCGGCCTCGGAGCGCACGCCGGCGAGGCCGCCGGCGAGGTCGCGCAGGGTGGCGAGGCGGCGTTCGCCGACCACGCGCTGGGTTTCCTCCATCACCACGCAGAGCATGCCGCCGATGCCGCCGTCGTCGTCCGGCAGCGGGCTGTAGGAGAAGGTATGGTAGGTTTCCTCGGCATAGCCGCGGCGTTGCAGGAACAGCATCAGGGCTTCGTCCCAGGTGGCCTGGCCGGTGCGGATGACGGATGCGATGCGGGGGCCGACATCGGGCCAGATCTCGGACCACACCAGCCGGGTCGGCTGGCCCAGCGCCCAGGGGTGCTTGTCGCCGAGCGTGGGGGTGTAGGCGTCGTTGCAGAAGAACGTAAGGTCGCGGCCCCAGGCCATCCACATCTGGTAGCGCGAGGCGAGCATCATGCGCAGCACCGTGGTCAGACTGTGGGGCCAGGTGTGGCGTGGTCCGACGCCGGTGTTGGTCCAGTCGGTGGCTTCGATCAGGGCGGCCATCTGGCCGCCGGCGGTGGTGAAGAGCGATTCGCAGCCAGGGGCGGTGTGGTGGGCGGTGTCGTTGCCAGGCGGCGTCGGTGGTTTGCCTGTCAGATGGTTGGTCGCGGACACTGTGCGGTCTCTCCCGTACTCGGCTGCTGGTCCTGGGCGGCTGGTATATCGAGCGGTATAAGGAACGAACCAGACGGTTGCACGGTCTGTTTCACGGGAACGTGACGGAATCCGAGGGACTCGGGTCTGTTTTGCGTTTCCGAGGTGGAAACGTCGGGACTTGAGCGTCGGACGGTGTTCGACGATCTGGCAACCCGATGGTGTTCCCGATTGTGCCTCCGCCGATCGCCGACCTCAGGGCCGGCGCGGCGGCGGTCAGGGCAGGCGGCGGTCAGGGCAGCAGGCGGCGGGCGATGGCGGCGGCTTCCCCGATGTCGCGGGCGACGGCGGTGGCGCCGGCCTCCATGCCGGGCGCGGCGTAGCCCCAGAGCGCGAAGATGCTGCGCAGGCCGGCGTCGCGGGCGGCGATGACGTCGTTGCGGTGATCGCCCAGCATCAGCGCGGTGGCTGGGCTGGCGCCGGCGCGGGCCAGGGTGGCGAGCAGGTGGGCCGGATCGGGCTTGCGGGCGGCGAAGCTGTCGCCGCCGCCGACCGCGCACAGCAGCGGCAGCAGCCCGACGGCATCGAGCAGCGCGCGGGCCGCCCGTTCGGGTTTGTTGCTACAGACCGCGAGTTGCCAGCCGTCGGCGGCGAGGCCGCTGAGCACCGGCAGGACGTTGGGGAAGAGTTTGCTGTCGATGGCGGCGTGGGCGGCGTAGTCGGCGGCGAACTGGTCGAGGTCGGCAGGATCGGGCTGGCGGTGATGGGCGGCGAAGGCTTTGGAGACCAGCGCGACGATGCCGTCGCCGACCATGGCGGCGACCTGGGGATGGCTGAACGCCGGCAAGCCGCGGTCCGCCATCAGGCGGTTGAGTGCGGCGGCGAGGTCGGGGACGGTATCGACCAAGGTGCCGTCGAGGTCCAGCAGCAGGGTGCGCGGCACTGTGTTGCACTCCGATACGTGAATTGAAGCAACAGCATAACGGTTCAATTGACATTACGGCTTCGTTACCGCTAGACGATTTTCGGCCTCGGTGTGCAGGCTGAGGATTGTCTAGTATCGCGCATCAGGGAAGCGCGATACGCCGGTTTTGGTTCGAATATTGGTTCACCCCGCGAATCGTGGACGCGGGGCGTCTGGGAATCGTGGACGCGGGGCGTCTGGGAATCGTGGACGCGGGGCGTCTGGGAATCGTGGACGCTGGGCGTCTGGGAATCGTGGACGCTGGGCGTCTGGGAATCGTGGACGCTGGGCGTCTGGGAATCGTGGTCGTCTGGCGCCGGTGATCGGATACTGGCTGTTTGTTTGACCGCACGATCGGCTCGGCTGCGCGAAGCTGTGCGCGGCGCGGTCGCGTATCTATCGAAGCAGGGCCCGCGCATGCAAGCAACCGCCATCGTTCTCGCCGCCGGGCTGGGCACCAGGATGCGGTCGTCGATGCCGAAGACGCTGCACCGGCTGGCGGGGCGGTCGATGCTGCGGCATCTGCTGGCGACGTGCGAGGGTGTGTTCGACCGGATCGTTGTGGTGCTGGGGCCGGACATGGATGCGGTGCGACGGGAGGCCGAACCGCATGTCTGCGTGGTGCAGCAGGACCGCCTTGGCACGGCGCACGCGGCGCTACAGGCGGCGGGACACTTCGGCGATGGTCTGGTGGCCGTGTTGTATGCCGACAATCCGCTGATCCGAACGGCGACGTTGCGCCGGCTGCTGGACGGCCACGCGCCGAGGGGCGAAATCTCTGGGGGCGAAGTCTCTGGGGGCGACGTCTCTGGGGGCGCAATCTCTGGGGGCGCAATCTCTGAGGGCGACGTCTCTGGGGGCGAAGTCTCTGGCGGGCGGGCGTCGGGGGCTCTTTCGCTGCTGGCGTTTCGACCCGACGACGCGGGGCGCTATGGGCGGGTCATCAGCGATGCGGATGGGCTGGTCTCGGGCATTGTCGAATATGCCGATGCGTCGTCCGAACAGCGCGCGTTCGGGCTGTGCAACGCCGGCGTGCTGTGCGGGCGGGCCGGAGATATGCGGCGCTGGCTAGGCGCGGTGGGCTGCGACAATGCCAAGCGGGAATATTATTTGACCGATGTGGTCGGTCTGGCGCGGGCCGAGGGTCATCGGGTGGCGGCGGTGGAAGCGGCGGCGGAGGAGCTTGCCGGGGTCAACTCGCGAGCCGAGCTGGCGGGGGCCGAGGCGGTGTTGCAGGGCTGGCTGCGCGGGGCGGCGATGGCGGCGGGGGTGACGATGGTCGATCCGGGGTCGGTGTTCCTGTCGGCTGACACCGAATTGGCGGCGGATGTAACGATCGAGCCGAACGTGTTCTTTGGGCCGGGGGTAAGCGTGGCCGGCGGGGTGCTGATCCGGGCGTTCAGCCATCTGGAGGGGGCCAGGATCGGCCCGGGCTGCGTGATCGGTCCGTTTGCCCGGCTGCGGCCGGGGGCGATGCTGGAGCCGCAGGTGCATGTCGGCAACTTCGTCGAGATCAAGGCGTCGCGGCTGGGGTCGGGGGTGAAGGCCCACCACCTGAGCTATATCGGGGATGCGACGGTGGGCAGCGGCAGCAATATCGGCGCCGGCACGATCACCTGCAATTACGACGGCACCAACAAGCATCGCACGACGATCGGGGCGAACGTGTTCGTGGGGTCGGACGTGGCGCTGGTGGCTCCGGTTTCGGTGGGTGATGGGGCGGTGCTGGCGGCGGGCAGCGTGATCACCGAGGACGTGGCGGCGGATGCGCTGGCGCTGGCGCGCGGGCGGCAGGTGCAGAAGCCGGGGCGGGCGGCGGCGATGCGGGCGGCGGCGCGGCGGGTGAAGGAGCGGCAGGCGGGGGAGCGACCGGCGGTGGATGGACAGGTGGGGGAGCGACCGACGGGGGAGCGACCGGCGGGGGAGCGACCGACGGTGGATGGACAGGCGGGGGAGCGACCGACGGGGGAGCGACCGACGGGGGATGGACAGGTGGGGGAGCGGCGGGCGCTGGATGGACAGGCGGGAGATTTTCCGCCGGCGGCGGTGGTGAAGGGAAGCAATTGAATGTGCGGCATCGTTGGCGTCATCGGCGTGCGTTCGGCAGCGCCGATCATTCTGGATGCGCTGCGGCGGCTGGAATATCGCGGCTACGACAGTGCCGGTATCGCCACGCTGGTGAACGGCCGTATCGATCGCCGCCGCGCCGAGGGCAAGTTGGGCAATCTGGCGGCGGCGCTGGATCGGACGGCGCTGGCGGGTTCGATCGGCATCGGCCACACGCGGTGGGCGACGCATGGCGCTCCGACCGAGAGCAACGCCCATCCGCACGGCACCGCGCTGGTGTCACTGGTGCATAACGGCATCATCGAGAACCATGCCGAGTTGCGGGCCGAACTGGAGGCCGAGGGGCAGGTGTTCAGCACCGAGACCGATACCGAGACGGTGGCGCAACTGGTCGATCTGAATTTGCAGCGCGGCATGGCGCCGATCGAGGCGGCCGGGGCGGCGCTGCGGCGGCTGGAGGGGGCCTATGCGCTGGCGATGATCTTTGCCGGGCATCCCGACCTGATCGTGGGCGCTCAGCATGGTGCGCCGCTGGCGGTGGGGTTCGGCGAGGACGAGATGTTCGTGGGTTCGGACGCGCTGGCGCTGGCGCCGCTGACCCGGCGGATCGCTTACTTGCGGGACGGCGACTGGACGGTGGTGGATCGGCGTGGGGCGCGGTTCTTCGGCGCCGACGGCGTTGAGGTGGCGCGCGAGATCAAGGAGACCCGGATGACCGGGGCCTCGATCGGCAAGGGCAATTTCCGCCATTTCATGGAGAAGGAGCTGCACGAGCACCCGGCGGTAATCGGCGACACGCTGCACCAGATGGTCAGCCCCGGTAGCCGGGCGGTGGCGCTGCCGGATCTGGGGATCGACCTCGGGGCGGTTACGCGGATCAGCATGAGCGCTTGCGGCAGCGCATTCTATGCCGGGCTGGTCGGGCGCTGGTGGTTCGAGGCGGTGGCCAGGATTCCGGCCGATGGCGACGTGGCGAGCGAGTTCCGCTATCGCACGCCGCCGATGCCGGCGGGGGGCTTGGGGCTGTTGGTGTCGCAGTCCGGCGAGACGGCGGACACGCTGGCGGCGCTGCGCTACATGCGGTCCCAGGGCCAGCGGGTGCTATCGATCCTGAACGTGCCCGAAAGCACCATGGCGCGGGAGAGCGACGCGGTGCTGGAGACGGTGGCCGGCCCTGAGGTTGGGGTGGCGAGCACGAAAGCGTTCACCGCTCAGCTTTCGGTGCTGGCGTGCCTGGCGCTGGCGACCGGGCGGGCGCGCGGGGCGATCAGCGCGGAGCAGGAGGCGGCGATGACGGCGGCGCTGCTGGAGGTGCCGGGGCGGGCGGCGGAGGTGCTGGCGAACGATGCCGCGATCGCGGCGCTGGCGGTGCGGATTGCGAAGGCTCGCGACGTGCTGTTCCTGGGGCGCGGCAACTGTTTTCCGATCGCTCTGGAGGGGGCGCTGAAGCTGAAGGAGATCAGCTATATCCATGCCGAGGGATATGCCGCCGGGGAGATGAAGCATGGGCCGATCGCGCTGATCGATCCGGCGGTGCCGGTGATCGCGATCGCGCCGTCCGGGCCGCTGTTCGAGAAGTGCGCGTCGAATTTGCAGGAGGCGGCGGCGCGCGGTGGGCAGGTGATCGTGTTCAGTGACGCGGCGGGGGCGGCGAAGCTGCGTGGGATCGCGGCCGAAACGGTGGTGCTGCCGGCGGTCGATCCGTTCGTGGCGCCGATCCTATATGCGATTCCGGTGCAGATGCTGGCCTATCAGGTGGCGGTGCTTAAGGGCACCGATGTGGACCAGCCGCGCAACCTGGCAAAATCCGTTACGGTCGAGTAGCGAGAAGCGCCGCCGCCAGTGTTGGTGCCGGTGTGGGCGCCGGTCTTGGTGCCGGTCTTATTGCCCTTGGGGTGATGCGGTCCGTGGTTCGCTGTTGTGGGCATCGATGAAGTCGTGGCCGGGCGATTTCGTCCTGCGGGCGGGCGATTATTGCAGTGTGGCCACTAAACTGTGAACTGGATCACAGGTCCTGGCCGCTAATCTGGGTTAAGTAAGGATTGACAGATGATGAAGTAAAGGCAATATTTCGCGCCCAGGCGGGAGGAAAATCATGGCTGCGTCGCCCAACAATACAATCATCATGACGCCGAATACCATTCTGACCGATGCCAGCGGCAATCAATGGTTCATCGATACAGCGGGCCAGGTTGTGGTCGACGGGGTGGTGGACCCGACGACCGGGCATGTACAGACGCTGGCCTATGAGAACGGCCGGGTGTGGCAGATGAACAGCGCCGATCTGTGGTGGTCGAAGGCGTTGCCGAGCGATGCGTGGGGCCCGACCTATGGGACGGCGAGCAGTCCGCTGGTGGGGGTGGCTTCACCGAACGACGATTTCTATGCCGGGGTTGGGGGGTCGGTCACCGATGCCGACGACAATGTTTGGACGATTACCTCGGGTGGGCAGGTGGCGGTGAACGGGGTGGCCGATCCGACCACCGGCCGGGTCGATGAGTTGGCCTACAATAACGGCCTGGTTTGGCAGAAGAACGCGGACAATCACTGGTATTCCAAGAGTTCGGCGGCGGCGGGCTGGGTAGCGTGGCCGAACGGCGCGGCGCCGGTGCCGATCCCCGGGGTGTCGGCCAATCGGTCGTGGATCGTGCCTGGCGAGGCGGGTGGGCTAACCGATGCCAATGGCAATTCCTGGACGCTGGCCAGCAGTGGCGGCGGGCAGGTTGCGGTGGACGGGGTGGTCGATCCGACGACGGCGAACGTGGTCGAGATGGCTTTGGTCAATGGGGTGATCTGGCAGGAGAACACGGCCGGGCTGTGGTATTCCAAGGTGGCGCCGTCGGATGCCTGGAGCGCGGGAACCCCGCTCAATCCGTTCAACGGCAGCGGGCGGGTGCCGACCTCGCTGACCTGGGTGGGCGGGGGCAACAACCAGGCCTCGAACGCCGCCGACTGGTCGCCCGGTGTCGCGCCGGAGCCGGGGGACGTGCTGTCGATCGGTTCGGGGACGATCAACGTTGCCGGGAACGCGCTGGCCGGCGACACGCTGGCGATCGTTTCGGTGGCGGGGGCGCAGCCCGCGGCGAGCACGGTGATCAACACCAGCGGGGCGGCGACGCTGAGCGTGGATTCGGCCAACTCGCCAGACTATGAGTTCTTCGCGACGGTGCGGATCAACGCCGCGGTGGGCAGCACGCTGACGCTGAACGCCAATCTGGCGACGGCCTCGACGACGATATCGGGCGGGACGGTGAATTTCGTCGGATCCAACAGCTTCGTGGGCGCGACGCTGATATCGGCCAACCTGACCGGGTCGGGCAGCATCGCCATTCCCAGCGGCAATCACGTGCTTGGTTCGATAGAGGTCAACGGAGCGGTCGGCAGCGGCCTGACCTTCCTGATGGGTTCGCTCAACGCCCATTCCGACCTGACCATCGACCGGCCGATTGCGTTCGCCGGAACGATCGAACTTGGGGCGTCGCCGGTGACGCTGGGGCATGTCACGTTTACCGGGGTGCAGGCGAACAGCGCGGAGTTGCTGAATGGCGTGCTGCAGCTGTTCAAAGGAGCGAGCGTGGTCGACAGTGTCCGGTTGAGCGAACCTTATGGGCAGGCGATCCAGTTACATCAGGTGGCGGCGGGGGTGGTGCTGACGGCGGGCACCGACAACGACACCGGCAATGCCGGGACGGTGATCCCGCTGAAGGCGTAGCGGCGCGGGCTGGTCTGGGTTCGGGCTGGTCTGGGTTCGGGCTGGTCTTGCCGGGTGGATCAAGAATGGTCGGCGCGGGCCACTGAGGCCAATCGGGGCGACAGGAGAACCGCGAGCGGCACGACGGCGAGGGCTGTCGCCGCTGCCGTGGTGGTGGCCCAGGCGGGTCCCGCGGCATCGCCGACCCAACCGTAGAGCACGGGGGCGAGTGCGCTGGAGCCGAGCGTGCCGGTGTAGAACAGGGCGAAGGCGCGCTCGATACTGGCGCGCTCGATCTTGGCGGGCGCGACACTGGCCTTTTGGACACTGGCCCTTTCGACACTGGCGTCCGCGACACTGGTGGGCGAAATACTGGCGTGCGCGACCTTGGCGCGTGGGAGTTTGGCGCGTGGGAACTTGGCGCGTGGGAGTTTGGCGCGTGGGAGCTTGGCGCTGGCGGCAAACTCCGGCACCGTGCCGTAGAGCACCGAGGAGGTGCCGTTGAGCAGCAGACCGAGCAGCGGCAGTGCGGCCAGGGTGGGGGCGAGCGGCAAGGCGAGGATGGTCAGGATCGCGGCGGCGGTGCCGACCTCGGTTGCGATGACGGTGGCGGGCAGGCCGGCGCGGGCTCCGAACCAGCCGCAGGCGGCCTTGCCGCAGGCGCCGCCGATGAAGACCAGGGACAAAGCGAGGCCGATGGTGGTCAACGGGGCGCCCTTGGCCTGGAGCAGGAAGGGCAGGAACAGCAGGAAGCCCATGCGCGCGGCGCTGTCGAGCACGCCGATGGCGAGCAGCAGTCCGAAGCCGCCCTTGCCGGCGGTGGCGGCGGAGGGCGTCGGCTGGCGAACGGCGGGGGGATTGGTGACCGGGGGCATGAGCCAACGGATCAGCAGGGCCACGACGCTGCCCAGGCCGGCGATGACCCATAGCGTGGTGCGCCAGTCGGTGACCGTCAGCAGCAGGGAGACGGCGGGCGGGATCGCTGCCTTGCCGAGGTCGCCGGCGAAGTTGTAGGTGCCGAGCGGGCCGCGCGCGGCATTGCTGTAGGCGCTGGAGACGGCGGCGGAGGCGAGCGGGTGTTGCGTGGCTCCGCCGGCCCCGGCTACTGCGAGGGCGGCGCAGAGTCCGGCCAGGCTGCCGGACAGGCCGGCCAGGGCGTAGCCTGCGGCGCACAGCAGCGTGCCGAGGGCGAGGACGGTGCGGGCGTTGAGATAGCGCGCGAGATGGCCGGCGGGGACCTGGAGTACGGCCAGGGCGCCGACGTAGAGCGCGCGCAGGACCGCCAGGGCGCCGTAGTCCAGCGCGAATTGGGTCTGCCAGACCGGCAGCAGCACATAGATCATGTCGGTGAGGCCGTCGTGGGTTGCGTGCGCCAGGCTGGCGAGGGCGAGGGTTCGTCGGGCGCGCGCCTTCGCCGGCGGGTTTGCGATGGCGGTTTCGAGGATAGCGGGGCGGGGCATCGGCGATCCCTGTTTCTTGTGCCGCTTTGGCTGATGCGGCGCCGCGGGGGCGAATTTCACGCGGGGGAGAGATCGCCATCTTTCGTGCGGCGGACAAATGATCTATTCTGCGGTGTCGGGTCAGGAAAACTCACGTGATGGTCCCCTCCCCTGGACATCGCCGGTTGCTGCCGCCGCTGAATGCGGTGCGCGCGTTCGAAGCTGCTGCCCGCCATGGCAGCTTCAAGCAGGCCGCCGCGGAGCTGGCGGTGACGGATGGCGCGGTTAGCCGCCAGGTCGCCCTGCTGGAGGCGTGGCTGGGTGGGCCGGCGCTGTTCCAGCGGCTGAACCGTGGGGTGGCGCTGACGACGGATGGCGATGCGCTGCTGGCCGAGTGCGGGCCGGCGCTGGATCGGATCTCAGCGGCGGCGCGCCGGCACCGGGCGCGGCGCGGTGAACAGGCGGCGAGGGTGCTTCGGGTCAACGCGCTGGCGACGTTCAGCCTGCGGTGGCTGCTGCCTCGGTTGGGGGTGTTCCGCGAGCAGCATCCCGGCATCGAGGTTCGGTTGACCACGTCCAACGCGCCGATCGATGGCTTGGCGGAGGACTACGACGTGGTGATCCGCGGCGGTCCGGATAGTTTCCATGGCTTTGTCTCGCATCCGGTGGTGAGCGAGCGACGGTTGCCGGTGTGCAGCCCCGCGGTTGCCCGGCGGCAGGGGCTGGGCGGCGTTGCGGACCTGGAGCGGGTAACTCTGCTACACGTCGCCAGTATGCCGAGGCTGTGGCGCGACTGGCTGACGGAGGCTGGGCATGGCGGCTTGCAGCCGGGGGCGAGCGTGACGCTCGATCACTTCTATCTGTCGATACAGGCGGCGATCGATGGGCTGGGCGTGGCGATGGGGCCGACCGCGCTGGTTAGCGACGAGCTCGCGTCGGGGCGGCTGACGACGCCGTTTCCGGAGGTGAGCCTGCCGGCGCGGAGCTACTTTGCCTATGTTCCGCAGGCGGGTCCGGCGAATCCGGCCAGTGCTGCGTTTCTGGAGTGGCTGGCGGCTCAGGGGGCGGTTGCAGCGGGTCGCTGAAGCGGCGTTTTGCGGACTTCAGACTTGCAGGGTGCCGCGCATCAGACTTGCAGGGTGCCGCGCATCACCGGCACGCAGGTTCCGGCGACGCTGGCCGAGACCGGGCCCTCGACGGCCTTGACGGCGGAGGCGATGATCAGGCTGGGGCGGCCCATCTCGACGCCCTGTTCGATGGCGTATTGCAGGTCGAGGTTGTCGCCCGGGCCGATCGAGGTGAGCAGCGCGGCGAGGGCGGCGTTGGCGCTGCCGGTGGCGGGGTCCTCCTGGATGCCGCCGAGGGGGGCGAACATGCGGGCGCGGATGCGGCGGTCATCGCCGGGGAGCCAAGTGTAGAGGTGCAGCGAGACGTGTCCGGCCAGTTGCGGGAAGCGTTCGGCGGCGGCGCGGAAGGCGGCGAGGTTGGGGGCGGCACGGGCCAGTGCCTCGGGGCTGGCGACCTCGGCGATGACGAAGGGGGTGCCGACGGAGGCGACCAGCGGGGTGTGGCTGAGCGTGGCGATGTCGGTATCGGTCAGGCTGGCGCAGGCGGCGACGACCTCGACGGGGATGCCGATGTCGATGCTGAGCGAGCGTGGGGCGGCGACGCGGGCGCCTGAGATGGCGCCGGCGGTGTCGCGCAGGATATGGACGCGGACCAGGCCGGCGATTTGCTCGAAGCTGTAGTGTTCGGGCGGGTCACCAGCCATGCTGGCGAGCACGAAGCCGGTGCCGACGTTGGGGTGGCCGGCGAACGGCATTTCGTGGGCGGGGGTGAAGATGCGCACGCGGGCGTGGTGGCGCGGGTCGGCGGGGGGCAGCACGAAGGTGGTTTCCGAAAGGTTGAATTCGGCGGCGATGGCTTGCATCTGGGCGTCGGTCAGGCCGGCGGCGTCGGGCAGGACGGCGAGCGGGTTGCCGGCGAAGCGCTGGTCGGTGAAGACGTTGACGGTGTGGAAGTCGTAGGCGGGCATGGCGGCCTCCGGGGTGGATGTGGGGCGGCGAAAGCGGGGGTGGTTCGCGAGGTGCGTCCGGTGGCGGTTAGCGTCGGGGGCCGGTGTTGGCAATGGCGGGCTGGCCGGGTGGGGCGGTTTCGCGGTGGCGGTCGGTCTTGGCGATGGCGGTTCGCCGGGTGGGCGGTTTCGTGGCGGCGGTCCGGGTGGCGAGACGATGCAGCGCTGGCTTCGCTTGGGCCTGTTGACCGAAGCGCCGCGTCAGCCATGTCGCCGCCGGTCCGAGGGGCGTGTCGACGCGGTAGATCACGTCCACCGGGAAGTCGAACGCGGCCAGGTCGGGCATGGCGAGCGTGACGAGGCGACCTTTTCGGATGTCCTCGGCCACCATCCACCGCGGCATCACGCCCCAGCCTAACCCGGCCCGCAGCAGCATGTGCTTGGAGGCAAGGTCGGCCAGCCGCCAGGTGCGATTGCCGATGACGTGGAAATCGCGCCCCGCGGTCAGCGCGGAGCGGTCGTAGATGACGAGTTGGGTGTGCTCGCGTCCCGCGCCCGGTGAAAGGCCGCCGGGAGGCGGCGACGCGAGCGGATGGGTTGGCGCGGCGACGGGCACCATCCGGAGGGTGCCGACATTGACCCGGTGCAGCGCATCATACTCAAGCGCGAGCGGGCCGCTGACGCCGATCGAGGCGACCTTGTCGAGCACCAGGTCTGCGACCGCGCCCAGGGTCTCGACGTGAAGGTGAAGTCCCACGGTCGGAAACTCGGCGCCGAAGGCGGTCAGCGCGTCAACCACGCGTTCGCTGGGCAGCATGGAGTCGAGGGCGACATGGAGCTCGCCCTCGAGGCCTTGCAGCATACGGCCCACCTTGGCGCGAAGGCTGTCGAGCCCGGTGGTGAGAATACGGGCTTCGGTCAGTACGATGCGTCCGGCCGGGGTGAGGCTTGGCTTACGTGTCGTGCGGCGATCGAACAGGGTGAGGCCGAGCTGGGCCTCGAGATTGGCGATGGTGTAGCTGATGACCGAGTTGGCGCGGTTCAGGGTGCGCGCGGCCGCGGCGAAACTTCCGGTCTCGACCACGGTGATGAGCACACGGAGCTGGTCGAGGGTGGGTCTGCCGGGATCGGAGGACATGTCGAATTATTCGAACCTGATCACCGATGGTTTGTCGGTTTTTCAACCGCTGCATGGTTCCTAATCTTTGTTGATGGGCTTGGCCAGCGACGCCGGGGCGTCGGGGCCAGGGCCATGACGGCGGTCACTTATCGACAGGAGCAGCAACGCGATGACGAAGGTTCTGGTGCTTTATTACTCGACCTACGGGCATATCGAGACGATGGCTTACGCCATGGCCGAGGGGGCTCGTGCCGGGGGCGCTTCGGTGGATGTCAAGCGGGTGCCCGAGACAGTGCCTGATGAGGTGGCGCGGGCCGGGCACTTCAAGCTGGAGCAGGCGGCGCCGGTAGCGACAGTGGCGGACCTGGCGGGCTATGACGCGATCATCGTGGGCACCGGCACGCGCTACGGCCGGATATCGTCGCAGATGGCGGCGTTTCTGGACCAGACCGGGGGTCTTTGGGCGCGCGGGGCGCTGAACGGCAAGGTGGGCGCCGCGTTTGCGTCGACCGGGACGCAGCATGGTGGGCAGGAGATGACGCTGTTCTCGATCATCACCAATCTGCTGCATCTTGGGATGGTGATTGTCGGGCTGCCGTACAGCCATCAGGCAATGATGACGCTCGATGAGGTGGTGGGCGGCGCGCCTTACGGTGCGACGACCATCGCCGGCGGTGATGGCTCGCGGCAGCCGAGCGGGATCGAGCTTGCCGGGGCGCGTCATCAGGGAGAGTTGGTGGCGCGGACGGCGGTGAAGCTGTTCGGGTGAACGCCGTTGTGCCGATGTGGTCCGGCGCCCCGGGTGGGCGCCGGGGTGGACGGTAGGCCCCAACCGGGCGGCGTGCCGAACGGATGAACCGGAGCAGGCGTCGGCGGAGGGGGGGCGATCCGGGATGACCGAAGGCTGGGACAATCGGAGGCTGGGATAATCGGAGGCCGGGAACACCGGCGGTGGGATCGGTCGCGTAGTATTCATTGACTATCAAACGGTCTCAGAGGGACCCAGCGGAGGCCTGGGCGGCCCTGTCAAGTCCCTCTTTGAACCGAAGCCGTTCTGCAGACGTGAAGTAAAGCCCACCGAACAATTGCAAAGCTTTTTTAAACGCGTGCGGCAGTGCGGCGCTTGACAGCACCAAGACCGAGCAGGCCAACGCCCATAATCGCCAGGGACATCGGCTCTGGCACGTTTTGCATGGTGATCGTGTTGGTTACTCCGCCTGGGCCTGACATTGTGACGATGTATTCCTCAGTCTCCGAATACGGCCCGGTCAAATCCGGCGTGGCGTTGATAAAGCTTGCCGCGTCGGCGTTCGACTGAGTGAATGTATACGAAGCCAGTTCAGTGCCGCCGCCCGGTACCGCACTATTGGTTGGGTCGAGATAGGTCAGTTCCTGTACCGACGTGACGTTGCTGGGCGTGATCCAATTATTGGATGTGAAGCCGCTTTGCATGTTGAAAGGGCCTTGAGGCGTCGTCAGGTTCGATTCAGTAACCCACAGGTAAAGCGTGCCGGCGTTGATGGATCGAATATCTACCGACGTTGAGGTCAAGTCTGGTTGAGTCAAGAACGGAGACCCGGCAACACTGACCGTGATGTAGGAAAAATTGGGCTCCTGAGTACTCGAGTCAGTTAGGGCACCGTTACTGCTCTGCAACTGGAGTATGGGATTGGTGCTGTCTTCATCCCCGTAGAGGGAAATGAGCGGATCAGCCATAGCTGGGGCTACGCAGGTCAAGCCGCTGAGGACCGCCAGCGCGGAGAGAAGGGAATATTTCATGGTAGGCTTTGCTCCTGTTGATCTAACACAGGCAACAAAGCACATCCCGTGCCAACTGATTTCCGCATCATATCGAACATTCGTGTATGTAAAGCTTCTACTTATTGGTCTGGGTGCCGATTTTTTCCTGCAAGAACGCGCGTTTTTACATACAAGAGTATGGTGCCAGTTGTTCGGCGCATGTCGGTAGATTTTACAGAGTGCTTTCAGGTCGAACTGACTTGCCCTGAATGACACTTGTATGTAATGAGGGATTGGCATCAGACCTAGCTTGTATTCCGCGACTCCACTTGGTGCGGGCGCGATGGCAAGCGGGCTTTGCAGCTGTCGTAAAACGTTACACCTCTTGCGCGCGGGTTTGTTACGACCACCGCGGTTCAGGCGTGTTGCTTTGGCGTATCATCAGGGTCGGCAGCCTATTCAGCCGGATCAGCAGGACCAGGCAAGCTGATCGTGCTTACGTCGAAGTGGCCAGGGCCGAGCCCAGGCCGGTTGAGCCCAGGCCGGTTGAGCCCAGGCCAGAGTTGAGCCCAGGCCAGAGTTGAGCCCAGGCCAGAGTTGAGCCCAGGCCACCCGCGGCGGTCGCGCGAGGCTTGACCTCGGCCAACTCGAAGAAGGCTGGCTCGGTAATCGGATAGGTCGGCGGACCTGGTCTTGCAAGTCAGGACGGCGGGAGTTTGCGCGTGCCGGCGGGTCAACCTGGGCCTGCGATCGGAAGATGCGACCGCCTTCTGGACGGGACTTCAAGGATGCGGGGTGCCAGTAGGGGATGCCAGTTGGGGGGGCGCTGGAGCGATGCCTGGGCGAGGGCTACAGCGGTTTTGGCAGTCCTGGCAGGTCTGACCATGCGTCGGCCAGGCCGGGGGCGCAGGCGAGGATGGGGTTGCCGTTGGTGGCGCCGTTCTCGGCCATGAAGTCGTTGGCCTTGGCCCCGGCCTCGCGCAGGATGACCAGGGCGGCGGCGGCGTCCCACAGGTTGAGGTGCAGTTCGGCGTAGCCGTCGATGCGGCCGATGGCGACATCGAGCAGGCCTAGCGCGCCGGAGCCGCCTTGGCGCAGTGCGGTGCCGTCGGCCAGGATGCGCTGGCAGAGTTTCAGATAGTCGGCGTTGGGGCGGCGGCGGGACCAGCCGAGCTCGATGATGGCGTGGCTGAGGTTGCTGGTGTCGGCGGCGTGGATGGCATCGCCGTTGAGCCAGGCGCCGCCGCCTTGCCAGGCCCAGGCGGTTTCTCGCTGGGCGGGGGCGGCGATTACGCCGATCAGCGGAGTGTCGTCCTGCAGGCAGGCGAGCGAGACGCAGAAACGGGCACCTCCGCGGGCAAAGTTCGAGGTGCCGTCGATCGGGTCGACCACCCAGCGCAGCGCGGCTTCGACGCCCAAAGGTCGGCGGACGATGCCGGTTTCCTCGCCCTGGAAGCCGTCCTCGGGGAAGGCGGCGGCGAGTTCGTCTGAGAGGAAGCGTTCGACCGCGGTGTCGGCCTCGGTGACCCAGTCCTGGGCGCCCTTGAGGATGGCTTGGGGCGATCCGGGGGCTGGGCGCATTTCCATCGCCAGTTCGCCGGCGCGTTCGGCGAGGTCCATGGCGGCGGCGAGTCTGGCTTGCAGCGGCGGGATCACGCGATGGGTTCGTTGAACGGCCGGTTGTCGGACGGAGGCGGATTTGCTGGCGGCGTGGTCGCTGGCGGTCGCCCTGCGGGCGGTGGTCCCCCCGGCGGTGTCGTCGTCGGCGGTGTGGCTGTCGGGGGTGTGGCTGTTGGGGGTGTCGCTATTGGGGGTGTCGCTGTCGGGGGTGTCGCTGTCGGGGGTGTCGCTGTCGGGGGTGTGGCTGTCGGGGGTTTTGCTGTTGGGGGCCGCGCCGCGGGTGGCGTGCCGGATCGAGGTGTCGCTGCTGGAGGCGTTGCTGCCGGAGGCGGCGCCGCTGGTAGTGTGGCGGATGGCGACGTTCCCGATGGCGGCGTTGCCGATGGTGGCAGGCTTGCGGGGGGTGGCAGGCCGGGGGGTGGCAGGCCTGCGGGGGGTGGCGGGTCGAACGGTGGCGGGTGGGCGGGGTCGAGTTCACCGGCGCCGTCCGACATCGGCGGCGGCGGCGGCGGCGGCACGGTTCGGCGGACTTGCAGCCAAGCGGCGAGGCGGTCGGCGCGTTGCAGGGCGCTGTCGACGGCGGCCATGGTGCCGGACAGGTCTTCCGATTCGTCGCGTTCCCAGGCGCGCACCGCCCACAGCCAGATTGCCAGCAGGCCGCGTTCCTGCAGCGCACCAGTTGGGCCGGTGGCGTTGATGCCGGCGCCCTGCAGCATCCAGCGCATGCTGCGCCGGGTGGCAGCGGCCAGCAGCAGCGCGGTCGGCGGGTCGGTGGGCAGGACGCGCAGCAGCGCCTTGACCCCGGCGCGATGGGTCTGCAGCACGTCGAAGCGGCGCATCAGCAGGTCGAACAGGCGGTCGCGGACGGGTCCGTCATCCGGCGCATCGAGCAGCGCGGCCTGATCGGCGAGCCGGCCGAAGCGCATCAGGATGGCGGTTCGGGAGGGGAACCTGCCGCGCGCCTCGGCCACCGAGAGGCCGGCGGCGCGGGCGGCCTTGGCGACGTTGATGCTGCGCCAGCCTTCGTCGCCGGCCAGGCGGAACGCGGCGGTGACCAGGGCGGTGTCGAAATCGGTATCGCTCATGCAATGCAGATGGGGTGCGCCGGGGGCGGGCTCAACCGGCCAGTTCGCGGGATCGGCGGGTGGCGGCGGCGATGGCCTGGGAGACGGCGATGGGCCAGGCATCGGGGTCCATCAGCACGGCGAGGGCTTCGGCGGTGGTGCCGCCCGGGCTGGTGACGGCGGTTCGCAGGGCAGCGGCCTCGTCTTCGCTGGCGGCCAGCAGCGCGCCGGACCCGGCCACGGTGTGGCGTGCCAGCAGGCGGGCGAGGTCGGGCGGGATGCCTTGTTCGATGGCGGCCTGCTGCATCAGTTCGGCGAGCAGGAAGACGTAGGCCGGACCGCTGCCGGAGACGGCGGTGACCGGGTCGAGCAGGGCTTCGTCCTCGATCCAGGCGACTGTGCCGATGGCTTGCAGCAGGCGGTCGCAGAGGGCTTTTTGCGGGGTGCTGACGGTGGGGCTGGGGCAGCCGACGGTGATGCCCTGACGCACCGCGGCGGGGGTGTTGGGCATGGCTCGCACGATCGCGGGGGCGCCGCCGAGCAGCGCGCCGATGCCGGCGATGGTGCGCCCGGCCATGATCGAGAGGAATACGGTGTTGGCGGCGAAGCGGGCGTAGTCGGGCAGGGTCGCGGCGGCATTCTGCGGCTTGACCGCGAGCACCACGGCGGCGGGGGCGAAGCCCGAGGGGATGGCGGCGGCGTCGGCGACGATGCTGAGATCGGGGCCGGCGAAGGCGGTCGCGGCGGCGGCGGGGTCCACCGCGACGGATGGCGCGAGGCCTTGTTCTCGCCATCCGGAGAGCATGGCGCCGCCCATGCGGCCGCACCCGACCAGCAGGATCGGCGGGATTGCGCCGCAGGTGGCGGTCATGCGGGGGTGGCCTGCATCGGCGGTGCGCGGCGGCGATGCGCGGTGGCCGCCGCTTTGGGATGATGGGCTGCGATGTGGCGGGCGGGCGTGGTGGGGCCGGGCGAGGGGTGGGAGGGCGTGGAGCGGGCGGGTACTGGGTGGGTGGGTATCGGGTGGGTGGGCATCATGCTTCTCCGACGCAGTCCAGCATGGCGGCGGCGAGGGCATCGGCGGGGGGCTTGCCACCCCAGAGCACGAACTGGAAGGCGGGGAAGAATCGCTCGCATTCGGTCATTGCGATGTCGATCAGGTCTTCCAGGCTTTCGGCCGAGGCACCCCCTGCCCCGCGCAGCAGCACGGCGTGGCGGAACACCGGCATGGCGTCCTCGCCTTCCAGGCCGAAATGGCCGAGCCAGAGTTTTTCGTTCGCGAGGGCGACAAGTTCGTAGAGCGCGGGGCGTTGGGTTTCCGGCGCCTTGAGGTCGAAGGCGCAGGTAAAGTGCAGCACGCTGATTTCGTGCGACCAGTTGAAGTAGAGGCCGTAGTGGCACCATTGACCGGGGGCCTCGGCGGCCATTTCGGAGTCACTGCGACGATCGAATTCCCATTCGTTGGCGGCGACGATTTGCTCCATGACATCGAGGGGGTTGGGGGCGTTGTCGAACGTCGTGGTCAGCGTTGCTGACATGCGAGGTCTCCCGTCAAAAGGAAGGCCGAGCGCGGCCTTCATCCCCGGGCGGTTCGCGGCGGCGCCGGGCGCGGGACGGCCGGGCGGTGCGGTGCGAGTCGCCTGGAGTTAGCCACGGGTCGAGCCTATCCACGTGTTCGCACCTGCCGCAAGGGGCACGGCGTCACTTTCGCGGAAACAGTCTCTTGGTGTGACGTGGAAGCCCATGGTGCCGCGTAAAGTGATTGTCTGTCGCAACAAGCGGTCGATCAGCGTCGGCGGTCGGTGGTCGGGAATGGTGCCTGGGGCGAGCCACCCGCCGGGGACTGGCACTGAATTGCACCCGGCGGGCGCAGCGCTGGCGCGGCGGTTGCTGATCGAGGCCCGATGCTGATCGAGGCCCGATGCTGATGGAGGCCCGGTGCCGGGTTGGGCCCGATGGCCTGGTCTGCCGGCGACGGATCGGTGATTCGGGTTTTGGCGGGTCGGGCTGGTGGCGTCCAGCGCGATTTGCGGCTCGCCCGCGGGTGGCGCCGGCAAGGCGCGCGTGCAGGCTGGCCTCCGCGACGCCGCTCTCGCCGCCTTCTGGTGTTCGCTTGGCACGCGCACCAGAGGGGCTCATGGCGGCTATGCCGCCTTGACGACGTTCCTGCGTGGCTTCCTGCGCGAGGGGCGCCACCTGCCGATACTCGGATCGAGTGCCTATCTGGGGGTGATCATTGTGGCGTTCTTCCGCGGCTGCGTCGCGAGCGACGACATCAGCGACCGGATCGGTCGGCGCGCCAACGCGGCCTGGTTCGCAGTGGCCTTTGTTATCACGGTTCTGATCTACGCCTTCGCGCCGTTGCCTAATTCGGAGATGCTGATCCTTGGATTTCCGCTCGGGTTTTTCGCCGCCGGCATCCCGGCCGGCATGGCGGCCCTATTCAGCGAACTTCTACCCGGCGGGACTACGTGGGACGGGTGTCGGCTTCTGCTACAATTTCGGCCGGGTCTTGTCCGCCACCTTCCCGTACCTGGTGGGCTTTTTGGGCGACAGGATAGGGCTCGGTCCGGCCATCGGTATCGACGCGGGCTTCGCATACCTGCTGGTTGTCGTGGCGATTATCATGCTGCCCGAGATGCGCGGCAAGGTGTTGGACGACGAGGCTGTGGTGGCCCGTCTTGGAGCATCCAGACCGGGTGGGCAGGCCGAGGCGTGATCGCCCGGCTGCGATGCTCGGCGGGTTGGCCCAGGTTTGCCATGCGGCATGGCAGCCATGTCGCGGGCGGCCGACGTGGCGACCGGGAGGGTCCGCGCGGCGGCGAGGCAGACGCCCGCCCGACGCTCGCGGACGTCGGGAACCCGCCGCAGCGGCGCGATTCGCCGATGATCCTCAGCGCACGGCACGGCCGTCGCGGGCGGTGTTGCTGATCCGAAAACGGCGAATTGGTTACGGTTCTGCCATCCGGTCTGCCGCGGTTCACGTGGGCGGGGGCAAAACCCGCGGTGGGGTTTCGCGTTGCCAACTCGATGAGACAGGATCGACCACCATCCGCAGACGACAGAGACCCGCAAGACGGGAGCAAACTGAGTTCATATGCCACCGCGAGCGGCGTGGTAGCCGGTTTGCTGACGCTCTGGACGCTGCTGATCCACGTGCTGGCGTGACCTCCGCGGCGGCCGGTGAGACTTGGGGCTGATATCGGCCGAGAACGCGTTCAGCAATCGGTGCCGAGCGAAGGGTGTCGACGGGCGCCTAAATCTGCCGGTCGGCATTTTCCGGTCGCCATTTTTCGGTCGCCGCCAAGCTGGCGAGGCGACGCGCGAGGGCGACGCCGGCGGTGAGAGGGGTCAGGTGAGGTCTGGTGCGACCGCGTCTGGGTTTGGGGCTTCCAGGGCGGATACCCGGGCTTCCAGTGCGGCGAGACGGGATTCGAGGCCGCCGAGTTTGGCCTCGGCTGCCTCCTGGCCGGCGCGGGCGTTGGCGGCGATGTCCTGGGTGGCTTGCAATTCCTCGCGGCGGACCAGGTCGAGTCGGCCGATCAGGTCGTCGAGGCGGGCGCGCAGGGTTGCCTCGGCTTCCTCGCGCAGGCCGGCGATGGCGGAGATCGCGCCGCCGGCCACACCGGCGAGGTCGTCGAAGAACTTGGGTCGGTCGCTCATGGGTGTCTCCTGCGGGAGGTTGTGGGCGGGTTGATGAGGCTGCTTCCGTAGCCGGTGTTGGCGACGTATAGAGCGGCCCCATGATCCTGATAACTGGCGGCGCCGGATTCATCGGCTCCAACCTGCAGGCGGCGCTGGCCGGTCGCGGGCACGAAACGGTGGTGGCCGACACGCTGGGCAGCGACGGCAAGTGGCGCAACCTGGCGCGGCATCCGCCGGCGCGGGTGGTGCATCCGGCCGAACTGGATCGGTTCCTGGACCAGCATCCGCCGATCGAGATGGTGTTTCATCTGGGCGCTGTCAGCGAGACGACCGCGGTGGACGGCGATCATACCTGGGCGACCAACGTGGAGCTCAGCCGGCGGCTGTGGGACTGGTGCGCCGATCGCGGGGTGCGGATGGTGTATGCGTCCTCGGCGGCGACCTATGGCGACGGGGCGCAGGGGTTCGACGACGACGGGTCGGTGGCGGCGCTGGAACGGCTGCGGCCGCTGAACCTGTACGGCTGGACCAAGCACGCGTTCGATCTGCTGGTGGCGCGCACGCTGATCCCCAGGCGGGAGCATCCGCCGCAATGGGCGGGGCTGAAGTTCTTCAATGTCTATGGCCCGAACGAGTATCACAAGGGACGGATGATCTCGGTGGTCAAGGTCAAGCACGACGAGGTGGCGGCGGGGCACCCTGCCCGGCTGTTCCGCTCCGACCAGGCCGGGCTCGCCGACGGTCATCAGGCGCGTGATTTCATCTGGGTGGGCGACGTGGTCGATGTGATGCTGTGGCTGATGGCGACGCCGTCGGTCAGCGGGCTGTTCAACCTGGGCACCGGACGGGCCAGGACCTATCTGGACCTGGCGCACGCGGTGTCGGATGCGGCGGGGCGGCCTCGGGCGGTCGAGTTCATCGACATGCCGGCCGGGCTGGCCGGGCAATACCAGTCGTTCACCGAGGCGCCGATGGACCGGTTGCGGGCGGCGGGATATGGCGGGCAGTTCACGCCGCTGGAGGAGGGTGTCGGGCGCTACGTGCAGGATTACCTGGCCGGGCCCGATCGCTTCGCATGATCCCGGTCCTGCTGTTTCCTCAGTTCGACCCGGTTATCGTCCAGGTCGGACCGTTCGCCATTCGCTGGTATGCGCTGGCCTACATCACCAGCCTGGTGCTGGGCTGGCGGCTGGTACGGCGGTATGTGCGCCAGCCGCCGGCGGTGGCGACGCCGCTGCAGGTCGACGACTTCCTGACCTGGGCGACGCTGGGCGTGGTGCTGGGCGGGCGACTGGGCTACGTGCTGTTCTACCAGCCGGAGCTGTATTTCGCTCATCCGGCGCTGATCCTGGCGGTGTGGGAAGGCGGCATGAGCTTTCACGGCGGCATGCTGGGGGTGGCGATCGCGATCATCATCTACTGTCGGCGTAACGGGATCGCTCTGCTGGGGTTTGCCGACCGGATCGCGGTGGTGGCGCCGATCGGGCTTGGGCTGGGGCGGGTGGCGAATTTCATCAACGGCGAGTTGTGGGGGCGTCCGGCGCCTGCGTGGCTGCCGTGGGCGATGAAGTTTCCACGCGCGCCGGATTGTCCGGTGTTTCCGACGGTCTGCGTGGCGCGCCATCCGAGCCAGTTGTACGAGGCGTTGATGGAGGGGGTGCTGCTGGCCGTGGTGATGTTTGTGTTGTCTCGGCGGGAGGGGCTGCGGGAACGGTTCGGCGCGCTGACCGGAATTTTCCTGGTCGGTTACGCGATCGCCAGGATCATCGGCGAGTATTTCCGTGAGCCGGACGCGTTTCTGGGATTTTTGGCGTTCGGCACGACGATGGGGCAGATTCTGTCGGTTCCGATGGCGGTGGTGGGGGTTTGGCTGATCGTGCGGGCGCGGCCGTTTAGGCGGGCGGCGCGGTAGGGGCGGTTGGACGTTGCGCGGGCGCGGTGGACGATGGCGGATTTTCCGGTCCTGGCGGCGGCGGGATGCCGGGGGGGCGACGAGGCCCGGTCGGGAGCGATTGGCGCACGCTGGTTTTTGGCGGTGCGCGGGCGCACGTTCAGGCGTGACAGTTTGGGCGGCGACGTCGGGCGCCTGCAAGAAGGCTTTCGCGCCGTGTTGACTTGCCGGGTGGGTGTTGCTGCCTGTCTGGCTGGGGTGTGAACGTGGCCCTATAAGAACGCTCCATCAAAGGAACAAGGAATCGTGCCGTGATCTACCCACGAAATTCCATCGACGCCCGGCTTATCGGCTGGGGGTCATGGCTGTGCGCCGGTGTTGTTGTCGGCGGTCTTCTGTGTGCCTGGCCAACCGGTGCCGATGCGCAGATCAATCCGTTTCGGGGATACAAGGGACCCACGCTCAGCAAGGAGGATCTGGCCTCGGGGCGGGCGGCGGCCGAAAAGTTGTTGACCGAAGACCGGGCCGAGGTCGGCAAGTCCGAGGATTGGTCCGGACCTACCTCGGGCAATAGCGGCAGCATTTCTGTTCAGAAGACATTTCAGCGGCAGGGCATGGAGTGCCGCGGGCTGCGGTCGGAGGTGCGCTACAAACGGGCTTCTCCGTCTCACCAGAGGGTGTTCAACCTGAATGTTTGCCGCACCAAGACCGATGAGTGGAAGATCATGTGATCGCGGCCCGAGCGGTTTGGGGAGAGCATGATCTTGCGGTGCCGGTTCGGCACGATAGCGGCGATATTTCGAAAATGGTGATCAGGTTGCCGGCCGGTGAATGAGGGCGGCCGCGTCAGCCAGCGGGTGCCGGATCGCCTCGGGTTCGCTGCTGCCGTTGCCGCGGGTGGAGCGCTCGACCGGCTTGCGGTCGCGGTTTGCCGGGACCTCGGTAGCATGCTTTGTTCGTCGGCGTGGTTTCTGGCTGAGGAGGGGAAAAAATGTTTAGCCATGTCATGGTTGGAAGCAACGATATCACCCGGTCGAAGCGGTTCTACGATGCCGTGTTTGGCGCAATCGGCGGCGAGGCCGGGTCGGCGGACGCGAAGGGCCGTCTGGTTTATGTGCTTAACGGCGGTCGCTTCCTGGTGAGCAAACCGATCGATGGCAAGTCGGCCTGTCACGCCAACGGCGGCACGATCGGATTCCTGGTGGGCGGGCCGGAACAAGCTCAAGCCTGGCACAAGGCGGGGACCGCTAACGGCGGCTCCACGATCGAGGATCCTCCGGGCGTGCGCCAGGGTGATGCCGGTGCGATGTATCTCGCTTATCTGCGCGATCCGGATGGCAATAAGCTGTGCGCCGTTCATCGCGCGTCCTGATCAGCCGAATTGGAGTCGCTTGCGCGAGGCGCGGTTCGTCGCGCCTTGCGTTGGTTCCGCGCCGGATCGTCGCAGTGGGCCGGGTCGTCGCAGTGGGCCGGGTCGTCGCAGTGGGCCGGGTCGCCGTAGTGGGCCGGGTCGTCGCAGTGGCAGGGCTGGCGATGGCGAGGCGCCGCGGCCGATGACTGTCTGTTGCCCGCCGCGCCTTGGCGAGCGCTGGCGTGGCGATGAGAGCACTTCGTTGGCCGCGGTGTGGCCGATCGGGTTTCAGAGCGATGTCCGGGACGGATTCTCCAGATCGAGCAGCCAGCGCTTGGTGGGCAGGCCGTCGCCGCCGGAATAGCCGCCGATGTGGCTTGCCGCGACGACACGGTGGCAGGGGATGATCAGCGGGATCGGATTGTGGCCATTGGCCTGACCGACGGATCGCGCACTGCCCCCTGCGGTTTCGGCGATGTCGCGATAGCGGCGGGTCTGGCCGTAGGGGATGGCTTGCAGCGCCTGCCAGACCTGGCGGCGGTAGTCGGTTCCGAGCGGGGCGAGCGGCAGGTCGAACTGGGTGAGGGCGCCGTCGAAATAGGCCTCGAGCTGGTCGCGGGCGGTTCGCAGCAGCGGCGAGGGATCCTGGTGCGTCACCCAGCCCCAGTCGAGCGCGACGATGGCGGCGTCGGATTCGAATACGGTGATGTCTCCGACCGGGGTGTGGAGCGACAGATGGGGCATGGTGGCGGGGTGCGGGTTGGTTGGGGATGGGGTGCGAGTTGGTTGGAGATGGCGCGAATCTGGATTTTTGCGGCGCCTCGGCGGTTTGGAAGGCCACGGTTGATCAGTTGTAAACATCGGGACTCGACCTGACGGACGCTGTTCGACGCGGTGCTTCTGACAGTGTCCGTGAGGTCGAGATCAGACTTTTGTAAATCAGGCCAGGGTTGGTCAGGCCAGGGTGAATTTCGGCAGGGTCACGGTATCGGTCACCGGGTCGAAAACCACTCGCACGGGGGCGCCGAGGCGCAGGTTGTCGGTGTTGTCCACCAGATTGCTGACCATCACCGGACCTTCCTGCAGCCGCACCAGGCAGACCCGGTAGGGCAGGTCTTGCTTGAAGCCGTCCCAGTAGGCGCGGTGCATGTCGATCCAGGACTCCAGGGTCCCCTGCCCCGAGGCTTCGACCCAGTCCTGGTCGCCGGCCAGGCATTGCGGGCAGAGCGGGGTCGGCGGGAAGCGACGCTGGTCGCAGGCCGGACAATGCTGCAGCAGCAGCCGGCCCTGGCTGGCGGCGGTCCAGAACGGCTGGTTCAGCGTGTCCTGCCTGGGCAATGGCTTGGTGTAGTTCATCGCTGGATTCCTTGTTCAGCGCGGCGTTCGGCCGCGGTGTTCAGCCGCGGCGGTAGATGATCGAGCGGGTGCAGGGCGTGGACTGGATGTACTGCACGACTTCGCAGTCGGCGATCTGGCGGGCGCCGCACTCGCCGCGCAGCTGACGCACCGCCTCGACGTTCAGCGCCCAGCCTTGCATGTAGGAATTCGACAGGTGGCCGCCGTCGGTGTTGACCGGGAGGCGGCCGCCGCGGCGCAGCGCGCCGTGCTCGACGAAGCCGCCGGATTCGCCCTGGGCGCAGAAACCGAGGCCCTCGAGGCTGAACAGCACGGTCGGGGAGAAATTGTCGTAGCACATCAGGGCGTCGATATCGGCGTGGCCGACGCCGGCCATGTGGTAGGCCTGCTGGCCGGCGTCGCGGATCGCCGGATACCAGAAATCGAGGTCGAAATTGGCGATCGAGGACGGGCTGAAAGTGTCGCGCGCGCCCCAGCCGGCGATCAGCACCGGCGGCTTGGCGAAGTCTCGGGCGCGTTCCCGCGAGGTCAGGATCAGGCAGACGGCGCCGTCGTTGATCAGGCAGTAGTCCAGCAGCCGGAGCGGGGCGGTGATGAAGCGAGAACTTTCGTGGTCGTCGATGCTGATCGGGGTGCGCATCACTGCGTCGGGGTTGAGCGAGGCGTGATGGCGGATCGCGACCGAGACCTCGGCGAGCTGGCGGGTGGTGGTGCCGTAGAGCTCCATGTGGCGGCGGAACGCCATGGCGTGGGCGGCGCCGGGCGAGGTGAAGCCCCATGGGTCCCAGGCTCCCGGGCTTTCGTCGCCACCGTAGTTGACCCGGCGGGAGCGGCCGATATTGGCGTAGAGCAGCACCGCGTAATCGCATTGGCCGGTGGCGATGGCGATGGAAGCCTCGATGATGCCCATGCCCGACATGCGGCCGTGCCCCGGCAGGGTGATGGTCCAGCGCGGGTTGAGGCCGAGGATTTCGCCCATGCGGGCGTAGTACGGGATGCGCGAGACCAGCAGGCCGTCGATCCGGTTCTTGTCGATGCCGCAGTCGGCGACGGCGTTGCGGAATGCCTGCGCGGCGAGGCCGTAATCGTCGGTCTCGGGGAAGTTGCCGTATTTGGTGTTGCCGACGCCGACAACGGCGATCTTGTCGGTGAGTTGGCGCAGGTCGGGCAGTGGGTTCGGGGTGGGCGATTGGTTCGGGTCGGGCATGGGCTTCCTCCGTGCGGTGAGGATACAGCGCGGGGGCGGTGGCGGCAAAACCGGGTGGCGGTGGCCGCGGGTGCGGCGGTGGCGGGGCGGGGCGCCCTGGACGCTGGGCGGGGCGCCCTGGACGCTGGGCGGGCGCGGGACGCTGAGGGGGCGCGGGACGCTGAGGGGGCGCGGGACGCGGAGGGGGGGTGGTGGGGATGCCGGGGAACGGTGATGGCGGGGGATGGCGGCGGGCGGGTGATGCGGCGCGGGTGGCGCCCGAATGGGCGATGCGGGCGGCGATTGTTCCTTGCATCGGAACGCGGCGACCCATAGGGTCCGGCCGATCTCGTCGGGGTGTGGCGCAGCCTGGTAGCGCGCCTGTTTTGGGTACAGGAGGTCGTGGGTTCGAGTCCCGCCGCCCCGACCATCGTGTTTACGTGCATGATCCGGCCGATCATGCCGATCTCAGGGAGACGACGTGCATGCGTGCCCGGATTTTCCAGCCGCCGAAGACCGCGATGCAGTCCGGGTGGGGCAACACCAAGGACTGGGCGATGGAGTTCATCCCGACGCACGGCCGGCGCGCCGATCCGCTGATGGGATGGACCGGCGGCGGCGACACCCAGACCCAGGTGAGGCTTTCGTTCGACACCCGTGAGGAAGCCGTCGCCTTCGCCGAACGTGCGGGTATCCGCTACGATGTCGAACTACCGCAGACCAGGCATGTCAAGCCGAAGGCCTACGCCGACAATTTCAAGTACAGCCGGATCGAGAACTGGACGCACTGACGTCGGGATGGCTGTCTATACAGAGGTCACCGACGAGGCGTTGGACGCTTTCCTGGCGGACTACGGCATCGGCACGCTGATCGCCTTCCGCGGCATCGCCGAGGGGGTGGAGAACTCGAATTATTCGCTGCGCACCACGGCCGGAGACTTCATTCTGACGCTGTATGAAAAGCGCGTCGATCCGGACGAGTTGCCGTGGTTCCTGGGGCTGATGGAGCATCTGGCCAGGCGCGGGCTGGTGTGTCCCGAACCGGTGCATGGGCGCGACGGCGCGGCGTTGCGGCGGTTGTGCGGCAAGTGGGCGGCGATCACCACGTTCCTGCCCGGGGTATGGCCGAGGCGGGTGCGGCCGCAGCATTGCGCGCCGGTGGGGGCGGCGCTGGCGCGACTGCATCTGGCCGGGGTGGACTATGCGCCCGGGCGCCGCAACGCGTTGGGGCCGGCGGCGTGGGCCGAGCTGCTGGAGCGCTGCCGGGCCGGGGCCGACCAGGTACAGGACGGGCTGGCCGAGCAGTTGGATCGGGCGCTGGGCGGGATTCTGAAGGCATGGCCGGCGGGGCTGCCGAGCGGGCACATCCATGCCGACCTTTTCCCCGACAACGTGTTTTTCCTGAATGACAAGCTGTCGGGGGTGATCGACTTCTACTTCGCCGCCACCGACCTGCTGGCCTATGACGTCGCGGTCTGCCTGAATGCGTGGTGCTTCGAGGCGGATTTTTCCTTCAACGTGACCAAGAGCCGAGCGCTGCTGGCGGCGTATCACGGGCTGCGGCCGTTATCGGCCGAGGAACAGGCCGCGCTGCCGGTGCTGTGCCGGGGGGCCTCGATGCGGTTCCTGCTGACCCGGCTGTTCGACTGGCTGAATACGCCACCGGGCGCGCTGGTGACCCGGAAGGACCCGCTGGAGTATCTGCGCCGGCTGCGGTTTCATCTGACCGCCATTGACGGTCACGCCTATGGCTTATGAAGACATCGTGGTGTCGCTGCCGCCGGATCCTGAGCAGGTGGTGCAGATCTGGACCGACGGCGGCTGCCGGCCGAACCCGGGGCCGGGCGGTTGGGCGGCGATCCTGACGTTCCGCGACGTGGTCAAGGACCTGTCTGGCGCCGAGGCGGTGACCACCAACAACCGGATGGAGCTGACAGCGGCGGCGATGGGGCTGGAGTCGTTGAAGCGGCCGTGCCACGTGATCGTGCACACCGACAGCCAGTATCTGCGCAATGGGATCACTCGCTGGATCGCTGGGTGGGTGCGCAAGAACTGGCGCGGGTCGACCGGCGAGGCGGTGGCGAACATCGATCTGTGGAAGCGCATCCTGGCGGCGCAGGAGGTGCATCGGGTGGAATGGCGATGGGTGCGCGGGCATGAGGGCAACGACCTGAACGAGCGGGCCGACCAGTTGGCGACCGAGGCGCGGCGGGCGGCGTTCGGGGATGGCTGAGCAGCGGGGGGCGGCGGAGCTGGGGGACGTCTGAGCTGGGGGACGGGGGTGCCCGGAGTGGGCGCGGCCCGAGACTGGCTGGCCGCGTGCTTGTGGTGGGTAGTGGGATCGTGCGGGTCATGACACGGTTGGGTCGTGCTGCCTGGACATCACGTCCGATCCGCACCGGAGGTCATGATGAGCGATATTGCGCTATTCGAGGCGATTTATACCGCGCGTGCGCTGCGGCGGCTGAAACCGGACGCGGTGCCCGAAGCACTGATCAGCCGTGTGCTGGACGCCGCAATCCGGGCGTCGACCGGGGGCAATGCGCAGAACTGGGCGTTCATCGTGGTGCGTGACGCCGAGAAGCGCCGCCAGCTTGGAGCGATCTATCGCCGGGCGTCCGATGAGGTCGGCGCGATCTACGCGGCCAGGGGCCGCCCGGCGCACATGACGCAGGACCAGTTCGACCGGCTGATGGCCGCCGGAGCCTATTTGTGGCAGCATCTGGGCGATGCTCCGGTGCTGCTGGTGCCGTGCCTGACCACGCGCGAGATGCCGCCGCGCGATATGCTGCCGGCGGCGGTGCAGGCGCGCTATGGCGAGCACCTGGCGTATCAGGAGCGGATCCGCGGTGCGAGCATCTACCCGGCGATTCAGAACATCATCCTGGCCTGCCGCGGACTTGGTCTTGGGACGGTCATCACCACCAACCACCTGCTGTACGAGGATGACGTCCGTGCCGTCCTGGGGATGCCGGCGGACAGTTTCAGCTTCGCGCTGATGCCGATCGGTTATCCGCGCGGCCGCTATGGTCCGGTGACGCGCAAGCCGCTGGCGGAGGTCGCGTTCGCCGACGGCTGGGGCGAGCGATGGCCGGGTCAGGGCCCGGACCGGCCATGACGCGGGGGGCGACGCACAGGACCGGGAGGCAGGCCGGACCGTGGACAGTTCGCGTCCCATGCTTCTCTGCGATGGGATACTCGCTCTTTGTTTTCAGTGGCCTGCTAATCCCATCCGTCCGCCGCGAAGGGCGGCGAACTTCTGGGTCAGGACACTGGGGGAGTGGGATCGCTTTGCCGAACCAGGAGTGCGATGATGTAATCGCTGTCGCGAAACCACCAATCTGCCGACGGAGGAACCCCATGCGCTTTATCAGACTGCTGCCTGCCGCGCTGCTTGCGATTGGTCTCTCGGTCCTGGTGACCTCCGCATCCTGGGCCGCGCCGGAAGCCGCCAAGTTCAGCCAGGCGGCGTTTTCCCTCTCGCAGCAGGCCGGCAAGCCGATCCTGGTCGAGATCACCGCGCCGTGGTGCCCGGTCTGCGCCAAGCAGCGTCCGATCTTGTCGCAACTGCTGACCGAACCGGCGTTCGATCACCTGGTGGTTTATCATATCGACTTCGATTCGCAGAAGGATGCGGTTCGCGAGATGGGCGCGACCATGCAGAGCACCTTGATCGTGTTCAACGGCAGCCACGAGGAAGGCCGCTCCACCGGCGTCACCGATCCTGGCGCGATCAAGGCGTTGCTGGACAAAGCCGCCGGCTAGAGCCGCCGATGGCGCTTGGCGGCATCGCGTTCGGCTTCACCGCGGGCGTGCTGTCGACGCTGTCGCCCTGCGTGCTGCCAGTGCTGCCGCTGGTGCTGGGTCCGGCGCTGACCCGCCACCGCCTGGGGTTGCCGGCGCTGGCGGCGGGTTTGGTGCTGTCGTTCGTCAGCATCGGGCTGTTCGTCGCAATCATCGGCTTCTCGATCGGCCTGGATGGCGACGTATTCCGTGACATCGCGGCCGTGCTGCTGGCCGGGCTTGGCGTGGTGCTGCTGAGCGGGGGGCTGCAGCGGCGGTTTGCGCTCGCCACCGGCGGCATCGGCAGCGCCGGCAACCGGCTGCTGACGGGGCGGACATTCAACGGCCCGGGCGGGCAGTTCGTGCTTGGGATCCTGCTGGGCGCGGTCTGGAGCCCGTGCGTCGGGCCGACCCTGGGCGCGGCCTCGGTGCTGGCGTCGCAGGGAAAGGATCTGGGCAGCGTGGCGACGGTGATGGTCGCGTTCGGGCTTGGCACGGCGGTGCCGCTTTTGCTGATCGGCCTGCTGTCGCGTGAGGCGTTCGGCCGCTGGCGGGGGCGGCTGAGCGGCGCCGGCAGGACCGGCAAGACGCTGCTGGGGGGCGCCGCGTTGGTGGTTTCGCTGCTGATCCTGACCGGTGCCGACCGTTCGGTCGAAACCGTGCTGGTGGCGGCCTCGCCGGCGTGGCTGACCAACCTGACGACGCGGTTCTGAGGGCGACGGGTTTCCTGGGGTTTGCGCTGTCCTGACGATGCGGTTCCGAGGGCGGGCGGTGTCCTGGGTTCGCGCTGTCCTGACGATGCGGTTCCGAGGGCGGGCGGTGTCCTGGGTTCGCGCTGTCCTAACGATGCGGTTCCGAGGGCGGGCGGTGTCCTGAATTCGCGCTGTCCTAACGATGCGGTTCCGAGGGCGGGCGGTGTCCTGAGTTCGCGCCGTCCTGACGATGCGGTTCCGGACGATGCGGTTCCGGACGATGCGGCTCGAGGGCGGTCGGTGTCGTCGAGTCAGGGGTTCGCGCTATCCATGCGGTTGGTTTCGACGCGGTGGGTGTGACAGGTCTTTGAGGTTCGCGACCGGACTGTCGCCTTGCTTTCGTGCTCAGCCCTTCACCGGGGTCACCGGCTGCGGAAGTTGTTCTGCAAGGAGATCGATCTGTAGCACCCGGCCGCCCCAGCCGCGCACCCGGTCGGCGCCGACGACGTCCTCGATGGCGTGGTTGGCGCCCTTGATCAGCACGTCGGGGCGCAGCGCCTCGATCAGGGCTTCCGGTGAGTCTTCCTCGAACAGGCAGACCAGATCGACGCAGGCGAAGCTGGCGAGCACCGCGGCCCTGGCGGCCTCGGGCTGCACCGGGTGGGGCGCGCCTTTCTGCCGCCGCACGCCGGTATCGGCGTTCAGCCCGACGATCAGCCGGTCGCAGGCTGCCCTGGCCTGCTCGAGCAAGGCGATATGACCCTGGTGAAGCAGGTCGAAATAGCCGTTGGTGAAGCCGACCCGCCAGCCGCGATGGCGCCAGCGTTCGGCCTGCTCGACCGCTTCCTCGCGGCTGACCACCTTGCGCAGGGCGCTGTGCTGGGGTGTCAGCGCGGCGAGCAGGTCGCCCTCGCGCACCACCGAGGCGCCGACCTTGCCGACCGAGATGCCGGCGGCGAGGTTGGCCAGCCGCACCGCGACCGGGAGTTCGAGTTGGGCGGCGAGCGCCGCGCCCAGCATTGCCAGCGCGGTGTCGCCGGCGCCGGAGGTATCGAACACGTCGGCGGCCTCGGCCGGGAAATGTTGCGATCCGTGGTCGTCGACCAGCGTCATGCCATCGTTGCCGCGGGTGACCACGACGGCGCCGAAGCCGTGCTGGCGCCGCAGGTGTTCGGCGGCGGCGACGATCTGGGCCTCGTTTTCGGCCGGCATGTGGGCGGCGGCGGCGAGTTCCTGGCGGTTCGGCATCACCACGTCGGCGCCGGCGTAGCGGGCGAAGTCGCTGCCCCTGGGGTCGACGATCAGCTTGCGTCCGGTCTTTTGCGCCGCCTGCACCAGGTTTGCCGCCACGTCGCCGCCGAGCACGCCCTTGCCATAATCGGATAGCACGGTGACGCTGGTGGCGGCCATGGCGTCGACGGCAATGCGCAGCAGGCGTTCGGCCAGCTTGGGGTGGATCGGGTCGGTCTGCTCGCGATCGGCGCGCAGCAACTGCTGGCCGGCGGCGATCAGGCGGGTTTTCAGGGTGGTGGTGCGGCTGCCCTGGACCAGCAGCCAGGGCTCGACGTTGGGCTGACCGCCGATCAGGCCGGTGAGGTCGGAGCCGGCCTGGTCGTCGCCGACCACCGAGATGAAGGCGGTGGCGGCGCCCAGCGCGGTGAGGTTGCGCACCACGTTGCCGGCGCCGCCGGGAAGCGCGACCTCGCGGTCGATCGCCAGGATCGGCACCGGCGCTTCAAGGCTGATCCGCGCCACTTCGCCGTAGGTGTAGCGGTCGAGCATGACATCGCCGATGACCAGGACATTGGTGTGCGCGAGGCGACGGACCGCGGCGGCGAGATCGGGCTGCGGTTGGTCGGGGCGCGGCGTGGAGCCGGGCGTGATCTGGTTCATCCAAGCTGCCGTAACAAGGCGATCACAACGGTGCAACCTCTGTTCGCGCCGCGTCGGACACTTAAGCGTTTGGCGGCTTAGCGTGTCTGCGACGGGCCGGGTCGTTGTTTGTTTTGTCGTGTGATTCACCCGGCCTGGAGAGGGTCCTCCAGGCCGCTGGTTCAGCTGGTCAGAAATCCCAGTCGATCTTCCTGCAGCACCACGCAGGTCAGCGCGCCACCCAGCACCGCGCCGGTATCGATGGCGATGCGATTGGCCGCCACAACGGGTTCTCGCTTGGGGGTATGTCCGTGCACCACGACGACGCCGTAATCCGCCGCGGAGGACAGGAACGGCTCGCGGATCCACATCATGTCCTGGCGCGACTGGCTGTCCAGCGGCACCCCCGGGCGGATGCCGGCATGGACGAACAGATAGGGCCCGATGCGGCGGCTGATTTCGAGGTCGCGCAGGAACATCAGGTGCTGCAGCGGGATCCGGGCGGCCCATTCGGCGGCGGGGACGGTGCGGGCAATGCCCCAGCTTGCCAGCGAATCCGCCCCACCGTTGACCAACCATTGGCTGGGTGCCTCGCGTTCGGTGCCGACCACGGCGGACAACATCATGTGTTCGTGATTGCCCATCAGGTTGACGATTTCGTCGGCCGGCACCGGCGGGCGGTTGATCAGCCAGTCGACCACCTGGGCGCTGTCGGTGCCGCGATCGACGTAGTCGCCCAGATGCACCAAGGTGGTGTGCGCCACTGGCCGTTCGGCGATGTCCTCGGCGATCATTTCGTGCAGCGCGGCCAGCCGATCGAGGCAGCCGTGGATGTCGCCCACGGCATAGACACGCTGTCCGGGCGGCAGCGTCGCGGGGGCCGCGCTTAATTCGATCATCACCGGGCCAGGATAGGCCGGACCGGGCGATCGCGCCAATCTCTCTTGGCGAAATGGCGCAAGCGCCCTATCGGATGGCTATGAACGCGATTCAGGTCGAAAATCTGACGAAACGCTATGGCGAGGTGCTGGCGGTGGACAGTGTCAGCTTCGTGGCACGCACCGGGGCAACGATCGGGCTGCTGGGCGGCAACGGGGCCGGCAAGACCACCACGATCGCCATGCTGCTGGGTCTGCTGATCCCCAGTTCGGGGCGCATCACGGTGCTGGGGCACGACATCGGCAAGGACCGCTTCGCGGCGCTGGAGCGGATGAATTTCTCGTCTCCGTATGTCGCGCTGCCGGCGCGGCTGACGGTGAGGGAGAACATGCGGGTGTATGGGCACTTCTACAACGTGCCGAAGGTGGACGAGCGCATTGCGGAATTGTCGCGCGAGCTGGACCTGGGCGCCATCCTGGACCGTCCGGCGGGGCAGTTGTCGGCCGGGCAGAAGACCCGGGTTGCGCTGGCCAAGGCGCTGATCAACCGGCCCGAGGTGCTGCTGCTGGACGAACCCACCGCCAGCCTGGACCCCGATACCGGTGACATGGTGCGCAGTTGGCTGGAGCAATACCGGGCGGAGAGCGGCTGCACCATCCTGCTGGCGAGCCACAACATGGCCGAGGTGGAGCGGCTGTGCACCGACGTGGTGATGCTGAAGAAGGGCCAGGTGGTGGACCGCGGCAGTCCCGACGAGTTGCTGACCCGCTATGGCCGCCACGACCTGGAGGACGTGTTCCTGGATATCGCGCGTGACCGGCGCCAGGCGGTGGCGGCATGAGCGGCGGGCTTGGGGCGGCCACGCGCTGGTGCCTGGCCGAGCCGACCCTGGGGGGTGGGTGGTGAGGCCGATGCTGCGTCGGATCTGGGGCCTGATGTATCGTCATCTGGCGCTGTACCGCCGATCCTGGCCGCGCATGCTGGAGCTTGGCTATTGGCCGGTGCTGAACATGTGCATCTGGGGCTTCACCTCCAGCTTCCTGCGCGCTCGGATGGGCAATGCCGCGATGATGGCGGGGGCCACGCTGCTGGGCGGGGTGCTGCTGTGGGAGGTGACGCTGCGCAGCCAGATGGGGATGTCGATTTCGTTCCTGGAGGAGATGTGGTCGCGCAACCTGGGCCACGTGTTCGTCAGCCCGCTGCGGCCGTTCGAGATGGTGTTGGCGCTGATCGCCATGTCGATCGTACGCATGCTGCTGGGGACGATGCCGGCGATCCTGCTGGCCTGGGCGTTCTATGCGTTCAACCTGTTTTCGCTGGGGCCAGTCCTGATCCTGTTCTTCATGAACCTGATGATCATGGGCTGGGCGGTGGCGCTGGCGGTGGTGTCACTGGTGTTGCGGCACGGGTCGGGCGCCGAACCGCTGGCGTGGGGGATATTGTTCGGGCTGGCGCCGTTTTCCGCGGTGTTCTACCCGGTTTCGGTGCTGCCGGCGTTCATCCGGCCGTTCTCCTGGGCGCTGCCGACGACGCATGTGTTCGAGGGGATGCGGGCGGCGTTGCTGCATGGCGTGATCCGGTGGGATCATCTTGGCGCCGCGTTCGCGCTGAACGTGGTGTGGCTGAGCGCGGCGGCGCTGCTGTTCGCGCGGCAGTTTCACGCCGCCAGGGTCAGCGGCGCGCTGATCAGCATCGGCGAATGATCGAGACCGGCTTCTGGCTGATCCGACACGCGCTGGTGGCGGAGAATGCCCGGGCTTTTTTGTATGGCGTGATGGACGTTCCGCTGTGCGAGCCGACCCTTCTGGAGCAGGCGCCGATGTATCGGTCGCTGGCGGCACGGCTGCCGCGTTTGGCGGACTGGCTGGTGACGCCGCTGTCGCGCACCCGGCGCACCGCCGAGACGATATTCGCGCACGGCTACCCGGCCGCCGAGCTGCGCGTCGAAGCGGGGCTGACCGAGCAATCGCTGGGCGAGTGGCAGGGGTTGGCCCACCATGAGTTGCCGCCTCGGCTGCGGTTCAAGGCGCATGCCTTCTGGCCGCTGGCGGGGGATGAACAACCGCCTGGCGGTGAGAGCATGGCCGCGGTGATCGTGCGGGTGGGTGCGACGATGGAGCGGCTGGCGAAGAGCCATGCCGGGCGCGAGGTGGTGATCATCAGCCATGGCGGGGCGATCCGCGGGGCGATCGCGCATGCGCTGGGGATCGGGGCGGACAGCGCGCTGCATTTGTCGGTGCAGAACCTGTCGCTGAGCCGGTTGCAGCGGTTGGCGGATGGCTGGCGGGTGCAGTGTGTGAACGAGTTGCCGGGGTATTAGGGCGAATAAGGCGCGAGGGTCTGATCCCGCTGCGGGGTGTCCCGCCGATACGGTTCAGGTCGCCAGGGCATCGAGTTGGTCGAGCAGCATGACCAGATTGCCATAGCCGTCGGCGAGAGCCTGGCAGGCATCTCGGTCGGGACCGGGCGGCAGCGCGGCGGCCTGTTCCAGCCACTGCTTTTCGCGCTCTCGGTAGGTTGGCGTGTTCAGGTACGACATCGCGCCCTCATCCGTCGGAGCTGGATGTAAGAGCTGTTTACATCATGGCAAGTGGGCGATCAACTCAAAGCGTCGGGCGCGACCGGCGCGAACGTGGACGGCGGTCGGACGTTTCACCTGCACGGGTGGAGATCGAGCGATGTCAGAGCCTGCCACACCTGTCGATCTGCGTGCCAAGGCCGAGCGCTATCGGGCCATGGTGTCGTTGGTTTCAGATCAGCGGATCGTCGATGCGCTGATCTCGCTGGCCGAGGAATATGAAGCGGCGGCGCTTGGCCTGGAGGGCCGGGCGGCGCGGGGTCAGCGGCCGGGCTGAGCGGACAGCGCCTTGGCGTAGGCGGTGACGGTTGTGGCGAAGCCGTCTTGCAGGGCGTCGGCGGTCAGTTCATGGCCGATCGAGGCCTCGGCGAGGAACGGGATTGCGGCCAGTAGCGGCGGGATGTTGGCCAGATTCAGGTCGTGGCCGGCGTTGACCAGCAGACCGGCCGCCCTGGCGGCTGCGGCGGTCTGTTCGATATGGTGCAGGATCGGCTGGTGGCGCTGCTCGCGGAACGCCGCCGCGTAGGACCCGGTGTAGATTTCCACGCCGTCGGCGCCGGCCTGGCGGACCCGGTCGATCACCGTCGGGTCGGGGTCGATGAACAGGATCACCCGGCAGCCCAGCGCCTTGATCCTGGCGATCGCCGGGGTTGCGAGAGTGGCCTCGGCGGCATCGAGTTTCCAGCCTTCCTCGGAGGTGAACGCGGTTGGTGCGTCGGGCACCAGGGTGGCCTGCTCGGGGCGGTGGTCCTGCATGAGGCGGATGAAGCGGTCGTCGGGGTAGCCCTCGATGTTGAATTCCTTGGCGGGACGGAACGGCCGCATCAGGTTGGCCAGCAGCGGGACGTCGGCGGCGCGGATATGACGTTCGTCGGGGCGGGGATGCACGGTGAGGCCTTGGGCGCCGGCGCGCAGGGCCAGCAGGCCGAAATGGGCGAGGTCGGGCACGCCGGTGCGGCGGGAGTTCCGCAGCAGGGCGATCTTGTTCAGGTTGACGCTGAGGCGTGCCATGGGTGGAAGGGTAGACCGATGGGGTGGGTTGGTTCAACGGTGGTGTGGCGGAGGGGTGAACCGGATGGCGGGTCGGGGTGCAGCAGCTCGACTGCGCGCGGCGGGATCGCGGCGCCAGGTGAGGTGGGAGGGAGCAATTACCTATTCGATATGGAGCCGGTAGGGTTGGAGTGGGATTGGCTGCAAAATGGCCAACATGGTCGTCGAAATCAATGACACCTTGCGCAGCGTTGGTGTGGCCGAGGACAACGCAAGCAAGGCGGTTGTCCATAAATCAAGAAATTCCCGAGACCGGTGCACGCTGCGTTTTTCCAGTCGGTTTATGCTGGCGCAAAAGGTGGGTGCTAAGGAGCGGTTCCGGCTAGCACGAACCGATTGAGCAGCATGTTGCCGACCCATTCCTGCATTAGGTTGGTGTAAAGGCCAGCGTGGATAAGAACCACTAAGTCGAGCGATGGGACGACATACAATCGCTGTCCCCCATAACCGATCCCGGCGATCCAATCGACTTCACGCCGAGCGACCAGCGACCGGCCTAGCCAGAATTGATAGTCGTAAAACATGAGGCCCGGACCATTAATCTGTGGCGTGGTCGCCGCATCGATCCAGGCGGCTGGCACCACTTGGTCACCGTGCCAATTGCCCTTGTTCAGAACGAGTTGCCGAACTTCAGGGTGTCACGCGGGAGCAAGCGAAGTCCCGAGGCAGCGACGGGGTCTCCGGTTAGCGGATAGCGAGCCCACTTTACTGTGGAGATGCCGAGAGGTTCGAACAAGTTTACACGCGCCAGTTCGTCAATCGATTGTCCGGTTGTCTGGCGGAGCACGCAGGCGATGAGTGCGGCGGAGCCGCCACTATATGTCCAAACCGATCCGGCCGGATTCGCGACAGGCTGCTCAAGCACAAAACGGCATGGATCGGATGCACTATCCATTCGCGTTTCACTGTTCAAAGCGTCGCCGTAAGGGAGATGTTCGTTCCAGGCGAGGCCGGCTGACATGGTGAGCAAGTCTCGCACCGTTATTCGGTCCCTCTCTGGTGTCCGCAGATCGGAGTAGCCGGGAAGAAGTGACAGAACCGGTTGATTGATGTCATGCACCCAACCTTTTTCGATCCCGACGCCTAGAAGGAGAGCCACGACACTCTTTGTGATCGAGCGGAGATCATGCGAAACCGTTGGGCCGAAGGTTACGACTTTGGCCGGTTTGCCCCAGGCTTGGTCGGAGCCAGTGTAGTATTGCTCAAAGACCAACTTGCCATGCCTGGCGATGAGGATGGCGTGCAAATCCGCCTCCTTCCATTCGCCGAAGCGCAAAGCGAGCCTACAAAGCATATCCGGATCGATGCCGACGCTCGCCGGTTCAGCCGTCTCCCAGCCGTCAGGCTTATCCCCAGGCGCACCGCAACTGGTCGTCGCCAAGGCTGGACGCGACAGCGCCAGCAGCAGACCGAACGTCAGAACCAGCGGTCGCAAATTACCTGCTCCATTTCCGTTCGGCCTTGTGCGCCGGTGCCAACGGACGGGCAAGGCGTGGCGGCGCAGGTTGCCCGACTTCGTGCGGCAGGGGCGGAGAAGTGCTTCGCGAGGCGGCGAGCGCGGTCAAGCTCGCCGTGGGATCGTTGTGGTTGACGTAGGTTTAGCAGATGACGAAACCAAGCACCGCGCCGCGCTTGAGCAATTGCCAATGGGTGCGGCTGGACCCGGTTCAACTTTGGCGCAGCGGTTGGGATAATCGAGCACCGGGTGGTTTGCTGTCCCTACTTGTGTCGGTGCGCAACTGGCCGCAGGCGGCCAGGATATCCTGACCCCTTGGGGTGCGGATCGGGGCGGCGAAGCCGGCGGCGTTGACGATCGCGGCGAAGCGGTCGAGCGCGGCCTTGCCGCTGGGCTGGTAGTGCGAACCGGGCCACGGGTTGAACGGGATCAGGTTGACCTTGGCCGGCATGCCGGCGATCAGGCGCACCAGTTCGCGCGCATCCGCGGCGGAGTCGTTAATTCCGCGTAACATGATATACTCGAAGGTGATTCGCCTGGCGTTCGAGGAGCCGGGGTAGCGGCGGCAGGCGGCGAGCAGCTCGGCGATCGGGTATTTGCGGTTCAACGGCACCAGTTCGTCGCGCAGGTCGTCGCGCACGGCGTGCAGCGAGACCGCGAGATTGACGCCGAGGTCAGCCCCGGTGCGGTCCATCATCGGCACCACGCCGGAGGTGGAGAGCGTGATGCGGCGGCGGGACAGGCCGATGCCTTCATTGTCCATGACGATCTTCATCGCCTTGGCGACGTTGGCGTAGTTGTACAGCGGCTCACCCATTCCCATCAGCACGATGGTGGACAGCAGCCGGGGGGTCTCGCCCTTGGGCGAGGGCCATTCGCCGTAGGCGTCGCGGGCGGCCATGAACTGGCCGACGATCTCGGCGGCGCCGAGGTTGCGCACCAGGGTCTGGGTGCCGGTGTGGCAGAACCGGCAGGACAGGGTGCAGCCGACCTGGCTGGAAACGCAGACCGCGCCGCGATCCTCGGCTGGGTCGGGGATGTAGACGGTCTCGGCTTCCTGGCCATCGCGGAAGCGGAACAGCCACTTGCGGGTCTGGTCGGTGCTGGTCTGCACAATGGCGGCCTCGGGCCGGCCGATGGTGAAGTTTTCCGCCAGCCTGGCCTGCAGCGGCCGGGCGATCGATGACATGGCGGCGAAATCGGTGGCCCCCTGGTGGTAGATCCAGTGCCACAACTGCTTGACGCGGAAGGCGGGTTCGCCGATCGCGGCGATCTCGGCGGCGAGTTCGGCGCGGTCCAGGCCGACGAGGTCGCGACGGCCGTCTTCCAGCGCGGCCGGCGGCGGGTCGAACAGAGCCGACTTTGCCAGGATGCGGGCGCGATCGGCGGGGGACAGGTCGGTCATTTCGCCGGACAGGCCTTGACGATCGCGGCGTAGGCCTGGCTGAAGCCTTTCAGGCTGAAACTATCGGTGACTTCATGCGGTGCCGGCGAGCGGGCGATGGCTCGGCTGCCCTTGGTGAAGGCGGCGACCGCGGCCTTGCCTTCGCGGGCGAATGCGTTGCGGCCGGAGGTGTAGAAGTCGAGGCCTTTCTGATCGACCTGCAGGGTGACGGTGGCGTTGGCGGCGTAGGCGAATCCGGCCTCGATGGCGACGGCGTCGCGGCCCGAGGGACGCTCGGTCACGGTCAGCACGACGGGGCCGCGGCCGGGCAGCGCGGGCGCCGAGCTTTGCACTCGGGTGAAGGCGTAGCAGACGGGCTGGCCGGATTCGGTGTGGGTAGCGGCAGTCCAGTCATCGTAGCGGCCGATCATTTTCGGGCCGGCTGGGGTGGTGGTTTTGTGGGCCGGAGGCGGCGTCTTCCTGGTCTCGGCGGCGGCGGCCGGCACGGCCAGCAGCAGGGCAACGGTCAGCAGGCGGCGGGAGCGAGTGTTCATCGGCGCAGCAATAAGGCCGGCGGGGACGCCTGCCAAGCGCGGCGCGGTCATGGCTTCTTCGCGTTATTGTGCGTCGCGTCCGGGGGTTCCGGGTCGGGCGGTGGCGGGTCGGGCGATGGGGCCTTGGGGTGCAGCCAGTCGGGGATGGTGCTGCGGAAGCGGGGCGCGCCGTGGCCGGTGGGTGCGAGGGGAACAGCCGAACCGCGCGAGCCGACCGGGCGTTCGGCGAATCGGCCGTGCTGCAGCAGCCGGTCATACAGCACCAGCGCGCCGGCGACCGCGAGGTTGAGGGCGAATCGGGTCGGGATGCGGATCACGTGATCGCAGCGTGCCAGCAGGTCGGCCGACAGGCCGGCGCGTTCCGGACCGAGCACGTAGGCGGCGGCCAAGGGATGGCGGAAGCTGGGCAGATCGACGGCGTCGGGCAGCAGTTCGACCCCGACCAGGGCGCAGCCGTTCGGTAGCGACAGGTCGTCCAAGGTCGGGTAGCGCCAGGTCGGCACGTGCAGCGGGGTATCGGCGGTGTCGGCGGTCCGCGCGGCGCGGGAGTCCCAGCCGGTGCCGATGGTGAAGCAGAACGACGCACCGAAGGCGTGGGCGGTGCGCAGCAGGGCGCCGATATTGGCCGACTTGGAGACTCCCTCGGCGCCGATGCCGAAGTAGCCGCGGGTCCTGGGTTCAACCATGGCGGTGGTTTAGCGCGGATTCGGGTGGGATGTTATCGGTGGAGGGATCGGTGGGCGCGGAGCGATTGTTGATCTGTCCGGGGGGATTTGAGTGCGTCACGGCGATTTGGTCCGTCTGGCGATTTGGTCCGCCTGGCGGATGGAGCGGACGGCTTTCGCGGGCCTGGTCGGTGCGGGTGTGGCGGATCCGTTCGGAACGCGCCGGTACAAAGCCTTGCTGCTTCGGTTTTTGTTAAGGTTTAGCACGGAGAAAGTGACGAGGACACTGAGTGCCACGGAGATCTATGGTGTTGCGGCATGGCGCACTGACGGAACGCATCATTGGGTTGGCGATTGAGGTGCATCGTGTGGTCGGGCCTGGGCTTTTGGAGTCGGTCTATGCTGCTTGTCTCTGCCTGGAACTGAACCAGGCGGGGATTGCATTCGGGCGTCAGGTCGCGATCCCGGTGACCTATAAGGGCATACCGATCGGGCTAGGGTTTCGTGCGGATGTCGTGGTTGAGGACGCGGTGATCGTTGAAGTCAAGGCGGTGCCGGCGCTGATCCCGGCGCATGAGGCACAGATCCTGAGCTACCTGCGAATGAGCCGGCTTGGCGTCGGGTTGTTGTTTAACTTTCATTCTTCCCGCTTGGTCGATGGGCTGCGGCGGTTCGTCGTCTGAGGTGGAAAGAGTGTCCGAGACGGGCGTATCTGGTCGGTGAACGGCGGTGGCCTCGACGCAACATCTCTAGCCATGGTTGTGGTGCGGCCTCGGCCGGCTGGATAACTCTTTGGGCACTCGGTTGCCCTCACAGACCTTCGTTTTAATGGTTTTCAAGTCCGGCTCATGGACGCAGCGCTTCCGCGGCTGCGCGCCGCGTCCCGATAAAGGCTTGCATTATGCAAGTAAGCAGCCTACGTCGCTTCCATCAATGAAGTGACTGGTGGGTCGAATGCGCCACAAGAGCTTTAGCGATCAGCAATGCCCGATTGCCCGTAGCCTGGAGCGGGTCGGAGAGTGGTGGAGTATCCTGGTTCTTCGCGAGGCGTTTCTGGGGGCGCGGCGTTTCGATGACTTCCGCAAGAACCTGAACATCGCTCCCAACACTCTGACCAAACGACTGAACGCACTGGTTGAGGCTGGTGTTTTCGAGCGCCGGCGCTACAGCGAGCGACCGCCGCGGGATCATTACGCGCTGACCGAGGCCGGACGCGACTTCCGGCCGGTGATGTGGGCCCTGCTCGCCTGGGGCAATAAGCACTTTGCTCCGGAAGGCCCGGCGGTGCGGGTGGTTGACGCCGAGACCGGTGCTGTCGCGGACCCTGTGTTGGTCGATCGCGCGACGCTGCGCCCATTGCGCTCGCCGGAGTTTCGCAGCGCTGCTGGCCCCGCCGCCGATGCGACCACCCGTTCTCGTCACGCGCGGGCGGCGTCTTCTGCCGGTGTGTCCTGCGCCGACGGTTTGTCCTGCGATGGAAGTCAAAATGTCTAGTGCGGCATACGAGGATACCATCGCGGCCGGAACGCGCCCGCGCAGCCGACTGAAGCCTGTGCTGTTGGTCGCTGGCGGCCTGGTCCTGCTCGTCTGTGCTGGTCTGTATGGGCGAGAGTGGTGGACCACCGGACGCTTCGTCGAGACCACCGACGATGCTTATGTGGGCGGCAACGTGACGCCGATCGCCCCGCATGTCGCGGGCTTCATTCAGACGATTCTGGTGGCCGACAACGCCGCGGTTCACGCCGGTGAGGTGCTGATCCGGATCGATCCGCGGGACGCCGAGGCCGCGCTCGCGCACGCTCGAGCGGTGCTGACGGCGCGCGATGCGGCCGCCGACAGCTTCCGCGCCCAATCGGCGCTGCAGCAGGCGGTGATTCGCCAGAGTGAGGCGGATGTCGTCGCAAAAGGCGCGCAGGCGGCGTTCGCGGAGCAGGACGCACGGCGCTATGCCGACCTCGCCGTCACGGCAGCCGGGTCACGGCAGGACGCGCAACGGTCCGCATCGCTCGACCGAGAGGCCCGGGCGACGGTTACGTTCGCGGTTGCTGGGCTACAGGCTGCGCGAGAAAAGCTGACGGTCCTGCAATCCCAGATCGCCGAGGCCGATGCGGCGGTCGCCCAGGCGCGTGCCGACATGCAGACGGCTCGCCTCGATCTCGATTACACCGAAATCCGCTCGCCGATCGACGGCACAGTTGGCAACCGCGCGGCCCAGGTCGGCGGCTATGTGAAGGCCGGTACCTATCTGATCTCGATCACACCGGCGAAGGGGCTTTGGGTCGAGGCCAATTACAAGGAAGACCAGCTTACTCATATGGCGCCCGGTCAGCCGGCGGAGGTGACCGCGGATGTCCTGCCGGGGCATGAATTTCATGGCCACGTTGCGAGCTTCACGCCGGGAACCGGGGCGGTGTTTTCCATCATTCCGCCGGAGAACGCGACCGGCAACTTTACCAAGATCGTTCAGCGCGTGCCGGTGCGCGTCGTGCTCGACGCCGACGATAGCGCGCTGTCGATGCTTCGCCCAGGACTGTCCACCACCGTCTCGGTGAACGTGAAAGCCGCGGCAAAATGAGCCCGGAAGAGAAGTCACCGTCGCTGCTGCCGTTCGTGGTGATGTGCGTCGGCATGTTCGTGGCCTTGCTGGACATCCAGATCGTTGCGTCCTCGCTGCAGGACATCGGCGGCGGTCTTTCCGCGGCGCAGGACGAGATCAGCTGGGTGCAGACGGCTTACCTGATCGCGGAGATCATCATGATCCCGCTGTCGGGCTGGCTGACGCGCGTGCTGTCGACGCGCTGGTTGTTTACCATTTCGGCGGCCGGCTTCACCGCCGCGAGCATGTTGTGCGGCATCGCCTGGAATATCCAGAGCATGATCCTGTTCCGCGCGCTCCAGGGTCTGCTTGGCGCGTCGATGATCCCGACCGTATTCACGTCCTCATTCCATTTCTTTCCTGGGCCGAAACGGGTCTATGCGGCGGCGGTGGTTGGTACCATTGCTTCCATCGCTCCGACGCTCGGCCCGGTCATCGGCGGCTGGATCACCGATACCCTGAATTGGCACTGGCTGTTCTATGTCAACCTGGTCCCTGGCATTGCGGTCACCGTGCTGGCCGCATTCCTGGTGAGGATCGACGAGCCGGATCTTTCGCTGCTGCGCGGCGCGGATTACCTCGGCATTTTGCTGATGGCTATCGGGCTCGGCACACTTGAATATACCCTTGAGGAAGGCACGCGGTGGAACTGGTTCGACGACGCGACGATTCGCGATACTGCCTGGATTGCCGCCATCTCGCTCGGGCTGTTCGGCTGGCGCAGCCTGAGCTTTTCGAATCCGGTCGTCGACCTGCGCGCGATGACCGACCGCAACTTCGCGATCGGCTGTTTGCTGTCCTTCGTGACCGGGGTCGGCATCTTCACGACGATCTATCTGACGCCGCTGTTCCTCGGCTACGTGCGCGGGTTCAGCGCCTGGCAGACCGGGTTGGCGATTTTCTCCACCGGTGCTGCCTCGTTGGTTGGCGTGCCGATCTATGTCTGGCTCGCCAGGCGTATCGACGGACGTTGGCTGATGATGTTCGGGCTTGCCAGCTTCGGTGTGGCGATGTGGAGCTACAGCTATATCACCGATGACTGGGGCGGTGACCAGCTCTTGCTGCCACAGGTGCTGCGCGGGTTCCCGCAAGTTTTCGCGGTGGCGCCGGCGGTGACGCTGGGCCTCGGCAGCTTGCCGCCCGATCGTTTGAAGTACGCCAGCGGTCTGTTCAACATGATGCGCAATCTGGGCGGTGCCGTTGGGATCGCGGTCGGGGCGGCGATCATCAACGACCGGACAAATCTGCACTTTCTGCGGATCGCCTCGCATCTTTCCCCGGCGAACGACGCCATGGCCCGATTTGTCTCCGCGACGGCAGATCGCTACGGCGCCCTGCCGGGTGCCGCTGACGACGGCAAAGAGGCGGCGCTGCATCAACTCTGGTCACTGGCTTATCGAGAAGCGTCGACCCTGGCATTCGCCGACGCCTTCCGCGCCATCATGCTGGCCTTCGTCGTTGCTACCTTGTTGGTTCCTTGGATGCGCAGGGTTGCGCCCGCCAAGAAGCTGCCCGCGGATGCGCACTGAGGCGCTGATTGTCGGTGAAGGCTCGGCGGCTTTGGTTTTTGTTATGATTTAGCATGGAGTAGCGGCGGAGGTAGCCGGGCGGAGCCGGATACTCTAAGTGCGGACACGATGACCGACGCCACCGATCTTCGCCTTGCCGGGCAGTACGAAGCCTATCCGTATCCGAAGCGCGATCCTCGGGAGGAGGCGAAACGGCTGATCGTCGGCAGCCCGAGTCACCTGCGTGAGGTGGATTACTGGGTGTTCGGCGCGGCGCGGCCGGCGTCGATGGCGTTGAACGCGCTGTTCGCCGGGGGCGGCACCGGGGATGGCACGATCATGCTGGCGCAGCAGATGGCGCGGCTGGGTCGGGCGGGGCGGGTGACCTGGCTCGATCGGTCGGCGTCGGCGCTGGCGATCGCGCGCGGTCGGGCGGAGGCGCGCGGGTTGACCAACATCGCCTGGGAGCAGCGGTCGCTGCTGGAGTTGCCGGGGTCGGGGCTGGGGCCGTTCGATTACATCGATTGCTGCGGGGTGCTGCACCATTTGCCCGATCCGGCGGCGGGGCTGCGGGCGTTGCTGTCGGTGCTAGCGCCGGGCGGCGGTATGGGGCTGATGGTGTATGCGCCGCATGGGCGCACTGGTGTGTACATGGTGCAGGAGGCGCTGGGCCGGCTGGCGCCGCCGGAGCAGCCGCCGCAGCAAAGGCTGGACGTGGCCAGGCGGGTGATGCGGCATTTGCCGGAGACGCAATGGCTGCGGATCAACCGCAACTTCGACGATCACGTCAATGGCGGCGACGCGGGGCTTTACGACCTGTTGCTCAACCCCAGGGATCGCGCGTTCACCGTGCCGGCGTTCAGCGCGTTGCTGGCCGCTGCAGGGCTGCGGGTGAGTTGCTGGGTGGAGCCGATCCGCTACGACCCGGCACCGTTGCTGCCCGACCCGAAGCTGCGCGCCAGGCTGGAGGCGATGGATGCGACCGAGCGTGCCGCGCTGGCCGAGGCGCTGGCCGGCAACATGGCGGTGCACATCGCCTATTGCGTGCGTGACGGGGCCGCGCCGCAGCGGCCGGATCCGTCTGTCGAGAGCGCGGTGCCGGTGTGCCGTGAGACCTCGGGCGAGACCATGGCGGGCTGGATTGGGCCGGACGGCACCATGCTGATCAACTTCGACGGGCTGCGGCTGCCGATCGCGCTGCCGCCGCTGGCCTCGGCGATCCTGCCGCTGATCGATGGCGCGCGCAGCGTGGGCCAGATCGGCGCCATCCTGGCGGGGCGCGGCACCAAGCCGGAGGCGTTTGCCAAGGCGTGGCGGCAGACGTTCGAGGCGCTGGAACGGATCAACCGTCTGCTGCTGGCCGCGCCTGGGTAGGGGGACGGTTTTCACCTGGGACGAGGTATGGCGCAGGGGTCGATGACCAGCGGGCTCGAACGGTTGGTTTGGTGGCGTGTCGTTGGCCGGTGAGCGGCGCGACTGCATGATTGGCGTTGCCAATCGATTTGCCGATATCAAGTGTAAACGTCGGGACTTGAGTTGACGGACAGTGTTGCCCGATCTGGCGAACCGATGATGCACTCGATTGTGCCGCTGCCGATGACCGAGCTCGCGGCGGCCGCCGGTGGCGGATCGGTTCGCGGCTGTGGGGCTTGACCCTGGCGCTCGGCAGACAGTCCGGCCGGGCATGCCATGGGCATGGATCAGAGGGGTCGCATCTCTCTGGTTTCGACGCGCGACCTGCGACGGCGTCCGTCCGTTCGAGACCAGACTTTTGTATATTCAAGAAATATGGGACCTCGAAAATTCCTGGGTATATCTAAAAGTTCGCGGGAAATCATCCGCGAGGCGCCGAGCGAGTGGATGCCGAGAGCGGCTTTTGACCTGAAGCGGTTATTCGGTTCCGCCGGGTCTGCCAACGGAGCGTGGTCCAGCCTGACGAAAAACACTGCGCCATCCGATGTATTGGGAATCTGATCGGACTCGGTTCGAGTGGTGGCCGCGGCGTAAACGTCCGCGCGTTGTAGCCAGGCTTTCTGCTTATTCGGGCGGCGCGGTATCTACAGTTGGAAAGCGTCGACAGATTCGACTTCGACGCCGGCGTTTGCTCTGTCGGACGCTGGTTTTAGAACTGGCGCACGGCGAATCCACATCGGCCTCACGATGGGGCTGATTGCGTCAGGTTTGAACTCGCTGATAGGTTGAGCTCGGAATGGGTAAATATAAGCTCATCCGACAGGCAGGCCATAAACAGGGAGATCAAACAATGTCGGGATACGCGGCAAACGTTCCGTGGTGGAAAGAACCCACCCGGGACCAATGGTACGCCTATGGCGCCGCCTGGATGGGTTGGACGCTTGATGCCTTCGACTTTACCGTCTTCCTGCTGATCATGGCGCCGATCGCCAAGGAGTTCGGGGTTCCACTGATCGATGTGACCGCGATCTTCTCGGTCACGCTGGTCATGCGGCTGGGCGGAGCGACGGCGTCCGGCTGGTTGGCCGATCGGTTGGGGCGCCGGGCGCCACTGATGATCTCCATTCTGTGGTATTCAATCTGTAATTTCCTCGCCGGCTTCTCGCCCAATTTTACCTTCCTGTTCGTGATCCGGGCGATTTTGGGCATCGGCATGGGGGCGGAATGGCCGGCCGGCGCGGCGCTGGCGATGGAATCCTGGCCGGCACGGTCTCGCGGGCTGATGTCCGGGGTCTTGCAAGGGTCCTGGGGGTTGGGCTTCGCGCTGTCCGGACTGGCCTATGGCTTCCTGTATGGACCGTTGGAAGCATGGCATAAGGGCTACGGGTGGCGCGGGATGCTGATTCTGGGGGTGCTGCCTGCCTTGGCTTGCGTGTGGATCCGGATGTACGTGAAAGAGCCGGAGGTTTGGACGCAAAACAAGAAGATCCAGGACGCGACGCAAAAGCAGGTGACTCTGCCGCTGTTCGCCATCTTCAAGCGCAAATACCTTTTCAACACCTTGACGGGTTGCCTGTGGATGGCCGCGAATTTTTGCGTCTACTACGCGGTCTGGGCGATGCTTGGCACCTATCTGACAAAAGAACTGGGCTGGACGCCGGCGCAGGTGGCAGTCCCGGTGTTCTGGGGCAACATCCTCACGTTCCTCGCGTGCAGCTTCTGGGGCGCGGTGTCGGAACGCGTCGGACGGCGCTGGGCGCTGATGATCCCCACGATCATCTCCTTGTTCCTGATTCCGCTGTACATCACGCAGGTCAATCCAACAGCCTTCCTCGGGTTCTTCCTACTGTTTATCTGCTTCTTTAGCGGCAAGGATGCGCTGAACCCGGGCTGGCTGTCGGAACGCTTCCCGACCGAGGTGCGAGCCACCGCCGCCGGCTTCGTCTATCACCAGGGCGCGGTTTGGGGCGCGGCCGTGGCGCCGATCCTGACTTACTTCGCGGTGAACCAGGGCATGGGTTTTGCCAAGCCGATGATGTACGGCGCGATTGGTTCGATGGTGGTGTATATCATCGCGGTTTACTTGGGGCCGGAAACCAAGGGCATGGTCATGACCGCCGACCTGGAGGTGATCGAGGCCGAAATCACGCTCGGATAGAAGGCAACGGCACGGCCGGGACTTGCGCCCCGGCCGTTTCTGGCGAGCAAGGGCACTGCGTGAAAGTGGTCGGCAAGCTCGCGCTCTCGGGAACAAATGCACTACTCATGCCGGTGGTTTGGGTGGACTCCACCAATGGGAAAAAAGCATCCGCCGAGACGTCCGGGTTTTACTAGACCCGGAAATTTGTTTTGGCATGGTCGAGAGGGAGGCGCATTGCGCATCGCGTGGCTTCGGCAAATCCCTCCTCGACCTCTTTCCGCAACAGCATGGACAGACGCTCATCGAGGCCAGACATGGCCAGCAGCTTGAAACCGATGCGGCGGTAGAAAGGGGCATTCCACGGGACATCGCGGAAAGTCGTCAGCGTCAAAGCCGCCAAATGATGGGTCACCGCCCCTTCGATTGCCGCGTCAAGGAGGGCTCGCCCAATGCCGGATCCTTGGAATGCCTCATCCACAGACGTCTCGTGAATATGGAGGTCGCGCTCTGCTACTGCCTCAGCGCTTAAGAATCCAATGGGAGCGTCGTGCTCATCGACGGCCACCCAGCAGGTTCCGGCACGAATGCAGCGGAGATGAACGGCTTCGCCAAGCGTGCTGCCTTTGGCGACCCCCTCATGACCGGGCACCATCCGGAAGCGCTGGGCCGCCGAACGCTCAACGGCGGACAGGAGAGCGGCGTCGTTTTTTCGAGCAGGGCGTATGCGGGTCATCATGACGACACGTCTGTCATGGGCCACCTACGGCTGGGTGCGCGGAGCGGAAGCCGATGAATGACGATGAACGTGCGCAATTTTTTGCCCGGCATCACTGGATAATTGTCGGACCAAACCCGCTTTAGTGTTTCGGAAGTGAAAGCATTATCGGTTCAGGTTGAACCGATAATGCTTTGCAACTCATTGTTCGAGGTTCGATTCATGCTTTTGGTGATGCCACCAAAAGCGATCACACTCCATGAGGCGCGGCGCTGTCGCTTCAGACGGGCGGCTTGCGCAGGGCATGGTTATCCGCTGCTCAGGGCACCAGCACGGCACGATCGGCGCGGACGGTGGCGGTGTCGCGGCGGGGGTCGGCTCGGGCGGCGAGACGGCGCATGGTTTCGGCGGTTTCGGGGTCGGCCGGCAGGAACGCCTCGATCGCCAGTTCGGAGACTGTGATGTCGATCGGGGTGCCGAACAGTGTGGTGGTGCTGAAGAACGACAGCACGCCGTCGATGGTGGCCAGCCGGAACGGGATCGCGATCATGCCGGTGTCATCGGCCGGTGGCGGGCCGGCGGCGGGCGGGCACGGATAGTCGCGCAGTTCTTCCAGCAGTTCGCTGAGCACGGCATCGCCGGTGGTGTCGATCTGGCGGCGCAGCCGGGCGATGACGTGGGCGCGCCACTGCGCCAGGTTCACGATCCGGTTGGCGAGGCCGCCCGGGTGCAGCGACAGCCGCAGCACGTTCACCGGCGGGCGCAGCAGGGTCGGTTCGGCGCCACCGACCAGATGCGCCACCGCCCGGTTGGCTGACAGCATGATCCAGTGCCGGTCCACCGCCAGGGCGGGGTTGGGGTCGTGCGCGCCGAGCACGATTTCGACGTTGCGGCGGATCAGGCCGAGCGCGGGTTCATCAAAGGCGCGTTCCTGGAACGACGGGGCGAAGCCGGCGGCGCCGAGCATGACGTTGCGGTCTCGCAGTGGGACCTCGAGGCAGGCGGCCAGGTGCATTAGCATATGCCGGCTGGGCTTGGATCGGCCGGTTTCCAGGAAGCTGAGATGCTTGGTGGAGATGTCGGCGTCGCAGGCGAGGTCGAGCTGGCTCATGCGGCGCCGGCGGCGCCAGTCGCGCAATAGGTCACCGAGCGAGGCGTTGGCGTCCGAGCGGGTGGATCGGTCTGAGATCAACCTGGCGGGGTCCCTTTTGGCGCGGGCTGGTTGGATGGTGGTTTGCAGCGCGTATGTGACTGAATACGCCGGGACTGAATACGCTGGCGCCGTCGCGATAAAGTCACAGGTTCGTGAATTCTGCGTCCGGCGGCGTCAATTCGTGCTGTGCTGGCATGTTTTTTTCAGGTGGCGTCGCTTCGGGGTCGGTGCCATTTGGCGATTCGTCGTCCGCGCATGGGGGAGGGTTGATCGTTTTGTCGTCCGAAGCTCAATTCGCCGGTTTTATCGCCACGCTGGGGCGCGGGCCCGGCCGGTCGCGGGCACTGACGCGGGACGAGGCGCGGATGGCGTTCGGGATGATTCTGCGCGGCGAGGTGGATCCGCACCAGGTGGGTGCGTTGCTGATGCTGCTGCGGTTTCGCGGCGAGGACGCCGAGGAGATCACCGGCCTGGTGCAGGCGGCGCGGGCGGATATGGCGGCCGGGGACGGCCCCGGGGACGGCCTGGAGGTCGAGCTCGACTGGCCGTCCTATGGTGCCGGGCGGACCCGGGGGGCGCCGTGGTTTTTGCTGTCGGCGCTAGCGCTGGCGCGGGCCGGGATCACGATACTGATGCATGGGTCGAACGAGTTTTCGTCCGCCATTGCGGTCGAGGATGGGTTGGCGGCGCTCGGGGTGCGGCCGGTGACCGATTTGGCAGCAGCGGCGGCGGCGCTGCGGGATGAGCGGTTCGCCTATCTGCCGTTGCGCGCGCTGTGCCCGGCGATGCAGCGGCTGTTGGATATGCGCCGGCTGTTCGGATTGCGGTCTCCGGTCAATACCGCGGCGCGGTTGCTCAACCCGGCGGATGCGCCGTTCGGGGTCGATGGGGTGTTCCATCCGCCGTATATCGATGTGCATCTGGGGGTGGCGGAGCGGATGGGGCGGCGGCGGCTGCTGGTGCTGAAGGGTGGCGGCGGGGAGGCCGAGCGGGTGCCGCTGAAGCCGGGTTCGGCGGTGCTGTGGGATTGCGAGCGGGGGCGGCGGGAGTTGGCGCTGCCGGCGGTTGAGGGGTTGCGGGCGCATCCCGCGGCGGCGGACACGCCAGCCGGGCTGGCGGCGGTATGGACCGGGGAGGCGACGCCGGAGACTCCGCTGGCGACCATCCGGGCGACCATCGCGCTGGCGTTGCTGGCGACCGGACGGGCCGACGATCCGGCGGCGGCGACGCGGGATGGCGCGACGATCTGGGCGCAGCGGGACGGCGCGACGGCGGCGCGCGGCTGAGCGGGCCTGGCTGGACCATGATCGGCATGACTGTGCGTGCTGGTTATGGTTGAGCTCTCTGTTTTGCCGCATGATTCATGCGCTTTGAGGGTTCCGCCGAAGTTGGGATCATGGTCTCGGATGCGCGCTGGCGCAGCGACTGGATTTCGTTGCCGCTGATCAGCGGGCCGCGCCGACGATGGACCGCCCAGATGGCGCAGCGTGATCTTTTCTCCCGCCGCCGCGTCGATTGCGCCCACGCGGTGTGGAGAGACATTGAATCGCGCCACACTTGTCACTCCCACCGTTCGGCGTCCGGCGGCAAACCTATCGCCTGACCAACGGCGCGCGATCGGCAGTGAACGACGGGCGCTTTGGTTGGAGGGGACGAGATTGCTCGTGATGACCCCGATCACATTGCCCGGGACGGGCTATGAAGGAGGACAGCGCGCCATGAAAACGCCACCGATTGTTTCGCCGCAGGAGTGGGATGCCGCGCGCGAGCAGCTTCTGGTCAAGGAGAAGGCCATGACCCGCGCTCGCGACGCACTGGCCGCCGAGCGGCGGCGGATGCCGTGGGTTGCCGTGGACAAGGCCTACGTGTTCGAGGGGCCTGGGGGCAAAGCCAGCCTGCTCGACCTGTTCGAGGGGCGCCGTCAGTTGATCATCTACCGCGCGTTCTTCGAACCCGGCGTGTTCGGCTGGCCCGAGCATGGCTGCCGCGGCTGTTCCCTGGGGGCCGATCAGGTCGGCAATCTCGCCCATCTGAACGCGCGCGACACGACGCTTGCGTATGCCTCGCGGGCACCGCAGGCCGACATTGAACGCATAAAGGCACGGATGGGCTGGGCGATGCCCTGGTACAGCATCACCGACGGCTTCGACGCCGACTTCGGCGTTGATGAATGGCACGGCCACAACGCGTTCGTCCGCGACGGCGAGCGGATATTCCGCAGCTACTTCATCAACGGCCGCGGCGACGAGGCCATGGGCACCACCTGGAGTTACCTCGACATGACGGCGCTCGGGCGCCAGGAGACCTGGGAGGATTCGCCGGAGGGCTACCCGCAGAGCCGGCCGTACAAGTGGTGGAACTGGAACGACAGTTACGTCGCCGACGCCGCGCCTGATCCGACATGGGTCAAGGTGTCGGACGCCGGGGAGGCGACCTTTCGCAAGCCCGAGCAAGGCGCGCTCACGCCGAGGCGTAACGGTGAGTGATCTGGCCGACGGAGGCGGAATTTAGGGCCACGTTCCGCCGAGGCCCGCACGAAAAGAGCTTCGACTCACGCAACGTCTTGGGTCAGGAAGCTGGGCATCGGCGGTAGCTGAGGTCGCTGGCGATGTGTCGCGGTGTAGCGTTTTGAGCTACAAAGGCGATCATGCGCTACATCTCGACCCGTGGGCAGGCGCCCGCGCGCGACTTCGCCGATGTTCTGCTGGCCGGCCTGGCCGAGGATGGCGGGCTGTTCGTGCCGGAGGCGTGGCCGCATTTCAGCCTGAGCGACTGGCGGGCGATGCGGGGGTTGGGTTATGCCGAACTGGCGGCTCGGGTCATGCAGCCATTGGTCGGCGCGGCGATTCCGTTCGAGGTGCTGCTGGGGGTCTGCGGGGAGGCCTATGCCGGCTTCGGCCACCCAGCTGTCGTCCCACTGGTGCAGTTGGAGACCGGGCTGTTCGCGCAGGAACTGTTCCACGGCCCGACGCTCGCGTTCAAGGATCTGGCGCTGCAGGTGCTGGGGCGGTTGTTTGATTATCTGCTGACGCAGCGGGACCAGCGGATCACCATCGTCGGGGCAACTTCGGGCGATACCGGGTCGGCGGCGATCGAGGCGTGCGCCGGGCGCGACCGGGTCGATATCATGATCCTGCATCCGCTGGGCCGCACCAGCGAGGTGCAGCGGCGGCAGATGACCACGGTGGCGGCGGCCAATGTCGGCAATCTGGCGATCGAGGGCAGCTTCGATGATTGCCAGGACCTGGTGAAGGCGATGTTCGCCGATGCCGGGTTTCGCGACGAGATGCGGCTGGCGGCGGTAAACTCGATCAACTGGGCGCGGATCGCGGCGCAGGTTCCGTATTACGTGGCGGCGGCGCTGGCGCTGGGGGCGCCGGAACGGGAGGTGGCGTTCAGCGTGCCGACCGGCAATTTCGGCAACGTGCTGGCGGCGTGGGCGGCGCGGCGGCTGGGGTTGCCGGTGGCGCGGCTGATCGTCGGGTCGAATCGTAACGACATCCTGGCCAGGTTCCTGGCCTCCAACGACATGTCGGTGGCGCCGGTGCAGCCGTCGCTGTCGCCGAGCATGGATATCCAGGTGAGTTCGAATTTCGAGCGGCTGCTGTTCGAGCTGCTCGATCGTGACGGCGAGGCGACGCGGCGGACGATGCTGGATTTCCGGCGCCTGGGGCGGATGGCGGTGCCGGAGCCGGTGTGGCATCGCGCGCGTGATTTGCTGCATGGGTTTCGGCTGGACGATGCGGGCACTGAGGCGGAGATCCGGCGGTTGCAGGCGGCGAGTTCGTATCTGGCTGATCCGCACAGTGCGATCGGGATCGCGGCGGCACGGGCGTTGCGCTGTCCGGGCGGGGTGCCGACGGTCGCGATGGCGACGGCGCATCCGGCGAAGTTTCCGGATGCGATGCAGCGGGCGACCGGGAAGCGGCCGGCCTTGCCGGAGCGGATGGCGGATTTGCTGACGCGGGGGGAGCGCTTCGCGGTGGTGCCGAATGATCTGGGGGCGGTGGAGACGGCGGTTCGGACGCTGGTTGGCAGGAATACCGCGTCCCGGACTTTCTAGTGCATGATCGGTTCCGGCTGATGCCATCGTAGCGGGCGAGTCACGTCCGAGGTTCGTCAACCTCACGCCACCGGGTTTGCGACAGCAACACCTCAGCGCGATCATGACGTCGAGAGCGAAGACTATATTCGGCGAATCTTAGAACGCGCAGCCCATTTCCCGGGTTTTCATCCGCAGGATTCGGGTCTCGGCAAAGAGATAATCGCATTTGATACGTAATTGGTCGTCGACAACCAGAAAGCCGATACCGTTCGAGACGACCTCACCGCTGCCGCGCCGCACCATATCCCAGCGAAACTTTATGACCTCTGGCAATGATTGAATTGCCGTGGGCGGGCGGAAAACGTACCCCTTCTACAGGTGGCCCTGAGACTCGTCGCCGTGGCCGGCCGCCGCAGTACAACCCAGACCAGGCGCTCGACAAAGCCGCGGAAGCATTTTGGAAAAGTGGTTACGCCGGCACGTCGCTCGACGATCTGGCAGCCGCTACAGGAATGAACAGGCCCAGTCTTTACGGAGCGTTTGGTGACAAGCGCGCGATATATCTCATGACCCTCGAGCGCTGCCGTGACGCGTCCCGCGCAAAGGCGAAGGCACTACTTACCGATGAGCCGTCGTTGCGGGTCTATCTCGAGCGTTTTTACGACGCGGCGCTCGAGATCTACTTAGCGGGGGCTGATGGGGCGCGAGAGTCTACTCGATAGGCACGGCGGCGACCCAGGCGGGGGTCGACCCGCTCGTGCGAGAATTTCTCGCGGGCAGTATCCGTAGCACGGATGAATTCCTTGCGGACCTCATTGGCAAGGCGCGTCAACGGGGAGAGGTATCACCGCAGACCGACGCCACTGCACTCGCGCAACTCGCCACCGCGACTCTGCACACGCTGGCCGTGCGCTCGCGGGCTGGGCTGACGCGACGAGAACTCAACGCGATTGCGGCGGCAGCGATCAATGTGATCTGTGGGCAGCATCCGCAGACCAAGCGACGCGGTAATCGGTGGCGATGAGCCACCAACGCACCGCGGCTGGGACAACGGGCGGCGCGATCTTCGGACGTCTCGAAAGCGCCTTTCGAAATCGCATCGGCACCGTCCGTAGTGCGGCGGCGATCAAAGCGCCATTCTATCGCTGAACGCAGGATTAGAACGCGATGAACAGGCGGATCTCCGCTTTGGCTGTTCTGGCGGTGCTGGTGCTGGCTGCCTGCGCCCGCGGTCTGGGTGACCCAGGCGTTGTATCAGCGACAATATCCCGGACTGCTCAAAGCCTCGGTTGATTCCTATGGCGCATGCCGCAATCCCTGGACCCATGGCACCGTGCCGCTGCTGGCGCTCGCGGGCGAGGCGGACGATTGGGGACGACCGGCGCTGACCTGCGCCACTTTTGCGCGGAAAATGCGCCCCGATCAGCCATTCGAGCTATACACCTGCCCCAACGTGGTGCACGGCTTCGAGAATCCGGGACTGGCCACGCTCCGGCGGAACGAGGGCCACGCCGTGCTGTATGATCCGGCGGCGGCCGAGGACAGTTTTCGGCACGTCCGAGCCTTCCTGTCGCGATGGCTGGGGCGGCCGGCCGCCGGATGATCAGAACGGCATCGCCATCGGCACCGGGTCATGGCACGCTCATACCATGCGCATCCATCTGCAGAGTCCCGACAACGAGCCGCTGTTTGAGTTCTCGCGCGCGATGTGGGAGGCGGCGGTGGCGCGGGCGCCCGACGTTGCGGCTGGGCATGAGGTTTCGATCGGGACAACGCCGGCTGATTTCGTCGCGGCGATGCGCGAGGCCGAGGCGCTGGTGACCGATGCCAGCGTGATCGCGGCGCACTTCCCCTGCCCCGCGCCGCGCCTGCGACTGATATTCCTGACCAACGCCGGGCTGGACCGGCTGGCGCCATTTGACTGGCTGCCGCCGGGGGTCGCGCTGCTGAACAACCGCGGCGCTCATGCGGCGAAGTCGGGCGAGTTCGCCATCATGGCGGTGTTGATGCTGGCCAACCGGGTACCCGCGATGGTGACCCACCAGCGGCAAGGGGTGTGGCGTAAATTATGGGGCTCGGTGCTGAAGGGGCGGCGGCTGACGGTGGTCGGCCTCGGCACCCTGGGTGGCGCGACGGCGGAGCAGGCGGCCCGGTTCGGCATGCTTGTGACCGGGGTGCGCGCCCGTCCCCGGCCGCATCCGGCCTGCGCGCAAGTGGTCGGCCTGGAGGCGATCGATGATGTGCTGGCGGAGACCGAGTTCCTGGTGCTGGCCTGTCCGCTGACCGCCGCGACGCGTGGGTTGATGAGCCGCCGGCGGCTGGAGTGCCTGCCGTCGGGCGCCGGGGTGCTGAACATCGGCCGTGGCGAGCTGATCGATCAGGCGGCACTGTGCGACCTGCTGGATCAGGAACATCTGTCCGGGGCGGTGCTGGACGTATTCGTGCCGGAGCCGATCGCAGCCGGGCACCGGCTGTGGGCGACGCGCAACCTGGTGATCAGTCCGCACACCGCGGCGGATGATCCGGCGACCTACAATCCGCAAAGTCTGGATATTTTCCTGGACAACCTGCGGGCCTGGCGGGATGGGTTGCCGTTGCCTAATCGTTTTGACATCGCGCGCGGCTACTGATGCTGGCGACCCTGGTTGCGCTGCTGGCGGCGGCGACCATCGCGGTGCCGCTGACCCGCCGGGTTGGGCTGGGCAGCGTGCTTGGCTATCTGGTGGCCGGGGTGGTGATCGGGCCGTCCGGTCTGGGTCTGGTGCGCGGCGTGCAGCAGATCAGCGATATCGCATCGTTGGGCGTGGTGATGCTGCTGTTCCTGATCGGGCTGGAACTGCGGCCGAAACGGTTATGGGTGATGCGGCGGGCGGTGTTCGCGCTGGGGTCGTCGCAGGTGGTGCTGAGCGCGGCGGTGCTGGCGGTGCTGGCGCACGCGCTGGCGATCCCATGGGCTGGGGCGGTGGTGCTGGGGGCGGGGTTGGCGATGTCGTCCACCGCGATCGTGCTGCCTATGCTGGCCGAGGCCGACCTGTTGCAGAGCCGAGCCGGACGCGATGGGTTCGCGGTGCTGCTGTTTCAGGATCTGGCGTTCATTCCGCTGGTCGCGCTGGTGCCGCTGGCGGCTCAGCACAGCTTGCCGAACCATGTGCCGTGGCAGGATGTGGCGCGGGCCGTGTTGGCGGTGGCGGTGATCCTGGTCGGCGGCCGGTTTGCCGTTCCGGCATTGATCCGAGCGCTGGGGGGTGCTCGGATTCAGGAGGTTTTTACTACGGCGTCGCTGCTGATCGTGGCCGGGACCGCCTATATCGCCAGCCTGGCCGGGCTGTCGATGTCGCTGGGGGCGTTCATGGCGGGCGTTTTGCTCTCGGAGTCGGAGTATCGGCACGAGTTGCAGGCCGATATCGCGCCGTTCGAGGGGCTGTTGCTGGGGTTCTTCTTCATCTCGGTGGGGATGTCGGCGGATCTGGGCTTGGCGTTGGCGCACCCTGCCCTGCTGGCGGCGGCGGCTTGTGGGTTGCTGGTGGCGAAGATCGTGGTTGGTTTCGGGCTGGCGCGGCTGGCTGGGCAGAATGTCGCCGATGGGCTGCGGTTCAGCCTGGCGCTGCCGCAGGCGAGTGAGTTCAGCTTCGTGCTGTTCGGGGTCGCGGTGGATGTGGGGGCGCTGGCCTCCGACAACGCGGCGCTGGCAACGTTGGTGGCGGCGGTGTCGATGGCGGCGACGCCGGTGTTGTTTGCGTTGTCGGAGCGGTTCGTGATTCCTCGGCTGGAGGCGGAGCCGGGGCCGGATTACGACACCATCGAGGCGGCGAGCGCGCCGGTGATCATCTGCGGGTTTGGGCGGTTCGGCCAGATCATCGGGCGGGTGCTGCGGATGCATGGCATCGCGTTTACCGCGCTGGAGCGGGACCTGGGCCAGGTGGACGTGATCCGGCGGTTCGGCAGCAAGGTTTACTTTGGCGATCCGACCCGGGTCGAGTTGTTGCGTTCGGCGGGGGCGGAGCAGGCCAGGCTGCTGGTGGTGGTGCTGGATCACCCTGACGATGTGTTGCGGGTGGTGGAGGTGGCGCGGCGGAGCTTTCCGCAGTTGAAGATCCTGGCGCGGGCGCGCAACCGCTATCACGCGCATCGGCTGATCGATCGCGGGGTGGATGGGCTGGTGCGGGAGCTGTTTTACTCCAGCTTGAAGATGGCGGAGGATTCGTTGCTGGCGTTGGGGGTTTCGGCCGCGGACGCCGAGCGGTCGGTGGCGTTGTTTCGGGCGCATGACGAGCAGAACTTGCTGGATGCGCATGCGATTTATCGGGATGAGAAGCAGTTGATCCAGAGTGCGCAGCAGGCGGCGGAGGAGCTGACGGCGTTGTTCGAGGCGGATCAGGGGAGGTAGGGGGGAACCATCGCCGGACGTATTTCCATCCCAGGATGTCAATCCGTCGGGCGCTACGCGGCTACGAGATCCTCGTCGAGTTCTTCGCGCTCCAGCCGGCGGTGGTTTACCAGCAAGGTGCGGATAGTGAGTTCCGAAACCTGAAACTGTTCCGCGACGTCTTGCTGAGCCTCACCCGAATAGTCGCCCGCCAGCATCTGATCGACGACCTCGAATGGGCTGAGCAGCTCAGCGGCGAAGGAGCGTTGCATCTTCTGGCGGTAGGTGTAGGCGCGGGTAGCGGCGTGCAGACGGCCTTGCGGCGACGCGACGATCCGCTCGCCCAGAAGTCTTGCGAGCTCGAACCGGCGTCCGGTCGGCCACCGTGAGCGCAGTACTATGCGGCTCTGGGTCTCGTTATGGTCGAGCGCGAACGAAATGCGTGGGCCGTGCCGGGTGTCGGTCAACGCCCCGGCCGTTGTGCCGGCCAATTCTGCTAGCCGTTTGTTGTCGATCGGCCCATCCCCAAGCCCGTTGCGTTCACGCGCTGCTCGGGCCGCATCGGCTCCAAGCTGCCATGCCTTGACGTCACGTGGGAGCGGCAGGCCACCAGGCGCAAGGCGTATGGCGTCTCGCGGCGACGCGTCAAAGCCGTTGATGTTGGCAAGCTGACGCAAGTCATCGGCGGCCAACAAACCGCCGCCTTGGGCGCGGTCTGCCGCAAGCTCCTCGACCGCCCGTTCCCCAAAAAGTTGGGCGTCGTGGATTAGCCGCTCAATGATTGTTGCGTCTGACTCGTCTGGCTCGCAACCCAACAATGCCTCAAGCTTTCGTCGTCGGGCCGCGTCTCGGTCCCGGCGTTCGGTTCCCAGTTCGGACCAAAGCCGTTGCAGGTTGGTGTTCTGGACACTCTCTGCCTGGAGCTGGCCCAGAACCTGGTTGGCAAATTGGTCCACGGCGTTCTCGAACACCGGCGACGGCATGATGACGGACCGGTCGCTGATATAGCGGAATGCGGTCTCCGCACGGTCGGTGGTTGGCCTGGCGATCAACGCCGTCCAATCGCCGTCAGAGATAATGGTGATATTCGGCCAGACGTAACCCTCACCAATGGTCGCCATTCGATGGGCGAAGGCCCAATCCGGTGCCCTGGACCTCGGTTCCCAGCGCAGGCGCCACCAGTTCCACGCAAACCACTCGGCCAGATGGTAGGCGGATAGCAACGGCGCGGAGCGAACCCGGTTGACGTAGCTGTCGTGCCCTTCGGTCATCCAGTGATTGTTGCCAAGGACGCCCAGAGCAGCGAAGCAGGCACGCTCTTCGAGCGGCCCCTCGTCTAACCTCTCCCAGTCCGCGGTGATGATCAGCGAGGATTGCATCGTCTCTTCCATTCCTTAAAGATTAAGGTTCGAAAGTCATCCTCCTCTTCCAAGCGATATCCGTGATAGCCGTAAGTGTCGACCACTGCTTCGTATACTTCGTTGTTGGTGTCCACAGTCCAGACATATTTTGGTTTGTCAACATCCTGAAAGTCGCTGAAAAGGCCGTTTAGCACGCCTTGGCGAAAAAGTTCCGACGCTTCAGCCTTCAAGATGACCTGCTTGCCGTCGCAAAGCGACTTCCAGGCGCGCGGGTTTATAGGCGGGTTGAACCCGTAGTCGGCGGCGCGGCGCTTGTGGAGTGCGCTTCCCGTGTAAGCGAGTCGAGCCGCGAGCGCTTGTCGACCAGCCGGATCAAGCCGATCCGGTGAAGCGAGACGACGCTTTGGGTTGCTGCTCTGTCGGCGCATTAAGGATCCTTTTAGCCAACACTCCTCGCGGACTATTAAATCCAGAGCAGCCGATCTCGCGTTTCACGCTGCCGCGTCGGCGTCCACCTTGCGTTCGAAGCGCTTGCGCTCGTGCGGGTCGAGGTAGCGCTTGCGCAGGCGGATGGCGGCGGGGGTGACTTCGACGAATTCGTCGTCCTCGACGTAGGCGATGGCCTGTTCCAGGCTCATTTTGCGTGGCGGGATCAGCAGCATGGCGTCGTCCTTGCCGGCGGCGCGGATGTTGGTCAGCTTCTTTTCCTTGATCGGGTTCACTTCCAGATCGGATTCGCGCGAATGCTCGCCGAGGATCATGCCCTGGTAGACCTTCTCGCCGGGGGAGACGAACATGGTGCCGCGTTCCTGGATATACCACAGCGAGTAGTGGACGGCCTCGCCGGCTTCGGTGGAGATCAAGGACCCGGCGCGGCGGCCCTCGATGGTGCCTTTCCAGGGGCCGTAGCCGGCGAACAGGCGGTTCATGATCCCGGTGCCGCGGGTGTCGGTGAGGAACTCGCCGTGGTAGCCGATCAGGCCGCGGCTGGGGATGGCGAAGGTCATCCGCACCTTGCCGCCGCCGGAGGGGCGCATGTCGCGCATGTCGCCCTTGCGGCGGCTGAGTTTCTCCACCACCACGCCGGTGTAGGGGTCGTCGACGTCGACCAGGACCTCCTCCATCGGTTCCTCGCGGTCGCCGGTTTCGGGGTTCTTGCGGGTCAGCACGCGGGGGCGGCCGATGGTGAGTTCGAAGCCCTCGCGGCGCATCTGCTCGATCAGCACGCCGAGTTGCAGTTCGCCGCGGCCGGCGACCTCGAAGGCGTCGGTTTCGTTGGAGTCGGTGACGCGGATGGCGACGTTGCCCTCGGCCTCGCGGAACAGCCTTTCCCGAATTTGGCGGGAGGTGACCTTCTTGCCCTCGCGGCCGGCCAGCGGGGAGTCGTTGATGCGGAAGGTCATCGCCAGGGTGGGCGGATCGACCGGGATGGCCTCGAGCGGGCCGGGCAAGTCGGGGGCGCCGATGGTGTCGGGGATGGTTCCTTCGGACAGGCCGGCGACGGCGATGATGTCGCCGGCCATGACCTCCTCCACCGGCACGCGGTCGAGGCCGCGGAACGACAGCAGCTTGGTCAGGCGGCCAGTTTCCACGACTGAGCCGTCGCGGCGCAGCACTTTCACCGGCATGTTGACGCGGGCGGTGCCCTGCTCGACCCGCCCGGTCAGCACGCGGCCGAGGAAGTTGTCGTATTCCAGGATGGAGGCGACCATGGCGAACGGCTGGTCGGGCTTGACCGTGGGCTGCGGCACGTGGCGCAGCACCAGGTCGAACAGCGGCGCCAGGTCGGTGCGCGGGCCGTCCAAGGTTTCGGTCGCCCAGCCGTTGCGGCCGGAGGCGTAGAGCATGGGAAAGTCGAGCTGGCTGTCGGAGGCGCCGAGGGCGGCGAACAGGTCGAAGATCTCGGTGTGGACCTCATCGGGGCGGGCGTCCTGGCGGTCCACCTTGTTGACCACGACGATCGGATGCAGGCCGCGCGCGAGCGCCTTGCCGACGACGAACTTGGTCTGCGGCAGCACACCCTCGGCGGCGTCGACCAGGACGATGGCGCCGTCGACCATGTTGAGGATGCGTTCGACCTCGCCGCCGAAATCGGCGTGGCCGGGGGTGTCGACGATGTTGATTCGGGTCTCGTGCCACACCACGGAGGCGCATTTGGCCAGGATGGTGATGCCGCGCTCCTTTTCCAGGTCGTTGCGGTCGAGCGCGCGTTCGGCGACCTGCTGGTGCTCGCGGAAGGCGCCGGACTGGCTGAGCAGCTTGTCCACCAGGGTGGTCTTACCGTGATCGACGTGGGCGATGATGGCGACGTTGCGGATCTGCATACGGTCCTGGCTTTGGGGTGAGGCTTTGGGATGGTGCGGCGCACACTTAGGCGGTAATCGAGGCGGATACGAGGGGAAAACGGGCCGTGAAGCGGGTTTCTGCCATGCTTCGGCCAAACGTAACATAGGGCACGGCCGGTTCAGGTTGAACCGATCGTGCCCTGCAACTCATTGTCCGCGGGGGCGAGGCACGCTTTGGGTGATGCCACCGCAAGCGATCGCGTTCTCGCCGCGGGTGGTGCGGCCGGCGGATGATGGGCGAGCCGGCACGATCCGGCGATGACCGCTATTTGGCGGTCAGCATCGCCGTCAGCCGCAGCCTGGTTATGGCATAAACGTTCTGCAGGTCGTTCTGGTATTCCGTCTGGGTGTCGTTTTTCAGCCGTTGGGCAAAGTCGAAGAAGATGCCCTCCTTGGTGTGCATGCGAACCGCGGTGATGAACGGGAAGCCGAATTTCTGCCTGTATGCCGCATTGAAGGCGGAGATCTTCTCCATCTCGGGCTTGGAGAGCGCATTGAGACCGGCGCTCGCCTGTTCCGAAACCGACGACGAAGTCATGGCGCCGGCCTGCGCTTGTTTGCCCGCCAGATCGGGATGGCTCTGCAGCAGAGCCAGTTGGCTGGGGAGCGGGGCGAACTTGACGACCTGTACCATTGCCGCGTGCATGGTGTCGACGCTGGCGAACGGCCGTTGCTCCCAGGCTTTATCGGCGACCCATGGGGAACGTTCGAATATGCCGCCGAACTTTTGCACGAAGCTGGGCCGGTCCATCGCATTGATGCTGGCCATGTCGATGTCTTGTGCGTGGGCGGTCAGCGCAGGGCCGGTCAAGATGGCGACGATCATTGCAAAGCCGGTGGCCGCGTGGCGCAGGGTCATCAAGGCTTCCTTTGTCTGACAGGATCCCGACGCGGCGGGAGGTTCAGCTTCCGCGATAGGTGGTGTAGGTCCACGGTGAGGCCAGCAACGGCACATGATAGTGCGAAGCGGCGTCGGCGATGCCGAACTGGATGACCGCCTTGTCGAGGAACGGTGGCTTCGGCAGCACGACGCCCTGCCTGGTAAAGTAGTCGGCGATGTGGAACGTCAACTGGTATTGGCCGACCTTCATGGTTTCAGGTGTCAACAGCGGCTCGGCGTTGCGACCATCGGCATTGGTGTGAACCGACTTGATCGGCTGGTAGGCGTCTGCATCGAGCACGGCGAAATCGATCAGCACGCCTTCGGCTGGTTTGCCCGCGACGACGTCGAGCATGTGAGTCGTTAGGCCGGGAGACGACGCAGCGCGGCCTCGTCGCGGGACTATCGGAAACATCAGCAGCAAGGCGCCGCCGCCAAGCAATTTCCTTCGGTCGAGTAGCGTTTGGCGGTCGACTGGCGTTTGGCGGTCGATTAGCGTTTGGCGGTCGACTGGCGCTTGGCGGTCGAGTAGCGTTTGGCGGTCGACTGGCGTTTGGCGGTCGAGTAGCGTTTGGCGGTCGACTGGCCTTTGGTGCTCGACTGGCATCTGGCTGGTTCCTGGCTTGGGGTTTCGGTCAAACGCCGGCCCGGGCGGCCATCAAGCGGGCTTGCGGCTGGGACAGCGCGCGATAGATCGTGGCGCTCACGGTGGCGCCAATCAGCCATCCCCAATCGCCGACATTGAACATCACGCCGTAGGCCCCGAGCAGCGCCAGGCCAATCGAGATGGCGCCGGAAACGGTGAGCGCGATCAGCGCTTTCTGGTTCCAACCGCCGTCGAAATGGTAGCTCGCCTGAGGCGCCATCGAGTACAGGTCGTCAACCGTCACGGTCTGTCGTTTCACCAGATAATAATCGGCGATCATGATCCCGAACATCGGCCCAAGCACGGAGCCAAAGATGCTGACGAACAGGGTGATCGCCGAGGGGTTGGCGACGAACAGCCAGGGGCACACCAGCACGGACAGGATGGAGGTGATCAGACCGCCCATCCTGAAGCTGATATGTTGGGGGCGGAGGTTCGAGATGTCGTAGGCCGGGGATACGAAATTGGCCACGATGTTGATGCCCATGGTGGCAACGATGAAGGTGATCGATCCGACGATGGCGACGATCGGGCTGCCGATCTTCTGCACGATCAGGATCGGGTCCATGATCGCCTGGCCGAATACTTTCAGTGTCCCGGCGGTGACGATCACGGTGATGATCGAGAACACCAGGAAGTTGACCGGGAGCCCGAGGAAGTTGCCCATTTTCATGGCGGCCTGGTCTTTGCCGAAGCGAGCGAAGTCGCCGAAATTGAGCAACAGCGCCGAGAAATAGGCGACGATCAGCATCGCCGCGTTGGCCATCACGCCGAACGTTGCGGTATCGGAGGAGGCCGGCGGGCTGAGCTGCAGCGAGAGGCTGGAGAATCCGGTCTGCCACAGGATCCAGATCGCCAGGGCGAACATGACGACGTAGACCACCGGGCCGCAGAAATCGATGAAACGTCGGATGCGCTCCATGCCGCTCATGAAGATGACCAGTTGGAAGCTCCACATGAACAGGAAGCTGAACCACGCCAGGGTGGACAGCCCGACGATGCTGTTATGCGTCAGACTGACGGCGGACGGTGCGAGGGTGAGGATCAGGACCTGGACCGCTTTCGACGCGAAATAGGTCTGCACCCCGTACCAGACGATGCCGACCACGCCGCGGACCATGGCTGCGAGGTTGGCGCCCATTACGCCGAATGAGATACGGGCCACGACCGGGAATGGGATGCCATAGCGCAATGATGGGCGCCCGATCAGGTTCATCAGGAAATAGACGGCGGTGATGCCCACCAGCATCGAAATAAGCACCTGCCATCCGGTCAGCCCGAGGAAGAACAGGCTGGCGGCGAAGGTGTAGCCGCCGATCGAGTGGACGTCGGACATCCACATGGCGAACAGGCTGAACACGCCCCAGGTGCGGCCCTCGGGGGCCGTCGGCGCCAGGTCGTGGTTGTACAGTCGTGGGTGGGCGCCAGTGATGACGAGGGTCGGGACTGGGCCGGATTCCGATGCCATTGCAGCCTCCACGGGTCATTGGCCATGTAGTGGCGGAATTTGAGAGCAGCCAGGCAAGCAGCGACGTTAAGCTACTTGCACGCAATAACCAGGCCATCGATTCGACCCGGCGGGTCGCCATGGCGGACCGCTACGACCCCCGGGCCTGGGGACTTATCAGCGTTACAGCGGGCTTGCCCCCGACAGGCCGCCGACCAGTCCGAGCGCGCAGGTCACCGCGGCGATTATGACGATGAGGCAAAGATAAGGTCCGCGCAGCCGGTGAGCCTCGGGCAGTGCCTTGATCGCCAGCGCGATCAGGAAGCCAAGCACCAGCGGCAGCATCAGGGCGTTCACCACCTGCACCGCGACGTTGAGCGACACAAGGTTGGGCCAGAGGGCCACGAACAGTGCTCCGGCGATGACGCAGAGTGCGTAGGTGACGCGGAACCAATGCGTTTTCAGCGGGTCGGCGGCGGCCGAGGGGCGGTTGCCGATGACCTCATTGAGGCCCCAGGCGAAGGCCAGTGAGACCACGATCGCGGCCACCATGGCGGCGCCCAGTACGCCGAGTCCGAACACCAGGTTGCCGACCCGCGTGCCCAGGACCGGGGTCAGCGCCTGGGCCATCTGGCCGACGCTGGACAGGGTCGGGTGGGCGTCGGCGCGGCCGATGGTGGCGGCGCATGCGATCAGCACCGCGGCCATGATCGCCTGGGTCAGCAGCGCTCCGATCGCGGTATCCCAGCGGGCGGCGGCCAGGTGCTGGGGACCGAGCCGTTTTTGTGCAATCGCGGACTGCTGGTAGAACACCATCCAGGGCATGATGACGGAGCCGATGTTGGCTGCCGCCAGGTAGCGGTAGTCGGGGTCTCGGAGCGGGATATCGATCGCGCCCGCCAACAGCGCGGCGCCGTTGGGGTGCGCTGCCCAGGCCACGAAAAAGAACGCCAGTTCGAACAGGCCGACGGCGATGGCGAACAATTCCGCGCGGCGGTATGTGCCGGTGAAGGTGACAGCCAGCAGGGCGATGGCGGCGATCGGCAGCGAGGCGAAGCGGGGCAGCCCGTAAAGCTGGCCGACGCCGGCGACGCCAGAGAACTCGGTCAGCAGCGCGCCCGCGCTGGCGATGGTCAGGGCGAGCGCGGCGACCCAGGCGCAGAGCGGGCCGAAGGTGTCGCGGATCAGCTCGCCGTGGCCGCGGCCGGTGAAGATCGCCAGGCGCACGGTGAGTTCCTGCGCCATGTAGAGGATCGGCACCAGCAGCAGTTGCAGCGCGAGCAGGCGGTAGCCCCAGCGCACGCCGCTCTGGCCGGCGGTGATGACGCTGCCCACTTCGCTGTCGGCCAGCATGACAACGAGACCGGAGCCGAACACGGTGAGGAAGCGGCCCAAAGGGGTTTGGGTTAGCGGGCGGGTCGAGGGATCTGTTCGGGGGTGGGCGCGGGGCGCCCCCCGAAGCGGTTCCTGGAGCGGTGCCTGGAGCGGTTCGGGGGGCGGTTTTGTGGGCGGCTGCGGGGGCGGCGCGCGGGATGGTTCGGCGGGCTTGTCGGTTGCGGGCATGGCGAAATGGTCTCATTTGGGTCGGTGGGCTGCGGAGTCGATTGGCGCCGGTGCCAAATCGCGTTGCGTTGGCGGTGGCTTTCGCGGACAAAGCCAGCGTCGATCCAAGCCAGTATCGATGATGGACCCGCCAATGCCCGAGTTTTATCTGCACAACAGCCTGACGCGTCGCAAAGAGCGGTTTGAACCGGCCGATCCGGCCAACGTGCGGATCTATGTCTGTGGCCCGACGGTGTACGACCTGGTGCATCTGGGCAATGCCAGGGCGGTGGTGGTGTATGATGTCGCGGTCAGGCTGCTGCGGCTGCTGTATCCACATGTGACGTATGTCCGCAACATCACCGACGTGGACGACAAGATCAACGCCCGGGCGCGGCGGACCGGCGAGGCGATCAGTGCGATCACCGCGCGCACCACGGCGGATTTCCATGCCGACATGGCGGCGCTCGGGGCGCTGGAGCCGGATCATGAGCCCAGGGCGACGGCGCATGTTGGCGAGATGATCATGATCATCCAGCGACTGATCGAGTCCGGTCATGCCTATGCGGCCGAGGGGCATGTGCTGTTCGCGGTGGCGTCCGATCCCAGCTATGGCAGGCTGTCGGGACGCAGCCCGGACGAGCTGGTGGCCGGGGCCAGGGTGGATGTGGCGCCGTACAAGCGTGATGCGGGTGATTTCGTGTTGTGGAAGCCGTCCTCGGACGAGCTGCCGGGCTGGGAGTCGCCATGGGGGCGTGGTCGGCCGGGTTGGCATATCGAGTGCAGCGCAATGTCGTGGAAATACCTGGGTGAGAGCTTCGACATTCATGGCGGCGGCAGCGATCTGATCTTTCCGCACCATGAGAACGAGATGGCGCAGAGCTTGTGCGCATTCCCCGGCAGTCATTTCGCGCGTTACTGGATGCACAACGGCATGCTGCAGCTGAGCGGCGAGAAGATGGCCAAGAGCGTGGGCAATTTCTTCACCGTGCGCGACATTCTGGGCAATGCGCGGGGCGAGGTGATTCGGCTTTTGCTGCTGCGCACGCATTACCGCTCGGTGCTGGATTTTTCCGATCAGGGCCTGGCCGAGGCGAGGCGCGAGCTGGATCGTTTCTATCGCGCGTTGGAGCGGGTTGACGGCTGGGGCGCGGATGCGGGTCGCGGTACCGAGTCCCCTGCCCCGCGGTCCGGCGGGTCCGGTGGCGCGGCGGCTTGCGCTGCCGTCCCGCCGCCGGTTTTGGAAGCGTTGTGCGACGACCTGAACACGCCGTTAGCACTGTCGGCGATGCATGCCTTGGCGGATGCGGCGATGGCCGGCGACGTTGTTGCGGGGTCGGGATTGCGGGCCTCGGGCGCGGTGCTGGGGCTGTTGCAGCAAACGCCTGACGCTTGGTTCGGCCGCGAGATCACTGTCGGCGACGGAGCGCCCACAGCGGGGGCCACCTTCACGATCGTCACCAGTTCCGGTAACTCGCCGGCCATTGAAGCCGCCGCCATCAAAGCAGCCATTGCTGAACGCCTCGATGCACGCAAGGCTCGGGATTGGGTGCGGGCCGATGCGATCCGCGCCGAGCTGGCGGCCAAGGGCATCGTGCTGGAGGACGGCGCGAAGGGCACCACATGGCGGCGCGCCGACTGATGACGGGGCGCGGCCGATGACGGGGCGCGATGGGGGGGCCGATCTGGCGCCGATCGGCAACAGCCCGGTGGTGATCCTGGTGCGGCCGCAACTGGCCGACAATGTCGGTGCCTGCGCCCGGGCGATGGCGAATGGCGGGCTGTTTCATCTGCGGCTGGTTGCTCCGCGCGACGGGTGGCCGCAACAGGCCGCGTGGCGCACGGCCTCGGGCGCGGACCGAGTCCTGGATGCGGCGACGGTGCATCCAAGCGTGGCCGAGGCGACTGCCGACCTACATCGCGTGCTGGCCACCTGCCCCCGCCCGCGCCATATCGTCAAGCCGGTGCTGACCGCCAGGGGGGCGGCGGCGGAACTGCGCGAGGTCGCGGTGCGGGGGTTGCGCGCCGGGGTGTTGTTCGGACCGGAGCGCGCCGGGCTGGACAACGACGACATGGCGGCGGCGGACGCGCTGGTGCGGTTTCCGCTGAACCCGGCGTTCCTGTCGCTGAACCTGGCGCAGGCGGTGATGGTGATGGCGTACGAGTGGTGGATGGCGGCCGACGCAACGCCACCGCGCCGGCTGATGACCAACGAGACCGCGGTAGCGACGAAGGGGCGGCTGGACAATTTCCTGGCGCATCTGGTGGACCAGTTGGACGCTTGCGGGTTCCTGCGGAATGTGGCGAAGCGGCCGGGGATGGTGCGCAACCTGCGCCACCTGTTCCAGCGCGGCGAGGTGACGGAGCAGGAGTTGCGCACGCTACACGGGGTGGTGACCGAACTGGCGATCGGGCGCCGACGGCGGGGGCGGCTGGAGGTGGAGGAGGAGGTTACGGAGGAGGGAGTTTGAGGGGCCGGCGGTGAACCTGGGGTCAGTGGACCGGAGGTGGCGGATCGTGCCGCAGGTTGCGGTGCCCCGCGATGCCGCCGCTGCTTGCTGGTACATTGGAGGATCACCTGATCGGTGAGCGGGGGAGGTGATTTTTGGCCGCGCCGCGGAGCAGGTTGTGGAATTTGTCGTGGTGGGCTCGCCCGGCTGGGTCGTCGGCCCGCCGGGGCCTGGTCGCTTACTTGTCAGTAACAAACCATCGGGGAGAGGCTGAATTGGTTTTCAATCTTTCACCCGAAGCCGAGGCGCTGCGCCGGTCCCAGCCGGGGTAAGGAGATAGTAATCCGCTACAGGCCTTTGGCGCCGCTAACGGCTCTTCGCGCCGCCGAATGCGTTGAACGTGATCAAAGTGTAGGTGTCCCTCACCCCAGGCAGCGTCTGGATCCTCTGGGTCACGAACAGCCCGGTGTCCTGGTCTGCGTCGAGGTAAAATTTTCCGAGCAGGTCGTATTGTCCGGACGTGGAGAACAGCTCCGACATCTCGGCGATCGTGTCGGCAGCGGCCTGCGCGGTACGGTATGCCTGCCCCATTTCGCATTTGATCTGCACAAAGATCGCTCGCATCACCGCCCCCTGGCTGCCGGACCAAGGTTCGCGACACCCTGACCAAAGGCCGAGTCTATCAGCAGATCCGGTCGCGGGATACCAGGTTCGGCACCAGGTTTGGCATGTGGGGGGCCGGTTTCAGCCGCTTCGATCGGCAAGCCGTGGCTTCCAGCGGCACGAATTTTGCTGTTTGCCGGGCACGAGACCGCCAAGAGAGGCCGGCATGGATGCTTTGAAACCCGCCGCTGTCGTCGACGCCATGATTGCGGCCGGCGCGCTGAAAGCGGAGCTTGGGGTGGGCGATCTGCTGATCCGGGGCGCGCTCTCGGGCGGTTTGCTGGGCATCGCCACCAGTATGGCGCTGGGGGCGGCGGTGCAGACCGGGCAGTTGCTGGTGGGCGCGCTGATCTTCCCGGTGGGTTTCGTCATGATCGTGCTGCTGGGGCTGGAATTGGTCACCGGCAGCTTCGCGCTGCTGCCGATGGCGGTGATGGCGGGGCGGGCAAAACCGGGGCAAATGCTGTCGAATTGGTCATGGGTGCTGCTGGGCAACCTGATCGGCAGCGTGGTCTACGGCGTGCTGTTCGTGATTGCCGCGACCGATGCCTGGCAGATCGCTCCGGCCGGCGTCGCCCTACGGCTGCGCCAGGTCGCTGAGGCGAAGACCATCGGCTACGCGAAGTTCGGGGCGGCCGGCATGCTGACCGTGTTCGTCAAGGCGATGCTGTGCAACTGGATGGTCTGCATGGGCGTGGTGATGGGGCTGTGCTCGAGCTCGGTGATCGGGCGGATCGCGGCGGCTTGGATGCCGATCCTGGTGTTTTTCGCGCAAGGGTTCGAGCATACGGTCGTCAACATGTTCGTCATTCCCGCCGGCATGATGATGGGCGCCAAGGTATCGGTCTCGGACTGGGTGCTGTGGAACCTGATCCCGGTGACGATCGGCAACCTGGTGGGCGGGTTTGGCTTTGTCGCGCTGGCGCTGTTCGCCACGTTTGTACCCAAGACCGCCGGACGCGCCGCGGTTGTGGCGCAATCCGCCGAAGGCTGAGCCGATGTCGGGCGAGGCAACGGGATTTTCCGTCGAGCAGCAGGAATACCTGAAGGGTTTCATGACCGGGGTGGAAGCGCGGCGCGCGGCGTTCGGGCTGCCGGTCGGTCCGGCCGGCGGCGGCGGCGGCGGAGCTGATCCGAACGACCTGCAGCGCGCGGCGCAAGATCGCTGCGTGGCCGGCGGCGGCAAGCTGGTCGCCGAGGAACAAGCGAAGCGCAACAAGCCGCCGCTGGGCCGTTTCGATGAGGTTACGGAACTGGCCAGGGCGGGGCAGTTTCCCAAAGGGACCGATGTATTCCTGACCAAGTATTTCGGGCTGTTCCAGGTGGCTCCGGCACAGAACGGCTTCATGTGCCGATTGCGGATCGTGGGCGGTATCATCACCGCGGCACAGCTGCGCGGCGTTGCGCAGATTGCCGAGGACCTGGCCGGCGGGTACGCCGACATCACCACGCGGGCCAATCTGCAGTTGCGCGAGATCGGCGCCGAGGGGCCGCCCGAGGTGCTGATGCGGCTGGCCGAGATCGGCCTGACGTCGCGCGGGTCGGGGGCCGACAATATCCGCAACATCACCGGCAGCCCGACCGCCGGGATCGACCCGGGGGAACTGATCGACACCCGCCCGCAGGCGCGTGCGTTGCATCACTTCATCCTGCATCATCCCGAGCTTTATGGACTGCCACGCAAGTTCAACATCGCCTTCGATGGCGGCGGGCGAGTGGCGGTGCTGCAGGACACCAACGATGTCGGGTTCACCGCGGTGCGGGTGGCCGAGGGGTTCGGGGTGCCTGGCGGGGTGTATTGGCGGCTCGATCTGGGCGGCATCACCGGGCATCGCGACTTTGCCCGCGATACCGGCGTGCTGGTCGAGCCGGAGGCGACGATCCCGGTGGCGAATGCGGTGTTGCGGGTGTTCATCGCCGAGGGCGATCGCACCGACCGGCACAAGGCGCGACTGAAATACGTGCTGGACCGGATCGGGCTGGAGGCGTTCCTGGGGCGGGTCGAGGCGGAGCTGGGCCAGACGCTTCGCCGGGTGGATGCTGCGGCGATCCTGCCCGGTTCGGCGCAGGACCGGTTGGGGCATGTCGGCGTCCACCCACAGAAACAACCCGGGCTGCACTATATCGGCGTGGTGTTCCCGGTCGGGCGGATCAGCGGCGAGCGGATGCGGGGGCTGGCGGCGATCGCGGAACGTTTCGGGTCGGCGGAACTGCGCCTTACGGTCTGGCAGAACCTGCTGATCCCCAATGTCGCCGAGGCCGACGTGGATGCGGCGGTGGCGGCGATCGAGGCGCTGGGACTGTCCACCCATGCATCGAGCCTGCGCGCCGGGCTGGTGGCCTGCACCGGCAATGTCGGGTGCAAGTTCGCCGCCAGCGACACCAAACGGCACGCCTCGGTGCTGGTGGATTACCTGGAGGCTCGGCTGGCGCTGGACAGCCCGATCAATATCCACCTGACCGGGTGTCCGAATTCCTGTGCCCAGCACTACATCGCCGATATCGGGCTGCTTGCCGCCAAGGTCGAGACCGCCAAGGTCGGGGCTGGCGGGGGCGGTCTTGAGGGCGCTCAGGATGAGGGCGATCAGGATGGGGAGATGATCGAGGGCTACGATCTGCATGTCGGCGGCAGCGCCGGGCCGCAGCAGGCGATCGGGCGGCTGATCCGTCCGGGTGTGGCGTTCGAGGACTTGCCGGCGATGGTGCTGGCGCTGCTTGACGCCTGGATGGCGACGCGGGCCGTCGGGGAGAGTTTCCAGGCCTGGTCGGGGGCTCGTGGCGACGACGAATTGCGGGCGATTGCTGAGACTCTGAAGGCGGAAGCCGCGTGACGGCTGGGCTTGCGGCAGGCCGGAGTGCGGTGGCGGGCGGGTGAACGCGATCAGTCCGCCGCTGCCGCTGATCCCGGAGAATGCGCCGTTCTCGGAGGCGCAACGCGCGTGGCTGAACGGCTTCCTGGCTGGGCTGTACGGCGGCGGCACCGGCGATGCGGCCGCGCCGGTGACGGAACCACCCGAGGAGGAGTTTCCCTGGCACGATCCGGCGCTGGAGATGGACGAGCGGCTGGGTTTGGCCGACGGCAGGCCGATCAAGCGCCGGCTGATGGCGGCGATGGCACAGTTGGATTGCGGCCAGTGTGGCTATCTGTGCCAGACCTATGCCGAAGCCTTGGCCGAGGGCCGGGAGACCACCACGACGCTGTGCGTGCCCGGCGCCAAGCCGACCGCGAGGAAGGTGAAGCAGTTGCTGGCCGAGGCGCCGGTGGTGGCTGCCGGCGCCAGTTCCGCCGCCTCTGGGGCAGCCATCGCGGGCGCTGCGGCGGGGGCGGCCAAGGCGGACCCCGAGGGCGTCGCGGTCCGCGTGCTGTCGGCTGATCCGCTGACCGAGCCGGACTCGGCCAAGGATGTGCGGCATGTGGTGATCGATCTGGCCGGTTCGGGGTTGAGTTACCTGCCGGGGGATTCGCTCAATCTGGCGGTGCGCAGCGATCCGATGCTGGTTGCCGACTCCATTGCCGCGCTGGGGGCGAGCGGGGAGGAACGCGTGGTCGGCATCGACGGCATCGAGCGAGGCTTGCGTGAGGCGCTTGGGGTTGCCGATATTGCTCGCCCGCTGGACCGGACCTTCGATCTGCTGGCCGGGGCGGCGACCTATCCAGGCCATGCCGCGGCACTGCGCCGGCTGGTGGATGGCGAGGACGACGCGGAGCCGGACTGTCCTGACCTGCTTGACCTGCTAGAGGCGTTTCCCTCGGCGCGCCCGAAGCTTGCGGACCTGGTACGGTCGCTGCCGATGCTGCGGCGGCGGCTGTATTCGATCGCCTCGTCGCCGCGGGCGCATGAAGGCGAGGTGCATCTGTGCGTCAGCGTGGTGCGGGACGTGCGGCGCGGGCGGGTGCGGCACGGGGTGGGCAGCGGGTTCCTGGGGCGGCACGCGATCGCGGCGGGGCCGATCCTGGCCAGCGTGCAGGAGAGTCACTTCCGGTTGCCGGCTGATCCGCGCACGCCGATCATCATGGTCGGGCCGGGCACCGGTATCGCGCCGTTCAGGGCGTTCCTGGCGGATCGCGCGGTGGGAGGCGTGCGCGGGCGGTCCTGGCTGTTCTTCGGGGATCAGCACAGGCGGACGGATTTCCTGTATGGCCCGGCGCTGCAGGGCTGGCTGGCGGACGGCACGTTGAGCCGGCTGGACCTGGCGTTTTCACGCGATCAGGGCGACAAGGTGTACGTGCAGAATCGGATGATCGAGCAGGCGGCGGATCTGTGGCGCTGGCTGCAGGATGGCGCGCATTTCTATGTCTGTGGCGACGCCATGCGGATGGCGCGCGACGTCGATGCGGCGTTGCGGCGGATCGCTTCGACCGAGGGCAAGCTGAGCGCCGACCAGGCGCGCGACTGGATCGTCGCGCTGGCCCGTCAGGGACGTTATTTGCGGGATATCTACTGATCAGGTTTCCGCTGATCAGGTTTTAGCGGGTGGCGCCCGGGGACCCGAGTATCGCGCGGCGGGGAAGTGCGATACGTCGCTGTTTGTTTGAGTATTCGATTCACGCGCCAAATCGCGGCCGCTTCGCGCCTCAGGCCTCTCTGCAATCGGATACTATCGGGTGATGGCTATTTTGGAGCTTGCTTGCGGGCCTCGGCGCGATCGGCATAGTGGCGGAACAGGTTGTCGGCGGCTTGCTTCTGGGAGTCCGACATGGCGTCGTACAAGGTCTGGAACGAGACCGACAGGTTTTGCACGCCCTGCGCGCGGGCCTGCACGATCTGGGCGAAGTTCTGCATGTTCTGTTCCGCCGACATGGTGGCGATGGATGCGCGCCGGTCCTTGTAGGCCTGGTCGGTCGAGGTTGCGTTATCACGCATCGTCTGGGCAAAGGCCTTCCATGCGGGTTCCTGCTGGGGAGTGATCTTCAGGCGGCGGTGCATCTGGGTGATCCGCTGGTCAACCTGGGATTCCTTGCTGGCGGGCCTGGCTGTGCCGGATGACGGGGCACGGGTTGCGGGGGCCGGCGTTTGGCTTGGCGCGGGCGTTTGGGCGGGCGTCTGCGCAAAGGCCGGAGTTGCCGCCAGCGACAGCGTGGCGAGCAGGGCGAAGGTTTTCACGGCGGTCTCCTTGTTCGAGCCGGGCTGACGTAGCAGGGCCAATTCGTAGATTCCAGTGCGCGCCGGTGGGGACGCGGTTAGCGGTGACGCGGCGTATCCACGGCGGCCATCTGTCGCTCTGGTCAAGATATGACAAAACGAGTACAGGTCCGGGTTTGCTGCGGCCGGTGCTCGATGCCCGAGCCTTGACCGAGGGAGAGCTCTGGATGAACGGCGCCGAGAGCTTGGTGCATTCGCTGCTGAAAAGTGGCGTGACGACGTGTTTTTCCAACCCAGGCACGTCGGAGATGCATTTCGTCGCGGCACTGGACCGGGTGCCTGGCATGCACTGCGTGCTTGGCCTGTTCGAGGGGGTGGTGACTGGGGCGGCGGACGGCTATGCCCGAATGGCGGGCAAGCCGGCGGCGACGCTGCTGCACTGCGGTCCGGGCCTCGGCAACGGGTTGGCCAACCTGCACAATGCCAGACGCGCCGCCACGCCGATTGTCAATATCGTCGGCGATCAGGCGACCTATCACCGGCCGCTGGATCCGCCGTTGACGGCGGACACAGAGGGCTGGGCGCGTGGCGTGTCGGGCTGGGTGCGGACCTCGATGGATGCCGGTTCGGTGGGGGCCGATGCGGCGGCGGCGGTGCAGGTCTCGATGATCGCGCCGGGGCAGATCGCGACGCTGATCCTGCCGTCTGACAGCTCTTGGAACGACGGCGGCGTGGTGGCCGAGGCGCTGCCCCGGCTGGCCGCGCCGGCGGCGGCGCCGCAGCAGATCGAGCAGGCGGCCAACGTGTTGCGGCGCGGCGGCGCGGGGGTGGTGCTGCTGCTGGGCGGGGTCGGGCTGCACGAGGATGGGTTGGCGCTGGCGCATCGGATCCAGGCCGCTACCGGGTGCCGGGTGATGGCGCAGGGGTCGAATGCGCGGATGGCGCACGGCCAGGGCCGGCTGGCGGTGGAGCGGGTGCCCTATGTCGTCGATCTGGCGGTCAAGGCGATGGCGGGGACCAAGCAACTGATCCTGGCGGGATCGCGCAAGCCGATTACTTTTTTTGCCTATCCGGGGAAGGTGCAGAGCTCGGTGCCCGGCGAGGCCGAGATCCAGGTTCTGTCGCGTCCGGAACAGGACGGTGTCGAAGCGCTGGCGCGGCTGGCCGACGCGCTGGGCTGTGGCCGTGCCGCGGCGCCGGACAATGGCGGCCGGCCCGAGGTCGGGCGCGGGGCGCTGACGCCCGGGGCGGTGGCCGCCGCGCTTGGGGCGCTGATGCCGGAGCATGCGGTGATCGCCGACGAATCGGTGACGTTCGGGCGCGATTTCCTTGCCGCCACCAAGGGCGCGCCGCCGCATGACTGGTTGAACGTGACCGGGGGCGCGATTGGCGGCGGGATGCCGATGGCGACCGGTGCGGCGATCGGCGCGCCGGGCCGGCGCGTGATCAATCTGCAGGCGGACGGGTCGGCGATGTATACGATGCAGGCGCTATGGACTCAGGCGCGGGAGAAGCTCGACGTCACCACGGTTCTGCTGTCGAATCGGAAATACCAGATCCTGCTGGGTGAGCTGGCCAATGTGGGTGCCAATCCGGGTCGAACCGCGCTCGATATGATGGATATCGGCAATCCCGATATCAATTGGCCGGCGCTGGCCGGGTCGATGGGGGTGGAGGCGGCGAGCACCGACACGGTCGAGGGTTTCGCCGATCTTTTGACGCATTCGCTGAAGCGGTCAGGGCCGTTCCTGATCGAATTGCTGATCTGAGGGACGCGATTGGACCGTTGCTGGGAAGACACGGCCGCGTTCAATGACGGCTTGACCGTAGCGACAGGCGTGTACATAATCGAGTTGAACTTACCCGATGGGTTTGATCGCTCTGGATCCAACCAGGTCGATATGATGGGAGGAATAAGATGGCCAAGGCAAACCGTAGCGCAAACGGACATCCCAAGCCGCGCCGAGCGCAGGCGGGCAAGGCTCGGACGCGCGTTGAACCGACGAAGGCGACTGGGCGGGCGGCTGGCGATACGCAGCGTGCGGGTTGGGCGACCGACCTGGTGTTTGACGTGCGGGAGCCAAAGCTGGCGGTCAGCTTGCGGTTGGACGCGGACGTGCTGCGTTTCTTCCGCGGATTCGGGGCGGGCTACCAGACGCGGATCAACGAGGTGCTGAAGGCGTTCATGCAGGCCCGCGCTGGCGCCGAGTCCGTCGGCCAGGCGGTCGCGGGTGCGCGGGCTTCGCGCGCCTCGGCCGGCAACGGCAAGCGAGCCGCGCGCTAGACATTCCGGGGAGGTCCACCGCTGCAATATGCGGCGGACACCGGTATCGCAGCAAAGGATGGTTTCAAAACATTTGTGCGTTTGTGCAGCGACCGTGCCGGCGGATGCCACAAGCGTCCGGTCAAACGTGATTTTCGGCAATGGTCGAGGCCAGCTTCATGGTAGGTGCGGTGGAGTATCACCGTCAGACAAAATGTATTCTTGATTCCGCAATGTGCGATACACCGATCAAATCGATCCCCTGCGCTTGGGTGCCGAATGTCAACTTGGTTCCAGCGTTGCCATCCGAGGCTTGGTGAAACGATCCTTGCAACGACTTATCCACTGTCAGAGTGTCGAATCTTCTGGAGAAGTTGCTGGCCGTCAGCAGGCCGTCACCGGCGTGGTACACCAGCGAATCCGCTCCCGATCCCAGATTCAGGGTCAATGCGCCAGGGCCGGCGGTGAATGTATTGGTTCCTGAATCGACCGTAATGGAGGCAGGCCCGGTCGCGCCGCTAACAGTGAGCGCGGTCGGGTTGATGAAGTGCATATTCGTAGAGCCCGAACCTAGTTGCAGAGTCTCTGATGAGATCGCTGTGGACGTAACGCTATCGATCCCGGCGGACACGGTTTGAGATACGACCCCGGTGCCGATGGTTGTTGTGGACGAGCCCGAACTGATGATCGGGACCCGAGCACTGGTGCCGTGGCTATCCGCGGCGGTTAGAGCGGCCGCGGTCTGGGGCGGTGGCGGTGGCGGTGGTGACGAGGCGTTGTGAGCGGCGAACACCTGCTGGAGCGCGGGGTCGCTGGACAATGCGGTATCACCATCCTGAACGCCCCAACTGTACGCGAAATCGAAAGCGGGGCTTGGTATATATTGTCCCCATGTCGAGAGGATTGTTTGCTCCTGGGCGGTGGTCGGCAGGGTCCAGGACGAGTATCCACCTCCGCCAAATGCCTGATAGACTGGCACGATATCGGCTTGAGGCACGCCCTCTGCTTCGACCGCCTGCACTGCGGCACCAATGGTATTATAGTTTGCGCCATTGAATTCGGGTCGAACCGGATAAGGGTCCAGACCAAATAGATCGATGTCGGTGTTGGCGGGATTGAAGGCGAAAGATGGCGTCAGCGCCGAACCGTTGTTCTCCAGCACCATGAATGTCTTGGCACCCGGATCGACCGAATGAATGTAATCTGATTCGGCTTTGAGGTTGGCTGCGCTTACGTTGGGCCCAGGCTCATCGGCCAGATAGAAGCCGTAAACTTTCGGATTGCCAATATATTGGTTGACGGCGCTCATGAACGAACTGGTCGCGCCGCTGGTTGTGCCTAGCCAAACGAGTCCTTTGACGCCGGCTGGAAGTTCGTTCAATTGATAAGTTTCCCCGACGTCGGCCAGGTTGAACCCGACACTAGCAGGCGAGTAGGTCGTTCCATTGAAGTTGCCATTCGGTGCGTAGTGGAGATCGGTTTGAGGGGCGTTCATGGAGGTCTCCGATTTTGTTATTATATAGTAATGGAATAGATTGGCCTTCTGGTTCGATCACTCAATGATTCGATCGCCGGGTTAGGTGAGTGCGACGCCGGTATTCGGGCGCCAAGCGGTGTTGTTTTGATCAGAGTATGGTTGCCACTGTGCGAAAGCGTGGCTGCAGAAATCGTGACCAGGTCAAACTTCCATATTGGGGAAGACCCAGTCAACAGGAAACCGCAATGAATGTTTATTCTCGGGGTCTGCTGACAGAAGTGTTCAATTAGCCAGCGGCTACCCTGACTTCATAACCTGGATTTGTCGCGAAAATTTTGACGAACAGGCCTTCAAGTTGAGCAAGAACACGTTTCGCGGGATGCGAATTTTATCGCATCAAGGTCTGCGGTAGCAAAGCGCCATTGATTCGGTGGGTCGTCAGTTCGAGGCTGAAGGGAAGCGCCCGTTGATCGGCAAGGGGGAGTGGACGCAGGGCGAGGTCAATAAGCGTCTCATCGGTGCCGGGAGGCCCAATCGGCGCCCGGCGGCCTGACCTACTGGGGCGTCTTATTTGGCTGACTCAATTTAACGCCAAAACCGACGCGCAGGTCATAGGAACTCCCTAGAGTGACTACCCCGAGCTGCCGGGGATCTCTGATGCGACGCGCGCGCAAGGGCTGACAGGCTTCACCCAGGCTTCACGGTTTCCGCGGGCGACTGCTCCCGCATTTGCACCGCCACCCAGGCTCGCAGGACGCTGGCCATCGCCGATTGCCAGTCGGCATGTCTGGCCTTGAACCAGGCGACGGTTTCGGCATCAAGGTTCAAGCGAAGGTCGCTCTGGCGTCGTTGTGGCCAGTCGGGCAGTTCGGTGGCAATTTCTCCCGTCGGGCGGTTCGGCGTGACGCCGAGGTAGGTCCGCAGCAGGGTCTCGTCGTCGAGGTTCTCGGCGTCCTCATCCGGTTCGTCTGAAATCATCTGGATCGAATTGCTTTGCTGTAATCGAGCGCTGAAATCGTTCTGAGGCTACTTTGCGAACACGTTGGTCGTAAGCCCGGTGAGGACGCCGAGCGACAACCTAGCCGATATTGGTTAACAATTCGCTAAATGACGGCCGAATAGCTGGCCGGCGCCAGGACGGGCGCGTGGGGTGGCGCTTTGGGGTTAGCGGCTTTCAGTCGGCGGCGTCGGCGACTTCCTCGGTAGGCTTCTTGCCGGCGCGGATACGTTTAACGGCCGTTTCGACATGGCGGCTGAAGACGTATTCGGCGGGGCGCTGTTTTGCCATCGAGACATCGGGCGCCATCGGCCCTTCGGTGCGGATGCCGCGCATGGCCTGCGCCGCGGCGCGCCAGGGCTTGCGCACAGTTTCGGCGACCGCGCTGGCCTCGTATCCGGAATGCACCATGCAGTCGGCGCATTTCTCGTAGTTGCCGGTGCCATACTTGTCCCAGTCGGTGGTTTGCATCAGTTCCTTGAAGGTCTTGGCGTAGCCTTCACCGAGCAGGTAGCAGGGCCGCTGCCAGCCGAAATAGGTGCGGGTCGGGTTGCCCCAGGGCGTGCAGTGGAAGGTCTGGTTGCCGGCCAGGAAGTCGAGGAACATCGACGACTGGTTGAACGACCACTTCTTGCGCGCGCTCCCCTGCCCCTTCCCGTGCCCCTGGCCCTGGCGGCGGAAGATGCCGCGAAACAGTTCCTTGGTCTTGGCGCGGTTGAGGAAGTGCTGCTGATCGGGGGCGCGTTCGTAAGCATAGCCGGGGGACACCGAGATGCCGTCCACTCCCATGTCCATGACGTCGTCGAAGAACGCGGCGACCTTGGCGGGTTCGGCGTTGTTGAACAGCGTCGCGTTGATGATGGTGCGGAAGCCGCGGCGCTTGGATTCGGCGATCGCGGCGACGGCGCGGTCGTAGACCCCGTCCTGGCAGACCGAGATGTCGTGCTCGGTGCGCCCGCCATCGAGATGCACCGACCAGGAGAACCATTTCGATGGCTGGAACAGGTCCATCTTCTTTTCCAGCAGAAGCGCGTTGGTGCAGACGATGACGAACTTGCGGCGCGCGATCGCGCCTTGCACGATCTGGTCAATTTCCTTGTGCAGCAGCGGCTCGCCACCGGCGATCACCACCACCGGGGCACCGCATTCTTCGACCGCCTGCATGCAATCATCGACCGAAAGGCGCTGGTTGAGGATCTCGGGCGGGTAGTCGATCTTGCCACAGCCGGCGCAGGCCAGGTTGCAGCGGAACAGCGGCTCCAGCATCAGCACCAGCGGATAGCGCTTGCGACCGATCAGATGTTGTTTGACGACATAGGCGCCGACGCGCAGGGCCTGGTTCAGGGGAACGGTCATGGTCTGCTGGTTTCCTTATGCGTCCGCTGATGTCGCAAGGCTGACGTTCGCCACATTGGCGAAACCCCAACCCTGCGACACCAGCTGTTTGTTCTGTTTGTTCGCATGATTCACGCGCTCCGCGCGTTTTGCTCAGCGCGATCAAGTTCAAGTTCGGCGGGGAAGCGGAACCGGACATCCTCGGCGACGCCCCCTTGGGTGGACACTTCGATGGTGCCGAACCGGCGCAGGCCGTCCAGCACGCCCTGCACCAAGGTCTCCGGGGCGGAGGCGCCGGCGGTGACGCCGACCGAGGTGATGTCCTTGAACCACTCGGCTTGCAGGGCGTCGGCATCGTCGATCAGGTAGGAAGGTTTGCCAAGTTCCTGGCCGATTTCGCGCAGGCGGTTGGAATTGGAGGAATTGCACGAGCCGACCACGAGGATCATGTCGACGCAATGGGCCAGGTCGCGGACCGCCTGCTGGCGGTTCTGGGTGGCGTAGCAGATATCGCGCACGTCCGGACCGACGATGGTGGGAAACCGCGCCGACAAGGCCTGAATGATGCCGCGGGTGTCGTCCACCGACAGGGTCGTCTGGGTGATGTAGGCCAGCTTGTCGGGATCCTTGACGTTGAGCAGGGCTACGTCCTCTACGGTCTGAACCAAGTGTACTTTGGCGGGCACCTGGCCGATGGTTCCCTCGACCTCGGCATGGCCGGCATGTCCCACGAGCACGAGTTCGCGGTCCTGGCGGGCGTAGCGGCGACCTTCATTGTGCACCTTGGCGACCAGTGGGCAGGTCGCGTCGATCACCGGCAGGCCGCGTTCGGCGGCTGCGGCCTCGACTCGCTTGGCAACGCCGTGGGCGGAGAACACAGTCATCGAGCCGGGCGGGATTTCGTCGAGTTCGTCGACGAACACGGCGCCGCGGGTGCGCAGATCCTCCACCACGTGGCGATTGTGCACGATCTCGTGACGGACATAGATCGGCGGGCCGTATTTTTTCAGCGCGCGTTCGACGATTTCGATAGCCCGTTCCACCCCGGCACAGAAGCCACGGGGCTGGGCAAGGACGACGCGGATCATTCAGCTACTCTCCGTAGGTGGCACCGGGTCGGCGCGACATTGATTGACCGACGCGGGGCTTGGCCGGCCCGGGATATGGCAGGTCGGTCGTTGGGCTGCAACGCCGCCAAACCCCGACGATGGCCGGGCGGCGCGAACCGGCCGCGTGGCGCATGGGCTCGCCTGGGCGGTCTCGCACCGGCCGAGCGGCCCGGTTGGCGGGCCGGGGGGCGGATGACGGGGCTGAACACAACGGCGTGGCAAATTGGCAACAACGGCAAGGATCGCGCGCGGGTCGGCATGCGCAACGTCGTCTGACGTGTTATCGGCAAAAAAATCGGCTCCCGTCCGGCGGGGCCCCGGTCGCGAGGCTGCGTGTGGCGTCTGATAGTTCCATGGCATTGATCGATCTACCGCGCGAGATGGCGCGCGTCGCGGCCACCGTGGAGCAGGCGCTGGATGTCCTGTTGCCGCCGGTGGAGGGCGCCGAGGGACGCCTGGCCGAGGCGATGCGGTATGCCGCGTTGGGTGGCGGCAAGCGGTTGCGGGCGTTCCTGGTGATGGAAACCGCCGCGCTGTTCGGTGTGAACGAGACCTGCGCCGCCCGAGTCGCGGCCTCGGTGGAGATGCTGCACGCCTATTCGCTGGTGCATGACGACCTGCCGGCGATGGACGATGACGACTTGCGGCGTGGCAAGCCGAGCACACATAGGGCGTTCGATGACGCGACCGCAATCTTGGCCGGCGACGCGTTGCAGTGTCGCGCGTTCGAGATTTTGGCGGAGCCGGACACTCACTCCGATCCTCAGGCTCGTTGCGAACTGGTGTCGGCGCTGGGTGCCGCGGCCGGTGCGCGCGGCATGGCAGGCGGACAGATGATCGACATGATAACCGAAGGGCATGATCTGGACGCGCCGGCGGTGACTAGATTGCAGGCGCTGAAGACCGGTCGGCTGATCCAATACAGTGCCGAGTGCGGCGGAATTCTTGGCCGGGCGACGTCGGCCCAGCGGCATCTGCTGGCGGCCTATGGGCGTGACCTGGGGGCGGCGTTCCAGATCGCCGACGATGTTCTGGATGTGGAAGGCGACGCGGCGGAGCTTGGCAAGACCGCCGGCAAGGACGCCGCCGTGGGCAAGGCAACCATGGTTGCAGTTCTGGGTTTGGAGTTGGCTCGGTCCCATGCCGACATGCTGTCCCGGCAGGCAGCGGCGCATCTTGATGAATTCGGCGGCCGAGCCACGAACCTGAGGGCCTTGGCGGGTTTTGTAATCGAGCGACGCAGCTAGGGGCGCGGCAAGGCAAGAACAGGCGCAGCTAAGCAAGAAACAGGAGAATTGATGAGCCCGATCACCACGCCGTTACTCGACCGCGTTCGCCACCCGGCCGACATGCGCAATTTCTCGATCGAGCAGTTGCGGCAACTGGCCGATGAGCTGCGGGCCGAGACTGTGGACACGGTGTCCGTGACCGGCGGGCATCTTGGCGCTTCGCTTGGAGTGGTGGAGCTGACGGTGGCGATCCACGCGATTTTCGACACACCGCGCGATCGGTTGTTGTGGGATGTCGGGCACCAGGCCTATCCGCACAAGATCCTGACTGGGCGGCGCGACCGGATCCGCACGCTGCGTCAGGGTGGCGGGCTGTCGGGGTTCACCAAGCGATCGGAGAGTGAGTACGACCCGTTCGGGGCGGCGCATTCCTCGACGTCGATCTCGGCGGGGCTTGGCATGGCGGTGGCGCGCGACCTGAAATCGGCGGCGTGCGCGCCGGTGACCGAGGATGGCGAAGCCGCTCGGTCGGTGGCGGACGACCGCAACGTGATCTGCGTCATCGGTGACGGAGCGATGAGCGCGGGCATGGCGTATGAGGCGATGAACAACGCCGGGGCGCTGAAATCGCGGCTGATCGTGATCCTGAACGATAACGACATGTCGATTGCCCCGCCGGTGGGGGCGATGAGCGCCTATTTGTCGCGGCTGATGTCGTCGCGCAGCTTTCTGTCGCTGCGCGAACTGGCCGGGCGGATGGCCAGGCGGTTTCCGCGCGGGATCGAGCGGACGGCGCGACGGGCGGAGGAATATGCCAGGGGGATCCTGACTGGCGGGACGTTGTTCGAGGAGATGGGGTTCTACTACGTCGGACCGATCGACGGGCATAACCTCGATCATTTGCTGCCTGTGCTGCGCAATGTGCGTGAGGCCGAGGAGACCGGGCCGATTCTGGTGCATGCGATCACCCAGAAGGGCAAGGGTTACGAGCCGGCTGAGCGGTCGCCGGACAAGTATCACGGGGTGTCCAAGTTCAACGTGATCACCGGCGAGCAGGCCAAGGCGCCGCCGGGGCCGCCGGGCTACACCAAGGTGTTCGCCGAGGCGCTGATCGCCGAGGCGAAGCGGGACCCGACGGTGGTGGCGATTACCGCGGCGATGCCGTCGGGCACCGGGCTGGACCGCTTCGGCAAGATGTTTCCGGACCGCTGCTTCGACGTGGGGATCGCGGAGCAGCACGCGGTGACGTTTGCCGCCGGAATGGCGACGGAGGGGATGAAGCCGTTCTGCGCGATCTACTCGACCTTCCTGCAACGGGCCTACGATCAGATCGTGCATGACGTCGCGCTGCAATCGCTGCCGGTGCGCTTCGCGATGGACCGGGCGGGCTATGTCGGTGCTGACGGCGCGACCCATGCCGGCAGCTTCGACCTGTCGTATCTGGGGTGCCTGCCGAACATGGTGATCATGGCGCCGTCGGACGAGGCGGAGTTGGTGCATGTGGTGGCGACCGCGGTCACCATCGGCGATCGGCCCAGTGCGTTCCGCTATCCGCGCGGTGAGGGCACCGGCGTGGCGTTGCCCAAGATCGGCGAGGTGCTGGCGCTGGGCAAGGGTCGGGTGCTGCGCGAAGGCAAGAACATTGCCATCCTGTCGCTGGGCACTCGGCTGGGCGATGCGCTGAAGGCGGCGGACGAACTGGCCGCGCGCGGCTTTCCGACGACGGTCGCCGATGCGCGGTTTGCGAAACCGATAGACACCGTATTGGTCGAACAGTTGGCGCGCAATCACGAGGTCCTGATCACGATCGAGGAAGCTTCCATTGGCGGCTTTAGCGCCCAGGTTATGCAGCACCTGGCCTGGAAGGGCCTGCTGGATTCCGGGTTGAAGATTAGGCCTATGGTGATGCCGGACTGGTTCATCGATCACGACTCACAGACCAAGCAATTGATCGCGGCCGGGCTGTCGGCCAAGGACATCGTGTCGGCGGCGCTGTCGGCGATGGGCATCGCGGCGCCGAAGGTCGGATCGTCGAAAGTCGGATCGTCGAAGGTCGGGTCGTCGAAGGTCGGCACTTCAGGATGATAACGCCCAGGGCAATGATTCGGGCAATGATTCGGCCCGCGCTCGACCCGTTGCTGACCGCCGGCGGGACGGGCGGCGCGCTGGGGGGATGATGGCGATGCTGGCTGGGGTGGCCGCGGTGCTGGCCGGCATTGGCCTGGCCGAGGCGTTGGTCGGGTCCCGGCTGGTAACGTCGTTCGCGCGCCAGAGCGGAGGAGCCGATCCGATAGTCCGGCCGCCGGTGACTTTGCTGAAGCCGCTGCATGGGGATGAGCCGCTGCTGGCCGAGGCGCTGGCCACGTTGTGCCGGCAGGATTATCCGAGCTGGCAGATCGTGTTCGGGGTGCAGGATGCGACCGATTCGGCGATCGGCGTGGTGCGCCGGCTACAGGCGCGGTTTCCCAGCCTGGACATCGATTTGGTGATCGATCCGACTTTGCATGGGCGTAATCGCAAGGTGGGCAACCTGATCAACATGATTTCGGCGGCGCGTCATGACGTGCTGGTGATAGCCGATGCCGACGTGCATGTCCGATCGGACTACCTGAACCGGCTGGTGGCGGCATTGGAACGGCCGGGGGTGGGTTTGGTGACCACTCTATACGCCGGATTGCCGGCTGCCGTGGCCCGGGGTTCGGCGTCGGGATCCGGGGTGCGACCGGCCCCCTGCCCCGATGCCGCACGGCGGCCCAGGACGGATGATACGGCGGTGGCGGGAGGCCGGGCGATCGGTCTGGCCGCCCGGTTGGGTGCCATGCAGATCACTCATGGCTTCCTGCCGAGTGCGCTGGTGGCGCGGGCGTTGGGGCGGCAGGATTGCCTTGGCGCGACGATGTGCCTGCGACGGCGCGATCTGGAAAGCATCGGCGGGCTGCACGCGCTGGTGGAGCATTTGGCCGACGACAACGTGCTGGGGCGGCGGATCAATGGCCTTGGGTCCAGCGTGGTGCTGGCCGACACGGTGGCGCTGACCACGGTGCCGGAGTCCAGCTTTGGTGCGCTGTTCCGCCATGAGTTGCGCTGGGCGCGCACGATCCGGGCGTTGGAACCGGCGGGTTTCGCGGCCTCGGTGATCCAGTATCCGTTGGTCTGGGCGCTGTTGACGGTGCTGCTGAGTGGCGGGGCGGCCTGGTCGGTGGGTTGTTTCCTGCTGGCCTGGATGCTGCGGGCCGTCGCGGCGCTGAGCGTCGACCGAGCACTGGCGCCGTTATGGAGGACCAGGCAGGCGTGGTCGTCGGGGCAGGCGTGGTCGGGGCAGGCGTCGTCGGGGCAGGCGTGGTCGGGGGGGAACGACCAGGCCGCGGTTGCGTTTTGTTGCCCGATCTGGCTTCTGCCTTTGCGCGACGTATTTTCCGTCGCGGTGATGGCGGCGAGCTATGGTGGCCGCAAGGTTCACTGGCGCGGTCACGGCCTGCACGCCGACACGCCACCGCCGCCGGCCCACCAATCCGTGACACTTCGGCTGTGATCGCCGCCGATCGAGGGAATCCGCGTGATATGATGAAGACCCTGTTCCTGCACCCGCCCTCGTTCGATGGTTTCGACGGTGGTGCCGGGTCCCGCTACCAGGCCAAGCGGGAGATCAAGTCGTTCTGGTTCCCGACCTGGCTGGCTCAGCCGGCGGCGCTGGTGCCGGGCAGCAAGCTGATCGACGCGCCGCCGGCGCGGATCGGGCTGGAGGCGATCGCGCGGCAGGCGGGTGATTACGAATTGTGCGTGATGCACACCTCGACGCCGTCGTTCGCGTCCGATGTTAAGGTGGCCGAGGCGCTGAAGGTGGCCAACCCAGGCCTGAAGATCGGCTTCGTCGGCGCCAAGGTCGCGGTACAGCCGGCGGAAAGCCTGGCCCAGGGCGGGGTGATCGATTTCGTCGCGCGCAACGAGTTCGACTTCACCATCAAGGAGATTGCCGAGGGTCGCGACTGGGCATCGGTGGACGGCATTTCCTGGCGCAACCCGACCGGGGTCATCGTTCACAACAAGGATCGGGCGATCCTTGAGGACATGGACCAGCTTCCGTTCGTCACCGAGGTCTATCATCGCGACCTGCGGATCGAGGACTACTTCATCGGCTACCTGCTGCACCCGTATGTGTCGTTGTACAGCGGCCGCGGCTGCAAATCGCATTGCAGCTTCTGCCTGTGGCCGCAGACCGTCGGCGGTCATCGCTACCGGGTGCGCTCTCCGGAACATGTTGCCGAGGAAATTCGCCAGGCCAAGGTGCGGTTCCCGCAGGTCAGGGAATTTTTCTTCGACGACGACACCTTCACCGACAACCTGCCGCGCGCCGAGGCGATCGCGCGCGAATTGGGCAAGATGGGAGTCACCTGGTCGTGCAACGCCAAGGCGAACGTGCCGCGGGCGACGCTGGAGGTGTTGAAGGACAACGGCCTGCGTTTGCTTCTGGTGGGCTATGAGAGCGGTAATCAGCAGATCTTGTACAACATCAAGAAGGGCATGCGGATCGAGGTTGCCCGCAAGTTCACCCAGGACTGCCATGACCTTGGGATCAAGATCCACGGCACCTTCATCCTGGGCCTGCCGGGGGAGACCCAGGCCACGATCGAGGAGACCATTCGATTTGCCACGGATATCAATCCGCACACCATTCAGGTCTCGCTCGCCGCGCCTTATCCCGGGACCTTGCTGTACAAGCAGGCGGTTGAGAATGGCTGGCTGGACGCGGACCATGCCGAACTGGTGGACGAGAGCGGGGTGCAGATCGCCCCTCTGCACTATGAGCATTTGTCGCATACCGAGATCTTCGACAACGTAGAGACGTTTTATAAGCGGTTCTATTTTCGGGCGCCGAAGATCGCTTCCATCGTCGGCGAGATGGTGCGCAGCCCGCAGATGATGAAGCGGCGGCTGCGCGAGGGGGTGGAGTTCTTCCAGTTCCTGCGGGAGCGGCACCAGACGGTCTGAGGCGAATGGGCGGCGCCGGATCGTTCCGGTGAGCAGCGTCAGCTTCTGCGCCGACGATTTCGGCTTATCGGAAGCGGTCAACGAGGGGATCGAGCGGGCGCATCGAGAAGGTGCCCTGCAGGCCGCCAGCCTGATGGTGGCCGGGGCCGCCGCCGGCGACGCGGTGCGGCGGGCCAGGGCCAACCCGTCGCTGCGAGTCGGGCTGCATCTTGTGGTGATCGAGGGCCCGGCCGCCCTGCCTCCGGCGGAAATCCCGGATCTGGTCGACAGCGCCGGTTGGTTCCCGTCCGATCAGTTGGCGCTGGGGCTGAAGTATTACTTCCGACCCCAGGTCAGGCGTCAGCTAGAGGCGGAGATTGGTGCACAGTTCGCGGCGTTTGCCGCGACCGGGCTGACGCTGGATCATGCCAATGCGCACAAGCACATGCACCTGCATCCGACGGTCGGGGCGATGCTGTTGCGAGTCGGTGGCGGGTTCGGATTACGCCGGATTCGAGTGCCGGCCGAACCGCCGGCGGTGCTGGCTCGCTGTGGCACCAGGCTGGGGGTCGGTGAGAGGCTGCTGTATCGTTGGACTGGCGTACTGCGGCGGCAGGCTCGGATGGCCGGGGTGACGAGCAGCGAGCATTGCTTCGGGCTGGCCTGGAGCGGCCACATGACAGCCGAGCGCGTGGCGCTGCTGTTGGCCAATCTTCCTGATGGCGAGAGCGAGATTTACTTCCACCCCGCCGCACGCAGGGATCCGCTACTGGACCGGTTGATGCCGTCCTACGAGCATGAAGCGGAGCTTGCGGCGCTGCTGCGGATCGGGCCGCGATCAGAGCGGGCGGATCGCCTGGGGCGGTAGGGCGGCAAGCAAGGCGGCGGCGGAACGCCCGAGCACGGGATGGACCCAGTCGGGTGCCACGTCGAGCAACGGTGCCAGCACGAAGGCTCGCAGATGGGCCCTGGGGTGCGGCAGGACCGGGTCGGGCGCGGCGCGGATCAGATCGCCGATACCGATGATGTCGAGATCGAGGGTGCGGGCGGCGTTGGGTGCGCCGCGCCGGCGCCCGCAGCTTGTCTCGATATCCATGAGGCAGGCGAGCAACGCTGCCGGGTCGGGCGTGTCGCCGGCGTCGAACCGAAGCGAGGCGACGCCGTTGATGTAGGGCGGCTGGCCGGAGGGGGGCACGGGTGCCGATTCGAACCAGCGCGAGTGGCCGATAAGTCGCAGGCGCGGCAGGCTGTCGAGCATCGCGACGGCCTGTTCGCAGGTCCGCAGGGCGGGTGTTCCATCGCTGCGTGGAAGGTTGGCTCCGACCGCGATGAGGGCGGTGCACGTTTCGGGTGTGGCGGCTGTGACACCGTTTCGATGTTCACAAAATTGACTCTTGGATATAGTAATACCTCCTCTCGAGTCCGCCGATTTAGCCGGGACAATCGGTTTGCGCTTGTCCCAATTATTAGCAACCCGCTTTACAAGGTTAGGCCGATGGCTTTTCTTCCCAATGAGCGTGTCGCGCTTTTCATTGACGGCGCCAATCTTTACTCCGCCTCGCGTAATCTGGGGTTCGACGTGGACTACCGTAACCTGCTGGAATACTTCCGTAAAAAGGCCAATGTGATCCGTGCGTATTACTACTCAGCGGTGCTGGAGACGGAAGAATATTCGCCGCTGAAGCCGCTGACCGATTGGCTGGCGTATAACGGCTACGCGCTGGTGACCAAGCCGGCGAAGGAGTTCACCGACGGGGCTGGGCGGCGCCGGGTGAAGGGCAATATGGACATCGAGATCGCGGTGGACATGCTGGAGTTAGCCGACAAGGTTGATCACGTAGTTTTGTTCAGCGGCGATTCCGACTTTCGCCGCCTGGTCGAGGCGGTGCAGCGCAAAGGGGTCAGGGTGTCGGTGGTGTCCTCGATCCGCAGCAGCCCACCGATGGTGGCCGATGAATTGCGCCGGCAGTGCGATTCGTTCGTGGAGTTGGCGGACATCGCGACTGAGTTTACCCGGCGGCAGACCGAGCCGCGGCAGCGAAACAGTGGGACGCGGAGCACGCCGGCCGAACCGTATGCCGACCCGCACGAGGTGACCTGAGCCGGCGGGCCGGGATGGGCTTGCAGGCGCCGGCCGCGGACTGTCCGCTCTGCCCGCGGCTGGTCGGATATCGGGAAACCAACCGAGCGGCCAATCCGGCGTGGTTCAACGGTGCGGTACCGAGCTTCGGGCCATTGGACAGTCGGCTTCTGGTGGTGGGACTGGCGCCGGGCGTGCGCGGGGCAAACCGTACCGGGCGGCCGTTTACCGGCGACTTTGCCGGGATGCTGCTGTACCAGACGTTGATCAAATACGGTTTCGCGGCCGGTGGTTACGCCGCCGATCCGGCGGACGGGATGGTGCTGCGGGACTGCCGGGTGACCAACGCGGTGCGCTGCGTGCCGCCGGCCAATCTGCCGACTCCGGCCGAGATCACGGGATGCAATCTGTTCCTGGCCCGTGAACTGGAAGCGATGCCGCGGCTGCTTGTGGTGCTGGCTTTGGGCGTTGTGTCGCACAAGGCGGTGCTGCGGTCGCGTGGGCTGCGCGCCGGGCTGGTGGCGTTCGCCCATGGTGCGGTACATGCGCTGCCGGACCGGCTGATGCTGGTGGACAGCTATCATGTCTCGCGGCTGAACACGAATACCGGCCGGCTGACGACGCCGATGTTCGAGGCGGTGATCGCGGACATCGCGGCTCGGCTGGGGTAGGATCGGCTAGTATCGCGCATCAGTGAAGCGCGATACGTCGCTGCTTGTTTGAGTATCCGATTCACGCGGCGAATCGCGGACGCTCCGCGTCTCGCGATTCTCTGCGATCGGATACTAGGCGGCCAGAGGGCGCGGGTGATGCGGCTGACGCTTTTTTCCGACTACACGCTGCGAACCTTGATGTATCTGGCGTTGCATCCGGATCGTTTCGTTACCATCGCAGAGATCGCGGCGGCGTACCGGATTTCGTCGAACCATCTGATGAAGGTGGTGCAGCAATTGGCGGCCAGCGGCGAGGTACTGACACTGCGCGGCCAGCATGGCGGGTTGCGCCTGGGGCGCCCGGCCTCGGAGATCCGGGTCGGTGAGATTATCCGCCGCACCGAACCGGAGATGGCTCTGGCACCATGCGCGGAGTGCGTGATCCAGCCCGGCTGCCTATTGCCGGACCTGCTGGATCGCGCGGTCGCGGCGTTCATGGCGGTGCTGGATCAGCACACGGTGGCCGACCTGGTGGCCAACCCGCGCGCGTTGACGTCGTTGCTGGCGAGGCGGGATTAACGTCGGCGCGCGCGACCGCTAAATGCCGGCGGCCGGTTTCAATCGTAACGTTCTTCCTGCCAGGGGTCGGCGTCGTTGTGGTAGCCCCGGCGCTCCCAAAATCCGGGGTGATCGCTGATGGTGAAGTGGATGCGGCGGAGCCACTTGGCTGACTTCCAGAGATAGAGCCGCGGCACCAGCATGCGCACCGGGCCGCCATGCTCGCGGCTGATCGGGCGGCCTTGCCATTGATGCACCAGCAATACGTCAGGCTGGTCGAACTGGTGCAGCCGGATATTGGCGGTGTAGCCGTCGTGGGCGGTGAAGATCACATGGTTCACCTCCGACGACGGCTGGACGATCCGCAGCAGCGCCTGGGCCGAGACCCCCTTCCAGTGGTTGTCGTAGCGCGACCACTGGGTAACGCAGTGGATGTCGGACGCCTGCTCGGTCTGCGGCAGAGCCATGAACTCATGCAGTCGCAGACTGAGACGGTTGGCCACCGCGCCATCGACATCGAGGCGGAACTTGGCTTCGGTGACATCGGGCTGGGCGCCCAGGTCGAGCACCGGCCAATCCTTGACCAGGCGCTGACCGGGGGGCAGTCGGTCGTGATCCGGATCCGCCGTGGTGCCGGTCAACAGCCGGCCCTGCCGGGCCCAGTCCTGCTTGCGCTCGATCAGCTTGTCGCGGATTTTGCCGGTGAACGGCACATCGTCATCGGCCATGAGAGCCTCGGTGGTCGCTGCGGAGCAGTTTGGCGATTAGCCGGCGAGGTGCAAGGCTAGCCAGAGGATACAGTTTAGTTGGCCTTAAAAGAGGATCCACCTCATGGATGGTGCTGACCAACTGCTCGGTCTCATCTACGATGCCGCGTTGGATCCCACACAGTGGTCTACGGTGTTTGCTACGCTCGCGGACGCCATTGGCGGAGTGGGCGCTCATGTCGTCGTGCTGGACAAGGCTCCGGAACTTATTGGCGGGGTTCGGCCGCGTCTCAAAATAAGCGGCACGCGGCATATGGATCCCACCGCCGCCGATCGCTACATGAATGAGTGGTATGCTCTCGACCCCCTAATACCTACTTCAGGAAATGCGGTGGGGCCACCTGGTACAATCCTACAGTGCCATGAGTTCATATCGGCAGATTTCGTTTCGCGAAGCTCCTATTTCCAGGATTTTCTAGTTCCAGCCGGCGGTCGGTATCAATCCGGAGTGACGCTGGTAAACGATCAACACTCTCTCGCGGTCTTGGATGTACACACTCGCAACACGCCGCTTAAGCGTGAGCGGCTGATGGAGTGGGCGCCGATGATAGCTCATCTCCGCCGAGCGGTGCGCATAGGCGCCGTGCTCAAAGAAGGAATTGAACAGGGATTATTGTTACGGCAGGCGGTTGACCGCGAAGGCATGATCTGCGTAATGGTAAGAAGTGAAGCGCGGGTTATTGACCATTCAGAGGCTGGCGCCGAGATGCTGGCCGACGGAGATAGTATTCGGCTGACCGAGGACGGGCTGGTCCGACTGGGTGATGATGCAACAACAGGACGCCTCCGCGCGCTGATTGGGCAGGCCTGCAATGGCCGTGCTGGTGGGGAAATCCCTCTAGTATTGGCCGGCTTGAGGTCAGCAGTGGTTCACGTCGTCCCTGCCGGCGTCGCGTGCGACAACCCATTCAGTCAGCGACAAACAGGGTGCGCCCTGCTGTTCGTAGAGAGATCGAAACAACGGCAGACTCCGGACCCTTCCGCGATCCGTCTGAAACTGGGATGCACGTTGGCGGAAGCCGAGGTGGCAGCGGCGCTCGCGAGCGGGCGAGCACCGCAGGAGATCGCCACGGCCCGCTCCACCAGCATCTATACGGTGCGGGCACAAATTCGAAGACTTCTAGACACAACCGGAGCCCATCGCATCTCCAAACTCATTAGCATAGTGCACGCAGATGTGATAGCCAGCGGTTCCCAAAAAAGCAGCAGACGCGCGATCTAATGCAGTCGTAGTCACTTTTGACGATGCGAAGTCTAGCAGCCAACAGCTAATGTTAACTCACAATTTGCAGCAGACGAGATTGGTCGCTGGGCTACAATCGGGAAAGCCGATGATTGTTCCGACTTGCAGGTAACTGCAATAGCATCGTCGGGGCGCCAATTCAGCGAATGAAAAATTGAAGACAGGTTTCTATCTATATATGAACACAATTCTCCGAATTTACTTTAACACTACGGGACGACGAACAGGCCAGTTTGCTTTGATTACTTTAACGATCACACGGTGGTTCGGAACCAGAAGGAGCGATTTACTATGCAAACATTTCGCGCCGCCATAAAGACAACCAATGGCTTCTTTCTCACCGCAGTGAATGGCGGCGGCCTCGGCGGCCCCGATGCTGGCCCTGCCGTAGTTGCCTTACATACAGACGCTACCGCGGCGGGTAAATGGGAAACTTTTCGAGTCGTAACAAATGGAAATGTTTCCGGAATCGTCAGCGGGAACAGTTTTTCGCTGCAGACGTTGTCCGGAAATTTCGTGACTGCGGTCAACGGTGGCGGGATTGGGGGTCCAAACGATGGCACATCTCCTGTCCACTCTGATGCCACCACGCAGGGTGGTTGGGAAACATTCACCTTCAACCTAGACGACACCGCTAATCCACCAACGGTCCAAATTCAAACGAGTAATGGAAACTATCTTACTTCCGTAAACGGGGGCGGTGTTGGTGGTCCTAATACGATGCCCATTCATACCGATGGAACCAGCGTGGCCGGTTGGGAGAGCTTTGTACTCGCAGGCGTTACCGCGTCGGGAGCCGCGAGCACATCCACCTTCACGTTCTCGCTCGACAACTTTCAAATCCTAAACACTCGTTCCGGAAATATCTTTAGCACATCCTCTGATACCGATTACGCTTCGCTCAGCGTGACAGTGGGAGACAACCCGGCACAGGTAAAAACCCAAAGCATGGGAAACCTGAGGAACGGAACCTACTCGACAACATTAGCATTTAATAATATCCAAGTGGCCGCGACTGACAACGTGATACTTTCATACCAAATAATCAACAGTTCCCAGGGCGAAACTTCAGTGTCAGCCTATCTACAGCAAGCATCGGAGAAAATAGCAAACGCAGCAGTGACGGCTCTTGCGACGACCGGCGGTACAGCCCTCGGGGCGGCCATCAGCGGCCTCCTGCAGATCTTGATTCCAGTTCCCCTAGTAGGAAGCGCCCTCAGCGCACTGGCAGGGTGGCTGGTGGTCGCTGGGTGGAACATTGCCTTCCCTGATTGCGACGGCCCGGTGGCGTCGGGTGTTCATATCTTAAGTGGGGCGTTTCTTCAGTCCCAGACCACGAACGGTCGAAAATATGCGCCTCCCCCCGAAAATCATCCTGGAGTGAATTCGCCGTCGGGGTGTGGATCAAACTCAAACTACAACGTCAGCTGGAGCGTAACCCAGTAACGCCGAGAGGCGCGGATCAGCGGTCGTAGCTGCGTGCCGTTGAGTACCCCCTGCCGGTAGCGCCGCGATCGCTCGACCTCCGCGGCGAAAACGTCCGAAGGTACCTCGATCTGGCCGGTTCGCCGCAAAGCCGGCCCGGGTAACGGACTCTAGCCCAAAAACGCGCGCGCAATATCTGGACCTCGTGGAGTTTTCTGCAGCCGGGCATCCAGTAATGACGTTACGCTGCATCCGCAGGACCCTTACATGGTCGACGTCCTTACCTCGATCGGCGATTGACCGCCGCGCCCTGCAGACCAAAGATGCGTCGTTATGATCCTGCTCATCGACAACTACGACAGCTTCACCTTCAACCTTTACCATTTCCTGGGCGATGTCGGCGCCCGGGACGGCAAATTCGACTGCCAGGTGTGGCGCAACGACAAGCTTTCGGTGGCCGAGGCGATGGCGATGCGGCCGGAGGCGATCGTGCTGTCGCCGGGTCCGTGCACCCCGACCGAAGCCGGCATCTGCCTCGAGCTGATTACCGCAGCGGCCGGTTCGGTGCCGCTGCTTGGCGTATGCCTGGGACACCAGGCGATCGGGCAGGCGTTCGGCGGAAAGGTGGTGCGCGCGCCGCAACCGATGCACGGCAAGGTCAGCGCAATCGTCCATGCCGACAGCGATATCCTGGCCGGCCTGCCCTGCCCGTTCCGCGCCACGCGCTATCACAGCCTGATGGTCGAGCGCGACACCCTGCCCGACGACCTGGCGGTCAGCGCCTGGACCGAGGATGGGCTGATCATGGCGATGCGCCATCGCACGCTGCCGGTCTGGGGCGTGCAGTTCCACCCCGAGAGCATCGCCAGCGAGTGCGGCCACACCATCCTGGCCAACTTCCTGACCCTGGCGCGCGGCAGCAACGCGCCCCTGCGTAACGGCTAAGTTTTTGTCCGCCAACCTGAAACCGCTGATCGCCCGACTCGCCGCCGGCGAAACGCTGACCGAGGACCGGGCGGAGGTGGCGTTCGACATCATCATGTCGGGCGAGGCGACGCCGGCGCAGATCGGCGCGTTGCTGATGGCGATGCGGCTGCGCGGCGAGACGGTGGCCGAGATCACCGGCGCGGTGCGCGCGATGCGAGCGCGGATGACCGCGATCGACGCGCCGGCCGGGGCGATCGACGTTTGCGGCACGGGCGGCGACGGAGCGGGTACGCTGAACGTGTCCTCGGCGGTGACCTTCGTCGTCGCCGGCTGCGGCGTTCCGGTCGCCAAGCACGGCAACCGAGCGCTGTCGTCGCGCACTGGCGGAGCCGACGTGCTGAGCGCGCTTGGGATCAACGTGGATGCGCCGATCGAGTCGCTGTCCGTTATCCTGGCCGAGGCGGGTTGCGTGTTCCTGTTCGCGCCGCGACATCATCCCTCGATGCGCCATGCAGCCGGACCGCGGGTCGAACTGGGCACCCGGACCATCTTCAACCTGCTGGGCCCGCTGGCCAATCCGGCGCGGGTGCGACGGCAACTGACCGGGGTGTTTGCACCCGACTGGACCCGACCGATGGCGGAGACACTGGCAGCACTTGGGCATGAGGCGGCGTGGATCGTGCATGGGATGGGTCTCGATGAACTTTCGGTCGCCGGACCGAACCAGGTGACCGCGCTGCGGGACGGGGCGATCAGCAGCTTCGTCGTGCACCCCGAGGACGCCGGGCTGCCGCGCGCGCCGGTGGCGGCGATCGAGGGGGGCGATGCGGCGTTCAACGCGGCCGCGCTGGAAGCGGTCCTGCAGGGGGCTCCGGGCGCCTACCGTGATACCGTACTGCTGAATGCCGGGGCTGCGCTGATCATCGCGGCCCGAGCCGATGACTTGCGCGAAGGTGTTTCGTTGGCGGCGGGTTCGATCGCATCCGGGGCCGCCCATGCTGCGTTGCAGAGCTTGCGGCGGGTGGGCGGTCTCATCGCATCGTGAGCTCAACCAGTTTCGGCCTGACCGGGCGGGTTGCATATGGTTTAGGATTTTGTTTGATCGCTCGATTGGCGCGCCGGGGTTTGATCGCGCGAATGGCGCGCTGGACCGGTTCCGCTCGGGCGATCGTGCATGGGGAGGCTTGATGGCGGACGATATAGGCTCGATGCCGGATGTGCTCGCCCGAATATGCGACGAGGCGCGAGCGGATGTGGCGATACGCAAGGCCAGGCGCGGGGTCGACGTGCTGCGCCAGGAGATCGCGGCGGCGCACGATGCGCCGCGCGGCTTCGGCTATGCGCTGAAGCAGGCCTCGGCCAGCGGTCGCTATGGTCTGATCGCGGAAATCAAGAAGGCGTCGCCGTCGGGTGGGTTGATCCGGCCGGACTTCGATCCGGCATGGCTTGCGCGGGCGTACGAGGCGGGCGGCGCGGCGTGTCTGTCGGTGCTGACCGAACGGTTGCATTTCCAGGGCGACCCCGAACACCTGAAAGCGGCGCGCGCGGCGGTGAAGCTGCCGGTGCTGCGGAAGGATTTCATGCTCGATCCGTGGCAGGTCCATGAGAGCCGAGCGATGGGGGCGGACTGCATCCTGCTGATCATGGCGGCGCTGACGGATGCGATGGCGCGGGAACTGGAGCAGGTTGCCATGAGCCTGGACATGGATGTGCTGGTCGAGGTTCACGATCGTGAGGAGCTGGATCGGGCGCTGTTGCTGGAGACTTCGCTGATCGGGATCAATAACCGCAACCTGAAGACGCTGAAGACCGACCTGGGCGTGACCGAGACGCTGGCCCCGCTGGTGCCGCCGGACCGTTTCCTGATCGCCGAGAGCGGGATCCGCGACACCGACGACCTGCGACGGCTGTCGGCGGTCGGACCGAACTGCTACCTGGTAGGTGAGAGCCTGATGCGCCAGACCGATGTGTCGCAGGCGGTGCGGGAATTGCTGGGCGACGGTATCTGATGAGTGGTTTCAGTCATTTCGATCAGGCTGGGAACGCCGCGATGGTCGATGTGTCGGACAAGGCGGTGAGCGCGCGGACCGCGACCGCTCGGGTTCGGGTGGTGATGGCGGCGGCGACGCTGGCGATGATCCAGCAGGGGTCGGCGAAGAAGGGCGATGTTCTCGGCGTGGCTCGGCTGGCCGGGATCATGGCGGCGAAGCGGACCTCGGAGTTGATCCCGCTGTGCCATCCGCTGCCGATTTCAGCGGTAACGGTCGATCTGGCGGCTGATGCGGCGGCGAACGCGGTGGACATCGTCGCGACCGTGCGCACCACGGGGCAGACCGGGGTGGAGATGGAGGCGTTGACGGCGGCGAGCGTGGCGGCACTGACGGTGTATGACATGTGCAAGGCGGTGGATCGCGCGATGCGGATCGAGGGGCTGCGGGTGACGCACAAGGACGGTGGAAAGTCCGGAGTGTTTTCGCAGGATTGAGTATTGCGCGGTCGGACTGCCGGGCGATGCGTCGCGTCCGGCGGGATCAGGCCGATCGTCGCCGGTTCGGCTGCGGGTGGAGAGAGCAGATGGAACATAACCGGGTGCCACCTGGATGGCCGGCGGACCGGCCGTTGGCGGTTTCGGTCAGCGTGATGCTGGAGGGTTGGGCGGCGCCGGATGCTCCGGGGATGGGACCGATGGGCAATCTGCTGAAGCCCGGCACGGTGGATCTGCAGGCGCGATCGTGGGCGGATTATGGCGCCAAGGTGGGCGGCTGGCGGTTGCTCGATCTGCTGGATCGGGAAGCGGTGAAGGCGGTGTTCTATACCTCGGGTGTGGTGGCGGAGCAGTTCCCGGCGCTGGCGGCGTCGATCGCCGGGCGCGGTCATCCGGTGGCGGCGCACGGCTGGAGCCAGGGCACCCTGCCGGCCTATCTGAGCCCGGAGCAGGAGGCCGCCGATATCGCGCGTTGCGTTGATATGATCGGTCGCGCGGCTGGGTCGCCGCCGCTGGGCTGGCTCAGTCCGCGGTGTACTCCAAGCGCGGCGACGTCGGGGCTGCTAGCGGCGCAGGGGTTTGGTTTTCATGCGGATATGTTCGATGCCGATCTGCCGTATCTGATCCGAACGCCGTCGGGGGCTCTGGTCGGGGTGCCGTTCACCATGGAGGTGAATGACATGCCGCTGTATGTTCGATACGGAAACGAGCCCGATGCGTTCACCCGAATTCTGACCCGGATCGTCGATGGGTGGCCGCGATTGGGATGCCCGTATGCGTGCCTGGACGTCACGGTTCATGCGCATGTCTTTGGGCGGCCTTTTGGCGCGCTGGCGTTGCTGGATGCGCTGGCGGTGGTCAGGCAAAAACCGCACTGCTGGCTGACCAACCACGCTGAACTGGCGGCGCTGTGGACCGGTCCGGGTTCGCGGGCGGAATGAGATGAGCAGGGCGGGCAAGGACTGCCATGGCAGCAGTTGCTACGCCACGGCGCCGCTATTCCGCGGGGTGTTCGGTGGAGCGGCGCCGGAACAGCCTCGATGCCCGGTCGCTGAGCACCTCGAACCCGACGAACAACATCGGCACAAACAAGGTGCCGACGAACGAGGCCAAAATCATGCCGCCGAAGACGGTGGTGCCGATTGATACCCGGCCGCCGGCCCCCGCGCCGGTGGCGATCACCAGCGGGATGACCCCGATGATGAAGGCCAGGGCGGTCATCATCACCGGACGATAGCGGGTCCTTGCGCCCTCGTCGGCGGCCTGCATGACGGTGATGTCGCCGCGCTCCAGCCGGTCCTTGGCGAATTCCACGATCAGGATGGCGTTCTTGGCGGCCAGCCCGATCAGCAGCACCAGGCCGATCTGTCCGTATACATCCAGCGCCATGCCGCGCACCATCAACGCAAGCAAGCCGCCGATCACCGCGAAAATGACCGGCAGCACGACGGAGAGCGGCAATGTCCAGCTCTCATACAGGGCCACCATGAACAGGTAGGAGAAGATCACGGCGAACACGAACGCCGCCGATTCCTGGCCGGCCGATTGGAGTTCCTGATAGGACATTCCGGTCCAGTCATAGCCGAACCCCTGGGGCAAATGCTGAGTGCCGACCTGTTCCATGGCGGCGATGGCCTGCCCGCTGCTTTTGCCGGCGCTGGCGGAGCCGTTGACCAGCACGGCGGGATACTCGTTGTAGGCGTTGATCGAGTCGGCGCCCTGCACGGTGGTGATCTTCACCAGGGCGTTCAGCGGCACCATGGCGCCGCTGCTGCTGCGCACGTACAACTGGCCGATGTCGTTGACCTGGTTACGGAACTGCTGTTGCGCCTGGACGATGACCTGGAAGACGAAGTTCTGGTAGTTGAACAGGTTGACGAACTGGCTGCCGAGGTTGGCCTGCAAGACGGCATAGACCGCGGCGGGGGTGACCCCGAGCAGGGAGGCTCGGGTGGTGTCAACGGTGACCAGGATTTGCGGCATGCTGGCCGAGAAGCTGGTGAACACGGAGCTGAGGTTGGGGTCCTGGTTGGCTGCGTAAATCAGCGCGCGGGACGCGGCGGCGAGTTCGGCTGGAGATTGGCCGTTGCGCGCCTCCAGCACGTAGTTGATGCCGCCGGCGGCGCTGAGCCCGGGAATGGCGGGCGGATTGAAACTGACGATCTGCGCCGTGGGCATGGCATTGAAGACCGGTGCCAGCTTGGCGATCACGCTGGGGATCGACTCGCTGGCGCTTCGCCCTGCCCATGGCTTCATGATGGCGATGACGGTGCCGGCATTGGGTTCCTGGGCGCCGGCGACGATGCTGAAGCCGCCGAGTTCGATGGAATGGGCGACCCCCGGTGTGTTGCGCAGGGTCTTGCCGACCTGGTCCACCACTGCCTGGGTGCGGCCCAGCGAGGCGCCGTTGGGGGTCTGGATGTTGACGAAGAAATAGCCCTGGTCCTCGGCCGGCAGGAAGGCGCTTGGGGTGCGTTCGAGCAGCAGGTAACCGATGCCGAAGGCGACGACGAGGCCCAGCGAGCCGAGCAGCAGGCGGCGCGACAACAGGCCGACCGCCCAGCCATAGCCGTCCCGCGCGACGCCAAATCCGCGGTTGAACCAGCGAAAGCCGACGAATCGCGTCGGTTTCGGAGGCCGCAGCAGCAGGGCGCAGAGCGCCGGGCTGAGGCTCAACGCGTTGATTCCGGAAATCACTACCGATACCGATATGGTCACCGCGAACTGCCGGTAGAGGGCGCCGGTCACGCCGGAGACGAAGCCGACAGGGGCGAACACCGCCACCAGCACCAGGGTGGTCGCGATGACCGGCCCGGTGATCTCGGCCATCGCGACATTGGTGGCCTCGGCGACGGAGAGTTTTGGGTCCTGCTGCAGGGTTCGGGTCACGTTCTCGACCACGACGATGGCGTCATCCACGACCAGGGTGATCGCCAACACGATGGCGAACAGGTCCACGGTGTTGGCGGAGTAGCCGAGCACGTAGAGGACGGCGAAGACGCCGATCAGCGAGACCGGAATGGCGATCGTCGGGATAAGCGTGGCGCGCCAATCCTGCAGGAACAGGAACACCACCAGCACCACCAGCACCAGGGTGATCGCCAGGGTGCGGACGATTTCGACGATATTGGCGCTGACGAAGTTGGTCGCGTTATAGACGATGGCGTATTTCAGGCCGGGCGGAAACTGCTTCGACAGCGTCTTCATCTGCTGTTCGACGGACCTGGCGACAGCCAGGGCGTTGGCGTTCGGGGTCTGATACAGCGCCAGCGTGGCGGACGGACTGCCGTCGAGTCCCGCCGTGGTGGTGTACTGTTGGGCCGCGAGCTCGACGGTGCCGATATCCTTGATCCGCACCACGCCGCCATTCTGGTTGGCGCGGATGATGATGTTCTCGAACTCCTCCGGCGTGGTCAGCTCGCCTGGGGTGATGACAGTCAGCTGCTGCTGCTGGTCTCCGGGAAACCGGCGGTTGGCCAATTTGTCCGGCCGCTGGATCGCGGCAATCACGTCGGATGCGGTGAGGTTCATGCCGGTCATCCGCACCGGGTCCATCCAGATGCGCATCGCGTACTCGCGCTGGCCGAAGATCTGGGTGTTGCCGATGCCAGGGGTGCGTGCGATCGGCTGCTGCAGGTGCATGTAGGCGTAATTCGAGATGAAGACCCCACCTGGATGTTCTGCGACCAGAGCACCAGCTCCAGCTCCGGTACCTACAATCTTCACCGCGACCTTCGCCATCGGCTCCGACCCGAACATCGATCCCGGACAACAACAAATACGACCAGGTCAACGTGCAGAACCGCGTGCAGCTCGCGCAATCGCTGTTGCCAGCCGAGGTGACCCAGGAAGGACTGACCATCCGCGCCGCAACCAGCAATTTCGTGCTCGCGGTCAACCTCTATTCATTTAGCTGTTCTGCCTTGGGGCGCTTGTCGAACGGACCGATATACCGCTAGTGAGCGGGCAGCGGATAATGAGCGGGCAGCGGACTGGCACACCAGCGGGAGAACGTCGAAATGGCGCAGGCGGCCGAGGCGAGAAAACGCGGCAAGACCAAGGACGGCGCGGTGGACCGCGATACGCTGCTGAAGGCGTATCGCTCGATGTTGTTGATCCGGCGCTTCGAGGAGAAGGCCGGGCAGCTTTACGGCATGGGTCTGATCGGCGGGTTCTGTCACCTGTATATCGGGCAGGAAGCGGTCGTCGTCGGGGTGCAGTTGGCGCTGGGCGATGGCGACCAGGTGATCACCTCCTACCGTGATCACGGCCACATGCTGGCGACCGGCATGGAAGCGCGCGGCGTGATGGCGGAGTTGACCGGGCGGTCCGGCGGGTATTCTCGCGGCAAGGGCGGGTCGATGCACATGTTCAGCAAGGAGAAGAAGTTCTTCGGCGGCCATGGCATCGTCGGGGCGCAGGTCAGCCTGGGCACCGGGCTGGCGTTCAGCAACCTGTATCGCGGCAACGACCGGGTTGCGATCACCTATTTTGGCGAGGGGGCGTCGAACCAGGGGCAGGTGTTCGAGAGCTTCAACCTGGCGGCGCTGATGAAGCTTCCGGTGGTCTATGTGATCGAGAACAACAAGTACGGGATGGGCACCTCGGTCGAGCGCGCGTCGGCCAGTAACGACCTGTCGAAGAACGGCGCGCCGTGGGGCATTCCGGGGTCCCAGGTCGATGGCATGGATGTGCTGGCGGTGAAGCAGGCAGCCGAGGCGGCGGTGGCCCGTTGCCGCGCCGGCAAGGGTCCTTATCTGCTGGAGGTGAAGACCTATCGGTATCGCGGCCATTCCATGTCGGACCCGGCGAAATATCGCACCCGCGAGGAAGTGCAGATGATGCGCACCCAGCATGATTGCATCGAGAGCGCGCGGCGCCGGCTGGAGCAGTTGGATGTCGAGGAGAAGCAGATCAAGTCGATCGATGACGAGGTCAAGGGCATCATCCAGGACGCCACCGACTTCGCACAGGCCAGTGCGGAGCCTGAGCTTGCCGAACTGTATACCGACGTGTTGCTGGAGGGCTGAGCGATGGCGACGCAGATCCTGATGCCGGCGCTGTCACCGACGATGACCGAAGGCAAGCTGGCACGCTGGTTGAAGGATGTCGGCGACGACGTCCGCGCCGGCGACGTGATCGCCGAGATCGAGACCGACAAGGCGACGATGGAGGTCGAAGCGGTGGATGAGGGCAAGCTGGCCCGGATCCTGGTGGGCGAAGGCACCGAGGGGGTTGCCGTCAACACGCCGATCGCAGTGTTGAGCATGAACGGGGAGGATGTCTCGACGGCGGAGGCCCCGAAGGCGGAGGTCGCCGCGCTGCCGAAGGTGGCGACGCAAGGGTCCGACCCGGCGGCGATCGCCGAACAGGGAGCCAAGGGGCAGCGTCAGGAGGCGCTGGCGGCGGTGCCGGCTCCGGAGCGGGATTGGGGGCCGAGCAAGCCGGTGACGGTGCGCGAGGCGCTGCGTGATGCGATTGCCCTGGAGATGCGCCGCGACGCGGATGTGTTCCTGATCGGCGAGGAGGTCGCCCAGTACCAGGGTGCCTACAAGATCAGCCAGGGGTTGCTGGACGAGTTCGGGCCGAAGCGGGTGATCGACACGCCGATCACCGAACACGGTTTCACCGGGATGTCGGTGGGGGCGGCGTTGAGCGGGCTGCGCCCGATCGTCGAGTTCATGACCTTCAATTTCGCCATGCAGGCGATGGATCAGATCATCAACAGCGCGGCCAAGACGCTTTATATGTCGGGCGGGCAGATGGGCTGTCCGATCGTGTTGCGCGGGCCGAACGGCGCGGCGTCGCGCGTCGGCGCGCAGCACTCCCAGTGCTACGCCAGTTGGTATGCGCATGTGCCGGGATTGAAGGTGGTCTCGCCGTGGTCGTCGGCCGATGCCAAGGGTCTGCTGCGCTCGGCGATCCGCGATCCCAACCCGGTGATCATGCTGGAGAACGAAATTCTGTATGGGCAGACCTTCGACTGCCCGGTCGATGAGGATTTCCTCGTGCCGATCGGCCGAGCCAAGGTCGAGCGCGTGGGCCAGCATGTGACGATCGTGGCGTTCAGCATCATGGTCGGGGTGGCGATGAAGGCTGCCGATGCGCTGGCGGAACAGGGGGTCGAGGCCGAGGTGATCAATCTGCGCTCGCTGCGCCCGCTGGACACCGCGACCATCGTGGACAGCGTGAAGAAGACCAGCCGGTTGGTGACGGTGGAGGAAGGCTGGCCGTTCGCCGGCATCGGCGCGGAGGTCGCGATGCAGATTATCGAGCACGCGTTCGACTGGCTGGATGCGCCGCCGGTTCGGGTGCATGGGGTCGATGTACCGCTGCCGTACGCGGCGAATCTGGAGAAGCTGGCGCTGCCGCAGCCGGGCTGGGTGGTGGACGCGGTAAGGAAAATCGTCTGAGCGGGGAACGTTACTTATGGCGACCAATATCCTGATGCCGGCGTTGAGCCCTACGATGACCGAAGGCACGCTGGCGCGGTGGCTGAAGAAGGAAGGCGAGACGATCAAGGCCGGTGACGTCATCGCCGAGATCGAGACCGACAAGGCGACGATGGAGGTCGAGGCCGTCGATGAGGGCGTGCTGGGGAAGATCCTGATCGAGGACGGCACCGCGAACGTGCAGGTCAACGCGCCGATCGCGGTGCTGGTGGATGATGGCGAGGCGGTTCCCGAGCAGACGCCGGCAGCGGCGGCGGCGAAACCGGCCCAGGCCGCGCCGCCGGCCGAGCCGAAGCCGGCTGCCAGTCCTGCCCCCGCACCGCCGGCGCCGAAGGCACAGGGCGCCGCGGCGGCCAATGGCCATGCCGCCGACGGTGAGCGGATATTTGCCTCGCCGTTGGCGCGCCGCATGGCGGCACAGGCGGGGATTGCGTTGTCTGGGCTGAAGGGCAGCGGGCCGAACGGGCGGATCGTGCGCGCCGATATCGAGGCGGCCCGGCAGGGCGGCGCGGTTGCGGCGCCGGCGACGTCGATGCCGGCCCCGGCGATTGCCACGCCCGCCGCCGCGCCGATCGGTGCCGCAGCGCAGCCGGCGGTTAGCGCACCGCATAAGCTGATCCCGCACACGTCGATGCGGAAGGTCATCGCCAAGCGGCTGAGCGAGTCGACTGCGACGATTCCGCATTTCTATGTCTCGATGGACATCGAGATCGATGCGATGATCGCGCTGCTGGGCCAGTTGAACGCCAAGTCGCCGCCGAAGGAGCAGCCGGGCGCCTATCTGGTCACCATCAATGACATGGTGATCAAGGCGGCGGCAGCGACCTTGCGCAAGGTGCCGGCGGTGAACGCCAGTTGGACCGAGGACGGCATGGCGTTCTACGACGATGTCGATATCAGCGTCGCGGTGTCGATTCCGGACGGGCTGATCACGCCGATCATTCGCCAGGCGGATGCCAAGGGGCTGGCCACGATCAGCCGGGAGATGAAGGACCTGGCTGGCCGGGCGCGGGCCGGCAAGCTGAAGCCGGAGGAATTCCAGGGCGGCGGGTTCTCGATCTCGAACATGGGGATGTTCGGGGTGTCGGCGTTCACCGCAATCATCAACCCGCCGCAGTCGGCGATTCTGGCGGTGGCGGCGGGTAAGAAGCGGCCGGTGGTGAACGCCGCAGGCGAACTTGCGGTGGCGACGGTGATGACCTGCACGCTGTCGGTCGATCATCGCGTTGCGGACGGCGCGCTGGGGGCGAGCTGGATGCGGACGTTCAAGCAGGTGGTGGAGGATCCGTTGAGTTTGCTGTTGTAGCGGGGCGCAACAGACCCATGATCAGACTTCCATTGGCAAAATCACGCTGATGCTGCATTTCTTTCCACATTACGCCAATGACGTCAGCGAGCATCCGTTTGCGGTCGAGCTCCGCCGTTGCCAGGTACCGCATCGCTTTTTTGCGTCGGTAGTCGATCGGACTTACACCACATTGGCTGAGCGGCTTTTCGTGGCTTATCCGCGGATGATCTGGGTCGCGCTTGGTTCCGCTATTCGGTCCTTGCTGCTGAGCCGACCGCGTCCGGTGGCGGCAGTCGTCGGGTCCGATATCGAAGCGCTGATTTTCGGCCTCATTCGAATGTTGCTGCGGCTTCGCACGATTGTCGTATTTGAAACGTTGATTATTGCGCCGCGCCGATCGCGGAGGCTGACCGCGCTAGCTCATGGCTACTTCGGCTTTATACTTTCGTTGATCGACGTGGCCATCTGCCATTCTCATGCCGAAACTGTTCAATATGCCGCAGCCTTCCCTCGCGCGCGATGCCGCTTCGCTTGCGTTCCTTATGGCACGACCGTGACGAACCATCGGGCGCTGATCGCGAAATACAGCAACCGGACCGAAAACGCGGACATTGTTACGGCCGGTCGTTCCGGGCGCGACTACACGACGTTGGCGAAAGCCATCGAAGATCTGCCGTGCAGGTTGCGCATCATCTGCAATCTCGCGAGTTCGGTTGCCGGCATCATTCAAAGTCGGCAGATCATGGTGATGCGGGACTGCTTCGGCCCCGACTATATAGATACGCTGGCCAAGTCCTTGTTCGTCGTCGTTCCGCTCGCCAGCGATGATGTTTCTGCTGGGCAAATGGTGCTGCTGCAGGCGAGCGCGTTGCGGAAGGCGGTGGTCGTCACCCGAACCACGACGACGCTTGAATACGCCACCGACACCGAGGACGCATTATTCGTCGATATCGGGGATGTCCATCAAATGCGAACGGCGATACGGCGGTTGCTTGAGGACGCGTCGCTGCGGGATCGGTTGGCCGGAAAAGCACTCGAACGTTTCGAGCGATGCTACACCACGGAACAATACGTTCGAAATATGGTTGCCGCGATCACGGCCGCGGCGGCTCCCGGGATGGCGGATGCATTGAGCCATGGCTCCCGGCACTAACGTGCAGTCTCAAAACGACCCTGCGGCACGGCCTCGGGTCTTGATCCGTGACGCCACGGCGACTGACGTTGGCCCCATCCTGCGTCTGGTCCGAGCGTTGGCTGAGTATGAACGGTTGGGCCATGAGGTTACCGCCACCGAGGCCGAGATGCGCGAAGCGCTGTTCGGGCCCCTGCCCCGCGTTCACGCACTTCTGGCGGAGGTTGCCGGCGAGCCGGTGGGCCTCGCGCTGTTCTATTATACGCTGAACACCTTCAAGTTGCGGCCGAACATCTTCCTGGAAGACCTGTTCGTCGATCCGGCCTACCGCGGCAGCGGCATCGGCATCGCCCTGATGCGCACACTGGCGCGGCGGGCCGTGGCGGAGAATTGTAGCCGCGTCGAATGGCGTGTGCTGAACTGGAACCGACCCTCGATCGAGTTCTATCGTCGTATTGGTGCCGAATCGATCGTGGATTGGCATACGTTATTGCTGGACGGCGCCGCGCTCGCCGCGCTGGCAGAAGGAACCTCGCATGGCTGAGCAAGCATTCGACCTGATCATCCTTGGCGGCGGCCCCGGCGGCTATGTCGCCGCCATCCGTGCTGCCCAGCTGGGGATGAAGACCGCGGTGGTGGAGCGCGAACACCTGGGGGGAATCTGCCTGAACTGGGGCTGCATCCCGACCAAGGCGCTGCTGCGTACCAGCGAGATCAACCATCTGCTGCACAATATCGGGGATTTCGGTTTCGACGCGGTGGAGCCTCGTTTCGACATTGGCAAGGTGGTGAAACGGTCGCGTGCGGTTGCGAAACAACTTTCGTCGGGCGTCGCGCATCTGTTGCGCAAGAACAAGGTCGCCGTATTCGACGGTGCGGGAAAGCTGGCCGGCAAGCAGACGGTATCGGTCAGCAAGGACGGCAAGGACACAGCCACGCTGAAAGCGCCGCATATCATCCTGGCGACTGGCGCGCGCGCCCGGCAGCTTCCCGGGATCGAGTCCGACGGCAAACTGATCTGGTCGTACAAGGACGCGATGGTGCCGCCGATGATGCCGAAATCGCTGCTGGTGATCGGATCGGGGGCGATCGGCATCGAGTTCGCCAGCTTCTATCTCAACATGGGCGCCAAGGTGACGGTGGTGGAGGTGTTGCCGCGCATTCTCGCCGTCGAGGACGAGGAGGTTTCCAGTTTCGCGCACAAGGCGTTCGAGAAGCAGGGCATGAAGATCATTACCGGCGCCGCGGTGAAGACCGTCAAGAAGGGCGCCGACAACGTGACCGTAACGGTTGAAGCCGGCGGCAAAAGCCAGCAGATCAGCGTCGATCGGGTGATCTCCGCGGTCGGGATCGTCGGCAACGTCGAGCATCTCGGGCTGGACGGCACCGGGGTGAAGGTCGATCGCGGCCATGTCGTGATCGACGAATACTGCCGCACCGGCGAGCCTGGCGTTTATGCCATCGGCGACCTTGCCGGGCCGCCCTGGCTGGCCCACAAGGCGAGTCATGAAGGGGTGCTGTGTGTGGAGAAGATCGCCGGCCTGAACAATGTGCATCCGATGGACGTGCTTAACATTCCCGGCTGCACGTATTGCCGGCCGCAGGTTGCTTCGGTCGGGCTGACCGAGGCCAGGGCCAAGGAGCGCGGGCACGAGGTCAAGGTGGGGAAATTTCCGTTCATCGGCAACGGCAAGGCGATCGCCATGGGCGAGCCCGAGGGCATGATCAAGACCGTGTTCGACGGCAAGACCGGGGAGCTGCTTGGGGCGCATATGGTTGGTGCCGAGGTCACCGAAATGATCCAGGGCTACGCCATCGCTCGCACGCTGGAGACCACGGAAACCGAGCTGATCAATACGGTATTCCCGCATCCGACGGTGAGCGAGACGATGCACGAGGCGGTGCTGGACGCCTATAAGCGGTCGATCCACTTCTAGTTTAAGCGCCGGTGGCTTGCCGGGAGGTCCCGGTTTATATGGAAATACTATATAGCGACCGAACAAACCGCATGGTTCCTTAAGGTTCATCGGCCTATCTGCTGGCCCGTTGAATAATCGGCGGCCGCGTTGCGGCGCCCGAGGGAAACACGACCATGCTCGACCTGATCTTCATCGCCACCGGCGCAGCGTTTCTCTACATCTGCGTGCTTTACGCCTTCGCCTGCGATCACCTGTAGGACCACGCCGATGATGCTGGACTACGCACTGGGCGGTTTGGTGACCGTCTTCATCCTGGCCTACCTCGTCGTCGCGCTGATCAAGCCCGAACGCTTCTAGGTCGCGCCAGATTGCCCGGAACACCACTCCCATGACAGTCAACGGTTGGCTGCAGATCGCTCTGTACTGCGTTCTGCTCACGCTCCTGGTCAAGCCGCTGGGGGGCTACATGACGCGCGTCTTCGGCGGCGAGCGCACACCGCTTTCGCCGCTGCTCAGGCCGCTGGAGCGCGGCATTTATCGGTTGTGCGGCGTCGATGAGGCGGACGAGCAGCACTGGATCACCTATGCCGTCGCCATGCTGGCATTCACCTTTGCCGGCTTCGTCGTGCTTTACGCGCTGCAACGGCTGCAGGCGACGCTGCCGTTCAATCCGCAGCACCTGGACGCGGTGTCGCCCGATCTGGCGTTCAACACTTCGGTCAGTTTCGTAACCAATACGAACTGGCAATCCTATGTGCCGGAAACTACCCTGAGCTACCTGGTGCAGATGGCCGGGCTCACGGTGCACAACTTCGTCAGCGCCGCCACCGGCATCGCGCTGGCGCTGGCGCTGATCCGCGGGTTTTCGCGCCGCTCGGCGCAGAGTGTGGGCAATTTCTGGCTCGATCTGACGCGCTGCACGTTGTATATACTTCTGCCCATATGTATCGTGATCGGCCTGGTTATGGTGTGGCAGGGCGTGCCGCAGAACCTGTCCGCCTATACCGACGTCACCACGCTGCAGGGCGGCAAGCAGATCATCGCCCAAGGTCCGGTCGCCTCGCAGGAGGTGATCAAGATGCTGGGCACCAACGGTGGCGGCTTCTTCAATGCCAACTCCGCGCATCCGTTCGAGAATCCGACGGCGCTGACCAACCTGATCCAGATCCTGTTGATCTTCTCGATCGGCGCGGCGCTAACCAACGTGTTCGGCCGCATGGTCGGCGACCAGCGCCAGGGCTGGGCGATCTTCGCGGTGATGGGGGTGTTGTTCCTGGCCGGCGTGACCACGGCGTACTGGTCGGAGGCCGCCGGCAACCCGCTGTTCGCGCACCTTGGGGTCGATCAGACTGCCAGCGCGTTGCAGGCGGGCGGCAACATGGAAGGCAAGGAGGTCCGCTTCGGCATCGCCAACTCGGCGCTGTTTACCACGATCACCACTGATGCGTCCTGCGGCGCGGTCAACAACATGCATGACAGCCTTACGCCGCTGGCCGGCATGGTGCCGATGGTCAACATCATGCTGGGCGAGATCATCTTCGGCGGCGTCGGGTCAGGGCTTTATGGCATGCTGCTGTTCGTCATCGTGGCGATGTTCGTGGCCGGGCTGATGGTGGGGCGCACGCCGGAATACCTCGGCAAGAAACTCGAAGCCAAGGAGGTCAAGATGGCCATGCTCGGCATCCTGATCCTGCCGCTGTCGATGCTTGGTTTCACCGCCGTCGCGGTGGTGATCCAGCCCGGGCTGAGCGCGCTTTCGAACGCCGGGCCGCACGGGTTTTCCGAGGCGCTGTATGCCTACACCTCGGCGACCGGCAACAACGGCAGCGCGTTCGCCGGGCTGTCGGCCAACACGCCGTTCTGGAACGCGACGCTGGGCATGGCGATGTTCATCGGCCGCTTCCTGATGATCATCCCGATGCTAGCGATTGCCGGGTCGCTGGCGGCGAAGAAGATCGTGCCGACATCGGCCGGCACCTTCCCGACCAATGGTGGGCTGTTCGTCGGCCTGGTTGTCGGCGTGATCCTGATCACCGGCGGGCTGACCTTCCTGCCTGCACTGGCGCTTGGACCGGTCGTCGAGCAACTGGCGATGCACGCCGGTACCACTTTCTAGCGTTTTGTTTGTCGCATGATTCACGCGCTTCAACGTTCCGCTGCGCATGATCATGCTGTTAGGGCACCTTAGATGGACACCAGAACTCGCTCCCGCGATACCAAGTCCAGCCTGCTGGACACCGCCATCCTGCTGCCGGCGATCGGCCAGGCGTTCCGTAAACTCGACCCGCGGCTGATGATCCGCAATCCGGTGATGTTCGTAGTGGAGGTCGTGGCTACCCTGACCACGGTGATCTTCCTGCGCGACCTGGTGACCGGGGGAGCGCATATCGGCTTCACCTTCCAGATCATCCTGTGGCTGTGGATCACCGTGCTGTTCGCCAACCTGGCCGAAGCCGTCGCCGAGGGTCGCGGCAAGGCGCAGGCGGCGTCACTGCGCAGCGCGCGGACCGACACCATGGCCAACCGGGTGACCGCGACGGGAACCGAAACCGTGGCGGCGCCGGATTTGCGGCAGAACGACCTCGTGCTGGTTGCCGCCGGCGAACTGATCCCCAGCGATGGTGAGGTAGTCGAAGGCATCGCCTCGATCGACGAATCCGCCATCACCGGGGAATCCGCCCCGGTGATCCGCGAAAGCGGCGGCGACCGTTCGGCCGTGACCGGCGGCACGCGGGTGCTGTCGGACTGGATCAAGGTGCGCATCACCGCCGCGCAGGGGTCGACCTTCCTGGACCGGATGATCGCGCTGGTGGAGGGCGCCGAGCGGCAGAAGACGCCGAACGAGATTGCGCTGAACATCCTGCTTGCTGGCCTGACGCTGATTTTCGTATTCGCCGTCGCGACCATCCCCAGCTTCGCGACCTATGCCGGGGGGTCGATCTCGGTGGTCATCCTGGTGGCGCTTTTCATCGCGCTGATTCCGACCACGATCGGCGCGCTGCTGTCGGCGATCGGCATCGCTGGCATGGACCGCCTGGTGCGGTTCAACGTCCTGGCGATGTCAGGCCGAGCGGTGGAGGCGGCGGGAGATGTGGATACGCTGCTGCTGGACAAGACCGGAACGATCACTCTGGGCAACCGGCAGGCGACCGAGTTCTTTCCGCTGTCCGGTGTCACTCCGGTCGAACTGGCCGATGCCGCGCAACTGTCCTCGCTGCCCGACGAGACGCCGGAGGGACGCTCGATCGTGGTGCTGGCGAAGGAGAAGTACGACATCCGCGGGCGCGAGATGGCGCCGATGGGCGCGCAGTTCGTTGCGTTCTCGGCGCAGACACGTTTGTCCGGCATCGACTTTGAGGGATCGTCGATCCGCAAGGGCGCGGTGGACGCGGTGCTGAACTGGGTGCGCTCCCAGCGCAGCGGCGGGCAGAACGGCGGGGTGACCACGGCGGTGCGTCCCACCGTGTCTGACGCCTCGGTGAAGGAACTGACCGCGAAGGCAGAGGAGATCGCCAGGGCCGGTGGCACGCCGCTGGCTGTTGCCAAGGACGGCAGGCTGCTGGGGGTCATTTACCTGAAGGACATCGTCAAGGGCGGCATCCGCGAGCGGTTCAGCGAATTGCGCCGGATGGGGATCCGCACGGTGATGATCACCGGCGACAATCCGTTGACCGCCGCGGCGATCGCCGCCGAGGCGGGGGTCGATGATTTCCTGGCGCAGGCTACGCCGGAGGCCAAGCTGAAGCTGATCCGCGACGAGCAGGCCCAGGGCAAGCTGGTGGCGATGTGCGGCGACGGCACCAATGACGCCCCTGCCCTGGCGCAGGCCGATGTCGGGGTGGCGATGAACACCGGCACGATGGCGGCGCGCGAGGCCGGCAACATGGTCGATCTCGACAGCGATCCGACCAAGCTGATCGAGATCGTCGAGATCGGCAAGCAGTTGCTGATGACCCGCGGCGCGCTGACCACATTCTCGATCGCCAACGATGTCGCGAAGTATTTCGCGATGATCCCGGCGATGTTCATCGTGATCTATCCGCAGTTGCAGGCGCTGAACGTCATGCGGCTGAGCAATCCGCAGAGCGCGATCCTGTCGGCGATCATCTTCAACGCGCTGATTATCGTGGCATTGATTCCACTGGCCCTGAAGGGCATTCCGTACCGCCCGATCGGCGCTGCCGCGCTGCTGCGGCGCAACCTGCTGATCTATGGGCTGGGCGGGCTCGTCGCTCCGTTCATCGGTATCAAGCTGATCGATCTGGCGGTGACCGCGATGGGGTTGGCTTAGCCGGGGCCGTATCGGCCGCGGAATTTCAACATAGATGCACGCGGATTAGCACAGATAGGAAGGTAAGATTCGGCGGGCTTTACTCACTCGATCCGCGTTCATCCGTGTTTATCTGCGTGCAAATCCTTTGCCTAGGACAACGACAATGCTCAAGCAAATCCGTCCCGCTATCGTGATGATCGCCTGTATGACGATCCTGACTGGCCTGGCCTACCCGTTGGCGATGACCGGCATCGCCCAGGTTATCTTCCCACACCAAGCCAATGGCAGCCTGATCGAGCGTGACGGCAAGGTCATCGGGTCCACTCTGATCGGGCAGAACTTCACCGCCGCTAACTACTTTCACGGCCGTCCGTCCGCCACCACCGACACCGACCCGAACGACGCCAGCAAGACGGTGCCGGCGCCATACAATGCCGCCAACTCGGGCGGGTCTAATCTTGGCCCGACCTCGAAGGCACTGCTGGACCGGGTGAGCGCGGATGCAAACAAGCTGCACGCCGAGAACCCCGGAACGCCGGTGCCGATCGACCTGGTGACGACCTCGGCCAGCGGGCTCGACCCCGACATCTCGCCGGCGGCGGCGTTGTTTCAGGTGCCGCGCGTGGCCAAGGCGCGCAAGCTGCCCGAGCAGCAGGTGCGCCAACTGGTGCAGGATCACGTCACCGGGCGTATCGCCGGGCTGATCGGCGAGCCCCATGTCAACGTGCTGCGGTTGAACATGGCTCTGGATGCGCTAAATCATTCTTGAGCCGGACCGGCGACCGTCTGGCGGTTGGTCAGGAACCAAGCCGGAAGCGGATAGGCCCTGAAGCGGACAAGCCCTGAAACGGACAAGCCCTGAAACGGACAAGCCCTGAAACGGACAAGCCCTGAAACGGACAAGCCCTGAAACGGACAAGCCCTGAAACGGACAAGCCCTGAAACGGACAAGCCCTGAAACGGACAAGCCCTGAAACGGACAAGCCCTGAAACGGACAAGCCCTGAAACGGACAAGCCCTGAAACGGACAAGCCCTGAAACGGACAAGCCCTGAAACGGACAAGCCCTGAAACGGACAAGCCCTGAAACGGACAAGCCCTGAAACGGACAAGCCCTGAAACGGACAAGCCCTGAAACGGACAAGCCCTGAAACGGACAAGCCCTGAAACGGACAAGCCCTGAAACGGACAAGCCCTGAAACGGACAAGCCCTGAAACGGACAAGCCCTGAAACGGACAAGCCCTGAAACGGACAAGCCCTGAAACGGACAAGCCCTGAAACGGACAAGCCCTGAAACGGACAAGCCCTGAAACGGACAAGCCCTGAAACGGACAAGCCCTGAAACGGACAAGCCCTGAAACGGACAAGCCCTGAAACGGACAAGCCCTGAAACGGACAAGCCCTGAAACGGACAAGCCCTGAAACGGACAAGCCCTGAAACGGACAAGCCCTGAAACGGACAAGCCCTGAAACGGACAAGCCCTGAAACGGACAAGCCCTGAAACGGACAAGCCCTGAAACGGACAAGCCCTGAAACGGACAAGCCCTGAAACGGACAAGCCCTGAAACGGACAAGCCCTGAAACGGACAAGCCCTGAAACGGACAAGCCCTGAAACGGACAAGCCCTGAAACGGACAAGCCCTGAAACGGACAAGCCCTGAAACGGACAAGCCCTGAAACGGACAAGCCCTGAAACGGACAAGCCCTGAAACGGACAAGCCCTGAAACGGACAAGCCCTGAAACGGACAAGCCCTGAAACGGACAAGCCCTGAAACGGACAAGCCCTGAAACGGACAAGCCCTGAAACGGACAAGCCCTGAAACGGACAAGCCCTGAAACGGACAAGCAATGGGCGATAGCGCGAACGGCGGCCGGCGCCCCTCGCCGGAAGCGCTGCTGCGAGAGGCGGAGAAGTCACAGCGCGGCCGGCTGAAGATCTTCCTCGGCGCCGCGCCGGGTGTCGGCAAGACCTATGAGATGCTGTCGGCCGCGCAGCGGCGGCGGGGGGAGCACGTGGACGTGGTGATCGGCGTGGTCGAGACCCACGGCCGAGCCGAGACCGAGGCGTTGATCGCAGGGCTGGAAACCATTCCGCGGCAGAGCATTGCGTATCGCGAGCGCACGCTGACGGAGATGGATCTCGATGCCATCCTGGCGCGCCATCCGCGGCTGGTGCTGGTCGATGAACTGGCGCACAGCAACGCGCCCGGCAGCCGCCATCCGAAACGCTACCTCGATGTCGAGGAACTGCTGTCGGCCGGCATCGACGTCTATACCACGTTGAACATCCAGCACGTCGAGAGCCTGAACGACGTGGTGGCGCGGATCACCCGCATCCGGGTGCGCGAGACGGTGCCCGATTCGGTGATCGAGCGTGCCGACGACATCGAGCTGATCGACCTGACTCCGGAGGACCTGATCCAGCGGCTGAAGGACGGCAAGGTCTATGTGCCGGCGCAGGCCGAGCGTGCGGTGCGGCACTACTTCGCCGCCGGCAACCTGACGGCGCTGCGGGAACTGGCGTTGCGGCGCACGGCACAGCGGGTCGACAACCAGATGGTCGACTATATGCGCAGCCACGCCATCGAAGGCCCGTGGGCCGCCGGCGAGCGCGTTCTGGTCTGTGTCCAGGGCGGCCGTAAGGCCACCGCCACGGTGCGCCATGCCAAGCGCCTCGCCGACCAGTTGCGCGCGCCGTGGACCGCGATCAACGTCGAGACCACTGGCGCCGCCCGAACCAACGCCGCCGAACAGGACAGCGTGGTAGTGGCTCTGCGATTGGCGGAAAGGCTGGGCGCGGAGCCGGTGCTGATCCCCGGTCAGGACGTCGCCGATTCGGTGATCGACTATGCCAGGGCCAACAACGTCACCCATCTGATCGTCGGCAAGTCGCAGCGCCCACGCTGGCGGCAGTTGCTGGGCGGCGCGATCACCCAGCGCCTGATCAATCGCGCCGGCGGCATCAATATCCATGTGATCGAGGTTCCTCCCGAACGCGGCGATGCCCTGGCGTCACCGGTCACGGTCGGCTCGGCCTCAGGGTTCGATCCCTGGCCGTTCGTGGTCGCCACGGCGCTGGTGCTGGCGGCGGTGCCGATCGGGATCGCGTTGCGCGAGTGGCTGGCAGTGACCAACACCGCCCTGGTGTTCCTGACGGCGGTGCTGATCGGGGCGGTGCTGGAAGGCCTGGGACCGTCGCTGCTGGCCTGCCTGGTGGCCATGCTGGCGTACAACTTCTTCTTCCTGCCGCCGCTGTATACCTTCACCATCGCCGAACCCGACAACGTGGTGGCGCTGTTCTTCTTCGCCGTCGTCGCGGTGATCGCCAGCAATCTGGCCGCCCGGGTGCGCGGCCAGGCGTTGTCGGCTCGGCTGCGTGCACGTCATACCGACGATTTGTATCAGTTCAGCCGGAAGCTGGCGGTGGCGGTGACGCTGGACGATCTGCTGTGGGCCACCGCGCACCAGATCGCGCTGATGCTGAAGGTGCGCGTGGTGTTGCTGCTGCCTCCGGCGGAGGATAAGGCAGTGGGCAGGCCGGCTGGCGGGGAAGCCGGTGGCGCGCGCGGCAGCATCGCGGTTCGGGCCGGGTTCCCGCCCGAGGACATGCTGGACGAAGCCGACCTCGCCGCCGCCAAATGGTCGTGGGAGAAGAACCACATCGCCGGCCGCGGATCGGACACGTTGCCGGGCGGCAAATGGCTTTTCCAGCCGTTGCGCACCGGGCGCGGCCCGCTGGGCGTAGTGGGCATCATCCGCGACGAGCCTGGACCCTTGCTGACGCCCGATCAGCAGCGACTGCTGGACGCTTTGGCCGATCAGGCGGCGCTGGCAATCGAGCGGGTGAACCTGGCGCGCGACCTGCACCTGGCGCGCCTGCAAGTGGAGACCGACCGGCTGCGTTCGGCGCTGCTGACGTCGATCTCGCACGACCTGCGCACCCCGCTGGCCTCGATCCTGGGGTCGGCCAGCAGCCTGCGGTCGCAGGACGTTATGCTGGACGCGCCGACCAAACAGGTGCTGCTTGGCACCATTATCGAGGAGTCCGACCGGCTGAACCGGTTCATCGGCAATCTGCTGGACATGACGCGGTTGGAATCGGGCGCCCTGGCGCCACGCACCGGTCTTGCCGAATTGGCCGACGTGGTCGGGTCGGCGTTGCATCGCGCGTCCAACATCCTGGCGGCGCACCACGTCAAGCTCGACCTGGAGGCTGATCTGCCGTTGCTGGCGCTGGACATGGTGCTGTTCGAGCAGGTGCTGTTCAACCTGCTGGACAACGCCGCCAAGCACGCGCCCGCGGGCAGCCTGATCACCATCGCGGCCAGCCGCGACCTGACCATCAACGCGGCCAGCCGCGACGCCGATACCGTGACGCTTCGCATCATCGACGAGGGCGAGGGCATCCCGGGGGCGGAGCTGGAGCGGATCTTCGAGAAATTCCATCGCGCGGGCGGCGATCGCCGGCGCGCCGGAACGGGGCTGGGCCTGGCGATCTGCCGCGGCTTCGTCGAGGCGATGGGCGGCACTATATCGGCGCGAAACCGCAACGATAGGCCGGGCGCGGTGTTCGTCATCACCCTGCCGGTGCCGATCGACGCGCTGCCGCCCGAGGTTGAGGCGACCACATCATGAGGGCCGCGCCGTGACCTCAGGTAGCGTGCCGCTGCGGGTTCTGGTGGTGGACGATGAGCCGGCGATCCGGCGGTTTCTGCGCGCCGGGCTGTCCAGCCAGGGCTACGTCGTCACTGACATCGAAGACGGGCTTCCGGCGGTCGATATCGCCCGCCGCAAAGCCACCGACCTGATCGTGCTGGACCTTGGCCTGCCCGACATTGACGGTACCGAGGTCATCGGCCGCATTCGCGCCGCGGGGTCGGCGGTGCCGATCATCGTGCTGTCCAGCCGCAGCGACGAGGCAGCCAAGGTCGATGCACTCGACCTGGGCGCCGACGACTTCGTCACCAAGCCGTTCGGCATCGATGAATTGCTGGCTCGGATCAGGGCGGCGCAGCGCCATCGGTTGCAGCAGGAAGGCGAGACACCGATTTTCCGCGGCGGCGACCTGAGCGTCGATCTGGTGCGCCGCATCGTCACCGTGCGTGGCGCGGAGGTGAAGTTCTCGCCGCGCGAATACGCCGTGCTGCGGCTGCTGGTGCAACATGCGGGCAAGGTGCTGACCCACAAGATGATTCTGCGTGAGGTGTGGGGTGGCGACACCGATGTGCAGTATCTGCGGATCTATGTGCGTGCGCTGCGGCAGAAAATCGAAGCCGACCCGGAGCGGCCTGTCCACATTCTGACGGAAACCGGGGTAGGCTACCGGTTACGGATCAACGATTAGGACGCCCAGCCTGAATGGACATCGCCGACCTTCTTACGCCCGACCGGATCGTGCTGGATGCGCGGGCCCGCGACAAGGCTCAATTGATGGGCGAAATCGGGCGGACCTTCCGGCGCCTGGTGCCGGCGTTGCAGCCCGACGCGGTGGAGGCCGCGTTGATGGCTCGGGAGCAGCTTGGATCGACCGGGCTTGGGGCCGGGTTCGCCCTGCCGCATGCCCGGCTGGAGGGCGTGCAAAGCTACTTGGGTCTGCTGTTGCGGCTGGCCCGGCCGATCGACTTCGATGCGATCGACGCCAAGCCGGTTCGTCTGGTGTTCGTGCTGCTGATCCCGGCCTCGGCCGAGGCGTCCCACGTCGCCGCGCTGGCCGCCATATCGCGACGGTTCCGCGATCAGGAGCGGGTCGCGCGGTTGGTAAAGGCCGAGACGCCCGACTTGGCCTTCGAGATTCTTACCGATAATTAACCGCTCAGGAGCGTTCGTCGGCGGCATCGCACCCGATTGTGAGCCGAACCACCCGGCTCCGTTCCCAATTACCGGCGCATTAGGCGGAGAAAGTCATGGATACATCCATTACGCGGCGCGGCGTGATTGCCGGGGCGGCCGGGGGAGCGGCGCTGGCGTCGCCGCTGGCGCGGGCCGATGATGCTTCCCCGGCGCAGGGTCATGCGCTCGGAGTGGCGCAAACTACGCCGGTGACGCTGCGGGTGAATGGCAAGACCGCGCATCTGACGGTCGATCACCGGACGTCGCTGCTGGATGCGCTGCGCGAGCATGCCGGACTGACCGGGACCAAGAAGGGCTGCGACCGTGGCGCCTGCGGGGCCTGCACCGTGCATCTGGACGGGCGTCGGGTGGTGTCGTGCCTGACGCTGGCCTCGCGCTGCCAGGGCAAGGCGATCACCACCATCGAGGGCCTGGCCGTCAGCCCGGCCCATCCGCATCCGGTGCAGGCCGCTTTCATGCAGCACGACGCGTTCCAGTGCGGCTACTGCACGCCCGGCCAGATCATGTCGGCGGCGGCGCTGATCAAGGAAGGCCACGCCGGCAGCGACGACCAGATCCGCGAGTGGATGAGCGGCAACATCTGCCGTTGCGGGGCGTACCCGAATATCGTCGCCGCCGTGCGGCAAGCGGCGCGGGAGGGCTGAGCGATGCAGGCCTTCACGCTGGAAGCCCCGTCCGACACCAGGGGGGCGATCTCCGCCGCCGCGCGGGCGCGGGCGAAGTATATTGCTGGCGGAACGGATTTGTTGCAACTGGCGAAGGATGACATCGAGACGCCGACCCGGCTGATCGATCTTGAGCCGCTTGGCATGATGGGAATCCGCGCCAGTGCCGAGGGGCTGCATCTGGAGCCGCTGGCCAGGATGAGCGACGTGGCGGCGCATCCGGATGTGGTTCAGGGCTGGCCGGTGCTGTCGCAGGCGCTGCTGGCCTCTGCCTCGCCACAGATCCGCAACATGGCAACGATGGGCGGCAACCTGCTGCAGCGGACGCGGTGCGGTTATTTCCGCGATACTGGTTTCGCGTGCAACAAGCGGGTTCCGGGTTCGGGCTGTCCGGCGATCAATGGGGAAAACCGGATGCACGCCATCCTGGGCGGGAGCGAGCACTGCATCGCCACCTATTCGGGTGACATGGCGGTGGCGATGACGGTGCTGGATGCGCAACTGACGCTGACCGGCGCCGACGGCACGCGCAAGGTGGCGATCGGAGATTTTCATCGGCTTCCGGGCGATACTCCGGATATCGAAACGGTGCTGCGGCCGGGCGAGATGATCACCGGGATCGACCTGCCGGCTTCGGCGATGGCTCGGCGCTCGCACTACCTGAAGGTGCGCGACCGAGCGAGTTTCGAATTCGCGGTGGTCTCCGCGGCGGTGGCGCTGGATATTGACGCCGGCAGCATCCGCGCGGCTCGGGTGGCCGCGGGTGGGGTCGGCACCAAACCGTGGCGATTGCCCGAGGTCGAGGCGGCGCTGATCGGCAAGCCGGCCGATGCTGCCAGCCTGAAGCAGGCGGCCGGACTGTCGGGCGCCGGAGCGAGGGCGGCGCGGATGAACGGGTTCAAGTTGGTGCTGCTGCGCCGTTCCGTGCTGCGCGCGCTGCAAACCGTAGCGGCCTGAGGAGGCGTCGATGGAAGCCATGATCGGCAGGCCGATCGATCGTATCGATGGGCATTTGAAGGTAACCGGCGCGGCCAGGTACGCCGCCGAGTTCCGCGTTCCCGGCGTGGTACACGCCGTTCTGGTGCAAAGCACCATAGCCGCTGGATCGATTGCCGGCTTCGACCTGCGTGAGGCGCAGGGCATGCCGGGGGTGCTGGCGATCATCACGCCGGACAATGCGGCCCGGCTGTCACATCCCGCCAACGTTCCGCAGGCGATGGTCGGCCCGCTGCTGCAGAACGACGACATCTTGTTCAACGGCCAGCACGTCGGCGTGGTGGTTGCCGAAACGCTGGAGCAGGCCCAGGCCGCGGCCGCGGCGGTGGGCGTCCATTATCACCGCGGCGAACCCAGCACCTCGATGGACGCCATGCTGGGGCAGGCGTATAAACCGAAGCACTTCCGCAACGGTCAGCGGCCGCCCGATTCTAATCGCGGCGATCCGGACGGCACCTTCCACAGCGGCGCGGTGAAGCTCGATACGACCTATGTTACGCCGATCGAGCACCACAATCCGATCGAGCCGCACGCCACGATCGCGGCCTGGAACGGCGGCAAGCTGACGGTCTGGACGACGACGCAGGGGATTTCCGGTACTCAGGCGGCGCTGGCTGGTCAGTTCGGCATCGACAAGTCCGACGTGCGGGTGCTTTGCCCCTATCTTGGTGCCGGCTTTGGCTGCAAGGGCAACACGTGGCCGCCGGCGACCTTGGCGGCGTTGGCGGCGCGCACCGTCAAGCGGCCGGTCAAGCTGGTGCTGACCCGGGCGCAGATGTTCACCTCGAACGGCTATCGGCCGCGGACCATCCAGAAGCTGAAGCTGGCTTCGGATATCAACGGGTCGTTGGTGTCGGTCCGGCATGATGGTTTCAGTTCCATGTCGCAACCGTCTCTGGGTGAGTTCTGCGAATCGGTCGGGCTGGCGACCGAGATGCTGTATGCCTGTCCCAATGTCGGGGTGACTCACCGCCTGGTGGCGCTGAATGCGTCGCTGCCGACCTATATGCGGGCGCCGGGCGAGGCATCGGGCGTGTTCGCGCTGGAATCGGCGATGGACGAGCTGGCTGTCGGACTGAAGATGGATCCTATCGAGTTTCGGCTGCGAAACTACGCCGAGACCGACCCGCACGAGAACAAGCCGTTCGCCAGCAAGGCGCTACGGGCTTGCTACCAGCAAGGCGCCGAGGCATTCGGCTGGGAAAAGCGCTCGGCCGGCCCGCGTTCGATGCGTGATGGAAATATATTGATCGGCTGGGGGTTTGCCACCAGCACCTATCCGACCAATCGGATGCCGTCCTCCGCCAAGGCCCGGATGGACCGGGATGGCAGCGTCGTGGTGCAGTGCGGAACCCAGGATATCGGCACCGGCACGTACACCGTGATGACGCAGGTGGCCTCGGAGACACTCGGTGTGCCGATGCAGCGGATTCGTTTCGAACTTGGTGATTCCGACCTGCCCCCTGCCCCGGTTTCCGGCGGATCGATGACCGTGGCCAGCGTCGCGCCCAGCGTGCTGGCGGTCTGTCGGGCGCTGGTGGACAAGATCAAGGACCTGGCGCTGGCCGACGCCGATGCGGGTTGGCGCGGCCAGTCGCGCGATGCGCTGCGGATCAGCGATGGACTGGTGATCGGTGCGGATCGCCGGGTGCCGATCTCGGCGCTGCTGGAGCGCGGCAACCGATCGTTCGTCGAGGCCGAGGCCGGGACCCGGCCCGGTGCGGAAAAGCAGAAATTTTCGATGCACGCTTTCGGTGCCCAGTTCGCCGAGGTGCGGGTCGATCCCGACCTGGGCGAGATCCGGGTCAGCCGTTTCGTCGGCGCGTTCGACGCCGGCCACATCCTGAACGCCAAGACCGCGCGCAGCCAGTTGATCGGCGGCATCACCTACGGCATCGGCATGGCGCTGCTGGAGGAGACACTGGTGGATGGCGAAACCGGTCGGATCGTCAACAGCAACGTGGCGGAGTATCTGATGCCGGTGAACGCCGACGTTCCCGATATCCAGACCATCGTGGTGCCGAACGACGACACAAACTCCAACCCGCTGGGGGCGAAGGGCATCGGCGAGTTGCCGATGGTGGGCGTTGCCGCGGCGATCGCCAACGCGGTGTATCACGCCACCGGGGTGCGGGTTCGCAAGGTGCCGATCCGGATCGAGGACGTGCTGACCGAGGTCTGAGCGACGTCGTTGCATGAGGCTGGCGACGGCCAACGCGCCGCCTAGTTTCGTCACGCCGAATATGCCACAGTCTTGTGGTCCAGGTTACCAAGAGCATGATCGCGTCGGGCAAAACGTTCCAAACGCGCTGATCATGCGACAAAACGAGCCCCTGGGGCGCTTCGAGCTATCGGCCGATGGGCGCTTCAGCGGGCGAGGATCGATAGGGAGTGAAACGTGTCCGAAAACAAAACCGGGCTGCCACATTCACGTCGCGATTTTTTCGCCACTGCCACTGCCACGGCGGCCGCTGCGTCAGCGCTGCTGGGTGGGTTCGGCGCCAGTCCGGCGTTGGCCGCAGCGGTGGGGCGGTCCGAAAAGCCGCTGAAAGCCGCGTTCTCCAATGCCGGGTTGCAGGCGACCTGGTGCGCGCAGGGCAAACAGGCGGCGGAATACTGGGGCAAGCTGTACAACGTCGAGGTGACGTGGTTTGACGGCGAACTGGACGCGGTGAAGCAGCGCGCCGCGATCGACAACATGGCCTCGCAGAAATGGGACTTCGCGGCGATTCAGGCGTTCGGCATCGGCACGCTGATCCAGCCGGTGCAGAAGATGATCGACGCCGGCATCCCGGTGATCGACATGGACACGCTGATCGCCCCGCTCGACCAGATCAAGGTGCATGCCTTCCTGGCCCCGGACAACGTGTTCATGGGTTCGGCGGTGACCCAGGCGCTGGTCACCGCGATCGGCGGCAAGGGCAACATCATCATGACGCAAGGCGCGCTGGGCCATACCGGCGCGCAGGGCCGGGCGAAAGGCTTTGAGGAAGTCGTCAAGCACTACCCGAACATCAAGGTGCTGGAAACCCAGCCGGCGGATTGGAGTGTTTCGAAGTCGGCCCAACTTTGGGAGACCTACCTGACCAAGTATCCGAAGATCGACGCGGCATTCTTCCACAACGACGACATGGCGCTGGCGGCCTATAACATCATGAAGGCGCATAACCGCACCAACATCCTGATCGGTGGTGTCGATGCGATGCCCGCGGCGCTCAATGCGGTCGCCGAGGGGCGGATGTTCGCCACCGTGCGCAACCCTTCCTGCCGCATCCATGGTGGGGCGATCGTCGCCGGCGTCGCGGCCTTGAACGGCGAAAAAACCGGCCAGGGGATCCCGAAGAACATCGTCGTCGACGGTCCGGTGGTGACCAAGAACAACGCGCCCGGCATGGCGTGGATGGAAGAGCACTTCCTGATCTGACTGACGAGTCCATTGCGGTGAAGCATCTTTTCGGCACGTATCGGCCGGCGCGATCCGGCCGGGCCGGCGGCGAGTGTTGAGATGGCGACGGCGCTGCTTGAACTGATTGGCATTTCAAAGTCGTTCGGCGGGGTCGAAGCCCTGCGCGACGTGGATTTCCTGCTGCGCACCGGGGAAATTCATGGCCTGGTTGGGGAGAACGGCGCGGGCAAGTCGACGTTGATGAAAATCATCGCCGGCGTCCACGGCGACTTTGGCGGCGAATTCCGGCTCGACGGCCAGCCGGTCCATTTCCGATCGCCGCGCGACGCGCTGGCCGGCGGAATCGGCATGGTGCATCAGGAACTCAGCATCGCGCCTGATCTTTCGGTGGCGGAGAACGTCTTCCTGGGCGCCCAGCCGGTCAACGGCGCCGGCCTGATGCAATGGGGCCGGATGGCGCGCGAGGCGCGTCGCCAGCTCGCCAGGCTCGGCCTCGACATCGATCCGGGTATGCGGATTGGCGAGCTGCCGATCGGATTGCAGCAGATGGTGGAGTTGGCGCGCGTGTTGTTTTCCGGCGCGCGCATCATCATCCTCGACGAGCCGACCTCGGCGTTGTCGCCACCCGAGGTCGAGCGCTTATTCGCGGTGCTGCGTCGCCTGCGCGACGAGGGCCGCTCGATCGTGTTCATTTCGCATTTCCTCGATGACATCCTGCTGGTGTCCGACACCATCACGGTGTTCCGCAACGGTCGCCGGATCGCCACCACGCCCACCGCCGAGACCGGCAAGACCGAGCTGATCGAGCGCATGATCGGCGCCGGCCATCAGGAGTTGGGCGACAGCTACCGCAGCGACATTCGGCTCGACAGCCACCGCGATGCGGCGACCGTGCTGGAAACCCAGGCGCTGTCACTCGACCCCGCCTATCGCGACGTCTCGCTGACGGCGCGCGCCGGCGAGGTGCTGGGGATCTACGGTTTCATGGGATGCGGCCAGGTTGAATTGGTGCGGACATTGTTCGGCAAGCTGCGGCCCGATCGCGGCGTGCTGCGGCTGGCGGGCGGCGAGGTGCGGTTCGCCAGCACCGCGGCGGCGTGCCGAGCCGGCATTGCGTTCGTTCCGGAGAGCCGGCGTTCCATGTTGTTTCTCGAGGAACCGATCTACAAGAATATATCGGTCAGCGTGCTCGGGCGGATTTCCCGCGTGCTGCTCAAGCCGGCCGCCGAGCAGGATATCGCGCGCACCCAGGTGAAGGCGCTGCAGATCCGGCCACCCGGTGTCGAGACGCGACTTGGGTCATTGTCGGGTGGCAACCAGCAGAAGGTCGGGCTGGCGAAATGGCTGACGTTCCCGCCGCGGCTGCTGATCCTTTCGGAGCCGACGCGCGGCATGGATGTCGGAGCCAAGGAAGACGTCGTGAAGATCGTGCGGGGACTACGCGACCGGGGTCTTGCCGTCGTGGTCGCGTCAACCGAACCCGAAACGGTGTTGTCGCTCGCGGACCGGATTATCGTGATGAAGAAAGGGGTGATCGTGCGCGAATTCGCCGACGAGCTGATCAGCAAGGATCGCCTGCTGGAGGCGGCCTAGGCTACGATGAAACTCTTGATGCAAAGCAGTCCGGGATGAGCGCTGAAGGGACCGGCGAAGTGCGTCGGGGGCGCGCCGGGCTTGGTTCGTTGCTGCGCAGCCAGATGCGCAACATCGCGCCGTTGATCACCCTGATCTGCCTGGTCGTGTTTTTCAGCGTAGCAAGCTCGTCGTTCGCGACGCTGGACAATGTCGGCAATATCCTGACCCAGGTGTCGGTGACGGGGATCATCGCGGTCGGACTAACGTTCGTCATCCTATGCGCCGAGATCGACCTCTCCGTTGCCGGCATCGCCAATGCCACTGGCATCGTGGTTGCCTATTTCACCGCGCAGGATTCTTATGTGAACATTGCCAACCTGCCGCTGCCGGGCGTAGTGGCGATCGGACTTGCACTGCTGGCCTGCGCCGTGCTGGGCCTGGTGAATGCGTTGGGTGTCACCCTGATCGGCATTCCGTCCTTCATCATGACGCTTGCGATGATGCAGATCGCGGCCGGCATCTCGGCGCTGCTGGTGCGCGGCCAGATCGCCTACAAGGTGCCCGACCTGATCGCGACGCTGGGGTCGAGGTCATTGGGCGGCGTGCCCTGGATCGTGATCGTCGCGGCGGCTCTGTTGCTGGCGGCCCATTTCGTGCTGACCTATACGCGCTTCGGCCGCTATGTTTACATCGTCGGCGGGAACCGCGAGGCGGCGGAATATTCCGGCATCAACGTCAAGCGGGTCATCAACACGGTGATGGTTATCTCTGCGGTTTGTTCCGGCATCGCCGGGATGCTGGGTGTGGCGCATTTCGGTTCAGCCCAGCAGAACGAGTTTGACAGCTATCTGCTGGATGCGATCGCCGCGGTGGTGGTCGGCGGCACCAGCCTGTTCGGCGGGCGCGGCGGCATCGGCAACACCCTTGTCGGGCTTTTCGTGCTCGGTGTGCTGAACAATGGCCTGGATCATGTGAACAACATCGACAGCTTCCTGAAGATCCTGATCCGGGGGCTGATCCTGCTAGCCGCGCTGGTGATCAATGTCTATGCGCAGCGTCTGCGCGTCGCGACCGAGGATTGAAGCTGCTGTCGGTCAGGCCGCCGGGCGCCGTGCGGCCCATTCGCGCCACAGCAGCATCAGCGCGGCCATGATCGCCGGGCCGAGGAACAGGCCCAGCAGCCCCCAGGTCTCCACCCCGCCCAGAATTCCCAGCAGCACCCAGAGGAACGGCAGCCGGGTAGCACTGCCGATCAGCGTCGGGCGGATGAAGTGATCGGCGACGAACGTCACCACCATGCCGGCCGCGCCGATGATGATGGCGGAGACCACTGATCCCTGAATCAGCAGGATAAGCGCCGCGATCCCGAACACCACCGCCGCACCAAACGGCACCATCGCGGCGATCGCGGTGAACAGGCCGAACAAGGTGGGGTGCGGCACGCCAAGGATGACGTAGCCGATGCCCAGGATGAAGCCCTCACCCAGGCCGACCAGCACCAGGCCGTCGACCGTGCCGTGCACCGAGGCGATCATCTGCCGGCCGATGCGTTCGCCGGCCGGTCCGAACGCCCGAGCGCTGGCGCGTTGCAACTGGTTGCCGAGGCCCTCGCCATCCTTGAACAGGAAGAACAGCGTCAACAGCATGAAGCCGAACAGCACCGCGCGATGAGCGATATCGGCGCCGATCTCTCGACTGTTCGATACCAGCTGCGACTGGCGGGCGCGGCGCAGCAGTTCGTTGGCGGCATCCGGGTTGGCCAGGTTCGCCTGCCACCAGTCGGTGGCTTGCCGGGCGCCGATTGGCAGGTGGGAGAGCCATTCCGGAGGTGGAATGCCGTCGGAGCGGGCCTGGGCGATGTGGTTGATCACGCCATGCACCTCTTTGCCGGCTTGCACGGCAACCATTGCCAGGGGAACCAGGAACAGCAGCGCGATCAGCACGGTGAACACGGACGGCAGCAGGATGTTGTGCTTGCCCGGCGGCCAGCGGCGGATGGCGCGCTGGTACAGCGGCCAGACCGCGATCGCCAGGATGGCGGCCCAGATCAGTGCCGGCACGTAGCGGTGCAGCGTCCACAGCCCCAACCCAATGAGCACGACCGCCAGGGCCGCCCTGGCGCCTTGCTGGGTGGCGGAGACGACCGCCGGGGCGCCCTCCGGCCCGATGGCGCCCTGATCGGGGTTTCGCGCGAGGGCGGCCTCGGAGCCTGGCCTCGCGGTGTCGGGGTTCATTGCGGGCGGCCTCCGGGCGGATAGGGCGGCAACGGTCGGTCGCGGTTGAACGGCCTGAGGGTCAGGCGTTGGGTCATCACCACGGCGCCGATCACCACCAGCGCCAGGGCGGCGAGCCAGCGGCCGATCGGAACCGGATAGGCGCCGTATGGACGCCAGACCATGATCAGGAAGACCGCGCTGACAATCAACAGCGCGGCGAACCCGCGATGCCCCCGCTGCGATGCCAGCACGGCCAGCACGACGAACACCACATAGATCGCGATGGCCAGCGCTCGGACCACGCTGTAGGTCTGCGCCCCCAGCATCGCGACCAGGCCGCGCAACGCCGCGTCGATCGCGTTGTACAAGTTGAGGCAGGCGTCGAGGAATCGGTCGGGTCCGACCAGGTAGAGTACCACTGCCAGCACCAGGCCGCCGACCCAGATCATCAGAATGCTTTCTCGTCGCACGATACCGCCTTGTCAGCACATTGCGATGCAGTTGTAACGCAGATAGCGGCGGATCGCACATCCGACTGATAGCAACGTGACATGGGCCAAGACGACATGGGCCAAGACGGCATGGGCCAAGACGGGCCGAGCTCTTGCACTTATGGTGATACTGGCGAAACTCGGTGCCCAGGCGGCGGCGACCGCGGCGAGGAAACGCAGATCCAATCCTGAGGGGAGATCGGCCAGTGCCCGAAGACGCCGCCCGCACCGCCAGCGACCTGCACGACCTGTCGATCGCCGAAGCGGCGCGATTGATCGAACGGCGGCATCTGTCCCCGGTCGAGTTGACGCAGGCCTATCTGCAACGGATCGAGGCCTACGACGCGCAGTTGAACGCCTACCTGCTGGTTACCGCGGAGCGAGCGCTGGAGGCGGCGCGGACCGCCGAGGCGGAAATCAGCGCCGGTCGTTATCGCGGCGCGATGCATGGCATTCCGTTCGCGTTGAAGGACATCTACTGCACCGCCGGTATCCGAACCACGTGCCATTCCCGCACGCGGGCGGATTATGTGCCGGGTTTTGATGCGACGACGGTCAGCAAGCTGTATCAGTCCGGCGCGGTTCTGCTGGGGAAACTCTCGACCCACGAGTTTGCCCATGGCGGCCCGTCGTTCGACCTGCCCTGGCCGGCGGCGCGCAATCCCTGGCACCTCGAGCACTTCACCGGCGGGTCGTCGAGCGGGTCCGGCGCCGCCGTGGCGGCGGGGTTGGCGCCGGGGGCGCTGGGGTCGGACACCGGCGGGTCGATCCGCAATCCGGCCGCTTTGTGCGGCCTGGTGGGACTGAAGCCGACCTATGGGCTGGTCAGCCGATCCGGGGTCTACACCAACAGTTTCAGCTATGACCATGCTGGGCCGCTAACCTGGACCGTCGAGGACTGCGCGATCATGCTGCAGGCGATCGCCGGGCACGATCCGAAGGACCCGGCCAGCGCCGGGCGCGCGGTGCCCGATTACCGAGCTGGGATGGCCGAGGGGGTGAAGGGTCTGCGGATCGGCGTGCTGCGGCACCTGTATGAACAGGACGTTCCGGTCCCGGCGGCGCTGAAGACGGCGCTGGAGCAGGCCTATGACGTGCTGCGTGGGCTTGGCGCGACGATCGAGGACGTCTGCATCCGGCCGGCCGCCGATTATCACGCGGTGAAGATCACCGGTGCCGAAAGTGAGCTGCTGGCAGTGCATGAACCGGTGCTGCGCCAGCGGCTGCAGGATTTCGGCGCCGACTTCCTGGGCCGGGTGCTGGGAGCGCTGCTGATCAGCGGAGCCGACTATGTGCAGGCGTCGCGGGAGCGGCGGGTGATGATCGGTGAAATGGCGCCGCTGTACGATCGATACGATGTGTTGTTGACCGCGGGCCCCGGTCCAGCGAGCCGATTGGACGCCTGGCGGACGATCAACTTTTGGCAGCGCAGTTCGGTGACCACGCCGTTCAACGTGACCGGCGGCCCGGCGCTGGTGCAATGCATCGGGTTCACTGATGACGGACTGCCGCTGTCGATGCAGGTGGTCGGGCGACCGTTCGCCGACGCCACCGTGCTGCGGGTGGCGAAGGCGTACGAGGATGCGACTCCGTGGCGGCGCCGGCGGCCGGTGCTGAAGGCCGGTGCCCCCCCGCTTGCCGCGCCGCCGGTGCCCCCGCCGGCGAAGGCCGATATCAGCGGGGCGAGACGCGGCGAGATCGCGATGTTGTGCAAGCGTCGCGGACTAAGCGTTCCCGAACCGCATTTCGAACAGCTGTGCGCGGCCGCGCCTTATGTGGAGGAGATGGTCGGCCATCTGGGGCGGTCCTGGGAGTTCACCGCCGAGCCGGCCAACGTGTTTCAGCCTGGCGGCTAGGCGGTCCAGGGGTTGATGAGCGGAACTTTCATATCGGCGCAATGCCTCGTCAACCGTTTCGAGGAACCCTGATGAAGCCTGCCCGTCTTGCCGTCGATATCGGCGGCACATTTACAGATCTGGCGCTGGAGGCCGGCGGCAGGCGCACCACCACCAAAGTGCTGACCACGCAGGGCGCCCCCGAACGGGGGGTGATGGATGGGTTCCGCGGTATCATCGCGGCAGCCGGGGTGGCACCTGGCGATATCGAACTGATCATCCACGGCACCACGCTTGCGACCAACGCCATCATCGAGCGCAAGGGCGCGCGCACCGCGCTGATCACCACTGAAGGGTTTCGCGATGTCATCGCGATGGGCAACGAAAGTCGTTACGATCAGTACGATTTGAACATCGTGCTGCCGGAGCCGTTGGTACCGCGTTATCTGCGCCTGCCGGTTGGCGAACGGCTGGACAATACCGGGGCTATCCTGCGCCCGCTGGACGAGGCCGCGGTGCACGCGCTGATCCCGCTGCTGAAGCATGAACAGGTGGAGAGCATTGCCATCGGCCTGCTGCACGCCTTCGTCAATCCGGTGCATGAACGACGCATCCAGGCGATCCTGCACGACGCGCTGCCGAACGTCCCGGTTTCGCTGTCGTCGGAGGTCTCGCCTGAGATGCGGGAATGGGAGCGGTTTTCCACCACCGTCGCCAATGCCTATGTGCAGCCGATGATGGCGCGCTACCTGCGCCGGCTGGAGGCCGATCTGCACGAAGCGGGTGCCTCCGCGCCGTTGTTCCTGATGATGTCGGGCGGGGGACTAACGACGATCGAGACCGCATGTCGGTTTCCGATCCGCCTGGTGGAGAGCGGACCGGCCGGCGGCGCCATCTTCTCGGCCCACATCGCCCGCGAGTGCGGTCTGCACAGCGTGCTGTCGTTCGACATGGGCGGCACCACCGCGAAGATCTGCCTGATCGACGACTTCAAGCCGCAGACCGCGCGCAGCTTCGAGGTCGCCCGGGTCGGGCGTTTCCGCAAAGGTTCGGGTTTGCCGCTGCGGATCCCGGTGATCGAGATGGTCGAGATCGGCGCCGGCGGCGGGTCGCTGGCGCATGTCGATACGATGGGCCGGATCGCGGTCGGGCCGGAAAGCGCCGGCGCCGATCCGGGGCCGGCGTGCTACGGACGTGGTGGCATCCATCCCGCCGTCACCGACGCTAACCTGTCGCTTGGTCGTTACGACCCAGGCAGATTTGCCGGCGGCACCATGCGACTGGACGTGGCAGCGGCGCGTGATGCGCTGGCGGCCGATGTCGGCACCAGGCTGGCGCTGACGGCCGAGCTTGCGGCGCTCGGCGTGGTGGAAATGGTCGATGAGAACATGGCGAACGCCGCGCGCGTCCATGCCATCGAATCGGGCAAGACCTATGCCGGGCGCACACTGATCGCGTTCGGTGGCGGCGGGCCGGTGCATGCCTGCCGGGTGGCGGAGAAGATCGGCATCGATCGCGTGCTGGTGCCCTTGGGCGCGGGCGTCGGCAGCGCCATCGGTTTCCTGCGCGCTCCGGTCGGCTATGAGGTCGTGCGCAGCCTTTATCAGCGGTTTTCCAGCTTCGACGTGGCGGCGGTGAACGACCTGCTGGACGAGATGGGGCGGCAGGCCGAGGCCGCCGTGGCGCAAGGCAGCTTCGGCGCGCCGGTGGTGCAAACCCGCATTGCGTATATGCGCTATGTCGGGCAGGGCCACGAAATACCGGTGCCGCTGCCGAATGGCGTGCTGGGTGCGGCGGACGTGGCGCCGATCCGTGCCCGTTACGATACCGAATATGCCCGGTTTTTCGATCGCCCGGTTCCGGGATCGGACGTCGAGATCATGAGTTACGCCGTGGTGGTCACCACGGTAACCGATGATGTCAAACCGGGGCCGCGACCGGACGACGTGGCTACGAGCGAGGCCGCGGCGATGAGCACCCGGCCGGTGCGCGACACCACCACCGGCGCGGTGACACCGTGGGCGATGCACGACCGGGCGACGCTGCGACCATGGGCCAGGATCAGCGGTCCGGCGATCGTGGCCGAGGATGAAACCTCGACCCTGATCGGTCCGGGATGGCGGGCGACGGTTAACGGACTGGGATATATCGAAATGGTGCGGACGGGCTGAGGCAGGCGCGGATCGGTCTGACGAGGCCCCGGGAGACGATTTGCAAATCGAGGGGCCACGGGACGGTTGCCTAACCGTTTATCGATGAGCCATCGAGTTAACAGTTTCTGCTGGCGAGACGGGAATCACCCATAATTGCTGGCTTCACGGCACAGGCTGTATCGTTCGCGCGGCCGATCCCCGGAGGAGATGAGCCGTGGGTGAGATCATTCAAGCTTCTTTTGCATCTGAACCATGCCGCCGATGTAGACAGCGTCCCAATCCTCTTCCTCATAGCCAGCGGTTTGATAGAATCCGGCGGCCTCCGGTGTCGCGTAAACGACTGTCTTGCAGCAACCCTGTTCTCTCACGAATTGCTCCGCTCGTTCCAGCATCACTCGCCCATGCCCTTCGCCTTGCCAAGCCGGATCGATGGCAACGAGCCGGAGGGCGGCTGCAGCGTTACTCAAATCGTCTACCTGGATCGCGCCGATGGGCTCACCCTCCAAGAACAAAAGCAAGGCATGGCTGTTCGGGCTGTCTGCCTCAGTCGGTCGAGGCAAACGAAAGACCTTGCGGCGTATGCTGTGAAACGCCTGCCAGTCCTGGCCACCGCGGGGCGCGTCAAGACGATAGCCCTGTTCGCCGGTTGACCGTTTAGTTGGCATCCTGCTTCCAGCAAATTCCGCGACAGTTTAGTAGATAACTTTCCAGGATAGGATACGATCGGCCTCATTAAAAGGCGAGCCCTCATCCCCGTCCGGGATGTGCTGAAACCGTACAGCTACGCAGGAGCCGGGTCGCATGGCGATCGTGATCACAGTAGCCCAGCAGAAAGGGGGCACCGGCAAGACGACCCTGGCGGCAAACTTGGGCGCCGCGCTGCTACCTTCACGAAAGGTCGCGCTGCTAGATATTGACCCACAGCACACACTGGCTCGTTGGCACGAACTAAGACCCAAAACCGCATCGAAGCTGACCTTTTCGGAGGTCTCAGGCTGGCGAGTTAGCCGCGAGCTGGATCGTCTGAAAGCGCACCACGATTTCGTGGTCATCGACAGCCCCCCTCAAGTCGACAGCGACGCCCGTCTGGCGATCCGCGGCGCAGACCTTGTGCTTATCCCAGTGCAGCCAAGTCCGCCTGACGCTTGGGCGGCCGAGGGCACCTTGCAACTTGTCGCCGCGGAGAAACGGAAAGCCGCAATGGTTCTGAACCGCATGCCGTCGTCCGGCAAGCTGCGGGAGACGGTGACGGCCTTGCTCCAGCGCGGCGGCAAACCGCTTTTGACTGCCACGATTGGCAACCGAACTGGCTTCGCCACAGCCTTCGCCAGAGGACTGGCCGTCAGCGAGGCCGCCCCTCGCTCGATCGCGGCAAATGAGCTAGGTGCGCTCCTGAGCGAGTTATTGGAGATGCTTGGATGACGGTTTTTGCGGGTCTCAAAATGCTGCATCTTTTGTGCGCAGTGCTTTGGGTGGGCGGCATGTTCTTCGCTTTCGTGGTGCTGCAGCCTAGTTTGAAAGTGATCGAGGCACCTCAACGGATGCTTCTGCACACCCAAGTGTTCAAAAAATTCTTCCTCATCGTGTGGCACGTCATGCCGGCGATTATTATCACTGGTTTCGCCATGCTCCCTTATGTCGGCGGGATGCCTGGTGCGCCGTGGCAGGTCCACGCCATGCTGGCGCTTGGGTTGCTGATGGCAGCCGTCTTTTTGGCGATGTATCTTGGCCCGTACCGCAGGTTCCGCCGTACCACTGATCGCGCCAGGATGGCTTCCTGCCTTAGCCGCATCCGGACGCTGATCGGGGTCAATCTGGTCATGGGCCTGATCGCTGTCATCGTTGCGGGGTTGCTGTAGCAAAAATCTGTTGTCGGCGGGGGCCTTCGGGCCGATGCGGTGAAACCCCAGGCGGCGCCGCGACGGATGCGCCGCCGGATCCGACAATCGGTCGTCTTGGCCGGGGAAGCGGTTCGCCAAGCGACTCTCACGCCGCTAATTCAACCGCCTCGGAAACGGTCTCCAACTGGCCGACGGTTTCACGCCCGAACAGCAGTGGCACGCAGGCGCCGACCGCGACCACCGCCAGAAGGGTGCCGAAGAACACCACCGGCGAGGCGGTATAGCGTTCCAGGAACAGCGGGAACAGGACGCCGGCGAACAACCGTGCGGTCGATTCCCCAAAGAAATGGCCTCGACCTCTCAAGTCGGTGGGAAACTGCTCGGATAGATAGACCCGGGTGCAGGGAAACGCCGCCAAAACGGTGAAGCCGGCGATCAACGCCCCGGCGATGAACACCACCGCGGCGAACGCCCCGGTCGCGTGAGCCACCGCCATCAGCGCGATTCCCGGCAGCGATCCGGCCAGCGAGTAGGTCATCGTCCAGCGCCGGCCAATGATCTCCATCAGGTACCCGGTGAACAGCTTGCCCGGGATGCTCGCCATGAACAGCACGGAGCTCAGGCCGAAGCTCAGTGCCACCGCGCCGCCTTGGTCCACCAGCGCCTTCGGCAACAGGATCGCGCAGGTGTAATAGGCCGCGCTGGCGCTGACACCGCTGAGGATTCCGACCGCGGTCCAACGCATCTGGCCGGCGCGGAACAGCGCCACGAACGGAGGCAGTTGCTGGCGGCCCAGGCTGACCCCGGTTCCCAGCGCCGCGACGGTCAGTGGCGGCACCTTGCTGCCGCTTCGCCGAATGATAAGATTGACCGCCTCGACCGCTTTCTGAGTTTCGCCGCGCAGCAGATACCAGCGCGGACTTTCCGGGATCGCGAAATACACCAGCAGCGGCACCACGCCCAGCGCCAGACCGCCGGGCAGAGCGATCAGCCGGAACCCCAAAGGATTGCCGGCCAGCAGGAAGGCCACGAATGGCAGCAGGGTAAAGGCGCTGGCCAGCATCACCTCGTAGATACCGCCGTAGGTTCGCCGATGCCGCGCCGGCATCAGTTCCGCCGCGATCGGAAACGGTGCCGGGATCGCGAAGCCGAGCCCGATGCCGGTGAGCAGGCGCAGGATGATCAGTTGCTCGACGTTCTGCACCAGCGGGATCAGCAAAGTGAAGAACGTGCTGATGACGACGCCGATCTGCATGATCGTCTTGCGGCTCAGCCGATCCGAGAGCGCCGAGGCGCTGAAGCCGCCGATCACCACCAGGAAAGTCGGTCCAGCGACCAGCCATCGGATGGCGTCCGGCGACAGCTGCAGCGGCTGCTTGGCCAGCACGATCAGCGATCCGCCCAGCGCGAGGTCGTAGCCCTCGATGAAACCGACGGTACCGAGTGCCATGATCAGCAGCAGGTGGTATGCGGAAAATGGAATAGAGTCGAGTTTGCGTCCAAGTCTCGTCGCAGCGTTTTCTTCTGACATGGCCGTGCTGTCCTCCCGGATCAGGCGGGACGGCGGGTGCGAAGAACGGAACTCGCGGAGGATTCAGTTGCGGTTTCGGATATGGCCGCGTACGACCGCGATTAAGCCGCACCTTGGAGTGCTGCCTGCCCTACATGTTGCTTCCCTTTGGCGACGGGGCGGTTGTTGTCCGCCCTCTGCCGCGGCGACTGTGCGGTGTTCGCGTGGCGCGATGCAAGCGAAATCAAAGTCCGACGAGCGGGGCGATGACAGCGTCGCGGCCGCATGCCAGAGTGTTGATCAGAACTTCCCGATCATTCAGGGCCGATGCATGTCCCACGAAACCAATGCGCTTGCGCAGATCCATCGCCAGATCATGTGGAACCGCCTGATCGCGGTGGTCGAGGAACAGGCGCAGATCATGATCCGCACCGCGTTCTCCACCACGGTGCGCGAGGCCGGCGACCTTTCGGCGGGCATCTTCGACCTGACTGGGCGGATGATGGCCCAGGCGGTCACCGGCACCCCCGGGCACGTCAACTCGATGGCCGAGAGCGTGGGGCACTTCCTGAACAAATTCCCCGCCGCCGTGATGCGGCCAGGCGATCACTACATTACCAACGATCCCTGGCTTGGAACCGGCCACTTGCACGACCTGACGGTCGTGACGCCAGCATTCCATGGCGGCAAGATTGTTGGCCTGCTCGCCAACACCGCCCACGTCATCGACATCGGCGGCCTCGGCATGGGGCCCGAGGGCCGGTCGGTTTACGAAGAGGGCATGTATATCCCGATCGTAAAGTGCTTCGACCAGGCGAGGCCCAATGAAACCTTTTTCGACTTCATCCGCGCCGGATCGCGCCTGCCGGTCGAACTGGAAGGCGACATTTACTCGCTGTGCGCCTGCAACGACGCCGGGGCGAGACGCCTGGTGGAGATGATGGACGAATTCGACATGATCGGCCTCGATCCGCTGGCGCAATTCATCTTCGACAGTTCGCGCCGCGCGACGCTGGCGGAAATCGCCCGGTTGCCGGCCGGTACCTATGACAGCGAGATCTACTCCGACGGCTATGAGGAACCGGTCCGCCTCGCGGCATCGATGCGGATCGAAGCCGATGGCATCGAGGTCGATTTCGCCGGCACCTCGGGGTTGTCGTCACGCGGCATAAACGTTCCGCCGGCTTACTGCCGAGCCTATTCGTGCTTTGGGATCAAGTGTGTGGTGGCACCCGAGATACCGAACAACTGGGCCTCGCTGGAACCGTTTCGGATGAAAATACCTGACGGTTGTATCCTGAACGCGCCGCGTCCCTACCCGGTCTCGGTGCGCCATGTCATCGGCCATCTGCTGCCTGACCTGATGATGGGTTGTCTGCACCAGGCGGTGCCGCAACGGGTGACCGCCGAGGGTGCCTCGGCACTGTGGAATCCCCCGTTGCGCGGCGGCGGCGCGATTTCGGGCCAGGCGCGCGGCAACAAGCCGGTGGTCGCCGATTTCGAGATCATCACCTTCAACTCCGGCGGCACCGGGGCGCGGCCGAGTCAGGACGGGCTGAATGCCACGGCTTTTCCGTCTGGCGTGCGCACCATGCCGGTGGAGGCGACCGAGAACGTGGCGCCGGTCGTGGTGTGGCGCAAGGAACTGAAACCCGATTCGGGCGGTGCGGGACGCAGCCGCGGCGGCGTCGGGCAGATCATGGAGATTGCCACCAAGGGCAATCTGGAATTCGCCGTCAACGCCAGCTTCGACCGCGTCGCCAACGCGCCCAAGGGGCGCGACGGCGGATTGAATGGCGCGGTCGGCCGCGTCGCGCGAAAATCCGGCGCGGTGCTGCGCACCAAGGGGTTGCAGGTGATCCCGGACGGCGACCGGCTGATCTTGGAGCTACCGGGCGGCGCCGGGATGGGCGACCCCGCCGCCCGCGACCCGATGCTGGTTGCCCGCGACGTCCGCGACGGTCTGGTATCGCGCGACAACGCCAGGGTGCTTTACAAGGTCGCGCTGACCGACACGTGCGCGGTCGATCAGGCGGAAACCGCACGGATGCGCTTGCCTGGCTGACCGGCATCCCGAGTGCCACGGCGGTGAGACGACGGCTTGCGGAATAGGCGCCCTGCCCCGCGCTTCGCGGGATCAGCGTCCCGCCCACATGGGCGCGAAAAAGATCACCAGGTTGATCAGGAACCCGACCGACCAGACCATCGAGCGCAAGCTTGGGCGGTTGGTCAGATACAACAGCACATAGGCCAGCCGGGCGGCGACGAATGCAACGGCGAGGATGTTCAGCGTAGGCTGCGGCACCGACTTGATTTCGGCCAGGATCACCGCGGCGGCGAAGAACGGAAACGCCTCATTGCCGTTCAAATGCGCGCCCTGTGACCGCGCCCGCAGCCCCGGCCGATAGAACCCGGGATCGCGCGGATTGGCGTTGTCGAAGTCCCGCGCTCCGCTCAGCTTGGCCGGCGCGATGGATGCGATCGTCAGCACGACGACCGCGAGAAGGCACAGCTCGGCGATGGTCATGGCGATGGTCTCCGAATTTAACTATTGGCTTCTATTCCATGAACGAGATGGACCGAACAAGCCACCGCCCGCCATGCGTGCGGCAGCAAGCCGTTGATCGCCGCTTGAGAGTTCAGCACCCTTCAGCTCCGGGCGCGTGTTGACAGAGCTCGGCATCCTTCAACCACTCCGAATCGGCAAAGTGCGCAGGCGCCTCGTCATGGCATTTGTCTTGCACGGTCATACCTGCGGAGACGGAGTCGAATGCCGATGGCACAGCAGCCCTTTCACCTGGGATGGTTCATCATGAAGGGCTATGGCCCGAAAGGATGGCGGAACCTGTGGGGCGGACCGAACCCACACGGCTGGGTCAAACCCGATCTTCTGGTTCACCTCGCAAAAGAGCTGGAGCGGGCCGCCTTTGATTACGTCATGGTCGAGGACTCCTGCAACGTTCCGTACACCTACAAGAATTCGCACGAGACCTACCTGCGGCTGGCGGTCGATTCGCCCAAGTTGGATCCGGCCGTCCTGGCGCCGTTCATGATCCAGGCGACGCAGCGGATCGGCATCATCACCACTCTGTCCACCACCGAGTACAATCCGTTTCTGCTTGCCCGTCTGACCAACACCCTGGACCATGTCAGCGACGGACGCGCCGGCTGGAACCTGGTCACCGGCAGCAACGACGGCGGTGCTCAGAATTTCGGTCACGAACGGCAATTTCCGCACGACGAGCGCTACGATATGGCGGACGAATATGTCGAGGTGGTGCAGAAACTTTGGGACTCCTGGGACGCTGAGGCGATGGTCATCGATCAGGAACGCGAGATTTTCGCCGACCCGGCGAAGGTCCGTCCGGTGTTCCATGAGGGCAAATATTTCCGCTCTCGCGGACCACTGTCAGCACCGCGATCGCCACAAGGACATCCGGTGATCTGCCAGGCCGGAGGTTCGCCGCGGGGCCGAAGCTTTGCCGCGCGCTGGGCGGACACGATCATCGCCTCGGCCGGCAGCGTGGCGGCGATGAAGGCGTACCGCGATGACATCCGGACCCAGGCTGTGGGGTTTGGACGCGATCCGGACCACATCAAGGTGATGTTCCTGGTTGCCCCGATCGTCGACGAATTCATGGACACGGCGCTGGCCCGCAAGCAGGAGAGGCTGGCGGACACCGAGAGCCATATCGAATTCGCCCTGGCGAACATGTCGCGGGTGACCGGCATCGACTTTTCCAAGTACGATCTGGACGAGAAGCTGCCGGAACTGACCTCGAACGGGCATCTGTCGGTCGCAAAAGCCTATTCCGGGCGCACTCCGCGCGAGATCGCCATGCAGGGGCGGTCATTGAGCGATGCCGATCTGGTCGGCACGCCGGATCGGGTCGCTGCCCAAATGGCCGAGATCATGGACGCCGTCGGTGGTGACGGCTTCCTGTTCATGGATCCGGACTTCACCCGGCGCTACATCACCGAGATCGCCGACGGACTAACCCCAGCGTTGCAGAAGCGCGGACTCGTGCGCAAGACATACGAGCACGCCATGCTGCGCGACAACCTGCGCGCCTTCTAACTGGCCGATTGCGACGTACGCCGTGATGAACTTGCCAGCCGCGACGCTACGGGGCGCCGAGAAGCGGCAGGCGCCGTGGTGATATTTGATCGAACTGCCATCCCCGTAGTGCCTGTACCTCAGTCACGCAACGCCCGCGTTCTGGGCACGAGCGGCATTCAACACGGCAGTGACCGTGGCACGCCGCTTGCTGCTGGTAGATACAGCGACGACGCCGGAAACATGGCGCGCCTGGGAGCTAAACGTTCCGCCTCGCTTCAGCAGGAGGATCCACCGGACGTGACAACCCAGGCCCCAAGGAACGGCACGCGATGATGCATGGACTGACCCGACGCTCCGGCTTGCTGGCAGGTGCCGCTTCGGTGCTGTCGTCTGCGTGGATCCGCACCGCTCGAGCGGACGAAACCGGCACGCTGACGGTCGCGTTGTCCACCAATCCGGTGACCTGCGACCCGATAAACAGTTCCAGCCATGACTGGGAAATCATCAGTGAATCGATTTTCGAGAACCTTGTCGAGTTCGATATCGACGGCAACCTGAAGCCGCAACTTGCCACCGCACTGCCAGAGATTTCCGCCGATGCTCTTGTCTATACGTTCGAGTTACGCGACGACGTGCTGTTCCATGATGGTATGCCGATGACGTCCGAGGATGTGAAGTATAGCCTGGAATATATCATCAATCCGGCGAACAAGGCGTCCCGGGGCCCGATCTTCAACCGTCTGTCGCATGTGGAGACGGATGGACCGCACCGTGTGCATGTGCATCTGAAGGTGCCGTTTGCGCCATGGACGTCATTCCTGACGAAATTCATGGGGGTGTTCCCGAAAGGCTCGCGCGAGAAGTACGGCAACGAATACTTCCGTGTATCGCCCAAAGGTGTGGGCACCGGCCCCGGCATGTTCGAGGAATGGAAACCGAACGATTACATCAGTATGCGCCGAAACCCGCACTACTGGCAGAAGGGATTGCCGCACTGGGACCGGGTGGTGGTGAAAATCGTGCCTGAGGACGCGACACGGGTGGCGTTCCTGCTGGCCGGACAGGCGGATATTATCGGGGCACCGCCGGCGCGTGAATTTTCGCGGCTGAAAACGCGAAGAGGCATCCAGGGCGGGGCGGTGCCGACATTAGGCGGTTGGACGGTGATGTTCCAAAACCCCAGCAAGCCGCCGTTCGATGATATCGAATTCCGCCGCTGCATCCAGCACGCGGTGGACCGCAAGACGATCGCCGAAAAGATCTATTACGGGCTGGTGGAACCATCCGGCATTCCGGCCCCGGCTTCTGGCTGGTGGTATGACAAAAAGGCCGACGACATGACGGCCTACAATCTGGATCTGGCGAAGCAGCATCTGGCGAAATCCCGCTATCCGAAGGGAACCGAATTCGACATGGATGTTAGCGCCGAACCGTACCTTCTGGATGCGAAGGATGCGGCGGTGTTCGTGCAGTCGGAATTGGCGAAGTTGAACATCAAGGTCAATCTGCGGGTATCTTCATCGCAGATCGTGCAATCGCACATCATGGGCGGAGGCTACCAGTCGGGGTTCGCGAACTTCATGTCGCCGGGCGAGGCGACCTATTTCCTGATGGCGAATTTCACCGCCAACAGCTTCATGGCGAACGTGTCCGGCAACACCGTAGACCCCGAGGTTGTGGCCGCGCTGAAAATCGCCTTCGCTGAAAACGACCGTGAAAAATTGAAGCCGGTCTACGCCAAGCTGATGGTGCACATGGCAGAAACGTCCTACTACACCTGGGTCGGTTATTTCGCCGCGGCCAATCTGTGGCGCGCCAGGGTCAAGAACTTCAGGCCCAGTCGCGGTCTCACCATAAACGTTTACGATGCTTCGATCTCCTGATGCTCGCGCTGCTGCTTCGCCGAGTTGGCTTTTCGGTTCTGTCCCTGGTGCTCGTCTCGTCGTGCCTGTTTCTGGTGACCCGAGCGATTCCGGACAGCCCGGCCCGTATCGTGCTGGGGCAGGACGGTACGCAGGCGCAGATCGTTCAGTTCGAACATGATCACGGCCTGGATCGTCCTGTGGTCGTGCAGTATGGCCTGTGGCTAAAAGGCGTGCTTCTCCACGGCAGTTTGGGAACCTCGTTCATTACCGGCCGGCCGGTTGAACCCGACATTGCCGCCACGCTGCCGGTGACCTTGGAACTCGTCATTATAGCATTCGTCTTTTCGTGCGTTCTTTCGGTAATTGCGGGTACGCTGTCTGCACTATTGCGCGACACCATGCTGGATTATGGCGTCCGCCTAATCGCGGTGCTCGGTGTTTCCGTGCCGGGGTTCTGGCTGGCTCTGGTATTGATCATGGCATTCGCGGTGGATCGGGATTGGTTCCCGCCTGGCGGAGTCGAACCCTGGTCGGCAGGCGTTTGGCAACATCTTGATTCCATCGCCCTGCCCACATTCTGCCTGGCGATTTTCTATATGGCGGTGCTCAGCCGGATGACCCGATCCAGCATGCTGGAGGTGCTGGGACAGGACTACATGCGCACCGCCCGCGCCACCGGGCTGCCGCGTCGGCGTGTTCTGGTCTACGCGTTGCGCAATGCGCTGGTTCCGGTGGTAACGGTCGCCGGGATGTCGTTCGGCTATATGTTCGGCTGGGCGCTGATCATCGAGGCTGTTTTCAACATCAGCGGCCTGTCCGCGGCCTTGCTCACCGCTATCCAGCAGCGTGATTTCGCTTTGGTGCAGGGGATCGTCATGGTTTTCACCTTCATTTTCATCCTCGCCAACATTGCGGCGGATCTGACGAATGCGTGGCTCAATCCGCGCATTGCGGCGGTCAGGACATGATCCGCCGGCTGATGGCAATGTTTGGCGGCGCCGGCGGTTTCATAGGCGCCGTCCTGGTGCTGCTGATCGTTGCTGACGGTTTGGCCGCGCCGTTGATCGCACCGTACGATCCGTTGGCCGTCGATATGACTGCGTCATTGCTGGAACCCGGATCGGGCCATTTGTTTGGCACCGACCAGGCCGGTCGAGACGTCCTCAGTCGCGTCATCTGGGGCGGTCGCGCTTCGCTTGAGGTTTCTGTTCTGGCAATGGTCATCGGATGCACCGGGGGCATATCGCTTGGGCTGTTGGCAGGTTTTTTCAGCGGTGGGTGGCTGGAACAACTACTGATGCGGTTGCTGGACGCGATGGCGGCGATTCCGTTGTTGATCTGGGCAATTGCCCTTGTGGGCATCCTCGGCGTCGGCCCGTTCACCGTCGTCGGCATCACCTTTGGCAACGAAGTCAAGCTGCTGGTGTTGTTGGGCGTCTTGTATGTACCGACGTTGGCTCGCATCACGCATGCCAGCGCGCTTGCGGAATCCCGGGCAAACTACGTCGCCGCGCGACGGCTGCAAGGCGTGGGATCGTTGCGAATCATGATCTCCGACGTGCTGCCGAACTGCCTGTCGCCGGTCATCGTCCAGGCGACCCTGCTGCTGGCGATCGGCATCATCATCGAAGCATCCGTCAGTTTCGTTGGCCTGGGCGTACAGCCGCCCGATCCAAGCTGGGGCAACATGCTCGCCGACGCACGCAACTATCTGTTCTCGGGGGAATGGTGGCTGTCGGTTTTCCCTGGCGCGGCGATTTCGCTCAGCGTGGTGGCGTTCAACCTGCTGGGCGACGGGTTGCGTGACGCGCTGGACCCTCGACACACCACACAGGCACTGACCGCATGACGGAAGACCTGTTGCGTATCGACGGACTGCACGTTGGCTTTCGATCCGGTGATGCGACGCGTTCGGTGGTGCACGGCGTGGACCTGCGTATCGCGCCCGGCGAGGTCGTTGGGCTTGTGGGCGAATCCGGTTCGGGCAAGAGCATGACGGCGCTGGCAATCATGCGTTTGCTGCCACCTGGCGGAGCGGTGACCAGCGGCCGAATAACGTTTGGTGGCCGCAACCTGCGGGAATGCTCGGCCGGTGACTTGAACAAACTACGCGGCAGCCAGATCGGCATGATCTTCCAGGACCCGTTGACTGCGCTGAATCCGGCTTTGTCGATCGGGCGACAGTTGACCGACGCGATCCGCACACATCAGCCGCTGGGTCGCCGAGCGGCGATGGCGCGGGCGGAGGAACTGCTGGAACTGGTTGGCATACCGTATCCGCGCCAACGTTTACTGGCGTTTCCGCATGAACTGTCCGGTGGCATGCGCCAGCGGGTGATGATCGCGCTCGCCGTGTCGTGCAATCCCAGCCTGTTGATCGCCGATGAACCGACCACGGCACTTGATGTGACGGTGCAGGCTCAGGTGATGGACCTGCTGGATCGGATTCGTTCTGAATTCAGCATCGCCATCCTGTTCATCAGCCATAACCTGGAACTGGTTGCCGAGATCTCGACCAGGGTCACCGTGATGTATGCCGGACGCGTGGTCGAGAGCGGTGACGTGCGCGCGTTGTTCGCCTCGCCGCGGCATCCCTACACGCGGCAACTTTTGCGCTGCGTTCCACGCCTGGATGGCAACCGGGGCGCAATGCCGACCATTGCGGGACTGCCACCGAAGACCGGTGAGCTGCTGCCGGGATGTCCGTTCGCCCCGCGCTGCGATCTCGCTGAATCCCGCTGTTCAGCGGAACAGCCGCCGATCCGGTGGCATGGACAGCAGATGGCGGTCTGTTTCCGCACCGAAGAGAGGGTGCCGGCATGAAGGCGGACGCGCCTCCACTGATGCGGCTGAACGATCTGCGGAAATCGTATCGGCTGCGGCGTGGGATGAAGGATCGGTTGCGAGGCGTGCAGCGCGTGGTGACCGCCGTCGATGGTGTTTCGCTCTCTATCGAACGAGGCGGCATCCTGGGGCTGGTCGGCGAGAGTGGCTGCGGAAAGTCCACGCTGGCGCAGATGATCGTCGGGCTGCTGGCGCCTTCCGGTGGATCGATCGAATGGGACGGCAACGCACTGAACACGCTGTCCGGTGAGGCGAGGCGGTCATATCGGCGCGACGTGCAGATGGTATTTCAGGATACGCACTCGTCGCTGAACCCGCGCAAGCGCATCCGCACGATCCTGAATGAGGCTGTCGTTGCCCGCGGCTTGGATGGGAAGGCAGTCGCTGGCCGGACCAGCGAGCTACTTGGCCAGGTGGGTCTGGATGTTCAATTCCTGGATCGTTTTCCTCATGAACTTTCGGGCGGCCAGCGGCAGCGCGTTGGCATTGCCCGGGCGTTGGCCATGCAGCCGTCGCTGCTGGTCGCCGATGAGCCGGTTTCTTCATTGGATGTTTCGTTGCAAGGTCAGATCATAAACCTGTTGCGAGAGTTGAACAAAAGCCTGGGCTTGACCATTGTCCTTATCAGTCACGATCTGGCCGTGGTGGGGCGGATTTGCGACCGAATCACAGTGATGTATGCCGGCCGGGAGGTGGAGAGCGGCGTCCCGGCCGCGGTACTGACGTCGCCGCGCCATCCCTACACGCAGGCGCTGCTGGATGCGCTGCCGCGTGGACTGGACCGGCGGGAGCGCCGGCGCTCGGTTTTGCCGGTGGAAACCGGCGCGACGGCAGGTGGGTGCCGGTTTCGGCCGCGCTGCACACATGCGATGGCGGCCTGTGCGGAACGCGTGCCGGCGCTGGAAACGGTCGGACCGAAACACGTGGCGGCGTGTCTGTTGGTTGCGGAGCAACCGGCGGCTTGAACGGTCCGCCAAAGCCGCGACCATGCTTCTGGGGCTTCCGGAGACTAAACGTCCTTGGCTGGCCCGATGGAGGCGATCGTCAGCACGACGACCGCGGAAAGGCTCGGCGATGGTCATGGCGATGGTCTCGGATTAAACTGATCGCCTTTATTCCATGAACGAGATGGACGGAACAAGCCATGGCGCTGCGCTGCGATCTGATCATCCGAAATGCAACCGTGTTCGACGGCCTCGGTAACCCCCGCACCACCGCCGATGTCGGAGTCACCGGCGATCGTATTGCCGCGGTGGGCGACCTTGGCGGCACGGCTGCAGATCGGGAGGTGGACGCCGCCGGCATGGCCCTCGCGCCCGGGTTTATCGATGCGCACACACATGACGACCGGGCGGTGCTGTGCGGGCCGGAATGCATGCTGTGCAAGATGTCGCAGGGTGTCACCACGGTTGTCGTCGGCAATTGCGGCATCTCCTTGTCGCCGGTGCGGATGAAGTCGCGTCCGGCGCCACCGCTCGACCTGCTGGGCGATGAAAGCTGGTTCGCCTACGACAGCTTCGCCGAATACGCCGACCGCCTGGCGCGCGACCCGTCGCCGGTGAACACCTATGCGCTGATCGGCCACATGTCGCTGCGCGTCGAGGCGATGGGCGGCGACACCCAGCGCGCCGCGACCGACGCGGAGGCCGCCCACATGCAGGCGCGGCTGCGCCAGGCCCTGGCCGAAGGCGCCTCGGGCTTTTCCACCGGGCTGTATTATCCGCCCAACATGATGGCGCCGACCGACGAGGTGATCGCCGTCGCCGAAGCGCTGCGCTCCGCCGGCGGCCTGTATGTCACCCACATGCGCGACGAGGCCAATGACGTGCTGGCCTCGATCGAGGAAACCCTCAAGATTGGCCGAGCGGTCGATGTTCCGGTGGTGATCAGCCACCACAAATGCTCGATGCCGGAGAATTTTGGCCGCAGCGCCGAGACGCTGCCGCTGATCGAGCGCGGCGCCGCCGGCCAGAAGGTCGATTTTGACATCTATCCCTACGCGGCGGGGTCGACCGTGCTGATGCCCGGCAGGCTGCGCGACGACGTGCCGGTGCAGATCACCTGGTCGGTGCCGCATCCGGAACTGGCCGGCCGCATGCTGGCCGATATCGCCAAGGACTGGGGCATCGAACCGAAGGCAGCGGCGGAACGGCTGACGCCGGCTGGTGCGATCTACTTCCAGATGGACGAGCCGGACGTGCAGCGCATCATGGCGCACCGCCTGGCGATGATCGGCAGTGACGGCCTGCCGCATGATTCCTACCCGCATCCGCGGCTGTGGGGCACTTTCCCGCGTGTGCTGGGCCACTATGCCCGCGACCTTGGGTTGTTCAGCCTGGAGCAGGCGGTGCGCAAAATGACCGGACATACCGCTTCGGTGTTCGGCATGGTGGATCGCGGCGTGATCCGCGCCGGGGCCTATGCCGACCTTGTGCTGTTCGATCCCGCCACGGTGCGTGACGCCTCGACCTACGATGCCCCGACGCGACCCGCCGAGGGCATTCTGGAGACCTGGATCAACGGCCAGTCAGCGTATGTTTTCGCTGACGGGGCGACGCGTGCGCGGGCGGGTCGGCTGGTTACCCGCGACCGGCCCTGATGTCACCCAACTGCCACGCCATTCGGGCGTGACAGGCGGGTATGCGCAGGCTAACAGGGCTTTCACCTAGACCTCAGCGGAAACAACCTGCAGCGATATGCCCGCCACGACACTCCCCTCGATGGCCGCCGGATGGCGCCTGCCGAACCTCTGGGATGCGGCGGCGTTCGTTTGCGTGATCGGCGCATTGATCGCGGTCGGCCACGTCGCCGAGGGCACCATGACCCGGATCGACGCGCCGGGCGCCACCGAGATCACGTTGAATCCGGCGAATCTGCCGGAATACGCGCTTCGCACCACGATGCGGATGTTCGCAGCACTGGCCGCATCGCTGCTGTTCACCTTCACCTATGGCACCGCCGCGGCCAAGAGCCGGCGCGCCGCGCTGGTGCTGGTGCCGGTCCTGGACGTACTGCAATCGGTGCCGATCCTGGGGTTCCTGACCTTCACCGTGGTGTTCTTCATGAACCTGTTCCCCGGCCGGGTGCTGGGGCTGGAGCTGGCCGCGATCTTCGCCATCTTCACCAGCCAGGCGTGGAACATGGCGTTCAGCATGTATCAATCGCTGAAGACCGTGCCCGCCGACCTGCACGAAGCCTCGATCAGCTTTCATCTGACGTCGTGGCAGCGGTTCTGGAAACTGGAGGTGCCGTTCGCCGCTCCCGGCCTGGTGTGGAACACCATGATGTCGATGTCTGGGGGCTGGTTCTTCGTCGTGGCGTCCGAGGCGGTCTCGGTCGGCAACAGCTCCTGGAAGCTGCCCGGCATCGGGTCCTACGTCGCGCTGGCGTTGGAGAAGAAGGATATCACCGCCGTCGGCTGGGCGATCCTGGCCATGCTGCTGGTGATCCTGCTGTACGACCAGTTGCTGTTCCGGCCGCTGGTGGCCTGGTCGGCCAAGTTCCGGTTCGAGACCACGGCTGGGGCAACCGCCTCCGATCCCTGGATGCTGCGGCTGATGCGGCGCACCCGGCTGTTGAAGTTCTGCGGCGAACTGGTCGGCGATGCCGCTGCGTTCATCGGTGGGATGCGGTTTTCATTCGCCGGCCGGCCGCGGGTCGTGTCGTCGGCCAAGGCGTCGCGTGCGGTGGATATCACCTGGGCGGCGGTGCTGGTGGTGGTGGTCGGGCTGGCGACCTGGCGGGTCGCGCAGTTTGCCTCGCATTCGCTGAGCTGGAGCGACGTCCGCACCGCCGTGGGGCTTGGGCTGATCACCCTGCTTCGCGTCGTGGTGCTGATGATCGTGGCCACCCTGATCTGGGTTCCGATCGGGGTCTGGCTTGGCCTGCGCCCGGTCTGGGCTCGTCGCGCCCAGCCGATCGCTCAGTTCCTGGCGGCGTTCCCGGCCAATCTGCTGTTTCCTCCATTCGTCCTGTTCATCGTTTACTTTCACCTGAGCCCCGACATCTGGCTCACGCCGCTGATGGTGCTGGGCACGCAGTGGTATATCCTGTTCAACGTGATCGCGGGCGCCGCGGCCTTTCCGGGCGACCTCAAGGAGGTTGCCAGCAACTTTCGCGTCGGCGGCCTGCTGTGGTGGCGCAAGGTGATCATCCCGGGGATTTTCCCGTATTACATCACCGGTGCGATCACCGCTTCGGGCGGGTCATGGAACGCCGCGATCGTCGCCGAGGTGGCGTCATGGGGCAACACCAAGCTGCAGGCGCATGGCTTGGGCGCCTATATCGCCGATGCCACCGACAAGGGCGACATGGCGCGGGTGGTGCTGGGCGTCGTCGTGATGTCGGCGTTCGTTGTGCTGTTCAACCGCCTGCTGTGGCGCCCCATGTATGGCTACGCGCAGCGGCGCCTCACCCTGGCCTGAGGACACAGCTTCATGGACACAGCGGTTGCGACCCGGCCCCGCCTGATCGAGGTGAAGGGCTGCCGGCAGGCCTACCACAAGGATGCCAACGCCGACCTCGTGGTGCTGGACGATGTCAACCTGACGCTGCATGAAGGTGAGATCGTCGCCCTGCTGGGTCGCTCCGGATCCGGCAAATCGACGCTGCTGCGGATCGTGTCCGGGCTGCTGAAGCCGACCGCCGGCAGCGTGACTTGGCGTGGCAAGCAGGTGGACGGGCCGACCGACGGCGTGGCCATGGTGTTCCAGAGTTTTGCCCTGTTCCCCTGGCTGACGGTGCAGGAGAACGTCGAGATCGGCCTGGAGGCACGCGCGGTGCCCCGCAGCCGGCGGGAAACGCTGTCGGAGGCGGCGATCGACATGATCGGCCTGGGTGGGTTCGAAAACGCCTACCCAAAGGAACTGTCGGGCGGCATGCGCCAGCGCGTCGGCCTGGCGCGGGCGCTGGTGGTGCATCCCGACCTGCTGCTGATGGACGAGCCGTTCAGCGCGCTGGACGTGCTGACCGCCGAGACGCTGCGCACCGATCTGATCGATCTGTGGGTGGATGGCAAGCTGCCGGTGAAATCGGTGCTGATGGTGACCCACAACATCGAGGAGGCGGTGCTGATGTGCGACCGCATCCTGGTGTTTTCGTCCAACCCCGGTCGGGTGGCGAATGAGTTGAAGGTGCCGTTTCCGCATCCGAGGAACCGTCTGGACGAGGATTTCCGCCAGATGGTGGACGATATCTACGGCATCATGACGCGGCGCCCGCCGGCGGGCCCGAAAACCGCGACGGCCGCGCCGGTCTCGCCGCTGGCGACGCCGCTGCCGAAGGTCGGCACCAACATCATGTCGGGGCTGATGGAGACGCTGGCGACGGAACCCTACGACGGGCGCGCCGACCTGCCGGCGCTGGCGAATTCGCTGCAGTACGAGGTCGATGATCTGCTGCCGCTGGGTGAGACGCTGCAACTGCTGCGGTTCGCGGTGCTGGAGGAAGGTGACATCGCGCTGACCGATCTGGGGCGTGGGTTCGTCGAGGCTGATACCGATGAACGCAAGCGGATTTTTGGTGCCGCGTTGCGCCAGCATGTGCCGCTGGTCACCATGATCCGTCAGGTGCTGGATGAGCGGTGGAACCATCGGGCGTCGGCGGTGCGGTTTCGCGACGAGCTGGAAGATCATATGTCGCCGGATTATGCCGAGGATACGCTGCGCACGGTGATTGCCTGGGGGCGGTATGCGGAGTTGTTCAGTTATGATGAGGAAGCGGAGCAGTTCAGTTTGGAGGATATTGAATAGAAGCGCTCGCATTCAGGCTAGGTCTGGGCAATGCGCGATCATTGCGGGGTCACTCGATAATGCCGATGACTTCAGGCCGGACGCCCAAATATTTCTTTCCAAGGCAGTCAACTGGTTCGCAAATTCGGGCTCGGTCTCAAGCTACGCCGAAAAGCCTGCGGGAATGACACCCCCGCTCAACTATAATCCGGTGACAGGCAGAATCGACGACTGATAATTAGGCTCGTGGCTTGCTGCGGCGTTTGCCCTTTCGGTGGCAGGCAAGAAAGGCTGCAAGTATCTGGTCAAAGTAGTGTGGCGACAGAAATCCGTGGTCCTAGCGGTCGGTGTTGCGGATTTTTCGCAAATCGTGGCCAGGCCAGAGAAATCAGCCCCTCAGGGAAGACGACCGATGAGCTGTCGTCGACGAGGCGGAGATGTCGCTTGACTGGTTGCGATATTTCGATCGCGGAGGTTCCTCTGCCTGGCGCGCTGTGTGTAATCGGCAATACGGCGACGAGCGGCGCGCCGTCAATCTCGCGCTCAACCGCAAGCACGATGATGCTGGGTCTGTCCTTGCGCCCTTCCTGCTGTCCGGCCTTGTATTCGTGGCGCCAAAGGTATGGGTAAGCAACGACCCGGCCCGGTTCCGGATTAGGAATCGGGCATGCGGTCTGGCTTTTGGTCATCCAGCATGGTGTCGAGATGCTTGTGTCGTTCGTCCATCCTGGATGCACCGATGTCCGCAACTTTTGCTTCAGGCAGGTCGATGGTGGCGAAGCTGCGGCGGTTTTCTCGGTAGCGCTAGAACTCTTCGTATTCTTCGGGTCCGATGAAGTGGCCGGTGATCTAGCTGTGACTCGATACGGCAACGGCTTCGCGCTGAGCGCGCATTCGATAGCCGCCGAAGTTGCGGGTGAACTCGGACGCGGGAACGGTCACCGCCATTCTGCTGATGCACTCCTCTTCCGCGCGCAGTGCGCGAGTCGCGCGAAATGCGCAAGTTGCGATTGGGCTCGGACGTTATCGTGCAATGCCTCAAACCGTATCCGCTGCCGCTCGGCCTCCTGCGCTTCCCGCTCAATATGATACGCCCCGCCGGCTCATCGTCGCGTGCCTGTCCAGCACTCCGACCAACGGCCGGGCGGGCGCAATACAGCAAAACCTAAGCGACCCGCCCCTCCACCAGTTCCGTCACCACCCCCGGATCGGCCAGCGTAGACACGTCCCCCAAACTATCGGTCTCATTCGCCGCGATCTTGCGCAGGATGCGGCGCATGATCTTGCCGCTGCGGGTCTTCGGGAGCGCCGGGGCCCACTGGATGGCGTCCGGGCTGGCGATGGCGCCGATCTGGTTGCGGACCCACAGCACGAGTTCTTTGCGCAGCCCATCCGACGGGTCGTAGCCGGCCCGCAGCGTGACATAGGCGTAGATGCCCTGGCCCTTGATATCGTGCGGGAACCCGACCACCGCCGCCTCCGCCACTTTCGGATGCGCCACCAGCGCGCTTTCCACCTCGGCGGTGCCCATGCGGTGGCCGGAGACATTGATCACGTCGTCCACCCGCCCAGTGATCCACCAGTAGCCGTCGGCATCCCGCCGAGCACCGTCACCGGTGAAATACTTGCCCTTGAAGGTGGAGAAGTAGGTCTGCACGAAGCGCTCATGATCGCCGAACACGGTACGCATCTGCCCGGGCCAACTGTCGGTCAGGCACAGATTGCCCTCGGCGGCGCCGGTCAGTTCCTGTCCCTCGGCGTCCACCAGCATTGGCTGCACGCCGGGCAGCGGCAATGTCGCGCTGCCGGGCTTCAACGCGGTCGCACCGGGCAGCGGGCTGATCAGGATGCCGCCGGTTTCGGTCTGCCACCAGGTATCGACCACCGGGCAGCGTTCGTCACCCACCAAGCGGTAATACCACATCCAGGCCTCCGGATTGATCGGTTCGCCGACGGTGCCCAGAATGCGCAGGCTGGTTCGCGCATGCTGCTTCACCGGTGCGTCGCCCTCACGCATCAGGGCGCGGATCGCGGTGGGGGCGGTGTAGAAGATGTTGACCTTGTGCTTGTCCACCACCTGCCAGAACCGGCCGGCATCGGGGTAGTTCGGCACGCCCTCGAACATCAGCGTGGTGGCGCCGTTGGCCAGCGGGCCGTAGACGATGTAGGTGTGGCCGGTCACCCAGCCGACATCTGCGGTACACCAGTAGATTTCGCCGGGTTTGTAGTCGAACACCAGCTGGTGGGTGAAGCTGGCCCAGACCATGTAGCCGCCGGTGGTGTGCAGCACCCCCTTCGGCTTGCCGGTGCTGCCCGAGGTATAGAGGATGAACAGCGGGTCCTCGGCGCCCATCTCGGCCGGCGGACAATCCGGTGAGGCGGCGGCCAGAACGGTGGCGTAGTCGTGGTCGCGGCCGCGCTGCATCTGAACGTCGGCCCCGGTCACCTTCACCACCAGCACGGTCTTCACGTCGGGGCACTGGTTCAGCGCCTCGTCCACATTCGTCTTCAACGCCACCCGCCGGCCGCCGCGGCGGCCCTCGTCGGCGGTGATCAGCACCTCGGAGCGGCAGTCCAGAATGCGGTTGGAAAGGCTGTCGGGGGAGAAGCCGCCGAACACCACCGAATGGATGGCGCCGATGCGCGCGCAGGCCAGCATCGCCACCGCCGCCTCGATCACCATCGGCATGTAGATCGTCACCCTTGCGCCTCGCTCGACGCCCAGCGTCTTCAGAGCATTGGCGCAGCGGCACACCTGCTCGTGCAATTCGCGGTAGGTGATGGCTTTCTGCGTGTTCGGATCGTCGCCTTCCCAGATGATCGCCACCTGGTCGCCGCGTGTCGCCAGATGCGCATCCAGGCACGCGGCCGAGGCGTTCAGCGTGCCGTCCTCATACCAACGGATCGAGACGTCGCCGCCGGACTCGTCGCCGAAGCTGGTGTTCTTGATCTTTCTTGGCGGTTTCACCCAGGCGATGCGCTTCGCCTGCTCGGCCCAGAACGCGTCTGGAGATTTCGACGCGCGATCGTACATCTCCTGGAACTTCGCGGCGTTGACGTGGGCGCGGGCGGCGATCTCTGGCTTGACCTCGATTGTCTGGTCGGCGGACATAGCGGCGCTCTCCCTTGCTGCCAATTGCGCCGCAGCCTAGGTCAGCCCTCGGCGGCGCGAAAGCCGCCGGCGCGGCAATCGTGCAAAATTGGCATTCCGGGCCCGCCACCAGAGCCCGTTCCAGGCCGGCTGATTTTCGCCCTAATTGCGCGTTTAACCCCCGAATTTCGGTGTCTTCGGGAATCCGTTCGGCGGCAGCCGCCCGGAGGTGCCACGCTCGGCCAGCCAGGACCGCAGATCGGTCTCGGTTCGCAGCCGATCTCCCAGCCTCCAGGTCAGCCCATCGGCCAGACTGAACACCTTGGCATCCGCCAGCCCGCCATCCTTGTAGCGCTGCAGAATGACCCCCGATCCACGCGCCATTTCCGGCACTTGTTCCAGCGGAAACACCAACAGGCGGCGGTTCTCGCCGATGATCGCAACGTGATCGCCCTCGGCCGGCACGCAGAGCGCCGCTTCCTCCTTCGGCTTCAGGTTCAGCACCTGCTTGCCGGTGCGTTTCTCCGCCACCAGTTCGGCCGCCGGCACGATGAAGCCGCGCCCAGTGTTGGACGCGATCAGGTATTTCGATCCCTCGGCGGCGACGAACAGCGCGGTGATGTCATCCTCGTTGGTCAGTTCCGCCAATAGCCGCACCGGCTGCCCGTCGCCGCGGCCGCGCGGCAGGTCGGCGGCCTTCAAGGTGAACGCCCGGCCGTTGGTCGCCAGCAGGGTGAGCCGGTCGGTGGTTTGGCAGGCCAGCAGCAGGCGCAGCTTGTCGCCCTCCTTGAACTTCAGCTCAGCCGGATCGGCCACCGCCCCCTTGATCGCGCGGAGCCAGCCTTTGTCCGACAGGATCACGGTGATCGCCTCGCGTTCCACGAACGCATCGGTGTTGAACTCCACCGCCGCCGGCGCGGTGCCAAGCTCGGTGCGCCGGTCGCCCAGCGGCCCGGCCCCAAACCGCTTGCGGATATCCTCGAGCTCCTCGCCGATCCGCACCCAGCGCAGCTTGTCGCTGTCCAGCAAGGTGCGCAGGTCCTTCAGTTCCCTGGAGAGGTTCTTGTGTTCCTTGCGGATCTCCATCTCCTCCAGCTTGCGCAGGCTGCGCAGGCGCATGTTCAGGATCGCCTCGGCCTGCACATCGGACAGGCTGAACCGCTCGATCAGCCGCGGCTTTGGCTGTTCCTCCTCACGGATGATGCGGATCACCTCGTCCAGGTTGAGGTAGACCAGCAGGTAGCCGTCGAGCACCTCAAGCCGGCGCTCGATCGCGGCCAGCCGGTGGTTCGAGCGGCGCACCAGCACCTCGTGCCGGTGATCCAGCCAGCAGCGCAATACCTCCGGCAGCGGCATCACCCGCGGCGTGCGGGTGGCATCCAGCACGTTCATGTTGAGCGGGAACCGGGTCTCCAGCGCGGTCGCGCGGAATACCGTCTGCATCAGCACCTCGGGCTCGACGCCTCGAGTCTTGGGTTCCAGCACCAGGCGGATGGTGTCGCTGCTTTCATCGCGGATGTCGCCCAGCAGCGGCAGCTTCTTGTCCTCCATCAACTGCGCGACTTGCTCGATCAGCCTGGATTTCTGCACCTGGTACGGGATCTCGGTGACGACGATCGTCCAGGTGCCGTGCTTGGCCTTCTCGACCTCCCATTTCGCGCGCAGACGAAATCCGCCGCGGCCGGTCTCGTAGGCCGCCGTGATCGCCACAGGGTCTTCCACCAGCACGCCGCCGGTGGGAAAATCCGGGCCCGGCATATGGGCCAGCAGCTCGGCCGTGGTGGCCGCCGGGTGCTGGATCAGGTGGATGGCCGCGGCACAGATTTCGCCCGCGTTGTGCGGCGGGATCGAGGTCGCCATCCCCACCGCGATGCCGGCCGCGCCATTCGCCAGCAGGTTCGGGAAGGCGCCCGGCAGAACGATCGGTTCGGCTTCCTCGCCGTCGTAGGTCGGGCGGAAATCCACCGCGTCCTCGTCGATCCCGGCCAGCATCGCCTGCGCCACCAGGGTCAGCCGCGCCTCGGTGTAGCGCATCGCCGCCGGGTTATCGCCGTCGATATTGCCGAAATTGCCCTGGCCCTCGACCAGCGGGTAGCGCGCGGCGAACTCTTGGGCCATGCGCACCATGGCGTCGTAAATCGAGGCATCGCCGTGCGGGTGGTATTTACCCATTACGTCGCCGACCACGCGGGCGCATTTCTTGAAGCCGGCGGTGGGGTCCAGCCGCAACTGGTGCATCGCGTAGATCAGCCGCCGGTGCACCGGCTTCAGCCCGTCGCGCACATCGGGCAGCGAGCGCGACATGATGGTCGATAGCGCGTAGGCCAGGTAGCGCTCCGACAGCGCGTCCTTAAGGTGGGTTTCCTGGATCAGGCCTGTCAGATCATCCGGCATGGTTCGAAGCGTCGTCCTTCTGCTGGTCCGCCATCTGGGCGACCCGGTCGTACAGCATTCGCCGAGCCTGAGGCAGCGGGCGATGCTGGTGGCCGAATGCATCGCGCGCCAGGAAATGCCCGGTCAAGCGCAAACCGTTGCGCCAGTCGCCAGCATCGGCCGGCGCATCTTCCGCCGCGTCCGCACGCAGGAAGCCGGGCAGAGGCAACAGGCGATCCGCCCAGTCCCCTGCCCCGTCGCGAGTCACCGCCCGCCCGGTCTTTGGCGAGACATAGGCCAGCCCCTCGGTCCGTCCAGTCACCGCGCAGGCCGACAGATCGAGGCCGTAGCCGAGGTCGGACAGCACGACGGTTTCCCACCGCACCAGTTCGGCCAGTTCGGCCGCACCCAGCGGCAGGCGTGGGATCAATCCCAGCATCCCGGCGAAGATTCGCGGCAACGGCTCGCGTTCCGGCAGCGCGCCCTCGGCGACGGCACAGACCGAGCTGAGCATCGCCAGCGGCATCGCCTCGGCCATTGCCTGCGCCGCGCCGGCATGGATCAGTTCGCCGGTGAAGCTGCCAAGCTGGTCCGACAGCCGGGCGGTCCATTGCACCTGCACCATGTTTCCGGGCTGCCAGGTGGCGGCTTTGCCGCGCGAGGCGCCGCCGCGCGCCAGGCCGCGATGCAAACCGAACGCCTCGGTGATGACCGTGGCGATCGCGTCGCCCTCACCGTACGGCCTGGTTGCCAGGATGATCGCCGGCGCGTCCCATTCCATGGCGGCGGTTTACCCCGGATGCGGGCCGCGCGCCATGCCGTGCGGTTCGGCCCCTGGTCAGTCGGCGACGAGAAGCCGGTTCACCTCGGGCAGCGAGGGGCACTGATCGCGATCCAGCAGCGTGGCATAGGCCTCATGTTCCCATTCGCCGTCGGCCGGAGCCAGCGGGTCGGTGGGCTCCACACGATGTTCCAGTACCAGGCGGCTGACCAGCAATTTCCTGGCGTCGCCGTGGTCGTGCGCACCCTCCCATGCGAGCACAATCGCGCTGGCGGCGTTATACAGGCCGCTCGCCGCCTGGCGGGCCATGTGTTCGCGCGCCGGATCGCTGGCGACATGGACGATGAAGCGAAAACTCTTGTCCAGCGCGGCGGCGAGACGTTGGCGAAACGCGCCGGGCAGGTCGGACTCGGCAAGCTTGGCGTGCAGCACCGCGAACAGGATGTCGTGCGCCTTGGCCTTGGACACCGCGCGGCGCACGACATCGATCGCATTGATGTTGCTGGTGCCTTCCCACAGCACGCCGATGTGGGAATCACGGACCATCTTGGCGTTGACCCACTCCTCGATGTAGCCGTTGCCGCCGCGCGTCTCCATCGCCGCTCGGGTGGCCGAGATCGCGTCGCGGCAGGCGCGGAATTTCACCAGCGGGGTCAGGATGCGGATCACCTGGGACGCCTCATTGGACCCGGCGCGGGCGCGGTCCATGTAGCCGGCGGCCAGCATCGACAATGACAGGGCCTGTTCGGCCGGCACCATGATCTTCATCACCTGACGGCGCAGCAGCGGATGTCGGATCAGCCGATCACCGAAGGCGTCGCGGTTGCGGGCGACCTGAAGCGATTCGTGCAGGCAGCGGCGCATCATGCCGGCCGCGCGCACCCCGTGCGACAGGCGCGACATGTTGACCTGCTGCATCATCTGCTTCAGGCCCTGGCCGGCGTCGCCGACCAAATAGGCTTCGGCGCCCTCCAGCACGAGCTCGCCGGTCGCCAGGGATTTTGTGCCCATCTTGTCCTTGATCCGGACGATGCGATACCTGTTGCGCGACCCGTCCGGCAGGGTGCGCGGCAGCGCGAACAGGGCGATCCCGGCGGTGCCGCCAGGGGCACAATCGGGCCTGGCCAGGATCAGCGCGACATCGGCGTCGGTGTGGGAGGCGAACCACTTGTCGCCGTATAGGCGCCAGATGCCGTTTTCCAGCCTCGCGGTGGTCTCCAGCGAGCCGACGTCGGACCCGCCGGCGCGTTCGGTCATGAACTGCGTGCCCTTCCACAGCGTCGACAGGTCGGTCGAGAGCATCTTGGGCAACAGGTAGTTCTTCAGTTCCTCGCTGGCCGAGGCGCGCAACACGTGGATCGTTGCATCGGTAATACTCAGCGGGCACATCATGCCGAATTCGGATTGAGAAAACAGATATTGGAACACATACTTGGCTGCCTGCGGCGCGGGGCGATCCAGGCCGAAGTGGCCGGAGGCGTGGCACATGGCGTGCAGCTTGAAGTCCTCGAAGCCGATCTTCTCCATCTCGCGATAGGCCGGATGATAGACGATGCTGTCGAGGTCCCGGCCGAACCGGTCGCGATGCTGCAGCGTCGGCGGATTGCGATCGACAATGCGGGCCAAGGTATCGAGGCGGCCGCCCGCCACCTGGCCGAGCTGGCTGAAATAGGTCTCGAAGTGGCGGTATGTCGCGGCCTCCATGTTGAGGCGCAGCGAGGCGTGCAGGCTGGCGTCGATGTCGTAAAAATTCATTCCGGCACAGTCGGGCGCGATGTGACCGACGGCACGACTCGGCGGAAGCGCGGGCGGCGGCGCTGCTGGCGGTGTTTCGTCCGTGTTCCGGCCGTCAAGCAGTTCCGCGGTCGAGGACATTGAAAATTTCCTTTAACGGATTTTGATATGGGGCCAAAATATCGGCCGGTGTCGGGAGCGTCAACGAACGCGGCAACCGCCGCGTCCGCGCCGTCGCCATCCGCTACGTGCGAGGCTTCCCGTTTCTTGCTACATTTCTTCCAAGTAATTACTTATGCCATACTGCTTTCTGGGTGCCGATGTCTGCTGGTTGCGGGGAGTCGGACCAAGACGGACCACTCTCGCCCTCACGCCTTGCCCGGATCGTCCAGGCCGATCGCGCGCAGCCGAGCGCCCTCCTCGTCCCAACCCTTGCGTTCCTTGACGTTGAGGAACAGATGCACCGGACGGTCCAGCAGCGAGCCCAGATCCTGCCGGGCGCGTGCTCCGATGGCTTTGATCTTGCTGCCTTTTTCACCGATCAGGATCGCCTTGTGGCCGGGCCGCGAGACATAGACGGTGACCTCGATACGCACTGAGCCGTCCTTGCGGTCCTTGAACGACTCGGTCTCGACCGTGGCGCCATACGGCACCTCTTCGTGGGTCTGCATGAAGATCTGCTCACGCACGGTCTCGGCCGCCAGCAGCCGGTCAGGCAGGTCGGTCAGGTCGTCTTCGGGGAACAGCCACGGCCCTTCCGGCACCACCGCGGCCAGCGCGTCGGCCAGAAGCCGAACGCCGTCGCCGGTCTGGGCGCTGACCATGAAGCTTTCCTCGAAGCCGGCCAGGGCACCGAGCGAGGCGGTCAACGGCAGCAACGCGGGCGGCGGGACAAGGTCGGTCTTGTTCAGCACCAGCCAGCAGCGTCTTCCCGAAGCGCCCAGCCGTTCGGTGATTTCGCGCACGTCTTCGCGCAAGCCGGAGCGGGCGTCCACCAGCAGCATGGTGACGTCGGCGTCGGCGGCTCCGGTCCAGGCCGCCGCCACCATCGCTCGGTCCAGCTTGCGTTTCGGGCGGAAGATGCCGGGCGTATCGACCAGCAACACCTGTGATTCGGCGCGCATCAGGATGCCGAGAACGCGGAATCGCGTGGTCTGTGCCTTCGGCGACACGATCGACAGTTTGGCGCCGGTCAGGCGGTTCATCAGAGTGGATTTGCCGGCATTCGGCGCGCCGACGATGGCGACGTAGCCACATCTTTGCGGCGGCGGCGCGGTCATGCGAGTAGCCCAAGCGGCGGCGGCGTCACGCCCGGCGTTGTCCACGGCGTAGTCACGCCCGGCCTCGTCGCGGCACCAGGACGATCGCAGCAAGCCTCGCGGCCGCGATCACGCCACGCCTCGCCAGTGGCGTCCCTCATGCCGCCAAGCGGACCAGCAGCGCGTCGGCGGCGAGTTGTTCGGCCGCGCGCTTGCTGCCGGCGGTGCCGTTGGCCGCTGTCTCGCCCACGCTGACAGTGACGGTGAAGGCCGGCGCGTGCGGTGGCCCGGAACGGGCGGTGATTTGGTAGACCGGCAGATCCTTGCCGCGTTTCTGCGCCCATTCCTGCAGCGCCGTCTTGGCATCCTTGGGCGGATCGGCCTGGTCAACCATCGCATGGTGCCAGGCTCGGCGCACGAAGTCGCGGGCCGCGTCCAAGCCGCCATCCAGGTAGAGCGCGCCCAGCGCGGCCTCCAGCGCGTCGGCCAGAACCGTCGCCCGCTTGGCGACGCCGGCCTTGGCCTCTCCTGGCGAGACCGACAGCACCGCGGCCAGACCCACCGTCTCGGCCACCGCCGCCAGCACCGGTTGTGACACCAGATAGGCCAGCCGCCGGCCCAGGTCGCCTTCCTGTTCACGCGGGAAGCGTTCGGCGAGCCATTCTGCGATGGTCAGCCCCAGCACGCGGTCACCGATGAATTCCAGGCGCTCGTTGGATGCATGAGCTCCCCCGCCCCGGCCGCTGCCGTGGGCGGCCGAACGATGGGTCAAAGCCTCGCGCAGCAGGTCCGGACGCTTGAATTCGTGGCCGAGCGTCGAGGCGAAGGAATGGCTCATTCAATGAATGGGTTTGAGCAGGCGGCTCCAGCGGATTTCAGCCGGCCATTCCCAGAATTCCCACCAGGGATATTCGGCATCGATCGAGAAGAACAGGATTTCCGCCTTCCCCACCAGGTTCTCGGTCGGCACGAAGCCGACGCCGTCCATGAAGCGGCTGTCGGCACTGTTGTCGCGGTTGTCGCCCATGGCGAACAGGTGACCCGGCGGCACGACGTATTCGGGGGTGTTGTTGACCCAGCCGTCGTCACGCTCTTTCAGGATTTCATGCTTCACCCCGTCCGGCAGGGTTTCCATGTAGAGCTTGCGCACCATTTTCACGCCGTTATCGTCGGTCGTGTAGTCGCCTTCGGGCTGGCGCGGGCAAAGCTGGCCGTTGATATAGAGCTGACCCTGCCTGACCTGGATGCGATCGCCCGGCAGCCCGACGATGCGCTTGATATAGTCGATCGAGGTGTCGTGCGGGTATTTGAACACCACCACATCGCCCCGCTTGGGCAGCGAACCGAAGATGCGGCCCGAGAACAGCGGCGGGGCGAACGGCAGCGAGTAGGTGGAATAGCCGTAGCTGTATTTCGCCACGAACAGGTAGTCCCCGACCAGCAGCGTTGGGATCATGCTGCCGGACGGGATGTTGAACGGCTCGAACGCAACGGTGCGTACGCCGATGGCGATCAGCCCGGCATAGACGATGGTCTTGATGTTCTCGACCCAGGCATTGGACTGGCGTCGAGGTTTCGCCTTGGTGGGCGCCATGTGGGCAACGGACTTTCAGTGTCGTGAGTGACGCGCAGCTTGGGTTCCACGGCGGCGTGCGCCGGAAGTCGTGGTCTGGGCCAGAAGTCGTTATATGTCGAGGTTTGCCGGCGTGCAGCGGATGCCACGGTGCACAGGCGGAAGCAACTTTGCGGATCAAGCCCACCCGGTCCTACCCTGTCAAGGAACTGTGTGAGGTGCGGCGATGGCGGAGATGATCACCTGGGCATAGGCATAGGGATATTCATCGGTCATGGTCAGATGCACCTGGGCCGTCATGCCCGGCGGAGTGATCGCCGCCAACCGGTTCGCCGACCCGCCGGTCAGTTGCAGCGTCGGCTGGCCGCTGGGCAGATTGACCACGCCGAGGTTGGAGAAGAACACCCCGCCGCGGAAGCCGGTGCCCAACGCCTTGGCCGCGGCTTCTTTGGCGGCAAATCGCTTGGCAAAGGTGGCGGCTCGGATTTTTTCCGTCCGTCGCATCGCCTTCGAACGCTCGACGTCGGTGAACACCCGCTCGAGGAAGCGCGGGCCGTGACGTTCGATGGCCTTTTCGATGCGGCGGATGTCGCAGATATCGGACCCGATGCCGAGGATCACGGCACGGACTCCGACATCGCCCAGGTGGTCATGACAAACCCGGGCGCGGCGATCCTGGCTGCGGCCAGTCCGGCAGCGGCGAACCGGATCAGGGCCGCACCTGACCGGAACCGATGACGAGATAGCGGTACGTCGTCAACTGCTCCAGCCCGACCGGTCCGCGGGCGTGGATGTGCCCGGTGGCGATGCCGATCTCGGCGCCGAAGCCGAACTCGCCGCCGTCGCAGAACTGGGTGGAGGCGTTCCACAGCGCCACCGCGCTGTTCACCCCTTGCAGAAACTGCCGCGCCGCGGCTGCATCCTCGGTCACGATCGCATCGGTATGCTCGCTGCCGTGGCGCGCGATGTGGGCCAGCGCCGCCGGCACGCCATCGACCACCGCGACCGACAGCACCGAATCCAGCCATTCGGTATCGAAGTCGCTGGCGGACGCCGGCGGCAGCCACGCAACCACGTCGCGCGCCGCGGCATCGGCTCGGAATGCGCATCCCAGGGCGCGCAGATCCTCGACCAGGACCGGCAGCAGCGACCCTGCCACCGCGCGGTCGATCAGCAGCGTCTCGGTCGCCCCGCAAACCCCGGTGCGCCGCATCTTGGCATTTGCCAGGATGCGCCTGGCCATCGCCGGGTCGGCCGCCGCGTGCACGTAGGTGTGGTTCAAGCCCTCGGCGTGGGCCAGCACCGGCACCCTGGCGTCCCGCTGCACCCGCTCGACCAGCGACTTGCCGCCGCGCGGGATGATCAAGTCCAATTGCCCGGCGGCCGCCAGCATCGCCGCCACGTAGGACCGGTCGGCGTTCGGCGCCATTTGCACGCAGGCCTCCGGCAGCTCGGATGCCGCCAGGCCCCGCCGCAGCGCCAGATTGATCGCCTGAGCGCTGCGCTCGCTGTCGGAACCGCCGCGCAGGATCACCGCGTTGCCCGATTTGACACACAGGGAAGCGGCATCGGCGGCGACGTTGGGGCGGCTTTCATAGATCATGCCGATCACCCCGATCGGCGTGGCCAGGCGCTGGATGCGCAGCCCGTTCGGCTGCGTCCAGTCGGCCAGTATCCGGTTCAGCGGGTCGGGCAACGCCGCCACCTGCTCCAGCCCGGCGGCCATCGCCTCGATCCGCGCCTCGGTCAGCGTCAGCCGATCCAGGAAGGCGGCGGTGCCGTTGTAGGCCGCGACGTCGGCCGCATTGGCGGCCAGGATCGCGCGCATGCCGTCACGCAGCGAGTCGGCCATCGCCGCCAGCGCGCGATCACGCGCCGCCGCGCTGCTTCGCGCCAGTGTGTGGCCGGCGGCGCGGGCCGCACCGGCCGCGGCGTTCAGGTGTTCGGTCGCTTCCATCGCGCCAATGTGCCCAATAAACCGTCAGCTTTCCAGTGTCCGATCCCAGGTTTGGGTTGACCAAGCCATGGTCCGGGCGCTGCCCTGAAGGACAGACTGGAGGAAATCGATGACCACGGGCTCAATCGCCGCGCGCCTCGACCGACTGCCGCCGTCGCGCTACTTCGTGCAACTCGTCGCCCTGATCGCCATCGGCGGCTGGTTCGAGTTCTACGAATTCGCCATGCCGGGCGGCATATCGCTGGGTTTGACCAAGACCATATTCACCACCAACGCCGCGGGCCTGCTGGCCTGGAACAGCTTCGCCAGCTTTCTGGCGGCGTTTTTTCTCGGCATGTTCGTCGGGGCGTTCGTGTTCAGTTGGGTGTCGGACCGGTTCGGCCGGCGCGCCACCTTCACCTGGTCGATGCTGGCCTATTCGATCGCCATTTTCCTGACCGCGTTGCAGAGTTCCGCCGTGGTCATCGACCTGCTGCGGTTCATCGCCGGTTTCGGCATCAGCGTGCAGTTGATCAACAACGACTCGTTCATCGCCGAGATCACGCCGCGGCGCTGGCGCGGCCGCTACATGGCGTTCAGCATCCTGATCGTGCTGACCTCGGGGCCGGTGGCGCTGCTGCTGTCATGGCTGCTGGTGCCGCAGCGGATCCTGGGCCTGGATGGCTGGCGCTGGGTGGTGATCGTCGGCGCGCTGGGCGGGGTGGTGGTGCTGTTCATTCGCCGCAACCTGCCGGAATCGCCGCGCTGGCTGGAAAGCCGGGGCCGCCATGCCGAGGCGGAGGCGGCGATGGCGCGCATGGAGGCAGGGGTGCGCGCGGAACTCGGCCGCGACCTGCCGGCGCCCGATCCGCACCATGTCGAACCGGTGCTGGCGCGCGGGTCATGGACCGAGATGTTTGCCCCGGCGTATCGGCGTCGCACCATCATGCTGTCGTTGTTCCAGTTCTGCCAGACGATCGCGGCGTTCGGCTTCATCACCTGGGTGCCGATCATGCTGGTGCGCCAGGGTTTTGCGATCGCCCATTCGCTGGCGTTCACCGCGACGATGACGCTGCTGGCCCCGGTCGGTGCCGCGCTCGGGCTGTTCTTCGCCGAACGGTTCGAACGCAAGTGGCAACTGGTCGGCACCGCGATCGGCATCGGCGTGTTCGGATTGCTGTTCTCGCAGGCGCGATCCAATGGGTCGATCCTGCTGTGCGGGGCTGGCGTTTCGCTGTGCACCAACTGGCTGGTGGCGATCTTCCACCCTTACGCGGCGGAGCTGTTCCCCACCCGGATGCGCGCCCAGGCGGTTGGGTTCACCTTCAGTTGGAGTCGGGTCAGCTCGATTCTGGTGGGCTACGCGGTCACCTTCCTGTTGGCGGCGTACGGCACTATGGGGGTGTTCACCATGATCGCCATCGCCATGCTGGTGATCGTGCTGGCGGTCGGCATTCTGGGGCCGACCAGCAATCGGCAAAGCCTGGAGGTGTTGTCGCGATGAGCCGGTCGCGACCTGCGTGGCGGCTGGTGCCCTTCGGTGTTGTGCCCCGATCCTTTCAGCCGGCGCCGGCGATCGCCGTGACGATGACTGGCCCGGTTTGACAGCTAGATCGCAAACGGCATGATCACGGGCACAAAAAAACTCCAGGTGATGGTTCGCCCACCGCCCGCGGAGTTCGGTCCCCGGCTGCCCGGCTGAGTAGTTTGCTACAAATTGCCAAAAAGCGAGGAAACAACAATGAACGCACCGGTCGATATTGACCCGTCCAGCCCCGCCTACAGCCTGCCGCTGGACCAGTTCGACGTCTCCGATCCCAAGCTTTACCAAGATGACGCCTGGCGCCCCTATTTTGAGCGGCTGCGGCGCGAGGACCCGATCCACTACGTGCCGGACAGTCTGTTCGGTCCGTATTGGGCGGTGTCGCGATACAAGGACATCATGCACTGCGAGGTGCATCACCAAGTGTTCTCGAACGAGATCGGCGGCATCCAGATCGAGGACCAGCCTGCCGACATGCAGCGGCCCAGCTTCATCCGGATGGACCCGCCGAAGCACGACGAGCAGCGCAAGGTGGCCAGCCCGATCGTCGCGCCGGCCAATCTGGCCAACATGGAACCGGTGATCCGCGAGCGCACCCGGCTGGTGCTGGATGCGCTGCCGCGCAACCAGACCTTCGACTGGGTGCAGGAGGTCTCGATCAAGCTGACCACGATGATGCTGGCTACGCTGTTCGACTTCCCGTTCGAGGAACGCGGCAAGCTGACCTACTGGTCCGACGTGGCGATCTGCAACGTCAACGCCCCGGAATCGCCGGTTCATTCCGAAGCGGAACGGTTCGCCGAGTTGAAGACCATGGCTGAATATATCGGCCGGCTGTTCAACCAGCGCCGCGGCCAGCCGCCGAAGTTCGACCTGCTGTCGATGCTGGCGCACGGCGCCGCGACGCGCGACATGCCGCTGAAGGAGTTCATGGGCAACCTGGCGCTGCTGATCGTCGGCGGCAACGACACCACCCGCAACTCGATGTCCGGCGGCCTGCTGGCGCTGAACCAGTTTCCCGACGAATACAGCAAGCTGCAAGCCAATCCCGGCCTGATCGACGGCATGGTGTCGGAGATCATTCGCTGGCAGACGCCGGTGATCCATATGCGCCGCACCACGTCGCGGGACACCGAACTGGACGGAAGACGGATCAAGGCCGGGGACAAGGTGGTGATGTGGTACATCTCCGGCAATCGCGATCCCGAGGCGATCGACGATCCTGACAGCTTCATCATCGACCGACCCCGCTCACGCCAGCATTTGTCGTTTGGATTCGGCATTCATCGCTGCGTCGGCAACCGGCTGGCCGAGCTGCAATTGAAGATTTTGTGGCAGGAGCTGTTGCCGAGGTTCCCAAGGATCGAGGTGGTGGGGGATGCGGAGCGGGTGTACTCGAACTTCATCCGGGGGATTCGTTCGATGCCTGTGCGGATTCCGGGCTGAGGGAGAAGCCTCGCCGATTTCGACGAGCCAGGAGGCAATTGGGGGGAAACGGCCTCGGTCGGCGCTGGCCTAGGCAGTGCCGCAATCGGCTCGGCCCTCGTGGTCGCGGCTCAAACCCCGAGATGGGTCTTCATCAACGCCGGATCGGCGCGCAGGGCGTCGGCCGTGCCGGTCCACACCACATGACCATTATTCAGCACGTACACCCGATCCGCGAAGCTCAGCGCGGCGACGACATTCTGTTCCACGATGACGATGGTCCGGCCCTGCTGTGCGAGTTCGCGGCTGACCCGCACGAGGTCGCGCACGATCAGCGGGGCCAGTCCCTCGAACGGTTCGTCCAGCAGAATGATCCGGGCATCGCGGATCAGCGCACGCGCGATCGCCAGCATCTGCTGCTCGCCGCCCGACAGCGCCCGACCGCCGGAGGCGCGCCGCTCGGCCAGGCGGGGAAACACCGCGTAGATGCGCTCCAGCGTCCAGGCCTTCGGCGCGGTCAACGCCGCGAGGCGGAGGTTTTCCTCCACCGTCAGCGCACCGAAGATCGCGCGTTCCTCGGGTACCAACTGCATCCCCATCCCAGCGATGACATAGGGCGGCAAACGCTCGATCGACTTGCCATCCAGCTTGATACCCCCGCTCGCCGGCGCCAACACCCCCATGATGGTGCGCAGGGTGGTGGTCTTTCCCGCGCCATTGCGGCCAAGCAGGGCAACCACCTCGTTCTGTTCGACGTGCAGCGACACGTCGAACAGAATGTGACTGTCGCCGTAGAAGCTGTTGATCGCCTCGACTTCAAGCAGGCTCATGGATTTCCCGCATCCCGCCCAGGTAAGCGTCCTGCACGGCCTGGTTGCGCTGCACCTCATCGGGCGTGCCCTCGGCCAGCAGATTGCCGTCGTACAGCACCGTCAGCCGTTCGGCCAACTCGAAGATCGCGTCCATATCGTGCTCGATGATCACCAGGGTGCGGTCCTTGCCGATCGAGCGGATCAGTCCGCGGGTGGCGGCGCGTTCGGTCGGGCTCATGCCGGCCAGCGGCTCATCGAGCAGTAGAACGTTCGGACCGGTCGCCAGCGCCATGCCGATTTCCAGCCGGCGTTTTTCGCCATACGCCAGCATATGAACCGGAACGTCGGACCGCTGCTGCAGGTCGACGGTGGCCAAGGCGGCGGCAACCTGGCGCTCGACGTCGGCGATGCCGTCGGCGCGGCGCATCAGGTCAAGCCGGAACGCCCCCCGCTTGCGCGCCAGAGCCGCGATGCGCAGGCTCTCTCGCGGTGTCAAGTCAGGGAACAGCGTGTTGAGCTGGTTGCTCTTGCCGATGCCAAGCTGGGCAACCCGCGACACGCCCAGGCCGGTGATACGCCGACCGTGCAGGCGGACCTCGCCCAGGGTCGGATGCACTTCATCGAGCAGCATCTTGAACAGCGTGGTCTTGCCGGCGCCATTGGGGCCGATGACGGCATGAATGGAATTCGGCCGGATCGCGAACGACACATCGTGGACCGCGCGCAGGCCGCCGTAGTGCTTCGACAGGCCGCTTGCTTCCAAGGCCGGTATCCCGGGGGTGCCGAGCACCAGCGGCGCGACCAGCGGCAGGGACATGGTTTCCGGTGCCGCGGCGGCCTGGGTCGCAGTAGCTGGCGTTGCGGCGTCCGGGGTCGGGGCGTCCGGGGTCGGGGCGGCCGGGGTCGGGGCGGCCGGGATCGGGGCGTCCGGGATCGCGGCCGGTTCGGCCGTGGCCGGGTGCGCGCGCCGGCGCCAGCGATGGCGGATCTCCCCGGCAATTCCGCGGCGGAGCGCAATCACCAGCCCGATAAAGATCAACCCCAGGATCAGCTTCCACAGCGCCCCGACGCCAGGGATCACCTGCAGATTGTCGCGCAGCCACAACCACAACGCCGCACCTAGCAGCGGCCCGATCAACGTGCCGACACCGCCGATGACGGTCTGCACCACAAGTTGGCCCGAGGTGTCGAGCGCGAACGCATCCGGTGGCATGTAGCTCTGCAGAACCCCCAGCAATCCGCCGGCCAACCCGGCATACATCGCCGCGATCACGAACGAGGCCAGCTTGTACAGCGGCACCGCATGCCCCAGCATGGCGACGCGCGGGGTGTTCTCCTTGATGGCGCGCAGCACCACGCCGAACGGTGAATCGGCGATCCGGCGGGCAAGCCAAAAGCCGATCACGAACAACACCGCCAGCACGCCGTACATCGGCAATCCTGCGTGAAGCACGATCGCCGAGGCGCCCCAGCCGATTTGCGGTACCGGCACGCCGGGCAGGCCGTTCTCTCCGCCGGTGTAGGCCGACAGCGGCGAGTTTTCCAGGAAATAGGACATCTGGCCGAACGCCAGCGTGATCATGGCGAAGTAGATGCCGATGCGCCGCACCGCCAGGCTTCCGACCATGACACCGAACAGGCCCGCGGCGAGCGTGCCGACGGCCAGCGCGAGCCACACGCTGCCCAGGATGTTGTTCACCAGCAGATAGGCGGCGACGAACCCGCCGGTGCCGAAGAACGCCGCCTGCCCGAACGAGAGCAACCCGGTCCAACCGAACAACAGATCGAAGCCGAGGCCGAGGATGCCCCAGTCAAGGATCCGCTGCGCCATGTCGAGCGATCCGCCGATATACGGCAGCACCAACGGCACGACGACCAGCACGATGCTGAGCGCGAGTTCCGGCAGCAGCGGGATGCGCCTCATCGGCTGAGCGGCTTTCGCCGGCCGTGAAACCGGCGCTTCATACCCGACCCTCGGTGCCGAACAGGCCTTGTGGATAAACCGTCAGCAACAGCGCCATGACGGCATACAGCATCACCTCGGAATAGGCCGAGTTGAAGGCGCTGGTCAGGCTGACGATCTCGCCGGCAATCAGGCCGCCCACGACCGCGCCGGGAAATGACCCGAGGCCGCCGATGACGATCACCACGAAGGATTCCACCAGGAAACTGTCCCCCATGTCCGGCGTGACCGCGATGATCGGCGCGTAGATCATGCCGGCGAGGCCCGCGGCGGTGACCCCGGCGGCGAACACCAGCAGGAAGGCGCGCCGCACGTTGATGCCCAGGATGCCGACCATGCCGGGGTTGTCGATCCCCGCGCGCACCACGAGGCCGATGGACGTGCGATACAGCACCAGCCACATCAGCACCAGGGTCACCGCGATGATGCCAATGACCTCGAGCCGGAAGGTCGGGTAGATCAGGAACCCGAGTTGGGTGACGCCTTCGCCCCAGGCTGGCACCGGCACGTGCTGGCTGTTGCCGCCGAACACCGCCCGCACCGCCTCGACCAGGACGATACCGACGCCGAATGTCACCAGGATCTGGTCCTCCGGCGGACGCTGGTAGAACAGGCGCACGATCAGCATCTCCATCACCACGCCGACCACGAACATGAGCAGGCAACCAGCCGCCAGTGCGAGGATGAAGGAGCCGGTGGCCTGCAAGACCACGAAGATCGCGTAGGCGCCCAGCATGAACAGCGCCCCGTGGGCGAAATTCAGCACTCCCAGGGCGCCCAGGATGATGGTCAGCCCGCTGCTGACCAATGCCAGCAGCGAACCAAGCGCCAGGCCGTTGAACGCCTGGGAGAGCAGCAGCGCCGCGCTGGGCATAGGAGACTGCCGGCGTCAGCTGTATGGGCCGAGATGGCAGCCGAACGCGTCAGGCGCACTCATGACCTGCTCCCCGGGGACGACCTCGACCACCTCGTAGAAGTCATCAGGGTTCTGCATGGCGGACGGCGCCTTGCCCCTCACCACCGGCACCGGGCGAACCAACTGGTGGTCCTCGGCTCGGTAATAGACCTTGCCCAGGGTGGTTTCGTACGGATCGGCCTTCGATGCCTCCAGCGCCTTGATCACCTCGACCGGCGAGAAGGTCTTGGCCCGCTGCACCGACACGGCCCAGATCATCGTCTGCATGTAGGCGATATGCGCACCCCAGCGCGGATGGTATTTGTGCGCTTGCACGAAAGCTCGCACGAAGTCCTTGGCAAGTGGATAGTGATCTTCCAGCGTCCACCAGAAGTCGAACGTGCCGTAGACCCCCTGCATCAGCTCGGCCCCGACCTCCTTCGCCTGGAACGAGGAAATATTGGGCACCACCAGTTTCATTTTCTGCAGCACGCCGAACTGCTTCGCCTGCTTGGTCGAGGCCACCGCATCAGCGCCAAATGCCACGTTGACAAAGACCTGCGCACCGCTGTTGGCGATATTGAGCAATGCGGAGCTGTAGTCATTGGTACCCAGCGGAACCAGCTGCTGCGTTGCAACCGACCAGCCGTGCTGTTTGGCGAACGTGGAGAACGAATCGAAGACCGAGTGACCGTAAGTGTAATCCGGCACCAGGTAAGCCGCTTTCAGATCCTTGCCCAGGGCTTTGGCCACCACCGGGGCCAACGCCTTGCAGGCCATGTAGGCGGATGGCTGAGAGCGGAACCCGTAGCGCTGACAGTCTTTTCCGGTGGTATCGTTTGATCCCGATGCCCCGACCATGTTCAACACCTTGTCGCGTTGCGCCAATTCCTCCAGCGCGACCGCGGTGGCGCTGCTGACGCTGCCGGTGATCATGATCGCCTTGTCGTTCTGAATGAAACCGGTCTGCGCCTGCACCGCGACGTTCGGCTTGGTCTGCGAGTCCGCGATCTTGTAGCGCAGGGTCTTGCCGAGCACGCCCTTGCCTTGGAGACCCCATTTTCGGGTGATCGGGCCGCCGGCGTTGATCTCTGAAATCGCCAGTTCGTAGCCAAGCTGTTCGTCTTTCCCGTCGGCGGAATAGGGGCCGGTCAGTGGCGTGGTGATACCGATCATCACGGAATCGGCGCCGACGCCCGCCGGGAAGGTTCCAACCGGCGCGTCGGCCGCGCCGGCCCTTCCCGCCAGCGCCAAACCGCCGGCGAGGCCGAGCCCGGTCCGCAGCATCCCGCGGCGCGAGACAGTCCACGCATCCGTCCACTGGTCCATCACGCTGGTCTCCCTGTTGTCGTTGCCGCTGGCCACTTGCGCCGATTGGCTTCCCCGCCGCCGGTGCGGCGGGATAACCGCAGCTATTAGTCAGCGTTGCCGCTGCTCGCAAACCATTAAACAAACTGAAAACGGCGCTTGGATAAACCCTCCGCGTTATGTGTAGTGTGCCGTACGACCGATTCGTCATTGTCGATTGTCAGACATCTTGCGTATCCAGAAGATACCAGGATATCCGTGGCAGTCCGCCAGTCGCAGAAATGTGCTGTTTGTCAAAAATCAGGCGCTGCTGCCAACGAATGTCAAAGGGATTGGGAGGTCCAGTTATGGTACAGGCGATCAAGTCGTCGGTTGCATCGCGTCGCCACCTCTTGGGGGCGGGCGCCGGCCTCGTTGGCGGTGCGCTGCTGCAGGCCGGTTTGCCGCGCGGCGCGTTCGCGGCCAATGACCCGCCACTCGGCGACTATCCCGCTGCGGTCTCCGGCGCCACGGTTTTCGTCGGGATCTGCCTGCCGCGAACCGGCACCTACGCGGTGCCGGGCGAGGATGAGCTGAAGGGATACCAACTGGCGATTGAACACCTCAACAAAGGCGACGCGCTGATTCGCCAGATTTCACCGAACACCACCAAAGGGGTCCTGGGAAAGCAGGTGAGGCACGGCGTTGCCGACTCCGAAGCGAAACCGAACGCCGCCGTCCAGGCGCAGTCACGCTTCATCAGCGAGGACAAGGCGATCATGATCACCGGGTCGGTGTCATCCGCCGTCGCCGTCGCCATCAACAAGCTCGCGCAACGGGAAAAGGTGATCTACCTGCCGGGCATCTCCGGTTCCAACGATACCACCGGCAAAGACTGTTCGCGGTACTCCTTCCGCCAATGCTTCTACGCCTATACGGCGGCCAACGCACTGAGTCCCGTGCTCATCAAGTCGCTCGGCAAGGGCAAGAAAATCGCCTTTCTTACGCCGGACTACACCTACGGCCACACCGTGCGGCAGTCGATGCAGGAATTCCTTGGTAAGGGCGGCTGGACGGTGGCAACCAACCAGGTGTGCCCACTGGGCAGTTCTGATTTCAGTTCCTACTTGCTGAATATCGCCAACAGCGGGGCTGATGTCTTCGTCAACATCAATTTTGGCAATGACGCCGTGCAATCGATCAAGCAAGCCAAGCAGTTCGGCGTACTGGACAAGATGACGCTCGTGGTGCCCTACAACACGCCGTTCCTGGCGAAGGATGTCGGGTCGGACCTCATGCAGGGCGTTTACGCGGCGACGGACTTCTGGTGGACCCTGGAGGATCGTTTCCCAATCGCCAAGGGATTTGTCGAGGCGTTCGACAAGGCTTATGGCTACAAGCCGGAGTGGGGCGCCAATTCAGCCTACATGCAGGTTGCGATGTGGGCGGATGCGGTGGAGCGGGCAAGGACATTCTATCCGGTCGATGTCATCAAGGCGTATGAGGCCGGCAAACATATTCAATCCACGGTCGGCGAGGTCTGGTTTCGTGCCGCGGACCACCAGCTCGTGCGTCCGGTAATCATTGAGCGTGGCAAGAAGAAGAGCGACATGAAGGGCCCGGACGACTACTACGATGTACTGGAAGTGGTGGCCGGAGAGAACCTGATGCAGCCGGCTGACGCGTTCGGCTGCCACCTGGGTCCCTACACCTGACGGCCGGCGGGGGGAACGCGCCGCCGGTTAGGCAGCGGCCGGAAACCGCGGATAGGTCGTTCAGGGCCGATACTGTCACCGGGGATTCCTGCCGAGATGCCGGCCGAACCGGCGGCTGGACGCTGGCGCGCTGGGTTCTGGCCGGCCGCCGCGTGCATCCCGCCTACACCCGCGCTAAAGGACGTAGCGAAAGGACCCGCTGATGCCCGATAGCGCCGCACCCAATACCGCCCCGACCGACACCGACCGGGCCGGCGTCCCCACTGCCGTGCTCGACACCATCCGAACCATCGTCGGCGACCGCGGCATCCTGACCGAACCCACCGATACCGCGCCATACGCAGAGGACTGGCGCCGGCTCTACCAAGGCCGCGCCAGTGCGGTCATCCGGCCCGGCACGACAGCGGAACTCGCCGCCGTGGTCGCGCTGTGCGCCCGCTCCGGCACGCCGATCGTGCCGCAAGGCGGCAACACATCCATGGTCGGCGGCGCCGTGCCGAACGAGGACGGCTCCGAACTGATCCTTTCCACCGTTCGGCTGAACCGCATCCGCGACCTCGATGCCGCCGACCTGACGCTGACGATCGAGGCCGGTGTCACCCTGAAAGCCGCCCAACTCGCCGCCGCAGAACAAGGCTGCCTGCTGCCGCTCTCGATCTCCTCGGAAGGCAGCGCGCAAATCGGTGGCGTGCTGGCAACCAATGCCGGCGGCAACAATACCGTGCGCTATGGCAATGCCCGCGACCTCGTGCTGGGTCTGGAAGTGGTGCTGCCCGACGGCACGGTGTGGAACGGGCTGCGCCGGTTGCGCAAGGACAACACCGGATACTGCCTGCGGCAATTGTTCGTCGGCTCCGAGGGCACGCTGGGTGTCATCACCGCCGCTGTGATGAAGCTGGCGCCGCAACCGAAAGAGACCGCGGTCGCACTGTGCGGCGTGAACTCGGCGGAGGCGGCGCTGTCGTTATTTACCCGTTTCCAGGCCCATGACGCCGCCTCGATCAGCGCTTTCGAACTGATGTCCGGCCTCGGCATGTCGTTCGTGGTCAAGCACATTCCCGGCGCCGTGCTGCCGCTGGAGACCCCCGCGCCATTCTACGTGCTGGTCGAACTCGCCTCGCCCCGCCCGGGCGCTGGCCTGCGCGACATGATGGAACAGATCCTGGAGCGGGCGCTGGGCGACGACATTCTCAACGACGCCGCGATCGCCGAATCCGACGCCCAGCGCGCCGCGATCTGGCGGCTGCGCGAGGAACACTCCGAGGCGCAGAAGCGCGAAGGCGCCAGCGTCAAGAACGATGTCTCGGTGCCGGTATCGAAAGTTCCGGGCTTCATCCGCCAAGCCACCGCCGCCTGCGAGGCGCTGCTGCCCGGTGTCCGGGTGGTTCCGTTCGGCCATATCGGCGACGGCAACATTCACTTCAATCTCGAGCAGCCGGTCGGGTCCGAAGCGGCATGGTTCCTGGCCCAGGACCACGTCATAATGGACGCGGTGAACCAGGTGGTGCGCGAATACGACGGCAGCTTTTCGGCCGAACACGGCATCGGCCGGCTGAAGCCATACATGATGCCGGATTGGCGCGGCGGCACCGAACTGGCGCTGATGCAGCGGATCAAGGCAGCGATCGATCCGGGCGGCATCATGAACCCCGGCAAGTTGCTGCCCTAAGGGCGCCCTCCATCGACTCCGGCATTATTGACGCCTAGTGTCACAAATCTGAGCCTCGTCGCCTGACTCCGCAGAAAGAGAATAACCAGAGCACTGAAAACAAACGATCAAAGTCCATCGGCTGGGAGTTTTGGTCGCGATCGCCGAGCGCGGACGCGGGAAACCGGCAGGCTCATCTGGGGCGGTCACATTGCCAAACCATAGCCAGCCGCCACCCTGGCGTAACGTTCCCGCACCCCCACATTCTGGGGATCATCGAAGGACCGCCCGTGACCCAGGCCTGGCTGAACCGGATCACCACCGCGGTCCCACCGCACGACATTCACGAAGCCTTTGTCGAATTTGGCCGCGACACGGTTGCCGACTGGCACAAGCGCGCGCTGTTCGACCGCATGGCCAAACTGTCCGATATCGAGCACCGCTATGCGATCTTCGAACCGGGGCCACGGCCGCGCGACAAGATCCTCGACGTCACCGGCTTCTACCGCCGCGGCGCCTTCCCCTCGACCGCCGCCCGCATGGCGCTGTATCAGCCGCACGCGCTCGATCTGGCGATGACGGCGTTTCGCAAGCTGGACGTCGATCCGAACGCGATCACCCACCTGATCGTCGCCAGTTGCACCGGATTCACCGCCCCGGGCCTGGATTTCCAGATCATGCGGGCAGCCGGTCTGCCCGATGCCACGCAGCGCACCATCGTCGGCTTCATGGGCTGCTTCGCCGCGGTCAATGTACTGAAGCTGGCCGATCAGATCGTGCGCGCCGACCCTGCGTCCCGCGTGCTGGTGGTCAATCTGGAGCTGTGCAGCCTGCATTTGCAGGAAGACTTCCAAGACCTGCCGAAAATGCTCAGTTTCATGCTGTTCGCCGACGGCGCCTCGGCCGCGCTGGTCAGCGCCGACCCGACCGGGATCGCCCTCGGACGGTTCCAGGCCGCCATCATCCCGCGCAGCCACGACCTGATCACCTGGGACATCGGCAACGACGGATTCGAGATGCACCTGTCGGGCCAGGTGCCCGGCCGCATCCGCCGCTGGCTGCCGGAACATGGCGTCGCATTGCTGCCGCCCGATCCGCCCCAACTGTGGGCGGTCCATGCCGGCGGCCGATCGATCCTCAACTCGGTGCAGCAAGGGCTGTGTCTGGGTCCCGACGCGCTGCGCCATTCGCGTGCGGTGCTGCGCAACTACGGCAACATGTCCTCGGCCACGTTGATGTTCGTGCTGCACAGCATTTTGCTCGACGCGGACGCGCGCGGCACCGGCATGGCGATGGCCTTCGGGCCCGGCCTCTCGGTCGAGAGCTTCGGCTTCAGCCGACCGTGAACCGAGCCCGATGAATCTGCTCCGATGACCCTGATCCGGCCGATGGGGCTGGCCCAGCGCAGCACGCAGCCGGAGCGGATGGATACCGACTGCGCCGACTTCGAAGACTACCGGCGCTGCCTGCGCGACCTGTCCAGGGTCAATGTCGTGACCCTGACGCACCGCCCGATGCTGTCCTGGTTGGGCAAGCGCGCCAACAATGATTTCTCGGTGTTGGACATCGCCTGCGGCCACGGAGACGCACTGCGCAAGATCCGCTCGCGCTTCCCGCATGCCCGGCTGACCGGCATCGACCTCAACCCCTGGGCCACCGCGGCGGCGCGGGACGCGGCCGGGGACGCGGCCGGCATCGAGTTCATCAACGGCGACGCCTTCGCCTATCGACCGGAGCACAAATTCGACTTCATCATCACCTCGCAGTTCACTCACCACCTGACCGATGACCAGGTGGTCAGCTTCCTGCGCTGGCTGCCCGACAACGCCGCCAGAGGCTGGTTCATCAGCGATCTGCACCGCCACGTGCTGCCGTACTACGGTTTCCCACTGCTCGCCCGGATCGCGCGGTGGCACCGGTTCGTGCGTGAGGACGGCCAGATCTCCATCGCCAGGTCGTTCATCCGCGCCGAGTGGGAGGGGTTGCTGCGTCGCGCCGGCATCACCGAACAACAGGCGAAGATCGCCTGGTACGTTCCGTTCCGGCTATGCGTCGCGACCCGCTGATCATCGGCGCCGGCCCGGCCGGAACCGCCGCCGCGATCACCTTGGCCCGAGCCGGCTGCTGCCCGATCATGATCGAGCGCGCCAGCGGGCCGACCGACAAGGTGTGCGGCGACTTCCTCAGCATTGACGCAATCCGGCGCGCCCAGGCACTCGGGGTCGATCCCGCTTCGCTCGGCGCCGCCCCGATCCGCTACGTCCGGCTGATCCACCGCGAGCGAGTGGCGCAGGCCGCGCTGCCATTCCCGGCCATGGGCCTGTCGCGCCGCGGCTTCGACGCCGCCCTGCTGCGCCACGCCCAGTCTGTCGGCGCCATCCTGCGCGGCGGCCAAACCGTTCGCCAACTGGCTCGCGAGGTCGCGCCGCCGGCCGCCGCGCCATCGGCGAACGCCGCATTGGCGCGCGTCCCGCTGGCTACATCCCGTCTGGCCACAACTTTTCCGGCAACCGCCCCCGTGGCCGGCGCACCCGAGGCCTTCGCTGTTCTGCGAGCGGGCCGCCTGGACCCAGCCGCTGCGACATGCCAAGCAAACGCGCCGCCAGCAGCCGCCCCGGGCCAGTGGACCGCCCGCACCGCTGACCAGACCGCGTTCAGCGCCGACACCGTCTTCCTGGCGACCGGCAAGCACGACCTGCGCGACCTGCCGCGTCCTCGCACCGATCGCGGCGCGGTCGGCATGAAAATGTATTTCGCCCTCGCGCCCGACGCGGCCCGGATGTTGGGCGACGCCATCGAACTGACCCTGTTCCCCGGCGGCTACGCCGGCATGCAGCCGGTGGAAAATGGCCAGGCCGTGCTCTGCATCGCGATCCAGCGTCAGGCCCTGCTTCGCCATGGCGGCACCTGGGCCACCCTGCTCGTTCGGATCCAGCAGCACAGCCGCCGTTTCAGCGCCCTGCTGGCCGGCGCGCGGGCGCTGCTGGCGCGTCCGCTCGCCATTGCCGGAGTCCCCTACGGCTACCGGTCCGATGCGCTCGCCGCCCCCGGCCTGTTCCGTCTCGGTGACCAGGCCGCGGTGATACCATCGCTGACCGGAGACGGCATGGCCATCGCCCTGCACAGCGGAGCCAGCGCCGCCGAGGCTTGGCTGGCGGGTGCCGACTCGACGGCTTATCATCGTGCCCTGGCACGCACCCTGCGCCGGCAGATGCGGCTGGCCGGCCTGCTGCATCACGCTTGCATGACCGGTTCGGTTCAAGCCGCCATTACCCAGGCGGCTGCGTTGTTTCCCGCGCTGCTGCATCAGGCGGCGAATCGCACCCGCCTCGCCTCGCCACAAGCGCCGTCGGGTCAGCCTACGGGGGCATGAACAAAAGTCGGGTTGCATCGCGCCCGAGCCTGCCGCAGAAAGCCGCCATGCGCTCCGGCAAGATGCTCACCCGGCTCGATTTCTACATATTCCGTCAGGTGCTCGTCGCGCTGTTCGTGGCGACCGGCGGGCTCACCGCGCTGATCTGGCTGACCCAGTCGCTGCGCTTCGTCGACCTGGTCGTCAACCGAGGCCTCTCACTGGTGGTTTTCCTGCATCTCACCAGCCTGCTGATCCCCAGCTTCATCGCCGTCATCCTGCCGATCACCACCTATGTGGTGATCCAGTTCACCTATCAGCGGATGGCGACCGACCGGGAGTTGACGGTGATGCGCTCCGCCGGGCTGTCGCCCTGGGCGCTGGCGCGCCCCGCCCTCGCGGTGGCGCTGCTGGCGACCATCGCCGGCTATAGCCTCAGCCTTTGGGCAGTGCCGGCATCGCTGAACGATTTCAAGCAATTCCAGTGGGAAATCCGCAACCGGCTCGCCGCCTTCCTGCTACAGGATGGCGTGTTCACCCCGCTATCGGACAAGCTGACCGTCTATATCCGCTCGCGCGACCCGGACGGCACCTTGCACGGCGTGCTGGTCGATGACGCACGCAATCCCAACGCTCACGCCACCATCCTGGCGGAGCGTGGGCGACTGATCGACGGCCCGTCGGGTCCGCGCGTGCTGCTGATGGACGGCAGTCGCCAGGAGATCGACCACCAGTCCGGCCGGCTCGACATGCTGACCTTCAAGCAGAACGAGATCGACCTCGCCGACGCCACCAAGGACGAAGGCGCCCGCCCGCCCGATATGTCGGAAGTGCCGCTCGGCGACCTGCTGAACCCGCATCCGTATTTCGCGCGTGACCGGTCGAAATGGCTGGCCGAGGGCCACAAACGACTGAGCGCGCCGCTGACCACGCTGTCGTATGCCATGGTCGGTCTATTCTCGGCGCTGGGCGGGATCTTCCGGCGTCATGGCGGCATCGCCCGGCCGCTGGTCACGGTCGGCGTCATGGTCCTGCTGTTGGCGTTTGGCCTGGCTTTCGGCACGCTGGGCGCGCGCGACAACAACCTGCTGTTCCTGATGTGGCTGCACGCCACGGTACCGGGCCTGATTTGTGCGTGGCTACTGTTTGGGCCGCCGATCCGGCTGTTTCAGCCGCAGCCGGCGGAAGCCTGATCGATGACCGCCGCGGTCACGCTCTCGCTCTATATCGTGCGTCAGTTCGCGTTCTCCGTGCTCGGTATGCTGCTGGCGCTGTCCGGCCTGGTGTCGATGTTCGATTTCATCGAGCTGTTGCGCCGATCGGCCAGCCACCCCGATGTCAGCTTCGGCACGGTCAGCCAGATCGCCGCGCTGCGGCTGCCGTATGAGGCGATGCAGATCCTGCCGTTCGCAGTGCTGCTTGGCGGCATACTTTGCTTCTGGCGGCTAACCCGCTCGTCCGAGCTCATTGTCGCCCGCGCCGCCGGCGTCTCGGCGTGGGAGTTCCTGACCGCGCCGACCCTTTGCGCGGTGCTGTTCGGCGTCATCGCCACCGCCCTGGTCAGCCCGGTGTCATCGGTGATGCTGGCCAAGGCGGAGGCGATGGACAACACCTATCTCAGCACCGGCGGCGGCCCGCTGGCGCTGAACGGCGGTCAGCTCTGGCTGCGCCAGTCGGACCGCCAGAGCTCGCCGAAAGGCGTCGCCATCATCCATGCCCAGCAGGTTGAACTACATCACCGCCAGCTCACCGCGCAGCGCGTCAGCGTGTTCCGCCTGGACGGGTCGGACAAGCTGCTCAGCCGCATCGAGGCGACCAGTGCCACGCTGGGCCCGGGCCACTGGGAGTTGGAGAACGCCCGTTCGATCCGGCCCGAGCAGTTGCCTGAGCCGCCCCGGCTGATCAACCTGCCGACCGACCTGACGGTCAGCCGGGTGCAGGAGAGCTTCGCCTCGCCCGATACGCTGTCGTTCTGGGCGCTGCCCGGGTTCATCGCCCTGCTCGACCGGTCCGGTTTCTCGTCAGTGCGCCACCGGTTGCATTTCCAGGCACTGCTTGCGCTGCCGTTGCTGGCGGCGACGATGACGCTGGTTTCCGCCGGGTTTTCCATGCGCCCGGCGCGGCGCGGCGGCGTGGCGCAGATGATCGCCAGCGGCGTGGCGGCCGGTTTCGCGCTGTTCGTGGTTTCGAAGATCGCCGAGCAGATCGGCCAGTCCGGCGCGCTGCCAGTGGTGCTGGCGGCCTGGGCGCCGGCTGCGTCGGGCCTTATGCTCGCCGTTGCCCTGCTGCTGCATACGGAGGACGGCTGAGAATGCATCGCGTGCGGCATTCCGAACCACGGCCCGTCCTGACCAGAGTCTGGCGTATCCAAACCCGGCGCAACCAAGCCTGGCGCAACCTGCACCGCCCAGAAAACTCGGTCTGGTGGGTCCTCGCATTGTGCGCCGTGCTTGGATTCGTCGGCTTGCAACCGGCTCACGCCCAGTTCGGCGCGCTCAACACCAATCCGTCTAGCCACCAGGTAAACCGCAACGAACCGGTCACCTTCACAGCCGATCAGGTGGATTACGACAAGGACAAATCCCTGGTCACCGCGACCGGGCATGTCGAAGCCTGGCAGAACGGGCACGTGCTGCGCGCCGACAAGATTACCTTCGACCGCAACAGCGGCGTCGCCGCCGCCACCGGCCACGTGGTGCTGCTGGAACCCGACGGTGAGGTGCTTTTCGCCGACTATGCCGAGCTGCAGAACAACATGAACGACGGCATCCTTAAGGATATGCGCGCGCTGTTGCAGCAGAACGGCAAGCTGGCGGCGAATGGCGTGCAGCGCACCGGCGGGCAGATCAACGAGCTTTCCAAGGCGGTCTACACGACCTGCAACCTGTGCGCCAAGGATCCCACCCGTCCGCCGCTGTGGCAAATCCGCGCCACGTCGATCGTGCAGGACCTGGAGCACAAGAAGATCGAGTACCACGACGCCACTTTGCAGATGTTCGGCATTCCGGTGGCCTACTTCCCGTATTTCTGGACCGCCGATCCGTCGGTGAAACGGGAATCCGGCATTCTGCCGCCGCTGCTCGGCACTTCGTCCAACATCGGCGCATTCTTCGGTCAGCCGTATTACCAGGTGATCGACGATCAGTCCGACGCGACCTTCATCCCGATGATGACGACCGAGGCCGGCCCGCAGCTCGATATCGAGTATCGCCGCAAGTTCAACGATGGCTCGCTGCTGGTGAACGGGTCGGGTGGCTACATCGATGGCTCGCCGCAGGGCTCGTTCGTGACCAACGGCCGGTTCGCCTATGATGATACCTGGCGCTGGGGTTTCAGCGTCAACCGAGCCTCCTCGGCCGACTATGTGCGTGACTTCCACCTGACCGAGGGGCTGACCGGCGATCAGAACGTGCTGATCAGTCAGTTCTACATCGAGGGCTTCGGCCAGGGCTCGTATGCCCGCCTGGACTCGAAATTCTACCAGGCGCTGAACCAGGCGATCAACAGCAGCGCGCTGCCGACCGTGCTGCCGCGCTATCAATACAATTTCGTCGGCACGCCGGATTCGCTGGGCGGCCGCTTCTCGCTATCCACCGGCGCCTTCAACGTGATCCGCAGCAGCGGCACCAGCACCCGCCGCGGTGCGCTGACGATGGACTACGAACGGCCATTCTCGGGCTTGCTGGGCGACCGCTGGAAGGTCACCCTGCACGCCGACGCCGCTGCCTACGATGCAACCGATTTCAACGGGATCCCGAATTTCGCCAACGACCACAGTGTCGGCACTGCGCGTGCTCTGCCGCAGGCGGCGGTAGATTTCCGCTGGCCGTTCGCTCGCAACAGCGGCGCCTGGGGTACCCAGATCATTGAGCCGATCGCCCAGATGGTCATCGCGCCGCAGACCGGTGACAGCCAGTTGCGGCAGATCCCGAACGAGGACAGCCTGGATTTCGAATTCACCGACGCCAATCTGTTCGGCTTCAACCGCTTTCCGGGAATCGATCGGCTGGATGGCGGGGTGCGCGCCAATGTCGGGCTGCACGGTGCGTGGTATCTGGGGGGCACCACCTTCGACGGCCTTGTCGGGCAATCCTATCGGACCGAGAAAGATAGCCTGTTCCCCGAAGCATCTGGTCTGCACGATCAGGTTTCCGACGTCGTCGCCCGCGGCACCTTCACGCCCACAAAGTGGCTCGACCTGACCTATCGCACCCGGCTCGACAAGGACTCGCTGGCAACCCGTTTCGCCGATGCCGTGGGCACCGCCGGGGTGGATCGGCTGCGGGTTTCGGCCGGCTACATCTACACCACGTTCGATCCGTACACCTTCTACGATCAGCCACAGCCGCCTCCGATCGGCAACAATTACTACTTTCCGCGCAATGAGATCACGCTGGGCGCATCGTCCAAGTGGGGGAACTACCGCGTCAGCGGAGACGTCCGCCGCGACCTCGCGACCAACCGCATGGTCTCGGTCGCGGGCGACGCGATCTACGAGGACGAGTGCTTCATCTTTGATCTGCGGCTGTACCGCCGCTATACCAGCATCAATGGCGATAGCGGCAGTACCACCGTGCTGTTCCTGTTGACCTTCAAGACGATCGGCCAATTCGGCTATCGCGCCCTGTAGGGAGTGCCTGACATGCCGACCCTTCGCCGCGGCCACATCCCCCTGGCTGTTCCGGGCGCGCTCGCGCTGCTGATGGCTTGCTCGACCGGCGCGCTGGGTGCGGCGCCGGCGAAAGCGGTGAAACCGAACCCTTCGGCCGCCAGTTCGCCGACCGACCAGAAGATGGCGGATACCAGCCGGATCGCCGCCGTGGTCAACGGCGACGTCATCAGCGAGGCCGATATCTCCAATCGTGCCCGACTGTTTGCGCTGTCCACCGGAATGGGGCTGTCACCGGACGTGATCGACCGGTTGCGACCGCAGATCCTGCGCCAACTGATCGACGAGCGACTGCGCGTGCAGGAAGCCCAGCGGCGCAAGATCGTCATCCAGGACGCCCAAATCGCCGCCGCGATCAAGGACATCGAGTCCCGCAACAACATGCAGCCCGGCGCGCTGCGGGCGAAGCTGGCCTCCGACGGGGTCAGCGCGCGCACCCTGATCGACCAGATCCGCGCCCAGCTTGCCTGGTCGCAAATGCTGCGTCAGATCGTCTCGGAACGGCTCGACGTGACCGAGGCCGACGTGACCGAACAACAGAAACTAGCGGCCCAGCAAGTCGGACGGCCGGAATATCAGGTGGCCGAGATCTTCATTCCGGTCGATGATCCGGCCAATAGCGCCGACGCGCAGCGTTTCGCCGAGACGGTGATCTCAGAACTTCATAAGGGGGCGGCGTTTTCCGTGGTGGCGGCCCAGTTCAGCCAGGCCGAGTCGGCGTTGGAGGGTGGTGAACTCGGCTGGGTGCAGACTAACCAGCTTGACCCCGCCGTCGCCCGCATCGTCACCCAGATGCCGGTCGGCGCGATCAGCAATCCGGTCCGCGTGCCGGGTGGATTTTCCGTTGTCATGTTGCAGGCGAAACGGGAAATCGGCAACGAGATGGCGACCATGGTGACCCTGCGCCAGGCCTTCATGGCCTTCACCACGCCACTGACCGATCCGCAGAACCCAACTGAGCAGCAGCGCCAGGCGCTGAACAAGGCGCGCTCCCTCGGTGCCACGGTGAAGAGCTGCGACCAGATGGACGCGGCGGCGAAGGCCAACAACTCACCCAACCATCCGGCCGATCCGGGTGAGGTTCGGGTCGAAGGCGTCAATCCCCCGGCGTTCCGCAAGCTGCTGGAGACCATTCCGCTGGGCAAACCCACCGAACCGCTGATTTCACGCGACGGCATCGCGGTGATCACGGTCTGCACCCGCGAGCAGAAAAACCTCGGCGCCATCACGCCAGAGGAAATCCGGCACCGCCTGATCCAGGAGCGGATCGAGATGCTGTCGCGCCAGACCATGCGCGACCTGCGTCGCAAGGCGACGATCGACGAGCGTGATCACCCGGTCTGAGCCGAGTTTCACCACTGTTGGCTCACCTGCCGCCGTTGCGCGAGGTGATCGCCCGTCACGGCCTTGCCGCCCGGCATTCACTGGGCCAGCATTTTCTGCTCGATGCCAATCTGACCGACCGCATCGTACGCCACGCCGGTGATCTGGCGGGCCGTCATGTGATCGAGGTCGGGCCCGGGCCGGGCGGACTGACCCGATCCCTGTTGGCGTCCGCCGCCGCCAGCATCACCGCGATCGAACTGGACCGGCGCGCGATCGGCGCGCTGTGCGAACTGGCGGCGGCCACCGGTCCCCGGTTGCGTGTGATCGAGGGTGATGCGATGGCGATCGAGGCCGCATCCCTGGTTGCTTCGCCGCGCCAGGTGATCGCCAACCTGCCCTACAACATCGCCTCGCCGCTGCTTATCCGCTGGCTGCGTCGCGCCGCTTCGTTCGAGCGGCTGACCCTGATGTTCCAGCAGGAAGTGGCGGAGCGGATTTGCGCGGCCGTAGGCACCGCCGCCTACGGGCGGCTGTCTGTGCTGACGCAGTGGACCTGCGAGGCTCGCATCGTCATGCGGCTGCCGTCCGAGGCTTTCACCCCGCCGCCGAAGGTCGCCTCGGCGGTGGTTAGCCTGACGCCGCGCCCGACGCAGCCGGACCCCGGCCGCTTTGCCGCCATGGAGTCGCTGACCGCCGCCGCTTTCGGGCAGCGCCGCAAGATGCTGCGCGGATCGTTGCGCGCGCTTGGTGGAGAAGCGCTGCTGGCGCGGGCTGGCATTGCGCCCGAGCGGCGCGCCGAGACGCTTTCGCTGGCCGAGTTCGATCGGCTGGTCGGGCTGACCGCCGGCCAGCGCTGACGGAAAATGGTTGCGTGGTCGTCGGTGCCGGCCAGGGCGGAGGCGGAGGCGCTCTTACCGACTTGGCACTTGCGGTTAGCCGATCTCGATCACCGCGTCGGCGGCAAACGCGCCCTGCCCTTCCGGCATCGCGAAAACCGGATTCAGATCGATCGATTGCAATCGATCGCCGGCAGCGACAGCGAACCCCGACAGCCGCGAGAGCATCTCGGCCAGCGCCTTCACATCGGCTGGCTGGCGCCCGCGCGCGCCCAGCAGCAACGGTGCGCCCTTGATCGAGCGGATCATCGTCTCCGCCACGTCGGTGCCGAACGGGCAGCGGCGGAAAACGACATCCTTCAGTATTTCGACGAAGATTCCGCCCAGGCCGAACATCGCCATCGGCCCGAACACCGGATCGCGGTGAATACCCAGGATGCACTCGACGCCGCCTTGCAACTGTTTCGCCACCAGCACGCCCTCGATCCTCGCGGTGGGCGCCGACGCCTTGGCTCGCTGCAGCAGCACCGCGTGGCCGGCACGCACCGCCTGCGCGTCAGCCAGGTCCAGCAGCACACCACCGATTTCCGATTTGTGCATGATGTCGGGCGAAAGGATTTTCATCACCACCGGAAAGCCGAAACGCTCCGCAGCCGAAACCGCTTCGTCCGCGGTCGCGCACGGAGCCTCCGGAGCCGAGGCGATGCAGGCGCTGCCGAGCAATCGCTTGGCCTCGGCTTCCGATGGTGTCAGAGCCGGCAGGGTGACCGGTCCTATCGCCGGCGCCGCGTTGCGGGGCTTGCCGGCAAACGCGGCACCGTAACGACCCATCGCATCGATCGCAGTGACGGCCCGCGTCGGGTCCTCGTGTACCACCCAGCCATCGGCCTCCAACTCATCGCGTCGTTCCGGCGGCACGATGACAGACAGCACATACAACCGGCCAGGGTTCTCCACCCGCACCAGGTTCAGCTGCTCGCGGATCTGCGGCCAGCGACGCGACGAGGCGGTCATGCTGAAGAACCCCAGCACCGAACTATAGCCGCCTTCCCGCACCATCGACTCGGTAAAGGTCTTGACCAACGTCACGTCATTCGAAACCTGCGCGGTGGCGTCCACTGGGTTCCGAGGCGCGCAGAACGGCACCAGTGAACGCAACTTCCGCTGTGCCTCGGCTGGCATTTCCGGCATCGCCAGGCCAAGACTCTCGGCGACATCGCTGATCAGCACACCTGCGCCACCGGAAACCGTAATCACGCCGAGGGTATTCCCCACCGGATAGATTTTGCGCGTCGCGGTGTGGGCAATGTCCAGCATCTCCTCGCTGTTACGTGCGCGGAATACTCCAAATTCCGCCATCACCGCCTCGGTGACGGCATCATCGCCGGCGATCGAAGCGGTGTGCGACTTCGCCGCCTTGGTCCCCAATTCGCTGCGCCCGACCTTCTGCATCACGACTGGTTTCTTCGCCGCATGGGCGGCTTCCAGGGCGGCGATCAGTCCGGGCGCTTCGCGGATGCCCTCGGCATAGACCGCGATCACATCGACTTCGGGGTTTTCCGCCAGCCAACCGATACATTCGCCAACCGTGACGTCGCCCTCGTTACCGGTCATTACGCAAAGCGAGGCGCCGATGCCGCGGTTGCGGGCCAGCGTGTAGAGATGCGTGCCATAGGCGCCGGACTGACTGGCAATGCCGATCCGTCCCAGCACCGGCCATCCGCTGTCGAAGGACGACGAAAACGTTGCATAGTACGATTGCCTGGCGTCGAACACGCCCAGACAGTTCGGCCCGAGAATACGCATCCCCGCCGCCCGTGCCGTCGCCACCATCTTGGCCTGGGCAGCCGCCCCGGCATCATCCATCTCGGCAAAGCCGGCGGTGAACATTACCACGGCTTTGGTGCCGCGCTTCGCAAGGTCGTCGATCGCGCCAGCGGCCAGTTCAGCCGGCACCGCAACGATCGCCACATCCGGTGTCTCGGGCAGGTCGGCCACCGACGGATAGGCCTTCAGTCCCTGGATTTCCGACCGGTTTGGATTGACCGGATACAGCGCGCCAGGAAAATCCTGTGCCCGCATATAGGCGATCGGCCGCCCGCCAATGCGCGTCGGATCCGAGGATGCGCCAAGGACGGCAACGGAACGAGGCGCCAGAAGCGGCGTCAGCGCGGCAAATCGAGACATGATGATGAACGGTTCCCCAGTTTCTGTGGCGCGGCGTTACCTTGCCGCCCATTCATCGTGGACCCAGCGTCATCCTATCGCAACAGCAAGGCGCCCGGGAGCAAAACGCGCGCGCACCAGACTTGAAAATCCCGGCCGATACTCCAATTCGTGGCTCAATAGATCCGGGCCCCTCTGACGAGGACGACAACATGGTGTTGTCCAACCTCGTGATGTCGGATCGCCGTGTTCCACGTTGGTGTGGTGGAAGCGGTTGATCCGTGGGCCCGATGATCTCGCCAACCCCCCCGATCAACCAACCCATCACAGTCGGCGCGACACGGTCCCTGCAACAAGGAGCCGTGGCATTGCCTGTTCGTATCCAAGATCAAGCCATGATGAGTGACGCTGAACGGGACCAGGAGCGGGAACGCCGCCTGGACCTGCTGATCCGGCGCCTGCCGGAACGATTTCAGCACGTGGTTCGCTGGTTGCGCCGGCCATCGGCAAAATGGCTGCGAATCCCGGCCGGCGTGCTGCTGATCATCGGCAGCATCTTCAGCATCCTGCCGATCCTCGGCCTATGGATGTTGCCGCTTGGCATTGTGCTGCTGGCCGATGACGTTCCGATGTTACGACGCGTCACCGATCGCGTCCTGGAATGGATCGAGCGCCGCCGACCTCACTGGATGGGCGCTTTGCGCCCAACTCCCGATAGAAAGGAAGTCCGATGAATATCGACGCCTACACCAGCCGAGCGACCGGCCCTGCTGGAATTGGCGGGCCGGCCATCGACGCCGGGCTGCGCCGCTACATGCTGTCGGTCTACAACTATATGGCCGCCGGCGTCGGCCTGACCGGATTGGTCGCCTACCTCGCCACCGCCACCGGCTTCTACCAGCAGATCGCAGGAACTCCGCTGATCTGGCTGGTCATGCTGGCCCCACTGGCCGCGGTGCTGTTTCTGAGTTTACGCATCGACCGCATGAGCTTCGCCACCGCGCAAGCGGTATTCTGGGCCTATTCGGGCCTGGTGGGGCTATCGCTTGCCGGCATCCTGCTGGCCTATACCGGGACCAGCATCGCTCGCGTCTTCTTCATCAGCGCCGGGACGTTCGCCGCGATGAGTCTTTACGGATACTCGACAGGTAGAGACCTGTCGCGCCTCGGGTCATTCCTGTTCATGGGCCTGATCGGCATCGTCCTGGCGAGCGTGGTGAATATCTTCGTCGCATCCAGCATGCTGCACTTCGTCACCTCGATTATCGGCGTGCTGGTTTTCACCGGGCTGACCGCGTACGACACGCAGCGCATCAAGCAGCTTTACTACGCCGGCGGCATGGGCGACTTGGCGAAAACCGCGCTAATGGGAGCGCTGACATTGTACCTCGACGCCATCAACCTGTTCGTCATGCTGCTGAACCTGTCCGGCGATCGCCGTGCCCGCTGATCGGCAGGTCCGGGAACGTCGCGGCTGACTGTCATGGATTGGCTGATGGACCCCGACATCTGGGCAAGTTTCATCACCCTGTCGGCGCTCGAGATCGTCTTGGGCGTCGACAACCTTGTCTTCATCGCGTTACTGGCCGGGCGGCTGCCGCCGGAGCGCCAAGGCAAGGCCCGCACCATCGGCCTTGCCTTGGCACTAGGAACTCGACTTGCGCTGCTTGGGTCGATCGCCTTCATCGTTCACCTTACCGAGCCGGTCGTTTCTTTAGGGGATTGGAATTTCTCCTGGCGCGACCTGGTTCTGCTCGGCGGCGGCGGCTTCCTGATGTTCAAAGGCACGCGGGAGATCCACCTGCGTGTCGAAGGTGAGGACGAGCACGAACCGGCCGCGGGCCGTCAGCCAGGCTTCGTCGCCACCATCGTCCAGATCGTGCTGTTCGATATCGTCTTCTCGCTCGACAGCATCATCACCGCGGTCGGCATCGCCAACGAAATCTGGGTCATGGTCGCAGCTATCGTTGTCGCCATGATGTTGATGCTGGCTGCATCGAACCCGTTGTCGTCGTTCATCGATCGGCACGCCTCGGTGAAGATGCTGGCGCTGTCGTTCCTGTTGCTGATTGGCACGATGCTGATGGCTGACGGCCTCGGATTCCATGTGCCGCGTGGCTATGTCTACGCCGCGATGGGATTCTCCATCATGGTCGAGGCGCTTAATCTGCTGTCGGCGAAACGTCGGCGGATGAAACGGCGTTTCATGCAGCAGAAGCCAAGGGCGCCGAGCATTCTAGATGCCTGAATCATGCAACAGATTTACGCGCCATTTCCGGAGCGCTGCAGTACCAACAGATCCAGCGAAGCCGGCTCGCGTATTCCAGCGATTGTCAGCCCGGCATGCAACTGGCCGCGATGATGCGCCTGGTGATTGAAAAAATGCGCCAGCGCCGGCCCAAGCGCCTGCCGGAACGTGTTTCCCGTCGAATTCTGGTAGGTGATCTCCCGGTCATACTCCCCCAGCCCGGTCACAAACCCGATGATCCGCTCGTCCTCGGCTTGCCGCGCCGCCCGCAGTTCGGAGAAATCCTCATACAAAATCTGGTTCAGGCGCTCCGGTCGCGGGCCGTCATCGGTGAAGCGCCGCATCCAGATGTAATCCGCCACCAGCATATGGTTCAGCGTCCCGTGCAGGCTGCCGAAGAACAGTCCGGCGCCACGTTTGCGTACCTCGTCCGGCAGCGTTGCCGCGTCGTCGTAAACCCGCCGGTTGGCCCAGCGGTTATAGACCGCGAACTGATCGAAATAGGCTTTCAACATCCATCGCTCCGCTTTCCAAGGAGATGCGATCCTGGCGCAAACAACCGACAACAGGTAGTGAGAAGGCGAACCAGCAGCATGAGGATTTCTCATGTCGTCCCCGTCCCTGCGTGCCTTGCGCGCGTTCGCCGAGACAGCCCGCACCGGAACCCTTGCGGGCGCGTCGCACGCGCTCAACGTGACCCCTTCCGCGGTGTCCCACCTGCTGCACCAGTTGGAGCAGACATTGGCGATAACTCTGTTCATCAGCCGCGGCGCGCACACCCGGCTCACTGAAACCGGTGAACGGCTTGGCCTTCGCCTGGTCGCGGCCTTCGACAGCATTGATGCCGCGATCACCGAGGCCGGACACCAGGCCGGCGATGTCCGCATTTCAGCGCTGTCGAGTTTTCTCACGCTCTGGCTGGTTCCCCGGTTGACCGGCTTCCAGTCTCGCTACCAGGACACTCGCCTGCTGCTGAGTGCCGGCATGCGACCAGTCGACCTGTCCACCGAACCGTTCGAATGCGCAATCCGCTGGGGCCAAGGCAACTGGCCGGATCTGGAGGCAACACTGTTATTCCGCGACCGCCCGGTCGTCGTCAGCAACCCGCGCATGCTGCAAGCCCAAGCCCAGCCGCAAGATCTGCCCCGCCTCGCCGCCCGCACCCGCGACGCGGACTGGCCGACCATCGCCGCCGCCCTGGGCTGGCGCAATACCGCGCCGACCCTGACATTCGAGACCCGAGCCCTGGCGGTGCAGGCGGCCACCGCCGGGATCGGCGCCGCGGTGGTCGATCGCAACCTGGTCGCCGACATGCTGGCCGGCGGAATCCTCGCCGAAATCGCCCCCAACCCGCCGATCGCTACCCCCGAGGGCCACTGGTTCGTCGCCCTGCCCGACCGGCTGCGGATCCGCCAGCTACGGCAATTCCGTGACTGGCTGATCAGCGAGGCGGGTCGCTAGCGACGCCAGCAAGTTCGATTGGTCCCGTTGACGCCTATCGCGTGTCGTGATTGTCGTTGCCTTGAAGCGGCCATCATCGGTCGCCGCACCCGGAGGATCAACCCATGCTGATGACCCGCAAGCAATTTCTGACCGGCGCGGCGGTCGCCTCCGGCGGTTTGGCGATCCGTCCCGCCACCGCGGCGAGCCACTATGTCATCCGCTTCGGCCTGGATCTGTCCACCGACCACCCGACCACCGTCAACGCCACGGAGGCAGCCAAGAAAATCAAGGACGCGACCGACGGCGCGGTGGACGTGAAGATCTTCCCGAATAGCCAACTGGGTGACGATACCCACATGCTGTCCAACTTGCGTTCCGGCGCCATGCAAATGATGGCGATCGGTGACAACATCCTGGCCACCCTGGTGCCAAGTGCCGCGATCGACAATATCGGCTTTGCGTTCAAATCGCCCGAAATGGCCTGGAACACGCTGGATGGTGCCGTCGGCGACATCGTCCGCGCCGATATCGCCAAGACCGGCCTGATCCCGATGCATCGCATCTGGGACGAAGGCTTCCGTCAGATCACCGCCAGCACAAAGCAGATCAACACGCCCGAGGATCTGCACGGCTTCAAGATCCGCGTCCCGCCCAGCCCGATCTCCTTGTCGCTGTTCCAGGACCTCGGCGCTGCCCCGGCCACCATCAACGTGTCCGAGCTCTACACCGCCCTGCAAACCCACGTCGTGGACGGCCAGGAAAACCCGCTCGGCAATATCGAGACCCAGAAATTCTACCAGGTGCAGAAATACTGTTCGCTGACCGACCATATGTGGGTGGGCTATTGGCTGCTGGCGAACGGCATGTTCTGGAACACCATACCGGCGAACTACCGCAAGATCGTCGAGGACACGTTCGACGCGCAGGCCCAACAGCAGCGCGCCGCCAACCAGAAGCTGGACGGCACGCTGGAGGCGAAGCTGAAGCAGCAGGGTATGGAATTTGCCACCCCCGACAAGGCGCTGTTTCAATCCGCTTTGGTCAAATCCGGATTTTACAAGACCTGGAAAGCCAAGTTCAGCCCGGCACTTTGGGCCGCGCTTGAGAAGGCGACCGGATTGACCGCCTGAACCCGGCCAGCGCGATGCTACGGCGGCTTGACCGGTTGATCGACCTGTCAACGCAAGGCGTCGCCGCGATCCTGGTTGTCGTCGAGATCGCAATCCTGTTTGCCGGCGTTGTCTGGCGCTACCTGTTGAACAGCCCGCTGGTCTGGGTCGAGGAACTCGCGGGGATCCTGTTCCTATGGTTGGTCAGCCTGGGTGCGGTGATCGCGCTCAGCCGCGGCGAGCACATGCGCATGACCGTGATCGTGGGCCGGATCGGTGTCCGCGGGCAGCGCTTCGCCCGGCGTCTGGCGGCGCTGATCGTCGCGGTAGTAGCGGTCGGGCTGGTCGTCCCCGGCATTTCCTACGCCGTTCAGCAGCAAGCGATCCTGACGCCGGTCATGCAAATCCCCGGCTCGTGGGAGATCGGCGGGCAGCTCGTGGCGCTGGCTCTGCTGTTCTACGTCGCCATTCGCCAGCTATTCCGAGGCACGACCTGGAGTGAACTTGTCCTGGTGCTGGGCATCGGCATCGCAATCGGTCTGGTGCTGTGGAGCCTGGAGCCGGAGTTCGACGATCTCGGCAACGCCGATCTGCTGATTTTCTTCATCGGCATCGTCGGCATCTGCATCTTCATCGGCGTGCCGATCGCCTTCAGCTTCGGCATCGCCACCTTCGGCTACATCTATTTCACCACCACCATTCCGCTGGCTGTCGTGCTCGGCCAGATGGACCAGGGGATGTCCTCGATCGAGCTGCTGGCGGTGCCGATGTTCGTAGTGCTGGGTCTGCTGCTGGAAATGACCGGCATCGCCAGGGCCATGGTCGATTTCCTGGCGGCGCTGGTGGGTCACCGGCGCGGCGGACTGTCCTATGTGCTCATCGTCGCGATGTATCTGATCTCGGGCATTTCCGGGTCGAAGGCGGCGGATCAGGCAGCGGTGGCCCCTGTGCTGCTGCCCGAGATGCGCCGTCGCGGATCGGCGCCCGGCGAACTGGTGGCGCAGCTTGCCGCCTCGGCGGCGATGTCGGAGACGATCCCACCCAGCCTCGTGCTGATCATCGTGGGCGCGGTGACCGGGGTATCGATCTCGGCGCTGTTCACTGGGGGGTTGTTGCCGGCGGCATTCGCCGCGATTGGGCTGGCGGCGCTGGTGTTCTTCCGCACCCGGCATGAGCGCCCCAGCGCGGGGCGCGTCGGGGCGGCAACGGTGGGACGCCTGTTCGTAGTCGCGGTTCCGGCGTTGATCCTGCCCTTCGTGATCCGCTACGCGGTGCTCGCCGGCATCACCACGGCGACCGAGGTGGCGACGGTTGGCGTGGTCTATGCCATCGTCGTCGGCATCGCGGTGTATCGCTGCTTCGATTGGCGCCGGCTGGTGCCGATCCTGGTCGAGACGGCGGCCTTGTCCGGTGCCATCCTGCTGATCATCGGCACCGCGAGCGCGATGGCCTGGTCGCTGACCCAGGCCGGCTTCGCGCAAACGCTGGCGGATATGATGACCGGTTTGCCGGGCGGCAAATACGGCTTCATGGCGGTTTCGATGCTGCTGTTCGTCGTGCTGGGCAGCGTGCTGGAGGGTCTGCCGGCGATGGTGCTGTTCGGGCCGCTGCTGTTCCCGATCGCCCAGCAGCTTGGGATCCACCTGGTGCAATACGCGATCGTAGCGATTTTCGCGATGGGCATCGGGCTGTTCTCACCGCCCTTCGGCGTGGGCTTCTACCAGACCTGCCTGATCGGCAAGGTCTCCAGCGACGAGGCTTTTGGCCGGATCTGGCCGTATATGGGGGTGCTGGTCGTGGCGCTGATCGTCGTCGCGGCAGTGCCCTGGATTTCGACTGGGTTTCTGCCCTAGGCATTTCGATCCGAAAGCGTGTGCCCTGAAGGCCGCGCAGGCCCGTCGTGCCCGCCAGCAAACTCATAGGCTGGTGCGCCATCCTCCGCGCACGATCAACGTCGACGGGGTTCTCATGCTCGGCTTTGAAACGATACTCGTGATGCTGACAGCGGCGGTGATGTTGCTAGGCGTTTCGCGGCGATCCCGCCTGCCCTATCCGGTCCTGCTCGCGCTTGCCGGCGCGGCCGTTGCCATTGCCCCGATCGATGTCAACCTGCATCTCGATCCAGCGCTTGTGCTGACGCTGTTTGTCGCCCCTGTTTTGCTGGACGCTGCCTACGACACCTCGCTTCGCGATCTGAAGCGTAATTGGGTACCGGTGTTCAGTCTGGCCCTGATCGCGGTGGGATTGACGACGGGAGCTGTTGCCGTGGTCGTGCACCTGCTGGTGCCGACCATTCCTTGGGCGGCCGCCGTGACCATCGGCGCAATCGTTGCTCCGCCCGACGCGGTGGCGGCTACGACGGTGCTGAGGGACGTGAAACTTCCACACCGCGTGGCGGTGATCCTGGAAGGTGAAGCGCTGCTTAACGATGCCTCGACACTTCTGATCTATCGTCTCGCGGTCGGCGCAGTGCTTGCTAACGGCAGTATCGGCGCGGAGGTCATCGCCCCTGCCTTCCTGCTTTCGCTGGTCGGCAGTGTCGTGGCCGGTCCAGCGCTCGCCTGGCTCGTCGGACGCATCATCCGTCGGATCGATGATGCGCCGTCTTCAATCATACTTCAGTTCGTCAGCACCTTCGGTGTCTGGGTCATTGCGGAACGGGTCGGGCTATCACCGATCCTCACTATCGTTGTCTATGCGATGACGCTTGCCCGCACCGCTCCGGCCCACCATCCCGCTCACCTGCGCATCCCATCCTATGCGGTATGGGATACCGCGGTGGTCGTGCTCAACGTGCTAGCATTCCTACTGATCGGGCTCGAACTTGGCCCGGTGATTGCCGCCGCGCCCCGCGGCAATCTGGGCCAGTGGGCGGTCCTCGGCGCGTCGGTGCTGCTGACTGTGATATTTGTCAGGATCGGCTGGACCGTGGTGGCGGCGCTCTGGAGCGGGCGGCGAATCAGGCGTCGCGGGGTGTCAAGTTTGTCCGATGGTCCGTTGCCCGACTGGCGGACCGGCTTGCTTATCGGCTGGGCCGGCACACGCGGCCTCGTGACGGTCGCGACCGCGCTCGCCCTGCCGCACAACTTTCCAGATCGCGGAATGCTACTGTTCGCGGCATTCACCGTCACCCTCGGCACGTTGCTGATCCAGGGACTGACGCTCCGGCCACTGGTACTCATGCTTCGCTTGACCGATGATGATCCGGTCAACCGGGAAGTGCGGGAGGCCCGTGTCGCTACCGCGGAAGCAGCGCTCATTGCCCTTCGCGCCGAAACGGTTGACAGCGTCCAGGCTCTGCGGTCCGAACTGGAGTTGGAACGCGAGATTGGCGCGTCGGCGCACGAAGGTGATGGACGTCCGAGATTCCCGGAGAAAGCGCTCAGGGCCAAGGCTTTGGTTGCAAAAAGGCAACGTCTGCATGCAATGCGGCGCGATGGCCTGATCGGTGACGCGGCGTTTCACCGGATCGAGGAAGAATTGGATTTGGCGGATCTGGCGGTCGCGACCCGCGCCTGACGACCGAGCGAACCGCTGCCGAGGGAGTCGATCGAACGCGCGTCCGTTCGACCCCTGCCATTCGAGCAACCGCGCAGCGATCCGGGGCTGCAAAGCTGGATCGGCCAGCCTTAGCCCCCCTGATGGCCCATGACCACCATGGACCCGGATGTCTGACCAATCTGCCGCCCTAAATCGCCGCAAATCCCCCCTTGGCAAAGCCGCGTCGATCCGCCTTATTGGCCGCTCCCATGTTTGGTTTCATCGGTTCCCGGCTGCTTCAGGCTATCCCTGTCCTGCTGGTCGTCGGCTTCATCGCCTTCGCCCTGTTCAACTACATCGGCGATCCGGTGAACATTCTGCTCGGCCAGGACCACACCGAGGCGCAGCGGCTGGCGCTGATCAAGCAGCTCGGCCTCGATCAGCCGTTCTTCGTGCAATACGGCCATTTCCTGTGGCTCTCGCTGCATGGCGATTTCGGCATCAGCTACCGCTTGGCGCAGCCGGTCAGCCTGCTGATCAAGGAGCGTCTGCCGGCGACGCTGGAACTGGCGATCACCGCCTCGGTGCTGGCATTCGCGATCGGGGTGCCGATGGGTGTCTACACCGGCATCCACCGTAACACGCTGCTGTCGCGGGTGTTCATGGTCAGCAGCCTGGTCGGCGTCTCGCTGCCGACTTTCTTGCTTGGCATCCTGCTGATCCTGATCTTCTCCGTCGCACTCGGCTGGCTGCCCAGCTTCGGCCGTGGGCCAGTGGTGCAGATCGGCTGGTGGTCCACCGGGTTGACGTCGTGGGCCGGCATCCGCTCGCTGATCCTGCCCGCCGTCACCCTGGGTCTGTTCCAGATGACCCTGATCATGCGCCTGGTGCGCGCCGAGATGCTGGAAGTTCTCCGCACCGACTACATCAAGTTCGCCCGAGCCCGCGGGCTGACCAACCGAACCATCAATTTCGGCCATGCGCTGAAGAATACGCTGGTCCCGGTCATCACCATCATCGGCCTGCAATTCGGCGGCATCGTGGCGTTCTCGCTGGTCACCGAAACGGTGTTTCAATGGCCCGGTATGGGCCTGCTGCTGGTCCAATCCGTCGCGGTCGCCGACATTCCGGTGATGTCCGCCTACCTGATGCTGATCGGGCTGGTGTTCGTGCTGATCAACCTGGTGGTCGACCTGCTGTACTACGCCGTCGATCCACGCCTCAGGATACGCCGCTGATGGCCGATCCTTCGCTCGTCTCCAGGGCCTGGAACAGCGACATGGGCTACAGCTTTCGCACCTCGCCGGTGGCTCTGGTGTCGGCCCTGATCGCGCTGATCCTGATCGTCGCCGCGCTGTTCGCGCCGCTGCTCGCCCCGCATGACCCGATGGATGTCGCCTCGCTGTCGCTGATGGACAGCTTCAAGCCGCCGGTCGGCATGCCGGACGCCGACTGGTCCAACATCCTGGGCACTGACAACCAGGGCCGCGACGTGCTGTCGGCGATCATGTACGGCATGCGGATCAGCTTGGTGGTAGGCGTCCTGTCCACCCTGTTCGCCATTGTCGTCGGCGTCGGCGTTGGCCTGCTCGCCGGCTACCTCGGCGGCGTCAGCGACGCTCTGCTGATGCGCATCGCCGACGTGCAACTGACGTTCCCCTCGATCCTGACTGCGTTGCTGGTCGATGGTGTTATCACCGCGGCACTTCCCGGCACCATGCGCGAGGCCCTGCAGATCTACGTCATCATCTTCGCCATCGGCATCAGCCTGTGGCCCAATTTCGCCCGCACCGTGCGCGGGTCCACATTGGTCGAGCGCAACAAGGACTACGTCATGGCCGCGAGGGTGATCGGCGTTCCATCCTGGCGCATCATGCTCAACCACGTGCTGCCCAACGTGATCGGCCCCGTCATGGTGATCGCAACGCTAGGTCTGGGCCAGGCGGTCATCGCCGAGGCCACCCTGTCGTTCCTCGGCGTCGGGCTACCGTCCACGCAACCCTCGCTCGGCACCCTTATACGGTTCGGCAACGACTTTCTTTTCTCCGGTCAGTGGTGGGTGAGCGTGTTCCCCGGCATTGCCCTTATTCTGATGGTGCTGGCAATCAACCTGCTCGGCGATTGGCTGCGCGATGCGCTGAATCCCAGGTTGAGATGATGCATCCGCGATGACACCGCTGCTCGAGGTCCGCGACCTGATCGTCGAATTCCCCACCCGTCACGGCGTGCTGCGCGCGCTCGACCGGGTTTCCTTCGCCATCGAGACTGGCGAAATCCTTGGAGTGGTCGGCGAGTCCGGTGCCGGCAAATCGCTGACCGGGGCCGCCATCGTCGGCCTTCTGGAACGCCCCGGCCGCATCGCCGCGGGTGAGATCAGGCTGGACGGCAGCCGGATCGACAATCTGGCCGCCGAACCATTGCGCCAGATCCGCGGTCGGCGCATCGGCATGATCTTCCAGGACCCGCTGACCACGTTGAACCCGCTCTACACCATCGGCCGCCAGTTGACCGAGACGATGCAGACCCACATGCGGCTGTCCGACGCCGACGCCCGCCGCCAGGCCGTGGGCTGGCTCGACCGCGTCGGCATCCCCGCCGCCGCCCAGCGCATCGACGCCTACCCGCACCAGTTCTCCGGCGGCCAGCGCCAACGCGTGGTGATCGCATTGGCACTTTGCGCCGAACCGGCACTGATCGTCGCCGACGAACCCACCACCGCGCTGGACGTTTCGATCCAGGCGCAGATCATCTCCCTGCTGAAGGACCTGACGCGCGACCACGGCACCGCGGTGATGCTGATCACCCACGACATGGGCGTCATCGCCGAGACCGCCGACCGCGTCGCCGTCATGTATGCCGGCCGCATCGCCGAGATCGGCCCGGTCGGCGCCGTCATCCGCCACCCGGCGCATCCTTACACCGACGGTTTGATGGCCAGCATCCCCTCGCTCGAGCACCGGGTGACCCGCCTGCGCCAGATCGACGGCGCCATGCCCCGGCTCGACGCCATCCCATCAGGCTGCCGCTTCCATCCACGCTGCCCGCGGGTGTTCGACCGTTGCCGCGCGCAACAACCCGAGCTGCTGGACGCCGGCCCGACGCAGGCCGCCTGCTGGCTGCATGCCGATGGCTGAACCGGCAACCCTCGAGGCCATCGCGGTCTCCCATTTCTTCGACGTCTCTCGCCCGTTCCTACAACGGCTGTTCACCCGCGAGCCGCGGCGACGGCTGCGCGCCGTGGACGACGTTTCGTTTCTGATCGCCTCCGGATCAACCTTTGCGCTGGTCGGTGAATCCGGCTGCGGCAAATCCACCATCGCCCGCCTCGCCGTCGGCCTTTATCAACCCAGCGATGGCGATATCCTGTTCGAGAACCAAGCTTTATCCTCGGCCCGTGCCCAGCCGGCGATGCGCCGGCGGATGAATATGATCTTTCAGGACCCCTATGCGTCACTCAATCCCAGATGGCGGGTCAGCGATATCGTCGCCGAACCGATCCGCGCCTTCCACCTGGCAACCCGGCCGAATGAGGTGCAAGGCCGGGTCGGGGCGCTGCTCGCCAATGTCGGGCTCGCGGTGCGCGATGGACTGAAATACCCGCACGAATTCTCCGGCGGCCAGCGCCAACGCATCTCCATCGCCCGCGCACTGGCCAGCGAGCCGGACTTCCTGGTCTGCGATGAGCCCACAAGCGCTCTGGATGTCTCGGTCCAGGCGCAGATCCTCAACCTGATGCGCGACCTGCAGCAGCGGCTCGGCCTGACCTATCTGTTCATCAGCCACAACCTGGCGGTGGTACGACATATGGCAGACCGCCTGGGCGTGATGTATCTAGGCCGCATCGTCGAACAAGGTCCGGCCGAGGCGATCTTCCGCCGCCCCCGCCACCCCTACACCAGGCTTCTGCTGGATGCGATTCCCGATCTGGAGCAGGTCGGACGCGCGCGAACCCCGGTGGGCGGCGAGCTTCCCAGCCCGATCGCGCCGCCGCCCGGTTGTTCGTTCCATCCGCGCTGCCCGCTGGCGAACAAGCGCTGCCGGGAGGAAAAGCCGACGCACGTTGCCGCCGATGGCGTCGAGGTCGCCTGCCATGCCGTCGAGGAAGGTCGCGATGGCTGACGACCATGACGGCCGATCACCGCGGCGTGCCGCGGTCGGGCTGGCTTTGCTGCTGGCCCTGATCGTCGGCGTGCTGTTCGTGGTCCAGCAGTTGCGCCACTCCGCGGCGATCCAGGATTGCGTCGCGTCCGGGCGCACCAATTGCGCGCCGATTACCGCAACGCACTGAACCTCGGGGTTCATCGCGTCGAGTCGGACCTATCGGGGCGTGACTCAGCCGGCCGGGCGCCTGGTCATACCGTGCCGCCGGCCCACACCACGCGGCCCACCACGGTGACGTCGCTCGCCGCGTCGGGGCTGACGGTATCGGGTTGATATGCGTTGTTGTCGCTGATCAGCACCAGGCTGCCGTCATGCTTGCGCTGCACCCGCTTGACCAGCCGTTGCCCGTTGATCTCCAGCACGTAGATGCCGAAATTCCGAAACGTCTGGTCGGTGCTGTCGATCAGCAGCGTATTGCCATCCCGGATCGTCGGCGTCATCGACTCGCCGACCGCTGTCTCCAGCACCACTTTGTTTGGCTCCACACTGCACACGGACCGTACCCAGTCGTGTCGCAGGGCGATGAATTCGCTGCCCGAAGGTGCCTCCGGCGTCACCGATCCGGCCGCCGCTGCCTCCGGCCGCCGAGGCAACAGCACGAAGCCGCTCCAGTCCGGGCCATCCGAGACATCGCGCACACCCTGACGGCGCCGGCCGCCGGCGGCCGGCTGAAATACCGGTTCCGGTCCCTTGCCTTCGGCTAGCCAGGCCACCCCAACGCCAGCCGTCCGAGCCAACGCGACGAGTCGCTCCCGGCTTGGCTCCGCCTCGCCCTTCATCCATTTGCGAAACGCTGACGGCGAAACACCCATCGCCCGCGCCAGCCGGTCCGCGCTCGGCCAGTACGCGAGTATGGTCTGCAGCCGCTCGACGAAAGCCTGTTTCTCCGAACCGGCCCCGTGGGACCCGCCGCCAGATGCCTCGACCTGTGTCCTAACGCGTGGCATGCATCAGTCTGTCCTCGTGCGACACCATTGACTCTGTTTGCCGCCGATTTTTGAAAAGTTTGTGCCAAATTAGCTATTGACAATTCTCTGCGGAGAACTGGTCCTGCATACTGGAGGATTCCGCTATTCCTGAATAGCCCTGGTCAAACTCCGGCCCCACCGATCCGCTGCTCGCTCAAACGCCGTCCGACTTCGGGGCGGCCAGCACGGTTTCGACAGTCTCGATCAACCCTCTAAGGGTGAACGGCTTGAGCACGAACGGCCGCGGCTGCTCGGTCAGCTTCGACATCCGGCCAGGATCGCCCGACATCAGCACCACCGCGATACCGGCCTTGTCCGCCTCCGGGATCAGGTTGATGTCCACTCCGCCGGGCAACGTGCAATCCAGCAGCATCAGCCGAAATCCGCCGCCCTGCAGCAGAGCCACCGCCGCGGCGGCACGGTCGACCACGGTGACGCGATAGGTGTCGTCAAGCGCAGCGCTGATGACCTCTGACACCAGGGGATCATCCTCAACAACCAGAATCCGACTCTGCTCGCTCATTTCGACACCCTGGCTGAGTCTAAACGCTGCATACAAGCACACTTTGGTGTCCAATTACCACTGTTCACCGCCACATGCCTGCCGAGCGGGCGTCGTCGTTCGCTTAACCGGCGCGAATATCCTCTCCCAGAGCGGTTTCGTAAACCCGCACCACCGATGCCGAATCGGATGCACCCAGCCCCATGCCGCGTGCCATCCGCATCAGGTTCATGACCTGCGGCGCGATCAGCCCGGGAACCCCAAGGTCATCCGCCATCTCCAGCGCCAGCCGAAGATCCTTGTGCGCCAGGTCCAGGGCGAACGTCGCGTTGAAATCGCCGGCCAGCGTCTTTGTCGACATACTGGCATAACCCGATGACATACCGCTGGCATTGCGGATCACAGCATCCAGCTTTTTCAGGTCGATCCCGGACCGTTTGCCGATCATCAGCGCCTCGGCCGCGGCGGCGGAGTTGCAGAACGCCAGCATATTGTTGATCAGCTTGGCGGTGGACCCGTAGCCGATCTCGCCGACGTGGATCACCTCGCCGCTGAACGATTTCAGCAGCGGCAGATTCTGCTCGAACACGGCGGCGTCGCAGCCGACCATGATGACGATCGTGCCGTCCGCCGCGCGTGCTGTGCCGCCCGACACCGGCGCCTCCAGCATTGCGATCCCCTTGGCCTGCATGCCCTGGTTCACCCGTTTCGCGGTCGCCGGCGAGTTGGTCGAAAGGTCGATGAACACCGTCCCGGCCTTGGCATTCTCGGCGATCCCGCCGGTGCCCAGGGTTACCTCCTCGACCACGCGCGGGATCGGCAGCGAGGTGATCACCACATCGCAGCGTGACGCGACGTCGGCGACGGAACTGGCGGCGGACGCGCCAAGTTCGGTGCAGGCCTTCACCGCGTTGGGGTTGAGGTCGAACACCACGACCTCGTGGTTGGTGTTGCGGATGATGTTCCGGCACATCGGGCCGCCCATGTTGCCTGTGCCGATGAAGCCAACTTTCATGGTAGTGGTTTCCTTGATTAGGCCGGACCGCCCGGCGGGCGCCAGCATGCCGGAAGGCGGTGGGTCTGTCAGTGGGTCGATGGAAAGCCAGCGGCAGCGGATCAGATTGCTGGAACGCGAGAACCGCGAACTACGCCAGGCCAATGAGATCCCGCGCATGGTGTCGGCGTATTTTCCGCGGCGGAATTGGACCACCGGTCCAAGCCATGATCTGCTGCACCGAAGATCATCGCGATGCTTGCGGAGGGGGGTCCGTCGACCGAATCTCCGCTGCCAGCAACTCTTTTCCGAACGGGCAGACGGCACTGTTGAGGAATTCGCCAATGGTTGGATTCGGCCCAACACCGCCTGCGGCAGACAGTGCGAAGGCGGCACACCGATTGTGTAAAGTAATCGACAGACATACGCAGGAATTATCGGAGGATAAACAGACGAACGCGTGCGGCGTATTTATTTCTTCTCTCAGATTATACTATATGTAGTGAAGTTAAAGAATATTGTTCTGGCACGATATTTGCTGTATTTGCTGCGGCTAAACCAAGCAATTGTTGGCTCATAACCGGAGACATCCGCATGCGAAACCTTCTGTGTCTAACCAGCGCTGCCCTCGGCTTTGTCATCGCCCTAAGCGGAATTGCTCGGGCGACCGAGATCTATACCGCCGCAAATGGAGCGACTTCGTTCCCCGGCCAATCTGTCGGCACAGTCGGATTCGGCGAAAGTAATACCGACCAGATCGGCAACCTGTCGTTATACAATGGTGGCAGCGGGGGCGCCTTCGTAAATACCGCAAACAATCCCTCGATATACTCGTTCTATTACGCAGGTGGCAACCTGCTTATCCAAGAGGAAATCGGCAACAATGGGATCGGCGACGCCATCGATGTTGAATTAGACAAACTCGGTTCATCAACCAGCACATCGCCCTCGGCGACGCTGGCTTCCATTGCCATCCCGTTCTCGTCAGGCCCGAGCTCGACCTATACCGTTTACGACGGCTACCTGGCAGCCGGTTCCTATGCCATCGACAGCTATCTGGCCCTCGGCAATGCCACAGACCCGAACTACCAAATCAACTTCGCAGTCCCCGAGCCGAGTGGGATGGCTGTGCTGAGCGTTGGGCTGATCGGCCTTGGCTACGTTTCCCAGCGCCGTCGCAGCGGCGCGCCGGTTGCTTCAGCGGCCTGATGACACGAATCGGGGCGGCCTCGTGCCGCCCCGGACCTTCTCCCTTGGCGAGGTGAAGGCACACCGTAACGTTGTCGGCTGACGTCAGGGCATACTTCGCCCGACAGCATGCCCAAAGCTCACCAAACGGCCCCGATGCAGTTGCCGCTGCTCCGGCAGACGGCTGCGCTCATCCGGGCCTCGTTTAGTTATACGAAGCTTTGTTGCCGCCTAAAAATACCCGGCGCCGGCTTCTTCGGCGAATCGCGCGGGGTCGCCCTGCCAGACGATTTTGGAGTGTTCGATGACATAGACCCGATCGGCGTGGGGCAATGCGAAGGTCACATTCTGCTCACCCAGCAGCACGGTGATATCCGTTGTTAGACGTAATACCTCCAATGCTTTCGACAATTGTTCCAGAATGACCGGCGCCAGACCCAGCGTAGGCTCGTCCAGTATAAGTAGTTTTGGCTGCATCATCAGTGCCCGAGCGATCGCCAGCATTTGTTGCTCGCCGCCAGACAATGTTCTGGCGGTCTGGCTCTGTCGCGTTTGCAGGATCGGGAACAGGCCGAACAGCCAGTCGAGTCGCTTCGCCGCCTCCGCCACGGCCAGGTGCTGGCCACCGAGATCGAGGTTTTCCCGTACCGACATGTCACCGAACAACTCCCGCGTTTCAGGACATTGCACGATGCCGCCGCGGGCGATCGCGCCGGGTGTCCGGCCAGCCAGCGCTTGGCCGCGCCAGTCGATCGTGCCGCTATAGGGCAGCAGGCCGGAAATTGCGTTAAACAGCGTGGTCTTGCCGGCGCCGTTCAGACCGACCACCGATACGAACTCACCCTCGCCAACATGGAGCGAAACGTTCTCCAGCGCGGTGGCCTTGCCATACAGCACGCCCAAACCACGAACATCCAGCAACGGGGTGCGGTCCCTGCCCTGCCGTTCCGGCCTGGCGGCGGTTTCGATCTTGCCGCCGAGATACACCCGACGGACGGTTTCATTGCGCATTACCTCGTCGGCGGTGCCTTCGGCGACTTTTTCGCCCAGATACATCGCCAGCACGCGGTCAACCAGGGCGGCCACGCTCTTGACGTTGTGGTCCACCAGCAACACCGCGTGGCCCTCGGCGCGGAAGCTGCCGATCAGGGTGGAAAAGTCAGCGACCTCGCCCGAGGTCAGGCCGGCGAACGGTTCATCGACCAGAACGACCTTGGGATTGCGCGCGATCGCCTTGGCCAGTTCCAGCCGGCGCAGGTCGGCGAACGCCAGGGTGCGCGGCAGCCGATCGATCACATTGGTCAGGCCTACGCGCGCGGCGATCTCCTCGGCTCGGCGGCTGACACCGTGATCGGTCGCCAGCATCAGCAGATTGTCGGGCAGCAGCGCCAGCTTGATGTGCTCCAGGATGGTCTGGCGATGCAGCGGACGAGCGTGCTGGAAGACGATCCCGACACCTTGGCGGGCGATGCGATGGGTCGGCCACCCGGCCACATCGACGCCGGCCAGCCTGACCTGCCCGGCGTTCGGCCGCTCGATCCCCATGATGCATTTCATCACCGTCGACTTGCCGGACCCGTTCGGACCGATCAGTCCGAGGATCTCGCCCGGGCTAATCGAGAAACCGATATCATTCACCGCCACCAGTCCGCCGAACCGCTTGGTCAGGCCGTTGACCTCCAGCAACGCGGTCATTCGCGACCTCCGGCCTGCAGCAGGCGTCCCATGAAACCGCCGGGGAAGAACAGGATCACCAGCAGCGCGATGGCCGACACCACGAAGGTCGACAACTGGCCAAGCGGACGCAGGATTTCGCCCGCGCCGATCAGGAAGATCGAACCGACAGCGGCGCCGATGATGGTGCGCCGCCCACCCAGCACGGCGGCAATGATCACGTTCACCCCGACGGCGATGTCCACCACGGTGCCGACCGAGGCGGTGCCGAGGTAGAAGATCAGCATCGCGCCTGCCAGGCCGGAGAAGAACGCGCTGATGCAGAACGCCGCCAGCTTGTGCTTGGTGACGTTGAAGCCGAGCGCGGCGGCCTCGATCGCGTCCTGTCCGCTGGCCTGCAGGATCAGCCCGACCGGGGACACCGACAGCCCGAACAGGATAGCGCCGCTCACCGTCATGAAGCCCAGCGCGTAGTAGTAGTTGGTGGTATCGTCGATCGACAGCACGTCCGGCAGGTCCAGCCCGATTTCGCCCCCGGTGACGCCGGCGAACAGTACCAGCAGGTTTTGCAGCAGCAACACGGCTACCAGGGTGACGAGGCCGAAATACGGACCCGTCAGGCGCAGCGCCGGCACCGCCAGGATGGCCCCGGCGACGACCGCGGCGATGGCGCCGGCGATGAGGCAGGCGGGAATTGGCCACATCCAATAATGATTCAGTAGTGCCGCGGTATAGGCACCGACGCCGATCAGGAAGCTGGGGCCAAAGTTGACCTCACCGGCAAAGCCGAACAGTAAGTCCCACGACATGGCGAACACGGCATAGTAGTACGCCAAGGTCAGCAACCCCAGGATGTAGCCGCCGACGCCGAGTGGCAGGAGCGCCAGCACCAGCAGGGCCGGGGCCACAACGAGAAAGGTCCGGGACCGCATCTATCTGCGCCCGAGCAGGCCTTGCGGCCGGACATAGACCACCGCGACCAGCAGCAGCAGCGCCGGCACGGTACGTATCGAGGGTGACACCAAGTAAGCCGTCAGTGTCTCGAGATAGCCGACCACGTAGGCCGCCATCAGCGAGCCCGAAACGCTGCCCAGGCCGCCCAGCACCACGATCGAGAATGCGCTGGCAGTCAGCGTGCCGGCGTTGTCGGAACTCACCCCCAGAAAGGCGCCCAGCAGCACACCGGCAATTCCGGCCAGCACGCCGTAGATCACCCAAACCAGGACATAGATGCTGGAGAGTTCGAACCCCAGAAGGGTCAGCCCGCGTGGATTCATCGCCGCCGCAAGCAGCGATTTGCCGGTGCGCGTACGGTTGACCAGAAGGTAAAGCAGCCCGATCACCGCCCAGGACAGCGCCGCTGTAAGCACCTCGTTCCACGGCGTACGCACACCGAGGATCATCACGACGCCTTCGACCAGTGGACGCACCGTCTTGGGATTGTTGGTGAACAGGTAGGCAATCGCCTCCTGCAGCATGATGCCCCACAACAGCGTGGCGGTGAGTACGAAGATTTCCTTTTCCTCACGCGGAATGGATGGCGAATTCTGGATCGGGCGCACGATCACCCGGTAGGTGATCAACGCGCAGGCCAAGCTGGCGGCGACCCCCGCGGCGGCCCCGACATAGGCCCCGGCGGTCTCCGCCACCCACCACGCAATCACCGCGGCGACGATCATGATCGCACCGTGCGACAGGTTGAGCACGCCGGACACCCCGAAGATCAGGGCGAAGCCGGTGGCACCGAGGGCATACAGACTGCTGATCGCGAATCCGTCGATCAGGATTTGCAATGCGAGCATCAAACGCCGTCCGGCCCGACCGGGTTGCGAAAAGCGGCGGTCGCCGTGGCGTCAGCGTGGGCGCATGTCGGACCATGCGGCGGCCCAATAAAGGATCGCTCCGGCGTCATATCGCGGCACGTCGGCCAAGGCCAATCCAACCCATTAACCACCGGTTACGACACGGCCGCGACGGGCGGCTGGGCATGGCCGACGGACCAGTCGATCGACCGGCCCGGCCATGGCAGCATTCAAGGCAACGCGCCGGAAGGTCACCGCGGCAGCTTGGTGAATGCCGGGAACTGCAACTTGCCGGTGGCGACCTTGGCCGGCCACACGGTCACCTGCTTGCCTTTCTGCCACTGCACCATCAGGCCGGTGATGTAGCCATCGCCGATCTTCATGCCGTGCGCGAACGTGTCGGTCTTCGGCAGGAACTGGATCCGCCCGATGGTGCCGACATAATTGGTCTGCTCCATCGCGGCGACCATCTTGTCGGGGTCGGTGCCGCCGGCTTTGCGGATCGCGTCAGCCCACATGAAAACATCATCGTAGGACTGATAGGCGGCATAGCCCGGCAGGTTGCCATACTTCGCCTGATAGTTCTTGGCGAACGGGATGGTCTTAGGTGTCACCGCCACATCCGGCGCCGCCACCGAGTTGAAGATCACCCCATCGGTGGCACCATTGGTGTCCTTCCAGAAGGTGCTGTTGGTGGCCTGGCTCGATACGCCATACATCGGCATGGGCACTTGTTGCTGCTGCCACTGCGTCGTCGGCTGCACGCCAACATGGCTGATGCCGGTGACGATGACGTCCGGCTTCTCGCCTTCGATCTTGCTGAAGATCGGCGTGAAGTCGGTGGTGTCGGGTGACAGACGGATATGGTCGAGCACCTTCAGCCCGCTGGCGGGCAGGCATTTCAGGTACTCCTGATCCAGCGGGATGGTCCAGGCGGCATCCTCGCTCATGACCACTGAGGTGTGCATGTGCAGGTCGCCGACCATCAGGGTCTTGGCCGCCTCGCACACCACATCGGCGATCTGAGTGGACGCCAGGTAGCCGTGGAACACGTATTTCATGTGATTGTAGTCGTCGTGCACCCGCTTGGTGATCTCGTTGCTGGCCGCGCCCGGCGTGATCATCGGCATGTGTAACCGACCGGCCCAAGGCTCCAGCGCCAGCACAACCTCGCTGATGTAGCTTGCGATCACCGCCGAGACCTTGTCCTGCTGCGCGGCGCGCTGGAACGCCCGCACCGCGTCGACCGCGGAGCTGTGATCGTCATAGGCGACGATCTCGATCATCCGGCCGTTGACCCCGCCGGCCTTGTTGATCTCCTCGGCGGCCATCTTGGCGGCGTTGGGAATGCCCACCCCGCTGATCGCCGAAGTTTCGGCGATCACGCCGATCTTGATCGGGTCCGCCGCCCTGGCGGGTCCAGGCACCGCACCGGCCGCGAGGGCAGACCCAAATGCCGCGCCAAGCAAGAGGTTCCTGTGCCCAAGGCGCATCGACCGTTTCTCTTTTGTCATATTCACTCGTACACCATCCGCAGTGATTGCCCGAGCCAGGATTTGCCCGAGCCAAGATTGACCAGAGTTACAAGTTGCTGGAATGTGGATACCGGCGCAACCCGTTCTGTCATGACAAGAACGACAGCGGGGCCTGGGCAAACCGGCCGCTCCAGCGGCACATTTGGCCGACCCAGGCGTGATTGGCAGGCCCGTCGCGTTGTACAGAAGTTGCGTTCAACGCCGGTCGCGTGCCCCCCGGTCGCGTGCCCTGAGTGTGCGGCGCCGGTCGGCGCCTGGCTGGGGGACCTGGATTCGAACCAAGGATGCCCGGGTCAGAGCCGGGAGTTTTACCGCTAAACTATCCCCCAATTGGCCGAGGGCGGGCGCCATACCACGCCCGCCCAGAGGCCGCAACAGGATCGGGCTTAAGCCAGACTGGTCAACTGTCGGCGCAGCGTCTGGGTCCGCGGGCTGGTGACCGGGCCAAACAGCACCTCTTTCGACGTCAAGCGGCGCCCATAGAAGGTCGAATCCTTGTTCGGCTCCGCCCGGATCACCGACCCGTCCACAGTCAGCCCGCCATACAGTCCGCTCGCCGACGACCACGCCACGATATCCGGCGCATTCGGCCCGCTCAGCGCGGCCTCGACGTTCGACCCAAGAGTGACGACGGTGATGCCGGCCTGGGCGCCGATCTTGAAGTCATTGTTCAGCACGCCGTTCAGGCCCTTCTCGGTCAGGAAGAACAGAATTACTTCCGCCGCCTCGGCGCCGATCTGCAGGCCGAACGAGGCCGCCCCGATCACATAGAATGCCGGCTGCCCCCAGCCCTGCCGACCGCGCGCCAGGATCACGCCCTCGCCGCCCTCGCCGCCGACAAAGAAGCCACCCTTCAACAGGTTCGGCACGATCATCACGCCGCGCGCCCGGCGCAGCAACTGCTGCGCGTTGCCGAACTCCTTGTCCTTGCGCAGATCGTGCAACACCTTCTCCGCGCCCTGGATAACCGACATCTCATCGGACTGGGCCCGGGCCAACGGCGACAGCAGCATTCCGGTAAATAGCGTGGCCCCCCCTAGAAATTCCGCTCGTGTCAGCATTTCATCTTCCTTTCTTGCTCTGGCGAAATCACTACGCCCACGGGAGTTGCATATTTCATTCCGCCAGTTCGACGGTAGCACCCGATTGATGACGACTGCGTGATGACACAGTCGGAACGTTCGCCGCCAAAATCTGGGAAACCGTTACGGCAGTGACGGTCAAACCGCGACGTCACCCGGCGACAGGTTCCAGGCCGCCAACGTTTCGGCGAGCGACACCGATCCGGGCGCCCGGGGGTGGGCCAGCGGTGTCGCGCCAAACCGCGGCGCCGGCGCTGGCTGACGATGGCCGCCGACATCGATAAACGCTTCGCGTGCCTGGTTGTGCGGATGCCGATGTGCCTCCGCCATCGACAGCACCGGGGCGAAGCAGGCGTCGGTGGCTTCCAGGATACGGCACCAATCGTCGCGCGTGCGGGTCCGGAAGCGCGCGGTCAGCACTTCCTTCCAGGCCGCCCAGCCGTCACGGTCGCGCTGCGCCGGCATCGACGCCGGATCGATCTCCAGCAGGCGAAGCAGTTCGGCGTGGAACTTCGCCTCGATCGGCGCCAGCGAGATGAACTGGCCGTCGGCGCACTCATAGACCTCGTAATAGTACGCACCGGAATCGAGCTGGTTCTCGCCGCGCGGAGCGTTCAATCGCCCCCCGGCCTGCATGGCGTAGATCGGCGTCATCAACGACAGCGCGCCATCGACCATCGCCGCGTCGACCACCTGGCCGGCACCGCTGGTACGCGCCGCGATGATCGCCGCCAGCAATCCGGTCACCAGGTACAGCGCGCCGCCGCCGTAGTCGCCCACCAGGTTCAACGGTGGCGTCGGCTTCTGCCCGGCGCGTCCGATCGCGTGCAGCGCGCCGGTCAGGGCGATGTAGTTCAGGTCATGGCCGGCGCCTTGGGCCAGCGGACCTTGCTGCCCCCACCCGGTCACCCGCCCATAGGCAAGCTTCGGATTGCGGCCCAGACAGACCTCGGGCCCAAGACCCAAGCGTTCCATGACCCCGGGACGGAACCCCTCGATCAGGGCGTCGGCGCCATCGATCAGACGCAACACCCGCGCGATCGCCTCGGGCCGCTTCAGATCGAGCTTCAGGACCGCTCGGCTGCGATGGGTGAATTCATGCTCCTGGGCCATCGGCACGCCCAGGTCGGCGGCGGCCGCGCGGTCGATCCGCAGCACGGTCGCCCCCATGTCCGCCAGCATCATTCCCGCCATCGGCGCCGGGCCAATGCCGGTGAATTCGACGATCTTCACACCCGCCAACGGTCCCATGCGGCCGCCTCCTTTCCTATTCGTCAGCCGAACCCTTGATCGGGCCGGCTTTGATTTTTATCAGCCGAGTAAACGCCGCGGCAGGGGGACGGCGCAACCGGATGCGGCCTGATCGTCCCCCGATCGTTCCAGGCCTAGTGCCGCTGAACCAGTTCGATCTTGTAACCGTCCGGGTCCTCGACAAAGGCGATGATGGTCTTGCCGAACTTCACTGGACCCGGCTCGCGCGTCACCCTGGCGCCAAACTTGCGCAATTGTTCGGTGGTCGCGGCCACGTCCGGCACGCCGATGGCCAAATGACCGAACGCCGATCCGAGATCATATTTTTCGGTGCCGTAATTGTAGGTCAGTTCGATCACCGTATTGCTCTCTTCGGTGCCGTAACCGACGAATGCCAGGGTGTATTTGCCGTCGGGCACGTCGTTGCGGCGGATTTCGTTCATGCCAAAACCCTTGGTGTAGAAATCGACACTGCGCTGCAGGTCGCCGACGCGCAGCATGGTGTGCAGGTAACGGCTCATTGGAGGTCTCCCTCATCGGTTTCAGGATCGAGGCCCAGCAGGAACAGCCCCGCCGCGTTGGCCGCGGCCAAGCAGGCCTCGCGGTCCGCCAGAATGGTTGCCTTGGCCTCGAAAGCAAGCCCCCGAAGCCCGGCGGCGGCGGCATGGCGAACCGTCTGCGGCCCGATCGTGGGCAAATCGGCCCGCATGTCCTGGGCGGGTTTCACCAGCTTCACCAATACCCCACCGATCCCATCGCGGCGCAGCGCCCCGGCGCGGGCCAGCATCGCATCGGTGCCCTCGATCGCCTCGACCGCCAGCACCAGACCCTGCTGCACGACGCACCCCTGCCCGACATCGGCCGATCCCAACAGTCGCGCAACCTGGATGCCCCGTCCGATGTCGGCCATCGCCTGGGCATCGGGCGTCACCGCGGTCAGCACCCCGCTCGGCGCCACTGCCTCGCTTATGATCTCGTGCGCACCAATGACCCGGAAACCTTCCTCGGTCAGCACGCGTATCACGGCGACGAGCAGCCCGTCATCGCCGGCAAACGCGGCGCGTCCGATGCGGGCCAGCAACTTGGCCGCCTCGACGTCGGGCCGCAGATCGAGCAGCGAAGGCCGCCGCACCGGACCGATCATCACCAGATCCTGGCAGCCATGCTCGCGCAAGCTGGCGATGATGCGCCCGGCCGCGCCGAACCGGCGCATCTCGTGCGGCCACGCGGCCAGCACCGCCGGATCGGCGAAGCCATCCAGACCGACGATGAACACACCCCGCCCCGCTGCCCGCGCCGCCGCCGCGACCTTCGCCGGAAGCAGCCCGCCGCCGGCAATGATACCCAGCCGGCGTGGCATTTCTGCCTGTTTTTTCATTGCATATTCCGAAAGACAGACTCTATCATTGCAAACGGCACCGATTTTTCCGCATACACGCTCGGCTTTTATCTCACGCTCGGGTGAGACAGCCTACAGAGATTACGCCAGTCATGATTGACGACGATTTGCCCGAAGCGGCTCGGCATGCCACCGTAACCAGCGTGCTGCAGTGCCTGACCATGCTGGCCGAGGAAGCAGTAAATCTCAATCTCCCCCGAACCTTACTGGCGTTGCGCAAGGCCGTTCGCGCCTGCCAGGCCGAGCAGGCGCGGCCGATCCCGGCGTTGCGTCCGCGCCGTCATTTGGTGATGCACTAGCGGCGGTCTCACTTCGGTTCAATTTTTAGACGCGGCTCTGCTGCGTGTGCGAAGGTTGCGTCGCGGCGCGGAGCGCCATAATCCTGTCCTGACCGCCCCGCCGGCGCGACTGCCCCTTTGCCGGGGATCCCATTTGTCGGGCGGTGGCGTGCCTATCGCACTCCAGATGAGGACATCGCGCATGAGCGCCCCAGCCAAACGGTCTGTCACCATAACCCTGGATGGCTCGAACAAATCGACCAGCTTGCCGCTGTTGTCCGGCAGCGTCGGTCCGGACGTGTTCGACATCCGCAAGCTGTACGGCGACCTTGGCCTGTTCACTTATGACCCGGGTTACGGAGCCACCGCATCCTGCGACAGCAAGATCACCTACATCGACGGCGATGAGGGCATCCTGCTGTATCGCGGCTATCCGATCGAGCAGCTCGCGGAAAAATCCAACTTCCTCGAGGTCTGCTACCTGCTGCTGAACGGCGAACTGCCGAACAAGGCCGAGGCCAAGGAATTCCACGACGGCGTGATGCTGCACACCATGCTGCATGAGCAGTTGCGCACCTTCTACAACGGCTTCCGCCGTGACGCCCACCCGATGGCGGTGATGTGCGGCGTGGTCGGCGCGCTGTCGGCGTTCTATCACGACAGCCTCGACATCCATGATCCCGAGAGCCGCCACATCAGCGCGTTCCGCCTGATCGCTAAGGTGCCGACCATCGCCGCTTGGGCGCACAAATACGCGATCGGCCAGCCGTTCATGTATCCGCGCAACGATTTGTCATACGCGGAAAACTTCCTCTACATGTTCCACGCCGTGCCGGCTGAGGAATACAAGATCAATCCCATCCTGGCCCGCGCCATGGACCTGATCATGATGTTGCACGCCGATCATGAGCAGAATGCCTCCACCAGCACCGTGCGCCTCGCCGGCTCGACCGGGGCCAACCCATTCGCCTGCATCGCCGCCGGAATCGCCAGCCTGTGGGGTCCGGCCCATGGCGGCGCCAACGAGGCGGTGCTGAAAATGCTGGCCGAAATCGGCCACACCAAGAACATCAAGCATTTCCTGGCCGACGTTAAGGACAAGGACAATCATACCAAGTTGATGGGTTTCGGCCATCGGGTGTATAAAAATTACGACCCGCGCGCAAAAATCATCCAGAAGGCGTGCCACGACGTGCTTCAGGAACTCGGCATCAAGGGCGATCCATTGCTGGATCTGGCGTTGGAACTGGAAAAGATCGCGCTGTCCGACCGCTACTTCGTCGATCGCAAGCTTTACCCGAACGTCGATTTCTACTCCGGCATCATTCTCAAGGCGATGGGCTTCCCGACCAGCATGTTCACCGCGCTGTTCGCGGTGTCGCGCACCGTTGGCTGGGTCAGTCAGTGGAAAGAGATGATGGAGGATCCGCAGCAGCGCATCGGCCGGCCGCGGCAGATCTACACCGGCGCGCCGCGGCGCGACTACATCGCGCCGTCGCAGCGGCACTGAGGCTGGGCCCATAAAGCGATTTCCGCGCCAGCCACGGTCCGATGAAAACCGGGGGGCCCAGTGGGACGCCGGTTTTTTTCGCTCCGGATTTGAATTTCGCTCACTGAAATTAGGCCGCTACGCATCCCAAAACGCACTTGTGGCACGATGTTAAGACGTTATTTAATGGAAATAGAATACCCAGCTGACGGTAATGATAATTACCGATGAAACCTTCATCGGTCCGTTGCGCGTAGCGGCGGTTTTGCCGCACCAACGGCCTTATCCCGAGGTGATCATCTCAAGATAAGAACAATGATTGGGACAGTTCGACGTATTCACCTTTTCGTGATATGTCTGCTTTCCCGCAAATTTTGTTTTGCTATTACACGCATAGGTTGTGGCTTCCAGGGTGGACCTTATGCGGGCAAAAGCGTCATTAGACCTCCTGGTGAAAAGCCGCCTCAAGCGGTGGGGTCAGCGCCCACCCGGCGTCAAACCAAGGCGCGGCAAGGAGGCCTGGTTGCGCGGGCGACCATCTGAAGATGAAACCCGGATCACCGGTCCATACCTCAAGATACCCGGCAGCACCCGGCTGCGCACCCTGCCCGACGGCTTGTGGCTGAACTTCGGCGGCAGCTTCGCCGAACCGTTCGTCGACATCCTCGGTATTATGTAGCAGATACACCAAGAAAGCGGATATCAACGCATAGCGTTGACGTGGTATCAAATGGGCGACTCGTGAAGGACGCCCATTGTGACCGACCCCATTCTAGCCGCTCTCGTAATTCGCCGCGCCGATCTGACTGGCGCCATCCACAAAACCCAAGGCGAATTGCAGCAGATGCACGCCGATTTGGCGAGCCTGGATGCGGTAATCCGTCAGATTGACCCCGACTATAAGGTGGACACGATCCGCCCCCGCTACCGCCGCGCTCCGCAAGCTGGCGAGTTCGGGTCAATCAGCAGGACGGTGCTGGATCATCTGCGGCGAGCGGGCAAACCGCTGTCTGCAAAGGACCTAGCGGGCAGGATCGTCGCGGAGCGGGGCCTGAACACGGGCGATCCCAAGCTGCGGCGCCAGATGAACAAGCGGGTGGACATGGCGCTTCGGTACCAGCGGACCAACGGCATGGTTTCCGAGAAGCAAATTGACGGCGCCGTTGGCTGGACGATCGCCGGTTAGCAAACGCGCGATCGTCTGCAATTCACGTTTCCCGCTAACCAATAATTAACTACCGATATGCAACCTGCGGTTGCGCTCGGTGTTGAGCGTGTGAAGAAAACAGAAGAACAGAGGCCCGAAAATGAAACAAATTATCCTCGTCAATTCGTCTCGTGATAGCGCGCAGATTGAAGCGGGCTTTTTGCGCGACACCCAGAACACAAAAGATTTCGGCCGCGTTGTTCTGGGTGGCGGTTACGCCGGCATTTCCGCCCCGACACGTCTTCCGATCGTCGCCCGCAGCTAATCATCAACAGCTAATTGCTGTCCTGCCCGCGCGTGCGCACACTTTTTACCGCGTGCGCTCGCGTTGGCTGGATCGTCGATTAATGATTGCTTTACCATTTGTCGGCAGTCTCCGGTGTATTCCATCCGGCAGCTACCCATGCACATCCTTGCTATCATTGTAGGTGTTTGGCTTAACATCGTAGGCGACGTCGCATTGTGCTTGGCGGGGGCTGTTACCGCATACGCGCCGACTGGTTATATCTATGACGAGTTCTATTCATATCCGTCGCGGATCGCCGCTGCGTTCGAGCTTCTGCCAGTCCCAATCGGGATGTCCGTCGCTGGCCTGATCCTGGCCAAATGGGGAATTGCAGGACTATAGGGACACGATTCGCCCTTTCGAAGGCTATTTTAATGCGACGGATGCGTCACCACGGTGCTAGCGGACGACCAGGGTGCAGCCTTGAAGTGGCCGCGCCACTAACCTACAAACTGCACCCTCGGGGCCGTTAAAGATCGATGCGATATACGGACATTTGTGATTCGCGAATCGAATAGACTGGTTATGGTGCCCTTACTTGGATTCTTCCGCACAACTCATGGACGGTGCGGCGTGACGACACGGGGGGAGTCGGTTATGCCTGACGGCGCAGGGTCTATTGGAGCTAGTGTCACACCGAAGGTTGTCAGTGATCGGCTTATCGTGGCGCTGGATGTCCAGTCCATTCAACAAGCGTCTGAGTTGGTGGATCGTCTAGATGGCGTCGCGTCTGTTTTTAAGGTCGGATTCGGATTGTGGACGGCCGATGGCTTCGATGGCCTTGTCGGAAAGATCATCCGCCAGGATAAGAAGGTCTTCCTTGACGCAAAAATGTATGACATCCCGAACACGATTGAAAATGCTGTTCGTACTGCTGCTCAGCGAGGTGTTAGCTTTGTCACTGTTCATCACAACGAGTCGGTGGTTAAGGCGGCAGCGCTCGGCCGGGGGGATTACAACCTGAAGATTTTTACGGTTACGGTGCTTACCAGCCTTGATAACGAGAACCTTCGCGACATGGGCTTTGACGCAACTACCGAGCAAGTTATCAGTCACCGCGCTGAACGCGCGCTGGATTTTGGCTGTGATGGAGTGATTGCTTCTGCGAGCGATAATCTCCGTGCTATCAAAGATATGGCCCTGCGGAAGGGTAAGGTGTTTATCGTCGCGACGCCGGGAATTCGTCCGATCGGAGCGTCTATTGACGATCATCGCCGGTCAGGGACACCGACTGATGCGATCTGTTCTGGCGCCGACTACCTAATCGTTGGTCGTCCGATCTACGGAGCACCCGATCCAGCCAGATCGGCGGCTAAAATCATCGCTGAGATGGAGCGTGCTGTCGCCTCTCAACGGTCCTGATACGAATAGGATTTCTAGCGGGTGCTAGTCCCACCACGCTGCCAGTACCCCGCCCAAATCCGGCTAACCGGATGGGCCAGCGCCGCGCCTGTCGCCATCTCATGCTGCCTCCCGTTTGCCGAGCGCCGGTTGTCTTCCTTCCAAGCCATCTCGCCGGCATAGGCTGCAAGGTGTTTGCCGCTGATATGATGGTGCTGGCCGATCTCCGCGCGGCGCAGCCGAGAGAAGTATGACTCGGCCTGATTGGTGCAAGCGCCGTCCTGGCTGTAGGCAACCGAGTGATTGATCCGGTGCATCTCGTAGCGGGCGTGCAGGCGGTCCCAAGCGGCGGCTTCGTCGGCATGAACAATCGCGCCTGGCATCACATGATCCCTTATGGTTGGCACCGCAGCGGCTTCGCTTGAGGCGATTGTGGTGAAGGTCTGACCACCGCGCTCGCGAGCCACCACAACCGACTGGCGCTTGCCGGTCTGTTCCTCGGCCAGCCTGCGGTCTTTGCGATCGGCCTTGATGTTCTTTTCCTTCGTCTTGCCGCCAAAGTAGGCGCCGTCCACCTCAACCGTGCCGCTTAGGATGGCGCTGTCCCGACCCGCGCCGATGGCTTCCCGGATTTTGTGCGCCAGGACGAACGCCGTCTTGTATTGGACATCCAGGTCGCGGCCGAGTTGCAGCGCGGATATACCTTTGACGGCACTGACGAAAATAGCGATGGCAGCGAGGTAATCGCGGATTGGAAGCTTGTGGCTGGCGAAAATCGTCCCGCTGGTGACACTGAACTGTTTGCCACACGCGGCGCATTTCCAGATCTTGCGGGCGCGGTAGGTGTAGACCTTGGTGCATTCGCAGTAGGGGCAAAACGCAACGCCACCGTTGTCGGCGAACCGGACCGCCTCAAACTTGGCGTGGGCTTCGTCATCGGACATCCGCATGATAGCGCCCAGCGATAGGGTGCGGGCCTTGGCGGTTAGAAGGAAGTGCTGGGACACGGGATATCTCAACGGTTTTCGTTGATGTAAGTTATATACAATGCTTTGGTTGACGGCAACGGAAATCGTTGGCGTTGATAAAAATATTGGGGTAGTTAGATACGCAGTGTGAGCTTCGTCCGACGAGGTGTGGAAAATATGTTGACCCCTGAGCAAAGCCGAGCGGCCCGAGGATGGCTAGATTGGACACAGGATGATCTAGCCAAACGCGCCAATGTTTCACTCAGCACGATACGCGACTTCGAGAAAGGACGACGGACTCCGATCGGGAACAACCTCGATGCTATCCGCCGCGCTTTGGAAGCGGCTGGGGTAGTACTCACGTTCCAGGACGGCAGACCTGCCGTTGGGGTCGCCCAGCCTAGCACGTCTGACACCAGAGTCTAGGAAACAACTCTGTGTCAAAGCCTTCCGGTCCGAGTGGCTATATGGGCGTTGAAACCAATCCGCCCCTTTTCTCCCCATTTTATCAATCGCTTGGAACGGCAATAGCAACCTGGCAGCACGTAGAGAGCGCGCTTTGCAGCGTCTTCATTAGCGTTTCAACGTGTCGCATCGAAGAGGTGGCATCTGCTATTTTCTATAACTTCAGGGACTTCTCAGACAAACTTGATCTTGTCCACCGTGCTGCTCGATTAAGTCTTTCCGCAGATCATCCTGGTTTAATCGAATGGATAGGGGTCACAAAGAAGCCGGGACTTAGAAGGAGGTTGCAACTAGCGTCGGAACGAAGAAATTCGCTAGCGCATTTTCGCTTAGTCGTGCAACTGCCAGGCGCTTCTGAATCAGGAACGTTTGGTCCAAAGCTCAATCTGGCAATTCTCCGCATATCGGAGGACGGATTTGTGGTTATGGGAGACCCAGCCGGGGTTGATCCTCACCCTGCCGGCGTCAGCCTGTTACTTCAACCAAACTCGGACGACCCCAACCTGAGATTTAATCCGAAGCCGGCCGAGACAAAAACATCCATGACAATTCGAGACATAACGCAAGTGCAGCGTCTCTTCCAATCCTTGACACAAGAGGTTAAGGCTCTGGCGGAGAAGGTTCGGATGCCTCAAACATCCGAAGAAAGATAGTATAAACTACTTCATCCGACCGAGCGAGGGAGTCACGGCCATAACGAGAGTCCAACAATACGTCGACTCCCGCGTCGATCATTTCCTCTGTCACCTCAATCTTTAGCTGCTCCATAGTCTTCATGATATCCTCGCTATTAGTTGATGTCAACGATATTGGTGTATCTGCTACATAATACCGGACATCCTGGCGATCGAGGCCTGCAGCACGATCCAGAACTTGCTCGACAAGCGATCGCGCTTCGCCCCCAGTACCCACTCGATGATGTGCGTCTGCCCGATCGAGTGGCTGCTGGCACCGATTACCGAGACCGATCCGACACCGAGATGGAGGACCACGGGCATCATCCCGCACGAACCATTCAACGACGTGGTGATACCGGTTCGTGAGATGCGGGTTCTCTACGGACTCAAAAGCGATCACTACAAGGGCTTCGCTCGCCACCAGCTTCCTCACGCGCACGAGTTCTTCGTGCCGATGGAAACACTGGCCGCTGAAAACAGCGAGGACAACCCCGCGCTGCGCGAACTGATCGCGCGATCCTCGGTTTCGGCGAACTTCTTCAGTCCCTGAGGCATGCCGCGCCCTATCCCCAGGGGCCCCAGGGGCGCGGCCAACCCAGCGACCCGAAGCTAAATCAGCAGCCCCTTTTTAAGCAGACCGTGCACGCCTTTTTCACCGTTGACCGTCTGCGTGACATGGAAATCGACCGCCAGGGAGCAGAACTGATAGGCTTCCTGACGCGACAGGTTGGTGCGTTCGGTGATGAAGGCGATCATTTGCCGCAACGCGGTCTTCATCGCGACGTCAAGGTCTTCGTGCATGCCCATCGAGATATAGTGGCTGGCGGTCTCGGCCCTCGGGTAGGTCAGCAGCGGGTCGCGCGCCCCGCCGCCCTTGTGAACCGTCAGGGTGAAAGTGCCGGTCAAACAAATTTCCAGCGCGTTGATGCAGACCTCGCCATCGCCTTGCACGCCATGCCCGTCGCCGGCGGAAAACAGCGCGCCTGGGGCCCAGACCGGCAGAAACAGCGTCGAGCCGGCGCCGAGTTCCTTGTTGTCCAGATTGCCGCCGTGCTCGCGCGGCTGCACGGTCGAGATCGCACCATAATGCGGCGGCGGCGCGACCCCCATCACGCCGAAAAACGGCGAAAGGCTCAGCTCGGTGCCCCACGGCATGCGGCAGGTCTTGCGCGCGCGGTCGACCTGGATGTGGGACAGGAATTGTTCGGGAAAATCCTCCGGGATGGTCCCGGCCAACGGGCGGAAACCGCAATACCCCCAGTCGCTGCCGAACTCGATCTTGTCGATATGGACCTCCAGCGCATCGCCGGATTCGGCACCGGCAATGGCGACCGGACCGGTGATGATGTGGCCCGGTGCCCGCGGCACGTTAGCCGCATGGATCGCCGCCAGAGCCGGCGGAACCTTCAAACCAGAACTCGCCCCGGGCATCACCTCCGGACCGCCGGAGACGCATTCGAGCACCACCGTATCGCCCGACGCTGCCGTAATGAGGGGCGGAAAGGCAGCGTTGAAGACGCCCCAGCGCACGGTTTCGGGGGTGGCGGCAAGCTTATGGGTGGGCATTCATCGGTCCCCTCGGTGGACCGTGATGCCACCACATCGGTCGGACACGCACAACCGGTCCGGCCGATCACGATGCCAACCGGCGCGACACTCACCGGCATCCGCAGGCGCACCGCTGAAACGCGTCGTCGGGTTAGTTGTGCTTGGCCTCGGTCGAACCAGTCGCTTCGAACCTTGCCCCCTTGAGTTCGGCATCGATCGCCGCGGCAAGCACTGGGTTGGCCCGCCGGATCTGACTGACACGCAGGGTGACGCCCAGATGCGATGATCGATGCATCTCCCAGGCTTCCAGGAACAACAAGTCGGCTTCGATCATCGAGTTGTTAACACCTTGCAACGCCTGACGCACCGCAGTCGTGAACGGCGGCTTCTGCAGGGGATGACCAGTCAACATTGGGATGTTTCCTAATCGGGTCGTATTCTCGCCGCGTTGCGCCCCGTTCGGACAGTCCGGCAACCCAGCGCAGCCCGAGGCGACACCGAGGTCAGTGAGGCGACACCGAGGTCAGTTAGGATGACCCGGTCGAGTCCACCAGCCTGCTACCATGACAAGCCGGTGAATTGAATAACGCGACCTAATCAGTAGCGATACAGATCGTGTTTGAAAGGCCCGGTTTCGGCGATGCCGAGATACCCCGCCTGCTTGCTGGACAGCTTGGTGAGCTTCGCGCCGACCTTGGCCAGATGAAACGCCGCGACCTTTTCATCGAGGTGCTTCGGCAGGGTGTACACTAAGGTGCGTTCATAGCGTCCTGCCGGCGCATTGAACAATTCGATCTGCGCCAGCACCTGATTGCTGAAGCTGGCGCTCATCACAAAGCTGGGGTGGCCGGTGGCGTTGCCAAGGTTGACCAGCCGGCCCTCGGACAGCACGATCAGTCGCTTGCCGTCTGGAAACACGACCTCATCGACCTGTGGCTTGACGTTCTCCCACTTGTAGTTGCGCAGCGATTCGATCTGAATTTCCGAGTCGAAATGGCCAATGTTGCAGACGATCGCGCGGTGCTTCATCGCCCGCATGTGGTCGAGGGTGATCACGTCAACATTGCCGGTGGCGGTGACAAAGATATCGCCCAACGCCGCGGCGTCGTCCATCGTGACAACCTGGTAACCTTCCATCGCGGCCTGCAGCGCGCAGATCGGGTCGATCTCGGTCACCATCACCCGGCAGCCGGCATTGCGCAGCGACGCCGATGACCCTTTGCCGACATCGCCGAAGCCGTTCACCACCGCGACCTTGCCGGCCATCATCACATCGGTGCCGCGGCGGATGCCGTCCACCAGGGATTCGCGACAGCCATACAGGTTGTCGAACTTCGACTTGGTGACGCTGTCGTTGACGTTGATCGCCGGGGTCAGCAGCGTGCCGGCCGTCGCCATGTCCCACAGCCGATGCACGCCGGTCGTGGTCTCCTCCGAGATGCCGCGGACATTGGCCAGCATTTGAGGATATTTCTGATGCATCAGCAGCGTCAGGTCGCCGCCGTCATCGAGGATCATGTTCGGGGTCCAGGCTTCACCAGTCCCTTGGGCGGGACCCCGCACCGTCTGCTCGATGCACCACCAGAACTCTTCTTCGCTCAGGCCCTTCCAGGCGAACACCGGAGTTCCCTCCGCCGCGACGCCGGCCGCGGCATGATCCTGGGTGGAAAAGATATTGCACGACGACCAGCGCACCGACGCGCCGAGCGCGGTCAGCGTCTCGATCAGCACCGCGGTTTGGATGGTCATGTGCAGGCAACCGGCGATGCGCGCGCCCTTCAGCGGCCGCGATTTGCCGAATTCCTCGCGAATGGCCATCAGGCCGGGCATCTCGGTCTCCGCCATGCTGATTTCCTTGCGGCCCCACTCGGCGAGGGAAAGATCCTTCACCTTGAAATCCTGCGTCGCGGTGGTTGCCATGGTGTGCCTGCTCCTGACTGGTCGCGGCGCTATATAAAGATATCTGCATGTTTGCAAGATAAGTCGGGCGGCCGGCTCAGATCGCGATGAACTTCACCCGTCTGCCATCGACCCCGAGCGCCACACGTCCCTGTTTCAGCAGCAGGGCATCATGGCCGAACACTTCGCGCCGCCAGCCATGCAACGCCCCGATATCGGGGCTGTCCTCCAGCGCCAGTCGCTCGATGTCGTCCGAATTCGCAACCAGGCGCGGCGCCACATGATGCTGTTCGGTTTTCGCCGCGAGCAGCACCTTCAGCAGCGCAACCAGCGCCGCCGACGGGCGCGCATTGTCCCGCTGTTGCGGACCGGCCGGCAGCTCGGCGTCAGGCACAAGGCGTGCGGCGGCCAGAACCTCGATCAGCGCCGAACCGGACTTACCCTCGGCGAATCCGCGCGTCACCCCGCGCACCCGGGCCAGTGCCTCGGCGGTCGCCGGAGCGGTCGCGGCAATCTCCAGCAGCGCCTCGTCCTTGATCAGCCGCTGGCGCGGGATATTGACGCGTTGCGCCTCTTTCTCGCGCCAGGCGGCGATCTGTTTCAGAGTCTGCAGCAGGCGCCGGTTGTTGGTGCGTGGCCGCAGCCGCTCCCACGCGGTGTCCGGGTTGGCGCGATAGGTGGCGGGGTTGTTGAGGATCGCCATCTCCTCGGCGACCCAACCAAGCCGGTCCTCCTGCTCCAGCCGCCGGCTGAGCCGCATGTAGACATCCCGAAGGTGGGTGACATCGGCGGCGGCGTAAGCGATCTGGGCAGCCGACAGCGGCCGAACCGACCAGTCGCTGAAGCGGTGCGCCTTATCGATGGTCCCCCCGGTCAAGCTGGAGACCAGCGCGTCATAGCCGACCTGATCGCCGAAGCCCGCCACCATCGCGGCGACCTGGGTATCGAACATCGGGCGAGGCACGTCGCCGAACCGGAGGACGAAAATCTCGATGTCCTGGCGCGCGGCGTGGAATACCTTGGTGACCGCCGTATCGGCGAACAGTGTGCCGAGGCAGGACAGATCGATGCCGTCCGCCTGGGCATCGATGACCGCGACCTCGTTGTCGCCGGCAATCTGCACCAGGCAGAGTTCCGGCCAGTAGGTGCGCTCGCGCATGAACTCGGTATCGACGGTGATGAATGTTTCGCCGTGCATGCGCTGGCAGAATGCCTGTAGCTCCGTCGTAGCGGTGATCAGAACCGGCGCCGATACGTCGGTGCGGAAAGGTTTGGCCATGAAGCGGTTGTACACGGCCTGTTGCGAAAGGCCAAAAACACTTCGGGCAATGCTGAACCCTGGCATCGAGCGTCGGTTCGTGAGGGGATAGATACTGTTGCGCCGCCCGGCGGACGACGCTAGGGTGAAGGTATGTCCGACGCTGCCGTCCTCGCGATCTCGACCGTTGACGCAATTGCGTCCGCGTCATCGCGCGCCCGCGGCTTGCTCCTGCTGCTTCGACTTAGCCGCCCCTGAGCGTCGCGCCGGGTTGTTGAATGCCGGCTCGCTCAGGGGAACCCCTGAGGCTATAGTCGTGTCAACAGACCCCGCCCAAGGAACCACCCTATGACCATCACCCATCCCAGCTTCGGCAAGCTGGACGACAGCCGTATCATCATCTTCGACACCACCTTGCGCGACGGCGAGCAGTCGCCCGGCTTCTCGATGAACCTGCACGAGAAAATCCGTATGGCCGAGGCGCTGACCGAACTTGGTGTCGACGTGCTTGAGGCCGGCTTTGCCATCGCCTCGCCCGGCGACTTCGAAAGCGTCAAGGCGATCGCCGAAAGCATCGGCCAGCGCGACGACTCCCCGGTGATCGCCAGCCTCGCCCGCGCTGGTGCCCAGGACGTGCTGCGCGCGGCCGACGCGCTGCGCAACGCCAAGCGCAAACGCATCCACATCGTCATCGCCACCAGCGAGCTGCACATGAAATACAAGCTGCGGCTGGAACCCGATGAGGTGATCGCCGCGACGGTGGACTCGGTCAAGCTCGCCCGCCAGCACGCCGACGACGTCGAATGGTCGGCCGAGGATGCGACGCGCAGCGACATCGATTTTCTGGCACGCTGCGTCGAGGCGGCGATCGTGGCGGGTGCAACGACCATCAACCTGCCCGATACCGTTGGCTACGCGCTGCCCGAGGATATGGAACGGATGTATGGCCAGATTCGCGCCAAGGTTCCCAATATCGAGACGGTGGTCCTGTCCACCCACAACCATAACGACCTGGGTCTCGGTGTCGCCAACACCCTCGCCGCCATCCGCGCCGGCGCCCGCCAGGTGGAATCCACCATCAACGGCATCGGCGAGCGGGCCGGCAATGCCTCGCTCGAGGAACTGGTGATGGCGATCCGCACCCGCCAGGATGCGATCCCGCACCACAACGCCATCAAGACCACCGGGCTGCTGCGGATGTCGCGGCTGCTGGCGACCATCACCGGGTTCGATGTGCAGCCGAACAAGGCGATCGTCGGCCGCAACGCCTTCGCCCATGAAGCCGGCATCCACCAGGATGGCGTGCTGAAGAACGCCGCCACCTACGAGATCATGACCCCCGAAAGCGTCGGCTGGACCAAGAACAGCCTGGTGCTCGGCAAGCATTCGGGTCGCGCCGCGTTCCGCGACAAGCTGAATACGCTGGGCTACAAGGTCGGCGACAATCAGCTCAACGACGCGTTCCGCCGCTTCAAGGATCTGGCCGACCGCAAGAAGGTGGTGTTCGATGAGGACATCATCGCCCTGGTCGACGATGAGGTCATGCGCGACCACGAACGGATCCGTTTCGTCTCGCTGGATATGCATGCCGGGTCGAAAGGGCCGGCAAGGGCGGAACTGGAGCTGCAGGTGGATGGCGAGACCCGGTCGGCCCATTCGACCGGCAACGGGCCGGTCGATGCGACCTTTAATGCGATCCAGGCGATCTTCCCGCACACCGCCAATCTGGTGCTGTTCTCGGTAGGCGCGGTGACCGAGGGCACCGATGCGCAGGCCAAGACCACCGTCCGGCTGGAGGAAAACGGCAAGATGGTCGATGGCCAGGGCGCCGACGCCGACACCATCGTCGCCTCGGCGCGGGCCTATATTCACGCGCTGAACAAGTTGATGGTGAAACGGTTGCGGACGGAGCCGGCTGCGTTGTCGGCCTGAGAAGGCGCGGTATCGGTATTCCATCCGGGATACCGATACCTGCTATTCGTTTCTTGTAAGTGTCATAAAAGACGGTATGACGCACATGCAGGAAAGTTTCAACACGGAGGAAGCATGAGTTCCACTAAGCACCACGAAGAACGAGTCGGTCAATGCGAGTAGTGCGGCAACCGGCTGAAATGTGATTTTCAGCGCCAAGTGGCGCACGATCTTCATCGCTGTGTGGCACCCGAGCCAGCGGCCTGTGTTGGGACACTTCCGCCCGTCCGCTTCGAAGGATCAGTACACGCTGCGCAATGTTCGCCGCTTTCGTCAGGCTATGCGCATGCGAAGTGGGGCTGCGGTTGAGCAGCACCCTGAGGATGTTTCGCGCGAACTGTTTCCAGCGCAGTGACCATCCGAAACCAGAATAACGGATTGTCCATTTCGAAGCGCGGCTTGAAGGAATTTATCTTCAGGTCGGGGTTTTATGAATTCGAGGCTGGCATTCCCTCCGATTAGCTTTTCGAATATCAACTCGGCTTTTACCGCCTTGCGGTAGAGATCGATAGCCTCCCTGCACTTACCTTGAAAATAGATTGTGGGCTGTACTTGCATGCGACGCACCGCTCCGACGTAGTGGATGCGAAACTGGCTCGTTCCGGGTTCCTCGAGATCATTTGAGGTGAGTGACCATAACCTGGCCGTGAAGTCGGTGATATCTGCGAGCCTCGGCCCCGTCGAATGAGCGTGCCGTTCTGAAGATCAACTGGTGCGGCGCTCCGGAACGCCGCATCCAACCGACAGCGCGAGACAAGAAGCGCCTCCGTGGTGCTTCGTGACCCTCAATCTTCTCCGTGGTAAAAAATCAGCCGTCCCTGCCGCACGAACCAGGACAATGAACCCGGAAGTCCCGTCCATGACCGCGTTGATCCCGCAAACGGTTTTCCCGACCGGCGGTTGACCTGCCGGCTGATCGCGGGAATATCGGGCTTGAGCACCGACGACCATAGCCGCCCGACCGATCCCGCCGAACCGGAGCAACCGTCCATGGCACTGACAAAATCGCTTGGCCAGTTCGTCGCCGACCTGTCGCCGAACCGGCTGCCCCAGGAGGCTGCGCGGATTGCCCGCATGGGGTTCATCGACAGCATCGGCACCATGATCGCCGGACGCAACGAGGACAGCGTGCGGATCATGACCGAGACGCTGGCACCCGCCGACGGCCCGGCCACCCTGACCTTCGGCGCGCGCCATGCCCCGGCCCCGGAAGCCGCCTGGATCAACGGCACCGCCGCGCACGCGCTAGACTACGACGACGTCGCGCTGCGCGGCCATCCCAGCACCGTGCTGGTGCCGGCGATTCTGGCCGAGGCGGAACACCTCGGATCCTCCGGCGCCGACATGATCACTGCCTATGTCGCCGGTTACGAAACCTGGGCCGAGCTGTTCCGGCGCGACAGCGGATTGCTGCACCAGAAGGGCTGGCACCCGACCGGGCTATACGGTGCGCCCGGCGCCGCCGCCGCCTGCGCCAAGCTGCGCAAGCTGGATGCCGAGAAGGCCGCCATCGCGATCGCCCTCGGCGCCTCGCAGTCGGCCGGACTGATGTCGAATTTCGGCACCATGACCAAGCCGTTCCACGCGGGCAAGGCTGCCCATGCTGGCGTCATCGCCGCGCGCCTGGCCGAAGCCGGCTTCACCGCCAACACCGACGCGCTGGAACACCCGCAAGGCTTCCTGCACGCGATCTCGCCCGCCAACTCCGAGGACCGCGACAGCGCCAGCAAGGCCGGCAGCGAATGGGCGATCCTTTCACAGGGCCTCGGCATCAAGAAATACCCCACCTGCTACTGCACGCATCGGGCGATCGACTGCATGCTCGATCTGGTCCACACTAGTCCGATCCAGCCGGACCGCGTCGAGAAAATCACCGTCAGCCTCAGCGACTATTTTGCCACCGTGCTGCGCAACCACCAGCCCGACACCGGTCTGGCGGCAAAGTTCAGTATCGAGTTCTGCATGGCCAGCGGCGTTGTCGCCCAGCGGGTCGGACTGCGCGAACTGACCGACGCGTTCGTGCAGCGGCCCGATATCCAGGCCCTGATGCGCAAGGTGGAGATCGTCACCACCACGGACTACGACCCGGAACTGCCAGGGGCCGCATCGTCTGACCAGGTTACGGTCAAGCTCGCCGGTGGGCAGACCCTTGCCGGTGATCCGGTGGCGCGGGCCACCGGGCATCCGTCGCGCCCGCTGACCGACGCGCAGTTGTATGACAAGTTCGCCGACTGCCTGGATGCCGGTCACTCGCCGATCCCGGCCGAGGTGCTGTTCAAGCGACTGTCGGCCATCCAGTCGATCAGCGCGCGCGACCTTACCGCCGGAGCCTGAACATGCCTCTCCGGCGTCGAATCGTTCTCGGTTCGACGCTCGGCACGGCGCTCGGCTCGGCCGTGGGCGCGCCCCTGTGGGCGCCGTTCATTCGATCCGCGCGCGCTGATCCGTTCCACATGCGCGTATCGGTGGACACCTCGCCCAGCCACGGCCGGACCGCCTCGATCGCGGACTTCCTGAACAAGCTCCAGGCAGCGTCGCAGGGCGCCATCGTGCCGCGGTTGTTCGACAGCGGGCAACTGTTCGCCGACCGCGATGTGATCAAGGCGTTGGTGCTGGGACAGGTGGAGATGGCGGCTCCCGGCACCTGGCTGGTATCCGCCTACGTACCCGAGGCCGATCTGGCGCAGTTGCCGCTGTTCTATGGCCAGCCGATCGAAACCACCCATCGTGCGATCGACGGCATCCCTGGCGATCTGGTGAACCGCCAGGTCAGCCAGACGCTGAGGGTGACGATCCCCGGGCGCTGGATCGATCTGGGCTTCAGCAACTGGTACAGCTCGCGACGGCCGCTGCGCCGGCTGGCCGATCTGCGCGGTCTGAAAATTCGCAATTCGGGTGGTTTCGCCCAAGCCTGGCGTGCCAGGTTCTTCGGCGCCGTGCCGACCACCACCGCCTGGCCGGACGTGCCGCTGGCGTTGTCGCAGGGCACCTTCGATGCGCTGCAAAGCACCGATGAGAGCTGTGCCAGCGCCAAACTATGGGATGCCGGGCTGCATTTCGGGCTGATCGACCACCAATCGATGGGTGACTACATCCCGATGATCGGCGGGGCATTCTGGGCCACGCTGACACCCGCCCTGAAGGTCCTGGTCACCGACCTGTGGACGGCGAACATAGCGACCTATCGAGCCAATCTGGCGACCGCGCAGGTCCGCGCCGCCCAGGAACTGAAGCAGCACGGGGTCAGACTGGAGACCGTTGCAGCAGGAGAATTGGCCGAGCAACGCAAGCGTATGCTGGGCGAGCAGGACAAGGTGGCGCGGGAGATGCGGATCTCGCCCGACATGCTCGCCCGGATCAACACTGCGGTCGAAGCCACCGATTGACCTCGAATCCGGTCTATTCAGGTTGAAACGCCATCGCAACCCCGTTCATGCAATAGCGCAAGCCGGTCGGACGCGGTCCGTCGGGAAACACATGCCCGAGATGACCGCCACAGTCGGCGCAATGCACCTCGGTGCGGGTCATGAACAGGCTGCGGTCCTCGGTGGTGGCAGCCGCGCCTTGCAGCGGTTGGGTGAAGCTTGGCCAACCGGTATGACTTTCGAACTTCGCCGCGGTTTCGAACAGCGGTTTGCCGCAGCCGACGCACCGAAAGGTGCCGGAACGCTTCTCGGCGTTGAGCGGACTGCTGCCGGCCCGTTCGGTGCCGTGCTTGCGCAAAACGTTGAACTGGGCGGGATCGAGTCGCTCGCGCCACTCCTGCTCCGTTTGGCTGACCGGAAACTCGTCCGCACTGGTGTCGTGGCCGCCGAAAAATCGCTTCATGCCGCCGCGTCTCCTGTGAGGGATGATTTCATCAACGATAGCCAGAATTTGCTGCTCATGGAAGGCGACCATGCGATATTCTTAAGATATGTCTTGCACTCAAGATATATCTCAATTACATCTTGGCGGCCGGGACCATTAAGCCCGGCTCACAAGGAGATCAGAGACCATGCACCATCACCACCACGGCCGCCGACATCAACCTCATGGACCAGAGCACGACCTGCCGCGCCACCATCCCGACGATCGACCCGCCGACCGGCGCTTCGTTCGCGGCCCGCTGGACGCGGGCGAACGCTTCGGCGGTCGCGGCCATCATCGCTCCGGACGGCACCGGATATTCGACCATGGCGACCTTCGTTTCATTCTGCTCGGCATGATCGCAACCAGGGCAGCCCATGGCTACGACCTGATCAAGGCGTTGGAGGACCGGATGGGCGGCGGCTACAGCCCCAGCCCCGGAGTTATCTACCCCACGCTGACGATGCTGCAGGAACAGGGGCTGGCCAGCGTCGCGACGGCGGACGGCAAGAAATTGTATACAGGCAACCGAAGCTGGCAACGGCGTTCCTCGACGCACGAACCAGGCCGCGGTCGACGCCATCCAGGCGCGCATCGACGGCATCGCCAGACAGCGCAACCTGGAACCCGACCCACGGATCATCCGGGCGGTCGAGAACCTGAAGACCGCTCTGCGGCTGCGCCTGGCAGGCAGCGCGATCCCAGACCAGCAGGTTCAGGCAATCGCGGCGGCGATCGATGCGGCGGCGGCAGCGGCGGAGCGGTCTTAGCTCACTGCCGCCGATCTAGCTCATTACCGCCCGACCGACCCCGGCAGGCCAGTCCGGTCGGGGAACTGGAACCGACGCCGGAGGTACACGCAAACGTGGCGCACTTGGGGAATGGATTTCCCCTGGTGTAACCTTGGCGTCATTTGCGCCGCGTCATCCGGATGACCCATCCGGCAATCATAAACCCCCTCGTTCGCATCGAACGGGGAGCCCAAAAGCATGAGATCACTTTGGAATTATCTGGTCACAACGACAGCGGCCCTTGCCGTGGCATCACCGACCATTGCCGGCCAACCGACTTCGGGCAAGAACCCGGCCGTTGGCTCCGGCTATGAACATGTTCTGCTGCTCAGCGTCGACGGCATGCATGCCATCGACCTTGCCAACTGGATCCAGAACAATCCGAACAGCAATTTCGCCAAACTGGCCGGCACCGGACTGATCTACCCGAACGCCTTTACCACCGCGCCGTCCGATAGCTATCCGGGCATGATCGCCCAGGTGACCGGGGCCACTCCGAAGACGGCCGGACTGTTCTACGACGACAGCTATGACCGCACCGTGTATCCCTCAAAGGCATCCTACACCAGCCAGGGCATGGCCGACCCGGGCTGCACCGGCACCCCCGGCGCCGAGCTGACCAATTTCGAGGAACTCGACAAGAGCTATGACTTTTCCACCGCTTTGGTTACGGATGTAACAGCCGGGGGAACCCTCGGTCAGGTCGATACCCAGTTGGATCCGGACAACATGCAGCGCCGTGCGGTCAATGGCGGTTGCGAGCCGGTCTACCCGCACCAATACATCCGCACCAACACCATCTTCGAGATTATCAAGCAGGCCGGCGGCGTCACCGCTTGGTCGGACAAACATCCGGCTTACGAGGTTCTTAGCGGGCCATCCGGCAAGGGCATCGACGATCTTTTCGCGCCAGAGATCAACTCGCAGCTTCCCGGTGCTCCGGCGGGTCAAGATTATACTACAAGCTTCGCCGGCGTGCGGACCTACGACAGCCTGAAAGTCAATGCCGTGATCAACTGGATCAACGGCCTGAACAGCACTGCGACCGCGCATCCTGGCGTGCCTGCGATCTTCGGCATGAACTTCCAGGCGGTCAGCGTCGGGCAGAAGCTCGCCACGGCGGGCTATGACGATGACCCCAGCCTGACCGGCGGCTACCTGGACAGCAACGCAACCCCCGGCAACGCGCTGACAAAGCAACTCCAGTTCGTCGATGATGCGCTGGGCAAGTTCGAGCAGGCACTCAACTCGCAGGGTCTCGAAGACTCGACCCTGGTGATCGTCAGTGCCAAGCACGGCCAGTCGCCGATCGACCCGAAGGCCCGCGCCATCCAGTCCGATAAGCCATTCCAGAGCACACCCGGGTTCGGCACCCACGGCTTCGAGATCTGCGACGACGCCGGGTTGATCTGGCTGCAGCCGGACCTGCAGCAGGCGGACTACGACGCCGCCAAGGCCTATCTGCTGGCCAACGCGGCAACCCTGCATATCTCCCAACTGCTTGACCGGACTTCGCTCACCCCACTGTATGGCGACCCGTTCGCAAATAGTCGGGTGCCCGATTTCATCGCCGTGACCGACCACGGCATCATCTGCACCAGCGGCACCAAGCTTGCCGAACACGGCGGCTTCTCCGACGACGACCGCAACGTGCTGCTGCTGCTGTCGGCACCGCGGATCCAGCCGCAGGTGGTTGAAACGCTCTCCTACACAACGCAGATCGCTCCGACCATCCTGACGGCGCTGGGCCTCGACCCACGGCTGCTCAAGGCCACACAAGCGGAGGGCACCACCGTCCTGATGAAATGATTACGCTGCGTCGTTCATCGGAATGAACAGCAGCCGGACCACTGCGCGTGTCCTGGGTGGCCGCGACAGCAGACCACGCTGTCCGCCCACCCAGCCGCACTCCATTCGCGCCGTGACGTGTCGATGAAGGTATACGTATGTATCTACTTCGGGCGAACTCGACCGACGCTGTCGAACCGTGGCGCGGGTTTACTTCAAGCGATCGCGGATCTTGTCCACCCCGGCGCGGGCGCAGGCCTCGTCAAGATTGCCGCCCAGGGCGCCGGCGGCGCCGATCGCACCGACGACTTCATCGCCCAGCTTGATGACCACGCCGCCGCCGAACAGCACCAGATGCGGGATCTGGGTGAATAAGGCGGCAAAGCCCGGCACCGTCTTCGCTCGCTCGACCAGCGCGCCGGTGTCGGTCTTGAACGACGCGGCGGTGTAGGCTTTGTCGTTCGCGCTATCCAGCGAATGACTGCCGACGCGATCGCCGCGCAGCACCGCCTGGCGCACACCGTCCGCATCAACCAGCACGGCGGTTTCGCCATACCCCTGGCTGGCACATTTGGAAACCGCCGCGGCCACGGCTTCGCCGGCGAGTGCCGCCGACAGGCGATGCGTCGTGATCAGGTCCTCCGCCGAGGCGCTGGTCGTCAGGGATAGCGCGCCTGTAGCGGCCATGAGCCACCGCTTGCTGGGCGACATTGATGTCTCCTCCCGTTCGCCTTGGATTAGGTCCGGGTCAAGTTAATCGATACCGCGACCACCCGGTAGCGGCGCTGTCATCCGCTGCTGTCATCCGTCGGCGCGATGCGAACCGGCCAATTCACCCAGGCTGGTGAAGCGGAAATCGTAGCCGACCTCCGCCGTTACCGGCGCGGTCGCGCCCCAGCCGCTGCCCCTCCGATCGATCCAGGCGCGGGCCAGGCCAATGGCCTTGGCCGGCACGTGATCGTGGAACAGGCTCTGCGCGACATGCAGGATTTTCCGCTGAACCATCCCCTGCTCCCGCAGTCGATCGACCAGATAGGAGAAATTGCGCGGATCAGGCTTGTAGGACCCGATTTCTTGGGCCGTGTAGACCGCGTCGAACGTCACCCCCAGGCGATTGTTGGTCCCCTGGAAACTGGCTCGATCGACGTTCGACAGGATCACCAGGCGGAAATGCCGTCGCAGATATTGCAGCGCCTCGACAGTATCGGGAAACGCCGGCCAGTCGGCAATCGAGGCGCCGAACCCGGCAGCCTCGGCCGGGTCTGGAGCCACGTCGAATTTAGTGGCCAACTGCCCATGCACCTCGGCCAGCAGGTCTGAATAGATCATCCCAGGGGTATTTTCCTGCTGCCGGACCTCGGTTCGGGCAAACGCCTGCAGCACCGCGTCGCGCGACCAGGCCACGCCCGAGCGCGACCATGACGTGGCGGACGGCGACGGCGCACCGCCGTCCCGCGCGATGCCGGCGCGCGACAGCAACGGTCTCAGCGCGGCATAAATGCCGTCTTCCCAGTCGATCAGCGTGCCATAGCAATCGAACGTCAGGACGTCGAATTCCCCCAATTTCATGATAATGGTGCCCAGTCGCCGAGGTCCGCCGAACGGCGCAGCCATGACCGCACGCCGTCGGGGTCGCGGAACACCGCATCGACGCGATAGCCCGCGCCGCCGTGTTTGCGCGCCTCGCGCATCCCGTCCTCATCGGTGACATCGTCGCCAATGAAAATCGGCAGCCGACCGGCGAACGGCGAACGCTGCATCAGTGCCGCCACCGCGCTGCCCTTGTCGGCGCCAAGCGGACGGACTTCCCACAACATGTGGGCGGGATGCAGTTCGAAGCCGGACCCTGTTGCCAGCAACCGGTCCAGCGCGCCGCGCAACGCGTCCCGAGCGTCCGGCGCCGCACGATAATGCAGCGCGAAACCACGCGCCTTGCGCTCCAGCAGAGCCCCCGGGTGGGACCGCTCGAGGGCGTCGGCCTCAGCCAGCCAGTGCGATGGCGGTGACGGCAGATCGACGCGCTCGATCGGGTCTCCGGCGGCGTGACGGATGGCACCGCCGTGCTCGCCGGCGACCGCGCCGGGGGCATCGTCGAACAGCCGGTCCACGGTTTCGATCGGACGGCCAGTGACGATCGCCAGGGCTCCGCTCAACGCCTGTCGCAGTGCCGCCAGGGTGGCGCGCAGGCCTGGGGCCACGCTGACCGCGTCCGGGGTCGGTGCCAGATCAACCAGCGTGCCATCCATATCCAGCAGCAGGGCAGCGCGGTTGAATGGCGGCAGGCTGTCCATACGTCAGGCGCAGCCGGTGACGCGAAGATCGTAGATCGGGTGCTGCATCATCGAGACCGATGGCTCGTCCTGCAGCATCCAGCCGTCGAACCCAGGCTGGTCGGGGTGGCTGTCGGTGACGTCCAGATAGGCGGCTGCGTCGGCCGGCAGGTTCGGCGGCCGGATCATGCAGGATTTCACCGCGATGGTCAGCGAGCCAAAGCGGGCGGTCTGGCCGACCTTGATCGTCAGTTCCTTGGCCTGGGCGTCAACCTTGTCCAGCGCCTGCAGTTTCGCCACCGTGGCCGGCACCCAGACGTTGGGTCGTTCGATTGGAGCCGGCCGTGCCGCCGGTGCGGCTTGCGGCGCCTGCGCCTGGTCGCCGGCATCGGGCGCTGCCGCATCCGGTGTCGGGATCGTTTGCCCCGGACTGCCCTCGCCCTGCGGCGGCCCGACTTGCCCAGCACCCGGGCCGCTCAATACGTTCTGCCCGTCGCCTCCGCTGCCCCCCCCGTCGCCGCCGCTTCCGCCAAGCACACTTTGCCCCGGAACGCGCTGCCCACCCAGAATGCTCTGTTCGGGAGTGCTCTGCCCAGGAATGCCCTGCCCAGGAACGCCCTGTGCGGAATCGTCCCGCCCACCGGGAACACCATGCTCGGCGCCTGCTTGTCCGCCTTGCCAGGTCGGAGCGATCGGGGCCGCCGGGTAGCCTTCAGGCCGTTTCTGCTTCTGCAACGGAGGCAATCCGCCGGAGGTCGCCCCGTTCTGCGCCCAGGCCGGGCTGATCGCGCCACCCGCAAGCATCGCCCAGATCGGCGCTCCCACGGCAAGACCGCGCAGTGCCATACGAGCCACGACAGCGACAGCCGCGGCCGTGCCGATGGTCCTCATCCGGCAGCACGCCTGGGCGAGTCGAGACCGGCGACGATCGCCGCCAGCACCCGACGCATCCCCTGTTCGTCGACCCCCATCAGAACCGCATCCTCGAAAGCATCCTGCAGCACCTGCGACACCTCGGCATAGTTTTCCGCCAGCATTTTAAGCTTCTCACGGCAGCCGACGGCATTGCCGTCGAGCCCGGGCCAACTTGCGGGAGCAGGCGGGATCATTTCGACAGCGGTGCCAACGCACCCGAGGGCTGGCCAGCCGAACCCTGGCCTGCCGGCTGCGAGGTCCCTGGCGCCCCGCTGCCCGCCGGTTTGCCGTCGGATTGATTGCTCCCCGCTTGGCCGCTCCCCCCGGGACTGCTTTTCGATCCGTTCAGGCTGGTCACGCTGAAGATGAACTTGCCCAGCAGTTCCTCCAGGCTGACCGAGGACTGGGTGATGGTGATGGTCTGGCCGGGCTTCAGGATGGTCTCATCACCCCCCGGCGACAGCGAGATATACTTGCCGCCCAGCAGGCTCTCGCTGACGATCGAGGCTCCGGAATCCTTCGGCAGTTGGATGCTGTCCTCGACGTCCATTGTCACCACCGCGACGAAATTCTTCGGGTCGATCGTTGCCTCGGTCACCGTGCCGACCTTGACCCCGGCGATCTTCACGTCGGCGCCAACCGACAAGCCGTCGATATGGTCGAACCGGGCCAGCAACGAATAGCCTGATCCCGTAGTGCGGCCCGAGTGCACCACGGCATAAGCAAGGAAGGCTACAGCCACCACCAGCACCAACGCACCGGTCAGCGTCTCCGCGACACCATGACGCCCCATCGTGATGCTAACTCGGTGTCCAGGATTCATAGTCGCCGGTGGCGCGGGCGCGCTGTCCACCCTCGTAATCATGCCCGGGCGGGCGGTAGCTGGACGCCGTGCCGGTGGCATTCGGCAGATGCGGCTTCTGCCACACCTTGCGGCCGGTGTCCGGCAATGGCGCATCGGTCGTGTAATGCAACCAAGCATGCCACTCCGGCGGCACGGCACTCGCCTCCACCGGTCGTTGCGCATAGATCACCCAGCGACGATTGCGCAGACTGCCCGGGCGCTGGTGCTTCTCCTCGTAGTAGATGTTGCCCACCGCGTCGGTGCCGATCTGGCGACCTTTGAGCCTGGTGAAGATCCATGTGCCGATATTCATGGCGCCACATATACGCACGCCTCACACCCAGGTCCACCCACCGCCATGCGGCGTCCGACACAGCCTTAGACGGTCCGTTCCGCGGCGTAGCGGATATTGCGCCGAGGCGAGTTATCCACAACATTTTGGGTAAACGAACTCGTCTGGCCACCAAATAAGCTATTCCGACGTCTCAGCGTCGAATAACATCGGCGCCATGAAAAGCCCTCGGAGTACTCCGCATCGGATCTGGCCGCATCGAATCTGGCAAGGCGTGCGGATGCGGCGCACCGAGGCGTCGCCCGATCCGGATGCGACAGCGCGCTCGGTCTCGCTGCCGACCTCCTGGGACGACTCCGCCGCCGCGGCGCTGGCCGGGTTGGCGCCGAACCCCGGCCCCGCCACTCTGGCGGGAGCCGCGCAGGCCTGGATCGCGCCGATCGCCGCCGCGGCGGCAACGGCCGGCTGCGATATCCCGCTCGCTGACCGTTTGCACCGGCTGCTGCTGCTGCGCCGCGCCGCGCCGACCGAGGCGATCTGGCGGCTCGATGCCGAGGATGGTCCGGGCTTCGTGCTGAACCTGCCGGCGTTCCTCGACAGTGATGCGCAAATGGATCTGGCGGACCTCGCCGAGGCGGTCGAAACCGCGGTGATCGCACTGCGATTCGCTGCCCCGCTGGCGCGCGATATCAGTATCCGGCTAGCCGACCTCGCCGGGCTGCTGGCCGCGCTGGGCCTCGATTACGCAACCGAGTCGGCACGCGATGTCGCGCGCTGCCTCGCCGCGATCGTGCGCGGCCGAGCAGATGCAACCTCCGGGCGCCTGGCACGCTTGGCCGGTTCAATGCGGCCGGCACCGTTCGATTGGCCGCTGCCCCCCGCCCGCGCTGCGATAGCTGGATTGCCGGCCGCCGCCCACGCCGCCCGCGCGGCGGCGGCGGCGATCGAGGGTGTGCTGCATCGTACCACCACGGCGATCGCTCCCCCCGGACCGGCCGAAGCGTTGCTGGGCTGCGAGACCGGCGGCATTGCCCCGGCATTCTCCCCCGTTGGCCAAGCCGGCGACCTGACCCGAACCACTCGGGCGTGGCTGGGAGCGAACGGCATCACCGCAGAGCAGGCACTGGCGACCGCGCTGGCCGGCGGCAATCCTCTGCCGTCACACGGGTCGGTGGCGCACGCGGCGATGCACGACGCGGTGGCGCCGTTCATCCACCTGATGCCGCCGCGCCCGATGCCACTGGCGATCCGGTCCGCAACCGTGCAGCGGCGGGAATTGCCTGGACGGCGCAGCGGCTACACCCAGAAGGCATCCGTCGGCGGCCACAAGCTGTTCCTGCGAACCGGGGAATATGACGACGGCGCGCTGGGAGAAATCTTCGTCGCCTTGCACAAGGAAGGCGCGGCATTCCGCGGCCTGATGGACAATTTCGCCCACGCGGTCAGCCTCGGTCTGCAGCACGGTGTGCCGCTCGAACGTTTCGTCGAGGCCTTCACCTTCACCCGGTTCGGGCCCGCCGGACTGGTCGAGGGTGACCCGGCGGTGCACGCAGCCACGTCCTTGCTGGACTACGCCTTCCGCAATCTGGCGGCCAACTATCTGGGCCGGCGCGACCTGCCCGATGCCGAGATCGAGGAAGCCGACACCGTCGGCCACGGCGCCCGCGATCAGTCGCCGCTGCTGCCGCTGGAACTGCCGCCCGAGGCCTCGCCGCGGGCTCGGCGTCGCGGCCTGCGGGTGGTGCAGCGCTGATCGCTGCCCCCGGCGCCGGTCAGCCTTCGGCTGATCGCTACCGCGATCGCACGTCGGACGTCCACGGTCTCGGGCAATCGCCGGCACTTTGTCCGAACCACCCCGTTCACACGTGCCCAGCGGCTCATCGGCCCTGCCTGATCGTCGCTCGCGGCTTGCGGCGGTGTCCCGTCGGTGCTGCTCTCCCGCCAACAACACGGGGGGGAATCGATAGTGGCGGTTACCAAGGATGTGGCTGCGGCCGAGGACGCGTCGGTCTCGCCGGCCAGGGCATTCTGGGCCGCCTGGAGCGGCTGGATGCTCGATGGGTTCGACAGCGGCCTCTACATCTTCGTACTGGTCCCGGCGCTGATCGATCTGCTGCACAGCGGCGGCCTCGACGCCAGCAAGGGCAACATCGCGCGCTATGGCGGCTACCTGTTCTCGATCTTCATGCTGGGCTGGGCCTGCTCGATGTTCTGGGGCTGGATGGCGGATCGTTTCGGACGCGTCCGCATCATGTGCCTCACCATCCTGATGTATTCGTTCGCAACCGCGCTGTGCGGCGTCGCCTGGAGCCTGACCTCGTTCGCGGTGTTCCGCTTCCTGGCCGGGTTTGGTGTCGGCGGCGAATGGGCCGCCGGAACGCCGATGCTGCAGGAATCGGTGCCCGAGAAGATGCGCATACGGCTCGCCAGTTGGCTGCATACGGCAACCCCGATCGGCGGGTTGCTCGCGGTATCTGCCTCATTCCTGGTGCCGCTGATCGGCTGGCGCGGCGTGTTCCTGCTGGGGGTATTGCCGGCGCTGCTGACAGTCTGGCTGCGGCGCAGCGTGCCGGAGCCAAAGGTCTGGCGCCGAGCCGTGGCGCAACCCCAGCCGGCGGGGTCCCGCCGCTTGGCCGGCCCGGGCCTCGGGCCGTTGTTCCGCGGACCTCAGGCGCGCACCACCTGGGCAGCCGCAGGCATGATGGCGTGCATCATCTTCGGCCTGTGGTCTTGCACGTTCTGGGCCCCGACCCTGATCATCTCCAAGTTGACGGCGGCCGGAACGCCGATGGCGGCGGCGCAGCGCACCGCCTCGTTCAGCGGTCTGTTGCTGAACGGAGGCACCTTCGTCGCATGTGGGCTGATGCCCTGGATCGCCACCGGGATCGGGCCACGGCGGCGCGCCGCGGCGATCTTTTTCATTGGGTCACTGGTTTCGGTCCTGGCAGCCTACCTGCTTGCCGCGATGCTGATCGACAGCGTGACGCTGTTCATCTGGCTGCTGCCTCCGCTGGGCTTCTTCACCAACGGCGTGTTCGCGCTATTCACACTGTGGCTGCCAGAGCTGTTCCCCACCGCGCAGCGCTCGTTCGGGGCAGGCTTCGCGTTCAGCCTGGGACGGGTGCTGGGGGCGGTCGGGCCGACCCTGGTGGGTGTGACTGTGGCGCTAACCGGATCGTATCCGCTGGCCATCACCGCCGTTTCACTGATCTATCTGATCGGGCTGCCGGCAATCGCCATGGCACCGGAGACAGCGGGCCGGCCGCTTCCGGCTTGACCTGATTGCGGCCAGACCTCTGCCCATCGCAGCCTATCGGTGCCCGAAGCCGCCATGCCCGACGCCGCCATGACCGAAACCGCCATGCCCGAAACCGCCATGCCCGAAACTGCCGTGCCCGAAGCCGCCATGTTCGAAGCCGCCATGTTCGAAGCCGCCATGACCGAAGCCATGGTGTTCGAAGCCATGGTGTTCGAAGCCGCCGTGGTGAAATCCATGGTGAAACGAACCATGGAAAAACCGCCCGCCACCGAAGCCGAAGCCAAGGCCCAGACCGCCATACAAGGCCCCATCATAGAACGGATAAGGATATCCGGGTTCGGCGGGAACACCGTATGAGTAGGCGTACGGATAGCCATATTGATACGCGTAGGGGTATTCATCCGGGTAAATTCCCAAGGGATACGCGCTTGGCTGGGCCTGCACCGTGTCCCCTCGCGAGGCCATGCACTGCAGGTACCCGGTGGCGTCGAACGGCACGCCAGTGGCGGCGATTGCGCCCGGCTTGGCGGCCGCGCCCGCCGTTGGGGGCGCCGGCGTGCCGTAGCCAGTATGCGCGACCGCATGTTGCTGGCAGACCGCCTGATCCTGCCCGAACGCCGCCTGGTCCTTTCCGGGCCCCGGCAACACGCGGAACGCTGCGTCGGGCGACGCCGCGCAAGCGCCAAGCAACATGACCACGCCCAACGCCATCACTCGGGCCACTGCGCCACCGCCGACCGCTGGTCGGGCCACGCTGCCAGCGCTGCGCGCCGCCGATCCCGGTGTCGAAAACATCTGCTCCTGCTCCCTCCGCGGCACAGGGTCCGCTTGACATCTATCTTAGCAGCGCGTCGGCCGCATCAAGCCGAGCGCCGCGAAGTTGACCAAAATACCGCCCGACCCCAGCTGACCCAGCGAATTTTCCCAGCCGCGCCTTGTCCCCCTTTGGCGCGGTGCGATCATGGGTTACGCTGCAACGCAATGTCGCGAAGGAGCACCCCATGGCGGGTCGAATCGAAGCAACGATCGCGGAACTCGGCATCACCCTGCCCCGCCCGATGTCGCCGCTCGCGAACTACGTGCCCTACGTGGTCACCGGGCGCCTGGTCGTAGTCTCCGGTCAGGTGCCGGCAATCGACGGAGAGATCGCGATCACCGGCAAGGTCAGTTGGGGCGTCTCGCTCGACCAGGCGAAGCAGGCGGCAAGGCTGTGTTTCATCAACGTCCTGGCGCACCTGAAAGCGGCCTGCAACGGTGACCTGGATCGCGTGCAGCGCGTGATCCGGCTGGGCGGCTTCATCGCCGCGCCGTCGGAGTTCACCCAGCATGCGCTGGTGATGAACGGCGCCTCCGACCTCGCCGTCGCGGTGTTCGGGGAAGCCGGACGGCACGCCCGCACCACCATCGGCGTGCCGTCGTTGCCGGCCGATGCGGCGGTAGAGGTGGAGGGCCTGTTTGAAATCTTCTAGGCAGCACCGGATGGCGGATGCCGCGGCGACCCTGACCCTGACGCTGCATCCCGCGATCGCCGAGATCGATGCCGCCGATTGGGACGCCTGCGCGGGGGAAGGCAATCCGTTCCTCAGCCACGGCTTCCTCAGTGCGCTGGAGGACAGCGGATCGGCCAACGCCCGCACCGGCTGGTTGCCGCAGCACGCGGTCTTGCGACGCGACGCGGCGATCGTCGCCGTCGTGCCGATGTACGCCAAGTCGCACAGCTACGGCGAATACGTGTTCGACCACGGCTGGGCCAACGCGCTGGAACGGGTCGGTGAGCGGTATTACCCGAAATTGCAGGCGGCGGTGCCGTTCAGCCCGGTGCCGGGGCCGCGCCTGTTGCGCCATCCTGATGCCGCCATTCCGGTCGCGGCCATGGCCAACGCGCTGGAGCAAGCCTGCCAGTCGCTCTCGCTCTCCTCGGTGCACCTGACATTCTGCACCGAGCAGGAATGGGTTGGACTGGGCGACGCCGGCTGGCTGCGTCGCATCGGCATGCAGTTTCACTGGCAGAATGAAGGCTACGCCGACTTCGACTCGTTTCTGGCCGCGCTGTCGTCTCGAAAACGCAAGATCCTGCGGCGCGAGCGGCGCGACGCCAATGCCGCGGGCCTGACATTCCATGCCCTGTCGGGATCCGACATCACCGAACGGCACTGGGATGCCTTTTATGCGTTCTACCATTCGACCGTGGATCGCAAATGGGGATCGGCCTATCTGACCCGATCGTTCTTCTCGCTGCTCGGGCAGCGCCTGGGCGATAGGGTGGTGCTGATGTACGCCGAAAATGCCGGCAAGCCGGTCGCCGGCGCGCTCAACCTGGCCGGAGACGAGGCGCTCTACGGGCGCAACTGGGGCTGCCGAGGCGACTGGCCGTTCCTGCACTTTGAACTCTGCTACTACCGTGCCATCGACTGGGCGATCGAGCACGGCCTGCGGCGGGTCGAAGCCGGCGCTCAGGGGCGGCACAAGATCCAGCGCGGCTACATGCCGAAACCGACCTATTCGGCCCATTGGATCGCCCATGCCGGGCTGCGTCGGGCGGTGGCGAGTTTTGTTACCGAAGAGCGCGCCGGGATCGAGGCCGAGATGGCGGCGCTGGCCGAGGAGTCTCCATTCCGCAAAGGCGAGGACTGATACCAGCGGCCCGAAGGGCCGACTGGTATGCGCGCAGGGTTGGCGTGGCGGCTGCGCGCAAAATCAATACCAGCGGCCGGTCGGCTAACCGATGAGTCAAGTCTTCGGGCCGCTGGTATGACCTCGCGCCGCCGTGCTTCTGACCCGCGTGGCGGGAACCCGACACCGCCCGAGCTGCTTAAGCCTATCAGCGCGCCCGCGGCGTGCCATTCCAGCTCCGAGGTTAACGACATGACGGGCAGCCGAGGCGTCTGTTTCGCCCCCGACCAGATCTGCGGCACCCAACCGGGCTTCGACCTGCGGCGGCCAGCCGGCGTGGCACCGGTGTGGGCCAGATGACCGGGACAGCCGATGCGTTATCGCAACAGCGGCCGCGCATTGTCGTGGTCGGCGCCGGATTTGGCGGCCTGAACGTCGTTCAGGCACTCGCCCCGGCGGCGGTCGACATCACCCTGCTCGACCGCACCAACCACAACCTTTTCCAACCCCTGCTGTACCAGGTTGCCACCGCGGCACTCGCCCCATCCGACATCGCGGTGCCGATCCGTTCGATTTTCTCACGCCGACCCAACGTCCGCGTCCTGATGGGCGAAGTGGACGGCGTCGACACCGCCGGGCGATTGGTCGGAGTGCGCGAAACCGGCGAAATCCCGTACGACGTCCTGATCCTGGCGACCGGCAGCGTTTACAGTTGGTTCGGCCACGATGACTGGGCCTCGCGGTCGATCTCGCTGAAGACGCTGGATGACGCGGAACGCGTCCGCCTGCACGTGCTGGGCGCGTTCGAGCTCGCCGAAAGCCGCACCGACCCGGGCGAGATCCGTGCCTTGTTGACCTTCGTCGTGGTCGGCGGCGGACCCACCGGCGTCGAGTTGGCCGGCGCCATCGCCGAACTGGCGCGCTCCACCCTGGCGCGCGATTACCGCCATATCGATCCGAAATCCACCCGGGTGGTGGTCTGCGAGGGCGGCCCGCGCCTGCTGGCATCGTTTCCCGAACGGCTTTCGGCCTATGCCGACCGCAAGCTGAAGGCGCTGGGCGTCGAGGTCCGCACCGGTGAGACCGTGGAGGACGTGCGCGACGACGGCATCACCGCCGCCGGGCATCGGATCGCGGCGGCGAACGTGTTCTGGTGCGCCGGCACCGAGGCAACACCGGCGGCGCGATGGATCAATGCCCAGCCCGGCCGTCATGGTCTGATCAAGGTCAATGCCGACGGCTCGGTTGTCGGCCACGACGATATCTTCGCCATAGGTGACGTTGCCGAAATGGCTGGCCCGGACGGCAAGCCCTTGCCGGCTCTGGCTCCGGTAGCCAAGCAGCAGGGCTATCATCTCGGGCGGATGATCCGTGCCCGCATCGAAGGTCGCAGCGCACCGAAGCCGTTCCACTACCGCGACTACGGCCAGCTCGCGGTGCTTGGCCGGTCCGCCGCCGTCGCCGATTTCGGCTGGTTGCGCATGACCGGGGTTCTGGCCTGGATGCTTTGGGGCGCGGTGCATCTGTTCCTGCTACTGGGCGCGCGCAACAAGATGGTGGTCTACCTGAACTGGGTCTGGGCGTGGATCACCTACGGCAGCGGCGCGCGGCTGATGACCGGCGTCGACCGGGCACTGTCCGAGCGATCGGATCGCGCGGGCTCGATCGGCGATGACGAACGCAGGACCCAGCAGGCGCGCCACGCTCCGGATCACCCGAATCCATCAGCCACGCCTTACCCATCGCCTGACACGCCCGCCCAACCGGTCCCGGCACGCGCCTCGGATCCGGCCAGCGCTCGCGGCTGAGGCCGATCACTACCCCGCTCGTGCCCAGCAATGGGTGTATCCGCGCCGCCGGGATATTGTTGCACCCGATTAAATCCATCGCGCATAACGCCGGGCGGCTTCTCTTGCCCCCGCTCAAACCCAGCCCAACTGGCCTCTTGACCCAAAAGCCAGCGGCGAACCATATACCGCCTCCTGCACCCGGGGTCCGGTGGCAGAGTGGTGATGCATCGGACTGCAAATCCGCGGATGCCGGTTCGATTCCGGCCCGGACCTCCATTTCTCAGCCCGCTTTCGTGTCCCTGATTGCATCGGCCGGCGTCCTCCACCCCCCGTGGCTCAGAGCCGCAACTTCGTGCTATCGCTACGTGTCGCAACCCACCGGGGGATCGACAGGAACCATGCAGGTCGGCATCCAGTTCTTTCCCGATATCGGCCCCGAACAGAAGTCCGCCCGCGACTACTGGCACGACGCGCTGCACCTCGTCGGGCTGGTCGATCGTTACGGCTACAACCACGTCCGCACCATCGAGCACTACTTCAACGAATACGGCGGCTACAGCCCCAATCCGATGATCTTCCTGGCCGCCGCCGCCCAGATAACCCGCCACGCTCGTCTGGTCACCGGCGCGGTGCTGCCGGCATTCAACAACCCACTGAAACTCGCCGCCGAGATCGCCATGCTCGACGCGCTGTGCGACGGGCGCCTGGATGTCGGCTTCGCCCGCGCCTTCCTGCCGCATGAATTCGCCCATTTCGGCGTCAATCTCGACGAAAGCCGAGCCCGGTTCGAAGAGGGCATGGAACAGGTACGCCGCCTGCTGGAGGAACCCGACGTCACCGCCGCCGGACGATTTCACAGCTTTCAAAACGTGACGTCATTGCCGCGCCCGACCCAGCGCCCACGCCCGCCGTTCTATGTCGCCGCCCTGGCATCGAGGGAATCGTTCGAACGCGCCGGCACGCTGGGCCATGGCATCATGGCGATCCCGATGGGCGGCGCGGCGATGGCCGAACTGATCGGCCTCTATCGCGAGGCCTGGCGCAGCGCCGGCCACCCCGGCCGCGGTTCGGTGATGCTGGCGTTCCACATGCTATGCCACGAAGATCAGGCGGAAGCCGAGCGGCTCGCCCGCGGACCGTTGCAGCGATACTTGCGATCATTGGTAACAGCCGCATCGGCCTGGGTCTCGGACACACGTTCGGCGGACTACAAGGGCTACGACAAGGTCATCGCCGGGCTGGCGCGGGAGACGTTCGAGACCCAGGTGGAAAAATGCGCCATCTGGGCCGGCACGCCGCAACGGATCCTCGACACCATCGCCACCTATCAGCGCCAGGTCGGCGGCTTCGAAACCGCCTCGCTGCAGGTCAATTTCAACGATTTGCCGCTGGCCGCGGCCGAGGCGTCGATGCGCCTGTTCGGTGACGCCGTGCTGGCGAAACTGGCCTGAACGCGAGGCCGTTCCGACCCGAGCAGCAACCGGTCGCGCACACTTGCGCTGCTGCCCGGTCGGCCGGGCTACCCGGTCGGCATATCCATTTGCGTCGGGTCATCCAACTCCCGCCCATGCAGCAGCAGCGCCACCAGACCGGTCCAGCCGGTCTGGTGTGATGCCCCCAGCCCTTGCCCGGTATCGCCATGAAAATATTCGTGGAACAGCACGTGGTCGCGAAACAATGGATCATCGTGCAACCTGGCCACATCGCCCGATATGGGACGCTTGCCATCCGGCCCACGCAGGAACAGCCGAATAAGCCGATCAGACAGGGCATCGGCGATCTCGCGCAGACTGTGAGTGACGCCCGATCCGGTTGGATATTCCACTCGGAAATCGTCGCCATAGTAGTGATGGAAGCCATACAGCGACTCGATGATCATGAAGTTCACCGGCATCCAGATCGGCCCGCGCCAATTCGAGTTGCCGCCGAACGCCCGGCTGTTGCTGTCGCCCGGCACGTAGCTCAACTGAAAATGCTGGCCGTCGAGGTCGAGCGTGAACGGTTTGTCCAGGTGCTGGCGCGACACGCTGCGCACCCCATACGGCGACAGAAACGCCGTCTCGTCCAGCATGCGCCTCAGCAGCGCCTTCATCCGGTGGCCGCGCAGCAGCGACAGCAGCCGGCGCGAGCCCTTCCCCTCGACATCCCAGTGCGATACCAGACCCGCCAGATCGGGCCGATGATTTAACACCCACCGCAGCCGTTCGGCGAATTCCGGGCAGCGTTCCACCACTCCGGGCTCCAGCACCTCTACCGCGAACAGCGGAAACAGCCCGACCAGGGAGAACAGCCGCAGCGGAATCGCTGACCCATCCGGTCGCCGCAGCACATTGTGGTAGAACTGATCGGTCTCGTCCCACAGCCCGCGGCGGCCGTTCTGTTGCGTCATCGCCGCGGCAATCGCCAGGAAATGCTCGAAGAATTTCGTCGCCATCGCCTGATAGACGCGGTTGCGCGTGGACAGCTCCAGCGAAATCCGCATCATGTTCAGCGCATACATCCCCATCCACGAAGTGCCGTCCGACTGGTCGATCCGCCCGGCCACCGGAAGCTTCTTGCTGCGGTCGAACACCCCGATATTGTCCAGTCCCAGGAAGCCGCCCTGGAACACGTTGCGCCCATCGACGTCCTGACGATTGACCCAGCCGGTGAAGTTCAGCATCAGCTTGTGGAACACGCGTTCCAGGAACTCGAAATCCGCGGTGCCGCGCAGCCCGGCATCCATCCGGAACACCCGCCACGCCGCCCAGGCATGCACCGGCGGGTTGACGTCGCCAAACCCCCATTCATAGGCCGGCAGCGAACCGTTCGGATGCATGAACCATTCATGCGTCAGCAGCAGAAGTTGCTGCTTGGCGAATTCCGGGTCGATCAGAGCGAAGGTGACGCACTGAAACGCCAGGTCCCAGGACGCGTACCAGGGATACTCCCAGGTGTCCGGCATCGAGATGATATCGCGGTTGTTCAAGTGCTGCCAGTCGCTGTTGCGGGCCCCTTCGCGGCCCGGCGGAGGCTTCGGCTGCAATGGATCGCCCTCCAGCCAACGGCGCACGTCGTAGCGGTAGAATTGCTTCGACCACAGCATGCCGGCCAGCGCCTGGCGCTGCACCAGCCTGGCATCGGGGTCGGCTAGCTTGGTCTGCAGGGCCGCGTAGAATTCGTCGGCTTCAGCGATCCGCTGGGCGAACACCGCATCGTGGTCGGCGAAAGCGTCGGCTCGCGCGCTGGAGCTCACATTGGCAACGGCTACCCCGGTTGCCGCCGCCTCAGGCGCATCAACGCCACTCGGCCGCCAGCGCAACCGAACCACTCGGCGCCCGTGCGCCGGCACGCTCAACTGCACATGAGCCGCGCATTTGGTGCCTTTGCTGTGATGCACCGCGTCATCGCGTCCCGCCACGACGAAGTCATTGATGCCGTCCTTGAACGGACCAGGGTCCTGCGACCCGTACAGCACCCGGTTGTTGGTCTCATTTCGGCAAAATAACCAGCGCGCACCGGTATCGATCGATAGAAGGCGGGTCGGCATCCGGTTGTGCCAGGCAATCACGCCGCCGTTTGACAGTTCCAATCCGGGCTCCGGGATGCCCGTTCGCCAGTCCCAGGTGTTGCGCGCCCATAACTGCGGAAGAACATGCAGATCGGCTGCCTCCGGCCCGCGGTTATCGATGATGATGCGAACCAGGATGTCATCCGGCGTCGCCTTGGCATACTCCACGGTCACATCGAAGTAGCGGTCGCCATCGAACACGCCGGTATCGAGCAACTCGTATTCCGGCTGGTCCAGGCCGCGCCGCCGGTTCTCGGCCAGCAATTCGTCATACGGGAACGCCGTCTGCGGATACTTGTACAGCATGCGCATGTAGGAATGCGTCGGGGTTCCATCCAGGAAGTAGTAGAGCTCCTTGACGTCCTCGCCATGATTGCCCTGCTCGTTGGTCAGCCCGAACAGCCGCTCCTTCAGGACCTTGTCACGCCCGTTCCACAGCGCCAGCGACAGGCACCAGCGCAGCCGATCGTCGGTGAAGCCGGCGATACCGTCCTCACCCCAGCGGTAGGCGCGCTGATGGGCCTGCTCGAACGGGAAATAGTTCCAGGCGTCACCGTCCGCCGAGTAGTCCTCGCGCACCGTGCCCCATTGGCGTTCGGACAGGTACGGTCCCCAACGCAGCCAGGCCGTTCGGTTGGCAAGCCGTTGGCCCTCGGCGGTATCCAGCAGGTGACTTGGCATTCCCAACCCTACCGCATGATCGCGCTGGGCGGATCGTTCCAGGCGCTTGTATGGTATGACAAAACAAATGGCTGCCGCCTAGGCGGCACTGTCGGCCGGGCAAGTTGACCAAACCCGGCCATTGGATCACCCAACCACTTGGGCATCTCGAATTCCGTCGGGGCCATTTTCCGTCGCATTTCTGTCGGGGGCGCCGCGGCTTGATGCTCATTTCATTCGAACCAGCCGATGGCACCGCCTATCAAACTTGCTCATCGCCGAGCAAATCTTGCGAAACGCTGCCAAAAACACCACTATTGGATCATGGTACCCCCGCAGGAGCAACGCCATGGCGGCCGTGCGTAAACCGAAGGACGCGGCAAACGACGATGCTCTGTTCGAGGATGCTGACGCGTTGATCGCGCTGGCGCAACACTCGTTTGTCCGCGCCGCCAGAGCCGAGGTAGCGGAAAACGATCGGCTGGGCATCCCGACCCATGGCGCCGTCGACGGCAAGCTGGTGGTCCGCCGCCCACTCAAGGCCCGCAGCGTCCCCCGGCGGTGACGATCACCGCCCGGCATGGCCCGATGGATGTGGCTGATCGCCGGCCCCAACGGTGCGGGAAAGTCCAGCTTCGCCAGCCGATTTCTTGACGATCTGGGTCATCAATATCTGATCAAGCTTAACGCTGACGAACACACCCTGGTGCTCCGCAACCGGTTTCCGAAGGCCAGACCATCGGAGCTTAACCTTCAGGCCGCAATCGCGGTCGATCAGCAAGTCGAACACTTTATCAACGCGGGCCACAGCTTCGTGGTGGAAACGGTGTTGTCGTCCGGAAAATACCGTGACGACGTGCTGAAAGCGAAGGCGAACGGGTTCCGCTTCGGGCTCATCTACATTTCCCTGCATCCTCCGGAACTTGCCCCACTTCGGGTCAGCGAGCGTGCCGCCAAGGGTGGACACGACGTCGATCCCGCAACGGCGATCGCGCGGCACCACCGCTCGCACCAGGAACTCGAATGGTTCGCGCCGCTCGCCGATCTGCTGATGATATTCGACAACAGCGCAGCCTCGGCCGCGCCGGTTCTGCTGGCTTCGCGCAACGATGGCGGCCCCTTGCGATACCTCGCGCCGGGCATAAATCCGTCCGTCGACCGAGCGCTGGTGGAACTGGCGGAAACCGCCAGGCCGGACCACGAATGACCTGACCGCTTTCCGGATCGTCGACCGCCCACGCCCCGCACCAACCCCGCACCGCTAACCGACCAGCCCCAACACATCGCCCCACCCCGCCGGCGTTGACGCGACCTGAGCTCTGTTTCAGCTTCGTCCGCAGACCGTGGGAGTTCAAAATGGCAAGCGACTACACCGTCGGCGATCTCGTCGCCGAATTCCTCGCCGCGTGTGGCGTCAGCACCGTGTTCGGCATCGCCTCCGTGCACAACATTCCGATGCTGGACGGGATCGGCCGGCGCAACACCATCCGCTTCATGATGGCGCGCGGCGAACTCGGCGGCGCGCACATGGCGGATGGCTACGCGCGGGTCTCGCGCGGTTTGGGGGTTATCCTGTCCTCCACCGGCCCGGGCGCCGCCAACACCATCGGCGGCCTGATAGAGGCGCGGTTCGCCGGATCCCCGGTGCTGCACATCACCGGCCTGACCTCGACCAAATTCGCCGATCGCGCCATGGGCCCGGTGCACGACCCCTACAATCAGCTCGGCATGATGGGCTCGGTCTGCAAGGCCGCCTACCGCATCCGTTCGGCGCAGAACGCGCTGGGCGTGCTGACCCAGGCGGCGGTGCAGGCCCTGACCCCGCCGATGGGGCCGGTCAGCGTCGAGGTGCCGATCGACCTGCAGCGCACCAAGCTGGACCGGCCGGCCATGCTGGACAATTTCGTGCTGCCGCTGCCGCCGCCCCGAGTGCCGACAGCGCCCGAACTGGACGAACTGGCGGCGCGGGTCATCGCTGCGAAACGGCCACTGCTGTGGCTGGGCAATGGCGCCAAGAACGCCGGTCGCGCCGCCGCCAGGCTGCTGGACATGGGCTTCGGCATGGTCACCAGCTTCAACGGCCGCGCCACGGTGCCCGAGGACCATCCCCAGAATCTCGGCGGCCTGACCGGCAGCGGCATGCCGACCGTCACCGACTTCTACCAGACCGTCGATCTGTGCCTGGTCGTCGGCTGCCGCGTGCGCGGACACGAAACCAACGACTTCAATGTCAGGCTGCCGGACAATCTGATCCAGATCGACGCCGAACCCGAGGCCAACGGGCGCACCTACGCCAGCAATTACTTCGTCTGCGGCGACGCCGCGGCAACGCTTGACGCCCTGGTCAGCCGAATCGAGGGAAAGCTCAAGGTCGCTTCCGACTATGTCGAGGAATTCAAGCAGCTGAAACGCAACGCGCAGCGGGCGTTCATCGACACGCTGGGCGCCTATGGCACGTTTAGCGAGCAATTGCGCAAGGTGATGCCACGCGATGCGATCTGGGCGCGCGACGTCACCCAGAGCAACACCACCTGGGGCAACCGCGTGTTCCCGCTCAACGCGCCGAACCAGAACGTCTATCCAGTGGGTGCCGGCATCGGCCAGGGGCTTTGCCTGGGCATCGGCGCCGCCGCCGCCGCCGGCGATCGCAAGACCGTCGTCATGACCGGCGACGGCGGCTTTTTCCTCAATGTCGGTGAGCTGTGGACCGCGGTGCAGGAGAACCTGGACATGACGGTGATCGTGATGAACGATCGCGGCTACGGCGTGATCAAGCGTATCCAGGACGCCACCGCCCAGGGACGCCGTTACTATGCCGACCTCGACAGCCCCGATCTGGAAAAGCTGGCCGGATTGTCCGACATTCCGTATTTCCGCGTTTCCCATGCCGATACATTTGGCGATACGGTTGCCAAGGCATTGGCGATCAAGGGGCTGACCATGGTGGAAGTCGACATGACGGCGGTGGGCGAATTCCCGGCATACTTTCCGTTCAATCAGAAACCCGCCGGCTGATGGCGCATGCCGGCCCCATGCTGCATGCCAGCCCTTTGTTGCATGCAGGTCTGGGGCTGGCCGCACTGCTGCTGCTGGCCTTCCTGTGCAGCGAGGACCGCCGGCGCATCCCCTGGCGGACAGTGGCCTGCGGCGTGGCCCTGCAATTGGCGTTCGCGCTGCTGCTGATCGACGTGCCAGGCACCAACCGGGCGATGTTCTGGTTGAACGATGCCGCCAACGCGCTGCATGCGGCGACGCTGGTCGGCACCCAGTTCGTATTCGGCTATCTCGGTGGCGGCGCGCCCGCCTTCGCCGAGGCCCATCCCGGCGCCAGCTTCATCCTGGCGTTCCAGGCGCTGCCACTGATCCTGACGATCAGCGCACTGGCGTCCCTGCTGTTCTATTGGGGTCTGCTGCAACGGATCACCGCCGCGTTCGCCTGGGTATTGCGCCGATCGATGGGCATCAGCGGCCCGTTGGCGCTGGGTGCGGCGGTCCATGTTTTCGTCGGCATGATCGAGGCCCCCTTGCTGGTGCGGCCCTATTTGTCGCGGATGCAGCGCGGTGAACTGTTCGCGCTGATGACCTGCGGCATGGCTGGCGTGGCTGGCACGGTGATGATCATTTACGCCTCGTTCCTCGGCCCATTTGTCCCCAATGCGTTGGGCCACCTCCTGATCGCCTCGATCATCAGCACCCCGGCCGGGTTGGCGGTGGCGGCGCTGATGGTGCCGTTCGATGCCTCAGACCGAGCCGAGGGGCGCCTGGCGCTGGACGATCCGCCGCACAGCAGCCTGGATGCGCTGGTCAAGGGCACCATGGACGGCCTGCCCATCCTCGCCGCCGTGATCGCGGTGCTGCTGGTCACCGTGGCGTTGGTCGCGCTGGTCAACATGGCGTTGGGCTTGCTGGGAACCTGGGATGGCAGTACCGTCACTCTGCAGCGCCTGCTCGCGCTGCCGTTCCGCCCGCTGATGTGGCTGATCGGCGTGCCGTGGGCCGAGACCGCAGCCGCCTCGATGCTGATGGCAACGAAAACCGTGCTCAACGAATTCGTCGCCTACCTGAATTTTTCTCAGTTGCCGGCGGGAACGTTCTCGCCCCGCAGCCGCATGGTGCTGACCTACGCGCTGTGCGGCTTCGCCAATTTCGGCAGCCTCGGCATCGTCATCGGCGGCTTGGGCGCGATGGTGCCGGCGCGCCGGGCCGAGATCGTGCAACTAGGGCTGCGCACGATCCTTTCGGGAACCTTGGCGACCTGCATGAGCGGCGCGGTGGCAGGCGCGCTCGCAGGGCCCTGATCGTCAGGCGTCCCGGCAGAACACCATCAGGCAATAGCGCATCGAGCGGATACGGTATGCGATCATGATCCGCAGCATGGTGACCGCGAAGATCCGCTCGGTCGCAGTCCGGTCTAGCAGGAAGCGCCAATACCGACGATCGGCGATCAGCGCGGCCAGCCCGCGGCGGATGCAGATCCACCATGTGCGCGCGACGCGATCGCTGATATCCTCGGTCTGTATCAAGCGGAAGCCCGCCGCCTCGGCAAGGTGTTGGTAGTCTGCTCGGTTTCCCATGCTCGGCAACCGGCCCTCGCGGCAGATCGGTTCCAGCAAGTGCCGGACCTGCAAGCGGTTGGGATGGTCGCCAGCAAGCCAGGCGCACACCACGAACACGCCGCCCGGCTTCAGCGTGCGAAAGGCTTCGTTGAAGAAGCGCTGCTTGTCCGGCATGTGTTCGGAACTTTCGATCGCGTAGATGCGGTCGAAACAGTCCGCGGCGAAACCATTGGTCAGCCAGTCCTGCTGCACGATGCGGACGTGTTCGTTGGCAACCGACCGCGCCTGCTTGGCTTGCACCGGCGAAATGGTAACACCGGTCACATCGACCGCGTGACGTCCGGCGAGCATTCTGGCGGTGGCGCCGTAGCCGCAGCCGATGTCGCACAGCCGATGCCCCGGTTCGCAGCGCAATCGGTCGGCCAACAGTTCGACCAGAGCCAATACGGCTTGCTCGGCGGTCTCCCGCCCGGTCGCCCAGTAGCCGTGATGAATGTGCTCACCCCAGATCTCGCGGTAAAAGCTGTCAAGCTCGTCGTAGTGGGCCGCGACCGCGGCGGTCGTCTGCAGCCGCTTCGGAAAGATCATCGCCTTGTTCCTGATCAAACTCCGACAGCACCCAGGCAGACCGAGTCGAGCCTCCAGAGCGTTTGAATCGTGTGAGTAAATAAAAAGCCAAGCCGTTCTCAGCACGAATATTCAGGGCGAAAATGCGCCAGCCGGCGGCCCTGCGCAATCGCGGTCAAGCACGTCGCCGCTGACCGGACTAAATGAAAATCGATACCCCGGGTAGGGACCGGCAGGGAACAGAGATGCAACCTGTAGCCAAGGCATTGTGGTTCATCGAGAGTAATTTCGATAACGATATAACATTGGCGGATGTTGCGCAAGTTGCCGGCGTGTCGCGCTTTCACATGCTTCGCGCGTTCGGCTTGACGACGGGCCATTCGGTGATGCGCTACGTTCGCGCCCGGCGCCTGACCGAAGCTGCCAAGACGCTGGCAAACGGCGCGCCCGATATTCTGACGGTGGCGCTGGACGCCGGCTATGCCTCGCATGAGGCGTTCACCCGAGCGTTCGGTGACCAGTTTGGCCTGACGCCGGATGCACTGCGGGCGCAGGCCAAACTTGATGATCTGTTATTGGTGGAGGCTTATCGCATGGACGACACAACCAAACTCACACCGCAAACACCGCGCATCGAAGATGGCCGCACGCTGCTCATCGCCGGTCTGTCCGAGCGCTACAGCTTCACGACCCTCGCTGCACTGCCGGCGCTATGGCAACGCTTCCGCGAGCATACCGGCCATGTGCCCGGGCAGGTGGACCGGATCAGCTACGGCGTCTGCTACAACACCGACGACAGCGGCTTCGACTACCTCGCCGGCGTCGAGGTCGGGGACCTAGGTTCCCTGCCAAACGACCTGGCCAGGCTTCGCGTGGCCGCCCAGCGCTACGCGGTGTTCACCCATACGGACCATGTCTCCACCGTTCGCGCGACCTTCGTGGCGATTTTCAACCACTGGTTGCCGCAATCGGGACACCAGGTCGCCGATGCGCCGGTGTTCGAACGTTACGACGAACGCTTCGACCCGCACGCCGGCACCGGTGGGTTTCAGATCTGGGTGCCGATCCGAATCTGATTGAGGATTACGGCCATGCCAACGCCGCCGCCGCATTGGGACATCACCGATCCGGAAAAGGCCGGCTTCGCCCCCGACCTGAACGATCGGTTCGAAATCGCACGCCAGGCTGGGGTCTTGCCGAACCTGCACGGCGTGCTCGCGGCGCGCGGCGGCCAAATCTTCCTCGAACGCTACTTATCCGGTCCAGACACCGCCCGCGCCAGGCCGCTCGGTGTGCTCCGCTTCAGCCCCGACCTGCTGCACGACCTACGTTCGGTGACCAAGAGCATCGTCGGCCTGCTCTACGGCATCGCCCTCGCGGCAAACCACGTGCCCGGTCCGGACGCCAACCTTCTCGAACAATTTCCGCAATACCGCGACCTCGCGGTCGATCCGGCCCGCCGGCACTGGACGATCGCCCACGCCCTGACCATGACGCTGGGCACCGAATGGGACGAGACCACCCGGCCGTATTCCGATCCCCGCAACAGCGAGATCGCGATGGACAACGCCGCCGATCGCATCCGCTATGTGCTGGACCGGCCGATCGCCGCAGCGGCGCCACAGAGCTGGACCTACAACGGCGGCGCCACCGCCCTGCTCGCGCGATTGATCGCCAACGGCACCGGTCACTCGCTGCAGGACTACGCCCGGCAGGCACTGTTCGCCCCGCTGGGCATCGGGCACGTCGAATGGCATCGCGACAACGGCGGCCATGCGATCGCCGCCTCCGGGCTCCGCATGCGCCTGCGCGACCTCGCCCGACTCGGCGCCGCGGCGATCAGCGACCGGCAAAACCCACCGACCATTCCGCCCGGCTGGCTGCAGGCCTCGTTCGGCCCGCATGCATCCATGCCGGACGGCAGACACTACGGCTATCACTGGTATCTCGGCGCCACGCCGATGGACGATGCGGCCGGCGGTGTCCGCTGGGAGCAAACGATCAGCGCCATCGGCAACGGAGGCCAGCGCCTATTTCTGCTGCCACGGCTCGATCTGGTCGTCGCGATCACCGCCGGCAACTACGACGCCGCCGACCAATGGCGCCCACCCCTGGCCGTGCTGCGCGATATCCTGTTGCCGTCACTGCGTCGATAACACCGAAACGGATCCCTTCAGGCGCGGCGCCCGCCGGCAGGGCCGGGTGCTTCAGGACATGGCCGCCAAGCGCACGCCACAGCTCGACGCCGCCCGGCACACCGCCAGGTCAGCCGGAACACCCGAAGCCAGTTTTCCAGGCAAATCTTCCGCAGCGTGACATCATCGAAGCCCCGAGCACGCAGCGCGGCGACCAGATGCCGCAGACCGCTGGCGTCCCCGATCGGCCTTGGCATCACCGCGCCGTCAAAGTCCGATCCCAACGCGACGCAGTCCTCGCCAAGACGTTCCATCAGATAGTTCAGATGATCCACCACGGTGTCGAGCGGCGTGTCGGCATCCAGCCGGGCATCGGGTCGCACGTCATTGACACAGAGATTGAATCCGACAACCCCGTTGGAAGCGCGGATCGCATCAAGCTGCCGGTCGGTCAAATTGCGTGTCGACGGACAAATCGCGTGCGCGCAGGCATGCGTGGCGACCAGGGGCGCGGTGCTCAGCGCCGCGACATCCCAGAAGCCCCGCTCGTTGAGATGGGACACGTCAATCATGATCCCCAGACGGTTGCAGGCCCGCACCAACGCCGCTCCCGTCGCCGTCAGGCCCGGCCCGGTATCGGGGGACCGAGGATACGCGAACGGCACGCCGTGCCCGAAAATGTTCGGCCGACTCCAGACCAGACCAAGGGAACGCAGCCCGGCGGCGTACAACTGCTCCAGATTATCCAGATCGGGACCGATTGCCTCGGCACCTTCCAGGTGCAGCACCATCACGAACGCGCCGTCGCGCTGCCCCGCCTCGATCTGATCGACATTTCTCGCCCAGCGAATCTGGCCATTTGCCCGATCCACCAACTGGTTCAGGGCACGCAACTGGGCGTCGATCCGGTCGCGCGCATAAGTGGACTCGAGCGGACCCGCAAGGCGCACCTCATATCCCGATCCGGACTTGATCAGATCCGCCTCGGGCGGCCGTTCCGGTTTGGCGAACATCGCGAACAAGCCGCCGATCAGTCCACCTTCCCTGGCACGCGGCAGGTCAAGATGGCCGTCATCCGACCGCACCAGGAAATCCCGCCCGCCCGGCCGGTACTCCCGCAGATACTGCACGGCATCGTTATGCCCATCAAAAATCGTTATTGCAGGGCACTTTTCCACGCGTGGGGGCCGCGTTCCGTCCGCATTCATGACCGCTCCGCCTCGCCGAAAAACCCCAGCAGCCGAGCAAGCAGCTCCACCGGCTGTTCCTCCGGCATCCAATGGCCGCAATTCTCTATCATGCCGCCTTGCACATCCACCGCCAGACGACGCAGCGACTCGACCACCTCCATTCTGCGCCCCCAGGAACGATCACCGCCCAGTGCCAGCACCGGCATCGGCAGCTTGAAGCCGGCCGCGATCGCCGCGTTGTCGGCGATGTCACGCGGGATCGCGCGATAGTAGGAAAACCCCGCGCGCAACGCGCCCGGCTGCCGGTAAACCCGCAGATATTCCGCGATATCCGTCTCCGCGATGACATCCGGCCTGGCGCCGTAGCTGCGATAGAACCAGCCGAGGTAGATGTCCTCGCGGCCCGAGACCAGGGCCTCGGGCAGGTCCAGGGTCTGATGCAACGCGTGGTGCCAACGCCGGCCGCCCTGGCTGATGTTCGGGCTGCCGTCGCCGGGGATTGTCACATCCAGGATCGCCAGCCTGCGCACCGCGTCCGGATGCGCGGCGGCGAGCGCATAGGCGACGGGGCCACCCCAGTCATGGCCGACCAGATTGAACCGATCGATCCCCAGGACATCATGCACCAACCGCCAGATATCACCCGCGACCGTCTTCTTGTCGTAGCCATCGGCCGGACGCGACGAATCGCCCAATCCGCGCAGATCGGGCGCGATCACCCGAAACCGTTCGGCCAGACCAGGCATCACCAGCCGCCATTCATACCAGCTCTGCGGCCAGCCATGCATCAGCACCACCGGGAAGCCCTGCCCCGCCGTCACGTAGTGCAGCCGCACGTCGCCCATGTCGGCGTAGTGATGCTCCATGCTTGCCGTCTCCCTTCTCCGTCCCCGACCATCCTGCCAGCGTCATCCTGCCAGCGTCATCCTGCCAGCGTCATCCTGCCAGCGTCATCCTGAGTGGCTCGGCTCGATTTACCGGCGTTGGGGGACGTTCCGCTCCGCGCGTTCGTGCTCTAACATGCAGCCGCTTCGCAACGGGGGAAACCATGCACTGGACCGATCGCCGCCAACGCTACCGGACCGCCATCGGTGGCATCGCCTGCATCCACCCAGGGTCGGTGCACGACGCGATCTCGGCCCGCATTGCCGAGGAACTCGGCTTCGAGGTCGGCATGTTCGCCGGCTCGATCGCGTCCTTCACCGTGTTGGGCGCGCCCGACCTGATCGTGCTAACGCTGACCGAGTTCGCCGACCAGGCCTATCGGATCAACCGCGCCGGCACGCTGCCGCTGATGGTCGATGCCGACCACGGCTACGGCAACGCGCTGAACGTGATGCGCACCGTGCAGGAACTCGAAACCGCCGGCGTCGCCGGCCTGATGATCGAGGACACGCACCTGCCGCGCGCCTTCGGCGAGACCAGGCCAACGGTGATCTCGCTGGAAGAAGGCGTCGGCAAGATGCGCGCCGCGCTGGCCGCGCGCCAGGACAGCGAACTGGTGGTGATCGGGCGGACCAGTTCGCCCTCGATCAACGGTCTGGCGGACGGCATCAAGCGGCTGAAGGCCTATCAGGCCACCGGCGTGGACGCGCTGTTCATCGCCGGCGGCCTGACCCGCCAGGACCTCGATGCGATCGCCGCCGAAGTCACCATCCCGCTGATGCTGGGCGGCGTGTCGGGCGACCTGCAGGACACGGACTACCTCGCCAGTCGTGGCGTGCGCATCGCGCTGCAAGGCCATCAGCCGTTCTCCGCCGCGGTGAAGGCGACCTACGACACGCTGAAGGCGTTGCGCGATGGCATCAAGCCATCGGCCCTGCCGGGCATCGCCTCGTCCGAGTTGATGGCCAAGCTGACCCGCGAAGGCGACTACAGGAGCTGGACCGAGAAATTCCTCACCTGAGCCTCTCATGCTCCGCCCAGCAGTCCGTCGAGCACCTCGAAACTGCCGGTCCAGCCCTGGTTCATCGAGCCCATGTTGGCCGCGAAGGTGCGCCGCTCAATCTCGGTCGCGTTCTGCGGCGCCCAGGTCAGCGTCACCCGCGTCGCCGCACCCTCCTCGCTAAACGTGACCGTGGTCAGCAGTTCAAGCGGCCAGTTGCCGTCAAAAAATGGCGCGCGCACCACGCCGGCATGCTCGTCGGAGAAGCAGTGAATCCAGACCAGGCGCGACGGCGCAACGATCTCGCGGTAGACGAACTTCGCCCACATCCGCCCGCCATCGGGCGTATCCATGTGCGCATGCAGCATCCCGCCCGGCCGCAGCTCGTGCGCCAGCACCGTTGTCGTGACACCTTTCGGGCCGAACCAGCGGCTGAGCTGGTCGGGCTTCGTCCAAGCATCCCACACCCGTTGGCGTGGCGCGCCAAACGCGCGACTGATGACGAACGCCCCGGCGTTGGCCGTTTCATTTGATTCCATCGCTATTCCTCCTCGGTGGTTGGGCGTGTTTCTTTCAGGAAATCATCTAGTTGATCGAAGCTGTCGGCCCACAGACTACGCACCTGCCGCAACCACGCCGTCGCCTGGTTCAGCGCCGCGGCATTCAGGTGCCGAGGCCGCGACTGGGCCGCCTGCCTGCGCTCGATCAACCCGGCGGCCTCCAGCACCTTCAGGTGCTTCGAGATCGCCGGCTGGCTGATCGCGAACGGCTTCTGCAGTTCCGCAACCGTGGCGTCACCGCGCGCAAGCCGGACCAGGATGGCACGCCGTGTCGGGTCGGCGAGAGCGGCAAACGTCCTGTTCAGCGAGCCTTGCGTATCCATAAGGCTATATAACGGATCAGTTATGTAAGGTAAAGCCCCGCGGCGGTCCAACAACCGGTATCCGCGCGAGCCGGCCGCCGAACGGAACCGCTTCTCCGCAATGACATCGGCCTCGCCACCCGGTAAAATCCGCCGCATGACGATTCTCTCCGGCACGGCGCGGTTAGCTGGGATCACCGGCTGGCCTGTCAGCCATTCCCGATCGCCCCGGCTGCACGGCTTCTGGCTTGAACGCCACCGCATCGACGGTGCCTATCTGCCGCTGCCGATCGACCCCGCCGATTTCCCAGCAGCGATTCGCGGGCTGATGCTGGCCGGATTTGCTGGCGTCAACGTGACCATCCCGCACAAAATCGCGGCTTTCGCGGTCTGTGACGAGGTCGAGGCATCGGCGCGCCGTGCCGGCGCGGTGAATACCATGGTGTTCCGCGACGGCCGGATCATCGGCAGCAACACCGACGGCTGGGGGTTCCTGGCCAACCTGCGAGCGCAGCTCGTGGACCCTGCCGCCGGCCCGGCGCTGATCCTCGGTGCTGGCGGATCGGCGCGTGCGGTGGCGGCGGTGCTGCTGGACCTGGGCGTGCCGGTCAGCATCGCCAACCGCACCCGATCGCGCGCCGACTCCTTGGCCCGCGAACTGCCCGGCCTGCAGGTGATCGAGTGGAACGCGCGCGACGATGCCCTGCCCGATAACGCCCTGCTGATCAACACCACGCCGCTGGGCATGGCAGGCCAACCGCCGCTACGCATCGACCTCGACCGCGCCGCGCCTGGTCTGACCGTGGCCGATATCGTTTACGTGCCGCTGGAAACGCCGTTGCTCGCCGCCGCTCGCGCCCGCCAGATCAACTGCGTGGACGGCCTCGGTATGCTGCTGCACCAGGCGGTGCCGGGATTTCGCGCCTGGTTCGGCGCCGACCCGACGGTGGACGACGCCCTGCGCCGCTTCGTCGCCGCCGACCTGCTACCGGCCTGAGGATCTCCGCTTGAGAATTATCGGTCTGACCGGCGGCATCGGCATGGGCAAATCGACCGCCGCGGCGGCGTTCCGCCGAGCCCGCATCCCGGTGTTCGATGCCGACCTGGCGGTGCATCGGCTGCAGGCCAAGGGCGGCCGAGCGGTCAAGCTGATCGAGGCGGCATTTCCCGGCACCACAAGCCGTGGCGCCACCGACCGCCACGCCTTGCGAGCCGCCGTGCTCGGCAACCCAGAAGCGCTGGCCCGGCTCGAGCACATCCTGCATCCCATGGTCGAAGCCGATGAACGCGCCTTCGTCGCCCGCGCCCGTCGCGCCGGCCAACGCGCCGTGGTGCTGGACATCCCGCTGCTGTTCGAAGTCAACGGCGACCAGCGGGTCGACACCGTGGTCGTCGTCTCCGCCCCGCGCGCGATCCAGGTCCACCGCGTGGCGCTGCGCCGCGGCATGTCCAAGGCCGACGTCGAGGCGGTCATCGCCCGCCAGATGCCCGATGCCGAAAAACGCCGTCGCGCCGATCTGGTGGTGCGCACGGGTCTGTCGCGCGCCCACACCCTGCAGGCGCTGCGCCGGTTCATCCGGACACTGCGCGCATGACGCGGGCCGTGCTGTTCGACACCGAGACCACCGGGCTAGACCCGCTGAACGGCGACCGTGTGATCGAGGTCGCCGCGCTGGAGTTGATCAACGATCTGCCCACCGGCAAGCATTTCCACGCGCTGATCGATCCCCAACGCGATGTCCCGACCGAGGCATCGCGCGTGCACGGATTCACCAACAGTGATCTGATCGGCAAGCCGCTATTCGCCGACGCCGCCGCCCAGCTTGTGGCGTTCTTCGCCGACAGCAAGCTGATCGCGCATAACGCGGCGTTCGACTTTGCCTTTCTCGACATGGAATTCGCCCGCGCCGGCCTGCCCGTGCTGGCTCGCGACCGCATGATCGACTCGCTGGCCCTGGCGAAACTCCGCTTCCCCGGCATGCCGAACAGCCTGGACGCACTATGCCGCCGATTTTCGATCGACCTGTCGGCGCGCACCACCCACAACGCGCTGCTCGACTGCAAGCTGCTGGCCGAGGTCTATGTCGAGCTGACCGGTGGCCGCCAACGCGGCCTGTCGCTGGCCGCGCACGATGCGCGCGGGCCGGTCACCGTCTACCTTCACACCGGCACGCGCACTCCGCATCCGGTCGTGCCGACCGAACAGGAGATCGCTGCCCACGCGGCGTTCCTGGCGCGGATCAAGGACCCAGTCTGGCTGCTGCCGTGATGGTCTGAAAAACGCCAGTCCCGCAGCCAGGCTGCCCCCAGCCGCGCAAGACTACCGTGCTTAAACAATCATGTCCGTCAGGCCGTCTTCTTCATGATCTCGTCTGCCACATTGCGCGGCACCGGATCGTAGTGATGGAACTGCATGGTGAACGACGCACGCCCCTTGGTCATGCTGCGCAGGTGCGAGATGTAGCCGAACATCTCCTTCAGCGGCACATGCGCCCGCACGATCACCGTCGAGCCCGAACTCTCCTGGTTCTGGATCTGCCCGCGCCGGCGATTGAGATCGCCCACCACGTCGCCGACATGGTCCTGCGGCGTGGTCACCTCCACGTCCATGATCGGCTCCAGGATGATCGGCCCGGCCAGCTTCATGCCGTCGCGGAAGCACGCCTTGGCGGCGATTTCGAACGCCAGGGCTGACGAGTCGACGTCGTGGTACTTGCCGTCGACGAGGGTGTACTTGAAGTCTACTGTCGGGAACCCGGCCAGCACGCCGGTATCGGCCTGCACCTTGATCCCCTTCTCCACCGCCGGGATGTATTCCTTCGGCACCGACCCGCCGACCACCTTGTTCTCGAATACCACGCCGGTGTTGCGCTCCAGCGGCTCGAAGATGATCTTCACTTCGGCGTACTGACCAGACCCGCCGGACTGTTTCTTGTGCGTATAGGTCTCGGTGTGCGCTTTGGAGATCGTCTCGCGATAGGCGACCTGTGGCGCGCCGATGTTGCAGTCCACGCCGTATTCGCGGCGCAGCCGGTCGATGATGATCTCCAGGTGGAGCTCGCCCATGCCGGACAGGATGGTCTGCCCGGTCTCCTGATCGGTGCGCAGCCGCAGCGATGGGTCTTCGCCGGCCAGCTTCTGCAGACCCAGCGTCATCTTCTCGACCGCCTCCTTGGTGCGCGGCTCAACCGAAATATCGATCACCGGAACCGGAAACGCCATCCGCTCCAGCACCACGGGGTCGTCGTTCGACGCCAGGGTGTCGCCGGTGCCGGTGTCCTTCAGGCCGACGAAGGCGGCGATGTCGCCGGCCTCGACTTCCTTGATCTCGGCCCGCTTGTCGGCGTGCATCTGGAACATCCGGCCGATCCGCTCGCGGTGGCCCTTGGTGGTGTTCTGCACCATGTCACCGGATTTCAACTTGCCGGCGTAGACCCGCACGAAGGTCAGGGTGCCGTATTTGTCGTTGATGATCTTGAACGCCAGGCCAGCGAACGGCGCCTTCGGATCGGCCGGGATGCGGCGGCGGTCAGCGAGGTTGCCCTCTTCCTCGCCTTCCTCGATCGCGACGGCGATGCCGGGCACGTCGATCGGCGACGGCAGATAATCGATCACCGCGTCGAGCAGCGGCTGCACGCCCTTGTTCTTGAACGCCGTGCCGCACAGCACCGGACGGAACGCGCCATCGATGGTGCCGCGCTTGATACAGCGCTTCAGCGTTTCGATCGAGACGTCGCCTTTGTCGAAATACTCCTCCATCGCCTGCTCATCGACCGACAGCGCGGTATCCAGCAGCGTCTGCCGGTGTGTCGCCACCAGCTCCGCCATGTCGGCGGGGATGTCCTCGTAATGGTATTTTGCGCCCAGCTCGCCGCCTTCCCAGATGATCGCCTTCATCTCCACCAGGTCGACGACGCCCAGGAACCCGTCTTCGACGCCGATCGGCAACTGCAACGGCAATGCGACGATGTCGAGCTTTTCCAGCAGTGTGTCGAAGGCGCGGTAGAAGTCGGCGCCGGTGCGGTCGAGCTTGTTGATGAAGATGATGCGCGGCACGTTGTAGCGGTCGGCCAGGCGCCAGTTGGTCTCCGACTGCGGTTGCACCCCGGCGACGCCCTCGATGATGAAGATCGCGCCGTCCAGCACGCGGAGGCTGCGGTTGACCTCGATGTTGAAGTCGATATGGCCCGGCGTGTCGATGATGTTGATGCGGGTGTCCTTCCACTCGCAGGTCACCGCCGCCGAGGTGATGGTGATGCCGCGCTCGCGCTCCTGCTCCATGTAGTCGGTGGTGGTGTTGCCGTCGTGTACTTCGCCGATCTTGTGCGACACACCGGTGTAATACAGAATCCGTTCAGTCGTCGTGGTCTTGCCCGCGTCGATATGCGCGGTGATCCCGATGTTGCGTATTCTATCGAGCGGCGTAACAGACACGGCGAACCTCCATCAAACGAGCACCCGACGGCCATACCAGAACGGGCATATCAGAAAGGGCGCGCGACCCATCGCTGGATCTGGGGAAAGCCCCGCGCGCCCGCCTTTCGTGCCGGCCGAACGCTCGACCGGTTATGTGGGGCGGGAAATGCGATAGCTTGCGCGGTTTTGCAAGTGCGAATTGCCTCGCACGCCATTAGACGCGCCACTGCCCAAGGTACCTTCCATTAGCGGCAGGCACCCGCATTGCGGTGAACGCCCAGGTTGCGCGAACACGAAGCAACAACCTTTCAAACGGTTTATCACACTGTGACACATCATAGCCAGCTAGAGTTTCCACCATGGACACACGCACCGCTCAAGCCCTGGTACGGTTCGGTCTTGGCCGCCGACCCAGCGAACCGCTGCCCCCCGACCCGGCGTCTTGGCTGCTGGACCAGTTGCGCCAGCCAGACCCGACCCAGCTCGACGATCCGCCGACGACGGCCAAGGGCCTTGCCACGCTGCGCGAGGATCGGCAAACCAAGCCGCCGCCAGGACAGCGCCGCTCCGCCGCGCTGTTCAAGGCCCAGGCCACCGCCCTGCTGGCCAACGCAGTGACCACCCCGGCCCCGTTCCGTGAGCGGCTGGTCTGGTTCTGGGCCAATCACTTCACCATCTCGCGCCGCCAGGGTGCCTGCGCGTGCGTCGCCGCTGCCTTCATGCAAGAGGCCATTCGTCCACACGTCACCGGCCGCTTCGGCGACATGCTGCTGGCGGTGATGCGCCACCCGGCGATGCTGATGTACCTGGAAAACGCCCGCTCGTTTGGCCCCGACAGCCCAGCTGGCGAGCGAACCCACCGCGGCCTTAACGAGAACCTTGCGCGCGAGTGCATGGAGTTGCACACGCTAAGCCCGGCCGCCGGCTACTCCCAGGCCGATGTGACGTCGTTCGCCAAGATCCTGACCGGCTGGTCGATCGACCTGAAATCCGACCCGCCGGGTTTTCGCTACCGGCCGTTGGCTCATGAACCCGGCCCGCAGACGCTGTTGGGACGCCGGTTTCCGGCCGATCAGCAAGGCGGCGTCGAGGCGCTGGCGTTCCTCGCCGATCACCCGGCCACCCACCGTTTCCTCGCCACCAAGCTGGTGCGTCATTTCGTCGCCGACGATCCCCCAGCGGACGCCGTCCACAACATACAGACCGTGCTGCGTGATACGAACGGCGACCTCGGGGCGGCATCCGCGGCGCTGGTTCAACTGGATGCCGCCTGGGAACCCGGCGTCAAGCTGCGCGCGCCGATCGATTATCTGCTGGCCAGCGTCCGCTCGCTCGACGTTGCGCCCGACCAGTTGCCGATGCTTGGCATTCTGGCCGGCCTCGGTCAGCCGCTATGGGCGGCGCCAGCACCGAACGGCTGGCCCGATCGCGCCGAGGATTGGGCCGCGCCCGAGGCAATGCTGCGCCGGATCGACTGGGCCAGCGGCTTCGCCGGCCGCATCGGCGACCGCAACGTGGTCGACATCGCCGACACCACCATGGGCCCGTTGCTGCGTCCGGAAACCCGCCAGGCGATGGCGCGTGCCGGCTCGCGCCGCGATGCCATGACCCTGTTACTGACCAGCCCTGAATTCCAGAGGCGTTGATCCATGATCCTGTCCCGCCGCACCGCCCTGCTGGGTCTTGCCACCAGCTTCAGCCTCGGCCGCAGCGTCCTGGCGCTGGCCTCGGCGCCGACCGACAAACGCCTGGTCGTCATCATCCTGCGCGGCGCGCTCGATGGCATGTCCGCGGTGGTGCCCTACGGCGACCCCGGCCTGACCGCGCTGCGCGCCGAGATCGTGCCGCCGCCGCCCGGCCAACCGGGGGGCGTGCTCGACCTCGGCGGTTTCTTCGGCCTGCACCCGGCGCTGGCCGGCCTGCACGACATGTATCGCGACAACCAGGCGCTGATCGTCCACGCGGTCGCCGGCTGCTACCGCGTGCGCAGCCATTTCGAGGCGCAGGACTACCTGGAATCCGGCGCCGACCATCGCATGACCAGCGGCTGGCTGAACCGCGCGGTCATGGCGCTGCTGCCGGCGGCAACCCCCCGTCCCGAGGGCAATGCGCTCGCGGTCGGCGTTTCGGTGCCGCTGCTGCTGCGCGGGCCGGCGCAGGTGGCAAACTGGGCGCCGCACGGCTTCGCCACCCCGGCGCCCGACCTCTACGCCAGCATCGCCGCGCTCAACCGGCACGACCCGATCATCGGCCCCGCCATCGCCGAGGGGCTGCGCGCGCGTGGTTTCAGCACCACGGTGATGGCGGCCGATCAGCATCCAGCGGATGCCGGCAACAGCGCCTTCGCCACGCTGGCCCGCTCCGCCGGCGATATGCTTGCCGCGCCCGACGGTCCCCGCATCGCCGCCCTGGAGATCGATGGTTGGGACACCCACACCGCGCAAACCATTCGCCTGAACGCGACGCTGAAACAGCTTGACGCCGGGCTGGTGGCGCTGAAGACCGCGCTCGGACCGGCCTGGGCCCAGACCGCGGTTCTGGTGATGACGGAGTTCGGCCGCACCGCGCGGGTGAACGGGACCAAGGGTACCGACCACGGCACCGCGACCGTGGCATTCCTGATCGGCGGTGCCGTCGCCGGGGGCCGCGTCCAGACGACATGGCCCGGCCTGCGCCCGGATCAGCTATTCGAGAACCGCGACCTGGCTCCCACCGCCGATCTGCGCGCGGTGGCAAAGGGTATGCTGACCGAGCATCTGGGCCTCGGCGCCGCCGCCCTCGGCAAGGTCTTCCCCGCCAGCGAAACGGTGGCCGCGACCCCTGGATTGATCAGTATCTAGTACCTCGACACAGAGGTTTTGACGGGTTGCCGACCTGGATATCGAGGTCCCTCATCCATCTTCGCCGGGGTTTTTGGCTCTCAGAATAACCGAAAGGGGAAAAAGCAGACTCTCGGCAGCGTGCCCGGACGTCTATGCGGGTGGCAAATCGAGGCCGTCCGGCAGTGAGATCCAGATAATAGTTTGCGCCTCTGCGGAATGGCGTGACAGATGACCCTTGCCGTGTGTGTCCTCCACTAACACGAGGCTACCCGCCTGAACGTGGCGCACCTCTCCGTCGCTCGTCTCGTATTCAACCGACCCATCCAGCCTAACCGTAAGATTCGGCTTTGGTACCGTATGCCTCGAGTATGCCCACTGGGATGCGGGTGAGGCGGACGCGAGACGCCGGATAACTGGCCGAAACGTCGAACGGCACGGCATCAGGGTGCACCGACATCGTCGTCGGCGGCAATTCGACTTCGTCGAAATGCGACTCGCCGCCCGGAGTGGCATAGATGCGCAGGCAGATGCGGTGCTTCCTCGCCGCTGACCGCGGCCTCGATCAGCCACGCCCGACCCGATGCCGGTCGCAGCCGGTAGTGCGCGGCAACAGACCAGGCCGTCAACTCCATTTCAGATATTTTGTTACAAATCCGAGCGGTTTGACCCACCCGCCATTGCCCGGCGCGGCCGCTTCGCTATGGCAAAATCAACCTGGCGACCACGCCGGCCCGCGGCGTTCAAGCCGCCGCCCGCGCCACGTCCCCGGCGTCGGCCAGGTTCGGCAAATCCCGGCATTGCCACATCAACGCGTCGGCGCGCTGCTGCCCCATCACCGGAATCGCCATGGCGGCAAATTTCGCCTCCAGTTCGGCATCCGTCATCGGCCGCGTGGCGCTACCGATGCAGTGCTCGATCCGGCTGCTGTGGCGCGAACCGTCGGTCAGGGTGATGCTGACCTCGGCCGAATCGGCCGCCCTGCCCGGATCCAGCGTTGCCTCCACCCGGCGCTGGAACTGCATCAGCGCCGGATCCTTTACCGCGGTCTCGGTATCCATGTCGCGGATTCGCGCCGAACCGCGAAGCAAGGCGACCGCGACCCAGTGATGCAGACTGACATGAGCCTCCATCTCATCCCGCGGAGACCGGTTGTTACACAGCAGCATCGCGCCAGGCGAGGCAGCGATCGACACCGAGGTAATCCGGTCCGGATCCGGTCGATACCGCCGCCGCAGCTCGAGGCAGGCATCGATGATCGGATGAATGACGATGCCGCACGGATACGGCTTATAGGTGTTGCGCAGAATCTCGAACCGCTGGCCCAGGCCGCCGCTCAGCGCGTCCAGGTCGGGCTGCTCTGAGAACACACTCAGGTAGCCGTGCCGCCCCTCCAGCGCGGCGGGCGAACTGGTGAACCCGGATCGCGCCAGCAACGCCGCGCGCAACCCGGACTGCGCCGCGCCAGCCGGCATCAGCGGCGTGCACAGGCTGCCGTGCATGGCGCGGAATCCACCGGCCTGCGAAAGCGCGATGCCGATCGCCGAACGCATGGCCGCCTGATCCAGCCCAAGCAGACGGCCCGCCGCCGCGGCGGCTCCGATCCCGCCGCTGATCCCGGTGCCGGACCACGCCATCGACCCTTTCGCCGGCGGCACGCTCACCGCCTTGCATAGCCGGCATGCCAGTTCCACCCCCAGCGCGACAGCCGCCAGGAAGTCGCGCCCCGATACCGGCTGCATCTCCGCCACCGCTTGCGCCGCGGCGGCGACCGGACCGCTGGGATGCACCACCGCCTGCTCGTGGGTATCGTCGAAACTGTAGACACTCGATGCAAGGCAGTTGATCAGCGCCGCGTGCAGACCGTCGGACTTGCCGCCGCGGCCAACCAGCGTGACGACCGGTTTGCCGGCAAAACCGCCAAGCGAGCGATCGACGATGTTTACCCCATCATGACGCGCGCCGCCCAGCATGCAGCCGAGGATGTTGAAATACGACCGCATTGCCTCCCGCCGCACCGCATCGGGCAGGTCGCCGTACTGGATGGACGCTGCATACGCCGCCAATTGGGTCGTAACGGCATCCTCGATGATCGCCATTTGCATCGCTCCCTTGCCGCGCTACCGATCAGCATCCCGCGCTAAGAAGACCGCGTCGCCCCGCCGTCGATATCGGCTCGGCGGACGCCAGAACGCCAACAGGGAACCATTTCCTCCGGTCTGCCAACCCGGGCAGTGCCATGCGAAGCAACCAGGAACCGTGAAGCCTCGTCGCGGACAAGACCGCGATCGCGCATCACCCGCTCTACATTGCGAGTGAAACGGTCGGTCCCGATCAGCCTCGGATTGACCGCGTTGACCCGAACCCCGTGCTCTGTGCTCTGTGCTGATATCCGTCATCGCCTTGGTGAAATTCATCAATGCAACGCTGACCGACCCGCCGATGGTGAATTCCGCCGACTCGGAGCGCGACCCGACACCGACGATATGAACGACGCCGACGTTGGATTCGCGCACCCGCGGCCATGCCGCTCGCGTCATCCTCACGTGGCCGTGAAACCTGAGCGCGAAGCCGTCCTGCCAGTGTTCTTCTGTCAAGCTGAAGAAATCCGCCCACTTGGTTACCCCGGCATTGTTCACCAACAGATCGAGCCGACCGAAATGCTCGACTGCCTGCGCAATGGCTTGTGCTGGCGCCGCCGGGTCGCGCAGATCGAGGGCAACCCCCATGGACGCCGATGTTTGCTGTCCTTACAAGGGTATCGGCGACCTCCCGCCGCTTTCGCCGAGTCGCGGGCCACCAGGCAAATATGCATGCCTTCTCTTGCAAGTTCGGCCCCAACCGCTGCGCCGATCTCCCGGTTACCGCCGGTTACCGGTGCAACCTTTCCAGTCAGGCCCAATTCCATGATTTCCCCCGGCTTTGGCAATTAAGCATGGCGTCAAACCACGTGCTTCGGCAAATCGGATTGCTCGCGCAGGCCAGTTATAGAAAATTTTAGCTAAAAGGACTATGGCATGGTGAACCGATCTGTCGTATATCAACTTCACTGAGTTGCAGGAAAGAACAGATGGCAGAAGATGTCTTGGGCTTGACCGCCCAAATTGTAAGTGCCCATGTGACGAAAAATCCGGTGTCGGTCGAGGATCTGCCCGGCCTGATTCGCGAGGTTTACAAAACCTTGTCCAACGTCGGTGAAGCCATCGCACCGGTCGAGGCCGCCAAACCCGCCGTCGCAGTCACCAAGTCCGTATTCCCCGATTACATCGTTTGCCTTGAGGATGGCAAGCAGATGACGATGCTGAAACGGCACCTGATGACTGAGCATAACCTGACCGTCGATCAGTATCGTGCCAAGTGGGGCTTGCCCTCAAGCTATCCGATGGTGGCACCGAACTATGCGGAAACCCGTTCGAGTCTGGCGAAGAAGATGGGACTCGGCCGCAGCCGCAGCGTCGCCCCCCCAATAAAAAAATCCGCACGCAAGGCAGCCCGGAAAACCGGCGCTCGGACCTGAAAGTCCTGGTTGAAACGTTCTCGTGACTACTTGCCACTTCGTTGTTGTTCCACCGCCCTGCCCGGCGCAGAAGACGACGCCAGCGATCAACAGCCCGCTCTAAACTTCGGCACCACCTCTATTGCCCATCCAGCCTGTTTGCGCTGAAAAAGGCTGGCTGTCTTAGTGGAGGATGTCATAACGATTGACAAACCGGCCCGGCAGGTCGCTTCATCGGCCTACGGCGACGGCCGATTTCATCGCTGACGGCCCTTGACTTGGCCGGGCATCCAGCCCGATCGTTCTGGCCCAGTTGCGACACAGAAAAACTGCCGCCGCACTGCACCGCCCGATGACCCACCCAATTCGGTGATCGCAGCCCCTGGCGTTCCCCCGCCGGGCTGCTACCCTGGCAAATACCCACAACGCCGCAAACCGACCCTGGGGCAGCGCAACATGAAGCACGGCAAAATCCTGCTGGAAACCACTCGAGACGTCACGGTGATGACGCTGAACGACCCCAGCGTGCTCAACGCCTTCGGACAAAAATTGCGCGAAGACATGACGACCGCCATGGATCGCATCGAGCAGGACCCGCCACGCTGCCTGGTCATCACCGGCGCGGGACGGGCGTTTTGTTCCGGTGCCAATCTAAACGACCCCGACCAGGCGCAGCGCAACCGAGCCGCCGAGGCCAGCGGCGAGCTCACAAGCACACTCGAATCCTGGTACAATCCAATGTTTATGAGGCTGCGCGCGCTGTCCATCCCGGTCGTCACCGCGATCAACGGAATCGCCGCCGGCGCCGGCATGAGCCTCGCGCTGTCCGGAGACATCCGCATCGCCGCGCGCTCCGCCTCCTTTCTGCAGGCCTTCGCCCGCATCGGCCTGGTTCCCGATTGCGGCTCATCGTGGTTGTTGCCGCGCCTGATCGGCATGGCACGCGCGATGGAGCTTTCGCTGCTGGCCGAGCGCCTGTCGGCCGAAACTGCACTCGCCTGGGGCCTGATCAACCGTCTCGAAGAAGACGCCGATTTGATGCCGAAGACGATGCAACTGGCGCACGGCCTCGCCGCCGGTCCGAAATCACTGGGCATGATCCGACAAATGTATTGGGAATCAATGGAAAACACTTACAGCAGCCAACTCGACCTCGAGGCGAGATTGCAAAGTCGAGCGGGCATGACCAGCGACTATAACGAAGGTGTCGCCGCCTTCCGAGAGAAACGCCCGGCGAAGTTCAGGGGACAATAAAACACCAACAATCGCAATCGATGGATCCCCCCGGCGCGCGCGCTCAAACAAAGAAATGGGCCATATTGCAGTAAACGGTCTGATGCCTTGGCGTTGAATTGGTTCACTGCGCGGCAGCTAATTGGAAGACCAGGCTCGCCCCGCCATGGCGAATTTCCGAACCCGAAACGCCACGGACGCGCCTGAAGATAGAAGGAGACAACGCTTGCGTATCGGAATCGTTACAATACCGTCTGCCGCACATGCCGGCCCGCGCGTGGCCGACCAGGTCTGCGCCGTCGCCCGCCAGGTCGAGGCACTCGGCTTTCACGGCCTATGGGCGACCGACGCATTCGCCCGCGGCAAGCCGACACTTGACCCGCTCATTCTGCTCGGTGCTTTGGCGACACAGACATCGCGGATCGAACTCGGCACATGCGTGGTTCAGGTGCCGCTACGCCATCCGGTCGAACACGCCCACCGCGTGCAGACCTTGAATGCATTGTCAAATGGCCGGCTCCGCTTCGGCATCGGCAGCGGATCCACCCGTCACGACTTCGACGCGGTGCAGGCCGACTATGACGCCCGGTTCAAGACCTTGACCGCCTATCTCGACGTCATGCGCCGGGTCTGGGCCGGCGAGCCGGTATATGGTCCAGCTTTGTCAGCCTGGCCCGGAACTGAGGACGGCCCCCCGGTCCTGTTGGGCGCATGGCGCAGCGAGCGATGGATCAACCTGTCGGCCAAGGTGCTGCAAGGCTGGATCGCTTCGGGTATTCACACCGCACCCGAGGACCTGGCGATCGGTTTGAAGATGTTCCGCGACGCCGGCGGCAAACGGGCGGTGCTGGCCAACGTGTTTACCGATTTCCGCGACACGCCGCCCAACCTGCCGATCAGCCACGAGCCGAAGATCTCATTGTTCTGCCCCCCGCGTGAGGCCAAGGATCGGCTGAACCGGCTGCAAGATCTGGGCATCGACGACGTGCTGCTGGTGATCCCCCCGGACGATCCTCGGCAATTGGAAACCATCGCCGGGCTGCGCGCCTGAAATCTGCAGCGCGATCGCGGCTTGGGCGGAACGTTCGTCGTCCGAAGGACGCGCTGTTCGCGCGAGGCTCGTGAATCGCTCGACAAAGCAAAAAGCTAGGCCGCGCTGATCCGCTGCGTTCCGCCCATGTAGGAACGCAAAACCTCCGGCACGCCGATCGACCCGTCGGCCTGCTGGTAATTCTCCATCACCGCGATCAGCGCGCGGCCGACAGCGACACCGGACCCGTTCAGCGTGTGCAAATAGGCGACCGACTTGCCGTCCACGCCGCCACGGAAGCGCGCATTCATCCGACGCGCCTGGAAATCCCGGCAGTTGGAGCAAGAGCTGATCTCGCGCCAAGCCTGCTGACCCGGTAGCCAGACCTCAAGGTCGTAGGTCTTTACGGCGCCGAAACCGGTATCGCCCGAGGACAGCACGACGCGGCGGAACGGCAACCCAAGCCGCGACAATACGGCCTCGGCGCAAGTTGTCATCCGCTCGTGCTCACTGGCACTTTGGTCCGGATGGCACATCGACACGAGCTCGACCTTGCGGAATTGGTGCTGACGCAACATCCCGCGCGTGTCGCGACCGGCGGCCCCGGCCTCGCTCCGGAAACAGTCGGTAAGAGCGGTGATACGGACTGGCAGATCGCCTCCGGGCAGAATCTCGCCCATGACCGTCGCCGTCAGTGGAACCTCTGCGGTCGGGATCAGCCAGCGGCCATCCGTCGTACGGAACATCGTGTCAGCGAATTTCGGCAATTTGTCGGTGCCATAGGCAGCGGCATCGTTCACCAGCGACGGCACGACCATCTCGACATAGCCGTGCTCCGAGATGTGAAGGTCCAGCATGAACTGGCCAAGCGCCCGCTCCATCCGCGCCAGCCCGCCGCGAAGCATCACGAAGCGCGCCCCGGCCAGCTTGGCGGCGGTGGCGAAATCCATCATCCCGAGCGCCTCGCCAAGCTCGAAATGCTGCTTCGGGGCAAACCTGAAATCGCGCTTCTCGCCAACCTCGTTCAGCACCACGTTGGCGCTCTCGTCGGATCCATCCGGCACCGACGCATCCAGCACAGCCGGCAGCCCCTCCAGCACCCGCCTGATGCCGCCATCGAGCTCGGGCACCCGCGTCTCCAGCCCGTCCATGTCGCGGCGCAGAGCGGTCGCCTCGGCTTCCAGCTCGGCGGTGTCGGCGCCGCTACGTTTGCCCTGCCCGATCTCCCTGGCCAGCGCATTGCGCCGCGCCTGCTTGTCCTGCAGCGCGGTCTGCGCGGCCCGTCGATCGGCGTCCACCGCCAGCACCGAGGCCGCCGCCGGCGCCAGTCCGCGACGGGCCAGCGCAGCGTCGAAGCCGTCCGGATCGGCTCGGATGGCACGGATGTCGTGCATCGGTTCAGACCTCGACCGGCTTGGGTTCAACCCACTTCGCACTCAGAATGGAGATTTCGTACAATGCGATCAACGGCAAAGCCAGGCCGGTCTGGGTGATCACGTCCGGCGGCGCCAGGATCGCCGCGATAATGAACATGCCGACGTAAGCATAGCGGCGGAACTTCCTCAGTTGCGCCGAACTGGTGATGCCGACCTTCGCCAGCAGCGTCAGCGCCACCGGAAGCTGAAAGGTGATGCCGAAGGCGAAAATCAGCTTCATCACCAGATCGAGGTATTCACTCACCTTCGGCAGCAATTCGATCGGCACCCCGCCGCCGCCGGTCGAGGTTTGGAAGCTGGCAAAAAACCGCCACGCAAACGGGAACACGAAGTAATACGCCAGCGCCGCGCCCAGCACGAACAGCACCGGCGTGGCCGCCAGGAACGGCAACAGTGCACGCTTCTCGCTGCGGTACAGCCCAGGCGCCACGAACAGCCATAATTGCACCGCGATCATTGGAAAGGCAACGAACGCACCGCCAAAGAAAGCGACCTTTATCTTGGTGAAAAAAGCCTCGTACAACTGCGTGTAGATCAGGTGCGGATCGGGATTGCCCTGCTCGCGCAGCACGTTGGCCAGCGGTTCGGCCAGGAAGTAGTAGATCGCGCTGGAAAAATAGTATGCGATGAAAAAACACACCAGGAACGTGGCCGCCGACCACATCAGCCGCCGGCGCAACTCGATCAGGTGCTCGAGCAGCGGCATCGGCTTGTCGTTGATCGGGTCGTCTTCGATGGTTGCCACGTTCGGCTTTCTCGATGCTCCGCCGGCTGCCCGCGCCTAGGTCTGGCGCTGCCGCACGGCTTCGGGGGGAATGAACGCCGGCGCCTCGGCCGGCATCGCGGCGGCCCGGGTTGCCGGCGGCGGCACCAGCCCGGGCGGGATAAACGCCGGCGCCAGCGGTTTCTCCGCCTCGGCCGCGACCTCCGGCTCAGACTCCGGCTCGGGCACCGGTTCGGCACCGCCGCGGTCGGCGACAGCGACTTCGTCCAGGGTGGGAACCTCGCCGGCCGTCGGGTAGGTCGGCTTGAACGGGTCGTCCGCGAAGGTGTTGCGGATCGACCGGTCCGGATCGACGTGCTTTTCCAGCAGGCTGGGTAGGTCCAGGTTGCGGATGTCGGTGAACGCCTTCTTCACATCGCCAAGATCCGCCTCACGCACCATCTCATCGACATGGGTCTGAAACTCGGCCGCCATGCGGCGCGCCTTCTTGATCATGCTCGACACCGTGCGGATCGCCGCGGGCATGTCCTTTGGCCCAATCGCGATCAGTGCGACGGCTCCTATCAGGGCAATTTCCGACCAGGCGAAATCGAACATGGGTGCGCGCGTGTCTCCGGGGCGCGCTAGCTAGCATTAAGCGCGGTTCAGGGAAACCGCCGGCCCGAACGCGGCCCGCCGAAGCTGCACGCGAAACCCACCACGGTCACGTTACCTATGGGCAATGGAGACCGGCCGGTCCACCGGATCGGCGGCCAGAAAGCCCAGCGTATCAGCCTCCAGCACCACACAGGTCAGCTTGCCGCCGAACACCGCGCCGGTGTCGATAGCAATGCGGTTGTGGCGCACAACCGGAGCCTTCACCGGGGTATGGCCATGCACCACGACAGCACCAAAGTCAGCCTCGGAATACAGAAACGGCTGGCGAGCGCGTAGCAGATCGTCGCGCGCCTGTTGCGCCAGCTCGATGCCCGGGCGGACCCCAGCATGGATGAAGGCGTAGCCGCCTTCCCGGTGCATCAGCACCAGGTCCCGCAAGAAATCCTGGTGCGCCTGCGGAATCAGGGCCGCCCAACCCTCGCGCGGCCCGTCCGGATCGATGCCGTAGCTTTGCAGTGCCGCCCGGCCGCCGGCGAACAGCCAGTCTGTGCCGGCCGCACGCTCGCCGGAAAGCGCGTCGAGCATGGTACTTTCATGATTGCCCATCAGGTTGACCATCTCCGCCCCGGCAACCGGGCAGCCATCCAGCAGCCCGGCGATCACCCCCGCGCTATCCGCGCCGCGGTCGACGTAATCGCCGATATGCAACAGAAGAGCGGACCTGATCGGTCGCCGTGCCAGGTCCCGGGCGACGATCTCGTGCAGGTTCCCGAGTTGCCGGGCGCAGCCGTGGATGTCACCAATAGCGTAGATACGTCGGCCGGGGGGTAAACAGCCGGGCGCTGCGGCGAGTTCTATCATTGCGCACTGGCGTTACACCGCTATCGGAATGCAATCAACTCGCGCCCGTCCGCCGATCCGATGCGTGCCGGCTTGTGCCGGTTCTTAAAAAAGCAAAATGAGGAAACAGGCACCGAACCCCTGATCCCGTTGGCGCCAATCAAGCCGTGGATGCGCCGCTCACGGCGCATCCACCAGATCCACCCGCCACTCGATCGGCTCAAGCGCAGATCGATGCGATCCGCCCGACGCGAAATCGGTCGCCACGCAAGCAGCGATGCAGCGCCCCGGTATTATCGCCAGCCCGATCCTGAACTACACTGCAACAGCCAAGTGGGCCGATCCAACGCCAGATCCAAGGCGTCGGCAAACGGCCCACCAACCAGCGAGGCACCGGCGCATGGCTGAACCCCTGATCTTCGCCCGATCCGGCGACACCGACCTGACCCTGCTACCCGCGCTCGCCAATCGCCACGGCTGCATCACCGGTGCCACCGGCACCGGCAAGACCGTCAGCCTGCAAGTGCTGGCGGAAAACTTCTCCCGCATCGGCGTGCCGGTGTTCATGGCCGACGTCAAAGGCGACCTGACCGGTATCGCTGAACCCGGCGCGCCATCCGCGCGGATGAAAACCCGCCTGGACAGTCTCGGCCTGCCCGAGCCCCATTGGCAGGCCTGCCCGGTCACTTTGTGGGACGTCTGGGGCCAGCAAGGTCACCCGGTCCGCGCCACGGTCTCCGACATGGGCCCGATGCTGATGACGCGCCTGCTCAACCTTAACGAAACCCAGGAAGGCGTGCTGTCCATCGTCTTCAAGGTTGCCGACGACACTGGCCTGCTGCTGCTCGATCTGAAGGACCTGCGCGCACTGCTGCAATTCGTCGGCGACAACGCAGCGCGCTTCCGCACCCAGTACGGCAACATCTCCCCGGCCTCGATCGGCGCCATCCAGCGCGGTTTGCTGCAGATCGAGGCCCAGGGCGGCGAGCATTTCTTCGGCGAGCCGATGCTGAACATCGACGACCTGATCCAGACCGATAACGGCCAGGGGATGATCAACATCCTCGCCGCCGACCGGCTGATGAACAGCCCCCGCGTCTACGCCAGCTTCCTGCTGTGGCTGCTGTCGGAACTGTTCGAAAAACTGCCCGAGGTCGGCGAGCCCGATAAGCCCAAGCTGGTGTTCTTCTTCGACGAGGCGCACCTGCTGTTCAACGACGCGCCACGCTCCCTGCTGGACAAGGTCGAGCAGGTCGTCCGGCTCATCCGGTCCAAGGGCGTCGGGATCTACTTCGTCACCCAGAACCCGCTCGACATCCCCGACAAGGTGCTCGCCCAGCTCGGCAACCGCGTGCAGCACGCGCTGCGCGCCTTCACCCCGCGCGACCAGAAGGCGGTGAAAGCCGCGGCCGACACCATGCGGGCGAACCCGGCGCTCGATGCGGCAACCGCGATCACCCAGCTTGGCGTCGGTGAGGCGCTGATCTCCTTTCTCGACGCCAAGGGCACGCCCGAAATCACCCGGCGCGGTTTCGTGCTGCCGCCGGCGTCCCAGATCGGCCCGATCACCCCCGAACAACGCCAGGCCCTGATCCGGCAATCGATCGTCGCCGGCGTCTACGAGACCGCGGTGGACCGTGAATCGGCGTTCGAGATGCTGCGCGACCGCGCCGGCGGTGGAGCCGTCGTGCCGCCCGAGGCGCATCAGCAGGTTGCCTCGCCCGCGCCGTCGCCGCTGTCCCCCCAACCGACGAACCCACCACCGACGATCCCGCAGGCGGCCGAGGCCAACCCCTGGGGCGGCCTGTCGAACATCTTGTTCGGGTCCACCGGTCCGCGCGGCGGATATCATCCAGGCGTGGTCGACGGCCTCGCCCGCAGCGCCGCGCGAACCGTCGGCAGTACGGTGGCGCGCCAACTTGTCCGCGGCGTGCTAGGATCGTTGCTCGGAGGCGGCCGCCGTTGAATTCCGGCAACCCCAACCCCCAGGCAGCCATCCAGGAGTATCGCCATGCGCAAAAACCTCCCGATCGCCTTGACTCTGCTGGCACTGCTCGGAATGTCGCCCCTGCTGGCGGCCTGTAACACCGTGTCCGGAGCCGGCCAGGATCTCTCGGCCGGCGGCCACGCAATCAGTCACGCAGCCGAGAAGGCGACGCAATAGCGCCGGCTTTGCGGGTCGCCCCGCCGGTCCCACGCAGCGCCGCGTCACCTCGGCTGCGCCGTGAAATAGTTGATTTCCCAATCGATCACCCCCGGATGCTGCCAATCCGGGATGGCCGCGGGCTTATGTCCTGGGCGGATTGTCCAACCACGCGCAACGCCCGCACCCGCCGCCCCACGTTCTCGATGTGCGATACCAGTTCCAGCGCTGATCGTTCCCGGATCGTCATGGCCGGGAACGATCAGCGCTGGAACTCGTTCAGGATGTTCGCCCAGTGGACCCCGTCGACGTCGCTGTCGGCCGGCGGGAACCATGGAAAGATCGGGAACATGCGCTGCTCGATCAGGTCGCCAGGAAACCGAATGCGCTCCCGGGGCGAGAACACCGTCTGGTCGCCGCTTTTGCGCGCCGTGCCCAACTGTGAAGCTAGACCATGCGGCCGCCCCGTTCTCGGCACCTGACCCGTCGTAAACTTAATCCTGTGCGGTCGGTCGGATGACGATGCTGCCGACATCCACTTCGGGCGGCTGCTCGAGCGCAAAGAGGATGCCGCGCGCGACCGCATCTGGGGGGATTGCAATGCCCTTCAATCGTTCTTCGACCGCCCTCTTTGCCGGCTGATCGGTAATGGAACTCGCGAAATCCGTGGCGATCACGCCCGGCGACACCTCGGTCACGCGGAGGTTCGGCCCGGCTTCCTGCCGCAACACCTCCGTCACCGTACGCACCGCGTTCTTCGTCGCGGCGTAGACGCCCTGGGTCGGCACCATTTTCAGGCCGGAGGTCGAGATCACGTTGACAACATGGCCATGACCCTGTCGCGCGAACACCGGCAGCGCGGCGGCAATACCGTAGAGCGTGCCGCGCAGGTTCACGTCGATCATCGCGTCCCAATCCTCGACGCGAAGCGCGTCGAAGCGCGAGATCGGGCCGATTCCGGCGTTGTTGACGATGGCGTCAAGCCGACCGAAGCGTTCGATCGCGTGCCCGACCAAGGCCTCGAGATCGGAGCGCTGCGTGACGTCGGTAACCTGATACGCCGCCTGTCCTCCCGCATCGTTCAGCTCGGACGCCAGCGCGGCGAGGACATTCTCGCGGCGGGCGCCGAGCACCACGGTATATCCGCGATTGGCAAGCAGTTGCGCGGTAGCCCGCCCGATGCCGCTGCTAGCACCTGTGATCGCTATCACCTTGTTCGTGTCAGCCATACCGTGTCTCCATCGGGACTAAAACCCAGGCGTCAGCGGAGAGAAGAATTATGCTTCGTGCCGCCCGGAATTTGTCGCGCGCGTGCTACTCGCCCCGCTCCAGGCGGCCCAAGGTCTCAAGTTCTCACTTCGTCGCCATCGTGAAGCGGGTGTGCTGGATCGAAACCCGCAACCGAAGGTGCGAGCGCCTCTCCGCCGACGGCGTCTGCCTGTTCGGGTGCGTCTGGGCCTGCCTCACTGCTCGCCGCTAGACCGACCGCCGCTCCGGAAATAGCTCCAGCAGCCCGGCTTCCGTCGCCGCGCAGCGGCCGCGTTCGGTGATCAGCCCGGTCACCAGCCGGCTGGGCGTCACGTCGAACGCCGGATTGGCCGCCGCACTGTCGGCGGCAACGATCCGCATCGTGGCGATCGAGCCATCGTCCAGCCGCCCGGTCATCTCGGTCACTTCGGTCGCCGGACGCTGCTCGATCGGAATATTCGCCACCCCATCGGACAGCGTCCAGTCGATCGTCGAGGACGGCATCGCCACCCAGAACGGCACGTCGTTGTCGCGCGCCGCCAGTGCCTTCAGGTAGGTGCCGATCTTGTTGGCGGCGTCCCCGGTGCGGGACACCCGGTCGGCACCGACGATCACCAGGTCGACCATGCCGTGCTGCATGAAGTGACCCCCGGCATTGTCCGCCACCACGGTATGCGGCACGCCATGCTTGCCCAGCTCCCACGCGGTCAACGCCGCGCCCTGGTTGCGCGGGCGCGTTTCGTCCACCCAGACATGCAGATCGACGCCGGCATTGAACGCGGTATAGATCGGCGACAGCGCGGTGCCCCAATCCACCGTGGCTAGCCATCCGGCATTGCAGTGGGTCAGCACATTGACCGCCTGCCCAGGCCGCGCCGCGGCTTCGATCAGCGGCAGCCCGTGCCGACCGATACTGGCATTCTGCGCCGCGTCCTCGTCGGCGATCAGCGCCGCTTCGGCATAGCCGACAGCGACCCGCTCCGCCGCCGGCGTATTGCGCAGCCGGGTCAGCATCCGGTCCAGAGCCCATCGCAAATTGACCGCCGTCGGCCGCGTCGCGGCGATCAGTTCGGCGTCACGCTCCATCGCCTCGGTCGAGGCATCCGCGCGCAGTGCCAGGCACAGTGCATAGGCGGCCACGGCACCGATCAGCGGGGCCCCGCGCGTCTGCATCGACTTGATCGCATGGGCGGCCTCGTCCCGCGTGGCCAGGCGCAGCACCTCCAACGACCACGGCAGTTTGGTCTGGTCCAGAATATGGACCGACCAGCCGTCGCCAGGGTCCAGCCAGACGCTGCGATAAGCGATGCCGTCGATCTTCATCGCCCCATCCTTATCCTGATCTGTTCCTCATCTCGAGGCGATACGCTGCGCCAGCACGCAAACCAGGGTAAACAGCCGGCGCGCGGTATCGAAATCGATGTCGATCTTGCCGGCTAGCCGCTGGGTCATCAACTCCGCGCCCTCGTTGTGCAAGCCCCGGCGACCCATGTCGATCGCCTGGATACGCTGCTCGCGACCCTCCTCGACCGCCTTGATGTAGCTGTCCACCAGCAACTGGTAGTCCTTGACCAACCGACGGAACGGCCCAAGCGCCAGCCCGACCGCGGTCAGCGGGTCGCCGGCCACGTCCCTGATGTCGAAAATCAACCGCCCTTCCAGGATCGACAGATGCAGCGCATACGGCCCCGGCGCTTCGGTACCGATCAATGGCGCGAAGTGATTGGCTGCCGCCAGATCGGCAACCGCCTGCTCGCGGTCCGCCTCGATGAACGGCGAAAGGTTATTGGGCACATCGCCATCCAAGATCACCCGATCGAGACGCGAGGCGCTGACCGCGGAGCTGCTCATGTTTCGGCGGCGTCGATTTTCAGCATATTCAGATTGAGCATCAGCCCGACCGTGCCGCCCTTGATCGGTCGCAGCAAACCGATCGCCAAGACCAATGTCAACGGAATGAAGATCGACGACATCAGCCAGATCGGAGGCTGGCCCATACGATCGACGATGATCAACAGCGGCACCACCACATGAGCGGTGACCAGGATGGTGAAATACGACGGCGCATCGTCAGCTCGGGCCAGCCCCAGCGGCGCATCGCAGTTCTGGCACGCGGTCACCACGCGAAGAAAGCCGTTGAACAGGTGGGCCTCGCCGCAAGCCGGGCAGCGCCCCATCAGACCCCGGCCGATCGCGGTGACCAGGGGCGGATGCGGCCAGGGGTTGGTGGCGACAGACCGATCGGGCTGCCATCGCATTGGGGTCATATTCAGGTCCTTCCGGCCGCCTGACAGAAGATTAACCCCGATGAGTCATCGGGTTAAACGCAGGCGGGCGACAAATCGGCCGGAAATATAGGCCTCGCTGCGCCGCAATACCATATCGGCCGTCTTGATCCCTGACCCGCGCCGGCGGAAGAATGCGGCATGGCCCGCGTCCTGGTAATCAATCCTAATAGCTCTGAGGCATGTTCCGCGGCGATCTCTCGAACCCTGGCACCGTTCCGATTCAATGCCGGTCCAAACTTCGACGTCGCCACCCTGCCGGAGGGCCCCCCGGCAATCTACTCCTGGCGCGACTGGCACGCCGTCGTGGAACCGATGTGCCGCCTGGTCGAGCGCTCCGACGCTGATGCCTACATCATCGCCTGCGCCTCCGATCCGGGGATCGAGGCCGTGCGCGCCGTCACTGCCCGTCCGGTGCTGGGCATCTTCCGCTCCGCGGTCGCCGCCGCGGTGGCGCGTGCCGAACGGTTCGGCGTGATCGCGCTTGTCGAATCGTCCAGGGCGCGCCACCAACTCGCGCTGCGCGCGATGGGGCTGGGCGACCGCCTGGCGGGCGAGGTGGCACTGAATGTATCAATGGACACCTTACTGGAGCCCGACGCAGCCGGCGCTGCGCTTCTCGCCGCCGGGCGCCAGCTCGCCGATTTGGGCGCCGGGACGGTGATCCTGGGATGCACCGGCATGGCGCACCACGCGGCGGCGCTTCGCGGCGCGCTTGGGCTGCCGGTGATCGACCCGACCCAGGCCGCCGGGGGTCTCGCGATTGGAATGCTGGCCGGCATTTCGTGCATCAATCAAGCGCATCACGCCTCTGACTTCCTGCCCCTCGGTGCCGGTATCGCCCGCCCCCAGACCGGCGGCTAAAGCCCGCGGGATTGGCAGCAGGATCAGCGCGGCAAGGACACTGCCACTCCGCGCCAGCTCTTTGCCCTGACGTTGGCGTCATGCCCCCGGTCGGTGGCGATCGGGACCGGCTGCGTTGACGCTCCGCCGACCCGCGCCTAGCGTGCCGACCTCGTCAAACTCGGGAGAAAGCCTCCATGACCACCAAACTCAAGGCGCGCATCGACGCGGGCAAGGCAAACGTCAATGGTTGGCTTGCAATCCCGTCCGGTTTCTCCGCGGAGGTGATGGCCCAGTGCGGATGGGATAGCGTCACGGTCGACATGCAGCACGGCGTGCAGGACTACCAGTCCATGGTTCAGTGTTTTCAGGCCATGCAGGCTCATCCGGTTACGCCGCTCGTCCGCGTGCCTTGGAACGAACCCGGAATTATAGGCAAGTGCCTGGACGGAGGCGCAATGGGTATCGTCTGCCCGATGGTCAACACCGCGGCCGAGGCGAAAGCACTGGCCGATGCTTGTCTGTATCCGCCGGCCGGTAAGCGCAGCAACGGCCCCATCCGGGCCGCCATGTATGGCGAGGCGAGCAGCTACCAGGCGACCGCGAACAACGAAATCCTGGTCATCCCAATGATCGAGACTCAGCAAGCCATCGATAATATCGACGAAATCCTGAGCGTCCCCGGTATGAACGGCATCTATGTCGGCCCATCCGACATGGGATTGTCGCTCGGGCTGATCCCAATCCTCGACCGCGAGGAGCCCGTCATCCTCGAAATCTATGGCAAGCTGCTGGCTTCATGCAAAAGGCATGGCAAGTTCGCAGGCATTCACAACGGAACCGCTGCCTATGCCGCGCGAATGATGCAGATGGGCTTTCAACTCTGCACCATTGCCAACGACAGCGGGCTTATGGCCCGCGCGGCGCGTGAAGCCGTTGGTGCTACTCGGAAGGCCGCCGGAGAAATCGCCAACTGACTCGGTTCGCCCAAGCAAGAACGATCACGGAAGCCAATGCCGAACAAGCTATAAATGCGACGACAGCCGCCGCAAGGTGATGCGGGTCATCATCAGAGTTGGGGTCCGGCAGGCGCGCCGGATCGTAACTACAAAAGCACGATCACCGGGTCGGCGTGATCAGGGCTGAGGTCGGGGAACCGAAGGGCGGCATATCAAGAGCAGCATCAATCCAGCCGCGTTTGCATCTGAACAATGCCCCCCTCAACACCTCATCCCAGTCCGCTTCCTCGTTGCCGGCTGTCTGATGGAACCCAGCGGCCCGCGTTACGCAAATCGTCTATCTGGATCGGGCCGATCGGCTTGTCCTCCAGGAACAGCAGCAAATCGTGACTGTTGGGACTGCTTGGATCAGTCGGCCAGGGCGGATTGAAGACCTCGCGGCGGATGCCGTGAAAGCTGTGACAGTCCTGACCTCTCATCGCGGCGGCCCAAGCGATAGCCCGGTTCGCCTGTCGACCGATCGATTGCCATTCTGCTTCCACTAGGTCCTGATGCGCCGGCGCATTGGCCCTGCAAAAGAAGATACGGGTAGTCGTGAAGATACGGGTAGTCGTATTGAAAGGCGAGCCCGTGTCCCCTACCGGCCCATCACCAGCCGGACGCGGCATAGATCGACGATACGCTCCGTCTCCGTCACGAATTCAGAAAAATCTTGCCTGGATTCATCACGCCGCGCGGGTCCAGCGCCTGCTTCACCGCATGCATCACGCTCAGCGCCTCCGCACCGTGCTCCTGCTCGAGAAACTCCCGCTTGCCGATGCCGACACCATGCTCGCCGCTGCACGAACCGCCCAGCGCCAGTGCCCGGGCAACGATTTTCTTGTCGAGCGCCCACGCCCGCGCCATCCCGTCGGGCTCCGGCGGCACCATGATCACGGTGTGGAAGTTGCCGTCCCCGACATGGCCGACGATCGGCGCGGTCAGGCCGGAGTCGGTGATATCCTGCTTGGCGCCCAGGATGGCCTCGCTCAACCGCGAAATCGGCACGATCGCGTCCGTCGCGATCCCCTTATGACCGGGCTTCCACGCCAGGCAAGCCCAGAGCGCGTCATGCCGAGCCTCCCACAGCTTGGCGCGCTCGGCCGGCTCGGTCGCCCACGCAAACCCCAGACCATTGTAGCCCGCGGCAATCTCCTCCGCCTGACCGGCCTGTTCGGCAACACCCGCCGGAGTGCCGTGAAATTCGAAGAACAGTGTCGGCAGCACATTCAGCCCCTGCAGCTTCGAATAGGCGATGCAGGCTGCCATCTGCACGTCGTCCAGCAGTTCGATCCGCGCCACCGGGATACCCAATTGCAGGATGGCGATCACCGTCTCAACCGCATCCTGCAGCGTCCGGAACTGACAGGTGGCCGAGGACACCGCTTCCGGAATGCCCCACAGACGAAGCTGGATCTCGGTGATGATCCCCAGCGTCCCCTCGGAGCCGACGAACAGCCGGGTCAGGTCGTAGCCGGACGACGACTTGCGCACCCGCCCCCCGGTGCGGATCGGCCGCCCATCAGGCATCACCACCGACAAGCCCAGCACATTGTCCCGCATCGTGCCGTAGCGGACCGCATTGGTGCCCGAGGCGCGGGTCGCCGACATCCCGCCGATGGTGCAAACCGAGGTGCCCGGATCGACCGGAAAAAACAATCCGACGTCGCGCAAATACGTGTTCAACTGCTCCTGGGTGACGCCCGCCTCGACCCGGCAATCCATGTCCGCCTGGCTAACGTCCAGCACCCGGTTCATCCGCGACAGGTCCAGCGTGATGCCGCCGCGAACCGGCGTCACATGCCCCTCCAGCGAGGTCCCTGCACCCCATGGCACCACCGGGACATGTTCGGCATGGCAAAGGGCCATCAACCGGCACGCTTCGTCAGTCGATTCCACGAAGGCGACGGCATCGGGCATCACCGGCGTCTGGGTGTCCTGACCATGCGAATGGTGGTCGCGCAGCGCGTCATTGGTGGTGATCCGCTCGCCCAGAAAACCGGCCGCGGCGGCGATAACGGCTTCAACCGACATGACCTTTTCCTGACCGGTGGTTGGTCTAGAAAATGGACAAAAGGGGGTCCTGTGGCAAGCCTCGGCCCGCTTTCGTGATTGCTTGTCGCCCTGGCGACCCGCCGCCGTGCGTCAAGCCCCGGTTCAGGCCGTGTGCCAGCCAAACTGTTGCGGCTTGCGCCCGGCCTCCGGATGCAGCCGCACATTCACCAGCGCCGGCCCGTCGAACGCCATCGCCGCATCCAGCGCGCCGCGCAGGTCCTTCGGGTCCTCGATATACCAGCCCTTGCCGCCGAACGCCTCCATCATCCTGTCGTAGCGCGCCCCGATGGTCAGCACCCGAGGCGGCAGCTTGGCGCGATCCTCGGGGAAATCGGCGATCCCGCCACCGATCCCGCCGTTGTTCAAAACCACCACCTTGACCGGCAGCTGGTAACGGCACGCGGTCTCGATCTCCATCCCCGAGAACCCGATCGCCGAATCCCCCGACACCGAAACGATCGGCCGATCCGGATGCACCACCGCGGCGGCAATGGCAAACCCCATGCCGATCCCCATCGTGCCGTAGCTACCGGCGTCCAGCCGCAGCCGAGGCGCGGTGTTCGGCAACTGGGTGCGCCCGATATCCATCGTGTTCGCCCCCTCGCCGATGATCACCGCATCATTCGGCACCCAGGCGCTGATATCCTTCAGCGCTCGGTAGTAATTGGTCGGCGTCGAGTTGTCCTCGATCATTGGCTTGATCTGGCGAGCGTTGGCAGCTGATTTCTCCGCGATCGCGGCGCGCCACGGCGTGTCCTTGGGATAGAACCACTGCCGGTTCTCCAGCGACTTGTTCAACTGCCCGACGATCGCGCGGCCATCGCCGACCAGCGCCACCTCGGCCGGAACATTCTGCCCGATCGCCTCGGGCGAGATGTCGAGCTGCACGATCCGCACCTTCTTGTTGAAGCGCGGCGGCAGGCCGAAATGCATGATCCAGTTCAACCGAGCGCCCAGCAGGACGATCACGTCGGCCTCTTGCAGCGCGTGGCTGCGCGCCGCGCCGACCGACAGCGGATGGGTGTCGTCCATCACGCCCTTACCCATCGGCGAGGCCAGGAACGGCACCTGCGTGCGCTCGACGAACGCCCGCACCTCGTCCTCGGCGCGTGACCAGGCCATGCCTTTGCCGACGATCACCAGCGGCCGTTCCGCCGATTCCAGGACATTCAGCGCGTTGTCGATGTCGGGCTGCATCGCGGCCATCCGCGGCGGTTCGGCGACAGTCGCCGCCTGATGCACCTTGTCCTCTTCGACTTCGCCCAGGATGATGTCATCGGGCATGTCCAGGTAGCTCGCCCCAGGGCGGCCATAGATCGAATGCCGTACCGCCATTTCGACGTAGAACGGAATGCGGTGAACATGCTCGACCGCGTGGGCAAACTTGCAGAACGGCGAGGCGATCTGCACCTGCCGCTCTTCCTGGAACGCCCCCATGCCGTTCTGATAGGTCGGTGAGGCGCCCCCGATCAGGATCATCGGCCAGCAGTTCTGCTGCGCGTTGGCCAGCCCGGCCAGCCCGTGCACCACGCCCGGTCCCGACACCACCAGGGCCGCTCCGGGCCGTCCGGTCATGTAGCCGACCGCCTGGGCCGCGTAGGACGCGGATTGCTCGTTGCGCATGCCGATATAGTGGATGCCCTGCTTCTGCGCCGCGACGGCGATTGGCCCGACCGGAAATCCGACGATGCCAAACATATACTCGACACCCTGCTGCTTCAGGCTGCGTGCCATTAAGGTGGCGCCGTCGATCTTGCTCATGTGATGTTCCCCCTTGCCGCGGCCGGCCAGCCCAAGCGTTGCTGCATCCGGTCTGAATGAATCGCGTTGCCGTCAGATTGGGCGATTATCGGGGCGCTGCAAAGGGGCAGGCCCGATCTGGCCGCGGCGGCGGCATGATAGTTCCGATATCGACGTCGGGGATGTCACGGCGAAAGCGCGAACCAACCGCCGACGGACGCGATGATGCCTGTCCGTTTCGGCCGCCCAGCGAGGCTCTCCCGACAGCTTAAAATATCATCATCGAATGCGGGTCCGGGTTGAAGCCGCTGCCCCGATCCGGGTAAGCGGTCGTCAAGTAAGCCCAATGGCATGCTGACACCAAATGCATGTTGCATTCAGTAGCGCGTTACTATAATACGTCGCGCACCAGTTAAACGCGTGCGATTGCTCATGACGATTACCTTTAAGCGCTTGATGTGCCTCGGTTGTGGTTTCTCGTACGATGAGGCTCTGGGACTGCCAGAGCACGGCATCGCGCCCGGAACCCGTTGGGACGACATCCCCGAAGACTGGGTTTGCCCCGATTGCGGTACGCCCAAGGATCAATTCGAGATGGTCGTCCTCGGTTACGCCGTCGGCGGACAGGATCTCGCCCAAAAAGCCTGATCAACATTCAACCAACGAGAGCAACAAGATGACGCAATCGTTCCTCCTCCGCGCCAAGGACCGCGGCCATGATGTGATCTATTCCGAGGGGAGCGCGTCGTCCTATGTCGCCGGACACCCCAGCAGTTTCATCAGCCGGGAATCTTCGTTCAACTTTCACCAATACCAAAGCGGGCGCCCCGGCTTCGGGGCGGTGCGCGTGTGGGGCGACGAAACGTTTCATGGTGCGGGATGCGGCTACAACATGCATCCACACCATAACTTCGTCATCTGCGCTTTCGTTCTGGAAGGTGAACTGACGCACGTCAACACGGCCGGGCGGGGCACCGTCGATCAACTCAGACAGGGCGACTACTACGTCTTCTCGGCAGGATCAGGCGGCAAGCACTGCGAGCTCAGCATCGGTCCGGAAGATATGCACGCCTTCTACCTGTGGCTGATACCGAATCAGCTTTACCTGCCGCCTTCCTACTTGCGGTCCCACTTCGACCTTCGCGAACGCCGAAATCGTATCGTTCAGTTGGTCGGCGACGCCGATGGAGCTCTTCCGGTCCCGCAGGATCTGCGCGTCTCACGCATCGTGACCGATCTGCCTGGCACCTACACCTACACCCAGCGCTCCCCACAACACGGCGTCTTTGTCTTCGTCGTGGATGGAGAGCTGAAATCCGGCGACGTTACGCTCGGCCGCCGCGACAGCCTTGGCGTCTCGGGTGCGGAAACGATCGAGTGCCAGATGGCCGACACCACTGACGTGTTCTTCGTCGAGACGTCCATGCCCGACAATGCCCGTGTTCGCGAATGGGAAAAACATCAGGGCGATGACGGCTGAGAGCAGCACGCCCAGCCAGCAGAGAGGAACGAGAAAGCAAGATGCCAGTCATGGATGTGGGTTACGCATCGGGTAGTCTGGACATTGCCTCCAAGGCTGCGCTTGCCTGCGTCTCACAGACGTCCTTATCCAGATGAAGTGCGGCGCTGATACACCGATCGACGGTGCCTTCGCCTGGGTGTTCTTCACGGCGTTCGCGTCAGACGATCTGTGGGCCGCCGGACGCCCAAGCGGACAGTTCGACTGTGCAGCCAGGTTCGTCGTTCATATCACGATTTCGGAAGGCTAAATGAGCCGCGTCCATAAGAATGAGGTCCATCGCCGGGTAGCCTCGGCGATCACCTCGGCGACAGGGGCTAACGATCCTGACATCAGCATCCTGACCATCATTCACGAGGTGACAGAAGGCAACTGCGGAACCCCAGGCCGGCCAATCAGTCTTGGGAGCATTTCCGAGGCGGTGGGACAGTTGGCCGATGGTCCGCATATGGTGTGGTCGCGCTCCTATTTCGCCGCCAAGACAGGGGCAATGGCTAGTGCCGGGTTCCCCCTGGACGCAGGGGGCCTGTTGCCATCGATTTCGCCTGATGCAGCCCGGATGGGAGAATCGCCATCCTAATTTTCCTCGTTGCCCAGCTTTCGCGGTGGCACTTCCTGAGCACGAATTGGCTTTCGAGCTCAACATCTCCTTATAGCCAGTCGTAGTGGCGCACTCTGTCGCCAATTCGGCTGGGCTCGGCTGAAGATCCGAACCAAGGACGGAACCGGCAGGATAACGATGGATCAAAACTTGCGCGAAAAGGTCCTGCAGCTTGTGCGTGCCGAGATCATCTCGGGTCAGAGCCTGCCGGGAGCGATGTATTCGGTTCCGACCTTGGCTGCCGATCTTGGTGTTTCTACGACGCCGGTCCGTGAGGCCTTGCTCGAACTCGCTCGTAACGGCCTCGTCGACCCGATGCGCAATCGCGGCTTCAAGGTGACGGCGACGACGCTTGAAGATCTGCGCAATCTTTTCGACGTTCGAGAGCTTGTTGAGGTTCGTGCCGCTGAGATACTAGCCAATCGTCATGAGAAATCCTTGGACGGGCTGCGCTCTCTTGCCGACGATATCAGGTATGCGGTGGCGGCTGATGATATCAGTGAGTATCTGGCGGCCGACCGGAACTTTCATTACGCCTTCATCGATGCAGCCGGCAATGCGCTTCTAACGGAAATGGCGATGTCGTTGCGCGACAAGATGCGGCTCTACGGCATCGCGTCCCGGGCGGGCAGGGAGCGTCAGGCCGACTCCGTGCGGGAACACTTTCGGCTGATCGAATTGGCCGCTGCCGGCGATGCAAAGTCGATCAAGCCGCTCGTGAGAAAACACATCCGAACGTGGGAACCGATCTTTATCGAGGCTGTTGAGAATAGCGGACGGCAGCCATTGCAAAGCCGCTTTTGACCCGATTTAGCTGGTTCCATTTCTCTATCCGGCCCGAAGCAGGGTGGTGTGAGAGTTTTGTGCCAACGACGAGCACGGCCCCGCCTAGCTCCGTGATCTGTCTGCGTTCCCCACCATCGGGTGCAGTCCTTCGGGGGTCTATAGACAGCGTCGTCTTGAAGACAGCCTTGTTCGCCGCTGTGGATTACGCAGCACGCCGCTCGTCTAACATACCGCGGTCATGCTCGTTATTGACTTTAGCGAACGGGTTGCAGGTCAGGACAGGATTGCGGAGACTACCGAGGGAAATCGAACAGGCTCAGGGGGCGGCTCAATGATCGAGGTCAACGGAATGGCACACGTCATTCTCACGGTCAGTGACTTCGACGCATCACGCGCATTCTATTGCGAGCTTTTACCATTTCTCGGTTTGAAGAAGGTCTATGACGGCAACAATTTCGTCTACCATGTCGGAGGCCGCACGGCGCTGGGCATTCAGCGCTGCGCGCCCGAGTACGAAGGCCAACGTTTCATGCAAAACCGCGTCGGGCTCCACCACCTGTGCCTGCGTGCCCGCTGACGCCAGGACGTGGACAAGGCCGCGCAAAAATTGCGCGAAATGGGCGCCCGCATCGACCGAGGTCCGATCGAACGTGAATGGGCGGAAGGCTACTATTTTTTCGTGTTCGAGGACCCCGACGGCATCCGGCTCGAAATCAACCACATCCCCGGCAAGGGGCTGCTGACCGAAGGCGGCAGGCAGAGTCCGAGTGATGATCCGAACTGGGATCAGAACGCCTGACACCCATCCCAGCCAAGTCAACCATACGGCGGTGAATCCGCCCGGCCTTGGACCGCCTGCTCGGGTTGTCCGGCGGCACTCAGCACCGCACCGTTGCCGGGGTTCCGTGTAGCAACGCACCGGGCTAGCCTGCCGCCGAATACCAGGGAGCAGGCAGATGGGCGAGCGCCGGCGGGTTTCGGTCGCGTACGACACCGTGTCGATCGACGTCATACAGGATGAAGCGGACATAGAGCCGGCGGACGCTCTTGTCCTGCTGCCATCTTCCTCGCGTGATTCCGAGGATTTCGACGCCATCGCCCAGATGTTCGCAGCCGTCGGGTTTCGCGTCCTGCGCCCGCAACCCAGGGGCATGTGCGGCAGTACCGGCCCGATGCAGGACCTGACGCTGCACGACTACGCCCGCGACGTCGCGACAGTGATCGAGCAACTGGCCCAGCCGCCATGCTTCGTGCTCGGCCATGCCTTCGGACAATGGATCGGCCGCTGCCTCTCGGCCGACCACCCGCATCTGGTGCGCGGCGTGATCCTGGCCGCAGCGGCCGCCAAATCAGCCAATCCGGCGCTGCGTGAGGAACTCGCGAAGTGCGTCGATACCAGCCTGCCCGATCCGGTCCGCCTCGCCGCCCTGCGCGTCGCGTTCTTCGCCCCCAACCATGACCCGACGCCGTGGCTGGGCAACTGGCACCCGGTTGCGTCGAAGGCCCAGCGCGCCGCCAGCGCCGCCACGCCGCAAGCCGAGTGGTGGACCGCCGGATCCGCGCCGGTACTCGATCTGCAGGCCGAACTCGACCCCTGGCGCCCGGCCGACACGCGCAACACCATCCGCGACGATCTCGGCGCCGAGCGTGTCAGCGTCGTCCTCATTCCCGACGCCAGCCACGCGCTGATCCCCGAACAGCCGCAAGCCGTGGTGCGCGCGGTGCGCGAATGGACCCGCACGATCTGAATTCCGCCCCGAACCGAGGAATGTCCACCACGCGCGGACGCGGCGAACAACAAACCACCAGGAGGACCCGCCATGACCCCGCCTCGCCAACCGCCGTTCCGCGCCGATCACGTCGGCAGCCTGTTGCGCCCGGAACCGCTGCGCCAGGCGCGCGCCAGCGCGAAAGCCGGCGCCCTGCCGCCCGACGCCCTGCGCCAAATCGAGGACACCTGCATCGCCGCCGCCATCGCCAGGCAACAGGACATCGGCCTGCGCGCCGCCACCGACGGCGAATACCGCCGCGCCTACTGGCACTATGATTTCGTCGCCGGCCTCGATGGCGTCGAGATCTACGAACCCGAGGAGAAGATCCAATTCCACGGCAACGTCCCGCTGCGCCACAAGCTGCGGGTGAACGGGCGCATCGGCTGGACCCAGCCGACGATGATCGAGGATTACCGCTTCCTCGCCGGCCACGTGGGTAATTCGGTTGCCAAGCAAACCATTCCATCGCCCTCGGTGGTGCATTTCCGCGGCGGCCGGCAGGCGATCGATAAAGCCGCCTACCCCAGTTTGGACGGCTTCTTTGCCGACCTCGGCGCCGCCTACCACAAGGCCGTCGCCGCTTTCGGCGCCGCCGGCTGCCGCTATCTGCAACTGGACGAGGTCAACATCGCCTATCTGTGCGACCCCGAACAGATCGCGATGCTGAAGGCGCGCGGCGAACACGTCGATAACCTGCTGACCATCTACGCCGACATGCTGAACCAGGCGATCGCCGGCCGTTCGCCAGGGATGACGATCTCGATGCACCTCTGCCGCGGCAACTTCCGCTCCACCTTCGTCGCATCGGGCGGTTACGAACCGGTCGCCGAGGTGTTGTTCAACCAGATCGACGCCGACGCCTACTTCATGGAATACGACACCGAACGCGCCGGCGGTTTCGAACCGCTGCGCTTCGTCCCGCGCGGCCACAAGATCGTCGTGCTCGGCATCATCACCAGCAAGACCGGCGAACTGGAAAGCAAGGACGAATTGAAACGCCGCATTGACCAGGCCGCGAAATACCTGCCGCTGGAACAACTCGCGCTGTCACCCCAATGCGGCTTCGCCTCCACCGAGGAGGGCAACACGCTGACCGAGGATCAGCAATGGGCTAAATTATCCCGCTGCGTCGAAGTGGCCCGAGAAGTCTGGGGCGACCTCTGACCCGCAACCCAAAAAGCCCCCGCAAGCACGAATTTTTCAACCATCGACTGCTGCTCCTTGCCCGCGCAAGACCAATTCAAATACGGCACGATCACATCGCCGATCGGCATCCGCCCGTTCACCTGGCCGGTAAGTCCTCCACCGCCGGCAGGTCGTAGAACCGTTGCGCCGAACGATGAAACAGCGCGGCCTTCTCGTCCGCTGAACAACCCGCGGCGACGCGCTTGAACGCGTTCCACAGCACGGCGTAGCTGCACATCCCCTTGTCGACCGGAAAATTACTCTCGAACATGCAGCGATCGGCCCCGAAGGCCGTAATAACAGTATCGAAATAAGGCCGCCAGGCCGCCGTCATCTCGCCCGAGGACGCCGGCAGCGGTTCATGGTGATAACCAAACCCATTCACGTTCATCGCCAGGCCGCCCAGCTTCACGTAAAGATTGGGGAAGCTCGCCAGTTCCGTGATGTAGGCACGCCACTGCGCGAATACCTCGGCGCGCTGACCCTGGTACGGCCCCACCCCCAGCGGTCCGCCGCAGTGATTGAGCACCACCTTCTGCTCCGGGAACGTACGCAACAGATCGACCAGATCAGATAGTTGCGGATGATACAGCCAGGCCTCGAACGTCAAGCCGAAGCCGTGCAGCCTGGCAAACCCGGCGCGAAAAGCCGGGTCGCGATACAACCCCGACGGCGCCCCCGGCGGCGCGGTCGGAGCAATCGCGGCATCCCACGTTCCGCTGTGCCGAATACCCTTGAAGCGGCCGCCCCCGGCCTCGACATGGCCGGCCAGCACCGCGTCGATCCGCTCGCCCAGCCGGCAATCGGCGTGGCCGACGATCCCGGCGCAGGCACGCAGCGCGCCATAACGGCCGGTTTCGCATTGCTCCGCCGCGGCGGCGACGAATTCGGTCTCCCCGACCGGACGCATCTCTTCAGGCCCCTGGGTGCGGTATTCCGACCCGCATTGGATGAACACCGTGGCCAGAACGTTGTGCCCCCCGCCCGGGCCAGAAGTCAGATCCGCCACCAGGTCGGGCAACAGATAAGGATCGGGCCGCGCCTTCCACAAATGGTGGTGCGGGTCGATGATCGGCTGCGCTGGGTCCAGCACCGCCTCGGTCAGATTGGCCAGCCAGTCCGCACGCACCCGAGGATGATGAAACGGCTCACGTTGCTGCAGCCCGCTCGGCATGGCCCGTCACTCCCGGTGATCCAGCCCGCCATCCAGCCATGCGGCCGCCCGCCTGGCAACACGCAATTCAGCCGCCCCATCCGATCAGGCAGCAACCTTCAACGCCCCAAGCAACGACGCCGTCATCGCTTCCCGCGAAAACCGCTTGCGAGCGAAATCCACCTGCCGCGCACTGGATTTTTCCCACGCCGCGTCATCCCGCAGCAGACCGGCGACGGCGGCGGCGAACAACTGGACATCGTCCTCCACCGCGGCCACCTGAAACAGCCCCGGGAGCCCCTGCGCGCCCACCGGAGTGGTCACCAGCGGCACCCCCGTCCGCAGCGCCTCCACCACTTTCAGCTTCACCCCGGCACCGCAACGCAACGGCACCACGGCGACCCGTGCCCGCTGATACGCCGCCTCCAGCTCGGCATCTGTCACATTGGCGAACCAAGCGATGCCATCCCCGCCCAGCGCGCGCACCCGTTCGGTCGGGTCGGATCCGATAATCGACAAATGCGCTTCCGGAACGTCGGCCCGGATCAGCGGCAGTACCTGCTTCACGAACCACACCGCGGCGTCCTCGTTCGGCGGATGACCAAAGCCGGCGACGAAGATGATTTCGCGGCAGGCCGGCGCGGCCCTGGCCTCGCCGAACCGGTCGAAGCAATACGGCACCACCGAATCGATCTTCGCGTCCGGCTGCAACGCCAGTGCGATCTGCGCCTCTTCTTCCGAAAGATACAGCGAAAGATCCGCCTGCCGCCAAATCGAGAACTCCCGCTGCCGCATATGTTCGGCGAGACGCAGCAGCCGCTCATCGCCAGTTAACTCGGCCTGTTGGCGCATGCGGCGAAAATGCAAATCGTGCCCGTAATAAACCACCGGCGCCCGGCAGTGCCGGCGCAACGATGGCATCACGTCCTCGGCAACATCGGGCCGGCTCACCAGGATCATATCGAACTCGCGCCCGACGCCTCTGATCCAGCTATCGAACGGCGCCTGGTCGGGTCCGTGGAACACCTCGATGCCCAAATCCTGCAGCACCTCGGTATAGGTCGCATTGTAGCTCAGGTTGTGCGGCCAGAACTTCACCAAGTAGCCAGCGTCCAGCAGCACCCGCAGGCATGACATAATGGCCCGCGAACCGGCATCACGGTCCGGCATCGGAACATAATGATCGATCACCAGCACCACCTTGCGATGCATCGCCCGGTCGCGCGCTCGGAAAACGTGATCCCCGGTCCTGCAATGCTCGCGCGCCAGCACATCCGCCCATACATCGACAAAGCGCGACCGGTTGACGACCTGATGCGACTTGATCCCCACCGAGGTGTCGCGCCCGTGCGACACGCCCTCATGGTGAATCACCCGAGCCGCCGGTTGATACAGCGTCTTCAGACCGATGCGCCGCAAGCGGAAGCAAAGATCGGTGTCCTCGTAATACGCCGGAGCGTAGCGTTCATCGAAGCCGCCCAATCCGGCGAACACTTCGCGTCGCACCATAAGCGCCGCCGCGGAACAATAATCCACCTCGCGGACATAATTGTAGGCCGGCCTGCCCGGATCCTCCAGACGGCCGAAATTCCACCCCGACCCATCCTGCCAGATGATCCCGCCGGCTTCCTGCAACCGCCCATCCGGATACAGCAGCTTGGCCCCCACCGCCCCGGTGTCGGGACGCTGACGAAACAGCGATAGCATCGGCTCCAGCCAGCCGGACATCACCTGGGTATCGTTGTTAAGAAGCAACAGATACTCGCCCACAGCCGATGCGGCGGCCAAGTTGCAGCTCCGCAGAAATCCAAGGTTGGTTCCGTTGCGCAACAGCCGAACGCCGCGCACCAGGCCCATAGCCGCAGCACCCGCCCCGTCCCACGCATCGTCCACTACGATCACCTCGATCGCCACCCCTACGGTGTTGGCGGCAATCGAGGCCAGGCAGCGGAGCGTGTGCTCCACCTGCCCATAGGTCGGAATGATCACCGACACCACCGGAGCATCTGAACAGGGAATGTCGAGTGCCCGCGGATCGATGGTCTCGATCACCGCCCCGGCCAGGGCGCCCGGAACCACCCGGCGCAGCCGCCTGGCACGCAGCCAGTAGCCGATATGGGTGCCAAGCTGCAGCGTCGCCGTCCACCACAGCAGCAGCACCGCGCGGCGCAATTGTTTCGCCACGAACGGAGAACGCCCACCAAGCGCCCGAGCCCAGGAAAGTCCACGCCACAGCGCGGCATCGACGAACACCGCAAGACGGATTCGCGCAACGCTTAGCGACTGGCTCAAGCTGAGTGGCCTCCGTCCCGAGAGGCCGAGTCCTACAGTCCAGTCCTTAAGAAACCGTTAAGTGCGACCGATCGCGGAGGCCGACACTACCTCCCGGCGAAGTTCGGCGCCCGCCGCTCGCCCATCGCCTTGGTTCCCTCCTTGAAGTCGGCGGTGGTGCGAAGCCAGTCCTGTTCCTCATACTCGCGCTCCGTTGCCTGCGCCACGGCGTCAGCCAGCCCGCGACGCAGCGTCTCCCGCGTGGAAACGATCGCCAGCGGCGCCGACCCGGCGATCTCGGTCGCCACCTCCAGGGCCTTCGCGCGCACCTGATCCAGCGGCACCAGGGTATCCACCAGTCCGATCCGCAGCGCCTCCTCGCCGGTCAGCCGCCGCCCGGTATAAAGCATCATCGCCGCGTTCTGCATCCCGATCAGCCGAGGCAGCGACGCGGTCAGGCCAAAACCGGGATGGAACCCCAGACGGGTGAAATTGGTGGAAAACCGCGCCTCCGGACAGGCGACGCGGAAGTCCGCCATCACCGCGAGCCCGACGCCGGCGCCGATCGCGGCACCATGCACCGCCGCGACGATCGGCTTGCCGGTGCGCCACAGCCGCTGCGCTTCCTTGTAAAGATGCCGCCCCCGCTTCGTGGCTCGCGCCACACCGTCGGGGCCGCGGCTGCCGAAATCGGCGCCGGCGCAGAAGTGCTTGCCCTCGGCGCACAGCACGATCGCGCGCACGTCGACGGTGCGATCATACACTTCCAGCGCGTCGGCGATCTCCGCCACCATGTCGGTGTCGATGAAGTTGTTCGGACCGCGCCGCACCTCGATCGTGGCGACATTGCCGGCCACCTCGGCGGCGATATGTTCATAGGTGCCGTGCTGCATGATGGTTTCCCTACCCGGATGATCGATGCCGGCAACCTTAGGCCCGATGCCGCCCCACTGGAAACCAGGTCGGGGCCATTGCCCGCGGCGCCGAATCGCGGGACCATCACAACAACACCGTCAGGAGACCACGGATGGCGCGCAATATCGCGGTCGGCGTCGGCATCATGGAATACCCGTTCCAGACCGCGGACGGCTTCTGGCGCTGGGTCGACCTATGCGAGCAAGCCGGCCTGGACTCGATCTGGCAGACCGACCGCATCGTCAGCCGCGCGCCAATCCTGGAGAGCATGACCACACTGGCCGCCATCGCCGGACGCACCAGGCGGATCAAGTTCGGCGTCAACGTGGTCTCGGTCGCGCTCCGCGAACCGGTGCTGCTGGCCAAGCAGTGCGCCACCATCGACGTGCTGTCCAACGGCCGGCTGCTGCCCGGCTTCGGCATCGGCAGCCCGCGCGGCGCGGAATGGACCGCGATGCACGTCGACACCACCACGCGTGGCCGCAAAACCGATGAGGCACTGCAAATCATCAGCCGGCTGTGGACCGGCGAGCCGCTGGATTACGACGGCCGGCACTTCAAGCTGGCCAAGGCCTCGATCGCACCGCTGCCGGTGCAGCCCGATCTGCCGATGTGGATCGGGGGCGCCTCGGAAGCCGCGATCAAGCGCACCGCCCGCATCGGGACCGGCTGGCAGGCCGGCCCGGAAGCGCCCGATGCGGTGGCCCAGGTGATCAGCGGAATCAAGCAGGCACTGCTGGAAACCGGACGCAGCATCGACGAGGATCATTACGGCGCGGCCTTCGCCTTCCGCTTCGGGTCGGCCGACGATCCAGGCGTGGCGAAGGTGATGCAGCAATACCGCGACCGCACCGGCCGCGATCCCCACGACCTGTTCGCCATCGGCGACGCCGAGGTCATCGTGCGCCGTCTCGACGCCTATGTCGCCGCCGGCGCATCGAAATTCATCTTGCGCCCGATCGCCGAAGGCGACGCCGACATGCTGGCACAGACCAGACGACTAGCCGAGGAGGTCCTGCCACAGGTCGCCGCCCGTTGGCCCAAACCGCGCAAAGCCGCCGCTTAGCGCGCGATCGCTTTTGGTGGCATGGCCAAAAGCGTGAATCGCTCGCTAAAACAATGACTCGCGGGACATTATCGGTCAACAAACACGATGATGCCCTAGGCGTTGCCAAACGCAGGCAATCGTTACATTGCCGACGCCAGCGCGTTATCCGGACGCGGAATCCGGTCGGTGTCGATCTGCTGGTAGTTCCAGAAACTATCCAAAGCAATGCGCAGCCGGTTCGGCTTCGGTGGCAGCCGCATGCCATCCGCCGCGCTGACCGGCACATAGGGCGCCAGGATCATGCGCCAGAAATCCGGGGTCAAAACCACATCGTTCAGCGACACATGCCGTTCCGGATCGGGCGTCTCTCCGCGCCACGCCAGGCTGATCGGCAGTGACGCCAGCGTGTGCACCCGCTTGCCGAAATACCCGGCTTCGACCGCCAGGCCAGAATTCACCGTCAGCACGGCGCTGATCTGCGGCAGCGCCATCATCCGATACGCGTTGTCGTCGATCACGCCAATCACATTGGCTGGTGCGCCGGCCACGACCTCCAGCAACGAATGGCTGCGATCCAGCGGATGCGGCTTGAGAACCACCGCCGAATAGCCGGCACAGATGCGGTGAATTTCCGCCGCCCTGGGGAACGCGTCAAAGAACGTTCGATCGACGATCTGGCTGGAATCGAACCGTCGCTGACCGGCAACCAGCAAGGTGTTGTCCGGAATCGCCGCCTCCGATATCAGCCGGCACATCGCTTCGCGCAGCCCGGCCGTGGCGCGGACCTCGCTTTCCTGCATCGCCATCGAAAGCAGGGCTGCCTGCATCTCCAGGGTTGAACCACGCGCCGCAAACAGCAGGTCGTCCATGAACCGGACCGGGCCCAGCCGTAGGTCGACAAAGGGTATCTGATGCTCGCTCAGCAACCGCCTGAGCCAGGGTGGCATTTCGTAGCCGATACAGAAGCAGCGACGCAGTCGGGCCATGATCAACTGCTCCAGAACCGCTGGACCAGGCCCCTCATAGCTCGCGGCCCAGTCAGCATCGGCATCGGCCGGCGAGCGGCGTGAGCGGATCCAATTCTCGACCGCCGGGTCGTCGCTGGTTGTCAGGGCTCGTGTCCGCAGCCCGCTGGCGAGATGGATCGAATGCTTCAGAGCATTGCACAGCCACAGCGTGGGCCGGTCAACGCCGCCCGGACGCCCGTCGCCTTGGGGCCGTAACAGGTCACCGACCACCACGACGTGCTCAATCATGCATCGTTTCCGGAATGATAGCGCTGCGACGAAAAACCTGCGGGCGCCTGCCAAGCTGTTCGCCGACCTTGGAAGCGAAAGGTAAAGGAAGGCTGAAGATCCGTGTAACCAAGGGAATCGAAATGTAACGCTGGCCTCAATCGCCCTGCCGCGCCCGCAGCACATACATCAAGGGCAGCGACGGACGCTCCGGCGGCATGCAATACATCCCGTCGTCCGCGCGTCGCATCACATCCCATTGCCGCAGCACGTCCCGATCGAGTTCGCGCAGGCTTTCAATCCGCAGCCCGACCCGCGCCAGCGCCGTCACCACCTCGCCCAGCGGATGGTTCCATTGCACGGTCGCGGCGCCCGCGGCCGAGGCGTCGGCATAGGTCACCCCGCCCGCCTCGCGATACCCCTCGGACGGCGTGAAATAACCATCGCGAATCTCGACCGCGTTCGGCGCCGAGGCCTCGATCATCCACTTCACCGGATGGAACTCGAACAGATACAACTCGCCGCCCGGCCGCAGCAGATCATGCACCACCCGCGCCCAGCGCTCGATATCAGGCAACCAACACAGCGCCCCGACGCCGGTATAGACGATATCGAACTGAAGATGCCCGACCGCGGCAACCGCGTCATAGACGTCCGCGTCCACGAATCGCGCTTCGATCCCGATCTCACGCGCCAGTTCGCGCGCCGCCCGCACCGCGCGTTCGGAGAAATCCACCCCGGTGACCTCTGCCCCAAGCCGAGCCCAGGATAGACTATCCATACCGAAATGACATTGCAGGTGGATCAGCTGCTTCCCGCTCACATCGCCAAGATCGGCGATCTCACGCCGCTTCAGTGTGGTCCGCCCAGCCTTGAACCCGGCCACGTCGTAAACCAATGAGGCCACGTGCAGCGGCACCTTCTCATCCCACATCGCTCGGTTCAGCTCACGCCACGACGGGTCGTCACTCATGGCAGCCTCACTTCTCGTTCGACCGGTCTCGGTCCGCCCGACCCTGTTCTTCTCCCGGCCAATCCGCTATCGGAAAGCCAAAAGGAGCCCCTGATGACCTACCTCGTCGCCGACGATCTTCCCACCAAACCGGCCGGAGACCGCTTCCGCGCCCTGCTCGAGCATCCTGGTATCCTGCAGTTGCCCGGCGCCCACAACGGCCAGGCCGGTCTGCAGGCGAAACAGGCGGGGTTCGACGGCCTGTATCTCTCCGGCGCGGCGATGACCGCGTCCATGGGCATCCCCGACCTCGGCATGATCACCGTCGAGGAGGTCTGCTTCTTCATCCGCCAGATCGCCCGCGCCACCGCCCTGCCGCTGCTGGTCGACGGCGACACCGGCTACGGCGAAGCGCTCAACGTCATGCACATGGTCCGCAGCTTCGAGGACGCCGGCGCCGCCGCGGTCCATATCGAGGACCAGTTGCTGCCCAAGAAATGCGGCCACCTCAACGACAAGCGGCTGGCCGACCCGCACGACATGGCCGCCAAGATCGCCGCCGCGCGCCGCGCCCGCCGCCACCTCTACATCATCGCCCGCACCGACGCCGCCGCCTCCGAGGGCATCGACGGCTCCGTCGCCCGCGCCAACCTGTTCATCGAGGCCGGCGCCGACGCGATCTTCCCCGAAGCCCTGAAAACCGCCGACATGTTCCGCGAGGTCGCCGCCCGGCTGCCCGGCGTGCCGCTGCTCGCCAACATGACCGAGTTCGGCACCACGCCGTTCTTCACCGCCGAGGAGTTCCAGGCCATGGGCTACAAGATGGTGATCTGGCCGGTCAGCAGCCTGCGTGTCGCCAACAAGGCACAACAGAAACTATATGCCGCGATCCGTCGCGACGGGGGCACCCAGAACATGATCGAGCACATGCAGACCCGCGCCGAACTCTACGCCACCATCGGCTACCACGATTACGAGGCACTCGACGCCTCGATCGTCAAGACCATCATCCCCCAGGCGATGCCGCAACGGACTTAGATGACGCCGCTCTACATCGGCAGCGAAATCTACCGCAACTCCAGCTACGGCCCGAAGCACCCGCTCGCCGTCCCTCGCGTTTCTGTCTGCACCGATCTCTGCCGCGCCCTCGGATGGCTGCCCGACAGCGTCTATCGCGACGCGCCGATGCCGTCGGAGGACGAACTCACCCGCTTTCACGACCCCGAATACCTGGCCGCGCTGCGCCAGGCGGAACGCGACCAGGCGGTCAGCGACGAGGTCCGCGCCCGCTTCCGCATCGGCGCCGAGGGCAATCCGGTCTACCGCGAGGTCTACCGCCGCCCGGCAATATCGGCCGGCGGCGTCATGCTGGCCGCCCATCTCACCGCCAACGGCGGCATCGTCCACTGCCCCGGCGGCGGCACCCACCACGGCCGGCCGGCCCGAGCCTCGGGCTTCTGCTTCCTCAACGACCCGGTGCTGGGGTTGCTGACCTGGCTCGACCTCGGGCTGGACAACATCGTCTACCTCGACATCGACGCCCATCACGGCGACGGCGTGCAGGATGCCTTCCACGACGATCCCCGCGTGCTCACCATCAGCCTGCACGAGGCCAACCGCTGGCCCCACACCGGCGACGCCACCGACCGCGCCGGCGGAGAGGCGCGCAACGTTCCGCTACCCGCCGGCTGCAACGACTCCGAGTTCGCCCACGTCATGACCAACGCCGTGCTGCCGTTGATCGACTCCCGCCGCCCGCAGGCGATCATGCTGCAGGCCGGCGCCGACGGGCTGCAGGAAGACCCGCTGGCAAAACTTTCGCTGTCCAACAACGCGCACCGCGCCGTCGTCCAGGCAATCCGCCATCGCGCCCCCCGCCTGCTGGTGCTGGGCGGCGGCGGCTACAATCCGTGGACCGTCGGCCGCTGCTGGGCACTGATCTGGGGCACCTTGAACGACCAACCGATCCCGGATCGCCTGCCACCCGACGCCGAGGCTGGCCTGCGCGCCCTCAGCTTCGAGCGCGCCGCTGGCCGCAACCCGCCGCAACACTGGTTCACCACGCTGCTCGATCAGCCCCGCGACGGCCTGATCCGCGACGAAGTCCGCCGCCTGGCCGAAGCCAACCTCACGGCGTGACCGCAGCGCTACGCCAAATGCCAACGCCGAACCAAACCGTCGTAGCTCCCGTCCGCTCGCATATCACCCAGCACATGGTTGACCGCGGCCAGCAACTGGGCGTTTTTCAGGTTGAAGCCGATGCCCAAGGGCTGCGGATCATCAGGAACCTGACCCAGGATGCGCAGGCCAGGCGTGGTTCGCGCCAGCCATGACGCAACCGGATACACTTTCATCACCGCCCCGATTCGCCCGGCGACAAGATCGCTGATGGCGTCGGCGATGCGGGCGAAGGGATAAACCGCGACTTTGCCGATCCGGCCAGAGCGTTTCATCGCGACGGCCGCATCATAGTCGGTGGTGGCCGCCTGCACGCCGACCGTCGCCATCTTCAGGTCGGCCAGCGTCGCCGTCGCCGGGGTTCTCCGGCCATCGACCACAAGGCTCAATGTCGTGGTCATATAGGGCACCGACCACCCCAGTATTTGCTGCCGTCGGGGCGTGATCGTGATCCCGCCAATCGCGCAATCATACCGGCTCTGCTGCATCTCGTTAAGCAGGAGTTGCCATCGCGTATCGATAAAATTAGCCCGCAGATCTAGCCGAAGCGAAATCTCCCGCATCAGGTCGACCTCGAAGCCAACCCGCTTGTGATTGGAGACAAATTCGAATGGCGGATTGACGAAGTAAGTGCCGATCCGCAGCACCCCCGGCTTCAGTGTCCGCGGCGGCTGATCCGCTCGCGCGGCCGACGCCAGCATCGCCACGCCGGACTGGCCGATAAAGCCGCGGCGCCTGAGCATCACCGCCCCGCCGCTAAAACCCGACCCGATCGCCGCCCTTCAACTTCAATATCGCCCGCGCCTCCGCCGGCGTCGCGATCTCCAGGCTCAGATCCTCCAGAATCCGTCGGATCTTCGCCACCTGCTCGGCATTCGACTTCGCCAACTGCCCCTTGCCGATATACAGGCTGTCCTCCAGTCCTACCCGCACGTTGCCGCCGTTGATCCCGGCCATCGTGGTGAACGCCATCTGGTGCCGCCCAGCCGCCAGCACCGACCAGCAATACGCGTCACCGAACAGCCGATCCGCCGTCTCCTTGGCAAACAGCAGATTGCGCGGCTCCGCACCGATTCCCCCGGTGATGCCGAAGATCGACTGCACGAACAGCGGCGGCTCGACGATGCCGCGATCCAGACAGTACGCCAGGTTATAGAGATGCCCGATATCGTAACATTCGAACTCGAACCGTGTGCCATGCGCCTTGCCCAACCGCTCGACGATCCCCTCTATATCCTTGAACGTGTTGCGGAAGATGAAATTGTCAGTGGCATCCAGGTATGGCTTCTCCCACGGATACTTCCACGCCTTGATGCGATCCCCGGCTCGGGAGATGTTGAAGTTCATGCTGCCCATGTTCAGGCTGCACATCTCCGGCCGAGCCGCCAGCGGCGCCGCCAGGCGTTCTTCCAGGGTCATCGTCAGCCCGCCCCCGGTTGTGATGTTGACCACCGCGTCGGTGCTCTGCTTGATCACCGGCAGGAAGTTCATGAACACCGCCGGATCGGGCGTCGGCGACCCATCCGCGGGATTGCGCGCGTGCAAGTGGATGATTGCCGCGCCAGCCTCCGCCGCCTCGATCGAGGACCTGGCGATCTGCTCCGGCGTGATCGGCAAGTAGTCCGACATGCTGGGGGTGTGGATCGCGCCGGTGACGGCGCAACTGATGATGATCTTGGCCATGGCGTTTCCTCGCGGGCATCGAACCCGACCCAGTGTGCCGGAGCAAGGTTCGCACGACCAGACCCGGTTCCTCGGTCGCTCAGCCACCCGCCAACTCGGGCCAAGGCCACCCGCGCCCCCGCCGACCCGCTCTTGGCGCGGATCACCCAGGCGCGCATACCGCTCCGCCCGACATCATCGCCGGCTGGAGTCGTCGAATGCTGCCACACCGCGGCGCCCGCGGATCGACCGCTGAACCAAGATGTTGACCCCGGCGACCGCGCTGGTGGTCGTCGCCGGGGCGGTCGCCGGCGGTTTCGTCACCGGCCTCGCCGGATTCGGTACCGGCCTGATCGCTCTCGGCTTTTGGCTGCACGTACTCGCCCCGGCCCCCGCCGCCACCCTGGTCGCGGTTTGCTCGGTCGCAGCCCAAGTCCAGACGTTGCCGACAATCTGGCATGCGATCGATCGCCGCCGGGTTCTGCCGATGGTCCTGGCTGGCCTTCTTGGAGTCCCGGTTGGAACCATGTTGCTGTCCAAGCTCGACGTCGATGTCTTCCGGCTCAGCGTCGGCGTCTTCCTGATCGCCTTTTCCGGCTTCATGCTGGTGACATCGGGCCAGCCCCGGCTGATGTCGGGCGGCCGCATGGCCGACAGCGCGGTCGGCTTCGCCGGCGGAATCCTGGGCGGCCTCGCCGGATTATCGGGCCCCCTGCCCACCGTATGGGCGACGCTGCGAGGCTGGACCAAGGACCAGCGACGCAGCGTGTTCCAGGTCTTCAACTTGGCAATCCTTGCCGCCGTCGTCGTCTGGCACGCGCTATCAGGCCTGCTGACGGCCGAGCTTTGCGGGCTCGTCGCCATCGCACTTCCCGGCACCTTCCTTGGCGCCTGGTTCGGCTCCCACACCTACCGGCGCCTGAGCGACAAACGCTTTCATGAATTGGTGCTTGGCCTGCTTGCGGTCTCCGGCTTGACCCTGCTTTGGACAAGTCTCTGAAAGGTTCAGAGGCACCGACCATTGCGATATCTTAACCAAAGAACCGTCTAGCGGTTTGGCCAAAGACCCGGTGTCGCCACCTCCAGCGAATGGCCGTCAGGGTCGCGGAAATACAGGCTGGTGCCCCCATGCGGCCAGCCGAGCCGGCTCTCCACTCCGATCCCCTCGGCGGCCAGGTGGTCCTGCCATGTCGCAAGTTCGCCGTATGGAATGGCGAACGCCAGATGCAGCGCGCCGTGACCATGATGCGGCGGAATGAAACCACCATCAGGCCCCGGCGCGGGTTGGTCGGTGGCGCCATGGCGGAACAGCAGCAACACCTGCTCCCCCGGTACTTCCATGGCGCACATCCGGTCGTCCATCATGAACGCGGTGAAGCCGAAAACCCGTCCGTAGAACGTCTGCGACCGCTCAAGATCCGCCACGTAGAGCGAGGTTTCCAGAATCTGGCTGACTCGCGGCGCTATCCCCTTCATGATGCGATCTCCGGTAGCGTCGGACCGGTGAGCAGGAACGGCAAATCCATTACTTGACCACTATTAACTACCGACTTCCTCGGTGTCCGCCGCTGGAGTGGCACCGTCTTGCTCGGTCTTGCGGCGCAGCGCCGCGGCGTCCTCGCGTTCACGCACCTTGGCCTCTTTCTTGGCCTGCTTGGCGCGGTCGCGTTCAGCGCGCTGCTGGTTGTAATTCGGCTTGAATACCATGATCGCCTCTCGTGTCCGCTTCGGCGTTGCTCCGAGCCCGACCGAGCGTGCGGCCGAGTCCCAAAGGGCTGTTCTATACCGACGTGGGCGCCAACGATACGGAACCTTCCTGCGCGCTGTCGGCATCGGCCTGATCCGCCCGCGCCTTTTCGGCGCGCCCGTCCGACCGGGCCTGATCGGCGCTCCGGCCATCGACCAGCTTCTGCGTCAGTTGCACGATGGCGTCGGCCTTGTCGGTGCCGGCCACCCCGGCAAACTCCCCGGCCAACCGATCGATCGCCAATTCAAACAAATTCCGCTGGCTGTAGCTTGGCGCCGACCCGTTTGCCGCAGTCTGCAGGTCGCGGCAGACCTCAGCCACCATCTTCAGGTCGCCGGAGTTGATCTTGGCCTGAAACTCCTGCGCCCGCTTCGCCCACATCAGCCGGCTGACCTTGGGGCGGCCGGCCAGGATGGTCATCACCTCGGCCATCACTTGCGGCGTGGCCAGCTTGCGCAGCCCAGTGACCCGCGCCTGCGCCACCGGCACCCGCAGGGTCATCTTGTTCTCGTCGAACGAAATGTAGATCAGGTCCAGTTTGTGCCCAGCGATCACTTCGGAGCCGATCTTGTCGATCTTGCCAACCCCGTGGGTCGGATAGACGACGAAATCGCCGGTCTTGAACGGATCATCATCGCGCCGCTTCGGCCGCGCCGCCGTAGCCCCGAATGCCGCTGATACCATGGCTGTCGTGATTTCTGCTGCCGCCAATTTGTCCACCCTCGTTAAAACCGCATCATATATGGGAATGCCCGCCAAGGATACACCGCAACATTTCTAACCGGCGCGCTCCGGCCCCGCACGGGCGCCGCGCCGGCACCGGAACTGCCCCAATCCGCGCTTGCGAAGCCGGCTTCTATAGGCTATCCCCCTATCCATGGCGCACACCATCCGCGACAAGCAGAAGCTGCTGGTCCGCGTGCGACGTCTGCGCGGACAGATCGACGCGATCGAACGCGCGCTCGACGGTGAAGCCGACTGTGAGCAGGTGCTGCACCAGATCGCAGGTGCGCGTGGCGCCATGGCCGGGCTGATGGCGCAGGTGGTCGAGGATCATGTGCGCACGCACCTGGTCGATACCGCCGCCCATCCCGGCGCGCTGAACGGCGCCGCCGTCGACCAACTTTTGGAAGTCGTGCGCAGCTACCTGAAATGAGGTCCATCCATGGAACCGCACAGCCACGTGTTTCTGGGCGAGGGTCACGAACACGCCGAACGGCGGACCTGGGCGGTAATCTGGCTGTGCGGCGCGATGATGCTGCTGGAGATCGTCGGCGGCCTGCTGTTCGGCTCGATCGCACTGGTGGCGGATGGCCTGCACATGAGCACCCATGCCGGCGCCCTGCTCCTGGCCGCACTGGCCTACCGCTACGCCCGGCGCCACGCCACGGATGCCCGGTTCACCTTCGGAACGGCAAAGCTGGGTGACCTCGCCGGGTTCACCAGCGCCATCGTGCTGGCAATGATCGCGCTATTGATCGGTTGGGAAGCGGTCGGGCGGTTGATGCATCCGGTGCCGATCGTCTTCTCCGAGGCAATCCCGATCGCCTGCCTGGGACTCGCGGTGAATATCGTCAGCGCCTGGCTGCTGAGCGGCGCCCAACATCATAACCATCACCATCATCACAGCCATCAGCATGGGCATGATGACGCTCACCGGGTCGATATCGCCAGCCGCCGGCTGACGCTGGAGATTTTCGAGGATGGTGTGCCACCGCGGTTCCGCGTGCGCGAAGCCGTCCCAGTTGATGCGCCGTGGGCCGATGCGCTGTGGGCGGAAACGATTCGTCCCGACGGGTCCCGCCAGCGGTTCAGCTTCGCCGACAGCGCTGGGGTGATGGAAAGCGTCGAGGACATTCCCGAACCACACGCCTTTACCGTGGACCTGCACTTGGGCGATGCCGCCGCCTCGGTGGCGTTCGAGGAACACGCCCACGACGATGCCGCGCACCGCGACAACAACCTGCGCGCGGCGGTGATCCACGTGATGGCGGATGCGGCCGTGTCGGTGCTGGTGATCGTCGGGTTGCTGCTGGCGCGCGCCTTTGGCTGGCTTTGGATGGACCCGCTGGCCGGGATCGTCGGCGCCTGCGTGATCGCCAGTTGGGCCTATGGGCTGGTGCGCGACACCGGACGTATCTTGCTCGATATGAACCCGGACCGCCAGTTGACCGAACGGGTGCGGCGCGAAATCGAGACCGAAGGCGACAAATTGACCGACCTGCACGTCTGGCGACTGGGGCCCGGGCACCTCGGCGCGGTGCTGTCGGTGGTCAGCGGGCGCAACCGCCCACCCGAGGATTACCGCCAGCGGCTGCGGCGCTTCGCCGAGTTGTCGCACGTTACCGTGGAAGTGCAGCCGCGTTGACCCTGCCGGCCTCGGCGAACGCGAGGCTGCGCCAGTTCGAGGACCTGTTGCTGCGCTGGAACGCAACGCTGAACCTGATCGCGGTGCGCGATAGCGCGGTGGTGTGGCACCGCCATATCAAGGACTCGCTGCAACTGGTGGCACTGATGCCGGCGGGGATCGACCGCGCGATCGACCTGGGCACTGGCGGCGGGTTTCCCGGCCTGGTGCTGGCAATCGCCACCGGCGTGCGCTTCGACCTGATCGAAGCCGACCAGCGCAAGGCGGCCTTCCTGCGCACCGCCGTACTTGAAACCGGAGCCCCGGCGATGGTGCATTGTTGCCGGATCGAGGACGCGGCAGTCCACCCCGCGCCGCTGGTGACCGCCAGGGCGCTGGCCCCACTGCCTCGGCTGTTGCCGCTGGCTGTTCGGTTCGTGGCCGATGGCGGGGTTTGCCTGCTGCTGAAGGGCGCCAAGGTCGAGCAGGAGCTCGCGCAAGCAGCGCAAGACTGGACGATGTCGGTAGACCGGATACCGAGCCAGACCAGCGCCGATGGCGTGGTCTTGCGTATCAGCGGCCTGGCAAGGCACTGACCCCGCTGGGCTTCGGCTTCGACTTGCCCCGCCGCGCTGCTACAGTCCGCCGGCCAGCCGGAGCGCAACCGGCAACGGGAGGCCCGAGTCGATGACCCATCGCCGCTACTGGGTGTATTTCCTGCTGTTCGTTTTCAACGTGATCTGTTACCTCGATCGCATCAACATGTCGGTTGCTGGCCGGTCGGTGGCACAGGAATTCGCCCTGTCACCGCTGCAGCTTGGCTATCTGTTCTCGTCGTTTCTTTGGGCGTATGTTGCCATGATGCTGCCGGCCGGCCGACTGGTGGATGGCTACGGCGCGCACCGGGTGGCCGCGATCGGTGCAGCATTCTGGTCGGTGGCGCAGATGCTCACCGGCCTGGCCAGCGGCTTCGGCACCATGTTGTTGGTCCGGCTGGGGCTCGGCGCGGGTGAGGCGCCGACCTTCCCGGTCAGCTATCGCGGGGTGCGCGACTGGGCCCCATCGACCGAACGCGGGCTGGCCGTCGGGCTCATCCAGGCCGGCACGATGTTCGGCCCGGCGCTGAGTGCGCCGCTGGTGGCCTGGCTGATCGAGGCCACGTCGTGGCGCTGGTCGTTCGCCATTACTGGTGCAATCGGCCTGATCTGGGTCGTGGTGTGGCTGGTATTTGTCTCAACCCCGGAACGCACCACTTGGCTGCCGGAGCCCGAGCGCCAGCGCATCCTGGCGCAGCGGCACGGCGGCGAGAGGTTGGCCGACCATGATGGGGTCGGCTATCGCGGGCTGCTGCGCTCGCCCTCGATGTGGGGGTTGGCGGTGTCGCAAGGCTGCGCGGTGTATTCGGTTTACCTGTATCTGAGCTGGCTGCCGAATTATCTGCAGACGGTGCGCGGGCTGTCGATCGTGAACTCGGGGTTGTTCACCTCGGTGCCGTTTCTGGTCGGTGGCGCGGTGATCATCCTGACCAACTGGATCGGCGATGCGATATTGACGCCCGAAACGATGCGCCGCGGCGGGCGTCGCATTGTGGTGGTGGTTTGCCTGCTGCTGTGCTCGCTTGGAGTGGCGATCCCGTTCGTCGGATCGCTGACCGCGGTGGTAGTGCTGACGATCTTTCCGGTCAGTTTCGGCGGCACCGCCAGCGCCACCAACGCCGCATTGGCGAGCGACCTGCTGCGCTCGCAAGCTGACGCCGGCCGCGCCTTCGCGTTCATGGTGCTGGGCGGCAACGTGTTCGGGCTGCTGGCGCCGATCGTTACGGGTTATATCGTGCAGGTCACCGGCAGCTTTTCTTCGGCATTCGTGCTGGCAGGAACGCTGTCGCTGATCGGTGCGGGCGTCTCATTCGGGTTTACCCGCCACACGCTTGGTGAGGACACGCCGGTTGCAGTGGGTGCGATGCGGGTGGCCCAGTAGTTCGGCGCGCGTCGCAACCCGTCCTGGCCCTCCCCCAAAACCCGTCGCTATTGCCTGCCCGGACCACGGCGCAGGTCTCGGTATTGCCGCCACAACAGCACGAAGCCGAACAACGGAATCAGGATGTCCAGGTAGAAGATGACCCCGGCATTGCCAGGTGCGAAATTGTCCGCGACCAGCATTTGTCGAACATGGCCGGCAGCGGCGCCAAGCATGAAGATGGCGGGACCGATCACCGCCACCAACCGCCGGTCGAACCCGCCGAACGCGGCGATGAACCCGCCGATCGAAAACCCCAGGCTGGCCATGCCGACCTCAACCTGAAATGGGCTGTCGGCCCAGCCGATGAACGCCGCCGCAAGGTGACCGAAAAACACGTGGAAGACGAAATTGACCAGATACATCACGCCGATGTTGAACAGCACATACCAGGCCAGAAGCTTCTCGGTCACCACCGTGCTGCTCAGCGGGCGCGGCGCCCGCGCGATTGCCACCGCGGCGACCAACAAGCCGAGCACCAGGAAAACAAGCACATAGTTCGATACGACGGCGCTAATGGCAGTCCTGATCATGGTGGTTCCCAGTGGTGCGGCTCCGGCGAACCGTCGGCGGCGCCGCGGGCGTTGCGAGGTCGCGGCGGGTAACAAAGTCGCAGCTCGCGAGCCATAGGTGGCTGGCAGATGATTGTCGGCGTTGCCATTGTGGCCGCACTATGATTGGCAATGGACCACGCAGCGGCGCTCGTAGCAATTCTCTCCGCCGACCCGATCCGACACCGCGCACTCGGATTGGTCTCCTCGCTTGAGTTACCGGATTGTTGGATCGGGGCCGGTTTCGTAAGAAATGCAGTCTGGGACCATCTGCATGGCCGCTCGCCCTCATGCCTCCCCGCGGACGCAGACGTTATCTGGTTCGACCCTGCGCAAGCCGAATCCTCGATTGACCATAGGGCGGAGGCGGCGTTGCACGCTTTAGAACCCTCGATCAGCTGGTCGGTGAAAAATCAGGCTCGAATGCACCTGCGCAACGAGGATGCGCCCTACACTTCAGCGGCCGAGGCGATGCGCTGCTGGCCGGAAACGGCAACCGCGGTCGCGGCACATCAAACTGAAGACGGAACCTACGAAATAGCCGCGCCCTTCGGTATGGACGACCTTTTCACCTTGATGCTCCGGTCCACCCCCCGATTCAGCGGGAACAAGCATGGAGTGTATCTGGATCGTGTTCGGTCGAAGCGGTGGCTGGAAACCTGGCCGCGTTTGCGTATGGCGGACGACTATGGTTAGCCGAGCATGGGCGCCATCTTAAAGCCGTCGAAGGTTGGCCGTGCGTCCGCCAAAGCAACGGGCCTAAGAGCCAGACGGTTGGTGTTAAAAGCATCCGGCAACATGGCTCGATTTTGTCATAGCCAAGAGTGGTCAACAGTATTCGAATCGGTAGGTCGATTGCGCGTTGTGAGTGGGCCGCGCTGGTAGCTCTCAGCCACGGTTGATAACAAAGCCACCCGCATTTTGACGTTCAGATCGGGCCGCAGTTAATCGTCGCGGGTTGTTCGGATCGCCAAAGCACTACCGGCCCATCGCATAAAACTCGTCGTTCGGCCGCATCGCGGTCACGTTGGCCATGCGGTTCGACAGGCCGAAGAACGACGCGATGGCGGCAATGTCCCATGCATCCTCCGCGCCAAAACCATGCCGCGCCAAGCCGGCAAAGTCCGCCTCCGCGATCTCGTAGGCCGTCACCGATACCTTGACCGCGAAATCAAGCATCGCCTTCTGCCTGGCCGTAATGTCCGCCTTCCTGTAGTTGGTGGCGACCTGGTCGGCGAGCAGCGGGTTCTTCGCCCGGATGCGCAGGACAGCCCCGTGCGCGACGACGCAGTATTGGCACTGATTGACGCTGCTGGTCGCTACCACGATCATCTCCCGTTCGGCCTTCGTCAGATTGCCCGGTTTTTCCATCAGCGCATCGTGGTAGGCGAAAAACGCCCGAAACTCGTCAGGCCGGTGCGCCAGAACCATGAAAACGTTGGGCACGAAACCAGCCTTCTCCTGCACCGCGGCCACCCGCTCCGCAATGTCCTTCGGCAGGTCGGCCAAGGAAGGCACAGGAAAGCGGCTGATCGGTAGTGCGTCATCCAAGGGCATCGTCTCAATCTCCTGTTGACGTATCAAGCGCGCCCCAGCAGCGGCAACGACAAGCCGACACCAGGAACTCAGAACTTCTCCACCCAGGGCCGCAACTCGACCTCCCAGGTCCAGGCACTGCGCGGCTGGTTGGCAACCTGCCAGTAGCTCTCGGCGATCGCGTCGGGATCGAGCATACTATCGGGATTGTCGTTCGGATCCGCCCGCGTGGCGCTGCGGATGCCGCCGTCGATGACGAAATGCGCGACATGCACCCCCTTCGGCGACAGTTCACGCGCCATGCTGGACGCCAGCCCGCGCAGCGCGAACTTGCCCATCGCGAACGACGAACTGTTGGCATAGCCCTTGACGCTGGCCGAGGCCCCGGTCAGCAGGATCACCCCGGACCCGCGCGCCACCATGTGCCTGGCCGCCTGCTGCACCACCAGGAAGCCGCCATAACCACTCACCGCGATGGCCCGCGCCACCTCGCCCGGGTCCAGATCGGTGATCGGCCCCCTCGCCCGGGCGCTGGCGTTGTAGACCACGATGTCGGGCACCCCCTGGGTGGCGATCACCACATCGAACAGCGCCGCAACCTCCTCCGGTTCGGTCGCCTCGCAGGCAAACGTCGCGCCTGCGGTCTCCTGGGCAAGCTGGCGCAGCTTGTTGGGATCGCGGGCCGCCATCGCCACCTGCAGTCCATGTTTGGCGAACAGCCGAGCGAGCGAGGCGCTCAAGCCGGGGCCGACACCCACGATCAGCGCGGTTTTCAGTTCCATTTCAACGCCCTTTGAAGATTGGCAGGTCAACCGCCGTACTGTAGGACGGTTCGGGGGAAAGCGGCCAGGGGACGGTATTTGCGGCACCGCCCTTGGCCAACAGCACACACAAACCCGGAGGTAACGCCGGTGCTCGGCCTGATGCAGACGCAGGATTTGATGATTTCCTCGATCCTGACCCATGCCGCGCGGCATCATGGGTCGGGCGAGGTGGTGTCGCGCACCGAAGAGAACACCACCCACCGCTACACCTGGCGCGACGTTGAATCCCACTCGCGCCGTCTCGCGCGGGTGCTGCAAAAGCTCGGCGTCGCCGCCGGCGACCGCGTCGGCACGCTGGCCTGGAACGGCTATCGCCACCTGGAGGTATATTACGCCGCCCCCGGCATGGGCGCGATCTGCCACACCATCAATCCGCGGCTGCACGCCGACGACATCAGCTACATCATCAATCACGCGCAAGACAAAGTGCTGTTCGTCGACATCAGCTTCGCCGCCCTGGCCAGCGCCCTCGCGCCGCACGTCTCGGGCAGCGTCAAGACAGTCGTCATGCTGACCGACGCCGCGCACATGCCGCCCATGACCCTGGCTCCCGGCATCGCACTGGCCTGCTACGATCAGTTGATGGACGAAGCGGACGACAATTACGCCTGGCCCAGCTTCGACGAGAACACCGCCAGCGCGCTGTGCTACACCTCGGGCACCACCGGGCGCCCCAAGGGAGTGCTGTACAGCCATCGTTCGACCTGGCTGCACGCCTACGCCACCGCGCTGCCCGACGTGCTGTGCATCAAGGCGACCAGCCGGGTGCTGCCGGTGGTGCCGATGTTCCATGTCAACGCCTGGGGCATGCCATACGCGGCGGCGCTGACCGGGGCGTCACTGGTGCTGCCGGGGCGACACCTCGACGGCGCCAGCATGGCCGGCCTGCTGAACTCCGAACGGGTCAGCTTCACCGCCGGCGTGCCCACGGTATGGATGGGTTTGCTGCAGTATCTGCGCTCAAGCGGCGACCGGCTGGAAACCGTGCAACGCATCATGACCGGCGGATCGGCGGCCCCGCCGCTGCTGATCGAGGCGTTCCGCGACGAGTATGGCGTGGCGGTCGAGCACGGCTGGGGCATGACCGAGATCAGCCCGGTGGGCACATACAACGCCCCCAAGCCGGCCCAGGTCGGGCTGACCACGGACCAGGCGGCGGCTCACATGCTCAAGCAGGGCCGCATCCTGCCTGGCATCGACATGAAGATCGTCGATGGTGACGGCAACGAGCTGCCCTGGGACGGCACCGCGTTCGGTGACCTGAAAGTCAAGGGCCCGTGGATCGCCAACGCCTACCACGGTGATGAACCCGACAGCGCGCTGGACGAGGCCGGCTGGTTCGCCACCGGCGACGTCGCCACCATCGACCCCGATGGCTTCATACAGATAACTGACCGCTCGAAGGATGTGATCAAATCCGGCGGCGAGTGGATCAGCTCGATCACGCTGGAAAACATCGCGGTGTCGCACCCCGACGTGGCCGAGGCGGCGGTCATCGCCGCGGCGCACCCGAAATGGGACGAGCGGCCACTGCTGCTGGTGGTGCCGGCGCCGGGCAAGACGATCGATCCGGCCTCGGTGCTCGCACTGTATCAGGACAAGGTCGCCAAATGGTGGCTACCGGATGAGATCCTTGTGGTGGCGGACCTGCCCCACACCGCGACTGGCAAGCTGCTGAAGACTGATCTGCGAACCCGCTTCAAGGACTATTATGTGCGCGATGCGAAGGCTTAGAGCCCGATCGCGCTGGAAGACGCGTTTCAAGCTGCGATCGGACACCATCCGCAGCCCGGTATGACCTAACGATGGACCTGAAACTACTGGCCTGGGGCCTGCGCCGGCGCGCCGGGCCGCTTCCGCGCCTTTGGCTGTTCACCGACCGGCGTCGGTTGGCCGATCCCAGGGCCTCGGTGGCGGATCTGCCGCGCGGGCGCGCGGGCGTCGTGCTGCGCCACGACGATGACCCGGCGCGCACCCGGCTCGCGATGGACCTGGCGCGGATCTGCCGGGCGCGCCGGCTGGTTCTGGTGATCGCCGGCGACGTCCGGCTGGCGGCCTCGGTGTGCGCCGGCGTGCACCTGCGCGGCGGACACTGGCCCGGCGTGATCCGCCGCCCGGGCACACTGACCAGTTCCGCCCATTCGGCCACGGACCTGCGACGCGCTCGGGCCGTCGGCGCCGACCTGGTGTTCCTGTCACCGGCATTTGCCACCGCGACTCATCCCGGAGCCCGCGGCCTCGGTCCCCTGCGCTGGTCCGCCCTGGCTCGGATAACAAGGCGTGGCGGCGGCCCCGCCATCGCCGCTTTGGGCGGACTGGACGGGCGCACCATCCAGCGGCTTCCTCCACGACTGGTTCACGCAGCCGGGGCGATCGCCGCGCTCAGCCAGGGGTGAAGCCCCCGGTCCAGCCGAATCGCCAAGCTGCCGGCGGTACCTCCGCAGCGGTCACCCGGCCGCATCGCGATGCGCCGCCGGGATCTGATTTATCCGGCCGGTGGCCGCCGCTCGTCTGACTGGCCGCGCCGCCCGAATACACATCATTCTTTCGCGTCGAGGCGTCCTCACGGAGCGTTCGGGCGGCGAAGCAGAAAAACTGCCGATGCCACCGCCACGCTGTTGTCTATATAGCACAGTGTTTCGCAAATACCATGAGATGCCCCCAAACCGGGTTGCGGGATAGTGACCGTGGCTTCATTAACTTCACGGGTCTGGCTGCCCATCCGCCGTTCCGCGGGATCAGCGGGCGAGGCCTGAGGAGTCGCCGGCGAACCGGCGTTACAAGGAGGACTCACATGCGTAAACTTCTCATGACCAGTGCCGCCATTCTCGGAGCATCCAGTAGTCTGGCGCTTGCCCAGAAAATTGCGAACCCGAACCAAGGCCAGTTGGTGGCGCCGTATGGCGCTGGCCCGGCCGCCAACAACAACAACAACGCCTGGGGCACCGCCAATACGCCCAGCGGTTCGGCGGCGGCGGGTCCGCTGTCCACCATCTATGCGCCGAACGTCAACGCAGTGCCGGCGCCGGGCACCCTTGTCATCCGGCTGAATGGGCGCGTGGAATCCGACGTCGTGGCCAACTACACCTCCGGCGACGTCGGCATCAGCCCGAGCCCGACCGGCGGCACGCCGAACGGCTACAAGATCAATCCGGTCGGGATCGCGACCTACTTCCGGCTGTATCCCGGCATGGACGCGATGGCCGCCAACGGCCTGCGCTACGGCGCCGCGGCGGAAATCCGCACCGCGTTCTATGCCGGCATCGCCCAGTCGGGCGGCGGCGGCGCCTCCAACACCCCGGGCGCGCAAACCAGCCCCAGTGGCAATACCTCCACCGAGACCCTGTTCGTCCGGCGGGCGTTTACCTACCTGGCGGCGGACCGCCTGGGGATCGTGCGCATCGGCCAGACCGACGGCGTGGTCGGGCTGTTCGACAACTGCGTGTTCAGCTCGTCGTGCTGGGACGGCGGCGTCGGCACCTTCCAGGGTGGCTTCCAGGCAACCACGGCGATCGCCGCGTCCGGTGGTGGCGGGCTATCCTGGCCGTGGCTGGCGCAGGCCGGCAACGAATACGGCAACGCCAAGATCGTCTATCTGACGCCGCAGTTCTTCGGCTTCGACTTCGGCGTGCAGTATGCCCCCAGCATGGGCAATGCCTACTCCGACAACACCCAGACCAACCCGCTGTCGCCGACGCTGTGCAACCAGGCCAGCAACACCTGTATCTCGGTCACCTCGGGCGACGACGCGCAGCGCTGGTACAACCAGACCGGTATCGGTGGTCGTTTCCAGCAGACCTTCGGGCCGGTCGACTTCAAGGCCTACGCGTTCTATGAGGCGGCCAGCAAGGAGGATCTGACCACCACGGCCTATGTGGCGGCCCCACCTGGCTCTCTTGCTTTCAAGACCGCGAACGGCAACTTCCTGCGCTACGACAACCTGAGCTTCTACCAGGCCGGCATCGCCGTAACGGCGGCCGACTTGACCGCCGCGGTGTCGTATATCGGCGGTGCGTACAATGGCCAGGCGGCGATGCGTCCGACCGGGGGTGCGCCGGAAAATTCATTCCTCTATGGTCTGACCTACGCCAACGGCCCGGTCACCGCCGGTATCGATGCCGGCATCATCCAAGACCAGGGCAGCGCCAACCTGGTACACGTGTCGCAGCGGCATCAATACGAGTTCGGCTTCGGTGGTGCCTATCGGCTGGCTCCCGGCATTCAGTTGGTCGCCGAATACCAGTATGTGCAGCGCCACCAGGGCGGGTTCGACTTCAACACCGGCAGTCTGGGTACCTCCAGCCCGAGCGGCGTGCCGGGTTCCAGCACCCGCGACGCGCATGGCCAGGGGTTCCTGTTCTCGACTATTGTGACCTGGTAGACATTACTCTTGAGCTAAATGGCACCAACGCGGCGGGGCACCACCCCGCCGCTCCGTCTCGACGACGAAATTTTATCGCTGACGCGTCCATAAGAATCTCGATTGCTGACCGCTCGCGGTGGCGGTAATACGGCTGCACTCGACCGAATCGGCAACATGAGGCATGCAAACGCAATGCGACCGACATGGTTTCCTGCCCGGGCCTATCCCGCGGCCCTGATCGCGGTGCTCGCGCTCGCGGCCTGTTCAGCCGACGACGTGAAGCCGAACACCACGCCGCCGGATTTCATGGGCCTGGGCAGCGGGTCGGCAGGCGACGCGTCGGTTACCAGGCTGGGCGGCAATGACAGCGGCACCATTTTCGGCATCGGCAAGAACGGCCCGACCGACAAGAACCGAGGCGTCGGCGGTGGCGCCGGCACCGGCATCGGTGTCAATGCGTTCCTGTGGCGCGGCGCGCTCGACACCATCGCCTTCATGCCGCTGGCTTCGGCCGACCCCTTCGGCGGCGTCATCATCACCGACTGGTACACCCCGCCCGGCACCAGCGGTGAGCGCTTCAAGGCAACGATCTACATCCTCAGCCGCGATCTGCGCAGCGACGGCCTGCGGGTCAATATCTACCGCCAGGTATTACAGAACGGCCAATGGATGGACGCCACGGTGTCCGACTCAACGGTCGGCGACATCGAAAACAAGGTGCTGGCACGCGCCCGCCACATGCGGGAGCAGTTGCAGGCCAGCAGCTAACCCCGAACACCCTAGTGTCCTGCCTCCGAAGTTCGCCGCACTATGCGGCGGACGTAGGAGACAAGCAGGCCACTGAAAACAAAGAGCTAGTGGCACGAGACTGGGGTTCGCCTGCTATGGCGAACTTCAGACTCGGGACACTAACCCGGGATCATTCGTCCCAGCGGCCGGCCAGCGAACAGGTGAATATGGAAGTGCGCCACCTCCTGGCCGGAATGCTCGCCCGTATTGGCGAGCAACCGATAGCCAGGCGCCTCGAGCCCCAGGTCTCTGGCGATCTTGCCGACAGCGCGGATGAAGCCTGTGATTTCCGCCTCGGTGGCGGTGGCGCTGAAATCCGCGAACGAGCAGTAAGCGCCCTTCGGAATCACCAACACATGCGTCGGGGCCTGCGGGTTGATGTCATGGAACGCGAAGGCGAACTCGTCCTCGTAGATTTTCCTGGCAGGAATTTCGCCGCGCAGGATCCGCGCGAAAATGTTCTGGCTATTATAGGGCGGCAGGCCATTGACCGGCATCGAAGCATCCCCCTTGAGTAGTAGTACCAGCGGCCCGAAGGGCTGACTGGTATGCGCGGCATCGGTTGGCGTGGCGGCTGCGCGCAAAATCGATAGAATACCAGTGGCCGGTCGGCCAACCGATCAGTCAAGTCCGCTGGTATACCTTCGGATTTTACCCCGCCGCTCGATGCTCAGCCAGTGGTGGCTCGCCCGTGCCTCGCGGTTCTAGCGCGCGATCACGCCCGTGCGGCACCTTCAAGGCCAGCGAATCATGGGACAAAACAAAGCGCTAGACTATTTTCGGCACGCACAGTCGTGCTGCAAATGGTTAGTGCCCTGCCCCAGAGATTCGCCGCACTTCGCGGCGGACGGATGGGATCAGCAGGCCACGGAAAACAAAGAGCGAGTGTCGCGAGGCTGGTGTTCGCCCGATATGGCGAACTTCGGCCTCGGGACACTAGGGAATCTTCGACGTACCAAGCCTCTTGCGAACCGGTATCGGCTTAGCCCTGGCGGCTTTTTCCGTGATGCCGCTGATCCCCTCGCGGCGGATCAGCTCGGCCCAGACATCGGACGGACTGACGCCAGACGAAACCCACAGCACCAGCAGGTGATACAGCACATCGGCACTCTCGGCGATCAGCGCCTCACGGTTGCCGGCGACCGCCTCGATCAAGCACTCGACCGCCTCCTCACCGAACTTCTGCGCCACCTTGGCCGGGCCGCGCGACAGCAGCCGCGCCGAGTGGCTGATAGTCGGATCGGCGTCGCGACGACTCTCGACGACATCGAACAGACGGTCGAGCACGACGGCATCGCCATCCGCGCGCGCCTCGGACCCGTCGCCGCGGGCTTTCTTGCTCTTGCCGGACCGCTTGGCAAACCGTGTCCGCAGCGGATTGCGCGGGCTGGCGGCGACCTTCTTTTTGGTCGATTTCGCCATGCTCAGGCAACCGGTCGCGGCAGCCGTACCGGCAATCCCGCATCCGCCAGCGTCCGTTTCACTTCGGCGATGCTGAACCGGCCGAAGTGAAACACACTGGCCGCCAGCAGCCCGGTGGCCCCCGCCCCAGCGCCTGCAACAAAATCGGCCAGCGCGCCGACCCCACCCGAGGCAACCACCGGCACCCGCACCGCGCCACACGCGGCGCGCAGCAGATCCAGGTCGAAGCCCAGGCCGGTGCCGTCGCGGTCCATACTGGTCAGCAAAATCTCCCCCGCGCCGAGTGCCGCGACCTGACGGCACCACGCGATCGCGTCGATGCCGGTCGGATTGCGCCCGCCATGTGTGAACACCTGCCATTGGCCCGCCGCCGTCTGCTTGGCATCGACCGCGACCACAACGCACTGGCTGCCAAACTTCGCCGCCGCCTCGCGCACCAGGTCCGGCCGCGCCACCGCCGCCGAATTGATGCTGCACTTGTCGGTGCCAGCCAGCAGCAGCCGGCGCATGTCCTCTATCGAGCGGATCCCACCCCCAACCGTCAGCGGCAGGAACACCCGAGCCGCGGTACGGGACACCACATCGAGGATAGTGTCACGGTTCTCGTGGCTCGCGGTGATGTCTAGGAAAGTCAGTTCGTCGGCACCGGCCGCGTCATACACCGCGGCCTGCTCCACCGGATCCCCGGCATCGCGCAGAGAAACGAAGTTGACGCCCTTGACGACTCGACCGTCCTTCACATCCAGGCAGGGGATGACGCGGAGCTTCAGCATGGGGGGTGGTTTAGAAAGCGCGACGCCGCATGATGCAAGAAGTAAACGCCGGCCGGCACCACGATGGCGAACCGGAGCGGATCATGCCGCCACTTATCCGGATGTCACGCGGCCAGTAGCGACAGTGCCTCGGCGGCATCGACTCGGCCATCATACAAGGCCCGTCCGACGATGACGCCCTCGATTCGGGTGTCTCGGGCGGCTTGTTTCAGTGCTGTCAGGTCAGCCAGCGAGCCGACACCACCCGAGGCGATGACCGGCGTCGTCAGCCGCTCCGCCAGCGCCACCGTCTGCTCCAGGTTGATCCCGCCCAACATCCCGTCGCGGCTGATATCGGTGTAGATGATTGCGGACACCCCGGCATCCTCGAACCGCAGCCCGAGGTCGAGCGCCGTCATCGTCGAGGTCTCGGCCCAGCCTTCGGTGGCGACCAAGCCGTCGCGCGCATCGATGCCGACGGCGACGCAGCCGGGAAAGCCGCGACAGGCCTGCGGCACCAGCGCTGGATTCTTGGCCGCGGCGCTGCCCAGGATCACCCGATGCACGCCAGCTTCCACCCAAGCGGCGATCCCGGCCAGATCGCGGATGCCGCCGCCGAGTTGCACCGGGATCGTAACGCCAGCCAAAATCGAGCGCACCGCCGCGGCGTTGACCGGCTTACCGGCGAACGCGCCGTTCAGATCGACGACGTGCAGCCATCGGCACCCCGCCCGCTGCCACACTCGGGCCTGCGCGCCGGGGTCCTCGGCGTAGATCGTCGCCTGGTCCATGTCGCCGCGGCGCAACCTGACGCACCGCCCATCCTTCAAGTCGATCGCCGGATACAGCGTCAGGCCGGTCATGCAGGCTGTCCGCACCAGGCTTGCCCAGGCCAGACGTGCCCAGGCCAGACGTGTCGGGCAATCATTGCCCCCCGCCGCTCTTCGGCCGCCGCAGCCGCTTGTAGAAAAAGTAGCCCTTCACCGACTTGCCGCGCACCAGCGCGTATTCCGGATGCTCACCCCAGCGAATATAGCCGTACGATTCGTACATCCGGATAGCGACGGTCTGGGTGTCCCGCACGTCGAGGTTCAGGATCTGATAGCCGAGTTCGCGGGCACAATCTTCCACCGCCTCGGTCACCATGCGCGCCAGGCCGTGCCCGCGCGCATAGGGTGCGATAAAGGAGTGCATCAGGCTGGCCGCGAACGCCTGCGCCTCGTTGTTGCGCGGCGGCCGAACCAGGATCGCCGACCCCACGATGTCGCCGTTCAAACGGGCCACGAACAGGTCCCGCTCGGGCACCAGAAGCACGCCGCGGAAATAGGTCTCCAGTTGACGCCGCCCGGGCGGGGTGACCCAACCGAAGCCGCCGCCGTCGATGATCGCGGCGTCGGTCGCTTCGCACAGGGCATTCAGGTCCTGATCGGTGAATTGATCCAGTCGCTCCACCAGAAGCTCGGGCTCGCGGCTGGCCGAGGACGTACCCGACATGATCAGGGCGCCCAGCACAGGAAATTGGATAGCAGCCGAATGCCGACCTGCTGGCTTTTCTCGACATGGAACTGGGTGCCGGCCCGGTTGCCGGCGACGACAATGGCCGGGACGGCGCCACCATAGTCGGTCGTGGCGATGGTTTCGCCGGGCGCGCCATTCACCAGGGCATAGCTGTGCACGAAATAGACGTGATCGCCCGGCTGCAAGCCATCCAGCAGCCGGTGCCCACCCGGGGCGAAATCCAGCGCGTTCCAGCCCATCTGCGGCAGCCGCAGCCCGGCCGCCGCCATCTCCGCCACATCACCCCTGATCCAGCCGAAGCCGCGCGTAACCCCGTGCTCCAGCCCGCGCTCAGCCATCAGTTGCATGCCGACGCAAATACCCAGAAACGGCGTGCCGGCGGCGGTCGCGGTTTCGATCGCCTGGCGCATGCCGGGAACGGCGATAAGGCCGGCGGCGCAGTCGGCAAACGCGCCCTGCCCCGGCAGCACGATGCGATCGGCCGCTTCCACCGCGGCGGGATCGGCGGTTACCGTGACGCTGGCCTCGATCCCGGCACGCTGCGCCGCCAGCGAAAGCGCCCGCGACGCCGAGGTCAGGTTGCCGCTGCCGTAATCCACCACCGCTATCCGCATGAGGCGCGGCTTCGTCATACCGGATCCGGCCGGAACCTGGCACCAAGGTCCGGGCGCTGCCGCAGCAGGCTCATGAACGCGTCGTCCCGGTTGCCGGCAGCGAGCACGTGCAGCAGCAGATATCCGCGCGTCTGCAAGGCCCAGCGGCGCAGGTCGTTGCCGGTCAGCCCGAGGATCAGCATCATCCCCACCGAAAGGACGGTCGCTGCCGGCCTCGCCACCAACACGGCAATCAGGATATAGCCGGCCAGGCTGATTGCCGCGGCAACCCAGGCTCTGTGGGCAGCCAGCCAGAGCGGGCCGAACAGCAACGCGCCCCACGAAAAGCCCTCTTTCACCAGGACCGGTTCGGCGTTGGATTTCAGCAGGGCGGTATAGGTTTTCATAACAAGACTGCGACCGCCTTCATAGCGGCACTGCAGACGACCTTCCAGCAACTTCCGAGCTGACGGCGCGATCCGATTGCATGCCGAGCGCTCGGTCCCTTCACGGCGAGGGCATATTTGCAGCGACCCCTGGGTCGCAGCCCACAGCCACCCCGTGGGTCCAAAGTCAAAGCGACCCCTTGGCTCAAACTAAAAGCGGCCCGCGGTCGAAACTCACAGCGACCCCTTGGTCGATGGGATCGCGTCACCGACGCGCGGGTCGGGTTCGGTAGCGGCCCGCAGCGCCCGCGCGGCCGCCTTGAAGCAGGCCTCGGCGACGTGGTGCGCATTGTGTCCGGCGCGGCGGGTAATGTGCAGCGTAATCAGTGCGTTGAATGCCAAAGCGCGGAAGAATTCCTCGAACAGTTCGGTGTCCATCTCGCCGATCTTCGGGCGGTCGAAGGCGACGTTCCAGGCCAGGAAAGGACGCCCCGAGATATCCACCGTGGCCTCGGCCAGGGTTTCGTCCATCGGCACCAGCGCATGACCGAAACGGCGGATGCCGCGCTTGTCCCCAAGGGCGCGAGCCAATGCCGCACCCAACACGATGCCGACATCCTCGGTCGTGTGGTGGAAGTCGATCTGCAGGTCCCCAGCCGCTCGGATATTCAGGTCGAACAGCCCGTGACGGGCCAATGCGGTCAGCATATGGTCGAGAAAGCCGATGCCGGTGGCAATGTCGGCAAGCCCGGTTCCGTCCAGATTGACGGTAACAGAGATCTGCGTTTCCGAAGTGTTTCGTTCGATCGTCGCGATACGGGCCATGACGGCGCTTCCACTACAGCGTCCGAGGCGACCGGTCCAGCGGAGCGCGCGTCGCCGACCCAGGCGACCTCGCCAACCGCCCCCGCTCCGGCGAGGGCAAGCCCCGCCCCTACCGGCGAGACCTCCCCGCCCTACTAGCAAAATCACCCTACTGGCAAAATCACCCTACTGGCAAAATCACCCTACCGGCAAAATCACCCTACCGGCAAAATCCCCGGCCATCCCGCTATCAGGTCGGCACCCGGTCCTGCCGCTGCCGGCGTCTGGACAGTTGCGTATCCAGGATCAGCGCCGCCACCCCGCAGACAATCGCGGCATCAGCCAAATTGAAGACATACCACGAAAAGTCGCCCCAGCGCGTGTCGATATGGGCGTGGATGAAGTCCACCACCCAGCCAAACCGAAGCCGATCGATGACATTGCCGATCGCCCCCCCGGCGATCGCTCCGATCGCCACCGCAACCAGCCGGGTCTCCGCCCGCCGCAGCCAGAACCCAAGCGCGACGACCACGGCCAACGCGATCACTGCCAGGATATAATGACCCCAGGCGCCCAGGCCATTGAGCAGCCCGAAGGTAACCCCCCTGTTCTGCACCATGGTCAGGTTTAGCACCGGCAACAGCACGATCTGGCGCAATTCCGGCAGATCTAGCCGGTTCACCACCCACCACTTGCTGAGCTGGTCGGCGGCAAGCACCAGCAACGCCGCGATCAGCCCCAGCGGCATCAGGTTGCGGCGGATCATGCCGCCGGCTTGCGAACCAGCCCCGAATCCACCGCGTCGGTGCAGCGCAGGCACAGCGACGGGTGGTCGGCGCTGGACCCCACTTCCGGCAGCACTCTCCAGCAGCGGGCGCATTTGTCGCCGCAGGCGGGCGTGACCCTCGCTGGGGGTTCGGCCGTGTCCGACACGAGCGTTACGGAGGAGACGATCGCGATCTCGGCCCATGCAGCGGCATCCAATAAATCTTCGTGGTCCGCGTTCAACGGCAGCTCCACCGCGGCCTGCAGCGAGGAACCCAGAGTGTTGGCCTTGCGCGCCTCCTCAATCGGGCCGGTGATGCGACGGCGGGTGGCGCGGATGGTGTCCCATTTGGCGGCCAGCGCGGCATCGCGCCAGCCCGCCGCCGGAGTCTGGAACTGTTCCAGGTGAACGCTGGCGGAGTCACCAAAACGCGCGCACCAGGCCTCCTCGGCGGTGAAACACAGCACCGGGGCGAGCCAGGTGCACAAATAGCGGTGCAACTGGTCCAGCACGCAGCGCGCGGCACGCCGGCGCGCACTGTCGGGGCGGTCGCAATACAGCGCATCCTTCCGAATGTCGAAATAGAACGCCGACAGATCGAGCGAGCAGAAATTGTGCAGCTCGGGATAAACCCCGGTCCAGTCATAGGATTCCACGGCGGCGCGGAACTTGGCATCGATCTCGGCCAGCCGGTGCAGCACCCAGCGCTCCAGCTCCGGCATCTCCGCCACCGCCACGCGTTCGGCCTCGCTGAACCCGTCCAGGCTGCCCAGCGCGAAGCGCAGCGTGTTGCGCAGCCGACGATAAAGCTCCGCCTGCTGCTTCAGGATCTCGGGGCCGATGCGCAGGTCCTCGCTGGTGTCGGACGACATCACCCAAAGCCGCAAGATGTCGGCGCCGTACTTGTCGGCGACCTCGTCGGGGGCGGTGGTGTTGCCCAACGACTTGGACATCTTGCGGCCCTTCTCGTCCATCACGAAGCCGTCCGTCAGCACCGCCTTGAACGGCGCCCGGCCGCGCGTCCCCACCGCCTCCAGCAGCGAGGACTGAAACCAGCCGCGATGCTGGTCGGAGCCTTCCAGATACAGATCGGCCGGCCACGGCAGGCCGCGCTTTTCCAGCACGAAGGCATGGGTGGACCCGGATTCGAACCACACATCGACGATGTCCATCACCTGCTCGAAATCGTTCGGATCATGGTCGGGACCAAGAAACCGAGACGGCGGCGACGCATACCAGGCATCCGCGCCCTCGGCCTCGAACGCGGCGATGATGCGGGCGACGACCGCCGGATCGCGCAACGGCTGACCGGAGCGTTTCTCCACGAAAACGGTGATCGGCACACCCCAGGCACGCTGGCGGCTGATGCACCAGTCGGGGCGGGCGGCGATCATCGAACCGATGCGGTTGCGCCCCTGGTCGGGCACGAACTGGGTTGCGGCCAGCGCGGCGAGCGCCGTCTCCCGGATCCGGTGCGGCCCATCCATCGGGATAAACCATTGCGGCGTCGCGCGAAAGATCAGCGGCGCCCGGGAACGCCAGGAATGCGGATAGGAATGAGTGATCGACCCGCGCGCCAGCAGGGTGCCGGCCTCGGTCAGCGCAGCAGAGACAGGGTCGGCCGCCTTGTAGACATGGACGCCGGCGAACAGCGGAACCCATGCATTGAAGCTGCCGTCGTCGCCCACCGTCTCCGGGACGTCGAGCCCATTCGCTCGGCCCAGGCTGAAATCGTCCTCGCCGTGGCCAGGCGCGATGTGGACGAACCCGGTGCCGGCCTCGGTGGTGACGAAATCCGCCAGCAGCAGCGGCGTGTCCTGGTCGTAGCCGCCATCCGCCCGAGCAGCGCCGCGCAGCGGATGGGCCATGACCGTGCCGGCCAGATCGGCTCCCTTGATCACCGCCAGCACGCGATGCGCGTTGATCCCGCTATCGCGCAGCACGGCGGGCAACAGAGCCTCCGCGATCACCAGCTTCTCACCGACCCGGGCCAGCGATGTTTCCGCCACGGCATCGACCGCGATCACGGCATAATCGAAGTCGGCGCCGGCAGCGACCGCCCGGTTTCCGGGAATGGTCCACGGCGTCGTGGTCCAGATCGCCACCGCGGCGCCGTTCAGCGCCGGCACCGAAGGCCGCACGACAGGGAAGCGGACCCAGATCGTGGCCGAGGTGTGATCGTGGTACTCGATCTCGGCCTCGGCCAGCGCAGTCTTTTCCACCGGCGACCACATCACCGGGCGCAGCCCGCGATATAGCGCGCCATTCAGCAGGAACTTGCAGATTTCCGCCGCGATCGCGGCCTCGGAGCCATGATCCATGGTGGCGTAACGGTCGCGCCAGGCGCCCTCGACCCCAAGGCGGCGGAATTCGGTGGCCTGCACCGCCATCCAATCGGCGGCGTAGGCGCGGCATTGGGCGCGGAAATCGAGGATCGGGACGGTGTCCTTGTCGTTTTTCTTGGCGCGGTAGCCCTCCTCGATCTTCCACTCTATCGGCAGGCCGTGGCAGTCCCAGCCGGGGATGTAGTTGGCATCATAGCCGGCCATCTGCCGCGTGCGGTTGATGACGTCCTTGTGGATCTTGTTCAGCGCCGTGCCGATATGGATGTTGCCATTGGCATAAGGCGGCCCGTCGTGCAGGATGAACAGCGGGCGCCCCACCGAGGCAGCGCGCAGCCTGCCCCACAGGTCCATCTTGTCCCATTTCGCCAGGATCAGCGGCTCTTTGTTCGGCAAGTCCCCGCGCATCGGGAAGCTGGTCCGCGGCAGGAACACGGTATCGTGGTAGTCACGCTGGGAATCGGTAACGGCGTCGTTCATGTCGGGTCCGTGAAGCAATGGGGCAAGCATCCGGGACTGACCGGCGGCCATGGGGGCGATAAGGCGCGCCAGCCTATAGCACCGATGCGGCTGCCGCGACCATGCTGAACGCGAAAAGGTGAGATTGGCAGCAAGTCTGTCGCCTGTGTCACAAGATTTCCCGCTTTGCCCCGTCGGCCACGCAGCTCCTCTTCGGCCACGCACCTCCTTTTCGGCCACGTAGCTCCTTTTCGGCCACGCAGCTCCTCTTCGGCTACGCACCACCCCTGAGGCGGCTAGCCGCCGCGGCCGAAACCCTTGCCACATCAACCGCCGCTCCGCGTTCACTCCGCCAGCGGCGCGGTCCAGGCATCGTAGCCATACACCCAATCGGCGTCGTGCGGGTCCTTCAGCCAGGTGTTCCGCGCCGACGTCCGCTGGATCCGGCTGGTGCGCGGCTCGCGTGTAGCCTGGTAGCGGCGCAAAGCCTGTGCCACTCCATCACGCTCGACGCCCCGCAGGCAGCGCGACAGGATCGCACCATCCTCGATCGAGGTCGAAGCGCCCTGTGCCATGTAAGGCGTCATCGGATGGCAGGCATCGCCCAGCAGCGCGACATTGCCCTCGACCCACCGAGGCAGCGGATCGCGCTCCACCAACGCCCACTTATGCACATCGGGGCATGCCGCGAGGATCGCTCGGACCTGTGGGTGAAACGTATCATAGGCCGCGCGCAGCGTCCCAAGGTCGCCCTTGGCCGACCACGATTCCACGTCGAAGTCCGGCTCCGGCGTGCTGGTGACGAAATACAGTTCGTCGCGCCGAGGGGTGACGAAGTAGCTGACGATGTGGCGGTCGGGGCCCCACCATTTGACGCAAGGATGCGGCCGCAGGTCGCCAAGCCTGGCGGTTGGGAACACCGTGCGGTAGGCGACGCGGCCGGTGAAGCGCGGTCGTTCCTTGCCCAGCATGACCTCGCGGACCACCGAATGTACCCCGTCGGCGCCGATCACGGCGTCGGCCTCGGCCGCCTCTCCGTTGCTGAAGCGCATGCGCACACCGTGGTCCGCGGCGTGCTCCATGCCAACCAGCCGGTGGTCGAGGCTGACGATGTCGGGCGGCACAAGCTCCGCCAGCATGGCGTGCAGATCGCCGCGATGCATCAGGAAATATGGCACGCCATGACGATCCCGAACCGACTGCCCGAGCGCGTGGGCGTTGGTCAGCCGCCCACTGTCGTGATCGCGCGAATCGTTGCTGTCGGGCTGGAACGCCTGGGCCAGCAATTTGTCCTTCAGCCCCAGCGCATACAGCACCCGGATCGAATTCGGCGCCTGCTGGATGCCGGCGCCAAGACGCGTGAAGCCCCTCGCCTGCTCGTAGATGCTGACATCGATGCCGACGCGGCGCAGGCAGGCGGCCGCGCTCAGACCTCCGATGCCGGCACCGATGATGGCGATCCGCAATGGGCGTTTTGGCATCGGTGTTCTCCGTCACGCGCCCCAAGTCTGGCACGCGCCCCAAGTCTGGCACGCGCCCCAAGTCTGGCACGCGCCCCAAGTCTGGCACGCGCCCCAAGTCTGGCACGCGCCCCAAGTCTGGCACGCGCCCCAAGTCTGGCACGCGCCCCAAGTCTGGCACGCGCCCCAAGTCTGGCACGCGCCCCAAGTCTGGCACGCGCCCCAAGTCTGGCACGCGCCCCAAGTCTGGCACGCGCCCCAAGTCTGGCACGCGCCCCAAGTCTGGCACGCGCCCCAAGTCTGGCACGCGCCCTTTGATTCTGGCAGGCACGACGACGGATCGCAATCACGTCCCTGCAAAGCTCAGCCGAAGCCGAAATCCAACCACTGCAGCAGGTCCACGACGGGTGTCGGATAGGCCATCATCACGCTCAGCAATTCGGCCAGCAGCAGACCGGCAAGCAGGCCGAGGCCGAACGGTACCCAGCCCCACGCGGTTCGATGCGCTGTCATCCGTATTCAGACCATTGCAGCCCGTAATACATCGCGAACAGCACGACCAGCGACGCAACGTAGAAGCCGGCGACGCCAGCGGCATTGACGATCGGCCGGCGCTGGATCAATCCCAGCAGCCGGGGCAACGGCGATGCGCCGCGCAGGCAAACCACCGCCAGAATACCGATGATCGGGATGTGGCCGACCGCATCCAGATGGCCAAACTCGGGAATCGCGGCAATGAAAATGGACGCGTAGGCAGCCGCGCCGAAGCGCACCAGCCCCCTTCCGGTCATCAGGTAGAACGCCAGGGTGAATTCGACGAAGCCGGCGACCACCACGACAAAGCCCCATGGAAATCCGAACGCCAGGTCAGGGTGCTCGGCGACCACGAACAGGGTCCATTCCGGATAGACGAATTTTTCGATCGCCGTCCACATCAGGCTGAATGCCAGGCTGCCCGACAGCAGCGGCACGCGCATTCGAAGGCTGTTCTGGGTTCCGATCGATGTTTGCGCGAGGTAGGCCACAATGCCGAGAAAGAACACATAGTCGGTCATGTGAAAGATGCCGAACTGATCGATCCCGAAACCATAGAGGATGCCGATTCCGACGGCGCCAAGGATGCAGGTGCGACGCCACGCCACCGACAGCGCAATAGCGAACTGCAAGACACCCATCCAGCCAACGCTGGCCATCAGTTCGGGCGTCAGGATAGCGTTCCCGCGCTCCCACAACACCACGGCGCCTTTGTCCCACAGCAGCAGAAAGAACGCACCCACAGCGAGCCGCAGCAGCTTCTCCTCGGTCTCGACATGCAGTCGGCCGCTGGAGGCGAGCCGAGGCCACCGCTGCGCCACCGCACCATCCAGCACGAAGCCGGCAAACACCAGCAGCAGAAAGCTGCAGAAGACCGAAACGTAGATCGGCGTCAGCACCTTGCTCAGCGCGATCGGCGGCATGCTGACATCGGCGATCGAGCAGAACCACTTTACGTGCGCGCTGACCGATACCGGGGTCAGCGCCGCTGCGGCCGCAAGGATGCACACTTGCCGAGACTTCTGTCGCGGAAAGCAAAGCCCAGCTTCGGAGGTCATCTGAAATCAGGGCCCCGCCAAGTTGCTTATGGGGGGATACGCTGGGTGCCGGAAAACAGATTTGCGGGACCCGACGTTTTCGCGGTCAGGTCGCGCTCTGCGCGATCGCGACGTGGCGACGCCGCGGCTGGAAGTGCGTTGTCGGTCAGGCACTTCTGGCCGGATGTGCGGGCGGCTCGCGACGTTGGCGTTAACACTAAGACACTAAGACACGAAGTTCATCGCCGTATCGAAGAAATCAGTCTGACTACAAAACGGGAATTCTCATCCCCTCGCCATGATGACCATACCCGAACCACTAGCGCGCGATCGCTTTTGGCGGCATCGCCAAAAGCGTGAATCGCCCGCTGGTCAACCAGACGCGACAATGCCCCCAGTGTCCTGCCCCAGAAGTTCGCCGCACTCCGCGGCGGACGCATGGGATCGGCAGGCCACTGAAAACAAAGAGCCAGTATCGCGAGGCTGATGTTCGCCCGATATCGCGAACTTCGGACACGGGACACTAGACCCCGATCGCCGCCTTCACCTTCGCCGCAGTCAACGGAACATCGCGCAACCTCACTCCCGTTGCATCGCGCACCGCGTTGGCGATGGCGGCGGCTGTCGGGCCCTGTCCCGCTTCGCCGGTGCCCAGGAAAGGTCGCCCCGGTTGCGGAACGACATACACCGACACCGACTCCGGCAGCGCCGGAAACCGCATGATCGGATAGCCGCTCCAGTCGGTACTCAGGATGCGCTGGCGATCGAAATGCACCTGCTCATACAGCGTCCAGCTCGCCGCCTGGACGATGGCACCCTCGATCTGATTGCGGATACCGTCGGGGTTGATCGGCTGGCCGCTGTCCACCGCGGCGACCACCCGGCCGAGCCGGAGCTGACCGGTTTCGTGCTCGACGCGCAGCGCCAGCGCGATGGCGCAATAGGCGCCCAGGTTCTTGTAGCGAGCGAATGCGAACCCCCTGCCCTCAGCCCCCCTGGCCTCGCCCCCGTTGCCCTCACCCGGCCTGGTTCCGACCCAGCCAAACCGCTGCGCCGCCAAATCGATAACCGCCTTGGCGCGCTCGTCCTGCAGGTGGCGCAGGCGAAATGCCACCGGATCGGCCCTCGCCGCGGCGGCTAATTCGTCCATGAAACTTTCGATCGCGAACACGTTCAGATAGGCACCCAGCGAACGCAGCGCCGATACCCGCAGCGGCATTTCAGGGATGAAATGCGATACCACGGTGGCGTTCGGGAAGTGATACAGCGGGTTGCTGTTGCGGTCTCCGCCACCCTCCGGCATCGGGATCGGCGCCGGCGGCGGCACCGCCAGCGGATCGGGCAACGCGGCGTTCTGCAGCATCAGACCGCCGACATTGGGCCGCCGGTTATGGGTGTTGCTCCAGACCCCGTAGTTCCAGTCCACGATGTTGCCCTCGGCATCCAGCGAGCCCTCGACCTCGGCGATCATCGCGGCGCCATAGGGTTCGTTGCCGTGCTCCTGCTCGCGCATCCATTGCACCCGGATCGGCATCCCGGGCATCGCGCGCGCGATCAGCGCGGCGTCGCCGGCGGCATCGTCGGCGCCGTTATGCCCATAGCAGCCCGCCGCCTCGACATGGATGCAACGAATCTGCTCGGGCGGCATACGCAAAAGCCCAGCCAACGCCGAGCGCAACGGAAACACGCCCTGCGAATGGGTCCACACCGTCATCTTGCCGTCGATCAGTTGCGCCACCGCGCAGGATGGACCGATTGCGCCATGCATCAGGTATGGACGACTGTAGCGCGCCCGCAGCCGGCGCACCGGTGGCGCGGCCGCCGCCTGCCACGTCAGCACCGGAATATCGCGCGCCGGCAGCGCCCGGATCGTGTCCAGAATCGTCGCCTCATCCGGCAGCGTGGCGGTCTGCCGCCATCTCGCCGCCGCCGCCAGGGCACGCATCGCTTTGATCGCCTGCCATTCTTTCCGTGCGACCACCGCCAGGTAGCTGGCCTCGCGCACCAGCCTGATCACCCCGGGCATACGCTCAACCGGCCCAGTGTCGAAATCCAGCAGCACGGCATCGACACTGGGCTGCCGGATCACGCGAGCATGCAGCATTCCAGGCAGCCGAAGGTCCTGCACATACGACGCGCCACCGGTCAGTTTCGCCGGAATATCGATCCGCGGCATCGGGGTGCCGATCAGCCGATACGATGCCGGATCCCGCAGCGGACTGTCCGGCTGGGCCTCGACGTGCAGGTCCAGCTTCGCCGCCAGCGCTCCATACCCCAGGCTGCGACCGTCCGCCGCCCGGACCATTCCATCCGATGTCGAAACATCATCCGAACCCACACCGAACGCGGTCGCGGCGGCGTTCGTCAGCAAACCCCGAACCTGCGCGGCGGCATTCATGATCGCGGTGCCGCTGTCCTGCATCGAATGACTGCCCGCGGTGAAACCCTCATTCGCGGTGCGGGCGGTATCGGCGGTCACCAGTTCGATCCGCCCGATCGCGACATCGAGTTGTTCCGCGGCCACCTGCAACAACGCCGTCGTCAACCCCTGACCAAGCTCGGCCTTGCCGGTGAACACAGTGATCCGACCGTCAGCAGCAACGCGTATCCAGGCGTCAAGCACCGGGGTCTGCTTCAAACTGCCCGGCCGCGCCCGCGGTTCCGCGGCCAGCGAGAACGACACCATCAGGCCCCCGCCGCCGGCCAGTAGCGCGCGACGCCCCAGCACCGCGTTCATGGCTTCACCATCCGCGCCGACCGCATCGCCACGGCGGCTCGGCGCACCGCCGCCAGGATGCGCATATGGGTGCCGCAGCGGCACAGATTGACCGCCATGTGCTGCCGGATCTCCTGCTCGGACGGATGCGGGTTGCGCTCCAGCAAGGCCTCCGCCCGCATTACCATCCCGGCGATGCAATAGCCGCACTGCGCCGCCTGCTCGTCGAGGAAGGCGTGCTGCACCGCGTTCATGCCAAGCCCTTCAACGGTGCGAACATTCCGGCCAGGCAATATGGCCACCGGCGTCAGGCAGGAAAACACCGCCTGTCCGTCCAGCATCACCGTGCAGGCACCGCACTGCCCCAGGCCACAGCCGAACTTGGCACCGTTCAGGCCAAGTTCGTCACGCAGCACATAGAGCAACGGTGTATCCGGTTCCGCATCGACATCGTGGTCGCGTCCGTTGATGCTCAGCCGGATCATGATGCCCCTCGCGCCTTGGCTACCTCGGCCGCCACGTCGCTCCACGCCGGCTTGCCGCTGAACGTTGCTCGCAGATAGCTCGCCAGTTGCGCCACCTGAGCGTCGGTCAGCGCGGCACCGAATGACGGCATATAGGGAGCTGGTCTGGTTTCGCGCCAGGGGATGCCGCGCAGGATGATCTGGATCGCGCCGCGCGGTGTCGGCGCATTGACCGCGCTGCTCAACGCCAGTGATGGCGCGCCGTCGCGGGTCATCGGCGCGTCGGCTCCGTGGCAGCCGCCGCAAGCGCCTTCAAACATCGCCCGCGCCCCCGGATCGGCGCTTCCCGCGGCTTGCGCGGGCGCCGACCGCGGTTCGGCGGTTCGCGGCATCAGCGACGCCAGGTAGATCGCCATGGCGCGCACGTCAGCCTCGGGAACCTTGCCGAGTTGGTCGGTCACCGCCGTCATCGGCCCGCCTGCGGCACCATGATCGGCGTCGAAGCCGGTGCGCAGGTAGCCGGCCAGCGCCGCCACGGTCCATTTCTGGCGTGCGGCGGACGCGCCCCGCAGCGGCGGTGCATACCAGTCCTCGGCATCTCCACCGGCCAGGGTTCGCCCCACTTCCTCGGCGCCAAGCGCGTTGTGCGGCGTGTGGCAGGCACCGCAATGGCCGATCGCCTCGACCAGATAGTTGCCCCGGTTCCAGACCGCATCGTGACCCGGATCGGGATGCCACGGCCCGAGCTTCAAATACAGCAGATTCCACGCCGTTAGCACCACGCGCTGATCGATCGGGAACGGCAGGTCGTTCGGCGGCGCCGCGGCGTGGATCGGCGCGCGCGTCATCAGGAAGGCATACATCGCCCCGATGTCTTCGTCGCTGGCTCGGGTAAAATGCGGATAAGGCAGCACCGGATAAAGGTGGCGCCCATCACGGCCGATGCCATCACGCATGGCGCGCTGGAACGCCGCCAGCGACCAGCGCCCAATGCCGGTCGCCGGATCGGGGGTGATGTTGGTGGAATGAATGGACCCGAATGGCGTTGGTATCGCCCGCCCGCCGGCATACGGCTGACCGTCGGGAGTAGTGTGACACACCGCGCAGTCCCCGATCGCGGCCAGCTCAGCGCCACGCGCGACCTGCGCGGGCGTAAACCGCGCATGGCGCTGAACCGGCGCGATGGCCGGATGCCAAACTGCCGCGCAACCGCCAGCGATCAGTAGCGCCGCGACAACCGCGGCGATCGGTGCCACGCGCAAAACCATCCCCGGATTGCTGGTAAAACCACGATACCAGCACCCGCCGCCGCGGCGAAGTCAACCCGCGGGGCTTGACCGGTATCGGCCCGCGGTGGCCACTACCCAGTGCCCGGCAGGAGAACGAGACGATGACCGATGCCTACGCCCGCTACACCCGGCTGCGGTTCGACCGGCCGCACCCGAAGGTGTTGCGCATCACCATGGACAACGGCCGGATGAACACCGCCGATGACGTCATGCACGCCGAACTGGCCGATATCTGGCGCGATGTCGATCGCGATCCGACGGTCAACGCGGTGGTGATCACCGGCGCCGGCAAGGTGTTCTCCGCCGGCGGCGACTTCGCCATGGTGCAGCAGGCGATCGACGGCTTCGACGCCCGCACCCGGCAGTGGAAGGAAGCGCGCGAGATCGTCTACAACGTGATCAACTGCAACAAGCCCGTGGTCAGCGCGATGCGCGGCGTGGCGGTCGGCGCCGGACTGGTCTGCGGCATCCTGGCGGACGTTTCGATTGCCACCAAGGATTGCCGAATCATTGACGGCCACACCAGGCTGGGCGTCGCCGCCGGCGATCACGCGGCGATCATCTGGCCGCTGCTGTGTGGCCTGGCGAAAGCCAAATACTACCTGCTGCTGTGCGAGCAGGTGCTGGGCGCCGAAGCCGAACGGATCGGCCTGATCAGCCTGGCGGTCGAAGACGACGAACTGGATGCCAAGGCCATCGAGATCGCCACCCGCCTGGCCGAGGGCGCGCAGACCGCCATCCGGTTCACCAAGCACGCACTGAACAACTGGCTGCGCCAGGCCGGGCCGACCTTCGACGCCTCACTGGCACTGGAGTTCCTGTCATTCACCGGCCCCGAGGTGAACGAAGGCCTGGGATCGCATCAAGCCAAGCGCAAACCGGCATTCCCACCCGACTCGATGGTCTGAAAATCAATCCGCCGCGCTGCGCGCCTTGACCATGCGCAGCGGGTTATAGGTGATCGCCACGGCACCATCTTGTTTCTTGACAGTGTTGAAGGTGCGCACCAGCCCGCGGTTCGCTCGGCTGGCGCTGCGGCGGCTTTCGACGACCTCGCACTCGACGTGAATGGTATCGCCGGCAAAGGTCGGCCCGGCGACATTCAGTTCCATGTTCAGGAAGGCGAAGCCGGTGTGCTGCATCGTGGCATGGACCAGCAATCCCTCGGCGAACGCATATACCATCGCGCCCGGCACCACGCGGCGGGCGATGTCGCTTTCCTCGCGCAGGAATTCGGTGTTGGAAAACAGCACCTCGGTCATCCCGGTCACGCCGATGAAATTGACCAGGTCGGCCTCGGTCAGGGTGCGCCCGATGGTGCGGAATTTGCGCCCCAGCGGCAGGTCCTCGAAGCACAGGCCAAGGCCCAGCAATTGGTATTCGTCGGTTTCCGCCATCAGGGGTCCTCCGTTCTGTTGTCAGGACATCGTCAGGCCGCCCGAGACACTCAGCGTCTGCCCGGTGATGAAGGCGGCATCGTCGGATAGCAGGAAGGCGATGGTTCCCGGATAGTCGTCCGGCTGCCCGATCCGCTTCAGCGGCACCGCTCGGGCCATCGCCGCGCCGACCTTGGCACCGTCCGGGGTGGCGGACTTGAACTCCTCGAACAACGGCGTGTCGGTCGGGCCGGGGCAGACCACGTTCAGCGTGATACCGTGCCTGGCCATCTCGCGCGCCATCGTCTTGGTGAAAGCGATGATGCCGCCCTTGCAGGCGGAATACACCGCCTCCCCCGACGACCCGACCCGCCCGGCGTCGGAGGCGACATTGACCACGCGTCCAAAACCGCGCTGCACCATGCCCGCCAGCACGACATGGTGCAGATGCAGCGGTCCATACAGATTGATCCCGATGATGCGGTCCCACAGCGCCGTATCGGTATCCAGGAAGTTACTGAACCGTTCCCATCCGGCGACGTTGGCCAGCAAATCGATCGGCCCGACCTCGGTCTCGAAGCGGGCAACGGTGTTCTCGACGGCGCCACGATCGGTGATGTCGGTGGCCGCGAACCACGCCCCGTTCGGGCAGGCATCCACCGTCGCGCGGGCGCCGACTTGGTCGATATCCAGGATGCCGACGCGGCAGCCCTGCCGGGCAAGCCGGATCGCCGTCGCCCGGCCGATGCCGCTGGCGCCCCCGGTCAGCAATACCGTGCGCCCCGTCAGTCCCTGCATCGGCGTTCCCCCTGGTTGCCTGTCGGTCAGGATATCGCATGATCGTCCCCGCCGCGACCCGCGCACCGGGCCCGAACGAGAGCCATGGACCACGATGACCGTCGATCCGATAACCATCCCGGTCACCGCTGGCCAGACCGTCTCGGGACTCTGGCAGACCCCCAACCAGCCAACCGCCTGCCTGGTGCTGGCGCATGGTGCCGGCGCCGGAATGACCCACCCCTTCATGGCTGCGGTGGCCGATGGGCTGCAGGCGCGCGCCATCGCCACCCTGCGGTTTCAGTTCCCTACATGGAGAACGGCTCGAAGCGACCCGACCGCCCGGCACTGGCCCATGCGACGGTTCGCGCGGCGGTGGCCGCGGCGATCCGGCTCGCCCCCGGTCTCGCACTGTTCGCCGGCGGCAAGTCGTTCGGCGCCCGCATGACCTCGCAGGCCGACGCCGAAGCCCCTTTGGCCCAGGTGCGCGGCCAGGTGCGCGGGCTCATCTTCCTCGGCTTTCCGCTGCATCCGGCCGGCAAACCGGCGGACGATCGAGCCAAGCATCTGGCCCAGGTAGCAGTCCCTATGCTGTTCCTGCAGGGCACCCGGGACGCGCTGGCCAACCCGGCGTTGCTTGCGCGAACGCTCGAACCGCTGGCACCAGCCGCGACGCTGAGGCTGTTCGACCACGCCGATCACTCGTTTCACGTCCCCAAACGATCAGGGCGGACGGACACCGAGCTCCTGCACGCCGTCCTGGATACCGCGGTCTCCTGGATGGCGGCGCGGCGGGACTGAGGATGACTGTCCGCGGCGGCCAGTTGCCGTCACGCCGCGCGATCGCAATCTCTGCCGGATGGTATCGCTGCTCAAAGCCGGCCTTGCACTGTTTGCCCTGATTTACCTCCTGCCGCTCGGCATCGCGGCGCTGCGCTACCGGGCCCGCGGAACCGGCCGCCTCTGGCGTTCGGCGGACCGGTCCAGCATCGGTGCGCTGCCGCCGCCGGGGCGGCACACGGCGGCGTTGGTGCGTGTCTTCTCGGCCCGCACGGTGCGTTGGCGCGGTATCATGGCATCGCACAGCTGGATCGTTTTCAAGGCCCACGGTGCGTCGTCCTATCGCCGCTACGACTACACCGCCTGGGGTGAACGACCGATCCGGGTCAACGGTTTCGAGCCCGATGGGCGATGGTTCGGCCAGGTGCCTCAGGTGGTCTTGGCCGCCGCCGGCGACGCCGCCACCGCGCTGCTGGCGAAAATCGAGGCGGCGATCGCCGGCTATGCCTGGCGCAACCCCGGCGACTACCGCGCCTGGCCGGGGCCGAATTCAAACACCTTCGTCGCCGCGATCCTGGATGCGGTGCCCGAGATGCGCATCAGCCTGCCGCCAACCGCGATCGGCAAGGACTACCCCTACGACGGACAGTGGCTGCGCCGGACGCGATCCGGTCCCGGGCTGCGGCTGACCCTGGGCGGCTATGCCGGGGTCACACTGGGCTGGGTGGAGGGGTTCGAGGTCAACATCCTGGGCGCGGTCGCCGGTCTCGATATCCGTCGCCCGGCGGTCAAACTTCCCGGTCTCGGCCGGTTCGGCGTCGGTCAGGACGGTAGCAGTTGACCACCCCCGCTAACCGCGTCGGGCCGCGCCTCGCTGCGGGCCACATCCACTTCGTCGTTGAACGGCACCGACTTGTCGCCGGGGTTTTGCGCCATTTCCGCGACAGTGAATTCCACCGCCGCGACGATATGCGCCAGGTTCACCGTTGCCACCGACGCGCCCTGAATCGGCGAGCCCAGAAAATGCTTCGATCGCCAGGCCAGATCGACGCCCTCCGGCACCCCGGCGTCATCGAGCAGCACATCCAGCAACACCAGCCCCTCCGAGGATTGATGCGCTGCGGCGATCGAGCTCAACCGCAGCACGTCCCCGGTCGTCAACAGCAGTCCGAACGCGCCGCGAAGTCCGACCATGCGGCGTCCGAGCCAGGCCGGCAGCATGCCCGACACTGTTTCGGGGTCGGTGATCCGCGTCCATGTCACCATGCGTTCCTCCCGGTTGGTTTTGGATGCGGCCTGAGCAAGATCGCGCTGGGGCGTCGCTCCGTCTGATTCAAACCGCTTCGTCCAGGTCCTCGCCCCACATCTTCTCCAGCGCATACATCGTCCGCGACTCGGGCTTAAACAAATGTATCACGATGTCGCCAGCATCGATCAGCACCCAGTCCGATCCGCCGGCGCCCTCGACCTGCACCCGGGCCAGCCCGGCGTCCTTCAGCTTTTCGCTCAGATGCTGCGCCATCGCGCTGATCTGGCGGTCCGCCAGGCCCGAGGCGATCACCATCCGGTCGCAGAACATCGCCTTTCCCGTCAGGTCCATGGTGACCACGTTTTCCGCCTTGTCGTCGTCCAGGCTGCCGACGATCACCGCCTGCAGCCGGTCCAGCACCGAAGGCTCCGCCGCGACCTTGGCGGCCCGGGCGCCGGACTGCTTCGGGCCGGCCGCGATCGTCTTCTTGCGCGGGCCGCCCGGCACCACCCCGGCCTCCGGCAGCTTCGGCTTGACCGCGATCTTGCGCGGCGCCGGCTTATGCCGAGCCGGAGAGAAAGAAATCTTCGGCGTCTTGGTTATAGCACATGTCCTTCAGCGGCTTGTCTGATCGCGGTAGCCGAAACGGCGGTCTGTCGACCAGGCAGGAACACCCACCCAGGCGCCATACCCGGCAGCAGCGCGGCTTGCCTCGCAGGCCGGCGATCCGCCCGTAGCCGATGCGCCGCCTGTCCCGCAAGCGCTCGGCGTGAATGATTGGGCCGGGGCAGCACCACGAATCCCAGCCGCTGCACGATATCGCCCCATCGGCGCCAGCGCGGCAACTGCTCCAGAATGTCCGCCCCCATGATCCAGACAAACTTCACCGCGGGAAAGCGCCGAAGCAACGACCGCATGGTATCGACGGTATAGCGCGTCCGCAACGCCGCCTCGATCCCGCTCGCCACCACCCGCCGACCGTCCGCGATCCGCGCCGCACCGGCCAGGCGATCCACCAGCGGAGCCATCCCGTTCGCCGATTTTAACGGATTGCCGGGCGATACCAGTAGCCAGACCTGATCCAGCCGCAGCCGGCGCATCGCCAGTTCCGCCACCAGGCGATGGCCCTCGTGCGCGGGATTGAACGACCCGCCCAGCAGTCCGACGCGCATCCGCCGCCGGTCGCCGAATTTCGGAATTGGATCAGACCGTGCCGCCACCAGCCCGCCGCGCTCCGCGCCCACGCCGGGCTCCAGGCAAACCCAGTGTCCCAAGCCCCGGTCTCCCAAGCCCCAGTGTCCCAAGCCCCAGTCTCCCGAGCCCCAGCTTCCCAAGCCCCGGTCTCCCGAGCCCCAGCTTCCCAAGCCGGGCCATCATCAGCCCCCGGTCGCCCGTTCCACGCCCTTGATCGTCTTCAGCCCGCGCAGCCCGACGATCACCTTTGACAAATGCGCGATATCGCGCACATCGACGTCAACCAGGACCTCCATGAAGTCCTGCTGACGGTTGACGATCTTCAGGTTGGCGATCGCGCCTTCCTGCTTGGCGACCGCATTCGAGATGTCGGCCAGCGCGCCATGCTCATTGGCCGCAATCGCGCTGATCCGGGCAGTGTGGCCACACCCCTTCGCCACGCCCGACTTGCCCATTGCCTCCTTTCCCACCGCCTCATAGTTCCACTCGATATCGATGAACCGTTCGGGAGTCGCGGCGAACGCTGTCAATGTCTGGCATTCCCTCCCATGGATTGTGACGCCTTTGCCTGTGGTGACGATGCCGACGATGTCGTCGCCCGGCACCGGATGGCAGCAACCGGCGAAGCTGTAGGCCATTCCCGGAACCAGTCCGGTCACCGGCATATCGACGTCATGGCGCGCCGGCAGCTTGCCCCGCGGCAGCATCGGCGGCATCATCCTCGGCCCACGCGTCGCCTGGCGCAGATCCGGATAGGCGCTGTGCACGACGTCCTTGGCGACCAGGTTGCCGTTGCCCACCGCGATATACAGATCGTCGAACGTCGCCAGCTTCAGCGTCTTCAGCGCCGGCTCCAGCGCCTTCTCCGATCCATCCACGCCGGCTTGCCGAAACGCCTTGGTCAGCTCCACCCGCCCCGAATCACGGCTTAGCTGGCGCTGCTCCTGATGGATGAAGCGCCGAATCCGAGCCCGCGCCTTGCCGGTAACCACAAAGCGGTCCCACTGCGGCGACGGCGTTCCGCCTCGGGCGGTCATGATCTCCACCTGGTCGCCGTTCTCCAGATGGTGCCGCAACGGCATCAGCCGGCCGTTGACCTTGGCGCCGACGCAGGTGTCGCCGACCTGACTGTGCACGGAATAGGCAAAATCGACCGGAGTCGCCCCGCGCGGCAACTGGATCAACTGCCCTTTCGGCGTGAAGCAGAACACCTGGTCGGCATACAGTTCCAGCTTGGTGTTCTCCAGGAACTCATCCGGCGCCATCGAATCATCCAGGATTTCCAGCAGGTCCTGCACCCAGCGGAAGCGCTGCAGGTCAGTGCCGTCAACCTGCTTGTCCGGTGCCTTGTAAACCCAGTGCGAGGCGACGCCGTTTTCCGCCACGTCATTCATCTCGGCGGTGCGGATCTGCACCTCGATCTTCTGGTTGCGCGGCTCGCGCAGCGTCACTCCGGTGTGCAGCGACTGATAGCCGTTCGATTTCGGCGTCGATATGTAATCCTTGAACCGCCCGGCGATCACCGGATAGGCCGAGTGCACCGCTCCCAGCGCGCCGTAACAATCGCCCTTGGTCCGCACCACGATACGGAACGCCATGATGTCGGAAAGCTGCTCGAACGCCACGTTCCGGCGATGCATCTTCTCCCAGATCGAGAACGGCGACTTCTCGCGCCCCATGATCTCGATCGGCTCCACCCCGGCGTCCCGACAGACCTGGATCAGTTCGCGCCGCACATCGTCGATCACGTCCGCCCCCTGCCCGCGCAGGAAGTTCAGCCGGGCCTGAATGGTGCCGTAGGCTTCCGGCTCCAACTGAGTGAACGCCTGCGTCTGCAACTCGGTCTTCACCGTGTCCATGCCGATGCGCTCGGCCAGCGGGGCATAGATCTCCATCGTCTCCCGCGCGATCCGCTTGCGCCGTTCCGGATCACGCACGAAATGCAATGTCCGCATGTTGTGCAGCCGGTCCGCCAGCTTGACCAGCAACACCCTGATGTCGCGGCTCATCGCCAGCACCAGCTTGCGGAAGTTTTCCGCTTGCTTCGTCCGGTCCGACTGCAGCTCCAGCCGGGTCAGCTTGGTCACCCCATCGACCAGCCCGGCGATCTCCTTGCCGAACCGCCGCTCGATCTCGGTCAGGCTGACCGAGGTGTCCTCGACCACGTCATGCAGCAGCGCCGTCGCGATCGACGCCACATCCAGCCGGTAGCCGGCAAGGATATCGGCGACCGCCACCGGATGGGAGAAATACGGATCGCCGTTCTCGCGACGCTGCGAGATGTGGGCCTGCTCGGCCAGAACATAGGCCGCGTCGATCAGGCTGGTGTCAGCCTTGGGATCATACTCCAGGATCTTGCCGGTCAGCGCGCATTGCGCCAGAGCCGCCGGTCCGGGCAGCGTCGCCAGTTCGACAAAATCTGCGGTTGCCACCTTCGGGCCGGCACGGCGTGGCAAATCCAGGCCAGCGGGGGCCGGCGCGGACCTATTCATGTCACCGCCGAAGCCCCCGTCCTTCATTCCAGGTTTACCGCGCGGCTCGGCCGCCGAGTTCCGCCTCGATGGCCGCTTCCAGATCTTCCGATGACAGGTCCTCGCCAGCGGCGGCCGGCAGCGTGGAGGATTCCTCGTCGGCCGCCACGTCCTGCAACCCGAAGATGTTCTGGTCCGTCGGGATCAGGTCCAGCACTTCCTCGTCCGCCGGCTCCGGTTCGGGCGAGCGAGACAGCGACTTGATCAAGTCCTGCTCGATGCGCGGCAGCTCGATCGTCTCATCGGCGATCTCGCGGAGCGCGACGACAGGATTCTTGTCGTTGTCACGCCCGACAGTGAGTTCCTCGCCGCGGCTGATGTTGCGAGCCCGCTGCGCCGCCAGCAAAACAAGCTCGAAGCGATTCGGCACTCTCTGTACGCAGTCTTCAACGGTGACGCGCGCCATGCGCTCAGCCTCCGGGATGCAATGACGGTGAAGGTTCCATCTAAGCGATCGGCGGCGGATTTGCAAGCACTTAAGCCTGATGCGGCGACCAGGGCGGTCAGCGTCCCGGGCAAACGGGGCGTCCAAACTTGACGAGTCCGCGAGAGCGCGTCACGCCGAGGTTAGTCCGCCTAGCGGGCGTCGTTCCCGCGCCGCCACAAGGCGTTGATGCGGCGCATTGATGCGGCTCTGGGCGGATTCCGGGCAGACTCATCGCGTCGACAGCAGCCGCGGCAATCGGATGAGTTTGTAAGCCGCCGCCGTCATGCCGCCGCCCAGCCACTCCGGCCCTTGCAGATACCATGCTCAAGCCAACACCGTGCGCCACGATCCCCCATCGCAGCACCCACCAGGCCCTCAACGCGGCGGCACCGCCGCCACACTGTCCAGCGCCGCCGGCACCACCGGTGGCGCGTGATCGAATCCCGAGGCCTGCAGACCCCCCGCGTCCTCGGTCCAGCCACCGCCAAGCGCGTCATACAGCGACACCACATCGTTGGTCAGAGTGACATCGGCCTGCACCAGTTGCTGCCGTGATCCGATCAGCGTGCGTTCGGCGTCCAGCACCTGGAGGAAATTCTGCAATCCATGAGTGTAAGCATCGCGCGCCAGATACAGCGCCGTTTCTCCGGAACGAACCGCCATCGCCAGCTTGTCCCGCTGCGCCCGGTCGGTGCGATAGCCGACCAGCGCATCCTCCACCTCGCGCAGCGCGTTCAGCACCGTGCCGCGATAATTCAGCACCGCCCCCGCCTGCTGTGCCCTGGCCAGCCGCAACGCCGAGGTCAGCCGTCCGCCCTGGAAGATCGGCAACGAAACGCTGGGACCGAACGAGTAGAACGCGCTGGCCCAGTTCGTCAGATAGCTGGCATCCAGCGCCCGCAGCCCGAAATTCCCGGTCAAGGAAATGTCGGGATAGAAGCTCGCCACCGCAATCCCGACATTGGCCGTCGCGGCGTGCAGGTTGGCCTCCGCCTCGCGCACGTCGGGACGCCGCCGCGCCAGCGTCGACGGCACACCGATCCCGATCACCGCCGGCACCACCGGCAACGGCGCCGACGAACCCAGCAGCGCATCCAGCGCACCCGGAGGTTGCCCGGTCAGCACGCTCAGCCGGTTCATCGCCTGTTCGGATTGTTTCTCGTAGCCCGGCAACTGCGATTCGGTATCGGCCAACTGAGTGCGCGCCTGCTCGACGTCCAGATCGGTCGCCAGGCCGCGGACCTGCTGCTGCTGCGTCAGGGTCAGCGCGGCCTGCGCGGTGCGGACGTTCTCCTGCTGCGTGCGGGTCAGCATCTGGCCGCCGCGAAGCTGCACGTAGGCCTGTGCAACCTGCCCCTCCAGCATCACCAGCGCGTCGTTGGTGGCCTCGATCTGTTCCTGGGTCTGCGCCCCGGCCTGCTCCTCGGACCGCCGCACCCGGCCGAACAGATCCAGCTCCCATGACGAGCTCAGACCATAGGAAAACAGATCGACCGGCTGGCTGATCTGGTTCAGTGCGCCGCGACCGGCACTGCTTAACCGGCTGCCCAATCCGGGACTGAACTGATTGACCGCTGAACTGTCGGCCAAGGCATTCAACTGCCCAACGGCGCCCTTCGAGAGCAATATGCCACGCGCGCCAAGTTGCTCGCGTGTGTAGCTGCCATTGCCGCTGATGGTGGGAAGGCCGGCGGCGCGGGCCGACACCTCGTTCTGCTGCGCTTCGACGACGCGAAGCACCGCCTGCTGCAGGTCCAGGTTGCCGGCGATCGCCCGCTGCATCAATTGCGTTAGCACCGGATCGCCGAAGCCGTTCCACCAGCGCGGATCGGGATTGCTCTGCTGGCTGACCGTCTTGCTGGTGCGAACCGATTTGTCGTGGAAGCTGGCGACGTCAGGTGGTTTCGGTGGCGTATAGTTCGGCCCGACCGAACAGGCGGCCAGGCAAGCCAACAGCGCGCAGGGCAAAAAGCGCATCGGTCAGTGCGCCCCGCCGCTCGACTTCGTTTTGATACCAGACATAAATAGCGCCGGTGGAATCATCACCAGAGCCAGGCCAGCGGTGATCAGGAACACGTCGTTGTAGGCCAGCACGGCGACCTGAGTCGCCAGCATCTGGCTGATCTCCGACTGCGCCTGCCCGGCGGCCTGCCCAACACCGATCAGCGCCTGCTGCACCTGCGCCAGCAGCGCATTGTAGGGCTGATTGACCGGCGTCAGATGCTCGACAAGATACGACTGGCGAATCTGCTCATGTTCGGTGACCAGCGCGGTGGACACCGAAATGCCGATGCCGCCCATGAAGTTGCGCGCCATGCTGAACAGCGCCGAGGCATCGCCGTTCAGCTGCGCTGGCACGGTGGCATAGGCGATCGTGCTGATCGGCACGAACAACAACGCCAGCGCCGCGGTCTGCGAGGCGCGGAACAGCACCAGATGGAAAAAGTCCAACTGCGGCACCAGGTTCATCGAGTAAACCGCCGCGCCCGCCAGGCTCAACCCACCCACCGCGATGACATATTTCGTCGGCACCACATTGAGGATTTTGCCCACGATCGGGATCAGCATGACCAGGACCACCGCCCCCGGCGCCAGCACCAGGCCGGCCCAGGTGGCGGTGTAGTTGAGCTGCTGTTGCGCGAACTGCGGGATCAGCACGGCGCTGGCGTACAGCACGAACCCCATCATCCCGATCTCGAACGTACCCAGCGCGAAATTGCGATCCTTGAACACCCGCAGGTTGACGACCGGGTCGCGCACGTAGAGCAGGTAGGTGATGCCGAACAGGAAGCCGCACGCCGACAGGATGAACATCACGCGAACGAAGGTCGATCCCAGCCAATCGTAATCCTCGCCGCGATCGACGCCGATTTCCATGCAGCCGAGCGCGAGCGCGATAAAAAATGTTCCCCAATAATCGAACCGGGGCGCGGTCTTTTTCTCCTGCTGCATCGCCGGCGAATCCTCGACCAGTGCGAGCACGCCGAAGAACGTCGCGATCCCGATCGGCACGTTGATCAGGAAGATCCAGTGCCACGAATACTGGTCGGTCAGATAGCCGCCAACCACCGGGCCAAGCACCGGGGCGATAATGATGGCGATGGCGGTGAGCGAGAACGCCTGCTGCCGTTTTTCGGGCGGAAAATAATCCAGGATGATCGACTGCTGAGTCGGCTGCAGGCCGCCGCCGAAGAACCCTTGCACGGCGCGGAACAGCAGGATCTCCTCGAAGTTGGTCGAGGTCCCGCAGGCGAACGAGGCCGCGGTGAAGGCGCCGATGCAAATCAGAAAATATCGCTTGCGGCCAATTCGACGGCTGAGCGCACCGGATATCGTCAGCACCACGCCATTAGCCACCAGATAAGTTGTCAGCGTCCAGGTGGCGTCATCACTGCTGACCGACAGCGATCCGGCGATGTGCGGCAGCGACACATTCACGATGGTGGTGTCCAGCACCTCCATGAACGCGCCTAGGGTCACCACCACGGCGACCAACCATGGATTGGAGCGCGGCTTCCAGTCCTGGCTTTCGCTCATCGAACGGTGACCGTCGGTTCGACGGAAATCCCCAGCGGCAGCACCTCATTGCTGTGGAGGCCGCTGTCGATGATGATCTTGACCGGCACGCGGCGCACGATCTTGACAAAATTGCCGGTCGCGTTCTCGGCCGGGAAGGTGGAGAACCGGGCGCCGCTGCCCTGCTGGATGCTGTCGATGTGGCCTTGCAAATGCAGGTTCGGATAGGCATCGACGTCCATCGAGACATGCTGCCCGGGATGCATGTCGGCGAGCTGGTTCTCCTTGAAGTTCGCCGTCACCCAGACGTCCGGCGTAACGATGTAAAACACCTGCTGTCCGGCCTGCACGAAGGTGCCGAGGTCAACGTTGCGCCGGGTGATATAACCATCCTGCGGCGCCACCAGATCAGTGTACGACAGGTTGACCTCGGCCTGAGCCAGGCTTGCCTCCGCTTGCGCAACCTGGGCCTGCCGCTGACGCACCGTGTCCTCGGCCGATTGTATGTTCTGCTGCACCAGTTGGGCGACTTTCACCTGCGCCTCGGCGTTCGCGACCGACGCCGTGGTGGACCGCATCTGGGCGTTCGCCTGATCGATATCCGTCTGCGTCGTCGCCCGCGGATCGACCGCGTGCTGGCGCCGATAGGCCTGCTCGGCCTGCGTCTTGTTGGCTTGCGCCTGTTGCAGTTGAGCCTGGGCCTGCTGCAGCGACGCCGGTGCCTGCACTCGGGCAATATCCAGCGCCACCTGCGCGCTGGACAGTTGCGCCCGCGCCAGCGACAGGCTGGCCCGGGACTGATCGCGTGCCGTGATATAGTCGCGTGGGTCGATCTTCAGCAGCAGATCGCCCTTATGGACAAATGTATTGTCATCGACGTTCAGCTGGGTGACATAGCCGGCAACCTTGGCGGCATCGGCGACAGCATTGCCTTCCGTATAGGCATCATCGGTGCTTTCCAGGTTGCGCGTCATGAACCAATACACCGCACCGGCGATGATCGCCGCCACGACAACCACCGCCAGGATGATCAGCGGCCAGCGGCTGCGCGGTTTCTGCCCTTCCTTATCCGATCCGGCCACGCGCGACTGCCGGTCGTCGTCCCGGGACTTGTCACCCCTGGCATTGTCGTCCCTGGCCTTGTCGGGTGACCGCTCAAGCTGGTCGCCCCGTTCCAGCTTCACCTGATTCGGTTTCGCGCCCGCCGATTTCTCACCCCTGTCGGCATCGTCGCGCCCGCCTGCATCGTCGCGCCTGCCTGCATCGTCCACTGTCTGGCTCAACCCCGATCCTTCCTGGCTCAACCCCGATCCTTCGCATTTCGCCGCGATGCAACAACGTCAGGAATTGAAAAAAGTCAGGCTCCCATCACGCCAAGGTGATCGCTCGGCTCGTCGCCGTTCCCGCAAACGACGGCGTTGGCCCCGCCAACACCGCCGAATTGCCGCGAAAGCCTTAACTGGTCGCATCATACTTATGCGGCTGGCGGCGAAATGCCGGCGCCCCGACCCGCCCGGCTCGATCGCTGTCCGACAGACCCTCAATTCAAAGCCCTACAAGCGTCAACACAACGGCGCGTTCGGCGCGATCCACCCCGGGTTTGCCGAACCGGCACTGGACTGACAAGCTTCGATGGTCCGGGAAACAGGGACGCAAAAGGAAACATCCATGACACGCCACCCCACACCGCTGCTCGCGGCGGTCTTCGCCATGTCGCTGCCCGCCGCCGCGATGGCCGACGTAATTGTGTCCTCGAATGACGGCCACACCATCATGAACCCGCAAGGCAAGCTGGTCGCGCCGGCCCAACCCGCCCCCGACACGATCAGCGTGATCGATGTCACGTCCGCCCCGCCCCGCATCAAGGCCACATTCGATGCACCCGGCAGCGTCGTCGGACCGCCCGGCGCGATCTGGCTCAGCCCCGACCAATCCTGGGGCATCGTCACCGCGGCCACCAAGGCCGACGCCGATGCCATGTCCGGAGCCAAGTCCGGGGCCAAGTCCGATGCCAAGTCCGGCGGCATCTCCCCCGACGACCGCGTCGCGGTGTTCGACCTCACCGCCAACCCGCCGAAAGTGGTGCAAACCGTCACCGCCGGCCTCGGCGCCAGCCAGGTCCGGGTCTCCCCCGACGGCCGCCTCGCCTTGGTCGCCAACCGCGCCGAGGGCACCGTCTCAGTCTTTGCCGTCAGCGACAAGCGGCTGACCGCGGTCGGCAAGGTCGACACCGGCAACCCGAAATCGATGCCCAGCGCGGTGGTCTTCGTCGATGACCAGACCGCTCTGCTGACCCGGGGCGGCGACAACATGGTCAGCGTGCTGCACGTCGACGGTACCCATATCACCATCGATCCGCGCCCGATCACCACCGGGCTCGCGCCCTACAGCATGGACATCAACGCCGCGCACACCCTGGCCGCGGTGTCCAACATGGGCCGCGGTGACGGCGACGAGGACTCCATCAGCCTGATCGATCTGCAATCGAAGCCCTATCGCTGCGTCGGCACCTTCGGCGTGCCCAGCGGACCGGAACCGATGAAGTTCTCCCCCGACGGCCGCTATCTGGCGATCGGCGCCGAGCATGGCTCCACCAAGCCCGCAACCAACCCATTCCACCACGATAACGGACTGCTCGGCCTCTACGCCGTTCAGGGCCAGACACTGCGCAAGCTCGCCGAAACCTCCACCGGCCCGTGGATCGAGGCCATCGCCTTCTCCCGCGACGGCAAGACCGTCCTGTTGCAGGGCATGCGGAACCGCCAGATCGAGGTGTTCGATTGGAACGGTCAGACCCTGACCCGAGGCAGCACCCTGCCGGTGCCAAACGCCGGCCCGGAATCCTTCGCGACATCCTGGCCATAGCCCGCACGATCATCCGCCGGCCGCTATCCCAGCCGCGGATCCGGCACCCGAGCCGCCACCAGGACATCCACCGCCGTCGCCCCCGCCGCCAGCAGCGCCGCCGTACAGGCATTCGCCGTCGCCCCCGACGTCATCACGTCATCCACCAGCAGGATCGTCCGCCCGCTGATCCGCCCCAGCCGAGACCGTCGCGCCGCGATCGACCCACCGACCTCGCGCGCGCGCTCGTCCGGCGACTTCTCCTCCAACGGTTCGGTGCGCCGCGTGCGCACCAACCCATCGGGCAGCACCGGACGACCCGCCAGTCGTCCGATCGCCAGCGCCAGTACAGCCGCCTGGTTATACTTCCGCTCAAACAGCCGGCGCCGATGCAGCGGCACCGGCACCAGCGCATCTGCTCGCGCCAGCAGCGCCGCCCCCGCGCGCTGCATCATCGGCGCCAGCACCTGCGCCAGATCGGTCCGGTCGGCGTGCTTCAACGGCAGGATCAGTCGCCTGGCCTGCTCGTCATAACGCAGCGCCGCCCGGGCCTGGCGAAACAACGGAGGCTGCCCCCGGCACCCCGCGCACAGCCCCTCGGCCCCGCCCTGCTCGGCGGCCGCGAACGGCACCCCGCAGCCGACACAGAACGGCGCGCTGATGAAATTGGTCCGCCCGAAACACCCCGCGCAAAGCTGACCGTGCACACCCACCGCATCGTCGCAAGCCACGCAGCGCGGCGGCAACAGCAGGTCCAACGCAACACGCCCGCCCCGCTGCAGCCAAGCCCGCCGCAGCCAGGCCGCGCGCGCCCAGCTAGGCGGCAGCGTGCGTTTCACCGGGAATCCCGAACCGCACCGTCGCGTCGCGCTCGATCTCGCGCACCAGATCGATCTCCCACGACAGATAAGCGTTCATCGCCTCCTCCACGCCGGAGTTGCGATCATACGGACGCAGATAAAAGTCCACGCAGGCTTCATCCGCCGGCGCGGTGCGGTCCTTCACCAGCGGCCGGCCGAACGCGTGCCAGGCGTCGGTGCCGCCGTCCAGCACATGCACCGCCGCCCCGGTCAGGCCCTCGACCTCGGCCACCGCCAGCCTGGCCAGCATGCCGTCCGGTGAGGTGATCACCACGTGCCGCGCCGCCGCAAGCTGCGGCTTCAGCGCCGCCAGGCGGCTGCGCAAACCCCACACTGCGCCAGGGATATGTCCGTCGCGGAAATCCACGCTCCGGCCCAGGTCCAGCACCAGCGTGCCAGCGCCGCTGTCCAGCAGCTGCACCAGCCCGGTCACGTCGATCAGCTTCACCGCCCCGCCCAATTCAGGCACCGCCACGGGAGCACTGCCGGGCGCGCTCACCGCCTCCAGCCCGCCTTCGACCACGAACACGTCGCGGTGCCCCATCTGGCGCAACCACCCGGCCGCCATCCGGGCCCGCACCCCGGTATCGTCCACCAGCACGATCCTGGCGCTCAGCACGCCGATCCAGCCATCGGTCGCCTGCACCAACTGCCCGCCCGGCGCATTGCGGCTGCCAGGGCGATGCCCCGCTCGGAACTCCGCTGGATCACGCACATCCAGCACATACAGCGTGCGATCGGGATCGTCCTCGAACCGGGTCAGGTCCAGCGCCCCGATCACCCCGACCCCCGACGTCTCGGCGAACGCCTTCGCCCGCTGCAACGCCAGCGCCACGGTCTTCGGAGTGCCCGGCTGGAACTTCTCGGTGCGGCCGCGATCGCAGCGCAGCCCAGCCAGCTCCCACCCCATGGTGCCGTTGCGCAACGCCACCACCTTGTTCGGAATACCAGCCCGGCGCAGGCTCTCGGCACCCAGGATGCTGCGCGTGCGGCCGGCGCAATTGACCACCACCAGGGTCTTCGGATCGGGCACCAGGTCGCCGATGCGATACGCCAGCTCGCCCCCGGGCACGCTGATCCCAGTGGGGATCGACATGCGGCTAAATTCCTCCAGCGTGCGGCTGTCCAGCACCACCATGTCGCGCCCAGACTCGATCCAGCCCTTCAGCTCGGGCGGATCGACGCTCTCGGTGCCGTAATGGTGCTCCACCCACTCGCCGAACGCCTTCGACGGCACGTTGACCCCGCTGAACAGCACGTATCCGGCCGCCGCCCATGCCGCCGTCCCACCGTCCAGCACCGCCACATCCACAGCCCCGACCGATTCCAGCCACCCCGCAAGGGTCTCGGCGATGCCCCGTCCGTCATCCACGCAGCAGATCCGCCCCGACAGCCTCGGCAGCAGCGCCCGCGCCCGAATCTCTTTGCGCGCCAGTCCGCAGGGAACCGCCCAGAACAGATGCGACGCGCCGAATTCGCCGTCCTCCCGCGCGTCCAGCAGCGCGAGTTCCTGCCCATCAGTGACCCAGCCATGCAGCGTCTCGGCGCTGATACGTTTCATTGTCGGTATCCTTACAGCACGATAGCGCTGAACGAAACATCCAAACGCGCGAATCGTGCGATCAAACAACGGGCGAGACCATTTCCGTCACGAACAGTCAGGCTGAAGATAGTCGCGTGCCACGCCCCCCAAGTCCATCGCCTCCTGCGCCGAACGCAGCGACTGGCGGATCACGAAAGCCCACCACCCGGCCGCGAGACAACGATTCACCCGGGATAGCGAAGTTTCCGACCCGCAACACCAAAGCATGCCGATGCCGCGCGGAAACATCCAAACCTCGAGCAATCCCGCGACCAAGCAACCAGTCCGCGCCGACGGTAGGGCCGACCCGGCCCGCTTGGCAACGTTCAGTGGCGGGCGCACATGCCGCTGCATGGACTCCATGCTGGTCTTCGATCGCCACGCCGTCCGCCGCCATCGCGATCGAGCGGCGCGCACCGTCCACCTGGTGACGGACGTGCTGCGCGACGCCGGCGAACGCCTGCTCGACCGCCTGGACGATACCAACCGGCGCTTCACCGACGCGCTCGATCTCGGCGGCCGCGGCGCCATGGCCCCGCTATTGCGACAGCGCGGCCTGAACGTCATCAGCGCCGACCTGTCGCCCCGCATGGCCGCGCTCAACCCCACCGCCTGCGTCGCCGCCGACGAGGAATGCCTGCCCTTCGCCGCCGCCAGCTTCGACCTCATCGTCGCCAGCATGGCGCTGCACTGGATCAACGATCTGCCGGGCGCATTGCTGCAACTGCGCCACGCGCTGCGCCCCGACGGCCTGCTGCTCGCCAGCCTGCCAGTCTTCGGCACACTGGCCGAACTGCGCACCGCACTGACCGAAGCCGAGGCCGAAACCACCGGCGGCGTGTCCCCCAGGATCTCGCCGTTTCCCGAACTGCGCGACTGCGCCCAACTGCTGCAACGCGCCGGCTTCGTCTTACCGGTCGCCGATGTCGAGGACATCCGCCTGCTCTACGCCGACCCCGCCGCCCTGCTGGCCGATCTGCGCGCCGCCGGAGAGACCAACGCCGTTCGCCAGCGCGACCGCGCCACCCCACCCCGCGCCCTGTTCCCCACCGCCCTGGCTCGCTTGCCGCAACAGGGCGGCCGCGTCGCCATCACCTTGCGCATGGCGGTGATGACCGGCTGGGCTCCGGGACGATGACCCTCGCGCCTGGCATGACCAGAACCTTGAGGAACCGAGATGAAAACGCCGTCAGCCCCGTTCCCGGCCAATTTCACCTGGGCCCGCCTGGTCCCCGAACTGCTCGTCGCCGACCTGGATCACAGCCTGCGCTTCTGGCGCGACCTGTGCGGCTTTCAGGTCGCCTTCGATCGGCCCGAGGACCGCTTCGCCTATCTCGATCTGGATGGCGCGCAGATAATGCTCGAGCAGCGCGGCCTGGGCCGAAACTGGGTCACCGCGCCGCTGCAACCACCGCTTGGACGGGGGATCAATTTCCAGATCGACGTTCCTTCGATCCAGCCGATTCTGGCCGCTCTGCACGCCGCTGGCTGGCCACTGTTCATGCCGCTCGAGCGGAAATGGTATCGCACGGGTTCGTTCGAGACCGGAGTGGAGCAGTTTCTGGTGCAGGATCCGGACGGCTACCTGGTTCGATTTACCACGCCAATCGATAAGCGTCTGGCAGGCTGACATTTCGTTGTCATATGAGACAATAAACTTCAAGCGGCGGCGTCCGACCCTCCGTTGCACTCGGTTCGCCTGCGCTCACCCGGGATGCGGAAACACACGGTTCGTTGTGTGTTCCACCGCCAAACTGCGGTTTGGCAAATAATATCACCCCCGCTTACAGCCGTGTGCCGGCTTAACCGATCGACAACCCTCCACCGTCCATGTTGCCCGCTGTCGCAACCCGCAGCCGCAGCAGCCCATGTCCGTATTCCGCCGCCTCGATTTCAATGCCCTCGCTTACGATACCGGCCACGCCGCGCCGGCGCCGATATCGTTTGCCTATTCCAGTTTTGCCGGAAATGCGCCGGACCCGATCCAATCCGCCGCCAAGCGGCTCTCCGACGTCCTGCTGTCCCTCGCCGGCCTGGCGATCCTCGGCGGTGTCATGCTGATGATCGCCGCCGCCATCCGGCTCACCAGCGCCGGCCCCGTGCTGTTCCGCCAACGGCGCATCGGACTGCACGGGCGGCCCTTCGTGATGCTGAAGTTTCGCACCATGCATCACAGCGCCGAAAACCCCGGCGCCTGGCATCAGGCAACCCGGCACGATCCGCGCGTCACCCGCATCGGCGCCTGGCTTCGTCGCACCTCACTGGATGAACTGCCGCAGTTTCTCAACGTGCTGGGCGGCTCGATGTCGATGGTCGGACCGCGCCCGCACGCCCCCAACACCCGCGCCGCCGGCCGCCCGTTCGAACTCGTCACCGACCGCTACGCCGCCCGCCATTGCGTCAAACCGGGCATGACCGGTCTCGCCCAGGTGCGCGGCTGGCGCGGCGAAACCGATACCGAAGAAAAACTCCTTCGCCGCGTCGACAGCGATCTCGAATACATCGCCACCTGGAGCATCGGGCGCGACCTGATGATTCTGTGGCGCACCATCCTGACCCTGTTCCACACGCCGAACGCTTACTAGCGCGCGATCGCTTTTGGCGGCATCGCCAACGGCGTGAATCGCTCGCTTAAACAAATGACTAGCGGGGCATTATCGGGTCGACCAGACAAGATAATGCCCTCGCCGAACGCCTACTGGAGGGACGGCCTCGTGAAGTCGATAACCCTGGATCAGCCAGCCGCCACGGTGACCCTCGATGCACCGCCGTCCCCGCTGCTCGATCGCCCGGCCGCCGGCGCCCGGCAGCGCACCCATTACTCGGACGAATCCATCGCCGAACAATTCGGCCTGCTCACCAACCAGCCGCGCGTCGCTGTACTGATCCCTTGCCATAACGAAGAAACCGCGATTGGCAAGGTCGTCGCCGACTTCCAGGATGCCCTGCCGAACGCCGTGATCTACGTCTATGACAACAACTCAACCGATCACACCACGCTGGAGGCTCGCGCCGCCGGCGCCGTCGTCCGGCACGAGCGGCTGCAGGGCAAGGGACACGTGGTGCGCCGCATGTTCGCCGATATCGACGCCGACGCCTACATCCTGGTGGACGGCGACGACACTTACGATGCCGCCGCCGCGCCGCAGATGCTGGCCATGCTGCTCGACCATCAACTCGACATGGTCAGCGCCGCCCGCCACAGCGCGCTGCGCGATGCCTACCGGGCCGGCCACCGCCTTGGCAACGTGGTCCTGTCTACCCTGGTCGCCTGGGCGTTCGGCGGCGGCATCCGGGACCTGCTGTCCGGATACCGCGCCTTCAGCCGCCGCTTCGTCAAATCGTTCCCGGCGCTGTCGTCGGGCTTCGAGACCGAAACCGAGTTCACCGTGCACGCCCTGGCGCTCAACATGCCGGTGCGCGAGCTCGCCGCCACCTACCGCAGCCGCCCGGCCGGAAGCCACTCCAAGCTGAACACCTGGATCGACGGCATGCGCATCCTGCGCGCCATCGTCACCCTGATCCAGCAAGAGCGCCCGCTGCAGGTGTTCTCGCTGTTCGCGCTTGCAAACCTGACGCTCGGCGTCGGCCTCGGCATCCCGGTGGTGATCGAGTTCCTGCAGAGCGGCCTGGTGCCGCGACTGCCGACCGCGCTGCTGTCCACCGGACTGGTGCTGCTGTCCTCGCTCTCGGTCTGCTGCGGCCTGATCCTCGATGCCGTGGCGCGCAGCCGCAAGGAGACCAGGCGCCTGGCCTACCTGGCGATCCCCGCGGTGGACCCGCCACGATGAAAACCCACACGGTCCCACCGCGATGACGACCCACGCGCGAAACCCCGCGATGAACACCAGCCTGATCGCCGGCGCCCCCGCCCCGGCGGAGGGCCCCTACGACGCCGACATCATCATCCTGGCGTTGGACCGCACCGCCGAAACCATCGCCGCGATCCGCTCCGCCCGCGACCAGATCGAGGTCGCGGCGCATGTCTTCGTGCTCGACCAGGGATCGCAACCCGAGGCGATGCGGGCGCTCGCCGACGCCGTCGGCGAGGCCGCCAATGTCACCCTGCTGGCAACCCCGCAAAACCTCGGCGTGGCCGGCGGCCGCAACCTGGTCTCCGCGCTTGGCCGCGGCCGCGCCATCGTCGCTCTCGACAACGACGCCGAATTCGCCACCGCCGACACCGTGGCCCGCATGCTCGCCGCACTCGACGCCGAACCACGCCTGGGCGCCATCGGCTGCCGCATCGTCAGCCACGCCGACGGCACCGACGACCTGTCATCGTGGGGCTATCCCGCCAACTTGCTGCCCTGCGCCGGGGAATGCTTCGACACCGTCACCTATGTCGGCGCCGGCCACGCGATCCGCCGAGCCGCCTGGGAACAGGCCGGCGGTTACGACTCCAAGCTGTTCTTCTGCTGGGAGGAATTCGACTTCTGCCTGCGCGCCATCGCGCTCGGCTGGCGCGTTCGCTATCGCGGCGACATCGTCGTCCGCCACAAGGTCGCCGCTGAACAGCGGGTCGGCTGGACCGCCTCGCGCTGGTTCTACTTCGTCCGCAACCGCCTCTACATCGAACGCAAGCTGGGCCGCGGCTGGGCCGCCCTGGCACCCCGCGCCGCCGGCTACCTGCTGAAGGGATCGCGCAATCGGCTGCCGCTGCAAACGTTGCGCGCGATCCTCGCCGCCGTCGACATGGCGCCCCGCTCGCCCACCCGCTCGATGCCGGCGGCCGCCGCATCCTACTTGACTCGCAACGACCGCGTTCACCGTGGATCGTTACTTCACCGCCTCAGCCGCGAAGCGCTCGGCCGCCTGATATCGGATCGCAGAGAGGCCTGAAACCCGCAGCGCGCACGTCCGCCACAGGTGAACCTGACCGAACTCACCCAGTCAGCCATCACTTCACCCAAACCACCGCGATAACGGTCCCCGCGCCGCCCGCGCCGCGCCGCCCTCACCCCGCCGCCCCAACCGCTGCCGCAGCAGCAATCCAACAACCGCCGGGCTGTCGATCAGGTAACGCCGGAACAGCCGCCGGGGATCGCCGGCCAGGCGAAACAGCCACTCCATCCCGACCCAGCGCATCAACCGGGGCGCTCGCCTCCGAGCCCCGGCGAGGAATTCCAGGCTGGCGCCGACGCAAAGCCCGGTCCCGCTCGCCCTGCCCGAGGCACTGATCGCGGCAGCCAGATACTCCTGCCGCGGCGACCCCACCGCCAGGAACACGAACCGCGCCGGATTGGCGTTAACGAACGCCACCGCCGCGGCGAAGGCCTCGGGATCGCGCTCGAACCCTTTTGCCGGGTCATGATGCGCCGGCGGCGCCAACCCACACCGCGCCATCAGCCCCGGCAGCCACGCAGGCGACAGCCCGACGATGGTAATCCGCTCGCCCGGCCGCAGGTGATGCGCCAGCAATTCGGCCGTCAGGTCGCTGCCCGGCACCACCGCCGGCATCGCCAGCCCGATCAGCTTCCCCAGGCCACGCACCACCCGGGAATCCAGCACGCACAGCAGGGGCTGCCGACAGGCCTCGCGAAACCGCGCATCGCGGCTCATCCGTACCAGATGGTCCGCGTTCGGCGTCACCACATAGCCGAACGCCGCATCGGCCGGCCGAGCCGCCAGCCACGCCGCCGCCTGCGCCACCGTCAGGTCGGCGATCTCCAGTCCCAGCACCCGGACCGTGCCGATCATAGCCCCAGTTGCAGCGTCACCAGCCCGACGCCCCGGCTGTAGCCGGTCACCAGGGCCTCGGTCGCGATGCTCGACCCGTGCAGATCGGTCTGGTCGTAGGTGAACAACAATCGTGCGTTGCGATTCAGCACCCAGGTCATCCCCACCCCGGCGGTGGTTCCGGTCTGATGGCCGCCCTGAAAGAAGTCCGCCCGCTGCAACCCGATCGACGCCTTGAACAGCAGATCGCGCAAGTATTCGTGGTCGATCGTCAGCCGCGCCGACGAATACACCAGTCCCGACACACCTTCCTGTTCCGCCGGCTCGGTGTCGCGGCTGACCACCGCGCTCAGCGTGGTCATCCGGCTCGGCGACCAGCCAACCCCGGCCTCGGCGATCAGCGTGTTCTGCCGCGGATACAGCCTGCTGCTGATCGGCGCGTCTCGCCGCCCACCAGCGCCCGCCAGCGCCATACCGGATCATCGTTGAAATCGATCCCCGCCAGCACCTGGTAGGCCGTCGAGTCCGGACTCGGCTGCCCGGGCGGCGTATGCGTGTAATCCTGCCCCACCGCCCGTCCCACCAGCACCAGGCTGCGCAGCGGAGCCAGCTCGTAACGCACCGTCACCCCACCCTGCACCACCACCCGGTCACGATACGCCTGGCTGGCGGGAATCCCCAGCAAGGTCGTGCCGGCATAGCTCCAGTTCGTCGCCTGCACGCTGGGCGTGATGGTCCAGCGCCCATCGGAGATCGCAAACGACGCCCGGATATCATCCAGTTGGAAGGCGATCGGCCGATCGCTCGCCAGGCTGTCCAGCGCGCCGCGATCCTCGTGCTGGGACACGTGGGCGAAGCCGATGCTCAGCCTGTCGTCGCCGATGTCGATCCGCCCGCCAGCCGACACCGTGCCGTCGGTGTGATCCTGGCTCGGCAGCGATAGAAAACGGGTATCCCGCACCGACGCCACCGCCCCGAAGGCATCCCGCGACCAGTCGGTATCGACCGAAACCGAGGGCGACGACACAACCTCCCAACTACCGCGCCGATACGGTCCGGGCAGCGCGTTGCTGGTGTAGCCCACACTCTGCTCGAGCCGCGGCGAGAACCGCACATCGGCCTCACGCAGCCCCAGCGGCATCTGCTCGGGGTGCAGCCGGGTCTCCACCGTGACCCCGTCATCGGCGTCGTAGCCCGGCACCCCGTCCGGCAGCAGCGTGGTCATCAACTCGGCCACCGCCCGCCCGGCGATGCACACCACCAGGGCGAGGCCCGCAAAACCCGACAACAAGGTCGATCGCGCCCTCATGCGGCGCTTACTATCGTCGGTAAAGCCTAATGGCCGGTTAACGCCACGCGCCCGGCGATCTCTTCGCGGCGGATCATACCATCGCCATCGATCGACCCGGGCTACACGCCGCCCGATCCAGCTTCGCCACTGCTCGCCTCATCCCCGCGCTCGAACGCCTGGCTCGCCAAATGTCTCCGTCCGAAGTCAGCCCAGGGCGACGCCGGGAATGTGGCCCGGACGGCCCGCGATGGCAACGGTTTGCCCTGTCACCGCACACCAAATGCGTTCAGGATCTCGGGCAACCGAACATGCCGTCGACGACCGCGCCGAGGACCAGAAAAACCGGGTCCCGGCGGAATTTTCGCGCTTCGGCGCTTAGCTTCGCGGCTTCGGCGAACAACTTGGTGATTTCTGCCTGGTTGCGCTCGATGCGGGCAACCTGATCGGTCAGGTTCAGCCTTTCCGGATAGCTGGCGGGAACATCGCTTATGCGCGGATCGCTCCGAGTTGCGACGCCATTGTCTGCGGTTCTGCTCGACGGTTTTGCAACGGGTTTACTCTCAGCCGATCCATACTCGTCGGTTCAAGTAACGGCCCACCCGATTCTACACCGATCCGACTCGACAACCAAAACCAGCCCGGCAACCGACTCAAGCCAGCTCTATCTCCATCTCCGACCCTACGCCGCCGCCGCCACCACCTTCCCCCCCGACAGCCGAAAGATCCGGTCCAACCGCTCCACCCCAGTCAGCCGGTGCGTAATCAGCACCACCGTCCGCCCCGCCGCCGTCTCGTTCAGCGTCTGCAGGAACGCCCGCTCGGTCTCCGCATCCAGACCCGCACACGGCTCGTCCAGGATCAAGATCGGCGCCGGCGAAAGCAGCGCACGCGCCAGCGCCAACCGCCGCCCCTGCCCGCCCGAGAACCGCGTGCCGCCCTCGCCCGCCCAGGCATCCAGCCGATCCGGCAACGCCCGCACCACATCGCCGATCCGCGCCGCATCCAGCGCCGCCCACAACGCCGCATCATCGGCATCCGGCCGCGCCAGCAACAAATTCGCCCGGATACTGTCGTCGAACAGATGAGTCGCCTGCCCCAGCCAGCCGATCCTGGCCCGCACCAGCCCAGCCGGCAGCGTCGCGATATCCACCCCGCCCAGCCGGATCTGGCCCGACCGAGGCGCCACCACCTTCAGCGCCAGTGCCGCCAACGTAGACTTGCCCGCCCCCGACGGCCCCAGCAGCGCCACCCGCGCGCCCTGCGGCACCTCCAGCGTCAGCGCCTCGAACACCGCCGGCCGGTCGGACTGCCAGCGGAACTCCACCGCCTCGAACCGCAACGCCGTCCCCGCCGGCACCGCCGCCGGATCGGCCGGATCGGGCACTACCACCGGCGCATCCGCCGCCTCCAGCACCCGTCCCGCCGCCGCCGAGGCGTGCCCCGCCAGCGCACCCGCTCGGGTCAGCCCACCGACCGCCTCGAACGCCGCCAGCACCAGAAACGCACCCACGATCGCCGCCGCCGGATTGGCCCCGGCCTCGATCAGCACCGCCAGAACGGCAAGCTGAGCACACAGAAACGACGCCGCCCCAGCCAGCGCGGTCCGCCCCGCCATGCCGCGCTGCGCCGACAGCAGCGCCGCCTCCCTGGCCTGCACCGAGGCCAGCATGCGGCCCTCGGCTGCGAACGCACGGACCTCGCGCAGCCCGGTCAGCGCATCCAGCGCCGCGATCCGCAACGCCCCGGCCTCCACCGCCAACCCGGCCCCGGCCCGGCCCGACGCCCTAGCGGCCAGCCACGGCAACACGAACGCCGCGGCGGCGAACAGCACCCCAACCTCGGCGGCAACCCCCGGCGCACGATGGCCGATCAGCAGCACCAGCACCGGCAGCAACAGCACCGCAGCGGCCAGCGGCAGCAGGATGCGCAGATACAACCCGTCCAGCGCCTCGACATCGCCCACCAACCGGGCCAGCACGTCACCCGCCTGGCGAAATCCCAGCCCACCAGCCGAACTCCGCGCCAGACGACGAAAGAACCACACCCGGGTGTCGGCCAGCGCCCGAAACGTCGCGCCATGAGTGACCAGCCGCTCGCTGTAGCGCAGCACCACTCGCGCCCCACCCAGCGCCCGCAGCACCGCCGGCACGGCGATGCCGCCCGCCAGGATCGCCGCCCCAATGCTGAATCCCGACGTAGCCAGCAGCCCCACCCCGGCGACCAGCGCCGCCAGCGAGACCGCCAGGCCGGCCAGCAGCCATCCGCTTTGCCGCCCCCACAGCCCCATGATCCGCAGCAGCGGCTCGGTCATGCCACCCCCCGAACCGCCTCGGCATGACCGTCACGCAGGTCGATCCGCCGGCCGCCAAATCCGTGCGCGGCGGACGAATGGCTGGCCAGGATCACCGTCCGACCCAGCGCCAGCCGGCGCAGGCTGTCCAGCACCTCGCCCTCGGTCGCCGGGTCCAGATGCGCCGTCGGCTCATCCAGCAACAGCAGCGGCGCATTCTTCAGGTACGCCCGCGCGATCGCCACCCGCTGCGCCTGCCCGCCCGACAAACCATAGCCGCCCTCGCCGATCCGGCTGTCCAACCCCTCCGGCAGCTCCGCGATGAACCGATCGAGCCGCGCCGAACTGGCCGCCGCCGCGACCTCATCAACCGAGGCCTCCGGCCGGGCGAACACGATGTTGTCGCGAATCGAGCCCGAGAACAGCACCGGTCGCTGCCCGATCCACGCCGTCAACCGAGACAGCGCCTGCGGCACCAGGTCGGTAATGTCGGCGCCGTTGATCGTCACCCGTCCGGCATCGGGGCGCACGAATCCCAGCAGGATCTCGATCACCGAGGATTTGCCCGACCCCGACGGCCCGGCCAGCACCAGCGTCTCCCCCGCCGCGACCCGGAACGACAGCCCGTCCAGCGCCGCCCCGCGCGAGGCGTCCCAGGTCAGCCCGACACGATCGAACGCCACCGTCACCCCCTGCGCCGAGACCGTGCGAATCTCGCGCGCCGGCGCCGGCTCAGGCAGCGGTGGCAGATCGATCAGCGACTCCGCCGCGCCGGTGGCATGCAGCCGGTCCTGATAGGCGGCGGAAAACGTCCGCAGCGGAGCGAAGAACTCCGGCGTCAGCAGCAGCACCGCCAACGCCGGCCACAGCACACCACGCGTGCCGCCGGCCCGCAGCAGGCCAAAATAATGGATCGCCAGCACCACCAGCGCCAACGCCGCCGCCAGGTCCAGCACCACCGACGACAGAAACGCCACCCGCAGCACCCGCATGGTGCGCACCCGCAACTCCGCCGCCGCCCGCGACAGCGACCCCGCCTCGTCCTCGGTTCGGCCATACATCACGATGGTGGCAATGCCGCGTACCCGATCCAGGAACCGCGCCTGCAGCCTGGCCATCGCCAGAAACTGGTTGCGCGAGGCGGCCGCGGCACCGATCCCGGCGATCGCCATGCCGACCGGCACCAGCAGACCACACCCCAAAAGCACCAACGCTGCCCACGGATCGGCATACAGCACCGCCAGCAGCACGACCGCCGGTCCCACCACGGCAAAGCTCGCCGCCGGCAGATAGCGCGAGAACAGACCGTCCAGCGCCTCCACCTTGTCCACCACGATGGTTGCCAAATCGCCGGAATGGCGCGCCCGCAGCAGCGCCGGCCCGGCATGTAGCAGCCGAATCAGCGCATCGCTGCGCACCCGCCGCCGCGCAGCCGCACCCGCCGCGAAGGCAAATTTCTCATTCAGGTACGCCAACCCCGCGCGCGCCACCGCCAGCATGCCGAACGCCGCCAGCGCCCACCCGTTGAGCGCCGCTCCGGCGAACCCGGCCGCCAGCACCGAGGCCGCGGCGAACGCCTGCCCGATCGCCAGCACCAGCCCCGCGACATGCAGCACCAGTACCGGTCGCGCGGCGCGCCCCCCGGCCCGTTGTTCCCGCCGCAGCCAGGACCGCGCCGCGGCCTTGGGAGTATCCGCCTTTGCCATGAATGTCGGCTTACCCCAAGGGCGTGACGATGCACAGCAGCCGGCGGTTAAACTTCGTCAAGGCGGCGGTTAGTTTCGCACAAGTCACAGTCCTGTCGATTAAGGCGCAAGGCCCGGATACCTGCATACCCAGCCTTCACGAAGTTTCAATCCTGCCTCTGTCTTCCTCTTCGCGCCGAACCGACCTATCTGACGGGGTCGGGACGAACCGGCACAGGAAGGAAACCAGGAATGTCGCAATCCGACAGCAAATACACCGCCCAGAACCTGATGGCCGTGCATGGCCTGCGCGCTCAGGCCGTGGTCCAGGAACGCGCCGCCGAGGCCCGTCAGCAAGGCGACCCCGCTGGCGTGCAGCGCTGGCAGAACGTCGAAGCCGCGATCAGCGACCTGCGCCGCACCTCGCCCCGAAAATATGCAAAAGAGCAACACACCCAAGGCTGACGCGCCCAAGGCTGACACGCCCAAGGCTCAGGCTCGGGTCCAACGGCCCGAATGCGATGGCTGGGGCGGGAGGGATCGAACCTCCGCATGACGGAATCAAAATCCGTTGCCTTACCGCTTGGCGACGCCCCAAAACTCGACATTAACCGCAACCGCGCGCCGAAACGCGCGACACCAACCGCGCGCCGACGTGATAGGTCGGCCGCTGACCCACGTAAAGCCGCAACCGCTATCCCGCCATAAGTCCCCCGCCCCACACCCACCAGCCGTCGCGCCCGATCGTCCCAACCGCCGCTCGCGCCGCCGCGGGGGACGCGAACAGACCGAAACAGGTCGCCCCCGACCCGCTCATCCGTGCCAACAGGCAGCCCGGAGCCTGCCCCACCGCCCGCAGCGCCTCGCCGATCCCTGGCGCAAGCCGCCTGGCCGGCTCCTCAAGATCGTTGCGACACCCCAAAAGCGACCCGATCAGCCCGCCGACATCCCCCCAGCCGCGCGCGGGGAACCGCGCCGCCCCCGAGAACGCCCCCTCCCGCGCCCGGAACACCGCCTGGGTCGCCACCGCGACGCCCGGATTGGCCAGCACGATCCCGACATCAGGCACCTCCGGCACCGCCGCCAGCACCTCGCCGATCCCCGACATCATCGCCGGAGCGCCCGCCAGGCAAGCCGGAACATCGGCCCCCAAACCCAAGGCCACCCGATCCGCCAGCCCGCGGTCCATCCCCCAGAACCGGCACAGCAGCCGCAGCGCCGCCGCGGCATCGGCCGATCCGCCGCCGATGCCCGACGACACCGGCAGGTTCTTCTCCAGCACCAGGCTGGCGGCCGGCCGCACCCCGGCTTGTTCGGCCAGCCCGCGCGCCGCCCGCAGCACCAGGTTGTCATGCTCCCCGGCCAGCCCGGCGGCAAACGGCCCAGTCACCGATAGCGACAGTCGATCCGTCGCCGAAACGCTCAGCCGGTCGCCGACGCCCGCGAACACCACCAGGCTGTCCAGCAGATGATAACCATCCTGCCGGCGCCCAAGCACATGCAGATGCAGATTTACCTTCGCCGGCGCGAATTCCCGGTCAGACCTGATCACCCGGCCTATTTCCCGCTGGCAACCGCGCCAGGATGCCCGGTGTTCAGCTTGGCTTCCAGTTTGACGGCATCGTCCTTGGTCGGGTTCAAGGTCAGCGCTCGCCGCCACTGATATTGCGCCTCGATCTTGCGTCCCACAGCCCAATAGGCATCGCCCAGATGCGCATTGATCGCCGAATCCTCCGGTTCCAGCTCGACCGCCCGCTCCAAGGTGCTGACCGCCTCCTTGGCGTCACCCTGGCGATACATCACCCAGCCCAGGCTGTCGGTGATCGCCCCATCGTTCGGCAGCTTCTCCGCCGCACGCTCGATCATCTGGCGCGCCTCTTTCAGGTGACGCCCCATGTCGGCCCAGGAATAGCCTAGATAATTCAGCACGTAAGGCTGATCCGGCGACAGCTCCAGCGCGTGCTCGAAATCCGCCTTCGCCTTCGGCCAGGCGTGCGAGCGCTCCTCGGCCACGCCGCGATCGTAGAACAGCACCCAGTCCTGCGGCCCTGGGCGATCCAGCCTGGCGATCGCCCGGTCGTACGCCGCCGCCGCGTCGGGGAACCGTTGCTTGCTGCGCAGGATGTCGCCCCGCTGCTCGTCCGGCAACGGGCTGTCAGGATATTGCCGCGCCAGCCGTTCCAAATCACGCATCGCGTCATCCGAACGCCCCAGCCGATCGACCAGAGCGGCCCGGCGCAACTGCACGATGGCAATGATCGGGTCGGTCGACGGCACCTCGTTCAGCCGGCGCAACGCGAGCTCCGGGTGATGCTCGCTCTGCTCGATGTCGGCCGCCAACAGCCTGGCGGCCGCAAAGTCCGGCCGCAGGTCCAGCGCCAGGCGCAACATCACCAGCGCGAAATCGTTGGCATCCTGCGACTGCAGCAGCGCGGCGAAGGTGAAATATGCCTCGGCGATGCCATCGCTCGCGCTCGGCACCGGACGCTTGGTGAGGTTGGCCATCAGCCCCGGCAGAGCGATCGCCAGCTCAGGCGAAACCCCGGGAAGCGACGCCAGGATGCGCTGCGCCTCGGCCGGCTGGCCCGACCTGGCCTCCCAGCTCGCCAGGATCTGCGCCATCCGCAGATTGGGCTGCGCCAGTTCGGTCTGGGTCGCCCGATACAGCTTGGCAGCCTCCGCGTTGCGCCCGCCCAGGTCGGCGATCATCGCCGCGTGCAGCGCGAAAATCCCGCGGAACCGAGGATTCTCAACATACGGCCGCAACGTCGACAGCGCCGTATCGGTCCGACCGTCACCCTGCTGCGCCCATGCCACCAGAAGCGGCTGCAGCAACTGGGTCAGCCCCTGACGCGGCAGCCCGTGAAAGCGGCTTTCCGCCGCCTGCCAGCGCCCCGCCTTGATGTCCGCGTCGGCCAGCACAAGCTCGGCCACCTGGCTATCCGGCAACCGCCGCGCCAGCTTCACCGCTTCTGGCCGATCCGCCTGCAGCGCGGCGATGAACGCCTGCAACGTCAGCTCCGGATCGCCGGGATTAAGCGCCGACGCCTTCAGCAGATCGGTCGCCGCGGTCTGCGAATCCCCCTCCGACAGCGCGTAACGCCCCGCCAGGTAGTCGCCGATGACGCCATTCGGCATCGCCTCGGTCGCAGTCTTGGGCGTCGCGGTCTTGGACGTTGCAGTGTCGGACGTTGCAGTCTCGGACGATGGATGGGACGCCGCGCAGGCCGACAACAGCGTCAGCGCGAGCAGAACGAACCGCCTGGCGGTACGGGCATGTTGCATCCGCTCACTCTAGCAGTCGTGAAAAGCCATGTCATTCAGCTTAGAACGGTTCAACCGCAATAATAGCGAACCATCAAAATTACTCGCGGCGCGTTCGCTCGGCATCGGGCCGCGCCGCCTGGGCTGTCCCGACCACGGCGCGGCTGCTTCCTTGTCCCTGGGTCTGTAATGCGACATCATTACGGGGTTTGAGTTGGATCGACCTCAGCCCTTTCCTGTCGCCCCCTGCATCGCCGCCCACACTCGCGCCGGAGTCGCCGGCATGTCGAAATGCCGGATGCCCAGCGGCGCGAGCGCGTCATTGATCGCGTTCATCGCCGCCCCCAGCGCGCCCACTGTGCCGGCCTCGCCAACCCCTTTCGCGCCCAGCGGATTGACCGCTGTCGGCACCTCCCGCGTCGCCAGCCGGAAATCCGGATATTCCGACGCGCGCGGCATCTGATAGTCCATGAAAGACGCGGTCAGCATCTGCCCCGAATCCGGATCGTGCAGGATCACCTCCCCCAGCGCCTGGCCGACGCCCTGAACCACACCGCCATGGATCTGGCCGGCGACAACCATCGGGTTCAATACCCGCCCCAATTCCTCCACGGCGCTATATCGAACGATCTCGGTCACCCCGGTTTCACGATCGATCTCGACCTCACAAACATGGGTGCCGTTCGGGAAGGTGACCGCGGTCGGAGTGAACTCCCCCGATTCCACCAGCCCGGCTTCCTCGCCCGGCGAAATATGCGCCGGGCCGTGCGCCGCGGCGGCGACATCGGCCAGGGCCACGGATCGGTCGGTGCCGGCGATGGTGAAGCGCCCGGCGGTCAGCTCGACATCCACCACCGCCGCCTCAAGCAGTTCGGCGGCAATCCGGCGCGCCTTGTCGATCACCTTGTCCACCGCCAGGGCGACCGCCGATCCGCCGATGCACAGTGCACCCGATCCGCCGTTGCCCTTGCCGCTGGGCAGCAGGTCGGTGTCGCCGCCTTCCCAGCGCACCTGTTCGGGGGCCACCCCAAACCGGTCGGCGACAAGCTGGGTCATCGTCGTCTCCAGCCCCTGCCCTACCGACATCGACCCGGACCGCAGCACCAGCGAGCCGTCCGCGGCCAGCCGTAGCGTCGCAAGGTCCTTGGCCGGGCGCAGGAACGGACCGCCGGCGACCTCGATGCAGTTGCACAGACCGATGCCGCGCAGCTTGCCACGTGCCGCCGCCTCGGTTCGCCGCTGTTCGAAGGAGGCCAGGTCCGACAGCCCCGCTGCTTCGGCCATGTTGGCCTCGAACTCTCCGCAGTCATAGGTGAAGGTCAACGCCGTCTTGTACGGCATCGCCGACGGAGGGATCAGGTTGCGGCGGCGCAGTTCGTAAGGGCTGATTTTCAGTTCGCTCGCCGCCACGTCGATCAGCCGCTCGATCGCGTAGGTCGCCTCCGGCCGGCCGGCTCCGCGATAGGCCGCGGTCGGTACCGTGTGGGTCAGCACCCCGCAGACCTCGGCGGCAATCAGCGGAATCAGATAGACCCCGGCGATGCCGCCGATGTTGCCGACGCCCCAGCCCGATCGCCCCGACACATAGGCCCCCAGGTTGACGTCCCAGCGCAACTTCAGCGCGGTGAAACGGCCATCCGCGTCCAGCCCCAGCGAGGCGCTGATCCGCATCTCGCGGGCCTGCTCGTCGGTCAGGAAGCCCTCGGTCCGGTCCGCGATCCAGCGCACCGGCCGGTTCAGCCGCCTGGCCGCCCACGCGACCAGAACCGACTCCTGATGCACCCCGGATTTCATCCCGAACGACCCGCCGACATCGCCCGCAACCACCCGGATATCCGTGGGTGCAAGCTGGAAATTGCCGCTCGCCATACCGTTTCGTAGCGCGAACGGGGACTGGTGCGAGGCATGCACTTCGATGCGTCCGTCGGCCGCGACGCACGCCCAGGCGCCGCGCGGCTCGAGCGAGTTCGCGGTGACCCTCGAAACCGCGAACCGCAACGTCGTTACATGCGCCGCTGCGGCCAACGCCGCATCGGTGCCGTCGGCATCGCCGCGCTTCCACAGGAAGCCGATATTGTCCGGCACATCGTCCCACACCGCCGGCGCGTCTCGCTGCATCGCCGCCATCGGTTCGGTCGCCACCGCCAACCCGGCGTATTCGACGAGGATCGCCTCCGCCGCTTCCAGCCCCGCCGCCCGCGAGCAGGCAACGACGAGCGCGACCGGTTCCCCAACAAAGCGCACCCGGTCGCGCGCCAACAGTAACCGGTCCGTCTTCGGCGCCGGGCCGCCATCGGGACGCGGAAACCCGATGCCGCCGGCGATCGGCGCGACATCGGTCAGATCGGCATCCGTATAGACCGCGATGACCCCGGGGACGTCGCGCGCAGCCGCGGTGTCGATACGCTCAATCCTGGCATGGGCATGGGGCGAGCGCAGGAAGATCGCGACCGCCATCCCGGCCGGGGCAGCATCCGCGGCATAGTTGCCCTGGCCGGTCAACAGCCGCAAATCCTCACGCCGCCGGACGGATTTGGCCTGAATGGTTGCCATGATGGTCTTCTCCCGTTGCTTGGCTCTAGTATAACGGTTTTCGCATCCAGCGCGATCCCGAGCGCGGCCAATCGGCCGCCGCCAAACCGAATGCGGAGCACAAAATGATCAAAACGCCGCGGCTCATCCTGCGTCCATGGCGCGACAGCGATCTTCGCGTGTTCGCCGAACAGAACGCCGACCCGATCGTCATGCGATTTCTGGCCGGCGTGCTGACACCGGCGGAAAGCGACGCCTACGTGGCGCGCGCGATGCAACATCTGGCCCGAACCGGATTCTGCAAATGGGCCGTCGAAGCGCCCGGCGTGGCGCCGTTCATCGGCGCGGTCGGACTGAGCTGGCTCACCTTCGAGGCGCCATTCGCCCCAGCCGTCGAAGTCGCATGGCGTCTGCATCGCCACTACTGGGGCTTCGGCTATGCGACCGAGGCGGCCGCGGCCAGCCTCGATGACGGCTTCAACCGGGTCGGTCTGACCGATGTCGTCGCACTGACCGCCTTGGCCAACACTGCATCGATCCGGGTGATGCAGCGGCTGGGGATGACACGAACGATCGAGTTCGATCACCCGAAGCTGCCCCAGGACAGCCCCCTGCGCCGGCACATTCTGTACCGGCTGCCACGCGCCGACCATCGCCGCCCGCCAGGTCGACCCGCGGTGGGCAAAACTTGCCAACATGGAGGACACACGCATTGACACCGCAACATCGACCGCACAACGTTGCGCCCAGAGCGCGATCGCGCTGGACGAAACGTTTAAGGCGCGTGAATCGCTCGACAAACAAAGAGCTAGACCATCTTCAACATGCACGGTCATGCTGAAAATGGTCTAGCGCGGGGATCCGGGAGCATCGGGCCTAATGTTGGTTTACTACACCTGGGCAGCGAGTGAGAAAGCACTGTCGTACCTTCCCGGCGGGAAATACATCTACCGGGGCGTATCCAAAGTCGTAAATTCCGGTGAACGGTCGAAGCGACGCCTGGCCGGCACAGCGACATCGTATCGGCTGGTGCGCAAGGCACGCGAATTAACGCCACCCGGGGGCACCATTCTGGATATCGGAACCGGGTGGCACCACCACGACGCGTTCATGCTGTATCTGTGCGGTGACTACCAAATCCATTTGTTCGACATCGAAGACAAAGCGTCCATCAACTACATAAAAATCTACCTTCAACACCTGCTGGACAACGTGGAAGAGATCGTCCGCGAGCTCGATCTCGATGCCGACCACGTCCGGCGAAAGCTGCAGCCACTGCTCGCTCTTCGATCCCGCGCCGAGGTCTATCACGCGTGCAACTTCAGGCTATGCATCACCGATCAGACTAGCCAGCCATTCCTGCCGCTCGGCAGCGTCGATTTCATGGTTTCGAACTGCGTCCTGACCCATATCCCGCCCGCGATCCTGCAGCCGGAATTGGCAGCACTTCGCTTGATGCTGAAACCTGAAGGCCTGATGTATATGATGATCGGTCACGATGACCATTGGTCGTTTCACGATCATTCAGTCAACCAGTTCAACTACTACCGCTACCCCGACAAATTGTACAGTAAGCTATTCGATACCAAATTCGAATATCAAAATCGAATGGTTAAGTCCGAATGGATGCCGGTGTTCGCCAGGGCGGCACTGAAAGTCGTTGAATACTGGGGCCGAATCACTGACGAATCCCTCCAGGACATCAAAAACCTGCCGCATATCGACGAACGTTTCTCGCGATATTCGCTCGATGAACTTGCCACGGTACACAGTTACTTCTTGCTGCGGCCGACGTGACACCCGGCCAAAGAGGCCTTCTTGTCGGAAAACCGTCCCTGCGCAGACCCACCTCACTTGTCCACCGCGCCGTATTTCACCGGCCTGCCTGCCCGATGGAGCCGCTGTCATGATAACCGCGATCGTCCTCTACGACCTTCCGCCGCACATCAATGAGGCCAACTGCAGAGCGCATTTTCACGCTATCGCCCCGGGCTTCCTCGAAGTCCCGGGTCTGATCCGAAAGCAGTTCATCCATGCATCCGAAGGTGGCTACGCCGGGGGTTGCTATCTGTGGGAAACCCGCGCGGCGGCCGAGAGGTTTTATTCCGGACCCTGGCGCGAGGGCATCATCAGCCGCTACGGCGGCGCGCCGCGAATCAGCTTTTTCGACACCATGGCGATCGCCGATGTGGCGACGCAAAAGACAACCTGCCTCGACCGCGCGGGAAATCGCCTGAGCTAGCCGTAGCTTTTATCGCTGACCACATCGCCGAGAATTTGGCTCCCGGGGCTGCTGCTCGGTTCCAATGATAACGTTCCTATATCGGGCTGGTAAGAGTGATCGGTGACAGCAAATGCGTGATATGCCTGAACCCCAGATGAAAGGTCGAGAAATTTGCGGTGGCGTAATATTAGCGCGTTGTTACCACATACCCCAAGCTGGCAATGCTCTAAATATGCCGCCACAGCGGCCGCGTCAGCGCCAGGCATAGCAGACCAGCCGATCCCGACAGCGCGGTGGCCCACGGCGCGCCAATGGCGTCCGCCAGCAACCCCAGCGCGACAAAACCGATCGGACCCGCGCCGATGCACATCGACAACACACCCAGGATGCGCGAGCGCATCTCCGGCGGCGCGGCGAGATAGACCAGCGTCGCCTGCATCGTGCTGAACCCGGCGCCGCCAAACCCGGTCAGCAACAACGCGCCACCGGCGATCCCCGCCCAGGGCGCCAGCGCGAACACGATCAACATCGCCAGGTAGATCGCCACCCCGCCGAGATAGGCGCGCCCATACCAGGCCGGCCGCAGCAAAACCGTCAGCAGCAGCGCACCAAAGAACGCGCCGACGCCATCCATGCTGGCCAGAATGCCGATCCCCTCCGCGCCAAGCCCAAGCCGGCTCTGCCCGATCACCGGGACCATGCTGGTGAACGGCCAGCCGAATACGTTGTAGATGATCGTCACCGCCAGTGTGCCGATCAGCCGACGCTCGCCGCGCACCAGCCGTAGCCCCTCGGCGATCCGCGCCAGCACAGGGGCTGACCCGATCAAGGCCGTATTGCGATAGCGCACACGGAAAGCGGCATACAAGGCGAAGGAGTACAGCGCCACGCTCAGCATGAAGGCACCGCCGATGCCGACGCTGGCAAGCAGCAGCCCGCCGACGGTCGGCCCCACCATGCGGCTGGCGTTGTTGGCCCCGACATCGAGCGACATGGCGGTGCTCATCTGCCCGCCGCCGACCACCTCGCCGATCATCACCCGCCGCACCGGGTTGTCGGTCGCCCAGCCCAGCCCGTTCAGGAAGCTCGCCGCCGCCAGATGCCAGATCGCCAGGTGGCCGCTGTAGTCCAGCAACGCCAGCGAGGCCGAGGTCGCCAGCATCAGCACGACAACCACGATCAACACCACGCGCCGCTCGACCTTCTCCGCCCAGGCACCGATGAACGCGCCGAACAGCCCCATCGGCAGCAGCCGCAGCATGGTCATCATGGCAACCAGGAAGGCGGATCGGCTATGCTGGTAGACGAACACGCCGACGGCGACGGTTTCCACCCAGCGCACGGTGAACACCACCAGCCCGACCGACCACAGCCGCCAGAAATCGGCACATCCGGCCAGCAGCAACCGCTGCACCGGTCGTTCCCGCGCCGGCGACGCGGTATCGGCGCCCGCCGGCACAATCGCACCGGCAGACACCTTCAGGCGGTTCTTCATCGACGTCTCCTGTCCCCAAGACTGGACGGATCCGCCGCGCCGCGCCAGATACAATAGCTGTTGCCACCGCCTCGACCAGGAGCCCCGCCATGCCGCTGCTCGCCTTTCCCGCCGTGTTCATGCGTGGTGGCACCAGCCGAGCGGTTATGTTCCATGCCAGGGACCTGCCCGACCGCGCCGCCTGGGACCCGATCTTCCTCGCCGCCATGGGCAGCCCCGACCCGAACGGGCGGCAGTTGGACGGCATGGGCGGCGGCATCTCCTCGCTGTCGAAGATCTGCATCCTGGCCCCGTCCGGTCGCGCCGACGCCGACATCGACTACACCTTCGCCCAGGTCCAGATCCGCGACGCGGCGGTCGATTACCGCGCCAACTGCGGCAACATGAGCTCCGCGGTCGGACCGTTCGCTGTCGATGAGGGCCTGCTGCCGACCAGCGGCGATACAGCAATCGTGCGGATCTTCAACACCAACACCGGCAAGATCATCCGCTCGACGTTTCCTCTGAATAACGGACGCGCCGCCACCGACGGCGACCTGGCGATCCCCGGCGTCGCCGGCACCGGCGCGCCGATTCGCCTCGACTTCCTCTCCCCGGCCGGTTCGCTGACCGAACGCCTGCTGCCGACCGGCAACGCCCGCGACTGGCTGGAACTGCCCGGCCTGGGCTCGATCGAGGTGTCCATCGTCGACGCCGCAAAACCCTGTGTCCTCGTGCGCGCCCGCGACCTCGGCCTGACCGGCACCGAGTTGCCGGACTGGCTCGATGCCAACCCCGCCGTGCTCGCCCGACTTGAAAGCATCCGCCGCGCTGCCGCGCTCGCCATCGGCCTGGCCGCCACCCCCGAACAGGCCGCCGCTAGCCGCGCCGCCCCAGGCATCGGTTTCATCGCCCCGCCGACCCCGGCACCGACGCTGGCAGGCGACACCATCCAACCCGACTTGGTCGATCTCACCGCCCGCTTCATCTCCAACGGACAGCCGCATCGCGCCCTGCCAGTGACCTCGTCGCTCTGCACCGCCGTCGCCGCCCGGATCAGCGGAACCGTGGTGGCCGAGGCGTTGCAAACCGACCCCGGGGAAACCATCCGCATCGGCATGCCGTCCGGCATCCTGACCGTCGGGGCCAACGTGACGCGCGATGCAAACGGTGCCTGGACCGCCCATAGCGGCACCTTGTACCGCACCGCGCGACGCCTGTTCGACGGCCGTATCTACGTCCCCCACCGATAGCCCGCCCCGCCTCGATCCACATCGCGCCGAGCGCTCGCGGGCGTTCCGAATTCGGCCCATTGATGACAAACCGATAACGGAACTGTGCGTTGGCGTAATCGCGAGCAAAACCGATCTCTCACCCCGCGGCTTCGGTTACATCGGGCACGCCGCGCTGACCCCGTAAGCCACGATCGGTTCGCGCGCATGGATCGTCTGAGGGTCGGGGGTCTGGTGCCTGCTATCAAAGCTCTCTTCGTCACCAGCGAGCTCGCCGGTCTCGCAAAGGCAGGCGGACTGGGCGATGTATCCGCCGGCCTGCCGCTGGCGTTGCGCCGGCGTGGCATCGATATCCGACTGCTGATGCCGGCCTACCAGGACGTCATCGCAAAGGTCGGCTCGATCGACTGGCTGGGCGGCCTTCCTGCGCGCGGCGGCATCCCGCCGGCCCGCATCGGCCAGGTCCTTCTACCCGACGGCATGACGCTCTATCTGCTCGCCGCGCCGGCCCTGTTCGACCGCCGCGGCACCCCATACTGCACCCCCAAGGGCGCCGACTGGGCCGACAACCACCTGCGCTTTGCCCGCCTGTCGTTGGCCGCGGCCGACATCGCCGCCGGCCGCGGCGGCCTCGGTTGGACGCCCGATATCGTCCACGCCAACGACTGGCCGGGCGGCCTGGCACCGGCCTACATGCGCTGGGACGGCACCAAGGTTCCCACCATCCTCACCATCCACAACATCGCCTATCAAGGCAATTTCGACGCCAGCCAGCGCCACACGCTGGCAATCCCGGACGCCGCGTTCGACATCAACGGCGTCGAATTCCACGGCCGCGTCTCGTTCCTCAAAGCCGGCGGCTTCTATGCCAGCCACGTCACCACCGTCAGCCCGACCTACGCCAGCGAAATCACAACCGAAACCCAGGGCGCCGGCTTGCATGGCCTGATGCAGACCCGCGCCGCGCGCGGCCAGTTGTCCGGCATCGTCAACGGCATCGACGCAAGCTGGGACCCCGGCAGCGACCCCCATTTGCCGCATCATTTCGACCCCGACGACCTGAACGGCAAGCACGCCAACGCCGACGCCGTGCGCACCGGCCTCTGCCTGCGCCCGTCGGATGGCCCGCTGTTCGGCATCGTCTCCCGCCTGGTGCACCAGAAGGGTCTCGACCTGGTCGCCGAGGCCGCCAACGACATCGTCGACAACGGCGGCCAGATCGTCGTCCTCGGCCTCGGCGACCCCGAGATCGAGCACATGCTCAACCGCACCTCGCGCCGCCACCGCGACGATATCGGCGTGCTGATCGGCTTCAACGAACCGATGGCGCGCCGCATCGTCGCGGCCAGCGATTTCACCCTGATGCCGTCGCGCTTCGAACCCTGCGGCCTGACCCAGATGCAGGCCCAGCGCTACGGCGCGCTGCCGATCGCCCACGCCACCGGCGGCCTGGCCGACACCATCGATGACGGCACCACCGGCTTCCTGTTCTCCACGCCATCCTCGGACGCGCTGATGGCGGCCTGCCGCCGCGCCTTCGATGCCTACGACAACCAAGGCCAATTCGACGACATGCGCCGCGCCGCCATGGCGCGATGCTTCAGTTGGGACGGCGCCGCGGCGCAGTATGAAGCGCTGTACCGACGCCTCATCGTGCCCCCGACCCTCACCACCCGGCCGCACCTGCCCTGCCGGCGACGCCCGGCCGCGCCGCTCAGCGATGCGCTGGAACCGGCCGCCTGAACCTGACCCCACCGCGCACGCACGCAAGCGGCAACACCGGTCGCAACATCCTGGACACCGTGTAACCCGCGTGCCAGGGTGTCCGCTTGGACCCGTCAAAAGGAATAAAGTGTGCGTGCCCGCAAAGGCTTGGCGGCACCCCTGACCCAGTCCGTCCAGCGCATCGATGCGGAATGATTGGCGACGCGGAATGATTGGCGGCTCGGTGTGAACGGCGACAGCCCCCTCGATGAAATGGCCGACGGAACAGGCCACGCCAAGCCGCACTGGCGCTCGCTGCTGTCGACCATGTTCGCGCTCGGTCACGAAACCCTGGCAAGCCGCGTCCGCCTGCTCGACCAGGCCTTCGCCGAGGAAGGCATCACCGCCATCCTGCCCGGCGAGCGCGCGGTCAACTGGCGCTGCGATCCGATCCCGCTGGTGATCTCCGCCGCCGAGTTCGCTGCGCTGCAGGCCGGCCTGGCGCAGCGCGCGCAGCTGATGGAACTGATCCTGGCCGACCTCTACGGCCCGCGCACCTTGCTGGCCGACGGCCTGCTGCCGCCCGATCTGGTGTACGGCAATCCCGCCTTCCTGCGCCCCTGCACCGTCGATCACCGCCGCCGCGACCGCTATCTGTCGTTCTACGCCGCCGACCTGCTGCGTGGGCCGGACGGCGCCTGGCGGGTCCTGGCCGATCGCACCGGCCAGGCCCAGGGCCTCGCCTACGCACTGGAAAACCGCCGCATTCTGTCCCGCGTGGTGCCGGAACTGTTCGCCTCGCAGCCGATCCGGCCGCTGCGCCAGCACCAGGAAATCACCAGCGACGCGCTGCAGGCGCTCGCCCCCGACGACGACGCCGGCGTCGCCCTGCTCAGCGCCGGCCACTCCGACCCGCTGTGGTTCGAGCACGTGCTGCTGGCGCGCGAATACTCCATCGCACTAGTCGAATCCGGCGACCTCACGTTGCGCAACGGCAAGCTCTACCTCAAGACGCTGCGCGGCCTGCAACGCATCGGTGTGCTGCTGCGCCGCCAGCAAGGCCATCGCGTCGACAGCCTGGAACTCGCCGCCGGCGCCGGCGTGCCCGGCCTGCTCGATGCCATCCGAGGCGGCTCGATCCGTATGATCAACGATCCCGGATCGGCGCTGACCGAGGCACCCAGCCTGGCCGCTTTCCTTCCCGCCCTGGCCCGCCGCCTGCTGAACCAGGACCTCCGCCTCGCCAGCCAGGCCACGCTCTGGCTGGGTGAGGGCGCCGTGGTGCGCACCGTGCTGCGCGACCTGGAAGGCTGGATCATCCGCAAGTCCACCGACGGCGAGGCGCCCCCGGTGGTGCCGATGATGCTGTCCCAGGCCGACCGCGCCGATCTCGCCGCCCGCATCGAGGCCGACCCGGCGTTGTATGCCGCCTCGGTCGCGCCCACCCCCTCGGTCGCCCCTTGCGCCGGCGAACACGGGCTGGAACCCAAGCCGATCGCCTTGCGCATGTTCATGACTTTCGACGGCACCCGATGGCGCGCGTTTCCCGGCGGCCTGGCCCGAGCGCTGTCCGAGGAAGACGCCTTGGCCGGGCGGCTGCCCCGCACCGCGCTGTCGAAGGACGTCTGGGTGATGCAGGACGAGGCGAGCCCGGTGCAGGGCGCGCTGGCGCTATTGACCCCCACTTTGGCGATAAGGCGCACCGCCGGGGACCTGCCGTCGCGCGTCGCCGATAACTTCTACTGGCTAGGCCGTTATCTGGAACGCCTGGAAGAGGCCGCCCGGCTGCAACGCGCGATCATCGTCCGCATGCTGCGCCCGTCCGCCACCGCCCGCGAGGTCGCCGAGATCCGCATCCTCGCCGCCAGCCTGAGCAAAATAAAAATGATCGACGCCGAGGACGTCAGTGTGCTCGGGGCCGGCATGCTGGGCGTCGGACCCTTGGGCATCGCGGTGCTGCGCGGCTTCCGTCATAACGGCGGCATGCGCCGCGTGCTGGGCCACGTCGCGCGCCAGGTGGACCAGTTGCGCGACCGCCTGACCGGGGAAATGCACGCCGTGCTGACCCGCTCGCTGCGCATCCTGGGACAGAACATGCGCCGCCTGCCGGCCGACCACGACCCCAGCGCTCTGGAATTCGCCGCCGGGCTGACCACCGAAATTCTGGAATTCGCCGCCACCGTCGCCGGGCTGGCGGCCGAGAACATGGTCCGCGGCGGCGGCCGCCTGTTCCTCGACTTCGGCAAGCGGTTGGAACGCGCCCATTCGATCGCCGGCGAACTCGCCCAGGTGCTGGACCAGCCCAGCGCGGCCACCCAGCCGGGCCGCATCGAAACCAGTCTGCGCCTGGCGCTGGAGTTGCGCGATTCGGTGATCACCTACCGCGCCCGCTATCTGGCGGTGCTGCAGCCGGCGCCCGCGCTCGACCTGATCCTGGCCGACGAGGCCAATCCGCGCGGCCTCGCCTTCCAACTGGTCGCGGCCAGCAATCTGCTGCGCGAGATCGTCGAGGACGGCGATTCCCTGCTGACGGTAATTGACCCGCTGCTGCAGGAGACCCGCGATATCGTGCAGGACGTTCTGCGCTCCGCCGATCAGACCGCCAGCAGCGCCGCCCTGCCGCCGCGGCTGCGCAAGCTGGATCAGGCGATCGGCGCCGTCGCCGACCGGGTCTCGCGCCGCTACTTCACGCTGCTGCCGATCGCGCGCAACGTGGGTGTGGACAGCGACATGCTGCGCGGTGCGGCATGAACCCCTGGCACGGACCGGCAATGCACGGATCGGCAATGCATGGATCGGCAATGCATGGATCGGCGATCATGAAGTTCATTCTGCTGCTGTGCGCAACCGCATGGCTCGTCGGCTGCGCCGCCGACACCATGCGTAGCTACATAGGTAAGGACATCCGAGCGGTGGAGCTGGATCATGGACCGCCGGGCAACCAGATCGATTTGGGCGATGGAACGCGGGCCTATCAGTGGACCAAGGTCTCTATCGACACCACGCCGGCATCGGCGGTCAGCACCACCGACAAGGACCGCAAGGGCCGCAAGACCACCCAGACCCAGTTCATCGGCGGCAGCCAGAACGTCACCCGCTGCGTCTATACTTTCATCACAACGCGCAACGCCCGCGGCGACGGCTGGGTCGTCACCGCGATCCGCGAACCCTCGTTCGATTGCGCGATCGGCGGCCTGAGCTAAACAGGACAACCGCAAGTCAAAGGCCAGTCCGTCTCCCGCCTGACCGCGGTCCAGCCTTGAACTCACCAATATCCGACCCGTCCGCGACATCCCGGTTCCAGCTGAACCACCGGCTCTCGATCAACCGCGTTCAACACCACGGAGATCACCATGTCAGCCCCGGACCACTACCAACTTCTCGTGCTCGGCTCCGGCGAGGGCGGCAAATACCTCGCCTGGCACATCGCCCGTTCGGGTAGCCGCGCCGCCGTCATCGAGCGCAAGCTGATCGGCGGTTCATGCCCGAACACCAATTGTCTGCCCAGCAAGAACGAGATCTGGAGCGCCAAGGTCGCCGACCTGGTGCACCACGCCGATCGCTTCGGCCTTCGCACCGGGCCGGTCAGCGTGGACATGGCCAAGGTATTGGCGCGCAAGCGCGATATGGTCAACGGCCTGATCGACATGCATCTCGGTCTGTTCCAGGCCAGCGGCGCCGAACTGATCATGGGTTCGGGTCGGCTGCTTGCCGCCAGGACCATCGAGGTCAGTCTCAACGACGGCGGCACCCGGGTATTGACCGCCGACCGGGTGGTGCTCAACCTCGGCTCGCGCGCCGCCATTCCAGATATCCCCGGTCTCGCCGCGGCCGCGCCGCTGACCAACGTCGAGGCGCTCGAACTCGACCGTGTGCCCGACCGGTTGATCGTCATCGGCGGCGGATACGTCGGCCTGGAAATGGCCCAGGCGTTCCGCCGCTTCGGAGCCGCGGTGACCATCGTCGAACCGGCCTCTGAACTCGCCGCGCGCGAAGACCCCGACGTCGGGTCCGCGCTGCTCGAAATGCTGCGCGAGGAAGGCATCGACATCCATCTGGGCGCCGCAGTGCGCTCGGTGCGAGGCCGCTCCGGCGACGCCGTCACATTGCAGGTGCGCGGGTCGCTGGGCGATGAGGTGATCCAGGGCAGTGATATCCTGGTGGCCACCGGCCGCACCCCCAACACAACGGGCATCGGTCTCGACGTCGCCGGCGTGGCGCTCGACCCCCGCGGCTACGTCGCGGTCAACGACCGGCTGGAGACCAGCGCCCGGGATGTCTGGGCGATCGGCGACTGTGCCGGCAGCCCGCAGTTCACTCACGTCTCGTTCGACGATTTCCGCACCATCCGGGGCAACCTGGCGGGTGGCAATCTCAGCACACGCGACCGCCTGGTGCCGTATTGCATGTACACCGAACCGCCGCTGGCGCGCGTCGGCCTCAGCGAAGCCGAAGCCGGCCGCCAAGGCATCGCCGTCCGCATAGCGCGGCTGCCGATCGTCGCGGTGCTGCGCTCGCGCACCATCTCGGAAACCCGCGGCTTCATGAAGGCGGTCGTCGACGCCGCCAGCGACCGCATCCTCGGCTTCACCATGTTCGGCGCCGAAGCGGGTGAGGTCATGGCCGTGGTGCAGACCGCGATGCTGGCGGGCATGCCCTACACCGGCCTGCGCGACGCCATCATCGCCCACCCCACGATGGCCGAAGGGCTCGGCCCGCTATTCGCCAACGTCCCGGGCCGCTAGCGCGCGATCGCTTTTGGGGAACCACCAAAAGCGTGAATTGCCTCCTGTAAACAATGATTTGCAGGGCATTATCGGTTCAACCGGAAGCGATAATGCCGTGGGACCGCCCCAACGCATCAGCCTGCCCTCCGACCCTGCCGCGCCGTCCACCGAGCCGTCACACCACGAGACAATTTCGCCCGCACCCGCTAAACACCGCCCATGCGCTACCGCGTCCAGCACATCACACGATACGCCTACGGCACCCCGGTCGAGCTGGCCGCCCACATGGTCCATCTGCGGCCACGCCCGCGCCCTTGGCAGACGGTCATTTCCGATCGTATCATTACCGAACCGACACCGGCGCGCCGCCGCGATGGGCTGGACCATTTCGGCAACCATGTCACCTGGCTGTTCCTCGATCTGCCGCACGCCGATTTCAAGGTGACCGCGGAATCGGTGGTCGAGGTCAACTGCCCAGCCCCCCCCGCCGCCGACGCCACCTCGCCGTGGGAGGACGTCGTCCAAGCCACCCGCGCCCACGATGGCTGGCAGGAAGTGGAGTTTCAGTTCCCCACCGCGATGACCCCGCTCGATCCCGGCTGCCGGGACTATGTCAGCCAGTCGTTCACCCAGCATCGTCCGGTGCTGGACGCCCTGCTCGACCTGAACAGCCGGTTCTACAACGAATTCCGCTTTCGCTCAGGCGTCACCACCGTCTCGACCCCGGTGTCGCAGGTGATCGCCCGCCGCGAAGGCGTCTGCCAGGACTTCTCGCACGCTATGATCAGCGGCCTGCGCGGCATCGGCATCCCGGCGCGCTATACCTCGGGCTATATCCGCACCAGACCGCCCCAGGGGCAGGCCAAGCGCCAGGGCGCCGACCAGTCGCACGCCTGGGTCGGCTGCTGGCTGGGGCCCCGGCACGGCTGGGTCGACCTCGATCCCACCAACGGCATCGTCGTCAAGGACGAGCACGTGCTGCTGGGCTGGGGCCGCGACTTCAGCGACGTCAGCCCGGTGCGCGGCGTGATCCTGGGCGGCGGCGACCATGTCGTGCGGGTCGCCGTCGATCTCGAACCGGCCGAAGACCGGACCCCGAGATGACCGGCGCGCCGCCCCAAACCCATCGCGCCCAAACCCGTCGCGCCCAAACCCGTCGCGCCCAAATCTGTCGCGCCCAAATCTGTCACCCGACCCATCGCTGATGCCGACCCTGACCGTCACCCACACCACCACCTACCGCTATGCCGTTCCGGTGCGCTTCGGCGAGCACCGGATGATGATGCGCCCGCGCGACAGCCACGACCTTCGTCTGCTGGAAACCGCGCTGATCGTGCGCCCCATCGCAACCACGCGGTGGATCCACGACGTCTTCAGCAACTCCGTCGCCATTGTCCGCTTCAGCGAACCCGCCGCCGAGCTGCACGTCGAATCGCGGTTCCGCGCCGAACACTATCCCCTGGCCGAAGGCGGCATCGAACTCGCGGCCCAAGCGCGCCAACACCCGTTCAGCTACGACGCCGAGGAAGTCCCCGATATCGGCCGCACCATCGAACGCCACTACCCCGACCCGAACCACCTGGTCGATGCCTGGGCGCGCCGCTTCGCCGACCAGCCAGGGGATCGCGCGACGATGCGCATCCTCGCCGCGATGACCCGAGCGATCCAGGCCGAGTTCACCTACAACCCGCGCCATGAGACCGGCACCCAGGACCCTCTCACCACGCTCAACACCAGGGCCGGCACCTGCCGCGATTACGCGCTGCTGATGATGGAGGCGGCGCGCAGCCTGGGCTTCGCCGCGCGCTTCGTGTCCGGATACCTGTACGACGACTCCCTGCTTGGCGGCGGCGTCGGCAGCCTGGTCGGCGGCGGCGCCACCCACGCCTGGCTGCAGGTCTACCTGCCCGGCGCGGGCTGGGTGAGCTTCGATCCCACCAACGGCCTGATCAGCGACCGCAACCTGATCCGCGTCGCCGTCACCCGCGACCCGTCGCAGGCGGTGCCGCTGAACGGCAGCTTCATGGGGAAGCCGTCGGACTTCATCGGCATGGACGTGCGGGTGGAAATCCGAGCGTAGAGTTTGGCGCGGGCTACGCGCGCCTTGTTTCGCCCATCGTGGTCATGCGGCAACGCTGCCGTTCCGCTTCGATGCCGCCGATCGAAGGGTCGTGGCTGAACTCTTCATGAGCACGCTCCGCGTCTGATGCAAAGCTGCCCCGCCTGCTCCATATAGGGTTCATGACAACCTACACGATCGTTCCGACGACTGATGGCACCGGATTCCATATCGGTGTGGCGGGCAGCAATGGCGCTCGGCAGACCATGCTGGGGTTCACCTCAAAGCAAGAGGCCGAGGCCTGGATCATCCAGGATAAGCGGCTGAACGGCGACGTCGCGGCCCAGCCGCAACAGGCCCCAACGCAGCAGGCAACGACGCAGCAGGCCCCGACGCAGCAGAGTTCGGCTTAGCAGAGTTCGACGCAGAAAAGTTCGGTTTAGCCGAATTCGGCGCAGCAGAGCTTGGCTCAGCCAACTCGCTCAGGATCGTCGCCGTGTCGAGTGAGTGCTCAGCCTGCGCAGCCGCTCCAGGCAAGCCCGGCAGGTGACGTGCTCTGCGGGCGGTTCCGCCCAGCCGGATGCCGACCCCGGTTCGGTCGCACAAAGCGCCATCCGGCAATGCGGTGTCACCGCGTGGTAGGCGGCCCGGCGGCCCGCCGCTGGGGTTGGTCCATCCTTGCGCAACGCCACGAATGTCCGACCCGAATCGAAAATGCCCGCCTCCCCGGATCCATCTGACGACGTTGCTAAGCCATTAACGCCGGGCCACCAAGAGGCTTTCCCACGACATCGTGCGACAGGCATCTTGTGACCCGCGCGATCCGGCCTACGATACCGCGTGATCAAGCCCCGACCGAGACCGCACCGCGACCGGCCTCAACCGCCGCGCGCACCGACCGCCATCGGCTACTCTCGGCTGCGGCGATGATCGATCTGTCACCCCTGGTGGCCGCGCCGGGCGCGTCGTCCCTGCCCTATTTCGACCCGGCGTTCGCCGAACGGGCGCTGGTGCTGCACGCCGCGCGACCGCGCCGATGGCACCCCGGCACGCCGGTGCTGTTGGTCCATCACGGTGTGGGACGCAACGGCCGCGACTATCGCGACTACTGGCTGCGCCACGTCGATCCCGCCAACCTGCTGGCGATCGCGATCGAGTTCCCGGAGGCCAGCTTCCCGCAATACCTCTGCTACAATTTCGGCAACCTGCACACAGCCGAGGGCATGGCCAACCCGCGCCGGCAATGGACCTTCGGCATCGGCGGCAGGCTGTTCGACCAACTGCGCGACCAGGGCATCACCACCACCGATCGGTACGGCCTGTTCGGCCACTCGGCCGGCGGCCAATTCGTTCACCGCATGCTGTCTTTCGGCTATCGCGACCGGGTCGCGGTCGCGGTCAGCGCCAACGCCGGCACCTACGCCATGCCCGACCTGGCCACGGCATGGCCGTGGGGCCTCGGCGCCACCGAGGTCGCCGCCGACGACCTGCGCGCGCTGCTGACCTTCCCGCTCACCATCATGGCCGGCACCGAGGACACCAAGACCACCGGGCGCTTCTTCCCCGGCGGTCCGAAATCGATGCGGCAAGGGCCGACTCGCCACGCCCGCGCCCACACCTATCTGCGCCGCGGCCGGCAGGCCGCCGCCGGCCTGGGCGTGACGCTGGCCTGGAGGCTGATCGACGTGCCCAATGTCGGCCACGACGGACGTAAGATGTCCGACGCCGCGGCGCCGCTGATCGCCGATGCACTGCGCCGGAACGCGGAGTGCTGAGTTCAGTCAACACCTCCTTGTCAACGCCCCCTTGGACTGCGAGCGGTTTGCGGCCTAACCTGTAATCTTAAAAAATCATCGGGGGCCGGCGAATGAAGCGACGCAGCGTGCTGAAGACAGCGGCGGCCATCTCCGCAAGCCTCGCTGCGCCACGGGTCGGCCGCGCCGACGCGGCCAAGCCGGTGATGTTCGTCCCCCACGCCGACCTGGCGTCGATCGACCCGGTGTGGACCACCGCCGACATCACCCGCAACTACTCGCTGGCGGTGTTCGACACGCTGTACGGCTACGACGCGCAATTCCAGGTCCAGCCGCAGATGGTCGAGGGCCAGAAAACCGAGGACGACGGCAAGACCTGGGAACTGACCCTGCGCGAGGACCTGGCCTTCCACGACGGCCAGAAGGTGTTGGCACGCGATTGCGTCGCCACCATCAAGCGGTTCTGCGTCCGCGATCCGTTCGGCCAGGCGCTGATGCAGCGCGTCGGTGAGATCACTGCGCCATCCGACACGGTGATCCGCTTCCGCATGAAGCAGCCGTTTCCGCTGCTGCCGAACGCGCTGGCGCAGGTCTATTGCGCGATCATGCCGCAGCGCCTGGCCGAGACCGACCCGATGAAGCAGATCCCCGAGGCGATCGGCAGCGGCCCGTTCAAGTTCCTGGCCGACGAGCGCATCCCCGGCTCGCGCGTCGCCTTCGCCAAGAACCAGGCCTACGTGCCGCGCAAGTCGGGCACCCCCAGCTTCAACGCCGGCCCTAAGATCGTCTACGTCGATCGCGTGGTGTGGAACTTCATCCCCGACCCCGCCACCGCGTCGGCCGCCTTGCAGCAGCGCGAGGTGGATTGGTGGGAAAACCCCAGCCTCGACCTGCTGCCGCAGATCAAGACCTACAAGGACGTCACCCTGGTGGTGAAGGATCGCACCGGCGAGATGGGGTGCCTGCGCTTCAACCAGTTGTTTCCCCCGTTCGACAACCCGGCGATCCGCCGCGTCGTGGTCGAGGCCATGGACCAGAAAGAGGTGATGGAGGCGGTCGCCGGCGCCGCACCCTCGCTCTACAAGACCGATATTGGCCTGTTCGTGCCCGGCACGCCGATGGCCAGCAGCAACGGCGTGCAGGTCACCCGCGGCCCCAAGGACTACGCCAAGCTGAAGCAGGACCTGGCCGCCGCCGGCTACCACGGTGAGAAGATCGTGGTGCTCGCCGCCACCACCATCCCGACGATCTGGGCCGAGGCGTCGGTCGCCGCCGACACCCTGACAAAGGTCGGCTTCAACGTCGATCTGCAGTCGATGGACTGGGGATCGGTGGTGCAGCGGCGGGCCAGCCGCGAGCCACCCGCCAAGGGCGGCTGGAACATCTTCTTCACCTGGCTGGGCGGCTTCGGCAACATCTCACCGGCGCCGAACATCGCGATCCGCGGCAACGGCGCGGCGGCCTGGTTCGGCTGGCCGAAGAACGACAAGATCGAGGCCCTGTACACTCAATGGTTCGAAGCGCCCGATCCGGCCGCGCAACAGAAGATCTGCGCGGCGATGCAGGCCGCGTTCTGGCAAAATCCGACCTATGCGCCGCTTGGAATGTATGACCAGCCGACCGCGTTCCATAAATACATGCAGGATGTGCCGGAAGGCTGGCCGCAGTTCTATAGCTTGAAGAAAGCCATCTAGTCGCGGATGAAACTATCCGACATGACCGTAGCCGCCACCAGGCTCGATGCTCTCGACCGCTATCTGGCGCCGACGGTGCTTGTGCCGTTCGCCGACGACATGGCGCGGCGATTGTCGCGCATCAGCATGGGTCCGCTGCTGGAGCTCGCCGCCGATACCGGGGTGCTGACGCGCGCGGTGGCGTCCACCCTGTCGGCCGGCATGATCATCATCGCCACCGATCCCGACCCGCTGATGGTTGCACACGCCTCGACCCGCCCAGGGGTCGCCCGCGTCACCTGGCAGCAGGCCGATCCCGCCGCGCTGCCGTTCGCCGATGCGACGTTCGGCATCGTCGCCTGCCATTTCGGCGTCGTTACCATGCCGGACCGGCCGGGTGCGTTCCTGGAGACCAGGCGGGTGATGAAGCCTGGGGCGCGGTTCGTGTTCAGCCTGCCGGCGCATATCCGCCACAACCCGGTGGCCGATTGCCTGAACGACGCGATGACCGAACGCTTCCCGACCGACCCGCCGGCCTTCCTGGGCCGCGTGCTGCACGGCTACGCCGACAACGACAGGGTCGATGACGACCTGACCGAAGCCGGCTTCACCGATGCCATCTATACCTCAGTGGAACTGCCCTTCGTCGTCGCCTCCGCCCGCGACGCGGCGTTAGGCTATTGCCTGGCCACAGGGCTGCGCGGCGAACTGGAGGCCCGCGGCGACATTGCGGCGGCGATCGAGTTCGCGGGTGAGGCGGTGCGCCGACGGTTCGGCGACGGCGCGATCGAAAGCACCATGCGGGCACACGTCGTCTCCGCAGCCGGATGACCCAGGTGGTGGTGATCGGCGGCGGGGTGGTCGGGCTCGCCTGCGCCATCGAGTTGCTGGCTGACGGCCACGTGGTAAGCGTGCTGGAACCGGGCGTTCCGGGTGGCGAACAGGCGGCCAGCTACGGCAACGGCACGCTGCTCAATCCCAGTTCGGTGATCCCGATGTCGGCGCCGGGGCTGTGGAAGAAGCTGCCCGGCTACCTGACCGACCCGCTGGGGCCGCTGACCATCCGCTGGTCGTATCTGCCGCGCATGCTGCCCTGGCTGCGCCGCTTCCTGGCTGCCGGCTCGACCGCCGCCAAGGTCGCGGCCACCGCGCGGGCGCTGCGGCCGTTGCTGGCCGACGCACCGGCGCTGCACCGAAGGCTTGCCGAACAGGCCGGGGTCGGCGAGCTGATCGGGCGAGGCGGCGTGCTGTTCGTGTTCCCCGATCGCGCCGCGTTCGAGGCCGAGGCACTGGCCTGGTCGGTGCGCCGCGACAACGGCGTGAAATGGCTGGAACTGGACCAGGACGAACTGCGCCAGCGCGAGCCTTCATTGGACCGACACTATCGTTTCGGGGTGCTGGTCGAGGATAACGGCCAATGTCGCGATCCGGGTGCCTATGTCGCAGCGTTGGCCGAACACGTCACCGCGCTGGGCGGGCGGATTGTCCCCGGCGGCGCGAGCGGGCTGCGGATCGAGGCCGGGCGGCTGCGCGCGGTGCGCACCGGCGAGGGCGAGATCGGCTGTGACCAGGCGGTGATCGCAGCCGGAGCGTTCTCCAAGCCCCTGGCGCTGGCGGCGGGCGATCGTGTGGTGCTGGAAACCGAGCGCGGTTATCACGTGGTGATTAGCGATCCGGGGGTGGAACCGCGCTACCCGGTGATGCCGAGCGACGGCAAGATGGCGTGCGTGATGACGCCGGGCGGGCTGCGGCTGGCGGGACAGGTGGAGCTGGCCGGGCTGCGGGCGGCGCCCGACTGGCGGCGGGCCGAGGTGCTGCTGGCGTTTGCTCGCAAGGTCTATCCTGCTCTGCCGGCGGACCTGCCGGCGGAACGGGTGAAGCTGTGGATGGGGCATCGGCCGTCGACGCCCGACGGGCTGCCGGTGCTGGGCCGGGCGTCAGGCTGCAAGGACGTGGTGCACGCCTTCGGACACGGCCATGTCGGGCTGACCGCAGCGGCGATGACCGGCAAGCTGGTGGCCGATCTGGTAGCCGGGCGTTCGCCTCCGTTCGACCTGGCGCCCTATGCGGCGGCGCGGTTTCGCTGAACGAGGGTGGTTGGCGGTCTGTGGTTGGCGGTCTGAGTCTGGGCGGGGGTCGGAGCAGCTGCGGGCGATGGTAGCTGCATTTCATCGCCTGGAGCATAAATTCAATCATTAAGCTCAGCATTATCTCCGCGGGGAAGAGAGGCTATGTTCATTTTCATCGAGGCCGGACATATCGCCCGACGATGAATGGAGAAATCCGATGAAGAACCTTATCCTTGCTGCCTTCGCTGCGCTGAGCCTTGGTGCGGCGGTTGTGCCGGCCTATGCCGCCAGCACGGTGCCGGGCACGGCGCAGGCCACTGAGATGCAGCGGCTTGGCCAACTGTAATCGCCAGGACCAGCGTTGCCGAAGCAGGGGCCGGGTTATCCCGGCCTTTTTGCTATTTGGCGTGGGGACGCCGGGGGGACGATCGTGGGGTGCGACGCAGGCTGAGGCCGTGGGGCTTTCGCATGACCGGTGGGGCGCGAGGACCGGGTTCGCCGGCGAGGGCTAGACCATTTTCAGCCTGACTGTGCATGCTGAAAATGGTCTAGCTCTTTGTATTGTCGCACGATTCACGCCCCGGGGACGTTCCGCTCGGGGCGATCGTGCTCTAGTCCCAGCCCGCGCGGCGGGGATCAGCGATAGGTTCCGCCCCCGAGTCCACCGAACAGGAACATGACGACGAGGATGATGACCAGCAGGCCGAGGATGCCGCCTAGGCCGCCTCCGCCGTAATAGCCTCGGCGATGGCCGTAGAAGCCTCCGCCGCCGAACAGCAGCACCAGGATGATAACGATCAGAATTAGTGACATCGGCTAGTTCTCCGTCTGTGGGTATCCTGGGGTTCGACTTTGGCGGATGGCGGCTGGCTTCGATCGTTGGCCTGCGATTGTCGTTTTGGCATTCGCGGGCGACGACTCGGCAGGATGGAACACTACAGCACGATGGAGCTGGGCGGAATGTCCACCACCGTAACAATCTTGCGATCGAACGATGCGCCAGGCGGGTGTCGGGGCGCCTTGGGTGATCATTCACCGCGGTGAGGGTCATTCCGGGGCAGGATGTCCTTGATATAGTCCCGGCTTTTCCATTCCGGCGCGGGCGGGTCGTAGCCGGGGCGCGGCAGGTAGCCGGACAATCGTCCGCCCTGAAGATCATGCACCGCGCGCGGGCAATTGGAGAACATCTCACATTCGACGCGCACCACAAGTTTTGCCCCGTGGTGGCGCGCCAGGGTGTCGGCATCGTCCACGATGGCGGCTCGGCCGTTGATGCGGATGCGGGCGGTGGTGCCGTCGAATTTAACGAATAGCAGCCCGACATTGGGGTTTCGGCTGATGTTGCCCAGCGTGCGATACATCGAGTTGCCGTCGTATTCGGGGAACTCGAGGGTGCCGAGGGCGACGATCTTGACGAAGCCGGGCATGCCGGAGCGCATGCTGCAATCGCTGTAGTCGCCGAACGATGTGGCGATGAAGAAGAACGGCGCGGCCTCGATCAAGGCGCGGTCTTCGTCCCAGAAATCGTATCGGCGGCGGTGCTGGGCCAGTCTGTCGGCGACGCGGCGGCCATCGAACCGGTCCTGCAACGCGCGCATGCCGTCGTGATAAAACGGCCTTGGTTCGGTCATTGAGCGGTCTCCCCGCGGATGGAATTCAGCATAGCACATCAGCGCGTGCCACATCAGCGTGGCACTTCGGCGTGGGATCGGGGGCGACGATTGGCGCGGCACGAATGGTTTCGGCACGGCGTGACGTGGGTGAGCGGGGCGGGCCGTGACATGGGGTGGGCGGCGAGACGTGGATGGGTGACGAGACGTGGGTGGGTGACGAGACGTGGGTGGGTGACGGGCGGCATGCCGCGGGGTGGCGGTGGAGTGGTGGTTGACATCGATATGACGACCGTCATGAGTTGACCGACATTGGTTGGAATTCGGCGTGGGACCTGGGGTGATGGCGCGGCTGTTTGCCGGGCGGCTGCACTACGCTTGGGTGGTGGTGGCGCTGATGTTTGTCGTGATCCTTGCCTCGGTGGGGGTTCGGGCGACGCCGAGCGTGCTGATCGTGCCGCTGGAGCGGGCGTTTGGGTGGAACGCGGCGGTAGTCTCGGGGGCGGTGTCGCTGAACCTGCTGCTGTTCGGGCTGGTCGGGCCGTTCGCCGCCGCGCTGATCCAGGTGATCGGGCTGAAGCGGACGGTGCTGTGCTCGATGGCCCTGCTGGTCCTGGGGTCCGGGCTGAGTGCGTTCGTGTCCGACATCTGGCAGTTGTATCTGACCTGGGGTGTGCTGGTCGGGCTGGGATCGGGGGCCGGCATGGTCGGGCTGGCGACGGCGATCGCCAACCGCTGGTTCGCGCGCCGGCGTGGCCTGGTGGTGGGGCTGCTGACGGCGAGCAATGCGTCCGGGCAATTGGTGTTCTTGCCGCTGTTGGCTCGGCTGGTGGTGTCGCATAGCTGGCATATCGTGCCGCTGGTGGTCGCCGGCGTGATCCTGGTGTTGATCCCGGTGGTGCTGTTGGTGCTGCCGGAGAGTCCGGCCTCGATCGGGCTGGGACCGTTCGGATCGGAGGAGGTGGTAGCACCGCCAACGCGGGCGGCGGCGGGACCGCCGACGCGATCTGGAGTTGTGGGACCGCCGGCGTTGTCGGGGGTGGCAGGACCGCCGGCGCGATTGGGGGCGTTCGGCATCGCGATCGCGGGGTTGCTGCGGGGGGCGCGGTCGGTCGATTTCTGGCTGCTGTTCATCAGTTTCTCGGTGTGCGGGTTTTCCACCAGCGGGTTGGTGGCGACGCATCTGATCCCGTTCTGCGTGGATCACGGCATCGCCGAGGTCAGCGCCGCGGGGCTGCTGGCGGCGATGGGGGTGTTCGACCTGTTCGGCACCACGATTTCGGGCTACCTGACCGACCGCTTCGACCCTCGGATCCTGTTGTTCTGGTATTATGGGTTGCGAGGGCTTTCGCTGGTGGTGCTGCCGTTCACTAATTTCGACGTGGTCAGCCTGACGATCTTTGCCGCTTTCTACGGGCTGGACTGGGTGGCGACGGTGCCCCCGACGGTGGCGCTGACTAACGAGGTGTTTGGCAAGGACGACGCGCCGGTGATCGTGTCGTGGATCGTGGCCGGGCATCAGATCGGCGGGGCGCTGGCGGCGCTGGGGACGGGCGAGACTCGGTATCTGACCGGCAGTTACGTTCCGGCGTTCCTGGCGAGCGGCATCGCCTGCCTGATGGCGGCGCTGCTGGTGCTGCGGATCGCCCGGGGCGGCAGGGCGGTTGCGGTGGCGGCGGGGTGACGCGGTCTGGGTCAGGTGGGCCAGAGACCATGGGGATAAGGCTGGCGGGATCGGGTTGGCGGGGTCAGGCTGGCGGGGGACCGGGCTGGGTCGATGGCACGACGGCTGCCGCCGCCTGGGCGGCGTTTGCGGCATTGCGGCGGAGGTTCTCGGTGATGATGCGCGCCGCGTGGCGCTGCCGGGCGGAGCGTGTCCAGGGCAGGCCTCTGCCGCTGTCTTGCGGAGTCTGGAGCGGCGGTTGGATTGACGGCGGTGGGTTGGCGGCCAGGGTTGGCGCGGCGGTTTCGCTGGCGGCGGGGATTTCGCAGCCGGCGAGAGGTTCGGGGCCGAGCGGCGGTGGCGCCGCGGCGGCTTTCGGGGCGAGGTCGGCGGGCGCTTGTGAGGCGTCGGCGCGGGCGGACATCAGTTGATCGAGCTTGCGGCGGGCCTTGTGGCCCTCGCGGCTGAGATTGACCGCGCCGGCGCGCAGCCGCAGCTTCTGGTTCAGCGACAGGTCGGGCGCGGCGGAATCGCTGAGCGCCTCAAGCGCGTGGAAGCTGAAGCTGACGATGTCGGCAGCGAGTTCGAGTTCGGCGTCGGTTGTCGTGTGGTAGGCGGCGAGCAGGCAGCCGGCGGCGTCGCGGGCTGCGGGCAGGTCGCCGTTGGTGGCGACGAGAAAATGGCGGGCCAGGTGGCCGAGGACGGTGTCGAGGATGGCGGGGTTGGTGGCAGGTGGCTGCGACATGGGCCTCGGTTTGGGTTGGGGTTGGGGTTCGACGTTCGTTGCTTGAACAATATGTGAACGTCAGGCAGATTGCAAGACTTTCTTCCCAAATACACGGCGAATTGGTAAACCGTGATGGCACAAATCCAGGTAATCATTCTTAATGGCGTTGGCAGCGTGGGCAAAAGTTCGACCGCGCGGGCGCTGCAGATGATCGTGGTGAGACCGTTCCTGCATGTTGCGATGGACGCGTTCATCGACATGCTGCCGGCTTCCATGCTGGGCCACCCGGACGGCTTGATGCTGGAGACGATCGAGGGGCGGGAACAGCCCTTGGTCAGGGTCCGGTCGGGGCCGGTGGTCGAGCGGGCGATGCGGGGCATGCGTGGCGCGGTGGCGGCGATGGCCGCGGCCGGGAACAACCTGATCGTCGATGAGGTGATGATCGGCGCGGAGAAGGCGCGGGACTACCGTTCGCTGATGGCTGGGTTCGAAGTTCGCCTTGTCGGTCTGTTCGCGCCGCTGGAGGTGTTGGAAGCGAGGGAGCGCGGGCGCGGCGATCGGCAGTTGGGTTTGGCGCGCTGGCAATATGATCGTGTGCATCGGGAGATGGTTTACGATCTGAGGATCGATGCGGGCCGGACCACGCCGCTGGAGAACGCGGAGCAGATCCGCGATGCGTTTGGGCTTTGAGTTTGGGCTTGTTCAGTGGCGCGGCGTCAGGCGGACCATGGCTAGGTGATCGGGTTGCGTGGTCACGATGCCGACTGGCAGGACGGGGCGGGTATCGGTTCGGGTGAAGCGGAACCGGCCGGTGAGCGCGGCGAGCACCAGGACAGCCTCGGTCATCGCGAACTGGGCGCCGACACACACCCTTGGCCCGGCGCCGAACGGCAGGAAAGCGAAGCGCGGCGGCGGCGGCTGATCGGGCATGAACCGGGCCGGGCGGAAAGTCTCGGGGTCGCGCCACAGGCCGTGATGGCGGTGCAGCACCCAGGGCGCGATCATCACCAGGGTTCGCGGCGGTAGCTCGAGGTCGCCGATGCGGTCGCCGCCGATGGCCTCGCGCACGATGGTGAATGCGGCGGGAAACAGCCGCAGTGTCTCGTTCACCACCGCGCGGGTGCGGTCCAGCGTGGCCACGGTTTCGCAGGCAGCCTCGGGTTCGATGGTGACGGCGGCGGTCTCGCTTGCCAGCCAGTCCTGCTCGGTTGGCGCATCGGCCAGCATGGTCAGTGCCCAGAACAGGGTGACGGCAGTGGTTTCGTGTCCGGCGACGATCAGCGTGGCGATCTGGTCGCGCAGTTGCGCAGGGGAGAAACCGGCGCCGGTTTCGGGGTCGCGGGCGGCCCGCAGCAGATCGAAGAGATCGCGCGGCTGGTCCGGTTGCGGGGTTGCCAGGCGGGCGCGCAGCATGGTCTCGATCAATGCCATCCAGCGTTGTCTGAAGCGGGCGCGGCCGATATCAGCGGGTGTCGGGATCGCCGGCGGCAGCAGCATGTCGAGCATACGCGGCTGGGCATGGCTGGCGCCGAATTCGGTCAGCATTCGCCGCATCGGCGGACCGTACTGATCCATCTCCAGCGAGAACATGGACCGCCCGGCGATGTCCAGCGCCAGGGTCTGCATGGTGGCCAGCAGGTCGATCGGTTGATCGGCCTGCGCTTCCAGCCGGGCGAGGGCTGTGTGGGTCACGGTTGCGACGTGGCGGCCCAGCATTGGCATTACCCGCGGGGTCAGCGCCGGGGCGACCGTGCGGCGCTGGAACTTCCAGTCCTCGCCGTCGGCCAGCAGCAGGCCGGCGCCGGTGATCGGTCGCAGGATGCGGATCGAGGCGGGGGAACGGCGATAGTTTGCCGGATTGCCGACCAGGACGTGGTGGATCGCCTCGGGTGCGTTCAGCAGCACGTTGGTGCGCCCCATGAAGCGGCGCACCGTGCTGTCCTGGTGATAGGCACTGCGCGGCCAGATGGTCAGGGTATTGGTGCGGATCGCGCGCAGGAAAGCGCGCAGCTTCAGCGGCGCCTCGGGTGGGTCGGGAACGGCGGGACGCAGGGTCATCGGCTGGCTATATGGGTGTTCCGGCCAGGCGCGCCCATTCACCTATTGGGCAGCGCGATTCTGCGGCCGGCGCCGTTCGGCGGCGTGGCGGGGGCGTATTCGCTGACCGCGCGCCGCAGGGCGGCGTACTGGTCGGATGGGAATGGCCGCACCCGACGGACCGCCATGTCGATGTGCAGCGCCATCAATTCCTGCACCGCCGAGCGGTCGCCGCTTTCCGCGTGGAACATTTCGTGTAAGTAATGGATGCGTTTGGTGTCGGCGCCGAGCAGCCAAGTGCGCACCAGGAGGCGGTCGTCGAGGTGGACCTCGCGTTCATAGAGCGTGTGGGTTTCAGCGGTGAAGCAGGAATTGCCGGAGGCCTGGCGGTAGGCGTCGCCGATCTCCAGCGTGCGGTAGAGCGCGTCGGTGGCGTAATCGAACACCACGACGTAGTAGGCAAGGTTCATGTGGTTGTTGGAGTCGATCCACTCCGGGCGGACCTGGTCGTGGTGTTCGATGATTGGCCGGCTGATCAAGCGGGTTGCCTTTGGTAGTTGCGCGGCGGGCAGCCTGTTGGCGCGGCCGGTATCGGTCAAGCGGCGAAAGCGCCAGTGTTCCGCGCCTGAAGTTTGCCATAGCGAGTGAACATCAGCCTGGGGCCCTGGCTTTTTGTTGTCAGTGGCCTGGGTCGGGCTGGAGCCCAGGGGTCGCGGCGCCGGCGGCTCGCGGGGTGGGGACGAGCGCGGTGTGCGGCGCGGCTGTCACTCGCGAAACGGGATCAGGATTTCAAGCACTTCGGACATGGCGTCGAACAGCATGGTGCGTCCGTTTGCCGGCTGCACGAAGATACCGTCGCACGAGCGCCACAGCATCCAGCGGCGGAACGCGCAATTTTTCTCGTACAGCGCCAGGAGTTCCTCGTATTCCTCGCCTTCGGCGCAGACGTCGAGTTCGATTGCCATGCGCAGGCCGTGGAACTCGGTCCAGGCCTGGAGCAGGAGCAAGTCGGGAATATCGAATGCAGTGCCGGTGGGCAGCCTGGCGGAGCTACGCGGTATTTGCATTTTGATCCTCCTCAACGGCGGCCGGGCGACGCCGGCCTGTTCACAGATAAGTGATAGATGACCTCACATTCCCGTGAGCTTGCAACTACTTTCTGATGAAAGAAATAGTGCCATAACGTTTTTTGGATCGGGAATGAGGCTATGTCTTATGTGCCGCCGACAACGTTCTGATATGGTTTGAATAAGTCGAAATTTTTGATTCGTAATAGCATAATATATGATACCATATTTATTACGGTATATTGTTACTCCTAATTCACGAAATCTGGAGCTCGGGGGATTCGATTCGCTCGCGACCATTTGATTCCAATTGGCGGCCTATCACCAGCCTGTTATCGAAGACGCCGACAAAGGAGCGTTCGATGCGGCAAACTCCGGCAATCAACCGGTCCAGGCCCCCAACGGGAGTTCAGGTGAAGCTCGCGACCTGCGATCAGGAACGCATGATGCGTGGCCTGGTGCATGGCGTGATCCTGTCGCTCGTGGTCTGGGTGGCTGCCGGATATGTCACTTTTGTGCTGCGCTGAGCGGCCGCACCAAAATCGGTTCCGCGATCGCCCCCGTTGCCAGACTGGCCGTTTCCGACTGGCCGTTTCCGACTGGCCGTTTCCGACTGGCCGCTTCCGACTGGCCGCTTCCGACTGGCCGCTTCCGACTGGCCGCTTCCGACTGGCCGCTTCCGACTGGCCGCTTCCGACTGGCCGCTTCCGACTGGCCGCTTCCGACTGGCCGCTTCCGACTGGCCGCTTCCGACTGGCCGCCCAGCCGCCTCCCCTGGGGGGCCTCATTCCGCGCTGAGCGGGCCGGGTTCGGGTGACATCGGGTGCCAGATAGCGCCACGGCGACCGGCCAGGCGTTCCAGCGCCAGATACACCACCGGCGTGGTGTAGAGCGTGAGCATCTGCGACACGATCAGGCCGCCGACGATGGCGATGCCTAAGGGGCGGCGTAGCTCGGACCCGGTGCCGAAGGCGAACGCCAGCGGCAGCGCTCCGAGCAATGCGGCCAGGGTGGTCATGATGATCGGGCGGAAGCGTTCCAGGCAGGCGGAATGGATCGCCTCGAACGGTGACAGGCCGCGCTGGCGTTCTTGTTCCAGAGCGAAATCGACCATCATGATGGCGTTCTTCTTGACGATCCCCATCAGCAGGATGATCCCGATCAGCCCCATGACCGAGAGCTCGGTTCCGGTCAGCCACAGCGCCAGCAGGGCGCCGAGGCCGGCCGATGGCAGGGTGGAAATGATGGTCAGCGGGTGCAGTAAGCTTTCGTAGAGCACGCCCAGCACGATGTAGATCGAGATAAATGCCGCCGCGATCAGCAGCGGCTGGGAAGCGAGCGACTTTTTCAAATACTCGGCGTTGCCGGCGAAGCCGGTATGGACGTTGTCGGGCATGCGCAGTTCGCGGGCGGCGTTCTCGACCGCGGTTTCGCCGGTTTGCAGCGCGACGCCGGGGGCCAGGTTGAAGCTGAGCGTGGCGGTGGGGAACTGGCCCTGGTGGCGCACCGCGAGCGGGGTTGTACCGCGCTCGAAGTGCGCCACCGCCGACAGCGGCACCTGTGCGCCGTCTGCGGCTCCGACGTAAAGGCGGCTGAGCAGCGAGGGATCGGTCTGCAGCCTTGGGTCGATCTCCAGCACCACCTTGTACTGGTTGCTTTGGGCGTAGATGGTGGAGACCTGGCGCTGGGCGTAGGCGTTGTTCAGCGCGTCGTCGATGTCGCTGGTGCGCACGCCCAGCCTTGCCGCGGCGTCGCGGTCGATGATCACGTTGATCTGCGGGCCCGCCTTGTCCTGGTCGGAGGCGACGTCGACCAGGCCTGGCGTGTGCTTCAGCTTGTCCTCCAGCGCCTGCGCCCAGTGCCGCATCTGGCCGAGGTTTTGCGCGGTCAGCGCGTATTGGTATTGCGAGCCGCCCTGGCGGCCGCCGCCGCGCAGGTCCTGGGCCGAGAACAGGAAAGTCTGGATGCCCTTCACCCGACCCAGCTCGCCGCGCAGGCGGTCGATGACCGCCTCGGCCGAGAGCGATCGCTGGCTGCGCGGCTTCAGGCCGATGGTCATCCAGCCTCGGTTCAGCGAGGACCAGCCGGACGACACGCCGACGGTGGAAGACACCGTGGCGATGGCCGGGTCGGCCAGCAGCACATCGACCGCCTGGCGCTGCAGGTGTTCCATGGTCTGGAATGAGACGTCGGGGTCGGCCTGGGTCGAGCCCTGGATGATGCCGGTATCCTGCTGCGGCATGAAGCCCTTCGGCACCACGCCGTACATCCTTATCGTCAGCACGACGGTGAGCAGCGTCAGCAGCAGCATGAACACCCGGTGCGCCAACGCCCAGTCCAGAGTGCGGGCATAGAATTGCTGGGTGCGCCGCAGCGCGGCGTCGATGATCCGCCATAGTCTTCCGTGCCCGCCTTGGGGTTCGGCGACGGTCATGTAGCGGCCGCAGATCATCGGCGTCACCGACAGCGAGACCACGGCGGAGACCGCGATCGCCATGGTCAGGGTCATGGCGAATTCGTGTAACAGCCGGCCCAGGATGCCGCCCATGAACAGCAGCGGGATGAATACCGCGACCAGCGAGATGCTGATCGACATCACAGTGAAGCCGATCTGGCGGGCGCCGACCCGGGCGGCCTGCATCGGGGGCATGCCGCGTTCGGCGTGGCGCACGATGTTCTCGATCATCACGATGGCGTCGTCGACCACGAAGCCGACGGAAACCGTGAGCGCCATGAGCGAGAAGTTGTCGATCGCGTAGCCCATGAACCACATGCCGGCGAGGGTTCCGCTGATCGAGAGCGGCACGGTGACGGCGGCGGCCAAAGTGGGGATCAGCCGGCGCATGAAGATCAGCACCACCATCAGCACCAAAGCGACGGTGATCAGCAGGGTGTACTGCACATCGGCCACGCTGGCTCGGATCGTGGTGGTGCGATCGGACATCACCGAGACCTGGATGCCCGGCGGCAGCCAGCGCAGCAGTTGCGGCAACAGCGCGCGCACGCGGTCGGCGGTGGCGATGACGTTGGCACCGGCTGCCTTGTGGATGGTGAGCAGGATCGCCGGCTGCTTTCCGTCCCAGGCGGCCAGCCTGGTGTTGGTGGTGCTGTTGATCACGCGGGCGACGTCGGACAGCCGCAGGATGGCGCCCTTGACGGTCTTGATGATCAGCGGGCGGTATTGCGCGGCCTGCCAGATCTGGCCGTTGATGCCGATCGAGGACGCCTGGGCCGGGCCCTCGAAGCCGCCCAGCGGTTGCAGCACGTTGGCGCCCCGGACGACGGTATAGACGTCCTCTGCGGACAGCCCGGCGGCGGCGAGGCGGGCGGGATCGAGCTGGATCCGAACCGCCGGTTTCTCCGACCCGTTGACGGTGACCTGTGCCACGCCTGGCGACTGCGACAGGCGCTGCGCCAGCATAGTGTCGGCGGCGTCGTAGATCTGGGCGGTGGACAGCGTGGACGAGGACAGCGCGATCTGCAGCACCGGCGCGTCGGCGGGGTTGAACTTGCGGTAATAGGGCCGGGTCGGCAGGTCCGCGGGCAGGTCCACGGTGGCGGCGTTGAGCGCGGCCTGCACGTCGTGGGCGGCGCCGTTGATGTCTCGGTCGATGTCGAACTGGATGATGATCGAGGTGTTGCCGACCGCGGAGACCGAGGTGATCTCGGTGACGCCGGCGATCACCCCGAGGCGGCGCTCCAGTGGGGCGGCGATCGAGTTGGCCATGGTTTCGGGGTCCGCGCCGGGGCGGGCGGCGAACACGATGATGGTGGGGATATCGACGCTGGGCAGTGCGGCGACGGGGAGAAAGCGGTAGGCGACGAGGCCCGACAGCATCAGCCCGATCGAGAGCAGGATGGTGGCGACCGGGCGGGGGATGAACAGATCGGAGAAGCGCATCGGTCAGCTCTTTCCCGCGCGCGAGCGGGGATGCAACCGGGAGGCAGCGCTGTCGTTGAGGGAGTCCCCACTTTTTGCGAGATGTCGATGCGTCGAATGCTGCTGATCGCTGGCTGCACCCTGATGATGGCGGGCCTGGCCGCCTGCCACCAGGAAGGACCGGCGGAGAAGGCCGGGCAAAGCCTCGATAACGCCGGACAGAAGGTGCAGGACACGCTGAATCCGCCGCAGGGGCCGGCGCAGGCGACCGGGCGCAAGGTGGATCGGGCGCTGGGGAATTAGTATCCCGCAACCGGATGAAAAGCGCGGGCTCGGCATGTTGGCGACGCGCTCCCGTTGTGAGCCCCGGCGGAAACGATCAGGATAATAGCACGCGAAATCTCGGATCATTGCTTTGATAGGTTTAGGGTGAGGGGCGAGATCGGTCCGCCTGATCTTTGGGACTCACTCCGCCGCCGCCGGTTCGGCTGGACGGGGACCGATCAGACGCAGACGCAGGGTTTCGAACGCCATGTAGACTGCCGGGGTGGTGTAGAGCGTGAGGAACTGCGACAGCAGCAGGCCGCCGATGATGGTGACACCCAGCGGGTAGCGCAGTTCCGACCCGGCGCCGCGTTCCAGCACCAGCGGCAGCGCGCCGAGCAGGGCGGCCATGGTGGTCATCATGATCGGGCGGAAGCGCAGCAGGCAGGCCTCGCGCATCGCTTCTTGCGAAGACAGGCCGCGGGTGCGTTCGGCCTCGATCGCGAAATCCACCATCATGATGGCGTTCTTCTTGACGATGCCCATCAGCAGCACGATGCCGACAAGTGCCACCAGCGACAGATCGATGCCGCAGACCATCAGCGCGAGCAATGCGCCGATACCGGCCGACGGCAGAGTGGACAGAATGGTGATCGGGTGGATCCAGCTTTCGTAGAGCACGCCGAGCACGATGTAGATCACCACCACCGCGGCGAGGATCAGCCAGGGTTCGGCGGCCAGCGAGGACTGGAACTCGGCGGCGTCGCCCGAGTAGTTGCCGGTGATGGTTTGCGGCATGCCGATGTCGGTGGCGGCGCGGGCGATGGCGTTGACGGCGTTGCCCAGCGCGTAACCCGGCGCGAGGTCGAAGCTGAGAGTGACGGCGGGAAATTGCTCCTGGTGGGTGATCACCAGCGGGGCGGTGACTTTTTCGATGCGCGCGATCGCCGAGAGCGGCACCTGGGCGGTGGGTGTGGCGGGCATCTGGGCGGGGGTTGTGCCGGACCCTTGAGTAGTGGCGGACCCTTGGGTGGTGGCGGACCCTTGGGCGGTGGCGGACCCTTGGGTGGTGGCGGACCCTTGGGCGCCGGTTGTGCCGGGCGGCTGGGCGGTGGCGGGTATGCGCAGCAGCCGCAGGCTGTCGGGATCGGCCTGCCATAGCGGATCGGCCTCCAGCACCACGCGGTATTGGTTGGCCTGGCCGAAGATGGTGGAGATCTGGCGCTGGCCGAAGCTGTCGTAGAGGGTGTCCTCGACCGCTTGCATCGACACGCCGAGGCGCATCGCGGCATCGCGGTCGACTACGATCTGGGTGCGCAAGCCGTCGTCCTGCTGATCGCTGGCGACATCGCGCAGTTGCGGCAGGGTGGCGAGTTTGGCGCGCAGCCGGGGTGCCCAGACGGCCAGTTCGGCGGCGTCGGTATCCATCAGGGTGTATTGGTATTGGGTGCGGCTGACCCTGGTGCCGATCTGGATGTCCTGCACCGGCTGGAAGAACGCGGTGATTCCGGGGATCGGGGCGATTGCCGCCTTCAGCCGAGCCAGCACGGTGTCGAGCGGGGCGCGCTGGCCGACCGGTTTCAGCGCGATGGTCAGCCGCCCGGTATTGGGTGTGGTGTTGATGGTGCCGGCGCCGACGAAGGAGACCACGCCGGTGACGGCGGGGTCTCGGCGGACGATCTCGGCCATGCGGGTCTGGAGTGCCAGCAGCTTGGGGATCGAGGCGCTTTGCGCGGCCTCGGTGACCGCCAGGATGACGCCGGTGTCCTGGCGCGGCAGGAAGCCTTTTGGCACCACCGCGTAGAGACCGAGCGTGCCGGCCAGGGTTAGCGCGCCGACCGCCAGGACGAGGGGCTGGCGGGTGAAGCTCCAGTCCAGCGTTCGGCGGTAGCCGGCGAGCAGCTTATCGAAGCCGCGCTCGCTGATGCGGGCGAGCAGGCCGGGCTTGTGGTCGTGGGTAGGGCGCAGCAGGCGGCCGCACATCATTGGGGTGAGGGTCAGCGAGATAACCGCCGAGACGACGACCGAAACCGCCAGGGTGACGGAGAATTCCTTGAACAGGCGGCCGACCACGCCGGTCATGAACAGCAGCGGGATGAACACCGCGATCAGCGACACGGTGAGCGAGACGATGGTGAAGCCGATCTGGGCGGCGCCGCGGAACGCGGCCTCGAGTGGCGGCACGCCGCGTTCGATGTAGCGGACCACGTTTTCGATCATGACGATGGCGTCGTCGACGACGAAGCCGGTGGCGACGGTCAGCGCCATCAGCGACAGGTTGTCGAGGCCATAGCCCAGCATCTGCATGACGCCGAAGGTGCCGATCAGCGACAGCGGCAGCGCGACAGCGGGGATGCAGGTGGCGCGCGGGCTGCGCAGGAAGGCGAAGATCACCAGCACGACCAGGACCACCGAGGTTATCAGGGTGTATTGCACGTCGGCGACCGAGGCGCGGATGGTCTCGGTGCGGTCGGTGACGACGGCGATGTCGATGCCCGTTGGCATTGCCTTGCGCAGCCGGGGCAGTGCTTCCTGGATCGCCTGCACGGTCTGCACGATGTTGGCGCCGGGCTGGCGCTGGATGTCGAGCACCACGGCCGAAGTGCCATCGTAGGTTGCGGCGACGCGGTCGTTCTCGACGCCGCCGATGACGCTGCCGACCGCGGAGAGCCGCACCGGGGCGCCGTTGCGCCAGGCGATCACCAGGTTCCGGTAGGCGGCGGCATCGACCAACTGATCGTTGGCGCCGAGCGAGAACGCCAGCCTGGAGCCGTCGAAGCCGCCCTTGGCGCCGTTGACGTTGGCGGCGGCGACGGCGTTGCGGACATCCTCCATTGCCAGGCCGTAGGCCGCCAGCCTGGCCGGATCGACCCGCACCCGGACCGCGGGGCGCATCCCGCCTTGGACCGTGACGCGCCCGACGCCGGCGATTTCGGACAGTTTCGGTTGCAGCAGGGTATCGGCGGAGTCGCTGACGACGTCGATCGGGACGCGGTTCGAGGTCAGCGCCAGGGTGAGGATCGGCGCGTCGGCCGGGTTCACCTTCGAGTAGGTCGGCGGGTATGGCAGGTTGGTGGGCAGCGTTGCGGCGGCGGCGTTGATCGCCGCCTGGACGTCCTGGGCGGCGGAATCCATCGACCGGTTGAGGCCGAATTGCAGGGTGATCTGGCTGGTGCCCTCGGCGCTTTGCGACGTCATCAGCACGAGCCCGGGGATCTGGCCGAACTGGCGTTCGAGTGAGGCGGTGATCAGGGTTTCAGTCGTCTCGGGGCTGGCGCCGGGAAGCTGGGTGACGACCTGGATGGTGGGAAAGTCGACCTCCGGCAGCGCCGAGACCGGCAGCGCCCGGTAGCCCAGCGCGCCGGCCAGCAGGATCGCCAGTGCCAGCAGCCAAGTGGCGATCGGGCGGGCGATGAACGGTTCGGAGATGCTCATCGGAGAGACCGATGGGTTCGGGGGGCCGGCGGCGTTTGGCAAGTTCCACGGGGGCGGAGCCGAGGGGCGCCGGCGCTCGGCTTAGCTGCCCGGTGGCTATTGCGGCGCATCCCGACCCACCCCTGGAGCTGCCGGTTGCTGGGGCCTGCGCGCGGCGTCGGCGTCCGGTTTGGCGATGCTGACCTTGGTGCCGTCCGCCAGCCGGGAGGCGCCATCGGTGACCACGGTCTCGCCGGCCCGCAGCCCGGCCTTGATGATCGATTGCTGCTCGTCCTCGTAGCCGACGGTGACGAGTTTTCGTTCTGACTTCAAATCATGGCCGATAACGAAGACATAGGGACCGCGCGGGCCGCGCTGGATCGCCGAGGGCGGCACCACGATTGCGTCGTGGGCGGTTTCGGTGCGCAGCCGGACGCGGACGAAGCCGCCCGGCCAGAGCAGCCGGTGGGGGTTCGGGAACACCGCCTTCAGCTTGATCGTGCCGGTGGTCGGATCGACCTGGTTGTCCAGCACGGTCAGGCGTCCGGTATCGAGCAGCGTGGCCGCGCCGCCCGCGGCGTCTTGGGCGAAGGCCAGCACCGGTACGTTGCCATTGGGTACGCTGGCATTGGGTGCGCTGGCGGCGGCCATCGCGTGGGCCACCGCCGGCAGCGCCTGTTGCGGCAGGGTGAACAGCACCGCGATCGGTTGCAACTGAGTGATTACCACGATTCCGGTGGTGTCGGTGGCGTGCACGATGTTGCCGGGATCGACCAGGCGGATGCCGGTGCGGCCATCGACCGGGGCGGTGATCGTGGTGTAGCTGAGCTGGGTCCGCGCGGTGTCGATCTGCGCCTGGTCCTGCTGCACCAGAGCCTCGAACTGGGCCACCTGGGCCTTGGCGGTATCGGCCTGCTGGGCCGAGGTGTAGTTTTTGGCGACCAGCTTCTGTTGGCGGGCGAGGTCGAGGCGGGCGTTGCTGAGCTGGGCCTGGTCCTGGGCCTTCTTCGCCACCGCGCTGTCGAGCGCGGCCTGATAGGTGCGCGGGTCGATCTGGGCCAGCACGTCGCCCTTGTGGACATCCTGGCCTTCCTTGAAGTTCACCGCGATCAGCGGGCCATCGACCATCGGCTTCATGGTGACGGTGTAGAACGCCTGCACGGTGCCGAGGCCGTCGAGGTAGATCGGCACGTTCCTGGCGCTTGCCTGGGCGGTGAGCACCGGGACCGGCTGGCCGGCATTGGCGTTGTGCTTGGCGGCGGGCGGGGCGGCGGCGGGGAAGAACCAGATGGCGTAGACGATGGCGGCGGCGAGGAGCAGGCACAGCGCGACCATGCCCCATCGACGCAGCCGGGGCCGCGCGCGGATGTCGGCCGGTTCGCGTGTCAGTGCGTCCATGCGGGGACTTTCCCTGCGGTGCGGCGACCAAGGCGGCCGTGGGACCTGGCTTGTCGGTCGAGTTGTCGCCGCGTGGTTCGTCGTCTGGCGCCGCTGCCCTGCCCTGCCGTCAAGCCGCCGGTCATCTGATGTTTTCTCCGATCGGAAGCGCCACGCCGCCGGTGACCAGGCCAGGGTCCAGGCCAGGGAAACCGGCGTTGATCGGCCCCGGCGGTTCCGCCCAGCCGCCGCCCAGGGCCTTGTATAGACTTAGCAGCGCCTGCGCACGCGCAAGACGCACCTGCACCAATGTGTCCTCGTCGCTGAACAAGGTGGTCTCCGCGGTCAGCACGGTGGTGATATCGACGGTGCCGGCTGCCATCTGCGCGCGGGCGATTGTTGCCGCGGTGCGGGCGGTGTCGACGGCGACTCGCTGCAGCCGTTCCTGTTCGGTGGTGTAGCGCCAGCCGGTCAGCGCGTTATCGACATCGGTGAACGCCTGGATCACCGCCTTTCGGTAGTCGGCCAGCAACTCGTCGTAGCGGCCTTTGGCCAGATCGAGCTGGCCGCGCAAGGTGCCGCCGTCGAAGATCGGCAGCGTCAGGCCCTCGGCCAGCGAGGCCAGGGCGCCGCCCGGGGTAATCAACTGGTTCAGCGCCGCGGCCTGGTAGCCGGCACTGGCGGTCAACTGGATGGTGGGGAAAAATGCCGCCCTTGCCACGGTGATGTTGAAATTCTGCGCCACCAGCAAAGCCTCGGCCTCGGCCACGTCGGGACGGCGGGCCAGCAGCGCCGAGGGCAGCCCGGGCGCGACCGTGGGCAGCGCCAGATCGGTCAGCGTGCCGGGGCGGACCGCGATGCGTTCGGGGGGTTGGCCGGTGAGGATGCCGAGGCCGATGACCTGCTGTTGCAACTGGCTGACGAAGCCCGGGATCAGGGCGCGCTCGCCGGCCACCAGGGCGTCCTGCTGGGCGATATCCAGGCGGCTGGCGGTGCCGGCCTCGAAGCGGCCTCGGATCACTCGCTGGGTCTGTTCGGCGTCAGCCAGGTTGCGCCGCGCCACCGCCAGGCGGTCGGAAAGCGACAGGGCGACGAACCAGGTATTGGCGACCTCGGTGACGATGGTCAGGGCGACGGTCTGCTGGTCGAAGCGGCTGAACACCGCCGAGGCCACGGCAGAACGACGGGCGGCTCGGTTGCGGCCCCAGAAGTCGAGTTCATAGGCGGCGCTGAGGCCGATGCCGTAGCTGTGGAAGTCGACGCTGGCATTCGAGGCCCCGAACCCGCCGCCGTTGAAGCTGCCGCCAGTGCCCAGGCCCTGATGCTGCCAACTGGCGTTGGCGGTGGCGTTGAAGTCGGGCAGCAACGGCGCGCCGGCGATGCGCACCTGGGCATCGGCCTGGCGCACCCTGGCGATGGCGGCGGCGATGTCGAGGTTTTGCGCGCGGGCCTGGCCGATCAGGTCGTTCAACTCGGCGGAGCGGAAGCCGCGCCACCAGTCGGCCGATGGCCAGGCGGCGACCGCGGTTTGGCTGGTTGCGCGATAGGCGGCCGGGACGTCGAGCAGCGGGCGCCGGTAGTCATGGCCGATGTCGCAACCGGACAGCAGCGAGATCGCGCCAAGCAGGCGCCAGCACAGGGGCGGGGGACGACGATGCACCAACGGCTGCGTGGTATAACGCGGCGGTTCGCCCCGGAAAGGCTTTCGTTGACCGGCGGCGGGAGGTTGCGGCTTTTTCACCCGGCGGGGCGGGGGCGCGCGTTTTGGTTGCCGGTGGCGTTTGGCGTTCGTTGTGACGGGTTGGCGGTTGCCGGACGGCCGATGATCGCAACCGTCGTGGCGGCAGAAAATCTCACGCCGCGCGGCGTGACCGAGGACTGATCAAATCACCGCATTGGCCGGGGCACGCAGCCTTGCACCGCGGCACGGTATATGCAAAACGCCCTGACACTGGAATCAATTGCAAACGGGGAGACGTCCGGGGGTGAGCGACACCATCCTGGAAACCGATGGCTTGACGCGTGAGTTCGCCGGCTTCGTTGCGGTGGACAATGTTTCCTTGCGCGTGCGGACCGGCACCATCCACGCCCTGATCGGTCCGAACGGCGCCGGCAAGACGACTTGCTTCAACCTGCTGACCAGTTTCCTGGCGCCGACCCGGGGCAGCATCAGGTTCAAGGGCCGCGACATCACCGGGATGAAACCGGCCATGGTGGCGCGGCTTGGGCTGGTGCGCAGTTTCCAGATCTCGGCGGTGTTCCCGCATCTGACGGCGCTGGAGAACGTCCGGCTGGCGTTGCAGCGGGCGCGCGGTGCGAGCTTCGACTTCTGGCGTTCGGAATCCGCGCTGAAGGTGTTCGACGACCGGGCGCATCAATTGCTGTTCGATGTCGGGCTGTCGGGATACACCGCGACGCCGGTAGCGGACCTTTCGTATGGTTTGAAACGAGCGCTGGAGATCGCCACTACGCTGGCACTCGATCCCGAAATGATGCTGCTGGACGAGCCGACCGCCGGCATGGCGCATGGTGACGTGGACCGCATCGTCGCGCTGATCCGGCGGATCCGCCAGGGCCGCACCATCCTGATGGTGGAGCACAACCTGTCGGTGGTCGAGGGGTTGTGCGACACGATCACGGTCTTGACCCGCGGCAAGGTGCTGGCCGAGGGCAGCTATGAGACGGTGTCGGCCAACCAAGAGGTGATCGCGGCCTATCTCGGCACCGTCGACGCATGACCTTCGACGCATGACCGTGGACGCATGATCTTGGCGGGGCGACGCGATGCTTGAGCACCATGCTTGAGCACCATGCTTGAGCACCATGCTTGAGATCAGGGGCCTGAATGCCTGGTATGGCGAAAGCCATGTCCTGCACGGCGTGGACTTCGAGGTGCGCGAGGGCGAGGTTGTCACACTGCTGGGGCGCAACGGGGCCGGCAAGACCACGACGATGAAGTCGATCATGGGGCTGGTGCCGCGCCGCGAAGGCCAGGTGAAATTCCGCGGCGCCGAGATGGTCGGGCTGATGCCGAACCAGATCGCCCGGGCCGGTATCGCGCTGTGTCCCGAGGAGCGCGGCATCTTCGGGTCGCTGTCGGTGACCGAGAACCTGATGCTGCCCCCGGTCATCGCCCCTGGCGGTTTGTCGGTGGCCGAGGTCTATGCGCTGTTCCCCAATTTGGCGGAACGCGCCCGCACCGCGCACGGCACCAAGCTGTCGGGCGGCGAGCAGCAGATGCTGGCGATCGGGCGGATCCTGCGCACCGGAGCCAAGATGCTGCTGCTGGACGAGCCGACCGAGGGGCTGGCTCCGGTGATCGTGCAGCAGATCGGGCGCACCATCCGCGAGATCAAGAATCGCGGCTTCACCGTGCTGCTGGTGGAGCAGAATTTTCGCTTCGCCGCGACCGTGGCGGATCGGCATTATGTGATGGAGCACGGCAAGATCGTCGATATGATCCCGAACCATCTGCTCGGGTCCAGCATGGACAAGCTGCACGAATATCTGGGGGTCTAGGGCATTATCGTGTCTGGTTGACCCAATAATGCCCCGCCAGTCATTGTTTCAGCGGGCGATTCACGCTTTTGGTGATGCCACCAGAGCGAACGTGCACTTGAGGCCGCCACGATGCGGTGGGGCGGCCTCCGGATGATCATTGAAGTCTTACGCAAAGCATAGAGGTTTATCGATGACCGTGACACGCCGTTCCGCGCTTCGCACCGCCGCCCTGGCCGCCACCCTGCCGGTTGCGGCGCCGCTGCTGCGTACGGCCCGCGCGCAATCGCCGGTGATCAAGATCGGCGTGCTGAACGATCAATCGGGGCCTTATGCCAACACCGGCGGCATCACGTCTGTGATCTGCGCCAAGCAGGCGTTGGAGGATTTCGGCGTCGCGGCCAAGGGGCTGAAGGTCGAGGTGATTACCGCCGATCACCAGAACAAGCCTGACCTCGCGGTGTCGATCGCCAGGCAATGGTTCGACCGTGACGGCGTCGATATGCTGCTTGACGTGCCGACGTCTTCGGTGGCGTTGGCGCTGCAATCGGTGGTGCGGGAGAAGAACAAGGTATTCCTGAATTCGGGGGCCGCGACGTCGGCGCTGACCGGGTCCGCGTGCTCGCCGAATTTCGTGCATTGGACGTATGACACCTACATGCTGGGCAAGTCGACCGGCGGGGCGGTGGTGAAGGCGGGTGGCGATTCCTGGTATTTCCTGACCGCCGACTATGCTTTCGGCAAGCAGTTGCAGGCCGACACCACGGGCTTCATCACGGCGTCCGGCGGCAAGGTGCTCGGGGCGGCGCGGTATCCGTTTCCCGGCACCACCGACTTTTCATCGTTCCTGGTGCAGGCGCAGGCCAGCGGGTCCAAGGTGCTGGGTCTGGCGAATGCCGGCGGCGACACGGTGAACTCGATCAAGCAGGCGAACGAATTTGGCTTGAACAAGTCGATGAAGATGGCGGCGCTGCTGATGTTCATCACCGACGTCCACGCGCTTGGGCTGGATGTCGCGCATGGGCTGAATCTGACCGAGAGCTTCTACTGGGACCTGAACGACCGCACCCGAGCGTTCACCAAGCGGGTGCTGCCGAAGACGCCGAGGAATTATCCGAACATGGCCCATGCCGGCTGCTACTCGGCGACGCTGCACTACCTGAAGACTGTGGCCGACATGGGCGCAGCGGAGGCCAAGAAGGATGGCGTCGCCACGGTGAACCGGATGAAAGCGATGCCTGTGGACGACGACTGCTTCGGCAAGTCGAAAATTCGCCAGGACGGCCGCAATCTGGTCACGTCGTATCTGTTCGAAGTGAAGCAGCCGTCCGAGAGCAAGGCGCTGTGGGATTACTATAGACTGGTGGCGACCACGCCGGGCGATGAGGCGTTCCGTCCGCTGGCCGACGGTCACTGCGCTTTCATCAAGGCCTGAAACCGAGGGAACCGCATGGCCGGGCAACTGTCATGATCATGATCTTCGGCATTCCCGGCCCGCTGCTTTTCGGGCAGTTGCTGCTGGGGCTGATCAACGGCGCGTTCTACGCCATGCTGTCGCTTGGACTGGCGGTGATCTTCGGCCTGCTGAACATTATCAACTTCGCCCATGGGGCGTTGTTCATGATGGGTGCGTTCGCATCGTGGATGCTGCTGAACTACCTGGGGATCGGCTATTTTCCGTCGCTGATTCTGGCCCCGCTGCTGGTCGGCAGCATCGGGGTGGTGCTGGAAAAGACCATCATCAGCCGGCTGTACAAGCTGGACCATCTGTACGGCCTTTTGTTGACTTTCGGCATGGCGTTGGTGATCGAGGGATTGTTCCGCAACGCCTATGGCAGTTCCGGCCTGCCGTATCGCATCCCTGACATCCTGCAGGGCGCGGTCAACCTGGGCTTCATGTACCTGCCAATCTACCGTGGCTGGGTGGTGGTGGCGGCGCTGGTGGTTTGCCTTTCCACCTGGGCGATCATCGAGAAGACATCGCTTGGCGCCACGCTGCGGGCGGCGACGGAGAATGCCCCGCTGGTGCAGGCGTTCGGGGTCAACGTGCCTCGGCTGATCACGCTGACCTATGGCGCGGGGGTGGCGCTGGCGGCATTCGCCGGGGTGCTGGCGGCGCCGATCTACTCGGTCAATCCGAACATGGGGAGCAACTTCATCAACACAGTGTTCGCCGTGGTGGTGATCGGCGGCATGGGGTCGATCATGGGGTCGATCCTGACCGGGTTCGGACTTGGCGTGGTCGAGGGGCTGACCAAGGTGTTCTATCCGCAGGCCTCGGCCACGGTGGTGTTCCTGGTGATGGTGATCGTGCTGCTGGTCAGGCCGCGCGGGCTGTTCGGAAAGGCGGCCTGAGATGGCGGGTTTCTCGCGCCCGCGGACGCATGGGATATTCGGCTTCTCGCGTGCGCAGGGGATCGCCTTCGTGGCGATGGTCGTGCTGATCGCGGTCTGCCCGTACGTGCTGTATCCGGTGTTCCTGATGCGGGTGCTGTGCGCGGCGCTGTTCGCCTGCGCTTTCAACCTGATGATCGGCTATGTCGGGCTGCTGTCGTTCGGTCACGCGGCGTTTTTCGGCATGGGCAGCTATGTCGCGGCCTGGACGATGAAGCACTGGCATGTGGATGCCTCGATCGCGATCATCTTTGGCGGCCTGACCGGGGCGGCGCTGGGGCTGGTGCTGGGGCATCTGGCGATCCGTCGGTCGGGCATCTACTTCGCGATGATCACGTTGGCGCTGGCGCAGATGGTGTATTTCTTCTGCCTGGAGGCGCCGTTCACCGGCGGCGAGGACGGCATCCAGCAGGTGCCGCGTGGTCATCTGTTCGGTTTTATTAATCTTAACAACGATATGACGATGTACTGGGTGACCGCTTCGGTGTTCATCGGCGGTTTTCTGCTGGTGCACCGGATCATCCACTCGCCGTTCGGCCAGGTGCTGAAGGGGATCCGGGAGAACGAGCCCCGGGCGACGTCGTTGGGGTATCGGACCAACGATTACAAGCTGATCGCCTTTGTGCTGTCTTGCACCATTGCTGGTGTGGCGGGGGGCACCAAGGCGCTGGTGTTCGGCATCGCGACGCTGACCGATGTGAATTATCCGACGTCGGGTGAGGTGGTGCTGACGACGTTGCTGGGGGGCTTGGGGACGGTGTTCGGGCCGGTGGTGGGGGCTGGGGTGGTGACGACGATGGAGAACTACCTGGCGCAGTTCGGGGCCTGGGTGACGGTGACGCAGGGAGCGATCTTCATGATCTGCGTGCTGGCGTTCCGGCGGGGGATTATTGGCGAGTTGGGGGCCTGGTTGCGGATTTCGCTGTGACGCGAGCGTCAGGTCGCAGCGGCTTCCGCGATGAATTGGAGCAAGGCGGATCAACTTTGAAAGACACAGGTGGAAGACCTCGCACCACGGATCCTGACCGCGACGTTGGACCACGCGGCGCAGGCGAGGTTTGATGCGCTGCGTTCGGCACATTTTCCAGCGCACCGGTTGGTCATTGGCGCGCATTTGACGTTGTTTCATGCGCTGCCGGCCGATCTGGGTTTGGATGCGGTGGCGCGGGAAGCGAGCGCGGGCCGGACGCTGGCGCTGCTGGTGACGGGGGTTCGCCTGCTCGGCCGCGGGGTGGCATTCAGGCTGGAATCGCAGCCGCTGAGACAGGTGCGTGCGCGTTTGCGTGAGGTCTGGCTGGACCGTTTGACAGCCCAGGACCGGCAGCCGTGGCAGCCGCACATCACCATCCAGAACAAGGTGGATCCCGCGGATGCGCGGGCATTGCGCGACGGTCTTGCGGCGGCGTTCAAGCCGTTTGCGGTCACCGCGACCGGGTTGGCGTTGTGGCGGTACCGGAATGGTCCGTGGCAGGAAGCGGGCAGTTTCCCGTTTGGCGAATGAACTTGTCCGCTGTTGCATCTTGGCGCGATCGCGGACCGCGTTCAGTGATCGGCCAATGCCGCTTCGATATCCTCGGGCGATCCGTGCAACAGAACATCGAGGCTGGCCGGGCAGGCTTCGGGGGGAAGCGCGCCGGAGCAGCGTCGCTTGATGTTCCGATCAGGCCAGCACGTCGCGGTCAGAAAGATCGTCGGGCATGGCCTCCTTCTACCGAGAAGGATCGCCGCTTTCCATCATCCTGCGCCGCGGCGTCCGTAGGGCTACATTCCCAGCGCCCGGCGGTAGATGTCCAGCATGGTCTCCTGTTCTTCCACCTCGGCCGCCTCCTGCTTGCGGATGCGGATCAGTTGGCGCAGCACCTTGACGTCGAAGCCGGCGGACTTCGCCTCGGCGTAGATGTCCTTGATGTCGCTGGCCAGCGCCTTGCGCTCTTCCTCCAGCCGCTCGATGCGTTCAACCAGGCTGCGCAGGCGATCGGCCGCCACTCCGCCGGACTTGATATCTTCCTCGCTGACCGGCTTCGCCATCGTCTGGTTCATCTCCGCTGCCACAGGGGCGGCGGGGATAGCTTCGGCAGCCAGCGGGGTCAATGCCCGAGCCACCACCACCGGCGCCAACCGGGGGGGGGGAGGCCGCGCCACACGGAGGAAAGCGCGAAACCTCGACCGAACAGCCCTTAATGCGCCGCGTTGGCCTTGTCGAAGCCGGCCTTCTGGTCCGCCGAGGCGTCTTTCTGGTACTTCGCCTGCCATTCCTTGTAGGGCATGCCGTAGACGATCTCGCGGGCGTCGGGATCGGCGATGGTGATGCCCTGGGTGGCGGCTTCCTCGCGGTACCAGCGGCTGAGGCAGTTGCGGCAGAAGCCGGCGAGGTTCATCAGGTCGATGTTCTGAACATCGGTCCGTTCGCGCAGGTGCCCGACCAGGCGGCGGAACGCGGCGGCCTCGAGTTCGGTGCGGGTCTTGGCGTCGGATTCGGGTGCGGACATGGATGGCTCCTTGATTGCCGACACCAGAGATGGCGCGCCCGGCCCTGCTTCGCCATACTGCGGCGGGTGAAAAACACGGGAAACGGCTGATGACCGAGGAAACCTCCGGGGCGCCCGAGGGGAGATTGCCCAACGCGCATGGGCCGGGCGCGAGGGTGCCTGTTGCAGGTTGGACGGACGTGGCGGCGCGCGCGGCGCTGCGCGAGCTATTCGATACCGCGGTCGCCGCCGCCGATCCGCGATCCGTGCTGGCGGGTCATTTGCCGGAGAAGCCACGGTCGGGGCGCTGCGTCGTCGTTGGAGGCGGCAAGTCGGCAGCCGTGATGGCGGCGGCGCTTGAAGACGCGTGGCCGGACGTGGACCTGCGGGGAACCGTGGTGACGCGATACGGCCATGGCGTGCCGACGCGGCGGATCGAGGTGATCGAGGCATCTCATCCGGTTCCCGACCAGAACAGCGAACGCGGGGCGCGGCGGTTGCTGCGCCAGGTCGAGGACCTGACCGGGGACGATCTGGTGATCGCGCTGATCTCGGGCGGCGCGTCGGCGCTGCTGGCGGCGCCGGTGGCTGGTCTGACGCTGGCGGACAAGCAGGTGATCAACCGAGCGCTGCTGGCGTGCGGGGCGAATATCGGCGAGATGAACGCGGTGCGGAAGCACTTGTCGGCGATCAAGGGCGGGCGGCTGGCCGCGGCGGCGGCTCCGGCCAAGGTGGTGACGCTGGCGATCAGCGACGTGCCGGGGGACGATCCGGCGGTGATCGGGTCGGGGCCGACGGTTGCCGATGCCAGCACGTTCGCCGAGGCGCGCGGGCTGCTGGCGCGCTACGGCATCGATGCTCCGGCGGCGGTCGGTAAACGGCTGGACCGCGACGACGACGAGACACCGAAGCCTGGCAGCCTGCCGGAGGCCGATTTCCGCATGATCGCGACGCCGATGATGGCGCTGCGGGCGATGGCGGCCAAGGCTCGCACGCTGGGGCTGACGCCGCTGATCCTGGGCGACGCGCTGCAGGGCGAGGCGGCTCAGATGGGCAGCGTGATGGCCGGGATCGCGCTGTCGGTGCGCGCGCATGGGCAGCCTTTGGCGCCGCCGGCGGTGCTGCTGTCGGGGGGTGAGACCACGGTCACGCTGTCGCCGCGGCCGGCCGGCAAGGGGGGGCGCAACACGACGTTCCTGCTGGGCCTGGCGATCGCGCTGGGCGGCGCGGCGGGCATCTGGGCGATGGCTGGGGACACCGACGGGATCGATGGGATGGACGAGATCGCCGGGGCGCTGCTTGGCCCTGATACGCTGGGCCGCGCCGCCGCCGCCGGGTGTGAGGCCCGCGCCGCGCTGGCCGGACATGACAGCCACGGGTTTTTCGCCGCGATCGGCGACCTGATCGTCACCGGTCCGACGCTGACCAACGTCAACGATGTCAGGGCGATCCTGATCGCCTGACCGGGGCTCGGTCTGGCGCCGCTAGACCGTTTCCAGCATGACTATTCATGCCGAAAAATGGTCTAGCTCTTTGTTTTGTCGCATGATTCACGCGCCTTGAACGTTCCGTCCATCGCGATCATGCGCTAGCGACCGGCAGCCGGCGCCACCCGCCTCGGCGGGAGGGCGGTTGGTGTCGAGCGCGCGGGCGTAGGCCGGGCGGGCGGTGACTCGCTGGTTGTAGGCGATCACCGGGTCGGCGATGGGGACGCCATAGCGAACGGCCCAGGTGAGGCAGGTTGACAGCAGGATGTCGGCGGCACTGAACCGCTCGCCCAGGATATAGCGTGGGTCGTGATCCAGCGCGCGTTCCACGCTGCGCATCTGCTGCTGGAAATAGTTGGCCGCCGAGGTATTGGCGATCGGTGCGTCGCCGTAGATGTGGCCGAGGTCGCCGTGGCGCCGCATCACGTAGAGCGAGGTCGCATCCAGTTCGCTGATCACGAAGAAGCACCATTCCATGCAGCGCGCCCGGGGGTGCGGATCGGTCGGCATCAGCCGGTTTTCCGGCTTGGCATAGGTGTCCGACAGATAGCTGATGATCGCGGCACTCTCGGTCAGGATCGGTCCGTTGTCTTCAAGTAATGGTATTTTCTGGCGGGCGTTCAGGGCGGTGAACTCGGCGGTCTTGGTCTCGCCGGTGCGTGGCAGGATCGGCCGCAATTCGAAGCTCAGATCCAATTCGTGCAGCGCCCAGTGCGCTCGGATTGTGCGGCTGGTGCCGACACCCCAGAGAGTGAGTCCGGTGGACATTTTTTGTCTCCCCGTTACTTCGGCGTTTCTACTCCACCGACTTGGCGGCGCGCTCGGTCTTCAGTGTGGCGATCTCGATGGCGCTGTAGCCGGCCTCGGCGAGGATGGCGTCGGTGTGTTCGCCGATACGCGGGGCGGCGCCGGCGATGCGGGCCGGCGTGCGGTCGAATCGCGCGGCCGGACGGGCCTGGCGGACGACCCCGAGCGTGGGTTGCTGCATCGTTTCGATCAGTTGGTTGTTGATCACCTGCGGGTCGTCCATCACGTCGGCTCGGCGGAGTACTGGGGCGCACGGCACCTCGGCGGCGTCGAGTCGATCCAGCCAGTCCTGGCTGTGGCCTTGGGCGAGGACTTCGCCAACCAGGTGGATGCGTTCGGCGGCATTCAGCGATCGCGCCGAGGGCGTGCGAAAGCGCGGATCGTCGATCCATTGCGGGCGTGCGATGACGCCGCAAAGGCCGCGCCATTCGGCATCGGACAGCGAGCCGACGGTGATGTAGCCATCGCGTGTCTGGAAGATCAGATCGGGGCGCGGCGCTGGTTGCGGGGCGTTCTCCCGGCCCACCACGGTGTATTGGGCCATCGCCTCGGGCCACAGGAAGCCGACCATGGCATCGAGCATCGACAATTGGATATGCTGCCCCTGCCCGTCCCGCGCGCGCGCCACCAGCGCCGCGCATACCGCCTGGGCCGCGTACACCGCCGTGGTCTTGTCGGCGACGATGGTGCGGATCATGTTTGGGCGCCCGGTCGCCTGGTCGGCCTGGACGTCGGCGAAGCCGGACAGCGACTGGATCACCGGGTCGTAGACACGCTTTTTCACATACGGGCCGGTTTCACCGACGCCGGAGATCGAGACGTAGATCAGGCCTGGGTTGGCCGCCCGCATCGCCGGTTCGGCCAGGCCGAGCCGGGCCATCGTTCCGGGTCTGAAATTTTGTACCAGGACATCGGCACCGGCGATCAACCGACGCAGCGCGGCCAACCCGGACGGCTGCTTCAGGTCGAGCGCGATCGAGCGCTTGCCGCGGTTGGAGGAGACGAACATCGCGGTGAACTCGCCATCGCCCGAAGTGCGCCGAGCGATGTCGCCGGCCGGGGGTTCGACCTTGATAACGTCGGCGCCTTGGTCGGCCAGGATCATGGTGCATACAGGCCCGGAAACGACGGTGGTGAGGTCGATCACCCGGATGCCGACCAACGGCCCGTTCACGCCTTGGATTTCCATCACCGGGTCTCCATCACCAGGTTTCCGACCAGGGACGGAGGTCCAATTCGTGGGTCCAGGCATCGCGGGGCTGGCGGTGCAGCAGCCAGTAATTCTCGGCGATCGAGTCCGGGTTGAGGATGCCTTCGGCGGCCTTGCGTGATTCGTAACGATCGGGCGCGCGCTGGCGGGTAAAATCGGTGTCGATGGCGCCATCGACGACGACGTGGGCGACGTGGATGCCGGCCGGACCCAACTCGCGTGCCATGCTTTGCGCCAGTGCCCGCAGCGCGTGCTTGCCGCCGGCGAAGGCGGCATACCCTACCCCGCCACGGACGCTGGCGGTGGCACCTGTGAACAGGATGGTGCCGCGGCCGCGGGGCACCATGACGCCGGCCGCCTCTCGTCCGGCCAGAAAGCCGGACAGCGCGCACATTTCCCAGACCTTGGTGTAGACCCGGGCGGTGGTCTCGCGGATCGGAAAGCGCACATTGCCGCCGACGTTGAAGGATACGACTTCGATTTGACCGATCTCTTGCTCGATGGTCTGGAACAGTGCGGTCACGGCTTCCTCGCGGCGGGCGTCGCTGCCGAAGGCATGAGCCTTGCCGCCGTCCTGCTCGATGCGTTGCACCAGGGGTGCCAGCTTGTCGGCGTGGCGGCGGGTGACGCAGGCGACGAAGCCCTCTTGCGCGAAGCGGCGTGCGACGGCGCCTCCGGTGGCATCGCCGGCGCCGATCACCAGCGCGACCTTGGCTTTTGGCATTGGGCGTTCTCCCGCGGGTTCATGGTAGCATGATGCAACCCGGGTCGGCGCGGACTGTCAAGTTTAGCGGACTGTCAAGTTTTGCGGAGTGTCAAGTTCAGCTGACCAGTCGTTCGAGCCAGCCGAGGGTCGAGGGGCGTTCATGCACCAGGCGGGTCAGGTCGGCGGCGACACCGTTGGTGTCGGGGTTGGCGGAGGCCAGCGAGGGTACCAGCAGTCGGGCGGCGCCGTGACGGCCGAACACGTAGATGGCGGAGCTATGGGTTACCTCGATTGGGTTGCCGCCCGAGGCCGGGGTGACGGAGTAGGCAATGCGGAAGCGGCGCGCCAGGTTGGCGAGGTGGTCGGGCGTGCCGCGCAGGCCGATGAAGTTGGGACCGAACTGACTGACGTATTGCGCCAGCACGGGGAGGCTGTCGCGTCCGGGATCGACGGTGACGAACAGGAAGCGCACCGACTTCGCGTCGGACCCCATTCGCGAGAACACATCGCCGGTGTTCTGCAGCGTGAGCGGACACACGTCAGGACAGAACGTATAGCCGAAATACAGCATGACGATGTCGCCGCGGTAATCGGCGGCGGTCACCTGCTTGCCGTCCGGCGCGCGACGCATGGTGAAGCGCAGCGACGGCGAGGTGCCGGCGACGTCCACGTCGTGCCACGCGGCGGTGTCGTCGCAGTGCGACAGCGGCAGCCCGGCGGCGCCGGCCGCGAACAATCCCAGCACGCCGCGCCGCTGGATCGGGTGGTCAGCGGCCATGCGCGCCCTCGACCGAGAATTTCGTGGTCAGGCTGCCGCCGCCGGCGAATGTCAGGGTGACCGGTATGGTGGCACCGGGACGCAGGGTCGGGGCCGGTTGCATGCACATCAGATGATAGCCGCCTGGGGCGAAACGTATCGAGCCGTGCGCGGGCACCGATACATGATCGACGGCGACCATGCTGTCGGTGCCGCCGCTGTTCATCGAGCGGTGCAACATCAGCGAACCGCATCCCGGCGAGGCGGCGCCGGTCAGGGTCAGCGGTTCGGCGGCGTGGTTGTCGAGCTGGAAATAGCCACCGGCCGGGCGCGATGCCAGGAGCACCCGGATTCTGGCGTCGTGAACCTCGGCATCCGGGGCCGGTGCGGCCCCCAACAGTGCCAGCGCCGCGATGCCGAGCACCAAGCTAGCGGCCGGTCCAACTGGCTGATGAGACACGCGTTCCTCCGACCTTGATATCGTTCCGGCCGGGACCGCCGGCGCGATCTTCCTGCTTGCGGATATTGTTCATGATCAGCAGGAAGGCGATGGCCCCCATCATGCCTTGCGGGATCCAGACCACAACGCCGCCGATGTGCTGGTCGAGAATCGCGCTGATGGAGGGGAATAGCCGGCCGCAAAGATCGTAGTACGAGTACAGCACGGTGTTGGTGAAGGTGAGATGCGAGCCGATCAGGATCTGGGGGAATTCCACCAGCAGCACGACCGCCAGGCGGGCCGGGTAGGAACAGCCGGCCTCCGCCGGTGGGCGGGGATCCAGAATCAGGAACCAGAACAGCAGGCCGTCGATCACCATGCTCCAGTTCATCAGGTCGTAGAGCCAGGGCGACAGCATGGCGTGGAAGTGCACCGTCGGCTGCAGCCAGAGCGCCACCAGGCCGGCGAACACGGCGCCGGCGACCACCGGCTGCTGGGTGATCCGCAGCAGCCGGTGCAGCCAGCGCGCCTGGAGGCGGCGGGCGGCCCAATCGGGCATGCCGCGACGGATCGTGGCACCGGGCCAGGCCAGCGCCAGCAGGAACGGGCCGAGATGGTGCATCCCGAGGTGCTGCAGCCGGTTCAGGAAGAACATGTGCTGTGAGAAATAGACAAATCGCGACAGCAGTGTGGTGTAGATCAGCGCCATGCCGATGGCGAAGGCGATGGTCCGGAACAGGTTCGGCCGCTGGGGCGCACTGCTGATATACAGACCGCGCGCGTACCAGACGGTCGGCAGCGCTATGCCGAGGAACGAGACCCAGGAGAAATCGTATGGCGCCCAGGCCGGCATTTCGGTCGGAAATCGGCCGCTGAGCCAACTCAGCACGACGCCCAGCGCCACGACGCCGGCGATGCCGAGCAGCCCTGAACCGGGGGCTGACCATGCATCGACGGGGGCGGACTCGGAGGCCTGGAGCGACGTCGACATCGATGCAATTAGGATCGCTGGATGCTGGGCAGCAAGTTACGAACGGCTCATTTGTTGCGGCGGGCGCCGAGGCTGTCGCGCCGTCCGATCAGTTTTTGCCGGCGTAGCTTTTCGCCATGCCCTCCCCTGGTTCGGCCTGCGGGCCGAACGGCATGATGGGGTAGCGCAGGCCGGCCTTGGACAATCCGTGCAGGCCGGTGACCGCTCGCGCCAAGTCGTTGGGCGGGCAGGCCATCAGCATCTCGTCGTCGGCCACCCCGCCGTAGCGGCGCTCGGCGTAGCACGGGATCGACAGGCTGACGGTGTTGTTCTTCAGCGCGTTGCCCCAGCTATCGGCACAGGCGCTTTCGCCGGTGATGCTGAAGTCGTAGCGCTGGTAGTTGCGCCATTGCAGGCCGTTGATGAACAGGATCATCTGCGCCGGGTTGGCGTAGAACAGGCAGATGTCGGGCGGGCTGAGCCTGGCGGTGCGCAGCGGTGAGACCGCCAGGCCGTGATAGGTTCCGGGGGGCACCCGGGGCATCCCCGCCTGGTGCGCGGCGGCGGCGTCCTGGTTCTGGAACCACACGCCGTTCATCTTGCGGCCGGAGGTGTAGATTTCGCCCGGCGCGTCGAGCCCGATGACGCTGCTGCAACTGGAGAACGCCGGGACGTTTTCGGTGGTGATGCCGAGGGTGAAGCCGGCCATGCGCGACTGGGTTACCAACTGGCAGGTGGAGTAGGTCTTGCCTTTGGTGGGGCGGCGCAGTCCGGGCACCGCTTCCATCTCGGCGACATCGCCGAACAGTTTCATGCCGATGGGGAAGGTGCGCAGCCGCAGCAGTTGATTTAGCTGCTCGGCCAGGTCGGCGATCGCCTTGCCGTCGAGGCTTGGGCCGTCGCGCGGCGGCGCGTCCTGGGTGGGGGGCATGTCGTTCATGGGGTGGGTCCTCCTCCGGCACATCCTCCTTGGGAGGATCCTTACTGGGGCCATGCTGGCACGGCGTGGGCCGAAGGCAAACCCAGGGCGGGGCAGGCCAGCGCGTCAGGCCAGCACGATATCGAGCCGGATCTCGATGCGGTCGATCCGTTCGGACTGGGCGGCAAAATCGCCATGCAGCAACGCCACCTTGGCCTCGAGCGAGGTAACGCGCCGAGCCAGGTCCGCCTGGCCAGCGGCCAGACGATCGATCTTTTCGTCGATGCGGCGTAGATACACCAGGACAAGATTATCTGGTTCGTCGGTCATGGCAGGTTCCGCTGCTTAACAGTTCTTTTTAGCGCGCGAAACTACTGATAACAAATCAAACGGGAGCGCGTAAGATTACGTCCCGTGCCGGACCCGCGACCGCGCGAACACCCTGACAAAACGCCGCAGGCCGGCCAGTTGCTGTTGCAGGTAACTGCCGGTGGCGAGCGCCTCCTCGGCGGACGGATCACCGGTGCGGACGTAGTCGCGGGAGAAATCGGCGGTGCCGAACAGCATGTCCCACCACGGCAGCACGGCGCCGTAGTTGCAGCTGCGTTGGCCGGCGGCGAGCACGCCATGATGGGCGCGGTGGAAGCGCGGCGAAACCAGGATGCGGTCGCCCAGCCAGCCGAACGAGACCCTTGCATTGGCGTGGGAAAGCGACTCCAGGAACCGCAGCAGCAGCACCAGCAGGGGAAACTGCAGTGGCGGCACGCCGATCAGCAGCGCGATCGCGCCGAACCAGACGAAGGCGATCAGGTCGTCGAGCAGATGGTTGCGATCATCCGACCAGAACGTCATCTGGCGTTGCGCATGGTGCAGCGAGTGCAGCGCCCACCACCAGCGCACCTGGTGCGACAGCCGGTGACGCCAGTAGTCGGCGAAATCCAGGATGATCGCGTAGAACACGAAGGTCAGTGCTTGTTGTCCGAGCAGGAAGGGGAATGCCCCTTCCAGCGTCGGTGGCACCAGGCCGCGATCGGTCATCCAGCCGCTGACGGATACCTGAACGCGGTAGAACAGCACGTAGGTCACCAGCGGCAGCACGCCGACGCGAGACAGCACGGTGTAGGCGGCATCGACCCAGACGGCGCGGCTGTCGGGCCAGCGCTCGACCGGACGCCAGCGCTCCAGCGGCAGGCAGACGGCGAACGTCACCGTCACCTGGGCGATGCCGTAGAGGGCAAACAATGCCCACCCGTAGGAGACGTCCTCCCAGTTCATCAGCCCGAACTGGTAGAGCAGCGGGACCAGCACGTGCTCCTCCAGCCAGCCGGCGCCGAGGTCGAACGGATCACCCATCAGCGGCTGGACAGCGCCGTGGGGGACGGCGCCCGCGGATTGAGGAAAATGCCATGCGGCGAGCGGCCGACATCGATGGTGCTGTATGATCCGGTCTGGGGGTCGAGCACCGCGACCTTCTCGGCCCAGCGCCGGGTGATCCAGATTTTGCCGCCGGGCGCGAAATCCATGTCATCGGGGCCGCCGGGGATGGCGTAGCTGCGGATCGGCGTCAGCGTTGCCGCATCCAGCGATACGGTGGTTCCGCCGGCTCGGTTATTGACCCAGAGAATGGTGTGGTCGGGGGATAGAAAGAGCTGGTGGGCGCCGCGGCCGGTCCGCACATGGCGTTCCACCCGGCCGGTCGCCGGATCGACCACGGCGATGTAGTCGGTGCCCATGTCGGCCACCAGCACCTTGCCGTTCAGCCACAGCACGCCGGCCGGGGTGCGGCCGACGGGCTTGACCCAGCGCCGGGTCATGGTGCGCAGATCGAACGCCGCCAGCTTGTCACTGTCCTGCAGACTGACGAACACGGTCGCGGAGTCCGGCGAATAGGCCAGATGGCTTGGCGTCGCCACCACCGGGAAGCGCTTGAGCAGCTTCATGCTGGCGGCGTCGTAGATATCGACCTGGTTGCGGGCCAGGCCGTTCACGGTGAGGAATTTGCCGTCGGGGCTGAATCCCAACTGGTAGGGATCGGCTATCGGCATTCGCTTCTGCACCGCGCCGGTGTTGGGATCGAGGAACATGATCTGGTTGCCCGCGGTGTCGCCGACCAGCAGGCTGGCGCCGTCGGGGCTGAGCGCCAGATGGTGAGGTTCGCGCAACGCCGGGATGCGGCGGACCTCTTTCTGGGTTGCCATGTCGATCACGCTGATCGAAGCGCCGGCCGAATTCAGCACGAAGGCGATGCCGCCGGCGGACGCCGCCGACGCGCCGGAAAGGGTTGCCAACACCAGGGTGGCAAACACCAAGGATAACAAAAGCAAGACGCGCCGCATGGCCACCGATGCTCCGGCTGACTGGCGGCGTTCCCTACGCCACCAGGTTGGAATCGGGCAAGGGTAATCGGGGTCGGGACTGTTGCAAGCGGAGCTATGGTCGGTGTTACAACCGGTCGGTTCCGACACCGGGCAGGCTCGGCGGCAAGCGACCAGATCGGGTCGACGATCGTGACCGCGTGGCGCGCCGCGGGCGACCCGACGCTCGTCAAGGCGGCGGAGCGGGTGCTGGCCTAGATCGCCGTGTGCATCCGCTACCGCGATTGCGAGGGAGCGGCGAGCGAGCAGATGGTGTTGCGCGGCAGCACTCTGGACAATGGGCTGTCGCGGCTCATGTGGCTTCGGATGTTACGTAGGGGGCGCGGAGTAAACGCCCGCGAGATCAGGCCGCGTGGCGCGCCGTCGGCGCCGATCGGAGTTCGGGACGGGCGAACACCGCCGCGGTGAAGGCGAACATCACGCACGCCGGGGTCGAGATCAGCACGTTGTCGGTGCCGGCGTGGCCGGCATAGGCCAGGAACGCCAGCCGCATGATGCGCCGGTCCGCGGCCGGCAGGTCGCGGCTGCGGACGAATATCCAGGCGGCGAACAGGCCGACCAGCAGGGCGCGTCCGAGCAGACCGCCCTCGACGCCGATCCGCAGGTATTCGTTGTGGGCTGCCCAGGTGTGCATCTGCTGGACGATCGCGCTGTCGGGCGGGATCACCACATTGCCGGCGCCGACGCCCCAGCCGAACCATGGCGATCGCGCGGCGGCGGCCTCGAATTCCGGCCACAGCAGGTCGCGTCCGCTGAGGTTGCCGGCCTCGTTGGCCATCACGTTGAACAGGCGCACCTCGGAGAAGGCGCCGGCGCACAGCACCAGGATCGGCAGCAAGGCCAGCACCGAGAGCACCAGCAGGATGCGGTCGCGCGCGGCGAACTGGCGGGATTGGATCGACAGCAGGCTGAACGCGCAGACCGCGACGGCGTAGAACAGCGGGGCGCGGGCCCCGGTCAGCACCAGGATCAGGCCATTGGCGATCAGCAGGCCCAGATCGCCGCGGCGGCCTTCGCGGTATAGCTGGATCAGGCAGGCGTAGATTGCCGGCAGGCAGACGTTGGCGAGAAAGGCGGGATGGCCGAGGCCGGCGAGACGAGCGCCTCCGCTATCGACGAACAAGGGGCGCAGCCCGATGGCGGCCAGCGGCAGGCAGGCCACCACTGCGACCACCGGGCACCATTTGCGGGCGCGGATGATCGTCTCGGCCCAGTATCGCGGCAGGCGCGAGAAGCAGAACACGAACGGGGCGATCGAGCCGATCGCCGAACGCAGGCTCTCGGCCGCGGTCAGGCCTGGATAGAGGCCGTGCGCCAGGCCGGTCATGAGCATTGCCACGAAGCCCCAGGCTGGGCAGAGCAGGTCGAGCTTGGGGCCGAAACGGAGCACGCACAGGCCGCCGAGGCCGATGCCGATCGCCTTGATCACCGCGATGACCGGTTGGTAGGCGACGTCGCCGACCCAGTCGGCGAACGCCATCTCCAGGCTCATGCCGGTAACCAGCAGCCAGAGCACGCAGGACTGGGTGGGGAAGCGAAACGCCAGGAACCCGAGGCAGGCGAGCACGGTGGCGGTCAGCAGCATTCCGAACAGCGCCGGAGCGAGCAATCCGCAGGCCAGCGCCGCCGCCAGCATTGCGGCGGCGGCGGTCAGGATCGACACGTCGGGATGGTCGACAATCGCGCGCATGCTACGCCTGTATGCACGCCAAACATGAACAAATGGTTGACGCCCGCGGGTGGGCGACCGTGGATGGACGCTGGGCCGGGACCTTTGCTGCGCGCCCCGCCGGGAGCTTTGCTTCGCGCCCCGCCGGGAGCTTTGCTTCGCGCCCCGCCGGGAGCTTTGCTTCGCGCCCCGCCGGGAGCTTTGCTTCGCGCCCCGCCGGGCGACGGTTCCGGTCCGCAGGCAACCGATCTATGCTGGCGCCAACAACATCGAGGAAACCGCGATGACCGAGATACGGGTGATTGCCACCGGCCTGCGCTTCCCGGAAGCGCCGGTGGCGATGGCCGACGGGTCGATCGTGCTGGTGGAGATCGAGCGCCAGACCGTGACCAGGGTGCGCCCCGACGGCCGCACCGAGGTTGTGGCCCATGTCGGCGGCGGTCCGAACGGCCTGGCGATCGGACCCGACGGCGCGTTCTACGTCTGCAACAACGGCGGCTTCCAATGGCGCACCGAGATGAACATGCTGCGCCCGGGCGGCCCGGCGTCGGACTACACCGGCGGCCGCATCGAGCGCATAGACCCGCGCTCCGGCGCGGTCAGCGTGCTGTACGACCATTGCGGGTCGCACCGGCTGCTGGGGCCGAACGACATCGTGTTCGACGATGTCGGCGGGTTCTATTTCACCGACCTCGGCAAGGCCCGGGCGCGCGAGCGCGACTGGGGCGGGGTTTATTATGCGCGCGCGGACGGATCTCGCATCGCCGAGGTGGTGCATCCGATACTGACTCCGAACGGGATCGGGCTGTCGCCTGACGGCACCACGCTCTACGTCGCCGAAACCGAGACCGCTCGGCTGTGGGCGTTCGACGTGCTGGCACCTGGCGTGCTTGGGAAGGCTCCGTTTCCGTCGCCGCATGGCGGCCGGCTGCTGGTCGGGCTGGGCGGTTTTCAACGGTTCGACAGCCTGGCGGTCGATGCCGCGGGCAATGTCTGCGTAGCGACGCTGGTGAACGGATCGGTCAGCGTGGTGGCGTCGGGCGGGGGCCTGCTGCGGCAAATCCCGATGCCCGACATGTTCTGCACCAATATCTGCTTCGGCGGGGCCGATTTGCGCACCGCCTACATGACGCTGTCGGGGACCGGCCAACTGGTGGCGATGCCGTGGGACGGTCCTGGGTTGCGGCTGGCGCACCAAGGATGATGGCGCAAGATGAAGGCTGGCGCGGCAGGAATGCCGGCAAGAATGATGGGTAGTACGCAGTAAAATCGCGTAGAACAGCGGTTTTGGTCTTGTAAAATAGTCGTGACATTCAGGTAATTCCGGGTCATCCAGGATCGCCAGGCCAAGCGGCGCCTGCTATTGTTCTACAAACTGCAGTGTTGTCGTTTCATCTGTGTTTGTTTCATCGCCGGGGAGATAGCGCTTTGCTGGGATTTGTCTGGGCGATCATTGTTGGGTTCGTTGCTGGCACGGTGGCAAAATTCATCATGCCTGGACGCGATCCGGGCGGCATCATCGTGACCATCCTGCTGGGCATCGCCGGGTCCGTCGTAGCGACTTGGCTGGGTCGCACGCTGGGCTGGTATCACGGCAATCAAGGGGCGCGGTTCATCGGGTCAATCGTCGGCGCGGTGATCATCCTGGCGATCTACCGAATGTTCGTCCGCAACCGTGCGAACTACGGAGGGGGTCCAGGCGGATTGGGTGGACCCGGTGGACCGTCGATTACCTGACAACGGCCACCTGACGACGGCGGCATTCAAAGGAGATCAACATGAGCGGAATTCTCGGCCAGATGCTGCAGGGCGTGATGGGCGGCGGCCAGCAGGGCGGGGCCTCGCCGATAAGCGGCATCCTGCAACAGGTTTTGTCGATGAAGGACGGCGACAACCAGGGTGTCGCGGCGGTGATTTCCAAGTTCCAGAACGCCGGGCTTGGACAGGCCGCTCAGTCCTGGGTGGGAACCGGCAGCAACGCGCCGGTGTCCGGCGATCAGGTCGGACAGGTGTTCTCTCCGGACCAGATCCAATCCTGGGCTAGCCAGGCCGGCACCACACCGGATGCGATGCGCGATGTGCTAGCCCAGGCGGTGCCGCACATGGTCGATCACCTGACCCCCGGTGGGGATGTTCCGGCACAGACCCAGACCGCCGATCTGTCCGGGCTGTTGGGGCGCCTGATGGGCGGATTTGGGGGCACTCGGTCCGCCTGACCTTGGCCGCCTGACCCCGGCTGCTGACTTCGGCCACTTGACCCCGGCGGCTGACTTCGGCCACTTGACCCCGGCGGCTGACTTCGGTCGCCGACTTCGGCGGCGCGGACCTGGAAGCGCGGTTCGCGGTCTGGACAGCGGGGTCTGGATGATGATGCTCTGTCGGAGGCGGGTGTGCCGTAGCCCGGGCACCCGGATCGGGGCATTGGTCGAGTGTCCAGGCACGATCCAGACGCTGACCTTTCCGCATGGCGCAATCATTTGCCCGCGGCGAATTTCGGAGACCGCTAAATGGCCGATCATGATCTGGTGACGCTGTGGGAGGCGCATTGTCGCCATGAGTTCGAAACCCGCGATGTCGATGCCACGATGGCGACGATGGTCGCGCAGCCTTACGTCAACCACGTCCCGACGATGACCGGCGGGGTCGGGTACGATGCCCTCAAGCGGTTCTACGCCAACCATTTCATCGGGGCCAACCCGCCGGATTTCGCCATGCAGCCGGTCAGCCGAACGGTTGGAGCCAGCAGCGTGGTCGACGAGTTCGTGCTGCGGTTCACCCACACCACCGAGATCGACTGGATGCTGCCCGGTGTCGCTCCGACCGGAAAACCGGTCGAAATCCCGATGATCGCCGTGGTGCAGTTCCAGGGCGAGAAGCTGGTGCATGAGCACATCTACTGGGATCAGGCATCCGTGCTGGTGCAGGTCGGCCTGCTGGATGCCGCCGGCCTGCCGGTGAGCGGCGTCGAGCAGGCGCGCAAGGTGCTCGACAAGACGCTGCCGAGCAACCGGCTGATGCGAGAGGCGTGATCGGGGGCAGTGGACGCTGGACAACCGCGTGCAGCGACCGCGCCAAAGATTGCGGCCGAGGCACATCGTCGAGATCGAGCCGACGAGTGATGCTGGCTTTCACCAGCAAAAATCTGGTGCGACACGGCAATGGTGAACGCGGGCGCGCGGTTGGATCGCTTGCCGATCCTGGGGTTTCACCGCCGGATTTTCGTCCTTGTGGCGATCGGCATGTTCTTCGACGGGTTCGACATCTACATCGCCGGCACCGTGTTGGGGACAACGCTGAAGTCCGGGTTCTCGACGATGGGACAGAACGCCGCTTTCGTGTCGGTGACGTTTGTTGGAATGATGCTTGGGAGTTTCTTCACCGGGTTCCTCGGCGATCGGTTCGGACGGCGATTTACCTATCAGGCGAATTTGGCGCTGTTCGGCCTGGCATCGCTGGCCGCCGCATTCGCACCCAGCATGAGCGTGCTGATAGCGCTGCGCTTTCTGATGGGCGTCGGGTTAGGGGCGGAAAATGTCGTCGGCTACGCGACCCTGACCGAATTCGCACCGGTTGCCAGCCGCGGCCGATGGCTCGGCTTTCTGGCGATGGTCGTGATCATGGGCCTGCCGATCGCGGTACTGATCAGCATCTTCATGATCCCAGCCTTCGGTTGGCGCAGCATGTTTGTCTTGGGCGGCATCGGCGCGCTGGTTGTGTGGTACCTCCGCAAGGCGATGCCGGAGAGTCCGCGTTGGCTGGAATCGGTTGGCCGAAACGCCGAAGCCGAGGCTTTGCTGCAAAGCATCGAGGCCGGTGCGCCAAAACCGCTGGCGCCGATCGTCGCGTCCGCGCCGCCGCCGTCGCCGGCCCTGGCAACCCTGTTCGCACCGCCCCTGGCGTCGCGAATGGTGCTTGGATGCATTGCGCTGATCGTGATCAATACATTGATCTATGGATTTATCGTCTGGCTGCCCGCGTTCTTCGTCAAGCAGGGGCTGACGATCGCGACATCTTTCAACTTCACCCTGATCATGTCCTTGGGTGCGCCGGTCGGGGCAGCGATCGCGGCGCTGACGGCTGATAGCTGGGGGCGGAAGCCGATGCTGATCGGGGCAGCGGCGGTCGCCATCGTGTTTGGCGCGATCTATCCGTTCGTGACTGATCCGACGCTGCTGATGGCGGTGGGCATAGGACTGACAGTGCCGATATATGTGCTGGTTGCCCTGTTGTTCGGTATCTACATCCCCGAATTGTTCCCGACCGAGGTTCGACTGCGGGCGGCCGGCATCTGCAATACGTTTGGCCGCGGAGCGACGATTGTGACGCCGTTCCTGGTGGTCAAACTGTTTGCCGCTCATGGCGTTATCGGGGTCCTGGCCCTGATGGTCGGGTTGTTGTTCGTGCTGATCCTGACCGTGGCACTATTTGGCATAGAACCTCGGGGTCGCAGCCTGGAGGATTTGAGCAGCATCACGGATCGGAATGGGGCCGTTCAGACGCCGCCGAAAGCGCGATAGGGGTTCGGATCATGGGAAGAGCTGGCGTTCCGCAGGCAGAGGCCGAGCGGGTCAATAAGTTGCGCGGATTGGGGCGCTACACGGCGGACGAGCGGTTCGCCCGGGCGGCCTCGGCAATCTTCGTCCGCAGTCCGCATGCCCATGCCCGGATCGTTTCGCTGGATGTCACCGAGTCCGCGAGGTTGCCGGGCGTGCTGCGCGTACTGACGGCGAGCGACTGCGCCGGGCTGCATAACTTCCCGGTCATGGACCGGATAGGCAACGGGCTGACCATTCCCTTCCGCCCTGTGCTGGCCGGCGATCTCGTGCGGCATCCGGGTGAAGCGGTGGCGTGCGTCATCGCTGAAACCCAGGACGAGGCGCTGGACGCGGCCGAGGCGGTCCTGGTTGAGTATGATGCCTTGCCGGCGACGATCGGGCTGGACGATGGCACCGTGCTGGTTCACCCGAACGCGGCAGGCAACGTGGCGCTGCACCATCAGGCCGGCGATGCCCGAGCGGTGCGCGCGGCGATGGCGGAGGCTGCGCTGGTGGTGGAAACCGAGATCGAACTGCCTCGGCTGTCGCCGGTGACGCTGGAACCACGCGCCGCCTGGGCGCGCTGGGACGCCGAAACCGGCATCTATACGGTGCGCGCCCCGCATCAGGGGGTGAACGAGATGCGGCGTGATTTCGCCGCCGTGTTCGGCCTGCCGACGGATCGCTTCCATGTGCTGTCCGGCGACGTCGGCGGCGGCTTCGGTCCGCGCAACATCGCCTATCCGGAATACGTCGCGGTGATGCTGGCGGCCAGGCTGACCGGGCGTCCGGTTTCCTGGTCGGGCACCAGAAGCGAGTCGTTCCTGACCGATATCCAGGGGCGTGGCGTGCGGATGCGGGGGCGGCTGGCGCTCGACGCGGCGGCCCGGTTCACCGCCTTGTGGATGAGCTATGACGCCGATCTTGGCGCCTACATCTCGCCGGTGGCGGTGTTTGCCAATATCAACAATCCGCTGCAGTCGCTGACCGGCTGCTATGCCATTGCGGCGGCGCATGCCGAGTTCCGCGTGATCCACACCCATGCCGTCCCGACCGGCCCGTACCGCGGCGCCGGGCGGCCCGAGATGGCGCTGCTGGTGGAGCGCCTGGTCGATATCGCCGCTGGGCGCCTGGGGATCGATCCGTTCGCGTTGCGCGGGCGCAATGCGATACCGGCCGAGGCGTTCCCGTGGTCGCTGCCGAGCGGGGCGCGGTACGACAGCGGGGATTTTCTCCGGCTGATGCGGACCGCTCGGCAAGCCGCTGACTGGGATGGCTTCCCGGTGAGGCAGGCCGCAGCGGGTTCGGGGGTTCGGCTGGGTCGCGGCATGGGTCTGTTCATCGAGGTGTCCGGCGGCGGCGGCGCGCCCGATGAGGCGACACTCACGCTGGCCGCCGTTGATGGCGCCGCGGCCTTGCGCATCGAGACGGTGACCGCCAGCACCGGGCAGTCGCATGCTCGCACCTTCGCCCTGGTTGCCGCGCCCCGGCTTGGGCTGGCGGAGGCGGCGGTGAGCCTGGTTGCCTCCGACCCTCGCACCACGCTGTCTGGGGCCGGGTCGTATGCATCGCGCAGCACTATCGCGGCGGGCAGCGCCGTTGCCGCGGCGGCCGAGGCGCTGTCGCTGCGGCTGCGCACGGCGGCGGCGTTGCGCGCCAATTGTGCCGCCGACGAGCTGCATCTGGCCGATGAGTGCGTCCGGCGGGCCGATGCCAGTCCGGTGTGCCGGATCGTCGATCTGCTGGGAGAACCGCTTCGCGAAACCGGCCGCTTCGCCCCGGCCAACGCGTTTGCCTCTGGCTGCCATGTCGCCGAGGTGGCAATCGATGCGGCCACCGGTGCCGTAGTGCTGACCCGCTATGTGGCGGTGGACGATGCCGGCGTCACCATCGATCCGCGGGCCGTCGAGGCGCAGATCCACGGCGGGATCGCCCAAGGCGTCGGCGAGGCGCTGGGCGAGGAAGCGGTGATCGACCGGGCTTCCGGCCAGCCCTGTGCCGCCAGCCTGATGGACTACATGTTGCCTCGGGCCAATGACTTCCCGGACCATCGGGTGATCGAATGCGACACGCCGTCGCCGTTCAACCCGATTGGGGTGAAGGGCATCGGCGAAGCCGGAACCACCGGAGCGTTGTGCGCGGTCGCCAGCGCGGTAGCGGACGCCCTGGGCGGCGGCGATTTGCCGGCGCTGCCGCTCACCCAGGAGCGCGTTTGGCGCGCCATGCTTGGGTAGGTTTGGGCCAGGGCAGGCTGCCCGGGTTGGCATAAGCCGGGGTTGCGCAGCCGCCTTTCAGCGCCTGTTCATGTTGGGTCGCCGCCCAAGAATGCGGCACGTCGGGATTGCCGATCTTGCAGCCGACATCACTTAACCGCCGTGTGTTGTCTGTCAGCCTCAAAAGCTGGAACGCCAGTTGACGTCAGCGTCTGGAGCTTTTAACACACCGCAGCTTTTGCGCACAGTGTTTCCCTATAAGGATCAATCCGGTAAGGGATTTTTGTGGACGCTCGAACAGCCGCCGTATCGACGCGATCAAAGAGGACTCGGCGTCATTTCGCGAATCCCACGCAGTTCCTGCGCTTGTCGGGCAAGATTCTGCCGTGGCTGCTGTGGTCCGGCGGTTTACTGACGGTTGTGGGAATCGTCTGGGGCGCGTTTTTCGCGCCGGATGACTGGCAGCAGGGCGACATGGTCCGCATCATGTACGTGCACGTGCCATTCGCCTGGTTGGCTTCCGCGGGTTACTTTTGTCTGGCGATGTGCAGTCTCGCCTCGCTCGTTTGGCGCCATCCGTTGGCCGACCTTGCGGCGGTGGAAATCGGTCCCGTGGGGGCCGGATTCACGGCGGTGTGCCTGGCAACCGGCAGTCTCTGGGGCAAGCCGGAATGGGGCGCGTGGTGGGTATGGGATGCGCGCCTGACCTCGGTATTCATCCTGTTCTTGCTCTATCTCGGTCATATCGCGCTGGTACGGGCGTTTGACGATCCAGCGCGCGGCTATCGTGCCGGATCGATTTTGGCCCTGATCGGTGTGATAAATCTCCCAATCATCAAGTTCAGCGTCGATTGGTGGAATACGCTGCACCAGCCTGCCTCGATCGGTTTGTTCGGGGCTCCGACGATCGCTTCCAGCATGTTGTGGCCGCTGTTCTTTTCGGCGCTTGGTTTCACGCTGTTGTTTTCGGGGATTGTCGTTGCCCGGACACGGGCGGCGATCATGGAACGGCGTATCCGGTCGCTGCTGAACGCCCAGGTTTCATCGATGGGCGAGGAGAGTCTGTCCTGACGCATTTTGACTATATTGCCGCCGCCTACGCCATCGCGATCGGCGTCGTGGTGTTCTTTCTGGTCCAAGTCGCGTTCCGTGTCCGGTCGGATCGCCGGCGGCTTGAAGCGATCGGTGCAACCCGGGATCGGAGTTATCCGTGACTCGCAAGAAGCGTCGGCTGCTGACGTTCCTGGTCTGCGGCGTAGGGCTGGCGGGCACATCGGCGTTGATATTGTCGGCTTTCAGCGACAATTTGGTGTTCTTTGTTTCTCCATCCGATCTGGCGAAGTCCGAGAAAGTTGGGCATTCGCTGCGGCTGGGTGGCCTTGTCGAGCAGGGGACTGTGCGGAAGTCGGCGGACGGCGGGACGCTGGTGCGGTTCAGGGTTACCGACGGCAGCAGCAGTGTTCCGGTTGTCTTCAAGGGTATTCTTCCGGACCTGTTCCGCGAAGGTCAGGGGGTGGTGGTGCTCGGGGTCGAACAGCCGAGTGGCGTGTTTCGTGCTTCGGAGGTTTTGGCCAAGCATGACGAGAATTACATGCCCAAGAGCGTGGCGGACGCGCTGAAGAAGTCAGGCCGGTGGAATCCGGCCGCTGGACCGCCGCCGCCCGCCTCCACCTGGAGCCAGCTGGCGGAGAAGCCGCCAGGGTGAGGCGGGCCGTGAAGGGCAGCGGGGTATAACTATTTTTCGGCACCGGATGAACGAGCGGCCGCGATTGTTTCGAGCTCGGCCATGGCGTACGGCGGCAGTTCAAGGTCGGCCGCCGCCAGGTTCTCGCGCAGGTGGGCAACCGAGGAGGTACCTGGGATCAGCAGGATGTTCGGCGAGCGGCGCAACAGCCAGGCCAGGGCCACCTGCATCGGGGTGACGCCAAGTTTGGCGGCGACGCCAGACAGAGCGTCGGACTGCAGCGGGGTGAAGCCACCGAGCGGGAAGAACGGCACGTAAGCGATGCCGGCGGCGGCGAGTTGGTCGATCAGCGCGTCGTCGTGGCGATGGGCCAGGTTGTACTCGTTTTGCACGCAGACGATATCGGCGATGGCGCGGGCTTCGGCGATCTGTCGGGCGGTTACGTTGCTTAGGCCGATGCGGCGCACCAGGCCCTGGCGCTGAAGCTCGGCGAGCTTGGTCAGCGGCGCCTCGATCGAGCCTTCGGCCGGACCGCGGCGGTCGAACATGATGCGCAGATTGACGACATCAAGCGCGTCGAGGCCCAGATTGCGGAGGTTGTCCTGCACCGCCTGCTTCAGGTCCTCGGGCGAAAAGGCTGGATTCCACGACGCGTCCTCGCCGCGCCGGGCGCCGATCTTGGTCACCAGGACCAGGCCGTCCGGGTAGGGGTGCAGCGCCTCGCGGATGAGTTGATTGGTGACGTGCGGGCCGTAGAAGTCGCTGGTATCGATGTGATCGACGCCGCTGGCGACGGCCTCGCGCAGCACCGCGAGCGCGCCGTCGCGATCCTTCGGCGGTCCGAACACGCCGGGGCCGGCCAACTGCATCGCGCCGTAGCCCACGCGTTTTACGACGTGGTCGCCGAGCTTGAAGGTTCCGGCTTTGCTGATATCGGTCATCGGTGTTCTCCTTCGATTGCATCGCAGATGTAGACAGGCCGCGCCTGCGCGATAACAGAGGTCAATCGGCACAGGCTGTTCGGAGCGGCGGACAATGGCGGCGGATCTTGGCGACCTGAACGCGTTCCTCGCGGTTGCCCGCAATGGCGGTTTTCGCAACGGCGCGCGCAGCAGTGGCCGCAGCGCCTCCAGCCTGAGTGAGGCGATACGCCGGCTCGAAGCCGGGTTCGGCGTCAGGCTGCTGAACCGCACCACGCGCAGCGTTGCGCCGACCGAGGTGGGCTTACGCCTGCTGGAGCGGCTCGGGCCGGCATTGGACGAGGTCGAAGCGGCGCTGGACGTGGTGAACAGCTTTCGTGACCGGCCGGCCGGCACGCTGCGACTGAACGTGCCGGTGGCGGCGACGCGGCTGGTCTTGCCGGCGATCGTGCCGGGTTTTCTGAGCGCGTATCCCGACATAACGCTCGATATCGTCGCCGAGGAGGGCTTTGTCGATGTGCTGGCGGCGGGCTGCGATGCCGGCATCCGCTATGACGAGCGGCTAGAGCAGGACATGATCGCGGTGCCGATCGGCCCCCGCGTGCAGCGCTTCGCGACCGCGGCGTCGTCGGCCTACCTGGACCGGCGCGGACGCCCAAGGCATCCGCGTGAGTTGCTGGATCACGCCTGCCTGCGCGGCCGGTTCGCCAGCGGGGCGATGACGGTTTGGGAGTTCGAGCGCGATGGCGAGATCGTCCGGGTGGACCCGAGCGGTCCGCTGATCGTGCGGGTTGGCGCGGCAACCGACCTTGCGGTGCAGGCGGCGGTGGATGGCACCGGCATCATCCAGTTGTTCGAGGACTGGCTGCGCCCGTATTTCGACAACGGCAGCCTGGAGCCGGTTCTGCGACCTTGGTGGCAGGAATTCCCGGGTCCGTTTTTGTACTATCCGGGTCGCCGCCATCTTCCCGCGCCGCTGCGCGCGTTTGTGGATTTCATCCGCAACGGCGGATCGCTGCGTTGATGCCAGCGGTGTCCTGCGGGTGCCGTCGACCAATGCCCTGAAGCTTCGCGGCAGCGGGCCGTTTGACGGACCGGAGTGCCAGGGATATCAAGCCGCCCGGGGATTTTCCATCCCCAGAAAGCGCCGGGATCAGGCCGCCTTGGCCATGCCGCGCAGCACGTACTGCAAGATGCCGCCGTGCTGGAAGTAGGCGACCTCGTCCACCGTATCGATCCGGCAGATGACCGGTACCGTATCGACTTTGCCATTGGCGCGGTGGATTACCAATGACAACTCCATCCGTGGAGTGATCGTTTCGAGGCCGGTGATGTCGATCAGTTCGTCGCCCTCGATCCGCAATGACTTGCGGTCGGTGCCGTCCTTGAACACCAGCGGCAGGACCCCCATGCCGACCAGGTTGGAGCGGTGGATGCGCTCGAAGCTTTCGACCACCACCGCCTTCACGCCCAGCAGCATGGTGCCCTTCGCCGCCCAGTCGCGTGACGAGCCCGTGCCGTACTCCTTGCCGCCGAAGATCACCAGCGGCACGCCTTCCTTCTTGTAGCGCATCGCGGCATCGTAGATCGGCATTTCGTCGCCCGACGGGAGGTGGCGGGTCATGCCGCCTTCCACGTCCTTCAGCATTTCGTTGCGGATACGGATGTTGGCGAAGGTGCCGCGCATCATGATCTCGTGGTTGCCGCGGCGGGCGCCGTAGCTGTTGAAGTTGGCCTGGGTGACCTGGCGCTCCAGCAGGTAGTCTCCCGCTGGTGAGGTTTTCCGAATTGATCCGGCCGGGCTGATGTGGTCGGTGGTGATGCTGTCGCCGAGTTCGGCCAGGACGCGGGCGCCGGTGATGTCGCCGACCGGTGCCGGTTCCATGGTGATGCCTTCGAAATAGGGCGGGTTCTTCACGTAGGTCGATCCGTCCGACCAGCGGTAGGTGGCGCTGTCGCCCTCGACCTGGATCGCCTGCCACTGCTTGGGGCCCTTGAATACCTCCCCGTAGCGCTTCAGGAATTGGTCGCGCGACAGGCTGGCGGCGATCACGTCGGCGATCTCCTTGTTGGTCGGCCAGACATCCTTCAGATACACCGGTTGTCCGTCGCTGCCGGTGCCTAGCGGGTCGGTGGTGATGTCCACGGTCACCTTTCCGAGCAGCGCGTAGGCCACCACCAGCGGCGGCGAGGCCAGGTAGTTGGCGCGCACGTTGGCGTGCACCCGGCCCTCGAAATTGCGGTTGCCGGAGATCACTGCGGCGCCGACCAGGCGGTTGTCCTCGATCGCATCGACGATCGCGTCATCCAGCGGTCCCGAGTTACCGATGCAGGTGGTGCAGCCGTAGCCGACGGTCTCGAACCCGATCGCATCGAGGTCGGCGGTGAGGCCCGACTTGTCGAGGTACTCGGTCACCACCTGGGAGCCCGGCGCCAGCGAGGTCTTCACCCAGGGCTTCGGCTTCAGTCCCTTGGCGTGCGCCTTGCGCGCGACCAGCCCGGCCGCGACCAGCACCGAGGGGTTGGAGGTGTTGGTGCAGGAGGTGATCGCCGCGATCACCACGTCGCCGTGGGTCAGGTCATAGTTCTTGCCCTCGACCTTGACCGCGGTTGCGGCCTCGTTCGCCGGCACCCCGAGACCCTTGGTCAGGTCGGCCTTGAACGAGGTGGACACATCGTTTAGCAGCACTCGGTCCTGCGGCCGCTTCGGGCCGGCCATCGACGGCTGCACGGTGGAGAGGTCGAGTTCCAGGGTGTCGGTGAACACCGGGTCGGGGCTGTTTGGTTCACGGAACATGCCCTGGGCCTTCAGATAGGCCTCGACCAGGGCGATGCGGTGGGTGTCGCGGCCAGATAGGCGCAGATAGTCGAGCGCCACCTTGTCGACCGGGAAGAAGCCGCAGGTGGCGCCGTATTCGGGTGCCATGTTGCCGATGGTGGCGCGGTCGGGCAGTCCCAGGTCGTTCAGCCCGGGGCCGAAGAACTCGACGAACTTGGCGACCACGCCCTTGCGCCGCAGGGTTTGCGTTACGGTCAATACCAGATCGGTGGCGGTAGCGCCCTCGGGCAGCTTGCCGGTGAGGCGGAAGCCGATCACGTCGGGAATCAGCATGGCGATCGGCTGACCGAGCATGGCGGCCTCGGCCTCGATGCCGCCGACCCCCCAGCCCAGGATGCCGAGCCCGTTGACCATGGTGGTGTGGCTGTCGGTGCCGTACAGCGTGTCGGGGTAGGCGAAGGTGGTGCCGGCGTTGGTCGAGGTCCATACGCATTGGCCGAGGTATTCCAGGTTGACCTGGTGGCAGATGCCGGTGCCGGGCGGCACGACGCGGAAATTGTCGAACGCGTCCTGGCCCCAGCGCAGGAATTTGTAGCGCTCGCCGTTGCGATCGAATTCGATATCGACGTTCTTTTGCAGCGCGTCGGGGCGGGCGAACACATCCACCATCACCGAGTGGTCGATCACCAGGTCGACCGGGACCAGCGGGTTGACCTTGGCCGGGTTGCCGCCGAGGCGGGTGATGCCGTCGCGCATCGCCGCCAGATCGACCACCGCCGGCACGCCGGTGAAGTCCTGCATCAGGATGCGCGCCGGCTTGAACGGCACTTCGCGCGACGACGAGGCTTTTTCGAGCCAGCCCGCCACGGCGCGGGCGTCATCCACTTTGTAGCTACGCCCATCCTCGAACCGCAGCACGTTTTCCAGCAGCACCTTCAGGCTGACCGGCAAACGCGAGATGTCGCCCAGCGTCTTGGCCGCCTCGGGCAGCGAGAAATACTCGTACGCCTTGCCCTCGACGGTCAGCGTGCGGCGGGTTTTCAGGGTATCGTGCCCAATTGCGGTCATCGCCCGTGTCGCCCCGGTTCGCGGGGTGCCTTCCGTTGAGGCGGCGTGACGGCCCCGTGGGGACGGCCCCTTGGGGGGTGGAGAACACGCCGCGGATGAAATATTCACGACGCCGGGCTTTAACCACACCGGCCGGTGGCCGGGCTTTAACCACACTGGCCGGTGATCGTCCATCTGATCATCCATCTGATCATCCACTGGGCCGGGGTGCGGGGGATCGATGTGCTGAGCGCAAAAGACGTCGCGGTGTTCCGCGGGGAGCGGCTGGTGTTCAGCAATTTTTCCTTCAGCGTGCCGGCCGGGGGTGCGCTGGTGCTGACCGGGCCGAACGGGTCGGGCAAGTCCACGCTGTTGCGGCTGTTGGCTGGCCTGATCCGGCCGGCGGCGGGAAGGCTGGTGTGGGACGGGGCCGATGCCTTCGCCGATCTTGCCGAACATGGCCGCCGGGTCGTCTATGTCGGCCATCAGGATGCCGTGAAGCCGGGTTTGACGGTTGCCGAGAACTTGCGTTTCAGCGCGTCGGTGTCCGGTCGTTCGATCGGCGCGGCGTTGTCCGCCCTCGGGCTGCAGACGCTGGCCGAGCTGCCGGCGCGCATGCTGTCGGCCGGGCAGAAGCGCCGGCTGGCGCTGTCGCGGCTGCTGTTGTCGGGGGCCCCGCTGTGGCTGCTGGACGAGCCGTCGCTGGGCCTGGACCGCGCCGCGATCGAGCGTTTGGGCGGCCTGTTGGCGGCCCATCGAGCGGGTGGCGGCGTCGTCGTGGCGGCGACCCATGTGCCGCTGCCGCTGCCTGGCGCGGCTGAGTTGCGGCTGGGCTGATGCGCATGTTTTGGGCGGTGCTGTCACGCGACCTGCGGCTTTCGCTGCGCCATGGTGCCGACACCCTGGCGTCGCTGTTGTTCTTCCTGGTCACCGCCTCGCTATTTCCGCTGGCGATCGGGCCGTCGCCGGACACGCTGGGCCGCATTGCCCCGGGCATCGTCTGGGTCTGCGCCCTGTTGGCCGCGCTGCTGCCGCTGGATCGGCTGTTTGGCGCCGACCTGGAAGACGGTTCGCTGGATCTGTTGCTGCTGTCGGGGCTGCCGGCGGCGGCGGTCGCGGCGGCCAAGGCAGCGTCGCACTGGCTGGTCACCGGGCTGCCGCTGTTGCTGGCGGCGGGTCCGGTGGCGGTGATGCTGCGGATGCCGCCGGACGGCATTCCGGCGCTGCTGGAGGGGCTGCTGCTGGGCAGCGTGCTGATGTCGCTATTCGGCACCACCGGCGCGTCGATCGTGCTGGGGGCTCGCCGGGGCGGGGTTTTGCTGCCGTTGCTGGTGCTGCCGCTGATTACGCCGGTGCTGATCTTCGGCGCCGCGGCCGCCGATGCAGCGGCTAACGGGCTTTCACCGCGGCCGCATCTGCTGCTGCTGGGGGCGATGCTGTCGGCCGCGCTGCCGCTGTGCCCGCTGGCGGCCGGTGCCGCCCTGCGCGCGGCGGTGGAGTGAGTATCAGGCGTTCTCGCCGATGAAGCCGGTGTAGGTTTTCACCAGTTCGGGAACCGATGTCTCGAAGAAACGCTGGCCTTTCTCCGGCGTGGCGAGGCCGGGGTTGGAGCCGATCCGGCCGTCGGGGAAGCGGCGGCGGTAATCGGCCGGGCCGTGGAACCGGCCGGAGGGGGCGCGGGCGGGGTCGAGCATCGCCTGCTTGATGGTCTCGGGCAGGGCGTATTGGGTGAGCGCGACCTCGCTGGCGGTGGCGTGACTGCCTTCGTCATCGCCGAAGATCTCCTTTGCCAGTTCGTGCATGGCCTTGCCGTCCCACCAGTTGGTCAGGCGGCAGCGCAGTTCGTCGGTTGCGGCGTGGCCGAAGGCGCCTTCAAACTCGGCGTAGATTTCGGAGAACGCGGCCTGGACGGTGGCGATGTTGCCGCCGTGGCCGTTGATGAACAGGAAGCGGCGGAAGCCGTGCCGGGCGAGCGACAATACGTAGTCGTGGATGATGGCGATGAGGGTGGAGGGCTTCACCGTCATCGAGCCGGCGAAGCCCATGTGGTGCACGGCGATGCCGACGCCGATGGTCGGGCCGACCATGGCGTGGGCGGCGTCGCCGACGGCGCGGGCGATGACCTCGGCGCAGATCGCATCGGTGCCGATCAGGCCGTTCGGGCCGTGCTGCTCTGTCGACCCGATCGGCAGGATGATGCCCTTGGACTGGGTGAGGTAGGTTTCCACTTCCTGCCAGGTCTGGTGCTGCAGCAGCATGGGGTTTGAACTCCTGTGGTAGGTCTTGATCCGCGATCCGCGACGGAGGCTTCGCCGACGGGACGCGGGCAGCTTGATCGCGGCGGTTGCGTGATGCTGTCAGGTAGGTGTCGCAGATCGGCGGTGCGGTGTGAAGTTGGGCGGATCGGCGTTTCGGATGGTTTGCCGGATATGGCCTCGTGTGGATGAGGCTTGTGTATGAGGCTTGCGCACTTTACGAGGCTTGCTATGAGAACATAATAAGAACATATTGGCTGCATGACAGCGCCTTATCAGAGTGTTTGCGCTTGCGGGCGGACGATCACTCGGTCGTGGCCGCCGAGCGATGTGGTATGCGATGAGTGCGCGGCAGAGGCGCGGTCGGTGATTGCGCAACTTGAGCTTGCGCTGCCTGGGGCTGAGCCGCGGCGCGCCTCGGAGGGCGCTTGGGTGGGCGCGCCACGGTAGTTGGGCGGCAATCAGCCGTCGTGATGGGCCTCGATGCGGTAGCCGTTCGGATCGATGACGAAGGCGGCGTAGTAGCCGGGTGCGTAATCGAGGCGCGGTCCTGGCGGTCCGTTATCCTTGCCGCCGGAGCGGAGCGCGGCGGCGTGGAAGGCGTCGACGCTGTCGCGCGTCGGGGCGGCGAAACAGAGATGCAGCCCGTTTCCTTCGTCGGGCGGCACTGGGCGGTCTGCCTCGCTGATCCACAGGGCTATATCCGAACGGCCATAACCAAGCGAGCCCGGGCCGTGCGCCAGGCAGGTGTAGCCGAGTGGCTGAAGCGCCACGACGTGGCGATGACGCCGTATCACTTCCTGCGCACGTTCCGCCGCGTCGTCGGCATGACGCCGCACCAGTTCGTTCTGCGGACCCGTCTGCAGAACGCAGCGGTGGCGTTGCGCCGGTCGAGGCGGCCGGTGCTCGAGGTTGCGCTGGATGCTGGGTTTGCCGATCTTTCGACGTTCAACCGACGGTTTCGCCGGGTCATCGGGATGACGCCGCGCGCCTATCGGAGCGGCGGTCGAATTGGCACTCGGCTGGCCGCTTGACGCGATCAAGCCGGCAACTATGGTCCGGGCTCTTGCATCGCAGGGATCTTCCCACCAGTGAACCCGTTTACGATCATCTCTCCGGCGTATGCCCAGGACGCCTCCGGAGTGTTGTCGGGAGTGACCCAGTTCGCTCCTTTGGTCCTGATTTTCGCGGTGTTCTATTTTCTGCTGATCCGTCCGCAACAGCAGAAGCAGAAGGAAATGCGAGGCATGGTGGCGGCGCTGAAGCATGGCGACAAGGTTGTCACCGGGGGCGGCATACTTGGCACGGTGCAGCGGGTGCCAATGGTGCAGGACAAGGACGGCAAGCAGATCCCGTCCAACGAGATCGAGGTGGAGATCGCCTCCAACCTTCGGGTTACGGTGCTGCGGGAGACGATATCGAGTGTGATCAAGCCGGCTGATGGCAGCGCACCAGCCAAGGGTCGGCGCTAGATTGCTTGCCCGGTTTGCCGGTGGCGTCGACCTGATCGGGTGTTAACTTGTTCTGCCTGGAGACGGAAATGGACCGCGTGGTCGCCAGCACCTGCTGGGAGTGTTCAGCCTACTGCGGGTCATTGATTACGGTGAATGACGCGGGGCGGGTCGGCAAGATCACGCCAAATCCGGAGCATCCGATTTCGAAGGGCGCGTTCTGCGTGAAGGGAATGCGCGGCCTGCCGGAATGGACCTACCATGCCGATCGTCTGCTGCATCCGATGCGGCGGGTCGGCGAGCGGGGATCGGGGCAGTGGCAACGGATCTCCTGGGACGCCGCGTTGGACGAGATGGCGGACCGCATGGCGGCGATCCGCGCACGGCATGGTGCGCGGTCGCTGATCGGGGCGGTCAGCGGGGCCGCGTTCAGCCGCGGCGCGATCGTTGCGCTGCTGCTGAGATCGCTGGGGTCGCCCAACTGGATGATCAACCAGGATCTGTGCGGCGGATGTCGGGCGGTCAGCGACAGGGCGACCGGGCTTGGCATCACCAATGGCGATGACATCGCGCATGCCGCGACGATGCTGTTGGTGGGGCGCAATCCGGTGGCGGCCGATCCGGTGCAGTGGCAGGCGATCAAGCGGGCCAGGCAGCGCGGGGCGAAGCTCGTGGTGATCGATCCGTTCCGCACGCCGGCGGCGGAGTTGGCGGATCTGTGGCTGGCGCCGCGGCCCGGGACGGACGCGGCGATCGCGCTGGCGATGATCCAGGTGATGATCGCTGAGCGACTGTACGACAGCGGGTTCGTCGAGAGGTGGTGTCACGGCTTCGATGCGCTGGCGGAACGCACGGCCGCTTATCCTCCGGAGCGTGCCGCGTCGCTGAGCGGTGTGCCGGCCCAGCAGATCATCCAGGCGGCGCGGTTTTACGCTGATGGGCCTGCGTGTTTTGTCAGCGGGCACGGGATCGACGCGGCCAGCAACGGGGTGCAGACGTTTCGCGCCTTCCACTGCCTGGTGGCGATCGGCGGCAATGTGGATCGCGTCGGCGGCAACCGCCGATCGAAACGACCTCGTGGGTTCCTGACCTATCTGGATCTGCTGCACGATGCCAGGTTTCGGCTGCCGGAGACGGTCGAGCGGCAGACCATCGGTGCAGAGCGGTTTCCGCTGTGGGCCGGGCCGAGGGGTTGGCAGACCGCCTGCCATAACAGCAGCGCGCTGCAGGCGATGCTGACCGGCGATCCGTATCCCGTGCGTGGCGCCTATGTGAGCGGGGTGAACATCGCGGTGATGTATCCCGATACGCGGCGGACGCTGGCGGCTCTGCGGTCCTTGGACTTCCTCTGTGTGGCCGCGCATTCGATGACGCCGACGGCGGCGCTGGCCGATATCGTGCTGCCGAAGACCACGACGTTGGAAGAGGAAGAGGTCGCGCTCAACCAGGGTGGTCCGGGCATCACCTACACCGCCGCTGCGGTCGCACCACAGGGTGAAGCGCGGTGCGATTTGACGATCGCAGTCGGGTTGCTGGACCGGATGCGGGCGCGCGGCGCGGTGACGGCGGAGTTGTTGCCTTGGCGCACCAAACAGGATTTCAACGCTTTCCTTGTCGGTGATTCCGGTTTGTCGTTGGAGGCGCTGCGGCGCGATGGGTATGCGATGTTTCCATACACGATGGGCGATTTCGTCAAGGAACCGTTTCGTACGCCGAGTGGTCGCGTTGAGCTGTATTCGCAGACGCTGGCTGCGGTCGGGTTGGATCCGCTGCCGGACTACGTTGCTCCGGCCGCGGGGGCGGATGCGGAACTGTTGCTGCAGACCGGGCAGCGTGAGAAGACCTATCATCACTCGCGGTTCCGCGACCAGGCGTGGGCGCGGAAGGTGTCGCCCGATCCGCTGATGCACATACATCCCTTGACGGCCGCCGATCATGGGCTGCGGGATGGCGAGTGGGCCTTGCTGGAGGCGGCCGGCGGCAACGGCACGTGCCGGCTGAAGGTTCATGTGAGCGAGCGAACCCAGCCTGGGGTCATTACGACCGGGATTGGCTGGTGGCGGCCGGAGGCGCCCGGTCCGGAGTTCGGCGTGCTGGATATCAACGTCAACGCCGCGCTGTCGTATGAGGGCGTCATGGATCCGGCAAGCGGTTCGGTGGATACCGGCGCGATCCCGTGCCGGGTGCGTGCGGCGTAGGGTAGAGCGGGCTAGGCGCGGCTGTTAAGATTTTCGGCCCGACTGAGCATGCCGAAAATTCACGCGCTGTGAACGTTCCGCTCAGCGCGATCACGCTCTACCCGACCAGTTCGCGCCAGTCGGCCTCGGTGATCGTGCGGACACCGAGTTCGTTTGCCTTGCGCGCCTTCGATCCGGCGTCGGCACCGACGACGACGATGTCGGTTTTTTTTGATACCGAATCGGTTACCTTGGCGCCGAGGGATTCCGCCGTGGCCTTCGCCTCGGGGCGCGTCATGGTTTGCAAGGTCCCGGTGAAGACCACGGTTTTTCCGGCGATCGGACTGTCGGTTCCGGCCGCCTGAGCGGCGTCCTCGATGGTGAGTTCGGCGGCGAGTTCATCGAGGGCGGCGATATTGCGGGCTTCGGCGAAGAAGTCGGTGAGTTCCTCGGCGATCGAGGGGCCGATGCCGGTGATGCTGCCGAGTTGCAGCCGTTCGTCGGACCCGATTGTGGTCGCTGCCAGCATCTGGGTGCGCCAATTGGCGAAACTGGCGTAGTGGCGGGCCAGCAATCGGGCGTTGGTGGAACCGATGCGGCGGATGCCGAGGGCGTAGATGAAACGCTCCAGCGGGATGGTCCGGCGGGCACGGATGGCGCGGGACAGTTTGCGGGCCGACAGTTTGCCCCAGCCCTCGCGGCTGGCGATTTCGGCCTCGCGGTCAGGCAAGCGAAACAGATCGGCCGGGCCGTGCAGCCAGCCCTCGTTGTAGAATTCCTGGATGGTTTTGTCGCCGAGACCATCAATGTCGAAGGCGGGGCGGGAGACGAAGTGGATCAGGCGTTCGACGCGCTGGGCCGGGCAGATCAGGCCAGCGGTGCAGCGGCGGATGACCTCACCGGGGGGGCGGGCGGCGTTGCTGCCGCAGGCGGGGCAGAGTTCGGGGAAGGCGTAGGGCCTGGTTTTATCGGGGCGGCGATCAGTCAGCACCGAGACGATCTGCGGGATAACGTCGCCGGCGCGCTGCAGCACCACGGTGTCGCCGATGCGGATATCCTTGCGGACAATTTCGTCTTCGTTATGTAGCGTTGCCCGAGCGACGAGGACTCCGCCGACGTTGATGGGTTCGAGTTCGGCGACCGGGGTCAGGGCGCCGGTGCGGCCGACCTGGATGCGGATGTCCCGCAGCACGGTCATCGCCTGTTCGGCGGGGAACTTCCAGGCGATCGCCCAGCGCGGGGCGCGGCCGACGAAGCCAAGCCGGCGCTGCAAGGCCAAGTCGTCGATCTTGTAGACGACGCCGTCGATGTCGTAGCCGAGGCCGGATCGGCGCAGTGCGATGTCATTTTGGAACTGTTCAGCATCGGTTTCGCTGCCGAGGCGGCGGGACAGCGGGTTGACGTCGAAGCCCCAGGTTTCGAGTCGCTGAAGGTATTCCCAGTGGGTCGCGGCGACCGGTTCGCTGCTTTCACCCTGGGCGTAGGCGAACAGCGACAACGGCCGGCCGGCGGTGATCTTGACATCGAGTTGGCGGAGGCTGCCGGCGGCGGCGTTGCGTGGGTTGGCGAAGACCTTGGCGCCGGTCTCGGCCTGCGCCTGGTTGAGGGCGAGGAAGTCTGCTTTGGTCATGAACACCTCGCCGCGGATTTCGATCAGTTCGGGGGCGTCGCCGTGCAGCGTTTCGGGGACGGATTTCATGGTACGGAGATTGGCGGTGACGTCCTCGCCTTCGGTGCCGTCGCCGCGGGTTGCGCCGCGGACGAAATTTCCATCGTGGAAGGTGAGGTTGATCGACAGGCCATCGATCTTCGGTTCGGCGACGAAGGTCAGTGGTTCGGTGCGGCCGAGGAAGCGCTTGGCTCGGGCGCAGAATTCGGCGAACTCGGTGTTGCCGAAGGCGTTGTCGAGCGAGAGCATGGGCACGCGGTGGCGGAGCTTGGCGAAACCGGATTCGGGTGCGCCGCCGATGCGAGTAGATGGGGAATCGGGGCGGATCAGGGCTGGGAAGCGAGCTTCGATCGCGGCGTTGCGGCGGCGCAGGGCGTCGTAGTCGGCATCGGAGATTTCCGGTGCGTCGCGGGTGTGGTAGGCGGCGTCGTGGTGGGCGATCTGTTGCGCCAGCAGTTCGAGCTGCGCGGCGGCCTCGGGTTCGGTGAGCGTTTCGGCTGGCGGCGGGGATTGACGGTCTTTCATTATGGATGAAGCGCGGCTCTGCTTGGTTTGTGTTCGCAGCCGGCGCCGTCTAGACGGCCAAACCCGCGGTTGTGGCGTGCGCTGCGAGCAGCGCGGGCAGACGGGTTGGGTCGCCGCGGGCCATGCCGCATTCGGTTGCGATGCCGTCAACGCGAACATGTCGCCGAGCCGCTGCCAGGCGGCTGGCATTGCCGGTGACGTCATCGTAATGGACGAGGCCCAGATACAGGTCTGTCCGCGGGTCAAGGCGCAGGGTTTCAAGTGGAACGTAGTAGGCATCGTCGGTACGCGGTTTTGGCACCGGCAAATGAAAGAACTGGATCGGCCGGCTGACGCCGGCAGTCGTGTTGCCGATGATCTCGGCCATGATCGCGGTATCTTTCGGCTGCACCATGTGCTCATCCGCCGGGCTGCCATAGCAGAGGTGATAGCCTAGATCGATCGTGGCTGGCACGGCGTCGCCGATGGTCGTCAACACCCCGATGGTCTCGGCCCGGACGTCAACCGGACCGCTTTCGTAATATCCTTCCCAGGCCAGGACCTCTTGGCAGACGTCCCATTGCAGGGCGATCCGGTCATGTGGAAGCGCGGTGGCGATTTTTCCGACCTCGGCGATAAAATGCTGGGTCAGTGCGGGTAACAGGCCGGGTCGGTCCGAGGGCAGCATGTTGTTATAAGTCGGCGCAATCGGCGTGGGCAACGAGACCTGGAACTTCACGCCGGCTGGGATCACACCTTCCTGCTGCAACCGATCGAAGATGTGCCACGACTCGATCGCCATGTCGGCGTAGCGGGTGGCAAAGCTGAGTGGATCGAGTCGGGCGTTTGGCTTGAGGCGCAGGCGTGGGATCTCGCGTATGACCTTGCCGTCCCATTGGACGAATTTGAAGGGCGGCACATCGGTCGCCACCTCGATCGCCGGGTTCGACGCCAGTTCGTCCTGGAGAAACTTGATCCAGGTCTTGCGAATGCCGGTCTCGCCATCGGGCAGCCGCTTCAGGCGCGGGCCGGCCGTGGCGGACAAGGTACGGAATACCGTCTCGGCATCGGGCAGCGGAATGCTGCCGACGAAATGGATGACGGGCTGCGGGCTGGCGGCGGTCATGTCTTGTACCCTTCCTTGAGGCCGATCAGCTCGTTCATCTTCCACGGCTTGGAGATCCTGGCAACAAGGTCGGTCCGCGCCGCGCGGGCATGATGGGGGCTGCTGTCCGCTTCACACCAGCAGGGGCTTTTGGCCGCGCAGCAGGTCGTCGGCGGCGGCGCGGGCGGCGTCGGAGATGGTTTCTCCGGCCAGCATGCGGGCGATTTCCTCGCGGCGGGCGGCGGGCGGCAGATCATCCACCGTGGTAGCGGTGCGGTCGCGCGAGGCGGCCTTGGCGACGCGCAGATGCGCGGTTCCGCGCGCGGCCACCTGAGGACTGTGGGTCACCACCAGGACCTGCACCGCTTCGGCGACCCGGGCCAGGCGGTCACCCACCGCTGCGGCGGTGGCGCCGCCGATTCCGGCGTCCACCTCGTCGAATACCAGGGTGGGGACGGTCGAGCCGGCCGACAGCACGACCTTCATTGCCAGCATCAGGCGCGACAGTTCGCCGCCCGAGGCGACGCGGGCGAGCGGTCCAGGCGACTGGCCGGGGTTGGTGGCGATCAGGAAGCGGACCTGATCGATGCCCCCGGCGCCCCAGCCGGTTTCGGGCAAGTCGGAAACCTCGGCGAGGAAGCGGGCCTTGTCGAGGCGCAGCGGTGGCAGTTCCCTGGCGACAGCCTGGCGCAGCTTGCCCGAGGCGCCGTTGCGGGCGGCCGAAAGGGCGGCGGCCGCGGCGGCGTAGTGCTCCCTGCCCTGCCCGGCCGCCTGCTGCAGCGCGGCGATTTCAGCCGCGCCGGTTTCCAGCGCGGCGAGCCGTGCGGTGAGGGTATCGAGCAGGGCGGGCAGATCGGCGACCGCGACGCCATGCTTGCGGGCGGCGGCGCGCAGTGCGAACAGGCGCTCTTCCGATTGTTCCAACCGACGCGGATCGATATCGGCGTCGGCGATCAGGCGGGTGAGCAGGGTTTCCGCTTCGGCCAGCGCTTCCTCGGCGCGTTCGAGGGCGGCTATGGCGGGGTCGGCGGGATTTTCGACTGGTTCGGGCTGGGTGGCGGGTGCCAGGCGCTGCAACGCGCGCGACGCCGCGCGCAGCGAGGCGGCCGGGCCGGCTGTGCGGCGGTCACGCGGGGTGAGTTCGCCCAGTGCCGCGGCGATCGCTTCGGCGCGGCGTTCGCTTTGTTGCAGCCGCTGGCGTTCGTGCGCCAGGGTTTCTTCCTCGTCGATGCGCGGCGCCAGGGTGGCGAGTTCATCGACGGCGTGGCGCAGCCATTCCTGATCGCGTTCCGCGGCTGCGATCGCCGAGCGGGCTTGCTCGAGACGGGCGATGGCATCGCGCCAGACGAGCCATGAGCGGGTCACGGCGGCGCGCAGCGGGGGTGGGACGCCGAACGCGTCCAGCAGGGCGGCGTGCCCGGCGGGGTCGGCGAGGGTCATCTGCTCGTGCTGGCCTTGCACTTCGACCAGCATCGTGCCGATCCGGCGCAGCAGGCCGACGCCCACTGGGTGGTCGTTGACGAAGGCGCGGGAGCGCCCGTCGCGGGACACGATCCGGCGCAGCACGATTTCATCCTCACCGGCGAGGCCGTGTTCGTCGAGCACGGTTGAAACTGGATGGGTGTCGGGCGGGGCGAAGCAGGCGGTGACGCTGGCCTGTTCGGCGTTGGCGCGCACCAGGCCGGCTTCGGCCCGCGCGCCGAGTGCCAGGCCGAGACTGTCGAGCAGGATGGACTTACCGGCGCCGGTCTCGCCGGTCAGCACGGTCAGTCCATGGCCGAACGCCAGATCCAGCCGTTCGATCAGGACGACGTCGCGAATTGACAACGCGGTCAGCATGGTGCGCCGCTCCGATTACGGGACGAGCGGCGGTCAGAACACCGCATGCCAAGCACGGGAGAAGAAGCCGCGTGGTTCGGGCTTCTCGTTCGCGGCCTGGCCGGTGGGGTGGGCGACGCCATCATCGACGAGTTGGGCGTAGCTGTCGCTGTACCACCCACTTCCCGGGTAGTTGTAGCCGAGCACAGCGGCGGTCTTGCGGGCCTGATCCTTGAGGCCGAGGGCGAGATAGACCTCGGTGAGCCGGGCGAGCGCCTCGGGGACGTGATTGGTGGTCTGGAAGTCGTCAACCACGCGCTGGAAGCGGCCGATGGCGGCTTCGTAGAGATGCTGCTTCTGGTAGAAGCGGCCGATTTCCATTTCCTTACCGGCGAGGTGGTCGACGCAGAGATCGATCTTCAGCTTGGCGTCGGTGGCGTAGCTGGTGTCGGGGAAGCGGTTGACCACCTCTCGCAGCGCGGCCATCGCCTGTTCGGTGCCCTTCTGGTCGCGTTCGATGTCGGCGATCTGCTCGTAATAGCAGAGTGCCCGCAGATAGTAGGCGTAGGCGATGTCGCGATGGGCGGGGTGCAGTTGGATAAAGCGGTCGAGCGTGCCAATGGCGCCGGTATACTGGTTCTGCAGATAGAGCGAGTAGCCTGACATCAACTGGGCGTTCACCGCCCAGGAGGAATAGGGGTAGTTCTGCTCCACGGCGCCGAACTGGTCGTCCGCGGTGGTGAAGCGGCGCGCGTTTAGCGCGTCCACGCCGTTGTTGTAGAGCGTTTCGACCGAGGGGACCGGCGCCGGCTTGTCGGCGGTGTCTTTGCTGGACGAGCCGCAACCGGACAACAGCGGGGCGAGCGCCGTCATCGCGAGAAAAAGCGCACGCGGCGACGGGCGGGCGAGATTGGGCTGGATTTTGCGACTCGAGTGCATCGCGGGGGTTATATCATGCGATCGCGATCCGAGAATACCGAGTTTGACCGCTTGGTGTTCGCTGACGGTCAGGCGGCGGCGACGAGCGGGTCGGTTTCAACCGGGTTCCAGGCGGTGGGGTCGGCGAACAGGGCGCGCAGCAGGCGGTTATTCAGCCCGTGGCCGGGACGATGGGCGACGAAGCGTCCGTGCAGGGTGCCCCCGGCCAGGGCGAGGTCACCGACCGCGTCGACCAGCTTGTGGCTAGCGAATTCGTTGTTCATGCGCAGGCCGCCCGGATTGAGGATGGCCGAACCGTCGACAACGATGGCGTTGTCGAGGCTACCACCGCGGGCGAGGCCGGCGGCGTGGAGCTGATCGACCTCTTGGGCTTGAGCAAAGGTGCGGGCGGCGGCGACGTCGTGGCGGAAGCTGTCCGGAGTCAGGCGCAGCGAGGCGGACTGGCGACCGATGGCCGGGGCGGTGAAGTCGATGGACAGGTCGATCTGCAGCACCGGGTCGGCGCCGCGCGCGGCCGGAACCAGCGGGCGCAGTTCAGCCCAGGCCTCACCGGCGGAGACGCGGACGGTGCGGCGGATTTCGATGACCTGGCGCGGGGTGTCGAGTGCCACCGACCCGGCGCAGTCGAGCAGAAAGACGAAGGGGGCGGCGGAACCGTCGAGGATGGGGATTTCGGGGCCGTCGAGCTCAATCAGGGCGTTATCGATGGCGAGCGCGGACAGCGCGGCCATGAGATGTTCGACGGTGCCGATGCGGGCGGACGGCATGGCGGGGTCGGCCAGCACGGTGCAAAGCCTGGTGTCGGTGACGTTATCGAAGTGGGCGGGGATGTCACGTCCGAGATCGGTGCGACGGAAGACGATGCCGTGGCCGGCGGCGGCGGGGTGGATGGCCAAGTTGACGCGGCGGCCGGAGTGGACGCCGACGCCGACGCAGTCGATCGCGGTCTTCAGGGTGCGCTGCCGCCATCCAGAGGCGGCGGGGGGGTTTGGGTTTGGCAGTCTGGTCAGGCCGTCCATCGCGAGCATCCTAGGTGGCGCCGGCGGATTCGCACGGGTCATGATGTCCGATAGCCGGTTCCGGCGTCCCCGCCGAGTCAATGATTGTTGCCCGGTGTTACGCGCCAAGTTGTTGCATTTATTGCATTTGTTGCAGTGCGTTACACGGGGTTTGGCGAGACGGTGCGATTAGTGGATTTCGCCCGATTTGCGGAGTGCTTCGCGCAGTTTGGCGGGGGTGAAGCCGGGTGCCTTGCAGACGTCGAGGATCACCGCTTCGCGGCGCGAGACCAGGTCGATCGCTGCTGGCAGCTTGCGCACCGCGTCAGCGGGGATGACCACCGCGCCGTGGTAGTCGGCATGGATGACGTCGTCATGCGCGGCGTGCATCCCAAACACGTTCACCGGCTTGGCGAAATCGACCATGTGGACGTGGGCATGGCTGGGGCCGACGCGGCCGCCGATCATCTGGAAGCCGGGCGCCCACATTTCGAGGTCGCGGAACGAGCCGTTGGTGACGCAACCGATCGAGCCGAGGGCTTTGTGGATGGTCGACTGGACTTCTCCCCAATAGGCGCCGTAACCGATGCGGCCGTCGATGTCCTGCAGCACGGCGATGGTGGGCAGGTCGACCCTGGCGACGTAGTCATACCAGTCGGCGCGGTCGGTGACCTTGGAGCGGGGCGGTTCGGTGGCGCGGATCATGCCGACGCGGGCGAGGCCGACGATCGGCTTGGCTTTTGGGTCGAGGCAGACCATGGGTTCAGTGGTGAAACCGATGGCGCGGCGGTCCGGGACCACGATTTCGAGCCCGTTGCAGATGGTGGGGGTGTCCCATTGGGCCAGAACGTCGAGGTCGGACTGGTTGAAGGGTCGTTCGGCCATGGTTGGTTCCTCCGGTGGCGGGCGGTAGGGGATACTCGCCTGGGGGACGGGGTGGGGGCAAGGTGGGGTGATGATGGTGGGTTCTGGGGTGGCGAAGGGCGGCAAGGCGATTTATGGCGCGCCGCTGGGGATTCTGATGCTGGAGGCGCGGTTTGCGCGGATTCCGGGGGACATGGGGAACGCGACAACGTGGCCGTTTCCGGTGCTGTATCGGGTGGTGAAGGGGGCCAGTCCGGAGCGGGTGGTGCTGCGGGGGGCTGAGGGGCTGCTGCCTGCGTTCCTGGAGGCGGCGGCGGAGTTGGTGTCTTGGGGGGCGGAGGCGATTACCACGAACTGCGGGTTTTTGTCGGTGTTTCAGAGGGAGCTGGCGGCGCATGTGGGGGTGCCGGTGGCGAGCAGTTCGCTGATGCAGGTGCCTTGGGTGCAGGCTTTGCTGCCACCGGGCAAGCGGGTTGGGGTGGTGACGGTTTCGGCTGGGTCGCTGACGCCGGAGCACCTGGCGGCGGTGGGGGTGGCGGCGGATACGCCGGTTGTGGGGGTGGAGGATGGGGCGGAGTTGTTTCGGGTGTTGATCCTGGGGGAGAAGCTGGATCTGGATGTGGGGCTGGCCGAGCGGGATGTTTTGGCGGCGGGGCGGCGGTTGATGGCGGCGCATCCGGAGGTGGGGGCGGTGGTGTTGGAGTGCACGAATATGGGGCCGTATGCGGCGGCTTTGCGGGAGGTGGTGGGGGTGCCGGTGTTTGATGTTTGTTCGTTGGTGGGGTGGTTGCGGGCGGGGGTTTGAGGTGGGGGGTCACCGCAAATCGCGGCTCCGACCAGAACGGCGCGCTGGTGGGTCCTACGAGAGCATGGAATGGAGGTAGGCAATAGCTCCGTGCAGGTAACAAGGCAGGCGATTTGGTCGACCATCGCGCGCATCTGAACGCAATGACCAGTATATTGCCCGTATAAGGTCCAACCTTGGGTGGAGCATGTGCTTAAAGGTCATTGACCCATTGGAAAATGCGTATCCGCGGACGAGGTGATCGCCGACGGCCTGGCTCCTTCGGCCGTGATTGTGGGCGACGTCAAGTTCCGGGCAGTATCGAACTGGAATGCCGGCCCGAAACGCGCGATAGACCAGATCGGTGTCTTCGGCTCCCTTGCAGCGCGTTCCCGCTCCTAGCATCGGATCGAACAAGCCGATGTCGTCGAAAACGCATCGACCGAAAATCATGTTGCAGCCGTTGATGAACCCAAACAACTCTGAGACAGACGTCAATCTGGCGGGTTCGGCGTCGGTCTTGATCGTGAGCGGCAGATCGCGCGGATCATGCAAGGTGACACGGCCACCGATCAGTTGTCGGGGATCGTTAGCCAGAAGGCGCAATCCCGTCTCAAGCCAGTTTGGACTGACGATGCAATCATCATCGGTTATAAAGATCAGTCTTCCTAGCGCATTGCTCACCCCCAAATTGCGCGCTCGCCCCAAGCCGAGCCTGCTCTCATGCAGATAGCGAATTGGTAGCCTTGTCATAGCGGCTTCAACAACAGCTTTAGTTCCATCGGTCGAGGCGTTGTCGACGACAAGCACCTCGTAGCGCACCGCCTCGGATACACGCATAGCCGCGACTGCGTCCAAGGTCTGACGCAGGACCGCTGATCGGTCGCGTGTGCAAATGATAACTGAGGCATCAAGCGACCGAGGCGGGACCGGCGATAGCGTGAGCGTTTCTGCTTTGCCGCAGGTTAGAGTCTGCCTTACCTGCCCCTTACAGCCCGCCGTCTGCGCGTTGGTAGCGCTGACGTGTTGCGGTTTCAGCGGAGTAGAACTCATAGATGTTAATTTGGCACACAAAGGGTTAATAGGGAGTTATCGAAAGTTGGATGCCGTTAACGCTTTTTCTGCAGTCTGCTGATCGAGGGACGACGGCCAGCACCATCTGTAGGGCTAGACTCATTGTCGTTTCAGTCAAATGCAAGAACAAAATGGCCCCGAAGAAAGCAATAGGCAAGTGGACGAACATCCGGAGCGATTATGCACGTAGTAGTCGCAGATACGGCCGAATCGCGAGATGATTTCCCAACCAACCTAGCTGGTCAGGAGGCAGCAAGGATAAAGTTTCATATGTAGATTCGAAGTTGGCCACCATCTGTTCAGCGCTGAACAGGCGGAGCGCCCTTTCTCGGGCCTGCGCGCCTAACGTGCGGCGTTGTAATGGATCATCAATGAGCTTGGCGAGAGCAACTGCCATTGCCTCTGGGTCATCGGGCGGGACCAGCAACCCGGTCACCCCGTGATCCACAACCTCGGGAATACCGCCAACCTGAGTTGCGACGGCCGGCAGACCAAAATAAGCCGCCTCGGCGAGAACCAGTCCGAAAGCATCGGCACGTGAGGCAAGCGCAACGATATCGGTGGCACGATATAGGGCTGGCATGTCGTCACAGTAGCCGAGGAAATGGACCCTATCGGTCAGGCCGAGTTCAGTTGTCAGAGCCTCGTAATTATGCCGTTCTGGTCCCTCGCTTGATATTAACAGGTGCAGGTCTCGCCCGGCGACAAGCCTGTTGATTGCGCGGATCAAAACATCCTGGCCCTTTCGCTGAATTAACGAACCGTTGGCTGCGATCACCACGGCTTCTCGACTGATACCAAGGTCTTGCCGCGGGTTTCGGCCGCTGCTTGTCTGCAGTCGCGCAAAGTCGATGCCGTTGTAGATGACCTGCGTCCGCGCCGGCGCCATGCCGTCCTGAAGAAAATCGGTGATGACCTGCCCGGAGACGCCAACAACCATCGAAGCTTGATGAAGCAAGCACGCGAAGCGGCTTCGACGACGGTAATCGATATGCAGATGTGCCAATAACGGCCGTCGGGTCATTCGGGCGACGGGGACCAACCATTGATTAGGTGCCGCGCTGTTGGCGTGCATGATACGAACATTATGGCGGCGGACAAGCTCAATCCCCTTTTTTACAAGAGACCGATATCGGAAAATATTAACCCGGGGGGAGTGGTAGTCGAAATAATATTCAAAGCCGCTCTGGTAGGTGACGATCCCGGCAGAAATGGCCGCCTCCGCCATCTCTCGACCATTGCACCACACAATCGGTTCGAACCGGCTGCGGTCAAGGTTCCTGAGAAGATCGAGAAGGACCTGCTCGCTGCCGCGGAACCAATCATCCCCGTAGTGAGTAAATAGCACGGGGATGGGGGCGGCACCTGTCATGCCCAGCGAGATACCGCCGGTAATCCCAGGAATGGATGCCGGCTCGCCCTCCCAGAGACATCGAAGCATGCCATTGATACGCAACTCTCGGGCCCCTGCTTTAGTTGGAACGAGTATAACATGTCGTATCGGTCTGCTTGCATTTCTATTCTGATTACAGTATGTTCTGGCATAAAACTAGTTCTGAAGGGAGTGCGCAACGAAGACTCGACCGGCAATCCGAGGGGCCTGGATAGCGGCATGGCGCATGTTCACATTTGGGGTGAGCTCGATGATTATTCCCAAGGCCGTTCCAGTATTCGACCTGGGAAAGCACAAAACGGTTACGCCAGGATGCGCGCCAACATCCGCAGCCAATCGGGTTCGATCCGCCATTTTAGTTGTGCTTCCGACTACCGCGCCATCCGATGGTAAAGAGAGCCATCATTATCTCCAAAATGATTTTAGGCCGGGCATTCACAAAACAACGCATGATCCACCAGTCTATTGGTTTGCTTCTCCGAAGCAGATGCAGAAAGCTTTGCACGAAAGATTGGGCAACTTCCTCCATCCAGGAATCGTTCCATCGGATTTGCTCATTGGTCAGCCGAAAGCTCTGCGCAATCGCCCGATGGAAGGCGAAGTCATAATAGGTTCGATTCAAATGTGCTGAGCTACCCCAGGTTGCTCCCGCGGCGATATTGACTCCCTCTCCATACAGCGCCTCAAATCGGGTCGAAAATGCGATCACTCTTGCGCGTCCGGCAAGTTCCATCCAAAAGAAGACATCCTCGCCGTAGGAAAAATCGGTTCGAAATCTGATGTCCGGGCTGACGGAACGCCGGTAAACCACGGTAGATGTTCCGACAGGCGACTTCACGAGCAAGGCGTCAAAAAGATCCATTGTGTAGGTGTAAATCTCTTGGCGGGATCCAAGTTCCTGACCGGTGACCGGCGTCAGGTTACATTGTTTGAACGTGGATACAGTCGATCCTAAAGGTAGATAGTCCGAAAAATAGAAGTCTGCGCCGGCCGCCAACGCCCCGAGCGCGTTGGAGATGTGGTCGGGATCCCACTGATCGTCCGAATCCAGGAAGGCCACAACATTTGTATCATCCGGCAACGCCGAGAGGCCACGATTGCGGGCGGACCCTGGGCCGCCATTTGGCTGCTCGATGATTGACACCCTCGAGTTCTCCCGGTCAGAGAGTTCCGCCAACTCCTGGCGGGCTGGGAGGGGCGAGCCGTCGTCGACAACGATGACCGAGAGCGCCTCAACCTTCCGCTGGCCCAAACAAGAGCGCACCGCGGAAACGAGCGAGCCTTCTCGATACTGGAAGAAGGGAATTATCACTGTGACCCGAAAGTCACTATCGAGCGGTGTCATGAGTTAGAGATCGACTGGTGGTATAAATCACCCCTACGACAGTCTTTGTGCTCATAACAGCAGCTATCGACGGAGCCCTGCGGACTTGGAAGAATACCGTCCGGCAACCGGAGTATTATCTGGGCCATCGATCCTGCTTATGGGCGCACATCAATCTCACTCCCGATAGTCGGCCTTCGGTCTTCATACGGCTCAAGAACGGATAGCGCATTCCCGCCAAATCTCGAAAGAAAAAATTTAAACTGAGATGAGTCTGCCTCGATTGCGTCTTCACTTTACATAACCGGACATCTGGGCGAATCCGGTAGAAGCGGCTCGATTCGCGCATCAAGTATCGCTTCATCAGATTTCTTTAGGCGACCAAAACGCCGTAACAGGTAGTCCCTGATGGCCATTCGCACGGCACGTGCAAATATATCGCCGGAAAAAGTCCACAGCAAAAGTGACCACCATGACCGGGGTTTAGCTCCGGCTGCCTCGGCGGTATGCCATACGGTCCAGCCGAACGTGCGCCCAATCCTGATGAAACCGCGGTCAAATTGATGATGCAGCTCCGTATACAATAGGGTGTTGCGAAGACCATAATAGGTTTTTATTGGCCTACGACGGCCGCCAAATGATTTCGATTCCTTATGCTGTATGCGAACGGTCGAGTCACAGAATATTTTGTATCCGGCCTTAGCGGCCCGTCGGCCAAGATCGGCGTCCTCATAAAGCAGGAAGAATCTGTCATCGATTAGGCCGATATCCTTGAAGATGGATACATGGGCCAAAACACAGGCGCCATCGACCCTGTCGATTTGGAAAACGCCTGCCGGTCCGGGCGTGGATATAGCGCTGAGGTCCGGGGGTCGCGGGATCGTAGGATCTAATTGCGCCTCGCCAACGGCACCGTAGGAGTCGATGGCTGGGTGCAATAGGCAGGGATAAAAGAAACTCGCGGTTTCCATCAACCGTTTTATCGCACCTTCCGGCAAAACCGTGTCGTTATTGAGCAGGCAAACAAGATCCTGGGCGCCGGCGATCGCCAGCTTTATTCCGGCGTTGTTTCCACCTGACCATCCGAGGTTACTCTCGAGTTCAATTACCTCGACCCAAGGAAAGTCTATTGCGAAACGGTCCGTCAACCGGTCGTCCGACCCATTGTCAACGACGACGATTCTCACATCACTGTGCAATTGGCGCTCTAAACTGGCCAGGCATTCGAGGGTGTCGTCTAGCCCTCGATAGTGTAGAATAATAATAACAAGGGTTTGGGCCATTGCTGCTCAGGTGCGGGAAGTGAAGCGATTGACGATAGATACAGCATCGGCCTCCGGCCCAGCCGGACGGCCGGCAGAAAACCAGAGGGCGATCAAACATGTTACGTATATAACGATCCCTAAACCGATGGCGATGGCGAGGTCGGCACCTAGGTCTGCGTTAGTTCCAATCCAATCGTTCCATCCAAGGCCCGCCTTGGTCAGCGTCCCCGCCATGACGCCGGCAGCGATCGCGGGCCGCATCACGCTAGCCATTATCAGACCGATCCGTAGTTTCAGGCGATGCATGATGGTTGCCACAAATACGACTTCTTGGATGATGCCGGCTACGATGGCCGAAACAGCCCCACCAACCAATCCGTACTCCGGGATGAGCAATAGCGACAGCGAGAAGCGAAGTGTTGACACGACCGCTGTCATCCACAATATGGACCGAAGCCATGCGTGAGCCGAGAACAACGCCTCCGCCACCGCACTGAACAGGCCAATCGCTCCTGCCAAGGCAAGCAACTGAACTAAAGGCACCGCTTGCAGCCATTCGGCACCAAAACCCAGTTTGACGAGTGGGTACGCGACGAGCGAGAGCCCAACGCTCAAAGGGAGGGTAAACAAGGCAAGAAAGGACAAGACGCGAAGAAGCATGACCGATCCGTCGCTGCCTTCCCGTCGCTCGGCTGCAAATCCCGAAAATAACGCCCGGCATAAAGGTGCAACGATTTCGGAACTTGGCAGAGAGGCGATTTCAGCCCCTACTCCATAGACACCAACGGCTGCCGTACTGATAATGCGGCCAATGATGAAGCTGTCCGCGCGCGTGCTGAAAAGATTGAGTAGGCCAATGAGCCATTCCCAGAATGAGAAGCTAAAGATTCTTGGTATTCCGGCGATCCCCAGGCGAGGCCGGTAAGGGTGCATGATGTAGCTGAGGCTGACGGTCAGAAGGCGGCTGGCAATGATGCCAGCCACCAACGCCCAGTAACTATGCCAAAGGAAGGCGGCCGGAATGGTGACCGCAAGCGCGAGCAAGCGCGGTATTATCTGGATTTTGAATTCCATGTTGAAGGCAAGATTGCGACGAAATTCAATAATGCCGACATTCTGGAGGGCGGAGACAGCCCAAGTCGCCGCGAGCACGTAAATGATCTCAACCAGATGTTGGTTGCCAAAAAATCGTGCAACTGGGATCGCAAATGCCGCCATCATCGCACTTGTGAATACCCCGCGCACCACGTTGATGGTAAATCCGGCATCGTAGATTGAGCGATCCGGAGTATCGGTCCGAATAATGGCCCCCTCGACGCTAAACCCCGCGACCCCATCCAAAGCTTGAAAAAATCCGATGGCCAACGAGACGATTCCGAAATCACCTGGGGTTAGTAATCGTACTAGTATCAAAGTACTACAAAAGCCAATCGCGCGCGTGGCAATGCGCCAGCCTATCGTCCATCCGGCGCCTTTGGCTGTCCTCGACAGAATGGACTTGGCGGAATGGTTACCGTCAACCGCCACGGGCAGTTCGGTAGCAGATTTCAGTGTGGACAATCGGGCACCGCCGCTAAACCCACGCATCGGTCTTACTGTAAACACTACAGTCCTTTAAATACGGTTTCGTTGGCAATGGGTTAGCAGATACACACTTAGGTTGTTACACTAGGGCTTTCCGCGCGAGGGCCGAATCAAGGGTCGCCTCAATCACTTCATACCAGGGATTGTCCATGCCCCTCACCCGCAAACGCATCCTGATTACCGGCGGCGCCGGATTCCTAGGCTCCCACCTCGGCGAGCGCCTGCTACATGAAGGCAACGACATCCTGTGCGTGGATAATTATTTTACCGGACGTAAAGACAACATTTCGCACCTATTAGGCAACAAAAATTTCGAGGCTCATCGCCACGACGTAACATTTCCGCTGTATGTCGAGGTCGACGAGATCTACAACCTGGCCTGCCCGGCCTCGCCGATCCACTACCAGTTCGATCCGGTGCAGACCACCAAGACCAGCGTCATCGGCGCCATCAACATGCTAGGCCTGGCCAAGCGGGTGGGGGCGAGGATCCTGCAATCCTCGACCAGCGAGGTCTATGGCGACCCCACTGTCCACCCGCAGACCGAGGATTACCGCGGCAACGTCAACCCGCTGGGCCCGCGCGCCTGCTACGACGAAGGCAAGCGTTGCGCCGAGACGCTGTTCTTCGACTACAACCGCCAGCACAAGGTGCCGATCAAGGTGGCCCGCATCTTCAACACCTATGGCCCGCGGATGCACCCGAATGACGGCCGTGTGGTGTCCAATTTCATTATTCAGGCGCTGCAGGGCGAGGATATTACGCTGTATGGCGACGGCAGCCAGACCCGGGCGTTCTGCTACGTGGAGGATCTGGTCGATGGGCTGATCCGGCTGATGGCAACCGAACCCGATTTCACCGGACCGATCAATATCGGCAATCCGCATGAACTCGCCGTGCGTGAGCTGGCCGAACGGGTTATCGCGCTGACTAATTCGAGTTCGAAGATCGTGCATCGGGCGCTGCCACAGGATGATCCGGTGCAACGCTGTCCGGACATAACGCTGGCAAGGCGGGTGCTGGGGTGGGAGCCGAGCGTGAAGCTGGACGAAGGGCTGCGGCGCACGATCGCCTATTTCGATACGTTGCTGGCGGCGCCGTCCGGCGGCTGCTGAGCCCTGTGGTCCGCTTGCGGCGTTTCCCGCAGCCGATCGCAGAACCCCAGAAACTGGGCAACGCGGCGGTCCCAGCCGGATTCAGCGGCGACCGCGGTTCCGCCAGCGCGCAGATTGTTGCGCAATGCGTCGTCATCGAACATCCGGATGATCGCCGCGGCGATCGCGGCCACATTGTCACCGTCCACCACCAGCCCGTTGACCTGGTCGGTGACCGCGTCGACGCTGCCGCCGGCACGCCCGGCAATGACCGGCAGGCCACAGGCGTTCGCCTCCAGGAATACCAGACCGAATCCTTCGGTCTCGCCGTCCGGCATCTCGCGGTTTGCCATGATGAACGCATCGCCCAGGCTGTAATGGTCGGTCAACTCGTGGTCGGGGACGGCCCCGGCGAAGACCACGTTGCGTCCGAGGCCATGCGCCAGGACCAGGCGTTCAAGCTCCGGGCGATAGCTGCCCTCACCGACGATCAGGTAGACCAGGTCGGGAAACCGGTGCAGCACGACCGGTAGGCTCTCGATGACCCGATCGATGCCCTTTCGTGCATAGAGCCGGCTGACCGTCAGCAGCACAGGCCGCTGTTGCAGGGAATGATCGCTTCTGGTCAAACCGATCATGCTCTGCGAGTCGTCGTTTGTAGCGGGTGATTCATGCTCTTGGTGTTTCCACCGAGAGCGATCGCGCGCGAGCGCGTATCGCGCCACCAGATACGCCGACCGCGGCCGTGGCACGAAGCGATCGCGATCGACGCCATTCGATACCAGTTCGATCTTGCCGGGGGGAACACCGAACATCCGCGTCAGGGTGTCCTGGGTGAACCGGCTGACCGCGACGATGCCACTCGCGGCGGAAAAAGCCCGCCGCCGTCGCTGCCCGCTCTGATCGTAGCGGGCTCGGGTGCTGATTTCCTCACCGTGGATGTAGATCACGGTTTTCAGCCCGAACAACCGCCGGCACGTCGTGGCGAGCCAGCCGCCGGCGACGAGTTCACCGATACAGAGCACAGCGATGTTTTCGGCGCGAACGATGCGCCAGATGCTGCCGAGTACGGCCAGGCGGATCGCGAGATCGGCGGCCACGCCGCCAATGCGTTCCAGAATGCCGGCATCTTCCGGCAGAAACTGGGTACGGAGCAGGCGGATGCGATGCACCTTGAACGGCGCCCGGCGATCGAACTCGCGCCAGCCCGGGATCGGCCAACCATTGCGGTAGTCGTGTTGCGGCGCCAGCACCGAGACCCGACCGCCTCCGAAGCGGGCGAGGCTGTCGTAAACGATAGCGGACCCCCCATGCACCGGCGGGAAGGTGTTGGCGACGACCAGGCAGCGGCCGGTCCCGGTCTGAGGCGGTGACGGCCGCCGACCTAAGGCCTGGGTCGCCAGTGTGCCGGCGACAAGCTGGTCACGTAGTTCCTGGGGGGACAGGAATACGCCGCCCAGTTCGTCGCGAAAGAAGCTCAAAAACCCAGAAATCCGGTCGAGGAATTCGGCGAGGTCACGCGGGTTGCGCACGTATGGGGTATTCCCAGGCTGCAACGACGGGCTGTGATAGCTGAGGGTGAAAATCCGCTCGCCGCGCCGCAGCAGCGACCGTGTCAGTCGCAACATCGCCGCAAGGTCGGAGCCTTCGGGCGACAGCGTGACCCGCTCCAGCACCCGGGCGCGGGCCAACAGCCCAGCGGCGCGGATCGCCCGGAACGGCTTGCGCTCGGCGATGGCGTAGGCCGCGGGCAGTTGTCGGGCAAGCAATCCGGTCAAGTCGCGGGTGACCGGCAATTCCAGCAGCCGCCGGTCGGCGCCGAACCAGAACGGGGTGTAGCCGAAGGCGGAGAAATCCGGGCCGCCCATATGGGAGTAGCGGGTGCGCGGCATCAGGCTGGTATCCACCTCGAAGCCTTCGTCCTCTAGCAGCGACGCGCTGGACGGTCCGAAGCCATAGCGGCCGGCTTTGTATACCTTTGGCTGCAGATTGAAGGTTTCGCGCACGGTCCCGGTCAGCCGGTGCAGCTTTTCCCGCTCCAACGCGGTGGGCAGGTTGCCCGGGAACGACTGCCGCTCATGGGTTTCGGCGTTGAACGGGGGTGTCACCCAGGGGTGCAATTGGGCGCCGATGTCGCACCGGCCGTCGGCCAGATAGTCCCGCAGCACCGAAGCGGCCGACGGATCGGAGGCGATCGGGTAGGTGACCAGGTAGGTCGGGCGGGCATCGTAGCATGAAAAGACCTCGTGCGCGCGGTTCTGATACCGGATCGAGGAGGTTTGGTTGTTCCGCGCGGAGACTGGACGGCCCCAGTGAAACTCCTCCTCGGCGTCGACGATGATGCAGAGGATCGGCGGGCCGGCCGGCGGGCGGATCGGTTCGATCGCGGGAAACAGCGTGCCCGAGTTGGGGGCGGACAGCATATTCAGGCTCCTGACGTCGGGCACGAAAGCTCACGGCCCCTGCCCTTGACGCTTTTGGTCGGGCGGAACCTGGGCGTTTATGCCGCAGTCGGAAGGACCTCGCCACCAGGAACTTTATCGAGGTGACATGCCGACAGATGACCCTCGTTCACCGGCCGCAGTATTGGCTCCTCTACCCGGCAGCGGTCGTAGGCGAACGGACACCTGGTATGGAACCGGCAACCCGACGGCGGATTGATCGGGCTGGGGACGTCACCTTTCAGCATGACCCGTTGCCGTCGGGCGGTCGGATCGGGCACCGGCACCGCCGACAGCAGTGCCCTGGTGTAGGGATGATGGCTGTTGGCAAACAGCGTGCGCCGATCGGCCAGTTCTACGATCTTGCCCAGATACATCACCGCGACCCGGTGCGTCAGGTGCTCGACCGTGGCCAGGTCGTGGCTGATGAACAGCAGCGCCAATCCCAGTTCGTCCTGCAGGTCGGCCAGCAGGTTGATGATCTGCGCCTTGACCGAGACATCCAGCGCGGAGACCGCCTCGTCGCAGATGATCAGGTCGGCGCCCGGCGCCAGGGCGCGGGCGATGCCGATGCGCTGGCGCTGGCCGCCGGAGAACTCGTGCGGGAAGCGGTTGATCGCGTCGCGCGGCAGGCGGACCTTGTCCATCAGCGCGGCGACTTTCTCGTTCAGGTCCCTGCGGCCATGCGCCATGCCGAAATTGATCAGCGGTTCGGCCACGATATCGCGCACCTTCATGCGCGGATTGAGGCTGCTGAACGGATCCTGGAACACCACCTGCACTCGTTTACGCATCATCCGCAGCCTGCCGGCCAGCATGTTGTCGATACGTTCGCCGTCGAGATAGACCTCGCCATCAGTCAGCTTGAACAGCCGCAGGATGGCCTTGCCGACGGTCGATTTGCCACACCCCGACTCGCCGACCAGCGACAGCGTTTCGCCGCGGCGAATGTCGAAGGTGACGCCATCGACGGCGTAGACGTTGGCGGTGACCTGGCCCAGTAGACCGCCATGGATCGGGAAGTGTTTCTTGAGGGCGTTCACCTCCAGCAGCGCACGCTCCGCCATCACGCCGGCACCTGCTGACTTGGGGCGGTTTGGCCGGCGTAGTGGCAGGCGACGCTATGATCGTCCGCCTTGGGCACGATCGCGGGCGCCACGCGGCGGCAAAAATCGGTCACCATGTGGCAGCGCCCGGCGAAGGCGCAGCCTATGATCGGCTTGCGCAGGCTGGGCACCAGCCCGGCGATCTCGGCCAGCCTGCCGCGGCCGCCCTGGTCCAGCGAGGATCCCAGCCTGGGGACCGCGCCGAGCAGCCCTTTGGTGTAGGGGTGCATCGGGTGGGCGAAGATCTGGTCGACCGAGGCTTCCTCGACCTTGCGGCCGGCGTACATCACCACGACCCGCTGCGCCATTTCCGCGACGACGCCGAGATCGTGCGTGATCAGCAGGATGGCCGACCCCATCCGGGTCTTCAGGTCGCGCATCAGATCCAGGATCTGCGCCTGGATGGTGACATCCAGCGCGGTGGTCGGCTCGTCGGCGATCAGCAGCTTGGGATTGCAGGCCAGCGCCATGGCGATCATCACCCGCTGGCGCATGCCGCCCGATAGCTGATGCGGGTACTCGCGCACCCGGCGTTCGGGAGCCGGGATGCCGACCAGGGTCAGCATCTCGACTGCCTTGGCCTCGGCGTCGCGGGCGTTCATGCCCTGGTGCAGGCGGACGGTCTCGCCGATCTGCTGGCCGACATTGAGCACCGGGTTCAGGCTGGTCATCGGCTCCTGGAAGATCATCGAGATGGCGTTGCCGCGGATGGCGCGCATTTCGGATTCGGATGCAGTCAGCAGATCGCGGCCCTCGAAGCGGATACTGCCGGCGATCTTGCCCGGCGGTTCCTGGATCAGCCGCAGGATCGACATCGAGGTCACCGACTTGCCGCAGCCGGATTCGCCGACCAGGCCCAGGGTCTCGCCGGCGCCGATATGGAAAGACAGGCCCTCGACGGCGCGCACCACCCCGTCTTGGGTGCCGAAATGGGTTTGCAGGTTCTGCACTTCGAGTAGGTGCTGTCCGCTTCGCGGACCGGGAAGGTGTTGTCCGCTCCGCGGACCGGGAAGGTGTTGTCCGCTCCGCGGATTGGGCAGGGCCATGGGCGTTACAACCGTTTCGCCAGACGCGGATCGAGCGCGTCGCGCAGCCCGTCACCCAGTAGGTTCACCGCCAGCACGGTGATCGAGAGGAAGATGGCGGGGAAGAACACGATATAGGGCTTTACCTGCCACAGCGCGCGTCCCTCGGCCATGATGTTGCCCCAGCTTGGGATGATCGGCGGGGTTCCGGCGCCGATGAACGACAGGATGGCCTCGGTGATCATTGCCGCGGCGCAGATGAAGGTCGCCTGCACCATCAGCGCGGCCAGGGTGTTGGGCAGGATGTGCTTCCAGATGATCACCGGCACGCGGGTGCCGGAGGCGATCGCCGCCTCGACATAGGGCTGCTCGCGCAGCGACAGCACCACGCCGCGAACCAGGCGCGAGACGCGGGGGAACTCGGCGACGGTGATGGCGATGACGACGTTCTGTACCGAGGCTCGGGTCAGCGCCATCAGCGCGATCGCCAGCAGCAGCGGGGGGATCGACATCAGCCCGTCCATCACCCGCATCACCACGGAGTCGAGCGGGCGGACGAAGCCGGCGACCAGGCCGATGAAGGTGCCGAGGACCGAAGCGCAGAACGCCACCGAGAAGCCGACGATCAGCGAGACGCGGGAACCGTAGAGCACCCGCGAATAGACGTCCCGCCCCAGCATGTCGGTGCCAAACCAGTAGAGCGCCGATGGGTCGCGAAGGCGCTTGGCCGGAGCGAGCGCGGTGGGGTCCTTGGTGCCGAGATAGGGTGCGAAGATGGCGATGAAGATCATTACGCCGAGCAGCAGTCCGCCGACGAATATGGTCGGGTTTCGATAGATGAAGCCGGTGATGCGGCCACGTTGCTTCGGTACCGGCAGGATGGCAGGCAGGTCCGGTGCGGCGGCGTGATCCCGCTCGGCGATGTCGCGCGCTTCATAAGGCGCATCGGCGAAGCGGGAGCCGGTGTGATTGGTGTGCCCTGGGGTTGTTGCGCTCAATAGCGGATCCTTGGGTCGAAAAGGGTATAAAGAAGATCCACCCCCAGGTTGATCAGCACGTAGACGAAGCTGAACATCAGCACGACGCCCTGGATCACAGGGTAGTCGCGCCGCAGGATGGCATCGATGGTCAACCGGCCGAGGCCGGGGATGGCGAACACGCTCTCGGTCACCACGGCGCCGCCGATCAGGGCGGCGAAGCCGATACCGACGACGGTGACGATCGGCACCGCGGCGTTCTTCAGCGCATGGACGAACAGCACGCCGCGCTGTCCGACGCCTTTCGCCTTTGCCGTGCGCACGTAATCCTGCGACAGCACATCCAGCATCGTCGCCCGGGTGATCCTGGCGATAAGCGCCATGTAGATCAGGCCCAGGGCGATGGACGGCAGAATCAGGTTGCGCAGGAACGGGATCAGGCCGCGGTCGATCGGGGTGAAGCCCTGTACCGGCAGCCAATTCAGGCGCAGCGCGAAGACGTAGGCCAGCACGTAGCCGACGACGAAGACCGGAGTGGAAAACCCCAGCACCGCCGTCATCATCACCGCCCGGTCGATCCAGGAGCCGTGTTTCCAGGCCGCGAGCACGCCCATCGGGATGGCGAGAACCAACGACACGATCAGGGTCAGGATCATCAGCGACACGGTTGGCTCGATGCGCTGGGCGATCATGTGGCTGACCGGCAAGTTGGTGAAAATCGAGGTACCGAGGTCGCCGTGCAGGACGTGCCAGAACCAATCGAAGAACCGTACCAGGAACGGCCGGTCGAGGCCGAGAGAGGCTCTGATGTGGGCGACGTCGGCGGGGGTGGCCTGGTCGCCGGCGATGATCGCCGCCGGGTCGCCGGGGGCGATGTAGAGCAGGCTGAACACGAACAGCGCCACCAGCAGCATGACCGGGATGGTGGCGAGGATGCGACGGACGATGTAGGACAGCATCAGGAGACGACCGCATTGGGCAACGGCCGGGCGCTGCCGCGGACTTCGGACGTCGCCGGCGGCCGGTTTGACCCTGATATCAGGCGGAATCCTGATATTGGGCGGACGGGCAGCCGAGCCTTTGGGGCGCCTTGGCGTGCCAACCTGCTCACGCCTTCTTCACATCCCAGAACACGGGGAACGGCGCTTTGACCACGCCCGAAATGTTCTTCCGCCATGCCTGATAGCCCTTGAAGAAACCGGTCGGGATGTACACGACATCGTCCATCGCTGCCTTGTTCAGTTCCGCGATGACCTTCTTTTCGGCGTCCAGGTCGGGAGCGGCGTACCAGGCCGCAATCTTCGCCTCCACGAGCGCGGATTTCGGCCAGCCGTACCAAGCGGTCGATCCGCTGGCATCGAGCCCGGTATAGGGCGCCGGGTTGATGCAGTCGGCACCGGCGGTCCAGGTGTGAAAGATGTGCCAGCCACCCTTGTCCGGCGGTTGCTTGCTGGCACGGCGTTGTCCCACCGTGCCCCAATCCAGCGCCTCATACCGAACGTTCATGCCGATTTGCTTCAGCAGGTCGGCGGTCACGTCACCCTGGGCCTTGGTGATCGCCACGTCGGTGGCGACAAGCAGAATGATGGGCTCATTCTTATAGCCCGAGTCAGCCAGCATCTTTTTTGCCAGGTCGAGATCGCGCTTGCCCTTCAGCCGGTCGCTGCCGTTCTCGGTATAAAGCGGTGTCCCAGGAGTGAAGAAACTCGGCATGGTGCGCCACAGCGCGGGGTCGTCGCCGACCACCGCCTGCATGTAGTCCGACTGACTGAGCGCCACCTGGATCGCCTGGCGCGTCCGGACATCGCTGAATGGCGGAAACAGGTGGTTCATCCGAAACACGCCGACGTTGCCCAAGGGGTCCGCGATATCAACCGCGATGTCGGAGTTCCGCCGCAGCAGTGGCACCAGGTCGGATAGCGGTGTCTCCCACCAATCGACCTCGTCGTTCTGCAACGCCCCCGCCGCGGTAGCGCCATCGGGGATGATCTGCCACTCGATCCGGTCAAAGTTGATGCGCTTTCCACCCGACATCCAACTCGCCGGTTCGGTGCGTGGCTGATATCCGTCGTAGCGCTGGAACACCGCCTTGGCACCGGGGATCCATTCGTCGCGTTTCAGCCGCATCGGGCCGGAGCCGACATATTCGGAGATCTGCGTAAACGGATCGGTGGCCGCAATCCGCTGCGGCATGATGAACAAGACCGGCGTACTGCTCTTGCCCAGGGCGAACAGCATCTTCGAGTAGGGCTTGTTCAGGCGGAAGCGGAAGGTTTTGTCATCCACCGCCTCAAGAGCGTCGAGTTGGGCCTTGATGATGCGTCCCATGGTTGAGTCGCGCGCCATCCAACGGTTGATGCTGGCGACCACGTCCTTAGCCAGCACCGGCTCGCCGTCGTGGAATTTCAGCCCGGGGCGCAACTTGAAGGTCCAAGTTTTGAAATCGGGCGTGTTCTCCCAGCCTTCGACCATCTGCGGCTTTGGCATCAATTTGTCGTCGACACCCATCAGCGTGTCCCAGATCAGCAGTCCGCCGTTGCGCACGACGTATTGCGTGGTCCAGATCGGATCGAGGTTTGCCAGATTGGCCTGTGGGATGAACCGCAGCGTCTTGGTGTCAGCGGCCAACGACAAGCGAGGCGCGCCGAGGGCGCCGGTCGCGGCGACGGCGGCGGTCCGCAGCAGGCCCCGGCGATTGATCCCAACAGCGGCCGAATTGGCGATCCCGGTAGCGGTCGCATTGTCCATGTTCGACCCCGTCGCTGTGTCTTTGATCCGCGTCATGCGCAATCGCAGACCACACCTGCGCAGCGTGCATGAGTGTGCCGCGAAACGCCATAGTGCTTTCTGTTCATGTTCGCGCCACGGATTTCGGCGCGCCGACCGAGGTCCAAGGCTCTCGCCGTCGGGACGCGGGCGTTGCCGGGACGCCGGGTGGTCAGCCGGCGGGCGTAAGGGGCGACGCCGCGGCGGCGACGGAGGCAGTCAGAGAAGACCGTTGTTTGCATTCCGTCTCCGTCTCCGGACACGGACGTCGTCTCCCTGGTCGGCTCGCTGACTTGCGGACCTTGCTACTGATTGAACACGGGATCATGGCGGCGGCCAAGGGGGGTGTGACCGTCTGGTGGCGAATGGCAGTCGAAGTCAGTCGAGACAGGAGCGCAGGACGATCGCGCGCATGACCACGCCGATCGTCAGGACCGGGAACAGCATCACTGCCAGCACCAGCATCTGCCAGCACCAGCATCTGATGGACCCGACGGGTTCGTGCGCAGCCGCGGCCCGGCAGCAGCGCCGCGACGGGCAGGCCGGTCTATTCAACCGTCTGGATGACTTCGAAGCCCTCGAACTCGGGGTGGCCCAAGTAGAGCGGCTTGTTGGCGCCGGCGCTGCTGTGCGCCTTGCGGAACGCATCGGATGTGGTCCAGGCCTCGAACGCCGCCTTGTCGTGCCAAGTGGTGTGGGAGGAGTATAGCACGTGATCATCGCGTGTGGGTCCGCGCAGCAGGTGGAAGGACCCGAAGCCGGGCACGTCGCGCAGATGGGTATCGCGGGAGGTCCAGACCTCCTCGAACGAGGCCTCGGCGCCGGGCAGGACCTTGAAGCGATTCATGGCGATGAACATCAACGGGGTTCCTTTTTCCTGAATGACAGGTTTAACCGAGTGAGAGCAGGATTGTGGTGACCGGCGATCGCGCTGTCATGCCTCTGCGACGGCCGCCTCGCGGGACCGGCAATGAGCGCCGGCGTTGCCGGGTTCAGTTGATGAACCGTTGGCGATCGAACGACAGCAAATCGCCAACGGCGTCGATCGCTATGTCGGCGGGGCGGCGCTTTCGCAGTTCCTCGGGATCGATGGCATAATGGCCCTGGCGCGGGAAAACGGTGGTCACCCGGTCGCCCCATTGGGTCTTCAGTGCCTCGAGGATGCGCAGCTTGTCGTCGATCATGACGTAGTGGCGTGCTGGATACAGTCGCTCGACATCGTCCAGCGCCTGTTCCTTGTGGACATAGATCAGTACGTTGTCGGCGAACGCCCGCCACAGCCCGGAGCGTTCGACCTTGCGTGGCTGGAAGGCGGCGTCACCATCGGACAGGATGACGCACGGCCCCCAGGCGGAGACGTGACTGACGACATCGAGGGCGCGGGGATACAAACGGTCGGCGAATGGATAATCCGCCAGCCAGTTGGCGATGCGCAGGATTTTCGGATTGTGCAAATCCTCCAGCCGATAAAGCTGCAATGCGCCGAGGTAGTCGGCGTAGCCGAGGCGACCGCGCAAACCTTCGAACAGCGCAAAATATCGATCGCGAGCGGCCTGGCCATAATTGGTGCTGAGGTGTTCGCTGAGGTCGCCCTGAACATGGTCGTTGTCCAGCAGCGTGTTATCCACATCGAACAGGAAGACCACGTCGTTCATGGCGGCATTAACGCACGGCGGGGGGGACGGCGGCGACCATCCTTTCGAGAAGTTGATCGATTTCGGCCGGTTCCGACCATTCCAGGCCGACGCCGACGACGATCACCTGTTCACGGATCGCCGGCGGCAGGCGGACGGCGTCTTTCGGCGTGGTGACCGCCACCGCGAGCCGGTCCGTTGCCTCCCGCAGCAATTCATCAAGCTCGCTTGCGGTGTAGGCGTGGTGGTCGGGAAATCGCCGAACGGCCACCAGCGTGGCGCCGGCGGCGCGTAACGGATCGAAGAATTTCTCCGGTATCGCGATACCTGCGAAGGCGAGCACGCGCTGACCGGACAGCGCGGTGACGGAGTTGTCCTGCACCAGGCGGGCCTGCAGAAGCGGCAGTGTGGGCGGCAGAGAGGCGCGGGCGTCGGTGAGGTCGGCGCCGATCATCACCGACGCCTGGCAGCGGGCGGCGGCGGCGGCCACCGGCTCACGCAAAGGGCCAGCCGGCAGCACGCGGCCGTTGCCGAAGCCGCTGCTTCCGTCGATCACCAGGATGGAGAAGGTTTTCCGCAGGGTCGGATTCTGCAGGCCGTCATCGAGCAGCAGGATTTCGGCTCGTGCCGCGATGGCCGCGCGGGCGCTGGCGGCGCGGTCGGCGCCGATCCAGGTGGGGGCGACCTGAGCCAGCAACAACGCTTCGTCGCCGACCAGGGCGACGCCATCGCCGGGGGCCACGCGATGCACGCCGCGCGAGGTGCCGCGATAGCCGCGTAGCAGGACATGGACGTTTCGGTGCGACAGGCGACGGGCCAGATCCAGCACCAAAGTGGTCTTGCCGGCTCCTCCGACGGTGACGTTGCCGCAGCAGATCACCGGGACCGAGGCCTGCCAGCCCGGACGTGCGACCCGAGCTGCGGTAAGCGCGGCGCCGATGGCCGAAAGCGGCGAGAGGGCGCTGGCGAGTATTCCGTTGCGTAACCAGAATGACGGGGCGGTGGGCATGCCAGGGGGTCAGTGCGCCGGGCGATGGCGGGAACGCCATGAACCCACGGTCAGCCTGGCCCGAGCGGTGGGGACGGATGGTCGGATGCCGCGTTGCTTGGGCGCGCTGGCAGCAGCGACAGCATTGCGTCGGCGGTGATCGCGGGCAGATCCTGATGGCGACGAATAGAGGCTGCCGCGTGCTGGGCCAGATCGCGGCGTTGCGCTGGGTCTTGGAGCATGGCGGAGACGAATTGAGCGAGTGCCGGGGCGTCTGCGACCTCGACCAAGCCGGCAGCCTCTCGCAGCAGGGCGACATGGTCCGTGAAGTTGCCGGTGTGCGGCCCGACCGCGATGGCGCAGCCCAGCCGTGCCGGCTCCAGCGGATTCTGTCCGCCGCCGGGGGCGAGCAGACTGCGGCCGACGAAAGTGATCGGTGCGAGGCGATACCAGAGGCCGAGTTCGCCCATGGTATCGACGACCCAGATGCCGGCGCCGGGTGGCGGCCCCTGCCCCGCCGCGCGGCGTGATGCGCCGAGGCTTGCGGCCAAGGCCGGCCCGCGATCGGGATGGCGCGGCGCGATGATGGTCAGCAGATTGCCATGGACCAGCGCGAGTTGGCGATGCACCTCGGCGATCAGGGCTTCCTCGCCGGAATGGGTGCTGGCGGCGAGCCAGACCGGGCGGCCGGCGAGAGTTTCACCCAGGCGGTCGAGTTCTGCCTGGTCCACCGGAAGTGGCGAGGCGGCGAATTTCAGATCTCCGGGGCTTTCGATGTGTCGGGCGCCGAGCGCTTTCAGGCGTTCGGCGTCCTGGTCGCCGCGCGCCTGGATTCGGGTGAAGGCTTGGAGCAGGCGGCGGGCGAGGCGTGGGGCGTATTGCCAAAGGCGGAAGCTGCGATCCGACATCCGGGCGTTGACCAGCATCAAGGGAATGCCACTCGCCCGGCAGGCGGCAAGCTGGTTGGGCCACAGTTCGCTTTCCACGAAGCAGGCGGCGTCGGGACGCCAGTGCGAGAGGAACCGTGCCACCCAGGACGGTACGTCGAGCGGGGCAAAGCGATGCAGAACATCGGCCGACAAGCTCTGCTGGGGCAGGCGCTGGTCCAGCAAAGCCTGCGAGGTCACGGTTCCGGTCGTCAGCAGCACGATGACACGATGGCGCAGGGCCTGCAAAACCGGCAGGATCGACACAACCTCGCCCACGCTGGCGGCGTGGATCCACAGCAAGCGACCGGCCGGGCGAGGCGTGGCGTCGATGCCGCGGCGTTCCGCCAACCGGATCGGGACCTCCTTGCCGATCGCGGCGCGGCGGTAAAGATTGAGCCTGAGCGCCGGGGCCAAAAGCGTGGCCGCGACGGTCCAGCCGGTGGCCAGTGCACTGGCGGTCGCGCCGGTGACGCGATCGGGGGTGTTGAGGGTGGCGTTCTGGTCGATCATGCGGGACACAGGGCCGCGGCTCGGTCGGCGGTCTGATTGAGCGCTTCGGTGATTGCCGGAACGGCTTCGCGCCAGCCGTCGCGCGGCACCGGGATCGCGGCGCCGCAAACCACCACGCCGCGACCGAACGGCAGCGGCACCGGCATGCGATCCCAGGTATTGAGTTGAATGCGGCGGCTGGTGCGCGCCGCGAGCGGCACCACCGGCACGCCTGACAGCGCGGCGAGCTGGGCCACTCCGGGAGCGGCCTTGCGCAACGGGCCGCGGGGGCCGTCCGGGGTTATGCCGATCAAGGCGCCCTGCCCGAGTACCAGCAGAAGATTGCGCAGGCCGGCGGCGCCGCCTCGGGTGGACGAACCATGGATCGGCATGATGCCGAATCGCTGCATCACCGCGGCGATGAACTGGCCGTCACGGTGCTGGCTGACCAGGGTGTGGATCGGCGTCGGGCGGTAAAATGGCAATGTACGGGCGATCAGCGACAGGGCCGGCATCAGGGGCAGGAATTCGTGCCAGAAGGCGAACACCGCGGAGGCTCCGGCGGCGAACGGGCGAAAATGCTCCTGCCCGTCCAGCGTCCAGCGCGTGGTGCGCAGCGCGAACCTGAGATAACCGCCCAACGAGGCCGCCAGGATGGCCTGAGCCCTTGGGGTGCGCAGCAGGGACTTCATTGCCGTGTCGGGTAGCACGTGACGGCGATGTTACGGAAGTGTGGTGCGGTTCGGTTGGACGATCAGGCTGACGGCGGCGGCGCGATCATGCGGAGCCCGGCGGGTTCACCATCCTGCCATGTTCAAGTTGCCGAAGCGGGCGATCGGAGCCGGCGCTGGGTCGTGGCGGGCGGTGCGGAGGACGTTGGCAAAAAGCGGTGCGATGATGGTTTCGCTCCACACCACGGAGTCGTAACCAAGCGCGAGCGCGAGTTGTTCGATCCGGCGTTTAACCGCCTCGGCCGCTGGGCCGGTTTGATAATTTGTCAATTCGTCGGTGACGGAGGCGGATCGGCAATCGGGGTAGCTGGCATAGAACACGCCACGCTCGATCTCACAAAGTGTGGCACGAAGCGTCCCTTGATACTTCAACGCGGTTCCCATGACTTCACCCGATAGTCTGTCGGAGCGAGGACATGTCCCGTGAAGCAGGCGGGACATGCAGGGCCGACTTCGTTTGCTCACCGTCGATTTGGTCTGCCTGGCACAAAAAGCGGAGTCCTGAACCCGCTGATGATGGATCAACTTTAAGCGAGTTAGTGGACGCGGGTCTGCGGTCGGTGCGCGTGCCCATTCGATCCGGGACGAGCGGCGGAGCGGCCGTTGAGCGGCACCAGGTGCGACAGGAAAATCTCGGCGCAGGTTCGCCAGGAGAACCGCTCGGCGTGCCCGCGGCAGGCGGAGCGGTCGGCGCTGAGCGCGTCGCATGCCGCGACCCGCAGGTCCGGGTTGACCGATCCGATCTTGCCCTCGGCATCGGTTAGCACGTCTTTCGGTCCGGTGACCGGGAACGCCGCGACTGGGGTGCCGCAGGCCAGCGCCTCGAGGATCACCAGCCCGAAGGTATCGGTCCGGCTGGGGAACACGAACACATCCGCGCCGCTGTAGGCGCGCGCCAGGGCCTCGCCATGGCGTGGACCGGTGAAGGTGACGGCGGGATAGTCGCGGCGCAGCGCGGCCAGTTGCGGGCCGCCGCCAACCACCACTTTCGATCCGGGCAGTTGCAGATTGAGGAAATCGCCGATGTTCTTCTCGACCGCGACGCGCCCGACATAGATGAAGATCGGGCCCGGCAGGTAGGCGAATTCGTCGCGCGGATAGGGTTTGAACAGATCCAGATCGACCCCGCGCGACCACGACCTGATGTTGGCGAAGCCGCGGGCCGCGAGTTCGTCGCGCAGTGACTGGGTGGCGACCATGGTGCCCTGGCCGGCGCCATGGAAGCGCCGCATCCAGGCGTAGATCGGGCCTACCGGAAGGCCGGTCCGCGCCTTCACGTATTCGGCGAACCGGGTATGGAAGGCGGTGGTGAAGGCCCATCCGTTGCGTCTCGCCCAGCTTCGCGCCGCCAGGCCCAAGGGTCCTTCGGTGGCGATGTGCAGAGCATCGGGTCCGAACGCCCGGATCATGCGGATCAACCGCCGTCTGGGCAGCAGCGACAGTGCGATATCGGGATAGGTTGGACAGGGGACGGTGCGGAACCGGTCGGGGCCGATCACCTCCACCACATGGCCCATGGCTCGCAGTTCGAGCATGACGGTCGTCAAGGTGCGGACCACCCCGTTGACCTGCGGCTGCCAGGCATCCGTTACTATCAGAATACGATGGTTCGGTGCTGGCGAGAGCATGGTCGCGAGGCCGCCCGTGTCCGCGCGGGGGATCAGATCAGGCAGTTGCGTGTGCCGGTTGCGGCGGCAACATCGGCAACCGGTTCAGCGCCGCCCAATCGATCAGTTCCAGGCGGCCGTCGTGATGTTCCACCAAGGCGGTGCAGCTTTCCACCCAATCGCCGTCGTTGAGGTAGAGGATGCCTTGCACCTCGCGCATCTCGGCGTGATGGATGTGGCCGCAGACGACGCCGTCGAAGCCCCGCCTGCGGGCTTCCGCGGCGAGTGCTGATTCGAACCGGTCGATCGCCTTGACCGCCTCTTTCACCTGTCGCTTCAGCCAGGCCGACAGCGACCAGTATGGGTAGCCCAGCCGGCGGCGGATCGCGTTGAACCAGCGGTTGATCACCAATGCCGCGGTGTAGGCCCAGTCGCCCAGCAGGGCGAGGAACTTGGCATAGCGCACCACACTGTCGAACTCATCGCCGTGCATCACCAGCAATCGCTTGCCGTCGGCGGTGGTGTGTTCGGATTCGCGGCGCATCTTGATGCCACAGATCTCCAGCCCGATCGGCAGCCAGTTGCGGAACATCTCGTCGTGGTTGCCGGGGATGTAGGTGACCTCGGTTCCGGCGCGGGCATGGCGGACGATCTGCCTCAGTACGTCGTCGTGGTTGGCATCCCAGTACCAGGATTTCCGAAGACGCCAGCCGTCGATGATGTCGCCGACCAGAAAAAGCTGATGACAACTTGACTTGTTCAGAAAATCCGCCAGGTAGTCGCTGCGGCAACCACGGGTGCCTAGGTGGGTATCCGAAATGAAGATGGTGCGGTAGGTCGGCGGCACGCCGAGCGGGGACATTGCGTTCATCTTGGGGCGTTCATCTTGGGGCGTTCATCTTTGGGCGTTCATCGTGGGGCGTTCATTTCGGGGCGTTCATTGCTGGTCATCGGAAGGTTGATCCAGGCTTCTGTTTCGCAGTCAGCAGATACTGTGCTTGCCGCGGCCGGGAAGTTAAGATTCGATGACGTAAGTGAATTCCGCCGTCAGTATTGAAGATATTCATAAGGTCATTGAACTGTCATAGGAATGACATCGGACGGTGGCAGGCAGGTGTTTTGCTCGAGAGCGTTACGCGATTCGCCCATGATCATCGTGTTCAATCCTGTTGCCGGACGCCGGCACGCGCACCTGCTATGGCGGGTGCTCGATGTACTGGTTGCCAACGGCATCAGGCTTGACCTTGCGGAGACTCACCGCGCCGGGCATGCCGAGGCGTTGGCGCGCGAGGCGGCGCGGCGCGGCGCGCAGATGGTGGTCGCCGCCGGCGGCGACGGCACCATCGCCGAAGTGGCCAACGGCCTGATGGGCACGCCGGCCCGGCTTGGGGTGATCCCGCTGGGCACCGCCAACGTGCTAGCGCACGAGCTTGGTTTGCCGTTCGCCCCCAAATCAGTCGCCGCTGCGCTGGCGTTCGGCCGCACCCGCACGCTGTGGCCTGGGCAGGCAAACGGTCCGGACGGTGCGCGGCTGTTCGTGCAAATGTTGGGTGTCGGGTTCGACGCGCACGTCGTGCACAACCTGCCGTTTCCGCTGAAGAGGATATTCGGCAAGGGCGCCTACGTCATGCAATCGATGCGGGAGTTGATGCGCTACAAATTTCCCTCGATCCGGCTGCGGATCGATGACGCCGAGACCGAGGCGGCCAGCGTGATCATCAGCAAGGGACGGCTTTATGGCGGCCGCTTCCGGTTGGCGGCGGACGCGGTGCCGAGTGATCCGGGTTTTTCCGTGGTGCTGTTCGACCGCACCGGGGCGATGGCGGCGATGATGTATGGAGCGGCGCTGCCGCTGAACCTGTTGGGCCGTGCCCCCGGGGTGCGCCACGTCCGTGCGCGGCGGATCGACTTCCTGCAGAACACGGTGGTGCCGGCGCAGACCGACGGAGATCGCGCCGGATGGGCGCCGCTGTGGGTCGGCGATGCGCCGGGGCCGATCCAGGTGGTGATGGGATAGCGTGACCTATGGCCGCGTTGCCGCGTCCAGTTCCGCCTGGTCCCAGAACCCAATCACGACGCCGGACTTCAGTTGGGATGCCTCGGAGTATGCGGCGATCCTGGTGTTCGGCGTGGTGATCCGAGTGTGATCACGCAGCGACCACGCCAGCAGCGCGTCCTTCAGCCGGGGGGATTCGGCCGCACAGGAGGGGTCGGTGCCGAGGTCGTGCAGTTCGTTTGGGTCGCTGCGCAGGTCGTAGAGCATCGGGCGGTAGCCGACCGCATGGATGTATTTCCAGCGCCCGTCGAACACCATGAACAGCCGGGACGCATCGACCGGCGTGCCCAGCGTCCATCTGGCCGGCATGGTGCCGTAGTCGTACTCCGAGAATACGTAGCGCCGCCAATCAGGCACCGGTACCGCGTGCAGCAGAGGCTGCAAGGGTCGGCCTTCCAAGACGTGCGATTTTGGTTCGCCGCCAAAGTATCTGATGAAACTAGGTGCCAGGTCGATCGCCTCCACCAACATGTCGCTTGTGGTGCCACGGGTCGCGTCGGCCTCGGGAGATGGGTCGACCACGATCAGGGGCACCTTGGCGGAGCAGTCGTGAAACAGGTCCTTTTCTCCGAGCCAATGATCGCCGAGGTAGTCGCCGTGATCGGAGGTGAAGGCGATCATTGTGGCGTCGAGCAAACCCCGTTCGGCCAGGAAGCGCATCAGTACGCCGATCTGGTCGTCGATCTGTTTGATCAGTCCCATATAGGCCGGTATCACCCGGTTGCGGACATCGTCGCGGGAGAAGGCCCGTGATACGCGCGCGGCCATGAATGCGCCGTACACCGGATGGGGATCATGCCGCTCATGCTCCGACCGGACCGGGGCGACGATATCCGCCTGCCTGAACATCGCATGATACGGAGCCGGGACGATATACGGCCAGTGCGGCTTGATATAGGAAAGATGCAGACACCAGGGGCGCCCATCGACAGCGGCCTGGTCGATGAAGCGCATCGCACGCCGTGTCATGTAGGGGGTTTCGGAGTGTTCCTCGGGGATTCGAGCGGGCTTGTCGGCGTGTTGCAGCAGCCAGCCGCTTAGTAGCGTGCCATCGGCTGCCTGGGCCGAGTTCGCCCATTGCTGCCACGGATTGGTCGCAGCGAAGCCTTGGGCACGCAGATAGTCGTCATATGGCACGCGCGGTCTTTGGTCGGGGTTGAGGCCATCGTCACGTTCGAATGGTTCGAAACCACACTCCGCGACCGACACACCGAGGCTGGATGCCGGTTCGATCCCAAGCCGGCGCATGCCTTCGAGATCGGCCTGCATGTGGGTCTTGCCGACCAGCACGTTGCGCACGCCGAGGTCGGCGAGATGGTCGCCCAGCGTTGGTTCGCCGACCCGAAGCGGGAAACCGTTCCAGTTCGAACCGTGGCTACGCATGTAGCGACCAGTGTAGAAGCTCATGCGCGACGGCCCGCAGACCGGTGACTGAACATAGGTTCGGGTGAAACGAACGCCGCGTGCGGCCAGGGCGTCGATGTTGGGTGTGTGCAGGTGCGGATGGCCGTAGGAACTGAGGTAATCGAACCGCAGTTGGTCGCACATGATCCAGAAAACGTTGCGTTGTTTCATAAGAATTCCGTTTCGTGCCAAGATCGGCACGGTGGCCGGGATCAGAACTGCTTCAGGAGCCGATTGATGTAGTCAAGTTCCTGCTGTGGGCGTTCCTGATCGGCACCGCGGCGGCGCAATTCTTCCTGGATCGCCTGGGTGCGCTGACGCTCACGCTGTTCCGGTACCGCCACGTCGGCGTTGTCGGTGGAGTTGCCCTGGTTGTAGCGGCCCAGCGGGTCGCGGCCGTTCGGATCGGTCTGGTCCGGCGAGCCCGGCAGCGGCCCGTTGCCGCGACCGCCGCCACGCTGACCATCGGGCATCATCATGCCCATCATGCCCTCGGAGCCGTCCTGTCCGTCCTGGCCTTCGTCGCCTTGACCCGGTTGCTGGCCCATTTTCGCCATCGCCTGGCCCATCTCGCGGTTGCCTTTCTGCAGCGCGGCGATGGCTTGCTGCTGGGACTCCCTGGCCTGTTGGTCCTGTCCCTGGTTCAACTGGGTGGCGGAGTCGCGCATCGCCTGATCGGCCTGGCCGAGCCCTGGGGAAGCTTCGCCGCTGAGGTCGGTGAACTGCTGCATCAACTCGCCCAGGGCGCGGCGCAGTGCCTGCTGGACGCGGCTGTCGGCGGCGCGATCGGCGTTCGGATCGGTCGTTGACGGTCCGGAATCGGCGCGTCGTTGGGCATGATCCAGCAGGCCGCCCTGGCGTTCGATCAGGTCCTGCACGACGCTCTGCTGGGTCTTGCCGCGCTGGCGCTTGCTGTTGGCCTGCTTGCTGTCGTTGCCCTGGGCGCGGGCGTTGCGCAACTGGTCGAGCATCTTTTCGAGTTGCGCCATCCGCTGTTGGGCGTCGGCCATGCGGCCTTGCTTCGCCGCCTGCTCCGCCTGTTGGGCCATCCGCTGCATGTCGCGGTCGGACAACTGCATCGCCTTGGGGTCGAACGGCATGATGCTGTTGTCGCGCCGCGCCTGGTCCATCAGCGCGCGGATGTGGCGATCGATCGCCTGGCGCAGTTCCTCGAGTTTTTTCGCAAGCTCCTGCCTGGTTTTTTCATCCGGCTGCTGTTGCGCCTTGTCCATGGCGTCGCGAGCGGCCTGGCGGGCTTGTTCCAGGGCGCGGGCGCTCTGTTCGGTCTGGCCGTCTTCCATGTGCACCGCGAGTTGCCACATCGCGTCCTGCGACTCGGGGACCGCGCTGTCGGCGCGGTTGCGAACCAGGTCATAGTAGATGCTGGAGAGGTTGAGGAACGCGCCGATATCGCCGGCGAACATTTCCGGTCGCTGCATCAGCCCGTCGAGTGTTTCGAGCGCGTCACCGCGGTCGTCGGGCTGCACGCTAAGGCTCTTGCGCGCGGCGATCAGCGCCTGGGCGATGGGATTGTGGAACGGGCGTTCGGCGAGGTCGAAACTGGCCTCGGCACTGGTTCCGGTCTGTCCGGTCGCGTCATGGGCCAGCAGTCGGCCGACGACCGGCAATCCGGCCCAGGGGTTGGCGGTCAGGTCAGCCAGATTGACCCCGTGCGCCGACCTTGGCGAGCCGCCCGGTAGCGGGATCGGCACGATCAGGGGCGGTGCTTCCGGACGGTCCTTGAGGTGGAGCTCGGCCTGCAGCGCGGTCACGCCGTAGTCGTCGGCGACCTGCCAGGGCAGCCGGGTCTGCTGGCCGGATGGCGGGCGGCCCGGTTTGTCGCCCCAGGCAACGGTGGGTGGCTGGTCGACCACCACGGTCAACTTCCAGGATGCGAGGCTGCTGCCATCGCGCTTTACGGTCAGCAGTCCGCCGCGTGTCAGGTCCCACTCGGCCTGGAAGCTGTTGTGATCGAGCTCGGTGAACGGGCCGGTGCGATCGTTCAATACCAGGGTCGGCGGGGTGCTGCCGCCGGAAACGTTGACCACCAGGTGCGAACCGGCCGGCACCGAGACGCTGGCAGTGTCCGCCTTCAGGAAGATCGGTGCGATGCGGGTATATGCGGGTGGGGTGATCCAGGCCTGGAGTTCGGTTGCCGGTGCTCCCGGTTCGGCTGGCAGGGCTGGCGTCACCGCGGCATACAGCCGGCTGGGGGCGTCGGTGTTGGCGATGCCCAGGCAGGCGAGCACAGCCAACAGCAGCCCATGGCGCAGCGCGCGGGGATCGCGGCGAGCCAATCCCGGACGCGGGAGGCCGACTTGAAGACGGCTGATCTGGCTGATCGCGCGCGCTTCGTGTGCCTTCCACAGCGCCAGTCCGACCGGGTCGGCGTTGGCCGGTTTGTCGGAGAGCACAGCCAACGGGCGATGGATCAGACCGGAGTTGGTCTCCAATCGCCGGTCGGCGGCGCGATCGTCGGGTAGCCGGATCGATCGAAGGCCCCACAACAGCGAACCGACCACCGCCAGCCCGACCAGGGCGAGCAGCGCCACCTGCGTCGAGGCCGGCAACAGCGCCGGCAGGTTCAGCAGGGCGGCGCAGAGGAAGAGGCCGATGATCGCGAGCGGCGGCCAGAGGGCGGGCCATACAGCCTCGAAAAGAATGACGCCGCGGGCGAGCAAACGGCGGCCCGACAGCCGGCCTGGAAGCTTGGGGGGCGCCGGGTCGGTCATGGCGGCAGGCGATCGCGCTGCCAAAGCGCTTCGATCGGCTGGCGGTCGCGGATCACCGACCACCGTTCGGCGTCAACCCATGCCTCGGCGGCCAGCGGGCGCGCGTTGTAGGTCGAACTCATGACCGCACCATAGGCCCCGGCGTCGAGGATCGCCACACGCGCGTTGCTGGCCAGCGGTGGCAGGGCGCGGCTTCGAGCGAACGTGTCGCCGCTTTCGCAGACCGGGCCAACGACGGTGACCTGGCTGGTCGGGGCCAGGGCGTCACTGGCCGACAGCGGGACGATGCCGTGCCAGGCATCATACATCGCCGGGCGGACCAGATCGTTCATCGCGGCGTCGAGCACGACGAAGGGCTGCTGCGCGGTGCGCTTGACCAGCACGACCGAGGCCAGCAGCACGCCGGCCGGACCGACCAGCCAGCGACCGGGCTCGATCGCCAAACGGAGGTCCAGATTGTGGAACGCGGCTTTCATCGCCGAAGCGAGGGCGGCCGGCGACGGGGCGGGCTCGTTGCGATAGGCGATGCCGAGGCCGCCGCCGCAGTCGACGGTCTCGACCGCGAGGCCGTTGCGGCGCAGGGTCTGCACCAGGCCGGCGATGCGGGCGAAGGCGTCGCGGTATGGTGCGAGGTCGAGGATCTGGCTGCCGATATGGGTGGCCAGGCCGATGGGCCGGATACCGGGGAGGCTGGCTGCATGGGCGTAGAGCGCGGCGGCTTCGTGGTGGGCGATGCCGAACTTGTCGGCGGCGCGGCCGGTGGCGATCTTGTCGTGGGTGGCGGCGCCGACGTCGGGGTTGACGCGCAAAGCGACGCGCGCAGTGACGCCCTCGGCGGCGGCGAGGGCGGACAGCGTGGCCAGTTCCTCGGCGCTTTCGACGTTGATCTGACCGACGTCGTGGGCCAGCGCGAGGCGCAGTTCGGCGGCCGACTTGCCGATGCCGGAGTAGACGATGCGGCCGGGGGGGATGCCGGCTTGGCGGGCTTTCAGCAGTTCACCGCCGCTGACGACGTCGGCGCCCACGGCCTCGGCGGCGAACAGCGCCAGGACCGCCAGGCTGTCGTTGGCCTTGACGGCGTAGTGGGTGTGGATGTCGAGACCGTTCTCGGTCATCGCCACGGTCAGGGCGCGACAGCGGGCGCGGATCGTAGCGGCGGAATAGACCCAGGTGGGTGTGGCGACTTCATCGGCGATGGCGGCAAGGGGGACGCCGTCGAGCAGCAGTCCGTCCATGGCGTGGTAACGCAGCCATGGGCGCGCGGCGATCAGGTCGCGGATCGGCGGGTCGGTAGCGGGGTCGTTGCGGTAGGACGCTGCGGCCATTCGGTCAGACTACCGGTTGGGGTGGAGGATGGGAATGGCGGTTTGGGTCTGCATTTATGAGGGCAGCCCTTGGAGGTGGGGACCGGGACGCCGAGGGGCTGGAACTGTCGCGGATTGCGGGTGAGCAGGCACCCGAAAGGATGGGAACCTGGACCGGGTTCAGCGACGCTGGCTGGCTCCTAATCTTGAAATAACTACGCCAGAGGCGTATTAGTCTCATCAGTGAAGTATGTGTTTCATACGACGAAGGATGCGATCAATCGGTCGAAACATGGCGTATCCCTAGCGCTGGCCGAAATTCCTTTTGCCGAACCGTATGTGGCGACAACCGATGATCGCTTCGATTACGGGGAGGTGTGGCGGATCGCGATCGGTCAGATCAGTGGTCGGATTTTTGTGTGCGTATAGGTGGATCGGCAGACGGTGCGGCGGGTGTTATGTCCAAGACCATAAGTAAGGCCGCGCGCGACGCGCTGGCGGCGACAGACTGGACCAAGCTGGACTTGATGACGGACGAAGCGATTGCTCGACAGGTTGCATCAAACCCTGACGCAGCGCCGGATATGGCGCCGGAAATCGACGTCGCCGCCATTCGCCGAGCAGCGGGAATGACGTAGGCGCAATTTGCTGCTGCGTATGAATTCAGCGTGCGGACTGTGCAGGAGTGGGAGCGAGGTTCGAAACGGCCAAGTGGCCCAGCTCGGACGCTGCTTCGGGCGATCAAGGCGGATCCGGAAGGGCTGCGCCGCGCGCTGGCGACGGTGTAGAAGTGGTGGCGCCCCCGCTCCGCTGCGATCTACGGGATAAACAGGGGCCAGTTACGGGATAAACAAAGGCCAGCGGCGCGATCGCACCGCTGGCCCAGTCTTGAGATCCTGACGGGATAGCTACTCCGCCGCGGTGTCTTCGGTCAGACGGGCGTTCTCGTTGACCAGCGTCCGCTGATCGCGGCCGGCGGCGACCGAGCGGAGGCGGTTCATCACCGCGCCGGTGCCGGCCGGGATCAGGCGGCCGACGATGACGTTCTCCTTCAGCCCCATCAGGCTGTCGGTCTTGCCGGCGGTGGCAGCCTCGGTGAGCACCCGGGTGGTCTCCTGGAACGAGGCGGCGCTGATGAAGCTGTTGGTCTGCAGCGAGGCCTTGGTGATGCCCTGCAGCACCGGCATGGCGTGGGCCGGACTCTCGTCCTTCATCAGCTTGTTGTTGATCGCGTCGAACTCACTGCGATCGACCTGTTCGCCGGTCAGGAAAGTGGTATCGCCCGGGTCGAGGATTTCCACCTTCTGCAGCATTTGGCGGACGATCACTTCGATATGCTTGTCGTTGATCTTCACGCCTTGCAGCCGGTAAACGTCCTGGATCTCGTTCACCAGGTAGTCCGATAGCGCCTCGACCCCCATCACTTTCAGGATGTCGTGCGGCACGCGCGGACCATCGACCAGCGGGTCGCCGCGGCGGACGAAGTCGCCCTCTTGGACCGACACGTGCTTGCCCTTCTGGATCAGGTATTCGGTCTCCTCGCCGGTTTCGTCGTTTTTAACGATGACGCGGCGCTTGGCCTTGTAGTCCTTGCCGAATTCCACCCTTCCGTCGCACTCGGCGATGACCGCGTGGTCCTTCGGACGCCGGGCCTCGAACAGTTCGGCCACGCGCGGCAGACCGCCGGTGATGTCGCGCGTCTTGCTGCCCTCGCGCGGGATACGGGCGATCACGTCGCCGGCCTGCACGACGGCACCGTTGTCGACCGAGAGGATCGAGTCAGGGGCCAGGAAGTAACGCGCGTCGGTGCCGTTTTCCAGTCGGATGACCTCGCCCTTGTCGTCCTTCAACTGCAGGCGGGGGCGCAGATCGATGCTCTTGGAGCCCTGCTTGTAGTCGACGACGACCCTGGAGGTGAGGCCGGTGACCTCATCCATCCGCTCCACCAATGTGATGCTGTCGATCAGGTCGATGTATTCGACCTTGCCGGCGCGTTCGGTGATGATCGGCAGGGTGAACGGGTCCCATTCGGCGAGCTTCTGGCCGCGGATCACCGGCTGGTTTTCCTCGGCCAGCAGGCGGGCGCCGTAGGGTACGCGGAAGCGGGCACGCTCGCGCTGCTTGTCGTCGACGAGGACGATCTCGCAGTTGCGCGACATCACCACCATGGCGCCGGTGCTGTTGGGGATGACGTTGCGGTTGCGCACGGTGACGCTGCCCTCGTGACTGGCCTCGACACTGGAGGTTTCCGCCCCGCGCTGGGCGGCACCGCCGATGTGGAAGGTGCGCATGGTGAGCTGGGTGCCGGGTTCGCCGATCGATTGAGCCGCGATGACGCCGACCGCCTCACCGATGTTGACCGGCGTGCCGCGTGCCAGGTCGCGGCCATAGCAGTGACCGCAGACGCCGATATGGGACTCGCAGGTCAGCACGGAGCGGATCTTCACCGCCTCGACGCCGGCCGTTTCGATCATTTCGGCTTCGGGTTCCTCGATCAGGGTATTGTTGGGCAGCAGGATCTTGCCCGAGATCGGGTCGAGCACGTCCTCGGCGGTGGTGCGGCCGAGGGTTCGTTCCGACAGCGACGACACCACCTCGCCGCCATCCATCACCGCGCGGACGGTGAGGCCGCGTTCGGTGCCGCAGTCCTCCTCGACGATGATGCAGTCCTGCGCCACGTCGACCAGGCGGCGGGTCAGGTAGCCGGAGTTCGCCGTCTTCAGCGCGGTGTCGGCGAGACCCTTGCGAGCGCCGTGGGTGGAGTTGAAGTATTCGAGAACCGAGAGGCCTTCCTTGAAGTTGGCGATGATCGGCTGCTCGATGATCTCACCCGACGGCTTGGCCATCAGCCCACGCATGCCGGCCAACTGGCGCATCTGCGCCGGCGACCCACGCGCGCCGGAGTGCGACATCATCCACACCGAATTGGTGGGAACGCCTTTCTCCTGCTTGCTGATCTCCTTCATCATCGCGGTGGCGACTTCGTCGGTGCAACGCGACCAGGCATCGACCACCTTGTTGTAGCGCTCGCCGGCGGTGATCAGGCCGTCCTGGTATTGTTGCTCGAACTCCTTCACTTCCGCCTGGGTGGTGGTGATCAGCGCGCCCTTGGTTGCGGGGATGATCAGGTCGTCCTTGCCGAACGAGATGCCGGCCTTCGCCGCCTGGGCGAAGCCGAGACCCATCAGACGGTCGGCGAAAATCACGCATTCCTTCTGACCGCAATGGCGATAGACCATGTCGATCACGTCGGAGACGGTCTTCTTGGTCAACTGGCGGTTGATCAGGTCGAACGGCACGTCGGGATGCTTGGGCAGGATCTGTGCGATCATCATGCGGCCGGGCGTGGTGACGACCACCGGACGGATCGGGTTGCCGCCGGCATCGACGGTTTCGAAGCGGGCGCGGATCTTGTCGTGCAGCGTGACCCGCTTGGCGAACAGGGCGTGCTCGATCTCGCCGATCTTGCCGAACGCCGGCGCGTCGTTGTCCTTGGTTTCCTTGAACAGCTGAGTTTCCAGCGACAGGTAGTAGATGCCCAGCACGATGTCCTGGCTGGGCACGATGATCGGCTTGCCGTTGGCGGGGCTGAGGATGTTGTTGGTGGACATCATCAGCACGCGGCCTTCGAGCTGCGCTTCCAGCGACAGCGGCACGTGCACCGCCATCTGGTCGCCGTCGAAGTCGGCGTTGAAGGCAGTGCAGACCAGCGGGTGGAGCTGGATCGCTTTTCCTTCAATCAGCACCGGCTCGAAGGCCTGGATGCCGAGGCGGTGCAGGGTCGGCGCGCGGTTCAGCATCACCGGATGTTCGCGAATCACCTCTTCCAGGATGTCCCAGACTTCGGGGCGTTCCTTTTCCACCATGCGCTTGGCGGCCTTGATGGTGGTGGCGTGGCCGTATTTTTCCAGCTTGGAGTAGATGAACGGCTTGAACAGCTCGAGCGCCATCTTCTTCGGCAGGCCGCACTGGTGCAGCTTGAGTTCGGGGCCGACGACGATCACCGAACGGCCGGAGTAGTCGACCCGCTTGCCCAGCAGGTTCTGGCGGAAGCGGCCCTGCTTGCCTTTCAGCATGTCGGACAGCGACTTCAACGGGCGCTTGTTGGCACCGGTGATGGCGCGGCCACGACGGCCGTTGTCGAACAGCGCATCGACGGATTCCTGCAGCATGCGCTTTTCGTTGCGCACGATGATGTCGGGGGCGCGGAGCTCGATCAGCCGCTTCAGGCGGTTGTTGCGGTTGATCACGCGGCGATACAGGTCGTTCAGGTCCGATGTTGCGAACCGGCCGCCGTCGAGCGGCACCAACGGGCGCAGTTCGGGCGGGATGACCGGGACGACGTCGAGAATCATCCAATCGGGGCGGCATCCGGATTCCCCGAACGCCTCGATCAGCTTGAGGCGCTTGACCAGCTTCTTGCGCTTGGCCTCCGACGAGGTTTCCTTCAGATCGGCGCGCAGCTTGACCTTCTCGGCATCGGTGTCGATGCGGTTTAGCACCTTCTTGATGGCTTCGGCGCCGATGCCGACCTCGAACTGGTCGTCGCCGAATTCGTCCTGTTTGGAGAGCAACTGATCTTCGGTCAGCAGTTGCAGCATCTTCAGATCGGTGGTGCCGGGTTCCAGCACGACGTAGCTTTCGAAGTAGAGGATCTTTTCCAGCTCTTTGAGGGTCAGATCGACCATCAAGCCGATCCGGCTGGGCAGCGACTTCAGGAACCAGATGTGGGCGACCGGGGAAGCCAGTTCGATGTGGCCCATGCGCTCGCGGCGCACTTTCGCCAGGGTGACCTCGACGCCGCACTTTTCGCAGATGATGCCGCGGAACTTCATCCGCTTGTACTTGCCGCAGAGGCACTCGTAGTCCTTGATCGGACCAAAGATACGGGCGCAGAACAGGCCATCGCGCTCCGGCTTGAAGGTGCGGTAGTTGATGGTTTCCGGCTTCTTGATTTCGCCGTACGACCAGGAACGGATCTGTTCGGGGCTGGCGATCTGGATCTTGATCTGGTCGAAGGTCATAGCCTGGCCGGTCTGGCCGAGGATTTTCATCAGCTCATTCATGCGACTGATACCTCAAAGTGCGAGTGCGTCTTGTCTTGCGGTCGTACGGGTCTCAAAATTAGGATCCAGGCGCGAATACGTCTTATCGAGCGGTGGTGCGGTCCGAAGGAAGAGATGCAACACGGAGGTTTTGGACAACCACGGAGGTCACGGAGACGAGTTTGCCGTTTTCGTCTCCGTGCATCTCCGTGGCCTTTGCGTTCTGCGTGGTAAATTGCGTTCTCCGTGGTAAATCCCTGACGGATCAACCGCTTGGGTGTCTGCCGGGAGGTCATCAAGCGGCGCGGTTATCCAGATCGACGTTCAGGCCGAGAGACTTCAGTTCCTTCACCAGAACGTTGAAGCTTTCGGGGATGCCGGCCTCGAAATTGTCCTGTTCGCGGACGATGGCCTCGTAGACTTTTGTCCGTCCAGACACGTCGTCCGACTTCACCGTCAGCATCTCCTGCAATGTGTAGGCGGCACCGTAGGCTTCCAGCGCCCAGACCTCCATTTCGCCGAAGCGCTGGCCGCCGAACTGCGCCTTGCCGCCCAGCGGTTGCTGGGTCACCAGCGAGTAGGGTCCGATCGAGCGGGCATGGATCTTGTCGTCGACCAGGTGGTGCAGCTTCAGCATGTAGATGAATCCCACCGTTACCTTACGTTCGAAGTTTTCGCCGGTGCGGCCGTCGGTCAGCAGCACCTGACCCGAGGTTTGCAGACCGGCGCGGGTCAACATGCCCTCGATATCGCCCATCCGAGCGCCGTCGAATACCGGGGTGGCGATCGGAATGCCTTTCTTCAGGTTTTCGCACATCTCGATCAGCTGAGCGGTGTCCAGGGTGGCGATCTGCTGGCCGTAGACCGCGTCGCCATAGATTTCCTTCAGCATTTCCAGCAGGGCGTCGCGTTGGGCGCCGGTGCGGCGGTATTCCTCGACCAGGTCGCCGATTTGCTTGCCGAGGTTGGCGCAGGCCCAGCCCAGATGGGTCTCCAGGATCTGGCCGACATTCATGCGCGACGGCACGCCGAGCGGGTTGAGCACCAGATCGACCGAGGTTCCGTCTTCCAGGAACGGCATGTCCTCGACCGGGACGACGCGTGAGACGACGCCCTTGTTGCCGTGCCGGCCCGCCATCTTGTCGCCGGGCTGCAGCTTGCGCTTCACCGCGATGAAGACTTTCACCATCTTCATCACGCCGGGCGGCAATTCGTCGCCGCGCTGGAGCTTTTCCACCTTGCTGTCGAAGCGTGCCTGAAGTCGGCCGACGGCGGCATCGTATTCGCGCTTCAGGGTTTCGATGTCGGCCATCACCGCATCGTCCTGCACGCCGATATGGCGCCAGGCGCCGCGCGGGTGTTCCGCCAGCACGGCCTCGTCGATCTCGGTGCCGGACTTGATGCCCTTGAAGCCGCCGGAGGCCTTGCGGCCGAGCAGTTTCTCACGCAGCCGATTCAGGAAGGAGCGTTCCTGGATCGCCTTTTCGTCGTCACGGTCCTTGGCCAGGCGCTCGATTTCGGCGCGTTCGATCGCCATCGCGCGTTCGTCCTTGTCGACGCCGCGGCGGCTGAAAACGCGGACATCGACGATCGTGCCTGTGACGCCGGGCGGCAGCTTCAAGGAGGTGTCGCGCACGTCGGAGGCTTTTTCGCCGAAGATGGCGCGGAGCAGCTTTTCCTCCGGCGTCATCGGGCTTTCGCCCTTCGGCGTGACCTTGCCGACCAGGATGTCGCCGGGGTTGACCTCGGCGCCGATGTAGACGATGCCGGCTTCGTCGAGGTTCTTCAGCGCTTCTTCGCCAACGTTCGGGATGTCGCGAGTGATTTCCTCCTGGCCCAGCTTGGTGTCGCGCGCCATCACCTCGAATTCCTCGATGTGGATCGAGGTGAACACGTCGTCGCGGGCGATGCGTTCGCTGATCAGGATACTGTCTTCGAAGTTGTAGCCGTTCCACGGCATGAAGGCGACCAGCACGTTGCGGCCCAGCGCCAGTTCACCGAGCTCGGTGGAGGGGCCGTCGGCGATGATGTCGCCTTCGTAGACGCGATCGCCGACCTTCACCAACGGGCGCTGGTTGATGCAGGTGGACTGGTTGGAGCGCATGAACTTGCGCAGGCGGTAGATGTCGACGCCCTTCGTCGTCGCATCCTCGTTGGTGGCGCGCACCACGATGCGCGCGCCGTCGATCTGATCGACGATGCCGGGCCGGCGGGCGACGATGGTGGCACCCGAGTCGCGGGCGACGGCGGCTTCCATGCCGGTGCCGACCAGCGGCGCGTCGGCGCGGATCAACGGCACCGCCTGGCGCTGCATGTTGGAGCCCATCAGCGCACGGTTGGCGTCGTCGTTCTCAAGGAACGGGATCAGCGCCGCGGCGACGGAGACCAACTGCTTCGGCGAGACGTCGATCGCGGTGACGTCTTCGGGCTTCACCAGGCGGAAATCGCCTTGCTTGCGCACCGACACCAGGTCCTGGGTGAACTTGCCCCCGGTATCCATCGGTGCGTCGGCCTGGGCGACGACGAGGCGTTCTTCCTCCATCGCCGACAGGTAGCGTGGACCGGGCTGCACGGTGCCGTCCTTGACCAGCATGTACGGCGTCTCGATGAAGCCGTACTTGTTGACCTTGGCGTAGGTCGCCAGTGAGTTGATCAGACCGATATTGGGGCCTTCCGGGGTCTCGATCGGGCAGATGCGGCCGTAATGGGTGGGGTGTACGTCGCGCACCTCGAAACCGGCGCGCTCGCGGGTCAGACCGCCCGGGCCGAGCGCGGAGAGGCGGCGCTTGTGGGTCACCTCGGACAGCGGGTTGGTCTGGTCCATGAACTGGCTGAGCTGGGAGGAGCCGAAGAATTCCCGCACCGCGGCCGCGGCCGGCTTGGCGTTGATCAGATCGTGCGGCATGACGGTGTCGATATCGACCGAACCCATGCGCTCGCGGATCGCGCGCTCCATGCGCAGCAGGCCGATGCGGTACTGGTTCTCCATCAGCTCACCAACTGAGCGGACGCGGCGGTTGCCGAGGTTGTCGATGTCGTCGATCTGGCCGCGGCCGTCCTTCAGGTCGCACAGCGTCTTGACGGTCTTGAGCAGATCGTCCTTGCGCAGCACGCGCTGGGTGTCGGGGGCGTCCTCGATGGACAGGCGCATGTTCATCTTGACCCGGCCGACGGCGGACAGGTCGTAGCGGTCGCCGTCGAAGAACAGGCCGCGGAACAGCCCTTCGGCGGTTTCCGGCGTGGGCGGCTCGCCAGGGCGCATGACGCGGTAGATGTCGATCAGCGCGTCGTCCCGGTTGGTGTTCTTGTCGACAGCCAGAGTGTTGCGGATCCACGGGCCGTTGGACTGATCGACCGCGAGGGTCGGCAGCGAGGTGATTCCCGCTTCCTCCAGCGCGGCGAGGCGGGCTTCGGCGAGTTCCTCGCCGGCCTCGGCGAAAATCTCGCCGGTTTCCTGGTTGACCAGGTCTTCCGCCATGTAGCGGCCGAGCAGATCGGCGCGCCCGACCAGCACTTCCTTGGTCTTTTCGGCGATGCGGCGGGCCTGGCGGGCGGTCAGCTTGGCGTCGGCTTCGGCGACGACCTCACCGGTGGCAGCATCGACCAGCGGTTCCAGCAGCTTGAGGCCGCGGAAAGCGTCGGGGTCGAACGGGCGGGCCCAGCCTTTCGGCGTGTGGTCGAACACCACCTTGCCGTAGAACTGGGAGAGGATTTCCTCCTGGTCCATGCCGCGGATCTCGGTCGGATCCAGCGGCTCGGCCTTGGCGTCCCGCGCGGCGCGCAACTGTTCGGTCGCGGCGGACTCCAGCGCGTATAGCAGCGTCGTGACCGGAAGCTTCCGCTTGCGGTCGATGCGGACGTAGACCAGGTCCTTGCTGTCGAATTCGAAATCGAGCCAGGAGCCGCGGTAGGGGATGACGCGGGCGGCGAACAGGTATTTGCCGGACGAGTGGGTCTTGCCCTTGTCGTGGTCGAAGAACACGCCGGGCGAGCGGTGCATCTGGGAGACGATGACCCGTTCGGTGCCATTGATGATGAAGGTGCCGTTGTCGGTCATCAGCGGCATGTCGCCCATATAGACGGGCTGTTCCTTGATATCGCGGATCGAGCGGGCGCCGGTGTCCTCATCGACGTCCCAGACGATGAGGCGCAGGATCACTTTTAACGGGGCGGCGAAGGTCATGCCGCGCTGAATGCACTCCTCGACGTCGTATTTTGGCTCCTCGAGCTCGTAATAGACGAATTCGAGCCGGCCGCGGCCGGCGAAGTCGTCGATCGGGAACACAGATTTGAAGACCTCTTGCAGCCCGGATTGTGTACGGCTGTCCGGGCGGACGTTCATCTGCAGGAACGCCTCGTAGCTGGCGCGCTGCACATCTATCAGGTTCGGCATCGGAGCCACCTCGGGGATCCGACCGAAGCTCTTGCGGATGCGCTTACGTCCAGTGAAGGACCGTGTGATCGCGTTCATCGATGACCCACCTTACCGTTTAGTCCGATCTTTTTTAGCCTGAGCTTCCTGCCCGCCGGTCTTCGGACCTGGGGCATGGGAAGTATCCCACGCCGCAACAGGAATGCGGGCGGAAATCGGCTGATCTCCACCCGCCTTTGGTTCGAAGGCCCGGACGTCTCGGCGGAGACGCCAGGCCGAGGCCAGTATCGCGTTACGAGGCGTTATTTCACCTCCACGCTCGCACCGGCATCTTCCAACATTTTCTTGATCTTCGCCACCTCATCCTTGCCGACGGACTCCTTGACCGGCTTCGGCGCAGCCTCCACCAGATCCTTGGCTTCCTTCAATCCCAGGCCGGTTATGGTGCGGACTTCCTTGATGACATTGATCTTCTTGTCTCCGGCCTTGGCCAGGATAACGGTAAATTCGGTCTGTTCCTCGGCCGGGGCGGCGGCGGCGGCGGCCGGCGCGGCGGCAACGGCGACCGGGGCAGCCGCGGAGACGCCCCACTTCTCTTCAAGAAGTTTGGACAGTTCGGCGGCTTCAAGAACCGTCAGTTTGGACAGTTCTTCAACCAGGTTTTTCAGATCAGCCATAATTTATGTTCCTATTATCTAGACTTCGGTTGGTTCCATGCAAGCCGGATGATTCTTCCGGCGGTCAGGTATGCGTCCTGGGCTGCCCCGCCCGGATTGAATTGGGGCGTCAGGCAGCCTCCGCCTTGACCTCACCGGTCACCTCAGCGCTCTGGGCGAAGGCCCCGAAGACCCTGGCGAGCTGTCCGGCCGGAGCCTGCAGGATGGCGGCGATGCGGGTGGCCGGGGTGGCGATCATGCCGACCAGCCTCGCTCGCAGTTCATCCAGGCTTGGCAGTTCGGCGAGCGCCTTGATCGCATCTGCGTTCAGCATCTGCGATCCTAGCGCGCCGCCGACGAGCACGAACTTCTCGTTGGTCTTGGCGAACTCGACGGCGGTCTTTGCCACTGCCACCGGGTCGGTCGCCCACGCGAGCGCGATCGGTCCCTTCAGCATGGCTCTGATACCGTCGAACGGGGTCCCATCCAGAGCGCGTGTGGTGAGCCGGTTCTTCGCGACTTTATAAGTTGCCCCCGCGGCCCCCATCTTGCGCCTGAGATCGGTCACTTCGGCGACCGTGAGACCCGCGTTGCGGGTGACGACGATCATCGAAGTGGCGACCAGTGCCTGATTGAGCCCAGTGACGAATTCGCGCTTCTCCGTACGGTCCACGTTTCGTCTCCGTTCGACCTGCTGTTCCGCGGGTGGCGGACAGCGGATCAGGTTGCCCAAAGGGCGTCCGACAGTGTCGAACGCCCTGGTTCGCCTGTCCTGGAACCACCAAAGACCACGGGGATCTCCCGCGAACCCTGGCATCCCCATCTCCCGCGCGCGGACCCGAGGGTCCATTAAATCTGGCCCGGCGAACCGGGACTACGAGACGTGCGGTCTTGGACAGGATCGGGAAGGTGGATCCTCGGATTGAACCGAGGACGCCCCCCCTGCCCGCCCGGTCTTCCAAGATGTCCCCGGAAAGCCGGACGTATTCAAACGGTCAGCGAGGCCAAATCGACCCGCACGCCGGGTCCCATGGTCGAGCTGACCGATACTTTCTGCAGATAGGTGCCCTTGGCGCCGGTCGGCTTGGCCTTGACGATGGCGTCGGCCAGCGCCTTGGCGTTCTCCAGCAGTTTGTCGGCGTCGAACGACACCTTGCCGATGCCGGCGTGAATGATGCCGGCCTTTTCGGCGCGGAACTCGACCTGGCCGCCTTTTGCCGCGGTGACCGCGCCCTTGACGTCCATGGTGACGGTGCCGAGACGCGGGTTCGGCATCAGTCCGCGAGGGCCGAGGATTTTGCCCAGGCGGCCGACGATGCCCATCATGTCGGGTGTGGCGATGCAGCGGTCGAAGTTGATTTCGCCGGCCTGCACCTTCTCCATCAGATCATCGGCGCCGACCACGTCGGCCCCGGCGGCGAGTGCTTCCTCGGCCTTGGGGCCGCGAGCGAAGACGCCGACGCGCACGGTCTTGCCAGTGCCGTTGGGCAGGTTGGTCAGGCCGCGGACCATTTGGTCGGCGTGGCGGGGGTCGATGCCGAGGTTCATCGACATTTCCACCGTTTCGTCGAACTTGGCCTTGGAAATCGACTTCACCAAGGCGATCGCATCGGCCAGCGGATAGGCTTTGCTGCTGTCCACGGCCTTGGTGGCGGCGGCTAGGCGTTTATTCTTGGCCATCGGTCAACCCTCCACCACGGTCAGGCCCATCGAGCGGGCTGAGCCGGTCAGCATGCGAACCGCGCCATCGATATCGTTGGCGTTCATGTCCTTCATCTTGGTGGCGGCGATCTCGCGCAGTTGGGTGGTGGTCACCCGGCCGGCGGAGACGCCTTTGCCCACGGTCGGGCTGCCCTTGGTGATGCCGGCGGCCTTCTTCAGGAAGTAGGTGTTGGGCGGGGTCTTGGTGATGAAGGTGAAGCTGCGGTCGGCGTAGGCGGTGATGACCACGGGAATCGGCATCCCGGGCTCCATCTGCTGGGTAAAGGCGTTGAACTCCTTCACGAAGGCCATGATGTTCAGACCGCGTTGGCCGAGCGCCGGTCCCACCGGCGGAGACGGATTGGCCTTGCCGGCCGGAATCTGCAATTTGATGTAGCCAACGATTTTTTTCGCCATGGAATCCCTGGTCCTTATCCGAGGGACCGCGGTGCCAGCGACCAAGGGCACAAGCGGCGCCCAGCAGTCTCCCGCGTTCCAAAAGAGGAGCGCGTATAGGCGCCGGTTATCCGGCTGTCCAGGGAAACTTGCGGGGGCGGTGCCCTGAGCAGATCCGGGCTGAGCCGAGTATTCAATCACCTATGCACTTGCTGCATCGCAGGATTGACGGATCGCCGCCGGGGGGAACATGTTGCTAGATCTGAGAACACTCGTTGTGGAGTGGCTAACGATGACGCATTTGCCGATGCGGATTTTTCTAGGCTGCATCGCCGGCGCGGTTGCCGTGCTGGTTTTTCACCAGACGACCTTGCAGCTATTTTTCTGGGCCGGTCTGGCGCCGCAGGCGGCGTTTCGGTTTGCCGTCGTGCCGCCGTTCAACGCACCAATGGTGGTCAGCATCACGTTCTGGGGCGCGGTTTATGGCGGGCTGTTCGCTTTGCTGGCGCCTCGGCTGCCATGGCCGACGGCTGCCAAGGCGTTGCTTGCGGGGATATTCGCGGGGGTGATGGGCTGGTTCGTGGTGCGTCCGCTGGCGGGGCATCCGGCGGCGTTCGGCTGGCAGTCGGCGGCGATGCTTCGGTCGGCTACCGCCTGTTTCATGTGGGGTGTCGGCGTCACGCTGATACTGCCGCTGCTGCGTCCGCGCCAGTTGCGCGGCTGGCGGCTTCGGCGGCATGCCTGGAATCGCCGCCACCTTGCGACTTGACGGTTGGGCGACTTGACGGTTGGGCGACTTGACGGTTGGGCGACTTGACGGTTGGGCGACTTGACGGTTGGGCGACTTGACGGTTGGGCGACTTGACGGTTGGGCGACTTGACGGTTGGGCGACTTGACGGTTGGGCGACTTGACGGTTGGGCGACTTGACGGTTGGGCGACTTGCCGGTTGGGCGACTTGCCGGTTGGGCGACTTGCCGGTTGGGCGACCTGAAGGCTGAAGGGCGGATCCGGTTGCGTCGATGCATCCTCGGGGCCTAATCGGGAGATTGCCGGGTCTGGCGTTGTGGCGCTGGATCTTGTTCGGCTTGGCGATTGTCGTGGCGTGTCCGTCTTTCGCTCGCGAACGCACGGTGCTGGCGGCTACCCCGATCGGCCGGACCGATCTAGCTTGGTGGCGGCACCGCCATGAGGCGAAGCTGCGCGAGGTGGCACGGGATAAACCCGAGCTGATTTTCCTGGGTGATTCGATCACCCAAGACTGGGAGTTGTCGGGTCCTCCGGCGTGGCGGGATTTTGCCCCGCAATGGCGTCGGTTCTACGGGGACCGGCACGCCATCAACCTTGGCTTCAAGGGTGACACGACCGCGAGCCTGCTTTGGCGCATTGAAAATGGAGAGGTTGCCGGCATTGCCCCCAAAGCTGCGGTCGTGCTGATCGGGGCGAACAACCTGGGCCGGGTGCATTGGTCGGCCGCGGACACGGTCGCGGGCATCGGCGCGATTCTGGATCAGTTACATAAGCGCCTGCCGCGAACCAAGATCCTGTTGCTGGGCGTGCTGCCGTCCGAGCGGTCGGCGTGGATCAGCGAGACGACGGCGCGGATCAACCGGATGTTGGCGGCCAGGTATGGGGACGACCCATCGGTTTCGTATCTCGATCTGACGGCATTGTTTATGCGTAACGGTGTGCTGAACCGTGATCTTTTTCTCGATCCGCGGCTGAAGCCGCCCGACCCGCCGCTGCATCCGACCGCCGAGGGTCAGGTGCTGATGGCGAAGGCGATGGAACCGGTGCTGGCCAAGATGCTGGGGGATCAGCCGCGTTCGTAGTTTGGCTTGGGACACGATTCGCGTGCCGGGAGGTTCGGCGGGGTCGTGGTTTTGCAGGAGGCGGGCATGGCCAAGGGATACTGGGTGGCGCGGGTCGATGTGAGTGATCCGGCCGGTTATCAGGAATACGTTACGGCGAACGCGGCGGCGTTCCGACGCCATGGCGCGCGTTTCCTGGTGCGTGGCGGGCGGTTCGAGGCGCCGGAGGGGACGGCTCGGTCGCGCAACGTGGTGCTGGAATTCAAGGATTATGAGACCGCGGTGGCGTGCTATCACTCGGCCGAATACGTGGCGGCCAAGGCGTTGCGGGACGGGCGGTCGGAAGCGGACGTGCTGATCATCGAGGGGTATGACGGGCCGCAGCCTGGATAGCAGAGGAACGACGTCGCGGCCGGCGGTCAGTTGGGGCCTGGCGGTCAGACGTCGGTTGGGCTGAGCGTCATGATCAGTTCGGCGGAAAGCTTGTGAACCTCGGACTCGCGTTCCAAGGTTTTCGGAAAGCGGGTTCGCCTGGACTGCACCAGTGCCTGCTTGGCTTTCGCCACGTGCCAATCGCGGACCGCCAACAGCGCGGCGTCCCAGCCGCGTTGGAATTCGGCGGTGGTTTCGTGCGTCGGCTTGGCCATGGCATGCTCCTCGGGCTGGCAGCAGGACATGGCGGCGGGGTTGGACGACGTTAAGGTGATCCCAGCGCGGGTGTTTTGCGGTCAGGTGGGGACAACGGCGGTCAGGCACGGCGCCGCGGCCGTCGGGCGTTCGGCTTGCTGGGGCTCGGGCTGTTGTCGGGTGGCGCGGAACCAGACGCCGGAATGCACCGCGGCGGCGAGGATCACACCATAGAGCACGAGCGCCAGCGCCAGGCAGCCGAACAGCCATTGCAGTGAGCCGGTAAAGTGCAGCGCCAGCGCGCCGCCACCAACCGCGACCAACATCCGGCAGAGTCCGGCGAGCAGCGGCCAGAGTAAGCGGCCGGCGCCTTGCGAAGCAAAATACAGCGACAGGCCGAGGCCGAAGAAGCCGTAAGCCGGGCCGACCGTGCGCAGGTAATCGGCGCCGATCCGCATCATCTTGGGATCGGCACCGAACAGGCCAAGCCAGGCGTACGGCCAGATCGAGGCGGCGATGCCGATGGCCTCGGTGAGCAGGAACGCCAACACGCCTCCGGTCAAGGCGATGCGCAGTGCACGGTCGGGCTGGCCGGCGCCGATATTGGTCCCGACCAGAGCCACCAACGGGCCGCCGAAGCCGAATACAACAGGGATCAGCAGATACTCCAATCGGCCGCCGGTGCCGTAGCCGGCCACGCCGTCGGGTCCTGCCGCGGCGCCGACCAGGGCGGTGGTCAGCAGGATTGTCAGGCTGGTCTGCAGGGTGCTGATCGACCCGACGGCTCCGACCCGCAGGATGTCGGCCAGCATGCGACGCTGCAGGCCGGACCAGCGTGGCCGCACGACGCTGCGTCCGGCGAGGATGTACCAGCCCAGGATCATCGCGGCCATGGCGTTGGTCAGTAGTACAGCGGTAGCGCCGCCCTGGATGCCCATCGGCGGGATCGGGCCGAAGCCGAAGATCAATGCCGGGGAAAGCGGCACCAGCAGAACGACGCCGAGGCAGACCGCCATCGCCGGCACGAACATGTTGCCGGTGCCGCGGATCACGCTGGCCAAGGCATTCATCAGCCAGACCAGCACGTTGCCGCCGAATACCACGTTGGAATACAGCATGGCCGCCTGCAAGGACCCGGCTTGGCCGCCCATGGCGGCGTAGAGCGGGCGTCCGAAGGTCAGCACCAGAACCGAGAAGAACACCCCCAGCGCGCCGTTGATCAGGATGGCGTGCCACACCAATGCATCGGCATCCTGACGCCGGCCGCCGCCGAGTGCGCGGGCGATGGCCGAGGAGATCCCGCCACCCATGGCGCCGCCGGATATCATCTGCATCATCATGAAGCCGGGGAACACCAGGGCCATCCCGGTCAGCGCGTCGGCGCCGAGATGGGAGAGCCACCAGGTCTCGATCAGCCCGGTCGAGGCCTGTGCCGACATGACCAGGATATTGGGCCAGGCCATGCCGAGCAGGGTCGGCACGATGGCGCCGTGCAGTAGCTTGCGGGTGCGAGGACTGAGCGGCGGCGGTTGCGGGGCGGAGGCGATTCTGGTCATCGGATAGTTGCCGGCCTACTTAGTTGCATGATGCAAGTTAGGCCGAGGGACGAGCCTGTCAACGGGTCTTGCGGTGAAGGATCGAGGCCTAGGTCGGTGGCCGGATCTATGGGCTGGCGGTATCTATGGGCTGGCGGTCAGCTGGTCGAAATGGGCCAGCATCCGGTCGGCTCGCGGCGCGGTTCCGGTGAACAAGCGGAACGCCTCCACCGCCTGGAATACCGCCATGCCGCCGCCGTGCAACACCCGGCAGCGCTTCGCTCGAGCGGTGGCGAGCAGCGCTGTTTCGAGCGGGAAATAGACGATGTCGGCGACCCAGTGGTTGGACTGGAGCATCGCGTCCGGCACCGCCTGGCCGGGGTATTTCGCCATCCCCATCGGGGTGGCGTTGATCAACCCGTCGGCAGCGGCGACGGCGGCGGTCGAGTCGGCGGCCGCGACGGCCCGGTTGGCACCGAAGCGGGCACACAGGCTGTGTGCCAGGGCGGCGGCGCGCAACGGATCGGTATCGACCAGGGTGAGTTGGCCGACGCCGAGGCCGAGGGCGGCATGGGCGACCGCGCACCCTGCCCCGCCGGCGCCGAACTGGACCACTCGGTCGAGGGCCGCATCCGGTAAACCGCGACGGAAGGCGGCGGCAAAGCCCGAGGCGTCGGTGTTGTGCCCGATCCGCTTGCCGTGCGTCAGCACGACGGTGTTCACCGCGCCGATCGCCCGCGCGTCGTCCGATAGCTGGTCCAGCAGCGGCAGGACCAGTTGCTTGCAGGGATGGGTGATGTTCAGCCCGTTGAAGCCCATCCGTTCGGCTGCGGTCAGCAAGTCCGGCAGGGCGTCGGCCGGCAATCCCAGCGCGGTCAGATCGATCAGCCGGTAGAGGTAGCGGAAACCCAGCGCGTCGGCTTCCTGCATGTGCATCGCCGGAGTCAGGGAGGCCTGGATGCCGGATCCGATGAGGCCGATCAGATAGCATGGCTGCATGGCTTGCCCCCGATTGCCTCAGGCCCGGAAAGGGGTCGATAGTGCCCAGGTTCAGGAGCAGATAAAAGGCCATTGCCGCCGCGGGGCCCAGGTGGGCGACGGTGGTCATTCGGCCCTTGGAGCCGGGCCGAAGTCAGCTGTTGGCCCATCCTCGGGATGACACCGAAGCAGGAGGCAAGCGTGACGACGGAGACAGCGCCATTTCGCTCGATCGCGGCGGACACCCAGCCGGCGAACGACACCCGGTCTTACGCCAGCACGCATCTACGCCATCCGGAGCGGCCCGCGCTGAGGATTCCGCAGACCGTGACCGAGACCACCGGCCCGCGGTTCGATCCGGCCCGGTTTGGATCGATGTCCGATCTGTCGGTGGTGAACGGCAAGCCGGCGCAAGGCGAGCGGATCATCGTCCGCGGGCGGGTGGTGGACGAAAATGACCGGCCGGTGCCGCATACCATGATCGAAATCTGGCAGGCGAATGCCGGGGGTCGTTACGACCATCCCGGCGATCAGCACGATGCGCCGTTGGATCCGAACTTCCGGGGCGGGGGCCGGGTGTTTTCGGATGCGGACGGATGGTATCAGTTCACCTCGATCAAGCCGGGGGCGTATCCCTGGCGCAACCACCACAACGCCTGGCGACCGAACCATATCCATTACTCGCTGTTTGGCAGCGGGTTCGCGCAGCGCCTGATCACTCAGATGTATTTTCCGGGTGATCCGCTGCTGGCGCTGGACCCGGTGTATCTGTCGGTGCCCGACCCCGCGGCGCGAGAACGGCTGGTGGCGGCGTTCGACATCGACATCACGGCGCCGGAATGGGCGCTGGGCTATCGCTTCGATTTCGTGCTGCGTGGGCGCGAGGCGACTCCGATCGAGCGGGGTTGAGATGGCGGCGGCGACCGCCAATCAGACGATCGGTCCGTTCTGGCACCTGATTGAGGATGCCACGTGGGCCGACCTGACACGGTTCGGCGCCGAGGGTGAGAGGATCGTGCTGACCGGGACGCTGTTCGATGGGACGGGCGCCATAGTCACCGACGCGGCGATCGAGATCTGGCAGACCAGCCCGGAGGTATCGGACCGGTTCCCCGGGTTTGGCCGCTGCCGCACTGACGGCAGCGGGTCATTTCGATTCACGACATTGAAGCCGGGCCCGGTCGCCGGCTTCGGGAATGCCTTGCAGGCGCCGCACGTGGCGATCTCGATCTTTGCCCGTGGGTTGCTGAAGGCGCTGACGACGCGGCTGTATTTTCAGGATGAGCGGTTGAACGAGACCGACCCGGTGTTGTCGCTGATCGAGGACGAGGCGGGCCGGCGCAGTCTGATCGCTCGGAAGATATCGCCCGATACCTGGCGTTTGGACATCAGGCTGCAGGGCGACGGCGAGACGGTGTTCATGGAAATCTGATGGTTGATCCCATGTCGCTGCCGAAATCCATCGCCACGGTCTCGCTCAGCGGCACGCTGGCCGAGAAGATGGAAGCGGCCGCGGCGATCGGCTTCGATGGTGTCGAGATCTTTGAAAATGACCTGCTGACGTTTGAGGGGTCACCAGCCGATGTGCGTTACCTTGCGGAGAGTCTGGGGCTGACGATCACCTGCTTCCAGCCGTTCCGCGATTTCGAGGCGATGCCGCAACCGCAGCGCGAGCGCAACATGGACCGCGCGGAACGCAAGTTCGACGTGATGGCCCAGCTTGGCGCCGAGTTGCTGCTGGTGTGCAGCAACGTTTCGGCGGCGTCGGTTGACGATGACGAGGGAGCTAGCGCGGACCTCGCCGAGTTGGCGGAACGCGCGCGCAGGCGCGGTCTGCGCGTGGGCTACGAGGCGTTGGCGTGGGGTCGGAACGTGAACGCATGGCGCCACGCCTGGCGCATCGTCGAGGCCGCCGGGCATCCCGCGCTTGGGCTGATCCTCGACAGCTTCCACATCCTGGCGGTAGGCGACGACCTTGCCGGATTGGCGGCGGTTCCGGCGGACAAGATCTTTCTGGCGCAACTGGCCGACGCACCGAAGCTGTCGATGGATGTGCTGTCGTGGAGCCGGCATTTCCGCAATTTCCCCGGTCAGGGACAGTTGCCGGTCGCCGCCTTCGTGCGCGATCTGATCGGTGCCGGCTATCGCGGCGCGCTGTCGCTGGAAATCTTCAACGATGAGTTCCGGTCCGCTCCGGCAAGGCTGATGGCGCGCGACGGATTGCGGTCCTTGCTGCTGGTCGAGGCCGAGGCGGGTGCGACCGCCCTGCCCCCGGTTGCCGCGCTCGATGGGGTCGAGTTCCTGGAGTTCGCGGTGGATGAGCAATCCGGTCGGCGGCTGGCGGAGGTGCTGCGCGGCCTGGGCTTTCACTATGCCGGCCGGCACCGCTCGAAATCGGTCGATCTGTTTCGCCAGGGGCGGATCAACATGATCCTCAACACCGAGCAAGACAGCGCGGCGGCGGAACATTTCCAGTTCCACGGGCCATCGGTCTGCGCCATGGCGTTCCGTGTGGATGATGCCCCGCGCGCGGCGCGGCGCGCCGAGGCGTTGCTGTGTCCGCCCTGGCAAGAGCCAATCGGGCCGGGCGAACGCCGGATTCCGGCGCTTCGCGCGCCGGACGGCACGCTGCTGTATCTGGTGGAGCCGGTGGCGGACGGGTCGACGATTTATGATACCGACTTCGAGCTGTTCTACGATGCCGCCGCGGAGCCTCTGCTGACCTCGGTCGATCACATCGCCCAGGCGCTGCCGATGGGACGGATGGACCATTTCGTGTTGTTCTATCGCGCGCTGCTTGGATTGGCGCCGGAGCAATTGTGGGAAATCCCCGACGCGATGGGATTGATCCGAAGCCGAGCGATGGCGAGTCCTGGGGGAGATATCAGGCTGCCGTTGAATGTCTCGGAAAGCCGGGACACCACGACGGGACGGTTTCTGACGACGTTCTCGGGAGCCGGCGTGCAGCACATTGCGATTGCCAGCACCGACATCGTGCGAACGATGCGGGGGTTGAGCGCGCGGGGGGTTCGTTTTCTGCCGATTCCCAACAATTACTACGAGGATATCGCGGCGCGCTGGGGATTGGACGAAGAGCGGTTGGAATTGTTCCGAGAAAACAATGTGCTGTATGACCGCGACGATGGAGGGGAATTTCTGCACGCCTACACCCACGCGTTCGACGACCGGTTCTTCTTCGAGATCGTGCAGCGGATCGGTGGCTATCGGCAATATGGGGCGGCGAACGCGGCGGTGCGCATGGCGGCGCAGGCGCAGCGGCGGAATGGAGCGCCAGGCACCGAGTTGCCTGGGTAACGGAGGCGGGCTATTCGATTCCGGCAGCCTGCTGAACAGAAAAAAGCACAGGGGGAACGAAGGATGACGCCTGCAAAGACTGGCCTGATGCTGCCGCGTCGGAGGGCCCTGCTTGGCGCGGCCGGTCTGGCTGCCACGCCTTTGGTCGTTGCGCCGTTGGGGGCGCCGTTGGGGGCGCCGTTCGTGGCTCGCGCGGCGGAGCCGATCCGGATCGGGGTGCTGTTGGCGAAGACCGGGCAGATCGCGGCGCAGACCGAATATCTGGCCAACGGCACGTTCCTGGCGATGCACGAGCGCAACAACAGCCTGATGGGACAGCCCGCCGAACTGATCTGGCTGGATGAACCGACGCCACAGGCGGCGACTCAGAACATGCAGAAGCTGGTGCAGGAGAACAAGGTTGTGGCGATCCTTGGCGGGTCGCTGTCATCCAACGCGCTGGCCGAGGAAGCGACCGCGGCGCAGTTGAAGGTTCCGTTCGTGTGCGACAACGCGGCGGCGACCGAGATCAGCGGCAAGAACTGCAACCGCTATACGTTTCGGCTGAACACGCCGGTGGCGGTGCAACAGCGGATGATCACCCCCTATGCGCTGTCGTACGGCAAGCGCTGGTATCACATCACCGCATCCTATGCGTTCGGCCAGGACATCCTGCGCCAGTCGCGGGCGTTGCTGAAGGCGGCCGGAGGCACCGAGGTGGGATCGGATGAGGCGCCGCTGAACACCGCCGACTTCAGTTCGTTCATCCTGAAGATCCGGCAGGCCAAGCCCGATGTGGTGGTGGGCGGCCTGTCGGGGGGCGATCTGTCCACCTTCCTGAAGCAATGGAACGAGCTTGGCATGAAGGGCAAGATCCCGTTCGTGGAGATCGCGATCGGCGACACCGACATCTGGGCGGTGGGGCCGGAAGCGGCGACGGGGACATACACCTCGCTGTGGTACTACAAGAACCCGGCCAATCCGCCCGAAGAAAAGGCCTTTGCCGAAGCCTACGAGAAAAAATACCGCAAGCCGGCGGCCGACAAGGCGTGGATGGGCTGGATCACCGCGCGTTCCGTGTTCGATTCGATCGACGCGGCGAAATCGACCGAGCCGATGGCGATCATCGAGGCGCTGGAAAGCTGGAAGGTGCAGGTCGGCAAGTCGTCCTACAGCTATCGCAAGTTCGACCATCAGATGCTGATGCAGAATCTGGCGGTGACTGTGAAGGACAAGATCACCGACAAATGGGATTATTTCGACGTCAAGGCGACGCTGCCGGCAAATCCCGCCGACCTGGAAAAGGTGTTCGGCACCGAGGCGGAAATCGGCTGTAAAATGGGGTGAGAGCCGCCGGAAGGGGGGTGCGGTCGGTGTACCATTATGAGTCCGCGACGGGGGGTCGCGGCGGGCTGTTCTTGAGCCCGACGAAGCGCTGGATCGGCGGGCCGGCCCTGGTTTTTCGACATCGGGCGAGGCCATAGCGTCATGCTGGAAATAGTCCTGTCTCAGGTGGTGAGCGGACTGGTACTTGGCGGCCTCTATGTGCTTATCGCCATTGGCCTGTCGATCATTTTCGGGCTGCTTGGCATCGTCAACTTCGCCCATGGCGCGTTCTTTACACTGGGGGCCTATCTGGCGCTGACGCTTTATCAGTATTTCGGCTGGCCGGCGGTGATCTTGGCACCGGTCGCCGTCGGCACGATTGGCATGGTCGCGGAACGGCTGTTGATCCAGCGGTTGTATGACAAGGAACCGCTGATCAGCCTGATCGTCACGTTTGCCCTGGCGCTGCTGATTGAGGCCTCGGTGCGGTTGATCTGGGGCGGCATCGGGCAGCCGTTCAACCCGCCTGCAGCGCTGAGCGGTTTCCTGATCTGGGGGCCGATCCTGATCACCAAATACCGGTTCAGCGTGCTGCTTGCGACCGCCGCGGTGTTGCTCTTGCTGTGGCTGTTCCTGGAGAAGACGCGGTTCGGGCGGATCCTTCGCGCCGGATCGCGTGATCCGGAGATGGTCGGCCTTTTAGGGATCAATCTGCCACGCGTGCTGACCTGGGTGTTCGGTCTGGGCTGCGCGATCTCGGGCATCGCGGGGGTGCTGGCGGCGCCGTTGTGGACGATCACGCCATCGATGGCGACCAACGCCATCATGCCGGCGTTCGTTGTCGTGGCGATCGGCGGGCTGGGGTCGTTCGCCGGCGCGGTGATCGCTGGCCTGCTGGTCGGTGTGGTGATTGCCTTGACCATCCAGTTCTATCCGGCGGCGTCGGGCGCGGTGATGTATCTGTTCATGGCGTTGATGCTGCTGCTGCGGCCGCGCGGGCTGCTGGGCGAACGGTGGGAGCGGTTCGAATGAACGCCACGCTGCGCCACCCGGTTGTGCTGGTGTTCGTGGTGCTGCTTGCGCTGACCGGGCTGTGGCAGTTGATCGGCGCACCAATCGGGTTGATCACGCAGATCGCGATCTACACGCTGTATGGCGCCGGTGTCTGCATGCTGGTCAGCTACACCGGGCTGGTGCCGTTCGGCGCGTCGGTGTTCTTCGGTTGCGCCAGTTACGCGGTGGCGTTCGTCATGCTGCGGGGCGCGCCGAACGAGATCGTCGGGTTGATATTCTGCGTCGGATTCTCGCTGATTCTGGCGGCGGTGATCGCGCTGATCATCCTGCGCCGCCGAGGGTTGTATTTTTCCCTGCTGACCTTGGCGTTCTCTCAGATCGCGTTCGAGATCGCGTATAAATGGACCGCGGTGACCGGGGGCGAGAACGGTCTGCAGGACGTGCCGCGTCCGCTGTTCACCAGCGCGTGGTCGTTTCATGCGTTCGCCGTCGTCACGGTCTGTCTGGGCATCGGATTGTTGTGGCGGATCGCGCATTCCCCGTTCGGGCGATCGCTGCAGGCGCTGCGCGACAACGAACAGCGGGCGCAGAGCCTGGGCTATAATACGTTCCTCCTGAAGTTCGTTGCGTTTGTAATCATGGGTGGCGTGGTTGGTTATGCCGGCGGGCTGCTGGCGTTCATGCTGAATGGCGCCTACGCCGATAACCTGAGTTGGCAGCATGCCGGGGATGCCCTGCTGATGGCGGTGCTGGGCGGCGTGCACCACTTCCTAGGCCCGTTGTGGGGGGCCATTGCGTTCATCCTGCTGGAAGACCGGCTGTCGGCGCTGACGGAGAGCTGGTGGCTGATCTTTGCGCCGATCGTCATCCTGTTCGCGTTGGCCTCGCCCGAGGGCATGCAGGGACTGGTGTTTCGCCTGATGCGGCGCAACGACTGGACGCTGACACGGAACGCTATTCCGCCTCGGCCGACGTCGATCGAGCCTTACCGAGCCGACGGGGCCAAGCTGGATCCCGCCAAGCCGATCCTGACGGTAACGGGATTGAACAAGCGGTTCGGGTCGCTGGTGGTGGCGAGCGATCTGAATCTGCAGGTTTATCCGTATCGGCTGCACAGCTTCATTGGCCCGAACGGGGCGGGAAAAACCACCTTCTTCAACATGCTGACCGGCATCCTGAAGCCGAACGCCGGTCGCATAATGTTCGACGGGCACGATATCACCGACCTGGCGCTACACAGACGCATTCGCCTGGGGCTGTCGCGCTCGTTCCAGATTCTTAGCGTGTTCGCCAACCTGACGACGTTCGAGAACGTTCGGGTTGCGGTGCAGGCGCAGGACAGGCGGAGCTGGGGACTTTGGCGGGACGCCTACGGCTATGACGACCTCAATGCCCGCACCTGGTCGTTGCTGGCCGCGGTGGGGTTGGAAGATCGCGCTGCCGAACCATGCGGCAATATTGGACATGGCGAGCGGCGACTTCTGGAGATTGCCATCTCGCTGGCCACCGAGGCGAAACTGCTGCTGCTGGACGAGCCGTTGGCAGGGCTGGCGGAGGCCGACCGGCAGGTGGTGAGCAGGCTGATCCGCGGTCTGGCGGACAGCCACGCGGTGCTGCTGATCGAGCACGATATCGACCGCGTGCTGGCACTGTCCGATCGCATCACGGTGCTGCACCAGGGCCGGCTGATCGCCGATGGCGACCCGGCATCGGTCGCCGCCAATGCCGATGTCGTCAGCGCCTATCTGGGTGCCGATCGGATCGTTCCGCCGCTGCCGTCGACCGAGGCGGAGCGTGGCGTGCATACCGCTGGCAAGCCGGTCCTGGTGGTTGACGGGTTGCGGGCCGGTTATGGCGGCAGCGTGGTGCTGGAGGATCTTTCGCTGGTGATCCACGAAGGCGAGGCCGTTGCCCTGCTTGGTCGCAACGGCGTCGGCAAGACCACCACGTTGCGTGCCATCACCGGGACAGTGCGCTCGGCGGCTGGGCGGATCACGCTGGACGGCGGTGAGATCACCAACATCCGGCCGTACCAGATCAACCAGCAAGGCGTCTCGCTGGTGCCCGAGGGACGGCGGCTGTTCCCGAACCTGACGGTGCTGGACAATTTGCGGCTGGCGATGCGGCCGGGCGGGGCCTCGCTGGACGATGTCTATTCGCTGTTCCCGAAACTGAAGCTGCTGCAGCGGTCGAAAGCCGAAAGCCTGTCGGGTGGGGAACGCCAGATGCTGGCGATTGGCCGTGCCCTGACGGTTCCAGCCAAGCTTATTCTGCTGGACGAACCGTTCGAGGGCCTAGCGCCGACGATCGTCAAGGAAGTGATGGACGCGTTGGCGCAGTTGCGCGGCCGGGTCGCGATGGTGATCGTGGAGCACCATGCCGAAACCGTGCTGCCGCTGGTGGACCGAGCCTACGTGCTGGTCAACGGGCGGGTGGCGTTCGAGGGAACGGCGAAGGCTCTGGAGGATGATCCCGCGTTGCAGGCTCGGCTGCTGGGGGTGGTGCAGAAGGAAGTGGCGTGAGAGCCCGAACAGATCACTGACGCGCCCCGCGATGACGAACACAGGCCGGCGCGGCGATGTTGCCAAGGCGGAGGCTGGCGGCAATGATGCGGCCGTAATCAAAGTAACGGCCTTCCGATGTTCAACGATCGCGCCTAGGGTGGCTGAGAAAACCCGAGGATGTTGTTTGGGACACTGCGGGCCGGGGCGTCATTCCACCCGCATCGGGAGAGTTCGGATGCTCAATCGGCGATGGGCCAGTGCCGTGGTTGCGGTTGCCGTTCTCTCTGGGGCGCTGCTGGCGGGCGTGCTCGGTTCAAGCCGAGCCACCTGGGCGGACGACACCGCCCTTACCGTGGCCGCACGCACCGAGCTGCAAGCTGTACTCGCGACCGGAACCGGCGAGACGCGCTTCGCGCCACCCGGTCCGGCGATCGACCCAAGTTCGCTCAAGGGCAAGCTGATCTTCACCATTCCAAGTTCCACCGCCATCCCGTTCTGCGACGTCGTTGACCGGCAAATGGATGATTTCGCGAAACGTCTAGGCCTCCGCCACGAGGTCTGGCAAAACAACGCCCAGCTTGGCCAATGGGTGCAAGGCTTCACCACCGCAATCTCGCACAAGGCCGATCTGATCAACGTCGCGTGTGGCCTCGATCCCGCTACCGTGGCGCCGCAGATACGCGAGGCACTCAGCGCGGGTATTCCGGTTGTCGCCGCTCACACCTATGCCCTGGGACAGCCCGCTCTGGCCGGCCTCTCGAGCATCGTTTACGGCGCCTACATTCACGCAGCCGAGCTCGAGACCGCCTGGGTCATCCTCAAGACCGAGGGCAAGGGAAACGTCCTCGTCATCACCGCGCCCAGCACCGCCAACAGCCCGCTGATCGAGAAGGCGATCACCGACATGTTCGCCAAGTATTGCCCGCGCTGCAAAGTGCGCGTCTCCGGCGTCAACGCCGCTGACTGGGCCAGCAAGATCGGACCGACGGTGCAGAGCGCCATCCTGTCGGACCGGCAACTGGACTACGTGATCCCGATCTATGACGGCATGGTGCAATTCATCATGCCCGCGATCATCACGACAGGCGCCTCCGGACGGGTGAAGATCGCCTCGTTCAACGCCACGCCGGCGGTGCTCGACATGATCCGCTCCGGCGATGTCGTCACCTTCAACTCCGGGGAGGACACGACATGGCTTGCCGGCGCGATCCTCGATCAGGACATGCGCGTCCTGCTGAAGCAGCCGACGATCAAGGATTACGCCGTCGGCATCCGCGCCTTCACCAAGGCCGATGTCGCGGCGGCAGGCGTTCCCGCCAAGCTTGGCGTGGGTTACGGCGACAGCGCGCAAAAAGGCTATGAGGCACTATGGGGCCTGCACTGAAGCCGCGCCGGCGATCGGTCTGATGTCCCAGGGCCATGCCGCCCAATCGGTTCTCGAGGCGCGGCACTTCAGCAAACGCTTCGGCGGCACGTTGGCGCTCGATGATGTCGGGCTGACGATCGAGGGCGGCACAATACATGGTCTGGTCGGCCATAATGGTTCCGGTAAGTCCACGCTGATCAAGATTCTTGCCGGCTACCACGCACCGGAGGCGGGGGCCGAACTCACCATCGATGGCGGTGCGGTTCGGCTGCCGCTGGCGCCCGGCCGATTCCGCGCGCTGGGCATGGCGTTCGTGCATCAGGATCCCGGTCTGGTCGCCTCGCTTTCGGTGATTGAAAATCTGCGTATCGGCAGCATCGCGCAACGGCGGCTGTCGCCCATAGCGTGGCGCGATGAAGTGCGGCACTGCGAAGCGCTACTAGCGGAATTCGGACTTTCCTGCGACCCGAGAGCGGCGGTCGAGACACTGCGGCCATGGCAGCGGCCGATGCTGGCAATCATCCGCGCCGTTGACGAGACCCGCGCCTTGCTGCGTCAGACCGGGCAGCGCCGCGGACTTCTGGTGCTGGATGAACCGACGGCCACGCTGGCCGATTCCAACGTCGGACAGTTGTTCGAAGCGGTCCGCCGGGTCCAGGCGGCCGGCTTCGGCGTGCTGTTCGTGTCGCACGATCTGGATGAAATCCTCGCCGTCACTGGCCACCTGACCGTGCTGCGCGATGGCCGCGTGGTCGGCAGCGGTGCGACGTCGAGCTTTAGCCGCGACGATCTTGTACGGCTCATCGTCGGACATGATCTCCCGCCGCCATCCGGAGCGCCGCTGGTGCGGACGCGACGGTCTGATCGTCTGGCGGACGTTCATGGCCTGTCTGGTCCGAGCCTCCGGGCGGTCGATTTTTCCCTGTTGCCTGGCGAGATCGTCGGTGCTTCCGGCTTGATCGGTTCGGGATTCGCCGAGATCGGACCAATGCTGATCGGCGCGGCTCCGGCCCGGGCGGGACGGCTGCGGGTTGGCGCCCACAGCATCGACCTCGCCGCCGTCACGCCAGCCAGCGCGATCGCCGCCGGCGTCAGCTACGTGCCGGGCGAGCGCCTGAGAGACGGCTGTGTCGGGGAACTCTCGGTCGCCGAAAACGTCGGTCTGCCGGTGCTCGGTCGGTTCTTTCGCGGCGGATGGCTACGCCGGCGGCCGCTCGCGGCGCATGCGCGCACCCAACTCACCCGCCTGGACGTGCGGCCGGCGGATCCAACGCTGAATCTCGAGGCCCTCAGCGGCGGCAACCAGCAAAAGGTGCTTCTGGCCAAATGGTTGCAGCTCGAACCGCGCCTGCTGATCCTGCAGGAGCCGACACAGGGCGTCGATGTCGGTGCGCGGGAGCAAATCTTCACCATCATCCGCGCCTTCGCCGCGCGCGGCGGCAGTGTGCTCTGCCTGAGCGGCGATCATGAGCAGTTGGCGATGCTGTGCAGCCGAGTGCTGATCTTTCGCCGCGGCCGGATCGCGCGGGAACTTGTTGGGCCCGAGGTTACCAAGGAGCAAATCGCACATGAGTGTCTCGGATCTGACGTCCAAGCCACCGCCTGATCCGACGCTCTCGACGCGCCCGAACGAGGCGGCGGCGAAGTCGGCGCGCGAAGGCGCGCTGGGGCGGTTTTGCCATCGCTACGCCCTGATCTTTGCCTGGGCGGCGACCATTGTCCTGTTCGGCTTCTTGGAGCCTGGCAGCTTCCTGCAGCTTCAGAACTTCACCTCGATGTTCAATTCGCAGGCCGTGTTGGTGGTTTTGACCTGCTCGCTCGTCCTGACGCTCACGTCCAGCGAATATGACCTCTCCGCCGCATCGGTGCTGTCGTTGTCGGCGATGGTGGTCGCGGTGCTGAACGCGCAACATCAAGTGCCGGTTGGCTGGGCGATCCTGGTCGCGCTCGCCGCGGGTCTCCTGGTCGGAACGGTCAACAGCGTTCTGATCGTCGTGATCGGAATCGAATCGATTATCGCGACGCTGGGGATGGGGTCGCTGATCAGCGGAATCACCCTGTGGATCAGCGGCAGCAATATGATCTCCGGCATTTCGAACACCCTTGTGACCCTGGTGATCGTGCCGCGGCTGTTCGGCATTTCCCTGGGCTTCGTCTATGCCGTGGCGATCGCGGCCGCGCTGTGGTACTTCCTGACCTACACCCCGTTCGGACGACAACTGCTGTTTGTCGGACGTGGCCGCCGCGTGGCTCGGCTTTCCGGACTTCCGGTCGGGCGGCTTCGCTTCGGCGCCATGGTCGGGGGCTCCTTCCTCGCGGCGGTCGCTGGCGTACTCTACGCCGGAACCAGCGCCTCCGCCGACCCGAACTCCGGCGACAGCTTCATGCTGCCGGCATTCGCGGCCGCGTTCCTGGGGTCCACCTCGATCGTCCCGGGCCGCTTCAATGCCTGGGGCTCCTTCGCGGCGGTCTACTTCCTGGTGACCGGAATCTACGGTCTGTCGCTGATGGGCATTCAGGTTTTTGTTCAAAACCTGTTCTACGGCGGCGCATTGATCATCGCCGTGGGCCTGTCGATCCTGGTGCGCCGCTCAGAAACTCGCGAGCCGGACATCGCCAAGGAGGGGAACTAGCTAGCGACGATGTTCGGCCGATAACAGCTTGGCATTTCGCCACCTGCTGGCGGAACGCGGCATCAAGCACCAGCGCACCCGCCGCTACACGCCTCGCACCAACGGACTGCGCTGGATGGTCGGCGGACCATGACGATGAAGTGTCACGGTCCGCCTAGCTCCGCCGTTGACAATCAACCATCGAAAGGTTGACGGAGCGTCAACTCAGACCGTTGCGTTTACAAAATACTATCCCGGTGCAGCGCCTTGCGTTTGCACCTGCAGCAGATACAGCGATTGGCTGGCGCACATGAACAGCATGTTCCGCTTGGGCCCGCCGAAGGCCAGGTTGGCGCATACCTCGGGCAGACGGATGCGGCCCAGGAGCTTCCCCTGCGGCGTGAACACGACGACGCCGGCATAGCCGAGGACGGTGTTGGAACTGATCCAGAGATTGCCGGAAACGTCTGCCCGCATGCCGTCGGGGCCACATTTGACGCCGTCGACCATCATGTCGGTGAAGCGGCGCATGCCGCCGAGCTTTGAGCCCTGCACGTCGAACGCGAAGACGTTGCCGCCGCCGCCCGGGCCCTTATCTCCGGGTCCCTTGCCGGTGCTGATGATGTAGAGCGTCTTGTAGTCGGGCGAGAAGCAGATGCCGTTAGGATCGGGAAGCTGGTCCTCGGTGACAACGACGTCGAGGTGGCCGCTAGGGTCCCAGCGATAGACGCTGTTGGGCAGTTGACGCTTGCGGCCGCCGATGACGCCAGCGTCGGGGGCGCCGACGCCGGGATTGAGCAAGCCGGCGGCGTTGGCCGAACCGCCGGAGTCATCGGGGTGTCCCTCGGAGAGACTGTCACCATAGGGCGGATCGGTGAACCAGATGCTGCCGTCGGGATGCGGCACTACGTCGTTGGGCGAATTCAAGCCCTTGCCTTCGAACTGGTCGGCGATGACGGTCATCATGCCGTTGTTTTCCCAGCGGATGACACGGCGGTTGAAGTCCTGGGTGGAGAGTTGGCGGCCCTGGAAGTCGAACGAGTTGCCATTGCTGTTGTACGATGGATCGCGGTACTTGCTGACCCGTCCGGTTTCCCAGATGTAGCGGTATTGCGTGTTGGCCTGGACATCGCTGAAAACCAGATATTGGCCTTCGCTGGACCAGGCTGGACCCTCGGCCCATTTGAAGCCGGTCCAGACACGGCGGATCGCGGTGATGCCCAGCAGGGATTGCTTGAACGCGGGGTCGACGACGATGATGTCGGGATCGGGGAAGATGTCGGGTTGAGCGAAGCGGCCCCACTGGCGGGGCGGGTTGGTGATTACGCTGGGTGGGGTGGCGACGTTGTCGGACTTGGTTTCGGCGTGGGCCCTGACAGCGGCGAGGCTGGCTGCGCCGGTGGCGGCGGCGCCTGCGATGATGGCGCGGCGCGAGGCGCCGCCAACATGCGGGTGCATGGTGTTTCCTCCGTTTTTTTCTGCCTTGCTGGCGTGTCGATCCTACGCCTAGTACGGTGATCATCGAAACACCTGATGGCCGGCTTTGCATGTGGCAGGGGCAGCTTCAGGTTCGCCCATCAATTCTGACCGGAGTATTGCTCGTGACGGTTCCGCAAAGCATGACCTATGTCCAAGCCGACAGTGCGGGGGAGCCGGAGGTGCTGAAGCTGGCGACTACGTCGGTGCCCGCGCCGAAGCCGGACGAAGTGCTGATCCGGGTGCAGGCGGCCGGGGTCAATCGACCAGATGTTGCACAACGGCAGGGGTCGTATCCGCCGCCACCGGGGGCCAGCCCGATCCTGGGTCTGGAGGTCGCCGGCGAGGTGGCGGCGATCGGCGATCAGGTTTCGGGCTTATCCGTTGGCGACCGGGTCTGCGCGCTGACCAATGGCGGCGGCTATGCCGAATACTGCGTTGCGCCGGAAGCGCAGTGTCTGCCCTGGCCGAGCGGATTCGATGCGATTCGAGCGGCGGCACTGCCGGAGACGTCATTCACGGTTTGGGCTAACCTGTTTCAGTTGGGCCACCTGTCGAAGGGCGAAACTGCCTTGGTGCATGGTGGCAGCAGTGGCATCGGTATCACCGCGATCCGGTTCGCGCAGGAATTCGGCGCTCGTATCTTCGTCACCGCGGGTTCGGACGAAAAATGCGCCGCTTGCCTAAAGGTGGGCGCCGATGCGGCGATCAACTACCGCAGCCAGGATTTCGCCGCCGAAGTGAAAGCCCTGACCGAGGGACGCGGGGTTGACGTGATTCTCGACATGGTCGGCGGCCCGTATATTGCGCGCAATGTGCGCAGCCTTGGGATGGACGGGCGACTGGTGCTGATCGCCTTCCTGCAGGGATCGAAGGTGCAGGATTTCGACTTCGTGCAGGTCATGGTGCGGCGGCTGACCATCACCGGGTCGACCATGCGGCCGCGCAGCACGGCGCAGAAGGGAGCGATCGCCGCCGAACTGCGGTCGCTTGTGTGGCCGGCGCTGGATTCCGGGCGCTGCCCTCCGGTGATCCACGCAACATTTCCACTGGCCAAGGCGGCCGAGGCGCACCGGCTGATGGAATCGAGCCAGCATATCGGCAAGATCATGCTGTCGGTCGGTTGAGGTCGCCGGTCCATGGAGTTGTGGACGGAATATAGTCGATTCGGCGATCGGCGCGCGTTTTCGGCCTGCTTGCCGGGTCCGTTGCCGCTGTGCTGGCGAGCGCGATTCCGCTAGCAGGCATGGGTCGGATCGCCGCGCGGGTCGCTGCGTGAGCGGCTCACCAGCCCGGTGGTGGCTTGAATCCCATCCAAGCCCGTTCCAGCAATGCCGCCGCCTCGATCGTCGAGCGATCGCCGTAGATTGGGCCGACGATCTGCACGCCAAGCGGCAGGCCGGCCTTGGTGGATCCCATTGGCGCCGCCGTTGCGGGCAGGTGGTAGCCGCCGGTCAGGCCGGGCCAGAACAACATGTCGTTGTAGGCGATCTGCTTGCCGTCGATGGTGATCTTGCGGTCCCAGGTGTTGCCATCCTGGCGGTGCGGCAGCGCGGCGGTGGCGATCACCGGACACAGCAGCACGTCCCATTCACGGAAGAAGGCGGACCAAGCGCGCCGCCACTGGAGGCGCTTTTCGTTCAGGCCCAGCCATGCGCGGTGGGTAACGTCGACCATGCGAACCATGATGGCGTCGGCGCTGTTGTCGTCAGCCGGGAGGGCGGCGGCGCGCTTGCGCTTGTTGGCGGTGGCCTGCTCGGAGTTGCGTCCGCTCCAGCCTGCGTCAAGCAGACGCAGGTAGAGGTGATAGGCCTCGGTGGCGTCGAAAGCCGGGCGCGCGGTGGAGCTGACGATAGCCCCCTCGCGCCGCAGCGCGTCGGCGAGTTCGAGCAGCCTGGCGGTGGTTTCCTGGTCCGTTGCCTGGCCGGACTGTTCGGCCCATACCGCGACCCTGAGTTCCTTCAGGCTGGTGAAGCGGGGCGCCGGCAACAGCATTGTCATTGCAGTCTCGTCAGGGTCGGGGCCGGCCAGGATGTCGAGGGCGACGGCGAGGTCCGAAGAAGACCGGGCGATCGGGCCGATGACCGAAATGTCGGTTCCGGCTGCTGAGCTGGTGGCCGGGTCGCCGTAGTTGGGCAGCAGCGCGTGGGTCGGTTTGTGGCCGTATATGCCGCAGTAGTGCGCCGGCACGCGGATCGAACCGCCGATGTCGCTGCCGATGTCCATCCCGGTCAGTCCCGCGGCCACCGCCGCCGCTGATCCGCCGGATGACCCGCCGGGGGTGTGGTCGGTGTTCCACGGGTTGGCGGTGGCGCCGTAGACCGGGTTGTAGCTCTGCCAGTCGGCCAAGTCGACCGGCACATTGGTCTTGCCGAACACCACCGCGCCGGCGGCCTGCAGCCGGCGTATCGCGATCGAGGACTTTCGCACCGGGGTTTCCTTGGCCGTCACATGGCCGCGAGTGGTGGGCAGTCCCTCGATGTCGAAACTCTCTTTCGCGGTCATCGGCACGCCGAAGAAGGGCGCCGACTTGTCGGATTGGGAGTCGAGCTGGCGCGCGCAGGTGCGAGCCCGGTCGAAATCGCGGACCACGACGGCGTTGATGCGCGGATCGTGGTTTTCGGTGCGGGTGATGAAGTGGTCCAGCAGTTCCAGGGCGCCGATTTTGCGGGTGTGGACAAGATCCGCGAGTTGGGTCGCGGAGAGGAAGGTCGGGTCCATCGGTGCGGTCCTGCTGTTGGCGGCGGCAGCTTCGCATCGGTGGGCGGCGGGTTCAACCAGTGCGGGACGACCGCGGGGTCGGCTTGTCAGTTCTTTCCGAGGGGCTTTCATCAGATGGCCGGGTATGCTGGTCGCAAGGCTGTTCTGCACGTTCGCCCGCAGAACATTCTTGGCGCTGCTGCGTTGGCTGGAACCGAGCCATTAATTGGCGACCCGAGTTGCCGATGCCGCGCCCACCCGAGCTCTGAATGCGGGTCATGCAGTTCCACGGAGGGATGCGACACCGCCCGATAATCAGGCTTGCTTGAAGCATAGCCATTTCGGTCAAGTCAGCGATCTGGGGCCATAAGCCGTGTCGATGTAAAGGCGATACGGCGCTAAGCTTTGACAATGTCCAGAACCGGCGTCAGGGCCGCTGCATATGCCGAGATCGCATGATCCGCGATTGCGTCGATCTCCGCGACGCCGATATCCGTCAGTGCCCGGTGGTGACGGAACGGCCAGATCGGCACTTCCACGACGGGATCGTTGCCGTAACGATAAGACCGCCCAGGCACGCCAGCCAGCACCTCGGCCAACCGCGCGCCGACGCCGACGCGCGACGCCCCGAACGTTGTCAGCACCACAGGAGGCCGCCCCAGATCGGTCATCAAGGCCGCCGCTGACACCGCCAGCGCACCACCGAGGGAATGACCTGTCAGGTAGAACGATCCCGTCAAGATCGGCAACAACATCGGCACGATCGCCTCCGCTCCCGACATGAAGCCGCGATGGCAGTAGCCCAAACGCGGATGGTCCATGACGGGCGTTGGAACCGCATCAATGTCACGGAACCAGTCTCGCCAACTGGTCGGAACCGTGCCGCGGAATGCGACCACGATCAGCCCGCCGATCGAAGTAACGACCGCGTGGATGTCGCTCACCACGAACGTTGCGGGAGACACGTAGGCAGCGGCGGCAGCGGCGCAGAGTTCGGCGTCGGACGGGATCACGCGAACGTCCAAAGAAGGCTGTAAGCTTCCTCGATCCGTGACGCCAACCACTCCGGGTCGGCCTCTGTCGTGCCGCCCCATGTCGCGATTCCGTAACCGTCTGACGTATAACGCCACGGTGCTACGCAATGGCCGCCGACTTTGGCTCCCGCCTTCTCTGTTCCGCCAACCCACTTGGCGTCAGGCTCCACGTCCGCCTCATACAGCATGACGCCAATGTAGGCTGCGCCATGCGCCCAGATTGCGTCTTTCAACGCCGCGTCCGAAAGCTGGATCGAGGCAAACCGCGGAACCAGCGGGGTTTGTTCTCCGCAGCCGAAACCTGCGTTGCGCGCGCGCTCCAGCACGTCCAGGAGCACCAAGCCGTCCGTCGCCTCCATCGCTGCCTCGGTTGCCGCGCAGCCCGCCAGCGACGCATAGAAGGCCAGCAGCGCGCCCTCCACGTTCACCAGATCGAATCCATGCACAAGCGCCCATATCCGCGCCGAGTTCATCAGCCCGGCGATACTGCATGTCGGCAGAACATCGTTGCGGACCAGCGAAGGCGTCCAGGCAATATCAGACCGCGGCAACGATGCGGGCGCGGGGGCGAGTGCCATTCGGTGCTGCGTTACGGCGCCGACACGGGCGGGATCGTGGGGGAGTCGTCCAAGTCTCATTTCTTCAACATCTCGAAAGCGTCATACCCTGCCGGAATCTGCGTCCTGTCCGGATGCACGTAGCATTCAGCGATCAGACCGGAGCACGAACCGGCATCGTCCGCGATCGAAGGCCCGGAGAACGACACCCCGGCAACCGTGCCGTCACGCAGCACACGAGCATGGAAATGGCACTCACTCGGAGCGCCTATCCTGGCGGTCCCAAACGGTGTCGGCAGCACCAACCAGGCGCTCCCTGCCGTCGGTTTTTCATCCCACTGCAACAGCACCTCATTCGGCCCGTTGCGCATGGACTGGTTCGGCACGCCGGCACAGGCGATCAGATCCGTTGCCGACATGCCGATCAGCGCCTCGCGCGACCGGTAGACCTGCGCAGCGCAACCCGCGACAAGCACGGCAGCCAGGATTGCGCCGCAGCGGATCACTGCGCCGCCAGGACCGCGCGCGCCTGCGCCGCGCTCATCTTCGGAGCGCCGCCCACAACCGGCACGCCAACTGCGGTGAGCATGACCGGCAACAGAGCAACGGCGGCCTGAATGACCAGCGCATAAGGCGCCAGGGCCGGGATGGTGGCAGCAATAGCCGCCAGACCCTGAACGGCCTGCTGCACCTCTTGGACGGTCCCAGCGGGCGGGTTGGCGACGCTCGCAGCAAACGCCTTGGCGTCAGCCTGGATCACGGCGAACAGGGATTGCGCCTTGGCAACCGTGGCAGCCGGAATGTTCGGCACAGCGGCCAACGCGGCGACGAACGGCGCCAGACCCTGCGCCTCAAGGTTAATGTCGGCTGCGACCTGCGAAATGGTCAGCTTCGTGGCGCAGGCGGCGAGAGGGATCAGCGCGACGGCAGTGGCAAGCAGAGTGCGGCGGTTCATCGTGAGACTCCGGTGGTAACGGTTGCCGGTGCGGCAACAACTGGCACAGAAACGGTTTGCACGGGCGCAGCCGGCCAGCGCCGGTTTGCCCAGTTGATGAGGCTGTGACCGCTGACCAGGACCACCGCGCCAATGGTGGCGGCCACGTCCGGTGGCGGCGGAGCGACGTGCAGCGCGGCGCACAGCCAAGAAATGACACCGCCCAGCATGGCTCCGGTTACGGCAGCCGCGCCGGTGGCGACAGGCGAAGACGAGTTCATGGTGTTGTTTCCGTATTAAACTGGTCATCAAGCAGGTCAGCTTCGTCCTCGACGCGTGGCGCTGGGTGAATGGTTGAGCGGCCAACCGGCACGGAAACGGCGTGGTCCGCTGGACTGTTGTCCCCAACGGGCGCCGCGTCTGGGGTGAGAAAGAGTTCGCGCTCGAGGGCGCGTCGGTTGACCAGGCCCGCGTCTTTATGGCCGCCCGCAAAGCACCAATCGGCGAATTGCGCGGAGGCTGCATTCATGTCGCCGCGTTCAGAAGACGCAGCAGCGTTGATGTTTTCAGGGCGTTCGCGCCGATATTGTAACAGAAGCTGCACAACGCGGCAGCGGCATGATCCGTTATTGGGGCAGTCACCAGAAGACGAACATGCTTCAGAGCGCCAGCAACCATCGTTGCGAGCTGCATCTCGGCAACCGGCTGCGACATGTGCGGCGTGTGTATCGTGACTCTGGAGCCGTCAGCGAGATAGGTGAAGCCGTATCCGATCGAAGCATTGCCCGCGGAGTCGAGGTAGGGCGCCGACCGAAAACCCTCGCGCTCAGCGATGAAGTCAACGGCAATGGGGAGTGCGGTATCGGTCACGCCGCAAACTCCGCAGGAACCACCGCAAGTTCCGTATAGATGGTAGGCTTGGCTGCCGCTTGGAACATTTCGATCTTGTGTACGACGCCAAAGGAACGATTCCAGCCAGCTATCATGCCGAAGATCAGACCGCAGACGGCGTCCATCGGCGGGCGGTCAGCCGGATGCCGCATCGAATGATCAAAAGGATCAATGCCACTTTGAACGGCAACGCCATGCTCGTGCGCGATCGAGGTGGATGCTGGAATACCCGCTTTCAGCGGGACGGAGGTCTGCTTGCACACATCCGCGTAAGCAGCATCGATCCCGCCTTTGTATTTTGAATATAGTTCGATTGTTTCTCTGCACGAAATCGGCGACGCATCAGACCCGTCTGTCGCGGTGGAAATACGCAGTGTATCGAGATGGTCGTGAACCTGATCGGCGAGCCGATACATCACATCCCAGCGGTCGTAGTCCTTATCAAGCTGGATGTGCGTCCGCTTACCGGCGCCGATCGACAGGCCAAGCTCGGTTGTCGCCGCGGCGACGGTGTGATTGGCCGACAACTTCGGCCAAAGCGCCGCGAATGCGGCCCAAGCTGCGAACATAGCGGGTTCCAAACAGGCGCTGAAATGAAGCTGGCTCGAACAGTTTTCAGGCTTTGCAGGCCGTGAAGCTGCGGTAACACGGCGTTAAGAATATAATCACAAATTATGTCGGAAGTCAAGATAATTCCGACATCAAAGAATAAAGTCGGGTGTCCATGAGCGGGGCGATGCTGGCCGGGCTGCCTCAATTCGCGCTGCTGCCGTGCCTGTGAGAACACGCGCGACCGGGTTTGCAGGCAGCCGCAGTTGGTTCAATAGGTCCGAAACATGCGCATGATGACATCAGGGTCGCTGCTGGCGGTCAGGGCGAGGGACAGCAGAATGCGTGCCTTTTGTGGATTGAGATTATCGGCGATCAGAAATCCTGCCTGCCGCAGCCTGGTGCCGCGAAACGTGCGCCCAGATCCGGCGCGGGTCGACTGCACGACGACGATGCCCTGGCGCGCGGCCTCGGTCAGCGCATCAATTTCGCCCGGTGGGCAGAATCCTGGAGCGAACCCGGCGGCGATGATGCCGCGAGCACCGGCGGCGACGAACGCGCGCACCGCGGCACCATCGCCGCCAGCGTAGGAGTATGAAATATCGACCCGAGGCAGCGCCTGGATTTCGCCGATATCGAATTCTGCATCCGGTGCGTGGCGTCGGATCGGGCGGCGATAGAAGGCCACCGCGTCGCCGTCGACGTGGCCGAGCACGCCGAAATCCGGCGTGCGAAATGTCTGCAGTCGCAGCGTCGAGGTCTTTGTGACCTCGCGCGCGGCGTGGATCTCGTCGTTCAGGACTGCAAGCACGCCCATGCCGCGGGCGTCCGGGCTGGCGGCGACGCGAATGGCACTGACCAGGTTCATGCCAGCGTCGCTCGACAGCGCGCTGGAAGGGCGTTGCGCGCCCACTAGCACCACGGGTATCGCGACCTTGACCGTCAGGTTGAGGAAGTATGCGGTCTCTTCCAGGGTGGCGGTGCCATGACCTATAACGATCCCGGCAAGATCGGGATGATCGATCACCACCTGGCGGCAGAGTGCGGTGAGATCCTTCCATTCGGGAAAGCCGATGGCGGGGCTGACGATGTTGCGATAGCGCACTGCGATGACGTCAGCTACCAGGGCGGTCTCGGGCCAGCGGTCAAGGATTTCCTCGGCGTGCATGACATGGCCGACGGCGCTGTAGTCCTGCACGTCCAACGGTCCTCGGCCCAACGAGGCGATCGTGCCACCGGTGCCGATAAAGGCGACTTTGGGTTTGGTCATGCCGCCTCGGCCAGGATCGGCGGCCGGGTTCGATGCCAGTCGGTGTCCCGCTGGTAGGCGTCGGCGACGTTGAGGATGCGTGCCTCGGCGAACGGGCGGCCGGCAATCTGCAGCCCGATTGGACAGCCGTTCGGATCCAGCCCGCACGGCACGCTGATTGCCGGCAGGCCGAGATAGTTGAACGGCCTTGTGTTGGCCGACACCGCCATAAATTTGTGCTCGGTGCCCGGCGGCCCGTGGTCGATGTCGGTTTCGCTCAGCGTCGGCAGGCAGGTGCGGATGGTCGGCGTCGCCAGCACGTCAAACTTGGAGAAGACCTCGGCGGCGAAGGCCTGCAACACCGGGCCGCGGCGGCTGAGCGCCTCGACATAATAGGCGGCCGGGATGGCGTATCCGGGATACATCCGGGCGCTGATATGGGCACCGTAGGCCTGTGGGTCGGATCGCATCCATTCGGCGTGGATCGGCGCGGCCTCGACGCGGGAAATGATGCCGCCGTAGGCCGCGACCGCTTCCATTAATGGCAGTTCGATGCGACTGACGCTGGCGCCGCGAGCGGTCAGAACTTTCAGCGCGACTTCCATGGCGGCGACGACCGGGGCGTCGGCGTCGTCGAGAAAGACGTTGGTCGGCACACCGATGCGCAGGCCGCGCAGGTTGCCGTCAATGAAATCCTCGTAGCGCGGGACCGGTTCATGCGAGCTGGTCGGGTCGAGCGGATCATGCCCGGCGATCACCGTCAGGATCCGGGCGCAGTCGCGGGCGGTTCGCGCCAACGGGCCCACGTTGTCGAGCGAGAACGACAGCGGCATTACGCCGTAGCGCGAGACGCGGGTCTGCGTGGGCTTCAGCCCGGTTACGCCGCAGGCCGAGGCCGGCAAACGGACGGAGCCGCCGGTATCCGAGCCCAGCGCCATATAGTTGCAGCGGGCCGCCACCGAGGCACCCGACCCCGACGAGGAGCCACCGGTAATGTAGGGCAGATTCCAGGGATTGTGGCAGTCTCCGAAGGTCTTGTTGTGACCGGTCGGGTTCTGCGCGAACTCGGCCATGTTCAGGCCGCCGAAGGTGTAGGCCCCGGCCGCGGCGAGGCGCTGGATCACCGTGGCGGTGACGCTGGGACGGAAGTCGCGGCGGAGTGCCGATCCGCAGGTGCTGAGTTTGCCGGCCTGATAGTACATGTCCTTGTGGGCCATTGGCACGCCGTGCAGCAGACCGCGCGCCTGGCCCTGGCCGAAGGCGGCGTCGGCCGAGCGCGCGGCGGCCTCGGCTTGGTCGCGGTCTTGCCAGATCATCGCGTTGATGCGCGGATTGACCGCGTCGAGATTGGCCCAGCAGGCGTGCAGCAGGTCAAGCGACGTGGCCTTGCCGGAGCCGACCATGTCGGCGGCCTCGGTCAGGCTGAGGTCGGCGAGGCCGGCCATTACAGACGCTCCTTGGTCGCCTGCAGGGCGGCCTCGAAGCTGGATGGCTCGTCTTCGAAGACCAGCGTGCCGCGAAGCGCTTCGAAAGCGCGGATGGTATCGGCCAGTTCCGCCGCCAGGCGTTTCGCCGGATCGTTGGGCGGCGCGACGCCGTGCCATCGCGCGATCGTTGCTTCAACTGAGGTCTCGAAAGCATCCATCTGTCGGCGTCTCCGGGTTCGTCGCCCGTGAGTAGGCAATAAAACGCCAGACTGAGCAATCCGACGTGGGCAAAGAGGGCGGGGCATGCTGGATCGGTCGAAACTATACGAAACCAACGTGCCAAACCGGCTCGACCGGCTGCCGTGGAGTGGCTTCCACTGGCTGGTGGTCTTCGCGCTGGGGATCGCGTGGATCCTGGATGGGTTGGAGGTCACCGTTGTCGGGTCGTTGTCCGGGGCGCTGTCGGACAGTCCGACGCTGCATCTGACCGGCAGCCAGATCGGCGCCGCGGCCAGCGCCTACTTGATTGGCGCGGTCGGTGGGGCGCTGTTCTTCGGCTGGCTGACCGATCGGTTGGGGCGGAAGAAGCTGTTCACCGTGACTGTGCTGGTCTATCTGGTCGCCACCATCGCCTGCGGACTGTCCTGGAACTTCTGGTCGTTCGCCTTGTTCCGGATGCTGACCGGTGCCGGCATCGGCGGCGAGTATGCCGCGGTCAATGCCACGATCCAGGAGTTGATCCCCGCCCGGCGTCGCGGATTCACAGATCTGGTGATCAACGGCAGCTTCTGGCTTGGTGCGGCGATCGGTGCGCTGGGCGCAACCGTGGTACTGGATCCGGCGATCATGCCGCCCGAGATCGGCTGGCGGGCGGCGTTCATTATCGGGGGCGTGCTGGGCTTTATCGTGGTGCTGTTGCGCCGCTTCCTGCCGGAGAGTCCGCGCTGGCTGATGACCCATGGCCAGCCGGAGGAGGCTGAAAAGATCGTCGGCGAGATCGAGGCGCGCATCGAGCGGGAGACTGGGAAGCCACTGCCGCCGGTACCACCCGGGACGCTGACATTGCGCACAGACGTGCGGTCCTGGTTCAAGGTCGGGGCGAAGGCGTTGGTCACGACCTATCGGCGACAGACTTGGCTCGGGGTGACGCTGATGGCGGCTCAGGCGTTCTGTTACAACGCGGTGTTCTTCACCTATGCGCTGATTTTGACGCGGTTCTATAATGTCGCCTCCGGCAGCGTCGGGCTGTTCCTGCTGCCGTTCGCGATCGGCAATTTTCTCGGGCCACTGGTGCTGGGGCGGCTGTTCGACACGATCGGGCGACGGATCATGATCACCGCGACCTATGGCCTGTCCGGCGTGCTGATGGTGATGACCGGCTGGATGTTCGTCATGGGCTGGCTCGATGCGATGCAGCAGACGCTGGCTTGGACCGGGATCTTCTTCGTTGCCTCGGCGGCGGCGAGTTCCGCCTATCTGACAGTCGGCGAGAGCTTCCCGCTGGAGGTGCGGGCGATTGCGATCGCGCTGTTCTACGCGTTCGGCACCGGGGTCGGCGGCGTCGCGGGACCGGCGCTGTTCGGCGAGCTGATCGATACCGGGTCGAGGCTGTCGATCTTCTGGGGGTATTTGCTGGGCGGCGTGCTGATGGTGGTGGCGGCTGTGGTCGCCGGCTTTCTGGCAGCCAATGCCGAGCGCCGTTCGCTGGAGGACGTGGCGCCGCCGCTGTCGGCAGTCAGCCGGTAGACGGGCGTATCGACGGCGTTGCATGGTTCCGCCCAGCGCGGTCATGCTCTACCGTGCCCGCAAACAGACAAGGCACACTGCTTCATGACCGCCCGGACCCGTCTTGCCGTCGATATCGGGGGCACCTTCACCGACCTTGTGCTGTCGCTGCCCGATCGGACTGTTTCGCGCAAATTGCTGACCACGCATGATGCTCCCGACGACGCCGTGATCGCCGGGACGCGGGACATATTGGCGGAGGTCGGGATCGGCGGATCGGCGGTCGATCTGGTGGTACACGGCACGACGCTGGCCACCAACGCGCTGATCGAGCGCAAGGGCGCGCGCACCGCGCTGATCACGACGGCGGGGTTCCGGGATTCGCTGGAAATCGCCTATGAACATCGTTTCGAACAGTACGATCTTTACATGGAGCGTCCGCGGCCGCTGGTGGAGCGCGACCTGCGGCTGGAGGTTGCCGAGCGGTTGGCGGCCGATGGGTCGGTGCTGCTGGATTTGGATGAAGCCGCGCTACCTCGGCTGGTTGACGTGCTGAGGGCGCAACAGATCCAGGCTTTGGCGATCAGCTTCCTACACTCCTACATCAATCCGGCGCATGAGGAGCGCGCGCGGGATATCTTGGCCGCCGCGATGCCGGGTCTGGCGATCACGCTGTCTTCGGAGGTGTGCCGGGAAATCCGCGAATATGAACGGACATCGACCACGGTCGCGAATGCCTACGTGCTGCCGCTGATGGCCAGCTACCTGGGGCGCATGCGGGACGGGTTCGCCGGCATCGGTGTTGCGTGTCCGTTGCTGCTGATGATGTCCTCGGGCGGGGTTTGCACGGTGGAGACCGCGACACGGTTCCCGGTGCGGCTGGTGGAGAGCGGTCCGGCCGGGGGAGTGATCCTGGCGCGGCGGATCGCAGCACTGGGAGGCTACAACCGAGCGCTGTCATTCGATATGGGTGGGACGACCGCGAAGATCACCCTGATCGATGATTATGCGCCGCAACAGTCGCGCCATTTCGAGGTTGCTCGGGCTTATCGGTTTGCCAAGGGCAGCGGAATCCCGGTGCGGATCCCGGTGATCGACATGGTGGAAATCGGCGCCGGCGGCGGGTCGATCGGGCGGGTGGATGACTTGCGACGGATCGTCGTGGGGCCGGACAGTTCGGGGTCCGATCCGGGGCCGGCCTGCTACGGGCGGGGCGGTTCGGCGCCGACGGTTACCGACGCGGACGTGGTGCTGGGGCGGATCGACCCGGCGCGCTTTGCCGGCGGCAAGATCGGCCTCGACCCTTCGCTGGCGCACCGGGCGGTGCTGACCGACATCGGATTGCGATTGGAAATGGCGGCAGAGGAGGCGGCGCGCGGGATTGTCGAGATTGTCGATGAGACGATGGCCAGCGCGGCCCGGGTGCATGCGGTGGAAAACGGCAAGGACACCGTCGGCCGCACGCTGATCGCGTTCGGCGGTGCGGCTCCGCTCCATGCCGCTCGGATGGCACAGAAGTTGGGCATCGAGCGGGTTGTTATCCCGGTGGACGCCGGCGTTGGGTCCGCGCACGGGTTCCTGGACGCGCCGATCGCCTATGAGGTCGCGCGGACGTTTCTGCTGCCGCTGGATGGGCTCGATCCTGAGCGGGTTGGACAGCTGTTTTCCGATATGCGGGCGGAGGCCGAGGCAGTGGTTCGACTTGGGGTTCCGGCCGGATTGCTTTCCGAGCAGCGGACGGGGTCCATGCGATATCGCGGCCAGGGGCATGAGATCGCGGTGCCGTTGGATGATTCCGAGCTCGATCAGGCCGCGCTGCGGGGGGCGTTCGAGAAGGCATACACACTGTTGTTTGGCCGGATCATTCCTGGTTTGGAAGTCGAGGCGGTGACCTGGACCCTGGCGTTATCGCAGCGTTACGCGTTGCCGCCGGCTGATCCGCGGGTTGACGAAGGCGCACCAGCGGTGGCGCAAGGGACGCGCAGGATGGTCGAGGCCGCAAGTGGCCGCGCGATCGATGCGCCGGTGTACGGGCGTGCTTCGCTTTTGCCGGGAGCAAGGCTTCGCGGGCCTGCGGCGATTGTCGAGGATGGCACCACGACTATCGTTCCTACCGGGTTCGAGGCGCGTATCGGCTATAGCGGTGAAATCATCATCGAAGGAGTTACCGCATGAACGACCACCGGACCATCCGGGAACTCGATGTGCAGGTCATGTGGAACCGGCTGCTGTCGGTCGTCGAGGAGCAGGGGCAGACGTTGGTGCGCACCGCGTTCAGCACGTCCGCGCGGGAGGCCGGCGATATCTCGGCCGGCGTGTTCGACCTCAGCGGGCGGATGCTGGCACAGGCGGTGACCGGGACGCCGGGGCACATCAACACGATGGCGGCCTCGGTGGGGCATTTTCTGCAAGTCTTCCCGGTGGCCTCGATGAAGGAAGGTGATGTCTACATTACCAACGACCCGTGGAAGGGAACCGGGCACCTGTACGACCTGGTCGTGGTCTCGCCGACCTTTATTGACGGTCGGATCGTCGCGCTGTTCGCCTGCACGTCGCACCTGGTTGACATGGGCGGCGTCGGGCAGACGCCGGAGGGCCGGCAAATCTGGCACGAAGGGCTGTTCATCCCACTGCTGCGGCTGGTTCGCGGCGGCGAAATGAACGAGGACCTGCTGGCCATGATCCGCGCCAACGTGCGCGAGCCGGTGCAGGTGATCGGCGACGTCTACGCGCTGATCGCCTGCAACGAGATCGGCAGCCGCAGACTGGTCTCGATGATGCGTGAATTCCGGCTGGACGACCTTGATGTACTGGGCCAGGAGATCATCAGCCGCAGCCGGCGGGCGATGACCGAAGCCATCGGGAAGCTACCGAAAGGGACATGGATGAACAGCATGCGGATCGATGGCTACGAGGCGCCGCTCGATCTGGTTGCCTCGGTAACCATTGCCGAGGACACCATCCATGTCGATTATACCGGCACGTCCGGGATGTCGACATACGCCATCAACTGCCCGCTATGCTATACGGAAGCCTATACAACGTTCGGGATCAACTGCGTGGTGGCGCCGAGCGTCCCGAACAATGCCGGGACGCTGGATGCGGTGAAGGTGACGGCGCCGGCAGGAACCATCGTCAGTGCGACGTATCCGGCGGCGGTGTATGCGCGATCCTCGATCGGCCACATGATGCCCGATGTCGTTTATGGCGCGCTGGAGCAGGCGATCCCGGGGCGGGTGCCGGCTGAGGGCACGTCCAACCTGTGGAGTCTGAAGATGGTTGCTGGCCATGGCCTGACCGGGGTCGGCGCGGGGTCCGGCACGCCGTTCATGGTCATGAGTTTCCATTCCGGCGGCGCTGGCGCGCGGCCCCGGCAGGACGGGCTGTCGGCGACACCGTTCCCGTCCGGCGTTCGCAACGTTCCGGTCGAGGCGACCGAGGCGATCACGCCGCTGGTGATCTGGCGTAAGGAGTTGCGGCAGGATTCTGGTGGGGCCGGGCGGTATCGCGGTGGTTTGGGTCAGGTGATGGAAATCAGCTCCCGCGAGGATGCCGCGTTTGGCCTGTTTGCTGGGTTTGAACGGGTCAAATTTCCAGCGCGCGGGCGCAACGGCGGCGGTCCCGGTCAGCGCGGGGCGGTGTCGCTGAAGTCGGGGGTCGGGTTGCAGCCGAAAGGTCTGCAGGTCGTGCCATCGGGAGAAAGGCTGATCATCGAAATGCCGGGCGGTGGCGGAATGGGTCCAGCAGCGGAGCGAGATCCCGCGGCGGTGCGGCGGGACGTGCGGCTGGGGTATCTTTCGGCAGAGGCGGCGAAACGCGATTACGGCGTCGAATAGCCACGCTGCTCGGAGGTTGGGTCGACGGAGTTGTTGGCTTCGGCAAGCTTGACAGGACAGCCTCCCGACAGCGGATTATGCGGCTTCAACCGGCGACAAGCCGGACCGCAATAGGGAGCACGTTATGTTCATCCGCAACGCCTGGTATGTCGCCGCATGGGCCGATGAGGTCGGTGAAACGCCGTTGCCTCGGCGGATCTGCAACGAGCCGGTGGTGTTGTTTCGCGACGTTGCAGGCAACGCCGCCGGGTTGCTGGATATGTGCTGTCACCGCGGCGCTCCGCTGCACCTTGGACAGGTAACAGAGCGCGGGCTGGCCTGCGGTTACCACGGTCTGACGTTCGACCGGTCCGGCCGCTGCGTTCATATCCCCGGCCAGGACCGCATCCCTGAACGGGCTCGGGTGCGCGCCTTCCCGGTGGTGGAGCAGGACGCCTTGCTGTGGATCTGGATGGGCGATCCGGCGAAGGCCGATCCGGCAACGATCGTGTCGTATCCGTGGCATAACGACACCGCACGCTGGCCGCACAAGCACACGATGTATTCGATCAAGAGCGCCGCCATGCTGATGGTGGACAACCTGATGGACCTGACGCATCTCGGCTACGTTCATACCTCAACCATCGGCGGCAATCCGCTGATCCATGTCGAGGCAAAGATGGACACGGTTCGCACGGCGTTTGGACTGAAGTTCAGCCGTTGGATGCTGAACTCGGTGCCCCCGCCGACCTATATGCGGGCGGTGGGATTTCAGGGCCGCATCGATCGGGTGCAGATGTTCGAATTCATTGCTCCGGGGGCGATCCTGCAGTTCAGCGGCGCCGACGAGGCCGGGGCCTACGGCGACGGGAAGATCGAAGACAGCAAGTTGCGGTTCCGGCTGTTCCACGGACTGACGCCGGAGACCGACACGACTTGCTTCTACTTCTGGTCGACAGCAAACGGTTTCCGGCCTAACGAGGCAGCCGCGACCGAGAGCTTGTTCAACGAGATCGCCGCCGCGTTCAATGAGGATCGTACAGTGGTGGAAGCCCAGCAGGCCCGTTTGACCGAGCTGGGCGAAGCCGCGCTGGTTGATATCGCGACCGATGCGGCTCGGCTGCACATGCGCCGCACGGTGGATCGGTTGATCGCGGAAGAGGCGACGGGGCTCGCCGCGCAGTAGTCGGAGGAACGGTTGACCGGACCTCAGGCCGGGCGCCGCGCTTGCTGGATTGCCCGTCAATGTTGTTTCGATATCGGATCTCCTAAGCGGTTGCACGGTGGTGTGATCACACGCAACCTCGACAGTGGGAAATTGATCGTGCGTAACTTCCGCGTAAGGTTGGGGAGGGCGGAAGAATGAGCAAAAAAGCTCACGGGATTGACTTGACTATGCTGATCCGAGCGCGGACCCGTTCTGTATTGATAACAGTGGCACTTGTCGTCGTTGCATCACTTGGCGCCAGTGTGTCGGCGCTCGCCAGCCAATGTTCGCAGCTCGCCAGCGGCTTGTCACTGCAACTGGAAGGCGGCGCCACGGTCGTTGGTCCGGTCACGGTTCAAGACATCACTTCGGGCAGCTATACGCCGACGGGAAGCACCACGCCGATAACCGGCCTGCCACCGTTCTGCCGTGTGGCGCTGGACATCTCCTCGACCGGGAATTCCAGCCAGTCGCAGATCCTGGTGGAGGTCTGGATGCCCGACTTGGGTTGGAACGGCCGGTACCTGGGTACTGGGAATGGTGGCTTTGCCGGTGTGATCAGCACGGCGGCGCTCGCCGGTGGATTGCTGGAAGGTTACGCGGTCGCCAACACGGACCTGGGCACCGGCGTGCTTTACCACTGCAACTCGCTGTATTGCGGTGGACGCACCGGACTCGGCGGCCCGCCGGCGGGCCTAAATGGGCATCCCGACTCGATAAAGGACTTCGGCTACCGCGCCACCCATCTGATGACCGTGGTGGCCAAGCAGGTAGTGAGCGCGTTTTATGGCAATGCCGCGCAGCACAGCTATTTTGCTGGCTGCTCCACGGGAGGGCAGCAATCGCTGATGGAGGCGCAGCGCTTCCCCGAGGACTATAACGGCATCCTGGCCGGGGCGCCGGCGTTTGATCGGACGCATCTGCATATGTCCGGATCATGGCCCTATGCCTGGACGCATGCCTCGACGTCCAGCCTGTTGACCGTGCCGGCATTGTCGCTGATCAACAACGCCGTGCTGGCGAAATGCGGCGGTCACGACGGCGGGCTTGCTGGGGATGGGTTCCTGACACAGCCGGCGGCCTGCCGCTTCGATGCCCGCACCTTGCAATGCACTGGGGCCGAAACCGACGTGCCTTGTACCGATGCGAACGCGAGCTCTTGCACTTGCCTGGCGCCTGAGCAGGCCTCGGCGATGGAGGCGATCTGGCATGGCCCGGTGGACGATCGTGATCGCCGGCTGCAGCCCGGTTTCCTCCGCAGCAGTGAGACTCCGGTGCCGTTGACGGCGGCAAATCCGGTCGGGAATCTAGGCCTGGTCTGGGCTGAATCAGAAAATGAGCCGCCATTTGATGGACTAATCTTCTGGGCCCTTGGGCCGGATTGGAAGTGGCAAGATTTTTTCGCCGACCCCACCGATCCGGTCGCGATGCTGTCGTCGGAAATCAGCGCCATCGACAACTCTCGGGTGGGCGACATGAGCTTTGCCCAGGCACTGAACGCGACCAGCACCGACCTTGGCGCGTTTCGCGATAACGGCAGCAAGCTTATCCTCTACCAGGGTTGGGCCGATCCGCTGATTCCGGGCTATGCGGCAGTGGATTACTGGCGGGCGTTGCGCCGCGGCGAAGCGTCGAGGCTCGCCGACTATGCACGCTTGTTCATGGCTCCCGGGATGTGGCACTGCAGTGGCGGTCCTGGACCGAATGCGTTTGGTGGGCAAGATCAGGTGGCTTCGCCGAAGCCGGGCGATCCGACCGACGACGCCTTGGCGGCGCTGACCGACTGGGTGGAGAAAGGCGTGGCGCCGACCCAGATCATCGCTACCAAGTATGTCAATGATGTGCCGGCGCAGGGCATCGCGTTGCAGCGGCCGATTTGCCAATACCCTCGGCACGCGGCCTATCGTGGCTCTGGCGATCCGAGCGATGCGGCAAGCTTCGATTGCGTGCGCAATCAGGGGGACCGAATCCTGGCGCCGGCGCCGATTTACGGGCCGTAAACGAAGCGACCGACTGGGGGCGTCCGCCCGGCCAGAGCGGGCGGCGCTTAGCCGTTTGGCGGGCATCAAGGGACGGCGGAGCGAGCCCGGAAACCTCCGACTCGTGGCCGCGCTATCCTCCCTGCCCTGCCCGCGCTATATCCCGGCCATGGCTGCGGCGCGCTCCCTGATTCGCATTGCCGTCAATGTTGCCATCGATGGCGGCTTTGCGGCCTTATCGGTGCCGGTGGCGCGTTGGCTCGCCGAACCGGGGGCGCCCGCGCTTTATCCGCTTTGGACCATCCCGCTGGGCGCGCTGTGCCTGTTGCTTGCCGGGATCCCGTTCCGGCTTTCGCTGCAATACTGGCGGTTCGCCGCGATCGGCGATCTGCTGACGGTTGCCGCCAGCGCCGCCACCGGCGCGGCACTGTTCACGGCGGCGACGCTGGCGACATCAGCGGCACCGAGCAGCGTCGGGTTTCCGTTCATTTACGGACTGACCTTACTGCTTTTTCTGGGCGCTCCGCGAGTCGGCTACCGTTGGCGCCGCGGCCGCCCGGCGACCAAGCCGCCGCAACTCGACGCTGCCTCGATCCTGCTGGTCGGTAGCATCGAGGACGCCGACCTGTTCATCCGGGCACTGTCGCAGGATCGCCGTCAGGCGTTCCGGGTCGAGGGGCTGCTCGCGTCGTCGGATCGTCAGACCGGGCGGCGCATCCAGGGTCACCGTATCCTGGGTTCGCTCAACGATGCCGCTACGGTGCTGGCGCAATTGCAGGCCGAGGACCGGCTGCCCGGCACTCTGGTGTTCGTCACCCCGGAATTGTCCGGCGCCCGTCTGGCTCAGGTCGTGGCGCAAGCCGACCGGTTCGGGTTGCAAGTGCGCCAGGCACCCCGGCCCACCGCGCTGGCCGATCCTGACCAGCCGCGCCCGGTCGAGCTCCGCCCGGTCGCGATCGAGGACCTGCTCAATCGGCCGCAGGTACCACTGGATCGCGATGGCATGGCGCGACTGATCCAGGGGCGGCGGGTCATTGTGACCGGCGCGGGGGGGACGATCGGCAGCGAACTGGCGCGCCAAGTCGCCGCGTTCGGTCCCGCAACGTTGATCCTGTTGGACAATGGCGAATACGCGCTGTGGCAGATCGATTTGGAGTTGGCGGAAACCCATGCTCAGGTGAACCGCCGCACGCTGATTGCCGACATCCGCGACGAGGCCCGGATCCGCACCGTGTTCGAGGAACATCGACCGGACCTTGTGTTCCATGCGGCGGCGCTGAAACACGTGCCGATGGTGGAGGCCAATCCGCTGGAGGGCATGGCGACAAATGCGGCCGGCACGCGTCATGTCGCCGATGCGGCGCGGGCCAGCGGGGCGTCTGCGATGGTGCTGATTTCGACCGACAAGGCGGTCAACCCGACGAGCGTGATGGGCGCGTCCAAGCGGCTGGCCGAGATGTATTGCCAGGCGCTGGATATCTCGGCGCGGTCTTCGCATCAGGGCATGCGCTGCGTTACCGTTCGGTTCGGCAACGTGCTGGGGTCCACCGGGTCGGTGGTGCCGCTGTTTCAGCGCCAGCTTGGCCGCGGCGGCCCGCTGACCGTCACCCATCCCGACATGCAGCGTTATTTCATGACGGTGCGCGAGGCGGTGGGGCTGGTGCTGCAGGCCAGCGTACTGAGTGTCAGCGGGGCGTCGCTGCCGGCGGGCGAGAACGGCGGCATCTTCGTGTTGGACATGGGGGAGCCGGTGAAGATCGTCGATCTTGCACGCCAGATGATCCGGCTTGCGGGATTGCAGCCGGAGCAGGACATCGAAATCCGTTTCACCGGCCTGCGCCCTGGCGAGAAGCTGTATGAGGAACTGTTTCACGGCAAGGAGCCGCCGGTGCCGACCGGTTATGCGGGCCTGTTGATGGCGACGCCCCGCACCGCCGACCCCGCTATCGTCGGGCGCGCGATGGAGGAGATCGGCAGCGCCTGCCGGGGCGGGCAGGTGAAGCTGGCGTTGACCCTGCTGGGAAGGCTGGTTCCGGAATTCGAGCACAACATCGACGGGTCCGCCGGGGAAATTCGTGCCTGACCGTGCGCCGGCCGTGTTGCTTCATCCATTTTCGCACTCAAGGGTTCCATGACCGATAAACAGCCGATCCCATTTCTTGACCTGAAAGCCCAGCAGCGCCGCATCGCCATCGATCTGCGGCACCGACTGGATGCGGTGCTGGAGCACTGCCAGTTCGTGCTCGGCCCCGAGGTTCGCGAGCTCGAGACCGCGCTGGCGAAGTTCTGCGGTGCGGCGCACTGCGTCAGCGTCAGTTCCGGCACCGATGCGTTGCAGATCGCGTTGATGGCCGAGGGCATCGGGCGCGGCGACGCCGTGTTCCTGCCCGCTTTCACCTACACCGCGACGGCGGAGGTGCCGCTGCTGCTGGGCGCGACGCCGGTGTTCGTGGACGTCGATCCACGGACCTTTCAGATCGACCCGGTTCACCTCGCGCAACGCATCGAGCAGGTGCGCGCCGACGGCAAACTGAAGCCGCGGGCGATCATCGGCGTGGACCTGTTCGGTCAGTCGGCCGAATGGCCGGCATTGCGCGACATAGCCCGGCAGAACGAGTTGTTCCTGCTTGACGATCTGGCGCAGAGCTTCGGCGCCAGCCTGCACGGCAAAATGCTCGGCTCGCAGGCCGACGCGACGGCGACCAGCTTCTTTCCGTCCAAGCCGCTGGGTGCCTACGGCGATGGCGGCGCGCTATTCACCGAAAGCGAGCAGCGGGCCGAGTTGTATCGCAGCCTGCGAACCCACGGTGAGGGCAAGACGCGGTATGAGGTTCTGCGCACCGGGATGAACGGCCGGCTGGACTCGATCCAGGCCGCGGTGCTGCTGGCCAAACTGGCGGTGTTTCCCGAGGAACTGCGGGCGCGGGAGCGGATCGCCCAGATCTATGACCAGCGGCTGGGCAACGCTGTGACCACGCCGAAGCGGGTGGCCGACAGCACCAGCGCCTGGGCGATCTACGCTATCCTGCTGCACGACGAGGCCGCCCGCGACCGGGCGCAGATGGTGTTACGCGCCGGAGGCGTGCCAACGGCGATCTACTATCCTCGCCCGTTGCATCGCCAGCCGGCATATAGCGCCCAGCACGACGGTTCGGCGCTGCCGGTATCCGAGGATCTTGCCACGCGCATCCTGGCGCTGCCGATCCATCCCGACCTGACCGACCACGACGTGGACCGGATCTGCACCGCGATGCTCGCGACGGTCTGAGAGTCCACCCACCCATAGCGGTCGCCTATGCCGCGATAGAGACAAATCGTTTCCGTCACCGCAGTGCCGCGCTTATCGTGGCAACACCGTAGAGCGCGATGGTCTGAGGCTGGATCAACCTCCGCCGGCAATCGCCCTCTGCAACAAATCAGACCATGATCGCTTCAACCTGAAGCTTTGATGGCGTAGGGAACGAATTGTGATGCCAGCACCAGCGCAAGCCCTATCGAGGCCGAAAACGGAAGCCGAGATCATCGCAGACTTCACACTTGGCCTCGACCTCGACGCCATCCCGGCCGCGGTCGTGTCGCTGGCCCAGGAGCACTTTCTTGACGTGGTCGGGATAGCGCTCGCTTCCTCGACGTTCGACTTCGGTCGCGCTGTTCTAAAGGCTGCCCGGTCGATGGGAGGTAGCGGAGAAGCGGTGGCGATCGGCAGCGGCGCGATGTTGCCCCCGGCCTCGACTGCCCTGGTCAACGGCGTCCTCGCGCACGGGCTCGATTTCGACGATACGCACATCGGTGCGATCTATCACGCAAGCGCGCAGGCTATGGCGTCGTGCCTGGCCGCGGGAAACGCCAACCGCTCCGATGGACGCTCGGTCCTGACTGCGTTTATCGCCTCACTCGAAGTCGGCTGCCGGCTCGCCTTGGTCGGCGCCGGCGTTTTTCATGACCGCGGCCTGCATCCCACTTCGATGTGCGGCACGTTCGCTTCCGCCGTCGCGGCGGCCCGTCTGGCAGGGGCGGACCGCCAGGCGATGGTCTGGGCGCTCGGCCTATGCGGCAGCATGGCGGGCGGCATTCTTGAACAGGACAACTCCTGGCTGAAGCGACTTCACCCGGGTTGGGCCGCGCATTGCGGCCTGTCCGCCGTGGCCCTTGGCCAAGGTGGATTCTCGGGGCCAGCCACAGTATTGGAAGGCCGCCGTGGCTTTTATTCAAGCCATTTGCAACGCATTCCTGAGGCCGACGACCTGCCCAGTCGCGGCCTTGGCGAGACTTGGCAGACGCTGGGCCTCGCGATCAAACCCTATCCTTGCTGCCATTTTATCCACGCATTCGCAGACGCGGCTTTGGAGTTGCGTGATCGCTTCGACGTGGCGGAGATCGAAAAAATCGAATGCAAGCTGACCGCCCCGCTGCACAAGATTGTCGCTCTGCCAAGATCCATTCGCATTCGGCCGGCCACGCCCTACCAGGCACTGTTCAGCGTTCCCTTTGTCGTCGCCACCGCCCTGGCGCGTGGCCGCGTGGACCTTACCGCCTTCTACGACGAACCGCTTGACGCGCCCGAATTGATGGAGTTGACGGAGCGGACGGTTTGCATCGACGACCCGGAAAGCGATTACCCGGCTCATTTCCCTGGCGAGGTCATCGTCCATCTGCGTGACGGCCGAACCGAGCGACATCGCCAACCCGCGAGTCTCGGTACGCCTGATCTTCCCCTGTCACGCAAGGTGATCGTGAACAAGTTCATGGCGAACGCCACCCGAGCGATACCGACCAAAGCAGCCGAACGGATCGCCGACATCGTATTGAATCTGCAAACCGCCCCGTCGCTGGACGAACTGATGCGTCTGTGCGTCGCATAAGTTAGCGCAAACGCCGCCTGGTATGAGTCTTGGTTTCGCGCGCCGCCGCCCGCCAACCCGGCGCGCCTACCAGTCAGCGCGAGCGCCGCCTGGTATCATTCGATTGGGGCGCAGGCCGCGATCAGTTCCGCGCGAACCGCCGCGGCGAGTGCCTTTGCAGCGGGACTGAAGGTCTGACCTGGCAAATGTCCGATGCCATAGTCGCGCACCAAGCCGACCCCGCTTATCGGTAGCACTCGGTAGCGAGGGTCCGATGCGGCTCCCGACAGGCGTATCACCAGGCTGGGCAACACGGTGAAACCGAGCCCCGCCGCGACGTATCCAAGCAGGGTGGAAACGTTCTTGGCTGTGCGCAACGGCGCGAATGCGGTTTTCATATCAGCGAAGATCCCGGCAATCGCCAATCGGTAGGAATCGAGCAGCAGGAATGGGTGACCAGCCAAATCCTCCACCCGCGTGGCTGGGCCGGCCATTGCCGCAAGCCCAACCGGGCCGACCGCCATGAAGCTGCTCGCCGCGATTCGGTCGAACGCCACGCCCTCGATCGGCATCTGGTGCGAAAACACCGCGAAATCGAGCTGCGCCGCGCTGATTTCGGAGGCCAGCTTGGACGGAAGCTGGTCAAGGACCTCGACCTGTAAGGACGGATGAGATTTTGAGAACCGCTTCAGGATCGGGGGCAGCAACACGGCCGCCAGCGTGGGTGTGGTCGCGACAACGACTAGCTGCCCGCGAATGTCCGCCTCATTGGTGAATTCATCTAGCACCGCATGAAGATCGCGGATGATTGGCTGAACCCGGGCGCGCAGCTTCTCGCCGGCTTGCGTCAGGATAACGGCCCGCGTGGTCCGTTCGAACAGCCTTGCCTTTACTGCCCGTTCCAGCCGCTGAACTCGGTTGCTGACCGATGGCTGCGCTAGGGAGAGACGTTCCGCAGCCTTGCTGAAACTACCCAGTTCAGCGATTGCCACGAATGTTTCAAGTTCCGCCGTGCCGATACTGATCCGAGCCTTCGGCATCGCCACCGGCCGGGTCCGGATCCCGTCGTTCATCATTTTTCTCCCTGCCCCCCCGGACCGGCGCACTATCGCGCCGCCCGCGGCGGCAGGCAACCAACTGGCGGATCAGCGAACGACCGGCCGGTCCAGACCTAAATTCTCCCGCAACGTCGTGCCCGCATAGTCGGTGTGGAACAAGCCCCGGCGCTGCAGTTCGGGCACCACCAGCCGGCCGAAATCCTCATAGGCGCCAGGCCGGTGCGTCGCGGATAGCACGAATCCGTCGCACACCTCCGAGGTGAACCAATCCTCCAGCTGATCGGCGATATCGGACGCCGCGCCACAGAACACTGGCGCCTCGTTGATCGTGCCCCGCTTGCTGAATTCGATGAAATCCCGAGGCGTCGGGTTTGACTTGCCGCTGCGTTCGACCACCCGGGCCTTCAGTCCGAGGTTGATGCCGACCTGGGCCATCTGCTCGTCGTGCAATGGTTCGTCCAGCCTCACCTTGCTGAAGTCGAAGTTCGTCACCTCGGCGATCAGCGTCAGGCTGTCCTCTGGCTCCGCCAGCGACTCGATGAAGGCCCGCTTTTCCTGGGCGATGGATCGGGTCTCGCCGACGATCGCATAGATCGGCGGCGCCAGCTTGACCTGCCCTGGGTCGCGGCCGGCGTCCGAGACAGCGTCCTTGAGCGCGCGGTATGTCGCCCGGCCCGCATCGGGCGACTTCACGGACCCGAAAATCAACTCCCCCCAACGTGCCGCGAATGCCATCCCGCGGCCGCTTTGACCGGCCTGCATGATGACCGGGTGGCCTTGTGGCGAGCGGGGGACGGTAAATGGCCCTCGGGACCGGAACCACTTCCCTTCATGGTTCAATCGCCGGACCTTGGCGGGATCGGCAAACATGCGATTTGCCTGATCCACGATCAGGGCGTCATCCGCCCAACTCGACCAGTGACCCAGCACAACCTCGATGAACTCGTCGGCGCGCTCGTAGCGCAGATCGTGCTCCAGGTGCTGGCTGTGGCCGAAATTCGCCGCCTCGGAATCGTTTAGGGAAGTAACGACATTCCAAGCGGCCCGGCCGCCGATCATAAGATCCAGGGTCGCGAACGCGCGGGCGACATGAAACGGCTCGAAATAGGTCGTTGAACACGTGCCGCCCAAACCGAGCCGGCTGGTCGCCATTCCCATGGCCGTCAGGATCGGTATCAGGTCCATCTTTACCGCCCTGATGCCGTGACGGACGGTTTCGTCGTAGCTGTCACCGAGACTGTCCGGCATCGCCAGGCGGTCGTCGAAAAATGCCAGATGAAACTTGCTTTCTTCCAGCGTGCGGGCGATCCGCTGGTAGTGCTGCGCGGCCAGAAAATCCGGCGGCGCAAGTGATAGGGACACCCCAGCGCCCGGGCGGTGGCAATTCGATTCCAACTATCGACCTGTTGGCGTCGCGAATGGCCGCGCGGTCTGACTTATCGGCGAAGGCTATGGCGCCCTAGCGTGTATCCATTTCATCTCCCCTCGTTGCGGGGCAACATTGCATGCGACAGGTCAACAAGGGATGGATCGCGGACGCCATGAACGCAACGAAAGATGAGCTGAAGATACTCACCCCCGCGGGCATACTGGGTTATGGCATTCCAGAGGCACATTTTTGGCGCGGTGTGGATCGCGGCCCCGACGCGATCGTTGTTGATTCAGGATCGACCGATCCGGGTCCCTATCAGCTCGGTTTGGGTTCCATGCTGGTTACTCGCCGGGCCTACATGCGTGATCTGGCGCTGATCGTGCAGGCCTGCGCGGAGCGGAAGATCCTGTCGATCATCACTTCGGCGGGCGGCCCCGGCATCGACCGGCATGTCGATGACATGGTCGAAATGGTCCGCGAGATCGCCGCCGGCAAAAACTATCACCTCAAAATCGCGGCGATCTATGCCTCCGTCGATCCCAGCCTGGTGTGCGGTCGCCTTGCGGAGGGCCGGATCACGGAGTGTGCATCATCGGGGGGACTGACGGAGCCTGATGTGCGGAGCGCGACGGAGATCGTGGCGCAAATGGGAGCCGAACCCATTGCCCGCGTGCTTCAGGATCGGCCGGACATTGATATCATCATCGCCGGGCGTTGCTACGATCCGGCCCCGTATGCGGCGCTGGGCATGCAGCACGGCATTGATCCCGGCGTCTATTGGCACATGGGCAAGATCGTCGAGTGCGGCGCGGTATGCGCTGAACCGAAAGGACGCGTCATCCTGGCGACTGTCCGTCCCGGCAGCTTCGACCTGGAGCCGATGAACCCCGATGAACGATGCACACCGGCGTCGGTCGCCGCTCATACGCTTTATGAGAAAAGCCGTCCCGACCTGCTGGCCGGCCCGGGCGGTCTGCTCGACCTTCGGGAGTCTCGTTACGAGGCGCTGGATTCACGGCGCGTGCGGGTCCGGGGCAGTGTGTTTCGGCCGTCCGAACGTTACAGCATCAAGCTGGAAGGCGCTTCGGTGATCGGCTATCGCACGATTTTCATCGGCGGCATCCGCGACCCGATCCTGATCGGCCAGTTGGACAGCTTTCTGGACGAGGTGCGCAGGCGCACCGGCGGGTTGTTCCCGGAACTGGCAGCCGGCGAGGCGACCATGGTGTTCCATGTGTACGGCCGCGACGCTGTCATGGGGCCGCAGGAACCGATGCGGCACGTGGTCCCACACGAAGTGGGACTGATGGGGGAAATCACAGCCGCCACGCAGGATCTTGCCAACGCCATCAGCAGCGCCGCGCGCATCACCGTGCTGCACATGCCTTACCCGGGCCAGTTGGCCACCGCCGGCAATTTCGCCATTCCGCTCAATCCGCCCGAGAACCCGATCGGGCCGGTCTGCAAATTCAGCATCTATCATTTGATGGAGCTGGACTCGCCCGACGAGTTGTTCCGTATCGCGTATCAGGAGATCTGACATGTCCAACGCGACCCTGAAGGATTTGGCCAAAGTGGTCCGCAGTAAAAATGCCGGCCCGTTCGAGATCACCTTCGACGTGGTGTTCGACGACGACGATGTCTATCGCCGAGTAAAAGACAGCGGCGCTCTGGACGAGATGAAGCTGGTGCGGCTGTATGATGTGTCACCCGAGGATGTGGTCGCCTGCATGTTTTTCGACCCCGCGCGCGCCTTTAAGCTGACGCTGCGGCGCCGATGGGCGCAGGGCAGTGTCGGGGAGCGGGATACCTTTGGGGCGCAACAACATGCGCCGCTGCTCGACATCCGGATACCCTGAGGCAGGGGATTGGCGGCGACCGCCGTAACGTCACAACCCTTGACTCCTATCACGAAATCTCTATTTCACCGTCGTGGCAACAAGGCTCTACAGCCACTTGATCGTTTCAACTGGCCCGCGCCTTGGACGCGGGCAAGCCGTGTTTCCACGAAACGCGCAAACCACGGCATTCACCGGGCGCGGCCCGGACATCCGTAACGGAATCAACCGACCTCATGGCAGCATCCGCCTCCGTGCGCGCACACGAGCCTGCGCAAGACCATTTCAAAGGCGAGGATTTCGCCTCCCTGCTTGACGAGACCCTGGGCAGTGACACCGGCTTCGACGGCTCCGTCGTCACCGGGCGGGTCATTCGCTTGACCGACGAATTCGCCGTCGTCGACGTCGGCCTGAAATCCGAGGGTCGGGTTGCGCTCAAAGAGTTCGGCCCGCCGGGCGCCAAGCCGGAGGTCAAGCCCGGCGACATGATCGAACTCTACGTCGAGCGCTATGAAGACCGCGACGGCGCGATCATCCTGTCGCGGGAAAAGGCCCGCCGCGAGGAAGCCTGGACCAACCTTGAAAAGGCGTTCGAGGCGCAAAAGCGTGTCGACGGCACGATCTACGGTCGGGTCAAGGGCGGCTTCACTGTCGATCTCGGGGGCGCGGTCGCGTTCCTTCCCGGCAGTCAGGTCGACATCCGACCGGTGCGCGACGTCGGCCCACTGATGGGGTCTCCGCAGCCATTCCAGATCCTGAAGATGGACCGGGCGCGCGGCAACATCGTGGTATCCCGCCGGGCGGTGCTGGAAGAAACCCGAGCCGAACAGCGCAGCGAGCTGATCCAGGGCCTGAAAGAGGGCATGATCCTGGACGGCGTGGTGAAAAACATCACCGACTACGGAGCGTTCGTCGATCTGGGCGGCGTCGATGGCCTTTTGCATGTCACCGACATCGCCTGGCGGCGGATCAACCACCCGTCCGAGGCGCTGACCATCGGCCAGCAGGTCAAGGTGCAGGTGATTCGCTTCAACTCGGACACCCAGCGGATCAGCCTGGGTATGAAGCAGCTGGAGGCGGACCCCTGGGAGGGGGTCGCGGCGAAGTATCCGCCGGGCGCGAAATACTCCGGCCGCGTTACCAACATCACCGACTACGGCGCCTTCGTGGAGCTGGAGCCGGGGGTCGAGGGCTTGGTGCACGTGTCGGAAATGTCCTGGACCAAGAAAAACGTCCATCCCGGCAAGATCGTGTCCACCAGCCAGGAAGTCGACGTCATGGTGCTGGACGTGGACAGCTCGAAGCGGCGTATTTCGCTTGGCCTCAAGCAAGTGCAGCGCAACCCGTGGGAAGAGTTCGTCGAGCAGCATACGATAGGGTCGGAGGTCGAGGGCGAAATCCGTAACATCACCGAGTTCGGCCTTTTCATCGGGCTGTCGGCCGATATCGATGGCATGATCCACATGTCGGACCTGTCATGGGACGAGGCCGGAGAGGCCGCCATGGCTGGGTACGAGAAAGGCCAGACGGTCAAGGCCAAGGTGCTGGACGTCGATGTCGAGAAAGAGCGCATCAGCTTGGGGATCAAGCAATTGCGCGACGACCCGGCGGCGACCATTCTCGACACTGTGCACAAGGGCGACGTGGTGACTTGCATCGTCAGCGCGGTTCAGGCCAACGGCATCGAGGTCAAGGTCAACGACGTCCTGACCGGCTTCATCCGGCGTGCCGAACTGGCCCGGGACAAGGGTGATCAGCGGCCCGACCGTTTCGCCGTCGGCGAAAAAGTCGATGCCAAGATTACCGCCGTCGATCGTCAGTCGCGCAAGCTGACGTTGACCATCAAGGGCAAGGAAGTCGAGGAAGAGAAACAGGCGATGGCCGAGTTCGGGTCCTCCGACTCCGGCGCCTCGCTGGGCGACATCCTCGGGGCGGCGATCCGTCGCCGCAACCAACTGTCTCAGGACAGTTGACGGCGGCGGGTTAGCCGGTGTCGCTGGAGACTGATCTGTTACTGGACAGGCGGCGCCTCAAGCGCCGCCTGGTGTTTTGGCGGGTGTTCGCCGTCGTGGCATTGGTTGTTGCCGCGCTGGCTGGTCTGCGCGGCGCCGGGCTGATACCCGAAGGCGCCCATATTGAACGGGTCACGGTCAACGGCCTGATAACCGACGATAGAAAACTGACCCAGGCGGTCAGTGGGCTGGCCGATGACGACCACGTCAAGGCGGTGATTGTGTCGATCGACAGTCCCGGTGGCAGCGTGGCCGGCGGCGAAACCTTGCACGATGCGATCGCTCGCGTTGCCGCGAAAAAACCGGTGGTGGTGACCATGGGTGGGCTGGCGGCGTCTGCCGGCTACATGATCGCGGTTCCGGCAAGTCGGATTTTCGCCCGCGAGTCGACGCTGACCGGTTCGATCGGCGTTCTGCTGCAAACCGGGGACATCTCTGGTCTGCTCGGTAAGCTGGGAATCAACGCCGAGGTTATTCGGTCCGGCCCGCTGAAGGACGAGCCGAGCCTTGTGCGCCCGCTTTCGCCTGAGGGCAAAGTGGTGCTGCAAGGGCTGGTGACCGACATGTATGATCAGTTTGTCAATATGGTCGCCGCTGGCCGTCACCTCGACCCGGCTAAGGTTCGATCGCTGGCGGATGGCAGGGCTTACACCGGCCATCAGGCGCTGGGTCTGGGGTTGGTGGACGCGATCGGCGGCGAGCGGGAAGCCAAGGATTGGCTAACCTCGGCCAAGGGGGTGCCGGCTGGGCTGCCGGTGCAAGATCTTTCCGATGGCGGCATCGCCAGCCATGCGCTGTCGGGTGAGCTTGGGATGGTCGTGCTGGACGTTTGGAAAAGTCTGATTTCACAAAGCGTTAGTCTTGACGGGGCTTTGGCCGTCTGGCAACGTTCCGGGAACTGACGGCCCCGGGGGATACCTTGACCAAATCCGAACTGATCGCGGAGTTGGCGACCGCCAATCCGCATTTGCGCGGCCAGGACGTGGAAACAATAGTCGCGACAATATTCGAGGAGATAACCTTTGCCCTCGCTCGCGGCGAGCGTGTGGAACTGCGCGGGTTCGGTGCTTTCACCGTCAAGCACCGAGACGCCCGGACCGGACGCAACCCGAGAACCGGTGCCTCTGTTTCGGTGGATGAGAAATCCGTGCCATTCTTCAAGGCCGGCAAGGAACTGAGGTTGCGGGTGAATGCCGGCAAGATACCCCGCGCCAGTGCGGCGGAACGCAAAAAGGCCTGAGGGGTCCGGGTTGGCCATGGTTTTCTTGATTGTCACCTTCCTGCTGTGCCTGCCGCTGGTGTTGTTCTTGCTGTCAAACACCGAGATGGTCAGGCTGGGCGTGTGGCCGACCGATTACGGCCTCGAGGTGCACCTGTCGATCGCCATCCTGGTGGCCATGGCGATCGCCTTCCTGCTTGGGGCTTTGGTGGTCTGGTTTTCCGCACTGTCGCAGCGGCGGCGGGCACGCCGGGCGGAGCAAAAAGTACGACTGCTGGAGGCGCAGATCGAGGCGATGCGCCCAGCGAGTGCTCCGCGGATGTCATTGCCCCCCACGGCTTGATGGACGCCGGGCAGAACACCACCCGGATGTCGACCCCGGGGCTCAAAGTACTACTTGTGCCAGTCGGTTTGGTTCGCATGAAACAGCCAGGACCGCATGGTAGCCTGGTGGTCTCGGCCGTCAGGTAATGGAAGCCGCGAGCAGGCTGATCGTTGCGCTGGACACGGTCGATGTCGGCCGGGCGCGGGCATGGGCCGACGTCATCAGTCCGCATGCCGGGTTGCTGAAGATCGGTCTGGAGTTTTTCCTGGCAAACGGCGCCCCAGGCTTCGGGACTATCAGCGGCGCTCCGGTCTTCCTGGACCTGAAGCTGCACGACATACCGAACACGGTGGCTGGCGCGGTGCTCGCGGTGCTGCCGCTGAAGCCCCGGATGCTGACCATTCATGCCGGCGGCGGACCGGCGATGATCCGGGCCGCACATCAGGCCGCGGCAAGTGCGGGTGACGACCGCCCGATGATCCTGGCGGTCACGGTGCTGACCAGCCTGGACCAGGACGATCTCGTCGCCGTGGGTGTTGCCGGCCCCGTGGTCGAACAGGTGCTCCGCCTCGGTCGCCTTGCCGTTGACTGCGGTGCCGACGGGCTCGTCTGCAGTCCGCTGGAGGTTGCCCCATTACGCCAGGCGCTTGGTCCCTCGGTCAAGTTGATCGTGCCGGGCATCCGCCCTGCTGGATCGAGCGCCGACGATCAGGGGCGCACCATGACCCCGGCCGGCGCGATTTCGGCCGGCGCGGACTGGATCGTGGTCGGACGCCCAATCACGGGTGCGAGCGATCCGGGCCTAGCCGCGGCCAACATCGCCGCCGGCATTCGATGACCAAGGTCAAGATCTGCGGTGTCAACGATCCGATCGCATTCGACGCGGCGGTCGAGGCCGGGGCCGATTGGGTCGGATTTGTGTTCTTCCCCTCCTCCCCTCGATATGTCACTCCGGAGACCGCCCGCGCACTGTCACGCCGGAGCGCCGCCGGGCCGCTTCGCGTTGGCCTGTTCGTGGATCCGACACTGGAGATCATCGCTCGCGCGCTGGATGTGGTGACGCTCGACGTGCTGCAGGTCTACGGCGCCCCGGAGGCACCGGCCGCGATCAAGGAGGGGTTTGGCCTGCCGGTCTGGCGCGCGATTGGCGTTGGCGGCAAGGCCGATCTTCCGGCCGATTCGATGGGCGCCGAGCGTCTTGTGCTTGAGGCCAGGACACCGGCGGGCGCGAACCGGCCGGGCGGCAACGCGACTACGTTCGATTGGTCGGTTTTGCGGGGTTGGCCGGCGCCGGTGCGCTGGGTACTGGCGGGGGGCCTGAGGGTGGGCAACGTCGCAGCCGCCATCGACCAGACCGGCGCCGAAGCGGTCGATGTCTCGTCAGGGGTTGAAAGCAGCAAAGGCGTGAAGGATGCGGCTCTGATCAGGGCGTTTATCGCCGCTGCCAGGGCGGCGTAGAGGCCTACTTACTGCTTCCTGGCTGCTTCCAGCTCACGCCGCAGCCGCTCGATCTCCGAGCGAAGCGACTCGATCTCGGTGTCATTGGAGCCGGACGGGTTAGCGGTTTCGGTGCCGCGATAGAATGGCGTGAACAGGCTGAATGCCCGCTCCATCATGGCCATATTCTGCCGCCCGACCTCCTCGATATTGCCGAACGGAAACAGTGTGCCCATGGTCTTCTGCATCGCCGCGCGCATCTGCTCTTGCTGTTGGGCGAACGATGTCATGGCATGCTCGAGATATTTGGGCACCAACCCCTGCATGGACCCGCCATATAAGCCGATGAGTTGGCGCAGGAAGTTAATCGGCAACAGGTTTTGACCCTTGCCCTCTTCCTCGACGATGATCTGCGTCAGCACGCCGCGGGTAATGTCGTCGCCGCTTTTGGCGTCATAGACGACAAAGTTTCGCCCTTGCCGAACCATGTCGGCCAAGTTGTCCAGCGTGATGTAGCTGGAGCTTTCGGTGTTGTAGAGTCGCCGGTTCGCATACTTCTTCACCACGACCGGAGGCTTTTCGCCGGCATCCGTCTCCGGCAGGGTCTCAACGGGCACAGCCATGCATACCTCGCGCCTATACCTTTCCCTACCGCGTATTTCGCAGTTGCGATAGAGTGAATCCGTTCCTGATCCCTGCATGGTGGGCGGTTATGACGTTTCGCGGCCGACCTGCCTCGCCCAGGGTCCGGCTCGCGAGGAGGACGGATGCGGCATGGCAAGGGACGCCGGTTGGGACGATACCGGACACGCTTACGAAGGACGGGGGATCAAAGGCCGCGATCCTGGGAGCCGCGATTCTGGGAGCCGCGATTCTGGGAGCCGCGATTCTGGGAGCCGCGATTCTGGGCGGGACGAAGCCGGGTTGAACGACACCGATCCCCGCGGTGGCGACGCACCGGACGCCCGCAAGCTGGCGCAGGATTGGATCACTTTATGGCAGAGCGAACTCTCGGCCATCGCAGCCGATCCCGAAATCCGCGAAGCCTGGCAGACGATCATGGGGCTCTGGGCGGGCAGCATGTCTCGAGTGATGCGCGGGCTGCCGCGCGACCCAGTTGCCTCTCGGCATGACCCAGCGCATCGACGCTCCGGGGCCGCTGATGCGGCGCGGACCACGCCCTCTGCTGCTGCACCTGACGCTCGCGATGCTGAGATCGAACGTCTCGCGCGTCACGTTGCCGCTCTGGAGCGCAGACTGGGGGAACTCGAACGTGGCGGCGATCCTGCGATCCATCCAAAACGCGGTGCAGGACGCAAGCCAAGGCGTTGATTTCCCTGCCGCTTTGGTGGCTGAGACCCTGCGACAGGACGCCGCACTGATCGAGGGCATCGCGGCTTATCGACGGCACGACTGGCGGCGGACGCTGATCGACCCGCCGGCGATCTGGTCGGAGGGTGGCACGCGGCTGCTGGACTACGGCTCGACCGCGAACGCGCCGGTTCTGTTCGTACCGAGCCTGATCAATCGATCCTACGTGCTCGATCTGGACGAGAACCACTCGATGCTGCGCTGGCTGGCGAGCCAGGGTGTGCGGCCCTTGCTGCTGGATTGGGGCTGGCCGGACGCAACCGAGCGGCGATTCACTCTGACGGACTATGTGGCTGGCCGGATGGAACGGGCGATGACGGCCGCCGCGGAGGCCGCCGGTCAACCGCCGGTGCTGGCCGGCTACTGCATGGGGGGCACCTTGGCGGTAGCGGCGGCGCAACGGCGGCCGGACCTGATCAGCGGGCTGGCGCTGCTGGCGGCGCCATGGGATTTCCATGCGCCAGACCCCGAACGAGCGATCCAGGCGGCGCGGACGCTGCCTCTGCTGGAACCGGCCTTGGCGTTCGGCGACGCGCTTCCTGTCGACTTGCTGCAATCGCTGTTCGCGCTGTTGGACCCTTGGGCGGTTGCCGAGAAATACCGAGGTTTTGCCCGGCTGCCGCAAAGCAGTGCGCGCGCGATGCTTTTCGTGGCGCTGGAGGACTGGCTGAACGACGGCGTGCCGCTAGTGGCCGAGGTCGCCCGCGCCTGCCTCGGCGAGTGGTACGGCGAGAACGCGCCCGCTCGGAACAAGTGGCGGATCGCCGGACTGGCGGTCGATCCGAGCGCGATCAGAAAGCCGACTTTCGTCGCGATTCCCGGACGTGATCGTATCGTGCCGCCAGAATCGGCTCGTCCACTGGCCGAACTGATCCGGGGTGCCGTCCTGCATCAGCCGACGGCCGGCCACATCGGCATGACTGCTGGTGCCCGGGCGGAAATCTCATTGTGGCGTCCGTTGCGCGACTGGCTGCGTGATCTGCCCGGGCTCGCTTGACCCGAGACGGTCCCGGGTTTTTCCTGGTTCGTCACCAGGGAGGTCCCAACATGGCCGTTAAGCAACCCGTGGCCATCGTGTTCGATACATTCGGTTCGGTTGTCGATTGGCGATCCAGCCTGATCGCCGACCTCGCCGCCTATGGCTCCAGACGCGGCGTGACCGCCGATTGGCCGGCTCTGATCGATGCCTGGCGCGCCGCCTATCACCCCTCGATGCAGCGAGTGCGCAGCGGCGAGTTGCCATGGATGACGCTGGATAAGCTGCATCGCGCCTCGCTCGACCGACTTGTAGCCGAGTTCGGAATCAAGAACTTGTCCGAGGACGACCTGGCACACCTAAACTTGGGCTGGCACCGTCTGCATCCCTGGCCTGATGCTGTACCTGGCCTGACGCGGCTGAAATCACGCTTCATCATCGGACCGCTGTCGAACGGGAATGTTTCGCTGTTGCTCAACATGGCGAAATTCGCCGGCATCCCCTGGGACATGATCTTCGGGTCGGATTTGTTCAGGCATTTCAAGCCTGATCCGGAGACCTATCTCGGCGTCGCCAGGATGCTGGATTTGCGGCCGGACCAGGTGATGATGGCGGCGGCGCACAACGGTGACCTGGCCAAAGCTCGGGCCTGCGGATTGCTGACCGCGTTCTTCCCGCGCCCCGCCGAATATGGGCCACACCAGCAAAGAGACTATGCTGCGGATCAGGATTGGGACATCGTCGCGACCGACATCGAAGACATGGCCGGGCGTCTTGGGGTGTGAATCCGCAACTTGCATTTCGCCGTGACGGCACGCACTTGGTTGATGTCGATTTTATGCGGCAACTCGCGGGATGAACCGCGGACAGGAGGAGCAGGACATGGATGACATCGTCATCGTCTCGGCGGCGCGGACACCGGTGGGCAGCTTCAATGGTTCGCTAAGCGCGGTGCACGCTCAGAACCTTGGGGCAACCGCGCTCAAGGCCGCGATGTCCCGCGCCGGTCTCGAAGCGGTGGACGTGGATGAGGTGATCTTTGGCCAGGTGCTTGCCGCCGGTGAAGGACAGAATCCAACCCGGCAAGCGGCGCGCTATTCCGGCATCCCCGACTCGGCGACCGCTTTTGGCATCAACCAGGTATGCGGCTCTGGCCTGCGCGCTGTCGCACTGGCGGCTCAACAGATCCGTACTGGCGAAAGCAGCATCGTCGCCGCCGGCGGGATGGAAAGCATGAGCTTGTCCGCGCATGCCGCGCATCTGCGCAACGGCACCAAGATGGGCGGGTTGGAATTTGTCGACACCATGCTGAAGGATGGCTTGTGGGACGCGTTCCACGGCTACCATATGGGCAACACCGCCGAGAACGTCGCCAGCAAGTATCAGATCTCGCGGGAGCAGCAGGATGCGTTCGCGCTGGCCTCGCAGCAGAAGGCGTCGGCCGCGCAGAAATCCGGTCGATTCAAGGACGAGATCGCGCCGGTCATGGTGAAAGGCCGCAAGGGCGACGTCGAGGTGACGGACGACGAATATATCCGTCATGACTCCACCGCCGAGGGAATGGCGCGGTTGCGTCCGGCGTTCAGCAAGGACGGTTCGGTCACCGCCGGCAATGCCTCGGGGATCAACGACGGCGCCGCGGCGCTGATCGTGATGACCGCGAGCGAAGCCAGCAAGCGCGGTCTGCAGCCGCTGGCTCGCATCGCCGGGTTCGCTACTGCCGGGGTCGATCCCGCGATCATGGGGACCGGGCCGATCCCGTCCACCCGCAAGGTGCTGACCCGTGTGGGCTGGAAGCCGGACGATCTGGACCTGATCGAAGCCAACGAGGCGTTCGCGGCGCAAGCGCTGGCCGTGAACAAGGATCTTGGCTGGGACACCGGCAAGGTGAACGTCAATGGCGGCGCGATAGCGATCGGCCACCCGATCGGTGCGTCGGGCGCCCGCATTCTGACGACGCTGCTGCACGAGATGCAGAAGCGCGACGCCAAGAAGGGCCTCGCGACGCTGTGCATCGGAGGCGGCATGGGCGTTGCGATGGCGCTGGAGCGCTGATCCGGCTTGTTTGGGTATCGCCTAAGTCAGAATGCGTAAATCCGGAGCAAAACAATAAAGGGAGGCAGCTATGGCACGAATCGCATTGGTCACGGGCGGCACCAGGGGGATCGGTGCGGCGATCAGCCTGGCGCTCAAATCCCAGGGCCGCACCGTGGTCGCCAACTACGCAACGAACGATGCGGCGGCTGAGTCGTTTCAGGCGGAAACCGGCATCGCGGTCATAAAGTTCGACGTCTGCAGCTTCGAGGCCTGCGAAGCCGGCGTGGCCAAGATCGCCGCCGAACATGGACCGGTCGAGGTTCTGGTAAACAACGCCGGCATCACCCGTGACGGCACGTTGCCGCGGATGCGCCGGGACATGTGGGACGCGGTGCTCCACACCAACCTCGGGTCCTGTTTCAACCTGTGCAAGTTGACGTTCGATGCCATGCGCGAGCGCAAGTTCGGTCGAGTGGTCAATGTGGGTAGCGTCAATGGGCAGGCGGGCCAGTACGGACAAGTCAACTACGCCGCTGCCAAATCGGGGATTCACGGCTTTACCAAGGCGCTGGCGCAGGAAGGTGCTCGGTATGGCATCACCGTGAATGCGATTGCGCCGGGCTACGTCGATACGGAAATGGTGCGCGCGGTTCCAGGGGAAGTGCTGCGCAAGATCGTTGCCAAGATCCCGGTCGGACGCCTTGGCCATGCCGAGGATATTGCCCGCGGCGTGGCCTTCCTGACCGCCGATGACGCGGATTTCGTTACTGGGTCGACGATCTCGATCAACGGCGGCATGCACATGTACTAAGCCTGCTGGCGGATGTTGGGCAGTATGGCGAACTTGCCAGCCGCGCGGCGCAGGAGGCATCATTCCCACAACGAAGGAGAACTCCGAGCATGAACGCACCACGCAACACCCAATATCGTCATCTGGAGGTGCAAAAGATCGCCGGATCGCTGGGGGCCGAGGTCCATGGCGTCGATCTATCGCGCGACGTATCGGATGAGGTGCTGGCGGAAATCCGCGCCGCACTGCTGGATAATCTGGTAATCGCGATCCGCGATCAGGACATCACGCCGGCTCAGCAACTGGCGTTCGCGCGGCGCTGGGGGGAGATTCACCTGCACCCGTTCATGGAGGGCATGGCCGACTACCCGGAAATCCTGGCGATCATCAAGCGCCCGACCGACAAGAAGAATTTCGGCGGGTCCTGGCATACCGACCAGATGTTCTCGCCTAGCCCGGCCATGGGCACGATGCTCTACGCCAAGGAGGTGCCGTCGGCTGGCGGCGACACATTATTCACCAATCAATATTTGGCCTATGACAGCCTGTCGGACGCGATGAAGGTGATCGCCGGACAACTCCACACTGTGTGCGTCGGAGACAACTTCAAGTCGGCCAACGGACTGTCGCGCAAGGAACGCTACAGCAGGCAAATGGGCGAGATGAAGGTCAAGGATCCGGGCAACGTGCAGACCACCAGCGTCCACCCGCTGGTGCGCACACATCCCGAAACCGGTCGCAAATTGATCTATATCGGCGGCCACGTTCAGCACTTCGACGGCATGACGGACGAGGAGAGCCAGCCGCTGATCGACTTCTTCATGCAGCAATCGATTCGCCCGGAACATACCTGCCGCGTCCGCTGGCAGACCGGAACGCTGACATTCTGGGATAATCGCTGCACCCAGCACTTCGCCGTCAACGACTATCCAGCCGAGACCCGGATCATGCACCGCATCACGGTTTGCGGCGACCAGCCGGTCTGATTTCGTAAGCCCGGGGTTTGTCCTGAACTCGGACGAACCTCGGTCCCAGGGACGACCGGTGGCAGGGAGAAAATCAGGCCGAGGCGGGAGTGCCTAAATAGGCGCTAATGACGTCTGGATTTTGCCGCACCTCGTCGGGCCTGCCATCGGCGATCTTGCGACCGAAATTCACCACCACGACCTTGTCGGAGACCGACATCACCAAGCTCATGTGATGTTCGACCAGAAGCACGGTGACACCTTGCACGTCGCGCACACGACGGATCTGACTTTCCAGCGTATGCACCTCATCGTGGTTCAGGCCCGCGGCAGGTTCGTCCAGCAACAGCAATTTGGGTTCCGCGGCCAAAGCGCGGGCGAGTTCGACTCGCTTTCGGATCGGGAACGGCAGGCCGGCGGCGACACGGTGGGTAAAAGCGCCGAGGTTCATGAACTCGATCAGGTCCATCGCCTTTCCACGAACGGCTGGCTCCTCGCGCCCGACCGAGGGCAGGCGGAGGGCGCTTTCGACGAAACCGGCGCTGGTCCGGCTGTGGCGCCCGACCATCACGTTCTCCAGCACGGTCAGCCTGTCGAATAGCGCAACGTTCTGGAAAGTTCGGCCGATGCCGATCATCGGGATCTTGTGCCGGGGAACCGCAAGGACCGATTGGCCCTCGAACGTGATCTCGCCGGCACTGGGCCGGTACAGCCGGCTGAGGCAGTTGAACAGCGTGGTCTTGCCGGCTCCATTGGGGCCGATCAATCCAGCGATCTGTCCCGCCATGACGTCGAAGCTGACATCGTCGAGCGCAACGACGCCGCCGAAGCGAAGGGTAATGCCTCGGACCGAAAGCAGCGGCGCCGGATCTTCCGCCATGTGTGGATGTGTCCCCCAGTTGCAGAGGTGGACCGCGATGGCGGACCCTTGCGTCGTATGATCCGACAATGCGCAAGCGCCGGGCGGGGCGCAAGCACCCGCGATCATGGCGAACCGCTTGCTGGCGGGCGCACGCATGAATAGTGAGCGAGGGACGGCGCTCTGGCCCGACAGGCGTGGGCCGTGGCGCTTGCTTGCTCCGGGCGCCGAGGCACCGATATGTTTGGACATGAGCACCATGCATCGCACCAAGGTCCTGATCATCGGCGCCGGGCCGGCCGGCTATACCGCGGCGATCTATGCCGCGCGCGCCAACCTGTCGCCCATTCTGGTGGCCGGCATGCAACCCGGCGGTCAGCTCATGATCACCACCGACGTCGAGAACTATCCGGGCTTCGCTGACGTCATCCAGGGGCCCTGGCTGATGGAGCAAATGGAGGGTCAGGCCGCCCATGTCGGGACCCGGATCGTTCACGACCTGATCACCGGCGTGGATTTCTCGTCGAGGCCGTTCCGCTGCCATGGCGACTCGGGCGATGACTACATCGCCGATGCCGTCATCATCGCAACCGGCGCGCAGGCCCGGTGGCTGGGTCTGGAATCCGAACAGACCCTGCAAGGCCGCGGGGTTTCGGCCTGCGCCACCTGTGACGGCTTCTTCTATCGCGGCAAGAACGTGGCAGTCGTCGGTGGCGGAAACACCGCGGTCGAGGAGGCGCTGTATCTGACGCACCACGCCGACAAAGTTACCTTGATCCATCGCCGTGGTAGCCTGCGTGCCGAGAAGATCCTGCAGACGCGGCTGTTTGCCCATCCCAAGATCGACGTCGTCTGGAACAGCACCGTCCAGGAGATACTGGGAGGCGGCATGCCTGAGGTGGTCACCGGCATCCGGCTGCACAATCAAGCCACCGGCACGGAGGCGGTTGTGGCCGCCGATGGAGTCTTCATCGCCATCGGCCATACTCCGACGACGGCGATTTTCGCCGGCCATCTCGACATGGACGCGGACGGGTATATCCGCACCACGCCGGGATTCACCCGCACGTCGGTTCCTGGGGTATTCGGAGCGGGTGATGTGCAGGACAAAATCTTCCGTCAGGCGGTTACCGCGGCCGGAACCGGGTGCATGGCTGCGTTGGAGGCGGAGAAATTCATCGCCGAACACGAAATCGAGCCCTCGGTCGCGGCGGAATAGGCAAAATTTGCCCGGCGTCGCCAAATATCGTCACATGACTCGTGTAACTATGTTTAGGCTTGATGCACCGCACGCAAGCGCTGTGGGTGGCTGAATCAGTGCGGCTCCGATCCGACCGGCCGCCGGGAGAGGCTTCGAAATGGATTGGGATAAGCTGCGCGTCTTTCACGCCGTGGCGGAAGCCGGCAGCTTCACGCACGCCGGAGACACGTTGAGCCTGAGCCAGTCGGCGGTGTCACGGCAAATTTCGGCGCTGGAAGAGGCGCTGCAGGTTCCGCTGTTCCATCGTCACGCACGCGGGCTGATCCTGACTGAGCAGGGCGAGTCGCTAAACCGCACGGTCCGGGAGGTCTTTGCCAAGCTGGCGATCACCGAGGCGCTGCTGACGGAGAGCAAGGAAAAGCCTGCGGGCCGGCTGAAAGTGACCACCACCATGGGGTTCGGGTCATCCTGGCTGGCGCCTCGGCTGCACGGCTTCCTTGAGGCATATCCTGACGTGTCGGTCTCGCTGCTGCTGGACGACGCCGAACTCGACCTAGCGATGCGGGAGGCCGATGTGGCGATCCGCATGCACCCGCCCAAGCAGCCCGACCTGGTGCAGCGTCATCTGATGACGATGCAATGGCACGTCGTTGCGTCACCGGAATATCTTAAGCGGCACGGAGTGCCGCAGCGCGCCGAGGACCTGGATGCGCATCGTCTGATCCTGTTCGGCCAGCACCATCCTCCGGTGCAGGAGGTCAACTGGCTGGCCGATGCCGGGCGGCGACCGGGCAATCCGCGACGGGCACTGCTGGAGGTCAACTCAGTACTTGCGGTGCTGCTGGCGATCCGTTCCGGCATGGGGATCGGTGCGCTGCCCGACTACGTGGTGAGCGAGAATCCAGACCTGGTTCACGTGCTGTCGTCGCTGAACGGGCCAAAGGTGGACGTGTTCTTCGTGTATCCGGAGGAGTTGCGGAACTCGAAGCGGGTCGCGGTGTTTCGCGACTTTCTGCTAGCCCGGCTTGCGGAAATGCACTGACCGTCCGATTACATGTCTGCACTGGGTGGGCGACATTTGGCCCCCGAGGCTGAGAAGCGGCCATTCCGGCAGCGCGAGATCAGGCTAAAGGCTATGTCTATTCCGCATGGCGGCTGCCGGTTCTCGGCAGTGGTTGTGTTCGCGGGTGCGGTATAAGCATGTGTTGTCAGTTACGGCAGCACTGCTGCCAGAGTTTCAGCGCTAGTCGCTGGAAAGGGGCCTTTGGTCCCTGCGTCTCCCAGACGTGAAGCCTCCCTGTATCCTTGCCCCCGGTGAATAGCCGGGGGCATTTTCTTTGCCGCCGTGGCGCGCGCATGCCCTGCCCGCAGGATCGCATCGATGGTGATCGTCAGGTCGGCATGGTTGGTCCGGTGATTGACGATCGCCGCGCGTATCGCCAGCGCGCCATCGACGATGGTGGTGGACGGGGCGGCAATTCCGGATTCCTGCAAATCGGCCACGATATCGGCGTTCAACCGGTCGAGATCACCCTCGGCGGCGATATAGCGGAAGCAGACGATATTCAGCGCCACCGGCGCCAGGCGCCGCAGGGCGGGTTCGCGGTCGATCATGGCGGCCATCGCGGCGGCGAGGTCGCAGGTTTGCTGCGCGATCGACCCGATCCGGTCGGCGCCGTAGACCGACAGCGTCATCCAGACCTTGAGCGCTCGGAATCCGCGCGAGAGGTCGGGGCCGAGGTCGCACGGCCAGACGCCACCGCCCGCCAATCCACGTTGTTCGCGGCGAAGGTAGGCAGCCTCGGCGCCGAAGGTTTCCAATTGACGCGACCCATCACGCACCAGGATGCAGCCAGCGTCGTAGGGCACCTGCGCCCACTTATGAAAGTCGAACGCTACGGAATCCGCCCGTTCGATGCCAGCCAGCAACGGACGCAGCTTCGGCGCCAACGCGGCGATCGCACCGAATGCGCCATCGACGTGAAACCACAAGCTCTGTTCAGCTGCGAAATCGGCAAGCGCGTCCAGGTCATCGATGGCACCGATATCGACGGTGCCGGCGGTGCCGACCAGCAGGAACGGCGACATGCCCTTGGCGCGATCCTCCGCGACGCGACGTGCCAGCGCATCACGGCGCATCCGGCCTTGGTCGTCGCAGGGGATCATTCGTAGCGCCTCGCGCCCGAGTCCGGCCATCTCCATCGCCCGTGGCAGGCAGCCATGTGCCGCGGCGGAGGTGTAGGCCACCAGCCCAGCGTCTGCGACGCCCCGGTGCCGCACGGACGGCCCCAGGCTGGCGGATCGTGCCACCAAGACACCGATCAGGTTGGCGATCGACGTTCCGGTGACCAGGACGCCGGAGGCGCTGGCGGGAAAACCGAGCATCTCGGCGGACCAGGCGATAACCTGACGCTCGATCTCGATCGGTGCGTGGTCGCGGCCACCGAGGTTGGCATTCAGTCCGCCGGCCAGGAGTTCGGCCAGCATTCCCACCGGATTGCCGCCGCCATGCACCCAGCCCATGAAGCGGGGATGCAGGTTGCCGGTGGCATACGGCTGCACCAGACGTTGGAACTGCTGGTAAACCGAGCCCGCCGGGGTGGGTTCTCGCGGCAGGGCACGGCGCAGTTGCTGACGCGATGCGTCGGGCATCGGGCGCCAGACCGGACCCTCGCGCAGGTTGGCGAGGTGGTCGAACATGTCATCCATCATGCGGTGCCCAAGGGCACGCAGGTCGGACCAGTCCGCGGGATCCAGGCTTTCGTTGTCGCGCATATCGAATCACGCCCTCCTGGCGCGCAGTCACATCGGTGGCGTCATACCAAGTGCGGTCAGTACCGCCGAATCCAACCTCGGCCGCCGGGCGGGCGGGCGGCTAACACCGAGGCCCATGACGTCGTCGTAACCCCAAAGTGCCCAGCCGATATCACGTTTCGCCAACGTTTCACTGACGGCGTTCAGCCAGGCCAGCCGCGCGGCGGGGTTGAGTGCGGCGCTTGCACCGAATTCGCCGGCCAGCAGGCGCGCGTGGTGAGCCCTGGCCCAAGCGGCGGCACGATCTATTGGGGCGGCAATGCGGGATGCATCCCAGCCAAAGTCGCAATAGTAGCGCATCAGGTCTCGCGTCGCGGCGTCGGCCGACCGCTCAGCCGTCAGGTCGCAGCGCACGCGATCGTCCACCGGGAATGGCAGTCTGGCCACAGCATTTCGATCGAGGCCGGGTCGGTAGGCGGCCAGCGACGTCAGTTCGGTAGGATCATAGAAGTGGAAGCTGTAGATGACGTTGGGGTCGTCCTCTGGTGGCAGCGCCAGCAGTCCACCAATGCTGCCCCAATCCTGGCCGGTCAGAACCACGGTTGCGTGGGGCAACAGGTGGCGGATTTCGGCCAGGAGAAGATGCTGCAACGTCGCCCAGCCGGCGGGATCGTTTGCGAATACCGGCTCGTTGAGCACCTCGGGAACCGTCCGGGCCGGGTCCAACGGACGCAGCGCCGCCGCCAGGGTGTTCCAAAACGCCAACAGCCGTTCACGATCGGCCGGATCGGTTTCCAGCCGCCAGTTGTGCGGATGGGGCGATACCACCACGGCCAACCCGCGCCGCTGGATGCGCCGGATCGCCGCGATGAGTACCTGGCGCTGCGCCACGCCATCGATGACCTCGGGATCGACCGCCAGCCGGACAAAATCAAAACCGGTGGCGCGGAGGTCGGCCAGCGCCTGGTCGCTGAGGTAGGCGCCCAGCGCCGCCGGGTCACGACTGGCCGGAAAGCGGAACCAGGCGGTGATGTTGATGCCCCGGGTGAGGGTGGGAGGAGATGCCGGCGCGGGCGGGCCGGCCCGACCAGGTGCCGGACAGAGCCAGGCTAGCAGCAGCAAACCGACCCATAAACGCCTCACACCGAAACCTTCACCGCGCTCGGCACGAAACGCTCGACCAGATAAAGTGGCCGCTGCTTGGTCTCGTTGAAGACGCGGCCGAGATATTCCCCGATCACCCCTAGAAACATCAGTTGCACGCCGCCGAGGAACAGCACCACGGTCATCAGGCTTGGATAGCCGGCGACCGGGTTGCCGATGATCAACGTCTTCACGATGACCTGTAGGGCGTAGATCACCGACAGCAGCGCCACCACCAAACCGACATAGGTCGCGCACTTCAGCGGCATGACGGTAAAACTGGTGATCCCCTCCAGGGCCAGGTTCCAAAGCCGCCAATACGACCATTTGCTGACCCCGTTGCTCCTGGCCTGACGGTCGTAGAGCACGTAGGTCGTCGGATAACCGACCCAGGCGAACAGCCCCTTCATGAACCTGTGCTGCTCGCGCAACTGTCGCACGGCGTCGACAACCCGGCGGCTCATGAGGCGGAAGTCGCCGGTGTCCTCGGGCAACTTGAGATCGCCCATTCGCTGCATCAGCCGATAGAACCCCCGCGCGGTGCCGCGTTTCAGCCAACTGTCGCCGGCTCGGCTGCGGCGCCTGGCGTAGACCATGTCGAATCCGGCCCGCCAGTTCGCGACCAGTTCCGGGATGAGTTCGGGCGGGTCCTGCAGGTCGGCGTCGATCACCACCACGGCGTCGCCGGCGGCGTGGTCGAGACCCGCCGTGATCGCCGTCTCCTTACCGAAGTTACGCGACAGACTGACGACCGCGACGCGGTCGTCGCCGCGATGCACAGCCTCCATGACCGTCAGCGTCTGATCGGTGCTGCCGTCATTGACGTACACCACCTCCCAGCTTTCCAGGCTGGCCAAAGCGGTCACCAGGCGGCGGTGAAAATGATCCAGGCCGGCCGCCTCGTTGTACACGGGAACCACCACCGAAATCGTCGGCTGCCACGATCGCTGCACCGCGCGCGGAAACACTTCCTGCATAAGCACTCCGTTAACCATTGGCTGGTACAAGCGAGGCCAAAATGGCGCGAAAGTACTGAGAATTGGTTAACGCTGCGCAGCTTCGTACTCGGTATGCGGTGCTGCTGCTGGGCGCGGCTGTGCTGACCGCGGGCGCCTGGCTGCGCGGTGCGGAATACGATGAGCAATACACATTGTTGCTGACCGCCGGTGTCCCGCGGCCGATTTGGCCCGATACGGTGTTCTCGGCCGGCGTCGTCGCGGCGGTGCAATCCGGCCACGCCACGATGGCGGGAATCGCGCGCGATCTGCGCGCGACCGACGTGCATCCGCCGCTCTACTTCTGGGCGGTATCGTGGTGGAGGGAGGTATTCGGTTCGGGCCTGTTCGCCGCCCGCATGCTGTCGGTGGTGTGCGGCGTGGTTTCCCTGGGCCTGGTGGGGCTGATCGCTCGGCGCTGCTCGATCGCGCTGGTCCTGCCGATGCTGATGACGCTGGGAAGCTACGGATTCGTCTATACGAATGTTGTGGCAAGGGGTTTTGCGCCGGCGCAGATGCTGACGCTTGGTGGGCTGGCGCTGCTGCTGGGGCGACGACCGCTGTTGGCGGGTCTCAGCCTGGGTGCAGCGTGCTGCTGCAACTACCTGGCGGTATTCGTCGCGGCGGCGGTGATCATGGCCGCCGGCGCCTGGCCGGCGGTGCTGACCGCTGCCCCGTTTCTTGCCCTGGACGGCTGGTTTTTTGCCGCCCAGCACGCGTCGCGGCAAGGCCAGTTCCCGCCGTTCGCGATCTGGCCAAGTATCGTGCGGTTGGCCGAATACCAGACCGCCGCGTTGTTCGGCGGATTGCCGCTATATGCCAGCGGGCCGGGCCGGGCCGCGGTCACGACGATCCTGGGCCTGCTGGCGGGCAGCATTGTTCTCCATGTGGCCGGAGCGAGGCCGCTACGCGCCGAACGGGGCGTGCGAATGGTGCTCGCGGCTGCGGTGGCACCGCCGATCGGGCTGTTGCTGCTGGGCGCGGTGTTCGACAACACGCCGATCGAGTTGCGATATCTATCGTTTGGCTTGCCGTTCATCGCGCTTATGATCACCTGGGCTTCCGCTTGGCCTGGCCGCCGGACACGGAACAGAGTTTTACTTGCACTTGTCCTGGTGACCGAACTTGCGGCGATCATAGGGCTGTTGTTTTCGCCACGCACGATGCAGCCCGCCCGCGCCGCGGCGGAAGCAGCCGAAGCAGGCCACGTCGAGGTCGTGTTGTTGCCGCGTGGGAACGATGGCGTCGGCATCGTCGGTGGCTTCGGCATCGAGGCGCCCCCTGCCCTTCCGCTGCTGCTGATTCGACCCGGCGATCCGATCACCGCTCGCATCGCGCCATACCATCGCGTCGCCCTCGCCGCGCTTGCGCAGGACAGCGACAGCATAGCCGCAATTGCGGGTGCGCGTGTCGCACTCGCCCGGGCAGGTTGGCGTCTTGTCGCGGACCGGTCCAATCTGGAGGTGTACGAAAGAGCCGACGTGGGGGAGTAGGCGATGTTTTTCGAGGGTTTTACCCTGGCGCATGTGGCCGTGCCTGGGGGCACGATCCGGCTACGCCATGGCGGATCCGGGCCGCCGCTGCTGTTGCTGCACGGCAACCCGCAGACACATGCGATGTGGCACCTGGTGGCGCCGGCCCTGGCGCGGCGCTTCACGGTGATCTGTCCGGACCTGCGCGGCTACGGCTTCTCGCTGAAACCGCCTGCTACTTCGGATCATGCGCCCTATGCCAAGATCGAGATGGCGAAGGACATGACCGCCGTGATGGATCATTTCGGCTTCGCGCAGTTCTTTCTCGCCGGCCATGACCGGGGCGCCCGGCTGTCGCACCGCATCGCCCTGGACAATCCGGACCGGGTGCTGAAACTGGCCGTCCTGGATGTCATTCCGACGATCGAGCACTTCGAGCGGGCGGACATGGCGTTCGCGCTTGGCTACTACCATTGGTTCTGGTTCGCCCAGCCGCACCCATTCCCGGAATGGCTGATCAACCAAGCACCGCAAAAGTGGTGGCGTCAGCACACCAGTCGTGATCCGTCGTTGCCGGAGCTGTTCCATCCCGATGCGTTGAAGGATTATTTCGCTGCCGTCGATCAGCCGGAAATGGTACGCGGCATGTGCGAGGATTATCGCGCCGCGGTCAGCATCGACCTGAAGCACGACCGTGCCACGCGAGCGGCGGGGATCAAGGTTCGTTGCCCGATGTTGGCGCTGTGGGGAGAGAAGGGAAAGATCGCCACGTGGTACGATGCGCTGACGATCTGGCGGGAATACTGCGCCGCGACGGTAACCGGCGGTCCGATCCCGTCCGGTCATTACATCGCCGAGGAGGCGCCTGACGAGACGTTGGTCTGGTTTGACCGGTTCTTCGGTTAGGGGACTGCCATCGGTTAGCGCCGCACCAGCGACCGCGCGAAAGCGAAATTCCAACGCAGATAGCCTGGCTGGACATGCCCCAGCTTACCGCGGATCAAACCATGGGCATCCGCCAGCCGATGAAACGGTATCGACGGAAACAGGTGATGTTCCGCGTGATACGGCATGTCCCACATCAGCAGCCGAACCGGCGCGCTGGTGAGCGTGGTCCGGGTGTTGGTCAGCCCATTGCGATCCTGGGTGCAGCCGGTATGTTCGGCCAGCAGATAGGCTCTCAGCGGCGGCTGCCCAAGCAATTGCGGGCCGATCCAGTACAGAAATGGCGTGAGCCAGCCGAACACCAGCATCGCACCTAAAGACGCGCCGACCATCAGCAAGGTCATTGCCCGTCCACTACGGATGATCTTCCTGGCCGCGGCGGCCGAAACGTACGGATATGCGCCGAGATCTCCACGCCAGCAATCGACCAGAACGCGAAGCCGCAACGTCCAGAATGGCACACCCAGGATGCGCGAAACGTAACCACCGATCGAGTCTGGAGAAACCGCCGCGAGCTCCGGATCGAGCCCAGGCACCTGGGTGTGTCGATGGTGTGCCAGGTGATAGGCGGTATAGAAGTGCCAGTTCAGCAGCGACGGACAGGACGTCAGCCACCCGACGATCGCATTGGTGCGGCGCGACGCAAAGGCGGTCTGGTGCATTGTCTCGTGCGCCGGCGCGAACAGTGCGACCTGTACACAGCCGAGGGCGAACACCGCGGGCAAGACGAGCCAGCCGGACGCGATGGTCACTATCCAGCCCGCCGCAGCCAGTAGCGAGATATGGATCGCCAGCCGAACGCCGCCGCGCAGGTTTGATCGGCCTTGCAGCGCACGAAGCTCCTGATTGGTCAACACACGGTCAGAGAGACCGGACATTCGCCAACTCCTGCACGATGGTTCGGCACGGATGCTTCAGATCGATCAGCATCGGAACCGCGTCCTGTTGCGGGGCAAGTTTTGTGCCAGCTGACAGGGGTTTTCCTAGTTCGCTAAAAGCGCGCGTAACTCGTCCAATGCCGCCGGGTCCTCGATCGTCGGCGGCGCCGGTGCGTCCTCACCATCGACGATCTTGCGGATACTGGCGCGCAGGATTTTGCCGGATCGCGTCTTCGGCAGTCTGGCGACGACCCGGGCATCCTTGAACGCGGCGACGGGACCGATGCGGTCACGCACCAGGGCGACCAGTTCGGCGGCGACATCGGCCTCGGATCGGTCGACGCCGGATTTCAACACCACGAATCCGATCGGGGTCTGGCCCTTGAGCTCGTCCTTGGCGCCAATGACGGCGCATTCGGCGACGTCCCTGTGCGAGGCCAGGACCTCCTCCAGAGCTCCGGTGGATAGACGATGGCCGGCGATGTTGATGATGTCGTCGGTGCGACCCATGACCCAGACGTCGCCATCGGTATCGATCACGCCAGCATCGCCGGTGCGATACCAGCCAGGGAAGTCGGTGAGGTAGGATGCGCGATAGCCGCCGTCGTTCTGCCAGAGTGTCGGGCCGCAGCCGGGTGGCAGAGGCAGGCGCAGCGACAGGTTGCCGGTCGAGCCTTGCGGCAGCGCACGTCCATCATCGTCCAGCGCATGCAGGTCGTAGCCGGGGCACGGACGGCCGCCGGAGCCGGGTTTGAACGGGAACAGCCCGAACTGGCGGAAGCCCGCGGTGATCGGCCAGCCGGTCTCGGTCTGCCACCAGTGGTCGACGACCGGCTTGCCGAGTAGTTCGTACGCCCAAACGCCGGTCGGGGGGTCGCATCGCTCGCCGGCGAGATAGAGCGCATCGAGGCAGGAGATGTCGTGGTCGCGCGACAGTTTGCCCTCGGGGTCGCGTTGCTTGATGGCGCGCAAGGCCGTGGGGGCGGTGAACAGAACCTTGACCTGGTGCTGGGCGATCACCCGCCAGAACGCGCCGGCGTCGGGCGTGCCGACAGGCTTGCCTTCGTACATCACCGAGGTGCAGCCGCGCAGCAGCGGGGCATAGACAATGTAGCTGTGACCGACGACCCAGCCGACGTCCGACGCGGTCCAGAACACATCGCCGGCGTCCAGCCCGTAGATCATGCGCATGGAGTTCCACAGCACCACCGCATGGCCGCCGTTGTCGCGGACCACGCCCTTCGGGCGGCCGGTGGTGCCAGAGGTGTACAGCACGTAGAGCGGATCAGTGGCCAGAACCGGGACGCAGGCATGCGGTGGAGCGGCTTCGACCGTGGTTGCGAAGTCGTGGTCGCGGCCTGGCGTCAAAGTCGCTTCGGCCTGCGGGCGCTGCAGGATGAGGCTGGCGGCCGGCTTATGCGGCGAGAGCGCGATGGCGGCGTCGAGCAGCGGTTTGTACTCGACCACCCTGCCCGGCTCCAGCCCGCAGGAGGCCGAGATGATAACCTTAGGTTTGGCGTCGGCGATGCGTGTCGCCAGTTCCGCCGCGGCGAAGCCGCCGAATACGACGGAGTGGATCGCGCCGAGGCGAGCAGTGGCGAGCATGGCAACCGCGGCCTCGGGGACCATTGGCATGTAGATGACGACGCGGTCGCCCTTGCCGACGCCCAGGTTTGCCAGGGCGCCGGCGAGCTTCTCGGTGCGGCCGAGCAGATCGCTGTAAGTGAAGGTATTGATCGTGCCGGCCATGGGGCTGTCGTGGATCAGTGCGGGCTGGTCGCCGCGGCCGGATTCGACGTGGCGATCAAGGCAGTTGTAGCAGGTATTGAGCATGCCGCCGGCAAACCACTGGCCAAATGCACCTTGGTGGGGATCGAAGACCTTATCCCAGGGCTTGGTCCAGGCGATGCCCTGAGCTTCAGTCGCCCAATACACCTCGGGGTCGCGCATCCAGTCGCCGCGGGCTTCCGCATAGGACGGGGCGGTTGTCATCGTGCGTTGCTCCCTGCTTCATTGCGTTGGTTTTCAGGCTGGATTTGTCGACGGTCAAGGCCGGTCTGCGTGCGGCGCGTCGGGTGTCCCGGGCGGGGTTTGTCGGAGTCAGACTGAGACGAATCTCGGTTCGACCCACGCAGTAATGGGGCACCGCAAGGGCGGAAGCCAGGGGCAGCCGCCGGATGGTTCTCGACGCTGGATGTCAGACACACGTTAGATTTGCTTGCATTTCACGTTAGGTATTGTTAGAACATTCACAGAACATAACTGGCGATAGGGTTGATCGCGCCAAATTCGAAGGAGAGCCACCGGATGCTCGACCGCTGCTTTATCATCGTTGCAGACACCCACTCCGCTGCCGAGGCCGCGCCATGAGCGTCGTTCTAACTGGCTCGGGGCAGCAGATTCTGATGGCCGCACCTGGAAGGCCCATGCTGCAAGCACCGCTGCCCGTTACGATGCCATGGGCCGGGTTGACCGGCTGGTGGGATGCCGGGGTTCCGGCGGGCATGCTCGACGGCGCGGCAAAGCCGCTGAGTGCATTCGGTGCCTCGTCCGCCGCGGTCGCCGACAAATCCGGCGCCGGCGCACCGCTGGCGGTCTGGCACGCGGCGGCCAGCGGGTCCAGCTTGCCAATTGCGACGCCGCGGCTGAATGGCCTTCTGGGCGGGCTCGGCCTGAATACGATCGTGCCGCCGAATGTTCCCAGCGCCGGCCAGCAGCTTCCGCTGATGGACCCGGACCAGGGCCTGATCAGCGCGTCGATGAACCTTGGGTCTGCCGCAGCCTGGACGGTTTTCCTGGTCTGGTCGCGGCCAAACTGGCGGCAGAGTTCCGCCGCCGCTAGCACCTTGCTGAGCACCGCCGGCATCGAGGTGGTGGCCGCGGACAACGACGGCGGACAGAGACTGGTGCTGTTCCCAGGCGCCCAGCAAAGCGTGCTGAGCAGCGTTTTGACGCGCCGGCACAGCCACGCCGTAGTGTTGCGCAATACGCCAGGCAGCGGGGTCGATGTCTGGCTTGACGACAATCAGGTCGTTACCGCCGCGCCTAATCCAATGGCGCCGTCGCTGAGCGCGCCCTTGCTTTTCCTGCACAACGGGGCAGTGGCGGGCGGGGCGGAGTGCTGGTTCCATGAAGCCGCAATCTGGGATCGCGCGCTCAGCAGTGCCGAGATCGCTGATGTTCTATCCTATCAATCGCGGTGGACCCGGGGGCCACGTAAAGGCATTCAGGTGCTGGTCACCGGCCAATCCAACTGCGGCAACGGCCTGATCGATGGCGCGTGGCATCTGCTTGCCCAGGGCGTTGCGTGGCACCTGGGGGCGCTGGGCTTCGGCGTGGTCGGCAGTTATGGCGCTCCGCCGGCAGCCACCTGTATTCATGGCGAGGGCATGTATCCGGTGCCGGCTCTGGGCCTGACAGGGTCCTTCCTCAATAACCCAGGCGATGGCAGCGATCCCTCAACATGGGGGCTCGGCAGCGACGGGCTGGCGGTGCAGACCTGGCTGCAATCCAACACCAAGGCGGAGGATGCCGCCGACATCGCGGTGATCCTGTGGCCGTGGTCGGAGGACGACAGCACACGCCAATACAGCGAGAAGGCAACCTACGGGGCCGCGGCACGGCGGTTTCTGTCCCTCGAGCGCGGCATACTATCGCGCTCGGTCGCGAGCCTGCCGCAGGTCTGGTGGTCGGCGATACCATTTGATTACGATGGCAACGACCCTGGCACACAGATGCAACGCGAAGTTGTCGCCGCCATGGCGGCGGATGGAACGCAGAACGTGACCGTGGTGCTGCCGCAAACCTCGGACAGCCTGCCGCGCAGCATCGGCGGACCGGCGCTTGTCTACGATGCGACGACCGGGATCTGGAGCGGCGGTGACCCGCTGCATCGCGACATTCCGGACAATCGGCGTTTCGGCATGCTGGCGGCGCCGCTGGTGGCGCGCGCCGTCCTGGCGTCCGAGGGCGGAGATGCGTTCGCCGTTATCCCACAGGGCATTCCCAGTGCAGGGGGGCCGGTGGTGACAAACGTTTATCGCCAGAGTGATACCAGCCTGGTCATCACGGTGCGGCACGATTGCGGCACCGACCTTATCGTCCCGGCCACGCAGGCGGCGCTTGGCGTTGGATGGGCGGTAATGGACGGAGGTTCGGTGGCCATGCCCGGCACGATCGTTACCGCGACGGCCTGCGTTCGGCTGAATACCACCCAACTGCGCATCACACTGACACGTCCGCTGGCGAATCCGAGTGCGTCTTGTCGGCTGTTCTACCCCTACGGCACCGGAATGATGGGCCGCGGCAATTCGGTCACCGACAATCTTTCAATGGTCACGCCGCCAACCGGCTGGAACATCGTCGCCGACCTTGGGCCGGGTTGGAGCCTCGACACGGCGGTGCATGTGCCGATGTCTATCGCATCCGGCGTGGTGTTGAGTGATATGCCATAGGGCCAACTGCTTGGTCGTGAGGGTGGCCGATTGCCTCGGCCCGCCGGGGCCCTGCGAAAGCGTCACTGGCGTCGATCGGCCCGGGACCTGGTGGTGCCCAGGACAGGCTTGCATGCGCCGCCGGCAGGTGGTTGTTGGTCAGCGACGGTGGAGGGCAACCTGATGCAGATCAATGGTTTAGCAGCGGTGGTGACGGGCGGCGGTTCGGGCCTGGGTGCAGCCACGGCGGCCCATCTCGCCGGCTTGGGTGCCAAGGTGGTGGTGGCCGATATCAATCAGGCGGCGGCCGAGGCTCACGCGGCGCGCATCGGCGGAATTGGCATCGCATGCGACGTTGCGAACGCGGCCTCGGGCGAGGCGGTATTCGCGGCGGCGCGCGCGACGCATGGGCCGGTACGGGTGCTTGTCAATTGCGCCGGGATCGGCACCTCGGGCCGGATCGTTGGACGCGACGGTCCGCTGAAGCTGGACGTATTCGAGCGTGTCATCCGCGTCAACCTGATCGGCAGTTTCAACATGCTGCGACTGGCGGCGGCACAGATGGCGGATTCGGACCCGCTGGACGAAAGCGAGCGTGGGGTGATCATCAACACTGCGTCGATCGCGGCCTATGAGGGCCAGATCGGACAGCCGGCTTACGCCGCGTCCAAGGGCGGCGTGGTGGGAATGACGCTGCCGGCGGCGCGGGAACTGGCTCGGACCGGCGTGCGGGTGGTGACGATCGCGCCCGGGCTATTCCATACGCCGATGGTGGACGGATTGCCGCTGGACGTGCAGACGACCCTGGCGGCTGGAATTCCTTTTCCCGCGCGGCTGGGGCGGCCGTCGGAATATGCCGAACTGGTGGAGCACATCGTGCGCAACAGATTCTTGAACGGCGAGGTGATCCGATTGGACGGCGCGTTGCGTATGCCACCACGGTGACCGGTCAAGACTGGCGTGGTCCCGAGCCCGCTTGATTGATTGGTGGCCGATGCCATTCGGCCTGAGTGGTATGTCGGCGTTTCGGTTCTTTGATCAATTCGTTACTGCGTCGTGGAGGAGTACGCGTTCGCATAATCGGTCGTTGTGGGTTCATGCGCTTGTAAGGCTCACGCGCTGCTGCACCGGCGCAAATTGACGTGTTTCGCGCGAGGGCGGCAACCGTTAGCGTCGGCGGCCTGGCGGGCCGGGTAAACGTGTCGTTCGACGGGATTTTTGATGCGTTCCTGACCGAAGTCCGTGGGCGAGGTGCTTTGCGGGTCGCAACTTCCATTTGCGGAAGTTTTTTTGTGGGCTGTGGGAACGATCTCAGCGAAGGCGTGGGATTGCCGTGACAGCGGGAAATAAGGGTGCTTTTGCCACCACTCAGAGTTTATTGGCGTTTGACCGCGCTTCGCCGACATAATCACTGTAGGCTATGGTTTCGGCTATCAGACGTTTGTCAAAAAGCAGCAGCCGAGGGCGATGAAACAGCGATTTTGTGTGTTGGAACGTGAGATTACCTTTCTCATAAGCCAACGTCCTCTCTTTGAATTGTGTTGTCGATTTGGATGTAATTTCCGACAACATAATTGTTCCTAACGTAGCGGGTGTCATGACTGAGATCGTCGATGTCGCGATTATCGGCGCGGGTCCTTATGGGCTCTCGATCGCCGCTCACCTTGCCGGTCAGAATGTGGACTTCCGTATTTTCGGCAGCCCCATGCACACCTGGCGGACATCGATGCCGGAATCGATGGTGCTGAAATCGGAAGGCAACGGATCGGACATTTACGATCCCGCGCAGGAGATGACGCTGGCTCGGTTCTGTGCTGACCGCGGGTTGCCCTACGAGGACATTGGCTTCCCGATCCCGCTTTCGACCTTTATCGCCTATGGCATCGCATTCCAGCAGCGCTTCGTGCCGCGGCTGGAAGATCGCCAAGTGACCAATGTGATGCCAACATCGTATGGGTTCGACATTTATTTGGATGATGGCGAGGTGGCACAGGCTCGCCGCCTGATCGTTGCCGCGGGAATCCGCTCCTACGAATACACCCCACCGGAACTTGCTGATCTTCCCAGCGAATTGGCCACCCACAGCGCGCGGCACGTGAAGGTCGGTCAATTCGCTGAGCGTGAGGTGGCGATCATTGGAGGGGGTGCCTCGGCGCTCAACCTGGCGCCGGTGCTGATGCAGGTAGGGGCAAAACCAACCCTGATCGCCCGTCGCCCGGTCATTGATTATTGTGGACCGCCGACCGAGCGGACCCTGTTGGATCGCATTAAGGAGCCTGAGTCCGGCCTGGGCACAGGCTGGCGGTCGTGGGCATGCTGTGCCATGCCGTCGGTGTTCCACGCCATGCCTGAGGCGTTCCGGCTGATGATTGTGCGCAAGCATCTGCCAGCGGCACCCGGCTGGACGTTGCAGCCGCAGGTGGACGGCATTGTTCCCGTCGTTGTGGGCGCGACGATCGCTCGCGCGGATGCGGTGGGTGGTCGCGTGCGCCTGGAATTGGATCTTCGCGGTGGCAAGAAGCAGATCGTGACCGCGGACCACGTCATCGCCGGAACAGGCTATCGGGTGGATATGCGGCGCCTGGCATTCCTTGGGCCGGAGGTGCTGGATCGGCTGGATTGCGTGAACCAGACGCCTCGGTTGTCGCGCTGCTTCGAGAGTTCGGTGCCTGGGCTGTATTTCGTCGGCACCGCGGCCTCGAACAGTTTTGGGCCGATGATGCGGTTCGCCTACGGTGCAGGCTTCGCCTCGCGGCGGATATCGAGGCATCTGGCGCGGGCTTTGGCGCGGGGCAACCAGCCTACCGGAGCAGCCTCGGCGTCATGGGCGAAACCGACCCTGGCAGGAACTTAGCCAAGGGGTTCTCGGGCCCGGCGCTGGTGGGAAAAATGAACCGGTTGAAACGGGTAGGTCTGCCGGCACCGCTCAGGAGAGGTGGCTCATGACCTCCGCAGGGCGGGTGACGATTACGTCAGCGCCGGCCGTCTGAAGTTCGGCCTGACCGCCATAGCCCCATAGGACGCCGATCGAGCGAAGGCTATTGGCCTTGGCGGCTGCGATATCGTGTAGACGGTCGCCGACCATGACGGTGTTGAAATGGTCATAGCCCTCCGCTCTGAGGATCTCGGCCAGCAAATCCACTTTGTCATCGAGGCCACCGCCGGGAAGCGCGCCGTAGATTTTCGGCAAAAAAGACCGGAGTTTCAGGTATTCGACGACGCGTTCGGCGAAGTCCCGGCGTTTGGATGTGGCGACGCAGAGAGGTCGGCCCGCGTGGGACAACGCGGTAAGCATTTCCACAATGCCGGGGTAGACCGAACAGCCGTAAAGGCCGGTCTTCGAGTAGCAGGCCCGGTAGGTGGTGACGCCCAGATCGACGCGATCGTCGCCATAATTTGCCAACAGCGTCCGAATCGAAACGGCGATCGGCGGCCCGACCGCCCATGTGACGTCTCCAACCGCCGCCGGATCGTGACCGAGTTCGGCCAGCATATGAAGGAAGCACGCGGCAATGCCGGGACGGGAGTCTGATAGCGTTCCGTCGAGATCGAGCAGGACCGCTCCGGCGCACGCCAAACTTAAGCGACCCTGCCGAACAAACCGCCGTTTGCGGCCAAATAGGCCAGGTGGGTGTCGGCATCACCGTAGAGCTGATCGATCATTGTCGCGCGCTTGAAATAGTGGCCGGCGGCATATTCGTTGGTCATGCCAATACCGCCGTGAAGTTGGATAGCCTCCTGACCGACGTGACGGGCGGATCGGCCGATTTGGACCTTGGCGGCGGAGATCGCGCGGCGGCGCTCGATTGGATTTTCTTCGGCGGCCATTACGGCGGCGAACATGGCCATGCTGCGGGCCTGTTCAAGCGCGACCAGCATGTCGACCGAACGATGCTGCAGGACCTGAAACGATCCGATCGGGCGACCAAATTGCTTGCGGGTTTTCAGATATTCCAAAGTCAGGTCCTGAAGCGACTGCAGGGCACCGACCGCCTCGGCACAGAGGGCAGCGATGGCTTCGTCTATGACGTGCTCCATCACGGGCAGGGCGTTGTCGTTGAGCAGGTCGTCGACGGAAACTCGCAGCTTGGTCAGGGTCAGTTCGGCGGCACGGAGGCCGTCTTGGGTCGGGTAGCCGCGTCGGGTCACACCTTGGGCGGCGGGGTCGATCAGGAACAGGCCGATGCCGTTGCGGGCGCGCTGCTCGCCGTCGATGCGGGCGGTGACAAAAACACGGTCGGCGCTATCACCGTGAATGACGACGCTCTTGGCGCCGTCCAGGATATAGCCGTGGCCGTCCTTTTGCGCCGACGTGCTGACGTCAGCGAGATTATAGCGGGAATGTCGTTCGACATGAGCGAATGCCAGTTTTAGTTGGCCGGCGGCTACCTTCGGCGCCAAGGCGGTCAGCAAGGCAGTTGGCGCGGCGCGGCGCAGCAGACCGCCACCGAGAATGACGGTGGCAAAGTACGGATCGAGCACGAGGCCGCGACCGAATGCCTCCATGACGATGGCGGTTTCGACCGCGCCGCCGCCGAAGCCACCCAGGGTTTCGTCGAACGACAGGCCGAGCAAACCCATTTCAGCAATGCGATCCCACATCGCTGAGCTGTATCCAGCGGGTTCGCTGAGGTATTTCTTGCGTTGCTCGAACTGGTAGTGATCAGCGACCAGGCGGTCCACGCTGTCTTTCAGCAGACGCTGATCGTCGGACAGATCGAAATCCATTTTTGCTACAGCCCCAATATAGCTTTGGCGATGATATTGCGCTGGATTTCGTTCGATCCGCCGTAGATCGAGACTTTCCGGTAGTTGAAATACATCGGCGCGGCCTCAGAGGCGTAATCGGGGCCGATGATGGGCTCGTTGTTGCCCTCGAAGTCGCGCTGGTAGGGCATGACGTAAGGGCCGACGACTTCCATCAGCATTTCGGTCAGTTGCTGCTGGATGACCGAACCTTTCAGCTTCAGGATCGACGAGGCTGGGTTTTGTCGGCCCTTGGCCAGTTTGCGTTCGTCCGAAACGACCCGGAGTTGGGTCATCTCCAAGGCTTTCAGCTCCACCTCCACGGCGGCGAGCTTTTCCTGAAACCGCGGGGTTTCGATCAGCGGGCGCTCACCGGCGAATTCCAGCGCGGCGAGTTGCTTGATGCGGGCGATCTTGGCCTTCGATGCGCCGACGCGGGCGATGCCGGTGCGTTCGTTGCCGAGCAGGAACTTGGCGTAGTCCCAGCCCTTGTTCTCCTGGCCGACAAGATTCTCCACTGGGACTTCCACGTCGTCGAAGAACACCTCGTTCACCTCGCGGCCACCGTCCATGGTGATGATCGGGCGGACGGTGATGCCGGGGGTCTTCATATCAATCAGAATGAAGGAAATCCCTTCCTGCGCCTTGGCGGCGGGATCGGTGCGGCAGAGGCAGAATATCCAGTCGGCGTATTGGGCAAGCGTGGTCCAGGTCTTTTGGCCATTGATCACGTATTTGTCGCCGCGCTTCTCCGCCTTGGTGCGCAGCGACGCCAGATCGGAGCCGGAGCCGGGCTCGGAGAAGCCCTGGCACCAGAAGATGTCGACATTGGCGGTGGCGGGCAGGAAGCGCTGCTTCATCGCCTGATTGCCGAATTGGGCGATGACCGGGCCGACCATGGAGACGTTGAAAGCGATCGGCGCGGGCACGTTGGCCTGCTGCATCTCGTCCTGATAAAGATAGACCTGGATCGGGGTCCAGTCCTGGCCGCCCCATTCAACCGGCCAGTTCACCGTGGCCCAGCCGCGCTTGTGCAGGGTACGCTGGGCGTTGATCATATCGTCGCGGGTGAGACCCTCGCCTTCCGCGACCTTGGCTCGAATGGATTCTGGGACCGCGCTGCGGAAGAAGTGCCGAGCTTCGTCGCGGAAGGCGATTTCTTCTGGGGTGAAGTTGAGGTCCATGGCGCGCTCCTGCTTGCGATTCGTTATAGCGGCGAGTGGCCTTCGTCAATTACGGCAACCGGCGACAACGTAGCGCCGTTCCGGCGGCTTGGGAGCCCGTCGGTAGCGCCCGCGTACCTCCGATGCAGCCGCGAAGACAGCCTATTCGGCTGCCTCGCGTTTCACCCGGTCGGCGAACTGCTTGCGGAATTTCACCACTTTCGGAGCGACGACCACCTGGCAATATCCGCTCCACGGATTGCGAGCGAAGTAATCGTGGTGTTCCGGTTCGGCTTCGTAGAACTGAGTGAGCGGCTCGATCTCGGTCACCAGCTTGGCGGGCCAAATACGGGCGTCGGCGATCTCTTCCATGACCGCGCGGGCGGTTTCGACCTGGGCATCGGACTGGGTCAAGATGATCGAGCGGTATTGCGAGCCGACATCATTGCCTTGGCGGTCCTTTGTGGTTGGGTCATGGATGGAAAAGAACACCCGCAACAGGTCGGCATAGGCCAGTTGACTTGGATCAAACTTGACCTGCACCACCTCGGCGTGACCGGTGCGGCCGCCGCAGACGGCTTTATAGCTTGGGTTTGCAAGGTGACCGGCGGCGTAGCCGGACATGACCGAGTTGACGCCGCGGAGGTCCTTGAAAACCGCCTCGAGGCACCAGAAGCAGCCACCACCCAGGGTGGCGGATTCCTGCGTTGTGCTCATCGATGTCGCTCCGTTTCAGTTGGGCTGGGACCATATATAGGGACGCCGCGACGTCATACAGGCCCGGCGGTCGGGCGACCCGAGACCGCGGTTTTGCGGCGCGAGTGATTTCGCAAAGCCGAAAGCCGCACTTAAGGCAGGTGAGGTGACGCCCTCACGGTACGACCGTCAACGAAAACCATTGATAAAGAGCCCAATCCATACGTGGCTCCTGACCTGCACGAAGCCGGCTGGCTGGACCACCCTGCATGGTGGTGCCATTTACCGAATGTTAACCCCACTAGGCTCAGATGCCCGTTTCCAGAAGTCGATCGCAACGCGGGCGGGCACAGTGGCGAACCAGGCAGACCAGATCCAGCAGGTTGTGTGCGCGACGATCCGGACTGAAATCGCCGCGTTGCGTAGCTTTGTCGACCGACGCATCGCCGAACTGAGCGCCGAGGTTCACGCGACCTCGGACTTGATGGATTTCAGCGAAACCAACTTGTCACGGCAATTGTCGGACATTCGTGAGCAAGTGGCGAGTGTAGTCGCGCTACCCACGTTCGCCACCCGCAACAGTGGTTTGGAACTTGAGGCGGTGGTCCAGGCGACCGAAGAAGCAGCCAACCGAATCATGGAAGCCGCCGAGGCAATCGGCGATTGGCTGCGGGAGGGGAAACACGATTCCGCCTCGATGGGCGTGGTCAACGAGAAGGTCAATGCGATCTTCGAGGCTTGTTCGTTCCAAGACGTTACCGGACAGCGAATCCGGCGGGCGATCCAGCACTTGCAGCAGGTCGAAAGTATGCTGACCGAGTTGGCGCCGGGTGAAGAGGCGCCGGCGTTTGAGCGCGTCATGGTCAGTGCACCGTACAATAACGCTGGCGCACTGACCTCGGAGCATCACCGGTGCAATCCGGACCTGGGGCAGGACGCTGTGGATTCGCTATTCGATTGTGCCTGATCGCGATCGCGGTTGGCGCCACCACATATAGTCGCCATGCCGGACCTGACAGTTTGTTGCTCAAACGTGCGGCCGGGTCGCCGACGACTGGAGGCAACGACAGCCTAACTTTTCGTTAAGTTAATATCCCGTCATACATCCGGCTTCCTGGTTGCATTGATTGGCATTTCTTGTATGTCCGCCGCTCAATGGGGAATGCAAGGGAACGCAGCGTGGCGACTCGCATCGAGGAGGCATCGAGCCAACCGGCCTTGATCGAGATCGAACGATTGACCAAGCGTTTCGGTGCGTTCACCGCGGTGGACGATGTGTCGTTTGCGGTGCGACGCGGCGAGGTGCTGGGGTTCCTCGGCCCGAACGGCGCGGGAAAATCGACGACGATGCGGATGCTGGCCGGCTTCATGATCCCGACCGCGGGCACCGCTCGGATTCGGGGCCATGACGTACAGACTGACAGCGTGGCGGCGCGGCGCTTGTTGGGGTTTCTGCCGGAAGGCGCGCCGACCTACCCGGAGATGTCGGTCGAGGGGTTTTTGCGGTTCTGCGCTCGGGTGCGCGGCTATGCGGGTTCTGAACTTGCGGACCGAGTGGATCACGCATTGGGGCTGACAACGTTGCAAGGTGTGAGGCTGCAGCCGGTGGAGACCCTGTCAAAGGGCTTCAAACGCAGGGTCGGACTGGCGCAAGCGCTGCTGCACGACCCCCCGGTGCTGGTATTGGACGAACCGACCGACGGTCTGGACCCGAACCAGAAGCACGAGGTGCGCGGCCTGATCGAGCGAATGGCGCCGGACAAGGCGATCGTCATCTCGACCCATATTCTGGAAGAGGTCGATGCGGTGTGCTCGCGGGCGATCATAATCGCCGACGGCCGGATCGTGGCCGACGCGACGCCTGCGGAATTAGCGCAGCGGGCTCCCTCGGGACGGTTGGAGGAGGTGTTCCGGGCGCTGACGATGCCGGAGGCCGCGTGATCGTGACGCTTACATTTTGCCGTCATTCTCCTGAGCCGGGCGATTACGATCCAACGGTGTCATCGCTGGCCGGCATAGTAACGAGGCAACCGACATGACGAATACGATGGTTGTCGCAGGCCGGGAATTGCGCGGCTATTTTGCCACACCGGTGGCCACCGTGTTCATCGTTATCTTCCTAGTCCTGCAAGGCGCGCTGACGTTCAACCTCGGGCAATTCTTCGACCGCGGGCAGGCAGATCTCAATCCGTTCTTCACCTTCATTCCGTGGGTCTTTCTGCTGCTGATCCCGGCGATCACCATGCGGCTATGGGCCGAGGAACGCCGACTTGGGACAATCGAACTATTGCTGACCTTGCCGATCAGGCAGGGCGAGGCAGTGTTGGGGAAATTCCTTGCCGCCTGGGCGTTCTGCGCAATCGCCCTGGTTCTGACGTTTCCTTTCGTCATAGCCGTCAACATCCTGGGGTCGCCGGATAATGGGGTGATCGCTTCAGGGTACGTCGGTTGCCTGTTGGTGGCGGGGGCGTTTCTGTCGGTTGGCGCGGCGATGTCGGCGGTGACGCGGAATCAGGTGATCGCCTTCGTGCTGGCTGTGGCGATCTGTTTTATTTTCGCCGTCGCATCCAACCCGATCGTAAACGATTTTCTGGCCCATAACGTGCCGGCACTGGGAGAATTCACCCGGCGAATCGCGGTGATCGATCGCTTCACCGATTTCACCCGCGGCGTTATCGAACTGCGCGACCTGATCTATTTCGCCACATTCATCGGCTTCTTTCTATTCTTGAATACTGTCCTGGTCGATCAGCGAAAAGCGGACTGAGCTCTATGCGCCGACTGTCTTTTTCTATCATCGGCGTCATCGCCGCCGCGGCGATCGCCATCGGTATCAACATGTTCGCCGACGCTCGATTGGCGAACACGCAGATCGACTTGACGCAGGGTCATATCTACACACTCTCGCCGGGGACGAAGCAGATCCTGGCGGGGCTGAAGGAGCCGGTAACGCTGCGGCTGTTCTACTCGCGGCAGTTGGGCACTACCGTGCCGGCCTATGGCAGCTATGCCGACCATGTGCGGGAGATTCTGCGGGACTATGCGTCGGAGTCGAACGGCAAAGTCCGACTGGAGTTTTACGATCCCGAACCGTTCAGCGAGACCGAGGACCGAGCTATGGCATATGGCCTGCAGGGGGTGCCGCTGGATCAGGGCGGGTCAAAGATTTATTTCGGTCTGGCCGGCAGCAACATGGAGGACGACGAGCGGACCATCCCGTTCTTTCAGGCGGAGCGCGAGCGATTTCTGGAATATGACCTGACCAAGCTGATCTATGAGCTGTCCAACCCTAAGCGTCCGGTGGTCGGCGTGATGTCGTCGCTGCCGCTGGATGGTGATCCGCACACGATGATGATGACCCAGGGACGTGGGCCGGAGGGGCAGCCTTATGCATCCGCAGTATTATTGCGGCAGACCAACACGGTGAAGACCGTGCCGACGGATGCGCAGGTGATCGATCCGGACATCAAGGTGTTGCTGGTGGCAGAAGCGCAGAATCTGTCGCCGGCCACGCTGTATGCGATCGACCAGTTCGTGATGCGGGGCGGCAAGCTGATGGCGATGGTCGATCCGTGGAGCGAGGCGATGGCAGCGACGCCGTCGCCTTCGGGGATGCCGCCGCGGGATGCCCACTCGGACCTGAAGAAGCTGTTCGACGCGTGGGGAATCGTGTTCGATCCCAAACAGGTTGTCGGCGATCTGACGGGCGCATGGCGGGTGCGGGCGGCTGGAAACGATGCGGCGCAGGCGGTGAACTACGTTGCCTGGTTCAACATTCGCGACGGTATCAACCACGACGATCCGGCGACGGCGGATCTGCAGCAGGTGACGGTAGCGTCTTCGGGGTTCCTTTCGAAGGCGCCAAGCGCGTCGATCGATTTCGTGCCGATCCTGAGCAGCAGCGACCACAGCGGGTTGATCCCGGTGGACGAGGTCAAGACCCCGGATCCGGCAAAGGTGCTGGCCGGCTTCAAGCCCGAGGGCGGTCCGCGGGTGATCGCGGCGCGCGTGCATGGAGTGCTGAAATCGGCTTTCACTGGGCCGCCCCCGCTGCCAAGCGGGCAGAAGCGACCAAATGGGTTTCCGCCGTTCAAGGCGCGGACCGACGGTCCGGCAAACATGGTGGTGGTGGCGGACTCGGATATTCTTGCCGATCGGTTCTGGGTTCAGACTTCGGATTTCTTCGGCCAGCAGAGCGCGACGCCATTCTCGGACAACGGACCGTTCGTCGCCAACCTGATCGGAACGCTGGCTGGCAGCGACGCGCTGATCGGGCTGCGGTCCCGCGGCGATACCAACCGGCCGTTCACCTTGGTGGCCGCGATGCAGAGCGACGCCGAGGCGCGGTTCCGCCAGACCCAGCAGGCGTTGCAGCAGCATCTGGACGATGTGGAAAAGCATCTTCGCACGCTGCGATCCGGCGGCGCCGGCGAGAATGCCAAGCCCGAGGCGGTGATCACGCCCGACCAGCGGGCCGCTATCAGCGCGGCTCGGCAGGACGTACTGCAGACCAGGCAGAAGCTACGGACGGTGCAGTTGGAGTTGAACCGCGACATCTCGCGACTTGAGGACGAGATGCGGATATTCACCATCGTTCTGGTGCCGGCGTTGATGACCATGCTGGCGATCGGCATGGGTATCGTGCAACGGCGCCGACGCGCGAGGGCGCGGCGATGAGGGCGCGCGGCGTCGGGACACTGGTGATACTGGGTGTCGTCGCCGTACTAGGCGGCTGGTATTTTGGCACTCGCCTGACGCCAGGTGAACAAACCACCGTCGCTCGGGGCAAGCTGATGTTTCCCGATCTGGCGCCCAAGCTAGGCCAGGTCGCCCGGATCGAGATTACCCATCAAGCGAAGCAGACGGTCATCGAGAAACGGCCGGATGGAGGCTGGGGGGTGGCTTCAATGCACGATTACCCAGTGCAGGAAGCCAAGTTGCGCGGCATGTTGACCGGACTGACCGAACTACGGTTGGCGGAGCCGAGGACGAGTGACCCGGCGGAGTTCAGCAGGCTGGGCGTGGATGACCCGAATGGGGCGTCTTCCAGTGCCGATCTGCTACGGCTGGTGGACGCTTCTAATAAACCGGTCGCGGCGCTTATTGTTGGGCATCGGCGGATCCGCAGCCAGGCCGACGTACCGGAGGAGGTCTACGTTCGTCGCCCGGGCGAGAACCAGTCGTGGCTCGCCGAGGGCGGCCTGCAGGTGGATGCCGACGCGTCGCTTTGGCTGGATCGAAATGTGATGAACATATCGCACGAGCGGATCGCTTCGGTCGTAGTCGGCGATCAGGCGCTGACGTTTACGCGCCGGGACGGTAAATTCGCGCTGACGCAGCCGGCGGACCATCCGAAACTGGAAGACTACAAAGTGGACGACGTTGCCCGCGGCCTGGAGTTGTTGACGTTCCAGGAGGTCAAAGCAGATGCCGATGCGCCAGGGTCGGAAGCCGGACACTCGGTGTTCACGACCGACGACGGGCTTGCGGTGAAGGTCACGGTGCTCCACGCTGGTAGTCATGTTTGGGCCCGTTTTGCGGCCTCGGCTGCGTCGGACAAGACGAAGGTCGAGGCGGACCGAATGAATGGGCGGCTGGCCGGATGGTCGTATGAGATTGGTTCCTGGAAGGAGAAATCGCTGGTGCCCTCGATGGCTGACCTGAAGGCCGAGGAACCGGCGAAGCCATCATCGCCCAGTTCGGGGCCCGGTTCGGGGGCGCCCAGTTCGAGCGCGCCGAACGCAGGGGTGGTTGGTCCGGGGAATGCTGGTCAAGGGACGGCTAGTTCAGGGATCGCCAGTCCGAAGACGCCCGATGCGGGCGGCAAGTGAACCGGGAGTATCCGACCCGACCATTCGTCGGCATCGGGATCGTGGTGATCAAGGCCGACCACGTACTGCTGTGCCAGCGGGGCAAGCCACCGAATCTGGGTAGCTGGACACTGCCTGGGGGTGCTCAGGACGTCGGCGAGACGTGCGAGGAAGCGGCCCGGCGCGAACTAATGGAGGAGTGCGGGCTGGTTGTGGGCGAGCTGCATTTCTGTGCCCATGTCGATACGATCCGGCGGGATGCCGATGGCCGGGTGCGGTTCCATTACACAATCCTCGATTTCGCCGCACGCTGGGTGGCCGGCGAGCCGGTGGCGGCGACCGACGTGACCGCCGCGGTTTGGGCGCCGCTGGATGCGCTTGAGCCGTATGGCTTATGGTCGGAGGCGCATCGGATCATCGGGATTGCCCGTCGAGTGTTGGCGGGCGGCCCGTCTTGAGCAAAAGTGCCAGCGGGGCAATCCGCAATCCAGACCTTGATGGACTGCGCGGTATCGCCGCCCTGTCGGTCGCGCTGGGCCATTGCTACGAGCAGGTTACCGGCCTCGGGCTGTGGGGAACCAGCCTAAAGAATTTCCCGACCAGGCCGACGTCCCAGGTCGTCATGCGTATCCTTGAAGCGTTGTTTCCGAGCGATGCCGCGGTGATGGTGTTCTTCGCACTGAGCGGCCACGTGCTCTGGGAATCCTTCCGCCGCAAGGACATGCTGTTTTTCCGCGATCTGCCGGAATATACCGCCGCCCGGCTCTACCGACTGCTGCCCCTGACGATCGCCAGTGGCTTGCTGCTTGGATTCTTCACCAGCGCCCCGGGCTATGAACTGGCGCGGAACATGCTGTTGTTCAGCCACAGCCTGAACGGCGTGCTGTGGTCGCTACAAGCCGAGGTCGTTGCCAGTGGAATGTTGTTCCTGCTCTGGGGGCTGACCAAGGGAAGCACTTGGAAAATGCTGGTGGGGCTTGCGGTGTCAATCGCGGCGCTGCCATTTTGCCGCGGCAATCCGCTGATCATGTTCCTGCCGGCGTTCATCCTTGGCGCCGGCGTGACCTCGATCCCGCAGTGGGTCTGGCACAGCCGGTCTCTGCTGTCGGCCGCAATTCTTGCGCTACTGTTTACCAACGTGTTGCTGGGCCATGGCGGCGTGGATCGCTGCGTGGAGATGGGTGCGGCAGCGGCGTTGGTGGGCGCCGTCAGTCAAGGGCAACTGCCGTTTCTGCGCTGGCGCTTGCCGCTGTTCCTGGGGGCGATCAGTTACCCGTTCTACCTGACGCACCTGATCGGGTTGCTGGAGGTGGAGCCGTTCCTGAACTCGCTGCCGCCGATGTCGCCATACCTGATGATCGCCGCGCGTGCGGTAACCTCGATCGGCGTGACAATACCGCTGGCGTGGCTACTGCACGTCTTCGTGGAGAATCCGGTGCTGCGGGCGCGTCCCCGGATCCGCGGGTGGGCGTTCGCGTGGGACGGCTTCGTTCGACCGGACGTTCGGACCAAGGTTTCGGGAATGAGCGGTTCGGGAATTGGCGATCCGGAGATACGAGGGCGATGATGCGGCCAGCCAGCAGTGATGGCGCGATGCGTGTGCAGAGCGTTCTGGGGGAAGCGTTCCGTGTCCTGGAGTTCGAGGACAGCACCCACTCGTCGGCCGAGGCGGCGGCGGCGGTCGGCTGCGACTTGGCGCGGATCGCCAAGTCGATGCTGTTCAAGACGGCGGATGGACGGCCGGTGCTGGTGGTCGCTTCGGGTGCCAACCGGGTCGATGAGAAGAAGGTCGCTGGGCTGGTCGGACAGAAAATAAGCCGAGCGGACCCGGGCTTCGTGCTGGAGAAGACGGGCTTTGCGGTGGGGGCTGTGCCGCCGGTCGGGCATACGGTCGCGCCGGTGGTGTTTCTGGATCGCGATCTGAAGCTGTTTCCAACGATCTGGGCTGCCGGAGGATCGACGAAATCGGTGTTTGAGCTAACGCCGAGTGACCTGGGGCGGTTGACTGGAGCCGAATTCGCGGATGTGGCGAAATAACGATCGAATACCAGATCAACGGTGCAGGTTAAGCGCCCGCTGTTGCGGTCGATATGGTGCGAGAGGGGGGATTCGAACCCCCATGCCCGAAGGGCGGTCGATTTTGAGCCGACTGCGTCTACCGTTCCGCCACTCTCGCTTACGGAGCTATAATACAGCATCGCATGGCCGGGACAACTTACTGTCTCACCGTGCTGATCGGTGGTTGATCCGCGGAAGCTCCATTGGGGGAGCCGGCAATGTCTGACGCGACGGCAAGTCCGTCGCTTTTGCGCGGTTGACCCGGCCCGGCGGGGACACTAGAAGGCGCGCTCGGTGGCCGTTGCCGAGGGTCTGATCGGGCGTAGCTCAGCGGTAGAGCAATCGGCTGTTAACCGATTGGTCGTAGGTTCGAATCCTACCGCCCGAGCCATCGGATGTGGCCGTAGCAACGTTACGGCAACAATGTTGCGGGCCGGCAGCCCTGGGCCGAAGTTTTCGGCTGACTGTGCCGAAGCCGGGATCCGGTTTCAGTGTTGCGCCGCAATCAGCATGAACATCGGCCGCTCCCGTTCTTCGGCGAGTTCCGGCATGGCGTCGATTTGCCGGGCCGTCGGGCCCCATTCCTCGACATGAGTAATCGTGAACCCGGTGTGTATGAGCATATTGAGCGTTGTTCCGATGGTGCGATGCTGCTTGATGACCCCTTTGGCAAGCCAATCGCTGATGCGCCGGCCTTCGTTCAGGTAGCTGTCGAGCGGCCAGATTTTCCGGCCATCGGACCCCACCAGCCAGCGCGGATTTTCGGGCGCCATATAGATCGGATGCTCGATCGAAAATATCAGCCGGCCACCGGGAAGGATGGCGTCGTGCACATTGGCCATAAGGCCAGCGAGATCCTCGACGTAATGGAGAGCAAGTGAGCTGTAGGCGAGATCAAACGACGCGCGCGGCAGGTTAAGCTTTTCCATGTCAGCTTTGGCGTAGATGATGGTCGTGTCGGATGTGGCGGCGGTGGCCCGCGCAAGCATTTTGTCGGATATATCCAGTCCGAGAACTTGAGCGGCGCCCTGCTGGCGCGCCCAGCGGCAAAACCAGCCGAAGCCACATCCGAGGTCGACGATTTTCAGGCCATTGAGGTTGGGAAGCAGCGATTGCAGAGCGGGCCACTCCGGGGCGCCGGCCAACCCTTCGACCGAGCGTCTGAGTTGGCTATAATTCTCGAAGAACGCTGACTCGTCGTAGATATTCTGGGTCATTGCGTCGATCCGTGAGTCATGCCGGCAGACGGGGTTCGGCGACGCGCGGCCTTGACGGGCGCCTGCGATTCTTGCCGCGATCGGAAGAAGCGGCCGGCGAGGCGAGGCGATGATACCAAGCTGACCGCCGGGATTTGTCGCAAGATTTTCGGGCTGTGTCAAAAATAGGGCGCCGACCGAATCTCTTTTCCAGCCGGTGACTCGCCGCGCCTTTCGCGTCAAGCGCGACGGTGGGGAGCTGCAACATCGGATCGGGCTCACGATGTCGAGGGTTTCCGTCTGGGTTGGCCGATCTGTTATGATCTTGCCGAGATGCCCCGTGGGTTGCCTCGAGCTGCCACGGCGTCCACAAGGATCGTCGATGATTGCTGTTGCCGTCTTGCTGCCGTGGCTTGCGCTGCTTCTAAGCAGGCGTTTCTTTCAGGCCTTGTTGTGCCTGGGGCTGCAACTCACCGTGTTGGGATGGATTCCGGCGGCGATCTGGGCTGTGCTCGTGGTCAACGACGACAAGCGGGATCGGCAGTATCGCGAAATGCTTCGGGTGCTTCGAGGCCGGTGACTCCGATGTGTCTCTGCCGGCGGACTCACGCGGCTGGACCGCGGGACTGACCAGATGGAGATCTGAATGCGGCTTTGGCAGCTTGTCTGGCTATGCCTTCCAATTCTCCTGCCTGGATGTGGCGGCAACAACAAACCTGGCGCAACGCTTTCGGTAAGCTGCGGCGGAAGCGATGTCCTGGTTGGCGCCGGTTCGGTCGACGTTCTGGGAGATCCGGTGAACGGTCGTCCAGTCATCAGTTTTCCGGATCCGGTGAACGCCGGCAAAACCGGTACCTTGTTGGTCCGGGCTGGGGACCGATGCAGCATCACCCCGGCGTCCGGTTCTGGTGGATAACGGTCAGCGCCGCGGAACGGCGGCATTGGTCCGTTTGCCCGGATTGCGCAGCGCCGTAGGCACGGTTAAACATACCGGCCAGTAGGAGGGACAATCCATGGATCTTCGATTCACTTCGGAAGAACTCGCCTTCCGCGAGGAGGTCCGCGCCTTCATTGGCAAAAGTCTGCCGGCAGATACCCGAGACCGGATGAAGCTGGGGCATCCGCCACGCAAGGAGGACACCGTGCGCTGGCAGCGGATCCTCAACGCGAAGGGTTGGGCCGCGATGTCTTGGCCGAAGGAATGGGGTGGACCAGGCTGGACGGCGATCCAGAAGATGATCTTTTTGGAAGAGAACCTGATGGCTCCGGCGCCGGAGTTATTGTCTTTCAACATCACCATGCTGGGTCCGGTGCTGATTCAGTTTGGCACCGACGCACAGAAGCAGCGCTTTTTGCTGCGGGCGGCCAATCTTGATGATTGGTGGTGTCAGGGGTTCTCTGAGCCGGGGGCGGGGTCCGACCTGGCGTCGCTTAAAACGGCGGCGAAGCGTGACGGCGATCATTACGTGGTGAACGGGCAGAAGATCTGGACCTCGACCGCACACAACGCGGATTGGTGTTTCTTGCTGGTTCGCACCGATCCGAATGCGCGCAAGCGACAAGAGGGCATCTCTTTTCTGCTGGTGGACATGAAGACGCCGGGTATCACGGTACGGCCGATCATTTCGATCGATGGGGCACACCACCTGAACGAGGTATTTTTCGACGATGTGAAGGTTCCGGTGGAAATGCGGATCCATGCGGAGAACAAAGGCTGGGACGTGGCGAAGTTCCTGCTCGGCAACGAGCGCACCGGCATTGCACGCCTGGGCAAATCGCGTGAACGGGTCACCTCCGCCGTCGAGATGGCGAAAGAGGTGAATTTTGGTGGCGTGCCGCTGATCCAGGACCAGACGTTCCGCCAACGCATTGCTCAGTTGCAGGTGGATATGAAAGCGCTGGAAATTACGCAGTATCGGGTTGTGTCGGCGTATGACAAGGCGAAGGGCGCCGGCAAACCCGATCCGCTGTCGTCGGTGCTGAAGGTAAAGGGGACCGAGTTGCTGCAGGCGACGTCGGAATTGGCGGTCGATGTCGCCGGGCCGTTGGCGACGCCGATCTGGGCGCAGGAACTAGAGGCGTTGAACGAGCCGGACGACATGCTGGAGGCCAGCAGTGCCGGGACCGGCGGGTACCTGATGCTGCGTGCTGCCTCGATCTACGGCGGTACTAACGAGATCCAGAAGAATATCCTGACCAAAGCGGTATTGGGGCTGTAATGGATTTCGAACCATCCGACGACCAGCGCCTACTGGTCGAGAGCGTCACGCGGATGTTGAGCGGGGCATACAGTTTCGCTCAACGCAAGGGCTACATGTCGTTGGCCGAGGGTTACTCTCCGTCGGTGTGGTCGCAGTTTGCGGAGCAGGGGCTGCTGGGCTTGCCTTTCGCGGAGGAGTATGGCGGCTTCGGCGGCGGCGCGCAGGAAGTCATGCTGGTGATGCAGGCGTTTGGCCAGGTGCTGGTGTTGGAGCCGTATTTTTCGACGGTGGTGCTGGCGGGGACTGGGTTGAACGTTGCCGGATCGTCGGAGCAAAAGGCTTCTGTGCTGCCGGCGATTGCCGAGGGTCGTTTGAAGATGTCGTTTGCTCATGGCGAGCGGCAGGCTCGTTATGACCTGACGGATGTGGTGACGACTGCCAAGCGGAACGGGTCGGGCTGGGTGCTGGATGGGTCGAAGACGGTGGTTGCGCATGGCGAGGCGGCGGACCGCATCATCGTTAGCGCGCGCACCGGCGGGGATCGTCATGATGCTGATGGAATCACGCTGTTTCTGATCGATGCCGGTGCGTCGGGGGTTGCCCGGCGTGGCTATGTCAGCCGCGACGACACGCGGGCAGCGGATATCTCCCTGTCCAACGTTCAGGTTTCCGATGAAGACGTGCTGGGCGCGGTCGGCGACGGGTTGCCGATCATCCAGCGCATTGTGGAAGCCGGGATCGCTGCCAGTGCGGGCGAGACGGTCGGGGCGATGGAAGCGATGAACGAAATAACCCTGGAATACAGCAAGACCCGGGTGCAGTTCGGCAACCCGATCGGGTCATATCAGGTGGTGCAGCATCGGTTGGCCGACATGTTCATGGCGCAGGAGCAAGGCCGCAGCATGGCGATGCTGGCGACGATGTCGATCGACAACCCGGATCAGGCGACGAGGACGCGGGATATCGCGTTGGCGAAGGTGGGGATCGGGCAGGCTGGTCGGTATGTGTCGCAGAGCGCGGTGCAGATGCATGGCGGGATTGGGATGACTGAGGAATACGCGGTGGGACACTACTTCCGGCGGTGCATGGTTATCGAACGGCTGTTCGGGGATCCCGCTTACTATCTGAACAGACTGGCGTCGGAGGTGGGGTAGTCCGGGATCGCGCGATTCCGAGGCTCAAGATCGGGCGGGCCGTGGCGTTTGGGTCGCGGCACTTCCTGCCTGTTCCCCCGGAGGTCCCGCGCGGTTGAGCTATAAGTTGTCTCGACGACGGTGCCTCGACCCCAAGTATTGACGCAGGTTTCCGCTAAAGCGGCTGCGGCTGCGGCTGCGGCTAAAAAATGAAATGCTCCAGGCCTTAATGCCCATACTGGGCTAGACGAACATCGTCTGGGCAGCGTTTTCCTCCAGCCTCCGATGATCCGCGGTCCGCGTCGCTCTGCTGTTGCCGGAAGAGCGGATTAACGGTCGCACTCCTACTCGCTATTGCGACGCGTTCTCAACTGAAGTAGTCAGTGCTCGGTCAACTTTGGAGCGCTTCGCATGGGCCAGATTATCCGGCTACCCGTCCGTCTTGCAGGATATCCCGATAATTCGGGGGCTCTGGACCCGGCGGAGAGTGTTTTGCTGATTGCCGTCCGCTCGTGGGTCGACGCCTATCGTCAGGATGAAGATCCAATGCCCCGGCTTTGCCAGAGTCTTGACGCGGCCGGGGTGTCTGATGCTGCGTTTTCCGTTGGCCGGTTGATGACCGCTGTTGCCGGCAGCGCCGTGCAACCGATGAGCATTCACCGCCCGAGCTGTCGGCATCTGTCCAACGACGAAAAGCGCCTCCTGCATGCGGCTAGTCTTGCGCAAAGCGGTCATGACCATCTGGCGGAGACTGCGTTACGGGCGGCCCTACTCTCGGCGGAAGGCGCGGCAGGCGCCCTCGATCCGCTGTTGGATCTGGCAGGACTGTTGGGTGAAGCGGGAATGTTTTTCCGCAGAAGACGAGCGCCCGCGACGGATCCGGCGCTTGATGAGCCGACGGCGGAAGCAGAAACGATCCATTGAGTGAAGTACGTTGCAATGGAAAGGCACCTTTCGACCGGCATTGCCACTATTGTGGCTCTGATGGCGGCGGACTATGCCGCATCCGGCCAAGAAAGACCGAAGTCGAACTACTTTCTGGAAACGATCGGTCGAGCCGGCGCCGATCCCGACGAGATAACGGCTGTGAACTCTCAACACGATCTCGCGGCAAGCCCAATCCGGGCAACCCGGGGCGCTCGTCGTGTATGAGTTGTAAAGGCGAGAAGTATCGCTAGTGCCGATACGCTGTTGGGCTCCGACCACCATCAATGGGCGGCCGCCCAGGTGCGCCCTGCCCCGGTCTCGACCACCAAGGGCACGGACAGAACCGCGGCGCTTTCCATGACCCTGCGAACCACCGCGGCCAATTCCTCGGCCTCGTGCGCCGGCGCCTCGAATAGCAGCTCATCATGCACCTGCAACAGCATCCGGGACCGAAGCCCCTTCTCACGCAAGGCCGCGGGCAGTCTCACCATCGCCCGCTTGATGATATCCGCGGCTCCGCCCTGCAACGGCGCATTGATCGCCTGACGCTCGGCATAGGCGCGGCGGGCGGCGTTTTTGTCAGCTATGCCGGAGACCCAGCACCGTCGCCCGAATGGCGATACGACGTAGCCGTTGGCCCTGGCCTGTGTCTTGGTCTCTTCCATGTAGGCGAGGATACCCGGATAGCGCTCGAAATAACGCCCGATATAGAGCCTGGCCTCGCCCGGTGAGATACCCAACTGCCGAGCCAGGCCGAAGCCGGAGATGCCGTAGATGATGCCGAAGTTAATGGCCTTGGCGCGTCGGCGGGTCATCGGGTCCATGCCGGCCATCGGCACCCCGAACACCTCACTGGCGGTGCGGGCGTGAATGTCCTCGCCGTTGGCAAAACTGTCTCGCAGCACCGGTAAATTAGCGACATGGGCAAGCAGGCGGAGTTCGATCTGTGAGTAGTCGGCGCTGACCAGCACATGGCCCGGTTCGGCGATGAAGGCGTGACGGATGCGGCTGCCTTCGTCGGTGCGGATCGGGATGTTCTGCAGGTTGGGATCGTTGGATGACAGCCGCCCGGTCGAAGCGACCGCCATCGCGAAACAGGTATGCACCCGCCCGGTGTCGGGGTTGATGTCATTCACCAGCGAGTCGGCGTAGGTCGACTTCAGCTTCGCCAACTGCCGCCACTCCAGGATGCGTGTGGGCAGTTCCAACCCCTGTTCGGCCAAATTCTGCAGCACCGAGGAATCGGTTCCCCAGGCGCCGGTCTTCATCCGTTTTCCGCCTGGCAGTTGCTGTTCGTCGAACAGCACCTCACCCAGTTGTTTGGGGCTGCCGACGTTGAATGGGTGGCCGGCCAGGCGGTGGCAGTCCTGCTCCATGACCGCCATGCGGGCGTCGAAGTCGACCGACATGCGTCGCAGGTCGTCGGCATCGACCTTGATGCCGGCCCGCTCCATCCCCAACAGCACCGGCACCAGGCGGCGTTCGGTCTGTTCGTAGAGCGCGAGGCCACCGTTCAATCGCAGCCGAGGCCGCAAGGTCTGCCACAGACGCAGCGTGACATCGGCATTTTCGGCCGCCGGGGCAGTTGCCCGATCGATTTGAACCTGCGCCAGCGGCACCCGGTTGCGGCCGGTGCCGGTCGCGTCGTCAAAGCTCAGCGGCGTGTGACCCAGGTGCAGCCTGGAGAGATCGTCCAGCGCATGCCCGTGCAGACCGGCGTCCTGTGCGTAAGAGATCAGCATCGTGTCGTCGATCGGAACAGGTATCGGGAAGCCGGCTCGCGACAACGCCATCATGGCGAACTTGGCGTCCGGGAAGATCTTCAGCACCGAAACATCGGTTAGCAGCGGCCCCAGCAGTTCGATTGCCTGGTTTATTCCGATCTGCTCGCCCAACACCTCGTGTGCCAGGGGGACGTAGCAAGCGCGTCCCGGTGTCACGGCCAGCGACAGCCCGATCAGGTGAGCACGCATTGCGTCCGAGCGGTCGGTTGCGATGGCGATCGCGACCTGACCGGCAGCTTGGGCGTCACCGACCCACTCACGCAGAGTGTCGGCGGTGGTGACGCTGTCGTAAGGGCCAAACCCGCTCTCGGTGGGCGGCGGGGTGAGACCCAGGTCGGGCTGCAATCCGGCCGGTCGAGTTGAGGGGGTGGGAAACTGCGCTGTCTCGGACGATGATTGCGGCAGGTCAGCGGTTGGTTTGGCGCCAGTCTCGGCATCCAAACCTAGCCGAGCGGCGACGCTGCGAAAGCCTTGGCGGGTTAGCCATGCGGACAGCGCCATCCTGTCGGCGTCACGTTGGGCCAGGGCCTCGACCGGCACGGGGAGTGGGGTGTCCAGCCTTAGTCGGACCAGGTCGCGCGAGATACGGGCCTTGTCGGCGTGCTCTATCAGCATATCGCGCCGTTTGGACGGTTTCATGGTGGGTGCCGCTGTCAGAACCGCTTCGACGTCGCCGTACTCGTTTATCAGTTGCGCCGCGCCCTTGGGGCCGATGCCCGGCACGCCGGGCACATTGTCGGTCGAATCACCGATCAGCGCCTGCACCTCGATCATCTTGTCCGGTGTGACGCCGAATTTTTCCATTACCTCGGCCGGACCGATCGGCTTCTGCTTGATCGGGTCCAGCATGTCCACGCCGGGCCGGATCAATTGCATCAGGTCCTTGTCGGAGGAGACGATGGTGACTTGGCCGCCGGCGGTGACGGCCGATTGGGCGTAGGCGGCGATCAGGTCGTCGGCCTCCCAATCGGGGAGCTCGACGGCCGGGACGCCAAACGCCTCGGTGGCTTCCCGGACCAAGGCAAACTGCGGAATCAGCTCGTCGGGTGGGGGCGGCCGGTGCGCCTTGTAGGCGTCATACAGGCGGTTGCGGAAGGTCAGACGCCCGGCGTCGAATATGACGGCTATGTGGGTGCCGACGTGCTCCTTCAGCAGTTTGGCCAGCATGTTGGTGAAGCCGAACACCGCGTTCACCGGCGTGCCGTCCTGTCTGGTCATCGGCGGCAGGGCGTGGAAGGCGCGGAAGATGAAGCCGGATCCGTCGATCAGGATCAGGTGCAGTTTTCGGGTTGCGACCTCGGTCTCCGCCGGGACGGCGATGTCAATGTCCGCTGGCGTGATCCGCTCCTGGGTTCAGGACATAGAGACGTGAGCAATAGGGGCACATCACCTGCTCACCTGGGATGCGCAGGAAGACCCTTGGGTGGCCCAGGGCGCCGTCGCCACCGTCGCAGGCCGCGGTGCGGGAGTCGACATGGATGATCTCGGTCGGGGTCGCTGGGAGGGCAGTATTCGGGGCGGCGCCGTCCGGCATGTTGATCCTCTGTCTGGTCTGGAACGCGGGGTGATGATAGCGATGCGGCGAATGCTTTCAACCAGTCTCCCTTGAAACCGCTGCGCGCCGGCATGCTGCTGGTCCTGGTGCTGCTGGCGACGGTGCTGACCGGATGCGTCGGCCGGATCGCCCCGCCTGGGCCGGCGGTGGAGAAACCGACGGAGACAAATGATGTGTTCGTAATGCCGGACGGCACCGTCCTGCCCTACCGGGTGTGGCTGCCAAAAGGTTTCCCCAGTACTGTCGTGCTGGCGCTGCACGGCATGAACGACAGCCGCGATGCGTGGGAGTGTCCGGCGCCCGACTTCGCGGCCGCCGGAATGGCGGTATTTTCGCCGGATCAGCGCGGCTTCGGCGCGACCCGGACGCGCGGTCTTTGGCCGGGCACCGCCGGCCTGATCGATGACGCCCGGGTCATGGTCCGCCTGCTGCGGTCACGCTATCCGCGGGCCAAACTGATCCTGATGGCGGAAAGCATGGGGGCCGCGGCGATGATGGTCATGGCGACCGAACCGGACCCGCCGCCGGTTGATGGTTATGTGCTGATCGCACCCGCGGTATGGGGACGGTCGAAGATGAACATCCTGCTGCGGGGGTCGTTGTGGCTGGCTGATCATACCGTGCCGGGCATGAAGGTGACCGGGGGAGGCGTTGTCAAGGTTACCGCCAGCGACAACCGGGCGGCGCTGGTCAGGCTGTCAACCGATCCGCTGACACTGCGGGCAACCCGGGTGGATGCGATCAAGGGGCTGGTGGACCTGATGGATCAGGCGTTGGCCGCGGCAGCGCATTTCAGCGCGCCGGCTTTGTTCTTGTATGGCGGCCATGACGAACTGGTGCCGCCGAAGGCAACCGCCGCCATGTGGCGGGCCCTGCCGCGTGTCGGCAAGGGTGGTGCTGTACTGGCTTTCTATCCGGCGGGCTATCACCTGCTGCTGCGCGACAAGGATCGTGGGACTCCGATCGACGATATCCTGGCGTGGATCAACCATCCGGATGCGGCTCTGCCATCCGGCGCGGATGACGCGGCTGAGGCATGGCTGGCTAAACGGAAGGCGTCGGATTGATGACGGGGTTGGTGGCGATGCATGCTTGAAAAGCTCGCTAAACCGGCAAGGTCACGATCGCCTTGACACCGCCGGACGGACGGTTGGTGATGGTCACATCCCCGCCGTGGGCGCGCATGATATTTCGTGCGATCGGCAGTCCCAGACCAACGCCGCCGGTTTCCCGGTTACGGCTCGGTTCGCCGCGATGGAACGGTTCGAACACCCGGTCGAGATCGCCGCTCGGTATGCCCGGACCGTCATCCTCGACCTCCACCATGACAACCCGGTGTTCGGCCTGGAGCAGGCGCACCCTTGCCGAGCCGCCATAATTGACCGCATTGGCAACAAGATTGACGAACACTCGCTTCAACGCCAGCGATCTCGCCTGCACCGTCAGGTGGGGCGGCCCCTCGTAGTTCAACCTGTCCAGCACATCGGGGTGGGCGTCCCCTGCCTCATCCAGGATAGTTCGCAACAACTCGGCCAGGTCGAGTTGGCTGACGGGTTCGGTGGTACGCGCGTCCCGCCCGAACGCGAGCGTGGCGGACACCATGGCCTCCAGTTCCTCGAGGTCGGCGAGGATCTTGGCGCGCTGCTCGTCGTCCTCGACGAACTCGGCTCGCAGCTTCAGGCGGGTGATCGGTGTGCGCAGATCGTGCCCGATGGCGGTCAGCAACTCGGTCCGATCCTGGACGAAGCGCCGGATACGCGCGGCCATGGTATTGAACGCCACGGCGGCGATGGCAACCTCGGTTGGTCCATTCTCGGGCAATGGGGATGCATTGACATCCCGGCCAAGCGCTTCGGCGGCTTCGGCAAGGGTGCGGACTGGCGCGGTCAGGCGCCGCACCGCCCACAGGGTCAGCGCCGCCGCGGTGACCGTCATCAGCACAAACGCCGCCAAGAAGGTCGGCGAATGCCAGGGTCGCAGTGGTTCCAGCGCCGCCTTGACGTTAAGCCATTCGCCGTCCGGCAGGCGCATCCCGATAACCGCCTGATGCCAGGAATGGCCGCCGTAGATCGCGATCTGCTGCCAGCGAAGCCTCGGACCTCCGAGCGGGACAAGGTTCATGTTTACCCGTATGAGGCGCTGCTCGGGGATTGGCATCTCCGGCAAATCCACCTCGGGCGGCGAGGCGCTCAGCGTGGGTGACAGATCGTTGCCGCGATGCAGTTCGGCCAGGACGGCGGCGCGGTTTGGCGGGTCGGTCAACGCGATGGTGCGATAGAGGCTGACGACGCGAACGGCGATGTCGCGGGCCTGACTTAGCCGCTGCACGTCCAGCCGATCGAGCGCATGAATGGTCAGCCCAGCAATCTGCACGATGATCAGGCCCAGCAACAGCACAAACGCCGTGCGGGCAGCCAGACTGCCGGGCCAGGGGCGAAATCTCATGCGCGCTCCGTGGCGTGGATGCATGCCTTCGGTTTAATGGTAGATCGGGAATGCCGCTCGGCGCCAGAGCTTTGGCGGGCTGGCTGGACAGCCTTTAACTCTCTGTTTTCAAGCATGATTCACGGGACTTGGACGTGGCGTCGTTCGATCATGCTTGAGCGCCTATGCCCGCTCTACCGTGGCAGCAAGGACATAGCCGCCGCCGCGGACGGTCTTGATAAGCTGTGCGTTTCGTCCGTCATCCTCCAGCTTGCGGCGAAGACGGGACACGGCGACGTCGATCGCCCGATCAAACGGACCTGCCTGGCGTCCGCGCAGCAAGTCGAGCAGCATGTCGCGGGTCAGCACGCGATTGGCTCGCTCGACCAGTGCCTGTAGCAGGTCGTATTCGCCCCCGGTCAGCGCGACCTCGACCCCCTCGGGGTTGAGCAGCCGACGGCGGGCGGGGTCCAGGGTCCAATCGTTGAATCGATAGCCGCGGACGGAGGGGTCATGGCGGGTCTCAGCCTGGTCGCCGGAGCGGCGCAACACAGCGCGGATGCGAGCCAGCAGTTCGCGCGGGTTGAACGGTTTCGGCATGTAGTCGTCGGCGCCAAGTTCCAGACCGATGATTCGGTCGGTTTCCTCACCCATCGCGGTAAGCATCACGATCGGGATGTCCGACTGCCCGCGCAGCCAGCGCGCAAGATCTAGTCCTGATTCGCCGGGCAGCATCAGATCGAGCACTACGAGTTGGTAGTGGCCGTTGAGCCAAGCTCGGCGCGCCTCCTTGCCGTCGCGGACGGCGGTCACGCGGATGCGTTGCTTTTCCAGGAATCGGCCCAGGAGATCGCGAATTTCTCGATCATCGTCGATGACGAGGATGTGTGGGGTCTGGTCCATGTTCTGTTACATACGCCGTGTACGGCCGGTCCGAAACGACCGTTGCAATTTATTGCAATTTGTCGCGGATATGACGCGGATGGGCGCTCCAAGTAGCGGTGGTCGCAATCATGGAGTTATCGGATGCGCCGAACCATTCTAGTCGCCGCGGCGGCGTTTATTTCAGGCGGCATCGCCACAGGGGCGGTGTTGTCGCAAGCACAGCCGACTCCGCCGCCGACGCAGCAACTGGATCGAGTTTCGGCGTCCCAGGATCGCGGGCCGGGCCGTTGGGAGCATCCCGGTCCGGACGGACGCCCCTGGATGCACCATCATGGTGGCATGCGGCCGTTCGCGCTGATCTATCGTCAGCCGGACCGTGAACTTTCGCCTGCCGACGTGCAGAAAATCGTCGAGGGGTTCTTGCTGTGGAACGGTAATCACGACTGGAAAGTAACTGATGTCGCACCGACGACAGATGGTCCGATCGGCTTCAACCTGGCAACGCAAAATGGTTCGGTAGTGGCAAAATTTACGATGGACCCGCATACCGGCAAAATCGCCCGCGTCGGATAGACCAATCAGCCCAGGATGCGCAGGCGGACTCGTCGATCGGCGATCAGGCGTTGGTAATTCCCCCATCGATCGTGATGGTCTGCCCGGTTATGTAGGACGCGTCCGGTGAGCAGAGGAAGCGGATCACCGAGGCGATTTCCGCCGGCTTGCCGAAGCGCCGCAACGGGATCTCCATTCGATACGCCTCTCCGCGTTCGGCGATGACCGGGTCCGCCATCTTGGTCTCAATGACGCCTGGTGCGATCGCGTTCACCAGCACGTCCGGCGCCAGCTTCCGCGACAGGGCCCGGGTCAGGCCAACGATGCCGGCCTTGGCCGCGGCATAGGGCACGCGGTCGGCGCTGCCGCGGCGGTAAGCGACGGAACTGGTCAGCACGATGCGCGCCGGTTCACGCTGGTCGAACCGCCTGGAGAATGCCACTGCCATGTCGTAGGCGTTGGTAAGGTTGGCGGCGATCGCGCGGTTCCAAACGTTGTGGTCGTCGGGGTCGAGTTGATCTTGCTCGAACAGGCCGGCGAGGTGCACCAGTGCGTAAACCGGCGCGCCGGCGGCCTGTATGACCCGCGCGCATTCCGCCGGCGTTTCCAAGGCCGAGGCGATGGTGCCGAGGCGCACGCGACCGAGTGTTTGCTGGGCGCGCGACAGGGCGGCTTCGTCGACATCGGCCATGATCACGTGGCCGCCATGGTCCATGAAGGCGCGCACCGTTTCGATGCCGATGCCGCCCGCCCCGCCGGTGACGACGATGCGTTTGCCGGTGAAAGCCGACGTCATATCAGGCTAGGCCAATTTCAGCATGACAGTGCATGCCGGACATGGCCTAACTCCTTGTTTGATCGCACGATTCACGCGCTGTAAACGAACCGCTCAGCGCGGCCAGGCTCCAGCAGCGACGTGTAGTCCAGCGTCGCCATCACCTGCGCTCGGCGCATGTAGCGCGGTTCGTTCGCCATGTAGTCGGCAACGGCGTTATGGACGGTGCCGATGTTGTCCCACATCAGCAGGTCGCCAACCGCCCAATGATGGGCATAAAGAAAATCGGCACGCTCTTGGTGACGGAACAGGTAATCCAGGATGGTGTCGCTTTCCTTTCGGTCCATGTCATCTATCCACATGGTGTAGCCGGGGTTGGCGTACAGCACCTTGCGCGTGGTCAGCGGGTGGGTGCGCACCAAAGGCTGCGAGACCGGCGGTTTCTTGCGCCTCTGTTCGTCCGTCAGCTTGTCGCGATGAGAACCGGGTCGGAGGCGCATGACTTCCCAGAATTTCTCGAAGTCGTGGGTGGCGGTGTGCCCTTCGATCTTGTGCTTCACCTGATCGGGCAATTCATCATAGGCGGCGTGCATGTTGCGGAACTGGGTCTCGCCGACCGGTTTTCCGTTGCGCATCGGCACGGCTTGCGCGTGCAGTACGTTGGCGAGCGCGATGTCCTGGCTGTATGACATGTCGGTATGCCAGCCCTGCCCCGCGTCGTTCAGGCCGATCGGCTTGCCGTCGGGACCGATCTGGTTGGAGAGGATCATGACCTCGGGGAAATCGGGCTCGTGGAACCGGTTGGCGACGTTGACCTCCAGGTCGCCGAATCGCCTAGCAAACGCGGCGAAGGCCGCGGTGTCGAAGGTCTGATTGGGGAAGCAGAGAACGCCGTACTTGCCGAGCGCGGTCAGTACTGTGCGTAGAGCGCCGTCAGATAGTGCGGCGGCAAGGTCGATGTCTTCAATACGGGCGCCGAGTGTCTGGCCGCTTGGGATGATTTGCATGGTCGTATCTCCCTGACCTTGAGTCAGAAGGATTGTATTAGTCGACAACGGCGAGACGTTTGACAGCGGCTACGACGTCTTGCGGGTTCTCGCGCGGCAGGAAGTGTCCCGCGCGCGGGATTAGCCGACGTTCCATCGGGCCGGTAAACAGGCGATCTCGCGGGATCGAGCCGGCTGGGGGGCCAACGCCATCGGCCTCGCCATGCAGGACGATTGTTGGCACGCCGATGGGCGGTTGTTTGGCGAGTGCGGCTTCCAGGACGTCGTAGGCGGGATCGCCGGGGGCGTTTCCGTATCGGTGTCGATAGGATTGGATTGTTACGCCGACAAAATCCCGATTATCGAAGCTGGCTGCTGTCGTCTTGAACGTCGCGTCATCGAACGCCCAGTTTGGCGACCATAGATGCCATAGCAGCCTGGCTATCCCAGCGCGGTTTTCTGTCAGACCGCTACGGCCTCGGTTAGTGTGAAAATACCACTGATACCAATGACGATACTCCTGTTCCGCTGGACCCGGATGAGCGGCACCGACGATATCCTGTATGCCGTAGCCGGTGATGGCGACAAGCGCGTTGACGCGTTCGGGCCATAGAGCCGCGGTGACGCAGGCGGCTCGTCCGCCCCAGTCGTAACCGACCAGGATGGCCGCCTTGATCGACAGCGCGTCGATGAAGTCCCGGAGATCCGCGCCCAGCGCGGCCTGCTGCCCGCTTCGGGGGATTCCGGCGTTCAGGAAGTGGGTCGACCCGAAGCCGCGCAGCCACGGAACCAAAACCCGAAACCCTGCCTCGGCCAACGGCGGAGCGACGTCATCATAGTCGTGGATATCCGACGGCCAGCCATGCAGCAGAATCACGGTCGGACCCAAGGCCGGCCCGGATTCCAGGAAGCCGATGTCGAGCACCGGGGTGCGTATGCTTCGCGGCGTCATTATGCAAAGTCGCCATCCGCGGGCGGATCCACGCGGATGATGCTCTCGCCGATCAGGGATCCGCCGCCTGCTGTTTGGCGCAGCATCTTAAAGCACCAGGTTACTGGTGACGGCACCGCCGGTCGCGGTCCGTCCCCCGTCAACGACATATTGCGCACCCGTGATGTTGGAAGCGAGGTCGGAGCTCAGGAAGATTACCAAGTTCGCCACCTCGTCGGCGGTGCCATAGCGTCCGATTGGTATGTTGGATTGGTATCGGGTGCCGACGCTGGCCGGATCGTCGGCGCTGATCATCGACTCGAGCGAATGGATCATTCTTGTATCGATCGGACCGGGACAGATGCAATTGACCCGGACGCCGGACCTGGCAACTTCTCCGGCGGCGGTTTTTGTGAGGCCAATGACGGCGTGTTTGGAGGCAACGTAGGCGGGCATCCCTGGTGATGCAACGAGACCGGCAACCGAAGCGGTGTTGACAACGGCGCCGCGGCCCTGCTTGAGCATCACGGGCAGCACATGACGAAGGCCAAGGAAGACACCTTTCACGTTCACCGCCATGACGCGATCGAACATGTCCTCGTCATATTGGTGGGTTGGGGCGATGCTGCCCTCGATGCCGGCATTGTTGTGGAAACAGTCGATCGCGCCGTATTTTTCGAGTGCCAATTTCACGTAGTTCTGGACGTCCGCGGATTTGGTGACGTCGGCGGAAATAAAGGTCGCGTCTCCGCCCTGCTGGCGGAGGATACCGGCAGTGGCCTCACCGGCGGCTTGGTCGCGATCGACGACGATGACCCTGGCGCCCCGACTGGCGAAACCGGAAGCGGTGGCTCGGCCAATTCCGTTACCGGCGCCGGTAATGAGTGCGACCTTGTCGTGAAAATTCATCGCTTCCTCGCTGCATTATTCGCGTTGCGAGAAAGGCTACACCAATTGGCCGAGAACGGAAATTCTACCATCGGCCGGAGCGTGCCTGGATCGAGCGTGCTGGTGTGTGGATCCGGGCGTAGTTAGCGGCGAAATTCAGGTTCGTCGCAGTTGCGCTTCGTCGACCACACGCTCGTGGTTATCGAGCGCACTTTTCGCGCGGTATTGGCAGCCAATCTGGGTTATCGGCAACCGCCGGGTGATGGTGTAGATCCCCGGTCGAACGTTAACATTGGAGCCGTTAGCAACCAGAGCGACCTTATCGCCGGCCGCGAACTTGTATTCGATCAAAAGCGTCCCTCCGTCGGCATCAAGGGCGGCGCACGAAGCGCCGCCCGGTCTGTCAGCTTGCCTGGAGATTGACGGCGGAGGTTTTGCCTTGCTGTCCACGCTCCAATTCAAAGCTGACCGTCTGACCCTCGTTCAGGGTCTTGAGCCCAGCGCGTTCGACCGCAGAGATATGGACGAAAACGTCCTTGGAGCCATCTGCCGGCTGAATGAAGCCAAAACCCTTTTGCGGGTTAAACCATTTTACAGTACCTGAAGCCACGTGAAGTCTCCGCAACTGGCCAAATCCCGCGCACATGCGGGATATCTTACTTTTCAATTGGGGAGAGAACGGCGCGCCGAATGCCCTAAGGTGAGGCAGAACGGCGCGAAATAGGGATCTTGCCCCGGCTGAAAAGTTCAGCCGTTCAACCGTTATACAGAACCTGGCCGAGATTGGACAGCGGTTTTTTTCATCGTACCGGAGAAACCTCAGGATCAATCATGGTGGCCTCGGTAAATTCTAGCCGCGCCTGCTCCAAGCATTCCCAGACGTAAGCCACCAAGGAGCGAGCAACATCGAGTTGGAAGACCTGGGATGCGATCCGCCACAGCATGATCTCGACCTGGCCGAGTAACGTGCGAGTGCACATCCCGACCGGAAACGCGTTCATGCCCAGGTCCAGGGCGCAAAATGTGTTCAAGCACCATGCTGCCTTGGGGCCGGTCAGTTCCAGCACCGCCGATTGATGGGAGACATCGACGATGCTGGCCGGATGGCTGCCGGCTGCTTTGATCGCTGTGGCCGCCAGGTCTAACGCGGTTTCCGGGGCGACAATCAGCCATTCGGCGGGTCCCAACCACAGCGCGGCACGGTCGCGGGCAATGACGGATCGGCAGGGGACGGTTGGCAGCAGCACACCGAGTGCGAGACCGATCGCGGTAGCGGCGGCGGAGGCGGCTTTGACGGATAGTCTCGTGGTGGGAGCAAGCAAGGTCAGGTTGACGGAGCCGCTGGGGCGGGCGACCACAGCAGTCTGGTTTTGTGCCGGTTCAAGTGAATCGATCGAGCGGTGCGGTGGCGGGCCGGTACGGAGCCGCTCGCCCGATTTGTCGACCAAAGTCGGGTCGGTGATAGCGACAGCGGTGAAGCCGATGCGTGTCAGCACGCGCAGTTCCTGACCGAATCGCGAACGGCCGCCTGAGATCAGCGCCAGGGCAAACGAGCGGCCCAGCGTGGGGCTGTGGTAAGAAGAGGTGACATGTCCGAGGCAGGCGACGTCGCCGGGTTCGGAGCGCTCGGGCGGCGATTGGCTGGGTGATGCGACCGCCTGAGCGCCTTCTTCGAGCACAACGGTTCTGTCGGCCGGCAAAAGCCCCACGAGCTGCTTACGATCCGGTCGTTTCAGATCAGGCAGCGACAGCGACCGTCGGCCGACAAAATCTCCGCCACCGATCGTCCAGTTCAGGCCCACGTCGCCAGGAGTGACCGTACCGTCGGTTTCTTGCCCGATGATGATGTAGCCCTTTTCGGCGCGAAGCCGGTTCATCGCGTCGGAGCCAACCGGGGTTACATCGCGTTGTCGCAATGTGTTCCATACGCGTTGGGCCTGATGCGGCGGCAAGTTGATTTCGAAGCCGGACTCACCGGTAAAACTGATCCGGAATAGTCGGATCGGGATGTCTCCGATATGGCCCTGACAAAGGCTCATGTGCGGCATTATGCCGAGATCGATATCCATCAGGAAAGGTTCCAGCGTCTGGGCGGCGTTTGGTCCTTGAACCGAAATGACCGCCCATTGTTCGGTCACCGAAGTGAGCCACACGCGCGAGGCGGAAAACTCGGTCTGCCGATAGTCCTCCATGTGATGCAGGACGAATGCAGCGCCGCCAGTCGTGGTGGTGACGTGAAAACGGTCGGCGGCGAGCCGAGCGATGACGCCATCGTCACGTATGAAACCATCCTCGCCCAGGAGAATGGCGTAGCGGCAACGCCCTGTTGCGAGAGTCGTCAAGTCGCCGGTGTAGATGCGAGAAAGGAACGCCGCGGCGTCGGGTCCGACGACTTCGATTTTTCCAAGCATGCTGGCGTCGATCATGCCGACGTTGCCGCGGACAGCTAGACACTCGCGAACGATCGCGTCATTGATCCTTTCGCCGCCGCGGGGGAAGCAGCGTGGTCGCTTCCAGCCGCCGGCATCCTCCAGTATGGCGTCGGAAGCCGCTATCGACGACAACCGAACCGGGGCGAACCGGCCCGCTCGGTTCAAGCCAGCGAAGGCGCCGAACGTTACTGGTGTGTAAGGGGGACGGAATGTAGTCAAACCGATTGTTTCGACCGGTCGTCCGATCAGCGAAGCGACGGCGCCGAGAGCGTTGAAGTTCGATGTTTTTCCTTGGTCCGTCGCCATTCCCGTTGTGGTGTAGCGTTTGACATGTTCGATTGAGACAAAACCTTCTTTGGTCGCAACGGCGAGATCTTTAGTTGTTACATCGTTCTGGAAATCCACAAATGCCAAACGATGTGGAGGCGCGGGGATCGGCGGGACCGGTGCAGTCATCGCCGGCATCCCGGCGACGGCAAATGTACGGGATTCGCTGCCCCCTGCCGCGGTGCCGTCCTGCAGGCATCGGGCGAGGTCGAAAATTCCGGCGCAGGCCCCGATTGCACCCTGGGGTGGCAGATAGTTCCCCGAAGCCTCGTCGAACAACAGATTTTGGCGCGACTGGCTGAATAGATGCAATGACGGTGTCCAGCCCCCGGACGTCAGAATGGTATCGCATGGAATGATATCGGTTCCGTTGGCCAGCTTGGCAGAATGGACCCGGGTACGACCCTCGGTGCTTGCGACTGTCATGCCGGAGTGGATCGGGATGCCCTGTTCGCGGGCCGCTTGTACGGCCTCGCCATGGGGTATCGGACGTTGGTCGACGATTCCGGCGATGTCGACGCCGGCCTGCCGCAGATCGACCGCGGCGCGGTAGGCACTGTCGTCGGCGGTCGCTACGACAACCCGCCTTCCGACCTGCACCCCATACCTGTGTAGATACGATCTTGCTGCTTTAGCAAGCATGATGCCGGGGCGGTCGTTGCCGGGAAAAATCAACGGTCGCTCGATAGCCCCTGTGGCCAGGACAATGCGTTCGGCGCGGACTCGCCACAACCGCTCCCTCGGCAGTGTTGATGCAGGGTTTGCGAGATGGTCGGTTACGCGCTGCAGCAGACCGATCATGTTGTTCGAATAGCAACCGAATGCGGTGGTGCGAGGCAGCAACGTGATTGATTTGGTGAGCGTGGCGACCGCTTCGCGGACCCATTCGGGGGCAGTCCAGCCATCGATTTTTACCCAAGGTTCGTCCAGCAATGAGCCGCCGAACTCGGCCTGATCGTCGCACAGAATGATCCGGGCGCCGGAGCCGGAGGCGTGCAGAGCCGCTGCCAACCCGGCGGCGCCGCCACCGATGATAAGCAGTTCACAATGGGCGTGCTGATGCAGGTATCGATCTGGATCTGGCAAGTTTGGTGCCTGTCCAAGGCCCGCCGCCCGGCGGATGGCCGGCTCATAGAACGCTTTCCAGAACGATGACGGCCACATGAAGCTTTTGTAGTAGAAGCCGGCGGACAACAAGGGGGCGGCCAGTCCGGTCAATGCCGCCAGATCAAGACGCAGAGACGGAAACCGGTTCTGGCTGCTAGCCGACAGCCCATCATAAAGTTCGATCTGGGTGGCGCGAAGGTTCGGTGTAATCCGCCCCCGCCCTTTGTCGAGGGTCACGAGCGCATTGGGTTCCTCAGACCCGGCGGACAGGATACCGCGCGGGCGGTGGTATTTGAACGAGCGCCCGACCAGATGAACGCCGTTCGCCAGCAAAGCCGAGGCAAGCGTGTCGCCAGCGTAGCCTTGATACCGGCGACCATCGAAGCTGAAATTCACCGGTCGGTCGCGATTGATCCGGCCGCCTTCGGCTGCTCGAAAGGGTTGCGTCATGACACTGTCATGTTCAATCCGTGCCGGGGGGTTGATTGTGTTGTCATAGCGAACTCCGCGCCGCCCGGGACCCGCGGCAATAACGACGAGTCGATCGTCATGTACGGACCATCCCGCGTTGACAAGGGCCGGCCGCGGTTCTCAGAGCGTTGGTAAGCAAGACGCGCAGGCGACTCTGGTCACGACTCGAACGACGTACGCATCTTATATATATGCATATAGTGCCCATCGCTCCTGACATCGAACCCTGTTTGGTCATACGAGACAGCGACATCCGGCGGTTTTTTCCGCCGGGAACGCTGACGGCCGGTCGGTCGTACGAGCAACGCGGCCGCGTTCAAGACCTTGAGATAGCCGATCGGGGAGCGATCATCACTGCGACGACGCAGGGAACCCGACCCGATCCCTACGCGCAAAGCTTGAAGATCAGTCGCTCGTCGGCCGACGGAATCAGGATTGCGGGTGCGTGTTCTTGCCCTGTGGGGCGTGGCTGCAAGCATCTCGCGGCGGTGCTGATCGCGGCGCAGCGCAAGGAGTTGCTGGTGTCGCGGCAACAGGACTTAGGTGTTCAGCAGTCGTCAAAAGCACCCGACGATTTGGCGCTTCCGACCCAGATACAGTCTTGGCTGGCCGAGTTCGGTCGGGACGACGAGGAACTGACTGAAGACTATCCTGCGTCGCTGCGAACCAGGGTATTTTACGTGATCGATGCAGCCCCGGGGGCGACGGCCGTTCCGCAGGTGCGGATCGACCCGATGACGGTAACGCTGCGGAAGGACGATAGTATCGGTACCGTGAAACGTTATGCGCCGCACCAGATCCAGACTCCGGCCAAATATCTGCGACCATCCGACCTGACCATCCTATCCCGGCTGTCCCGCCGAACCGGCTACCGGGGACCGCAGGCCGATGACGACCCTCTGGACACGCTGCGCCGCATCCTGGGGACCGGGCGGGCGCGATGGGAAACGGCGCAAGGGCCCGTGCTGACCGAAGGACCCGAGCGGCAGGGGCAGATCAACTGGATTACCCGGGCGGACGCGTCGCAGCAACCGACACTGGCGCTGGACGAAGGGCTGATCGGGGTGCGGGTCCCGACGCCTTGGTATGTCGATCCTGGCGCGGGAGCGATGGGCCCGGTCAGCGTCGATCTGCCTAACCGGGTGGTCGTCCGGCTGCTTAATGCGCCATCGGTGCCACCGGAGTCCGCGGCTGAAGTGCGGGCGCAGCTATCTCGGCTTATGCCTACGGCAAAGGTGCCGGTACCGGCGGAGTTGCGGCCACCTGAGCCGATCCGGGAGACGATGCGGCCGCATCTGCGGCTGATCAGCGGGACCCTGCCAAGCGACCCGAGCTACGGCCGTGGGTCAGCTCGGCTGTTGGGGCGGGGGCTCTATGCCGTGCCACTGGCGCGCGCGTCCTATCAATACGGACCGATTGCCGTGCCGCGCAGCCTGAAGCCGATGCCTCGGATCTTGGTTCAAGACGGCACGCTGTATGAGGTTGAGCGCGACCGCGCGGCCGAGGCGAGGGCATTGGCTGAACTGACCGGCTTGGGATTTGGATCGGTGCACGAAGTGGTTCCGGTCTATTATCAGCATGCCCACACCGATGATTTCGTGCTGCGCGAGTACGGGCCGAATCCGACCTGGCTGCAGATCGTGACACAAGAGGTGCCTCGGCTGCGGCGCGATGGCTGGACGATCGATATCGATGAGGAGTTCCCGGTTCAGGTTCTGTCCGCCGATTCGGAGATCCAGGCGGATCTGATTGAAGGCTCGGGCATCGACTGGCTGGAACTCCATTTGGGTGTGGTGGTGGATGGGGAGCGAGTCGATCTCGTCCCGGCTTTGGTTCGACTGATCGCGCGCCCGGAAGCCGCCGCCTTGGTAGACGGATCCGACGACAAACCGTTCATTTTGCCGTTGCCGGATGGCCGGTTGCTGTCGCTGCCGATGTCGCGGATTCGCCCGACACTGCTGGCGCTGCTCGAATTGTGGGCGGGTGGCGGAGTCGATGCTGACAGGGAACGGATCGGATTCTCTCGGCTTGATGCGGCCGATCTGGCTGGGCTGGAAGAGCGCGCCGGGCTGGTCTGGCGCGGCGGCGAGGCGCTGCGAGAGCTTGGTCGGACGTTGCGGCAGTCGGGAGGGATGCCGAAAGCGGTGGTGCCGGAGTCGTTTCAGGCGACCTTGCGGCCATATCAGGGACAAGGCGTCGATTGGTTGCAATTCCTGGGGGCGGCCGGATTGGGTGGCGTTCTGGCCGATGACATGGGACTGGGCAAGACGGTGCAGACTTTGGCTCATTTAATGATCGACAAGGCGGCTGGGCGCATGGATCGGCCGTCGTTGATCGTTTGTCCGACCAGTGTGATACCGAACTGGACGGCGGAAGCACGTCGCTTCGCGCCGGAATTATCGGTGTTGGCGCTGCACGGTGCGGCGCGCAAGGCGAGTTTTGCGTCGATACCGAACTATGATCTGGTGCTGTCCACCTATCCGCTGCTGACCCGGGATCATGAAGTTCTTTCCGAACAGAACTGGCACGCGGTCATTCTGGACGAGGCACAATCGATCAAAAACCCGAACGCCGAAACGACCCGCCAAGCATTGCGTTTGAAGGCACGTCAGCGGCTTTGCCTGTCGGGGACGCCGTTGCAGAACCATCTTGGGGAGCTGTGGTCGTTATTCGACTTTCTAGCACCGGGCTTTCTCGGAGGCCAGAAGTCCTTCAAGAGCCGGTTCAGAACGCCGATCGAAAAACACGGTGACATCGAACGGCAGGATCTGCTGACGCGCCGCATCCGCCCTTTCATGCTGCGGCGAACCAAGGAGCAGGTCATCACCGAGTTGCCGCCGAAGACGGAAATCGTCGAGCCGGTGGAGATGGAATCCAATCAGCGAGCGATCTACGAAGCGATCAGGCTATCGATGCACGCCAAGGTGCAGGCGGCGATCGCGCAGAAGGGTCTAGCCCGTTCGGGAATCATCATACTGGACGCACTGCTGAAGATGCGCCAAGCATGCTGTGACCCGCGGTTACTAAAATTGAAATCGGTGGCTAAGTCGAAGGCCGGTTCGGCCAAGTTGGATCGACTGATGGAGATGCTTAGCATCATGTTCGCCGAGGGGCGGCGGGTATTGCTGTTCTCTCAGTTTACCGAGATGTTGGCGTTGATCCAGGGCCGGCTGGAGGACGATGGGGTCGGTTTCGTGAAGCTGACGGGTGACACCAAGGACCGCGCGACGCCGGTGAAGCGGTTCCAAGGCGGTGACGTGCCGTTATTTCTGATCAGCCTAAAGGCCGGCGGCGTCGGGCTGAATCTCACCGCGGCGGATACGGTCATTCACTACGATCCTTGGTGGAACCCCGCGGTGGAGGACCAGGCAACCGACCGGGCGCATCGGATCGGGCAGACCAGGAACGTGTTCGTGCACCGGTTGGTGACACTGGGCACGATCGAAGAAAAGATGGAAGTGCTGAAAGAGAAGAAGCGCGGCATTGTCGCGAGTGTGATGGATGCCGAGCACGGTGGGGCACTCAGCATGACTGCGGCCGATGTTGAGGAACTGTTCGCACCAGCTGCCTAATCCGCGCCCGATCGCGCATTTGACACCGCAAATGGGCGGCTCGCATAGTCGATGCAGGAGAGAACGATGCACTCTGGCGCGATCGATTGCGACATACATCCGGGCGTACCTGACATCAAGTCCCTGCTGCCCTACATGGACGAGTTCTGGCGGGAATCCTTTGTGAACCGGGGGCTGGACGGGTTTGACATGATGTCCTACCCGCCAAATGCGCCAATCGCCTGCCGACCGGATTGGCGCGTGAAGGGCCAGCGGCCGGGCGGCAGCCTGGAAGCTATGCGCAGACACGCATTGGATGCGTTCGACATCAGCATTGCGATCTGCAATCCCTTGACCGGTGGTCAGGCCGCGGTGAGCGAGAGCATGGGTGCGGCGCTATGCTCAGCGGTCAATGACTGGATCAAGGAGCACTGGCTGGACCGAGAGCCTCGGCTGCGGGCGTCTATCGTCGTGCCTGCGCAGGCACCGTTGCTGGCGGCTGACGAAATTGATCGTTGCGCGAGGGACAATCGTTTTGTGCAGGTCCTGATGCCGGCCGCATGCGAGATGATGTTAGGGCGGTCGTATTACTGGCCGATCTGGGCGGCGGCGGCTCGGCACGGGCTACCGGTCGGCATTCATGCCGGCAGCATGTATCGATACGCTCCGACCTCCTCCGGGTGGCCGTCGCACTTTCTGCACGACTACGTCGCAAACTCACAGGTGTTCGAGGACCAATTGCTAAGCTTGGTCTCGAATGGCGTGTTCAACAAATTTCCAGACCTGAAATTCGTGCTGATTGGATCCGGCGTCAGTTGGCTGCCGGGCTTCATCTGGCGGGCGATCAAGACTTGGCGCGGTGTGAGAGCGGAGGTGCCGTGGATCAATCGGTCCCCCGCAGAAATCATTCGCGAAAATATTCGGATTACAATGCAACCATTCGATGCGCCTGATCAGGCGGCGGTGGAGCGAATCGTCGAGCAGATCGACGCGGACCACATGTTATTGTTCGCCTCGGATTACCCGCATTGGCAGTTCGACGGCGAGGCGATCCTGCCGCCCGGACTGTCCGACGAAAAGCGACGGAAAATGCGAGTGGACAACGCGCTGGAAACCTATCCCCGGCTGAAGGAAACTCTGCAATGAACGCTCCTGTCGAAGCGTTGGCTCGTTCGGCGAACAGCCGGCTGGGGATGATCGATTGCGACATCCATCCTTATCCAAAACCAGGGGCGTTGAACGCGTATCTGTCGGAGCGTTGGCGGAACCACTTGGCGACCTACGGTAAATTCAACACCGGACCTTACGCGGATCGGGGCACATACCCGCGGTTCTCGCCAAATACTTCGCGGCGGGACGCATGGCCACCGGGCGGCGGTCTACCTGGATCCGATGTTGGTTTCATTCGCGACCAACTACTTGATCCTTATAATATTGCCTACGGCGTGCTCGAGCCGTTGCTGGGTGGCAATACCTCGCGCAATCTGGACGAAGCTGCCGCGCTTTGCGGGGCGATGAACGACTGGCAGGCGCACGAATTCGTCGATCCCGAGCCCAGATTGCGGGCATCCATCCTGGTGCCGGCGGATGATCCGGATGCGTCGATCGCCGAGATCGAGAAGCGGGCCGGGGATTGGCGGTTCGCGCAAATTCAATTGGGATCGAAGACATCCGAACCGCTGGGGCGGCGACGCTACTGGCCTATTTTCGCCGCCGCGCAGGCGAGCAATCTGTCCATTGGGGTGCATATCGGCGGCACTCAGACTAGCGCGCCGAGTTCCAGCGGATGGCCTCAGTTTTATATCGAGGACCATCATGGTCTGGTGCACTCGATGCAAAATCAGGCCGCCAGCCTGATTCTGGAAGGGGTGTTCGATGCATTCCCCGGCCTGAAAGTTGTGCTGATCGAGGGTGGGTTTGCGTGGGCGCCACAGCTCGCGTGGCGGTTAGACTCGCATTGGGCGAAGATGCGGGACGAGGCGCCGTTGAAGTGCAAGCCGTCGGAATACATGAAGACAAATCTGTGGTTTGCCACGCAGCCGGCAGAGGAACCGGAGCGCCCCGACGATCTGCGACAGGTATTCGAGTGGATCGGCTGGGATCGGCTGGTTTATTCCAGCGATTATCCGCACTGGGACTTCGATAATCCTCATCTGGCATTCAAGTTTCAAATGACGGAGGACGAGAAGCGTATGTTGTTCCGCGACAATGCGCTGAATGTGTATACGTTCGCGTAGCGGGCTATCGGCAATCGGTCGGCGTGGCGTGTCGGGACAACTTTTCAGGCGGCCACATCCGGTTGCACCTGTTGGATCAGGCCGCAAGCGTCTCGGCGATGTTCGCTAAATTTGGCACCTGCGTTGACGGCCCTACGGTCGCAAGGGTGGGAGGCGCGCGGAAATGCAGGATTGCGGCGCGCCGGATATCCGCCTCGGTCACCGCGTTGATCTTACCCAGGACCTCGTCGGTTGGGATTACCCGGCCGAAGGTTTGAATTTGCCGCGCGAGTTGCTCGCAGCGACTGCCAGTGCTTTCTTGCGACATCAGCAGGCTCGCTTTCAGTTGGGCTCGGGCACGACTGAGCTCTGGCTCGCTGATATGAGCCTGGACCTTGCCCAGCTCCTCGAGCATCACGGGCATGAGTTCCGCCACTTCGCTCTCGCCGGTGCCCGCATAGATCCCGAACAAGCCGCCATCCTTGAATGGCGCGGCAAACGAATAGATCGAATAAACCAACCCCCGCTTCTCGCGGATCTCCTGGAACAACCGGGACGACATCCCGCCGCCCAGCAACGTGGAGAGCAGGATCGTCGGGTAGTAGTTCGGATCGCCGTAGCCGACCGAGGGAAACCCGAGGACGACATGCACCTGGTCAAGATCGCGTTCCTCGCGGAACTCACCGCCCGCGTAGGTGGCGTTGTCGAAGCACGGTGGCAAGTTGCCGGGCAAGTCGGCGAAGTGCTCTTGCACAAGGTCGAGAATGGCCTCGTGGCGAAGCTTCCCTGTCGCGGCGATCACGACGTTGTTGTTGGTGTAGTTTCGGGCCATGTAGCTGGTGAGCACCGACCTTGGCATGTTGCGGATCGCATCGGCCGATCCCAGCACGGCACGGCCGAGGGATTGATTGGGGTAGGCCGTGGTCTGGAAATGGTCGAAGATAATGTCGTCGGGGGTATCGTTGGCTTGGCCGATCTCCTGCAGGATGACGCTGCGCTCGCGCTCCAGTTCCTCGGGCTCGAATACCGAGTGGGTCAGGATGTCGCCAATGATGTCGAAACCGAGCGTGGTATCCTCTTTCAACATTTTGACATAATAGGCGGTTTGTTCGCGGGCGGTGTAGGCGTTGATATGGCCGCCGACTGCCTCGACTTCCTCGGCGATGGCGGCGGCGCTGCGCGAAGTCGTGCCTTTGAATGCCATATGTTCGAGGAAATGGGAGACACCGTTCTCTTGTTCCGACTCGTTCCGTGATCCAGAGGCGACGTAGGCGCCAATCGAAATTGTCTCGACGCGATCCATGCGTTCGGTAACGACGGTGAGGCCAGAGCGAAGGCGGGTCAGTTGGATCGGGTGGTCCATGGGGTCGAGTTCTCTTACCAGGGTGCGCATTGATGCATATGGCGTCGACGCGAGCGGCGCAACGCAAGACTGTCAAGTTTCAACCGGAGGCCATACGGACACATTTGCGCATCACCGACGGCAGAGCCGCGTCATCCAAGGCATCGAGAGCGTGAGCAAAACCCTCGGCGTCGATCTTGGCTGTCTGAGCGGCCAGAATATCGATGATGAGTTCGAAGTGGGTGAACCCGTGGCGCACTTGACCCGCCGGGCGCCAGTTCAGCGGCATGGGCGCGAGGGTCAAGGCTTCGTCCAGCGTCCAGGGCGCCTCGCGCCAAGCGGTGCCCGGCAGTTCGGTCATGCCGCCGAGCAGACCTTTGCGCGGGCGAGTGCGCAGCAGCACGTTCCTGCGATTGTCGGTCAGCCAGAAATGCACTCCGTAGCGTACCGGACGGGGCTTTTTGGGTGTCTTGCGCGGCAGCAGGGTCTGGGTCCCCTGGCGGCAAGCGGCGCAGGCCGCGATCCAGGGACAAACCGCGCACGCGGGGGCAGCCGGTGCGCAGACGCTTGCCCCGAGATCGAACATTGCCTGGGCAAAATCGGACGGACGAGCCTGCGCGGCCGGATCGGCGCCAAGATGGGCGGCAGCTTGGCGGATGGCGGTTTTCGCGGCCGGCATCGGTTGATCGATGGCGAAAATGCGAGCGGCGACACGCTCGACGTTACCATCGACTGGTACGGTGGGAATTCCGAAGGCAATCGCGCCGATTGCCGCCGCGGTGTAGGCGCCAATCCCCGGCAGTGCCTGCAGACCGGCCAAATCGGCGGGAAATCCACCCCTAGTTGTTACCACGTTGGCGCAGGCGTGCAGGTTTCTGGCTCGGGCGTAGTATCCAAGTCCCGCCCAGGCCGACATCACCGTGTCCAAAGGTGCGGCTGCCAGCGATTGTATTGTCGGGAAGCGGCTTACGAACCGCTCATAGTAAGGTATGACTGCGGTTACGGTGGTCTGCTGTAGCATGACCTCGCTTAGCCAGACGCGATAGGGATCGGCGGCCTCGCCTGGGTCGGCGCGCCAAGGTAGTCGGCGCCGATGGCGGTCATACCAGCGCAGGAGGTCACCGGCACGGGCAACGGGGGCACTTGAGGCGATGGCAGACGACGACACGCGCACAGGTATGACCGGGCAAGGGCGCTTCGTCTATGGTCCACGCGCCCTGGGAAGTGTGGTGCCCGGCATCGCCCGCCGAAGTTTTCGAAAACACAACCCGGCATCGGCCCAGATCGTCGCGGACTGGGAGGTCATCGTCGGTCCGAAGGTGGCTTCGATGACGATGCCGCGCCGGCTGGACCGCGGGGTTCTAACGATCGCCTGCGCCGGGCCGGCCGCGATGGATTTGCACTACATGGGTGTCGAGGTGATCAATCGGATCAATACGCATCTGGGGGGGCGACCGGTCCATTCGCTGAAATTCACTCAGGCCGGAATGCCAAAGGTCGGGCCGGCGGTTAACCCGGCCCCGCCTGAGGCAATTGTCGAGGCTGAGGCGGCGGTGGCCGACCTGCCGGACAGTGAGCTGAAGTCCGCTTTGGCTGCGCTGGGCCGAGTGGTGATCGGCCGCAGCAAACATTCGACACGACGCTTGAAGAAGCGTTAATACCAGATGTAGGGGTTAAGATGACGATTTCTCGCCGCCAGCTACTAATTGTTGCTAATAGCGGTCTTGCGCTGGGGCCATTCGTCCTGCAGGGACGCGCGGCAAATGCCGAGGAGAGCGACCCGAGGTCGGAACGCTTTATCGGCAAGCCCGACGCTAAAGTGACTGTTGGAGAATATTTTTCGCTAACTTGCACTCATTGCGCCGCATTCGCCCAGGGGACGTTCCCTGAGGTGAAAAAGAAGCTGATTGATACCGGCGATGTGCGCTGGGTGTTCCACGACTACCCGCTGGATCAGGTCGCCCTGACCGGCGCGATGGTAGCACGCTACCTGCCGGTCGACCGCTATGAACCGTTCGTCAATGCGCTGTTTGCCAGCCAGGATCGCTGGGCATTTGGCCGCGGTAACGACCCGACCGAGGAATTGTGGAAGATCGCCGGCCTCGCGGGGATGAGTCGCGCGACCTTCGACAAGGCGATAGCCGATACTGGTTTGCGCGACTGGATCGTTCAGCAGCAGAAGGCCGACACCGAAGAGTGGAAGATCGACTCGACTCCAAGCTTTGTGATCAACAGACAGAAGTACGCTGGGGAAATGAGCTATGACGCGTTTCGCAAGCTGATTCCCGCTTAGACCTTCTGGGAGCAGCCATTGCCGGTCAGTTTTCGTCGTCTTCGCATTTCCGGGTTCAAAAGTTTCGCTGAACCGACGAGCGTGGATATTCTTCCTGGACTGACCGGCATCGTCGGACCGAACGGGTGCGGCAAGTCCAATGTCGTTGAAGCCCTGCGCTGGGCGATGGGCGAAAGCAGCGCCCGCAGCTTACGTGGTGGCGAGATGGAGGACGTCATCTTTGCCGGCACCGCTGGCCGTGCGTCACGCAACCTCGCCGAGGTGACGGTTTTTCTGGATGAAGCGGCGGGCCGCGCTCCGCCGCCGCTGCATGAGCAGGCGGAGCTGGAAATCGTCCGCCGGATCGAGCGGGGCACCGGATCGGCATATCGGATCAACGGACGGGAAGCGCGCGCTCGGGACGTGCAGACGCTGTTCGCGGACCTGGCGTCGGGGGCGCGAGCCTCCGCTATGGTCAGTCAGGGACGCGTTGGCGCATTGGTCGGGGCTAAGCCGGAGGATCGCCGGGCTGTCTTGGAGGAAGCCGCCAACATTACCGGACTGCATGCTCGTCGGCATGAGGCGGAGCTGAAATTACGTGCTGCGGAGGCCAATCTGGCGCGGGCAGAGGATCTGCGCGCTCAGCTTGAAGGTCAGCTCGGCAGTCTGAAGCGGCAGGCGCGGCAGGCCAGCCGCTATCGCAACATTTCTGGGGCGATTCGAGCGGCGGAGGCCGAATTGCTGTCCCTGCAGCGGGCGCGAGTGGGTTTGGTGCGCGAACAGGCGGCGGCGGCATTGCATGGCGCCGAGTTGGCAGTGGCGTCGGCCACCGATGCGGCGACAGCAGCCACCGCGCGGGCGACCGCGGCGATGGCCGTGCTTCCCCCGCTGCGGGAAATAGAAGCGAATGCCCGCACAGCCCTGGAACGTCATCGCGTGTCGCAGGAGCAGATTTCTGGCGAGGAGGAACAGGCTCGGATCGCGCTGGGTGAAGCCCAGCGGCGGCTGGGTCAGCTTCGCGAGGACGTTAGTCATGCCAGGCAACTGCAGCGCGACGCAGCAGCGGCTGATCAACGGCTGGCGACGGAAGAAATCCAATTGGCCCAGGCCGATTCGGGGCATGACGATCGGGCAGCGGCGGCCGAGGCAGCAGCCACGGCGGCGAGCGAGGCTATGCGTGTGGCGGAAGCGGACACCAATCGGGCTACGGAGGCCGCTGCCGAAGCGAACGCGCGTGCCCAGGCGGCGTCGCAACTTTTGGCACAGGCGGAGCATCGATCAAATCGGTTAAACGAGCAGTTCCGCAACATTGGCGAGGAGCGAGAACGTATCGCCGCGCAGCAGGTCGACGGGGAGGTAGTTGCTCGCGCGGCGGATACGGCGCGGCAGGTCGAAGCGGCGTTGGCCGTAGTCCGAATGGCGGTGGAGCAGGCGGAACTGGGGCGCACCTCCGCTGCCGCGACGCTGGCCTCGGCGCGGGATAGTCAGGCGACCGCGGATTCTGTGCGCGCCCGACTTGCGGCGGAGGCTCAGGCTCTTGGGGAAGTGCTGGCGGTCAAGGACGGTGAGCAATGGCCACCCATGATCGATTCGCTGACTGTTGCCGATGGGCTGGAGGCAGCCCTCGGGGGGGTTCTGGGCGAGGAACTGACCTCGGCGTTGGACCCGGAAGCAGCGCGGTATTGGCGGGAATTGCCGGCATTCGAGCCCGTGCCGGGTTTGCCATCCGGCGTAACGCCGTTGGCCGCATCGGTGCAGGGACCGCCGGCGCTGGCACGCGCGCTCTCGCAAATCGGTCTCGTTGAGAATGACGACGAAGGTTCGGTTTATCAGTCCGATTTGCGGCCCGGGCAGTCTTTGGTCTCACGGTCCGGCGCAATGTGGCGATGGGACGGCTATTCTATCCGGTCTGGCACCCCAACGCAGGCGGCAGTTCGACTGCAGCAGCGCAATCGGCTTTCCAGTTTGGTTTCGCAGGTGGCAATGGCCGAACAAGACGCGGCGATCGCGCGAACCGAACGGACGGCGGCCGAGACAGCGTCGCAGGCGGCATTGAATGAGGAACAAGCGGCCCGAAACCAACGGCGGGAGTTAGAGCAGACGCTGGACCGGGTTCGCGCCGAGCTTGGCGGTTTGCGCAACAAAGCCACAACCGCGAAGGCGCGACTGGCTGCTGCCGACGACCAGTTGTCGCGGATCGCAGCCGAACGGGACGAGGCACTGGATGCCTTGGCACAGGTCCGCGAAAGCCGCCTCGCGCTTGCCGATGTTACCGAACTGCGGGCGGCAGTCGATCGGGCTCGCACAGCCCTGTCGGCGGCGCGGGTGCAGGAGAACGCCACGCGCGGCGAGCGGGACGAACTGGCCCGAGAACATTCCGCGCGGGTCAGCCGGCGTCGAGTAATCATTGCCGAACGCGCCGGTTGGACCGAGCGATCAAGCGATGCCGCCGACCGAATTACCGATCTGGCAGCGCGTCAGACCGAGGCCGACGACGCTGTCCAGGTTCTGCAAGCGCGGCCAGTGGAGATCGCCAGGAGACGAGCGGAGGCGCTGGATGCGCTGTCAGTTGCCGAGGCCGAGCATTCTCGAGCAGCTGAGACGCTGTCGGTCGCGATGACCGGAGCGTCTGGGGCTGATCGCGAGGGCCGCGCCGCCGAATCGGCTCTGGCCAGTCGGAGAGAGGATGCGATTCGCGCCGAGAGTGTCGCACAGCAGGCGAGTCACGCATGGGGTGTTGTCGCCGAACGGATCCTTGAACGCTTGGGGGCGAACCCTGCGCTGCCCGATCCGCCCGTGGATCTCAGTCAGGACAGCGAGGATAAAGCGCGGCGGCGGCTGGAGCGCCTGCTGAAGGAGCGCGAGGAGATGGGTCCGGTCAACCTGCGCGCCGAGCAAGAAGCCGAGGATGTCGAAAAGCATATCGGCACGATCGAAACCGAGCGCGAAGAGCTCACGACGGCGATCGCCAAGTTGCGTGGGTCGATCGGGCATCTCAACCGCGAGGGGCGCGAACGATTGACAGCGGTTTTTCAGGAGGTGGACAAGAACTTCCAACAGCTTTTCGCGCGGATGTTCGGTGGCGGGCGGGCGCATCTGGCGCTTGTCGGGTCCGACGATCCGCTGCAGGCTGGGCTGGAGATTTACGCCGAGCCCCCGGGTAAAAAGCTGGCCACGCTTTCACTGCTTTCGGGTGGCGAGCAAGCGTTGACCGCGTTGTCGCTGATCTTCGCTGTGTTCCGCTGCAATCCCGCACCCATTTGCGTGCTGGACGAGGTCGATGCGCCGCTGGATGACGCCAATGTCGAGCGATTTTGCCGGCTGCTTGAGGATATGGTGCGGGATACCGGCACGCGCTTCCTGGTGGTGACGCACCATCCGCTAACGATGGCGCGGATGGATCGGCTATATGGCGTTACTATGCAGGAGCGCGGGGTGTCCCGGTTGCTGTCGGTCGATTTGGCTCGAGCCACCGACCTGATCGATCCGCGTTTGCTGGCGGCGGAGTGAGTCCGGAGAACATTCGGCTGGAGCGAATGGATCCGGCTGACCTGCCGCCGTTGCATCGCTTGATCGATTTGGAGCGGCTGTTCCTGACTGGCACGCCGATCAGTGACCTGACGCCGCTGTCGGCTCTGACAGAGCTACGGGTGCTTGGGTTGCGCCTGACCCGAGTAAGATGACGTAACGTGGCCCCACAAGCTGACGCAGTTGGAAAGGCTTAAATTTGGCCGGCGTGGCAAATTGATCCGACGGCTGGGAAGGTGAGAACCGCGAGGAGAGCTTGGAACTACCGCGAGTAGAATTCGACTACGAGATTCGGTTCCATCTGCACCGGATATGGCACGTCAGACAGTTTCGGGGAGCGCGCGAAACGGCCTTTCATGGCGCGGTGATCCACCTCGAGGTATTCAGGAACGTCTCGTTCGCTGCTCTGCGTCGCATCCAACACCACGGCGAGCTGCTTGGATTTCTCCTTTACCTCGATCGTGTCGTTGTCCTTAACCAAATATGATGGGATGTTTACGCGTCGGCCGTTGACCAGGAGGTGGCCATGGGAGACGAATTGACGGGCGGCGAAGGGTGTGACAGCGAACTTCAACCGGTACGTGACTGCGTCGAGCCGGCGTTCCAAGATTTCAATCAGATTCTCTGAGGTATCGCCTTTTCGGCGCACGGCTTCTTCATAGTACTTCCGGAACTGCTTTTCGCTGATGTTGCCGTAGTAACCCTTCAGCTTCTGCTTCGCCATCAACTGAGTGCCGAAATCGGTGGGCTTCTTACGGCGCTGGCCGTGCTGGCCGGGGCCATATTCGCGCTTGTTGACGGGTGATTTTGGGCGGCCCCAGAGGTTGATCCCGAGGCGGCGGTTGATCTTGTATTTGCTTTCGGCACGCTTGGTCATGGGCGCGTTGGCCCTTTCGTCATATTGTTGCACCGGTAGGCCCGTCGGTCTCATACCGATGGACGGGCGCGGGTCACGCCAGCCTTGCTGGGGATCCGTCCACGTTCCCGGCCGTGAAGAGCGGGGCGTATAGGCGCCGCACTGCTCGCTTGTCAAACATTCCCCGCGCGGTTAGCAACCACTCGATGATCAACCGTGGCGACATTCTCTGGCTCGGCGTTTCCGCGGGGGTTACCGGCAGTCTGATCGGCGGGATGATGCTGGGTATCGGACTGGATCTGATCGTCAACAATCAGCCCTGGGGCTGGCTGCTGTTGCTACCTGGTGCACCGGTGTCGGCGATCCCAGGCTGGCTGCTGGCGAGAAAGCTGGCGCGGCAGATTTAGAACAGATCGTGTCACGCCTTCGGGAGCGGTTGCTTTCAGCGTTACCGTGCATCTGCGGATGCGTGGTCAAGCGGCGGTCAGGCCGCCGTCCACCTCATAGGACGCGCCAGTGACATAGCTTGCCCGATCAGAGCACAGCCAGACCACGGTTTCGGCGATCTCCCGCGGCTCGCCGAAACGGCGCATCGGTGTGCGGGCGATGATAGCCTCGCTGCGCTGTTGGCGGTGGAGAGCGGTCATTCGAGTGACGATGTAACCGGGGCAGACGGCATTCACCCTGATGTGCTCCTCGGCATACTCCACCGCAGCGCTTTTGGTCAGTCCGATCACGCCATGCTTGGCGGCGACATAAGCGCTGGAGGTGCGCAACCCGATCAGGCCTGCGATTGAGGCGGTGTTGACGATCGTGCCACCACCTGCCGCCAGCATCAGTGATATCTCGTGCTTCATACAAAGCCAGACGCCTTTAAGGTTGACCTCGATCATGCGATCGAACGAGGCCTCGGACCATTCGTGGGTCAACTGACCGGCCGCATCGACCTGGTGTCCGGCGATACCGGCGTTGTTGAACGCACAATCCAGCCGGCCATAGGCGGCGATCGCGTCCTGAAGCATCGCCTGGACCTGAGCCGAGACGGTGACGTCAACTAATAGCGAAATGGCCTGGCCGCCGCCGGCGTTGATCAGGGAAACCGTCTCGGCTGCCGCCTCGGCCTCGAAATCGGCGACTGCAACGCGGGCGCCTTCCCGGGCAAACGCGAGCGCGGCTTCTCGCCCGATGCCGTTGCCGCCGCCGGTGACCAGGGCGACTTTTCCGTCAACCAGTCCCACCATTTGTTCCTCCGTGGTTTGTGCAGCCACCATCCCGCACCGGTCACGGTTTATCAATCCGCGCGGGCCTCCCATATCCGCACGATGTTCTCAAAATCCGCTTCGCTGTCGCGTTCGACGCCCTGGCATGACGTCATTATCTTGTGCCGTAAATGCGGCAAGAAGCGCCGTGGCGGCTTTGGGCCGAGGCAGAAACAGACTCTCAAAGATACTTTGCGTCAGGAACTGCGGAACATTGGACAGCGCCGAGGGGTTCGAGTGATGGAGACCTCGTGCCTCGGGGTCTGCCCGAAGGACGGGATTACGGCGCTGAACGCGACGACGCCCGGCACGATCCACGTCATCCCGATCGGTTCGGATGGCGCGGCGGCGGTCAGGACGCTACTTGGCGATCACGCTGTCGCGGATGCCAACCGCATCGAAGCCGCCTGACTGGCGACGCCACAACCTTGCGTAGACGCCGTCGCGATCGAGTAGTTCCTGGTGGGAACCGGCCTCGACGATGCGACCTTCGTTCAACACGATCAAGCGGTCCATCCGAGCGATGGTGGATAGCCGATGGGCGATGGCGATGACGGTTCGGCCTTCCATAAGCGCATCGAGTTGCTCCTGAATGGCTGCTTCCACTTCTGAATCGAGGGCCGACGTGGCTTCGTCGAGCACCAGGATCGGGGCGTTCTTCAGGATCACCCTGGCAAGGGCGACGCGCTGGCGCTGGCCGCCGGACAGTTTTACTCCCCGCTCGCCGACATGGGCGTCATAGCCCTGGCGACCGAACCAGTCCTCGAGGCCGAGGATGAAGTCGTGGGCGTGGGCCTGTTTGGCGGCGGCAACGATTTGCGCTTCTGTGGCCTGCGGCTGGCCGTAGCGGATGTTTTCCCGTATCGACCGATGCAGCAACGAGGTGTCCTGAGTCACCATCGCGATGTGCCGGCGCAAGCTCTCTTGGGTAACGCCGGCGATGTCCTGGCCGTCGATCTGGATGCTGCCGGATGCTGGGTCGTAGAAATGCAGCAGCAGGTTTACCAGGGTTGATTTGCCGGCACCTGACGGGCCGATGAGCCCGACCCGCTCACCGGGTTCGATAGTCAGATTGATGCCGTGAAGCACCGCGGGGTAGCGCGAACCGGCGTCGTCGCGGACCCGTCCGTAATCGAAATGTAGGTCTTCGATGCGAATTCCACCGCCGGTGACTTGAAGTTCCACGGCAGTCGCCGGGTCGGGCATCTGCCGAGGCACGTCGATGGAGCGCATGCCATCGAGCACTGTTCCGATGTTTTCGAAAATCGAGGTGATGCTGCGGGCGACCCAGCCGGCGATGTTGTTCAACTGCCAGGCCAGCGGAATGGCGGTGGCGACGGCTCCGATCGCGATGTTTCCGGCCGACCATTGCCAAAGTGCGACTGCGGCCATCGAAACGATCAGGCTGGCGTTCATCAGAACGAGGGCGGAGGTATAGGCCGTGGTCATGCGGGTCTGATCGCGGAAGGCTCCGGTATGGTCGTCGATCGCATCGCGAACAAAGGCGTCCTCGTCGGCGGCGCGGGCGAAGAGTTTGACGGTCAGGATGTTGGTGTAGCTATCCACCACGCGCCCGGTCAGCGCCGAGCGCATTTCCGACACCCGACGAGAGCGATCACGCAGGCGGGGCACGAAGTAGAGCAGCATGATCGCGTAGAGGCCGAACCAGACCAGCATCGGCAGGGTCAGGCGCCAGTCGAGGTGGCCCAAGAGGATGACGGCGCTTGAGCCGTAGACGAGAATGTACCATGCCGCGTCGAACGCCATGACCAGGCTTTCGCGGAGTGACGGGCCGGTCTGCAGGACTCGATTGGCGATGCGGCCGGCAAAGTCATTCTGGAAGAATGTCCAGCTTTGACGTACCACGTGCCAGTGATTTTGCCATCGTATCATGTTGGAGAAGCCGGGATTGACGATCTGGTTTACCAGGACGCTGTGCGCCACGAAACTGAGCGGACGGACGATCAGCAGCACCGACGCCATGCCGAGCAAGATCATGCCGTGATCGCGAAACAGGGTCTGGGGGCTATCGGCGGAGACCAGGCTGACTACTCGACCGATGAAGGCCGGGATCATGGTGTCCAGGATGGCAACCAGGCCGCCGAATAGGAACAGCGCCAGCGTGAGGCCAGTGACCTGGCGAATGTAGAACCAGTAGAACCACTTAATTCCGGCGTTGGGCGGCGGTTCCGGATTGCCGGCGGTGGGATCGAGAAGAGCTTCGAAGCGGCGCAACATGGGTATTAGCGGTGGACCCTGTTGGCCGCTTCGTCAATTGTTGCCCTGATGATCGGCAATCAGGACCAATTTCCTCGGACCCAGTAGGGTCCTTGCCAGTGCGGCGTGATCCATACGCGGCGCAGACCTTGATAGTACGGCCCGGGCGCTAGGGCGTAGGCGACCGCCGGCGGCACGTAGTATCTGGGGGCGGCATAGACCGGAGGAGCGGCGACAACGGGCGGCACAGCAACTCCGCCACCCCAGCCGCCGCGCCACCACGTCTTGGCATCGTGAGGAGCGGCAGCGATGGATGGCGGCGAGGCCTGCGATCGCGGCCATGCTGCGGAGACGCTTGGTGATGATCATTGCAAACCTCCTGCTCATGCAACTTACGATGCTGAGTAGCATAGTCGGTTTCTGCTGCTGAACTGTGTCTCGATTGTTTCAAATGGTCGATCTGTCATAGCTATTCTGCCGCGGCGGCTTGTTGAGGCACGCCGAGTTCCCTCAAGCGCGGCGCAACCTCCTTTCCAAACATGGTGATGTTCGACTTCGCGTCTTGATGCGTCAGTTGGCCGCCTTGGCCGAAGAACAGCAGGTGTCCGACGCCGCCCATGCGTTGGTTGAATGCCTTCAACTGATTGAACACATCGTCGGGCGTGCCGGCAAACACCGTTTCGGTATCCATGAACTGTTCCACTGTCGCTTTGCGGTGATCGATCGGGACACCGTTGCGGTCGGTTACCATCCGATGGGCGCGCGGGCCGGCCCTCAGCATGGCGACATTGGCGCCGATCGAATTGTAGCCGGGTGGATTGGTGAACGGTTCCGCAACCACCGGCGCGGTGCGCACATAGTCGGCGATGATATCGGCGCGACGTAATCCTTCTTCTCGGGTGGCGCCCACGCCGACGATCGCGGCGTAGGCCATGCGGTCGGGGCCGGCCTGCCATCCAAGCTCGCGGGCTCGCTTGCGGTATGCTTCGAACATCGGCTTCGCGAGGCCGCCGGACAGCAGCGTGCCGACGACGTGGCCACGTTCGGCAGCGGCGATGCCGGTACCGACGCTCATGCCGGTCATCCAGATCGGAGGGGTTGGCTGCTGGATTGGTCGCGGCCAGATGTTGACGGCGCGATACTGGTAGAACTCTCCCTCCCAAGAGAATGGACCGGTGGTCGTGGAAAGCGCCTTTAGAATCAGGTCATGCGCCTCCCAGTAGCGGCGCATCAGTTGTCCGGGATTGGAGTTGGCCGGCGCGATCTCGTACGGCGCGCCCTTAACCAAGCCCATCTCGATCCGGCCGCCGGACAGGCAGTCCAGCCAGGCCATTTCTTCGGCGACCCGCACTGGGTCCGGCCGGTTCGCGATCGGATTGCCAAGGCTGAGCAAGCGTGCGTTTTTGGTTTCGCGCGCAATGATCGAGAGCGCCATCGGGACCGAAATGGTCATGCAGGTTGCGGTGCTGTGGTGTTCATTCACCATGATGTCGAGGCCGACGTCATCGCAGAGGGCGAATTCGTCAAGATAGCGGTTAAGCAACCTGCCAGCTTCGGTCGGGTCCAGATTCTCGCTGGGAAAATTGACCCGCAGCGAACCGCGGGCGAGGCCTTTCTCCCACGCTGGGTGGTATGCCATTTCGGAGAAATACCAGGTGCGCATAACGATTATCCTTAAAGCCGAGCGGTGAAGGCGCGGACAAGAGAGGCGAAAGTTTGGGGCTGCTCCCAGTGCGGAAAATGACCAGCAGCAGGGATCGTTTCCATGGTGGAAGCTGGGATTTCGGCCTTCCAAGCCTCGCCGTAGGCTGTAGATACGATACCATCCTGCTCACCCCAGATCAGATGGGTGGGGATGTCGATGCGATGCAGCCAGCGCTTCAGACGCGGGTTGTGCATGTAGGGTTTCCAGCCGAACACGACGAGTGCTTCCCGGCCGCGGGCGATGCCGGCCAGTTCGCTGTCGGGTAGCTTGGTGGTATCGATCTCGCCGCTGGCAGGATCGGCCCAAGCCAGGCGCAAAAATTCAGCTCGGGAGATGGCGTGCATGTCGACGATGTCACGGTCAAGCACGCCGCCGACCTTGATCCCGAGTGGAGCGGCGAGCACCAGGCCGGCGAAGCGGTTCGTATTGCGCACGGCCATCTCGGCGGCGACCCAACCGCCGAAGCAATTTCCGGCCAGGACGACGTCTTGCAGATTCAGTTGCGATGCAAGATCAAGATACATGTAGGCCAGGTCTTCGACAGTGCCCATCCAGTCGGGCAACGCCGACCCACCGAAGCCGGGATGATGCGGAGCGATCACGCGATAATCCCGTGCCAGCAGGTCGAGCCAGAGGCGGTTCGGCTGCAACCCTTCGCCCGGATGCAGGAAGAGGAGGGGGCGTCCGTGGCCCAATTCCTCGACCTCCAGAGCGACGCCGGAGACGTTGAGGTTGCGGGTCATGGCGGATATCCCTTGCTGGTGTCGTTGGCCGCGAGTTTATCCTTCAGCGGACGGTGGGCAAGGTTTGCCGGTCTGCCAGATTGGTTCCTTTTGCAACCGGTCTCAGGGTGAATTTGGAGCGCGGGGTGACTTCGTCGGCTTGGGTTCAACATCTCGTGTAAGTCTGCGAGATCCTGGCGATGTCCAATGTCGAGGAGGCAATCCAGCGATTCTCGATGCGTTGGCGTGATCCGATGGACTTGACGGACGGGGTTTCCTGGCACACCGTCTGATAGCTGCCACATGTGTTCTGACACAGGAAACGTCGATGTGCGGCTTTGGAAACGTATGTTTCTCGGCGCCGACCAAGTCCGTCGTAGTCTATGTCTTCTCCGGCAGCCTTCGACGCGACCGCGCGCCTAGCATTGCTACACTCAGCTAATTCATCCGAGGACCATAGGTGTCAAGGGGAGATCCGAGCATGGCAAACGATATCGCTTTAATGGCGCACCTGATGCGCCGCGCCGGTTTTGGCGCTTCGCGTGATGAGTTGGAATCACGGGCAGCCACAGGGTACGAGGAGACCGTCGAAGAACTGCTGGATCCTCAAAGCCGGCCGCCAGTCGACCCTTATGAACTGTTGCGTTATCAGCCGGCCGCGCTGTTGCCGGGCGGCCAGCCGCCGATGGGCAACGTCAATTACATGTATTACCTGGTGACCACGCAGCGACCGCTGCAGGAAAAAATGGCGCTGTTCTGGCATCATGTATTTGCCACCGGCAACTCTAAAGTCGACAACTATGATCAGTTGCTGGAGCAGATCGAGATTTTCCGCACCAATGGCATGGGCAACTATCGCGATCTTTTGCTGAAGATGGCGCGAAATCCGACGATGATATTTTGGCTTGATAACAATCAGAATCACGGCACCGCAGTCAATGAAAACTGGGGCCGTGAGTTGCTGGAACTGTTCAGCCTTGGGGCGGGAAACTATACTGAGACGGACGTTCGCGAGGCGTCGCGCGCGTTCACCGGCTGGACGTTCGAGACCAAGATTCCGCGGCTGCCGTATGGCAGGTTCCCGTGGAAGTTTGAGTACCGGCCTGAGGACCATGACGACGGGATCAAGGAATTCCTGGGTCATCGCGGTCATTTAAACGGCGAGGACATTATCGATATCGTGGTCCAGCAACCCGCATGCGCACGCTTCATCTGCCGGCATCTATACAATTTCTTTGTTGCCGACGAGCCGCAAGTTCCGGCCTGGTCGTTTGAACCGCCGCGCGATCCCGCGGCCCTGGATGCGATGGCGAAGACGTTCCGGGAATCGAACTACGAGATTACACCGGTGCTGCGGATGCTGTTCAACTCCGATTTCTTCAAGAACGCCCGCAACAAGCATCTGAAGTCGCCGGCCGAGGTGGTCGTCGGCACCTTGCGCCTTGTGGGTGGCCACGAAGTGCCGAAGCCGGGCTATGGCGAGCTGTCGATGCAGCCTTCCTATATGGGTCAGGATTTGCTCAACCCGCCATCGGTCGAAGGCTGGCACACGGGTTCCGAATGGATCAATAGTGGCTCGTTGATGGCTCGGATAAACTTCGTGGCTGAGCAGATGGGAAATCAGTCACTACCGGGGGTGCGGGCCATCATCGATCGATTGAAGGATCGCGGCGCGCTTTCGCCTGAGCAGTTGGTGGCCGGATGTCTCGATTTGCTTGGGCCTGTCGAAGTCAACAGCGGCACGCGCAAGGAGCTGACCGACCAGGCCAAGCAATGGGGTCAGTTGAATTGGGATAGTGATCAGAACGCTCAGACCGCCGCCAGACGGGCAACGGAAATGATGCAACTGATCGTGGCAACTCGAGAATTTCAATTTGCTTAAAGGAGAACGATGTCATGGCGATGGGGCAGAAAGACCCTGTTCTGGTGGTGCTTCAGCTCACTGGCGGGAATGATTATCTAAATACTGTGATTCCGTATAATAACCCGCTTTATCAGGACAACCGAAAAGCGGTCGGGATACCGGAAGGGCAGATATTGGCATTCGATAATGAGTATGGATTCCCGCCATACTTGGCTCCGCTGAAAAAAATCTGGGACGACGAGAAACTGGCGATCATGCATGGCGTGGGGTACCTGGATTCTCCTCGCTCACACTTCCGGTCGATGGACATCTGGCACACCTGTGAAGCCGAAAAGGTTGGCACCGAGGGTTGGCTCGGCCGGGTGATTCGGGAATTCGATCCAAAGAAGGAAAACGTTGTCACAGCGGTCAGTTTTGGGCCGTGCCTGTTCCGGGCGCTAGCGGTTCCAGGGGTGCCGGTGGCTTGCGTCGCGGGCGCGTTGGAACGTTATGGCTTCCTGCCGAACATTCAGGAGCCGACGCAGCGGCAGCAGGTCCTTGAACGTTTTTCCCGCATGTATCAGCCGATCGAGGGTAGCGGCGTGATGGAATACCTCGGGACGACGGGGCTGGACTCGTTGAAGGGGGCCGATATTTTGAAGGTCGCGCCGTCGCTTTACAAATCGGATGTGAAATATCCGAGTAGTTCCATAGCCAGCAAATTGCGCGGGATTGCGCAGGTGCATCTGGCTGACCTTGGGACGCGGATTTTCTATTGCGACCATGGCAGCTTCGACAGCCACGCCGGGCAGAACCCTTTGCACGCCAAACTTTGGGCCGACGTCTCCGAGGGTTTGGAGGCGTTCATGGCCGATCTACGCCAGCATGACGCGGCGGAGAACGTGATCGTGCTGATGTTCTCGGAGTTCGGCCGCCGGGTGCGTGACAACGGGTCCGGAACTGATCATGGAGCCGCAGGGGCTACATTCGTGCTTGGCGATCGGGTCAAAGGTGGTCATTACGGCGAGTATCCGTCGCTGGCGGCTGAGCATCTGGTGCAGGGCGATCTGAACCCGAACATGGATTTCCGGGGCATTTACTCGACGATCCTGGACAAGTGGCTGCACATCGACCCGGTTCCTATCGTTAACGGCACGTATGAGCAGCCGAGCTTCCTGCACTAGCGCACCGCAATGACTTCGGCGTGTAGCTTGGCGGCGCTTTGATGCCCTGGGGCGGAAGTTCGCCATGGCGGGTTGATCTCAGTCTCGCGCCGTTCTGGAAACTAAATGGTTCAGATGGGAGGAAGCGATGCCGCTTACGACGGTTTCAAACGGCAGAACCTACGACTGGAGTTATGCGGTGGGACGTGCCGCGGCGACAGGAACTGGGTTCAACTATCCGCAGACGATGTGTCTGGGGAACGACGGAGATATTTTTGTCGCCAATCGCGGCAACGAAAATAACTTCGGCCAACGCGTCAATCGGGTCAAACTTGGTGCTCCTGGTGAAGAGGAACTGCTGGCGGAATTCTTTACCTGGGGTGAAGGCGAGGGAAAGTCGCGTTGGCCGTTCGGTGTCGCGGTCGACAGCCAGAACAACGTGTACGTGTCAGATGAGTGGATGAACACCATCTCGGTGTTCCATGGCAATGGGACGTTCGTCCGGTCATGGGGTAAAACCGGAAGCGGCGACGGGGAGTTGCTGCGTCCGGCTGGCTTGGCGTGTGACAAGAACGACAATGTCATCGTCGTCGATAGCGGCAATAATCGGCTTCAGGTTTTCACCGGTGACGGTAAGTTTCTGGCTAAATACGGCAGGGGCGGCAGCGGCGATGGTGAATTCAAGCAGCCTTGGGGGATTACGCTGGATACGGATGGGAATATGTATGTTGCCGACTGGAAGAATCATCGTATCCAAAAGTTGTCGCCTGACGGTACGTTTCAGATGAAAATCGGTGAATACGGCACCGTTCCGGCGGCACCTGATGCGTTTGCCGTCACCTACCTTGGCCCACACATATCGACCACACCTCCGGCGGCTTACCCCAAAGCTGGCGTGCTTAATCATCCCACGGATGTGGCGGTCGATAGCGATGGCGATATCTACATCGCCGATTGGGGCAACCATCGGGTCAGTGTATTCGACTCCCGAGGACGGCCGTTGACCAATCTGATGGGTGATGCGCAGCAGATGTCCAAATGGGGACAGCAGAGTATCGATGCCAATCCGGATATGATGAAGGCATTGCGGCGAGTTAGAAATCTGGAACCACAGTGGCGCCTATGCTTTCCGACAGCAGTTGACTTTAATCCGAAGACCGATGAGATCATTATTGCTGACAGCCAGCGCAATCGCTTGCAGATCTACAAGAAGGTGCGCGATTACGTGGATTTCCAGGCAAACCTTTAATGTTGACGCGGGGCGCCGAACTTTCCGACGCCCCAGTCATTCCGCGGTGTTCGTCTACGTCCCGACCGCAGGCGTCCACAGTTCCAATCATGGATGGTGGCTGGAACTCGCGGTATTAGCGGGAGCCCGTAGGCTATTATAGGCACAACCGCAGTGCGTCGAGTGTCTGTTCGACGTCGGTCATGGTGTTGTAGCCATGGAAGCTGAAACGGACGCGTTCATGGCCGTTCCACGAATAGACTCGATGTCTATACAGATGTTCCACGATCAGTTTCGCGCGCGGCGACGCAATACAAACGCTGGCGCCGTGGCGTGCTGGATCGCTTGGCGTCATAAGTGGGATTTGTGACATCGCGAGATCATCGAGAAGGGCTGCGGTGAGGGTCTGTACATGGCGCTGGACATCATGCATATCGTATTGGGACAGGTAGCTCAGCGCGCTGTTCAAGACGTAGATCGAGCAGTGAGCGGGATTGCCGCGGGTAAAGCTCATTGCGTCCGGCTGCAACGCCAAGGGCTTGTCGTAGCCGCTGGAGCCGGCGGCGAGAGAATTCCAGCCGGCCGTGGTAGGAGACCAGTTCGGTTGCCGCTGGCGATTCCAATAGGCCACTGCGACGCCGGTAATACCGAGCATCCACTTGTAGCTAGCGGAGAAGGCGAAGTCGGCGATCGCAGCGTCGATCGGCAGGTAGCCAGAGGCCTGGGTAAAGTCGACGAGCAGCAACGCGCCGACACTATCGGCTAAAGCGCGCAAGGCGGTCAAATCCATGCGCTCGCCAGTCAGATACGAGACGTAGCTGGTGGCGATGATGCGAGTGCTGGCGTCGACGCACGATGCGAGGCGACCTGGGTCGGCGCCCCGCGCCTGCCGCAGCCGGATCGCGGGGTGGCGGCGTAAAGCAATCGGTGCGACGACGGACGGATATTCGTGCGCATCGATGGCGATGGAGTCGCCTTCACGCCAATCTATGCTTTCGGCGACGATGCTTACGCCTTCAGCAACGTTGCTGACGAAGCCGATGTCCGCCGGCTGTACGCGCCAAAGACGTGCCATGCCGGCGCGTGCTTCCTCAACCTGCCTTTCCTGATTGGCGCGGCCGGACGGGCCGGTACTCTTGTCTTCGACGTAGCGGAGCAACGCTGCATCGTGGGCACGCAGAGCGGCCGTCTCGCCGCCCGCGCAAACATGGGCGACGCCGGGAGGAAGGCGGAAGTCTGCAGGGTCGAAGAGCGGCGTCATGCGGTTCTCGTTATCACAGCTCAGCCGGTCCCGGCGGCAAGGGGTGCATAGGTCTTGCCGACGCGCGGGGCGAAGTTTTGGTGGTTCAGGCTGGATCAATCATCGTGCGACACGACCGATCCGGCGGTCGTTCCGCCGTCGATGACAATTGTCTGGCCGGTGGTGAAGCTTCCCGCAGCGGAGGCCAGGAAGACGGCCGCGCCTGCGATTTCGTCCGGTTCACCGATCCGCTGAAGCGGGGTATTCTTGGTGCGTTTTCGATATAGTGTCGGATTTTCCCATAATGCCCTAGCAAAGTCCGTTCTCACCAGACCCGGTGCTATGGCGTTGGCGCGAATGTTCTTCGGCCCCCACTCCACCGCGATATTTCGTGCCAACTGCATATCGGCTGCCTTGGAGATCGCGTAAGTGCCAAGCTGGGCGGAGCCGCGCAGGCCACCGATGGAGGAGATGATGATCACCGAACCACCGCCGCGTTTCGCGATGTGCGGGAGCGCCATATTGGCAAGCCACCAATTGCTGCGGACATTGGAACCCATCACCCGCTCATAGGCGTCGTCGGGCATGCCCGCGGCAGGCCCGAGATAGGGGTTCACCCCGGCGTTCTGCACAAGTATGTCGATCCCGCCGCAGCGCGACAATGTCTGATCGACAAGGTTCTGCAGTTCCTCCTTGCGCGCGATATGGCAGGGGATGACATGGGCTTTGCCACCGACGTCGCGAATTCTGGCGGCGACGGCCTCGCACGCGTCCGGCTTTCGGCTTGAGACAATGACGGTCGCGCCATGTTCGGCCATGCGCGTCGCTATGGCGAGACCGATCCCCTTGGTAGACCCGGTGACGATGGCGACTTTGCCGGTGAGGTCGAACAGTGACGCCATCTTGATTTTCCTCTTGAGTTTGCGGCACCTGGACTGAGTGGCATGTCGCTTGCCATACGACCGGGATCGCAAATTCGCCGCTGTCGCGCGGCGTAGCTTGCCGAGCCATTACCCGTGAGTATGCTGGCCGGATCGGGAACGTCAATCGGGCGAGAACATGCCAATCAGACGAACCGGCGTTTATCGCCGCGAAGAACTCACTCGGCTGTTGCATCCGGCCAGCATCGCCGTCATCGGGGCCTCGACGCGACCTGGTTCGTTTGGCAAGCAGGTGCTCGCCAACATGGATCACTATACCGGGAGGGCTTATCCGGTAAACGCGCGCTACAGCAGTATCGGCGCGCGCACCTGCTATCCGAATGTTCGCGACCTGCCCGAGGTGCCGGATTGCGCGGTGATTACCGCCCCGCGGGAAGCGGTCGAAGAAATTGTGCTGGACTGCGCCAAGGCGGGGGTCGGGGGCGCCATCATCTTCGCCTCGGGCTACTCCGAGACCGGCAAGGACGATCGCGTCGCCCAGCAGGAACGCCTGGCGGCGATCGCACAGGAGACCGGCTTGCGGATCGTCGGTCCGAACTGCATTGGCGTGGTGAATGCCCTGTTGGACAGCCGCATAACGTTCATGGACATCACGCCGATCCCGAAGCCGGAACGGAACGCGGTCGGGATTGTCAGCCAGTCGGGGGCATTGGGCATGGCATTGGCGCAAGGCGTGGTGCGAGGGCTCTCGGTCAGTCATGTCATGACGTCGGGCAATTCCTGTGACGTGGATATGGCGGACTTCGTCAACTACCTGGCGACCGATCCGGCCTGCGGATCGATTGCCTGCGTGTTCGAGGGCATGGCGACGCCGGACCGGCTGGTGCTCGCGGCGGAGAATGCTTGGGCGGCCGACAAGCCATTGGTGATCTTCAAGATGGCGACCGGCGAGCAAGGTGCGCAGGCCGCCATGTCGCATACCGGGTCGCTGGCGGGTTCGAATGCGTCCTATCGAGCCGTCTTCAAGCGGGCGGGAGCGATCGTTGTGGACGAGTTCGAGGCGTTGATGGAAACCGCGGCATTCTTCGCCAAGGCGCCGGCGCCGAAAGCCTCGGGCGCGGCGATCGTCGCGGCATCAGGCGGGGCGGCGATCATGGCGGCCGATCGAGCCGAGCAGTGGGGGGTGCTCCTGCCGCAGCCGAGTGGCGACGTACGGGCCATTCTGGAGTCTCGCATTCCGGAGTTCGGATCGTCGCGCAACCCTTGCGACGTCACCGCTCAGATCCTGGCTGACCCTGAATCGCTTGGGGTTTGCGCGAACGCCCTCCTGAGCGATCCGCAATATGGCGTTCTGGTCTCGCCTTTGACCTATGGCTATGCGCCATCAGCAAAGCGACCGCAGACCTACAGCGCGTTGGCCGAGCAGCATGGAAAGATGGCCTGCGTTGTGTGGCAGACGGAATGGCAGGACGGACCGGGCGTCGTGGAGGCAAATCAGTGCAACAGGGTTGCGCTATTCCGGTCGATGAGCACCTGTTTCGCCACGCTGGCCGCTTGGCAATGGCGTTTCAACAAACGCATGGCTGATGCGCCGAAAGTTGCCGCGACACCGGCTGAAACGATGGTTCGGGCCAAGGAGCTGCTTGCCGCCGCCGATGGGCGGACCTTGACCGAACGTGAGGCGAAGTCGGTATTGGCGTTGTATGGCGTGCCTGTCGTAGGTGAGCGGCTGGCCACATCGATCGAGGGCGCAGTGAACGCGGCGGCGGCGTTGGGTTATCCGGTGGTGCTGAAAGTCGAGTCTCCGGATCTGCCGCACAAGACCGAGGCTGGGGTGATCCGGCTGAACCTGCGCGACGCGGACGAGGTGCGGGACGGGTATACGGCTGTGATGGCGAACGCGGCCAAGGTCCCGTCACCGGTGCGGATTCACGGGGTGCTGGTGCAGCCGATGGTGCCGCAAGGGATCGAGATTGTTGTTGGGGCCAGTAACGACCCTTTGTTCGGACCAATGATTGTTGTCGGGCTTGGCGGGATTCTGGTGGAGGTGCTGAATGACACCGCACTGTCGCCGGCCCCGGTAACACCGTTCGAGGCTGAGAATCTGCTGCGGCAACTTAAAGGCGTGAAGTTGCTGGAGGGCTACCGCGGCATGCAGGCGGTGGATATGAAGCAGCTGGCGCGGGTCATAAGCGATGTGTCCCGCCTAGCGGCGGATCATCGCGATTCGGTTGCTGAAATGGATGTAAATCCGGTTATTTGCACGGGAGATCGGATTACGGCGGTGGATGCGCTAATCGTGCTGGTTTGATTGTATCGCGGCAGGATCAACTGTTGGCAAAGAGTCGCGGCTGACTGTTCGGGCGCACGATGATCGAAACTTGACAGGTCGCCCAGAATTTGCGGGTCCGCGGCCGCGAGATATGGGGATCTGTCGAGCAAAGGCATCGCATTCAATATGTCCGCATCAGCGCAACGATCCGGCCCTGCACCTTGACCTGGTCGGCCGGAAAAATGCGGGTCTCGTGCCTGACATTGCATGGCTCAAGCGCGATCGAGTTGCCGCGCCGGCGCAGTCGTTTCAGTGTGACCTCGGTGTCGTCGACGAGTGCCACGACGATTTGCCCGTTTTCGGCGGTATCACCCTTACGAATGATTACGGTGTCGCCATCCAGTATGCCGGCCTCAACCATCGAGTCGCCTGCAACCTCCAGACCGTAATGTTCGCCTGGGCCAAGCAGGGCAAGCGGCACTTCGATGTAGCTGGTGGTATCACGGAGAGCCTCGATCGGCAGGCCGGCGGCGATGCGGCCGTGCAACGGCAACTGGATCGCGCCTGCATCGTTCGCGGTGCGAACCCCCGACAGGCGTTGAGTGAAGTCACCTCGGATAACGTTCGGCTTAAAGCCAGGCGGCATGTCGGCTTCGGGGGGAGCGGTCGCCGGGGTATCGTGGGACAGCATGTTGTCCGGCAGACGCAGCACGTCCAGAGCACGAGCGCGATGATGTCGACGGGCGAGATATCCCCGTTCCTCCAACGCCGAGATCAGCCGGTGGATACCCGATTTCGACTTCAGTTTCAGAGCGTCTTTCATCTCCTCAAAGCTCGGAGAGAAGCCAGTCTGCTTCAGATGGCGTTCGATATAAACCAGCAGTTCATATTGCTTGCGCGTCAACATTGCGGACTTCCTTGCATATTTGCCGGAACAAATCGGCAACCGTCGAAGCCGTTCTATGTTGGTTCCGTTGCTGTCGTCAAGCGAAACTGTGGATAATCATGCAAATCTCAGTATCTCAGCGGGCTTTCTTGAAGCTATAGCCTCACAAACCGAGCGAATCGAGTCGGATTATGCCGACCTCGGCGCCCTCCGGCAGGGCAGGTGCGTTGGGCGCACGCAAGACGAGCGCGTCGGCATTCGCCAGCCGGCGGAGCATCGCGGAATCCTGCACTGGGAAAGGCGTCACGACGATACGGCCGTCTTCATTGATGCGCAGCGTTGCCCGCAGATGGTCGGCGCGGCGATCATTCTGCTTCACTGGCGTGCCGAGGAATGCCGGGGACACAGGTGGTGATGCTACGGCCAAACCGGACAAGCGGGCCAACGCCGGCAGCAAGAACAAGATCGCGCAAACCAAGGCTGAAACCGGGTTACCTGGCAAACCGAGAACGGGAGTGACACCGAGTTGGCCGAACATTAACGGTTTCCCGGGACGCATGGCGATCTGCCAGAAATCAAGTGTCATGCCGCGAGCCGTCAGCGCCGCGATCACCAGATCGTGGTCGCCAACCGAGGCTCCGCCCGTGGTGACCAACATATCCATGCCGACGACCGTGTCGGCAACTGCACCGATCGCCGCCTGCTGGTCTCGCGCGACCGGCAGGACCACGGACTCGCCGCCGGCTGCTTGGACCAAGGCGGCGAGCGCGTGAGAGTTGGAACTTACGATTCCACCGGGTGGAATTGGTTCGCCGGGCATGGCGATCTCGTCGCCAGTTGCCAAGATGGCGACGCGGGGGCGGCGATGCACTGACAGCCACGGGTGATTTGCAGCGGCGGCCAAGCCGATGTCGCGGGCGGTCAGTCGCCGACCAGACCGAATCACGACATCCCCCGCGGCGAAATCCTGCCCAGCGCGACGGATGTGCCGGCCGGCCACGGCCGATTCGTTGACTCGGACACAATCTCCGTCGCGGGTGGCATCTTCTTGAAGGAGGATGGCGTCCGCGCCGATCGGGATAACACTGCCCGTAAACAGGCGGACGGCTTCGCGGGGGCCTACCTGCCCGTCGAATGGATGACCGGCCGGAGCGGCGCCGATTACGCGCAGATCGGCGTCGACGACGCCATCCATCGCGCGCAGCGCATAGCCGTCCATCGCCGAGACGTCAGCGGGAGGCTGCGTCAGGCGCGCGGTCAAATCCCCGGCGGTGACACGGTTCCAGGCGTTGGCGAGGGCGACGATCTCGGCTGGTGTTTCGTGCAATGCCTTCAAAAGGCGGCCGCGGGCTTCCTCGACACTGATCATAACTTCGCTCCTGGGACGTGGGATTATTGTGGGCGAAGCCGGCAAGCGTCTCAAGTTGGTGGCCAGAGCGGGTTACCGTCGGCAGTTACCAAGGGCTATATTCGTGAAATCGGCGTAGAGCCGTCTCACAAACGCCTGACGTTAGTGAACAGAATTAGGCCCTTCATCAGATCGGCCAAGTCGTTCCGATATGCTACTGGTTGAAAGTATAGGCCCAGCGGCATCGCCGGCGCGTCGTGAAACGCCTGGCGCTGGATGTCCGCCGCCAGGGACTTTTGCGCAGATGCATCGGTGGCGCGAAGCCACTGATCCCGCAGCGCCTCAAGCTTCGGCAAAGTTGGCCAGCCGAACCAAGCGTTCTTGCCGTTACCGCGCAACAGTGCGTTGCCCGCCGGGTTATCGAGGTCCAGGCCGCCCCACATAGAGCCGAAAATGCTCCAGCCGCCATCGGCAATCGGCTGACTTCGCGTCGTCCGCTGCACAACAGTTCCCCAGTCAGTTGAGACATAGTCGACGTTCAGACCGATCTTGCCCAATATATCGGCACCGACCTCGCAGATCGCGGTGATGCGCGGGACGTCGGCCGCGCCCAACAAAACCACTTTCTCGCCGCTTTAGCCGGCCGCCTGCACCGCTTTGCGCAAGGCGGCAAAGTCGGGATTAGGACTGAAGTTCTCCATTCCGGCGTTGGAAGCGTAAACCGAGCTGGGGGCGAAGAAACCGACATGGTCGTTGATCACGCCAGGATCCCCGTCGCCGGCAACGGCGGTCATAAATTCCTTCTGATTCACCGCGTGTAGTGCAGCCCGGCGGATCGCCGGATTGTCGAACGGCGGGTATAGATGGTTGAAACGCAGCACACCCACCAGGCCGGTGGTTTCCATGATTTCAACTCGCAGATTGTGATCGGATTTGAGCGACGGAACCAGATCCATGACCGGTTGCTCGACCCAGTCGACCTCGCCAGCGCGTAGGGCTGCGGCCTGAGTGGATGGATCGGGCGTCGTCAGCCACTGCACGCGATCGAAATTGGCAATCCGGGGGCCGGCACAGAAGCTGGCGACACCTTCGCGCGGGCGATATTTTTCGAATTTTGCATATGCGTTGCGTGCGCCGGAGACACGTTCTTCCGGCAAGAAGCGAAACGGGCCGCTGCCAACCATCTCGTTCAGCAGCGTGCCGGAGGGAGTCGTCGCCAGCCGCTCCGGCATGATCACCGCCATCAGGTTCGTCGGCTTCGCCAGCGCTTGTGGTAACAGTGGAAACGGGCGGTTCAAGCGGAAAACGATCTGCTTGTCGGTTGGTGCGGAGAGGTCGTCGGTCGCCGCCATCAGGGCCTGTCCGAATGCGTCTTTGGCGCCCCAGCGGCGCAGGCTGGCGACGACGTCTCGGCCGAGCACCGGCGTGCCGTCGTGGAACAGCAACTCATCACGGAGGGTCAGTGTCCAGACCTTCTGATCGGACTCGACGGCATGGCCGGCCAACATCTGGTGCTGCGCCTCGCCGCGGGCGTCCAGTGCGAACAGCGTATCGAAGATCATCATGACGTGGTTTCGAGTGACGAACGCACTGACAAGCGGATCGAGCAGAGCAAGGTCGGCGTAGGGCACGAACTTCAGTGTCGTGGCCGAGGCCGCTCGTACTAGCGATGGGCGGCCTATGCCACCGGCGAGCGCAGTTGCCGCCGCACGGCCGAAGAACTGACGTCTTTTCTTGCGCACAACTCCGCAGCATCGAACCAATCGGTAGTGGAGTGGGCAGCAAGAACCGCGCCAGCGAGGCGGTTTCGCGGCGTTGCCAGAGGTGGCTATGCCGTCAGGCGCTGGCGCGGTCCACGATGCGGAAGGCGACATGCACCCTATCGCCGCCGCTGGGCCCCTCTCCGGCCAGACGACGCAGAAGGAAAGCGGCCGCGGTCCGACCTGTGCCCGCTCCTTCGAGGCTGACCGTTGTGATCGGTGGCTCGCTCATGGCGCTGAGTTCGAAATTGCCGAAACCGCAGACGCCTAGACGTTGCGGAATGGCTATACCGTTCATGCGGGCCTCGGTAACCACACCAAACGCAAGGAGGTCAGAGCTGCAGAATACCGCACAGCGCTGATCGAGAAATGGCAGCAGCGCACGCAGGCCGGCACGTCCGGCGCCGATGGTGCTCGGCGCCGGCATGTTCTGGTCAAGCACCAGGGAGGCGCTGGACTTGATTACCGTTTCGGTAAACCCGCGCGCACGGGTCATCGCCCGGGAGTCGCGTGCGGTCAGCACAGCGAAACGATCGTGGCCTTTGTTCAACATGAACCTTGCAACATCAGCGCCTACCTGAGCGTGGTCGAAGCCGATCAGCATATCGATCGGACGGTTGGAGACGTCCCAGATCTCGACCACCGGGATGCGCGCCTCGATCAGCATCTGCCAAGCGGCTGGGCTGTAGCCCGATCCGGTAATCAGCAACGCATCCGGGCGGCGCCCCAGAACCGCGCGGAAAAGGGCCTCGTCGTCGGTGTCGTCGTAGCCACAAATCGACAGCATGACCTGATAGCCGGCGTGGCGCATGTCGTCGGAGAACGATTGCACGACGCTGGCGAACATCGGATGCGCGATGGTGGGGACGATAGCGGCGACCATGCGGGATTTGCGCGATGACAATCCGCCGGCGATGAGATTGGGAACATAGCTCAGGCGATCGATCGCTTCGCGGACGCGGGCGGTGGTTTCCGGTGAGACACGGTCGGGGGTGTTGATCACGCGGGAGACGGTCATCGGGGCGACTCCCGCCGCGGCGGCCACGTCGGTGATCTTAACTGGGGTGTTTTTCGCAGTTGCCTGGCTGTCGGCAGGAGCGCGCTCCGGTTCGGACACGGGTTTTTCCTCGATTGCCGCTGGTCTGGCGACAAGCTAGCCTGCCGATGCATGGTCGACCAGGGCGGATGACAGGGCGTTCATGATGGCGGGGAATTCCAAGTGACTTGACAGCCGCTGAACCAGGAAAACCTTGGCGAGATCCAGCTCGAAACGGCCAGCAGGAGGAAAGCAAGATGCTGAAATCAGGCGTATCGATGTTCTTCACCGACTATTCGATGCAACCCGGCGCACTCGGCCAGGCCTTAGAGCAGCGAGGCTTTGAATCGCTGTGGGCGCCAGAGCATTCGCACATACCGCTTAGCCGCAAGTCGCCGTTTCCTGGCGGCGGCGACCTGCCGAAGCGCTACTACGATGCGATGGATCCGTTCGTGACTCTGACAGCGGCGGCAGCGGCGACCAAAATGCTGATGGTCGGCACTGGCGTCTGCCTGGTGGCTCAGCGTGATCCGATCCAGACCGCGAAACTGGTCGCCTCGATCGATCAGGTGTCAGGTGGCCGGTTCTTGTTTGGCGTGGGTAATGGCTGGAACCAGGATGAGTTGGAAGATCACGGTGTAAAGTTTGCCGATCGGCACAAGGCTGCCAGGGAGCGGATCGAGGCGATGAAGCAGATCTGGACCCAATCGAAGCCGGAATATCATGGTGAATTCGTCAACTTCGATGCGATGATGACGTGGCCGAAACCGGTACGGAAGCCGCATCCTCCGGTGATCGTTGGGGGCGCATTTCCTTACTCCGCCCGCCGGGCCATCCGCTATGGTGACGGGTGGATTCCGCAGGCGGCACGCAGCGGGTATCAGGAGATTGGCGACCTGATTCCGGAGTTTCGCAAAATGGCGACCGAGGCGGGACGCAAACCGGACGAGATCGCGGTCACCGTATGGTTCCCGCGGCGGGAGCGAGATCTGATGAAGCGCTACGCGGATCTTGGTGTGGAGCGGGTGGTGTTCAATCTGGAGTCGGAGGCTGCCGACAAGGTCCTGCCGGTGATTGATGAGATCGCTGACTTCATGCGGGCCGCGGGAGCGTAGGCGGCGTCTTCGGCGAGGTTACCGCGCCAGTTCCTGCACTGAAACTGGTTGCTTGAGCACCGCACGGTCGGACAGCATCAGGGTATAGACGGCGGCGCCCGCCAGAGCGATTACAGCGGCCGCTGTCATTGGTGCCATCCATGACCCGGTTAGCTGAAGCAACACGCCGACCATGATTGGCGCAACGAGCCCTGCCGCGTTGCCTACACAGTTCTGAATGGCGCTGACCTGAGCCCCCTGCTGGGTCGGCGCAATCTCGGCGTTCGCGGCCCAGACCACACTGTTGGTGATGAGTAGGCCAAATAGCGCGACGGACAGGCATGCCACGGTGGCAGTCAGCGTCGCGGTGAACAGCGACATCAGCGAGGTCATGCTGAGGATCATTCCGAGGCCGAGAAACGCTTTTCTTGCACGCATGATCGGCCACCCGCGGCGCACCAGGAGGTCCGACATCCGGCCGCCGACCAAGGCACCGACGAGGCCGAAGAACCACGGGATCGAGCCGAACAGCCCGGTGCGCAGCGCCGTGAGATGATGCTGCTCGATCAAGTAGGTCGGCAACCAGGTCAGAAGAAAATACAGATTGAACAGTAGCGCGGCATGCCCAATCGACAGGCCGAGAATGTTGCGGTTCGTAAGCAACTCGCCCCAGGTCGCGTGGGTCGGCAGGGCCTCGCGTTTGCTGTTTTGGTGAAGATAGGCGCGTTCCGCGTCATTAGCGCTTTTGTGCTGATCTGGTTGCCGGTAGTAAGCGATCCAGCCAAGCGCCCAGAGCACTGCGATCACGCCGGTGCCGACAAAGACCGTCTGCCAGCCGAAGTCCGCCAGTAGCCAGCCGATGAATGGAGACCCGATGAAGACCCCGAGCGGCACGCCGGCTACGGTCATGGCGGACGCGAAGCCCCGTTCGTGGTCGGCCGCCCAGAAGCCGATGACCTTGGTCCCGGCCGGAGCCAGCGGTGCCTCACCAACACCCAGCAATGTGCGCCATGCGATGAGCGAGACGACGCCGGTCGCGGTGGCGGTAAGCATGGTCGCGACGCCCCATAACAAAGCCGCGCCGCCGTAGACGAAGCGTACCCCGAACTTGTCGAGGGCGAGGCCCATGGGCACCTGCAGCAGGAAGTAGGTCCACAGGAACGCTGACAAAACGATTCCCATGCCTGCCGGGCCTATGCCGAATTCCTTCATCAGGGTCGGCGCGGCGTAAGATAGATTGACCCGGTCGACGTAGTTGATAGTCGTCGCTATCAGTAGCACGGCGATAATTCGCCATCTGACATTCGTCATTAGGTGAGCACTCTTTTCTTGGACGCTATTCAACCCACGCAACCGCGCAGATCGGGCTGCCTGAACCGCCGCGGATCTTGAGCGGGAAGCCGATAAATCGAAACCGCCCTAGACCAACCAATTTATCAAGGTTCACCAAACCTTCCATGTGGGTGAAGCCCATGTCACGGCAAACGTGATGCACCTCGAAATTGTTGCGGCCTGGTCGGCCGGGACTGACTGCTTCGACACCGAACATGGTGATGCCTTTTTCACCGAGCGACGTCGCCGACTTTTTTGTAAGCCCGGGAAAATCGGTGATGTAGGCATCGGTGCCTTGGGTGCGGCGATAGAAATCCATGTGCAGCAGTACGGTGTCTTTCGGCTTGATGTCGATCCCCGCGGCGCGTTCGGCAACCTCGAGATCGGAGATACTAATGTCGGACTTTAGCTTTTTGTGCGAAAGATCTAGGCAGACCGCTTCTGTAAAGAAGTTCTCGAGCGGCACCTCGTCGATGCCTTTCGCCTCGGGCCGCTCGTCGAAGTGCAGCGGGGCGTCAACATGGGTACCGGAGTGGTCGCCCATGTTGAGCGACATCACCGCCGAGGAGCAGGAGTAGCCATCGGCGAATCGCTTTTCCTCATTTGTGGGAGAACGGTGCGATAATCACCGTTGGCTGGTTCGGCAGCCGCGCCATCTTGTGGTGGATCTCGCGGCTAAGATCGATCAGCTTCATCTGGTGGCGTTCTTTTCCGACTGCATGGGCCCTTAGATCGCGCGACGATAGCGAATGCCAATCGAGCAGAGGAACAGCCCGGCCCCCGCGACGGCGAACATCATCAGGGCGAGATAGTAGGAGCCGGTGGTGCTAACGATCAGCCCGACAGTCACTGGCACGACGATGCCGGAGATGTTGCCGGCGAAGTTCATCGAACCGGCAAGAAATCCGGCCTTCTCTCCACCTATGAGCAGGCCTGGGAGGGTCCAATACATGCCGCACCAGCGCAGAAAGAAAAGCGTTGTCGCCAACAAAGTGATCACCGCGGCCTCTTGATGCACATAGGCGACGAGGAAAACCGCGATGGTTGCCAGGCCCGAAGAGATGCCGAAGAGACGACGATACACTTTCTCGGTCGAGGCTTGGGTGCGCAGCCAATGATCGAGCAGTTGGCCGCCGATCAACTCCCCGACGAAGCCAGCGAAGAATACCAGAAATGAGGCCCAGCCGAGCGCTGCGATATCTAGTCCTTGGGTTTTTGACAGAAAGATGGGAACCCAGGTGAGAAATCCATACCAGAGCGAATTGAAGCAGAACCAGCCTACGAACAACATCCATATCGACGGTGAACGGAACACCCCGGAGAGTGAGGCGCTGCCGTCAGCATCCGCGGCAGAACGACGAAGTCCATCCTGGATGTGCGAGCGTTCCTGGTGGTTGGTTGAGTCATGCTCATGCGGATGGTTGCGGATGTAGAACCAGGCGAATGCGCCACAGACCATAGTGCCAATGCCGGCGACCAGGAACGCCGCGCGCCACGATCCGAACGCACTGATCAGGCCGGCGATGATCAGCGATCCCAGTGCCGTTCCCAAGGGCGCCCCGCCGTCCAGCAGGGCGGCGGCCCGGCCTCGCTCGGTCGGTGTCATCCACATACCGATCAGCTTTGCGCCGGCCGGGTAAATCGGACCCTCGGCGAGGCCGAGGCCGACCCGGGTCAGCAGCATGGTGATCCAACCGGTTGCTCCCGCGGCGAGGGCAGCGAAGCTTCCCCAGGCGATGGTCGCACCGGCGATGACCGAACGCGGAAGGAAGCGATCCGCCAGCATGCCGCCGGGGATCTGCATGGCGCAGTAGCTCCAGAAAAAACCGCTCAGCAGCAGCCCCTGAACGGCTGGCGAGATGTTGAACTCGCGGCTGATGGTCGGCATTGCCACCGACAAGGACGCACGGTCGATGTAGTTGATGGCGACAGTGCCCAGAATCAGGAAAAAGATGCGCCACCTGACATTTGTCATGTCAGAGGTCATCGTTGCGCTTAACGGTTCGTCCATGTCATCCCCTTCTCGCAATCGGGGATATCGCCGATTGGACGCTGACACAACTTTACCACCCTACTGGAGCTGCTTGCGCGGCTTCAGTGCGGTTTCGTGTCCGCCAATGTTTCTGATGGCACAAAGTCTCGCCACCTGTCAGGGGTCAAGGGCGATTCGCCATATCCGTGCAAGGCATCGGCCGAGCGACCGATCAAATCTTGGAATGTCAGGTCACGATGGTCAAGAAACGATGTCAGTTGATCGACTATCCGTGTGAACGCGCCGAACCCTTCATGCATTACGATCGACAAAGCTTCAGTGGCGACGGCGCCGCAGAGCGCCATGCGCACTACGTCCCGGCCGGAACGCACGCCGTTGGTGCCGATCAGGGGCAGCGACTTCTGGGTCGCTTGGCGTGTCAGCGCCAAGAAGCGGCAGACGATGGGGAGCGCCCAGCCACCGCCATATGCAGCGGAGGTTCCCAGCACTGGCTTGAAGGTCTCAAGGTCGGGCACCAGACCCATGAAGCGGCCCATGATGCAGACCGCATCGGCACCTCCGTTTTGCGCCGCCATCGCGAGGGCAGGCAAGTTGGGCGAAAGACCGGTCAGCTTGACCCAAAGCTGCATACCGTGGGTCGCTGCGCGCACTTGACGCACCAGATCTGACAGTCGGTCGGGATCAGTCTCTTGCGCAATCGCAGCGGGTGTGGCCTCGGAGGCATGCGGCGCTCCAACATTCAATTCGAAGACCCGCAGGCCAGCCTGACGGGCCGTTGCGGCGATCGAAATGGCTCCCGGAGGGCGTGCGTAGACGATGCTGGCAGCGACGAACTTGCCCTCGACGCGGGCTTCCCGATCAAGCGCGGCGATTGCGTCAAGCCACTCGGCAGTGTCGCGTTGCGTGAGGCCGGAACGGTTGAACAGAGAGACCCCCTGCCCCGATGTCGGCGTTCCATCCGCATCCAGACGGACGTAGTCGGCGCGGTCCAATTGATTGCTTGCGGCGGCGCTTTCATTCACGGATTTGGCGATTACGCCGGCCACGCCGGCGCGGAGTGCGGCGCGGATGCCCGCCTCGGTCATAACTGGTTCCCCGGCCGCGCAGATGACTGGGTTCAGTAGAGGGAAGCATCCAATCGTCGTCGCGACACGTGTCACCGTTTGCCTGTCGGTACCTGGTTGAACGGCTTGCCCTTGTCGACCCGAATGTCGGACGGCAGACCAAGCACGCGTTCGGCAATGATGTTGCGTAAGATCTCATCGGAGCCACCGGCGATCCGTGAGCTAGGCGACGAGAGCAGGGCGGACTGAAACATCGCGTAGGCCTCGGTCAGATCGTCATCGATGACGAGGCCTCCCGCGCCCATAAGATCCAGCCCGTAATTCGCGATGTCCTGCAGCTTAGAGGCGTTGACCAGCTTATGGATCGAATTTTCCGGGCCTGGTGTCTGGCCCTTCGACAACGCGGTCATGGTGCGGAACCGCGTGAATTTCAGGCCTTGGGAGCGTGCGTGCCATTCGGCAATCTTTTCACGCACCGCGCCATTGCGGATTGCCGGCTTGCCGTCGATTCGCGCCTTGCGGCTGAGTTCCAGCAGGTCATCGACCTCGGGCCGCTGCACGTCGCCGACGGCGAGGCGTTCGTTCATCAGCGTCGTCAGCGAGACCTTCCACCCCTGCCCCACCGCGCCGAGGCGTTGGCTGTCGGGAACACGAACGTCGGTAAAGAAAACCTCGTTGAAATGGCGCGCCCCTGACATCTGGTGGATTGGCCGGATATCAATGCCGGGAGACTTCATATCGAGGAAGAAGAACGTCAGACCTTCATGTTTCGGTAAATTTGGATCGGTCCTCACGACGACGATGCCAAAATCCGACAGATGCGCGCCGGAGGTCCATATCTTCTGCCCGTTGATAATCCAGGTGTCGCCATCACGCTCTGCCCGCGTCCGCAGCGCCGCGAGATCCGATCCGCCGGCTGGTTCGCTGAATAACTGGCACCAGACTTCCTCGCCGCGGAGGGCGGGTCTAACGTAGCGGTCAAGTTGCTCGGGCTTCGCGTACGTCATCATGGTCGGGATGCACATGCCGAGTCCGATCTCGAACAGGCCGCGCGGTACGGCGAAATCATCTTCTTCCTGGTTGTAGATTACTTGCAGTATGGGCGAAGCCTCGCGACCGCCGAACTGTTTTGGCCAGGTCAGACCGGCGTAGCCCGCGTCGGCTTTTTGGGCCTGCCATGCCTTACAGCGCTTTACTGAGTCGGCATCGACTCCGGATTGACGCAGCACGGGGCGGTTGCCGGCTTTTGGTTCGGCGTTGGCGTTGAGGAAGGCGCGTGCCTCGGCTCGAAACGCGGCTTCTTCGGGGGTATCTTTGAAATCCATGATGTGTTTTCCCTCTATGGATCGTACGCTTCACGCGATGTGAAAGAACCGCCCAGCGCGAGCGTCGGTTAGGCCGCATTACGTGTTTCAAGCAAATCGACCAGGCGATTCTTCCAGAAGGGTGCCGATCCGATACCCAGCCCAAGCTGCTTGGACCGCCGATAGAACAGATGGCAGTCGACCGCCCAGGTGAAGCCGATCCCGCCATGGATCTGGATGTTTTCCTTGGATGCCAGATGGAACGCCTCGATCGCCGAGACCCGAGCGGTTGCCGCGGCCAATGGCAGGTCGGTGGCGTCTGCTTCCAGAGCCCATGCGCCGTAGTAGGCATTGGAACGCGCCAGTTCGAGGGCCACGTAGATATCCGCCAGCTTGTGCTTTATCGCCTGAAACGATCCGATCGGTCGCCCGAAAGCGAAACGCTCCTGCGCGTACTCACGCGCCATTTGCAGGCAGGCGTCCGCTCCGCCGACTTGTTCGAATGCGAACAGAATTGCCGCGCGATCGAGGACCCGCTGAATAGCGCCCCATCCACCGGAGCCCAAACGCTGGATTGGGGCGCCGTCAAAGTCCAGCCGGGCGTGGTTGCGTGTCGGATCCAATGTGCGAAGGTCACGCCGGCGGACGCTGGCCAGATCGGTCACGAACAGGCTGGGTTGCCGATGCTCGTCACAGGCCACCACCACGGCAATGCCGGCGATCCCGCCATCCGCAACGGGCCATTTGGCGCCCGTCAAGCGGCCACCGACGACGCGCGCATGGATCTGGGTGGGATCCGGATTGCCGTTGCCCTCTGACAGCGCGAGGCAGCCGATCAGCGAGCCGTCCGCCAGCTTCGGCAGATATTCCTGTCGCTGGGCATCGGAACCAGCGGTCAGGATCGCCTCCGCCGCCAGGTACGCGGTCGATCCGAACGGAATTGGAGCCACGGCTCGGCCGATCTCCTCGGCGAGTACGCAAAGGCCTTCGTAGCCTAAGCCCGCGCCGCCGAATTCTTCCGGAATTGCGGCACCGATCCAGCCCATCTCGGCAATTTCGTGCCACAGATCGGCGGCATAACTTTCTTGGGCGTCCAGCGACCGCCGGACAACCCCCGAGTTACAGCGCTCGAACAGAAACCGCCTGGATTGGTCTCGAAGCTGCTTCAGGTCATCGGAAAAGTCGAAGTTCATGATGTCCCCCCTTCCCTTCACGTTGCCAGTGGATTGGCCCGGTGTGAAGCGTCAAGCCTCGTGTTTGCCGGGCAGGCAAATGGAAAGGTGTTTTGTATCGACTATGGCCGTCGGCAGCAGACCCAAACGGGGGTGATCGCTAATGATGCGGGTCTGTGACGTCGCGGGATACGGCTTCACTTGGGATGAATGATCTCCTCGTGCGTTATTCATGGGTCCTGAGAGGATTGCCGTGCGGGTCGGGTTACAGCGCGCAGTGCCGACGGGTGGTCCGGATTGTAACCAATCAATGATGTGGCACTACATCGTCAAAGAGGGTTGGCGGCCAGTTGAGCATTGGGACGGGCTGTAGTTCCTTCGCCTCAGAGGCCATGGCCTCTGCCAAAGTCGCTTTGTGCACACGAATGGCTTTGCGCGTGGCAAAGCCAAGCTCTTCCCATTGAAACCAATCGTCACTCAGGGCTTTCAGGCTCTCCATGTCCATCGCAGGTCCCCCTTCGAGCGGCACTGCTACCGGATGAACCGTTAACAAACTGTGATTTGCCTCATATGGAGTGCGCCCCTGCGGGTGGACAGTTTGAGTTCGTAGATTTGACCCCCCTGATCGGGCTTCTGGAGACTAGAAGCCATGACCAAGCATCGTTCCCATAGTGCGGCGTTCAAGCGGCAGGTAGCCGAGGAATTCATCGCCGGGGAGGCGCTGCATGCGCTGTCCAAGCGCCACGACATCTCGCGCCAGCTGATCCGGATCTGGGTTGGCAAGTTTGAAGCCGGGGCGTTGGATGATGATGTCCAGGCGGCTGACCTGCTTCAGGAATACGAAGCCAAGATCGCAGCTCTGGAGCGGATGGTCGGTCGCCAGGCGCTGGAGATCGAGATGCTAAAGGGGGCTCTCAAGCAGGCACCCCGGCCGAAAAGCGCGAATACCTCCGTCGTCACCGGCCCCGTGGCATCACCGCCCGCCGGGGGTGCGAACTGATGGGGCTGGCGCGCTCGACGTTCTACGACGCACCGCCCATCGCGGCGTCTCAGGACGATCTCGTCCAACGGATCAGCAAGATCTGTGACGAATTTGAGTGCTACGGGTACCGACGGGTGAGTGCGGCCCTCCGCCACCAGGGTATGGTGGTGAATAGCAAGAAGATCCGCCGCCTGATGCGCGAGCATGATCTGCAACCGAAGCGCCGCCGACGGCATGTCGTCACCACCGACAGCAACCATGCCAGCCCGATCTTCAAGAACCTGACCAAGGGCCTGGTGGTCGAGCGCTCCAATCAGCTCTGGATCGCGGACCTGACCTATGTGGCGATCCCGGGTGGCTTCGTCTATCTCGCCGCCATCCTGGACGCCTGGTCGCGCAAAGTGATCGGCTACGCCATCAGCCGATCGATGGATGCCCGGATTGCGATCGCCGCCTTCAAGGCCGCCATCCGCCTGCGTCAGCCGCCCAAGGATTGTATTCACCATTCCGATCGGGGGGCGCAATACGCGTCGGACGCCTATCGCACTTTGATTGCCGAGTACGGCCTAAAAGGTTCGATGAGCCGACGCGGCAATCCCTATGATAATGCCAAAGCCGAGAGCTTCATGAAAACCTTGAAGGTCGAGGCGGTTTACTTGGCAGCCTATGAAACCTTCGAGGATGTTACCGCCGGTCTTCCACGCTTCATCGACGAGGTCTACAACACCAAACGACTGCATTCAGCGCTTGGCTATCTCAGCCCGGCCCAGTTTGAGGATCAACACACCCGCCAGACGGTCAAAATGCTGGCTTGATTCTGTCCACCCGCAGGGGCGCACTCCAATATCGGGTCAAGATTTTTCAGATTGGGATGGGTCGGCGGTGGCATGAGGCCCCGATCGGATCGTGCGGCTTGACTTCGTCGCTGACCATAACGACCGGCATGATGCCGGCTTTGCGGATTGGGTTGACCGACAAGCAGAAAAGCTCATGCGCTACTTCAGCGCAATGGCACAACTGTGGTCCTGCAATTGTTCCCCGGACGCACGATCGCCCGCCGCAAGGTCGGCATAATCATCGAGCAGAACGAAGCCTTCGCGCCCGTCGGCAAAATTCGCTCCGACCAGCACTAGGGTGTGCAGCCCGAGGTTTCGCTGGGATGGTAAAATGTGATCCGCAAGCAGGCGGAACGGTTCAACGTCGTGGAGGTTTTCCTGGTTGATCCGAATGGATCGGTAGTTGTGTCCGGCAAGCGGCACCGGAAATGGAGCCCATTCGCCGGCGACGCTTTCAAGGTTAGCGGCAAGGGCGCTAACCACATCGGGACGGATACAGTCGATATGGATATGCAATTGATTTTGAGTTCGGGCAAGCAGGGAATTTATTGCCAGCGAGACCGCGTCCCATGGCAGCGAGGTGTGCAGGCGCTGGTCCACGAAGCTGCGTGCCTTCCAAGCAGCCTCCCAGTAGTTGGTCGCGCCCGGCGCCAGGATCGCGGGATCCTCGATGCCGCCGATTCTTGCTGTGGGGATCAGCAAGAACTGGGCGACGCCGTTGATGTCCTTCAGGACGCCGTAGCCCCTGGCGACGCCACCCTTCAGGTCGATCTCAGCACAGGGAAACGGATTGTGCTCGGACACTTCGTGCGGCACGCACTGGCCATTGACGATTTTCCACAACGCAGAGGGATCCGACGCGCCAACGCCCGAGGGAACCATTGTCACAACGAGCAGAGCGCCTACCAGCAGACGCACTCAACTGGGATCCAGTTCAGAGCCTGCCAGCAGTTCGCATAGTTTCGCCATCTCGGTGTGATCGGCCCCCGGCCCAAATTTAGCCTGTGCCGAAACGATTAGCTCGTTCACGAGCGCTGACATCGGAGCGGCGGTGGCTGTCTCGCGGCCAACCTGCATGGCGATGGATAAGTCCTTGGCCAACAGACCGAGGGTGAAACCCGCATCGAACTTTCGCGACAGCACGAACTGCTTGAACTTTTTTTGCGTGGAGTTGTTCATTCCGGTAGCAGCATTCAGGACGTCGGTCATGACACCCGGATTCAGACCGAAGCGCTGGCCGATCAGCAACGCCTCGATCCCGATCAGGAAACCGCCGGTGCTGACCATGTTATTCAGCGCCTTCATTGCCTGACCGGACCCGACCGCGCCGGTCTTCAGCACCGATGCTCCCATCGCCGACAGTAGCGGCATCACCTTTTCGATCGTCGCATCATCTCCGCCCGCCATGATGGCGAGTTGCCCTGTCTTCGCCCGCGGCACGCCACCTGAAACCGGAGCGTCGATCAACGTACCACCAAGGGCCGCCACTTGCTCCGCCAGACGTTGGGTGATGGACGGCACTCCCGAGCTCATTTCGATGATGACGGAACCGGGCTTCATTCCGGCCAAAAGGTTGTCGTCGCCTGCCGTCAGGACGCGTTCAACAATGGCGCTGGTCGGAAGCATCGTCACGACGATGTCCGAGCCTTCGGTCAGTTGCCGGAGGCTGTCGGGGGCAAATCCGCCGACCTGTTGGACGAAGTTGTCGGCGATTTCGCGGCGGGAGTCGTTGACGTTGACCGCGAAGCCGGCCTTCACTAGGCAGGCGGCCATCGGCCAGCCCATATTGCCGACGCCGACGAAGCCGACTGTCGTTGCCATCTCGATCATGCCTTCCCGCCGTCGACCTCCTTGAACACCTCCGTGGCAATCTTGAAGGCCTCGAGACAGGCGGGAATGCCGCAGTAGGCACCCACCTGCATCAGGATTTCCTTGATCTCATCGCGGCTGACGCCGTTGGTCAACGCGGCCTTCAGATGCAGGTGCAGTTCGGAGCCTCGGTTCAGCGCGGACAGCATCGTCAGGTTGATCATACTGCGGGTCTTCCGATCGAGGCCCGGGCGGGTCCAGCACATGCCCCATGCGATCTCAGTGGTCATTTGTTGGAAGGCCGCGTTAAAGTCGTTGGCGCGTGCCAGAGAGGCATCCACATATTCGCCGCCCAGAACGTCGCGGCGGACGGCCAGGCCTTTTTTGAACAGTTCACTCTGGTATTCCGGGCGGTTCGGGATTTCGACCATGCTTGGTCTCCTCGGGTGCTCGGACGGGCGGACCGTAGGCGAGGTCGGGCGCACGAGCAAGGACGTGGCCAGGGTTCGTTATATGGAGACCCGGGACAGAGGAGACCCGGGACAGACGGGTGGTGAGTTCCGGGATGCAAGTGGCTGTGGGAAGAGCATTTTCCGAGTGAATCGCAAGGCCGACGGAGCAAGTGCGGAATGATTGACGACGACATGGCAGGACGAGGGGTTTCGTTCGGAGACGACGCCGAGCGTCGGGGGTGTGGCAAACCAACTCCGCTAGCTCCCTCGACGTTGCGAGATTCGGAGGCATTGCTTGCGGCGGGCTTGATATCTCCGGCGGCATTTGCCGGGATCGAGGCGACAGAGGCTCGTTACGCAGTCGCCATTTCGCCGGCGATGCAGGCGTTGATAGGTAAACCGGACGATCCCATCGGGCGGCAGTTCATTCCCGATGCGGCGGAATTGGTGACGGCTGCACACGAAAGGCCGGATCCGATCGGCGACGCGGCGCTGTCGCCGGTCAAGGGCATCGTGCACCGCTACCCCGACCGTGCCTTGCTGAAGCCGCTGCTGATTTGTCCGGTGTATTGCCGATTTTGCTTCCGGCGGGAGCATGTCGGTCCCGATGGCGGTGTTTTGACCGATGCCGAGTTGCGGACGGCTTATGAATGGCTAGCAGCTCATCCGGAGGTGACCGAGATTATTCTGACGGGCGGTGATCCGTTCATGCTATCGCCACGCCGACTGCGTGGGATCGTCGAGGCGCTTTCGGAGATGCCGCATATTCAGACGATCCGGATTCATACTCGCGTGCCGATAGCTAGCCCGGAACGTCTGACAGACGATGCGGTCAAGGCGATTGAGACAGATCGATCACTTTGGGTTGTGGTGCACGCCAATCATGCACGGGAGTTCACGGCCGCCGCCGGTCAAGCGCTGCGCCGGATCCGGCAACACGGGGTTCCGTTGCTGGGGCAATCCGTTCTGTTGCGTGGTATAAATGATAGCTCCGACGCCCTGGAGGATTTGTTCCGGGCGATGATCGCCCAAAGGGTGAAGCCATATTACTTGCACCAATTGGACGCGGCGCCCGGCACTGCCCGGTTTCACGTCCCCACAGAGGAAGGCCGCGGCCTTTTGGAACGCCTGCGCGGAAGGGTGACGGGATTGGCATGGCCGACGTACGTCTTGGACATACCCGGAGGTTACGGGAAGATACCAATCGGCCCGGAATATCGCCAGGCTGATGGGTCGGTGCGAGATATCCGAGGCGGGGTTCATCCGCTTCAATCCAAATAGAGGCTGGCCTGTCAGAGATCGGCCGCACATGAAGCTGATTGGACAGCGGCGTTTCGTTACGCTTCGGTTGTGTGGACGGTTGAAGGGCGTTGCAGTTTGATCACGAAAATGGGTTGTATCCTGCTGCGGCGGGCATTCGGGCTGGGTTTTATCCTGGCAATAGGACTGACGCCCGGCGCGTCCTATGGCAGGGGGTATCCTGTGCCCGGAAAGACCGCAATGCTACCGCCAGTTGAACCGGCGTGTGTGTCGTCTCCATTCGGACCTCGGATACTGCCAAACAGACCGCTCGCGGGAACATTCCACAATGGAATTGACCTGCCGGCTCCGATCGGAAGTCCGGTGCTTGCAGTTGCGGCGGGCACGGTGATCCGCGTGCAGCGGCGCGGAGTTGGCGGGCTTGAGGTTCTGATCCAGCACGATGGGTTTATCGGGATATACAGCCATCTCGGATTGATTGCACCGGTGCTAGCCGAGGGTCGGGAGGAGATTTATGGCGGGGAACGAATCGCGACGGTCGGGCGTACTGGCCTCAGCTACGGTCGGCACCTGTATTTCGGTATGATCGTCAACGGGCGTTCAGTTGATCCAGCGCCCTATATCAAGGTGGTGCCCTGCGGACCCAGGGTCGCCGCCAGCGGAGACAGGCGTATCCGCCCGACACGTCTCTTTGCTCAACACTGACCAAAAAACACCGGCTCAGGAGATCAGGCAACGACAATTGGCAGCCCGGAGGTCCGGGCGGTGCTAAGCCATTGAAGGGTGCCGATGTTTCCGCAAGTGCCGCACTTGGGGTGCCAAGTAGTATGATCCGCGTGGCATTTGGTGCACTGCCAGTGCGGGTCGGGCTCGGCGGTTGCGGCGCGGCGAAGAGCATCGCGCTGCGCGAGGCGCCCGGCCTCAGTATCGCCGCGTTCCTGTTCCTCGATCTCGGCAAGCAGCAGACAAAGGCGACGCTGGGGTGGTCCCTCAGTTTCCGCTACCTCAACCTGGTGACGAGCTTCGCCGGTCAATCCAGCGTCAAGGGCGACCCTGGCCAGAAGCAACTGGCTCTCAAGATTGTCCGGATTGCGAGCAGCAAGGCGCTTCGCTGCTTGGGCCCGCGTCAGTTTATCCGGTTCCAGGGCGAGCGCGAAACTCGCAAGATCGGGATGCGGTACATGTTTCCATGCCTCCGCGATACAAGACTGGGCCCGCCTTTCATGGCCAACTGAGCGGAGCCGGCTGGCATAGGCAAGCACGGCGGGCGCAAATGCAGGATCCTGTTTCCAAGCCTGTTTCGCGAAGCTAAGGGCGCGATGAGGATCGGGTTCGGCGTCCGCCGCCGCAACATAGTAAGTTGGCCGCCGAGGATCGCTGCCGACGAGTTCGATTGCCTCGGCCCAGTTCTCGGTCTGCAGAGCCAGTTCGGCGCGTTGCTGACGCAGCCATAGCGTGCCGGGATGGGCCGCTTCAGCCTGATTAGCGATAACTAGAGCCTCGGTCCAATCGCGGCGATCGACCGCCTGGCGCAGCAGCCCTCGAAGTCCGAGAAATTTGGCATCCTTGTGCTTTGCGAGGGCACGGTAGGCCTCCTCTGCCTCATCCTCTCGGCCGGCCAACCGTCCGGCCTCGGCCACCAGCAACAGAGTTTGTGGCGACTCGCCAAGAAGATGGCGAGCACGGTGGGCCTGTTTGCGAGCCGCACCCTGCTCACCTGCCGCCAGGGCGACGAGCACCCGGGTGATAGCCGTTTGTCCTGAAGACCGGCGACGGCGGCGATTCCAGCCGGCGCCAGCTTTGGGGATACCACGCAGGCCGCGCAGAATGCGCAACACGAGCAAAATCAGGATCACCATCGCGACCAACATCACAATCGCGAACGGAGCCGACGTCTCGATCGTGTATGCGCCGATCGAGACGGCGATATTTCCAGGGATTCCAGCAAGCAGCCATGCCACCACGGCGATGACACAGCCGACGATAAGGAAAAGGATAACCTTCAGCATCAGGCTTTATCGGCCATGGCAGCTAATGCGGATCGTGCATCCAGCAAAGCCCTTGCGTTCTTAAGCCAGTCTGCCATGGCCTGAGCGGGTGGTCCTCTCAACGATTCGACGAAAGTTGCCGCGCCGGCGATGTCGCCGGCGTCAAGGGCGGCCCGGGCATGATTGAGGATCGTTGCCGAAGGGTCACCGACAACAACGTTGTCGCCCCTTCGAATGGTTATCAGACCTTGTGCTCGATCCCAGACACGGCTGACGAAGGGTGCACTGCTAACCTCCGGCTGCTTCGCGGCGAGTGCGGCCTGTTCGTCGCGCGGAAAGAGGAGGCGAAGTTGCGCCTCGGTGGGCGGAGCGGCATGAGCGAAACGGGAGAGCGGTTCGGGCGCATTCGGAAGGTCGCCGAGCGGCTGACCTTCAGCGAGTGCGATGGATGCCTGCTGGACACGGGCGAGCAGGTCGAGGCGTTTGGTAACAGCGTCAAGATCGCCAGCATCTGATGCGACGGCTGCGACCCGGCTGGCCAGGGTCTGAAGTTGCTGTCTGGTCCCATCGAGCGCGGTCTGATCGCGGCTCGATAGGGATTGGATCCGACCGGACAAGGTATCGACTTGGCTAGCGAGGTGGGTCTGATCGACGACACGCCCATCGATCGCGTCCACACGCGCGGTGATTTTTCCGAGATCAGGGGGCGGGCGCTGCTCCAATCGGGTCAGCCGCGCATCTATAGCGGCGATCTGCTGCTGGGCGGCCTGGATGGCTGAAACATCGGGCACGGGCTCGTTCGGCATGCTAGGGTATTGCCAGAGGTAGAATATAGCGGCAGCAAGCACGAGGAACCCCAGGCCATACAGCCAGGGAACGAGATTTCGTTGTGGGTTCTTTGGCGCCTGGGCAAAGGGTTCGGGTGCTTCGTCCGGCGGTGGGAGGAGGGTTTGTTCAGTCATTCAACAACACCAGCATTGCGTCCTGGTTCGGCTTTTCGGCGACGCGAATGCGCCGCCATCGAAGGACCCTTAATGGCATGGCAGCCCGTTCGCTGATAGACACCGCTTCGATACCGCGAACGGCTTCGGCTAGTTCGGCGGCTTGGACGAGGCGCGCGAAATGGCGCGAGGTTTCGCCGGAGAAGAACAGAGCGGCCGCCAATTCGCCATGCCGCAAGGACATAGCGGCGGCTGCTGGCAAGACGGGCACACCGTCCGCCCGATAGGCCACCCGACGGACGACGCGGAAGCCGCGTTGTCGAAGGGAGGCTGCGAAATCAATCCCTTGTCCCTGCCCAGTCGGCAAGAAGAGACTACCGTGTTCCGGGGATAGCTTATCCGCGACCAGTTTGCAGAGCACCCCGGCATCGCCGTCGGCACTGAATACGTGGCGAAAGCCGGCTTTTGACGCCAGGTTCGCGGTTGCGGCACCGACTGCGAAGACCGGGCTGCCGTGTAAGGACGGTGGACAAGCCGCAACGGAATTTCGGCTGGTCAGCAAGGTCGCTGCGACGTAATCAGGGGCACGAATTTGCCTGCTGTTGATTGTCAGCATCGGCGCGATGACCGGCTGGAAGCCGATCTTGGTCAACCGAGCAGCAGTTTGAGTAGCACCCGGCTCCGGTCTTGTGATCAAAATGCGCTTCAAATGGCGGCCCTTGTCAAAGAGGTTCCGATCAATGATGTGTCGCGCGGCTGATCAGGTCGATATCCTGGTGCTCGACTCGGGGCTATCGGCAAGAAAGACGGGTTGCCGAGTGCCTGGACATCGGCTGGAAAGGTACGATGAAGCCAGTACTTGGGATCGAGACCTCGTGCGATGAGACAGCGGCCGCCGTGGTTGATGGCAAGGGTCGTATTCTGGCCGAATCAGTTTTGAGCCAGCTTTCTGAGCACGCGCCGTTTGGCGGGGTGGTGCCCGAAATCGCCGCCAGAACTCATTTGAGGTACCTCGCCGAGCAGGTTCGGTCGGTTATGGAGCAGTCTGGCATCGGCTTCCCGGATCTCGGCGGAGTCGCGGCTACATTGGGCCCGGGGTTGATTGGAGGCTTGGTGGTCGGATCCCAATTCGGCAAGGGCGTTGCCTTAGCTAACCGGCTTCCCTTCGTCGGCGTGAATCACCTGGAGGCGCACGCCCTGACGCCCCGTTTGCGTGGCGTGGTGAAGAACGAGGCGGCATTCCCGTATCTATTACTTCTGCTATCCGGCGGCCACTCGCAGTGCATCGCAGTAGCAGGAATTGGGCAACATGTGCGGTTGGGTGGCACCGTGGACGACGCGGTCGGCGAGGCTTTCGATAAAGTCGCCAAATTATTAGGTCTCGAGTGGCCCGGTGGCCCGGCACTCGAGAAGCTTGCGGCCGAAGGTAATCCTGCCAGCCATGTGTTTCCTCGACCGATGATGCGGAGACCAGGTTGCGATTTCAGTTTCTCCGGTCTGAAGACGGCGGTTGCACAGACGGTGCTACGAGCCGGGTTGAACCTTGAACGTGGCGCGCGTGCGGATATCGCCGCGAGTTTCCAGCAGGCTGTCGTCGATGTGCTTTGCGATCGGGCCGCGCACGCGATGGACTTGATGCGCGGAGGGTTCCCGGACGCCGATATGCTTGTTGTCGCTGGGGGCGTGGCGTCGAACGCCGCGGTAAGGGCTGGCTTATTCGTTGCCGCTGCATCTCATGGATTTCATCTCGTGGCTCCGCCGATCAGACTGTGCACTGACAATGCGGTCATGGTGGCTTGGGCCGGTGTCGAGCGGTTGCGGCTTGGCTGGAGCGATAGCCTGGAGCAGAGTGCTCGTCCGCGGTGGCCGCTCGATACTCTCGAAGCTGTCCTTGGATGAACTACCGCCATGCTTATCACGCCGGCAATTTCGCCGACTGCTTCAAGCACGCGCTGTTGGTCCTGTTGCTCGATTCACTTGCTCGGAAGCCGAAGCCTTTCTTTGTGCTAGATACGCATGCGGGGGCGGGGCGATATGACCTCGACGCTGAAGCTGCGCGACGCACGGCTGAGGCGAACAGCGGGATCCTTAGGTTACTGCAAAGACCTTCGGCGAATTTGGAAAGGTACCTTGGACTGGTGCGACAGCTTGGTCTGTATCCAGGGTCTCCGGTTTTGACTGGGGCGGTCTTGCGGCATGGGGACCGATTGGTTTGCTGCGAATTGCAACAGGATGATGCGGCAAAGCTGCGGCGAGTATTCCGGCAAGATCCTCGGGTGGAGGTTCACGAGCGGTCCGGCTGGGAGGCCCTGAATGCGCTGTTGCCACCGCGAGAAAAGCGGGGACTGTTGTTCATTGATCCACCGTTCGAGGCCACCGGTGAGTTTTCTACGCTCGTCGATGGATTCCGGTGCGGGCATGACCGATTTGGTCATGCGATGTCTGCCGCCTGGTACCCAATCAAGCACATGGCCCCGGTTCGGCATTTCCATGCAGAACTGGCATCATTGGGTATTCGCGACATAGTCACGGTGGAGTTGTATCTTCGGGAACCGACGAATCCTGGTCGGCTCAATGGATGCGGCCTCGTAGTGATCAATCCACCTTACCAGTTCGAGGATCAGGCGCTCTCGATTGCCATGGCCATACTCGAGGGGATCGGAGATGACGAGAACGGGCGAGCGGTGTCCGTGGCCCGATTGGCCGATGAGTAAGGTAGCGATTATAGGTGCCGGTGCATGGGGGACCGCGCTGGCATTGCAGGCAAGCCGAGTGGGCCATGATGTCACCTTGGTGGCCCGGGATGCGGGTAAGGCCGCTGCAATCGTGGAAATGCGTGCGAGCAAGCGATTGCCGGGGCATCGGCTTCCGACTGAGCTTGAAGTGGGTCACGATATCCGGGTCGACGCGGAACTTTCGTTTTGGGCCGTGCCGACGCAGTATCTCCGGTCTTCGCTTTTACGGCTGACACCCGCAAGCGGAGCCCTCGTTGTGTGTGCGAAAGGCGTCGAAGCCGGGACGCGCCTCTTTCCGCTGGAAGTAGTAGAACAGGTGGTCCCGGGCCGTTCGCTCGCTGTCTTAACCGGACCCAACTTCGCGCATGAGATAGCTAGCGGCTTACCTGCCGCCGCGGTGGTAGCGAGTGCGGACGCCGTCCTCCGCGCGAGGGTTCAGGCTATGTTGGGCAGTGGCACGTTCAGGTTGTACGGCAATGATGATCCGATCGGCGCCCAACTTGGTGGCGCCGCGAAGAATGTCATCGCAATTGCCGCTGGCACTGTGATGGGAGCCGGCCTCGGCGAAAACGCGCGCGCGGCCCTAGTGACGCGTGGCCTAGGTGAAATACGTCGTCTGGCGATTGCATTGGGGGGGCGGCCCGAGACGGTCATGGGCTTGTCTGGACTGGGAGACCTGTTGTTGACCTGCACCGGGGCCGCCAGTCGGAATTTCAGTATGGGCTACGCGCTGGGGGAGGGCCAAAGTCTATCGAAGATACTGGAGAGCCGTTCCGGGGTAACCGAGGGCGTCATGACCGCCGCGGCACTGGTTGCCCGTGCATCCGATGTCGAGCTGCCGATATGCCGTGCCGTGGCCGATCTTCTTGCCGGGGTCAAAACGGTTGATCAAGTCATCACTCAGCTTCTTTCGCGTCCGCAACGGGATGAGTAAGGGCCAGTTGGGCGGACATGGCCCGAAATGCTGAGGGGCATCCTGACTGTCGGCGGGTGGACACTCATCAGCCGTGTCTTAGGTTTCGCCCGGGACATGCTGATCGCAGCGCTGGTCGGAACCGGGCCGATAGCGGACGCCTTTTTTGTTGCGCTGAAGCTGCCCAACCTATTCCGCCGCCTTTTCGGCGAGGGCGCTTTCAACGCCGCTTTTATCCCAGCCTTCTCTGGGTTACTGCATACCGAGGGCGTCGGCGCGGCGAAGCAGTTTGCCCAAGAGGCCTTCGCGGTGATGGCATTCTGGCTTGGGATCATGACGATCGTGGGTGAGATTTTCATGCCGGAACTGATGCACGTTCTGGCGCCCGGGTTCGCAGATGACCCTGCCAAATTCGCCCTGGCAATCACACTTTCCAGGATTACGTTTCCGTATCTGGTCCTAATCTGCCTTGCGGCTTTGGTTTCGGGTGTTCTGAACGGAATGGAGAAATTTACCGCGGCTTCCGCATCCTATGTGCTGTTCAATATCGTTTCTATAGCTTGTATGATTTGGATGACGCCATACGTTCCCACGGTTGGCCATGCTTTATCTTGGGGTGTCACGATTTCGGGCATCGTCCAACTAGGCCTGCTGATGATGGCTGTTCGGCGTGGCGGAATGGCGCTTAGGATCCCCCGCCCCAAGATGACGCCGCAGATGCGTCTGCTGATGCGGCGAATGGCGCCGGGGCTTGTTGGTGCTGGAGTGACCCAGCTTAATCTGACAGTCGATGTTATCATTGCCAGCTTGCTACCCCCTGGCACGGTGTCAGTGCTGTATTTCGCCGACCGGGTGCAACAACTGCCTTTGGGCGTTATCGGCACAGCGGTTGGAACCGCGCTTCTGCCGCTGCTTTCCCGGCAGGTCCGAGCGGGCGAGGCTGCTTCCGCCATCAGCACTCTGAACCGGGCGATCGAATATGGACTTTTTCTCACCCTGCCGGCGGCGTTGGCGTTGTTGGTGTGTGCGCAACCCATCATGCTCGTCCTGTTCGGTCGGGGAGCGTTCGACCTGGAAAGTGTGCGGCTGTCATCGCAATCGCTGGCCGCCTATGCAGTCGGGCTGCCCGCGTTCGTCCTGGTAAAGGTCCTTGCACCGGCATTTTTCGCGCGCGGCGATACCGGCATGCCGGTCAAAATCGGGGTCGCCAGCGTAGCTCTGAATCTTGTCTTGAACCTCGCTTTCATGGTGCCGCTTGGCCATATCGGGCCGGCGCTGGCTACAAGCCTGGCCGCAATTTGCAATGCTGTTGGCCTTGCCTTCGTGCTGAGGCGGCGTGGACATTTTGCATCTGACTATCAACTCCGTCGCCGGTTCCGCGGGATGATCGGGGCATCGACAGCCATGGCTCTGGTGCTCTGGGGGCTGCGGGATTGGTTGTTTCAGGCGCCGTCTCATGGATGGCTTCGCCTTGGCTCGCTCGGCAGCCTTGTAGGAGCCGGCATGCTAACTTACGGGATTGCGGCTGCCTTACTCGGCGCGTACGATCTCCGGGATGTTGTTCGCATGATATCGCGTCGTCGCTTGCCTCGAGGAAGCGGATCAGCCATCAGTTCAGCCCCAACGACAGAGACTTGAATCGCATGGAGCGTATCTTTTCGGGTATTCAGCCGTCCGGCATCCCCACTTTGGGGAATTATCTTGGTGCGATTCGAAACTGGGTGAGGCTTCAAGACGATCACGACTGCCTTTGGTGCGTGGTGGATCTGCATGCCATTACCGCCTGGCAGGATCCGTCGGCTCTGCTGGAACAGTCGCTGGAGATGGCCGCTGTTCTGCTGGCGTGCGGTGTTGATCCGATGCGACACATTCTGTTTTTGCAATCGAGTGTGAGGGCCCACGTGCAACTTGCGTGGATATTTAATTGTGTCGCCCGACTTGGCTGGCTCAACCGCATGACGCAGTTCAAGGACAAAGCGGGAAAGGATCGCGAGAACGCCTCCTGCGGCTTGTATGTATATCCAAATCTGATGGCCGCCGATATCCACGCCTATCATGCTACCCGAGTGCCGGTGGGAGATGATCAAAGGCAACATCTTGAGCTTGCCAACGATATTGCACAGAAATTCAATCATGATTACGGGGTTGAGTTTTTTCCTACCGTTCAACCCCTGATCCTGGGACCTGCCGCCCGCGTCATGAGTCTGCGGGATGGCACGAAGAAAATGTCGAAGTCAGATGCTTCGGATCAGAGCCGGATCAACCTGAATGACGATCCTGAGGCTATCGCCTTGAAGATCCGGCGCGCGAAAACGGATCCGCTGCCGCTACCGTCCGAGATAGATGAACTGGCCCAGCGGCCGGAGACGCGGAACCTTGTTGGGATCTACGCGGCGATGACCGACCGCGACGTTGGCGCGGTGCTGAAGGAACATGGCGGTCGGGGTTTTGGTCCGTTCAAGGCGGCGTTGACCGAACTGATCGTGGAACACCTGTCACCGATCGCATCTGAGACCCGCCGGTTCCTTAATGACCGGGTGGCACTTATCGATCTGCTCAAGAAGGGTGCGGATCGGGCTGCCGCAATATCCGATCCGATCGTCAGCGAGGCTGAACGGTTGGTCGGATTCGTCAGGGTGCGGTGAGGTGAGTAGCCTGGGCTTCATCGGGTCATAAACTAGGCGTCGCTGCCGATTGGGGAGCGGGATCGATCATTTCTGGACCACCTTGCTCAATTCGGTATACCGCCAATCCGCGCCTAACCTGTCCATCGGGCGACAAGGTGAACCAGCCATCGCTGCCGACGAATCCGCCGGGCTGGGTAAGTATTGCACTGTCGTTGCCTCTCGAACGGAGGATGACCTTGGCGACCGAAGCCGCATCATAAGCGAGGTCCGCCAACGGAGGCGGGGGGAAAGCGTATTTCGCGGTGTAGTCCTGTTCCAGGGTGCTGCGTGCACTGCGGTCCGGGGCTGCAAACCACGCACCATGAACTGCACCGGAACCACTGGACGGATCAGCCCAAAGGGCCGGACCGATGATTTGGACCGCCGAACGATCGATGTCGTAATAGGGCAAGATCGCGGCGATCTCCTGCAAGGCGTCGCCTGTATCCGCCAGCAGCAGGACATCGAATGTCGGCGGCGGGATAGGCGTTTTTGAGACTTCCTGGGCTTCCCGCCGACCTTCGGATGTTCCAAGAGCGCGTGCGGCCTTGACTTTCGCCTCGATTGGGCCCCGCCGGTCGGCATAGTCAGACAGATCGCGCGCCGAGGCCGTTATCGAGGCCATGCCAGGCGGATGCATTTTTATCGTTGGTGCCGCCAAGCCGGTAGCTGCCGTTGCCTTGGTCAGCGCCGCAGCCATAGCCCGCCCGAAGTCTGAGCCCGGAAGCAAGGCGGCAAATTGGGTCCTGCCTTGTGCCTGAGCGGCGATGACCAATCTTTGGATTTGCTGATTCGGCGAAATGCCCAAAGGCCAAATCCCAGGCTGAGACTGTGACGCGTCATTGGTGAACGCCAATACAGGGATCCCTGCGCTGCGGGCGATCGGTGCCACAGAGGCAGTTTCGGAGGAGGTGAGAGGTCCCAGGATGAGGCGGTCACCTTTGGCGACCGCGGCCTGGATCGCTTTTGCGGCACCGGCAGGGGTGCCCCCGGTATCCAGAACGTCGAGCGCCGGACCGGCATCAGTTCCCATCGCCAACTGCGCGGCTTGCAAGAGAACCTGGCCTAGATCCGAATGAGAGCCTGTCATTGGCAGCAGGATGGCAACTGTCTGCGTTGCCTGACCGTTCGGACCTAGCGGCGTTGGACCGTTCGCTCCAGATTGGTAGAATCCGCCGTATCGCCCGGAATTCTGAAAATCGCATCCGGAGCAAGTCAGGGCGAAGATAAGGAGAAACAATGCCCGTTGCCGCATCGGCCGCGCCTCCCGATAGTCAGCAGGGTGGCCAACCCGCCCCGCTGAATGGCCTTGTGCTTGTTTCTACCCCGATCGGCAACCTTGGGGACATCTCGGCGCGAGCGCGATCCATCCTTGATAGCTGCGATCTCGTTCTATGTGAGGATACCCGCCGGACCGGCCGGCTACTGGCGGCGGTGGAGATCCATAGCCGAATTGAAACCCTGCATGAGCACAACGAGGATGCTAAAATTGGTTCAGTGCTGGAGAGGTTGCGGGCAAACCAGACGATCGTTCTGGTTTCCGACGCGGGGACACCTTTGATATCGGATCCAGGCTACCGATTAGTTCGGGCGGCGATAGAAGCCGACCTGAGGGTCACATCGGTTCCGGGGCCAAACGCTGCGGTAACCGCTCTGACCTTGTCTGGTTTGCCTCCGTCGCCCTTCATGTTTCTCGGGTTTCCGCCGCCGAAGCAGGCGGCGCGCCGGTCTGCTTTCGGTGGTTTGCGAGTTGCAGAGCGCGCGGGACTCTCGACGACATTCATTTGGCATGAGGCGCCGCACAGGCTTCTGGAAACGCTAAGGGATCTGTTGGCTGTGTTCGGCGATCGAAGCGCGGCGGTGGCGCGTGAATTGACGAAGCGATTCGAAACGGTCGAACGCGGTAAAGTGAGCAGTCTCATTGACTTGTTTGCACGGGATGCGCCTCGCGGTGAGATCACGCTGCTGATCGGCCCCCCTGAGACAGACGATCCGGAGGATCTGGACGGGCGGCTCAGGTCCGCTCTGACGACGCAGACGGTGAAGGATGCCGCAGCGCTGGTGAGCACGGCGACCGGATTGCCACGTAAGGCAGTTTACGCCCGAGCCCTGCAAATTCATGACGAAGGCTAGCTGGCTTGACGGTTTGCGTTTAGGGCCTGCGGAATAATGAGTGCTTCAAGGCGGTTGTTGGTTGGGTGCTATGGTGTAGTTCCGTTCGCCATGGAATTCACCGCGGGTGATGTTGATCGCCTACGTTTTCTCGTCCGTGACTTTGATCACCTTTGGGTATCCATTTCCATCGATCTCGCAGCAGACCTTGAGGCCAGCTTCGGTTGTTGTCGATCCGATCAGTTGAACAATAGCCTGATGGCTGAGCAGCGGCTTGCCGCGCCAGTTCACGGTGATCAAGGCGAACAGACGATCTTCGATCTTGTTCCATTTGCTGGTGCCAGACGCCCGGACGGCGCACCCGCCGAGCGATATCGTTGCACGCAGACCGAAGCTCGCGCTTGCCACGGTTGATCGCACTCCGCGCCAGCCCCGACGCTAGCGCGGTTGCGGTAACGCCGCCGAGCCCTTGGGCCAGAGCTTCATTGGCGGCGAACAAGCGCCGTCCACGCTCGTCGAGAAAAGGCGCGGCCAATTGCCGGCGCGCGCGGATGTCGTCGATATCAATCACCGGTTCAGGCTAGCCGTGCGGCACCGCGTCGCAGCCAGCAAATTCGCGATTCTATTCATGCGTTCTTAATGCCGCCGCGATTCGATAATTTCTCGGCGGGCCTTAGCGACGCGGGTCACTGTCGCCTAGCCGCGCCCACGATATGGGGGAACGTCTTGTGCCGGCACCCATAAGTCAGCGGGCGGTGCATTGGACTGCCAAAACACGTCGATGGGGATACCGCCCCTTGGATACCAATAGGATCCAATTCTTAGCCAAATCGGGTCCATCAGGCCAACCAGTTTAGCGGCAATCTCCATTGTGCAGGCCTCATGGAAGCATCCGTGGTTGCGATAGGACCCAAGGAGGAGTTTGAATGATTTACTTTCGACGAGCCAATGGTTTGGAACATAGTCAATCACCACGTGGGCAAAGTCCGGCTGGCCGGTCAGTGGACAGAGCGAGGTGAACTCCGGGCATACCAAGCGCACGATGTAATGCTTGCCGGTAGCGGGGTTGGCGACACGCTCCAAAACGGCGTCTTCGGGGGACATCGGTTGTTTTGCGTGCTGACCGAGCAGGGTGACGTGCCGATAAGGGGAGGTGTTCGTCATCGGACCGTCTTTGGCGCTGCCCAAGCCGCACGCAATTGAGCGGAATAGCTAATGAATTGTCCGAGCATGATCGAAGAGCGGATGCCTCGCATCAATGACTGATAAAAGGTCAAGTTGTGCCAAGTGAGGAGCATGGGTCCCAGGATTTCCTTCGCACGAAACAAATGGTGGAGATAGGCTCGGCTATATCTCGTGCAAGCAGGGCAGTCGCATGCGAGATCTAGCGGAGCGGGATCGTCAGCAAAACGAGCGTTGCGGAGATTGTAGACCCCGGCGGTGGTATATGCACGTGCGGTGCGACCCGCTCTGGTCGGGATCACGCAATCGAACATATCAATGCCGCGTTCGACAGCGCTGAGGATGTCATCGGGTGTTCCGACCCCCATGAGGTAGCGAGGAGCTCCCTTAGGAAGATCTGGTATTGTGACGTCCAATGTCTTCAGCATCACCGCCTGCCCTTCCCCGACTGCCAATCCACCGATTGCATAACCATCGAAGCCTATACTTCGCAACGCCCGGACGGACCGAAGGCGGAGATCGGCATGAATGCCTCCTTGAACAATCCCGAACAAGGCGTATCCAGTCCGCGGTCGGTACGCCTGCTTTGACAGATCCGCCCACCGCATCGACAGCTCCATCGACAACTCGGCGGATCTGAAGGTTGATGGGAACGCGGTGCATTCATCCAAGACCATTGTGATCGTGGAATCGAACTTGTTTTGCAACTCTATGCAGCTTGCCGGGGTCAAACGATGGATGCTACCGTCGATAAAGGATCGGAACGTAACCCCATCGGGGTCGATTTTCCTTATCACGGCGAGCGACATGATCTGAAAGCCTCCCGAATCAGTCAGGATCGGGCCTGGCCAATTCATGAAGCGGTGAAGCCCTCCTTGCGTCACTATTCTGTCGGCGCCGGGCCGCAACATCAGATGATAGGTGTTGCCGAGAACGCATTGACACCCGGTTGTTCGAACCGCGTCGGCGGTCATGGCTTTAACCGTGCCCGCCGTGGCCACCGCCATGAAAGCTGGGGTTTCAAGCGGCCCGTGAGCGGTGTGCAGAACGCCAACGCGGGCGTCGCCGTCGGTGGCAAGAATGTGCATGCTGAATTCGGCGGTTGGTGGTGGCGGCAGATCCATATTCAGTGGGTAGAGCGCGTTACGCGGGTCTGACAAGCAGATACGTCCGCGGGATAGCTTCAGGCCCGCTCATTTTTTGACCTGATAGGAAAAAAGGCTTGACCAAACGCCCCAAAATGGTGTAAGGTAATCCCTATGATCGGGGTTACGCGGCGACGGTCGGATTTCTCGATCCAAGTAGCCGCTTGATGGACGCGCAGTCCGATACCGGTTGCGTAGCAAACTTTCCGGAATGACAGGGCTCCTATCGAACAAACACTATTTGCGAAAGGTCGGGTTCGGGGTTCGCTGCGATCCTGGGCAGAAGAAGCGCTCAAAGACACCGGCTATAAGCCGGCTGCGCATCACCTCTATTTAATGTCTGAGTTGGAAGGTTTATCGAGAGGCCAAAACGATCGGCTGATGATCCTGATGCCACCGGGGTCCGCCAAATCGACCTACGCATCAGTCATTTTCCCAGCGTGGTGGTATACGCAACATCCACGTAGTTCGATCATTAGTGCGTCGCACTCGCTTAACCTTGCTGAGCACTTCAGCAGGCGCGCCCGCAGCCTTGTATCTACTCACGAAAAATATCTTGGATTGAGCATAACCCAAGATCAGCGGGCAGCGGACATGTGGACGACAACCACGGGGGGTGAATACCTGGCGGTTGGCATACACGGGGCGATAACCGGCCGTAGAGCCGATCTTGTAATAATCGATGATCCAGTCAGGTCGCAGGCAGATGCCGAGAGTGCCCGACATCGTGACCATGTTTGGGAGTGGTACAAATCAGATGTAACCACTCGGCTCAAACCGAAGGCCAGGGTAGTCGTGATTATGACTCGCTGGCATCCGGAAGATCTGGCCGGCCAGTTGCTGGACCAAAGCGGACCAGAATGGCGCGTCGTGCGTCTTCCCGCGCTGGCGGAAGCAGATGACCCACTTGGTCGCGCGGTCGGGGCCGCTCTATGGCCAGAGTGGGAGGATAGTGAGGCGCTGGGACGAAAACGATCGCTGATCGGAGAGCGCGCATGGTCGGCGTTGTTTCAACAGACCCCGCTGCCATCAGGCGGCAGGCTGTTTTCGACTGATCGTATTGCAGTCGTGCAATCCGAGCGGGATGCCGAAACAATGGTTCGCGCATGGGATCTCGCGGCCACGGAGACTACGGGACGGAACGATCCGGACTGGACAGTGGGCGTCAAGTTGTCGCGAGATAGGACTGGTCGGTATCTAATTCTGGATGTGGCCCGAATGCGTGGAAGCCCACATCAGATTGAAGAATTAATTTTGGCTACAGCTCGGAAGGATGGCGCCAAGGTTATCGTTGCAATACCGGAAGACCCGGGTCAGGCCGGAAAAAGTCAGATGTCGTATCTGACGAGACAGCTAGCCGGCTTTCATGTGGTTTCCTCGCGCGAAACTGGTTCAAAGGCAACGCGGGCGATGCCGCTTGCGTCGCAGGTTGAGGGCGGCAATGTCTCCGTTATTGGTGGCGACTGGACCCGGACGCTTATTGATGAGATGCGGAATTTTCCCTGGGGAAAGAAAGACGATCAAGTCGATGCCTTGGTGCGTGCGTTTACAACATTGACTGCCCGCCCTCGTCTACTGAATTCAACTGCTGTGTCGCTACTTAGCCGCTGAGTTTTTTTGTTTGGAACCTCATGTTTGATACGCTATGCGATCTGGTCCCGCGCGACAGTGACTATCCTGACCGTGTCGGCAGATTAACGGTGTTGAACCGCGTTCTTGATGGAACGCTTTATGATGTATTACCGTTCCACTTTCATCAGGAGAGAAGTGAAGCAGGCGAGTACATTCCATTGCGTCAGCGGCGCCCCAGCGTGCGGTATCCTTTGTGCCGCATTGTCGTGGAAGACAGCGTGTCGCTATTATTTAGTGAAGGCCACTTTCCGACAATAGACAGCAATGATGCATCCGTGCGAAGGGTTTTTGCCGATATCGCCAAAGAGATCCGGCTGAACCTCACGATGACTCAGGCTGCGATGAGAGGTGCAACCGGATCCGTGGCGTTGCTGCTACGCGTGCTGAAAGGACGGGTCTTTGTTGACGTCCTGGACACCATGTATTTGACGCCCATCTGGGATCCATCCGCGCCTGACACGCTCGCCCGAGTTGACGAGCGTTATAAGGTCTCCGGATCGGACCTTGTACGGAACGGGTATTCAATCGACGATCCAGACAGTCAGTATTGGTTCGCCCGGAGTTGGAACAGTGAAAGCGAGACCTGGTTCGAACCCGCCCCGGTTGGAAAAGCAGTCCCACCGATCATTGATACCATCCGGTCGGTGTCTCACAGACTGGGGGTAGTGCCGATCATTTGGATCAGAAACCTGCCGGGCTTACCAACAACCGGTGACAGCAACGACGGCGCTTGTACGTTCGCAGCCGCGATGCATTCTCAGGTGGAAATCGACTATCAGCTCAGCCAAGTAGGCCGTGGGCTGAAGTATAGCAGCGACCCCACTCTACTGCTGAAGGACCCCAGCCTTTTGGATGGTGACTTAGTCAGGGGTGCGGGGAACGCGCTAGTTGTTTCGGAGAAGGGCGATGCACGCCTGCTGGAGATTGGCGGGTCGGCCTCGGCTGCAGTCATCGAATATGTTCGCACCTTGCGCGAGCTAGCCCTGGAAAGCATCCACGGCAATCGAGCCAGCCCAGAGCGCATCACTGCCGCGCAGTCCGGCCGGGCGCTGGAACTGCTGAATCACGGGCTGATCTGTTTGGCCGACAATCTGCGAGCCAGCTATGGAGAAGCCGGCCTATTGCAATTGGCTCGACTTATTGTGCGGGCTTCGCAGAAGTATTCAATTGTGGTTTTGGGCATTCCGGTTGAGCCTTTGGATCCCAGTGCGTCTCTGAGCCTCAAATGGCCGAGGTGGTATCCTTCAACTGCGGATGAGCGCCAAAAGGACGTTCAGTCGCTGACTTCCTTGGTTGCAGCGGGTTGCATCAGTCGCGAGACCGCTTTGAAAGCAATCGCCGCTTGCTATGACCTCGAATATACCGAGGACGGATTGATATCGACAAACCTTGAAGAGATTCCACGAGATTGTAATGAGTGATGATTTAGCTGACGTGCTTTCTGGAATTGGATCCGAAGTTGAGGTGGACGAGGGAGGGATTGACGAGGTCGCAAAGCTTCGCGGCGAGTTTCAATCTCGTCTTGTTCTGGCAAACCTGCGTACCGAGGCGGTTCGGGCCGGAATGATTGATCTGGATGGCTTAAAGCTGGTCGATCTTTCGACTGTCCGACTAGGTAACGATGATAGAATAGTTGGTGCGCGGAAGTTAATGGACGATCTCAGGCGAACCAAGCCCTGGCTATTTGGCCCAGTGTCATCGTCCAGTGCAGCTATCGCGCCGGCATCGCAGCCGGTGCGGCTCAAGACGGCCCTGGAAATGACCGACGAGGAGTATGCCGCTGCGCGGGCGGCGGTTACCAAATACCAATTCTGATCGTGTGTCATCCGGACGGACGGTCGCAGATTTTAGATAGGACGATTGATGGGTATTCAAAACTTCCCCGTTTCACTTCAACCAATCATTCAGCAGGGTTTTCTGGAGCGCGAGTTCCAGCAGGCGCTGCGTTCGCGGCTAGGCTACCGGGCCTGTGCCGACCAGGTGACGGTTGCGGTTGGTATTGGTGAGACGCTGACCAAGACCAGGGCAGGGCTGAAGCCGTCTGTGACGACGCCACTTGCGCCGGCCACAAATACCAACTTCGACAACGGCCTGACCCCAACGACGTGGGGTGTTGAACAGTACACGATCAGCATCAATCTCTATGCGGCGACAACCGACCTCAATGTCGTGACTGAGCGAGTAGGAATCGCTTCGCAATTCCTGCAGAACGCTTATGTGAATGGCGAGCAGGCGGCCCGAAGCCTAGACGAATTGAGCCGAAATGCCTTGTTCGCGGCCTACCTGGGTGGCAACACACGAGTCCGCACGACGCTCACAAGCGCCGGTCCGACGGTTTTTGTCGACGATGTGCGAGGCTTTCAGACCGTCTTTCTGAACGGGATTCAGCAGGCGATCACTGCTAGTACACCAATGACTGTTACGATCGGGTCCAATTCTTACACTCTTGTGAGCGTTGTCGTTGATGCTGTGAACGTCTCGACGTCGCCGAACGGCGTGTCTGGCGCGCTCACGCTCTCGGGAAATGTGTCGGTATCAGATGGAACGGCCGGAAACACGGTCACTGCGGCGAGCGGTGCAACCATCGTGCGTCCATCACAGCGCGGAAACACATCGCTTATCACTGCATCCGACACGTTGACGATGTCCAATCTGCTCGATGCGGTAGCCAAACTGCGCTTGAATGCCGTGCCCGAAATTGACGGCGCTTATAACTGCTATCTCGACCCTGTGTCCTCACGCCAGCTTTTTGCGGATCCCGATTTCAAGCAGCTTTTTCAGGGTGCGACGTCGGCGAACCAGGTCTTCAAGAAGGGTATGACGAACGACTTTCTGGGTCTTCGCTTTGTCCCGACCAACGAGGCGTTCGTTCAATCGCACCCCACTTTGTCTGGTTTGATGATTCGCCGGCCGATGATCTGTGGCCAGGGAGCCCTGATCGAGGGTGATTTTGCCGGTATGGCTGCAACCGACATCGCACCGGTCGATTCCATCGTTACGATGGTTGACGGAATTGCCATGGTGACACGCGAGGCGATCGACCGGCTGCAGCAGATCATTGCGCAGTCCTGGTATTGGATCGGTGGGTTTTGCGCCCCATCCGACACGACCACGAACCCGACGACCGTTCCAACCGCGACCAACGCCGCGTTCAAGCGGGCGGTCATCGTGGAACATATCGGCTGACTGCTACAAAAGGGTTCCATAGTAATGCCGCTAGGTTCCGTAAGCCCCTTTCGTCCCACTGGCACAACAAGCGTATCGGTAGGGAGCATTTCGGCAAACGCTGCTCTGGCCGGGGGCGGTGACTCGGTTGTCGTCACGAATACCATGAGTGCTGTCGCCTACATCAAGTCTGGTTCCGACGCGACCGTTACAGCCTCGATGACGGATATGCCAATACTGGGTAACAGCCGGCTCATTCTTTCGGTCAACAGTTTGATTTCGTTTGCGGCGGCGATCTCCCCAACCGGATCTGGCAGCATCCTGTTCAGCCGTGGCGATGGATCATTCATTTGAACCCGCTCCTGGATGCTGAAAAGGTCGACATCCGCCGCTTCTGTGGATATCCGGCCTATGGAGCAGCTCCTACCGGGATGCAGTCGTGGCGCTACTTTCAGGTTTATGGCGTGCTTGAGTTCCGTCTGACGAACCTTTCGACCTCGGAGGTGGTGATCGTTCGGCGCTATCTCGGTACACTGACCGCATTGGAAGCCGCTGTCCCCGGAGCGTCCGACAACCTGGACACGGATGCAGCGTCCATGTGGACGAGGAACAAGAATGAATTGAATGACCGGATGCGTCTATTCGATGAATGGAGGCGGCGGCTTTGCGGCTTTCTTGGCGTCCCAACAGGCCCTGCCCTCTCGAGCGGCACGGCATCATTGATCGTATGAGAGATGGACGGACGGAAGCTACAGGATCGTCTTTATTTGGGATCGGGCCTGTGTGCTCGTCACACCGGGCAGACAACAGATGCGTTCCGTCCCAAAGGACCATTCAAACCGTTAGATGGTAGAAACCGGTTTCTGCGGCTTCCGGCGACATTCGTATCGCTAAGCAACAGTGATTACCGAACTAACGTCTATGGTGAGGCACTATGGTATGGGATCTTCGATGGCAGCTACACGCGAACAAACGATTATCTTGTCCAAGCTGGCGGAATATTTTTCGTAGCGTCGCAAGCGCCTCTGTTATCGGTCCTATGTGTGAAAACCAACCGCACTATTTCTGTTGTTAGACCAAACATGCAGATGGACATCGCCGGCAGCGCATACGGTGGCTATACTTCAGGCCATTCTTCGGTATTGATGGAGGGGTGGCCGGCGAGCGTATTCGGCGAAAATCGCTCAAGCGCGTCGACGACAAATCTTCCGACCGATCAAGCCGTTCCTTATTGGAACGTTTTGCTGCCGGCAATTGACAACGTTATCCTTGGTCCGGGCGACCTTATCACCGACGATTTGAATCGAACCGCGGTGATCACTGGATCGGAACTAACCGACTTGGGTTGGAGGATAAGCGCGAAATTGGCAACCACTTAAAATGGCAGACATTTCTGATGTGGAGCAAGCCGTCGCGAGCACCGTGACATCAATATTGTATCCTGCAGGCACCATTGAATCCAGCATTCTCGGAGTGTTTTGCCGTATCTATCGCGGGTGGCCAAACTCCACCACTCTCAATGCGGATCTCAGTGCTGGTTCGGTAAATGTCACCGTTACGAGCGACAACGAGTCGGGACGGATAACCACTCGGTATCTACCGGAGTGGTACAAGATGCCGTCGATGCCGGGGGTGGCCGGCAGTGTGACCGGACAGACTGTGATAATATCTGGAAACCCCTCTGCCGGTGATGTGGTCGGGGTGATAGTCGATGGAGCGGCCTATGCCTATCGGATTGTGGCAGGGGATACTCCCGGCCTCGTTGCCGCGAACTTGAGTGGGCTGATTCAGACGAATCGCCCCTCGCTCGTTCAAGGTCCTACCGTCAGCGTTCCAGGAGCGAGCACGATCCTGGTCAGGGTCGTGCATGACAGCTCGGCATCGTTTGAAAGTCGTAGACAAGAGAAGGATGTGCGAATCATCAGCTGGTGCCCGACACCGCCGATCCGGGACCTGGTTGCCACTGCACTTGACGCGGCGTTCAACGAAATGAGCTTCCTAGTTCTTTCGGATGATACCAGCGCTCGAATAACCTATCGGAGCACAGCCTGTTACGATCAGTCCCAGAATGCGCTGCTTTATCGGAGAGACCTACTGTACACTGTTGAATATCCTACGGTGACGATAATCGAGCAGCCATCAATGCTTTTTGGTGCTTCCGGGATAAACGGCAACATAACATACGGTTAGGCTTTCTCATGACACACCAACTCATAGTCACGAAACCTTTTCTTAACTTCGTTCGCGGCGATATTATTGCAGATACTAGACAAATCAGCGAGATACTTTCCACCGAGCACAAGAAGTTTGTCACGAAGGTTGCGTTGCCCACCCGGTCAAAAGGTTAGTTCAGGTGCCAATCTCACAGCAAGGCAGCGTCAACACGACATCGCTGATTGTACCCGATCTATATGTCCAAATCGTTCCGCCGCAAAATCTGGTCCTGAATGGCGTTCCGACAAATGTTCTTGGAGTAGTTGGGACCGCGTCGTGGGGGCCGGTTGACGAGCCCACCATCATCGGCACCATGGGCGATTATGCGCAGCAGTTCGGGTCCGTCGTTCCTCGGACCTATGACATGGGAACTCAGGTCGCGATCGCGGTTCAACAGGGCGCGCAAAACTTTCGCTGCGTCCGGGTCACCGACGGCACAGATGCATCTGCCTACACCCTAGTTCCCGGTTCCAACGCCAGCTTCACTGCTATGTATACGGGTTCGCTTGGCAACAACATTACGCTAACTCTTGGTGCGGGCTCCAAGCCGAACACCTGGATGTTGACGGTTCTGCTGCCGGGATTTGTGCCTGAAATTTTCGACGGTCTGGTTGGTGACGGCGCGGCGTTTTGGGTCGGTCTGGCGGCAGCGGTCAACGGGGGTCTAGGACCGCAACGTGGCCCTTCGCTTCTCATCGTCGCCAGTGCAGGTGGAACCACGGCATCGCCGGCACCCTTCTCAATTACCCTGGGTTCAACCAGTGCCGGGGCTGACGGTGCTACGCAGGTTGGGAGTGCTCAACTGCTCGGCACCGATGCACCGGGACGAACCGGGCTGTATGCTCTGCGCGGGCAAGGCTGCGGGCTGGCGGTTCTTGCTGATTGCGCTGACCCATCGAGTTGGACGACTCAGGCGGCATTCGGCCTCCAGGAGGGGATCTACATGATCCTCACAACGCCGGCCGGTGACACGATCTCGAACGCGGTGTCGACCAAAGCGTCGATTGGTTTGGACAATTACGCCGCGAAGCTTATGTTCGGCGATTGGCTATGGTGGTCCGACCAAGTCAATAACACGATACGTCTTGTGTCGCCGCAAGGATTTGCGGCCGGGCGGCTGGCTAACCTTTCACCGGAACAATCTAGCCTCAACAAACAGGTCTACGGGATTATCGGCAGCCAGCGCACTGGCACACCTGGTTCGGGGCAGAATACGGCATACTCAACCGCCGAGCTGGGTGCACTGCTTGGCGCGGGCATCGACCTTATCTGCAATCCACAGCCGGCGGGATCCTTCTGGGGTGTCCGCGGAGGGCACAATACGTCGTCGAACCCGGCGACCGACGGTGACAACTACACACGGCTTACGAACTACATTGCCGAGACGTTAGCCGCCGGGATGGGGCAGTATGTCGGTCAAGTGATTAATAGCAATCTGTTCCAGCAGGTCAGGTCCACGCAGTTGTCATTCTTAAACAACATGTATGGGCAGGGCCTCCTTGGTAGCACGGATGGTTCGCTACCGTTCAGTGTCATCTGTGATACGACGAACAACCCTTCCTCCCGCACCAGCCTCGGCTACGTTCAATCGGACGCTCAGATCCAATATCAGGCGATTAACGAGCGGTTCATCGTCAATGTTGAGGGTGGACAGACGGTCCAGGTCTCCCGGCAAACGCTGCCCACGGGCCAGGTTAACTAGGAGATCATGAAGTGGCATTGACAGCGTTCTCGATCGGCCGAGATACCCAACTTGTGGTTATGGGGCCTAATGGCCGGGTCGACATGAGTCACGTGACCGGCTTTGAAAGCCGGCAGCTCACGAACGCGGTCCGGGTCAGCCGACTTGACGGGACCCAACTGGCCGCGGAACTTCCGAAGGGCTGGGAGGGAAGCTTTGAGGTTGAAAGAGGGACATCCGCACTAGACGATTTCATTTCGGGATTGGAGCAGGATTTCTACAACGGTGGCGGCACTCAGCCGGGCACAATGTATCAGTACATTACTGAGACTGATAGTTCGGTTTCCACTTACCAGTTCGATGGGGTGGTCTTCAAGCTTGCCAGTGCAGGTGCTTGGAAGGGAGACGCCAGCGTAAAGCAGAAGCTTGAATTTTATGCCACCAGAAAGCGTCGCATCTGATGACCCCTTCTCAGAGCATCTTACGAGAGTCCGCCAGGACCTCTACGGCCGTTGACAAAAGGGGGCGGCGGTTAGTGGTGCGGCGGCCGACCGCGCTTGACACGCTCAGGCTGTTCAAAGCCGCTGGTCCGGTTCTTGCTCAGAACGAACCTTGGCTATCGATGGCGAGTCTGGTATTCTCGGTCATGGAGATCGACGGAGTGCCGGTGCCCGTACCAGCCACCGAGCCGCAGATCGAAAGCTTGATCGAGAGACTGGGCGATGACGGCTTGGCAGCCATCGCGGAAACGATGAAAGACGAACAAGACTCTCATGGTCCGGAGTCCGATCTGGGAAACTTGCCCGGCACCCTGTCCTGATCGACTGCCTATACCTTATTCGGAATGGGGTGCCATTCGACGTTGCTTTCTCACTCTCCGCTACGGAGAGGGCAGCTTATGTGATCGCCCTCGGAACACTTGAGGGCCACAGCTTTGACTGGACGGCTTTCGAATGGATTCTGTCACCCTCGGACAGAAGATAGCCCGAACGAGAACCTCGAGGTTGAAACCTATGCCCAGAGTGGATGCCACCCGAATCACCTGGTTCCTCGGTCTGCAGAGGATCTTGCGCTTCCCTAGATTTTCCTTCGCTCCAACGAGGGTTTTACGATATCTACGTCGGCCTTCAGATCAAACATCGGACAACGCAACCAGTGGCGAGGCGATGTTTCGACACGGTGTTGCTGCGGCGCAGAGAATTAAATATCCGGCTCGGGACGCACTCGCGGGTCGTAAGCGGATAGCCGAGTCAATCGGCGGGTCGAAGGCGGCGACGGCATCTCCACGCCTCATGACAAAGATTGCGACCGAACAACCCGTCTCCAAGACAGCGGTTCAGGCTCCGCTGACTCCGACATCTGTTTCAGTCCGACTTGCGACACTCGAGCGCCACATCGCGGCTAAACCTTTTGCCGACGGCCGAATATCAGGTCGGCGCGACAAATCTCCGCCGTTGATGAACTTCATTCGCGCATCGTCTGGATCCGGGGCGTCAGCCGCGTTGGCACCGTCATTGCGTCCTTCGCCTGCGCAACTATTTGCAGATAAAAACAGTGATTCCGTAAAGAGATTTCCGATCCTCGGAACCGATCATTCATTCCCACGCCAGGTTTCGATGCTTGCTGGCGAGGAGTCTTTATCGAGTAGCAGCGCAACCAATGACCAGGGCGCATTTTTCCAAGGCGGAGATGCAACGGCCGCGAGCGAGGGCCAGCGGGGCAAGGCGGCAGTATCCACACTGCATATCGATGGTTCGGCTTTGGGAAGATGGACTGTACAACACTTGGAACGCGCTCTGAACAAACCCACAACTGGGATGACCGGTGTTGATCCACGGGCCGCAGCGCCTCGAAGCCGGGTCGCACCGTTTTAAAATAGAGCAATGACTCAAAACCGTCACTTTGTCACGGAAGCAACCTGATCCTTGATGCAGTCTCCTATTCAAGTTGGATCCATTAGTCTCGAAGGATTTGAAATTCCCCAATCAGTGCGGTTCGGAGGCCGACACAGACTGGCTGTACACAACTTATCTGGTGGCAGGAGGGTTCTTGAGCGCCTAGGTCCAGACGATGGGGAAATTGCTTTTCAGGGCATATTTTCAGGTCCAAATGCCGAGGAACGGGTTCGCGCCTTCGACGACTTGCGCCTATCGGGTGAAATCGTATGGTTGACTTGGGAGACTTTCAGACGTCGCGTTGTGGTGAAAAGTTTTCTCGCGGATTATCATAGTCCCTGGTGGATCCCCTACAAAGTCAGTTGCCTTGTCGCGTATCAATCCGGGGTCGCTACAACCAAATCTACCGTATCAGCGCTAATTTCTTCGGATCTTGGTAATGCTCTCGCTGCGATTGCCGGCGCGGGCCTCTCGGTTGGATCATTGCAGAGCGCCCTATCAGCGACTAATGCGCTGACGACGGGCACTGTCAATAATCTACAAGCCGTGGGCGCGGTTGGAACCACACTAGGTTTCATCGACGGCCAAATCGACCAGCAATCCACCATTGTTGCCACGGCCGTGACACCAAACGCAGATCCCGCAATTCTTTGCAGCACGTTTAGCTCTATGGCGAGAGGAGCGGGCTTACTGGCGGCGTCAGTAAATGCCAGATCGTATGTAGGTCGAATTGGAAGAATTCTTGATGGCGCAGGACTCTAACACGCAGACAATTACCACGATCGGTGGAAACCTGTTTGAAATTGCCGCGCAACGGCTTGGCAGTGCACTGCAGTGGATTAACATAGCACGAGCCAATAACCTGACTGACCCGATGATTTCCGGGCAAAAGCAGCTCGTCATTCCGCCCCCTTCGTCAACATTCTCCGATGGGACGGGGCCACAATAAAATGCCGCTATCCTTAGCGGACAGGATGCAGCTTCAGGTCACGTTGAACGGCGTCCCAATCGAAGGGTTACTTCATGCGTCGGTTGTGACCGGCAATTGCTTTTCCTCCGACTCATACGCCCTGACATTTGCGATGGGATCCTCGCCATTGAGCGATATCTCGTTCTGGTCGTCCCTGGGATCCGCTAATGTCGAAATAGTTCCTGTGTCACAAATCTACCCTCTACCGCGAAGCCTGATCAGCGGCATGATCGATACCGTAGTCATTGATCCCATAATGCAAACAGTCGCAGTCGAAGGAAGAGACTTATCGTCGACACTGATTGACTCCTATAGCCAACAAGACTTTGTGAACCAGACGGCTTCCGAGGTTGTTTCCAATATAGCTTTATTCCACGGACTAACGCCAGTTGTTACGCCAACGACAAGTGAAGTCGGGCGCTATTATGGTGACGGTTACACGCGGCTTTCACTTGGGCAGTTTTCCCGACTTCGTTCGGACTGGGACCTAGTTGTACAACTTGCACGTGAAAATAGTTTCGACGTCTTTGTTCAGGGTAGATCGCTCTTTTTCCAACCATCTGGTTCCTGGGAAGGCTTGCCGGCACATATCGCCCTTTGCGACGTCCGGACAATAAGATTCGAGCAGAACCTAACCATATCGGCTAACGTCGGCGCGCGGGTTCAGTCCTGGAATTCCCAAGATATGGCCTCTTATGCGATCAATTCCGCGGAGGATGGAGCTGACGCAAGTCTGGCTTCCCAACCAGCGGGAATTCAGCCTTTTCTATTCTCCGCGGCGAATTTTACCTCGCAGCAGGTTGCAGACTCAGCGGGCCGCTACGCCAGCGAGCTCAGTCGACTTGGAATCGTGGTGCACATCGAAATGCCATGGGACCTCGGTTTAGCAGCACGAACCGCAGTGCTAATCGACGAAACAAATTCACAGCTGGACGCAATATACAGAATCGATACTATAGAGCGTCATTATAGTTCTTCTTCGGGTTCCAGCCAGATCATCCGTGCTGTCCCTTTTTAGCCTTTTCTGCAGAGGCTTATCCTGCGAGTTCTGACCCTGAGGTAGTATGATCGAAAGATTATCGAGCGCAATCAAAGCTCACGCGACAAGTCTGGATCAGTCCTCGGGACAGTTGAAATTCGGTACCATAACGTCAGTGAATTCGCAAAATGCTACCGCTAGAGTTCTCATTCAGCCGGACGGCGTCTTGTCGGGATGGCTTCCGGTATTGTCGCAGTGGGTGGGGAGCGGCTGGGGTTTAGTATGCCCCCCGAGCCCAGGCGATCAAGTACTTATAGCCCCCCAAGAGGGCGATATCGAGCAGGGGATCATTATCGGCCGAAGCTATTCAAACAAACAAATGCCCCCCGTGGTGCCAGGCGGCGAATGCTGGCTTGTTCACCAGAGCGGTAGCTTTCTGAAGATTTGCAACGACGGGACTATTCGCATCAGCGGAGATCTGCACGTCCAGGGTGACGTGTACGACCAGCACGGGGCGTTATCGAGTCTCCGAAATCACTACGACTCGCATACGCATTCAACATCAAACGGAACAACAAGCCCGCCCTCTCCTTTGGACTAACATAAAAATGTATGACATTTTTCATCAATGGGGTGGCGACCTAGTCGTAGGCAGCGGTGGCGATCTAGCCGTGGCGATGGGCGCCGACACCATTAATCAGCGCGTTTATCGGCGCCTGCTGACGAATTCCGGCGATTACATCTGGAATCTCGAATACGGCGGAGGACTTTCCGCATTCGTTGGCCAACCCGCCAACAGCGCGGATATTGAGGCAATCGTCCGAACCCAGCTTGCGCTGGAAACCGCGGTCCCGGCAACACCAGCACCGCAGGTCGACGTCGGGGTGGTCGATCCGGCAGCCGGTTATATTGTTGCCAACATCAGCTATGCTGATCCATTTTCCCTTGCGCCGGCTCAGCTTAACGTCTCCACGAGTTAATCCGGCATGAACCTAAGTCTCAAGGGATTCCGGCAGCTCATCGAGGACATGGGAGCTGCGTTGCAAAGTTCATCCTCCAACCTGATTGATATAACCGTTGGTTCGGTGATTCGCGCGATTTTCGAGGCTAACGCATCCGTAGTTCTGTGGCTGCAATGGCTCGTAGTGCAGGTTCTTCAATCGACCCGTGCCTCAACATCGAGTGGCCCGGATCTGGACTCCTGGATGTTGGACTTCTCATTGATCCGATTACCGGCGATACCCTCGACGGGTATCGTTACGATTTCGCGGTTTGCTCCCAATCTGTCAGCGACCATACCGGTCGGAACTGTTTTCAAGACGGCCGACGGCTTGTTGAGCTTTGCAATTACAGAAGACCAAAGTCTCTCTATATGGCAAGCTGGGACTTCTGCCTATGTGCTGCCGAGCGGAGTTGCATCGGCGAATTTGCCGGTAGTTTGCCTGACGGGGGGATCCAACGGGAATGTTTTGGCTGGGACGATAACCGTTATTGCGGCGTCCGTACCCGGAATTGACCAAGTTAATAACGCCGCGCCTCTGACTGACGGAGCAGATGCAGAAAGTGATCAGGCATTCCGGAGTCGGTTTCAGAACTATCTAGCTAGCCGGTCCCGTGCCACTCTGTTGGCGGTCCAAAACGCGATCGCCAATATCCAGCAGGGCCTGGATGTTGCGATAGAGGAAAACACCGCTCCTGACGGGTCCATCCGAGCAGGATCTTTCCTGGTCGTCGTCGATGATGGAACCGGATATCCGCCATCCGGCCTGCTATCGACCGTTGCGACAGCCGTCGATTCCGTGCGTCCCATTGGCACGACATTCGCTGTCATCGCTCCAACGGTGCTGACGGTCAACGTTTCACTTGTCGCGACTCTCACATCGGTCGCAGTCGCGTCCCAGAGTGTTTCGAGCATACAGAACTATATTGCAGTATATCTGAGCAGTTTGCCGATAGGCGCCAGCGCCTCGGTTACACGCGTCGCTCAAAACGCCTATTTGGCCGGTTCTGGCATAGTTAATATTGCTGGGATTCTCCTGAACGCCTCGCCATCCGATATCGTTCCGCCATCACTGACGGTAATAAAAGCGGGCTCGATCGTAGTCACGACCAATGACGGGTGATCTTGCCGACATTGTCTTTCGACTGCGCTCGGTGCTTCCGAAGCGGTGGTTTGCGGAGCAGAGTCCGAATCTACAGGCTGTCCTGAGTAGCTTAGCCACACCCTGGGTCTGGCTCTATGGTTTGATTAGCTACGCAATCATGCAAACCAGGATTTTAACAGCCACCGACAACTGGCTTGATCTGATATCAAATGATTACTTTGGAGATATGCTGACTCGTAAGCTCAACGAGGCAGATTTCTCTTTTCGGAACCGCATTCAGAGGGCGTTGCTGCAAGAGGCGGCCACGCGATCCGCGGTGTCGGCTGGGCTCCAGGGTCTGATCGGCAGCCCGCCGGTCATCTTCGAACCGGCGAATTGCATGGATACCGGCTCTTACGGTGGTCTGATACACGGTCAGCCGATGCCGGCCACTGGAATGGCCTACGGAGTCGCCGGTGGCTGGGGAAACCTCGCGCTGCCGCTTCAGGTCTTCGTCACGGTCACCCGCCCGGCAACGCCTGGGCTTGGTTTGCTAGCGGGTTACGGCACGCCGAATGGTGCCTATTGCGAGGGGGCGATCAGTTACGTCGATCTTTCCCTGTTGCCGGGTCATGTGAGTGATGCCGACATTCGGGCAACCCTGTGCAGCCTGCTGCCGGTCAACGCAGTAGCTTGGTTGCGGCTCATTTAAATCTTCATCTAGGAAGTGGCAAAAAACTGCATGGATCGCAACATTGTCTATCCCGGTAGCATCCCTCTGGATACGGACCTTTTGTCGGCCAACAAGAATGCCATGATAGGCTTGGGCTTTCTCATGCAGGCCGTTCTCGGGACGAGTACAGTTGCCGATGGATTAACGTGTCAACCAACAAGCCCTGCATCTATGAGTATCATTGTCGGACCTGGAAGTATCGCGCAACTTGGGCCTGTTGACATTCTGGCTTACGGATCGATTCCGCCTGACCCCACCGACCTGATCATGAAGATGGGTATCAACATTGGATCGACCACATTTACTATGACGCCGCCGCCGAGCGCCGGACAGTCGATCAACTATCTTATTGAGGCATCGCTTCAAGAATCTGATGGCAACCCGGTTGTTCTGCCTTACTACAACGCCAGTAATCCCGCGCAGTCCTTTAGCGGGCCGTCAAACTCAGGTTCACCACAAAATACTATACGGATGCAACGGGTCCAGTTACAGGTCAAACCGGGGCTACCTGGCAATACTGAAAGTCAGCTTACGCCAAGTGCCGACAGTGGATGGATCGGGCTCTATCAGATTGCTGTCTCGTATGGTCAAAGCCAAATTATCGCAGCTAATATTGCTACAGTACCTACAGCGCCTTTCCTAGCCTGGAAATTACCGTCACTACGACCTGGAGTTGCATCCGGGGTGCAGAGCTTCTCCAGTAATGGTTATTTTGCGGTTCCGGCGGGTGTTACCCAGGTTGAAGTTGAGGTCTGGGGCGCAGGATCCGGTAGCTACGCCTCGATCTCTGGATTGGCGAGCGGTGGCGGATCCGGAGGTGGTTACGCGCGAAAACTGGTGACCGGCTTGACGCCGGGACAACTCATTTCGGTGACCATTGGGGCCGGCGGGACCGGCGGCACCACTGGCGGCGGCACTGCAGGTTCAGGTGGGACTTCCAGCTTCGGGCAGATCGTCAGTGCTACGGGGGGAAGCTTGAACTACCTTGCGACTGTGGCAGCACCCGAGAATGGCGCGACACCGGGCGGGATCGGCGTCGGCGGGGATGTCAACTTCGTGGGATCGGCAGGTCAGGCGGGCTTATCCAGCCAAGGGGGCCTGGGCGGTGCATCTCCGATTGGTGGAGCCCAGAACAGCGGGACGACCGGAGTGGTCGGAAGCTTCCCGGGCGGCGGAGCATCAGGTGCCGGTATTGGGGGTGCCTCAGGCAACCAAACGTTTAACGGCGGCCCCGGTGGCGGTGGTCTGGTTGTTGTCAGGTGGTGATTACGGGCGGGCCCTATATGTGGGCATGTCAGGCGATCAAAACCGCGCGGTACCGTCCTCTTTGTCAGAAGTTCCAGTTAAGCGCGTTGAACTGTTCTGATTTCGGTGACGGAATCAGAACAGTTCGATACGTATCTTTGTAGTATAGTTTCTTTAATGGGTTTTGTATGTCAACGACGGTAAGTCATGTCTGGAAGCCAAGTCACGCGCGCCTGGTGACCGTCGATTCATTCGTTGCGGTTCCGCGGGGCTCGGCTGCCATAGCACCGCCGCCGCTGAATTGGCCGACGAAGGATCCTGGGGATGTCTTGGATTACATCCTGGACATCGGACCAGCGATCGTTGGAAACGACGGCGACGGGATTTCAACCTTGTCGGTCAGCGTTGCGCCGTCAAACCCTGGCGATCTAGAGGTTCAGAGCACTACGGCGGATGGTAGTCAGGTTATACTTTGGCTGTGCCAAGGACAAGCCGGCACAATCTATACAATTACGTTTGGTATAACTACACTCAACGGCCGATCACTGCAAAGAAGTGTCTTGCTCCCTGTTCTCCTGCTTTCGGTTCCTCCAATCCCGCCAAACGCATTGTTAACGACCGCGGGCGTTTTATTAACTGACCAGAACGGGAATCCTCTTCTGTCAAGTGATTGATTGGGTTCAAATCTTTTAGGCTACCGACCGATCACGGCTCTCACCATTCGGATCACGCCCCGACAGAAAAACACGGGGACCGGAGAATAAGTATTCATGCCCACAATTGACGAGCTTGCCCCCGCCACGTCGGCGTCTGACTCTGACGAATTTATAGTCAGTCAGGCCGGCATTGCGCGCAAGGTCACGCGCGCTCAGGTTTTGAATGGCGTTCAAACGCAACTGGTCGTGCCGCCTGGCTCGTTGCTTGGTGGCATCGGGACGGGCATAGGTGCCCCGCAGGTCATCACGGTAGGTCAGAACCTCCATTTGAGTGGTTCAATTCTGTCGGCGACCGCGGCACCATTTTCGATACCCGCGCTGCCGTCCGGGAATGTGCCGGCAACCGGCGATCTGATTGCGATGTCGCAGGCGGGCGTGAATGTAGCCGTCACCTACGGCCAGCTGCTGAGTGGAATCGCAGGGGTCGCCAACGTCAATTTGTCGAACGCCCTAGTCACGGCGGCTGGTTCGGCAACAACGCAAACTCTGGCGCAATTGGCCGCGGCAACGGTTCCCCTAAGTGGTGCTACGATGACCGGCAGCCTCTTGTTGGCTGGGGCGCCAACTACAGCAGGCCAGGCGGCGAATAAGGCCTATGTAGACCAACAGGTGGGCACCACTCTGCCGTTATCGGGTGGGTCAATGTCCGGGGTTCTGGCGCTCGCAGCGCCACCTCAGCAGACCATGGACGCGGTCACGAAAGGATATGCAGATTCCATTGCCGCGGCCACGCTGCCGTTGGCTGGCGGTTCGCTTTCAGGAAGCCTTATCCTAAGAGCCGACCCGAGTTCAGCGCTGCAAGCTTCAACGAAGCAGTATACTGATCAAAAGCTGGCGCGCACTGGCGACACACTGACCGGGGTGCTTTCGCTTGCTGCAGATCCCGTCTCCTCGTTGCAAGCTGCCACGAAGAATTATGTCGACGTCCAGATCGGCGGGTCGTTGCCGAAATCGGGGGGTACGCTTTCCGGAGGTCTATATTTAGCTTCGGACCCCACGAGCAATGGACAAGCTTCGACTAAACAATATGTCGATCAGCGTGTTCTTCGAAGCGGCGATACGCTTACGGGTGCGCTGATACTCGCAGCCGACCCCGTACTGGCACCGCAAGCGGCGACAAAAAATTACGTCGATGCAAAAGTTACGAGTACGGTCTCGCAACTTGGGTCGACGATGAGTGGTGCGTTGCTGTTGGCGTCCGATCCGGCGGTACCATTGCAAGCCAGCACAAAGCAGTATGTCGATCTCCGGGTTATGCGCAACGGCGATAGCTTGACCGGTGCGCTATACCTTGCGGCAAATCCAACCGCGCCACTGCAAGCGGCAACCAAGCAATATATCGACAATCAACTTCTGACGTCGATTACCACCGCCGGTGGCACGTTTACGGGGCCGGTGATCCTGTCGAGTGCTCCTACCTTGGCGTCGCAGGCTGCAACCAAACAATACGCTGATGGCAAGCTGTCGCGCAGTGGCGATACGCTCATGGGCGCCCTGCTTCTAGCGTCTGATCCGATAACATCGGCGCAGGCGGCAACCAAGAATTACGTTGATACGCAGTTACTAAACACTTTGCCGCGTACAGGCGGAAGCCTCACTGGGTCTCTGACGCTTTATGCCGACCCGACTAGTCCCGTTCAAGCGGCAACGAAAAACTATGTTGATATTCAAGCTGCTCGGGCTCTGCCGATTGCGGGCGGCTCGCTGACAGGATTGCTTTCGCTGGCCGGGGCTCCGACAAGTCCGCTCCACGGGGCGACGAAGCAATATGTTGATGGTCAGGTAGCAACGGGGCTGCCTAATTCCGGGGGCACTCTCACGGGCCCACTGATGTTGGCTAGTGCGCCAACAACGCCATTTCAAGCAGCCACCAAGTCTTATGTCGACGCTAACCCCAATTCCGCCGGCGTGATCAATGTGACGCTGCCGCCATATAGTGCGCGAATTGACGGGGTGACGGATGATACGGCAGCGTTCAAGGCGGCCTATCAGGCGGCTGCGACTGGCGGTGTGATTTACGTCCCGAACGGCTCTACGGTCTTGCAGTTGCCAAGCAATTGGGGTATTTCTCTTACTAAGCGAGTGAAGTGGATCGTGGACGGGACGGTGCTGGCTGACGGTACCCCGCTCGCCGCCGCGATCCCAACCGGCGGAGCACCGGTCGCTCTCGTATTGCCGGGATTTGTTTCGGGCAGCACATATACCGGGCTGACAACTTCGCAAGGCGCATCGCAACCGACCGACCTTGCGGTCAATCAGTCCTCCTACATCGTCAATCACAGTGGCGGCCCGAGTGGTGCAGTGATTTCGAACGTCCGGGCGGACACAATCATCTATGCCAGCCCTGGCAATTATGTCTGGGGCGGGTTGGACCGTCTGTTATGGGTTGGGACACAGACTCCGAGCGGTCAGGGGCCTGCCCAGCATGTGGCCCGGTACATGCAGACGTTCCGGCAGGCAGCGACAACGGGATCCAACGGATCATTCCTACCACAGCCGCAACTATGGACCGCGTGCCTCGAGTATCGAGACACGACGGGCCAACCATCTAGTGCGACAAATGCATCGCTAACCGTCGAGATGGATTGGTTTGGAAACGGCCTGGATGACGCCAACAACAGAACGATTCAAAGCCTGGTGATCGGCCAGAACAATCTATCGGGCCCACCGGTCGAGGTCGCCAATATTATCGGGGTCTATCTGAGCGCCGGATCCTCGGGTAGCGCCAAGACCGTTTTCGGCATTGGCGTGCCGTTTTCCATTGCGGTCATGGATACGAGCTTTGCTCAGTCGATTAATAGTGCTCCGGTCATCAAGATGTCGGCTGGGCAGGCCATTGCCTTCGAAGCAAGCAATAGCAATCGGTTGTCATTCGACAGCACGACCGGGACGCTGAGATGGAACCAAGGTGCCTTTTCCTATGCTGTCGGCAAGGGCATCTCGGTCGGATGGGTATTTACCTATGCCAGTTCGGCGACACTTCCGAACTACATCTCGGGGTTTATGATTCTTCTGACGGGGCAGACTGCTTATTCGATTACGCTGCCTCCAGCGAACACAGTTGCGGCGGGAACCGGCTTTACCTTCTCGGCGACGGGAACTGGGCCTGTCAGTATTCTACCAAGCGGTTCGGACGGCATCGAATGCGGCCCCATCGTTCTTCATCTGTATGACCGCTACCACCTTATTTCTGATGGCACGTCATTTTGGCATGAAGTATTCCGAACGAACGCCGTTTCGCCGCGTTTTCAGGCGCCAATTGTGCTGCCGTCCTACACAGTTGTAAATCTGCCTTCCGGAGTGGCCGCCGGGGCCAAGGCCTTTGCGTCGAATGGCCGCAAGCCTGGCGAGGCGGTTGGGGCCGGAAGTGGTGTCGAGGTGTTCTTTGATGGTCAACACTGGATTTCCTCGTGCAGCGGCACGTCGGTTGCTGCTTAGCGGCGCATTCAGCCGCGTATTTCCAAGTCGAGGTCATAGATGCCAACAATATCTGAACTACCTGTAGCGCCGTTAGTAGCGGCCACCGATGAGGTGCTTATAAGCCAAGGCGGCACGGCGCGAACAACGTTGGTCGGTTCGCTGCTAGCCTCAGCCCAGTCGGCTATCACTGTGGACTCGCCGTCTCTTGTCGGGCGTACTAGTTTGGGATCGGGCGGCCCGGAGCAGGTCAATATTGGCGTAGGAATCAACTTTTCCGGCAACACGCTGGTTGCCAACGGATCAGACCATGCGGTGTTTCCTGTCGCGTCAAGCTTTTCACTCGAATCTGACTTGGTGGTCTCGAATCAGGGCAGCCCAATGCTTGTGCAAGCTTCCCTGTTGCGAAGCCTGTTCTCGGCGGGCACGAATGTTGCTATCGATCCAAACGGGGTCATATCGGCAACCGCGACTGGCACGATCACAGGAACGGTCGAGGCTGGAAATTCGATTGGCCAACTTCAGGTGGTTACAGAACTTAGCTCTCAGGACCTGGTCGCGGTAAGTCACGCCGGCCTCGACTACGCGATCAACTACGATAACTTTATTTCTGGCGTGACAATTGATCAGGCACAGCCTGCGGGGCCTGCTGGAGACTCAGATTTGATCTGGGTTACTCAGGGCAGCAACGTTATGGCCAGCCAGACCTTCACAGCCATCTGGGGGTGGATCGCCAGCAAGCTTCCGACATACAAGGCCCTGGTTGTCGAGATCACAGCCAACACGAGCCTTGATACCGCAGCGCATAACGGCCGTATCCTTGTTTGTAGCCAGCCGATCACGCTGTCGCCTTCGACAACCAGCATGGGTAGCGGGTTCCAATGCGTCGTGATCAACGCGAGCAGCGGTACCGTAACACTTGGTCCAGGTTTCGTTAGCTCTAACGGCAGCCTCTTGCTCGCTTCCTGGCAGTCCGCAACGCTCCTCTGCTTGACTTACTCCGGTGGCACTATCGCCTTCGCAGCGATGGCTGCGGTTGGAGGTTCTCAGCCACAGGCATGACCCGAGCCGGACCGTCCAATGGGGACCAGGCCCGAGGAGCCACGATTTGTCCGCCATCGGCTTTAACCAGGCTGGCGCCGAATCAACCAGCAACAAGGGCCCCCTGTCAATGGGCACGCAAAAAGGTGTGGCTAGCTAATGAATTGTCCGGGTTTGGTAGCTCGTGAAGTGTCCGGTCATCTGGATCTCCTGGGTCGGGGGTTTGCGGATGGATCGGGCACGCATTCACGAGGGCATACGTCGGATGCGTTTTGCGGATGTTTTGGGCCGCTCGGAGCGGTCGGAGCTGAGCCAGATGGAAGCGGCTGAGTTGCTTGGGATCAGCGAGCGGAGCTTCCGCCGGTGGCGTGACCGGCATCGCGAGTTTGGCCTGCCTGGTCTGGACGACCGGCGCCTGGCGCCGTCGCTGCGTCGCGCTCCGGTGGCGGAGATCGAGCGGATGCTGGGGCTGTATCGGGATCTCTACCGCGGCTTCACGGTGCAGCACTTCCACGAGCAGTTGCGCAAACGGCACAATTATGTGCTGGGCTACACGGTGACCAAGCTGCACCTGCAGCGCGAAGGCCTGGTGGTTCGGGCCAAGACGCGCTCGGCGCACCGCAAGAAGCGGCCGCGCCGGCCGATGGTCGGCATGATGCTGCATCAGGACGCCTCGACGCATGCCTGGTTGCCTGGCGAGGCGCGCGTCTACGACCTGGTGGTGACGATGGAGGATGCCACCAGCGCGCTCTACTCGGCCTTCCTGGTGGATCAGGAGGGCACCGCATCGAGCTTCCGGGGACTGCGCGAGGTGGTGGCGCGGCATGGCCTGTTCTGCTCGCTCTACACCGACCGCGGCAGCCACTACTTCTTCACCCCCGAGGCGGGGGGCAAGGTATCGAAGACGGCGCTGACGCAGGTCGGACGGGCGCTGCGCCAGCTTGGCATCGAACATATCGCGGCCTACTCGCCGCAGGCGCGGGGCCGCTCGGAGCGGGTGTTCCAGACCTTGCAGGATCGTCTTCCGAAGGAGTTCAAGCTGGCCGGGGTTGACAGCGTCGAGGCCGCCAACATTTGGCTTCGCGACAGCTTCATCCCGGAGCACAACAAGCGTTTTGCGGTTGAGGCGGAGCAGGAGGGGTCGGCCTTCGTGGCTGATGCAACGGGTGCGTGGCGGGAAATCCTGTGCCTGCAGGACGACCGCGTGGTGGGGCCCGACAACACGGTCAAATGGGACCGCCTCAGTCTGCAATTGCCGCCGAGCCGTCTGCGGCCGCACTTCGTCAAAACCACGGTGCGGGTGCATGCCTATCCGGACGGCCGCCTGGCGGTGTTCTGGGGTCCGCACCGGCTGGGTGACTACGACGCTCAAGGCCTGATCATCGCGCCCGAGCGGCTCGCCGCATGACACGCTTCCATGATGGCGGGTCTGATCCGGGGCATGCCCCGGATCAGACCAAGAACGAAGCGGACAGATCATGAGCTACGAAAACCGGACAGGTTTACGAGCTAGCGACATGGGCACGCAAAAAGGCCCCCCGACTGGAGTGCGCCCCTGCGGGTGGACAGTTTGAGTTCGTAGATTTGACCCCCCTGATCGGGCTTCTGGAGACTAGAAGCCATGACCAAGCATCGTTCCCATAGTGCGGCGTTCAAGCGGCAGGTAGCCGAGGAATTCATCGCCGGGGAGGCGCTGCATGCGCTGTCCAAGCGCCACGACATCTCGCGCCAGCTGATCCGGATCTGGGTTGGCAAGTTTGAAGCCGGGGCGTTGGATGATGATGTCCAGGCGGCTGACCTGCTTCAGGAATACGAAGCCAAGATCGCAGCTCTGGAGCGGATGGTCGGTCGCCAGGCGCTGGAGATCGAGATGCTAAAGGGGGCTCTCAAGCAGGCACCCCGGCCGAAAAGCGCGAATACCTCCGTCGTCACCGGCCCCGTGGCATCACCGCCCGCCGGGGGTGCGAACTGATGGGGCTGGCGCGCTCGACGTTCTACGACGCACCGCCCATCGCGGCGTCTCAGGACGATCTCGTCCAACGGATCAGCAAGATCTGTGACGAATTTGAGTGCTACGGGTACCGACGGGTGAGTGCGGCCCTCCGCCACCAGGGTATGGTGGTGAATAGCAAGAAGATCCGCCGCCTGATGCGCGAGCATGATCTGCAACCGAAGCGCCGCCGACGGCATGTCGTCACCACCGACAGCAACCATGCCAGCCCGATCTTCAAGAACCTGACCAAGGGCCTGGTGGTCGAGCGCTCCAATCAGCTCTGGATCGCGGACCTGACCTATGTGGCGATCCCGGGTGGCTTCGTCTATCTCGCCGCCATCCTGGACGCCTGGTCGCGCAAAGTGATCGGCTACGCCATCAGCCGATCGATGGATGCCCGGATTGCGATCGCCGCCTTCAAGGCCGCCATCCGCCTGCGTCAGCCGCCCAAGGATTGTGTTCACCATTCCGATCGGGGGGCGCAATACGCGTCGGACGCCTATCGCACTTTGATTGCCGAGTACGGCCTAAAAGGTTCGATGAGCCGACGCGGCAATCCCTATGATAATGCCAAAGCCGAGAGCTTCATGAAAACCTTGAAGGTCGAGGCGGTTTACTTGGCAGCCTATGAAACCTTCGAGGATGTTACCGCCGGTCTTCCACGCTTCATCGACGAGGTCTACAACACCAAACGACTGCATTCAGCGCTTGGCTATCTCAGCCCGGCCCAGTTTGAGGATCAACACACCCGCCAGACGGTCAAAATGCTGGCTTGATTCTGTCCACCCGCAGGGGCGCACTCCACGTCTCACGCCTCTTTGGACCGGTCAGCCCTCAGCTTATCCCACTGTCCAGAAAACCGGAGCCGCCGCACGACAGACCCGCCTCGTTGATCGCCTCGCCGCTCAGAAGACCGCTCGGTCTACTTTCTTCGCTTCGCTCGGCATCAGACGCTCCTTGGCGTGGGTTATGCCTCACACACAAATTTACGGACCGGCTCGCCTTTTTGTTAGCTAACGTCGATACGGAAGCGGGAGGAGCGTTCGGATCGGTAGCTTGATCAGAATATCGGTGTCTTTGACGATGATCATCGCACCGGGAGCGTGGTCCAGGATCATCTCCCGGCAAGCGCCGCATGGCGGGACCACGGCGAGTTCGCGGTTCTCCTCTTCTGGCTTCGGATGCCGCACCGCAACGGCCGTCTGGATCGTGCCGTCGCCGTCCAATAGCGCTCGCCCGAAGGCGACGGCCTCCGCGCAGACAGAGAGCCGCCCGACCGTTGTTCCGATGTGTAGGCCGGTCCATATTCGGCCATCCTGGGAACGGATCGCCGCTGCGACCATATGCCAAAATGGCCGATAATGATTTTCCAGCACCACATTTGCTGCTGCAATCAGTTCGTGGTCGCCGTCTGTCAGCGTGACATCCGGTAGGATCGCATCATTCAGCCGCTTCGGCTTCCTCAGCGTCATCAACGGCCGCCAACATGGTGTTCGCGATGACGCCAGACTGGTCCCGCACCTTCGCCTCGATAGCGTCCGCGAGACTTCTGTGGTCTCGAAGGAACTGTTTCGCGTTTTCCCGCCCTTGTCCAATGCGCTGACTGTCGTAGCTGAACCATGCGCCGGACTTTTCCACAACGGCGGCCTTGACGCCAAGATCCAGCAACTCGCCGACCTTGCTGATGCCCTCACCATACATGATGTCGAACTCAACTTGGCGAAATGGGGGCGCCAGCTTGTTCTTGACCACTTTTACGCGGGTCTGATTGCCCACGACCTCATCACGCTCCTTAATCTGACCGATGCGACGAATCTCCAGCCGGATGGACGCATAAAATTTCAGCGCATTGCCGCCTGTCGTGGTCTCCGGATTGCCAAACATCACTCCAATCTTCATGCGGATCTGATTGAGGAAAATCAGCATGCAATTGCTGCGGCTGACGCTTCCGGTGATCTTGCGAAGCGCCTGGCTCATGAGCCTGGCATGCAGGCCCATGTGACTGTCGCCCATTTCGCCTTCCAACTCCGCCCGCGGCACCAGGGCAGCAACGCTGTCGACGACCAGAACGTCGATCGCGCCCGAACGCACCAGCGTATCGGCGATCTCCAAAGCCTGTTCGCCCGCGTCCGGTTGGCTGATCAGCAGGCTATCGACATCGAGGCCCAGCTTGCGCGCGTAGGTTGGATCCAACGCGTGTTCAGCATCGATAAACGCACATGTTCCGCCACGCCGTTGAGCTTCGGCGATCGCGTGAAGCGCCAAGGTCGTCTTGCCGGAACTCTCCGGACCATAAATCTCAACGATGCGGCCGCGCGGTAGACCACCGATGCCTAGCGCCAGATCAAGGCCGAGTGAGCCCGATGGAATCACCTCAATCTGCTCATCGCCGGCCCGTGCCCCCATACGCATGATCGAACCCTTGCCAAAGGACCGTTCGATTTGCGCCATCGCGGCGTCGAGCGCCTTGTTCTTTTCCATTTTGCTTTATCCCTCGGTTCGATATTTTCTGCAGGCCTGTCAGTCTGTTTTACCAGCATAACAAGTTTATTTGCAACTGGGACGTGTGCATCTGCTGCAGATTAAGCGCTCTCTGTCTCGTTAAGCTTTGTATTCAATATGTTCTTGACCTCTTCGAAGAGCAAGAACTTTCTGCGAACGAACCCCTCTTTCGGATCACAGGATCGCCTTGGACCGTCGATTCGGGAAGCCCTAAACTGGCCCGAGCGCAGGCTGTGCATCACGGAATTGCCTGGGCGGGACGCCGTAGACGCCACACATATGCGATTATCTCCGCCACGGCCTTGTAGTGCTCGGACGGGATCTCGGTGTCGAGATCCAGTGGATACAATGCCCTCGCCAGCGGCGGGTTGGCAACGACAGGCACGCCATTGGCCTCGGCAACTGCACGAATCCGCGCGGCCAGGGAATCTGAACCTTTCGCAACGATGCGGGGAGCAGGATTGGTCACACGATCGTAGGCAAGGGCGACAGCATAGTGGGTTGGGTTGGTGATTACCACAGTCGCAGTCGGAACCTTGGCCATCATGCGCTTGCGGGCCCGCATCACGCGAATTCGCCGTATCCTTGCTTTGACGTGCGGATTTCCGTCCGTATCCTTTAATTCGTCGCGGATACTCTGCTTGCTCATTCGCAGGTCGCGGGTATGGCGGAAACGCACCCAACCCAGATCAGCCGCCGCCACGATCCCTTGGACACATACAGCCGCGATAAAGAGATGGAACACCGGACGAGCGACCGTCCGTGGAAGACCATGGACATCCTGCCCCGGCAGATGCATCAGTTGGGACCAGTCACCTCTGATCGCGATCCACATAGCAGCGGCGAGCAAGCCCAGTTTGATGAGGGATTTGACGACTTCCACGACGCCGTTGAAGCCAAAGACGCGCTTGACACCGGCGATCGGATTGATCCGGGAAAATTTTGGCTGAAGCGCACCCGCGTTCAGCAGAAATCTGGTTTGCACCAGCACCGCGGCCGCGCCAGCCAACACTGCGGCAGTGAGCACCGGGATGATCGCACCTAGAACCCCTGCAGACACCGGTCGCAACCAAGTTTGTCCAAGCATCGCCGCGTCGCCCGCGTGGGCAAGAAGCGCGACCAGATCAGGCAGCAAATGCTGTACCGAGGCCTGCGACTGATAGCCGAGAACAAGAACCACGGCAGCAAAACTGGCAAACGTCGCGACCTCTCGGGAAACCGGAACCTGTCCCTCGTCGCGCGCCTGATCCAGATGTCTCTGGGTTGCTGCCTCGGTCCGTTCCTCGTCGGACTGGTCCCCCCCGGCCACGAACTAACGGCCGCCTGGAAGTGCTAAGAAATAGGCCTGTGCGCCGTCTTGCCACGCGAGGATGATCGCGCTGCCGGTGATCACTAGCAGAGACAGCCCCGCGAGTATCTGCCCGGGCATCGACATGAAATAGATCTGCATGCGGGATGCGACACGAGCGACCAACCCCATGGCGACCTGCCAGACGATGCCAACCACGACGAACGGAGAGGCAAGCTGCAGGGCCAAATTAAACCCTGTACTTACGGCCCGGACAACATACTCAGTGCTATCCGAAACGGGCAGCATGTGGCCCGGCGGGATCAGTTCGAACAACCCATGCAGGGCGATCACCGGAAGTCTATATAGACCCGACACCAGCAATAAGACAGGGGCCGCCATCTCGAACAGTTTCCCCAAGGCCCCGGACTGAGCACCAAGCTCCGAATCTGGCTGTAGAACGCTTGACAGCCCAATCAGGTAGCCAATGAACTGCGCGCAAACTGGCAGCGCCAGAGCAATCATCCGCGCGGTCCAGCCGAACCACAGCCCCGTGACGACTTCGCCGGCAACCATTAAGCCCATACTCAGACCCGCTGCCGGAACCGATGGCATTATTGGCAAGATGTCCGGCAGAAGCAGGATTGTGATGCTGAGCGCCAGGCCGATGCGCACCACCGCCGGCGCGACTGCCTCGCCAAGGCCAGGCAGCAGCGCCATCGCCGCGCCGACCCGCGCCAGCACCAGCACAAAGGCGGGTGCCCAAACCGACAGTGCAGCCTGGGTAAGATTCACGACCCACCGATAGCGACGATCCGGTCGAACGTTCGGTGCGAAAATGCCGAGAGCGTTGAAGCCATGAACGGGCCCAGCAGCACAAGCGCAAGCCCGATCGCGACCAACTTCGGCAAAAACGCCAGTGTGGATTCATTGATCTGAGTGACCGCTTGAATGAAGGAAACCAGAAGCCCCACCACCAGGGCCACACCAAGCACCGGAAAGCTCAACTTCATGGTCACGATCATGCAGTCATGGATCAGCCCGGCAACGTCTGTACCGCTCATGGTTCAGATCGGCATCTTCATGATGTCCTGATAGGCTTGCACCATTCGATCGCGAATCGCCGTCGCGGTTTGCAGGGTCATTTCGGCGTGCGACAGAGCAGCAACCACCTCTGTAAGGTTGCCACCACCGCTGATCGCCTTCATCGCCTGATCGTCCGCGACATGCCCCGTCTGCACAGCCTGGTCCAGCGCTTGCGTCATCACTGAGCCGAAGCTGGCCGAACCAGCGGCCGGCGCGCCGCTGGCATTGCGGCTATAAGCCTCGGCCGCGGCGGACGGTGTAATGACGACGGTCGGGATCGTGCTCATTTCAGTAGATCGATCGTCTTGTTCAGCATGCTCCGTGTCGCCTGCATGACGGACAGGTTGGCGCTGTAGGACCGCTCCGCCTCGCGCATATCCATAACCTCGATGAAGGTATTGACGTTCGGTAGCTTGACGTATCCCTGTGCATTGGCCGCCGGGTTCGCGGGGTCGTAGCGAAGCGGCAGGTCGCTGCCGTCGACGCCGATATTCTTGACCTTGACCGTCTCTACCCCAGCCGCGCGGTCGACAGCACTCTCGAAGGTGACCGTCTTGCGCCGATAGGCGTCGGCGCCCGGGGACGAACCTGTGGTGTCCTGGTTGGCGATGTTCTCGGCGATGACACGAAGGCGCGCGGTCTGCGCATCCATTCCCGTAGCGGAAACGTCGAGCGCCTGGTTCAGATCACCCGCCATGGCTAGCCCGACCGACCTAGAGCCATATTGAACATCCCCACATACTTTTTCCAGATGGTCGTCACCAGGGCCTGCGTGGTCTCCGTGTCGGCGACCTTGGTCAATTGCTCATCCAACGAGACCGAGTTGCCATCCAGCGCACGCGCACTGGGGGGATTTGTGGTCAGCGAAGCCAGGCCGGTCGGAACCGTCCCTGCCATATGTCCCGGTTGGGTCATCGCTGGCTCAACCGACCCGGCACCTGCCAGCATGCTTTCGAACGACTGAACATCACGGGCCTGATAGGCTGGTGTGTTGGCATTGGCAATGTTCGCCGCCAGCACACTTTGGCGCTGCGCCGTCCATACAAGCCGTTTCTCGGCCACGTCGAATAATCCAATGCTGGTAGGGTCCATGACCCCAATCTGACGACAAAACCTTTATAAAGGGTTAATCCCGCTCTTTAAGCATTTGTTCATCTTCTCGCCGCCAAATGCGTGCATGCAAATAGATGCACGCCCGCGTTCTAAGGATCGGCCCACCGACAGCGCGAGCCACATGATTTTTGCGGTTGCGACCCCGAAAAGCCGGGCGCATCGGTGACCGGGCAAAACATCCTGCTCGCCGCGGCAGCGCTGATAGGCGTCATCGCCCTGATCGGCGCGGCTGCCAAACTCTTCCAATTCGCCGGCTGGAGGCCAAAGTCCGGCCCCGGACGGACCCTGATCCTGCGCGAGTCAATCGCCCTGGATCCACGTCGTCGGGTCCACCTCCTTCAATGCGGAGAACGTCAGGTGGTGTTGCTCACCGGGGGCGCCCAGGACCTGGTAATCGGCTGGATGCAGGACCCATGAAGCTTGCCACATGGGTCCTGATCCCGCTTTTGCTGCTGCTTCCTACAGTCGGACACGGACAATCGGTCAGCATCGACCTCGGCACCGCCGGCCAGGCCGGCGCCACGGCCCGGATCGTGGAACTTACCGCCCTGGTCACCGTCTTGTCGCTGGCTCCCAGCCTGCTGATGATGGTCACATCCTTCACCAGGATCGTCATCGTGCTCTCGCTGCTCCGCAGCGCGCTCAGCACCCAAGGCACACCGCCGAACATCGTCCTGATCGGGTTGGCACTCTTCCTATCCTTCTTCGTGATGGAGCCCGCCATGACGCAGGCCTGGACCACGGGCATTCAGCCGATGACCGAGGGCCGCATTTCGGAAACCGAGGGACTGCGCCTGGCGACCGAACCCTTCCACACCTTCATGACCGACAATGTCAGAGACGAGGACCTGCGCTTCTTCCTCGACCTCGGACACCTGCCCCCCGCGCAGGACGCCAGTTCGGTGCCATGGCGTGCGCTCATGCCGGCATTCATAGTCGGCGAGTTGCGCCGCGCTTTCGAGATGGGTTTCCTCCTCTTCCTGCCTTTCCTGATCATCGACATCGTCGTCGCCAGCGTGCTCATGAGCCTTGGCATGATGATGCTCCCACCGAGTGCCGTGTCCCTGCCCTTCAAGCTCATATTCTTCGTGCTGATCGACGGCTGGCGTCTGGTGGCAGGCAGCCTGGTGCAAAGTTTCATCACCGGCGGTTCCTGACAGCAACTGCGCCCCCCGGTGCCATGAGCATCGGCTCTGGACATCGCCAGATGCTGCAAGATCGGGCACAATGCAACGACTGAGGTCGGATCGCCGTTCAGGCGCGCATAAACCGTGGCACAAAACAAGAAGTTACAGCGCTGCCGGCCTTTAAAGTCAGCCTGCAAGCGCCATAAGCCCAAAGTGATTTTGAAGGAACGAACGCTATGCTCGCACCCAAGGCTCCGTCCTGGATGTCCGAATTCCGAGCTTTTATCATGCGGGGCAACGTTGTCGATCTGGCGGTCGGCATCATCATCGGCGCGGCGTTCACTGGCGTCGTCAGCAGCCTGGTGAAGGACGTTTTGAATCCGCTGCTCGGATTGGCGACGGGAGGCGTCGATTTCTCGAACATCTTCGTCGCACTTAACGGCCAGCACTACGCCAATCTGGCCGACGCCCAGAAAGCCGGTGCGCCGACCATGAATGTCGGCCTGTTCATCAATGCAATCATTCAGTTCCTGATCGTCAGCTTCGCGGTGTTCTGGCTCGTCAAGGCCCTGACCCGATTGCACGTCCGGCAGGACGCGGTTGCCGCTCCCGATAAATCCGAGGTTTTGCTGGGCGAGATTCGGGATTTGCTGGCAGCCCGGCCGGAATCAACCACGAGCGGCATCAGCCGCACGGGAGGCTCCGCCATTTAGCCTGGGGCGTACCCGCCTGCCTTTCACTGCACCCGTTCAAAAATCGCCGCGATCCCCTGACCGCCGCCGATGCACATCGTCACCAGCGCATATCGCCCTTCGATGCGGGCAAGTTCATACAACGCCTTGACCGTCAGGATCGCCCCAGTTGCGCCGACCGGATGACCCAGCGAAATGCCAGACCCGTTCGGGTTAGTCTTTTCCGCATCGAAACCCAGATCCTTGGCTACGGCGCACGCCTGCGCCGCAAACGCCTCGTTTGACTCGATCACATCCATCTGATCGAGTGACAGCCTGGCGCGCTTCAAAACGGCGCGCGTGGCCGGCACCGGACCAATGCCCATCACCCTGGGATCAACCCCGGCGTGCGCATAAGCCACCAGCCGGCCCAACGGCTTCGCCCCGCGCTGAGCCAGACTGTCGCCATCCATCAGCACCACCGCCGCCGCCCCGTCATTGATGCCCGAGGCATTGCCAGCGGTCACTGTGCCATCCTTCTTGAACACCGCACGCAGCTTGCTGAAATCATCCGCCTTGGCGTCGGTCCGGACATGCTCATCAGTGTCGAACACCGTCTCGCCCTTGCGGGTCTTCAACGCCACCGGCAGAATCTGAGTCCTGAAGCGGCCCTGCTGAATGGCGCGGGTGGCGCGCTGATGCGACCGTAGCGCCAACTCGTCCTGCTGGCCGCGGGTGACCTGATGCGATTGCGCCAGATTCTCCGCCGTCATGCCCATGTGGATGTTTTCGAAGGGGTCGTGCAGCGCCGCGGTCATCATGTCGACCATCGCGCTGTCGCCCATCCGCGCGCCCCAGCGCATGCCACTGGCCAGATAGCCGGCCCGGCTCATGCTCTCGGCCCCGCCGGCCACCGCGATGTCGGCGTCGCCCAGCGTCACCGCCTGCGCAGCCGAGACGATCGCCTGCAGCCCCGACCCGCACAACCGGTTCAAGGTCAGCGCCGGCGCGTCCTGGGTGATCCCCGCATTCACCGCCGCGACACGCGACAAATACATGTCCTTTGCCTCCGTGTGCACCACGTTGCCGAAAACCACGTGCTGCACTTCATCGCCACCGACCTCGGCGCGCGACAGCGCCTCGCGGGCGACCGAGGCGGCCAGCTCGGTCGGCGGAATCTCCTTCAAGCTGCCGCCGAAATCGCCGATCGCGGTACGCACGCCGGAGACGATGTAAACTTCGCGCTGCATGGTGCTGGCCTTTTGCTAAATGGTCGGTTGGATGACACGGCAGCCACAGCCAGGCAAGCTGCCGGGCCTTTCCTTTGAAGCTACCTGATGGTACGAAGATGGTACTAGCCGGTAAATCCTTCAACGACATAAGGGAGTGACGCGATGAACGAAATCCCCATCAACGCCCCGAACCTGTGGCGGCTGGACACCCCGGGCCACTCCGGGTGGGACCGCACGGCTCGGGTCGGCGACCCGAAGAAATACTTCATGGTCTCGACCGACAGCCATGCCAACGAGCCGCCCGACCTGTGGGAGCAGCGCATCGACTCGAAATACAAGGACCGGGTGCCGCGCATCATCACCGACGAACAGGGCGTGCAATGGCGCTATTGCGAGGGCTATCGCCCCGACAAGGTGCGGGTCATGAGCTTCGAGGGCGAGGACTGGGTGCGCTCCAAGGCCGGCGCCGACGTCGCCGATCGGATCCGCGACAACCGCGCCGACGGCGTCGATGTGGAGATCATCTTCCCCAACAAGGGACTGGCGATGTGGGCGACGCCCGATCCGGTGTTCGCCAATGCGCAATGTCGGGTCTGGAACGACTGGGCGTGGGAGCAGTATGGGCCGCATCCGGGCGCAATGCTGCCGGTGGCGTCGATCGCAACCGGGGATCTGGACGGCTCGATTAAGGAGATCGAGCGGGTCGCCAAGCTGGGGTTCCGCGCGCTGTCACTGCCGTGCAAGCCGATCTGGGGCGGGCATGACGTCGACCACGTCAACTACAACCTGCCGCATTTCGATCCGATGTGGCGGCTGATCGAGGAGGTCGATCTGCCGATCACCTTCCATGTCTCGACCGGGCGCGACCCCCGCGCGGCGCGCGGCAATGGCGGGGCGGTGGTGAACTACGTGACGCACTCGCTGGCGCCGACCATCGAACCGGTTGCCAATCTGTGCGCGTCCGGGGTGCTGGAGCGGTTCAAGAAACTCCGCTTCGCCACCGTCGAGGCCGGCATCGGCTGGGTGGCCTGGCTGCTGACCGCGATGGACGAGGCCTACCGCAAGCACCATATGTGGGTGCGCCCAAAACTGCAGGGCCTACCCAGTGATTATTACCGCGCCCACGGCCTGTCCACCTTCCAGGAGGATCCGGTCGGCCTGGCCTTGGCGGAACGGTTCGGCCTGATGGACAACTTCGCCTGGGCCAACGACTACCCCCACCACGAGGGCACCTGGCCGCACTCCGCCGAAGCCATCGAGCGGACCATGCCCGGCCTCGACGACGTCCAACGCGCCAAGATCCTCGGCCTGAACGCCGCACGGTTCTTCAAGCTGGAGGTACCGGCCCACCAGCGGATCGCCGCCTGAACCAAACGGCGCTTGCGGGCCAACCACGCTGCTCGCGAGCGCCCCACGGCCCGATCAGGCGCCCGCCCGTCGGGGCGACGCCTCGACGGGCGGGCGCCTGCTTACTTGATGCGGCCGATCTGTTTCTCACTCAGCGCGCGGATGAAGTCCGGCAGCGCGATGAACCCGACGGCGTCGATGTATTTTGCCGCATTGCCACCATCGACGGCGATCGACCACAACAGGAAATCGCGGATCGACGCCGCGATCTCGTTGTTGGGTTGCCGGGTCGATAGCACCGCGTATTCATAGTTGATCAGCGGATAGGACTGCTCGCCGGGCGCATCGACCAGGCTCAGCCGTTCATCCGCCGGAGTGCGCGGATCCAGCACCGACGCGGCGGCGCTTATCGTCTGCGCTGTCGGTAGCAGAAACTTGCCGCTCTGGTTCTTCAGCCGCGCGGTGCCCAAGGCCGCATGGCGGCTGACGCTGATGCCGATATATCCAATCGAATACGGCGTGGCGGCGATCGCCTTGGCCATGCCGTCGTTGCCGGTGGCACCGCGCTCCCCAGGCACCGTCGGCCACTCGATCGTGGTGCCGTACCCCACCGAATTCTCCCAGCGCTGGTTCGAGAAATCCAGAAACTGGGTGAACATGAAGGTGTCGCCCGAAGGGTCGTCGCGCCGGATCGGCACGATCGGGTTCGATGGCAGGCTGATCCCCGGATTGAGCGCAACGATCATGGGGTCGTTCCACTGGCGAATACTACCATCGTAGATGCCCGCAAGCACCGGCCCGTCCAATTGTAACCCGGCGCCACCGAGGCCCGGGATGTTGTAGTTCACCGTCTGCGCCGAGATCGCCAGCGGAACGCTGATGATGTCGCGATTTCGCTCAGCCTCTTCGTCCGACATATAGGCGTCCGATGCGCCGATCTGGACGGTGCCCGCGATCGCCGACTTGATCCCCTCGCCCGAATTGCTGGCGGTGACATCGATTTTCACCTCCGGCCGGATGGCGCTGTAGCCGGAGACCCAGAGCTGGAAAAGCGGAAACAGCAGGGTCGATCCGGTCTCCTTCAAACCTGTGTCAGCCGCCGAAGCCGGCACCGCCGCGACAAGGCCCGCCAGCACGACGGCGGCGCCCCAGCCACAAGTCCGGCGGCGAACGCGCGAGGCTGTCCTGATCAACGTCATCGGCCGATTTCGTCCAGATTCACCCCGGTCGTTTCGATCCGGTAGATCCAGGTCACGATCGCGCCCAGGATCGAGGTGACCACCAGGCCATACAGCAACGCCCGGGTTCCGATCGCGACCAGCAAGATGGGGAACAGGAACGCCGTGGCCACCGCACCGATCTTGGCGAACGCGGCGGCAAACCCTGCGCCCATGCCGCGAACCGCGGTCGGAAACACCTCACCCGCCAGCAGGTAGGTCTGCGCGTTCGGACCGATATTGGTCATGAAGTTGAACGTCATGAAGCCGGCGAAAATGAGCAGGATCTTGCTCGATCCCTCGAAGTCGATCGAGAACGAGGCCAGCAGCAGGCCGAGGGCGCAGCCGATGAAGCCGCCGATCTGTAGCTTGATGCGTCCCAGCCGGTCTGCCAGGACCACGGCGAAGGCGATGCCGACGATCAGCAGGAAGGTGATCAGCGCGGCGCCCTTGGCCGCCAGGATGCCATCGGTGATCAGGTCGCTCACGCTGCGGATGTGGTCGGCCCCCCCGCCCAGCGCCGCGGCCAGGATCGTCGGCGTGAAAATGCCGATGCCGTATGTGCCAAGATCCTGCAGAAACCACGGCACCGAGGCGAAGATCGTCGCGCGCAGGTTGCTTTGGCTGAACAGCGCACCAAACGACGGCTTTGCGTGACCCGAGGCGACGCCTTGGCGCGTCAGCGTAATGTTCGATGGATATTGCGGTGTGCGCACCAGCAGCCTTGTGACCGCGGCCTCGGCTCTGTCGTGCTGGCCTCGGGCGGACAGCCAGTTCGGGCTTTCGGTGATGAAGAAGCGTCCCAGGGTGACCAGCAGCGCCGGGATAATCGCGGTGGCGAACATCCAGCGCCAGGCGCTGAGGTCGGGCACCAGGACAAGCACCAGGCAGCCGACGCCGGTGCCGGCCAGCGCCCCGATCGCCTGAAAAGCGAAGGCGCCAAGCACCAGTTTGCCTCGGGCCAGGCTAGGGATGCTCTCGGAGATGATCATGTGCGCGGTGGGATAGTCGCAGCCCAGCGCCATGCCGAGGCCAAATAGACAGATCGCCAATGAAAGGAAATTCTGGCACAGCAACAGCAGGCCGAGGAAGGCGCAGAACAGCACCATCTCGGCGATGAACATTCTTTTGCGACCGAAATAGTCTGACAAGCCACCCAACAGCACCGCGCCGACCAGAATGCCAGCGAGGCTGGCGGCGCTGACGATGCCCTTCTCGGCGGCGCCGATATGAAACTCCCGCACGATCAGCGGCAGCGCGACACCGGTCATGAACACGACGAAGCCTTCAAAAAATTTGCCCGCCGCGGCAAGCGACCAGATGCGCCACTGCATGGCGGTCATCGGCGCTGATTTGAGCGTGGTGCCGTCGGGCCATGTCGGGCGCTCGTCGATATATTCCTGCACCGACTTGGCCTGCGGGGTGTTGGGTCGGTCGGCCTCGGCGACAGCGCTCATCAGGGGTCTTCCATCCAGTTGCCAAAGGCGCGCGGCCAGCCGGCGAAGCGCGCCGGCGGCGGATAAAAGCTGCCATGCGTGGTATGACGGCGCCAGCACATGAGATGTGAAGATTTGATGGCGGGCGGGTTCGCCCGCCATCCCGCTTCAACCGCGCTGGCCGAAGCGCCGGCAAAGCAGCCTCAGCATGGCGATACTGTTGGTTTTTCGCGGCGACGGATCAAACCAAGTCGGCACACGTTGAAGTGACTGTCCCGGCTTTCACGCCAGCCTGCTCGTGGCGTTTCCCTATCGTCAGTCCGCCGGTCGGCGGCGGAGCGTTGCGACAACAGAGGCCAAAATGGTCCAGGGAGGAACAAAATGTTCGAGATCGGCGTATTCCATAATGGCGCGTCCAGTCTTCCCGTCGTTGTCACCAAGGACGGGGTCGCGGTCAACGACGGCTCGCTGACCGAGGTGCACAAGGCGGCGCAGGAAGTCCTGATAAACCAGGTCCGCCAAGGCATCCTGGCCGAGAAGCTCGGTTTTCAGTCGTTCTGGCTGACCGAACACCATTTCCAGCCTGAAGGGGCGGAAATGAGCCCGAACCCGCTATTTACCCAGATGGCGATCGCCGCCCAGACCAAGACCATTCGTCTCGGCCAATGCGCCAACATCGTCGTCTGGCACCATCCGGTGCGTATCGCCGAGCAGATCGCGCAGCTCGATGTCATCAGCGGCGGACGGGTGGAATGCGGCATGGGCCGCGGCTACCAGCCACGCGAAAACGAAACACTCGGCCGGCCCTTCGGCTCGACGATCCAGGACCAGGAGCGCAACCGCAAGGCGTTCGAGGAAGCTGTCGCGATCATTCGGAAATGCTGGACAGAACCGTCATTCGCGCATCGCGGCGAGAACTTCTCCATCCCGCCGACCTACACCAAATGGAACCACAAGCAGACCATCGCCTACTTTCAGATGGACAAGGTCGAGCGCCGGCTGGAAGACGTGATCGCGATCGGCGCGCCTGACATGTATTCGGCCGGCAACCCGGTCCAGGCCACAACGACGACCCTGAAAGAGCTGCAGGTGTTTCCGCAACCCGTGCAAAAGCCGCATCCGCAGATCTGGGAACCGGTGACCAGTTCTCGATCACTCAAGTGGGCCGCCGAGCAAGGCGTTAACGGTGTGATGATCGTCGAGCCAAACGACCGGCTGAAGAAAAATATCGATATCTACTACGAAGCGGCGGAGAAAGCCGGCTGGCCCGACATGCTCAATCGGGGGAAATTCAAATATGGCTGGGACGCACAAAAGCGCCGCGGCATCATGACCAGCCGCTATATCCACATCACCACGCCGGGCAAGGAGAAGCAGGCGATGGAACGCGCGGCTCGGGCCATGGAACTGCAATTCGACTACTACGGGCCGTTCGGCTTCGGCGCGGTCGTGGCGCGCCTCGATGAGCCGATGTTCGACCTCAACAAGCGGGTCACCGCCGAGATGCTACGCGAGCGCGAGATCGCCATCCAGGGGTCGAAGCAGTTTGTCATCGATAAGATCATGAAGATGAAGCAGGAAATTGGCTACGACGATTTCTGCTTCCTCGGCTGGTTCGAACTCGGCGGCTTCGAGGGCCGCGAGATCGAGGACCAGATGCAGCTCTTCGCCGAGGACGTCATGCCGGTGATCGCCCGTGAGTGCGGCGGCAAGGTGGACCTGCCGGTGCGCGGAATCACCTATGCCTGATGGTCATCATCAGTAACGAAAGAAACAACCATGGCCAGTAAGCAAAGCCAACGGCTGATTACCTCTTACAAGGGATTGCTCGCGGAACTCGATGCCAGCCCGGACATGCCGCTGAACGAGGTCCGCGCCCTGTTCGAGCACATGGGCGACGTGACGGCGGAACCGGGAAGCATCGATTACGCCGAGGTCGAGGCGGGCGGTGTACCGGCGATGTGGGTGGTGCCGAAAGGCAGCGCACAGGACCGCGTGCTGTTGTGCGCGCATGGTGGCGGATACTGCTTCGGATCGATGTACACGCATCGCAAGTTGTATGGACATTGTGCGAAGATGATCGGCTGCCGCGCGCTGATCGTGCATTATGGTCGCACGCCAGAGCATCCCCATCCCGGGCCGGTGAACGATATGGCGAAGGCGTATCGCTGGCTGCTCGATCAGGGGATCAGACCCAACCATATCGCGCTGATCGGCGACTCGGCGGGCGGGGGCCTAGCCGTAACAACCCTGCTGCGGCTGCGCGAGCAAGGCCTTCCGATGCCGGCAGCTACGATGCCGCTGTCACCGTGGCTCGATATGGAAGGCGGCGGCGGCAGCTTCGAAAGCAACCAGCAGAAAGACGTTCTGGTGGCCCACGAGATGCTGCTGGAAATGGCAAAAACATTTCTTGGAGAGAATGGGAACCGGCGCGACCCGCTGGCCAATCCGCTGCACGGCGATCTGCGCGGCCTGCCGCCGGCCTACATCCAGGTGGGAGGTGACGAAACCTTGCTCGACGACAGCCGCGGCCTGGCCGAAGCGCTGCAGCGCGCCGACGTCGAGGTGAAGCTCGACGTTTTCCCCGACATGCAGCACGTGTTCCAATTCCTCGCCGGCGTGGCGCCGGAGGCGGACGAGGCAATCGCGAAACTTGCCGCCTGGGTGCGTCCGAGGCTTGCGCTCTGACGTGCGACCGACGCTGAGGCGCCCTCTGGGGCGCCGGCGCTGGCTGGGTTTGGCAACCCTGCTGGCAGTTGGCCCGCGCGTTGCCAGGGCCGCCGACCCGGCTGTTGCCGCCGCGTTCGACCGTATCGAAAACGGCAGTGGCGGACGCCTGGGTGTCGCGATTGACGACACTGCGACCGGGCAGCACTACGGCCATCGCGCGAACGAACGATTCCCGATGTGCAGCACTGCCAAAGTACTGAGCTGCGGGGCGATACTGCAACGTGTCGATGCCGGCCATGACAATCTGAACCGGCGCATCCGGTTCTCCGCCAAGGACCTGGTCACCTATTCCCCGGTAACCAGGAATCGGGTCGGCGGCGATGGCATGGCCTTGGCGGAACTGTGCCAAGCGGCGCTGACTGTCAGCGACAACACCGCCGCCAACCTGATCGTGGCGAGCCTCGGTGGACCATCGGCGGTAACCGCGTTCGCGCGATCGCTGGGCGATCCGGTGACCCGGCTCGACCGGATCGAAACCGCTTTGAACGAGGCCCAGCCAGGCGATGTCCGCGATACCACCACCCCAGTCGCGATGGCGGCCAATCTGCGCATGCTGGTCACCGGGGACAGCCTGTCGCGAGCCTCGCGTGACCAGTTCGCGGCCTGGCTGGTTGCCAATCAAACCGGCGGGGCGAAGCTGCGGGCCGGGCTACCCGAGGACTGGCGGGTGGGCGACAAGACCGGCAGCGGCGGGTTTGGCACCAGCAATGATATCGCGGTGATCTGGCCACCCGACCGCAAGCCGCTGATCGTCTGCGTCTACCTGACCGACACCAAATCCGGTTCGGATAGCAGTGACAGAACGATCGCCGCGGTTGCCAGGACCGTGCGGGACTCGTTGCCGGCGTGACCCAATCTACTCGATCGCCGCCGCCGACCGGGCCAGTTGGCGCAGCGCGAACTTCTGGATCTTTCCGGTCGAGGTCTTGGGGATCTCCCGGAACACAAACGTTTTCGGCACCTTGAACCGAGCCATATGCTGGCGGCAGAAATCGCCCAATTGCTCGGCCGTCACCGACGCGCCGGGCTTCAGTTCGACGAACGCGCACGGCGTCTCGCCCCATTTTTCGTCGGGCTGCGCCACCACGGCGGCACTCAGCACCGCAGGATGGCGATACAAGGTCTCCTCGACTTCGATCGAGGAAATATTCTCGCCGCCCGAGATGATGACATCCTTCGATCGATCGCGGATCTTCACGTAGCCGTCCGGCTGCGTCACCGCCAGGTCCCCGGTATGGAACCAGCCGCCGGCGAACGCCTGCTCCGTGGCGTCGGGATTGTCCAGATAGCCCTTCATCGTGATATTGCCGCGAAACATGATCTCGCCCATCGTTTCGCCATCCCACGGAACCGGCTGCATCGTCACCGGATCCAGCACCGTCATCGCCTCTTGCAACGGCGTGCGCACCCCCTGCCGTCCGTTGCGTTCGGCCCGCCCCTCGATCGGCATCTCGCTCCAGGATTGGTGCTTCGAGCACACCCCGGCCGGCCCGTACACCTCGGTCAACCCATACACGTGGGTCAGTTCGATGCCGATCTGCTCGGCCCCCTCCATGATCGCCGCGGGCGGCGCGGCGCCAGCCACCTGACCGGCGATGCGGTGACCGATCCCCGCGCGCAACGCGGCCGGGGCGTTGATCAGCATCGAGTAAACGATCGGCGCCCCACACATATGCGTCACCCCATGCTCGCGGATCGCATCCAGCATCGGCTTCGCCTCGACCCGGCGCAGACAGACATTCACCCCGGCCCGTTCGGCGATCGTCCATGGAAAGCACCAGCCGTTGCAGTGAAACATCGGCAGCGTCCACAGATACACCGGATAATGCGGCATCCCCCAGTTCAGCACGTTGCTGATCGCGTTCAGATGCGCGCCGCGATGGTGGGTGACCACCCCCTTCGGATCGCCGGTGGTGCCCGAGGTGTAGTTCAGCGCGATCGCATCCCATTCGTCGGCCGGGTTCGCCCAAGCGTAGTCGGGGTCGCCCTCGGCCAGGAACGTTTCGTATTCGGTGTCGCCAAGCCGCTTGCCCTCGGGCCAGGCCGGATCGTCGAGGTCGATGACCAAGGGCTTGACGTCGAGCAGCGCCAGGGCGGCTTCGATGACCGGGGAAAATTCGCCATCGGTCAGCAGCACCTTGGCGCCGCCGTGGCGAAGCTGGAAGGCGATCGCCTGTGCATCGAGGCGGGTGTTCAGCGTGTTCAGCACCGCGCCGCACATCGGCACTCCGAATGCCGCCTCATACATCGGCGGCGTGTTGGGCGCGATGACCGCGACGGTATCGTTCTTGCCGACACCGCGCCGCGCCAGCGCCGAGGCCAGCCGGCGGCAGCGGCTGTAGGTCTGCTTCCAGGTCCAGCGTTGATCCCCATGCACCACCGCCAGTCGGTCGGGATAGACGTAGGCGGCGCGCTCGATGAACGTCAGCGGCGTCAGCGCGGCGTAATTCGCCTGGTTCTTCGGCAGGTCAGCATAGGGACTGTTCATGGCGGCGTCTCCCTGGGGCGGGCTCTGGCAGGCCGTTACTTCGATCAAGGATGACATAATCCGCGGGAATGCGCCCGGCAAACTCGACTTGATGGATACCACAACTAATGACCTGACACGTAGGAAGCCCGTCGAAGGGGTCGGCCATTGCTATCATGGGTGGCCAGCCGGCGTTGGCCTGACTCAATCACCGTCGCTCATTCCGTGTGTGAAGCGGCAACGCCCCAAAGCGTTCGCGATATAACGCGGCGAACCGGCCAGCATTACTGAAGCCGAAACGAGCGCATACGGCGCCGATCGCAACGTCTCCCGCCAGAAGCGCTGTGCGAGCAGCCTCCAACCTGAGCTCGCGCAAGACCGACGTCACAGTCTGTCCGCATTGCGACCGAAAGGCCGCCGCAAGGGCACGAGCAGAGCAACCTGTGGCCTGCGCGATGTCCTCTACCGTGAGCGGCTGCAAGAGGTTCTCTCGCATGAACTCCGTCGCTCGCCGCACGGCGTGGGGCGGCGCCACGCTCGGCGCCCGAACGAGAGGCTCGGTGTAGCTGTGGATCGTGCCTTCCAGTATTGTCCGAATGACCAGGTCCTCAAACCCGGCGACACCAACGCCGCCCGCGAACAACGAATACGGGTCGGTCAGCTCGTCCGCGACGTAGCGCACCAGCCGGTTCAGACTGGCGGCGGTACCCCGAGGCCACGCCTGCTCCGGCACGAAGGTCAGTGGCGCATCCAGCGGCCGGTCCAGCATTGCCTCCAGACAACGGACCAGCGATCGCCGGTTGATCCAAAGGTTCAGCCGCTCGCTGCCATCCGCGGTCAGCGCCTGGGCGCCGGGTTTGGTCTGGCCCAGCAGCAGATGACCGGCCATGGCCGTGATTGCCGTTTCCGATCCGAAGGACCGGTAGTGCACCGCCCCTTGCAGCACCGCCATGACGCAAAAGGAGTATGGATGCGCCTCTTGGAAGGTGACCTCGGTGCCGAAACGTTCGCTGACGCAGGACAGCATGAGAGGACCCATCGCACTGTCGCCAATCTTGCTCAGGGTCTCATCGGAGGACTCGACGCGTTGCGGTTCACGCAGCCGGTAGAGCATAGGGCCGTAGTTGCATGCCTCCGCCTGACACCGAACCAGGTCGGACTTGCGAATTTCAACCACACGCATCGCGTCGAGAAGTGCGGGCCTCATCGAAGGTCTCCCACAGAGCTCACAACTGGACCAAGTAGAATATACAGATTTCGCAGCCGATGGACAGTATTGGCGTCCAGCGCGGCGAACAAGGCGAATAGCGGATGAACTTCCATCCAGCCCGCGGTATTTGGGTTGCCGCCGCCCGCTGTTCAGTCACCGGACCCGCTCAGGGCGGTCACACGTAGAAACCCAACACGCTCAGACCCGCGCGGCATCCGCCTAGACTCGGCAACCGACAAGTCTGCCAGGACGGCACGGCCGGTCGCGCCGAGAGAGACAACGTCCCAAGGAGGATTAAGCATGTCCGGCTCGATAAGCGGCACTACCCAAACCTTCACCAACACCGGCAGTATCGTCAGCTACCAAGTGCAGACCAGCGGTCTTTACGACATCACCGCCACCGGCGCGAGCGGCGGTAATAGTGGTGGTAGCCCGACGGACGGCGTAGGCGGCCTCGGCGCCGTGATCGGTGGCGAGGTTCAGCTCACGGCGGGCGAAGTTCTGGAGATCGCCGTTGGCGGCGCCGGGACGAGCGCCACGTTCGCCGGCGGCGGCGGCGGCGGCAGCTTTGTGGTCGAGGAAGCTGGGAGTACCACGATACCTCTGGTCATCGCCGGTGGTGGCGGCGGCGGTACGCATGAAGTTGGCTTGAACGGCGGCAATGGCGGTGGCGTTGCCACAAGCAGTGGTGGCGGCGGAAGTGGGGGCAGCGGTGAGCAGTTCGGCAGCGGCGGCGGTGGTGGCGGCGGCATCACGGGAAACGGCAGCGCTGGCGGTAGTGGGGATGGGTCCAACGGCGGTGGCGGCGGAAGCTCGTTCGCGAATGGTGCAACCGGTGGTACTGGCAGTGGTACCGGCAGTCAATTTGACAGTGACGGTGGCTTCGGCGGCGGCGGCGCTGGAGGCATCGCCGATGGCGGCGGCGGCGGTGGTGGTGGTTACACAGGCGGAAATGGCGGCCAGTTCACAGGCGCATCTAATTTCGGTGGCGCCGGCGGCACGTCCTTCGACAGCGGCACAAACCAGCAGGTCAGCGTCGCCACGGTCGCTGGCAACGGCGAGGTCACGATCGCCCCGCTATCGGCCCCCGTCATCGCAGGCACCGTTGCCAACCAGGCCACCACGGGCAAGACCCCGATCGATCCGTTCGCCCATGTCAGTGTTACCGACCCCAATTCCGGGACACCGAGTGAAACGGTGACGGTAGCGCCCAGCAGCACCGCCAACGGCACGCTGTCCGACCCGAACGCCGGTGACGGCGGTTCCAGCAGCAACGGCGTCTACACCATCACCGGCTCGGCCGCCGCGGTCACGGCCGCTCTGGATGGGCTGGTGTTCATACCCGCCGCGTCCAACCAATCAGTCACCACCACGTTCACGATCACCGACACGGACTCGCTTGGCGAGACCGCCAAGGACAGCACGACATCCGTGACCGCGAGCCCAGCCGACCAGCCCTCGACCATCACAGTCCCCGCGTCGGACCAGACACAGACCAGCACGGGCCTTACGCCGGTGACGCCCTTCGCCGGCGTCAGCATCACCGATCCCAACGCCGGCAGTCCGACCGAGACCGTCACCATCACCCCCAGCAGCACCACCTCCGGCACGTTGTCCGACCCGAGCGCCGCCACCGACGGCAGCAAGGCCAGCAACGGCGCGATCACCCTGACCGGCAAGGCGAGCACGGTCACGACGGAAATCGACGCCCTGAAGTTCACCCCCGCCTTCGGCCAATTCGGCAAGACCAGCTTCACCATCGCCGACACCAACTCAGCGGGCCAGACCACGACCCCTCCCGGCACCGCATCGGTCACGGTGAACCCACCGCCGCCGCCATCGACCGTGCAACTCAAACAGATCGGCTCCGACATCCTGCAGTTCTACAAGGACACCGTCTCCCACCAGTCCACCGCCGCCGACACCACCAAGCTGGTCAACGACTTCACCGCGACCGACATCTCGCAGGCGCAGCTTGGTCAGTTGCTCGGTCAGACCCTGACCTCCGCGATGCTCAGCAACTCGGCCGCAACCACGCTGGGGACGGATATTGCCAGCCTGTACTACCCCAAGATCACCACCGACCTCGCGCACGCCGGCGGCGGTCTGGCGAACGACCTCAGCGCAATGATCGGCACCACGGTGGCGGCGGGCGCCGACGACCTGCTGCGCGTGCACTACGGCCAGGGCGCAAACCAGGCTCTGGCCGGCACCCTGAACGACTTCAAGCTCGGGTAGTTAGCGGTCCAAGCCGTGCGCGATCATGGCTAGAGCCGTCTGTCCAACGCGCATCCAGCCCCAGGCAGCGCCCCGGCGGATCGAGGATGAACAGCGCCTGGATCACCATCAGGTAGCCATACGTCCACGGCCACTCGCCCGGCGCCGAATACAACCCGAGCCAAAGATTGCCCGCCATCAGCAGGCCCAGCAACGCGAACCAGCGGGTGAACACCCCAACGATCAGCGACAGTGCGATGACGGCCTCGGTGAGATAGATCAGCGGACCGAACAGGTTGATATTCGGGATGAAAAGGTTGGCGTAGAGCGTCCTCTGCAGCGGGATGGCGGCGTGATCGACGACCTCTTTCATGAAGTAAAGCAGGCCAGCATAGTTGGGCGGGATCTTCCACAGAGATCCCTGCCACCACATGGTGCCGATCAGCACCCGCAATGCCCAGATGCCAGCAGCGTGGAAGCCGCGCTGGCCGGGGTCGTCCCGCCATGCGCGCACCGCGATGAAGATGCTGGCCAGTAGCGCGATCCAGTAAACCGCAGTCGGCCAGTCGGGTTTGGTCAGAAACGCGATCGTGTCGGTAGCGATGTTGGGTTCGGTTTTCATCGTTCGCTCCGCCAGGCCCGCGCGGTTGCCGCAATCAGATTGAGCGCCTCGCGTGCGCCGTTGGCTTCGCCCTTCTCGAAGTCACCGTCAACCCTGGCCATCTGGTTGGTCAGATGAGCGAAGCAGACCACCGCGCACCGGCGCGCCGCCGCGAAGCTATACAGCGCCGCCGCCTCCATCTCCACCGCCTGGATACCGAGCGCCCTGGCCGCCTCGATGGCGGTATCGGTTTCCCGGAACGGCGCATCGGTGGTCCAGGTGGCGCCCCGCGAGACCTTCGGCCGATGCCGTGCCAGGGCGGCGTCGATCCGGCCGATCAGCGCGGGATCGGCGACGGCGAAGCGCTCGGGCGGCCGGTAGTGCAGGCTGGTGCCCTCATCGCGCAACGCCCGGTCGATCAGAATGAAGCCGCCGTTCGGCACCGCGTCGCCGATCCGCCCCGATGAGGTGACGCTGATCAGCAACCGGCAACCGCTGGCGAACATTTGCTCCGCCAAAAGAACCGCGAACGGCGCGCCAACCGCGCAGCCGACGATGCCCAGGGTCTCGCCGTCGTGGTCAACGTCATACATCTCGGTGTGGTAGCAGGCCCAAAACGGGCTTCGCCTTGCCTGCCCGTCGGCCCGGACGGCGCGCACGATGTCGCCGTCCGGGTCCAGCACGCAGATCGCGGGGACGTTGCCAGGGGGGATGCTCTTCTGCCGCCGAGCCTCGCGCAGCAGGTTCTCGGGCTGGAACAGCGACGCCGCGGCGTGGTCCTTGGCCGCGAACAGTGGCGAAGCAGCATCGTCGCCCTCAGTTGCCATATACCACCCCGGGCAGCCACATGGTCAGCGCCGGCACATAGGTGATGATTCCCAACACGATCAGCAGCAGGATCAGGAACGGCAGGATGCCCCTGATAACTTCGCCGATCGGCGCATCCGAGATCGTCGACAGCACATACAGGTTCAACCCGACCGGAGGGTGGATCAGCGCGATCTCCATATTGTGGGTGAAGATGATGGAAAAATGCACCGGATCGACGCCCAGCGGCTTCAGCGCCGGCGCCAGGATCGGAATCACCAGCAGCAGCGCCGCCACCACCTCCAGGAAGCACCCCAGCACCAGCAGCAGCACATTGATCGACAGCAGGAACAGCCAAGTGGGCAAGTTGTGCGCCACCACCCAGTTCACCAACTGCGCCGGAGCGCCCGACTCGGTCATCCAGTGGCCAAACGCCAACGCGGTCGCCACGATCAGCATGATCGTTCCGGCACTGCGCAGCGCGTCCGCGATCACCGACAGCGTCTGGCTGACGCGGAACCCGCGATAGAACACCAGGCTCACCAGCAAGGCAGCCACAGCAGCCAGCGCCGCGGCCTCGGTGACGGTCACCAGACCGCCGTAAATGCCCACCAGCACTACTGCCGGCACCGCCAGCGCCGGCAACGCCCGCAGCGTCACCAACAACCGATCACCCACCGGCAGCGATGGCTCGCGCGGAAAGTTGCGCCGGCGCGCGTCATACCACACCCAGGCGAAGAACGCCGACGCCTGCAGCAGTCCCGGCAGGATCCCCGCCAGGAACAGCCGCGGCACCGACTGCTCGGCCACGATCCCATACAGGATCAACGCCAGGCTGGGCGGGATGACAATGCCGATGGTGCCGGACGCGCCGATCACCCCCAGCGCGAACGACCGAGGATAACCCTTCTCGATCATCGCCGGCAGCAGGATCGTGCCCATCGCCAGCGCCGTCGCGACCGACGATCCGCAGATCGCCGCGAACAGCGTGCAGGCCACCACCGTCACCAGGCCCAGCGACCCCCTGATGCCGCCCAGCCACGCCGCCGACACGTCGACCAGCGCCTTCGCCACGCCACCCTGGCGCATGAACGCCGCCGCCATGACGAACAGCGGCAACGACATAAGAGTAGACGAGTTCAGGTCGTCGATGATCACCTGAGCCACGCCGATCATCGGCTGGCCGGACACCAGGTACAGCACCGCCGCGCACGCCCCCAGCACCAGGAAGATCGGCATCCCGGCCGCCAGCAGGCCGAAGAACATCGCCAGGAAAAGCACCGCCTCCACAGGCTTAGAGATCGGCCAGCGGTGCGAGGTCCGGCGACAGTTCGCTGTCCGCGATATGATGCCCGACGGTCATCGTCGCCGGATCGAAGCGGAACAGGTAACGATACAGCCGGATCAAGTAGCGCATCGTCATCAGCACCCCACCCGCCGGCAGCGCCGTATAATAGATCCACATCGGGAACTGCAGCCCGCTGGAGCTGCGCTCATCCAGCAGCAGCGAGGTATCGACGATCTGCCAGCCATACCAGATCATGCCGGCGCAGAAGATCAGCGCGACGACGCAGTTGAACGCCTCCAGCCAGCGCTGTCCGCCAGGCGGTACCAGTCGCAGCACCAGGTCCGGCCGGACGTGCCCATCGGTACGCACCAACTGGCTGGAGATGATCATCACCGCCCAGATCATCAGATAGACAATGACCTCCTCGGCCCAGGAGATCGCCAACGCCGGAAAGAAATAGCGGCCGAGCACCTGAACCAGCCCGATCACCATCGCCATCGCGCCGAGAATACCCGCCAGCGTGCGCTCGATGCCGTCCCATATCCGGCCGGGCCACATCCGGCCGGGCCACATCCGAGCTGGGCGGACCCCCACTCAGGCCGTTCCGTTCACCGATTGCTCGGCCAGGCGAACGACCTCGGGCGAAAGCTTAGCGGCGCTGATCAGGGTCGCCACGTCCGCCTGCATCGCCTTGCGCGCCGCGTCCAGGGTGGCCTGGGGCGGATCGGTGAATACCACACCATGGTCAGCCATCTCCTTGCGCCCGTGTTCCTGCGACGTCGCCGCGTTGGACCGGTAGGTGGCGATGTTGCTGGCCCACAGGTCGACCATGACCTTCTGCATCGACGGCTCCAGCTTGGCCCAGAACGTGCCGCTGATCATCGGCATGTACATGCCGACATACTGGTGGTCCTGATACGAGTATTTGACCCCAGCCTCCCACAACTTGGCGGTGGCGACACTTTCGTTGGTCGATACGAACCCGTCGAAGGTGCCCTGCGACAGCGCCAGCGGCACGTTCGGCCATGCCGTGACGTTGGGGATACCGCCGAAGAAGCTGATACGCCAACTGATCCCGGCACCGCCAGGGCTGCGAATCTTCAGCCCCTTGATGTCCTCGGTGGTCTTGATCTGCTTATGCGTGGTGTACCAATTCTGAAACCCCAGATCGAGCCACGGTCCCAGCAACTTAACCCGCAGCTTGGCCTCGATCTGCTTGTCGATCAGTGCCCCCGCCTTGCCGTCCGCGGCGCGGTTGGTGGCCTCGATCGGCTGACCATAGAACACCGGCAGTTGCACGAAATCGCAGTCCGGAACGATACCGGTCTGCGTCCAGTTGCCCGGCACCGCCATGTCGACCTGGCCCTGCAACAGCGCCTTGGCAACGTTCAGGTCGGCATAGAGCTGCCCCGACGCAAAGATCTCGCTGGTGATCTTGCCGCCGGTCGCATCCTGCACCTTCTTCAAGTAATCGGCGACCGAGATGTTGCGCACGTGCGACGGCGCGGTATCCAGCGAGCAGCGGATCTTCAGCGCCTGCTCGCCACGCGCGTGCCGCAGGATGCCGAACGTTCCGGCCACCGCAACCGCTGAGCGTCCCAGCGCCCGGCGGGACAAACCTTGCCTCATTGTGAAACCTTTCTTGGACATTCCCTCGGACGAGGAGCAACCGGACTGATGGCCGTTCGGCTGGCATGCGTCAAGGGGTCGAGCCGTTTTGGAAACAGTCAAATCGCCCGGAGTCCGGTAACACCCGGTTGCGGCCATGGTGCGTCAGACATTGCCTCGGCAACGCCGGGTCAAGCGGCCTGCGGCGGCGGCCTCAGCCCGAGGCTTCGGCATGCATCCGCAACCAAGCGATGAACTCGCCCTCGGGCAGTTCGCCCGCCGCCATCGCCAACATCATCACCACCGCCTCGGCGTCGCCCACGCCGAACATGCAGCCGTTCAAGCGCAGGAAAAGCTCCAGCGCGACGAAGCCGGTACGTTTGTTACCATCGACAAATGGACGGTTCTGCGCGATCGCCAGGGCGTAAGCCGCTGCCAATTCGGCGGTATCCGGCTCACCGTAGCCGGCGCGATTGAGCGGGCGGGCCAGCGCATCATCCAGCAATCCGGGGTCACGCAGGCCCGGTGCGCCCCAGTGCTCGGTCAGTTGTTCGTAATGGATGGCGAGGATGAGTTCGCGCGATAGCCAGACCGTCACTTAGCCAGTTCGCGCAGCACCGCACGGCGATCCTTCATCACTTGGCGCGCAACGTCCATCTGCGCAGCGAAATCCGGGTCGGCGACGGTCAGACGCACACCATCGGGCTGATCGATGGCATAGATCGTATCACCCTTCGCCATCCCCAGCTTGGCAAGCATCTCCCTGGGCAAAATAACACCCACAGAATTGCCGATCTGGGTGAGTTTCAACGCGTGCATGGCTTTGCCCTTCTGGCGACCTACGCAGAGTTATAAGCCCATCTGACCGCCTGGCCGGCCCCGCCAAACCCTGAGCGGCTCACCACATCATTGCCAGCCCACTACCCTGGCCGGCACGCCACATCCTTGCCAAGCCGCCACACCCTGACCGGGCCGCCGCATCCTGGCCCAGCCCGCGGCACCGTGATCAGACCAACGCCGGATTATAACACACGTTATACCCAACTACAAGATAAATCGGCTCAGGTCACCCTTCCGCGCCAGCGGCGCCACCTTCTCCGCCACATAGGCGGCATCGACCACAAATGTCTCGCCGCCGCGGTCGGTGGCGGTGAAGCTGATATCCTCCAACAGCCGCTCCAGGACCGTGTGCAGCCGCCGAGCGCCAATGTTCTCTACCCGGTCGTTGATGTCGGAGGCCAGATCGGCCAGCGCATCCACCGCTTCGTCGCGGAAATCCAGCGTCACGTTCTCGGTCCCCAGCAGCGACTCGTACTGCTTCAGCAAAGAATGCTCTGGTTCGGTCAGAATACGCCGCAGGTCGGCGCGCGACAGCGGCTGCAATTCCACCCGGATCGGCAACCGGCCCTGCAATTCCGGCAGCAGGTCGGACGGTTTGGCCAGGTGGAACGCGCCCGAGGCGATGAACAGGACGTGGTCGGTCTTCACCAGGCCATACTTGGTGTTGACCGTGGTGCCCTCGATCAGCGGCAGCAGGTCGCGCTGCACGCCTTCGCGGCTGACGTCGCCGCCACGGAACCCGCCCTCGGTGGTGCGGGCGCAGATCTTGTCGATCTCGTCGAGGAACACGATGCCGTTGTTCTCGGCGTGCGCCACCGCCTCCTTGGTCAAGGAGTCGTTGTCCAGCAGGTTGTCGGCTTCCTCGGCCTCCAGCACCCGACGCGCCGCCTCCACCGTCATCCGCCGCTTCTGCTGCGGACGGTTGCCCATCAGCCCCTTCATCATCTCGCTCAGGTTGATCACCTGACCGGGGGGCATCCCCGGCATGTCGAACTGCCCGATCGGCATGCCGCCGGCATCCGACACCGAGACCTCGATCTCCTTCTGTTCGAACTCGCCGTTGCGCAGCATCCGGCGAAACTTTGACCGGGTGTCGGCCGCCGCCCCCTCGCCCACCAGGGCGGTAACCAGACGTTCCTCGGCCGCCGTCTGCGCTTTGGCCTGGACCCCCTTTCGGCTGGCCTCGCGCAGCATGTTCAGGCTGGAATCGACCAGGTCGCGCACGATGCTTTCAACATCGCGGCCGACATAGCCGACCTCGGTGAACTTGGTCGCCTCGACTTTCAGGAACGGCGCCTGCGCCAGCTTGGCGAGCCGGCGCGCGATCTCGGTCTTGCCGCACCCGGTCGGCCCGATCATCAGGATGTTCTTCGGCACCACCTCCTCGCGCAGGCCCTCCGGCAGCTGCTGGCGCCGCCAGCGATTGCGCAGCGCAATGGCGACCGCACGTTTGGCGTCGCCCTGCCCCACGATGAAGCGGTCGAGTTCCGAGACGATCTCTCGCGGAGAATAAGTCGGGACGTCCATTACAGAGACTCGATGATAACGTTGCCGTTGGTATAGACGCAGATATCGGCGGCGATCTGCATCGCCCGCCTGGCGATCTCCTCGGCCGAAATGTCGGGAACCGAAATCAGCGCACGCGCCGCCGCCAGAGCGTAGTTGCCGCCCGACCCGATGCCGATCACGCCGTCGTCCGGTTCCAGCACGTCGCCATTCCCGGTCAAGGTGAAGCTGCGGTCCTTGTCGGCCACCGCCATCAGCGCCTCCAGCCGACGCAGGTAGCGATCGGTACGCCAATCCTTAGCCAGTTCCACGCAGGCCCGCTCAAGCTGGTTGGGGTAGCGTTCAAGCTTGCTCTCCAGCCGCTCCAGCAGGGTGAACGCATCGGCCGTGGCGCCGGCGAAGCCGGAAATCACGCCGCCGTCGGCTCCAATGCGGCGCACCTTGCGTGCATTCCCCTTGACGATCGTTTGCCCCATGCTGACCTGGCCGTCACCCGCCATGGTCACTTTGCCATCCCGCCTGACACAAAGGATGGTGGTGCCGTGCCACCCGATCGGGTCACCAAACGGAGCTCCGGAGGCGTGAATTGAACTGTCCATAACGCGGCTAGGTGGCGACGCTGACCAGTTTGGACAAGGCCCGCCATTCACCACCCCCACGCTGACGCGCCACGATCCTCGAGACCCGAAGATATCGGGTCGTACAAGCAACAAATTGTCGAAAGCGACACAAATGTCGGTCGAAAGCGACACAAATGTCGAAAGCGACATAAACCAAGTGTTACCACGCAAATCGTCCAACCATCGCCATAACCCGCCTGAACATCATGAACCCGCACATGACATCACTACAACCCGCGATTTTCAAATACTGAACCGCATGAAGCGCCGCGTGCCCGACTGGCCGAACCGCATCCTTTTCGTCAAGCTGGGTTCCTTCTCCCATACCAACGAGCGGGTGCTCGAACAACTGGCCGCGCGGTTTCCGAACTGCGAGATCGTTACATTCGACGTAAAGGACTACGTCAAGCGCCGGTTCGGCCTGGCCGCACTCAATTTCGTCGTCGAGGTCATGACCTACGGTCCATCGGTGCTGTCCACTGCGTCCGCCCGGCACGCGTTTTTCTTCCTCACCCCATTGATGTTCCGCCACTTGTCGGCCGTGATCGTCAACCGCTTCGGACCCGAGGCCGACAGCTTCCGCTGCGTGCTGCAAACCCAGGGCCTGTTCAACGCCGCGTTGCCCGGACGACCGTTCGTCATCTACACCGACCATACAATCGCCAGTCATCGCGAATACCGCCACAGCGATCCCCGCCTATTCCGCTCCAAGACCCTGCTCGGCCTCGAGCGCGCGCTGTATCTGCGGGCCGATCGCATCCTCACCACCGCCACTCATGTCGAGCGCACCCTGGTGAACTCCTATGGCTGCGATCCCGGTCGCGTCGCCACCATCCTGATCGGGGCGAACGTCGATGCCACCGCCTCGGCCGACGACCTCGCCCGGTATGCCGCCGGCCGCATCCTGTTCGTCGGCATCGAGTGGGAGCGCAAGGGCGGCCCCACCCTGCTCGCCGCCTTCGACACCGTCGCCACGCGGTTCCCCGCGGCGACCCTGACGATCGCGGGATGCTCGCCCCAGATGTCGCATCCGCGCGCCCGCGCCACCGGCCTGCTGCCGCGCGCCAACGTCGCAGCCCTGCTGGCCGACGCCTCGATTTTCTGTCTGCCCAGCCTGATCGAACCGTCGGCGGTGGCCTCGGTCGAGGCCATGGCATTCAAACTGCCGGTCGTCGCCACCACCGTCGGCGGCTTTCCCGGCATGGTCAGCGACGGGGAGACCGGCCTGCTGGTGCCGCCCGACGACGCCATCGCCCTGGCCGGCGCATTGGGCGACCTGCTGGCCGATCCGCAACGAACACGCGCCATGGGACAAGCCGGCTACCGCCGCGGCCATGACCTGTTCACCTGGGACGCCGTCGGCGCCCGGCTACACGATCAGCTCGAGCTCATGCCGCAGTAGCCTGAGCCTTTCCCAGGCCAAGCCCCGAACGCCCAGCCCCGAACGCCACATCCATGGCAGGCGAATGGTGCTATAGACGCGACAACAACCGGACAGGGGAACAAGCAATGGCTCGCCCGCTCAGGGTCGCGGTCCAGATGGACCCGATGGATACCGTCAACATCGACGCCGACTCGACGTTCGCCCTGATGCTGGAGGCACAGGCCCGCGGCCACGCGCTGTGGCACTATGAAGTGCGCCACATGGCGCTCAAGGAGGGCGTGCCGCGCCCCGGAGGCGGCCGGCGCGAGGACCGCCTGTTCGCCCGCGGCCACAAAATCAAGCTGGCTCGTCGTCACGGCGCGCATTACGAATTCGACCCGATGGCGACGATCGATCTCGCCAGCATGGACGTGGTGCTGATGCGCCAGGACCCGCCCTTCGACATGGCCTACATCACCGCGACCCACATGCTGGAGCACATTCAGCCCGGCACGCTGGTGGTCAACGATCCAGCCGCGGTGCGCAACGCGCCGGAGAAGATCCTGGTCACCCATTTCCCCGACCTGATGCCGCCGACACTCATCACCTGGGACCTCGACGCGATCCGTTCGTTCCGATCGGAGTACAAAGACATCATCGTCAAGCCGCTGTTCGGCAACGGCGGCGCAGGCGTGTTTCGAATCAAGCCCGACGATGAAAACCTCGGCGCGCTGCTCGAGATGCAGTTCGCCCATTCGCGCGAACCGCTGATGTTCCAGCGTTACGAACCGGCAGTCCGAGCCGGCGACAAGCGCATCATCCTGGTGGATGGAGAAGCGATGGGCGCAATCAACCGGGTTCCGGCGCAGGGTGAGGCGCGATCCAACATGCATGTCGGCGGCCGCGCCGAAAAATCACCGCTCACGGTGAGGGACCGCGAAATCTGCGAAGCAATCGGGCCCACCTTGCGCGAGCTGGGCATGATCTTCGTCGGCATCGATGTCATCGGCGACTATCTGACCGAGATCAACGTCACTTCACCGACCGGCCTGCAGGAAATCGCCCGCTTCGATGGCCTGCACCTGGAAAAGCCGATATGGGAGCGGATCGAGGCCAAGATCGCGTCCTGACCCCACCGCGCCAGGCTGCGAACCCGCCCAACAGCGGGTGCCCTGCTCGATCCGAAACGCCCCAGCCACCTCGGATCATAGCGAGGTGGGTAACAAGCGCCGTTCCAGCGCCACCGCCTGGGTAACGACCGCGGCGCCATCATCGGACGCATCGAGCCGAACCAACGTGACCCGGCACCCCGGTCTGGCATCGCTGATCGCCAGGTCCATGCCGTGCAGCCGCGCCACCGCGGCAACCAGCGCCAGCCCCAAGCCGCTGCCCGGGGTCTGGCGGCTGGCTTCAGCGCGGTAGAATCGCCGTAGCACCGCGTCTTGCTCGTCGCGTGGGATCCCTGGGCCGGTATCGACCACCTCGATGCCGATACCGCCCGTACCGGATACAACGCGCAGCGTGACGCAACCTCCGCGCGGGGTAAACTTCAACGCATTGTCCACCAGGTTGCCGACCGCCTCGAACAGCAGGCTGGGATCGCCGCGCATCACCAACGGGGCGCCGCCGTCCGCGATCAAACGTAGCCGCACACCAGCCTGCTCCGCAGCTGGCTCATACAGTTCGGCGACGTCGGCCAGCACCTCGCGCAGATCGGTGTCCAGAAACCCCGTCCGCCGCGCACCGCTTTCGACCTCGGCGATGCGGAGCAGCGCCGCGAAGCTATTCAACACGCCGCGTGTTTCCTGCACCGCCTCATCGATCGCGGCGGCGTAGTCCTCGGTGGAACCGTTGCGCCGGCGGCTCCGCTCCAGCCCGGCAAGCAGCCTTGTCAGCGGGGTGCGCAGGTCGTGCGCGATATTGTCGCACACCCCTTTCACCTCCCGCATCAGGCGCTCCAGTTCGCCGAGCATATCGTTGATCACCACGGCCAGGCGGTCGAGGTCGTCAGCACGATCATGCGTCGGCAGTCGTTCCGAGAGATCGCCGCCGACGATGCGTCGGATCGCTCGCGTCACCGCATCGATGCGCCGCACCGAATCGGCACCGACGATCGCCGCCCCGATCAGACCCAGCAGCGTGGTAAATAGCGCGCCCCAGACGAATGCGTCGATAAGCACGGCGGCGAACTTGCGCTGCCCCTCCATGCTGCGCGCGATCAGCAGCAATTCCCCCGCTGGGCGGCGATGCAGGATGCCGCGAAACTTGATGTCCTGACCGCCGCGTGCCAGATCGAACGCCATCGCGACATCCTGGGGCATCGCCGCGAGCATCCCCACCGGCAAATCCAGCGTGGTTCCCGCGACCCGCTGCCCGCTACCATCGAACAGCGTGAAAGGACGCTCCAACGTCGGATCGGCGACCACGTGCGCGGTCAGCCGGCGCAACAGATTGTCGCGCTCCATCGGCCCGAAGACCGACTGCTCGCGGGTCAACCAGTCATCGACGCGGCCTCTGACGTAGACCGCGGTCTGCCAGTACAGGAACCCGAAGAGGATCAGCGACGCGGCGCCGAACAGCAGCAGGAAGCGCAGCGCAAGCTGGAAGCTGGTGGTGCGCGGCAGGTCAACCAGTCGCACGAAGCATGTATCCCGCGCCGCGGATCGTCCAGATCAGCGATTCGCTGTTGTCCGGGTCCAGCTTGCGGCGCAATTTGCTCATATGCATGTCGATCACGTTTGTAGGCCCGACCGAGCGGTAATTCCAAATCTCCTCGAACAGCATGCTTCGGGTGACCACTTGCCCGGCATGGCGCATCAGGAATTCCAGCAGGCGGAATTCACGCGGCAATAATTCGACGACGCGTCCGCCGCAACGCACGATCTTCGACCCCAGGTCCATCTCCAGCCTGCCGGCGCGCAGCATGGTTTCGACACCCGGCGAGTCGCGGTGGCGCAGCAACACATCGAGCCTGGCGGTCAATTCCAGAAACTCGAACGGTTTCGTCAGGTAATCGTCGCCGCCGGCCCGCAATCCGACCACCCGCTCGTCCACCGCCGACAACGCGCTCAGGATTAGCACCGGTGCCTCAACCCCGACCGCGCGCAGGGTGGAAAGCACGCCCAGCCCATCAAGCCCGCCGGGCAGTATGCGGTCCAGCACGATCGCGTCGTAGCTTTCCTTGGCTGCCTGCAGCAGCGCCTCTCGCCCGCTGATTGCGGCGTCCACCTGGAAACCATGATCGGTTAGCGCCGCCTTGATTTCGGCGCCGGTTTGCGGATCATCCTCGACCACCAGCACGCGGGCCATATCGTCACCTCGAACGCCGATGTTGGTGCCGCCGCCGATTCTCGCAATGCACGACCAAACATACCAGCCCACAACCGACCTATTATCACCCAGAGCACTCTATGCCGCCGACGCACATCCCCGGACATGGATGAAAAGTAACTCACAGGAGATCTCGTGCGCCTGTTGATCATCGAGGATGACGATACCGCCGCCGCTTACCTGGCGCGCGGGCTGGCCGAAAGTGGCCATATCGTCGATCGCGCCGCCGACGGGGACGCCGGCCTGACACTGGCGTGCGAGGGGCTCTACGACGTGCTGATCGTCGATCGCCGCCTGCCGCGACTAGACGGCCTGACGCTGATCCGTCGGCTACGCCACCAGGACCCGCATACGCCGGTCCTGGTGCTCAGCGCGATCGGCGACACCGCCGACCGGGTCGAGGGCATGCGCGCCGGTTGCGACGACTACCTGGCAAAGCCCTATGCATTCGCCGAAGTGCTGGCCCGGCTGGAGGCGCTGGCCCGGCGCACCAACCGCGCGCGGCGCCAGATGGTGCTGCAGGTCGGCGACCTGACGATCGACACCCGCTCGCGCCGGGTGACCCGCGATGGCAGGGAGATCGTGTTGCAGCGGCGCGAGTTGCTGTTGCTGGTCTCCCTGATGCGCCACGCCGGGCAGGTGGTCACCCGGTCCATGTTGCTGGAGACGGCGTGGAACTACGATTTCGAACCGCGCGGCAACATCATCGACATGCACGTCCACCGGCTGCGGCAGAAGATTGATCAGGGTTTCGCCTATCCGTTGATCCATACCGTCGTCGGTGCCGGATACATGCTCCGCGCACCCGATGCGCCGGCCCGTCCCTGACAGTATGTCCGGAAACGCTACAGCATGATCGGATAGGGGCTGGATGGCCGGATCAAACCGTGAAACATCCGGGATCCCGACACCTTGGACGAGCATCTCGATGTGGACTCCGACAACCCGCGCAACATAGCCGCGCGGGGCGGTTACGAAGGTGGCCAGAAGATCAACGGCCGCAAACGTCAGGCCATGGTGGACACCGATGGCAGGGCACTCAGGCTACGAGCGCTCGCTCGTTGAAAAACCGGTTCCAGACGGACCCTCATGTCGACGGAGAGTGGCATCGGTGCCGAGCTCGTCGAAATTGTCGATCGCCCATGCCCCCAATACAGTCAGCCTATCGGCAAGACTAACACCGAGCGCATTCAGCGAGTACTCAACGCTGGCACTGATTCCATTCGTTGGACGAGCAGGTATCCGTGCAAACTGCGCAGCGTTTGCGTCAGCCTCTTCTGTGAGGGTCCCTCGACGGCGCGGAGTAAATCGCTTTTGCGCACCGGCCCTCGTGCTACTTCCACACTAGTACCCAGAATCGCTAAACCGCGAAACATGGCTTGAGCCGTTTTTGGTGAACGGCGCTTTTGGTCCAGACGAAGGGGCGGGCGTTTTTGTTGTAGCTATTGATGAAGCTTTCGATGTGGGTCACCAGTTCGGCAACGCTGCCGAATGAGGCGCCTTTCAATGACTGGCCCGCCAGGATCGAGAACCAGATTTCGATCTGGTTCAGCCATGACGTGTGGGTCGGCGTGTAGTGGAAATGTACGTTTGGGTGCCGCGCTAGCCACAAATCCCGCTTCGGCTTGTGGGTTGACAGGTTGTCAAGGATGACGTGGATCTCCTTGCCCTCATGTTGCTTGACAACCCGGTTCATGAAGTCGCGGAACTCCGATCGGCGACGGCGTTTGTAGTGCTTGCCGATGACCTGGCCGGTGGCAACGTCGAGCGCGGCGAACAGCGTCGAGGTGCCGTGTCGCTTGTAGTCATGCGATTGGCCGATCATCGCCCGGCCATTGGGTAACTTCAGGTATCCCTGTGTCCGCTCCAGCGCCTGGATCGATGGCTTTTCATCGACCGAAAGCACCACGGCATGGCTCGGAGGGGCCAGGTAAAGCCCAACGATGTCAGCGGCCTTGGGCACAAAATCCGGGTCCGTGCTTTGGCACCAGGATTTGCACCTGGACAGGTCGATTTTCTGCACACGCAGGAACCGCCAGATATGCTGCTCGTGGATATCCACCAGTTCGCGTGCCAACAACGGGGCGGTCCAGTTAGCATACCCAGCCGGGGGTGGCTGATCCAACAGGGCCAGAATGCGCCGCCCGTGCTCAGGACCATACTTGGGCTCGTTGCCGCGCTCGCCAGTCTCACTCAGGCCAGCCATTCCCTGGTTAGCGTAGCGCACCCGCCATTTCGAGGCCGTGCCGGGCGTGCAACCGACTTCCCGGGCAATCGCGCGAGACGCCATAGCGGCGCTTGCCAGCAGCACAATCCGCGCACGATCGCGCATCCGGGCCTCGGTTTTGCGCGAAGCAGCCAACGCCTCCAGAACCTGCCGGTCCTCAGGCGTCAACGCGACCGTCGTCGCAGCAGGAATGATCTTCATCCCGCCTACGAATCATGACTCGCGCTTCAGCGATAGTGGGTACTAGTACCTCCTGTCATTGATTTCGCGGCCATTCTTCGAATCGATAGTTCCGCAACGACGGAGATGCTTCGTGATCGCGGAACGACTTGCTGGAAAAAGGTATGTGGTGAAGCTCAGCGAAGAGGAGCGGGATCGCCTCAACACGCTGATCCACGCGGGCAACCACCCGGCCCGGCAACTGACCCGGGCCCGCATTCTGTTGAAGGCCGACAGCGCGCAAGCGGGCGACGGCTGGAGCGACAGACAAATCGCAACAGCCCTCGATACCAGCGTCGACACGGTCGCACGGACCCGCCAGCAAATGGTGGAAGAGGGGTTCGAGGCCGTTCTGGTCCGCAAGCATTCCCCAGCCTCGGCCAGACCGCGCATTTTCGACGGAGCCGCCGAGGCTAAACTGATCGCGCTGGCTTGTTCCGACCCGCCGAAGGGTCGCAAGCGGTGGACGCTACAACTCCTTGAAGAGCACGTTGTCGAACTGAAGATCGTCGACCGCGCCAGCGACAACACGATCGGGCGGACGCTAAAAAAAACCTCCTTAAGCCGCATCTACAAAAGCAATGGGTGATCCCGCCGGACGCCAACGCCGCCTTTGTAGCCGGAATGGAGGACGTTCTTGAGGTTTATCAGAGGCCGCACGATCCAGAGTATCCTGTGGTCTGCGTGGACGAGACCTCGAAACAATTGGTCGCCGAAACGCGTGTAGCCATCGCTGGCAGGCCTGGGCAACCGGCACGCTACGATTACGAGTATAAGCGTAATGGAACCGCTAATCTGTTCATGATCTTCGCCCCCCTGGAAGGCTGGCGCCATGTCGAGGTGACAGATCGCCACACGGCCGTGGATTATGCTCAGATCCTCAAAGCCATAGCCGACATGAATTTTCCGAAGGCGAAGAAAATCGTGCTGATGCAAGACAATCTCAATACCCACAAGCCGGCGTCGCTCTACGAGGCTTTTCCCGCCGCAGAGGCCCGCCGGCTGGTGGAGCGGTTCGAATGGCACTACACGCCAAAGCACGGCAGTTGGCTGGATATGGCTGAATCCGAGCTCAGCGCCTTGTCGGGTCAGTGCCTCGATCGGCGGATCGCGGACAAGCAAACTCTGACCGAGGAAGTCGCCGCATGGGAGGGCAGCCGTAACAAGAAACATGTCAAAGCCGACTGGCAGTTCACCACCGCCGATGCCCGCGTCAAGCTGAAGCGGTTGTACCCCGCACTATGAACGACTCGAAGTACTAGAAGTCAAAACGAAGAAGAAATCCAAGCCCGACGATCCCGTTTCCCGCGTCTCGGACCGTCAGTCCGACCCCGGACGACGTCAATCGTGTTAAGGCCGCGCAAGCGATCGCCGCCGGACGCTTCGGGCATGACAAGCCGACCTCGCGAAACAGCATTGTCCTGCTGCTCGACCATCAGATCGGGCTCATGGCGGGCATGCGCGAAACCAACTCGCTGGCCGAGTTCAAGAGCAACGTTGTCGGGCTTGCGAAGATCGCCAAGGCGCTCGAGATCTCGACGCTCCTCAGTTCTTCAAATACCTAATGGGCAGAACGACGACACGATCACTGAGATCAAGGAACTGTTTCCTGACCAGCCAATCTACCTGCGAAACGGAATCATCAACGCCACGAGGATCCGTCGTTCCGGAGGGTGTTCGAGGACCTCGTCCAGTCGAAGGGAAGGCGGCATATCATCATCGCCGCATGTACGATTGGGACATGCGGCGTCTATCCTAGGCTGTCGATGCTTAATGACGGCTACAAAGTGTTCCCGGTGATCGACGCGTGCGGGGGATGGAACTACTAGGAGATCGAGGCGACGATGTCCCGCATGGCTCACGCTGGCGTCGAGTTCGTCACCACCTTTGCGCTCGGGTGTGAGCTTCAGGCCAACTGGAAACTGCCTACAGCGAACGCGATACTCATACCCTCCAAGGAGAACCTGCCGGACTACGGTTGCATCGGGGAGAATTTCTGGAACAACGTCGGCGGCCACGCGGTCGCCGATCCCTTCAGACTGGCTGAGTAGCGGGGCGAGATCGCCAAGTTCGGCTCGATCCGGTCGTGCCGCATCAACCCATAGCTGCCCGGAAACGGTGTCCTTCTCCGCCGGACGGCCGAGGGCTCACTTGGATGGCGCAGTCACGGGGTTGCTGATCGCCCACTGGATATCCGCGGCGCGGGTTCGGCTCTTTGGGAGCGCTTCCGGCCCGACCGTGGGAGGGAGGAGGTTGGCTGCGGCAAACCGTGATTCTTCAGGGGTGCCACACTCTGGACGACCGCGATGTGGACCCTGACCGCCTGTCAACACCATAGCCGCTGGGGTATACGGCCAGCGACGCGACATCGCTGCGGGTCGGTCCACGCCGAAACGAAGGAATCGGCGGCTGATAATGTGAAGTGGTTGTCCGAATCCAGTGAATTAGAGCAGAGTAACACGCTTCAGACTGCCGAATCGCGCCTTCACCAATCGGAGATCGTCATGCCGACAGCTCAAAAAGCCGCCGCCAAGAAGGCAGCAGCCCCGGCCAAGAAGGCGGCGGCCGTCGCCAGGAAGGCCGCCCCGCCAAAGAAGTCCTCAGCCATGGCCGCGCCGCAGGCGACGATCACGCTGCGTCAGATGGCCGCAACGCTGGCCGATGGCCATGACCTGCCGAAAAAGCAGACCGAGACCCTGTTGAGCGACCTCGTCAGCCTCGCTACCCAGCATCTGAAGAAGGGTGACAAGATCCGCCTCACCGGTCTCGGCATTCTGCAAGTCCGCAACCGCGCCGCCCGCGCCGGGCGCAATCCGGCCACCGGCGAGGCGATCCAGATCAAGGCCAGCAAGAAGATCGCGTTCCGACCGGCCAAGGAACTCAAGGACGCCGTGTAGTCCGGCTGCCGTTGTCCATGAGGTTATCCCTTCCGATAACGGATTTCGCTTGCGCCGACGGGACCAGCGTCAAGCCCGAGCCGCCTTCGGAGGTCGCTTTGCATGTCCCCGTTCAACGCTGACGCACGCGAGATACCGATCGGCAATCGCCGCCGATTGCCCATTGTCCTGGCGCGGATGCAAGCCGGCATGGTTGAGGGCAGGCAGTGGACGACGGTTTTTCGTGCTGTGATACGTGGGTGATTACCGCAAGACCAGGATACGTCGAGGGCCTTCCTCCATCCGGATCATCGACGGCGCCACCACGTCGCAGGCCACCCTGGCGTTTGCCGATGCGGCGATGGATGACGTAGCCGCAAGTCCGGCTGCCTAGCAGAACTGCACGCTGCGCCCGCCGCCGCGCCGCTTCGCAAGCAGGTGGCTATGGGGGATCCGGCTCTCCGAGCTCAGGTCGCTGAAAAGCCCGTCCGGTCGCCGATCAGAAGCCCGCATCCGACACCATACCTCGCTGTCGATCCGAGGTGCTATCGGATCTGATCCGCCCGCGTCGGGGCAAGGGAGCAGCCTGCTACACGTGGAAGATAGCGCGCCCTTCGTGGATCCCGAATTCCTCGTACTGGACCAAAGGATTGACACCTGCCGCTTTGACGTCGGGATTCGCGTTCAGGTAGGCCGTGGTCGAGAAGTCAGGGCTCGGGTTGCGACCCTCGAGCCAGCCATATTGCTCATAATGCAGCAGAGGATCCACTCCGGCCGCGGCCACGTCTGGATTTTGTTGCAAATAATAGTTGGTATTGAACAGTGCATCCGGATTTCGCCCTTCATGCCACCCGAAGGTGTCGTATTGCGTGAACGGATTGACGCCGGCGGCCCGCACGTCCGGATTCTGCGCGAAGTAATAAGTGTTGTCGACCAGCGGATTTTGCTCACCGACCCCATGTGGCTGGGCAATGAACGCCATGCGTCCTTCCGGGGCGCCGAACTCCAGGTACTGTTGCAGCGGGTCGATGCCGGCGGCGGCCACGTCCGGATTGGCCTGCAGATAGGCGTCGGTGCTGAACAGCGAACTGGGATCGCGGCCTTCCTTCCAGCCGATGGTTTCGTAATGCGTCAGCGGATCGATGCCGGCAGCGGCGACGTCAGGGTTTTGGTTCAGGTAGTAATCGGTGTTGAAGAAGGCATCAGGGTTGCGCCCCTCCTTCCAGCCAATGGTTGCGTAATGTTCCGCCGGATCCACCCCGGCGGCGGCCACGTCCGGATTGTTCGCCAGGTAGTAGGCAGCGTCGAACTCCGCGACCGGTGCCACGCCCGCGATCGTCAGCGTGCCGGCTGGGTTGGTCGCCGCCCCTGTTAGATCCGCGGCATTTCCCGCCGCGTCGGTGATGGTTGAGCCGTTCATGTCCACGCCAGTCACCGCCAGATCGGGTGACGTTTGGCCAGCAGCGACCGTGTAACTGAACGTCAGGGCGTTTGTGTCGGAGCCTGACACATAGGTTGCCATGGCGCCATCACTCAGAGTTAGCGTCGGTTCGCCGCCGGTGGCATTGACGATGACCGCCTCGCTTAGGTCGACCGTGAAGCTAACTGTTTGTCCAGTCTGTACAGTCGCGTCGGAGGGCGATGCCGTCACGTCTGTCACGGTCGGAGCAACAGTATCCAGCGTGACAACCAGTGGGTCGGAGGACGAAGACGCATTGCCTGCCGCGTCGGTCTGTTCGGCGGTGATGCCGTTGTCGCCTTCATTCAACGCCGTGGTGGCGGTAATCGACCAAGTGCTGCCGGTTACCGCGCCGGTGCCGATCGTGGTGGTGCCATCGAGCAGCGTGACGGTGGCGCCGTTCTCACCGGTGCCAGTGAAGGTGGGCATGCCGACATTGGTGATGTCGTCCGTGCTGGAGACTCCGCTGTCCGAGGCTGCCGCCAGAACTGGGATGCTGGGCGCCGCCGGCGCGGTGGTGTCGAGGGTGAAGGCGACGGAGGTCGCGCCAGTGTTGCCGGCGGTGTCGGTCTCGCTGGCGGTGATGGTGTGCGCCCCATCGGGCAGCGCGGTGGGGGTGAAGCTCCATACGCCGGTGCTGTCAGCCATGGCGGTGCCGATCAGGGTGGCGCCTTCCGTCAAGGTCACCACCGCATTGCCGTCGCCGGTGCCGTCCAGCGTGGCATCACTGGTTACCGAGTCGCTTGACGAGGCGCCGGTGTCGCTTGCCAGGGCGGCCGTCACCGCCGGGGGGATGGTGTCGAGGGTGACGGTCAGGGCACTGGAAGCGACGGAGGGGTTGCCTGCCACATCGGTCTGTTCAGCGGTGATGCTGTTGGCATCCTCGTGCAGCGCCGTGGCGGCGGTGATCGTCCAAGCGTTGGCGATTACCGTGCCGGTGCCGATCGTGTTGCCGCCATCGAACAGGGTGACGGTGGCACCGTTCTCACCGCTGCCGGTGAAGATGGGCCGGCGAACTCTGGTGATGTCGTCTGTGCTGGAGGCTCCGCTGTCCGAGCCCGCCGCTAGAACAGGGGTGCTCGGCGCCGCCGGTGCCATGGTGTCGAGGGTGACGCTTAGCAAGCCGGAGGCACTGGAGGTATTGCCTGCCACATCAGTCTGTTCGGCGGTGATGGTGTTGGCACCCTCGATCAACGCCGTGCTGGCGGTGATCGACCAGGTGCCCCCGGATACTGTGCCGGTGCCGATCGGGTTGCCGCCATCGAGCAGGGTGACCGTGGCACCGTCCTCGCCGGTGCCGCTGAAGATGGGCAGGCCGACGTTGGTGATGTCGTCTGTGCTGGAGGCTCCGCTGTCCGAGGCCGCCGCCAGAACAGGGGTGCTCGGCGCCGACGGCGCCATTGTGTCGAGGGTGAAGGCGACGGAAGCCGCGCCGGTGTTGCCGGCGGTGTCCGTCTCGCTGGCGATGATGGTGTGCGGCCCATCCCCCATCATGGGCGGCGTGAAGCTCCATGCGCCCGTGCCGTCGGCGGTGGTGGTGCCGAGGGTGGTGGCACCTTCAGTCAAGGTCACCACCGCGTTGGCGTCGCCGGTGCCGTTCAGCGCGGCGTCGCTGGTCACCGAGTCGCTTGTCGAGGCGCCGGTATCGCTTGCCAGGGCCGCCGTCACCGCCGGCGCCATGGTGTCGAGGATGACGCCGAGCGAGCCGGAGGCACTCGAGGTATTGCCTGCCACATCGGTCTGTCGGGCGGAAATGCTGTTGGCGCCTTCGTTCAGCGCCGTGGTGGCGGTGATCGTCCAGGTGCCCCCGGATACCGTGCCGATGCCGATCATGGTGGTGCCGTCGAGCAAGATAACGGTGGCACCGTCCTCGCCGGTGCCATTGAAATTGGGCAGGCCGACGTTGGTGATGTCGTCTGTGCTGGAGGCTCCGCTGTCCGAGGCCGCCGCCAGAACAGGGGTGCTCGGCGCCGACGGCGCGGAGGTGTCGAGGGTGAACGCGACGGAGGTCGTGCCAGTGTTGCCGGCGGTATCCGTCTCGCTGGCGATGATGGTATGCGGCCCATCCGCCAGCGTGGGCGGCGTGAAGCTCCATGCGCCGGTGCCGTCGGCGGTGGTGGTGCCGAGCATGGTGGCGCCTTCCGTCAAGGTCACCACCGCGTTGTCGTCGCCGATGCCGTTCAGCGCGGCGTCGCTGGTCACCGCGTCGCTTGACGAGGCGCCGGTATCGCTTGCCAGGGCGGCCGTCACCGCCGGCGCTATGGTGTCGAGGGTGACGCCGAGCGAGCTGGAGGCGCTGGAGGTATTGCCCGCCACATCGGTCTGTTCGGCGGTGATGCTGTTGGAGCCTTCGATCAGCGGCGTGGAGGCGGTGATCGACCAGGTGCGGCCGGATACTTTACCGGTGCCGATCGTGGTGCTGCCATCGAGCAGGGTGACGGTGGCGCCGTTCTCACCGATGCCGCTGAAGATGGGCAGGGTGACGTTGGTGATGTTGTCGGTGTTGGATTTTCCGCTGTCCGAGAGCGCCAGCAGGTCGGGCATGCTCGGCGCCGCCGGCGCGATGGTGTCGAGGGTGACGTTCAGTGCGCTGGAGGCGACGGAGGTATTGCCGGCAACGTCGGTTTGCGTGGCGGTGATGCCGTTGGCGCCCTGGCTCAAAGCCGTGGTGGCGGTGATCGTCCAGGTGCCGCCGGATACCGCGCCGGTGCCGATCGTGGTGCCGTTATCGATCAGGGTGACGGTGGCACCGTTCTCTCCGGTGCCGGTAAGGCTGGGCAGGGTGACATTGGTGATGTTGTCGGTACTGGAGGCTCCGCTGTCCGAGCCGGCCGCCAGAACGGGGGTGCTCGGCGCCGCCGGCGCCATGGTGTCGAGGGTGAAGGCGACGGAAGCCGTGCCGGTGTTGCCGGCGGTGTCTGTTTCGCTGGCGATGATGGTATGCGGCCCATTCGTCAACATGGGCACGAAGCTCCACGCGCCGCTGCCGTCGGCGGTGGTGCTGCCGAGCGTGGTCATACCTTCTGTCAAGGTTACCACCGCGTTGGCGTCGCCGGTGCCGCTCAGCGCGGCATTCTTGGTGACCCCGTCGGTTGAGGAGGCGCCGGTATCGGTTGTCAGGGTTGCCGTTACCGCCGGCGGTATGGTGTCGAGGGTGACGGTGAGCGGGCTGGAGGCGGTGGAGGGATTGCCGGCCACATCGGTCTGTTCGGCGATGATGCTATTGGTGCCTTCGCTCAGCGCCGTGGTGGCGGTGATCGACCAGGCGCCGCCGGATACCGTGCCGGTGCCGATCGTGATGATACCGTCGAGCAGGGTGACGGTGGCGCCGTCCTCACCGGTGCCGGTGAAGATGGGCAGGCCGACATTGGTGATATCGTCCGAGTTGAGGGCTCCGCTGTCCGAGGCCGCCGCCAGAACAGGGGTGCTCGGCGCCGCCGGCGCCATGGTGTCGAGGGTGACGTCAAGTGGGCTGGACGCGGCGGAGATATTGCCGGCCACATCGGTCTGCACCGCGGTGATGCTGTTGGCGCCTTCGGTCAGCTGCGTGGTGGCGGTGATCGTCCAGGTGCTGCCGGAAACCGTGCCGGTGCCGATCGTAGTACCGCTATCGATCAGTGTGACGGTGGCACCGTCCTCACCGGTGCCGCTGAAGGTGGGAAAGACGACATTGGTGATGTCGTCCGTGCTGGAGGTGCCGCTGTCCGATGCCGCCGCCAGAACAAGCGCGCCCGGCGCCGCTGGCGCCATGGTGTCGAGGGTGACGTTGAGCGGGTCGGAGGCGGTGGAGGTATTGCCCGCCGCATCGGACTGTGTGGCGGTGATGCTGTTGGCGCCTTCGGTCAGTGCCGTGGCGGCGCTGATCGACCAGGCGCCGCCGGTCACCGTGCCGCTGCCGATCGTGGTGGTGCCGTCGAGCAGGGTGACGGTGGCACCGTTCTCACCGGTGCCAGTGAAAATGGGCAGGCCGACGTTGGTGATGTCGTCCGTGCTGGAGACTCCGCTGTCCGAGGCCGCCGCCAGAACAGGAGCGCCCGGCGCCGCCGGCGCGGAAGTGTCGAGGGTGAAGGCTACGGAGGTCGTGCCGGTGTTGCCGGCGGTATCCGTCTCGCTGGCGACGATGGTGTGCGAACCGTCTGTCAGCGTGGGTGTGAAGCTCCATGCGCCGCTGTTGTCGGCGGTGGTGGTGCCGAGTGTGGTGACGCCTTCCGTCAAGGTCACCAGCGCGGTGGCGTCGCCGGTGCCATTCAGCGTGGCATCACTGGTTACCAAGTCGCTTGACGAGGTGCCGGTGTCGCTTGCCAGGACGGCCGTCACCGCCGGCGCCACGGTATCGAGGGTGACGTTCAGTGCGCTGGTAGCGACAGAGGTGTTGCCGGCTACATCGGTCTGTTCGGCGGTGATGCTGTTGGCGCCTTCGATCAGCATCGTGTTGGCGGCGATCGACCAGGTGCCGTCGGTCACCGTGCCGGTGCCGATCGGGTTGCCGCCATCGAGGAGGGTGACGGTGGCGCCGCTCTCACCAATGCCGCTGAAGATGGGCAGGGTGACGTTGGTGATGTTGTCCGTGTCGGAGGAGCCGCTGTCCGAGAGCGCCAGCAGGTCGGGCTCGCTTGGCGCCGTCGGCGCTGTGGTGTCGAGGATGACGTTCAGTGCACTGGAGGCGACAGAGGTATTGCCCGCCACGTCGGTCTGGGTGGCGGTGATGCTGTTGGGGCCTTCGTTCAACGCCGTGGTGGCAGTGATCGACCAGGCGCCGCCGGATACCGCGCCGGTGCCGATCGTGGTGGTGCCGTCGAGCAGGGTGACAGTGGCACCATCCTCACCAGCGCCGGTGAAAGTGGGCAGGGGGACATTGGTGATGTCGTCCGAGTTGGAGGCCCCGGTGTCCGAGGCCGCCGATAGTACAAGGGCGCTGGGCGCCACCGGTGCGGTGGTGTCGAAGGTGAAGGTGCGGTATTAGGTAGCAGTCGCCACCACAGGCCGCGTTTAGGTACGGTCGGTAAATGGTTTCTCGTTATATGGATCAGCGCCGCTATTCATGCGGCCGCGTGCGCTCAAGCCGGTATGATGCTTCGTACCGAACGGGCTTTCATATCGGACGCTGGCGATCAACCAAGGCGCAGTCCCGTGATGCCCACTTGGAATTATGAAAGGGAGGCGATTGTAATCCGGGGTCTCTGGCCGAGGGAAAGTCCAAAACGCTTCGCTTTCAAAGATGCGGCTGCTTTCTCCGGCGCGGAGGATGAACGGGATAGAATCGTAACGCCAGCTCTCTTCTTGCGGTCTAAGTTCGATTTTAGTGTAAGCCGACCAAATATGATAGCCCGTGAGGGGAAAAGACGTCTTCGGTGGAAATGGAGTCAATGGGCTCTCTTCTTGCCGGTTAAGACTGATCGGACCCGGGCTAAGGATGACATCGGCAAATACTCCCAATATAACAGCCGGACCACTCCCGTGATTTACAAGTTGGAAGATGAACCGCAGTCTTTCGGAATCTCCCCGATAGCAATCCGAATAGTTGTGAGTGACTCGCTCGATAAAAACGTACGGGCGGCCAAGGGCAGACACAGCTATGTCGCGGGTTTCGTCAGCGATCCCTGTTTGTCGCCGAGCAATTTTTGCTTGCTGAATGCCAATCCACACCTGTCCAAAGGTGAACAGGACAATCGCGACATCCGTCCACTTGACATCGGAAGCCCACGCCGCCGCCCAAACGTGGCGAAGCCAGTCCATCCACAATTTCCGGCAATCCTTCTCGGCTGCATTCTTATGGCGGCGGCATACCAAACGGGCTCCCGTGAAGGGAGAGCCTGGACCATCGTTGCAATTTTGTTGGCGGCATCTGCGTGGCCTGTAATTTTCGTTGGAAGCTTAATTGTTCAATCTTTCTAAGCCACATTGTGAAAGACGCTAACCGTCTGCAGGTTCTCCCAATCGCAGTGTGTGGCAACCGACTGCAACGAGGCACTGGACAAAAAACACGGCCGTAAATCCTCCTCGGCTGATCTTGTTAGCTATGTTCCGCTCGCTTTCTTGAACGCCGATCTCTCCTAACTTCACCGCCAATTCACGATAACCGACGTTCCGGCGCTTCAGCTCCGCTCGGAGCATACCCTTCACCAGATTTTGCCATTCAATATCTGTCGCCATACCATCTCCGGATTCAGTGTTTAGATCATCATATTCGATGTTTTGACCATTGACAACAGGGTTGTTTGTCATCATATTCGGTGCATCAACACCGGATACGATGATGTCACAGCATTTCCTTCTCTCAGCCAAAGCCCGGACGCTCTCGCTAGCGTCGGTGATGCGCATGACGGCCTTGGAAGCTGAGACTGTGTTTCGGGCCGTACGTTGGGATGAAGGCAAGGCAATCTGCCCGCACTGCGGTTGCCCGACCGTCTATGAATGCCGCCGCCCATCCGGCGCGCTGCGGTTCCGTTGCAAGGCGTGTCGCAAGGACTTCAGCATCACGAGCGGCACCCTGTTTGCATTCCACAAGATGCCGCTGCGGCAATACCTCGCGGCCATCGCCATCTTCGTGAACGAGGTTAAGGGCAAGAGCGCGTTGGCTCTCTCCCGTGATTTGGATTGCCAATACAAGACCGCATTTGTCCTGGCGCATAAGCTGCGGGAGGCGATGGCGTTCGAACTGAAGGGGATGCGCGTCGGGGGCGAGGGCGAGACTGTCGAAATCGATGGCGGCTACTTCGGTGGGTACGTGAAGCCTGCCAACCATCGCGAGAACCGCCGCGACCGACGCCTTGCCAAAAACCAGAACGGAAAGCGTCAGGTCGTAGTGGTGGTCAAAGAGCGCGGTGGCCGTACCGTCCCAGCCGTCTTCAATGCCGAGGTGGACGCTATGGGGTTCATCGTCCAGCGGGTGAGCCCGGTTTCGAGGATCGTGGTTGACGAAGCGTCGTCTTGGAACGCCCTACATGCCGGGTTTGACGTGGCCCGGATTGACCACGGCAAGCTCTACAGCGACGGCTCAGGCGTCTACACGAACGGTGCGGAGGAGTTCTTCTCCCGGATGCGCCGGGCCGAGATTGGACATCATCACCACATCGCAGGCCGCTATCTGGTCCGCTATGCCCAGGAAAGCGCGTGGCGTGAGGATTACCGCCGGGTTGCCAACGGCCAGCAGGTCAAAGCCGTAGCGGGGCTGGCGATGTTGGCGCCTACCTCGGTTGATTGGTGCGGGTATTGGCAGCGTGCTAATTAGTTTGCGGCCGGTTACAGAGGCAGAGGAATTTGTCTGATGCCCGGACGATGCTCAATAACTTGCACCACCGTGTACTCTGTTTTAAGGCCGCCATCGGTTTGTTTTTGGACAACCCTAACCTTGCAAAGCAAGATGTCACCCTTGGAGAAAGATATCTGATTGGTATCGACTTTGCTCAAAAAGCCAGCGTCCTCGATCGCGGCGCTGATTGCATTGGTTCCGTCATTGAGCCGCCATTTATTATCTTCTTTGAAAGCAAGAGAAATTATGGAGAACGCGGTGACCCGAGTATCATCAACCAAAGTTGCATCTGGGATATGGGGCTTTGCAAAGTAAGAAGCTTCAGACTCTGTGACTCTGACAATCTCTCTGGTTTTCTCTCGAACTTCGAATGAGTTAATTCCCTCTTTTCTCAGGGGTTCCTCGATCACTTTTTGCGCAGCGGTACGAACCGCTATATCCTGATATAATCGCAATAAAGCCGTCGGTACGTCTATTTGCTCAGTGCCGCTAATCAAGCGCACGATGTTCTCGGGTAGTGGCTCGACTTTATCTAATTCACCGCCCTTGAAGCGTTTGATTAAGCCAATGAGCCCGACACCCATTGTTGGAACGCCGACCAAAAGACCGACCAAGTTGTTGGCGGCAGTAATGCCCGGACCGGTAAGCAGAGCCATAAGATGTTCGCCGACCGTTTGAATAACTTCAAACGTAATCTGAAAACACCCCGGTTCGGTGGCCTTAACTTGAACTTTGACGCGGGCGATGTCGCCGTTGAGAATTGTATTCGCCGCATCAAAGAGTTGACCCAGACCTAGCATTGCTGGCGCCAAGTCCCTTACATCCATTGCGTGCTCGCGCAGCGCCGGTCCGTCATAGGCAATCGTAAACTCTGCGCGACTCATGCAGCCATTGTAGAAGGAAAACCGTTTTAGAGTCAATGGGTTAGGTAAATACTAAGAGACTCAAATCATTGAGTCTTCTTTAACAATCCTCAAGGGCGCCGCGTCCATCGCGCACCCAGCCCGTGCCCTATCTTGCCGATTGCGCCGGACATTTGCAGCCGATGCAGCGCACCGAGAAACCGCTTGATCATGTTGTAACGGATTTTGGCGTCCTCCGGGTCAAGCCCCTTCTCCGACATGGTCCACCGGACGATATCCTCGGCTGAAATGGGATCACCATTGGCTCGCCTGACAGCCTCACGGCAGCGGCGGGATATCTCACCGTTGGCGAAGAACCCGGAGCGCGCCGCAGCGGGAGCCTTTGGCCTTATGTTCTGCGGGACTGAATCCGGATCGAAGAGCTTCAACGCCGCGTCTATGTGCGCCATGTCCGCGCGGGCTTGGTGCGTGCGCTCTTCCAGGTCTGTGATGAGACCTGATAACTCCGCGCGCTTCTCGACCAAGCCGCTGATTACAAATGAATTCGACATGCCACATATGGTAGGCTAAGCCACGGCGCCGCGCCTCTATCCTGTGGTGGCGACTGCTACCTAATACCGCGTCGACCCGCCTTCAACATGCGACTATTCGCCTCAGAACAACATGAGCAAAAGCGACAGGATGCAGATATACAGCCCTGTCTCGGCAAGCGGTGTGTGCCAGGACCAGCGCGCGAAGCGCAGCCACACCAGGATCGGGCGCAACAGCAGATAGATGATCAGCGCGACCAGCATATAGGCCAGGATCGGTGCCATGAAGACGCCGCCGATGTCGGTCTCTTTCCACATTTCAGGACCCCGCCGGCAGCCCCGCCAGACGCAGCAGGCATCGCGTCCGAGGCATGATCAGGGCCGCGCCATACAACCCCGATGCCGCGTGCAAAGCGCCAGGCAAGACCCCAGGCGCGTCGGGCGAGGCGATGGCCACACCCGACCCAGGCGCTCGCGCGGCGGCCAGCAAGGCAGCCCCGGCGGCATGCAGTGCCGCGGTCGATGGCCGCAACAGCGCGGCCCTGGCGGTCGCCACCTCGCCGGCCAGGGCCGGGGCATCGCGCAGGGTGGCCTGAAGTGCGTCATCGGTCCGGCTCAGCGCGGCGCTGAACTCCCCCAGGTCGTGGATCCGCGAAAGCAGGCCGAGCCGGGCAGGCGTCCGCCGCCCCAGCCACAGCAGTGCCGCGGCAAGCCTGTCGTATTGCAACGACAGCATCCGCACCCGATCAAGCCGACGCCGCCGGCGCCATGTCCGGCGCACGTCGCGCAACGCGGCGTGCATCACCCGACCCAGCCGACGCGGCGGCGAAACCGGCAGGATCACCGCGAACCCCACGATCACCGCCAGTACCGATCCCACCATCTCCAGCGCGATATTGAAGAACGACGTAAGGTCGTATGTCGGCGGATTTGCCGGGGCCAGCATCAGGACGTACCAGATCAACATCCCGGTGCCCGCGCCCGCGCCCAGGCTGGGATGACGCGCCAGCACGCAGGAAATCAACGCGAACGGCGCCACCGCCAGCACGAACAGCACAAAATCGCCGGCCTGCGGCAACAGCAGGAATTCCACTAATCCGCCGGCAACGATCGCCAGCGGGAACTGCGCACCGAATAGAACTGCTGCCCGGGTCGGATTGGGCTGCATCCCCAACAGCGCCACCACGGCGGAGAGCTGCACCAGCAGGAACGTCGCCCCGCTCCAATTGCCATAGATGCAGAACAACGCCGCCAGCCCCACCACGATCGCGGTGCGCGTCGCATTCAGCGCGGCGCCAACCAGATCCGGCTGGCTGGGCAACCGCACCCGCCGCAGCGGCGCCCGCCCATCGGTCAGCGCGCCCAGCCCGTCCTGCGCGAAGCGATGCTGCGCCACCACGTCGTCCAACCGCTCCAGCAGGAACACCTGTCCAAGCTCCGCCGACCCGTCTGCCAACAGATCGAGACGCGGATTGCCGGCTGAGGGATTGCCCAGCGCCTCGATCGTCCGCTCGATCGCCAGCCGCACCGTTGCATCCGGCTCCGCCCGCGCCAGTCCGGCCTTGATCGCCTGGCTGGCGGCTGCCATCCCAAGCAAACCCGCGATCGCGCGGCGCGCCCCCGCCGCGCGAATCCGCCCGGCCGGCAGTTCACCGGCGACAAAGCTCGCCTGCGTGCGCAGCGCCAGCACCGCCGTCGCCCACTGCGCCTCGTCGACAACCGACTCGGTCGTCGCCTCGCCGCGCAACGCCCCGATCACCCGTTCGGTTTTCTCAGCGATCAACTGCCGCAACTGCTTGGTCAGCGCCTGCCACGCATCGGCCCGCCCGAACAGCCCATTCACCAGCGCCAGGCTGCAAACCCCGACCAGGATCGCCGCGATCCGGTCCAGCGCGGTCAGGAACACGGCCTGCGGCATGTCGATGTCGGTGATCGAGACAATCGCCAACGTGTAGCCCGCCAGCGTGGCGCCGTAGGCGCGAAAATCCTTCAGCAGCGAGGCGACGAAACTGCAGCCCGCCAGCCACAGCGTGAACACGATCAGCATCATGCTGCGATCCTGGGCGAACAGCGCCGTCACGATCACCGCGGCCACGCCCCCGATCAACGTGCCGGCCACGCAATACACCGCCTTGGACATCGTGCCGCCAAACTGCGGCTGGGCCACGATCGCCACGCAGACGCCGGCGGTCGAGGCGCTGGAGAGCTGGATCCAGAAACAGAAATAGTACGCCAGCATCAGCGCCAGCGTGGTCCGCACGGCAAACCCCACCGTGTCCGGCGGAAACCCGCCCGGCAGCTCCAACCATGGTTCGCCCGGCTGCGCCATGACAGAGGCGGACATCGACGACGCTCCGTGGATTCACCCAAGGCATAGAGCACGATCGTCGGCAGCCTGAAAATGGCCTGAACCCGCCGGCTGGGGCGTTGGCGACAGCTTAACCAATCACACAGTAGCGAGCGATCAGCCGACCCGCGCTCCGCCAACCACGCGCCTGAACAGCGCCAACTGGCCGGCGGTCGTCTCATCCCAACTGAACGGTTCGGCATACGCCCGCGTGGCCGCCCGCTCGGGCAGCGCGGCAAACAGCCGGACCACCCCGGCGGCGATCCCATCCGGCGTATTCGGCTGGTAGATCAGCCCCGCCGCAGGCGCCCGAACCACCTCGGGGTTGCCCCAGATATCGGCGGCGACCACCGGCGTGCCGCAGGCCATCGATTCCAGCAGCACATTCGCCCAACCCTCACGCGATGACGCCAGCACCGAGGCATCCGCCGCGCCGTAAAGCTCCGCCAACGCACGATGCGGCCTGGTCCCGAGCAGCCGCACCCGATGCCCCAGATCGCATTGGGCGATCAACCCCGCCAGCCGCGCTCGCTCCGGCCCCTCGCCGACGATCATCAGCGCGAAGCCGGGCAGCCGCAGCATCGCCTCGATCGTGCGGTGATGACCCTTGCGCTCGATCAGCGCGCCGACCGAGATCAGCGTCGGCCCGGTCAACTCCAACGCCGCACGCACCGCGGCGCGATCCTCGGGCGGACGAAACAACTCGGTTTCCACCCCGTTGCGCAGCACCGTCACCTTGTCCTCGGGCGCGCCAAGCTCGACCAGCACCGCCTTCAGCGCGGCGCTGACCGCGATCAGCGCCGCAGCGTCGCGGATCGCCGCCTCGATCATCCGCCGAGGCAGGCGGTAGCGCGGGATCAGGTTCACGTCTGTGCCGCGCGCCGTCATCACCACCGGCAGCCCGAAGCGCCGCCCCAGCCAGGTGGCGGCCACACCGTCGGGATAGACGTAGTGCGCATCGATCAGGTCGAAGCGATGGCCCGACGCCAGCAGGCGCGCCACCTGCGGCACCATCGCCCGATACAGCAGCCACGGTGCCGCCGCCATGCCCAGCTTCGGGATCGCCGGAAACCTTGGGTGGCGGATCGAGATCTCGTGCCGCACCTCCACGTCCGGTGCCGCGGCGTTCAACGCCCAGTCGCCGAAGCCCTTCCATCGGCTGGGGAACCACGGCACCGGCGCCAGCACGGTGCTGCTGGCGTGGCCGCTCGCCAACAGGTGACGCAGCCGGTTCTCCACGAAGATCCCATGGTTCGGCCTGGCCGCGTGCGGAAACAGGGTGGAGAAGGTCAGCAGCCGCAGCGGCCTCATGCCGACGCCCGCCGCCGCCGCCGCGTATGCCTCATCAGGCGTCAGGTTCCCTTCGCCATGTCATTCAGCATCTTTTGGGCGTCGTCCTTCTCCTTGAACGAACCCTTGTTTTCGACCACGCGTTCGAGTTGCTTTTTGGCTTCCAGGGCGTTGCCGGTGTCCTTCAGCGCCACCGCATAGTGGTAGCGGATGCGTGGATCCGACCCGCCCGTGCTGGCCTGGCGCAGCAGCGCCACGCCGCCTTGCGCGTCGCCCGACATGGTCATGATCCAGCCCAGTGTGTCGGCGGTCGTCGGGCTGGGTGCCAGCACGTAGGCCTGCCGCGCGAGGCTCCGAGCCTTCACCTCATTGCCCTGTTGCTGGTACACCCAGGCCAGGTTGTTCAACCCCACCGGATCGTGCGGCTTCCGCTGCAGCAGCGTTTCCAGGTACTTTGTCGCTTTGTCGTATTGGCCGGTGGCGATCGCCACCTCCGAGGCCTGTTCGGTCGCCGCCATGTCGTCGCCGTGCTTGCCCAGCCAATCGTGCAACAGCGCCTCGGCGTCCGGCCCCCGCCCCGAACGCAGCAAGGTTGCCGCCAGCCGGCCAACCAGCAGGCCGGAGGGCGCCGCGTTGTTGGCCTGCGTATACGCCGTCACCGCATCGGCCGGCCGGTTGGCCGCCAGATAGATATCACCGCGCAGCGCGTTGAGCGCCGGGAAGTCCTGGTTCTCCGACCGCAGCCGATCGGCGGTGGCCAACGCCGCCGCGACCCCGCCGGACTTCAGATCGACCAATACATAGTCCTGATAGAGCTGATAATTGCCCGGATTGGCGGCGATCCCGGCGCTGACGATGCTGCGCGCACCTTCGAATTCACCAGCCTCCACCAGCAGCGCGACAAGTTCACGCCGGGCCCCGACCGCCCCGGGATTGAGCTTGAGGATTTCCCGCAGGCTGTCACGCGCCTCTTTCTTGCTTCCCAGCGCCAAATAGGCCGCGGCCTTCAGGCCCACGATATTGACCGCGTCGGCATTGCCGCCGGTTTGCGCCGCCGCGAGGTCCAACGCCTTCTGCGCCGAACCGGCCCGGATGTAGACCTCGCCCAGCGCCACGGTCACCGGCGTCGAGGTCGGGGCGGCCGCGTGCGCCCGCTGCAGCAAGGCGATCGCGTCCGCCAGCCGGTTCGACTGCACATAGGCCGAGGTCAGCATCGACAACGCCGGTTGCACGGTCGGCTGCGCCGCCAGCACATCGCTCAGCAACGCCTCGCCCGTCGCCTTGTCGCCCATCATCATGTCGAGCCGGGCGAGGTTGATCTTGGCTGGGCCGAAGTTCGGGTATTTCCGCACCAGAGCGGAGAACACCGCCTTGGCCCCCGGAAAGTCGATCTCGGAAAGCTTCAGCAACCCATCCAGGTTGCCGACCGAGGCGGTATCCCCCTCCGCGGCGCGAATTTTCGCCAGCGCGTCGGCCGCCTTCGCGTTGTCGCCGGTGGCCAGCGCGGCGAAAAACAGCGCCTCTCCCACCGCCGGCGCCTTGGGCGCCAATTTCAGAGTGTGCTCAAGGTCGCCCACCGCGGCGTCGGGATCGCCCATGCCCAAGCGCACCGACGCCATCCGGGTCTGCACCCCGACATCGTTGGGCGCCAGCGCCTCGGCCTTCCGGAACGCCGCGATCGCATCGGTGCCCCGCCCGGTGGCCGCATAGGCGCTGCCCAGCATGTCGTAAACCTCGGCGTCGCCCTTGCCGGAGTCGGCGATCCTGCTCAGCGTCTCCGCCGCCTGGTCTGGCCGCTGCTTGGCCAACTGGATCCTGGCCAACAGCTTATACGCCGCCAGATCGTTCGGTGCCCGCGCCAGATACTTGCCGGCCGCTTGCTCTGCCTGCTCGTTCTGACCAAGCCGAGCCTTCACCATGGCCTGCACGAAGTAATAGCGCGGCAGGCGGTCGGCAACGCGCGAGAGCTGCTCCAGGTCGGCGTCGGCGGCCTGGAACTTGCCGGTCTGCGCATCGGTGATCGCCAGCAGATAGATCGCCTGCACGTTGCCCGGCTGAGCCTTCAGCACCGTGCCGATATCGGTTCTGGCAGCGTCGTTCTTGCCCGCCGCCAGTTCGAACTGGGCGCGGGTCAGATGCGCCGCCAGCACGCCCGGCTGGTCGCTGATCAGCCCATCCAGCACGGCAATGCCGCCCGGAACGTCGCCCTTCAGCCGTAGCACCTCTGCCTTGGCCAGCAGCGCGTCCACTGATTTCGGTTGCGCCGCGATCGCCTGATCGATCTTCGCCGCGGCCCCGGCCAGGTCGCCGCGTCCGATCGCCAGCCTGGCGTCAGCCAGCAACGGCTCCACCGCTTCCGGAGCGTCCCGCTCGGCCGCGGTAAACGACGCCGCCGCTTCGTCGGGGCGTTTCAAGCCGATTTCGGCGTAGCCGCGCGCCACCAGGATCGCGGCATCCAGCCGCTTGTCCTTGCCGTCCGGCTTCAACCTGGCCAGCAGGTCGTCGTATTTGCCCTGCGCCAACAGCACCCGCCCCAACAGCGGCACGCTCTGCCGGGGGTCGAAGCCGCGGTCGCGCGCCGCGATCGCCTCGCGTTCGGCGGCAACGTTGTCGCCCAGTTCCAGGCTGACCCGGCCCAGCCAGTAATGTGCCTCGGCGTTCTGCGGGTCGCCACGCACGGCATTGCGCAGCTCGATCTGGGCGGTCTTCAGATCGCCCTTTTTCAACGCCGCCTTGGCGTCCAACAGATAGTCCGCGTGCGCCGCGATCGGCAATAGGCCGACCCAGGCGCCGATCATCATCCCGCCGAGAGATCTGTAACGCATCCGTCTTACCCCTGATCGCATTGCACAGTCGTTTCGCCGACATCGGCGCTGATCGCCTCAAGCCCATGCCCCAGCCCGTGGACGTCGAGCAGCCCGTATAGGGTCGGCCGGCTGATGCCCAACAGCCGCGCCGCCACCGCCAGCGTATTATTGCTGCGAAGCAACGCCTCTTGAATGACTTCGCGCTCGGCTCGCAGCCGAGCGCCGCGGATATCGAGGTCCGGCAGTTCCGCGCCCGGGACCGCCAGCTCCAGATCGACGGCATCGATCAGCCGCCGTTCGGCCATCACCACGGCACGCTTCAGCCGGTTCTCCAGTTCCCGCACGTTGCCGGGCCATTCATGACCGTTCATCGCGTGCGTGGCATGTTCGGTGAAGCCGCGGAAGCTGCGGCCGAATTCCTGGTTGAAGCGGTTCATGAAAAAGTTCGCCAGCAGCATGATGTCGCTGCCCCGCTCGCGCAGCGGCGGAATGCGAATGGTGAAGGCGTTCATCCGATACAGCAGGTCGCCTCGAAACACCCCCTGGCTGATCTTGTCTTCCAGGTTGGCATTGGTCGCCGACACGATGCGCACATCGACCTGGATTTTCTGCCGCCCGCCGATGCGCTCGACGATCTGGTCCTGCAGGAAGCGCAGCAGCTTGACCTGCAGCGGATGCGGCAGGTCACCGATCTCGTCGAGGAACAGCGTGCCCTTATGCGCGCTCTCGATCTTGCCGATGGTCTGCTTTACCGCCCCAGTGAAAGCGCCGCGCTCGTGGCCGAACAATTCGCTTTCCAGCAGGTTTTCCGGAATCGCGCCGCAGTTGATGGCGACGAACGGCTGCGCGGCGCGAGGCCCCAGGTCGTGCACCGCGCGCGCCAGCGCCTCCTTGCCGGTGCCGCTCTCGCCCAGCAGCAATACCGGAACGTTGGTAGTGGCGATCTTCTCGATATCGCGGCACACCTTCAGCATGCCGGGGTTGGCGCTGACAATGCGTTCGATCGGCGATCGCGCCGGCGCGGCCAGCAGGCGGCGGTTCTCGTCCTCCAGCCGATGCAGGTTCAGGCCGCGATCGATGATCGTGCGCAGCACTTCGATCGCAACCGGTTTTTCGCAGAAATCATAGGCCCCGGTGGCGACCGCGCGCAGCGCGTGCTGGCGCTCGCCATTGCCGGTGACGACGATCACCTTGGTCTGCGGCGCGATCCGCAGCACCTCCGACAGCGTGGCGAAACCTTCACTGACCCCGTCCGGATCGGGCGGCAGGCCAAGGTCCATGATGGCGACCGGAGGGATATCGCGCTTGACCAGCGCCACCGCCTGTGCCCTGGCATGCGCCAGCAACACGTCGCAGGCCGGAAACGCCCACCGGTACTGGGAGCACAGCCCCTCATCATCCTCGACGATCAGCAGTTTTGGTTTCGACATGAAGACTTCCTGTCAGAGGTCGGCGCCCGGAACCGCGATCGAGTACAGCGCGGCAAACCGATCGTGCTTCGGAAAAAACGTTTTCAACATGCCGCCTCGGGCTGAAAATCGGCCGGCGCATGATCACGCGGCGGTTCAGCGACACCGTGCTGCACCAGCGGCAGCATGATCCGCATCGTGGTGCCAACCAGCGGGCGGGTCAGCACCAGAAGGTCGCCGCCGGCATCGCGCAACAACTCGCGCGCCTGGTAGGCGCCGATGCCATGACCGTCGGCCTTGCTGCTGCGCAGCGGACGAAACAGCTCGTCGCGGACGAATTCCGCTGCCATCCCAGGGCCGCGATCGACAATGTCGACAACCACCCGGCTGGCTTCCAGCCGCAGATCGACCGTTACCGCCGCGCCCGGATCGGACGCCTCGGCGGCATTGTTCAACAGGTGAGTGACCACCGCATCGAACGCATCCGGATCAATCGCCGCACCGGCTCCCTCGCTGCGATCGGCAAACACGATCTCGCGCTGCCGGGTCATCCGGCAGGCCTCGATCAAGTCGCGCAACCGGTCGGCCGGCGTGATCAGGGCGTGGCTGCGCTCCTGTCGCTCGACCTGCAGCCTGGACAACAGCCGGGTGATCTTGCCGACCGAGGCCCGCACCGTCGCCAGCATGTCGCGTTGGAAGGCGGGATTGTCGGCGTGAACCTCGGCATTGGTCAGCAGCATGGACAACTGGCCCGACACGTTCTTGATATCGTGGATAACGAAAGCGAAACGCTGGCTGTATTCGCGAAGCTGTTGCGTCTGGGTCAGCACCTGCATGGCACGCTGTTCCGCTACACGGCTGGCGATTTCACGCCCGATCACGCGTAGCAGGTCGTACGCCTCGCGGTCCAGCTTGAACTGCGCCCGTGATCGCGCCAGCACAACGAATCCGATTAATTTGCCGAAATGACTAAGCGGCAGGACCAGCCAGCACCTTGGCAATTCCGCCAGCCAGCCAGCCGACCCGGCATGTTCCTCCAGCCGGACGATCCAGTCGCCATTCCTGAAGCAGGCCACCAGCGGATGGCCCGGCGGAATCGCCGCCGTCACCGCCGGCATGTTCCACGACCCCGCCCAGCCGAAGGCGACGTCCTGCGGCGGCCGCACGAACAGCGCGCCGGCCGGACTGTCCACCACCTCGGCCGCGGCCCGGATTGCTCGTTTGTGTAGCGCGATGAACGCGTCCGGCGCGGTCAGCGCGTCGATGCAGCGCATCCACTCGCGGCGATAGTCGTAGCGATGAGTGAAGAAATTCTCCACCACAATCGATCGGATGCGCGATCGCGCCGTACCCGACGTCAGCATCACCGCCACCGCCAGGATGGCACCGAAGATCAAAGACGTCTCGGCGACCCGGCCCCATTCCGACCCGCCGCCGCGCACCATCTCCCCGGTCAGCGCGATCGCCAGCAGGAATATGCCGCTGGCGATCAGGCTGAAGCTGTGGAACACCACATCGCGGGAGAGATGGATGTCGATCTTCCAGCGCCGGTCGCGGATCGAGGCCAGCGCGATCAGCGGCGCCGCCAGCATGACCGCCGGAGCGCGCGCCTCGACCAGGCCGAATGACAGCCGGTGGAACAGCACGGCATCGGCATACAGCAGCAGGTCATAGCCGAACACCGCGCCGAGCCCGACGCAGAGCAGGTTGATGTGCCAGCGTGTCTCGGCCGGCGTGTTGAAATACAGGTTCTCCAGAATCAGCAGGTTTGCCACCGCCAGCCCGATCCTGGTCGCGGTACCCAGCGACAGCAGGCTGGCCGCCCCAGACGCGCCGAGCCAGTCGAGCAGTGGCGCCACCGCGAAAATCAGCAACCCCAGCAGCCCCATCGTCCTGAAGGCACTGGACACCTGCTGCCCCGATCCCACCGCCCGGCGATAGAGGTGAAAAACGAACCCGTACCAGGCGACCAGGCGGCCGATCTCCAGCCAAGAAACGACGCGCCCGATCCAGGCTGGCCAATCGGCGCCCGACCAGGCTACGGCAAATCCGGCTGCCCATAGCGCGGTCACCGCGCAGGCGAACGCCAGCCAGCCCGCGCTGCGGCTTAGAGGCGGGCGCGCCAGGATCAGCGCCGCCAGGGCGCCGTAGACCACGGCGCAGGCGCCATACAGAATCAGGATCGTCGGAAGCTGCAAGGTCATCCGCCCGCGCCGGTCATCGCTCCGTGACCGCGATCAACCGCCGCCCCGACGCGACAGCCCGATGCAAATCGTCGCCAGCATGGTAACCAGGTCCAGCATCAGGCCGTGGTGCTTCACATAGTACAGGTCGTAGGCGAGCCGCTTGCGCGCGTCCTCGACCGATCCGCCAGCGCCTAGATTGACCTCCGCCCAGCCGGTCAGGCCCGGCCGGACATCGTGGCGCTGGTGATACAGCCGGATCGCGCGCGCCATCTGTCCCACCACATGCGGCCGTTCCGGACGGGGTCCGACCAGGCTGACATCGCCGCGAACCAGATTTATCAATTGCGGCAATGCCTCGATCCCGCTGGCGCGGAGGAAACCGCCAACCCGGGTGACGCGGGCCTCTCTAGCCCGCCGCCGGTCGAAGCCAGTGGCCAGATCGGTGGTCATGCAGCGGAACCGCAACAGGGTGAACGGCCGGTCCAGCCACCCGACACGAGGCTGGCAATCGAACACCGGGCCGCGACTGTCAAGCCTGATCGCCATCGCGGCCATCACCAGCAGTGGCAGCAGCCCGACCAGCAGGCAACCGCCGATCACCCCGTCGAGCAGCCGTTTTATCGCCCTTGACGCCGCCCCGGGCGTCAAGCCCTGGCCGGAGCAAAAATCTTCCGCGGTCAGCCGGTCCGGGTCAATCCGACCAAGATGGCTTCGCCGTGGCGCCGCGGGAGCCAGCAGCGCCAGCCCGCGCCGCTCGCGGTTCGACAACCCGGCCACCGGGAGAGGCGAACGATGCGCCGCTGTGCGCTGCATCCAGACGTTCCTTTCAATCCCCGCACCGCCGTCATCGCCGGCGCCGGTGCGGCACCGCGCAAACCACAAGCCGCAACCACAAGTCCTCGCGGAGTCGCTTTTGGCGCTGTAATGACAGATTGCTCAAAGACAAAACCAACGGACCGACCGCACACAAGGCCGATACCTAACAAGAACGTTGCAGATCGGTATAATGCGTGTCAATTGATATATACTGATATATTCGGCTTCGCTCGGCGAATTCTGAAATCCCGCGGAATGTGCATGCAATTTCGTCGCGGTTAGACAATATCCTTGTGATTGTCGTGGAACCTGCTATCAAGGGCAGGCTATCACGGTTGATAACAATCCGAAGTAGCAATCTGATCCGCCGGCGGTTGTTCGGATGTTTGCATTGATTGATCATAACGAAGCCGTCACAGCCGATCGGAAACCTCGCCGGTTGCGCTTAGCGCGTCCCCACGGGTCGCGGCGGCCATCCCGATGGCGCCGGAAGGCGTGTAGCTCATTGGCAGAGCGCTGCCTCAACATGGCAGAAGAGGGGGTTCGATTCCTTCCACGCCTACCATCGCCCGCCGTTGTCCGAACGCGACGTGCCCAACCCTCGTTCGACCAACCAGACGCCCCGTGGTGCTCCGATCCTTACTTGAGGTTAACGTGACCGACCAGACGCGACGCAACGATCCCTGGCTCACTGGCGGGTTCCGTCCACGCCGGCCCAACGCGGTCCACCGAGCCGGCCCCGCCCTGCTGCTGTTGCTGGCACTCGGCGGCTGCGGCCTGTTCGGGTCTCCGCCGCCGCCTCCGGTGGTGGACACCACCGCGGCCAAGCCGGCGGACGACTACATCATCGGCTCCGGCGACCAGCTCAGCGTCTTCGTCTACCGCAACCCCGATCTCAGTGAGGCCGACGTCGCGGTCCGCCCCGACGGACGCATCTCAACCCCGCTGATCGAGGATATCGCCGCCGCCGGCAAGACCCCCACCCAATTGGCGCGCGAGATCGAGCAGCGGCTGACCAAATACATCCAGGACCCCAACGTGACGGTCATCGTGCGCGGCTTCATCGGCCCGCCCGACCGTCAGGTGCGGGTGATCGGCGAAGCGGTCGATCCGATCGCCATCCCGTACCGCGACCACATGACCCTGCTCGACGTCATGATCGCCACCAAGGGGCTGACCAAATACGCCGCCGGCAACCGCGCGGTGATCGTGCGCACAGAAGCCGGCGGCAAGCAGCAGACCATCCACGTCCACCTCGCCGACCTGATCAAGGACGGCGATATCAACCAGAACATCGAGATGAACCCCGGCGATACGCTGATCGTGCCGCAGTCCTGGTTCTGAGGAACGACCGCCGATGGACCAAGCCCGCGTCCTGCTTTCCCGCTATCTGCGCGCGGCGTGGCGGCGGCGCTGGCTGGCGGTAATCGTCGCGTGGTTGCTCTGCAGCCTGGGCTGGGCCGCGGTGTACTCGATCCCCAACCAGTACGAATCCTCGGCGCGGCTGTATGTCGATGCCGACGCGGTGCTGACCCCGCTGCTGCACGGTCTGGCCGCCGACTCGGCGCCCAGCGGCCAGCTTGAAATCCTCCAACGCACCCTGCTTAGCCGACCCAACCTGGAAAAGCTGATCTCCAAGACCGGTCTCGATCTGACACTCGACAGCGCCGCCGACCGCGACCGCTTGCTCACCCACCTGGCCAGCGCGATCAAGGTCAATCCGCAGACCAGGAACCTGTTCACCATCACCTATCGCGACAAAAGCCCCAAGCTGGCGCACGACGTGGTGCAGAGCCTGCTGACCATCTTCGTCGAGAGCGCCACCGGCGGGTCCCGCGCCGACATGGAGAACGCCCGCCGGTTTCTCGAACAGCAGATCAAATCCTACGAACAGCAGTTGCGCGCCGCCGAACAGCGGCGGGCGGATTTCCGCGCCCGCTACATCGAAGTATTGCCCGCCGACAACAGCCCCAACGTTCCGGCCCTGGACGGTGCCCGCAATCAGGTCGACGCGCTGGACGGCAGGCTGCAGGATGCGCTCTCTGCCCGCGCCGCGCTGAAAAAAGAGGTCGACAGCACACCGCCGATGTTGCTCACCGAGGCCGGCGGCGTAGCGGGCGGCCCCGCCGGCAGAACCATGCTGCAGCAAGCCGAGGACCAGCTTCGCGTATTGCTGCTGAAGGATACCGACCAACATCCCGACGTCATCGCGCAGCGCAAGCTGATCGAATCGCTGCGCCACGCACCCGACAGCGCCCCCGTTCCCACCGCCAACGGGCCGCGAACCCCAACATTCTCCGCCGGCCGCTCGGTTCCCAACGCGGTCTACGACCAGTTGAAGGTCAAGCTGGTCGATGCCGATGCCACCGTGGTCTCGCTGCAGCGCCAGCGCGACGACGCGGTACGCTATCGCGACCGCCTGGAAAAGATCCAGCGCGAGCAGCCGGGCCTGATCGCGGAATACCAGAACATGGACCGCGACTATAACGTGCTGCGGCAAAACTATGAGGCACTGCTGGAACGCCTGCAGTCGGCCAACATCGCTCAGGCCGCCGATACCCAGGCCGACAAGGTTAAGCTGCAGGTCATCGACCCACCCCGCGTGCCGCGGCTGCCGGTGGCGCCGAACCGCGTGCTGCTGGTTACCGGTGTGCTGCTGGGCGCGCTGGCGGCGGGCGTCGGCGTCACCGTGTTGCTGGCGCAATTGGACCGCTCATTCGCCACCGCCGACGACTTGCGCGGTCTGGGGCTTCCCGTGCTCGGCGGCATCTCGATCCTGACGCTGGTGCCGTTGCGGCGGCGCCTGATGGCCGCATTCCGGGTCGCCACCGCGGTCGCGTTGCTGGTCTGTATCTACAGCGGACTCGTGCTGCACATCCTGCATTCGACGGCGCTGATCTAGTGACCCATCCGACCCGCACCGCACGTCCCCACAGCCGTCCGACATCCACACCCGACGGCTCTGTGACGACGTTCCCGGCCAACGGAGCCGTCCTGCCATGCTGACACCGAAATCTTCCCATCTGGTCGAACGGGCGGCCGAGCGCCTGCTGCGGTCCGGCGGCCTGAACAATCCAGAAACTCAACTGCTGTATTCGCCCGCCGATGCGGCCGTCGCCGACCCACCGGTCCGCGACACGCCGTTGTCCGCACCCGCCCAAAAGGTGGAGCCCGCCACGCCGGCACAGCGATCCTCGCTGTTTTCCCGGCCACGCCCGCCGGCAGCGCCGCCACAACCCGCCACCGCCCAGCCGCGGTCAACCGCCCGCGACCCAGTCCCCCTAACCCCGGATCCGCTGGCCCCGGTTCCGCTGGCCCCAGTCCCGCTGGCCCCAGTCCCGCTGGCCCCAGTCCCGCTGGCCCCAGTCCCGCTGGCCCCAGTCCCGCTGGCCTCAGTCCCGCTGGCCCCAGTCCCGCTGGCCCCAGTCCCGCTGGCCCCAGTCCCGCTGGCCTCAGTCCCGCTGGCCCCAGTCCCGCTGGCCGACCCCGCAAGCACGCGCCCGGAGGCTTCCCCAACGATCGCAGCCGCTGCCTTGCAGCGCGCCGGCATGATCGATTGGTCACGCAGCCGCACCCGCATCTCCGAGGAATTCCGCCTGGTGCAGCGCCAGATCCTGCGCGCCGCCTTCGGCCCCGACGCCCAGCCCGGCTTCTCCAACCTGCTGCTGGTGACCAGCGCCAGACCAGGAGAGGGCAAAAGCTTCATCGCTGCCAACCTATCGGCCAGCATCGCCCGCCAGGCCGATCACCCCGTGCTGTTGATCGATGCTGATGCAAAACGCGAATCGATCTGCTCCAGCCTCGGTCTGGCCGACGCACCTGGGCTGCTCGACCTGGCGGCCAACCCGCGGCTCGATCCCGCCCCGATGATCGCCAGGACACCGATCGAACTTCTATCGATCCTGCCCATCGGCCGCGAGCGCGAACGCAGCGCCGAGCTGTTCTCGGCCACCGAAATGGCGCGGCTGATCGAAAACCTCGGCCGGCGCTATGCCGACCGTCTGCTGATCCTCGACGCGCCGCCGTGCCTGTCCACCTCGGATCCGGCGCTGCTCGCCCAACTGGTCGGCCAGATTCTGTTCGTGGTCGAGGCCGACCGCACCCAGCGCGAGGAAATCGAGGCCGCGCTCGACCTGGTCCAGGCCTGCCCCACCATCACCATGGTGCTGAACAAGCAGCAGACCTCGACGCGCCACAGCTTCGGCGCCTACTCGTCGTACTACGCCGCCTGAACCGCCAAGCCGCGCCATCCCGCGATGACCGCCGCCGAACCGCATTCCCCACGCCCCTCCGCGCGCAGATCAGGCCGCATCCGATCGCGCGCCATCGTGCTGGCCGCGGCGCTGCTGCTGCCCGCAAGCGGTGCGATCGCATTCCCGCTGCTGGACGCCAGCGACGCCGATCAAACCCCGCCCGGCACCGAACTCGCCCCCTCCGACGTCAGCGACCTGCAGCATCAGTTGCAATTGGTCAACGGCTTCGCGCCACCGCTCGGCGGCGGCTGGACGTTTGTGCCCCGGATCGACCTGCAGGAAGAACTGACCGACAACGTCCTGCAACTGCATAGTCCGCGGCGGACCGACCTGGTGAGCTATTTCTCCCCCGGTTTCAGCCTCGCCGGCGACCTGCCGCGCATCCAGCTCTCGTTCGATTTTGCCCCTACACTGGCGCTCTACGGGCGCACCGGCGACCTCAACTCGCTGACCGAGCAGATGAACGGCCTCGCCAGCATCACCCTGGTGCCCGACCTGGCCTATGTCGATGTCCGCGCCATCGCCGGCGTGCAGAACCAGTTTGGCGGCATCGGCGGTGTCGGTGGCGTCGGCGCTCCATCCGGTTCCGCCGCCGCGGCCCAGGCGACGATCCCCACGCTGGCCGGCAACAGCCAAGGTCTGACCCGAAATACCGAGGTCCAGACCTCCAGCTTCGGCATCTCCCCCTACCTGCTCCGCCACCTCGGCGACTGGGGCAACGCCAAGCTCGGTTATTCCTTCAACGTCACCGAATCCGATCCGCTGACCGGTTTCGCCGCCTCACCGTTCCCCACCGGGGGCGCCAATGCCCAGACACTCGTGTCGAACGAGGAAATCGCGCACTTCGACACCGGCGACTACCTGGCCTCGCTGCAAGACAGCTTCGACATCGACCTGCGCCAGGACCAGACCACCGCAGGCGCCGGCAGCACCGATTTCGTCACCGGCCTGCCAGAACAGGCCACCCAAAACTCCTCCTCTACCCGCGCCATCTTCAACGACAAGCTCACCTACCAGGTGTTCCGAGGCTTCTCGGTGTTCGCCTCCGGCGGGCATGAGGACATCGTCTATACCGGTCTCGGCCAGCAATCGGTTCACGACCTGATCTGGAGCCTGGGTGCGACCTTCGCGCCCAATCCTGACAGCTCGCTGACCCTCAGCTACGGCCACCTCGACGGCTTCAACTCGTTCAGTGCCGACGCCTATTACGCGCTCACCCAGCGCACCCGGGTGTTCGCCAGCTACGGCAGCACCCTGGGCACCCAACTGGAATACGTGCAGAACCAGCTCAACCTGGCGACCGCGACCCCGAACGGAGCCTTGGTGAATGGGCAGACCGGCGGGTCGTTATTCGGCACCACCAATGCGCTGGCGGTACGGGATGGTGTGTTCCGCACCTCGACCCTGACCCTGGGCAGCCAGACCACGCTGAACCGCGACATCATCTCGATCAGCTTCCTGCTGGCGAAACAGCAGGGCTTCGGCGGCGCCTTCACCAGCACCACCCAAAGCAAGACCGCGGCCATAAGCTGGCTGCACCAGATGCGCCCCGACATGACCGTCAGCGCGGCATTTTCCTACGCCATCCAGGACCAGTCCGCCGGTGCGATTTCCGCCTTCAATCCCGGCAACAACACCTCGTTCGCCGCGACCCTGGCCTGGTCGTGGCAGATTTCCGCTACCCTCAGCGCCAACGTACGCTATACATTCCTACAACGATCCGCCGACGTTACAGAATTTGACTTCTACCAAAACATCCTCCTGCTCGGCATTACCAAACGTTTCTGAAAGCCTCCGTGTTCGACAAATTCTACAACCTCTCCGGTCTGCCGTTCCTGTTGACGCCCGACACCCGATTCTACTTCGGGTCGGCCGGCCACAGCCGAGCCATCGCGCACCTGGTCTACGGCCTGTCGCAGCAAGAAGGCTTCATCGTCATCACCGGCGAGGTCGGGGCCGGCAAGACCACGCTGACCGAGCAACTGTGCTCACAACTGGACCGCAACACCTATGTCATCGCCAGGGTCGTCACCACCCAGGTCTCGGGCGACGATTTGCTGCGCCTGGCGATGGCCAATTTTGGCCTTGGCGACACCCCCGGCACGGAAAAGTCGACATTACTGCGCCGTTTCGAACACATGGTGCGCGACCAGCGCCGCCAGGGTCGACGCTGCCTGCTGGTGATCGACGAAGTGCAGAACCTGTCGCTGGCGGCGATGGAGGAACTGCGCATGCTGTCCAACATCACCGTCGACGGCCGCGCCTCGCTGCAGACCGTGCTGCTGGGTCAACCCCAGTTCCGCCCGATCCTCGCCAGCCAGGACTGGGACCAACTGCGCCAGCGCGTGCTCGCCTCCACCCATCTCGGCCCGCTGACCGAACCGGAAACCCGCCTCTATATCGAACATCGCCTGCGCACCGTCGATTGGCGCAACGACCCGCTGTGGGACGATGCTTCGTTCACGGCCGTCCATCGCCACACCGGCGGCATCCCGCGCCGGATCAACACGCTCTGTTCCCGCGTACTGCTGTTCGCCGCGCTCGAACAAGCCCACGCGGTGACCGCAGACATGGTCGATGCCACCGCCGATGAGCTCAACCGCGACCTCGGCGTCGGATCCCAACCCGCGCCATCCCCGGTCAGCGACGATCTGCGCCACCGCGTCACCGCCCTGGAACAGCACTCGGCACGCCAGGACACCCTGTTCAAGCAGGTTCTGGACCTGATGGAAGCACAGACCACCGGCGCCGCCATGGGGGCACTATGACGCAGATGCAAAACGCCATGACGGTGGACGTCGAGGACTACTTCCAGGTCCAGGCATTCGCCCACTGTATCGACCGCTCGGACTGGGCCTCGTTCCCATCCCGCGTCGAGGCCAACACCAACCGCATCCTCGACCAGTTCGCCGCCGCCGGCGTCAGCGCGACCTTCTTCACCCTGGGCTGGGTGGCGCAACGCTGTCCGGCGCTGATCCGCCGCATCGTCGACGACGGCCACGAATTGGCAAGCCATGGCTGGGACCATACCAGGGTCGATCGCCAGGACCCGGAAACCTTCCGCTCCGACATTCGCCGCACACGCGCGCTGCTGGAGGATATCGGCGGCACCACCGTCACCGGCTACCGGGCGGCGACATTCTCGATCGGCGCGCGCAACCTGTGGGCATTCCCGATCCTGCGCCAGGAAGGCTACCGCTACAGTTCCAGCATCAATCCGATCCGGCACGATCTCTACGGCATGCCGGACGCACCGCGCGTCCCGTTCCGCCCCGACCCCGACGGGGTAATCGAACTGCCGATGACCACGCTGCGCCTCGCCGGCCGCAACTGGCCGTGTTCGGGGGGCGGCTATTTCCGCCTGCTGCCCACCGCGCTCTACCGCGCCGGGCTGACCCGGATCAACCGCGCCGGCCAGCCTGGCATCTTCTACTTCCACCCGTGGGAGATCGACCCAGCCCAACCGCGCATCCGTAACGCCGGCTGGAAATCCCGGCTGCGGCACTACACCAACCTCTCGCGCATGGCCGCCGATCTCGACCACCTGCTGCGTGATTTCGCTTGGGACCGGATGGATCGGGTGTTCGCCCCGCTATTGACCGCGAACCCAACCAGCCCCGCCGAAGCCAAGGCGGCCTGACCGCGATGTCGGTCTCGGTCCGCACCCTCGAAGCCGCCAGCGAACCCGCCTGGGACCGCTTCGTCACCGCGATGCCCGCCGGCACCTTCTTTCACCTCGCCGCCTGGGCCAAGGTGATCGAGGCCGCATTCGGTCACGAAACCCATTACAGCTTCACCGAACGCGACGGCGCCATCACCGGAGTGCTGCCGTTGGCGCGGGTCAAATCCCTGCTGTTCGGCGACACCCTGATCTCCAGCCCGTTCTGCGTCTACGGCGGGCCGTTGACCGTCGATGCCGAAAGCCAGGCGGCGCTGATCGCTCACGCCGAACGACTGCTGGCCCGCAGCCCCTCCAGCGCGCTCGAATTCCGCTATCGCGATGGCGGCGAACCGGCGCCCCCCGGCTGGACCGACCGGCCCGATCTCTACGTGACCTTCCGCAAACCGATCGAGGCCGACCACGACCGCAACATGAAGGCGATCCCCCGCAAACAGCGGGCGATGGTGCGCAAGGCCATCCAGAACGGTCTCACCTCCATCGCCAACCAAGATGTCGGCACGCTGCACCGGATCTACGCCGAAAGCGTGCGCAACCTCGGCACCCCGGTGTTCTCACGCCACTACTTTCGCATCCTGATGGATACCTTTGCCGATGCCGCCGACATCGTCACCGTGCTCGACCAGCAAACCCCGATCGCCACCGTGATGAACTTCTATTTTCGCGACGAGGTGCTGCCCTACTACGGCGGCGGTTCGGCCGCCGCCCGCAGCCGCGCCGGAAATGACTTCCTGTACTGGGAAACCATGCGAAGAGCCGCCGATCGCGGCTGCCGGCTGTTCGACTTCGGCCGCTCCAAGATCGGCACCGGATCGTTCGCGTTCAAGCACAACTGGGGCTTCGATCCCGCGCCGCTGAACTATCGGTTTCGCTTGAAACCAGGCCACGCGATGCCGGACCACAACCCGCTGAACCCGAAATACCGAACCTTCATCGCCGCGTGGAAGCGCCTGCCGCTGCCGCTGGCCAATCTGCTGGGTCCATCCATCGTCCGCGGCATCGGCTAGCCATGATGACCCGACCCACCCCCCGCCACCGGCCCGCCGCCAATGCCTGACCTGTTGTTCCTGGCGCAACGCCTGCCCTATCCGCCGACCAAGGGCGAGAAGATCCGCGCCTTCCATGAACTGAAATACCTGGCGCAATGGTACGACATCCACCTCGGCTGCCTGATCGACGATCCCGACGACCGCCAATACATCGACGCGCTGCGACCGCTGTGTCGCGACATTTACGTCGGGCAAATCAATCGGCGAACCGCTCGGCTGGTCTGCCTGGGCGGCCTGCTGACCGCTGACGCGCTCAGCGTGACGTATTTCCGTCACCGCGGGTTGATCGACTGGGTGAACACGGTCGCCGACACGATCCACCCGGCGATCACCTTCGTCTACTCTTCCAACATGGCGCCGTACGTGCTCGACCTACCCAACACCGGCACGACGGTGGTCGATCTGGTTGATGTCGATTCCGAGAAATGGCGCGCCTTCGCTGACGCAACGAAAGGCCCAATGCGCCTGGTCTACCGCCGCGAATGGCGCAAGATCGCCGAACTGGAGCGACGCATCGCCCGCCACTCCGCGCTTTCCGTGCTGGTCTCCGACGCCGAGGCCGCATTGTTCGCCCGCCACAACCCGGATTGCGCCAACACCATCCGCGGCGTCAGCAACGGCGTCGATCATCGCTATTTCGACCCAGGGCCGCAGTATCCGCCGCCATACGACACTACGAGGCCGAACTTCGTCTTCACCGGCACCATGGATTACCCGCCGAACGTCGATGCCGCTGTCTGGTTCGCCGGCGAGATCCTACCGCTGATCCAGGCCAGCCTCCCCGCCGCCCAGTTCCATGTCGTCGGCAGCAACCCCAGCCCCGAGGTGCGAAAGCTGCAACAACGCGATGGCGTCTTCGTCACCGGCCGAGTGCCGGACGTCCGCCCCTATATCGCCCACGCCACCGCCGGGGTCGCCCCAATGCGAATCGCCCGCGGCATCCAGAACAAGGTGCTGGAGGCAATGGCGATGGCCCGCCCCGTCGTGCTCACCGCCGACGCGCTTGAAGGCATCGCCGCCGTGCCGATGCTGGAAGCCATCCTCGCCGACAGCGCGGCTGATTTCGCCGCCGCCTGCACTCGCCTGGCCACCACCAAGGAAGGCGTCGCCATCGGCACCGCCGCTCGCCGTCGTATCATCAGCAACTATGACTGGCAGGTGACGTTGCGCGGCTTCGACGACATCCTGTGCCCCTTGGTGCCACAAGCCGCGGTCCAGGCTGAGCACCGCTCACCACGTCTGCAACGCGCCGAAAGCCGCCACTGATGGACGCGCCCGTGCTCGACCACGTCGCACCGCACCGGCTTCAGGCTGACCCCGCCGCTCAGGACCGCCGGCGGGTCGGGCTGGCAGCCGGTGTCGGCGTGCTGCTGCTGGCCGCGCTGTTCCGCCCGGAGGTGGTGGCCGCGATCCAAACCTGGAACGACTCCACCGCCTATAATCACTGTTACCTGGTCATACCGATCGCGCTGTATCTGCTGTGGGACCGACGTTCCGATCTGACCGCGTCATCCCCCTGCCCGATGCCTGCCGCCGTGCTGCTCGGACTGCCGCTCGCCGGCGTCTGGCTGCTGGCCGAACGGCTGGGCATCATGGAGGGAAGGCAACTCGTCGCCGTCAGCTTCGTCGAGCTGCTGCTCTTCGCGCTGCTCGGCCGGCGGCTGTGGTGGGCGATGGCCGGACCGTTGCTGTATCTCTACTTTCTGGTGCCGTTCGGGGAGTTCCTGACGCCGGACCTGCAGGCCTTCACCACCGGATTCATCCGTGTCGGCCTGCGGATAATTGGCATTCCCGCCTACATCGACGGCTACACCATCGAAATCCCCCAAGGCACCTTCTTCGTCGCCGAGGCCTGCGCCGGGCTGCGCTTCCTGATCGCCGCGATCGCCTTCGGCTGCCTCTATGCGCTGTTGATGTATCGCACTCCGCTGCGGCGGGGGGTGTTCGTCCTGGTTTCCATCATCGTGCCGGTCATCGCCAACGGGTTCCGCGGCCTTGGCATCGTCTATCTGGGATATCTTCTGAACAGCGCCAAGGCGGCGGCGGCCGATCACATCATCTACGGCTGGCTGTTCTTCTCGGCAGTACTCCTGCTGCTGGTCGTGCTGGGACTGCCGTTCCGCCAGGATCAGGTTCGCACCGCCCCGGCAACGCCGCACCCGCCGTCCGCCGGATCGCGAACCCAGCGTAACGCCATTCCGCCGACCATGCTTCGCGCCGGCTTCATCGCACTGGCGACGGTCATCGTGGCGGCGCTCAGCCCGACGCTGGCGGCCGCGCTGACCAGCGCCACCGCGGCGCCGGTTGCCGCGCCCCAAGCCATCGATGTTGCACCCGGCTGCACCGTGCGCGCCATCGCCTCCGACGCCGCCGTGCTTCCCGCCCGTAGCCAACTTGTCCTGTGCGGCGGTCTGCCGATGCGGATGACTTGGCGGGTGTTCTCGCCCTGGATCACCGCCGCGCCGCTGATGGCCGAGCGTGGCCGCCTGGTGATGCGCGCCGACACCGAGGGGCACGAGGAGCACTGGCTGGCAACCGGTGAGGCGACCCCCAGCACCTGGCGGATCATCACCTCCAACGATCCCGCGTTCGCTATCGCCGTGTCAGTCTGGGTCGACGGCAAGCCGATTCGGCCGGGGCTGGCAATGCGAATCGGAATGGCGATCGACAGTCTTCTTGGATCACCCTTCACACCGATTGTCGTGACCCTGACCCCGGCGGTGGACTGGTCCGCGCTTTCCCCCGGCGAACGCAGCGAGGCCGAGGCCGGCCTGGCAACCTTCCTGCGCTCCCACGCTGCTCTCGACCCAACCATCGCCCGCCTGTCGGCCCGCTAGTGGTTCGAATCAGGCCGAAAGTAGTGCCGCCTGATCTGAACCACTAGGGTTGATTTTGTGGCCCAGTTCATCCGACCGCATGGGATGCTTCTGCTGGGATCGGCCCACTGGTTCGGCCCGGTCACAGGGCGCGGCGCCATCGGCCTGTCGTCGGCGCAAGTCAGGACTGCAGCGTCGGCTCCTCACCGCAGGCGACCCGCTGCGATCCCGGATTGGCTCGACGCCTCGGCCCGGCCTCGGCGGTCACGCCGAAATGCACCATATAAGGCCGGAACTTGGCCCTCTCCTGCTGTTCGTCGAGCCCGTGGTCCTCGAAGTGGTAGCTATGCTCGCCGTAACCACCATTGGGATTGGACGCGACACGCGCTTCGATATCGGCCGCCAGCCGCGGTGCCAGCGTCATGCCGAAATGGCGATACACACCCTCGACCGTGCTGATCGGATCGCTGATCAGGTCGATGTGGTGAACGTGACAGATCGGGTCCAGGAAGCCGGCGTCGTCGCCCGCCGTCATCATCCGCCGAGTCCCATCCAGCCAACGCCGGCTCTCGTGTGGACCAAGCGCGCGCGGATCGAGCCGGCGGGTGAACGGACGGCGCAGAACCTCGGTCAACCGGGCCTGGGACAGCAGAACCTTCACCGGATCGCGATGCACGAAAACCAGCCTCGCGTCCGGATAGACCGCACGGATCGCCTGCAACGCAAACAGATGTTCCGGGCATTTCAGCACCCATCGCCGCGCCCCGCCCAAGGTTACGCCCGACATGTCCCCATCGCGCCCATCCTGATGCTGCAGAAACTGCAGGAACCGCTTGTGGAACCGGTATGCAGGCAGGTGGCGGACAACATCGGCATCCAACCAGTCGCTGTAGGATGGTATGTGGTAGTTGGTATCGAAGCGCAGGCTGCGGAATACATGGGCGGTGATCTCGCTGCATTCCTGCGGCGAGGTCGCCCGCAGCGGGTGCAGCGCGGGGAACTCCGGCGCCAGCCACTCGAAGGTCCGCAACTGGCGGGTGACACGGGCAATGCGTTGCTCACGCGTCCCGGCCGAGGGGGACGGGGTAATCGTTTCCCACACCGCCGGCGCCCGGTTCGCCGGGTCCATCAACATCAGACGATGCAAAAAAGTGGTGCCGCTGCGCGGCAGGCCGGTGATGAACACAGGCCGGCGGATCGGCGTCTCCTCGATTGCCGGACATCGAACCGCGGCATCCTGCAGAATCAGCAGGTTGGACAGGAACCGCACGACATCCCACTTCGTCGCCTGCCGGCCCACGATGCTGAGTGCCGATTCGGCGTAACACGCGTCAAGCAACCGGGTCAGCGGGCCAATGAAAGACGCATCGCCGAAATCGCTCAGCCCGGTTTGGTGTCGCGCCTTGCGAATGAGCGGATCGGGGTCGAGCGGCCGGTCCATCAAGCCTAGTGACGCACCGACCTTGTCCGACAGGCGAAGCGCCGTGGTCGTGATCGTCAAAGTCAAGTCTCCCGCTGAAACGCTGCGATCCTGCCATCTGATAATGAGCCAAGGAGTCGAAAACCTATTTCCAGGACACAAAGTAGTGAGCCGAGGTGATCCGGAAACACCGGATGAAATACAACGATGTCTTTGTATCTGGATGATGTCAGTCCAAAACCCAACATGGATGCCGAAAACGCCTATCGGGTATAGGATTGCTCCGATGAATACGATTTACTGCCGCCGGCGCGGATTGATGGCGGGGGTCGCCGCAATCTTCGTCGGCGCGGCGGTTCCGGCCCGCGCAACCGACACCAATGCGGTTATTGAGCCGATACGCCGCCTCATCGATGGCCTGCTGGAGATCATGAAGGCCGGTCCGGCGACGCCGTTTCGCCAGCGCTTCTCCATGTTGGCCCCGGTGATCGATCAGACCTTCAATCTCGGCGCGGTGCTGAAGGAATCGGTCGGCGCCAGCTGGGCGGCGTTGCCACCGCAGCAGCAGGCCATGCTGACCGACGCGTTCCGCCGCTACACGGTGGTCAGCTACGTCAACAGCTTCAACCACTTCAACGGTCAGCGTTTCGAAATCGCCCCGACAACCCGAGCGGTCGGCGCCGAGCAGGTGGTGCAGACCCGGATCATTCCCAAATCGGGGACCACTCATGAGCTGGATTACGTGATGCGTGACAGCGGGTCCAGCTGGCGTGTGGTCGATGTGCTGGCCGACGGGTCGATCAGCCGCGTGGCGGTACAGCGCTCGGATTTTCGCCGGCTATTGACCCGGGGCGGCCCGCAGGCCCTGGCTGACAGCCTGCGCAACAAGTCCATAGACCTGTCCGATGGGGCCGCCTGATCCGGGCAAGCGCGTCCCCCCGAAACACGACCGCCCCAGGGGTGCGCGCGCCAACGCGACCGCCGGTCACGCCGCCAACTGCTCCGCGGTCACGCTGTCGCCAGCCACCGTGGTCCGGCGCATATCCCGCACCTGGGTTTCATCGAAGCGCCGCACCCGATGCATCGTGGCACGGTTGTCCCACATCACCAGGTCGAACGGTCTCCATTTGTGTGAATAGGTGAACCGAGGCTGCACCGCGTGCTCGCTCAGGTCACGAATGAACGCCCGCGCCTCGGGCATCGGCCAGCCGATGATGGTGCCGATATGGGACGACAGATAAAGCGATTTCCGCCCGCTGGCCGGATGCACCCGGACCAGGCGTTGGCGCACTGGCCGGAAGCTCGCTCTTTCCTGATCCGTGATGTCGGTGAAGCCCAGCAAGCCGCGGGAATAGATCAGCGAATGCTCGCAGACCAGGTCCTCGATCTCGGCCTTGGTCCGGTCGTCCAGCGCGTCGTAGGCCGCGCGCATGTCGGCGAATTCGGTGTTGCCGCCGGCATCGACCACGACGCGCCCCGACAGCAGCGAGAATTTCGCCGGCACCGCCTTGAAACTGCTATCGGAATGCCAGAGCTGGTTGCCGAGGTTGAACAGCCGGCGCCGGTCGTCGCGCGCCAGCGGCTTGTGGTCCACGCCGAGGTTCGACACATCCGCCATGTCGGCATCCAGTCGCCGCCCGGTGACGATGGTGGCCGAGGCGGTGTCCTCCAGCGCTCCGAAATTGCGGCTGAATGCTTTCTGCTGGTCATCGCTGAACCGCTGATCGTGGTAGATCAGCACCGCATAGCGATCCATGCCGGCCTCGAGTTCGGCGGCCTGGGCGCTGGTCAGCGTCTGGGTTACGTCGATGCCGGAAACCTCGCCGATGAAGCCCGGTGTCAGTTGTTTGATCGTAATAGACATGACGGTCCTCCGTTATTCAGCGGCGAGAGCAGGGGCCTGCGGTGCCGTCATTGCGGTTCCCTTGATCGATGTCCGCCGCAGGTCGCGCACCTCTCGCAGGTCGCTGTAGCGTCGAACGCGATGCATCGTGGTGCGGTTGTCCCACATCACCAGGTCGTTGACCCGCCAGCGATGCGCATGCACGAACCGCGGCTGGGTCGCGTGCTCTGTCATGTCACGGATGAAAGCCCGCGCCTCCGGCATCGGCCAGTCCACGATGGTGCCGATATGGGCCGAAAGATACAGCGACTTGCGGCCCGTGACCGGATGGGTCCGCACCAGCCGATGGCGCACCGGGCGGACCTTGTCCTCGTTGCCCGCGCCGTAGTCGGAAAACCCCAGCTCGCCGCGTGAGAAGGCGATCGAATGTTCGGTGACGAGATCCTCGATTTCGGCCTTGGTCGCGTCCTCCAGCGCGTCGTAGGCGGCACGCATGTCGGCGAACTCGGTATTGCCCCCCGCACCCGGGACAACGCGCGCCGACAGCAGGGAATACCCCGCGCCGGTCGCCCGGAACGACGCGTCGGAATGCCACAGCCGGTTGCCCAGCGAATACATCCGCCGGCTGTCGTCGCGCGCACGCAACCGGCCGGCCGGGTCGAGGTTCGAGATGTCGCCGATCTCCACCGCGCCCAGGCGCCGTTCAGCGGGCTTCGACATCTGGCCGATCAACGTCGCCTCCAGTTCGCCGAAGTTGCGGCTGTAGGTGCATTGCTGCTCGTCGGTCAGCGTCTGGCCCGGGAACACCAGCACGGCATGGCGATCCATCCCGGCCTCGATCGCCGCCACCGCGTCGGATGACAGCTTCGCGCTGATATCGATGTCGGACACCTCGCCGACGAAGTCCGGATTCAACGCCGTGATGCGCATGCTTCTGATCGCCTCTCGCCGCGGTGTGGTCTATCGAACGGATGGGGAGTGTAACCGCGACAGCGCCGGTTCTCCAATACGGGCCGCCGGGGAAGTGCCGGCAAGAACCGAGCCGACGTTGATCGATCGCGGTTGCCATCCGTTTCGGGGCTGCCTTTTCCGCTCGCGGCCATCATCCGCTGCTTGCTCGGCCCACCGCGCGCACGGTACTATTCGCCTCCGAATCGGCTGGATTTTTGCTCTGCCGAGTCGTGGCGCGGCGTAAGGATTCCGCACCGGAGTATCGCAATGCAAACCCGACCCCATGCATGAGAATGGCCTGATGCTCCCCCAACTCGGACTGCCAATCGCCGAGGCCGACACGCTCCGCTCCCCAGTCGCGAAACCTCCGCGGCCGGTCGATGTTCGCGCGATCCACGTTTCCGGCTATCAGCGCGAAGCGCGCGATTTCTACGCGACACCCTCCTGGGTGACCGAGGCGCTGCTAAATCATGTGCAATTCCGCGGCCCGATATGGGAGCCCTGCTGCGGCGACGGCGCGATGTCCAGCGTGCTCGCGGCGCATCGCTACGGCGTCGTGTCGACCGACATCGCCGAACGCGGCTTCGGCCGTTCGGGGGTCGATTTCCTCGCCTGCCGGACGGTGCCGGACGGGTGCCGAAGCATCGTGACCAATCCGCCCTATGGCGATTCCGGTTCGCATCAGGGCCAGTCCCGCTCCTCGGCGGCGATGATGGGCTTTCTGCGCCATGCGCTGAAGCTGACCGCCAGCACGGAAGGACAGCTTGCGTTGTTGGTGCGCCTGCAATGGATTGCCGGCAAACGGGTGGCACAGGTGATGTCGGCCGCGCCGTTCGCCGCTGTGATCGTGCTGACCCATCGCATCCGCTGGTTCGACATGGGAGAGCGGACCAACCACGCCCAGCATCACCACGCCTGGGTGGTGTTCGATCATGCCCATCCCTCCGGCCAGCCACCGGCGATGTTGTTCGCCTGAGTGGCGATGTCAGCCTCGCCCAGCGGCGGCGTCGAACGGCAACGTTGATGCCTCAGGCCGCCGCGGCCACCGGGTCCATCCCTTGCTTGCGCAACAGGTCGCGATAGGGTCCGGGCCGGTCGGCCAGGTCGGCGGGGGTGCCGTCATCCACGATACGTCCGCGATCCATGACGATGATGCGGTCGAAGCGTTGCAGCGTCGACAGGCGGTGGGCGATGGCGATCACCGTGCGGCCCGCCATCAGACGGTCCAGCGCGTGCTGGATCGCCTGCTCGGATTCGGTATCCAGCGCGCTGGTGGCCTCATCCAGCAGCAGGATCGGCGCGTTCTTCAGCAACGCGCGGGCGATCGCCAAGCGCTGGCGCTGTCCGCCCGACAGCTTCACCCCGCGGTCGCCGACGATGGTGGCGAAACCGTCCGGCATGGCCTCGATGAACGACCGGCAGTGCGCCATGTCGGCGGCGGCCAGCACCTCGGCCTCGGTCGCATCGGGGCGCGCGTAGCGGATGTTCTCCAGCACTGAACGGTGGAACAGCGACACATCCTGCGGCACCAGCGCCATGACGTTGCGCAGACTGTCCTGGGTCACCTCGCGGATGTCATGCCCATCGATCGAAATGTGTCCGCCATCGACCTCGTAGAAGCGTTGCAGCAGGGCCAGCACGGTTGACTTGCCGGCACCCGACAGCCCGACCAGCCCGACGCGCTGGCCCGGAGCGATCAGCAGGTTGAAGTCGTTCAACACGGCGGCGCGCTCCGCATAGGCGAAGCGCACATGCTCGAACGCCAGCTGGGCAGGTCCGGTGGGCAGCGCGCCGGCGCCCGGCCGATCGTTCAGATCATGTGGCACCAGCAGCGTCGAGATCGCTTCCTGCAGCCGGGCGACGTGCTGGGTCAGATCGACCAGCGCCACCGCCAGATCGCGACTGCCGTGCAGGATGCCGAAAGCCAGCGAGGTAATCAGCACCAGATCGCCGACCTTGGCCTGGCCGTTCTGCCACAGGATGATGCCCCAGGCGATCACCCCCGCGATCAGCAGCGCGGTCAGCACCGCATGCAGCAGGCGGATATGCTCCAGGTAGAACAGGCTGCGGCGGCGCGAGGCCATCTCGGTCCGGATCCGATCGCCGACCCGGGTTTGCTCGCGGAAGGTCGCACCGAACGCTCGCACGACGCCGAAATTGCCCAGGATGTCGACCAGTTCGCCATCCACCGCGGCTGCCTTTTCGGCATAGTCGCGGTGGCGTGCGGTGCCGCGGCGGGCCATGACGAAAACCACCGCGCCGAGCAGCAGGGCGATCGCCATCAGGGTTGCGGCCAGCGCCAGATTGACCGTGCCGATGACGCAGATCGACAGCAGCACGCCGAAGCTCGGCGGCAGCACGTTCCAGGCCCCGGTGCTCTCCACGGTGAACGCGGCGTTGGCAGTGGCGGTGATGCGGCTTGCCAGCGCCCCCGGCAGGCGGTCCGCGAAGTAGGTCGGCGAGTGCCCGGCCAGATGAGCGAACAAGTCTCGCCTGATGTCGCCGGTGACCGCGACGAAAGCCCGATGCGCGGCGTAGCTGCCGACCCGCCACGACAGATTGTCCGCCGCCACCAGGGCACACAACAAGGCGAACGCGGTCCACACCTGGGCCCCGGCGGCCTGCGGCCCGGATGCCACGATATCGACCAGGTATTTCATGCCGTACTGGGTGGACACCGCGCAGGTCACCGCGGCGATTACCGACACCACCACCACCAGGTGACCGGCGGGATGGCCGCGCATGTAGCCGAACAGAAACGACAGCGCGCGGCTGCGCATCGCGGGGAAGGCTTCGGAACGCGGGACCTGGATACCCGGTCGGTGCGGCATAACGAAGGCGGGCTCCTCAACCGGGATAAACGCGGACCCGGGCCGCTGGCTCGCCTTCGCCATGTCCCGCCCTGGGAACCATCGGGCTGAAACCCGAAGATTGGACCGAACACGCCGACTTTTCGCCACATTCAAAAGCTATAACCTACTATAGATAAGTGCCTCTGGATTGTGAAGTCAAGCATAAGTTGTGTGGACACGATCACAAGAAAAAAGCGCTTTCTGCCACTAAACCGCCAGTCCATTCAGGGGCCGAATACTTATGCGTATTGCTCAAATATCGCCCCTGTTTGAGGCGGTGCCACCAAAACTGTATGGCGGAACCGAACGTGTGGTCTACTCGCTGACCCAGGAACTGGTGGCCATGGGCCACGACGTCACCCTGTTCGCCAGCGGCGATTCAGTAACCTCCGCCAAGCTGGCCCCAATGCGTGATCAGGCGCTGCGCCTGGATCCCTCGGTCAAGGACTGGATCGCCATATACCATCGTATGGTCGAATTGATATACCAGCGTAAGGACGACTTCGACGTCCTGCACTTCCACATCGATTATTTCCCGCTATCACTGTTCAGCCGACAGCAAGTGCCGTTCCTGACCACCTTGCACGGCCGGCTTGATATTCAGGAGTTCGTCGACGCCTACGCCAGCTTCGCCGATTGTCCCTTCGTTTCGATCTCCGACAGCCAGCGCCGGCCGATCCCGCGCTTGAACTGGGTGCGCACCGTGCCGCACGGCATGCCTGCCGACCTGCTAACACCACAACCAGGCGCGCAGCACTACGCTGCGTTTCTCGGCCGCATCTCGCCGGAAAAGGGCGTCGACCGCGCCATCAGGATCGCCGGCCGAGCCGGGATGAAACTGAAGATCGCCGCCAAGGTGGATAACGCCGACAAGGAATACTACGACACCCTGATCAAGCCGCTGATCCAAGCCAACCCCGACGTCGAATTCATCGGCGAGATCAACGACGCGCAGAAGCCCGCCTTCCTGTCCGCGGCGCACGCACTGATTTTCCCGATCGCCTGGCCGGAACCGTTCGGCCTGGTGATGATCGAGGCGATGGCCTGCGGCACGCCGGTGATTGCTTTCAACTGCGGGTCGGTACCGGAAGTGCTGGATCAAGGGGTCAGCGGTTTCATCGTCGACGACATCGATCAGGCGGTCGCCGCCTGCGGCAAGCTCCACACCATCGATCGCGCCCGTGTCCGCGCCACGTTCGACCGCCGCTTCACCGCCCGCCGCATGGCCGAGGACTACGTCGATCTCTATGAAGAACTTGCCCAGCCGACTCCCAAGCTGCACGCTCTGACAGCGTAGGACTGCCGGCGGGCACCGCGCCGGCACGCTCAAGGCGATCGATCACGTGCGAAGCCGGCTGGGCCTGAACGGACTGAACTTTTTTACAGCCGCGGTCCAGGCTGGGTTCGGCCCGTTCATCGCAGTCTGGCTGACACTCAGCGGCTGGACGCTCGGCGCGCTCGGCCTGGCGCTGAGTATCGGCACCTTCGCCGCCCTGCTAGGCCAACTTCCCGGCGGAATGCTGGTTGACCAGATCCACCGCAAACGGATCCCCGCCGCCGGCGCGCTGATCGCACTCGGCGCCGGTGCCCTGATGCTGTGCCTCGCTCCGACCCATACACTGGTCTTCAGCGCCCAGATCCTGCACGGCTTGGCCAGTTGCGTCATGACCCCGGCAATCGCCGCGCTGACGCTTTCGATCTGCGGCCACGACAGCTACAGCGAACGACTCGGTCAGAACACCCGCTACGACGCGCTCGGCAACGCCGCGTCAGCTGCCCTGCTTGGCGCGGCGGCCGCGGCGATCTCGCAGCGGGCCGTGTTCCTGGTGACCGCCGGCCTCGTGGTGCCGGCGCTGGCCAGCCTGGTGATGATCCGGATGGCGGACTGCGTCGACCCCGAAGATGACCACTCGGCGCTGCGCCACCCGCGCGAGCGAGAGCACAAACCCTGGCAGATTTTCGCCGATCCGACGCTGCACGTGTTCGCCGCCGCCGTCGTGTTGTTTCAGCTTGCCAACGCCGCGCTGCTGCCGATCGCGCTGAACGGGCTGGCACGCGGCGGCGGAGCGCCCGGCCTGGTGGTTTCCGCGACGATCATCGTGCCGCAAATCGTCACCGCGATGCTTGCGCCCTGGGCTGGCACCCTGGCGCAGCGCATCGGCCGGCGCCCGGTGCTGATGGTCGGGTTCGCCGCCGTGCCGCTGCGTGCTCTGCTGTTCGCCGTGGTGCCAGGCGCGTTGCCGCTGACCGTCCTGCAGGCGCTGGACGGCGTCAGTGCCGCGGTATTCGGCTTGATGCTGCCGCTGATCGCCGCCGACCTGACCCGGCGAACCGGCTTTCTCAACCTGGCGATCGGCGCGCTTGGGTTGGCGTCCGGCCTCGGGGCCACCTGCGCCACGCTGATCGCCGGCTGGATCGGCGATCGGTTCGGCGAGGCGACGACGTTTCTGCTGCTGGCCGCGGTCGGAGCCGCCGCGGTCGGCTTGCTCTGGATCGCCATGCCGGAGACAAGACGGACCAAGCCTGCTGCGCAAATTCGCCAGCCGGCACACTGACGCCGCGATCCACTCAGCCCGGCCCCACTCCGCCCGGCCCTACTCCGCCCGGCCCTACTCCGCCCAGTCCCACTCAGCCCGGCCCTACTCCGCCCGGCCCTACTCCGCCCAGTCCCACTCAGCCCGGCCCTACTCCGCCCGGCCCTACTCCGCCCGGCATCGTCCGGCCGAATGCGGAACCGCCGCAGGCAAATACCGTTTATCCACGTGACGCCGTCAGGGAACCCAACGATGACCCAGTCACGCCTTGACAAGTTGAAGCGCGACCTTGACGTCATCGCGCCCCCATCCACCGAAACGCCACGCCGCAAGACCGCGCGACAGGTCCGGGGTCTCGCCGACGAGCCGCATCAGATCCCACCGCGCCGCTGGAAGGACATCCTGGTCCGTTCCTGGAAAGAGGTCTCGGACAACAACATTTTCCTGGCTTCGGGCGGAGTGACCTACGCCGTTCTGCTCGCCTTGTTCCCCGCTCTTGCCGCGCTGGTCTCGATCTACGGCCTGCTGTTCGACCCGGTGCAGGTGGAACGCCAGGTCGCCTCCATGTCCAACGTGCTGCCGCCGCAAACCGCGCAACTGATCGGTGACGAGTTGCACAACCTGGTCACCGCCCCGCATGGATCGCTCAGCATCAGCGCCGGCATCGCCCTGCTGCTGGCGCTATGGAGCGCCTCACGCGGCATCAGTGGCCTGATCAGCGCGTTCAACATCGCCTACGACCAGAAAGAGACCAGGGGATTCTTCAAGCTCAACCTGCTCGCCATTGGTCTGACCCTGCTGGTGCTGGTCGGCGGAACGATCGTCATCGCCCTGATCGGCGTGCTGCCGGCGGTGATCCAGTTCGTCGGCCTGACCGGGTCAGCCAAATGGCTGCTTTTGGTGCTTGAATGGCCACTGCTTCTCGTGGTGGTCATGCTGGGCCTCGCGCTGCTGTATCGGTTCGCCCCCAATCGCCACATTGCGCGCTGGCACTGGGTATCCCCAGGCGCGATCGTGGCCACCCTGCTGTGGCTGATCGGATCGCTGGCGTTCACCATCTACGTCTCGCATTTCAACAGCTACGATAAAACCTACGGATCGCTCGGCGGGGTCATCGTGATGCTGACCTGGCTGTATCTGTCCTCCTTCGTCACCTTGTTCGGCGCGGTGATCAACGCCCAGGCCGAAAAACAAACCGACGCCGATTCAACCGTCGTCCAGCCCGAGCCCACACCCGGCCTTCGCGCCCGCGCCGCCAGCGTGATCGGCGAGACAGCATCCTGACGCTGCCAGAAGACCAATTCATCCCGACCCGCGATGGCACCGCCACCAGTGTCGGAAGTTCGAGCGAAAACAACGCCATGCCTGGGTGTTACCGGCCTCGAGCGGACCCGGGCACGCGACAGGTCGATAAAGGGAGTTGACGAAGCCCCCGCTGATCCGAACATGTAGTGTCAAAGCGTCCCATCCTGGACAGCTCGAAACCGCGGAAACCCCAAGGACATGCGCCCAAGCCCGTGCCACCTGACGCTGGTTCATCCCGATCACGCCGCCGCTGTCACCGACGCGCTGTGGGCCCGGCTGCGCCAGGAAGCCGAGGCGGCCTACGAGGCCGAACCCAAGCTCGCCTCGCTGTTCTTTGACTCGATCCTCAATCAGCCCAGTTTCGAGGCCGCGGTTTTCCACCGCGTCGCCGCCCGGCTGAAAAGCGACACCATCTCGCTGCCGCTGATCGTGCAGGCCTTCGGCAAGGCGGCCGAGGATGATGGCTGCCTGGTCGAGGCCGCCAAGGCCGACATCGCCGCGGTGCTGGACCGCGACCCGGCCTGCAACCGATTGATCGAGCCGTTCCTCTATTTCAAGGGCTTCCACGCAATCCAGGCACACCGGTTGAACCACTGGCTGTGGCACAACGGCGAACGCGATTTCGCGCTCTACCTGCAAAGCCGATCGTCCGAGGTGTTCCAGACCGACATCCATCCTGCAGCAAAATTCGGCCACGGCATCTTCCTCGACCACGCAACCGGCCTCGTCGTGGGTGAGACCGCAACAATCGGCGACAACGTCTCCCTTATGCACCAGGTCACCCTCGGCGGCAGCGGCAAGAATTCCGGCGATCGTCACCCCAAGGTCGGCAATGGCGTGGTGATCGGGGCCGGCGCCGCCATCCTGGGCAATATCGAGGTCGGCCCGCACGCCCGCGTCGCCGCCGGTTCGGTCGTGCTGAAGTCGGTACCGGCGCACGCCACGGTGGCCGGCGTGCCGGCCAAGGTCGTGCGTATCGTCGAAACCGACGAGCCATCGCGGTCGATGGACCAGGCGTTGAGCGATCTCAGCTACGCGTCGTTCAACTACACCATCTGAATCCCCGCGCCATTCCCACCCCCGGCCGGGACTCCCTCCGCCACAACGCAAAAGACCGGAGCAACCTGCTCCGGCCTGCATTCATCGTCGCCTCGGTCACTACCCGCCCTGGCTGCTGAAGTTGAACATATCCATCAGGTCGCCAATGGCCGGACGGTTGCCCGGAATATAGGCACTCGGCCCCGCCTGCGGGTTTGGCAGATTATCCCGGCTGCGGCGCGAGATCGGTGGCAGGCTCCAGTTCTTCTCGATGAACTTCAGGATCGAGACGTGATCCGTGTAGGTGTGATTGACGTGCCCACCCGTCGAATACGGTGACACCACGATCAGCGGGATCCGCGTGCCATCGCCAAAGAAGTCCAGCGTCTGGATATAGCCCGAGTCCCAGTAGCCGCCGCCTTCATCGACCGTGATGAACACCGCCGTGGACTTCCAGAGATCGGGGTTCTTGCGCAGCTCACGCAGCAGCTTCTGGGTGAAGTTCTCGAAAATGTCGAATTTCGAGGAACCCGGATGACCGTCATTCACGTCGGATGGCTTGACGAAGGAAACCGCCGGAAGCGTGCCAGTGTGCAAGTCATTATAGAAATCCGCGGTATCCTGCGTGGCAACATTGCGCAGCGACGGATCGGCCATGAACTTCGACTCGTAATTGAACGGGTTACAGATGTTGCAGTAGACGTTGTTCGGGTTCGCCGGTTCCGCCACCGACTGATCCCAGCCTTCGCCGAACCACGCGAACGACACCGCGTTGTTCAACAGGTCGTCGCCAATGCTCGGTGTCGAGACCGGCGGAATGGTGAACGTCGTCGGATCGATCGACCCGTCAGAATAATAGCCAGGATTGTAGTTGTTCAGCAGGTAGTAATGCCCCGCGTCGCAATTGGGATTGACCTTGGTGGGCAGCGCGCCGAGGTAGTCCAGGATCGGCTTGACCCCCGGCTGGCTTGAATCGCTGCACTCGCTGTACGAACCGCCCTTGCCGGTCGTCGAACTGCCGTAACCGTCGTTCGTATAGACGTTGTTGCTGCCGCTCTGCGGATTGGGGTCCTCGATCTGGCCGCTGGGCGGCGGGGTCGCGGTTCCCTTGCCGTCGCTGTACCAGATCGCGTCGCCGAACCCGGCGAAGATGCTGTCCAAGCCGGTGCCGCCCTTGGCCGGCTGGTGGTAGTTGTCGCTAATCGTGTAGTTGTCGGACAGCTTCTTGAAATACGGCATGTCGCCCTGAGCGACATTGTAGAAGCCCATCGACACCGACCCTTCGCCCGACGGCGTGATCCCGCCCGGCGTCAGCGCGGCGCCGTTGGTGCCGGCCCCGATCGTCGCTTCGACCCACGGGAACAGGTCATTCAGACAGCCGCTGGGATTGCTCGAGCTCGCGTGGCTGATATCGCAATCCACCTGCTGCCACATCTGGTAGAACCGATGCACCGGACTGGCCGCGTAGGCGTCATACGAAATGCCCGGGGTCAACGAATAAGGCCCGTTCGGCAAGCTGCTGACATTCGGCAGCCTGGTATCCAACGCCCCCGAGGTCAGCCCGGTCGCCCCGGTCAACAACAGCTTGTAGCCGCGCGGCAGCAGGTCACTGGTCGCGTCCTGCGCCTGCGCGATGGTATTGAACGGCGGAGCGCTGTCGCTGTTGGCCGTTGGACCACCGGCGTTCAACGGCGGCAGGGTCTGATACGGACCGGTCTTCGACGGCGCGATCTGGAAACCGGAGGTGTCGCTCGCCATCGACTGCACCGCCTTGACGAAGTTCGGCCCTGCGCTGCCGTCGGCGTTGACGATACCCTCGGAAAGCAGGTTGTTCACCTTGTCGCCGGATGGCGAGGTATAGGTGGCGAACAGATGATCAAAGCTGCGATTCTCGCCATAGATGACGATCACATGCTTGATCGGCGTCGTGGTGTTGTCATCATTGGCCTGCAGCGGCGCAGCGAACGCCAGCGGTGCAACGAAATTCGTTAGCATAGATAACATTGCCAGATAACTGACAGTTTTTCGACGTTCCCTTAGCATAATGCTTCCTCACTGGCCTGGTGGTAGGCAGGGGAATACCTACCGCCGCAAGGTTACATTCGGCTGACAGTTAAATGGCGGTTTGAATACTCACGAAACTGCAAATATTTCCCCCTCGCAAACCTGCGCACCACTCACCGTGCCGCCCCAAAATACGTGGCGTCCGAATCAGCACTCCGGCCGGCCGAACCGTGCCGCCCGCACAACGCCAACCAGCCTACATCGGCGGCACCAGCCCATTCCTGCCGACGCCAACCCGCGTCGCCGTCAACGTCTCGTCCGGATTCTGCATCGCGAACACGATGACGTGAGCGCCCTTTGTCAGCGCCGCCGTGGTCGCCGGCGCATAGGTGATGATCGGCGCCTTTTCCGGCACGAACACAGTTTGCTCGCCACCCTTGTAGGTCAGGGTCAAGGTGCGCCCGTTGGAAACCTTCAGGTCGCCGACTGTGCCGTTGGTCATGCTGCTGTCGGCCCCCAGGTCCCACGGCCGATGGCCCTCGCCGACACCGCGCATCGATTCCGGGAATACCTGAACTTCCAGCGCTTTCAACGTGCCGTCCGGCTGCTTCACCGCGGCGGTGCCGATGAACGACCCCGGCTTGATCGCCGTCACCGCGATCGGCTCGATCCAGGTCACCGTGGCATTGTTCGCCAGCTTCAACGAGACCTCATGGCCCGAGCGCGTGGCAACCCGCATTTCGTGCGGGTTGATCACATCGATCACCCCGCGCACCCGGCTGACCCCGGCCGCCGGCTGAGCGGTCGGAGGCCGCGCTTCCTGACCGGCAGGTGCCGCCGCCACCGAACCCGCGAACAACCCAATCCCAAGGCTTGCAGCCGCAACAAATACCACAGACCTGAAATTCGCCATCGCAGCCTCCCCCATCAATTTGCTTGTGCAACCAAGACGCAGCATCAAGGCCGAGCACACCGGGAAACGCAAGTGTACAAATTTGCGCGCCATCCAGGCCAGCCGTACGCTACGTCGATACATTTGCCTCCTCCAACCACGGCGCCCCGCTGGAGCATCTGAATGATCGTCATCACCACCGACCACGCCGCCCACGATCCCGACCGCTTCACCAACCCAGGCGATACCCGCCCCTACTGGGAGACCCCAGCGCGAGCCGACGCGCTGCTCGGTGCGGTGCGCGCCGCCGGCCTCGCCACCAAGCCCTGCGCCGATCACGGCCTGGCCCCGATCCAGCGTCTGCACGACGCCGGCTATCTGGCCTTCCTGCAAACCGCTTTCAGCCGCTTTCAGGCGCTCGCCAACACCGGTCCGATCCTGCGTGCCCCGGCCTACGCGGTGCGCCACAAGGCACGCCGGCCCGACGCGGTAATGGGACAGGCCGGTTGGTATCTCAGCAGCGTCAGCGCGCCGATCGTCGCCGCCACCTGGTCCGCCGCGCTCGGCTCCGCCCACGCCGCGATCGACGCTGCCGACGACGTTATTTCAGGACAACGATATGCCTACGCGCTGTGCCGTCCGCCCGGCCATCACGCCCACACCGACATGGCTGGCGGCTTCTGCTACCTGAACAACGCAGCGATCGCGGCGCAACGCATGCTCGACCGAGGCAGCGGCCGCGTCGCCATCCTCGATTTCGACGTCCACCACGGCAACGGCACCCAGCAGATCTTCTACCAACGTGACGACGTGCACTACGTCTCGATCCACGGTGACCCCGCCGGCCTGTATCCTTGGTTCGCCGGATACGCCGACGAAACCGGCGAAGGCCCAGGCCTCGGCTGCAACCTCAACCTGCCGCTGCCCGCCGACACAGGCGACGACGGTTTCACCGCGGCGGTAGAGCAGGGGCTCGATGCCATCGCCGCCAGGCGACCATCGGCACTGATCGTGTCGGCTGGCTTCGACGCCCAGCTTGGCGACCCTGCCGCCAACCTCGCCGTCACCGCCGCCGGCTTCGCAACGGTCGGTCGCCAGATCGCCGCACTGGGCCTGCCGACCGTGCTGATCCAGGAAGGCGGCTATCTGGTCGAACGACTCGCCGCCAACCTGACCGCCTTCCTCACCGGCCTGGAATTGATCTGACCATGCGCCGCCGCAGCCTGCTCGCCGCCGCCACGGCGCTCACCGCGCCGCGCATCGGCCGCGCCGCCGGGGCCAGCGTGCTGCGCTTCATCCCGCAGTCCGACCTCGCCGTGCTCGACCCGATCTGGACCGCCTCCTACGTCACCCGCAACCACGCCATGATGGTGTTCGATACCCTCTACGGCACCGACAGCGCGTTCCGGGTCTCGCCGCAGATGGTTGCCGGCGATACCACCACCGCCGACGGCCTGACCTGGGAAATGACGCTGCGCGACGGATTGTTCTGGCACGACGGCGAAAAAGTGCTCGCCCGCGACTGCGTCGCCAGCATCCGCCGCTGGGGCGCCCGCGACAGCTTCGGCCAGTCCGTCATGGCGGTCACCGACGAACTCTCCGCCCCAGATGACAAGACCATCCGCTTTCGTCTGAAACGATCCTTCCCGCTGCTGCTCGCCGCCCTCGGCAAGCCAGGCTCCAACGTCTGCGTCATGATGCCGGAACGACTGGCCGTCACCGACCCTTTCAAGCAGGTCACCCAGATGGTCGGCAGCGGACCGTTCCGCTTCCAGGCCGATGAGCGCGTCGCCGGCGCCCGCGTCGTCTACCAGCGCAATCCAGCCTACCTGCCGCGCCCCGATGGCATCCCCAGCTTCACCGCCGGCCCCAAGATCGTCCACGTCGATCGGGTCGAGTGGACCGTCATCCCCGACCCCGGCACCGCCGCGGCCGCCATGCAAGCGGGCGAAATGGATTGGTGGGAGGCGCCGACCTTCGATCTGCTGCCGTTACTGAGAGCAAGCAAAAATCTCACCCTGCCGCCGCCCGACCCGTTGGGCTTCCTCGGCAACATGCGGCTGAACCACCTGCAGCCGCCGTTCAACAACCCAAGCCTGCGCCGCGCTCTTCTGGGCGCCGTCAGCCAGGACGACTACATGGCAGCGGCCGCCGGTGATCCGACAAATTGGCGCGACGGTGTCGGCATCTTCTGCCCGGCCTCGCCGATGGCAAGCGATGCCGGCATGGCGGTGCTGACCAGTCCGCGCAACCTCGCCGCGGTGGCCAAGGCGGTCGTCGCCTCTGGCTAAAAGAATGAGCGTACGGTGCTGCTGATCCCATCCGACTTCCCGGTGTTGAAGGCGCTGGGCGACGTCGGCGCCGACCTGCTCAAGCGCATCGGCATCAACGTCGATGCGCAATACGCCGATTGGGGCAGCGTGCTGCAGCGTCTGGCGAAACAGGATCCGGTCGAACAAGGCGGCTGGAGCCTGTTCCACACCTACTGGTCCGGCCTCGACGAATTCGACCCCGCCGTGCACACCTATATCCGAGGCAATGGCAAAGCCGCCTCGCGCGGCTGGCCGACCAGCGCCAAGCTCGAGCAACTGCGCAACGACTGGCTGTTCGCCACCGACCTCGCCGATCGCAAGCGCATCGCCGCGCAAATCCAGCAACAAGCCTTTCTGGACGTCCCCTACATCCCGCTCGGTCAAATTCTGCCGCCGACCGTCTACGCCCGTTCCGTCACCGATGTGCTGACCGGCTACGCCGTGTTCTGGAACCTGCGCAAAACCTGAAATTTGACTCAGTCAACTAAATTGCCGACCCTGCGCAGGCAATGACCGAGTCCCAAGCCATAACCCCAGTCATCCAGGCCGAAACCATCGCCGCCATCCGCCGGTTCGGCCGTTACTACACCCGCCAACTCGGCCTGCTGGGCGAGGGTCTGCTGAAATCGGACTTCTCGCTGACCGAAGCACGCGTGCTTTACGAACTCGCCCACCGCCCGGCGCCAACCGCGGCCGACCTCAGCCGCGACCTGGCGCTGGATGCCGGCTATCTCAGCCGAATCCTCAAGGCGTTCGACCAGCGCGGCCTGATCACTCGATCGCTATCCCCGCATGACGGCCGCCAGACCTTGCTCACTCTCACCGCGGCCGGAGCGGCCGCCTTCGCGCCGCTGGATCGGGCCTCGCAACAGGACGTTCGGGCGATGATCGACCGCTTGAGCCAACCCCAGGCAGCGGAACTTGTCAGCGCCATGCGAACGATCGAACAGCTCATCAGCACCGAAGCACCGCCGCCCCCGCCCGTCATCCTGCGACCGCATCGGCTCGGCGATCTCGGCTGGATCGCCCATCGCCAGGCCATTCTCTACGCCCAGGAATACGGCTGGGACGAAACCTACGAAGCCCTCGCGGCGGAGATCCTCGCCGCCTTCGTCAAGCGTCACGACCCCAAGACCGAGCGCGGCTGGATCGCCGAACGCGACGGCGTCGTCATGGGTTCGGTGTTCGTCATGCGCGCCTCCGCAACCGTCGCCAAACTGCGCCTGCTCTACGCCGAACCCGCCGTCCGAGGCACCGGACTCGGCCGCCGCCTGGTCGACGCCTGCATCGACTTCGCCCGCGACAGTGGCTATCGCACCCTGACGCTATGGACCAACGACGTGCTGCTGCCCGCTCGCCGAATCTACCAGGCCGCCGGATTTACCTGTGTCGACACCCAGCCGCATCAGTCCTTCGGCAAGCACCTGGTCGGCGAGACCTGGGACCTCGTCCTGTAGAGCGCGATCACTTTTGGTGGCATCACCAAAAGCGTGAATCGCCCTCGTGAACAATCGCAGAGCAATATCGGATGAACCGGACCCGATATTGCTCTGACGCGCATCACCGAACCTGCGCCAGCACCGCGCGGTAAACCTCCAGCGTCGCATCCTGCATCGCCCGCACCGTCGGCACCGAGGCCCTGGCCCGCGCCCCCAGTGCCGCACGCTCCGCCGGGTCCATATCCAGCGCGACACCAATCGCCCGGGCCAGCGCAACCGGGTCGTTCGGCGCCACCCGCCATCCGGTCTCGCCCGGCCGCACCGTCTCCACCGGGCCACCCAGGTCGGCGGCGATCACCGACCGCCCCATCGCCTGCGCCTCGATCACCACCCGGCCGAACGCCTCGGCCTGGGTCGAGGCATGCACCACCACGTCCGACAACGCCAGCGCCGCCGGCATGTCTTCGCACGGCCCCACCAGCCGCACCCGCTCACCGATCCCCAGCCGCACCGCCTGACGCCGCAGTCCCTCGGCGTAGCGATGACGCCCCTGGTGCGACCCGACCAGCACGCACATAACCTCCGGCCGCCCCAGCCGAGCGATCGCATCCAGCAGCACCGCATGTCCCTTCCACGCGGTCAGCCGTCCGGGCAGCACAACGGTGCGAACACCCTGCGGCAGTCGCCATTGCGCCGCCAGTTTGGCGATCCGGCCGGCGGAAACCGCCGCCGGATCGAACACCGCGGGATCGACGCCGCGGGGAATCACCCGAATCCGAGCCGGATCGACGCCATGCCGGCTGGCCACCAGGTCGGCAATGAACCGGCTCGCGACGATGACGATGCATCCGCGCGCCATCACGCTGTTGTAGCGCCGCTTGAACGGCAGCGCCTCGCTATAGGTGCCGTGATAGGTGGTGACCAGCGGCACCCCGGTGCGCTGGCCGGCCAGCCACGCCGACCACCCCGGCGCCCGCGACCGTGCATGGATCAGCGACACCGTTCGTTCGCGGACCAATGCCTCCAGCGCCCGGCCATTGTGCCAGATGCCGAGCGGCGATTTCGTGTTCAGTGGCAACGTGACGTGAATGCCGCCGGCCCGCTCGATCTGGCTCACCAACTGGCCCCCCGCGCTGGCCACCAGCGCCGTGCCGCCGGCTTCGGCCACCGCCTGGGCAATCTCCACCGTGCTCCGCTCCACCCCGCCGGTGACCAGCGACGGAAGCACCTGCAACACCACCGCGGACGCGGGCAAGGATGACATCGGCGCAGGCTATCATGCTTGCCAAAGCCCGAAAGCACGGGTAATTTCACCCTTGTATGTTGACACGGAAATGTCGCCATGTGGACCACGCTCTACGATCACAACGCCAAGCGCCGCACCGTCAGTGTCACCTTGAATGCCGACTTGGTCGCCCGATCGGCAGCCCACGGCATCAACATTTCCCGAGTCGCCGAGGCCGCCTTGGTCGCCGCGTTCGAGCAGGCCGAGAAAGCCAAGATTCGGGAGGAAATTCGCGAAGCCTCACGATTCGTCGAAGAAATCGTCGCCAAGTATGGCCACCCGTTCCCCGAATCCCGGGCGATGTTCATGCCGGACGAGGAGGATGCGATCGAACCGAGCGACGATGCAGCATGACCTGTTTGTCAACCCAAGCCGCAAGGAGCGACAAGGCTTCCCCTTCCTCGTCGACCTGCAGGCCCGCGCGGTCGAGAGCCAATATCGGATCGTCGCCCCACTGACGCCGGTTCCGCCACGAAGCCTGACCACCAGATTAGTGCCGATCGTGGAGCACAACGGCCAGCATTACGCCGTTTTGTTCAATTTGATCACCAACCTCTCCACCCGCCTGCTGCGCCATCCGGTCGGCTCCATCGCCCACTACCGTGACGACCTCACCCGAGCCCTGGATTGGCTGTTCTTTGGCATCTGACTGCAAAATTCCAGCCCAAATGACCCAACCCAAATGACCCAGCCCACCGGCCACCTCGACCGCGGCAACGGCACCAAACTCGCCTGGGCGCATCATCCGGGCCGCGAACCCACCGTCGTGTTCCTGCCCGGCTTCCGCTCCGACATGACCGGCGACAAGGCAACCGCGCTGGCCGCGTTCTGCGCCGATCGAGGCCACGCCATGTTGCGCTTCGACTATTCCGGCCACGGCGCCAGCAGCGGCGATTTCCTGGCCGGCACGATCGGTGCCTGGAGCGCCGACGCGCTGGCCGTGATCGATGCGCTGACCACCGGCCAACTGATCCTGGTCGGTTCCTCGATGGGCGGCTGGATCGCGCTGCTTGCCGCCATCGCCAGACCCGACCGTGTCGCCGCGTTGGTTGGCATCGCCGCCGCTCCGGACTTCACCCAACGCCTGATGTGGGACGCGATGACGCCGGCGGAGCAGGCGACGCTGCGGCGCGACGGCGTGCTATACGTGCCCAGCCAGTATGGCGATCCGACCCCGATCACTCACGCGCTGATCCAGGACGGCGCCAACCATCTGCTGCTAAGCCGCCGCATCCCGATCCGCTGCCCGCTGCGGCTGCTGCACGGCCAAGCGGATCCTGACGTGCCATGGGACCTGGCGCTGCAAATCGCCGAACAGGCGGAATCCCAGGACGTCCGCGTCAGCCTGGTGAAAGACGGCGACCACCGCCTGTCTCGCCCGGCCGATCTGGCGCTGCTACGCCAGACCATCGCCGCGCTGCTCGACCAAAGTAGCCCGTAAACCCTCCCGATAGCTCGGATACAGCCACTCGATCCCCAGCGCGGCCTTGGTCTTGGCGCTGGCAATCTTGCGGTTTTCCGACCAGAAACTGAGCGCCATCGCGCTCATCGCCGGCCGCGCCGTCTCGAACGCCACCTCCGGGGGCGCCTCCACCCCCAGCAGAGCGGCGGCCTCGGTCACCACCGCCGCGCTTTCCGCCGGTTCGTCATCGGCCAGGTTCAGCACCCGCCCGCCGCCCACGCGGTCCTGCCGCATCGCCGCCACCACGGCGCGCGTGATATCGTCACGATGGATCCGACCGAACTTGTGGCCCGGCTTGATCATCCGCCGACCCCGACCCGCAAGCAGGTCGTCAAACGCCGATCGTCCCGGCCCATAAATCCCAGCCAGGCGAAAAATATCCACCGCGCACCGATCGGCGAAACCGGTCCATGCCGCCTCGGCATCCAGCCGGCGCTGCCCGCGCGCCTGCGACGGGGCAGCGGGAGTATCCTCATCCACCCAGCCGCCATCCCGGTCGCCGTAAACCGCGGTGCTGGACAAATAGCCGATCCAGCGCAGCGCCGGTGCCGAGGCGATCGCGCCCGCATAGCGCGCCAGCACCGGATCGCCGGACGCATCCGGCGCGGCGGTGCTCAGCAGATGCGTCGCCGACCGGATCGCGGGCTCCGCTGCGTCGAATGCAATCGCCCCGTCCGCGCCGTCGCGGCGTGTGCCGCTGACCGAAATGCCCTGCGCCCGCGCTGACGCCCCGATCGCCAACCCGCAATACCCCAGGCCGAAGATCAGCAGCCGGTTCATGCCATGCCCCGCCGCCGCAACACGAAGCCGCCGACCGCTCCCAGGCCGAAATTCAATATGATGCCGGCCAGCGCCAGCAGAACCAAGGCGGCGAACATCCTGGGCATCTCCAAGCGAAAACTCGCCTCCAGGATAAGATAGGCCAGCCCCGATGCGAACCCACCGGACCCGGCGACCAGTTCCGCCACCACCGCCCCCACCAGCGCCAGCCCGCCCGAGATTCTGAGGCCCGACAAAAAATACGGCAGCGCCGCCGGCAGCCTCAACAGCGCCATGGTCCGCCAGCGGCTAGCGCCATATAGCCGGAACAGGTCGTTCAGCTCCGGTTCGGCAGAGGCCAGCCCGGCGACGGTGTTGGCGAACAACGGGAAGAACGCCACGATCGTGGCGCACACCACCAGCGCAACGAACGGCTCTCCCACCCAGATGATGATCAGTGGCGCGATCGCCGGCAGCGGCGTGACCTGCAGCGCCACCGCCCAGGGCCCGATCGCCGCCTGAGCCAGCCGGCTGGCCGACATCGCCACCGCCATCGCCGCCCCCAGCACCGCCGCCACCGCTAGCGCCGCGAACGTCACCAGCAAGGTCGAGGCCAGCGCGCGCAGCAATCCCAGCGGATCGGCACCGAACGCGCCTGCGATCGCGATCGGACCGGGCAATTGATACACCGGCACGCCGCCGATCCGCACCGCCGCCTGCCACAGCACCAGCGCCCCCAGCCCGAACAGTGCCGGCGCATACCTCATCGCCCCAACCTCATCTCCCGCAACCCTCATCTCCCGCAAACTTCATCTCAGGGCCGCCTCCAGGCCGTGCCCGATCTCGGCGACCAACGCGGCATAAGCCGGATCGAGCCGGGTCTCCGGCCCTGGGGTCAGCTCCGATTGGATCTCGCGGTCGATGCGTCCGGGCCGCGACGTCATCAGAAAAATCCGCCGCGCCAGGAACGCCGCCTCGTAGATCGAGTGCGTTACGAACACCACCGTGCACCCCGCATCCCGCCACACCTCCAGCAGATCGGCCTGCAACCGGTGCCGAGTGAACTCGTCCAGCGCCGCGAACGGCTCGTCCATCAGCAGCAGACGCGGCCGCGTCACCAGCGCGCGTGCGATCGAGACCCGCATCCGCATCCCGCCCGACAATTCGCGCGGCCTGGCATGCTCGAAGCCGCCTAGCCCGACGCGCGCCAGCGCCGCCCGCACCGCTGCCGCTGCCGCTGCTCGCGAAAGCCCACGCAGCCGCAGCGGCAGGAACACGTTGTCCTCCGCGCTCGCCCAGGGCAGCAGCGTGGCGTCCTGGAATACGTAGCCGATATCGCCCGGCGCCGGCGCCTCGCCATCCCACTCCAGCCGGCCGTCGTCGGGTTGGTCCAGCCCCGCGATCAGCCGCAGCAGGGTCGATTTGCCGCAGCCCGATGGCCCCAGCAGGGCGACGAAGTCCGATTCCGACAGCCGCAGCGAGGTGTCGCGCAACGCTTCCGTGCCACCTGGAAACCGCCGCCCGACATGGCTGACGCTCAGCAACGCGGGCTCAATGCTTCAGATCCATCCCGACCTTATGATTAATGAACTGCAACGTGTAAGCCTTGCTGACATCCAGCCCCTTCGGATAAACCCCCGCCGCCACCGTGGACTGATAGAACTCCGCCCATCTCTGGTCAGTCATCGCGCCGATCCCGGACTGCAGCGCATCCCCCGAATCCAGGATGCCGTGCGCTTTCAGCGTACTGATCCCATAGGCGATCAGCGCGTCGTTCATCTCCGGATTGGCCTGCTTGATCAGCGCGTTGCCCGGCGCCGGATCGCCATACAGATAGGAATACCAGCCCTCGATCGAGGCATCGACGAACCGCTTCACCAGGTCCGGTTGCTGCTGGATCTTCTTGTCAGACGTGGCGATCATGCTGGCATAACCCTTGAAGCCGGCGTCGGCGATCAGCAGCACCACCGGATCGAAATGCGCCGCTTGCTTGATCGAGAACGGTTCCGATCCAAGGTAGCCCTGCTGGATTGCCTTCTTGTTTGTCAGGAACGGCGCCAGGTTGAAGGTGTAGGGCCGGATCTGGCTGTCGCTGTAGCCGAATTTCGCCTTCAGGAAGGTCCACCAGCCGACGCGGGTATCGGCGCTGATCATGATCGGCTTGCCCTTTAGCGCCGGAAAACTGTCGTTCCCCTGACCGGGATGGGCGATCAGCACCGAGGGATCCTTCTGGAACATGCCCGCCACCGCGCGGAACGGGATATTCTCCTTGGCGAAGTTCAACGCCAGGAACGAATTCGACGAGATGTCGAAATCCAGCCGCCCGGCCAGAAGCAACTGCGTGTGGTTGACCTGCGGGCCGCCCTGCTGGATCGTCACGTCCAGCCCATGCTTGGCATAGATCCCGGTGGCGACGGCCTGATAATACCCGCCATATTCCGCCTCCGCCTTCCAATCCAGACCAAAGATGACCTTGTCGTTGGCGTGGGCGACGCCCGAGACGAACGACCCGGAGACGAACAACAAAGACAGGATCGCGACCATCCGACGCATCGGGGGGACTCCTTTCCGGTAATTCGCGGCGACAATGGCACCGATCCACCGCGAGGCAAGATGGGTGCGCAACTGAGTTTCGGACTGGCCGGCCGGCGGGCCATCGTCACCGGCCATCGCGGCGGCATTGGTGGCGCCATTTCCGACGTCCTGACGCGTGACGGCGCCGAGGTGATCGGCCTCGACCTGCCCGATTTCGACCTCGCCGACACCGCCACGCTGGAACATCGCCTGGCCGCGCTGACTCGGGACCGCCCGATCGACATCCTGATCAATAACGCTGGCGTAACGGTACTCGGCAGCGTCGCCGAAACCCCGCCGGCTGAGGTCGAGCGGGTGTTCCGCATCAACTTCCTCGCCGCCTATACGCTGATGCGCGCGGTGCTGCCGGACATGGCCGAGCGCCGCCGAGGTGCCATCGTCAACATCGCATCCGACCAGGCGCTGATCGGCAAGCAGGTCAGCGCCGCCTACGGCGCATCGAAAGCCGCCATCGCCCAACTGTCGCGTTCGGCGGCGCTGGATTGGGCCCGCTTCGGCATCCGGATAAATTGTATCGCTCCCGGTTCGACGCAGACGGCGATGCTGGACACTGTGATCGGCGATCTGGCGGCCCGGTACCCCGACCGCTTCGGGGTCTCCTCCACCGAGGCCTACAAATCCGGCGTCCCGCTCGGCCGCTTCGCCGACCCGGCGGAAATCGCCGCCGCGGTCGCCTTCCTGGCATCGGACGCCGCATCGTTCATCACCGGCGTTGTGCTGCCGGTCGATGGCGGCGGCACCGCGCAATGACGCTTGCCGTCGTCACCGGCGGCACGTGCGGCATCGGCCGAGCGGTCGCTGACCGCCTGGCGCAGGCCGGGGGCGAAGTGCTGGTGCTGGCGCGAAACCCGGCGCCATCGCCGCACCGTTTTATCGCCTGCGACGTCGCCGACCCGGCCGCCGTGCGCGCGGCGTTTGCCCAGCTAACCCGGATCGATACGTTGGTGAACTGTGCCGGCACCGCCGGGGCCAACCCGCTTGATGGCGACGATACGCTATGGCACGCCATCATCGACTCCAACCTGCACGGCACCTACCACTGCTGCAAGGCGGCGCTGCCGTTGCTGCCCGACGACGCCGGCCGGATTGTCAACATCGCCTCGGTGCTAGGCCTGCGCGGCGTGCCCGACCAGACCGCCTATTGCGCCGCCAAGCACGCCGTGGTCGGCTTCACCCGAGCGCTGGCGCTGGCGCTGGCACCGCGCGGCATCACCGTCAACGCGCTGTGTCCCGGCTGGGTCGATACCGCGATGGCTGAGCAACGATACGCCGAATTGGGCATCACCGCCGAACAGGCCGCCGCCGCGGTGCCTACGCAGCGTATCGCCACGCCCGCGGAAGTTGCCGATGCAACGATCTGGCTGCTGCGGCCGGAATCCCGAGGCATCACCGGCCACGCCCTGCCGATCGACGGCGGCGCCCTCGCGCTGCCCTGAAGTGCGCGCCGTCACGCGCGCAACGCCACACCCGACCCGCGCCGCTGCTTCAATTCCTGCGCATCCTGGCAAACGCCCCCGAACCGCCAAAGCTTGTTATTCCACGCCTCTGGCCCATCGGTTGCTTCTGATCCGCCTTGCCGGCTTCGCAAGCTGCCCAAACCTCCCGACACATCCGATACCGAGCCTCGCTTCGTCGGGGTGGCCGGTGTCAAGCCTCGCGCAGCGACCGCCGAAGGCGGCTTGGGCTTGACACCGGCCGCCCCGACGCAAGCACAATCAACCAATGGATGGGACAACATCCTAGGAAACGACTCTGGTGCTCAGTGCGCCCGTTTTGGACCAACCAGCGTGGCACCCCCGTCCACCACCACAATCTGGCCGGTAATGTAACGAGCTTGCCCCGACAGCAGAAACCGCACCGCTGCCCCGATATCCCAACCCGTGCCCTCCAGCCCCAGCACCGAGGCTTGTCGGCGCGTGTCGCGCGCCTGATCCGTCATGCCGGAGCCATACACCATCGGCGTATAAACCGGTCCCGGCGCAACGCAGTTCGCCCGGATGCCCTGCGGCCCATGATCCACCGCGATCGCCTTGGTCAGCGCGATCACCGCGCCCTTGGAAACGCTATAGGCCGTCAGGCCGCGCGGCCGCAGCGCCGAGATCGACGAAACGTTGACGATCGACCCGCCGCCGGCGGTGCGGATCATCGCCGGAATCGCGTGCTTGCAGGTCAGGAACATGCTGTCCACATTCACCTGCATCACCCGCGCCCAGTTCGCCTCGGATTCCTCCACTACGCTACCCTTACTGCCGATGCCCACGTTATTGTCCAGGCAATCGAGCCGCCCCCAGCGCGACACCGCATCCTGGACCATCGCGGCACATTGATCTGACGAAGTGACGTCATAGCCGCCCGCCGCCGCTTCCCCGCCCTCCTCGGCGATCATCGCCACCGTGCGTTCGGCCAGCGCCACGTCGCGATCGACCACCAGCACCCTGGCTCCGCCGCGCGCCAGCAGCATCGCCGCCGCGCGGCCGTTGCCGATCCCGTCCCCCTGCGCCCCGCCACCGGTGACGATCGCCACCTTTCCCGCCAGGCCCCATTCCTCGTTCGGCGTCATCGCATCGTTCTCCGATCCGGCGTCCCTCATGTCGGCGAAACCGGAACGGGATGTCACCACGGCCGCGGCCCGGTTGGCAAACCCAGCGGCGCCGCAGACCTGCCGACGCTGCCTGTCCCTGGCACGGGCGCTGATCCCATGACAAGCTTCCCCCCGGACCAATCAACAGGGGAAACCAAAATGACCACCATGGGCAGCGGCGATTTCACCTACGAACCGGTCGACGACTGGGCCAAACTTCCCCCCGGCTGGTTGTTCAAGGAAATCGGCGGCATCGGCGTCGATAGCCGCGACAACGTCTACGTCTTCAACCGCGGCGAACACCCGATGATCGTGTTCGACCGCGACGGCAACTTCCTGCGCTCGTGGGGCGAGGGCATCTTCCCCCGCGCCCACGGCGTCTTCGTCGCGCCCGACGAAACCCTGTGGCTCACCGACGACGCCGACCACACCGTCCGCCAGTGCACCACCGAAGGCAAGATCCTGCTCACCCTCGGCACGCCGGGAAAACCCGCCCCTTACATGAGCGGCGATCCATTCCACCGCTGCACCCACACCGCGATGTCGCCGCAAGGCGATCTCTACGTCTCCGACGGCTACGGCAACGCCCGCGTCCACAAATACGCTCCCGACGGGCGCCTGCTGATGTCCTGGGGCAGTTCCGGCACAAATCCCGGCGAGTTCAACATCGCCCACAACATCACCTGCGACGCCGACGGCTGGGTCTACGTCGCCGACCGCGAGAACCACCGCGTCCAGGTATTCGACGCCGACGGTAAATACGAGACCCAGTGGAACAACCTGCACCGCCCATGCGGATTGTTCATGCCGGCAGGGAAATGTCCGATCTGCTACATCGGCGAACTCGGCCCGGTGCAGCGCGTGAACCGTGACGCTCCGAACCTCGGTCCTCGCGTGACCATCACCGACCACACCGGCAAACACCTGGCCAGGCTGGGCGGCATCCGTGCCGGCCTGGGCCCGGACCAATTCTTGGCGCCGCATGGCCTATCCGTGGACAGCCGAGGCGATATCTATGTCGGCGAGGTGTCCTGGACCCAATGGCCACAACTGTTCCCGAACCAACCCATGCCCGACGATCTGCAGTCGTTACGGAAATTCCGCAAACTCTGACTCCCTGATGCGCAAGCTCGATCGGATCGACGACGGCTACCGGCACTGACGAAAGTCCTCACCATGTCAGAAGCAATGCAAGAAACCCGCACCGCCTCCGCGCCGCCCCCGGCGCACTACGACGTGATCGTGGTCGGCGGCGGTCTCGGCGGTCTCTACGCGCTGCACCGACTGCGCGCGCTGGGCCTCACCGTGCGGCTATTCGAGGCCGGCTCCGGCGTCGGCGGAACCTGGTTCTGGAACCGCTATCCCGGCGCCCGTTGCGACGTCGAAAGCATGGAGTACTCCTATTCGTTCTCAAACGACCTGCAGCAGCAATGGGTCTGGCCCGAACGTTACGGTACCCAGCCCGAGATCCTGCGCTACATCAACCACGTCGCCGACCGCTTCGACCTTCGCCGCGACATCCAGCTCAACACCCGCGTGACCTCGGCGCTGTTCGACCCGGATGTGCGCCGCTGGACGCTGAAGACCGAACCGGGCGACGTCGTCAGCGCACGATTCTGCGTCATGGCAAGCGGCAATCTGTCGACCCCGCGCGTGCCCGACTTCAAGGGCCTCGCCGGCTTCCGCGGCCGATGCTACCACAGCGGCCTCTGGCCACATGAAGGAGTGGATTTCTCCAGCCAGCGTGTCGCGGTCATCGGCACCGGATCCTCCGGCGTGCAGATGATCCCCCTGATCGCCGCGCAGGCGGACCGCCTGACCGTGTTCCAGCGCACCGCGAACTTCAGCCTGCCGGCACGCAACGCACCGCTCGATCCGGAAAGGGAACGCCGACACAAGGAACACTACCCCGCGCGCCGGCGTGCCGCCCTGGAAACGCCGTTCGGCATCGCCGGTCACCCGGCACCGACCCAATCGGCACGGCAGGTAACCGAGCAAGAGCGCCAGCGTGCCTACGAGGCGAAATGGGCCGAAGGCGGCAGCATCAGCTTTCTCTATTCCTACACTGACCTGCTGGTGGACCAGGCATCGAACGACACGGCCGCGGAGTTCGTCCGCCAGAAAATCCGCGGCATCGTCCACAGTCCAGCGATCGCCGAAATCCTGGCACCGAAGGACCATCCGATCGGCACCAAGCGGCTGTGCCTCGACACCAACTACTATGAAACTTACAATCGCAACAACGTCTCGCTCGTGGACGTCAAGCACGACCCGATCGTCGAGATCACCGCAAGCGGCCTGCGAACCGCCAGCACCGAACACGGTCCGTTCGATGCAATCGTGTTTGCCACAGGGTTCGATGCGATGACCGGCGCATTGCGCGAAATCGACATTCGAGTCCAGGACGGCGGCACTTTGGCCGACGAATGGCAGGCCGGCCCGCGCACCTATCTGGGGCTGATGATGGCCGGATTTCCCAACATGTTCGTGGTGACCGGTCCGGGCAGCCCATCGGTGAAGACACAGATGATCCTGGCGATCGAGCAGCACACCGATTGGATCGCCGATTGCCTGGTCCATATGCGCGAGCAAGGCTTCACTAAAATCGAAGCCGCTCGCCCGGCCCAGGACGCATGGGTCCAGCACGTCAACGAGGTCGCCGACAGCACGCTCTATCCGTTGGCAAATTCCTGGTATGTCGGCGCGAACATTCCCGGCAAGCCCAGGGTATTCATGCCCTATGTCGGCGGCTTCGCCGGCTACAATCAGAAATGCGACGCGGTAGCCAACAACGGCTACGAAGGTTTCGTGATGACGACGTAGCAGGGAGAAGACAACGTGCAAAAGGGTGAACGGATCAAAGGTAAAGTAACGATCGTCACCGGCGCCGCCTCCGGCATCGGTGCCGAGACCGCTCGGGTATTCGCCAGCCAGGGTGCCTCGGTCGTGCTGTGCGACGTGCAGGACGACATGGGCCAATCGGTTGCGAATGAAATCACCGACGCCGGAGGCACGGCACAGTACCAGCGGCTGGATGTCTGCTCCGAATCCGAATGGACGGCACTGGCCGAAGCTGTCGAAGGCAAATTCGGCCAGATAAATGTATTGGCGAACATCGCCGGCATCTCGGGTCGACCCGCGGGCATGACCGTTCAGGTCGGCAACATCGCCGGTACCGCGCTGGTGGACCAGACCCTGGAAGGCTGGAACCGGATCATGGAAGTCAACGCGACCGGCGTGTTCCTGGGCACGCGCGGCGTGATTGCCGCGATGCAGCGGGCCGGCGGCGGGTCGGTGATCAATATTTCCTCGATCTGCGGCATCGTCGGGTCGTTCGCCAATGCCGCCTATCACGCGTCGAAGGGCGCGGTTCGCATCTTCTCCAAGTCGGTGGCGATTCAATACGCGAAGGATCAGATCCGGGTAAATTCCATCCACCCCGGATTCGTCGACACCCCCATGGCGCGGCCCGGCCTGCTGGGCAACGAAAGCGGCCAGGCACGCATGGCCGCCACCCCGCTTGGCCGCTTTGGCAAGCCGGTCGATATCGCGATGGGCTGCCTCTATCTGGCGTCGGACGAAGCGTCCTGGGTCACCGGCAGCGAACTCGTAATCGACGGCGGCATGACGGCAAACTGACGCGCCACAGCCTGTGCCATCCGTTTGTCCGATCGTGCGTCGGGCCGCGGAATGGCTCGCAGCCAGGGAAACGTCGAGTCATGCACGGGCTCAATCAGGATTTGCCGCTGCTGCTTTCCACCGTCCTGGAACACGGCGCCACGACGTTCGGCGCCGTGAAGGTGATTGGCCGTTACGGTAACGATTGCATCGACTTCGACTATGCCCAGCTGGCGCTGCGGGCACGGCGACTGGCGGCTGCGTTGCAGCATCTGGGATTCGGGTCCGACCACATGGTCGGCTCGCTGGCGTGGAACACCCACCGGCACCTGGAGTTGCTGTATGCCGCGACCGGGATCGGCGCCGTGCTGCACACCGCCAATCCACGACTGCCACCGGCGCAGATCGCCTATGCGATCAATTTCGCTGGCTATCACACGCTGTTCATCGACGCCGATACGCTGGCGTTGGCCGAACAGTTGGCGCCGCAACTTCAGACCGTGCGGCGCTATGTGATGATGGCACCGCCCGGCGCCGTGCCCCACAGCACGCTGCCAGAGCTATTGTTCCATGAAGACCTGCTGGCGGACGGCGACCCCGGCTTCACTTGGCCACTACTGGACGAACGCGCGGCGTGCCTGCTGTGCTTCACCTCCGGCACAACCGGGGCGCCGAAGGGGGCGCTCTACAGCCATCACGGCACGGTGCTGAACGCATTATCCGCCGGCGGCGGCAATGCCTGGGCACTCAGCGCCGATGACGCGATCATCGCCATCCCCGGTTTCTTTCACTGCAACGGCTGGGCGGTGCCATTCTTCGGCCCGATGTACGGCGCCAGCCTGGTGCTGCCCGGACGGCGCGCCGACAGCGCCTTCCTGCACCGCCTGATCCTCGACCACGGCGTCACCGTGGCCCCCGGTGTGCCGACCATCTTCCTCGACCTGCTGCGACACTGCCGGGAAACCGGGGCCGGGCTGGGACGGCTGAACCGGCTGTTCTCCGGCGGCGCCGCACCGCCGCTGGCGATGATGGAAGCCTACCTGCGCGATCACAGTGTGCGCACCATCCACGGGTGGGGCATGACCGAAACGACCAGCGCCGCTACCATGTCCTTCGCGCTACGCGACCTGCCGCCGGATCAGGCCCTGACGGCGATGCGCACCCAAGGCAAGCCGGTGTTCGGCGCCGAAATCCGCATCGCCGATGACGACGGCAATCCGCTGCCTCGCGACGGCGTCACCCCCGGGCACCTGCAGGCGCGCGGCCATTGGACCGCCGCCGGCTACTTCCGCCGCCCGGAGATCGAGGCGATGACCCCGGACGGCTGGCTGCGGACCGGCGATGTCGCCAAGATCGACGCCGACAACACGCTTCACATCGTCGACCGCAGCAAGGACGTCATCAAGTCCGGTGGCGAGTGGATCAGCAGCCAGGCCCTGGAAGAAGCCGCGTCCGCCCACCCCGCGGTTCGCGAGGCAGCAGTCATCGCGATGCCGCATTGGCGCTGGCAAGAGCGCCCGCTGCTGATCGTCGTCGTAACGGCGCCGGTGACCAGGCAGGACCTGCTGGTTCACCTGGCGCACATGGTGCCGAAATGGTGGCTTCCGGATGCGGTGGCGTTCGTTGACGAATTGCCGCATGGTCCGACCGGAAAAATCGCCAAGCAGGAGTTGCGGCAGTGGCAGACCGACGGTCGCCTGGGGCTCGATCCATGAATGTCGCCGAACTCGTCGTCGACACGCTTCGGAACGCCGGCATCGAGCGTATCTACGGCGTGCCGGGCGACAGTCTGAACGGCATCACCGAGGCATTGCGCGTCCGCGATGCCATCCAGTGGGTCCACGTCCGCCACGAGGAAACCGCCGCCTTTGCCGCGGCCGGTGAGGCGCATCTGACCGGCAGGCTGGCGGTCTGCGCCGGGTCCTGTGGGCCGGGCAACACCCACCTGATCAACGGCCTCTACGATGCCAACCGCTCCAGGGTGCCGGTGCTCGCCATCGCCGCCCAGATCCCCAGCGGCGAGATCGGTTCAGGCTATTTTCAGGAAACCCACCCCGAACGGGTGTTCCAGGAATGCAGCCTGTACTGCGAACTGGTTTCGTCGCCGAACCAGCTTCCCCGGACCCTGGAATGCGCGATCCGCGCCGCGGTCGGGCAGCGTGGCGTCGCCGTCGTCGTCATCCCCGGCGACGTGGCATTGCTGGCAGCCGAGAACGTCGATCGCATGGCCGCAACCCGAGCCCTGCTACCCGCGCCTCCGCTGGTGCGCCCGCACGACGACGACCTGGATGCGCTGGCACACCTGCTGAATGAATCGCGCAAGGTCACGCTGCTCTGCGGCCGCGGCTGCGCTGGTGCCCACGACTCGCTTATGCGGCTGGCCGAACGGCTGAAATCGCCCATTGTCCACGCCCTCGGCGGCAAGGAGGCGGTGGAGTGGGACAACCCGTTCGACGTCGGCATGACCGGCCTGATCGGCTTTGCCTCCGGCTACCGGGCAATGCTCAGATGCGACACCCTGCTGATGCTCGGAACCGATTTCCCCTACCGGCAGTTCTACCCCACAGACGCGCGCATCGCGCAAGTGGATCTGCGGCCGGAAAACCTCGGCCGGCGCTGCAAGATCGAACTTGGTCTTGTTGGCGACGTGAACGAAACGATCACGGCGCTGTTGCCCAGACTGACCGAACGTACCGAACGCACGCATCTCGACGACAGCATCGCCCACTACAAGAAAGCGCGAACCGGCCTCGACGACCTCGCCGTGGGCACGCCGGGCCGCAAGCCGATCCATCCGCAGTACCTGACCAGGACCCTCGACAGGCTGGCCGCCGCCGACGCCGTTTTTACCTGCGACGTCGGCACGCCGACAGTATGGGCGGCCCGCTACGTGGCGATGAACGGCCGGCGCCGGCTGATCGGATCCTTCGTCCACGGCTCGATGGCGAACGCCTTGCCGCACGCGATCGGCGCGCAGGCGGCGTTCCCCGGCCGACAGGTGATCTCGCTGTCCGGCGATGGCGGGTTCGCCATGCTGATGGGCGATTTCCTGACGCTGCAGCAGGCCGACCTGCCGGTCAAAGTCGTTCTCTATAACAATTCCACCCTCGGCTTCGTGCAGATGGAGATGCAGGCCGCCGGCCAACTCGACTGGGGCGTCAACTTGGTCAATCCCGACTTCGCCGCCATGGCCCGCGCCGCCGGCGTCCATGCCATTCGTGTCGAAGACCCGAAAGACCTGGAAATAGCCATCACCGACTTCCTCCACCACCCCGGCGCCGCACTGCTCGACGTCGTCACCGCGACCCAGGAACTGACCATCCCGCCGCACATCAAGGCAGCCGAGGTGAAGGGCTTCGGCCTTTTCACCCTCAGGGCTATCATGGACGGGCGCGGGTCCCAACTGCTGGACCTGGCCCGCACCAATCTGCTGCGCTGACAACGCGCTGGCGCGATCGCTGGAACACTGGCCCCCGCCAACTAAATCCGACCAGAGCTCTACTCTTAGGGAAACTCCCATGGCGCGAACGGCAACAGAATTGATGTGGATCGATGCCCTCGCGGTCGTTGCCCGCGCGGACCGTCTGCACCGAGACTTCTTCCACCCCGCATCGCTCGGATGGGAGCCGCCGGTCGACCTGCTGGAAACCGCCGGCGAACTCACCATGATCGTCGCACTGCCCGGCGTAGGCGCCGCCGACGTCGACCTGGTGATCGGCGGCGGCGAAATCGCGGTCACCGGCATTCGCCGCCTGCCCGCCGTGCACGGGCCGGCCCGCATCCATCGCATGGAGCTGCCGCACGGGCGCTTCGAGCGTCGTCTGGCGTTGCCCCCCGGCACCTACGAGCTGGTCCGCCGCGACCTCGTCGATGGCTGCCTGACCATCGTCCTGCGGAGGCTGACCTGATGGGCACCACATTACCCGACCAGGCCACGACAGCACCGGACAACACGTTGATCCTCATTCCCAGCGCCACCGTGCTGTTCCCCGGCGTTCTGATGCCGCTGGCACCGGTTCACTCACAGACGATCGCCGCGCTGCAGGCAGCGGCGCGGGACGGCGCATCTGTCGCCGTCGCGCTGCAGCGCGATCCGGCGCAGGAAGTCCCCGACCTGGCCGACCTCCACCCGATCGGCACGGAAGCGCGCCTGCTGCGCTACGTCACCGCCCGCGACGGCACCCATCACGCCATCGTTCAGGGCGTCGGCCGGATCCGTCTCCTGACCCGCACCGACGGCCCGTCGTATCCCAGCGTCACCGTGGAGCGCATCGCCGAACCGACAACCGACGGCACTGAAATCGCGGCACGCGTCCACCAACTGCGCGAACGCGCGCTGGAAACCCTCAGCCTGATCGAGCAGGCCCCGGCCGAATTGGTCGCCGCCGTGCAGAACCTTGAACAACCGGGGATGCTCGCCGACCTGGTGACAAGCCTGCTGGACCTCACCCAAGCCGAGAAACAGGCCATCCTGGAAACCGTGGACCTGCGCGAACGGCTCGACAGCGTGCTGTGGCGACTCGCCTACCGGCTCGAGGTGCTGCGCCTGTCCTCTGACATCGGCAACCGCACCCGCCAGTCCATGGAAGGCCGCCAGCGCGAGTTCATGCTGCGCGAACAGCTCAAGCAGATCCAAAAGGAACTGGGCGAGGACGACGGCTCCTCGCCGGAACTCGCCGACCTCAAGCGCGCGCTGGACCAGGCCGGCCTGCCCGAGGAAGTCGACCGCCAGGCCAGGCGTGAACTGCGCCGGCTGGAGCGGATGCCCGATGGCGGCCCCGAATCCGGCATGGTCCGCACCTATCTGGAATGGCTCTCCGAGCTGCCGTGGAAACTGGGCGAGGAAAAGCCGATCGACATCGCCGAGGCACGTCAGGTGCTCGACCAGGATCATTACGCGCTAGAAAAAATCAAGCGACGTATCCTGGAATTCCTCGCGGTGCGCAAGCTGAACCCGGAAGGACGCGGGCCGATCCTGTGCTTCGTCGGACCACCCGGCGTCGGCAAGACCTCGCTCGGGCAATCCATCGCCCGCGCCACCGGCCGCCCGTTCATACGCGTCAGCCTGGGCGGCGTGCACGACGAAAGCGAAATCCGCGGTCACCGCCGCACCTATATCGGCTCGCTGCCCGGCAACATCATCCAGGCGATCCGCCGAACCGGGTCGCGCGCCTGCGTCATGATGCTGGACGAAATCGACAAGCTGGGCGCCGGCGGCTTCCAGGGTGACCCATCCTCGGCCCTGCTGGAAGTGCTGGACCCGGAGCAGAACAACAGCTTCCGCGACGCCTATCTCGGCGTGCCGTTCGACCTCAGCCGCGCGCTGTTCATCGCCACCGCCAACCAGATGGATACCGTGCCAGCACCGTTGCGAGACCGCATGGAAGTCGTCTCCCTGTCCGGCTACACCGAGGACGAAAAGCTCGCCATCGCTCGGCGTTACCTGGTGCCGAGGCAACTCCGGCACAACGGGCTGTCGCAACAGCAGGTCGCATTCACCGACCCGGCGCTGTCGGCGATCATCAGCGGCTACACGCGTGAAGCCGGCGTGCGCAGCCTCGAACGCGAGATCGGCGCGGTGCTACGCAACGTCGCCGCCCGCTTCGCCGAAGGTCGTGCCGACGCTGTGCGCATCGCCCCCGATGACCTGGCACCCATCCTCGGCGCCGGCCGCTTCGACCCCGAGGTGGCGGATCGCGTCGCCATGCCCGGAATCGCCACCGGCCTGGCCTGGACGCCGGTCGGCGGCGACATCCTGTTCATCGAAAGCACCCGCATGCCCGGCAGCGGCAAGCTCATCCTCACCGGCCAGCTCGGCGACGTGATGAAGGAGAGCGCGCAGGCGGCGCTCAGCCTGCTGAAGTCGCGCGCCACCGACCTCGGGATCGATCCGCCGCTGTTCGAGCGCAGCGATATCCACGTCCACGTCCCAGCCGGAGCGATCCCCAAGGATGGCCCCTCGGCCGGGGTGGCAATGTTCGTCTCGCTCGCCTCGTTGATGCTGGGCCGCGCGGTCAACCCGGCGATCGCGATGACCGGCGAAATCAGCCTGCGCGGCGTGGTGCTGCCGGTCGGCGGCATCCGCGAGAAGGTCGTGGCCGCCGCCCGGGCCGGCATCACCACGGTGATGCTGCCGGCCCGCAATCGCCGCGATTGGGACGATATCCCGCCCAGCGCGCGCGACAAGCTGCGCTTCGTATGGCTGGAAACCGTCGGCGACGCGCTCGCCGCGACCCTGGCGTCGGACGATCAGGCCCCCGGCGGAACGATCCGGCGCTCCGACGCCGAAAGCGTGTCCGCAACCGCGCGATGATCGCGTTCGGACGGTGCCCCACTCGCGGACGAACCCGTTTGCAAGCGCCGTCGAAGGGCAGGTTGTTGAACCGCGAAAAGATCGCCACAGTGCCTGCAGCAGCATGACCGGGAGGCTACGGCCATGACGTCTTTCAAGACCCATCAGCAGGAAGACGAGGGATACCTCGCCGCAGCCAACGGACAGAAGATTTCAGACAATCCTTACCCACCCGGCACGATTCGTCACGCCGAATGGCGAGCCGGCTGGAATCACAAACAAGCCGAGCTGCGGGGTCTGGACAACGAAGGCTACTGCGCGGCGCTGGAACGAGGACTGGACGAAAACCCCTATCCGCGTGGCACCATTCGCTATGAAGATTGGCGACGCGGATGGCTGGCCAGACATGATGCCACGCGCCGCCGCGCCAGGCTGCCTGACCAAAGCTGAATCTTACCGAGGACCTTGAATACACTGTCGGGTCGCGGCGCCTGCTCAGGCGATACCCGCTCAGTAATCGGATAGCAGCCGAACACGTGCTTGCTGCCGGCAAAAATAATGCGCTCCACGCCGGCCATCCGCGCCTGGTCAAAGCATGCTGACCGGACCGCTGTAAAATGCGGATCCGGCGCCCCCTGGACTCGCCCCCCTGGACTCCGGGACAACCGCCGCGCTATGCATGAATGGACATAGCGTCGGGAGGACAACATGGACATTTCTACCTCAATCGGCCGCCTGAGCCAGTCAGGGCGCGATTTCATCGCTCGTCGCCACAAGCTGCTGATCGACGGACAATGGGTTGATGCCAAATCCGGCAAGACATTCGCGGTGTTCGATCCGTCCAACGGCCAGCAGATCGCCCAAGTCGCCGAAGGCGGCGCTCAGGATGTGGACGCTGCCGTCGCCGCGGCCAGACGGGCTTTCGAAGCCGGCCCCTGGCCGAAAATGAGCCCTGTCGAGCGAGGCAAGATGGTCTGGCGCCTGGGTGACGTCCTGGAAGCGAATGCTGACCAGTTGGCCGAACTGGAGGCACTCGATAACGGCAAACCGGTCACTGATGCCCGCGCCATCGATATCCCGTTCGGCTGCGAACTATTGCGCTACATGGGTGGCTGGTCCACGAAAATCACCGGCCAAAGCATTCCGATCTCGGCTCCGGGCGACTGGCACGCCTATTCGATCCGCGAACCCGTCGGCGTCGTCGGACAGATCGTGCCCTGGAATTTCCCGCTGCTGATGGCGGTGTGGAAAATCGCCCCTGCCCTGGCCGCCGGCTGCACCATCGTGCTGAAGCCGGCGGAGCAGACACCACTGACCGCGATCCGCCTGGGTGAGCTGATTCAGCAGGCTGGTTTTCCACCAGGTGTGGTGAACATCATCACTGGCGACGGGTCGGCCGGCGCGGCGATCGCCGCGCATCCGGATGTGGACAAAGTGGCCTTCACCGGCAGCACCGAGGTCGGCAGGCTGATCGTACAGGCCGCCGCCGGAAACTTGAAGAAAGTGTCGCTTGAACTCGGCGGCAAATCGCCGGCCATCGTGTTTCCCGATGCCGATCTCAGCGTCGCAATCCCGGGCACGGCGTCAGGCATTTTCTTCAACATGGGACAATGCTGCACCGCCGGCTCGCGGCTCTTCGTGCATGAACGCATCTTCGACAAGATGATGACCGGCCTGTCCGACGAAGCGGCCAAACTCAAGATTGGCCCAGGCCTCGATCCGGAAACGCGCATCGGTCCGCTGGTCTCCGATGAACAGTTCCAGCGCGTGACCGGCTACCTGGAGAGCGGACGTCAGCAAGGTGCCGAAGTCGTGACCGGCGGCAAGCGTCACGGCAATGAAGGTTACTTTGTAGAACCGACTGTGCTTGCCAAGACCAACCCGACGATGAAAGTCGTCCAGGAAGAAATCTTCGGCCCCGTGGTCTGCGCCATGCCCTACAACGACGACGACCTGGAACGCATCGCCAAGCAGGCAAACCAGACCGAGTATGGTCTCGCGGCCTCGATCTGGACCCGCGACATCGGCATCGCGCACAAGCTGGCGAAGAAGCTGAAGGCCGGCTCCGTCTGGATCAACGTGCACAACTTCAATGACGTCGCATTGCCGTTTGGCGGCTTCAAGCAATCCGGATGGGGCCGCGAGATGGGCTATGAGGCGATTGAACTATACACCGAAACCAAGGGAGTGGCGGCGCTGCTTTAAATATTCCAACGCTCGGGCTCACACTTGGCGCGAACGCCGCGAAATCGGCGCCCAGAACAACAGGAGGCGACAATGAACGTCCGATCAGCCGCGTCGCGCCAGGCACGCATCGCTCCAGCCGCGAACTTCACCGGTGCGGTATTCCAGGACCCGCTGGCGAGGGCCGAAGGCCCGTCAAAGACCAACGCCACCACCGTGACCTTCGTGCCAGGCGCCCGCACCGTCTGGCACACGCACGACATGCGCCAGGTCCTCGTGGTCACCACCGGTCTCGGGCTGCTTCAGGTCAGAGGCGAGTCGGCACAGGCGTTGCGCCCCGGCGACGTCGCCACCGTTCCGCCCGGCATCGATCATTGGCATGGCGCGGCCATGAATTCGTTGTTCGGGCATATCTCGTTGTTGGAAAGCACCCCGGAAGGAACCACCTGGGGCCAGTCCGTCACCGAAGACGATTACGCCAAGGCCAATACCGACATCGGGTCTTCTTAGGCCCCCACCCCTGGCACCCGCCAACCGCTCGGCCTACCCTACAAGGGTGAACTGAAGGAGACGGCCATGTTGTTCGGTGGCGCAATGTTTTTCACCGACTATTCGATGTCAGCCATGGAACTCGCACGCGCCCTGGAAGAGCGCGGCTTCGAATCGGTCTGGGCACCCGAACACTCCCACATCCCGCTGTCACGCAAGACCCCGTTTCCCGGCGGCGGCGACCTGCCCAAGCAATACTACGGTGCTATGGACCCGTTCGTCGTGCTGGCGGCAGCGAGCCAGGTGACAACAAAGATCAAGTTGGGCACCGGCGTCCTGCTGGTGCAGCAGCGCGACCCGATCCAGACCGCCAAGCTCGTGGCCTCGATCGACCAGACCAGCCAGGGACGCTTCCTGTTCGGCGTCGGCGGCGGCTGGAACCAGGACGAAATGGAAAACCACGGCACCAAGTTCGCCACGCGGTTCAAGCGCATGCGTGAAACCATCGAGGCCATGAAGGAAATCTGGACCAAGGAACATGCCGAATATCACGGCGAGCTGGTCGACTTCGATGCGATCATCGCCCGTCCCAAACCGGTGACCCAGCCCCACCCGCCGATCCATGTCGGGGGCGCATTCCCGCAAGGTGCCCGCCGGGCAATCCGTTACGGCGACGGGTGGATCCCGACGGCCCGAGGAGATCTCAGCGTCGAACTGCCGAAGTTCCGCCAGATGGCCCAGGAAGCCGGCCGCGATCCCAATTCACTGCAGGTCAGCTCGTTCGGCCTCGGCGACGACGCCGATGCGGTCAAGCGCCTCGCCGATCTGGGCGTCGCACGCGTCGTCCCGATGTTCCCACCGGCAAAGGCCGACAAGGTCCTACCGCTGATCGACCGCTGGACCAAGATCATGCAGCACGTCAACCGATAGCATCCGATCCGCGGCCCGCCGGCCGGAACCTTCGATCGCCCGAACAGTTGAGTGCTTCAGTTCCCTGCAAGGAGAAGCTGATGCACTCCGCCGCCCCCATTCTCGCGCCATGACCCGGCGTTTCGACGCCATCGTCATCGGCACCGGCCAGGCCGGCCCGTCCCTCGCCGCGCGGCTCACCGCCGCCGGCAAGACGGTCGCCGTCATCGAGCGCCATTTGGTCGGAGGCACCTGCGTCAATACCGGCTGCATGCCGACCAAGACCCTTGTCGCCAGCGCCTACGCCGCGCACCTCGCCCGCCGCGGGTCGAATTTCGGCATCGTCACGGGCGACGTCAGGATCGACATGGCACGGGTTCACGCGCGCTCGCAAAAGGTCTCTACCGATGCCCGCGACGGCAACCAGTCCTGGTTGCAGTCGATGCAGCACTGCACCCTGCTGTTCGGCCACGCTCGGTTGGAGTCCGCGCGAACCGTCCGCGTCAACGAAGAATTACTCGAGGCTGAGCAAATCTTCCTCAATGTCGGCGCCCGCGTTCTGGTCCCCAACATGCCCGGCATCAAAGACGTGCCCTACTTCACCAACAGTTCGCTGCTCGCGACCGATGCGCTGCCCGATCACCTCGTGATCATCGGCGGCAGCTACATCGGCCTGGAATTCGCCCAGATCTATCGCCGCTTCGGCTCCAAGGTGACCGTCATCGAGAAAGGCCCACGCCTGATCGGACGCGAGGACCCCGAGGTCTCCGACGCCATCCACGCCTTCCTGCAGGCCGAAGCAATCACCGTTCGCACCAACGCCGATTGCATCCACCTGGCGCCGCACCAACAAGGCGTCGCGGTCGGCATCGACTGCTCCCAGGGTGACCCCACGGTAATCGGCAGCCACCTATTGCTGGCGGTCGGCCGGCGCCCGAACACCGACGACCTGGGCCTGGACAAGGCGGGTGTCGATACCGACACCCGTGGCTACATCCGTGTCAACGACCGGCTGGAAACCACCGCCGCCGGAATCTGGGCGCTCGGCGACTGCAACGGCCAGGGCGCCTTCACTCACACTTCATATAACGACTACGAAATAGTTGCCGACAATCTGCTCAACGCCGCTAACCGCAAGCTGACCGACCGCATCCCCTGCTACGCACTCTACACCGACCCGCCGCTGGGGCGCGTCGGCAAGACCGAGACCGAAGCCCGCGCCGCCGGACACCACGTCCGCATCGCCCACCGGCCGATGACCCGGGTCGGCCGCGCTGTCGAAAAAGACGAAACCATCGGTTTCATGAAACTCGTCGTCGACGCCGACACCGACGCAATCCTCGGCGGCGCGTTCTTGGGCACCAGCGGCGACGAGGCCATCCACACCGTGCTGGACATCATGCAAACCGGCGGAAACGCCACCACGCTGGCGCACACCATGCACATCCACCCGACCGTCTGCGAACTGGTGCCCACGCTGGCTGGCGAGCTCAAACCCTGACCACCTTGCAATAGCGCCACGCACCGCCATCTCGACGCCGCAGTGGGCATCGCTCAAGAAACCGCCGGACGCCCCTACACCGCAAAAAACTTCCCCGGGTCACGGCAACCCCGGGTCACGGCCCCAGCGTCAGGGCGTTGAGCCCAGCACATCGCCAGAAACCCACCAGCCGGAGGCACAATGCCGATCACCATCAACGGCCAGGACGTCGCGGTCCCCACCGATCCCCGCACGTCGCTGCTCGACTTCCTGCGCGATAGCCTCCACCTCAGTGGCACCAAGAAAGGCTGTAACCAGGGCGCCTGTGGCGCCTGCACCGTCCTGGTCGAAGGCGAGCGCATCCTCTCCTGCCTGGCCCTCGCGGTGCAATACGACGGCCGTTCGATCACCTCGGTCGAAGGACTCGCGCAATCCGGCGAACTGCATCCGCTGCAGCAGGCGTTCATCGAGCATGACGGCTTCCAGTGCGGTTACTGTACACCCGGCCAGCTCTGTTCCGCGATCGGCATGGCGAACGAGGCGAAGCGCGGCCTGCCCAGCGCCGTCACCGCAGATCTCACGGCTGACACCGTCAGCCTGACCCACGACGAACTGCGCGAACGCATGAGCGGTAATCTGTGCCGCTGCGGCGCCCACAACGGCATCATCGCCGCCATCGCCGAAACCTGTGCCGCGGACTCCGCGCCATGATCCCGTTCAGCTACACCCGCCCGACCGACGCCATCGACGCGATCGGCCTCGCCGCCGCCGCCGGCGGCAAATACCTCGGCGGCGGCACCAACCTCGTCGACCTGATGCGCGAAACCGTCGAGCAGCCCCAAGCCCTGATCGACGTAACCACCCTGTCACGCACCATCGAACCGCGCCCGGACGGCAGCGTCCTGATCGGCGCCGCCGCCACCAACAGCGCCGTCGCCGGCCACCCCGCCATCCGCGCCCGCTATCCGGTCCTCGCCCGAGCCATCCTGGCCGGCGCCAGCGGACAGATCCGCAACATGGCAACCGTCGGTGGCAACCTGCTGCAGCGCACCCGATGCGCCTATTTTTACGACCACGCCGCGCGCTGCAATAAACGCAGCCCCGCCGCCGGTTGCGACGCGATCGACGGCTTCAACCGCATTCACGCCATCCTCGGCGCGTCCCCCGCCTGCGTCGCCACCCACCCCTCGGACATGTGCGTGGCCCTCGCCGCGCTCGACGCCGTGGTCCACCTGCGCGGGCGCTCCGGCGTCCGCACCCTGAAGCTGGTCGACCTGCACCGGTTGCCCGGCGACCGACCGGATCAGGAGACCGTGCTCGACCCCGCCGAGTTGATCACCGCAGTCGAACTCCCCGCCTTGCCCCTGGCCGCCCGCTCCACCTACCGCAAGGTCCGCGACCGAGCCAGCTACGCCTTCGCGCTCGTGTCGGTTGCCGCCGCCCTCGACCTCGCCGATGACGGATCGGTGCGCGACGTCCGCCTCGCACTCGGTGGCGTCGCCCACAAGCCCTGGCGCGCCTCGACCGCCGAACAGGCATTGCGCGGCCAGCCCGCCACCGAGGCAAGCTTCCGCGCCGCCGCCGACGCCGAACTCGCCAACGCCGCACCGCTGCGCCACAACGGCTTCAAGGTCGAACTCGCCAAACGCACCATCACCGCCGTACTCGACACACTGAGGCAGGGAGACGCCGCATGACCGCCCCCGACACGGTCGGCTACACGCCGGTCACCACCCTCGACCCCACCAAGCACGGCTCGATCGGCAACGCTCTGCCGCGCGTCGATGGCCCGCGCAAGGTGCGCGGCGAGGCCCGCTTCGCCGCCGAGGTGCCCCTCGACAACATGCTTTACGCCGCCCTGGTCTATTCCACCATCGCCCGCGGCCGCATCGCCACGCTCGACACCTCCACCGCGGAGGCCGCCCCCGGCGTCGCCCTGGTGATGACCCACCGCAACGCCCCAGCCATGGCGCCCCCGGCGCTGTTCTTCACCGAACCCCTCGCCGGCGGCGCCAGCAGCCTGCCGGTCATGCAGGACGCCGCAATCCACTGGAACGGCGAGCCGGTCGCCCTGGTGCTGGCCGAGACCCAGGACCAGGCCGACCACGCCGCCTCGCTGATCGACGTCACCTACGAAACCGAACCGGCCAGCCTCTCGTTCGACCAGGCCGCGGCCCACGCCCGACACCCCGACAACGTCATGGGCGAACCGCCGCTGCTCGAGATCGGCGATGCCGAGGCCGCGCTCGCCGCCGCAACCCACAAGGTCGACCGCATCTACGAAACCCCCCGCCATAGCCACGCCGCCATTGAGCCGCACGCCGCGACGGTCATGTGGGACGGTGACAAACTGATCGTCCACGACGCCACCCAGATGCTCAACGCAACTCGCTGGACCCTGGCCGGTATCTTCGGCCTGCGGGAAGACCAGATTCGCATCCATTCGCCGTTCGTCGGCGGCGGCTTCGGCAGCAAGGGGCTGTGGAGCCACCAGATCCTGGCGATCGCCGCGGCCAAACTGGTCGCCCGCCCGGTCCGCATCGGCCTGACCCGAGGCGGCGTGTTCCGCATCACCGGCGGCCGCACCACCACCCGCCAGCGGGTCGCCCTCGGCGCCAGACCCGACGGCACCCTCGCCGCCCTGATCCACACCGGCACCGTCGCCATGACTACGCACAACAACTGTCCCGAACAGTTCACCTTCCCGGCAAAACACCTCTACGCCGCTGACAGCTTCCGCCTCGAGCAGCGCGTCGCCGACATCGACATGGTCGCCAACACCTTCATGCGCGCTCCCGGTGAATCGGTCGGCACCTTCGCGCTGGAATCGGCGCTCGACGAACTTGCCGAGGCCCTGTCCATTGACCCGATCGAACTGCGCCGCCGGATCGAACCCGAAAAGGACCCGACCAGCGGACTGGCGTTCTCCTCGCGCCACCTCGTCGAGGCCTACGCCAAAGGCGCCGAACGCTTCGGCTGGGCCAGCCGCAATCCCGTCCCCCGATCGCGCCGCGAGGGTGAGTGGCTGATCGGCATGGGCGTCGCCACCGCGACCTATCCATACTACCGCATGCCCGGCGGCGCCGCCCGCATCACCCTGACCAAGGACGGACACGCCCGGGTCGAGATGGCCAGTCACGAGATGGGAATGGGCACCGCGACCGCGCAGGCCCAGGTCGCCGCCGATTGCCTCGGCGTGGCACCGGAACACGTCACCTTCGAGTACGGCGACACCGCCATGCCGTCCGGCACGCTCGCCGGCGGTTCGTCGCAGACCGCCTCGATCGCCGCCGCCGTCGCCGCCGCCACGCGCGAACTGGTCGCCCAACTGCTGCAACTCGCCGGCAACGCCTCACCCCTGGCCGGCCTGCAGCCCGATCAGGTGGAACCGCGCGACGCCGGCCTGGGCCACCGCGAGCAGCCAGCCCGCTTCGAAAGCTACGCCTCGATCCTGGCGCGCGCCGGCCGCGAGCAGGTCTCGGCCCAGGCCGACGCGCCGATGCCGACCGAGATGGGGGAACACTCCATGCATTCCTACGGCGCGCAGTTCTGCGAGGTGCGGGTCAACGCGATCACCGGCGAAACCCGGGTCAGCCGCTTCCTCGGCTCGTTCGACACCGGCCGCATCCTCAACCCACTCACCGCCACCAGCCAGTTCCGCGGCGGCATCATCATGGGGATCGGCCTGGCGCTCACCGAGGAGACCCAGTTCGACGAACGCAGCGGCCGCATCATGAACCCCTCACTCGCCGAGTATCACGTGCCCGCCCATCTGGATGTACCGCACATCGATATCATCTGGACCGGCCGTCCCGACCCACACGCCCCGCTCGGCGCCCACGGCATCGGCGAGATCGGCATCACCGGCGTTGCCGCCGCGGTCGCCAATGCCATCCACAACGCCACCGGGCGACGCATCCGAGACCTGCCGATTACCCTCGACAAGCTGCTCTGACCCCGCCAAACAGACTCACCATGCCAACGGACTGACAGTGCCAACGGACTGAAAACGCCAACGGACTGACAACGCCAACGGACTAACAATGACCGACGGCCAATCCGACGCCACCATCCGCGACATCCTGGCCGGCACGAGGCGCATCGCCCTGGTCGGCGCCTCCGACAAGCCATGGCGCCCCTCCTATGAGGTGATGCGGTTCCTGCTCGACCGCGGCTACCAGGTCACCCCGGTCAACCCTAGCCTCGCCGGCCAGGACATCCACGGCCAGCCCGTCGTCGCCGACCTGGCCGCCGCCGCACCGCTGGACATGGTCGACGTGTTCCGCGCATCCGCCCATGTCGGTGCCCTGGTCGACGACGCCGTCCGCCTCGGCGCGCAAACCATCTGGATGCAACTCGGAGTGATCGATCAGGCCGCCGCCGAACGAGCCCGCGCCGCCGGCCTCACGGTGGTGATGGATCGCTGCCCGGTGATCGAGAACCGCCGCATTGGCCCGATCATCCCCCGCCATTGAACAAAACCGTCCTTGGCGCCACATAGCAGCCGTTCGGGTCAACTTTGCCTGACCTCGAAGGGGGCACCTCATGACCAACGAAGAACGCCAGATCATCAGCCAGTTCATCGCCCGAGTCGGGGGCGCTCCGCAGCCGTCCTTCGGCGCCGGTGGATCGGTACCCGGTGGATCGGTCCCGACAACCCAGCCAGCGCTGCCGCCGATCGATCGCGAGGCCGATGAATTCATCGGCCAGGCCTTTACCCAGAACCCCGAAGCGCGTTACCGCATCACCCAACTCGCCTTCGTCCAGGAGCATGCCCTGGTCGAGGCGCAGAACCGCATCCAGCGCCTGCAGTGGGAACTGCAACAGGCGCAGCAGGCCACCCAGCAGGCCCAGCAATTCGGCCAGCGCAGCGGCGGCGGCGGCTTCTTCAGCAGCCTGTTCGGCGGCGGCAACCGCGCGCAGCCGCAAGGCGATCCGCGCTGGGGCGGCCCAGGGGGCGGCGGCCAAGGCGGCGGCCCGCAAGGCGCACCCGGCTATCCCGGCGGCCAGCAACAGCCGAACTATCAGCAATCCGCGCCACCGCCGCAATATCCGCCCAATTACCAGCAGGGCATGTTCCAGCAGCGCGGCGGTTCCGGCTTCCTCGGCTCCGCCCTGACCACCGCCGCCGGAGTCGCCGGCGGCATGGTGGCGGGAAACGCCCTTATGAACCTGTTCTCGCCGCACTCCGGCCTGGGCGGCGGCTTCGGTGCCGGCGGCCTCGGCGGTGAGGCCGCCGCCAGCCCATGGGCAAATCCGGCCGCCTCGGCCCAGGACTACGTCGATAACGGAACCTGGGATCAATCCGGCGCGGCGGCGCCCGACAATCAGGCTTCGAACGACGGTGGAAGCTGGGATCAGTCCAGCCAGGGAAATGACCCGTCCTGGACCGACAACACCGGCGGCGGCAGCGACGGCGGTGGATGGGACAACACCGGCGGCGGCGGCGATAGCGGTGGATGGGACAACACCGGCGGCGGCGGCGGCGATGGCGGCTGGGACAGCGGCGGCGGCGGCTCCGACGATACCTTCTAGTGGTTCTAAATCAGCCGGATAGTGCCGCCTGATTTGAACCACCAGCCCCTGATTTTGTGGGCCCATTCACCCGACCGCATGGGATACTTCTGTCGGGATCGGGCCACTGGCTTCAACCCCGCCCCAACGGGCAAATCGCGCACGCCAAGGCCGCGCCGCCCGGCAAACGGCCAGACACAAAAAAGCACACAAAAAAACGGCGGTGCTTTTGGCACCGCCGAAGTTTAGGGAGGAAACGTCCAAGAAAGCAGGGCGTCGAAACGCGCCTGCAGATCACACTGTGGCCTTTGCACGCGCCGAGTGCAAGAGCTATTTTGCTGCGACGCAGCATTTGTTAAATGTCTGACCATTTTGTGACATTTACGCCACATAATTGGGCAACCTAGCCGGCCGCTCCCCTCAATGCCCGCCAATCAGGCAGAATTTTCCTGCCCCGCCCGCCCCAGCGCCACCACCGTCCCCAGGCTGTTCGCCATATCGGTCGGAATGAGCACCGTCGTCCCGCGATCCTTGTTCATCTCATACAGCAGATTCATCTGCCGCAGCTTCAGCGCGTTGGGATCGCTGCCATACAGCTTCGCCGCCTCCAGGATCTGTTCGGCGATCGCCTGCTCCGCCGAGGCCAGCGTCACCCGCGCCGCCTTCTCTCGCTCCGCCTGAGCCTGCCGGCTCATCGCGTCCTGCAGCTCCCGTGGAATCGCCACGTCCTTGATCTCGACGCTGCTCGCCGTCACCCCCCAACTGGTGGTCTTCGTGCTGATCGTCACCCGAAGCTGCTCGTCGGCGGCCTTGCGGTCCGACAGCAGCCTCGACAGGTCGGTGGCGCCGATCATCTCGCGCAGGCTGGTCTGTGCCACCCGCTCGATCGCCTCGCGATAGTTGGCGATGCGGATCGCCGCCGCCTCGGCATCCACCACCTGCCAGAACACGATCGCATCGACCCCGACCGCCACCGTGTCGCGGGTCAGCGCCTGCTCGGCAGTGATCATCGTCGTCTGAATCCGCAGGTCGACGACCTGGGCAACCGAATCGATCAGCGGAAACACCAGATAGATGCCCGGGCCGGAGACCGCGTGAAACCGCCCAAGCCGCAAGATCACCGCTCGCTGCCATTCCGCGGCGATGCGCACCGACCGACCCAGAACCAACAATACCGCCACCACGACGACGATAATCGCAATACTCATCGCAAACCCTCCTGGATCCTCGGTCGGACAAATCGCACGCCGATCGGCACCCGTTCCATCTCGTGGTCCGATCCCGATGGAAGCATCCCATGCGGAAAGGTGAATTGGCCTACAAAATCAGGAACCAGTGGTTCAAATCAGGCGGCACTGTCCGCCTGATTTGAACCATCAGCGTCCCATCTGAGCGTCTCATCCCGACCTCTCCGCCCGGTCGTCTCGACTTGCCGCCCGGCCGCTTGTCTGGCACCACCCGCGCCATGCCCGGCACGACCGAATCCCGCCCCATCTCGATGCTGGAGCGCACCGCGCTGGTCGGCGTCATGCTGCTGCCGCTGCTGCTGCTGCACGCCCACGGCATCGCCGAGGTCGCGATCGCCGTGGTCGATCTGTGCTTCCTGGCCCGCTCCACGATGACCCGCGATTGGGCGTGGCTGGGAACCCGATGGCTCTGGTTCGCCACCGCCTGGTGGGGCTGGCTGGTGTTCTGCTCGCTGCCGATCTCCGGCACCACCCTGGGCGAAGGCGGCCCCCGCTCGCTTCTCCAGGCGCTGATGACCGTTCGCTTCCTGCTGCTGGTCGCCGCGCTCGAGTGGTTCGTCCTGCGCACCGCCGCCGCCCGCCTCTGGATCTGGCGCCTGGTCGCCGCCTCCGCCGCCTGGATCGTGCTCAACAGCGTCATCCAGGACATCTTCGGTCGCAACCTGCTGGGCCTGCCACCCGCCGGCGAGGGCGTGCTCACCGGCCCGTTCGGTAAAGCCCGCGCCGGCCCGCCGATGGCGCGCATCATCATCCCCGCGGTGCTGCCCCCGGCCGCCAACCTGCTGCAGCGCCGCGACAAAGCCGCCACCGCCGCCGCCTACGCCCTGCTGCTCGGCAGCGTCGTCATCATGGTGCTGATCGGCCAGCGCATGCCGCTGATGCTGACCCTGTTCGGCCTGCTGATCGTCGCCGTCCTGATCCGCCGCCTGCGCCCCTTGGTGCTGACCGCGGCAATCGCCGGCGCGCTGCTGCTCGCCGCCTCCCCGGTCGTGGCGCCGTCCGCTTATTTCCGCCTGGTCGAGAAATTCTCGGCGCAGATGGAGCATTTCGCCGTTTCGCCGTACGGGCAGCTCTACACCCGAGCCTGGCAGGTCGGCCTGAACCACCCGTTCACCGGCATGGGATTCGACGGCTTCGCAACCGGCTGCCCGCGGCCAGCCAACTTCCGCCCCAGCTTCGACGGCAGCGAGCCCAACGGCGGCGGCGCGAAAATCTGCTGGGACCACCCGCACAACTACTGGTTGCAGGCGCTCGACGACGGCGGCTTCATCGGATTAGCCCTGTTCGGCGCCATGGCAGTGGCGTGGCTGCTGCCGCTCGGCCGCGGTCTGTGGCTCGACCCCGAACCACGCCGGGTCGCACTGTTCGCCGCGATCTTCATCCAACTCTGGCCGATCCAGTCCACCACCGCCTTCACCAGCATGCCGGTCGGCGGCTGGTTCTTCCTGCTGCTGGGCTGGGCGATGGCGGAATCGCGCGCCCAACCGAGAAGCTGACCCTGTCCCGTGGCAGCACCCGGCCCGCAAAACACGCCACCCTGCCGCCTTCCCGGCGCCCAAGCCTCGCCAATCGTCGCCGTGGTGCTGCCCCCGCGTGAGGGGTTCGGACCCGGCCGAACCGGCGCGATCGGCCTGCTGGCGCAACGCCTGGTGCAGACCCAAGGTTTCCGCACCGTCGTGTTCGGCGGCAAACAGCAAGGCCCGGTGTTCGCCGATATCGACTTCCGCCCGGTCAATCCGAAGCCCTGGACCCTCGGCAACACCAACCGGCGCTACGCCGCCGCCGTCGCCGTCATCCTGAAACACCTTATGCCCGCGCTGATCGAGGTCCACAATCGCCCCGAGATCGCCCTCGCTCTCGCCCGCCGGCTCCCCGCCATCCCGGTCAGCCTCATCCTGAACAACGACCCCCAAGCCATGCGCGACGCCGCCACCCCGGCGCAACGCACCGATTTACTCCGCCGGCTCGCCAGGGTGATGACATCCTCGGACTATCTGCGCCAACGCCTGCTTGACGGCGTCGCCGATGCGGCGCGGGAAAGCGTCGCCGATGCGGCGCGGCAAATTGTCGCCGGTCCGGCGCGGAACCTCGCCGCTGACCCCGCTAGGAACCCTCCGGCCAACTCGTCCCGGCCAGCACCTACGCCGGCCCACCCCCCGGTGGTGCTGCCGAACTGCCTCGACCTGGCCCGGTTGCCACCAAACCGCCCGCGCGAAAACCTGATCCTGTTCGCCGGCCGCGTCGTTGCCGACAAGGCCCCCGACGCCTTCGTCGCCGCCTGCGCCGCCGCGCTGCCCGACCTGCCCGGCTGGACCGCCGAGATCATCGGCGCCGACCGCTTCAGCGCGGACAGCCCCGACACCGGCTTCGTCCGTACCATCCGCGCCGCCGCCGCCACCGCCGGGGTCCGCATGTCGGGCTATCGCGACCACCCCGAGGTGTTGGCCGCGATGGCCCGCGCCGCCATCGTCGTGGTCCCCAGCCGCTGGCCCGAACCGTTCGGCCTGGTCGCCCTGGAAGCCCTGGCCAGCGGCGCGGCGTTGATCTGCTCCGACCGCGGCGGCCTGCCCGAGGTCGCCGGCGACGCCGCGCTCTACGCCGATCCCGACCACCCTGAAGCCATCGCCGCCGCCATCCGCAGCCTCGCCGCCGACCCGGCAAGGCGGGCCGCGCTCGCCGAGGCGGGCCGCCAGCGCGCCCGACAGTTCGACGTCGCGGCAATCGCCGCCCAACTGGCAGCCCTGCGTCGCGACCTGCTCCCCGCCGCTGGTTGACGCCCCTCGCCACACCTATATTGGTGCCCCAGACAGCTCAGGAGCCAATCCCATGGCCGAAGCCAACCCTCCGGTGCCGGTAACCGTGCTCACCGGCTACCTCGGCGCCGGCAAGACCACCCTGCTCAACCGCATCCTCAGCGAGCAGCACGGCCGCAAATACGCCGTGGTGATCAATGAATTCGGCGAACTCGGCGTCGACAACGACCTCGTCGTGGACAGCGACGAGGAAGTCTTCGAGATGAACAACGGCTGCATCTGCTGCACCGTGCGCGGCGACCTGATCCGCATCGTCGGCGGCCTGATGAAACGGCGCGACAAGTTCGACGGCATCATCATTGAAACCACCGGCCTCGCCAACCCCGCACCCGTCGCGCAGACCTTCTTCGTCGATGACACCGTCAAGGCCAAGGCCCGCCTCGATGCCATCGTCACCGTGGTCGACGCCAAGCACCTGCCGGCCCGCCTCGCCGACAGCCATGAGGCCGCCGACCAGATCGCCTTCGCCGACGTCATCGTGCTGAACAAGACCGATCTGGTGACGCCGGCCGAACTCGACGCGGTCGAGGCCACCATCCGCTCGATCAACCGCTTCGCCATCATCCACCGCACCCAGCGCGCCGAACTGCCGATCGCCCAGGTGCTCGACCGCGGTGCCTTCGACCTGTCGCGCATCCTGGCGCTGCATCCCGATTTCCTCGACAACGACGAGCACGAACACAACGACGACGTGTCGTCGATGAGCTTCGAGCTCGACAAGCCGATCGACCCGGAAAAATTCAACGCCTGGATCGGCGTGCTGCTGCAGGACAAGGGCGCCGACCTGCTGCGCACCAAGGGCATCCTGCACTACGCCAATGAAGACCGCCGCTTCGCCTTCCAGGCGGTGCACATGATCGCCGACGGGGACTTCATCCCGCCGTCGAAAACCGCCGACCCCAGGACCAGCCGCCTGGTGTTCATCGGCCGCAACCTGAACCGCCCGCAACTGCGCCGAGGCTTCGAAAGCTGCGCCGCGGATTGATGCCTGAGCGCGCCTCGTGGCACCGAGGCGACCCTTGGAGGTCTTGTCGACCGATAAGCGAAACAATGTGCCCCGGAATTCGAATCGAGGCCGACTTGTGCACCTTGGGCTTACGCGCGAGGTCGGCCGTTTCCGAACTGTAGCGCGGACCGAACAGCCGGCGAACTTCAGACCCGGCAAACTACAGGTCTAGCAGCTTCGGCTTGCCCAGTTGCGCCAGCCACTGCTCCAATTTCCCTTCCGAATGCCCTCCAACCAACGTCGTTACCAGCGTGACTACCAGCCCGGATGACCGACCGCCGGATCGTCGTAACGGTCTATATCGTCGTAACGGTCTATCAGGTTAGTGGAACACGATTTCTACACGCCTGTTCTGCGGTTCACGAACGCCGGCGCCTGTCTCGACCAACAGATGCGTTTCGCCAAGCCCCTGGATCGAAATAGCACTTTGCGGCACGCCGTCCCGGACGAGTTCGGCCGCAACGGTTTTGGCGCGGCGGACAGACAAGCCCTGGTTGTACTTCGGCGTCCCCGATGTATCGGTGTAGCCATTGACGTCGATGCGGGTCGTCTGCACGTGCGTGGAAGCGTCGGCTGCCTCTTTGACAATGGCACGAGCGCGATCTGTCAACGAAGACTTATCCCAATCGAAAAACACAAGATAAGAGCGTGCGGGGGCCGGCGCCGGCGCCGCTACGGGCATCGGCGTTTCCGGTGTTGGGGCCGGTGGTGCACCAAAATTGTATCGCAGGCCAATCAGCAAAGAATGGTTAAAATCGTTGCCAAACTTCAACTTGCCGGGCGTCGCCGCGCCCGGCCCGGCGGTAGCGGTGAAGTCATAATCCCGATCTGCCATCCCGAGAAAGCGATATTCGATCGTCGTTGCAAGGGACGGAAGGAATCGGAAAGGAATGACCGCGCCGATGATCGCCTGATAAGCGAGGGCGCCCCGCGTATCGTCGGAATCAAGGCGTGGAAAACCAGTTGTTCCGCTGTAGGCATGGACCTGATCAAAGTGCGCCCACTGATATCCCACACCGACGCCTGCGTACGGTGCGGCGTAGGGGAAATTAATCAGGCCGGTAAGATCATATACTGCGTTGAACATCGGGCCGAACTTGACCTCGTTGCCGCCGGCAGCGGCGGGAAAGCCGAAGTCGCGTCCTTCAGAAAATCGGTTGGTGCGGTAATCTCCTTCGAATTCCAGCCGGATCCCGTTTCCAAGGCCATATCCCAAAGCCACAACCCCAACACCGCCGAGACGTGATCGCAGGCTGGCGTTCGATGCCGCACCCGAGGTTCCCAGCAAATGCTCGTCCATCAGAGCATTACCGCCACCACCGATACTTACATAGAGCCCGGTTACGGGCGGTGGATTCGCAGGCTGAGCTTCGGCACTTAACGGCACCGAAAGCAGTGTTGCGCCTAAAAGTGCGTGCCTGAACTTCATGATCTCACCTTTCGGTTCTTCGCAGACAGCATTAAATGCGGAAGACGGGTGTAGGAAGCGGCGTGGCTCATGCGCCCATCTTTTGCACTCCCCCTGTCACCCGGAAGTAACAGTTGATCTCGGGGGTCAGCTGATTCGCAGGTCCAACACGTCGAGGCGCTGCCTGATTCGGAACAAAAGCCTTCGAATATTCGAATAGCAGTTTTGCACCTTTCCCTATCAGCAACCCGCGATTGCCCCGCGAGACAGCGGCGATCACGGCAACACCCGTCAGGCGCCGGCGATCGGGATTTTGGTGGCTGCGTCCCGATCAACGGCGTGAGCCCAAAAGGCAAACGACCCTAGGCGATGGCGCCATTCAACCCAGCAGGGAAGAACCCATATCCGCCGCTGGCTCCGCCCAGATAGACCACGTTGAGGACCTGGGCTGTTGACCGACTGTAGGCAATCGCGTTGCCGTCCCCCAACGAGATATTGGCGGCGCCATATAAGGTGACGCCCTGATCATCATCCGCGCCTGATGCCGCTGCCCGCAAAGCCGAGATCGCCGCGGTGGCGGGGGCCTGTCCCATTTGCAACAACAGCGTGCGCACGGTCGCGGCATGATAAGCTTCGATCGCCAAGATGCCGGCTGCTGCATCGAGATATGTCTTGCTTTGAATTAGCGAAGCAGCACCGTGATATGCGGTGACGCCAACATCTTCAAAGATGTAAGAGCCGAGCAAGAAACTTGTCTCGTCCGCGAACGGATTGAACGTCGCGCCCGGCGGAATCAGGCCTGCCGCGACAGCCGCGGTCGTAAAGCTTGTGGAAAGATCGATATTTGGTTCCGCCACCGCAAAGGGACCCAGAGCGGCGCGCAGAAATCGCACGTGGGCCAACTCGTCGGCGGCAATTTCGGCTGCATATTGCGCGATCGCTGGTGTCGCGAATGGCACAGGCGAGCCACCTGTGACGACGCCCGTTGTGCCGATTCCAGAAGTATCGGCGGGCGACAAACCGGCACCTGTGACCGCACGCTGGTAGAATTCGGCCTCCAGATATTCCAGATTCAAGGCGAAGTTCAGAATGTTATAATCCGAGGTGACCGTGCCCGGGCCGGTATCGGGGCTAAAGCCGAGGTCGCTCAACGCATCAGCGTTTGCTTTTTTCGAGGTGATCAAACTCAGCGATGCCGCCGCGCCGAATGCGGCCGCGCCCAATCCACTTCGGGTCAGCAGGTGGCGTCTGGTTCCCATTGTGCTTTCCTCTAAGTTTGCGTGTATCGCTTGGCGTTACCTCAACTTAAGATTGTTTCTGATAACAGCACCGAAAAAGCAACATCGATTTTCAAGAAAACCCTATTTGACATCAGAAAAGTTCTTTATCATTTGAGTATTAATACGATATCAAACTAGTTACTGCAAAAAATCAGACTGGCAGCAAAAGCCTTCGCGGCGGCCAGCCCGCATGATCTGCTACAGGTGCGCGCGGCCGCCGAAGTGCCCGTGCTCGGCATCTCAACGGCGGGCTAATACGCTTGGTATACCCCTCCGCCATCCGCCCAGACGCTTTCCGACGCCGATCTTCTGGAGCGTCTCGTGGACGGTTTGTGGACTTAGGCGGCTGTTCGGGCTGCAGGCTTGCTTCGTAGGTCATCGGCGATTGGTAGCCCAGGCCAGAACGCAGCCGCACAGGCATCCCTCGATGTAGCTGAAGCAGGCCAGCTTGGCTTCGGCCGGTAATCGGAGCGCGTCGGCTATAAGCTCCCAATCACTCGACGGAATCCCGCCGATTGGTGACGCTCCCGGCAAACCGTGCCTTCAGAATCGAGAACAGAAGTCGCCAGGAATGCTCCCGAAGACTTGGAGAACATCGTTGAGGCGCGGGCCGCATTCAACCTTCAAACGAAGAAGAGGTGAGAATCAGGGCCACGTGAGGATAGCTTTCCAACAGGGCTCGACTCTAGTGAAACAGCTTGAACAGAACGGCGGTCGTTGAAGCAACGTTGGTCCCCGTCATCCAGGTCAATGTAGTTAGACGGCTGTCGATCCCGGCCGAACGGTTGTCGTAGCTGGCCGCTTCCTCGCCCACCGAAGCATCGCTTGGCTCCTTCGCAGCCGTCTATTTTTGGCCGCACCCAGCGCCTAGGCCACTCAACCGGCCCCCTGCGGGACGACGCCGGCGGGTAGCTGTAGACTGGGCAGTCCCTCCGCCGACATTCGCCCAACGACAAGTACGTACGAATGGCAACCATAGGTGCCGGATCATCCAGAAAAGCGAGGCGCCGCTCGTTGAGACAGTCCGCACCATAGCACCGCCGTCATCTCACCGCGTTCCCCGCCAATAGGCCCTATCCAGTCCATACCGATTTAGCAATAGATCTTTGTATGCCGCCTTGCGACCCAACACGGCTGGCAAATCAGGCTGCGCTCTCCAGCAAAAACCCCCCGGTTCCGCTCGCTTTTGAACCCGCTCGGGTAGGCCGCTCGGCCCGGAGGAACATCCGCGGCGGCCTGCTGCGGGCCGGTCAGCGCCAGCATGGTCGCGCTTGGTCCGGGCCGGCCAACCCGACCTTGCCAAGCCGCGGCAAAAAGCGACAACGTCGCGCCATGAGCCAAACCGCCGATGCCGCCTTTCTGCTGAACTCCCGCGGCGTCTCCCGCGACCTCGACGCCTACGTCGTCGCCGCCCGCTTCTCCCGCGACGGACGCCACGTCGGCTTCGCCCTCGGCGACGGCACCGTATGGCTGGCCCCGCTTGGATCATCCACCGATTGGACCCAGGTCACCGCCCATGACGGCGCCCCCCTCGACTTCGCCGCCGACCCCACCGGCAACGGCTTCATCTCCGGTGGCGACGATGGCAAACTCGTCCGCGTCGCCGCCGACGCAACCATCTCCGGCGTCGCCGACTTCGGCACCAAATGGGTCGAGCACGTCGCCACCTACCCGATCGACAACACCAAGGGCCTGATCGCCGCTAGCGCCGGCAAACTGGTGCGGCTGTTCGACACCACCGGGCGGGTGCTGAAGGAACTCACCCACCCCTCCACCGTCACCGGCCTGGTGTTCGACGCCAAGGGCAAGCGGATCGGCGCCTCGCACTACAACGGCGCCTCGCTCTGGTTCGTCGCCGCGAAGACCGATACGCCCCGCAAACTGGAGTGGAAAGGCAGCCACACCACCATCCTGATCCATCCCGAGGGCGACGCCGTGGTCACCGCGATGCAGGAAAACGCCCTGCACGGCTGGAAGCTGCCCGACGGCGCGCACATGCGCATGAGCGGCTACCCCGCCAAGACCGCCAGCCTGTCGTTCACCCGCAACGGCAAATGGATGGCCAGCAGCGGCGCCGATGCGATGGTGATCTGGCCGTTCTTCGGCGGCGGCCCGATGGGCAAGGCGCCACTGGAACTCGCGGGCGGCGATGGCATCATCTGCGCCCAGCTCGCCTGCAACCCGAAGGACGAGATCGTCGCCGGCGGCTTCACCGACGGCCTGGTCGTGGTCGCCGATATCAACTCATCCCGCATCCTGCCGGTCGTGCCGCCCCAGCATGGCCCGATCAGCACGCTGGCCTGGAGCCCGGACGGCACCACGCTGGCGGTCGGCAGTGAAACCGGCTTCGCCGCGCTGATCGACTTCGCCAGGCATTGACCGTGCCCAACTTCCGGGTCGAGCCCGCCACCCCCGATCGCATCGCCCCCGATCGCGCCGATCGCATTGCAACGATCGCCGAGCTGTTCCGCGAATACGCCGAAGGCCTGGGCGTGGACCTGTCCTACCAGGGCTTCGCGGAGGAATGCGCCGGCCTCCCGGGCGCCTACGCGCCGCCCGCCGGCGCCCTGCTGCTCGCCCTCTCTGACCAAAACCAGGCGCTCGGATGTGTCGCCGTCCGCCCGCTCATAACCCCCGGGGTCGGCCCCAGCGCCTGCGAGATGAAGCGCCTGCACACCCGGCCCAACGCCCGCGGCGCCGGCATCGGACGGGCACTCGCCGAAGCCGCGATCCACGCCGCCACAAGCGCCGGCTACCGCACGATGTGCCTCGATACCCTGCCAACGATGCTCGCCGCCCACGCCCTATACCGCCAACTGGGTTTCGAGGTCGTCCCGCCCTATTACGCCTCCCCCATCGTCGGCACCCTGTTCATGCGAAAGCCCCTCGCACCCCAAAAAGCGCGACCGTAGCACCGCCAGGTCCGCACCAAATCACCGCTCCGCCGATCATCGCGGCCCCTCGCCGTGCCGGACCTGCATCTCGTTTTTTAACCGTTACGATCAGCCAAATCAGCGTTGCGGCAGTTTCGCCAGGGCCAAGACACCGCAAACAGACCATGCCTCACAGCCGCAACAGCCGTGGTTTTTGTCTCGATCCGCCGATGCCTGAATCCCACCACGAAACCCACAGGGAAGATGACCCCCTACCGCGGCCTCCGTGTGGCTCCGTGCTACTCGTTCGTCCTTCGTGCTAATTTCAATCGGTAGAAACAACAAAAATGCTGGTGCCAAAAAACACCAGCTACCACCCCACCGGCCAGAACCACCCCAAGCGAACGATCCGGCAAAATCACCAATCCGAACAACCCCGTGACCTCACCGTCACTCAGAACAATCCCTCGACCTCCCCGTCCTCACGCAAGCGGATCGATTCCGCCGACGGCACCCGCGGCAGTCCCGGCATCGTCATGACATCGCCGCAGATCGCCACCACGAACCCCGCCCCCGCCGACAACCGGACCTCGCGCACCGGCAGCACATGACCGGTCGGCGCGCCCATCACCGTCGCATCGGCCGAGAAACTATACTGCGTCTTGGCAATGCACACCGGAACATCCCCGAACCCGGCATCCTCGAACGATTTCAGCTTCCTCGCCACCGCGTCCGGCACCGAGATCTCCCCCGCCCGGTAAATCTCCTCGGCAATTCTGCGGATCTTTTCAGCCAGCTTCAGCTCCAGCGGATACAGCGGCTGGTAGGCCGCCTTGCCTGCCTCGATCTGGCCAACCACCACCTTGGCCAGCGCCTCCGCGCCGGCCCCACCGTCCGCCCAATGCGTGCACGAAATCGCCTCGGTGCCGACCGCCGCCATGGCATCCTTGATCGCGGCGAACTCGGCCTCGGTATCGGACGTGAAGTGATTGACCGCCACCACCACCGGCAGGCCGAACTTGCGCAGGTTCTCGACGTGCCGCCGCAGGTTCGCGGTGCCACGCCGCACCGCCTCGACATCCTCCGGCCCCAACGCGTTGCGGGCAACCCCGCCGTGCATCTTCAGCGCCCGCACCGTCGCCACCACCACCGCGCAGGACGGTTTCAACCCAGCCGAACGGCACTTGATATCGAGGAACTTCTCGCCGCCCAGATCGGCCCCGAAACCCGCCTCCGTCACCACCACATCGGCCAGCTTCAGCCCCAACCGCGTCGCCATCACCGAGTTGCAGCCATGCGCGATGTTGGCAAACGGACCGCCATGCACCAGCGCCGGCGACCCCTCCAGCGTCTGCACCAGATTAGGCGCCACCGCGTCCTTCAGCAGCACCGACATCGCGCCATCCGCCTTCAGGTCGGCGGCGGTCACGTTCTTGCCGTCGCGCGTCTGCGCCACGATCATCCGGCCCAGCCGAACTTGCAGGTCAGCCAGGTCCCTGGCCAGGCAGAACACCGCCATCACCTCCGAGGCGACGCTGATGTCGAACCCATCCTCCCGTGGGAACCCGTTCGCCACCCCGCCCAGGCTGCCGGTGATGCTGCGCAGCGCCCGATCGTTCATATCCACGCAACGCCGCCAACTGATCCGGCGCGCATCGATCCCCAGCGGATTGCCCCAGTAGATCGAATTGTCGATCATCGCCGCCAGCAAATTGTTGGCCGACGTGATGGCGTGGAAATCGCCGGTGAAGTGCAGGTTGATCTGCTCCATCGGCACCACCTGGGCCTGGCCGCCTCCCGCCGCGCCGCCCTTCAGGCCGAAGCTGGGACCCAGGCTGGGCTCGCGCAGGCAGATCGCCGCCCGCTTGCCGATCCGGTTCAGCGCGTCGCCCAGGCCCACCGTCGTGGTGGTCTTGCCTTCGCCCGCCGGCGTCGGGCTGATCCCGGTGACCAGCACCAGAGCACCATCAGCGCGTGATTCCAGGCCCCGAATGAAGCCCAGACCGATCTTCGCCTTGTGCCGGCCATAAGCCTCCACCGCCCGCTCGGGAATGCCGAGCCGGTCGGCGATCTGCTGGATCGGACGAAGCTGGGCGGCGCGGGCGATCTCAAGGTCGGTGTTCATGGAACGGCAGCCTCCCGGTGGGTTATGCCGATTTCCCGCAATGCCTGATCCATCGCTCGGACCGCGCCCGCCATGTCGGCCGGTGTGATCGCCCCAATGCAGCCGACGCGAAATGTGGGAGACGGCGTGTTATGGAAATTGCTTATCAGAATCCCCTTGGATTTCAACGCGTCGACAAAGGCCTGCAGGTCCCATGCCGGATCCGCCGGAGCATGCACGTTGACGATCACCGGTCCCTGCCGCGAGGCCGGCAGCCAGGGCGTCAGGCCAAGATCGCGCACCCCGTCGTACAGCGTCCGCATATTGGCGGTATAACGCGCCAGCCGACCCGCCTGACCCTCGGCATCGAGGTAGTCCAGCGCCACGTCTAGCGCGGCCAGGATCTGCGCCGGCGGGGTGAACCGGAAGCTGCCCCAGCCGCTGCGCACCGCATGCTCGTAAATGCTCGCTAGATCGAAAGACCAACTGCCGGCACCCCCTGCGCAGGCAACCAACCGGCCGATCCGCGCCACCGCGAACGCCACGCCCGGCAGCGCCTCCAGGCATTTGTTGGTGGTGAATACCAGGGCATCGACCTCCGGCTGGGCCGAGATTTCCAGCGGCAGCGCGCCGAACGCCGAGACCGCATCGATGATCATCCGCCTGCCGGCATCGCGCACCACGGCACCGACCGCCCGAACGTCGTGAATCACCCCGCTGCCGGTCTCGGAATAGACCATGCCGACATGGCTCAGCGTCGGGTCCGCCCGCAGCGCGGCGGCAACCGCGGCCGGATCGGTCGGCTCCCCGAACCCGACCGGCAGCGTCACCGCGACCCGCCCGGCCTCACGCGCCAGCCGGATCATCCGATCAGCATAGGCCCCGCTCGCCGGCACCAGGATGCGCCCGCCCGGCGGCAGGAAACTGCGCAGCGCCGCTTCGGTGATGAAGTGCCCGCAGCCCTGCAGCGGCAGCACCGCGTGCTGGCCCTCGACGCCCCCGGCAAGCCGCAGGATGCGGCCCCGCAGGCGCGCGAGGAAATCGCGAAACGCGTTGTCCCACGGCGCGATGTCGCGCGTCAGCGCCTGGCGGACTTCGATACGGGTGGTCACCGGACCGGGGATCAGCAGCAACATCGGGCGAAACTCGCACGCAGGGGCCAAGAAATCCACCCATGCCGGGAACCTTCCATGCTACGATTCGGGCATGAACATGCCGTTTGCGCTGCCCGACTGGGTGCCCTGGTGGGTGCCGCTCGTGCTCCTGGTGCCCGCGCTGCTCTATGCGCTCGCATTCCTGTTCATGCCGTTCAGCGTGCTCGGCGTCAAAACCCGCCTGGAGGTCATCGAGGCGCGGCTGGACGAAATCCAGCAGGAAATCCGCCATGTCGCGCTGCGACTGCCGATCGGCCCGCAAGCGGTGGATTTTGAGGATGTCTACGCCCCGCTCGCGCAGCCGCCGCGGCGCGACAACCCGGCCGGTGACCGCCCGCCGATCCCGCCCGCGGTCCGCGACCTATACGATGATCATAAGCCGCGCCGGCGAGACCCCCCGGTCCCCGACCGCCCGCCGATCCCGCCCGCGACTCAGGATCTTTTTCCCGCCCAGGACTTTCGCCCCACCCCGGACCTTCGCCCGAACCCGGACTTTCGACCGAACCCGGACTTCCGATCGAACCCCGATCTTCGCCAAACCCCCGATCTTCGCCAAACCCCCGATCTGCGCCAAACCCCCGATCTGCGCCAAACCCCCGATCTTCGCCAGACTCAGGATCTTCGCCCGACCCCGGATCTTCGCCCAACCCCGCATTCCTATGACGACGACCCGCAGGAACGACCGCCGCCCCCGCCGAACATGCGCCCGCCCCGGCGCGAACCCCAGATCATCCGCCCGCAGCGCTCCGAACCCCGGCTAGACGGCCCGCGCTAGCCGCACCGGCGCCATAGCCCCGCACCCGCGGCGTCGTTTCGTGATCCGTTCCGGGTGATCCAGACATCGCCCGCCCCACGTAATATCACTATGCCCCATCAAATCGGCTCCGTCGTGCTCGGAATCCTGAGCGCGTTTTTCGCTGGCTATGGCATTTGGCAACTAGCACTGGCCTACCGATCTTCAGCCTTCCGCGCCTGGACCGAACGGGCCGCGATCGCCGCCGGAAGCATGTTCGTCGCCGCGGTGTTCGCCGCCATGACCGTCCAGGTGCTGGACGGATCGCGCTCCACCGACCTCGTCCATCGGCCGAACCCGCGCTCGTTCGCTGACCAATGCACCGGCTGCGATACCGCGGCGAACCGGCCGACCCTCTCCAACCTATGATTCCTGGCCCACCGGCCGAGCAATCTCCTCCAGCGAAAGCCGGTTGGTGCGCGGGCCAAACAGCGCCACCGAGAGCACCACGACCGCCATCGCCCCGGCAATGAACAGAAACACCCCAGGCACGCCGAACCGTTGCAAAGTCGCGGCAATGATGAAGCCGGTGAAGATCGTGCTGAACCGACTCCAGGAATAGACGAACCCCACCGCGGTGGCTCGAATCCGGGTCGGAAACAGCTCCGCCTGGTAATTATGCGCCGAGAACGACAGCCAGGCGTTCATCATCGTCTGCACCGTGCCGATGATGATCAACGGAACCGCGCTGGTCTGGAACGCGAACGCCACGCCGAACACCGCGATCCCGATGCAGGACAGGCACACCTGCCATTTGCGCTCAATGCGATCCGCAAACATGCTGCTGAACAGCGGAAACAGCGGATAGGCGAAGGCGATGATGAAGGAGTATTCCAACGTCTGCGACACATGGACCCCGTTGGCGATGAGCAACGTCGGCACCCAGTTGGCGAAGCCGTAGAAGCCGATCGTCTGAAAGAAATTGGCCACCGACAACATGATCGTCCGGCTGCGATAGGTCGGGTTGAAGATCTCCGACAGCTTGCCCTTGCGCGGGTCCTCCACCACCGGCGGCTCCGGCGCCGGCAGAGTGCCGCCAGCCTCGGCCGTCACTTTCGCCTCGATCGCACGCATCACCCGGTCGGCTTCATCCACCCGCCCCTGCTGAGCCAGCCAGCGCGGCGATTCCGGCATCCGCAAGCGCACGAACCAGACGATGATCGCGCCGACCGACCCGATGATCACAACCCAACGCCAACCCGACAATCCAAACAGCATGGTTGGATTGAGCAACCAGGCCAGCAACGCCACCACCGGGACCGGAATGAAGCCGATCGATTGCTGGATCGCAAACACCTTGCCCCGCGCCCGCTTCGGCACCAGCTCCGAGATGAACGTATCGACCGTGACAAGCTCCACGCCGATGCCCACCCCGGCAATGAAGCGCCACAGGTTCACCCCGTTCGCGGTGTACTGAAACGCCATCACCAGGGTGGCAATGCAGTACCAGACCAGCGAATAGGTGAACACGGTGCGCCGGCCGAACCGATCCGCCGCCTGGGTGAAGAACATCGTGCCGATGAACAGTCCGGCGAACAGCGCGGCGATGAACGACGCCAACCCGGTGAACCCAAATAGCGAAACCGTCGTCGGGGTAAAGATCTTATCGGCGAACATGCCCGGAGCGATCGACCCGGTCAGGAAGATCGCATAGGTGTCGAACCAGCCGCCCAGCGAGATCAGCAGCACCAGCATCCACATGTGCCGGGTCATCGGCAATCGGTCCAGCCGCGCGGTGATCTCAGCCGCCGGAGTCGATGTCAAAGTCGAAGCCATAACGTTCTCCCTTGGGTGCATCTTCGCGCACCTCGTTCCGCCGACCCTGCCGCCGGTTTGGACGTTCAGTTCGAGCCTGGGAACTCTGCCCTGCCATGGGCCCTCAGGTCTAGTGTCCCGCGAAGCCAACCGCAGCGGACGTCAAAGCACGGCAGCCGTTGACCAACACTTTGCGCCGGCGTGAGATTATAGCGTGACACAATCAGAGAACGACCGAATCGCAGCCTCGTACCGCCGCTTCGCCGACGAGGAAGCCCGAGGTCACTCGCCTTTGTATGAGACGCTGGCTCGCGCGGTGGCTGCCGACCCGGAGGTGCTCGCGCTCCTCGCTACCCTGCCTCCTGCAAAGCGGCAACCCAACCTGCTGCTTGTTGCGGTCCGCCATATCGCTGGGGTGTCCGCAGGCTGGAGCAGCTTCCGCAACGCTATCGGGGCACAATGGGAGTCGGTTCAAGCCATCATACTTGATCATTCGACGCAGACTAACGAACCCGCACGCTGCGCGACGCTTCTGCCGATTCTTGCACAACTTCCCCAACCTCTGGCCCTGATCGAAGTGGGCGCCTCGGCCGGCCTATGCCTATTGCCGGACCACTATGCTTACGACTATGGCGGCCAAGCACTGGGTCCGGCAAATCGGACGGCGGAAATTCCCGTCTTCTCGTGTCAGGTGGACGATGCGACACCAGTACCGGAGACGCTACCGTGGGTGGCTTGGCGGGCAGGGCTGGACCTCAACCCGTTGGATGTCACCGATGCCGAGCAGACGGCCTGGCTCGAAACATTGGTGTGGCCTGAGCAGGAGCAACGGCTGGCAAGTCTCCAGGCCGCGATACGCGTGGCCCGGGCTGCCCGGCCAAGGATAGTGCGTGGGGATTTGCGGAAGGATCTTACGAGCCTCGCCGCCGAGGCGCCACGGGGCATGACGCTTGTAGTGTTCCACACCGCTGTACTTGCCTGCGTGCCTGAGCAAACCGACCGCGACGACTTTGCCGCCTCGGTCACGTCGCTGTGTGACTTTTGGATCGCGAACGAGTCCCCGAGCGTCTTCCCGTCCATTGCGCAAAAGGCAGGCCACGGAGGTCTACCCGGGCGCTTTCTGCTTTCCGTCAACGGAAATCCGGTAGCCTGGGCGAACCCACATGGTGCCGCAATCAACTGGATCGCTGACTCTCAAAGTCCGATCAAGCCGGTAAGCTATCGCAATGTTGGGCCTGCCCAAATTTATCCTTAGTTGATAAATTCGAGTGAACGCATTCACATCCCAGGCTTCACCGCGTACGAGAACGGGTTGCACCACGTGCGTTTGACCGCGCGGGCGCGGACGATTTCTGGCCTAGGCACCTCCCCCCTGTTTCAGGACGATTGTGGCAAATACCGGAAGAACAACTGCCGTGATCTCGTTACTTTCGAGTATCCAGCCAGACCACCGCTCAAGAACTTCGATCATTGGATCAGACCATGTATCCACAGCCGTGATGTCCGCTGAAGACCTCAGCAGTTGCTCAGATGGTGGCAGCTCTCATTCCAGTCTCATTACAGACGCAGGGAGCGACGCAGCCCAACCAGGGCAATCAATGACCGGTGGATCGACCTACCGCGCCTGCGCACTCGCCTCCGACCGCGTCGCCCCCGACCGCGCCGCCAGCGCCGCCGCCATGAACTCGTCCAGGTCCCCGTCCAGCACCGCGTCCGGATTGCCCTTCTCCAACCCGGTCCGCAGGTCCTTGACCAACTGATACGGCGCCAGCACGTAATTGCGGATCTGGTGCCCCCACCCGATATCGGTCTTGGCGTTCTCCTGCGCCGCGGTCACCGCCTCGCGCCGCTGCAACTCAGCCTCGTACAGCCGCGCCTTCAGCATCGCCATCGCCGTCGCCCGGTTGCGGTGCTGGCTCCGATCGGTCTGACACGCCACAATGATCCCGCTCGGCACATGGGTGATGCGGATCGCGCTCTCGGTCTTGTTCACATGCTGTCCGCCGGCCCCCGAGGCGCGATAGGTATCCACCTTCAGGTCCGCCTCGTTGATCTCGATCTCGATCGAATCATCCACCACGGGATACACCCAGACCGAGGCGAAACTGGTCTGCCGCCTCGCATTGGCGTCGAACGGGCTGATCCGCACCAGCCGGTGCACGCCCCCCTCGGTCTTCAGCCAGCCATAGGCGTTGGCCCCGGTGATCTGCAGCGTCGCCGACTTGATGCCGGCCTGCTCGCCCTCGCTGGCCTCCATCAACTGCACCTTGTAGGCATGCTGTTCGGCCCAGCGCATATACATCCGCATCAACATCTCGGCCCAGTCCTGCGCCTCGGTACCGCCGGCGCCGGCGTTCAGCTCGATGTAGCAGTCGTTGCCGTCCGCCTCGCCCGAAAGCAGGCTCAGGGTCTCCCGTCGCTTGGCCTCCTCGGCGGCGGCCCGCAACGATGTCATCGCCTCGGCCACCATCGCCGCGTCGCCGTCGGCCTCGGCCAGCCCGATCAGTTCCCCGGCGTCGGCGACCTCGCTTTCCAGCGCCCGCACCGCATCCATGGACGACGCGATCTGGTTGCGCTCCCGCATTAGCTGCTGCGCCGACGCGGCGTCGTTCCACAAGCCCGGGTCCTCGGCGCGGTTGTTCAGTTCAGCCAGGCGGGCCTCGGCGACATCCCAGTCAAAGATGCCTCCTCAGCAGCGCGATCGACTGCTTGATCTGCTCGTTCAGGGCGTCGGATTCAGCGGACATGGCTAAGCGGATGCTCAAGTTGGACGGGCTGCGTCAATACAGCCCGCCCAGCCCGCTATCAACCCCGCCGTGCAGTCCCGAAGGCTGCTGCGCCGCATCCGAGGTCGGCGCGCTGGCCAGTCCCATGCCTAACGGCGCCGAGGCGCCCGGAACCTGATCCGCCTTGAATGCGTCGATAACCGTCCCGCCCCGGCCGCTGTCCCAGGGCGCCATCGTAACCCCCGGTGGCATCGGGAACGACAGCACCGGATGGCCCGCCAACGCGGTTGTCATGTAGCTGTTCCAGATCGGCGCCGCCACCGCGCCGCCGGTCTCGCCGTCGCCCAGACTGGCCGGCGTATCGAAGCCGACCCAGACCACGGTGACCAGGTCCGGAGTGAATCCTGCGAACCAGGCATCGGCGAAATCCTGTGTCGTGCCGGTCTTGCCGGCGATCGGCCGGTTCAACCCCTTTCCGGCCGGCTTGCCAGTGCCGCGCTGCACCACCCCCTGCATCATCGTCACCAACTGGAACACGCTGTCGGGGTCGGCGATCTGCGCCCTGGTATCCACCACGTCGGGCGGCTTCGATGGATCCGAGCAGCCGCCGCAGTCCAACCCGGGCGCGCGCATCACCACGTGCCCATCCTCGTCCTGCACGCTGTCGATCAGACTGGGAATGACCTCGCGCCCACCCATCGCCAGCGACGCATAGGCACCGGCCTCGCGCAGCACCGTGGTCTCCACCGCGCCCAGCGCCGCCGGCAGCACCAGTGGCATCGAATCCACCTCATGGAAGGCGATCGCATTGTCGGCGATCGCCTTCATGCCGACCTGCTGGGCCACCCGCAGCGTCACCAGGTTCAACGATTGCTCCAGCGCCACCCGCAGCGAGGTCGGGCCGCCGAACGTGCCTTCGTAGTTGCCCGGCCGCCAGCGACCATCCGGTGTGTCCACCACGATCGGCGCATCCAGAAACCGCTGGCTCGGCGACACGCCCTTCTCCAGCGCGGTCAGATAGACGATCGGCTTGAAGCTCGATCCAGGCTGACGATAGGCCTGCGTGGCGCGGTTGAACTGGCTCTGTTCGTAGCTCCAGCCCCCCACCATCGCCAGCACCCGCCCGCTCTGCGGATCCAGCGACACCATCGCACCCTGCACCAGAGGCACCTGGCACAACGTCGCCCGATTGGCCGCCGCCGGCATCGGCGCCGCCGGCACCCGCCCTCGCACCCGCACCACCGGACCCGATTGCGGCTCAGCCTGCACCGCCGGAGGCTTGATCATCACCACGTCGCCCACCCGCACGACATCGGCCATCCGCCGCGGCGCCGGACCCGGCTTGCCGTCCCGCACCACCCGCGCCCAGGCCACATCCGGCAGCGCAAGCATCGCCGCCCGCCGCGCGCCCAGATGGTTCAGCCACTCCACCTTCGCGGTGCTTTCCGACACCGCCGCGACGACCGCCAGTTTCCACGCCGCCAGCATGCCGGGCGGACGCGGCTGCTGGTTCAGCGCCGCCGGCCATTGCGTCTCGAATCCGACCGCCGGCAGATCCAGGTGCGCCACCGCCCCGCGCCAGCCGCCAAGCTGATGATCATAGTTCATCAGCCCGTCCCGCAACGACCGTTCGGCCGCGACCTGCAGCGCAGGGTCCAGGCTGGTGCGCACCATCAGCCCACCCTGCGTGGTGTCGTCCTGGCCAAACCGAGCCACCAACTGACGCCGCACGTCCTCGGTGAACCAATCAGCGCCCGGGATCGGCGGCGGCCGCCGAAACTCCGACGGCACCAGCGGCGCCGCCTTGGCCTCGGCCTGCTGCACCGGAGTGATCACGTGGTCCTCGGCCAGTCTGTCCAGCACGTAGTCGCGACGAATCCTCGCCGCCTCAGGATACTTGAACGGATTGAGGTTGTTCGGCGCCTTCGGCAGCGCCGCCAGGAACGCCGCCTCCGCCAGGGTCAGCTTGTCCAGCGGCTTGTTGAAATAGGTCTGCGCCGCCGCCGCCACCCCATACGCACCCTGCCCAAGATAGATCTCGTTCAAGTACAGCTCCAGGATGCGGTCCTTGCTCAAGGTCTGCTCGATCCGGATCGCCAGGATCGCCTCCTTGATCTTGCGCGACAGCGTCATCTGGCCGTCCAGCAGCATATTCTTGGCAACCTGCTGAGTGATCGTCGACGCACCCAGCGGCCGACGCCCCTGCCCGGCATGTGCCAGGTCGAACATCGCCGCGCGCAGGATCGCCATCGGGTCGATCCCGCCATGAGTGTAGAAATTCCGATCCTCCGCAGAAATGAACGCCTGCTTGACGATGGCCGGCATCGCCGCCACCGGCACGAAGATCCGGCGTTCCGACGCCAGCTCCGCCAGCAGCCGCGAATCCCCCGCATAGATCCGGCTCATCACCGGCGGCCGGTAGTTGCGCAACCCGTCCACATCCGGCAGATCGGCACTAAAATGCTTGTAGGCTATGTAGGCGCCGGCCGAACCCAGCACACCGACCAGCAACACCACGCCCAGCACCGCGCCGACGATGCCGCGCGCCGCTCGCACCAATACCCCCGCGCGCCGTTTCGACGGTTTTCCCGGCCCGCCGCCGTGCGGACCGCCCGTCTCGGAATTTACCCGCTCGGATTTAACGCGGCCGGACGGCGCCAGCTTCTCGCCGGCTCTCAGGGGTCCTGTCATGGTCGCGATATGAACGCTTTTGCGGCGAATCGCCAGCCACCGGATCACACATTTTGGTAGCCTCTTGCCGCCTCGCACGAAACCGACGCATCGCGCGCCTCGAACGTCTGGATCCTACCCAAGCCCGCGACCGGATCCTTCCGCCACATGGCCAACCCCGGCAAAATACGCCTCGATCGCTCGGTGCATCGCCGCGGCCACCAGCCGGCGGTGATCAACCCGGCGCAACGCCGCCTCGTCGCGCGGGTTGGACATGAAACCCATCTCCACGAGCACACTCGGAATGTCGGCCGCCTTCAGCACCACGAACCCGGCATGACGATCCGGATTCTCCAGCATCGGCAGGTCCTGGTCCAGGCAGTCGACCAGGCTGTGAGCGATCCGCGCCGATCCGGCCCGGGTCTCCCGCCGCACCAGGCTGGCCAGGATTTGCGCCACCTCGGGCGAGGTGCCCTGCCAGCTTCGCCCGATGAAGCGGTCGGCACTGTTCTCCTTGCGCGCCAGCGCGGCAGTCTGCACGTCAGACGCGGTCTGCGCCAGGGTATAGACCGACGCCCCGCGCACCGCGTGATCCACCAGCGCGTCCGCATGCATCGAAACGAACAGCGCCGCGCCGCGCTGCTGCGCCCGTTCCACCCGATCGTCCAGCGGAATGAAAACATCCTCGGCGCGAGTCAGCGCAACCCGATAGCGCCGGCCCACCTCCAACTGCCGCTTCAGCTCCAGCGCGGTGGCCAGCGAAATATGCTTCTCATACGTCCCCGATAGCCCGATCGCGCCGGGATCGCGCCCGCCGTGCCCGGGATCGAGCATGATCAGCGGCGGCGGCCGAGCCGCCTCGTGCGGCCGCTTTTCCCGCCGTGACGCCAGAGCCGGGCCCGCCATCGCCCGATGCAACGCCGCGGGCAGCAGGAACGTGCCGAACACCGACCCGCCCGCCGCGAAACGGCGCAGCAGCAACCGACGTGCGAACGGTTCCGTGAAAACCATGTTCGCTCTTAACATATCGGATGCAGAGCCGCAGCTTAAATGTTGATTGCGATCGCTTAATGGCGCCGCTGAACGATGTGCTTGCGGCGCGGGTCGGTTTGCTTCATGGTCATACCGCTCCGGCGATGACCGGGGACCGCCCGTAATCGTGGTTCCCTGGCTTTTTTCCGGCGGCGCGTGGTCCCTTGCACGGTCTGGTCGGAGCCAGCCCGGCAGGTGTGGGGAAGGATCCGCTCCGCCGCGGCCACGTCGCCGTCCGCGTCGCGCCCGCCATCTTGGATTTCGTGGCGCGCCGGGGTCCTGTCCGCCGCGGCCCGATCCGCCATGCAGGCAGCTCCAGCGCCAGACTTTCACACGGGGCAGCGTTTCCATGGAACGCGCCATCCGAACGCCAGGGACTGATGAAGCACGTCGCGCCACGCCTGCCCGGATTTTTACCGCCACCCGGCTTTCCGGGTGACCCGGGCAGCGCTTTCAGCCCCCCCCGGGCCAGATCTTTCGCCAGATCTTTCGGGGGTCATTGCGCCGCGTGTTCCGATTACCATCGCTGTCCTGAAACTTCGGGCGGGCCCCTTCCCGCAATCCTTGCCAGCCGTTCGCTGACCGCAACCCATCCAAGGGCCGGCTTCAGCGTCACGGCGGCGTACCGGAGTTCACGACTAAATGACGAAACGCATGTTGATCGACGCCTCGCACGCGGAAGAGACCCGCGTCGTGGTGCTGGACGGCACCCGACTTGAAGATTTCGATGTCGAGACATCGACCAAGCGCCAACTCAAGGGCAACATCTACCTAGCCAAGGTCGTCCGCGTCGAACCAAGCCTTCAGGCGGCGTTCGTCGAGTATGGCGGCAACCGCCACGGCTTCCTGGCATTCAGCGAGATCCACCCCGACTACTACCAGATCCCCGTCGCCGACCGCCAACGTCTGATCGAAATGCAGGCCGAGGAGGCCCGCCGCGAGGAAGAGGAAGACGACCTCGAACTGACGCTGACCCACGCGGTCGACGCGCCCGGCGCAACCCAGTCCGAAGCCCCGCCCGCGCCAGAGGACCAATCGCCAGAGGACCAGTCGCCAGAGGACCAGTCGCCAGAGGACCAGTCGTGGGCGGACCAGTCGTGGGCGGACCACGTCGGGGCGGCACAGGCAACCGAAGCGTCGGCCGCCGAACCCTGGGCGTTCGCGGCAACCCCGCCGCTGATCGCCGCCGACCCGCTCTCCGAGTTCGCCCCACCCTCCCCGCGTGCGCCGGCCACCGAGGCCTGGGCCACACCGTCCGTCCCGCCGCTGCTCGCCGAACCAACTACGCCGCCACCCGCGGCCGTCCCCGAACGGATCGCCGCCGAACGGATTATCGAGGACGATCCGGACACCGAAGACCACTATCACGACGATGCCAACGGCGACCCGATCGAGGCGCTGCCGCCGCCCGAAACCGTCGGCGGCGCCGACCACGAATCCGGAGACGACCAGCGCGAACGTCGCATGCCGCCGCGCTTCATGCGCAACTACAAGATTCAGGAAGTGATCCGCCGCCGCCAGATCCTGCTGATCCAGGTGGTCAAGGAGGAACGCGGCACCAAGGGCGCCGCGCTGACCACCTACCTCTCGCTGGCCGGCCGCTTCGGCGTGCTGATGCCCAACTCCCCGCGCGGCGGCGGCATCTCTCGCAAGATCACCTCCGCCACCGACCGCCGCCGGCTGAAGGAGGTGATGGCCGAACTCGATATCCCCCGCGGCATGGGCATGATCGTGCGCACCGCCGGCGCCAACCGCCCGAAACCCGAGATCAAGCGCGACTGCGAATACCTGCTGCGGCTGTGGGACGACATCCGCGACCACACCATGAAGTCGGTCGCCCCAGCGCTGATCTATGAAGAGGCCAGCCTGATCAAGCGCGCCATCCGCGACGTCTACTCGCGCGACATCGACGAAATCCTGGTCGACGGCGAGGACGGCTGGCACGCCGCGCACGATTTCATGCGCATGCTGATGCCGACCCACGCCAAGAAGGTGCAACTGTGGCGTGACGGCGGCCAGCCGCTGTTCGCCCGCAACCAGGTCGAGGCGCAGCTCGACGGCATGCTGATGCCCACCGTGCAGCTTCGCTCCGGCGGCTATCTGGTGATCAACCAGGCCGAGGCGCTGGTCGCCATCGACGTCAACTCCGGACGGTCCACGCGCGAGCGCAATGTCGAGGAAACCGCGCTGCGCACCAACCTCGAGGCCGCCGACGAAGTGGCCCGCCAGTTGCGCCTGCGCGACCTCGCCGGATTGATCGTGATCGATTTCATCGACATGGAATCGAAACGACACAACGCGATGGTCGAACGCCGCATCAAGGAGGCGCTGAAGAACGACCGCGCCCGCATCCAGGTCGGCCATATCAGCCATTTCGGCCTGCTGGAAATGAGCCGCCAGCGGCTGCGCCCCTCGCTCGCCGAAACCAGCTTCATCCTGTGCCCGCATTGCGGCGGCACCGGCCACGTCCGCAGCACCGAAAACGCCGCCATCCACGTGCTGCGCGGTATCGAGGACGAGGGCAGCAAGCGCCGCTCCGCCGAGATCGTCGTCCACGTCTCTACCCCGGTCGCGCTCTATCTGTTGAACCACAAGCGCGAGCGGCTGCAGGAAATCGAACTGCGCTACGCAATGCGCGTCATCGTCGCCGCCGACGACGCCCAGATCGCGCCGCAGTTCCGCATCGAGAAACTGCGCACCCGCTCCCCCGACGAGGTAGCCGCCGCGGTAAGCGCGGAACGCCCGATGCCGCCCCCCGCCGTCGCCGAGGACGACGAGGACGAGGCGGAGGCCGTAGGCGCCGAGGACGATGACGACGAGGCCGAGGACGACAGCGCCGAACAGCGCGCCGAGGATGGCGGCACCGGCGACGACGCCGACCGCCGCCGCAAACGCCGCCGCCGCCGCCGCCGTGGCGGCCGCCGCGACGACCAGCAGCCAGCGGGCAGCGACCTCGAGGACAACACCGCCGGCGACCCGGCCGAGGCGGAGTCCGCCGCCGCGGAATTGGCTCTATCGGGTGGCCCCGCCGAATCGCATGATCCCGGCGAACCCGCTGGCGACGCACCAGCCGAACCTGCAGAGACATCCGCCGGGGCCGCAAACGGGCTCGACGACGATCCGCGCAATCGTCGCCGCGGCCGGCGCGGCGGACGCCGCCGGCGGCGCGACAACGAACCCGAGCTGCCGCCGATGGCCGTGCCGGGCGCGGATCAACCCGACCTCACCCCGGTCTACGCCGGCCCCACCCCGGCCGATCCGTTCGGCGGACGCGCGTTCGACATTTTCGACGTGATGGATCAGGCCGAACGCGCGGCCGAAGCCCAGCCGCCGCAGCGCGCCGCCTCGGCCGCCGAAATCGTCAACATCACTGCGCCGGATCCGGCAGCCTCCGACATCGATCCGGCAACCATCGGCGCCGCGTCGCCCGATCCCGCCATCCCCCATCCCGCCGCATCCGATCCGCGCGCGGCGCAACCGACCGCGGCCGAGATCATGAACGCAGGCGCCCCCGAACCGGCCGCCGAACCGCCACTGCCGCCGACCGAACCGGCACCCGACAAGGTGCCACCGCGCGCCGCGCCAGCCAACGGTAACGCCGCCAACATCATCGCCGAACCGCCCCCCGCCGAACCGCCCCCTGCCGAACCGCTGGTCAGGCCGATCCTGATCGGCGCCGGCGGCGAACCCCCGCCAGAGCCAAAACGCGGCTGGTGGCGACGATGATCGGAGCATGATCGCGCCGGGCGGAACGCCCAAGGCGCGTGAATCATCCGACCAAACGATCGCATGATCGCGCCGGGCGGAACGCCCAAAGCGCGCGTCAATCATCCGACCGAACGATCGCATGATCGCGCCGGGCGGCAGCGAGCCTACTCCTTGATGCCGCCCGCCATCAGACCCTTAACCAGGTACCCGCGCACCACGACGGTGAACGCCACCACCGGCAGCATCACCAGCGTCCCGGCGGCGGCAATCTTGCCCCACTCCCAGCCCTCGTACTGCATGAAGTTAACGATCGCCACCGGCGCCGTCATCGCCCGGGTGCGGGTCAGGATCAGCGCATAGAAGAAATCGTTCCATGACAAAATGAAACACAGGATCGCCGTCGTCGACAGCCCAGGCGCCGACAGCGGTAGCGTGATCCGCAGGAAAGCCTGCCAGACCCCGGCCCCGTCGATCCACGCCGCCTCCTCCAGCGAACGCGGCACGCCGTCGAAGAAGCCGCGCATCGTCCAGATCACCAGCGCCAGGCTGAACGTCAGGTAGATGATCACCAGCCCGGCCACGGTATCGAACAGATGCAGGTAGCGAAACGCCAGGAAGAATGGGATCGTGAACGCGATCGGCGGCGCCATCCGGGTCACCAGGATCCACAGCGCGATCCGCCGCCTGGCGCGCAGCCGCCAGCGCGACAGCGAATACGCCGCCGGCACCCCAAGCAGCAGCGACAACACCGTCGCCGCGCTGCTCGCCGCCAGGCTGTTGCCGAACGACCCTGGAAAGTTCCCGGTCCACAGCCCTCGGTAATTCTCCAGCGTCGGTGTGAACAGCAGCGCCGGCGACAACACGTCATCGCTCGACCGGAACGACATCTGCAGCATCCACAGCACCGGAAAGAGCACAATCAGCAGCAGCAGCAGCGCCGCCGCATGCACCATCCAACCGCGATGCCGCCGCCGCGCCCGGCGCACTGCCAGGCGGCTCGCGCCCGAACGCCCCACCTCAGCGGTCGATGCCGTCATCGCCCGCGAACCGCCCGACGATCCAGCTCAATACGAAAACGCCCGCCACCATCAACGTGGCAACCGCGCTGCCATAGCCCCAGTAGGAGAAGTTGAAGGTCTGCACGAAGTCGTAATAGTTCGTCACCTCGGTGGCCCGGCCCGGCCCGCCATCGGTCAGGATGTAGATCAGCGGAAACGCCTTGATGCTGTCGATCAGCCGAAACAGCGCGGTGACCAGCAGCGCCTGCTCGATATAAGGAAGCCGCACGAACCAGAACAGTTGAACCCGGTTGGCACCGTCGATCTGCGCCGCCTCGATCGGCTCCTTCGGAACCATCTGCAACGCCGCCAGCATCATCAGCATGGTGAACGGAAACCACTCCCAGGTATCCGCCGCCGCCACCGCCCACAGCGCGGTGTGTGCGTTGGCAACCAGCGATCGCACCGGCAGTCCCACCAGCCGCAACATCCGATGCATCGGACTGATGTCGGGTGCGTAGATGATCTTCCAGATGATCGCCACCACGATCGGAGGCAGCACCATCGGCAGCAGGAACGCCGTCCTCACCGCCTCCAGCAGCCGCGACGGAATGTCCAGCAGCAGCGCCAGCCCAAGGCCGATCGCCAGTTGCAGGATCACCGTCACCGCCGACAGCTGCACCTGGATCCAAACCGAACGCAGAAACCGCGCATCCTGCATCGCCGCCACATAGTTTCGCCACGGTTCGGAGAAATCCAGCCCGCTGCCGGGGTTGACCGGCGTAAACGGCGTCAGGCTGGTCGCCACCAGATACACCGCCGGCACCACCGTCGTCGCCGCCAGCACCACCAGCGCCGGAACCAGCCCCAGCATGAAACCCCGCCGGCGCTCGGCCTCCCAGCCCCGCACCGCGGTCATGCTCAGAGCTTCACGCCGGAGCGCTTGATCTGCTCGATCGAATTCGCCTGCGCCGTCTGCATCGCCTGCTTCGCCGACTTCTCTTGCGAAACGATCGCCTGGATCGCCGCATCGATCTCGCGATCCACCTGCGGATACACCGGGACCGTCCGATAGGCCATGTAGCCGCTGCCGGCGCGCTCGATCGAGTCAAGGTAGATCTTCGCCACGTCATAACCGTTCAGCATCAGCTTCTGCTTGAACGCCGGCGAGTCGATCACCGAGCGACGCGTCACCGAACTATAGCCACGCTCGCTGAACATCCGCCCCACCATCTGCTTCGACATCGACCATTGGATGAACTGCCAGGCAGCGTCCTTGTTCTTCGATCCCACCGGAATCCCCCAGCCATGCGTCGCCAACTGCGGGAACCGCCCGGCCGGCCCGCCCGGCATCGTCGAGAACGCGCAGGTCGAGGCCACCTTGCTGTCCCTTCCGGCAAGCTGCACCAGAAACATCTCGTTATTGGTCGAATAGTTCGCCCGCCCCTGCTTCAACGTCGCAAGCACCTGATCATAAACATACGACAACGCCCCGTCCGGACCGTAATTCCGCAACAGCCTGCCGAAATAATCCGCCGCCTCGATCGACTCGGCACTGTCCAGCACAGGCATCAGGTCGTCGGGCGGGTGACGGAACACGTTGCCGCCAAACCCCTGCAGGTAGGCGATCCAGGTCCAGCCATAGTGGTTCTCGCACAGGAAGCCCGGAATGCCGTTCTTGTCGTTGACCGCCTTCAGCATCGCCTCGAGCTGGGTAAAATCACCAGGCATCTCGTGGCCGGTCTGCTTGATCAGGTCATAACGCGAGGCACCGGCCATATAGACGTCGGCAATCCACGGAATGCCATACACCCGCCCCGCCTTGTCCTTGAACGCGTTGGCCACGCCGGCCAGAAGATCGCCCGCGTCCCAGTCCGCCGGCGTGCGCTTCGGATCGTTGATGAACTCATCCAGCGGCGTCACCCATCCCGCCCCGATCCAACGGCCGATGAAGATGAACGTGATATTGACGACGTCATACGCCGAACTGCCGGTCGACAGTTCAAGATCCATGCGCTGGTTGTAGATCGGAAACGACGGCGTCTCGTAGTTCACCTTCGCGCCGGTCGCCTGCTCGAACTCCGGAATGTAAGCCGCCAGGTATTTCGGATACGCCGCGCTCCAGCACGATACGTTCAGCGTCACCCCGTCCAGCGGTCGCTTGCCGCCCTGCGCCGGCGCGCGGCCCGGCAGCATCATCACGCCACCGGCCGCCGCGCCGCCACCCAGAACACGCCGGCGGCGCAGGCCACGCGTATTGCTTGGCATGTCGTCCCTCCCACATTATCTTGTCCGGGATCCCGCGAAATCGCTTCGCCCCGCCACGCTTCATTCGCCGAAAGCGTTTGTCGTCGGTTGTACTGTCCGACACGGCCATTGACAACCATTCCCTCCACCTCGACCCATACCGGAGACGCAATTTGTCACCGCCCAAGGAACTGATCAGGGACCCCACCAGCGACCTCGCCAGGGCCCTCACCGATCATCTCACCGGCGAACTCCGCGACCCCCGGATGGCCGCCGAACTCGCCGCCGCCATGCGGCAGTGCAGCCTCGACTGGACCGCACCGACGGTCGCCGCCGGCGACATCGACACCATCGTCGCCTTCACCTTCGGCAACCGCCTGCATGCCAACGGCAATCGCTCACCCGGCCCGGTGAACCAGCAACTCGCCGACCTGACGCTGCAACTGCACGAAGCCACCAACGCACGGGTGTTCGCGCAATGGGAAGTGGCCGACGCGATCGGCACCCGCATGCCCCAGGCCAGCCTCGTCGCCATCAACCCGATTCGCGACGACCGCGGCGAGCCGGTCTATCTCAGCACTGCGGGCGTCCTCGATGCGATCGCCCTGCTGGCCGATCCGCCATCGCTCGGCACCGTCGGCGTGATCGCCTTCGCCGATCATCTGTTCCGCTGCGTCGCCAACGCGCGCCAGGCCGGCTTCACCGCGGCCGCCCCGGCCGGCCTGGCGATGCCCGACCACTACGACGCGCTGTCCGGCCAGCCCTGGTGCCGCGATCGTCTCGCCTACCTGCTGCACGACATCATGATCCGCGTCACCGAACGCCGCGCCGAAACCCTCGCCCGCGACGCTGGCTGAACGGCGTGCGCCAGTGCCCGGTGTTTGCTAACTTGTCCGCCCACCCAGCACGGGACCGCCCTCCCTTGGCCATGCACCTCAACGCCGCCCCGCCGGCCAACGAAACCGTAACCAACGGCCCGTCGATCCCGACCGGCGCCAATGCTCGTGCCCGATGACCGGTCACCGGGAACTGCTCGCCCGGCTGCGCGATCTCCGCGCCCATGGTTCCGCCCCGCTCTCGGCCATGGTCCGGCTGGTCGCCTCAGAACTGCTCAGCGAGGTCTGCTCGATCTACGTCCAGCGCCCCGGCGACATCCTCGAACTCACCGCCACCGAGGGGCTAAACCGCAACGCCATCGGCCGCACCCGGCTGCGCGTCGGCGAAGGCATCGTCGGCCTCTGCGCCGCCACCGGTTCGGTGATGAACCTGCCCGACGCGCAAAACCACCCGGCCTTCGCCTACCGCCCCGAAACCGGCGAGGAACCCTTCGCCTCCCTGCTCGCCGTGCCGGTCCGCCGCTCCGGCCGCACCCTGGGTGTGCTGGTGGTGCAGAACCGCACCCCGCGCAATTTCACCGAACCCGAGGTCGATGACCTCGAAACCGTCGCCATGCTGCTGGCCGAGACCTTGGCCGGAACCATCGCCACCGACGCCTCACCCAAAGGCCTGGACGCCACCGTGCCACGGGTGTTCACCGGCGCCCCGCTGATGGGCGGCCTCGCCGTCGGCAACATCGTCCTGCTGCGCTCCGCCCGCCGGGTCGTGCGCATGATCGCCGAGGATCTCGCCGCCGAACAGGCCAGGCTCGACCAGGCGGTGGACCGCATGCAGCGCGGCCTCGACGACCTGTTCGCCGATGTCCCCAGCAACGGCCGCGCCGCCGACGTCAACGCCTCACGCGAAGTACTCGACGCCTACCGCCTGGTCGCCTCCGACGCCGGCTGGCTGCGCCGCGTGGCTGAGGTGATCCGCGGCGGCATGACCGCCGAGGCCGCCGTGCAGCGCGTCGCCGGCGAACTGCACGACCGCATGCGCCGGATCAGCGACGTCTACCTGCGCGAACGCCTGGCCGACATGGAAGACCTCGCCAACCGCCTGCTTACCGCCCTGCTCGGCGACCCGCCCCGCGCCCCGGTGCCGGAAGGTGCCATCCTGCTGGCGCGCCGCCTCGGCCCGGCCGAACTGCTGGACTGGCACGCCCGCGGCATCGCCGGCGTCGCGGTCGAGGAAGCCAGCCCCGCCGGCCACGCCGCGATCCTGGCCCGCGCCCTTGGCATCCCAGCCATCGGCAGCCTGCGCGGCATGCTGGACAGCGCCGAACAAGGCGACGTTGCCGTGGTCGACGGCGACGAAGGTCAGTTCATCCTGCGCCCCGAAGCCGAGGTTCGCCTCGCCTACATCCGGGCGCTCGACGCCCGCAACGCCAAATACGCCGAACTGGCGACTTGGCGCGACCGCCCCGCCGTCACCGCCGACGGCATCGACCTGCGGCTCATGCTCAACATCGGCCTCAGCCTCGAACTGCCCCAGCTCGCCCGCACCGGCGCCGACGGCATCGGCTTGTTCCGCACCGAAATCGCCATGCTGGCCCGCGGTTCGGTCGCCGATGTGGCCGAACAGACCGCGATCTACGCCCGCGTCCTAGACGAGGCCGGCGGCAAGCCGGTGGTGTTCCGAACCCTCGATCTCGGCGCCGACAAGCTGCTGCCCGGTACCGTCACCGAGGAGGAGAACCCGGCGATGGGCTGGCGCTCGCTGCGCGTCGGCCTCGACCGCCCGGCTTTGCTGCGCCGCCAGTTGCGCGCCCTGCTGCTGGCCGCCGGCGGCCGTGAGCTCAGCGTGATGTTTCCGATGGTCGCCACCGTGGGCGAATTCGCCGCCGCCAAGGCGCTGCTGCTGGCCGAGGCGAAGCGGGTGCGCCCCGCCCCCCAGGCGTTGCATATCGGCACCATGCTGGAGGTGCCGGCGCTGATGTGGCAGCTCCCCCAACTGATGCAGACAGTGGATTTCATCTCGCTCGGTTCGAACGACCTGGTGCAATTCCTGTTCGCCGCCGACCGTGGCACGCCGTCGCTCTATGACCGCTACGATTTCCTGTCACAACCGGTGCTCGACATGATCGAACAACTGGTGATTGCCGCAAAGCCCACCCGGGTCCCGATCTCGATCTGTGGCGAGGCCGCCTCCCGCCCGCTCGAGGCGCTGGTGCTCGCCGCACTGGGGGTCACCACATTATCGATGCCGGCCAGCGCCATCCTGCCGATCAAGGCGATGTTCGCCCAGATCGACATGCGCGCCTTCCGCTCCGTGCTGGCCTCGATCAGGCGCGCCCAGGGATTCGGGCTGCGCGAGGCACTTGCCACCTGGGCGCGCGAACAAGCAATCATTGCCTGATCCGCCAGGCTGGCGCGCGATCGCTTTTGGCGGCATCGGCAAAAGACGACGCTCACCGGCGATGCAAGGACGACGGCGATACGCCGCTTTCAGCTTTACCCGGCCGCACCGGAGTTGGATTCCCGCATTGCTTTCAGCGTCGCTTCAGCGTGCCCGGTCACACTGACCTTCCGCCAGACTTTCAGCACTTTGCCATTCGGTCCAATAAGGAACGTGCATCGATCCATCCCCATGTATTTCCGCCCATACATCGATTTCTCGATCCAGGCGCCGTAGCGATCCGCAATCACATGGCCTTCGTCCGAAGCCAGCGGGAATGTCAGGCCAAACTTCGTCGCGAATCTCTCGATCGCCTTTATCGGATCCGCCGACACGCCAACAACGTCTATTCCGACTTCCTCGAACTGCGGCCTCGCCTCTTGGAAGGCGCAGGCCTCTTTCGTGCAGCCGGGAGTATCCGCTTTCGGGTAAAAATACAGAATGAACGGTTTACCATTGTAATCGCTCAATCTGACCCTGCGCTGGCCCGTCGCCGGCAAGTCGAAATCGGGCGCCGCCTCGCCTTCCTTCACGGTCATTGGTCCGGCCCCCCCACATACTGCTCAAACATCATTCGTACGTCCTTCGCGATCTTATCCGATTTCTCCAACAGATCGTCAGCGTCACTCACCGCTACACCTGCTTTTGCCGTCGCTTGCAGCAACGGTATCGCTGACGCATGCGGCAAGGTCTCGGTTTCAACGCGGCCGACGGTAATCCGAAGCATGCCCTGGATCGTGCGCCACAGACGTTCAGCTTTGATCAGAAAGCTCCCATCTGTCCTCGATATCGCGCCGACGTCCATCAATCGCTTGAGCGCCACGCGAGTGGTCTGGCTGCGGCGAAAACCGGAATCGTCCGCATGGATCAGTTGCAACGTCTGCGCGATGAACTCGATATCGACTAATCCCCCGACGCGCAGCTTAACCTCCCAGGGCCGGTCCGACCGGAAGTCTCGCCCCATGCGTTCCCGCATCTTCTGGGCGTTGATCCGAATTTGCCTCGGATTCCGTTGCCGCCGTATCGCACTCTCGATCACCTCGTTGACCCGCCGGCGCAGCGCGGGCGGCCCCGCCACCACGCGAGCCCGGGTCAGGGCCATGCGCTCCCAGGTCCATGAATCCCATTCGTGGTAGTGCCTGAATCCCCCCAGCGACACAGCGATCGGTCCCTTGCTGCCCGATGGTCGCAAGCGCATGTCGAGATCATACATCCTTCCCTCGGCTCCTGGCGCGGTGAGTGCGGCAATGCAGGCCTGCGCCGCTCGCCCGAACCATTGGCCGCTCGGCAGGCTGCGGCCGCCACGACTTTCGTCCACTCCAACGGGATAGTCGTAGATAAACATCAGATCGAGATCCGACCCAGCCATCATTTCTCGACCACCCGCTTTGCCCATTGCCACGACAGCAAGCGAGCCGCCGGGAACATGGCCGAATCGGCAGGCGAAATCGGCGATCGCTCGGGGCACCAGTGTAGACAAAACCGCCTCCGCGAGCGCCGTCCGCTGCCGCCCGGACGCATCGGCGTCCAATCGCCCTTCCAGGGTCGCCACCGACAGAAAGAAATCCCGCTCCTTCACCGTCCTTCGTACCGCCAGGACAGCATCCTCCAACGTCACCGCATTCGCCATCTGAGAGCGAACCAGACGCCTGGGGTCGGCGTTCTCCGTCTCCAGGAGTCCCTCCAGCGCGGTTGGATATCTGGCAAGGTGCTCCGACAGTATCGGGGCCGCCCCAAGCACCGCGGCTATGCGCTCGAGCAGGATCGGATTGCGCTGGAACAGCGACATCAGCTGTACGCCCGCCGGCAACGCGCTGATAAAACGGTCGAAGCGGTTGAACGCCTCGTCCGGATTCGGCTGGCGCCCCAGGGCGATCAGCATCGTGGGTATCATGGTCGTCATCAAGTCCCGAGCCCGGCTCGACCTCAAGGCGCGGACGCGCCCGGCCAGCCATTGCCGCACAGCCATGATGATCCGCGTCGCATCCTGATACCCAAGGCCGTGCAGCGCCGTGACCGTCGCGGCGGGCTGCGGATCGTCACCTCGGAAGTCCAGATCAGGCCCCACCGCCTCGGTCCCCGCCAGATCGGGAACCTGCTCGAAGGTCGCCCGGTAGTTGGCTCGAACAACGCTGACATGGCGCAGAAAATCGAGTGCGAAGGCGTTGGCGTCCTGATACCCAAGGAAGCAGGCGATCTGGACCAACTCCTCGACCGGCTCGGGCAATCTATGGGTCTGGCGGTCGTTCACCATCTGAATGCGATGTTCAACCCGCCGGAGAAACCGATATGACTCCGCCAATTGACGGCCCGCGGCCCGCGGCAAATGGCCGACTTGCGTCAACCGAACCAACGCCGGCAATGTCGGCTTTATGCGCAGCGTCGGGTCCCGCCCGCCCCATATCATTTGCAAGGTTTGCACCAGGAATTCGATCTCCCGAATCCCGCCCCCGCCCAGCTTGACGTCATGGCCGGCGATGCGCGCCACCGGATCCGCCATCCCGACCAGCGCGGTTCCCCCGGCCACGTCGATCCGCCGTTTCATCGCGTGAATGTCCGCCACCGCCGCGAAATCGAGGCCGCGTCGCCAGACGAATGGCCGGATCGCTTCAAGGAAGCGATGACCCAGCGGAACATCGCCGGCAACGGGACGTGCCTTGATCATCGCCGCACGTTCCCAATTCTGGCCCATGGTCTCGTAGTAAACCAGCGCCGCATGTAACGACACCGCGGGCGGCGTCGCCGCCGGATCCGGCCGCAGCCGTAGATCGGTGCGGAACACGTAGCCGTCGGCGTCGCGTGCCTCCATCAGCATCACCAGATTCCGCGCCAACCGGGACGTGAACGAACCGATCCGCGCCGCCGCGGTGCCGCGTGCATAGGTATTGGACGTACCGTCGTATAACAGGATCAGGTCGATATCGGACGAGTAGTTCAGCTCTGCCCCGCCGAGCTTCCCCATCGCCAGCACGACAAAACCACAGTTCAGATCGGGTCGCCCGGGGTCTTGCAAGTGTATTTCCCTGCCGTCGTGAGCCGAGCGGAACAGATGGCGAACCGATAGGCGCAATGTCGACTCCGCCAAAGTCGACATCGACCCGGCCACGTTTTCCAATGGCCAGATCCCACCGATATCAGCGATCGCGGCAATCAGGGCCACCCGCCGCTTCGCTTGGCGGATCGCCGCGGCAATCTGGGGCCGCCCCGCGGAGACAGACACCTGGTCGAGGGCGGACAGGCTTTGCGCCAGCGCGGCAGCGGGCCCCGCGGTCACCAGAAGATGGATCAGGCCGGGTTCCAGCGTCACCAATGAAGCGAGGTACGGGCTATTGCCTCCCAGGCACCGCAGCATTGGCAGAACGCCCGGTATGCTCAGCAGCCGGTTTTCGTCGACCTCTCGAAACCGCTCGAGGAGCCTGGTCGCGGCACCCTCATCGCAGGGTGGTGGCCAATGGCGGGGTATGAAAATGCCGGTTGGGTTCATCGTTCGAAAGATCACGCTTTGGTCCGCTCCACCAGCGGACTGTTCGATATATTTTCCCCGCGCCAGACAGACTGCCCGCGCCAGACAGACTGGCCGCGCCGGACAGACTGGCCGCGCCAGACAGACCGAATGATGCCCAGTCCGATTGGAAATCCCGGGGCTTTCGGCGGGGCCTGTAACGGTATGGACTTGATCCGACGGCAGGTCGTCGATCACGCTGCCTGCGGCAAATTTTTCTCCGCCATCGGCAGCGTGTCAACGAAGCGCCGCGGTCCGTCGGTGGGCATGATATCATGCCACCGTTTCGCCCCGCGGGCGTGTCCGCGCTGCCCGCACTTGCAGCGGCGCTGCCCAGGCAGTAGCGAATTGCCGCCGGACAGCTCATAATAAGGCCGTCAACCCAGGGCCTCGCCGCGGCGCCCTCACTCAGGCCGCCCTCACTCAGGCCAATGATGTCGCGGCCCGATGAATCCTCGACAACGCCCGTGCCCGACTCAGGGCGCGCGCGTCCGACCAGACAGGAGACCCCGATGTCCTACCGACCCTACCAGGAAATCATCCGCCGCAAGTCGCGCCGGGTCTATGTCGGCAAGGTCCCGGTCGGCGGCGACGCCCCCATCACCGTGCAGACCATGACCAACACCCTGACCCACGACGTCGCCGCCACCGTCGCCCAGATCAAGCGCGCCGAGGCCGCCGGCGTCGACATCGTCCGGGTCTCCTGCCCCGATCAGGAAAGCGCCCTCGCGCTCAAGCAGATCGTGCCCCAGATCGAGGTGCCGATCGTCGCCGATATCCATTTCCACTACCGCCGCGCGCTGGAAGCCGCCGACAGCGGCGCCGCCTGCCTGCGCATCAACCCCGGCAACATCGGCAGCGACGAACGCGTCAAGGAAGTGATCAAGGCCGCCCGCGACAACGGCTGCTCGATGCGCATCGGCGTCAACGCCGGCTCGCTGGAAAAGCACCTGCTGGAAAAGTACGGCGAACCCAACCCCGAGGCGCTGGTCGAAAGCGCGCTGTATCACGCCAACATCCTGCAACAGCACGACTTCCACGACTTCAAGATCAGCGTCAAGGCATCCGACGTGTTCTTGGCCGTCGCCGCCTACCAGCAACTGGCCGAGGTCTGCGACCACCCGCTGCATATCGGCATCACCGAGGCCGGCGGCCGCCGCATGGGCACCGTGAAGTCCGCGATCGGCCTCGGCTCGCTGCTGTGGGCCGGCATCGGCGACACCCTGCGCGTCTCGCTGTCCGACGAACCCGAGGAAGAGGTCCGCGTCGGCTGGGACATGCTGAAGACCCTCGGCATCCGCCATCGCGGGGTCAAGGTGATCTCCTGCCCGTCCTGCGCCCGCCAGGGCTACAACGTGATCGAAACCGTCCGCACCCTGGAAGACCGCCTCGGCCACATCGAGACCCCGTTGACCCTGTCGATCATCGGCTGCGTGGTCAACGGCCCCGGCGAGGCGCTGATGACCGACCTCGGCGTCACCGGCGGCGGCAACGGCCGCCACATGATCTACAGCGCCGGCAAGACCGACCACACCATCGACGGCGCCTCGATGGTGGACCACATCGTCGAATTGGTCGAAGCCAAGGCCGCCGCCATCAAGGCCGCCGCCGAACAGGACAAGATCGCCGCGGAATAGCCCCTTGCCCCCAAGCGCCGCCAAACTTGACATCACGCCGCTGGTCAACGCCGTCGCGCGTCTGCAAGAGGGTCTCGCCCGCCATCATCGCGACCCAGCCGACGAACAGCTACGCGACGGCCTGATTCAGCGCTTTGAATTCACCTACGAACTCTGCCACCGCCTGCTGCGGCGCTACATCCGGCGCACCGCCGCCTCTCCCGAAGATGTCGATCGAATGACATTTCAGGATCTGATCCGCACCGCCAACCAGCAAGCCTTGCTGGCCGGAGACTGGCCCGCCTGGCACCGCTATCGCGACCTGCGCGCACTCACCAGCCACACCTATCAGGCGGACACCGCCCGCCAGGTCGCCGCTTCCATCCCGACGTTCCTCGCCGAGGCCGAGTATCTCCGCGACCAGTTGCTCGCGCGGCTGGCGTGACCCAGACGATCGACCTGACGCCACACGACCTGGCGATCCTTCAACCCATTCTTGCGGATCTGCTGCCGCCCGACACCGCGGTCTTCGTGTTCGGCTCCCGCGCCACCGGCACCGCGCGCCGCTATTCCGACCTCGATCTCGCGCTCACCGGCACGCCACCAGTCAATCGCGAAACGATCTCCCGGTTACAGGATGCCCTGACGGACTCCGACCTGACGATCAAGGTCGACATCGTCGACCTCGCTGCCCTTGACCCGGCCTTCCGGCGCATCGTCGAGGCCGAGATGATCGCCCTGCCGCGCTAAAGTGCGATCGCTTTGGGTGGCATAACCAAAAGCGTGAATCGCTCGACCTGAACCGATCATGCTCTAAAACGACCCCCCGGTCTTGAAGCCCCCACCACCGCCGCCAATCCGCCCGCCGGTGCGGAAGCCGCCGCCACCAAACCCCCCGCTGCGCCCCCCGCCACCGAGTTGACCCCAAGGATCATGCATCGGCGGCAGGTTCCACGGCCCTTGGCGGTTGCCACCCTCCGACCCCTGACGTCCCCGGCCACCACCTCCCCAAGGGTCGGGAACCTGGCGCCGGTTCATCTGGTCCCAGAACCCGCCCCGGCTCACCGCACCGCGCAGCAACTCGCCCAGCAGCATCCCCACCATCGCCCCGTCGCCAAAATTCCAGCGGCTCTGCCCGTAGCCGCGCTGACGCATCTCGCCGCGCACCTGGCGCAGTTCCCGCACCTGGTCCTGCGCCGCCTTCACCCCCGCCCGGCGCTGCACCAGCATCTGCTCCGCCTCGGCCCGCACCGCGCCCGCCTGCTCCAGCGACGCAACGATCGCGTCATCCTCCAGCGTCGGAGTCCGCGCCGCCGCGGCCCGCAGCGACTGCAGGCTGCGCTGCCCAAGCGCCGCCTCCAGCGCGCCCATCGCTTCCTGGGTCAGGGAGTCCTCACCCGCCGCCGCGGAGGTCACATCGCCCCGCACCGCCTCGACCGCCGCCCGCTCCGTCTCCAGCCTGGTGTCCGCCTCGTCCATCGACCGCCGCAGCGCCTCGACCTCGTGCGCCGCCGGCAGACCGGCGATCCGGCGAGCATGTTCCGTCACCTCGGCCGCCTCGGTCCCCGCCACGCCCCGCATCCGCTCGGCATGCGCCGCAAGCTGCTTCGGCAAATCCGTCAGCAGCGCATAGTCCCGCCTGGCAACGTCGAACCGCGCCACCCGGGCCACCCAGCGGTCGATCAACCGCACCAGCAGCCAGGAACGATAACGCGGAGTGCCAAATCCCCGCCGCCACAGATAGGCAAACAGCGGGTCCGCCAGATACGGCCGGCCCTTCACCTCGCTGTCCGTCAGCGCGAACGCGGCCTTCTGTTCGGCGTGCTCCGCCACCCGTGACGCCGCCTCCGCAGCCTGCTGCCTCGCCTGCCATTCCGGGTCAGCCAGCACCGCATCCTTCGCCGCCAACAACGCCCGTTCGGCGTTGGCGTCGGCATCCCGCAGCGCACCGGCAATCCGCTCCCGCTCCCGCTCCGCCGCCGCCAACGCCGGCTCGCGCGCGTGCAACGCCTCCCGAGCGGCGGCAATCTCCGCCCGACGCCTGGACAGCAGCGCCTCCGCCTTGGCGTCCGCCTCATCCAGCCGCCGCAGATCGACCGACCCCTCGCCCAGCGCGGCCAGCCGGATCCTGGCCAGCGCCCGCAGCGCCGCCGCTTCCTCGGCCCGCGCTTGGTCGCGCCGCGCGATCAGCCATTCCAGCTCCGACTGCCCCGCCGCCGCCTCGCCCTCGATCTGGCGCAGCCGCTGGTCAACATTGTCGAGCAACTGCAGACCGTTGATCATCCCAGCCCCCGCCCCCGCCTCACCATTTGCCGCCTCACCATTTCAGGATCGCGCCGCCGCTGGTGGCGATGCTCCAGCGCGGATCCAGTTCGCCCGCCTTCTTGGTGGCGACGATCGGATCCTGCACCACCCCGTCGCGCATCTTGTCCTGCCGCACCCGCTCGAACGTGTCGGCGCTGACCCGGACTCCCCACATGCTGACATTCGCGGTACGGCCATCCTCCTCGCTGGTCACCGGAACCGACACCGGACGGCCGGCGCCGTCGACCGCCTCGACGATCAGGTAGAAGTTCCGCGCTCGGGGATTCTCCGAAGGCGTCCGCCACACCCCCGACGGCATCCCCGGCCGCGACACGATGCGCACCGTATAGGCCTGCGACACCTGCCGCTGCAGCGCCTGCAGCGCCGCCAGCCTGGCCCGGGCATCACCCAGCGAGCCAGCCCGAGCCGCCGCCTGCCCCTCCGCCGCCAGCCGATCCGCCCGCGCCCGCACATCCGGCAGGGTACTCGCCGCCCGCACCCGATCGACCTCTGCCGTCAGCGCCCGCGGCAGTCCCGTTGTCAGTTCCTGCTGCTGGGCCACCAGCCGCCGCTCCGCCGGCTGGTGAATGCCGAACCACCAGCCGCCACCCAGCAGGACAATGGCAAGCAGCGCGAACCCCAGCGCCCGGCCCCACGCTGCCCTGGTCGCCCACGCCGTCGCCAGCCGCCGGGAAAAGCTCGCCGGCGTCCGCTGATAGACGAAGCGGTTCTGCTCCAGCGCCGCCACACCCTCATCCAGGATGTGCTCCGGTACGTCGATACCCTGGGTGCGGTAGATTTCCCGCAGCCGCTGCTTCAATGCCGACGCCCGCTGATCCGCCCCAAGCTCCCGCTCCACCAGGCCCTCGGCGTGACGCAGCGTATCGACCACGTCCATCGCCAACATCGTGTCGTTCAGCGGCGGCGGGTCCGCGGCGGTCGCCGCCGAGTCTAGTTCGGCCGCTTCAGACGGCATGCGGCGGCGCTTTGACGACCGGGTCCGGCAACAGCGTCGCATCCTGCGCCAGACGCGCGATCTGACGCCGGCTGTCTTCAACCGTGCGGCGGATCTCGTCGCTGTTCTGGGTCGCTGCCTGCCGCATCTCGGCGATGATCTCGTGCGAGCGCTGCTGATACGCCAGCACCGAATCCACCAGCCGCTTCACCGCATCCGCTCGGATCGTCGGCCCATAGCCGGCACGGATCGCCGCCTCCTGCACCTGACCGCCAATCTCGGCCAGCACCTCGAGGCTCTGGTTCACCCCCGCCTTCATGCTGTCCAGCGTCTTGGTGCTCTCCGCCAGCCCATGCATCCCGGTGAACGACGCGGTCAAAGCCGTCAAGACCGTATCGTTTGTAGAAAAGAACGAAACCGACTGCTGGTAGACCCGCTCCTTCGCCGCCGTGGTCTGCGTCAGCCGCGCCATCACCACGTCGGACGCGTTGTACGAAACCGTCATGTTGTCCGACAGGTCCTTCGCCACCTGGTAACGAGCGTCCTCGCCCTGCAGCACCCGCACCGCCTCGTCGCGCAGCAACTCCAGCCGCGCCCGCTCCACCGCCGAGGCATCCGCCGCCGCCTCGATCTTGCGCGATGCCGCATCGGTGCCCGCCTTTGCCACCTCCAGCGAAGCCTCGGCCTTCTTCAGCACTTCCAGCGCCATCACCTCGGCTTCCTTCATCGCGCCGCGGAAATCCAGATAAGCATTCAGGATCGCGTGCTCACGCTCGATCTGGTCCTTGGTATCGCGCGACACCTCGACATAGGTCGTGCGAATCTTGGCGAACCGGTCGGCGATATCGCCCCGGGTCACCTTCTGCCACACGTTCGACAACCGCTCGAACGTGCTGATCCGGCCATCCTCGACCTGCTTGACCATCTCACGCGCGTCGTCACGGATGGAGTTGAACGCCGTCGTTATTGTCTCGTATCTGTTGCCGATATGCATGCCGCGGATCTGTTCGCGCACCACCTCGTTGAACATCGACGCCTGGTTCAACACCCTGGCGATCAGCGCCACGCGGTCTTCATCCAGCGACGATATCTTGCTCAGCAGCCCAGTCATCGGGCTCTCGGCACTGCTCGCCTCGGGCAGCGGAATGCCCAGGTCACGCAACGCACCCAGTGCCTTGTCCAGGTAACGCATCGGCTGGCCGATTTGCACCGCTGACGACATAACGGACCCCCCCATGAAAGCCAAAACGTGAAAGCCAAAACGTGAAAGCCGAACGTCTCGGATCCCGTTCGGCGTTGCTGAACACACTTCCGCCGGGTGGCGCAGCCCGCGCGCCTCGTCTACCCCCCGGCTCTCAACGCCCCCGCCCCCACGGCAATGCAGCCCTCGACCCCGCGGCGACCGCCCTCAGCCTTTTACGTTCAACGCCGCGTTGATCTGCGCAACCGCTTCCGGCTGCAGCGTCAGCGCCTTGGCCAATTTCGCCAGGTAATCCCGCTCGGCATCGGTATCGACATCGATCGCCATCACCGACGCGGCGTAAACTTCCAACGCCTCCTGCCGGCTCTTGACATCCCGCGCCAGGGCCGCCGGGTCCACCGGCTGACGCAGCTCGTGCTCCACGAACGCCCGCGCCTCCGGCCCGTCGCCGCCGCGATCGATGTGGCCGGTGATCCGAGCCGTCTCGGCCTGATCGACGGTGCCGTCCGCCTTCGCCGCCTGCACCATGGCGCGAATCATCAATCGCGCCTTGCGCTGCACCTCCGCCGGATCCGAGTAACCGGGAACCTGCGCCAAGGTCTTGGCCGGCGCCCCGCCCGCGGCCGTAGCAGACCCGCCGGCAGCGGCGGCAGGCCCGCCCGGCGCCGAAGTAGACGCCGGCGCCGCACTCGACCCATCCGAGGAGTTCTGAAACGCTGTGTAGGCAATGCTGCCAAGCATCGCCATGATTCCCCCGCCAATGGCGCCGCGTCCGCCACCCAGCACCGCACCGGCAAGCGCCCCCAGACCGCCGATCGCCGCAGGGTTGTTCTGTGCCACTTGGTCCCGCGGCGACGCCGCCGCGCGGCGCGCATACTCGCCAAAATTATTCAGAAATCCCCCGCCGGCCTGCTGCGCGCCCGCTTGCTGCCTCCCTGGAGCCTGCTGCCCCGACCCGCCCAACATGCCCCCGATCAGCGACCCCAGCCCGCCGCCGGCACTGGCGCCGCCAAGCTGCGACAGCACCTGTTGCATCAACCCGCCCTGCTGCCCCTGCCTCGAAGCAGCGTCCAGGCGTCCAGGCATCGAGGCTGGCGCCCGGCCCTCCAGCAGCGCACCCAATAGCTTGGTCGCATCGAACATTGCTTGATCTCCCCGTTTACAGTTAAAGGCTTTCGCATCCGGAACGACGCCAAAACTCCGAGACGTGTTCGGCGACCTGCTTATCCTGGCTTGGCGATAGAGTGCCTGGTAATTGGCGTTACCATCTGTTGCCCGAATACTGCATGAATTATTGGTTCACCCCGCAAGACCGCAATCGCGACGGCCCCGCCTGCGGCTCGCAGCGTCAACAAACACTGACACTTCTTCGCGAGGTCTCGTCGCCGCGCCAACCTGACGCCAGCCGACGATGCGCGATAGGACCCATCCGCATCACCCTATATAAGCGAAGACAGAACGACCCCCAAAACCGACCCCCAAAACCGACCAAGACACCAAGGACCTCACGTTTGACCGACCTGCAGCCCGCCCGCGGCACCCACGACTTCATCGGCGACGACCAACGCCGCTTCCACCGCGTGGTCAGCACCGCCCGCCGCGTCGCCGCCACCTACGGCTTCGACGAATGGATCACCCCGATCTTCGAGGACACCCGCGTCTTCGCCCGAACCCTGGGCGAAACCTCCGACGTGGTCATGAAGGAGATGTACACCTTCGATGACCGCGGCGGTGACTCGATCACCCTGCGGCCCGAGGGCACTGCCGGGGTCTGTCGCGCCCTGGTCTCCAACGGCCTGACCCAGTCGCTGCCCCGCAAAGTGTTCTACGCCGGCCCGATGTTCCGCTACGAACGGCCGCAGAAAGGCCGCTTCCGCCAGTTCCACCAGATCGGCACCGAACTGATCGGCCCAGCCGAACCGCTCGCCGACGCCGAGGTCATCGCCTGCGGCTGGGACATCCTCAAGGCGCTCAACGTCGCCGAGGACACCGTGCTCGAAATCAACACCCTGGGCGATGCCGAAAGTCGCGCCGCCTGGCGTGACGCCCTCCTCGCCTACTTCACCGCCCACCGCGACGCCCTGTCGCAGGACAGCCTCGACCGCCTGCACCGCAACCCGATGCGCATCCTCGACAGCAAGCACGACGCCGACCGCCGCATCGTCGCTGACGCCCCCACCATCGAGCCCTACCTCACCAGCGCCGCCGCCAGCTTCTACGACAGACTGCGCCAGCACCTGATCCATTTCCGCGTGCCGTTCCAGACCAACCCGCGCATCGTCCGTGGCCTCGACTACTACAGCCACACCGCCTTCGAATTCGTCACCGCCAGGCTGGGCGCTCAAGGCACCGTGATGGCCGGCGGCCGCTACGACGGCCTGATCGCCGAGATGGGCGGCCCGATGACCCCCGCCGTCGGCTGGGCCGCCGGCATCGAACGCCTCGCCATGCTGATGCCCACCACCCCGTCCGTCCCCGCCCCGGTCGCCGTCATTCCGGTCGGCGACGCCGCCGAGGCCACCGCCATCGAGATCCTGCAATCGCTCCGCGCCAACGGCATCCGCGCCGAAATCGCCTATCGCGGCAACCTCAAGCGCCGCATGGAGCGGGCCAACCGCGCCGGCGCCCGCTCCGCCGTCATCCTCGGCGATGACGACCTCGCCGCCGGTGTCGCCCAGGTCAAGGACCTCACCACCGGTAGCCAGGAACCCATCCCCTTCGCTCACCTCCCGTCCCGGCTGAAATGAATCTCGCCCTCAAGCTCGACCGCATCGCCGCCCGCGCCGACGAACTGCGCGCCATGCTGTCCGAAGCCCTCTCCGGTGACGCCTACGTAAAGGCCTCCCGCGAACTGTCCGACATCGAGCCCGTGGTGGCCCGCATTGGCGACCTGCGCGCCGCCGAACGCGCCCGGTCCGAGGCCGAATCGCTGCTCACCGATCCCGAAATGAAAGACCTGGCCGAAGCCGAGCTTTATCAACTGAAAGACCAGATCCCCGCACTCGAACACGAAATCCGCCTGGCCCTGCTGCCGAAGGACGAGGCCGACGCCCGCTCCGCCATCCTGGAAATCCGCCCCGCCGCCGGTGGTGACGAGGCCGGACTGTTCGCCGCCGAACTGTACGCGATGTATCAGAAATACGCCGACGCCAAGGGCTGGCGGTTCGAAATCCTGGACTACGCCGACACCGGCCTCGGCGCCATCAAGGACGCGACCGCTGAAATCACCGGCCGCAACGTGTTCGCCCGGCTGAAATACGAATCTGGCGTGCATCGCGTGCAGCGCGTGCCGGCCACCGAAAGCCAGGGCCGCATCCACACCTCAACCGTCACCGTCGCCGTGCTGCCGGAAGCCGAGGAGGTCGACGTCCAGATCAACGACGACGACCTCAAGATCGACGTCTACCGAGCCTCCGGCGCCGGCGGCCAGCACGTCAACAAGACCGAGAGCGCGGTCCGCATCACCCATCTGCCCAGCGGCATCATCGTCGCCATGCAGGAGGAACGCAGCCAGCACAAGAACCGCGCCAAGGCGATGAAGATCCTGCGCGCCCGGATGTACGAACAGCAGCGCTCGACCCTGGCCGCAACCCGCTCCGCCGATCGCAAGTCCCAGGTCGGCACCGGCGACCGCAGCGAACGGATCCGCACCTACAACTTCCCCCAGGGCCGCGTCTCCGACCACCGTATCAACCTGACCCTCTATAAGATCGACAGGGTCATCCAGGGCGACCTGGACGACTTCATCGACGCCCTCACCGCCGAGGACCAGGCCGCGCGGCTGGCCGCCGAGGAATGACCCGGCGCCCGCCCATCGCCCCCACCACCATCGCCCCCACCACCATCGCCCCCACCACCATCGCCCCCACCACCATCGCCCAAGCAATCCGCGACGGCGCCGCCCAACTCGCCCCGATTGCCGACAACCCCCGCCTCGAAGCCCGACTGCTGCTGGCCCACGCAATCGGCCTGACCCAGAACGACCTGATCCGAGACCCGGCGCGCCCGATCGATCCCGCCCGGTTCCGCACCCTGCTGGCCCGTCGCGCCGCAACCGAACCGATCGCGCTGATCCTCGGACAGCGGGAGTTCTGGAGCCTGCCCTTCCAGGTCTCCGCCGCCACATTGATCCCACGCCCCGACTCTGAAACCCTGATCGAGGCCGCCGTCGCCGCCTTCGCCAACCGTGCCCCGCCGGCCACGATCCTCGATCTCGGCACCGGCACCGGCTGCCTGCTGCTGGCCCTGCTGCACCAGTTCCCCGCCGCCTGGGGCGTCGGGCTGGACCTCAGCCCACCGGCGGCCGCCCTGGCGCAACGCAACGCTGTCGAGCTTGGTCTAGCCGAACGATCCGAATTCATCGTCGCTGATTGGACCAATGCGATATCCAGTCAGTTCGATCTGATCATCTGCAATCCGCCCTACATTTCGGCGGCCGGAATCGAGACCCTGATGCCGGATGTCGCCCGACACGAACCCCGGCGCGCGCTCGACGGCGGCGCCGACGGTTGCGACGCCTACCGCACGATCCTGCCCCGACTGCCGCGGCACCTCGAGCCTGATGGAGTGGCGATCCTTGAACTCGGCCGCGGTCAGGCCAACTATGTCAGTGCATTGGCCGGGGAAGCAGGCCTGACAGTGTCACTTCGGCTCGATCTGGCGCGAATTCCCCGGGCGATTGTGCTGCACCGCTCAAGCTGTTGAAAAAAATTATTTGGCAGGCGGCCGGGTCGGGTGTACGATAACGACATGGTAGGGGTGCTGCTCGGCAGCGCCCCGGATCGTGGGGGTCGTATCAAGCAACGCCCTCGCTGCCATTATCAACGTCGATGGATCTTGGTTGGCCACGGAACATCCGGGGGCGTCCAGACGGGCGCCCGACATTCCGCAACGGCCCACCGATTATGGGAAAGCACGACGGCATCAGTATGAACATGAAGCGCATGCGTGGCCGCAACCATCGTCCAGGCGGTGGTGGCGGCGGTGGATCGGGCGGTGCTATCCGCCATCATTCCGGCGGTGGAATTCCGCTCAATCGAAACCACGTGTTCGACAGTAACGGGCCCGAAATCCGCGTTCGCGGCACCGCCCAGCAACTGTTCGAGAAGTATCTGCAACTCGGACGCGACGCCACCAGTAGCGGCGACAGAGTGACCGCTGAAGCCTTCTTCCAACATGCGGAACATTACTTCCGCATTCTGAACGCGATGAACCAGGCCCAAAGCCAGGGCCAATCCAACCAAGGCCAGCCCAACCAGGGCCAGGCCAACGGCCAGCAACAGCCGCCGCAGGGCAACCAACGTCGCAACTATCAGCAAAACGAAGGCTTTCACCAGAACGAGGACTCTCAGCCCGACACCGAGGACCCCGATCGACTTTCGGAGCCGCGTCCGGAGCAGCGCCCTCCGGGCATGGGCGAGCAGCCCGAACCGCGCGGCATCCCGATCACCGCCGCTCCGCCGGAGGGTTGAGCGGCGGACCCCGCCAGCCAACACCTGCCACCAGCGAACGTGCCCCGCCAGCCGACAGGCCACGCCGGGCACTTTCCGGGGCCATGCAGCCAATCCGCGTGCGCCCTCGCCGCTCGGAGCAAAATTTCGCAACCCCGCGCCGAACCAACTCCGTATGCCCCGACAGCCGCTACCCTTGCCGCAGGCCAGCCCGCAGCCGACCCGCCCCCGGTCCGCCGATCAGCCCCTGCCGCAGGAACAGATCGATCAGCACCAGGTTCACGTTGAACTTGAAGTCGTTAGTGTCGCGTACCACCCCAATCGCCCGGCTCAACGGCCACAACTCGAACGCCTCCACCTCGCCATCGGCCGCCAGCGGCGTGAAATCGTCAGGCAGCATCAGGTCGTAGCAATGCACCCGATCGCGACGTAACCCTTCCGGCCGCTCCATCGCATACTCGATCACCCCGGCCGGCTCCGCGGTGCCCGCAAGCTCGGGCGGAATCGCTGCCTCCTCTTCGGCCTCCTTCAGCAATGTCGCCGCCGGATCCAGCCCGGCCGGCACCCCGCCGGCCACGATATGGTCCAGCTTGCCGGGGTCCAGCAGCTTGTCACTGGCCCTGATCGCGATCCACATGTGCAACCCGTCCGCCCGCCGCACCAGGCCATTGACATGCACCCCCACCGCCTGGACCCCGAACGACGGAATCGCGCCGCGGTCGATCCGCGCCAACACCGGCCCCTCCGGCATGGCCCGCACATCGAACTCCTCGCCGCGCCAGCGATACAGCCCACGCTCGGCCAGAGCCCTTGAAATGCCCGCCAGCGCCGCCCCGGCGGCCAGAGTGATCCCCTCAGGCGTCCGCCCCACCCCATCCATCGCTTCCAGCGCGCCCACGATCCTGGGCGCCGCCCAGCCGACCGGCTCCCCACCGATCAGAAACCGCATCCGCCCGCCCGGAATCGAGGCATTGTTGCAGCCGCGCACATGACGCTCGAATCCCGCAAGCTCATCGTCCTGCCCCAAGCGGTTCGCCTTTCAAACAACACCGTACCATGCCACATGCCCGCCATGACACGAAGTAGCCACCCATCCGGCCACGCCGATCGGCCGGCCCCGCCGCCACCGCGATCGACCTTGCAGACCATCGTCTCCCTGCTGCCCTATCTGTGGCCCACCGGAAACCCCGGCGCGCGCATCCGCGTCGCCACCGCGCTGCTGTTCATGCTGGCCTCCAAGCTCGCCACCGTCTATGTCCCGGTAATCTACGGCCGCATCATCGACGCCCTGGCACCGAAGGACGCCGCCGCCACCGCCTTCGTAGTCCCGCTGGCGCTGATCCTGGCCTACGGCGCAATCCGCGTCGGCTCCGCCGGGTTTGGCGAAATGCGCGACGCGCTGTTCGCCCCAGTGCAGCAGCGCGCCGTCCGGCTGCTGGCACTGCGCACCTTCCGCCACCTGCACGCCGTCAGCCTGCGCTTCCATCTCGACCGCCAGACCGGCGGCCTCTCACGCGTGATCGACCGCGGCGTCCTGGGCATGCAGTCGGTACTGCGCCTCGCCGTGTTCAACGTCGTCCCCACGGTGCTGGAACTGGTGCTGGTCACCGTTATCATCTGGCACATGTTCGACTGGCGCTACGCAGTCGTAACGTTCACCGCGGTCCTGGTCTATGTCGGCTTCACCGCCATCCTCGCCGGCCGCCGCAGCCGCTATCGCCGCACCATGAACGACACCGACAACGATGCCTCCACCAAGTCGCTCGATAGCCTGATCAACTATGAAACGGTCAAGTACTTCGGCAACGAGGAACACGAATCGCAACGCTACGACCACGCCCTCGCCCGCTACGAACGCGCCGCCGTCCGCGTCCAGGTATCGCTCAATGCAATGAACCTCGGGCAAGCCATGATCACCGCCACCGGCCTGACCCTGATCATGCTGCTGGCGGCATCGGGCATGCGCGACGGCAGCATGACCGTCGGCAAGTTCGTCGTCGTCAACACTTACCTGATCCAGCTTTACCAGCCGTTGAACTTCCTCGGCGTGGTCTACATGACCATTAAGCAGGGCCTGGTCGATATGGAGCAGATGTTCGCCCTGCTGCGGGTGCCGCGCGAAATCACCGACCAGCCGGGCGCCACGGCGCTGGCCGCGCATTTGTCCGATGGCGCCGCCGGCGATGTCCTGTTCCAGGGCGTCCGTTTCGGCTACCAGTCGAACAGGACAATACTTAAAGGTATCGACTTCATCGTCCCGGCCGGCGGCAAGCTCGCCATCGTCGGCCCGACCGGCGCCGGCAAGTCGACCATCAGCCGCCTGCTGTTCCGTTTCTACGACGTCACCGACGGCCGCATCCTGATCGACGGCCAGGACATCCGTTCGGTCACCCAGGATAGCCTGCGCGCCACCATCGGCGTGGTGCCGCAGGATACCGTGCTGTTCAACGACACCATCCGCTACAACATCGGCTACGGCTGCCCCGGCGCATCGCAGAACCAGATCGAGCAAGCCGCCAGGACCGCCCAGGTGCATGATTTCGTCGCCCAACTGCCCGACGGCTACGACACCCGCGTCGGGGAGCGCGGCCTGAAACTCTCCGGCGGCGAAAAACAGCGCGTCGCCATCGCCCGCACCATCCTCAAGGACCCCCGAATCCTGATCCTCGACGAAGCGACAAGCGCGCTCGACAGCCGCACCGAGCAGGACATCCAGGCAGCATTGCGCGCGGTCGCCAACCGCCGCACCACGCTGGTCATCGCCCACCGCCTGTCCACCATCGTCGATGCCGACGAAATCATCGTGCTGCGGGATGGCGAGATCGCCGAACGCGGCACCCACCTCGCTCTGCTGGCCAAGGCCGGCCTATATGCCAGGATGTGGACACTGCAAGCCGCCGAACACGATCTCGAACCCGCCACCTGAGCCAACCCCGGCATCGCCCGCCCATCCGACCCCAAACCAGGATTTCCCCCATGCCCGAAGACCACAACGAACCCCCCGAAACCCTCAGCCATGCCGGCGCCGTGGTCGACAAGGCGGTGGAATACATGACCGGTCAGAACATCAGCCCGCTCGCCATCGCCTCCGCCCTGCTCGGCGGGTCGATGGCCCTGCTGACGCGCACGATGTCCGACGACGCCATCATCGGCGTGCTGAACAACGCCATCGCCAGTGTCCGCTCCGGAGAACTGCGCGAACCGCACGACGACCAACAGCCCTGACCCGCACCGTCCCCATCTTGCTTGACACCCCAACTTGCTTGACGCCGGGACTTGCTTGACGCCGGCCGCCACTCTCGCCATAAACCGCGCCTTCCGATCCATACCGAGGAATGAAGTGCCCCGAGGAATGAAGTGCCATGTCTCGTCGCTGTGAAATCACCGGAAAGGGCGTTCTCAGTGGCAACAACGTCAGCCACGCCAACAACAAGAGCCGCCGCCGTTTCCTGCCCAACCTGCAGATAACCTCGCTGCTGTCCGACATCCTCGGCCACGAAGTGCGCCTGCGACTATCGACACGCGCCATCCGCACCGTAGAGCACAACGGCGGCATCGACGCCTTCCTGCTGGGCACGCCGGACCGCGGCCTGACCGCAGAGGGCAAGACCCTGAAGCGCCGGATCGAGAAAGCCCGGGTCAAACGCGCCGCCTCCGCCGCCGCCTGACCCCCCACCGGTAGACCCCCCCACCGGCCAGCGCGGCCTCACGCGTGCTGCAACAGCGCCAAGACCCTGGCCCCCAGCATCGCGCTGGTCGCCGGTTTTCGCATCACCAACTCGGCGCATCGCGGGTCGCCGGCGTTCTCGATCGCCGCGATCTCGCGCGCATTGCCGGTCAACAGGATCACCGGCAGGCTCGGCCGCAATTCCCTGGCCTGCTCGATCAGCGCCAGCCCATTCATCCCCGGCATCGACAGATCGGTTATCAGCAGGTCCACCGCCTCTCGCGCCTGCAGGATCGCCAGCGCATGACTGCCGCCGGACGCGGCCAGAACCCGGTGACCCAAGCCCTCCAGTTGCTCAGTCAACGCATCCAGCACCAGCCGGTCGTCGTCCACCAGCAGGATCTGTCCGCTGCGCCGCGAGCCCGGCCCGGCCGCCGCTGGAGCCGCCGTCGTCCAGCCATCGCCCGGCACCACCGGCAGCCACAACGTCGCCGTGGTCCCCGCCCCGATCACACTCTCGATGGCGAACCCGCCACCCGAGTGCTCAGCGAAGCCCCTGACCATCGCCAGCCCCAAACCGGTGCCCTCGCCGACATCCTTGGTGGTGAAAAACGGCTCCCCGACCCTGGCCAATGTCGCCGGACTCATGCCCGCGCCATTGTCCTCGACCGACAGCCGCACATAGATACCGGACCGCAGTCCGCCAGCGTGGCGCGCCGCGTCGGCCGGCATCACCGCCTCCAGTGACGCCGTCAGCCGCAGCGTGCCGCCGTCCGGCATCGCATCGCGCGCATTGGTCCCCAGGTTCAGCAACGCAGTTTCCAACCGCGCCTTGTCCGCCAGCAGCCGCGGCAATCCAGGCACGATCTCCAGTTGCACATCGATCCGCGCCCCTAGACTGTCGGAAAACACCCCGCGCGTCGCGGTCAACAGCACGCTCGGCTCGATCGGTTCGGCCTGCAGCACGTCGCGCCGCGCCAACGCCAGCATCCGCCGGGTGATCGAGGCCCCACGCACCGCCGCTTCGCTGATCACCTGGCCCAGCCGGCCGACCGCGTCGGCATCGTGCGGACGCCGCGTCAGCAGCGCAGCCCCGCCCGCAACCACCTGCAGCACGTTGTTGAAATCATGCGCAATGCCACCCGCCAGCGCGCCAAGCGCCTGGATCCGATGCGCATGCTCCGCCCGCCGCAGCGCAGCCTCCCTGGCATTGACCTCGGATCGCACCCGCTGATCCAGGTCCTGGTCAAGCTGCCGCAAGCCGTCCTGCGCCTCACGCAGCGCGGTAACGTCGATCAGGCTTTCCATCACCATCGGCGCATGCGCCTCGAAATCGCGCCGCAGCACGGTGTGCGCCGACACCACAATCAGCGACCCGTCGCGCCGCCGGTGCACCAGATCACCGCCCCACTCGCCCCGCGTCAGCAGCGCCTGCTGGACCTGCTCCACCGCGACCGGAAACTGAGTGCTCAGCAATTCATGGCAGCATCGACCGAGCGCCTCGGCGCGCGACCAGCCATACATTCGTGTGCAGCCGAGCGACCAGAAGCGGATCGTGCCGTCCATTTCGCGCACCACGATCGCCGCCAGGTCCAGCATGCCCAAAAGGTCGCGCAACTGGCCCTCATTGGCGCGCAGAGTGGTTTCGCTGGCGTCGCTAGCCTCCCACGCGAGGCGCAGCTTGGCCGCCAGTTGGTCCACTTCACGCAGTCCGCTCGGCGCGCCGGCCGGACCGCGATCCTGCAGCCCGCGCAATGCGCCGACCAGCCGACGCCCCAGATACCAGGCGGCGATCAGTCCGAAAGCCAGCAGCGCGGCGCCGATCAGCAGTATCTGGATCAGGTCGTGTCCGAACGCCGCGATGAACGCGTCGCGCGGCTGCGAGGCGACAACGCCGTAGCCGCTTAGCCGGGCGATGCTGAACGCCTGAACAGCCGGCACACCTGCCAGCGTGGCCTGATCCGTCAGCACGCCGGAACGGCGGTCCTGGATCGCCTGCCGCCAGCCGGGAAGTGACGGTTGGCCGACAACGTGCCCGCCGTGGCTGACCACGGCGACGCCATCGCGGTCCAGGATCGTCGTCACCAGCCCCGCCGGCCCGGCCGGCAAGCTTTCCGCCAGCCGAACCAGCCACTTGCTGCCGATCTCGCCGACCAGGACTCGCTCAGCCGTCGGCTCGCCGACCCCGGGCACCGGGACGGCAACCTCGATCTCCCGCCGCGCGGGTTGATCCGCCGGCAGAAAGTTGGTGATCACCGGCAGGCCGGTGCGGATCGCCGTCTGCGCGATCTGCCGCACCGACGCCTCGGCCGCGCCCGGCTCGGGTCGGACGTCGCCGACCCGCATCAGCACCCGCCCATTCAGCGTCACCAGACTGATCGGAACCTCGCCCAACCGAACCGAGGTCAGGCCGGCCTCATGGCCAAATGCCGCCAGATCGCCCCGCTCCAGCGCCGTCGATCCGGCCAGTTCCAACAGCCCGTCGGTCAGCCGTTCAAGCCGCTGGTCAACCACCTGGGAGGCCTCCCGTGCCAGATCGACCAATACCGTCTGCTGCTGCCGACGCTGCACTGTCTGCTCCCGCCACACCACGCAAGCGGACAGCAACAGCAGGGGGATCGAGACAGCCAGAACCAGCCACAGCAGGAAGGTTCCGACCCGCGTGCCCTGCGTCACGATCTCGAAACTCCGTGAGACCCTGGCAATAGATAATACCCCGCCTTCGTCTACTTTTGGTTGAGCCTATCGCCATATCTCGCAATCAACGAGGGTGAGAAATCCTGCTCACGAGATTCTGTCCTCGTACCTGCCGTAAGGCTGCAAGATGCAGTTTCTTCTGTCAAAACGATTAACCGCCATGCGCCTTTCAAGAAACACGCAGATGCGATCTATCCAAATATCATCCGCTCGCTGTCTCGTGATCCATTTTGATTCAAAATCGTCCCTATTCTGTCGTGGCAACAGGAGGTCATCGTGGACGCTGCCCATTTCAGACAACGAGCCGCACGTGCACGCGAAATGGCTCAATTTGGAGACGATCTGCGCATTTCACGAATGCTGCTCGAACTGGCCGTCGAACTGGACGCCGAAGCCGTGGCAATCGAAGCCCGCGGCGAGGCCGACCGTCCGCAATCGTTCCGGCTACAGCCGCCCGACGCCTACCACATGACGCTGCGCATGACCGCAGCCGGCGCCGAAGCCGGCGGCGCGGCGGACCACCAACCCCAGCCATGCCATAAAGCCAGCATCGCGGCCCGGGCAGCCGCTTCACCACGGCAAGCGGGATAACCACCGAACCAGGGTTTTGGTCCGCACAGACAACAACCTCGCCGCGAACAGGCTGCCCACCGCGCGCTTGGCGGCCTCAGACCGCGTCGGATACGGAACGATCAACCCGGCCAGCGCCGACAGGGGGGTCCGCTGGGCGATCGCCAGCGTCCACTGGCTGATCATCTCGCCGGCATGCGGACCAAGAATCCCGGCACCGACCACGCGCTTGCCGCTGACCACAAGCTTGACCAGGCCCGCGATGTCGCGTTCGGCCACCGCCCGGTCGTTGTCGGCCAACGGCCAGCGCAGCACCCGCACATCCAGGCCGGCGGCGACCGCCTCGGCCTCGGTCGGCCCGACCTGCGCCAGTTCCGGATCGGTGTAGGTCACCCTGGGCAGTGCCGCGTAATCGACCCGCGCCGGCAGCCGAAACAGCAGGCGGCGGATCACGATGCCGGCATGATACGACCCGACATGAGTGAACGCCCGCGGTCCCAGCCCCATCGGATCGGCAATATCCCCGACCGCGAACACCCGCTTGTTGGTCAGGCTGCGCAAACCGCGGTCGGTGGCGATCCCAGCCGAACCAGCCCTGACACCGCCCGCCCCAAGATCAAGCGCCGCCAGATTGGGCGTCCGTCCAACCGCCACCAGCAGATGCGACCCGCTGATCCGGCTGCCGTCCGCCAGCAGCAGAACCGGGCCGGGGGCGACGGCGGTCAGCGCGGCGCCCTCGTGCAACGCCACACCCCGGATGACCAGTTCACGCCGCAGGCCGGCGGCCAGTTCGGGGTCCTCCCTGGCCGCGATCCGGCCGGCCTCCACAACGCTGACCCGGCAACCGAGGCCCGAGAATGCATCCGCCATCTCCAGTCCGATCGGGCCGCCGCCCAGGATCAGCAGATGCGCCGGTCGCTCCGCCAGGTCGAACACCGTCTCGTTGGTCCAGTATGGCACGCCCTGCAGTCCCGCGATCGCCGGCACTGCCGCCTGACCGCCGGCGGCGACGACAAAGCGGCGCGCGGTGATGGCGCGGCCATCGACCGAAATGGTCGCCGGATCGACGAATCTGGCCTCGCCCCGAAGTACGGTCGCTCCCAGCGCACGAAACCGAGCCTCGGAGTCGATCGGGGCCAGGCTGGCGATCACCCCGCCAAGATGCGCCCGCAACCGATCCCAATCGATCACCGGGGGATCCGCGATCACGCCGAACCGCGCCGCATCCGACACCCCCCGAACCGCGCGCGATGCCGCCAGCAGCGCCTTGCTCGGAACGCAGCCGGTGTTCAGGCAGTCGCCCCCCATACGGCCGCGCTCGATCAGCACCACCGCGGCACCCAGTTGCGCCGCGCCGGCCGCGACCGACAGCCCGGCCGCCCCGGCGCCGATCACCGCCAGATCGAAATCAGCCATCCGCGCCCGGTCGCCGGCGCCACAGTACCGGTGCCAGCGACAGCAGCGCCAGCCCCAGCAGCGGCCACAGGATCCGCGCCGAGAATAACACCGAAAGGTCGGGCGTGCCACCTTGCGCCAAGATGCCGCCGACGCCGGCACCGATCGAACTCAGCACCAGGCTGGCCGGAACGATGCCCAGCAACGTCGCCGGCGCGAACACCCGAAGGCGGGTGCCGGCCACCGCGGCGGCCAGGTTGACCACCCAGAACGGAAACAGCGGCACCAGCCGCAGCGCCAGAAGATAGCTGAAGCCGTCACGGGCCAGCCGTGTTTGCAACCGGGGCGGGATGCGGCCGCGGTGACGGTTCAAGGTCTCGGCGAAGGCGGAGCGCACCACCACCAGAAGAATCGAAGCCCCCGCGGTGGCGCCGATCACGGTCAAGCCGCAGCCCAGCAGGGTGCCAAACAGCCAGCCGCCTGCAACGGTGAGCAAGGCGCCCTGCGGCAACGACAGCGCGGCGGTGGCGATATAGGTGGCGACGAACAGCGCCGCCGATAGCACCGGATGCGCGCCGGCCCAACCCAGCAGTTGGCCCTGATGCCGCGCCAGGCTGTGCCAGCCGAACCCACGCAGCAACACGAACCCGGCCACGGCCAGGACGGCAAGCACAAGCAGCGGCAAGAAACGGCGCATGGCGCGACAATGCGGCCAAGGCGGCCGATTGTCGCGTGAAAATGCGGCGGATTAGTCGCGTGAAGACGCGCCGGGTATTCGCGTGAAGACGCGCCGGGTCATTCGCGTGAAAATCGGCGCCGGTGGCCTGGACCGAGCGCCGCCAACCTGCGAGTGATCGGCGATCAACGCGAAAGGCCAGCGATGAAACTGCACCCGTTCGGTTCCTTGTTCCCGGTCTCGACACTCACCCTGGGCGGTGGCGGCCTCGGCATGCTGTGGGGCCAGACGACGTTCGAGGAATGCGTCGCCACGGTGCATGCCGCGGTCGCGGCCGGGATCAATCTGCTCGACCTCGCGCCCCGCTACGGCGACGGCAAGGCGGAACGGGTGGTGGGTGAGGCATTCGCCGGGCGGTTGCCGCCCGGGGTCCATCTGACCAGCAAGTGCAACATGGGCAATCCGGCACCGGAGGCAGTGGAGCGCGTGCTGCGGCAGTCCATCGAGAGCAGTTTGCGGCTGCTGCAGCGGGACCGGCTGGATATCTTCTTCCTGCACTCCAACCTGGTGACAGACGGCCATGAAATGTGGCAGGCGTCCGATGTCAGCCGGCTGACCTCGCTGTCACTGTTCCGTGGCCGGGTGCGGCCGGTGTTGGAGAAGCTTAAGCAAGAAGGCCTGATCGGCGCCTGGGGCCTGACCGGGATCGGCCATCCCGATGCCATCATCGAGGCGCTGGCCGAGCACCCGAGGCCGGCCGCGGTGCAGTGCATCGCCAACCTGCTGGACTCGCCGGGCGGGTTGAAGTTCTACCGGGGACCGGCCAAGCCGCGCACGGTGATGGCGGCGGCGCGGACCGCAGGGGTGGGGGTGATGGGCATACGCGCGGTGCAGGCCGGGGCGCTGACCGCGGCGATCGATCGCTCAATGCCGGCGGACCATCCCGAGGTGGTGGATTATGCCCGCGCCGCCGGTTTCAGGGCGCTGTGCGCCGAGATCGGCGAAGACCCCGCGATCGTGGCGCATCGCTATGCACTGGGGCTGCCGGTCGATACGCTGGTGCTGGGGGTGAAGAACCGAACGGAACTCGCCGGCTGCGTCGCCGCCGCTGCTTCCGGCCCCCTCTCCGCGGACCTGATCGCTCGGATCGAGGCGACCGTCGCTCCGGCGTGACCAGTCTCGCCGGCGCCTCGCCGCACACGTCATCGCTTCGCTGGCCGAGAACCCCGAACGCCATCGCCCGGCTGATCGCGACCCCGGCGGGTCATCGCTGCTGGCAGCAAGCCTCGAAGCGCCTTGCCCGCAAGACTACGCGAAACGCCGATTCCCCTGCCCGCGAACGGCCAGGGGGATCAGACAATCGGCGTCAGACAGCGGGGCCGAGGACTACTCCGTCGGGGCGTTCTGCAGCGCGAACACCCATACCACGCCGCCTTGCGGCACGTCGGGGTTCACTTTCATCGAGGTCTTCGCCAGCATGTTCTGGATGCGCTGTGCATCGACGCCCCAGCCGGACTGGATGGCGATGTATTCCTGGCCGTCGACCTCGTAGGCGACCGGCATGCCCATGATGCCGGAGTTGGTCTTCTGCTCCCACAGCAGCTTGCCGGTCTTGGCATCGAAGGCGCGGAACATCCGGTCATTGGTGCCGCCGACGAACACCAGGTCGCCCGCCGTCGTCAGGGTCGAGCCGAACAGTTGCGATTTCGCGAACGGATGCATCCAGGCCTGCTTGCCGGTCTCCAGATTCCAGGCCTGCAGTTCCCCGATATGGTTGGCGCTTGGCAGCAACTTGGCGTTGTCGGTATCGGCGCCAGTCCAAAGCTGGCCGACGACCAGTGTCTGTTTCTTGCCCTCGATCGACTCGCACATGTTGTTGTTAGCTGGAATGTATAGCAGTTTCGTATCCGGATTATACGACGCGGACGGCCAGTCCTTGCCGCCCCACAGCGACGGGCAGAACGATACGTCCTTGTTGGTTGCCGGCTTGTGCGCCGGATCGACGATCGGACGGCCGGTTTCATCCAGACCCTTGAACGCGTTCTGGCCGACGAACGGCTCGCCGGAGACGAAGTCGATCCCGTGGCTGGTCTGTTTCAATACCCACAAGTAACCATCGCGACCGGGATGCACCAGGCCATCGAAGGTCTGCCCATGATCCTTCATGTTGCTGATCAGTATTGGCGAATCGATTTCGTCCCAGTCCCAGGAATCGTTCGGGTGGTACTGATGAAATCCAACCATCTTGCCGGTATCGGGGTTCAGCGCGATGACCGAGCTGGTGTATAGATTATCGCCTGGATGCTGGTCGCCTGGCCATGGCGCCGCATTGCCGGTGCCCCAATAGGCGATGTTGCGCTTCGGGTCGTAGGTGCCGGTGATCCAGACCGGGCCGCCGCCGGTCTTCCAGGCATCACCCGACCAGGTGTCGCTGCCGGGCTGGCCGGGTTCGGGAATGGTGTAGGTGCGCCACAATTCCTTGCCGGAATCGGCGTCGAAGGCGGCGACGTAGCCGCGCACGCCGAACTCCCCGCCCGATCCGCCGACCATCACCTTCCCATTCACCACCAGCGGCTCCAGCGTCATGTACTGGCCCTTCTGGTAGTCCTGCACCTTGGTGTTCCAGACCTCCTTGCCGGTCTTGGCATCGAGCGCGATCAGGTGGTCGTCGGTCGTCGCCAGGAACAAATTATCGCCCCAAAGAGCGACGCCGCGGTTGGTCGGGTGCAACTGCGTCAGGTCCTCCGGCAGGGCGTGGTGGTAGCGCCAGATCAGATCGCCGGTCTTGGCGTTCAGCGCCAGAACCTGGCCGTAGGGAGTGGTCACGAACATGACGCCGTTATTCACCATCGGCGGCGACTCATGGCCTTCCTTGACCCCGGTGGAGAAGGTCCAGACCGGCCTGAGCTGTTTCACGTTTTGCGCGTCGACCTGTTTCAGCGGACTGAAACCCTGGCCGTTATAGGAGTGCCGATACAACAGCCAGTTACCGGCCTCGGGATGATCCAGCCGTTGCTGGGTAACGGGGCTGTAGTCCTTTACCTCTCCGGCGGTCGCGGCGAGCGTGCCAAATCCCCCCACCAACGCCGCCGCCAATGTCACTTCCAGGATCTTCTTGCTGCCGACCATTTTGGTCTTTCCTTCTAATTGACGTTTCACCCAGTATGCTTGGTCTCACATCGTCGGCTGGGTCATTCCCACCTTGCCGATGAAGAGATGCGCCACCTCCGGCTTGCCGTCGGCGATCTTCAGCGGCAGCGCCGCCAGCGGCCGCGGCGCCGGTCCGCCCACAACCTTGGCATCGTGCCGTGGATCGTACAGAGATTCGTGGCACGGACAGTGCAGCACCTGCCGATCCTTCAGCCAGCCGGTGACGGTGCATTGCGCGTGGGTGCAAATCGCCGAGTAGGCAACAATCCCGTCCGCCGCACGGGTCTTGGTGAGCGGGCTCAGCGTCGCCGGATCGAACCGCAGCAGCAACACCTGATTGAGGCGCGATCCGTCGCGAGGAAGTTTGGTCTTCGGGTCGATCGCCCAGGCGATCACCTGCGCATCGCCTGGCTTCAGGTCGGCCGCCGCGATCAGCGTGCCCGGTTTGTCGCCCTCGGCGCGAACCAGCAGATCGCCGATCTGAGGACGCATCAAGCGTTTGGGGTCATCGCTTTCGGCCCGCGCGCCGACCGGCAACAGGCTGGCCGCCGCCGCCAGGCGTAGTAGCTGTCGCCGCCGTGGACTGATTGCACACCATTTGGAACATGCCGCCACTCGGTATTCCCTTCGGTCTCGGCCCCCTCGGCCCGGGTTCAGTGGGCGCGCAGGATGGTCAACTGCGTGGCGTCGGTGAAGTCGCGCAGATCCTTGGCCGGATCGCGGAACAGTTGGCGGTCGAGCACAAAATGGCGCGTGTCCGTGCGCTTCTCGCAGTGTTCCTTGATGAACACCCCACCGATCGGCTGTTCGGTGGGGGTGGGGTCTGCCTTGCGACAGGTCCATCCGTCCTCACCGAAGCGGGCCCGCGCCTCGATCCCGAACAGGTAGGCCTTCTTGTGTAGATACAACCCGGTATGCGGGTCGGTGTCGATCTTGAGTCCGATGACCTGGGCATCGTTATCGATCAGCAGAGCGAGATTGACCGGTTGACCGGCGACACGGGTCTTGCCGCCTTCCCCGCCCGATGCGGGGTCATCGTAGCGAAAGCTGACCGCGTGGCTGCCGTCGGCTGATGCCGGGCAGGCCTTGAAGTCACTCCAGCCAGATAGTTTCTTGGACGGATCGTTAGCGCATGTGAACCCGCCGTAGCCAGTCGGCGGCAACGCCGATACCGGCATGCCGATGCGGAACTCGCGAAGATCGTTCCGCGGCAAGGCGGCGACCGCGACCGCTGGCAGCAGCAACGCGGCAGCCAGCGGGAGCAAGGTTTTCAGCATCCTATTTGCTCCCCGCGGCGTTGGCGTCCGGCGCCGCGTCGACGCTGAGGTGTGGCGCGGGCAGATGTGACGGCGAAGTCGCGGGCGCCCCCGATGAGGCGCGCTGAACCGATGCCGCCGGCTGAGCGTCGCCGCTGCCGGGCTTGCCGCCCGATTGGCCATAGACGTCGCACACGCGGGTGCCGGTGCCGAAGAACGCCTGGCACTGGGCGAGCGTCGGGTCGCCCTTGCCCTTGATATTTGTCACTACATATTTCGCCACCGCGTCGATATCCGCTTGTCGCAACGGATGATCCGGTTCGGGAGGCATCTGTCCAGCCGGCACCTGGAATTTCTTCAACCCGTAGCAGCCGCCGTCGGAATAGGCGTTGGCATCGAAATGCGGCATCCCTGACACCAGCCGCCCGCAGCGAACGGTTTTCTCGATCTGGTCGAGGGTCAGCGAGGTGTGCCGCAGGTTCGCCGCCGCTCCACCATAGCCACCACCGCCACTGCCGGACCATTTGTGGCAACCCATGCAATTGGCCGATTTGAAGACCCGCAGGCCCTCGTCGGACGAGGCCGGCTGTGCCCGGGCAAAACCAGATCCGAGCACCAGCAGCAAACCACCGGCCGCCAGCATCGCGGTGGCATGGTATCGAAGCCGTTTGATCACAGGTGAAACTTTCTTGCAGACGGGATCCCGGAGCGGGTGCTGCGCCCCACCCCGGGCAGATCATCAGCTCAGCGAGAAGACGTACAGCATGGAGCCGGGCTGTATCCTTTTCAATTCCGGAGTCGCATCGATAAACCACTTGTCCCAGGCACCGCCCTGGCCGACCAGGATGGCGATGTACTGCTTGCCGCCGGAAGTGAAGGTCATTGGCGGGGCATTCACACCGGCGCCGGTGTCGAAGCTCCACAACGGCTGCAGGGTCTTGGCGTCGAGCGCCGCCACCTTGCCGTCGGGCTGGCCGTAGAACACCAGGTCCGGGGTCGCCAGCAGACCACCCAGCATCGGATACGGCGTCTCGAACTTGCCGACCTCCTTGCCGGTGGTGACATCGATCGCGGTCACGCTGCCGGTGATGCGCTGGGATTCGTCGGGGCCACCACCGGTGAACATCTCCCGCTTGGCGATCGGCTTGCCGGGGGTGGGGGTGATCGGTTTTTCGGTGATCCGGTTGCAGCTTTCGATCACCGGAATGTACCATTCCTTCAGCGCCGGATTATAGGCCGTCGGCGGCCAGTTCTTGCCGCCCATGTTGCCCGGGCAGGTGACCGTTACCAGGTGGTCCTTACTCGGCGTCACGGCGGGATTGTATTTCTGCACCGCCAGCTTTGGATCGTACTCGGCCGGCTTGCCGGTTTCCGGATCCAGGCCCTTGGTCCAGGTCACCTTCTTGACGAACGGCAGGCCCCAGAGGAACGACCCGTTGTCGCGATCCACCGCATAGGCGAAGCCGTTGCGGTCGGCCTCGAGGTCGAGATGCGTCTGATGCCCGTGCACCGGCGCATCGACCAGCACGTTCTCGGCCACGCTGTCATAGTCGAACGGGTCGTTCGGGGTGTGCTGGAAATGCCACTTGATCTTGCCGGTATCGACATCCAGGGCCAGGGTGCAGTCGGTGTAGAGGTTGTCGCCGGGCCGATACTGTGAATCCCAGTCCGGCCCGGGATTGCCGACACCCCAGAACAGCGTGTTGGTTCTTGGGTCGTAAGTGCCCGTCACCCAGGTCGAGCCGCCGCCGGTGGCGGCCGCGTCATAGCTGTCCTTCCAGGTGTTGCTGCCGGGCTCGCCTTTTGCCGGAATGGTGTAGGTGCGCCAGACCTCCTTGTGGGTGGTCAGGTCGGTCGCGGCGATCCAGCCGCGGATGCCGTACTCGGCGCCGGCGACGCCGGTGATGACCAGGTTCTTCACCACCAGCGGGGCACCGGTGATCACCTCGCTTTTGTCGGGGTCGGCCACCTGGCGCTGCCAGGCCACCTTGCCGGTGTCGGCGTCGGTGGCGATCAGGCGGCCATCCAGCGAGTGCGACAGCACCAGATTGCCGGCCAGCGCCACACCGCGATTGTCGACGCCGCAGCAGGCCACCGCGCCGGCCCAGTCATGGTCGGTTTTCGGATCCATCTTCCACAGCAGCTTGCCCTGTCCGCCGCTTGTGTCGATCTTGTAGACCGACCCCCAGCCATCGGTGACGTACATCATGCCGTCCCTGACGATCGGCGTGCCTTCCAGGCCGCCATGCGACCAGATGCCGCCGCCCTCGACACCGCCCAGCTGCAGTGTCCAGGCGACGTGCAGGTTCTTGACGTTGCTCTTGTTGATCTGATCGAGCGAAGAGAAACGGTGCGCCGAATAGTCCTTGTGGTGGGTCAGCCAGTCGCCCGGATCCTGGTCCGCCTTCAGCAGTTGATCCGGCGTTACCGGACCGGCCACAGGTGGCGGCGGATCGGCCGCCAACGCGACCGCCGGGCCGGCAAGGGCAAGGGCTATGACCGCCATACGCATGGTTTTTGCCATATTGTTTCTCCTGGAACGTTTGACGATGCTATTTGCCTTCGGTATCGACTTTCGCCTTGGCGTTGTTGTTCATCGATTTGACGGTCTGGCTCTGATCGGTCGCGCCGGTCTTAGCCGTCCGGGTGGCGTCCGAGGCGGATGACGGCAGCGACTTCTCGTCCGCCGGTCCGTTGCCGAGATGCGGTTGGGTGCTGCCGGTGGTAATCGGCTTGGCGGTGCCCTGATCGGCGGCGGATACCGCGCCGCATAGCGATATCGAAACGATGGCGGCGGCGAAGGCGACTGGCGTTGTTCGCATTGACCGTTCCTTCATCGCCTAGGCGTTGCCAAGCTGGGTGCCGATCGGCAGGCTGCGGATGCGCTTGCCGGTGGCGGCGAAGATCGCATTACACAGCGCCGGGGCGAACGGCGGCACCCCCGGCTCACCCACGCCGCTGGGCGGCACGTCGGGACCGGCCGGCATGATGTGGACGTTGGTCACCACTGGCGCCTCATCGACTCGCGCCACCTTGAAGTCGTCGAAATTGCCCTGCACCGCGCGGCCGTTCTTGAAGGTGAGTTCACCCCACTTGGCGAGGCTGAGACCCATGATGGCGGCGCCTTCGATCTGCGAGCGGATGCGTTCCGGATTGACGAAGGTGCCGCAATCGATCGCGGTATCGACCCGCGGGATCGTCAGCTTGCCTTTGTCGTCCACCGCGACCTCGACGATGGTGGCGACGTAGCTGACGAAGCTGCGGTGCGCCGCGATGCCGAGACCGTGGCCCTTGGGCAGGGTGCGGCCCCATTCGCCGTTCTGGGCGACCAGTTCCACCACGCCACGCAGCCGGCCGGCATCGATCGGGTAGCTGCCCAATGGCTCGCCGTAGTCCCACAGGTCTTTCATTCCGGACCCGATATTGACGAGGCGGGCCGGGCCGATCAGTTCGAGCAGCATGTCCTTCGGATCGCGTCCGGTCTGATGGGCGATCTCGGAGACCATGGTCTGCACCGCGAAGGCGTGCGGAATGTTGGAAACCGAACGGAACCAGCCGATCCGGGTATAGGCGGCGGCTTCGGGATTCTCGCAGCGGATGTTGGGGATGTCGAACGGCAGGTCGACCAGTCCCATGCCCTGCTCGAACGGGGCCTCGTGGTTGGCGCCGGCCTGGAACGTTGACTTGATGGTCGGTGCCACGCTGCGGTGCCGCCAGGCGATGACCTTGCCATCCTTGTCCAGTCCGGCTTCGATCCGTTCCGCCGAGACGGTGTGGTAGAAGTCGTGGCGGACGTCGTCTTCGCGGGTCCACTGCACCTTGACCGGCGCGCCGATCGCCTTGGAGATCAGCGCCGCCTCCAGCACGAAGTCGCATTTCGACTTGCGGCCGAACGCGCCGCCCAGCAGGGTGACGTTGACGGTGACGTTTTCCGGGGAGATGCCGAGGGTCTTGGCGACATCCTGGCGGGTTCCGCCGGCGCTTTGGACGGGGGCCCAGATCTCGGCCTTGCCGTCGGCGACGCGGGCGGTGGCGACCGGGGTCTCCATGCTGACATGGGCGAGGTGGGGCAGGTAGTATTCGCCGACCACGACCTTGGCGGCCGATTTCAGCGCCGCATCGGCATCGCCGTTGTTGCGCACCACCTCACCGGGCTTGCGCGCCGCATCTTCCAGTTCGGTGCGGAAGCTTGCCGAATCGTATTTGGCGTTGGCGCCGTCCTCCCAGACGACTTTCAGCGCGTCGCGGCCCTTGATCGCGGCGCCGGTGTTGCGGGCGATGACGGCGACGCCGCCCAGAGGCTGGAACTTGGAGGGCCAGGGCCAGCCTTGCACCTGGATCACCTTCTCCACCCCGGAGACCTTCATCGCCTCGGTGGCGTCGAATGAGACCAGCTTGCCGCCGACCACCGGCGGGCGGGCGAGGACGGCGTATTTCATGCCTGGCAGGCGGGTGTCGATGCCATACATCGCCTTGCCGACGGTGATGTCGTGCAGATCGACGATGCTGATCTTGCCTTTGCCGATGTAGCGGAAGTCCTTTGGATCCATGAGGTGCAGCTTGGAGGCCTCGACCACCGGCTGTTGGGCGGCCTCGGTGGCAAGGTCGCCGAAGCCGAGCTTCTGGCCGGTGCCGGTGTGAACGACTTCGTGGTTGACCGCCTTCACCTCGGTGATGGCGACGTTCCAGCGCTTCGCGGCGGCGGCTTCCAGCATCATCCGCGCGGCGGCGCCGACCTGGCGCATGGGGATCAGGAAGTGGCGCGTGCTGCGTGAGCCGTCGGTGTCCTGGTTGCCGTATTTCTTCTCGTCGCCGGGGGCCTGGCGGACGTGGACGCGCGACCAGTCGGCCTGCATTTCGTCGGCGACGACCATCGGCAGGCTGGTGCGAACGCCGGTGCCCATTTCGGCGCGCGAGGCGATGATGGTGACGATGCCGTCGGGGGCGATCGAGACGAAGACGCGCGGGTCGTTGACGGTGCCGTGCGGCATCGCGCCCGCGCCGGTGGCGTAGGCGGCCATGGCGCGACGCGACAGCACCGGTACCGCGAGCACCAGTCCGGCACCGAGTCCCAGGCCGCGCAGAATTGCTCGGCGGGAGACATTCTCGATCTGGGGGGTGATATGCATCTCTCAGGTCCCCGTCGCTGCCAGGCGGATGGCCGATTCGATGCGTTGGTAGCAGCCGCAGCGACAGATGTTGCCCGACATGGTCTCGCGGATCTCGTCGTGCGAGGGATGGGGGTTCTGCTGCAACAACGCCGATGCCTGCATGATCTGCCCGGATTGACAGTAGCCGCACTGCGGCACGTTGGCCTCGCGCCAGGCTTTCTGCACCGGATGGTCGCCGTTGGCATCGAGGCCTTCGATGGTGGTGATCTTCTGGTTTGCCACGTCCGACATCGCGGTGATGCAGGAGCGCGCGGCCTGGCCCTCGATGTGGACCGTGCAGGCGCCGCACAGCGCTCGGCCACAGCCGAACTTGGTTCCGGTCAGGCCGGCCTCGTCGCGCAGATACCACAGCAGTGGCAGCGACGGATCGCCGTCCCAGCTATGCGCTTGTCCATTGACTGTCAGATTGATCATGTTGTTCCGTCCGCTTCCTGCTGATGGAGAAGTCAGTTCATGCGACGCGCGTGGCCGTTTTGGCCCGCGCGGATCAGTGCCGGATGGATTTTCGGGGCGCCGGCATCATGTCTTGAGTAGATGTCGCGTCGCATGCGACGCGTTCGGACGGCGTCGCGAGAGACGCGCCGCGACGAGGCCGGCGGTTGATGCAACGAGACCGGTTTGAAGGCATGGCATGGTCGATCCCTGGCCCGGGGGGAATTTTTGTTTTTTTGTAATCTGACGTTCACTATTCAGGAGATGTCCGGGACAGGCTATGCAAATTTAAGTGTTTGTGGTGCCCACGCGATGGGATGATCGTTCCGGCACCATATTTTAATAGCTGCGCGCATTAGTGGCTGGGCCGATCGTTCGATCAGACCCAGTTTTCATGCTGGACGGTTGGACGCCGGGCGGTGACCAGCCGTTGTTTGCCGGAACAGATCATATGCGCGCCGGGCGGTGCGTCCGGCGCGATGGGTGTCAACCCGTGATTGTCAGTCCATCGGGGTTAGCCCACGATGATCAGCCCATGGCTTGGGCGCTGGCGGGGGTGATCTCGTAGATCACCCGGGTTTCCTTGTCGCTGTGCCAGGGATACTTGTCCTTGCCGAGATACTTCTTTGCCAGGCTGTCGATATGGGCGACTGCGCCGTCGGTGGTTTCCTTGGTGACCGCGCCGCGAAGCTGGATGTAGCGATAGGCGTTGTCGGGATCCATGATCGACAGTGCCACCTTTGATCCTTGGGTCAGATTGCGCGCCTTGACGCGGCCCTTCGCGGTGTTCACCCGGATCACGCCATTGGTGTAGTCGAACCAGACCGGGGTGACTTGGGGTGAACCGTCGGGCTGCAGGGTTGCGATGTGGGCGAACGCCTTCTTTTCGGTCAGCAGGTCGAGAAAGTCAGCGGGGATGTCGGCCATGTCGGTGTCCCTATGATACCTATTTTGTAGCTGGGTTGAGCTTCGGGTTAGACAAGCGGGCTATGCCAAAGCGTGCTTGGCGACCGCGGCGAGATAGCCGGCGGCGGCGGGCAGGATGGCGTCGTTGAAATCGTAATTGGCGTTGTGCAGTTCTCGGCCATGGTCGGCTGGGCCGTTGCCGATCCAGACGAAGGCGCCGGGGCGTTGCTGCAAGTACCAGGCGAAATCCTCGCCGGTCATTGCCGGGGCGAGGTCGCGGCGCAGCGGCAGGGCGGCGGCGGTGACCGCCTGGGCGGCGAGGTCGCGTTCGGCCGGGTGGTTCGCGGTGAGGGGGATGCCGGGGGGGATTTCGACGTCGATCCTGACATCGAAGCTGCGCGCGACGCCGTCGGCGATGCGGCGGATGGTCTGCTCGACCTGGTCTCGGACGTCGTTGCGCAGGGCGCGCATGGTGCCGCGCATGGTGGCCTGTCCGGCGATCTGGTTGGCCGCCGATCCGGCCTGCATGGTGGCAATGGTGACCACCGCGCTGTCCAGCGGGTCGACCGAACGGGCGACGATGGATTGCAGCGCCAGCAGCAGATGGGCCGAGGCGACCATCGGGTCGCGGGTCAGATGCGGCAGCGCGGCGTGGCCGCCGTGGCCGGTGATGGTGAACATCAGGCGGTTGCCGGCGGCCATGACCGGGCCGTCGTGGACGGCGACGGTTCCGGCCTGCAGGCCGGGCCAGTTGTGGTAGCCGAAGATGCGCTCCATCGGGAAGCGTTCGAACAGGCCGTCGGCGATCATGCTTTTGGCGCCTCCGCCGCCTTCCTCGGCGGGCTGGAACACGCAGTGGATTGTGCCGGACCAGTTCGGGTCGGCTTTCAGCAGGGCGGCGGCACCGAGCAGTGAGGTGGTGTGGCCGTCATGGCCGCAGGCGTGCATGACGCCTGGGTTGGTGGAAGCGTAGGGGACGCCGCTGGTTTCCTGGATCGGCAGGGCGTCCATGTCGGCGCGCAGGCCGACCGAGCGATTGGACTGGCCCTGGGTGAGGCTGGCGACGATGCCGTGGCCGCCGATGTCGGCGGTGAACGGGATGCCGAGTTCGGCGAGGCGGGATTGGACGAACGCGGCGGTTTGGTGTTCGTGCAGGGTGAGTTCGGGGTTGGCGTGCAAGTGGCGGCGCCACTGGGTCAGGCGGTCGTGCAGGATGTTGTCCATGTCCTGCATGGGTAGCCGGTGTGGGCTGGGCGGGCAATCGTTGGGATGGCTCAGGCCGGGCTGTGGGGGACGGCCGGGGTCGCGTCGTTGGCGAGGGCGGCGATGCGGGCTTCGGCGCGTTGCTGGCTGGCGGCGATGCGGGCCTCGCGCTGGCGGTCTTCGTGGGCGCGGTCCCAGGTCTGGTTGTTGGCCTGGGCGGTGGCGGCGATCTGGGCGGTGTCCTGGATCAGGGCGATGGCTTTCTCGATCCGGGGTGCGGGGGTGGGTTCGGGGGTTTCGGGCTGGGGTTCGGCGGGTTGGATAGCGGCGGGCTGGGTGGCGGCGGGGTGGGCGGGGGCGTTGCGGCGGGCGGTTTGCAATTCGGCGAGGCGACGTTCGGCCTTGGCGGATTCGCGGCTGAGGGTGACGGCGCTGCCGCGCAAACGCAGGATGCGGGTGAGCGACATGTCGGGGGTGGCGGCCTGGGCGAGGGCTTCGAGCGATTGGAAGCCGAACGCAACGATGTTGGCGGCGAGGCGGAGTTCCTCGGTGGTTTCGGGGTGGTAGGCGTCGAGCATGTGGGCGGCGGCGTGACGGGCGGCTTCGGGGTTGTTGGCGGCGCCGATCAGGAAGAGCGGGGCGATGCGGGAGAGAATGGTTTCGACCAGGGCGGTGGGGAGAGAGATTGGGAGGTTTATTGGGAGCGGCATTGGGTGGCCTTGGGTTCGGGGTTTGCTTGGGTAGGTGTGTAGGGGAATTTTCCTTGGGTTGCAAGAATAATTTCTTTCGCGCAGTGCGCGGGACAAAAGGCCCGACCGCGGCGTTCGGACCCATGCTATGACTTCCAGTTGGAAAGCCAGGATTGCCCGCATTGAGTGATCTCGCCGCGGATCCGGATATCAGCCTGCCGTTCCCGATCGAGTTCGTGATCAGGGATACGCCTCGCTCGCACCAATCCGCGAACGCGAAGGGAAAGGAGTTGTGGAAGCAGAAGGTTGGCACGATCGCCGGTGCGCATGCGAGGACGCTGAGGGAATTCTTCTACATCGACCATCGGCCGCTGGCGGCGACGATCTTCTATTTTCCGCCGATCAAGATGGAGGGCGACGTGGACAACATCGTCAAGCTGATCATAGATGGTATTAAGACCATACTATATCCCGATGATCGGGTATTGGAGCGGATTGTCGTGCAGAAATTCGAGCCGGGTGTCGAGGTAGTGTTGACCTCTCTTACGCCGATCTTACGCCGACGCTGGAGCGTGCCGCCGAAACTGATCCTCCTGCCATTTACATCAGGATTGATGACGACCTTGGCTGGAGGCAGGTGCCATGACATCAGAACCGCAACTCCGGGAGAGCGGGGTCCTTAGAAACCTGCGGCAAGTTTCCGAAGCACGCGGACTTAAATTCTACGTCAATCCGCCACGCGAAATGGTGCCAGCGTTCCTAGGGGATTTTCAGCCCGACGCCATGGCCGTAGGGCCCGACGGCGGAATTATCATCGAGGTGAGGCCTCGGGCGCAGGCTTCCTCCAAACAGCAACTTGCGACAATTGCCAGGAGGGTTTCCAGGGAGCGAGGCTGGGAATTCCGTGCGATCTACCTAAACCCGCCGATCGATGAGGCGCCGTCCATTGCGAGGCCGACCGCCGAGCAACTACGGGCCGCATTATCCGAAATTGACGGCTTGGCCTCGGCTGGGCATCTGGCCGCGGCTTTTGTTACCGGGTGGGCGGCCTTGGAATCGCTTGCTCGGCTCGCAGACACCAACGGCGAGGCCAGGATTTCGGAAGGCCTCTCGCCGATACGGACGATCCAAGGTAAGCGTTGCGGCGCCCCCACCTAGCGCCGGTTGCCGCAAATATGCTGCGTCGGGTCTATGGAAATCGACGCACCGCCAACCGAGCCCCCAGCCGAATCAAAAGGTTCTCGTACGAGCGCTCGTACGAGTTCCCGCGGTTCCAGGGTTGAGCTGATCACCCGCGGCGAGCCGCGCCGTCGGTGGTCCACCGAGCAAAAACAGGCGATTGCGGCGAAGAGCTTTGAGCCAGGCGTGTCGTCCATGGATGTCGCCCGCGAGTATGGCATCAGCAGCGGCCTGATTTCGACATGGCGCAAGGCGTTGCTGGCTGCGCAGCCCAACTCTGCCGGTGCCGGTGCCCAGTTCGCCCGCGTCCAAATCGCCCCGCCACAGCGAATTGCGGCGTCAACGGATCCAGCCATGCGACCCGAACCTCCGCTGCGACCGGTCAGCCTGATCGAGATTGTGCTACCCGATGGCACGGCGGTGCGCGTGGATACGCAGATCGATCCGCGCGCTTTACGCCGCGTGCTGGCGGCGCTGCGTGGATGATCACGCTGCCATCGGGGGTGCGGGTCTGGCTGGCGTGTGGCCACACCGATATGCGCAAGGGCATGGATGGCCTGGCGATGCTGGCCCAGCAGGTGCTGGAGGAGGATCCGTTTAGCGGCGCGTTATTTGCCTTTCGTGGCAAACGGGGTGGCCTGATCAAGATCCTTTGGTTCGATGGGCAAGGGATGTGCCTGTTCAGCAAGCGATTGGAGAAGGGCCACTTTCTCTGGCCAACTACCAATACGGGCCGAGTGTCGCTGACTGCGGCTCAGGTGTCGATGTTACTGGAAGGCATCGACTGGCGGATGCCGCCGCGCGTCCGGCGACCGGAACTGGCAGGTTGATGGCGCTGCTCACGCAGGATTCAATTGGTGCGGCACGAGGCACAGCTTCACCGTTCGCCGGTGTCCATCGTCCCCACGCCACTCCCCGAGGATCCCACGACGTTGCAGCACCTGCTGCGCGAAGCTCAGGCAGAGATCACGCGGTTGCAGATGTTGATCGCCGGTTTGCTGCGTCATCGCTTCGGCCGCCGATCCGAACAGCTCAGCGACGAGGCGCTGGATCAAGGGATCGAAGACCTCGAGCAGTCCCTCGCCGAGCAGACGGCCAAGATCGAAGCGGTCCAACCCGCACCGCGTGCCGCGCCGCCAAAGCGTAACCGCGGTTCGTTGCCTGCTGATCTGCCTCGGGTCGAGGTCGTGATCGATGTCGCCGACAAGACCTGTCCCTGTTGCGGTGCGCCACTGCATCTCATCGCCGAGGACCGGTCCGAGATGCTGGATCACGTGCCTGCCCAGTTCCGCGTCCAGGTCATCCGCCGTCCGCGCTATGGTTGCCGGGTCTGCGAGCAGGCCGTGGTGCAAGCGCCCGCGCCGGAGCGGCCAATCGACGGCGGCATGGCCACCGAGGCGCTGTTGGCGCATGTGCTGGTCAGCAAATATGCCGACCACCTGCCGCTGTATCGCCAGGCGCAGATCTTCGCCCGCGCGGGCGTCACCCTGGATCGTTCTACATTATGCAATTGGGTGGGCCGTGCCTGCTGGTGGCTGGAGCCGCTGCATGCGCTGATCCTGAACACGGTGCTGTCATCGCCGAAGGTCGTTGCCGACGATACCACCTTGCCGGTGCTGGACCCGGGCCGGGGACGCACCAAAACCGGGCGGCTGTGGTGCTATGCGACGGACAATCGCCCATGGTCCGGACCCGGGTATCCTGCCGCGGCCTATGCCTACAGCGAGGATCGCAAGGGCGAACATCCGGCAACCCACCTGAAGGGCTTCCAAGGTTTGCTCCAGGTGGACGGCTATGCCGGGTTCAATCAGGTGCAGGCCGTGACCAATCAGCGGCCCCACCTGGCCTTTTGTTGGGCTCACGCGCGGCGGAAATTCTACGACGTCCACGTCGCCACAAAGTCGCCGATCGCGCACGAGGCGTTGCAACGGATCGGCGCGCTTTATGCGATCGAGAGCGACATCAGCGGTCGATCCGCAGAGGACCGCCAGCGTGAACGTCAGCAGCGCAGCCGCCCATTGGTCGAGGCCTTGCAGGTTTGGTTGCGCGAGCAACTCGGTCGGCTGTCCGGCCGCTCAAAGCTGGCGCAGGCGATCCGCTACACCTTCAACCATTGGGAGGGATTGCTCCGGTTCCTCGACGATGGGCGTCTCGAACTGGACACCAACATTGTCGAGCGTGCCATGCGCCCCATCGCCCTCGGGCGCAAAAACGCATTGTTCGCCGGAGCCGACAGCGGCGGACGTCACTGGTCGATCGTCGCCACGCTGATCCAGACGGCTAAACTCAATGATGTCGAACCTCTTGCCTGGTTGACCAACGTCCTCATGCGTATGTTGTCCGGACAAACCAAGCGAAATGAATTGGACCAGTTGCTGCCTTGGAACTGGAAAATGTTGAACCAGACCCGGGCGATCAGCTCGGCGTAGGCATCACAAGGCACGTGGCCTTGCCGTAACGCTTACGATCCAAGCGCTAGCAGAGGAAGGTTACATCGAAAACGATGTAGCCGACTGCCTTCGTGACATGACGACCTTGCGCAATGCCCTGGTTCATGGCGACTTTTCGGTCAACGTATCGGCCGAGCAGGTAGGGGTTTTGCTCAACGAGGTGCGGGCGATCGGGGCGAATATTTTTAGTGTCGTGTCGGGATGAATGTTGGTCGACCTAATCGTTGCCGGTGGCGCGCAGTTTTTCGGATGGGTCCTCGCTGGGGATATTGATGCCGCCGCCGCGGCGGCCGGCGATGGCGTTCGGCGTGCCGTCGGTGGCGACCACGGAGCGGCCGTAAGCGGCGATCGAGGGGATTGCGTCCGGGGTCAGCGGGCGCATCCAGTTTTTGCGCTTCAGCGCGGCTTCGATGTAGGGCGCGAGTTCAGCCTGCTTGCGCGCGTCGCGGGCGGCCTGGTCGGCTTTCATGGCCGGCATGACCTCGGCGGCGAACAGTTCGAGCGAGGCGATGATGTCATTGTGGGTGTTGCGTCCGGCTTGCTGGACGAAGATCACCTGATCGACGCCGGAGTCCTGGTACTGCCGCAGCCGGTCGATGAGTTGGTCGGGGGTGCCGATGCCGTTGCCGACGGCGGGCGGCATGGCGTCGCGGCCGCGCTGGAAGCGGTCCCAGACGTTGGTGACGCCGGGGGTGTGCTCGCCGTAGACGTAGTGGTGGCCGAGCGCGAAGCCGAAGAACTGGAAGCCTTCACCGCCGCGACGGATGGCCTCGGCTTCGTCGTGGTGCACCGAGAAACCGGTGGCCATTGCGATGTTGGCGTTCACCGTGTGGCCGATCGGGACGCATTCATCGGACTTGATGATGGCGTAGTATTCGCCGGCCCATTTCGCGGCCTCGACGGGGTCGACGAAGGCGAAGGCTAGGGCGCCGACGCCGTTGCGGGCGGCGACGTGGATGGTTTCCTTGTTGGAGCAGGCGAGCCAGATCGGAGGGTGCGGTTTCTGCAGCGGCTTGGGGATGACATTACGAGTAGGCATCGAGAAGAATTGGCCCTTGAAGCCGGGATAGGGTGACATCGCCATCATGTTGGCGGTCTGTTCGGTGGCCTCGGCCCACATCAGTTTTTTCAGCGCCGGGTCAATGTTGAAGCCTTCCAGTTCGGCGCGGGAGGCGGATGATCCGGTGCCCCATTCGGCGCGGCCGGAGGAGACGAGGTCGAGCATGGCGATGCGTTCGGCGACGTGGGCGGGCGGGTTGTAGCCGGGCGGGGAGAGCACGACGGCGTGGCCGACATGGATCTGGCTGGTGCGGCCGGCGGCGGCGGCGAGGAAGACCTCGGGGGCGGAGTTGTGGGAGTATTCTTCGAGGAAGTGGTGTTCGTTGGCCCAGACGTAGTCGAAGCCGAGGCGGTCGGCGACTTCGACCTCGGCCAGGGCTTGGTGGACCATGCGGTGTTCGGACTCGGCGTCCCATGGGCGGGGGAGTTGGAGTTCGTAGATCAAGCCGAACCTCATGGGGTGGGTGTCCTTTGCACTTCGTCTGGTGTTTGTCTGAAGGGGAGTGGCGGAGGTTGAGGTGAGCGTTTGGTGATCATCAGAATGGGTAAGGGGTGCGGCTGTGTCGAGAGCGACGACCTTAAGGGCTGGCGAGGATGCGGCATTCTCTGCGTCGGCATATTCATTTGTTATCGTAATGTGACGACAAAACTCTTCGATTGCGAGCTCAACAAGGTATTCCTTAAACGTCTCCTGAGGCTTTATACTCACTTGTAACCGCTTCGACGGGAATGAGCGGATCGGCATCCCCGAAGTCACCAGGTGCTTCTTGGAAATGGCCACCGACTATTACTGGCCACTGATGGAGGAGGTGGCGCCGAAGCTCGGCGTCTACGAACCTCTCGTCGAGCCGGCTCGCGAGGTAATGGAAGCGATCGTGGAACACGCCACAAGATCAGTGAAGGAACGACCCCGGAACATCGCGCAGGATCGCGTCCTGGTTCACCGCCAGTTCGTCAGCCACTATGGTAAGATCTTTGAGATACTCGAATATCTGGGCTTTCTGGCGCGTCGAGAGGCGTCTCGCGCGATGAAATCGGGCGGCAGAGGCCCCGTCTTCGCCATAAATCTGTGCAATCTGCTCGACTCGGTTCCATCAAAACGGCTGACCATCGAGATGATCGAGGAATGGATAGCCGGAGTGCCGGAGCCCACCGAGTTTGATGTCTCAGGACAGATCTTCCACGGAGTTAAGCTGCCCCTCCTCCCCCCGAGCATGGGCTGGCAATCCTCGAACGCCCAGTGGCGGTACTCGGCAAATCGGTTGCGTATCCATATGGCCTTACGAGGGACATGATCGAACGTTTGCAGGGGGCCGGCATCGCCACCGTTGACCAACTCGCAAACACTCCGGACCAAGATTTGGACCGCATCGAATATATCGGTGCAGCTAAGATCAAACGCATCCGTGACGCAGTTTACCAGTCGATTTGGATGTAGGAGATTCTCTGGCGGAGACTCACCGCAACCAATTTCGATCGCCTCAGAGGTCGCGCAAGATTTCCGGCAGGTCGCGCGCGCCATGCAATATCCTGGCCATGACAGGCGGTCTTCGATTCGCCTAGTAGACAACGATATAGGGAAAGCCTGTCAGCGCGATAATTCGGAAGGGTTGAGGCACGATATCCAGACGTTGGCTGACGGCGTGCGGATGTTCGGCGATGGTGGTCGCGATCTTGGCGACGCTTTGTCGCAGCGCGCGTGCCGCGCTTGGATTATCCGTGGCGATCCACGTCACCGCTTGCAAGAGATTCCTTCGGGCCGCCGGCGAGAGCGGTGCGGCCGTCACTTCTCACTGGCTGCGATGATGGCATCGACTTCAACCATCGCGTTTTCCAGCGAGACGGTGCCGTCACGGTCTGCCTCCTGCATGGCTTGGTCCAGCATCTGGGCCACCGCGTGGCGACGATCTTCGGCGTCCTGAAGCAAGCGCAGGGAGGCCCGGACCACTTCGCTGACGTTGTTATAGCGGCCGCGCTCCTCGCATTCATGGGCGAAGCGTTCCAGTTCGGGCGTCAAGTGGACGTTGGTCGCCATGGTCGTGCTCTATGTCAATGATTGGCATATCGTCGGTAGCAGCCAAGCCTTTGGCAAGGACGGGCGGGACGCGCGAGATTTACCGCTTGAGCACCTCCACCATCGTGCTGCCTAGGGCGGCGGGGCTGTCGGCGACATGGATGCCGGCGGCGCGCATGGCTTCCATCTTGGCGGCGGCGGTGTCCTTGCCGCCGCTGATCACCGCGCCGGCGTGGCCCATGCGGCGGCCGGGCGGGGCGGCGGCGCCGGCGATGAAGCCGACGGTGGGTTTTTTCACCTTATTCCGGGCGAGGAATTCGGCGGCGTCGGTTTCGCTTTGGCCGCCGATCTCGCCGATCATGACGATCTGTTTTGTTTCGGAGTCGGCCAGGAACATCTCCAGCACCTCGATGAAGTCGGTGCCCTTGACCGGGTCGCCGCCGATGCCGACGCAACTGGTCTGGCCGAGGCCGGCGGCGGTGGTTTGCGCCACCGCCTCGTAGGTGAGGGTGCCGGAGCGTGAGACGATGCCGACGCTGCCGCGCTTGTGGATGTGGCCGGGCATGATGCCGATCTTGCACTCGTCGGGAGTGATGACGCCGGGGCAGTTAGGCCCGATCAGGCGGGATTTCGACCCGCTGAGAGCGCGTTTGACGCGCACCATGTCGAGCACCGGGATACCCTCGGTGATGCAGATGATCAGAGGGAATTCGGCGTCGATCGCCTCCAGGATGGCGTCGGCGGCGAAGGGTGGCGGGACGTAGATCACCGAGGCGTCGGCGCCGGTTTTTTCGCGGCACTGCCAGACGGTATCGAACACCGGCAGGTTGAGGTGGGTGCTGCCGCCTTTGCCCGGGGTGACGCCGCCGACCATCTTGGTGCCGTAGGCGATCGCCTGTTCCGAGTGATAGGTGCCCTGGGCGCCGGTGAAGCCCTGGCAGATCACCTTGGTGTCGCGGTTGACCAGAACCGACATCTAGGCGGCCTCCCGCACGGCTTTGACGATCTTCTCGGCGGCATCAGCAAGATTGTCGGCGGCGACGATCGGCAGGTTCGATTTGGCCATGATCTGCTTGCCGAGATCGACGTTGGTGCCGGCGAGGCGGACCACCAGGGGGACCGAGAGTTGCACCTCGCGGGCGGCGGAGACGACGCCGTCGGCGATCACGTCGCAGCGCATGATGCCGCCGAAGATGTTGATCAGGATGCCCTCGACGTTGGGGTCGGAGAGGATGATCTTGAACGCGGCGGTGACGCGTTCCTTGGTGGCGCCGCCGCCGACATCGAGGAAGTTCGCTGGTGACATGCCGAACAGCTTGATGATGTCCATTGTCGCCATCGCCAGGCCGGCGCCGTTGACCATGCAGCCGATGTTGCCGTCGAGGGCGACGTAGTTGAGTTCGAACCGGGCGGCTTCGAGTTCCTTCGGGTCCTCCTCGGCCTCGTCGCGCAGCTTTTCCAGTTCCGGGTGGCGGAACAGGGCGTTGTCGTCGAAGCTGACCTTGGCGTCGAGCGCGATGATGTCGCCGCCGGCGGTGACGACCAGCGGGTTGATCTCGATGACGGCGCAGTCGAGCGCGATGAAGGCGGCGTGGACGGCGTTGAGGAACTTGCCGAAGGCGACGGCCTGCTTGCCGGCGAGACCGAGTCCGGCGGCGAGACGGCGGGCGTGGAAACCGGCGATGCCGGTCGCCGGATCGATGCCGACGCGCAGGATCTTTTCCGGGTGGGCGAGGCTGACGTCCTCGATCTCCATGCCGCCTTCGGTGCAGGCGATGATGGTGACGCGGCCGCTGAGCCGGTCGACCAGCAGCGAGAGATAGAGTTCGCGGGCGATATCGCAGCCGGCTTCGACATAGACCCGGCGCACCGAACGGCCGGCGTCGCCGGTCTGCTTGGTAACCAGAGTGTGGCCGATCATCGCTTCCGCGGCGGCGTGGACTTCAGCTGCCGAGCGGGCCAGGCGGACGCCGCCCTGGCCGGTTGGATCGTCGGCGAAACGGCCGGCACCGCGGCCGCCGGCGTGGATCTGCGACTTGACCACGTAGACCGGGCCGGAGAGCTTGGCGGCGGCGGCCTCGGCTTCCTCGGGCGTCCAGGCGATGTGGCCGTCGAGCACGCCGACGCCGTAGCGCTTGAGCAGTTCCTTGGCCTGGTATTCGTGGATGTTCATCGCCGGTTCCCTGGAAGCGGATTTAGTCTGGCCGTGCACATTGCGGTTGGTCTAGCTTTTGTTTTGTCGAGCGATTCACGCGGCTCGCGTGAACAGCGCGTCTTTCGGACGATTCACGCGGCGCGAACAGCGCGTCCTTCGGACGACTCACGCGGCGCGAACAGCGCGTCCTTCGGACGACGAACGTTCCGCACAGCGCGATTGTTTGCTTGCACGTTGGGGGCGCTGCGTTCAACGCAGGGTCTAGCCGGTCAGCTTGCGCGATGCTTCGATCAGTTCCTTGACCGCGGCGCAGGACTTGTCGAAGGCGGCTTTTTCGCTGGCGTTGAGTTCGATCTCGACGATGCGCTCGACGCCGCCGGCGCCGATCACCACCGGGACGCCGACGTAGAGGTCCTTGATGCCGTATTGACCGTCGAGGTGGGCGGCACACGGCAGCACGCGCTTCTTGTCCAGCAGGTAGGCCTCGGCCATGGCGATGGCGGAGGCGGCGGGGGCGTAGAAGGCGCTGCCGCGTTCCAGCAGCTTGACGATTTCGCCGCCGCCGTTGGCGGTGCGCTCGACGATGGCGTCGATCTTGGCCTGGGTGGTCCAGCCCATCTTGATCAGGTCGGGCACCGGGATGCCAGCGACGGTGGAGTAGCGGGTGAGCGGCACCATGGTGTCGCCGTGGCCGCCCAACACGAAGGCGGTGACGTCCTGCACCGAGACGCCGAATTCCTGGGCCAGGAACAACTGGAAGCGGGAGCTGTCGAGGATGCCGGCCATGCCGACGACCTTGTTGGCCGGCAGGCCAGACTTCTTCTGCATCACCCAGACCATGGCGTCGAGCGGGTTGGTGATGCAGATGACGAAGGCGTTCGGGCAGTTGGTCTTGATGCCCTCGGCGACCTGGGCGATGACGCCGGCGTTCTTGCCGATCAGGTCGTCGCGCGACATCCCCGGTGTGCGCGGGAAGCCGGCGGTGACGATCACCACGTCGGCGTGCTTGATGGCGGCGTAGTCTGAGCCGCCGGTCATCAGCGCGTCGAAGCCGTCGACCGGGCCGGACTGCATGATATCGAGCGCCTTGCCGGCGGCGACCCCGCCGAACACGTCGAACAGCACGACGTCGCCGAGTTGTTTCAGGCCGATCAGATGGGCCAGCGTGCCGCCGATGTTGCCGGCGCCGATCAGGGCGATCTTGTTGCGAGCCATGGGCGGAGTCCCTTCGGAAGGCGCGCGGCGCGCCGGGTGGATGAAACGGGCCTTGCCGGGACCTTTGGGCCGGGGCCGGGGTTGGCCAGGGGGTTGGGAGTGGCCGGGTTCTGGCGGGGCGGGAAATGGCGGCCCGGAAGGTGGCCGTTGCTAACCCATCGCGCCGGGAGCGGCAAGGCTGGGCCAGCGACAGGCTGGGCTTGCGACCGGCTTGGCTTGCGACCGGCTGGGCCAGCGACAGGCTGGGCCAGCGACAGGCCGGGCTCGCGACCGGCTGGGCTAGCGGGCTGCGTTGACCGGCTGGATGCGGCCGCCATCGCCGACTTCGTCGGGCAGATTGATGGCGACGTTCTGGCCGACGGTGGCGCCGTGGGCCAGTTCGGCGCTGATGCCGTCGGTGCGCGCGACCTGCACCTGGCGCAGATGCACGGTCTGATCAGGGCCGAGATCGGCGATCATGGTTCGGCTGCCGCGCACGATCAGTCCGGCGACAGGAATCTGGGGATAGCTTTGCACCGGAACGTGCAGGGTGACGTAGGCGAAGCTGCCGGGGAGCAGGAAATGGTCGGCGTTGTCGACGTCGAGCTCGACGAACAGGGTGCGGGTGCGGGGATCGAGTTCGTCGGAGGTACGTGCGATCGTTGCCTGGACCTTGCGTTCGGCGTTGGCGCCGTCGGTGACCTCGGCGCGGTCGCCGACATGGATGTAGGGGACGTCGCGCTGGTCGACGAAGACATCGACGCGCAGCCGCGCTTCATCGGCGACGGTCAGCACCGGCTGGTTGCTGGTCTTGTTGGTGGTGGAGTTCTGCACCAGGGCGCCGACATCGACGAAGCGCGCCGTGACCACGCCGTCGAACGGGGCGCGGATCTGTTCGTACGACTTCATCGTTGCGTTCTGCGCCAGCGTGGCCGCTGCCATGGTGTAGTCGGTTTCCGCCTGATCGGCAGCCTGATGCGATGTCCAGCCGTGGGCGACCAGGTCCTGCGCGCGTGTCCAGTTGCGCTTCTTGTTTTCCATATCCTGTAGCGCGGACTGGTATTGCTGGTCGGTCTCGACCGAGGCGACGGTGGCAAGCAGCTCGCCGGCCTTGACCCGGTCGCCGCGGTCGACCGTGATCGAGGTCAGGTAGCCGCTGACTTTGCTGTACAGTGTGGCGCTCTGGTAGGGCCTGGTGTCGCCGAGCAGGCGGATCGATCTCTGGTCTGGTCCCTGGGTCACCTGCACGACCTGCACCACGGGGCCGCGGGCGATATTGCTTGCCAGGGTTTGGCGCGACGCGGCCAGTGCCTCGCCGTTGTCGTACCACATGCGCCAGAAACCGAGCGCAGCGACGGCGATCACCACGATGCCGGACAAATAGAGCAGCAGGGAGGCGAAACGACCACGTCTAGCCATGTGTGGTTTCTCCGGGCGAGGGTTTTCCGGGAGAAGTTTCTCCGGGCGGGGGTTCTGCGGTGTGGGCGGCGCCGGCAGCCTCGGCGGCGAAGCGGACGTCGAGGGTATGCAGGGTGGGGGGCTTACGCCGGAGCAAGGTATAGAAGATCGGCACGATGAATAACGTTGCGATGGTGGCTACGATCAGGCCGCCGATGACGGCGCGCCCGAGCGGGGCGTTCTGCTCGCCGGCGTCGCCGAGGCCCAAGGCCATGGGCAGCATGCCGATGATCATCGCCAGGGCGGTCATCAGCACCGGGCGCAGGCGGATGGTGCAGGCGCCGACCGCGGCCTGATTGACGGTGATGTCGGCGCGGGCGCGCAGGTCGTTGGCGAAGCTGACGACCAGGATGGAGTTGGAGACCGAGATGCCGATGGTCATGATCGATCCCATCAGCGATTCGACGTTGATCGTGGTGCCGCTGAGGGCGAGCATCCAGATGATGCCGAGCAGGCCGCCGGGCACCGCCATCATGATGATGAACGGATCGACCCAGGATTGGAACAGCACCACCAGCAGGGCGTAGACCAGGATCACGGCCAGGATCATGCCGAGGCCCAGGCTGCGGAACGAGGCGCGCATCACCTGGTTCTGGCCGCGGATGTCGATATGGGTGGTGATCGGCAGTCCCTTGCTGATCTGGTTGATCGCGGTCTGGATGTCGTCGGCGGCGCCGCCGAGGTCGCGGCCGTCGACGTTGGCGGCGATGTCGAGTTCGCGCTGCACGGTGTAATGGTTGACCGATTCGAGGCTGGAGCGCGGATCGATGGTGGCGACGTCGGCCAGGCGGATCACCGGGGCGGCCGGCAGTAGCGCGGGATCGGCTGAGGCGAGCACCGTGGGAGGGGTGGCGACCGGCGTGCTGAGCAGGTCGTTGACCGAGTTGATGTGGCTGATCGGGGTCCGCACCGCGACCGAGTAGTTCACGTTATTCTGCGGATTGAGGAAGAAGTTCGGCGACACCAGCACGGAGGACGACAGCGAGGTGAGCATGTTGCTGGCGACGTCGCGCTGGGAGACTTTCAATTCGGCGGCTCGCAGGCGATCGACATTGATTTGCAGGGCCGGATAGTTCAGCACCTGGACGATATGGGCGTCGACGACGCCGGGGATCGCCTTCATACGCTGCACGAGTTGCTGTGCTAGGCCATAGGAACGATTGAAATTGACGTCCTGGATCTGCACGTCGATCGGCGCCGACAAGCCGAAGTTGAGCACCTGGCTGACGATATCGGCGGTCTGGAAATAGAACACGCTGCCGGGGAACTGCGGCGGCAGATCGGCCCGGATGGAGCGGATGTAGTTATTGGTCGGGTGATGACCGGGTTTCAGCGAAATCAGTATTTCGGCGTCCATGTCGCCGACGTTGTCGCTGGGCACGAACGCCAGGTTGAACGAGGACGGCACGCCGATGGTGTCGTTGATGGTGTCGAGTTCTTTTGGCGGAATGATGCGGCGGACGGCGTCCTCGACCTTCAGCACCAGCTTTTCGGTGTCCTCGATGCGGGTTCCGGGCGGGGCGCGGTAGTGCAGCTTGATCAGGCCGACATCGGCGCTGGGGAAGAAGTCCAGTCCGATTGTGGTGGCGACGACGCCGGTGACCGCCAGCAGGGCGACGAAGACGATCAGGACGAAGCCGCGGTGGCGCAGGGTGCCCTGCAGCATCCAGCCGTAGCCGGCGCGGAAACGCTCGAACCCGCGGTCGAACAGGGCGAAGAAGCCTTTTGCCTGGGCGTGGTGTTCGTCGTGGGTGGTGAGCAGCAGACGTGCGAAGCTGGGCACGACGGTGAAGCTGAGGGCGTAGGAGGCGAGCATGCAGAACACGACGGTGGCGGCGAGTGGGATGAACAGATAGCGGGCCACGCCGAACAGCATGACGACTGGGAAGAACACGATGCAGATCGCCAGGGTGGCGACGGTGAGCGGCTGGATCACTTCGGCGGCGCCGTCGAGGATCGCCACGGTGAGCTGCTTGCCGATGGTCAGGTTGCGATGGATATTTTCGATGACGACGGTGGCGTTGTCGACCAGCAGGCCGATCGCCAGGGCGAGGCCGCCGAGCGTCATCAGGTTGATACTGTTTCCTGTAAGGAACAATCCGATGATGCCGGCGAACACCGATAGCGGGATCGACGCCGAGACGATGACGGTGTTGCGCCAGCTTCCGAGGAACACCAGGATCAGCACGGAGACCAGGATCGAGGAGATGATCGCTTCTCGGACGACGTTTTCGACCGCGGCGCGAACGAACACCGACTGGTCGAAATCGAGCTTCAGTACGAGTCCTTTGGGCGCGGCGGCCTCGATCTCGGGCAGCGCGGCGCGGGTGGCGTCGACCACTGCGAGGGTGGAGGCATCGGCGTGCTTGAGGATCGCCAGATAGACCGCTCGTTTGCCGTTGACGTGGACGATGTTGCTCTGGGTGGCGAAGCTGTCGCTGGCATGGCCGATATCGCCGATGGTGACCGGCACGCCGTTGAACACGCCGATCGGCAGTGCGTTGAAACGGTCGACCGCGGAGGGACTGGAGTTCAGTTGGACGTTGTATTCGCGATCGCCGATGCGGGCGGTGCCGGCGGGGATGATGACGTTGGAGGTTTGCAGCGCGTTGACCACGTTGGTGAGCGAGAGGCCCTTGGCGGCGAGCCGGGCGGGATCGACGTCGACGTCGATCTGGCGCTGCTTGCCGCCGAACGGTCCGGGAGTGGAAAGACCGGGAATGGTGAACAGTTTCACCCGGATGAAGTTCAAACTGTAATCATAGATCTGCTGCTCGGTCAGCGTTTTCGACGACATCGTCAGTTGCACAACCGGAACGTTAGAGGCGTTGAACTGGATGACTGCCGGCGGTTGCATGCCGGGCGGGGCGATGCGGAGGATGGAGTTGTTGACCGAGGAGATCTGGGCGATGGCGCCGCCGATCGAGGTGCCGGGCTGGAAGTAGACCTTGAGCAGGCCGGTGCCGGGGATGGACTGTGATTCGATGCGGGAGATGCCGTTGACGGTGGTGGAATAGGCGCGTTCGCTGATGAAAACGACGCGGCGTTCCATGTCCTCGGTGCTGAGGCCGGGGTAGTTCCACACCACCAGGACGACGGGGATGTCGATCACCGGGAAGATGTCGACGATCATGCGGGTGACCGAGAGGGCGCCGAGCAGGAGGACCAGCATGGCAGCGATCGCGGACGTGTAGGGCCGGCGCAGGGAGAGGCGCACCAGTCCAATCATGGTTTACCCCCGCTCGACGGTTGGCCTGTCGTTTGGTCGTTTTGTGTCCCTTGGCAGCAGCGGTGATCGGGTTGCTGCGTTCAGGCTGGAAGACGGACAGTATTGCCGGGCGGTAAGGTTTTGCCAAGCTTGGGCGCCGGGTCTGTTGGGCGCCGGGTGTGTTGGGCGCCGGGTCTGTTGGGCGCCGGGGCTGTTGGGCGCCGGGTCTGGGGGGACGGGCGTAGCTGGTTGTTTCAGGCTGGCGGCGTGGATCCGCGGGAATGCGCCTGGGTGATCCAATCCTCGCTTTGCATTTCGTCGAGGCGCGAGGCGGTGCGTTCGAACATTTTGGCGTTCTTGCCTTGCTGGTAGAGTTTGTCGGGGGGTGCGTCGGCCGAGGCGATCAGCTTCATCCGCAGATCGTAGATGGTGTCCACCAGCACGATGAAACGGCGGGCCTGGTCGTAGTTGTCGGGCGACAGCAGCGGCACCTCATCGAGGATCAAGGTGTGGAATCGCGTTGCGATGGCCAGGTAATCGCCGGCGCCCAGCGCGGTGTTGCACAGGGCGTCGAAATCGAACCGGGCGACGCCGTCGGCGGCCTGGGCGACCAGCAGGTTGCGGCCCATGACCGTTAGGGTCTCCGGGCGGATCGCAGCGCCGCCGGTCAGCCGGTTGAAGGCGTTGTCGAGTTCGCGGCGGGCGGTCGCGTCGGCCGGCACCAGCCAGGTGCGCAGACCACGCATTCTCTCGCGCCGATAGTCACGACCGCCACCCATTAGCAGCAGTTCCAGTCGCTGCTTGATCAGGCCGATGAAGGGCAGGAAGGCGTCGCGTCCGGGCTGGCCCTTGAACAGATCGTCGGGCGCGGTGTTGGACGTGGTCACCACCACCACGCCGCGGTCGAACAGGGCCTGGAACAGCCGGCCCAGGATCATCGCATCAGCGATGTCGTTGACCTGAAATTCGTCGAAGCAGAGCAGCGCGGCCTCGGCGGCGATATGATCGGCCAGCGGCGGGATCGGATCGGAACCCCGCGGCTGCGCCTTCTTCCAGGCATGCATGCGGCTGTGGACGTCCTGCATGAAGCGGTGGAAGTGGATGCGCTGCTTGCGGGCGACGTCCGCGGTATCGAAGAACAGGTCCATCAACATGGATTTGCCGCGTCCGACCTCGCCCACGAGGTAGAGGCCGGTGGGCACGTATTCCTCGGCGTGGCGGCGGCGCATCAGGCGCGACAGCAGCCCGGTGCCGGCCGAAGCGGCTGGGCTGGGGTCGTAACCGCCCAGACGATCCCACAGGTCCTGCAGGCGATCGACGGCGGTGGCCTGGGCCGGGTCGGGTTCCAGCCTGCCGTCGGCAATCATGCGTCGATAGACCGGCAGCGGTCCGTCGGGGGGCAAATTGGGCGTGGCGTTATCCATGGCGGGCGCGACCGAGATAGCTTGTCCGGCCACGAACGCCTAGACACTTTGAGCTTATGATGAGCACGCCCCCCCTGCCCCGGACTCCGGCCGCGCTGCTGCCGATGGTGATTGCGCTGGTGGAGACCGCCGGGGGCTGGCTGGTCGCCGAGTTCAGCCGGCCTGACGGGCCGCGGTTCAGCGACAGCGACACCGCGCCGATCGACACCGAGATCGAGCTGTTCCTGCGCGCGCGGCTGACCGCGCTGCTGCCGGCCCGGTTCGTCGGCGAGGAATCGGGCGTGCTGGCGGCGGCGGCGAACGGGTATTGCTGGGTGGTCGATCCGCATGACGGTACGCGGGCGTTCCTGGAGGGGCGGCGAGGCAGTGCGATCTCGGTCGGATTGCTGCGCGAGGGCTTGCCGGTGCTGGGGGTGGTGTATGCGCCGAGCAGCCCCGATCGCGGCGCCGACATGATTGCCTGGGCGGAGGGTGGCGGGATCAGCCGCAACGGCGCGCCGGTCGGCAACGACCTGAGCGGGCGGGGGCTGGCGGCGGGCGAGGTGGTGTTGCTGAACCATGGCGCCGGGCAGCGGCCGGTGTGGAGCGGCACCGCGTGCGCGCCGGGGCGGTTCATGCCGCTGCCCTCGATCGCCTATCGGCTGGCCCGGGTGGCGGTCGGGGATGCGATCGGCACGGTGACGCTGCGTCCGGTGAATGCGCACGACATTGCCGCCGGGCACGCGCTGCTGGGCGCGGCCGGGGGGGTGCTACTGGCCGAGGACGGGGTGGCGGTGCGCTATGGCGCGGATGGCGCGTGCCGGCCGTTTGCGTGTTTTGGCGGCGCGGCTGGGGCGGTGGCGACACTGCGGTCTCGGCAATGGCGCGGCAGCAGCGAGGCCAGACGGGCGCCGAAAGTGACGCTGGGGTGGCCTCGGGTGGCCGAGGGGCAGCGATTGGATCGCGCGCTGGGTTGCATGCTGGGGTTGGTGATCGGCGACAGTCTGGGGTCTCAGGTGGAGTTCGAGACCGAGGAGACGATCCGGGCGGCGCATCCGGATGGGGTGCGCGAGCTGGCCGACAGCCCGGTGTGGAAGACGCTGGCCGGGCAGCCGACCGATGATTCCGAGCTGGCGCTGGCGCTGGGGCGGTCGCTGGTGCGGGCGGGGGGTTACGATCCGGAGGCGGCGGCGGCGGCCTATGCGCACTGGTATCGCAGTGGGCCGTTCGATATCGGGCAGACCACCGCGCTGGCGTTTGGCGCGGCGGCGGAGGCGAGCGACCAGGCGGGTGCTGCGCGCGCCAGTGCCAGTCGCGACAGCCAGAGCAATGGGTCGCTGATGCGGATTGCTCCGATCGGGGTGTGGGCGGGTGATGCGGACGAGGCGGCGCGGGTGGCGGACGCGGATTCGGCGCTGTCGCATCCGCATCCGGTTTGCCGGGCGGCGTGCGCGGCGTTTGCGGCGGCGATCGCGGCGGGGATTGGCGGGGCGGGCCGCGAGGGGATGGTGGCGACGGCGCTGCGCGTGGCCGATGCTGCGGGGGCGGATGCGGCGCCGGTCGGGGTGGCGCTGCGCCGCGCGGCTGGGGGCGATGGCGTGGCCGACTTTCAGCGCCAGATGGGCTGGGTGCTGATCGCGTTGCAGAACGCGTTTTTTCATCTGGCCGGCGGGACCGGGGTGGAGGCTGCGCTGATCGAGACCGTCGGGCGGGGCGGCGACAGCGATACCAACGCCGCGATCGCCGGTGCGCTGCTGGGTGCGGCAGATGGCCGAGCGTCGCTGCCGGTTCGGTGGGTGCTGCCGGTGCTGACCTGCCGGGCCGATGCAGGGCTGCACCCGGCGCGGCCCAGACCCGATGAATACTGGGCCGATGACCTGCTCGACCTGACCGAGGCTTTGCTGCTAAGCCGCGCCGGATGATCGAGCTGGATTTTCCCAAGTTGGCGGCGACAGCGGTGGCGGGTGAGCCGTTTGCGCATGTGGTGGTGCCGGGGTTCGTGCCGCCGGCGGCGCTGGACGCGGTGCTGGCCGACCTGCCGGCTTTGGGCAAGCGCGGGTCGTTTCCGGTCGACGCGGTGAAGCTGGGACCGAACGCGCGGGCGTTGATGGCGGCGATGGAGGGGGCGGAGCTGCGTTCGGCGATCGAGGGTCTGTTCGGGCTGGACCTGGTTGGGTCGCCGACGATGGTGACGCTGCGCGGCTGGACTGGGGAGCGGGATGGGCGGATTCATTGTGATTCGCTGGCCAAGCGGGTGACGCTGCTGCTGTACCTGAACCGGCAGACCGATGCCTGGGCTCGGCAGGAGGGTTGTTTGCGGCTGTTGCGCGGGCCGGATGATCTGGAGGATTTCGCGGTGGAGGTTCCGCCGGTCAATGGCACTTTGCTGGCGTTTCCGAACGGACCGACGACCTGGCATGGGCACCGGCGGTTCGTTGGGCAGCGGTATAGCGTGCAGCTGAATTACATGACGACGGATGACAAGGCGCGGAGCGAGCTGCGACGGCATCGGATTTCGGCGTTGGTGAAGCGGTTGACGCGGGCGGCTTGAGGGGGGCGGTTTCAAGCGCTAATGGTTTCCTGCAGCCCATCGGAGTCGGGATCGTGTTATCGCTTGTTCGCGGATTGTTAACTAACCGAGGATGACATGCTCGCGGCGCGATCCCTGAACGGGAGCCGGTATCTTGCGATGCATGTCATAGTTTGTTGCTCGCAGTTTAGCTTTCGTCCCGGTCGACCCGATGCACGCCAGCGCGATTGCAAGAGGTGTTGCGCTCCCTCACGCGGATCACGTTCAAAGCGTCGTTGCAATCGCGGTGGTTGGGGCCACCAATCGAGGACAAGAAGGGAAGCCGCACAGCCGGCCTCCCGCCTTGAGGCGTTAGACTAGGCTTTTTCCTTCGCCCTATGGACCTGCCGTGCTCCGTTCTCTCCTGCCGCAAGCCCGCTCATCAGTGCGCTCAGGGTCTCGGGGAGACAGATTCAAGCGGTCTTGCATCCGCCGGATTGATCTCCGCTTGTTCCGATTTCGGAAAAATGATGATCGGGCCGCCGGGCTGCGGAGGGACCTGCAACTCCGAATGTCCACTTGCTGGCGGCAACGCAAAAGCTGTCTGCGCCTCGACTGTGGTTGCCCCGTCTGTTGGCAGCGGAAGGAACGTGATCCTTTGCTCCGGCGCTACAATCACCGGAACGGACAATTGCGACTGCGGCTCAAAGAAGACAATCGCCCTCCACCTCATAATGGATGCGGATACTTTGGCTTCTGACGAACGGCGTGTAGCCTAAAATTTTCTTGCGGCCAAGGTTTCGCCGGTCCCTCCAAACAAAATCCTCCCTTCGGAATTCTTTGTCTACCGCACGCGGGCCGCATTATACTAGAGCGCACCAGGCCCCATACTGTACGACCTAAAACCGATCTACTGCTGGAAAGACCGCATGATCAGCACCACGACTTTCTACAGCAGCTCCAACGGCGACCGCTGGCAGATGCTCCACGACGATGAAACCGGGCTGTATCAGGTCCGCCACGAACCGAACGCCGCCTCAGGTGGCCGGGCGACCGACACGCTCATGCCGGAGTTCCTAAGCCGAAGCGGCGCCACGCCACAGGGGTTGGCGTTACAAAAGCTGCTTGAAGAGCAAGGGGCCATTGATCCTGACCTGGAGGACTAAATGCAAAAAACGTTCGTTCCCGAAGATTGGGTGCACTCAAACCTGAACCTCTTAGGCACCGTCGTTGGGGTCGACGCCGAGACACGGACGGTCCTGAGGCGACCGCTCTATCCGATAGATTCCCTTATGCCTTAAGCGATCGATTTGGGAGATCGCATGCCATGCCAATAGCTATGTCATCCATGCCGTCTTCAGACCCGATGTGAACGTCCAGTTTGGTGGAGCGTCGTATCTGGAGCCTTTGATTTCCGGCCATACGAGCCGAATTTTTTGCCCGGATCTCGAGCCAGGCCATCCACGAGGCTAGAGGGTTAATCTCGACGAATAGGCTCAGGTGCGGCCGCAAGAGCGCCGCGCGCCGCGCTTGCGGGTCGGCTTGCGGCGGGCGGCGGCGAGAGCGGCCTCGACCGCCTGGCGGGCCCAGGTCTGGAAGGTTTCGGCCTCGTCCAGAAGGTCGGGCGGGCAGCGCCAGTAGGAGGTGATGGTGTGGGTTCCGTTTCGCGTCGGGTAGCTGAACGGGGCTTCTCCGGCGGCTTCATACATCGGGCGGTTGGCGTCGCCGACCTTCAGGAACAGCTCGTCGCGGGCGATCAGGCCGAACATACGGCCTTCGAGGAATAGGCCGACGCCGCCGAACATCGGCCGGGCCGAGACCGGGCCGAGCGGGATCAGCAGTTCCAGCAAGTGAGCGGTGAGGTGATCGGCGGGGCGCATGGCGGCCAAGGCTACACCGGATTGCCGGTGCGGCGGCAAGGTTGCCGGGGCCGGTCAAACCGGGGCGCCGGCTGAGGCGTTGCTGCGAGGTTGTGGTGGCGAGGTTGTGGTGGCGGGGTTGTCGTGGCTGGGTGGGGGCCGCCAATCAAGGGATGACGACGATGTCCTCGGCTGACGGATCGTTGCGCAGCTTTGACCCGGAGTTGGCGACCCGGCTGCGCGGGCGTGCCGCGCTGCTGACGCCGGTTCAGATGGCGCGGGCGGATCAGGGTGCGGTCGAGCTTGGGCACTCCGGCGCCGCACTGATGGAAACGGCGGGACGGGCGGTGGCGCGAGCGGTGATGCGCCATTTCGGGCGGTGCCGGGTGCTGGTGCTAGCCGGGCCGGGCAACAATGGCGGCGACGGTTATGTCGCGGCGCGACTGTTGCGTCAGCAGGGCTGGCCGGTGCGGCTGGCAGCACTGGCGGCGCCGCGCGAAGGGTCGGATGCGGCCGGAGCGGCGCGGCTGTGGCACCGGCCATCCGCGGTGTTCGACCCGGCCGAGGCGGCGCGGGCCGATGTGGTGATCGACGCGGTGTTTGGCGCCGGGCTCGCTCGCCCGGTCGATGGTGTAGTTGCCGAAACGCTGAGGGCGGCGCGGCTTGTGGTCGCGGTCGATGTGCCTTCAGGGGTTGATGGGGCCAGTGGCACGGTGTTGGGCTTCGCGCCGGAGGCGGCGCTGACGGTGAGCTTCTTTCGGCTGAAGCCGGGTCACCTGCTGCTGCCGGGACGCGGGCGTTGCGGGTGGATCGAGTTGGCCGATATCGGTATTCAAGACCGCGTGCTCGACCCGATCGCGCCACTGACGTTCGCCAACCTGCCGACGCTGTGGCGGCTGCCGGGTTTGGGCGCGGAGGCGCACAAATATAGCCGCGGCCATGTCAGCGTGGTGGGTGGCGCGGCGATGACCGGGGCGGCACGGCTGGCGGCCGAGGCGGCCAGGCGGGCCGGTGCCGGCATGGTGACGATCGCGGCACTTGGGTCGGCGGAGACGTATCGGTCGGGTGAGCCGGGGTTGCTGGTCAGCACCGACGCTATCGCCTCGTTGCTGGACGACGATCGGCGCAAGGTTTGGGTGTGCGGTCCGGGGCTCGGGGCGGAGCAAGCACGGTCGGTGTTTCCCGAGCTGATCGCGGCGAACCGGGTGGTGGTTGGCGACGCGGATGTGTTTTCGGCGTTCGCCGGCGATGCCCGGGCGTTGCGCGGGGCGGCGGTGCTGACGCCTCATGCCGGTGAGTTTGCCCGGGTGTTCGGTGCGCCGGTCGATGGCCGGCTGTCGGCGGCCAGGGCAGCGGCGGCGCTTACCGGCGCGGTGGTGCTGCTGAAGGGCGCCGACACCATCATCGCCTCGCCCGATGGACGGGCGGCGATCAACCTGTCGGCTCCGCCCTGGCTGGCCACGGCGGGGGCGGGAGACGTGCTGTCGGGGGTGATTGCCGGGCTGCTGGCACAGGGTATGCCGGCTTGGGAGGCGGCGGCGGCGGGTGCGTGGCTGCATGGCCGCGCGGCGGCGCTGGCCGGGCCGGGTCTGGTGGTCGAGGATTTGTTGCCGGCGTTGGTTCGCGCGCTGGGGGATAAGGCGTGAGCGCACGTTCGCGATGTAATGTGGGACGCGCTCGCGCGCGATGTAACGCGGGACGCGCTCGCGCGCGATGAAATGTGAGCCGCGTTCGCGCGCGATGAAATGTGAGACGCGACTTTCTCGCCACACTGGCTATGATGATGGCGTTGCCGTCTGAATGGAGCCTGCATGAGCGAAGCTGTTTCCACCGGTCTGCTGGATCGTGCCATCCGACGCATCACCGAGGCCTGGCGCGATATGGCGTCCAGCGTTTCGGGGGAGGTGGACGAGACGCTGGAGGCACAGATGCAGGCCTGCCTGGCGGGGCGCGGCGGCGAGGTCAGCGCGCGCAACCGATCGGCGAAGTTGGCGCAGACCTATCTGACGCAGGACGATGCCGGTCGGGCTGGGTTCCTGCGCACCCTGGCGGGGTTCGATTCCGATCCCGACGCGGTGGCGGCGGCCTATACCAAGGTGCAGGCCGCCAAGGACGTGGCGGAACGGGCGACCGCGAAGGCGGCGTTGCGGCTCGCGCTGGAACCGCCTCGGCTGCGACTGTTGACGCAGTTCACCTCGATTCCCGACGGGCGCAAGTTTTTGGTCGATCTGCGCGGGTCGCTGCTGAAGCTGCGCGGCGGCGACAAGCTGCTGGCGGCGCTGGACGCCGATCTGCGCGGGCTGCTGGCGGCGTGGTTCGACATCGGCTTTCTGGAGCTGCAGCGGATCGACTGGAACAGCCCGGCGGCGTTGCTGGAAAGGCTGGTCGACTACGAGGCGGTGCATGCGATCCGGTCTTGGCGTGACCTGAAGAACCGGCTGGACTCGGATCGTCGGTGCTACGCGTTCTTCCATCCGCGGATGCCGGGGGAGCCGCTGATCTTCGTCGAGGTCGCGCTGGTCAAGGGCCTGGCCGGCAGCGTGCAGAACCTGCTGGACGAAAAGGCGCCGCTGCAGGACCCGTCACAGGCCGACACCGCGATCTTCTACTCGATCAGCAACTGCCAGTCCGGGCTGGCCGGGATCAGCTTCGGCAATTTCCTGATCAAGCGGGTGGTGGAGGAGCTTTCGGCCGAGTTCCGCAACCTGAAGACATTCGCCACGCTGTCCCCGATTCCGGGCTTCCGGCGCTGGCTGGACCCGCTGCTGGCGGCGAACGAGCCTCGGCTGCTGAGTGACGAGGAAGCCGAGGGACTGGCCGCGGCGGTACCGGCCGAGACCGGGTGCCAGGCGCTGGCCGCGATCATTGCCAAGCGGCATTGGTGGCGGGATGCGACGCTGCGCAAGGTCGCCGAACCGGTGCTGACCCGGCTGGCCGCTCGGTTTTTGATGGTGGAAACGTCCGGCAAGCGGGCGAAGGATCCGGTGGCGCACTTCCATCTGTCGAACGGCGCCCGGGTAGAGCGGCTGGATATGGCCGGCGATACCTCGGACAAGGGCGCCAAGGAAAGCGCCACGTTGATGGTCAACTACCTGTATGATCCGGCCAAGATCGAGGATTGGCATGAGGACTATGCCGGCGAGGGCAAGCGCAACGCGTCGACCGTAGTGCGCAAGCTGGCGCGGGGGTGGAGCTAGCGGCCCTCGGGGTGGTGGCCGGGTCGGAGCCCGGGCGGCCTTATTGCAGCGCGGTCTGTGGGATCCAGCCTTGGGCGACGCCGAACTGGCCGATGCGCAAAGCGATCTTGTCGGCCAATGCGGTGGCCTCGGCGGTATTGGTGGCGTGGCGCTTTTCGGCGCTGGCGTGGGCGGCCCCGGTCAGCGCCGTCGAGGTGGCCAAGCGCTGGCCGACCGCGCCGGCGCCCATCGTTTCGGCGGCGCCGGGGGCGTTGCCGCTATCGGCCTTGCCTTGGAAGGCGGTCATGAACCGAGGCGGCGCGTTGGCGGATAGGGCGTAGAGCTGGGCGTCGGCGCCGATGCTGCTTTTACCAGCGCCCAGGCCGATCAGCACGCGACGGGTGCGATTGCCTTGATTGATGCTGGTGATCTGGCCCTGCAGCAGCAGGCCGTGCCGATCGCCGGTCTCGGTGGTTGCGAGTTCGGCGGGCAATCCGTACTTTTTCAAGCGTTCCACCAGGCGCTCCGCCAGCGCGTCCTGGGTATCCTGGATCGCCTGCAGTTCCTGGGTTCCGGCCGGCTGGTTGCCGGCCGCGCGCATGATGCGCGGTCCGATGCCCTGATCGAGGCTCACCTGGTCGGAGTTGAGCGCGAACCGCGACACCAGGATGCGATCCGGGCGTGCCACCGGCGGACCGAGATAGCTTTCCGTGGTCTGCACATTGGCATGCGAGCAGGCGGCAAGCATCCCGATCATGGCCAACTGTAGAAACGCCGTTATTCTTCGCATTGTTCTTTCCCCAACGCTGTATCACTCCGGTCAGCGCATCAGCGCGCTGAGTGCAACCGTCGCGGTTAACGCTGTCCATGTGCCTGGGCCAGCGCCGCCTTGCAGGATGGCGACAGGCGCGATTGGTTCTGGGCGAGGCAGGCCATGGCGCGGCCGCCGCCGAGCCTGACGCCCTGGCAGTAGGCGCGGAAGTCGCCGCCGCATGAGCGGCGCATGATCGCGGCCTCCTCGCGCGGCGACATCGCCGGTGGCGGGGCGGTTTGGCCGTGCGATGGCTGGGACTGCGCGGCGGGGGCGGGCGCGCCGATGGCGCCGACCGCGGACTGGCAGGCCGGCGACAGGCTTGCCATGTGACCCTGCAGGCATTGCAGCGCCGCGCTGCCGCCGGTCGGAACGCCGGAGCACACCGATGGATAGTCGGACCGGCAGGACTGTCTTACCGCACCGATCTGTGCCTGGCTGGGCTGTTGCGCGAACGCGGGTCCCGCCAGCGCCGGCAATGACAGCGCCGACAGGAGCAGACCGAGCAGGAGCTTGACCGCTTTGCGCTGCGTGGGACGTTGCATCATTTCCTCCGTTTCGTCGGCAATCATGTCAGCGCCGGCCGCGGCCGCCGCTGCCGAGTCCGCCGCCGAATCGTCCGCCCGTGGCTGCGCCGCCGAAGCGCTGGCTGCCGGCGGAGCGCGCCTGGCGGTCCTGCTCCAACTGGTTGTAGGAGCTGCTTTCCATCGTCGGGCGGCTGGTGTTGCGCGATTGGCCGGTGGCGCTGGAGGTGGTGCCAGTGCGGGGGGTCTGGGTCGAGGTGTTGCGCTGGGTGGTGTTGCGTTGGGTGGTGCTGGGTTGGGTGGTGCTGCGTTGGGTGGTGTTGGGTTGGCTCTGGGTCGGCTGGGTTCGGTTGGCCGCCGTGGTCGAGGGGTTGGTTGCGGTGGTTTGCGTCGGCGGCTGGCGTTTAGTGGATGACGACGTTGGCGGGGTGACCGGCTGCCAGCCGCCATTGCTCCACTGCGACCAACCGGTGGAGCTGTGCTGGTAGGCGTTGCCGTCGCGTCCGGCGTAGACATCGCCGCTCTGGGTTTTCACCGCGCCGCCGCGATTGCCATTGACGCCGCTGTAGCCGGCACCCTGGGCGCCGGTCGAGGACTGGAAGCCGCCCGCCGAACCGCGTGCGTTGCTGCCGCTGGCGGTGTTGACGGTCTGGTTCGGGCCGGAGAACGTGCTGGAGCCCCAGCGCGAATAGGGATTGGCGTTCTGATTGGTCGAGCCGGAGACTCCGGTGCGCGGGTTGTAGTAGCTGGCGTTGGCGGAGCCGCTGCCGTTCTGCCACGACGCGCTGCCGCGGGCATAACCGCCGGTGGTTGGGTTGTAGGCGGAAAATCCGCCGACGCCGCCGTTCGGGCCGTAGATCGCGCCGGCGGAACCATAGGCTCCGGTGGTCGGATTGTAGGCGGTGCCGCCTCGTGCGACGCCGCCATTGGGTCCGTAGACGGCGCCGCCGCGGGCCCAGGCGCCGGTGGTCGGGTTGTAGGCGGTGTTGCCGACGTAGGAATAGGGGTACGGGTAGTACACTGGCACCGGGCCCGGGATCACCACTGGGGGGTAGTAGTATCCGGTGCCGTAGACCAGCACGCCGGCGGTGACGAAGCCCATGGTGTAGCCGGCGGTGTAGCCGTAGGTGACCGCGGTCGGCGTCGCCCCGTACACTTGCACATAGGTCACGTTGTACATCGGGCTGGTCGGTGGGATGGTATAGATCACCCGGGGCACGCTCTCAGCCAGTAGCCAGGGGCCGGCGGGCGACGGACCGACGAACCACGCACCTTGATAGCAGACGTAGAACCTGCCGCCGGTTTGGATCACCTGAAACGAGGTGTTCACCGCGTAGGTCATGGCGGTGCCGGGGATCGGCTTGAACTTGGGCGGTCCGGCATAGACGACGGTGAGCTTGGCGGCGGTTTTCTTCAGCGTTGCCTGGCGCGGCACCTGGGCTTGCAACAGGGCGAGCTGGGCCTGGCTGGTGCCTGGCACCGAGGCGAGAACGTTGGCCTGCGGGTCCTCGGGCGGGATCATCGCGAAATCCGCCGGCAGGTCGTTGGAGGCGAAGGTCCAGGGACCGGCGAGGCCATGGGACGCGAACCAGCGCCCGGAGGTCAGCAGGAAGAAGCGTCCGCTGGAGGGCTGGAAGAACAGCACGCTGTGGGTGTTCCTGACCGACTGCAGCGTGGTGCCGGTGACCGGGGCGAATTGTGGTGCTCCATTGGTGACGATGAGTTCGGCCGGCCTGGTGCTGACATAGATCATTGCCGTGGCGCCCGGTTGGCCGGGTTTTGGCGGGATGGCGGCATGGACGGCGGCGAATTCGGCATTGGCCGGGATCGCTCGGAATGCCGCTGGCAGCTTGGTGACCGGGTGGTATGGGCCGTTATAGGCCGGCGCCATCAGCCACGATCCATTGTCCAGCAAGTACCAGTCCCTGCCGTCGGAAAACAGGTTCCAATTGGTATTGACGGCGAACGACAGGCCGGTCTTTTCGAGCGGCGCCATCACCGGATCGCCGTCGAACACGACCAGCGAGGCGGGTTTGTCGTTGTAGAAGATCACCGGCGGATCGTTGTTCAGATCGGCGTTCTTTGGTTCCGTCGTCTGCTTCAGGCTGAGCAGCACCGAGTCCAGCGGCACCGGCCTGGCATGGACGTCGGGCAGCGCGGCCTTGATCTGGGCCTCGATGCGCGCGGCGTGTTCGGTATCGAGGGTGGGAAAGCGCGAGGCCAACAGCTTCGGGTCGGTCAGCACGACATTGCCGGTCGCGGCGTCGGTCTGCGTGGCGAACGAAATCTCGGTGGTGCCGAGGATCGGCGCCTTGGCTCCGGGCGGGGTTATGGCGATCGCTTCTCGTGTGGTCAGGGTTTCATGGCCGGGCCATTCGATCGCCTGCGGCTGGTACACCATCACGCTGTTGCCGTTTACCATGATGGCATGCGGCCACGCCGGTTCGGCCGGGGGGGCCTGGGCGAAGGCAGCATTCATTGCGAATAAGCAAATATAGATCGAACAGGCAGTGCCACCGAGCATCGATCGCATGCTGGGCATGAGTTCCCCCAAGGTTTCCGGCAGCCGTTGTCTGATGATCGGAACCGATTGCCAGTTCCCGGGTCCGAGATTCAGCCAATAGCAGGCGATTTGAGCATCATCAAGTCCGGCTAATATTTCCTCGACTCGACATGCATGGTGACCAGTCGGGCGAGCAGTATTGCGAGGTAGAGTTGGCCCAGCACCGATTCGAGGTTGGCCATGCTGCGGGCCAGCGGGTTGATCGGCAGGATCTCGCCGAAGCCGGTGGCGGTGAGGGTGGTGAAGCTGAAATACAGCATTGTGCTGAGCGCCGCGGTTTCGCTCTGGTGGCCGGCGACGTCGGCGAACGCGTTCGGGTCGAGTTCGGAGATCATGCGGTAGATCGAGGTGAACGCCACGGCGATATTGAGGTAGAGGATGACAGCGCCCTCGATCCGGTGATGGGTGATGCGTCCGGGCGCGAACACAGCCCTGCCGATCACCAAGGACATGGCGACGACCGCGGCGATGACCGCCAGGTGACCCAGCCAGACGGTTACCAGCGAGGGATGATTGATCCGGGAAGCCAGCCCGGCGGCGGCCAGTACGGCGGCCACGCTGACCATCACCCGGGCGCCTGTGCTGGTCGAGATGATGACAATCATGATGATCAGCGGGGCGACGACAAGGGCCCCGGAGAACAGCGGCAGCCGTATGCCCATTCCGGCTAGCGGCGCGGCGACGAACAGGATCAGCGCTTCCAGCACGAGCAGGGCGGTAAGCGCGTGATCGCTGAGGTTGCCGAAGCGGCCGTCGGCGGGCGGTTGCGGCAGCCATCGCGGCATCAGCGCCGGCCCCCGCGTGCATCGGCCCGGGCGGACATTGGCCAGGGCGCGAAGGCGTTCAGCGGATCGGCGGGGCGTATTGCAGGCCGCCCTTGGTCCAGATGTTGTTGATGCCGCGCGGCACGCCCATCGGGGTGATGTCGCGGTTCCAGACTTCACCCAGATCGCCGACCTGCTTGATCACGTTGTAGGCCCATTTGTTATCCAGGCCCAATGCCTTGCCCACGTCGCCTTCGACGCCCAGCCGGCGGCGGATGTCGGGGTCGTTGCTGCTGAGCAAGGTATCCACGTTGGCGCTGGTGATGCCCTTTTCCTCGGCGGTGATCATGGCGACGAAGGTCCAGCGCACCAAGTCGATCCATTTGTCGTCGCCATTGCGGACCATGAAGCCGAGCGGTTCCTTGCTGATGATTTCCGGCAGCAGGACGAGGTCATCGGTCTTCGGCCCCTGGCTGAAGCGGAACATTGCCAGGGCCGAGCGAGCAGCGCGAGGGCGCCGATTCGAAGTCGGGGCATATAGAGGTCTCCTGCGGGCACGATGGCGCTGGGAGGGTCGTCCACAGCGCAAGAATCGTCTGATTGAACGAGAGGATAGGTCATTTTTGGGGAGAATATGGAGTTATTGTGGCATGACCGGTGGGGCGGGCCATGCCCGGCTCATGCTCGACCGACCCATGCTCGACTGGGGGCTCGACATGCTCGACTGGGGGGCGGCGGGAGGGGATCGAAGTTCAGGCGGCGCTTTCGGGGAGTCCGGCGCGGCGCAGTCCCTCGGCGTAACGGGCGATGTCCTCGGGGCGTTTGAGCGGCGAACGGGTGATCGCGGTCTCGACCGAGAAGCCGGGCTCGAGCGCCAGCAGGCGGTTCAGCACGCCGCCGGCTTCGCGGGTCGGATGCATCCAGCCGAGCGCCGCGAGATAGCCTTTGTAGGCTGAGGAGAACATCGGATTGAGCTCTACGGCGCGGCGCCCGGCCTCGATCGCATTGGCGCAGTCACCATTCATCAGGTAGGGCATGGTCAGTGACATGTCGAAGAAGAACACATGCGGATCGGACGGTGACAGGCGGATTGCCTGGTTGATTCGGCGCAGCGCTTCCTCGGGCTGGCCGAGATAGAGCTGGGACAGGCCGGAGAAACACCAGGCCACCGCCAGGTTGGGGTTGAGCGCGATGGCGCGTTCGTGCAGCGCGCTGGCCTCTTCGGGGTGGCGGCCCAGGAAGCCGCGCACGTGGCCGGCCAGGGTCAGCGCCCTTGCATCGCCGGGGTCGAGCATGACCGCGCGTTCGGCCAGGCGGCTGGCCTCGGCCGAGGCCTGCGCCGGATCGGCGGCCCAGCCCTGGCCGACATAAAGCAACCACCAATAGGCCAGCCATCCGTGCGCCACCGAACTGCTGGGATCGGCCTGCAGCGAGGCCTCGAGCAGGCGGCGGGCATCGAGATAGCTGTCGCGCTCCAGCCGGTAGAGGGCCGGCAGCGCCTGCAGCAGCAGATCCTGCGCTGTCATGTCGTCGGGCTGGGCGCGGGCGGCGCGGCGGCCTTCGTGCTTCATCAGTTCGGGATCGACCTGGGCCACGATGGCGGCGCCGAGTTCGTCCTGCATGCTGAGCGGGTCGGTGGTCGGGCGGTCGAAGCGGCCGGCCCAGGCGATTTCGCCATCGGCGCGGATATCGATCAGGCGGACGATGATGCGTACCCGGCCGAGGCCATACTGGATGGTGCCGTCGAGCAGGAGGTCGGCATCCAGGCTGGCGCCGGGGGCCGCGTCCGGCGAGGCTGACGGTTGCGGCCAAAGGCTGCCGGGGACGCAGGAGATCCAGCGAAACCGGGACAGGCCGGCGGATACTTCCTCGGCCAGGCCCTGGGCCAATCCGTCATCGTGTTCGGCGCCGATGGTGCGCAGCGGCGCGACGCGCAGCCGCAGCGCCGAGCGGTCGCGGCGTGAGCCGCCTTGGGGGCTGCCATGGTGGTTGGCTTGGGAGCTGGCTTGGGGGCTGGCTTGGGCGCTGCCCCGGGGGGCGCCTTGGGGCATCGCCAGCAGGGCCTGTTGCTCGGCGGCGCCGGAGCCGAGATTGATCCGGGGCGGCGGCCTGCCGGTGTCGGGCTGGGCGCGAATTCGCTCGATCAGGTGCTCGGTTTCGGGTGAAGGGGAGCGGTTCGCTTGTTCGGCGAGGGTGCCTCGGCAGCGGTCGTAGCAGGCCTTGGCGGCTTCCAGGTCGCCGCGGTCGGCGTGGCCGCGCATGACCGCGCGCCAGGCGCCTTCGTGCATGCGGTCGATGCTGAGCAGTTGTTCGGCGGCATCGATCACCGCCTCGGGCTGTTCACATTTGGCCAGCAGGGCTTCGCCGATGGTGCGCCCGATGCGCTGGAAGCGGCCGCGTTCGTCTTCCAGCCAGCGGTCGAAGGCCGGATCGAGACCGTTCAGATCTTCCAGCAGTACGTCCTGGAAGCGATCCAGCAGTTCGGCGCTGAGCACTGCCGGCTGGGCCAGCGACAATGCGTCGATCTCCAGCGCCGGGCCGCGCAGCGACAAATAGTGCCGGTCGGTGATGAGAACGTGGCCCCAGGCGGAGCCCAGCGTGTCCTGCAATTCGTGCACGCTCTGGCGCAGTGAGCCGCGCGCCTGCTCTTGCTGACGTCGGCTCCAGAGCAGCGCGGCGAGTTGCTGGCGCAGCACCGGTTTCGGACTGGCGATGGCCAGAATGGCAAGTAGGGCGCGGGTCTTGCGGGTGCGCGGCAGGCAGTTGCGGCCGGCGGAATCGTCCGCCGCCATGTGGCCGAACAGGCGCAGGCGCAGTCGGGCCGCGTCCGGCGACGTTGCCTGCATGTCTGGGCTACGAGGAGCGTGCCGACGGATGACGACACCTTGCTCAGGCAGCGGCTGGTATCATGGCGGTCCACAACCTCGACGGGTGCCGTACGCGGTGTCTTAACGCAACTGTTCACACACTGCAATATGTCCGCGGATAAAATATCCTCGGTGCCGTGGGGGTTGCCATGGGGGTTGCCATGGGGGGTTGCCATGGGGTTCGGGGTCTGGAGGTTTGTGTTCTCCGGCTTTGGGCTGGGGCGGAGAGAAATTTTACCCGCTGCCCGATTGGTGACAGATGTTGGCGCCTGGCCCAATATCGGGGGACGGCGGGGAATGGAGGTTGGATGTGGCGATGTCAGGCTCGACGGTGGCGGTGCAATCGGGAATCGCGACGCAGCCGTGGTTTCGCCGCGGGCTGGGACTGGTTCTTTGCATCGTTATTGCCGGGCTGGCCGAGATTGCCGGGGGCTACGCTCCGCTGGTCGGGGCGCCGCTGTTCGCCATCGCCATCGGGGTGCTGATCGCCAACGCCTGGCCGGCGCTGTCGCAGCAGAAGTCGCTGGGCATATCCGACACCAGCAAGCTGTGCCTGAAGGTTGGGATCGTGCTGCTGGGCGCCAGCCTGAACCTTGGCGATATCGCGCGCACCGGGCTGGGGTCGCTGCCGTTGCTGGCGGTGACGATGACGGCGGGGCTGGCCTGCGCGCTGCTGCTGGGCAAATCGCTTGGCATCGACTGGCGGATGCGCTGCCTGATCGGCATCGGCACGACGATCTGCGGCGGGTCGGCGATCGCCGCGCTGGCGCCGGTGATTCGGGCCAAGGCCGAGGAGATCGCCTACTCGATCACCGTGGTGTTCTTCTTCAACATGGTGGCGGTGTTCACTTTTCCGGCGCTGGGCCATCTGTTGGGGCTGAGCGACAACGGCTTCGGGGTCTGGGCGGGAACCGCGGTGAACGATACCTCGGCCGTGGTGGCGGCGGGGTTTGCGTTCAGCCAGGCCGCCGGGACCACGGCGACCATCGTGAAGCTGACCCGCACCACGCTGATCATCCCGCTGGTGTTGGGCTTCGGGCTGGCGCTGGCGTTCCTGGACAAGGAGGAGAACGCCGGCGATCGATCTGGCGCTCAATCCCTGGGCAAGCGGGTTTATGCGGCGGTGCCGGTGTTCATCATCCTGTTCGTGGTCGCCGCGGCGGCCAACACCGCCGGGCTGATCGGGTCACATGCAATGCAAGTGCAGATGCTGGGCCGGGTGGTGATGGTGGTGGCGCTGGCCGCGGTGGGGCTGCAGGGTCATTGGCGCGCCTTTGTCGGCGCCGGCAGCCGTCCGCTGGTGCTGGGCCTGGTGACATGGTTCGTGGTGGCGGCATCGAGCCTGGCGGTGCAGGGTTGGAGCCATGCGCTTTGAGGTTAGGGCGGGTTGCGGAGCATTTTCATATGTTCCGGGTTATTTAAGAAAATTGTCTTGACATAGGACTGCGATCCCCGTAACTTTGGCTTGTCAACGGGACAGCTATGTCTTGCGGGCTTCGGGCAGGATCCGGGGCCTGGGGCAGGTTTCAAAACTGACATTGAAACGACTTCGATCAGGGCGGCCGGCATTCGCTGGCCGCCCTGATCGCGTTGTCTCGGTTGGCATGTCGTTTCAACCAAGGAGAGTTCCATGCTGAATCGCACCGAAACCGTGAAGACCGTGGTGACCGCCGACGCCGGCAAGATCCGTCTGGGTGGCGGCTATCGCCTGCCGGAAGGCCGGGTTGACGCCGAACGCAATGGCGGCGCGACCACCGACGCCGGCAAGATCCGTCTGGGCGGTGGCTATCGCCTGCCGGTTCAGCAGGGCTGAGCTCAGCCGTCTGAACCGATCCGGAAGGCCCGATCCAAAGGGCCCGATCCGGAGGGCCCGACCCGGCATGGCCCGGCGATGAGGGGGTGCTGACCATCGCGCACCCGCCATCGTTGCCGGTCCGTTGCCGCGCGTGCGTGCCGAAACCGCGATAAAAGGTAGCCTGAAACATGTCCAGCAGTGACCCAATCGTTCGCTTCCACCAACTTACCGGCCACGGCCGGGCACCGATGCGAGCCGAGCGGTCAGCGTGCGGGACGTTGCCGATGCGGGCGGTGCGATACTGTGAGGCGCTGACCAGCGCGACGTCGTTCGGCTGGTGGTTGTTCGCGCCAATCGATCTTGAGCTGCTGTGGGACGGAACCGAGGTGTTCTGGCGCTGTGAGCGGGCGCCGGAGTGGATGCCGCTGTCGCCTTCGGCGCAGCTTCCGGACTACGCGGCGGAATTCGATGCGGTGGCGCCTGAGGCGCTGAAGGGGTGCTCGCCTCCGTTCCTGACCGCGTTGCCGGAGCCTGGAACGGTGCAGATCTGGACCGGGCTGATGGCGCAGACCGCGGCGGACTGGCATTTGCTGGTGCGGGCGCCGGCGAACATGCCCCCCGCCGGTGGGATCTGCCTGTTCGAAGGCATCGTCGAGACCGACCGCTGGTTCGGCCCGTTGTTCACCAACATGCGGCTGACCCGCAGCCACACGCCGATCCGGCTGCGTGCCGACTATCCGCTGGTGCAGGTGCAACCGGTGGCCAGGCACAGCTACAGCAACGATACGCTGGATCGAATGCAGTTGAGTTCGGGACTGGGCGAGGCGGATTGGGAGGCGTATCGCTGCTCGATCGTGGAGCCGAATTCGCGACCCAACCGGGCGTTCGGCGGCTATGCCACGGCAGCGCGCAAGGGGCGGCACCCGTGCATGCGCGGGCAGCCGGCCGGCGCCGCTTGACGGGGTGGAACCGGTTCCTGCGGCGCGCGATCCGGGCGGTTCGTTTTGCCCGGGATCGCGGCGGCCGGGGTCAGTGCTGGATCAGCATGGCGGGGGTCGATGTGGCGTTGGTCAGCGAGGATGCGCCATAGAGCGATGTGCCACCGCCATCGGGCGAGGAGATCGTCTGCATGGCGACGGCGGGGATCGCGGAATCGCTGGAGAAGGCGCGCAGATAGTCGATTTTCATCGTGCCGTTCTCGCCGGTGGCGTTGCCCGGCCAGGTGCCGCCGACGGCCAGATTGACGATCATATACATTTGCTGGGTGTAGTCGCTGGGCGTCGGTGCCTGTGCCACGACGGTGCCGTCGTAGACGAAGCTCATGGTCGTGGGCGTCCACAATACGCCGTAGGTGTGGAACGAGGTGGCCTCGTTGCCGTCCATGGTGGCCCAGGCGCCGGCCTGCTGGGCGGCGTTCTGGCTGTGGACGTCCCAATGGGCCTGGCTGGTGCCGCCTTCGCCGTTGGCGTTCTGGGCGCCGAACGCTTCCAGCGCATCGACCTCGGGCGGCCATCCGCCTGGCTGATTGGAGTTGTTGTCCAGCATCCAGAATGCCGGCCACATGCCGGGTCCGGCGGGCAGCTCGGCGCGCATTTCGAAGTAGCCGTATTGCTGGGAGAACCAGCCCTGGGTGGTGAGTACCCCTGAATCGTAGGACAAACTGCCACCGCCTGGGGTATTGCCGGCGCCGACATAGGTGGCGTTGATGTCGAGCACGCCGTTGTCGAGGGCAAACGGGCTCTGGCCGGTCGAACTATCGCTCCAAAATTCCTGGTCGCCATTGCCGAGATAGCGCAGCCCCGATGACAGCGTGGTCGTGAACGCGCCGTCGGTGGGCGTCGGGCTGTTGGGGAAGCTGTTTGCCTCCCAGTCGAAGCTGAGGTGATAGCCGCTGAGGTTCAGCGCGGAACCGATGCCGCTTGACGCTATGGGAGAGCCGCCGGAGGCGGGCAGCGGGTCGCTGCCGGGGTTCCAGCCTGATCCGGCCCAGGAGTACCAGCTACCGCCGGTGTTTTCGTGCCACATCGTGCCGTTGACGTAGGCGATCTCGGCGACGTTGGCGGTGGATCCGGCGGCGCTGGCGTTGCGCAGCACGGTATCGGTGCCAGAGATGGTCCAGTGATTGCCGGCGGCGTCGGTGATGGTGCTGGTGGAGCCGGCCAGTATGAAGGTGTCGTTGGCCGATGGGGTTGCCACCGGGGTTGGCGTTGGTGCCGGAGTTGGCGTTGGTACCGGGGTGGGCACCGGTGTTGGCAGCGGAGTCGCGGCCGGCAGCGGATCGGCGCCGGCGGTCCAGGCCGACCCGTTCCACGAGTACCAACTCTTGGTGGTATTTTCGTGCCACAGCGTGCCGTTGACATAGGCGATCTCGGCGACGTCGGCGGTAAAGCCGGCGGCCTTGGCATTGCGCAGCACGGTATCGGTGGCGGAGATGGTCCAGCGATTGCCGGCGGCGTCGGTGATGGTGGTGGCGGAGCCGGCCAGCACGAAGGTGTCGTTGGCCGATGGGGTTGCCACCGGGGTTGGCGTTGGTGCCGGGGTGGGTATTGGGGTGGGCACCGGCGTTGGCAGCGGGGTCGCGGTCGGCAGCGGATCGGCGCCGGCGGTCCAGGCTGAGCCGTTCCAAAAGTACCAACTCTTGGTCGTATTCTCGTGCCACAGGGCGGCGTTGACGTAGGCGATCTCGGCGACGTCGGCGGTAAAGCCGGCGGCCTTGGCATTGCGCAGTACGTTGCCGGTGGCGGAGATGGTCCAGCGATTGCCGGCGGCGTCGGTGATGGCGCTGGTGGAGCCGGCCAGCACGAACGTGTCATTGGCGGATGGGGTGGGTAGCGGGGTCGGCGTCGGGGTCGCGGTCGGCAGCGGATTGGTACCGGCGGTCCAGGCTGAGCCGGTCCACGAGTACCAGCTCTTTGAGGTATTCTCTTGCCACAGCGTGCCATTGACGTACGCGATCTCGGCGACGTTGGCGGTGAAGTCGGCGACTTTGGCATTTTCCAGCACGGTGCCGGCGGCGGAGATGGTCCATTGATTGCCGGCGGCATCAGTGATCTTGCTGACCGAGCCAGCCAGCAGAACGGTGCCGGGGGCGGATGGAGCCGGCAGCGGAGTGGCGCTTGTCAGCGGGTTGGCGCCGGCGCTCCAGGCTGACCCGGTCCATGAGTACCAGCTCTTTGCGGTGTTCTCGTGCCAGAGTGTGCCGTTGACGTAGGCGATCTCGGCGACGTTGGCGGTGAAGCCGACGGCCTTGGCGTTTTCCAGCACGGCCCCGGTGGCGGAGATGGTCCATTGGTTGCCGGCGGCGTCGGTGATGGCGCTGGCGGAGCCGGCGATCAGGACGGTGTCGTTCGGCGATTTCGATACGGTGCTCAAATCGGTCTCCCGAAAGTATGATCGGTGAGACCGCTAGAACACGGCAATGTGATCGCCGGCAAGATATTTCTATTTTCAAAATATATCAAGACTATAATGAAAAATTAAGGCTAACTTTGCTATCGCATACTGACGTAGGACTGTGTGACAACTACGAATGCGTGCAAGTAAAGAAGGTTCGAGCGGAGCCACCTGGTCGACCTTGGATGGCAAGAGAAAGACGCTATCGCAACACGCATCAGCCTGTAGTCAGCGCTAATAGAGCGTTTGTTACGGTCTTTTGTCTTCGATATACTATTGGAACATTAGCGCCGGGTGTTACGGGATATAGCGAACATTGCGGTATCGTTTGGATAGGTCGAAACCACTACGCTTCACTGCACATTTTGGCATTCCATGCGAACGCCATCGGTGGTGCAGGGGCCACACGCGTTGTCCCCCGAACCCGCGGTGTCGAGCGCGGATTTGCACTGGCAGGTGGGCACCATCACCAATTCCTGGTCCTTGGTGCAATCCGGCATATCGGTCGGACTGTCGAGCTGGGGCATGGCCAGGGATGGATCGCCATGCGGCTGTATGGACGCCGCGCCATCGGCGGCGCCTCCGCAGCGCTGCTGCAATTGCGCGCAGAGGCCCGACATGGGACGGCCTCGGCAAAGCGATTGATAAGATCCGCAGGCAGCGGCCCCGGTTTGGGCCAGCGCGGGGCCGGCAACTGCTAGCATCAGGCCGGCGGCGGCCAGCGCCTGAGCGACTCCGTTTCGGACGTAGTGCAGCCGAACAGTCCGGAGAACCGCCGCCGCGGACGGAAAATGTAGCATGTCGCTCGCCCTTCTTATTCTGGCCGCTTCTGGCCGCCGGCCAACTCGATGATCTTCGTCGCGATAGGCACGGTCGTAAACAGCGCCTGCGCCGATCGCCAAAGACTGCCTCAGAGCTGTGTCGCAAGCACCCCATAAGCCGAGACATTTCACTTTTGACGCAGACGTGACTCACACCCCCGCATGCAGCGTTATAGGTTGCTTCAGTCGACTTAACGTGACTTGGATTTAACCAGCAGGTGGGATCAAGCTGAATGGTTTTGAGTTCCCAGCAGAATGGCCGCTGACGCCGGCGATCTTGCGGCAGGCCCGGCGGACCCAGCGGCTACGTTCCCATGTGGTCCGGTAGAGGCGCGTGTATCGCGCTGGCGGCTGATCGCGGCGCTGCAGGTGGCCGAGGCGCTGGCGGCGGCGATATCATCCGCCAAGTGGTTGAGCGACATCATGGCCGACGAGGGCGGTGGCCGGAGCAGCCTGTTCGACATGCTGCGATTCGGTGTCGCCGTGGCGTTGGTGGTTCACTTCGTTCTGCGCTCGCTGGGGGCATATGATTTTGCCGGGTTGCTGCATGTCTTTCGTTCCAGTCTGAAGGGTGCCGCGGCGTGGCTGCTGGCGACTGCTCCTTTGCTGTCGTGGTCGATGATGTTCGATTCCCATGCCGGGCTGTGGCGGAGCAGTTCGGTCGATTGGCTGACCGGGGCGGCATTCATCATGCTGGTTCGGTTAGGGGCTGGTTATGCCGGCGGCGTGCTGCTGGTGGCGCGACGGATCAGCCACAATGTGGCGATCGTCGGGGCCGGGGCCGAAGCGCAGAATTGCGCGCGGTTGCTGCAGCTGGATCCGGGGGGCGCCAATGTTGCCGGTTTCATTGACATTACCGGTTTCAGTGACGTTGCCGGTTTCAGTGACGTTGCCGGTTTCAGTGGCAGGGACAACGCGAGCTCGAGCGACCCGGACATCGCACGCAATGCCGAGGTCACCGCCGCGGTTCAGAAGCTGATCCAATCGCAGCGCGTCAGGGATGTCATTGTGGCGACATCGACGGCCGAGAGGGGCCAACTTACGGACCTGGTTCGCGGCTTGCTGTGCCTTCCGGCGCGCGTGCTGTTATGGCCGGCCAGCATCGGGATCGATCCGGAGTGGATGGCGTCGAGCGAGTTCAAGGTCGGTGGAATGCCGTTGCTGCTGGCGAGCGCTCCGCCATTGGACGGTTGGCACTGGGTGCTGAAGGACGTGCAGGACCGGATACTGGCGTTTTTGCTGGTGATCCTGTGCTCGCCGGTGCTGGCTGGGATCGCGGTAGCGATTCGGCTGTCTAGTCCCGGCCCAATTCTATTCCGCCAAGAGCGGGAAGGCTACAACGGCAACAATTTTATAATGTTCAAGTTCAGAACGATGCACGCGGCTGCTTCGCCGAGCGATCGACTGGTGTTGACCACGAAAGATGACTCCCGCGTGTTTCCATTGGGAGCGTTGCTGCGAAAGACCAGCCTCGATGAATTGCCGCAACTGTTGAACGTGCTGCGGGGCGACATGTGGCTGGTTGGACCGCGGCCGCATTCGCCGCTGGCGATGGCTGCCGGTCAGCGCTACTCGGCGGCAGCCAAGCGATACATGGCGCGGTTCAAAGTGAAGCCGGGGATGACCGGGTGGGCGCAGGTGAATGGGTGGCGTGGCGCGACGGACACGGTCGAGCAGATCGAACAACGGGTTATCCACGATCTGTATTACATCGAACACTGGTCCGTCTGGCTGGATTTCCAGATCCTGCTGCAAACCGCGATCAAGGGATTTGTCCATCAAAATGCGTATTGAGGCGATGTCCGGGCCGATAGCGGGTATCAACGGCGGCGGCGTGTTCGAGGATGGGCAAGCGTGAAGATCTGCTTCCTGACTGAACTGTTTCCCCCGAGCATGGGCGGTCAGCAACAGCGGTTTGGCGAGCTCGCCAGGCTGCTGGCGATGCAGGGTCACCAGGTTACGGTGATGTGCATCAGGAACTCGACCGAGGCACCGGCCGAGGAGGAACTGGCGAGCGGTGTCGTGGTGATCCGTCGCCCGTCACTGCCGCGCTATCAGAAGCCGCTGGGCGGTTTGCTGACGCGGTCGCCATTGGGGATGCTGCGCTATGCGCTGGCGGCGCGTCGGCTGACTCGGGCGGGCGAGTTCGATGCGATTTTCCTGAACCAATGGCCGTTGCTGCACATCCTGGCGCTGTCGCGGCGGGACCGCGACCGCTCGGTCGTCGACTGGTGCGAAATTCGTCACAGCAGGTTGTTCAGGCTGGTGCAGAGCGTGCTGCCCAGGCTGGTGGCGGCCAACACCGGCGTCTCGGCGCAGGTTGCGCGCCACATCCGCCGGTTTGCTCGGGACCGGGTATTGGTTCTGCCTAGCGGTATCAACGGCGCCTGCTACCGGATGGATGCGGCTGGGTCGCGTGGCGGCATGCTGTATATCGGCCGCGTCACCGAACACAAGAACCTGGCGCTGCTGATCGAGGCCTTCGAGGAGATGTGCCGCCGCGGTTATCAGGATCGGCTGACGATCGCCGGTGATGGTCCTGCCTTGGAGGCGGTGCGGCGGCGGGTCGCCAGCTCGCCCAGCGGCGAGCGGATCGAGCTTGCCGGTGTGGTCAGCGACGAGCGCAAGTATAACCTGCTGGCCGGGGCCAGGCTGCTGATGCTGACCAGCCAGCGGGAAGGCTTCCCTCGGGTGGTGGCGGAGGCGATGGCGAGCGGACTTCCAGTGATCACCGCGCGCTATCCGCAGAATGGGACGGTTGGCGTGGTCGAGGATTATCAGTGCGGGCTTTGCGCCGAACCGACGGCGGGCGCGCTGGCCGACGCGGCACAGACGGTGCTTGCCGACTGGGACACCTGGTCGGCGCGGTCGCACCGGCCGGCGGGCGGGCTGGAGTGGTCTATCCTGGTTCAGCAGTTCGAGGCGCTGTTGATCGAGACAGCGATGTCGGCTGGCAACCCAGGCCGTGCTCAACAGACTGAAGGAGTGTCATGCGAATCGTGGTGACAGGTGGTGCCGGTTTCATCGGCAAGCATGTTCTGGACTGGCTGGTCGGCGGACGCCACGACGTGTTGGCGATCGACGACTTCTCCAGGGGCCGGCGCGAGCACATTCCATCGCAGGTGAGCCTGCAGGTGGCCGACCTTTCGCAGATGGCGGCGACCGATCTAGCCGGGCTATTCGAGGGGTTCGGCGCCGAGGCGGTGGTTCATTTGGCCGCCGTGCATTTCATTCCCGAGTGCATGAAAAACCCCGAACGGACGTTCGCGATCAACACCAAAAGCACGCATAGCCTGATCGAGGCGGTCCAATTGAGTGCGGTATCGCGGGTGGTGATTGCCTCGACCCTCGACGTTTACCCGGTGGAGGACTGCATCCATCAGGAAGATCATCGCCCGGGCCCCAGCAACATCTATGGCCTGACGAAATCGCTGAGTGAGCAACTGCTGGAATATGCCGTGCGTGTCGGCGCCTGTGAGTCGGGCGTGGCTCTCAGGCTGGGGAACGTGTATGGGCCGAACGAAACCAATCCCCATCTGATTCCGGACGCCTTGGAGCGGATCCGGAAACGCGATGCGGCGGCACTGGTCATGGGATATCTCGGCACGGAGCGTGATTTCGTCCATGTCAAGGATATCGCCCGGGCATTCGGGGCCGCGGTCACTCGGGGGCCGGCGGGCTATCATGCCTTGAACGCGGGCACCGGGACCGGCGTTGCGATCCGTTCGGTGGTTCGGACGCTGCAGGCGCTGCTTGGCGACAACCGTCCGATGCAGGAAAACGCGGCGGCCTTCCGCAAATTCGACCGCAGGTCGCTGACCCCCAGCGTCGCGGCCATCGAGCGGGTGCTTGGCTGGCGGGCGGAGACGCAAATCGCGGACGGATTGCAGCAGTTGGTTGCCGATGTCGTGGGCGAACGCAGAGAGCGGGCAGCTTGAAGCCATGCGCCGGCGCGATCTCTTGGTGCTGGGCTCGCTGCCCGCATTAGGCGCCCTGCCCGCGCTGGCCGCGGGCAAGGCCGGCCGGTTTGACCTGTCGGGTTATCAGCGGACGTTCTCGACCGACTTCAGCAACAGGCGGCGTCCGCTGATGCGGGTGGACGGCGGTCCGTTCTCGACTCGTTATGAGGAATGGGGTGGTCTGCGGACGCTTCCAGGCAACAAGGAACTTGAGCTTTACGTGGACCCCGGGTTCGTTCCGGCTCATGGCGGGACCGACAAGCTTGGCCGGGCTGACGCGCCGGCTGGGTCGGGTGGCAAGCCGTTGGGGGTGGACCCATTTTCTATTCGTGACGGGGCGCTGGAGATCAGCGCGATTCCGACACCGCCGGCGCTGCAGGAAATGGTGGACCGCCCGTATCTGTCGGGCATGATCTCGACCGATCGGTTCTTCGCCCAACGGTATGGGTATTTCGAGATGCGGGCGCGGCTGCCCGCCGGGTTGGGGCTGTGGCCGGCGTTCTGGTTGGTGTCGAAGACGCAGTTGGAGCATATCGAGATCGACGTCATGGAGGCGATCGGGGGCGATACGGCGCACGTCTATCAGTCGACCCACATCAAGGCATCGCGGGGCAAGGGGATCCACGTTCGTGTCGGCGGCGACGGCTTCGACTACGCCACCGCGAGCCACAGCTATGGGCTGGCATGGACGCCCGACGAACTTGTGTTCACGATCGATGGTGTGGAAACGACCCGCACCGATGGCAGGCCATTCCGCGATGCACCACCGATGTATATGATCGCCAACCTCGCGGTCGGCGGCGATTGGGCGGGCACGCCCGATAGCGACACCCATTTCCCCGCCGTGATGCGCATCGATTATATCCGCGCCTATCGACCTAAATAGGGGATGCGGTGAACGACGGCACGCCATTGCGGATGTTGGACGCGCAAACAGGCCGCCGGGAGCGGAGTCTGCGGCTGGTTTCGCTGTGCGGGTCGATCAAGCCGTTGTTCAGCGGGACCGACGACTATCATGAACATCTGCTTGCCGTGCTGCGGCGCGAGGGCGTCGATGCGCGGCCGGTGAATGTGAAGCGATGGGGGCTTTCGCAGGTTGGTGAACTGCTCCGGCAGGTGGCTCGTGAACGGCCCGACGCGATCCTGATGCAATACCCGACGGATGCGTTTGGGGCGGCGCTGGGGCCGCACGCCTTCGCCTCATTGCAGCGGCAGGCGCCGTTGGTGGTGACGCTGCACGAGTTCGTCGCGGCCAATCCGGTACGACGGGCGTCGTTGGGCGTGCTGCTGGCGCGCGCGGCGGCGGTGATCATGACGGCGGAGACGGAACGGGACGCGTTGCTGGCGTGGTTTCCATGGCTGCGGCGGCGGACCTGCGTCATTCCGATCGGCGCCAATTTTCCGGGTCGCGAATGGCAACCGGGGCAGCCGCCGCTGGTGGTCTATTTCGGGCAGATCCGGCCGGAGAAGGGCTTGGAAGAATACCTTGGCTGCGTCGATGTGCTTGCGCCGCGGTTTCCGGATGCGAAGTTCGTCATTGCCGGATCCCGGGTGCCGAAGTTCGCCGGCTACCACCGCATGATCGAGGCCGAGGCCGGCAAGCGCGGCATCGGTCTGGCGGGTGAGATGCAGCCCGATCAGGTTTCCGACTTCCTGCATACCGCCACGGTTGCGCTGTTGCCGTATCCCTCGGGCGCCAGCTTTCGCCGCGGCAGCCTGCTGGCGGCGGCGGTGTGCGGTGTGCCCATCATAACCCTGCGCGGCGCGGAAACGCCGGCCGAGATGGTCAGTTTGCTGGACCCCGGGACATCACGCGCGGACCTGATCGCGCAGGCCGCACGCTGCTTGTCCGACAGCGCGGCGCGCGACCTGGCGCACCGGAGAAGCCGCGAACTCGGAGCGCTGGTGAGTTGGGAGGCGATCGGGGACCGCTACGTCGAACTGATGTCGCGGCTTGTGGCGGAACGGTTGCCGCGATGAAAGTGCTGGTGATCGCTGGGTCGCTTCCGCCCCAGGTCTGCGGGGTCGGTGACTTCACCGGCGCGTTGATCGACGCGCTGAAGGATCGAGACGTTGCCGTCGCCGTGCTGCACCGTCACCCATGGCGGTTGCGTGACGTTCCGGCGCTGTTGTGGGAACTGCGAGCCAGCGACGCCGATGTCATTCATTTGCAGTATCCGACACATGGCTTCCGCCGGTCGCTGGTGCCTCATTTGCTTCATCTGGGGCTGCTGGGGCGCTCGCGCCTGACCACGTTGCACGATTATTCCGGACAGCGCTGGCCGATCCGGCTGGGCATGAGTGTCTTTACGATTGGCGGGCGTCTTGTCGTGACAGGGCGGCTCGATCGGGAGGCGCTGGTGAAGCGCCATCCCTGGACCGAGCGGCGGCTGAGCACGATCCCGATCGGCAGCAACATTCCGGTCGGTGCGTGGGAACCGTCGGATCGCTTCACCATCGTCCATTTCGGCATGCTGCGGCCGGAAAAGGGCATTGAGGAGATGATCGAGCTTGCGCGGCTGTGCAAGCAACAGGGTCGCCCCTACCGCGCCGTCATCATGGGCGCGATCGTGCCGCACGCGCGCGACTACGCCGAGTCCCTGTTCAAGCTGGCGGAAGACACCGGGATCGAGTGGCAGTTGAATGTCTCAGCTCAACATGCCGCGGACGTGCTGCGCCACGCCCATGTGGCCTATCTGTCGCCGCCGTGTGGCGTGCACGAACGCCGCGGCACGTTGCTGGCCGCCGCGTCCAACGGGGTTCCGATCGTCGCCCGGGTGGATTGGGAGACCCCGGATTTTCTTCGCGACCACGTGGTTGCCGCCGCCGGCCCAAAGCAGGCGCTGGCCGCGATCGATCAACTTGCGGATCCGGTCCGACTGAAGCAGCAGAGCGAGCGCTCGCTTGCATTGGCGGAGATGTTTTCCTGGCCGACGATCGCGGAGCGCTATATCCAGGCGTTGCAGGCGGCATCGAGAAAGCGACCCGACCGCCGGCCCGTAAATTCCGGTTCAGAAACGAAGCCGGTTGCCGAGATGAGGGTTCGGCGGGATCCCGAGTTGGGCCTGTGATGGCGGACCAGGGCGCGGAATTGGCGCCCTCCGCGTCTAGCACTCGGATCTCCGTGCTGGCGTGGAGCGGGTTGGAGAACATGCTGCGGCAGGTCATGTCGCTGCTGTTCTTCTTCGGCACGGTTCGCTTTCTGGCCCCATCCGACCTTGGCGTGTTTTCGCTTGGCCTGGCGCTTTCGGGCATCTTCGCCATCTTCGTCGACGAGCCGATCGGCGAGGCGCTAGTGCAGCAGCACAGCATCACCGCGTCCGACTGGGACACCGGCTACACCATCAACATCGCGATCGCCGGGTTGTGCCTTCTGCTTGCCTGCGGCGTCAGCACGCTGCTGGCGCGGCTGCTGCAAGAGCCGTTGTTGCGATACGTCATCCCGGCACTCGCCTTGAGCTCGTTCGTCGGCGCGTTGGGCAACATCCACAAGGCGTCGCTGAGCCGGTCGCTGAAGTTCCGTACGATCGCGCAGACGGCGCTGGTGGCGCAGCTTGTTGGCGGCAGTATCAGTCTCGCGGCGGCGGCGGCCGGGTTCGGCTACTGGGCGTTGGTGCTGAATGTGCTGAGTGCCGCGACGGTGACGTCGGTGGCCTATCGGTCGATGTCCGGCTGGAGACCGAAGCTGCGGATCGACACCGCCATCGTCAACGCGCGGGCGTCCTATGTCGGTTATTCGGTCGCCATCCGTGCATTGTATCTGCTGCGCGACCAGTCCCTGTTCGTTGTCGCCGGCACGCTGGGGGATCTGAAGACCGTTGGCTACCTGAGTCTGGCGATGCGGGTGGCGCGGACTCTTTCGCAACTGTTCGAAGAGGTTACCTCGCGGCCGATGATCTCCTTGATCAGCCGCCAGCAAAACGATCTGGTTCGGTTTGGCGAGGTATTGCGGACGGTTCTGCTGGTCATTGGCGTGCTGGCATTTCCCTGTTTCATCGGTCTGGCCGAACTCGGGACCCCGGTGATAACGACATTGATCGGGTCGCGCTGGGCGCCAGCCGGTCATTACCTGCCGTGGATCTGTGCCGGACTGAGCGGCTGGCTGTTGCTGCATGTGGTGGCGGTGGCGCTGCGTGCCCGCAGCATGGGCCGGATGGCGTTGTATCTGACGGCGCCCTTGATCTTTGTCGATGCGGCGATTTTTGCCTCCGCCGCCTTCATCGGGCTGGACGCGGCGTTGATGGTTTGGGCGGCGCGGGCGCTGCTGACGGTTCCAGTCCTGGTGTCGATGCTGGCGAACCGGCTTGGGGTTTCGTTCCGCTCACTGCTGCGGATCTGGGGGCCACCGTTCGGCGCATCCATGCTGATGCTGTTGTGTCTGCGCTGGCTGGAGGCAGGTCCGCTGGCGGCCCACGGCGTGCTGAACCTGCTGGGACTGATCGCAACCGGCGCGGGCATCTACGGCATTACGTTGCTGGCGCTGTCCTGGCCGGGCACTCGCGGCAAGCCGTTGCCGTGGGGATATCGGCGGTGACCGCGACGCGACGGCAGGACGACGGAACGGTGCAGGTGCCGGCCGCGATCGGCGGTGAGCCGCGGGTTCTGATCGCGGCGTTCTCGGCGCGCTATGCGTTGGGACAACTGTTGGACGAGATGTTCGGCGCGCTCTGCCGTCGCCTGGATTGCCGCGTGCTGGTGCCGACGAACTATGCCGGGCGGATTCCCGAGCGAAGCCTGTATCGCGCGCCTTGCGGGGTGAGCAAGATCGGTGGGATCCTTGCCAGCATAAATCCTGTCGCGCACTGGAAAGTCGTCGCGGCGTTGCTGCGTGCGAAGCCTGATGTGGTTCATATCCTTACCGGCGAAGGCTATCTGTGGGCGATTAGCCTGGTTGTCGCGGCGAGGCTCGCCGGAACCCCTGTCGTGGTGACGCTGCACGATCCTGATCCTCATCCTGGCAATGTCTTCGAGCGTCTGAACGCGATTGTCAGACGGCCGGTGCTGGCGCTGACCGGAACGGTGCATCTGTTGGCTTCGCGACATCTTGAACGTGCAAAGACAATGGCTGGTCATGCGAGATTCGTGGTGACGCCGCACGGCAGTCTTGCCGGGCAGTTTTTGCGGCACCGAAAATGCGGCGTGAAGCGCGAAGAGCTGGTGCTTTTCTTTGGCCGGATTCAACAATACAAGGGGATCGACGTTTTGTTGCAGGCGATGCAGATGCTGCCGGCGACGACGCGGCTGGCGATTGCCGGTCCGGGCGTTATCGAAGTTCGCGACCAGCAAGTCGCCGACGCCCTGGGCGAGCGCGTTGAGTTGCATAACAAATATCTCGATGATCAAGAGGTGGCGGGGTTGATGCAAAGAGCCAGTGTCGTGGCGTTGCCGTATAGACACGTCACACAGTCATCGGTTCCGGCGATTGCGGCGGCGTTCGGCTGTCGTCTGGTGGCGACCGGGCTGGGAAACTTTGTCGAGGAAATTCCTCGGCTTGGCGGCGTCGTTGTCGATCCGGGAGACGCCTCCGCGCTGGCGGCGGCACTGCGTCAGGCGGTGGCGGCGGGACCCGTGGCAGGAACGAACTCGCCGACTTTTGACGATCTTTCGCCGTTATTTGTGACACTTTACCGCTCATCAGCAAAACCAGGCTTTGATTTGCGTCACACTGCTGAACAAGGGCTTTCCCGATGAACGCGACAACCGCATTGAGTTTGCCGGAAACGCTTGGGGCCTTGGCCAGCCGTAAGTGGCTGATGCTGGGTTGCGGCTTGCTGGGGGCGGTGCTGGCATTCGCGTTGAGTCTTGCCTTGCCGGTGCACTATCGGGCCGACGGCAGCCTGGTGATCCGTTCGGAGGCTCTGACCGCGCCGGACAACGACGCCGCGTTCAATGCGGCCGCGGTCAACGAGGCGGTGGTGACGACCGAGCAGGAGGTGCTGACCTCGAGAGGGCTGCTGGAGCGGGTGGCCCGGCAGGTGACGATACCGCCGCGGCTGTTGGACCAATGGAGCCTGATGGGCGCGATCACCGACACCGGTCGGGCGATCGCTTCGATCGGCGGGCCTTCGGCGGTGGCCTGGTATGACGGGCTGATGACGACGATCTCGCCGAAGCCGACTAATCCGGCAGCCGATGAAGCCGAGAAGCGCGTCCAGTTCCTGAGCTCGGCGATCAAGGTGGCGACCACCAAGGGGAGCAGCGTTCTCAAGCTGTCAGCGACCACCGGTGACGCACAGCTTAGCGCCGATATCATCAATGATCTGCTGAAGCTGTATACCCAGGACCGTATCGCCGAGCAGACGCACACCGCGACGCTGATCGAGAAGGCGCTGCACGGACGCGAGGAGAACACCAAGGAGCAGATCGCGGCGGCGGAAGATCGGCTGGGCGGTATTCTGGCCAAGCCTGGTGCGATCGAGGCCAATGAAGTTCCCGGCATGATGCGTGACATGAGCCAGCTTGGCGCGCGCTATGCGGAAGCCCAGGCCGACCTGGCTCGGCGCCAGTCCGACTACAACAGCGCGCTGGAACAGCGCGCGGCGAGCAAGGGAAATCCGATCGAATTCGCCGACGCGATGGGCGGCGGACGGATTCCGTTGCTCAGGCAACAATACGACAACGCGCAACAGGAGATGGCGCGACTGCCGACGCGCGATCCCCGGGCGGAGGTGACGCGCGCCAGCCTGCAGCGACAGCTCAACCGGCTGCTGTCGCAGATCACTGAGGAGGCGAACCGCATCGTGGAACAGCGGCGCAGCAGCCTGATCGCCTCGCAGCAGGTCGTTGCGCAGTTGGACAAAGTGATGACCGCCGTCCGCAACAAGAGCCAGGCCCAGGTCGGCGCCACGATCGGGCTCGAGCGGGAGCGCGGCAAGGTCGCCAGCCTGTGGCGCACCAGCGACGCGATCGAGACAAGGTTAATCGATCTGGCTGCGCGGCCGGCCAATTCGAATGCGCGTATTCTGACCAACGCCGATGTTCCCACCCGGCCGTCGTTTCCGAGCAAGAGCCTGTTCACTCTGGCCGGATTGGTGCTGGGTAGCGTGGCGGCGGGGGGATACACGCTGATCACCGCGCGGGCTCAAGGTCTTCGGCTTGGCGCGACGGAGCTGGCGGATCGGCTGAATGCACCGTTCCTGGGTGGTATTCCGCGGCTGCGTGGTCCGGTGGGCGGGTCGCGCCGCCTGATCGGGTCGAACACGCGCCAGGAGGGTCTGGCCGGCACCATCGCCGGTGTGGTGCTGGAGCTGGAAAAGGAGGTCAGGAAGGGCCAGATCCGTTCGCTGCTTGTCACGTCCGGGCGATCGGGCGAAGGCAAAACGACGATTGCGGCGGGTCTCAGTCGAGCGATGGCTTCGCTTGGGCTGGAGGTGCTGCTGGTGGACCTCGACCTGCGGCGGCCGCACGCGGAGGCGATGTTCACTGGTTCCGGCACCGCCGGGCTGGAAGCCGAGACGGTTTCGACAGGGTCGTCGCAGCCGCTGAACGTCAAGGTGGACCGGGCGACCGGGGTGCATGTGATGACGCCCTACCCGACGGCAACCGATCCGGTATCGGCGCTGCGATCGGGTCACCTGATGGAATCGCTGCGCGCCGCCAGGCAACGCTACGATGTGATGCTGATCGATACGCCGCCGCTGCTGTTGGTGCCGGACGCGATCGTTGCGGCCAATTTCGCCGACGCCATTCTGCTGGTGACCGAGTTCGGACGGACCGACATGCGCGAGATCGAGGAGCTGTCGCGCCGGCTGGCGCAGACCGGGCGGCCGATCCATGGCGTGATCGCGACCAAGGTCGAAAAGGATGACGCGGCCGCGGGCGTCTACATGGGCTACGGCTGAATCGAAGGTAAGCGAACGTGGAACTGACGCTGGTAGGTGGAGTGATCGTTGGGCTGGGGTTCTTGCTCAGCATGGTCTCCAACCTGCGTCTGCTGCAGAGCATCGTTTTCTTCGCGTCGTTTTCGGGGACGGCGGTGGTCAATTTTGGCGACTACGGGATGGCGCCCGATGTCGTGCTGTTGTCGTTTCTAATGGCGGCGGGTGTGCTCTCGGGGCGGCTGCTGTCGCCGGTGCAGGTCAGCCGGGATCACCTTATCGTTGGGTTTCTGATTCTGTTGTTCGCTGCGCTGGTGGTGATTTCCTCGATGTTCAACGGGGCAATACATGGGCTGGTTTCGATCCAGCTTACCCAGACGGTGTATCTATTGTTTGGTATTTGCCTGACGCTGGTTCTGTCGATCGAGTTCAGCACGCTGGAACGGCTGGAGGCTGGCATCGCCGCGCTGCGGGCCAGTGCGACGTTCATCTCGGTCTGGGGGCTATTCCAGGGGTTTTGCTACTACGCGGGCATGACCTATCCGGCGTTTCTGTTCAACAACAGCACCAGCCACTTCGCCGACATGTATGATCAGCGCGCCGCCGAGGGGGTTGTACGGATTGCGTCGGTGGCGACCGAGCCTTCTTTCATGGCGACGTCGCTGATGATTTTCGCGGCGTTCGGGGCCACGGTGATTGCGCTCGATCCGATACGCCGGACGGCACGGTGGATCGTTCCGGTGGTCCTGACCATGGCGACCGTGGCGCTTTCGACGTCGAGCACGGGGTATTTCGGGCTTGGTGTGCTGGGTCTGCTGCTGGCGCGGCGGCGACCGCTGTTCGCGGTGACGATGTTCGGGATCGTGGCGGTGATCGGCGGGATCTGGCTAGCCTCGGTGCCAACGGCGTGGGACGCGCTGTACAACATGACGTTCGGCAAGTTCTCGGGCGGGTCGTATGTCGAACGCTCGACGACGTTCGCGCCGGCGATGGAATTGTTCGCCCGGCAACCCTGGTTCGGATTTGGCTGGGGGGCAGACTTCAGCTACAGCATTCTGACCCAGATGTTGGCCAATGTCGGTGTTATCGGCAGCGCGTCGTTCGTCTTCGCCGTGGCGGCAACGTTCGTTGCATCGGCGAATGCTCGCAAGAGATTCTGGACGCATGGTTCAAACCTTGCCGTGTATGCCGAGGCGGCGGAGAACGCGTTGCTGGTTTATCTTGCGGAAAGTGCAGTATCGGGCTTCAAGTATGTTGTTGCTGACTTCTGGTGTCTTTGGGCTTTCGCGGTGGCGATCCCATCCTGCCTGGTCTGCATCGGTGACGAAGTACGGCCCTTGGTTTCAGGTTTCCAGGCCTGGCGGCCCGGATCGATTGCTCGTGATGCCTAAGCAAGTGTTCCAATCAGGCGGTTTCGGAAGATGCCGGATCTATCGCGCATTCTGACAGCGGTCGTCTCGCTGACTTTCTTCAGCCTCGTGCTGTCGGCGGTTGGCAGTGTCATCGCGTTTCATCAGCGCGGCGGCGGAAGCCTGGCCGACTTCGCTCGCTACCTGTTTCCCAAGGAACTGGTGACCCAGCGGTCGTGCTACCTGGATGTCGGCTTCATCCTGCTGAAGCAATTGATAAGGCCGCTGACGGCGGCGCCGCTGTTGCTGCTCACCTCGGCCAAGTGCGCGGTGATGACGTATGGGCTACTGGTGATGGCGTTTGGGTCGCGGCCACAATCGGCGATGCCGGTGGCGCTGTTCGCGGGTCTGATGATCGCGGCGGTTCTGGTGCAGGACTTTCTGCGGTTCGAATCGCATCGCCTGATGCACCGGTTCAGCGTTCTATGGGATGTTCATAAAGTTCATCACTCGGCCGAGTTCCTGACGCCGCTGACCAATCACCGGGTCCACATCATCGAGGAAGTGATCCAGCAAGCCGTGACCGGCCTGTCGGTCGGTCCGCTGCTGGGGGCGACCGCGTTCCTGACCGCGACCTCGATCTCGACCAACACGCTGCTGGGCTTTGGCGCCTACATGCTGATCGACACGCTGTCGTTCGCGATGCTGCGTCATTCGCATATCGGCCTGTGCTTCGGGCCGCTTGAGCGTTATCTGATGAGCCCGCGGCAGCATCACCTGCACCACAGCATCGAAACCCAGCATTGGGACAAGAATTTCGGCTTTCTGTTTTCCTGCTGGGATCGCAGCGCCGGCACGATCTGCTACAGCGATCCGAAGGCCGTGGTGAATTTTGGCATTCAGCCCGAGGAGGCGGTGGAGTACAGGTCGGTCTTGAAGCTGCACTTCGTGCCGTTCATAAAAATGTATAGACGACTGGTGCCGCACTCGAAGCAGCGGCGGTCCAGTCTGGCGGAACCTTCACTTGACTTGGGCATTGAACCGTTGCCGAAGACTTAAGCGGTCGCGGTGGTGGTGTCTGGTCAAACACCGCCGATCGTGTCAAGTCGATCGGGCTGCCTTGCCCGACTAAATCCGAGTCGCCATTTACTGACTGGGCTGCTTACTGACTGGGCTGCTTACTGACTGGGCTGCTTACTGACTGGGCTGCGAGATCCGCATTAGATCAACCGCATGATGATGGCCGACCACAGCGAGCCGGTTTGCATTGGGCTATCTCGGTCCTCGACAAACCTGTCATGCCTTGGAGCATCAGCATTTTGAGACCGAACCGAAAGCTTCTTGAAAACAGCGGCTATGTCCTGGCTCATGTTGCCCGGCAGTTGCCGCCGTGGTGGCATTTTCGGCTTTACCATCACGTCCACAAGCACCTGCTGGGCGATCCGTATTGGTGCGAGGACGCGCCTCGGCCGGATCGATGGACCCGGGTCAAGCCACACGGCTACGAAATGAAGTTGACGCCTTCGGACTGGATGGAGCGCTACACGATTCACACCGGCGAATTCTGGTCCGGTGAGATCTACGCGGTGATGGAGGACATGCTGGACGCGGGCAGTTGCTTCGTCGACGTCGGGGCAAATGTCGGCTTCGTCACTTTGTGCGCGGCGCGCATCGTCGGCAGCGGCGGGCACGTGTTCTCGTTTGAACCCAATGTCAAGCTGGTGAAACGACTGCACCATATGCTGGACCATAACGGCATCACCAACGTGACGTTGTATCCCTACGCCGCCGGCAGCCAGAGCGGGGAAATCGGCTTCACCAATGGCCTGCACCATGGGTCGAACCATGTCGTGGCGGATGTCGCGGATGCTCCGGCCGTGGTGCCGTTGCGGCGTGTGGACGACGTGCTGGAAGGCCATCTGCCCGACGGCAACGTGCTAATCAAGCTCGACGTCGAGGGCGCGGAGATGATGGCGCTGTCGGGCATGCCCAACCTTATTGGCCGTCCCAATACGACATTCATTGTCGAGATGTGCGACGAATGGCTGCGCCAGAACGGCGGGTCGGCAGAAGGGATTTTCCGGATGATGTCGAACGCCGGCTATCGGGCGTTCCTGCCGCACTTCCCGGCGCTTTCATCGAAGCTGCGGATGCGCCCGGTGGATTCCCTGCCGGCGCGACCAAAAACCTATGACGTTCTTTTCCAGCGCCGCTGAGCGGTTGTTTCGATGCCGGCTGGCGCGGTTTCCGCGATGCGCCTTGAACGATCGGCGCGGCGCGATCATGCTGTCGTGACGATATCGTCGGGGCGATGGAGCAAGTGGGATAGGCGAGGCCTTCCATAGCGTTGCCGACGGCGCTTTATCAGGGCTTGGTATCCAAACGACGGCGGGAGGAAGCGATGGACACGATAGCCGAAGCGACACGCCTACCAGTCGATGTTGACGCCGATCCGCTGGTGCGGGCCGCGTTGGCGCTGCGGCCGTTGTTGCGCGACCATCGTGAGCAGATCGAGCACGAGCAGCGGATGCCCGCCGAGGTGGTCGAGCAACTTCACGCCGCCGGGTTCTATCGCATGGTGATCCCGCAGACGCTGGGTGGCCTGCAGGTCGATCCGCTGACATTCCTGCGCGTTGTCGAAGTTCTGGCCGAAGCGGTGGGCTCGGTCGGCTGGAACATCGCCAACAACAGTATCGGCCAACTGATTACGCTGGGTTTGCCCGACGAGGGCGTGCACGAGATTTACGCGGATGGTGTCGAGACGGTCATTGCCGGGACCGCCGTGCAGGGCGGCGGCCAGGCGGTGCCCGTCGAGGGGGGCTACCGGGTCAGCGGGCGTTGGAGCTTCGGCAGTGGGTGTCAGGAGAGCACGTGGATGCTGGGCAGCTTCCAGATCCTGGACGCCGGTGAACCGCGGCGGCGTCCGGACGGCGCCGCCCTGCACTGGCGCGGGGTGTTTCCACGGCAGCAGGCGCAGGTCGTCGAGGGAAGCTGGAACGTGGCCGGGCTGCGCGGCACCGGCAGCTTCGACTGGACGGTGGACGAGGTGTTCCTGCCGGAGCGGCGGACGATGGTTCACGCCGGGGTGCCGCTGGACAATCAATGGGAGCGTTGGCCGGGGCAGACCTATGCCTTGCCGACCCAGGCCTGGGTCGGACCACACCACAGCGCGGTGATCACCGGCCTCGCGCGCGCCGGGATCGAGGCGCTGATCGAGTTGGCCGCCGATAAGACGCCGCGTGGGCGGACCGGACGATTGTGCGACAGTGCGCAGGTGCAGGACGCGGTCGGGCGGGCCGATGCCATCCTGAACGCCGGGCGGACCTGGCGCAACGCGATGATCGCCGAACTGTGGAATACGATCGGGGCCGGGCGGCAGACCACGCTGGAGCAGCGGGCGCGCTGTCGGCTGGCGTCCACCTATGCCGCCGACAGTGCGCGCGAGGCGATGGACCTGGTGTATCGGCACGGCGGCAGTACGTCGTTCAAGCGCGATAGCCGGCTGGCGGAATGCTGGCGCGACCTGCACGTGGTTGGTCAGACGGTGACGGTCGCGCCGGAATGGTATCCGATCGGTGGCCGGGTTTTGCTGGGAATGGACCCCGGTTCGCGGCTGCGGTAGGGCGCGCGGGGAGCGAGGTTTTTGATTGGCGGCCTCAGCGGCTGGCGGACACCGCCATTGGCGCGCGAATGGCGGTGACGATCTGGCGGGCCAACGCCTGGCCGACGCAGAGGTAGCCGAGATCGTTGTGATGCAGGCCGTCCGACGCGGTGAACACCCCGGGCTTGGCGCCTTCGTCCGACCAGCTATCCATCAGGTGGCTGCGCGAGAACAGGTTTACGCCGGTTTCCTGGGCGACATGCGCCAGCGAGTCCTCGAGGATGATGTGATCGGTGGCCGCCAGCAGTTTGGGCGAGCGCTGATTGTCCATCAGCACGACGTCGATCCCGGCCTTGATCAGACGGGTGACGCCTTCCTTTACCATGGTATGGAACTCGATCGGATCGGCGTAGCGCATGGCGCCGTTGGCACCGACCTGCCAGATGACCAGTTGCGGATGCACCGCGATGGCATCGGTGTCGAGGCGGGCCAGCTCCTCAGGGGCGTCCTGCCCGCCGATGCCGCGATTGATGACGGCGAGATGGGCGGTCGGAAGCGCTTTGGTGAGCGCGAGTTGTAGCACCGCCGGGTAGGTGTGTGCGCTGTCGGACGCCATTGCGCCGGCGGTGGAGGAGGAGCCGAGGGCGACGATCAGCCCCTCGGTTCGGGTCGCGACCGCGGCCTGAAGGTGCGGCAGGCGCAGCGGCTGCATCGCCGGGTCGGCGGGACAGGTGGTTGCGGCCCTGGCGATGGGGGGAAGCAGGCCGAGCGCGCAGCAGAGCATCGTGACCCGCGTCCGGCGGGCCCGAATCAAGGCAATCCAGCAGTTTTTCATTATCGATTGATGGCGGAAAGCCGCCCCGATGTCGAGGACACGAAGCGCGGCGCGATCAGGTCCTTGCGGACTTGTTATCCTCGGCGTTGCGCCGCTTGCGGGCGGCGGCGGCGTATTGGCCGCGGGGACGCACGACCTGGGAGTTCGGGCGAACCACGGTGTCGTAGTAGTCGTCCCAATCCTCGGGCGAGAGTTGCGCGAGTTCGGGCACGATCTCGTAGTTGTTGAGGGTCGAATCCTCGTAGACGTGACGTGGGATCGGCTGCACCTGGAGCAGCGGGAAGTCCGGTTTGAAGTCGATCGGGACATTGGTTTTGGTCAGCCGCAGGTTGGTGATCAGCGGGCCGAACCAGCGGTCGGTTTCGACGATTCCCTCGAACGGTTCCCATCCGCCGCTGCGGGGCAGGTTTGCCGGGGCGCGGACCAGCAGACTCCAGCCGGGGGCGGTGCGCACGACGAGGCCCATCCAGAGCTGGATCAGGCCGGGTTCCTGCAGGGCGCCGAGGAACGGCGGGGAAAACTCCCTGATCTCGTCTGGGGCGATGGTGTCGAAATAGTCGCGAAAGCCGGGGAATTGGACCGCCGAATTGAGCGGGAACCAGTCGCCGGCGCCCTCGAATGTCCACATGATGTCGTGCCCGTCCCACTGCAGCGAGAAGCCGATCGGCGGGAACAGGTAGTAGCCGAAGGCGGCGGCGGAGGTGGCTGCCTCGCAGTAGCGGAAGGCTCGGGTGGGAAGCGAGCCGGCGGCCGAGCGGTCGGCGCGTTGCGGCATGCGGGCCGTGGGGATCATCCGATGAAAGGTGATCAGCTTAGACTTGGCGTTGTCGGCGGCGGCGGTGTCGGCGGCGGCGTTGGGCAGGGTCGGGCTGTTCACAACGGCACATCCTTCGGGTCTGCGAATGGACGAACAGACCGGCCCGGCGGGGTCGGTCTGTTCGAATGTAGGCCAATTTGGCGGATGTCGCCCGTCGCTTGACGCGGCTTGGGATCAGCGCGGAATGGCGAGGGCCGGGGCGAAGCCGCCGAGACGGACCTTCGAGGCGTCGGTCGTGGCGAGGGCCGGGGCGAAGCCGCCGAGACGGACCTTCGAGGCGTCGGTGGTGGCCAGCGTCGGGGCGAAGCCGCCGAGACGGACCTTCGAGGCGTCGGTGGTGGCCAGCGTCGGGGCGAAGCCGCCGAGACGGACCTTCGAGGCGTCGGTGGTGGCCAGCGTCGGGGCGAAGCCGCCGAGACGGACCTTCGAGGCGTCGGTGGTGGCCAGCGTCGGGGCGAAGCCGCCGAGACGGACCTTCGAGGCGTCGGTCGTGGCGAGGGCCGGGGCGAAGCCGCCGAGACGGACCTTCGAGGCGTCGGTGGTGGCCAGCGTCGGGGCGAAGCCGCCGAGACGGACCTTCGAGGCGTCGGTCGTGGCGAGGGCCGGGGCGAAGCCGCCGAGACGGACCTTCGAGGCGTCGGTCGTGGCGAGGGCCGGGGCGAAGCCGCCGAGACGGACCTTCGAGGCGTCGGTCGTGGCGAGGGCCGGGGCGAAGCCGCCGAGACGAACCTTCGCGGCGTCGGTGGTGGCCAGGGTCGGGGCGAAGCCGCCGAGACGGACCTTCGAAGCGTCGGTGGTGGCCAGGGTCGGGGCGAAGCCGCCGAGACGGACCTTCGAAGCGTCGGTGGTGGCCAGGGTCGGGGCAAGCCGCCGAGACGAACCTTCGAAGCGTCGGTGGTGGCGAGGGTCGGGGCGAAGCCGCCGAGGCGGACCTTCGCGGCGTCGGTCGCGGCCAGGGTCGGGGCGAAGCCACCGAGGCGGACCTTCGAAGCGTCGGTGGTGGCCAGGGTCGGGGCGAAGCCGCCGAGGCGGACCTTCGAGGCATCGGTCGTGGCCAGGGTCGGGGCGAAGCCGCCGAGGCGGACCTTCGAGGCATCGGTGGTGGCCAGGGTCGGGGCGAAGCCGCCGAGACGAACCTTCGAGGCATCGGTCGTGGCCAGGGTCGGGGCGAAGCCGCCGACACGGACCTTCGAGGCGTCGGTCGTGGCGAGGGCCGGGGCGAAGCCGCCGAGACGGACTTTTGAGGCGTCGGTGGTGGCGAGGGTCGGGGCGAAACCGCCGAGACGGACCTTCGAGGCGTCGGTGGTGGCCAGGGTCGGGGCGAAGCCGCCGAGACGGACCTTCGAGGCGTCGGTGGTGGCGAGGGTCGGGGCGAAGCCGCCGAGACGGACCTTAGAGGCGTCGGTGGTGGGAAGGGTCGGGGCGAAGCCGCCGAGACGAACCTTCGAGGCATCGGTGGTGGCCAGGGTCGGGGCGAAGCCGCCGAGACGGACTTTTGAGGCATCGGTGGTGGGAAGGGTTGGTGCAAAGCCGCCGATCCGGACCTTGGAGGTATCGGAAATCAGGGTGGAGGAGGAGGTGAAAGCGGACATTGCGGTGATCCTTCTGCGAAAGTCTCTGGAACCGTTGGACCGCTGGGCGAGCCGTTTGCGATCCGTTGATGGAAACTTTTTCGCAGAACGAGAATTTATTATCGTTTTTTTGACGTTATCTTAACGTCAAATCGTCAGTGCATGGCGTAAATAACGAATATAAACTGGTGGGGGTTACGAGCGTCGCGTCGCTGACCGCCCGGATCGAGCGGTTATATTCTTGGATTTGTGCCCCAGGAGTGGTTGAATCCATTAATGAAATGGGTTCGCCGGCGGGCATATCGGTTTATGGCGTGAAAACGAAATCGGCCGCTGAAATAGCGGCCGAGTCGCAGAAATGACGGGATTGAAGAGCGTTAATTCAGGCGGCGGTGCCCCCGATCGTCAGGCCAGAAATTTTTAGTGTCGGCTGGCCGACACCCACCGGGACCCCCTGCCCGCTTTTGCCGCAGGTCCCGATTCCCGGATCGAGTGCCATGTCGTTGCCGATCATCTGCACCTTGGTCAGGGAATCTGGTCCGTTGCCGATCAGCGTGGCGCCTTTGACCGGCGCGGTGACCTTGCCATCCTCGATCATGTAGGCCTCGCTGGCCGAGAAGACGAATTTCCCCGACGTGATATCGACCTGCCCACCGCCGAAATTGACCGCGTAGAGGCCACGCTTGACCGAGGCGACCATCTCGTCCGGCGCGTGCGACCCGCCGAGCATGATGGTGTTGGTCATGCGCGGCATCGGCGAATAGGCATGGGACTGGCGCCGGCCGTTGCCGGTCGCGGGCATGCCCATCAGCCGCGCGTTCAACCGATCCTGCAGGTATCCGACCAGATAGCCGTCCTCGATCAGTACCGTGCGAGACGTTGGCGTGCCCTCGTCGTCCACCGTGAGGCTGCCGCGTCGATCCGGCATGGTGCCGTCATCGACCACGGTCACGCCGGGAGAGGCGATTCGCTTGCCCATCAGGTCGGCGAACGCCGAGGTTTTCTTGCGGTTGAAGTCGCCTTCGAGGCCATGCCCGATGGCCTCGTGCAGCAGGATGCCGGGCCAGCCGGGGCCCAGCACCACGGGCATCTCCCCGGCCGGTGCGGGGCGGCTGTCGAGATTGACCAGCGCCTGGCGCAACGCCTCGTCCACCGCGCCGCGCCAGGTGCTTTCCTGGGTGACGAAGTCGTAGGCGAAGCGCCCTCCGGTGCCGTGGCTGCCGGTTTCCCGCCGGCCGTCCTGCTCCACCACCAAGGAGACGTTGAGCCGCACCAGCGGACGCAGGTCGGCGACCCGGGTGCCATCGGGGCGCATGATCTGCACCGCCTGCCACTCACCGCTGATCGAGGCCATCACCTGCTTGACCCGCGGATCCTTGCCGCGTGCGTAGGCATCGATTTCACCCAGCAATGAGGTGCGGGCCGAGAAGTCCATCAGCCGCAACGGACTGGCATCCGAATAGAGCCGGGAGTTGGTTGCCCGCGGCGGGTCGGCGGAAATCCCGGAATGGCCGGCGGTGACCGCCGAGACGGTCGCCGCGGCTCGACGCAGCGCGGCTTCGGAGATTTCGCCGGAATGGGCATAGCCGGTGGCCTCGCCGGCGACCGCGCGCAGGCCGAATCCCAGACCGGAGTCGAAGTTGGCCGAGCGGATGTTGCCGTCATCGAGGCTGATCGATTCGCTTTCGCGGTATTCGAGGAACAGTTCGCCGTCGTCGCTGCCGCGCAACGCCTGGTCGACGATCTGAGCGGCGGCGGCCTGGTCCAGGGCGGCGTCGGCACGCTGGAAGAACAGCTTGTCGGTGGCGGCGATGGCGGTCATGGGGGCGATCCTTCAAAACCTATGCATGAGAGATGGTATGTCGGGCCGGTTTCAACCACCAGGGCGGGCGGCTCGGTTCCGGTTTGCCATGCGTTCACGCGGCCGGTCGGCGCCAGGCAGGTTGGCGGCTTGCGGGAGTTCGATGTGGCGGCGCGGGGCGTGGCGCAGTCGGTGGACCACGATCAGCAGCACGGTCAGCAGCACGACGGCGCCAAGCTGGTGCAGTGCCGCGACCGGAACCGGCACCGCCAACAGCAGCGTGGTGACACCGAGGAGATACTGGGCGATCACCGCGGCCGCCAGGCAGGCGCAGAGCTTTCGCGGCAGCCTGGCGCGCCAGCAGGCAACTGCCGTGGTGGTGACCAGGATCAGGGTCAGGGTGGCCAGCAGGCGGTGATCGAACTGTACCGCAGCGATGTTCTGGGTCAGGTTGCGCAGCAGCGGATGCAGTGCCGCGTATCCTTGCGGCACCAGGTGTCCATCCATCAGCGGGAAGGTGTTGTAGGTCAGCCCGGCGTGCAAGCCGGCGGTAAATCCGCCCGCCACGATGGTCAGGGTCAGCAGCCCCAGGGAGGTGGACGCGAGCAGCTTCAGCCAAGGCGGCGCCGCCGTGCGATCGCTCCATGGATGCAGTGCGGAAAGTCCGGTCCAGAGAATTGTCGCGTAAAGGATAAGGGCGAGTGCCAGATGGACCACCAGGCGGCCGGGCGAGACCGCGGTCGAGTCGGGCAGGAAGCCGGATGCTACCATGAACCATCCGACCGCCCCTTGCAGTCCGCCGAGCACGAACAGCAGGCAAAATCGGGGGATCAGGCGACGCTCGATCCGCGCGGTGATCCAGAGCCAGAGCATTGGCAGCAGGAACACGACGCCGATCAGCCGGCCCCACAGGCGATGGGTCCACTCGAGCCAGAAGATCTGTTTGAAACCGGCGAGGCCGAAGCCCTGGTTGACCAGGGCATATTGCGGGATTTTCTGGTATAGTGCGAACAGGCGGTGCCACTCCGCGTTGCTGGTCGGCGGCAGCGCCCCCATCAGCGGGGCCCATTCCATGATCGAGAGGCCGGAACCGGTCAGTCGGGTGACGCCTCCGAGCACGATCATGATCATGATCATTCCGGCGACGGTGAACAACCAGATGGCGACCAGACGGCGGCTGTTTCGCGTGGCGGCTCGATCGTTACGCGAGGCGTGAGGGTAATCGTGCACGTCGAAGGGCATCCACCTTCTATAGGGTGGACCGGGCGGTTACAAAAGCGCTTGGGGTGGTTTTGTCATGCCTGGTCCAGACCGGCTTGGTCAAGCGGCGACTTTATCGGTGGCGAAGGCCGAATGGTCGGCCTGGGCGGGTGGCCGGGGCGACCATCCCGGCGCGGCGCCTGATCGTGGTCGCTAATGCAGGCGCAGCAGAGCGTTGGCGTGCGCCACGCTGGGCGGCTTGACCAGGCTGGCGGATGCCACCCGGACGGAATGCAGGCTGCCCTCGATCTCGCGTTGCCAGAAATCGAGGAATTTGTGCAGCACCGGATAGCGCGGCGCGATGTCGAGGTCCTGCCAGATGAAGGTCTGCAGCAGGTTCGGGTGGTCCGGCAAATGGTAGAGGATTTCCGCCGTGGTCAGGCGATAGTCTTGCAACTGCCGAACAAGGGTCATGTTTTTCAGCTTTCCTACCAAGCGCGCTGTCGCCGGCGATGGTCGGAACCTGACGCAGCCGGGCGGATCATCCGATGATGTCTCAACGGCGGCGGAATATGCAACTGGAAACACAGCAAATTCAACAGCTTAGCACTCTATACGTGAGAGTGCTGCTAGAGCTTGACTCGCGGGCCGGCTGGGGCTAGATCGCTGGCACTCCCAACCTGGGAGTGCTAACAATCAGCGCGGCGCCAAATCGGAGGCCGCGGTTCGGTTGTGGCGATCCGTTCAATCACTGATCGAGAACGAACTCAGGAGCGTCATAAAATGAGTTTCCGTCCCCTGCATGACCGGGTCGTGGTCCGGCGTCTGACCGCCGAGGAAAAGACCGCCGGTGGCATCATCATCCCCGACACCGCAAAGGAAAAGCCGATGGAAGGCGAGATCATCGCGGTCGGCCCCGGCGCGCGCAACGAAGCCGGCCAACTGGTGGCTCTCGACGTCAAGGCCGGCGACAAGATCCTGTTCGGCAAGTGGTCCGGCACCGAGGTGAAGCTGGATGGTGAGGAACTTCTGATCATGAAGGAGTCCGACATCATGGGCATCATCACCGAGACCGCCGGCAAGCGTAAGGCCGCCTGATCCGGCGTCTGCGCACATCGAAGACAGATAGAATAAGGGAATATCAACAATGGCTGCAAAGGACGTTCGCTTCGGCAGCGAGGCCCGTCAGCGCATGCTGCGTGGCGTCGATATCCTGGCCGACGCGGTCAAGGTGACGCTGGGCCCGAAGGGTCGCAACGTGGTGCTGGACAAGAGCTTTGGCGCTCCACGGATCACCAAGGACGGCGTGACCGTCGCCAAGGAGATCGAACTTGCCGACAAGTTCGAGAACATGGGCGCGCAGATGGTGCGCGAGGTGGCGTCGAAGACCAACGACATCGCCGGTGACGGCACCACCACCGCGACGGTGCTGGCGCAGTCGATCGTGCGCGAGGGGTCGAAGGCGGTGGCCGCCGGGATGAACCCGATGGACCTGAAGCGCGGCATCGACAAGGCGGTCGCCGCGGTGGTCGAGGAGCTGAAGAAGCGCACCCGCAAGATCACCACGCCGGCGGAGACCGCGCAGGTCGGCACGATATCGGCCAACGGCGAGGCCGATATCGGCAAGATGATCTCGGAAGCGATGCAGAAGGTCGGCAACGAGGGCGTCATCACCGTCGAGGAGGCCAAGGGCATCCAGACCGAGTTGGATGTGGTCGAGGGGATGCAGTTCGACCGCGGTTATGTGTCTCCGTACTTTATTACCAATGCGGAGAAGATGATCGCCGACATGGATCAGCCGTATATCCTGATCCATGAAAAGAAGCTGTCGGGCTTGCAGCCGATGCTGCCGCTGCTGGAGAGCATCGTGCAGTCTGGCCGTCCGATGGTGATCATCGCTGAGGACGTCGAGGGCGAGGCGCTGGCGACGCTGGTGGTGAACAAGCTGCGCGGCGGGTTGAAGGTCGCGGCGGTGAAGGCGCCGGGCTTCGGTGATCGCCGCAAGGCGATGCTGGAGGACATCGCGATCCTGACCGGCGGCACGGTGATCAGCGAAGATCTTGGCATCAAGCTGGAAAACGTGAAGCTGGCCGATCTTGGCAAGGCCAAGAAGATCCTGATCGAGAAGGAAAACACCACGATTGTCGAGGGTGGCGGCAAGAAGAACGACATCCAGGGCCGTTGCGCGCAGATCCGAGCGCAGATCGAGGAGACCACCTCGGACTACGACCGTGAGAAGCTGCAGGAGCGGCTGGCGAAGCTGGCCGGCGGCGTGGCGGTGATCCGCGTCGGCGGCAGCACCGAGGTCGAGGTGAAGGAGCGCAAGGACCGGGTTGACGACAGCCTGCATGCGACGCGGGCGGCGGTTGAGGAAGGCATCGTTCCGGGTGGCGGGGTTGCGCTGGCTCGGGCGTCGCTGGTGCTGGGCAAGATCAAGGCCGACAATGACGACCAGCGCTTCGGGATCGAGATCGTGCGCAAGGCGATCCAGACTCCGCTGCGCCAGATTGCCGAAAACGCCGGCGAGGACGGCGCGGTGATCGCCGGCAAGACGCTGGAGAAGGATGAGTACAATTTCGGCTTCGACGCGCAGACCGGCGAGTTCAAGGATCTGGTGAAGGCCGGCATCATCGACCCGACCAAGGTGGTGCGCACCGCGTTGCAGGATGCCGCGTCAGTGGCTGGCCTGCTGGTGACGACCGAGGCGATGGTGGCTGAGAAGCCGGAGAAGAAGGGTCCGGCGATGCCGCCGGGCGGTGGTGGCGGAATGGGTGGCATGGGCGGTATGGGCGATATGGATTTCTGATCCGGATCGTTTCTGCTGTGCATAGCGAAGGGGGCGGGCCGTCGGGTCCACCCCCTTTTTTGTGTGGGGGGTTGGTTTTGGATGGGCTTTTGGAAAGGTCCGAAAATCCAGGAATTTCGGGTTTTCGAAAGAGATGACAGTATAGGGTCATGCATGGTACACCGCCTTTCTTGTGGCCTCGGCCAGTTATTTGATGGGTTGACGGGACCGCGCTGTTATCTCCAGCCTAACGCAACAATACGCGACATCTCGGTGAACCGACGTGAGCGACCAGTCTCGGCCCTACGCAATCCATAGTGACAGTGAGTGCGACCGCCTGGAGCGTCAGGCGGCACTAGCGGACCTCAAAGGACACCTTACGTTTTTCGCAGGCCTAGCACCGCCCAGCAGCATCCTTGATGCCGGCTGCGGATCTGGTTCAATGGCGCGTTTGCTTGCCGCGAAGCATCCCGGTGCCCGGGTGGTTGGCATCGACCTGAGCCGAGACTACTTGGCTTATGCTCGAACGCGTGCCCAATCGGAACAGCTAGGCAATTTGAGCTTTGAGCAGGGCGACGTCTTTCAGTTGCCGTTCCCAGATGCGTCCTTCGATCTAGTCTGGTCCAAATATGTTTTACAATGGACGAAAGATCCGGCGCTTGCGGTTGCCGAATTTCGGCGAGTTACGAAACCTGGTGGTTCGGTGGTATGCTGTAACTTCGACGGTTTCGCCGTGACGCATTGGCCGGAAGACCCGGGGCTCCAGAGTGATTTGGAACGGGTGATCTCGGGCTTGGCCGACCCCTTTGCTGGGCGCAAAATGGTGGCCTTTTTCTTGCAGGCTGGCCTAAAGGATATCGCCGTTCACTTCGAACCTGACCGAGTGTTCACGGTGGTGGGCCAGATTGACCAGGAACGTCGGTCGAACTGGGTAGAGCAATTCACAGCGGCACGTCCTCATATCGTGCGGATCATGGGCGGCGAGCATGAGGCGGATGCGTTTGTCGCAGCATTCCTGCATTTCAGCGACCGGCCTGACACCAGCAGTTACACAACACTCTATTTCGTTAGAGGAACGGTGACTACCTCAACATAGGAGAGGCTTTAGATAACTTTTACGAAGGGCTTTCTCCAAGTCGTCGATATCGTTAGTCACGACGTCCCAGACGCGACGGGTATTGGTTCGCGAGTGCTCGAGGACGATTTTGTTGCGGATGCCCGCCATTGCGCGCCAAGGAACATCTGAATTCTCAGCCTTGAAAGCCGGACTGATGCTCCTTGCGGCCTCTCCCATGATTGCGATGGAATATCGGACCGATCGAACGATCGCTGGCTTTGCGGAGAACGTCATAAAGCCCAGGTGACCGGCTGTGTCAGCCTGAATATCCGCTATAGCCGAAAGGGTGTCCTGAACCCACTCGTCTGAGATTGACCCGTCTTGGTGGACGGTCTGCGGGCTTGAGTAATTACCTTTCCGTGGTGTTGCGTATGGACTTCAAAATCCCCTTCCAAAGCCGGCCTCAAAGGCAATCAGGCCGCCACGGATGGACATCAACTCGGCGTTTCAGCCAGACCGAGAGGAGCGTCACACCAACGTGACATGACGACTAAGTTAAGTTTTGATTAGCTACTTGACATGAGGACTGCGCAAAAGGTCCAGACTGCGTTATGGGGAGAAACGCACCATGATTTCGCTGTTCAGCAGCGCGTCCGCGATTGCGGCCGCCGTTGCCCTTACTGCCCCGTCGGCTCATGCACAAAGTAGTTGCAGCGAGCTGACAAATCTTTCGATCCCCAACACCAGCATCACTGCCGCAACGCAGGTCACTGCCGGTGCCACCATTACCACCGTTACATCCGCAACAACGACCGTCACCGCACCCGTCGACTTCTGCCGCGTGCATATAACGCTCACGCCAGTCGACGGCTCGACGATCCAAATGGAGGTCTGGCTACCACCTCTTGATGCCTGGGACGGCAGGTTCCAGGGCACCGGCAACGGCGGCTTCCAAGGCACGATCTCCATATCGGAGCTTGCCGCTGCCGTGGCGCGCGGGGACGCCGCCGCCAACTCTGATCAGGGACACATAGGCGCCACCGCCGATGCCAGCTTTATCGTCGGCCGGCCGCAGAGCTTTGTGGATTTTGGTTACCGCGCGACCCACCTCATGACCGTAACCGGCAAACAGGTCGTCCAGGCGTATTACGGGAAGCCGCAGGACTATGCGTATTTCGCCGGATGCTCGTCGGGAGGGCGGCAGGCGCTGAAGGAAGCGCAGATGTTCCCGTACGACTACAACGGCATTCTCGCCGGCGATCCAGCCAATGACTGGGTTAGTCTGAACGCTGATCAGATTTACGTGGTGCAGGCCAACGAAGCCAATCCCGCCAGCACGATTCCGCCAGCGGACTATGCGGTGATCAACCAGGCCGTGCTCGCCCAATGCGGTGCCACGGACGGGGTGCAGGATCCAGGATTCGTCGCCAACCCGCGGCTCTGCCATTTCGATCCATCCGTCCTGCAATGCGCCGCCGGCCAAAGCACGGGTTGCCTCACAGCCCAGCAGATCCAGACGGTGCTTGCCATCTACAAGGGGCCGACTGACGGGCGCACGGGCGAGTCGCTGTTTCCCGGCTTCGAGCCGGGCAGCGAGACGCTGTGGGGCTCAATAACGCCGACCGGCACGCCCGGCGGGTTTGCGATCGCCCAAAGCTACTTCCAATACTTCGTCCTCGGCGATCCGAACTGGGATTACCTCACCTTGAACTACACGACCGACCTTACTTTGGCCGAACAGCAGGACCACGGGGTAGTCGGGGCGGTGAAATCGAACCTCTCACGCTTCGCGGGGAACGGGGGCAAGTTGATCCAGTATCACGGCTGGGCGGACACCACGATCGCTTCAGGCTCGAGCACAAACTACTATACCCGCGTCGCCATGGGCCGGGCGGGAAACACCCTGGAGCAAAGGACGGATGCGATCGCGACCCCGGTCTCCCAAGCCGGGTTCGAACGCCTCTATAAGTACTACCGCCTGTTTATGGTGCCCGGCATGGGTCATTGCACCGGCGGACCAGGGCCGTATGTCTTTGGACAGCCTGCCCAACTGCCCGTCCCCGTTGAGGATGCGCAACACGACATCCTGACCGCACTCGAGCAGTGGGTGGAGAAGGACGTCGCGCCGCAGGAGATCGTCGCGACAAAATACGTCAACGACACCCCCGCGCAGGGTGTCGCCTTTTCGCGTACGCTCTGCCCCTACCCGATGACGGGGCACTATTCCGGTACGGGCGATCAGACCAACGCGGCAAGCTTCACTTGCGTGGAGGGACCGCAGCAGTCGCCGGAACTTGGCCAGTAAGTAACCGAAGCTGACTTGTTCACTCGCCGGTTTCTGCCTTGGCCGCGTCGGCGCCTCCCAGCGGCTTCGTTCCAGGGGTGCGTTTTATGAAGACAGCGACCGTGCATTGCTTTTTTGGATCATCGCAAACGTAGTCGCACAGAGTACTGCCGCATCCTGTCATGCAGCTGGTCTTTCCAACGCACTGTGCTTTTACGTCCTGCTGTGTGGTGGTGAGCACGGTCACGGCCCGGGCCTCACCGGCAAGCACACAAAAGGCAACGAAAGCCATGACGAACGCTAATTTGGTAGGTAAAGTCGACATGTTGCGGTCTCCTTTTCGTTCACAAAGGAAACTGCCACGTGGATAACTGTTAGGCTGTGAAGCAATTCACGCTATTTTAAATATAAAGGAACAATTGCGGACGGCCCTGGTAAATCCCACACCAAGCGCGCGAGGGGTCCCTGGACCTTCCAATCCCCTCGTGCTGTCTGTCCTGCAAGGGTGAGGATTTTGCGCGTCGTGCGGCGGCCCCGGCAAGTCCGCACCTCGACCGCAAGGTCCACGTCGCTGTCCTCGCCACGAGCGACAGAACCGAACACTGCGAGATGGCATAAACCGCGGCGTCAAAGTTCCGCCTCTTTTGCCGCAAGCCGCAAGCGGACAGCATCGAACGTACTGGTCGCTATAGTCGATGTCCCGCGTCTTCAAGTACCGATGAAGGATAGCCTTCTTCGCGCCGGTTTTCCAACGCTGCACAAGCTTTCAAAGAATATGGCCCGCTTCTCCTTCCGGCTATCATCGCCGGTTCGCCATCACCGACGGACGCATTTCGCCGCACCGCTCACGGCGGCTCGCCACTGACCGCCTCCGCCGACACAATCCCGTTCGCGCCGGGCGGGTCGGCCCGATCCACCACCGCCGGCGGCAGCACTGGCGCCGCCGCTTTCCGCGGCTGCGGCGGTGGCGGCACCCAGGGGCGGTCGCCCCGCTCGGTCCGGTCGGTCAGGACGCGGGCGCCGGCGTGGTTCAGCCAGATCGCGGCGCTGCCGTAGCGCCATACGGTGAAGCGGTCCACCAGACCGGGCCATGGACGCGGGCACAGGCCCCTGGCTGGTTCAGCGGACACAATAACCGAGGATTGGCCGCAGAATGTCGGGTGGTCGGCACCTTGTGCCAGCAGCACACCGGGCCGGTCCAGATAGGGGCGCAGCAGGCAGGCGCCGGGTTCGCACTGCACGATGGCGCCGTCGGCGACCTGAGTCGGCGTCGGTGGGGCGGTCGTGGCAACGTCCGCCGTAGTCGGCGTCGGTGGGGCGGTCGTGGCGGCGTCCGCCGTGCGGGACCGGCTGGACCGCCGGGATCGTGGCTTGGGCGCGGGGGCGCCCGGGATCGGTTGAAACGACCCGATGCCCCAATACTGTTCCCAGGCATCTCGGGTGAACTTGGAGCCGCCCTGGGTCTGCTGCAGGAAGGCGCCTTGCGGCGTGCGCACCGCGATCAGGCGTGCGTCGCTGGAAATCAGCAGGTCGGGCGGGCGGTCCAGCAGCGGCGAGGCCAAACCCGCGGCCATCACGACCACACCGGCCAGACGGCGACGGGTTTGCCAAAGCCCCAGCCAGGCCAGCCCGATCGAGAAGAGGCCCAATCCCCAGGCCGGGATGTGCGGCACCTGGATCGTCGCCGCTGGCAGCGCCGCGGTCGCCCGAGCGACCCACAGAATGGCCTGGGCGCCCCAGCCCATCGGCAGCAGGGCGATTGCCTCCAGATGCAGCGGCATCAGCAGCAGCGCGATCAGCCCGGCCGGCATCACCCACATCGCGGTCAGCGGCACGGCGATCATGTTGGCCAGCACGAAGTACACCTGAACGTGGCCAAAATGGTAGGCGCCGTAGGGCGCCGAGGCGGTCCCGGCCAGTGCGCTGGTCAGCGCCAGGGCGACCAGATGGGACCCGAGGCGGCGGCGCCAGTCGTGCCCGTGCAGACGCCGCAGCCAAGGCCGCAGCGCCTCGTAGCCGGCGATCAGCGCCAGGACGGCGGAAAAGCTCATTTGGAACGAAACATTCGGCACCTGCTGCGGCGAGATCAGCATCAGCACCGCCGCCGCCAGGCCCAGCCCGCGCAGCGAGAACGGCCGGCGATTGGCCATCAGCGCGACGGTGAACAGGCAGGCCATGACGAAGCTGCGGATGATCGGCAGGTGCATGCCGGTCAGCACCATGTAGGCCGCGCCAGCCGCCAGGGCGCACAAGGCCGCCAGTTGCTTGGTCGGCCAGAACAGGCTTGCCCGCTCGCTGAGCGCCAGGCCGAAGCGGGACAGCGCCAGGGCGAACCCCATGACGATGCCGATATGCAATCCGGCGACCGCGAGCAGATGGGCCAGCCCGGAATCGCGAAACGCCGCATGATCGGCCTCGGGGATTGCCATCGAGGCCCCGGTCAGCAAGGTGACCGAAACCGCCCCGGCGGCGCCGGGAATGACCGCGACCACGCGGGCGCGGATGATCTCGCGCAGTCGCTGGACGAATCGCATCGGTCCGGAGGGGACGGATTGCGCGGTGCGCTCAGCCTTGCCCAGGGCATAACCCGACGCGCCCAGACCGGCATAGAACGCGTCGCGCTGCAGATCCCAGGCGCCGGGGTAGGACGGCGGTGAGGGCGGGCGTACCAGCGCGCGGATCCGCACGGTGTCCCCGGTGCCGAGGTCGCCGTCGTCTTTGTTTTGCAGCCGCAACCGCACCGATCGCCGCAGCGGTTCGGCGGCGCCGTCCAGCCAGGCCGGCTGGATGGTGATCCGGCGTCCCAGCGGCAGCGCCTCGACTGCCTGGATCGTGCCGGTGACGATGGTGGCATGGGTCGGCAGATCGGCCTCGATCGGTGGCGCGCGGGCGGTGGCGAGCTGGCCGGCGGTGAATCCGATGGCGACCGCGGCGATCGGGCCGAATGCCCAGCGCAAGCCGGGCAAGGCGACCGCGATGGCCAGGGTCGGGGCGGCAAAGGCGGCGCCCAGCCAAGGCGCTGGTTCGAACCGCAGGGCGTAGTAGGTCAGCACGCCGACACCCATGAACACCGGCAGCCATACCGCCAGCCTGTCCCGCTCGGCATCGAGCCAGGAGTCCAGCGCGGCTTTAGCGGCGGCGATCGGGGCGGCGGCGATCGGGGTCATGCGAGGCAGCCTACGCAGGCAACCGTCTACAAAGAGTGAACGGGTGTGCCGTTGTGGTCACAGCGCGCCTTGAACGTTGCACCCGGCACGCTCATAGATCGTGCCGATGACCGTGCGCACCCGCTTCGCCCCCAGTCCGACCGGCCCGCTGCATATCGGCGGGGTGCGGACCGCGCTGTTCAACTACCTCTACAGCCGCCATCACGGCGGCGAATTCCTGCTGCGGATCGAGGACACCGACCGCGAGCGCAGCACCGAGGCGGCCACCCAGGGCATCATCGAAAGCCTGGACTGGCTGGACCTGGCGCGTGACGGGCAGACCGTGTTCCAGTCCACCCGCACAGCCCGCCATGCGGAGGTGGCGCGTCAGCTTCTGGCGGCAGGCAGAGCCTACTACTGCTATTGTACGCCGGAGGAACTGAACCGGGAGCGTGAGCAGGCGCGCGCCGAGAAACGGGTCTGGCGCTACGATGGCCGTTGGCGCGAGCGTGATCGCTCGGAGGCGCCGGCCGGCGTTGATCCGGTGATCCGGCTGAAAAGCGAGCGCGACGGCGAAACCGTGCTGGACGACCTGGTGCAGGGTCCGGTTCGGGTCGCCAACGTCGAGCTGGACGACATGATCATCCTGCGCAGCGACGGGTCGCCGATATACAACCACTCGGTGGTGGTGGACGACCATGACATGGCGATCAGCCACGTGATCCGCGGTGACGACCACCTGACGAACACGTTCCGTCAGATTCAGGTGTATCGGGCGATGGGTTGGGAGCTGCCTCGATTCGCCCATATTCCGCTGATCCATGGCGCCGACGGGGCGAAACTTTCGAAGCGGCATGGCGCACAGTTCGCGCTGGAGTTTCGCGAACAGGGGTTCCTGCCGGAGGCGCTGTGCAACTATCTGCTGCGGCTAGGCTGGTCGCATGGCGACCTAGAGGTATTGAGCCGGGAGGAGGCGATCCGGCTGTTCGATATCGTCGATGTCAACCGGGGCCCGTCGCGCATGGACTACGCCAAGCTGACCAACCTGAACGGTATCTACATCCGCCAAGCCGACGACGACCGGCTGACCGAGGTGGTGGTGCGGCTGCTGGATCGGCAGCCCGAGATGGCCCTGGCCGGCGAAGCGGCGGCGCGGATCCGGGCGCTGATGCCGGCGCTGAAGGAACGGGCGAAGACGCTGGTGGAGCTTGCGGATGCCGCGGCGTTCCTGGCGCGCGCCGTGCCGCTGCCGATGCAGCCCAAGGCGGCCGCCGCGCTGAGCCCGGAGGCGCGGCAGATGCTGGGTGCGCTGGGTGTGGCGCTGGAGCAGACGGATTTCTCGGCGGCCGCGCTGGATCTCGCGTTGCGCGGGTTCGCCGAACGCAGCGGACTGAAGCTTGGCGAAGTGGCGCAACCGCTGCGCGCGGCGCTGACCGGCAGCACGGTCAGCCCTGGCATCGACGCGACGCTGGCCGCGCTGGGTCGGGCGGAATCGCTCGCCAGGATTGATGCGGTGTCGCACTAGACGATCTTCGGCATGACTGTGCAGGCTGAAGATCGTCTAGTGTCCCGAGTCCGAAGTTCGCCATATCGGGCGAACATCAGCCTCGCGACACTCGCTCTTTGTTTTCAGGGGCCTGCTGATCCCATCCGTCTGCCGCATAGTGCGGCGAACTTCTGGGGCAGCACACTAGCTCTTTGTATTGTTGCATGATTCACGCGCCTCGCGTGAATAGCGCGTCCTTCGGACCACGCACGTTCCGCCCGGCGCGATCATGCTCAAAGCGGGTTACGAGCTGAGGGTCGCGCGGCGTTAACGGTTTATCAGGACATTTGCGTTACGGGCAGGCTGTTGAGAAGGAGCGGCGCATGCCCAGGCACGATCAAAACGCCATCCGCGCGATGCAGCCGGCGTTGGCCGCGACGGGCTGCCTGCTGGCGGTCGCCGTGGCGGTGAATGCGGTGGTGGCGCTTGCATTTGCGGCGCCGCGGGTTGGGGACATCGTGGCGTTCGCGCCGTCGGCGGCGATGGCGTCGGGCGACGACACCCGCCTGGTCGCGCACCGGCGGGGCCGCGCCGACTGTATCCTGGACGTCGGTGTGCTGCGCCGTTCCGGTGGCAGTCTGGTGGTGGACGCGCAGCTTTTTGGCGATGGCGATGACTTTCGGATACACTGGGCAGGGCCGCGCACAAGCGATGATCCGCGCAATTGCGGCGGCGACGTGGACCTGATCGTCGGCCAGCGGGAGCTGAATCTCCTGGCACTTGCCGCCGGTGGCTGGGGCGTCGGCGGCAGTCAGATGCCGACGATCGTCGACCAGTTCGGCGCGATCGGCAGTTAGCGTTCGCGCCTGGTCGCGGCTTGGGCCGGCGCCGTGGGGGAAGTCGGCGTGGCACGAAATCGAGCAGAGTTCCGCGCCTCTGCGGCCCGATTCTTCGACTGGGTGTTGGTGAAGCGCCCGCTGTGAGGGTTTGGTGCGGCGTTTCGCACCTTTGGCACGCGCGTTGCTTGCCTTCTAGGGCCAAGCAGAAAGCGAGGGTGCTTCATGATCAGACGATCCGTCCTGACCGGCGCCGGCGCCGCAGCCCTTCTCGGTGTGTCCGGTCAGCGGGTGGCGCGCGCCGATACGCTGGACGAGGTCAAGAAGCGCGGGACCCTGACCATAGGCACCGAAGCGGCCTACGTGCCTTACGAGTTCTTCAAGGACGGCAAGATCATCGGCTACGACCCCGACATCGCTGACCTGATGGTGCCGAAAATCGGCGCCAAGGCGCAATTCATCGACACCGCCTGGAGCGGCATCATCCCTGCCCTATACGCCAAGAAGTTCGACTGCATCATCTCCGCCATGACGATCACCAAGGAACGGGCTGAGAAGGTGCTGTTCTCGATGCCTTACGCGGACGCCAGCAACATGATCCTGCTGCGCGCCGATGAGGACCGCATCAAAACCGCCGATGATTTGTCCGGCAAGATCATTGGCGTGCAGCTTGGCAGCGCGGCGGCAGGCATTATCAAAGTATTTGAAGCCAAGCTGAAGGCGGCGGGCAAGCCTGGGTATGCCAGCGTGAAGCAATACGACCACTACCCTGAGGCCTACCAGGATCTATTGAACAAACGGACCGATGCGGTGGTGAATTCACGCTCCACGATGATGGTGGTGATGCGTGACGCGCCGGGCAAGTTCAAGATGATCTCGGGTATTTCCGATATCACCGCGTATTTCGGCATGGCGTTTCGCAAGGACGACACCGCTTTGCGGGATTTCGTCAACAGCCAACTGGCGGCGATGAAGCAGGACGGGACGCTCGGCAAACTGCAGGAAAAGTGGTTCGGCGGCACGATGCAGACGCCGAACACGGTACCCGAAGTCTTGCCCTGAGAGCGCGCCGCCATGGGCGCGTTCGATTGGGGTGTGATCTGGTACGCTGTGCCTTACATGCTGCGGGGCACGGTCGTCACGCTAGAGATTTCGGTCTGCGCGATGGCGCTGGCGTGCCTGGTCGGGCTGATCATGGGGCTGGTCAGCGCGTCGAACATGCGGCTGCCGAAGGCGCTGATCCGGGCGTATGTTTATTTCGTGCGGGGAACGCCGGCGCTGGTGCAGATCTTTCTGGTCTACTTTGCATTGCCGCGCATCGGGTTCGAGCTTTCGTCTTTCTGGAGTGGGGTGGTGGCGCTGGCATTCAACTCGGCCGGCTTTATCGCGGAAATCATGCGGGCCGGGCTGCAGTCGATCGATTCCGGACAGACCGAGGCGGCGCTGTCGATCGGCATGACCGACCGGCAATCGATCCTGTTCATCCTGTTGCCGCAATCGCTGCGCCGGGTCACGCCGCCGCTGACCAACGAACTGATTACACTGGTCAAGAGTTCGTCGCTGCTGTCTGTGATTTCGGTCACCGAACTGACCCGTTCGGCGCAGTTGATCATCGCCGAAAGGTTCGTGCCGTTCGAGTTGTACGCCGCACTGGCGGTTTACTACCTGGTGATCATTTCGGTGTTGTCGTGGGGTTCGGAATACGTCGAGAGGCGGCTGGCATGACCGCGCTGCTGCAGATCCATGGGCTGTCGAAGGTGTTCGGCGATGTTCCGGTGGTCGACCGGGTCGACCTGCGGATGGCGCCGGGCGAGATCGTGATGGTGGTTGGGCCGAGCGGGGCCGGGAAATCGACGCTGTTGCGATGCATTAACAGAATCGAGAGCCCGAGCGAGGGCCGGGTGGTGCTGGATGGCGTTGATATGGCGGGGGAAATGCGCGGCGGCAAAGCGGTACCCGACTCGCCCGCGATCACCGCCCGCAAGCGCCAGCGCATCGGAATGGTGTTTCAGCGGTTCAATCTGTTTGCGCACCTGAGCGCGCTCGACAACGTGGCGATCGGGCCGCGGCGCGTGCTGGGCATGACGGCGGCCGATGCGCGTGGCCTGGCCGCGGAGCAACTCGCCAGGGTTCGGCTGTCCGATCACATGTCGAAACGACCGGCGCAGTTGTCTGGCGGTCAGCAGCAGCGGGTGGCGATCGCCCGGGCGATGGCGATGCGCCCGGTGCTGATGCTGTTCGACGAGCCGACGTCGGCACTGGACCCCGAGCTGGTCGGCGAAGTGCTGGAGGTGATCCGATCACTCGCCGAGCAGGGCATGACGATGCTGGTTGTTACCCATGAAATGCAATTCGCGCGTGAGGTCGGGTCGCGCGTTCTGTTCATGGATAGCGGGCGGGTGCTGGAAGACGCATCGCCGCAGCTTTTCTTCAGCGATCCGCAACACCAACGGGCGCGCGAGTTCCTTCGCCGGATCCACGTCATGACGGCGGCCTGAGGCAGAAAGGAGAGTGGCGATGCAACGACGGGGTTTCCTTGCCGGAGCGGCTACGGCCGCGGCAGTGACCGGGCGCCGGGCTTGGGGGCAGACCCAAGCGGCGCGGCTGTTGCGATACGTGCCGCAGGCCGATCTGACGGTGATCGATCCGGTGCTGACCACCGCCTATATCACCCGCTACCACGCCACGATGGTGTGGGATCAGTTGTATGGCATCGACAGCAAGCTTCAACCGCAGCCGCAGATGGTGGACGGCCACAGTCTTTCGGATGATGGTCGGGTTTGGACCTTCACCCTTCGGGACGGGCTGCGTTTTCATGATGGCGAACCGGTACGCGGGCGGGACTGTGTTGCCTCGATCAAGCGGTGGGCGGCGCGCGACCCGATGGGCCAGGCGCTGCTTGCGCGCGTCGCCGAGCTGACCGCTCCGGACGATCGTCGGTTCATCATCCGGCTGACGCGGCCGTTCAGCCTGGTGCTGAACTGCCTGTCCAAGATCGGGCCGCCGGCGTTGATGGTGATGCCGGAACGATTGGCAGCCACCGATCCGTTCGTTTCGATAAAGGAAGTGATCGGCAGCGGCCCGTTCCGGTTCCTGGCGAATGAACGCGTCGTCGGCAGCAAGGTGGTCTATGCGCGCAATCAGGATTACCAGCCGCGGCAAGGCGGCAAGCCGGATTGGCTGGCTGGACCGAAGATCGTCAATTTCGACCGCGTCGAGTGGGTGGTGATGCCGGATCCCGCCACTGCCGCTGCGGCGCTGGAAAACGCCGAGGTGGACTGGTGGGAAAACCCGCCAAACGACCTGCTGCCGATGCTGGAACGAGATCACACGGTGCGGACCGAGGGTAACGGCCCGCTCGGCACCATCGGAACCGCGATATTCAACCAGTTGCATCCGCCGTTCGACAAACCCGAGGTGCGGCGTATCGTGTTGGAGGCGATGTCTCAAACCGACTTCATGACCGCCGCGGCCGGCACCAATCACAAACTGTGGCGCGATGGCATCGGCATCTTCACACCCGGCACGCCGATGGCCAGCTCCGCGGGTCTGCAGGCCATCAACGGGCCGAAGCGGGATCGCAAGACCCTGAAGCAGGCTCTGCCGGGCGCCGGATACCGCAATGAACGGATCGTTTTCATGGCGTCCAGCGACCAAGCCGTGCAGAACGCCGAGGATGCCGTGGCGCTGGATGTCCTGCAGAAGCTTGGCATCAACGTCGATTATCAAGTCATGGACTGGGGCACGCTGGTGCAGCGGCGCGCCAGCAAGGAACCGCCGGACAAAGGCGGCTGGAACATGTTCATTACCGGCTGGTCCGGGCTGGACATGACCACGCCGATCACCAACCAGACCTTGCGATCGAACGGCGCGAAGGCCTGGTTCGGCTGGCCCGACCTGCCGCCGGTTCAGACGTTGATCGAGGCCTGGCTGGAGGCGCCCGACGTGCCCGCGCAACAACGAATCGCTAGGGAGATCCAAGGCAAGGCGCTGGAGCTGGTGCCGTACATCCCAACCGGCCAGTATTTCTCGCGGACCGCCTGTCGGCACGACATCACTGGCATCATTCCGGGGCAATTCGTGTTCTGGAACGTGCGCCGGACCTGATTGCACAACGCGTCCATGGCAGCAGCGTCGGTAGTTCAGCGCATCCAGCAGGGCCGCGACCGACGACCCGTCGATCAGTCTGATCCACTCGCGGAGTTGAAGTCGCTCCGACGCATCCACTTGATCTTCGTTGAATTTGCCGGCAATCGAAGGGCAAACTTTCCATTCGCGTCAGCAAGCTTCAGCAATTCATATTCGGCGTGCTCTTGGTCAGTCATCTCGCCATGATACCTGCTTGCGACAATGGAACAAAAAGTCAGTGCCCATGCATTTACCCCGCTCATCAAACACCGGATCGCCGACGCCGGCAAAGGAAAACCCGCGCGCCAGCAAGAATTGCACAACGTCGTCCGCCAACGCCTGATCGACATAGAACGAATCGAATGCCACCTCGACAAACACAAAATCGATCGCTTTGAGTAACGTATTGCAGGATTGCAGTGCCAGCAGTTCGTAGCCCTGCACGTCGAGCTTGAGCATGGCTGGACGCGCCAGATCAGTCACGCTCAGCATGTCATCCAGCCGACACACCTCGACTTGTTCGGTGCCAACGTTTTCACTGGCTTGCCGATTGGGCAGCAATGACGATCCATCATCGCTGTGGCCGACGTACATGGTAATGCCGGAGGTCGGCTCGGGGCCGATCGCACAATTATATAAGGTGGTGCGGCGGTCGTCGGCAAACAGTCGGCGGAACCGTCCAGCCGGGCGGGACAACGGTTCGAACGCGTAGATCAGCGCTTTCGGATATAGACCGCGCATCAATAGCGAGAACTGGCCGATATTCGCCCCCACGTCGATCAGCGTTGCCACGTGGCCGACACCATGCATAAGCGTCAGGTGCTCAATCGATGCCGCTACCCCATGCCGTAAACCGTGGCGAAACTGCGGGGTGGGTAACAGGTGCAGCAATTTTCGCAGTTGTCTTACGCGGTTCGGAAGACCCGCCCGGTTCGGCCTGGTCGACGTTCGTGCGGGAAGGACCTTTGACGAAGCGATCGTCATTTTAAGGACTGTCTCCTGCGCGGGGTACAAGGCTTTACGATCGCGATCAGCAAAAATTCGTCACGCGTTATTGACGGTGCGATCATCGGCGCACCCGAGGCTGCCGCTGCCGGGGATCGCCATCACCGCCTCGGATCTGCCAGCCATGACCGGGTATCCCGGTAACGGCCTGGAAGGCTTTCGGTTTCTCGGCTATCCCGTATAAAGGGTCTTATCAACCGGGACTACACCCACAGTCAGCCACTATTAAGTTTGTGGACAATCGACCCCGGCAACCCGATCGATCACGATGCGCCGGTGACCTTTTCGGACAGCGACGCCGCCTTGCGCACGAAGTCCAGCGGGCCGGAGAAGTCGAACGCGTTATAGACCGCGGCGAGGTGGTTGAAATGCGGCGCCTGGGCGAATTGTACGAAGGTCAGGCGATGCCCGGCGTAGTCGGAATTCAGCAGATCGCGCGCGAACGCCAGAAGTTTACGCCGGTCCTCTGCCTCCCACTGTTCGTTCAGACCGTAGAATTTCGCCAGCCAGTCCTTGGTGCCGTCGGCTTGGAACGCAGCGGCGCTGGGGGTGACGCAGATCTGGCCGCCACATAATTCGCGGGCGATATGCATCATCTGCGGCAGGTTCGAGCAGGCGAAGACACGGCCGGCGTAGAGCATCGACTGGTGCGGCATCAGCAAGCCGGCCGGGCTGCGCTGCGCCAGGGCGATTGCGCTGGTCAGATGGGCGTTTATGCCTTCCCGGTAACAGACGAGGTCGGCGAGTTTCTCGCGTACCGCCTGCAACTTGTCGAGGCCGGTCTGTCTGGCGTTCCACATCGCCGCGCCGATCATCATGTCGGCCATGTATTGGATGCGCAGAACGTAGGGGAACGCGGAATAGCGATGCAGCGTGGCGCGGACGTGCTGGGCGGCGCGGGTGTGGCGGTAGAAGAACACATCCTCCCACGGGATCAGCACGTCATCGAGCACCATCAGCACGTCGACTTCATCGAACCGATTGGCCAGCGGATAATCCGCGACGCTGCCTCTGGCGGCGAACCCTGATCGGCAGATGTGCTTCACGCCGGGCGCGCCCATCTTGACGATGCAGCCCACCGCGTAGTCGGACAGTTTTTCGTTGCTCCAGGCGCCGACCGTGGGTTTCAGGAAGGCCTGATCGGCGTAGGCGGCGGCGGTTTCGTATTTGGCGCCGCGGATGATGATTCCCGAGTCCGTTTCTTTAACGACATGGACCATCATGTCGGGGTCCTGCTCTTGCGGCGGCAGCGACCGGTCGCCCTTCGGGTCGGTATTGGCGGAGACGTGGAACACGTCGTGCTGGACCACGTCTCGGATATGACGGTCGATGTTGTCGGCGAAGCGCGGATCGATCTCGGCCAGCACGTCGCGGCCATCGAGCAGCGACCACATCTCGCCCACGGTCTCGTCGCCGACCCGGGTGACGACGCCGCCGATGTCGTTGAACACCAGATCCAGCGCGGTGGTCTTGTCGGTCCAGTGCGCGGTCTCCCGCGGCGGCCGCTGAAAGGTCGAGTGTTGGACGCCATTCTCCTGGTAGGTCAGGGCGCCCTGGTAGCAGGGCTCGAATGCCATGTCATACATCCGCGCCTTGACGTCGATGATCGGCTTGAACGCAGGATGCGCGGTGACATCGCTAACGCGTTCGTTGTCGATCCAGACCTCGCGGCCGTCGCGTAGTGCCTGGCGATAGGCTTCAGCGGATCGTATCATCAGCCTGTCCTCCGTCGTGGGTCGGTGGCTTTTTCAGAATTCCCGCAGCGTGTCGCGCAGCATCGTCTTGGTGTAAGCCTTGCGAGCCAGGCCTCGCCGTTGCAAAGCCGGCACGAGGCCTTCGCAGACTTCGGTGATGAAGCGTCGGCTGGTGCGCTGAAACGGGGTGCTGATCAGGAAGCCGTCACCGCCGATCGCCTCCATTGCTTCCCCCATCCGCGCCGCCACGGTATCGGGTGAGCCGATCAGCGGGATACCAGCATCGTAACGTTCTTGCCCGAGCTGGCGCAAGGTTTTTCCCGATCCCCATTGGGCGAACTTATCCAGCGAGCCTTGTTCCCCATTTGTCGTGAGCGGAGGCAACGGCTGGTCGAGATCGAAGCCCGAAAAGTCGATGTCGGTGACCGTGCCGACCGCCGCCAATGCGGCCTCCACGAAGCCGGGTGAGTTGATCATCTGCTGATGACGCGCCTCTGCCTCGGCGTCGGTCTCGCCGAGGATTGGATAGACCAGGAACAGCACCTTCACATCGTCCGGGTTACGCCCGGCGGCAATCGCGTGACGGCGGACGTCGTCCCGGTATGCCTTCATGCCCTCGACACCGTTGCCGACCGCGATGATCGAATCGGCGTGGCGCGCGGCAAAGGCGCGACCGCGCGGCGACCCGCCGGCCTGCACGAAAACCGGCTGGCCTTGCGGGCAGCGAACCGTGTTCAACGGCCCACGGCACTTGAAGAACTGACCTTCGAAATGAACCGGGTGAACCTTGGTATGGTCCGCATAAGTGCCGCTCGCGGCGTCCTTGACGACCGCATCAGGCTCCCACGAACCGAAGAGTTTGCAGACCAGATCGACATATTCATCCGCCATCGCATAGCGCGTCTCGCGCGGCGGCAGTTTGTCCAGGCCGAAATTCTGCGCCGCGATGTCTTCGCCGCTGGTGACGATGTTCCATCCGAACCGGCCACCGCAGATGTGATCCAGCGTCGCGGCCAGGCGCGCCAGCATGAACGGCGGATAGGCCAGCGTGGACATCGTCGCCACCACGCCGAGTTTCGACGTCGCGGCACCGATCATCGCGGCCAGCGGCATCGGATCGTGCTTGGGCACCTGCAGGGCGTATTTCAGCGTCGCGGCGGACGATCCGCCATAGGCCTCGGACACCATGAGGGTGTCCTCCAGCATGATGTAGTCGAAGCAGGCGCGTTCCATTGCCTGCGCCATCTCGACGAAGAACTTGCCGTCCCAGTTGCCGGTGCCTTGCGATACCGGATTGGTCCAGTCGCCTGGCGTGAAGTTGGTGAACCAGCCGAGATGTAGCGGTTTTTGCATCGATTTTTCTCCCACGCGGCCTATGTTCAGCGGTCATGCAAATGCCGTACCCTTCGATCAGGTGGGCTCGATCAGGTGGGCTCGATCAGGTGGGCTCGATCAGGTGGGCTCGATCGGGTTGGGCGCGATGTCGCCGACCACGCGGACCCGCACGCGGCGCGCATCGCCGGGCAGATAGGACAGCGGGATGTCCTCCATTTCGACCAGCTTCAGGCTGTCGGTCGCCGCGCCGGCCGCCTTCGCCCTGGCTTCAGCCTGTTGCCGAGCGGCGGCGATTGCCTGGTCGCGGGTGAGGTTGGAAAAGATCTGGTCGACTTCGCCGCTGGCCTGGGCGATCGCTGCGCCCACCGCGTTTGCGACGGCGTGGTGTTCGACGCGGATCACCTCAGCACAGCCTTCCAGCCGGTCGGGGATCAGGAAGCTGCCGCCGCCGACGGCAAGCAGGCCGATGTCGCCGGCCTCGGTCTTCATGCGGTCGACCGCGTCCGCGATTATTTCGCCGATTTTCGCCAATGTGCACTGGACGGTCGCGCGGGGCAGGTTGGCAACGTGGGCTGGGTTGCCGAGCTCGATGCGGCCGGCGGCGCAGGCGATGTCGGTGGCGGTCAGGGTGTCGCCGCCGAACACCAGGGCTTTTTGCAACAGGCGAAAGCCGACGCTTTGGGGACCAATGCGGTCGGCGGTGATTTCGCTGCCGCCGCCGAGACCAATCGACAGCAGATCGGGCATGCGGAACAGGGTGCGGACGCCGCCTACTTCCACCGCGGCGTTGGCCTCCCGCGGGAAGCCGTCCTTCAGGTAGCCGATGTCGGTTGTGGTGCCGCCGACATCGACCACGACGCCGTTCTGGCGCCCGGACAGGAAGGCTGCCCCGCGCATGCTGTTAGTCGGGCCGGAGGCGAAGCTGAACACCGGGAAACGGCCCGCGGTTTCGGCCCGCATGATGGTGCCGTCGTTCTGCGTCAGGAACAGCGGCGCGGTGATGGCGCTGCCGCGTAGGGCCTGAGTGAACGCGGCCACCGTGGTGCGTGCCAGGTTCTGCAGGCAGGCGTTCAATAGTGTAACGTTTTCACGTTCCAGCAGGCCGATGCGGCCGAGGTCGTGCGACAGGGTGATATCGGCGTCGGGCATTTCCTCGGTGAGGATTCGTTCCGCTTCCTGCTCACATTCGGCGGTCAGTGGCGAGAAGATGCTGGTGACGCCGACCGCGGTCAGGCCGGCGTCGGCCATGCGCCTGGCGGCGTCACGGATCGCGCCTGTGTCCAGCGGCACGATCGGCCGGCCGTCATATTCGTGGCCGCCGGCGACCATGTGGACCTGGCCGCGGACGATGCGGGCAAGGTCTTCCGGCCAGTCGATGAAGGGGGGCAGGCTGGCGCTGGCGGGCAGGCCGATGCGAAGCGCGCCGACCGGCTGCAGGGCGCGCCGCTCGATCACGGCGTTGGTGAAATGGGTGGTGCCGATCACCACCGCGGCGATCGTGGCCGGATCGACCGCGGTGCGCGACAGCAGTTCGTCCAGCGCGGTGCGCACGCCGTCGAGCACGTCGGCGGTGGTCGGGGTCTTGATCGCGCCCAGCACACGGGCGCCGTCGATCAGGACGGCGTCGGTGTTGGTGCCGCCGACGTCGATGCCGATGCGCGTCACGGGCTTTGCTCCGCGGCATCGAAGACGCTGATGTAGTCGGTGTCGTGGCCGAACGCGCGGGGGCCGACATGGGCGATGCCTTTTGGCGTCCGCAGGATGGGGGGCGCGGGCAGCGCGATCACGCTGACGCGCTGGCCGTAGCGCAGGCTCTCGGTGCCGATCGCCTCGCCGGACACGCTGTCGAGCAGGCAGATCAGGTCCGGCGTCGTCACGATCACTCGGCCGTCGCGCCAGCCGATGGCGTACTCGTTCTGGAACGCGACCTCGAAGCCGGCGCCGCGGTCATCGTCGATGCCGTCGATTTTGGCGGTGCCGCGCAGGAAGCCCTCGGTGGCGCGGCGCTGCACGTCGGCGATCTTGCCGCGGAACAGATGTTTGCCGGCGCCGGCGGCGACGGTGGCGGCGACGGGGTCTTCGTGGGCGTGGCGGGCGCGGCGCACTTCGCGACCGAGGTCGATCGCCTTGGTCGTGGTATGGAGGATGGCGTGGGCCTTGACCTCGTCGCCGGTGCGAGGGGCTTTGCAGGTGGCGGCGATGGAGCCGACCTCGGTGCAGGCCTTGCGGCTGATCCGCTCCATCCATTTCCAACTGGCGGCGCGGGCGATGATGACCTCGTTGTCGCGGATGTCGGCGAGGGTCAGCGGGAACATCGGCAGGTCGGCGATGGCGAAGCTGGTCATCTGGGCTTCGGGGTAGGCGCGGCCCATGGCATCGGCATCGACCACCGGCAAGCCGGTCATGGCAGCGACCAGCAGTGGCTGGAAGGCGTTGCCGCCACCGATTTCAACCGACATGACGGCGGTGAAGCGGCGGCCCAGGTAGTCCTCCATCATCCGCACCGGCTTGGCGGCGAAGGCCGGATCGGACAACCGTTCCTGGCCGACCAGCGGGGCGCCCATGTTGGATACGACGGCGATCAGGGCGTCATCGGCCAGGTCGGCGGGGTCCATCAGGCTGACGCGGATGCCGTCGGCGTAGAGTTTGCGCATGTTGAGGTAGGACAGGTACGGCGACCCGCCGCCGCCGGTGCCGAGGATCCAGGCGCCGGTGGCCAGTGGTTCCAACTCGTCCCGTTCGATCTGCCGCATCCGCCGGTCCTGCACCGATTGCGTCGGGCAGGTTATCGGCCGATCGAGGCGAGGGCGAGTCGGCTATCCAGCGGCGGGGTTTGCGACACCGGCACCGACCACAGATCGACTTCCGCCCGGCCCGCGCGAAGTTTCTTGACCTCGGCGTATTCCGGTGAGCTCCAGAAACGGTGGATTGCGTCGATCGTGGGAAATTCGAAAACCACCAGGTCGTCGTCAGCCGTGATCGGTGGCGATCCAGGCTCGGATGATGCTCAGCGTGGTATCCGGGTGGCGGTCCACCAACTGGGTGACCTTGCGGATCGAGGAGGCCCGCATCTGGCCGTGAATGTTGCTCATTATCACGGTGTCATCCTCCTCGACACCCTGCGCGGCTTGGGCAGCCAGCGCGGCCTGCGACCCGGAGTGACCGATGCCCAGCGCGGCCGCTGCTGGCGGCAGGATGGTGCCGGCGGGGCCGACGGCCGCGAGTTCCCCGGCTGCTGGGCCGGCAAGGGCCAGGCCGGTGGCGGGTTTGTTCAGCGCGGCGAAGATCGACCGTGCGGTCAGGATGATGATCCCGAAGCCGACCACCCCGAAAGCGATCATCTGCACGAAGGTGATCAGGTCGGCGTTGTTCTTGCTGGTTTTGGGCGGAGGCGTCGCCTCGGCCACGTCCTGGGTGGCGACAAACGGCATGCTGACCACGTCCAGACGGTCGCCGCGCTTGGCGTCGAAACCGATCGCGCTTTTCACCAGCTTGTCGATCTGATCCAGATCGGCCTGGTCGCGCGGCTTCCAGGTGTGCTTGCCGTCGGCGCCGACGGTGTCGATGCCATCCACCATCACTGCCAGGCTGATACGCTCGACCTGAGGCTGATCGTGCACGATCGCCCGTACCGTCTTGCCGATTTCGTAATTCGTGGTCTCTTCCTGACGGCCTTCCTGGGTGCCGGTGACGGGGGCGCCGGCGTCGGCATTCGGCAGGTTGTTCTGCACCGACACCGGGCCGGTCTTGTCGGTGGTCTTGTTGTTCGACGTCACATTCTGGGTGCTGCGGACCACCGACCCGTCGGGGTCGTATTTTTCCTGCGTCTCGTTCACCTTGTCGAAGTTCATCTGGATGGTGGCTTCGGCGTGCACGTGGCCGGGGCCGAGCGTACGTTCCAACATCAACTCGACCGCCTGGGACACCCTGGCCTCGGTGCGCTGGCGGATCTGCTCCTCATTGGCGGTCTTCGAGCGCTGGTCATTGCCGTCGCCGGCCTGGACCAGCAGATGCAGGTTGGAATCCACCACCGTGACGTCCTGCGGGCGTAATCCCGGCACGCCGGCGGCGACCAGGTCGACCACCGATTGCACCGCTTCGTTCGACAAGGACTGGCGTCCCGGAACGGTCAGCATGACGCTGGCCTGGGCGTGCTGGCGGTCGTGCGCGAACGGTTCGCGTCGCGGCAGCACGATGTGCACGCGGGCGTGGAGGATGCCGTGAACCGACACGATGGTGCGTGCCAGTTCGCCTTCCAGCGCGCGGGTCAGCTTCACCTGCTGGTCGAAGTCGGTGACCGCGAGATCGTTGCCGCGATCGAAGATCTCGTAGCCGGTGACCCCGGCAGCGGTATCGCCGCTGGCGGCGAGCAGTGTCCGGGCGGTGGCGAGGTCGCTGTCGGGCACGAAGATCTGGCCGCCTTCGAGCCGAAACGGGATCTTGCGTCCGGTCAGTTCCGCGGTGAGCTGCTGCGCGCTTTGCGCATCGAGGTCGGAGGCCAGGACCGTCATCCGGCCCCGGGTTGGCCCCTGGAGCTCCAGCCAGACGAACGCACCCATGATTCCCAGGGTGACGCCGGCGAGCATGGCGACGCGCACCATGCCAAGCTTCCGAATGCTGTCGATCAGGCCCTTCATGCCGGTGCTCGGATTTCCATCGCCAACCAAAGGGTTAGCGGAAAGAACTTACTGCTTGGTTAACACCGGGGTTGCGTTCGACGCAGTGGTCGGGCTTGGTTGCTGGCTGATCGGGATGATCCGGCAGGCGAGCCGGGATGAGGCCTGGCAAAGATTAACACCGGGGGGAACTTGATGTGGAAAGCCGCGATTTGCGGAGTTGCGCTGGCGCTGGCGGCGGCAACGGCGTTGGCCGATCCGATCCCGGCCGTGCAGTCGTCGAGCAATATGGAGATCATCGGCCACAGTGATCTGAACGGTGCGGGCCATGGTGGCGAGGGGATGGCCCTGCGGCAATATCCCGACGGCAGGCGGGTGCTGTTCCTGGCGCATGAATCGGCGCCGATGTGCGTCAGCGTGATCGACGTGACCAAGCCCCAGAACCCGCGAGTGATCGCGCAAATCCCGGTTCCCGCGCCGCAGCTTCGCTGCAACAGCCTGGGTCTTTCGGGCACCACCATGACGGTGGCGCACCAGACGGAGAAGCCCGGCCAGCCGGGCGCCGGCATGGAGGTGTGGGATGTCGCCGACCCGGCGCATCCGGCCAAGATCGGGTTCCTGGATACCTCGGGTCCGCATTCACGCGGCGTACATTATCTGTGGTTCGTCGACGGCCACTACGCCTATCTTTCCACCGGGGCGAAGGACTTCGTGCCGAAGGATCAGCTTGACGACCAGATGTTCATGATCGTCGATATGGGCGACCCCAGGCATCCGAAGGAGGTTGGGCGCTGGTGGCTGCCCGGCACCCGGGTGGGCGATAAGGCGCCCTCGCCGCCGCGGGTGTCGATCAATTCCGGCATTCGGATGCATACCCCGATCGTTTCACCCGATCGGCCGGACCGCGCCTATGTCGGCTGGATAGACGGCGGCTGGGTGATCCTGGACATTTCTGACAAAGCGCATCCAAAGCTAGTGGCGCACCGTTCGTGGCAGTCGCAGGATGTCGGTTTCGCTCATACCGTGCTGCCGATCGTATCGCGTGGCTTGGCGATCCAGACCGAGGAGGCGGTCGAAACCAACTGCAAGGATTGGCCGAAGCGGGACTGGGTGTGGGATATTTCCAACGAGAAGGCGCCGTTCGTGCTTTCCGCGTTGCCGCCGCCGGCGGATTTCGACGCGCTGTGCAAACAGGGCGGCCGGTTCGGGTCGCACAATATCGCGCAGAACCGTCCCGACCCGACGGCGCGCAAGCTGAGCAAGACCGTCGTCGGCAGTTTCTTCAACGGCGGCGTCCGAGCATACTCGATCGAGGATGTGCATGCTCCGAAGGAGATCGGATTCATTATCGATGCGCCGCCGAAAGGGAATGCCTCGCACAGCATCCAGATCAATGACGTCTATGTTGACGAGAACGGATTGATCTATGCCGACGACCGGTTCAGCGGTGGTCTGGATATCATCCGCTACACCGGGTCGGTCCCCTTGGATTAGCGTCATGCGCCGAGGCTCGGGTGACGGTGCGGCAGGGATCCGCGCTAATCCCAATCGAGCGGCTGGCGGGTGACCGCGACCGTGCCGTCGGCGCGCAGCCGAACCAGGTTGACGGTCTTGGCCAGATCCGGCGATCCCGAGTAGTACGCTGGCACGGTTGTTCCGGTGCCAACGGCGGCGGCGCGGTTCCAGTGCCCGAGTGCCAGATAGTCGGCGCGAGTCGCCTCGATCTCGGCGTTGCTGATCAGCCAGGACGGCCGCAGCGGGGGAACGCCGTCGTCCTCGTAGTGGCCGTGTGCCAGGGTGACGTGCCAGCGCGCGGTGCGTGGTGGCGGATCGCGCAGCGGCACCATGTTGCTGTAATCGACGTGCGGGTGTCCCCAGATCTCCAGATCATGGCCAGGGAACCGCACTGTCAGGTCATCCGTCACGCCGATGATATGGACATTTGGCAGCGTGTTCAGGCCGCCGCGCCGCCACACCGAGTCCGGCGTCAACGGATCATGATTTCCCGGCAACACGATGACCGGCCTGGCGAGATCGTTCAGCAGCGCGACGCATCGGCCGATGATCGCGGGGGACTGGCGGTTGCTGTCGAAGATGTCGCCGACCAGCAGGACGTAGTCGGCGTGATGCGTCTTGGCGGCGTTCAGCACCAGGCGCAGGCCGGTCGTGCCATCCTGTCCATAGGGACCCTGGTGCGGATCGTCGTCGACATGAAGATCGGAACTGTGCAGCAAAACGATGTCAGTCGAGCAGGACGCCACGGTCAGGACCCAGCCGGTTACCAGCCGCCATCAGACCGGGCCGTGCCGGACGCGTCAACCGTCATTGGCCGAAACCGGCGGCACGCGCTATCGTGGCGCTCAAGCATAACCGAGAGGAACCAACGCCATGATCGACCTGCACTACTGGCCCACGCCGAACGGCAAGAAGGTCACCATCCTGCTGGAAGAGGCAGCGATTCCCTACAACATCGTGCCGGTCAACATCGGCCGCGGCGACCAGTTCACGCCCGACTTCCTGAAGATGAACCCGAACCATCGCATGCCGGTGATGGTCGACACCGCCCCGGCCGGCGGCGGCGAGCCGATCGCGATCTTCGAATCCGGCGCCATCATGCTGTACCTGGCCGAGAAGGTCGGCCGCTTCTACCCGAAAGACCTGCGCGGCAAATACGCGGTGACCGAGTGGCTGATCTGGCAGATGGCCAACCAAGGTCCCAAGCTGGGGGAGTGCGGACATTTCCGTAGGCTGGGCGACAAGCAGGGTGACCAGTCCTACGCCGTGCGCCGGTTCACCGACGAAGCCAACCGGCTGTACGGGGTACTGAACAACCGTCTATACGAAAGCAAATACCTCGGCGGGGGCGAATACAGCATCGCCGACATGATTTCCTACCCGTGGACCGTGAACTGGAAAATCCAAGGCCAGGACATCGAGGAATTCAAATACGTGAAGCGCTGGCAGGAAGAACTCGCGGCCCGTCCGGCGGTTCAGCGCGGCATGGCGGTCGGGGCGGACCTTTCGGGGGACACATCGAACCTATCGCCCGAGGAACAGCAGCGCCGCGCCAAAATCATGTACAATCAGCGCGCTCGGCCTGTTCCTGTTACGTAATGGGCTGCCGGAGCTTGACGTTGCGCGACCTTGCGGGCCGCGACCACTCAGACGAGGACTAAACCATGGCGGAACTTGAATGCTTCTTCGACTGCTCCAGCCCTTGGACGTATTTTGCGTTCGAGTCCTTGCTGCGGATGCAGCAGGAAATCGACGTGACGATCCAGTGGCGTCCGTTCCTGGTCGGTGGCGTGTTCAACGCGGTCAATCAGAGCGTCTATAACTCCCGCGACAAGCCGGTGGCGGCGAAGACAGCCTACAGCAAGAAGGACCAGCAGGATTGGGCCCGCTATCTCGGCCTGCAGATCCATTATCGGCCGTCGGTGTTTCCGGTGAACAGCGTCAAGGCGATGCGAGCCTGCATCGTGCTGGAGGCTGAAGGCAAGCTTGTTGGGTTCGCCCGCGAGGCGTTCAAGTCGTACTGGACCGACGACCAGGACATCTCCCAGGTTCCGGTGCTGAGCGGGATCTGCGACCGGTTGGCGATCGATGCGGGCAAGCTTCTGGCCGCCATCGACCAGCAACCGGTGAAGGACACTCTTCGTGCCAACACGCAGGAGGCGATCGATCGCGGCAGCTTCGGCTCGCCCACCATCTTCGTCGGTGGCGACGACATGTATTTTGGCAACGACCGCATGCCGCTGATCAAGGATGCGGTGCAGCGGCGCCGCCGGTGATCAAGACCGCGACAGACGGCCGGATGGTTGCAACGGTAACCGTTGACAACCAGGAGCAGCGCAACGCCTTGGGCAACGCTGGCAAACGGGAGTTGGCCGAGGCGATCGAACGGGTTTCCCGAATCGATGGCCTGCGCGTCGTCATCCTGACCGGCGCCGGCGGCAAATCCTTCATTGGGGGCGCTAACCTGAAGGAGATGTCCAGCTTCGTCCGTCATGACGCGTCCGAAGGTCCCGCCCTCACCCACCGCGTCTGCGAGGCCATCCGGCGCACCCCAGTGCCGGTGATCGCGCGGATCAACGGCTGGTGCCTGGGTGCCGGGTTGGAGATCGCCGCCTCTTGCGATGTGCGCGCCGCGGCCGACAGCGCGCGGTTCGGCATGCCCGAGGTGCTGTTCGGGCTGCCCTCGGGCATGGAAGCCTGCCTGCTGCCGCAACTGATCGGGTGGGGCAAGACCCGCGAACTGGTCTTCACCGGCCGCCACATCGACTGCGACGAAGCCAGGGCCTGCCACCTGGTCGAGCGGATCGCGGAGCAGGACAAGCTCGACGATGCGGTCGAGGACTGGGTTGGCGCCATCCTGAACGCCGGCCCCGATGCCATCCGTGCGCAAAAGGAGCTGATTCGCGATTGGGAACGAATGTCGATCGCCGACGCGGTTCAGCAAGGCGTCCGCGCGGTTGCCGCGGCGCATGGTTCGGATGAGGCGACGGGTCTGATGAATGCGTTTTTGAAACGGAAATTATCGACCTGATTCTGTTGGGCTTGCGACAGGCGATGCGGGCCCGAGCGGGAAAACCGCCCGGGCCATGGTAATGCTGGTCGGTCAGGTGGATGCGGCGTTGGCGCTGTGATGGGACGCGGTTTCGGCGGACCCGGTCGTGTCGAATGTTTGCCACCAGTTTTGACCGGATCCGGTGGGGGCGTTGCTGGTATCGCCGCTGGACGTCGAGGATGCGGCCGGAACATTGAAGTCCTGCGCGGACTGCGTGGCCGCGGTCATGGCGCCGGCGAGTGACGGCGTGGAATCGGTCGACGAGGCGGCGGCGTTGCTGGTATTCGGCGGATTCGTGGCGTCGGTCAGGGTGCTGCCGGCGCTGTCGGATCCACTGCTGGCCGACCCGGTGCTGGCCGACCCGCTGCCGCTCGTGTCGGTGGCCGTCGTTGTCGGTGCGGCGATGAAGCTCATGCCGCTCGAAGAACCGGTTGTCGATCCGCTGGACGCCAGGCTACCGCTTGGGATCGCCGCGTTGTCGCTGGTAGCGGCGGCGCCGTCGGTGGCGAACAGGCCGCTGTTGAACGCCGTAGCAGAAGGATTGGAACCGGCAGTGACGGTGAAATTCTCCGGCCCGCCGGTGGCCTGTTCCCAGGGCGCGCCGGAAGCAGGCGTGCCGCCGTTCAATGACATTCCCATGACGTAGAGATTGCGGTCCGTGGTATCGATCGCGTCCTGCGTGCCGGGATAAAACGCGCCGATCTTATCGTTGGTAAAATCGACGGTAACCTGATGACTGCCCGACCCGAAGTTGCCGTGAACGTCGAATTCCTGGAACTGGCCCTGATCGACACTGGCGGTGGTGGTCTGGGTGCCGCCGATCTGCTTGCCGTCCACCGAGACGGTGAATTGCGCGTCGCCCTGATAGGCATCTTCCGCCATGTTCAGCACCAGGGTGTCGGATCCGCTGCCGACCGAGACCGGCGACGGCGTGGTCGTCGGTGTGGACGACGCTCCGGCCGGGATCGGCGTGGTGTCGTTTATGCTGAACACCGCGTTGCCCCAGTTGTTGCCGGTGGTCGAATTCGGCGGGAACAGCGGCGTCTGGTAAATCCCGGTTGTTTTATCCGAAACCGTATTTCCGTCGTAGGTGACCCCATCCACATAGACGTTTCGATCGCCGGGAGTTCCCGGGTAGGAGAAGTTGTTTGGGAATGATACCGTCACGACATGTGGGCCGGGTCCCCAATTTCCCTCGAAAGTAAAAGGTTGGGTTTGTCCCGCAGACTGTGACGCCGTCACCGTCTGGGCGCCCCCTATCTGTTGTCCGTCAACATTCACGCTGAACTGTGCGTCCACGCCTGCCTGCTGATCCTCGGCCATGTTCAGCGTGATAGAATCGGACCCGGAACCAATAATCGTACCAGTGCTCGTCGAACCGGACATCGAGTGTCCTCCATTCCGTTGCATATGAAACCAGACGCTCGGCGCCGAGCGGATCGGGGGTTAACAGCGGAGGGTGGACATCGCAACGGGGGTGGCGGCGGCGGACCGTGCGGTTTTGATTTTCGCCAGTTCCACACTGTGGATAAGCGAAGCGGCAGGGACTATGATCCTAAAACGCCAACCAAATGATCGAGCCTGGCAGCGGGCACCCGCGCCGGCCCAGGCAGATCGCTACCGTTCCAGCGGCGTCGGGATCGTCGGGCGGCGTCCGCCGCCGGGCTGGAAGCGGCTTAGAAATCCGGGCACAACCAGTTCCACCGGGGTCGGCGTGATCCCGAGATCAGCCAGTCCGAGCGCTCCGGGCGAGACGATGTTGTCGTTTGAAAGCATCAGCAACTGATCCGGTGTCAGCGGCTTGCCGGGCACGTGCTGCAGGATGGATGCCTGCAGCCGCGCGATGCCCATCGGAATGTCGACCAGCCTGCGCTCGCGCCGGGTCGCCTTGAGGATGTAGGCCAGGATTTCGCGGAACGTCCACACCCGCGGGCCACCGAGTTCGAAGACCTTGCCCTGGGAGGCTGACGAGGTTCGCGCCGCCATCACCGCATCGGCCACATCACAGACGTAGACCGGCTGCATTCTAGTGTCGCCCGAGATCACCGGCATGAAAGGCGAGAGCCTGGCGATCTCGGCGAAGCGGTTGAAGAACTTGTCCTCGATGCCGAACACCAGCGACGGCCGTAGGACGGTGGCTTGCGGGAACGCCGCCAGCACCGCCTGTTCGGCCCGCCCCTTGCTCGAGGCGTAGCGGCTGGGGCTGTTCGGATCGGCACCGATGGCGGAGATCTGGATCAGTTGGCCGACCCCGGCGGCGGCGGCCAGGCGGGCGATGCGCTGCGACCCTTCGGCGTGGACCGCCTGGAACGAGGCGGCGCCGCTTTCGGTCAGCGCGCCGACCAGGTTGACCACCACCTCGGCGCCCTCGACCGCGCGGTGAACGGTGGCCTCGTTGCCGATCGAGGCGAACAGCGGCACGATCTGCCCGACCGCGCCCATCGGCTTGAGGAACAACGCGGCTTCCGGTTGCCGCGATGGAACGCGCACGATAAAGCCTTGCTGAGCCAGGCGTTTGACCACATAGCGGCCGATGAACCCCGAACCGCCGAAAATCGTCGCCACGCGCCGCGTCGCCATTGCACAGCCTCCTTTTCGCGCGGTCTGATACGACGCGGTGGCTCCGGTCTCAAGCCGGGGTCGACCGGGGGTCGGGGCGGTGATTTCGCCCAAGCCGAGAGCGGATAGACTATTGGCGCGCGGAACTGGTTGACGCCGCCCCGTCCGGGGGTTACATCGCGCGCCCTATCGCCGTGCGCGTCCGACGCGGGCCGGCGGTTGCCCTGGTGGCGGAATTGGTAGACGCGCAGGTTTCAGGTACCTGTGGCCGCAAGGTCGTGGAAGTTCGAGTCTTCTCCTGGGCACCAACCTACTCATGAGCATCACCCAGTTCATGCCGAACGGCACGCTTCATCTATATCGCGACGATCTGCCGGAAGGCCTGACGCTCGGCCCGGTGGTGGCGGTCGACACCGAGACCATGGGGCTGAACCCGCATCGGGACCGGCTATGTCTGGTGCAGATGTCGGGCGGCGACGGTCATGCGCACATGGTGCAACTGATCCCCGCCGAACGCGGCGGTCGCGGCTTCGACTGCCCGAACCTGAAGCGGTTGATGAGCGATCAGGCAGTCACCAAGCTAATGCACTTCGCTCGCTTCGACGTGGCCGTGCTGCAGCACTTCCTGGGGATCGCGGTCAGCCCGGTGAAATGCACCAAGATCGCCTCGAAGCTTATCCGCACCTTCACCGACCGCCATGGGTTGAAGGATTTGTGCAAGGAATTGCTGGGCATCGAGCTTTCGAAGCAGCAGCAGTCGTCCGATTGGGGTGCGATGGAGCTCAGCTCTGACCAGCTTGGCTACGCCGCGTCCGACGTGCTGCATCTGCACGCGCTTTGGGCGAAGCTGGAGCTGATCCTGATCCGCGAGGATCGGCTGGCCCTGGCGGAGGCTTGCTTCGGTTTCCTGCCGACCCGAGCCCGGCTGGACCTGCTGGGCTATGAGGAACCGGATTTGTTCGCGCACTGACCGCGACGTTATGCTGACAGCGGCGTTATACTAGTAGGCGCGATCGGCGCTGGGATGAGCGGCGGCTGATCGTGGCGGGCGGAAAACCCTGGCTGGTTCGGACCGACCGGCAGCGCAACCGAGGCCGTCAGGGACGATGCCGGATTGTTGCCACGAACCAGGTGGACGATTGTGCCGGTCGACCTTTTCGGGCGTGAACAATTTTTGGACGTAACGCTTTGATAAGACCGCGCGGTTGACCCGACGCGCCGCGCCGGCCCATAGAAATGTCGCGAAGCACACGGAAGACGACTTGATCCTGGACCATTCCATCATTCAGCCGGAACGCCTCAGCCCTGACCTGGAGGTTGCGCGCGAGGTGCTGAACACCGAAGCGGCCGGGCTGTTGTCGCTCGCGGCCGGCCTGGGGGAAGGGTTCAGCCGGGCGATCGAGCGGCTGGCCTCGGCCAGCGGACGGGTGGTGGTTTCCGGCATGGGCAAATCCGGCCATGTCGGGCGCAAAATCGCGGCGACCCTGGCCTCGACCGGCACCCCTGCCCTGTTCGTGCATCCGGCCGAGGCCTCGCACGGTGACCTGGGCATGATCGTCGCGGGCGATGCGTTGCTGGCGCTGTCGAACTCCGGCGAGACCGCCGAACTGGCCGACCTGGTGGCTCACAGCCGCCGGTTCGCCCTGCCTTTGGTGGCGATCACCGCGCAGCCGGATTCGGCGCTGGCGCGGTCGGCTGACGTGGCTTTAATCCTGCCGAGAGCCGCCGAGGCCTGTCCAATGGGCCTTGCCCCCACCACCTCCACGACCATGCAGGTAGCGCTAGGGGATGCGATCGCCGTTGCGTTGTTGACACGGCGTGGATTTACCGCGGCGGATTTTCGCCAGTTCCATCCCGGCGGCCGGCTGGGGGCCAGGCTGCGCCGGGTGCGCGATGTGATGCATGCCGGCGAGGCGTTGCCGCTGGCGTCGCCGGAGACGACGATGGCGACCGCGCTGGTGCGGATGACCGAGAAACGCTTTGGTTGCCTGGGCATCGTCGGCTCGGATGGGGTGTTGCGCGGCATCATCACCGACGGCGACCTGCGGCGGTCCATGGGGCCGGACCTGCTGGCGCGGGCCGCAGGCGATGTCATGACTCTGGCGCCGCGAACGATCGGGCCGGATGCCCTGGCGGTCGAGGCGTTGCACGCGATGAATGCTCATGAACGGCCGGTCACCACGCTGTTCGTGGTGGACGCTGGGGGGCGGCCGTTGGGCATCCTGCACGTGCACGACCTGCTGCGCGCGGGGCTGGTATGAGCATGGTGACATCATCATGAGCGGGCGGCCACTGCCTTCGACCGGCGGAAATATCCGGGGACCTATCGACGGGGCCGCCGCGGGGCGGACCGGGGGCTATCTGTTGGGCGGTTCGGGGCCGCGGGATCGCGTGCCGCCGGCGCCGCGCCGGATTGCCCGGCGGCGGTTTCTGATCACGTTGACCAAGTGGGTGCTGCCGATCGCGGCTATGGCGCTGCTGGCATCGATCGCGCTGTATCCCGAAATCCGCGATGCGACCACGCGGGCGCGTTTGTCGATGAACCATATCTCCGGCGAGGTCGACGGCGGCCGATTGCTGGGTGCCCGCTATAACGGGGTGGACGAAAAAGGCCGGCCATACACCATCACCGCCGATATCGCCCGCCAGATCGATCCCGATCGGGTTGGCCTGACGATGCCGAAGGGAGACATCACGCTGCAGAACGGAACCTGGTTGATGTTGAACTCGAAACGAGGTATCTATATGCAGCATCTGGATCAGCTCGACCTGAGCAAGGATGTGACGCTGTATCGCGATGACGGCACCACCATGCACACCGAAAGTGCGTCGATCGACATGAAGGCCGGCGCCGCGGCGGGGTCGCAGCCGGTGCATGCCGAAGGTCCGTTCGGGGTTCTGGACGCGCAGGGGTTTACCTTGATGGACAAGGGCGCGGCGATCGATTTCCCGGGTCCCGCCCACCTTGTGCTGAACGGTTCCGGCAATTGAAACTGGTTACGGCCGCCGCCGCGCTGATCTGCCTGAACGGGCTGGCGTCAATGCTGCCCGCCGCGGCGCAGCAGCTTGACCTGACGCATGGCGGTCCGATCGATATCACCGCCGCCGGTGGGCTGGAGTGGCGACAGAACGACCAGGAAGTGATCGCCCGCGGCGATGCCCGCGCGGTGCGCGGCGGGGTGACGGTGAGTGCCGACACGCTGACAGCGTGGTATCGGAAAAAGGGTGCGACGCCGGCGGCGCAGACCGCTCCGGCGTCGGGGTTGACCGGCGACCCGTCGACCGAGGGCAACGAGATCTATCGCCTGCAGGCCGAGGGCCATGTCCACATCTTCACCGCCACCGACCAGGGGCAAGGCGACAAGGCGGTCTACGACCTTGATCAGTCGGTCCTGGTGATGACCGGGCACGACCTCAAGCTGACCACTCCGAACAACGTCATTACGGCGCGTGACGACCTGGAGTATTGGCCACAGCGGCACATGGCGGTGGCGAGGGGTGATGCGGTCGTGGTGACAAGTGACGCCAAGCGGGTGGCCGCCGATACGCTGGTGGCCTACACCACCGACAATCCGGCTCCGGCCGGCGGGGCGGCGGCAAGGCCCGGGGTGGCGGCAAGGCCCGGGGCGGGCGCCACGGCGACCAGGGTCGCGGCCAATGATCCGCTGGCGGCGTCCGGCAAACTGCAGCGGGTGGAGGCCTTCGGCCACGTATCGATCCGTACGCCGACCGATACCGTGACCGGCGACCGCGGCGTCTATGTGCCCGACACCGGCATGGCGAGGCTGGCTGGCAATGTGCGCATCACCCGCGGGCAGAGCCAGTTGAACGGTGCGGAGGCGGACGTCAACATGAAGACCGGGATAGCGACGCTGGTGTCGCAGAAGAGCGGCCGCGTGCATGGTCTTGTGGTGCCGAACGACGACAGCAACAAGTCCCTGGCCAATAATCCAGCGGCTTCAGCCGGCGGCAAGGCACCGAACCAGCCGCCGGCGGAGCGGCGGAAACCATGAACGTGATGGACCGCACGCGGCCGCTTCGCGAGGTTTCGGCTCGCGGCCTGAAGGTGGTGACCGGGGACGGCGGGCTGACCGCGCGCGCGGTGGGCAAGACCTATAAGGGCCGCCCGGTGGTGCGCAACGTCACGGTGACCTTGCGCCGCGGCGAGGCGGTTGGACTGTTGGGGCCGAACGGCGCCGGCAAGACCACCACCTTCTACATGATCGTCGGTCTGGTCAGGCCAGACACCGGGACGATCAGCCTGGACAGTGCCGATATCACCCGGCTGCCGATGTATCGCCGCGCCCGTCTGGGGATTGGCTATCTGCCGCAGGAGGCAAGCGTGTTCCGCGGCCTGAACGTCGAGCAGAACGTCATGGCGGCGCTGGAGGTTATCGAGCCCGACGCCGCCACCCGCGACATGATGCTGGACGAGTTGCTAGCCGAATTCGGCATCAGCCATTTGCGCCGCACGCCGGCTTTGGCGCTGTCCGGTGGCGAGCGCCGACGGGTCGAGATCGCCCGTGCCCTGGCGACGCAGCCGTCATACATCCTGCTCGACGAACCGCTGGCCGGCATCGACCCGATCGCGGTCGGCGAAATCCGCGACCTGGTCAAGCACCTGAAGGACCGCGGGATCGGCGTGCTGATCACCGACCACAACGTGCGTGAGACGCTGGATATCATCGACCGCGCCTACATCATGCACGATGGACAGGTGCTGATGGAGGGCAAGCCCAGCGAAGTGGTGGCTCACCAAGATGTGAGACGGGTCTATTTGGGGGAAAAGTTTAGCTTGTAAGGATTTTGACCGATTTGGCATGAAGGCGCGCATACGGTTGCACGCTTTTTGCATAGAATTTGCGGAAACCATTTGACCCCGGGCGGAATGGCTAGATAATCGGCGATCATGGCGATCGCCCCCCGTCTCGACCTGCGCCAAAGCCAGACCCTGGTCATGACGCCGCAGTTGCGTCAGGCGATCAAACTGCTGCAATTCTCCAATATCGAGGTGAATTCCTTCGTCGAGGAGGAACTGGAGCGCAATCCGCTGCTGGAGCGTGACAGCGCCGCAGACCCGCCGGTCGGGGAGCGGGCGGCACTCGACCAGATTGAGCTACGCGCCCCGGTGGAGGTGGATGCCGCCGACGCCGCCCGGTCGGACACCTTACCGGCGGGCGGCGCACCGCTGGATGCCGAACATGCCGAGGTGTTCGATCCCGGCGGGGCGGGTGATGGTGCGCCGCTGGTGGGCCGCATGGAGGGCGGCGGCGGCAGCCATGGTTTCGAGCAGGACGATCGCGGCATCGACGACTTTGCCGGCGACGATCGTTCGCTGCGCGATCACCTGGGCGAGCAACTGCGGCTGAATTTCGCCGATCCGGTGGAACGGATGATCGGAGCGCATCTGATCGCCCTGCTCTGCCCTGCCGGTCGCCTGACCGCGGACCCGGTAGCGATCGCGCGGGCGATGGGGCTGCCACTGGACCGGGTGGAGCAGGTCCGGGCGCGGATGATGCGGTTCGATCCGGTGGGGCTGTTCGCGCGCGACCTGCGGGAGTGCCTGGCAGCGCAGTTGGCCGAGCGCAATCGGCTCGACCCGGCGATGCAAGCACTGCTGGACAACCTCGATCTGCTGGCCAGGCGGGAGAACCAGCGCCTGATGACGCTATGCGGCGTCGATGCCGAGGATTTGGCGGATATGGTCCGCGAGATCAAGGCGCTGGATCCGAAGCCGGCGGCGACCTGGGACACGACGCCGCCGCAACTGGTGGTGCCCGACCTGCTGATGCGCCACCTGCCCGACGACAGTTGGATCATTGAACTGAACCCGGAAACCATGCCGCGGGTGCTGGTGAACGAGCGATTCTATGCCAAGGTCGCGCCGCGGGCGAAAAAGGACGAGCGGGTGTTCCTGACCGAGCGACTGGCGAATGCCAACTGGCTGGTGCGGTCGTTGCAGCAGCGCGCGCAGACCATCCTGAAGGTGGCGGCGGAGATCATTCGCCAGCAGGACGGGTTTCTGCGCCTCGGCGTGGCGTTCCTGCGGCCGCTGATCCTGCGCGACATCGCCGAGGCGGTGGAACTGCACGAAAGCACCGTCAGCCGGGTGACGGCGAACAAATACATCGCCACGCCGCGCGGCACGTTCGAGCTGAAGTATTTCTTCACCACGGCGATCCACGGCACCAATGGCGGCGATTCACACAGCGCCGAGGCGGTGCGCCACCGCATTCGCGGTTTGATCGCGGGGGAACCGGCGGCCGATATTCTGTCGGACGATGCGATCGTGACGGTGTTGCGCGACGAAGGCGTCGAAATCGCGCGCCGGACGGTGGCGAAATACCGCGAGGCGCTGCGTATTCCGAACTCGGTGCAGCGGCGGCGGGAGAAAGCGGTTCCGGCGTAGTCAGCCACCGGCCTACCGCGGCGGGGCGATACCAGCCGGCATAATTCCTGACCCTTACGGGTCCGGAATGCCGGCTGGTATCTTGTTGACTCTGCGCGCGGCCGCCCCACCAACCCCGCGCGCATACCGTCAGCCCTTCGGGCCGCCGGTATAAGGCTTGAACCCGTAACGTTCGAAGATCGCCAGGGCGGTGGGCGAGCGGATGAAGGCGAGCCAGGTTTGCGCCGCCCCGGGATGCGCCGCGCCCTTCACTTCGGCGCCGGCATAGACCGCGGTGGTGTTCTGGGCCGAGGGGATGCTCACCTGGGCGATCGGATGGCCCGCCTGTTGCTGGAACACCACCTCGGATTGCCAGGTGACTCCGGCGTCCGCCACACCCTGCATGAGAAATAGCGGCGTCTGGCGGTGATGGATGTGGGTGAGGATGGTGCTGCCGTCGGCGACCTTGGTGCGGTAAACCGCATCGGCCAGTGCCTGCCCTCCGGCTTTTGCCAGCGAGGCCTTGATCTGGCGGGCAATGCCCTCGAAGGCGGGGTTCGGCATCGACAGCCGGATCGTGGGCTTGCCAAGATCGGCCAGGCCGGTGACGTGGGCCGGGTTGCCCTTCGCCACCATAATGGCGAGCGTGTTGGTCGCGTAAGGGACGGCCGGACCGGCGAGCACGCCCTGGTCGATCATTTGGCGCACCTTGACCAGCCCGGCGAAGTAGGCGTCCGGTTTTACCGTCCACGTCATGTTGCCCGAGGTGACAGTGCCGCCGGCCTCCATCTGCTTGAGGAGGAAGCCCGGCGGCAAGGTCTCCCAGAACACATGGCCCTTGTATTCAGTGTGCATCGCCTCGAACGCGGCAACCAGCGGAGCCATCGCGAAGAAATAGTTGCCGCCGACGTAGAGCACGAGCTTGGGGTCGGTGAGGTCGCCGTGGAAGTCGGCGAGACTGTCGGCCTCGGGGACGGTGATGTCGAAGCCGCGGTTCACGGCGTCGTTGTTGGCGCCGTGCTGCCAGGGTGGGAACACCGAACCCTTATAGCGGGGCGCCTCGGCGCGGCCCTGCCAGCCGTGATCCGGGGTTTGTGCATCCGCGGGCGCGGCCAGTGCCATGGCGAGGACGGCCACAAACGCCAGCTTTATGGGCCTCGTATCACGCATCACGGCGGCGCGATATGTCGCCTTTTGTTTGCGTCTCCGATTCCCGCGCCGAACCATTAACGCCGCGCGTCGGATGATACCCGGCGATTGGATACTACGCCGCATAGGCATAGTGGAAGCCGGCCTGTTGCAGTTCCGGCAAAGTACCGACCGCCCCTGGGGTCAGCACGACGCCGGGTATCAGATGGTTGGTCAGTTCGGCCGCCAGCGCTTCGTGCGACAGCTTATCAGGGTTGGCGCCGGTGGCGATCAGACGGCCGGCCTGTTCCCAGATGGCATTGTGGCACGAGAGGAACATGACGCCGCGGCGCTGCAGCGCCGGGATGTCGTTATCTTCCGGCGAGAACGCGCCGGCGGCGTTCTCGTAGGATGACGGATCGGCTGAACCGGCGGCTTTCGGCAGCATGAGGGTGTTGGTCTTGAACCCGCCTCCGGCAAGCTTGGCGAGTTGGTACTTGTCCCACATCGGCTGTTCGTAGAGCGCGACCTGGGCGGTGCCGTGCACCGTGGTCACCGCCAGGAAGTCCGGATGACGGAACGACCAGACCTGCGCGTTCAGCGCATTGCGGATCAGGTTGAGCCAGGGGCCCTTGATGTCGGTGCAGTCCCACGCCTGCTTGGTCTTCGGCTGGTAGGCGAGGATCTCGGACAGGGCTTCGTGATCCCATTGGTCCGGCGCGTTGAGGATCATCGGCACCGTCTTGAAGTCGCGCCGCCGGGGCGCCCCGGCGACCTTGCGGACCAGTTCGGTCAAGGCGCTGGACCCGAGCGGTACCAAGGACGCGGCCTGCTCGGCGGCCAGGGTCGGCTGGCTTCGCAGGGCCGCGACGCCGGCGGCGATCCCCAGACCCTTCAGCGCGGCGCGGCGGTCGGATACGATTGGCATGGTCTCTACTCCCAACGGGCTATCGCGTTCGCGGCCCGATGGCGGCAGCTCCGGATAGCCTTCGTTCATTTAGAGTGTGGCGCGCGGATCGTCCAAGGTGCGTTGCTCATTGAATCGAGCCAACGCGCCAGATGTTGCGATCTCGTCCCGAGGAAAAGCGTCGTCACAGATGACGGGCCGACGACTTCGCGCTATCGTAGCGAGGGAGGACTGTGAATGAGGGGGAGGCATGCGCGCCCGGCCTTGGCGCGGCGGCGGGGCGCGAGTTGCTTGCTGGCAGTCATCGGCCTTGTGGGCCTGATGGCGATCGAGGCACGTGCGCAGACTGCTGCCACGCTGTCCACTGGCACGCGGTCCACTGGCACGCGGTCCACTGGCACGCCGTCCACTGGCACGCCGGACGTGGGCGCGACGATCGCGCAAAAGGGCAACGCTCCAGGTGCCGCGCCCTGCACGACCTGCCATGGTGTCCGGGGCGAAGGCAACGCGGCAATCGGCGCCCCTCGGCTGGCTGGTCTCGGAGCATCGTATATCGTCGAGCAGCTTGATGCTTTCGCCGACAAGCAACGCGAGAACGCGATCATGTTGCCGATCGCGCAGGCGCTGCCGGTCGCCGAGCGGGCCGCCGTCGCGGCCCATTTCAGCCGCTTGCCGCCGCCTGAAGCGGGGGTGCCGGGCACGGCGGGAGGCAACCTTGGAGCCAAGCTGGCGCTGCGGGGCCGCTGGTCGGAGAAATTGCCGGGTTGCGAGCAATGCCACGGGCCCGAAGGGATGGGCGTCGGCGCCGTATTTCCGCCGCTCGCCGGGCTGCCGGCGCACTACATCGAGGCACAGCTACGGGCTTGGAAAATCGCGGCTCGGCCGCCCGGGCCGCTTGGCCTGATGGCGGCGGTGGCGGGGCGGTTGTCGAACGACGATATTACCGCGGTGGCTGCGTATTTTGCGTCCATCGGTGTGGCGCCCCAGACTGGTGGCATAAAGGCCGGTGCGATCAAGAGCGGCGTCGTCAGGGGTACAACGCCATGAGGGGTGCCGGGTCACGAGGGGTGCCCGGTCACGAGTGGTGCCGGGTGGCGGGGGGTGCCGGGTCATGAGCCATCGGCTGCGACTGTCGGCAATAGCCGTGGCGTCCGCGCTCGGCCTGTTGCAATGCCGATCGCCGCCGGTGCTGGGGAGCGAACCAGGCGAGCCGATAGCGGCCGCGCCGACGGCGGCGCGGGTTGCCAAGGCCGCCCGGGCGCCGGTGGCTGGAGAACCAGCGGCCGGTTCGGTGAATACCGCCCCCGCGGATCAACCGGGCGGCCCGGCGCGGTCCTTAGCGTTCCGGCCGCCGCCGGAGGATTCAATTCCGCGGACGCAGCTTGGCCAGATGATCAGCCTTGGCGAAGAGATCTTCCGCCATCCGGCGCAGGCGGCGCCGCAATTCGTCGGCAATCGTTTGGCCTGCAGCAACTGCCACATCGATGCCGGACGGTTGGCCGACGCTTCACCGCTCTGGGCGGCATGGGTGGCTTTTCCCGCGTATCGGGCGAAGAACGGTCATGTGAACACGTTCGCCGAACGCATACAGGGATGTTTTCGCTACAGCATGAACGGCAAGGCACCTCCGTTGGGTGACAAGGTCCTGGTCGCGCTCGAAAGCTACTCGGCGTGGCTGGCTCGTGGCGCTCCGGTCGGCGAAACCTTGCAGGGACGCGGCTATCCGAAGGTTCCGAAGCCCGTCTCTTCGCCTGATTATACCAGCGGCAGCCGGGTCTATCAGCAGCAATGCGCGCTGTGTCACGGCGCTGATGGCGCGGGCCAGGCGGCGGCGGGACAAACGGTGTTTCCGGCGCTTTGGGGCGCGCAATCGTATAATTGGGGCGCCGGCATGGCTTCGGTCACCAACGCCGCTGGGTTCATCAAGGCCAACATGCCGCTGGGTCTGGGCGGCAAGCTCAGCGACCAGGATGCGTGGGACGCGGCCATGTTCATCGACAGTCAGGAGCGCCCGCAAGATCCCAGATTCATCGGTTCGGTGCAGGAGACCCGCGCACGGTTCCATAATTCCGCGTCGTCGATGTATGGGCGGACCGTCGGTGGCCGCCTCGTCGGCGTGGGAACCGGACCTTGAGGCGCCAAGCGGGTGCGGGTGCCGCGTCCCAGGGGCTTCCGCGAGCCGCGATCATGCTCTGGGCGTGACGCTGCCTTGCGTTCGCCGCAGGGTGAGTTGGGGCCCGGATCCATTACCGCTCATCGGATGAGAATGGGGCGGCGGCGCGGCGGTGTCGGGGCGGAGGCTCGTTAATCAGCGGTTTATTCGGCCCCTGCCCGACAATAGCCGGGAAAAATCCTGGATCGCTCGTCAGGCTTTCCGGTGGGCCTGGGAAGGCCCGGGAGAGGAGTTTCTACGAAACGATTATCCCTGGTGGACACCACCGGCCGCACCGTGCCCAAATGCCGCTGGCCGCCGGGACGCCGGTCAAACGTCCCGGTCGGCCTCGAACCGGTCGGGAGAGAATGATGCAGATCACTGTCTCCGGCAAACAAGTCGATTTGTCGGATGCGTTGCGGATCAGGGTGTCCACCCAGATGGACACGATCGCGAGCAAATATTTCGACCATGCACTGGAAGCGAACGTCACCTTCAGTCGGGCGCGAAGTTTCTTCACCTGCGATATCAACGTGCATGCGGGCCGAGGGCTGCAGTTGCGCGGCGAGGGCGAAGCGGCGGACGCCAACACCGCGTTCGACGACGCGGCGGAGCACATCGCCAAGCGGCTGCGGCGCTATCGCCGGCGGGTCAACGACCATCACCGTGACCTTGCCCAGCGCGACCATCCGGAGGCGGCGCGGCAATATATCCTGCAGGAGGCGCCCAATGGCGCCGACCACGGCGCGACGGATGGCCGCACCCTGGATGAAGCCTATGCCACAGTCGTGGCCGAGACCCAGACCGAGATCGCCAGCCTCTCGGTTGGCGAGGCGGTGATGCGGATGGATCTCGCGGACCAGATGGTGATGATGTTTCGCAACAGCGCGTCGGGCGTGCTGAACGTGGTCTATCGGCGTGACGACGGCCACATCGGCTGGATCGACCCCGGGGCCTGAAGCGCGTCGGCGCGGCACCCGGCGTTCGTCACCGGCAGGGCGACCCCAGGCTTTGCCCATTGCTTTACTGATAAGGACCCCACGATGCGTCCACAGGCGGAAGCCATGAAGACTCTGTTGAACAAATCGGAGTTGCAGGTCGTGCCGGGCTGCGGCGACGGCCTGGGTGCCCGATTGATCGAACAGGCCGGGTTTAAAATCGCCTTTGCCTCCGGGTCGTCGATCCACGCGACGCGGCTGGCGATGCCGGACATGGATCTGCTGAGCTTCCCCGAGATGCGCGACGCGGTCGAGGCGATGATCACCGCAGCGCCGAAGCTGTTGTGGCTGGCCGACGGCGACACCGGCTACGGCAACGCGATCGCGGTTCGCAAGACGGTCCTGGGTTACGCCCAGGTTGGCGCGGCGGCGGTGCTGATCGAGGACAAGCAATGGCCTCGGCAACTCGGCAACAACGGCGCCAAGCTGGTGGTTGACCGGGCCGAGGCTCGGTTGCGCTGCCGCATTGCGGTGGCCACGGCGCGGGAGGCCGGCGTGCTGCTGCTGGCCAGGACCGACGCCCGGGGGTCGCGCGGGTTCGACGAGGCGCTGCTTCGGTTGCAGGACTTCGTGGCCGAGGGGGCGGACATCTTGTTCCTGGACTCGCCGATGTCGGAGGCCGAGATGCGGGCCTCGGTCGAGGCCTGCCAGGGCCGGCCGGCGATCGCGGTGACCAACCCCGCCGGCAAGCATTTCAAGCCGGCGGACGATGTGCTGGCGGCGATCGGCATCAAGATGGTGATCTATCCGCAGGAGATCCTGGCCGCGACTGTGATGGCGGTGCGGGCCGCGTTGGCCGGGCTGCAAGGCGGCTCGCGGGCGGCGATGGCCAGCGTGCCGGAGTTGGCGGCGGCAATCCGGTCGGCGGAGTATCTGGCACTGGATGAGCGGCTCGCGCGTGGTGAGTGAGACGCGTCGGCTGCGGCGCAACTTGTTGGTTTGTCGCGCCTGAACGGTCTACCCAAGCCGCGATCATGCGATAGAGCAATATTGGTTCAGGGTTGCACCGATATTGCTCTACAATTCATTGTTCGAGAGAGCGATTTACGCTTTTGGTGATGCCACCGAAAGCGATCGCACTCTACGCATCCGGCCGCTGCCGTTCGACCTCGACGCCAGCGGATGCCGCATCGGCGAAGATATCGAGCTTTTCGACCCGGATGCGGGCGATCCTGACGCGGGCATCGGTGAGGCAGGCTTCGGCGATGCGTTCGGCCATGGTTTCGACCAGGCGGATATGGCCAGACCCGGCGATCGCCCGCACCGAGGTGACGATCTTCTCGTAGTTCACCACCCGGGCAAGTTCGTCGGCACCGACCATCTGCCCAGCCAGGGCGGTGTCGTCGATGACCGCGAGATCGACGTTGATACGAACCCGCTGGCGGTCCTGGTGCTCGTGCGGGTAGATGCCGACGCTGGCGAAAACCACCATGTCGCGCACGAAAACATGGCGCAGGCCCGAACCTGACAGGTTGGTACCGGGCGGTTTCACTCCTGCGGACCGGTCGCGTTGGGCACTGCCGCCCATTGCAAATGCTGGCCGCCATCGAGGGCGATCATCTGGCCGGTCATCGCCGGAAGGCCGAGGATCGCGATGACCGCGCGGGCGACCTCGGCGGGATTAGTGCCATGGCCCAGTGGCACCGATCCGGCTTGATCGGCAAACTGGGCGTCGGTTTGCCTGGGGCTGGGAAGCGCCGGGCCGGGCCCGATCGCGTTGACCCGGATGCGCGGCGCCAGCGCCAGCGCCATGGTCTGGGTCAGCGCCCACAAACCGGCCTTGGATACCGTGTAGGAGACGAAATGCGGCGTCAGGGACCAGACGCGCTGATCGATCATGTTGACGATGACGCCCTCGGACTCAGGCGGCAGGGCGCGTGCGAACGCCTGGGTCAGCACGAACGGGGTGCGGAGGTTGGCCTCCATGTGGGCGTCCCAGGAGCCTCGGGACGCGTCGTTCCATTCGTCGCGATCGAAGCGGCTGGCGTTGTTGATCAGCACGCCGATCGGCCCAAGCTGTTCGGCGGCGCGCGACATCAGTTGTTGGGATTGCGGCTCGCGGGCCAGGTCAGCCTGCAGGATGACGGCTCGCCGCCTGAGGGCGCGCACTTCATTTTGGGTCTCGTCCGCCTTTTGCCGGCTGCTGTTGTAGTGGATGGCGACGTCGAAGCCGCGTCGCGCGAGTTCGAGCACGATGGCTCGTCCCAGCCGCTGAGCGCCTCCGGTGACGAGGGCGGTTTTCGGAATCCTGGCGGATATCTCGGTCATGCGACTGAGCGAAGAGGTTAGCCAAAAACCCGGTCGAAAATCCGATCGACCGATGCAAAATGAAGTGCCGGGTCCATCGCGGCGTCCAGGTCGGCCGGCCTGACCATTCGCGCCACGTCGGGATCGGCGGCAAGATTGGTGCGGAACGACTGGCCTTCCGGCGTTCCCAATTTGGTCCAGGTCGCCATCGCGCAGCCTTGCACGATCCGGTAGGCGTCTTCGCGCAGGATGCCGGCCCGGGTCAGCGCCAGCAGCACCTCGCCGGAATGCACCACGCCGCCCAGGCTTTCCAGGTTGGCGAGCATGCGTTGCGGATAGACCAGCAGCTTTTCCATCATCCCGGCCAGCCGGATCAGAGCGAAGTCCAGCGTCACCGTGGCATCCGGGCCGATCGCGCGTTCCACCGAGGAGTGGCTGATGTCGCGCTCGTGCCAGAGCGTCACGTTCTCCAGCGCCGGTACTACGGCCGAGCGAACCAAACGGGCCAGGCCGCACAGGTTCTCGCTGAGCACCGGATTGCGCTTGTGCGGCATCGCCGAGGAACCCTTTTGGCCGGGATGGAAGTACTCCTCGGCCTCTCGCACCTCGGAGCGTTGCAGGTGGCGCACTTCGGTGGCGAGCCGCTCGATGGCGCTGGCGACCAGGCCCAGGGTGCAGAAGAAGGCGGCATGGCGATCGCGCGGGATCACCTGGGTGGAGACCGGTTCGGGGCTCAGGCCCAGCTGAACCGCCACGTATTCCTCGACGCTGGGGTCGAGGTGGGCGAAAGTGCCGACGGCGCCGCTGATGGCAGCGACAGCGACTTCCTTGCGCGCCGCGACCAGGCGGTCGCGGTTGCGGGCAAACTCGGCGTAGTGGCCGGCCAGTTTCAGGCCGAAGGTGGTCGGTTCGGCGTGGATGCCGTGGCTGCGGCCGATGGTTTGGGTGTATTTGTGCTCCAACGCGCGGGTTTTCAGCGCGGCCAGCACGGCGTCGATGTCGGCCAGCAGGATGTCGGCCGCCTGGGTCAATTGCACCGACAGCGTGGTGTCGAGCACGTCGGAGCTGGTCATGCCCTGGTGGACGTAGCGCGATTCGGGGCCGACCGCCTCGGCCAGCCAGGTCAGGAAGGCGATGACGTCATGGCGGGTTTCGCGTTCGATCGCGTCGATCCGCTCGATATCGGCGGCGTTGATTGCGGCGAGCTTCGGGCCGCCCTTGTCGCGGATGGCGCGGGCGGCGTTGTGCGGAATGGCACCGATGCGGGCCATGCCTTCGGCGGCGAGCGCCTCGATCTCGAACCAGATGCGGTAGCGGTTCTCCGGCGCCCAGATCGCGGCCATTTCGGGTCTTGAATATCGCGGAACCATCGCTGCCCTGTCGATCCGCCCTGTCGATCTGGATGAATGGACGAGCTAAACCCCGGTTCAGCGGAAGGCAAGCATGGATTGGACGCAGGATCTGGTGGCTCAGGCGATTGCGCTGGGTCAGGTGGTGATGATCGACGTGGCGCTGGCCGGGGACAACGCGGTCGTCGTCGGCATGGCGGCGGCGGGGTTGCCTGCGCGGCAGCGGCGGCCGGCGATCCTGCTGGGGATCGGCGCCGCGACGGTGATCCGGATCGCGCTGGGGGCGGTGGCGCTGCGGCTGCTGGCGCTGATCGGGTTGTTGCTCGCAGGCGGCGTGCTGCTGCTTTGGGTATGCTGGAAGATGTTTCGCGAGTTGCATCGGCCGCACCGCGTTGCCGGCGACGTCGATGACAGCAAAACCTTGCGTCAGGCAATGGCGCAAATCGTTCTCGCCGACATTTCGATGAGCCTGGACAACGTGCTCGGCGTGGCTGGAGCGGCGCATGGTCGGTTGTGGGTGCTGGTCGTCGGACTGCTGATCTCGGTTGGGATGATGGGGTTGGCGGCCGGGCTGGTTGCCCGCCTGCTGCAGCGGCATCGTTGGGTCGCCTGGATCGGCCTGCTGATTGTGCTGTATGTCGCGCTGACGATGATCTGGCACGGTGGCCACGAGGTCGCGGGGGCGATCTGACGAAGGATCGCGGCGCAACCGGAGCGGATGGCATATGGATGGGGCCTTCCGACCGCGGCGCCCGAGGCATGCGCGGAACGGATTCGGCGGGCCACGATGTCCCGATCATGCGGCACGCTCGATGATGGTGGGATCGTCGTCGGCGTTGGTGACGCCGTTGGCATCGGCTCGGGTGCTGTTGAGCCGCTTTGAGACCGGCCATTGGCGCAAGGCTGCTTCGACCGCCGGCTGCAGGGCCTCGGGTCCGAGCGTGCCGTTCAGCCAGGCGTCGAAATCCGATTGCTTGAGCAGGACGGGCATCCGGTCGTGATACGGCTCCATCCATTCGCTGGCGCCGGAGACGATGATGGTGCAGGAGAGGATTTCCTCGGACGTGTCCGGCTGGCGCCAGCGCTCCCACAGGCCGGCGAAGGCAAGCAGGGGCGAGCCATCGGCGGCGCTGAACAGGTGCGGCTGCCGGTCGGCTTTGTCGCCTGTCCATTCGTAGAAGCCGCTAGCGGGAATGATGCATCGACGCTGCTTGAAGGCGTAGCGAAACATCGGCCGCTGATGCGCGCTTTCGGCGCGCGCGTTGAAGGTGGCGGGGAGGTCCTTCAACGGCTTCGTCCAGAAGAACGGTATCAGGCCCCAGCGCATCGAGACCAATTCGCGCTTTCCGTCCCGATCCTGGCGCACCACGTCGACCGGCGTGGTTGGTGCGATATTGTAGCGGGGGCGCAGGTTGCGCGCTGGTCCGAGCAGGCTGAGGAAGGCGTGAACCTGCTGCCAGGTGTAATGCTGAGTGAACCGGCCGCACATGATTGCCTCCCGATCCGGCGCTGGAGGCGCGGGCATGGGTTGGGTAACAGACTACCGAAACTGCGGGGCGAATTGCAGGCCGCCTTTGGTCCACGCCGCGTTGCGGCCGCGGTCCAGACCCAGCGGGGTGATGTCGTGCTTCCACAGCTCACCGTCATTGCCGACCTGGCGGACGATCCGAGCGGCCCAGGCGTCATCCAGGGTGGCCGCCGCGACCGCTCGGCAGTAATCGGCATCGATCCCGCGCCTGACGCCGCCGCTGTCGATCATCGAGAACCCGGGGATTTCCCGGCCGGTGCCGCACAGCAACGCGCCGCGGGCGCGGATCGCTTGCAGCGCCGGCGAACCGCTGGATAATGCGCCACCGCCCTGGGCGAACTCGTTGGTCGCGGTTGCCAGCACGATGCCGCAGAGCCAGACGCAGGCCCAAGCGCCACGGAAGGAGCGAGCCGCTAACAAGCTTCGGGCGGGGCGCAAGTTTCGGGCGCGGTGGAAAGCTGACCGAAGCATGGATATTTCCCCCGTTCCATGTTCACCGGCATAGTGATTGCCCGTTGGCGCGACCGCAACGGATGGCAGGCTTGGCGATCGCAGGCTTGGGACGGGGATATCTTGCATGGTGCCGGAACTGATCGACGTGGAAACCGATACCACGCTTCCGCCGCGCGCCGACGTGGTGATCATCGGCGGCGGCATCGCCGGCGTCAGCACGCTACTGGCGCTGGCGGAACAAGGCGTATCGGCGGTGCTGCTGGAAAAGGGCCGGCTGGCCGGCGAACAATCCTCCCGCAACTGGGGGTTCTGCCGGACCCAGGGGCGCGCCCAGGCCGAGGTGCCGCTGGCGCTGGAAAGCCTGCGGCTGTGGGACCGCATGGACCGCCTCGTGGGCGACGAGGTCGGCTTCCAGCGCGCCGGGGCGTGCTACCTTTGCGATACAAAAGCCGAGGTTGCCGGCTATGAGGCCTGGCTGGACCAGGCGCGGCAGTGGCAGGTGCAAAGCCGCATCCTTTCGGCCGATGAGGTCGATGCCACGCTGCCCGGATCGAGCCGGCGCTGGGCCGGCGCGCTGTATACTCCGAACGATGGCCGAGCGGAGCCGCAACGCGCGGTGCCGCTGATGGCGCAGGCGGCTCGGCGGCTGGGGGCGACGATCCTCACCCAGCGCGCGGCGCGTGGCATCGAGACCAAGGCCGGACGGATCAGCGGCATCGTCACCGAACGCGGCGCCATCGGGTGCGATGCGGCGGTGCTGGCGGGCGGGGCATGGTCGCGGCTGTTCTGCGGCAACATGGGGGTGGATTTTCCGCAGTTGAAAGTGCTCGGGTCGGTGATGCGGACGCAGCCATTGGATGGGCCGCCGGAGATGGCCGTGGCCGGCCCGGACTTCGCGTTTCGCAAACGCCGGGACGGCGGCTACACGGTGGCTCGGCGCAACGCCAATGAGGCTCACCTGGTGCCCGACAGTTTCCGGCTGCTGCCGCGGTTTCTGCCGACCTTGCTCGGCTCCAGACGTGAATACCGTATCCGTCTGTTTGGGCGCTTCCAGGAGGAAAGGCGCATTCCGCGCCGCTGGGCACTGGACCAGGCCAGTCCGTTCGAGGCGATGCGGGTGCTGGACCCGGCCCCCAACCCGGCGATCGTGGAGGAGAGCAAAGCCAACCTGATCCGCGCCTTTCCGGCCTTCGCGCAAGCACGGATCGCGGCAAGCTGGGGCGGCCTGATCGATACCACTCCGGATGCCGTGCCGGTGATCGGGCCGGTGCGTGCGGTGCCGGGGTTCTACCTGATGAGCGGCTTTTCCGGGCACGGCTTCGGCATCGGGCCCGGCGCCGGGCGGCTGATGTCGGAACTGGTGATGGGTGCGACGCCGGTGGTTGACCCGACCGCTTTCCGCTTTGAACGCTTCGGGGGCGAGGCGCGGGCGGCGGCGTAGCCTGGGCTGGGCTCGTCCCACCCCTGAACAGCGCGCGCGACAATGCTTATGTTGCGGGCAAAGCCAGAGGAGGACCCGAACATGTTGAACCCAGTCTCGCCGCTGCCGTTGAAGGACCCGACGCTGTTTCGCCAAGCGAACTACCTGGACGGCAAATGGGTGGAGGCCGACAGTGGCCAGACCATTGTGGTGAAAAACCCCGCCAGCGGCGAAGCGGTCGGCGAGGTGCCCAACATGGGGGCCAGCGAAACCCGCCGCGCGATCGAGGCGGCGAACAAGGCCTATCCCGGTTGGCGCGCCATGCTGGCGAAAGAGCGCGGAGCGATCCTGCGCAAGCTGTCCGACCTGATGCTGGCGAACGCTGACGATCTGGCGATGATCATGACCGCCGAACAGGGCAAGCCGCTGGGCGAGAGCAAGGGCGAGATCGTCTACGCCGCCAGCTTCATCGACTGGTTCGCCGACGAGGCCAAGCGGATCTACGGCGACACCATCCCGCAGAACGCCAAGGGCCGTCGCATCCTCGTGATGAAGGAGCCGATCGGTGTTTTTGCCGCGATCACGCCGTGGAATTTTCCGGCGGCGATGATCACCCGCAAGGCCGGGCCGGGCTGGGCGGCGGGCTGCACCGGGGTGATCCGGCCGGCGTCGCAAACGCCGTTCTCGGCGCTGGCGTTGGCGGTGCTGGCTGAGCGTGCGGGCATGCCGGCGGGCGTGTGCAACGTGCTGACCGGCGGATCGTCGGCGATGGGGGCTGAGCTGACGTCGAATCCGCTGGTGCGCAAGCTGTCGTTTACCGGGTCCACCGAGGTCGGCGCCAAGCTGCTGGCGCAGTGCGCGCCGACGATCAAGAAGACCAGCATGGAACTGGGCGGCAATGCTCCGTTCATCGTGTTCGACGATGCCGATCTGGATGCCGCCGTGGTAGGTGCGATGGGCAGCAAGTTCCGTAACACGGGTCAGACCTGCGTCTGTGCCAACCGCATCCTGGTGCAGGACGGCGTTTATGACGCGTTCTCGGCCAAGCTGAAGACCGCGGTGGAGGCGATGAAGGTTGGCAACGGCATGGAGTCCGGTGTCAGCCAGGGACCGCTGATCAACTCCGACGCGGTGAGGAAGGTGGAGGAGCATGTCGCCAACGCGCTGTCGCTGGGGGCGTCGGTGGTGACCGGCGGCAAGAAACATCGGCTCGGCGGCAATTTCTACGAGCCGACGGTGCTGGCGAACGTGCCGCATGAGGCGATGATCTTCCGCGAGGAAACGTTCGGGCCGGTGGCACCGTTGTTCCGCTTCAAAACCGAAGAGGAAGCGATCCGGTTGGCCAACGATACCGAATTTGGACTGGCGGCGTATTTCTATGCGCGCGACGTCGGGCGGGTTTTCCGAGTTGGCGAGGCGCTGGAATACGGGATCATCGGGATCAACGAGGGGATTATCTCGACCGCCGAGGCGCCGTTCGGCGGGATGAAGTCGTCCGGGCTGGGGCGCGAAGGGTCGAAGTACGGGATCGAGGATTACTTGGAGATCAAGTATCTGGCGATCGGCGGGATCGGGAGCTGATCACCCCATCGAACCAAGCTGACGAAGTGGATCCCGGCCAGGGTCGGTCTCGGCCCTGGCTTGGGGGCTTAGCCACCGCTTGACGCTTGGCGCCGGCGCCTTCCACTATCGCTGTCAACCGATCGCCCATCCTACGGCCCCGACCGGCTACGAAAGAAGGCAGATCATGGTTGAACGAGCCCCGTTTCTGAACAGCGCGTACAGTGCCTACCACCATCGCGGGATGCCGGCGGACGAGCAGGAGATGACCCGAATCGGGCCGGACACGCCGTGCGGCGAATACCTGCGGCGGTTCTGGCAGCCGGTGATCCTGGGCAGCGAGCTGGGCGATTTGCCCCGCCGGTTGCGCATCCTGGGCGAGGACCTGGTGGCTTTCCGCGACAAGAGCGGTGCTGTTGGCCTGGTGGAGCCGTTTTGTCCGCATCGCGGCACGTCGCTTGAATTCGGACTGGTTGCCGAGCGGGGCATACGCTGCTGCTACCACGGCTGGCTGTTCGACGTTGACGGCAGGATCCTGGAAACGCCGGGTGAGCCGGCCGACAGCACGCTGAAGGACCGGCTGTGCCACGGTGCCTATCCGGTTCACGAGCACGCCGGCCTCGTGTTCGCCTACATGGGACCGCCGGAAAAGAAACCGGCTTTTCCGATCTTCGATACCTATGACCTGCCCGGCTACCAACTGGTTGCCCGCGCGCCGACGTTGTGGGACTGCAATTGGTTGCAGGTGAAAGAAAACAGCATGGATCCGGCGCATGTCGCGTTCCTGCACACGCTGCCGGGCAGCGAGGGTTTCAGCGACGATTTTCAGGAGCTGGCCGAGTGGGACTGGATGGAGACTCCGGTCGGCATGGTCTACATCGACACCCGACGGTATGAGGACAAGGTCTGGGTGCGCGTCGCCGATTTCATCATGCCGAACATTCACCAGTTCCCGCCCAACCAGGATCCGGTCGCGCTGCGCAACACGCTCAATCGGCCGCAGGCGACCACGTGGGCGGTGCCGCTCGACGATACGCACACGATGCAAATTGGCTATTACCGCGCGCCGATCGGCAAGGACCCGCAGCGCGGCACGGTTTTCGGCCAGGACGGCAACCGCCCGTATGAGGAGCGGCAGCGCGTTCCCGGCGACTGGGACGCCCAGGTCAGCATTCACGACGGGATGGCTCGGCATGGGCTGGAGCATCTGGCCTCCACCGACCGCGGCCTGATCATGATGCGCAACATGCTGCGGCGAGGGATCCGTGCGGTGGGCGCCGGCGAGGACCTGGATTACCCCATCCTGAAGAACGGCGCGGCGCTGCCGACTTACAGCCACGACCGGGTCATTCCCGGCATAGCGGCCGCCGGCACGAAGTCGGCGGACCGGCAATTGTTGCGCGAGGTCGCACGAAACGTGGTCGCGGAGGCGGTGAAGAGCGGCTTGGCGTAGAGGTCGTTGCCAGGCACGTTGGGCCAGGCGGTGGGTGATGGTGCTTGCGTGGGGTAAGCGGGCGGTAGCCCCGGCCGCACTTGTCGCGGGCGTCGGCTGCCTTCCCCGACCACCCAACGAAGCCGGGTTTATTCCGGCGCGATAATCAGTCGGAGTACAGCAGTTGCGCGTCCGGCGGATCCCCCTGGCGCGACCGCGGGTGCGGCCCTAAGCTAGGCCTACGAGCCCGGTAACAAGGGTCGCCAACAGGGAGGATCAGGTCATGCTGCAAAGACGCGCACTGCTAACCACGGCTGTCGCCGCGGGGCTCGCCCCCGCCATCGTGCGTGCCGCGGAAACTCCCGGCGTGACCGCGAGCGAAATCCGTCTCGGCAACACCATGCCCTATAGCGGCCCGGCTTCGGCCTATGGGACGATCGGCAAAGCGATGGCGGCCATGTTCCGAATGGCGAATGACGATGGCGGTTTTGCCGGGCACAAGGTGAAGTTCATCTCGTACGACGACGGATACAGCCCGCCGAAGACGGTCGAGCAAACCCGCCGGCTGATCGAGGAGGATCAAGTCGCTGCCCTGTTTGCCCCGCTGGGCACGCCGACGAACTCGGCGACGGTGCGCTACGTCAATCAAAAGAAGGTGCCGGACCTGTTCCTGTCCACCGGGGCGGACAAGTGGGGCGATTACAAACTGCACCCTTGGACCATTGGCTGGCAGCCGAGCTATGTGACCGAGTCACAGGTCTATGCGAAGTATATCCTGGCGCATAAGCCAGACGCCAAGATCGGGATCCTTTATCAGAACGACGATTTCGGGAAAGACTACCTGATCGGCACTCGCGACGTCCTGAAAGACCGTTACGATCATCAGGTGACCAGCGTATCCTATGAAGTCACGGATGCAACGATCGACAGCCAGCTTGTCAGCCTGCAGGCGGCCGGCGTCGATGTGCTGATGACGGTGGCGTCGCCCAAGTTCGCCGCGCAGTCGATCCGCAAGGTGGCGGCAATGAACTGGAAGCCGCTGCATGTGCTGACCGGGGTTTCCGTGTCGGTCGGCGCGGTGATGATTCCGGCGGGTCCCGAAAACGGCGTTGGCATCATCAGTTCGGCGTATCTGAAGGACCCGACGGATCCGCGCTGGAGCGACGACGCCGGGATGAAGACGTGGCGGACGTTCATGGCGAAATACTATCCGGACGGCGATTTGAAGGACGGCGGCAATGTCGCCGGCTTTGGTCTAACGCACACCATGCTGACGGTGCTGAAGCAGTGCGGCGGCGATTTCTCGCGCGCCAACCTGATGAAACAGGCGACCAACCTGCATGACCTGGAAAACCCGGTGCTGCTGCCAGGCATCAAGATCAACACCAGTCCGACCAATTACCGGCCGATCCGCCAGTTGCAGTTGATGCGCTGGACAGGCAAGACGTGGAACTTGTTCGGCGACGTGTTACAGGGTGCGAACGCCTGACGCGCGTATCTACTCCGCTGCGGCCGCCTGGCGTAATTCGAGGCGGCGTAGCGCGCGATCGATCCATTGCGCGGTCAGTTTCTCCTGCGTGCCGTTCTGTGCCAGGCGGTCGTGCAGGGCCGGGAAATCCACCCGGTCCAGCGCCTGGTCCTGGTTGAAGCAGGAGAACACCACGGTCCGCTCGCCGGTTTGGGGATCGACCTGCGGCTGCAGGCACTGGGCGCAGACCTCCTTCATCATGCACTGCATCGGGGAGTTGATCGACCCGATCGCGCCGTGTCCCGGCTTCAGATAGGGCGCCAGCGTGCCATGCCGAGCCGCGCCGACCGCCTGCATCATACGGTCGGAGCCAATGACGATCATATGCTGGGCCTCGATCAGCGGCACCGCCCGCGGCCCCAGCGCGCCCGATCCGTAGGCCGCCATCGCCTGCACGATGTTGCCTACGAAACTGCGATCCTGCGGCCGAGCGGGATTGGGGGCGAATCCTGGGGCTTCGTCGCAGCACCAGATGATGACGTCGGCGGCGCGCTCGATCTCGGCCACCTTGTAGCGATCCCGCATGGCCTTGTAGCCGGCGAAGTAGATCACCTTCGACCCCGCTGCCCGGGTCGCCGCGCCGATCGAGAACAGCACCGCGTTGCCCAGGCCTCCGCCGACCAGGGCGATGGTGGTGTTGGGGTGGATTTCGGTCGGCGTGCCGGTCGGGCCCATCAGCACCACCGGCTCACCTGGGCGCAGCATGGCGCAGAGGTCGGAGCTTCCGCCCATCTCGAGGGCGATGATGCTGACCAGTCCGGCGTCGGGGTCGGTCCAGGCGCCGGTCATAGCTAGGCCTTCCATGTTCAGCACGGTGCGGCCGATGCCGGGTTCGTCGTCGGCTGCTGCCAGTACCTCGAAGTTCTGCAGCCGGTAGAACTGGCCGGGGCGGAAGGCGCGGGCCGCGGCGGGGGCGCGGATCACCACCTCGATGATGGTGGGGGTCAGGCGGTGCACCGCATGCACCTTGGCGGTCAGGCTGTCGCGGGCGGCAGCGATCAGGTCGCGGCCGGCGACGGTGCTGGCCGGCTGTGCCGCCAGCGCGCGGGACACTACCGGGTAGCCGCGCTTGGCGCCGCCCATGGCTTTCACCACGTTGCCGAAGAAGCTGGGATGCAGGTCGCCGAAGAAGCTGACGAAGCGGCCGTTCTCGGCGCGGTGCATCAACACCCGCGCCTCTTCCGGCTTGGCGAGGCCGCGGATCGGCTCGACCTTGGCGCCGTTCTCATCAACCGCCTGGAAGTAGCGGCCGTCGAGCTGGATGCGATGGTCCTCGCGGGCCAGCACGGTGTTCGGCTGGGTGCCGGCGGCGACCAGGATGGCGCGGGCCGGCAGGGCTGCCTCGGTGCCGTCGGCGCGCTTGACACGCAGCGCGGCGGCGTGGCCGTGGGCGTCGGTTTCCACCGCGACCGGGCTGAGGCCCTCGGCGAAGCGCACGGCTTCCTCCATCGCCTTGGCCACTTCCTCGTGGTTCAGCGTGTAGGACGGGCTGTCCACCAAGCGGCGGCGATAGGCGATGGTGGCGCCGCCCCAACTGTCCAGCAATGCCGCCAGCGCCGGTGGCCGGCCTTGCGCCGCCGCGGCGCTGCGCTCTGCCTCGATCGCCGCGGCATGGGCGAGAAATTCGTTGGCGATCTCGGCCTGTTCCGGGGTCCACGGCAGGCGGACCTTCATCTCGCCGTTTTCCGCCACCAGCGTTCGGTAGCGCAGCGCGAATTTCTCCACTTGGCGAACGTAGTAGGCCAGGCTCTCGGTCGCGGTGTCGATCGCGGTCAGGCCGCCGCCGATCACCACCACCGGCAAGCGGAGCTGCAAGTTGGCGACCGAGGATTGTTTGGCTGCTCCGGTCAGTTGCAGCGCCATCAGGAAGTCGGAGGCCTGGCGCACGCCGCGGGCGAGGCCGTTCGGGATGTCGAGCACCGTGGGTTTGCCGGCGCCCATGCACAGCGCGATGTGGTCGAAGCCCATCGCCCAGGCATCGTCCATCGACAGGGTCGCGCCGCCGCCGAAGCGCACCCCGCCGAAATGGGCAAATCTTTCGGCGCGCCGTTCCAGTAGCAGACGGACGATTTTCAGATAATTCTTGTTCCACCGCACGGTGATGCCGTACTCGGCGACCCCGCCGAACCCGGCCATGACCCGGTCGTCCAGATTTTCGAACAACGTCTCCACGTCACGCACAGGGGCGGCGGCGTCGATCCCCAGCGGCTCGATCTTCAGACCGTCGATGGCGACGATGGTGTGGCCGTCGTTCATCAGGTGATGCGCCAGGGTAAACCCGGCCGGACCCAGGCCGACAATCAGGACCTTGCGGCCGCTATCGGGCCTGGGCAGCGGGCGGCGGATGTCGAGCGGGTTCCAGCGGGTCAGCAGCGCGTAGATCTCGAACCCCCAGGGCAGCTTCAGAACGTCCTTCAGGATCGAGGTTTCGGCCTGCGGGATATCGACCGCCTCCTGCTTCTGGTAGATGCAGGCCTTCATGCAATCGTTGCAGATGCGGTGGCCGGTCGCCGCCATCATCGGGTTGTCGATGGCGATGGTGGCGAACGCGCCTAAAACGTGCCCGGCGGCCCGCAGCGTGTGCATTTCGCTGATTTTTTCGTCCAGCGGGCAGCCGGCCAGGGTAACCCCGAACACCGACTTCTGGAATCCGCCGGTCTTGCGGTCCTTCAGGCCCTGGCTGCAGGAGTCCTTGCCCTGGGTGTGACACCAGATGCAGTAGTTCATCTGATCCAGCGCCTGTTGGGTGTTCATCCCGTGATCGGTCAGCGCGAAGCCTTCGCGGTGCCGCCAGTCATGTTCCGGCAGCCGCAGCATGGTGACGCCATCGCGCTCGATCGTTTCGACCGGCACCAGATGTTGGGGATCGACCCTGGCAGGCACCCGGAACAGCGTGCCACCGCGGTGGAACGCCTGCCCGTCTGGGGTCAGCGTTGCCCATGCGGCATAGCGCAGCGCCACGTCCAGAGCCTCGGGGTCGGCTTCCCAGGCCTGGACCTGGGTGGCAAAGCCGCGCTCGGTCAACGCGGTGCCCATCCGCGCCTGCAGCACGGCGCGCAACGCCGGACCGTCGAAGCCGGACGGGTCGGGATACTTCTTCACCGCCTGGCGCTGCACAAACAGCCGCTTGCAGGCGTGGATCGGATCCAGCGCCAGGGTCTGTTGCGTCAGAGCGGCGGTTTCCGCCTCGATCCCGAACAGCGCCGCGACGAATCCATCCAGATGCGGCCCGAGAGCGACCACCAGGTCGGACTCATCGCGGTTGCTTACCGCCTGGGGGGTCGCTCGGGCCGCCAGCAAACGCTGGTGCAGCGCCGCGTCCTGCGTCGCCAGGCTGTCCAGGAACCGCCGGTCCAGCCGGATCAGCCCATCGCGGGCCGCCAGATCGAAGAAGGTGAAGCCGAGGCGCGGAACGTCAGAAACAGTCACGGGAGCAGACCACTTTCCAGCAATCGCTGCGGATGCCACAGCCGTCCAGGTCAGGCAACCTTGATGTCCGCAACGCTGGGGTATGGTTAATGTCGGGCGCGGCCAGCGCGTGGCACGGCGGATAACCAGGCGCGGACAACCAGGCAGGGCGGACGGCTGACCAGGCAACCGCGGTCGAGGCGGGGCGCGGGGCAAGCATCCTGTCGGTCCCCGCTATGTCGGGACGCCTTTGCTGGTGGAATATTCGAAGTGCAGTGCCCGATCCGGGTGGACGATCGGGAAGATAGCGTGCGCCGCGACGGCGGCCTCACTGAAGCCTTGCAGGATCAGCTTCAGCTTGCCCGGATAACTTGCCACGTCGCCGATGGCGAACACGCCGGGCTGGCTGGTCTGGCAGGTCGCGGGGTCGACGCTCACATGGTGCTGCTCGCTTTGCAGCCCCCAGGCGGCGATCGGCCCGAGATCCATCGACAGTCCGAAGAACGGCAGCAGCACATCGGCCGGCAGCGAGCGGACGGCGCCATCCAGAGTCGCGACCTCCACCGCCGACAGCGTGCCATCGGTTCCGGCCAAGCCGCGCAACTGATACGGGATCACCAATTCGATCTCATTGTTTCGCGCCGCCGCGTCCAGTCGCGCGGCGCTTTCTGGCGCTGCGCGAAATTTTGGCCGGCGATGCACGACCGCGACGCGGGCGATATCCTTCAGCGCCAGTGCCCAGTCGACCGCGGAGTCGCCGCCTCCTGCAATGACGACGCGTCTGCCCCGCAGATCCTCGCGGCGGCGGACGTAATATTGCACCGAGCCCGAAGCCTCGTAGGCGGCGAGGCCGTCCAGCGGTGGCCGATTGGGGCCGAACGCGCCGGCGCCGGCGGCGACGATCACCGCCTTGGCGCGCACGCGGTCGCCCTGGTCGGTGGTCAAGCTGAAGCCGCCGCTTTCGCCGCGAAGGCCGTTGACCTGGCGTCCAAGCAGACGGGGCGCGGCGAACGGCGCGATCTGCTGTTCGAGCTGGGTGATCAGGGCGCCTGCCTCGATCGAGGGTTGCGCCGGAATGTCGTAGATCGGCTTTTCCGGATACAGCGCGGTGCATTGGCCGCCGACCTCGGCGAGAGAGTCGATCAATACGCTGGTCAGCTTCAGCATGCCCAATTCGAAAACCGCGAACAGCCCGACCGGGCCGGCGCCGACGATCGCCACGTCGGTCTCGATATTCTGTGTCATGCGCGCCCTATACGTCGCTTATTCGTCAGCACAAGCCGCATAACAGCTAGGTGACCTCGGGTCGTATCCGCCCGTCGAAGGTCCACTTCTTCAACAAGCACACATTTGTCGGCAGGAAACCCACCATGGCGTGGTTCGCTCGTGGCTAACAACACTGTTGTCGCGATTCCCGCGCGCGATGAGGCGGAGCGTATCGAATCCTGTCTGATTGCCTTGGACAAGCAGATCTTGCGTCCCGACCTGGTTGTGCTTTTGCTGAACAACTGCTCCGACGCCACCGAACCGATTGCCTGGGCGATGGCGCCCAATCTCCACTTTGATCTGCAAATCATCAGCCGTGACCTGCCGCTGGCCGAAGCCAATGCCGGCCATGCGCGCCGTCTGGTGATGGCGGCAGCGGCGGTGCGGGCGGGATCCGATGGCGTGCTGCTGACCACCGACGCCGATGCCACGGTACCTGTTGATTGGGTGTCGCGCGCGGTCGGCGGGCTGGCTGAGGGCGCGGACGTGGTTTGCGGCCGCGCGGTGATCGATCCGCTTGAGGCGACCCTGATCCCGGCTCATTTACACCAGGACGATGCCTTGGAGTGCCGGTTGATCGCGCTGCTGGATGATCTGGCCTGGATGCTGGATCCCGAACCGCACGATCCGCCGCCTCGCCATACCGAGGCTTCCGGAGCAAGCTTGGCGGTCGGCGTCGCGGCCTTCCACCGGGTCGGCGGCATTCCGCCAATCGCCGCGGGAGAAGACCGCGCGTTCGTTCGGGCGTTGTGGATGATGGATGCACGCTTGCGGCACGATCCGGCGATCCAGGTTACGGTCTCCGGCCGCGTGGTCGGTCGTGCCGAAGGCGGCATGGCGGATGCGATCCGGCGTCGGATGGTGCGGCAGGACGAATTCACCGACGACCAGGTCGAGCCGGCCGGCGATGCGTTCCGTCGCTATCGCCTGCGCCGGCGGGTGCGGCGGGCCTGGGCCCGAACGGGGGATGCCCGAACGGGGGATGCCCGAACGGGGGATGCCCGAACGGGGGATGCCCGAACGGTGGATGCCCGTGCGACGGATCGCGGGGTGAAGGACGATGCGCTGGCTGGCGATATGGCGCTGTCGCCCCGAAGCCTCTTGGACGCTCTGGCCATGGGCCGTTTCGGCGCAGCCTGGGCGCGATTGGAGGCCGTCAGTCCGCTGCTGCGGCGCCGGCGGGTTCGCTTCGGTGACCTGGGGATCGAGATCACCGCGGCCGAGGCGCTGCTCAAATCGCTGCTGCCGCCCGAATTGCTGGCGGCGGATTAGCCATGTCAGCTTTGTTGACCGCGGTAGGCGACCTTGTTCCCTGGATGCAGAGCCGCGCCGATGCGCTGGATCGGGACGCGTTGTTTCCAGCCGAGGAGATCGACAAGTTGCGCGCCGCGGGCGCGTTGTCGCCACGGCTGCCCGTGCTGGATCGCGAGGGGCTGGATCGCGAGGGGCTGGATCGCGAGGAGCTAGATCGCGAGGAGCTAGATCGCGACAGGTTGGATCGCGGCAGGCTCGGCCCCGAGGGGCTCAGCTCCAACCGAACGGACGAACTTGCCTGCCTGCTTGGACAGCTCGGACGCGGCAATCTTTCGGTCGGGCGGATACTGGAGGCGCATGTCAACGCTTTGCACCTGATGGCCCGCTACGGCGTGCAGCCGGAGCCGGAACGGCTGCATGCGTTGTGGGTCACCGATCCGCCAACCGACGGATTGCGCATGCGCAGGGCTGGCGCGCGGGTCCTGCTGACCGGGGGCAAGCAATTCTGCTCTGCCGCCGGCCATGCCACCGCCGCCTTGGTCACCGCCCGCGACGCTGACGGCGACACGCGGATGCTGACGCTTCCCTTGGGCATTGGCGAGACCGTGACGCCGCTGCCGTCTCCGCTGCAAGGCATGCGTGCGGCGGTCACCGGTTCGGTGGACTTCACCGGCTGCGAAGTGTCGGCCGATCGCCTGCTCGGACGCGCCGGCGACTACATGCGAGAGCCGGATTTTTCCGCCGGTGCCTGGCGCGGATCGGCGGTGGCACTGGGCGGGCTGATCGCCCTGATCGACCATGCGGCGGACCAGTTACGGCAATCCGGCCGGCTCGACAATTCGCACGTGCAGGCCAGGCTTGGCAGGGCTATTATCGCGCGCGAGACCAGTCGCCTATGGGTCAGTTCGGCGGCTCGGGTCGCCGAGGACGAGAGCGCCGAAACCGGCCATCGCGTGGCAACCGTCGGCCTGGCGCGGATCGCCGTGGAGACCGCCTGTTTGGAGGCAATGCGGCTGGTGCAGCGCTCGGTCGGATTGTCGGCGTTTCGCCAAGGTAACCCGATCGAACTGATCTGCCGCGACCTGTCCACCTACCTGCGCCAGCCAGCGCCCGACGAGGTGCTGACCGAGGCGGCAATCTGGTTCGCCGATCTTACGGACCATCGGCTTTGAGCACGGCCGGGGAGTGTCAGAGCGCGTGGCGGGGACTGAAGCTGGGCAGCCTCGACGATGTGATCGGCAGCGGCACGTGCCTGATCCTGGCGCCACATCCGGACGATGAGAGCCTTGGCTGCGGCGGCCTGATCGCGATGTGCGCCGCCGCCGGCCGGATGCCCCTGGTCGTTGTCCTGACCGACGGCGCCGGCTCGCACCCCAATTCGCGTGACTTTCCCCCGGACCGGCTGCGCGCGCTGCGGGCGCGGGAAGTGCTTGAGGCAACGGCCTGCCTCGGGCTGGCGCCGGACCGGCTAGTTCTGCTGCGACAGCCGGACACCGCCGCGCCACATGACGGTCCGGGATTTGCCGCCGTGGTGGCCCGGTTGGTCGGATTGATCCGCCGCGAGCCGACTTTCACGGCGATCCTGGCGCCGTGGCGGCACGACCCGCATTGCGATCACACGGCGGCGTCACTGATCGCCGCAGCCGTGGCGGAATGCAGCGGGATCAAGCACCTGGCCTTTCCGGTCTGGGGCTGGACCCTGCCGCCCGAGACCCCGATCCCGGGTGCGCCAGCCGTCGGCTGCCGTCTGGATATCAGCCTGTTCCTGGGCGCCAAACGGGCGGCCCTCAAGGCGCATCGGTCGCAATATGGCGGCCTGATCACCGATGATCCGGCTGGATTCCAGCTGCCGCACACGCTGCTGTCGGTGTTCGACACCGCGTTCGAGACATTTATTCGGCCATGACGGGGTCACGTCCCGCCAGCCACTTTCAACGGTTGTACCAGGCGAACCCGGACCCGTGGGGGTTCAACACCAGCCGCTACGAACGGGCGAAATACCGGCAAACACTGGACGCTCTGGGCGATCGCCGCTTCAGTGCGGGATTGGAGGTCGGCTGCTCGATCGGGATCCTGACCCGGATGCTGGCGCCGCAATGCGACAGCCTGCTGGGGATCGATATCGTGGAGGACCCGCTGTCCGCTGCCCGGTCGCGTTGCGCCGACCAGCCCCAGGTGCGCTTCGAACAGATGCAGGTGCCGGGGCAATGGCCGGGGGGGCGGTTCGACCTGATCGTGTTCTCCGAGGTATTGTATTTCCTGTCGGCCGCCGACATCGCGACCTGCGCGAGGCACGTATTGCATTGTCTGATGCCCGGCGGCGCCGTCGTGCTGGTCAACTGGCTCGGTCAAACCGACGATCCGAGTCCGAGCGATGCCGCGCCTGATCGTTTCGTCGAACAGACGAAAACGGCGCTCCGCGTCACCCGCCAGGAGCGGCATCGGCGCTACAGGTTGGACCTGTTGGGTTCCGCAGAGGCGGCCCCTGGTTGATCCCCGCCGGGGTCGGATGAGCGCCCTGCCCCGCCGTCAGTCCCCGACCCGGGGACTGGCTGCAGGTCGTCGATGCGGAGCAAACGCTTTGTAGAACACGGTCGCGGCTGCGGGACATCCGTGCACGGTGTAGGCGTGGTCGAGGATCGTGCCGAGTTCGGTCCAGCCGCATCGGCGATAGAGCAGGTCGCCGCTGCTGCCGGTTTGCCGCCGAGAGTCTGGATCAACCTGCGGGCCGTTCCGCCTCAAAGCGCGTGGCCAGGCGCAGCAACGCTGTTCGGGCGGTTCGGGCGTCGCGCGCCAGGGCCAGGAGAGGGGCGATCTGGCGCGGGTCGCCGAAAACCGAGCGGATGACGCGCCACGGGGCGATCGCGCCGCCCGGATCGAGGGCGAACAGGGCGGCGGGCGGCAAATCTCGTTCGGCTGGGTCGCAGATCGCCCGGACCACGACGAAAGGCAGGCCGTGCGCCGCAGCCGTTGCCGCGACGGCTCCGCTTTCAAGGTCGATGGCATGCGCCTGGGTCAACCCTTGAATACGTCGCTTCCCCACCGCGGTTGCGGCAATGTCGCGGCCGCCCAGGATGGTATGAGTGGTCAGTCCACCGAACCGATCGGCCAGCGACCGATCGGCCTGTCGCGTTACGCCGTCCGACAGCACGGTTTGGGGCACGATCACCTCGCCCGGACGCAGCGCCGGATCGAGGCCGCCCGCCAGGCCGAAACTGATCAACGCGGTGGCGCCGGCGTCGACCAGTCGGGATGCGGCGGCCTCTGCTCCGGCGGACGTGCCGCCGCCGGTTTCGACTGGATAGCCGAACCGGGTGGCGATGCGCGCCTCGGCCGCCAGACCGACGACGATGCCCGGCCGGCCTGCTTCGCTCAGATGCCGAACTCGGTTCGGCTCGCATTGCCGCGGCGAAGATTGCGGTAGCGGGCGAGCGCGAGCAGCGGGAAATACATCTTGTAGCCGTGGTAGCGCAGATAGAATACGCGCGGAAAGCCAACCGCGGTGTAGGCTGCCTCGGTCCATTCGCCGTCGGCCTTTTGCGCGTCGGCCAGATAGGCGATGCCGCGCGCGGTGGCCGGATGATCGGTCGCGCCCGCGGCCATCAGGCCCAGCACCGCCCAGGCGGTCTGGCTCGGGGTGCTGGTCTTGTAGCGGCCGTGCGGCGCGTCGCCGTAACTGTCTTCGTCCTCACCCCAGCCGCCGTCGTCGCGCTGCACCGAGACCAGCCATTCCAGCGCCCGGGTGATCGCCGGATCGCTGTGCGCCAGGCCGACGGCGTTCAGTGCGCACAGCACCGACCAGGTGCCGTAGATGTAGTTGGTGCCCCAGCGGCCGAACCAACTGCCATCGGCTTCCTGCTCGCGCCGCAAATACGACACCGCGCGCTGCATCACCGGGTCGTCGTCCGCCATGCCGATCTGCGCAAGAAACGACACGCAGCGCGCGCTGACATCCGCGGTAGGAGGATCGAGCAGCGCGCCGTGGTCGGCGAACGGGATGTGGTTCAGGTAGTAGTGGGTGTTTTCCGGCTCGAACGCGCCCCATCCTCCGTCCATCGGGCCGCGATCGGAGGACTGCATGCCGATGATCCATTCGCGGGCGCGCTCGATCGCCCCGATATGGGCAGGGTGGCCGTTGCGGTGCAGCAGCAGGCCGACCACGGCGGTGTCATCGACGTCCGGATAGTGCGGATTGTTGTATTGGAACGCCCAGCCGCCGGGCCGCAGATCGGGCCGGCGCACCGCCCAGTCGCCCACCACATCGGTGATCTGCAACGGACGAAGCCAGTCGCAGGCGGCCTCGGTGGCGACACCCGCCTCGGCGAGGGCATGGCCGGCGAGACTGGTGTCCCACACCGGCGACAGGCAGGGCTGGCAATAGGCGCGATCGGGCTCGGTCACCAGCAACCTGCGCACCGATTGCCAGGCGATGGCGGCGTTGGGGTGGTCGGCGGGATAGCCGAGCGCGTCGAACATCATCACGGAGTTGGCGATGGCCGGGTAGATCGCGCCGAGGCCGTCCTCGCCGTTCAGCCGTTCGGTGACGAAGGCGACCGCCTTGTCGATCGCGGAGCGGCGGGACGCCTTGGGAAGCAGCGGTTCAGCCACGCGCAGGGCCACATCCACGCCCTTGAAGAAACGGCCCCAGGCCGACCGATAGGGACCTCGGATCCAGTCTGTCACCTGATCCGGCGGGGTGCGAAACAGTTCGGGAATGCCGATCCCGCGTGGATTGCGCGCCTTCGGCCGCAGCGCCATCAGCACCAGCAGCGGCACCATCACGGTGCGCGACCAGTAGGAGACCTTTGAGAGGTGGAATGGAAACCACAGCGGCAGATGCATGATCTCCAGCGGCATCACAGGGACCGCCCGCCACGGCACCGCCTGGAACAACGCAAGCTGGGCGCGGGTGAAGACATTGGTCCGCTCCGCGCCGCCGGCGGCCAGGATGGCGTCGCGCGCGCGGCGCATATGGGCGGCATCCGGATCGTCGCCGATCGCCTTCAGCGCGAAATAGGCCTTCACGCTGGCCGACACGTTGAACGCGCCGTCATGGAACAGCGGCCAGCCGCCATGCTGGCCCTGGATAGCGCGCAGATAGACCCCGATCCGCGCCTGCAGGTCCGCATCGATGCGATCGAGGAAATGCTCGAGCAGAACGTACTCGGCCGGGATCGTGGCATCCGCTTCCAACTCGAAGACGAAATGGCCGTCCGGCTTTTGATGACGCATCAGCGCATCGGTCGCCCGGGAGATGGCATCGAGCAACGCGGGGTCTTCGACAACCGGGGCGGTTATCGTATCGAGGTCCATGGCTTCCCCGTGGGACTTTCCTGTGGGCTTCCTTGCAATCAGAGCGTGCGCAGAGCTTCCGCGGCGGAGCGGCCGGACCTTATGGCGCCCTCGATGGTGGCGGGCAAGCCGGTGTCTGTCCAGTCACCCGCCAGCGCGAGGTTGCGGGCCAGTGCGGTTCGCGGCTTCGGCCGCCTGATCTCTTGCTCGGCGGTGGCAGCGAAAGTGGCGCGCTTTTCCTTGACCACGCGGTAGGGCGGCAGCGTCCGCTTCATGTCGGGGTGCAGCCCAAGCGCGTCCGCCACGTTGGGCCAGACCAGCGCCGCGATCGTGCTGGCCGGGTCATCCACCATGCGGTTGGCGGCGCTGATGGTGACCGAGACGTGCCCAGGCTTGATGAACACCCACTCCGCGGTTCCCGACGTCAGGCCGATGAAGCCGGCCTCCGCCATCGGTCCGGCCGGACCGGCGGCGTGCAGGAAGTGGATGTTGAGGATCGCCTCGAACGCATCGGGGCCGACCAGGCCCGGCACTAGTTCCACGGCGACCCAGGGCGGCACGGCGAGCAGGACCGCATCGTCGGCGTCGAGAGCGATAGGACCGGCGGGGCCGCGCAGCGCGGTGATCCTGCGGTCCTCGATGGTCAGGCCGGCGATCCGGCGATTGAGCCCGATCTCGGCGCCGCGCGCCCGCAGGGTGGCGATGGCTGGGTCGATCAGCGCCTCGGACAAGCCGGCCTTCGGCAGCATCGCCCGGCACGCAGCCCCGCCACGCAGCAGCGTTTCGCGCATCACTTCGGCAAGCAGTCGCGCCAGCCCCTGGCGTGGGGGGGTGTTGAGGGCGGCGATGGCGATCGGCTCCAGCAGTTGCCGGTACAGCCGGCTGGGACGCATACTGTCGGCGACCGAGGCGTCGTCGCGGATGCGGGCGACGCGGGCCAGTTGCAGATACTCGGACGCGCGGGTTGCCGGTACGCGGCGGCCGGCACTGAGGATCCACCAGGGGATCGGGCCCCGGTTGGGGCGCACCGACCAGCGTTCGCCAGTCGCCAGATCCATGAACGGAAAGCTCGCGCGGCGCGCGACGCTGAACGCGTCGGTCGCGGCGACCTCGGCGATGTAGCTGTTGGCCGCCGAATTGCCCGACAGCAGCAGGTGGTTGCCGTTGTCGATACGCAGGCCGAGTTCCTTGTCGAGGTAGGATCGGCAACGGCCGCCGGCGGCCGGGCCGGCCTCGTGAACGGTGACCCGGCAGCCCCGAGCGGTCAGCGTCAAGGCTGCTGAGAGGCCGGCGAGGCCGGCCCCGATCACGTGGACGTGCGTCATCGGGTTGAGGCTTTGCCGCCTCGGCCGAAGCTACGCAAGCCGCGCCGGCAGCTCATCGCGACTGTGGTTCTTGGGAATGGCGCTCGGGCGAGGTTGAGGCTGGACATTGCCCGGAATCAGAGCAGACAGAGCGCGCGCAGTTCATGGCGCAGTGCCGCCGGCAGGCTGTCAAGGCCAAGGATCGCACCGATCGCGGGCAGATCGAGTGGCGCGCCGTCGGGATCGAGATAGCGCCAGCCCTGAAACGGCCGGGTCGGGCGCCCGGCCAGCGCTATGACCTCGGGGTCGAGGACGAAACTGGCGCAGGCGGTCTGGTCGTCGCGCTGGTCTTCTATGATGTCCAGGATGCGCTGGCGCGCCAGCATGGTGCCAGCGATGACCCAATACATCGAACCGCCGTCGATCACCTCGGCCCGTCGCCTGGGGAAGTTGCGCGTGCGGTGACGCAACGGCGGATGATCCCGCATCCGCGCGGCCTGCAGTCGGCGCAGATGTTCGGTGTCACTGACACCGACGGCTAGCTTGGTCACATGCAACATGGTGGGCGACTCGGTTCCAGCGATTTCGACATGCCAGTGTAGGCGCAAACATCGGGACACATCGATAGGTCGAAAATCCGTCGCGCGGTTGATTCAATGCTGCGGTGCAGCATATCGCTAAGGGCTGCGCTGCGCTTCGCAAGCAGGAACTGTGAAAAGGCTGCCGGCGGAATGAAATGGTCTTCCAAAGTAGGCGCGCTTCGCCGCGGAATCAGCCTGGCAACGGGTCTCACCAAGGCGAAACTGCACGCTGTCACGATGCCGCGGTCGGAGCCGTTGGCGCAGAGCGGCCGGTTGGCGGAATTCAATGGTTTTGGCGACAACCCCGCGCGGCTGCGGATGCGCGCCTATCTGCCTGCCCTGGCGGCCGGGCGTCCGCTGGTCGTGCTGCTGCATGGCTGCGGCCAGGACTCGGCCGCGTTCGCATATGACTCCGGATGGACCGATTGCGCCGACAGGCTGGGGTTTCCGCTGATCCTGCCGCAGCAGGCCGAGGCCAACAACGCCGGACGCTGTTTCCAGTGGTTCCAACCGGCCGACACGGCGCGTGACGCCGGTGAGGCCGGTTCCATCGCCGAGATGATCCGCGCCGGGATCAGCCGGTTCGACAGCGATCCGGGGCGGATTTTCGTCGTTGGGCTGTCGGCGGGCGGTGCCATGGCCGCCGCCCTGCTGGCGGCCTATCCCGATCTGTTTGCCGCCGGCGCCTCGGTCGCCGGTTTGCCGGTCGGGGCCGCCCACTCCGGCATACAGGCGATCCTGCGCATGGCCTCGGCCGGCCGGCCGCGGACGCCGGAGGCATTGGCCGCGCAGGTGCGGGCCGCCGCGCCGCGTGGCTTTGCCGGCCCCTGGCCGAGGCTGTCGGTGTGGCAAGGACAGGCCGATATGACGGTGGCACCGGAGAACGGCGCGCTGCTGGCGTCGCAATGGTGCGCGTTGCATCACCTGGCCACGCCGGCGGTCATCGAACAGTCGGGCGGCGGGCTGATCCATCAGGTGTGGCGGGATCGCCGGCAATCGGCGGTGGAACTGTGGTCGCTGACGCATCTGCCGCATGCCTATCCGGTCGGGTCACGGGTGGCGGTGCCGGGGCGGTTCATGGCCCAGGCCCCGGTCGATGCCACCGCCGAGATCACCCGGTTCTTCGGACTGGAACATGATCGCGGCGGGCGGAACCCCATCCCGGGTCCATCATCCGGTGCGGCAAGTTTCGGCCGACATAGTCAGGGTCTGGACTGATCCAACTTCCGCGGGCCTACTGCTAGGCAGGGAAGAAACGGAGCATCAAGACCATGAGTGCCGTCGCAGGCGCCGACATCCTCACGCCCGAGTCTGGTTCACTTGAGGAACGATATCGCGAGTCGGCGGCATTCCGTGCCGCCTCGGAGCAGACCAGGATCACGCCCACGCATATCCACATCGCCGTCGCCAACGGCCTGGGCTGGGGCTTCGACGGCATGGACGGGGTGATCTTCGCGCTGGCCTCCCCGTTGCTGATCAGGGATTTCTCACTCACCATCCCTGAGTACCGCTCGGGGTTGCAGATCGCGCTGCTGGTCGGCATCGCCGGCATGTTCGTCTGGCCGTGGTTGGCGGATCGCTATGGACGCCGGTCGCTGCTGGCGATCAACATCGCGCTGTTCTCGCTGATGATGCCGGTGCTGGCGATCTGCACCACCTGGGCCGCGTTCGTCGCGGTCCGCTGCGTGGTGAATTTCGCGCTGAACGGCGAGTGGTCGCTGGGATCGATGCTGGTGGCGGAGACCTGGCCGGCGCGGCTGCGCGGACGGGTCATCGGCATCAGCCGAGGCACGTGGTGCTTCGGCGCCTCCCTGGCGGGCGCGATCGCCACCTACATCATCGCCGATTTCGGCTGGCGCGCCGCGTTTGCGGTGCCCGCGGTGGTGTCGCTGATCGCGGTCTATGTGCGGGCGAAGTGCCCGGAGTCGCCATACTGGGTGCGCACGCAGGATCGCAAGGCCCGCATCGCCCGAGCCGAGGCAAGCGGCGTGACATTGTCGGCCGACGACCGGGAATGGGTCAGCAAAGCGAAACGGATCCCATTACGGCAACTGTTTCTGCCGGACATGCGGCACAGTACCGGGGTGGCAACCTTCATCGCCTGTTGCTCGACCACGATCTACGGCACCGTCGGCGGCTGGATGCCGCTGTATCTGGCGCAAGAGCGGCACTGGTCCACCGCGATGTATGGGCAGTTCTACATCTGGTGGGGGCTGGTGGGGTTCCTCGGCCTGCTCGTCTCGGGCTGGATTTCCGACCGCTTCGGGCGACGCCCCGCGTTCTACGTGATGCTGGCGGAGGGGGCGGCGTTTATCACCCTTTGGGTATTCGCCAAGACGAATACCGAATTGTGGATCTACGGGCTGCTGTGGAGTATCGGGTTCCTGGGTTTCTGGGGACCCAGCATGATCCTGACCGCGGAGGTCTATCCAACCCGTATTCGTGGCATCGGCAACGGGTTCTCCTGGTCGATCGCCTGGCTGTTCGGCTTCGTGCTGTGGCCGTTCCTTGCGGTCTGGCTGCAGCAACGCACCGGGTCGTTCGCCGCGGCGTTCCTGCTGATCCCGGCGGCGATGGCCTGCATGGCGCTGGGGGTATGGTGGTTCACGCCGGATCATGCCGGACGGGAACTGGATCAGATCGCGACCTGAGCAGAGGATCGCGTCGGGCTTTGGCGCGGCAAGCGTCCAACCAACTGAGGAGGCATAGCGATGGCCAAGGGTATCCTTCTGGTGGCGTTCGATTTCAGCAATACGCATCAGGATGAGTTTCACGACTGGTACGACCTGGAGCACCTGCCGGAACGTCAGCGCGTGCCAGGCTTCGGGTTATGCGAGCGCTGGATCAGCGTCGCCAATCCGAAACAGGCGGTTGCCAACTACGACCTTGAAAGCCTGGCTGTGCTATCGAGTGGGCCATACCTGGCCATTGCCCATGACAACCTGTCGCCGTGGTCGAAACGGGTTGGCCCGATGTGTACCCGGCTGATCCGCTTCGACGGTGAGCAGACCTTGCCCGGCAACGCCGACAGTCCGGCCCGGGCTGGCGGTCTGCTGGTGAATGCGATGAACGTGGTCCCCGAACACGAGGCCGAATTCAACGAATGGTATGACCACGAGCACATCCCTGCCCTGGCCGCCGTCCCTGGCGTGATGTCGGCGCGGCGGTTTCGCGATCCGAAGGGCACCCACCGCTATCTGGCGCTGTATCACCTGGCCACGCCCGAGGTGAGCACCGGCGCGGACTGGAAGAACGCGGCCGCGACGCCTTGGACGGAACGGCTGCGGCCGCATTTCCGCGATCATTTGCGGATCCTGTCGCGGCGTTATGTTCGCGGCGGGTAGTCTCGCGGTGGCTGTGATGACCTAGGGGCTCATCGGCGGCGACTTGTCGGGTAATCACTGAATAAGCTTGGCTTGAGACAAAGTCCGGGCGCTGACGGTACGGGGGCTCTCAGAGCCGCATCGCTTCAGGTTGAGGCGATGCGGCTCTATTTCTCTTCGGTTAAAGAGGGCGACTCACGTCTGAGGTTGGTTCATCCTCAGACGATGGCGCTCCAAAGGCTTTTGCTTGACCCACCAAAGGGCTGGCGCGGCGCGCGGCGCAGCGGTCAGAATCGGAGGTGGCTGACGATAAGATGCGACTCGACTCGCGGGGGTCGGCGAGTTATGTTCTTTTTATGTTCTCAAACTTCGAAATTCCCGCCAGACCAAAGCGACCAACTGAATCGACCGTCAAACCACAGGCTGTTGCGGGAGTTTCGCCTGCTGAGGTTTCGCCCGCTGAAGTTTCGCCGCCGCGTCCGGCGTCACCGGCGATCAGCCTGCTGCGGCAGCGGATCGCGCGGATCGAGCGTCGTCATGTCCGCGGGCTAGCGGAACGGTCGCTTCCCCTGGGCATCGAGGCGATCGATAAAATATTGCCCACCGGCGGCATTCGCCTGGGCGCGCTGCATGATGCCGCTTCGGCCGGGCCCGATACCGAACACGCCGCCGCCGCCAGCTTGTTCGCCGCCGGCATCCTGGCGCGGCTCGATGGTCCCATCCTGTGGGTGCTGCGCCAGGCCGACCTGTTCGCCCCCGGGCTTGCCGGTGCCGGGCTGCAGCCGGACCGGGTGGTGTTCGCCGAAGCCGGCAAGACCGTGCTGGCGGTGATGGAGGAAGGCCTGCGCCATCGCGGTCTCGCCGCCGTGGTGGCCGAACACACCGGGCGGCTGACCCTGGTCGCCTCGCGCCGGCTGCAACTGGCCGCCGAGCAGGCCGGCATCCTGGCCATCCTGATCCGTCGCAGTCCCAGTTTCGACGATCCGGTGCTGACCCAACCGAGCGCCGCTGTCACGAGTTGGCGGATCACCGCGTTGGCCTCGCCACCCGCCCTGCCCCACGCCCCGGATACGCCGGGCTTGGGACGCGCCCGCTGGCGGCTGGATTTGACACGATGCCGCGGCGGTGAACCGGGGTCCTGGATAGTGGAGGCTTGCGATGCGACGGGTCGTCTCGGTCTGGTTTCCGAGCTTTCCGACCGATCGTCTCGGGCAGCCTAAGCAAGGTCGGGGCGCTGCCCCGAACCCAGCCAAGGGCAGTGGCCCTTGGAACCAGGACTTAAGGGGGTTGGGTGAAAGGGGGGCGACCGAGACGGTTGCCTCCCCCGTGTTGCCCCCCTCTCACCCAACCCCCTTGAATCAACGGGATCAAAGGGGGCACGCCCCCTTTGCGGGTCCAGGGCGGAGCCCTGGCCTTCCTCTGGTGATCGCAACAAGCCGGGTTGTGACAGCGGTGGATGCGGTCGCGGCGGGGCTCGGACTGCGTGTGGGGATGAAGTTGGCCCAGGCGCAGGCCCTGGGGCCGGGACTCTCGGTGTATGACGCCAATCCGGCGGGTGATGCGGCGGAATTGCAGCGACTGGCGGCGGAGTGCCTGCGCTATGCACCGCTGACCGCCGCCGATCCGCCGGACGGGGTGTGGATCGACGTCACCGGCAGCACGCATCTGCATGGCGGAGAAACCCGGCTGCTGCGCAATGTGTTGCACCGGTTCCGCGACCAGGGTTGGGCCGCCCATGCCGCCGTTGCCGATACCCCCGCCGTGGCGCACGCCGTCGCCAGGTTTGGCGGTGGCGGCGTGGTGCCCCCGGGCGCGGATGTCATGGCAAAGCTGCCGATCGAGGCACTACGGTTGCCGTCCGATGTGCTGGCCGATCTGCGGCTGATGGGGTTCGAGCGGGTTGGCGCCTTGGCCGCCGCCGCCCGGGCTCCTCTGGTCCGACGCTTCGGGACGATGCTGGCATCGAGGCTGGACCAGGCGGCGGGGCGAGTGTTCGAGCCGATCCTGCCGGTCGTGCCGCCCGCGTTGATCCAGGCCAGGCTGGGATTTGTCGAGCCGCTGCTCACGGCGGAAGCTTTTTCATCCGTCATCGCGCGGCTGCTCGACATGGTCTGCGGTGATCTGGAACGGGCGGGTCTGGGGGCGCGCCGGTTGGACCTGCTGTTCGAACGGGTGGATGGATCGATGCGGGCGATCCGCATCGGCACGGCTCGTGCCGTCCGCGATGCGGGTCATCTCGGACGGATGCTGAATGAGCGGCTGGAACGGATCGATCCCGGATTGGGGGTGGAGGCGATGCGGCTGGTGGTTGCCGCCGCCGATGCCTTGGATTTCGTGCAAACCGCATCGTCGTTGGTCGGAGAAGCGACCCCCGACCTTGCGCCCCTGGTGGATCGGCTGGCCAACCGCCTGGGGCAGACGCGCGTCTACCGCGTCGCCGCGGTGCAGAGCGACGTGCCGGAACGATCGGTGCGCCGGGTGCCGGCGCTGTCGCGGATCGACGGCGGCTGGCCGGTGGACCTGCCCAGGCCGGTGCGGCTGTTGCACCCGCCACAGCCGGTGGAGGCGATGGCGCTGCTGCCGGATCACCCGCCGGTCGCCTTCACCTGGCGGCGGGTGCGCCATCGCGTGCGCCACGCCGATGGCCCGGAACGGATCGCCGGAGAATGGTGGAAGCGCGAACGCGAATGGGCCTCGGTGCGGGATTATTTCCGGGTCGAGGATGAGGACGGGCGGCGCTTCTGGCTGTTCCGGCGCGGCGATGGCAGCGAGGCGGATAGCGGTGACATGCGCTGGTTCCTGCACGGGGTTTTCTAGGGCGAATGTACACCGAGCTTCAGGTGACGACGAATTACAGCTTTTTGCGTGGCGCCTCGCATATCGAGGAACTAATCGGCCGCGCCAGCGTGCTGGGCATGAAGTCGCTCGCCGTCACCGACCGCAATTCGCTCGCCGGCATCGTGCGGGCGCACCAGCGGGCGCGCGAGGCCGGGATCAGACTGATTGTCGGATGCCGGCTGGATTTGGCCGATGGGATTTCGGTGCTGGTGTATCCGACCGATCGGGCGGCGTATTCCCGGCTGACCCGACTGCTGTCGGTCGGCAAGGGACGGGCCGGCAAGGGCAAGTGCGAACTGTACTGTGCTGATCTGGCGGCAGCAGCCGAGGGGTTGATCGCGATCCTTTGCAGCGACCCGACCGAGGCCAACATCCGTCGGCTGAAGGCCGGCTTCGGCGATCGGGCCTATGTGGCCCTGACCTTGATGCACCGGCCGAACGACGCAGTGCGGCTGCGAACCATCGCCGATGTCGCCGGGTCGCTGGGCGTCCCCACCGTCGCCACCAACGACGTGCTGTATCATGCCGCCGGGCGACGCATCCTGCAGGATGTGCTGAGCTGTATCCGCGAGGGCTGCAGCATCGATGAACTGGGGCATCGCCGGGAATGGTCCGTGGTGCGGCAGCTTCAGTCGCCGGAAGAAATGGTTCGACTGTTTACTCACCATCCCGACGCGGTCGCCCGCACCCAGCAGATTGCGCAACGCTGCCGTTTCAGCCTTGACGAGCTGTGTTATCAGTATCCGCATGAGGTCCACATCGCCGGCCTGACGGCGCAGCAGACCCTGGAGCAGCGCACCTGGGAAGGTGCGGCGGCGCGGTACACGGACGGGCTGCCCGACAAGATCCGCAATCAGCTTCGCCATGAGCTCGACCTGATCGACGGGCTGGGATACGCACCGTATTTTCTGACGGTGGACAGTATTGTCCGGTTTGCCCGCTCGCAGGACATCCTGTGTCAGGGGCGTGGGTCCGCGGCCAATTCGGCGGTGTGTTTCGTGCTGGGCATCACCTCGATCGACCCGACCCGCAGTGACCTGCTGTTCGAACGCTTCGTCAGTGCCGAACGCCGGGAGCCGCCCGATATCGACGTGGATTTCGAGCATGAGCGGCGCGAGGAAGTGATCCAATGGATCTATGACACCTATGGCCGCCACCGTTCGGCGTTGTGCGCAACGATCATCCGCTATCGCGGCCGCGGCGCGGTGCGCGATGTCGGCAAGGCGCTGGGGCTGACCGAGGACGTGACCGGCGCGCTGGCGTCCCAGGTCTGGAGCTGGAGCGAGGAAGGCGTGGCCGAAGAACACGCCGCGGCGCTGAATTTCAACCTGGCGGACCGTCGCCTGCGTCTGACCCTGGATCTGGCTCGGGAACTGATCGGATTTCCCAGGCACATGTCGCAGCATCCCGGCGGTTTTGTTCTGACAGAGGATCGTTTGGATGACCTGGTGCCGATCGAACCGGCCAGCATGGTCAACCGTCAGGTGATCGAGTGGGACAAGGACGACATCGACGCGCTGCGTTTCATGAAGGTCGACGTGCTGGGCCTCGGCATGCTGGGCTGCATGCGGCGCGCGTTCGATCTTTTGTCGGACCATAAACGCCAACGGCTGAACATGGCGACGATCCCGGCGGAAGACCCCGCGACCTACGCCATGATCCGCAAGGCCGACACGCTGGGTACTTTCCAGATCGAGTCCAGAGCACAGATGTCGATGCTGCCGCGGCTGAAGCCACGCAGGTTTTATGATATCGTTATTCAGGTGGCGATCGTGCGGCCGGGGCCGATCCAGGGCGACATGGTGCATCCGTATCTACGCCGCCGCGATGGGCTGGAGCAGGTGGATTACCCCACCCCGGAACTGCGCCGGGTGCTGGAAAAAACCCTGGGTGTGCCGCTGTTCCAGGAACAGGCGATGCAGGTGGCGATCGTCTGTGCCGGCTTCACGCCCAGTGAAGCCGATGCGCTGCGGCGCAGCATGGCGACATTCAAGTTCACCGGTGGCGTCTCGCATTTCAAACAGAAACTGATCACCGGGATGGTCGAGCGTGGCTACTCCGAGGATTTCGCCGACAGGACGTTCTCCCAGATCGAGGGTTTCGGCAGTTACGGATTCCCGGAAAGCCACGCGGCGAGTTTCGCGCTGATCGCCTATGCCTCGGCCTGGATGAAGTGCCACCACCCGGATGTTTTCTGCTGCGCGCTGCTGAATGCGCAGCCGATGGGGTTCTATGCCACGGCGCAGATCGTGCGGGATGCGCGACTGCATGGCGTGGAGGTGCGGCCGGTCTCGGTCAATCGATCGATGTGGGACTGCACACTGGAACCCTCTGGGGAAACCCGAGACACCGCCACGGCAAGCGGGACATACCACGCCGTGAGGCTCGGCCTGCGGATGGTGAAGGGGCTTGCCGCAACCCATGCGGACGAAATGATCGGGCATCGCGGGGACGGGTATCGCTCGATCGAGGACATCTGGCGCCGTCTGAGAGTACCGGTCGCGGCGCTGGAGAGGCTTGCGGAGGCGGATGCGTTCCAGGCGCTGGGGCTCGATCGACGCCAGGCGCTATGGGCGATCCGCGGTCTTTCCGACACCAGGCTGCCATTATTCGATAGCATAACGGTAACTTCGGGCGCCGAACCGGCGGTAACCCTGGCGGCGATGACGGCGGGACGCCAGGTGGTGGAGGATTACCGCAGCACCGGTCTTAGTCTGCGCCGCCATCCGGTCAGTTTTCTGCGCCCCGATCTGGCGGCGCGGCGCATCGTCCGTTGCGCCGATCTGGCGACGATCCGCGACGGCAAACGGGTGGAGGTTGCCGGTATCATCCTGGTGCGGCAGCGGCCGGGCAGCGCGCGAGGCGTGCTGTTCGTCACCATTGAGGACGAGACCGGCCACGCCAACCTGATCCTTTGGCCGTCGGTGTTCGAGGCGCAACGCCGTCTGGTGCTGTCGGCCAGCATGATCGCCTGTCGCGGCAAGCTGCAGCGCGAGGGCGATGTCATTCACGTGGTCACCGAACGTCTGACCGATCTGTCCGGACTGTTGCGAGGGGTGGGCGAACGCGATGAGGCGTTTCCCCTGCCGGTGGGGCGCGGCGACGAAGCCCGGCGCAACAGCACGCCGGATTCACGCGACAGAAAAATTGTCGGCAGCCGCGACATCTACGTGCCAGACCTGCGGATTTCCGGAGGCAAGGGGATCAAGGTACCGACGCGGGATTTCCGCTGAATATGCCGTTCGAAGCGTGCAAAAGTGTCAAGACCAGGGATAAAAAATTAAAGTCAATTTATCCAGAGCGCAGTCCTTGTCATCGAAAAAGCCGCCTCTCCAGGCCTGGGCAAACGCAACGTCATCCCAAGATTATGTGGCCTTATCAAGTGTGTATTGCGACGTGCTAAACCGGTGTCCTGGGTCTTCGCCGCGCTTGAGCAAGTCGAAGCCGAAGCATACCCCGGCCGCATGACGTCCATCCGAAAATCACATGGCGCGGGTCTGATTGATAAATGGCCGAAAATGTATATGTTGCCTGCAGATGCGCAGGAAATGGCATCCGACGCGACTTTCCTTGTCTCGCGACTTCCCTTGCATCCTCAGGAGAATGCTATGAAAACCTTAAGTCTTTCCGCGTTGGCTATCGGCGCCGGCTTGCTGATCGCCGCCCCGGCCTTCGCCCAAGCAACCAAGCAGAAGACCCAGGACGGCAACAGCCCGACCACGGTCGGACCCGCCAGCGGCGCCTACAAGCAGAAGACCCAGGACGGCAACAGCCCGACCATGGTCGGACCCGCCAGCGGCGCCTACAAGCAGAAGACCCAGGACGGCAACAGCCCGACCATGGTCGGGCCCGCCAGCGGCGCTTACAAGCAGCAGACTCAGAGCACCCTGTCACACGGTCAGACCCCGATGGGCGTGGCAAAGCAGCAATAACACTGTCGCATTTTCAGTCCGGGTCCATACCAAGGGCCCGGGCTGATGGTCCTATTTATAGCCTGCGCAATCCATCACCGCGTAATCAACCACTGAGTGACGGCGGATCTTAGATGGCGCAGTGCAGCGCCTGACATGGAATTCTCGATCATGAGACCGGCGCGGCGCTCGCTTGCAGCTTCCATCGTCTTGATGTTGATGGCGTTCAGCAGTGCGTTCGGCCCTGGTGTCGCTCGCGCTGACTCGGCTGGCATTGTTGCTGCGGCCACGGCCACCACAGGCAGTGATCCGATCGCCGCCGTGGTGGCAAAGGTCTCGCCCGCGGTGGTTCGGATCATCACTGTTCGCATCGCGAAACCCGAAGTCGTCAAGCCTGGGCCCCAGGTCGCGGAGGCGCCGAGCACGGATAAGACCAACTCGGATCAGGTGACCTCCACCGGTTCGGGATTCATCATCGAACCCAGCGGCTTCATCGCCACCAACAAACATGTGGTCGAGGATGCCGTCGCTTTGTTCGTCGAGACCTCGGGCGGGGAGCGTTACAAGGCTTCGGTCGTTGGCATGCCGGGCAAGGCGGACATGGCGTTGATCCGGATCAAGGCGCCGCATAGCCTGCCGTATGTGCCGTTCGGCGACAGCGACAAAGTGCGAGTCGGCGACACAGTGATCGCGATCGGCAGTCCGTTCGGATTTGACAACAGTGTTACCGCCGGCATCATCAGTGCCGTCAACCGCGACATCATGGAGAGCCCGTTCGACGATTATCTGCAGACCGACGCCGCGATCAATCACGGCAACTCGGGCGGCCCGCTGTTCAACACCAAGGGCGAAGTGATCGGCATGAACAGCGTGATATTTGCGCCTGGCACCGGGTCGGTTGGACTGGGATTTGCGATTCCGTCGAACGATCTGCATTTCGTGTTCGAGCGGCTGATGAAAACCGGCGAAATCGACGCGGGAATGCTGCCGATCTATACGCAGCAGGTGACCTGGATGCTGAAGCAGGCGCTGAATGCCCCGGATCTGCAGGGCGCGCTGGTGACCTCGGTTCACGATGATGGCGGCAAGATGATGCATGGTAAGATCAAGCCCGGCGACATCATCCTGTCGTTCAACGGGGAAACGGTAACGGACCCTCGCGACTTGGCGCGGAAGGCGGCGGCGGCGGCGATCGGCAGCGACGCCGCACTGGAGATCTGCCAGGATGGCGTCAACGAAACCGTGCATGTAAAGATCCATGAGTGGCCGGAATCCAAGCCGGTGGTGCTACACGACCCGGCCGGCCGCAAACTGGGTCTGCAACTGGCGTCGGCTCCTGGCGATAAGGGCGCCTCGGTCGTGACGGTCGCCGCGATCGACCCGATGGGCACCGCCGCGAATAGCGGCATCCATAAAGGCGACGTCATTATGGAGGTGCAGCAGAAGCCGGTGTCCGAGCCCGCCCAGGCGATGCGGCTGTTGAAGGAGCAATCCGAGAAACGGCATCATTACGCCGCCGTGTTGGTGCGTCACGACAAGACATTGTCGTGGATGCCGCTGGAGGTTCCCGATCAGCCTGATTAGCGCGGGTGGTGGGCAGTCCTACCCTATGGTGAACCGATAGCGGATGGTCCGCAGGTAGATGTCGCCCGGTCGAAGAAGGGTGGACGGAAAGTTGGGATGGTGCGGAGCGTCGGGGAAATCCTGGGCCTCAAGCGCCAGGCCCGCCGACTGGCGATAGACCATTCCTTCATGTCCGGCGAAGGCACCGGTGAGTTTGTTGCCGGTATAGACCTGCACGCCCGGTTGATCGGTGTCGATCTCCAGCACCCGGCCGGTCAACGGATCGCGTACTCGCAGCGCTGATTTCAGGATGCCCGGGCTTTGGGTTCGCAAGGCGAAGCAATGATCGTAGCCGAGGCCGTGAAACAATTGAGGATCGGGCTGCCTGATCCGGCTGCCCACTTGCACCGGAAGGCGGAAATCGAACGGCGTGCCGGCGACCGGGCGGATTTCCCCGGTCGGGATTTGTGCCGCGTCGGTCGGCAGAAAGCCATCGGCGGCGATGCTGAGTTCGTGTCCGAGCACGTCACCGGAGTTGGTGCCGGCCAAATTGAAATATGGATGCGCGCTCAGGTTGATGACGGTCGGCTTCGTCGTGCGTGCCTCCAGCGTCAGCGTCAGCGTATCGGCTTCGAGTTGATAGACCGCCCGCGCAGTCAGCTCCCCGGGAAAGCCTTGATCGCCGTCGGGACTGACATGGGTCAGCACCAGCGTCGGGACCAGTTCGGCTTCTGCTGTCAGCACCGACCAGACCACCCGGTTGAAGCCAGCTGCCCCGCCATGCAGCATGTCGCCGCCGCTGTTCTTCGATAAAGGGTAGGTGTGGCCATCCAGTTTGATCGCGGCCCCGGCAATGCGGTTGGCATAACGTCCGAGCAGGGTGCCGAACGAGCCGCCGTATTGGTGATAGGCAGCGACATCGGCGAAACCCAGCAGGACATGGCCGCGGTGTCCGTCGCGATCCGGCGCCTCGATGCTGACCATGCGGCCGCCATAGTCGGTGATCCGCACGCGTAAATCGGCGTTCTGAAGGGTAAACAGCGTGGCCGGCCCGCGGTCGGGCAGTTGGCCGAACGGTTCGGACGCCAGAGGTGTTGTCATTGGTTTATCTGCTCCGCGGCTCGGCTTCATCCTATCACGCCCTGGACGAATCACGCGCCCGCGCTATTTCGTCGATCGGTTGCCAACCGTGGCAGAGCGATCGCGCCGGTAGGGCGAAACTGAAATAGTTTCCACCGCCGCCCCCCGGCTGGTCTTCGGATCGGTTGATCGGGCGGCTCTTGAGCTGACACAGCAGCAGTGTGCCGACGCCGCCGTGCGATATCACGGCTATGTCGCGATCCTCGGCGGTTTGTTTGAGCACCGTGCTGACCGCGGCGACGATCCGAGCCTGGGCATCGGCGGCTGTCTCCCAACCGCGGACACTGCGGTTTGGGTGGGAGAAAAACGCGTCGGCGGTCGCCTCAAATTCGGCTTTGGGCAGGTAGCCGGTGGCTGATCGGTCGTTCTCGCCCAAGCCGCGCGACTGGCGGGGCGCGATGCCGACCGCGTCACCGATTATCCACGCCGCTTCAATCGCCTTGCGTTCGTCGCTGCACCACACCGAGCCGATGTCCCGCATCCAGGGCTGACCCAGCACCTTGCGCATCCGCTCCCGTCCATACGGTGAGAGGTTCCACTGGGTGACCGGAACAGCCGGCTCGATCGTGATCTCCGGATGGGTGATGAAATAGACCCAGGTCACGGCACGCGCGCGATCAACATGTCGATCCAAATTCTGTCGTGCCGGTTAGCCTATAAGCACGGCAAACGCCTCGGCAAGCGGGCCAACGCCGCTTCGCCTCTTGCAGGATGCGCGGAACCGGCCGACGCTGGCCCCGAACAGGGAGATTACGAGCCATGGAATTCGGCATGTTTCACGAATTTCAGCGTCGCCCCGGGCAGTCTGAAACCGACGCCTTCAGCGAGGCATTTCAGCAGGTCGACGAAGCCGAGGCTGCCGGCCTGGACGTCATGTGGCTCGCCGAACTGCACAATGCGCCAGAACGCTCGGTGCTCGCCGCCCCGCTCAACATCGCCAGCGCCATCGCCATGCGCACCAAGCGCATGCGGATCGGTATCGCGGTGCAGGTGCTGCCGCTTTGCCACCCGCTGCGCATCGCCGAGGAAGCCACCACTGTCGACCATATCAGCCACGGCAGGCTGATCTTCGGCATCGGTCGAAGCGGCTTTCCACGCACTTATCAGGCTTATGGCATCTCCTATGCGGAAAGCCGCGAACGTTTTGCCGAAGTGCTGGAAATCCTGCGGCGCGCCTGGACGCAGGAGACGTTCTCGTTTCACGGTCAGTTCTATCATTTCGACGATATCTGTCTGGTGCCGAAGCCATACCAGGCGCCGTATCCCGAACTGCGGATCGCGGTTAACAGCCCCGACACCTTTCAGCAGAGCGGCGAGGCCGGCATGCCGATCTTCGTCGCCACTCGCCTCGGCGACCTGAACGAACTGGTGCCCAACCTGCGGGTCTATCGCGAGGCATGGTCGGCCGCCGGCCATCCGGGCGACGGCAAAGTCTATCTTCGCGTCCCGGTCTATATTGCCCCGACCGAACGACAGGCGCGCGAGGAGCCGCACGAAAGCATCATGTTCTTCTACAAATACCTCGGCGAGCGGATCGAAGCCTCGGCCACGCAGGAAGGCGCGCGGGCGATCGAAAACCGCGCCGAACGCGGTCAGCGGCTGATGACCATCGATTACGAGGAAGCGCTCAGGAGCAAGATCGTGGTCGGCACGCCGGCCATGGTGACTGATCGGCTGGCGGCGCTGAAGCAGACGCTTGGCCTGTCCGGCATCCTGGCGGAGATGAACTGTGGCATGCGCATCCAGCATGACCGGGTGGTGACCTCGCTGCGGCTGATGTGCAGCGAGGTGATGCCACATCTGCGTGATTGAGCATCAAAATCTTGCCTCTCCCAGAGTTGTCAACTGTATTCATCAGCGTAATCGTTATCATCTCGTGCTAATACCGGTTCGCCTGCATACCGGTCTGTCTCCGGGGAGACCCCGTCGCCAATGTTTTCACTGCCTGCTCAGCCGGGGTCGGACATCCGCGCCCTTCGACACTGGAAGACCGCCTTGCCGGCGGACGCGGCCGGTTCGATCCGCGCCGGGGCCACCATCGCGGTCGGTTGGCTCAGCGACAGCCTGGCGTCGGCAATGGCTGGGTCGTTCGCGGCCCGCGGCCAGCCCCGCGGGCTCACCCTGGTCTATGCGACGCCTAAACGGGACGGGCGCACCCACGGCCTCAACATTCTGGCCCATGCCGGTCTGGTGCGCCGCGTGGTTGGCGGTCAATGGCATCCGGTGCCCGGCTTGCAGGCGCTGGCGGCGGCCAACCGGATCGAGGCGTACAGCCTTCCGGTCGGCGTCATTAACCGGCTGTTTCGCGATATCGCCGCGGGCCTGCCTGGCCACCTCAGCCGCAGCGGTCTGGGCACCTTTACCGATCCGCGTAACGGCGGCGGGCGGCTCAATCCGCGCACGCGGGAACAACTGGTGCGCCTGGTCCGGCCCGCCGGCGACGAGGCGCTACTGTACCATGCCTTCCCGATCGACGTTGCGGTGATCGGGGTGGCGTTCATGGAGGGCACCGCGGCGATCGCAATGACCCGGGATTCCATGACCCTGGCGCGGGCGGCGCAAAAAAGCGGCGGTATCGTTATCGCCCAGACGGACCGGATCGGAACGTTGGATAAATTGCCGCCCGGCCAGGTCGAAGTGCCGGACAAATTGGTCGATATCCTGATCACGACCGACCCGCGCGAGCGCGGCTGGGAAACATTTTCCTCCGCTACGGTTCGACCGACTGGTCAGCGTTGGCTGTCGCACTAATTGGACCCAACGCCGGCAGCCGAACACGCTGATCAGTGGGGAACGCCAGGCGATGCAGTCGACGACCTGCCGCGATTTAGCCTAACGAACGCGTGGGGCGCGGTTTGGGCAAGCCGAGCATGCGTCTGACGTTTTGCTGAGCATACGGGCGCGGGCGATCCGGCCGATCGTTGCAACCAGCCAGACGCCGGCGCTGGCCGCTTCGGCTTATCCCGCGAAACAGAGTAGGCGGCTGCAAACTGGATCGATCGCGGTCAGAGAAAATTAATCATCCCTGGCACCGCGCTTGCAAGCCCGGCGGACCGAGACGTTTGGCCGGAAGCGCCGCCCGCTACACATTACGGAGTCGTTAGATGACGCGTCGTGCCATAACCCGCCGCTCGGCGCTCGCCCTGGGGTCACTCTCCGCCGCCGCCCTGACAATGCCGTTCGTATCTCGGAACGGTCTGGCGGAACCGCCGATCAAGCTAGGCAGCCTGCTGGACGCGTCCGGTCCGATCGGCATCAGCGGTGCGCGCATGATCCAGACGACCGAGTACGCTGTCGGCGTGCTGAACGCCAGGGGCGGCCTGCTGGGACGCCAGATCAAGCTGATCAACTACGATACCCAGTCCAGCATGCAGCTCTATTCGCAGTACGCGCAGCAACTCGTGCTGAAGGACCGGGTCGACGTGGTGCAGGGCGGCATCACCTCGGCGTCGCGCGAGGCGATCCGTCCGACGCTGGATCGGTTCAAGACACTGTATTTCTACAACACGCAATACGAGGGCGGTGTCTGTGATCGCAACGTCTTTTGCACCGGCACGACACCGGCGCAGACCGTGGACCACGTCGTCGCCTACGCGGTGAAGAACTGGGGCAAGAAGGCCTATATCATCGCCGCCGATTACAATTACGGGCAGATCACCGCGAAGTGGATGACCAAGTTCGTCCGCGACGGCGGCGGCAGCGTCGCGCGGACTGACTTCTTCCCGCTCGACGTCACCGATTTTTCCTCCGCCATCAGCCGCATCCAGCAGGCCGCGCCGACTTTCCTGCTGTCGGCGCTGGTCGGGGCCAATCATAACGGGTTCTACCGGCAATGGGCGGCGGCCGGCATGAAGCCGAAGATCCCGATGGCCTCGACGGTGTTCGGTCTCAGCGACGAGCTGACCAGCATGGAGCCCGCCACCACCGACGGCATCGTCACCTGCTACGGCTGGTACAACGACCTCGGCACCCCGGCGAGCGAAGCCTTCGTCAAGGGCATGCAGACCAAATACGGGGCCGGCGTCACCGACCTGGGCGAGCTCGATTCGGCGACCTACGAAGGCATCATGATCTGGGCCGAAGGCGTCAAGAAGGCCGGCTCGGTCGCGCAGCAGAAGGTCATCGCCGCGCTCGAATCCGGGATCACTATCAACGGTCCGTCCGGCAAGGTGACGATGGACCCGAAGACGCACCACACCATCCGCAACGCCTATCTGGCGCAGCCGAAGAATCGCCGCTGGGACATCATGGCGACTTATCCGGAGCAGTATCCCGCGGACACCGGGGGTCGCTGCGACCTGGTGAAAAACCCGCGCACCGACAAGCAGTTCGAGCCAACCATCTAGGAGGGCACGCGTGGACCTGATCGGGCTGCTCGGATTCAACGTCGTCTCGGGCATCGCCACGCTGGTGCTGATCACCTTGGGCCTGGGCGTCATCTACGGCATGATGCGCGTGATCAACCTGGCGCATGGCGAGTTCATGATGCTGGGTGCCTATACGTCCGTCGTGGCGGTCGGCGCCGGCGTAAACATCTGGATCGCCATGCTGGTGCTGTCGCCACTGCTGGTCGGGATCGTCGGCCTGGTCCTGGAACGAACGCTGATCCGCTTCCTGTATGGCCGCATCATCGACACGATGCTGGCGACCTGGGGCGCCAGCCTGGGCCTGATCGGACTGATGACGACGATCTTCGGCAACAACACCCGCGCGGTGCCGGTGCCGTTGGGCGGCTTCGCGATCGGTCGCTTCGGCGCGAGCCAATACAGCCTGGTGATCATCGCCGCGGCCCTGGCCGGGCTGTTGGGCATGCTGGCGCTGCTGCGCCTCACGCGGTTCGGGCTGATCCTGCGCGCCACCATGCAGAACCCCAACATGGCCGCGGCCCTCGGCGTCTCGCCCTCCACCATCTACATGACGACCTTCGCCCTGGGCTCCGCCCTGGCGGGGCTGGCCGGCGGCGTGCTGGCGCCGGTGTCCGGCATCTCGCCTGGCATGGGGGCGGCCTATATCGCGCGCGCCTTCATCACCGTGCTGGGCGGAGGCCCGGCGATCATCACCGGCACCGGACTGGCCGCCGCCCTGTTCGGCACTATCAACTCACTGGTATCGTTTGAAACCACACCGGTGATCGGCGATGTCGCCCTGCTGGCCGCCGCAGTGCTGATGATCCGCCTGCTGCCGCAGGGCATCACCGGCCGCTTCCTGCGGCGAAGCCTGTGAGGATCGCCGCCGGCTGGGCCGGCTTCCTGGCCATGCTGAGCATCGGGCTGCTGCTGTTGTTCGGCCTGCCGCAAGTCCTCGACCTGTTCGGCATCGTGCAGATGACCGTCTTTGTCGCGATGGCGATGTTCGCGCTCAGCCAGGGGTTCCTATGGGGCTACGGCGGCATCATGTCGTTCGGCCAGGCTGCCTTCTTCGGCCTGGGCGGCTACGCCTATGCGGTCGCCGTGATCAACATGGGCGACAGCACAGTGCCGGTCATCCTATCGATCGTGGTGCCGATGCTGTTCGCGGCCCTATTGGGCTATTTCATGTTCTACGGCCGTATTACCGACGCCTATATCGGTGTGATTACACTGACTGTCTCGGTCATCCTGTTCGAGCTGATCAACTCCACCTCCGGCAACGCCTACCACATCGGCCAAGCCGAGCTGGGCGGCTTTAACGGCATCCCCGGTGTCCCGCCGCTGAACCTGCCCGGCGATGCGTCCAGCCAGCTCGATCCGGTGCAGACCTGGTATGCCGCCATGGGCTCGCTGATCGGCGTCTACGTCGTGCTGCGCGCCATCCTGGCCAGCCGCTTCGGCCGGGTCGTCGTGGCGATCCGGGAGAATGAGACCCGGGCGATGCTGATCGGCTATGATCCGCGGCTCTACAAGCTGCTGACCTTCATGATCGCCGCCGGCGTGGCCGGGCTGGCCGGCTGCCTGTTCACCAACTGGGGCGGCTTCATCAGCCCGACCGTGTTCAGCCTGACCATGTCGGCCCAAGTCATCATCTTCGTGCTGGTCGGCGGGCTGGGCACGCTGCTGGGCCCGATCCTGGGCGCGGTCGGCATCCAGTATCTGATCAACCTGGCCGGTGCGCAGCACTTCGTCGACGCCAACCTCGGCCTTGGCATCATCCTGGTCGCCTTCGTGCTGCTGGTGCCGCAGGGCATCGTGCCGCTGCTGCGCGACCGGCTGCTGCCGATGCTGCGCCAACCCCGGTCACCCGCCGCGCGCCCGGTGCCCAAGACTGCGGACCTGCATCGATGAACGGCCCCCCGCTGCTGGAGGTGCGCGGCGCAACCATGCGTTTCGGCGGGGTGACCGCCGTGCAGTCCGTCGACCTGACGCTGCAAGAGGTCGAGCTGCGCTGCCTGATCGGTCCCAACGGCGCCGGCAAGAGCACGTTCTTCAAGATGCTGACCGGCCAGCTCGTGCCCACCGAGGGCACCATCCAGTTTCGTGGCAAGACCATAACCGGGTCGAACCCGCACGCGATCGCCCGCCTGGGTGTCGGCATCAAGACGCAGGTGCCGAACGTGTTCAATGGGCTGTCGGTGCGGGAAAACGTGTTCCTCGGTGCCGCCCGTCGCAAGTCCGCCAGCCGCGCCCGCTCGATCGTGGCGGAGACGCTGGCGCGGCTGCAGCTCGATCCGATCGCCGACCGGCTGGTCGGGCAGCTCGCACACGGACAGCGGCAATGGGTGGAAATCGCCACCGTGCTGGCGCAGCAGCCCGACCTGATCCTGCTGGACGAGCCGGCAGCCGGCATGAACCACGCCGAAGTGGAGCGGACCGCCGAACTGATCCGCGAGATCAACCGCACCCAGGCCCTGGTGGTGGTGGAGCACGACATGCAGTTCATCCGCATGATCGCTCGCACCGTCACGGTGTTCAACCAGGGCCGTGTGCTGATCGAGGACGATGTCAGCCATGTGCTCGCCGACCAACGGGTGCGCGACGTCTACCTGGGAAAGCAGGCGGCATGACCCTTCTCGCGGTGTCACGGCTGCGCGCCGGCTATGGCCGCATCCCGATCCTGGCCGGCGTCAGTCTTACGGTCAACGAAGGCGAGATTGTCGGCATCCTGGGTCATAACGGCATGGGTAAAACGACGCTGCTGCGCACGCTGATGGGCTACCTGCCGGTCACTGACGGCACCATCCACTTCGACGCGGCCGATATCACTCGCCTGTCACCCACCGCCCGCGCGCGATTTGGCATTGGCTACGTCCCGCAGGGGCGGGAGATCTTCGCCACGCTGTCGGTCGCCGAGAACCTGCGCATGGGCAGCCTGCGGCGGCTGGATGAGGCGCGCACCATCCACGATGTGCTGGGCGACTTTCCCCGGCTAACACGACTGCTTGACCGCCTGGGCGGTACCTTGTCAGGCGGTGAGCAACAGTTGCTGGCGCTGGCCCGCTGCCTGTGCGGCCATCCCCGGCTGATCCTGCTCGATGAGCCGACCGAGGGCATCCAACCGTCGATCATCGAGGAAATCGTCGAGACCCTGCTGGCGATCCGCCGCCGCCGCCCGGTCACCATGGTGCTGGTGGAGCAGAACCTGAACTTTATCGCCGCACTGGCCGACCGTATCCTGATCCTGCAGAAGGGTGAGGTCACCCGGGAGATCCCGCCCGAGGTCGCTCGCGACCGCAGCATGATCGACGAGTTCGTCGGCATGACATGACTGAAAATGGGCCTGACAGAAGGAGGCAACAGCAATGACAACGGACACTGTCAAGATTCCCACGCTCGACCAGCTCCGCGACACCGCTCGGTCGCTGGGCTTCAGCATGGGGGATGCCGAACTGGCCGCACACCTGGAGTGCCTGCAGCCCGGCTTCGCGGCATACAACATCGTCGACCGGCTGCCCGATGACATGCCGCCGGTGCGCTACCCGCGGATGCCCGGGCAGCGCCCGACGCCTGAGGAAAACCGATACGGCGCCTGGTACGTCAAGACCCGGATCGAGGGCGCACCCAGCGGCAAGCTGAAGGGCAAGACCGTCGCGGTGAAGGACAATGTCTGCGTCGCCGGCGTACCCATGACGAACGGCGCCTCCACGCTGGAGGGCTATGTGCCGGACCTCGATGCGACCGTGGTGGAGCGCATCCTGGACGCCGGCGGCACCATCGTCGGCAAGAGCGTGTGCGAATATTTCTGCTTCTCCGGCGGCAGTCACACCAGCTCGACCGGGCCGGTGCATAACCCGCACCGTCACGGCTATTCGGCCGGCGGCTCGTCCTCGGGCAGCGGGGCGCTGGTCGCAGCCGGCGAGGTTCCGATGGCGCTAGGCGGCGACCAGGGTGGATCGATCCGCATGCCGGCTTCGTTCTGCGGCATTTACGGCATGAAGCCGACGCATGGGCTGGTGCCTTATACCGGCATCATGCCGATCGAGCTGACGCTGGATCACATCGGCCCGATGACCGCGACGGTGGAGGACAACGCCTTGATGCTGGAGGTGCTGGCCGGACCGGACGGGCTCGATCCGCGTCAGTATGGCGCCCCGATCGTGGCCTACCGCGATTCGCTTGGCCGCGGCGCGCAGGGTGTGCGCATCGGCGTCGTGGAACAAGGATTCGGCCACCGGCAATCCATGGAAACCTCCGATGCCGTGGTGCGCGAGGCTGCGGACCGGTTGCGCGGCCTCGGGGCGAACGTCGAGACCGTTTCGATCCCAATGCACCTGCTGGGCCCGGCGATCTGGCTGCCGATCGCGGCCGAGGGGGCGACGGCGCAGATGATGGCCGGCAACGGCTTCGGCTTCAACTGGCAGGGGCAGTATATCGTTTCTCTGCTGGATGCCCATTCCGGCTGGCGCAGCCGGGCGGATGAGTTGTCCGACACGTTGAAGAACACGATGCTGCTGGGACACTCGATGACCACGCGGCACCGCGGGCGCTATTACGCCAAGGCACAGAACCTGGTGCGCACGCTGCGCCGCGCCTACGACGATGTCCTGGCGAAATACGATCTGCTGCTGATGCCGACGCTGCCGATGACCGCGACCCCGCTGCCGGCGGCCGATGCGCCGGTTACGGAAATCATTCAGCGCGCGTTCGAGATCCTGCCCAACACCGCGCCGTTCGACTGCACCCACCACCCGGCCATGAGCATCCCTTGCGGCATGGTCGACGGGCTGCCGGTCGGGATGATGCTGGTCGGCAGGATGCTGGATGAGATGACGATCTACCGCGCCGCCGCCGCCTTCGAGCGTGGCGTCGACTGGAAGTCGATCCGCGGATGACATCTGCGGGCGGGCTGAGGGTCGCCGACCGACCGCCTGATATGAGCCGACAGCGGCGATCGGAGCGCTGGACGCGGTGGGCTGACCCCGGCAACGCAGCCGCCACGGACCACCCGCTGGGCGCTGGTCAGAAGATGCCGGCCGCCAGACCGCCGGCCAGTGCGGCGCCCAGGTCTCGGCAGCGCCGCAGGTCAGCCGGGGAAATGATCTTGGTTGCCAGGATGGTTTCGGGGGTCTGCGCGTTGGTGCGGACGATCAGTGTGTCCGCGACGGAGCGCAGGCGCCAGCCGGTGGCGATCCGGGCGATCTGGCGAGCGGCGTTCTCGCCGTCGCTGCCGGCGCAGATCATCGCGGCGTAGGGCCGGCCGTTGATGCGGTCCAGTGCCGGATAGTAGGTGCGATCGAAGAAGTCTTTCATTTGGCCGGCCATGGCGGCCAGATTCTCCGGCGTCGCGAAGATGAAACCGTCGGCGGCCAGGACATCGGCAGGCTGAGCCTCGGCCGCGGTCAGCAGACGCAACTCGATCTCAGTTTCGTCCGCCGCGCTCGCCGCCGCTGCTTCAGCCATCTGCCGGGTGCCCCCGGTCAGCGAATGAAACACAATCAGCAGAGTCTTCATGACGACCATCCGGACCCGGGCAGCGCCAGGGTAGGCTCAAGCCGCGGTGCCGGTGAAGATCGTCAAGCAGGGGCCCGATGGTGCAGCGCATCGCCGCGCCGCCAGTACCGCACCTGTTCAGGCGGAATGAGCGATCTGTCGGTGGATTGCGCCCGAGGCGTCGAGCAGCATCTGGCGGAACAGGCCGAGCAATTTTGTGTCCAGTTGCGAGTCCATTTCGTCGACCATGAACTTGAGCGCTGCCTCGGCCTCGATCGGCGGCTTGTAAACGCGTCGGTCGGTCAGCGCGGTAAATACGTCGATGATGCAGGCAATACGCGCCAGCCGGTTCAACTTGCTGCCTGCGAGGCCGAGTGGATAGCCGGTTCCATCGACCTTTTCGTGATGTTGCGCGGCGATGGTGATGATGCCCTTGGGCAGATCCGGGCAACGCTCCAGGTAGGCCACCGAGGCGGTAACATGGCCCTCCATGACCTGACGTTCGGCTTCATTGAGCCGGCCTGGCTTGTTCAGCACCTCGTGCGGGATCGACATCTTGCCGATATCGTGCAGCAGTCCGCCGCTGGCCAACAAGATCTGCTCTTCCTTTGGCAGGCGCAGGTTGCAGCCGAACAAAGAGAGGTAGGTTGCAACCCGCATTGAATGCGCAAACGAGTAGTTGTCGTGGTCCTTCACGCCGTCCAGCATCTCCCTGAAATCGTCGTTGGCGACGGCTTCGACAAGCGGCTGGCAAGCGTCGCTAACCCCCTGGTACGGGATCGGTTTGCCTTCGCTGATGACGTTCGAGATTCCATTGAACAACAGCAAGGTGTCGGACAAGGCCTTGCGCTGCAGCGGGCGCAAGGTTTTCCACTTGCGCTCGACACCACGATTGAGCAGGCCCGATACGGTCATCACCAGCGCACTGCGGGAGAATGGCTCAACCAGCAGGCTGTCGGCACCGCATTGCAGCGCGCCATCGCGGGTTGCCTTGTCGTCCTTGCCGGCCAGTATCACGATGGGGATCGACGCCAGGCCGGGGTCGAGACGGAACCTGCGGACCAGATCGAACCCACCGCCCGGTGGCAACTGCTCGCTGACGAGCGCCAGCAGCGGCATGTGCGCCCGGCAGCCGGCAGTCGCCTGCGCGACATCGGAATACTCCGCGAACTGATAGAACGAGGTGAGGCAGCGGGCCAATATCGATCGCTGTCTGGCGTTGCCCGCGACGATGGCGATGTATGGCTTGCCTGACAGTTCCGAGTTGGGAACATCCGTCGTATTCACCTGCACACTGTCCCCGCCGGGGCACGGCCCCGCATCGACCGCGGTCGCCGGTCATCGTTTGGCCGCGCGACGGCATGTAAGCGATCCACCGGAAGCGACCGGTTCGCCGCGATTTTGGCGTGCTGTTGCAAGTCTTCCTGATCCCGAACGGCATGAAGATCCACGTCGGATCACGGGATGCAACTTGGGGCATGGACGCTAATAAACCCTTAACGGTAGCCTGATGAGCCTTGCGGAATGGCCGCTGAGATCCGATGATCCGGAAGACGATGACGGCTGGCCGCCCCCCTGGCTGCCTGTCATATAAGCGCCGGTGAGCGCCCTCACCGCTTCGCCCGCAGTTCCGCCCAATACTCCAGCCGCCGGGCGATCTCGCGTTCGAAGCCCCGGTCCTTCGGCTGGTAGAAGGCGACCCGATCCATCCCGTCGGGAAAGTAGTTCTGCCCGGAGAAAGCGTCCTCGGCACCGTGGTCGTATTCGTAGCCGGCACCGTAGCCCAACTGCTTCATCAGCTTGGTCGGGGCGTTCAGGATGTGGGCCGGGGGCATCAGGCTGCCGGTATTCTTCGCCGCGGCGCGGGCTTGGCCGAACGCCGCGTAGACCGCGTTCGATTTCGGGGCGGTGCCGAGATAGACGACCACCTGGGCGATCGCCAGTTCGCCCTCGGGCGAGCCCAGCCGTTCGTAGGTTTCCCATCCGGCCAGGGCCTGGGGCAGCGCGCCGGGATCGGCCATGCCGATGTCCTCGGCGGCGAAGCGGACCAGGCGGCGGGCGATGTAGCGGGGGTCCTCGCCGCCGTTCAGCATGCGCGCGAACCAGTAAAGTGCCGCGTCGGGGTCGGAGCCGCGCAGCGATTTATGCAGCGCCGAGATCAGGTTGTAGTGCTCCTCGCGGTCCTTGTCGTAGAGCGCGGCGCGGCGCGCCAGCACTTCGGACAGCGCGGCGGTATCGAGCGCTTGGGTCCGCTCCGGCAGGGCGATCAGTTGCTCGGCCATGTTCAGCAGGTAGCGGCCGTCGCCGTCGGCCATGGCGCGTAGGGTTCCGCGGGCGTCCTGGGTCAGCGGCAGAGGACGATCGATCTCGGCTTCGGCGCGGGCCAGCAGGCGTTCCAGCGCGGCATCGTCCAGCCGGCGCAGCACCATCACCTGGCAGCGCGACAGCAGCGCACCGTTCAGGGCGAAGGACGGGTTTTCCGTGGTGGCGCCGATCAGGGTCACCGTGCCGTTTTCCACCACGGGGAGAAAGCCGTCCTGCTGGGCGCGGTTGAAGCGGTGGATCTCGTCCACGAACAGCAGCGTGCCCTGCCCTGTCCGCCGGCGCCTGGTGGCGTCATCGAAGGTGCGCTTGAGGTCGGCGACGCCGGAGAACACGGCGGAGAGCTGGACGAAGGCCAGGCCGGCGCCGGCGGCGAGCAGCCGGGCGATGGTGGTCTTGCCGACACCGGGTGGCCCCCACAGGATCAGCGAGGCGAGCGAGCCTCGTTGCAGCATGCGGGCGATGCTGCCGTCGGGCCCCAGCAGGTGGTCCTGGCCAACGATGTCGGACAGCGTGGCGGGACGCAGCCGGTCCGCGAGCGGGCGGTTGGTGTCGGGTTGCGGCGGCGCGGCGGGGTCGGGGGCGCCGAACAGGTCATCGGGGTCTGCCACGATGGCAGCATAGCGGGAAGGCGGGCAGCGGGCGAGGACAGGTCACTCGAGAGGGAAAACCGTGAAGCGGGACAATGCCGACGGAAATGGCGGCCAGGCAGGTGCGGTTCGGTGGCGCCGGCGAAGCGGGCGGGCGGTGGCAGGGCTCGAGCGATGGCGGGGCTTGGCTTACACTTCGGGCGGCTCACCCGGGATGGCGACCCGACCGAAGCCGATGATCAACTGCGTCACCTCGGCGATGGCTTTTTCGGCCTCGGCGGAATCCGAGCCTTTCGCTACCAGGGCGACGCCGTTGCCGCTGGCTCGGTAGAACGGGTAACTGCCGATATCCAGATCGGGATAACGTTGCTGGACCGCGCCCAGTCCCTCGGCGATGATGCCTTCGGGCAGGCCGATGACGTGGACTGCGCGCATTTCGATCTTGGCGCCGCCGGGAAGCCGCGGCGCCAGCCACTCGAACATCGACTGCATGACGCGGGGCACGCCGGCCATCACGTAGACATTTTCCATTTGGAAGCCGGGGGCGACGCTGATGGAATTCTCGATCAGCGCGGCGCCGCGCGGCATGGTCGCCATGCGTTGGCGGGCGACGTTGAAGTCACCCGGCTTGTAGCTGGCCTGCATTCGGGGCCAGGCGACCGGATGCGGCTCCCACGGCACGGCGAAGGCGGCGGCGACGCACTCGCTGGTGATGTCGTCATGGGTCGGGCCAATGCCGCCGGTGGTGAACACGTAGTCGAACTTGCACCGCACCTCGTTGACGCTGGCGATGATGGTTTCCGGCACGTCGGGGATCACCCGGACCTCGCGCAAGGGGATGCCAAGGGTGCCGAGACCGGTTGCCAGGAACTGGATGTTGGCATCCCGGGTACGGCCGGACAGCACTTCGTTGCCGATCACCAGCAGGCAGGCGGTTGGGTTTTTCGCAGGCATGGTCGGGTTCCCCAGGGCATGATCGCATGGCTCGCCCGGTCGTGGCTGGGCGATGACCGAACGACGCGGCATTGTCGAGCGGTGCGATGCGGCTGGCAACGGTCTTTAGATGCCCCGCTTCGCCGCAGCACGACCGCGGAGCTTGTCAGAGCGGTAACCATTTCGCACGTGTGGTGGCGAGACAGGGTTCGATCCTGGCCCGTCGCATTCCTTGATAAAATCTGCAGCTATGCCGATCGTAGATACGGCCTAATTACGTCCTCCAGCCATTCGACGAAGACGCGAACGCGCGGCGAAAGCTGCCGTCTGGTGGGATAGAGGAGCGATATAAGCGTCGGGGCCGGCGGATATTCAGCGAGCACCTCGGCCAGCGTGCCGGCGGCGAGATCGTTTAAGAAGCGATGCCGCGGCGCCTGGACGAGGCCGAGCCCAAGGCGCGCGGCCGCGGCGCTGGCGTCTGCGCCGCTGACCAGAACGCGTGCGGGAAGCGTCCGCATGATCGCGACGCCGTCGCGCATGAACTCGAGCGGCATCACCTGGCCGGTGCGCGAGGACACGAAGCCGACCATAACGTGCCCGTCGAGCGCATCCAGGGAGACGGGTACGCCGTGCTGGGCCAAGTAGGCGGGGCTCGCGCAGGTGATCTCCTCCATCAGCCCCAGCCGGCGAACGACCATGTCGCTGTCCGCCAGCTCGCCCGCGCGAACCACGCAGTCGACGCCTTCGCGGACGAGGTCAACGAAGCGCTCGCTCTCGCCGAGCTGGACAGTCAGCGCCGGGTGGCGCGCAAGAAAGTGGGACAGTTCGGGCAAGATAATCGTGCGCGCAAGATTGCCGGCGACGTCGACCCGGAGCAGCCCCCTAACCGCGCCGCACGCGCCGTCGGCTTCCTCAAGATCGGCCAGGATCTGCACGCCTCGCCGGTAGTAGGCTTCGCCCTCGATCGTGGGTGAGACGTGACGGGTTGTGCGCTGGAGCAGGCGCGCGCCGAGCCGCTCTTCCAGCGCCTGAATCGCGGCGGTGGCGACCGGTCGAGACACGCCCACGTCGATGGCGGCAGCGCTGAAGCTGCCGCGGTCGACTATGCGGGTGAAGAGTTCGAGCGTCGTGAGCCGATCCATAGCCATTGTTTTGCGCAGCCGAACAATGCTGTCCATTCGCGCGAGCTAATAAGCATCCGCTCGGTGCTCAATTTGTCGGATCTCAACTCTCGGAGCTACCTATGCCCGCCCAGACCCGTATCGCTCTCGTCACCGGTGGCAGCCGCGGCCTTGGCCGCTCCACCGTCCTGGCGCTCGCCGCACGCGGCGTGAACTCAATTTTCACCTACAGCTCCAATCGAGCCGCGGCAGACGAGGTGGTCGCGCTTGCCGAGCAGGCAGGCGTCAAGGCGGCGGCGCGCCAGCTTGACGCCGGCGAGGTCGCTGCTTTCCGCGGCTTCTCCAATGAGGTTCAGTACGTGCTAGGCGAATGGGGCGCGGAACGCTTCGATTATCTCGTCAACAATGCCGGCACATCGCACCACGCACGCATTGAGGAGGTCACAGAGACAGATCTGGATGCGCTCTACCAAGTCCACGTCAAAGGCGTGTTCTTCCTGACGCAGGCTCTACTTCCGCTCATCCACGACGGCGGGCGCATCGTCAATCTGTCATCCGGTCTCACCCGCATCATCCGCCCGGGCAGCGCCGCCTACGGCGCAATGAAGGGAGCGGTGGAAGTTTTTACCAAGTACTTGGCCAAGGAACTCGGTGCGCGCGGCATTGCGGTTAATGTCGTCGCACCAGGCGCCGTGCAGACCGACTTCAGCGGCGGCATGGTTCGCGACAATCCTCAGGTCAATAAACAAGTGGCCGACATGACGGCGCTCGGCCGAGCCGGCCTGCCCGACGACATCGGCCCGATGATCGCGTCGCTGCTTTCTGAAGACAACCGTTGGGTTAACGCTCAACGAATCGAAGTATCGGGCGGAATGTCAATCTGATCGCCAGCGGCCAAATTTTCGCTATCGGCGTGGGCCGGGACCCGCTGGAAACCGTCGTCGCAAGCGCTCTCCAGCGGGACCGGACTGCACGCGGCATTCCGATGCACAACGGTGCAGGCGATGTCCGACCGGACAACGGTGCAGGCGATGTCCGACCGGACAATGGCGCGGGCGCGATGCGCTACAGAAAGTCGCGCAGCAGCGGGATCAGCGGCTTGTCGGCGGGTGGCATTTCATACTCAGTCAGCTTCGAGGCGCGCACCCAGGTCAGGGTCTGGTTTTCCCTGGGGCTCGGGATGCCGCGCCAGCGTCGGCACAGGAACAGCGGCATCAGCAGATGAAACCCCTCGTACTCGTGCGAGGCGAAGGCGAAAGGTGCCAGGCAGGCCGCGGTGACGTCGATGCCGAGTTCCTCGTGCAGTTCGCGGATCAGCGCGGTTTCGGGGGTTTCGCCGGGGTTCAGCTTGCCGCCGGGAAATTCCCATAGCCCGGCCATCTTCTTGCCCTCGGGGCGGCGCGCCAGCAGCACCCTTCCATCGGTATCGACCAGGGCGCAGGCGGCGACCAGCAGCAGCGGCTTGGCGTCGGGGTTGGCGGCGTCGGCCGCGGGGGCCTCGGGCCGGCCGAAAATGTCGTCGCGAGTGGCCTCGAAGGCGATGACGGTGTGCTCGTCGCCGGTGGTCAGCGAAGCGCGGATGCCGGTTCCGACCTCGCGGAAGCCGGCGCGGCGCAGCACCTTGAGCGAGCCGACATTGCCCTCGGTGACCTCGGCGACGATCAGGTCGAGCGGCAGGTTGGCGAACGCCCAGCGGGTCATGCGGGTGGCCGCCTCGGTGGCCACGCCGTGCTTCCAATAGGCGCGCCCGACCCAGTAGCCGAGGCGTCCGGAGCGGCGGGCGGCATCGAGGCGCAGGCCGACGACGCCGACGATGGTCTCCTTGCGGCCCTCCTTGCCGGTGATGGCGAGGTGATAGGCGGACCCGGCGGCGAGGTCGGCGACCGTCAAGGCGATCCACTCGTCGGCCAGCGACCGCGGATAGGGATAGGGCAGCTCGGCCAGGGTGCGGGTGACCTCCCAGTCGTTGACCAGGCGGTGCAGCGCCTCGGCGTCCTTCGGGCGAAGCGGGCGCAGCGTCAGGCGCTCGGTTTTCAACGGTGTGAACGAGACACGACTGGCCGGCTTGGTTGCTACCGCGGTTTTCCGGGGGCGCCGCGGTGGTTCGTTGGTGGGAATGGGACGGTCCTCGTCAACCTGGCGTTGCCGCAAACTGGCTCAGCCGATGCGAAACGCGCAAGAGCGCCGATACCACGCTGGACGGCGGCGAACCTACACGTCAGGTTGTGGCTGACCAGAGGGAGGCGACAACCATGCAGCTTGGCATTCACCTGCCCCATATCGGGCGCAAGGCTGGCCCGGACAGCATCCGTTGGGCCGCGATCCAGGCCGAGGAACTCGGCTTCGACGATGTCTGGGTCAGCGAGCACATCATCGTTCCGAAGGACGGCGGCTACCCGCCGTCGGCCAATTTCTGGGATCCGGTGCTGACGCTGACCTGGGCCGCCGCGGTGACCCGGCGGGTGCGTCTGGGCACCTCGGTGCTGGTCTTGCCGCTGCGCCATCCGTTGCCGTTAGCGAAGGAACTCGCGACACTGCAGAACCTGTCGGGCGGGCGGCTGATCCTGGGCGCCGGCGTCGGCTGGCTGGAGGCCGAGTTCGACGCGCTGGGGGTGCCGTTCAAGCAGCGCGGGCGGCGCATGGACGAGGGCATCGCGATGATGCGCGCGGTCTGGTCGCAAGACCCGGTCAGTTTCGAGGCGAAATGGATTCCGGCGCGGATCGAGGCCATGCGGGCGCAGCCGCAGCCGGTCGCGCCGATCCCGATCTGGATCGGCGGGTCGTCGGACGCCGCGATCGGGCGGGCGCTGCGGCTGGACGGCTGGCACGGCAGCCGGGTCGGTCCGGAACAGGCGGCGAGCGTGGTGAAGCGGTTGCGTTCGGAACGACCGGGTGCTGATTTTACCATTTCGCTCCGGGTCAGTTGCGGTGCCGGGACGGTGGCCGGCATGCGCGATGTCCTGGGCCACTACCGCGATGCCGGCGTGCAGCATGTCATGGCCGCGCCGGACGACCGGGACATCGACAGCTACTTGTCAACCGCCGAACAGTTCCATCGCGCCGGCGAGGGGCTGTAACGCAAACCGCAAAAACGTGATGTGACGGTTCGTATCGCCACGATGCCGATTCCGGCGGCATCCACCACATTGCCGCCATGGATCTGATCCGGCGTTCCCCGGGGCGCGACCTTCGGGTCGACTTTTTCCGTGGCCTCGCGCTGTGGTGGATCTTCACCGATCACATCCCCGGTGACGTGCTCAGTAGCTTCAGTCTGCGCAACTTCGCCATGTGCGACGCGACCGAGGTTTTCGTGCTGTTGGCCGGCTATGGCGCCGGGCTGTCCTATGGCTTGGGTTTCATCCGCAATGGCTATGTCTCGACCGCCGCCGACGTGATGAAGCGGGCCTGGACGCTTTATGTCGCGCACATCTTTCTGTTCGTCCTGTTCACCGCGCAGGTGTCCTACTCGGCCACCGCCCTCAACCGGCTGAATTACCTGGCGGAGACCAGGTTGGACGTGCTGGGCGACGATCCTTACCGGTCGATCCTGGAAGCGCTGCTGCTGCGGTTTCAGCCGAGTCTGTTGAATATCCTGCCGTTGTACGTGGTGCTGATGACTTTTTTCGCCGCCACTCTGTGGTTGCTGCGCTGGCCGCGGGTGTTGTTCGGGCTGTCGTTCGCGATCTACATGGTGGTACGGTTAACCGACCTGAACCTGGGCGCCTGGACCGGCGACAACTGGTTCTTCGACCCGTTTGCCTGGCAGTTCCTGTTCATCATCGGGGTTTTGCTGGCGTGCGCGCCGATGCGGGCTCCGTCAAGGCTCCGGCTGTTCGACAGTGTCGCCGGCGCGGCGGCGCTGCTTGGGGTGGTGGTGGTTCTGGTCATCGAACCGCACCCGCACTTGATGGACTGGGTTTCCCAATCGCGGGTGTTCCGCTACCTGGTGATCGAGGACAAGACCGGGCTTTATCCGTTCCGGCTGGTCTCGATCCTGGCGCTGACCTGGTTGTGCGTGCGCCTGATCCGGTTCGACCAGCCGTGGCTGCGCTCGCGCTGGGCGGCGCCGCTGGTGCTGGTCGGGCAGAATTCGCTGCCGGTATTCTGTTCCGGTATCGTATTTGGGTTTATTGCGAGGCTAGGACTGGAATATAACGACGGCGCCCTGATGCAGGTTGGGATCAATCTGTTCGGCGCGGTCGGCATGGTCGGCATGGGCACATTGGCGGCTTGGTATCGCGTCAAGGGTCGGGGCAAGCCTTCGCGCCCCGCGCCGTCGCCAGCGCCGGCCGCGCCTCTATTGCCGGTGGATGCGCAGCCTGATACCGGTTGAAGGTATGCAACGGCTATCGCTTGGCTGCCTTCGGCTGACGCTATTCGTAGGGACGCTGGTCGTAGCGACGCCGGTCTTAGGCACGCCGGCCTGGTCCGCTACCCGGGACCATTTGGCGTGCGATATGCCGACCGACCTGATCGTGCCCTCGGCCTCGCTGGACCATGTGGCCGCCGCCTTGCGGAAGGGCAGCCTCAACATCCTGGCATTGGGGTCGGGATCCACGGTCGGGGACAGCGGCGGGGCGGGCGGTCCGGCGTTGCGGGTGCAGACCCCGGAGCATTCGTTCCCGTTTCAGATGCTTGAGATGTTGCGCTCGATGCGCCCGGCGCTGCACTTCAATCTGGTGGTGCGCGGCGGCCGCAGCATGACGGCCGAGCAGATGCTGCCGATCCTGCGGCGCGAGCTGGCGGGGCGGCAGTATCAACTGGTGCTATGGCAGACCGGCACGGTGGAGGCGGTGCACGGGCTTCGGCCCGATGCTCTGCGCGGCGTGCTGGAGGATGGCGCGGATGCCGCCGACGAAGCGCAGGCCGATCTTGTGCTGATCGATCCGCAGTTCAGCCGCTTCCTGCGGGCGAATGCCGATATCAGCCCCTATGAGACGGTGCTGGAACAGATGACCAGCACGCCCGCAGTGACGCTGTTTCACCGCTACGATCTGACCGAGGAGTGGGTGAACAACGGGCAGATCGATTTGGAGCGGGCCGGCCGCGATATGCGCGACAAGGCCATTACGCTGCTGAACGATTGCCTGGGCCAGGCGCTGGCGAAGTATGTGCTGAGCGCCGCGACGGAGCACTGACCACCGGGCGCGGACCGCTCGGCATTGATCGCAGGGCGCTGATTACCGCGCACTGGCCGGGCGCGGACCGCTCGGCACTGGCCGCTGGGCACTGGCCGCTGGGCACCGGCCGCTGGGCACCGATCGCCGGGTATGGATCGCCCGGCACCCGTCGGCCGGCAGGACCAGGTCTGGCCATCGCCGCCGATCCCCCCTTATCATCGGAGCCAACCGCGCGGGGGAAACGATGGACTATAATGCTGCGTTTGCCGGAATGAAGGTGATCGATCTGAGCGGCGGCGTTGCCGGGCCGTCCTGCGCGATGATGCTGGCGCAGCATGGGGCCGACGTGATCAAGGTGGAGACCCCGCATAATGGCGGCGACTGGTCGCGGATCCTGGGGCGGACCTACCAGGATCATTCCGCGTTCTCGCTCTATGGCACGCTGGGAAAGCGCAGCCTGGCGCTGGACCTGAAGACCCCGCAGGGCAAGGAGATCCTGTGGCGCCTGGTGCGGGGGGCCGATGTTTTCATCGAGGGTTTCCGGCCCGGCACCATCCAGCGCTACGGCTTCGGTTACGACGCGGTCAGCGCCACGGAGCCGGGCATCATCTATTACTCGATCTCGGGCTTTGGGCAGACCGGGCCGCTGGCGGCGCGCCCGGCGATGGACCCGGTGCTGCAGGCGTTCACCGGGATCGTCACCGAGAACAAGGGCGAGCGTGACGGCCACCCGCATCGCGTTGCGATCTCGCTGATCGACATGTTCTCGGGTCTGCTGGGGTTCCAGGCGATCGCCACATCACTTTATGCGCGGCGCGAGCAGGCGGTGAAACAGGGGCGGTTCATCGAACTCAGCCTGATGCAGGGCGGGGCGATGCTGTCGGTGATCCGGATGATCGCGCACTATCTGGAGCGCGGCACCACGGTGCGTACCAGCATGCCGAATGGGGTGTTCGACACCGCCGATGGTCAGATCAACGTCACCATGATCCGCCCCGGCGACTGGCGTCCGTTCTGTGAGGCGATCGAGGAGACCGGGCTGCTGGAGGATCCGCGGTTTGCCACGCACGCGGCACGGGGTGTCAACCTGGACGAGCTCTACGTGGTGCTGCGGCCGATGTTCAAGGCCAGGACCACAGCGTGGCTGGCGGACCGGTTGAGCGCCAATGGCATCATGAACGGACGCGTCAACAGCTATCAGGAGTTCCTGCAGGAGGAACAGGTGGCGGCGACCGGCATCATGTCGTGGCTGGAGCAGCCGGGCGTGGCGGAACTGGTGCCAATGCCGAACATTCCTGGATTGCCGGCGTTCGAGAGCGGCACCAGGCGGGCGCATGCCCCGGGCTTGGGCGAGCACAGCAGCGATGTGTTGAAGGAACACGGCTATTCGGCGACGGAGATCGCGGCGTTGTTCCAGGACAAGGTCGTCGGCGGGCGATGAGCAGGCCGGGTGTCGTTACCGCCGGCGCCAGCGCAACACCCTGGTATCGCGAGATCAGTCCGGCTTGCTGGCGGGCGCTTGGGTATGCCGGGCTGGGCTGGATGTTCGATGTCTATGACACGTTCGTTCTATCGCTGACGATTCCCGCCCTGGTGCTGACGTTTGGGTTGTCGAAGGCCGAGGCCGGCGCGATCGGCAGCGTACTGGCCGCCGGGCTGATCATAGGCGGCATCATCATGGGCGGGGTTGCCGACCGCATCGGGCGGGTTCGGACGCTGTATCTCAGCATTCTGGTCTACTCGGTGTTTACCTGCCTGACGGCATTCGCGCCGTCGGCGGGGTGGGTGGCGGTGTCGCGGTTCCTGGGCGGGCTGGGCATGGGCGGCAGCTGGACCGCGGGCGCGGCGCTGGTGGCGGAGACCTGGGGCGCCAAGCATCGCGGCAAAGGCGGTGCGCTGATGCAGATGGGCCTGCCGCTGGGGTCGATGCTGGCGATCGGGGTCACCGCCCTGGTCAGCCATCTGATGGGAGGGTTGAACGGCAACGGCTGGCGGGTCATCTATGGACTTGGCTGTCTGCCGGCGCTGCTGCTGCTGCCGGTCGCCTGGACCACCCCGGAATCGCCGGTCTGGCTGGCCAGAGTCGCATCGAAAGCGAAACGCGTGCCGATCACCGATCTGTTCCACGGCGGTAACGCGCGCGGCCTGCTGCTGGCGCTGGGCTTCATCTTTTTCGCGCAGTACATCTACTGGGGCGTGATCACTTGGACGCCAACGTTCCTGGTGAGCGTGAAGCACCTGGCGTTTATCCGCGGCCTCGGTTTCGTGCTGTCGCAGCAGATCGGGTCACTGGCGGGGTTCCTGGTGTTCGCCGCGCTGGTGGACCGGCTGGGGCGGCGGCCGACCTTCGTTGCGTATCTGCTGATCGGCGCCGTTTCCGTCGCTGTGCTGCTGTGGCAGTCCAATCCGGCGGTGCTGCTGGCGACGATGTTCTTCACCGGCTTCGGCATCACCGGCATTTTCGCTGGCATGGGACCGTTCACCGCTGAGATGGTCGCCGATAGCAGCGCGCGCGGCTTGGCGATGGGCATTGCCTATAACGGCGGGCGAATCGGAGGGTTGATCGCCCCGGTGCTGATCGGTGCCCTGGCCACCAGTGAGAGCGGATTTGTCGCTGGCATGGCGACCACGATCGTCGCCTTCGTGCTGGCGATCGGCGTCATCCTGTGTTGCCCGGAGACGCGTGGGACCGAAATCAGGTAACGATTTGGCTGCCCGATCCACCCTTGGGTCGGGGTACGGCGAATAGCTGTCCCGGCGGCCCGACCCCATGGTGGATCGGGCGCTGACGCTCAGCCCGTCCTGGTGCCAATTGGGCGGAATGCATCGGTTCGCGCAGCTGTCGGCAAGCTGCCCTGACTGCCGTGCCCGGTGCAGCACAACGCGGCGGCGACAGTGGCACGCCCGACCGCGGCGCGCAGCGTGTCTCCTTTATCCAGCCGGTGCGCCAGGACGCCGACAAAACAATCGCCTGCCGCGGTGGTATCGACCGCAACCACAGACTGGGCCGGTTCGTGCCAGGTTTCGTTTCGGCTGGCGATGTCGGCGCCGCCGGCGCCTCGGGTCACCACGACCGCGACCCCGCCCAGGCAATCGCGCAGCGACGGCGCGGTCGGCTGAACGTGCAGATCGGCCGCCAGCCAGGCCGCCTCGGTCTCGTTGACGACCAGCACGTCGAGCGCGCGCAGTGCATCCTCGGGCAGCGGGGCGGCGGGGGCGAGGTTCAGCACGATGCGGGTACCCGCTGCCCTGGCGCGGGCGATCAGGGCCGCGGTCTCCGCCGCCGGCACCTCCATCTGCAGCACCACGGTCGTATCCGAATCCAGCAACGCGGGTTCGACCTGCGAGGCCAGGACCCGCCGGTTGGCGCCGGACCCGACGGCGATGGCGTTGTGGCCGTCGCGATCGACGACGATGGCGGCGCACCCGGTGGTGGCCTCGACAGTGAGCACCCGGTCGAGGTTCACGCCGGCCTGGCGCATCAGGTCCAAGGCGCCCTGGCCCAGGGCATCGCCGCCGATGGCGCCGACCATGGTGACGCTGGCGCCATCGCGTGCGGCGGCCACCGCCTGGTTGGCGCCCTTGCCGCCGGGCTCGATCCGGGTCGCGGGACCGAGCACGGTCTCACCCGGCCGCGGGATGGTAGGGAGGTTGAAGATCAGATCCAGATTGATCGAGCCGAACACGATGACCATGGCGGTTATGGCGCCTTTTGAGGAATATCGGTTCGAGAGGGCGATTCAGGCCTTTGGTGAAGCCACCAAAGGCGATGGCACTCCCAGGAAGGCCCGAACCCGGTTGAGGAAGAAATCCAACTGGTCATGGTGAACCCAATGACCGGCCTTTTCGACCGCGAGCACACTGGCAGTATTGAAATACGCCAGCCGCCCGTCCTCGGCTGGATTAATGGCCCAGCTTTCGGTGCCGTAGACCAGCAAAGTAGGGCAGGTAATAGACCCCCAGAGTTCGGCTATTGCGTCGCGGGTCATGTCGTAGGGGGGCCACAGGCGCACGTAGTGGTCGAACTTCCAGCTGTAGGTGCCATCCTCGTTCTGGTTGACGCCGTATTGTGTCAGGTGCCGAGCCTGGGCGGGGGTCAGGTGTTTGTTCTCTTCCTGCATACGTGCGTAGGCTGCCTCCATGCTGGGATAGCGCCGCGGCTGGCGGCCGGAGATCGCCCGCTGCTGGTCGATCCAGTTGCGCATGCGTTCGGCGATCGGCTTACGGTCGGAGACGGCATCCTGGCCTGGGCCTGGTCCAAGTCCTTCAATGGCGACGAGGCGGCGCACGTTGTCGGGGTAGATGCCGCTGTAACGCAAGGCGATGTTGCCGCCGAGCGAATGGGCGATGATGGTGACCGGGGCGAGGTTCTGCTGATGGATCAGTTGCGCCAGGTCGTAGATGTGGTTGGCCATGGTGTAGTGACCCGAGGCGGACCAGGCGGAATCGCCGTGTCCGCGCAGATCGGGGGCGATGACGTGGAAGTCGCGGCGCAGATCGGCTGCGACCCAATCCCAGTTGCGGCAGTGATCGCGCCCGCCATGCAGCAGGATCAGCGGCGGCGCCGTTTGGTTGCCCCAGTCCACGTAGTGCAGCCGCAGCCGCTGGGAGAAATAGCTGCGTGAGGTGGGACCGGAGTTCGGCGCGATCACCCGGTCCATCAGTCGAGCGGCGGCTTTTGGTCGTGCCAGCCGGCCGCGCGCTGGTAGGCGGCGGCGACCCGCAGCACGGTGGCGTCATCGAAATAGCGTCCGACGAACTGGACCGACAGCGGCAGGCCGGCGCGGGACAGGCCGGACATCATCGCCAGCGCCGGGTGGCCGGTGACGTTGAACGGGGTCCGCGCCTGCCGCGGATAGGTGCGAGCAGTTTCGGTGGCATCGTCGATCCGGCTGGATGGGTCCATCGAGCTGGCACATAGCAGCACGTCGTAGTCGGCGAGGCGGTCCTCGACCGCGGCGATGACCTCGGTTCGGCGGCGCTGGGCGCCGACGTAGTCGCCGGCGGTGATGAATGCCCCCGGCAGCAGCCGGCGGCGGGCGAGCGCGCCGTAGTCGCCGGGTCGGTCGCGTAGCCATGGGGCGTGGACCGACCACGCCTCGCTGCACAGGATCACCCGGTTGATGGCGGCGAATTCGGTCAGGGTCGGCAGGGTGACGGTGTCGATCCGGGCGCCCTCGGCGCGCAGCACGCGGGTGACGTCCTCGAGCGCGGCGGCGACCTCGGGGTGGGCCGGCAGGTCGTGTTCGTGGAAATGGCGGACGAAGCCGATGCGCAGGTCGCGCACCCCTCGGTCTAGCAGGTGGCCGAAGCGGCGGGACTGCGTCGCGGCGCTGCCGGGGTCGGCCGGGTCGTGGCCGGCGATGGCATCCAGCAGCAGCGCGTTGTCGGCGACGGTGCGGGTTAGCGGGCCGACGTGATCGAGGGTGTACGACAGCGGGAACACGCCGCGCCGAGAGACCAGGCCGTAGGTGGGCTTCAGCCCGACGATGCCGCAGGCGCTGGCGGGATTGCGCACCGATCCGCCGGTGTCGGTGCCGAGTGCGAGGGGGAACAGGCCGGCGGCGACGCCAGCGCCGGAACCGGAGGATGACCCGCCGGGATGATGGTTCCGGTTCCACGGATTGCGGGCCGGCGGAAACGGCAGATCGAAGCTGGGGCCGCCGATGGCGAATTCATGGGTGGACAGCTTGCCGATGATGATGGCGCCGGCCTGGCGCAGCTTCTGGACGACGGCGGCGTCGGTAGCGGCGGTGTTGTCGACCAGGATCTTCGAATGACACGTGGTCGGCAGCCCGGCGACGTCGATGATGTCCTTGATGCCGACCGGCACGCCGTGCAGCGGTCCTCGGCTGCGTCCGGCGGTGAGTTCGGCTTCGGCTTGCCGCGCGGCGCCCATCGCGGCGTCGGCGTCGAGGCGGATGAAGGCGTTCAGGCTGGGGTCGAGCGCCTCGATGCGGGCCAGCAGGGCGTTGAGGAGTTCGACCGGTGACAGCGTTTTCGCCGCGAATGCCTGGGCGATTTCACTGGCGGAGAGCCAATGCGGGGCGGATTCTGGGTGGGTCACGGGCGGTGCCCCAGCGGGCCGGCGGGGGCGCGCATCGGTGGCCACGGTTCGGCGGTCGGGTCGGTCGGCACCCGCACGATTCCGGCGTGGTTCAGCGCCTGTTCGGCGGCCGCGGTCACGTCGTCGGGGAATTGGTCCAGCGCCTTGTCCAGGCCGGCGGCCCGCGCCCAGGCAGCGATGATGGGGTCCATGGCATCACTCCGCGTTGTGCGGTGCGATCATGCTGCGTGTCGGATGCTGGCGAAAGGGGTCGGTCTTATTCCTGCCGTGTAGGTGCGTGGCGTGGTGTGATTGGTGACGGCGATCGGGCATGGACAAGTCGGGGGCATCGACAAGTAGCGGCTATGCGATAAAAAAAGGCGGTACGGCCGGGGGAGTGGCCGTACCGCCAGGTGGTCGCGCCATGGGCGCGACTTTGGGGAGGAAACAGGCCACCGCCGAGGGGGCGGCGCCGCGTCTGTATGTATATAAGATAAGTTTACCAAAGGTTAACAAGATCGTTTCATGCTCGAATTTCTTGAAGCAGGCCCGATTGCGGAACCAGACACATGAGCAACCTTCCGCTGGTGGGTCTCAAGATTCTGGAAATCGGCCACTATATCGCGGCGCCGTTCTGCACCCGCATTCTGGCCGACCTGGGTGCCGAGGTGATCAAGCTGGAACCGCCGGGCGGCGATCCGTTCCGTGGCTGGGGCGCGGCGAAGGATCGCCATTCGGTGTGGTTCAGCATCCACGGCCGCAACAAGCTGTCGGTCGAGCTGGATCTGAAGCGGGATCGGGACGTGCTGCTGAAGCTGGCCGAACGGGCCGATGTGCTGGTGGAGAATCTGCGTGCCGGGCAGTTGGAACGGTTGAACATCGGCCCCGACGTGCTGCACGCGGTCAACCCTCGGCTGGTGATCGCGCGGATTTCTGGCTACGGGCAGGACGGTCCGTATCGCGACAAGCCGGCATTCGGTGCGATCGGTGAGGCGATCGGCGGATTGCGGCATCTGACCGGGCATCCAGGGGGTGCGACGGAGCTGCCGCCGCCGCGCTGCGGGATCTCGATCAGTGACGACCTGGCCGGGCTGTATGCGGCGATCGGGCTGCTGTCGGCACTGTGGCAGCGTGACGCGATCGGCACCGGAAAGGGGCGGATCGTCGATGTGAACCTGGTGGACAGCGTGTTCAGCCTGATGGAGGGCATGTTGCCGGAATATGCACTGGATGGGCGGGTGCGGCAGCCGGCCGGGGCGGCGCTGCTGACGGCGTCGCCGACCAATACCTATCCGTGCGCGGATGGGCGGTGGCTGTGTATCGCGGGGAACTCCGACCTGATCTTCGCCAGGCTGATGGCGGTGATCGGACGGCCGGAGATGGCGGCCGATCCGGACTACCGGACCAATGGCCTGCGCTGTGACAATCGCGACAGGCTGGACGCGGCGATCGCGGCCTGGACCCGGACGCAAACGGCGAAGGACGCGGAGGCGGCTCTGGAGGCGGCGGACGTGCCTTGCTCGCGCTTGTTCGATATCGCCGATTGTGCCGCCGATCCGCACTTCCGGGCACGCCAGGCGGTGCAGGATGTCGAGGACCCGTTGATCGGGCGCACACTGCATCCGGGACCGACGATCCGGCTTGATGGCGAGCGGGCGGAGGACGTGGTGCGCTGGACCGGGCCCGCGGTCGGGGCGCACACAGAGCATGTTCTGCATACGCTGCTAGGGCTGCCGAGAAAGCAGACTTGATCAGGCGATTCGTGGAGGCGGCTTGCTCGGTTCACCTATTGGGTGCGGGCAACCATGGTTTGCCGCCTGAGGTGGGCATATAGGCAACGAAGCGTTGCTCTCCGTGGATGGCCGGCGCTTCTGGCAAAAGCATCAACGCCTGCCACGCGGCGGGTTCCTTGTTGATCCACGCCAGAGTGCCGCCCGCTCAGCGGGAGAGAGCGGGATGGGTCCGGGCGTCTCTTCCCCGAAGAGACGCCCGAGGTGATGCGCCAGGAAGACGCCCTGCTCCGCGGCCAAGGCGGCCAGTGCAGCTTCAATATCCGGTCGAAGATCGGTGGTAACGGTCATTTGTAGAGCCTGTAAGTTATCTCAATTTCAGAACAATCAGGCGAGATTGTCTATCCACATGTCCTGGATGCACGCGCCGCCGCCAGATAGGTTGCCAGCCGGCTCGGGCGACAACGAGGCCTCCAGGGCATCGAGAATGCTGTCGTCGAACCAGTCGCTTGGTGAGTGCTGGAACCCCGTCGACACAGACTATGTGTTTTGCGTTATCGCGTCGGCAACGTCCGTATCGGAAGTGAGATTAAATGATAGCAGCCCGAATGCGCGGACCTAGTATTTGGTATTAGTTGAAGTTTTCCATCGCAGTCTCGGGGTAGTCGTTGTCTTTTTCAATAACCTGCTTCTCTACTACCATCCTCGGTTTAGTGCGGCGAAGGCCGGAGGTGGAACAGCAGTTTCGAGGCTGTTTGCCGCTTGTTACGTTGCGCCTGCTTCCGCTGATCTGCCTGGTGCTTGGGGCGTGCGGCGGACCCGGCGCGGTGGGCTCCGCGGCGGCGGTGGAGTGCGCGCCGTTCGCCCGGGCGCTGACAGGGGTTCCGCTGTCGGGCGCGGCGGCGGACTGGTGGCGCCAAGCTGAAGGCCGGCTGCGGCGGGCGCGGAAGCCGGAAGTCGGCAGCATTTTGGTGTTCCGGCGTTCCTCACGGTTGCCCGATGGGCACGTGGCGGTGGTGTCGCAGGTGGTTTCCGCGCGGCGGATCAGGGTGATGCAGGCCAATTGGGTGCATCACCGGGTGACCGAGGACCAACCGGTGATCGACGTCTCCGCGCAGGGGGACTGGAGCGAGGTCCGGGTCTGGTGGGCGCCCTCCGGCGAGATGGGGAAGACGGATTATTCGACATTCGGCTTCATCCGGCCGGACCGTCCGATCGGGCGCGACCGGCTTGTCGCTCTCACGCCTTGGGCGATCCGGACCGCCGCGAGCGGTCGGTAGTGTCCGGGGTCTGAAGTCAGTTAGTTTCAGTAAGCAGGGGTCAGGGGCGGCCGCGGAAACCTGTGGCGACGACGTAAAGCTCGCTGGATTGCTTGCGGCTGGATGGCGGCTTGGCGTGGCGCACGCTGGCGAAATTACGCTTCAGCACGTCCAGCACCGGTTTCTCCGAGCCGCCCTGGAATACTTTGGCGACAAACCTTCCATCCGGGGCCAACACCTGGACCGCGAAGTCCAGGGCCATCTCGGCCAGAGCGACGATCCGGATATGATCGGTGGCGGCATGCCCGGTGGTGTTGGGCGCCATATCCGACAAGACCAAGTCGGCCGAACCGCCGAGGGCCTCGGTCAGCCGTGCGGGCATTGCCGGGTCGGTGAAATCGCCCTGCACGATGGTGGCGCCGGGCAGCGCATCGATCGCCAGCAGGTCAACCGCCAGCACCGAGGCGGCGCCGAGTTGGACCGCGACCTGGGACCATCCGCCGGGCGCGGCGCCGAGGTCGATCACGCGATCGCCGGGTCGTATCAGATGAAACTTGTCGTCGAGTTCGCGCAACTTGAACGCCGCGCGCGAGCGCAGACCCTGCTGTTTGGCGGCCGTGACATAGGGATCGTTCAACTGCCGAGCCAGCCAGCGTGCCGAGGCGGGGCTGCGGCTCTTGGCGGTCTTGACGCGGACCGAGAGACCTCGGGGCGGCGAAAGAGCCGGCGTCCGGGTCATGTCCGGCAATGGTCGCGGCGGCGTCCCTGGCGCAGGCGGTCGGCGCGCATCAGTCGCAGCAGCACACCCTCACGCAGGCCGCGGTCGGCGACGATCACGTGCGGCGCCGGCCACAGGCCAGTGATGGCGGCAAACACGGCGCAACCGGGCAGCACGAACTCGACCCGATCCGGACCGACGCAAGGGTGCAGCATCAGGCCGTCGCGTCCGATGGCGCGCAGGTGGGATAATGCGTCAGCGGCATCCTGCCGGCAAAGCTCGAGGCCATCGACGGCGGGGCGACGGTAGCGTTCGAGATTGAGCGCCACACCGGCCAGCGTAGTGACCGTTCCGCTGGTGCCGAGCAGGCGGACGCCGCCATCGCGGATTTCGTGGGCGATGCAGTGCACCCGCTCGAACGGGCGCAGCCGGTCCTGGACGTCGGCGACCATCGCATCAAAGCCGCCGGGGTCGAATCCGGCGTCGCCCCAGCGCTCCGACAGGGTGACTACGCCGACTGGAAGCGATTCGTATCCGATCAGGTCCGGGCGGCCGTTGGTCAGGCGGACCCAGGCGAGTTCGGTTGAGCCGCCACCGATGTCGAACAGCAGCGCTCGGCGGCCGTCGCAGGGCAGCAGTGGGGTGCACGATTCCAATGCCAGTTCGGCTTCCTCGCGGCTGCTGATGATGCCGAAATCGAAGCCGGTTTCCTGCTTCACCCTGGCCAGAAAGGCCAGTCCGTTGGTGGCCCGGCGGCAGGCCTCAGTGGCGACGGCGCGGACGCCGCGCACCGGGCGGCGAACGAGCCGGGCGGCGCAGGCCTGCAAAGCGATGATGGCGCGATCCATGGCGGCGTCGTTAAGTCGCCCGGTGGCCTGCAATCCCTCCCCCAGGCGGACGATGCGTGAGAAACTATCGAGCACGCGAAAGCCGTCGCCGGACGGGGTTCCGACCAGCATCCGGCAATTGTTGGTACCGAGGTCCAAGGCGGCGAAAGCGGGTCCGAAGCTTCGACGTGCCTGGTTCGGCCGCACGTCACTAGGCTGCGCGGCTGTGTCGAGCGCGGCACTGGCTTGAACCGGCATCATCATTGGATTGTCAACCGGTTGGGGGTGACGAGCAAGCGCCGAATACAGGTCTTGTGCCGGGTGTCGATTTTTTCACTCGGCGGATCGTCTGGCGCGATCGGCTTGCTTGGTCCGGCCTACTGTGGCCCCAGGGTCAGGGGTCGGAGCAACGCGGCAGCGGTTCCACCCGGCCGACGCGCCAACCGCCGCCGCCGTTTGTCTTCACCTCACGAGCCGCCATGTGGGCACGGCGCAGCACGGCGCGCACATCCTCTCCGCTACCGGGCAGACGGCTGGCGATGCCGACGGAGAATTTCACTCCGAGACCATCGGGCCCATCCTGGAAGGCCGGGTTGCGGCACAGCGCGTCGGCGCGTTCGGCGGCGGTGAGGTGATCCATGCCGTTTTGCCAGACGGCGAATTCATCGGCGCCGACCCTGGCGACGAGATCGCCCGGACGGACCGTCGCGCGCAACTGGCTGGCCATGCGAACCAGCACCCGATCGCCCTCGGCGCGGCCGGCGGCGTGGTTGACCTGGCGCAGATCGTCGATATCGACAAGCGACAGCGTGCCGACGGTGCCATCCCGGTCGAGCCGGTCGATATGGCGGTCGGCTTCATCGAGGAACCATCTTCGGTTGGGGATGGCAGTGAGCCGGTCGATGCCGATCTGGCCCATGCCGGCGCTAATCACGGTCCGCAGCAGCATGGCGACCGCGGCGCAGAGTGCGCGGTCGGTGTCGGTCCATGGCGGCGACCCGGAGGCGCGCCACAGCAACAGCCCGCCTGGGCGACCCGGCGGCAGGGTCCAGGGGCAGGCTATCAGCGGCCGGTTATCGGCGCCCCGCAGGTGGGTCGGCCGGTCGGGGGCGGCGACGAGCAGGGCGCGGCCGCGGTCGATGATGTCGGTGCCGACGTCACCGAGACAGTACGCCACGGGCGCGTCGGCGGCGTCCTGGGCCAGATCGACAATGGCGAGCCCTTGCAGATCGGCGGTGACGCGCAACTGGTCCAATATCGTTACGATAGAGCCGTCGTAATCGCCGCTGTGAGACACGCCTGCCGCTCCAGCCAAAGTATGCGGTGAAACCTAGACTATTTCGATATGGAATGGGTAGCGCTTGATGGGTGGCTGCGCCACCGGGTGGTGAGGTGTGTGGCTTGGGTAACAGAACCCGGCTACGATGGGTGTTGGCAATGGGGAGGGGAAGCCATGCGCGCCGTATGGTATGACCGCCAAGGGCCGGCCGACGAGGTTATCGTCAGCGGTGAGCTGCCAACCCCGGAGCCGGGGCGAGGTGAGGTGTGCGTTCGTCTGCACGCCTCGGGCGTCAATCCGTCGGACACGTATCGCCGGCGCGGGGCGGTGCCGGCGGAATACCCCAGGGTGATCCCGAACAGCGATGGCGCCGGCGTGGTCTGCGGCGTCGGCGAAGGCGTTTCGCCGTCCTGGGTCGGCAAGCGGGTTTGGTTGTATAACGGCCAGCGCAATGGACGCTGGATGGGCACGGCCGCGGAATATATCGCGCTAGACGCCGATCTTGTGACCGAGCTTCCGGACCACGTCTCGTTTGCGGAGGGTGCGACACTGGGCATCCCCTGCATGACCGCGCATGGGTGTGTGTTCGCGGCCGGAGCGGTGCAGGGCAAGCGGCTGCTGGTCACCGGTGGGGCGGGCGCGGTCGGCAATTACGCGGTACAACTCGCCGCCTGGGCGGGGGCCGAGGTGATCGCGACGGTCAGTTCACCGGACAAGGCCGGGCGCGCGGCGGCGGCCGGGGCGGCGCATGTGGTGAACTACCGCACCGAGGATGTCGCTGCCCGCGTCGCCGGGATCACTAAAGGCAGCGGGGTCGATCACGTGGTGGACGTCGATCTGGGCGGCAACTTGGCCGTCGTGTTGGCCTCGGTGCGCGAACACGGCAGCATGGCCTATTACGCCAGCAACGGGGCGTTGGAGCCGGCGGTCAACCTGCGCACGCTGATGGCGAGGAACCTGACGCTGCGGGGGTTTGTATTGCCGACCAGCCCGCGGGTAGCGCGCAAGCGCGCGCAGCGGGATATCGAGGCTTTCTTGCGCACGCGCGGTCGGTTGCTGTCGGTGGCCGGCACGTTCGCGCTGCATGAAACCGCGGCGGCGCATCTGTCGGTTGAGGCCGGGGGGAAGGTCGGCACCGTCGTCGTCGCCTGCGACCGGTAGGAAGCTGGTCAGGATAGATCGTCATAATCGCGCAGGCGGCGGCCGCCGTTTGCCAGTTCGATGCCATGCGTGGCCACTCGTATGCGGATCACCGCGTCGGGTTGGACACTGAACCTGGCAAGGTCGATGGCGAAGCCGTGGTGGCCTGTGCCGAAGCCTGCCTGCAGCAGGTCGTGGCGGAATTCATCGGCGTGAAAGGCGAGAACGGGATGGTCGTCGACCAGCAGATCGAGCGCGACCGGGTCGGGCGATCCGGTCAGGTGGCTCCAGCCCTGCAGGCTGCCGTTGACGACGCCTTCGATGGTGCCGCCGAAGTTGCGGCGCACGACGTCGATATAGGCTTTGCGGTTGGGCTCGATCAGAGCGATCAGCCGGTCGCGTAGGGTGTCGCTTCGCGGCAGGTCGCAGAAGCGCATCAGAGCGGCGACGAAGTCGGCGGGAAACACCAGGGCCTTTTCGTAGCTCAGCAGCAGCGTGGGGCAATCGAGCGGCTCGACGAAGGCCACCATCTCTGCGATCGCATCGACGGTGGATCGCAGGGCCGGCATCGGATCCAGATAGTCCGAGAGCGAGCGCCTTACCGCCACCGAGACCGGATCACGGAACGGGATGATGATGTGCGGGTTGGTGAACAGTCCGATGTCGGGGTAGTCGAGCACATCGCTCAGCATGGGGAACTTGAAGCCCCATGTGCCGTAGTTCGCGTCGCGCTGCCGGATGGTGCGCTTCAGGGCTGGCTTGTCGCGCGCGATAAGGATCTTTGCCAGGGCCTCGTCCTCGTGGACATTGTCGTTGAGGTCGGTGCCCATGAAGATGCCGACCTGGCGCAGGATGGATGCGACCAGGCTGGTTCCCGAACGGTGCAGGCCGGTGACGATGAAGGTGCGGCCGCGTTGGTTGCGGCCGGGCGTTGCCGAGCGATTGATAATGAAGCCTTTGTTGACCAGGCCGTCGGCCGGCCTGTCTGGCGTGATCATGACTTATTCCGCGTTATGGTGCCGGCGGCCGGTGACGAAGCCCGGGTCTGGGACGCCGGGTATTACAACGTCGCCAAATCGACCAGTAAAGGCTGACATCGCGGCGGGCGACAGCGCTTCGCCCGGTGGGTGCCTGCAACGCTCATGCGTAGCGTTCGTTGTGTAGCGATGTGGCCGGTCGCCTCGGCGGCCATGGCAATGACCGGAAGGAGTCGGATATGGCGGAACATCATCTGGTGCTTATCGTTGGAGGCAATCGCGGCATCGGTCTGGGCGTGACCAGGGATTTCCTTGCGCAGGGCTGGGATGTGATTGCGACGGCGCGGCAGCCGGCGAAGGCCGGGGAACTGCGGGCGCTGGAATCGTCCAGCGGCGGGCGGCTGACGATCCCGCAGCTCGACATGAGCGATCCGGAAAAGGTGGATGGATTTGCAGCGACCTTGGGCGGCAAGACGATCGACGCGGTTCTGGTCAACGCGGGTGTCTCCGGTCCGGCGCATCGCAGCGCCAGCGAGGTGACGCCGGAGGAGATCGGCGCCCTGATGTTCGTCAACGCGATCGCTCCGGTGCGTCTGGCGCGATCGCTGGCCGGGCATGTGCGCAGCGGTACCGGCGTGATCGCGTTCACCTCATCGGTGATGGGCAGTGTGGCTGACAACTCGGGCGGTCACGAACTGTATCGGGCGAGCAAGGCCGCGTTGAATTCACTGACGCGGGGGCTGTGGGGCGAACTGAGCGGGCGGAAGCTGACGTTGGTGTCGCTGCATCCGGGCTGGGTTCGAACCGACATGGGCGGGAAATCCGCGGCGGTATCGGTGGAAGACAGCGCCGCCGGAATCGTTTCCGTCGTCCAGAAGCAGAGCGGGGCGCATCAGCACCGGTTCCTGGATTATACCGGCAAGGAAATTCGCTGGTAAAGGCGCATCAGGGGGTAAGTTCCGTCCAAGCCGCGACCATGCTCTATAACCCTGGCGATGCCGATGCTGTCGCAACGGTATGCTCGTTCCATCCACCCCCCAGCGCCTTGTAGAGCGTGACAAGATTGGCCAATTGCGCCTGCTTCAGGCTGAGCAGCGTCTGTTGCGCCGAATACAGCCTTTGCTGTGCCATCAGCACCGGCAGGTAATCGTTCACCCTGGCTCGGAATAGCATCATCGACAGACGCAGCGTGTCGGCCGCGGCATCCACCAGTTGCTGCTGCGAGCGCACCTGATCGATGCAGGTGGATCGCGCGGCCAGCGCATCGGCGACCTCGCGGAATGCGGTCTGGATGGTTTTCTCGTATTGCGGGACCCGGATGTTCTTCTGGGCTTTGGGTCCGGGTTCCCCGGGTTCTGACCCGCAGTGAAGATCGGGATATTGATCTGCGGCGCGAAGCTCCAGGTCAGGCCGCCGGCGGTGAACATGCGGCTGAGTTGGCTGCTGGCCACGCCGCCGCTGCCGGTCAGGGTGATGCTGGGAAAGAACGCTGCCCGAGCGGCACAGATATTGGCGTTGGTCGCGAGCAGATTGTGCTGCGCCGCGATGACGTCCGGCCTGCGGAACAGCAGATCGGAGGGAAGCCTGGCCCGCAGGTCACTCAGCAGACCCTGCTGGTCGATCGATTTCCCGGGGGGGCAGGTCGGCGGGCATCGGGTCGCCCAGCAACAGTGTCAGCGCATTCTCATTGTGCGCCGCCTCGCGCGTGTACGGTTCTTCGCGATTGCAGGCGATTATCTGCCGGGTTTGCTGCTGCGGACGCGGGATCGGCTTTGCGTCGAGGATGTCGCTGCGCGGGTGGAGCGGGCAGTGACGAGCTTTTTCCAGGATGCCAAGTTAATTAGTCTCCGGGGTGCCACGCCGGCTCGCGCCGGCGCGCTCCAACAATTCTGCGCTTCAGACCTCGACTTCCTGCTCGCGGTCGGCGCTGCCGTCGTCGTCGCCTTCTGGCTTCGGTAGCGCGGGTAGCGCGGCCTCGGTGATCTCGAAGTCGAGTTTGTTGTCCTTCAGCGTCACCTTGACGGCGCCGCCCTTGACCAGCTTGCCGAACAGCAATTCCTCGGCCAGAGCCTTCTTGATGTGCTCCTGGATGACGCGGCCGAGCGGGCGGGCGCCATAGAGTCGGTCGTAGCCGCGTTCCGCCAGCCATTCCTTGGCGGCCGAGGACAGTTCGATGGTCACGTTGCGGTCGGCGAGCTGGGCCTCCAGCTGCATGACGAATTTTTCCACCACGCGGCCGACGATTTCAGGCGTGAGGCCGGCAAAGGTAATGGTGGCGTCCAGGCGGTTGCGGAATTCCGGCGTGAACAGGCGCTTGATGGCGTCGTCATCCTCACCGGTACGGATGTCGCGGCCGAAGCCGATGACTTCCTTGGCCATGTCGGAGGCGCCGGCGTTGGTGGTCATGATCAGGATCACGTTGCGGAAATCCACCGTCTTGCCGTTGTGGTCGGTGAGCTTGCCGTGATCCATGACCTGCAACAGGATGTTGAACAGATCGGGGTGGGCTTTCTCGATTTCGTCCAGCAACAGCACGGCATGGGGATGCTGGTCGATGGCGTCGGTCAGCATGCCGCCCTGGTCGAAGCCGACATAGCCCGGCGGGGCACCGATCAGGCGCGATACCGAATGCCGTTCCATGTATTCGGACATGTCGAAGCGGATCAGTTCGATACCCATGGTTGAGGCCAGTTGGCGGGCGACTTCGGTCTTGCCGACGCCGGTGGGGCCGGAGAACAGGTAGTTGCCGATCGGCTTTTCCGGTTCGCGCAGGCCGGCGCGGGCCAGTTTGATCGCCGCGGCCAGCGCATCGATCGCCTTGTCCTGGCCGAACACCATGGACTTCAGGTCGCGTTCCAGATTGCGCAGCGTCTCCTTGTCGTCGGCGGAGACCGACTTCGGCGGGATGCGGGCGATCTTAGCGACGATCTCCTCGACATCCTTCAAGGTAACCGTTTTCCGCCGCTTGTTCTCGGGCAGCAGCATGCGGGAGGCACCCACCTCGTCGATGACGTCGATCGCCTTATCGGGCAGCTTGCGGTCATGGATGTACTTTGATGACAGCTCGACCGCGGCGCGGATCGCTTCGTCGGTGTAGCGCACCTTGTGGTGCTTTTCGTAATTCAGCTTGAGGCCGCGCAGGATCTTGACGCTGTCTTCGAGCGACGGTTCGTTGACGTCGATCTTCTGGAAGCGGCGCACCAGGGCGCGGTCTTTTTCAAAGTAGTTGCGGAATTCCTTGTAGGTGGTGCTGCCGATGCAGCGCAGGTTGCCCGAAGCCAAGGCCGGCTTCAGCAGGTTGGAGGCATCCATCGCGCCGCCGCTGGTGGCGCCGGCGCCGATCACGGTGTGGATCTCGTCGATGAACAGGATAGCGCCGGGCTGGTTTTCCAGTTCGTTCACCACCGCCTTCAGGCGTTCCTCAAAATCGCCGCGATAGCGGGTTCCGGCCAGCAGCGAGCCCATGTCGAGTGCGAAGATGGTCGATTTCGCCAGCACTTCCGGCACGTCGCCTTCCACGATGCGCTTGGCCAGGCCCTCGGCGATCGCGGTCTTGCCGACGCCCGGATCACCGACATACAGCGGGTTGTTCTTGGTGCGGCGGCAGAGGATCTGGATGGTGCGTTCGATTTCGGAGTCGCGCCCGATCAGCGGGTCGATCTTGCCCGACATCGCTTTCTTGTTCAGGTTCACGCAGTAGTTGGACAGCGCGTCCTGGCCGCGACGGTTGGGTTTTTCCTCGCGTTCCTGCTCCGGCTGGTTGCCCTCCGGGGCCTGATTGTTGGAACCGCTGACCGGGCGCTGCGCCGACCGCCCGGGCGCCTTGGCGATCCCGTGGCTGATGAAGTTCACCGCGTCGAGGCGGGTCATGTCCTGCAGCTGCAGGAAATAGACGGCGTGGCTTTCGCGTTCGCTGAACAGCGCGACCAGCACGTTGGCACCGGTGACCTCGTCGCGGCCGGATGACTGCACGTGGATCGCGGCGCGCTGCACGACGCGCTGGAAACCGGCGGTGGGTTTCGGGTCGCCCGGACGGTCGGTTGCCAGCCCGGCGAGATCCTTGTCGAGGAATTCGGTCAGGTCGTTTCGCAGCTTGTCGAGGTCGACACCACAGGCCTTGAGCACGGTGGCGGCGTCGGTGTCCTCGGCCAGTCCGAGCAGAAGATGTTCGAGGGTGGCGTATTCGTGGCGTCGCTCGCTGGCGAGTGACAAGGCGCGGTGAAGCGTCTGTTCGAGGTTCCGTGATAGCATATCCGACGCTCCTAAACCCTTGCGGTCCCGAACGGGACCTGACCAACCCTGGATGGGATCACCACCCTATCCATCACAGCGACGATGTTGGCACCGGCGCGCCTGACAGCGTCATCATTCCTTCTCGATCGTACATTGCAGGGGATGCTGATTCTGCCGCGCGAGGTCCATCACCTGGGTGACCTTGGTTTCGGCCACTTCGTAGGTGTAGACACCGCAAACCCCGACGCCGCGACGATGCACATGCAGCATGATGCGGGTCGCTTCCTCGCGGTTTTTCTGAAAAAACCGCTCCAAGACGTGAACCACGAACTCCATTGGGGTGTAGTCGTCGTTCAGCATCAAGACTTTGTACATCGCGGGTTTGCGTGTTTTCGGCCGCGCCTTGACGACGACCCCGGTATTGGGCCCCTCGGTCGTGCCGCCCCGCTTGTCGTTATCGCTCATGGTGTTCGCATCCATCCGCCGTCCCGCATTCGGCCACCGCGCGGCCGATCCTTCAATCCTGCCGGTCCCTGTTTCCCCTGCTTGGCAGGCTTGCCCGGGCACCTTTGCCCTCTTTCGTTGTCGTCAGCCGGTGCCAGCTTTTTCGTGCTATCGAGGACCCAGCATATCGGAACGCCTTGGTCCGTTGAAAGTATATTGGCGCCGGTCCAGACGATTGCGCCGACTTGGCGTGACCGCAAGAGGCGATTCACCGAATTGTCCGGCGAAGAGCTTCTCGACACCCAACAAGATGGGCGGCTGGACGAAAAAACAAAGGCCCGGACGGATGCCCGGGCCTTTGAGATATTGCATGAACGCGATCCGCGGGACGTGTGCCCCGGTTGAACGCGGCTGGACCGGTCAGGTGGTTTTGGCGAACTTCTCGACCGCGACGCTGACGCGGGCGGTGATCGGGGCCAGCGCCTGCTCGGTCAGACGGAACGAGGCATCGGTCAGCTTGCCGGACTCGGCCAGCGACTTCTCCAACGTAGAGCGGGCCAGCGAGGACTGCAGTTCGAACGCGTCTTTCACCGACTTGACGCCGGACAGCGCCTTGAAGGCCGACATACTGTCATCGAACGAGGCCTGGGCGGCGGCGGCGAGGTGCTTGGACAGGTCCTGCATGCCGGTGGCCCAGATCTGGCCGGACTTCACCATGGCTTCCATGTTGCCTTGATTGAATGCCACGAATTCCTCGGCGGTCTTCATCGCTTTTTCCACTCCTTCCTTGACTTTTGCCTGTGTCGCTTCGAACCCGGCGGTGGCTTTGGCGACGCCTTCCTTCAGGTTCGACACGGTGGCTTCGATGCCCTTGTCGGCGGCATGTTCCGCGGTGTGGGGGACTTCGACAAACTTGGCTTTGCTGGTCGTCATGGGTTCCATCCTGTGAATTATGGCCGGTTTTCTTGTCCAACGGCGAGAGCGCCTGACTGGTCAGACGCCGGGCCGATAAATCGTGGTAGCCAGTTTCAGTGCTGAACTCGCTGCACCGCAACACAAACTCGATATAGAAATGTCGTGAGCCGCGATCAAGGGAATTTTTGTGCACTGCACAAAATTTCCAAGACCCCAAGCCGGGGATTTCCGGACCCGGACGGTGACGCGACGGCGTGCGAGCGTCGTGTCGTAAGGCATTCACTTTTTATGGTTTTTAGACTGTTTTAAGCTGGACAAGAGACGCCTTGGCAACATAATGTTGTCGCGCCATGACGAAGGGGACATGAATGGCCAACTCAGCCTGCGGTTCGCGCAAGCCGGTATCGCATTGCGTGTCCGCCGTCGTTGTCCTGACGTCGTTGCTGGTTGCCGGTTGGGCGCTGAGCGGGTCGGCGCGGGCGCAAGTCGGGTCGGCTCGGTATAGTTCCATCGTGGTCGATGCCAACAACGGCGATGTGCTGGAAGACGTGAACGCGGACCAGCCGCGCCACCCGGCCAGTCTGACCAAGATGATGACTTTGTATCTGACGTTCGAGGCGTTGCGAGACCGCCGCATCAGCCTGGACCAGGCGGTGCCGGTTTCGCCGCACGCGGCGTCGATGGAGCCGACCAAGCTTGGCCTGGTGCCCGGGTCTCGGCTGTCGGTGCAGCAGGCGATTCTGGGTCTGATAACGCGTTCCGCCAATGACGCTGCCTCGGCTCTGGGCGAATTATTGGGCGGCAGCGAGGACCGCTTTGCCCAAATGATGACGCTGCGCGCCCGCGCGCTCGGCATGACTCATACCACGTTCATGAATGCGTCCGGCCTGCCGAACGACTTGCAGTGGACCACCGCCCGCGACCTGGCGATCCTGAGCCGACGGCTGATCAACGATTTTCCCACCTATTACAACTATTTCTCGACCCCGAGCTTCGTCTGGCACCGCCAGATCATCTTCAATCACGACAGTATGCTGCGCAGCTATCCGGGCGCCGACGGGCTGAAGACCGGCTATACCGAGGCATCCGGGCATAACCTGGTTACCAGCGCGGTGCGCGGCGGCGTGCGGTTGATCGGGGTGGTGCTTGGGGCCGGGTCCAATGGGGAACGCGATATCCATATGACTGCGTTGCTCGACCATGGTTTCGAGCAGTTGGACGTGCTGCCGGTGCGCAAGCCGTTGCTGCTGGCGTCTCGGGTCAGCTTGATCGCCAGCGCGCATGCGGCGGAGATCGGCCAGCTTGCGCCGCACCATGCGGCCGCCGCGAATTGGACGGTTCAGGTTGGCAGCTACGCAACGGCGGGCGCCGCCCGTAGTGCGGCCCTGGCGGCCAGGCGTGAGGCGGAAGCCGGGGAAGTCCGTGTCGAGCCGATCCGGCAGCGGGCGAAGCGGCTGTGGAGGGCGCAGGTGACGGGCCTGACCCAGGCGGACGCCCGCGACACCTGTTTGGGTTATCACCGAGGCGGTTGCATCGTGATGCGGCCGGAAGCCCGGGTGGTGGCAAGTAGGTAGACCATTTTCATCACCGCATAGTCATGCTGACATTGTCACAGGGCAAAACCCCGGGCAGGCGGATCATACGGGCTGACCCTGGCCGCGAACGAGTTGTGGTAACGGCGGAATCAGCGGCTGGCCGGGGACGTTCAAAATGGCGGAGGGACGACAAACAGGACCTCGCCGCTGAATAATGCAGCATGAAAGGCGGCGCTTGGTCGAAATCGCAGGACGATTACGCCGCAAGCAGCGCGTGGACCTGCTGCCTGATAAACTCCGCATCGGCCGGATTGGCGACAGGATTGCCGGCGCGATGCCCCCAGACGCTGGGGATCGGCCGCAGTTCGGCGGACGCCAGGAAAGGCAGTTCCGCCTCGTTGTCGGCAGTGCGAAAATACAGGTCGGTGGCGCCAGGCATCAGCAGGACCCGCGCTCGGATCGCCCGCAACGCGGCCTCCAGATCGCCGTCGTACAGCCCGTTGGCGCTGATGTCGGCGGCGTCCCAGGTGCGGAGCTGAGCATACAGGTTGGCGGCCGGACGGGCGGCGTATCGATCCTCCCAATCGGTTTTCAGAAACGTTTCGAGGTCGGGCGCGCCCAGATTCGGCGCCGGTGCGGCCGCCAAATGCAGGCCGGCCCGATAGAAATCCTGACTGAGCCCCCAGCCCGCGTAGATCCGCCCGAACGCCCGTTTCGCCGCCTGCGGTTCGGCGGAGAACCGGCCATTGCCGATATGCCCAGGCGCGGCCTCCAGGGTTGCCATCAGCGAGCGCAGGAACACCTGGTTGTGCACCGCGGTCCGAGCGACGCCGCAATTGACCACGATCCGCTGCACCGCGTCGTGGAACAGCGCCGCCCAGTGATAGGCCTGCAGCGCGCCCATCGACCAGCCATAGACACAGGCCACACGGTCGATGCCGAACGACGCTGCCAGCGCGCGTCGCTGAGCCTGCACGTTGTCATGCACCGTCACCAGCGTCGGATAGTCCGCCGTATCGGACGGTGAGGACGACAGTCCGTTGCCGAACATGTCCACGATGATGATGAACCAGCGCGTCGGATCGAGGATCTTGTCCGGGCCGATCAGCCATTCAAGGTCCGGATGCTGCGCCCCATAGCTGGTGGGATAGACAATGACGTTGTCCCGCGCTGGCGATAGCGTGCCGTAAGTCTTCCAGCACAGCCTGGCGGACGCCAGCCGCGCGCCGGATTGCAGCGTCAGGTCTCCGAGATCGAAACTACCGTGCTGGGTCGGCCAGGTCATCGTCGTCTCTCCTTCCCGCCGCTTGGCCCTGACGCAGTATGCCGCAGGGCGCGCATGTTGGGCAGGGCGCCCGGGCTTGCCGCAGTTTGCCATCGACGCCGAACAGCGAACGTGGGGGCATCAAACGCGGGGCACTTCCTAAGCAATTTTTCCTTGCGTCCCTACACAACCTGAGGTAGAAGTTTTCCGAACAAACACTGAACGGGATGCCATGAAAGAAGCCACCAATCCAACCGAGTCCACCGAGCGCATGCGCGTCTATGCCAGCGCCGCGCTCTCGCCGTTTTTTACCAGCGCTGCCAACGGCTGTGAGACCGCCGCCCAGAAATCCGCCGACAGCCTGCTGCAAGATTATCGCGCGGCCACGCCCAAGGAAATTCAGTTATCGGCCCAGATCATCGCAGCTGGCCTGGCGACGCTGGCCTGCCTGAGCGCCGCGTCGGTGGCCAAGCACGACTCAATCAACGAGATGCTGCGCCTGCAGCGCGAGGCCCTCAAGCTGCACCGGGTGTCTGATAAAGCGACCAAGATGCTGGAGGCGCGCAAAAAACAGCGCACGACAAATCCGAAGACGCTGGCCACGGCGCAGACAAAATGGGATGAGGGTACGTTCCAACTGGCCATCAATCAGGCGCTGGACAAGTTCAATGACTCGAATGCCAGGGTCGCCGCCTACATGGACAGCCTGCGGACCAACGCGCAGACGGCGAGACCCGACACCTCGATCAGCGAATAGGCACCGGATCCAGCGCGGCAACTGCAGGGGGACAACAGCCAGAGGGTCAGCCCAGCGACCGCGCTGGCGCCCACGCCTGACCCGGCATCAGACTGGGTCGATCAGGGCGGACGCGGCGGCTTAGCCTGATCGGTTCAGCTAACCTAACTCGGCTCGATCTGCACGATGCCTGGACGCGGCGACGCGGCATGTTCCTTCAGCACCGCCTCGGTCCCTGGATCGACTTCCTTCATCAGCACATCGTAGCCCCACAGATCGGCCAGATGCTGCAGCACCATCCTGGCATCCTTCTCCTCCAGCAGCACACGGTTCAGCGCGCGGTGGTGCAGGATCAGGCGGCGGTCACCGGCAAGGTTCACATCGATCACCTGGATATCGGCCGATGTCCACGACACGTCGTAGTGCTTCGCCAAAGCCTGCTTGATCTTGCGGTAGCCACGCTCGTCGTGGATCGCCTCGACCCGCAGGTTCGGTTCGCTGGCGTCGTCCATCACATGGAACAGGCCGAAATGACGCACCAGCTTCGGGCTGAGGTATTGCAGGATGAAGCTCTCGTCGCGGTAGTTCGACCAAACGTCGCGCAGCACGTTCATGTGGTCGTTGCAGCCGGCGATATGGGGGAACCACTGGCGGTCCTCGGCGGTCGGCAGCGTGCAGATCCGCTCGATATCCTGCATCATGGCGAATCCCAGCGCATAGGGATTGATGCCGGAGTAGCGACGGTCGTCGAATTCCGGCTGGAACACCACGTTGGTGTGCGACGACAGGAACTCCACCATCGCGCCGTCGGTCAGCAGCCCCTTCTCGTGCAGCCGGTTCAGGATCGTATAATGCGAGTAGGTCGCGCAGCCCTCGTTCATCACCTTGGTCTGCGACTGCGGATAGAAGTACTGCGCGATGATGCGCACGATCCGCAGCACCTCGCGCTGCCATGGAGCCAGCCGCGGGGCGGTCTTCTCCATGAAATACAGGATGTTTTCCTGCGGCAGTTCCAGCAGCGCCTTGCGCTGTTCGGCGGCGGTCGGGTCGGCGCGGGTATTTTCCTTGCCGGGCACGGTGCGCCATAGGTCGTTGAACACCTTTTCATCGTGTTCGCGGCGTTCGCGTTCCCGCTTTTCCTCCGACCGCAGATCGGCGGTCCGCTTGCGCGGATATTTGTGCACCGCCTGGTTCATCAGCGCGTGCGCGGCGTCCAGCAGGCGTTCGACCGCCGCCTCACCGTAACGCTGTTCGCACGACGTGATGTAGTCCTTGGCGAACTCGAGGTAATCCAGGATGCCGTTGGCGTCGGTCCACTGCTGGAACAGATAGTTGTTCTTGAAGAAGTGGTTATGCCCGAACGCGGCGTGCGCCATCACCAGGGTCTGCATCATGGCGGTGTTCTCTTCCATGATGTAGCTGATGCACGGGTTGGAGTTGATGACGATCTCGTACGCCAGCCCCTGCATGCCAGCCCGGTACATCGCCTCGTTGCGGGAAAAATGCTTGCCGAACGACCAGTGCTTATAAAACAGCGGCATGCCGATGGAAGAATAGGCATCCAGCATCTGTTCGGTGCCGATCACCTCGATCTGGTTGGTGTAGACGTCGAGCCCCATTTCGGTCAGCGCGACCTTCTCGATCGCGTCGTAGCAGCGCTGGATTGTGCCGAACTCCCAGTCGGCACCCTCGAACAACGGACGTTCGGCCCGGATCAGCGTGGAACTCATTCGGCAGCCTCCTCGGCCCCGGTCTTCTTAGCGAAGAGTTCCCGGAACACTGGGTAGATGTCACGCCGGTGGCCGACCTTGCGCATCGCCATCGGCGCGCCGTTGCGAATGATCGTGGAATAGGTTTGCCACAGATCGCTGTCGCGGCGGATGAAGCCGGGCGGGAAGTGCTCGGAATCGCGGCCGACCTCGAGATAGGCGTAGTACTGGCAGGCCGGCAGCAGGACCCTGGTCAGCAGCGCGGCGGTCTTGTCGTTGTCGCTGGCGGTGTTGTCGCCGTCAGACACCTGGGCGGCATAGATGTTCCAACTGTCCGGGCTATAGCGATCGTCGATCACCCGCTGCATTTCTTCCAGCGCGGTGGACACCACGGTGCCGCCGGTCTCGGGGCTGTTGAAGAAGGTGTCCTCATCGACCTCGGACGCCTGATGGGTGTGGCGGATGAACACCACTTCCACGTTCTTGTAGCGCCGCTTCAGGAAAATATACAGCAACACATAGAACCGCTTGGCCAGGTCCTTCATGTGCTCGGTCATCGACCCCGATACGTCCATCAGGCAAAACATCACCGCCTGGGCCACCGGCCTGGGATGCGCCTCGAACCGCCGGTAGCGCACGTCCAGCGGATCGATGTAGGGGATGATCCCGGTGCGGCGCACCTTGCGGGCCAATTCTTCCTCGAGCGCGACGCGCCGCGGGTCGTCCGCTTCCAGCGCGGCGATTTCATCCCGCAGCGCCTGGATCTCATCGGGCTTCGGCCGGCGCAACGCGATCCGCCGCGACAGGCTGTTGCGCACCGTGCGGTTCAACGCCAAGTTGGCCGGCGAGCCGCTGACCGAGTAGCCGGCGCGGTGATAAACCAGCGCCTCGGTGTTCACCACCCGGCGCTTGGCCAGGTCGGGAAGTTCCAGATCCTCCAGGAACAGGTCGACGAATTCCTCACGCGACAGGGCGAAGCGAAAATCGTCCTCACCCTCGCCGTCCGGACTGCCTTCGGATCCGCTGCCGCCGCCACCACTGGGCGGCCGCTGGATCGTGTCGCCGGCGATGTACTCCTTGTTGCCGGGCAGCAGGTGGTCGCGAATGCCGCCGGTGCCGCTGCGCCGGAAGGAAGGTTCATGTACGCCCTGCGCTGGCAGGACCACCTCACCGCCTTCGTCGGCGTCCTTGATGCTGCGGCTGCCGGCGCTTTCATGCACCGCCTTGCGGATCTGCGATTTGGCACGCCGCATGAAGCGTTGGCGGTTGGCCAGGTTCTTTCCACTCGGGTTCAGGCGGCGGTCAACGATGTGCATAGCGTGCCTGTGCGACCTTTCCGGGTTCGGCGGGCATGGCTAGCCCGCCTGCTTCACGCGCATATACCACTCAACGAGTCGCCTGACCTGCCTTTCGGTGTAGCCGCGGGCGGTCATGCGTTCGACAAACTCGGTGTGTTTCTTTTCGGTGTCACTGTCCTTCTTCGATCCAAAGCTGATCACCGGCAGCAACTCCTCGACCTGGCTGAACATCCGACGCTCGATGACGTCGCGGATCTTCTCGTAGCTGGTCCAGGACGGGTTCTTCCCGTTGTTGTTCGCCCGAGCCCGCAGGCTGAATTTCACCACCTCGTTGCGGAAATCCTTGGGATTGGCGATTCCGGCCGGTTTCTCGACCTTGGTCAACTCCTGATTCAGCAGTTCGCGGTTCAATAGCTGGCCGGTGTCGGCGTCCTTGAAGTCGATGTCCTCGATCCAGGCGTCGGCATAGGACACGTAGCGGTCGAACAGGTTCTGTCCATAATCGTGGTAGGATTCCAGGTAGGCTTTCTGGATTTCATTGCCGATGAACTCGGCATAGCGCGGTGCCAGCTCGCCCTTGATAAACTCCAGGTAACGCTTTTCGGTCTCCTGCGGCATCTGGTCGCGCCGGATCGACTGTTCCAGCACATACATCAGGTGAACCGGATCGGCGGCGATCTCGGTGGTGTCGTGGTTGAACGTCGCGGCCAGCACCTTGAACGCGAAGCGCGTCGAGGCGCCGTCCATGCCTTCCTCGACACCCGCGGTATCCTTGTATTCCTGCAAGGAGCGCGCGCGCGGATCGGTCTCTTTCAGGCTTTCGCCATCATACACCCGCATCTTGGCATACAGCGTGGAGTTCTCGTGCCGCTTGAGCCGCGACAGCACCGAGAACCGGGCCAGCATTTCCAGCGTCGCCGGGGCGCACGGGGCATCCCCCAGTTCCGAGCGTGACACCAGCTTGTCGTAGATCTTCTGTTCCTCGGTGACCCGCAGGCAATACGGTACCTTGATGACATAGATCCGGTCGATAAAGGCTTCGTTGTTCTTGTTGTTCTTGAACGACTGCCACTCCGATTCGTTGGAGTGCGCCATGATGATGCCCTGGAACGGGATCGCGCCGATGTTTTCGGTGCCGATGTAGTTGCCTTCCTGCGTCGCGGTCAGCAACGGGTGCAGCATCTTGATCGGCGCCTTGAACATCTCGACGAATTCGAGCATCCCCTGGTTGGCCCGATTCAAGCCGCCCGAGTAGCTGTAGGCGTCGGGATCGTTCTGCGCGTGCATCTCCAGCTTGCGGATATCGACCTTGCCGACCAGCGACGATATGTCCTGGTTGTTCTCATCACCCGGCTCGGTCTTGGCGATGCCGACCTGGCGCAACCGCGACGGGACCAGCTTCTGCACCCGGAATTTCGAGATGTCGCCGTTGAACTCGTCCAGCCGCTTGATGCACCACGGGCTCATCAGTCCGGTCAGCCGGCGCACCGGGATGCCGTAGCGGTCCTCCAGCATCGGACCCATCCGCTCCGGGTTGAACAGCCCAAGCGGGCTCTCGAACACCGGGCTGAGGTCGTCGCCGGCCTTCAGCACGTAGATCGGGTAGGTCTCCATCAACGCCTTCAGGCGTTCCGCCAGCGACGACTTGCCGCCGCCAACCGGGCCCAGCAGGTACATGATCTGCTTGCGTTCCTCGAGACCCTGGGCGGCGTGGCGCAGGAACCCGACGATGCGCTCGATGGTTTCTTCCATCCCGTAGAATTCGCTGAACGCCGGATAGGCGCGGATCGTACGATTCATGAAGATGCGGCCGAGCCTCGGATCCTTCGAGGTATCCACCATCTCGGGCTCGCCGATCGCCGCCAGCAGGCGTTCGGTCGCGGTCGAATAGACAAGCGGGTCCTGCTTGCAAGCGTCGAGGTAGTCCGCCAGCGACATCTCGGCTTCGCGATGAGCCTCGAATGTCCTTGCATAGGCGGTGAAGATGTCATCGACCGTATTCATGCGGCCGCTCCTTGGTTAAGGGTGGTGCCACGATCAGTCGCGTCTGCATGAAACATGTCATGCAAGATGGGTGCAACCGTAGCGCATAGGGAAGATGTCGCGGGAATGTTTTCACCGATTCGGATCATGCCGAGATCCGCAAGTGCGACGGTGACTTACATTCCCTGAGAAAAGCCGCAGTCATTCGCATTACTCTTTCTTCCGCCGGCTCGAAGTAGCGGCCGACACATAATGTGTTGAGGCGTCGTTCATCGCCGGCAGTCCATGACCACGCGGAAACAACCGCACCGCGTCAGGATCGGGCGCGATAATCTTGCGACCCAAGGCGGCAACTTTATCGTACGGCCGGCGGACGACCGCTCCGCAAGCCAGCAAACCCGAGACATTTCCGCCAATCACGGAATAGTGAAACCCGCCGTTCGGCATTTCAAGAGAATTCACAACGGCACTGTGAAAAAGCGCTTCGGCCCAATTCGGCGAGGCCTTCGAAGACAGCTTGGACGATACGTGGTTGCGGTCAGGCATAACGCAAACCAATTGCGTTATAACAGCGCCCAGCAAGCAGCCTGGGCAAGCGCCGCGTCATGGCTGTCAAGTGCATCAACTGCCTGTCCTAGCCGCCGGTCCGCCCGAGTCGAGGACACCAAGGCACCAGGAATACACGGATATTCTTAACATTCCCTTAACGTGTATCGTTTTCGTTCCATCCATCCTTGCCGGTCGAAGAGGCTACACCACTCGATCCACCGCGTGGCCGAAATTCTTCGTATGATCCGTCGCTGTGCAGCCATTGCCGAAACCGAGGGCACGTGCCGCGACAGCGCGCGAACCAAGTTCACCCGATCATTGACTTATTTGGTGTAAACTCTTGAGTCACAATATATTTAATCCACCAGGAAAAGCGCCGATCGCACCGTTGGGTGGTTTGCGGCGGCGACTCGGATTCATGGTTTCAACTCCTGCCAGTCCGTCATGAGCGCTACGCCCATGAGCGCTACGCCGGGCGACGGCCATCAGACGCGCCCGCCAGCACCGCGCCGATGCTGGGCCGGCCTCGGTCTCGATCGACCGCTCGTCATGGCCATCGTCAACGCCACCCGGGACAGCTTCGCCGACGGCGGGCGCCATGCCAAACCGCGCGACGCCATCGCCGCCGGCTTGCGGATGTCCGCCGATGGCGCCGACATCATCGACGTCGGCGGTGAAAGTACCCGTCCCGGCGCCGCACCGGCGTCGCCCGAACGGGAGCAGGATCGCGTGCTGCCGATTATCGAAGCCCTAGCGGCGGCGGGCCTTCGCGTTTCGGTCGATACCAGGAACGCCGCCACCATGCGGGCCGCGCTCAGCGCCGGTGCCAGCATCGTCAACGATGTGTCGGCGCTGGCGCATGATCCGTCATCGGCCGGCGTCGTCGCCGAAGCGGGCTGTCCGGTCGTGCTCATGCACATGCGCGGCAAACCCGCGACGATGGATGCCGAAGCAGTTTATGCCGATGTCGCGGCTGAGGTGCGCGCGGAACTTTCGACGCGGATCGAGGCGGCGCTTCGTGCTGGAATTCTCCGCGACCAGATCGCCATCGACCCAGGAGTCGGTTTCGCCAAGCGGGCGCCACACTCGCTGGCGGTGTTGCGCGGGCTGCCGGACCTCGGCCGCCTTGGCTACCCGATCGTGGTCGGGGTCTCGCGCAAGAGCTTCATCGCCACCGTCGCAGGCCAGTCGGAGCCCGACCAGCGACTCGGCGGATCGCTCGCCGCCGGGCTTTACGCGGTGCTGCGCGGCGCCTCGATCCTGCGTGTCCATGATGTCAGAGAGACGGTTCAGGCCGTTCGCATCTGGCAGACGCTGTTTGCCTCAGGCACAGTTCCGCTTCCCCAACGCCCGCCATTCGATTAGACCTTGCGGTGAGACGATCGGAAGTGCGGCAGAGAGCGACAAACAGCGCATGAGCAAAACGAGACGCCTGTTCGGCACCGATGGCATCAGGGGCAAGGCGAATACCGACCCGATGACCGCCGGCATCGCCTTGCGACTCGGTCAGGCCGCCGGTTTGCTGTTCACCCGCGGCGAACATCGCCACCGCGTCGTCATCGGCAAGGACACCAGGCTGTCCGGCTACATGATCGAGCCCGCGCTGACCGCCGGATTTATCGGCGCCGGTATGGACGTCACCTTGCTGGGCCCGTTGCCGACGCCAGCGGTGGCGATGCTGACCCGGTCGTTGCGCGCCGATCTCGGGGTGATGATCTCCGCCTCGCACAATCCCTACGAGGATAACGGCATCAAGCTGTTCGGCCCCGATGGCACCAAACTGTCGGATGAAAAAGAGCTCGAGATCGAGGCTCTGATGGACAGCGGCTTCGCCGACCGTCTGGCCGACTCCGACCGGCTCGGCCGCGCCGCCCGGCTGGATGACGCGGCCGGGCGCTATATCGAGGCAGCCAAGGGCAGCTTCCCCCGGGGATCTCGCCTCGACGGCTTGCGCATCGTCGTCGATTGCGCCAACGGTGCCGCCTACAAGGTGGCGCCCACCGTGTTGTGGGAGCTGGGTGCGACGGTTATTCCCGTCGGCGTTGCCCCGGATGGCTTCAACATCAACCAGGCCTGCGGCTCGACGGTGCCCGAATTCCTCTGCGCCAAGGTGGTCGAGCATGGCGCGCATCTGGGCATCGCGCTCGACGGCGACGCCGACCGGGTGATCATCGCCGACGAAACCGGAGAGGTGGTCGATGGCGACCAAATCCTGGCATTGATCGCTCGGTCGTGGCACCAAGCCGGGACACTGCGCGGCGGCGGGATCGTCGCCACCGTCATGTCCAATCTGGGGTTGGAGCGCCATCTCGGCCAACTTGGACTGCGCCTGCACCGCACAAAGGTGGGCGATCGCTATGTCGCGGAGCATATGCGCACCAGCGGGATCAACGTCGGGGGCGAGCAATCCGGCCACCTTATCCTGTCCGATTTCGCCACCACCGGGGACGGGCTGCTCGCCGCGCTCCAGGTGCTGGCGGTTCTCGTGCAGCAGGATCGGCCGGCGTCGGAACTGTTGCAGGTGTTCCGGCGGCTGCCGCAGCGCCTGAAGAACGTGCGCTTCGCCGGTGTGTCGCCGTTGCGCGAAGACCGCGTGCAGGCAGCGATCCGCGACGCCGAGGCCCGCCTGCACGGCACCGGACGCGTGCTGATCCGCGAAAGCGGCACCGAACCGCTGGTGCGGGTAATGGCCGAGGGCGAAGACAGTTTCATCGTCGCCGAGGTGGTGGACTGGCTGTGCGAAATGATCGCCGACGTCGCCCGGATCAGGCAAGCCGCGGTTTAGCAATGGCCCCGAGCCTCGAGAGCACCACCCCAGGGCCGACCGGAACCGCCCGCTGATGCGCGGCCGGGTGCTGGTCATCGCCGGCTCCGACTCGGGCGGCGGAGCGGGGCTTCAGGCCGATATCAAGACCATAACCGCGCTCGGAGGGTTTGCCGCGACAGCAGTCACCGCGCTGACCGCGCAAAACACGCTCGGCGTGCACGGCGTTATCCCAGTGCCGCCCGATTTCATCCACCAGCAGATCGACGTGGTTCTCGGGGACATCGGCGCCGACGTCATCAAGATCGGCATGCTGGGCGACGTTGCCACGATCGAGGTAGTCTCCGCCGCGTTGCGCGATCTGGCCGCGGCGATACCGGTGGTGCTCGACCCGGTCATGGTGGCAAAGGGCGGACATGCCCTGTTGGCGGCTCAGGCGGTGGACACCCTGCGCCGGCGACTATTGCCGCTCGCGACGCTGATCACCCCGAACCTGCCGGAAGCCGAGGCGCTGACCGGTCTGACCATCCGGACCGAGACCGAGATGCGCGCCGCCGCCTCCGTATTGCTGGCAACCGGCGTGCCGGCCGTGCTGTTGAAGGGCGGCCATCTGCCCACCGACACGGTGGTCGATCTGCTGGCGACCACGGACGGTATCGAGGCGTTCTCCGCATCCCGGATAGACACGCGCCATACCCACGGCACTGGTTGCACGACGGCCTCAGCCGTGGCGGCCGGGCTAGCGCAAGGTCTGTCGCTGCGCGATGCAATCGTTCGCGCGCGACTTTATGTCCGGGCCGCCATCAGCTCCGCACCCGGGTTCGGAGGTGGGCATGGTCCGCTGGATCATGCGGTGACCGTGGCGATGCCGGCGTCCTGGCCCGGGTCGGGGGGCTGATCCCAAATCGCCGAGTCGGCCGAGCAAGCGCGCGCTTCGCTGGCGGGGTGCCGGCGCTTTGGGTCGTCGTAAACGCAAACCCCGAGAGGCGTCGTGGCCCGGGACCTTCCGCCGCTGGAATCACGCCAGCATCCCGGCGATGGCATCCGCCAATTCAGCCGTCGCCGTGCTCATCGCGGCCACCAGGGCGCGGGTCGTGGCATCCTGAGGCCGTGCCGTGAACCTGACCCCGCGCGATCTGATGCCCTTGCCGTCCACCGCGATCTGCGCCGCCAGCAGGAGGTTGCCGTCGCGATCCAGGTCGAACCGCAGCAGATTGATCTCCACCCTTGCCGCGGCCGGCGTGGAAATCGCACCGCTGTCACCGTAAACATTGCTGCCCGGCAGCCGCTGGTTCAGCTCCTGAACCAGGATCCGGCTCAGCATCGCGTCGAGCGGCTCGCCCCACCATTGGTTGGACAGCACCTCGATCCGGTAGCCCTCGGACGAGCGCACGATTTGCGAGCGTTCCAGATAGTGCGCGACGGCGATCGCGCGCAAGGCAATGACCCGCGGCGCACCGGCATGAGTCGGCCCCGGGATCGCTGCCAGCACATACAATTCTGGATTGGGCGAAGAACAGGCTGCTGGCAACGCGGCCAGTGCCAGCAGGGCGGATCGCCTGGACAGCGTCATCCGATCAGTCATTGAACCCCTTGGTCGGTGCGACCACGGATCAACGCCTCCGGATGGCGGGCCAGCAGATCGGCCAGCACCCGGATCGAGCGGGCGGCGTCGGATAACTGGTCCATGGTTCGGCCGACATCGCGGTTGAAGCGGGAATCGGTGCCATACCCGGACTGCAACGATGCCAGCAGCTTGTCGGTGCGCTGCACCGTGCTGTCTAAGCCGTTGGCGATCGACGGCAGGCGCTGCATCGCCGGCTTCAGCCCATGATTGAGGTTGCCGATCAACTGCTGCGCGCCGGCCAGGGTCGATCGCAGTTCGCCGACCGTCTCGGCCAGCTGCTTGTCGTTCACCAGCGCATTCACCCCGGCAAGCGTGTGATCGAGGTTCTGCCCGATCGATTCGAACGGAATGGAGTTCAGCCGATTGACCAAATTGGTCGCCGCCGTGGCGACGTCATCGGCGCTGCCGCCCTCGATCGGGATGACATAGGCATCGCCCTGCTTGCCCAGCGTGCCCGGGCCGGCATCGGGATACACGTCCATCGACAATTGCTTCGACCCGGTCAGGATGTTGCTCGATTCCAGCTTCACCCGCAGTCCCTGATTGACCAGCGCCTGCATCTTCTTGTCGAGGTCCCCACCGGTCGGCAATTCCAGCATCGCGATGCGCTCCGGCTCCACGGTGAAATGCACCGGAGCCACGACCGTGTCCGACGCGCGGTCATACATCAGCGACAGGCTGGACACTTCACCGATCTTCAGGCCGTGCAAGGTGACCGGCGACCCCGCCCCCAGGCCGGAAACCGAGCTTTCGAAATTGGCGATGAACGGCAAGGTGCGCTTGTAGGTCGAGGAATCGGCCGCATCCTCATCCTCATACAGCGGGAACGAATGCTCAGCCGCGCTCTCACCGGCGGTCTTGGGGTCGTCCGGCGTGTCGAAGGCAAGTGCGCCAAGCACCACGGCGCGCAGCGATTGCAGCTTGACCTGCAGTCCGTTCGCGCCAAGCGCCACCTTGGCGCCGGATGCGTTCCAGAACCGCGTGTTGTCATCGACATATTTGTCAAAGGGCGCGCGCACGAAAATATGCACCGTGATGTTGCGGGCCATCTCGCCGACGTCCCAGCCGAGCACCTCCCCCACTTCCAGATCGCGGAACAGGATCGGCGAACCCAGGTTGAGCGATCCGATTCGCTTGGCCCGCAGCAGGAAGGTGCGGCCCGGCACGTCCGATTGCAGCACGGGTGGATTTTCCAGGCCGACGAAGTCGCGTTTGGGCTGGCCGCCGCCCTGCGCCGGCAACAGATCGATGTAGGATCCCGAGAACAGCGTCTGTAGCCCACTGATCGCGCCGGCGAAGAACCGCGGACGCACGACCCAGAACTGCGCGCCATCGGTCAGTAGCGGTTCAGCTTCCCGGTTCATCCGGATCGTCACCTGCACCCGCTTGAGGTCCGGAGTGAGCCCGATTTTCTGCACCACGCCCATATCGACGTCCTTGTGGCGGACGTGCGACTGGTCGGCCTGCAACCCCTCGGCGGTCTCAAACGTGACGGTGATCAGCGGGCCGCGCTGCGACAGCGTCGACCAGGCAAGCCAAGCCCCGATGATCAGCGTCACCACCGGGATCGCCCAGATCAGCGGCAGCCGCCTCTTGTGGTCGATCGGCGACCGCACGACCGCCGTGGGATGCCTCTCGCTCACGCGGTTTCCGCCTGGCCCGAATCCATCAGCGGTGTCGGGATCCGCGCCGCGTCGGCTGTTTCGCGAGCACGATCCCACATCAGCCTTGGATCGAAGCTGTGCGCCGCCAACATGGTCAGGATCACAACCGCGGCGAAGGCGATCGCCCCGGGACCTGGGTAAACGCTGGCGAGCTTGCCGAACTGCACCACCCCGACCAGGATCGATTCCATGAAGATGTCGATCATCGACCAACGCCCGATGGCATCGACGACCCGGTAGAGCAAGGTGCGATCGCGCATCGCCCAACTGCTGCCAAGGTGGGTCGAGACCAGCAGGATGATCAGCCCGATCAGTTTCAGCACCGGAACCGCCACGCTGGCGAAGAATACCAGCGCAGCCAGCGGCCACATCCCAAGCTCCAACAGCTCCCGCACGCCGCCCAGGATCGTGCTGGGTTGGCCGGCACCGAGCCGGACAACGGTGAGCACAGGGTAGGTGTTCGCAGGAATGTAAAGCATCATCGCTGCTATGGCGAACGCCCAGGTGCGCGCGATCGAGTTCGGCTTGCGGATCCGCAGCCGGAACCCGCAGCGCGTGCATCGCATGCCAGGCGCGGCGCGGCTGACCAGGCCGCAGGTGTCGCAGCCGATGCGCCAGCGAACCACATTGCGACCGGGACGTTCCGACGTCGGTGGATTGACATCCAGGGCCCGCCGCCGCCGCCGATTGGGCGGCTCCATCGCCTCCCACACCGCCTGACCGTCGAGCATGTGATCGGCCAGCACCATGATCACCATCAGGCCGGCCAGCGCATAGATCGCCGGGCCGAGATTGACTGTGGTCATGCCGCTGAGACGGACATAGGCGACGAACAGGCCCAGCAGATAGATTTCCACCATCGACCACGGCCGCAGGCGCTGCACCCAGGCATAGATCTCTCGCAGTTCCGCCGGCGGCCGGCTCAGGCGCAAGCCGCCCAGCACCGCCAGCATGCACAGCACCCGGGCAAGCGGCGCGGCGACGGTGGTGATCAAAACGACCAGTGAAATCTCCCACAGGCCGTACTGCTCCATCTCCTGCGGCCCGCTGACCAGTCCGGCGATGCGCTCCTGACCGGCGGTGCTGACCGCGATCAAGGTCAGGGTGGCGCCCAGCAGAAACAGGATCAGCGCACTGATGTTCAGCGCCAGCGGCAGTGCAAGCGGGTTGCGCCTGGTGTGGCGCAGCACCGCGTCGCAACGCTCACAGACCGCCCGCGCACCGGCTGGCATCGTCGGCAGCACCTGCATCTGTCCGCAATCGTGGCACTCACACAACCGGGGTGCGGTGACGGCGGACAACCGTCCTGGGAACGCTGAATCTGGACTTATCGATCCGGCGGGCGCCAGGGCAGCGGGTGACGAGGTGGCAACGGGTGACGAGATGCTCATCAGGCGGTGGTCTGAAGACGAAGCGGCAAGCCCATCGCGATAAAGTAGCACGGAACAGTCTGGAAAAAAGTGACTTTCGCCATGACGGCGCTGAAATCCGCAGCTCGGTAACCGACGTGGCCCCGCGGCGAAGCCCAAGCTGCCGCGACGTCGCTGGGGCGTCGGACGACCGAGCTGTCGCGGCGGATGCAGCGACACGATGAAGCAGATGGCGTCTCAGTTTGAATTCTTTGCCACACTGCTTTGTTGGAAGTGTTCGACGGCGCCCTCAATTTGAACCCAATTATGTTTTGACTGCTCAAAAACCGATCTGACCGGGGCCGGGTATTTTGGGTCCGATAGAGCGCCAACCGCAACGCCGATCAGCGAGGGTAGGTTGTCAGCCTTCCAATAGATCGTTGACCCGCAGTTTGGGCAAAAGTAGGTGTGGACCTTCCCGCCGCCAGTTGCATCGCGAGTGTACTCTTTGGCAGTTCCAGAAATGGTGACGGCGTCGACCGGATAAAAGGCGCCTACACCAAATGGCGCGCCGGTTGTCCGTTGGCAGTCAAGACAATGACAGGCGACAACCAACTTTGATGGTTCTGCAAGCGTTAGTTTGAGAGCGCCGCAACTGCATCGGGCGTCAGCCATTGGAAAACCCTCCGTTTTCTGAAGCGAGATCGCGTTGGGATTTCAAACTAAGGCACTACCCTGGTGCATGCCAGCTTGCCAGTCGCCTGGGTAATTTATAGCGTCCCGGCGAATTCAGGAGCTTTGAACATGACGGGTTCGTCCGATTATACACCGCCAAAGGTGTGGGAATGGAACAAGGAAAACGGCGGGCGGTTCGCCAATATCAACCGGCCGATCTCGGGGTCCACGCACGACAAGGACCTGCCGGTGGGGCGCCATCCGCTGCAGCTTTACTCGCTGGGCACACCGAACGGCGTGAAGGTCACGGTCATGCTCGAGGAGCTTTTGGCGCTCGGCCACCGCGGCGCGGAATATGACGCCTGGCTGATCCGCATCGGCGACGGCGACCAGTTCGGCAGCGGCTTCGTGGCGATCAACCCGAACTCCAAGATACCCGCGCTGCTCGACCGCGGCGGCCCGAAGCCGATCCGGGTGTTCGAAACCGGTGCGATCCTGATGTACCTCGCCGAAAAGTTCGCCGCGTTCCTGCCCACCGAGGCCGCTGCCCGCGCCGAATGCCTGTCGTGGCTGTTCTGGCAGATGGGCAGCGCGCCGTATCTCGGCGGCGGCTTCGGCCACTTCTTCGCCTATGCCCCGACCAAGATCGAATATGCGATCGATCGGTTTGCCATGGAGGCGAAGCGCCAGCTCGATGTGCTCGACAAGCGTCTCGCCGACAGCGAATATCTAGCGGGCGGCGAATACACCATCGCCGACATCGCGGTGTGGCCTTGGTATGGCGGACTGGTGAAGGGCTGGCTGTACGGGGCCGCCGAATTCCTCCAGGTGGAGGACTACAAGAACGTGCAGCGCTGGGCCGATACGATCGGCAATCGACCGGCCGCCAAACGTGGCCGCATGGTCAACCGCATCAACGGCGAGCTCTCGAGTCAGTTGCACGAACGCCATGACGCCGGCGATTTCGAAACCCAGACTCAGGACAGGCTCAAGTTCGCGGGTTAGACGGCTCGTTTTACGGCTGGATCGACTCGGGCTGAGCGCTTGATGGTGAAGCCGATCAGCAGCGGCATCACCAGAAGCACGAGCGGAAACTGCAGCAGCAGCCCAGCGATGATCGAGATCGCCAGCGGCTGCTGAATAGCCGAACCCTGCCCGATCGCAAGCGCCAGCGGCATCAGGGTCAGGATCGCGGCCAGCGTGGTCATGGTAATCGGACGCAGCCGGTTGCGGCTCGCCTCGCGCAGCGCTTTCCGCGGCTCCATCTCCCGTGCCAGCTCGGCGTATTCCGAGACATAGAAGATCGCCATTTCGGTACCGATACCAATGATCATCGTCATGCCCATCAGCGCGGTGATGTTCAGATCGACCCCGGTCAGCCACAGCGCTGTAAATACGGCTGTCGTCGACAGCAGCGAGCAGGCGATGATGATCACCGGCAGCCACAGCCTCTCATATAGAAACAGCAAAAGAATGAATTCGGCGATCAGCGCCGCCGCGAACACGCGCGCCAGACCGGCAAAGTCGATCTGCTGTTGTTGATACAACCCGCCCAGTTCGTATCGCACGCCGGCAGCCAGCAGGTTCGGCTGAGCCAGCACCCGCTGCACGTCGCCGACCGCCTGGCCGATGCCGCGGCCTTCGATCCGCGCCGTCACCGCAATCATCGGCTGCAGGTTTTCGCGTGAGATTTCCGGCTGGCCGGTCACCGGTGTGATCGTGGCCACCCGGTGAAGCGGAAACACGTGCCCATCCGTGGCCCGGATCGGCAGATCCTGCAATTCTGTCTGCCGCAGCTGCAACGCGTCGGGCAACCGCACCCGCACGCCGACGGTCTTGGTGGCTTGCGGCAGTTGGGTCGCCACCGACCCGGTCAACGCGATCGAGACCGCACGTGACACGTCGTCCGGCGTGACCCCCTCGATACTTGCCCGGATCGGATCGATCTTCAGATTAAGCGCGTCGCCGGCCAGCTTGACGCCGCTCTTTACCTCGACGACGCCGTTGATCTTGCTGATCGCGGCGGCGACCTTCTGCGCCTGCGGGATCAGCGCGCTGGTGTCGGATGCGTATAGCTTGATCTCGATCGGCTGCGGAACGGCGGTCAGGTCGCCGATCAGATCTTCCATTAATTGCGCCAGTTCGATCTGCACGCCCGGCACCTTCTGCTGCACCTCGGCCAGCACCGCCGCCATCACCGCCGGCGTGGACCGCGCATGGTTCGGCTTCAACCGGACAAAGTAATCGCCGTGATAGCTTTCCCCAAGGTCGGCACCGAGGCCGGTGCCAAGACGGCGGGAGAACGTCGCCACTTCCGGGATCGCGCGCAGCATGGCATCGATCTCACCGACCTCGCAGCTGGTTTCGGTCAAGGAGGTTCCCGGCGGCGTGTAGTAGTCCATGATGAAGCCGCCCTCATCGACCTTCGGCATGAAGCCGGTCGGCACCGCATTGTAGGCAAACCAGCCCATCGCCAGCAGCGGCACCAGGGCGACGGCGAACAGCCAAGGCCGCGCGAACAGCCTATCCAATAACCAGCCGTGGCCCCGCGCCAACCAGCTTTTGCCGGCGGCGCCGGGATCCTGCCAGCGGTCGAAGTTGACCAGATGGCGCGCCAGCACCGGCACCACGAACGCTGTCATCAAGTAGGAAATCGCCAGCGCCGCGGCCATGGTGATCGACAGCGCCTGAGAAAACGCGCCGGTGACCCCGCTCAGGAAGCCCAAAGGGACGAACACGATCAGCGTCGCCAGGCTGGACCCGGTCAGCGGACGCAGAAACTCCCGCCCGGCGGGCAGCACCGCCGCAGCCCCGGCAATGCCGCCGCCCGAGACCGCCGCACCGGCGCGGCGCGCGATGTGCTCCACCATCACGATGACGTCGTCGATCAGCAGCCCGACGGCGGCGGCGATGCCGCCCAGCGTCATGATGTTGAAGCTCATGCCCAGCAGGCTCAGCACCAGGATCGAGGCCGCCAGCGTGGCCGGAACCACCAGCACGGCGACCAGCGTCACCCGCCAACTGCGCAGGAACCCCAACAGCACCAGGGCGGCGAGAACCAGGCCGATCAGCACCGCGTCGCGCACGCTGCCGGCCGACTGGGTGACAAGCTCACTCTGGTCATACCAGTTCACCATGCGCACGCCAGGCGGCAGCTTGAATTGCGCCAGCTTGGCCCGCACGTCGGCGGCAATTTGCACCGCGTTGCCGTTGGGCTGCTCATAGACATTGAACAGCACCGCTGGTTTGCCGTCTTCCACGACGCGGATCCATTCCGGCACGACGCCATTCTGCACATTGGCGACATCGCGCACGCGCACGATCCCGGCGGCATCCGATCGCACCACCACGTCGCCGATCTTGTCGGTCGCGGTGATGCTGTGATCGGCCATCACCAGGTAAAGCTTGTGGTTGTCCTGCAATCGGCCAACCGCCTGCAGCACGTTACCCTTGGCCAACGCATCGGACAGGTCGGTCATGCTCAGACCGTAAGCCTCGAGCCGGTGCGGGTCGGCCAGCACCTCCACCTCGGCGATGTTGCCACCCTGCACGTTGACCCGCGCCAGGCCAGGGATCGCCGACAGCAGCGGCACGATCTGGTACTGCGCCAGATCGCGCAGCGCGATCCCCGAAACCGTATCCGACATCAGTGCATAGGAATCGATCGGGAACACCGTCGGGTCCATCCGCCGCACGTCGTAGCCGGTGCCGGGCGGCAGGTCGGGCAGGATCTGCGTGATCGCCGCGTCGATCAGCAACGTGCTGCTGATCATGTCCCGACCCCAGCCGAAATCGATCGAGATTTGCGCCGAGCCGCGCGAACTGGCGGAGCGTACATCCTGCACGCCAGGCACCGAACGCACCGCCTCCTCGACCGGGCGGGTGACCAGCAACGCCATCTGGTCGGCCGGACGGCTGCCGGCATTCAGATCGACGATGACCCGTGGAAACGACACCTGCGGGAACAGCCCGACCGGCAGCGAGACCGCCGACACCACGCCGGCCGCGGTCAAGGCCAGCGCCACGAGAAGGATCGAACGGGCGTGGCGCTCGACGAACGCGGCGAAATTCATTGCGCGCCGCTCGCGCCGCCGCCGCTTACGCTCGGGCCGTTTGCGCCCGGGCCGCTCACGCGGACCGCCATCTTGTTGGAGAGCTGATAGTTGCCCTGCACCACAAGTGGGCGCCGCGGATCCAATGTCCCCTGAACGACGTCATTGTTCCCCGCCGTGCCCACCAGCTTCACGTCGACCCGCGAAGCGCTCGATCCATCGACCTGGAACAGGTATTCACCCTTGGCGTCGGTCAGCAGCGCATCGTGCGGCACGATCCAGCCGTTGAACTGGCCCACCGTAATGTCCGCCCGGTAGGCGGTGCCGGCAATCACCGACCCGGGGGCAACGGCGACATCGGCATCGAGCATCCGGGTCCTGGGATTGAGCGTGCCGTCGAGGCGGACGATCCGGCCGTCAACCGGCGCCCCGTCCGACATCGGCGTCAGATGCACCGGCTGTCCCGGTCGAACCCGCGACCGCGCGCCCGGGTTGATGCCGACGGTGACCACCAGACCGTCGAGCCGGGTGATTGTCATCAGCGTCGCGCCCGCTGGCACGCGATCCCCCGGCGCCACCGGTATGGTCGCGACGATGCCGTCGAACGGCGCCGTGAGCGTGCGCGACGCCAGGTCGGCGCCCTCCCGCCGCAGCGCATCGAGCGCGGCCTGAGCGTCGGCCACCGCCTTATCGGCCTGGGCAAGCTGGTCCCGGGTCGCCAGCTGCTGCTTCAGCAATTGCGCCGCCTGATTACGCTGCTGGCGGGCCGCCGCAAGCGAGTGCACCGCCTGCTGATACGTCGAGATCGCGGTGGCCGATGCGCCGAATTCAAGCAGCTTATCGCCTTGGTGAACCGCCTCGCCAGGCGTCACCGCGATCGCCAGCACCCGTCCGTCCTGCTGGAAGCTCAACGTCATGCCGCCGTCGAGTGCCGGTCGGGCCGAACCATAGGCGACCAGCAGATCGGGGACAGTACCCTCTCGCGGCTTCTCGGTCTGCACCGCGACGCTCGGCGGGTCATCGGCCCATGCCGACCGCGCAATAAAGCCGGCCAGCAAGGCTGGAAGCGCGATCAGGCCGGCCAGCAAAGCCAGCGCACCCCGGCGAGGCATCATCGCGACGCGTCCTGCCGGGGCAGCGCAATCGCCGGCATACCCGCCCCGATCAGCGTGGCGATCGCCACCTGCTGGTCCAGCAGCGACTGCTCGATTGTCACGATTTCCTGCTCCTTGGTAAGCCGCGCGCCGACCAGATCGACATAGCCGCGCTCATCGAGGTTGCCGGCGTTGAAAGCCGCCTCGGCCTGTGCCGCGATCCGTCGCGCCCCCGCCAGTTGGTGGCGAACGTCGTGAAGCTGGCGGTTCAACAGGTCGATTTCGGCGATCATCGCGCGGACCTGGCCGACCGCCGTCGTCAGCCGCGCGGCATATTCATCGTGCAGTTGCTGGCGGGTCGCGGTCTCGATCGCGATATTGCCCTGGTTCTGATTGAAGATCGGCAGCTCCAGGCTGATCTGCGGACCGAGGGTACGAACGTTGGTGTTGTCACTGCCTCCGGTCCCGCCCAGCGCCAGGTTAGGGAAGCGCGACAGAACGGCGCTGCGCAGCTTGGCTTTTTGCGCGCGATAGCCGAGTTGCAGCGCCACCAGATCGGGCCGCCGCTCGGACAGCGTCGGCAGCGTCCGCTCGACCGCATCGGCGTTCCATGGCGCAATGTCGGGTATTCGATCCAGTGGCACAACGACGTCGGGCGCTAAACCGAGCAGCGCGTTCAACTGGTGCCTTCGGTCAAGCTGCTGGCGTTGCTGGTCATTAAGCAACGTCGTGATCGACTCCAACGCAGCGAGGTCGGGCGCCGAGACCGTCAGCGTCTCGTTGCCAGCGGCGACCGCCCGCCGCGACTTGTCGTAGCGGGCGGCAAGCAGATCGCGGTTTTGCGCCAGCAGTGCCGCGATACGGTCGGCCTCGATGATATCGACCGCAAGCAGTCTCGCCTGGCCGATGACTTGCCATTCCTGCCAGAGGATTTGTGCATCGATCTGGTTCGCCGCGGCCCGCGCCGCCCGGCGCGTGCTGGAAAGCGTGATCAGCGCGCGGACGTCCTCGGTGATGCCGGCGGTCCAGGCCGGCGTCGTGCCGGGTCCGGCGAGAATTGGCAAGTAGGAGCCGGTGAGCTGGGGGTTGGGCAGCAGGCCGGCCTGCAGGACCTGTGCCTGGGCCACGCCATGTTGTGCCCTGACCGCTCGCAGGTCAGGGTTGTTGCGCACCGCCAGAACCGCGACCTGGGAAACAGTCAGCCGAGCCGGCAGCGCGATTCCGTCATGCCGCAGACCCTGCAGGCTGTCACTCAGCAACGGCCGGGTCGGTAGCGCCAGATCGGCCGGTGACGCGCAGCTCGCCAACGCCAGGGTCGCGGTCATCAGGGCCGGGATCGACCAGCCCGCGCCTGGCACAAGGCAGCGGGACACAAGACGGGGACGACAGCGCATGCCCGGCACGCTAGGGGCGGCAACTTTGGCGGCGCCTTTCCACAACCTTCGCAATCGACAAGTTGACGACCGCTTGCCAGGCGCTGTGGGATCACCAATGGAGCATCATCGCGCCTGGCGGAACGAAACCGGTGCATATCCTGTTGATCGAGGACGATCCGGAGACGGCCGAGTACGTTGTCGAAGGATTACAGAGCGAAGGGCATGACGTGGAAGTCTCGATGGACGGCCGAGCCGCCCTGGTGCGCGCCGCCTCCGAGACCTGGGACCTGCTGATCGTCGACCGCATGCTGCCGGGGCTGGACGGGCTGGCCCTGGTCCGAACCCTGCGCGCCAGCGGCATCGCCACACCGGTGCTGTTCCTGACCACGATGGGCGGGCTGGATGACCGCGTCAGCGGCCTGAATGCCGGTGGCGACGACTACTTGACCAAACCCTTCGCCTTCGCCGAACTAATGGCGCGGGTGAGTGCGCTCGGCCGACGGTCGCTCCGGCTCGCGCCGGACACGGTGTTGCGGGTCGCTGACCTGGAAATGGACCTGCTGACCCGGGTGGTCCGACGTGGCGGGCAGCCGATCGACCTGCAACCACGGGAATACGAACTGCTGGAATACCTGATGAAACACGCCGATCAGGTGGTGACCCGAACGATGTTATTGGAACACGTCTGGGGCTTCCACTTCGATCCGCGCACCAGCCTGGTGGAGAGCCATATCAGCCGCCTGCGTGGCAAGATCGATAAAGGCAGGACCGAATTGATCAACACGGTGCGCGGCAGCGGATACTGCATCCGTGCGCCGGTCTAGCCAATCACAGAGCGGCGCCAGCCGCGGGGCCTCCGCGATTTGGCGCGTCAATCGGATACGCCGAAAAATCCGCCGTATCGTGCTGCCCTGATGCGCGATACCAGACGATCAGCTTGGCGATGGCCTCGATCGCTGCGCACCTCGAGCTTCCGGCTGACCATCCTTTATGTCGCGGTCTTCGGCGTGTCCGGGCTGCTGCTGTTCGGCGTCATCGCATGGGCGGTGAACAGTTTCATGGCCCAACAGTTGGACGCGACCGTCGCCAACGAACTGGCCGAGGTCCAGGCCGATGCCGGCGGCCAGCAGATCGCGGCGCTGAAACGCGTCGTCGACGGGCTGATCATTCATTCACCCGGGATCGACTATCTGCTGCAGGCGGCGGACGGCCAGGTCATCGCCGGCAACATGACGCCGATCCGGCCGAGGCCCGGACTGCGAGTCCTGGCTTCGGCCAATCAAGCCTCCGACCGGCACGTGCTTGGCGGTATCCGCGGACGTGGCATCATGGTTGCCGATGGCGCCTATCTCTTCGTCGGCGTCAGCGACCACCAGCAAGGCGAGCTCCGCGAAGTCGTGACGCGCACCTTCCTGCTGGGTCTCGGCATGACAGTCGTGCTGGCGATGGCCGCGGGTCTGGTCGTCAGCCTCGGCGTGTTGCGCCGGGTGGAGGCGGTCAGCCGCGCCAGCCGAGCGATCATGGCGGGCGACCTGACCCAGCGTATGGCATTGCGCGGCACGGAGGACGAGTTCGACCACCTCGGCAGCAGCCTCAACGCCATGCTGGACCGGATTCAGGATTTGATGCTTGGACTGCAGCAGGTGTCGAGCGACATCGCCCACGATCTGCGCACGCCGTTGACCCGTCTGCGTCAGAGACTGGAACTAGCGCGACGGCGGGAAACTACCGTGGACGGGCTGCACGCCGCGATGGACGGCGCGATCACCAACGTCGATGCCATCTTGGAAACATTCGCGGCCTTGTTGCGGATCGCCCAGATCGAGGCCGGGACGCGCCGCGCCGGATTCAAGTCCGTCATGCTCGATGCATTGCTCCTTGCGCTGGTGGAAGCCTATCAGCCGGTCGCCGAGGAGAAGCGCCAGACCCTGTCGAGCAGCATCGAGCTGGACTTGGGCTTGCACGGCGACGAAGAATTGTTGACGCTGCTGTTTGCCAACCTGGTCGAGAATGCCATCGGGCATTCACCGCCAGGTGCGCGCATATTGCTGCAAGCCAAGCGCCAGCCGGATGGCATCGAGGCGATCGTCGCCGACACCGGTCCCGGCGTCCCGGCTGGATCACGCAAGCAGGTGCTGCAGCGTTTCTACCGTCTGGAGGGCAGTCGCACGACACCAGGCAACGGACTCGGCCTCAGCCTGGTGAACGCGATCGTGGTGCTGCACGTGGCGTCACTCGATCTGCGGGATAACCAGCCGGGGCTGCGTTGTGTACTGCATTTTCCCAGCCAGGCCAGAGCATGATCGCAGCTTGGCGGAAGATTCAAGCCGTGTGAATCATGCGCCAAGAGCTAGATCATTTTTTTGCATGCACGGTTATGCTGAAATGGTCTGAGAGGTCCGAACGTGGGCTTTGCCGGTGACCCGGTCGATCGCTGACGGTGTCGGCAAGACGGTGCTGGGGCCTCGCGCAAGGCCGATGCGGGCGCGCACCGATCGGAATCCAATCCGACCGGTGCCGCGCCCTTGTGCTCGGCGGTCTACTGCTTGGCCACCTTGCCATCGTCGGCATCAATCGACGACGGAAGATAGACCGCTATGCAGCCGCGCGTCGGGCAAGGACTGGTCGGGTCGGTCGACGCCGCGGTGCCAAGAGGAACGAACCCGATCGGCACGAACACGTGGTGCGAAACCTTGTCCGCCGCCACCGAATGCGCCGACGTCGACGTCGCCACGCCGCCGTCATACATGTTGGTCCCGGCATCGACGGTGCCGAGGATCGGGGTCACCTTGCCATTGACCAGGGTGCCGCGGGCAGACAGGTAGTAATGCTTCGTGCCGCGGTCGAACCAGACCTCATCGTTGCCGCCGGCCGGGGTGATGTTGGCCACGATGTTTCCATTGTTCAGATTGATCACCACCGACTGGGTCGTGGCAACGGTGTTCGGCGGCACCGTGAAGGCGCCGCTGCACCCGATCATCGCCTCGTTTCGCGGGCCAAGCGTCAGACCGCCGGGGGTGCAGTTCGACACCGGATAGGTCGCCTTGACGGACATCGTGCTGGGGTCGATCACCGAAACACCGCCCTGCGTGGCATCCGTCGGCACGATCTGCGGCACCGAGACGTAGAACAGGCCGGTCTTTTTCGACCATTGCGACTGCTCGATGCCGGTCTGCATGGCATCCGGTGTGCCCTTGGTGCCGTCAAACACGATCTTGCCGACCACCGCATGGGTATCGGTGTTGATCATCGTGATGAACGGCGGAACGTCGGCGTTGTTGGCGACGGCAAGAATGTGGTCGGCCGCGTCCCACGCCATCTCATCACAACGGAACTTGCCGCCGGTGGAAATCTTATCGACCACCTGGAAGCTGGCGATGTCGATCACCTTCACCGTGCTGTCGCCGTCGCCGGCCCAGACTTGGTTGTTGTTCACCACCGTGACACCGTCGGGGCCGGAAGTCGTGTTGTCGGCGGTCACGCCGTCAGCCTCGAATTTCTGGCCGGCAAAACCGCCGACCCGACCGATGAAGGTGGCGTCGGTGGCGTTGAAAAAATCGATCGACGCGTTGGTTCGATCCGACAACACATAGCGATTGATCTTCGGATCGACGAAGCTGATGTCGAATGTGCCCAGCCCATTGCCGCCGACATCGATCGTGCTTACCAGCACCATGTGCTCATCGGCGCGGACGGGCTTTGCAGAGACGGCTAGAGCCACGAGCGGAACCGCCCACAGGACGCAAGGTCCGATCTTTCGCATCTTGGAATCCCCCAAAAATTCGTTGCGACGCAACACAGATTGCTGCATTGCCAGGGACACTGCTCAGTCAGGCGGAAGTGACCCACAATACACATTATCGAGTGGTGCCGCGCGATATCATCACAAATTAATAACATATTATGCGGAATACACTCATTATTTGTTCAATTACAAATAATCCATTGCGGATGAATCCGAATACTCATTGATAAATGCAAAAAAGGCCTGATTCGGGCGAGTTCGTCATTTCATCGGTCGGGATTACCTGCGCCAAACTTCTTCGGTCTGCAATGATCCACCCGCCACCGATCTCTGTGCAGCCGCCCGCGGTCATGGATTCGTTTTCTGATGTTCCGATCGGACAAGGTCAAACCGCACTCGCGCCCGGATGCCCAGCGGACTCCGCGATCGACGATTAGTCATGCATAAATCCCGCCGATTCCACCTTTCTTGGGATGTTCGTTTGCATTCACTGAGAACCCGGCTGTTCGGTCTGTGGGGATTGTCCCTGGCCGCCTGCATCGCGGTCGGCTTCCTGTTGCTGCAGCTCTATCAACAATCCACCGATGCCCAGGTCGGGCGGGCCGAAGCAGTAATCGCCCGCGCCTGCGACCTGATCCGCGACCGCTACGGCTTCTATGCCACCGGCTGGGCCGGGCCGCGGCAGGGACAGCCCGACGACAGGCTGCGCTCCGACCTCGCCACCGCCGTCGGCCTCGCCTTGGCCAAGCAGCAGGGCGTCGAGGGCGGCATCTGGCAAGCCGGCGCCGGCCCGCTGGCCTACGCCTTCCCGACCTACGAGGGAACCGGTCCGAAAACCGATCTGCCGACCGCCGAGCGCGATCAGATCCGCGCCGTCAACCAGCAGGCTGCGCGCGACGAGCAGTTCGTCGATCGCCGCACGACCTTCGGGTCCCAGACCCTGCTGTTGTACGCATGTCCGCTGTCGGGCCCGATCGCCGGCCTGACCGCCTGGACCATGACCCGGGTCCAGTCGGTGCGCGGATTCCAGCCCCAGCAACTCGGTCTCGGCGTGCTGCTGGCGTTGATGCTGCTGATGTCGGCCTGGCTGGGTCGTACGCTGCTGGTCTGGGGACGCCATGTGCGCGGCATCGAGGCGGCCTTGCGCACCGCCGGAGCCGGCGGCATGCCAACGGTCGGCCGCACCGGAGAGCGCGAACTGGATCAGATCATCGACGCCCTGAACGATGCCGGCCAACGGCTCGCCGAAGCGCGGCGCGAGGCCGACAGCATGACCGCACGCGCCGCACGCGCCGAACGCCTCGCCGCGCTCGGCCGGGTAGCCGCCGGGGTGGCACACGAAATCCGCAATCCGATCGCCGCGGCCAGGCTGCAAGGCGAAAACGCCCTGGCCGGGGACGACACAAGGCGGCGGGACGCGATCGGCGACATGCTGGGCCAGATCGATCGGCTGGATGGGCTGGTCGGCGAACTGCTAGCGATGACCCAGCGGGTCGAGCCGAACCGGGTCCACGTCGAACTCGCGGCGTTTCTCGCCCAGCAGGTGGCGCGGCACAAGGAAACTGCGCAAACCAAATCCCTCGCCGTCTGCGTCCGCGATGCCGCCGGCACCGCGGCGCTTGATCCTGCCTTGATCGAACGGGTGTTGGACAACCTGATGACCAATGCGATCCGCCACGCTCCCCAGGGCGGCAGCGTCACGCTCTCGGTCGAACGCCAGCCGGACCTGCTTAGTTTTACCGTCGAAGACAGCGGCGCCGGCGTGCCGCCCGAGATGACCGACCGGCTGTTCGAGCCGTTCGTCACCGGCCGCGCCGATGGCACCGGGCTTGGCCTGGCCATTGCCCGTGAACTGATCGACGCCCATGGCGGCCGGCTCGTCCTGCGCAGCGCCGGTTCGGCCACAGGCGGCGCGGTGTTCGCGGTCGAACTGCCGCGGGAGGCCGAGTGGCAACCGTCCTGATCGTGGATGACGACCGCGCCCTGCGGCGGGCCATCGCCACCGCGCTCGCCGACCTCGGCCACGACACCGCCGAGGCCGCCAACGGTGAGGCGGCGCTGGTCTGGCTGGCGCGTGACCATGCCGATGCCGTGCTGCTGGACCTGCGGATGCCGGGGATGGACGGCATGGATGTCCTGCGCCGCATCCGAACCATGGCCGACCCACCGCCCGTCGCCGTGCTGACCGCGGTACCAACCAGCGACAACACGATCGAGGCGATGCGGCTGGGCGCGGCGGACCACCTTGCCAAGCCGATCGGGCGCGACGCGCTGCGGGCCCTGTTGGCGCGGATGTTGCCCGTGATCGACGCGACAGCGTTCGGCGCCGCGCCACCCGACACCAGGGACGGCGATCTGGTCGGGTCGAGCACGGCCATGCGCGAGGTGCAGAAATCCATCGGCATGCTGGCGGACAGCGATGCGACGGTCCTGCTGCTGGGCGAGACCGGCTCCGGCAAGGAAATCGTGGCACGCGCCATCCATCGTCACGGACGCCGCGCCCAGGCGCCGTTCGTGCCGGTCAACTGCGCCGCGATCCCCGCCGAACTGCTGGAAAGCCTGCTGTTCGGTCATGTCCGCGGCGCGTTCACCGGCGCGCTCGCCGATCGGTCCGGATCGTTCCGGGATGCCCAGGGCGGCACCCTGTTCCTCGACGAGATCGGCGACATGGACCTGGCGATGCAGGCCAAGCTGCTGCGCGCCTTGCAAGAGCGCGTGGTGACCCCGGTCGGCGGCCGTCCGGTGGCGATCGACGTGCGGGTGATCGCGGCCACCCACCGTGACCTGATCCAGTCGGTACGCGACGGCAAATTCCGCGAGGACCTGTATTACCGGTTGGGCGTGGTGCCCCTCGCCCTGCCGCCGTTGCGCGAACGCCTGGCCGACATCGTCCCACTGGCGGAGCACTTCCTGGCGCTGTCGGCCGATGGCGGACCGCCCAAGCGGCTTTCGCCGGACGCCGCGTCGCGCCTGCTGGCCCATCCGTGGCCGGGCAACGTCCGCGAACTGCTCAACGCCATGAAACGCGCATCGACGCTGGTGCGGCGTTCGGTGATCGCGGCCGAGGACCTCGCCTTCCTGGCGACCCACGCCAGCCAGTCAGGCACATCCGCGGACACCCAAGCGGGTTCCATCGACTGGCTGGCCGGCACCCTGCCCGAGGTGGTCGCGCGGGTCGAGATCGAGCTGATCCGGCGCGCGCTGGTGGCCAGCGGCGGCAACCGCGCCCAGGCAGCCGAACAACTCGGCATCCGCCGCCAGTTGCTGTATCAGAAGCTGGAGCGCTATGGCCCGGCGGTGTCCGCGAATGCGACAGACGATGTCCCCGAAGCGGACCAGCCGGCTGCGCCGAAGTGATGACTGACCTCACAATTTCAATTACTTAGCTCTGGCACAGTCCTTGCTGTCCGGTCGATGGGCCTGGAGCCCTGAAGACGGAGACCATCATGAGGAAACAGATACTGCTGGCCGCCACGCTGCTGGCAGGCGCTGCCGGCGTGGCCGTGGCGCAGAACGCCGCCACCTACGATCCGAGCCAGTTGCCTGCGATCCAGGGCAAGGTCGCTGAGTACAGCCTGACCCCGCGCGGCGACGTCGATGGGCTGATCCTGGCGGACGGCACCGAGGCCCACCTGCCGCCCCATCTCGGCACCCAACTGGTCTATGCGGTGAAGCCCGGCGATGCGGTCACCATCCGCGGCCTGAAGGCGCGCGCGATCCCGATGGTGCAGGCGATGTCGGTGAAGAATGACGCCACCGGCAGCACGGTGACCGACAACGGCGCCGGCGGACCCCCCGGCCCGGCGGACGCACAACAACCGCTCAGCGCCACCGGGCGCATCAAGGCGCAACTGCACGGCCCGCGCGGCGACCTGAACGGCGCGCTGCTCGAGGACGGCACCATCATCCGCCTGCCGCCGCCCGAGGCAGAACGGCTGGCGGCGATGCTCGCGGTCGGCGCCCGGATAACCGTCAAGGGCTTCGGCTTGGATGGCCCGCTGGGTCGGGTGATCGAGGCGCGTTCGATCGGGGCGGATGCCACGCATCTGGCGCAGGTCGCCGCCCCGCCGCGTCCGGGTCCGGGTCGTCGCCCGCCACCGCCGCCCGGCGGCCCTGGAATGGTGCCTCCGCCCGGGCCTCCGCCGCCGCCCGGCTGATCCTGAACCCGCCTCGCCCGGGCGACGCTGAAACCCCCGGGCTCGCTGACTAAACAAAGCGCGAGACCAATCAAGTGATATCGCGCTCGACACCAACTAACCGCACCCGAAGCGTGCCCAAGGAGACCAACGGGCACCAACCGCCCCGGCAGGATGCAACCGGCGACGGACCACGGACAGCGGCTGGACGACGAGAATATAGACTTCGGACCGGGTGCCGCGCGCACCCGGCTTTGCTTTGAGGGGGACGAATAGTGCCGGACCACATCCTGAGCTGGCTTCACATCGGCGACCTGCACATCACCCGCGCCGACCAGGAGAACCATCGCGATCTCCTGCGCATCGTCGACCTCGCGCAAGGATTGCCCGCGGGCAGTGTCGATTTCGCGCTGCTCCCCGGCGACAACGCCGACGACGGCACGCCGGAGCAGTTCGCCCTGGTGCGCGACGCGGTTGCCGGGCTGCCGATGGCGCTGCACATCCTGCCCGGCGACCACGACTTCAAACCCCGCTCGTTGGACGCCTTCCACGACGTGCTGGGTGCCGAACGGCTGCCAAAATCGATCGCCGTGCAAGGCCACCGCTGCCTGTTCCTCGACGTCGTGTCAGCCGGCACCGGCGGTCCGGACTTCCGCCTGGGCGATGCCCAACTGGCCTGGGCCGAGCAGGAAATCGAACACGCCGCGGCCGCCGGTCGGGACGCGGTCATTTTCATGCACACCTATCCGGCCGACCTGCGCCACGGTGCCCAGCGTATCGGCGCGCTGCTCGCCCACCCGCACGTCACCTGCGTGGACATGGGGCACACGCACTACAACGAACTGGCCAACGACGGCGGCACGATCTTCATGACCACGCGCTCCACCGGCCAGATCGAGGAAGGTCCACCCGGTTTTTCCATTGCCACGGTGGATCGGCGCGGCATGAGCTGGCGGTTCAAGACGCTGGATCAGGCATGGCCCTGCGTCGTCATCACCTGCCCGGTCGATCGCCGCCTCGTCACCCGGCATACTGAAACCCAACCACACCTGGTCCGCGCCAAAGTGATCGGCGATGCGCCGATCGAAACGGTCGAGGCGCGCATCGACGACGGTGACTGGACCGCGATGACGCCTGTGCCGGACGCTCCCGCCGTCTGGCAAACCGCCGCGCCGCAAGGCGAACGCGTCACCGTGCGCGCCCGCGACTCGCGCGGCCGGCTCGACCAGGATCAGGTGCATCCGCCCGGGCCGGATTGGACACCGCCCCGGCGCAAGACCAACGGCAGCGACGCCGACCGGATCAGCGCCTGGCCGGAGAAAGCCATCCCCGGCACCCAGCTCGGCCCCAACCGCAACGGCCGGAAGTGGTGATGGGCGCTGTTCTGGCCTCGCCCTGGACCACCTGGAGCATCGCCGGGCTGGCGACCGCCGGGGTGATCATTCGCCCGTTCTCCTGGCCGGAATTCATCTGGGCAGTCGCCGGCGCCGGGCTACTCGTCGGGCTGGGCCTGCTGACTCCCACCGACGCCCTGGCCGGCGTCACCAAGGGCACCGATGTCTATCTGTTCTTGACCGGAATGATGCTGCTGTCGGAGCTGGCCCGCCAGGAAGGTCTGTTCGACTGGCTGGCGGCGGCGGCGGCCGGCATGGCGAAGGGCTCCGCCAGTCGCCTGTTCACCCTGGTGTTCGCGGTCGGCACCATCGTCACCGTGTTCCTGTCGAACGACGCAACCGCCGTCGTGCTCACCCCCGCCGTCGCCGCCGTGGCGAAAGCGGTCCAGGCCGACAAACCGCTGCCCTATCTGTTCATCTGCGCCTTCATCGCCAATGCCGCGAGCTTCGTGCTGCCGATCTCCAACCCGGCGAACCTGGTGATCTACGGCAGCCACATGCCGCCGCTGCTGCAATGGCTGCCGCGCTACGCACTGCCGTCCGCGCTGTCCATCCTGGCGACATACTTCGTGCTGCGCTGGACCCAACGTGGCGATCTGCGCCAGCCGGTCTCGGCCGACATCGATCTGCCCGAGTTGTCCGGCGCCGGCCGGATGGCCGCGGCAGGCATCGTGGTGACCGCGATCGTGGTGCTGGTATCGTCCGGCTTCGACATCCAGCTTGGCCTGCCGACCTTCCTTGCCGGCCTCGGCACCGCGATCCTGGTCCTGACCTGCTCCAAATGCGGCGTCGTCGATGTGGTGAAGAACATCTCCTGGGGCGTGTTGCCGCTGGTGGCCGGCCTGTTCGTGTTGGTGGAAGCGCTGCAGATCACCGGCGTCACCCAGCATCTGTCGTTCCTGTTGCAAGACCTGGTCCGGCGTTCGGCGACACTGGCCGCCTGGGCATCCGGCGTGCTGCTCGCCATCGCCTGCAATCTGATCAACAACCTTCCGACCGGCCTGGTCTCGGGTCGCGTGGTCGAATTGGCGCGCGTGCCGGATCAGGTGCGCAGCGCGGTGCTGATCGGCGTCGACCTTGGGCCGAACCTGTCGGTCACCGGGTCCCTCGCTACGATCCTCTGGCTGACCGCGCTGCGGCGCGAGGGCCACAGCGTCAGCGCGCTGACCTTCCTCAAGCTGGGCGTGCTGGTGATGCCCCCGGCCCTTGTGCTCGCCATCGCCGGCGCCTTCGCGTTCGGCTGACCCATTTTCCGGAGATTCGTCATGCAGAATGTCAGCTCGGTCTGGCTCTACCCGATCATCCTGATCGCCGGCGCGCTGCAAGCCTGGGGACCGCCGATGAACGGCGCCCTGCGCAAGTCGCTGGACAATCCCTGGCTCGCCAGCACCGTCTCGTTCCTGCCGGTCGTCGCGTTCCTTCTGGTGCTGTTCCTCTGCCTGCCCAACCCGCTGCCTTCGCTGAGAGGCCTCTCGGCAATGCCCTGGTGGGCCCCGCTTGGCGGCCTGTTGGGCGCATTCGCGGTCATCACCGGATTGCTGTTCGTCGACAAGATCGGCGCCGGACCGTTTGCCGGAATGACCATCACGGCGAACATCCTGATGTCGCTGGCGATCGACAACTTCGGCTGGTTCGGCATCGAGCAGCACAGCCTCAACATCTGGCGCATCCTGGGCGGCGTGCTGATGACCGGCGGCATTCTTCTGGTCGCGCTGTTCTGACATGGCAGGCTCCGAAGATGGCTCAACCCAGCAAGCGCGAGACGCCGGCTTCCACGCCCGCTCGCTCGACGCGGTGAACTTCCTGCTCGCCGACGTACGCGGCGCGCTGGGTCCGTACCTCAACGTCTTCCTGATCACCCAGCGGCATTGGAGCCAGACCGAGGTCGGCTGGGTCACTACAATCGGCGGCCTGATCGGGCTTGCCGCCCAGACCCCCGCCGGCGCCGCCATCGATTCCACACGCCGCAAGCGAGGCGCCGTGGTGCTGGCGCTGATCGTGCTCGCGATCGGCGCGGCGGTCATTTTCGCCGCCCCCACCTTCTGGCCGGTGCTGATCGCCAACACCGGCATGGCCGTCGTGGGCGATGTGTTCGGGCCCGCCATCGCTGCGGTGACGCTGGGACTGTACGTCCGCAAGCAGCTCGCTCGCCGCATGGGACGCAACTCGGCCTTCGACCATGCCGGCAATGTCGCCATCGCCGCCGCGGCGGGCGGCGTGGGGTATCTGTTCTCGCAGCGTGCTGTGTTTCTGATGGTGCCGGTGTTCGCCGCGCTGGCCGTGGTGGCGATTCTGTCGATCCCTTCAAAGGCGATCGACCAGGACCGGGCGCGCGGGCTCGGCGATGGAGAGGCGAAGCCGGCGGAGGGAAGCCAGGCTCCGTCCGGCTATATGACTCTGCTGCGCTGCCGACCGCTGGTGGTGTTCGGTCTGTGCGTAATGCTGTTCCACTTCGCCAACGCGCCGTTGTTGCCGCTGGTCGGTCAAAAACTGGCGCAGTCCCATCCTGCCTGGGCCACTGCAATGATGTCGTCATGCATCATCGCCGCGCAACTGATCATGCTGCCGGTGGCGCTCGCGGTCGGGCGCACCGCCGATCGCATCGGGCGCAAGCCGATCCTGCTGTTGGGGTTCGGCGTGCTTCCGGTGCGGGCGCTGCTCTACACGTTTTCCAATAGCGCGCCCTGGCTGATCGGGGTGCAGTTGCTGGATGGCGTCGGTGCCGGCATTTACGGCGCGATCACCCCGCTGGTGATCGCCGACCTGATGCGCGGCACCGGCCGATACAACCTGGCCCAGGGGGCGGTGGCCACGATGCAGGGCGTCGGCGCCTCGCTCAGCGGGCTGGCGGCCGGGGTCATAGTCGACCACCTGGGATATTCGCCGGCGTTCCTGTCGTTCGGCGCGGCGGCCTGCGTCGCGCTGGCGGCCCTGGTCTTGGCGATGCCGGAAACCGCCGGCGAACCGGTTTCCCTGCGGCCGGCGCGTCGGACCGGCTGAGACACGCCGGGGATTGTCCGGCGGCGGCCGGCCGCTCAGCCCGGCGTGGCGACCGCTTGGTGGGCGAACTCGACGCGAATCACCTTGGCCGGTCGCACAATTCCGTCCGCCGGAGGACTCTTGGTTCCCCCATCCGTCGAGAAGAACGCGACCCGGCCATGCTCGCCCGGCAACCGACCCCAGGCTCCGCTCGACGGGCCGACCAAAACGTCATCAAAAGGATCTCCCGCGACCGTCATTCGCCACTGACCGGTGGACGTGGCCCCGTCGCCGGGCGGTTCCGTCGAGATGTTCTTGCTGGGCTCCAGCCAAATCATCTCGATGGTGTTCTCGCGATGGGTGGAGACGTAGGCGACCCCGGCCGTTTCGTCGATACAGAAGTCGTCATACCAATAACCGCTGGCGACCATCTCAGGCTCGCCGAGGGGCGCCAACGTGATCGGGTCGATCCGCACCCGCATGAACAGCTTGTGCTAGGTCGAGGTGTAGTAGAGGTGTCCGGAGCGCGCGACGTATCGCAAGCCGTTGATCCCCGGCTGATCGGCCAGCGGGCCGCCATTCGGATCGTGGCCCATGCTGTAATGCTTCAGCCAGACACTGGGAATTGCCCCGCCGTCCGGCCGCAGGTCGACCCGCCAGATCAACCCGGCGAAGCAGTCCGCCAACAGGATCACGCCAGCCCCGATCACGCAGCCGCCGTTCAGCCCTTGAACGATGCCGGGGAATTTCAGCACCGGTTCGGGCCGCACCGACGACCCCGGGGTCCAGCCACGCAGGTCCAGGCGATAAAGGTAAGACTCGTGCGTGGTATAGGCTTTCGAGGTCGCCACGATGAAAACATCCGGGTCGGTCTCGATGATGCAGAGCGTCGGCTGCTCGAATAAGGCCAGCCGCGTCGGTTCCACCGTCTCGCCCGCGGCAGCCGGCGGCACATACCACAAACCGTTCCTGGTAAGGTCCGATACGATCAAGGAATCGTCGCTGCGGACCGCCAAGTTCTCGAGAAAATAATGCGGTGGAAACGACGCGATGGCGGAAAGCTTCGCTTTGGCAACCGGCATCATCACCTCCGCGGGGTTGGCTTGCGGCCCACAGGCTGCACGGGATGCCGCGCCCGCCTCAGGCTAACGGCCTAGTTCAGCCGCAGGTCGATCAGGTGCTTCGGATCGGCCTGCAACTCCCCCTTCTCCACCCGCTTGACGATATCGGTCAACGCCGCGTTGGCCGGAGTCGGCAGTCCGATCGCGTCGCCCTGGCGCACGATGAAGCCGTTGAGGAAATCGATCTCCGTCCGACGCCCCTTCACCATGTCCTGACCCATCGAAGGCCGGTGCTCGCCGCCGCCGGCCTTGCTCACCTCGTCCAGACGGTGCGCGTCGTATTCCCGCACCGCGCCGGGATCGCCCTCGCCGGCCCGCGCGATCAATTCTGGATCGATATGATGAATCTCCTCCAGCTCATAGCCCAGCGCCTGACCGACGCGGATCGCCTCGCTGCCAAGCCTGGCGCCGAACCGCCGCAGCGAGTCATTGCGCAGGATGTCCTTGCTGATCAGCCCGGTGCTGGCGGACATTCCGTTGGCCATCGCGTTGGTCACCAGTTTCGACCACCGCTCACCCCACAGATTAGACGTCACCAGGGCCGAATCGGTCAGCGCGACCAGGCGCTTGATCTCCTGCACCCGATCGGTGACCCGGCCGTGCACTTCACCGGTGCGGAACACCGTGTGCTTGTCCCCACTCTTGCCCGCCGCCCGCCGCACGTGGCCGGGTTCGCACAGATCCACGGTGATGGAGCTGGCAATGCAGCCGACCACCTTGCCCCAGCCGACCACCCCGGCGATCGTCGCCTCATTCATGCAGTTCTGTAATGAAACAATAAAGCCGTTCGGCGCCAGATACTGCGCGATCATGATCGCCGCCCATTCGGTGTCGTACGACTTCATGCAGACGAAGGCGATATCGAACGGCTTTTGCTTCGCCGCCTGCTGCAATTCAGTCAGGTGCAGCGCACGCACCGGCGTCGACCACTCCGCGACCTCGCGGATGTGGGACACCTTCAGTCCCTGCGACTTCATCGTCTCAACGTTGGCCGGCCAAGGATCGATGAAGGTGACATCCTCACCCGCCCTGGCCATGTGCGCCCCAGCGTATGCGCCGACCGCGCCGGTGCCCATGATGGCGATCTTGTAACCCATTGGTTTCCCCTCTCGCGGCCACTACGGGATAGTCTGCCGACACCGGTGCGAAACGCAACCGGGCGTTTTCCGCCGCGCCCCGCAACGCTCTGTTGCGCTGCGGAAAGTGGTTACGCTGTGTTACGAGTTTCACGATGCCGGTAGCGGACTGGTTCGCCCATCTCCGGGCCCAATTTCTGCTATCAATAAAGCAACCAGCTTCGAATGGATTGGCAAACGAATGACGACGCGGCGGGGATTCGGGCTGCTGATGCTTACGCTCGTGCTGACCGCCGCACTGCTGACCTGGCGCGCGATGACGCCCGGCCCGGCGAACGCGGCCGACCCGGAACCGCCCGCTGCCGTCCCGGTCACCACCGCGGCGTCGCGGATTCAGGACATGCCGCTCTACCTCAACGGTCTCGGCACCGTGCAGCCGCCCAACGTGGTCGAGATCAAGGCCCAGGTCAGCGGCACCTTGATCGCCCTGCCGGTGCCAGAGGGCGCCGAGGTCCAGCAGGGCGACATCGTCGCCGAGATCGATCCGCGCCCTTACAAGGCGGCACTGGATCAGGCACTGGCGCAGCGCGACGAGGATATCGCGCTGCTCAAAAGCGCCCAGCTCGACCTGAAGCGCTATCAGAACCTGGCGAAGACCAATTTTGCGCCGGTGCAGCAGGTGGAAGACCAGCAAGGCACCGTCGACAAGCAGATCGGCGCCATCGGCGTCGACAACGCAATGATCGAGACCGCGCGAATCAACCTCGGCTATTGCGTCATCAAGGCGCCGTTCGCCGGCCGAGTCAGCTTCTATCAGTTGAATGTCGGCAATCTGGTGCAAGCCGCCAGCCAGACCGGGATCATCTCGATTACCCAGGTCAAGCCGATCCAGGTGGTATTCACCTTGCCGGAAGCCGATCTCGCGCCGGCCCAGCAGGCTCGGGAACACGGCCCGGTTGCGGTCACCGTGTTCGACGGCAGCAGCAACCAGCAGTTGGCGACCGGGACTTTGACGACCCTGAACAACACCATCGACCCCGCCTCCGGCACGATCGCCCTGAAGGCCACCTTCGCCAACCAGGATGGCCATCTCTGGCCTGGCCAGTTCGTCAACACCCGCGTCCAGGTGGGTTTGCTTCGCCATGCTGTCACCGTCCCCTCACTGGCAATTCAGCATGGCCCGAACGGCACCTTCGTCTATACCGTGAAGCCCGACGGCACGGTGGCGCAAACCAGCGTGCAGGTCGGCGATCAGGTGGCGCAGCGCATCGTCGTCACCACGGGCCTGTCGGGACAACAGACCGTCGTGGTGTCGGGCCAGTCACGCCTGGCACCCGGCGTCCACGTACACGCCACCGACGTTTCCAACGCCTCGCCTGGCGAAGCATCGCCGACCTGAACCGCACGCCAGGACCCCATTCCGAGCATGAGTATTTCGACCCCGTTCATCAAACGACCGATTGCCACGTCCCTGCTGACCGCCGCGGTGTTTCTGGCCGGCCTGGTGGCCTACCCGCTGTTGCCGGTGGCGCCCCTGCCGAACGTGCAATTCCCCACCCTGACGGTCACCGCGCAATACCCCGGCGCCAGCCCCGAAACCATGGCATCCACCGTCGCAACCCCATTGGAAACCGAGTTCGGTCAGATGCTGCCGGGCCTGGCGCAGATGACCTCCACCAGCGTGCTCGGGACCACCACCATCGCGCTGCAGTTCGACCTCGGCACCGACATCGGCAAGGCCGAGACATTGTTGCTGGAGGCGATCAATGCCGCCGAGGGCTCGCTGCCCAAGGACCTGCCCAGTCCGCCGACCTTCAGGGCCATCAACCCGTCCGACAGCCCGATCCTGATCCTGGCGATGCAGTCCGATCAGGCGCCGATCACCGATGTTGACAGCTACGCCGAGAACATCGTCGAACAGCAGATCTCGCAGCTTTCCGGCGTCGGGCAGGTGCTTGTCGTCGGCCAGCAAACACCGGCAATCCGGGTGCAGGTCGACCCCGCGCGCCTCGCCAGCATGGGCATGACGCTGGAAGACGTCCGCACGGTGCTGACCAACGTCACTGTCGACAATCCGAAAGGCAGCATCGACGGCCCGCATCAATCTTATACCGTCTACGCCAACGATCAGCTGACCAAGGCGCAACCTTACAACAACGTCATCATCGGCTATCGCAACGGTGCGCCGATCCGCGTCCGCGATATCGGTCGTGCCATAGCCGGGCCGCAGAACCGCGAGTTGACGGCGTGGATCAACGGCAAGAAAGCCGTCCTGCTGCTGGTGTTCAAGCAGGCCAGCGCCAACGTCATTTCGACCGCCGATGGGGTGAAGGCCAAGCTGTCATCGCTCCGAGCCGACATACCCCCCAATGTCCAGCTCAGCGTGGTGTCCGATCGTACGCTGACGATCCGCGCCTCGGTTAACGACGTCGAGTTCACCTTGCTGATCGCGGTCGGTCTCGTGGTGATGGTGATCTTCCTGTTCCTGCGCAATATCTGGGCAACCATCATCCCCAGTGTCACTATACCCGTCGCCCTCGTTGGCACCCTCGGCACGATGTATGTGTGCGGCTTCAGCCTGGACAATCTCTCGCTGATGGGCCTCACCATCGCGGTCGGCTTCGTCGTCGACGATGCCATCGTCATGCTGGAAAATATTTTCCGTCATATCGAAGACGGAATGGGCCCGTTGGAGGCGGCGTTAACCGGTGCCAGCGAAATCGGCTTCACCATCGTGTCGATCAGCTTCTCGCTGATCGCGGTCTTCATCCCGCTGCTGCTGATGGGCGGCATCGTCGGACGCCTGTTCCGCGAATTCGCCATCTGCGTTTCGATCACCATCGTGATCTCGGCGGTGGTCTCGCTGACCCTGACGCCGATGATGTCTTCGCGGTTCCTGTCGCCGCAGGCGCATCAGCACGGGCGCATCTACCGCGCGATCGAGGCGATGTTCACGGCAATGGTCCGCTTTTATGAGCGGACATTGGATATCGCGCTGCGGTTCAGCTTCATCACGCTGATGGTCTTCGTAGCCACGGTGTCACTCACCGTGGTGCTGTACATCATCATTCCGAAGGGCTTCTTCCCGCTGCAGGACACCGGAATCATGATCGGTATCACCGATGCGGCGCAGGACGCTTCCTACGACGAGATGGCGGTGCTGCAGCGCCGGGCCAACGACGTGGTGATGCACGATCCCGCGGTCGCATCGGTGGTGTCAGCAGTCGGCGCCGGCGCCGCCGGGCAGACCGCCAACAACGGACGCATGTACATCACGCTCAAGCCCTGGGACCAACGCTCCAGCACGATCATGCAGGTGATCGATCGGATCGATCAGAAGATGAAAGCGATCAACGGCATCCGCTTGTTCCTGCAGCCGATCCAGGACGTCAGGGTCGGTGCCCGCCTCGGGCGGACGCAGTACCAGTACACCCTGCAGGATTCCAACCAGGACGAGTTGAACCACTGGGCCCCGAAGGTCCTGGCGAAGATGCAGCAAATCAAACTGCTGTCCAGTGTAACCTCGGACCAGGAGAATTCCGGCACCACCGAAACCCTCACCTATGACCGCGATCAGGCCTCCCGTTTCGGCGTTCAGCCGGCGATGATCGATGCGATACTCTACGACGCCTTCGGCCAGCGCGAGGTCGCCCAGTACTTCACCGGCAACAAGGCCTACTACGTGATCCTGGAGGCGTTGCCCAACGAGTATGGCAAATTGTCGACGTTGCGGAAGCTCTACGTGCATTCATCCAGCGGCGCGGTTGTGCCGCTGTCGACGCTGCTGCACGAGACGACGCTTCCCGTGCAGCCCCTGGCGATCAACCATCAGAGTCAATTTCCCTCCGTGACAATATCGTTCAATCTCGCGGCCAACGCCTCGCTTGGCGAAGCCGTGACCAAGGTCGACGCCGTGGAAGCTTCGATAGGCCTGCCGGCGACCGTCCAGGGCAGCTTCCAGGGCACGGCCCAGGCGTTCCAGGCTTCGCTGAGCACCGAGCCCTATCTGGTGGCCGCGGCGCTGGTCACCGTCTATATTATTCTCGGGGTATTGTACGAAAGCTACGTGCTACCGCTGACCATCCTGTCCACCCTGCCCTCGGCCGGCGTTGGCGCACTGCTGATGCTGCTGGTATTTCATTACGAACTCACCGTGATCGCGCTGATCGGCATCATTCTGCTGATCGGCATCGTCAAGAAGAACGGCATCATGATGGTGGATTTCGCCATCACCGCCGAACGGCGGGACGGCCTAACCCCTCACCAGGCGATCCGCCAGGCCTGCCTGCTGCGGTTCCGCCCGATCCTGATGACGACCATGGCGGCGATGTTCAGCGGCCTGCCGTTGATGCTGGAAAATGGCGCCGGATCGGAACTGCGCAAGCCGCTCGGTTTCGCCATGGTTGGCGGCCTGGCACTCAGTCAGGTGCTTACCCTCTACACCACACCGGTGATCTATCTGTATCTCGATCGGCTGCAGCACTGGCTGATGCCGAACCGTCCTCGCGCATTGCCGCGCCTGGCAGAGAAGATGGGTGCGGCGGCAGCCGACTGAACTCCGATTCCAGTTATCCGCCCAGTGCAACCATGCGAGCTGCTTCAGGCGCAAGCAGACCGCATGGACGCCGCCGCGATGCCCGGTGTATTTTGTTCATACGCACGCGGAACCGAACGATGTCGAAGCTCTGCCGCACACCAACCGACCCGTTGCCATGGACCTGATCCGCCGCAACACAGCAGGCGACGCGATCCGCCGCGCCGCCCGCCTGTTCCGCGACCGCTCGGCCCTGGCATTCGCCGAACGCGACTGGTCATTCAACGATCTGGATCGCGCCGCCGATCGGGTCGCGCGATATCTGACCGATCGCGGCCTGAACCAAGGCGACCGGGTCGCCGCCTACGGCAAGAACTCCGACGCCTACTTCATCGCCTGGCTGGCCTGCCTGCGCGGCGGCTTCGTCCACGTGCCGGTGAACTACGCGCTGACCGGCGAGGAACTGTCCTACATCGTACGCCAGTCCGGTTCGCGGCTGGTGCTGACGGCGGCGGCACTGCGGCCGAACCTGGCCGACATCGACGTCGCCTCACACCCGCTGGAAGATCTGATCGGCATCGCCCAGGACGCCGCCGCGCCAACCGCCATCGACCCCGAACTTGAAGACGACAGCCTGGCCCAGATCGTCTATACATCAGGCACGACAGCCGCGCCAAAGGGCGCGATGATGACCCACAAGGCGATGCTGTCACAGTATTACTCGGTCATCCACAATATGGACTATGCCGAGACCGACACGGCACTCGCCGCATTGCCGCTGTATCACACCGCCCAACTGCACGCCTTCACCATGCCGCAGTTGCTGGTCGGCGCGCGCACCATCCTGATCGAGGCACCGGCGCCCGACCTCGTGCTGCGGCTGATCGAGCAACACCGTATCACCTCGTTCTTCGCACCCCCCACCGTTTGGATCACCCTGCTGCGTCACCCCGACTTCGCCACAAGCGACCTGACCTCGCTGGAAAAGGTCTACTATGGTGCCTCCATCATGCCGGTCCCGGTGCTGCACGAACTGCGCCAGCGTCTGCCGCGCGCTCGGCCGTACAACTGTTACGGCCAGACCGAGATCGCTCCGCTCGCCACCGTCCTGCGCCCCGAGGAACACGACGCCCGCCCCGCCTCCTGCGGCCGCCCGGTGCTGAACGTCGAAACCCGCGTGGTCGATCCGGACATGAACGACACACCGCCCGGAACCCATGGCGAAATCGTCCACCGCTCGCCGCATCTTCTGACCGGCTACTGGGAAAAGCCAGCGGAAACCGCCGAGGCCTTCGCCGGCGGCTGGTTCCACTCGGGCGATGTCGGCTATTTCGACGCGGCTGGCTATCTCTACATCGTCGACCGCATCCGCGACGTGATCAACACCGGCGGCGTGCTGGTGGCAAGCCGCGAAGTAGAGGAAGTCCTGTTCACCCACCCAGCCGTCTCGGAAGTCGCCGTCGTTGGATTGCCGGATGACAAATGGATCGAAGCGGTTACCGCCTTCGTCGTGCTTCGCCCCGGCCACAGCGTCGATGGGCCCGCGCTGCAGGCGTTCGCCCGCCAGCATCTCGCCCCCTACAAGGTGCCCAAGAACGTGCTGTTCGTGGACCACCTGCCGCGCAACACCGCTGGCAAATTGCTGAAGCGCGAACTGCGCAAGCAATATAGCGCGGCCAACCCCTGACCACCGCGGCGCGCGGCGATCCCGCCAGCACGACAGCGGCGGTTCAGAACATCAGCGGCTGCTCTTGCACCGGGGTCCAGCGCCGGTTCTTCACCACCGACAGGAAGGACTGGCTGGAGGCGTGATGATTGGTCGGGCTCAACGACAACGCCGGGCCGCCAAAGATATCGTGCCAGTCACGCATGCTCTCCATCGCGTTGATGAAACTATCCAGCGTCAGGTCCCGCCCGGCTTTCTGCAGCGCGGCGACGCTGAAACAGGCAGCCGTATAGCCAGCCTCACCCAGATAGTTCGGGTCGAAACCAAACCGCTTACGATACGTCTCGGCAAATGCGTGCACCGCCGGTTTCGGATCATCCGGGTAGCGATACAGCGCCGGCGCCATCGAGTAGAACCCCTCCGCCGGCTCGCCCGGAGCCTCCGCCACAGCCGTGGAATAGCTGGCGAACTGGCCGCAAAACTGCACATTCCAGCCCATCTTGTGCGCCGTCTGCAGGATGATCGTGGTGTCCTTGACGATCGTGCCCGCGCATATCAGGTCGCAGCCGGCGTCGTGCTGGCGCGCCAGCGCCGCGTTGAAGTCGGTGTCGGTCGGCCGATGCGACGTCTCCGCCGCCAGCTTCAGCCCCATCGCCTGAAGCTGCGCCACAACCCCGGCATGCACATCACGTCCGAAATCGGTGTCCTGATACATCGACCCGATGACTTTCTTGCCGCGCTGTTCAACGAAATACTTCACCCCGGCACGCATCTGGTCATAGTAGGAAGCGAATTGCCCAAATTTCAGCCGGTTGAACGGCTCATACATCGACCGAGCGCAGGTCGTCGGGAAGACGTTCGGCACACTTTTCTCAAACATCGACGGCATCACCGCGTCGTTGTGCGGCGTGCCCCCATTGCCAATCGCAAAGAAGATATTGTCGCGGTTCAGCAGCTTGTTCATCGCCTGCACCGCCTTTGGCACGATGTATTCATTGTCCTCGACGATCCAGCGGATTTTGCGGCCATGGACGCCGCCGCGCGCGTTGGCCTCGTCAAACCCCAGCCGCATCCCATTGGCGTTGTTGACCCCCTGCACCGCGGTCACGCCGGAAAGGTCGGCCATCGTCCCGATCACGATCTCACTGTCGCTCACGCCGCGCGTCGCCGCGGCGGCGCGTCCGATGATTGCTGGCGAGGCAAGGATGCTGGCGGTTCCACCCAGCACCAAGCGGCGCGAAACCGCGCTGGTTTGTTTCATGGCGAAGTCTCCCTGATGCGGCCGGATTGTCCCGGCCGTCTTCTTGGCCAGCGTAACATGCGACGACGAGGCGGCGCCGTAAAGCACTGCCTCCGCAACACCGGATTTACCTCAAACCGCGGACGGACGCGCCAACACCCGGATACAGCCGCCGGGCGCCCCGCCTACCGCGCCGCCGCGCGCACCAGTCGCCCAGGCGTCGCCCCAGTGAACACGCCGCTCTCGAACGTCGAGACCCCCGAAACGAACGTATTGCGGTAGCCATCGACCCGCTGCACCAGCCGCCGCCCGTTCATCGGCAGGTCATAGCGGACCTCCGGGATATGCAGCCGCAGCGCCTGGTAATCGATCACATTGACATCGGCCTTCTTGCCAACCGCCAGCCGGCCGCGATCATGAAACCCGAAGAACTCGGCGGTCTCACTGGTCTGCCGCTTCACCATCAACTCCAGCGGCAGTTTCGGCCCGCGCGAGCGGTCCCTCGCCCAATGGATCAACATCCAGCTCGGCACGCTGGCATCAACAATGGACGAGCAATGCGCGCCGCCGTCCGACAGCCCCAGGATCGTCGCGTCATCCGTCAGCATGGTATGGATGATGTCCAGGTTGTCCTCGTTATAGCCGACGATCGGGAAGAACAGGAACCGCTCCGCCCCGCCCGCCAGGTAGTCATACGCAACCTCGTCCGGCGTGTGGTTCGACCGCGTCGCAATCGCCGCGATGCTGTCCTTCTCCTCCGGCTCGTAGTCCGGCGGATCGCCCATCGGGAACATCCGGTTCCACCGCGTCACGATGTGCTGGCGGAACTGTGACAGCCGGTTCAGCAACGCCGGCGAGGGTGCCTCCGACAGGATCTGCGACCGCAACGCCGGATCCTGCATCCGCTTAATCCGCTCCGCCACCGGAAGCCGCAACAGCGCCTGATAGCTCGGCCGGATGGAAAACGGATTCAGTGCCGTATCGATCCCCAGCATCACCCCGACCGGCCGCCCGGCGACCTGAGCGGTCACCATGGCACCCGCCGCCCGCGCCCTGTGTACCCCGTCCATCAGCCGGCGCCAGCGCACCTTGTCGGTCGGCCTGTCGGTCAACAGAAACCAAACCGGACGGCCAGTCTCGCGGCCGAACTGGGTCATCCACTTCAGCTCCTCAGCCTCGTCGTCGAAGTCGCTGTTCACCCCGAACGCACCATAGCCAAGCTGCTTGAACGCCGAGCCGATGCCCAACAGCTCATCCACTTCCGAGTAACGACCCGGCACCATGTCCCCGCTCGGCGTCTTGTGCGAATTGGTGCGCGAGGTGGTGAAACCGAACGCCCCAGCCTCAAGCCCGGCCCGCACCGCGTCCCGCATCACCGCGATGTCCTCCCCGGTCGCCGCCTCGCGGTTGATCGCCCGCTCCCCCATCACATAGACCCGCAGCGGGTGGTGCGGGATCTGCGCCGCGATATCGATCGCCCGCGGCATCTGTTCCAACGCGTCCAGATACTGCGGGAACGTCTCCCAGTTCCACTTCAGCCCATCGGCCAACGCGATGCCGGGAATCTCCTCGATCGATTCCATCATGCCGATCAGTGCCGAGTGATCCTCGTTGCGCACCGGCGCGAACCCAACGCCGCAATTGCCGAACAGGATTGTAGTGACACCGTGCCACGACGACGGCGCCAGCACCGGGTCCCAGGTCGCCTGACCGTCGTAATGCGTGTGCACATCGACCCAACCCGGCGTTACCAGCAGTCCGTCGGCGTCGATCTCCCGCTTGCCCGGACCAGCCTTGCCGCCGACCTGGGCGATCTTGTCGCCATCGATCGCAACGTCGCCGGTCATCGCCGGCGTGCCGCTGCCATCGACGATACTGCCGCCCCGGATCACCGTATCATGCATGGCCCGCTCCCGTTTCTTTGCTCGCGACATGGAAAACCTCGACGGCGCCCTGGTCAAGCTTGGCCCAGACCCGGCCGTGCCCCCGCCGGGTGGGACCTGCATTGCCGGGGAACCATTTCGGCGGTACGCAGGCCTCATTCGCTGGAAAACAGCGTCCAATCATACCGGGAGGAACTCACCCATGCGCATCGCCGCCGCGGTCATCGCCGCCACCATCGCCGCCATCATCGCCGATGGACCCGCAAGCCAAGCCCAAACCCCAGCCCCAGTGCCCGAGGTCATGCCGTTCGACATCCCCTACGGCGCCCCGCTCAAACTCGATCAGGCCGACAAGGCCATCACCGCCGCCATCGCCGAGGCAAAGAAACACAATTGGAAAATGTCGATTACCGTGGTCGATCCAGCCGGCAACCTGATCGCGCATGCGACCATGGACGGCACGCAATACGCCTCGATCTCGATTTCCCAGGCCAAGGCCCGCACCGCTGCTACGTTCCGCCGCCCGTCGGGCGTATTCCAAACCGCGGTGAACGGCGGCTCGCCAAACGGCCTCAGCCTGCTGGCGGTGGCCGGCGGCGGCGTCGCCAGCGAAGGCGGCTTCCCGATCGTGATCGACGGCAAACTGGTCGGCGCGATCGGCGCCAGCGGCGGCATCTTCACCCAGGACGCGGTCACCGCCAAGGCTGGGCTGGCGGCCGTGACCGCCCAGGCAAAGTAATCGCCGCACCGTCAATCGGCTTGTCCCCTGCGACCTTGGACGCTACGCAGGCATTTGGCGACTGGCAGCGGATTGTCCCGAATTGTTCCGACCCGAGGCACCCGCCGCACAACCGCATCAGCCAGGCCAGGACGCTCCGAACGGAGACATCCTGGCCTGCGCAGGCAGAGGGATGGCAGATCCATGGCGACAAGACCGGTAATGCTGGTGATTCTCGACGGCTTCGGTTGGCGTGACGAACCCGCCGACAACGCCGTGCGCCTCGCCAAAACCCCCACCTTCTCCGGCCTTTGGGACACCTGCCCGCACGCCATCCTGCACCCCTCCGGCCGCGACGTCGGACTGCCCGACGGCCAGATGGGCAATTCCGAGGTCGGCCACCTCAACATCGGTGCCGGGCGCATTCTGAAGCAGGAACTGGTGCGGATCGGCGACGCCGTGGCCGACGGCAGCATCGCCCAGGCCGCCGCCTTCACCGCCCTGGTCGAAACGCTCAAGCAGACCGACGGCACCTGCCACCTTATCGGCCTGGTCTCACCCGGCGGCGTGCACGCCCACCAGGACCACGCCGCCGCCCTGGCCGGATACCTGCACGACGCCGGCATCAAGACCGTGGTCCACGCGATCACCGACGGCCGTGACACCCCGCCGCAATCCGCCGCCGGTGACCTCGCCCGCCTGCAGTCCGCGCTGCCCGAGGCCGTGCCGGTCGCCACCGTCGTCGGCCGCTACTTCGCGATGGATCGCGACCACCGCTGGGATCGTGTCGCCCAGGCCTACGGCGCCATCGCCGATGCCCAGGCGCCGCGCTTTCCCTCCCCAAAGACCGCTATCGAGGCCGCCTACGCCAAGCAAAAATTCGACGAATTCGTTCCCGCCTCGGTGATCGGCGACTACGCCGGGATGCAAGACGGCGATGCCATATTGTGCTTCAACTTCCGCGCCGACCGGGTCCGCGAAATCCTTGCCGCGCTGCTCGACCCGGCATTCGATGGCTTCCCCCGCCCCGATCCGCGCAAGTTCGCCGCCGCGGTCGGCATGACGCGTTATTCCGATGCGCTGGCACCCTTCCTCGGTGTTCTGTTCGCTCCCGAAACGCCACGCAACATCCTGGGCGAGGTCGTCGCCAACGCCGGCAAAGCCCAGCTCCGCATGGCCGAGACCGAGAAATTCCCCCACGTCACCTATTTCCTGAACGGCGGCCAGGAGACACCGTTCAGCGGCGAGGACCGCATCCTGGTCGCATCCCCAAAGGTCGCCACCTACGACCTGCAACCCGAAATGTCGGCCCCCGAACTGACCGACAAGGCGGTGCAGGCAATCGACAGCGGACAATACGACCTGATCATACTGAACTTCGCCAACCCCGACATGGTCGGCCATACCGGCGTCCTGGAAGCCGCCATCACGGCGGTGGAGACCGTCGACACCGGCCTCGGGCGTATCGCCGATGCAATCACGCGCCAGCACGGCGCGCTGCTGGTCACCGCCGATCACGGCAATTGCGAATTGATGAAGGACCACGAGACCGGCGGCCCCCACACCGCGCATACCACCAACCCGGTGCCCGTGGTGCTGATCGGCGGCGGCGATCGGGCGATCCACGAAGGCCGCCTCGCCGACCTCGCGCCGACCTTGCTCGACCTGATGGGCATCCCCCAACCGACCGAAATGACCGGCCGGTCGCTGATCTCGCAAGACGCCGCCACGACGGACCCAGCCCGATGAACGCAACCGATCTGGAAACCGCCGCCCTGGCGTTCATGACCGAGATCGATGCGCTCAAGGCCGCCATCGATCCGAAGTTTCCCTGGTACCCCTACGGCAGCCTCAACAACTTCATTCATCTCAGGCCGCTGTTCGAACAGTTTCCGCTGCACCAACTGCTGGGCGCACGCCCGGCGCTCGACATCGGTGCCGCCGACGGCGACCTGGCGTTCTTCCTCGAACGTCTGGGCCACGCGGTCGAGGTTATCGACCACGCGCCGACCAATTTCAACGGCCTGCGCGGCGCCCGCCTGCTCGCGGCGCGGCTAAAATCGGGGGTCGTCATCCACGACGTCGACCTCGACAGCTACTTCGCCCTGCCCGGCACACGCTACGACCTGGTGTTCTTCTTGGGCATCCTGTACCACCTGAAGAACCCGTTCCTGGTGCTCGAAAGTCTCTCCAAAGTAACAAAATACCTATTGCTCAGCACCCGCATCGCGCAACTCACCCCACACGCCGAACCAATCAGGCACCTGCCGGTCGCCTACCTGCTCGACCCGACCGAGGCCAACAACGATTCGACCAACTATTGGATCTTCAGCGAAACCGGCCTGATCCGTCTGTTCGACCGCTCCGGCTGGGACCTGCTGGCCCACCGCAGCGTCGGCGACACCGAGGCCTCCGACCCAGCCCGGCCAGACCACGACGAGCGTTGCTTCGCGCTGCTGGCAAGCCGTTATCCGTTTGCCAGTTGAATCTTTCGACCGCAGCCTCCGCGCGACCGCCGCCGCCCTTCAGCCGCTTCTCGCTTTGGACAGTACGCTTGACGTATGATGGACGCTGTCCCAAGTTCGCAATAAATGAGGGCACTGATTTTCAGATGCGGAAGACGCGCTGGCGCGCAACCAGTGCTATTTATTTCCGTCATATCAACGATAAGCAGCTTTTGCAAGGATCAGGATTGCGCTGGGATGACGCGACCTCAACTCGGTTGCTAGTGGCTGCTCCGGGCGCCATTCGATCCAGCCAAATACGACAAATCGTAAGGACCAGATTATGCCGGCATATGTAATCGTTGACGTTGGTGTCGTAGCACCCGAAGACGAAGGCGCCTGGAAGGCTTACGTGGCTATGGCCCCAGCGACGATCGAGCAGTATGGTGGACGCTATCTGGCTCGCGGTGGGGCGATCGAAGTCATGGAAAGCGACTGGTCCCCTTACGGCATCGTCATCGTCGAATTCCCCGATCGGGAAGCCGCGGCGCGGTGGTACGCTTCCCCCGAGTATTCTCCTGGTTTGAAGATCCGAGAAGAGTCCGGGTTGAACCGCAAGATGATCTGCGTCGAGGGCGCTTCAGATGCAAGCCCGGACAAGCTTCTGGGCCCGGGCTTCGTCCGTTAGGGCAAGCCCCGGAAAACACCCCCGGAAAACACCCCCCGGAGTACACCCCCCGGAGTACACAATGCCCGCCGACCGCCCGCCGCTGCCGCCATTCAACCTGGAAACCGCGCGACAAAAGGTCCGCGGCGCCGAGGATGCCTGGAACAGTCGCGACCCAGACCGCGTCTGCCTCGCCTACACTGAAGACAGCCGCTGGCGGAACCGCAGCGAGTTCTTTCAGGGCCGCCCGGCCATCGTCGCATTCCTGACCCGCAAGTGGACCCGCGAACTCGACTACCGCCTGATCAAACAGCTTTGGGCATTCACCGACGCCCGCATCGCGGTGCGCTTCGCCTACGAGTATCATGACGATTCCGGAACCTGGTTCCGCGCCTATGGCAACGAGAACTGGGAGTTCGACGCCCACGGTCTGATGCACACCCGCCACGCCAGCATCAACGACCTGCCGATCGCCGCCTCAGCCCGCCTGTTTCACTGGGACCACACCGGCCCGCGTCCCGCCGACCATCCGAACCTGACCGATCTCGGCCTCTGATCCCTCCCGATCCCGCCTCACAACCCTTGAGCGGTGGCCGAGGCGACCGCCGTCTGGATCCACTGCAGACAGCCCGCGCGATCACCCGCCGCCAACGCCTGCCGCGCCTCGGTGATCTGCCCGACCGTCGGATTGTTACTAGGGTCGTTAGTTCGCCCCAGCGCCACCGACCGGTCCAGCATCCGCGTCTGCGCCCGCTCAAGCGCTTCCTCGACCTCTCCGGTGCGACCGGCCGCCAACGCCCCTTCCGCCGCGCGAAGCTCGTCCGATGGTCTAGCGCCCTCCGGCAGGTTCGGCGATGGCAACGGCGACAGCACCGATTCGCGGGCCTGCTGGGCCAGGGCGGCGCCTGAACCCGCGATCAGCAACCAAGCGGAAAGAACAACAGCTCGCATCGATTTCGAATTCCTCAGCAGATGGTTTCAGGCGGTTACATAGTCCGCATGGCAAAATAGCGGCAGGCCGGTCCGGGAACAGCCGCGCTGACACCCTTCACCTCGCCGCAAGACACGAAGTACGGACAGGCGCCCCCCCGGTCAATGCCGCCCCGGTCAATGCCGCCCCGGTCAACGCCACCGACGATGAAACCACAGATATTGCCCCGGATAATCGCGAACCCAGCCCTCGACGATCGTGGTGATCATCTGCGTCGCCGCGACCACATCGATCTCTCCGTCTTCCCCCCTTGGCAGTTCATACGGCCCGAACCCCTCAATCCGAAAACCGTGCTGCGGTAGACGGATCACCCGCACCCCGATCACCGGGCAATCGAACCGCCGAGCCAGCCGCGCCACCGAGGGGTTGGCCTTGCACCGCCGGCCAAAAAAATCCACTTCCACGCCGCGGGAAAAATGCTGGTCCACCAGCATGCCTAGATGCTCGCCCGCGTTCAACGCCGCCGCCATCTCCAGCGCCGCCTGCGCCCGGGTGCGGATCAGCCGCCCCATCAGAGGCGCTCGAATGCGGATGATCTCCTTGGCGACTGCCTTGTTGTTCGGCATCCGGTAGACCACCGCCGAGGGCAGCCCGTGCGCCGCCGCGGCAATCGCCGGCAACTCCCAGTTTGCCAGATGCGCGGCGAAACACAGCGCCGGCTTGCCGTCGTCGCGCAACAGATCGAACAACGGCACGCTGTCGGTCTGGATGCGGCCGCTGTTCGGACGCTGCATATCGAAGTCCCAGATCCGCGCCATATGGACATACTCGCCGCCGACGCGGCCCAGATTCTCCCACGCCTCAGCCAGCGTGGCCTCGATCCAGGCCGTGTCCTGCTCCGGAAACGCCGCGCGAAGATTGGCCCGGCCAACACGGTGCGCCGGCAGATAGGGGCCGACCCGCCTGGCCACCCCACCGCAGAAATCCGACGCGCGGTCAGGATCGGCGCGCCGCAGCAGCCGGATCAGCCACTTCACCACGCGGCCGAGGATACGTTCCGCGTACAGTCCGATTTGCCGGCGCACCTTGCTCAGAGTTCGATCAGGATCTTGCCGAACACGTCGCGCGACTCCAGCCGCTGCACCCCGGCGTGGAAATCGGCCAGGCCATACACGGTGTCGATCACCGGCCTGACCCCCGATGCGATCCTCTGCAACCCGCGCGTCAGCGCCGTCATCGGCGCGCCAAACGACCCGATGATGCGATACTGCTGCTGAAACAACTGCATCAGGTTCAGGCTGCCGACCGGCCCCGAGGTCGCGCCGCAGGTCACCAGCCGCCCACCCCGCTTCAGCGACAACAGCGACCCCGCCCAGGTATCCGCGCCGGTGTGTTCGAACACCACATCGACGCCCCGTTTTCGGGTCAGCTTGCGCACCACGCCCTCGAACCGGTCCTCGCGGTAGTTGATCACATGGTCCGCCCCCAGCGCCCTGGCTCGCTCGGCCTTGGCCGGAGAACCCACCGTGGTGATGACGGTGCAGCCGATCGATTTGGCGATCCGGATGGCGATGCTGCCGATCCCCGACCCGCCCGCCTGCACCAGCACCCACTCGCCCGGCTGCAATTGCGCGTTGTCGAACAGCATATGCTCCACCGTGCCATACGCGACAGCGACGCAGGCGGCGTCCTGCATCGACACGCCATCGGGGATCTTCACCAGCAACCGAGCCGGGTGATTGGTCAGCTCCTCGGCGAACCCGTCGATATGGAAACCGCGCACCCCGGCGACGTTCTCACACAGATTGTCGCGACCGCTCAGGCAGGCCGCGCAGGTACCGCAGGTCAACGCCGAATACGGCACGACCCGATCCCCCGGCTTCACACCGGAGACGCCCGCGCCGACCGAGACAACCTCGCACGCCGTCTCAGCGCCCACCGTCAGCGGATAGCTCCGCTTGGCGAACGCCATCCCACGAAAGCCCCAGACGTCGATGTGGTTCAGCCCGACCGCGCGAACCCGAAGCTGCACCTCATCCACCCCGGGATCGGGCGGGGCGTCACGCTCGGTCAGCGCGACCTGCCGGTCGGCAACCAGCCGCAACGCGCGGATCATCGCCATCGGACGGCGGTCGAAAATGAATTCATCGCCGCCCAGTAATCAGGCTTTGCCGCCAGGGCAATCCCCGATCGGGCGACAGACCCCCGTTACCCGATGATTCGGCCACTCCTCCGGCAACGAAGAAGCCGGCCCGCGTCCGCGCGCACTCCTAAGCGGACATCGCCGCACTCACCACGCCGAGACCGGAAAACACCGTCTCGATGCGGTCGCCCGGGGCAATCGGAAACTGCCGCGTGAACGACCCGGTCATGACGATCTCACCGGCTTTCAACTGCCGGCCATAAGCCCCGAGTTTCGCCGCCAGCCACACGATCGAACGCAGCGGATTCCCCAGCACCGCATCCCCGGTACCGGTCGCCACAGGCTGCCCATTGATCGACACCCGCGCCTCGATCGCGGTCGGATCGGCCGGCAACGCCGCCGGTGCCCCCAGAACCACCGTCTTCTGCTGGGCATTGTCAGCCAGCGCCAGGGCGATCTGCTCGGTAAATGGTCCACGGGTCTCGATGATCTCGAGCGACGGGTAGATCACCTCGACGGCCGCCCGCGCCTGCTCCAGATCGATCGTGCCGGCAAGATCGACGCCCAGCCGCATGCAGAGTTCGTTCTCGAAGCCGGGCGCGATCAGCTCGCCCGCGGCAAACTCGTGCCCCGTGGGCTTGCTGTCCAACACGCAGCCGAACACGGGTTCGTGGAAGCCGAACTGTTGCTGGATCGCCGGCGCCGTCAGCCCGACCTTCCAGCCGATCTGGCGCTCCCCCGCCGCACACCGGCGCGCGATCAACCCAAGCTGAACCTGATAGGCCTGGTCGACCGAAAGCCTGCCGAAATACGCCGGCGGGAAATAGCTGCCCTGCCCGCGCGCCTGCCAGAATGCCTCGATCAGGCTATCGTTGTCGCCGCCCATGCCTCCCCCCTTTTTCGCCGCCGCCGAACCGCTTGTCAGCCGCCGGCCGCTCGCCTACCGTCGGTCAATGTTGATCCAGCAGGAAGCCTCGCGATGAAAATCCTCGTTGTCCAGGGCGCCGGCATGAACATGCGCGGCAAAACCCAAACCGAGATTTTCGGCACCATGACGCTGGACCAATACAACCAGCACATCCGTCAATACGCCGCCGAACTGGATCTCCAGATCGACATCTTCCACTCCAATATCGAGGGCGAGGTCATCAACCGCCTGTACCAGGCGAATGACCAGGCCTGCGACGGCGCATTGTTCAACCCGGCCGGTTTCTCCCGCGGCTACCCCGCGCTCACCGCGGCCATCAGCCAGGTCAGCTTCCCGGTGATTGAGGTGCACATCTCCAATCCGGTGCGCCGAGGCCCGGTATCAGACACCGCGACCGTCAGCCTCGGCATGGTGACCGGCTTCGGGGTGTTCGGCTACTACCTCGCGCTGCGTGGGTTACGCGACACCGCCAAAGCGCGCTGAGTGTTTGTTGTGCCAAGCCGTCCCCGGACATCGCCGGAACTCCCGGATTCAGCCCGATCGGTCGCACCGACCAGCGGCAACCACGACAGCACCCGCGGAGCCTGACCCTCGTGGCCCACCCGCTCAGTGACCTCCGAATTGTCGAGGTATCGGCCTTCGTCGCCGCCCCGCTTGGCGGCATGACGCTGGCCCAGCTTGGTGCCGACGTCATCCGCATCGACCCGATCGGCGGCAACATCGATATCGGCCGCTGGCCGCTGGCACCCGACGGCAACAGCCTGTACTGGGCCAGCCTCAACAAGGCCAAACGCTCGGTCACGCTGGCGTTGAACACGCCGCAGGGACAGGATCTCGCCCGCGCCCTGATCTGCGCCCCAGGGGCCGGAGGCGGCAACCTGCTGACCAACCTGCCCAGCGGCGGCTGGATGACCTACCAGGCGCTGTCTGAGCGACGCTCCGACCTGATCATGATGCGCCTGACCGGCACCTCCACCGGCGGCAACGCGATCGACTACACCGTCAACTGCGCCAGCGGCTTCCCGCTCGCCACCGGCACCGGACAGGACCCGGTCAACCACGTATTGCCGGCCTGGGATGTGACCGCCGCACTCTACCTGTCCGCCGGCTTCCTCGCCGCGGAGCGTGCCCGGCGGGCAACCGGGCACGGCCAGGAAGTCACGCTTGCGTTGTCCGACGTGATGCTCGCCACCGTCTCCAACCTTGGCTACCTCGCCGACGTCCAGATCAACGACGCGGTACGACCAGCGATGGGCAACGACTTGTACGGTGCCTTTGGACGCGACTTCGCCACCGCGGACCACCGGCGCATCATGCTGGCGGCGATCTCCAACCGCCAATGGCGCGCCATCGGCCAATCCACCGGATTGTCCGAACGCCTCGCCATGATCGGGCCGATGATGCAGGTCGATCTCAACACCGAGGGCGGTCGGTTCGATGCCCGCCATGCCATCGCCGCGGTGCTCGAACCCTGGTTCGCCCAACACACGCTGACGGAAATCGGCGCCGCGTTCCAAGGCAGCGGTGTGTTGTGGGGACCGTATCAGGATTTTCGCCAGTTGCTGCGTGACGACCCGCTATGCTCGTCCGCCAACCCGATGTTCGGCGACGTCCACCAACCCGGCGTCGGCCCGCTGATGGTCAACACCCAGCCGCTGAATTTCTCCGCTACCGCCGGCCGCCATCCGACCGCCGCGCCGCGCCTCGGCGAACATACCGAAGCAGTACTGACCGAACTCCTCGGCCTGCCGTCCGCCGAATATGCCAAGCTGCACGATGCCGGCGTGGTGGCCGGCCCGCCGCGCTGACCGGGGACCGATTGGTGACCAACGCAACCATGCCCGAAATCGACGCCCTTCTACTCCTGTGCGACCGCGGCCTCGCGCTCGCCGAACAGCTGCTCGCCCATTCCCGCCACGCCGTTGCTTCGGCCGTGGTCCGTGACGGCCGCATCGACCCGCAACGTCTCGATACCCATCAACTCGCGGCGCACGGCTTCGCCTGGCAGGCCACCTATGTCGAGGCGCTGCGCCGCAGCCTGATCTGGGCCCGCAACTTGCGCGAAACCGGCGCCCTGACCCCGGTCGAGGCCGCCATGCTCCGGATCGGCTTCGCCGAATACCTCGCCCAGTTGGGCGGCGGTATCGCCATCAGCCAGACCGAGATGGTCCGACCCGGCGACATCGGCACCGACGCCGAGGCGGTGTGGACATTCCTGCGCGATCCGCTGCTGGCCGAACTCGGCGATCCCGCCGCCTTGGCCGCCGCGCGCCAGCGCATCGTGGAGGCAGCCTCGCTGCGCAACTTCGGCGATGTCGGCATCGCCGACGAAACCATCGCCGCGATCCGCGAGCAATTCCTGCGCTACGCCGAGGCCGAGATCGCACCGCACGCGCAGGACTGGCACCAGCGCGACGAACTGATCCCCGCCGCGATCGTCCAGCAACTGGCCGAGATGGGCGTGTTCGGCCTGACCGTCGCCGAGGACAGCGGCGGCTCAGGCCTCGGCAAGATCGCCATGTGCGTGGTGTCCGAGGCGCTCAGCGGCGGCTACCTGGGCGTCGGCTCGCTCGGCACCCGATCGGAAATCGCCGCCGAACTGGTCGGGCAGGCCGGAACCGAGGCGCAAAAGCGGCAGTGGCTGCCAGGCATCGCCTCCGGCGCCATCCTGCCGACCGCGGTGTTCACCGAACCCAATACCGGGTCCGATCTCGGCAGCCTGCGAACCCGCGCGGTGCGCGACGGCGATTTCTATCGTGTCACCGGCGCCAAGACCTGGATCACCCATGGGTCGCGGTCCGACCTGATGACGCTGCTCGTCAGAACCGACCCGGCCGCCGCCGGCTATCGCGGTCTGTCCATGCTGCTCGCCGGCAAGCCGCGCGGAACACAAGACGATCCGTTCCCGGCGCCCGGCATGACCGGCACCGAGATCCGCGTGCTGGGCTATCGCGGCATGAAGGAATACGAGATCGGGTTCGAGGATTTCCGCGTCCCGGTCTCCGGCCTGCTGGGCGGCGAGGAAGGCCAGGGGTTCAAGCAGTTGATGCAGACCTTTGAAAGCGCCCGCATCCAGACCGGCGCTCGGGCCTTGGGCGTGGCGCAGAACGCCCTGGAACTGGCCACCGTCTACGCCACCGAACGCAACCAGTTCGGCCGACCCATCATGGCGTTCCCGCGGGTCAGCGGCAAAATCGCCTGGATGGCGACGGAAACCATGCTCGCCCGACAGCTCACCTATTTCGCCGCGCGGCAGAAGGACAGCGGCCAGCGCTGCGACATCGAGGCCGGCATGGCCAAGCTTCTGGCCGCCCGGGTTGCCTGGTCGAATGCCGACAGCGCGGTCCAGGTGCATGGCGGCAACGGCTACGCGGTCGAATATCCGATCAGCCGGGTACTCTGCGACGCCCGCATCCTTTCGATCTTTGAAGGCGCCGCGGAAATCCAGGCCCAGGTGATCGCGCGCGGACTGATCGGCCGGCAGAACTGAACACCGGCAGGGCACTGTGGAAGCTTTCGCCCGGCCGCGCAAAATGGTTCTTGCCCCAGTCCAAAGCAGCGGCGGACGGACCGCCGGTTCAACGCCATGGACCGGCACGCCGGGGACGACTGCGTGCCGGTTTCACCTGGCGGCTCAGACCCGGGCTTGCGCAAGCCGGCACTGGCGGTGCCGAACCGCGTCGAGGCCGATCAACCGACGACAGCCGTCGAAGCGGCTCGGGAACCGCGGCAACGGTGAACGTCGCGCCCGACACGTCGTTGTGGTCGTAGCCGAGGGCCGGCCCGGAAATGCTGCTGGTGTAGCCGAAGTCGTAGCACTTCCGTAGATGTCGGCTTCCGCGTGACCCGTCGCGGCGAACAGCGGGCCGCTATTGTCGAGCAACGAACCTTGGTCCGATTAGGCAGCAGGATACAAAATGTCATCATACTAAAACAGCCCATCAAGCGTCAGGATCGACGGAAAAGACCCATTGCCGGTGCTGTAGCCCGGATTGCCGCCGACCAGACCGGTCACCGTGTCGCCGCCTGGACCAGGAAAAGAACCCGCGCGCCCGCATCCGGCCCACGCAACGGCTGCCGGTCAGTCCGCCGGCGTCCGAATCAAGCCCAGGCCCAGCGCATGGTCGGTGTAAAATTGGCTGACCATACGCATGCATTTTGGACCCAACCGATTTACTGTTGCGCTACGGAAAGCCCGGCTTTCAGCCAATATCGGGGCGGGTAAACTCGATTTGGCCGATCAAAATAGTGTAAGAATTATCGACCGCACAACGAATGTTCCGAACCATCACGGCGATGAGTGAACGTGTCGGTCTAATAAATTATACGCTAAAACAAACACTTAAGTTTACTCGATAGTATCATGAGTCGACAAATGCTATCGCGATTTACCCCGCGCGGAAGCGATGACGGTCTAAACTTGGCACCATACCTGGACGGCTAATTTCCCTCCATGGGAGCTTTTCCGCATCGTATCGTATGTTCATAACTGATAACAACCGACCAGACATACCGAAGTAACCGATATCCTACGACGAACATCTTGGCACGCTTATTGAATTAGTTTCCTTGAAGCAATGGGCTTCGCCACAGGAGACTCTAATGCGGACTGCAATCCTCGGCCTTGCCGCACTTAGCGGAGCGGTGTCGTTGGCCCTGGCCACTCCGGCCATGGCCGGCCCGTTCACAGTCAATGATATCGAGCTACCGTACAACGACACTCTGACCATCAACGGTCCCGCGTCGGGCACGGGCTATATCGGCCAGCAGGTGCTGACCACCAGTATCGGCACCATCGATGCCTGGTGCATCGACATCTACCACGACGATCAGGTCGGCGGCGGCCAGGACGTGGCGTTCGTTACCGGCCCGATCACCACCAACAATGCGACACCCATCGCCGTCGCGCTTACCGATGATCAGATCACCAAGATCAGGGGGCTGATCAATTACGGCGACGCGCTGCTCGCCAACCCCCACACCGCCAGCAACGACGTCTCGGCCGCGATTCAGCTTGCCATCTGGCAGGTCGAATATCCCACCTTCACCTACCAGGGAAACGCCACCTTGGATGGTCTCATCGCAAATTATCTGACGGTCGTGAATGACCCGCAGCAGGCAGCCCTTTATGGCGGCAACGTCATCGCACTGATCTCGCTGCAGGGCACGCAGACGCTGGTCACGGCTGATCCCGCCCTCGTCCCGGAACCCGCGTCCATGGCCCTGCTCGGCGCCGGCCTGCTCGGACTGGCCGCAAGCCGGCGTCGCAAAGGCCCAGTGTCGGGAAAACACCCAGCGGCCTGAAACGCCCACCGCGACCTTCGGATGCAGCCCAAACGCGACGATCCTGACGCCTGACGCCCACAAACATGCAATAGGACAGCCCTGGCCTATTGCATGACCACCCTGCTCGGGGATCCACCCAGCCGCCTATCCGCCAGACGCAACGTTTCCGCCAACCGCGACCCATCCGCCTCGGCGCCGGCGTCCAGACTATAGTGACTTTGCCCGTCCTTCACCCGGCCGGCAGACGACGCAACCCAGCCGAACCAAAGCCTTCGCGATCCCACCGACAACACCCAATTCTCATCCCCGAACCCATGCGACACTGGCGCCGCGGCGTCCACGGGTCCATCCTGACCCTGATGAACGTTCGACAGCAGCCCACGGACAGTGATGCGTCCGGCGCAGCCATCCGCGTCGGCGGCGATCCTGATGGGCTCATGACCTATCTGATCGATCTGCCGCCCGAGGCATTGCCCAGCGTCGGCCGCCGCGACCTCGAGCGAGCCTGGTACGCGGCCCGCGAAGCAGCGCTGGCGGAACGCCAAGGCGCGGTGCGCGGCTTTCGCTTCAACCGCCCAGACGGCAGCCACACCGACCTCGCTTTGGCCGACCGCGATGCACGCTGCTGGGTCGGCGCGGTCGATCGCTCGGTCGGCATCGCCAACACCACCGGCCTGTCGCTCTGCCTGCGTCTGCTCGCGCTGATCGATCTGCTGGCGCACGCGCCATGGGCCCGCTCGCTGTTCCACTTGGCACGCGACGGTGCCGAATTTCACCCCGCCCTGCTCAAGGCCGCCGCCAGCCAGCCGCTCACCACCGAGGCCCGATTTGACGAAGCCGGCTTCCGAGCCCGGCTGTCCCGCTTCGTCAGCGGCTTTCAGATCGAAACCGCGCAATCGGCGCAACGCCTGTCAGGAGCCCGTTGATGAACCGCCCCCGCTCCAACCTCGGCCATATCCCGGCCGCCGCCCTGCTGGTTGCCGTCGCGCTGGCCGGCTGCGACCGCCCCGCGCCGACCGGACAGGCCCGAGCCGACGCCGAGACTCGCGCTGCCTGCGAACACCGCGCCGAACAAGCCTACGAACAACAGAACCGAGCCGAGATCTACGGCCCGCAATCACAGGTCAACACCCCATATTCCGCCAATTATGTCTCGGGCGATTCCACCCGCGGCCTGTCCGACCTGTTCGTGCATGATCGGATGGTCAGCAACTGCATCCGCAACACCGGCACCGACACCGACCGCACCCCACTTCCGTCTACCCCATCGCCCCCGCTCGCGCCGCCCCCGCGCTGACAGACGTCGACGCACCGCGCCGATTCAGGCCTGCGCTGACCCCGATCGTTGCGGACCACCGCCCGACACGCCGTCGGCCGTATAATTAATCCTGAATCTGGCTCGAAGAGCATCAGTAATGATACCGAATCAACGCAAAAACCTCTATATGGCAGCCCATGGACCTGACTGTCATTCCGGGCTCGCGCATCGTAGAGGTCGCCCGCCTCGCATTTTCCACTCCAGACGTCGATCTGCTCTGTTTCGGCGAATCCGATCAGCCCAGCCCGCTGGCGGCTCGCGACGCGGCAATCCGCGCCCTGTCCGAAGGACACACCCGCTACCCCGACGTCCGGGGCGTCCCCGCGCTAAGACAGGCGTTGTCTGACTACCTGACCCAGCTACACGCCAAACCAGTGGCGGAGGCCCGCATCCAGGTAACCGCGTCGGGCATGACCGCGCTCGCGGTCGCCATGGCGGCGGTGCTGCGCCCCGGTCATCGCGTGCTGATCCCCAGCCCGGCCTGGCCCAACATCGCCAGCGCCGCCGCGCTGCGCGGCGCAGTGGTCGAGCCGATCGATCTCGACGTCCAGCCCGACGGCAGCTTCAGGCTCGATCTCGATCGCCTGGACATGATGATGGACGGCGCCCGCGCCCTGGTCGTGAACTCGCCCGGCAATCCCACCGGCTGGACCGCGACCGAGGCCGAACTGCGCGCCATCCGCGATATCGCCCAGCGCCACGGCGCCTGGCTGATCAGCGACGAGGTCTATTCCCGCCTGGTCTACGACGGCCGCGACGCCGCCCCCTCGATGCTGGATATCGCCGAACCGGATGACCGGATCATCGTCTGCAACAGCTTCTCCAAGACCTGGATGATGACCGGCTGGCGGCTCGGCTGGCTAGTGGTGCCTGCCGCAACCAGCGAACTCATCGTCGACCTGGTGGAGACCCTGCATTCTGGCGTCGCACCCTTCATCCAGCTCGCCGGGGTCGCCGCGATCGCCGACACCGAAACGATGCAGCAATTCCGCGCCCATTGCGCCGTCGGCCGCGATCTCGCCACCCAAACTCTGACCGGACTGAGCGGTATCCGCTACCAACCCCCCGCCGGCGCGTTCTACGCATTCCTCCAGGTGGACGGATTGCGCGACAGCCTCGACCTGGCGAAGCAACTGGTGACCCGCCACGGCGTTGCCGTCGCACCCGGCGTGGCGTTTGGATCAGCCGGCGAAGGCTGGCTACGGGTCTGTTTCGCGCAATCGTCGGGATTGATGGAGCGGGCGATGCAGCGCCTGAGTGACGGCATACGGGCGGAGATGGCACGATGACCGAACCAACCCCTGGGACCGAACCTGTTTGTGGAGCCTGCGGCGGCCCGGTCCGCGCACCGTTCCGAGCCCCGGCCCCCGAAATCGCACCCGACCTCGACATGCGTCCAGGCGAACCGGCACGTTCCACCTTGCGCGACTGGATTCAACTCTGTCCCGCCTGCGGCGCCGCGGCACCGGACCTCGCCGCCCTGCCTTCGACCGCGCGCGCGGTCGCCAAATCCGATGAATACCGCATGCTGACCACCTCGGCGCCGGAGGAAACCCTGCCGTTCCGCCGCTGGGCGCTGATCTGTCAGCGCACCGGGGACCGCCCAACTCAGGCCGAGGCCCTGTTGCAGGCCGCATGGGCCGCTGATGACGCCGCCGCGATGACCGAACCGGCTCGCCTGCGCACCGAGGTCGCGGCGCTGTGGGACGGCACCACCGACATCGAACTCGGTCTGCGCCGACTGGATGTGCTGCGCCGCGCCGGCCTGTTCCAGGAAGCCGAGGCCTGGGCAGACCACATGTCCCAGCATGGCCCGGACGAACTCGCCGCCACACTCATCGCCTTCCAGCGCACCAAAATCGCCGCGCGTGACATCGGCCGCCACCTGATCAGCAGCGCCTTGCCGCCGCCCGCGCACACGCCTTATGTGTCCCAAACCAATCGCGCCACCACTGGATTCTGGTCCCGCCTGCTGCGCCAATGACGCTCGGGTTCAAATGACCATCGCGGTCAGATCATGAACATGCGCAGGATGGCGGTGCCCAGCAGGATCAGCCCGATCGCGGCGAAAGCCAAGGTGCTGTATGGCGGCAGCACTCCCATCACCCCCAGTACTAGATAGCCCCCGGCGATCAGCACCGTCACTGCGGCAAGCAGAAAACTTGGTTGGCCCATCGAAGCAGCGCCTTCGCGGCTGTAGAATCTCAGCACGAAGATCAGAAACGCGACAATGAACGGCAATAGCAGGATCGTAGAGGCGTTCGTCATACGGCGTCATACTCACATCGGATGACCGTGGTGATAACCGATCCGCACCGACCGCCGCGACATGAAACCACCTTCGACCGTCGCAGCCGCAGGCGAAACGTCCTCGGAGCCGCCGAACCCGGCACGTCCCGCAACCCGGCCGGACCCCGGTGTCTTCGCGCGCCGGCCGAATTGGCGCATCATCCCCCCGCCGCGAGCGGACCCGGCCATCTGCCGAAACCGCGCCGATCCGACACAAGGAAACCATCGAACCATGATCAACGTCCTCGCCATCATCACCGCCAAACCGGGCAACCGCGAGAAGATCCTGCAGGCCTTCCGCGCCAACATTCCCGCCGTGCACGCCGAGGCCGGCTGTATCGAGTATGGTCCCGCGGTGGACGCCGAAGACGCCGGCCGCATCCAGACGCCGTTCGGCGCCGACACCTTCGTGGTGATCGAGAAATGGCAGAGCATGGATCACCTGAAGGCCCACGGCGCGTCTGCTCACATGGCCGAATACGCCGCCAAGACCAAAGATCTGATCGCCAGCCGGGTGATCCACGTGCTGTCGCCGGCCGCCTGACGCAATCGCCAGGCCGCACGTCCGCCTGGCCAGGACCTTAAGCGGCGGCGGCTTCCGTCTGCGTCCGCCGCGCGCGTAGCCGGCGAATCCGCCTCGCGTCGGCGTCCAGCACGCGGAATTCCATGCCGGACGGATGGCTGATCACCTCGCCCCGGGTCGGCACCCGGCCGGCCAGCGTGAACACCAGGCCGCCGACCGTCTCGATATCGGCGTCACGCTCGTCCTCGGTCAGGATCCGCCCAACCTTGCTCTCAAAATCCTCGATCGGCATCCGGGCATTCAGGTCCAGCGCGCCATCCGGCCGCTCGCTGATCATCGGCGCCTCGACGTCGTCGTGCTCGTCGGCAATGTCGCCGGTGATGGTTTCCACCAGGTCCTCGATCGTCACCAGCCCGTCGATGCCGCCATATTCGTCCACCACCAGCGCCAGGTGGATGCGCTGCGTGCGCATCTGCAGCAGCAGGTCCAGCACCGGCAGTTGCGGCGCGACCATGAGCGGCTTGCGCATGATCGCCTCCAGCGCAAACGCCTCCGGTCGGCCGACATAGGCGAACACGTCCTTGATGTGGATCATGCCGATCACATCGTCCAGTTGCTCGCGGTACACCGGCAGGCGCGAGTGGCCGTCGTTGCGGATCAATTCGATCGCCTGGGCCAACGTCACATCCGCGCGCATCGCAACGATATCGGCCCGCGGCAGCATCACGTCGTCCGCCGTCGTCTCGCGCAACCGCAGCACATTGGCGATCAGCAGCCGCTCATGACGATCGAGCTCCGGCTGCTCCCCCGGAAGCTGCTGCGCGTCGGCGGCTTCCTGCACCAGTTCGGCGATCGATTCGCGCAGCGAGTGTTCGCTCTGCCGGCGCCCCAGCAGATGACCCAGCCGGCCCAGCAGCGTGCCGCGATGGGTGCTCATCGGCGCTGCCACGGATTGGGCACGCCGATGCGGTGCAGGATGCGGGTCTCCGCCATTTCCATCCGCCGAGCCTGGCCCGGATGATCGTGCTCCGCGCCACCCAGGTGCAGCGCGCCATGCACCACGAGATGAGCCAGATGATCGGCCGGACGCCGACCCTGCGCGGCGGCCTCGGCGCGCACCACGCCCAGCGCCAGGATGACCTCCGGCGCCGGATCGGCGTAGGTCAGCACGTTGGTCGGCTTGTTCCGGCCACGGTGACGCCCGTTCAGTCCCCGCACCACGCGGTCGGAGGCCAGCACGACGGTTCCCGCCATACCGGCGGCACGCGCCGCGCGCCGCACGATCGCGCCGGCGTTCGGGATCAGTCGGTGCCAGGCCGGATCCGTCACGACGATCTCGATGGCGCCGCCACCTGCGTCGGACGGACGGCTACTAGGAGGTTCCATCGCTACTCGATTGCTCGCTGGTTTTCGGCCGCTCCCGTTCCCGGCGGGCCTCGCCCAAAGCTGCGTCTCGTTGATCATAGGCGCCAACGATCCTGGCCACCAGGGGATGGCGCACCACGTCGCGCTGCCCGAACCGCACCACGCCGATGCCCTGGATACCCTCCAGGGTGTCCAGCGCATCCCGCAGACCGGAGCGGAGCCCGTTCGGCAGATCCACCTGGCTGAGGTCGCCGGTGACCACCATCCGGGCCCCGTCCCCCATCCGGGTCAGAAACATCTTCATCTGCATCGGCGTGGTGTTCTGCGCCTCGTCCAGGATGGCATAGCAATGCGCCAGGGTGCGGCCGCGCATGAACGCCAGCGGCGCAACCTCGATCTCGCCGTTGGTCATGCGCCGGATCACCTGGTCGGCCGGCATCATGTCGTGCAGCGCGTCGTACAGCGGCCGCAGATACGGGTCGATCTTCTCCTTCATGTCGCCGGGCAGGAACCCCAGCCGTTCGCCGGCCTCCACCGCCGGGCGCGACAGCACGATACGGTCCACCTTGCCGGCCTGCAGCATGGCGACGGCCTGCGCCACCGCGAGGTAGGTCTTGCCGGTCCCCGCCGGGCCGACCCCGAACACCATCTCCTGATTGGCCAACGCCTCCATGTATTCCGCCTGGCCCGGACTGCGCGGGCCGACCTCGCCCCGCCTTGTGCGGATCGCCGGCAGGTCCGACAGCGGCAGCCGCGGATCGTTTTCCGCATCCGCCAGCCGGATCGCCGCCTCGATCTCGGGCCGTCCGACGCTTTCGCCGCGCTCCAGCCGCCGCCACAGCCCGCGCAGCAGCTCCTGTGCCACGTCCACCCGAACCGCGTCCCCCGCGATCGCCACCCGATTGCCCCGGCACGACAGGCGGACCCCCAAGGCCTGCTCGATCCGCACCAAATGCCGGTCGTGATCCCCCAACAACAGCGGCAGCAAGGTGTTGTCGTTGAACTTGAGGGTAATGGCCTTGCCGCCGGACGCGGCGGAGGCAGTCGGTGCCGCAGGCGCGGCCCGGGGGACGGCGATCTGGGTCAAGCTATTCGTCTCTCCTCGACAAGGGTTCCCGACAATGAGTTTGGCATATTGGCAATGATTCGCACAATCGATTCAGTACCAATCAGACCGGCCTGTCCCATCACATGTACAGGCTGAAGAAATGGTGAACGCCCGACGATCTGACCAGGGTGACGGCCGAATCCGGTGAACAACACCGCCAGATCGAGCCCCACGCAGCCGGCGGCGAATTCGCCCTGCTGGTCGCGCAGCAGCGCCTGCAGGGTCCGCAGCCGCCGGTCCTTGTCCGCCTCCGCCACCTGCGACGGCGCTCCGGCCGCCGGCGTACCCGGCCGCGGCGAGTATTTGAAACTGTAGGCCTGGGCGAACTTGACCGCGCGGACCAGCGCCAGGGTGGCCTCGAAGTCGGCCTCGGTCTCGCCCGGATGACCGACGATGAAGTCCGACGACAGCGCCAGGTCGGGCCGCGCCGCGCGCAGCCGTTCCACCAACCGCCAGTAGTCCGCCGCCGAGTGCTTGCGGTTCATCGCCGCCAGCACGCGGTCCGATCCGGACTGCACCGGCAGATGCAGATACGGCATCAGCGTCGGCAGGTCGCGGTGCGCGCCGATCAGGTCGTCATCCATGTCGCCGGGATGCGACGTGGTGTAGCGCAGCCGGCCCAAGCCCGGAATCTCGGCCAGTGCCCGCAACAGCCGCCCGAGGCCCCAGACACTGGTTGAACCGGAGCCGCTGGTTGAACCAGCCGGCGCCGCGCCATGCCAGGCGTTGACGTTCTGGCCCAGCACGGTGATCTCGCGCGCGCCCTGCGCCACCAGGTGACGCGCCTCACGCAGGATGCTGTCGGCCGAGCGGCTCTGTTCGGCGCCGCGGGTATACGGCACCACGCAGAAGCTGCAGAATTTATCGCAGCCTTCCTGCACCGTCAGGAACGCGGTCACGCCCTGCGGCGCGCGGCTCTGCGGCAATTGGTCGAACTTGTCCTCGGGCGGGAAGTCGGTCTCGATCACCCCCGCCCCCCGGCCGCCCGCTTTGCCGCCGGCACGAGCGGCGCGGGCGACCATTTCCGGCAGCCGGTGATAGGTCTGCGGTCCCAGCACGATATCGACATAGGGCGCCCGAGCCAGGATCTCTGCCCCCTCGGCCTGCGCCACGCAGCCAGCCACCGCGAGGATCATCCGGTTGCCGGTCGCCTCCTTCAATCGGCGCAGCCGTCCCAGCTCGGAAAACACCTTTTCCGCCGCCTTGTCGCGGATGTGGCAGGTGTTCAGGATCACCATGTCGGCGCCGTCCGGGTCCGCCGCCGGCGCATAGCCGATCGGCGCCAGAACGTCCGCCATCCGCCCGCTGTCATACACGTTCATCTGGCAGCCCCAGGTGATGACATGTAGACGTTTGCGTTTAGTCCCGGTCATCCATGCCAATCCCCACACCCAGGCCGGACCATTCCGGCATCGGCGGCGGAAGCAATGATCGGCTCGACCGGCAGGGTCAAGCGCAACAACGGGCCTGGGCGCGCAAGCGCGGGGTTACCTCCTTGGACAAGATCAGTCTGGGGGCATCGAACCGGTTCGTGTCAATAACCGAGTGGCCCGTCACGCAGGCTTCACCGGACTTTGCGCAAACTCCCGGGCTTGTGGACTGCCTCCGCCCCGGTCTTGTCGCTCCGCACCTTGTATTCCGGGTTCGCCTCGGTGGCTTGGGCAGTGTGGCCCTTCACCTTCGTGGTGGACGTGACCTTTGCTTCTACGACGCCTTTGGTCGGACCCCGGGATGTGCCCCAGGAAACCCTCTCGCCGGGACGAAGCGCCTTGGTCATCGCAGTCTCCTTTGTCTGACCGCGAGGTTGGCGACGTAGCAGCCGCCGCAAGCCCGCTGAGGCAATCGTGACCCCCGATAGTCGGACCGAGCGCAAACCGAGGCATCCTCATCTGCCAATCCAGCCATTAGCCGTGCAGCTAGGCGCCGACCTTCGGGACACGCCGGCTCCGACACCCCCGGTCGGGTTTATTCCCTGCCTCGGCCAACCCGCTACCCAGCCAGCGCCGCCCCTACCCAAGCGGTCAGCGTCCACAACCCCAGCAGCACCACCTGCGCCGCCACCGGCAACACCGGCGCCGGCCCCTCCGCCGGGATCGCCCGGCCGCCGTTCAGCGCCAGCGCCGTCACCGGCAGATACACCACGAAGCTCGCCAGCGTCGCCAGCAGCAGCCCAGTGACAAAAGCCCGGCCGTCGAACACCAGCAGCGTCGCCAGCGCCGCCACCACATGCGGCAACCCCGGCAGCCAGGGCTGCTCGGCGGAGATCGCGAAACCACCCGTCAAGGCACGAACAGCGCGCATCGATCAGCTCCCTACATCCGCGGACAAATTGTCATGAAAGTTCAACCCGGCCGTCGTTTCGGCAACGATACTAGCCCGAATCAGGTAATCGCCGAACCGCTCGTCCCGCCGCCGCGCCGTCGCGTAGCGCTCGAACAGCGGCGACAGCGCCGCCACGATCGCGTCGCCATCGACATCACGGCGATACAGCTTGTTCAGCCGCACCCCCTCGAACGCCCCGCCGAGATACAGGTTGTAGATACCCGGCGTGCGACCGACCAACCCGATCTCCGAGACATACGGCCTGGCGCAGCCGTTCGGGCAGCCGGTCATCCGCAGAGTGATCTCGTCCTCGCCCAGTCCGAACCGCTCCAGCTCGCCTTCCAGCCGGCTCACCAGATCGGGTAAGTAACGTTCACTTTCCGCCAGTGCCAGCCCGCACGTCGGCAGCGCCACGCAGGCCATCGCATTGCGCCGCAGCCCAGCTGCCGGCCGATCCAGCCCATGCTCCGCCAGTAGCGCCTGCACATCGCGCCGAGACGCCGCCGGAATCTCCGCCAGTATCAGATTCTGGTTCGCCGTCATGACAAACCGTCCGACACCCAGCGCGGCGATCGCGTGCAGTCCGGCCAACATCTCGCCGCGGATCCGGCCATTCTCCACGAACAACGTGAAGTGTGCCGAACCATCCGCTTCCTCGACCCAGCCCAGCCGGTCCCCGGTCGAGGCAAACGCATACGCCCGCGCCGGTTCCAATCCCACCGCCAGGCGTTCGCGCAGCAAACCGACGAAGCGATCCAGTCCGATCGCGTCGATAGTGTATTTCAACCGAGCATGCTTTCGATTGAAACGATCGCCGTGGTCACGCTGGACGGTGACGACCTGCTCCGCCACATCGATCGCATCGCGCGCCCGGCAGAATCCGATCACGTCGCCGGTCCGCGGATAGGTCTCCGTCTCGCCATGCGTCATCCCCATGCCGCCGCCGACCACCACGTTGTAGCCGACGATGGCACCGCTCTCGACGATGGCGATGAACCCCAGATCATGGGCGAACACATCGACATCGTTGTGCGGTGGCAGCGCGATGGCGATCTTGAACTTCCTCGGCAGATAGGTCCGCCCCAGGATCGGCTCGTCCTCCACCGCCTCACCCGCCACCTGCTGCTCGCCCAGCCAGATCTCGTGCCAGGCTCGGGTGCGCGGCAGCAGGTGCTCGGAAAGCCCGCGCGCCAGCGAACTGATTTCGCCATAAAGCGCGCGCCGCCACGGATCGGCCGACGCGATGACGTTGCGATTGACATCGCCGCAGGCCGCGATCGTGTCCAGCGACACGTCATGCAGCCCCTGCATCAGCGATCGCACGTTACCCTTCAGCACCCCATGCAACTGCACCGTCTGGCGCGTCGTCAGCCGGATGCTGCCGTTGCCGCGCTGCAACGCCAGTTGATCGATCGCCAGCCATTGCGCCGGGCTGACGGTGCCCGAGGGGATCCGCATCCGCACCATGAAGCTGAACGCCTTCTCCATGCGTTGCTTGCCGCGTTCGGCCCGCAGATCACGGTCGTCCTGCTGATAGAAGCCATGGAATTTCGTCAGTTGAGTGTCATCGTCCGCCAGCGCCCCGGTCTCGACCCGCGTCAGACCCTCGGCGATCGTGCCGCGCAACAAACGACTCTCCGCCTTGATCCGCTCGTTGGCCGACAATTTCGGTTCCGCAGCCATGCCGATGACCCTCAGTAAACGTCGCGCAGATAACGGCCGTCGCGCCGGATCGCATCCAACTCCGCCTTCGCCGCCGCCGCATCCTGGCGACCCTGATCGGCCAGGATCCGCAGCAGCATCGCGTGCACGTCCTTGGCCATCGCGTTGGCGTCACCACAAACGTAGAGCGCCGCGCCCTCTTTCAACCAGCCATGCAGCTCCGTCCGAGCCTCCCACAGCGCGTCCTGAACGTAGCGCTTCCGCGGCTGATCGCGGGAAAACGCCACATCCAGCCGGGTCAGCAGGCCGCTCTTCACCCAATCCTGCAGCTCCAGCTGATACAGAAAATCATGGCTGTAGTTGCGATGCCCGAACACCAGCCAGTTGCGCCCGCCCGCCGCCGTCGCCTCCCGCTCCTGCAGGAAGCCGCGGAACGGAGCCAGACCGGTGCCCGGCCCAACCATGATGATCGGCCGCCCGCCGTCCGCCGGCAGCCGGAAATGCGCATTCGGCCGAAGGAACACCTTCAACCGATCGCCCTCATTATGGCGCGCGGTGATGTCCAGCGAGGCCACGCCACCCCGTTCCCGCCCATGCGCCGCATAGCGCAGCCCGGCAACCAGCAGGTGCGCCTCGTCCCCCACTGCCCGCCGGCTGGACGCAATCGAGTAGTAGCGCGGCGGCAGCGGACGCAGCAGCGCCGTCAGTTGTTCGCCACTCAATGCCCCCGGCGCGGTCTCCAGCAGGTCGATGACCTGCCGCCCCACCGCCCAATCCGCCGGCAGCGCCGCAGTCTTCGTCTTGCGGGCGAAATCCTCGACCTGCCGCGCGGTCAGCGTGGTGATATCCAGCCGCTCGATCAGCGCGCCGCGCAACGCCGCGTCATCGCCCAACCCCGCCGCCCGAAGCACCGCATCTGCCAGCGCCGGGTCGTTCTCGGCCACCACCCCCAGCGAGTCGCCCGGCTCATACAGGATGCCCGACCCCGCCAGCGACACCGCGACATGATGCGTATCCGACGACGACCGGCTGCCACTCAGCCGCACGTGTTCGGTGATCTCGGCCGGGTACGGAACCGCCCGCGTCGGCGCCTCCGCCCCCGGCCGGGCAAAATCGACATGGATCACCGACGCACCCGCCGCCTCGCCACCGACCTCGGCGTTCAACCGCTCCAAGGTCGCATCGATCCAGCCCGACGCCGCGGCCTCGAAATCCAGGTCGCACTCGATCCGGTCAGCCACCCGCGCCCCGCCCAACGCCGCCAGACGCTCATCGATCGCCCGCCCGATCTCGCAGAACTGGGCATAGGCGCGGTCGCCCAGCGCCAGCACAGCGAACCGCGTCTTGTCGAACCGAGGCGCATCCTCGGCCATCAACGCCTCATGAAAATCCACCCCTCGCTGCGGCGGGTCGCCCTCGCCCCAGGTCGAGGCAACGATCAGCAAATTCTCCACCCCGGCCGCCTGCTGCGGCGTGAAGTCCGCCATATCGACCACTTTCGCCGCGAAACCGAGTTTCGCCGCCGCCTTGCGCGCTCGCCCCGCCAGCGCCTCCGCGTTGCCCGATTCGGTGGCGAACAGGATGGTCAACGGCGCGCGCTTGGCCGGCGGCGCGGCAGGCGCAACGCCTTGCGGATCATTCGCCGCCTGCAGCCCCGCCAGATAGCCCGAAAGCCACGCCCGCTGTTCCTCCGTGGTCACCGAGATCACCCGGTTCAGCGCCGCGATCTGTTCCTCGGCAAACGGCGCCGTCGTCGGAAGCAAGGGAGCAGTTTGCATGTTTTGTCCTTCAGCCTTGTGCCAAGCGGAGTCGGTCCGCGGCATCGGCGTCGCTACCCGCCACAGTCATCGGTTCGGTCTGCTGCCAATCGGCCAGCAACGGCCGCAAACCAATGGTCGGCCCAACCACGATCAGCGTCGCCGCGCTGGGCGCGATGCCGGCCGCCGCCGAACCCGCCTCGGCCAACGTCGAAATCCGCACCTCCTGATCGACCCGCGTGGCATTGCTAATCAGCGCGACCGGCTCACCGGGTTCACGCCCCGCCTGCATCAGGCGGTCGGCGATCTGCCCGATCCGGCGCTGCGCCATGTAGAACACCAGCACCTCCGACCCGCGTGATACCGAGGCCCAGTCCACATCCGCCAGCTCGCCGCTGGAATCATGCCCGGTCGCCAGCGCCACGCTGCGCGCCAGCCGCCGATGTGTCAGCGGAATCCCCGCCGCCGCGGTGGCCCCGAGCCCGGCGCTGATTCCCGGCACGATGCGAAACCCGATCCCGGCGGCAGCCAACGCCAGCGCCTCCTCGCCACCGCGCCCGAACACCAGTGGGTCGCCGCCCTTCAGCCGCACCACCCGCAGACCCCGCCTGGCCAACCGGATCAGCCGGTCGTTGATCCGCAACTGCTGCGTGCGCGCTCCGCCGGCCCGCTTGCCCGCCAGCTCCAGCACCGCGTTCGGCGCCAGCGACAGGATCGCCTCCGACACCAGTGCGTCGTGCACCACCACATCCGCCTGCCCCAGAGCATACGCCGCGTGCATCGTCAGCAGGCCCGGATCACCCGGACCCGCCCCCACCAGCCAAACCGAACCTGGATCGAACCGTGCGCCGACAAGACCGGGAAAATGCATCGAACAGGAACGCCTTGAAACGCGCTCGTGGCGCAATCGAGTGGCGCTTAAGAGGATATTTTTTCCAAAACTGCAAGATCAAAGCCGTCACTTAGATAATATTTCTCCAAAAGACCCTCATCAAGCAGCCACGTGCTCTTTCCAACCAAAAAGCGAAAAAACCAACCTCGTGTTGCCAGCCCAGCCTCCGCCCACCATGGTGCGCGGCTGCAACCCGACCGCCCGAGGCATCAATGGACGACGACTTCCGCAAGGCCGCGCTCGACTACCACCGGCTTCCCCGGCCCGGAAAACTCGCCATCGAGGCCACCAAGCGCATGGCCACCCAACGCGACCTGGCGCTGGCCTACTCGCCCGGCGTCGCCGCCGCCTGCGAGGCGATCAAGACCGACCCTAATGCCGCCTACGACTACACCACCCGCGGCAACCTCGTCGGCGTGATCTCTAACGGCACCGCGGTGCTCGGCCTCGGCAACATCGGCGCCCTGGCCGGCAAGCCGGTGATGGAAGGCAAGGCCGTCCTGTTCAAGAAATTCGCCGGCATCGACGTGTTCGACATCGAGGTCGACGCCACCGACCCGGCCCGCTTCTGCGACGTCGTCGCCGCCCTGGAACCCACCTTCGGCGCCATCAACCTGGAAGACATCAAGGCCCCCGAGTGCTTCGCCATCGAGGCCGAGTTGCGCGCCCGCATGGCCATCCCGGTGTTCCACGACGATCAGCACGGCACCGCCATCACCGTCGCCGCCGCCGTGCGCAACGGCCTGCTGCTGCAGGGCAAGGACCTGTCCGACGCCAGGCTGGTCACCTCCGGCGCCGGCGCCGCCGCACTGGCCTGCGTCGACCTGCTGGTCTCGATGGGTCTCCGCCCCGAGAACGTCACCCTGACCGACATCAGCGGCGTGGTCACCAAGGACCGCCCCGGCATGCTGGCGAACATGGCCCGCTACGCCCGCGACGCCAGTGCCGCCACGCTGCGCGACGCGCTGCCGGGCTGCGACATCTTCATGGGCCTGTCCGCCCCGCGCGTGCTCCACCCCGACTGGCTGCCGCTGCTCGCCGACAAGCCGCTGATCCTGGCGCTGGCCAATCCCGATCCCGAAATCGACCCCGACATCGTCGCCGCCGCCCGCCCCGACGCCATCATCGCCACCGGCCGCAGCGACTACGCCAACCAGGTCAACAACGTGCTCTGCTTCCCGTTCATCTTCCGCGGCGCCCTGGATGTCTGGGCCAGCACCATCAACGAGGCAATGAAGATCGCCGCCGTCGAAGCCATCGCCCGGCTCGCCCGCGTCGAGGCCAGCGAGGTGGTCGCCGCCGCCTACGGCGGATCGGCCCCGGTGTTCGGCCCGGACTACATCATCCCCAAGCCGTTCGACCCCCGCCTGATCCTCGAAATCGCCCCCGCCGTCGCCCGTGCCGCGATCGAAACCGGCGTCGCCCGCCACCCGATCGCCGACTTCGCCGCCTACCAACGCGACCTGCAGCGTTTCGTGTTCCGCTCCGGCTACCTGATGCGCCCGGTGTTCGAAGCCGCCTCCCGCGATCCCCGCCGCGTGGTGTTCGCCGAAGGTGAGGACGAACGCATCCTGCGCGCCGCCCAGACCCTGGTGGATGACGACATCGCCCAACCCATCCTGCTCGGCCGGCGCGCCGTGATCGCCGCCAAAATCAAGGAAATGGGCCTGCGCATCGATCTCGAAAACACCGTCCGGGTGCTCGACCCGACGCTCGACAGCGACGTTTTCGACCGCCTGGTCCCGCCATACCAGCGCCTGTCCGGCCGTCGCGGCACCCCGCCCGAGGCCGCCGCAAGGCGCCTCTCCACCCGAGCCTCGGTCGCCGCCGCGATGCTGCTGCATGATGGCCAGGCCGATGCGGCGATCTGCGGCGGCACCGGCGGCTGGTGGCGCCAGATCCAGTACATCCTGCCGATCATCCCGCGCCGGCGCGACGTCAACCGGATCTACGCCTTGTCCTGCCTGATCATCCCCAGCGGCGTGCTGTTCATCTGCGACACCTTCATGGTGCTCGATCCCACCGCCGAGCAGATCACCGAAATGACCCTGCTCGCCGCCCAGGCGGTGCGCGGCTTCGGCCTCATCCCCAAGGCGGCGCTGGTCTCACACTCCAGCTTCGGCGCCAGCGACAGCCAGTCGGCGCGCAAGATGCGCCAGGCCCTGGGCATGATAAGGGCCCAAGCCCCCGGCCTGGAAATCGATGGCGAGATGCACGCCGACGCCGCCCTGCTGCAGGCGATCCGCGACCGCGCGGTGCCCGACAGCCAGCTCGGCGGCAGCGCCAACCTGCTGATCATGCCGACCCTCGATGCCGCCAACATCTCCTTCAACCTGCTGAAGGCCGCCGCCGACGGCCTGCCGGTCGGGCCCATCCTGCTCGGCATGTCCAAGCCGATCCACGTCGTCGTCCCCAGCGTGACCGCACGCGGGATCGTGAACCTCAGCGCCCTCGCCGTGGTCGAGGCGCAGGAGCAGGCCAGCCCAACCTACCCAAAATGATCCACTACCCCACATGAACGCCCACCCCACATGATGGCCTGACCATGCTCTGGCTTCTGTTCGGTGCCGTCGTCCTGTTCCTGCTGCTCGGCGGCATGAGCGCGTTCGCCAAGGCCTCGGTCACCTCGATCAAGGCGCTGCTTACCTGGATCCTCGCCCTCGGCGGCCTCAGCCTTGCGCTGCTGTTGATCCTCTCCGGCCGCGGCGGCGTCGCGCTCGGCGCGCTCACCCTGTTCGGTCCACTGGTTTATCAGCGCTGGCAGGCAGCCCGCGGCCGCCGCGCCGCGGGGCCAGGAACCGGCACCCACAACGCCAACTCGGCGCCCCCCCGCTCCGGCCCGATGACCCGTGAGGAAGCCTACGCGGTGCTCGGATTGCGGCCCGGCGCCTCGGAACCGGACATCAGGAGCGCCCATCGCCGCCTGATGCGCGGCGCCCACCCCGATGCCGGCGGGTCCGACTGGCTCGCCGCGCGGATCAATCAGGCCCGCGACATTCTGCTTGGGTAAAGCCGGGCACCGACTTATCTTCACGCCGCAGCCCCGTGCTCGCGCGCCGGTATGCGGCGTTGCCATGTCAGCAGCGCCACAGGCTAACCCGCGCCGCGCGAATTTGCGAAAAATTTGGATTGGAGCCGTGCGTGATTAAAAAACTGCGCAAAGCCGTTCTCCCCGTCGCCGGTATGGGAACCCGCTTCCTGCCCGCCACCAAGGCCACCGCCAAGGAGATGTTGCCGGTCGTCGACAAGCCGCTGATCCAATACGCCGTGGAAGAGGCACGCGCCGCCGGCATCGAGCAATTCTGCATGGTCACCGGCCGCGGCAAGACCGCCATGGTCGAACATTTCGACGTCGCCTTCGAATTGGAGGCCACGCTGCGCGAACGCGACAAACAGGACGCGATCGCCGCCCTGGCCGGCACCCGCAGCGAACCCGGCTCGATCACCTCGGTTCGCCAGCAGGTGCCGTTGGGCCTCGGCCACGCCATCTGGTGCGCCCGCGCCTTCGTCGCCGACGATCCGTTCGCCATCCTGCTGCCCGACGACATGGTGCTGTCCGACAAGCCCTGCATGCAGCAACTCACCGAAGCCTACCGCGAAACCGGCGGCAACGTCGTCGCCATCACCGAGGTTCCGCCGGAACAGACCAACCGCTACGGCATTCTGCGCACCGGAAAGGACGATGGCCGCCTGGTCGAGGTCCTCGGCCTGGTGGAAAAGCCGGCGCCCAAGGACGCACCGTCGAACCTCTCGATCATCGGCCGCTATATCCTGATGCCGGAGGTCATCAACCACCTCGCGCGGATGGACCGCGGCGCCGGCAACGAGGTGCAACTGACCGACGGCATGGCCCGCCTGATCGGCGAGCAGCCGTTCCATGGCCTGCGCTACCAGGGCCGCCGCTTTGACTGCGGCGACAAGATCGGCTTCCTAGAGGCACAGATCGCCTTCGCCCTGCAGCGACCCGACCTGGCCGGCGCGGTGCACGCGTTCCTGAAAAACTACGTCTGACAGCGGGAGCAACCCGATCCATGGCCTTCTCCCACCATTTCGATCCGACGGTGCTGCGCGAATACGACATCCGCGGCATCGTCGGGCGGACCCTGCATCCGGCCGACGCCTTCGCCATCGGCCGGGTGTTCGGATCGATGCTGGTCGAAGCCGATGCGCCGGCCACCCACGCCGAGGCCGACGCCAGGGCGCCCAATGCCAACTCGCACGCTGCGGCCAAGCGAGTAGCGGTGGGCTACGACGGCCGCCTGACCAGCCCCGATCTGGAACGGGCGCTGGTCGATGGGCTCCAGGCCAGCGGCATCGAAGCCCTGCGCGTCGGCCGCGGACCGACCCCGATGCTGTACTACGCCGCGACCAAGCTGGAGACCGACGGCGCCGTCATGGTCACCGGATCGCACAACCCGCCCGACTATAACGGCTTCAAGATGATGTGGGGCCGCAAGCCGTTCTTCGGCCAGCAGATCCTGCGGATCGGCAAGCTGGCCGAAACCGGCAACGTGGTGCCCGAGGCGACCGGTGCCGAACAGGCGGTCGCCATCGCCGATGACTACGCGGCGCGCCTGCTATCCGACTGGGACGGCGGCGACCGCATGCTAAAAGTGGTCTGGGACAACGGCAACGGCGCCGCCGGCGACGTGCTGGACAAGCTGGTGGCATCGCTGCCCGGTGAGCACTGCGTGCTGAACGGCACCATCGACGGCCGCTTCCCCGCCCATCACCCCGATCCCACCGTGCCGGCCAATCTGGCTCAACTGATCGCCGAGGTGCGCGCCCGCAAGGCCGATATCGGCATCGCCTTCGACGGCGACGCCGACCGCATCGGTCTGGTCGACGACACCGGCACGATCATGTTCGGCGATCAGATTCTGGTGCTGCTGGCGCGTGACGTGCTGAAGGAACATCCTGGCGCCACCATCATCGCCGACGTCAAGGCCAGCCAGGTTCTGTTCGACGAGATCGCCAAGGCCGGCGGCCATCCACTGATGTGGAAGACCGGTCACTCGCTGGTCAAGTCGAAGATGGCCGAGACCGGCAGCCCGCTGGCCGGCGAAATGTCCGGCCACATCTTCTTCGCCGACCGCTGGTACGGCTTCGACGACGCACTCTACGCAGCGGTCCGCACCCTCGGCATCATCGCCCGCATGTCCGGCAAGCTGTCGGAGATGCGCGAAGCCCTGCCGCACGTCGTCAACACCCCGGAGGTCCGCTTCGACTGTGACGACCGCCGCAAGTTCGCGGTGATCGAGGAAGTCGCCGCGCGCCTGCAGGCCGAGGGCGCCAAGGTCTCCGCCACCGACGGCGTCCGCGTTCAGACCCCGGACGGCTGGTGGCTGCTGCGCGCCTCCAACACCCAGGCCGTGCTGGTCGCCCGCTGCGAGGCCACCAGCACCGCCGGCCTGGACCGGCTGAAGGCCGCGCTGGTGACGCAACTCGAAGCCTCTGGCCTGGAACAGCCGGATTTCTCCGGCAGCCACGCCGGCCACTAGGTGTTTGGTCCCGGAGTGTGATGGTAGGACCACCCTGACGATGACAGGCGCCAACCAGGCCAGCTTCACGCATCAGGCGGGCAATCCGCTTACGCCCATGCCTGGCCCGTCAGCCCGAAGCTGAGCATGGATGCGCGGGGCGCCATAGATATGCCGGAACCTGTCCAGACCGCCGGGACCACCGCAACCAGAGCCACAGAGAAAGTCCCCAATGAATCTGGAACTGCCAACCCCATACCATTGAGAAAAACAAATGTGGAATCAATGCGGTTGCAGCAAGGTCGATAGCTAGATAGCAGGTTGCGGTATCTGGAGCGCGGCCTTTGGCCATCCGAACAACGCAAATGGCCAGGGGGATGTTCGCATACCATGCTACCGATAGCCTGAGCGGCCCTAGCCAACCGATTCGCGACCTGATCGAGCCCCATGACCCGCAGGGCAGAAGCGACGGTGCGTCGACCGGGTACAAGGATCGCACCCATAACCAGGACCAGCACATGCCGCCAGGTTGGCGCGGCGAACGCGCCTCGGAAAGACTGCATCCAAGCCGCCAGCACATTTGGCACGCCGCGTCCGCTTGCGCCCTGCATGCACTTCTCCCGAATCGATGTTTTCGGGGGAAAGACTCGACGACCGCGGGTCCAATGCGAATCCGCTACGACATCACGTTCCATTCAATCACGGAGGATTCAACTCAGGTCCATATCGTGGAGGCGGGGACCCGACCGCTCAGGGGGAAATGGCCAAAGTCGAGCTTAGAGTGTCGTGACCTCAACCTGTGTTCGTATGGGTGTCGCTGGCCTAAAGCCGGCTAGGCTTGACGTGCTAAGCGAGCACTAAATAAACGCGTTGTCTCATGGTAAATACAGTTTCTGCTCGCTCTAGTTGTTATCGGAAGCTCGCGCGCGTCCTAAGGTACTCCTCATATTGGTTCTAGTTCATCAAACATTCACATATGTGTCATCAAAGTGTTTACTTGATGACATCTAGCGTCGCCAGCGACAAAACCCTGCCATGCTAAGAAGATGCACTACGTGCACTTCAAATTTTCCTTTCCGAACCCCTCGAATGGGATGCCAGTTACAAGGTAGGGATGAAATGTCTGAGGCAGCATCTAAACTAATCGTGTTGGCCGAGCGAGGTTTCATGCTAGTACTTCGAGTCGTTCATAGTGCGGGGTACAACCGCTTCAGCTTGACGCGGGCATCGGCGGTGGTGAACTGCCAGTCGGCTTTGACATGTTTCTTGTTACGGCTGCCCTCCCATGCGGCGACTTCCTCGGTCAGAGTTTGCTTGTCCGCGATCCGCCGATCGAGGCACTGACCCGACAAGGCGCTGAGCTCGGATTCAGCCATATCCAGCCAACTGCCGTGCTTTGGCGTGTAGTGCCATTCGAACCGCTCCACCAGCCGGCGGGCCTCTGCGGCGGGAAAAGCCTCGTAGAGCGACGCCGGCTTGTGGGTATTGAGATTGTCTTGCATCAGCACGATTTTCTTCGCCTTCGGAAAATTCATGTCGGCTATGGCTTTGAGGATCTGAGCATAATCCACGGCCGTGTGGCGATCTGTCACCTCGACATGGCGCCAGCCTTCCAGGGGGGCGAAGATCATGAACAGATTAGCGGTTCCATTACGCTTATACTCGTAATCGTAGCGTGCCGGTTGCCCAGGCCTGCCAGCGATGGCTACACGCGTTTCGGCGACCAATTGTTTCGAGGTCTCGTCCACGCAGACCACAGGATACTCTGGATCGTGCGGCCTCTGATAAACCTCAAGAACGTCCTCCATTCCGGCTACAAAGGCGGCGTTGGCGTCCGGCGGGATCACCCATTGCTTTTGTAGATGCGGCTTAAGGAGGTTTTTTTTAGCGTCCGCCCGATCGTGTTGTCGCTGGCGCGGTCGACGATCTTCAGTTCGACAACGTGCTCTTCAAGGAGTTGTAGCGTCCACCGCTTGCGACCCTTCGGCGGGTCGGAACAAGCCAGCGCGATCAGTTTAGCCTCGGCGGCTCCGTCGAAAATGCGCGGTCTGGCCGAGGCTGGGGAATGCTTGCGGACCAGAACGGCCTCGAACCCCTCTTCCACCATTTGCTGGCGGGTCCGTGCGACCGTGTCGACGCTGGTATCGAGGGCTGTTGCGATTTGTCTGTCGCTCCAGCCGTCGCCCGCTTGCGCGCTGTCGGCCTTCAACAGAATGCGGGCCCGGGTCAGTTGCCGGGCCGGGTGGTTGCCCGCGTGGATCAGCGTGTTGAGGCGATCCCGCTCCTCTTCGCTGAGCTTCACCACATACCTTTTTCCAGCAAGTCGTTCCGCGATCACGAAGCATCTCCGTCGTTGCGGAACTATCGATTCGAAGAATGGCCGCGAAATCAATGACAGGAGGTACTAGGCTGTTTGTTGCATTGGGGTCGTGCGTGTTGCCCCGAATTCGAAGTTGTTGTCGCCACCCAGTTGGGTGACCTGCGTTCGCAGGAACCTGCAGGCGCACCTGTTGCTATTGTTCTTCACGCAAGCGGTCACCGGCGCGATTTTGAGTGGATCGAGCAGCAGATCGAAGCGAAAAATCGATATTGCGCGTCGGCGCCGACAATCTTAATCGTTGACGCATTCAACGCTGACCTAGTTCAAAATCTGATTGTCCGCGGAGCCATCGATGCTTTTATTCCGATGTCTGACACGACCGAAGTGGCTGCGGCTGCGTTGCGTTTGGTCATCGCTGGCGGCCGCTACATGCCGCTTCAGGTTCCCACCGCGGCTCTGCCGTCAAAAAGTCCCGACGATCCGGCTGATCAAAATCCCATCGCCCGCCTGAACGGTCTGACACAGCGAGAGCGCGCCGTTCTAGATTTGCTGAAAACTGGCAAGCCTAATAAGGTAATTGCCCACCAACTTAGTATGTCGTTAAGTACAGCAAAAGTCCATGTTCATAATATTATCCGTAAGTTGAAGGTAAAAAACCGTACCGAGGCGGTAATCGCTGCCACTAAGATTAGCGTCGAATCGCGCGACCAGTCCGTTCACCCAGCTGACAAAGTTGGCCATCTAGAGTTTGAGCTGGCGGCAAAAAAGGGTGATCTTGAGATCACGCCGCACCTCGCCAGCCGTTTCGTCGTCCGCGCACCTCGTGTCGGCCCCAAGGCACATTGACCCAACCGAGCGTCGTGACTGGTCTGGCAACCGCCAATACTAGCGAGCGACTGCTCATCAGTAGTTTAGCCGGCCGCTGCAAAACTCCCCTTGCAGCGGCGCAGGCGTATCGGATTCGGTAAATCTTTGGTCTCCTCGACGTGCTCCGCGCGTTGCAGCAGGCATCGACGATGGTGTCGTAATTATCGAGGATGCGGTTGCTAAAGGTGGTTCTGCCGGAGGTGTGGCAAGATATTCTCGGTCGGGTTGAATGTGGCAGAAAGTGTAACAGGCTGATGTTGTCTGGGACTGCGACTTCCAGTCTGGTGGCAGCCGGCGCCTTCCGGGACGAAGATGGCGTGTGTACTGATTTCCCGCAGGTGCAGGTCCATCGCATAAGCATTGGCAGCTAGCAGAACCAGGGCGTCCCCGCTATCGCGGGCCGGGCAGACCGCACCGGATATAGACCCACTTGTAGAGTTGGTCGCGTGGCGCCGGCCTGACGATCCATACCGCATGGTTTCGGCGGCATCCTTTCTCGCGGGGCCCGCCGCGCATAGGCCGCGTCCTTGCTTCGGGCAGCCTCGATTCGCAGTTCGGCCGACGTGTGATCATGTCGGACAATCCGAACCGTCATCCCGCCTCCCACATAGACAAAGGAAATCGATCAATCACACCTCACCGCGTCGCTCGCAATCACCTACGAGTCAGCATTTTGAGGGCAGAAGAGTCAGCGCGTCAGGCCGCTGGTTTCAGACGATCTGAATGCGTTTTAGGTAGGAATAGCATTCACAAGCGGCGGTCTTCATCGCCTCCGCATCTTTGATGCGGATATGCCCGCGGCTATATGCAATGACCCCGTCAGCGCGGAGTTCCCGACATATCTGGTTCAGACTGGCTCGGCTCACCCCCAACGCACGTCCCAGTTCCTCTTGTGTGATCGCCACCTCCCGTTGCTCGCTTTGGTCCAGCTCCAGCAACAATCGTCGGCAGGCCCGCTGTCGAATGCTATGAACAGCATTGCACGCCGCCAGTCTTGCAATCCCGGCCAGATAGCATCTTGCGTACCGCAATAGGGCTGCACGAAGCGACGGAAGCTGATGCGTCATGATCAGCAAACGATCCAGCGGAATGCTTGACGCCTGTCCGCGTCGCGCTACAGCCCCGCATTTGGCCCCAGCCGAGCCAAGCAAGGTTTCCACGCCGACAAATCCTTCGCGGCCGACACACGCGCTTTCAACGGCGTGACCGCCTGCCGTGATGCCAACAAGCGAAACCGTCATGTTATGCGGGAAAAGAATGTTTTCTATTATGTCGCCATCGTTCTGAATACATTTTTCCTCGTTAAATACTCTGATCTTCAGATCAGGTGCGATCCGGCGTAGATCAGCTGACGGAAGGCCTCGCAGAAAGAGACTGCCATGATGGGCTTTTGCGGGGTCTGTTATCGCTTCTCTCAATTCGCTTGTCACGGGCATGACAACGGATGCGGCCAGTTCCGACAGCGATGACATTCCTCGTCTCCCTTCGGGCCTTTTTGGTCCATCCATGGGTGGCACCGCCGCACCCATGGTAATCAGCAAACTACGAGCGGTTGGCCTGGGTTTCTGAAATCGCAAAGAACGAGCGCTATGTGCTGCGAGATCGGGCCGATCTAAGTCATGTAGGTGCGAGATTGATGAACCTTGCCGCGTTCGAAACGGGTTCTCCACCACGCGATTGTCTCCGCTAATCCCTTGTTCAGACTTGTCTCGGCATGCCAACCGGTATCTGCAGTCAGCCGGCGACTGTCCGCAATCAATGCCCGAACTTCAGATTCTGCTGGACGCAAACGTTGGCAGTCTTGCTCAGCCGGCTTGTTTGTTTCGGTCAGATCCGAAACCATCGCGATCACGTCAGCAACCGAGACCGCGATGCCGGTACCCGCGTTATAGGGCCGTCCATAGTCGATCGAAGGCGCTGCCGCGACCGCAAGGAATGCGGACACCGTGTCCTCGACGAAGGTGAAATCGCGCAGCGTCGTCGTGTCGCCCAGCTTCAACATACGGCAGGTCGGATCGAGCGCTTGGCGGATGATGGTGGGAATCACCGCCCGTTCGCTCTGACGCGGCCCGAACGTATTGAAGGGCCTCAGGATTACCACCGGAAGCCCAAACGATCGGGCGTAGGCCTCGGCCAGCATGTCGGCGCCGATCTTCGTCGCCGAATAAGGTGATTGACCGTGCAGCGGATGTGACTCCGCAATGGGTATGGTCTGCGCGGTGCCATAGACCTCACTTGTCGATGTCACGACGACCCGCCCCGGCGCGCACTCGCGCGACGCTTCAAGTACGTTCAGCGTCCCTAACACGTTGGTCTCCACATAGGATCGCGCCGCAACATAGGAATGCGGGATCGCAATCAGGGCGGCGAGGTGGAGGATAATGTCCTGCCCGGACACCAGGTTCCGCACGAACGACGGATCGCGAATATCTCCTCTAACAAGCGAAAGGTTGCCCGACAGGTTCGCCGGCAAGTCATCAAGCCACCCATGACCATCGAAAGAATTGTACAAACTTAACGCTGTTACGGCTGCGCCGGCACGTGCCAAACGTTCAGTCAAATGAGAGCCAATGAACCCATCCGCTCCTGTGACAAGAATTTTTGCGCTATCAAAACAGGCCATAGCTGGCATGGAACCTTCCCGAACAAGAAATCCTCATCACAGATCAACCCGCGCCTTGAACGGCATCTCCAGCGAAGGTCTTTCACCCAAGCGCCACCCGGCAGCGATGCCGCAGACGGCAAGGCAGCAGCGGCAAATCCAACCGAAGTCGGAAAGCCAGGATCGGTCCGGGTAATACGCCAGATCAATTTGCGCTTTTGTCGGGAACAAAACCTGCCGATAGAACTCTTCTGGATCGCAGCCTTTCGGATACATGTTCTTTTCATCCCGAAACAACGCCTGCGCCGGGCCGAAGATCCCAGGGCGGTAGCGCAGCAGGCCGCGATGAACCCCCGAAAAACAATCGGCGAAGAACATCGATTCCGGGCGCGGGCCAACAATCGCCATGTCGCCGCGTAAGATGTTCCAAAGCTGCGGCAGTTCATCGAGCTTGGTGTGCTCCAGCCACCGGCCCACCCGGGTCAGGCGATTGTCGCCGCTGACCGTAACTGCCTGGCCCGTCGTGCCGCAATCGGGTTTGAACTTGCGGAATTTCAGCAGCGCAAATGGCTGTCCATCCCGGCCAAGCCGCGTTTGCGCGAAAAATACCGGTCCGCCATCCTCGAGGCAGATCAACAGCGCGATCACCGCAATCGCGGGCAGCAGGATCAGCATCAGCGCCAGTGCGATCAGCACCTCGATCACCGGAAGGGCTTTCGCAAGCCGATGCCGCCTTGCTTCCGCCCCCAATAGGTGAGCCGTCACGTCCCGCTCCCGGCAAGCGTGGCAAGCAGCTGCAGCAGCGATCCAGCCACATACTCGGCATCGGCTTCGCTCATCTTCGGATGCAGCGGTAAGGTTAGTTGTCGGGCGCCAAAAGCCTCGGTCACGGGCAGGCTGACACCGGGGCAATGCTGCCTGAACCAGGTCAATTGATGAATCGGTGGGTAGTGGATCGTTGTCTGGATGCCCTGCTCGTACAGGCTTGACATGACAGTGCTACGGTCCGCGTGTTGCGGCAAAACAACCGGAAATAGATGATGGGCGGACGGCGCATGCCCCAATAGCGGCAGCCGCAAACCGGACGGTCGCTTGCCGAATGCCTCCGCGTAGGTTTGGACAATCAGGCGGCGCTTAGCGTTACGCGCCGCCAGCTTTGGAAGCTGCGCCAGTCCCAGCGCCGCGTTCAACTCGGACATCCGGTAGTTGTAGCCAAGACTAAGAACATCATAGCTCGCCGCCCGCGCATTCAGGCGCTCCGATGTCGTGCTGGTCATGCCGTGCGCCCGGGCTCGCCGCGTCCGTTCCAGCACCGCCTTGTCTCGGCCCAAAATCATACCACCTTCGGCGGTGGTCATGTTTTTGTTGCCGTAGAAACTGAATACAGCGAGATCGCCGAAAATCGGACCACGGTCCTGTCCAACCGCATGCGCCGAGTCCTCGATCAGGAAAAGATTGTTCCTGCTCGCGAAGTCGCGCCAAGCCTGCGCGTCCGCGACCGAGCCCGCGTAGTGCATTACGACCACCGCGCGCGTTCGCGGCGTAAGCTTTGCTTCCGCGTCGGCCAGCGACATCAACGGCCGCTCGAGTGATTCGATGTCGGCGAACACAGCCCGCGCGCCTGTATAAATCACACAATTCGCGGTGGCCACGAATGACAAGGATGGGACAATGACCTCGTCGCCGCTGCCGATCCCAAGCGCTGAAAGCGCCAAATGCAGACCGGCGGTGCAGGAATTCACCGCCACGGCGTCGCCGACGCCGTGCGCTTCGGCAAAGGCGCGCTCGAAGCCGGCTACACGACCGCCCATGGTAATCCAATTGGACGAAATAACATCCGCCAGCGCCGCAGTCTCATCGGCGCCCAAGCTCGGTTCGGATACAAGCAACAGGGACTTGCCATACATCGAAGCAACACTTTCATTACATTTCTAAATCAACACCGCTGATGCAACGCGGACGGTGATCAGCTCAACTGGAGATATAGTACTCGCGACTGCCCCGGTTTCGCGCCTCCGGGTGGCTAGCCCAGCCCAATCGCTTCCAGCCTGAGCGGCGTCGTGTCGAACGCCGGCGTGTCTTCGTCCCAGTTCAGGTCCTGTGCTTTCTGAAAGTCCTCGATCCGACCAATGTCCAGCCAGGTGCCGTTGTGAACGAACGTGTGGGCAGGCTGCTCAGACGCCAGCATCGAGAACATCAGGTCGTCGAAACCGAATGGTATCCCATCCGGGATGTAACGCAGCATAGTTGGCTCCATACAGTAAACGCCCATACTGCATAGGCTGGTGAAATTCGGCTTCTCCCGGAATGCGATCACCCGGTTGTTGACGTGCTCAAGAACGCCGAAGTCAATCTTCACATTCCGGCTCGACACCGCGACCGTCAGGCCGCCGCCATGACTATTGTGCTCCGCCACAAACGACGCGAGGTTGAGATCGGTCAGGATATCGCCGTTTATGACAAGAAACGTCGTATCCAGCTCCTCACGCAGCAGGCTCAAGGCACCGATCGTGCCTCGCGGCTCATATTCCTCAGTGTATTCGATACGAAGATCCCAGCGCCTCCCGTCGCCGCAGAAGCTGCGGATCAGGTGCCCCAGATAGCCCGTCGTAATATAGACGTCTTTTACCCCGTTCCGACGCAGCCAGCGAAGTAATACCTCCAGCACCGGTTTTGATCCGACCGGCATCAGCGGCTTCGGCAAAATGTTGGTGTAGGGGCGTAGGCGCATCCCCTTTCCGCCGGATTGAATAACGGCCTTCATGGCGTTCCCCTGTATTTCGGTGCGCACCGCAATGTCGCAAACTCGACATCAATGAACTACGGACCAGCGGGAAATGCGCTGAATTCTACCCCCAGGTCAAATTGTCCAAACGATCTAAGTGAAGAGACTCGACATAAGAAATGCCCAAGAAGCATTGATTTATCGCGCTTTAGGGCCGACCCCATGACAATGGTATCGATCTTCCGATGCATTCGGATCAGCCCTTCATACATCCGAGGAGTATGGAATATTGATCGTACGGCCGAGTGGTCATGACGCCGCCGAATGGTCTTTATACGACCTACCAGCGCAAATGGCGGCAAGTAACGGAGCGACGTCGCGTAATTAAGCTTGGCCGCAGGGAAGGCACCGGTTCTTATGATCACTCTCGACCGCACGATCCCGTGCATCGGGCAAGCCGACAGGTCTTTGCCGCGCGCCGGGTTTGCCGAGGCAAAGCCGGGACACGATCGTTCAGCCACCCATCTGACATTTTCGGATCTTGTCGATCCACCGCTGATACTTTTCGTCGGCGGCAGCGACCTCCATCTCCGGCTTCCGTTTCTTCACCTGCTCGCGGACGCGGGATTTTGTGTCCGAGCGGCAGGGTCGGGCGATCCTGCGCCGTTTGTCCGGGCAGGCATCGATTTTGACCGTTTTGACTACGACAGATTCGTCAACCCCATCGCTGATCGGCGTAGCGTGCGTGCGCTGTCTGATCTGATCGCTGCGCGTCGCCCGGCGCTGGTGCAGTCATTCGATACCAAGCCGAACATCCTCGCCCCGATGGCCGCCCGCGCTGTGCCGGGAACAACGGTTGTCCGCACCGTCAATGGTCTCGGATGGATCTACTCGTCCCGCTCGCCGGCCGCCATCGCGCTACGACCGAGCTATCTTCTGATGCATCATCGCGCCGGCCGCCATGCGACGGCGACGGTGTTCCAAAACCGTCAGGATCAAGCGTTCTTCCAGCGCTATCATCTGGTCGCCCAAGGCACCGAATGCCTCATTCCCGGTTCCGGGGTTGATGTCGAAGGCTTCGATCAAGCCGCGGCGACCGCCCCCGCGCCGCACCAAATGCGAGCACGATTGGGGCTCGGCGCTGGCCCGGTGGTGCTGACTGTCACCCGCCTGACCCGGCAAAAAGGCATTCCAACCTTACTGCGGGCGGCGCAAAAACTACATGGCCTGCGCCCGGACCTTCGCTTCGTTCTCGTCGGCCCGCGCGAGACCGAGGGCCGCCTCGCGGTATCCCAGCAGGAGCTTGACCGCCATCGCCCCTATGTGGTCGCCACCGGGCAGCGAGACGATGTACCCGCGCTGCTGCGGATGGCTGATATTTTCGCCTTCCCGACCGAATACCGGGAAGGCGTACCGCGCGCCCTGTTGGAAGCCGCACTAGCCGAGCGGCCGATTGTGGCGACGCGCATGCCAGGCTGCAGTGACGTGGTCGAGGACGGCCGTGGCGGTTATCTGGTTCCGCCCCGATCACCGGATGCGCTCGCCGCCCGCATTCTCGATCTGGTGGTGGATCCGAACGGCGCCCGTGCCATGGGTCGGGCGGCGGCGGATCTGGTGCGCCGCGAGTTCGGCTTGAAACTCATTGTCGCTCGTTACACCGAGCTTTACCGGACCTTGCTGGCGGCGCAACCGCAAGCAATGTCCAGACGTCGGCGCTGACGCCAATGTGCGGAATTGCCGGCATCTTGCTGTCGCCCCGGGTAAGCGGTCCGCGTGTCAATGCCCCCTGGCGCCTGCGATCGATCGACAGCATGAACCAGACCCTGCGGCATCGCGGTCCGGACGATGGCGACAGCTGGCTTGACGTCGAAGCTGGCCTCGCTTTCGGCCACCGGCGACTGGCGATCGTGGACCTTTCGCCGCTCGGGCGTCAGCCCATGCACAGCGCCGACGGCCGCTTCGTCATCACCTACAACGGAGAGGTCTATAACGCCGCGAAAATTGGTGACGAGCTTCGATCGCGCGGCCACGTATTCCGCGGCCATAGCGATACCGAGATCATTCTCGCGGCCTGCCAGGAATTCGGCTTGCGTAACGCCCTGTCGCGTTTCGTCGGCATGTTCGCATTTGGCCTGTGGGACCGGCGTGACCGGGTTCTCCACCTGGTACGCGATCGCTTTGGCAAGAAGCCGCTGTATGTCACCGTTGTCGATGGCGCCCTGCTGTTCGCCTCCGAGCTGCGCGCGTTGCGTGCCGGCCCGGGATTCACGCCGCATGTCGATCCAGCCGCCCTTGCCGCGGTGCTTCAGCAGGGGTGGGTGCCGGACGATGCCTGCATTTGGCAGGGCGTTATCAAGCTTCCACCTGGCAGCTGCCTGTCGATAACCGCAGCCGAGCTTGATCGTTGCAGCGCCGCCGATTTGCAACAAAAAGCCACGCCTTGGTGGTCACTTCGCGACGTCGTCGAAGTCGGGCAACGCGACCCCTTCAAGGGTGATGAACAAGCCTTGGATGACGAACTTGAAGCGCTGCTGCAGGCCGCGGTGAACGATCGCATGGTGGCGGACGTTCCGCTCGGCGCATTCCTGTCCGGTGGTGTCGATAGCAGCTTGGTCGTTGCGTTGATGCAGGCGCGGGCCTCCCGCCCAGTGCGCACCTTCACCATCGGCTTCGACGCCCCTGGATTCGATGAGGCGAGCGCCGCGTCCCTGGTCGCGCACCATCTGGGCACCGACCATACGGCACTGCGGCTTCGGCCGGCACAGGTCTGGGACGTGCTGCCCGACCTGCCCAATGTCTGGGACGAGCCGTTTGCCGACGAATCGCAGATCCCGACCCTGCTGGTTTCGCAACTGGCCCGGCGGCACGTCACCGTTGCGTTGTCCGGCGATGGTGGGGACGAGGTTTTTGGCGGCTACACCCGCCATGTTCAAGCGGTGCAGTACGATCCGCTGTTCCGGCTGCCAGGCAGCCTGCGCAGGTTTGGCGCCCGCACGCTCGGCATGCTTCATCCCGACCTTATCCGCCAGCTGCAACGCAATCCAGCGACCGCGACGCTCGCCGCGCGTCTAGGCGTCGGGCGGCTCCCGAAGCTGGCGGACGCCCTCAACGCGGAGTCCGAGGACGCGCTGTATGCCGGCCTCCTGCGTCTCGATGCCGGAATGACAGCGCCGCGTTCCCACCCGTCCCCGGCGGCGACACAGATGCCGGCACTAACGGGCTTGGCCGAGCGGATCATGTTTCGGGATACCGGGCGGTATCTTCCGGGCGACATCCTGGTCAAGCTTGATCGGGCGAGCATGGCGGTCAGCCTCGAAGCCCGCTGTCCATTATTGGATCATCGCGTGGTCGAGTTCGCCTGGCGGCTGCCATTGCACCACAAGATACGCGGCGGCAAGGGCAAGTTGCCGCTGCGTAGGCTGCTGCGAAAATACGTTCCCGAACCGGTGGCGGCGCGGGCGAAGCACGGCTTCAACGTACCCATTGGTGAATGGCTGCGCGGTCCGCTGCGTCCATGGGCCGAAGATACCCTCAGCGAGTCCAGACTCCGCAGCCACGGCCTTCTGGATGTCGCGCGGGTGCGGACCTGTCTGGCGCGACATATCAGCGGCGGGCAAGACCATGCCTACGCGTTATGGGCCATTCTGATGGTCCAGTCCTGGCTGGATACCAGCCAACAAGCGATCCGGATGCCGGATTCGGAGGTCGCATCCAGCGATGCCCGTGCGCTTGCCCTCACTGCGCAACCTGGAGCCGTGTCATGACCCTCACCGACCCGTCGCCGTTTTCCCAGGTGTTGTCCACTTTGCTGCGTCGGCGTTGGACTATCCTGCTGACCGCCATGTTCGGCACCGCCGCAGTGTTCGCCGTCGCCATGGTGCTGCCGCTGCGTTACACCGCCAAGGCGCAACTTGTTGTCAAGTCACAACAGCCAAGCCTGCTGGCCGGCCAGCAGGCCGTAATCACGCAGTCGCCCGATGAACCGACCGTGCTGACTGAAATAACGGCGATCACCTCGTACGATCAACTGCGGCGCGTTCTCGACAGCCTAAGGAACGACCCGCAATTCGGTCATATCGTCGCCGCACGGGCGAAGCCCCACGATGAACAGGACCTTCTGCCGCAACTGCAAACCTGGGTGGAACGCTTGCTTTCCGCGCAAAACAACAGTTGGCTGACGATACGTGAGCTGCAGCGCAACCTGAAAGTCTTTCAGGAAGCCGGGTCCCACGTGATCGGCGTCAGCTTCGTGTCCGGCCAGGCAGTGGACTCGGCGGCAATCGTCAACCGCATCGTCAAGCTTTATGTCGAGCACCAGCAGGAGGCAAAGCGCGCCGCGACCGATCGTGCCTTGGCCTGGGTCGACGGCCGCCTGAAAACATTACAGAAGGACAGTGCCGCAACAGAAGCCAGTCTGCGCGCGTATCAGTCCAGCCGTCAGTTGATCGATACCTCGCATGCCGGCGCCATGGACCAACGGCTGGCCGATCTCAGCCGGGAACTGGCGACCGCGGAGGCCGATGCCGCGGCCCGCTCGGAACGGGTCAAAAACATCGAGGATCTGCGCCACAACGGCGCAACCGCCGAGTCGTTGGCGGGTGCCTTTAACTCGCCTTCGATCACCGAACTGCGCCGGCGCGCCTGGGACCTGATGCAGGCCAGGATCAAGCTTGCGACGACGTATCATAAGGATGATCCATCCATCGATCTCGTGGACCGCCAGCTCCAGGAAGTCCGCCGCCTGATGGGCGTCGAGGTCAGCAGCGGCATCCAAGGTCTCATCAGCGACGCGAGTGTATCCGCGGCACGGGTGGCATCACTACGATCGAGGCTCGACCTGCTGCAGGCATCGAGTTCGGATAGCAGCGTCCGCACGCTCGAGCGGCAGGACGCCCTGAACCACGCGCTTTACCTCTCTCTCGCCCAGCGGGAGGAAGAACTGCACCAACAGCGGGAGGGCCTATCTCCCAACATCGACATCTTGTCCCTCGCCGCCCCGCCGGATCGGCCGACATCGCCTGGTCCCATTCTGTTCGTTCCGCCCGCGCTGATCGCCTTCACGATCCTCGGTTGCTTCATCGCTGTGTTGCGCGAAGGCCTGGACCACACGCTCCGAGGCGAGTCCGAAATTACCGCCGCGCTCGGCCTTCGCTGCGCCGGCCTGGTTCCGCGCGTGCGCCCCCCCAATCAGATGCGGCTGCATGAATATCTTCTGAGTCACCCCTTCAGCCACTATGCAGAGGCGATCCGCTCGCTGGTCGCGGCGACCCATCTGCGCCCGGCGGAGCAGGCCAACAAGGTGATTCTGGTCACCTCCAGCCTGCCCGGCGAGGGCAAGACCACCCTGGCCGTCAGCCTTGCGACATACACCGCCAAGCTGGGTTATCGGGTGCTGCTTGTGGATCTTGATTTGCGCAAACCGGGGATCCTTCGTGCTCTCGGCGGCAGGGATCAGGACGTCTCCCCGATGCCTCTGCGGCAAGGCCCGCTGTCCGAGGCAAGCGTGCAGCATCTGCCCGGACTTAATCTGGACTATCTACCGGTCAGGCGGGATCGGTCGCTTGATCCGGTGGCACTCTTCGCACGCGCCGACATCGCCAATTCCCTGGGCAGGCTGCGTGATCGATACGACTGCATAGTGATCGACAGCGCGCCCCTGCTCGCCATCACAGAAGCGCGGCTGCTCGCCGCAATGGCTGACCGCATCCTGTTCGTCGTGAAATCGGGCAGCACCCGACATGAAGAGGCCTGCGGCGCGATCGACATGCTGCGCAACGGCGGCTTCCTCAAACGGGATTCCGCGGCGCTGGCAAGCGTTGTGATCAACCAGATCGATCCGAAAAGCCATGCGTCATACCGCTATAAATATGACTATGCTGATGCCGAATTCACCCCGGACCGCTCCGCGCGCTCGGCCTTTCCGCAAATTGGCGGCAGTCCATAGGCGAAACGAGGGCAACGATGAATCAAATCACCGAACTCCATCCCATCGCCGATCCGCTTGCCGAACTTGCGCATGCCCTGAATGATTGCGGCGTGGCATGGTGCTATTGGAAAAGCCGCCATCGTCTGAACGCGGCGCTTTCCGGCAGGTCCGACCTTGATCTTCTGGTGGCGCAGCAGGATCAAGCGCTGCTGCAGCGGACGCTGGGCGAATGCGGGTTCAAGCTGTTTCCCTCGGCCCAGCTTCGCGACGACCCCTGCTTCACCAGCTTTCTCGGGTTCGACGAAGCCAGCGGCCGGCTACTGCATGTACATGTACATTTCTTTCCCGTGATGGGCCATGCGCTGTCGAAGAACTACCGGCTGCCCTGGACCAGGTCCATTCTGTCGCGCGCCATGGTGCACCCGACCCTGCCCATCAGGCTGCTCGATCCGCCGACCGAGGCCTTGCTGCTCTTGCTGCGTCGCTGTTTGGATGTTTCCATCACCGATCCCGTCGCGCTGCACAACTGGCGCGATAAGACGGCTCGACTGGCCGCCGCGCAGGACGCACTGCGTCGTGATCTGGATCGCAACGAACTGCACGCGCGGGCCACCGAGTTTCTCGGCGAGAATCTGGCCGTCGCGATCACCGCTGAATGTCTCGCGCCGGCGCGTCGCATCCCAGTCAAATTGCGCTGGCAAATCCGCCGCGCCTTGGCCCCCTGGCGCCGCTATAATGCTGGCGAAGCACTGTTCCGTGCCGGCATACGCGCCGCGGGCTTGGCGTGGGACACGATCAATAGACGCTTTCTACAGGCGCCAAGGCCGATGCGCCGACGCCCCTTCGCTGGCGGCCTGGTGATCGCCATGCTGGGTGTCGATGGCAGCGGCAAGACCACCCTCACGCGCACGATCCGGACCTGGCTGGGCGCCGAGATGGACGTCATGCCGATCTATTTCGGTACCGGCGGCGGCCGGCCGTCGCTGATCCTGGCGCCGCTGAAAATGATGGTTCCCCTGGCGCAGGCGCTGATGCGGCGAAAGCCGGCGGGCGCATCACATGGCCAGGTCTCCGACCGCGCGCCGGGCTCAGCCTACGCCGGCCTTCTGGCGCTATGGGCAACCGTCCTGGCAATCGAAAAACGGCGCAAATTGACAGCCGCGCACCGGGGCGCGGCCCGTGGCGCCGTGGTGGTCGCGGACCGCTACCCGCAGGACCAGTTGCCATCCTTCAACGATGGCCCCCTTCTGCCGCGCCTGCGCGCGGTGCCGGCCTGGTTGCGCCGATTCGAGGCGCGATCCTATGCCCTGGCGCGACGCCTGCCCCCCGATCTGGTGATTCGCCTGGACGCGACGCCCGACGTGCTGGCCCGCCGCGAGCCCGACATGGACCGGACGGTGCTGACCGCCCGGACCGAAGCGGTCAAGCAATTGGCGTTCCCGGGAGTGCCTCTGATCGCCATCGATGCGACTTTGCCGTTGGACGAGGTGATCCGACGTGCGAAGCGGGAAATCTGGCGGCGTCTGTGATCATGGGCGGCCAGCGTCAATGATCGTCGAACTGTTCGGTCCACCGGCCGTCGGCAAGACCACCTGCGCCTTCAGGCTGGCCGCTGCGCTGCGCGCGCGCGGCCACCGTGTCGACCTGCTGATGAGCCTCCGGCCTGGAGAGCAGCGGGAGGGCCCGACGTGCGACCCAACGCTTCCGGCCGCGCGGCGCCTGCTTCGCCCGATCTACTTGCTGGGCGCCGATTTGCGCCACGCGGCCCAACATCGCGAACACGTTGCCGCTGCCTGGCACATGCTGGCCGCGATGCCGCCTCGCAGCCCGCTTTGGAGCATCCGGCTGTATCGCTACCTTCTGCACCTGCACTGCGCATGGGAAGCGGCCGCGCGGGCGCCGTACCTGGTGCTGATTGACCAGGGCTTCGTGCAGGCCATCGCCTCCCTGGTACTGCTGTCCGGCTGCCGGAACGAGGCTCGCATTGACCGCGAGTTGACCACCCTGCCAAGGCCAGACCTTCTAATCGGGCTGCAGTCGCCCGCCGCTGTGCTGCGCCAGCGTCTCGCCGAAAGGCTGCCGGCCCAAGGTTGGCTGGAACGTTGGCTGGAGTTGTCGGTGGAAGAGAATTTGCGCTTTGCCGCGGTGCTGGCCGACCTTGCGACGCGACTGCGGCGCCAGGGGCGAAGCCCTGTCTGGCTATCCTCGCCGTACGACGACGTGGATGAAAAGGTTGTGGCGCGGATCGAGCAGATTCTGCCCGCCCAACCCGATCGCCACGGCGTGCGGGAAAACCGTCACGCACCCGCCCGCCGCAGGGGGGGCGCGCCATGATCCAACCGTCGTCGGCGCAACCAGCCGGTTCCGGACCGCTGCTCAAGGGAAAGGCCACGGCCTTCGCCGTCTATGTCTGTGGCGCCGGGCTGACCTACCTGTCACAACTTGTGCTCGCTCGGGTCATAGGCATGGCGGCGTACGGGACCTACGCCTACGTGCTGGGGATCGTTACGCTGCTGGCCTACCTGGCCGCGCTTGGCTTCGATGTGTCGCTGCTTCGCTTCCTGCCCGCCTATCAAAGCCAGCAGCAATGGCGCCTGATGCGGGGCGTTGTGGTTTATGCAGAACGCAGCGCCGCTTGGGCTGGCGGCCTGATCGCGGCAGTCGGGATTGCCGCGATCGTGGCATTCGGACATGTCGCGCGCGACGGAACCATTCTGACATTTGCAGCCGGGTTCGGTTTGATTCCGGTGTATGCGCTGCTGTGGATACGCTGTGCCAGGGTCCGTGCGTTCGGCGGCGTTGCCTCCGCCCTGATCCCCGACCGGGTGATACGGGATGGGTTCGTGCTGGCCGCGGTCCTGCTCGCCGCGCTGTTGCCGACCGGCGCTTTCGGTGCACCCACGGCAATGGCCATCACCCTGCTGGGCGGCATCGCCGGACTTGTCACGGTCACCCGGGCGGTTCGGAACCAGCGGGGACCACAGGACGCGCCGGCGAGGTTGCCCATGGATTCCTATGAACCCAGCTCCGGCGAAATCGGTTTATGGCGGCGTTCGATTTTTCCGCTCGTCGCTATCGCCCTGGCCGAAGTCACGGTCAATCGCGCCGGCTCCCTGGCGCTGACCTGGGCCGGAAGTCCCGCCGAGGCTGGTGTCTATGCCCTTGCGTTCAATCTATCCGCCATCGTCATCCTGCCACGCGTCGCGGTGAATACGCAGTTCGCGCCCATGGTCGCCGATCGCTTTGCCCGCGGCGACACCGAAGGTGTGCAGGCCTTGCTCAATCACGCCAGCCTTTGGGCCCTGCTAGCGGCCGCCAGCATGGCCGCCGCGCTGTGGTTGGTGGCAGCACCCCTGCTACCTCTCGTGTTCGGTCCGGCTGTTGTGGGCGCTCTGCCGGTTCTCGGCATTCTGCTGCTCGGCCAGATCATCGCCAGCGGGGCGGGATCGCAGATTTTTCTGCTGACCATGTCAGGGCAGGAACGGCTGGCGGCCATCGTGCTGATCGGTTTCGCCTTGGCTGATGTTGCCGCCAGCGTGCTGCTGGTGCCGCCGTTCGGCCTGCCCGGTGCCGCCGTGGCGACCTCCGCTTGCCTGGTGGGAATGAACATCGCGATGGCGCTGCTGGTCTGGCGCCGCCTGGGCGTCAAGCCTGGCTCATTCGGAATGCTTGCGAAACCATGGACCATGCGTGCGCTCTCCGCGGCCGCGCGGAATTTGCTTTTTCGAGCGGTACGATGGATGGACCGGCGCAAGCCGGGGCACGTCGACGCACCGGCGAAGCCGAGCCTGATGCGATGAACGGCAACGTTCTGCTCGCCATTGCCCTGATTCTTACCACGGCGTCCCAGTTCCGTGTTGGGGGCCTCCCGTTCGGCCCCGGAGAGCTTTGCCTGGTCGTCTGGCTGGGACTGCGCGCCCCGGAGCTTTTCAGGCAGCCAAGCCCGCCGCTGACACCGGCCTTCTGCCGCATGGGGACATTCTGGCTGCTGCTGACGATAAGCCTGGCCATCGGCACGCTTGTCGGACTCGCCACCGGGGAGATCTACGATCCCAATTGGTTCATGCACGATTGCCTCGCCTATCCGCTGCTGGCGGCGGTTAGTTGTGTCATGGTTTCCGGACCCGAGGCCGCCCGCCGGCTACAGAGCGTGGCCCGGGCGATGATCGCGCTTGGCGTGCCGAGCTTGGCTTTGTTGCTGGCGCAGGCTGCCGGCATCCTGAGCATCCCGTCGATCGAGCCATGGTTCTGGGAACGCTTCCGCGGCTGGTCGGACAATCCCAACCAGCTCGCGGTGCTCTGCCTCAGTCTCGCCGTCGTTGCGCTGCATGGCATCGAAACGGCGCGCCGAGCCGGGCAATGGTGGAGCGCCATGCTGTGCCTGGTCCTTGCGGTATGGGTCGGCCGCCTGTCGCAAAGCGATGGCTGCACGTTTGCCATGCTTGCCGCGGGTCTGGTGTTCGCCGCTATGAAGATGCGGGCCTGGCTGGTGATGCGGGGCCCGCGGCTTATGCTTCGTTCGGCCACCGCTTGGATCATCATCGTGGCCATACCGTTTGCCGCTGCCGCCATGGCCCCAATCGTCCTGTCCAAGCCGGATTCCGTCGGTTTCCTCGTTTCCGGCCTGGAGAAGGACGGCGGCAAATATGCCGACTCCGAGGCCAAGTTGCGCCTTGCGCTTTGGCGCCAGGCACTCGAGCGGAGCGTCAGATCCGGCATGCTTGGCCTGGGACCGGGCCCGCATCTGCAGATGCCGGCGGAGATTGCTGCCGATCACACCAGCGGTATCAACCAGCGTGGCGAGATGCAGTCTCCGCAGCAGGGTGCGGCCGCGAATTACGAAGCTCACAACACGCCGCTGGATCTACTGACCCAGGGCGGGTTGATCTTGGTGATTAGCTTCTTCTGGCTGTTTGGCAGGGCGCTGACCGGGGTCTATCGGTTCCGCTACGCCGGGCTGACCGCCATGCTCTGCGGGCTGGTTCTATTCGGCATGACGGGACTGATCATCCGCCAGCCGCTGGTGTGGTTCGCCATCGCGCTTTGCATGGTCAAGGTCGATGAAGCAGAGCAAGACGCTTGTTCCGTGAATCGCAGCACTTTGGTCGCGCGGCCGCCGGGGCGCGCTCGCGCTGAGCGTCACGCTTAGCGCCGGGGAGGTGGAAGACGCGCTGGTCCGGGCATCGAACACCATCGAACACTGCAAACTCAATACGAACAGCGCACGAAGCGCCGGTAAGTCACAATTCGGGTGGAGCTAAAACATGAGCACGCAAAATCTAGACGAGCGGACCGTCCGATCCTTTGGCGCGGAATGGGCGCATTTCGATCAAAGTCGTATGGCGCACGAGACAAAAACAGAATCCCGCTTCAACGAATACTTTGGTATTTTTCCCTGGAACAGCTTGCCGGAAAACGCGATCGGTGCGGATGTTGGTTGCGGCAGCGGCCGCTGGGCCGCACTGGTCGCCCCCCGTGTTGGGCATTTGCATTGCCTTGATGCCAGCGAAGAAGCCTTGAATGTGGCCCGTCGCAACCTGTCGCGGGCTCATAATTGTACGTTTCACCATGCCAGCGTAGACGTTATGCCTGTCGCGCTGGATTCACTCGACTTCTGCTACTCTTTGGGCGTCTTGCACCATATACCGGACACCAAGGCCGGTATATGGTGCTGCGTTCGGCTCCTGAAGCCCGGCGCCCCATTGTTGCTGTATCTTTATTACGCGCTGGATGATCGCCCGACATGGTTTCGTGCCATTTGGCGAGCTGCGGACCTCGTGCGCCGAATTATCGCTAGCCTGCCGATCAAGGGCAAAAGGTACGTTACCGATGTTATAGCGCTTTGCGTCTATTGGCCCGTGGCCCGCTTTGCCGCTTTGGTACAATGTTTCGGTATAAATCCGACCAGCCTGCCTCTGAATTGGTATAGAGATAAGACACTATACACCATGCGAACGAATGCACTTGACCGGTTCGGAACACCGATCGAACATCGGTTCAGCCGGGCCGAAATTGAAGCAACGTTGCATGAAGCCGGACTCGAGGAAATAACGTTCTCAGACGCGCAGCCGTTCTGGTGCGTGGTAAGCCGGAAGAAAAACAGAAGTCATTAGCTTGAGACCGTCGGTACAAGATTCTCCGCGAAAGGCTGATCAGCGGATGCAACGCTTTTGTCCCACGCTGCAACGGCTCGGTCGACTTACCGCCATTGCCCTTTTTTTGACATTCCTGGGGCCGGCAGTTGCCTCCGCCGAAACGAAGCTGCATTACGCACCCAACCATAACTTCGCCCTGGACGGAGCATTTTCGCCGGCCAGCGCGGGCTTCAACCTGGCAGATGTCTCTGGGCTTCACGAGATAAAGAGACTAAAGCCGAGTGAGCTTGCATTGGTGTGGGTCGGCCGCTGCGGAGGCGTGGACAAAGATTTTCTGCGCATCGTTCGTCCCTATGCCAGGCGCCGGGATCTGTTTGGGTTTTTTCTGATGGACGATCCCGACCCGCGGCTGTTTGCGGAAATAAGGAATCCTTCCCATGCCTGCGCCTCGGGTAACCTCCGAGCGGAAGCCGATTGGATTCACGATAATATCCCTGGGGCCAAGACCATCATTGTGCTGATGAACATGGCCACGACGGTGCAGCCTTCGTTCATCAATACATATGAGCCCGCCAACTCACATGTTGATCTGTTCGGGCTCGCAGCCTACCCATGTCGTTCGAGCCTCCCCCGCTGCGATTACGGGATCATCGATCGTTACGTCGCGGCGGCAGTGGATGCCGGAATTTCACGTGATCGGATCGTGCCGATCTATCAAACCTTTGGCGGCGGAGACTGGAAAACCGAAACCGGCGGACACTACGTATGCCAACCGTACAACAGACTGCCGACATCCTGTCCCGCTGGAGCCAGCTTGTTCCAGCTCCCGAAATGGACATGGCCTATAGTTGGGGCGTGCAAAAAGGCGACGTCGCACTGGAGACAGCGCCCAGCCTTCAGACCTTGTTTGCGCGCTACAACCGAGGCGACGGCATCAAGTAAAGCTCTCAATCGTTGATTTTCGTTTCGGCGATCACCGAAGCAAATCGATCAGAAAGTTGAAACCGAAGCAGCCATGCTGATGCTGATTAGATCGTTGTCATAGGAATTACAGATTCGGGCCGTGGTTCGGTTTATGGCTTGGCTCCCGACTCTCAATATTGCTCGGGAAAACTGAGCTTTCAGAAAACTGGTAACCGTATTTAAAGCGTGAACTTTCGATCTACATCTTTATTAGTCTCCCCTTGTCCGGGGGCAATGATACATTGTTGGCTTGTTCGGGCTAATGGCCGAGTTTGTGTCGATCACCGGGGGACTACAGCATGGCCAGCGCGCCAATAAGCAGCACTCTACGTCCTTTCGCCGGCGTGCGTCCTGCCACGCCGCCAGCACTGCCGCCGCGACCTATCGTTCCTAACGAACAAAACCATCAGCTTTCGCCGTTGCCGGCTCACCGGCCCGCGCCCGCAGTGGCTAATCCGCCACCGATCACGCCCCTCGCCAACCCGCAACAGCAACTGGCCCCCCTCGTCAGCGGCAGGACGATCAGCACCAGCATCAGCGGTCCGGTAACTCTTCGCAGCACGGACAACCCGCTCACCATTACCAAAACCGGCAAGGTGACATCGACCGGCACCGGGGCTGACGGTGTCGATGGGCCGTCCGGAACGACCTGGACAATTACCAATGCTGGCACCGTCACGTCTTCCGCCGCTTATGGAATCAGGCTCGCCGGACGCGGTACCGTCACCAACTCGGGACTGATTTCTGGCCGAGATGGTGTCGGGCTCGATGCCGGCGGAAACGTGACGAACGCAGCCGGCGGGTCGATTGTTGCGAACGGTACCGTAGGCGGCGGACTGTCTATCGGGGATGGCATTTACGTTACCGGCACGACCGGAGCCGTCGCGAACTACGGCAGCGTAAGCGCAGGCGCTTATGGCGTAGGACTGGGACATGGCGGCAGTGTGACCAATGTCAGCGTCATCTCCGGCGGCGAAGACGGGATCATCATCCAGGGCGGTTCAGGCACCATCGTGAACTCTGGTCGCGTCACCGCATCGGTCGACGACGGCGTCGCCGAATTCTCCGGCGGCAGCGTCAACAACAAGGCTGGCGCGTCCATTGTCGGCGGTGGTGCCCAGGGGGCCGGCGTCTTCATCAGCGGCGGTGCAGGCACGGTGACCAACGCCGGCACAGTCAGCGGCCCGCACCTCGGCGTGTTCATGATTGCGGGCGGCAGCGTTACCAATGCCGCCGGCGCATCCATAACAGGCAACTCTGCCGCCGTCGCCTTTAGCAATGTGGCCGGCACCGTCACCAATTCGGGCAGCATCAAGGCCAGCGGCGCCGCCGGTGCCGATCTTGAGGCCGGCGGCAGCGTACAGAACAACACCACGGCATCATCAATATCGGGCAGCCTGTTCGGCGTCTTCATTGCTGGCGCGGTCGGCAGTGTGAGCAATGCCGGCATCATCAGCGGCGGCACCTATGATGGTGTAGCCCTCTCGGCCGGGGGCAGTGTCACCAATGCCGCGGGCGGAACGATTTCCGGCGGCAGCGCCGGCGTCTATGTCGGATACAAAGGTGCCGGAACGATCACCAATACCGGCACCGTCACCGGAACCGGCGCCGGAATCGATCTCGGCGACGGCGGGTCGGTGACCAATAACGCCGCCGGCCTGGTCTCAGGCGGCAGCGGCATCTTCGTCTCAGGCGCGTCCGGATCGGTCACCAACACCGGCAACGTCAAAGGAACCAGCAGTATCGGTATCGATCTTGCCGCGGGCGGTAGCATCACAAACGCCGCCTCCGCGACTGTTTCTGGCGCCGTGTCCGGTATCTTTTCCAGCAGCCGATCGGTCACCCTGAATAACGCCGGCAGCGTTAACGGCGCAGGCGGTGCCGGCGCCGATCTCGAGGGTGGCGCAAGTATCACAAACACCGCCGGCGCCTCGATTTCCGGCACCCAGGAGGGCATCTTCGTCACTGGCGGTGCCGGCGCGGTTAGCAACTCAGGCAGCATCTCCGGTCCACGCGGTGTGGTCCTGGAGGCAGGCGGAAGCGTCACGAACAATGCGGGGGGATCGGTATTGGGCCCGACTACAGCCGTCCTGATCCAGGGCGGCGCCGCGACCCTGAGCAACTCTGGTTTGATCAGCGCAGCGGGGTCCGGTGGCACCGGCGCCGATATCGAGAACGGTGGCAGCATCACCAACGCGGCGAACGCGTCGCTCTCGGGAGCCACGTTCGGCCTCTTCGTCACCGGGGGCCTCGGCACAGTCAGCAATTCGGGGTCGATTGCCGGAAACAACAACATTGCCATCGACCTGACCGGCGGAGGAAGCGTCACCAATACCGCCGGCGCATCCATTTCCAGCGCGGGCTTCGGCGTCGCTGTCTATGGTAGCGGAGGAACCGTCACAAACGCCGGCACCATCTCCGGCGGGATCGCTTCTGTCGAGTTTGGCAACAGCGGCGCCAATCGGCTGATCGTCGATCCAGGGGCGGTGTTCAACGGCTCCGTTGTCGGGGGCACCGGCAGCAATACACTGGAGCTTGCCGCTGGTGGCACCGGCAGCATCAGCGGTATCAACAGCAGCAACTTCACCAATTTTGGCACTGCGGTTGTTGATTTGGGGGCGAACTGGACGATGACCGGGACCAATACCATCGCCACCGTGCTGGATACTGGCACCCTGGCGGTTGCAGGCTTCTTGGATGTCAGCACTTCGATCGATCCAGCCAGCTCCGGTCTGTTCCGGCTGACCAACTCAGCGAGCCTGGAGATCGCCGCCGCGCTCGGAATTAACACCAAGATCAGTTTCTCGACCAGCAGCGATCTGCTGATCGACAACACGGGATCCTTCGGCGTCAACGTGGGGACCTCGAACTATGCCGGGCCACTGCTTGAACAATTTGGCGGAAGCGAAGTTGATCTGAAGAACTTCGGGGCAGCGGGAGCGGTCCTCAATTTTAACAACACGAACGGCCTGCTGCAGATCGCCAACGCCGGCAGTCAGGCAGCGTCGTTGCGGTTCGATACGTCCAGTCTGGGCAGCGGCGCATTCCATATCGCCTCTGACGGAGCCAGCGGTGCACTCGTTACCTACACCTGAACCCAGCGAATTACTCTTGAACGTCGTATCGACGATCGCCATGATCGCGTTGAACTTGGAGCCTGCCGAACAATGTCGCCATTGTTGAGCTGACCTCTTGGATCCGCTTGCGCTCTGCCCGTGCGACAGCGGTCTCCGGCACGGCAGTTGCTGTGCGTTACCGTATGTGGCCCCACCCGCGCCGAATTCGCTTCGCCATTTGGCTCCGCTGGTCCAGCGCGCGACTGAGGCGAATCGCGACGGTGACGCGAAGGTCGCGGAGCGTCTATGTCTCGATGTTCTGGAACTCGTCCCAATCGAGCGGGACGCGCTGCGCGTGTTGTACAATATCCGCAAGGCCGAAACTCGGCACCACGCAGTCGAGTCCCTGATCCGACGCCTCGTTGCGCTCGATGCCAATGATTTCTGGGCGGTCAATGAGCTGGCGCTGATGCTGCTGAACAAGGGTAACATCGCAGAAGCAGAGGTCCACGCCCGCAATGCGGTTCGCCTCGCGCCGCAGAACCCGCAGGCACACAACTTGATGGGCATGGTCCTGACAGAAGCCCACAAACCGCACCTCGGGGAGTATCACTATCGTCGCGTAATCGATCTGTCCGGCCGGCGTGACCCAATCTTGCTGGCGAATTTGGCGTGGAATCTGAAAACTCAAGGTAAGATGACAGAGGCGCGCCGTCTCTACGAGGAGTCGGCGGGACAGGCGCCCGACGTTCCCCAGACGATGCTGGGCTGGGCCAGAATGGAAGAAGCCGATCGGCAGTTCGGAAACGCCACCGCCATACTGGATCGCGCGCAAGCCAAGTTCCCGGACGATCCCGGCCTGCTACTCGCACGAGCGGTGCTCTTGCGCCGCACTGGGCGCTATGAGCAGGCACTCGAGACCTTGCAAACAATCGCCCATGCCAGTCGTAACGGTAGTCTGAGCTCTGACGAGTTGCTGGAGAAAGGCGCATTGCTCGACCGGATGGGCCGTTACGAAGAGGCTTTCGCCGCGTTCGAGGAGGGCAAGCGCCTGACCTGCGAGCTGACCGGCACCCGTTATCAGTCCGAACAGGCGCGGCAATTGTCGCATCGGCTTGGCGGTTTCTTCACCGCCAAACGGCTGGCGACCCTGCCGCGTGTCACCGATTCTTCCGAGCAAACGAAACCAATCTTTGTTCTAGGTTTTCCGCGCTCCGGCACAACTTTGGTGGAACAGATGTTGTCGGCGCATCCCCGTATTTCCGCGGGCGATGAGTTGCCATTGATCAATGAAATCACCGTCAGGATGCCGGGCATGTTCGATAGCCCATTGCCGTATCCTGAGGCTTTGGCCGAATTGTGGATGGCCGATCACCGTGACGGGCTGGATAAGCTCCGCGATTACTATCTCGATCAAGTAGGTCGCCGCGGCATCATGAAACCGGGAGCGGCTTGGCTAACCGACAAGATGCCGCTGAACGAAATGCACCTTGGCCTCATAGCGCTGGTTTTTCCCACGGCGCCGCTGGTCCACGTGATGCGGCACCCACTCGACGTCGTGTTGTCGGTATTTGCCACCCAGCTCACGCACGGGTTCTGTTGCTCGTATGAACTGGAGACAGTGGCGCGGCATTACGTCCTGGTCATGCACCTGGTCGAGCACTACCGGCATGAGATGGCGCTTCGATATCTGACGATCCGTTACGAAGATATGGTTTATGATCAGGAGGCCACAGTGCGGCGGCTGCTGGACTTCATTGGAGAGCCGTTCGATGCAAGATGCTTGCGCTTCCATGAAAATCTTCGTTACGCGCGCACAGCCAGTTACGCGCAGGTTTCGCAGAAGCTATACGATCGCTCTATATTCCGATATCGGAATTATATCGCCCAGATCGAGGCAGTCATTCCAATATTGCAGCCAGTAATTGAGCAACTTGGCTACAAGGTGGACTAATCCATGTGTTTCATAGCTTCATCTTCCGCGAGCCATGGAGCGGGTGTCAACGCCGGTTGAAAACTGACCCACCAGTGGCGGGGGGGCTGGAGTGCGCCCCTGCGGGTGGACAGTTTGAGTTCGTAGATTTGACCCCCCTGATCGGGCTTCTGGAGACTAGAAGCCATGACCAAGCATCGTTCCCATAGTGCGGCGTTCAAGCGGCAGGTAGCCGAGGAATTCATCGCCGGGGAGGCGCTGCATGCGCTGTCCAAGCGCCACGACATCTCGCGCCAGCTGATCCGGATCTGGGTTGGCAAGTTTGAAGCCGGGGCGTTGGATGATGATGTCCAGGCGGCTGACCTGCTTCAGGAATACGAAGCCAAGATCGCAGCTCTGGAGCGGATGGTCGGTCGCCAGGCGCTGGAGATCGAGATGCTAAAGGGGGCTCTCAAGCAGGCACCCCGGCCGAAAAGCGCGAATACCTCCGTCGTCACCGGCCCCGTGGCATCACCGCCCGCCGGGGGTGCGAACTGATGGGGCTGGCGCGCTCGACGTTCTACGACGCACCGCCCATCGCGGCGTCTCAGGACGATCTCGTCCAACGGATCAGCAAGATCTGTGACGAATTTGAGTGCTACGGGTACCGACGGGTGAGTGCGGCCCTCCGCCACCAGGGTATGGTGGTGAATAGCAAGAAGATCCGCCGCCTGATGCGCGAGCATGATCTGCAACCGAAGCGCCGCCGACGGCATGTCGTCACCACCGACAGCAACCATGCCAGCCCGATCTTCAAGAACCTGACCAAGGGCCTGGTGGTCGAGCGCTCCAATCAGCTCTGGATCGCGGACCTGACCTATGTGGCGATCCCGGGTGGCTTCGTCTATCTCGCCGCCATCCTGGACGCCTGGTCGCGCAAAGTGATCGGCTACGCCATCAGCCGATCGATGGATGCCCGGATTGCGATCGCCGCCTTCAAGGCCGCCATCCGCCTGCGTCAGCCGCCCAAGGATTGTGTTCACCATTCCGATCGGGGGGCGCAATACGCGTCGGACGCCTATCGCACTTTGATTGCCGAGTACGGCCTAAAAGGTTCGATGAGCCGACGCGGCAATCCCTATGATAATGCCAAAGCCGAGAGCTTCATGAAAACCTTGAAGGTCGAGGCGGTTTACTTGGCAGCCTATGAAACCTTCGAGGATGTTACCGCCGGTCTTCCACGCTTCATCGACGAGGTCTACAACACCAAACGACTGCATTCAGCGCTTGGCTATCTCAGCCCGGCCCAGTTTGAGGATCAACACACCCGCCAGACGGTCAAAATGCTGGCTTGATTCTGTCCACCCGCAGGGGCGCACTCCACGCCAAGTGAACAGCAGGCCCGGATAGACATCGTGCCGAGCCGCAATCTGGTTGACCGACGCGCCGGGCTCCAGGGTCTCGCCAACAATCTTCAGCTTGTCCTCGACGCTCCACCGACGCCGACGCTCACGCCCCGTGATGATCTCAACAGCTCCGTCCGCCATGACCTTGAACACACCTTAAAGCTAATCTTAAGGTGTTGCCCTGCCAGAACTCGTCATTCGCCAACAGGCGCGGCTGACCGGACGCATACGCACTAGGGTCTGCCGTCAATTAAGGACTGGCGTGTTGAGTCCAGCGTGCAACAGCTAAGCGTAAATCGGTTGTCCAGGCAAACTAGGAGATTCCGGCGCGGCGCATTCTTCGATTCGTAGGCGGTCAGCTTGATCGAAAGGCTGACCGATGCGCCGCTATGGCTTGCGTGATGACCAGTGGGACCGGATCAAGACCCTGTTGCCGGGACAGCCGGGGACGGTGGGAGCGAACGCCGCGGACAACCGTTTGTTCATCGAGGCGATGCTCTACCGATACCGCGCCGGGATTCCCTGGCGCGACCTTCCGGAACGCTATGGTGACTGGAAAAACGTCCACCGACGCTTCAGTCGTTGGGCAAAGTCCGGCGTTTTGCTGCGGGTTTTCGAGCCTCTCGCCGGCGATGCCGACAACCAATACGCGATGATCGACAGCACCATCGTGCGGGCTCATCAGCATAGCGCCGGGGCTAAAAAAAAGCCGGCGCGGACCAAGCGATCGGCCGCTCGCGGGGTGGACTGAGCACCAAGATCCACACCCTGGTCGATGCGCTTGGCAATCCAGTTGGCTTCCATTTGACCGGCGGCGAGGTCCACGATTTGGTCGGAGCTGACCATCTGTTGCCGGATATGGCCGCCCATACTCTGATCGCCGATAAGGCATTCGATGCCGATACCCGGGTCATCGAGCCGCTGGCCGAAGCCGGCAAGAGCACGGTGATCCCGCCACGGGCCAACCGACGCGCGACTCGCCCGTTCGACCGCGACCTCTACAAGGCGCGCCATCTGATCGAGAATTTCTTCGCCAAACTCAAACAGTTCCGCGCTATCGCCACGCGCTACGACAAGACCGCCCGCAACTTCCTCGCCGCCGTCTATCTCGCCGCCAGCGCGATTTGGCTCAATTGACGACAGGCCCTACGGTATTTTGAATCAAAAAGCCGTCAGCGGTGAGGCTGACGGCGTTGGTATTGTTGGACAATCTGGTTGCGGGGACAGGATTTGAACCTGTGACCTTCAGGTTATGAGCCTGACGAGCTACCGGGCTGCTCCACCCCGCGGTAGAAGAGGTGTGTTGTCTCGGACGGGCGATACGGGCGTGCCGCCGTCTCTGAGGTTGGCTGGGTCTTAGCTAGCTAGGTCCTGGTGGCCTGGGTCCGATGGCCTTGCTACCTACGCCTGGTGTCTCAAGTGTTGGGTATTGGGCTAGATTGGAAGACCTGGCGGCGACCTACTCTCCCGTGCCTTGAGACACAGTACCATGGGCGCTGGGGACTTTCACGGCCGAGTTCGGGATGGGATCGGGTGTAGGCTCCCCGCCATGGCCACCAGGTCGTCCAGTCCAGCCCTGTTCAGTGGTCAGGGTATCAGGCTGGCGGGACGGATCGGTTCTGGGTGTGTGTCGTGCGGTGTGCTCGCCGCCGCCCGCCGGTTTCGCCCGCCGGGCGGTCTCAGGCGAGGTCTGTCCGGGGATATTTTCCCTGCGGATATTTTCCCTGCGGATAAGTTCCACTGGGATCATTTCCACTGGGATCATTCCCTGGGGATGATTTCCATGCATGGTGTGTCGCGTCGGATCGTCGGCGGCCATTGCTGACCACGGGCGGCTGACCACTGACCGCTGCTATCGAGTCTTTGGGCGATTAGGACCAGTTAGCTGAGGACGTTGCCGCCCGTATACATCTGGCCTATCGACGTGATGGTCTATCACGGCCCTCTCGGGGTTGCCCCCTGGGAGACCTGGTTTTGAGGTAAGTTTCCCGCTTAGATGCTTTCAGCGGTTATCTTGTCCAGACATAGCTACCCGGCGGTGCCACTGGCGTGACAACCGGTGCACCAGAGGTCTGTTCATCCCGGTCCTCTCGTACTAGGGACAAATCCTCTCAAGTCTCCTTCACCCACGGCAGATAGGGACCGAACTGTCTCACGACGTTCTAAACCCAGCTCACGTACCACTTTAATCGGCGAACAGCCGAACCCTTGGGACCTGCTCCAGCCCCAGGATGTGATGAGCCGACATCGAGGTGCCAAACCTCCCCGTCGATGTGGACTCTTGGGGGAGATCAGCCTGTTATCCCTAGAGTACCTTTTATCCGTTGAGCGATGGCCCTTCCACGCGGGACCACCGGATCACTATGGCCGACTTTCGTCTCTGCTCGAGCTGTCACTCTCGCAGTCAGGCGGGCTTGTGCCATTGCACTCAGCAGCCGATGTCCGACCGGCCTGAGCCCACCATCGCGCGCCTCCGTTACATTTTGGGAGGCGACCGCCCCAGTCAAACTGCCCACCATGCAGGGTCCCGGACCGGGCTGACCGGTCGCGGTTAGACATCAGCAGAGCTCAGGGTGGTATTTCAAGGCTGGCTCCACCGAGGCTAGCGCCCCGGCTTCAAAGCCTCCCACCTATCCTACACAGCTCTCTTCTGAGGCCACTGCAAAGCTGCAGTAAAGGTTCATAGGGTCTTTCCGTCTGACCGCGGGTACCCCGCATCTTCACGGGGAATTCAATTTCGCTGAGCCGATGCTGGAGACAGTGGGGAAGTCGTTACGCCATTCGTGCAGGTCGGAACTTACCCGACAAGGAATTTCGCTACCTTAGGACCGTTATAGTTACGGCCGCCGTTTACCGGGGCTTCAATTCGATGCTTGCACATCTCCTCTTAACCTTCCGGCACCGGGCAGGCGTCAGACCCTATACGTCGTCTCTCGACTTCGCAGAGCCCTGTGTTTTTACTAAACAGTCGCTACCCCCTGCTTTGTGCCACCCACCCCTGGTTGCCCAAGTGTGGGTCTCGCTTATCCCGAAGTTACGCGAGCAATTTGCCTAGTTCCTTCAGCATCGTTCTCTCAAGCGCCTTGGTATGCTCTACCAGTCCACCTGTGTCGGTTTCGGGTACGGTCTATACGCTGGAGCTATTTCCCGGAACAATGTGGTTGCACGGACAATCCGATAAGTCCGCACAACGTCGATCATTCGTCACTTCCAGCAGGCCGGGGAGTATTAACCCCGTTCCCATCGACTACGGCTTTCGCCCTCGCCTTAGGGGCCGGCTCACCCTGCGCGGATTAACCTTGCGCAGGAACCCTTGGACTTTCGGCGACAGAGTTTCTCACTCTGTTTGTCGCTACTCATGTCAGCATTCGCACTTCCGATACCTCCATCCCCCCTCACGGGCAGAACTTCGCAGGCTTACGGAACGCTCCGCTACCGCGCATCTTTCGATGCACCCACAGCTTCGGTACGTGGCTTGAGCCCCGTTACATCTTCGGCGCAGGATTTCTTGATTAGACCAGTGAGCTATTACGCTTTCTTTAAAGGATGGCTGCTTCTAAGCCAACCTCCTGGTTGTTTTGGAATTCCCACATCCTTTCCCACTTAGCCACGATTTGGGGACCTTAGCTGGTGGTCTGGGCTGTTTCCCTCTCGACGACGGACCTTAGCACCCGCCGTCTGTCTGCCACGCTATACGTCCGGGTATTCGGAGTTTGGTTAGGTTTGGTAAGACTTTGGGTCCCCCTAGCCCATCCAGTGCTCTACCCCCCGGAGTAAACACATGACGATCTACCTCAATAGATTTCGCGGAGAACCAGCTATTTCCGAGTTTGATTGGCCTTTCACCCCTAGCCACAGCTCATCCCCGACTTTTTCAACAGGCGTGGGTTCGGCCCTCCAGTGCGTGTTACCGCACCTTCAGCCTGGCCATGGCTAGATCACTCGGTTTCGGGTCTTCCGCCCGCGACTGAACGCCCTGTTCAGACTCGCTTTCGCTGCGCCTTCGCCTACCGGCTTAAGCTCGCCGCGAACGGAAACTCGCTGACCCATTATACAAAAGGTACGCCGTCACGACACGCCGCGCTCGCACGCGAGGCCGCTCCGACTGCTTGTAGGCATCCGGTTTCAGGTCTCTTTCACTCCCCTTTCGGGGTGCTTTTCACCTTTCCCTCACGGTACTTGTTCGCTATCGGTCACCAGGGAGTATTTAGGCTTGGAGGGTGGTCCCCCCATGTTCAGACAGGATTTCACGTGTCCCGCCCTACTCAAGGATCTTCGCCACTTTACGCATACGGGGCTATCACCCGCTATGGCCGGACTTTCCAGACCGTTCTGCTTATCTTGCGAAGACCACTGGCCTGTTCCGCGTTCGCTCGCCACTACTAGCGGAATCTCTGTTGATGTCTGTTCCTCCGGGTACTGAGATGTTTCAGTTCCCCGGGTTCGCCTCTTCACACTATGGATTCATGTGAAGATACCCTTTCGGGTGGGTTGCCCCATTCGGACATCCACGGATCAACGCCTGCTCGCGGCTCCCCGTGGCTTTTCGCAGCGTGCCACGTCCTTCATCGCCTCCTGGTGCCAAGGCATCCACCGAATGCCCTTATTATACTCGATATCGCGGACCCGGCGCCGAAGCGCCAAGCCGCACCATGCACAGAAACCATCCCCAGAGGCAGTCTTTGGTGTCAGTCTTTAGGTGACAATCTTCAGGTCGTCGGGTGTCAGGAACAACCGCAACCCTCGACAAAGCCACCCTCGACAGTACCACCCTCGACTGTTCGGGGACAGTCCCGCAAATCTTCACTCCGCACATAACAGGATCTCGTTCGCTCGGCCGTCTACCCATCACTCGCACGCACCAATCACTCG